>CAWFYX010000011.1:0-191452 GCA_963820175.1 uncultured Acidobacteriaceae bacterium | reverse complement strand
TGCGATTGCATTCCACTACGTCGCGCCCGAGCGACGATCTCCAACCACTGTTTCACCAACGCAATCGCGTCCTCGCCGTCGCGGTCGATCACTATCTTCTCCATCCGCATGCGGTCCTGCGCACTAACCTTGAGTAATGCATCATTCATTTGATTGCTCATCTCGTTTTGTCGACTTCGATTCCCCCGCAGACCTTCCAGCAGAGATAAGTCCTGCTAGGCACGTCATCCGGGCATCATGGAATGACACCCCAGATGGCACAGTCAAACGATCAAGCCAGTTCGGTCACTGCCGTATCGACGTGCTTGATGTCTTCGACGATGATTTCTGGCTCGACGACGATTTCAGATTTCACCGAATTAGCAACGAGACTGTACTTCTGCGCCGCCTGTACGGCACGGCGAATTCGTCCCTCCACCACCTCTTTCCGCTCATTCCCGCGAGCCACCCGGATTACCGGCCGGAAGTGAAGTTTGGTGAAGATCTCGGTACGGTCCAGCTCAATCAACTTGGTTCCTTCGGTGCGGCATTCATAGGACAGCAGTCCGAGTTGAAAACGCTCTGCTGCCCAGAGAAACATCATCATCACGCAGGTATTTGCCGAGGCCACGAATGCGTCTTCAGGCGTCAATACACCTGGGTGACCGTGCGCATCGGGAGGAGCGGAGAATTTCATTTCAGGCCCGTTACCCATCTCCAGATGGCCCCAGTGCTCGCCAGTCCAGCGCACGGTGGTGTGATACGTTGCGGTTCGACTCATTTCTTGCCTCCGTTCCAGAAAGCGCTGTATTCCCGGAGGATTGCCTCCCTGTAGCTGGATTTCAGCTCCTCAGGTATCGAGTTGTAGATCGCCACGTCTGCCAGGAGAACGTCCCCAGCAGTCTCGGGAGTCAGGCCACGTTCGCGCAGGCTTGCAAAGATAAGCGGCAATGCCAGCAGCTCCACGATTTGACCGTCGATTTTGATTTTCTGCACGGGCACGCCGGAGCCGCAGGAGCAGCCCGCAATCGTTGGCTGCTTCGTCGCCGCGGGCGCACTGATCGAAACCAGCGGCATGGCAGGCCGCGCCAGCACATCGTCCACAAGGGACGTAATGCGCTCGGTGGTGATCTCAACCGCCTTCAGACCGGCATCATTCAGCTTGCGGCGCCCGTCGATCAATCCCAAATTGTGCTCAGCCGCGAGTTCGCTGACAACGATGCTTGCCGTCGGCTTTCCCGAGTACATCTCTGTGCCTCGCGCGGCGCAGCGCAGTTCGCAGCCGTCGACCGTGATGGTCGGATGAAAGCGGGCAAACGTACGATCGCCTTCGCCGCCGGCCAGGAACAGCGGCAAGCAGATCGTAACGGTCTTTCCCGGTCGCTTTTCGTGCAATACCTTCAATGCCGCAAGTCTCGACACGGTTCCTACCGCAAGCTCCTCACCGGAGCACGCAATGATGCCAACTTTACGTTCTGGAAGATCAGGCATGGAGTCCTCCTTCATGTTGCGAAATAATTGTTTCCAGTTCGTCCGAGATCTCGGTTGCGATTGTCCTGGCGAGTTGTTTTCCAGCTTCGTTCAGTTCGGCGATTCCCTCCGGCTTGGGCCCTTTATGATTACGGAATACATCGAATACCGCGATCTCGCGGGCCGACGCGCCATCGCTGAGCTTGACGAGTTTCGCCGCGCACATCAGCTTGCAACCGTCGATCGTGACGGTCGGCCGGTTGCGCACCAAGTCACGAGCCTCGGCGTCGCCGAGGACAAGCTTGGAAAGTGCTACCAGCCGCGTATCGTCCGGCCGTAATGTGTCGCACAGCTCGTAGGCTGCTTCCCGCGTGACACTGCCCAGCGATTTGCCAATCCCGCTGCACGGTACGATTGCCACCACCTTATTGGTTTCGCTCATGATCTCAACTCCTCCTCCGCTTGCGACTGCATGACTGAAAGATAGCTCGCTGCATCAAGCAATTTCGCTCGATCCACTTCCCAGTTCGAAGCGCTGACTTCGATGATCCAGCCGTCTCCGTATGGATCTTTGTTGATGATTTCAGGGGTCAACTCAAAGGCAGGATTCGTCGCGCCGATCACTCCTGCAACCGGCGAGTGGACACCTATGTTGACCTTCATCGTTTCGATCTCTGCGAACTCCGCACCAGGATTCAGGTTGGTTCCGGTGTTCTTCACGTTGACGAAGGCAACGTCCCCGTTATGCTGCTGAAAAAAGTCGGTGACCCCGATCCTTACACGCGTCGGAGGCGAGTCAGCCGGCAGTATCCATATGCCCTCAGGAGCGTAGAAACGGTCCGTGGCAACTCGAAAGGTGAATTTGTCGATTGTCGTTTGCAGGTACTCCGGCATTTCATCTCCTATCGTGACTGCATGTGAATGGCAGCGTCTCGAAACCCTAATGCAGCCTCAAGCATGGCTTCCGGCAACGTTGGGTGCGCATGCGTTGTCCAAGCCAGGTCATCGGCGGTAGCTCCCAATTGGACAGCCAACGCACCCTCGGCAATGAGGTCGGTCGCATGTGGTCCTAAAATATGCACGCCTAGCACCCGACCGCTTTCGGACTCGCAGATCAGCCGCACAATACCTTCTGTCTCACCGAGAATGCGGGCCCTGGGATTGGCCGAGAATTGGAACTGCGATACTTTGATATTCAGTCCGGTTGAGCGTGCCTGCGCCTCCGTCAGGCCAACGCTCGCGATCTCTGGCCGGGTGAAGATCACGTTCGGAACGGATCGATAATCCACACGGCGCTGTCCTCCGGTAATGTTCTCGGCGACTACCCGCCCTTCGACCATGGCCTTATGAGCCAGCATCCAACCGCCGACGGCATCGCCGATTGCCCACGTATTCGGGAGGTTCGTAGCCATGCGATCATCCACCGCGATCGCCGAGTTGGACATGCGCAGCCCGAGGTTTCTGGAATTGATGTCTGAGGTGTTTGGCTGTCGTCCGGCGGCAATCAGGACCTTGTCGGCATCGAAGACCTTCTCACCGGCGTAGACCTTGAGCGTATCCCCATCTCTTGCGATTCTCGCCACCGCGGCGCCTGTTTGAATCGATAGTCCGCGACGCCTCAGTATCAGCAGGAGACGCTTGGCGATTGCGTCGTCCGTCGCGCCGGGCAGCAGGTTCGGAGCCATCTCCAAGACGGTCACCTTTGAACCAAGCGCCTCGTAAATGCAAGCAAACTCCAAACCAATAACCCCGCCTCCAACTACGACAAGCCGAGCAGGAACCATGTCGAAAGTGAGCGCTTCCGTACTGGTGATGACGTTCGGCAGGTCGCATCCTTCTATCGGCGGCTCGCTAGGCAGAGATCCAGGCGCCAGTACGATATGGTTCGCCGCGATCTCGAAGCGTCGCCCGGTCTGCATGACCGAGAGAAGGCCGGGCCGATCGAATCTGGCCTCACCGCTCACCACCGTGACTCTGCGCTCTCGCAACAGATGCTCTACGCCACCCACCAGTTGATCTACCGAAGCCTGTTTGTAGGTCATCAATGCTGGTATGTCTGCCGATACCTTCGGGATAAACAGCCCAAACTCTTGAGCCCTTCGGCACCGCACCAACATATCGGCTGAAGTCGCGAGAGCCTTCGTTGGTATGCAGCCAATGTTCAGGCAGGTGCCACCTACCCGCTGCCGCTCGATTAAAGTGACGCGAGCACCGCGCCGCGCCGCAACTAAAGCCGCGACATATCCGGCTGGTCCGCCGCCTAAAACGGCAACATCAACTGCTTCACTTGGCCCCGACATAGTCAGTCCTTGCTACCGCGCACTCCCGGCTTCTTGGCTCATAGCTGCGGTTGCCAGCCAGGTTGTGATCTCGGCGGCACTGGGAATTCGCCCCGCCGACTTTATTTCGCCGTTAATAACCAGTGCAGGCGTGGCCAGGATCTTGTAGGCCATGATGTCCTTGATATCCTCCACTTTGGTAATTGTGGCCGGCGACCCAAACTGATCGACTGCCTTTTGGGCTTCTGCATAGAGGCGTTTGCAATTGCCACAGCCCGGTCCAAGTACTTTGATTTCGATGTCCACTTGATTCTCCTTTGTAATTGCGCGACAAGGGCAAAACTGAGTTCCCTGTTCTTGTGCTACATGATTAGGTTGAACAGATAACCGACGATAAGAATTCCCACGGCAACCACCCCGACAAAAGCGGCAATCAGTTGGGGACGAAGTACCTTGCGAAGGATGATGGTCTCCGGTAATGACAGTCCGATGACCGACATCATGAAAGCCAGCACCGTACCGAGCGCGGCTCCCTTACCGAGCAATGCCTGGACCACAGGGATGATTCCGGCTGCGTTGGAGTACATAGGCACACCGATCAGCACCGCGAGCGGCACCGACCACCACGCGCTCTTACCCATAATGGAAGCCATAAAATTCTCAGGCACGTAGCCGTGAATCCAGGCTCCGACTGCGATACCCGCCATGACATACGGCCACACCTTGCCTACGATTTCGCGCACCGCATCCCACCCCTGCCGAAGTCGAGCACTCCAATTTACGGTCTCTTCCGGAACCTCGCCGCTTCCCCCTTCCATTCCGTATACCCACTGCTCGACGTACTTCTCCATTCGCAGCCGACCGATGGTCCAGCCGGCAAGAATGGCAATCAGCAGTCCCGTGCCTGCATAAATGGCGGCTATCCGCCATCCGAACAAGCCGAACAGCAGGACCAGCGCCACTTCATTGACCATCGGGGCGGAGACCAGGAAAGAGAAGGTCACTCCTAATGGAATACCCGTGGTGACAAAGCCGATGAACAGGGGAACCGCTGAACAGGAACAAAAAGGAGTCACTACGCCGAGCAAGGCGGCCAGCACATTTCCCGAAGACTCGCGCCGGCCCGCGAGAATGCGGCGGGTACGTTCTGGAGTAAAGAAGGAACGCACGATGCCCACACCGTAGACGACTAGCGTGAGAAGCATCAGAACTTTCGGAAGCTCGAACGCAAAGAACTGGACGGCGGACCCGAGGCGCGTCTGAGCGTTTAGGTGCAAGAGGCCGTATGTGAACCAATCTGCGAAGGCATTTAACCTGGAATACAGAAACACCCATGCCACTATTCCAATCAGAGGAACGGCCCAAATAGGCTTAGCTGCCCTGGCGACATCGCTTCGTTCCACACCGAGAGAGCACACCACGGGGGTAGCATCGGAAGATTTCATCGCTATCAACTTTCCACGCCACTCAAACAAGTCGTCGCCATAGTTTTCCCAAGCGTCGTCACGCCCTTTTCCTGCTTCGGGCCAGGTCGCCAGCAGTTTTTCGGTCGCGTTGCAGCGCAGGCTCCTCACAGCTGACTTCCCGTAAGAACCGGTGCAGGATCGTTTTTATCGGCGAGTCGGGCTCCAATAGTCGATACACCACCCGTGACCCATTCCGGCATGAAGAGACGAGGCCGGAAAACCTTAACCGCGTCAAATGGCGGGACACCGTTGGCTCATTCAGCCCCAAAACCGCTTGCAACTCGCAGACGCAAAACTCGCCCTGTTCGAGCAGGTTCAGAATCCGAAGCCGGGTCGGCTCGGCTACGGCCTCAAGCAAGTGCGCGAGATGTGTAGGTGATTCGGGTTGTGGATATATTTGCATAAGCGTATACACATATAATATTCCGCCTCCCGGCTTATGCTGTGACGGGCGTCACGTGGGATGGTGATTCGAATTCCGAAGCGGAAATTACACGGAGACACGGCTCCGAGGGTTGGCCGACGTCTGTGCTGCCTGGCGGCGGAATCGCGCGCAAGACAAAGGATAGATCGAATGGGGGGCCGTCATCACAAGGTTCTTATGAGCCAGCGATCTGATCCGGAAGGATTCCGAAAAGATCACTGGCTCAGCAAAACGCCTCAAGCTGAGGCTTGCTTTGTCATGGCTGAGTCGCTGGTGCGCAGCATTGTGGTCCGCAGCACGCCTGCTGTGGTTTGGTTGCCCTGACGAACGCACTCATGAACTTGCCGTCGACTTGGGGCGCGATGGCGTCCACGTCGATGCCCTCATCGGTGAGGAACGCTCGTGCATCTTCGACCTTGTAGATTCGAGTTGGCTCGATCTCGATCGACTCAAAACCGGCTTCCGCCAACTTGGATTCGTACTCCTCGTCCTGCAATGCACCCGCGATGCATCCAACCCACAGCAGCACGCTGTCGCGCACCTCGGCAGGAACCTCGCCGCGAAGCACGACGTCGGAGACGGCGAACCTGCCGCCGGGCTTTAGCACTCGGAAGGCTTCGCGCAGCACCTTACTCTTGTCGGCAGACAGGTTGATGACGCAGTTCGAGATGATCACGTCCACGGAGTTATCGGGCAGTGGGATGTTTTCGATCTCTCCTTTGAGAAACTCGACGTTCGCAACTCCGGCCTTGCGCTGATTCTCGCGCGCCAAGGCCAACATCTCGTCAGTCATATCCAGCCCGTACGCCTTGCCGGTTGGCCCAACCCGCTTTGCGGACAACAGCACATCGATGCCGCCTCCGGAGCCCAGATCCAGCACCGTTTCGCCTTCCTTAAGCTGGGCCAGCATGGTGGGATTGCCACAGCCCAGAGAAGCGCGCACTGCTTCTTCCGGTATCTGGCTGGTTTGATTGCTGTCGTAGAGGTTGCTGGTGATCGGATCGCAACAGCCATCCGAGAGAACCGTGCTCGCGCAGCAGGAAGAGCCGGCACTGACGCGTTGGGCGGCTTGTCCATACTTCTCTTTCACCACTTCCTTGATATTCTCCGTGCTCATCAGAGTCTCCTATTTACTGATCGTGACAATGTGTTCAGGTTTGATTACCTTGTTGCGCCCGCAGCACTCGGCATAGAGAAATCCGAGCAGTTCCTGCAGCCCTTCCGTATTGGCCGAATACCAAAGGAACGTACCTTCGCGTCGCACGTTCACCAGATCCTCATTCTTCAGCTTCTCCAAGTGGTGTGAGAGCGTCGAACTGGGAATGTTTAACTCACCCCCGATATCGCCGACGATCATGCCCTCGGGATGGGCAGACAAAAGCAGGCGCATAATCCGCAACCTTGGTTCCGTCCCCAGCGCAGCGAGCATGTCAGCAAACTTTGTGATCGTCTCGGGATCAGTCTTTCGCATGGTCACTCCATTTCCACGAAGAACAAGCCGTCCCCATTGCGGACCTGGCAATACATGCAACCATCAGGGAGCTCTTCCGCGAGTTCGTCCAGAACGTCGTCA
This sequence comes from uncultured Acidobacteriaceae bacterium, assembly GCA_963820175.1. GTDB lineage: Bacteria > Acidobacteriota > Terriglobia > Terriglobales > Acidobacteriaceae > Bog-257. The sequence continues at coordinate 184,261 of CAWFYX010000011.1, read as the reverse complement.
GAAAGCAATTCATCCTCATCCAGAAAATCGTCGCTCTTCATCGCGGATCTCGTTCTCGATAATTCTACAATTATCGAAGTATAAGATACAAGTGCCTCCTGCAAGGATTCAAATCGGGTCTCGAAAGCCGGAGATCCAGGGTCGTTCCGATGTCGCGATGACGTGATCGCGGTCTTCCATGGGCTGGCGATCTGGATGGACGGGGCTCCCTCGTCGCGTCACGATTTGCGGCAATCGCGGAGCAATTGGAGCAGCTTGGAGCAACGCGGAAGATGAAAACTCTCCGTAAGCCCTTGAGGAATATGGTGGGCGCTACAGGATTCGAACCTGTGACTTCCATGTATGAATGCCTAAGAACACGCTGGTCGCACAAGACATCGCATTTTGTTGGTCAGGTTGTTGGTTGGTCATCTGGCTGGCGAACAAAAAACGAAATGCCATCAAGCCATGCTGAAGTCCTTAGATGTGGAGCGCTGGGAGAGTGGGCACCGCCGGAGTCGCCTCCATCCAACCAATGAGGATGCCGATCTGAGTTCCGCGCCTCAACTGTTAGTTCACTGGCTGCATGCCCTTCAGGGCAGCCTCCGTTATTCATCGCTCCTCTTCGAAGACGGCCTTTACTTTTCCCTTGCGCACGGCCCGTTCCAGGGCGGCATGGTCGCTCTCGTTTTGGTCGGCATAGGCGAGCGAGAAGGTGGCGATGGCCTTATCGAAGGTATCGCTCTTACCCATGTACCCGCTGAGCGGGACCGACGACCCGGCGCGGGCGTGGGAAAGCGCGAGCGCCCGCCCGCACCACGTCGCATAAAGCTCCAGCCCGGGTGCACGGAAGGTTTCCACGCGAATGCTGATCTTCACGTCTCTCAACTGGCGAATGAAGTAGTGGCGCCCATCGCGGATGCCTTGGGCCCATCCGAGGAACATATCGCTGGCGGGTTGCATGAGGCGATAGCCGTCAACGACACGCCGGCCGTGGTTGGAGAACTGGCTTTTGCCAGCGTAGCGCTCCAACACCGAAGCTCGCGCCTCCTTAACCTGGAGAAACAATGGGTCGCCTTCCCCGGCCACTAACAGTAGTACCCAGCAGGCAGTCCCGACACTTCCGATGCCTACAACCTTGATGGCTGCGTCCCGTATGTCGTATCGATCCAGCAGGGACTGATAGCAGGATGGCAGGGTGTCCCGATAATTCCGAAATGAGGCCTTCACTAAGCGGTGGATCTTCCCAGCAGGATTGCCTTCCATATGGAAGATCGTGGGGAGTTGATCCTTTATGAGTGGTATGTCGCCCTTGTGCTCCACTAGCTTGGGAAAGATGTCTTCCGCTATGCTCTTGCCCCGCTCCTTCTGAAGGCGCTTGATCCCACGTCGGCGCAGTTCGGTGTCTTTGATGTCTGCTACAAGTTCGTCGGCATCCATGGCTTCGTACCACAGTTCCAGCGTCTTCATCCGGCTGAATTCGTCCATCGATTCGCGATAGGCGCGTACGCAGGCCATGGCCACATCTTTAGCGACGGTGTCGCTTAGACCGTTGTCTCGGCTAGCCACGACGAAACTCGCTGCCAGTCGCTTCACATCCCACTCCCATGGAGCCGGGAGGGTTTCGTCCAAGTCGTTGATGGAGAAAATCACCCTCCGTTCCGGAGTAGCGAATGCGCCGAAGTTGCACAAGTGGGCGTCGCCGCAACATTGAACGTGGACTCCTGTAGATGGAGTGGATGCGAGGTCGTGCGCCATTGTCAGCGCCGACCCGCGATAGAACGTGAACGCGGAGCGGAGCATGCGACCGTGGCGTAGAGGCAGCAGGTCCGGAAGTCGCCCTTTTTCCGCCTGCAATACCAGGTCGATCGGGTCTGGCCGACCGTGCACCGCTTTCCATTCGGCATGGAAACTTCGCGGGCACTTGTTTCGCAGCGATTTACCCGCCTGATAGAGTTCGTTTCGTGAACTGTGCACCGCAGAGGAATTATTATTTGGCTGGGACGGCGCAATTTTTGTCGTTGCGGACATTGTACTTAGTGCCTCCGGTATGAAAATTATGAGCGGAACTCGCTTGGTCCGCAGTGATGTTCACGCCACCTGCCGGTGACGATGTCTGCGAGTCCCGAAGAACGCAGGTTCACATCTCTGCGCTCGGTGGGACGCTCGAAACCAAGCTGCCCTCGGCAGATCGCGGCGAGATTTTGTAATGCCGAGGTTAGCAAACCTTCGCTCGTCGTGGCTTGACCTAAATACTTTGCGACAGCGATTTCCAGATTGAAGAGCATGGCATCGCGTCCGATTGCCTCGCCCAACTGCGACTTCCGAATCACCTCGAGCACGCGCGGGTTCATCCCGACGAGCCAGAGAGCGATCCCACGTTCTCGCCAACGTTTCTCTCCTTCGATCAACATCTTGAGCGCCGTGTACTCCAGGTCGGGAACGCCACGGAGATGGAGAACAACGACCTTAGGCTGTGCTTCCTCGAGAAAGACCTTCGTCTTTTCGGCGATGTGTTCAGCATTGACGAAGAAAATTCGGCCCTCATATCGCAGGAGCAACAACCCCGGAAACGTTTCGTCTTCGGGATATTCGTTTGAGCGAGGGCGGAACACATTCGTGCCCGGCTTGCGTCCGAGGACGTACACGGGTGGATCCGCCGCCTGATAGGCGAGCGCGATCATCGAAACGATGATTGCGATAACAATGCCTTGCAGGGTTCCGATGAGAACGACGCCGGCGAATGCGATCAAGGCCCAGATGAACTCCGTGCGGCGAACGCTGAGGATCTCACGGAATTCGGCGGGCTTGATCAAGCCGATGGAATACACAATCACCACTGCTGCCAGAGTGGCCTGCGGCATCATCCCAATGAGTGGAGCGAGCAGAAGCATCGTTACCAATGTCATTGCCGCAGTAACGATTTCCGACAACTGCGTATGAGCTCCAGCCAGGCGATTCACGGCAGTTTGCGTAGTACCTCCGCCACCGGGCATTGCGCCCAAAAGTGCGCCGCCGGCATTCGCAAGTCCCGTCGCCAGTAGTTCACGGTTGGCTTGCGGAGAGGGCTCATCGCCTTTGACGAAGGCGCGACCCGCCGCGATGGTTTCGGTGAAGCTCATTAAAGCGATGCCCAAAGCGCCCGGCCAGAGCTTCTCCACGAGAGAAAAAGCAGGCATCGTTAGCGACGGCAGACCTTGAGGGATGTGGCCGACTAATTCGACTCCGTGTGCATGCAAATTGAGCAGGTATGCACCCGCGATGCCTGCAGCAACGGCTAGGAGCGGCGCTGGAGCCTTCGGCGTGAATCTCTCCATTCCCACTAACAGCACGATCATGAAGATTCCGACCGCCATCGTTGCCAGCGACGTTCGCGGAATTCCATGAACCGTGGCAAGCAGATTCTGGACGAATGTGCCCCGCGCAAAGTGGACTCCTAGAATCTTTGGAACTTGGTCGAGCACGATGACCACACCAATGCCCGCCTTGAAGCCAATCAGGACCGGCTCGGAGATGAAGTTCGCGATGAAGCCCAGGCGCAGGACGGAAGCGAGCACGAGCATCGCTCCGACTAACAGAGTCAGGGTGGCGGAGGCAGCTAAGAGTGCGGATGCATCCCCACTCGGTACGACCTCGCCCAGTTCGGCAGCCGCCAAGATCGCCAGCGTCGTCGTCGTGCTCACGCTGAGTGCTCGCGAGGTGCCTAGAATGGCGTAGATCACCATCGGCAGAAACGCGGTGTACAGTCCCACCTGCACAGGCAAGCCGGCGATGGTGGCATAGGCCATTGCTTTGGGGATGACCACCGCTGCCGTAGTTAGGCCAGCAATTACATCAGGCCGCAGCCAGTCTTTCCTGTAAGAGACGATCCAGTTTCCCATTGAGCACCTGCCTTATTCTGCGCAGAACCGGCGCGATGTGGGGTTCGGGTGAGCTCCGAACAATCTCATCTCGCACGATGCTGCGCGCAGCCTTCGTCCTCCGGTTCACGCATACTCCGCCAAAGTAAATTCTTCATTTCCATCGGCCCTGGGATTGTGCCAGCCCGCGGGAGGCGCGAGCCGCTGGTCGAGTTCTACCGGTCCCCATGTATTCGGTTCGTACAGGTGCAAGGGAGATCCTTGCTGTAGGACCGGATCCACGATTCGCCAGGCTTCTTCCACATAATCCTGCCGTGCAAAGAGCGTGGAGTCGCCGGCAATCGCGTCGCCAAGCACTCTCTCGTAAGCCTCCATCTCTTCAGGGGCAGGCTGGCGGCTCGCTAACATCTCCACCGTGCGGCCGGTCATCTGTTGGCCAGGTCCCATGACCATCGTGCCAATGGCAATTGAGATCTCCGGGCTGATCCGAAACCGCATATGATTCGGCGAGAGTTCGCTCTCCTTAATTACGGTTGGGGGTTTGCGGAAACGAGCAAACACTTCCGTGCAGGTGAGAGGCAGGCATTTCCCTGCGCGTATGTAGATCGGCACACCCTTCCAGCGCCAGGAATTGATTTCGAGGCGCATTGCCGCGAAGGTTTCGACAGTCGAGTTTGTGCTAACCCCCTTCTCGTCGAGGTATCCGCGGAACTGGCCTCGCACCAGATCTCCCGCTGCCAGCGGTGCAATGGATTTCAGGACCTTTACTTTTTCGTCACGAATGGACTCACTATCGGTTCGCGCTGGCGGCTCCATGCAGAGGTTACTGAGCAACTGGAACAGGTGGTTTTGCATAACGTCGCGAATCGTTCCGGTTTGATCGTAAAAGGCGCCTCGGCCTTGCACGCCGAAGTCTTCCGCCATAGTGATCTGAATACTCTCGATGAAGTTCCTATTCCAGAACGCTTCCATGAAGGCGTTGGCAAAGCGGAACACCAGCATGTTGTGTATTGGCTTCTTCCCGAGGTAGTGATCGATCCGGTATACGTCGGTTTCCTTGAATGCATTTAGCAATATCCGATTGAGCTCTTGTGCGGAAGCCATGTCCTTGCCAAAAGGCTTCTCAAGCACCAGCCTGGCACCGTCGCCGCAACCCGACTTGACCAACTGCTGGACAACTGTTTCGAAGAGGACAGGGGGGATCGCCAGGTAGTGGGTTGGCTGGCAAGCATCCTTCAGTTCGCGGCGCAGGTTCTGGAAGGTCGCGGGATCCTTGTAATCTCCGTCGACATAGCGCAACAGTCCGCTGAGTTTCTCGAACGCCTGAGGATCAAGACTGCCGCGTTTTTCGAGGCTGTCCTTCGCGCGCGCGCGAAGCTGATCCACGTTCCAGCCGGCGTTGGCGACCCCGATGACTGGAATATCTAGGTTGTCGCGTTTGATCATCGCCTGCAGGGCAGGAAAAATCTTCTTGTAAGCCAGATCGCCGGTGGCACCGAAAAATACCAGAGCGTCGGAACGGACGGTATTCATCATTGTCTCCTTCAGCCAGCGCTACCTATGCGGTTTACTTCGGACTAGGCAACGCACAGGTAACACCGAATAAATCAATCCGCCGCAACACAAATAGCGTTGGGGCTCAGAGGAATTTGACTTCCCAAAAAAGAATGCCGATTTTATCCTGCTTAAACTCCTTACCCTACGCCGGCCCGCTGTTCGGGGTGGCGGACCAGCCAAAGCTTTGACATCAACCAGCTGACCAATATGCCTACCAGGCTCCCGAAGATCACTTCGCCCACTCTGTGCAACCCGCGAAAGAGCCCAACCCGACTGGAGGCACTGGCGATACTAGCGGCGATGACGATGGCTGCCGTAATGGGTGCCTGGCGCCACATTGTCTTGACCCGAACCAAATAGCTGGAGATTAGCACCGTAATGGCGAGAGCCACGGGCACCATCCGTTGGCTGCCGCTGCCAAAGAGGAGGAAAAGGAAGCCAACGGCACAGCCGACCAATACATTGATCATCCGGCTGCGAAAAAGCTGACGCGCCTGCGCGGGTTCGGGGTCGGAGGCAGCAACCAACGATGCGATTGCCCAGATTGGGTTCGTGTCACGGAGTTCACGCAGTGTGAACCACACGATGCTGGAGGCAATCAACACGTTGACGGCAAAGCGAAATCCGAGGAGATGATCGTAAGAAAGGCCGAGGCGCTCAGCGAGCGTCTCGGCCTTCTCGGACAGTGATCGCGATAGCGTCATTCGTGCGATTTCGGCGGATTGCCTAGCAGGCGGTACACCGTGGCCGTCTTGGTGGCACCCAGGTTGATGTAGGCCTCAGCAGCGTATTGCAACGAGATAAAGAATGCTTCGGTGCGGCGCAGGGCATCTTTGCTGAGTTTGTCGCGGTCGTGGAAGCGGAACTGGTAGGCGAATTCGCCGATGAGCGGGCGGTGTTCACCACGGGTACGCCAGATGGCCACGTTAGCCTTGCAGGTCAAGCCGTCGCCGAAGTCGAGCAGACCGATGTCCTGCAGGACCTCTTCCACAATGGTATTGCTCACTAGATGAATGGCTTCTTTTGGAGACTTTCTGACTTTTGCCAGTACCGGGAGCATTTCAATCAATGCGTCCATGTCGTTGATATTTTCGCGGCCTAGTCCGATAGCTCCTCGGGTGAATTGCACGTTGTGAGAGTAGAGCAGGCGGATGCCGCCCAGCTTCTCCTTCAACGGCAGGGCTTGGACCTTGAACTTCACGCGGTGATCGCCCAGGATATTCGGCCTCACGTCGGTCTCGGCCGCGGCCTGCAACTCGGGATGTCTGAACTTGAAAACGATTTCGGGCTCGCCAATTGGGAAGCCGTCCTTGTAGGGGATGCGGCGGCGCAGAATGAAAGCGTTGTTGTACAGGCGGAAGTCATCCGTATCGATGAACAGAACTTCGCGGATCTTAACGGGCTGTTCCAGGAAGCCTTCTGTCGTGTACTTGACGCCGTGTTCTTTGGCAGGTTCCTTGAAGACCTTGCCGAAGTCGAAGAAGCTCTCACGCGAGTGGAACTTGTTGGGCCGCAGAATCAGTTTGCAGCAGACGTACTCTGGCGAATGGATGGGCATGCCGTCGGCATACTGGCCCGGCTTCAGTTGTGGAACACGTCCCACCCAACTGGGGGTCACAGCCTCCTTCTTGGTCAAAGGTTTGCTGTCTTTTGTACGGCTTGGTGCAGTTGCTGTTGCCATAGTCGCTCCTCAGTAATGGATATCGATTGTCGCGGCGCGCCGTTGACCTCCTCGCCAGCCCAGTCGGGGAGTTTCAATGACTGGTGTTCATCCTTGAGCTCAACTTCCGCGGTCAGCAGGGGCCTTTATTCAACCGCGAGAGCTTGCAAATAGGAACACTTACTCATGGTCTAGCTTCGCCACGTTCTCCGGCCATGCGTCATCGGTGCTTTGCCAGGTTTTGTCCGGGTTGTAGAGTTCCATCTTCTTGACGATTTCGAGGGAGTCTGGCCCGAGGTCTTTCTGGTAGACGACTCCGTCGTAGTTGATGATGAAAGTCTTAACGCCGGTCACGCGATATTCGGCGGGTACGGCGACCAGAGCAAAGCCGCCAATCATGACACCCTCGATGACGTAGTTGATAGCGCCGTTAGGGGCGGCTGCTCCCTGTCCCTTGAGGACATTGAAGTAGTAGCCGTGGAATCCGCCTTGTGGCGTACTGTAGCCTTCCTCCAGAGCGTTGGCTACGGCTTCTCCAATGGGGCCGACCGGCGTTCCGTCCGCATTCTTCCAGAACAGCCCATCCTGCTTGCCGGGAGTGCTTATGATCTTCTGCGCATACTGGTTCACGCCGGAATTGTCGTGAATTTCGGAGGCGTATTCCATCTGCGCCTGTACGAAGCCGCGACAGACCGTAATGGCGTCGAGCTCATTCTCGCCGATGCGGCGGAAGAGAATTTCCTGCTTTCCTTCCTTAGTGTTGAAGTACCATTTGCCATTCTTCTTGACGAGCGGAATCGGCGCGGGCCACTCTTCTCCGCCAACAATGATGGTGGCGCGGTTCGAATTCGACTTGGCGATTTGGATTGAATTCTTTGCTCCGGCTTCCTTTGCGAAAGCCTGGGCGTTGTTCTTGTCTTCGACCTGGTCCCCGGAGGCTACGAGATCGTGGCCGTCGGGGCCGAGAATCGCTAATAGCTCCGGCACGTTGAAGTCAGCCGCCGCTTTGATGAGCGCGTCGGCCGCCGCCTGAGGAGTATCGAAGCTCTTGGGGCCGGTCACGCTCGTTGCGGCGGGCTGCGCTTGCGCCATGCTCATCGTCGTAAACCCGCAGCATAGACCCACCAGGATGAGGACGACCGTCGTAATGCGCTCGTGCTGATTCAACATTTTCGATTTCATAAGTCCCTCGTTCATCATGATGTGTCTACCTAACGGCGTCTTCCGCCGCCACCGCCACGGGAACCGCCGCCACCGCGGGACCCGCCATAACTGGACGCGCCTCGCGAACTGCTGGCCCGAGCCTGACTGCCACTCATGCCTGCTCCCGCCCCCCCAAATGCATTTCGATTTGTGGAACTGGGGGTATTACGAACCTGCTGATTGCCAACGCGGTCTGCTCCGGTACCGCGGTTCGAACTCGTGTTGCCGGCACTGGCGCCGCCACGGTTGCCTGCGCTAGGACTGTTTCCGCGGTTGGAGCTCATGTTGCCGGCATTAGAACCGCCACGATTCCCCGCACTGGGCTGCTGGCGCGCCTGGTTCTGACGTGGGTTGTTCTGCCTGCTTTGCATCGAGTCGCCACGCGCAGTACCGCCGTACTTATTGGCGGTGCTGCGGTCGGAGTAAGGCGCTCCGCCACGGTGCTGCGGGTTGTGCTGCCAGTTGCTGTTGCCCGAGTTAGCGCGATTGCCACCGTTAACGTTCTGCCGATTGCTGTTGTTAACGAAGTTGTTGTTGTTGTTGATCGTTACGTTGTTATTGCCGCCATGCCAGCCGCAGTTGTAACCCCAGCCGCCGCCCCACATCGCACCCATGGCGACGCCTACGCCGAAAGAGATGGCCATGCCTGCCGCGTAATATCCGGCCGGCGGATACGCGATCGGGGGATAGGCGTATACAGGAGCTCCGTAAACCACGGTTGGGTTGTAACTGGGCACATAGACAACCGTCGGGCTCGCCTGCTCCACGACGATGACTTGTTTGCTCTCGACAACCTTGGTTTCGACCTTCACCTGTTCCGACGACTTCAGGTTCCCGGCATCTTTTGCCTTCTTGCGCATGCGTTGAACGGCATCCATCACATCGTTCTGCTGCGCGAGAAACGCATTACCAAGGTCCGTCGTCCACTTGATGTTCTCGGCCAGAAGCTTGACGGCATCGGGCAAGGCAGCCAATCCCTGGATGCTCGGGTCCCAATCCTGCTTCTTTACCGCATCGGCCAGCGCCTTTTCGTTCAGTCCCTTGTTCTGCGCCAGCCACTGTTGCAACTGAATCACCTCAAGCGGATAGGTAGAGGCCACCAGCACTTGGCTGAGGAGCGGATCGGGATAGAGCGCGACCGGCGCCACCAGCGAGTCGAGCTGTTCCGGTGGAATTTTGGTCGACGCCTGCTCAGGCGGAGGTGCAGCGGCCTGCGGGGCTTGCACTGCCAAGGCGTTTCCGGGAAACAGCACCCCAATGCAGATGATCGCTGCGACTTCTCGAACTGCGCGGACCATCGAGTTACTACTAAACCTGTGATTACTCTTCATCGTTACCGCCTCCGCGGCGTATCCCCACATATCCTGTGGTCACTTGGCGTAGCGCGTGCCCTCAGATTTCCTTTGGCCTACATTTGCTTTTGCTCGATTGCTAGCATGGGGTAATGCACGTCGAACACCAAGCGGGGGGGCACCGCGGCAACGTCTAACTGACTCCATTCAATGAAGTTGCGTCCATAACGCCGAGGCAAGACGCAGAAACTTCCTCCAAGCGCCTCCAACATATTGGATTGACGCAGTCAGAACAGCAGCCTAAGCTGGTCTTACATCCCCCAAGCTCGGTCCCGTACTCACGTACCCGCTGAGTCGCAGGAGCGTGCATATGAAGGACTTGAGCCTTAGCTCCTCCGGTCCACAAGTGCCGGAAGTTGAGTCTCCGGTATTCAACGAGCAAGACCCTGACCTTCCCAGAGAGTTTCTCAACCTTTCCGTCAGCATGCGGAACCGCCTAGAGATCTTTGAGAATGGGCCGACTGCGATGCTGGTGTGTGGCTCGGACGGGCGAATCGTGGACGTCAACGCCCGATGCCTGGAGATGTTTGGGTACACACGGGAAGAGTTAATCGGCGAGAACCTCGAAACACTCGTTCCGCGCCACCACCAAGCCGCGCACAAGGGCCACCGTGAACACTACCTAAGAGAGCCTAGGCCCCGCCCGATGGATACGGGACGTGACCTGTGGGGATTAAGAAAAGACGGCAGTGAAGTGCTGGTAGAAATCGATCTCGGCACGATGGATTGCGACCAAGGCACCCTGGCTGTCGGCGTCATTCGCGATCGGAGCAAAAGAACTCTTGCAACCCAGCAGTTGGAGAGCGAGGCGGAATTCGGTCGGGCAATCTCAGTATTGTCGACGAAGTTTATCAATCTCCCGGCGAACCGCGTAGACGAGGAGATCACCGATGGACTGAAAACCCTGGGTGAAGCCATGGACGGAGACCGCGCCACAGTCGGCCTGATCGAGTCGGAGTCGGGGGATTTGCTCATCACTCATGCATGGGCGCGAGCGGGACTTGAAGCTTTCCCCAAGCGACTGCTGAGTGGAATGTTGCCGTGGCTTTTTCAACGTTTGAAGGAAGGTGAAACGGTCGCTGTAGGAACCCCAGAAGATTTGCCACCCGAAGGGCACGTGGAACGAGAGTACATGCTGTCGCAAGGGCATAAGTCTTCCCTGGTCGTACCGCTGAAGGTGGCTGGCAACGTCGTGGGGGCATTCGCTTTTAGCTGCTTCCGTCATCTCCAGAAATGGGACGCCTCGACGATTTCGCGCTTCCAAGCAATGGCTGACGTATTCGCCAATGCACTAGCGCGCAAGGAAGCCGACGAAAAGCTGCAAACGGCCTACGCCGAGATCCAGCAGTTGAAGGAACAGCTTGAGCAGGAGAACTCGTACCTGCGGCAAGAGATCAAGCTTGAGTACGGCCACAAAATTGTGGTAGGCAAAAGCCAGGCAATGCGTGCGGTTCTGAAGAAAGCAGAGCAGGTTGCGAGCACGGATTCAAGCGTCCTGATACTTGGTGAAACGGGTACAGGCAAGGAGCTTATTGCCCGGACCATTCACGAACTGAGTCAACGCAATAACCGCGCCTTGGTCAAGACCAACTGCGCAGCCCTCCCGGCCACCCTGATTGAAAGCGAGCTTTTTGGCCGTGAAAAGGGCGCCTACACCGGAGCCTTGGCCCGGGAGATCGGCAGATTCGAACTGGCGGACCGCGCAACGATTTTCCTGGATGAGATTGGTGAACTGCCGCCTGAAACACAGTCCAAGCTGTTGCGCATTTTGCAGGAAGGCGAGTTTGAACGTCTCGGGAGCTCGAAGACAATCAAGGTGAACGTCAGGGTGATTGCGGCCACCAGCCGAGATCTTTCGGCCATGGTCAAGGAAGGCAGATTTCGTTCCGATCTCTTTTACCGCCTCAACGTTTTCCCCATCGTGGTTCCTCCCCTGCGGGAGCGCGTGGACGACATTCCAGAGATTGTTTGGCACGTTCTGGAAGAGTTTGGAACCCGATTCGGAAGAACCGTAGACGGCGTGCAGGCCAGTACGATGCGGAAATTTCAGAAGTACGCGTGGCCTGGAAACGTGCGCGAGCTTCGCAATATTATCGAGCGAAACCTCATCCTGAATCCCGGACCTATGTTCAAGGCGGACATTCCTGAAATGGACGAGAAGGCTGCACCCAAGATGCGTCGTCTAGGCGAAGTTGAATCCGAACACTTTGAGAGAGTGCTGCATGCCACGAACTGGCGCATCCGAGGCAAAGGAGGCGCTGCGGAGATCTTGGGGTTAAAGCCGACGACCCTCGAGGCCAGAATGAAGAAGCTCGGCATCATCCGGCCCACATAGTTCGCTGGCAAATCGGGAAACTCCAACCTGTTGGAGAAAAACTCCAAAACCCAACGTCCTGCTGATCAGATGTTCCTCTTAACCACCGCTTTTCCCGCACGTATCTAAATCCATCCTTAATGACTTAGCTCCCCAGATCACGGGCACCCGTCATTTGGCCAGCACCATGCAACTACCACGGCATCGGCATTGGCTTCGACGGCACACTTCCTTTCGCATTACCGCGATGGGGACCTGACGGTGTGAGAGCGACCGGACGGGAGACGAAATGATCATCGAGCAGCTGACTATCTGTGCACCGAAGGGAAAGCGCCAGGAAGTGGGCAGTGCACTGGCTTCGCTGTCAGGGCCCACACGGGTGCAACAAGGATGTGTGAAATGTCGGCTGCTACAAAGCTGGCGAAACCCGGACGAGCTTGTGCTCGAGGCGAATTGGGAAACGGCAGAGGATTTGAACCGCCATCTGCAATCAGAAAACTACAAAAGGCTATTGCTTCTGATGGAGCTGAGTCCCGTTCCGCCGGTGGTCGAGTTCTGGACCGTGGAAGGAGTCAGTGGATTGGACCTAGTGCGAACCGCTCGAGGTGTATCCGACTGAATCGATCCCGATGAGGGCATGTTCCTGCACAACGAAGCATAAAGGAGAAATCAAGATGAGCACCGCAACGATGACGCAACCCGAAACCCACATCAAGGTCGATAACGAACGGGTCGATCGGCTGAAAGAGCGGCACATTTCCACGCCCCAGGAAATCGACAACGAGCGGGTCCGGATCATGGCGGAGGTCTACGAGGACACCGCGGGCTACCAGCAGATTATCCGCAGGGCCAAATTCTTCGAGCAATTGATCGAGAAGAAGAAGCTGTACATCGACGAGAGCCTCATCGTGGGAAGCATGGCCAGTTCGGTCAATGCCGTCTACACGTACCCGGAATGGAATGTGGAGTGGATGAAGGAAGAAAAGACGGTTGAGAACTCGAAGACCCCGGAAGACCGCAAGGCGAACCAGTGGGCGCTCCAGTACTGGGACAAGTGGGCGCTGCGGCCGCGGGCCGACGAGATTTTCATCAAAAAGTACGGCTACGACCCGGCACCGGTCTACCAGGCAGGTCTCGTGGCCGAGTTCATGTCCTGGCCGGGCGGCGGCGGCAACCTGAACTATCCCCGGGTTTACAACGAGGGGCTCGCGAGCATGATTAAAGAGGTTGAGGAGCGGCAGAAAGACCTCGACATGCGGCTGCCGAACGCGTCCAAGTTCTACTTCTACGAAGCGTGCCTGATCACAATGAAGGCCATCATCCGGCTGGCGCACCGCTATGCCGAGCTAGCCCGCCAGATGGCGGCAAAGGAGGCGAATGCCGAACGCAAGCAGGAACTGCTCGATATCGCGGAGGTCTGCGAATGGGTCCCGGAGCACCCCGCCCGGAACCTGCGAGAAGCGATTCAGTGCCACTTCCTGTGCCACATCTGTGCGGAGATCGAGCAGGTCGGCTGCGGCTACTCGGAGGCCTACTTGGGCCAGAACTTCGAGCCGTTCTATCAGCGTGACAAAGCAGCCGGCCTGATCGGCCCGGAACAGGCGACCTACCTGTTGAAGCTCCTGTTCGTCAAGCTGAACGAGATCGGCTATTACTACGGACAAAAGGTCGCGCTCCAAAACTCCGCTGACCTCGGCCAGAGCATAACCCTCGGCGGCTTCACCGAAGACGGGGAAGACGCCACCGCGGAGATGGACTACCTGATCCTCGACGCGGCGCAATACCTCCGGCTGCCCCAGCCGCCACTGTCCTGCTGCTACACGGAAAAGATGAGCGGTAAGTTCCTGGAGAAAGTCCTCGACGTCATCGACACCGGAGTCGGCATGCCTCAGTTCGTCAACGGCGACGTGATGATCAAGCGCGCCCTGAACCTCTTCGCGAACACCAAGAAGGGCATCACGCTCGAAAAAGCCAGGCGCACTTGTGTGGGTGCTTGCGTCGGGAGCTACATTCCCTATGAGACCGGGCACCCTGTTGAAGGGCAGCCTAACCTTGGGAAGGTTCTCGAGCTGACGCTGAACAATGGTTTCGATCCCCGCATCAAGAAGCAGCTCGGACCCACGACCGGAGATCCCGAGACCTTCAAGAACTTCGAAGAACTGTACGCGGCCTTCGAGAAGCAGCTCCAGTTCTGCGAAGACACGCTCCGCAAGGAGGCCTGGATCGCCAGCATCCTGTGCGCTGAGTACCTGCCCGTCACCTGGCGCTCCATCCTGACGGGGGGCTGCATTGAGAGCGGCACCGAGGTTTGGAACGGCGGGGCCAACTACTACACGGTTGCCCAAATCGTTGTTGGAGGCGTGGACGCCGCCAACGGGCTGATGGCCGTGAAGCACCTGGTCTTCGACGAAAAGAAGCTGACCATGGCCGAACTCAAGCAGGCCCTGGCCGCCAACTTCGAGGGCAAGTTCGAGAGCGTCCGCAAGCTGTGCTACGAGGCTCCCAAGCACGGCAACGACATCCCGGAGGTCAATCGGTTCGTGCGCCGGGTGTACAACTCCATCTTCCAGGCCTTCCAGAACGTGGACGGGGGCGGCAACTACATCAGCCGCGACATCCAGTCGGCTCCGGATGCCTACACGAAGAGCATCCACAACATGATGGGTCTGGTGACGGGAGCTCTGCCGACCGGGAAAAAGGCGGGAGTGGCACTCACCGACGGCAGTCTGTCTGCCATGCCCGGAACCGACGTCCACGGGCCGTCTGCGCTGGCGATGTCGGCAGCGAAGAGCATGGACTCCATCAAGTACACCGCGACCCACATGAACATGAAGCTTCCTCCTAACCAGCTCAAGACCCGCAAGGGCCGGGAGACCCTGCTGAATCTCATCAAGACCTACATGGACAACGATGGCTACCACATCCAGTTCAACGTGCTGGACACCGCGACACTGAGAGACGCGCAGAAGCACCCCGAGAAGTACCGCGATCTCGTCGTGAGGGTGGCGGGCTTCAGCGCTTTCTTCACCCGGCTGCACCCGGGCGTGCAGGACGAGATCATCGCACGCACCGAGCAGGAATTCGGCAGGTGCTGACCTCAGCTTAACCGGTGCGGCGTGGCACTCCGTCACGCCGTACTGGAATTTCCTTCAAGAGCACGAAGCTGTGAATGCGAGCACAACGGCACTAACAACGAGGTAAATCATGTCTACCGAAGTAGGTCATGCCAGTTTTCTCAGACGCATCGCGATCATGACGGGCGCCGGCTACGTTCCGGGGCTGAATGCCGTGATCATGGGAGCGGCTCTTGCGGCGGGCAAACTGGGATGGGAGATCGTCGGCATCCGCGATGGGTTTGATGGTTTGCTACACCCGGATCGTTACCCCGATGGCGGTTTGGTCACGCTCGATACCGAACTGATCGAGAACCTGGATCCGGCCGGCTCGGGAGTCCTCGGCCAGTCCCCGCGAGTCGATCCGTTTCATGTCCGCCAAGTCGATGAAGACGGCATGGTGGAAGAAGTGGATATGTCAGACCTCCTACTACAAAGGCTCAAGGCAGAGAAGATTGATGGCCTGATATCCGTGGTTGGCGGCCGAGGCCTGAGTATTCTCCACAAACTCCAGCGTAAAGGGCTGAATGTGGTTTGCATCCCGCGGTCGCTGGAGAACGACATTGCCGCGACCATGGTGTCATTCGGATTCAACACGGCGCTGAGCTTCACCATCGAGATGCTGGACCGGGTTCGCCAGTCCGCGCAGTCGGCCCGCAAAATCGGAGTGGTTGAGGTTCTGGGCGAGCAGGCCGGATGGCTGGCGCTGCAAGCCGGCATTGCAGTCCGCGCCGATGCGGTGCTGATTCCCGAGATCCCCTGCGATCTGCACAAGGTGGCAGCAAGGTTGAAGGAAAAAGTCACTGCAAAGCGGCCTTACGGGCTGGTGGTTGTGGCCGAAGGGGCGAAGTTCCTCAACGGCGCACAACCCGAAGCAGAGCCATCTCCCTTCAAAGCTTCCCTCTCGCCACTTGCCTCGGGAGGAGCGAGTGAACACGTTATCCAGCGATCGGGTCAAGCAGCTGAAACCGTGGCGTGCAAGCTGCAACTGCTCATTGCCGAGGAAACCTACCCGCTGGTTCTCGGGGCCTGGGTCAGAGGTGGCGCTCCCACCGCAGTCGATCGTCAACTCGGGCTCGCCTATGGGGCTGCCGCCGTAAGGGCCATGCGATCCGGCAAATACGGGGTGATGATGGCCTTTGCTGCGCCCGACATTCAATACGTTCCGCTCTCGGAAGCGATCAACAAAGTTAGAACGGTGCCTCCCGATAGCGAGTTCCTCAAGATTGCCCAGTCCCTGGGTATCTGTCTCGGGAGGGAGCTGTGAACAGTCAATCCAACAATCCATCCGCTCCGACCGGAACAGTCCTGAACATCCAGCGCTATTGCAGCCACGACGGTCCCGGCATCCGCACCACTGTCTTCCTCAAGGGATGCTCACTTCGTTGTAAATGGTGCGGCAATCCCGAGAGCA
This sequence comes from uncultured Acidobacteriaceae bacterium, assembly GCA_963820175.1. Lineage (GTDB taxonomy): Bacteria > Acidobacteriota > Terriglobia > Terriglobales > Acidobacteriaceae > Bog-257. Next base: position 167,809 of record CAWFYX010000011.1, on the reverse strand, counting down.
TCCGGCAAAAGCCGGAGCTGGCGTATGACCCAAAGCTGTGTACCGGCAAGAAGGAATGCGGGGCCTGTTTGAAGCCTCCCTGCCCGGAAGGCGCGTTCTACGTCGTAGACGGTCCCGATGACAAGATCCACGTCAACTGGGACCTGGCCAGCAACTGTGGCGAAGAGACGGTTGCGGTTTGCCCGACGAAAGCGCTGTACCTCTTTGGAGAAACCATGACTGTCGACCAGATACTGGACGAAGTCGAGAAGGACGCCTCGTTCTATCGGACGACCGGGGGCGGTATCACTCTGAGCGGTGGCGAGTGCCTGCTGCAGCCCGATTTCAGTGCCGCATTGCTGGAAGGTGCGCACAAGCGCGGATTCAACACAGCCATTGAAACCGCGTGCAACGTACCTTGGCGCTTCGTGGAACAGGTTCTGCCGCACGTCGATACGATGCTCCACGATCACAAGATGACGATTCCGGAGCGGCACAAGAAGTGGGTCGGCGTGGACAACAAGCGCATTCTGGAGAACTTCAAGAAAGCCTACGAGACTTTTCCTGACGTAGATTTCATCGCACGCACGCCGCTGATTCCCGGTATCAACGCCGACGAAGAGCACATCCGCGCCGTGCTGACGTTCATTCGCCCACACAAGAACGTGATCGACTACGAGCTGTTGCCCTACCACCGCTTCGGCTTGGGCAAATACGAGTTCCTTGGCTGGGTGTACGAACTGGACGACTACAAGTCCCCCAGTCCCGAGTTGGTGGCGCATCTGCAGTCGATCATCGACGAGGCTTTTGGCCGCGCTGTGCAGAAAGCGGCGGCCACCGTCTAAGACTGGGTTTCATTACGAGGTTTCGTAAGGCGGACACTCCATGAGCAACGCTGAATATTCGGAAGATATCTACGAACGACTGGTGGCGGCGCTGGACGCGCTGCCGCACGGATTTGCCAGAACGCCGTCGGGCGTGGAAATACGGCTGATCAAGATGTCCTTTACGCCCGAAGAGGTTTGGCTCGCCGGACAACTGACCCGGTTTCCCGAAACTGCTGCTGAAATCTCGAAGCGAGTCGGCCGTGACGAAGCACAGGTGAGAGAGACGCTGGAGAGCCTGATTCCCAAACGCCTGGTCCGGTTGGACTCCCCCGGGATGGCGGCACCTGGCCTCGCGCCTACGACCGAGGGCGAGAAGAGATACCGCTTGGGTCCGTTCCTGGTTGGCTGGTACGAAGCCAACATGCGGCTGCTTGGCGCGGACTTTGCCAAGCTCTTTGAGCAGTATGTGATCGAAGGCGGTGGAGAGCGGATTTTTTCGCCACGGCCAGGCGTGCTCGGCGTTGTTCCGGTGCGAGGCTCACTCAAGCCTGAACTAATGAGGACGATGGAGCCTCATCTGGACATTGACGCTCATTTCCAACGGCACGATCGCTTTCTGGTGATTGACTGCGTTTGCAAAAGAGAAAAGGAGCTGTTGCACGGCCACAGCTGCAAGCAACCCATGAAGCGTTGTGGATTCGTTGGACTGCCGCCGCAAACTCCGCTGGGAGAAAACGTGCTGAACGCTGAGGATGCCTCCAAGCTCCTCACTGAACTTGAGCAGATGGGACACGTTCACCTTGCGTTTTATGGATTCACCATGGGAGCGGAAACTCCGCAGTTCGTAGGCACGTGCAACTGCTGCGATTGTTGCTGTGGAATTTTCCAGGGCAAGACTCTCGCCGGCCTGGAGGAAGGGCCACAGCGGTCGAACTACCGCGCCGTTATCAACCCAGCGGCGTGCGTTGCCTGCGGCGTTTGCCAGGAGCGTTGCCCAGTGGAAGCCATCTCTGACGACCAGAATTGCAAGTCCAGAGTCGAGCGGGCGAAGTGCATCGGGTGCGGAGTGTGCGTGATTGCTTGCGCGACCGAGGCGATCGAGATGTTACCGGTGTCAGCGGAAGAGTGGTTCCATGTTCCGTCGAGCATGGCGGAATGGGAAGAGATGCGGCTGCAGAATCTGGCAGCGAATTAGTAAGGATCGTGATACCAAAGCCAAAACGCAACAGGCAAACAGGAGATCAAGCATGACGACGATGGCTGCCCCCGAAACCAAGAAACTCAGTACGGTACCGCTGAATTGGGAAGAGGTCTACTACACCAACTGTCCTCTAGTGTCGGCCAGTAATGTCGACCAGGAGCTTGGCTGGACAAAAGAGCAGTATAAGAAGATCGGTGTCGAGTACCTCTACCTCCGCTCCCGTGCCGAGAACGACTGGTACCCACACTACGTCCACAATCTCGATAACCTCATCCGTTTCGGCGGCCTCTTTCCTCCCATCCATGTTCAAGCTGACATCCGCCGGACGCGGCTCCTGGGTGTGACGCATGCGCCACGGGAAGGCGGCGTCATGTTGGTGCGCTCGCGCGATGATATCTACCGAATGAATGATCTGAAGGGCAAGAAGATCGGCCTCTCTCGCAGCCAGAACAAGATCAAGACCGACTGGTGGGGCATTCAGGAGGAACAAGGCATCGAGCTGATGCTCCGGCTGAACGGCATGACTCGTAAAGACGTTCAGATCGTGGAGTTCCCGTACCCGGACGACTGGTACGACAAGCCGGAGATGATGGGCCCACTCATGGAGAACCCGTCCGAACTTTGGCTGCGCCGTGACCACAAACACGATCTGGCCTTCCGTCCGCTCGAAACAGCGTTGGAGAAGGGCGTCATTGACGCGATGTATATGCAGACCGGCCCCTTGCAGCAACTCTCGGAGGCCACCGGCAAGTTCAAGGCGATCGAGGACCTCTCCCGCTATCCGGATTGGACCTTACAAGTAGCCAACATTCCCGCCGCCATTACGTGCACCGATGTCATGGCCGAGAAGCATCCGGAACTGGCCGTCACCTTCATGAAGGGCATGATCAAAGTGGGACGCTGGGCCAACGAGCACAAGCAGGCGGCCGCGGCCATCCTCGACAAGCAGACCTTCTATCTCGACGTCGAGCACACGTACGAAGGCATCAAGCACATCGACATGGTCCCGAACCTCTCGCCGCAGAACCTGGTTTCGGTGGAGATAGGGAAAGACTTCATGCTGAGCCACGGCTACATCAAGAACAACTTTGATGTGAACGAGTGGGCAGCGCCGGAGTTCCTGGAACAGGCTGCCAGAGAACTGCTGGAAGAGGAATGGAAGAAGAGGACGACCTCGAAACTTCCAGAGACCGCTGCACCACTGGCAGCAGGAGCGCGGCTCGGATAGCTTCAACACGCTTTGTAGCACGCGTTCATCAGGCTGAGAGCTGCATTAGCGGCGGCTCTTACCTGGATCATTCACGAATTGAAACTCATGACGTAGGAGAGAACATGGTTCGCAGCAAACTGCAGAAGTCAGTATTCATCACTCTATTGCTGTCGCTCATAGCGTTATTGACCACCGTCGTATTCGCCCAGACCGTGAAGGTTGAAGGCGTAATCAAGGGGCGCAGCGGCTCGCAAGTCCTCTTGCAGACGGCTGATTCCCCCAAGGTTGTTGTTCTTCTCGAGGACACCACAGATGTCGCCCAGGTCGAGGGTATGCTCAAGGCCCGCAATAAGAAAATGTCGATGGCGGCGTTGATACCCGGGCTGCCGATCCAGGTGGAAGGTACCTACAACAACCAGCAGCAGCTTGTGGCCAGCAAGATCCGGTTCAAGGGCAACGATTTCGAACAGGCGCAGGCCATCCAGGCGGGTTTGCATGAGACCCAGAAGCAGGCCGCACAGAACCAGGAAGAGCTGCAGAAACAGAATGCAGCACTGGCTCAACAGAACGCAGCTCTGCAACAGCAGCAGGCAGCATTGACCGAGCAGCAGAAGGCGATTGAAGCCAACAAGGCTGCCATTGCGGCCAACACCGCCCGCTTCGGCCAACTCGACGAGTACTACATCTATGACGAAGTCACAGTCTTGTTTGCCAATGGCAAGACCAGTGTTGATCCCAAGTACATTCCCCAGTTGAACGCCCTGGCGGAGAAAGCCAAGACCGTAAACGGCTACATGATCCAGGTAAAGGGCTACGCTTCAGCCACCGGGAGTGCCGCCATCAACCAGAAGCTCAGTGAACAGCGCGCTGCCAACGTCACTACGGTCCTGTTGCAGCAGGGTCATATCCCTCTGACCAACATGCTGGCTCCTGGCGCCATGGGTGAGAGCAGACAGGTTGCGACTGACAAGAGCGTCGAGGGGCAGGCGGAAAACCGTCGCGTCGTCGTTCGCGTTCTCCAGAACAAGGCGATCGCGGGAATTCAGTAACGCGATTGGTCGGCCCGAGCGTACAAGCCATCTCTGGGCTCAGTTCCTGTGAGTAGTTGGGGCTGAGCATCAGGGTAAGGGTCACCACAGTCTGAAGGAGATGTGAATATGACCGAAGCCAATGCAAGTCTCCCTAAAGAAAAACAGACCTCACTCGGGCTTTACGCGTCTTCCTGGGAGGCCTACCAGAGGTGGCTGGCCGAACCGGACAAAGTCAAGATCATCGACGTCCGTACCCCCGAGGAATACCTGTTTGTAGGCCATCCCGTGATGGCATGGAAAATCCCCGTCGCCATCCAGAGTTACCAGTGGGATCCCGAGAAGAAGAAGTTTCCCATGAAGCCTCTTCCGGACTTCGTCTTGCGGGTGAAAGAGGTTGCTAATTTCGACGACACGCTCATGCTTGTTTGCCGCTCAGGCGGCCGCAGCGCCATTGCCGTCAATCTGCTGGCGCAAGCCGGGTTCAAGCATGTCTACAACATAGTAGACGGAGTAGAGGGCGACACGGTTGAGGACCTTGAGACCGTGTTTGTGGGGCAGCGACTCAAGAACGGCTGGAAGAATTCAGGCTGCCCGTGGACATACAAACTGACTCCCGAGCGGATGGTGCTTCCGATGCATGGGACGATCTCATGACTGACGCGAACCAAACACGCATGCAGCAAATCGGCTACCGCAAACCGGACGAAGTCGCTGAGCCTGATCAACTCGTAGTTCTCGAGTACGTCGCTGGCGGGAGCGTCGCCATTGTCACCCTCAACCGTCCGCACGCCGACAACGCAATCACAACGGAACTGGCGGCGCAGCTGATCGAGGTACTCGAGACTCTCTCGGCCCGTTCAGCGGTGCGCGCTGTCATCCTCACCGGGGCGGGCGACAGATCTTTCTCCGTCGGCGGCGACCTCCGGCAGCGCAAGGCGATGTCGAAGGAAGAATGGCTGCGCCAGCGCCAAGTCTTCGATAGGGTGCTCTACACGCTCCGTCAGTTGAGCAGGCCAGTTATCGCTGCCGTAAACGGGATGGCTTACGGCGGCGGCTGTGAGATTGCAATCAGCGCCGACCTCATCATTGCGTCCGAGAATGCCTGCTTCGGTCAGCCAGAAGCGATGGTCGGCCTGAGCGCCGGAGGCGGCGGCCCGGTCTTCCTACCGCATGTACTCCCTCCCGGAAAAGCCATGCAAATGCTGATGACGGGGGAGCCGATCACGGCGCAAGAGGGCTACCGACTTGGAATGGTCAACGACCTCTACCCCAGCGCCAAGCTTATGGATGCCGCCGTGGGCCTCGCACAGAAAATCGCCAAGAACTCGCCGACGGCGGTGCAGGCAGTCAAGAGAGCTGTTGTCATGGGAAAGGGCGAACCGATTGAGCAGGCCGTCGCGATCATGATGCAAGCCCACTGGCGTTCGGTCGTCCATCCCGACCGCGTCGAGGGAATACAAGCCTTCAACGAGGATCGAGAACCAACATTTCAGGATCCCGAATTCTGATACGCGAGTCTCGGCCCGTTATAAGGCAGCATGGCAAAACAGGCCTACCGTGCCGCGTCGACTCACGCTCAGCGGCCCATAAGGAGAGTTCATGAAGGTCATCATTGTTGGTGGAGTGGCGGGCGGCGCGTCGTGTGCAGCGCGGCTGCGCCGGTTGGACGAAAAAGCCGAAATCATCATGGTGGAACGCGGGCCATACGTTTCGTATGCGAACTGCGGACTTCCGTACCATATCTCTGGGCGTCATTCCGAAGGAATCGAGCCTCCTGGTTGCCAGCGAGCAGATCTTCCGCGCCCATTTCGCAATCGACGCAAGAACGAATTGCGAGGCGATCTCCATCTCGCCCAAAAGAAAACCGTTGATCTGCGTAACGTGAAGACCGGCGAGGTCACGACCGAACCTTACGACAAACTGGTCTTGTCGCCCGGCGCGCTTTCGGTCCGCTTTCCCCTGCCAGGCATCGATTTGCCCGGGATCTTCCATGTAAGGACTGTGCCGGACGCACGCACCATTCGCGAGTGGGTGGAGCGAGGCACAACTTTCCTGACCGGCATGTTCAATTATTCGGGGATACAGGCCGTGAAGCCTGTGCGGCACGCAGTCGTGGTGGGCGGCGGATTCATCGGTTTGGAAACGGCGGAGAACCTGGTCCATGCTAGGCTTTGACGTAACGCTGGTCGAGATGCTCGATCAGGTTCTGGCCCCGCTCGACCGAGAGATCGCCAACCTGGTCGAAGGCCACTTGGAAAGCAATGGCGTTCACCTCGCACTCAACGATGGCGTAGCCGGATTCACTCAACTGGAGGGCGGCGCCCTCGAGGTGCAGACGAAATCCGGCAAGAAGTATCCAGCCGACATCGTGATCCTTGCGCTCGGCGTACGACCGGACACGGCACTGGCCAAGGCAGCCGGACTCGAGATCGGTGAACGTGGAGGCATCCGGGTTGACGAGCACATGCGCACTAGCGATCCCGATATCTTCGCCGTTGGCGATGCTATCGAAGTGAAGGACTTCGGAACGGACCGGTGGAGCCTCATAGCACTGGCGGGTCCCGCGAACCGTCAGGGCCGTATCGCTGCCGATGTGATTGCCGGACGCGATTCCCGTTTCCGCGGCACCCAAGGTACTTCGATCATTGGGCTATTTGGCGGTGCGGCTGCCTGGACCGGTATCAGCGAGAAAACGCTCAAGCGGCTGGGTGACACCGATTACGAGAAGATCTACCTCTTCCCCAATTCCCATGCTGGGTATTACCCGGGGGCCAAGCCCATCGCGATGAAGTTCATCTTCCGCAAGTCCAACGGGAAAGTGCTCGGAGCGCAGGCGATCAGCCAGGACGGTCCGGCGGTGGACAAACGGATCAGCGCCCTGGCCATGGCGATCCAGATGGGAGCGACCATTTACGACCTGGAAGAAGCCGAGCTTTGCTATGCCCCGCAATTTGGCAGCGCCAAGGACCCCCTTAACTTCGCGGGAATGATTGCCGCAGATGTGCTTAACGGAGACATGCCGCTGACTCACTGGGACTCCCCCGACGGTGCGTTCCTGTTGGATGTTCGCGAGCCGGTGGAACTGGCGGTCGAGAGCGTGCCCGGCGCAGTGAACATTCCGATGGGACAGTTGCGCTCGCGCCTGGGAGAACTCCCTCGCGATCGCGAGATCCACGTCATTTGTCGCTCAGCGCAGCGCGCCTACTACGCGACACGCATTCTGTTGCAGAACGGATTCAAGGCCCGAAATATTTCCGGCGGCATGATGTCCCGAGCAATGCTGACCGTGGATTTGAAGTCACGGCCGGCGAAGACCGCCGGGTAGACGGGAGCGACAGGTACGGAGACACTGAGCTGCGAATCGCATCTCTCGGCTCACCCTGGTGGGAAGATGACCTGCCACACGCGGTTTCTCATGGCTGTCGCACCATGACTCGCTGAACAGGGCCCACGAAAGAGACTTTTTATGAATGGCATTTGGATGGTCTTTTTTAAGATCTCCCTGGCGATCTTCATGGCGGGCAGCTTGCTCGAGATGGGGCTCAGGCTCAGCCTGCCGGATGCACTTCGGGGACTCAGAAATGTGCGCTTCGTAGTCCATACACTGGTTTGGAGCTTCGTTATCTGTCCCGCCTTGGCTTATGTGATCACCGTGATTGTTCCGCTCGGACCCACTTATGCCATCGGCCTTATCTTGCTGGGAATGGCGCCCTGTGCTCCCTTTGTCCCGATGTTGGTGGACAAAGCAAAAGGCGACCTCGGCTTCACGGCTGCGTTCATGCTTTTGGCCTCCGTCGGCACGGTCGTTTGCATGCCCTTTACCGTACCCCTTTTGGCCAAGGGGCTCACGACCAGCGCCTGGGCCATCGCCAAGCCGCTTCTGATTGTCGTGCTGCTGCCGATGGCGGTCGGAGTTGTCATCCGCCGCAATTGGGATGGCCTGGCGTCCAAACTGCTGCCCTTTGCGAAAAAGGCGCCGGGGATCGCGGGGCTGGTTTGGGCGTTGTTGTGCCTCATCATCTATGGGAAAGGCTTGCTGAGCATGGCAGGTAGTTTTGCCGTCACCTCGCAGATCCTTTTCTTCGGACTCATCTACCTCGGCACACATTTTCTTGGTTTGGGCTTGCCGCGTGAGCAAAAGGTCGTACTGAGCGTCGGAGTTACCACGCGCAATCTCGGGGCGTGTCTCGCGCCACTTCTCTCGGCGCCTGAGGTAGATGACCGAGCCACTCTGATGATTGTGCTGGCGCTTCCGATCATGGTTATCGTCACGTTGTTGGGGACGAAATTGTTTGGCCGCTCCGCCGTGGCCGTCGCCGCGGGAGGCGGGGCATGAGCACTTCACCTTGCGCCTCCAGTCGGCTCCGCCAGATCTACCGATTTCGGATTGGGAGCGGAATATAAGCCGCTTCAGGAGAAACGTTGGCCGATAAAGAGCTCAAACTAGTCGACATGCTGGCGCTGGACCGCAACAAACTGGCTGCCGAACGCACTCTTATGGCGTGGGTTCGAACCGCGCTCTCCATGATCAGCTTTGGGTTCACAATCTATAAGTTCCTGCAGGTCATTGACGAGCAAAGCCCAGTACCCGTTCTCAGACCGAACGCCCCGCGAAACGTCGGGTTGGTGCTCACGGGCCTCGGGACCTTCGTTGTGATCATCGCTTCCATTCAGCATTGGAGCTACGTAAAGAACCTACGAACCGATCAGCCCTATAAGCCATGGGATCTGAGCTTCATCGTGGCATGCCTGATAGCTATTCTGGGCGCCCTGCTGTTTGGAAGCATCGTGTTTCGGTCTGGTCCCTTCGGCTGATTCCCAACTCTGGACATTCCCAGCCCGTGGTGATCGACAATGCGTTGCTTACGCTGTCTTGGCTTTCGCGTGAATCCAGCCGCTAAGACTCAGGCTGTGACGTTTCAATTCAGGACGACAGACGAGTGTTTATTCACAGAGAGGCGCTGGAGCACTGGACGCGCCGACAGTTGCGGGCGGCGTCTCTCGGCCTGCTGCTTGCAATGCCGGCCACGCAGGCTCTTGCCCAAAACCAGTCTCTCCAGGCTTGGCCTGAGATCGACACATACGTCAGCTTCAATTCGGATGTTCGGGTCTCGTTCTTTGCTGCCGTAACCCGAGAGAACCGTCAAGGCACTGCCGCCGAGATCGGACCGAACATCGATTTTTACTTCAAACCTTTGGTAAAGCTGAAAAAGATCACCCTCTTCGAACTCGATCCATCGAAGAGCAGGCTTTTGATGTTACGAGCGGGATATCGATACATGCCATCAACCAGTGGGCCTACAGAGCATCGAGGGCTGTTGGAGGCAACAGCGCGATACCCGCTTCTCAGGGGAGTTCTACTCTCCGATCGGAATCGCTTTGATCTCAGGTCGATCGATGGCGAGCTGGCGTGGAGATATCGCAACCGCGTCTCGGCCGAACGAACCGTCTCGATACGTTCGTATCACTTCACGCCGTATCTCCGGGCTGAGGCTTATTATGACGGCAATTTTCACAAATGGAGCAGGACGACCGAAACGGCTGGTTGTATCTTTCCGTTTCGCAAGCGATATGAAGCCGAGCCATACTACGAACATCAGAACGAAACCGGGACCGCTCCGAACCGGCAGGTCAATGCATTGGGGTTCGTGTTCAGCATGTACTTCTAACGGCATTTGCAGTGAAACGGGTCTGACATCATGCTAGAAACTGTTAAGGGCATTGCTGGTGTAGTTGCGACCTGTAGCGAGCTCATCGCTGTCGTGGTAATCGTAATCGGTGCCGCGCAGGCCATAGGGTCTCCATTCCAAGCATTCTTTAGGATGAAGGCAAGAATTGATCCGTTGATTATCTTTCGAGGGTTCGCGGGTTGGCTGGTTCTCGCGCTTGAGTTTCTGCTAGCTGCCGATATCCTGAAAAGCGCCATCAGCCCTACTTGGACAGAGATTGGGCAGCTGGCGGCGATAGCGTTGATCCGAACGTTCCTAAACTACTCGCTGGGACACGACATGAGGCATACGCCAGAAACCAATACCTGATTCCGATTTCGATCGATGGTTGAGGCGATCCTCCTATTAGCCACGTGCGCGACGTACCATCTCGACGACGCTTTTTCTGGTCAGGGTGAAGCGTCAGGTCGCACCCAGACGGCGTGTTAACAACCTGCTTATCTGAGCATGCGCCTGCGGGCCTAAGCCGCCACAGCCAAGCGGATCGGCAGCCGCGCGAGTTGACCTGTCGACAAATTGCAGAAGCCGCCCTGATACTTCAGAGAACCGCGCCGCAGCAGTTGTGTCAGCATGGCGAGGGATTGATACGCCAGATTCTGGTTGATGAAGGGCTCCTGTCGCGTGAGCGCTTCGGCGGCGCTGCACGAGGGCTGATCATCCTCCTTCCGACGTGCCGCCAGGATCTCGGGATACAACTCGGCCACGGTTTGGAGGCGATGCTTCTTCTTTCTATTCGCCGAGTTATTGGGCTGCCCAAGGATGAACTGGCCGCTGGCTGCGTTGTTGCCGAGATCGAGCCAGTAGGGGACTCGGGAGCGCAGCGTCCAGCGGTTGATCGAGCTTCGGGCTTTGCGGGTGTCCACGCACCCGATAAGGATGTCGACCTGAGTACCGTTCTTGAGTTGTTCGATCCTTCCCTGCATGCCCTGCCACTTGAGTCCCCAAAACATGTTTGTCCGATGCGCCAAGACCACTGCCTTGGAGAGACCGACCTCAGTTCGGCAGAAGGGCTGGCGCACGCAGTTGGTCTCGCTAACCGTATCGGGATCGATCAGCGTGACATTCAGGCCTCCGGGATGGCGGAACGCCAGAAGTGCCTGGTGGAGATAGGGGAGCCCGGCGGCGATGGCGCTGCCGTTTCCGCCGCAGCCGACGACCAGGATGTTGATCGCCCGCTCGAACAATTTCGGATCAGGGATATGGATCATTGTGCGTCTCCTGTTTTGTTAGGCAACCGTTCGTGCATCCTCCGTCGACGGACTGTCGAGTGGAACTGCGGCACGAGGTACGAGACGCAGCGAAGGCAGTTTCGCGCGGATTAGCGCTTCAAGCGAGGGTCGAAAGGGTATTCCAGGACACTGGTGATTGCGATCTGTTTGGCATCGAGGTGTGCGGGATTGAGCAGGATATTGAACGTCGCGGGAGCAAGAACGCTAGGGACACGTAGCAACGCCGATCCCATTGAGCGCAACCATTCCGAGCCAATGGCGCGAGTCGACTCCAGATCCTCCCACCAGTCCTGTGGGAGAGAATCAACGCTGATCGCCTCAACCTCGGTTGTAGCCGGGACCGTTACTTCCAGAAGCGTGTAGCTGGGCGGAACGTCGTTGGCAGCCGTGTGAACGCATACTTCCAGTAAGGCTCCGGCGGCAGTCTCGGCTAAATAGACGACGGGCAAGCCGCGCTCGTGCCAGCGACCCGGTGCTCGCAGCCCGCCAAGGCCGTCCAAGTCACGGTGCCGGCTGATTCGCCAGAGCACCATTAGACAAACATGCCTTCGTCAATCTGGACGAGCAGTTCCTCGACAAAACGCGCGCCGGTGTCGGTCCGCATCAGATCGAGGGGGGCGCGGTTCTGGAGTCTGGCTACCGGACGGCGTAGCCAATCAAGAGCCCGTTCACGCGACCCATAAACTGTTTCCGACTGCGACAGCAGCCGTACTACGCGCAGCACGCGGTCGGATTCTTCCACTGTCAGTTTCTCGCGTTTCGAACGACGATGCTGAAGCGTGCGTAGCGGGATCACGAGTGCATCGATCTCTTGCCGCGTGAGTCCGAGTGCGAGCAGTCTTTTGATCGAAGAGGTTGGAAGCTGCTGCTCAACAATCTGGAGTACTTGCCCCTCAGTGCGGATGGGCGGCACTCCCAGCCACTCTGCGATTTGTTGTTGCAGGACTGACATGCCTACATTATGCCACACCTGTGATGGCAAATTGTAATTCAGTATTTGGGCAGATGAGGGGTGCGGATCAACTGCGTTCCAGTTCTGTTTCTTCAGATAGTCCTGCACGCTTTCCGTTTCGATGAGCACAGACAGCAGAAAGAGATTCTTGCCGACGATACTTTGCCAAAGCGCGGTTGTTCCGCAGTGCAGATCAACTCAAGGTTTGCTCGCCGATTCGGCGTGCCTCGATCGAGCGGCGAGCTCCTTAAATCCACTACTTTCACTTTGCCGTTTGGACCGACCTGGCGAGCTGCAATCCGCCCATCGAGGCCGGCGTCGCGGTCCAGGCCCTAGTCACCGGCGACACCTACACCGATGGCGATTCTTACTCACTGGCCTTGGGACAGCACAACCGTCATCCCCCGAGTTAGTTGGTACGGTCGTTGTAGGAGGGATTCAACATGGACCAGCATTATCAACGCGGTTATCTCAGGTGTGCAAAACGGAAATGTGGATCGTATCGCTGGGAGTTTCTCTGGCGTGAAAATGACGACGCGGGAAAACGCGTACGCCGGACCGCTGTTGTCGGAACCCTCGAAGAGTATCCAACGCAAGACGAGGCTCTCCGTGCCGTAAATGGGCTGAGAATGCAGATCAACGCGGATCGCAATCGCCGGCCTGTGCATCCTCTTCTGATCGCGGACTTGATCGATCACTATATTCAGACGGAGCTCTCGCCAAGTGCCGACTGGCATTCTCACGCGACGCGAACTGTGTACAGGTATTTCATGAAGAAGTGGATTCAGCCGCACTGGGGTAAGACAGACCTTGCTGCCGTGCGAACCATTGCCGTTCAGCATTGGCTCAGAGGGTTACAGCGGGCCGATGGCACCTCGTTGGCCAACCCAACGAAAGCAAAGATCCGCAATCTATTCAGCGTGCTGTTCAATCATGCAATCCGCTATGAGTGGCTCGAACAGGGCAGAAATCCGATCACCCTCGTCCGCCAAAGCGCGATGCGCAAAAGTATCCCGCAGGTGCTTGATCCCAATGAGATCCAGAGCCTTCTGTTGCAGTTGGATTCATGCTTCCGCTTGATGGTGATGCTCGATGTGACGACCGGGCTACGACGCAGCGAATTGTTTGCTCTCAAGTGGCTCGATGTGGATTTTTCGAACCTGACCATCGATGTCCAGCGGTCCATCTATTTAGGGAAGATCGGAAGCTGCAAGACCGAGGCATCCCGCAAACCGGTCCCCTTGGATGAGCGTGTGGCGGCTGATCTCTGGCTCTGGAAAGAGAACAGCAAATATCAGGACCCCAACGACTGGATATTCGCGAGCCCTCGCGTCGCCGGGAAACAACCGTTCTGGCCAGACATCGTAATGCAAAAGATCATCCGCCCCGCAGCATTGCGCGCGGGAATCCGCAAAGTGATCGGATGGCATACGTTCCGCCATACATACTCATCCCTATTGATTGCGAATGGCGAGAACGTGAAGGTCGTCCAGGAACTCATGCGCCATGCCAGCACCCGCTTTACGATCGAGATCTACACCCAGGCTCGGATTGAAGCCAAGCGGCAGGCACAACAACGGCTCGTGCAGGCAATACTATCCGAAGAGAATGATGTGGCACCGGAGATCCAAAGTCGTTCCGATGTCGCGATGACGTTATCGCGGCTCTCCATGGGCCGATCTGGATAGACGGCACTCCCATGGCGGCATGATGTGCGGCACGTAGCGGAGCAATTGGAGCAATCTGGAGCAACACGGAAAACGCAAATCAGCTGCAAGAGATTGATTAGATTGGTGGGCGCTACAGGATTCGAACCTGTGACTTCCACCGTGTGAAGATGGCACTCTACCGCTGAGTTAAGCGCCCAACTAGAGCAAGTTTTTGTTGTTTCTTTTCTATCACATACCTTCGACTGGGGGCAAACTGGGGCAAAATCTATGTCCCAATTGCTCTGCTGTTCGCCTGTGATCCTCACTGACCGCATGGGTGTACCCCAAAGTCGTGGCGAACTTCGAGTGCCCCAGGCGCTGAGTCCGAACGGCAATGGGCACGTTATCCTGATCCATTGCCGTAGCATTGGCATGCCTGAATGCGTGCAGGCCAGCGCGCTCGATTCCCAGGCGATCTGTGAGGGGTTGCAGTTGGTAACGCACCACGAAACGGTTGTCCAGCGGCCTGCCATCCTTCGAGAACAGCAGCCGGTCGGGATTCTCCTGCCAGTGATTCATCATGAACTGCTGAATGTGGCACGTCAGCATCGGCGAGATCACGAACACCCGAATCGCATTCCGCGTCTTGGGACTCTGCAGCTTCCCTTGCCACGCCGACTGCCTGACCCGTACCTGACCATTCTTCAGGTCAATGTCGTCCAGGGACAGCCCACAGACTTCTCCACCACGCATCCCTGTCTCGGCCACTATCCAAAACAACGTCTTGTACGGCTCCTCGGCCTCGGCAATGATCTGCCGAATCTGATCCTCCGTGTAGCACTTCCCCCGTTTCTCGTCTAAACGAGGAAGCTGCACGTCGTCACAGGGATTGCGGTCTATGTATCCCCAGGCTTTGCCAGTCCGGAATACCAGGCGCAGTGTCGCCAGCATGTTCCGCACGGTCTTCGGTGCCTGGGTACGGGTTGATATCCATCGCTGCGCAACCTCAGTCGAGATGTCCGCGACTGGCATGTCCCCGAAGTAGTCCTTCAACTGCTTCAGGTGGACCCGTTCACTGTTCTGACTGCTCGGCTTGTGCTGTGGTAACACAGTCTGTTCCCACTTGGTTGAAAGTTCCAAGAAGCTGATCTGTACGGTTGGCCGGTACGATGGGCTGTTCACAATCATGAGCACCTTATCGGCCTCGCGTCGAGCAAGTCTCTTGGTGGGTAAATCTTTCAACGAGCCGATCTTCTGGCTGCGATGGATGCGAACAAGCTGTCCGTCCTGAATGACATCATCTAGCCATCGGATGTACCAATTCTGTTCGCGACTGCCCTTGAGTATGAGACTTCCTTTTTGGTAACGTCTACGAGCCAAGTTTCCTCCTTGACCCGTTGACCACTGCCTTTGACGATCATTCTAGCAGGCTACTGAAAACTCTGATTTCGATTGCCCCTCTCCCAGTTTGTCGCCGAATGCCATCAGAGAGAGTCTGGTTCACTTCTGTAGGCTGCTGCCTTACTCAGTTTAGGCGCCACCTGACACACTTCAGCCCGCGATTTTACGCCGGTTGAATTGTCGGTTTCGTAGGCTGACTTTGCAATTGTTGGAATTCAGTTACAGTAATGTTTGAATTGCGTTGCAGTGAGTTGAACTACGCTGCAGCGGAATCGGCACGTAAGCCACCTGGTTCGGGACCAGGGGGTCGGAGGTTCAAATCCTCTCTCCCCGACCAATCTTTTCAATGAGTTACGCGGTACTTCTGGTTTTTCCATCACATCGCTGTGGGCGATTTTGTAGACGGTCGTGTTTTCTTGATTCGTAAATTGAATTTCTGGTCCCAGTTACCGAAAGCCTGAACTCCTGCAGTCTCAGCGGAGTTTTCACCAAACCGCCTCCAAAATCCCCATATCGACTTCTTGATTCGCTGCTGCTACAGAGATTCGTAAACAAAGTCGATGCCGAACATCGTGCCCGGAGCTGAGTATTGAACGACGCCTGGATCCGTCGAATACACCATCAGACACGAAGGGGGACTCGCGGGAACGTGGGTTTGTGGCCAAGTGTTGAAGGGGGTTTTGGTTGGATCTCTGAGAAGGCTCAGCTCGCGCCGGATTCCAAGAATCTCCTTGAGGAGTCCCTTTTGATAGGTGGTGTTCTTGCACTCCACACCCAGCCAAATCTCATCGCACCTAGGCCGACCTGATGCGCCGAGGCGAACGACAACGAGATCGAGTTCGTGGTAGTGGCCCTTTGTTGGCGGCGATGAGCTTGCGTTGGTGCAATAGCTTAGAGACAGGAACTCGACATCGGTCCAGAGGTCCGCAACATGGCTACCGTTTCGGTTGAGCTCAATATGCGGATACGCTAAGTTGATTGGTCCAGGAGAGCTCTTTAGCTTCATGTTCGCTCCCCCGACCAGCGTCAACGTCATCTTTTCTTTGACGTCCAAGTCCTCAAGCACCCTCGATAAGACGTGGGCCTCGTAGAGCTTGCCGTCTGTAAGAGATGAGGGAACGAGACCGGCTGCGAAGGACGGGAGACACCTTCAGGTGCTTCGCAAACGCATTTTTTATTTTCAGAATTATTTGTTTCTTAGTCATCGCGATCTTTCCAGCTCATCTGCAATCACGCGAAGTACATCCTCGAGCTCGTTGATGAACTCGGTGCGATCAGGCACCGTTGCTAAATCCACGTCTTCTCTGCCGTACAGCTCCCGCTCCGCCGGCGAGAGTTCGACCGTGATTCCGGTAATCGGCTCTCCGTCAGGGCGCCGAACATGATGATTTATCCGATCAAGCGCCCGCGCGGCCAGTCCGCTGGACTTCTCACTGTAGATACGAGTGACTAGGCCAAGCATGGCCAAAAGGTTACGGCCGGGATCGTCTCCCCTGTCGAGTCTCGAAGTCGCTATCTCAAATGTGAACGGATCGTACTGGCGCAGTAGTGCTTCGACCTGCTGCGTTATCTCGATGGCATCTTGCCTGGTAAGTGGCATACATCCTCCGCGCTACAAAGTGACAGCTCGTAGCTCCATGGTCACGTCGCGAACGCCTGGAGCGTCCCACACATCATCACGAAGCAGGAATCTGTGGCTGTTGGTGCGTTCCACGAACGACGCCCGTTCGGTTCAAATTTTGTCTTGAATCACGCGGTTCACCAGAGTAGCATTTCACCCTATTCAAACAACAGGCACTCTTTTCGACGATTGGGTCTTAACGTCTTCCGCGACAAGTTGAGGGTCCGTCGTGAGAATTGGCAGCATCCCCAGCTTCACCACCCACTGGTTTACAAGTCTGCTCATTATCTTATGGACATTCGTTTTCGCAATTGTGGCCCCCTGTTGGCCTCAGGACCACTTCTCAACTGCCAACGCCCAAGTTCGTATTGCAGAGGTAATTCCTCCGACGGGGAACTCGACACTTTTCCCAGGCGTCAGCCCTAAGCCGTCGGTTCAAGGCAGAACGAATGCCCTGGACAGCGCGTGGCCAACCCCTTCCCTTTTGACTGTTTTGGAAAACTCTTATTCGGCTGAAAACGAGCTAGGCTCGTTTGAAAATGGATGCGCCGATGAAACTCCAGTTGGCCAAGCAGTGACGTTGCTGCCCGATGGAAGTTTGCTTTTGACCGGAGGCCTTGGCCAAACCGGGCCTGTACCCTTGGCATTCATTCAAGCTCCGGGTTCCAGTCAGCCGTCGCAGTTAGGAAGCACATTGGCGTCAGCTCGGGCATGGCATACGGCTACTCTGCTCCCCGACGGCGATGTTCTTCTTTTCGGAGGACTGGATTTGTCAGGGAGGGTTGTTGACCGGGCCGAGTTTTTCGACCCCTCGTCGACCACCTTTGGAGCACTAACAATTCCTGCTCCGACGCCTCGAGCCTATGCCCCCGCCACGGTACTAACAGACGGCACTGTCCTAATCACCGGGGGCATATTAAGTGATGGCGTCGTGTCTCCGACAGCTGAATTGTGGGATCCGGCAACAGGAAACCGAACTGTTTTGTCGGCCCAGCTTAGCGTGCCCAGGCGCGGTCATTGTTCTGTCCTCTTGCCAGATGCACGAGTGCTTTTGTGGGGTGGCACCGACGCGGGTGGCCAGCGGCTCAACAATGGCGACCTGTATGACCCCGCAACTCAGGCCTTCAGTATGGTCGAGACCCTGCCTGCCGAGGCCCAACCTAGCAGTGCGGCTCCAATTCTCGTCGCGTCGAAACCGGCAGATGGCGAGCAGAACGTTCCGCTGCAAGGAATGATTGCACTACGATTCTCGGAACGCCTCAGCGTGAGGAGCGTTAACTCAAATAGCGTCAGCCTCAACGGACCTCAGGGGAAGGTTCCGATCAAGGTCGTTCCCGTAGAGAGAGGCACACTGGCGTTCGTCACTTACAATCAGCCACTGCTCCCTGGTACGAATTACACGCTGCTCCTTGATGGCATCACAGACGCCGCGAATCGTGCGCTCCCGGCTACCCAGATCGTTTTTACAACCGTATCCGCCAGTTCCTTGGCGCAGGCCGGAGTAGGAGTCTCGAATGGTACTGCCGGACCGCCAAACCCCCAGGATCTTTGGCGGGACCTGCCACCTTTACAGGCACCTGCAGGTGTTACAGCCATAGCGGGACAAGTGCTCCAGCTAAATGGAAGAGCTCTTGCCAATGTCACGATTCGCTTAGACGGAACTACAGATGAAACCAAGACGGATTCAACCGGCCGGTTCCTTCTTCTTCTGCCAGGTGTGACAGGCGGCCATCGGCAACTTGTTATCGACGGAAAGACCGCGAATGTTAGTAGGTTCACGTATGGTCTTTTCGAGTACGGCATGACCGTCAAGTCGGGAATAACCAACTTACTACCGTTCATCATTTGGATGCCGGCGCTCGACACCGCTCATGCTGTCACCATTCCGGTGCCGACCAAAACAGAAACGATCATCACCACACCGCTCCTGCCCGGACTGGAACTGCACATCCCGGCAGGCATGGTCATTTATGACTATTACGGGCAGATCGTCCACAAGATTACGATCACCCCAATCCCGGTGAACCAGCCGCCTTTCCCTTTGCCGAATGTGCAGGTGCCCATCTACTTCACAATCCAGCCCGGTGGGGCCTGGCTGGCAAAGATTAATGCAGGTGGACCCCAGGGAGCGCAGCTCTTTTATCCGAATACCTATCACAAGAAGCCGGGTACGGTTTATCAGTTCTGGAACTACAACCCTGACGGGCAGGGCTGGTACATCTATGGGTTGGGAAGGGTTGCTCCCGGAGGGCAGCAGATTGTGCCCGACCCTGGCGTCCTCATCTACGGGTTTTCGGGAGCCATGGTGGGAGACGCTGGTGCGCCCCCAAATGGCCCCGCGCCGGGAAACTGTTGTTCGGATGGAGACCCAGTGGATCTTGGCACCGGACTCTTCGTATATACGCACACCGATCTGGCGCTCCAGGACGTTATACCTCTTACCCTAACTCGGACGTACCGTCCGAATGACCCTACCTCCCGCGCTTTTGGAATTGGGACCAATCACCCCTACGACATCTTTTTGATCAGCCCGGATTCTGATGCAGACATATACCTGATCTTGGCAGACGGAGGTCGAGTTCACTTCGTCCCGTCAGGCTCCATTTGGGAGTGCACCTCTTCGCCGACCAGCTTCTTTGGCGCGACCATTACTACGACTCCGACAATCTGGGTCTTGACCAAGAAAGACGGCACCGTCTTGACGTTTCCTGTGTCACCTGGTGCGAGCACGCCCCAGCAGGAAGCAGTTATTGCGTGGCGAGATCGCAACGGCAACGCTCTCACCTTAACTCGGGATGGCAATTCAAATCTAACGAAGATCACATCGCCAAACGAACGCTATCTTCAATTCACACTCGATGCAAGCGGCCGAATCACTCAGGCTACTGACAACTTGGGGCGAACGGTGCAATACGTTTATGACGCAAACGGACGCCTTTCCACTGTGACAGATGCGAAGGACGGCATGACCACCTTCACCTACGACGGCTCGTCCAGCAATATGATCAACATTACCGATCCTCGAGGCATCACCTACTTAACCAATCGGTACGACTCGAATAATCGCGTTATCCAGCAGACTCGGGTTGATAATTCCACATTCACCTTTTCCTACACCCTAGATAACAACAACAATGTTATCGCCGCACAAGTCACTGATCCTCTAAACAACGTGCGCCAGACCACTTTTAACTCCAACGGCTACACCTTGACGGACACGAAGGCCGTTGGCTCTCCACAGCGGGAGCTCACCACCTACAATCGAGACTCTTCAACCAACTTGGTCAACAGCATTAAAGACGCTCTGAACAGGACCACCTCTTACACCTATGACAGCTTGGGGAATGTTCTGAGCATTACGCAGCTCTACGGTACCCCGGGAGCCGTCACGACATCCTTCACCTATAATTCGACTTTCAGTGAAGTAACCAGCATCACCGACCCGTTAAGTCATGTTACAAATCTTGCCTACGACAGCGTCGGTGACCTCGTCAGTATCGCCGATCCCTTGCAGCACCAATGGACCTTCACCTACAACTCTCAAGGCCAGCCGGTTTCAGCCAGTGATCCTCTGTCGGATACGACGAACTTTTCATATAACGCAGGCGTTCTATTTTCAGTATCAGATCCGCTGAATCGGCTTACCACGCTCACCAGGGATTCCGCCGGCAGACTAGTTGCGGTGCAAGACCCAATTGGGGTCGTTACGCATTACCAATACGACCCACTGGACAAACTCACCAATATCACCGACGGCTTGAACGGCGTTACGTCTTTCTCATATGACGGAGACGAAGATCTGCTCACCGTGACGGATGCACTCAATCACATAACGAGTTATACATATGACAATCTGGATCGGCTTTCGACTCGGACAGACCCCTTACAGCACACGGAAAACTACGCATATGACTTAGATGGAAACGTACGCGCCTTTACCGACCGTAAGGGCCAACAGACGACATTCACTTACGATTCGCTGAATCGACTAACGAATGTTACCTACGCGGATAGATCTTCGATCTCTTATACCTATGATCTTGGCAACCGGTTGACACAGGCACAGGATTCACTTTCGGGAACCATCAACCGATCATATGACGGTCTCGATCGGCTGACATCGGAAAGCACTCCGCAGGGCTCCCTGAATTACACGTACGATGCGGCCAGCCGGCGGAGCACCATGACAGTTACAGGTCAACCATCTGTCAATTATGCATTCGACAATGCCAACCGGCTGATCGAGATCACCCAAGCCAGTGCTGCAGTGACCCTTGCTTATGATAATGCGAGCCGTCGTATGTCGCTTCAGCTTCCGAACGGCGTGACTGAGAACTACAGCTACGACTTGGCATCGGAGCTTACTGGTATCGTATACAAGCTCGGCATGACAACTTTGGGCAATTTGACCTACGTTTATGACGCGGACGGTAGGCGAACAAGTATGGGGGGAACTTACGCTCGTACAGATTTGGGATTACCGCCGGTACTCGCACAACGCATCTATAATGCCGACAATCAGTTAATACAGTGGGGTGGTGTAACTCTGACATACGACGCGAATGGCAATCTCACCAACGACGGCAGCAACGCTTATGGATGGAATGCCCGCAACCAGCTAGCATCCATAAGCGGCGGCGGCACGGCGAGCTTCCAGTATGATGCTTTCGGGCGACGCGCTAACAAGATCATAATGGGATCGGCGACTAGTTTTCTTTATGATCTTGCAAATCCGGTCCAGGAATTCGGGAACGGTATGCCGATCGCCAATCTGTTGACGGGGTTGGCAGTGGACGAAATCTTCAGCCGGCTGGATTCGGTGGGAGTGCGGCATTTTCTTACAGACGGTATTGGCAGCACTCTGGCTCTGACAGATTCTGCTGGTGCTGTACAGACACAATACGCCTACGAGCCGTTTGGAAGGGATACCGCTGCTGGCCAGGTAAGCAGCAACAGCTATCAGTATGTCGTAAGAGAAAACGATGGAACGGGCTTATTTTATCACCGAGCACGCTACTATTCTCCTGTTTTTGAGCGCTTCGTCAGTGAGGACCCAATTGGCTTCTGGCGATCATCGACGAATGTCTACATGTATGCTCAAGATCAGCCAATCTCTTCGCGAAATGCTCTTGGCGTCAGTCGCGTCCACCCTCTAGGAGCTTTCGAGGTTGATACCTCGACAGGCTCTGTAGTCAGCGGCCCTTTCAACGGCCAGTTCCTTCTCTTGGGGTTTGCAAGCACCATTTTCAAGGTCGGATTGAACCATGTATTCGGCGACGTGCCAATCGATGATCTGCTCGGCTTGTTCTGCCCGTCTATAGAGCGGACGATAACTCTCGAGAATCTAGCGAATCAATCGTGGGTCCGATTCAACATGAGCAGGCAGTATCCTTTGGCGTTGGCTTATTGTGAGGTTGACCAGGGTACGGAGCCTACTCCAACACAAACGCAATGTATTAACAAATACCTTAATGGAATTTACCAGAACAATATACAGTGATTAATTTGGCAACAGAAACGGGTAATTGTTGTTTAGTTACTGAAATTTGGTTTTCACCTCAAATGTCTAACAGTAGGACGCTGAGAGAGATTAGGAGCATCCTGTTTATCAGTGTCGTGTGGGCGATGCTGGGAGCATCCGTTCTCGCCCAGAGTCAGCCTTTTCAATATTTCTACGACGATCTCGGACGGCTGGTGACCGTGGTGAGCTCCGACGGAACCGTTGTTAGCTATGTTTATGATGCAGTTGGCAACATCCTCTATGTCAACCGGTCAACGACAATCAATAAAGGAACTTTAGCTCTTTATGCCTTCAGCCCGGAGGAGGGACCGATTTCAACGCCTGTAACAATCTACGGCGCAGGATTTAGTCCCAATCCAGCGTCTGACATTGTGAAGTTCAATGGCGTCTTCGCCACAGTGACCTCCGCCACGACGTCAACTCTTGCGACCTCGGTTCCGGCAGGGGCAACCACGGGACCAATTTCAGTTACCGTTGGCAACGACACCGTGACTTCGACCACTAACTTTACCGTCTTATCATCGGGCCCTACGATCCTCTCGGTCTGGCCCAAATCAACCTTGTTCAACACCGTAATCTCACATTTGCAAGTGACCGGGACGGGTCTGCTCGGTTCGACCTTTTTCTTCAATTCCGGACAGCTAGTGATCACCAACGTGTCAATCTCTGGCCAAGGAACCTCTGCAACGATGACTGTCACCGCTGGAACGACAGCTGGCACTTTTGCTTTGGTTGGGATGAATTCTTATGGAAACAGCGGTGAGATACCTACTCAGCCCAACCGGTTCACCCTCGTATATCCCTACTCGCCCGCAGACACAGATGGCGATGGAACTCTCGACGTTGTGGAAGCCGCCTACGGGACCGATCCTATTGATCCCCACAGTTACCCGAACGGAAACTCTGTGCCTCTCTTCGGCGGGGTGAATAGCCTGCCATTTTCTGTCTTGAACGCGTTGTCACCGCCGGGCGCATCAGAAGCCGACGGTGTTCCGTTCTCCGTTCTCAACACCTCATCACCTGGTACTCAGGCGGAAGCAGTAGGTGCTAATTCAGTTCGGAAATCCGCTCCCAAGCCGGATGCAGATCAACGATGAAGAGGAGGAAATCCATGCTATCGATTTTTTCTGCTTACACTTCACGAACTGGCTTAGCAAGGCGCTTTGCCTGGGTTTA
Source organism: uncultured Acidobacteriaceae bacterium (assembly GCA_963820175.1). GTDB lineage: Bacteria > Acidobacteriota > Terriglobia > Terriglobales > Acidobacteriaceae > Bog-257. The sequence continues at coordinate 144,283 of CAWFYX010000011.1, read as the reverse complement.
CATCGTGACGATACTGGCGGCGTCGAGTGCACTGGGCCAAAGCTGCACTTACGGCAATTGTTCTAACGGCAGTGACGGCGCATTCAATCCGACTCAATCGGGATATTTTATTGCAGCGAACTTTCACGGCACTGGCGTGGCGAATAATGTGTTCAACTTCACAACCATCACCATCCCCGCCAACGTTACTATTACCTTCGATGCATATCGAGACAATGCGCCGGTTTACTGGTTCGCGAGTGGAAATGTCGACATCGAAGGCACCCTCCAACTGAGCGGAGACTACCCTTTTACGTGCACGTCTTCCCCAGACAATCGAGTTCCACTGGAAGCCGGAGCAGGAGGGTATGGGGGAGGAGTAGGAAGTGGCCCATCAGCAGGACAGAACGCGACGGCAGGTAGTGGTCCTGGAGGTGGCGCTCCCGGCACGCTCACCCAACCCGGGGGAAATGGCACGTTCACGGGTAACTACTATCTGACTCCCTTAGTGGGAGGCTCCGGGGGCGGCGGATGTACGGCAGGCCAAGGGGGGTATGGTCAGGGCGGGGGATCTGGCGGCGGTGCAATCTTGATAGCTAGCTCCACCCAAATCACTGTCAACGGTAGTATTGCCGCGAGGGGCGGAGTCAACCAGGAATGCACCTGTGGAAGTAACGGCCCAGGGTGGGGCAGCGGCGGCGCCGTTCGCTTGGTTTCCAACACAATTACCGGAAGCGGCAATGGCAGTTTATTGGTGGATGGTGGCTATGGCCACGGTGGCAACTCGGGATTAATTCGCTTAGAGGGAAACACTCTCACCTTCAGCGGACAAGTGTATGGATCACTGGCACAGTCCCCGCCTTACACCATTCTTTATCCCACGACGCCCCAGCCCGTCCGTCAGAGTTACTAGCGTAGACGGTATGCCATTTATGGAGAATCCCTATGGCTTTCCGGATGTCACAATCAATACGAACAATCCCGTGCCCGTCGTCATCTCTGCCCGGCAAGTGCCGCTTGGAACAATTCCCATGTTGACAATTCTTGGGGAAAGCGCTGATCAAGACGGGTTGCAATGTCCCGGCGGGCTCACAGGAACGCTCGCCAATTCAACATGCACAGTGAATATTACGTTTCCTCCGGGAGGATCACGTGGACTCTATGTAACGACTTGGAACCCGTAAAATATTTTCGCTGTTTGTTCGCTCTATTGCTCTATTGAGTGTAGACGATTTTGTGATGGTCGCGCCTCCAAACATCACCATATTTCAATAGAATTCAACAAGCTGCCTGCAAGCGGCACAATACAAATCACTTGTAATCAGCTCATTTCACCAAATTTCACCAAGCGCCTGAATCTGGTTCGGGACCAGGGGATCATACGCTGTGACAACGGTCCGGAACTGACCAGTCGGCATTTTCTGGCATGGTGCTTGGAGCAGCAGAACGAGTTGGTGCATATTCAAGCCCGGCAAGCCACTGATCCTAATGCAGTTATGCCTGTGTTGTGTCTTGTCGCCACTGTTGCGAATGTACTCACATCGACAATGGCAATCCGCGTGCTTATGTATTAACTGGTTCGCCAATAGCTGAACCCTACGCCAATCTTTATACGTTAACACTAACGTGTTAAAGCCGAGGAGAGAAAAACTGTATAATGCTGGCGCATGTGCGAACATTATCAAAGAGTTACGGACACCATACACCCTATTGGCGTAGACTTCAGCGTGTTATTGCGGTTTGGCGCGCACTTGGCGCATTCCTCGTTTAAACGCACTTGGGATCACGGCCATTCATACGCAAAACCATATCAACCTATGATAAATCATATCAAGCAGGACCTAATCGACTCTATTGTCACTCGATTAGTGGTTACTTTGCCCCTAGTTTTGCCCTAATACGCTGTGTTGCGCTGTGTTATGTGCGAGTTACACTGGTTTCCGCTGAGTTACCAGCCCAAAGAATGCTTTTTTTCTGGCAGGAAGCCAGGGGGGAGCCGCTGCCGGGTCCGGCTGCGGCCACAAGTGCCAAGCACAGATGCCTGAGCCTTCTTTTCTCGCTTGAGAAACATATTTTGGGCGAAAATTTGCAAATTTTGCCTGAAAACCAAGCCAGATAGAGGCAAAAATGGGCTGTTTTCGACCACCTTTAGAGGTTAGTACTCACGTATGAAGGCGATTTCGAGCCTGGCGACCTAGCGCGACCAGCGGCAGAGGGAACTTCCTATTTCGGGCATCGTCTAGGCCTAAGAGTTAAGAGGCTTTCCCGGTTCAGTGATCTCAAGCACCAAAAGTAATATTATGATGAACGTGGCGTGGAGTTTAGATTCCCATGCCATCCGTGAAGGCAAAACGCAGTCCCGCCGTCGAACCCCGCCCGATAACCGAGCTCCTAGGGAACAAATTGGTTCACAAGTACCTCGTGGCCGTGCTTTCTCACAATCACAGTGACATCAAGGAATCGCTAAAAGCGCTGGTTGCCTACGGCTCTAAGGCAGTCAAGAAACAAAGGCTCTTTCTGCCACGATACACATCCAATCAACTTCTGGTAGAGCCGGTCGAAGTCCGTAACCCGCTGAGTGGAGAACTAACCGAACATGGCACGCCCGCCAGGATCATTCGCTCGTTGAAAGACGCGACCCGTGCACTCGAATCGGACTTGATCGAGCTTCTTGTGTTGGATTTTGTCCGACCACACCTGAGCCTTTCGCTTGACGACCTAAACTCAAAGGCCAGTGCTGGCGAATTTCGACATGTGGGTATGTTCGTGGTGAACCGCTTCAAGAGTGAGCTGACTCATCGCTTGACCACGGAGGACAAGGAACCCGCGATTGAGTTCCTCGACGAGCCGATCTCAGATAAAGAGGGTTCTCCGACGAAAGGCGACTTGATCCCGCGACCCGCTGCGCCACACCCATCGGCTGAGTTGGAGGATGTTGTCCAGAAGGCTGCAGGTGAGCTGGGGGAGCAAGCAGGCAATGCCCTACTCGCGGTTCTGGAATGCTACCAAAGCGGACATCTTGAGAAAGGAACGATCACCCATGCTATTGCGGAAGCTTGCCATGTGTCCGAACGGCAAGCTCGGACCGTACGCCAGAAGCTGACCGCATCAATTACCGAATCCCCCTTGGGGCGTGAGTTGCGAAAAGCCCTGCGGCAAATGACCGACGCAGCATGAGATATGATTTTCTTGCCACGGATTTCCGTTTTTTCCATGCATCTCGAACAAGTAATAGCAGGAGCTTGCATTCAAGGCCCTTCGAGCGAGGAAACGCTCTACCCCAGGATGGGAGCGGAAGGCAGCGAGTTTTCGGGCAACGTCCGATTGGAAACCTGACGACCCGACCCAGGATGCTGCTTCCGTTTCATCCTGGGGCAAAGTGTTTCCTCGCTTTCGAATCAGAAGACGATGAAGGAAAACAGCACACGACCAGCTTGGAAAATTGAGATCATACCGGCGCCAGCGTCCAATGCCGATGAGATCTTGTCGGGCCGAAAGCAGCCGGTGCCAACGGCCGAATTACGAGGCAAAACAGTTATCCTGCGCCAGCCAGGACGTGAGATTCACGTCAGCGGGGCTGACCTGGACCGCATGTGTGAGGCTTTGGTCATTCTTCAAGACCTCAAAACTAGCGGTTATCCGGACTGGGTCAATCGGTCGGAAATTTCGATTGGCACTGGGCGGAAAGCAAGTTTGGCGCTCATCGCTGCCTGTACCACCGTGGCACTTCGGAGAACTCTGACGAAGTGGCGTGCAGAAGTCAAGCGGGGGTGGGGAGTTCAGGGCGTAAAGAAATATAACAAGTTCTTGCAAGAGGCGGTTGCTTATCTTCGCGCTGACCCAAAAATCCGCGCAGATGAACGCCCAAAATTCGAAAGCCAGACATGCACCCGCAGTCTAGGCGACTGAGCAAGAAAGAGTGGCGACAAAGATATAGAGCCTTCATTTTGAAAGTTTCCAGCCGCTGGTAGTCCCGAGAGTTCTGAAGCGCTGTATCGGCGCTCTACAAAAAGAACCTCCCTCCGACGTAACCCGCCGAGCTAAATTCACAACATCTAAAAGGACATCTTTGTGATGACACAAAATCGCACCGTGAATCATGTACTCATGCTCATTGAAGGAGTGGAGACAGACGGATTCTATGGTTCTATCGAACTAAAATTCGAGTCGGGACGGCTGGTACTTATCAGGCAGTCTCAAAATTTCAAACCATTTGATCTGGAGCGGAATACCCGCGAGGTGACCAATGAGCAACGTTCCTGTTAATCCTCTCATTGACAGTCAACTCGTACCCCCGCCACCAATTTTAGATTGGCGCAAAGCCTTCAAGTCTCCAAGTCAAATGCAGGTCACTCAGAAACAGTTTCTGATTAAGGGATTCCTCACTCCAGGAATCACCTTTCTTGCAGGACCAAGTGGACACGGCAAAACATGGCTTGCGCTGAGTATTGCCAAAGCGTTGTTCACTGGAAATGATTTCCTTGGGCACTTCTCAGTCCCAAGTAAAACGACCATTATTTATTTGGTTCCCGAGAACACCGAAACAGCATTCAAACGACGCCTGGACACTATGGGCTTGAGTGACGTGGCGGATGGCTTTCTCTGCCAAACTTTAACCGATGGTCCTGCGATTTTTCTTAACAATGTGAACCTCATCGCCGCAGTAGAAGAATTGCACCCGGTCATATTTCTTGACACTGCAGTCCGGTTCAACACTTCCAAGGATGAAAACGATTCGATGCAAACCGCCCAAGGTCTTGGTGCTTTGATTTTTGGCCTCCTGCAACATGGAGCACAAGCCGTCGTGCCCTGCATCACAGTCCGAAGAGCCTTGTGACCGGCGAAAAGGAAAGACGGGAACCTAATCTCGAAAATAGTCTGAGAGGCACCGGTGATCTTGGCGCTATGGCCGATTGCGTGTACTGCATTCTGTGCTCAGACAAGAAAATCTTCCGTGCGGAAATTGTGAACGTGAAGGCGCGGGACTTTGAACCGCCTGAGTCATTCGAGATTCTAGGACGGCCCCATCTTGACATGGAGCATGATCTAAAACTTGTTCGCGCGCCCAATATCTCCTCCGAGACCCTGGATATGGAGGAGGCGGTTGCCGTGTGTCAAGCAATCGAACGGAATCCGAACGCGACACATCGACAGCTAGCGGACGTTTGTGGCGTCAGCAAAAATAAGATCAGAAAACTTGCGTTGTCCGCCGGATGGATGCAGGTTGATGGAAAGGGCGCGTGGCAGCGCCGGAATCCAAAGACCCTCAAATGCCAATGACCCTTTTTGTCCCGTGAAACAAGGTTTTGTCCTGGATCACATACCTCCTTAGTATGTGAAAAGTCTGGTACAGGACATGATGATTCTAAAGGTACTTACAAGTGCTTGTCCCAAGGGTTTTTGGAGGCGGGACAGAAAACCTGCCCTTGGGACAACCGTTCAAACAGTTTCATCTGGTGCGTTTCCCTTTGCCAGCCGACGGGTACCCGCCGAGGTCGGAGCGGATGTTTACCCTGAGCAAGCCTTGGAGGGAGTCGCCGGAGACAGACCGACCGTGACGAGGTGACCGATATCACCGAATGTGAAGCTGCCGGGCGGGAAATTGGGAGTGCCGAGGTTGACTCTGACGCTTGCGGATCGCTGAGGCGACTATGCAATTGAGACTTAGGCTCCGCCAATCTACGAGCCACGGTCATGCGGCTGACGCCAAGCTGTTCACCGATCTGAACCGTGCTCAGCCCCTGATCTGCCAGTTTGCGTATCTTGCTGGTGCTTACAATGATTTTGGGACGGCCCCCGATGCGGCCTTCCTTCCGTGCCCGTTTGAGGCCAGCGGTGACACGTTCGCTTAGCCTGACACGTTCTTGCTTCGCTAGCGTTGCTAGCAAGGACAGAACGACATCCTTGAACGGCCCCAAAGAGTCTAGCCAGCTTTCACAGAATGAACGATATCCAACCCCATGAGAATCAAGCTGTTGAAGGTACTGCAACGTTGCAAGCGTTCCTTCACGGCTAAATCTGTCCAGCGCCCAGAAAAGAACAACATCGAATTCGCGTCTACTGGCACAATCGAACAGGCGCTTGAACTCTGGCCTATCGCCGCTCTTACCAGATGCTTTGTCGATGTACTCTGCCGTGACCTGTTTCGTGATTTGCGTGCTGGAATTTTCAGCAAGGTTTTTGTGCAGCAGCGAAATGCCCTCTCAGACGAAGGCTCAATTTTCTGGAAAGGTAGGCAGGAATATGCAAGCCCATTGTCTCGTCCTGCCTGTAGCCTAGAAGGGCCGCTGGGAGAAGGTGATGAACAACGCAATTCGCACAGCAGCGGTTGTGGGAATTCTCATTGTGTTCTCCGCTGGGCATTTTATACAGGCCCAAAAGGCCGTGCAAGAATCGCCCATGATGGCCCGTGACTATTACAAGGAACTCTATGCTGCTGGTGGATTGGACCAATTGCGTTCCGAGTACGTCTGCTTTGCCGACGATTCTGAGAATGCCAACTTTTTCAATCTTTTCCGAAAGTCGGCTATTCCGCGAATACCTAGCGATGTCTGGCGGCATGAAGAATCTCAATCTCACGACATCGGCCCAAGAGGAGTTGAAAAGAAATTGGCTTACTGCCCGAAGTTATACGAAGGGTATTGCCTCAGATAGGTTTGATTTTGACCAAGACAACGCCCCCGAAGCCTTGGCGACCGGGGAGAAAATCACGAAGGCACCCGGTCTTTGGGTCTCTGATTGGTTCGTTCCGAGTGAGGCCAAGGATAGTCGGTTCAAGATGCGTGTACGCCTTCGGCTAAACTGGCAAACGCTCCGCTACGAATGGGGTGTTGAGTACGAAGCAGATGGTGAGAGGCACGTTGCGCCCGAGGGGCACTTTGGGCGCTGTGAAGCAATTCCTTCAGACGTGAAGCAAACGGGAGACCGCCATTAGATGCAACGATATCCCCCGAGGAGGGGAAGGGGGGACAGTTCGATGAAAGCATTAACGATTCTTTCGTAGGGCCCACTCCTCTCGCACAAAACGCCAATGATGAAACAGAGTCGCCGCAGTGGCATACAAATATGAATTGGCTAATCGCAGCTTTATCAGTGTGTCTCTTCCTGATCGGTTGCCGTGGCGTTAGCGGAGGAACATTTCGTTCCTCGCCAGCCGTGGTGATGTTGAGCGATGCGACCTACAGTGGCTGCACGGGCTGCAACAAAACACAAAGCGAGATCATGGACAGTCAAGTTAGCTCTGATCTTATGGCGACCTTCGCGTCTGACCCTAGTTGTAGAGGCATCCAGATGATGAAGTTTGATCCCTTCAAAACCGCCACGTTCTATCTGTTTGTCAGTGAGGACCAGCAAGAAGATGTGATTGAATGGTTGTGGTACATGAACGGCCCGACCAAGTACTCAGGGAAAGAGTCGAATGCGAATGGCGTTGTCATGAAAGTGTGTGCCATCGTGAACGGAACGGGAGGGCATGTCATTAGCTGATTGTGCATCAATGTGTCGTGATCTTCTTTTCTATGCGAGGCTCACCTGATGGCCATCATCGTTTCGAAAAAGGGGTCTGCCACTCCGGGTTCTGGCAAACAAGGAAGCCCGCGATGTATTCTTCTCTGTTTGCTTGTGGATAAAAGAGGCGCTGAGAGTGGGGGGTGTGTTGACACTCCCTCCCATATCAGCGGCGCGTTTGAGTTGGAAGTCGATTCGGACGCATGCTTTGCCACAGAGGAGGCAGTAAAGTCCGACTATGCCTTTCAAGCCATTCATCAAAGCAGATTTCTGACTGATTAGGCAAAGAAAGACGGTGCTGGATGACAAAACCGATGACGGCGGATGAGCTACGCGCCTTTGTCCAGCAATCGACTTGGACGTTTGCCAAGACCATGCCCGAGAATCCGCACGAGTACACCCTGCGGAGCAACGCCAACCACGAAGCACTCTTTGAACGCGTCGTGATGCACATACGCGAGCATGGTTACCGAAAAACTTTTAACCGCCGGGCGTACATGTACTTTGACATTGACGGCTGGCAATACTGGACCATGGGCAGTTCACTGCCCGCTACCATCCTGGTCAATCGGGCCAAGCTGTCATGAACATCATTGATCCCCCCACAGTTAATTGCGGCAGCCTCACATCACCTGCCGAGCATACAGAATATGAGTTGCGAGCCGTGCGTAAGGTGATCAAATCCGAGTTTGGCGGCAACATCAGGCTTCTTCTGCCTGGGGTCCCCAATGAGTGACCCTTCTTTCTACAAGCGTGGGCAACTGTCCCATTCCTCCCTCGGTTTGAATATTCCAATGCAAGGATTAGTTGTTCGTCATTACCGACTTGGCCTCGGGAAGGTGGTCTCGATTGACCGACAGAGCTTAACTATCCATTTCGCAGACGGCGGCGTTAGGCGTTTTGCGCTCAGTTCCCAACTGGACGGCATCATTAAGCGTGCGCTGCTCCCGGTCGGCATCAGATGCAAAGCAAGCGGCGGAATGTGCAGCGTAAAATCCATATTTGCGGCCGATGTCGAGTCCAACGAACCATATTCATATGAAATGGTCGGAGAGCAGGGTGCGACGTTCGTCCTGAGCGAACTTGAGTTAACGCTCATCGCCGACAACCGTTCACACTCCCCACTCCAGGCCCTCGCCTCGCTGCAACCGCAACCCTTTGGAATATTCCTCAAGCGAGAACGCCTGTTGGACTCTTATCAGAAGACTGTCTTCCAAGGTTTCAGCATAAGAGCGATGCTATCAAGCCGCGTCGATCTAATGGCACATCAGGCGTACGTCGCCGGCACAGTGTTGCGGGATCCTGTCCGACGTTACATTCTGGCCGATGAAGTCGGCTTGGGAAAAACAATTGAGGCGGGAATCGTAATCCACGATCTTCTGGCCAGCGATCCAGCTGCCAAGATACTTGTGCTATGCCCGAGTGCGTTGACACAGCAGTGGCTGTGCGAACTTTACAGCAAGTTTGGTGGATACGTTTTCCGCTTGTTGGACCTCCACACCCCAGAGGCTATCTACAGCCAACGCATCGACCAGGCAATTGTGTCACACACACGGGCGGCTTTTGACATTCCGAGTTGGTTGCTGGCAGTTGACTGGGAACTTGTGGTAGTCGACGAGGCACACCATCTGTTGATATCCGAGGTTTTGTACGATTTTGTCAAAGAAATCAGTAAGAAAACACCCTCGGTGCTGCTGTTGAGTGCAATTCCGGCGCAGCGACGCGAAGATGAGTTTCGAAAACTGCTCGGATTACTGGAGCCAGAACGGTATGGTGATGGCGTCGAAACAAGTCATTTCAAGGAACTATTCGACATACAAACTGATCTGGGCCGTCGACTCCGAATGTTCACAAAGCGACTAAGTGGACTACAAGAAGGTATTTTCCTAGCGGGCGAGGTGGTGGCCTTCGCAAAGCGCCTTGCCGAAATGCCCATTGTGCGAACTGACCCAGTGGTCGAGAGGACGCTCACTCGACTGTCTACGAGCGACGCCCCAGTTGTTCTCCAACTGGGTCGCAAACTCGCATATCACATTGCTGAGCAATACCGAATCAACCGACGAATCTTGCGCAATCGTCGCCAGTATCTCGTAACTGTGAAACAAATTGCACCTATTGAACGCCGATGCGAGTTAGTGGCGTACAAACCTGATCAGGCTGAATTAGAGACACTACAAGCAATTCAGGATCTCTTAGAGCCCCTACACAAATCAAAACTCAGCCTTACCGTACGATCCTCCGCGGTCCGACTGTTTTATCATTCAGCGACTTGGCCTACGGCAATTTGTAGCCTGCTTGAACATCTAGCTGATTGTGGGGCACGAGAACCTGGACCGAGTGAATTGGACTTTTTAAGGCTTGGGTTTTCTAGCGACTACTCGGATGCGCCGCTGTACAACTCACTTCTCTGCGGCGCCCTGAAACCGTACATCAAAAGTGCCGCGCTCAGGCACGCCGCTCGAACCGCCAAGAACTGGCTTGAATACGGGACTTCCCAAAGATACAAGAAGCTCGTCGCACTGCTGAGAGCGAAGGTGCAACAATCGGAGGCCAAGCTAATCGTATTTGCGGGTTTGCAGAATTTGGCCGCAGACTTAGTGGAGGGCCTCCGCCAAGACCTCGGTCAAGGTGTTGTTGCCGATTTTCGACATGACATGCCAGTCGATGAAAAGGAACTCAGTGTACGTCAGTTTCACAGTTCACCAGCCATTAAACTGTTGGTGTCAGACGAGAGTGGCGGTGAAGGGCGGAATTTTCAATTTGCATCCGAAATACTTCACTTTGATGTTCCCTGGTACGCGAGCAGGATTGAGCAGCGTATCGGAAGACTCGACCGAATTGGAAGGGAGCACTTCAGGCTAGACGTTCTTTCCACAGTCCTGTTTGGGGAAAGCACTACTGAGGAGGCTCTCGTGAGATGCTTCGCTGATGGCCTCCATGTGTTTACGCGTTCGATAAGTGGCCTTGAGTTCGGATTGCGTAGTGCAGAGGACGATATTGCACTCAAGGCGATGGAAAGAGGTCGTGACGGCCTTATTCAGTATGTTCCCCAATTGCATGAACTCGCCATCGAAGAGCGAGCAAGGGATGAAAGCGAAGAGGTCTTAGACACTGCCTCCTTTGAAAGCGCTGCAGCGGACAAATTCCGCTTGATGTCGCGAGCGCCCCTTCCCGAAAGGTATCTGGAGCGCGATTTCACCGAATACTTTCGCACCGTATCTCCAACCCGCTCCGTGAAGGACTTTCCGCTGGAGGATTTCGAGACAAGACGATGGGAGTTCGACGCTGACAACCTAACGCTGCCTACCGTCGAGGCCGAATTGGGTCAGGGTTCGCGACCAATATTCAAAGGCACCTTTTACCGCAAGGTGGCACAAGCCAGGCCGGATCTACAATTTTTCAATATTGGGAATCCCCTGTTTGACGCAGTCATCAGTTCACTGAAGCGCGATCTGAGTGGACGACTCTACGCAATCGAAGTACATCAGCCAGGTGTTAATCCTTGGATAGGCTTCGAACTTATCTTTTGTGTACGGTTCTCCGATCGAGATTCGACCGTTCCTGAGATGAGCTTCAAGATAGCGACAAGGCCGCTCCATCTTTTTTATACTCTGGATGGCGAACCGTATTCCAATAGTGACGGACTTCTGCTCCTTCGTACCAGCCTTAAAGCTGAAGACAAGAACAAATCATGGATAAATCTCACCGGCGACAAAACGTCTGTGCTGACAAACGTGATCGATGCAGGGACTTTGGGAACACTGTTGCATTCCATTTATGAGAGCGCCTCACATTTAGCAAGCGAACGCCTAGGAGGATCAATGGCGATCGAATTGGAGGCGGAGAAGAAACGTTTGCGACAATTGATTGGTAATCTTCCGTCCCTCGACCCTGATCAATATCAAAGGCAGTATTCAACTGCCCTCTTAGCCCTAGAGGAGTGGCACCCGGAATTGGATTCAATCGGATTCTTGGCCATCAATCCGAGTTGGAGTTCATCGTGAGCTCAATGCAACTACAGTCTAGCATCGCATATGAAGCGTTGCGGCAAGCCCTTCAGCGTGGACATCCAGGAGATTTACCCGGAGTTCCAAGCGGCAGTGCAACTCCAGAATATGCAATCTGGCGTCTGCTTAAGGCATGGAGTGACCAACAACACTTCGGACCAGATCACGCGGTTCTGCTTCGCGAAGTAGCGCGATGGACGAACGGAACCTGCTTCGTTGGCGACTTGCAGAATGAACTGAGTGATGTACTCTCCCTTGCCGATGCGGGAGTGGACACTCAAGGGCGATTGATCGCAAAACCATTTCGACCCGACTGGTTAGTGAACTCCGATTGCATTCCAGAGTCCGGAATCGATGGTCTGCCCGAGTTGCGCCGCTGCACCGAGGGCGTTGGAGCGGAGAGTTATGTACCTGGTCAGTATGGGAGATGGCAATCGCCTGCTCAAAAAGAGGCTGTGTGGGCAGCAATCACAGCACCACCGGGCAGTACAACCCTCATTGCTCTTCCCACAGGTGCCGGCAAGAGCTTATGCTTCCAGATTCTTCCATGGTTGGCACCGGGCATCACACTGGTGATCGTGCCAACAGTTGCTCTTGCCATTGACCAATGCCGCAGAGCAGAAGCATTACTGGCAGCCAATCCTTCGATCAATCCTCTTTATTATGCGAGCAACGACCAGTCGATGGACCCTGCTCGTGTTGTGGATGCTGTTCGCGAGTCTCGCACCCGTTTGCTGTTTGCCTCACCTGAATCATGCGTCTCAGGTTCCCTAAAATCCGCTCTGATGCAGTTGGCTGAAAGCAGACAACTCACCAATGTTGTCGTTGACGAAGCACACCTAATTGAGACGTGGGGGATGTTTTTTAGAGTCGACTTTCAGTTGCTTGCGAGCGAGAGGCGAAAGTGGCGGGAAGCGACAGGCAAAACCTTGCGTACCCTTCTTCTCTCGGCCACCTTCACGCCAAGTTGCAGAGGCGTTCTGCAAAGACTGTTCGGAGAACCCGACTGCTGGCGGGAGTTCGTGAGTCAGCGATTAAGATCTGAGATGAGCTATTACGTTCATCACTTCTCTCTGCGCGCTGAGCGTGATCGAGCACTCCAGGAGGCGGCGTGGAGACTGCCAAGACCTGCTATTTGGTACACGACCGAACCCAAGGATGCAGAGAAACTCGCTGGTGACCTTAGCAAGATGGGGTTCACGCGAATCGGTTGCTTCCATGGGGATACGAATGGCCAGGAGCGCCGGCGTCTCATTCAAGAGTGGGCCGAAGATCGAATTGACTTGATGGTTGCGACTTCAGCGTTCGGCGTTGGTGTTGACAAACATGACGTCAGAACTGTTGTGCATGCCTGTTTTCCAGAAAACCTCAACCGCTTTTATCAGGAGGTCGGTCGAAGTGGGCGAGACGGGTATTCCTCTCTGTGTTTGCTGATGCCCACTCCGCGTGATGAAAAAACAGCTAGTAGCTTAACGCCAAAATTAATGAGACCAGAGTCGCTCCAGGACCGATGGCAAGGACTTCTCGCGACCGGCAGTTGCGAGCATGGCGTTTGGAGACTTTATCCGTCCGCTCGCCGCACGTCGCTCATCGGAAGTCACACGGGAACTCAAAATGAACTCTGGAACAAGAGGTTGCTGCTTCAGCTGCAGCGGGCAGGAAAATTGGAGATTTTGGGAGCATATTATTGCCGTGACGAGTCAGCCCCAAGTGAGTCTGACTGGGTTGAAGTAAAACTGTTTTTCCCGGCATACACACCAGATATTGGGTCCGAAATAGAGGGAGTTCGGAATCAAGAACTTGCTGCACTCTACTTGGGTCTGAAGCAAATGAAAGGGGTCCTGGAGCGAAATGAATGCTTGTCACGTCCTTTGAGGAGACTTTATGGTCGGGATACTCTGGCGACCTGCGGTTCGTGCCCATGGTGTCGAGCGCACAACCGGCGCTACAGGGCTTGTCCGCCCCTTGTTGTTCGATCAAATACCAACACCTCGCCTCGATTGTCCCTTATCAATCACTTTCCCCACCCCTTCCAGCAACGTGGCGCTTCCCAGTTTCGCGAGTTACTTCGAGTCCTGGTATTTGAAAAGAGTCTGCGGCGATTCGTTTGCAGCAGGGACCATTACGGCCCAGTCCTCAAGGTTCTCAACGGCGTCCTAGCCGCCAGCACGCAGCAACCGTACCGACTGGATATGCTACCCGCTAACGACCTGGACGGTGTCGGGTTCCTTACAGAACCGACCGAGACTCTTCTCGTTCTCCACATCGACTGCATTGCGCCCTCCGCATCAACTCTGCGAGAAGGGCGCCACATCGCACACGCGATTTGCGGCTTCGATCCTAGCCAGAGCGACGGGCGTTACTATCTGGAAACAGCAGGAGCTCGATATTTCCGTGAGCCTCAGTATTGGATAGAGGAGCTATAGATGTTCACCGACGGACCAGCAACGCCCCACCGAGTGGAGACGATTCTCGACGTAATCAGGTGGTTTGGACAGGAGAGGGTCAAGCGAAGCACTCTGATTGGAGTGGTGCAACCCCGTAGTCTTCCGGGAGTGACCACGAATAGTCGTCAAGGACAAGAGGCTTTATCCGCGGCAGTGCAATTGAATTTACTAAAGTCGGACCGTGAAACTGTTGAGCCGAGTTTCGACGTCAAATCCAATCGTACCTCCAAAGAGATCCTGCTGGAGTCATTTGACTCCGTCGTGCTCTCGACTACAGAAGTGGAAAAGCACTTCGCCCTCTTTTATGCATTTGTGTTGGGCTTGGGGGCTAAGGTACTCGAAATGACTCGTGAGCAAATGGCGGCAGGTTTTCAAGAGTCCGTTTACGGCAAGGAGCGCAAGGACAATCCTTTCAACGTACCCAAATTAGAAGGACAACGTCGCTGGATGAGATACGTCGGATTGGGGTGGCACGATTCCAAGGAACTCTTTCATCCGAATCCGTACGGCAGGCTCCTGCGTGCTCTACCAGTACTCTTTGGAGCTTCAGAAAAACTCGAAATGAATGAGTTCATGGAAAGATTGGCCAACACCTGTGCTGAACTCGACGGTGGCGCACTGTATCGAAGAGCGAATAGACGCTACGAGCGCAACCAACGCGCGTGCAGTATGGGTCTAAGCCACGCGCTGATCGACTTGCACAACGACGAGCATATCCGACTATACGGAGATGTAGATAGCGCGGGATGGACAGTAAAATCGGCCGACCCCACACCAGACAAAAAGACCTTCAACTCGGACCGGATCGATTACGTCGAATTGGTGACAGGTCGGTCGACTTCGACGAGGGCGACCCTATGATTAAACAACCCCAGAGTCTCGGCGATCCGTGTTGGACGGCAAGCAGTAGTAAGCAGACAATTTCCTCTTTAGCAGTCTTGGATGAGACTCGAACTCATTACTTCCTTGCATCACACACACCGATTCAGCATCTGAAGGACGTCCGAACCTCAGAGGCGCTTGGAGAGAACGATTTATACCAGCGACTTTTTGATAGTGCTCGGCCCGAGGTACTGGGGGTAGTAATTGGTGCACCAGGAACAGGGAAGTCGCACCTGATCAATTGGCTAAAGTTGCGGTGCGATCACGATCTAGCCTTAGGCATGAAGAAGGAAATCATACCCGTACTCGTTCGACGTCGTAACGGAACTCTCAAGGACGCTCTAAAGCAAATTGTCGAGCAACTGCCCCCATCGATGCGCCATCATCTGCGTGAAGTCGAAAGCGCAATTCTGAAGATTTCTGATAGCACAGCTCGTGAAATGTTGGCCAGTTTCCTTCAACTTGAGTTGGGTCCACGTCGCTCGGATCGAGATCGGGATCCGCTTCCCCCAGAATTACGCAAACTTAACGAGGTTTGTCTTTCAAAGGGTTTCAGAGACTGGTTGTGCAGGCCAGGCGGCACCATCGACAAAATAGTTCGACAACTCAGCGAAAGTAGGAACGTGATCGAACTGGGTGATCGCGTACCCGAATTCCTGCCCGAAGACTTCGCGCCTACTAAGAAATACTACGAAGCCAACACGCCAGACGTTCAAGGGATTTTTGATGAGCTTGAAGAGGATGTAGAACACCGCTTTAAGGCCGCACGGGAGTTCAATGCCGTGCTCGGCGATGCAATCAAAGAAATGACGGGGCTCGGAGGTAATAAATTACGAGATATTTTTGACAATATTCGCATGGATCTGAAGGGGGCTAGCAAAACACTCGGCCTTTTCATCGAAGATGTTTCGGTCATGGCCGTTCTGAACACCGAAATCCTAAACGCAGTGGAACCGCAAGCCGGTAGGAGTGATCTCTGCGATATGGTTGCCGTAATCGGTATGGTTAAAGACGGTTATGACAGGCTTCAAGCTAATCAGAGAGACAGAATCACCGAAACAGTATCGGTTGGAGCCGCAGCAGAGGCTTGGTCAATGGATTCGAACGAGATGGCTAGGTTCACTGCTCGTTATATGAACACGATGCGCCTAACCGACACTGAGATTCGGAAGGTGGCTGAGTCTCGCCGTGAAGCCGGCGATATTATGATCAGTGCCTGTTCGAAATGCGCAGTGTGCGACCGTTGTCATGAAGTTTTTGGCAAAGTCACAATCGGCAACGTCGAAGTGGGCCTCTTCCCTTTCACACCAGTGGCCCCTCACAAATTAATAGACTCGCACCTCGAACACTCCCGCAAAACGCCTCGCGGATATCTAATGGACATTATGGCCCCGCTCACGGAGGACACCGAGGCGTTGACTGACCATGAGTTTCCGCGTCGAAAATTACAAATACTTCATGTCAGCCCATCCTATTGGACGGCGTTTGAAGCTAGATACTGCGTTGGTTGGAGCGAGAGGGACCGATCACGGTTGAAACTGCTTGCGGACAAGTGGTTAGATGTTACGACCGCGGACGAGGCTCGTAAGGAACTTGTACCATTTCTGGACCCACTGGGATTTGACGCATTCTCCCAAGTTGCGACTGCAACAGGGCGTACTGGAAGTAAGACAACACAGTCACCACCTCCCCCGGTGGGGACGTCTGCCCCGCCGCAGTTCTCCAAAAAGTACAACGATCTTCAAAAAGCCCTCGAAGACTGGAAGCGGGGGGAGAAACTCGCAATGGACCGCGATTTCAGGGAGTTGGTGGCAGAATTCCTGCGCAACGCGATTCCCTGGGAAGATGCTGATATTCCCAGTTCCGAGGTTAGGCGACTGCTCAAGGGCTACGACTTCGTTCGCTTTGAGCATATGACCGGTATGAGTTCCCCTTTGTTTTCAATAATCTTCCCTCGGAATTCTGAAACGCAGCAACTAGTCGAAGGCCTGATGAAATTTGTCCATGAAGGGAAGCAATCGTGGGATTTCCCCCACGCGGAGCTTTACAAGCGACTTCTCTTCAATTGGATACGTAAGCATCAAGACAAAATCGTTGCTAGCCTCCGGCCAAAGTCGGTTAGCACGGACGCTCCCATCCGAACTGCGAGTCAATACCTTGCTTTCGCCGCGACTCTACGTCGTCGAGAGGCATTACCCGCGGAACCTTCCGAAGCATTTAAGGCGTTGTTTGATGACCATGTGGTAGACCCCCCTTTTATTCTTGGGAAGAAATTGGGAACATGGGCAACCGAACTTCAGACGCGTTCGGCAGTCGCCCGCGAGTTTCTCTTCGATGAACTCGATGTGCCGCAAGGAACCGGCGGAACTGTGTTTATCAATCCAGTTCCGCTCTTGCGTATCCTCGCTGAATTGCGTGCGGTGCCGCCCGTAGAACCACTAGCAGGCGACTACTTCGATAGTTTTTGGGCCACTCGCTATCAGAAGCTAAAGCTGCTTAAGCCATATTCTGAGTTGCCGATGGCGGTTAAGGAAGAAGCAGACCAAATATGCGATTTGGTTGAAGCGATAAATGGCTTCTTTAAGGAGCTCGGTTATGATATCGCCACTCCCCACAAAGCATTCGATGCCTTCTGCAATGACTTGAAGGCCCTCCTTGAAGCTGCACAGCGGGAGTCACTTCTGCCTTCTGGGGATGAATTCCAGCTTCTCTTTCGTAACGTTATATCCCCCAACTCTATCGAATGGAACCGCATACTCACGTTAGCGACGCGGGTTGCTGCAAGCACTGATACCAGAGACATTCTCACATTTAGTTCACGGCAGCTAAGCGGGGCAAGAACCGCCTTGTTGAAAGCCGAGACTTTCATTGAGGAGCTTGAAAAAGTCCTCAACAAACAACTGGCGCATTACGGAAAAAGCGCCAGCGCAGACAAACAGGTTGAAATTATCAATGAAGCTCTGGACATCATCGGCGGGCAGGCAACAACGAAGGCACGTACATGAGCAAACCGAAGTTGCAATCGCTTTGCGATACTATCGGGGAGCTTCCCGAAAAACGTAAACGTCACGGACTCGTCACCGTGTTGAGTCAGTATGCCTCGCAACTGCACGACGCTGCAGTTGGCGTAACTACGTTTGAAGCACAACTTCAGTGCGCACAACTGGTGTTTGACAAAGGGCGATTTAGCAAATTAGCCCAGCAGAGGAATAAGCTAACACCAGATGCCAACACACTACGAGGGCTCTTCCAGACCGATCCTGAAACGCTGAAACAAACCAAGACGCAGAATCAACTTGCGTCGATTGTGAAGTCTGCAACGGCATTGCCTGGCCATCTGATGGACGATTGGGGCACTTTGATTGACACGGAATGTGGCCAGTATGAGGCCGTAGCGAGAGCAACAGCGAAAGTGCAGATGAAGGGTTCAGACAAGATTCTCGTCAGGCTCACAAAGCTGCAATTGCAAAGAAATAAAATTCCAGCTAGCGAGGCTAATGCCAGACAGCTACACAATGACATAGCTGACGTTCGAAAGTCTTTGAAGCACCTCGGTCTAGAGGGCAAGGTAAAAGAATTCATCGAAAAAGCTGCGACTGGTTCGGCCGAAGCTGAATTGTTGAAGCAGGCGGAAGTGGCGAAGTTTATCACCGATGCGAAGTTGTGGAGATTCCTAACGGTGAGGCTCGGATAGCAATGGTCTCCAAGACTTTTGCCGATCAACTTCTGACCCTTGTCGAGCGTCGGGAACAGAGTCTCCTTTCCTGGGGATTCTACGATTTCTCCCACACCGAGAGTGATATACGCTCAATGATAGAGGATGGTCGTGAAGATACTCTGTTACGTGGACTGGACGAACTTGAGTCCAACGGTGTATCGCTAGCGAGCGCATTGGAAGAGATGGTCCATCTTTCTCTTTTTCAGCGCGTTGAACCAAATACTCTTAGATACCGTACCCGGTTCGCTGAAGGTGTTCGGCTGATCGCACGACTGCGGCAGATATTTCGAGGTAACGACTGGCCTACCGCACCTGCTCTTGTTTCCGATATCAAGCTAGATCTGCGACATCGACTCGTACCCGTTCGCAGTTGGACTGCTGAGGCGTGCTGGGCTGAACTCGTTTCCCTATGTACAGATCGAGATCTTCAGCGAAGAATTTTCGACGCCTTGGCCTCGCGTAACAATGGGAAAATGGAGTTTGCGGCATTTCAGCAAAAAGCCTTTAAGCGCATTCTGTCGCACTACGGCCGAAAAGGAACCAGCGGGACAGTAGTAACTGCGGGAACAGGTTCCGGAAAGACGAAGGCATTCTACACGCCTGCTTTCTTGGGGATGGCCCCGGAACTAAGAGATAAACCTTTCACGAAGATCATCGCAGTCTATCCGAGAAATGTCCTACTGGCTGATCAGTTGAGGGAGGCTATATCCGAAGCACTTAAAATAGACTCGATACTCAAGCAAGCAGTTGGACGTGGCGTCGTATTCGGGGCCCTCTTGGGTACAACGCTCTGGGCAAGTGCCTTTGAAGGTGACGAACCCAAAGCGGCCGAGTGGGGTTGGCGTCGAGCGACCACGGGCTTCGTTGTACCGTTCCTGAGATCTCCGCTAAAGCCTGATGAGGAGTTGATCTGGCGTGACGAAGACCGGATACACGGTCGCACCTGCCTATATGCCGCGACTGGCGGCCGCCAGGAACCAGTTGTTCCCGACGGCATGCTCATACTTGAGCGAAACCAACTCCGACAGAGCCCACCGGATATTTTATTCGTCTCAGCTGAAACGCTAAATCGATTGATGGGTGATCCCTCATGGGACCGAACATTGGGGATCGGGCAAAATGAACTTGGCCCGCGATTGTTCCTACTCGATGAAGTGCACTCCCATGAAGGAATCAAGGGAGCACAGATAGCCTGGGTCTTGAGACGATGGCTACATTGGAGTGCCGTCAAGAACTTGCATGTAGTTGGCCTGTCCGCCACGCTCAGAAATCCAGACGCCCACCTTTCTCGCCTGATGGGAGTGGGGCAGGGCAACATCATCGAATACAAGCCCGGCGTAGACGAACTCGTGCCAGGAGGATTGGAGTACAACCTCGTGGTAAAGGGCGACCCGTCCTCGGGCGGAAGTTTGTTGGCGACTTCAATCCAATGTGGAATGCTTCTCACGCGTCTACTGACACCGCGCACGCAAGTACGGCACACCGGGAGGTTGGGCGGACAAGATTTCTACGGCTCGAAAGTTTTCGCCTTCAGCGACAACCTAGACTCCGTCAATCGGTGGTATTTCGATATTAGGAATGCGGAACTCGACAGGCGCTTGGCACGATACCGACTCGATCCGGTGGAGCGCCGCCCCCCCGAACCGGCATTGTCCAGGGGAGTTCTTGCTTCTATGAGAGGGGAAGGACAACTCTGGGACTTGCCCAAGAACCTCGGCTTCGATCTAAACCAACCGCTGGTCATCACTCGTTGCACCTCGCAAGATACAGGAGCAGACCCCGCGTCAGATCTGATCGTAGCGACCAGCAGTTTAGAGGTGGGCTACGACGACCCCCAGGTTGGCGCCGCTTTGCACCACAAACACCCGATGACAATTTCGTCATTTATTCAGCGAAAGGGCCGCGCTGGTAGACGGCCCGGCACCCGGCCATGGACTGTGACAGTGCTATCCGATTACGGCGCTGATCGCTGGTTCTTTCAGAACCCTGAACAACTCTTTGAACCTCAAATCGATCACGTTTTTCTTCCCGTGCTCAACCCCTATGTTCTGCGTGTACAGGCAACGTACCTCTTGCTGGACTGGTTCGGACGCGAAGTAGATACGGGAGAACCGTTCCGGTACTTAAGAGGGCCGTCTGGTGACAGGAAGTCACGAGCAGCAGTTCTGCGTCTGCTCACTAAAATGCTCAGTCAGGACTCGACCTGGGGCCGATTTCACCGAGACTTCCTGCGCGTTTTCACGCGTAGCTATGGTCACACTGAGCTTGCACTCCGGCCCGAGGATGCTGAAGGGATATTGTGGGAACAGCCCCGGCCACTCATGCTTCAGGTCCTGCCGTCGCTCGTGCGGAAGTTGCAGTCAGAATGGAATCAGGCAAATCCAAGAGCTAGAGGGAAAGAGGACGAGGGAGCGAAGACGCCCCTTCCGGAATTCTTGCCGTACGCGACCTTTGGCGAATTGGGTATCGCATCAGTTCTTGTTCACATCGATGACACGCACAACCGCGATCTGAACCCTGATGATGCTGAACCGATGCCGATTGATCAAGCATTGTTCGAGGTCTGCCCCGGTCGGGTTTCGAAACGCTTTACGCAAGGGCGAACTGATCCAGGATACTGGCTTGCCGGATCGGAAAATCTGCGCACAAACACAACCGGTAATGAACCGCTTCAAATCAATGAGATCTTTCCAAGCAGCTTGCTGGTTGATGTTGTTGGAGATACCCCGGTCTTTCAGCCGTCCACAGCGCGACTCGTGCCTCGCCCGGAAGGCGTGAAAGACTCCAGCAATTCTTCATGGCGATGGAGCACGAAAATTGACCCGATAGGGGATGGCTTTGATCTTGGGGTATTTCACCACACAGATCTAGCCAGGGTCTTCCGGCAACCCAGAGCGTTCCTTCATCGAGACGGTTGTGGGTTCCGAGTTCTGAGACATGCCGACAGCCTAATATTTGATCTTTTCTTATCACGTGGGAATACTTCTCATGGCAAAAAAACGCTCTGCATCACCGAAGAAGACGGAACCCGGCGCCCAGTCGCGATTGGGTTTGAGCAGTCTGTCGACGGTGTCAAACTGCAAGTCGATCCAGAACACCTAGCCCAACTGCCCGCCCTCGATGCGAATGGTGTGGCTCGTTTTCGACCAGATTTCTTCCTATATCGGCTTCGAACCTCGGAGGTTCTAGTCCAGCGCGTCAATCAGTTCGCTATTGAACGTTTGTGGCAAACCAGCGTTGGAATGCTAGCTGCAACAGCTCTTACCCAGCGATGCGCGCTCGCTGACGCAGTGAGACGCATCCCTTCTCGACCGGACGCAGCAGCGAAAGTGTTGAACAAGATGTTCCCGGCTGGGGGCGACGATGATCATGAAGTCGACTCCAAGCTGACCCGAAGGATCGTTGCGCTATGGCGGGATCCGGTTGTAAGAGAGGAAGTCGAGAAGTTCGAAAAGTTACTTTGGGAGCCCTTGGGAACTGACTTCGATGATTGGGTTCGCCGTCGCTACGTCCTGACGCTTGCTGAGGCCTTTCGAGCAACTGCAACAAGTATGGTGGTGGAATTGTCAGGTGAGGACCTAAGTGTAGATGTCGTCTGGCGCGATAATAACCCCGAGATCTTCTTGACAGAGCAAACTAGTGGCGGTGTAGGCCAAATTGAGAGCATCGTCCGTGAACTTCGGTCGCACCCTGAGGCCCTTGAGGAGGGTATGCGACACGCCGTTTGTTTCTGTGCGCGCGACTCTTTGACCACCCAAACAGCGCTTGCACTCTCTCGGTCACTGCAGAACGACACTGGTGATCTCCGTGCAGCATTTGATGGTGTCCGGAACTGCATAACATTTGCCGAGAGCATCGACGCGCGAGATAACCTGAAACTATCGCTGATGAGGGCTGGCATTCCCCCTACGCGAGACCTAGTCGTGTCGTTAGGCGCCAAACTGTTACGCCCAGGGGCGTCAGCCCAAACTGACAAGTTTTCTCACCTCCTCAACATAGCGCGGCAAAAATACTCTGAAAAGCTGGGTATTCAGGTCGATGGTCGCGTTCTGGCTTACCTCTGTCTAAATCGCGAACCGATTAGACGCCGGCTCGCTAACATGCTCAAGACAATCAGCGGCGGTGAGACCCCGGAGCCATATCAACTGGTAAATGCGCTTCAGCATTTCCTGTTGGCAGAATGTAGGGACGCATGCGGAGAGTGCTTGGCAGCGCCCAATCGCTATGGGACTCCCCTGATGCCCTCCCGCTCTCTTGCTAGTTTATGGCTGAAGCACTCCTATCCAGCAATTAGTGCAGCGGAGAATGGCTGGGTGGTTCACCTCCGAGAACAACTCGTCCGCTGTGCCCACGCAAAGGTCGTCTGTGAACAAACAGCACTGCCCCGAGTGGCTGAAGAACTCCAGAAGTTGTTAGCTCAAGAAATCGAGGTGGACTATCTGCTCGTACCGGTTATGATCGCAGGTGTTACACAGGAGAAGGACCGGTGGACCATTACGCTTAGGCTTGGAGATATTGCGGGTGTTTAACAGTTCAGACAATACTCGCGACTTTCGCGACATCTGGTCTTATGGTGGCGGTGCGAGACTGTCGGAGTTGCTCTCCTCCAGTCTGGCGACACTTCTCTTATTGAGACCTTCAAAGCCTACATACTTTGCTAGTCCATGGATCACAGACTTTGTTTTATTTAACAATCAGTTTCGTGCTTTTTCGACCCTCTTCCCAGCACTGGCTGACGAGACACGGATCACGTTTAGCAAATACATTGCACAGTTAAGCGAAGTCTCCGAGATTAGGATCATGACTACAAACTCGATGATTTCTCGAGAATTTCTCGAGATTGACAACCTAAAACGACCTGGCATCAGTTTCAGGATCGTACCGGATTTGACCCACGAGAAAGGCATTTTAGCTCAATCATTTTATATTGAGGGTTCCATGAACCTGACCCACAGAGGGGCGAGGGTGAATGGCGAGAAGGTAACCTATTGCGTTGCAGCCACTCAGGTCGGAGCGGACAAGATCGCACGGGCGTACTTGGAGTTTGATCGACGATGGGACAATCTTCGCTAGACAAATTCCCAGCACACGCAACGTTGCTTGAGAAGTTCTCCGCAAACTGGAGCACAAGCGGAATCGCTCCGGTCGGGTTCAGACGTCCCTTCGACCTGGAGGATCGCACTAGCCTGTCGCAGCACCTTCTCCAGGACGAGATCTGCGACATGCTTGACGGCAAGGCATCGGTATTACCATTTTTTGGGAAGCACCAAGTGCACTGGGTATTGACTGCACCTGATGAGCGTCAACTCCTCATCGGTATTCAAAATCTGCGCTCCTGGATACTGCCCAGTTTTGGCTGGGAAGAGCATCCGTCCATTGTTTCAGTCGGGGATCAAGCTACAGACTTAGGCAAGTTGATCCTTGCCGTTTCGCCGGTTGGATACTTCCGGTGGAGCAGTACCGTCAGCGGTATCGGAACCGTGCTGCAGAAATTGTCTGACCTCCGCAAACTGAATGCTGTTAAACCCCGAGTAACCTACGAGCGAGTGCCGTCGCTGATTGAGTTGCGGCAGCAGTTTAGGGTCGCTCTCGCAATCGGTGACCGCACGATCGCAGATGCTGCACTCCAGTCGATAGATCGGTTCGAGTTGGACTCTGCGGTTAACACCAGTTTCATGCGTATTCGCGCGTGGGGTGTATTCGGCGACTTTAAGAGCATTTTGCGAGATCCCAGGCTTCCCGAACTGCTGCAGATGCGGATGCCTCGCTCTGTCCGCGTGGCGGTTGTGCAGGCTTTCTACAAAGAGTACCTGGAGCCTTGCGCACAGACATCGGACTGGGGACCAGTTCAACAGATTTACCATGACAAAGTTCACCCAGAAATCGGCGCACTTGTAGGCATTTCCGATCCTGACGACGGAGTAGAGGTCCAGCGCACCATGGGATGCTTGGCGGTCTACGGGCACGATCCAGTTCTCATGTCCCTCCTCCTTCGACACGGCAGCGATTCAGATCTCAAAGCAATCTTGGCACCTTTACAGATCTCTTTTGCCACGGCGGAGGTACTTCAGCAATATTTCGAACTGGCATGGCGCAGGGAGGATTGGGTTGGCATCCAGTACGCAGGTACTCGACTCCTAAACGAGGAACACGCGATATCCTCAGATTTTCGCGGCTCTGTCATTCACGTACTGAGACGTAGCCTGGAGTATGCGTCCAACGAAAGCGTTCAGAGAACCCTAAAAGAACTCGCAGTACCCGTCCCAACCCGCCCTGCAGTGCCGCAGAGTTGGGAGGAATTCGCAGAAGCAGTTACTACCAAAGACTTCGACAAAGTATATGCATTTCTGGCGGCGGACGAACGGCCAGTGCTGGCGCTCGGTAGTCTGAGTGAATTGCAATCTGTGCAGTTGCTTGTTGAAGAAGTACTCACGGACCCTGCCTTAGTCGGTTATCACGGCGTAGACTTGGCCGACCTCGCAATCTCGACTCTGGTGGAAGAGTCCGTTCGCTCCGCGAGGTTTCCCGACGCCCGTCTAGAGCAAGTCTATCTCTGCCTGTTTCAGTTTTGGTCTGACCATCGCTTCTCTTCCGGTCGGCGCGAAAGCGAAAACGTGTTTCTTTTCCTTGCATCCGGATTACTAGAGTTGCAGACGATCTATGCTGAACTGGTATCTAACGCTGTTCTTCACTGGTGGCGGTCTCGCCCGAACCGGTCACGCCTCTCGTTCATGCTTGAGTCGTTTGATCTCCTAACCCAGGCAGCGGCAAATCCCGAAAACTGTAGTGCTCTCTGGTCGGAGGTTGCTGCGGTCGTCAAAATTTGTCTGCCAGATCTCACTCGCGGCGAAGTGCGACTTTGGAGCACGATCGGTCAGCGCATCGGATACTCCTCAGGCACCATCGATGCCGCATTGGGCCTGACGACGCTACCCAAGGCGCGAGAACTTGAAGACCCAATTCGGTCTGCGAATTTACGGAAGATTGCAATTGTCTCGCTGAACAAGAGTGCGGCAGAACAGGCAGGTCAAATCATAGGCGAGCGAACAGAGGCTAACATCGTGCTAGTCAATGAGAAAGTCGCCGGAGGGACCACAGAAGGCGCCAAGAATGCAGACGTAATACTCTATGTATGGGGTGCTACAACGCACGCGGTCTATCGTGCATTCGACACTGTTCGTGACAAGATCGAATACGTTTCAGGCAAGGGAGCGACTAGTATCGTCCTAGCACTAGAACGTTGGGTCGCCAAAGGCTTATAACAACCCCCTTGGGGTCGCGGAAGCGTCTTTGGCGTGACCGCCGCTCGCGCTAACAGGCCATCTTTGAGTTTGTGAACTTCGTTGGTGATACTGGTCAGCTTCCGGTTCTTCGTTCTATTTGCCGCCACAACGTTTCTTACGAAATGTCGTTTTTTTTGCTGAGATCTCAAGACGTTTAGATCCCTACAGTGGACGAATACTCCACGACCCACTGACGATCACGAGTGACCTCAACGCGGGCCTTAGGTAGTTCGGTTCATGACCGCTGCCCGATACTGAAGCAGCAGAAAGTTCGCGAGAAGTTTAATGTCCTTCGAAGTGTTCTGAATCTCATTCCATTTGCGCTGAACTCCGGGTCCGAAATCCCAATAACCCGAAGTCCAACGGCAAACTCTAGCTAGCGGTTGTAGATCGCTATAAAAATACTCGCGGGTTAGGCGCGGTTCGTCGTGGTATCGATCGCCGATCGCGTCCATTATGAATCCCATGCTTACGATTCCGGCACCGTGAACCAAGCGGGAGCGCGCCGGCGGGAGATTCCAGGCATCTTTAAAAGTGTCGGCTGTCGCACCCCAGTATGCTTTGAGGACTCCGAGCATCGCCTCCACATCACCCGAACTGGTGTCCGGATCCCTGAAACGATAAAGCACGCCGTCGCTCAAACTGTTCTCCAGCATCTTTAGCACGGAGTTATCTTGTACGACGCCGTCCCCATTTGTGGCCGTCCGAATCTTCCCTTTGAAAGGCGAATCTGGATCGTAGTTGAGTCGGTTGGCAAGTTGGGCCGGGAATCTGCGTTTCTGAAGCATGGTAGGAAGTGCCATCTGTGTCGTTGGCAACAGTTCGTAAATTAAACCTTTGGGCAAAGGCTTCGTTGAGTTGACGAGGATGAACTGCTCCTTTTGCTCTTTTTCGTCTTTCGCCATGAAAGCTGTTATGCAGATTGGGAATGACCTAATCGAGGCCTCTCGTATAGCAGCCATCCGTTGTTGTCCGTCCACGATCCATCCTGGCTTTTCGTGATCAGCGATCCCGTCCTCAACCGGGACAACCAGCACGCCTGCTCGGCAAAAACCATTTATGACGGAATCATCAGATGGTTCGAACCGCACTCGTTCGTCAAAAGCAATCACGATTGCATTAGGAATCATCGGATCCGAACACTCCAAGTACTTACGGATTTCAGCAATGTGCGACAAAACTTCGGGGCGCTGGTAGCCGCAGACCTCTCCCTGGTTCTCCCGACGGATTCGCGACACGGTGGCAAACGAATACACGTCCTTTCCGTCTGCCGCGAAACTGTACAGCACTCGATTTGAGCCCTGCCGAATTTCCAATGCTGGGAACTTCAACACACGATTTGACGCAATCACTTTAGCCCTCCTGGGCTGAGTACGAGACACTCTACTTCGCCCTCTTCGCCCAATTCTCGATGTAATCTCTGATAGAAGACAAAAACGTTGTGAAAGCCACGGCGACGGTTACGTTCTGCTCCCCGAAACAAGATGACGTGAATACCTATTCTCTTGCAGATATCACAATCACATGATTTCCAAGGAGCGTCGATGAGGGTTTCGCGATAGATCTCTGACCGACTGGGTCCGTCGTCGTAGAGGCTCTCGTACTCCAGTAGTGGCCCTAGTGCTTCATCGACGGAGATCTTGCCAGCATCGAACAATAGCAGAACCTTGAGACATGCCTGTTCTAGTCGCCGTGCTTCGGACTGATTCACCTTCCCAGCCACAATTTTCCTCAGCAGCGAGGGATTCGCCTGGACTTGGGGGACCCTGATTGCTGAATAAGTACGATCGAGCGTCCAGTAATTGTCCTTGAGATCCTTGAAGGCCTGGCGGAGTGGCGATGTGCTGTCGAAACTGGCCACCCCGAATCTCGCAAATTCACGCACCTGTTCGCATCGAGTTACCCCAAGCAAATGCAGTCGGATGTCGGCATGGCGGGATTGATTGACTCGTTCTAAGCAGGCTAGGATCTCATGTGTCTTCAGGGGAACCATTCCTCCCATAGCTATGTAGGAGAACCCTAGGTTCTGCAGTTGTTCCACTGAGTATGCATACGATGCCGGACTCCAGCCTTGGGCAACCCCGAGGGGGGTAAACCGACTACCGCGTTTCTTGTGCTCCTTCAAGAATTCGCCAGCCAACTCCAGGGTGATTTCCTGGCGCTGCTTCCAATCTTTCGGGACGGACTCTTCATCAAGCCGCGGAGTAAAACCCAAAATCACATGATCCACAGAAATGCCATAATCAATCCCAAGTTCGTCGTAAAAATTTATCACTTGGGCGACTGAATAGGGCGGCTTGTCTTCCCGCACATATGAAAATGCGCCGCAGTCCCCCATCGTTTCGATCTTCTTATCCTCTAAACGGAAGAAGCGGCGTATTCCCGAGCGGTACAGTCGGTGCTTTTGGGGCAATGTATATCTGCCGTGCTCAATCATCGCCATTGACAGAAGAATTCCGTCAAACGGCGTCCTTGCAAACTCCTCGTGTGCATAGTGGTCGTCGCGGTGTATCAGTCTCAACTCTGACCGCTCCTCTGTTTCGAAGTTGAAACTCGGGTCGACTTGATCCTGACTGTCCGGAAAGAAAAACTTCATTAATGAGTTCCTCTCCCGTGCACATAGCTCCTTACGAGAACATTCGACAGCATTCGAATGTGCCTCGGCACGTTCTGAACCTCATTCCAGTTGAGGTCCCCAAGTTCAGTCCACCGCCCCGCAGTCCAATGACAAACGGCCGCTATTGAGCGCAACTCATGCTGAATGTGCCCTACTGCTCCGTGACTTCCGGGATCAATCGAAGCCATCACCCTGTCCATGAGTTTACCCATCGCACGAATGCCTGCACCGTGCATTAGCCTACTCTTCGAGGGGGGCTTTCCCCACGCGTCGGGGAAGGTCCTCTTAACTGCAGTCCAGTAGGCCAACAAAGTAGCCCAAATCGCATCGAAATCAGTGTCACCGGTGGCGATGTTGCGATACGGAAACAAACAGCCGGATGGATTTGACAAACTCTCTTGCAACATTTTGATAACCGATGTATCTGCAACAACCGCCTTCCGCCTGTTTTCTTGAGCCGTTGACGCTCGAGAAATGAGCCCATGGAAAGGGGAATGAGGCTCAGAATTCAACAATTCACACAGAGCCGAGGGAATCTTCTTCGCTTGCAAATTTGCAGGAAGCGGTGTCGAAACCTCAGGGAGTAGTTCCGTTATCAATCCCCGCGGTAGCGGCTTGGTGTTATTCACGCGCAGAAACTGATCGCGTTGGAGGTCAATCTCGTCGGCCACAAAAGCATTTACGGGTATTGGCATATCGCGTCGGTTCGATTTGGAGATCGCTATTGCCCTTTGCTGCCCGTCTACGATCCACGCCGGCTTATAGCCATTCCTGGACATCGGAATCTCCATGTGCCCCGATACCACAAGGCCATCGGCAGGGGGTAAGCCACCGCTTGCGTGAAACTTAACCTTTGACGAGAGAGCAAGGATCAGCGAGTTCGGGAACAGAATATTGTCACTATTTAAGTACTCAACTATGTCCTGAATATGGCGTTTGACATGGGGTCGCTGGTAGCCAATTAATTTACCCGCGTCATCGCGCGAAAGACGCGATATGTCGGCGACTGAAAGGATCTCCTCTCCAGTCAGGCAAAAAAGGTAGAGGGGATGCTTGTCGTTTTGTTCGATTCGAAGCGCTCGCCTCCGAATTACCGTCTTTGCAATCGAGTGCTTACGCGATCTTTTCATCGGTAACCATATCCCCATAGAGACCAGCGAAGCGAGATTGCTCGCATGCTCTACCGCTGTCCCGAAGTTTCCTTAACAAAAGGCTTCGCGATGCACCGCCGTTCCTCTTTAACTCCAAACATATGAACTTCCTAATATGCTCGTCCGTCAATGCACGCCTGCGATACTGCTCGATCGGGGGTTGTTTATTCAAGAGTCGCCTTAACTGGCTCTTTTGCTGCTCCAGGCTTATAGGTCCTCGTCCCATATATTGAAGAAGACGCTTCGCGATTCGAATATTCAGGGATCCCCTAGTTCCTCCAAGACACGACTGCAGCCTGGCGTCGCATGGTAGCAAATGATCGGTCAGTTGCCCAAAGGTTCTCATCCCAGCTGAAGCGATCAAAAGCAAATTGGAATTCGCCAACAAGGCTGCGGCTCCGAGCAGATCTTGGTCGATTGCGTGCAGATAATCGAAAGATGCAACGACCAACAACGGAACTCTCGGGTACTTGCGCGCAATCGCAGTGATGCTACGCAACTCGGTGCCTTTGGGACCAGACCACCTCGCTAGAGTGTGCCACCACTGCTGTGCTGCGATTCTTTTCGACTCGGAGTCGAAGCCTCGTGTCACCGAGTCCCGCTCACACGGTGAAAACGTGGCGCTATAGGAACAAACCTCACTTTGAGGTGAAATTAGACCGTACCCGGCTGAGCAAATCCAGATCCGAGCGGTAATCCCGGCGTCTCGTGCCGCCGCGGGAAGACCCCGGGCTATAGACCAGTATTCGCCGCAGTACAACTGCAGTGCCGGAATGTCCGCCTCATCATTCACACTGAGCCTGTCGATCCATTTCTGCGCACGCTCTTCGATAGTCCGCCCGCGTACCTCTCGGAGATGAAAGCGCGCAAGCGGAACCCGCGTCTTTCGACTCGTACAAGTGATTACGATGTTGATCGCCTTGCCCATTCTGAGATCCGACATTCACACTTGAGAACAGGAGTAACACAAGCCCACAACCTGAGGTGCGGCAATTCAGGCACAGGTTCTTTCTTCAACGGCCAAGTCCTTAGGAGTTGTGACTTCAGGGCGCAGCCATTCCACATTCGCAAAAGCGCTATGGTTGTGAATGCTCTCTTGGTTCAGTGCATCGATGCGAAACCAGGCGACTCTCGAATCACTTCTCAGGCGGAGAGCGACACTGCGCACCATATCTTCGACAAAAACTGGATTGTCGAACGCTTGCATTGTCACGTGTCGCTCATCCGCGCGTTTGAGAAGAGGATACACAGGTGCAGACGCCGACTGCTCTGCAATATCGATCAACTCTTCAAACCAAATTAAAGCGAAGTTGTTTTCCGGATCCCGAACGGTTTGCACATCAATCGTAATGTAGCCGCGCTGATTGTGGGCCCCGTAGTCGCTTATGGCCTTGCTGCAGGGGCAAAGGCTCGTAACGGGCACTCGTACTCCGAAGACGAACTGGTCCTTCCCACCGTTGACCGCAGCATCAAAGGAGCATTCGTAGTCCATTAGTGCGCTCGCACCGCTGACCGGGGCTGGGCGCTCTAGGAAATACGGGAACACGAGATGAATGTGTGCACTTTCCGCGTCAAGCCTCATTCGCAGATCTCGTAGGATGTTGGGGACCGTTCGCATCGTAATCTCGCCTCGGTGCTCATTCAGAACTTCGATGAAGCGACTCATATGAGTGCCCTTGAATTCATGTGGCAGATTCACGGACATTTTCAGCACGGCCACGGTGTGTTGCTTTTGGTGTTCGCGATCCAGCACGACGATTGGATACCTGAGTCCGGATACGCCAACTCTGTCCAGTGCCACCTCGCGACTGTCACGCCTACCTTGGACGTCTTCCATCAGTTCTCATCCTCTCCAGCGTAAATACATCCGCTGCTGCAGGTTTCACGGACAATAACCCTGCTCAACAAGGGCAGAACAGGGACTAGCCGTTTCCAGATCCATCTCGATAGATTCTCGCTCGTAGGATTCATTAAACCGTCGATTTCGTTGAGGTAGTTATGGTCTAACTCGTCATGTAAGGGTTGGAAGGCTTTCTTGATATCGGAGAAATCTATCACCCAGCCGACTGAATCGCGTACCGATCCGCGCACATGAATCTCAACACGAAACGAATGCCCATGAAGTCGTCCACATTTGTGACCAGCGGGGACATTAGGCAAACGATGTGCAGCTTCGATCGTAAACTCCTTGAAGATCTCCATCGTTTCGCCCTCCTCCTACGGAATATTCAAGAACTTATGCGTCTGCAAACTAAGCTTCCACCGGGGATGCTCCAAGCAGTAATGCAATGCCAACTCTGTATTCTTTTCGCGTTCAGCGCCATCCATTGGCTGAAGAAAGAAGTGTTGAAAATCGAATTGCTCATACAATTCCGGGCTTGCACCGTCTTGTGGGAAAACGAGTTTGAGTTCGTGTCCGGAGCGAAGTCTGATTTCCGTCCGCGCTTTTGGACTAACGCAAATCCAATCAATTCCCGCACTCGCCACCTGTGTCCCATTTGTCTCGACGGCAATCTCGAAACCTGCCCGATGAAGGGCCTCGATGAGAGGCAGGTCTAATTGCAAAAGCGGTTCTCCGCCTGTGCACACTACGAATGGTCTCGACTCTCCTGAGTTTGGTGGCCAGGTGGCGGCAACCGCCGCGGCTAAGGCGTCGGCGGAACCAAAGCGACCGCCTCCCGGCCCATCTATCCCAACGAAATCCGTATCGCAAAACTGGCACACAGCCGAACCCCGATCTTCTTCGCGGCCAGACCACAGATTGCAGCCAGAGAACCTGCAAAACACGGCAGGTCGCCCGGTGTGCGCCCCCTCGCCTTGTAACGTGTAGAAGATCTCTCTTACCGAATAGCTCATGCTTGTACCTGAAGAGAACGATATCGGGTTGGATCAACAACCCCAGCTTCAAGAAAGCCCTTCCTCCGTAACTGGCAAGAGTCACACAGTCCGCATGCTTCCCCAAGTCGGGACGGATCGTAGCAACTGATCGTCAGCGAATAGTCGATACCCAATTCGATCCCTTTCCGAATGATCTCAGCCTTGGAGAGATTGATGAGAGGTGCATGGATCGTGACCCTTGCTGCCCCTTCGACTCCCGCCTTGGTCGCCAGATTTGCGAGCCTTTGGAATGCTTCGATGAACTCGGGCCGACAATCAGGGTAGCCACTGTAATCGAGAGCATTGACGCCAATGAAGATGTCACCACATTCAAGAACTTCAGCCCACGCAAGAGCGAACGAAAGAAAGATAGTATTTCGCGCGGGCACATACGTGATCGGGATTCCCTGAGACATCTCTTCAGGGGACCGCCCCTTTGGAACATCTATGTCACTAGTCAAGGCAGAACCACCGAAGCATCGCAGATCGATGTCTACGATTGTGTGCTGTTCTACTCCCAGCGCGCGCACCACTCTGCTGGCTGCCTCCAGTTCTAACTTATGTCGCTGCCCGTATCGGAAACTGAGTGCGAAGGGCGAGAAACGCTGCTCCTTAGCAATTGCGAGCGTTGTACTTGAGTCCAGCCCCCCGCTTAGAAGGACAACCGCTCGTTGGTTCTTCATGATTCACCTCGCCTTCCACCATTGAACAAGCTCATCTGATTTCGATTCGGGGCCTGAAGTGGCTCTAACCGGTTTGCGAAGGCCCGTATGGCATCGAACTCATGGCTGGTGAACACCACCGTGCCTCCCCGATACAGTCTTCCGGCGGGAATTCTTCCGTCAGATCTCCACCGCCAGAGGGTCGTTCGTGAGATACCAAGCTCCCTGGTAATCTCGATGACCCTGTAGTACTGCGTATCCTCAATAGTTACAGGCATGTTAATAGTTTCAGGCATGTTGAGCTGTTGCAAGCCGTAGCGCTACGTTTCATGGCGTTTCAACATGTTTCATCGTACTCTCTCTTGGCGCGAGCACAAGTGTCATTTGAGTAACGGGCCAATACCACCGCTCGCTCGACAACCGAAGCGCACGTGATATCTTGTCCAGTCCTGTGATATGCCGAATACATAACCTGAAGTTATATAACCCTTGGTTATGTGTCAAGTAGTTCTACCAAGGTGCCAACGTGACGATACCGGACTGGGCAGAACGCATATTGACGCTTCGAAAGAAGTTAGGCCTCAAGCAGGTCGAATTTGCTCTTCATTTCGGTGTCACCCAGGCGGCCGTCTCCCGATGGGAGAACGGTTCCAAAGAACCATCGGTGGAGAACTACGTTCGAATGGGTAATCTCGCCGATGCACCGGACTGTGATTGGTTTTGGAAGAGGGCAGGACTTGATTTGACCCGAATACGCTGCGACAAGAAGGAAAAATAGCCAACTAGTGCCATTGCGATGAGTTGCATCCTCCGTTCCGAGCAGACATCTTGGCCGACGTTCGCCTCGAGGGGAATTATCGGGCGGTTGGTTATGTCAAGGGTCGGCTGATCAGCCTTCAGTCAGAGATTTCCTGGCCACAAGGAGATTTCTTCAACTGCGGGTCTGACCCGCTGTCCAAGAAAACAGACTCCACGCACGCTCCGGCTCCAATCAAATCGTCTGGCCGAGATGTAATCTCCTCGACCCCTTCTGAAGATTGCACCGCCGATGTACTGCCTGCACGTTGTCGGGGTGGTCATCTCTCCACGCGCCTCCCATCCCTTTGGGTTCGATGTGGTCGGGCATAATCTCGTTGTAATCTGTAAAGGTTTGGTGGCAGATCGCGCACTTCCCGTCTTGCTCGACGATTTTTTCGGTTCAGCAGCTTCCGCATCTCTGCTGGTGACCGAAGTTCGCGATACCCCCTCGGGTGGTGAAGATCTTCGATGCGCTGAACCCCAAGCTGAAATCTGTGTTCTTTCCGTACCTGCTCGCGACCGCAGCAGAAGCGCGATCTATGGATCGGACAATATTCATTCCGACGAAGTTTCATGGGACTGCTCTAGTGTGGGCTGTATTGGTCTGTGTTCGTTGGCCTACAGTGTGGCCCGTTATAAGGGCCCTAGACGTACGGTCCGTCCGCTTCGCCATCTTCTCCAATGGCCTGAAACAAACGGCACGACTTCGGGACCGCACGCCGACATTTCCGGTAGGGTTACTGAGGACGGACGGATTGCAGAAAGCCCGCCAGCTTCGCCGTGGCCTTGTATTGAGGCATTGGTTCCAGTTCCTTGAACGCGCTGGTGAAAGCGTTCGACAAACTCCACAAGGTTCGCGCCTGGAACTCCTCATGCACGGACTGAAAGTACAACTCGTGCACACGCCGGGCCAAGTGCTTCGGAAACCCCGTTTCCTCCTCGATGAAGGCCTGGTAGATCAGCAGCTTTGCCGAAGCCGCTGACAATTGCAGGGCCTGCCATTCCTCGACCGCTGCTTCAGCGGCCCGAAGTTCCTCTGCATCCGATCAACACCGATGGCCAGGCTGTCTTCAAGAGAGAAGTGCTTCGAATGCTTCGCGAGTACGGGCGTATAGACGTTTGGTGATGGCCTTGTATCTCGTGGAAATGGTGCCGTGAGTATCCCTGATTTGGATGTTGCTGCGTTTAACGAAGTGACCAATTGTGGAACACCGGTCCCAAAATGGGAAGATCCCTGAGGCGAAGGAGATTCTCAGATTGTGGCCCTGCATTTGTCGAGATAATTGTGATGTAGCAGCAAGTGTCTCTTGGGCCAGTCTTGCACTACTCGAGTTGAGCCCTCCATTGTCTCAGCCGGGAGTGTAGGCGCTGCAAAGGAGGGTCCCATGAAGGCATTGTCCAAACGGTCGATTGCATTGTGTTGTTTCGTGTTACTCAGCTCCTCGTGGTGCGTAACACAGAACATTGCGTTGAAAAAGTTCCTTTCTGACGACGGCTTATTCTCGTTTCGTTATCCAGCAGACTGGAGCGTTCATGAACAATCTGCGTTCTTTGGCCTGATGTCAAACGATGGCGCGGAAAAAATTGCGCTGCAGCTTTTTACGCTTGAGCGTGAGAAAAGTCCGAGCGATTACGCGCGCATAATCATCAGCGGTTTACGATCTGCTAATCCGGGCATGAGGGCTTCAATTGTGTCGGCGGATGTGTTGCGAGCTGATTTCGACACAACCTTCCCCCACGGATTTGTCATGGATGCCGGAACAGGTACGGTGTTAAGAGAAAATAAGTATGTAGCGTGTCTGTATTACTCGATTGAGGCGCGTCGATTCAGCCGTGAGAGGGCGCATGCGCTTATAGCTCTGATTTCCTCTTCGTTCCACATCGGCCAAGATTCGGAAGACTCTCCCGCCCTACTGCTGGGGAAATGGAGGGATTTAGAACCGAGCGCTGCCTATGGAGGTGGAGATGTGTTCATCTTCCTTCCGAATCGCATGTATAGCCACAAGAATCTATCTCTTGGCTCTGGTATCTCCGGAATCTCGACCGAGTCAGGCGATTATCTGACCCAGGGTAATCTGTTGACACTTCGCCAGAACTCAGAAGATTGGCAAGGTGTCGGCGCGGGTCAGCGACCGGATTTTCAAAACCAAGCAAATTACAACATAACGACCTACAGATGGTACTTCGAAGACGCGCAGACGCTGGTTCTGATAGAAACAGGGCACGCAACGAGGACCCGGTTAGGGAATTTCAAGTAATAACACGCGGCGAGCGCATTCGAGCGATCCCATTGCCATCATAAGGGAGAATAGATAACGCTTTGCGCAAATGACACGACAAAAGTAGTGAACAGCCACTGGCTGTTGAGCCTCACGCTATTGCTTATCGGGACCGAGTGGCTCAGTTCCTCCGAACCAAGAGGGATTCTCCAGGTTAAATTCCACAAACTTGCAGAGGATGATCCTGTGCTTAATCTTGCTCCCGGTGACGAGATGCAGTTCGCAACTGTGTATGAGGTTCCTGAGGATTCGACTTGCACTGTTGAAGTCGTCGTAATGGGTAGAAACTGGAGTATTGGAAAGCGTTCAGAGTGGCGTGCGTCAGATATTTCACTGCGGCAGCGAGTTCAATCCAAGTGATACCTGTGGGTTGTCGGCGTCACCTTATAAACGCTGCCCCAGCCTTCGCCCCACGAGTAGTCAATATTCAAACCGCCATCTCTGGTAGTAGGGTACAGGTTCCCAGTTGTATCGAAGGCGACATCACCGCCGAAGCGACGGCGCCCCATTTGGTTCCATTAAAGCGATAAAGCACTGTTTTGGTCCACTACATGTTGCCATCGGGCACGTCTCACTGGAGGGATCGCATTGAAGACGGCCTCGCAGCCGTACCCATGACCCCGCGCCCACCCAATACGTCGTGCCTACGCTTCGTCTCCATTTCAGGCTTCAGCAGTGACATGATCACGAAGGTCCGCGAAAGGCCTCTCCATACGCGACGAAAAAGGGCCACCAGTGACGCTTGAAATGTCGTCGCCCGGCGGTCCTCTCCATATAGCGCAGAAGAGGTAAGAATTCACAACCGGAGAGTCAATCAATCAGGCGAAGTTCACGCGTGCGACGGGCGGTAGTGCTTAGTAGGTATATTCCCCCAAGTTTCGCCAAGAAAACTGGGGCAAATCTAGGGGCAAATAATCGCCATTTCTTCGCCTGTTTTCCTTGCCCTAGTTGAGCTAAGGGCAGTTGAATCAACGGGCTTTAGTATTCTACCGCTGAGTTAAGCGCCCAGGTTTGCGGTAGATGCATTGTAACAAATCCGGCTGGGCTGCTAAGATGCACGCCGCAGCCAGCGGCCGGGTAATTCGCTCACGAGCGCGGCCGAAGTTCGGGCATCAAGCTGGCGACGATCGTAATCTAAGGACTTCTATGGCCCTCGAGGAATACAAACGGAAACGCGACTTCAAGCAGACGCCGGAGCCGCCCCCCAAGCTGGCAAAAGGCACCCAGCGGCGTTTTGTGGTGCAGAAACACCGCGCCACCCGGCTGCATTATGACTTTCGTCTGGAGATGGACGGTGTCCTGAAGTCCTGGGCTGTACCTAAAGGCCCGTCGCTCGATCCCGCCGACAAACGCCTGGCCATGCAGGTGGAGGATCATCCCGTCTCGTATTTCGATTTCGAGGGCACCATTCCAGAGGGCAACTATGGAGCCGGGACGGTGATGGTGTGGGACATGGGCACCTGGGAGCCGCAGGGCGATGCGGCGGAAATGATGCGCAAGGGCGATCTGAAGTTCCGCCTCAACGGGCAGAAGCTGAAGGGCGACTTCGCGCTGGTGCACATGAAGGCGCGGCGTCCGGGAAACAAAGGAACCGAGTGGCTGCTGATCAAGCATCGCGATGCCTATGTGCAGCCCGGCTATGACATCGACCAGTACGATTATTCGGTTCTGACCAAGCGCTCGCTCGACCAGATCGCACACGATGCCGGCTCGGCCGAATGGACCAGCAGCCGAAAAGCAACCTCTCACGGCAGCTCCAGCAAGCACGACTGGCTGGCCGACTCAATTGCGAAAGCCGACGCCAAGCGGGCGAAGAGCGAATCGGCGAAGAGCCCAAAGGCGGCAGCTAAGGCTGGTTCGCGTACAGCATCCGCCGTAGCGGCGAAGACGGCTGCGAAACCTTCGCGGAGTGCAGCCTCGAAGAAAGCTACTAGCGCGCGCGCAGTAAAAAAAAACTCCGCGCCGAAGAAGGGCGTAGCCTAGATTCCGGTGCCGCGCGCCTCGGCCGCAAGGCGCCGATGCCTCATGCTATCCGACCCATGCTGGCCACGATCATCGATAAGCCTTTCGATGACGAGGATTGGCTTTACGAAGTCAAGTGGGACGGCTATCGCGCGATCACATACTTGGACGGCAAAACTGTACGTCTGGTCTCGCGTAATCAAAACGACTTGACCGCGGCTTACCCTGAGCTGCAGGCGGTCCCTGACTACATCCAAGCGCGGACGGCGATTCTGGATGGTGAAATTATTGCTCTTGACGAGCAAGGCCGCTCCTCCTTCAGCTTGATGCAGCAGCGTACCGGAGTTGGCGAGGGCGGCCGTCGCATCCGCCGCACGCGCGATGACATTCCCGTCGTTTACTACCTCTTCGATGTGCTCTATGCCGACGGCTACGATGTGATGCAAGTTGATCTGGAGAAGCGCAAGCAACTGCTGGCGATGATCCTGCGGCCCAATGATCTAGTCCGCTACTCCGATCACTACATTGGCAATGGCACGGCGTTGTTCGAAGCGGCTGCGCAGAACGGGCTGGAGGGGATCATCGCCAAGCGCCGCCGCAGTTGCTATGAGCAGCGCCGCAGCAGCGACTGGTTGAAAATTAAAATCGTCAAACGGCAGGAGTGCGTGATTGGCGGCTACACCGATCCGCGGGGCGCACGGGAAAATTTTGGATCCGTGGTCTTAGGGCTGTATGACGATCGCGGACGTTTAATTCCGGTCGGCCAGGCGGGTAGCGGCTTTACCCAGCAAACTCACGCCTCAACCTGGAAAAAGCTGCACGCGCTGGAGACCGATCGCAATCCCTTCTTCGGTAAAGTTGAGAGCGACCGGCAAGTGCACTTCGTGAAGCCGGAATTGGTGGCGGAAATCAAGTTCTCCGACTGGACTCACGAGGGGCAAAGCGGCGGCGTCAAGATGCGCGCGCCGGTTTTCCAGGCGCTGCGTTTCGACAAGCCCGCCGGCGAATGCAAATTCGAATATCCGGCCGACGCCGGCCGCGAGGTAGCCAAGGCGAAGGCCGGCAAATGATTTTGCCGCCCAGCTAGCACGGCCGGCTTCGCTTGCCCCGGGAAGCAGCATCTCACCCAGATGGGGTAACGGCAGT
Organism: uncultured Acidobacteriaceae bacterium; assembly: GCA_963820175.1. GTDB lineage: Bacteria > Acidobacteriota > Terriglobia > Terriglobales > Acidobacteriaceae > Bog-257. The sequence goes on along the minus strand of CAWFYX010000011.1, from coordinate 104,969 downwards.
GATTCGCTCCGTCGTCACGGGTCACGATTGACGACTCGCACCGTGGGGCATCAAGCCGGAATAGAAAGGCCAACGATGGCGCTCGCACGACGTGTAATTCTTCTGCTTCTCCTTTCTGCTTTTCTGCTGAGTTGTCGTTCGAAACCGCAACCCCAGCCGGCTGCTTCTCCGCAAACCAGTACGAAGCCCGCCGCTCCCGCCAAGTCGGCACTGGAGCCTTCGGCCGTGGCATCGGCGGCGGGCGCGGGAGCGGAGGAAACCAAAGTTCTGATGCACAACGTCATCCTGAACGAGCCTCCCGGCTTACAGTTGCGAGTGCGCTGGGTGCGGGGCGAGATGTCTCCCACCCGACGCGGCGCGGTTCCCTCCTTCGACGAGCCTAACTCCTTCGTGATCGACATCCAGGACGGCGTGGTGGCGCTGAAACTTGCCGACGTGGCCACCGTGCTCAACACCGGCATGTTGAAGGGTTCGTCCTTGCGGAACGTCTCGCTGGCCACGCAAGGCAAGCAGTTGAAGCTGAACGGCACTTTACACAAAGGAGTGCCGCTGCCCATCGAGATGATCAGCGACTTGAGCGCCACGCCGGATGGGCGGATCCATCTGCACGTGACCAAGCTGCGCGTCCTCAAGCTGCCGGTCACCGGCCTGCTCAAATCCTTCAACGTGAAGCTGGGCGATCTGGTCAACTCCAAGAGTTCCACCGGTATTCAGCTTTCGGGGGACGACAACATCTACTTGAACCCCGAGCAGCTTCTGCCCGCGCCGCATATTCAGGGCAAACTGACCGACGTACACATCGGCAACAAAACGGGCGACCTCATCAGCGTGTTTGGCGTGCCGCACCCCGACGTTATCAAGGTTAAGGAATGGCGCAACTTTATCCGCCTGCGCGGCGGGACGGTGAACTTCGGCAAACTCACCATGACCGAAACCGATCTTTTCCTGATCGACAACTCCGACGACGACTGGTTCAGCTTCGATCTGATGCGTTATCAGGAGCAACTGGTGAACGGACGCATCCAGATGACGCCGCAGGCTGGGTTGCGAATCTTTATGCCCGACATCAACAAGATTCCGCCGAACGCAGCCAATCGCGCCATCAGCCTGCAGTGGCTGAAGAATCGCAACCAGCCGCCGCCCGCGGATACGGAGCCGTAGGCTGGTAGACGTTGATCGTTGCCGTAAGGCGGCATGATGGAAGCGTCGGGCTGGAAGCCGCAGAGTGGAGGCCCGGGCTTTGCGGGCGGGGGAGCAGGTGGTTCTAAGGGTGGAAGCGCCGGGCTTTTAGCCCGGCGAAATCGGACGCAATACACAATGGCTCTAGCCACGGCTGGCCGGGGCTAAAGCCATTCTTGAAATTGCGTCTCTTGGCCCGGCTAAAGCCGTGCCCTTCCACCCTTTTTCCGGATATTCCTTTTCCAGTTATCAGGTTCTTGAAATCCGCGGCGACCATGCTCAACCTAGCAGACAACTGCTCTATCGGCAACGGCCCACAATCAACGTCATGTCGTCGGCTTGTTCGCCCTGGCTGAACAGTTGCACTTCGGCGACAATCGCTTCCAGGATTTCGCCGGCCGATTCGCGCTGGTGAGTTTTCAGGTTCGCAATCAGCCGGTCATCGCCGAACTCTTCCGCTTCCTCGCCCGGTGCTGCTTCCGAAATGCCATCGGTGTAGATCAGCAATAGGTCTCCACTCGACATTTGCCGTTCGCCAATGGAACACTGCCATTCTTCGAATAGTCCCAGTACGGTCGCGGTGGCTTCCAAACGCTCGACGCAACCGTTCGAGCGCAACAGAATTGGCGGGTTGTGTCCGCAGTTCACGTACCGCAGGATGCGGTTCTGGTCGTCGTAAACCGCAAAGAACATGGTGGCGTAGTGACTGCTCTCGGTGTTTTTGTAGAACAGGCGATTGACCGAGCGCAGAAGTCCGGAAAGATCTTCCAGCGCGAGGGCATATTGGCCACGCAGATTCGCCTGCAGGTTCGCCATAAGTAGCGCAGCAGAAATTCCCTTACCCGCAATGTCGGCCAACACCAGGCCCAAGCGGCCGGAACCGAAATCGAGGAAGTCATAATAATCTCCTCCCACGGCGCGCGTCTGAATGCACTTTCCGGCGCACTCCAATGTGGGGAGCACAGGCGCCTGCTGCGGCAACAGCCGGCTCTGTACCTGGCGAGCGATCTGCATCTCCTGCTCGCTGCGGCGCTCAGCTTCCATGCGCTCCGCCATTGCCTCGGCCATGGAGATGCTTCGCATGGCGATGCCCGCCTGGCTGGCGACCGAAGCCAGCAGGCGCTTGTCACCCGCGGAGTACGGCTCTTCGGAAAGTCTTGCGCCCAGCACCGCTGCCCCCTGCAGGTGACCGTCGCTGGATCCGCGAATCGGCACCCAGCATTCGGGTTGAAGCGCGTCGAGTTCGGCTCCATGCGAGATCTGCGGATTCAGCTCGACCGGTCCGCTGCTGTCCAATAGCCCCACCATTCCAGGCTCGCGAGTTGAAAGCGTCAGGGCCGGCGCCGGCGGATGACCGGCATACGCCTGCAGGTGCCCGTCCCCGGATTGCAGGTAGATGAAAATGGCTTGCGGATGCAAAGCATCGCGAATCTCATCGTGCAGCAACTCAGCCAGCCCTTCGCGGCTGCTGACATGTAACGCTCTAGCCGCAAGGTTCTCCAGGATCTGCTGCGCGTCATAAGCGCTGCGAAAGAACGCGCGGTCAAGCCGCGTCCGCACCCGGCGGTGTACCTGGGTCGCACCCGAGATCAGCAGCACGCCGAAGGTCGCGCCTACGGGGATCGCTGTATTCGAGCTGGCGGAGAAATGGCGGGAGAAAGCGTGGGCCAGCCACAGGGTCGCTCCCACGGAGATGGCGATAATCAGAAAAACAAATCCTCGCTCCACCACGAAGTAGCGCGCGCTTCGCCGCAGCAAAACCGGAATCTCCAGCACCCGGTGTTTGACTACGGCATAGGCGAACGACAAGGGAAAGAGGAAGAGCAGGAATCCCCTGATAAAGACTAGCCAAAACGGCGGATCCGACATGGTGAGATCGTAGGGAAGTCCAATCACGACGGCGGGAATGATTCCCACCAGGGTCCCCCATAACATGACCTTGAGTTTGCGGCGGTCTTCAATCTGCTTGGCGCTTAAGACATTCAACAGCAGCGAGACAACGCCCAGCACAACCGTCCCGTAAGCGCTCACGATGCGCAAAAAGCCGGTCGCCGGCCTGCCTAGCGCAGCGATAACAAATGGTAATCCTTCCAAGTCGCCGGACCGTATCCCTCCCCATCCCAGGCAGGCGCCTACGACGAGGAGTGCCCACTTCAACCACGGCAGCTTGCGATCGATCGGCGAGCGCGTGGGAAAGACTGCGAAGAAAAAATAGAACAGTCCGGGCAACATGGCCCTGGCGATGCAACCGTAGCCATACATGAACTGCCATAGCCCCTCGGGAGCTATCAAGTTGGCGTAGGGCAACGTCGGCTGGCAAATGAATGCCGCAAACATCAGTGCCAGCAGCCAGGCGTTGCGATCTTCCAAACGTAGAAACAAAACTGCCAGTCCGACTGTCAGAAACAGGATGGGATAGAAATTGAGGATTTCGTTGGCACTCTTCCGCGCCAGGCCGGCGGTGTCGCCAACGTCACCCTTCTTCGCGCGAAATACAGGAGCGATTACCAACGGCTGGACGTTACCCGGCCGCTGAATCGTCAACTGAACGGTGTCTCCTGGATGCGACTTGATCCAGATCTCGTCCAGGATCACCCCTCCCTTGGCCGGAGCGACGGTGCTGCGCCCGTTCATGGCGATGATCCGATCCTTTTCCTGCAGGCCCGCCTTTTGTGCTGGACTGTCCTTCCACACATCCTTCACTTCAAGTCCAAAGGGGGATGGGTCGGCATCCATCCCGACTTCCACGCGAATAGGGACGGATCGAATGTAGTACATCCAGGCGACACTATAGACAATGGCCGGAACGGCGAAAAGTATGGCCGCGACCCACAGTAGCGGACGGAATCTCGTATTTGTCGATACGGCTGGCGCCATGGAATTAGTAGACCACGACTCGTCCGCAGATGTGTAGTCCATCCCGCGGACGCAACCTCGCATCATCTTTATCAGCGCGGCAGCGAACTCGCTTCTCTGTGGCCGCCCAACCAAACTTTGCAGGAGGACATTCGATGCCAGATGAAAAAACATTAGAACGAGCCCAGGAAGATGCGCGGGAAGGCAAGTCGCCCAGCACCCAGGCGGGAGAATTCGTCAAGGAAGAGATGGACCACATTCGCGAAGGCAAGCACGGCGCCCGCTCGCCTCAGCAGGCGATTGCGATTGGTTTGTCCAAGGCACGACGCGCGGGGGTAAACCTGCCTCCACCGAAAGAGGGTAAAACGTCCGATGCTACTCGTACCAAGGCGCGGCGTGATGTCCGCAAAGGGCAATCCTCAGCAAAGAAGAAGACTTCGGCGAAACGCTCTCGTGCGGTCAGCAAAGCCCTGAAGCGCGAGGGGAAATCAGCGGCGTCGCATCGATCGCTCTCCAAGCAGGCGAAGCGAACCGCTCGCCAACGCGGCAGCGCGGCCCGCAAGCAGGCGGCCAAAAAAGCGGTCCGCACCAAAGGCGCCGCCGGACGCAGTCAAGCCGCCAAGAAAGCCGCCCGCACTCGCCAGCGGCGCGCCGCGTAGATCGAGTCCTGAGCAGCAACTCTCGTAGGGAACGTCGTCAAGTGGGAGCGACGGGCGAAGAGCCTTTTACGCTATGCCGAGAATGGGCGCGTGTATAATTTTTCTAGCGCGCCCGTAGCTCAGCTGGATAGAGCGAATGCCTCCGGAGCATTAGGTCGGGAGTTCGAATCTCTCCGGGCGCGCCAGAGTTCTTCCTCACCTTCAAGAATTGCCCCAGACCTCTCCGACCCTGTCAGCGCATCTTCCGATTAGTGATGGTGCAAACCCAGCAGCTGCGCATCGTTCAGATCACCGCCGCTGCCGCAGCGCGACGGACCGCCGAGCGGGTTATAGTCGAAAAAGTTGTGCGGCACCATTTCGAAGCCAAACCAGTGGACCAGGGTGATCCCGGTTCGGCCCCCGCTGCCCATCTGGTTGTCGGCATCGGTCGGCTCATGGTGCGTCGATCCGAAATACCACAGCACGATACCGTCGCCCGTCCCGCCTAGCGGCTGGCCGTTCAGATACGCCAGCAGATAGCTGTTGGGGTTGTACCAGTTGTAAAGCCAGCTGTTAATGCCGGAGCCGGTACCATCCTCGCCCGGGTTATCGTTAGTGAGATCCTGGTCGTGCTGCGTGAAGGTCTCTTCGAAGTGACCTTGGCCCCAACGATTGAAGGGATAGAACTGGTAGCCCACCAGGTGTCCGTAGTCGTTCGTCTGGGTCTGACTCTGGACGGTCACGCTGCTGAATTGCGCCTGATCCCAATCCGTGGTCTCTTCGGTAGGAATCGGCGTGTAAGAATCGGTAGCGATGAAGCCGTTTGCATCCTCGACGTGAGTGAATTCTTGCATGTCATTGTCATCGCGTCCTAAAAGCTTGGTACTCACCCGCCAAAGTCCGTTGTGAACGTGCGGCTCGGAGGTATCGCCGGGAAGGTTATAGCCGGTAGCGCCGCTGCGGAAGGTAATGCGACCGTCCTCATGGAAGGTGTACTCGATGATGTAGTCATAGTTGTAGGCGTCGAACACCGACCACACCACAACTTCCTGGATACGCCTCCGCACGTGGCTGCCCGGCTCTTTGCACAGCCAGCCGACTCCCTCGTCGCGGCATTCGACCGCGATTTTGGGCACGGTATCGCGAATATAGTGATTGCCCTGCAGGGTGCGAAAGTAGACGAGCGCGCCGTTCGTCGCGGGCAGGTCGGCAGGATCCATTTGATCCATGCGATCGTCGCCGAACGACATGTCGTAGTAGGTATGGCTGCGGTCGTCATAGGGAACGAACATCTCTGCTAAGCCCGCGCGCTTGATGATGTATTGGGGCGCGGTGTACTGTGCCCCCTGAATGGAAACATCGAGCGCCTGCGTGCCCTTCAGACCCATGTTGCGCAAGCCAAAGCGCCAATGCGTATTAGGGTAGTCGATACGCAGATACAGGTCCTGATGCAGGTAAATGCCAATGGCATCTTCTTCGGTCACCTGGCAGCCGTTGCCGTTAATGATGACGTGGTCGGTTGCCCGGGCAAGCGGGAGGGTCAGGAAGAAGATCGCCAGCCCCGTGCAGCTCGCAAGGAGGAACCGTGTGTTGCGCCGTCGCCGGAGGAGCCACGTGGCCCCCAGGATGGTCGCGGCGCAAATGATTAAGCTAATCGTTAACGGCGTGGGAGGAAGGTGAATCGCTGGAAGGTTCATATTCAAGCGCCCCATCACGAAATAGGATTTGTCTCAAATCAAGGAAAGTCTTGGTAACAGCGGACGTCGGACGGCACCCCAAATTCCGATGCAGGCATAGTAGTACGGTTTTTGGTTTTGGCAAGGAAATTCGTCAGCATCGCGTTTGGCCTGATCTCGATAATTCTCTTGCCTCCCGCAGAGGATCGATGTAACCTCTCTCGGTTACCGAGTACGAGAGTCACTGTTAGAACTTCCGATTCCGATGGCCGCGACTTCCGTGGCCACGATAAAGCGTTCCCGCTGACGGCGAAGGAGAAGCCCATGACGGTGTCACGGCAAAATCAAAATCCCAGATATGCCACCCTGCAGCCAACCGCTGCCAAACTGGCATCCCTGCTCCTGCTGACCATGGTTGCGGCCCTAGGGCTGGAGGCGCAGACACTGACGGTACTGCACACCTTCACCTTCCACAGTGACGGGGCAAACCCCATGGCAGGCTTGACCATGGATGCGCATGGCAGCCTTTATGGCACGGCCAGCCAGGGAGGCATCGGACTCGGCACTGTCTATAAGTTGACCCCAGCCGGCGCGGGCTGGCTCTTCAGTCCTCTCTACGTCTTCCAGGGAGGAACGAACGATGGAGCCGAACCCGTTGCCCGGGTCGTCTTCGGACCCAACAATACCCTATATGGCACCACCGAGCATGGAGGCAATTCTTTCGGCTTTTGCAGCCGCGGCTGCGGCACTGTCTTCAATCTGCAGCCCTCGCCCAGTACCTGCCGAAGCACGAACTGCCCCTGGAGGGAGACTCTGCTTTATGAGTTTTCCACGCACGACTCCTCTTTTGGAGAGCTACCTGAGAGCGAAGTGACGTTCGATGGCGCTGGCAATCTCTACGGCACCACCTACACCGGAGGCTACTACGCCAAACCGGGCGGCGGTGGCGGATGCGTTCTGTGCGGAGTGGTTTACGAACTGTCGCCTTCAGGTGGCAGCTGGACAGAGAAAGTGGTTTACGGTTTCAGCGGATATCAATACGGATCTGACGGAGCCCTGCCCGTAGGCGGCGTCACCTTCGACAACGCCGGAAACCTTTATGGCACCACCACCGCCTACGGGGATTGCGGCATGGGCATCGTCTATCAGCTGACGCCCGGTTCGCAATGGACCGAAAATATTCTGCAGCAGCTCTGCTCCAACAACGGACCGTCGCCCACCGCCAACCTGATCTACAACGCTACCTCGCAAACCTTCTACGGCGACAGTGAAGGCGATACCATGTATGGATCGTACCCGGGCAACATCTTCACCCTGACGCAGACCGGCGGAGTCTGGACGTTCCAGCCGATTTACACCTTTTCCTGGTCCGGCGGAGGCCCCGCTGGGCAGCTGTTCCAGGATAGCGCCGGCAACCTGTATGGCACCACCATCCAGGGCGGCAGCAATCCCCTGGGACTTTGTCCTAATGGCTGCGGCACCATCTTCAAGCTGACGCCTTCCAATGGCGGCTGGACCTACAGCGAGCTTTACGACTTTACCGGCGGCAGCGACGGCGCCGCTCCCCATAGCAACCTGATTCAGGACGCGGAGGGAAATTTCTATGGCACCGCGTCTGCCGGTGGCAGCACAGTCTGCAGCGGCGGTTGTGGGGTGATCTTCAAATTCACGCCGTAACCCGCACGTCCAAGAACTTTCCGCGACCAGTTATGCAACGCATTGGGCCGGGGGCTCGATCTCTCAGGCGCGCCAGAGTTCGTCTTCGCCTGAATCGTTTTGCAATCCACCCTGTCGCATCACGTTATGGCGGCGAGACGCGCGATCCTCTACCCTGTGCATCAGCGCGGCAGCCAGCGCCAGAAAAACGCCGCCTGCCACTACCGCTGCCAGGCGATTGTTGTGCAGGGCATGGGCCATGATCCAGCCAAAAGCAACGGAAGCAATAATCTCAGGCAGCACGATAAAGAAGTTGAAGATGCCCATATAAACCCCGGTACGGCTTTCCGGGAGCGATCCAGCCAGCATCGAGTACGGCATCGACAACGTACTTGCCCACGCGATTCCCACACCGATCATCGAGAGCAAGAGATAGTTCTTGTCGCGAATGACCGCGACCGACAGTAAGCCGGCCGCGCCGCACAGCAGGCACAAGCTGTGCGCCCCTTTTCTTCCCACAAGTTTCGCCAGCGATGGGAGGAAGAAGGAGAAAACGAAGCACACTGCGGAATACATTCCGAAGCAGATGCCCGCCCATTCCACGCCCGTGGTATAAGACGGAGCATTCTGATCGGCGGCTCCGAACACATTGCGAGCTACCGCGACCGGAAAATACAGCCACATGCAAAACAGTCCCAGCCAAGTGAGGAGTTGCACGGGAGCCAGTTGCCGCATGGTCCGCGGCATTTCGTGGATCGCCAGGAAAATCTCGGAGAGCGATGCCACAATTCCGCGGCCCTCGGATTCTTTCCGGCGAAAAGCGTCGACGTCTTCGGGCGGATATTCGCGCGTACTCATAATCGTCCACAACACGGCTCCGAAAAATGCCGCAGCACCCAGATAGAACGACAGGCGAACCGTCTTAGGAATCGCGTTGCCGGAATGTTCCTGCGCGACGTGAAAAACGTTGGTGAGCAGCCACGGCATCGCAGAGGCTACCACTGCGCCCAATCCAATGAACAGACTTTGCATGGCAAAGCCCTGCGTCCTCTGCTCCTCCGGCAACAGATCGGCAACAAACGCGCGAAATGGTTCCATGCTGATGTTGATGGAGGTGTCGAGGATCCAGAGCAAGCCCGCCGCCATCCATAGAGTCGAGCAACGCGGCATCAGGATGAGCGCCAGCGAACTGAGAATGGCTCCCGCCAAAAAGTAAGGGCGCCGTCGGCCCAGGCGCGTCCAGGTATGGTCGCTGGCATTGCCGATGAGGGGTTGCACGATTAGCCCGGTCAGGGGCGCGGCCAGCCACAGGATGGGAATCTGGTCGGCGCGCGCACCCAGATATTCATAGATGGCGCTCATGTTGGCCATCTGTAGGCCCCAGCCGAACTGGATGCCGAGAAAGCCGAAGCTCATGTTCCAGATTTGCCAGAAACTCTGCCGCGGTTTTTGCACGGTCTGGGTGTGCAGGGTGGCGGGCATTTGTCCCGAACTCATATTGCGACTCATCAGTCGTTCCCGCTCACCATATCCCAGCAAGGGCGCAAACGGATAGCAGGAAAGATAGGGTAGGGATCTACATTGCCGGGAATTCCGTCGACGACGTAGAGCGATAGGTTGCGGCTTTATTGCCGCACGGCGAGCAGTTCCGCTTCTACGGGCACGCCGTGCGTCACCTTAACCCGTAGTAGGGCTTCGAAGGGCTTCACTTCTCCCGACTTATTGACGGAGAGCCGCGACAGTAATTCCTTCAGCGAATTCTGGTGACAGACATATTCCACTGCGGCCTGGGTGCCGAACGTAGTAGTGCCGGCGAAGATCATGACCGAACGCGTCGGATCTAATCCGGGCATCAGGCTAACCAGCGCATAATCCTCGGTCAGCGGGGAATCGTAGGGACTCGCCAGAAACACCCTTCCCTCCCCCGGCCGAGGGTGCAGGTTGACGATGGCCAGATCCCCCTTGCGCGGTCCCTCGGCAACGCGTTGGAAGACAAATTCGCGGGTGGTGGGAATCTCGGTCAGGGTCAGGTTCTCCGAAGGAGAGCCCAGAAAGATCAGATCATTATTTTTTACGTCGTCCAGTGAAAATAAGCTGCCGCGTTTCACCCGAATGTCGCGATGAAGCAGGGCGAAGACCTGGTCTAGATCATGTACCGCGAGCACCTCGCCGACCCCGGTGTAATGGTCCCAGATGGGCCCAGCGGCATCGCGTGAGGGATTGTAATAGCGCATCCCGCTTTCGGGGCGGCCCACAAAAGCGGCGTTGCTGAAAATCAGCCAAGGCTCTTCCATTCCGCTGATGAAACCCTTCCAGAGTTGCCGAAACTCGCCGGCGCCCACGTCGGGCGGACCGGCCAGCACCGTGGGAGCCGCTTTGTGGCGAGACAAGATCGCGATCACTCCCAACGCAGCAATCAAGAGCAAGCCCAAAGTGATGGCGGCCATCTTCCAGGTCTGCGAACTCCCCGCGGTGAGATGTTCCGGATGAGCGGCGCCATTCACCGGACCAGGATGGAGCTTGTGTTCTCCCGAATGCCGGCGATGAAACTGCAACTGGTAGGTGCCCTTAGGCAGCTCGACGACGATGGGATCGTCCGGTCCCTCCGAGCCGTAATATTCCGCCAGCTTGGCCCGCAGCCGGCCCGCCTGCACTCGGATCATGGAATCTAACTGGGGATCGAAGTCAGCCGGTCGCCCAAAGACTTCGGTTGCGATCTGATATTCCTTCAGCCGCACTCCCGGTTCGTCCAAGGCATGCTGAGCCAGATAGCGAAGCAGTTTGCACAACGACTCAGAACCATGCAGGGTGTGGCTGGAGACAAGCAGTTCGATCTGCTTGCAGAACTGTTCCCGCTCGGACATGAGAAGCCTGGCTACCGACTGTAACATGGAGGTAACAAACCCGCGAAGTTGCTGCCGCGTAAGAAGTTTTTCATGTAACTGTTTCGAAACCCCTTGAAACTTTATCCGGAAGACAAAGCAGTTTCAGATTGCAGCCCGTACGACTCAACTCGTTCTTAGGATGCAAAGAACAAGATGGCCAGCCCAGGCAGCTTCGTACTTTTCTTCCCGACTGCGTCCCGCTCTTCAGTCGAGTTAGCTGTCCCTCCCCCTCATTCCATTTTTCCCGGAGCATCAGTGTCGCCGCTGCAGGCAGCGAAACGGACGTCGCCTAACTCCAGGTTTCCTCAAGCTTGCACAGTGAACCGGCAGCCCCTGCTGTCAATTAATTTTGGCGGACGCGCGGAAACGTTCGACTTGCACCGAGCGGCAATCCGTGCTGACGTCCGGCTGACCGTGTTGGGCTATCACGTTCGGCCAAGTAACAAGGCAACAACGAAGTGGCACAACGGAGGCATACGTAATGAAGCATTCTAGCCTATCTCGCTGGCTGACGCTGATGGCCGTAATGTCTTGGGCAATATTTTCCGTAGGACAATCCGACACTGGCCGAATTGCCGGCACCGTGACCGACCCATCGGGTGCAGTGGTGCCGGGCGCCACAATTTCCATCACCAACATTGGCAAAGACCGGACCATCACTGTGCAGAGCGGTGGCGCGGGGGAGTATTCGGTGCCCACCCTTAGCCCGGGAGACTACAAAGTCGAGGTGAAGGCGGCAAACTTCAAGTCTGTGACCCAGCAAGTCACCCTGCAAGTGAACCAGACACTTCCCTTGAATTTCACCTTGACTCCAGGTGCAGCCTCGGAAAACGTGGAGGTGTCCGGCGCAGCTCCACTGGTGTCGACCGACTCCTCCGATCTGGGAGCAGTGATTCAGCAGCAACAAGTGATCGACCTGCCGCTGAACACCCGTAACTTTACCCAACTGGCGACGCTAACTCCGGGCGTCAGCCGGGGCATGAATATCAACGGCAACACCAACGGCGCTAACGGCAATGCCGAAACCTATCGTTATAACAACAGTGGCGGCGCCACCCTGGTAGTCAACGGACTGCGGCCCCAAGCCAACAATTACCTGCTCGACGGCTTCGACAATAACGAGTCGCTGGTCAACACCATTATCTTCTTCTCCGAGCCGGACGCGATCCAGGAATTCCGGGTGGAAACCAATGTTGCTCCGGCGGAATTCGGACGGGCCGGCGGTGCCATCGTCAACACCTCGATCAAGTCAGGGACCAACGAGATCCACGGCGCCCTGTTCGAATATCTGCGAAACAGTGCGCTGGATGCGACGCCCTGGACCAGCCAGGCGAATGCCAAGAAGCTGCCCTTCAAGCAGAATCAGTTTGGAGCGGCGGTTGGCGCCCCCATCATCAAGAACAAGCTGTTCATCTTTGGCGATTACCAGGGTCTGCGCGCCTCGCAGCCCAACACCACCGACTACGCCACCGTCCCCACCGTGCTCATGCGGACCAGCGGCTTTACCAACTTCTCCGAGATATCTACCCCGATTATTAACCCGCAAACCGGAACACCATTTCCCGGCAACATCATTCCTGCCGGCATGCTCAACCCGGCGGCGGTAGCCTATCTCAACGCCTTCCCCACTCCGAATTGCAGCGCGGCATCCAACTCCAATTGCCAGTTTCTTACCAATAACTACACGACCAACCGCCAGAACATCACGGACTACAACGACTTCGACATCCGCGGCGACTGGAACATCGGCCTTAAGGATTCGGCTTTCGCCCGCTACAGCTATGGCAACGAAAGCTTCAACAAGACCTCGGAGTTTCCGAGCCTGCCGGCCGGGTTTGGTTCCGGTCTCAATCCCACCAAGCCCTGGTCCGCGGTGATCGAAGAAACCCACCTGTTCAGCTCAAACCTGGTCAATGAGTTTCGCTTCGGCTACATCCACCAGGACTATGCCTACTCGCCTCCATTTCAGAACGAGCCGCTGTCGGCGAATTTGGGCATTGTGAACGCAAACGTAAATGCTCTGAATCAGCCCGACCCGACGCTGGGCGGCGGCGCACTCATCGGCGGCAATGGAACGCAGATCGCGTATACCGGCGATTACGGTCTCTACAATGTGCCGCAAGATACCTGGCAGGAAACGGACAACCTGTCCTGGGTCAAGGGCAAACACACCATGAAGTTCGGAGCCGACGTCATTCGCCGGCAAGTAGATTTCTTCCGCCCGCTGACCGGCAAGGGCTTCTTCAACATGTGCGGAAACGGCACCAGCCCAGCCACCATTACCGGCTACGAAGTCACCGACCTGCTAGTAGGTTTCACTTGCAGCTACAGCGAAGGTCCGGTGCTGGGATATTCTGAAACGCGTAATTGGGAGCTGGGATTCTATGGCCAGGACGACTACCGAGTCACCCGCAGGCTGACCCTAAACCTTGGATTTCGCTGGGACATCCTCACCTGGCCGGTGGAGAAGTTTAATCACCAGGCGAATTTCAACATCAACACCGGGCAGCTTGAGATCGCCGGCCAGGACGGCAATTCGCGCAGCTTCATCCCGGTGTCGTACCACAACTTCGCGCCACGCATCGGCTTTGCCTACGATTTGTCGGGCAACGGAACCACCAAGATCAGCGGCGGCTATGGAATCTTCTACTTCGTCGATCGCGGCGGCATCAGCAACCAGCTGGCGCAGAATCCGCCATTCAGCGGACAGGAAACGTTCAACTACCTCAACGGATACCGCATCACCTTCACCGGCCAGGGACCTTTGGGCACACAGACTGGAACCGCTTGCCTGACCAACTGCAACGCTTCCGTCGCGACCGCACCTCTACCGGCCAAGGGACCGATCATGGTCAACCTGAACAATCCCACCAATGTATCGATTTCGGTCGCAACCCTGCCTACCAACGAAACCCCCGGCGTGCAGGAATGGAACCTGCAATTCGAGCATGAGCTGAGTCCCACCACCGCTCTCAGCATTGCGTATGTCGGCGATAAAGGCACTCACCTGACCACTTACTACAATTACAATCGCCAGAATTACGGGGTAGCGCCATGCAGCGTCACCTCGCCTATCGGTTGCAATTTCCCGGCTCTGGGTGCGATCAACACGCAGGCGACCGTCGGTAACTCCAACTACAACGCCTTAGAGGTAACTTTGAATCGGCGTTTTACCGCTGGCTTGCAGTTCGGAGCGTCCTACACCTGGTCGCATGCTATCGACGATTCGCCTGACGCCTACGACGCTTACAACACCAACGTCGTCAATTATCGTGACTTGGCGGCGGAGCGGGCCAGTTCCGACTACGACATGCGGCACCGGTTTGTCTTCAACACGTTGTACGAATTGCCTTTTGGCCGGGGCAAGCACTGGGGCAACAACTGGAATGGCGTAACCAACGCCATCCTGGGCGGCTGGCAGACCAATCTGATCTTTACCGCGCAAAGTGGCACGCCCTTCGACGTGCTGTGTGCGAATCAGAATCCCGCGGTCCGCTGCGATCTGGTCGGTAACCCCTACGGCGGCATGCCCGCCAATTCTCTGGAGTACTTCAACCCGGCGGCTTTCGCAGAGGTTCCCCTGTCCGCCGCTGGCACAGTTGTGGGCCCTGGTACGACGCCGCGCAACTATCTGGTCGGTCCCGGGATCATGGACATCGACTTCTCCACCTTTAAGAACTTCCGCATCACCGAGCGCGTGGTCACCCAGTTCCGAGCGGAGTTTTTCAACATCACCAACACACCGCATTTCGTACAGCCCGATTACAACTTTACCGACGGCAACTTCGGCAACCTTACCAATACGGCCCTCAGTTCGGAGCGCGAGATCCAGTTCGCTCTGCGGGTTTCGTTCTAAACCTTCGAGCGGGGATGGGAATAACCTGTCCCCGCATGCTTGAGGCCTCATGCCAAGCCGACGTCCTGTTTGCGTTGCCGTGCGACTGCTTTGCCTGATGCTGGCATTGGCATGCCTGGCTTCGCCGGCTCTGGCCGGGACCGGCGCCAGGCCTGAACCTTTAGCGTCTGTGCTGGGCGCGGATGCCGGGCAGGCGCCCCGGGTCTCCAAGGTCGAACCTCCCAACTGGTGGACCGATTATGTTTCGCCGCTTATGGTCTTGCTGTACGGAGAAAACCTGAGTGACGCGAAAATTTCGCTGAAATATCCCGGAGTACAGATCAGCAAGATCCAGTTGGAACCAGACGGCAAGCATGCCTTTGTGTGGTTGAATCTGAAGTCCTCGGCCAAGCCCGGAACCGTTACGCTACACATCGCCACGGCCTCGGGCGAGACAAGGGCTGCGCTGCTATTGCAGGCACGCTCATCCGAGCAGGGAAAATATCAGGGAGTCACTCCCAACGATGTTATCTACCTGATCATGCCCGACCGCTTCGCCGATGGCGACCCGTCCGACAATTTGCCGCCCGGAGCTGCCGCCGGCTCTTACAACCGCAGTGACCCAAGGGCCTATCACGGCGGCGACCTCAAAGGCATTCAGCAACACTTGTCTTACCTGAAGGATCTCGGAGTCACCACCCTGTGGCTTACTCCGCTTTACGAGAACGACAATTCCAGCTCCGACTATCACGGCTATCACGCGGTCGATGAGTATGCGGTGGAAGATCACTTCGGTACCATGGACGATTTTCACACCCTGGTGGCCAACGCTCATCAGCTGGGCATGAAGGTCCTGCTCGACATGGTGCCGAACCATGTCGGACCTAAACATCCCTGGGCGCAATCGCAGCCCACGCCGGGATGGCTGCATGGTACCGTCGAGCATCACATCAACAACTCGGATTACGATTTTGCGCCGGTCAGCGATCCCCACGCCGTGCCCGCCAACTACATCACTGCGCTGGACGGCTGGTTCGCTAACACGCTTCCCGACTTGGCCCAGGAAAACCCTCTGGTCGCCAGCTATCTGCTGCAAAATGCTTTGTGGTGGACCGAGAGCGGCGGCATCGACGGCTTTCGCATTGATACGTTTCCCTACGTCCCGCGGCAATTCTGGGCTTACTATCATGCCGGTCTTTTCACGAGCTATCCGCATTTTTTTACCGTCGGCGAAATCTCCAGCACCGATCCCACGGTCACGTCGTATTGGGCGGGCAGCCAGACCGGGTTTGACGGCGTCGACACGCGTCTGACCACCCCGCTCGACTTCCCTATGTGTGAGGCGATCCGCGAGGTGGTCGCGCATGGAGCTTCGGCCCGGAAGATTGTGGAGGTGCTGCGCCAAGATCGGCTCTATCCTCATCCTGAATTGCTGGTAACGTTCATCGACAATCATGACAAGAAGCGCTTCCTGACCGAGGCCGACGGCTCGCGCGACAAACTCAAGCTGGCATTTTCACTGCTCGCAACCCTGCGCGGCATTCCCCAACTCTATTACGGTGATGAGGTCGCCCTGCCCGGTGGCGACGATCCCGACGACCGCCGCGACTTTCCCGGCGGCTTCCCCGGCGACCCCCACAACGCCTTTACGGCACAGGGACGCACACCCGAAGAGCAAGATGTCTTCTCTCATGTGCAGGCTTTACTAAGGCTCCGTCAGCAACACGCGGCGCTACGTACCGGCGTTCAAAAACACGTGGCCGTCGGTGACAACTATTACGCCTTCACCCGCGAGGGCGGCGGTGAGCGATTGCTTGTGGTCTTCCATAACGGCGCCGTTGAGGAGAACGTCACGCTAGACCTGGCTGACACCACTCTGGAAAACGCGAAGGAGTTATCTCCGATTTTCGGGACTTCAGCCGCTCAACTACAGGGAAAACACCTAATCGTGCAAATGGCGCCGACCAGCCTGACGGTTTATCGGGTGCAATAAAGCCGGACAGTCATTTGCCTAAGGCATCGGCGCTACCAGGTTGAGGAGCGAACCGTATCCAGTGTAAAGTGGCTGTGCCTGACGCGGCCTTGGGCGCGCCAGAATCTCTAATCCTTTCTTGCGATCTCCCCTATGTTTTGGACCAAGCTTGCCGTCGCTGTGCTCTCCTCCGCCACCCTGCTGGCGGCGCAAAACCTGCCTGCCGGAACTGCGCTGCCCGTCATGCTGAATTCGAGTCTGGACAGACACAGCAAGCCCGGCGCAAAGATCGAGGGCCGGCTGATGCAGGAAGTCCTGCTGCCGTCGAATGCGAAAATCAAGAAAGGATCGCGTGTCAGCGGACACGTCGTCTCGGTTGAGACGGCTCCGGGGGCTTCGCGCATCACGGTGGCGTTCGATACTCTCCAGGACGAGAAGCAGACGATTCCGCTGAGGGTCAATCTGCGCGCATTGGCGGCCACCGAAAGCGTCTTCAACGCCAAGACGCCCATCGACGCCATATCAACCTACGAATCTTCTTATGGCTGGACGACGAAACAGGTAGGCGGCGACGTGGTGTTTCGCGGCCGCGGCTACATTGCCTCTCCACAGGGAAAAGTTGGGCGCTATAACGGCGACGGCGCCTGGGGACAGCTAACTCCGGCCGGCGATTGCCTGGCTACCGATACCAACCATGACGAGCAGGCCCTGTGGGTGTTTTCCACCACGGCGTGCGGGACGTACGGACTTGAGAACGTCAAGGTCGCACATACGGGGGACAGTCCCCCCTTGGGCCAGATCACGCTGGAGTCGCCAAAGGATATCCTGGTCCGCGGCGGCAGCGGTTGGCTGCTCTTGGTGAATGACGTCTCCGCCAGTCCCAAATCCACGAACTAAATCGCTAAACGGCTGCGGGAAAAATCGCCTGCTAGGTGTTTGAAGGGGCGCACCTTCAGGTGCACCGTTCAAGCTGTTTAATTGTGATTTCCGAGGGGGCTTTTAGCCCATGAGGGTGTGCTTTCGGCTCTGTTCCCCAGCGAATCCGCTGCAGCAAACAAAAAGGACGGCAGGTGCCGTCCCTCATTACCGCTTCGTATGCTTGCGATCAGTCGCCGCTGTAGGCAACAGCCACAGCCACCGGCTCAGCTTCCACCGGCGCTGCCACCGGCTGTACGACTGGCTTGATGCGCCCCGAACCTAGCTTGGGCAGCTTCACATCCCAGATGAGCCCCAGCGCCTGCAGTGTCTTGATGCCATACCAGTTCACGTCAAGCTCATACCATGCCAGTCCGTGCCGTGCCGACTGCGGATGCGCGTGATGATTGTTGTGCCAGCCTTCACCAAAGCTGAGGTACGCTACCCACCACAAGTTCCGCGAGTCGTCATCGGTAGAGAAGCGCTTGGAGCCCCACATGTGGGTGGCCGAATTCACGAACCAGGTCGAGTGCAGCAGAATGACCGTGCGCAGGAAAATCGCCCACATCATCACCGACCATCCGCCGAGCACCAGCAGCAGGATACCTAGCGTCGTGATCGGCACCCAATGATATTCGCTGATCCAGAGATGAAACTTGTCCTTGCGAAGATCGGGAACGTAGGCCAGCAGTTCGGTGCTCTTGTTGTGGAACGTCTTGCCGGTCAGGATCCATCCCATGTGCGCCCAGAAACCGCCGTCGCGCGGCGAGTGCGGATCGCCCGGCTTGTCGGTGAGCTGGTGATGAACCCGATGCGTGGCTACCCAGAAAATCGGGCCGCCCTCGAGCGACAGCGTGGCGCAAACCGTCAAAACGTATTCCAGCCATTTGGGACACTTGTAGCCGCGATGCGTCAGCAGCCGGTGATAGCCCATGCCGATGCCCAGGCTGCCCGCAATCCAATAGACTACAAGCCCGACAAACAGAGCCTTCCAACTGAACATGAATAATGCTGCGATGGCACCCACATGAAACGCGATCATGATGCCGGTAGTAAGCCAATTAATACTCTTGTCTTTCTTTTCTTGCTGAGCCATGTCTCCCCTAAGTTGTTGCTTGCCATCCTTCGCGATGAGCGTAAGGTCTGACTTCAGACTAACAACTGAGGCGAGTTTCGTTTGTAATACTTTTGTCAGGAGATGGTGACGCGGGTTCGAGTGGGCATCGGATTACGAACTTGAAGGGCGCGTCGACGGCAAAACTTGTCGATACCATTCGATGGGAGCGGGCAACCCCGAGGGATCCGCTTTCTGATTTCGCCGAGCTTATGGTTAACAATCAGAGCCTCTGCCGTCCCGACGGGACTCCGTCAGCTTTCTACTTGACCCAGCATTCCGCCTGCGGCTCCATGCTGGGCTAAGCTCTTCCGCGCCTGCGGCGCTCGTTTCTTGCGGTTCGCATTCCACTGCCGAATCGCAAAGTTAGTTCTCACACAGACTCTAAGGCGCTGGGCTAAGTTGTGTCGTCCCTATCGGAATGCATTTCGGCCAACTGCCAATTGCTAACTGCCAAATGCCGCTGCCCTTCACCGCTGCTTCTCGCTGCCTTCGCCCCAGGGAAAACTCACGCTCACCGTGCAGCCCTGTCCGGCAACTTTGATGGTTGCCATACCTCCGACCTGTCCGAAAGCCTTGGTTCCCACGATGGCTTGCCAGCTGCCATCCGGCGCGGCCGTCGGGCTATGCACGGTATTGTCCGTCCCCGTATTTCCGGTAACCTTCAGCATCTCGTAAGGAGTGAATCCGCTGGCGCGAATCGCCACTTCGTCGCCCAGCGGCGTTTCGCGAACCACCCACAGCTTGCATTTCTTGTCGGTGGCTTCGATGGGGAACGGCACCGCCGCGGCGAAGCCGGCGACCCGGCCATCGCGCGAGACCACCGCGAAACGTTTAGGCTCGCCCAGCATAGCCAGGCCCTGGATGTTAATCGGATCGTCAGCGCCCTTGCCGGTACAAGAGCCCGGCTTGCCCGAACAAACCAGCACGCCGCGCTTGTCGAAGCTGACGCCCTCGAT
Source organism: uncultured Acidobacteriaceae bacterium (assembly GCA_963820175.1). GTDB lineage: Bacteria > Acidobacteriota > Terriglobia > Terriglobales > Acidobacteriaceae > Bog-257. The sequence goes on along the minus strand of CAWFYX010000011.1, from coordinate 85,284 downwards.
GCCTTTCTTTGGCTTCTGGCCCAGATTCCAGAACCACAGATCGTAAGTCTTGTCGGCGGGAAAACCTTTGCCCAGGATGTTGAACGTCAAGACCGTGCCCGACGGCGAGGGCTGGCGCCGATCCTCATGGACGACCAGTTCTACTCCCTGGGTGTCCCTGCCCCACATCTTTTCGTCGAACTGCTGCGCCGCCAGCGGTAGAGAAAGCGCCCCGCTACACAACATCAAAATGGTGAAGTATCGCAAGCTTCGCATGGTTAACTTTTCGCTTTCGCTGGAGTATCGGGCAGAGACATCCCGTAGAAGTAAATAGCGCGCGCCTTCTGCACCACGCTATCGTCGTAGCCTTCCATAATGAGCAGATCGTTGCCCTGAACTTCGAGCATGGCTTTGCCCTCCTCGGTATCGAACAGATAAACGTTGGGGGCCTCGGGAGACTTCGACGGTGAGGATTGGTTTAGTACTGCTTTCTGGTAGCGCTTAGGAAGGTAGTCCGCATACAGCTTGGCAAAGGCGCGCGCCGCCTCCGGCGAATCCCAGCGCGAAAAATACATCATGGCAATCTGATCTTTGGGAGCCGTTTTCGCATGGGCCGCGTAATAGTAGCCGCCGCGCCAGTGAGGATAATAATGCTTGGGATCGTCGGCTCCATATTGCTTGGCGAGCAGGTAAACGTCGAACTCACCCATGCCGCCGAAGTCAAAGCGCTCATAGTCGGGAGCCGCGAGCTTATCGAGATCGGGAATGGTAAGCGTCGGTACCACCTGGTTCAGCAAGTACGTCTCCGGCTGCATGATCTGCCGAGTATCGACCGGAGGATTCAGCAACGTCATGGTATAGGCTTCTTTGCCCTTGTTCTGCAGCACGGTCTGAATGAAATCGAGGCCAAAGGTGTAGGGCATCAGCAACGATTCCTTCAGGAACATGGGCGCCGCTGCGAACACCGGCGAATCCTTGTTGTCGGCCATGCCGGCCCGCATGGCTTTCACAAAGTCGGGCGCCGTCAGAATGCTTTTGCCCATCGGGGCCAGGGTGTAGTCGAAGAGCACCGCCATGGCCTGGCCTTCGGTGACACATTGCCGCGCCGCCTGCGCTTCCTCCACCGTGTACTCCTGCTGATCAGGCAGCGGCGCGTCGTCCTTGGCGCCCGCCAGCTCCCACTTTTCCAAGCCTACCTTCTGATCCTGCAGGGCGTGGGTCAACTCGTGCGCCAGAATCGGTTTCTGCGTGTCCGGCTGAACCCAGTCGAGCAGGTTGACGCTTTGCGTCTTGGGATCGTAATAGGCCGCGACCTGCTCACCCAGCAAACGCAGGAACTCAGCGTGCAAATCATAGCCCGGCGGCAGCAGCCCGAACTTCTGCAAGACCAGGCGCGATTGCTCCAGTCGCTTGGCGTCCTTGTCGTCCTTCATGCGCTTGTCGACATACTTCTCCACCGACTCGCGCGTGATCAGGTGGCGCTTGACCTTGTGTTCGATCGGCAGCCCGGTGTCTTGACTGGCGAACTCCAGAATCTGGTCGACCGAGCGGAACAGTTCCTTGGCCTGCGCCTTGGTGATTCGGGTCTCAGGCTCGGACTGCTCGGAGGATTGAGCCTCGCCATTTCCCGACTGCTGATTTTCGACCGTGGCCCCCGCTCCCGGAACCTGGGTCGTGCCCGGCTGCGAAGGGCTTTGCGGCGGTGTGGACTGGTTCGTCTGCTGCGGTGTTGCGGGCTGCGTTGGCTGCGACGGAGTAGTGGGCGGGCTGGTCTGCGCCGGAGACGCGGGTTGCGGGGGCGCCGAAGGCTGATTCGGCTGCTGCGGAGTCGCCGCCTGCGCTGGGGTGGAAGGCTGGCTTGCCGACTGCGGCGTCGATGGCGATTGCGGCCGCGCCGGAGCGGTCTGGCTCCAGCCAGAACCGACCAGCAACAGGATTACGAGAAGTGCGGCCGAGACCGTCGTCGGACGACCTGAAAACGTCAAACGGGGTACGCGGGTGGCTACCATGCAGAAGCTTCAAGCATACAGGAGAATCTTCTGCCGGTTGACACCGCTAGGCGCCATTCGCCGGCTATTTAAGGTTAGCTTCAGGTTTGTAGGGTTACGCTGCCAATGGCTTCCCTGGGCTTACGTCGCATAATCCTCCGTGGAAGCCGGGAGGGCTGCCTCGGCAGCCCCTCTTTCCGCCCAAAACCTGGCTAGAACGGGGCACCCCGGCGATCAGGCACCGGTCTTCTTAATCCAGATACCCCAAGTCAGGGGTCCTATCAGCTTGTCATCCATAACATGACCTGCAACCTTGAGCGCAAGTTTGATCTGCCCATGGTGGTATCCTTCGTGCCAGATCATACGTTGCAGGAAAAGCAGTGGATGGTCGTAGTGTTGCTGCATCGGCTTATCGGAGCGAAGATAGTCTTCCATCGCGTCGCGCACAACGCGTCCGCTGCTGTGCAGCCCATCCGCCAGCCGTTCCGGATCCGTCTCGCGGAGCCAATCACGGGCTGGGCGAATGTCCGACCATTCGGGAGCGTCTTCCGAGATGAAGGTCAAGCGCACATAAATCATGTGAGCGAACATCTCAGCCACCGAAGGGCCTGTCGTCACAACGCGGGCACCTTCACCACCCGCGGGCAGCGCGCGTAGAAGGTTGATCAGGATGTGGTTATGGCGGTCCCACGAATCAAGGACGGCCTGCAATAGACTGGTATCGACCGGTTGGGGCACAAGCACCTCGCTGCAGTCGACATGATCACACAATCGGGATGAACGATTCTCCTCCGGCGGTTCTACGAGGGCGTGGTGCCCGCCTTTAGACGGACGCTAGCCAGAAATTCGCTGCCGCTTTACACTGCTCGCGTCCTCTGGCAAAGTAAATGGTGGAAACCCAATCGATCGTTGTCCTCGACTTCGGCGCGCAATATTCGCAGCTCATCGCCCGCCGCATCCGCGAACAAAACGTCTTCTCCGTCGTGCTTCCATGCACCGCTTCTCTCGACGAGATCAAGAGCTACTCGCCTGCGGGCATTGTGCTGTCAGGCGGCCCGTCCTCGGTCTACGATGCCGACGCGCCCCCCGCCGACGACCGCGTGCTACATCTCGGCTTGCCCGTGCTGGGCATCTGCTACGGATTGCAATTCATGGTGTACAAGCTGGGTGGGAAAGTTCGCGCCGCGGACAAGCGCGAATACGGGCACGCTCAGGTCGAATTGCTGAATGCGACCTCTCCGCTTTTCAAAGGACTGCAAGGCCCGCTGCCGGTCTGGATGTCGCATGGCGACGAAGCCGACGAGTTGCCGCCCGGCTTCGAGCTGATCGCCAAGACCTCCAACGCGGTCGCCGCCATCCAGAATCCCGCGCAGAAGTTCTACGCGGTGCAGTTTCATCCCGAAGTGCATCACACCCCGCGGGGCACGGAAATCCTGCGTAACTTCGTCTTCGACATCTGCGGCCTAAAGCCGAACTGGACGCCGCAAAGCTTCATCGACGAGACCATCGCCAATGTCCGCCAGACCGTCGGCTCGGGCCGCGTGATCTGCGGCCTCTCCGGCGGCGTCGATTCCTCCGTCGCGGCCGAGCTGGTGCACCGCGCCGTGGGCGATCAGCTTACCTGCATCTTCGTCAACAACGGCGTGCTGCGCAAAAACGAATTCCAGAGCGTGCAGAAGAACCTGCGCGACAAGCTCGGCCTCAACATCGACGCCGTCGATGCCAGCGAACGCTTCCTCAGCAAGCTGGCCGGCGTCACCGATCCCGAGAAGAAACGCAAGATCATCGGCAACGAGTTCATCGCGGTCTTCGAGGAAGAAGCCCATCGCATCGAGCAGATGCACGGCAAAGTCGAGTGGCTGGTGCAAGGCACGCTCTACCCCGATGTGATCGAGTCGCGCTCCGTGCGCGGCCCCTCGCAGGTCATCAAGAGCCATCACAACGTTGGCGGGCTGCCGGAAAAGATGAAGCTCCGGCTGATCGAGCCGCTGAAAGAGCTGTTCAAAGATGAGGTGCGGCAGATCGGCCGCGATCTCGGCATGCCGGAAGACATCCTGCAACGCCAGCCCTTCCCCGGACCGGGCCTGGCCGTGCGCATCCTGGGCGAAGTCACGGCCGACCGCGTTGCGCTGCTTCAGGAGGCCGACGACATCGTGGTCACCGAGATCAAGCGCGCCGGGCTCTACAACAAAGTCTGGCAATCGTTCGCCGTGCTGCTGCCGGTGATGTCGGTAGGCGTGATGGGCGACATGCGCACCTACGCCTACACCTGCGCCATCCGCGCCGTGCATTCGGAAGACGGCATGACCGCCGACTGGGTTCCCCTGCCGCACGAGGTGCTGAAAACCATCTCCAGCCGCATCGTGAACGAGGTCAAGGGAATTAACCGCGTCGTGTACGACATCACATCCAAGCCGCCGGGGACGATTGAGTGGGAATAGAAGCAACTAGCAACTAGCAACTCGCTCTTAGCTTTTAGCTGTCGGCATCAAGGGCAAGCACAATTTCCAAAGTGTCATCCTGAGCGGAGCGTCGCCCTGTCTTTCCGACCCGCTTCTTTGGCGGGTCGGGCGGACGCGCAGTCGAAGGATCTGGGTTTCCGACGGCAAGCCATTTTGTCAAAAATAATGACTGTAATTAGTATTGACTGTCGTACTAATTGACATTATCTTCCCTTGCATGACAAATGAAACCACCGACAAGCCCTGGTTTGAAGAGATTGGCCTTCCCGTGCTGCTGCGGCACGCGCGCACCACTTACGGCGTTGCCATGCGCCGGGCCTTGAACGACGCGGGATATGAGGACATCCCCGGAAACGGCCTCTACGTGATTGGCGGGCTGGCGCTAGGTGTGCCTGACATTCCGCTCGGACAACTAATTAATGAGCTCCGCATCTCCAAGCAGGCGGCCGGACAACTGGTCGACGCGCTGGTAACCCGCGGCTATCTGGAGCGGGCGGTGGACAAAGAGGATCGCCGCAAACTGACAGTGACGCTTACCGAGCGCGGTAAGGCCGCGGCGGCAGCCCAAAAAGCGGCGCGGGAAAAGGTCGACGCCGAACTGCTGGCCAGCGTGGGGGAAGACGACGTCAAGCGAACCCGCCGGACGCTCGCGGTGCTGATCGACATCGGCCGGCAGGGTGAAGGTGGTCAGGATGACGAGTCCTGAGTGCCACCGATGCCTTTCTTCGGCGCTCCCATCCACCCGCCGAATTGGAGAATGACCGGCGAGGCGACCCAGTCGCTAGCAGTGCGCTTTTTTTTCGTCACCTGACAGACAGTTCCAGCCGATTCTTCCCAATTGTCGATTGCACCTCGCCGATGTGACATCACTCATAGCCGAAGCCGCAGCTCTGTGATACACCAATATGTACCGCTAAGCTGGCCGAAGAGCCGGCCGCGAGCCAACTATGAGCCATTCCGCAGCGCGGAGCGCCTGCTTCGCACCCCTGTCCCGCCGGCTGAAGCCGGCTCAGAAACAAAATTGCCCGCTTAGGCGCAGGCCGAAGGGCCAGCTGTTCCCGAACCATAGGCCGCGTAACGTTGCCGCGGCTCTACCAGGCAGCACACCTCCGCTCCCTTCCGAGGTGGCCCCATGCTGAGGTCGCTCTTCATCGGGCTGTCCGAGAGCAAAGGACTACGCCATTTCGCCGAGCAGTCCCCGCTGGGATTGCGCTTCTCGCAGCGCTTTGTTGCCGGCACGGAGCTGCCCGATGTGATTCACGCCGCTCAGGTGGTCAACGAGTGGGGCGCCGGCGTCAGCATCGACAATCTGGGCGAGAACGTCACCAACGCCGAGGAAGCCAAGCACAGCGCCGAGCTCTATCACCGCATGCTCGACGAGATTCACCAGCGCAAGCTGAACGCCAATATCAGCCTCAAGCTCACCCATATGGGCCTGGATGTGAGCGAAGAGCTGGCCTTCGGCCTGGTCACGGAACTCGTCGACCACGCCGTGCGCATTAACAACTTCGTGCGCGTCGACATGGAAGGTTCGCCCTACACCCAGCGCACCCTCGACTTCGTGCGCGGACTGCATCGCGAGCCGGGGCATGCCGGTCGCGTCGGCACCGTCATCCAGTCTTACATGTATCGCAGCGAGAAGGATGTGGACGACCTGTTGTCGGAGCGCATCCGCATCCGGCTGTGCAAGGGCGCTTATAAAGAGCCGCCAGACATTGCCTTCCCCAAGAAGGAAGATGTCGACGCCAACTATCTGAAGCTGGCCCGCACTCTGATGAAGAGTGGCGTATTTCACGGTATTGCAACGCACGACGAGAAAATTATTGCCGAGCTGAAACAGTTCGCGCGTGCCGAGAACATTCCGTCATCGGCCTACGAGTTTCAGATGCTCTATGGCGTGCGCCGCGATCTGCAACAGCAACTGGTGCGCGAAGGCTACGGCCTGCGCGTGTATATTCCGTTTGGATCGGAGTGGTATCCGTACTTCATGCGCCGCCTGGCCGAGCGTCCGGCCAATGTGCTGTTCATCGCGAAGAATATGTTCCGGCAGTGACAAGTCACTTCACGAAGTGCATCCCATGCGGCACCAACTGGGGGAAGGTGTAGGCGTACAACATCACGATCACGTCCACAATCGAAGCCAGCGCGCCCGAGTGCCACAACACGAAGCGGCGCTACGCCGCGACCTCTTCACTCTCCCGCAGAAAGCTGCGGCCGCGCTTTTCCGACCCGAAGATCAGCATCAGAGCCAGCACGGCGATCACCACCAACTCGAACGCGGCCAGCGCCCAGGCGTAGCCCAGATGATCGCGCAGGGCAAACTCGACGCGCGGCGTTGAGGACGCCAGCAGAATACCGATCTGGTAGGTGAATCCGGGCAACAGCCCGCGCACTGCGTCCGGCGACAACTCGTTGAGATGCACCGGAATAATGCCCCACGCCCCTTGCACGCCCATCTGCATAACAAAAGCTCCCGCCGCCAACACGGTTAGCGTGCCGCCGAAAGCCCATGCTGGAATCACCAGCAGTGACACGACGAGCGCGGCCAGCATGCTGTGGCGGCGTCCAATGCGCTCCGAGAGCAAGCCGAACAGAATCGCGCCCACGACCGCTCCCACGTTATAGAACATCGCGATGTAAGCGACGGTGTTCGGTGCAACACCATGCGCGTGCTTGAGGAAGTCGGGATAAAGATCCTGGGTGCCGTGCGACAGACAGTTCATCAGAAACATCAATGCGATCAGGTACAGTGCCAGCCATTTGTGCTGCCACGCGATGCGCGGCCCATCGATGGTTCGCTCGACCCGGTGCTGTTTCCAGGCTTCCGATTCGGGGACTTTAGTGCGGATATAAAGTGCCAGCAACGCCGGGATTCCGCCCACCCAGAACATGGCGCGCCATCCCCAGTTCGGCAACACCAGGCGCGCCGCCACAGCGGCCAGCAGGTAGCCAATGGAATATCCGCTCTGCAGGATGCCGGAGAGCACGCCACGCCAGCGCACCGGCGCGTGCTCCATGGCTAGCGACGCGCCCACGCCCCACTCGCCGCCCATGCCGATGCCGAACAGCATTCGCAGGATGAAGAACACGGCGTAGTTCGGCGCGAAGCCGCATAGCAGCTCAATAGCCGAAAAGAAGAGCACGTTGACCATGAGCGGGCGGCGGCGGCCATAGCGGTCCGCCATCACGCCGAACACCAGCGCGCCAATGGGCCGCATCGCCAGTGTGGCTGTAACCGTCAGGACAATGTCGCTTTTGGGGACGTGGAAATGTTCCGCCAGGGTGTCGAGGAGAAAGATGACGACGAAGAAATCGAAGGCATCGAGCGTCCAGCCGAGGAACCCGGCGCCGATGGCGTGCCAGCGGTCGGCGCTTTCTCCGGAAGCCTCTCTGGGCAGGTCGCTCATCGTGTTCGAGTGAAGGTATCAGACAGCGCTGAGGGAGGCAAAACGGGAGGTGAGCCTTAGCTCCTAGCTCGAAAAATCAAGACAGGGCAAGAGGCAAGCGAAAGCCAAGTCGAAACTGCTGATCGCGTGGGTTGCTAAGAGCTAAAAGCCAAAAGCTCGGAGGTAACGGCCCATTGCTAACTGCAAGCCGCTGCTTCTCAATCCCCCGGCTCGAACCTGTATCCCACCCACGGTTCGGTGAGAATGTACCTTGGCGAACTGGCCGAGGGTTCCAGCTTCTTGCGCAACTGGCCCACGAAAACGCGCAGGTACTCGTTCTGCTCGACACTGTTGCTGCCCCACACGGCGTTCAATATCGCGCGATGGGTCAGCACCTTTCGCGGATGCTGCGCCATGTAAAGCAGAACATCGAACTCTTTGGGCGTGAGATGCACGTCGCGCCCGGCGACGGTGACCGAATGAGCGTCGAGATCGATTTGGAAGTCGCCGGCCTCGATCTTCGTCTGAGGCAAGCCGGCATTTGGAGGGGATCGTCGCAGCGCCGCGCGCACTCGCGCCAACAGTTCGCCGGTACTGAACGGCTTGGTGATGTAGTCGTCGGCGCCTGAATCCAGCGCTTCGATCTTGCTGCGTTCCTCGCCGCGCACCGACAGCACCACGATCGGCACCTGGGAAATCTTCCGCAGGTTGCGGCACAATTCGATGCCGTTCATGTTGGGCATCGCAAGGTCGGTGATCACCAGATCGGGGGCGAAGTCTTTCACGATCTCCAGCGCCGTCTCGCCGTCGTTGGCCACTCGAATTTCGTAGCCTTGCGCGTTCAGGCTGGTGCGTAGCACCCGGGTAATCTGTGGTTCATCGTCGACTACTAAAATGTGCGGGCGAGTGGGCATAGCACGGAAATTTCAGGTTTGCAGCTTCGAGTTCCCAGGGATCAGCTGCCAGTCCCTCCTGTTCGCAACTCGGGATTGAACCTATCACTTTTCCCGCTAATTGTCTGTGTCAGGGCCCGTCTTCAGGCGCGCCGCAACGTTCGCCAACTACGTTGGGCTTCAGCTGCTGCGAGACTTGTTTTTGCGACGGCTAAAGCCTCGCCGTTGCCGCGTATGGTGCGGCGCGGCTGAAGCCGTGCCCTGATACACATCAGAGCTTCCTGCAAATCATAAGATCGCCGAACGCAATGAATCGCTGCCAGCAGGTTGCTCCGATGCCGAAACTCGAAACCTGAAACTTGCTTTTGAAACTCAAAACGCTCACGCTTCCTGCTTCACGATGTGCACATCGACCGCCGGAGCATCACGCAGGAAACGATGCACCGCCGACAGAAACAGATAGCGTCGCCACCCACTGGTGGCCGAGTGTCCAAAAATTACCTGGGTAATGTGTTTTTCGCGAACGAACTCGGCCATGGCGTGCGCGACCTCTTTGTCTTTCAGCTTGACTACCTGCGCGCCCAGGTTTTCGGCGAAGCGAAAGTTGGCTTGCAGCGAACGCTGGCGCTCGGGATCCTCATCCGACCCAATGTCGACGTACACCACGAACAACTCGCCGTTGATGGCTTGCGCCATCCGCGAGGCACGCGCCACCAAGTACTGTCCCGCGGGATTCGAACTGATTCCGACCGCGATGCGTTCCCCCACCTGCAAGTCCCGTCCTGAAGCGCTGGTCTCCCGGTCCAGGTACGGCTCCAGACTGCGGTCCACCACCTGCGCCACGTGGCGTAGAGCAATCTCACGCAAAGCAATTAGGTTGCTAGGCCGAAAGAAGTTGCCCAGAGCGCGGTCGGCGCGTTCCGGAGGATAAATGTCGCCCCGCCGCATGCGCGTCTGCAGCGCTTCCGGCGTCACATCCGCCAGGACAATCTCGTCTACCCGCTTCAACACCCAGTCGGGAACCGTCTCGCGCACCACCACCCCGGTAATCTTATGCACCATGGGGGTGACACTTTCCAGGTGCTGCACGTTCATGGTCGAAACCACATCGATCTTGTTGTCGAGCAGTTCGAAAACGTCTTCGTAGCGCTTGTGGTGCTTGCTGCCTTCGATGTTGGTATGCGCCAGTTCGTCGACCAGTGCAACTTGCGGATCGTCGTGCGAGAATGGCGTCGACATCCATCTCCTCGAACAGGTGCCCTTGTAGTTGATGTTCTTGCGCGGCACCGTCTCTAACCGGGCGGCGAGTTCTTGTGTGCCCTTGCGGCCGTGGGTCTCGATCACACCGATCACCACGTCTTCGCCGCGGCTCTGGCGGCGGATTGCCTCGCTCAGCATGGAATAGGTCTTGCCAACTCCGGGCGCGTATCCCAGAAACAGCTTGAAGACGCCGCTCTTCTTCTCCGCAGCGGTCACCTCCAGCCATTGCTCGGGCGTCTTTTGCATGAGCCATTATTCTGCGACAGAGGAGGGGAAAAGTCGATTCGGTACAATCATTGCCGTGCATGCGCAACAGCAGCCCGGAGGCGAGCAGGACCGGAGGTCGTGGTTCGCCGTCTCTCCCGCACGCCTGCGAGCTCTCCTCTATCGTTACGCTGTTGCGATCGGGACGATCGCCATCGTGGTGCTGGCCTACCGTCGGCTGCCGGTGAACCCCACCACGGTGGCACTGACATTCCTGCTAGTAGTACTAGGAGTCGCCAGCCGTTGGGGCTTGACGATCGCCACCACGACGGCGGTTATCGCAACCCTGGCGTTCAACTACTTCTTCCTGCCTCCGGTTCGCACGTTCACGATTTCCGATCCGCAGAACTGGATTGCCTTGCTGGCGTTTCTGGCCAGCGCCATACTGGCCAGCCGGTTGTCGGAGCGCGCCCGCCGCGAAACCGAAAATGCTACCCGCCGTCGCAAGGAAGTCGAGCGGCTCTACTTCCTCAGCCAGCAGCTGCTGGCCACGGAAAACGTGATGGAGTTGCTCAACTCCATTCCCCAGTTCGTGCGCGATGCCTTCGGATTGCAGGCCGCCGCCATGTACCTGCCCAAACGAAAAGAGGTTTATCGCACCGGGCTGGATCATCCCGAGCTGAGCGAGGACCAACTGGAGTCGGTGAGTGGACGCGGAGAGCTGGTAGTCGATGAAGAACGGCAGCTGTGTTTTGTGCCCCTGCGCATCGGAGTGCGGCCCGTGGGCAGCCTGGGCCTGGAAGGCGCAGTACTTTCGCGCGAAACTTTAGAAGCGGTGGGCAGTCTTATTGCTATCTCCATCGAGCGGGCCGGGGCGGTGGAAACTCTGACTCGCGCGGAAGCGGCGCGCGAGAGCGAGAAACTGCGCTCCGCATTGCTGGACAGCGTCACCCACGAGTTCCGCACCCCGCTTACAGCCATCAAACTTTCGGTCACTACCCTGCTCTCGCCCGATGGGGTAAGCGCGGACGCGCGACAAGACCTGCTCACCGTCATCAACGAAGAAACCGACCGACTGAATCGGCTGGTGGGCGAAGCGGCGGAAATGGCCCAGCTCGATGCCCAGCAGGTGGAGTTGCGCCGCGAGTCTCACAATGTGAGAGATATAGTCGACGCGGCCCTGGAGAAATCGAAGCAGGCGCTGGCCGGACGGGAGGTGAAGTTAGAGATTCCCCCAGAGCTGCCTCCGGTCAGGGTCGACTTGGAGCGGGCTGCCGAAGTCCTGGTGCAATTGCTGGAGAATGGCGCCAAGTATTCGCCGTGCGACAGACCGCTTACCATCGCCGCGGAACAGAAGGGGAAAATGGTAAACATCAGCGTAGCTGATCGTGGCCCTGGCATCGATGACATGGAGCAATCCCTGGTGTTCGAGAAGTTCTACCGCGGCCGCGATCAGCGCTACCGCGTGCAAGGCACCGGCATGGGCCTGGCCATCGCCAAAGCCATCGTCGAAGCCCATGGGGGAACGTTAGGCGTGACCTCGCAACTGGGCAGCGGGTCTGTGTTTCATTTCACCTTGCCGGTTAGCGGCAGTTAGCAGTCGGCACTTAGCATTTGGCAGTTGGCTGCTGGTAACGAGCGCGGTTTGGTGCAGGCGGAGGCGGTTTTCGGTGGAAGCGTGGGCCTTCAGGCCCACGAAAACCGCGCTCTTGGGGGAGGGGCTTGAGCCTCGGCCCGGGCCACGTGCTAAATGCCAAGTGCTAACGGCCACCCCTCAATACCCCTTCTCTTTATCCACCACCCACAACAACGGCTCACCGGCCAGGAAGCGCCGCAGATTTTCTGAATAGTGTCCATAGTGCCGCTCCCACATAAATTCGGTGAGTCCCGCGATGTGGGGGGTGATCAACACATTCTCCATCTCCCACAGCGGCGACGCCGGTGGCAATGGCTCCTCAGTGGTGACATCCAAGGCAGCGCCGGCAAAGCGCTTCGCTCGCAACGCGCGCACCAGCGCGTCTTCGTCGATGAGCACGCCCCGGCCTACATTGATCAAATACGTCTCCGACCGCAGACGTGACAAACGCTCGGCGTTCATTAGATGATGCGTCTTAGGCGTCACCGGAATAGCAAGTACCACAATGTCTGACTCGCTCAACGCCTCATCAAGACCATCCAATCCATACATCACATCGACGCCTTCGCATGGGCGCTCGGAATGTTCGCGAACGCCTACAACTCGCATGCCCACGGCGCTCGCCAGGCTCGCAAGCGGCCGCCCGATTCCGCCCAGCCCCACAATCGCCATGGTCGCGCCGTTCAACTCCCGCGGACGCGGACTGGCCTCCCACAGATCGTGTTGGGCCCAATGTTTCTGCTGCTGAAACCGCACCGCCTGCGGCAGCCGTTTGGTCAACGCGAAGGCCAGAGCCATGGCATGTTCGGCTACGACCGGACCATGCACATCGCGCGCATTGGTGACGATAATCTCGCTTGCGCGCAACTCGGGCGACATGAGACCGTGCACCGCGGTCGCCGTCGAGTGGATCCACTTCAGCTTTTTGGCACCTTGGATCTGCTCGCCACGCAGCGACCACGAGATGGCAATATCGGCATCGGCAATCTCTTCCGTCACCAGGTCGTAAGCGGAAAGATGTACCACTTCGAGTTGCGGAAAATCGCACCGCAAGCGCTCAGCGAACCACTCCGGTGCCTGCCAGAGTCCAAAGCGGTGATGGACGGCAATGAGGAGTTTCATGAGGAGCAACTAGCAACTAGCAACTAGCAACTAGTGTTGTAAAGCCGCGAGCGCGCGCAGGCAACATGCGTTTTTCAGGACTAGAACATTTTATTGGTTACCAGATTTCGCAAAAGACGCGCTCCGCCGAACTGCCGCAGCCGTTAGCTAGTTACTAGTTGCTAATTGCTAGTTGCTGTCGTTCCAAACACCCGCAGATCGTGGCCCGTCATCTCTTTGGGCTGGGCGATGCCTAGCATCCCGAGCATGGTGGGCGAGATGTCCTGCAATGCGCCGTCGGGACGCAGGGTGAAGCGGCGCGCGTCGCCTTTGAAGTTCGCCGGAGTCACCGCGTGCTCGGCGACGACGATGAATGGCACCGGATTGGTCGTATGCGCTGTCTGCGGACCGCCGGTTGCCGGATCGATCATCTGCTCGGCGTTGCCGTGGTCGGCGGTGATAATCATCGCTCCCCCGTTTTGCTGCAACGCCGTGTAGATCTGGCCCAGGCAGGCGTCTACCGTTTCGACCGCGGTGATGGTGGGAGGAATTTTGCCCGAGTGTCCTACCATGTCGGCATTGGCGAAGTTCACCACCATCACGTCGAAGGTCTTGCCGGCAATGGCCTTCACCACGGCGTCGGCAATGTCCTGCGCCGACATCTCCGGCTTCAAATCGTAGGTCGCGACCTTGGGGACTGCACCAGCACGCGCTCTTCGCCGGGAAACGCTTTCTCTACTCCGCCGTTGAAGAAGTAGGTGACGTGGGCGTATTTCTCGGTTTCGGCCACGCGCAGATTGCGCAGGCTGCGGTCGGCCATCACGTTGGCCAGGATATTGGTCAGTGATTCCGGCGGCGAGACAACCGGCAAGGTGAAATGCTTGTCATACTGCGTCATACAGACGTAGGTGAGATCTTTGGGAACACGGTCGCGCGGAATCGTCAGATCCAGTTCTTCCGAGCCTTCCAGTTCGCGGCCATCCTGCGGCGTGAAATGGCTGTTGCGGGCCAGGCAGCGCGTGATCTGCCGGGCGCGATCGGCGCGGAAATTGAAGTTGATGCAGACATCGCCGTCGCGAATGTTTCCCTGCGGTTCGCCGCGATCGTCGGTAAGCACGAAGGGAATGATGAACTCGTCGGTGACTCCCCGATTGTAGGACTCCTTCACGCCCTGCACCGGGTCGACGTAGCGCCCACCTTCGGCGTCGCCGAACACCATGGCGTCGAATGCCTTTTTCTCCCGATCCCATTTCTTATCGCGATCCATGGCGTAATAGCGGCCGCTGACCGTGGCGATCTTGCCGACGCCGTACTCGCGCATCTTCTGCTGCAACTGCTCAATATAGCCGGCGCCGTTGGTGGGCAGAGTGTCTCGTCCATCCATGAAGCAATGCACAAAGACGCGATCTACGCCGTTCTGCTTGGCCATGCGCAAGATCTCATAGAGATGGTTCTGATGCGAATGTACCCCACCGTCAGACAACAGTCCGAACAAGTGCAGCCGCCGGCCACCGGTGCGCGCCTGCTTGATCGCATTCACCAGCACCGGATTGGAATAGAACTCGCCATTCTCGATCATGAGATCGATTTTGGTGATGTCCATGTAGACCACGCGTCCGGCGCCGATGTTGAGATGCCCGACCTCGCTGTTGCCCATCTGCCCGGTAGGCAGGCCGACGTAGCGGCCGCTGGTGTGGATCAGCGTGTTGGGATACTCGGCAAGCAGGCGATCATAGGTGGGCTTGCGCGCCAGCGAGATGGCGTTGGCGTTAGACGGCGGAGCATAGCCCCAGCCATCGAGAATAATCAGGACGAGAGGACGAGGAGGATTCACGTACGCGCCTTTGTGGAGATCTTATTTCTCAAATAATCCTCGCTCCAGGTCGGAGCGGGAGAGCTTTAAGTAATCTGCAACCTGGGCGAGAATAGCCACCAGCGTGCCGAGCTTCAGTTCTTTCTGTACCGGGATAGTGATGTGGTGCTCCGTTTCGCGAAGACGCGATGCGGACCGAATGGTGATGTCGCCAGTGCAGGACAGCAGGCCCCTCCGCTCCGCTTCGCTCCGGTCGGGATGACAATTCTGTGACCCGAAACTCGCTACTTCGCCAGCTCTCCGCGATAATTCAGCGCCTTCAATCCCAGGTACCGTGCCGCCGGACCAAGCTCTTCTTCGATCCGCAGCAACTGGTTGTACTTCGCGATGCGATCGGTGCGTGAAGCCGAGCCGGTCTTGATCTGCCCGGCTCCGGTGGCCACGGCGAAATCGGCGATGAACGTGTCTTCGGTTTCGCCCGAGCGGTGCGAGATCACCGTGGTATAGCGGTTCTGGTGCGCCAGATTCACCGCGTCCAGGGTCTCGCTGACCGAGCCAATCTGATTCAGCTTAATGAGAATCGAGTTGGCGATGCCGGCGTCGATCCCACGCTGGAAGATCTCGATGTTGGTAACGAAGATGTCGTCGCCAACCAGCTGAATCTTGCCGCCCAGCTCGTCGGTCTGCAGCTTCCAGCCTTCCCAATCGTCCTCGGCGAAGGCGTCTTCCAGCGACACGATGGGATATTGCCGCACCCAGTCGGCCCAGAACTTCACCATGTCTTCACTGGAGTGCTCGCTCTTGTCCGACTTCTTGAAGACATATTTCTTCTTGGCGCTGTCGTAGAACTCGCTGGCCGCGGGATCGAGCGCGATCGCAATCTGCTCACCCGGCTTGTAGCCCGCCTGGGTAATCGCCTCGAGTATGGCTTCGATGGCTTCGACATTCGATTTCAGCGACGGCGCAAAGCCGCCTTCGTCGCCCACCGCGGTGTTGTAGCCGCGCTTCTTCAGCACACCCTTGAGCACGTGGAAAGTCTCCACGCCCCAGCGCAGGCCTTCGCTGAACGAGGTCGCGCCCACCGGCATGATCAGGAATTCCTGGAAGTCGACGTTGTTGTCGGCGTGCGCGCCGCCGTTCAGGATGTTCATCTGCGGCGTGGGCAGCAGTCCGGCGGTAAATCCGCCGAGATACTGATACAGCTCGATGCCGAGATGATCGGCCATGGCGCGAGCCGTCGCCATCGAAACCGCCAGAATCGCGTTGGCGCCCAGCTTGCTCTTGGTGGGCGTGCCGTCCAGCGCCAGCATGGTGTTGTCGATCTCGCGCTGTTCGCTGGCGTCCATGCCTTCCAGTTCGGGCGCGATCAACTCGTTTACGTTGTCGACCGCTTTCAGCACGCCCTTACCGGCGAAGCGCGACTTGTCGCCGTCGCGTAGCTCCAGCGCTTCATGCTCGCCGGTGGAGGCGCCACTGGGCACGGCAGCGCGGCCGCGAGCGCCGCTTTCCAGGATGACGTCGGCTTCGATGGTGGGGTTTCCGCGGGAATCCAGAATTTCACGGGCAAGAATCAGCTCAATTTGAGTCATAAAAGTCCTGAGTTCTCCCGCCGGGAATTTGCTTGCGCGAGGCGGGAGTCGGTAGGAAACCAGCCATTATACGGGAGCCCCAGCCGGATCGCTGTGACGACCGACCGAGCCGGCAAAAGCCTTGGCCACCGTTGTGGTTACCCGGGGAGTCATCGCAAATTCACAACCGCCTTGGAAAACAGTTTGCTGCTATGCTTGGGGTTGGGTATCCTCTTCCCGTGCGGTTTAAATGCACCCGAGGAGGTGCATCCCCAGCGTCTGCTGGCCGGCGCTGCGACTGCCAGATGGAGCTGATACATGTGGAAGCGGAAGGAAGACGAATACACAACCCCTAACGAGCCCAGCGGCACCGGCTCGTCCTCGACCCCGGTCACGACGACGCCCTCGCGTCCGGCCGAACCCATGCGGAGTGATGCCTTGCGAAGCAACGAAATCGCGACGATCGGCAAGTCTGTGGTGGTAAAAGGTGAGCTTTCCGGCAGTGAAGATTTGATCGTCGACGGCGAAGTAGAAGGCTCCATCACCCTGCGGGGCCAGAGCCTGACGATCGGTCCGAATGGACGCGTTCGCGCTAATATTGAGGCCCGGAATGTAATCGTACACGGCCGGCTGGACGGCGACATTCATGCTACCGAGCGGGTTGATTTGCGCAAAAGCGCTTCGCTGTCGGGCGACATCTCCACCGCCCGCATCTCCATCGAGGATGGAGCCTTCTTCAAGGGCGGCATCGATATTCAGAAGCCCGAGCCGGCTCCCAAGATGGAAGCGAAACCGCAAGCTGCCGCAGCTGCCGCTCCGGCGCCCATAGCGGCGCAGGGCACTTTGCTGGAGCCCAAAAAGATCTAGGCCTCGACATCGCTCCTGACGGGGCGCATCGTGGGATGCGCCTCCCCACCCGTTCCGTCTCCGGATTTGCCATCTTTGCGTTCCCGGTTGAGAAACATTGTTTGATGGTCGCGGCACTCTGCCCATACAATGGAACCCTGTGGCTCCCGGTATTTTTAATAGACTATTTGGTGGCTCTGGCCGTCAGGGTGAAGACGAAGAAGTCGTTTCCGGACAGAAGATCAGCCGCCGTTCGACGGGCTTCAACGAGTTCATTCGCGCCATCTCGCGCGAGGAGGGCTTGAAGGTCCTGGACCTGGGCTCAACTTCGCCCGCCAATATCACCTTCATGACTGGCTTGGGACATCGCTTCCATCAGGAAGACGTGCTGCGTCTGTCCAGCGACAAGTCTCTCCTCATCCCCAATGGCGACGGTGGAACCTGCGTCGATGTGGAGCGCTTCCTCCACGAGAACCTTAACTTCGGCCGCGAAGAATTCGATGCCGTCATGTTCTGGGATCTGGCCGACTTCCTGCCAGAGCCGCTGGTGAAGCCGCTCATCGAACGCATTCATGTCGCGATGAAGCCCGGCGGCATCATGCTGGCGTTTTTCCATACCAAGGACGCCGGACCTGAGGCACCCTTCTATCGCTACAACATCGCGGCTAAAGACACGCTGGAACTCCAGCCCATCCGCGCCTATCGCCTGCAACGCGTCTTCAATAACCGCCACGTAGAAAACCTCTTCCGCGATTACTCCTCCATCAAATTCTTCCTGGGCCGAGACAATATTCGCGAAGTGCTGGTCATCCGGTAGAAAGCACCGGCAGCGAACTTCTGCTGCCCCCAGGGGTGCTGGTGGAAGCGCCGGGCTTCTTAGCCCAGCGAAATCGAACTCCATCAGAAACGGCTTCAGCCGCAGTTGGCCCGGGCTCAGGCCCTTCCAGATCGCACGCTTACGGCACGGCTAAAGCCACGCCCTTCCACCATCTCCCGGTCTGTGCGCGCAATCCATCGCCACCACGGTTTACTACGCGCCGGCCGACTGGCTGAGCACCTTCGGCAAAAACCGCGTCGGCCTGCCCGCCACGTGCTCCGGCCGCACCAGCTGGGGATTCAGCCACTCGATCACGGCGGCATACCCCAGGCTTTCCGGATCGTCGCTCAAATAATGCGGAACGACAGCCAGAACGTGAAAACCTTCCTTGAGCTGAAAGCTCAGCGTGGGATCGTATTCCACACCTTCCACGACCTCGGCGACATACTCCTCCGGCTTCAACCGGCGGGCGCAAGTGTGATAGCCGCGGAGGCGCGATCCGGCGCGGATTCGCAGCAATCGCAGCGACTCAGTCAGGTTGCGCCGCGAGCTATACAGCTTGTCGCCGATACCGTGGTGCTGCAGCGTGGGATCGACAATCACCTCCGCGCCATACAACGTCTGGCCGTGCCGGGGATCGTGATTGGTAAACATGCCGTCGGCAGTGAACTGCTCCCAGTTCTCCAGCATGTCGTAGTGGTTCCAGTCGACGATCAGGCTGGCCGCCATGCCAACGACGTTTTCCTCCGCTCCGTGCACGGCTACGAATTGCCCGTCAGGAAAAAGCTGCAGGTGCGATGACAGTTGCTCGGCATTCCACGGCGGCGTGTCGGGATAAATCCGGCGACACAAGTCGGTGATGCCGGCAAAATCGCGCGGTGCAGTGTTGCGAACAAAAACTTGCTGGTTCGGATCGGCAATTTGGTTTTCTTCCATCTTGTTTTGCAAACTGCGCCCTGTAGTGTACTTCCAGGCGGTTTGTTTTGGTTAGAACAATCGAGCTGCATTTAAGGCTGGCGCCGAGTGAGAAACACAGACTCTTCAGCGCCGAGTAGGCCGCGATTTGTATCTGAGCCTTCAAGGGCGGCTTCTCGACGCCATGTCGCCAAACGGAACCACAATCCCTCCGCTCCCAGACCACACCCAGCGCAACAACGGCGCTCGGCGGGGACCTCGTCTTGGCTTCGTCGGGACGACTGCTATGGGGCCCAACGCTCTTGCGTGATCTCCATCACAAGCATTTTCGAACCGAGACACTACAGTTGAAGTCAACGACTGCGTCGTTTGTCATATGGCTTGGTTCACCCAACTCCTCGTCCGCACTTTGAGCAGGTTCAGCAGCAGAAGGCGTTCAGGAAGAGCAGAGCACCTGGCTTTGGGCAAGCGCGGTGAAGCCGAGGCGTTCTTTCATTTACAAAGCCTAGGCTACCGATTTGTGGCGTCCAACTTCCGCGTTCCGCATAACCGCGGCGAAATCGATCTGGTGGGTTGGGACCGGGAAATTCTGTGTTTCATCGAAGTAAAGACTCGAACCGATGCCAGCTTCGCTCCGCCATCCACGGCCGTAACCCAGGCCAAGCAGAGGCACATCGTGTCGGTGGCGCGGCGCTACCTTAGGCGACTGCCCGGCGTTCGTCCGCCCTCCTGCCGCTTCGACATTCTGAGCGTCGTCCCCGCCGGCAGTGATCAGTTTCAAATGACATTGCGTAAGGGAGCCTTCACCTGGGACACGGGCACTTCGCGCCGGCGGGAGTTCCGGTACTTCACCGACTATCGTTTCTGGCGTCGCAGGAGATAGGATTCGCCAGAAGATTCTGGTGGGAGAGCCGCTCACATAGTGCTTCCACAAACCCGCTGAAAGTCACTACAATGATCACATCACGTCACAGCACACCGGAGACGGGTACGCCAATGTCCCACATGGTAGGAGGTGCGCTGCCTTAGCACCAGCACACTAGGCCTATCGAAGCTTTCCCATTGTCCTTCTAACCGGGTTTCCGGCAGTAGAAACATCATGGAAGTTGCAATTCAAGTGATTCCGGTTCGCGGGTCGACCGCCCGTGCAGAATGCAGTTCTGAAATGGCTCCGGCTTGAACCCGGCGCCATAGATTGGAGCAACACATCATGGTTCGCCTGAAGCAGATTCTGGCGTTTGTCCTTGCTTGGGGAATGGTGATCGTAACTTCACCGGCCTATGCCACGCCACCACAGGATGCGCCGTCGGCGCCGATTCCTGCCAGCCAGATCGATTCTCTGGTAGCCCCCATCGCTCTTTATCCCGACGCTCTGGTGGCGCAGGTCCTGGCTGCGTCTACTTATCCCAATGAAGTGGTGGAAGCCGATCAGTGGCTGAAAGACCATAACAACCTGCAAGGCGACGCTCTGGCCCAGGCGGTCAATCAGCAATCGTGGGATCCCAGCGTGCAAGCTCTCACTCAGTTCCCTTCCGTGCTCGACCAAATGGCGAATAACTTGTCATGGACATCGGCGCTAGGCGACGCGTTTTATAACCAGCAGGCCGACGTAATGGCTTCGGTCCAAAGGTTGCGCGCGCAGGCCAAAGCGGCGGGGAACTTGAAGTCCACCTCGCAGATGACGGTAGTGCAGCAGAGTCCGCAGACCATTGTCATCCAGCCAGCTAACCCGCAAGTCGTCTACGTTCCCACCTATAACCCGACCGTGGTTTACGGCACGCCGTACTCTCCGCCGGGCTATAGCACCGGCGCTCTGGTGGCCACTGGGCTGATTTCCTTCGGCGTCGGTATGGCGGTGGGAGCAGCCATGAGCGGCAGCTGCTGCGGCTGGGGCTGGAATAACTGGAACAGTAACTGGCACGGCGGGACCGTGGTCTATAACCGCAACGTGTACGTTTCGCACAGCAATGTTTACGCCAACGGCAATCGCTACCGCAACGGAAACTATACTCGTCCCACTCCCTACGGCAGCAACAACAATTACAACCGCTCGGGCAATCGCAATACGAATGTCAGCGGCAACACCGTGAATATCAACGGTGGCAACCGCAACAACGTCAACGCCAACAACGGCAATCGCAATAACAACGTCAACGCCAACAACGGCAACCGCAATAACAATACCAACGCCAACAACAACGGCAACCGCGGCAACAACAATAACAACAACCCCAATCGCGGCAATGCCCAAAATAACCGGCCACAACAGAATAACGCTGCCAAGCCGGCCAACTCGGCCTATCGCGGCTACGGCCAGCAATCAGGCGGCGCAGCCAAGAGCAGTGCTGTGGGTAATTACAGCGCGGGAGGAAACGCGCGCGCTGACAGCAACCGGGGACGCTCCAGCATGGGTGCAACCAACGCCAATCGCAGCGGCGGGAGCGGGGTAATCGCGGCGGAGGCGGCGGGGGGCGTAAGAAATGAGCCCGCTGTGGACTAGAACGCTCGAACCATTGGGTAAGAATTGGCGTCTGGAAATCAGGACGGAAGTTGGCGGATGTCTGCCAGAGACGGGAGAGAAATCGTGATGAAATCGAGAGCGCTGTTGTTTGCTGCAATGGTGGTTGCATTGAGTCTGCCGGCGGCCTTTGCCCAGGAACCTGGAGAAAAAACTTTCGCTTCTCCCCAGGATGCGGGTAAAGCGTTGTACGAAGCTGTGAAGGCCGATGACAAGGCGGCGATGCTGGCTGTCCTTGGGCAATCCGCTTCCAGCGTGATCACCTCGGGCGATCCGGTGCAGGACAAGAACAATGGCGATACCTTCGTCAAGCGCTATGAGCAGATGAATCGGTGGGAAAAGGAAGTGGGTGGCGACGAGGTTCTCTACATCGGCGCCGACAACTGGCCTTTCCCTTTTCCGGTGAAAAAAAGCGCCGCCGGCCAGTGGTATTTTGCCACCAAGGCCGGGGTGGCGGAGATTCTGTACCGCCGCATCGGCAGGAATGAAATCGCTGCGATTCGGGTTTGCGATGCCTTGGTCGATGGGCAGCAAGAGTATTTCCAGCAGACGCATGATGGCGACACGGTGCAGCAGTATGCCCAGAAGTTCATCAGCGATGACGGAAAGCAGAACGGGCTCTACTGGAAGGTCGCGGAAGGCCAGTCGCAGAGTCCCATCGGCCCGCTGGTGGCCTATGCAGCAGGTGAGGGTTATGGCGGGAAACACGACACCCCGCAACCCTTTCACGGTTATTATTTCCGGATCTTGACCGGGCAGGGCGCAAACGCCATTGGCGGCGCCAAGAGCTATCTGGTCGACGGCAAGATGACAGGTGGCTTTGCCTTCGTCGCCTATCCGGCGGAGTACCGCAATTCCGGAGTGATGACTTTCCTGGTCGACCAAAGCGGCATTGTCTACCAGAAGGACCTCGGACCCAAGACGGCCGAGATCGCTAAAGCGATGACCACCTACAACCCGGACAAAACCTGGGTCACCGCCGAGGTGCCGGAGCAAGAGGATAGCGCCGCGAACTAGAGATTCCTTCGAATCGTTGATGCCCGGGGCAGAGGGCGCGATCCCGAAGCGGACTACGGGCCTTCCGGCAAGACGGTGTCGCCCGCGCTGTCCCTGTCGGCGCTCCGCAGTCGTTTTGCGTCCGGGCTATTTGGCAGCCGATCCAAAAGTTCGTTCTTGGCGTTGGCAAGCTGGCTTTCCAAGCTGTTCAGCAAATCGTCGAATCTCTGCTGGAAGTCCGGATCATCGTTCCGTATGGCCTGCCGCAATGACTGCGCGGTGGCAATATTCGCGAACAAGAGTTCGATAACCGAACGCAACAGCTCGGCTTGTTCCGACTGCCCTCTGCGCTCGGCTGCCAGGGTCTGGATTTGCTGCTGCAAGCCCAGCATGTCCAGACGAGTTTGCTCGAAGGCTTCAATCACAGTGCGGTCGAACTCATAAATCGGCCGCGAGTACCAGCCGATGGCTTTGCGTATCAGCCGCTTGAGGTAAACTCCGAAAGGTCCAGCTTTGCTATTCGGCTCAACCGTTCCCTGGGTAGCGGCGACCTGCGACAAGCGGCCGATCGACGAGCCCAGCAAAGCAAATTGGCGGGATGGCACGGCCGTGTCGAAGTACGATCCGGTTCCGTCGCCAGCTCGCTTCGCATCCAGATAGCGACGCACTTCGGCCATCGCCTGCTCAAGACTCATATGAGCACGAATCCTCAGAACCGGTACATTCGCTCCTGGCAATCTCTTCCCTC
Source organism: uncultured Acidobacteriaceae bacterium (assembly GCA_963820175.1). Classification (GTDB taxonomy): domain Bacteria; phylum Acidobacteriota; class Terriglobia; order Terriglobales; family Acidobacteriaceae; genus Bog-257. The sequence goes on along the minus strand of CAWFYX010000011.1, from coordinate 62,154 downwards.
TAGTGATTTCGAATTCGGTAGCGCCGCTTTCAACGAGCTACATTCTATGCCACGGTGCTTGCATTCAACCTGCAAAAGCAGTCGAGCTGCAACCAGTCTGCCCCAAGCGTGCGATGGAGGTTGATATAATCCGGGTTATGTCGGAGTTGAGCGCGAAATCGCTATCACTCCCGGGTACGTAATCGGCGCTACCTCCTCTTGCAAAGGACCTGCCTTCCTTGGTGAAGTCTTCTTCCACCACAAAACCGCGTCCTCGATCCGCAGCCCGGCCTGCCCACAAAGAACCAGCTAAGCGCGAATCGGGCGCCCAGTGGACGCTGTTACTCGGACTTTGTCTGGTGGTTGCAACGGTGGCAGTTTATTATCCTGTGCACTCTCACCCGTTCGCCAACTTCGACGACGGTCCCTACTACTACGCAAACCAGCACGTGCTAGGCGGATTGAGTTGGGATACGGTCAAGTGGGCATTCACCTCATTCGGGTCGGTAACGCCGGATGTGCCCGACTGGCATCCGCTGGCCTGGATCTCGCATGCCGCCGACGCGCAAATGTTTGGTTCCGACGATCCAGCCGGCCCGCATGAGGTCAATGTGCTGCTCCATGTTTTGAATGTGGTGCTGCTGTTCTGGGTATTGCAACGAGCGACCGGGTTTGTGGGCCGCAGTGCCATGGTGGCGGCGCTGTTTGCGCTGCACCCTATCAATGTCGAGTCGGTAGCTTGGATTTCTGAGCGCAAGAACCTGCTGAGCATGACGTTTTTCCTGCTCGCCCTGGCTGCTTATGGGTGGTACGCGCGTAAGCCGCGCGTAGGACCTTACCTTGCGGTGGCAGTATTTTTCGCGCTGGGATTGATGGCCAAGCCCCAGGTCATTACCTTTCCCTTCGTTCTACTGCTTTGGGATTATTGGCCGCTGCGCCGGATGTCCCCTGTCTCGGCGACGCAAACTGCCGCGATCTTCCCAGCAAGGAGTTTGTCCTCCTTGATCCTGGAAAAATTGCCCCTCTTTGCGATGACTGCGGTGAGCGCGGTGATCACCATGAAGTCGCAGCTGGTGGTTGGCAACATTGACATCGACAAACGCATATCGCTTTCCGTTCGTTTAGGCAATGCCACCGTTGCCTATGTCCGATATATAGGTAAGGCGTTTTGGCCATCCCATCTTGCCCTGTTTTATCCCCATCCGGGGACTTCCCTTCCGGGATGGCAGGTGCTCGCAGCATTATTGTCTCTGCTGGCAATTTCCGGCTTAGTGATTGGGCCACGTGGCCGCCGATATCTGCCAGTAGGTTGGTTTTGGTTTCTGGGAACGCTGGTTCCTATGATTGGGCTGGTCCAGCTCAATCGCCAGGCCATGGCCGATCGTTACGCCTACCTCTCTTTTGTAGGATTGTTCCTTCTAGTTTGCTGGGCGGTGGCAGACTTTGCCGAACAGCGGCATCTTTCTCCGGTCTGGTTGCGCGCCGGCGGTATTACGGTGCTGGTTGTCTTGGCTACCACGACCTATCGCCAGATCGGGTTCTGGGGAGACAACCTCACCTTATGGTCGCACGCCCTGGAGGTCACGCGCGACAACTTCCTGGCGGAGAACATTGTAGGTTCAACCTTGATGGATCAGGGACAGGCGGAGCTGGCTCTGCCACACTTTCAGGCCGCCATGGAAATGAACCCCACGGACCCGTCGCCCTATATGTATATCGGCGCCTATGATCAGCAAAATGGCAAGCTAAAGCAGGCCATTGAGCAGTATCAACAATCCATCGCTCTCACCAACGACGCCGTGCAGCGAAACCTGTGGCTCCGCTCTACGACCTTTGCTCGCATGGGTTCGGTCTATCGCCAGTTGGGCGACTTTGCGCAGGCACGCGAGAGCTTTCAGAAGGCACTGGAAATCAATCCTAACGATGGCCAGATATGGCTGGCGCTGGGGATTGTTACGCAATTGTCGGGAGATCATTCCGGGGCCGTTCAGGCATACTCCCGCGCGGTAAAGATCCAACCCACGGACGTCGGCTATCTATTCCTGGCGCGAGCCCTGCAGGAAACCGGCAACAATGAGGCGGCGCAGGCGGCCATCTCCCAGGCCCAAAGCCGCTCGCGTGACCTACCTCGTGCCGAAAGAAGCGTGGATGCAGTCTTGGCTCAGTCGGCCGGTGCAGGCAATCCCAGTCCTGCTCCGACGGGAACTCGATAGCATTCAGAGCAACGGTGCCGGTTCCGGAATGTTCTGGAAAGGCAGTACCGCCAACTCTTTCGTCGTAGCAATCGGGATCTAACCGGGACAGATTGGAATTTTACGTATCGGATTTCTTCCCATTTGTAAAATTTTTGTTAACACCGGACTCGCCTGGATTTCCCTCTAAGTCAGCAAAATGGCAACTCCACCTATCGTCGGCGGTTGCATATTCCTACCCCACAGAAGTCATCTCGGAGGCCGATTACTAGCCTCGATAGTACTTAAAACAAATAATTGACTTCCATTCACGTTCCGGAGTAGAGTTCCGAAGCTGTTGCTGAGTCGAGATGTACAACTGCGGCAAACCCTGGATGCCGACGGTCTGCATCGAAACCCTTCCTTCAGACAAATGTCAACACAATTGAGGAGAATCATGAAGCTTTTGCGAATGCTTGGAATAGCACTGGTCGCTCTGGTTGCAGTGGGTGTTGCCAGCGCGCAATCCCAGTGGTCACCTGTACAAAACGTTCCCAACATCGGGGCCGGCGCGATGGCGCTGCTCACCGACGGCCGGGTGTTGGTGCACGACGAAAGCGGAAACCAAGGTACCTGGCAGCACTGGTGGACTCTGACTCCAGATGCCAATGGAAATTATGCAACCGGAACCTGGACCCAGGTCGCTTCCACCGCGTCCAACTACGGTCCGCTGTACTTCGCTTCGGCCGTGCTGCCCGATGGCCGCTATATCATCGAAGGCGGAGAATACAACAATGGTAGCGATGCCTGGACCAAGTTGGGATCCATCTACGATCCAGTTGCCAACGCTTGGACGGCCGTCACCCCTCCCACCGGATGGAATTCGATCGGCGACGCAGCCTCTACCGTTTTGACCAACGGAACCTGGATGCTGGGTTCCTGCTGCGACACGCCCATCCATACTGCCTTGCTGAATGCTTCCAACTTGACCTGGACCGCGACCGGCACGGGCAAGTTCGATGTGTATGACGAAGAAGGTTTGACTCTGCTGCCCGGCGGCAAGGTGCTCGACGTTGATGCCTACGTATTTCATTTCGTTCAGAACGGCATGAATTACGAGCTTTACGATCCCAACGCCGGAACCTGGACCAGCCAGGGAAATACCCCGGTGCAACTGTGGGATTCCCACGGCTCCTATGAAGAAGGTCCGGATGTGTTGATGCCGAACGGTACGGTGTACGCTACTGGTGCCAACGGCGCCGGCGCCGGCCACACCGCGGTCTACACCTATAGCAGCAACACCTGGGTTGCCGGCCCTGATTTCCCCAGCAACCTGGATATCGCTGATGGTCCTGCGGCGCTGGAAACCAACGGCAATGTGTTGATGATGACCAGCCCGGGAATTTTCAACCCCGGCTCGGTTTTCTTTGAGTGGAACGGCAGCACCCTGACTCAAGTTTCCGGCCCGCCCAATGGTCGCCATTGACACTTCCTACTATGGGCACATGCTGATGCTGCCCACCGGGCAGATTCTGTTCACCGACTTCAGCAACGATGTCGAACTGTTCACCTCCACCGGCAGCCAGTACACCGGCTGGACTCCGACCGCTCTGCTGCCTGCGACCACGTTTAACAAGGGTCAGACGTACACGGTTAGCCGGATCCAAGTTCAACGGTGCTTCCCAAGACAACGCTTACGGCGACGACTTCCAGGATGCCACCAACTATCCGCTCATTCGCTTCGTCAGCACCAGCACGGGACAGGTCTACTATGCCCGCACCCATGATCACAGCACCATGGCCGTGGGATACCAGGGACCGACCTACACCCACGTGGACATCCCGGCCAGCATCCCGACCGGCGGATACAACATGCAGATCGTAGTAAACGGTATTTCCTCCGCGAACTACCTGGTCGCTATTCACTAACCAGCTGCAAGGTATCGGAAGACTGTAAGCTTACTGGCGCCACCCCACTCCTTCGAGTGGAAAGGGCGCCAGTTTTTTGCGCGAACCCCGCCTGCGCTTCTGCGCGATTGACTTCCCGCAGCCCCTCAGCGTAAGTTTCTCAGGCTGCTTTGCCACAGGAAAGGTGGCCGCTCCTCTACTCCAACCTCAAGCGAAGCGGCAAATCGAGGAGAACAAATGAAGGTCGTGCGAATACTCAGCTTCGCTGCCGTCGTAGTGTTGGCGATTGGTATGGCCAGTGCGCAGTCGTGGCAGCCTTTGAATCATCAACCCAGTTTTACCGCCGGAACCGCTCTTTTACTTACCGATGGAACCGTCATGGTGCACCATGAAGATCCCAATGACGGCTATACGGAATGGTTCAAACTCACCCCGGATATCAATGGCAGCTATGTGAATGGTACCTGGTCCCAACTGGCCTCCCTGACTTCGACTTACGGTCCGCTATTCTTCGCCTCGGCGGTACTGTCGGATGGCCGTCTCATCATTGAAGGCGGTGAACAGAATTTTGCCCAGTATGTCTGGACCAACCAGGGTGCCCTGTACGATCCGGCAACCAATAGCTGGACTCCTGTGACTCCGCCCATCGGATGGAGTAACATCGGCGATGCTTCCGGCGTGATCTTGAACAATGGAACGTTCATGCTGGCGAACGCCCTCACCGAACAACAAGCTCTGCTCAACCTGTCGAACTTGAGTTGGACTGCTACCGGCTCAGGCAAGTTTGACGGCAACGATGAAGAGGGATGGACGTTGCTGCCCGGCGGGAAGGTTCTGACCGTCGATGCTTACACCAACGTCAACGATCCGACCGGAACCAACTCGGAGCTCTACAATCCCACCACGGGTTCGTGGAGCAGCGCGGGCAGCACCATTGTCCAGCTCTGGGATTCCCATGGTTCCTATGAAGTCGGCCCCGCCGTGCTGCGACCCGACGGCACCGTCTTCGCCACCGGCGCGAACGGCGCCGGAGCGGGTCATACCTCCATCTACAACACGGCGAATGGAAGCTGGACACCGGGCCCGGATTTCCCCAACGGCCTGGATGTCGCGGATGGTCCGGCCGCTCTGCTGCCGGACGGCAACGTGCTGGTGAGCGCCAGCCCGGGCATCTTTAACACTCCCACTTACTTTTTCGAGTGGAATGGAACCAATCTTATCCCTGTCCCGGCCACTCCCAATTCCCCCAACAATTCGTCCTGGTACGGCCGCACGCTGGTGCTTCCTACCGGGCAGGTTCTCTACACCGACGGCTCCGCCGACGTCGAGATCTACACTCCCGCAGGAAACGCCAACCCATCCTGGGAGCCCACGGTGCTGTTGAACCGGACTACCCTGGTTCGCGGCTCCTCGATCCTGCTGACCGGCAGCAAGTTTAACGGACTGTCGCAAGCCTGCGCCTACGGCGATGATGCGCAATGTGCCACCAACTATCCCATCGTGCGCTTTACCAACATCGCCAGCGGACACGTTTTCTACGGCAAGACGCACGACCACAACACCATGGCCGTGGGATATCTAGGCCCTTCGTACACCCATCTCGACATTCCGGCGAATATGGAAACGGGGGCTACCTATCTGCAAGTCGTGGTGAACGGCATTGCTTCACAGAACTATCGGATTGGGATTCAGTAGCACGCTAGCCGGCTGCCGAAGAAGATGGAATTGCAGGGCTTTTGAAGGGGCGCACCTTTAGGTGCGCCGTCGAAGGTGCTTTACTTTTCCTGTCATCCCGAACCGACTTCAGTCGGTTCGGGATTTGCTTTTAGATTTTTTTGTCGCGGCTTCCAGCGGTTAGTCATCGTGAACACTCCACGTTGCTTGTACCAAGCTACCTGACGCCTTTCCTTATGCCTTCGCCGGGTTCGATTTGCGTGGAGTAATGCGGATGATGTTGCTGGCCACCTCGACCTGCCGGCCGGGATAGTTGGCGTGGATGGACGCGACCAGCTCCTCCAGTGTGGGAGAGCCGTCCTGCCCATTTACCCCGTCGGCATCGTCCATCAGAATCACGTGGTCGGGAACGTGATCGCCAAGAATTGCGGTGAGCTCGGTGCTCAGTCGGTTGCTGTTGCCGATTCGACCGACCCAACCACAATAGCCCGCATCCAGCCACCATAAACATCTCTGGTTGAGACGTTGCAGAAGTATCGGCACTGCTGTCTGGCTGTCGCCTTCGATGATCTCCACCCGAGGGTTCTTGTGGAATCGCTTACGGGCGAGGTTAGCCAGCCGCGGATCTAGCTCGATGGAATAAATTCGCTCAAAGCGCGGCGCGACAGCCGCCACCATCTCTCCATAGTAGGTTCCGGTTTCGACCAGAGTGGTCAGGCCAAATGCCTGCGCGTATTCGAGCACCGTCCGCTGCTTCAGCAGATGCGGAATCCGTCGCGGCTCGCCCCGCAGCTTCCACCACCAGTAGTCGGGATAATGCCCAAGCTGCTTGAAGGCGGCATAGACCGGCAACTGCTTGAGCAGCGAGCGTATGGGATGGCTGGAAGGCTTGCGCGGCGGCATCATGCTGGAGATCTCAGAGTAGCAGGACAGCGCCGGCGATGCGAGCGAGGCGGACTAGAACCCCACCAGGTTGGGTTCGGCCTTCTTATAACCGTGCTCCTGCGCCCACAGGTCCAGAGTCACCGTCGCCACCTCGTCGACCAGGGGAACAGCGTGGCCGTCGACGGTCAAATCGATCGACTTGAGGTAAAAGCGACAAGTATCACAGGCTTCCACGCGAACGGCCGCAATGTCTTCGGCCGAATAGCGCGGCAACTTCTGGTAATTTTCCTCGCCGCAGGTGGGACACAGGATGCGGCGAAACTCCCACTCTGTCAGACAAAGAGAGCACAACAGGAAACGCTTGCCGCCGTCGCCCTCGGGCCGAAGCACCGCGGCTTGCGGTCGAGCTTTGCAGATTGGACAAACCGAACCGGCTGATCCCGCAGGTTGCGGCGGTTCGGCCACCGCCAGATGTTCAGCGTATGGCTGGAGCAAGACCCGCGCGAAGAAGGCGTCCGGTTTTTCGGCGTCTCCGCTGTCCTGCGAGAGAAAACTTTCCACGCTCTGTCGCTGCCAGTCCTTCGTCGATCCGTCGATGTGTCTGGCCTGCTCAGCAAGTTTCGATGGGCCGTTTCGTTCAACTAGCAACAGCAAAGCTGATAAAGGCCGCAAGGCGACATCGACGTCCAACCGCTCGCGCAAGGGACCATCAGGGTTGTTATGTGGAAAGAGGTGAGAAGAAACTTCGCGATAAATCGTGCTTTGAAACTCGAGGATCTGCCGATAGAAAGCCAGCACCTCGGCGGCATAGGAGAATCGTTCTCCCAACTCGACTGCCCGTCGAATGCGCTTGTCCCACGCCGACTGCGTCATCCCCGTCCCCGCAACGCTGTCCTCATCGCAACGCGTTGTTCACGATCTGCTGGGCCTCGTCTAGGATGGCGTCCAGATGGGCTTCGTCCTTGAAGCTCTCGGCGTAGATTTTGTAGATGTTCTCGGTGCCGGAGGGACGAGCGGCAAACCATCCGCTCGCGCTGACCACCTTCAGGCCGCCGATAGGTGCGTCATTGCCGGGAGCCCGCGTGAGTTTGGCGGTGATCGGCTCCCCTGCCAGCTCTGATTCTTTCACCGACTCGGGCGACAGCTTTTTCAGTTTCGCCTTCTGCTCGGGAGTCGCGGGCGCGTCAATGCGGGTGTAATACGGCATGCCGAATTCCGCCGCCAAGGCTTGGAAATGCATGCCCGGATCTTCGCCGGTTCGGGCGGTGATCTCCGCCGCCAGCAGATCCATGATGAGCCCATCCTTGTCTGTCGTCCAGACGGTGCCGTCGCGACGCAGGAAACTGGCGCCCGCGCTCTCTTCTCCGCCAAAGCAGCAGGAGCCGTCGAACAGTCCGGGGGCGAACCACTTGAAGCCTACCGGAACCTCCGACAGCCGCCGTCCCAGCTTTTTCACCACGCGATCGATCATGCTGCTGCTGACCAGCGTCTTGCCCACTACCGCAGTCTCCGGCCATTGCTCGCGATGGCCGAGCAGGTACTGAATCGCCACCGCCAGGTAGTGATTCGGATTCATCAGCCCGGCCAACGGCGTGACGATGCCGTGGCGATCGGAATCTGTATCGTTGGCAAACGCCACCTGATACTGATCTTTGAGGTGGACCAGACGCGCCATGGCGTAAGGGCTGGAGCAATCCATGCGGATCTTGCCGTCGTGGTCAACGGTCATGAACGAGAATGTCGGATCGATCACCGGATTCACGATCTTGACGTCGATCCCGTAGACGGAGTTGATCGGCTCCCAGTAAGGACGCGAGGCGCCGCCCAGCGGATCGACGCCCATGTTCAGCTTTGCCGAACGGATGCTGTCCATGTCGACGACGTTCTTCAGGTCGTTGACATACGGCATGACGAAATCTTCCTGATGAGTTGTTGCTGCTTTCATCGCCTGCGACAAAAGCACGCGCTTGACGCCGGCGTTGTTGGCTCGCAGCAAGTCGTTAGCGCGGTCTTCAATCCAGCCGGTCACATCGGTATCGGCAGGGCCGCCGTTGGTAGGGTTGTACTTGAAGCCGCCGTCCTCGGGAGGATTGTGCGACGGCGTGATGACGATGCCGTCAGCAAGATGGTCTTTGCGGCCGCGGTTGTAAACCAGGATGGCGCGCGAAATAACCGGCGTCGGCGTGAAGCCGTCTTTTTCCTGAATGATGGTCTCGACATTGTTCGCGGCCAGGACTTCCAGCGCGGTACGCTGCGCCGGCCCCGATACCGCATGCGTGTCTTTGCCCAGGTAAAGCGGGCCGTCTGTATGCTGGCTCTTGCGATAATCGCAAATGGCCTGGGTGATTGCCAGGATGTGGGCCTCGGTAAACGTGCTGCGCAGCGGAGAGCCCCGATGGCCGCTGGTACCGAAGATGACCATCTGGTTGGGATCCCTCAGGTCGGGGCGCTTCTCGTAATAGTCGCGCTCCAGCCGGGCAAGATCCACCAGCAGTTCCTTGGGCGCCGGCTTACCCGCAAGAGGAGATATTTTTTCTTCGGTCTTGGCTTCGGTCGTCATCAACGTATCCTCTCCAAGCTAGTCCAGCTTATCCTGCCGCAGCTTCGACATACTGAGGTTCCGGTCTCTTGGCCTGAACGCTGTCCAGCGATGCCCGCGTGTCCACGCGAAAACCGTAGGTGATGCTAGCCGCCAGCGCGCTGGCGACTGCCAACAAGATTAACAGGGCCGGAATCCCGATCTGCGCCTTGAGTATGGGGAAAAAGAACGTGCCCAGGACCGCTCCGAACTTGGCCATCGACGCCGCGAATCCCGCACCCGTAGCGCGAATCGAGGTGGGGAACGTTTCACCCGACAGCAGATAAGTGGTGGCATTCGGTCCCATGTTCATGAACATGTTGAACACCATAAATCCGCCGAAAATCATGCCCAGGTGGGCGTCCGACGATGTGGGATACAAGGACGAGGCCGCCACCATTATTAGGCCCAGCGCCATTCCCAGGAAACCCACCATCTGCAATGCGACCCGGCTCATATAACGCACCAGCACAATGGCCATCATAAAGCCGACCACCAGCAGCATGTCCACCGCCGCTGCGCCTTCCGTTGCCCCCATATCCTTGGCGATAAAGCTGGAACTGGTGCCGAGCGCCATCGCCGCCATGATGGTGGGGGTGAAGATGCCGATGCCGTAGGTGGAGATGTCCTGCAGGAACCAGGGCACGGAAGCAAAAATGGTGCGGCGAATATAGCGCTTCTTAAACAACGACGTGAACGACATGCCGTGCTCAACCGGCGGCGAGTTCTGTGCGTTCAGCGTGATTGGCGACTCCAGCAGCCGGCTGGCGGCATGCGAAGCTTTCTCGTAGTTGCCGCGTGCCAGGTGCCAGCGAACGCTTTCCGGCAAGCCATCCCGCATGATGACGACCACCACGGCGGGCAGCACTCCGAAAGCAAGCATCAAACGCCAGGCCTGCAGCGAGGGATCGGCCTTCAGGATCAAGAGGCCAATCAGTACTCCGAACAGCGATCCCAGCGCCTGAAACGCAAAGGCGCCCACGATCAACCGCCCCCGCAACCGGGTGGGAACGCATTCGGCGATGTAGGAGACGCCGATGGGATAGTCAGCCCCGATGCCGACACCGAGGAAGAAGCGGAAAACGATCAGCGATGCTGGATTCCACGCTGCCGCCGATGCCGCGGAGAAGATCACAAAGAGAATGATGTCGACCAGGAACATCCCTTTGCGCCCGACGCGGTCAGCGACTTGTCCGAAGACCAGAGCGCCGAAGAACGCGCCCGCTACCGCCGCTACAGCCACCAAGCCCTTGGTAGCGGCATTCATCTGGAAATCGTGGGCGATCAACGGAAGGGCGACGCCGATGATGAAAAAGTCGAAGCCGTCCAGCAGCACACCCATGGCCGACAATATCCAGACCTTGCGCTGGGTTTTGGTGAAGGGCGTGTCGTCCAGATGCTGCTCGAAAGACTTTAGGGCCGAAATTACAGTGCTCATTTGGGGAAACTCAGGGCGCAATGGGCCGTTGTTCAGGTGTCTGAGGATTTTAGTGGGGCGAACATGAAAAAGGTATGAAAAACTGGGCGGCTTGTCCAGAGGGTTACCTGGAGACTCAGATCTGGTCTACGCAATAGGGAAACGGCTAAGGACGGTAATAAGCGACCCCGCCGACGATCGCTCCCGCCAACACGAGCAGCGCCGGATTGACTTTCGTGCGCGGCAAGATCACGAACACCAGGAACGCGATGGCAGCACTCGTAGCGCCGGTGATGGCTCCCTTGGCCATAGTGAAGCATCCCGCCAGTAGAAGCCCAATGGAGACCGGGGCCAGCCCTTTCTGAATCGAAGTTCGCCAGGGCCAGTGCTCGATCTTCTTCCAAACCCGGCCAACCACAAAAGCTAGCAGCGCTGTGGGCCCGAAAAATGCCAGCAGAACGACCGCGGCTCCGGGAAACTTGTCGACCCACTCGCCGATGGAGACGATCATCATCATGTTCGGCCCGGGCGCCATTTGTCCCAGACTGTAAAGGTGAATGAGTTGGGGGAACGTAAGCCAGTGGTGAACATCCACCGTAAGCACATTAAGCTCGGGAAAAGCGGCCATGCCGCCGCCGACGGTCAGGATCGAGAGGTACGCAAATACGCGAATGAGCGCCGGGAGTTGGTTCATCCGCCGGCTCCTTCCCTGGCTTCCTTGCGCGGGTGATACCAAAGAATTGCCAGCAGCCCCACCGCAATCAGCACGCGTGGCACCGACCGATGAAGTCTATTCACGCCCAGCACCGTGATGGCTACGAAGATGAGGTCGTAGCTATGCGATAGCGACTTATTACCCAGTTGCCAGGTGGTGGCGAGGATCAGTCCCACGGCAGCCGCCGCCACGCCTTTCAGCATGGCCGTCACCAGTGGCCGGTCGCCGTGCATGTGGTAGAGAATGGCCTCTACGTACATGAACACCGCGCCCGGCAGGCAAACCGCAATGATCGCGGCCGTAGCTCCCCACGCGCCGCGCAGCTTGTCGCCCACCAGCATCTCCATATTGGTGGCATTGAGGCCGGGGAGCGTCTGGCTCAGCGAGAGCATCTCCACGAACTCTTTGTCGTCGACCCAGCGTCGCTTGGTCACCAGTCCGTTGCGCAGGTAGCCGACAACGCCTCCACCAAAGCTGGTGGCGCCGATCACCAGAAACTCGAGGAAGATTTTGGCGACGGAGACGTTGCTAACCTCGGCAGGGCCGTCGCCAATGGGTGGCACCACAGTCTTAACCGCAGTATCACTCATGGCTTTGCGGCGCGTTGCCCTTCAGCCGGTAGACCATGCCTGTCTTGGTTGTGCCCAGCGAAATCCAGCTTTCCACGTCTCTCTGCAAGGTAATGTAAAACTGCTCCAGCAGCTTCCGGGTCTTCTCGTGGACATCGTCCGCCCGCTGGAACTTTGCCTGGAACGCGAATTCTCCCACCAGCGGCATATGCTCGCCGCGCGTGCGCCACAACGACACGTCGCATTTGGCCACGACGCCTTTGCCAAAGTCCAGTTGCCCCAGAGGTAAGAGCACTTCCTCGACAATTCCTTCGTTCACCAGGCTGATCTTTTCGTCGTCATCTTTCTTCAAGTCCGAAAGCGCCGGGAAGACCCGGGACAGCGTTCCCATAGACAGGGCGTTCCCCTCGTGCATCTGGCTGAGACCGAACTGACAATTATGCGAATACAGAAGACGATAGCCACCGATCGCTTCCTTCAGGGGCAGGACTTCGGCCTTGAACTTGATTTGATAAGTCCCGGCAATCTTAGGCCGCACATCCATGGCTGCGGCGGCCTTTTCGTCGGGATGCCGAAACTTGAAGACGATTTCCGGATCGCCCACCGGAAAGCCATCCACATAGCTGATGCGACGCCGCAGGATGAAAGCGCTGTTGTACAAGCGGAAGTCGGAGGTATCGCCAAAAATAATCTCCCGGATCTCAGGCCGGAGCCCGGTCTGTGGCGCCACGATAAAACCAACGTTGAGCTTCTTGGCCGAACGCTGTACCAGCTTGCCGAAGTCGCGAAAGCTGTCGACCGAGACAAAGCGGTCCGGCTTCAGGATGAGCTTAGCCTCGAGATATTGGACCGTATCCTGCGGGTGCCCGTCACTGTAACCGGACTTCCCGGTCGAAGCACCGTTGCCGGGTTGCGTCTCGGCCAAAATTCCGTTGTCGGCCGCTTTGTCATGCTTGGCGGCTTTATTCTTCAGCTTGATCTCTTTGTCTTTCTTACCCTTGCTTTTCTTGTCTTTCTTGACGTTTTTTGCCATGGCAGACGCCTCCCCCAAAATTGGCGTTCACGCATTATTCACCTTCCCACGGCCACGCGATACTGGAAAAACTTCTAGGTTTCGCATCGAAATCTCGGAAGACGCGGGCGAACAGGACAGCGCGGTTTCGGCAGAATCTTCTGACCAAAGGGGTCTGGGCATTTCCGAAGAGAAGGCAGGGCATGATCGCATTGAACGGCGCATGCGCGGGAGGTTCCACCAAGGGCACACCCGCAAAGAAAGCAGAAGACACTGTCGTGCCACAGCCGGTCACTACTGCCGGGCACTGATGTGGAGAAACCCTGACATTTTGATTATCCGCTTGACGATTGCGGGGAAACGGATAGCATTGCTTTCGTTCCTAAACCTCTAAAGAGAAGTTCGCGACAGTGCCGGCACAGGACGAGGCTTCTCCCTGGTTCCTATGTGGCCGCGGTAGTTCGATGAGCGCGAACTCCGTTCCAAATCTATCGCCGGTCACAAACTCTTTCCCGGCTGGGCACTTTCTGTAACTAAATTGATGCGCGGAGGCGAAGCTCATGAAAAGACTTACCGGGTCGTTGCTGGGGTGTTGTTTGCTGTTGGGTGGGCTCACTACGGTTGCGGCGCAGCAGATGCCAGACGGCGCGATGCCGCCGCCTAAAGTGCTTCAGATCATCGTGGAATATCTCAAGCCAGGCAAGTCGGGCAGCCTGCACCAGGCAACCGAGAGCGGATTCGTTCAGGCTTTCCAGGCTGCCAATTGGCCGACTCACTACCTGGCGGTGGATTCCCTGACCGGCGCGCCGCGGTCGCTGTTTTTCGTCGCCTACGATTCCTTCGCCGCATGGGAGAAGGATGCGATGGCCACCCAGCACAATGCAGCGCTTTCAGCAGCTCTGGATCGTGCCTCGATCGCCGACGGCGACCTGCTGGAATCGTCGCAGTCCAACGCCATGGTGTACCGCGAGGATTACAGTCTGCGGGCACCCGTCAATATCGCGCAAATGCGCTACTTCGAGATCCAGCGTTTCAAGATTCGTCTCGGACACGAGAAGGAGTGGGACACCCTGGTGAAGATGTATGTCAGCGGGTATGAAAAGACTGTGCCCGGCGCGCATTGGACCACCTATCAAAGCGTTTACGGCACGAACAATGGCGGCGTGTACGTGGTGTTTACTCCCATGAAATCGGCGACGGAAATTGATCAGAACTTCGCCGATGCCAAGAAATTCATGGGCGCCATGGGTGAGGATTGGATGAAGAAGGCGGGGGACTTGGCCGCCTCCTGTCTGGAGGAGAGCCAAAATAACTTGTTCGTGTTCAACCCGAAGATGAGCTACGTCTCGGACCAGTGGATCAAAGCGGATCCAGCCTTCTGGAAACCCGCGCCATAGAGGCAGCATAATCCTGCCGCGCCACAAGGTGCCGATTACCCCGCCTGAGCTTGGTTCGCCCAGGCGGGGTAATCAAGAATTCGTGACGGGACGGCGAGAACTCCTCGCCGCGGCGCGCGAAAATGCTTCGACGTAGGATGACGGCTATGCCAGCTCCAGTTCAATCTTCTTTGCGTCCCGATCCAGCGTAGCAATGCGAAAGCTGCGAATCTGTCCGGCGTGAACCGTTTCCGCCTTGGGCGCACCGGAGGCTGCAGCGCCGCCCTTCCAGCGGGCCTGCAGCATGGAGCTTAGCGAAGACAAATCCGCTTTTGCTTCCCGCTTCGTCTCTTCCCTGGCCGGAGCCTGGGCCGTAATTCGACACGGCACATGAATTCCCTCACCCAGTTCCACCCTGGCCTGCCCTGCCGATTCCTCAACGACGCGTCCGGTAACTACGTCTCCCTGGCTGTGCTCGGCAATGTATTCGTCCAGGCTGGTAGGAATCAGTTGCTTCATGCTCAGCCGTAACAGCCGGCGCTCGGTGTCAACCGCCAGCACCTGCGCCTTCACCAGTTGTCCAACTTTTAAAACGTCTTGCGGATGGTTGATGCGTTTCTCGGCGCTGATCTCGCTGACGTGCACCATGCCCTCGACGCCTTCGGCCAGCTGCACGAACGCGCCAAACTTGGTGATGTTGGTGACCGGCCCCTCGATCGCCGCGCCCGCCGGGAACCGTTGCGCCACATCCACCCAGGGATCGCCCAGCGCCTGCTTCAGTCCCAGCGACATCCGCTGTTCGCCAACATTCACTCCCAGGATGACGACCTCCACGGTGTCGCCGGTTTTCACCAGATCGCTGGGCTTCCGCACCTTCTTGACCCACGACATCTCTGAGATGTGGACCAGCCCTTCGATCCCGGGCTCCAGTTCGACGAACGCTCCGAAATCGGTAGTGCGGGTGACGGTGCCACGCACCCGCTCGCCGGTCCGGTACTTTTCGGCAACCGAATCCCAAGGGTGCGGCTGCAGGTGCTTCATGCCCAGCGAAATGCGCTGCTTCTCCGCATCAATCTTCAGAACCTTGGCTTCAATCTCCTGCCCGACGGTAAGGACGTCGGCCGGCTTGTTGACCCGCCCCCACGAAATATCCGAAACATGCAGCAGTCCGTCCACTCCGCCAATCTCGACGAATGCACCGTAGTCTGCGAGGGTACGAATCGTACCGGTCACGACGTCGCCTTCCTTCAGTTCGGCGTACTTGCGATCCTTGCCAGCGCGCTCTTCCTCCTCAGCGACAATGCGTCGATCGACCACGACATCCTCGTCCGCAGTATCGAGCTTGATGATGCGGCAGCGGATCTCCTGTTCCACCAGCTTCTCCATCTCGGCCGCATCGCGAACCCCGCTGCGCGAAGCCGGCATGAAGGCCCGCACGCCCACATCGACGCTGAAGCCACCCTTGATCATGGCTGTCACCGTGCCGACAATCGTGGCCTTCTCGGCAAATGCCCGCTCCAGAGCCGACCAGTCCGTCGGCCGCGCAATCTTGAAGCGAGTGAGTTCGTAGTAGCCTTCTGGATCGCGGCCCTTCACCGTGACCGGAAGCTTGTCGCCGGGCTTCGGCATTTCGCCGGCCCCCTCGAACGCCGTCAGCGGCAAAATGCCTTCCGTCTTGTAGCCAATATCGAGCAGAACCGAATCGGCAGTCACGGTGACCACGGTGCCTTCCAGCTGACGGCTGCCGTCTTCGATTTTGTGCGAGTGGCTCTGCTCGAACTGCGACAGCAGATCGCCGAACGATTCGTTGGATTCAGAGTTAGGCTGAGATTCAGGGTTGAGTTGGGATTCTGGAATGTTTGGATTGGACATGAAGACGCTACAGCCTCGCGGTCGGAAAGATCCTGATCAGGATATCATCGGGCGGCTTGTTGACGTTGGCGAGCCTCCCGCATCGACAATCGGTCATCCAAAGTCCTTGAGTGGTTGGCTGAAATCCCATCCGAACGGCCCGGGTAGAGCGGCGCTTAAGCGCCGCGTCCTGCCAACCTCTCTAAAGCTGAGCCGGCTTCCGCCGGCGACAGGAGGCAACATGATCCGCAAACTGAAATCCGGCGAGTACCGCCTTTACTCTCGCAAGAAAGACGCCAAGACCGGCAAGCGCCGCAACCTGGGCACGTTCGCCAGCCGCGAAAAAGCCAAAGCCCACGAGCGCGCGGTGCAGTACTTCAAACGGCATTAGCCTGCTGGCGTGCTAAATCGCCCACCGCTTTGTCATCCCGACCCGAGCGAAGCGCAGCGGAAGGATCTGCGGTTCCCACAACCCCGCTTTAATCTCGCGTCGCCAGAATTCCCAGTCTGCCGCCCATATCTGGTCCCTTGGCAGTGAAAGGTTCAGGCGAACAGCCGTGATGGGCCGAGTGGAAGCGCATGCCGGCGCGCTCCACCAGTCGCACCAACTCGGTCGCCGAATAGAGGCGAAGCGACGCAGTCTTCTCGCCGCTCCCGGCCGGGCCACACCACAACCAACGGATATTGTTTCGTCCTGCGACCGCGTCGAACTCCGTTTCTTCGACCAGTAGGGTCCCGTCCGGCAGGCGAAAACCCGGCTTGACTCCGCGCGAGAGGTTCAGGATTGCCAGGTCGCGATGCATGGTTTCAAGCAGGACAAAGCCGCCCGGCCGTATTGCCGCACCCAGCGTCCGCAGAATATTGAGATCATCCTCTTCGGTTCCATAGCCTAGCGAGGAAAAGATATTCAGGGCAACGTCGAACCCGGTTTCCGGCAGCGGACTTCGAAGATCGTGTTGCAGGTATCGAAGCCGCTGGGGAGGCAAGTCTCCGCGAGTCCGCTCAGCCTGCGCCAACAAATCTTGCGACTGATCGACGCCGAACACGCTGGCACCACGTTGGGCCAGCGGCAGGGAGAGCCGCCCATAGCCACAAGGCGCGTCCAATACCCGGCTTCCTTTGCGCAGACCAAGCAACTGCCAGAGATCTTCTACTTCCTGCGCAGTTCTCTCCTCGGGAGTGTATTCACTCCAGATGCGTAGGTATTCGTGATCGAAGAAGTTTTTCCACCACTCGCTCATAAGGCACCGCCAGTTTGCTAAATCATCGGACCGACGCGCCAGACTCAAGGTCACGTAAGAAGAGGTAACCCTACAGCCTTGCCTTACATCATCGGCAAATAAGCAATCCGACTGACTCCGCCGTCTGTCGGGCAACTCAATGATCCGTCACTTCGGCTTGGTCCACTGATCCACCCAACCATTCACCGTCTGATACCACAGTCGGCTGTTCTGCGGTTTGAGTACCCAATGGCCTTCGTCGGGGAAGTACAGCATCTTCGATGGAATCCCCAGCCTTTGTACGGTGGTAAATAATTGGAAGCCTTCCGACACATCCAGCCGATAGTCGAGTTGCCCGTGTACTACCAGAATCGGCGTCTTGAAGTTTGTGGCAAACATGTGCGGCGACCACTTGTTGTACAGCTCGCGATTCGTCCACGGCGTGCCTTTGAACTCCCACTCGTTGAACCATAGTTCTTCTGTCGTGCCGTAGGCCGACTGGGTGTTGAACATGCCGTCGTGCGACACCAGGCATTTGAAACGCGTGGTGTGGCCTTCGATCCAGTTGATCGCGTAACCGCCGTAGCTTGCGCCCAGCGCACATTCGCGGTCCTTGTCGATGAACGGATAGGTCTTCTCGGCGTAGTCGAGGCCTAGCATCAAGTCCTGATACGGAGGACCGCCCCAATTGCCATTAATGGCATCGATGAACTTCTGTCCATAGCCGGTCGAGCCGTGGAAGTTGATCATCACGATCACGTAGCCGTTGGCGGCGAACAACTCAGGATTCCAGCGGTACGACCAGTCATCGCCCCAAGCGCCCTCTGGGCCGCCGTGGATGAGAAACTTCACCGGATACTTTTTGCTCGCGTCGAAGTTTGGCGGCTTGACGACGAAGCCCTGGACTTTCTCCTTGATTGCGCCATTGAACCAGAACGATTCCAGCGGCTGCATCTGGACTTGCGAGAGGACGGGATCGTTGAGCTGAGTCAGCGGCTGCGCTTTCGACAGCAGGCAATCGGGAATGCTGTAGGCATTCGGGGGCACGGCCATCCTACATTGTGGGAACTCCAACGCAGCGCTGTAGATTTCGTTGGGCGCCGTAACCGACATGCGATCGAACACCAGCATCTTGCCGTCGGGAGTCGGCGTGGGACTGTCGTTGAAGCCCGCCACCAGTTCTTGCGGCCAGGGATTCGCCGTAGTCACATTGATCCAATAGATCGGCGAGCCGCCTTCGTTCTCGGCAGTGAAATAGATCGTCTTCGAGTCCGGCGCCCAAGCCATCGAATCCACCCAGCGGTCGAAGTTCGGGGACACATCCGTGATCTTGCCCGTCGCGCGCTCATACAGCATCAGGCGAAAGCGGTCGCTCTCGTAACCGCCGCGCAACTGCGAGCGATAAGCGATGTACTTGCCGTCAGGCGAATACATTGGCGTGCTGTCACTGCCGGGATTGCTGGTAATCTTCTTCGGCGTCCCGCCAGCCACGGGCACGACGAAGATGTCACTGTTGGTGCTGGTGGACAGCACCGCGTCGATGTTGCTGCTGTAAGCGACCTCTTTTCCATCCGGCGAGAACTGGTACTGGTCCTGGCCGCCGAGGCTGAAGGGTGGAACGTCATGCGCGCCGGGCGTGAGATCGCGCGCTACTCCTCCGTCGGCCGAGACAATGAACAGATGGCTGTACTTGCCGTCCCAGTAATGGTTCCAATGGCGAAACATCAGCTGCGTAAAAATTTTGGCCTTGACCTTGGACTTGGCGACTTCTTCGTCGCGCTGCTTGTTGCAGGCGTCGTCAGTGCAGTCGGGCCATACTGACGACTGGAAGAGAATGCTTTTGCCGTCCGGCGACCACAGCCCGCCGGAGGCTTCCGTCGAGATGGTAGTCGCCTGACGAGGCTCGCCGGTCAGCATGCCACTGGAGGTGTCGAAGTCCTGCACCCAGATCTGCGATGCGCCGTCCTTCGACGACTCAAACAGCACGCGCTTGCCGTGGGGCGCGAAGCGAATGCGGTCTTCTCCCGGCCCGCTTGTCGGAGTGAGACGGCGCGCTTCCCCGCCGTTGATGGCGACAATCCACAGACGCGGCTTGCGCGTATTTTCGTCGAGGTTGACGTCGACGGCAGAAAACGCCACCCACTTGCCGTCGGGCGAGACAATGGGCTCGCCCACACGCTTGAGCTGCATCATGTCTTCGAAAGTGAAGGGACGCTTGCTCTGCGCAAATCCAGCCAGCGAGCAGCAGACAACGAAGAGAACCATACGACGTAGCATGAAACCTCCGTGCGCACAGAACTCGCAGCACGGGCGAGCTTAATCCCGCGTGAGTCCTATAGGTGAGACTCGTAGAGGCGTGCGCGAAAAACTGGTTAGTCTAAATCACCGAGGGAAGGTAAGCGAAACGGGAGTCCGCCTCGAGCGCCGCCGGGGTATCGCCGTCGCAGGAATTCTGACTCGGGGAACGACGACAGCGGCGGCAATAGAAAAAACAAAGGACCGCGCCAAGCGGCCCCGTGTATCGAACAAAATCCGCGTTTAGGAGCTGGCTTTCGGTGGCTCGGGCGCGCCTTCCTCGGCCTTCTTCACCGCCGCCTCAGCGGCCTCAAATCCGATCTTGGAGTGCGTCCCATCGCAGAAGGGCTTATTGACCGAGCCGCCGCAGCGGCACAGCGAGAACGCCGTTTTTCC
Source organism: uncultured Acidobacteriaceae bacterium (assembly GCA_963820175.1). Lineage (GTDB taxonomy): Bacteria > Acidobacteriota > Terriglobia > Terriglobales > Acidobacteriaceae > Bog-257. Next base: position 42,108 of record CAWFYX010000011.1, on the reverse strand, counting down.
GGTCAGATCGTATGGATTGCCGTCAGCGTCCAGCAACTCGATTGTGCCTTCGGGGGCCTCCACGCGGAACGGCCCATTCCTGCGAGCCGTAATTTTCACTTGCGCCATGTAACCTCCACCTTCTTCGGCGCAACGCGCCGTTTGTCCATTGTAGCGGAGGGCCCAGCGCAACACGCTCAAAGACAGCACGCGATTCCGAAGTTGCAAGGAATTCGCGATCCTTTGGGGAGCAAGAAAGCGCGCTTCATCGCTGCAGAACCCCCAGCGTCTTTGGCCGATAGCCGATGGCGGATAGCGGATGACGAATGATAGCTGATGGCTGAGAGCTGACAGCTATTTCTTGAACGCGACGTTGACCAGCAGCTTGTCGCCTTCCACATCCACCACGTTGCAGAAGGTGCGATCCCCGCGGCGGCTGAAGTCCAGACCGACCCGGCTGCGGCCGATACGCAGATTGCGGATCCGCAGGTGGTCGAGCCAGTCGGGCAGCACGGGGTTAATGATGTTAAGTTCCTTGCGCGGCGCGCTGGCATGGATGCCCAGCACCGAAGTCAGGATGAGAAACATCGCGCCGGAGGCCCACGCCTGCGGAGAGCAGGACACGGGATACTGCACCGGCTCGTCATATTCGCGGCGTTGTACGCCGCAAAACAATTCGGGCAGGCGATAGTCGCGAAAGTGCGATGCCGCCTGATACAGCGAAGTCAAAATGCGCAGGGCGCCGTCGCGCAACTCGTTCAGCGCCATCCCGTGCGCGATGATGGAATTGTCGTGCGGCCACACCGATCCGCGATGGTAGCTGAGCGGATTGAACACGCGCTCTTCCTGCGACATGGTGCGCCAGCCCCATCCACTGAACATGTCGTCGCGCATCAGCCGGCTAGCCACCACCCGAGCGCGATCTTTGTTGATGATGCGGGAAAACAGCAGGTGCCCGGGGTTGGAGGCGATCACCTCCAGCGGCTGCTTGTCGGCGTCGAGCGCCATGGCGTAAAAGCCGCGGCTGGGGACCCAGAAGGCGCGATCGAAGCGCCGCGCCAGTTCGGCGGCATCACGCTTCAGCTTGTCGGCGGTTTTGATGTCGCCAAAATTCCGCAGCAACGACGACATGCGGTACTTGGCGTCGTAAACGTAGCCTTGTACCTCGCAGGGCGCGATCGGAGGTTTGGCCACCTTGCCGTCGCGATGCATGTTCGCATCCCAGGAATCTTTCCAGCTTTGGTTGATCAGCCCCTTGGGCGAGCGGCGCTGATATTCAACGAAGCCGTCGCCATCCAGGTCACCATACTTGTCGATCCACTCCAGCGCGGCATAAGCATTGGGCAGCAGCTCTTCGACCAGGGGCTCGTCAGCGGTCCAGTTGAAGGTCTCGCTCAGCAGGATGAGGAACAGCGGAGTTGCGTCCAGCGAGCCGTAGTAGGGGCCGAAGGGCATTTCGCCATCGCGCGTCATTTCGCCGTCACGATACTCATGCACGATCTTTCCCGGCTCTTCGTCGCGCCAGTCGTTGTATTCCTTGCCCTGATAACGAGCCAGCACTCGCAGGGTATCCACAGCCAGCTGTGAGTTGAGCGACAACGACTGATAGGCGGCAATAATGGAGTCGCGTCCGAAGAGGGTAGCGAACCAGGGTATACCGGCAGCAAGGATGTGCTGATCGCCATCGGGTATTTGTAGCGCATGGAAATCGCCGATGCCGGTTTTCAGCAGCGCATCGAATACATCATTATCGGTTTGAAAACTGGTGGAGCTGCTCTCCCAGCGAGCGAAGTTGGAGCGCCGCTGCCGCAGGTGATGGTCGAGATCGTACACCTGGGCTCGCGACTCGCGGCCCTCCACACAGGGCGTCACCGAAAGTTCCAGCTGCACCTGCCGCAGCGGCAACAGGCGAAGATCCCAGCGAGCCACCTGCTCCTGAATACGATCGGGAGCGGGAGCCAGCTTGACCAGCGTCTGGCGCATGATACCGTCGAGGCCGCGATAGTAGAACGCGATGCTGTTGTCGCTGACGATAGGTTGGTAATACTGGCCATGCTGCTGGCGCGCCAGGCCGCGCACCTGGAAGACATCGACGAAGTCCGCGTCGAACTGAACTTCGACTGTGAAATCGACCGGCGTGAGGTTGAAATTCTCCAGGGTCAGCCGGTCGAAGAAGATCTCCGACGCCAGCAACTGTTCGCGGTGGATGTGCACCGTGTTTTCGGGCAGGTCGAAGGAATCGCGCAGCGTAATGTTGCCGGTGGTCAGTTCAATCTGCGCGGAGAATGTCTTTTCGGTTGCCGACGACAGCACCACGGTACGATGCCCGCCAATGCGCAGCTCCAGATGACTGAGGAAGCGCGTGTCGTCGTGAAAGAAGCCGACGTCGGGCGAGCCCGGCGGATACACGTCGCCGGAGACGTTGGTGGCGCTGAAGGTCTTGCCGTCGATCAGAGTGAGGTTATCGACCTTGCGCGGCTCCAACGACTGAAAGGCCAGGCGCGGCTCCGGGTGCGGCGACGGAATCTCGACCAACTGGTCGTAAGGAATCGTCAGATGGGTGCTCATGCTTTCCAGCTATAGCCTGCCTTACGCGGTCAACGACACCGGGATCGCGGTCTTGCCCACAGGATTGTCTTGGCTCGCCAGCTCCTGGTACAGCGCGACGTAGTCGGCCACCATGCGATCGGCGGAGAAGTATTGCTGGCAATATTGCCGCACCATCAGCGGGCTGAATGCGCCGGGTAGAACGGAGGCATGCTGCGCCATTTCCTGCGGTGTGCGGCAGACGAATCCCGAGGTCCCGTTGCACACCACTTCCTCGACCGCTCCGCCAGGCAGCGCCAGCACCGGGGTGCCGCAAGCCATGGCCTCAATCATCACCAGCCCAAACGGCTCGTTCCATTGAATCGGAAATAGCATGGCCAGGGAGTTGCCCAGCAGTTCATTCTTCGCCGCCAGGTCGGCTTCGCCGATGTATTCGATGAATTTGCCGTCAATGTGGGGCTTAATCTTGCGTTCGTAATAGTCCTTGAAGATAGGTTGCACTTCCCCGGCAATCTTCAGCGGAATGCCTGATTTTTTCGCGACTTCAATCGCGATATGAGTGCCTTTGATGGGCGCGATTCTTCCCAGGAAACTGAGATAGTTCTGCTTGCGAGTTTGCAAGCGATACAAATTCAGGTCGATGCCATGATGAATGGTGCGCAACCGTGGCATGTTCTCATGTTGACGCTGAAAATCACTGATGGTAATGAATTCGACCGCAGGAAAAAAGTTGTAGGTGTCGCTAAGCGGGGGTTCGTGCACGTGATGGATGGTGTACACAAACTTGCAATCCACGTACCGGGTGAACATGAGGCCGGAAACATTGTGAAGATGGATAATGTCGCAATCCTTGGCGGCATCGGCAATGGCCCAGGAGGAGTGGTTGAAATCCTTCAGGTTGTCAAAAACTTCGCCGCTGATGGGCCACTGTTGCTTTTCGTAGAGCCAACGAGTTTCCACGCCGACGGTGGACTCGCCGTTGGTGTAGACCACAACCTCGACGCCGGAGTTTTTCAACCCCTCGGCGAGTTGGGCAATGAATAATTCCGTCCCGCCATATCGTTGGGGAGGGACGGGCAGGAAGGGAGGGGATACCAGAGCAACTCTCATACAAACAGGGTCCTTTTGGATCGAGCGATTGGGATGACGTTCTCGTGCAAAACTGGAGAGCTTACTCAACTAGTAGAGATGCAGAGTACGAGCGCGGGTGTGCCTCACAAAACAGGATTTCGCAGTGCAGAAAACAGTTTGTTGCGCCGGCGAATTATGTGGGCCTGGCGAGAATCGATTTGTGTCAGGGCAGGGCGAGAATCGATTGGAATCAGCTTGTATCAGCGCGAGGGGAGAAATCGATTTATGTCAAGGGCTTGGCATCAGCCGTGCCGCAACGCTGTCCCTAATCTTGTCATCCCGACCGAGGACTTCAGTCCGAGCGGAGGGATCTGCGGTCCATCCTTTTCAGCAGAATCTTCCGCCGTGCCGGTTCAACGATGAAACACGTCCATAAAGATGGCAGGTCCGTGCCGCTCCGCGGCTCAACTGCGATCTGCGGTCTTCGCCAAGCCGGTTTTCAAATCCGCTGCCAGTAGTCGATGAAAGAGATGCTCGCCGGCTTCGCGCCGAACCGAGAGCCGTCCCGTTCCGTAAGCGCGAGAGTGCAATCCGCGCTGCACTGCCTCGCAAATGCCAACGTCTTCATCGTTGACGCGTTCGCCCACGGCGATGCTCTGGCGATTGCGTTCGACGGCCGGCTCGCTCACATCGTCAAAATAAAAATCGAAGATGACCGTGCAGCCATCGACGCCGTCCGGCAACACCAGGTTGGTGTCCATGTACCCCCGATAAAGATTGATCATGAAGTTCGGATATTGCCAGAAGTACCAGGCGCGATCACCGCCGCGAGCGGCCGCGGTGGCCGCGTCGCTGGACGAAACCATCGGACTCGATTGAAGACAATAACGGTCTTCGTTCTCGATAGTGTATTGCTTGTAGTCGAGAACGCTGTTCAGTCCCTTGTGCAGATGCGGGACGTGGTAACCGCCATCGAGATAGTTATCGACAAATACCTTCCAATTGCAATTGAGGCGGTAAGACCGGCGTTCGAAAAAATGCAGGGCGTCGAGCTTCAAGGGCGCGATACGCTGCACCAGCCCGCCAAGAAAATCTGCCAGCGGTGCGGCTGGCGGATCAAGATTGACGAAGACGAACTGCTCCCAGGTGTCGACTCGCACTGGCAGCAACCCGTTCTGCGAGCGATCGAAGGAGCAGACGCCTTCAAACTCCGGCGCGCCTTTCAATGACCCGTCGAGCCCGTAGCTCCAGCCATGATACGGGCAACGGAAGATGCCGGCTTTGCCCGCCTCCTCGGTGACGACGGCGGCCGCATGATGGCGACACACGTTATAGAACGCGCGCAGCTGATTATCCTGACCACGCACGATGACCAGTGGCTCGCCCGCCAACTCTGCGGTAACGAAATCCCCCGGCTGTGTGACTTGACCAGTCCTCGCGACCACCTGCCAGGTTCCACCGAAGACCGTCTGGCCCTCCAATTCGGCAATGCGCTCGTCCACATACCAGCTAGCCGGAATGGTATGCGCCTGATCGAGCGGATCGCGATCGTTATAGGAGGTCACGATATCGTGCAGCGAATTCATCAGCGTTCCCCTAGGCTGGCGGCGGAAGAATCATAGCAGGGCAAGCTTCAAAGGTAGTGGGTCAGTTTGAATTAAGGATGCCTGCCTTTCGCGCGCCGGCGCGAATCGGCCCGCCCAGCCGGGGCCCCCGGTGCGCGCCGATTTTGCGCGTGACGGGGTGGGAGATCCCTCGCTCCGCTACTGAGGCTTGCTCGGGATGACAATCAAACTGACCCACTACCCGGCGGAGAAAAGAGTTGACTGCGACGCGGCGCCGTGTTCCCTTGTCCCCATGCATTCCGTGGAAAGCGCTTGCGAAATCGTGCCCGCCACGCCGGCCGACGTCGGCGAAGTGGCGCCGCTCTTCGACGCTTACCGGCAGTTCTACCACAAGGCTCCGGATGTGGAAGCGGCACGACGCTTTCTGTTCGCGCGGCTGAGCAAGAACGAGTCGGTTCTGTTCCTGGCGCGGCAGGATGGGCGGGCGGTGGGATTCGTCCATCTCTACCCGGTGTTCTCGTCGATAGGCCTGACGCGGCAGTGGATTCTCAACGACCTGTACGTCGTTCCTGAATCCCGCAAGCTGGGCGTGGCGCGGGCCCTGATGAAACGCGCTCGAGACTTGGCGCAAGCCACCCGCGCCAATTGCCTGACATTGGAGACAACCAGCGATAACGTTGCCGCCCAGCGCCTCTATGAGAGCCTGGGCTGGAAACGCGACAACGAACTCTATCGCTACTTCCTGCCCATGTGAGCCGGATTCACCGCCTGCGCCGAAAGACGATTTACGACTTAGAGCAAGTTCACAGTGGCTGTATCCGCTTTGAAGGGGCACGCCTTCAGGCGTGCCGAAAGCTGGGTGCAAGACATCGGCTTTAGCCCCTGAGGGCGTCCCTCAGGGCCTGAAGAGACTCTGTCGCAACCGGTGTCGCCGCTCTGCGGCTCACAATAATCTCCCGCTTGACCGGGGGCTTACGCCGCCCGGCTAACTTCATCTCGCCGCGTTGCGGCTAGTTTGATCGGTTATTCCACCCTTTGTTCCACCACAAAATTTCCTCTTCGGTGGCGACACAGTCTCTAAATGTGGTGTGTCAAGAGGTTGTTGACATCGAGACCGGAGCGGCTGATGGGTGGTTTCTGTTTAAGGGCGGTATGGGGTCGATGCCAGTTGTACTGATGAGTCCAGGGAGCCAGGTAAGCGAGGCGTTCGGCGGAGTTCTGATAGAGACGGGCGTAAGCCCACTCGCGAATGGCGGTTTGGATGAAGCGCTCAGCCTTGCCATTGGTGCGCGGGGTGTAGACGCGAGTGCGGGTATGGGTGAGTTGGAGACCGGCGCAGGCCTGGGCAAAGAGGGTGGAACAGAAGCAGGGACCGTTGTCGGTCATGACGCGCCGGACCTGGATGCCGAGGAGGGCGAAGTAGGCCACGGCCTGGCGCAGGAAGCGGCTGGAGGAAGTGGCTTGTTCATTGGGCAGCAGAGCGGTGAAGGCGATGCGGGAGTGGTCGTCGATGGCGACATAGAGGAACTCCCAACCGGCGCCGCGAGTTTCATCCTGGGGATTGCCGGTGACGCGATGACCGGGCTTGTGAATGCGGGCCAGCTTCTTGATGTCGAGGTGGAGCAGGTCGCCGGGAGCGGGCAGCTCGTAGCGCACCACGGGCAGGGCGGGTTCCAGCATGCGGATCTGGTTGAGCTTGAGGCGGGTGAGGATGCGGCTTACGGTGGCCCGGCTCAGGCCGGTGGCTTGAGCGATGCGAACTCCGGTCCAACGCTCGCGTCGCAGCCGCTGCACGCGGTCCATGATTTCTGGGGAAGTGGAACGGGGAGATCGGTGCGGCCGCGAGCTGCGATCGCACAAGCCGGGGTGTTGCTCGGTGCGGAAGCGCTGCACCCACTTGGCGGCGCTCTGCCGGCTGAGCTTGAACTCGGCCGCGGCCTGCTTCAAGCTCAGTCGGCCCTGGATCACGGTTTGGGCAAGTTCCTCTCGACGATGAATGGTAAGTCGAGCATGATGGTGATAGTCCATTCGGTCTCCTAGGACAGCTGTTGCTTCGCAAACATCAGCTTCCCAGTTCTTGGCCGAATGGACAACAACCTATTGAAACTTCACATCTAAAGGTCGAGTTCGTGCAGCACCGATCGGCGCGGCTGAAGCCGCGCCCTTTCAAGGCGGTTACAGCAACCCAGAAACTGCTTTAGCCACTACGATCCCGCCGCGAGTCTTACCAGTAACACTCTCGTACAAGCAAGACGAGTCCGTTGTCCTATTCGCTCCACACAGACAGTTCATTTCCGTTCGGATCGGAGAAGTGGAAGCGTCGGCCTCCGGGAAAGCCAAAGGTCTCGCGTACGATTTTTCCTCCCGCTTCCTTCACCTTGGCGTAGGTTTCTTCCAGCGAGGCGGCATAGATCACGATCAGGGGGCCTTGAGTTTTCTCGCCGCCGGCGCCGGCAACTTGGGCACCGTTATTGAATCCTCCGGCCAGGCGGCCATCGTGGAAGCTGGTGTAATCGGGCCCATAATCCTGAAACTTCCAGCCGAACACCTGGCTATAGAAACGTTTGGTCGCCTCGATGTCGGTGGAGGGAAACTCGATGTAGTCGATTTGCAGATTATGCTCTTGCTGGGCCATGTTCACCTCGTGCAAAGGATGGCAATCGAAGGAGAGTAGCACACTCGGGTCGAGCGAAACAGTGATGATGGCCAGGCAGACATCAAGAGCTGCGGCAGCGCAAAAAGTTTTCGCCAGTAAGACAAAGGCGCGGGAGCGCCGCGCCTGGTTCACTACCGAAATTTCAACAGCGCTATTCCTGGTCGGACGCACCGCCGGGCTGAGTCTGGCTGTCTACGCCCAACTCGTGGGGCGAAGGAATATTAGCCGTCTCAGGATTCAGCAAGCCTTTGTGGTCGGGCCCGAGGCCAAGTTTGATCAGGGCGCGCGAGTCAGGCGTGATCTTGGTCTGCCAGCCATTGGCTGCCTGATAGCGCGTCATGGCGTCTTTCGAGGCGCTATCCCAGACGCCGGTCGGCTCGCCGGTCAGGTAATGCTCGCGAATCAAGGCGCTCTGGATGGCGACCGTGCGCTCTTCATCGATGCCGCGCTGGCCGTGAGAATGCGCCACTGCCTTGGTCGTGTGCTTGGAGGATTTATGGTGGGAAGTGCTGTGAGCGCTGGAAACTTGCGCATTCTTAGGTTTTGCCTTGCTGGTTGTGGTCGCCGCTGTCACGCCGGTCATGACCAGCAACACAAAAAAGACCGAGGCTAATGTGTATATACGACTTCCGATAGGCAACGACCACCTCTCTGGCAAGTTTATGAACAACTGAATTATCCCGCTATTGTAATGACACTTTAACGAATTGGGGAAGATAAAACGATCCCGGTTCCTGAAATGGAACCGGGGCCGCCCAGTACTACTTTGGTTCGATCCTGGGCGCCCCGGTTTGAGTTGCCTATTGTTAAGTTTCGGTCAATCCGCAATTGCTACCGTTTATGGCAGAGTTCCTCCCATGAACACCGTGGTGTTGTCGCGGCTGCCCCGCGGACGAACCAGGAACACGATGTCCTGCCCGCTCTTGGATCTGCGCCTCGATGCGGTGGAAATCTTCTTCGCTGTTGACCGGCTGCTTGTTGATCTCGACGATGATGTCGCCGCGACTCAAGCCAGCGGTATCGCCGAAGCCGTCAGGCTTCACATCTTGCACGATGACGCCCTTGGTATTCGGCAGCTGGTAACGATCGGCCAGGTCCTTGGTGATGCCGCGGACCGTGATGCCGAACTTGCTTTCCTGCGGCTGGCCTTCTTCGTTCTCCTGATCCTGGCCACCTAAACGGTTGGCAAAGAGCTTGGCACGATCGGCAATGGTGACGTCAACAGTCGATGGCTTGCCGTTACGGATGTAGCCGATCTTGGCGCTGGTGCCGGGCTTCAAAGCAGAAATCTCGGCGACCAGTTCGTCGCCATTCTTCACCGTCTTGCCATTCACCGAGACGATGGTGTCGCCAGTCTGCAGACCAGCTTTCTCGGCGGGACCGTTAGGCGTGATGCTGGCGATGGTGACGCCGCTGTTGACGCCATACACGCGCGCTACGGCGGGATTGGGTACGGCGTTGAACTGCACTCCGATGGAGCCGCGCGAAACTTTGTGCTCCGGACCAATCAACTGGTTGTAGACGGAGACGACCGTGTTGGAAGGCATGGCAAAGCCGACGCCCTGATAGCCGCCTCCGCTGGTGTAGATCGCGGTGTTGATGCCGATCACTTCGCCATTCATGTTGACCAGCGGACCACCCGAGTTCCCAGGGTTGATGGCGGCGTCGGTCTGGATGAACTTCTCAAATTGACGCTGGGGAATGATGTCGCGGCCGATGGCCGAAACGATGCCGGCAGTCACGGTTTCATTCAAGCCAAACGGGCTGCCGATGGCCAGCACCCAATCGCCTACTTCCATGGCGTCCGAGTTGCCGAGTTTGGCTGCCGGCAGAGGCTTCTTGGCGTCGATCTTGATGACGGCCAGATCGGTTTCGGCGTCGGTGCCGATCACGGTAGCCGTGTAGGTCACGGTCTCGGGATCGCCCATCAGGTTGACGCGGATGCGATCAGCCTTGTCGACCACGTGATTGTTGGTGAGAATGTAGCCTTTGGAATCGACGATCACGCCCGATCCCAGCGAGCGCTCGCGCATGTCGCCTGCCGCCCGGGCCACCCTGTCCGCCTTGCCCACCTTGTCCGCCGAAGAAGCGGTTAAAGAAATCCTGGAAAGGATTGTCCTCGTCGCCGCCACCCGGGCCCTCGTCTTGTCCGGGAGGTCCCATGCGCTGATGCGGATTCTTAATGGTCGATTCGGTGTTGATGTTCACCACCGAAGGCTCCAGCTGGCGAGCGATGGTCGAGAACTGGTTTGACATCTGGACCGGTGAGGGTACCTTCAGCGGGGTAGCGTCGGCAGAAGAGTTCTGCTCTTTGCCTTTTACGGCTCCAGAAACTACGGTGCCAATCAAGATGCCTAGCGTAAGAGTCGCCAGGATCACCAGGGTCGAGGCAAAGCGATTGGCTTTAAACTTCTGCCCGAAACCCGAAACTTGCGGATCCATTCAGTATCCTCCGGCTAACCAGCCAGTAGAAATTATACAGTCGCCGCCACCTACCGTTTGAGTTGTGAGGGGAATCACTGCCGGTTCGCTGCTTACTTAGACGCAAACCGCAAGCAATTGGTCACCTGAAGCAATTGCTCGTTGCCAGTTGCCAGTTGCCAGTTGCCAGTAGTCAGTTGCCAGAAAAGCAGGGACTTGCTCTTTCTGGTGTCATCCCGACCGGAGCGAAGCGCAGCGGAGGGACCTGCTGTTCCTGGCTACTGGCTACTGACAACCGCCCTTCCCGCCTCATATACAGTTTTCCCGCCGACCACGGTCCGCAATACCTGCGTCTTAAGAATTTCCGGCGGCGGGATTTTCGTAAGGTCGCGATCCAGCACCACGAAATCGGCCAACATGCCCGGAGCCAGCGTCCCCTTCTCTTTCTCGGCAAACTGAGCATAGGCCGCGCCGGTAGTATAGGCGGCCAGCGCCTGCTCGATGCTGATCTTCTGCTCGGGAAAGTAGGACTTTGGTGCCGGCTTCGTTCTGGCGCGTCACCGCGGCATAGATTCCCCGAAACGGCGTAATCGGCTCGACCGGGTAGTCGGTGCCAAATGCCAGAGGAATCCCGTTGTCGAGAAATTGCTTCCAGGGATACGACGTTTTCGCCCGCTCCGGGCCGATACGCTCCATCACCCAGTGCATGTCCGTGAGCAAATGATTCGGCTGGACCGAAGCGATCACGCCCAGCGCCTTGAATTGCTGAAACTGGTTGGGCGCGATGACCTGAGCGTGCTCGATGCGGAAGCGGAAGTCGCGCCACTGATTATTCTCCCGGGCGCTGCGTTCGGCTTCCGAATAAGCATCCAGCGCCATTTGCGCGGCGCGATCGCCGATGGCATGAAAGCCCAACTGGAAGCCGGCTGCGGCGCGCTCGATGGCCATGCGGTTCAGCTGACCCTGCTGGTATCGCGGCAAGCCGGAGTTGCCGGGATCGTCCGAATACGGCGCCAGCAGAGCCGCGGTACGCGATCCCAACGAACCATCCATGAAGCCCTTCAGCATCGTGGGGTGCAGCATGGCATCGTCGGCGGGATGAAGCGCGCGATGCTTTTCCAGCAGGTCGACCGAGCCGTTAAAGTCGAGCCACTCGCTGATACGAATCGGAAGCTTGCCTTCCTGTTCCAGATCTTGGTAGGTGAGGAAGTCTTCCCAGTCCGAATAATCCTGCGCCGAGGTAATGCCCCACTTGGCGGCGTTGGCTAAGGCGTACTCGGCTGCGCGGCGCCGCTGCGCCGGCGTGGGCTTCGGAATCTTGGACCATACCAGCTGCATGGCAGGATCTTCGCGAATGATTCCCGTGGGCTGGCCGCTGGCGTCGTGATCGATCTTGCCTCCTAGCGGATCAGGAGTGCTCGCAGTGATGCCCGCAGCCTGCAACGCGGCCGTATTGGCGATGGAGATGTGGCCATCGACCCGGCTGAGAAACGCGGGATGATTGCCGGTGATCGCGTCGAGATCCTGCCGGGTTGGCAGCTGCTGGCTGGCCCAGAGGGTGTGGTCCCAACCGCCGCCAATCAGCCAATCGTCGGGAGCCAGCAGTTTCGCATGGGCCGCGATGCGCTGTTGCATCTCCTGCAGCGACTGCGACCCCGTCAGATCGACTTCGAAGTGGCGGAAGCCTCCGGCGGCCAGATGTACGTGCGCGTCGTTGAACCCGGGCATCACAAAATGTCCGCCCAGATCGATTACCTGGGTGCGACTTCCCTTCAGCTTGCGCATGTCAGCATTCGATCCGACAGCAACAATGTGGCCGTCGCGCACCGCCATTGCCTCAGCGCGAGCGGGCGTGGCCTGGGTGTAAATGTCGGCATTGACGAAGAGGATGTCGGGAGCGTCGGCGGAAGACTTCGCGGTCGATGCTGGAGCGGAGGAATAGGTGTTCAATGCGCCCAATGATATCGCAAGCATCGCGACCAGAGCGATCAGGGCGACAGTGGATCGCCGTAGCTTTCCAGATGTGCGTAAAGAAAACGTCTCCGGGAACCGGTGGAAGGGCGCGGCTTCAGCCGTGCCGAGACCATGCGACTTGAAAATGGCTTTAGCCTCGGCCCACCGTGGCTGAAGCCATTTCTGAAAGCCTCTAATTTCGCCGGGCTTAAAGCCCGGCGCTTCCACCTGCGGTCGCGCCCGAACACATCTCCGCATTCATCCTACCTTTTCCCATTGTATCTTGGCGCCTAAGCGATCCCGAGCGGCGCGGTCAAAGACGTTGGCCCGGTTCTCGTGGCGATGCCTTATTCGCTGACTCGTGCGCTGACCAATCGGATCGTGCGCGAGCATCAATAAATCTGTACGCAGCCCGGAGTCATTCCTTTCAGTTATCCGAGCGATCCAAGCACCGGAGGTTCTCTCGCTCGGATTCACGCGGATCAGGATTTCGCGCCAGCGGTTGAAAAGTTCCAGATCATCGTTTCTGGAACTGACGCCAGGGCATCCGAAAAGCGACATGCGGCCTCTTGATACACTGCCTTCATGGCCGGCGCGGAACAACTCGGACTCGCTTTCCAGGCGCCGCCGCGGAAGATCTATCCCGTGCGCGAACTGGTTGCCTCGGTTCGCACCCAGGTGGAGCGCGCCTTCACCGATGTTTACGTCGAAGGCGAGATCTCCAACTACCGCCCCGCCGAATCCGGTCACCTCTACTTCACCATGAAGGACGACTCGGCCCAGTTGCGAGTCGTGATGTGGCGCACCCAGGCACGACTGCTGCGCTTTCGTCCCGAGAATGGATTGCAGGTGATCGCCCGCGGGCGAGTGACCGTCTACGACGAGCGCGGCGATCTGCAATTCCAGGCCGAACATCTCGAGCCGAAAGGCGCGGGCGCGCTGCAAATTGCCTTCGAGCAATTGAAGTCCAAGCTGGCCGCCGAAGGGCTCTTCGATCAGGCGCGCAAGCGGCCCATCCCTGCGCTTCCCCGGCGGATCGGCCTGGTCACCTCGCCCCGCGGCGCCGCCTTGCAAGACATCCTGAACATTCTGCGCCGCCGCCACGAGTCGGTGAACGTGCTCATTTATCCCGCCCAGGTGCAGGGCGATGTGGCCGCCTCCGAAGTCACCGCGGGTGTGCGCTACTTCAATCGCAACGGACAGGTCGATGTCATTATCGTGGCGCGCGGCGGCGGTTCGTTCGAAGACTTGTTCGCCTTCAACGACGAAGGCCTGGCGCGCACCATCGCTGCCTGCGAGATTCCGGTCATCTCCGCCGTCGGGCACGAGACTGATTTCACCATCTGCGACTTCGTTGCCGACCTGCGTGCACCGACACCTTCAGCCGCTGCCGAACTGGTCATCCGCTCCAAGCTCGATCTCTCGGAAAAGCTGCAGGCCTTCCACAAGCGCATGACCCAGGCCATCAACTACAAACTGTTGCGTGCTAATAATGCGCTCTCCAAGCTGGCGCAGAATGCCGTGTTCGCGCGCATGCAAGACTCCATCGCCCGCCGCCAGCAGCGTGTGGACGATCTGGTGTTTCGTTTAGCGCAGGCGCAGGCGCGGCGCCTGAAAAACTATTCGCGGACATTGGAAGCGCTCGAGGCGCATCTTCGCCATCACGATCTGCGGGTGCGCATGGCCGGCTTGCGTCGCCAGCTCGAAGCATGCTCGGCGGAGTTGGGCTCAGCGATATCGCGGCTGTTGGTGTCGCGGCAGAATCGAGTCGAGCAGCTGACGGTCGCTCTGGGCCGCGCCGGCGAGACCGTCCTGCTCCGCCGGCGGGCGCGCTGGGAGCAGCTGCACAGCCAGCTACAAGCGCTCTCTCCCACGGCGATTCTGGCCCGCGGCTATGCACTGGTCTTCGATTCCGATGGCCATGTGGTTAAACAGGCTTCCCAGCTCAAACCCGGAGAACAGGTTCGCACGCAGCTCGGCCGGGGAGAGTTTGTCGCTAAAGTTGAGCAGGTTAAGGACGACGGCAGTTAATCCGTTCCAAATTTCCCGGAAATTACATCCGCTCCGGTATTTGCCTCATCACAACCGTGCAGCTTTCTTCAAACGAGGTCTTCATGGATCACGATAAGCAACTCCGTCAGCAATTGACAAAGGTTAGTATCCCTTGAGATCACGTGCTATCCTATAGCACATGACAGCGCAGGATAGATTAATACTTGCGAAGGTTAAGGTTGAACGGGCCAAAGAGAATCTCAAGGAGTTCGACAGAATCGCGGAAACCTTCAGAGACCGAGACCACACAATTGTCGTCACTAAGGGTCATGGCAAATTTTCCTTTTCCGCTGACCTGCCCGACACAAGAACTTATCCCGTTCGCTCCTTTGAACTGTTCGCCATCGCCGGGGACATCGTGAACAATCTTCGGAGCGCGCTGGATCATCTCGCATGGCAGCTTGTCGAGGCCAATGGGGAAACCCCCACGAAGCATACGGCTTTCCCAATCACAATTGATGCCAAGACATACGAAGAAGCCAAGGCTAGAAAAGTACAGGGAATGAGCGCCGATGCGGTGCGGCTTATTGATTCTCTCAAACCGTACCAGGGTGGGTATGATGCACTCTGCCGACTGCACGAGATTTGCAATATCGATAAACACCAGACCATTGTCTCGGTCGGGCAAAACATTCTGCTTGAAGGAGTCGGATTCGAGGGGTATTTCTGGCGACAGACTACAAACCCACACTTCCACCGACTCTTTAACCATGCAACGGATGATGAAGTCGATATCCCCACTACTGAAGCGACTGCACAGCCGCAGGTTTTGGAGAGTGAGACGTTGGTTCCATTTCTCCATCAGGTCGTTGATATTGTTGACAGCGTTATCGACCAGTTCCTTCCGGTTCTGGAGTGACACACTTCCGCCATTCCCGCCGTGTTACAATCACGGCAGTATGGCGGGCATACGCTCATCCCGGCAAGGCAGCAGCGAACGACCCGTGGCAAAGCAAGATTTGAAACCATCAGCAGAGGTTGCGGTTAAAATGCAGCCTCTTGCGAGACGGGATTTTGAGAATCTCCTGAAACGAGCTGCGGACGCAACTCGGCCCGCTCGCAAAGCCGCTGCAAGAAGTCATTGAAAATCAGATTCCCTCTATCTCTCCGGTTGTACCTGAACGAATACTCATCCAAGTAGGTCTGCAAATACTGCTTCCCCACATTGTGGTACACGCCCCGGAGGCCCGTCTTGACCAGCATCCAAAATCCGTCAATGGTCTGCGTGTGGCAGTCGCCCATGACATACACGCCCGCGCTGTGATTGATGCGGCGATGCTGATAGCCTTCGGCGTCCAAACCGTTGTACGAAGCGTATTCATCCGTGAACACAACTGACTCAGGCAGGATGCGCTCTTTAGCAATGCCATGAAGAGTGGCCTTTGTAGCATCGGTTGCAACGGTAGCGTAAACCCGGCCCTTGCCGACTCCGCGCTCTACGACACCAACAACGCACTGTTTACCGGAATCTTTCGATGGACGGCCCCTTTTCTCTCCGCGTTTCCGCTTTGCTCCGAAGTAGCTCTCATCCATCTCCACCGCTTCGCCCTCCAGTTGCATGTCGGTTTCGGACAGCAACGAGCGAATCTGGCGGAACATCCGCCAAGCGGTTTTGTAAGTGACCCCGGTTTCGCGCTGAATCTGCTTGGCAGAGATGCCGCAACGAGTCGAGGCCATCAGATACATGGCGTAATACCACAGCCGCAATGACGTGCTGCTGTGCTCGAAGATCGTCCCGGCCATCGGGGAAATCTGAGTCAGACAGACATCGCAGGAGTACACCGGACGGCCCTTGATGCGATGATGCTTTTGCTCCTGCCGACATTTTGCGCAATACGCAATCCCGCCGGGGAAACGCTTCTCTTTAAGGTGCTCAATACAAGTGTCATTGCTTGGGAATTGACGGTTGAAATCGTCGATTGTGTACCGCAATTCCTTCGGGATCGTCTGTCTGCGGTTCATAATGTCCACAGATTAGCAAAACCAGAACGTGATGTCAAGGGATAATTGCCTTGACAAAAACGATTGACTGGAACGAAGCGCATACGGACTTTGCTTCCGCGGTGGCCGACTTTCCGGCGAAGCTGAGGGGCCGCGTGCCCGAGGGATTTCCGCATTCCGCCTGGCAGTTGCTGGAGCACATTCGTATCGCATTGTGGGACATGGTGGAATTCAGCAGCAATGCCAAGCACAAGTCGCCAAAATGGCCGGAGGGCTATTGGCCCAAGGATCCGGCGCCGCCGAAGGAAGAAGCCTGGGAGCAGAGCGTGAACGCTGTTCAGGAAAACCTGGAAGCCATGCGCGAACTAATTAGCGATCCCAAGCACGATCTGTTTGCGCCCCTCCCGCACGGCTCCGGCCAAACCCTATTGCGCGAGGCGCTGCTGATCGCCGATCACAACGCCTATCACATCGGACAACTGGTGCTGGTGCGGCGCGCGTTGGGAGCGTGGGAGGGGTAGGGCCGTGTCCCTGTGCTCGCTCGGGGGACGAAAGACGTCACGCGCGGCTGCGCTCGGCCAATGTGTGCCTATTCGGCACACGTGATAGAATCGGCGTTTGAAATACTTCGACTGGTCCGACGAAAAGAACGAGAAGTTAAAGGCGGAACGCGGTATCGGGTTTGAGGAAATCATTTTTCTGATCGAACGTGGGAATCTGCTCGATATCCTGGAACCCCCTAACAGCGAGCGCTATGCCGGGCAGCGAATCTTCGTCATTCAGCGCGACCAGTATGTTTACCTTGTCCCTTTTGTTGAGAACGAGAAGATCGTCTTCCTGAAGACAATTATCCCGAGCCGCAAAGCGACCAGACAATACTTAGGAGAAGAGGCGATGGACGATGACGCTTGACGCGGAAGAGAACGAGATTCTGGAATCAGTCGAGCGCGGCGAGTGGCAATCGCACAAGAGAGCGAAGGCGAGCCGAAGCCGATATGCCCAATACGCCAAGGCGACATTCCGCAAGGACCGGCGAGTCAACATTCGCATCTCGGGCAGAGACTTGGAAGCCATCCAGAAGCGTGCGCTGGAAGAGGGTCTGCCTTACCAAACGTTAATCTCCAGCCTGCTGCACAAGTATGCTTCGGGACGATTACGCGAGAGCTAACTATCTAAGCTGTTCCCCGGTGGGTTCTTTTCCTGGACTCGCTCGGCAAGGCTCTTCAGTTCCGCTACCCGGTTACGAAAATAAACTTCAATATTCATGATCGCTGCCAGCGCGGCGCTACTGCTCCGCCGAGCCCATCAGCCCCGGCGGCGGGGGCGGGATGGCGATGTCCAGGTTCTGCACCTGCCCCAGCGAGCTGAGCGGCTTGCCGAATTCCGTGTCGTTCCCCACCACCAGAACCGCCAGCTGGTCTTTGTGCACGTACTTGTGGGCCACACGTGCCACATCGTCAGACGTCACCTTCTCCACTTCGCTGCGATAGCGCTCCAGAAAATCCAGCGGGTAGTGATAGAACTCGTAGGCCATCTTCTCGCGCAGCACTTTTTCCGGCGTGTCGAAGCGGAAGATGAACGAGTTGAGGATGTCGTCCTTGGCGCGCTTGAGTTCGGCAGGCGTCGCCGGATTCTTCAGCAGATCATCAATCTCCTCGTTCAGGCCTTCAATGCCGTCCACCGTGCTGGCGCTCTTGGTCTGCATTTCGATATTGGTCAGGCCAGGATGATCCCAGGCCGAACCCACGCCGCCTCCCACATCGTAGGCCAGGCCTTTTTCCGAGCGCAGCTTGTTGAACAGGCGCGACGAAAATCCGCCGCTGAACACCTCGTTCATCACGCGTGACGGCGTAGTAATCGGGATTGCTGCGCTCGATGCCCAGGTCGAGCATGTTGATGCTGCTCTGGTTCACGTCGCTTTTCTGAACGAAGTAGATGCCCGGCTTGGGTTCGGAGAACTTGACTTCGGGCATCTCTGCAGCCGGACCTTTCGGCCACGACTCGAAGGCCTGACGCAGCTTGGCTTCCATCTCCTTGGGATCGAAGTCGCCGGTAATGCCGAAGATGATGTTGTTGGGATAAACGTACTGCTCATGCCAGTTCAGCAGGTCCTGCCGCGTGACCGCGGCGACAGTGGCGTATTCGGCAACTCGCGCGTAAGGGTTGTCCTTGCCGTAGGCGATGATCACGCTCTCGCGATGCACGATGGAGTCGACATCATCGTTACGGCGGGCGATGCCGGTGTACATCTGCGCCTTGGCAAGTTGCAGTTTGTCTTCGCGGAATTCGGGATTGTGCAGCAGATCGAGATACATCGCGAACACCGCGTCGAAGTCGTTCTTCAGGCAGTCGAGCGAAATGCTGGTCGAGTCCGACTGATTGTCGGTCTCGATCTTGGCGGCGTGCGATTCCAGGAAATCGTCCATCTGATCGCCGGTCTTGGTCTTGGTTCCACCGGTGCGCCAAACGTCGCCGTACAGATCGGTGAGGCCGGTTTTGTTGGCCGGCTCGGAGATGGAGCCGCCGCGAATGCGCGCAGTCGCGGTGATCAGCGGAAGCTCATGGTCGGGCTGCAGGAAGATCACCATGCCGTTCGACAACTGGATGCGCGTTGGCTCCGGCGGGGTGAAGGCCGGCAGCGGCGGCGCCTGGATTTTGTTCCAGGGAGTGACTTGCTGGGCGGAGGCAACCGTCGTTAGCAGCAGGAGAAAGCCAACCAGTGCCGACAGGAATGTCGTCGATAGCAGGCTCTTGCCGTGGTGCGAAAAGCAGATCCCTCGGGGACTAAAGTCCCCTCGTGATGACAAAAATGATGGCTGCGTACGGCACGCCTGAAGGCGCGCCCCTTCATTGCCGCGGGGGCAAACGCAGATCCCCTCGGCTCGCTCGGGGCAGGCACTTCGGCTGCGCGCCCGCCCGTCCCGCAAAATCGGCGGGACGAAAAGAACAGGCGGGCGCTCCGCTCAGGATGACAAATCGAGAGAGTGTTCGCCCGGGGCCCGGTGTGAGGAGCGACCTGGGTATAGGGGTCCTTCGACTCGCTACGCTCGCTCAGGATGACAGCATTGGGGGAAAGGTGTTGGCCTGCGCTCATTGCTGTTCCGCTCCTTTGCCGGCGGTCGGGGCTCCCGGTTCGCTCGATGCAGTCTGCGTCTGGATGGCGCCCACGGTGCGGTTGCTGTCCTGGAACACCTGGTTGCGACACGCGCGGATGTCGGCCTTGGTTACCTTGTCCACGCGGTCGAGATAGCGGAACAGTTCGCGCCAGTCGCCGTATCGCGTCTGGTAGTAAGCCAACTGCTGCGCCAGCCCTTCATTGCTGGCCAGGCCGCGAATCAGGTCCGCCTTGGTGCGCGTCTTGAACATCTGCAGTTCCTCGTCGGTCACGTCCTGCGTCTTCAGCTTCTGGATCTCGACCTGGAATGCCTTCTGCAATTCGTCCGTCGTGTGGCCGGGAATCGGCACCGCATAAAACGCGAACAGGTGGCTGTACTTGTTGCCGGGAAATCCGCTGAATCCCGCAGCGTAAGCGGCAATCTTCTGATCGCGCACCAGCGAGCGATACAGACGCGAGGTGCGCCCGTTGGAAAGTATGTCGGAGATGGCGTCGTACACCGCGTCATCCGGCGCCAGATAGCTGGGCCGGTGATAGCCCTCAAGATAGAACGGCTGCGACGGATCATGCAGCGTGACTTCGCGCACCGAGTTCTGCGGCGGCTCGATCGTCGTCTGCTCGGTCGGCTTGGGCGTGGTCGGGATGCGGCCGAAATACTTCTCGATGATGGGGAAGACCACGTCCGGATCCAGATCGCCGACCAGCCCGATCACCATGTTGCTGGGCACGTAGTAGTGGTGGAAAAACTCGGCCGCGTCGGTGGCCGAAAAGCTCTGCAGATCGGAGGCATAGCCGATGGTCGGCCGATGATAGGGATTGGCCATGAACGCAGTGCCCAGGAACTGCTCGACCAGCCGGCCCGTGGGACGGCTGTCGGTGCGCATGCGGCGCTCTTCCATCACCACGTTGCGCTCTTTGTAGAACTGGCGCATCACCGGATGCATCATGCGGTCCGACTCCAGCGCTGCCCACAGCTCAATCTGGTTGACCGGCATGGAGTACATGTAGGCGGTCTCGTCATAGTTGGTGAAGGCGTTCATGCCCACCCCGCCGTGGCTCTCCACCACTTCGCCGAACTGGTTGGGCACAACGTATTTGTCGGCGGCAGCGATCGCATCCTGCCAGGCCTTCTGCAGCTCGGCCAGCTTCTTCGGATCCTGACCGACGCGCTTGATGCGCTCGGCTTCGTAGGCGGCGTAAGTCTGCTCGACCTTGGCCAGCGCCGGCTTCTCGGCAGCGTAATCGGTGGTGCCGATGTCGGGCGTGCCCTTGAAGGCCATGTGCTCCATCATGTGGGCCAGGCCGGTCTCGTTCAGCGGATCTTGCGCCGAGCCGGCATCAACCTGGGTGAAGAACGAAAACACCGGCGCCTCCGGCCTGCGCCAGAGAACCACCGTGAGTCCGTTGGGCAGGGTTTTGACCGAGACGCGTTTCTCGTACGAGACCAGGTCCTGCGCCGCCAGCGGTAGTGCGACCGCCAGCAATAGCAGTGCGGTGAGCTGGGTGAACCACCGCTTTAGAGTCTGTGTGGGAACTAAAGCTTTGTTTCCGCGATGGAGCGCGAACCGCGAGAAAACGAGCGCCATAGGCGCGAAATAGCTTAGCCCGGGACCCAGCCGCAGGCGGAGTCCTGGGGCAAGCGGGAAATTGAGCGGAGTCCCGTAGGGACGGCACAGGTTCTCACACCAACTCTTCATCATGCCTCCATGGCAGGAAGACGTAAATTATGTAGATTGAACGTTACGCAGAGAGAGACGGACAAGTCAAACAGACGAGAGCGGTTACTGGCCGACCTCCAATCCAGAGGACCGGCAACTTCGCCCAGAAACACAAAACCCAGCCGCTTTGGGCTGGGGCGAAAAGATTACAAGCTTCTCTTCAATTCAACTCTAAGTTCAGTATAGCACATTCCAAGGGGCTTTGTTCAGCGTTCTGGAACTATATATCTTGCTTAGAATGTGTCGATTACAAGTAACTGTTGTGTTTCTCCCAGTTGACATGGCTTTGCACAAGAAGGCCCGAAATTAAGGCACTTTCGTGTGTCTCAGGGCGACTTCTTGTGCAGCCGCTCGACTTCTTGTGCAGCAATGTCGGGACTGGCGGAGGGGGTGTTTAAATGGTACGAACACTTCCAAAGCCGCACCCGAAGCCGGAGCGGCCAAAGGCGAAAAACATGACCTTGGTTGCGGGATTCAAATGCAGAGATGGCTTTGTCATTGCCGCCGATACGGAGATTACCTACGGGGCGGTGCGGTTTCAAGGGCACAAGCTTGCCAGTTATTACGGTCAGAATAAGGCATACGACATCATCATCGGTGGGGCTGGTGACGGGGTCTACATCGACGCTGTGTGCCAAAAGATTAGGGATGCCGCTGCTGCACTTTCTCAGCCGACGCTCGCGAATATCAAAGAAGCGGTGGAGAAAGTAATCGCCGCCGTACACAGCGACTCAATTTTCAAGTACTGGAAGCCGGACGACCCCGACCGCCCCTTTGTGCAACTCGTCTGCGGTATCCAAGAAGGACAAAAGGGTTGGGGTCTGCTGCAAACGGATAGAGATGCCGTTGCAGAGGCAGACGAACATGCTGTGGCGGGAAGCGGTTCTCTATTGGCCGAGTACTTGATTGAGAAGATGTGGGTCCCCGGACTCTCGACAGCGGTTGCAGTCCATTTAGCCCTCCAGTTGTTTCGGGAGGTCAAGACCAAGGGGTCATATGTCGGGGGGAATACAGAAATAATAGGGCGGCGCGTGACTAAAGGTGCGGAGCAGTTCTTCGATGTTGCGCAGAAAGACTACAGGTTCTTGTGGGGCATCGACGAACTTATGCTTAGTGGTGTCAGAGTTGCTTTGGACAACACCAAATCGTCACAACTGGTGCTCGACAGAATTGCGGACATCACTGCAAGGCTAACGAAAATACGGGAAGACACTGATAGGCCACGTACTTCGACAGGCGACACATTAAGGCTTACCGAATTTGGAAGCGAGTACGGTGACTGGTTCAAGGATTACTAGGCCACGCAGTTTCCGAACGTCGGGTCGATTCCGAGTTCGTACATTTCATGGATGAGTACCACGAGGTTATGGCAGAGAATTTTGCACAAAGTTTCGTTGACACCAGCGGTGTAGCCCTTGCTGCGTACCGAGTCACCGAACTTGCGCTTCATCATGCTGAACGCGGACTCGACATTCGAGCGCTTGTGGTAGTGCGCGAGGTACGCGTCGCGCTTGAACATGAAGTAATGGTACATCTGCTCGAACGTCCCGCCTGCCGCGCCGGTCGCCGAGCCTTTGAACGCGATAAACGGCTTGCCACCCGCCTGTGTAATGGCGTCGGTGTTCGCGAGGCTGCCGTAAGCCTTGTCCGCAGAAACTTCGGCGATGCGGAAATTCTCAGCGGTCGTCCGTACCATCGGCGCAAGCATCAGCGTATCGTTCGTGTACATCTCGGCGATTTCGACGGCGGTTACGATGTGTGTTTCGACGCCGCACATGATGTGGCACTTGATCCAATCTTGCTTGACTCGGTTGCCGTACTTCACGTCATGCCAGCGGGTAAATCGCGAGGTCGAAAAGCCGGAGGAATCGACGGCGAATTTGGTTTCTATTCCGCTGAGCGGAAGGCTGCTCTGCACGACAAGATTGCGCAGAACGGGCGTCATGCTGGCGTTGTCAAGGTAGTTCAAAATCGAGTTGAAGTGCGGCGTCGCGGAGACGTATCCGCGTGCTTGCGCATCGCGCAGGTCGGACATGAACCGTCTCGCGCTGACTGTCGAGTAAACCTTGAACGTCGCGCTAAAGATGGCGTCGGCAAGGGGCAGGCGCGGACGACCAAGCCTCGGCGCTTGCGGTTCGGCGACACCACGGCACAAGTCGAACAGCAGGGCTTGGAACTTGTCCTTCTCGTTGGTCTGCGCCGCGTTGTAGGCAGACCACACTTGGGGATAGGTAACTTGCTTTGTAGCTGTAAACGTGGCGGTCTCCGTCACCGTGGTGCTTCCGTCGGCGTTCTGTTCGCGTCGCATAACGTAGATGGCTGCGTAAATGTGCTTGCAGTTCTGGCGACGCGCCTCATAGTCGGGGCAAGAGCATTCGGGATTCATCTCTGCGAGATGCCTGACCGCATAGACGCCCTTGCCGCTCTGCGACGGTACGAGCCAGCAATCGCCGTGTTGGTGAATCTTCTTTGTGGCCGCCAGTACGATTCCGCGCTGCTCTCTCAGGTCTTCCATAGCAACCTCGCTTACCTGAGAAATATATTACTAATTAGGTATATATTAGTCAAGGAAATAAGAAGGATGGCCGAAAATTATTCCCTTGACAGTAATACACTAATTGGTATATACGCAGTTACGTATGGCACTAACAACACTGAAACTCAAAGGCTACCGTTGCTCGCGCTGCGGGCACGAATGGGTGCCGCGCAAGGGCACCGTGGGCGAGCCCCGCGTCTGCCCCAGGTGCAAGTCTCCCTACTGGAACAAGCCACGAAAAAACAAGACCAAGAACGCATAAGGTTTGGCGGAGAGAAGGGGAATCGAACCCCTGAGTGCGCCTCTCACAGCGCGACGGTTTTGCAGACCGTTGCATTGCCAACTCTGCCATCTCTCCGCGAACGGTGCGGATGGGGAGTACTCGTTCCGAACGTTTGCTTCCCATCCGCATTCTTCCCTCTACTTACGTGATACAAAGTTGGCGGCTGGTATTTCTGACGCGTACTTGCGACGAATCCGGATTCAGGAGAATGTGCGCCGAAAGTCCAGTCAGGCGCGGGTCTTCGAGCGGAGAGAAAATGAAACGGTGTGCGCGGAATTAGCGCGAGTGGAGAATTTTCTATGAAACGCAAGACTGCTGTGCAAGCCGGATCGCTGTTTGTCATTTACGCTGTGATGTGCGGTGCGATGTTGAATGCGAGCAATACCAGCAGGACGGCGACATTCAAGGGCACGCCCGAGCAGGTGTTCAACACCGCTGCCAAGGTCGCGCAGTTCAATTGGCACGTGACATTCCTTGACCGCGAAACGAGAATACTGAGCTTTAGCGAAATGGCGGCGAACCCAGACATCGCGTGCAGCGTCGATGTTGAGGATTTGCAAGACGGGTCTGTCCGTGTAACGCTAGGCATGGAGGGGCATAGTGTGGCGACGACGGTGGACTGGGCCGACGAAATCGCTTCCAGATTTTTTAAGGGGATAGAAGCCGAGCTTTCAAAGCAGGCGAAGCCACCGCACTAGCGTGGACTTTTTGACGTGTACGACCAGCCCGCCATTCGGCGGGCCTTTTTCATTTTGCGGAGGGCATCATGGAAGACGACGAGCCATTTATCTTGCGGTACTTCTCCGACCCGAAGAACCTTTCCGCTATACAACGGGAATTTGCGCAGGCTGCGGCTCGGGAGCGGGATACCAAGCGAACCGTATCTGGGCGAATGGGAAGAAGACTATGGGTGCAGTCCGACGGTGTCTAGGGTCGTTGCTCGGCGGAGCGCCTCGTTCATCTCACTAGACTCGACCCACAGCCCGCCGTCTTCGACGCCGCGAATCGTGAGGCCGAGCGTTTTGGTTTCGTTCGTCAGCAGGACGCAGATTGTTTGGCCGATTCGTTCTTTGAAGTTGGGCATCGGGTAATCATACGGGAGGAGACTTTTTGTGCAGGATGAGGACTTATTGTGCAACGGACGGACGTATGACTTATTTGTGCAAAGCCCAGTTGACATGTAGAACCTACACGCCAATGATTGATAGTAGCTGTACCACTATCAATTGAAGGGCGCGCTAGGCAGCGCCCCCAGGGGAAATTCACAGGCCATCACTCCCGTTTTGGCAGATCTGGGTGAACGGATACCCTTGGAAACTCCACCAATCGTTGACCGAGCCATCTGGTGGACTCGCCGAAGTAACGCAGAAATACCATGTCCTGCAGATGATAGGTGAAGCCGTGCAACGGATAGGGATAGTTGCCGTTGTTGGGGGTATTGGCCAGTGGGCCGGCAACCGCCAGGACCGAATATTAGGCAGGGACCTAAGCGCCGTCGAGAAATTTCCATATCGAAATTGCGGAATTCACTGCTTTGTGAAAAAGGCGAAGATCGTGCTACAGGCTCCCATCGCACTCGCGGGCGACGTTGGAGGGCAGATCCGGTCTACACCTCGAAGATGCGGTAGACACTGCCGTTTGCCTGAGTCTGATTGATGGCCATGGCAACGTTGTAGACCGGGCAGCCAGCGGTGGTCTTGCCTTCCGGACTGCCGGCGTGGGCGTGACCGTGGACGACGAGGTCGGCGCCGTGACGGTCGACGACTTCCGCCAGACGCGAGCTCCCCAGGTAGGGATAAATCTCCGGCGGCTCGCCTTTGACCGTGTCGGCAATCGGAGCATAGTGCAAGACCACGACACGCTTGGTGGTGCGAAGCTGCGATAGCGCGCGCTCCAGCTTCAGGGCTTCGTCGATGGCGGCCTGCACGAAGGCCTTCACCTCAGGCTCGCCGAAGGCGGTGAGCGCGCCGCGTCCAAAGCCGCCCGGAAATCCCTTGGTCCCGGCAAAGCCGATGCCATCGCGTTCATAGGCGGTGCCGTCCAGAACCTTCACGCCTTCGCCGATCATCATTTTCATCAGCTCGCCAGCGTGGCCGCTCTCGTAGTCATGGTTGCCCAGCACGGCGATGGTGGGAATACGCAGCCGCACCAGGACATTCAGCAGCGACTCCATCTCATCGGGGCGGCCGAAGTTGGTAAGGTCGCCGGCCAGCACGAGAACATCGGCTTCTTCGCGCACCCGGTTCAGATTGTCGCGGACCTTGTCGTGAATCTGCGGGCTGAAATGAAAGTCGGCAATGGCAGCGATTCTCATGCGGGAAAGCTCGCGTAGTGCGGACCTTCAGGTCCGCGTTAACGTTGCTGTTTCAAGTTGTCGGCCGGCTTCAGCCGGCTGCTGAAAAACTCGGCCTGGCGCGGTTTTGAAGGGGCGTAGCTTTAGCTACGCCGTCGTGAGTCAATTATGTTTGTCATCCCGAACCGGCTTCAGCCGGTGAGGGATCTGCTTTTCCGGGCCTTTCAGCAAATTTCAGCCGGCGAAATCCCTTCTCTTCCCCGCGGCCTCAACCGCCGCGCCTTCAAAATCGTGAAATCATTCTTGCAAATCCACCTTCACCGCCTCGGCGATTTTAGGCTCGCGCTGCTTACGTTGCTCCTGCAGCAGATTCTCCATGCCCCACTCCTGCACATCGATGGCAAACATTTTCTCGTCAATCAGGCTGCCCCGGAATGCCGGCAACGCGGAATCTGAGTCCAGTTCCTGGCGCAGGCGCCCGAGCAGGTCGTCCCACACTTCCCGCGGCACGAAATATTGCCGGGCGGGATAGACATAGCGAAACAGCAGCAGCTCCCACAGCAACAGCTCCCAATGATCGCCCACCAGTTGCCGCAGGCGCGCCCAGTCGAGTCGGCCGCGGGTGCCGTGCAGGATGTGTACGATGTCGGCGCCGTCGAAGCGCTCGCGGAAATTGACGAACAGCTTGGAGGCAATCAGCTCTTCGGCGGCCAGTACCCGGGTCGGAACTCCAAGTACCACAGCGTCAGACCCGCGATCGATCCACGACTGATCGACGGTAATGACGGCATTGCTCATGCCGGTGATCAGGTCAACGTAGAATCCGTCGCGATGGGCCTTGGCCAGCCAGACCGGATCGCGAATCTCGGTCTCGAAACCTTCCTCCTGCAAATGGCGCAGAGCTGCGGGCACGGCCGCCGCGGGCAGGAACAGGTCCAGGTCCTTGGTGTCGCGCCAGATGCCGGTATGCTTTTGCAGAGCGAAGGCTCCCGAAACGACGTAGGGCACGTTCGCCCGATTCAGATGCTGCAGCACTTCGCAGAACAGGGCGCGCTGCTCCGGGGGGAAATCGGGAGCCACAGAACTGCTGACCGGCAATTCTTTTTCAGTCGCCACGGCCTAGGTTGGATGGCGAAAGCCGGGATGGCGTTGTTGGTCTAAGGGAAAAAGATCGCTCACCACGGGGGCACGGAGAACACGGAGTTTTGCTAGCTTGAGCGATTTTCTCCTTGATCTCTGTCTCCTCCGTGGTGCCGTCTTGTCGGTGCCTGTGTCATAGCCAAAGTCGAAATGAAACGGGAGGCGTCGCATCATATAGGCGTGAAGCCAGCCGCGCAGCGGCGAGATGCGGTTAGGCGGGGGCGTTAGCCCCCGCGCGAGTGGGGAAAAACCAGCCGCAGAGCGGCGGCACCAGCTATGACACACCCTGTCGGACGATAGGGGCCTTCAGTTTCGCGCCCTGCGGTCGCCACGCTCAGAAAGACCGGCCACGTAGCCGCAGGCCGCATCCGCCTTGCAAACTTCGCATGCCTCATTGCATCATTCCGAGGACGCGCGAGGAGACAATGGCCAAAGATACCGTGGTCGATGTCGAGGGCAGGCACTTGAAGCTGTCGAACCTGGACAAGGTTCTCTACCCCGAGGCCGGATTCGCTAAGGGCCAGGTCATCGACTATTACGTGCGCATCGCGCCCGTGCTGCTGCCCCATTTGCGCGGCCGGCCGCTGACTATGAAGCGCTATCCCAACGGCGTGAGCGGCCAGTTCTTCTACGAGAAGAATTGTTCCGAGCATCGGCCTGACTGGGTGCAGACGGCGCGCGTATGGAGCTCAGGCAACAACAAGTGGATGAACTACTGCATGGTGCAGGACGTAGCGACGCTGGTGTGGGCGGCGAATCTCGCCGACCTCGAGCTGCACACCAGCCTGTCGCTGGGCAAAGACATTCTGCAGCCCACGTTTCTGGTTTTCGATCTCGACCCCGGACCCCCGGCCAACATTGTGCAGTGTTGCCAGGTGGGAGTGTGGGTGCGGGACATCTTCGCCAGTCTGAAATTGCAGAGCTTCGCGAAGACATCCGGATCGAAAGGCCTGCAAGTTTATGTGCCGCTGAATACCGCCGTCACTTATGACCAGACCAAACCATTTGCGCATGAGCTGGCGCGGTTGCTGGAACGCATGCATCCGGATCTGGTGGTGTCGGACATGAAGAAGGCGCTGCGCACCGGCAAGGTGCTGGTCGACTGGAGCCAGAACGATGATCACAAGACCACGGTTTGTGTTTATTCGCTGCGCGCCAAGGAGCGGCCGACGGTTTCGACTCCGGTGAAATGGGACGAAGTCGAAGCTTGCCTGAAGAAGGGCGATCCCACCCTACTGGTCTTTGAAGCGGAGCAAGTTCTGGAGCGCGCGAAAAAGTACGGAGACCTGTTCGAGCCGGTACTGAAGTTGAAGCAGAAGCTGCCACCTGTCGGAGTGTTGCAGGCCGGGCAAGAGAAGACAGCTCCGGTGAGGTCGGAGTCGGAGACCAAGGCAGCGCCGACGGCGGCGAAAAAGAAATCGCCTGCGAAGCACGGGAGCGGCGTGAAGAAAAGCATCGCTACGAAAGATAAGTCCACGCGGGTGAAATCGTCTGGTTCGCACAAGACAGCGAAGAGGACCTAGACGCTGTGGTAAACCGGATCAATCCAAATCCTGACTTTGGCGGTAACGGTTGAATCACAATCAAACTAGTC
The DNA here is from genome assembly GCA_963820175.1 of uncultured Acidobacteriaceae bacterium. Lineage (GTDB taxonomy): Bacteria > Acidobacteriota > Terriglobia > Terriglobales > Acidobacteriaceae > Bog-257. The sequence goes on along the minus strand of CAWFYX010000011.1, from coordinate 13,244 downwards.
CCGGCTTGCGGGACGAAAGATAACAGCCCGGCGCTTCAGAGTCCGCGTGAGAACTAGATTTTTGGACTTGCGAGTGGAATCGATTGACCGAAAATCCCGCCCGTAAGGGCGACTCAGTGTAGCCCAGGACGGAGCCGAATCCAGGGCTCCCGATTCGCGCCGTTTTTGCGCGAATCGGGATGGGCAGGCGGAGTCCTGGGTAGAGTGGGAAATAAATCCGAGTCCCGTAGGGACGGCACAGCCTAACCTGCGCAAATGAGGAACTCTGTGGCCAATGATTCTGAAATCCCAACGAAGACCCCTCCGGCGGAAACTTCCAGCCCACTGCTCTACGTCGGCACCTCGGGATGGGCCTATACCATCTGGAAGCCCGACTTCTATCCCAAGACCGTGGCGTCGAAAAACTTCCTGAAGTATTACGCGACCCAACTTACCGCGGTCGAGGTGAACTACACCTTTCGCCGCAGCTTGTCGGAGAAGGCAGCCACGGGATGGATGGCCGACGTGGGTCCGAACTTCCGCTTCGCGCTGAAGGCCAACCAATACATCACCCACATTCGCCGCCTGCAGAACGCCGAAGAAGCCATCCAACGGTTCCTACCCACACTGCAGCCCCTGGCGGCGCAGCTCGGTCCTGTCCTGTTCCAGATGCCGCCAACCGCCAAAGCCGACGTCCCCGTGCTGCGCGATTTTCTTGCGCTCCTGCCGCGGAATTTCAAGGCTGCGTTCGAGTTTCGTCACCCGTCGTGGTTCAGCGATGAGGTGTACCAGGCCCTGCACGATCGCAACGCGACCCTGTGCGTCGCCGAGACCGAAAAGCTCGACACCCCCGAAATCCGTACCGCCGACTACATTTATTTCCGCTTTCGCCAGCCCAGCTACTCAGCCGACGATCTGAAAAAGCTGATCGACCGCATCGGGCGATGCGTGGCTGACGGTCTGGAGACCTACGCATTCTTCAAGCACGAGGAAGATCCCCGCAGTCCGCACAACGCGGTGGAGGTGCTGCGGGAAGTTCAGCGGCAGCTGGACGCCGGCTGATGCGCAAGCTAAGTTCTCTGAGGGTGGAGCACGCCTTCTACAGGCCGCTGCAAAAGTCGGGGTTGACTCGGTTTTGAAGGGGCGCACCTTTAGGTGCGCCGTACAAGCCCTTTATTTTTGTCATTCCTCGTGGGCTTCAGCCCGCAAGGAATCTGCTTTTCCGATTTTTTCAGCGGCCTGTTAGCGATGCATGAGAATGCAGTCTCCAGGACGGCTTGAGCCGCGGAGGTAACGCGTCGGGAAGTTGATCGGCGTGGTTACAGCGCAATCTTTTTTCTGCCGGAAAGTGGGATGCCGAATGGCTGGAGGCTCAACCAGCCTTCTATTCGAGATAGCATGCTTCGGTCAGGACGATTCGAAGCTATCGATCCGCGCAACACATAGCCGAGCCAAATCAGGGTAGCGACAAAATACGCCAGGGCGTTTGCCTGGCGGAGAAATGATGAAATATTGTGGTGGTGGTGGAATGCCTCCGCTACCAGCATATTCACGGCGGCGTACCACACAAATCCAAGCGCAATTCCAAAAACCACATTGCCCCGCGAAATTCCGAGGTAGTTGCGAAACAGGAGCAGAAGCAGGATCAATGCGCATTGCGCGAGACGCAGCGTGCTGTCCGCCGAAAGTATCCAAGTCACGATGGCGCCGGTGTCCGCACGATGGTCGAGATTCATTAGCATAATCGCCCCGAGAACAAGAAGGACGGTCCACTGAAACATTGCAATCGCGGACCCTCTTAGATGTTCGTAGCCTGCAAACGCATTATCGAAAATGCTACAGAATACGACCAACGAAATCGCTATGCAGGCAAATACATTGACGTAATACGTATAGAAGTAAACCGCGTAGGATCTGGTGCTGAACCAGAACAGTAGCGGGTTGTTGATAACCTGGAGCACAACGTAGGCGAAGAAGTAGGGGTATGCCCGATGAAGTCCGCGCTTATACATCGCAGCCAGCACCCCGGCCATTACTACTGGGGAGGCTATCCAGAAAATGTAGTCGAATGTATTTAGGTGCATCTGCTTCTCGCCAGCCGTCGTCGGCTAATTCCGGCTGCTTAGGGGCAAACGGGGGTATTGTAAGCCCTTTATTTGCGGCCCGAACTATTTATTTCGCGGCTACGGCAAGCCCGTAGCTGACGACCCCAGCACCTCTCTCGATATTCCAGCATTCCCCGTTTCTACTTCATACTGATCGCGTGCAGAGTGCCGATCCCAATCTGCGATTGCTGAGCTCTTTCCTCGACTACTTGAAGATCGAGAAGGGACTGGCGGCGCTGAGCGTGGCGGCGTACGAGTCGGACCTGCAGCAGTTTTCTGAATTCCTGTTGAAGCACAAGCGCGCACCGCGAGAGGCGCGACGGCAGGATGTGCGCGACTTTCTCAACGCGCTGCTGTCGAATGGCGTCGACGGGCGCAGTGTGGCTCGCAAGCTTTCGGCGCTGCGCCATTTCTACAAGTATCTGCTGCTCGACTGTTACATCACCACCGATCCGACCTTGAACATCGACTCGCCGCGGCAGTGGAAAGTGCTGCCGAAGTCGCTGGCCCGGGACGAAGTGGAAAGCGTGCTGCAAGGTCCACCCCGCACGAAAGACGATCGGGTGACCCAGGCGCTCGCTGGCCGCGACCGCGCCATGCTGGAAGTCTTTTATGCTGGGGCGCTGCGTGTCTCCGAGATCATCAACCTGAAGCTGGAAGATCTGAAGCTCGAGCTCGGATACGTTCTAGTCCGCGGCAAGGGCGACAAGGAGCGCATCGTGCCGCTGGGCCGGGCCGCGCAGGAAATCGTGCAGCAATATTTGCAGACCCCACGGCCGGTGCTGGCGGCCGGGAAGTCGTCGCCGTTTCTGTTTATCGCGCGGGGAGCACGAGGCATTACGCGGCAACGGGTGTGGCAGATGGTGAATGCGGCGTCGGCGCAATCGGCTCGTCATGCCAGCCCGCACATGCTGCGTCACAGTTGCGCGACGCACATGGTGGAGAACGGCGCCGATCTGCGAACGGTGCAGACCATCCTGGGACACGCCGACATTTCGACCACGCAGGTTTATACCCATCTGGCGCTGGACCGACTGAATCGGGTGTACCAGCAGCATCATCCGCGCGGGAAGCGAAAAGCAAATCCCTCACCGACTAAAGTCGGTTCGGGATGACAACCGTTAATTGGATTCATACGGCGCAGCTAAAGCTACGCCACTTCAAAACCGAATGACCAAGCGCGGAACCACTATCGTCGAGACGGCCATCGCGAAATTTCTGCGCTCGCTGGCGGATCGCAACGCTTCGGCACACACCATCAAGGCCTATCGCACCGATCTGGCGCAGTTTGCCGAATACGTCGGGCCGCAGAATTGGAGCGACATCGATCACGTTCTGATTCGCGGGTATCTCTCCAATCTCTACGAGCGCGGGCTGAGCAAGACTTCGGTGGCCCGCGCGCTGGCGGCGTTGCGCTCGCTGTACAAGTGGCTGGCGCAGGAGGGCGAGGTCGAGCAGAATCCCGCCGCGCTAGTGGCCACGCCGAAGCTGCCCAAGAAACTGCCGCGGGTGCCGACCATCGAGGAAGTCAACACGGTGCTTGATGCGGAGATGCCGGAGTGCTCGGCATTCACCGAACGCGATCAGGTGATTCTGGAATTACTCTACGGCTGCGGCATCCGCAACTCCGAGCTGATCGGCATCAATCTCGACGACCTGCATTGGTCGCAGCAGGTGGTGCTGGTGCGCGGCAAAGGCAAGAAGGAACGCTATGTTCCGTTCGGCGACTCGGCTGCCGCCGCGGTGCAGGCGTATCTGCCGGCGCGGCAGCGGGTGCTGGGCGAGACCAGGCACACCACCGAGCGAGCTTTGCTCATCAACCTGCGCGGCTCGCGGCTGACCACGCGCAGCGTTGGACGCATCGTCAAGCAGATTGCGGTGGCGCGCGGATTGTCGCCCGACGTTCATCCGCACACCTTGCGCCACGCTTTCGGCACGCACATGCTGGAGGAAGGTGCCGACCTGCGCGCCATACAGGAAATGCTGGGTCACGAGCGGCTGTCGACCACGCAGCGGTACACGCAGCTCACGGTGAAGCATGTGATGGAGGTGTATGACAAGACGCATCCGCATGCCAGCAAGAGTGGGGAGTGATGCGGTGGAAGTTCTTCCGCGAGGAGAACAGCAGGTCCCTCCGCTCCGCTTCGCTCCGGTCGGGATGACAAAAAAGGGGAAGCTTGGTCGGGATGACAAAGAAAGGGGGGCTTCGCCGTTAATCCCGCGTGACCACGCTGGGCAGGCGCACCTGAAACCGGGTGTCGCCGGGAACCGAGATCACATGGATCGAGCCATGATGTTTGCGGATGATGCGCATCGTCGTATCCAGTCCCAGCCCGGTCCCTTCGCCGACACCCTTCGTGGTGAAGAACGGTTCGAAGATGTGCGACTGAATGTCGGGCGGGATGCCCGGACCGTTGTCGCCAATCTCCACCACTGCCCAATCGCCTTCCGGATACGTACGGATGCGCAGCTCGCCCTGGCCGCGCATGGCGTCGACCGCGTTGTCGATAATGTTGGTCCACACCTGATTGAGTTCGCTGCCATAAGAATTCACCAGCAACGGCGTGGGATTATAGTCGCGCTTGATGGTGACGCCCTTCTTCAGCTTGTGACCCAGGATGGTCAGCGTATTCTCCAGGCCCTTGACCACGTCGACATCCTGCACCGGAGCCTGGTCCATGTAGGAATATTCCTTGATGGCGCGAACCAGGCCGGAGATTTTGTCGGTGCTGTTCTCCAGTTCGCTCAGCAGGTCGTTGATCTCGACCAGCGCAGAAACCCGCTTCAAGGCTGGCTCGGCAACGTTGCGCCGCACCGCGTCCATCATGATGTTGAGCGGCTCGGCCATGGCGCCACACTCCACCAGTGACGATGCATACTGCCAGCCGTCGTCAATCCCGTGCTTATGCAGGATGGCTTCGATCTCGTCTTGCAGTTCGCTGGCTTTCAGCGAATCGGTCTCCGGCTCCTCGGTGCAGCAGGTTGATTCGAAGGTCTCGATGGCGGCGCACTCGTCTTCCGTCATCTGGATTTCCTCCAGCTTGCTGACCGAAGCCCGAAATTCTGCCACCACCGTCCGCAGACGTTCCGCACTGCGTCGCGCCGCGGCCGCGGGATTGTTCAGTTCGTGCGCCAGGCCGGCAGAAAGCTTGCCCAGCGCGGCCAGACGATCCCGCTGCTGCTCGATGCGCGTAACTTCGCGAGTCACGGTGCGGTGCGATCGACCATGATGCCCACCAGCCGCCGGCCCAGTTCGGGCATGTGGCTCAGCAGATCGTCAAACAGGGACGCAGGAAACATAAGCAGCCGCGAAGGCTTGACAGCGCTGCCGGTAGCGGGAAAAACCGTCATGCGCGAATACGGCAAACTTCCCGAGACGCCGCCGGCGTGGCGTGTAAACACGGTTTCATTGGGACCATCGATCCTGGCCTGCAACTCGCCGTCAATCACCACCACCATCTTGTCGGCCGGATCGCCGGAGTGAACGTAAACCTCTCCGGCGCGCAGGTCGCTTTCGCTGGCGTGCTCCAGAAACCAGTCCAGCTGGTCGTCGGGAAGATCGTGGAATACATCGACGGTACGAAGCTCATCTCGGGTGACGTGGGCATCGGTTATACCTTCGCCATGTAGCGATGAATGAATTGCACCGCGATCGCTCCCTCGCCTACCGCCGAGGCCACGCGCTTGATGGAGCCGTGACGCACGTCGCCCACGACGAAGACGCCGGGAACGCTGCTCTCCAGCAGGAAGGGCGGCGCGATCACAGTCCAGCCCGGCGGCCGCTTGCCATCTTTCAGCAGATCGGGTCCGGCCAGCACGAATCCGCGATCGTCGCGCAGCACCGTCTTGCCCAGCCAATCGGTGCGCGGCACCGCGCCAATATAAATGAACATCGCGGTGGCCGGCACGCGTTCCACCTTGTTGGTGTCGGAGCAGTGCACCGAGATCTCTTCCAGGTGCGTCTCTCCGCTGGACCTCGACTACCTCGGCATGATTCCATAGCTGCATGTTGGGCGTCTTCTCGATCTGGTCGATCAGGTAGCGCGACATGGTGGCCGCCAGCGATTCGCCGCGCACCAGCATCACCACCTTCTCCGCGTACTGCGCGAAGTTCAGCGCCGCCTGCCCCGCGGAATTCGCGCCGCCCACGACGTACACAAGTTTCGCCCTTACACGCAATCGCTTCCTGACTGCCCCCGCCGTAGTAGACGCCGGCACTCTGCAGATGGTCCATGCCCGGGACGTCCAGCCGTCGCCATTGTACGCCGGTGGCGATCAGCGCTGCGTGGCAGGAAAGCTCGCTGCCATCGGCGAGTTTGAGAATGCGATACGGTCCTTCCACGCGCAGCTCGACCACCTCCTGCGGAGCGATAATCTCCACTCCGAAACGCTGCGCCTGCATCACCGCGCGACGCGCCAGGTCGCCGCCGCTCAGGCCGGAGGGAAAACCAAGATAATTTTCAATGCGCGAACTCAAGCCCGCCTGCCCGCCGGGAGCCTCGCGATCGATCATCACCGTCTTCAGCCCTTCGGACGCGCCATACACCGCAGCCGCCAGCCCTCCCGGGCCCGCCGCCGACAATCGCAAAATCGTAGAACTGCGTGTCCGCGCGAGTCCGCAGGCCAATCTTCTCGGCCAGCTCCGCCGAGGTCGACTGAAACATCCGCGTGCCATCGGGAAACAAAGTCAGCGGCAATTTCGCCGCATCATCGCCGATGGAAGCGATCAGCTGCTTCACCTCGGGATCTTCCGACGACAGCTCAACGTCGATCCACTGATAGGGAACATGATTTCGCGCCAGAAAATCTCGCACCTCATAGGCGCGTCGACGACCAGCGCGTTCCCAGCACGCGAATTCCCTCGTAAGGCGGACGGTACGACGCGCTCCAGTCTTCCAGCAGATCGTCGATGACCGGGTACAGATGCTGGCTGGGCGGGTCCCAGGGCTTCAGGAAAAAATAATTGACGTTGACTTCGTTGATGGCGTTGATGGCGGCGCTGGTATCGGCATAGGCCGTCAGCAGCGCGCGCTTGGCATCGGGATAAATCTGTTTGGCCTCGGTCAGGAACCCGATGCCATCCATGTGCGGCATGCGCTGATCGGCCAGCAGCAGCGCTACTGCGTCGTTGCGCACCCGCAGCTCGCGCAGAATTTCCAGCCCGGCGTCACCCGAGTCGGCGCGCAACACCCGATAATTCTCGCCGTAATGCGAGCGCAGGTCGCGCTCAATCGCCTTTAGAACATTGGGATCGTCGTCGACGGTCAACAGTGTCGGTTTGGCCACGCGATACACCTTCTCTTCGTTTATGAATATTGCTGAAATCCGTTTAGATGAACAATCCGAGGTCACTCGACTCGCGACCGGATTGCCAGTCGCGACGAAGTTGCATGCTGGCGAGTTCGGAACGGCTACCGGGCGCGGCGCCGGCCGGGAATCATGCCGCCATGTCACGGCTGCGCTGGCCAGGGCCAGAGCCGCGCAAATCCACATCATCAGCCGGAAGCCGGACAGGAATGACGCAACGATGGATGATTCGATCGCAGCCGGCCAGGGCAGGATCCACTCCCGCCGGAGGCTGCAGCGCCGCCAGCTTGATTGCATTCGATTGCAGCTCGCTTCGCGCGCTCTGCGGGATCGCGACACTGCCAGAGTGCGATTCAAGTTGCGCTCCGAATTCCGTGACCATCACCACTCCCAACACCGCGACGGCCAGCAGCCAGGCCACGCGGGCCACGGCGTTGTTGATGCCCGATGCCGTCCCCGCACGGTCCTGCGCAATCGCTCCCATTACCACCGTGGTCAAAGGAGCGACACTCACCGCCATGCCGAATCCCAGCACAACCATCGCCGGGAAAAACGTTGTCCAGTAGCTGCCGCCGGTCGACGGAACCGCAAACAGCAGAAATCCAACGGCCACAATCACGGTCCCACAATGAGGGGCAGGCGCGGACCGTAGCGATCGACCAATCCTCCCGACCAGCGCGACAACAGAAACATCAGCAGGATCAGGGGCAAAATCGCGCCGCCCGCAGCCGTGGCCGAGTAGCCCTGCACCTGGATAAGATCCAGCGGCAGCAGGAAAAAGAAAATTCCGGTCGCCGCATACAGGAAAAGCGTCAGCAGATTGGCGCCGGCGAAGGCACGCGATCGAAACAGAGTCAGCGGCACCATCGGCCACTGCGATCGGGCTTCGATAAGCACGAAACGCGACCAGGCAGACTGCGCCGCCGGCGAGGCTGGCCACGACAAACGGATCGCTCCAGCCCAGAGCTCGCCGACTCCAGGAAACCATACACCAGTCCGGCCAGGCTGAGCGTCGCCGTCAGCGCGCCCCACCCGTCGATTCGTTCCTGCTCGCGGCTGCGGCTTTCAGGAACGCGCCACAGACGCAGATCACGATCACCGCGACCGCCAGCGGCACATTGAGGAAGAAAGCCCATCGCCACGACCAATGCTGGATCAGCCAGCCGCCGATCACCGGGCCAATCGCAGTGGTGATCGCGGTCGATCCCGACCAGGTGCCGATGGCGCGGCCGCGTCTTGCCCTCGCCGAATGATGCGCTGATCAGGGCCAGGCTGCCGGGAACCAGGAATGCCGCGCCCATGCCTTGCACGGCGCGCGCCAGAATCAGTTGCTGGATGCTCGCGGCAAGGCCGCAGAACGCCGAGGCGCGCGGCGAATAGTCCGACCCCCACAGAAACATTCGCCGGCGGCCGAACAAATCTCCCATCGATCCGCCCACCAGGATTAACGCGGCCAGCGTCAACCCGTAGGCTTCGATGACCCATTGCACGTCGACCACGTTGGCGCCGAAGCTAGTTTGCAACGCCGGCAGCGCAACGTTGACCACGGTGCTGTCGATGAAGGCCATGCTCGAGGCGAGGATGGTCGCCGCCAGCACCCAGCGTCCGACGGCGTCCGCGCAGGGCGAGGCGGCGGCTCGCGAACCGATGGCAGCCTCGTCGCAGGGTGGTTTCATCAGAACTATGGATGTGCGCCGGGTCCGGATGGCTCCGCACGCCGCAAGATTTTCCGGGGCTGTGAACAAAGGCCCGTAAGAAAAGGTTGAGGCTGCAGTTTTCCGGGCGATGGAAGAGCCGGGCTTTAGCCCGGCGAAATCGGTGGCTTTCAGGTGTGGTTTCAGCCACGGGTTGCCCTAGGCTAAAGCCCTTTTTCAATTGCACGCTTTTTAGCACGGCTAAAGCCGTGCCCTTCCACCATTCCCCCTCGCATCCTTGTTTGCAAATAATCCGGCAACTCGGACGAAACAGGTTCTGGCAAACCCGTCGGCGCGCGTTTATAATCCGGGCTCCCGCGGAGGATGAACATTCATGCGCGGCGTGCCTCGCTGGTTGGCAGTGTTGGCCGTAGTCGCGATCGCGTCGATGGTGTGCGCGTTCACCTTGCGTCACGCCCTTGCCCCCGCTACCTTGGTTGTCCAACCCTCCGACACCGCGCTGCCTGCCGACGGATTCAGTTCCACAGAGGTAACCATCCGCTCCTCCAATGGACGCGATCTGCGCGGCTTGCAAGTGCTCGCCGCATCGTCCCACCATGTGGTACTTGAGTCGTTGACGATTGACGGCCCAGCCGCAACAGCTTCTCTGCGCGCCGGGGTCGTGTCCGGCGACACTCGCTTGCGAGTCACAGCTCCCGGCTTCGCGTCGCGGGAGATCGCGGTCGAGACCACGCCGGACACGGGAGACGCGGTCGGCGACGGCACTCCGGATTTTCTGCGGCTGCACGATCCTGCCGACCGGCTGGCGTTTCGTCACTGGTTCACCTTGCTGGCAGAGTCGCAGTATTACCGCGGAAAATCGCTGCCGCCGGAGATTGACGACTGCGCCGCCTTGCTGCGCTTCGCCTATCGCGAAGCCTTGCGCGAGCACGATACGGCCTGGGCACACGGCATGGCTCTGGCCGCCCCCGCGTCGGCCGGCGATATCCAGCAATACCAGTATCCCTACACGCCGCTGGGAGCAGCGCTGTTTCGCGTGCGGGCCGGAAGCTTTGCCCAAGATGATCTTCGCGATGGCGCCTTTGCGCAGTTCGCCGATGTCGCCAGCCTGTGGCGGCACAACACGTTTCTCGTCGGACGAAATCTCAGCCGTGCTCGCCCGGGTGATCTGCTGTTCTTTCGCCAGGATGAGGGGCGGATGCCGTTTCACGCGATGATTTTCCTGGGCCGCAGCCAAGTCGAGCCCGACAGTGAGCAGTTCGTGGTGTACCATACAGGCCCGACGGGAAAATTGCCGGGCGAGATGCGTCGTCTCTCGGTTGCGCAACTGTTGAACTACCCCGACCCGCGCTGGCGGCCGGTTCCGTCCAATCCCGGATTCCTCGGCGTCTATCGCTGGAATATTCTGCGAGGCGGCGAGTGATGCGGAAGATTTCCAGCTCGCGGAAAACAGTGATTGGGTGTCGCCGCTCCGCGGCTCCGCTCGATTCTCGGCTGCCGGCTTGCGAGTTCTTCGCGGCTGCGATAGAAATCGCGTTTGGGGTTCGGCGGAAGTGCCGGGCTTTAAGCCCGGCGATCTCGAACGCCGGCGGAAATGGCTTTAGCCACGGTGGACCGAGGCTAAAGCCGAGTTTCGGCTTACGCGTTGTCGGCACGGCTAAAGGAGCCTGCCCTGAGCGGAGTCGAAGGGCGCGCTTCCACCGTCGACTGTGCCAGTCGATTGTTCTCGTGCTCCTGCTCCAACTTCTCGTCCTCCCGCTGACAGCCCAGGACGCCGACACCGAATCCTATTTCTCCCTCACCAGCGAACGCACCTACCTTCCCGGCGAAAAGCCGGAAATCTCCGTCAATGCCCACAATGTGGGACAGCTGGAATTTCGCGTCTACCGGGTGAACAATCCGGTGAAATTCTTCAGCCAGATGCAGGAGCTGCATAACTTCGGCGGCCAGGGTCCGGCCATGCCCAAGCAGGCGCACACCTGGCTGGAAAAGTTTCATGCCTGGAAGCACCGCATCTGGGCCATGATCCGCGATTTCATCCGCGCTCAGTTCTCGCCTGACTCGCGCCATCAGATCCGCCTGTGGGAGATGGGCGGCGGCGAAAAGAAACAGGGTCCCAACGTTCAGACCTTCGCGCAGGTTCCGGTGCTCAACCAGCAACAGGTCGTGTCGGTGTGGAAGTGGGCCGTCCCCGCGCATGACCAATGGGAGAGCATGACCGTCGCGGTCCCCGTCAGCGACAAGGGCGTCTATCTGGTCGAGGCGACGGACGGCAAGCTGCGCGCCTACACCATCGTCGTGATCACCGAGGTCGCGATCATCACCAAAGCCGGGCCGGGCCGCCTGATGAGCTTCGTGGTCGACCGCCGCAGCGGAGATCCCATCGCCGGCATGTTGGTGCGAGTCTGGATCGATCAGAAAGAAGTTGCCTCGAAGACCACCGACGCGCACGGGCTGATCGACACGCCCATCGACGCCGCCAAGCCGGAGAACGTCGCCGTGCTGGCCACCAGCGCCGAGCAGTTTGCCATCAACACGCCGGGCGCATGGAACCTAGGCAACGCTCCCGACCGCAGCCTGAAGGGTTACACCTACACCGATCGCCCGGTGTATCGTCCCGGTGACACGGTGCACTTCAAGACCATCGTGCGCGCGCAAACTGCAACCGGCTACAGCGTTCCCCAAGGTCAGGAACTAAACCTGGAGATGCGCGATCCGCAGACCTACGAAGTGATGTGGACGCAGACGGTCAAGCTGAGCGACCTGGGCACGGCAAACTGGAATTACGCGATTCCCGCCGATGCCAAGCTCGGCTCGTACTATCTCTCGATGCAGATGGGCGAGCGCTACGTCGAGGGCACCAACTTTTCCGTCGAGGATTACAAGAAGCCGGAGTACGCGGTGAAGGTGACGGCGCAAACCCCGCGCGTGCTCGAGGGCCAGCCGATCAAGGCGACCATCGATGCGCGCTACTACTTTGGCGAGCCGGTATCGAACGCGAAAGTGAAGTGGGTCGTGCACACTTCAACGTATTGGCCGATGGGCCGCGATGAAGATGAAGATCAGGCGGACGCCGGCGATCAGGGCGACAACGCCGACGCGCAGGATGACGATAGTTACGGCGGCGATCAGGAGACGGAGCAGAGCGGCACGCTCGACGCCGACGGCAAGCTGCAGATCACGGTGCCCACGCGCGTCGATAGCAAGAAGCAGGACCTGGTCTACCGCATCGAAGCGCGCGTTACCGATGCGGGCAATCGCGAAATCTCCGGGCACGGCTTCGCACTCGCAACCTATGGCAGCTTCTTCCTCACGGCCGAGCCGAACTCCTACGTCTACAGCAAGGGCAGCACTGCGACCGTCACCGTGACCGCGCAGGACCACGACAAGAGATCCGGGGCGACCTCATTCCGCGTGGAAATGAATCGCTGGGATTGGCGCAAAGGCGCTGGCCCGGTGGTCACGACGACGCAAGGCCAGACTGATGCCAGCGGCAAAGCGCGGATCCAGCTGACCATTCCTGACTCCGGCGAATTCCGCGTGCGCGTGTCGGCGACCACGCCCGAGAAGCGCGACATCGAGACGACGGCGTACCTATGGGCACCGGGCGAGAGCGGTTGGTGGAGCGGCCCCGCGCAGGAGCGCGTGCAGATCGTTCCCGACAAGAAACCTATCAGCCGGGCGAGACCGCACACGTGCTGATCGTAACCAGCAAACAGCCGGCCTCGGTGCTGGTCACGGCCGAGGGCAACGGACTTTACTCCGGACAAGTGATCAAGAGCAGCGGCGGCAGCATCACGGTCGACGTTCCCATCCGGCCGGAGTACGCGCCAAACTTCTATGTTGCGGCAGTTTTCATTCGCGGGAACAAACTACTAAGGCTCGAAGAGCCTGAACGTTCCGGCGACGCAGCATCAGCTCAATGTCCAACTGCTGCCGTCGAAGCCGCAGTATCAGCCGGGCGAAGCTGCCAGCTACACCATCAAAGCCAGCGACGCGGCAGGCAAGCCGATCGCGGCGGAGTTCAGCCTGGGCGTGGTCGACGAAGCGATTTACGCCATCAAGCCCGACACCACGGGCAGCATCCTGAACGCCTTCTACGGCAAAGTGTATTCGCAGGTGAGCACCGAGACGTCGCTCAGTTATTACTTCAACGGCCAGGCCGGTAAACGCAAGATGCAACTGGCCAAGGTGCGTT
>CAWFYX010000010.1:0-324392 GCA_963820175.1 uncultured Acidobacteriaceae bacterium | reverse complement strand
GGCAGACGAGATTGGGTCGCATCTTTCATGCGACCGCCTTCCACATAAAGAACGTGCCCCCGACAATCACCAGTCCCCCGGCGAGGCGTAGCAACTTCTGTCCCCACCCCCAGCGATGGACCGTGCCGATGCCGATCCGAGCGCATGCAAGCATCCAGTGGCAATGACGAAGCCCATGCTGTAGAGCAGGCCGCTTTGGCCGGGCGGCAGTTCGGTCCCGTGCGCATGACCGTGGAATATGGCGAAGAAGCCGACCAGCGCCGCGGCGACACCCAGCGGCGGGCGCACTTCAAACAGCACGGCAGCACCCAGAAGAATGGCGGAGAGAGCGATGCCGTATTCGGTTCCCGGCAGCGGCACCCCCATCAGTCCCAGCATCCCGCCGAACGCCATCACCATCGGAAACGCTACCGGCAGAACCCAGATCGCGGGGGCGCCGAGTTGCGCGCCCCATAAGCCGACCGCAACCATCGCCAGCACGTGATCAAGGCCAGAGATCGGATGCCGAAATCCAGTGAGAAATCCAACGGCCTCGCCTTTCTGCGGATGGGCGAAGGCCGTCTGCGCACACAGAAACACAAAGACGAGTTAGCGCCATTGCCCGTGAACAGAGGATCGATGTCGCAGCTTGTTCATCGCGCGCCTCCGAAGAGCAATGCCACTCGCTGCACGGTCCAGAACGCGCCGAGCGACCCTACCGTGTAGCCGGGAAGCAGCTGCGCCCATCGCGGCCAACGCACTTCGAGTATGCGGAATGACCGCTCCAGCGCCAGCACCAGCGCGATGAAACCGAGTTGCCCGAGTTCGACCCCGACGTTGAAAGTCACCAGGGCAAGTGGCAGTTCATGCCGTGGAAGTCCGGCGCTGGTCAGCGCGCTGGCGAAACCGAAGCCGTGCAGTAGCCCGAAGGCAAACGCCACGACCCAGGGATGGCGAATGGTGAAGCTGGTTTCGCCGCGCCAAGAGCGAACGATCTCCGGCCCGAGAAAGAGGATGCTCAACGCGATCGCGGCATTCAGCGGAAGAACCGGAACCTCGGCGTAGCCGAGCGTCGCGATCGCCAGCGTGATGCTGTGCGCGACCGTGAAAGCAGTCACGGTCTTCAGCAGCATCCAGCGATCTTTGACGATCAGCAGCAGGCCCAGCACGAACAGCATGTGGTCAGCGCCGAAGAGAATGTGCCGGATGCCTTGCACGATGTACGTGCCCGCCACTCCGATCCAGGTCTGGGAGGCGGCTATCTCAACCCACGGCTGCGACGGATGGACGATGGAGGTCCACTTCCTGCCGTCAAGCATCTCCACGCGGACGAGCACGTCGGTGATGGTGACTTGCAGTCCGGGGAACTCGATGCGCTTGCCAGCCAGACCGTTTGGCCCGGCGTCAATCCAGCGGCGTTCTACGAAGGAGTCAGCCAGTTCCTGTACGTTGGGCTCTCGCAGATTCTTCACGTCATCGGGAAGCTTGAGCGCGACGGGAAGGCGCATCCCAGCGAGCACAGGAGTGCGCCAGAGGACGCTGAACTGTCCGGGCGCAGTCTCTTTAATCTCAAGGTAGGCGGGACGTGCCTCGTGGGCCGACGCGATCGAAACGGCAAGCAGCAAACACGCCGTGAGCCAGGCCAAGCGGGCATGGAAGCAACTCATAGCGGCCCCTCGCCGGATGGAGCCGGAACTTGTGTCTTTGGGGGAGGAGTCGGCGCTTGAGCAGCGTCCTTATCGGAGGGAGCAGGCAGCAGCACGGTGTACTTGGCGCGCATCTCCTGATAAGCCTTCTGCCAGGCCTGCTTGCTTTTGTTCGCCCAGCCAGGCGGTCTTCACGTCCGGCTCCATCTCCTCGAACGCCGGGATGCGGCCGGGAATAACGGTATCGACAAACACCAGATGCCATCCGTAGCCGGACTCAATCGGACCCTGCCACGAGCCTGGCTTCAACTTCTCGACTGCCACCGCGAAGTGTGGCCCGAACTCCTTGGCAATTGCTTCCGGCGTGCGGTCGCCATAGTAGTCCTGGAACATGAACCGATCAGCCAGCGAATCGGCAAGCTTGGAGTCCTCGGCTTGGCCGGCGATCTTGGCCAGTGCCTTAGCGGCGTCGTCTTGGGCATTCTTGCCGCGCTTGTCGGGAGAGAAGTAAAGGTGGCGGAAGCTGTAGCGGCTGGGCAAGGCGAACTTGCTGCTGTTTTTTTCGAACCACGCCTTAGCTCCTCCGTGGAAGGCTCGTGCGCTGTGGCCGACATCTTCTGCCAGGAACTGCATCTTCTGCGCCATGCGGCGCTTTACGATCTCATCGTCTTTGTCCAACCCCATTGCCAAGCCTTCGCGATAGAGAACCTCCTCGCGAACCTTGTCTTCCACCATGGCTTGGAACTCGGCAGGCGTCGGCTGGCGATGCCATTGCGACTCGAAGTACATGTCCATCTGCCGAAGGTCATCGAGGCTGAGCGCGATCTGCTTGGAAGACTCGATTCCACCGCGGCCGCGCTGGATGTAGCCATATACAGCGAATAGCGCGACGCCCAGCAGCAAGAAATGCACGAGTGGCTCGCGCAGCCAGCGCTTGACTGTAAAAGGCAACCACTGCCGCGACTCCGACCTTTCCGTCGCGGGCTGCGCCTCATCAAATACGGACACTTCACTCACTACCGTCTCCAACCAATGAACATCGGATTATCCGTCCAGCACTCATGCCGCTGATGTCTTCGATCCTTTGAATCGCGCACCGACAAGAAGTGCGACGAGGATCGCATGGACCAGAACTGCCGGCCACAACAGCAGCCCGACCGCTTCGCCTTGAACGCCGACGACGATAAGGTACAGCATAGCCAACGTGCTGTAGGCCAGCATTCCGTTAAGCGGCTGGAAGGCGGAGTTGCCAGGCCAGCAGGCGACTCCCAATCCGATCAGAGCAATGCCAGCGAGGCGGCTCATGATAACGCCAGCGCCCGTGATTTCTGCGGCGAACAGCAGCTGAACCAGAATCGCTGGAGATACGAGCAGAATCACTCCCGTACCCGCTTCTGCGACTGCCGCCAATGCAAGCACCTTCTTCATTGCACCCTCGCTGATCGGCTGATCTCGATTAAGGCTCCTACCTTCGTGCTATGTTGCTCTCCACTTTCTGCATTGCCGCGCTCGCCAGCTTGTCTACCAACTCACGCCGGTGCTCCTCGCGGATGGCCTGGAACTTCTGCTGTTGCTGCTGATCCAGCAGAGGCGTGACTTTGGCATCGATTTCGTCGGCGATCTTCTTCAACTGCTCCAATCTTCTCCACCGGCTTGAGCGAGGTGTTCTTCTTCAGCGCCTCTAGTTGCTTTGCCTCCTCCTGCAGGAAGGGAAGAATCTGCTGCCTCTGTTGTTCTGTCAGTCCCAGCTCAATCGAGAACTGGTTGAGCATGGCCGTCAGTGGATTCTGGACGAACTGCGGGCTCGGGATGATCTCGTAGTTGGCGTAGCCGAACTCGTTGCTGCGCGCGCCGTAATAAGTGTCGCCCAGCTTGTAGATCGTCACCGAGAACGGATCCTGGGAGATGTTCGTCACCAGCTTGCCCGCCTTCGATCTTGTAGGGTGTGGTTACACCTTGATAACCATTGCGCATCGGGTTGCCGACCCAGCTGGGAATTGTGGCGGACTTGCCGATATGCCAGACGTTGCTATTACCCTCGGCGGTGTAAGCGACGCTGAACTGCTCACCGGTCACGTTGTTGCGCACCCAGAAAGCCTTGCCCACGATCAGCGCCTTCAGTTGCGCATCGCCCAACTGGGTTGCACCCTTGGCCTTGAGGTCGGTCACCGTCATGCCGGCGGTCGCATTCTTGCGCGCATCGGCGCTAGGCGTGTACCAGATCGGCGAACTCCAGGCGCGCTCCTGGCCGGTGAGCGGCACCACGTCGGGCGGCGGAACTCCGGCCTTCACCGCCTGCATAAGAGTCCAACGCGGCGTGGGGATCTCCAGCACGCGGGCGTAGTAGAACGCATGCAGGCTGGCATCAAACTCGGGGTCGGTCCAGACGGTTTTGAGTTCCGTAGAACCGACGTCGTTGGTGTAGGTCGCTTTCTCCATGTCCACCGTGCTCTTGATCGCCGGAACCCTGCCCGACCACTTATCGGGCTTGCGGTCGCCGGACCAGGCCACGTCGAAGATCTTTTCGAAGCTCTGGCCGTCCTTGGTCCAGCCCTTGATGATCTGGATGCGATCAAGATTGCCGGAACTCGGGTCCTTCACCGCCCACACGATGAACGTTGGAGCCGTGCCTTTTCCGCCCTGCGCCATTGCAGGCAGATCGGCGCCCATGGGGACGCCGTTGGCGTAGGACTGATGCACCCAGTCTTTGGCGTCAGACGTGTCCTTGTTGTAGCCCCATCCGCCGAAGAAGCGCACTTTGATGTGAACGCCGCTGGTACCGAATGTTTCCTTGCGGTACATGGCGTCCCAGATGGAAGCGCGGGTGTTTTCCTCGGCCCAGACTCCGGTCAGTCCGCCCGGATTCTCCAGGCGAACGTCAATCGTGCCAAACGCCATAACCCCGGCCATGCGCCGGTCGACGGTTCCGTCGATCTGAGCGTGACCGCCGTAGAAATTGTCCTGGCGGTAAGGGCTGCCGGTGTTGTGCGAGTCGGAGCCGCCGGCCATGCCGAATTTGTATGGGTTGTAGCCGCGCACGTCCTGCATGGTAATGCCGTCTTTCAGTGCCTGGCGGCCGAAGCTTCCCTGAATGTGATCGATTCGGCCAACGGTGGGTGGAGCACCGAGCAGGCCGGTGAAGATCTCGTAGTTGGCGAACTCGTCATTGGGCGAGAGCAAGGGATGGGTCTCCGACTGTCCCTTGATCTGCTTGATTTCGACCAGGCGTTCGTTGCGGTCGCGAGCGGCAGCCCAGGCCGCATCGATCGGGCGTCCGAAACTGTCGACGTCCGTGGGATACATCCAGCCGTCGCTCAAGTTGGCGTTATGGGAGATGGCGAGCAGTTCGTTGCCCGCCTTCCGCTGTGCGTCCATCCACTTCCACAGGTCTTCGGGGTGCCAGGAGTCCAGAGCGCTGTAGGGCATCACCGGCACCTTCTCACAATCACGGAAGAAGATATTGCGGTGCAGGTTCCTGTTGTCAGGGGCGGAGGTGTACTCGTAGGAGCAGAACGCGGTGAATTTACCGGGATGGTTGTTTTGGTCGGCGATCTTTACGTTTTCTTTCCAGATCGAGCCGGCCACCTCGGGGCTCATGAGCGCTTTCACCGGAGCTCCGCTGAGCATGTTCACGAGGTAGGTGAACACCTTCTGAATGTCCGCGTTGTTATTGGGATCCTTAAGAATAAGAGGCTGTGCTGCGGGCAACTTACTCGTGGCCGATCCCGGCGTGTTGGCTTCCTTCGTTACTCCCACATATTCCGAGTGGTCGGTCACACCCATGAAGTCCATGGGCGTGTCGATCTTGATGTCGTAGCCGAGCGGATGCTTGATGGTCTGGCCCTGCGCATACTTGAGTGCGTCGTCAGGTCCGGTGAGGCGGTTGCCCATGAGCCAGGCATCCACCGACCAACTGGTGTGGATGTGTTCCTCGCCGAAATAGGCGTTGCGGTCGGGGTTTGGCTTGGGCTGTTGCTCAGGATTTGAAGTCTGGCTGATCTCGCCAGCCGATTGTGGTGTTTCGGACTTCTTGCAAGAAACCGTAGCGCCGACAACAAGAAGCACTAACGCCAAAGCCGTTGCTGCCACAAATCTTGCCTTCATGAATGCCTCCGTCTTGCTGAACCGTTGGCCCTTGATGGGTTGTACTGTAGTTGCTTACTGAGCCGGCGGAGCCTGTGCGGCAGGCGCCTTTCTCGCTTTCTTCTTTTGAGCGGGAGCGTTACGAGCCTGACCCTTTATCTGGGTTTCGTCAACTACCGTAGATTCTTCCGTGAACGCCGCGCCCGCCGGTACGAAGTAGACCTTCGCGCCTTTCTCCTTCACGGTACCGCTGGTGCGTACTTCGACTCGGGAGGCATCGATCTGCCTGCCTCCTTCGCCATTCACCAGGTAGTACTTCATGTTGACGGCGCGCTGAGCTCCCAACTGCGTGACCTTGATCGACTCTTCCTCGTCGGTATAGCCAACGATGACGAATTTGCCATTCGGTTCACCCTGAATGCGCATGGCTACGTCGTCCAGTACCGCCTTGCAGGTATTGTCGACACGCCACGGCCGCTTCGGATCCATGAACTTGCATTCTCCTACTTCGCTGATCTCGTTGACGACGACCGGAGGAGGAGGAGGTTGAACGTTGACGGTGGCATTGCAGGTCGTGCTCAAGCCACGCGAATCGGTGACGCTTGCGGTTGCCGTAATCGGGCCGCCTTGTGCCGCCCCGCTGGTGTCCAGCGTCGCGCTGGCGCCCGTGCCGCTGAGATGACCCGCCGTCGAAGACCATGCGTAGGTCAGCGGGAAGTTGTCAGGACTGCTGGCATTGACCGATACCGTGGACGGATCGCCGACCTTGACTGAATCAGGGCTGGCCGAGCAACTGGCAACCGGAGGATGCGGCTGCTTCACCGTAAACAAGGTGTTACACGTGGCTACGTTGTTCTTCTTCTCTTTTGCATCGGTCGCCGTTCCGGTAAGCGTGTAGCTTCCCGGCGCCAGGCCGGCGGTATCGACATTGCCGGTCGTACTGGTGCCCGAGATCTTGGCACCAGTGCTCGTCCAGCTGTAGGTGATCGTGTGTTTGGGGTTGAAATTCTGTGTGCTGATGTTAGCGGTCACCGGCTCGCCTGCCCAGACTTCTGTCGGCGAAACCGAACAGCTGGCAGTCGGAGGCACCGGCGGCTTGCCGCCGAAGCTGTATGAAACTCCCGCGACTAGACCAGTCATAGCGGTATTGAAGATGAACAGGTCATTAGTCGGACGATAGTTCACATACAAGTAGCGCCAACCCACCGCCGCACCCCACTTGGGAGTGAAGTTGTAGTTCAGCAGTCCCACGGCCTGGTAATCAAGATTTGCTCCGCCCGCTCCCGCGTCGCCCGACACCGTGATGGACGCCTTTTCGCCGAGCGGGACTATGAACCTGGCGCCACCCAGACCGTCGACCCAGTTGGCCGAGCGCGAGTTGCCAACGCCGGAGGGTTCCAATGTCAGGTTTTGGCCCACATACCAATAACGAATTCCGGCGAGCGCATCGACCTTGAAGTGCTCGGCGTTAACCAGCCGGTATCCGATCTTCGGGGTAAAGATCGACTCCGTCAGATGGAGATTCACCGAAGTCTGACCGAGTTCATTGAACGGTATGCCTCGGTCGTCACCCAATTTCACCCAGAAGAAATCCACCGGAATGACCAAGCGGCGCTTATCGAGCTCGACTGCTATCGGAATGATTCCCTTCAGGGTATGAAAGACATCGGAGAATGGGACATGGATGCCGGCATCATGGCCCAGCACACCGACGGTCCCGTGTATTCCCGGGAACCATCCGTAAATCGCGATCTGGCCGCGCCAGCCGTCGCTATCGCCCGCTGCCGTCGATGTCTGTGGCTCCGGGTTGGGCGGCAAGGGAGCTGTCGGAGTTGCATCCGCAGTCGTTGGCGGCGTCGTGGCAGCCACCTCGGCCGGCCCCTGAGCATGCGCGAGCATGGACAGGGACAGCGTGAGCGCAATTGTCGCCGTGATACCTAAGGTCTTGAAGTAAGAATTCATTACAATCTCCTGCGTATTTCTAAGAATCTCTCCGGTGGATCAAGGCGCTGTGACCACGCTGTAATACACGCCATTCGCGCCATACGCCGGGTTGAACCATGTATTACCGCACAGGTAATAGGTTCCGCTTCCAACATTTGGCGTGATGCACCCTGCCGGAAGTACCGATACGATCTGACCTATCGAGTAAGACCCGGCGGCCACGACAGCGGCAGTGGAACCCGCAGCGGCCATGTTGGCATTGGCAGCGGCGGCATTCGCGTTGGCAGCAGCCATATTGGCGTTCGCCGCAGCCGTGTTTGCGTTGGCAGAGTTAGCCGTGGTTGCGCCTGCGTTGTATAGCCCGCGGCATAGGCGTTCTGCGAGGCGGCCGCGCTTTGCGAGGAGCGGCTATGGCTGCTCCGGTAGCCATGCCGACCATGGCGCCTACAGCTGCTGCGCCCGCTGTCGAACCGCAGTCATAACAGCCGGGATAGTATGGTGCCGGCGGATGGTAAACGTAGGCCGTGGTTGGCGGATGATATCCGTAATAGGGGTCAGGGGCATGGTATGCCGTCGCCCCGTTGTCGTACGTGTGAGTTGCGCCGTAACCAGCTTCGCCGGAGGTGGTGCCACCATAGGTGTTGGTGTGACTCGTCCCACCGTAGTAGTTGTGCGAGGTGCTGCCTCCATACTCATTGGTATGCGACGAGCCCTCACCGTAGGTGTGTGAAGTGCTGGTGCCGTAGGCGCTGCTGTGCGACGGTGGACCCGTAACTATGCGAGGTGCTGCCGCCGTAGCGGTTCGAGTGCGAATAAGCCAAGGCTTCTCCAGCGGCAGCAAGGCAATCGCTAGGCTCAGGCAACTGACAATGATCTTGTGTTTCATGTTCCAACTCCTCATTGCTGTCGCTTTGCGGGCTTGGCCTTGGCCGGAGGTTTGGCGCTTGGCTGGTAGTTGCTGGGTGAGCAGCGGCAAACGGGATACGCTTTGCCGCAGCTGCCGCGCTGGGCGGAGCAAATGTATCCGCCGATACCGATTCATCCAGTTTCCAATCCGAGAATGCAAGCTCGTGGCGTAGGTGGTCAGGATCGTCCAGGAAAATCGCACGCACCAGCCGAGGCAGTTTGTCATCCGCACCAACCCACATCTGCACAAACACGCCATCGCCGGCGTAGGCCACGATGTCGGTGGTGGTTCCTGATACAACGTGGGACTGGCCGACATAATAGGCATGCCCCAGTCCGGGCTGCGAGGTCGCCGTACGGATTCGGCAACGATCAGGTCGTCGAATGGAAGATAGATGCCTGCCAGCTTGTACGCCTTCTCCAGTGTTGCATCAATCGTGGGAGGAGCATCGGCCACGGCCAGCAGGTTCTCAGCCGGAGCGTAGCCCGTCATCGATTTGCCATCGTAGTAAAAACTGTTAGCGGGACCATCCGCGGGCTTGAGCACGCGCAGTTTGTCAGGCCGCTGAAGTGTAACCTCGTACTTCGCGGTGTATCCCAGCGGGACGTCCTGCCGGGTCAAGTTCTCGAAAAGCTCGATCGCAGTAAACTGACAGAGTATGAGCGGCGGCCAGCCGTCGCTGGTGGCTTTCAGGATTGCAAGCGCTTTGGGTTCCAATTGCAGCGCGGGCGCGGCCGGCATCGGCTTCTTACTTGCCGACGGTTTCTTCGCGGCCGGAGGCGCTGAACTCTGCGCAAATCCCGTGCCCGCGATCAGGGATATCACCGCGAGCAAAAGCAGCGCCTTACGATTGACAAAGACATGGATCGCATCGTCGTTCTCCTTGGTTGCAGGCCGCTGTCGATTACGGAATCATGCCGCAATCGAACATCTTGTTAGCCATGGGAGCGGCAATCTTATCGATGAATGCCAGCGCGCATCTGAGGATCGCTCTTAAGCATCGCGATCGCGTTCTGCTCTTCCTGCGAGGCGTGTCTTCTTGGCCTTCTGCTGCCACAGCTGTTCACAGGTGGAATTCTGATACTTCTGGATAACCTTATTAGCGATCATGTCCATAACCGGGTATTGCTGCGCACTGCCGACGCTCACATAGAGCATCGCTACCGCAAAAGCAAATAGACCAATACGCTTCATGGCATATCTCCGTTATTTTTCCACAGATCACGACTCTGTTCCTGTTTCGCAGTTCTGTCCTCGTACTACGTCTTTTGGTAGTTGGAGTTCACCTCATTGGCGGTGAGCTCTTTGCTGACGCCGTTGATTAGGGTGCTGGCGACGAAATTGGTTCGGTCCGGCAACTGCGCAAATTGTGCGTTGATGGTTACGGCGTCCTTGGGATCGTTAAGGTATGAGTTCACCTGAACGCTCACCGGCGAATGGGTTTGCTCATTGATAGTCATGGTCATCGAGTCGCCCGGCTTGGCGTAGTTCTTGATCCTGGGTTCCGTGTTGCCTTTTGCAAGGCTTCTGCCCGCGCCTCCTCAGAGACCGTGCTCTCTGGCTTTTCCCCGGACTTTGTCTGCCCCGCAGAGGCCGATTAGTCCTGCGCAAGTGCCGGCGAGACCAGCAAGAGAAAGAGAATAAGAGAAGACGATAACGGCAAAGTTGGTCCAATGAGTTCAAGTCCTTCGCGTCCAGCTACTGCACTAAGGCGATTTCGCCCGGTCGCCAGTTCTGACGACGGATGATCGAGATCGGTGTAAATCGCATGTGTGTTTACTTCCTGCTTTATCGCGACGGTTACAAAGCCTTGGTCAAGCGCCCGAACGCCGGACGGGGTGCGCGGGCGCGCCTCTTGACACTGCTTCTCTCAGGTTCCTCCGAAGTCTCAGGCCCGTTAACGTCTCAATTCTTCAATCAGCTCCATGGACTTTGTCTGTGCGACTTCGTAAAAGCTGATCCTGGGTTCTTCGCTGGCAAGTTCCATGGCCTGCAGAATTTTCGAATACAAACCGGACTGAATGTGAGTGTGCAGATCCTTGGCTGACCGCCATTCCTCCACATAAACCACTCGTTGAGGGTCGGTTGCTTCTTCGAATACGCCACAATCCAGGCATTCTGGCTTGGTGCGTACGCGCTGTGCAACAAACCTGAGGACCTCCAGCATTGCCTTCCGCTTCTGTACTTGGGGTACCAACTCAAGCACCGCAATGATCATTGCGAGTTGTCTCTCTCTCCGCCGGACAACAGCTGTCCAACCTACCTGCGAAAGAGTTAGGTTCTACTCACCAGACTGCTTGGAAATCGACCCGACGGCCACAAATTAAGTTCCGGCAATACCCTTGTTCTGCAGGACTCGCACCACCACACGGCGGTTTTCGGCCTGCCCTTCGGCCGTAGCGTCGGGGGCCACTTGTTTACTGGTGCCCATGGCGCCCGGCGCCAGCACGTTGGTCAATGGAATGCCACCTTGCTGTTCCAGAAAGTCCACGACATTGGCCGACCGCTCCTGGCTCAGTTTCTGATTCAGAGCGGCAGATCCGACTGCTGAGGCATATCCCTTCACTTGAATCACATAGCCGGTGACGGTCTTGGCCTTCTGGCACAGCGCCAACAATTTGGAGTCGTATTGCGGATCAACCGTGACTTTGTCGTTGCCGAAGTAAACCGTCACTTCGTCCCAGATGTTGTAGTCGGCCAGTTCTCCGAAGCGCTTGTTGACCGCGGCAATAGCAGCTTTGTTGGCGGCGATCTTGGCCTCGTCAGCCTGCTGCTGCTTTTGCTCCGCCGTTAGTTGCGCCTGTTGCTGCTGCAGCTTGGCTTGCTGCTCGGCCAGTTCCTGCTTCTGTTGCTGCGTCTGTTGCTCGACCGGAGTTACCCCGGCCTGAATGTCGGTGGCGGTTTGCAGGTCTTTGCCATTGAACTTGATGGTGTTTGCCACCAACTGGTTCTGAGGGTTGTAACCTCCTTGCACCTGGACTTGAAGGCCGGGCTCCAGTACCGTCAGGCCCATCTGTTTCTTTCGAGCATGAAAAATACCCTGCACGTCCTCAACTTGGGTGTAGTCGGTGAGGAGCACGGTTACGTTCCCGGAATCTGTTTGTAGAGACATGGTCGCGCCGCTGCGTCCATTGATCACGCCCTTGATCTGTGCGCTCTGCGCCGCAACTGTTGCGCACAACAACAGCAGCATCGCTGAGAGACTTGCTACGTGGGCAGTGTTAGTGAATTTGTCGTTGTTCATGGGACTCCTCCGCTTGTGCTATGCTCTGCGACCATGCCAGAGCATGGAATTCAGCTACTGTTTGCAATACAAGTCCGCGCCTCTGCAGGTGCCTCTAGTGGCGGGTGCTCCGTCCGGCTAATGGCACTCGTTGACGGGCGGGACCTTGCCGTTGAGCAGGACCGCCAGACCTTGGGCCGTGCCAATCGGAGCACCGACATAGATCGTCGAACCTGTCTTGCCGGTGGCCGTTTCGGCTTTGCAATACTGGAAGAAAGACTTGTCGCAAGGATAGGGCCCGAGGATTTGATAGCCTTGCGCGTCCCCGCCGGATTTGGCCTGAGTGATCGGGCAGGAACAAACGATTTGCCCCTTCCGCACGGGCTTGTCGAAGCCCGGGAACGTCGTATCCTCGGTGCTTTGGAAGCAGATCCCACCGTCGCACTGAGCGTAGGCGCCGGAGCCATCGCCCGAGCAGGTGTAGACCGCGCCGCCTCCCTGCGGCGAAGCGATCGACTCGGGCAGACTATAGGTGCTGATCATGTATTTGTTGTCGGCACCTGCGGCGTTGACCGAGCAGACGTCCTGGTTCTTGCCCATCGGAAACGGCAGGCTGATGCTGTCGCCGTGCTTCACGTCGCATTGACAGTAGGCAACGCCGTCGTAAACATTGCAGCGCGCCGCAGCGCAAAGCGCATAAGTCTGATTCTTGCAAATCTTGAATGACTTGCCGGACATCGCGTCGAGGAGCTTCTCGACGCAACCTTTCGAAAGCTGGCCCATCTTATTCTCAACACAGGTTTTGACTTTTTCGACGTCCGGCAGCACGCCCGAGCAGAGGTCCCACACATCGCTGCCGCACGCTCGGATCATCCCAAAATCCTGGTCCAAACTCTCTTGGGCCATCGAGGGCGCAACCAGGCCAGTCATCAACATTAGCGCAACGGACAAACCTGCTCCGATCAACCGCGCCTTTGCAGCCCTCTTCAAACCGTCCGACGTTGTCTTTTTCATTCGCTGTTCCTTTCCATGTCGAATAGGTTGCAGCTAGCTGCGTCGCACCGCGCGTAGGTCTCGTGCTTGCAGATCTTCATCGGCGGTTGCCCGGTTGATTGCGGTGCGTTCTGAGCGGCAACCGCCGTAGCCAACAACAGCAGCAGTGCGAGTAAGAGAGTTGTTAGGATTAGAAGGCGAGTGAAACTGGGCGTTGTCCATCGGATTCGCTTCTCCGCTTGTGCCATGCTCTGCGGCCGGGCGAGAGCATGGAATTTCCTTGACTGTGTTGTATTGGAAACCGCTATAACAAATAGCAAGCCGCGTGCCAGTTTGCGCGCGGGCAGAGGATACACTGCAAGTGATTGACTAATTGGAGCTTAACTATTGGAGAAGATATGCTGCTGATGGCTAGAAGGTAAACGGCAGAGACGGCATGCCATCCTTAGGACGGGATACCGTCCTTCTCGTGATTGGGTCCCAGCCAGGACAAAAAACATGCGCCGCAATCTCTCGAAGCGTATACCGCGCGGGGCTGTTGGGAGCTAATATAGGAATCCCGCTGCGAAGTAGCGCCCGCACCTCCGGATTGAAGTGTTGTGCAGAGTTGGCGCCGGGTGAACTCGTCGGCGGACGGGAGTCGGCAAGGGCAATCTTGTGCCGAACGACACAGTCCCAATTCAGAACACATCTGCGAATACCGGGCCAGACAGGAGTAATCGCTGGCTCAAATACTCTCTGTGGAGCGGAGCCTGCGTGTGTTTTGGCATCCTGCTCGTCGCTCTAACCAACTCCGTTGTCGTCTGGTCGAGCTCCGACCAATTCTGTGGGCAGTTCTGCCATTCCATGACTTGGGCTTCTGCGGGGTACAAGCGAGGCCCGCATTACATTGACCAAGTGGGAGTGAGCGCCAGTTGTGGCGACTGTCACATACCCTACGACTCGCAGCATGCCACACCCGCCGAATATGTCCAGCTTTTGGGCTTCAAAGCACAACGCGGCGCTAAGGATTTCTACAACGAAGCGCGAAAAACGATTGCAACCAAGGAGGAGTGGGAGAAACGCAGGCCGGCACTCAGATCTGAGTTTGAAAGCTATCTGACGGCGCACAATTACGTTACCTGTCTAGGGTGCCATCGCCTCGATTCCTTTGCTGGTCCGCGCAATCACATGAAGCAGATGATTCACGATGAAGTGATCAAGGCCGGCCATGTTGACTGCCTAAGGTGCCATCGGGACATTGGCCACGTGTACGAATCGGCCTCGAAAGAAGGCGCGTGGTACACCGTCGAACAGGCGGCGTCCGGGGCTGGACTTTATCAGCACTCTTGTTCCTCATGCCACGGCTCAAACCTGGAAGGAGGAGCCGGGCCGGCGCTGACCGGATCGTCGTGGCGGCAGTCGTTCGGCGGTGCAAAGCTGCTTACCCCGTGGGGCGAAATCAAAGGTCCGATGGCGGAATATGCAGGCGTCACGATCACCACGCAGCAGTCGCTCGACATACTCGCTTTCCTGCTGCAAAAGAACGGTTACCCGGCTGGGAGAGAGCCCCTAACCGACACGCGTGAACTCTCCGATGTGATTTCGTCCAAGTAGTTCGGGAGTCCGGGAGGTCTCATCAAACCAGCCTCAGGAGCTGAGCCCCGGGACAGCCCAAGCTGGTTGTCCCCATGGTGCGCATAGCGTTTAGTTGAACGCAGTCGCTACAGTGACGAGGGGTCTAAATTCCTACCATGGCCGTGGAGGTGGCGCGGGCCGATTCGGATCGCCATCTTTAGGGCGGAATACCGCCGTCCTTCTCGTGCCTGGTAGGAATGGCCAGTCGCCGCATCGTGGTGTACAAGGTGGAAGGCTTCACGCCTAACAATTCCGCAGCTCCGCTCGTTCCTTTGATGCGCCAACCTGTTTCTTCTAGTACGGCCAGAATGTGCCGGCGTTCCACTCCTTTCAATGTCGGAAGAAGAGTCGCTTCCCGAGGATCAGGCAGCTGCACGTTGAGCTCGTTTCCAGTTGTGACGATGAGCGCTTGTTCGATCGCATTCCTTAATTCGCGCACATTCCCCGGCCAAGGGTAGCGCCGCAGCATTTCCATGGTCTTTCTTGGGATGGACTCGATCTTCTTGCCCATCTTTCTCTCCAACTCTCGAACAAATCGCCATGTTAGCAGTGGGATATCTTCCTGGCGTTCTCGCAGCGGCGGGACGTGAATGGGAAATACATTCAGCCGAAAATACAAATCCTGCCGAAACAATCCCTCCTTCACCCTTTCGGCTAAGTTGCGGTTGGTGGCCGCAATGATTCGGATATCTACGCTGACCGTTCTTGGGCTCCCCAAGTGTTCAAATTGACCTTCCTGCACAACCCGTAGCAGTTTGGCCTGCAGTTCCAACGGGAGTTCACCGATTTCGTCGAGAAACAGCGTGGACCCGTTCGCCACTTCGAATCGGCCCAACTGCTTGGTAAGCGCCCCAGTGTACGCCCCCTTTTCGCGGCCAAACAATTCGCTCTCGATCAGGCTGGAGGGCAGTGACGAGCAGTCAACTTTCACCATGACACGGTCTTTGCGGCGGCCTAGATTATGGATGGCCCTGGCCACCAGTTCCTTGCCAGTACCAGTCTCCCCCATAATGAGTACGATCGAATCGGTCGGCGAGACCTGCTCGATTTGCTCAAACACCTTCTTGAGCCTAATGCTCTGGCCCACGATGTCGGTGAAACGACCGTCGATTTCGATCTCGTCCTTTAGGTACTCGCTCTCCGCCAGCAGTCGAAGCTCGACATGTTTCGACTCAGTGATATCGATACTGACCCCCATCAATCGGTCTGGCTCGCCATCACTTCCTGCTTGTTTCCTGCCACGAGACGCGATCCAGCGGGCGCTTCCGTCGGGGCGCTGGATGCGGTATTGAACAGCGGAATCAAGTCCTGACCGCATCGCCTCCTGGATGGTCTGTTGCACCGTTTCCCTGTCTTCGGGATGCACCAGTGCAACAAATCTATCGAGGGTCATCTCCTCCCGAGGAGACAAACCGAATAGCTCGTTCGTCTTCTCCGTTGCCCATACGCGACCGGTTTCTGCTTCCAAGGTCCACAATCCGGCGTTAGCTGATGCGGCTGCCAGGCTCAGCCGTGCCTCACTGTCCCGCAGCTTTTGCTCGGCGCGTTTTCGTTCGAGGGCGTTCGCAAATACCTGTGCGATCAGTTCAAGCCGTTTCAGCAGCGGTTCGGGATACGCTCGTACCTCCCTGGCAGCGTCGAAGCTTACGACGCCGAATACTGGCACCGCCCCCCACCGAAAGCGGGAACACCAGAGTTGACTTCATGCCAAAGCGCTCCCATGTTTCCCGGTCTCGGTGCTTGCCTCAGGAGGAGCTTCGGCCGTGTTGGGGACGGAAACGATCTCACCGGCCATGAGCTTCGCCTGAGTCCATGGGAAGAATTCTGTGGCTCTCATACGCTCAGGCGGCTTCGGTAACTCCGGATCTCGGTAGAGATGGGTCAGGACCAATTCGTCGGGATTATGTATCGAGGCCTGCCAGAGCGAGGAGTGCTCCAGTCCCAAACACTCGCAAATCGCGCGCTGTGCATCTTTGATTTCCCGGTCTACACGATCCGCGGCAACACTCACGAAACGCAGCGAAAGGTCCGCGATTAGCGTCTCGAAGCGGAGGCGCTCATCCAGCTCCAGGCTGACTTCATGCGCACCTTCGGCAACACTTTTCCATGGAACTCTCCTCAGACGGTTTGGTGTGGTCTGATGCAATGGCTGAAATCCCTGGGTAAGTGACCTAATTGTAGTGGGCGAGTGGGCGGAAGGGGAAGAGCACTGATTCCAATGAGATTCCAATCGCAACCAAGACCTCACGGAGCGCCTCTGAAACCGCGAATTGTCCGAATCACCGCAATCCTCGGGTTCCTTTCCGTTACCAACGGAGCCCTGTCTGAGGGACTCTTCTTTCCCAGGGTTTCCCCAATAAACGGCGAGTCAACCTGCCAACTTTTGACGAAGGGGCCTGACAAAGTTGATAGTGTCCCGTGCGCGACCGCCGAATTAGTTTTGGTTACAGGGTGGAATAGGCCTGCGCACACACGCAGCAGGAGACGGCCGTGGGTGCCCGACTGTCACAGGACAATTGCAACATGTCTTCTAGGCCGACGTTGTGGCTGACAATTGTGATCTTTGCTTGCGTGCTGACGCCCACATTTGTCCCAGCGCAGGTGACGGAATTCTTTCCTGAGATCGATACCTATATCGGAATGGGAGGCCATTCCCAAGTGTGGTTTCAGGCGAAACAGACGCGTGAAGATCAGGAGCCGACACAAGCAGAGGTCGGGCCGAGCATCAACTTTTTTTTCAAGCCTTTGTTGAAGCTTAACAACGCTACTTTATTTGACCTGGATAAGACAAAGCGAAGATTACTGGTCTTCTCAGCCGGCTATCGCTATTTGCCGTCGCCTGGCAATCCCAGCACGAACCGTATTCTGCTGATGGCCACTTCCAACATTCCACTCAAAAGGTTCCTAATCACCGACCGGAACCGCTTGGAAATCAACTTTACGAGCGGCAATACTTACTGGCGATATCGCAACAAGCTCATGTTGGAGCATACGATCCGCATCACTTCTTATCATCCTTCACTGAATGCGGGCGTCGAGTGTTACTACAAGAGCCGCTACGAAAAGTGGAGCACGACGGCCCTGTACGCGGGATTAATTTTCCCGATCGGCAAGAAGCTCGAACTCAATCCTTACTATGAACACCAGAACAGCACTGGCGTTAGTCCCAATCAGCAAATTAACGCGCTGGGTTTGATACTAAACATCTTCCTGCGTAGTCCACGATGAACGAATGAACGGATGGCTACTATTCGGGCTGAGCACCGCTTTCCTGTTCGGCATGCTCGATCAACTCTCGCAATCGGGCACCAATGCCGGTCGCTTGAGTCTATGAATGCTGGGCGACCCATGCAGCGGGAGTAAGGTCTGGGAGGCGCTGGATCGGAAGATCGGCAAACCCAGGGAGAACCGCGGCCAAATAGTCGCGCACTGGGAGTTTCAACCGGCGGCAGCTTTCCACGACCGACAGAATTGCCGCAACCTTGGGTCCCGCCTGTGGACTGCCGATGTGTATCCAGTTCTTCCGGCCCAGAGCCACGGGACGCATTGAGTTTTCCGCAAGGTTATTGCTCAGCTCAAGTTCTGGATATTCCAGGAATCGTGTCAGTTTCCTCCACAGTGCGAGCGCGTATTGGCAGGCTTTGCTGAGTGCACTGGCGGGCAATGCCACCGACTGTGCTGCCTCGATCTTGCTGCGAATATCCTCCAGGAGAGGTCTGGCTCTTGCCTGACGCAGCGCATGTCGCCCAGCAAGGCCAATTACTCTGCGGCGAGCTTCCGCGTCGACGGCAAACAGTTCGTCCATTCTGGCTACGATCGGAGTCGCGACCGGGTCTCGTGGATTTAGCTGCACCGCCTCGAAAAACTGCCTTCGAGCATGAGCCCAACAAGCGGCGTGTACCATTCTCGTCCCACCGATCTGATCGTAGGCCGTATAGCCGTCCGTTTGGAGAACGCCTTCGAACTGTCCCAGGAACCGCTTCGGTCCGTCGCGCCCACGGCCTAGACGGAAGTCGAACACCACGCTTCCGCCGGGTCGGCCGTACTGCCATAAATACGCTTGGTGGTTCTTCCCCCGGCCCTCGTGCATCTGCACATCGACCGGGGTCTCATCCGCCTGAATGTAACTCCCGCTAATCAATTCTCGCCTCATCGCGGCGACCATAGGGATCAGCAACTCGCCGACTTTCAGGACCCAGCCGTCCAGCGTCGCTCGGCTGATTGCCAAACCGAGGTCTCTTTCCAGAATCATGCTCTGCCGATGCAGGGGCGTGTGATTGCAATACTTGCTGACGACCGTTTCGATGACAATGCGGTCACTCGCCAAGCATTTCTCGATGATCCGCGGTGGCAGTGGGGCTGCGACCACTCCAAGTTCCTCACACGACCGGCAAGCCCGTTTCTCTCGTTTCGTGACCAGCACGAAGTACTTTGCCGGCTCGACATCCAGTTGGCAACTCTCCTCGTAGCCGATCACCACCGTTTCTTTGCGGCAGCGTTTGCACACGCGCTGATCCGCTGTGCAAGGCAGAACCCGCTCGACGCGAGGAAGATTCGCAGGCAATTCCTGACGGCCCGGATGCTTGCAGGATCTGTGCATCGAGTGCCGTACCGGCGCACACTCGCTCTCCGCCAGCAGTATCACTTGACTGACGACAGGCTCAAGCTCGAACAATTCCATTTGCGCGTGGGAAAGTTTTTCACCGACCGCTCCATACTTCTCGATCCGCATCAGCCGCAGCTGCTCTTCCAGCACACGAATTCTCAGCTCCGCGTACTGCAGCCGGCTCCTCAGTTGTGCGATGAGTTCCAGATCGGCTGGCGCTGAAGGAATGAGAGGAACTTCACTCACAATGGGCTACTGATTTAACAGAGTCGACCGCGACGCGCAAGTTTATGCGGCCGTCTGTCCTTCTGGCGGAGCCTTTCGGTACCACCGCTTGTGCTTGGTTTTGGCCAAATCGATCCCACCCAATAATAAGAAGAGTTCTTCGTGACTCAGGACGACCTTGCCCTGCGCATCGGCCGATTGCGGCCAGGTGAAACGCCCTTTCTCTAACCGCTTGGCACAGACCCAGAGCCCGGTCCCGTCCCAGACCAGGACCTTCAACCGATTGCGCTGGGCGTTGCAGAACAAGAACAGGTGCCCGCTAAGAGGCTCACACGCCAATCGATCCCGGACCAGACCGTACAGCCCCTCGAACCCCTTGCGCATGTCGGTGACTCCGGCGGCCAGATAGATCCGTGTAGCTGGACCTAATCCAAACACGGTTTACGCCCGCTCCAGCGCACTCACAAGGCGCTCGAAGGTGTGCACATCAAAATCGTGCTGCACTTCGATTCGGCGCCCGCCCGACAGCACTACGGACAGCCCACAACTTGGTTCGTGCTGCGTCGGCGATTTCCTGGCAGCCAACTCCACCGGCACCAACCGGCGGGACGAAGAAGCTCTTCTAGTCTTTCTCTTCCAGCGTTGCTTCTTCAGGTGACGATCAAGCGTGCCGAAGCTCAAACCCCGACTCCGGCAAAACTCGCTGCGCCGCATGCCGCTGCTCACAAACTCCGCCACTAACTGCTGAACTTCCGCGCGGGTGCGTCGGCGGCCCGTCGACACTCTCTGTTTTTCGTTCATCGAGCCACTTCAACACAGACGCGACTCCGCGACTAGGTGTGTTGCCCAGACACTTACGATGAAGCTAACGATAAATGTTTCTAGGTTGCCTTTCTTCATAGGCCGAGAAGAGCTACCGAGTTGACAGGAAAACCGGCCCGGTGGATGGCTGAGCCCCGACTGCGTAGTTATACCTCGGGGCATGGAGCCGGGCAAGAAGTACGTCTGCCTTCCGACGCTTGAAATGCTAGCTCAGGACTCGAAGCGACAATCTCGCGATTGCTGAGTGGCCTATAGCGCTCGCGGTTACGTTAGCCCGGGCCGTCACGCCTCGATGTCGCACTCGCTACCGCAAGCCTTGGAAACCAGACGCTGATTGTAGTGGCAGCAGTATCCAAGTTTGGTAAGCTCCTCCAGCATTTGGGGAACCCGCTTTGGGTCTGCCACGAAGTAGTCCCCGTTGTGCACCGAGGACTCCGACTTTCCGTACTCACTGACAATCTCTTCCGGCAGCCATAGCAGCATCTCGCGCTCCGGCCAGATAGGTGGCCAGTCGCCATCGTCTACTGGCAAGCGATGCTCGAACGAGTCAGAAGGTAGCGGAAGACGTTCTCCAATCGGTAGCCGCTCGTATTCTTCCTTGAGACGCCGCTTCTCTCGACTCTGTAACCGCTGGAACTCGCGTTTAGTCTTTACGTGCACTCCAGCCGGGAGATTCTCCGGGTCAACAAGTTCTGCTTTTCGCCTATAGTAGTCATCAAAGCTGCTGTATTCCGTTTTGGGAGCGGCTTCCGCGAGTATCTGGGCAAATTCAGGAGGGGGCATTATTGCTTCAAACTGGCCCCAAGTTCTGGCCTCCAATGCTCGCCACATCATCGCCAAGTCGATGGCGATCAACTCCGGGATCACCACCAGGTTCGGATCACCAGCAGAGGGAATCATGCCGTAGACCAGCGTGTGGGCTTCATCATGGCTGAGGGCTGCAATGCGATCTGCAACCTGCTCGCTTCCGAACCAGTTCACGGTTTTCCTCCACAACGAGAGAGGGAAACTGGCCGTGACGAAGGAGCCGGAAAGAGAATGACAAGACGGGGCGCTGTTGTTTGCTCCTCCAGAGCCATATCATCCCCTATCGGGCTGGTGTTGGCACCTTTGCCAGCGAAAGCAGGTTGCCGAAGCGGTCAGCGGGCCAGTCCCTCGCGCTTGCTCGTGATATTCAGAGGAAATTCTACACCGACGGCTCAGCAGAGGCGAGCGAGCGGAATTCCAGGTAGTGCTGTCATAGCGTGGATATACCAGAAAATAAGCGGCGAAATTGGCGGGGAGGTTGCGACAAGCCCGCAGCGGTTGCCAGGATAATCGGTCTCTCATGGGGGCTAATACCCCATCACCTCTGACGCTCCACTGCGGGCCTTCCACGTATTCATCTTGCGCCAGTATTCATAGATTGGGGATCGCTGTCTGTGACGACGGTCACGGGGGCAGCGGTCATAGTGTGGAGATGAGTTGGAGATGTGAAGAAAATAGGGGCCGTCCGAAATCAGCCCCTCCGGCTCTCCTCGGCGACTGGGCCAAGTGCCGCCGTTCTGGTTGGGAAAGCCTTGGCCAAGGCCCCACGCCCGCGATGATGACTCCGTAACAAGGACTGTGTATTCCAGAATCGTCACCGCAGTTATAGAAATTGACCAACATCATGGGAGACGTTAAGAGAAGCGATAACTGGGTTCGGTGCGTCGCCAGCGTGTCCATACCTAGTTGGCAATCTTGGCTGAGACCAGCACCGCTGACTCGCCCCGCGCTGCATTTGCCATTCCTATATTCCGAATTTCGGAAACCGCCGGAGAGGGGTTGGACTACGCTGCCAAAATTGTAGGCACACCATGATGGGGAACTTGTTGTTGAACGAGTTTGTGCGGTGCACGGAGGGTGCACAGACGTGCCCGAATTGCGCTCAGTTCTCCGAATACCAGCGCGAGAGCCGAACTTAACTTACTGAATCCAAACAGCAGAACGGAAACGAGATTGTTTAGGAAACCGCTGCTCTATCCATCTGAGCTACAGGGCCAGTGCGACGTAACCAGATTATCTCACGTCAATTTACCGATCTTTGCCGGCTTCTCTCTTGGAAGTGTAGCGTCGTACGGAGTGCCAACCGGGACACAGCGCACAGGTTGATGCTTGCAGCCCAGTCAGAGAATTTACCTTACGGTCGCCATCTAGAATCTCGGAAGGCTGCCCGTAGCCTCTTGAGGCACCACTATGACCGCCCCCTGCTCCGCAGCACGCCCGCCAAGGCAATCATGCCTGAAGCAAACAGCACGACGCTGCTGGGTTCCGGGGTTGACCCGGCTGGGCCGTTATTGTTCGACGCGGCTAGAGAGTAGTCATTGCCCGTTTGCTCGCCGCTGGGAATGAACGGATCGTTCGTCGAAAACGCGCCGTGGCCGGTGACCGTCGGTCCGAGGATTTGGCCGGACTCTACATCCAACGTCAGATTAGATGGGTTATACTCCAGCACAAAATGTTCTGAGCCGTTGATGGGCAGACCTACGACGCTCGAAAACGTTCCCGACGTGCTGGTGAAATTCATTATGTCGAACGTATTGCCGATTTGCGGCACGTAGCCGTGCAGCAGGTCCACCGTCATCAGGCCATTGAGTTGGGCGTGGCCGCTGACGTTGAGCTGGTCGTATTGACCGGATGTGGGGCCGGCAATGTCGAAGGTCAGGCTGCCGTTGGCCAGTTGGGTGTAGTTGCCCATGATAGCCATTTGGCCGACCAGCATAGGCGCATCCCCGATGTTGATTGCAGCATTGGATAGGACGGTGCCCTGTAGCGTTCCCTGGTTGCCGTAAACCGAACCCCCGGAAAAATCAATCAGCCCTCTGGATGAAATTCGCAGAGTGCCATCGACAGTCGTCTGGCCGCTGGTCTGGGTAAAGCTGAGCGGGCTGCTGATCGTTGCGCCGGATGAGATGTCGACGATTCCAGTGTTCAGAAATCCCGGCAAGGTGTTCGCTGAGGAGCGAGCGCCTCCGGTGACCGTCAGGCTGGTGCCGCTGGCAAGATAAACTGAGCCTGCGTTGCTGATGAAACTGATGTTGGCCACGTCGCCATTGCCGCCTAAGCTAAACTCGCCCGCAGCACTGTTGGTGAGCCTCCCGGCGATATTTATGGTGCTGCTCACCCCTCCGCCTGAACCGGTGTAAATCGTGCCGGAGTTGCTTACGTCGCCCCCAACTTGAAGCGTGGAACCTGCCAACTGAAATGACCCGCTATTCGTGAGACTTGCCGCTCGAATTGGGTTTCCGCCGACGGTTGAAATCGTCCCACTATTTTGAAGCGCGCCACTTACTTGTAGGCTATCCGCCCAGCCCCCCAGATTGATTGTTCCTGAATTCGATAGGTTGGCGGCGGAAAGACTATCGCCATCGTCTCTCAGGTTAATTTCTGCCGCAGCGCCATTCGTCAGGGTTCCTGCCACTGACATAGTCACTATGGATTCCAGTATGATTGTCCCGGTATTGTTAGCATCTGCTGTGACGTGAAGGGTCGATCCACCCTCGCCTTGGTAGCCATCCAGATTTATTTGTCCTTGGTTTTGTAACGTGCCGATTGTAGCCACGCTGTCGTCTGGAGCGAGGGACAAGGTCCCCGTACTTGTATTCGTTAATGTCCCGAGCGTAATCGTCTCGCAACAGCCGAAGCCTCCCGGTTCTGTCTGTAATGTTCCTGAATTAGTTAGGCTGCCGGCGAGGCTAAACGCGGCTGCTGAGGTCACGGATATTGTGCCGGTGTTTGTTCCATTGCCAGTGACTTGAAGACTAGTGGACCCTAATCCCCGAGCAAGGGTTATTGTTCCAGTATTGTTCAATGACGCGGCGACTATCGTTCCTTCTCCACCTGCCCCGACCACTTGATATCCGACATTCATTGTTCCGGCGTTGTTCAGGGTTCCGGAGATGGCGAGAGTGTTGTTCCCAGAGTCGTTCGCCTGACCCATGTTAAGAGTAGTCACGTTCGTGAAATCGCCGTTCACCTGAACGGCTGATCCGTACTCTATTGCGAGCGTTCCAAAGTTTGTAGAGCTTGCTCCCGCCGTCATGCTGTCATTCGACAAGTACAGATTACCCGACTGATTGACGGTCAGCGCTCCGGCGATGGTGAGAGTGTGAGCATTGCCAACCCCCGTCAACTGCGAGCTGCCGGAGGAACCGCCCAGAGTCAGCGAGTTGATGCTGAAACTAGTATCTAGGGTCACGTTGTCGCTGCCGGTATTGATGAACACATCATTGTCGGAGCCCGGCAGCCCCGCACTCCAATCCGCACCATTGCTCCAGTTGCCCGTGCCTCCCAGCCAGTTGTCCGGAGATGAGGGAAAGTTGAGCGGGGCGCTGAAATCAACCGCCGCAGGCAGAACATATTGATTGCTGAAGGAGGCGAAGCGTCGTGGGCTTGACTCAATGTTCGATCCCCAAGCGACGCCCACTGCGACAACGACAACGAAAATTGCGATGACGGATAGATGCTGCCTGGGCATAGACACCTCCCTGCTACTTTTCGCTGTCATGAACGAGTCACATTGGACCTTGGGCGCGAGGAAGGATGCAGTCCAACGGACGATACTAGGGGCCGGGCTTTCGAGTCTTGCTTAGGGTAGCTCTTGAAACTCGGCAGCGGGAGCTGCCTAAAGTCATGGCCAGAAAGTACAGCCGATTATATCTCCGGATTGTTGGCTGTCAATCCCAGTCACTTGGAGCTATTGTCTCCACCGCCTATTTCTGCGCAACCGTCTGCACCTGAGTGCTGACTACCTTCTCCAGTCGCGACAGGCGCTCTTCTAAGTCTGCGATCTTCTGCTCTTGAGCCTTGATGACCTCGGCTTGTGTTTCTGCGCGGCGATACTGCTTCTGCACTTCGTTGAGCAGCATGGTGGCGATGTACTGATAGCGGACGGTGTACGGCTGCCCGTCATTGTCGTAGGCGACAAGTTCAGGATAGACCTTGGCGACTTCTTCCGCTATCAGGCCGTATTGAAGTGTGCGTTGTCCATTGGCGTATTCAGATTTGTAAAGGAACGTCACCGGGCGCAGTTTCATCAGGGCGCTGGTGCTGTCGCCCATGTCGCGCACCTGCTCCTTGAAGCGAAGCGAGGAGGTTTGCGTTCCGAGCAATCCATCGGAATTGATATAAACCGGAACGCCTGCCGCCGAGGTCGAGCCGTAGATACCCGCGATGTAAGTGAAAGGATGGAACTGGGGATCGCCGATCCGGATCGTGTTGGATTCGTTGCCCGATACTGGGCCGAGATTTGCAATGTATACGTCATCGCTGCCGGTCGTGTTGTTGGTGCCGGCACCGCTGCCGAAGAAGGTGTTGGACGAACCGGTAGTATTGCTCCCGCCTGCTCCGGTACCGGAAAAGGTGTTGTTTCCGCCCATGGTGTTGCTGAAGCCAGCCCCAGCGCCGGAGAAGGTGTTGGCTTGGCCTGTAGTGTTGTAAGCGCCAGCCTCGAGGCCGGAAAAGGTGTTCGCTGTCCCGCTGGTGTTCCTGTAGCCAGCTTCAAAGCCGGAGAAGGTGTTCTGTTGACCGGTGGTGTTGTAGTAGCCAGCATAGGCGCCGGAGAAGGTGTTATACAAGGCGGTGGTGTTGTAAGCGCCAGCCTCGTAGCCGGAGAAGGTGTTCGCTGTCCCGGTGGTGTTGTAGTAGCCAGCGCCCCAGCCGGAGAAGGTGTTGTATGCCCCGGTGGTGTTGTAGTAGCCAGCCTCAGCGCCAGAGAAGGTGTTGTATGCCCCGGTCGTGTTGAAGTAGCCAGCAAGGGCACCGGAGAAGGTGTTGTGGTAGCCGGTGGTGTTGCTTAGTCCAGCCTCAGCGCCGGAGAAGGTGTTGACGTTGCCGGTGGTGTTGTTGTAGCCAGCCTTATAACCGGAGAAGGTATTGCCGGTGCCCGACCCCGCAATATTGCTCACGCCTGCTCCCACGCCGAGAAATAAGTCGTAGTCAGCGGACCTGCCAATATTCACGACGTTGCTTCCGCCGATCTCGTAGGTTCCTGAGGCTGAGTTGATGTTGCCGCTGCCATCCACGGAGAACTTTTCTACTCCGTTGTTCTGTCCGCTGATGATCTTGCCACCGCCGGCATTGTTAAATACCGCGGCGAGACCGTTGGGACTGTTGACCTGCGAGCTGACACCGATGGTATTGCCCGACGCGGCGCTAGCAAGACCGCGCATCCCGGTTCCGGAAGTGCTGGAAGAGCTTCCCTTGATGCCGTAGGTTCCACCGGTCGGCGAGTTGGCATTGCCGAAGAGAGCGACGCCTCCTGTGCCCGTCGCCACGCCTTGAACGCCGTAAACGTTCCCGCTGCTTCCGTTGGCCAATCCATAAATGGCGTTGGTGGTAGCCGAGGCCGTAATGCCTGCTCCGGTGCCACTCTGCG
The DNA here is from genome assembly GCA_963820175.1 of uncultured Acidobacteriaceae bacterium. Classification (GTDB taxonomy): domain Bacteria; phylum Acidobacteriota; class Terriglobia; order Terriglobales; family Acidobacteriaceae; genus Bog-257. The sequence goes on along the minus strand of CAWFYX010000010.1, from coordinate 297,950 downwards.
TAACCTTCACGATCTGGTTGGTGGTCGAGCCGCTAAAGTTTGTCGGCCCCTGATTGGCGGCTGCGATCTTGATTCCGGAGGTCGTCGAGGAAGAGTTGCTGGCTGTGGAAGTCACCGCCGGAGTGGAATTGCCAGCATTGGCAGAGGAACTCGCATTATTGGAAAGGACAAAGTCGGAGACGCTCCTGCCACCCAGCGTCTCGGCTTCATGTGCCTTGAAGGCATAGGGCACACTTACCAGCAGCACGCGTGGCTGTTCCGCTTGACCCTGTACTTGCACTCCCAGCCAGCGTTGCTCTTCTTGCGAGAACAGGTCGCTTGGCAATCCCGTGGCTGTGGTGCTCCCGAGCAGCACGCTGTAGTTGCCTTCAGCGTCGGTAGTGACATTATTCGTTTCCATCCAGACGGGCGCACCACCGTCCTGCTGCTTGTAGATAGCAAAGGTCACACCCGTGGTCGCGGAGGAAACCGCCGCACCTTGCGCGTTCTTTATGGTTCCGCCATAGCGGATGAGATTGGGAATCGCTGTGGGAGAGACTTGTTGGGCTGAACAGATGGAAACTAGAAACAAGGTGGAGAAAGCAAGGGCGATGCTGAGGCGGCGCATGGGGAGCTCCTTTCATGTTGAAGAGCCCGGGGGCGCTGAGCCATCGTATCTTGTGTTTCACGCTCCGCCAGTGACGGTGAACACTTGGACGGGTGATGCAGGCGGCCCGAACATCCTTAGCCTCTGGATTGTGTGCTTGTGCCGTACCTGTGGAGACTGTCCCACTATGCGGTACACAAGCTCTTGGCCGGAGCTGGCAGTGACCAGCAAGCCCGTTGCGGCGATCACGCAACGGGCAGACTCCGAGCTTCGGAAAACACACTTGCCGACAACGCCAGCGCGGAAGACGCGGGATTCGATGGCAAAACCGCTCGATATAGGCTAAGGCCTAAAACAGCACCTTCCGCCGTGATCACGGTCACCGACGGCGACCTGCTGATGAGTGATACTAGGCGAGCATTGGTGTTTCCTGTGGTTAGGTTAGCCCGCAGTGGACTGCCAGAGGGATGCAAGCACATCCGGCCAGAACTCTGAGCAACGCTGCGGGCTTCTTCATATCTTGAACATTCTGTAGTGATGACGCTCACTGACGGCGATTGTCGCGAGCCCGTACCGTACTTACTGACAACCAGTCAGGAACCGGAATCTTCTCCCGCATCCAAAGACCGATCTCCTGACGAGTCAGCCCGTGCCTCCACGGGCTGTACTTTTGGCGCTTGCCAAGTATGTTCAGTTCCTCGGCCCTCAGCAGAATGGTCCACGCAGTGGAATAGCGCGAGAAAGCTCCTTTACAGCCATGACGAGCACGAGGCAGTTGTCACTTGCTACGGATTCAACGATCACTGACAAACGCTCGCCGCAGGTGTGAAATTCTAGTGGGTGCCCCTAGGGAAGATTTTCCGGTCTTCTTCCCGCCTGCAGCCACCGTGCCTGCGCGGTGAGAAATCGACCTCCAACCTTTCTTCTCCCAAGGCATCCGCGTGCGCCCTTCTCTTGGTCCGTTTTCTTCTGCGCTACATGGCAAGGAGGTAAGCCAATGCATAACAAGGGACGATTTCCAAATGCGATGTTCGGTGCGAGCCTGCGACCCGAGAATGCGGTGGTTGCGATCATGCTCCTGCTTCTGTTCCTCATGTTTCTGTTCTTGTTCATAACTCTCACGGCGCAGCCGGCGCAGGCGCAGACCTACAAAGTGATTTACAACTTCACCGGCGGAAGAGACGGGGCAAACCCGGGTGCCGGTTTGACGATGGATAAAGGAGGTAACCTCTACGGAACGGCCTCCAGTGACCATAGCACCTGTTGCGGTTCAGTCTTCAGGTTACAAAAAGCTTCTTTCGGCTGGGTTCTAGTCCCGCTTTACGACTTTGCTGGTGGTAATGATGGAGCTACTCCCGCCAGCAGAGTAGTCTTCGGGCCAGACGGCAGCCTTTACGGTACCACCGAGCTTGGGGGAGGCGGCACCAATTGCCTCTTAAGTCTATACATCCCCGGCTGCGGCACCGTTTTCAGCCTGAAACCTGGACCGACAGCACTCGGCCCGTGGAACGAGACTGTGCTCTATCACTTCACCGGAAGCAGAGACGGAGCTAGCCCCTACTTTGCTGACCTCACTTTTGATCAAGCGGGCAACATCTACGGCACCACATGGATCGGCGGTTCCGAGGGCAACTGCCTTTATGGCCAACAATGCGGTACGGTGTACAAGCTGACGCACTCCGGCGGCGGCTGGAACCAAAGCGTGATCTGGAACTTCGGCCAAAACGGCGACGGAGTAATGCCCGTTGCCGGCGTGATCTTCGACAAAGCTGGAAACCTCTACGGCACTACGTCGGGAGGAGGCCAGGACGGCTCCGGGGATTTCTGCTACCAGGGCATTTATGGCTTCACAACGGTCTATCAGTTGACGCCGTCAGGATCAGGGTGGACTGAGAATATTTTGTACACCTTTCCTTCCGGCAGCGGAGATCTTGTCTATTCTCCCCTGATCTTCGACCAGTCGGGTACTCTCTACGGCGCTGGCTGTAACGGCGGGCTAAGTGGCAGCTCTGGCGGTTTTGCTTTCAAACTGATTCCTTCGGGTGGCGAGTGGACTTACTCCGGACTTTACAATTTCAGCGGGGGACCGGGAGGAGGGCCTGTTCAGAGCCTCTTCATGGATAGCGCTGGTAATCTTTATGGCACGACTTATACCGACGGAGCGCACGGGTTCGGTTCGGTTTTCAAGCTGACACTCTCCAATGGCACCTGGACGCAAACGGTGCTTCACGATTTTGCCGGCGGCAGCGACGGAGCATATCCGTGGGGCACTCCGGTATTTGATGCCAACGGCAATCTCTACGGTACGACGTTCGGCGGCGGCACAGGAGGGAGTTGCGACATTGGCTGCGGTGTGGTCTGGGAGATTACGCCGTAACTGAAACTCTACAGCTCTCAGGAGGCCGACATCTGGAGTCTGTGTCGGCATTCTAGCCACGACACGATAGCTCCTGCAGCGCAGCTACTCGCAAACTGATTCGTTCCTGCTAAGGGGAGATTACTTGCGACCACCCCGGCGCCCGTTTCGATCACTGGTTACCTCGGCTCTCGATGCTGTAGTGCTCGACGCCGTACTTGGCCAGCAGCATGGTCTCCACCGCCGCAGCCGAGCAGGTTTTCCACCGACTTCGCGCATCGCTGGCCAACCGCTTCTCTCGTGCTTCCGAATGCTCATCGCATAAGGCGAGTTTCCAGAGAAACTGCGACCAGAAAATCGTCGGTTTCACGACCTTCAAATCTACGCGAAAGCACTCTGAGCAGAACAAACCGATGCTGGCCGGATAAGCTAGCTGCGCTCTCCATCCGTGTTCATGCTCGACGACTCGGCCCCAGCCCAGCACTGTGCCAAGAACAGACGGAGGAGACATTATCGGCTCCAGCACCAGATTGCGAAGCGGGGCATCGACAGCGAACGCATAGTACCCGCAGTCGCAGGGCTTCACGGGGGAGCGGTGGCGCTTGTAGCATCTCGCGGACGGTGCCGACCGTGGCGGCCATGGCGCACCCCCGTAAACGGGGGCCAGTTGCAGCATATCAACAGATGCTTCCCATCTGGGATAGCTCCACAACGCCCAGAAGCGCCAGCCACGAGCGGGCATGACGCAGGTCGGGATGGTCTTCACTCTGCCACTCCGACCTCTTCCTCGGGCTGCAGCACTGGCTCAGGTGGGGCTTCGGCTTCCTCCCACAACGTCGGTTGTTGCGCTGGCACAGGATCGTAGGTAGGCTTCACATCGACCACGCGAATCGGCTTTCCGATGAGCATTAGCTACTCCCAAGCGGAAGAGATACTGGCCATGATGATGGAGCCGGGAAAGGAGAGACGAAAGGAGTTGCTGCTGTCATATCGTTCCCTTTCGGGCTGGCTGAAGCACCTTGCCTAAGCAGGTTGCCGAGCGTTCAGGGCCAGTTCCCTAGCGCTGCTCGTGATATCCGTAAGGGATTTTACACGAACGGCGCAGGGGGCGCGAGCGAGCGCAATTCCGGGTAGTGTCCTAATTTGGATTCTGGCTTTCATCCCCGTCTTGGCGTCGTCCCTGTCGGCGCGCCCAACGCTTTCCGGCAGCATCTTTTCCGATCATTTTAGCAAGCCGAGTGGCTTCTACTCTCCGGTCTGGGACGATTCCAATAGCCTTCATTTTCATGAAGTCAATTGCACCCACCTGACCTCGCAGCCTATAAAACCCTCCGAAGTAGTCGGATCGCGGTACCCCCAAGCAGTCGATGAATGTAACAGACCCATTAATCGTAACAATCGTACCGCCCTCAAGCGATTCGCGCTTTATGCTCTGAGTAGGAATGTAAAAAGCGTATCGGTTGTTTTCGCTTTCTCTTTTTGGCGGGAGAGTTACGTTGGTTTCAAGAGGGAACACTTCCGACTCACCTACCATCTCAACAATTGTCTCTATCGCGGTAATTGTCAGAGCGTAGGCGGTATTGTTCACAGCGTAAAAACTGAGATCAACCACAAAATCGGGAGCGTCTTGCAAGTAACTTCGCTCTTCAACTGTCGCGCCCCGGGCTTCAACGTCTACCCATTGCTGCATCGCAGCCTCTTGAATTTTGATCTGTCTGAGCGCGGCGACGCCACTATCCTTGGCAGCCTTTGCGGAGAGGCTTGTTTCCCAAGATTGCCAGCCAATTACGAGCATGGTGAGCAGGACAGCCCAAACAGTGATTCCCTCCGGCCATGTCAAGAGTTTCTGTCCGCAGGGCACGCAATTGGAGCTTTTATCGCCTTCCTTTGTGCTCTGCTGATTTTGGGTTGGGGCGTTGACCACAATCGCCGGGCTGAATGCTTTGTCCTTTCCTTGGTTGCCATCGCTACGGCAGGGTGTCTGATACTTACAGGTCACAAAGACAACTGCGGCTACAAGGACGACAGCGATTCCAGCGAGCACCGCACATCTCTTCGGCATGGAAAAATTGTAACACAAAAACTATTGACAAACCGTAATTACCGTAATACATTAATAATCATGGCAAACGTACTCAATACCGACAAGCAGATTGCCGCGATAAGCGCGTTGACGGAAGGTTCCAGCATCCGCTCTATCGAGCGCATGACCGGCGTTCACCGCGATACGATCATGCGTCTTGGCGTGAAAGTCGGCAACGGCTGCGCTCGGTTGATGGAGAGCAAGATGCGGGATTTGCAATGCACAAAACAGCAGAGGAGAAGGCTGGAAAGTCAATTTTCCGATTTGAGATAAGGCAGATGGAACCGTGACCGCATACCTAGACGAGTTGCGAGAGGTGATTCGCAAGCTGCACGGCGCTGAGGCTACACACGTTAAGAGCGTGCCCGTGAAAGAAACGTTCCGGGGGGAAACCGTCTGGGAGGGAATCGTTGAGGTATTCGACCTCTACAACCATCCTAAAGCGCCCAGAGTATATGCGTGGTCGCACGACACAGACGACCCGGACAACCCTAGAAAGCATGTGACCGTCCTGCACATTGCCCCCGTACTATCGGCGGCGATGGCAGTGCGTGCGGCAATCCGAGAGGAGTTCCGAAGTGGCGAACCAGAAGAAGCCTAGAAAGGTTGGACGGCCCAAGCTCCCCAAGGGCGAAGCTAAGGGGAAGATTGTTCCTATTCGTCTAGCCAAAGCCGAGTTTGAGCGGTTAATTGCGGCAGCCAAGGCGAGCGATCAGACCGTCTCCGATTGGATTCGTAGCAAGTTGCTTTCCGATTTGGTGGGGTGAGATGGGCAAGTTAGGACACTATCCGGGTAGCGTCTGAAATGAGCGTTGACTGGCAAGAAGAGGCGGGGAGACACGGAATATCAGAAAGCCCACAAAGACGCGAGGGGACCGTCATCTACATACGGTCAAGCCGCTCGCGTCCGTTGCGACGTTCACCAAAGCGCGTAGAACAGCGTGGAGTCTTGCCTCATTGGGCACACATCAGCATGAATATCTTCTGCTTCTTCGAGGGGCACGTATCGGTCGGAGCGTACCGACGAGAGGCAAAACATGCAGATGCTTTCTATCTCAGATTTGCGGGTAAACTCTTGGGGGTTAGGGTTCTGTGAGCCGCTCATGTGAAACTCCCAGAGCCCGTAGAGTTCGGAAGGATTATGTGGGATCACTGCCGAACTCTGCGGGCTTTATTACCGCTTCGTCTACACCAAGCTACGCACCCGAAGGCTAATGGTCGGTGACTGGCATCACCTCTAGCTGTGCTCATGCCAGCAATTCTGCAAGGGTCCGAACGGGCCAGTTAAACCTGCTTCCATCGCTGCGTCACGCGAATTGAACGATTTAAGCGGCAGATGTTGTAGTACGAGAAGTCCAGAGCGATAGCCGCTTGCAGATTCTCCCCCTTTTTCGAGAAAGCGTTGGTGAACGCGGTCAGTCTGCGAATCACCCCACATCGTGAGATTCTCCCGCACTGCACTTTCTCGCATGCAACACGGGATTCGGTAGCGTCCTAAGTTTTGTTTGCTGCGCTTTCTGGAGGAGTCGTCGGGGCGTGATGACTACGCAAGTGAGCTGAAAACTGCGCGTTGATAAACCGCTCCCATTGCGCCTGCGTCTTGCTAACGAAGTCGGGATACAGTTCCAGTCTGAAATTCGAGCAGGACGAGCATCTAAATTCAGAATCGCTTATCTTAACGAGTTCCGGCTTGCCTGTCATTTTCTCAGCCTAGTTGCTGCCGTACTTTCGCATTGATGAGAGTTTTCCCAGCCTGTAAGCGACCCATCTATTGCGGAGCACCTAGACGCCGCACCACACTCTGGGCAAGTCGAGAGAATGAGAAGGCGCTCGCCTTCATGGACGATCTTATGGTGAAAATCAGGTTGCACTGAATCGGGAGACAGAGACATCGTAATGACCTCCGAAAGCGATCTGATTTGTTGTGAAAAATCAGGTTGCTCCTCCTGAACGCTGCCTGTCTGTCTGGTATCGAACGCCCAGCCGGTTGCTGCACTATTTTGGGAAAGGACTATCCGGAAAAGAACTCCCTCACGGTCCATATGTGATCGGCGAATGCCGCAGCGATAGATGCGGCATGTGCGAGGTCTGGTGTCGGCACTGCGATGGTGATGGCGCGGGCTCTGCCGAGGCTAGCTAACGGGAGTTTCGGTAGCAGGTTAAAGCCCTTGTTGGCGAAGAAAAGAGGGGCCCTCCGACTCAGCCCCTCCGGCCCTCCCGGCGACTGGGGCCTAAGTGCCGCCGTTCTCGTTGGGAAAGCCTTGGCAAAGGCCCCACGCCCGCGATGATGACTCCGTAACAAGGACTGTGTATTCCAGAATCGTCACCGGAGTTACAGAAAGTGACCAACACCATTTGAGAGCATTAAAAGAAAGCGATAAGGCGGCAGGCTGGGTTCGGTGCATCGCCTTGCTCTTGGCGCTGGTCAAGCACTGCTGTATCGCCTCCCCCAGAGCCCCAGCACTCGAAATTCCGAAGCCCGGAACACCTCGCTGGCATCTGGTCTAGGCGGGAAGAACTCCGGCCAACGAGATGGCGGGAAGCAACCTGACAGAAAGAGCTTTTGTTGTTCTCCCCCACCGGCAGACAAAACTCTGGCCGGGATATTCCTTCGAGTCCGCAGCTCGAACCATGCGAATCATCAACATGCTGATTTTCCGTGAGTTGGTAGTTCGCACGATTCGCAGCCTTCACTTCGCGAAATAATGACGAGATGTGCGACCGCCTGTGCTCGGCTCGTCCGACCATCTCACTTGCCTCGATGATTCTAATTCAACCGCAGCAGCAGCAAACTTCTTGCCCGGCCAGTGCATGAGCCGGAGATATTCGCTCCGGTCTTTGCCGGGATATCTCCGCATCTTGGCCAGCAGCTTCTCCGCATCCGCCATCAGCGGGTCGCGTTTTTCCATGTGTTTGAGTACGTGGACCGCATATTGGCGAAACCCTTCTACCATGGAGATGGCCAACAGCATGTGCCGCATCGTTACGTGTAGAAGCCCTGGTGGCTCGGGACATTCTGACGCGGCAACAAGGATGGCGATCTTCTGCGCCAACGTGGGGTAGCGGATATAGGTCACCGATGCGGCTTGGTCTTCTGACTCGGTGATGTCCACATGTTCACCCTTTGAGTAAGGCGCGACTGCATAACCGTACTCAAGGGCTCGGGCCGCAACGCCGTCATCGAATGCTGCCGTCGCTAACGCCATCTTGCGCCAGCGGCGCAGCACATCGGTCAATCGCTCGGCCACGGCAGCGTCGCCCGGCTGTAGTGCCGGGAAGGCGAAATTGTAATTCGGGGCGCAGAACAAAAAGCGGCTAAGAAATCCGCCCAGTAGGTCTTCATCCGTGGCCGCCGCCCGTAGAGACGCCATGTTGATGGTGCCCCACTGCGATACTGCGGGTCGTGGGACATGCACACTCTGGCCTCGCGCTCGACGGTAGTAGACAGGGTGTCCGTCCAACGCTTTGACGAAATTCTCTCGGGCCGACTTCATGTGCTGGCGATCACAGTCTTTGAGGAAGGCTCCGAACTCATCGAAATCGACAATTCCGCACGACTGGCTGCTCAAGGCTTCTAACAGTCCTTCAACGCTCGCTTGAGTGGCGATGATGATGGCCGGACGGCCAATTCGCTCCATCCGGGTGAGTTCCTCCTGTATTTTCTCGCGGTCGTCACCGTCGGCATCCTGCCGCAGCTTGCGCCTGAGTTCACGCAGTTCGCGACGATAGCCTGCGGCCTCCTCTTGCTCAATCTTGTCAATCAGGTCGCGAGCGATTACGGAGGGCAAGCTCTTGCCATGGCCCTGTAGGCCGACAATCAGAGCCGCCAACGTGGGTGCTAGGCCAGTGTTCGTTCGCAGCTTGTCTCCCAGCAGCCCCGCCATAAGCACCAGCGCGGTAACGGTGTGATAATCTGGCGGAACTTCTGACAACCGGGCGCGGGCATAGCTCTCATACTCAGCCAAGAAGCCCATGTAAGGTTGCTTTCGGACAATCTCTTCCTCGGTGGGCGTAAGCACGGGGCGAGGCTCGTTGGACTCGAAGGCGACGGCTTGCTCAAGGATCTCCAGCACATATTGCGGACCGTGCCTCCCGGCTGCATCGTCCGGCCCATTAACCCCATCCTCGACAGGCAGCTCTGCAAGCTTGACCTTTGCGCCTTGGCCCGCCAGCCAACTTGCAAGGTAGTGACGCGCCCGCTTGACCTCATCGTTGGATCGAGTGTTGGCGTCGAATAACAAAGTTACGTTGCGCCCCAGCCAGTGAATGTTCTGCAGGTCGGGGATTACCCCATGGACATCTCGGGTGCCACCGCGTGGCGCTTCAGTTTTGCCGACGCGACCCCGCCAGTTCCAGACGCCGGAAAGGCCGATGGGGACGAACCGCGGCTTCTCTGCTGCGTCGCCTAGTCCATGCCACGCGACCGCCCACATCGCTAAGCACTTCTTTTCGCCCTCTACCAAAACCAGTGGGACGGTGGGGTCTTGCAGCCAATCTGGGGGTGTGCCGGGCACAAAATACGCCCGGTTGCGTCCTCCGGGCGGGGACAAATATTTCGCCTTTTCAACATTCTTGCCGTTTCGCTCTTCAAGGTCAGGCGTGTCACGGCGCAAACGGTAATCCCGGACATGCCCATCCAGGGGGCTGACGTAAGGGATAGCGATTCCGGAGAAGTCACCTGAACGCCCATTTGCGCCAACTACAATGCGGCCTTCTGCATCTGAGACGCGCCGCAGGCAGGCCAGATCGGCGAGTTCCCGCGATATGAAGCTACGCTCCAATAACTGATAATCGCGTTCGGTGAGCCGCCCACCGGGAAGGCTAGCTGGATTCAATCTGACCTCCAGCGTCGGTGGTCGCCTTCTGAGGCTTAGCGGTATCCCGAGCGAATTGGACAAGCGAACGATAAGGCAGCAGGACGCGACGCCCAATGTTCCGCGTCCTCAGTTTGCCGTGTGAGATTAGGTAGTCGATCTGCCGCAAGCTGATGCCCAGTAAGTTGGCCCCGACTTTCTTGCTGACCAAGAGCGGCTCTAGCTCCATAGGTTTTATGTCCTCCGCACGCATGCACAGCCCAATGCGCGCAAGAACACTTGACCACGGAGCTGCTGTAGTCAAAAAGAGGAAAGGAAAACACTACAGTGCTAAGTTGGCGACCTGATTTCGCTACAGGGCAGGAGGTTTCCGTTTCCGCTCCTTCAGCAATATTCCGAAGGGCTTCACCGCATCTCGTAACTGCCTATACATCTCGTACAACTCCACGCGACGGGCAGCTTCACGGCGATAAGCGGCTTGGGCGGCGAGCCTCTCGATCTTCAACCTCAAGCCTATTTTTCCAAACGAGAGTCCACTTTCTCGCAACGAGTAAATCTGCCCATCCCGAGCGGCATACTTCCGCTTTGCTCCCGCCCTGGGAAGTGTCACAAGGGGCATCAGCCGTGCCTCAATTAGGTTTGTCACGGAATCGCTAATCGCTTTCACGCGCTCCCTTTTTTCTTTGGCATCTTCAGCTTCCGAGATTCTAGCGAGCGTTTCTGTGCTGATAAGCGTTGCGAGTTGAGCTAGCAATTCGCTGCGGCCTAGTTCAGGGAGCTTTGCGGGATCAACGCCGAGCCCGCCAGCCCATTGTTCAATGCCAGCAACAAGCCGCCCCGCGAAATCCAGCCACTGCTCGTCATCTGCGCCGCGCAAGCTCGGGTGCCGGATCACGACCTGTGGCACGAGCGGAATTTTCATCCGGTGGGACATGACAACCGTGGCCCACTAGCATAGCCGGTGTCAGTTCTGGTGTCAGTTGGATTTTGAATTAGATGCAGCTTCGTGCGGGCTGCTGCAGAGGCAACATACTGGAGAGCGGCGTCGATATTGGGCTTTGCGGAACAGGTGCAGATCGATGCAGGTGGGTGCGTATGGCACGGGAGGCATTAAAAGTGCGTTGCTCTACCAACTGAGCTACGGGCCCACGTATAGCTAATCTAACATAGCGAAACCGCTGCCGCCCGCTCTGCCGCGCTGTCTGCCTTTCTCGTGCCCTGATCATTGAATTGCCTTCTTGTTTCCTGGCCTACCCCTGGCGCATCTCATTAGATGTACGGCTATGAATGCTAATGCTCGTCCGCGAATCGTGATCATCGGCGGCGGCTTTGGCGGCCTGAAGGCTGCCGAGTCGCTAGCGCGTCTGCCGGTGCAGATTACGCTGCTGGATCGCAAGAACCATCACACCTTCCAGCCGCTGCTGTATCAGGTGGCCACGGCCGGTATTTCGCCGGCGGAGATCGCCGCACCCATTCGCGACATTCTGGCCAAGCACAGCAATATCGAGGTGCTGCTGGGCGAGGCGCTGGGCTTCGATCTAGAGCGGCGCGTGGTGAAGATGCACGGCTTCGAGCTGCCCTACGACTATCTGATTGTCGCCGCCGGCGCCATGCACGCCTATTTCGGACACGATGAGTGGGAACCGCTGGCGCCCGGCCTGAAGACTGTGGAAGACGCGCTGGAGATTCGCCGCCGCATTCTGCTGGCGTACGAGCTGGCCGAGCGCGAAGCCGCGCTTACCGGCATGCATCGGCCGCTGAATTTCGTCGTCGTGGGCGCCGGTCCTACCGGAGTTGAGCTGGCAGGCACGTTGGCGGAGATCGCGCGCAAATCGCTGGCCGACAACTTCCGCAACATCGATCCAGCCAAGACGCGCGTGTTACTGGTCGAAGCGGGGCCGTCGATTCTCACCGCCTATCCTGACGATCTGCAACGCAGCGCGTTGGAACAACTGCAGCATCTGGGTGTCGAAGTTCGCACCAACTCGCCCGTGACCGAAGTGCGCCTGGGCGAGGTACACATTGGCGATGACATGCTGCCAGCCGAAGTAGTGTTGTGGGCGGCCGGAGTTGCGGCGTCGCCGTTGGGCCGCGAGTTAGGCGTGCCCGTGGATCGCGCCGGCCGCGTGTTTGTCGAGCCCGACCTCAGCATTCCCGGACATCGCGAGGTCTTCGTGATCGGCGACCTGGCCAGCATGAAAGATGCCGCAGGCAAGCCTCTGCCCGGCGTCGCGCCTGTCGCCATGCAGCAGGGCAAGTTCGTGGGGCAACAGATCGCGGCTGATCTTGCGGGTCATCCGCGCGAGAAATTCCACTATTTTGATAAAGGCTCGCTGGCGACTATCGGACGCGCGGCAGCTATTGCGCAGTTTGGCAAGATCCATATCTCCGGCTTCATTGCGTGGCTGGCGTGGCTGTTCATCCACATCCTGTTTCTGATTGGATTTCGCAATCGCGTTATCGTGATGTTTCAGTGGGCCTGGAGCTACCTGACGTATGAACGGGCGGCGCGGCTCATTACGGGTGAGTCGCGGGTGGTCTCGGTAGCTTCGATGGAGTACGCGGAACAGGCGCGAAAGGCCGGCTCCGAAATGATCGCGAACGCGCTGGATCGCGATGCTTCGGCTGTCGGCAAGCGCTAGGCCGGGTAGTGCCGGCCTTCAGTGTCTATGTCGTGTCGTCCCTCCGGGACGCGGATTTATTTCCCGCTCTACCCCAGGACTCCGCCTGAGGCTCCGCCCTGGGCTAAACTGAGTCGCCCTTACGGGCGGGATTTTCGGTGAATCTACTCCGCTGGCAAATCTGAAATTTAGTTCTCACACAGAGTCTTCAGGCCAGCGTCGCGATCCAATATCAGTGAAGTTTTTCATCTGGCCAGCGGCGAACGCGGTGCTAAAGCGCTGCACTAATTCATCCTCGCCGGAACACAGAAACTGATAGCTGACGGCTGATAGCTATCTTTTGATGATCGGGTTATACCCTTCCCCAACCAGCTTCGCTTTCATGGCCTCGGCTTCCGGTAGCGTTGCGAAGGGGCCGACCTGCACGTGGTAGAGCTTGTCGTTGGTAACCGGGTTGTTCACCACGAACACGTTGTAGTTCTTTTTGCGCAGAGCGCCGGCCAGGGCGACAGCATCGTCTTCGCGGGAAACCGCTGCAATCTGCACCACAATGGTCCCCGGTCCGGTCACCGGCGATGTGTGGGAAATAACTTCAGGAGCCGCATGGCTCATAGCAGCCGGAGCCGTGGTGGCAGGCGCGCTGGTCTCTTGCGCCGCTGCCTTCGCAGCCACGACCTTCGGGCCGGGAGCGGCAGTAGTGGCCGCAGCCGACGGTGTGCTGGTGTCATTCTGCTGCACCGCCTTGTAGAAGGTCATATTGTTCTGCTGGGTCGTGGCATTGGCCTCGTCGGTGGCCGGCGCCGGCGTGTCGGACTTGGCGGCCACTGCGGCTGAGGGCTTGTTCTCGCTTGACTGGCTGCTGGTCGCTGTCGTATCGGCGGCGGCATTTACCTGGGCGGGCTGATCGTTCAGCGCCTGCTCGCGCCCCGAGCTCTTGCCCAGCGAATAGCCGATGGAGAAGAACACGCCGCAGATCGCCGCCAGCAGGAAGAACAATCCCAGCAGCTTGCCCACGCCCAGCGTTATCTCGGTATCGTCAGATGCCATTGTGTGCACAAGTAACCTCGCTTAACAGGGGCCCTCGTTTCATCCCTTATCGGGCGGCGGCTGCGCGCCGCTAATCTTCTTTCCATCCACCCTCACCAGTTCGTGCAGGCCTGCCAGCAGATCCACCGGCACCGGGAAGATGATGGTCGTGTTCTTCTCCACGCCGATCTCGGTCAAGGTCTGCAAGTAGCGCAACTGAATGCTGGTTGGCTCGCCGGCCAGCAGGTGGGCCGCGTCAACCAACCGCTGCGCCGCGGCGAATTCGCCCTCGGCGTGAATGATCTTCGAGCGCTTCTCGCGTTCGGCCTCGGCCTGCTTGGCCATGGCGCGGGTCATGGTCTCGGGCAAGTCAACCTGCTTCACCTCGACGTTGGTCACCTTCACGCCCCAGGGATCGGTGTGCTGATCGAGGATGGACTGCAACCGCAGGTTGATCTTTTCGCGATGCGCCAGCAGTTCGTCCAGATCGACTTCGCCCAGCACCGAGCGCAGGGTAGTCTGCGCAAACTGCGACGTCTGGTACATGTAATTCGAAACCGCGACCACCGCCTTATTGGAATCGATTACCCGCAGAAAGATGACCGCGTTCACTTTCAGCGTAACGTTATCGCGGGTGATGATGTCTTGCGGCGGAACTTCCAGCGCTTCCTGACGCAGCGAAACGCGCACCATGCGATCAATAGGCGCGAAAACCAGGATTACGCCTGGCCCCTTGGCGGTGGTTAACAGGCGGCCGAGGCGAAAAACAACGCCGCGCTCATACTCGGCCAGGATCTTGATCGAGTTGATGATATAGAGAGCGATGATAACGATTACAACCAAAACAGCAATACTGGGCACGTGGTGCCTCCAGCTATCAGAAGTGTAGAACGGGTACTACTGCGGATTGTAGGCTCAAGTGGCGAGGAACCCAAGTTGGCAACAGGCAGCAGCGATCAGCCACCAGTCGTCGGGTTTCATATCGGCCGTAAGCCATCAGCCGTCAGCCGTCCGTCACATCGGCAGTTAAGTTGTGGCTTTTTCCAGGTCGACGTCGATGCGAACTGTGCTTCCGGCACTGATCTTGAGCTTTCGTTCCCAGGGCTTGAATCCTGCTTTCGTGACGCGAATTGAGTGTTCGCCTTCCGTGACTGCGAGCTCCGACGGGGTGTTGCCGGCAAAGCTGCCGTCCACTTCGATGTCGGCGCCGGCGGGTGTCGAGGTCACGGAAAACTTTGCCGTTGCGCCGGCAGCGCTGGACGACGACGTCGGTTTCATGGTGCTCTGTACTCGAGTTGCACCTTCCGCCGCACGGCTGCGCGCTTCCGGCTCCCATTGCGTATTGTTAGCGTCGCTCTGCAGCATTCCCATGGCCTTCGCTTTGGTCGCGGAGTCAGATGCGGCCGCTCCCAGCTTCTCCACTTCGGCCACGGTCATCATCCGCACCTCCATGCCGCCGATCATCGCTTCGGACTCAAGCGGCGGCTGCATCACGTCGAGCGCAGCGCTGATGACGTGATCATCGTTCGACACCAGGGCAACATGTGCGACTGCGTTGATAGCCGGAATGCGAACTCCATTGTTGCCGCTGCGCACCGGCTCGCCAAGCAGTTGTATGGCCTGCAATGCCAGAGAGCTGGAAGGCGGCGCCGAGCACATGATGCCGTTCACCGCATCGATCGCCGCCAAACGGATGGGTAACTGGCCGGCGACCATGGGTTCTTTCAAGTCAGCTAGAGCATTCGATTTGACCGTCGGATCGGCGGTGCTGTTGGCAATCTCCGCAATCGCATACACGGCGGGCATACGAATGTGGTCGGAGGCACTCGCCACCGGTTCTTTCATCAGATCCAGAGCGAGAATCTTCACGTCGCTGCTGTCGCTACCCAGGGGCGATCGTCCACACCTGATGGAAGGCGGACACTCGGGTTCGCGTGTCGGGATCTTTGACTTTTTCTCTGAGACTGTTGAGCTCCGCCAGTTGAGCCTGAGAGCTCTGAGCGGCCCGAGCCAAGGCTGAAGCGACGCCAATCAGGATTGCGAGGGAAAAGATTGTTGTTTTGATGACATGCTTCATCTGGCTTGCCTCCTGCAGCGAACCTTGATGGCCCGGCGGAAGCCGGGCTCCGATACAAGTCTGACCTGAGAAAATTTATGAGGTGAGGACTACGTTTTCTCTCCTCCCGCGCTCTACCTGCGATCTATTCTAGCGTCCGCACCTGCGACGACGGCAGCAACTGCAACGTACAGGCCGCCGGACTCGTAGTCCCACAATGTAGGACTGCCCGTCGGACCACATGCGCCTGCGCCCCGGGGGCGAACTTCATTCCTACGTCGGTCTTCTGCAGAAGCTCGGCGAAGCTTTTCAGGTTGTCGTCGCCCTTGATGAATTTCACCTGCTCAACCTTGGCCGGCGATACCAGCAGATAGAACTCGGCAGTACCTTTGTCCTGCTTATTGAGGGAGAGGATGCCTTGCTTCTCCAGTTCGGGACGGGCTCCGGTAATGCGCCGATCGATGTCGGTTACACCCAGGGCGGTCAGGCGAGCCCGCGCTGGCGGACTGGGATCTTCAGCGGCCAGCGCCAGCACATAGTAATGAATCGCCTCGTCGCGCTTGCCCCGCTTTTCCGCAATCTCTCCCAGATGCTCGGCTTCGTCACCGGTGCCACCGGCTTGCCACGCCGGAAGAATGTATTGCTCGGCAAGATCGAGCTTACCGCGCGTGAACTCAATCCAACCCTTGGTGTCCCACACCGCGAACAGCAACTGGGTCGTACCCAAATCCTGCAGTCGCAGGTTGTCCAGAGTTACGTCGCGCAGTTGCGTTTCCAACGCGGTGATAGCGGTGTCCGCATAGGCGTCAGCGCGGTCGAGCTGGACGTTCTGCTCCGCCAGGGCATACGCAACGTTGTTCCAGGTGAGCGGCGTGGCCGACAGGCTAATGGCTTTTTCGAAGGCCGCCATCCCCTTATCGGTCTGATTGGTGGCGATGTAGGCCTGGCCCAGAGACACTTCCAGCAACGGGCTCTTGGGCGTGATGTCGACTGCCTTCTCCAACTCGGGTATGGCTTCGGCAAACCGCTTTTGCTTCAGGTACAGGCCGCCGAGATTGCCGTGCGCGTATTGATCCAGAGGGTTGATCTCGATCTGCTTCTGGAACTGCTTGATGGCGTCGTCGTAGCGCTGTTGGCGTTCGTAAGCCCGGCCTAGATTGTTATAGGCATAGCCGTCGTAGGCATTGTTGGCGATCTGGGTCTGGAAGGCAGAGATGGCTTCGTCGGTCTTGCCCTGCATCAGGTACGCGTTGCCCAGATCGTTCCAGGCGTCCTTATGCTTGGGCTCCAGCTTGACCACTCGCTGAAACAACTCGGCAGCCGCTTCGTAGTGTTGGTTCTGCAGAGCCTGAACTCCAGCCCGGAACAGGTCATCGGCCGACTCATTGTCTTTGGCGGCCGCACCGGCCCCGGGCGCCTGGTTGTCCAGCGAGATCTCCTGCGCTTCGTCGGCCTTGATCACCCGAATGAACGCGTCATAATCTTCGCTGCGATCGTGCGGAATTTCCGGCTTCAGGATCTTCAACGTCCGCGCGCTGGTGAACTGCCCGGCGTCAACAGCGTAGACGGCGCGATATTCGGCGTAGTCGCGCTTCACGTCCAGCGGCAACGGCGGCCGCACTTTGTACTTGGCGGGGAAATTCAGCTTCAAATCAGCCTGGTCGTCCTCCAACGCTCCCAGCTTGATGGGCTCGGTGGAGGCGCTGTCGTCCTCGTCTTCCTCATCCTCTTTGGGCGAACGGATGGAGGCCAGCGGCAGCGGGAACTTGGACTCGGCAGCCGACCAGTCGAAGTAGTTGTTAACTGTGATATCGAAGTCGACCGCCAGGGCATCGTCGGTCGCGCTGGGATCGCCGGCTTTCAGGTTAGTGATCTCGGCGCCACGCAGATTGCCTCGTTGCAGCATGTACTGGAAAATGTCTTTCCAATGGCTGCTAGGCACCTGGCGCATCATGTAGCGCAACACCATTTCCCGATCGCCGCGCGACGCCGTGCTCACGTGAGCGGTGAGTGTGCCGCTATCGTTCACGCTGCCAGCAACGCTGGTGCGATTGAAAGCTTCGAAGGGAAGGTCAGAAGGCGTCCACACCAGCACGGCATTGCCGTCGGGAGGAATGGCCAGCGCCTGCTTGTCGCGCAAACCCTGGCTCAGCATGCGGAACGGCGCGATACCGGGCGTGCTGTCTAGCCAGATTTCCTTGCCGTCGACCGGAACCCGGGTGATGACGTGGTCGAACGGCGCGGGTGACGGCACCTCGGGATCAAGCTTCAGCTTCGAGCCGATGAGCACCGATGTCGAGTGGAAGCCTTCGGCATCGAGCAGCGCGGCCAGCAGCGTGTTCTTGTCTTTGCAATCGCCGTAGCCATTGGCCAGCACCTCGCTGGCGGCGTGAGGCTGAATGCGTCCCAGCCCGAACGATAGGCTGACGTAGCGAATGTTGCGCGAGACGTAATCGTAGAGCGCCTTCACCTTCGCCATGTCATCCGTTTTCCCTTTGACCAGCGCAGCCGCCTCGGCTTTCACGCTCGCGTCGGGCACGCGCCGGTCGCGCTCCAGCGATCCGTACCACGTGCCTACCTCCTGCCAGCTTTTGAATGTGGTCAACTGAACGTCGGGAGTTTTGTCCGTCGGCTTGGCCTTCTTCTTTTTCTTCTTGCTGTCCTCGTCGTTGGTCAGATGCGAACGGGTCCACTTGTAAATGCGCCGGTCGCCCTCCTCGGTGACCTTGGGTTCGTATCCCGGCTTGGCCTTCAGCTTGAGCAGGCGGTCTTTGGGGACGTTAATCTCAAGCTGTTCGTCGAGTACGATGCCCTCCTGGGCGAAGTCGAAGCTGGTCCAGAACTGGCCGGGCGTGAGCGGACTTACGACGTTGCGAGTGAAGCGGTACTCCAGC
Source organism: uncultured Acidobacteriaceae bacterium (assembly GCA_963820175.1). GTDB lineage: Bacteria > Acidobacteriota > Terriglobia > Terriglobales > Acidobacteriaceae > Bog-257. The sequence goes on along the minus strand of CAWFYX010000010.1, from coordinate 279,514 downwards.
ACGTCGCCGGGCCGCAACGAGGGCACGCTGATGTGCTTCTCGTGGTAGTCGGTATAGACCGGCGCATCCGGGAAGGTGAGGTCCTGGGTCGCCGACTCCTGCGCCGTGATTACAGTTCCGTCAGGCTTACGTACGCGGACATAGGCGACTTCCAGCTTGTCATTCAGCGCACTGTACCCTATTTTGACCTGACCCAGCGCCTGCACTCCGCTTTCGCTGACGATCTTGATTTGTGCTTCGGTCTCGAAACTTCCGGTGCCGTCGTTCTCAAAGCGTATGGATTGGCGGAAATGCTCCACCACGTACGATTCCTGGGAATAATCGGGAGCGGCGGGAGCCTGGGCGGGCGCGGCGTTCTTGCCCGAAGGCAATTGGGACGCATCCTTGGCCGGTGCTGATGGGGTGGCGCTGTTGCTTTGCGGCGCAGGCGTGGCGGCAGGCGCTTGCTGCGCCCCGGCCGCAGTGAGAACGAAAATACAGAAGAAAATTCCGGTGAAGGCTGATTTCATGGCTGTAAGGCTGGGCTGACCATCCATGGTACGCGAGCGGCTAGCAGAAGCCAAACGGCGGAACAGCGTGCGGGAGAAGGAGCGGACCAATTCATCGCGGTCACAGCTGGGGCATGAGCTGCTTCAGTACTGGCCGAGCGCCTGGACGTGAATAGCCCACCCGCGTGGGTCTTCTGGGATGAGGTCTACTTTGAGGACGTGCCCGAAAAGAACCGCTGATTTATGATGACTGGGCTTTCCAGGGGGTAACGAAATGGGGTGGCAACGCTTAGTCCGGTTCGTATTGCTGGGCAGTCACGAATTGGAGGTATATGCGATCTTGGCGGTACGCATTGCGCTGGGCTTGTTTTTCGCCATATCTGGAGCAAACAAGCTTTTTGTCGCCCAACAGACTCAAGTCATGTACGAAACGCTTATGGCGGCCAAAGTCCCTTTCCCGCGAGTGATGACTTATTTCGTCTCCAGCGTTGAATTCCTCGGCGGTTGCCTGCTGATTGTGGGTTTGCTATCTAGCGTGGCTTGCCTTGCTTTGCTGGGCGATATGCTGGTCGCCATCCTTACTGCGAAGCTGTCGACGTTGCCCAAAGGAGTTTCGCCTCTGAATTGGCTGGACAATTTTCTTTATCTTCCGGAAGCTCTGTACGCACTCTTCTTCATCTGGTTGATCTGTTCGGGGCCCGGTAGATTCAGCATCGATTACCGGATCGCTGCCAGACTGCGCCAATGAGGGAGTGCCTGGCGCGAATCAACATCATCTTCGAAGTCTGAGCGCCAGGCCCTACTGGCCAAGCTGCGACAGAGCCGCACGAAGGGGAATGCTGGAAATGCGAATGATTCCTGCGTAAGGCATATACATCTCCTGGACCAGGAAAATTGCAGCCGAAACGGAAACCGCTGCTACGAAAAACGTAGCGATGACGGTTCCATTGACCGGAGCGAAGAGACCCCAACTTAAGAAAATGAAAGTCAGCCAGAAAACCACTACAACCACTAACGGTTTGGAAACCATGAGGGTGCCTTGCTCAAACATCAACCAACGAGATTGCCCGATCTCCGTTGCCAGAGTCAACGCATCCGACCGCAGCAATCGTTGTCGGTCATCGTTCGACGCGAGCCCTTCGATCGCGTTATAGAGGTCGTCTGACCGGCCTATGGTAGGAGCTAACTGGGCCATTTGCGACATTTGCTCGGGCCACAGCCGCTCGATGATGTGGATAACCTCACCACGGAGAAGCTCTCGCGGTTCCTTTGCCTCAGGGCCATAACGAGCCAGCGTGCGGTCGAGTGAAATGACTTTGGCGGACATCTCAAGCAGCGCGCTGCTTTGCACGTCATAGGCCTCTTTGGCCGAAGCGATGAGTAAGCCGAGAACCAGCGCAGCCATCGTCCCAATCAGTCCCATTCCCAACTTCACTACGTCCTCCGAGCGGTCGCTGAGATGATCCTCGGGTAAGGCCCTGCGTAGGAGCATGCCTAACAAACCGGCGCCGAATATCAGGCAGAACGTGATTACGCTGAAGACGATGTAACTCATGACCACATCCTTAAAGTGCGGAGCAGAAGTCATTCAATTTATCAAATCGCGCAACAGGGCTGAAAGGGCGCCGGCATAAAGCAAGCAGTCGATTCGTTTGGGGTACTCCCAGCTAACCACAGAAGATAGAGCGATTTTTAAGTCATCCCGTTTTTACTGGCGATAAATCCCCCATTCTCATAAGTGATCGGTAGCCCACTGCACGCTCTCCGAACGTCTGTCCACTGGCGGACATCGCAACACCAGGCTGGCTGCGAGGTTGATCAACCCGGCACGTGAGAGTACGAGAGTTCAGAATGCGAACTTGGACGTTTTGCGGGGAAACTCCCGGCTCTGAATGCTGGTCATTTTTCACAACCCAACTAGCAAGATTTCAGTTACCCGCAGAGTAGCTGGACGCATATCCTGAAAGGCGAAACTAATCCCTTAATTTGGTGAGTGCTGGGCATTCGCGTTGATTTGCCTGGAATGCCTTTCACTGTGTGTACACGAATTTGGAGAAGACTATGAACCGAAAGATGTTCGTTGTTCTCATCGCATTCGCGGTCACCGCGGCACTCGTTGGCTGCAAGTCGGGGCCCCGCTCGGATGAAAAAGCTCAATCTAGTCCCGGTATGGAACAGGCCGTAAAAGACGCGGTTGACGTTTACGTTTACGGCTACCCGCTGGTCACCATGGACATGACGCGCCGCCAGTTCACGAACGTAGCCACTCCCGACGCGGCCCACGCGCCGATGGGGCAGATTCTCAAGTTGAGAACCTACCCGGCCGTCGATAACCACGCGGTCACCGCTCCCAACGCGGATACTCTCTACACCACCGCGTGGATCGATGTTTCCCAAGAGCCCTGGATCTTCAGCGTCCCTGACATGGGCGATCGTTATTACCTCCTGCCGATGCTGGACGGCTGGACCGACGTATTCCAGGTTCCCGGCAAACGCACGACCGGTGGCAAGCCGCAGAAGTACGCCATCACTGGGCCGGGTTGGTCGGGCACGCTGCCCGACGGCGTAACGGAATATAAATCTCCCACTGGCATGGTCTGGATTCTGGGTCGCATTTATTGCACGGGAACGCCAGACGACTACGCCAAAGTCCACGCCCTGCAGGACAAGTTCTCGCTGGTGCCGCTTAGCTCCTACGGCAAGCCCTACACTCCGGTACCCGGAGCGGTGGATACCAGCTTCGACATGAAAGCCGGCATACGCGATCAGGTCGATGCGCTCAGCGTGAATGACTATTTCAATTATCTGGCGAGGCTGATGAAGACCAATCCGCCTGCCGCTGCGGATGCGGCGATCGTCGAGAAGATGAAGGCCATCGGCCTGGAGCCGGGCAAGGACTTCGATCCCAGCAAGCTCGGGGCCTTCGATAAGGAAGTGATTAAGACCGTGCCCAAGGTGGCACAGGTCAAGATCATGGAGTACTTCAAACAGGCGGCCGCGCCGGTCAACGGGTGGACGTATCTGACCAAGAACATCGGGATCTACGGCACCGACTACATTCAGCGTGCGCTAGTGACTGCGATTGGCCTCGGCGCCAACCGTCCGCAGGACGCCATCTATCCCACCTCGCAGAAAGATGCCGATGGCAAGGAATACGATGGCGCTTCGAAGAAGTACGTCATGCATTTCGACAAAGGCCAGCTGCCTCCGGTTAATGGCTTCTGGTCACTGACCATGTATGACAAGGACTACTTCTTCGTGCCCGAACCCACTGAACCGCTACACGCTCAGCCAGCGCAACAAGTTGATCACCAATCCCGATGGCTCGGTTGACCTGTACCTCCAAGCCGACTCGCCCGGCAAGGCTAAGGAAGCCAACTGGCTGCCTGCCCCGAAAGCGCAGTTCATTCCCATGCTGCGCCTGTATTGGCCGAAGGAGACTCCGCCTTCCATCATTGACGGAACTTGGAAGCCGCCAGCCATCAACGAGGCAGAGGGCTGAGACTGTTGGGCTGCTGGCCAGCTACATCCCGGCGCGGCCGGCGACCCGGGTCGGTCCGGTGACGGCGCTGCGCTGTGAATAACTAGAAGGCGGGGTTTCCTAGAATGGGAAAAAGCCCGCGGCCAGCTCCCTATTTATCGTTAAGGAGCTGAAGAGAAAGCCGTTGCTCGCATTTTCCCAATTTGGCACTTAAATGGTTACACCAAGTAAAACTATTTGACCATATAGACTAGATACAGAAGTGGCGATTACTGCGCATTACAGCCATTCTGGGAGGCGATCGCGTCAGCGGACGTAACTGAAGGCTCGTCGGGCATCTGAAGGGGCCTTAAATCGCCTTTAAACGCAAAGTCCCAAATCGGAACGATTGGTTGAGTTGGTAAGGGCCGGGTAAGAGCCCGCCTTCAGGCTGGCGTCCAAGACCCTCCTACCTGAACTGGACAAAGCTGGAGGAGGCACGGTCATTAAGAATGACTGTGCCTCCTCCAGCCACTTTTTTCCCCGGCGCCAGACGCGGCGCTGAAGCGCCGCTCTAGCCGCGCTCGCCCGAGTGGGGCAAAAGCAAGTCCGAACGTCCCGGTTACTTTTATTACTTCTGCGCGGCCTTCTTGGGAATCTCTACTGCGAGCTCGAGCATAGGACGCCCCATGCGTTCGGCTTCTTCCGGAGTGATGCCCGCCATCTGCATGCGGCGATTCTGGATCTCCCGCAATTCCGCCAGGATTGCGCGCTCCTGCTCGACGTATTCTTCTTCGCTGATCGAGCCTTCTTCCAACTCGGTCTGCAACTCCAGTAGGCGCTCCTTGATGGGAGCGTCGTCGGTGTATTGCTCCTCCGCTGCCCGCGCCAAGGTCCGCAGGATGAACTTGAATCCCGAGATGGGTGACAGCAACAAATCGTCGATGAGCAACATGTGAGTTCACCCGTGAAGCACGTCATTAATCGGCCGCCGAAGCCAGAGACGGTGGAAGGGCATGGCTTCAGCCATGCCGCAAGCCTGCCATCCGGGAAAGGCTTTAGCCCCGGCAACCGCGTCTGAAGCCGTTTCCGATTGCGTTCGATTTCACCGGGCTAAAGCCCGGCTCTTCCACCATCCGGAAAGTCCATGCTCCTGAGTTTCTCTGCAACGCGCCCAAATCGCACTGCGATCGCGAGCAGCGCATCTCCTATCAGCACTTCCCTCACCCGGTGCTGCTGGGTTCCAGCTTCAGCCGGATGTTGACAAAGTTATATGGCGGCCACGGGCCGGTGTACTTGAAGTTCAGCCGGTCGCCGAACTTCTTGGCGATGCGATTCACCGCGGCGTCAAACTCGGCTTCGCGTTCGCGCTCCAGCAGGAATGCCGCGTTCATGATCATCTTGTCGCCGATGGGCTTGTTGTCGCGCGAGGCGACGCAGATGGCGCGCAGAGCTTCGTAAATCTCGCGCACATATTCGGCGGAGCGTTCCGCCAGTGCCTTATCGATCATGCGGCCCAACTGCATGCGAGCGAAATAGGTGGACTGCAGATGCTTGCGCGTGATCTCCTGATGAAAGCGATGGATCTCGTCGTCCTCGCGCTGCAACTGTTCGATGACGTGCTCCCGGTCCCAGGTAACCTTCAGCCCGAATTCCACCTTGCCCGCCATCTGTTGCAGCACATCTTTCACCGACGGATAGATGCTGCGCAGCACCTCGCGAATATCGTCGTCGGTGCGAAACACGGTGCCAAAGCTCATGGGGATGATGGTGTGCGTCTTCATCACCGTCTCGATGACGTGTTCGTGGGCCAGCGCGTTCTCGCGCGTGGGATCGAAGATGAAGACTGCGGTGCGGCTGACGACGGCGGCGATATCGCCGTGGGGAACGGCGTACACCATCTCGCCGGTGCCGCCGATTCCCATCTTGCCGAACGACACGCCGGCTTTGCGAGGGAATAATGCCGTAAACGTATCGCCCTTCCTGGCGCACGTCGGGCACAGCCACCGGTCCGCGGGTAAACTCCTCGACCGGCACCACCCGCAGATCGGGCGGCGCCGAGGGCGTGCGGCAGGATAGCAATGGATGGCGGCTTCGCGACTTTCTTCTTCGCCGCTTTGGCTGCCTTCACCGCCGCCGGTGGTGTTTTAGCCGGTCGCCTTCCGTTGCTCATACTCGTTCCTCAACATTTCGGAAATAGTCTGCAACAGCTGCTTAATGTCGATGGGCTTGAACAGCATGGGTATGCCGAGTCTGGTCGGCCCGGTCATTGGCCTCCTGAGTGGCATAACCGGTCAACAGCACCGTCGGCAAATCCGGGTTCTTCTGACGCCCAAACTCGATTACATCGAAGCCGTTTTCCTGCTTCTCCAGCGACAAATCGCAGAGCAACAGATCGATGTCTTCCTCTGCCAACACCTTGCGAGCTTCTTCCGACGACAGCGCGGCGCTCACCTCGTAGCCTTGCTGTTGCAGGATCAGCCGGTAGGTGACCAGCACGTTGGGCTCGTCGTCCACGACCAGAATGTGAGACTTGCGTTTCATCGCAGCACCCATTTCTCACCGCACGGCCGGAAGCTCGATGCTGAACACCGTTCCCTTGCCCACCCGGCTGCGCACCCGCAGTTTTCCGCCATGGTTCTCCACGATCCCCTTCACGATCCACAAGCCCAATCCCGTACCCCGTTCGCCCTTGGTGGTCACGAAGGGCTCGAACATACTGTTCAGCATGCTGTCAGAGATGCCGCTGCCGGTGTCGGCCACCACGATTCGAATCATCTCCCGGACGTCGTCCTTGCGAAACACACGCGTCCGCACCCGCAACACCCCGCCCTCGCCCATGCTGTCCTTGGCATTCACCACCAGATTCGACAGCACCTGGCGGATCTGGTCGGCCGATCCCAGGGCTGAGGGAATCGTGCCCAACTCCTTCACAATGCGAACCCCGGCGCGATCCAGTTGCCGGGCGAACAGCAGCAGCGTGTCTTCCACCACGCGTTGACGTCGACATTGCCCACCTGCTCGGTATTGCGATAAAGACCCAGCATCTGGCGAACGATGCGAGCTACGCGCTCGGTCTCGGCCTTCAGGATTTCGTAAACCGGAGCCGCCTCCGGCTTCATCTGGTCGTTCAGCATGAAGATGCAGTTCTTGATTGCCTCCAGAGGATTGTTGACCTCATGGGCGATGGTGCCAGCCAGCCGACCGGCCACGGCGAACTTCTCCATCTCCAGCATGCGCCGCTCCATCTTCAACTGCTCCAGGCGGCGCACCGCGGTCAAATCGCGCAGCACGGTGACGGTGTAGGCCACCAGGCCGCGCTCGTCGTAAATCTTCCCCGAGCGCGCGTCGTATTCCACGTCTTGATGCGTGGTGGGATGGGTCAGCTGGATGAGGGCGCTCTCCCGATCGGTAAACGAATAGGTGAACTTGGTGACATAGGCGTCCAGCTTGGTCTGATTGCGCATGTGCAGGATGTTGCGGCTCTTCTCGGAGCCAAGCAGGTCTTGCGCCAGGGGATCGAGCAACACCACCTTGGCATCCCGGTCGCACACCACGATGGGATCGCCTACGTTCTCGATGATGAGGTTCAGGCGGTCGCGGTCCTGGCGCACCACTTCCTCGGCCTGCCGCAGTTTGTCGTAATTGGAACGCAGTTCTTCATCGGCCCGGCGCAAATCGGTCACATCGCGCAACACGGTCACCATGCCCGTGCGGCGCTGATCGGGACCGTAGCTGGGCGCCGACACCGCTTCGAACAACACTTCATCGCCTTCGATTGCATCCACCAGAGTCATGTCGCGCGAGGACTCGTCGCCGGAAACTGCCATCGATGACAGGGCCGCCGAGAACAGCAGATTATTCAGTTCCACGGCTCGCACCCGACCCTCGCTGACGTCTTCCGGAACCTTGAAGAAGCGCTCCGCGGCCTTGTTCTGGGTAATTACGCGATGCCGCGGATCGGTGAGGATTACCGGATCGGTCATGCTCTCCATCACGGTCTGCATCTGCGCGATGACGGTCTCCATGTCCATCATGCGGTGGTAATAGTGCTCCACCTTGAACAGCCGCGACAGATAACGATTGGCCAGATCGATGATCGAGCGCAACTCCGCGATATTGGCGCGGGTATCGGACTTGCGCACTTCCGCCACCACCATTCCAGCGTAGGCGCGCATGTCGCAGATGCCGCAGACCTGGTCCTGCAGCTGCAACCGCAGCTTCGAATGGTAGTTTTCCAGCGCAATGCAACCCGGGCGCCGGGCGCGCTCCGCCTCCCAGCAGGCAGTTTTATTGCGGTAAATCAGGGGATGATAGTAATAGTCGGGATCGCGCTTATTGCTGCCTGGCACCAGTTCCGGCTCCTGGCTATGAAGGACCCGGACCAGCGGATTCTCCACCGCGAACAGCGAGGTGCGAAATTTCTGCAGCAGGGTCTTGGAGCAGTTGAGGGAGGCGATGGGCACAATCTCGGAGGTTTCGAAATCGACCCGGGTGATGAGGGCGCGGGGATAGCCCAGAGCAACGATCTCTTCCACCAGAACCGGGAAGATCTCTTCGCTACGCTCGGCGCCAAGCAGGCGAAGTGCCGATCGCCGGCGCTTTCCGGCAGATTCGGGCAAGTCGGAACGCATGCGCATCTGGGGAGAAGCCATCAACCCTACTCCACACGGTTACTTGCCTACATACGGCCCGCTGTACGACGGGTGCGAGCCGGCCGCCGCGTAGTTTCGACGGTGGTGATTTCTTCCTCCCCTGCTCCCAGTTGCGGACGCGAAACCAGCCCGGTCAATCCCACTGCGTCAGCATACTTCAGGTAGGTATCGATGGACGCCACCACGATACGCGCTTCTACCGTGATCAGGTCGATGCCGACCAGGGAAATGCGAACCCAGGCGTCGATCACGATGCCCTTATCCAACACCCGATCCAATACATCAATCAGGCTGGAACCGCCGGAAACTCGTTCAACTGCCATGCCAATCCTCCTGCCGATCTTCTCCCTGAATGTTTACGCTTTCTTCGCCTTCTTGGCGGCTTTCTTGACCGCTACCCGCTTGGCGGGCAGCACCACCGATCGCATTTCCGAGGCCGGACCGGCGCGCGGTAAGTGGGTGCGTGGGCCCACGGCAATTCCCGCCGGGTGAGTCAGATTCGGATCGAATTTCCACCAGTTGAGTCCGATCTCCTCCGCCTTGTCCACCGAGCACACCAGCAAACGGATGCGGATGGTCAACAGCTCTACGTTGGCCAACGAGATCCGCACGTCGCCTGCAATGACTAGGCCTTTGTCCAGCACCCGGTCAAGGATGTCGAGCAGATTCGCCGTTCCTGAGACGGTGGGTACACGTTCCATGCTGTCGTCTTCTTAGATAAGAGAATGCGGACCTGTCGAAGCGTCCCCAACCGCGCTTCGACACAAGGGCGTATCCTAGCGGACACGGCATCCGGTGTCAATTTTCCCCAAGGTAAGCCTGGCGAAGCGGCGGCGCGCGTTCCAGAAACCCAGCACCCTCTGAGTTGTTAGATGCAGTCGGGTTGCCTGGCAGGGAGGAAAACGCCAGGTCCTGAGAAGATTTTTTTTGGCGAGGCTAGCCGGGTCGACCGCGCAATAAGCCTAATCCGGCCCCAGCCCCTGCTGGGTTTGGAAGTTGCGATCTAACTCGACTTGCGGCGCGGCTCGCACCAGGCGAAAGCGCACGTTGCTTCCGCACTCGGAGCACAGGGGAAAACTCTGGCCGCGCACGATGGTGACATCGTGGTACAAACGGTGGCGATAGTGAAGTACCTGATACACCCCCGACTCCGGAATGGGATTAGCTGGTAGAAATAGATCATCAGACATCGTCGCCCCTTGCCTGACTGGAGATTTGGTCGCCAGGGATCCAGCCCAAATTCTCGCCCATGATGTGCCACGTAGCTGGGCCGGTAACTCCCCTCGGTTACTCCCCAACAGACGCTGCCCTATTCCAGCAGGTTGCCAAGCGGCCCCAAGTTCAGGTTCAGGTCCTCAGGTTTCAAGTTGAACTGCTGGGCCAGCTCCTTGATCTTCTCCTCCAACTTCATCAGCGCCATTCCCATTTCCTCGACCTGAACATCGCTCAAGGTACCGCCTTCCATACGGCGAATCGCCTGCCGCTCCAAGAGCTGACGCAGCAGCTCGATCAGTCCCAGGACCAGTTTCGCCAAGCCTTGCTCGATGGTCTCCTGCGAGCAATCAATCCGCTCCAGCGAGCGCTGCGTCATGCCTTCCAGCTGACGTCGCAACTCCGAGACCGCAGCGTCTACTTCTTCGGGAGTGACTGGTTTGGAGCTATCCATTTTCAGCTCGGGGAGCGACAAATTCGCTCGGAGGCCAAGGCCCGCTCAGGCGCAACTTGATTCCTTCCGACGGGCCTGCGGTGCGCAACGACGCGACAAAGCGTTCTCGATTGGCGCGGGGTACCAAGGCAAACCAGCGATGGGTCTTGCGCTCCTGCCGGCCCCGCCACTCGCGCACCGAATCTGCAGTGACGCTTTTCAGCTTGCTCTCGACGGCGGCAATCCGGCCGGCAGCCGCCTGCCGCCGTTTCAGGTATTCTCGACCGCTCACCGGAGTCGCCAAGTCAGCCTGCTCCTCGACTGCCCAAGTCCCCACCACTTCGTACTGCACAGCGTTGGCTGTTCTTTCCAGCGCGGCACGATACAGATCCTGCTCGGCTGCGAGGTGTTGCTCCAGAACGTCCTCGTTCTCCAGGAACGTCGGAAAGCGAAAGGGGATGGGAGTGGTCACCGCCAAGACCTCGCGCAGGACCTGATGAAATTGCAGCGCCGCCTTCTTCAGCGACTCGGCGTCTCCCATCACTGCCTCGGGATTGTCGATATTGCTCCAGTAGAGGCGCACGCCCAGCATCTCGTGCGACTGAACCGCGGCATCGCAAACTCCGTTCGCAACGCTGACAGCTTGAGTTGGTTGGGTAACGCAATAGAGCAGACAGGGCATCGATCAGCTCATCAAACCCGCGAGGCCCGTCGCTGCTGCGACGGCTCAGGGGCATCCTTCATGTTGCGCAATGCGGTCTCCACCGAGGTTAGCACTACATTCAGCCCGATATACACCAGGTCCACGCCCGCCAGCGAGATGACGAGGCTGCCGTGGATCACCACGCCGGAATTCAGCACATGGTCGAGAATCTCCAGCAGCGAGATCTCGGCATCGCCGTCCAGGGAAAGCGTGGTCACGGAACCGGATTCAGCCGGCATGTTCCTCCACAAACGAGTATGGAGGCCAGGGACCGCTGCAGTCGATGCGTCGGCTGTCTGGCCAGCGGCTCGCGTATTTCTTCAGCACAGCCTCGAGCTTCTTGCGGTCTTTCCGGCGAATCAGAAATGATGCATGCCACATCAAGCCGGGCTGACCGGCACTGGCCTTGCCGCCAGGGACGGCCGCTACTGCAAGCTTGGTCAATGCGGCAACCAATTCCCGCCCTGCGTCGTCAAGCTTCTTGCCAGCCCGCGGCTGCAGCATCGCGGCTTTCTTCTTCAAGTAATCGGAACCGCTAGCTGCTTGAATTGTTTTGGCGCTCCTTGGCTTGGCAACCTCAAAAAGTTTGATCCCCCACTCGTCGGCATCCGCGACACGCTCGAACGCCGTTTGCAAAGCCTTCTTGCGTTCCTTCACATGCTGGCGCAGCGAATCTTCGCTGAGAAACACGGTGCCAAAGCGCGCCGGCAGGGTTGCCGACTGTTGCGAGATTTCTGCTACTGCTCGCTGATGCCTCAGGCCCGCCGCCGCCAACCACTCTAGATCCTGCATGTTTTCGGTCAACTGTTCGGCAAACTCCTCTTTGGACACGCGGCTGATCCAGCAAACCTGGCCTTCGCAGCGCAAAGCTTCTACCTTCGCCTGCCCATCGATCCCTTCGGCCGCGACCGGCTCGGCAGTGCGCTCGGGCGTCTGCGAGATCGCGTAAAGGTAAAGGGCGCGATCGGCCGCCGGCTGAGCTGGCGTCGCTTTCGTTTTCGAAACTCGCTTCAAACGAGTCGCCATAATTTCCGCGTCAGGTGTTGCAGTCCTCGGGCTCCGCTGATCGGGACGTCAAACTCCGGCACCACGAAAATCTCGCTGCCGCGCAATTCCCGCCGTAGGGTCGCCACCGACGATGCTTGCCACTCCGCTGCCAGCTTACACCGCGGGCAGGATTCGTTGTCGCCGGTCAACACGCGATTCAGAAACAGGCTGCCCAACGGCGCTTCCAGTTCTCTCAGCCCGTGGAGCAAGCGGCTCGTCTCATAATCGGGCAACGGCTCGGGCAGAGTCACGACCGCCAATCCGCAGTGCTTGCTGTCTCGCAAGATCGAGGCCAGTTCGCGCACGTTTTGCGAAAGCGTCGCGACTTCTACCGCAGCGTCTCGAGCGATGGGTAGTGTACGGTGTGCTGCCAGGGTTTTCAACAAGACGCGCGTCCATGCCAGCAGGCGCGCGGGGGTTCGCAGCACTTCCAGCGCGTGACCGGTCGGCGCCATATCGATCACCACGCGATGGCCGGTGCGCAATAAATCGAGAATGCGAAAGACGGCGAAGATCTCATCGACTCCGGGCGGTACCACATCAAGCAGCGCCAGCAGAAATCTGCGATCCAGGCTGAGGTCGAGATGGAGTCCGCTCTGCTCATCGGTCATGGACTCCTGCAGTTTCGCGCGCAGCTGGCCGGTCCATTGCCGAAATTCCGCCATGGCATCAACCTCTACAGCTTGCAGCTTGCGGTCGCGCAATACCGGCTGCAACTTGTCACCAACTTTGACAGCGAACACATCATCGAGCGACGGCGCAGGATCGATGGAACAGATCACGACTCCATCGCTCGCTCGCGATTTGCGGTGATGATAGGCGAGTCCGGCGGAGACCGTGGTCTTCCCTACTCCACCTTTGCCCAGGGTCAGGGTTAGCGGTGTGACCAGCTCCGGCCAGCTTGCGGCTTCGAGTTCGATGCTGGCGGTCTTCGGCGGCTTGGCGATGATGGACCGCGTAAGCTTCTTAGCCGCGAAAACGTGTGCTCCGAAAATCTGGAGAGATTTCATCCCCAGAATCGGGCAACCCGGATCATCCGCCTTCAGGACTTTGGCCTTCGGAAAATGTGTCCGCAAGAATTTTCGGGCGGAGCGGCTTTGCCTGCCGCGCTGCTGACATCGCGCACAGTCTGTCTCGACTTCGACGACGCGGTTGAGAACGATGTCTTCGATCCGTTGGGTCGTCTGGCGCATTTCGAAAAGCCGGAGCCGAGCGCGCCGCCTCATTCAGCGAGAACGGCTCGGCAGTCGTCACCAGCACCAGTCGCGATCTATTGGCCGACAACGCCTGCTGCACGCTCTCGACCATGCGCTCCCAGCGGTCCAGGGCGGGCTCGCGATGCACGCGGCCTCCGAAGTGCTGCGCCAGAACGACATCGCGCGAGGCCGCCGTCTCCAGCACATCCAGAAAGCGCGCGAAGTGCTGCGGCATCTCGAACAAGCGAATGGCGTGGCCCATGGGCGCGGTGTCGACCACAACTTCGTCGTAGTTGCCATCGAGCAATTGGTGAATCGCCAATAATGCCGCCACTTCGGCCATGCCTGGCAGGCTGGTGTCCAGCAGCGGCTCCAGTTCGTCGCGGGTGAACAGGCTGCCTTTATTCAGCAGCGCGATAATTTCTTCCCGCTCGGTCCGCAGGAATTTATTGATCTGCTTTTCAGGATCGATCTGTCGCGCCCATAGCTGCCCTGACGTGAGCAAACGCTTTGGCGTGTCGGAGAGTTTGACCTGCAGCACGTCGGCCAGGGAGTGGGCAGGATCGGTGGAGAGTAGTAGCAATCGCTGGCGCGGCTGCCCGGCGGCCCGGTACAGCGCGTAGGCGGACGACACAGTCGTCTTGCCCACGCCGCCCTTGCCGAGGAAGAAGGTGAACATCCGTGGATCGTGGATCGTGGTTAGTGAATAGCGAACAGTGAATAAGTGCCAGCGGATTGCGGTCGCCAGCCAAAACGTAATCCAATAAATCACTCTGGTTTGTATCAGGGCATCCTTCGGCTGCGCTCAGGGCAGGCTATTCCAGTCGTGCCGAACGACGCGCAATAAAGTCAGGGCTTTAGCCCCTGCAAAAACAGCTCAAAGGCTAAAGCCCGCGTCATGATTGGTCGCCTTGCGGCACGGCTAAAGCAGGTTCCTGAAAAAGTCGAAAAAGCAGATCCCGAGCGGACTAAAGTCCGCTCGGGATGACAAATCTAGGGGACTTAGGACGGCGCAGCTAAAGCTGCGCCCCTTCAAATCAAGTTATCCCGGACTTTTTCAGCGGCCTGTAAAGGCCGTGCCCTGATACAAGTCTAGCTCACGACAACTTAGTGGATAGCTTCAGCAGTTTCGGGTTCGATCCACTATCCACTAATCACTATCCACTTTTTTCTACCGTCGCGGGCCGCCGCGACCACCGCCAGGACGTCCACCGCGGCCGCCGCCTGGGCGTCCGCCACGGCCACCATGATGGCCGCCATCGTGCCGGCTGCCGGCGTGTTCACGGCGTTCGCCGTCGCGATTGAAGTTCTGTTCGCCGCTGGGCTCGTCGGCGCGTTCATGTCCGCCCTCGAAGGTCACCGCGCCACTGCCCTCAACGCCGCCTTCGCCTTCAGGAGGAGCTTCGCCGCCGCCCATCTTGGCGCGCTGCTCTTTCAGGATGGCTTTGCGCGACAGCTTAATGCGGTTGCCATCGACCGCCAGCACCTTCACCAGCACCTGGTCGCCTTCCTTCAGTTCGTCGCGAACGTCGTTGATGCGATGCTCGGCCACTTCGCTGATGTGCAGCAGTCCGTCGGTACCGGGAATGATCTCGACGAACGCACCGAAGTCCGCCAGCCGCGTGACCTTGCCCAGATAGGTCTTGCCCACCTCGGCAGTCGCGGTGATGTCGTTGATCATCTGGATGGCCTTCGCAGCCGCCACCTGATCGCTGGACGAAACGTTGACCTTGCCGCTGTCTTCCACGTCGATCTTGACGCCGGTCGCCTCGATGATCCCGCGAATCACCTTGCCGCCCGGCCCGATCAGGTCGCGAATCTTGTCGGTCGGAATCTGCAGCGCGTAGAAGCGCGGCGCAAATTCGCTGATCTTGGTACGCGGCTCGCCGATGATCTCGTTCATCTTGTCGAGAATGTACAGCCGTCCCCCGCGCGCCTGCTCCAGCGCCTCCCGCATGATCTGCGGCGTGATGCCCATTACCTTGATGTCCATCTGCAACGCGGTAATACCGTCGCGCGTGCCGGCGACCTTGAAGTCCATATCGCCGTAGTGATCTTCGGCGCCCGCAATGTCGGTGAGGACGGCATAGTCATCGCCTTCCTTCACCAGGCCCATGGCCACGCCGGCAACCGATGCCTTCAGTGGCACGCCCGCGTCCATCAGGCTGAGCGAAGCTCCGCAAACCGTCGCCATTGACGAAGAGCCGTTCGACTCCAGAATGTCGGACACCACGCGCATGGCGTAGGGCCAATCGGTTTCGCCGGGCAGTACCGCCGAAATCGCACGCTCAGCCAACGCTCCGTGACCAATCTCGCGACGGCCCGCTCCGCGCAGGAAAGCCACCTCGCCCACCGAGAACGGCGGGAAGTTGTAATGCAGCATGAAGCGCTTCTTGGCTTCGCCTTCGAAGGCCTCCAGCCGCTGCATGTCTTCGCCCGTGCCTAGAGTTGTGGTCACCAAGGCCTGGGTTTCGCCGCGGGTAAAGATCGACGAGCCGTGAGTGCGCGGCAACACGCCAACCTCGATCCAGATATCGCGAATCTGGTCGAACTTACGGCCGTCGGGACGGCGCTTTTCCTTGATTACCTGCTCGCGGAAAATCTGTTCCCGCAGAAGGTCAAAGTACTTGCTGGCCTTCTTACGTCCCGCTTCATCTTCTTCCGGGACCGCGGACTTGATCTCATCCTTTAGCTTCTTGATCAGCGCGTAACTTTCATTCTTGGGATACTTCTCGGTATTCACCGCATCCAACAGGCGCTCGCCGAACTTAGAACGCAGTTCGCCAAGATAGGCTTCGTCGGTGACGACCGGCTCGACCGCGCGCTTGGGCTTGCCAACCTTCTGCGCCAGATCGCTGATGGCGGCGCAAATCTTCTTGATTTCCTGATGGCCGAACTCGATGGCCTGAACGACTGTCTCTTCCGAAACTTCCTTCGCGCCCGACTCGATCATCACGATGCCGTCCATGGTCCCGACCACCATCAGGTTCAGGTTGC
This sequence comes from uncultured Acidobacteriaceae bacterium, assembly GCA_963820175.1. GTDB lineage: Bacteria > Acidobacteriota > Terriglobia > Terriglobales > Acidobacteriaceae > Bog-257. The sequence goes on along the minus strand of CAWFYX010000010.1, from coordinate 263,323 downwards.
CCGAGCGCTGCTCATCATAGGTGGGGTTGATGACGAAGTTGCCGTCCACCTGGCCGACGCGCACCGCGCCGATCGGGCCGTGGAACGGGATGTCTGAAACGCTCAACGCGACCGAGGCGCCGTTAATGCCGGCGACGTCAGGATCGTTGGTGGTGTCGGCCGACAAGCACCATGGCGATGACCTGGGTCTCGCAGCGGAAGCCTTCGGGGAACAGCGGCCGGATGGGACGATCGATCTGACGGCTGGTGAGAATTTCGCGCTCGCTGGGCCGCCCTTCGCGCTTGATGAACCCGCCCGGGATGCGTCCCGCGGCATAAGTGTATTCGCGGTAATCGACGGTCAGGGGGAAAAAGTCGATACCCTCGCGGGGATCGGCGTTGGCGCAGGCGGTGGCGAGAACCACATTGTCGCCAATGCGCACAATGCAGGAGCCATGCGCCTGCTTGGCTAGTTTGCCGGTTTCAAAGTGAATGGACTTGCCGCCGGACAACTCGACCGTAACTTCATGTTTGTTGACGCCGTGCAAGGTGGCCGTCATTTCTTCGCTCATTTCTCAATTCCTTCCGTTTCCGAACGCAACCGATAGAGCCCTGGCATCGCCGCAAAGCTGGCTTGCGGAGGAGGCACGAGCGTACACACGCGCCACCCAAGCGACGATATGGGAGATGGAGTGAAATACACGTCAGCCGAGAGAAGCTGGACGAATGTAGTGGGCGCACCCCGCGCCCGGATGCCTTTCGCGCTTACACCCCGAAACCAGCCTCATCTAGGCTCGAAGTCCCGACAAACGCTCCGCCACGGCAGGCTGGTCGGTCTGCCAATACGCCCGACGCATGGTTGTTCATTGGCGGGCAAACGGCTTACTTGCGGATGCCATGTTTCTGAATGACGGCTTTGTAGCGTTCGGTATCCGACTTTCTGAGGTAATCGAGCAAACCGCGACGCCGGCTCACCATCATGAGAAGACCGCGCCGGGAGGCATGGTCCTTCTTATGCGTCTTGAAATGCTCCGTCAATTCACCAATCCGCGTGCTCAGGATGGCAATCTGAACTTCCGGGGAGCCGGTATCGTGATCGTCTCTCCGGTTCTGTTCAATCAAGGCGGCTTTTTTCTCTCGGGCTAACACTGAATCAGCTGCGCTCCTACTCTTTTATCGTATGTTGTTACGTCCTAAAGAATAACATGCAAGGCAGAAGACGGCAAAGGATGCTTTGCCGTGGCTAAAGCCACAATTGGAGAAGGTCGCCATTTCGCCGGGCTTAAAGAGACTGTGTCACGAGCGAAGAGGAAATTTTTGGGTGGAACAAAGGGTGGAATAACCGATCAAACTAGCCGCAACGCGGCGAGATGAAGTTAGCCGGGCGGCGTAAGCCCCCGGTCAAGTGGGAGATTATTGTGAGCCGCAGAGCGGCGACACCAGTTGCGACACAGTCTCTTAAAGCCCGGCGCTTCCACCTAATCGGCCTTCCTACGCTTCCACCTGATCGGTCTTTCTAATTATTTAGTTTCTTCAACAGCCAGGCCATGTTCTGTCCCAGGACTTTCATGGTCTGAATGGCTTCTTCATCCTTTTCGACATCGCCGGGCTCCCGACCAATGCCAATATTCCAATACGAAGAGCCGGGCACGACCATTTCATTAATCAGAAAGAAGTGATTCAAGGCATCGAAGGCATGAATCGCTCCCGCCCGGCGCACCGCCACCACTCCGGCACCAACCTTACGGCGGAACATGCCATCATTGGCTTTCGAAACCAGACAGGCACGATCGATCAATGCCTTGATCTCAGGGGAAATATCGGCAACATAGGTTGGCGAACCCAGCAGGATGCCGTCCGCCTCGGCCATCTTCTCGATGAAGGCATTGCCCATATCGTCAGCTTGCGAACACTGCCGATTCTTCTTGGTCGAGCATTTACGGCAGGCCAGGCAGCCGTGGATCTTGGCTCCACTCAACTCCACCAGTTCGGTCTTTACGCCTTCCTTTTCCAGTTCGTCCAGAACGTGCTGCAGTAAGATCGCGGTGTTTCCGCCTTTACGCGCGCTTCCGCTGAGCGCCACGACTTTCAGATCAGTTCCATGCATGAATCAGAGCCTCCTTGCCAAACCTTTTATTGTCTCTCCTGGCAGGAGTGGTGAGGTAAGGAATCGAGTGAATCGTCCGCTGTAAGGACCTTTCTGGGAATTACGGCTGCAAGCAAGTCAAGAGACTGTGCAATTCGTCGGCGGCATGCACAAACTACAAAGGCTTCCCACCCCGATTCGCTGCGGTGGGAAGCCCAGGTGTTTGGTTCCTCGCGTTTGGTTTACCGCGCCCCCCTGTTCCGGGAGTGAAGGAAACGCCGCGCAGCACTTCTCCGAAGTTCGCCGCATCGAACACGGCGAAGCTTCCGTTAGGCGGCAGCGACGTGGCACTGATCTGGTCGTTGATCACCACCAACTGGTTAGGATCGGCGCCTTGATCTCCGTTACCGCTGACGGTGGAGGTGACGGCATAAATCGTCGCGGTGCCATCGCCGTTAACCATGCCGGTGATGTTACGCAGACCATCGGTTCCCGGTGACCAGGGCAATCCGGTAGCCTGATTGTTGCCCGTCGGATAACCCGTAACCGTATACGGAATGCCCAGCTGCAATCCCGACTGCAAGACATAAGCCAGGTTCCACTGACCGGAGGTGGAATCGAAGATCCACTTCTGCAGGCCAGCCGTCGTCTGCGCCGCCGCCACCGTGTAAATTCCGTTGGCGTAAGTGTTGTCACCGCTGCCTTCATCCGCAAGGTACAGCGTGGTGGGGTTGGCAAACCAGATGCCGAACGGATACGCCGTCGAGTGCTTGGCCAGCGTGGTGGGAAGTCCGGTCAGCACGCACATGTTGTTGGGATCGAGGCCCAGAGTTTGCAGCACGTTGGGGTTGTAGTCGAGCGGCGCCGTGGGCAACTGGGCATTAGCCGGAGGCAGGCCGACGCCGTTGGAGTCATTGCAGATAGCTCAGCGTCGGATCGACCCAGAAAACGGAATTGACGCCGTTGCTGCCGCTGCCCTTGGTGTAATAAACAACGTTGTTGAAAATGGTCAGGCCGCGGAAGTTGTCGTCCTTGCCGATCTTGTCCTGGGGATCGCCAAGTTGCGTCACGTTGAAACTGGACAGCGGCGTGGGCAGTCCGGGATGTTGCGAGAGTTCACTCTGGAACAGCGGAGTGATCATCTGCGCGCCGGCTCCAATGATGACGCCGTCGGGCTGAGGATTGGCGCCATTGCCGGCGTTGCCCGCGGTGTAGAAGAAGCTGGAGCCATTGCTGTTGTTGAGGATGGCGGCCCGGCCGTTGTTGCCGCTATAGGCCTGAGTTTGGGTGAAGTTGAAGTTGCCGTTGGCATCCACCATCGCGACTGCGCGATAGTAATTGGTGCCCACTGGATTGGTCGGATCCACCACCAGCGGCGTATTCGAGTTGGAGACGTCAATGTTATCGATCGACGACACATAGCCCATGAACGTCAGGTACTGGCCGTCGGTGGAAAGGTTCAAAGAGACTTCGGACTTGGAAGAGAAGCTGGTGACCAGATCATCCTTGGTAAGGTTCGCGCCCACCCGCCGCTCGTTGGGAACGGTCAGCGAGTTGACCAGAGTGCCGGCTGGCGTGAATTGGTCCAGCACGATCTCCGAGGTAATTCCGAAACTGCCGTCGACCAGATCGTTGTTCCAAACGTAGGGATAGGTGCCATCGTTGGTCGCAGCCCCGGCGCAGCCGCCTTGCGTGACCTGGCAGTTGGGAGGCAGGATCTGTCCGACCTGCACGTTGTTGGGATTGTTGTCATAAACGCTGCGGCTCACCACCAGGTTGCCGGGCGAAAAATAGCTTTGCGCAGAAGCGGTAACGGCGCCCGCCACCAGCGTCGCAGAAATCAGCACCAGGGGTTGAACCAGCGCGCGCAGACGGTTGCGTTTTCTCAGCAAATCAACTGTCACAGAAAATCTCCTTCAGGGATGGAAATGCAGCCGGACCCAATGACCAGCATGGGTTCTGCTCTATAGTGACGATTCCCTGTTGCAAGTATGTTGCAGCATGATTACTGGGTAGTTAATGTGCTACAGCGTGGGGCGAAAATGCCTGCGCGCTTGCCAGTTCCGGCGAAAGAAATTCGCCATCGGCTCAGGACAGCAGTTGCGCAACCGCGGCATCCACGTGGATAAGAGTGGTATCGAGCAGTGGAATCCCGGCGGATTCCTTCTCAGACAGGATCAGGGGCAATTCCGTTCCAGCCAGCAGAACCGCCTCGATGCGCTCCTGCTCTCGCATCCTCTGGATGATCTCCAGCAGTCGCTCTCGAGTCGCGAGCAAGAAGACATCCTGCAACAGCTCGTTCACATACTTGTCGTGAATGTACGATTGCTCGCCTGCGGTCGGCGTGAGGAGTGCAATTCCCTGCCGCGCGAAAACATCCGGGTAGAAACGAGCTTGCATGGTGAAACGCGTTCCCAGCAATCCGACTTTTCCGACTCCGCGGGCCTTAGCCTCAGCGCAGGCAGCTTCCACAATGCTAAGCAGCGGAATTGGCGACCGCCGTTGCAATTCACCAAAGACGATGTGCGGGGTGTTCGCGGCTATCAATCCAAAGTCAGCGCCGGCAGCGCCCAGCCGCTGGATTTCCGGAGCCAGATATTCGATGACCGCGGGTAAGTCGTCCTTCTCCATCAGGCCGAGCAGGGTTTGCACATCAACGCTATTGAGGAGGATGGAAGGAGAGCTGCCGTCGGGCCGCTGCCGGCGATAGCCGGCGAAGATGCCTCGATAGTATTCGATCGTCGATTCGGGTCCAATGCCGCCAATGATACCGAGGGTTTTCATCGGTTGAGTTCCCGCAAGCTCCATTCTACGGGCAGGACGAAAGTCACAAGGGACGCGACGCTCAAGTGACAACCTAGCGCGTCGCCTTCTCCAGCAAATACATGTACGAGCGGTAGATCTGCCCGGTAGCGCGAGTCATCCCGATTTCGCAAGTGCGGCTGCTGGAGTAACACTCGTCAGGATGCTTGGCCTGTACCTCGGCCGCTTCGCTTCGGGTCGCAGCCTGGGTCAGCTCCGGCACCAGGAATCCGCGATCCCCCGCGAAGCCACAACAACCGGCACTGACCGGAATCGTGACCTCGTCGCTACAGGCGCGGGCAATGCCTTCCAGCTTAGCCGTGATGCCCATCTTGGTCACCGAGCATACCGGATGCAGTGCCACAGAGTGGGACTTGGTCTTGATTTGCAGCTTGGGCAGCAACGTGTCGTGCACGAATTCGATGGCATCAACGAAGGTCAGCTGATCGAAGAGCGGTTGGTTCTCTTCCGTCAGGTAGGAGCGAGCGGTTTTGAAGCCGTAGGTGCACGGGCTGGTGTCGATCACAATCGGCAGTCTTCCGTGCTCGGACCAGCGCCAGAAGCGCTCTACTGCGGCATTGATAACGATGGCATGAGCGTGGGTGAAGCCCTTCGACGAAAACGGCGTGCCACAGCAAGTGCCAGCCACGTCGGGCGGTATGTAAACCGGAATGCCGGCGCGGCTGGCCAGATCAACCGTCACCTCCATCAGCGAGCGCTCTTCCGGCTCCCCGGGCAGCCGTCCCATCACGCGAGAGATGCAGGCTGGGAAATACACCGCCTCAGCCCGAACCCTCCGCGTCTTCGGCACCGGTCCAGCGGCATAGGGAGTATCGGGCATCCATTCGCTGAGGTTGTCGCCGGCGAAACGCTTCATGACTCGGGTCAGCGACTGCATGCGTTCCATCCCGATAGCCTTCTGGGTCGCGTGGCCCGCGCGCAGCGCTGTGCGCAGCAGACGTTCAGTAAGACGGAAATTCCGGGCAATGCGCATTGCCCATTGGTGGGCCGCTCCGGAAGCGCGAACATTGCGAAAGCGTTTAACCAGCAACCCGGTGTCGATGTTCACCGGGCAAGCGGTAGCGCAGAGGCCGTCGGTGGCGCAGGTGTCGAGCACCATGTAAGGGAACTCGCGATCCAGGGCCCAGTACAAATCTCTTCCTCCCATCCTGTCGCCAAATGCAGGCGATGAGGTTGGGGTACCCGAGGCGGAATGTTTGTGCGCTTCCTGCAGTCGCGCCATCTCGCGCCGCACCACGATGCGCTGGCGCGGGGTTAGCGAGAGCTCGCGGCTGGCGCACTTGGGTTCGCAGTAGCCGCACTCGATGCACTTATCGATCTCAGGCTCGACCGATGGCAACTGCTTCAGGTTCGCCAGATGGGCGTTGCGGTCGGGATTGATGATGACTCCCGGGTTCAGCAGATTGTCGGGATCGGCCAGCTCCTTCAGCCGCCGCATGATCTCGTATCCCTCACTTCCCCACTCGGTCTGAACGAAGGGCGCCATGTTGCGGCCGGTGCCGTGTTCAGCCTTCAGGGCACCGTCGTAACGCTCCACCACCAACTTAACTACGTCGTCAATAAAGTACGCATATTGATCGATTACCGTCTGATTGTTAAAGCTTTGGGTGATGACAAAGTGCAGGTTGCCGTCCTTGGCATGACCGAAGATGATGGCGTTTTCGTAGGCGTGTTCGCGGAACAGGCGGGTGAGACCGTGAGCTGCGTCGGCCAGCGACTCGATGGGGAAGGCAACATCTTCGATGATGACGGTGGTCCCGCTCTTGCGCACCGAACCGACCGACGGAAACATGCCGGCGCGAATACTCCACAGCAAGGCCTGTTCCTTCGCTGCATGGGTAAATTGCGCGGGCTCGCAAAGGTTGAGGCCACCGACAGATTCCGCAGCAAGTTTCTCCAGCTCCGAACGCTCACCCTCATCGGCCGACTGGAACTCCACCAGCAGTCCGGCAGCCGCATCCGGCAACGAGCGAATGGAAGAAGGAACTCCGGTCTTGCCTTCGACTGACCGCAGCGAAGCACGATCCATGATCTCCAGTGCCTTGGCTCCGGCCTGGCGCAACGGCACAATCGAAGCCGCCGCTGCATAAAGGTCAGGGAACAACAGCAGTCCGGTATATTTCACCGGCAGATCGGGAACCGTGTTCAGCACAGCTTCAGCAATGAAGGCCAGGGTTCCTTCGGAGCCGATCATCACGTGCTGGAAGATGTCGAGCGCGCGGTCGAAGTCGAGGAAGGCGTTGAGGGAGTATCCGGTGGTGTTCTTCATCCGGTACTTGTTGCGGACTCGCTCCCGCAAAACCGGATCCCTTTCCAGCTTTGCCTTCAGTTCGAGAACGCCGCGCGCCAGCTCGGGTTCGCGGGCGTGAAACTCGTCATCGGCATCGGGGAGCGAGGTGTCGATGACCGTCCCTGACGGCAGCATGAACTTCATGGAATGCAGCGTGTGATAGGCATTCTGCTCGACGCCGCAACACATGCCGCTGGAGTTGTTGGACAGGATTCCGCCTAACGTGCAGGTGGCGATGGAAGCCGGGTCGGGACCGATCTTGGTGCGATAAGGTACGAGTGCCTGGTTGGCGCGCGCGCCGATCACCCCAGGTTGCACGCGGATCTTTTTTCCGCTCTCTTCGACATTTACGTTACGCCAATGGCGCGCCACATCCACCAGCAGACCATCAGAAATCGACTGTCCCGACAGACTGGTTCCGGCAGCGCGGAAGGTCATGGGAATCCGCGTTTGCTGACTGAAGGTAAACAGTGCGCGAATCTCTTCGAGATTCTGGGTCTGCACTACCGCCTTGGGGATTAGCCGGTAGAAGCTGGCGTCGGAGGCGCAGGCGATCAACTCAATGGGACGAATCAGGACACGATCTTTGGGGATGAAGCCGTTCAGGGCTAACTGAATTTCTTCGGAAGAGATCTCCGCTGGGGCGACCAGGGTTGCCATTATCCTTCCCTTCGCCTGTTGGCCGGTGCCAGCAAGCTACGCGCAAGGCGGGTGATGGACGGAATTTCCGCAGTGCCGCGTCTGGTCTGAATCTAAAGCAGAGGGTGGCGGCGGGGCGTGGAGGTAGGTCACAACCGGCTGTGACCGAAGGCACAAAACGGCTTGCAGGTTATTGTGTGGACAGGGGATTCGCAGTCGCGGATTCTACCCGCAGCAGCCAGCCGCTGCCTCCGCTCACGCGTACATCGCGGCTCGATTCCAACTCGATCTGGCCTAGAGGATTGGTTCGCCCGGCGTGGGCAATCTTTAAATCACTGAACCCGTAAACGCCGCAGGCCCACGGCGAAAATAACCACAGCGCCTGCTCGCGGGCGTTCTCGCGGCTGTCGCCGTGGCAACCGGAAGCCGGAGCCGCGATCAGCTTAGCCGTAACCGCACCGTAATCGGTGGCTCGGCCCACTACTTGATCGCCCGACACCACCTGGCCGTTGCCACGGTAGACACCCGCACCGCCAACCTGCACGGTGTTCCAGTCACTCGGAGACGTGCCATAGTCGTCCCAGGAGTTGGTGGGCATCTTGGCTTCGAAGATCTCATTCATCGAAGCCAGGGCTCGCAAATGGGTAGTGATGGAAATCTGTCGGCCTTTAACTACCAGTTGATCGAAGCTGAGAATCAGATGGGAGGGCGATCCTGCGGCAGCGCGACTGGCGCCGACAACATGCCCAACAACGCTGGAGCCTTTAGGAATGCTCGCGCCATCGGGCAGCGGGACGTCCTGCATGATCTTGCCGGTGATGCGGCGGCCGGACTGGTCCCTGCTCGCATCCAGCGTCGAATTCAGCATCACCGGAAGCACGGTCCCCGACGGGATCTGCTGTGCCGCCGCGACGACGGCGGCAAGTAAAAACATGGCGCTAAGCGGTTTCAGCTTTCCTATCCGCATAATTCGCCTTTCAGGAGACAGATGCTGCCGGAGCAGCCGTGGCTGCAGCAAAACCACGAATTCCTGTCTCTCTGACTTACCGGCTGGCGGTTTCAACAATTCCGACTCCCCAAAACCGGGGCTCAAGCCGCACTTCCAAACAGCCGAAAGCTTCGCAGGCCTGAAGGCCCGCGTTTCCACCCAAGAAAACCCGCGGATATTCGTCAACGCGTTCCATTGGCGACCGGCTACCGACAGCTAACGCCTACTGACAACCGACAACTGACAACTGACTGCTGACAACTGGCGCCCTCCGTAGGAAGATAGAGCATGACCACGGTACGAATCGACAAGTGGCTATGGGCGGCGCGGTTCTTCAAGTCGCGAGCCTTGGCCGCCCGCGCCTGCGAACTCGGGCGCATCCAATCTAATCATCAGCCAGCCAAGCCGGCGCGCGATGTTCGCGTAGGCGATCTCCTGCACATTACGACTGATTGCGGCGACTTTGAGGTGAAGGTTCTGCTTCTCAGCGAAATGCGGGGCCCGGCATCGGTGGCGCAGACGCTTTACGAGGAAACCGAGTCCGGACGTGAATTGCGGTTGAAGCTGGCGGCCGAGCGCAAAGCGACGATGAATTTCGCACCCGCACCAGAGGGCCGGCCTTCGAAGCGCGATCGCCGCAGGATTATCCAGTTTCGCGGTGGATCCCGTTAGCAGCGCCGCGCCACGTTCCCATACTTTTTTCGATACCATGGGTTGCGAAAGTGCAGTTGTGAAAACGACGACAGGCGCAAGCGCGACATCGGATACATCGGAGGAAAAATGAGCACGCCCCCACTTCCTGCTGCCCCCAATGCGACAACTCCCAGCTCCACCCATAATCGAGTGCTCAAGAGTCTGGCTCTGCGCGTAGACACGGCGGCGCAGGATGCGTTGCTTCCCGTTCCCCCGCAGATCGACAACGGAGACGAAGCGCGTTACTCCGACAAATGCGGAACCTACACCAAAACCATTCTGCAAGACGGCATCGGGCGAGTGAATCTGGCTGCCTATCACACCTTCCAGAAGGCGCTGCACAGCGGCAAGCCGGCCGACTTTGAGCACATCAAGCTGGGCGGACCACGTACCCTCAATGGTCCGCAAGGCGGCCTGGCCTTCGATCTCGAGGGCCTGGACAGCAGCCAGTTCGCGCCGCCGCCGGCGCCGGCCCTGGCCAGCGATGCCTACGGCACCGAACTGGTCGAGCTCTACTGGGCTTCCATGCTGCGCGATGTCGCCTTCACCGACTACGCCACCCATCCTGTCGCGGCGCAAGCGGCTGCTGAGTTGTCTTCCATGCCCACCTATGCCGGGCCGCGCGATGCCAGCGGCCAGGTCACTCCGCAACTGCTGTTTCGCGGCGGCATGCGCGTGGGCGGGCATGACATCTTTGCCGGAGAAACCATCGGGCCGTACATCTCCCAGCTGTGGCTGAAAGCCACCGGCATGGGCGTTTTACCTATCGACCAGAAATACATCACCAGCCAGGCCGGCCTCGATTACATGACCGATCCCACTACGTTTCTGCAGGTGCAGAACGGCATCGCTACCGGATTGCAATTACAACCAGGGGCCGCATTGTACTTGCACGATGGCCGCGGCCTGGCCGCTTTCACTCATGTCGACGTGCTCTATCAAGCCTACTTCATGGCCTATCTGGTTCTGAACAGCATCGGAGCACCGCTCAATCCCGGCAATCCTTATAACCATTCCAAGACGCAAAACGGCTTCAACACCTTTGGACAGCCGGACATCGCGTCCACCTTCGCGGCTGTCGCCAGTGAGGCGCTTAAGGCTGTATGGTTTCAGAAGTGGTATGTGCATCTGCGTCACCGTCCCGAGTCGGGCGGCGCAATTGTGCACCTGATCAAGACCGGCCAGGGCAGCACCATTCAAGGCACGCTAAGTGACAATGTTCTGAACTCCCAGGCGGTGCAGAGCAGCTTCGCCAAATACAACAGCTATTTCCTATCACAGGCATTTCCTGAGGGATCACCGGCTCATCCCGCCTATCCCACCGGACATGGAACGGTGGCTGGCGCCTGCATCACAGCGCTGAAGTTTTTCTTCGATGGCGATTTCGTGATTCCCCATCCCCAGGTACCTTCCAGCGATGGCACGACTCTGAACAACTACACGGGCGGCGATGCCGGACAGATGACGGTAAACGGCGAGCTGCACAAGGTCGCGCACAATGTCAGCTTCGGACACGGCATCCATGCCGGCATTCACTGGCGCAGCGATACCGACACGTCGATCCAGTTGGGAGAGGCAGTCGCATTGCGCGTGCTGCAGGACCGCGCGCACACCTACAACGAAAAGTTCAAGGTGACGTTGACGAAAGTGGATGGCGCGACCGCTACGATTACGAATGAGTGACCTGCGGAATTAGTGGTGAATGAAGAAGCTGAGGAACTCGCGCACGATGGTTTCCGGTAATTCCTCGCGGTTCGACTTCTGCAGCAAACCGTGTCCGGCGCCTTCGATCGGAACTAACGTCGTCCTTGCGGAAATGAGTTTGATCGCGCCTTCCAGTTCCTCGATCGTGCCGAAGGCGTCGCGGGTTCCGCTGATAAACAATGTAGGAGTGCTCAGTTGAGTGAAGTGTGCGGTTCGCAGCTGTACGGGCCGCCCCGGAGGATGCAAGGGATACGAAAGCAGCATCAGGCCGCCGACCAACGGCGGCTCTTCCGCTACCAGCATGCTGGCCTGGCGGCCGCCGTACGAGGCGCCGCCTAGAAACGCCGGTCCCGCAAACTGCTGCTTCATCAGCTCGACGGCCCGGCGCAGCCCCGCCTGATCATGCTTGGCATCCGATGGAGATGGCGGCCCCTGCGCGCGACGCTGGCGAAACGGCAAATCACAACGCAATGTACTGATGCCCGATGCTGCCAACTTGTCGGCCAATGCCACTAACAGCGGCCCATTGCTGTTGCCGCCAGCACCGTGAGTCAGCACCATAAATCCGCTGCGCGAATCCTCCGCACGATGCAGAAATCCTCGAACCGGAGCTTGGCCTGGAGTATCGTCGACAAACGTTTGCGCTACTCGAATTGAAGCATTCTCGCCCATTCGACAATTCCATCCAAGTTACCGATGGCGCACTTGTGCGTCCATGTAGGCCCGAAGGATCGCGTTGATCCGGGTTTGATAACCACGGCTGGTGCGCAACCAATCTAGGAGATCCGCGTCGAGCCGCATGGTAACGGTTTTCTTGGAGCGCGGCATGACTACCTCAGCCTTGCTCCAAAAAGCCTTGTCCGTCCCGTGTACTTCCGGATCTTTCGCGATACCGGCACGTACCTGAGCGTCCGTAATGGCGCGAAGCCGCTTCCAATTGGTACGCGGTTCAGTAGCCTTTCTCTTCGAGGTTTTGCCAGTAGCTGCGACGCTCATGCGGTTCCGACCTCCATGCCGATATGAGGTGCCGTTCTTCATTCGCGCGATCTGTATAGATAACTGTTATCTCGATGCCACGCACCAATCCGATGGCGTAGATCCGGGTCTCTCCATAGTCGAAACGGTCATCGACTTTCTCCAGCGTCGGGCCGTCGAAAATTCGGGCTGCGTCCTGGAATGCTATTCCGTGACGCTTGACGTTCGCGCGATTCTTTTCCGGGCTCCACGTGAATCGCATCTCTATATTTACGAAATGTATTTACATTGTCAAGCGTAGTCGCGGCGGATCACCCTCCCGCCTGCTTCGACGGGAGGGCGAGGCAGAATCCTACCGTCCCAGCTTCTTCGCCTGGCAGGCAACCACGACCTTGGTCGGATCGATGGCATCATCGTCCAACTGCATCTCGATCACCTTGCCATTCTTGTCGATCAGGTAGTTGACCCGGCGCGCCGCTTTGTACTCCGGGTTGTAGAGACCGTACTCTTTGGTGATGTCACCGCCCCAGTCGCTGAGCAGCGGGAAGGTGACTCCGAGTTGTTGCGCCCACGCCTTATTCGAGAAGGGAGAATCCATGCTCACACCCAGGACCTGGGTGTCGGTGGCTTCCAGCTTGCTCAAGTTCTGCTGGAATGCCTGCATCTGCTTGGCTCAGCCACCGGTGAAGGCGAAGATGTAAAAGGCCAGCGCAACGTTCTTCTTGCCGCGGAATTCGTGCAGCGAAACCTTGTTGCCGTTCTGGTCTTCCAGAGTGAAGTCGGGAGCCATGTCGCCCACCTTGATCTTGGGCGGCGGCATCTGGTTGCTTTGTCGGCGGCGTAGCTGGCGGGCAACAAGCACCCGGCCAGCAACAGCGCCACTAAAAACTTCCTCATCGCTTCTCTCCTCTCAAAAGTTCGGGACGGGACTCAGCGATTCGGCGTGTGTGGATCATTGTCCCATTAGGAGCATGGGTTCGGCCATAAGCCTATCTGTCGGCCCTATTTCAGCGCAGTGCAAAGCGCCACCTCTGAGTTTGGGCTGCCTTCGTGGCTGCGCATTTCTCCGATTGCGAACTACCCGACGAGGCGCTAAAGTGAATGAGTATTCATTCGGCGGTCAACGCCGGTAATCGCCCAGCGGCAGCCGGATTTGGCGGCGGGCGAGAACAACCCTTTCAGGCATACGGCGACCAGGCTCTTGGCAAAACGTGACCCTCAATCTGGATTCACTCCCCCGGAGGGAGCCTCTCCCGGCGCGAATCGCAGCGCCGACAAGTATCAGCGCATCCTTGATGCTGCGGTTGCGGTCTTCGCAGAAAAAGGCTTCTTCACCGCGCGCATCGCCGACGTTGCCGACCGCGCCGATGTTGCTGATGGCACCGTCTATCTCTACTTCAAAAGCAAAGAAGACATCCTGATGACCGCCATCAACACGGCATTTGATGCCTTCATGAGCCTGGCGCGCACCGAACTCAAAAAGCTTAGCGATCCCCGTGAGCGCCTGCGGCGGTTGGCCTTCCTTCATCTCGACGCGCTGGGATCGAATCGCAACATGGCTGTAGTGTTTCAGATGGAATTACGCCAGAGCACACGTTTTCTCTCCGAGTTCTCGCATCGTCACATGATCGAGTACCTCGGCCTGGTGCGCGAGGCGATCACCGACGGGCAGGCCAACGGATTGTTCCGCCGCGAAATGTCGGACAAGTATGCCGCCAACTGTTTCTTCGGGGCTCTGGACGAGATGGTTACCTCGTGGGTGCTGAGCGAGCACGACTACCAGCTCTCCAACGTGGCCGACGTGGTGGTCGACATTTTTCTGAATGGGATGCGTAGCGATAAGCAGTAAAGACGAATAAGCGAGCGGTCAGTTCGTTTCCAGCAGACCCGAGTAAATGGCCATTCCCACCACCGCGTCCACGCCAATCTTGTCCAGCTCTTCAATCTCTTCTCGATGGCGAATCCCCCCGGCTGCGATCAGGCGGCGCGAAGTCTTCCGACGCAGCTCGCGGATCACATCCATGGGAATTCCCTGCAGTAATCCCTCAGTATCGATGTGAGTGTAGAGAAAGCCAGAACAGAACGGCTCCAGCGCTTGCATCATCGCGGCCGGTTCAATATCTGTAATCGTCTTCCAACCGTGAATAGCCACTCGCCCGCCGCGCGAGTCGACTGCGAACACCAGGCGGTCGGTACCGAGTCTTTCACAGAAGTTCTGGGCGGATGTCACATCGACCTTGGCGTCAGCCTGCTTCGCTGAATCCGGGTTGCCGGTTGCTGGAATTTCAATCAACGACGATCCCACGATCACTTTCCTGGCGCCGCAGTCCAGCATCGCTTGCGCGTCGGCAGCGGAGCGGATCCCGCCGCCCACCTGGCAGGGCAACTTGCCGCAGAAATCGGCAATCAGCCGACGATTCGAGCCCTTACCCATCGCCGCATCCAGATCCACCAACTGTACGAGTGGATATTTGGAAAATCTCTGAACCCATTCTGCGAAGGTCTCGAACTCAAGAGCTTTCTTCTCGCCCTGGACCAGCTGCACAATCTTTCCGCCCATCAGGTCGATCGAGGGAATCAGCATGTCAGCCTCACCGGAATGCCTGCCGCACACAGCTCCTGCTTGATGGCGTTCACCGACTCCAATCCGAAGTGAAAGACGGAGGCAGCCAGAGCCGCATCGGCCACGCCTCGCTGAAAAACCTCGACGAAGTGCCGGGGCTCGCCTGCTCCGCCGGACGCAATTACCGGAATGCGGACGCTGGTAGCGATGATTCGTGTCAGCTCGCAATCGAAGCCGGACTTGGTGCCATCGCGGTCCATCGAAGTGAGCATAATTTCGCCCGCGCCTCGCTGTTCGGCCTCGATGGCCCACGCCTGCGCATCCTGTCCGGTGGGCTTTCGTCCTCCCCAAACATAAACTTCCCAGGTATTGCCACGTTGCCGCGCGTCGATCGCCACCATCACCGCTTGTGATCCGTAACGTTGCGCGATATTGGTGATCAGCGCAGGATCCGCGACCGCGGCAGAGTTGATCGCGACCTTGTCGGCGCCGCAATCCAACACTGCGGCCGCGTCGTCGAGTGAGCGAATGCCGCCGCCCACGGTGAACGGAATGAAGAGCTGATTGGCGGTGCGGCGCACGACTTCCAGCAGCGTGTTGCGCGACTCGGCCGTAGCCGTGATGTCGAGCAAGACGATTTCGTCGGCGCCCGCCTGGCTGTGCGCCGCCGCCAATTCGGCGGGATCGCCGGCATCATGCAGTTGCACGAACTGAATTCCCTTCACCACCCTGCCCGCGTGAACGTCGAGACAAGCAATGATGCGTTTGGCCAGCGTTTCAGAGGGCACAGAAATTCTCCAGAATCTTGATCCCGATATCGCCGGACTTTTCCGGATGAAATTGCACGCCAAACAAATTACCGCGCTCGGCCGCTGCCGTGAACGGCATTTCGTAAGCACAGGTCGCGACCGTGTCCGGACACAGTGGCGCCCAGTACGAATGCGTGAAATACACGTAGGAGCCTGAGGGAATCCCTCCCAACAACCGTGAACGCGGATCGGTCGTGATGCGGTTCCAACCCACGTGCGGTGATTTCACCCGATTCGAGAATCGGGAGCATCGGCCTGAAAAAACTCCTGATCCGCGCAATTCGCTAGCCTCCTCGCTGCCGTCGAACATCCATTGCAGTCCCAGGCAAATGCCTAGCACCGGCTTCTGGCTGGTGATTGCGCTCCGCACCGCGATTCCCAATTCGCCGTCACTCAGAGGCAGGGTGGCCGCGAAATTGCCGACGCCGGGGATGATCAGTTTCTCCGCGCTAAGCACCTTGTCGGGGTCGCTCGTTACTAGGCACTCGCGTCCCAAATGCCGGATCGCCTTCGCCACCGAGGCCAGATTTCCCGCGCCGTAATCGATGATGGCAATCACAAGAGTCCCTTCGTGCTGGGCAGCATGCGGCCGAGTTGGCGGTCTTTGGAGCAGGCTACGCGCAAGGCGCGAGCAAACGCTTTGAACAGCACTTCAATCTTGTGGTGATTGGAGCGGCCATAAAGCACCTTGGCATGCACATTGGCTTTCGCTCCGCGTGCGAAACCGTCGAAGAAGTCGGCGACGAGTTCGGATTGTAGATCCCCGACCAGCCGAGTTCGGACCTTGGTGTCGACTACGGCCGCGCTGCGTCCGCCGAAGTCGACGGCGACCACTGCCTAACGTTTCGTCCATGGGCATCACGAAATATCCTGCTCGCAGAATGCCGCGCTTTGTGCCCAGCGCTTGGGTGAACGCCTCGCCTAGCGCGATGCCCACATCCTCGACCGTGTGGTGCTGATCCACGTCGAGATCGCCGGTGGCTTCCAGTTTCAGATCGAAGGCGCCGTGCCGAGCCAGCAATTCCAGCATGTGATCGAGAAAGCGAATGCCGGTGCTGATGGTAGAGCGTCCATGGCCTTCCAAAGTCAGCGCAATGCGGATCTCGGTTTCGTTGGTCTTGCGATGAATACTCGCGCGTCTCATGCCGGCACCTCACGGCCTAGCTGGAGTTCGTGGGCAACTTCACCGAGCGCGCCGATGAGCCGAGCGGTTTGCGCGTCGCTTCCGATCGTGATGCGCACGCAGCCATCGCAGCCGGGATCGGCGGAGCGATCGCGAACCAGAATTCCGCGCTGCCGCATCGCCCCGACAAACTCGCGTGCTTCTCTCCAATCCTGACCAGCAGAAAGTTCGCCTGGCTGGGCCAACTGTGCAGCCCAAGCGACTTCAGCTCGAGGGCGAGCCGTTCGCCGTCCGTTCTTCACTTGCGCAACATAGCAACTGAGGTGGTCACTGTCCGCAAGCGCGACCGGCAGGACCGCCAACGCCACCGCATTGACGCTATAAGGCGACGACACTCGTCGCACCTGCGGCATCTGCTGGCGAGGTCCGGCGAGAATCCCGGCGCGCAGACCAGCCATCCCGTAGGCCTTGGAAAACGTTCTCGCGACAAATAGATTGCCGTAACGTTCGACGTCGCCGAGGACGCTCGCGCCATGAAACTCGAAGTAAGCTTCGTCCACCAGCAGCGCCGCATCCGGAGCGGCATTGGCGATCTGCAATAGCTCTTCGCGATCCGCAACCGCACCCGTAGGATTGTTCGGGCTGGCTACAGCAATCAGGCGAGTCGCAGGTGTGATGCTGTCTAATACCTTGGCAGACGGAAACTGGAGATCCTCCTCGCACTGCACGCGCACCACGCGCGCGCCGGTTGCTCCGGCGTAGATTTCGTACATGCTGAACGTGGGCGTCACCACCAGCACTTCGTCTTGCGGCTCGAGGTAGGTCTCGCACAGCAGATGGATGGCTTCATCGACGCCATTGGTCAAGAGCACCTGAGCGGGTTCAATTCCGAGATGCGCGGCCACCATTGCCTCCACCGGCTCGCGTTCGGGATAGCGTGCCACATCGTCAGAGGTCAACTCCCTCAGACGTTGTAAGACACGTGGCGAACAGCCCTCGACGTTCTCGTTGAAATCGAGGCGCAATCCGTCGCGGCGCGCCAACGGCGGATGATATTGCTTCAGGTTCTGGACCGCTTCTCTCGCACTAAGCATCGGCACACCTCACGCGGACGGATTCGGCATGGCCACGCAGCCCTTCGGCTTCTGCCAAAGTGGTGATTACGGGCGCGATCTTTGCCAGGCCGGCAGCACTGAACTGCTGCACCGTGATGATCTTCAGGAAATCGTGGACACTGAGTCCGCCGCGAAAGCGGGCCGCTCCGGCGGTGGGCAGAACATGGTTCGGGCCGGCTGCATAGTCTCCGGCAGATTGGGCCGAATAGTCGCCGACAAAGATTGAGCCTGCATTGTGTACCGCGGCCAGATCGTCGTCATCGACGGTCAAGTGTTCCGGAGCGATGCGGTTGATCCACGCCATGGCCTGCTGCCGTGAGCCTGCCACCAACAATTGTCCATTGCGGCGAATGGCCTGGCGCGCGATGGCGTTGATCTCGCTGGCAACTGCAATCGCGGATTTCACATCTTTCGCCAGTTGCGGCTTCGTGGTAATCAATGTCACCACAGCATCGGGATCGTGCTCGGCCTGCGCGACCAAGTCAGCCGCAAGAAACTGAGGATTGCCCATGTCGCTGTACAAAACCGCTTCGGTAGGCCCCGCCAGCATATCGATCGCGCAATCGAAGCTCACCAGCTTCTTGGCGGTGGTGACGAAGCTGTTTCCCGGGCCGACAATCTTGTCCACGCGCGGAATTGTTTCCGTGCCGTAGGCAAGAGCCGCGATGGCCTGCGCGCCCCCACAGCGGTAAACCTCGCGAATGCCAAGCAAGAATGCGGCCGCCAACGTTGCCGCCTGCGGACGCGGCGACACCACACAGATGCGCGGCACGCCGGCAACCTGCGCGGGGATTACGGTCATCAGCAGCGTGGAAGGAAGTGGATAGCGGCCTCCGGGCACATAGCAGCCGACCGATTCCAGCGGGCGCACGATCTGGCCAAGCTCACCGCCGGCGATCTTCTTGCGCCACTGACGAGGCATCTGCCATTGACAGAACCGGCGAATATTAGCGGCGGCGCTGCGCAGGGCGGTTTGCGTGTCTGCGGGAGTCGAGCGCCAAGCCTCGGCGATCTCGTCATCCGAAACCCTTACCGGCTGGCCTTTCTGCAAGCCATCCCACAATGTGGCATAGCGGATAAGAGCGCGGTCGCCAAGCCGTCTGACTGCCCGAATGATCTGGCGCACCCGGGGTTCCAGCTCTTCCAATCGCGCACGCCGGTCGGCCAATGCCGCAACCGCGTTCTCCGCGGCTTGGCCTTGCAGAATCCGCATCACATCACCACCTTGTTCAGCGGATACTCGACAATGCCTTGCGCGTTAGCGGCTTTCAGCCGCGGAATGACCTCCCAACACGCTGCCTCTTCCAGGATGGTGTTGACCGCGACCCAGCTGCTATCGCTGAGCTGGGAGATGGTGGGGCTATTCAGAGCGGGCAAGACGCTCAGCACCGCCGGAAGATCGTCGACTTTTACGTTCAGCATCAATCCCACCCGGCCCTGGGCTTCCATGGCGCCGCGCAGCATGAGCGACAGGTTCTCGATTTTCTGCCGTTTGCAGGGCTCGGCCCAGGCTTTCGGATTGGCGATGATCTGGGTATTGGATTCGAGGACAGTGTCAATAATTCGCAAACGATTCGCTTTGAGCGAGCTTCCGGTTTCGGTGACTTCGACGATGGCATCCGCCAATGTGGGAGGCTTCACTTCGGTGGCTCCCCAGGAAAATTCCACCTTCACCGGAATGCTGCGCTGTTGAAAGTAGCGGGTGGTGACGCTCACCAGTTCGGTGGCGATGGTCGCTCCTTGCAGATCCTCCGGACGTGTAGCGGAGGAATCTTCCGGTACCGCCAGTACCCAGCGCACCTTGCCGCGACTCTGCTTGGCGTAGATCAGGTCGGCCACGCTCACCACTTCCAGCCCGCTTTCCAGCACCCAGTCCAAGCCGGTGAGGCCGGCGTCGAGCGCGCCGTGATCGACGTAGCGAGCCATCTCCTGGGCGCGAATCAGCATGCATTCCAGCTCGGGATCGTTAGTGCCGGCAAAATACGATCGCGGACTGACATAGACTTGCAGCCCGGCGCGAGCCAGCAAAGCTAGTGTTGCTTCTTGCAGACTTCCTTTCGGGATTCCCAGACGCAACTTCATCCTTCGCCTCCTGTTGCGGCCGCGACCGGCAGTTCGGTAGTAAAGCAGCTGCGCGTACCGGTGTGACAAACTACGCCACCACCTTCCACCTCGACGCGGCAGAGAATGGTGTCGAGGTCGCAGTCAGCCGCGGCGGAGATGACTTTCAGGCGGTTCCCCGAGGTCTCACCTTTAGTCCAAAGCTGGTTGCGAGTGCGGCTGAAAAAAGTAACGTAGCCGGTTTGCAGTGTCTGATCGTAGGCGGCGGGGTTCATGAAACCCAACATCAATACCTCGCCGGTTACAGCATCTTGTACGATGGCCGGCGTCAGTCCGCCCATCTTCTCGAAGTCAATTTCCACGGCCATTTCTGTAATTCCTTTCGCACAAAAGCAAAAACCCCGCTGATTCCTGTCAGCGGGGTCGTGAGATCTTGGTGGTTCGAAAATTATCCGGTGATCTCCGCTGACACGTTCGCCACGTGATGATGGTGATGATGGCGATGGGTCAACGAAGTCATGGTGTCCCTGACAGTACAAAAGAAATGGCAGCGTTGTCAATACAACATTCTTGGTATTTGAGGGCACGCACGGGCAACCTATTCAAAATCGGGGGTGATATTGTCTTTTCCTACAAGCAGAGTCGCACCTTTATCTCGGATTAAACGCGAGTACCTATAAGTCGACCGCGCGGCAAAGGTCTGCGCCAGGCGGCCCCGCCAAGGTAGAACGGCCTTTTGCTCCAGCCGTCCCTGTCACAACCTACTGAGAACTGCGTCACGGAAGACAGCACCGGCTGTACCTACAATCAAGATGCCGAAGAGGATCGAGGCGAGTGCGACGATTCCCAGGGCGCCGCAACCGATCAGACGACGGCAGCAAGCAGTTGCTCCCGCCCCAGAACTCGACCCGAAAGATACGCTCTGAGTAGTAACGATTCCCTCTTTCCATCAGCAATCAAGGAGGCCTTCTAATGGCTAATACGCAAGTCGCCGTCAAGCACTATGAGATGTTCATCAATGGCAAGTTTGTTGCGAACGCAACCCGTAAGATGATTCCGGTTATCAACCCCTCCACGGAGGAAGTGATTTCGGAAATACCTGCCGGAACGCCGGAAGATGCCGCGCTGGCCGTATCTTCAGCAGAAATCGCTCAGAAGAGCTGGTGCAAACTTCCCGCTATCAAACGGGCGGGATACCTGCGGGAAATTGCCGCACTAATCCGCGAGAAAAAGGACTTTCTGGCACGAACCATTGTGGAAGAGCAGGCCAAGATCCTGCCGCTGGCTGAAGTAGAAGTAAGCTTCACCGCCGACTACATGGACTATATGGCCGAGTTTGCCCGCCGCTTCGAGGGAGAAATCATTCCCAGCGACCGGCCCAACGAAAATATCTTTCTGTACAAGATGCCGATCGGTGTCATCGCCGGCATTCTTCCCTGGAATTTCCCCTTCTTCCTGATCGCGCGCAAGATGGCGCCGGCGCTGGTCACGGGCAATACCATCGTGATTAAGCCCAGCTGTGAGACCCCCAACAATGCTTTTGAATTCGCCAAGATCGTGGCGGAGTCCTCGCTTCCAGCAGGCGTCTTCAACCTGATCTCCGGAGCCGGCTCGGTGGTGGGCAACGCCCTGGCCAGCAATCCCAAGGTGGGGATGGTGAGCCTGACCGGCAGCGTCGAAGGCGGAGTCGCTGTCATGCGTGCCGCTTCTGAAAATGTCACCAAGGTTTCGCTGGAACTCGGCGGAAAGGCTCCAGCCATCGTGATGCAGGACGCGGACCTGGATCTGGCAGCCACGGCAATTCGCAACTCGCGCATCATCAACACGGGGCAGGTCTGTAACTGCGCCGAAAGAGTCTACGTTCACGAGTCCGTGGCCGAGAAATTCATCGAGAAGGTGACCCTCGCGATGAAGCTCACCAAAGTCGGCGATCCGCTGAAGGAGACGGACGTCGAGATGGGTCCGTTGGTCAGCAAGCAACAGTTGGAGCAGGTGGAAGCTGCGGTTGAGCAGGCGGTTCGCGACGGCGCCAAGGTTGTACTGGGTGGCAAGAGAATGAACCGGAAAGCGGGATTCTTCTTCGAGCCCACAGTACTGACGAACTGCAAGCAGAACACGGCCATCATGCAGAAGGAAATCTTTGGCCCAGTGCTACCGATAACCACATTCAAGGATCTGGATGAGGCCATCGAGTTCGCTAATGATTGCGAGTACGGATTGACTTCGTCCATCTACACGCAGAATTTTGATGTCGTCATGCGCGCCTGCAACGAGATCAAGTTCGGCGAAACCTACGTCAACCGGGAGAACTTTGAAGCCATGCAGGGCTTCCATGCCGGATGGCGCAAATCGGGCATTGGCGGCGCCGACGGGAAACATGGACTGGAAGAGTACTTCCAGACACACGTGGTCTATCTGGACTACAACCAGAATAAGAAGTAATTCAGAGCAAGCTTGGCTCCCGTCAGGCGGAAGTCAAGCGCTGCTCAACTGCGGGCGGTTCTGATGCAATTCAGGACCGCCTTCCTTTATGAGATGTCTCGCTGGTCGAAGGCGGGAAGAATTTGCGTTGGGTAGCGCAAAGAAGTTAGCGGCCCGGGCTCAGATGACCCAGAGGTCGCAATCGCTGACCGACACCGAACTAACTCCCTGTTGCACCAGGTCATCGATTTCCCGCAGCGTTTTGATAAGGCCGCCGGCAATCACCGGCAACATGGGATGATTCTTGCGCAACTGGGCAACGATATGGGGAGCGGCCATGGCAGGCAACACCTCCAGCGCATCGGGCAAGAAGTGGTCAAGGCTGCGTAACACGCTGAGCAGCGCGGCCGAGTCCAGCAGGAAGGTGCGCTGAACCGCGAACAGTCCAAAGTCGCGCGCCGCCCGCAGGGGTTCGGGGTGGGTCGAAATGATCCCCTGCACACTTCTGCGCGCCAGAAACGAAACAGCGGCCTGATCGCGAGCCAGGCCGGCGGCCAAATCCAGATTCAAAATCGGGATCTTATCCGCGGCAACCACAGTCTCGGCCATCTGCTGGATATCTTCCGGATTGCCAAACAGGAAGTAGACAATCTTTCCCGGCGCCTGCGCCCCGCGCAACAGGAATTCCGGCGCACGCACCGCGGGGATGACTCGGGTCTGCTCCAGCTGTACTGCCAGCCGTTGCATGCCGCGGTTCACAGCATTCGCAGAGCGGCCATTTGTCCTCTGCCGGATGAGATGGTTTGTATCTACGAGCACGGTCGCGGATTCCTCTTGATTCATCTCTCCCAAAACGGTCCTACGCCTAGAACGTTATATCGTCTGTGTCTCATGGTGCTGTGATTCAAGTCACATCCTTGTGGTCACGTGGGCTAACTGTTCCGAGATGCATCCGTGGTCAGCGATTCCATTGAATCAGCACTGACTGCATAGCTAGCCGAGCAGATCTCGGCGAAAGCAGCTACCCTGTCTAAGCATCGACCTGGTTTGTCGTAACCGGCCGGCGTCGGGAGATCAAGGGCAGGCTAGAACTTCCCGGATCACTGCAAACCAATGCCGAAATCGGCTATAAGGAAGTCGTGACTGTAAGCAACCCTTTCCCGGCTGCAAAGACGGTTTTGATTACCGGTGCATCGAGCGGTATCGGACTGGAGCTGGCACATCTGTTCGCAGCCGACGGCTACCGACTGGTGCTGGTGGCGCGCAATCGCGGCGCCCTGCACGAGCTAGGCGATGAGTTGCAATCACGCTACAGCGTGGAAGTGCGCATCTCTCCCAAGGACCTCGCCCACCCGGCCGCACCCGTCGAACTCTACCAGGAACTGCAGGAGGCCAGCATCGTTCTCGACGTGCTGGTGAACAATGCGGGCTTTGGCGGCAGCGGGCCGTTTCTCCAGACCGAGTGGCACAACGAAGCGGAGATGATCCAGGTCAACATTGTTGCGGTAACCCATCTGACTAAGCTTTTTCTGCCACAGATTCGTGCTCGTCAAGGCAAGATACTCAACGTGGGTAGCGTAGCTGCGTTCCTGCCCGGGCCCTACACTTCGATTTACTATGCCAGCAAGGCCTTCGTTCTGCACTTTACCGAAGCACTGGCAGAGGAATTGGGCGGAACCGGCACAACGGTGACCTGTTTATGTCCGGGACCGGTACAAACCAACTTCCAAAAACGCGCTCATACCGGGGGCGCCAGCCGTGCCAACGGGCCGCTTTTTGTGGATGTGCGCGAGGTGGCTCGCGCGGGCTATGAGGGCATGAAGCAAGGCACGCGAGTAGTGATTCCGGGATGGAAGAACCGTCTGCTCACCGAATTGTTACGTCTGGTCCCTCGCAGCACAGTCACGAGGATGGTAGGCCGCATGTACCAGAACAAGAAAGCAAGCCATTAGCAGTTGGCACTTGGCATTTGGAAAAATGCTGTCCTAGAACAGTGTTGACGCTGCTGCGTCGATGGCAGCGACTTGGAGGCACTTAACGCGATGACGCTAACTGCCAAATGCTAAGTGCCAACTGCCAAATCCAAAGGCTAAATGCGGCTACTCGCCAGTTCTTGATCTTTCGAATCTGTGCCGCTCTGGATGCTTTGTGCGACTTCCTCCGCTCCGATGGTCCGGTTGGGATACAACACAGGATCCCAATGGCCCAGCCCGGTACTTGCTAACTGCCGGTTCAGACACGCTTCGAGCAACGCATAGATTGCCTTTTGCTGATCTGAGATGGGGATTTGACACAAATACTGGCGAATTTGTTCTTCCGTGTCATTCGACATCCGAACGCCCGCCAAGCGTTTTGCGCTCCCTGATTGCAGCTCAACACAAAAACTTTCTGCTGGCATCCAGCTGCCATCCTCGCAGGGTTCCAGAGCGTCGGTGGAGAATCCCGAGACCTTCCATTGCGCAGCAATCCCATATTCCAATTCGATGCCTTGCTGCTGAAGATCCCGTTTCAGCTTCGCCGCGATCCTACTGGCCGTGCCCACGGCGGCCACGTCGTTGAGGGCAAGCCGCATGGCGAGGTGAGAAACCTCGAAAAATTGTGACAGCTCGCGAAAGCTGCTGGCCCCAAGCTCAACAAACTGCAATAGCCCAGCCGAGTCGAACTCTTCCAAGACCTTCTTGCGAAGCTCATCCGGAGTCATCATCGGGATTAATCCTCCTCGGCCCGTACGAGTTCTGCGGCCTGGCCCAGCGGGGGCGTAAGAGACCGCGTTTGCGCGGGAAGAGCTCCGCGGCATTGTCACTTTGAAGTTGTTGCTGTTTAGCGGCTAGACGATGGGTGTCCTCGACGCCGGCAGCTATGGCAATCGGGAAGCCTGGAACCATCATCTGTAGAACCGGTTCGCGAACGGATTCGGCCAGCTTCTTGCTGTGCGAGACCAGAACCAAGCCGACCATAGGCTGCCGCCTCCACCTTACGAACCAGCCCCGCAGACCGAGGCCAACGCTTGCAGCAAAAGCCAGGACGACGTAGCCCCGGGATCCTGATGACCGATGCTACGCTCACCTAAATAGCTGGCTCTTCCCTTGCGGGCCTGCAACGGAATGGTAGCCTGGGCCGACTCATGAGCCTGATCGGCGGCCGCCTGAAGAGCTCCGGCGAGATCACCATTGGAGGATGCACGGAAGGTGTCCAGGGCCGGAGCCAGTGCGTCGACCATAGTTTTGTCGCCCAGCTGGGCCTTGCCGCGTCGCTGGATGTCGGCCAGCCCTTCCGCCAATACTTGCCCTACTTCCGTTTTGGTCAGCTGATCCTTCCCGGCGGACGCTTTGCTCAATGCCAGGAAGAAACCGCCGTAAAGCGGACCCGCCGCACCACCAACCGAAGAAAGCAAGGTCATTCCGACCAGCTTAAACAGTCCAGCCAGATCCGCCGGTGGCGTTCCGCCCGCATCCAGCTTCTTCTCGATGGCTTTGAAGCCGCGCATCATGTTCTCGCCGTGGTCGCCATCGCCAATCGCCGCGTCGAGTTCGGTCAGCATGGCGGCATTTTCGACAATAAGAAGCGCGGCCGCTTTGATCCACGACCGCGCATTTTCCAGCTGCAAATATTCCATAGCCTTGTCTGCTAGTCTCAGCCCCAGCGCAATGCTGGAGTATTTACTGGAGCGTCCCACAGTTTGCACAGCTGATCGTTCATCTTGAGCAGGGTGATCGAAGTGCCGGCCATCTCCAAGCTGGTGATATAGCTACCCACCAGGTTACGAACGATCTTCAGTCCGTGCTCTTGGGCGATCTGTGCTGCCTTGCGGTACACAATGTACAGTTCGATGAGCGGCGTCCCTCCCATGCCATTGACGAACAGCAGGACGTTGTCGCCCTTCTTGAAAGGGAGATCACTGATAATCGGCTCCATCAGCATGTCGGTAATTTCGTCGGCCGAGGCGAACTTAACCCGGCGCCGTCCCGGCTCACCGTGAATACCGATTCCAAGTTCGATCTCGTCTTCCGGCAGTTCGAACGAAGGCTTGCCGGCATGGGGGACGGTGCATGGCGTCAAGGCCATTCCCATGCTTCTGCCAGAATTGCGGATGAGATCGCCGATTTGCTTGATTTCTCCGAGGCCCAGGTGTTGTTCTGCGGCCGCTCCCAACAACTTCTCCATCAGAACGGTCAATCCCACACCCCGGCGGCCGGCGGTGTACAAGCTGTTTTCCACGGCAACATCGTCGTCGGTCAGTACGGTTTGCACTTCAATACCATCGGAGCGCAGCATGTCGGCGGCGAGATCGAAATTCATGATGTCGCCGGTGTAGTTCTTGACGATGTGCAGGATTCCAGCACCACCATTGACCGCCTTGCTAGCTTCATACATCTGGTCCGGTGTGGGGCTAGTGAAGACTTGGCCAGGGCAGGCTGCGTCGAGCATACCGTTGCCCACGTAGCCGCCGTGCATGGGTTCATGACCACTGCCACCACCCGACACCAAACCTACTTTGCCCTTCACCGGAGCATCTTTGCGAACGATGTACGCGGGTTCGTAACTTATGCGAAGGCCGTCGCCGTGCGCCGCCTCCATACCCTCAAGCGCTTCGCGCACGACCTCCTGAGGGGAATTGATGAGCTTTTTCATGACACTAGTATGAACGAGTTCCGCCACTTGCCTACCTCCTCTGCACGAGCGCAGACATCCATTCCCTGTGGGCTAGTTTCTCCCAACCGCTGGCGTTACCCGAGAGTAACGCCAGCGCGGAGAGATGGTCCCTACTGAGTTCGGAACTCAGTACTTAATGAAGTGAATGCTGAACGCACCAATGGCGCCGCCGATTAGCGGACCAATGATGGGAACCAGCGCATAGCCAAAGTCCGACTTGCCCTTACCTGCGATAGGCAGAATGAAATGTGCCATACGCGGGCCAAAGTCACGGGCCGGATTCATGGCATATCCCGTCGGACCACCCAGGCACAGACCGAGTACCCAAACCAGGCAGCCCCAGAGATAGGGAGCGAAGCCCGGCGGCAACCCGGTTGGAGAGACGGCCGAAGCGCCGAAAGCAAAGCCCACTCCGACCAGCGTCGTGGTAGCGATAATTTCGGTCAGAAGGTTGTCTGGAATATTGCGGATAGCCGGGGCAGTGCAGAAGATTCCCAGCTTAGCTCCCTGATCTTCCGTGATTGCCCAGTGTGGCAAGTAAACCAGCCACGTCAGGGTTGCGCCCACGAAAGCACCACAGAACTGCGCGATCCAGAACGGAACTACAGTCGCCCAGTGGCCGGAAAGGATGGCCACAGCTAAGGTGACTGCCGGATTGATGTGAGCCCCAGGGCTTCCACACGCGATTGCCACGAAGATCCCGGCCATCACTGCAAATGCCCACCCGGTTGTGATTACGATCCAGCCCGAGCCCTCACCTTTTGACTTCTTTAAGAGGACATTGGCAACGACGCCATCGCCCAGCAGGATCAGCACCATGGTGCCCATGAATTCGCCGAATAATGGTCCATGCATAAAATTAGTCTCCTTACCGTTAGTTTGCGGAGCCCACGAGTTCTTTTTCGGATTCGACTTTTGACCCGTCTTCCACCCAGTCGAATGTCCTAGTTACAGCCTTCTTCCACAGCTTGTACATGGACTCGCGCTTGGTATTGTCCATGTTCGGCTTCCATGTCTTGTCGACGGCCCAGTTGGCACAGAGGTCATCGAGGTTCTTGTAGAAACCAACCGCCAGACCGGCTGCATAAGCAGCGCCCAAGGCAGTGGTTTCGTTAATGACCGGCTTCACCACCGGCTTGTTAAGAATGTCTGCCTGGAACTGCATCAGCAGATCGTTGTTGACCATGCCGCCATCCGTGCGGAGCACGTCAAGCTCGATACCGGAGTCTTTCGCCATCGCGTCCACCACTTCGCGGGTCTGGAAAGCGGTAGCTTCCAAAACGGCGCGAGCGATGTGGCCCTTGTTGACGTAACGGGTTAGTCCAGCGATAACGCCGCGGGCCGTGGCCTTCCAGTAAGGCGCAAACAGTCCAGAGAAGGCGGGCACGAAGTACACGCCGCCGTTGTCCTCAACGGTCTTGGCAAGAGCTTCGATTTCCGTGCTCTTGCTGATCATGTTCAAGTTGTCACGCAGCCACTGCACCAGCGCACCGGTGATGGCCACGCTGCCTTCCAGAGCGTAAACGGCAGGCTCTTTGCCCAGCTTGTAAGCCAAGGTGGTGAGCAGGCCGAATTCAGACTGGACCGGAGTCGTGCCGGTATTCAGCAGCAGGAAGCAGCCGGTGCCATAAGTGTTCTTCGCCTGGCCCGGCTTAAAGCAGGTTTGTCCTACCAAAGCGGCTTGTTGATCACCCAGATCGCCAGCCACCGGAACGCCGGCGAGAGCGGTTACCTTCGCCGTCCCATAGACTTCGCTGCTGGAGCAGATCTTGGGCAGCATCGCCACGGGGATTCCGAACACCTTGGTGATCTCGCTGCTCCATTCGAGGGTTTCCAGATTCATCAGCTGAGTCCGGCTGGCATTGCTGACGTCGGTAACGTGGATACCGCCATTGGTCCCGCCGGTAAGCTGCCAAATGATGTAGGTATCGATGTTGCCGAACAGCACTTCACCCTTCTCGGCCAAAGCCCGAACCCCTTGGACATTCTCCAGGACCCACTTGATCTTCAGGCCGCTGAAATAGGTGGCTAGCGGCAGTCCGGTCTTGCGGCGGAACTGGTCCTGGCCGCCCAAACGCGAGTACTCGGCCACATAGTCGCCGGTCCGGGTATCCTGCCAGACGATGGCGTTGTACACCGGCTTGCCGGTCTTGCGATTCCACACCACCGTGGTCTCGCGCTGGTTAGTGATGCCGACGCCCGCCAGGTCTTTGGCAGTCAGATTCTTGGCCTTCAAGGCTTCAGCAATGACTTCCTGAGTGCGGGCCCAGATTTCTTCGGGGTTGTGCTCGACCCATCCCGGTTTGGGATAGATCTGCTCGTGTTCCTTCTGGGCCGTGGTCACGATCCGTCCGGAACGGTCAAACACGATGAAGCGAGTGCTCGTCGTGCCCTGATCAATTGCTCCAATGTAATTCGCCATTCGTTCCTCCTGCCCTCCGTCGATCACTTGAACCAGAGCGCTTTCGTTCTTGCAATCCTCTCGGAGTAGCGTTTCGTCATTCAGTTCTTACGCACTGCGTTTAGAAATCAACCTTCGTGCGGAAACCAACCACGACTCCGGTCGGAGCGTTCGAGAACCCACCCGTGTTGTGGTACCACTGCACGGTTGGCTGAACCATCCAGAACGGCGTAGCTTGGAACATATAGTTGAATTCGTAAGCTGTCTCGGATGAGTAGGGCCAAGTTCCCGGTGGATTCGCGGAGAGGTAGGCCGTGTTGTATTTGCCACTTACACCGCTGTAGGAAAGCGCGAATGCAATCGAGTCCTTCGGCCGGGCAGGAATTGGACCGTTGTAAACCACTCCTGCGAGGATGTTCTTGTCAACAAAGTTGTAGGGTTGGTTCGGCGACCACGCGATACCGAACAGAACGTCCAATCCCTGGTTTGAGCCTGGCTTCTGGCGGTAGACTGCCTGGTTGGCCATCAGATACATCACGTAGTTACCGGTGTAGGGCGAGAAGAAGAGGGGGTTCGTGTAGTAGTTGGAACCCACCGGCGGGCAGTACGCAACTTGACTTGTCGGATTGCAGAAGCTGTTGGCGAACTTGCCTCCATTGTAGGTTGACCCGAAAGCGTACTGGCCGGGATAACGCTTCTGACCCGCGGGCGTAGAGCCGGGATTTTGATCGTGGACGAACCCGATCTCGTCACTCAACACACCCGAATTCGCCTTCACAAAATGGAAGCCGTTCGGATCCTGCACATAGGGGTTGCGGTTGCCGGAGGTGTAAGCCCCCTTGAAGTAAATCCAGGGTGCTGGCTTCACCTGAATCTGCACGCCAGGACCGGAAGCAGGGTCGAACGAAGCATAGTCGTTGAAGCGGTTGTTGAAGCCATAATCCAGCGGCTCCATCAGGAAGGCTCCGCCGTAAGGCTGGAGACCGTAGATATCCATGCTGGCGAACTGCCCGGCGCGGATAGCAACCTTCTGGTCCAACATGTCGTACTCGAGCCAGTAGGAGTCGAGTATCTCGGTACGCGCGCTGACCAGACCGGAAGGATTGGAAATGCTGCCCAGGTAATTGGCACCGAGGTTCGGACCGCCCTGCCACAATCCAGTAACGTGGAAGAACAAGCCCTTCACGCCTGCCAGTTTTCCGAAATCGATGTCCATCGTGCCGCGTACACGGTTCCAGCCGGCGCCACCGTCCTGGATCCGGGCGTTCGCGGCGTACAGCATGTCGGTGACGTAGAAGAAGTCAAAGGTTACGCCGTACTGCTCGGCCAGCTTGGTGCGCTGTCCGCCCCAGTCGCCCAGGAGATACTGCTGGTGCCAAAAGTCGGGCTTGGATGCCGGTAGCGGAGTGGATCCCTTATCTTCTCCCGGGTTGGCTTTGATGCCTCCCGTGGAAGGCGGAGGCGTCGTTTGGGTAGTGGTTTGAGTGGAAGACGACGATGTTGCGTCTTGAGTCACAGCTGGCAGGGCGAGTAGGACCAGACAGGTGACCATGAAGAAGATAAAGAATATATGCTTGGTTGTCTCAAATCTATGAAGCTGGTTGGACTTCGCCATAGCTTCTCCTTTACTGCGGTTCTGAATTTCGCAGGAGTGCACTTCGCAGGAGTAAACAGAAAAGCCGTCCAAAGTAAGGGTTCCCGCCGACTGCTGAATAGGAAAATCCTTTTACTTTGGACGGCTTCTCTTTTGATCTCTGCCGCGCAGAGTAATAATATGGCGGTCTCCCGAAGCTGTCTGTGATGAATGCTTCAGATCACTGTGACGAGAGTTTGTTACGGATTCGAGTGCCAAAATGGGCCTATCACCCCGGGGGCCCACGGCACCGATAGGCGGCGATCGCTAACTGGGCTGGTGCCCTGCGCCAGTCAGTCTTCGGCCCGAAGCGAGGTCACGATTCAGCCCGCGAGCTATTCGTTAAGTCTCAGGGATCGACCTGATCCAAGGCAGAGGAATGCTGTTACCTGGCCATTGACGGCAGACTTACGGGCGCTTCAGCAGCAAACGATTTTCTGTTCCCGACAACAAGCGACGGATGTTCTGATGATGTTTGACGACAACGATGAGACACGTCACGGCAATGAAGGGCAACAACAGCAGCCGCTCGGCTGGTGTCATCAGGATCCCTGCAATCAAAGGGAATAAGGCTGCCGAGGTGATCGAGGCCAGCGACGTGTAGTGCGAAAAAGCGTAAATGGCGACATAGACCAGCGCTGCGATTAAAACCGCCAGCGGCATCATGGCCAGGAAGGCTCCCATCGCCGTGGCTACGCCTTTTCCTCCCTTGAACTTGAGGAAGATGGAAAACATGTGTCCCAGAACAGCGAAAAGCGCGCTTGCGCCAACCACAAGGCTGACGTAACGCAGGGCGGAAGGTCCGGCTAAGCTATGGTTTGCGATTGTCTTGGCGATAAGAACCGCGGCATAGCCTTTGGCGGAGTCCAAGATCAGGGTCCATGCCCCCAGTCCGCGGGATAGGCGTGCCACATTGGCGCTACCTATGTTGCCGCTGCCCGTTGTCCTGACATCCATTCCCCGAAAAGTACGGACCAGGATCAACCCGAAAGGTATGGAGCCGAGTAGATATGCGATCACACTCGCCACTACGAAACTCATCCACATCCGCGCGCTCCCAGGTGTCCTCCGCCTTGCAATTAAGCGCGTGCCGCCATGGCTAGTGCGTAATGGCAGTCACCCCTGCCCTGATCGATGAAAACAACGCCAGCCGCTCAGGGCGCTGAGTGGTAGGCGGCGTGTAAGATCTCAGCTGGATGCAGAGTTGCGAGCCGGGTCCCATGCTCAATCTGCATCTGGCAGCTGCCACATTCCGTCACCGCCGCATCTGGCTGGTACGTCATGATTCCGTCGAAGAGTTCCTTGCCGATATCCATCGAGATCTTATACTTTTCGTTCTTGAAACCGAAGGTGCCGGCCATGCCACAACAATTGGCTTTAATCTCCTCGATTTCGATTCCCGGCACGGCCCGCAGCAAACGCAGCCACGGCCGCCCGATGCCCTGCGATTTCAGATGACAAGGAGCATGATACGCAAGCCGGCGATGCTTTGCCGCTGCAAAATTGGTATTCAGCTTGCCTTCATCCAGCAGGCCGGTCAGCAGCTCAGCCAGATCATAGGTGTTACGCGAGATCTTCTGCGCCGAGGCGGCCAGTTCCCCGTCACGGGTCGACAGATGAGAGTAGTTCCCTTTCAGAGCATATCCGCAACTGGTACACGCCGTCACCACGCAGGCTCCCCGGTCTAGAGCTTCTTCCATCGCTGTTACGTTCTTTTGAACGCAATTGATCGACTCTGCACTGTCGCCGTTTGCCATTGCAGGCACGCCGCAGCAGACATCGGGCGTAACCTCGACCGCAAATCCGTTGAGCCGCAACAACTCAATCACGGTTCGCCCGAGCTTCGGGTTGTTGTAGCGGATAAAGCAGCCCGGAAAGAACAGTACCTCCTGGCCGGAAGAAGTCATGACTTTCCCCGAGCGGAGAGGATTTGCCGGATAGGCGGGAAAACGCCGGTTCGGCGGTGATCTCGCCCAGCGCCGACATCAGCCAGCGATCTGGCGGAAAATTCAAAACGGCGTTGGAAACCGGCCAGGTGCTGGAGCATAGCTTCCCCACCAGACTTGGCCGGGCAAGCCAGTGATCGCGCAGCGCTCGCGGCCCGCTTTTCTTGTGCTGCGCCTTCGCTTTCGCGATCAGCTCCGAAACATTCACGCCGTGGGGGCAAACTACATCGCAACCATGGCAGCCCAGGCAGTATTCCACCCATGGGGTATCACTCTCAACGCCTTCACGGCGAAAACGCTCCATATCCGGGCCCAGAGCCTTCGGTCCGGGATAGTCCGGGTACACTCTCGATACGGGACATGCCGCATTGCAATCGGAACACTTCACGCAATTGTCCAGTTTCAAGTCATCGAGTTGCATAGTGCACTCCTCGTTGGCTGGCTAGCGTCGCTGCCTGATAGCCAGTCAGGATGGCAAGCGCATTGCCGTGCCGCGCTGCAAAATTTCCCACCAGACTGCCGCATTCAAATACGTTTTGCGCCAGGATCATACCTTGGCCGTTCACGGGTTGAAGCTCTTGATTTACCTGAATTGTCGGCCCTTTAAGGGCAGTACCGGAGTCGTGTTCTTGCAGCAGATGCGAGAATCTGCCACAGGCGAGGACCACCGATTCGGCGTGGATTCGCCGCGGCCTGCCGGGAGTGTCCAGAAGGGCGCCGGTACAACGATCGCCCTCCAGGCACAGCTTCTGCACGGCAAAACCAGTACACAGTTCCACGTCGTTGTCGACCAGGTAACGCTCTAAGCGATGCAGCAGGCGCAAGCCAGATACGGAGGGAGGCATCGTCGCCAGCTCGCAAATCCGGCAGCCGATATCTTCCTCAAACTGCCTCAGGTCTTCGTCCCCAGACTTCATGCCCAAAATACCGGGGATGATCAGCAACTTCGCATCTCCGATGACTGACCTGAAAGCGGCAACCAGGGAGCCGCGGTACGCGGAATCGCGATCGATGCGGCTGGCGACTTCCACCGTGGTCAGCGCGCCGGCGTGATCCGTTGGTAGTTTGACCGTAACGCTGCGATAGGCAGTGCTGAGGCCCAGCTGTTTGCTATGGAAGGCCAGCCGATCCGCCACAAAGTTCGCATCGAAGCCCGCCAGATTCTCGATGCCTGCAACCACCACCTGGGTCACGCTTCGCGGGTCGCCCTGCCATAGAGAACTTGGCGCCAGCGACACTTCCTGAAAGGTACCCACAATGCTGGGAATCAACCGCCGCTCCCGCATGCTTCCCATGTAGGCGCAACCCGCCGAAGCGGTCAGTTCCACAAAGAAGTCGACCGCTGCTTGCACTTCCGCCGAGCCGTATCCGGCAAGACCCAGGTCAGCAGCATTGAGTCCATCAAAGTCCACGCCCGCAGTTCCCAGTACAAACGTTCCAGGCCCGCTACTCGCCAGGAGGACGCGCAAGCCTTGCTTGGCTGCTGCGGCCGCTGCGGTGATACCGGAAAGCCCTTCTCCTATTACGAGAACGTCAAATTGATTACCGGTCATGGCTGATCACCTCCATCCGGTGATGAAAGTTATAAGAGGTATCGAACAGTTGCTCGCTGAGGTTCAGCTGTTCTGCCTGCTTGCCGTCGGGAACCCATGCCTGACCTTTCCAGCGATCGTTCAGGTAGCTTTCCAACAGCTCACAAGCTTTACCGGCTGACCACTTGCGGTTCTGGTACCCGGCGAGCATCGCCTTGTAGCCGCAGAAGGTGCCTTGACAGGGGCCAAACCCCAGCCGGGTGCGTCGGCCAACGTCACCGATCGTCAGCGCCGGAACGGAGGACGATGTCCCCAGCACCAGCTCCAGTTCAGCCCGGGTCACCAGCTCGCATTCGCACACGATCTCCGACAATGTGGGACGAGCCGTGATCGCATCCATCACCTGAGCCAGCTTGACCCCCAGCCGACGATTGGCTTTTTCCACCGCAGCTGCGGGCAGGAATTTTTCCGCTTCGTGCAGCACTGCGGCGGAGGCGGAATCTCGCAGCGGAACCTGGTCGGTCCGGCAAGGCTGCTCTATCCCGAGTTTGCGGCAGATGAGATCGGCGGTAGCTTTCGCCATCAGGCGATAGGTCGTCAGCTTGCCACCGACGATCGAAAGGAAACCCTGAATGCCTTCCACCTCGCCATGATCCAGCAGCACGAAGTTCCGGCTGATCTCCCGGCCACCCGCACCCGCCGCGCTCTTGGGGACATACAGGGGCCGCGCGCCGGTAAAGATGCGGAGCAGACGCGCATCGGCCAGGGCGGGAATCAACTCGGTCCCCAGGGCCAGCAGCTTTCGCACCTCTTCCGGCGATACGGTCAGGTTCTCCGGTCCGGGAACGGTGACCGAACTGGTTCCCAGGATGCAGACCGGACCGCAAGGCACCAGGATGTCGGCGTCGCCGGGCTTGCGGCAACGATTCACCACGCGCTTGGTGAGACAGTGGTTGAAAATCAGCAGCGCGCCGCGATCGCAGCGCACCGACACCTCAACTCCGGCCAAGGCTGCGACCTGCTGGGCCCATCCGCCGGCGGCGTTGATCACGAACTCACACGCCAGAAACTGTTCTTCACCGGTGTTGGTATCGCGATAGCGAACACCCTTGATCTTGTGATTTTCGACCTCGATGGCCGTGACCTCGGAATAGGTCTTGAGGCTCGCACCTTTGGCAATGGCAGCTTCGATGTTGGCGAGAACCAACTGAAACACATCGATGTGGCCGTCAGCGCTGGTATAGGCCTTCAGTACATGTGCCGGCAGATTCGGCTCTAAGCTGAGCGCTTCGTCACGTGACAACTCCTGGGTCGGGAGCCCGATCCGCTTGCAGCCATCGGCCCACTGAGTAACATAGCTGGGATCGTCGCCGTCCAACTGCACGAACAGGCCGCCGGTATCGTGTACGCAAGGAGCCGCGACGCGCTTGAGGATCGTGTTCTCCTCGACGCACTCTTTCGCGGCATCGGCGTCTTTCACTACATAGCGGCCGCCGCTGTGCAGCAGGCCATGACACCGGCCCGTGGCTCCATTGGCCAGATCCTTTTTCTCCAGGAGAACCGCCGGGATTCCGCGCAACGCAAGATCCCATAAGATTCCGGCCCCGGTAGCTCCTCCGCCTATGATTACGACTTGTGTCTTTTCCATTGGAATCCGCTCCGCCATTCGAGTTCACAACTCAGTGCCCGTCTTCGGGCGCCAGTTGATCCGAGAGGCCAACTTGCTGTTGCTGTGCGGAAAGGTACGAAGAGAACGGCTTTTGACGTAGAAAGAAGAATGCTGAACCGCGGGAACACTTTGCGGTCGGGGGATTCTGGCAGGAACTACAGCAAGGAAACCTCAGCTCACGCTGGCCATGCTTTGAACAAATCAGGGAAGGAAGAGTGCAAAGCCGAAGGTGGGCTGCCGCTTTAGAACTCCATCCAGGACCCCGTCCGGGCTCCCTAATAGATCGTTCTCTTTACCTGCGAACAGCCACCGCCAGTGGTTTCTCGACGCACTCTCCACGGAGCGGTGTTACAACACGGCGATTATGCTCCGCTCAATTTCGCTTGTCAATGAGATGGCTCACAAATGCTCGGGTCGTCGCTATCGCGCCTCCGCATGCTCCAGTTTGTGGGCGAATGCATGAGATGCAGTCAGAGTTTTCAGTACCTCGGCCATAAACATCGGCAGGTCATCGGGCTTCCGGCTACTCACAAAATGCCGGTCGACAACCACCGGCACGTCTTCAAAAATCGCGCCGGCATTGACCAAGTCGTCCTTGATACCCAGACTTCCGGTGACCCGAACTCCGCGATAGACTCCAGCAGAAATCGGGACCCAGCCTCCATGACAGATGGCGGCGATGAGTTTCTCCGACTCAT
The DNA here is from genome assembly GCA_963820175.1 of uncultured Acidobacteriaceae bacterium. Classification (GTDB taxonomy): domain Bacteria; phylum Acidobacteriota; class Terriglobia; order Terriglobales; family Acidobacteriaceae; genus Bog-257. The sequence continues at coordinate 226,522 of CAWFYX010000010.1, read as the reverse complement.
GAAACTCGCTGACCAGGCTTTTGACTTTATCTACCCGACGTAACTTGTCCGGAGCCCAGCCTCCGGGGCAGACCACTCCGGCGAAATCCGCTTCCTTCAAATCAAAAACCGAAGCGTCACTGGAGCAGGGATAGCCATGTTTTCCAAGGTATTTCTGTCCCGCCTTGAGTCCTGCAATAACCACTCGATATCCCGCCTCTTCCAGCCGGTATTTGGGATACATGAGTTCCATATCTTCGTAGCCATCATCAACAAAAACCAGTATCGCGGAAGAATTAACAGTCTCAATCACAACCACCTCCTGAATAAATAAACCCATCATCAATGATCGGGCGTTCTGAACCACCCGATCAAGGAACTGTCTTCATTTCTGATGCTCCCCGTTGCCGGACGATGCGAGCACTTTTCGCGGCTCGGTCGATCTTGCTCCAGAACGTAGTAAAGTAGTCGCCCGCGGAAATGATCGACAGCAACACCGCGGCCCAGATTGCCAGCCTGGCGATCAGATCGATGCCCAGCAAAAGGTGAAAGCGGCTGACCTCGAAGCCCAGGCTTCCCCACCGGCGGTCGAGAATTGCCGCGATGACGGCCACAATTTGCACCGCCATTTTCACTTTGCCTAAGCTGCGTGCCTGAATCGTCAACCCGTCGGAAGCCGCAACCGCGCGCAAGTCGGTAACCAGAATCTCCCGGGCAATGATTACGATTGCCACCCAAGGCTTGACGATATGCGGATTGAATTGCACCAATACAATTAGCACAGACGCTATCAGCAGCTTGTCAGCCAGAGGATCGAGCAGCATCCCAATCCTGGTGATGAGGCCGTACTTGCGCGCCAGGTAGCCGTCCAGCCGGTCGGTGATCGCTGCCAGAGTAAACACGGCCGAAGCGATCAGTTCCTTTTCGCCATGCACGCTGCTGATGCGGTTTGTCGACAAGATCCAGATCAGCAGCGGGACACTGAAAATGCGCGAGAGCGTGAGGTAATTCGGCAGGTTCACACAGAACGCCTGTGTTCCACCATGGCAAAGCGGGGAACATTCTGTTTATAGCACGGCGATTATGGGCCTTGCCGACTAATTAAGGCCGCGGGTCCGTCCGCCTTGGGTCGGATATGGCCTCAGTCTGGAAGGAGCACGGGCGGCAACAACGTAAACCGTTCCGCGGCGGCCAATCGCACGACTAGGAAAGGTCTTCACTTTGTCTTAGTGGAAGCCCAGCTCTCGCGGTCCACGAAACTGGGTCCTCCCCAAAACAAACAGCGTTGAACCCCGGCCCGAAAGCCAGGGTTCTCGAAAGCCGCTCTATAGCACCGCAGGCTATTCTTCGCTTGCCGTTTCCGCACTGGGTCGCAGCAGGAACCGGCGGTGGGGATGCTTGATCTCGTAGAAGATATAGAACGCCAGGCTCCAGAAAAATACCGGGATGAGCGCTCGTGCCCACATGTCCGGTGGAACGCCGGGCTCCAGCACGCTACGCGCCGGGTTTTTAGGATCGTACGCGGCTTTGACCTCGGCACCCTGGGGATAGGCAGCTTGCACCACCCGAGCCTCCTCCTCATGATAGAAAGGTGGCATTAGATACCGGATGTTGGTCGAACGATATACCCGCCCGCCGAGGTGGTACTCGTATTGCACGTCAGGAGCCCACCAGTTTCCGAGGTTGGAAGTGCCGGTGTTCACTCCGGAAGCAGTAACCTGAACCGGCACGGTAGGCCAGCGCAAACTGGTTAAGCAGAGATAGAAGCAGGTGCCCAGACTCAGCGTAAGCCAAACGGCAATGCTCCCCAGACCAATGAGCCCAACTAGGTGAATCTTAGTATCTGAATTCATAGCACGGGAATTGAAACTCTAGATGACGGCACGCGGCGAATCGACGCAAGATTCGCGCGCTTTGTGTGGTAATTTTCATCTATGCTGCTGTGATTTGCAACACTTTTCAGGGGCATTCTGAAGCGAACAACGCTGTCACCCTTCCGGCCCGGTCATGGCAGCTCATCGCGGCTGCCGCCGTCAGACAATAGCCGAACATGGAAAGTAGGCTGGGATCCAGCGGAACCGGGGTTTTTGAGCGCACATGGTGCGGCCGGAAGAAGCCAACCGGATGAAACAGCAATTCAGGCTGAACTGAGGATGTCGGTCGCCTGGAAATGAAGTCACGCTGGCCCCGGCCCATTCACACCGCTCAAGAATCCCCCAAGATGGCCACTCAAGGCTACCGTTCCGGCCGTCACGACCTCGATTGGCAGGCGATATAGCGGCAAAGCATGCCCGGGCTTTCGCCGGGCCCGGAAATGTAGCCACCACACAAGCCAGATCAGGATGCTGGAAATGGCTGCCAGCATCAGATGCTGCAGCAATACTCCTTTCAGCCGCTGACCTTCCAGTTGCCAGCGCCAAGCCAGAAGACCGGTCGCCATGACCGGCATACACGAGATAGCCGCCACGAGCAGATTGTAATAAGCGGCAGCGGCCATCGTGCGGTTCCTGGTCCACTGGGCCATGAAGTCGAAGGTCACGCCGGTCAGAAAAAGCGCAATTGGAAAGTGGACGAGCACTACATGTTGCGCGTGCCTCGCGAAAAGGGCCGACTTGAGGTCAAAAGGATGCACGTTAGCTCCCGTCACTGGACCACAATTTTGGCCGTCATCTTCGGATGAAGGCCGCAAAAATAGCTGTAGGTGCCCGGCTTGGTGAACATGTAGGTGAATTGTTCATCGGTGTCGAGAGCTTTTGACTTGAATATCTTGTCGTCACTGACGATGGTGTGCGGAATATCGTCATGGTTCGTCCAGCGAACCGTCGTTCCTACGGGAACGGTTACCGTGGCTGGCGAAAAACTAAAGTTGTCGATTTTGACCGCAGTTTCCAATGCGGATGGCGCATTGGCAGATTCGGCGTTCACCAGCGCGGCATGGCTTCTCGAACTGCTGCCCACCCCGAGAGCGCTCGCGATAATCGCCATCGCCAAGATCAAATATTGATTCTTCATGTTGCTCCTCCTCAAAATCTGCTAGTGACCTAAAGCGACACGTCGGGCATTCAGACCAGGTCGCAGTCAGTAACCGCCAACGCGTGCCGGCCCTGGACGTAGTTAACCTCCGTCACCCCTAGCAAAGTCCGCAGTTGTTCGGCCGGCACCTTCATGGGTCCTGGTGAAGGCCCCTCGCCCGGCTTGGGTTGCGGAAATGCCGTCGAGGTTGCCGTGTGGAAGATGATGTTGCCTTCCACTTTCTGCATGGTTTGATGGATGTGCCCATTCAAAACCGTGACCGAACCAAAGCGCTTCAAATAGGAAAGCGCCTGGCCGCTGTCATCGGTTCCCCATCCCCATTCCGGATAAACGCTCCACAACGGAATGTGGGCGAAGACGACGATCGGCGTGCTCTTGGAAAGATGTTTGACATCCTTCTCCAGCCACTCCAGTTGCTCTGCTCCCAGGCTTCCCAGGCCGCCCGCTTTCAGGTTCATGACGTTGACCAGTCCGACAAAATGCACGCCCTTGTTGTCGAAGCTGTACCAGCCGGCGCCTTGCGAGCCTTTACCGTAGCGATCCAGATACTGCTTGCCGTCGTCATTCAGAACGTCGTGCTCGCCTGGTACAAAGAAGACATCTTTGGTGCTGGCGGCCTTCAGTAACTGATCGACAGTGTCAAATTCCTCGGGTTTTGAGAGATGGCTGATATCGCCGGTGTGCAGGATGAATGCGGGCGGAACCGGCAAGGCATTGATCTTGTCGATCGCGGCCCGAAAGGTACTCACCACGTCTGGATTCGCCGCCTTGTCGAACCCCATGTGGCTGTCACTGATCTGCACGAAGCTCAGCTCTGCTTTGGCAGCGTGCTTCTCTGCCTCGGACAGGCGGCCAAGGCTGTAGGAAGTCAGTACGCCACCGTTGATCACACAAAACGCGCCCGTACCGGCCCAAGCCATGCATTTCAGGAAGCCGCGGCGGTCAATTCCGTCATGGTTGTGGTCGTGTACGATCTGGTCTTCTGCCGCGATCCTGTCAGGTTTGCGATGATTCGTTGCTTTCATTGCTTGCACCTCGAATACGTGTCACCATCGCTAACCGGCGAGCGGGATATTTATTCCGGCCGATCACCCCCGAGAAACGAATAAAAAAGTATTGGAACTGCGGGAATAAAACGGTGGCGGCGACAGTTAGACAGGTTGGGGCGTGAAGTCAGCAACTGGCACGAGCGATGATTTCGAGCGGCTGGCGATGCCGCTTTTCGATTCTCTGTATAACTTCGCGCGTTGGCTGGCAGGGGATGATACGGAAGCGGAAGACCTGGTGCAGGAAACGTTAACCAAGGCTCTGCGCGGGTTCACGTCGTTCGCTCCCGGCACTGATTTTCGCGCCTGGATCTTTCGCATCCTGCGCAATACCTTCCTGACCTCGCGGACCGGCTTGCGGGCGAAGCTGACCCAAAGCCTCGACGATGATGACGAAGGAGTGGCAGTAGCGGTGACCTGGGAGACGCCGGAATCGCTTGCGCTGGCCTCTGCAACTCGCGAAGCCCTACAAGCTGCGCTTGAGCGCCTGCCGGTGGGTTACCGCGAAGTCATCCTGCTGTGCGATGTGGAAGAGATGAAGTACAAAGACATCGCGGAGGTGCTGTCGATTCCGCTCGGAACGGTGATGTCGAGGATTGCGCGCGGGCGGAAGTTGCTGCGGCAATCGCTGGCAGGGGAGCGGAAGGGATCGTCCGCCTCGGCTGGAAAGATGGACGAACGATGAACTGCGCTGAGTGGCACAATCGCATAGAGGCCTACGTTGACGCGGAGCTGCCGCCGTTGGATATGGAGGCCTTCCGCGCCCACATGCAGGAATGCGTGACCTGCGCTGCCACAGCGTTGGCACTTACTGAAAGCAAGTCGGCTATTCGACACGCCGGAAATCGTTACGCGCCGTCGCCAGAAGTGCGTGCCCGCGCCGTCGCTTCGGCAAAGGGCGAAGCTCAACCGGTTCCTAGTGAGACCGTAAGACAAGGCGCGAGACTGGGGCGGATTGCTTCCGCTACATGGCCGCGCTGGGCGCTAGCGGCTGCGGCTCTATTAGTGGTTGCAGCAGCATTGTTCATCATCTCCGGCGGGCGGCACGAAACGAAGTCGCTGGCTGAGTTCGCCGATCTTCACGTAGCCGATCTCGCCAGCGCAAATCCAGTGGAAGTCGTCTCTACCGACCGGCACACGGTGAAGCCGTGGTTTCAAGGGCGCATCCCCTTCACCTTCAACCTGCCTGAACTGCAAGGCTCGCCCTTCACCCTGGTGGGAGGCCGAGTTGCCTACTTCCACCAAGAGCCCGGCGCGCATCTCATATTCCGCTACCGGCAGCACTTCATCTCCGTCTTCATCTTTCGGGAAACGCCACAACTGGGCCTGCCAGTAGCCTCGTTTGCGGACCAGACATCCTCTTTCAACCTGCAGACGTGGACCCAGGGTGGCCTGCGCTATGTCGTCATAGGCGATGCTAACGCAGGATTCATTCAGCAGTTGGCCGATCTATTGCGTGGTGCTGATTGAGTTGGGTCAATTTAACCAGCGTCTCAGTCGCGTGGGTGTGATTGCATGTATGGAGAAAGCTTAGGTCTGCACGGCGACGTGGGTCTCGGTTCGTTCAACGCCGGGCATCGACTGCAACTTCTCGATGACGAGGGCGTTGAGATCCTTCCACGCGGCAAATTCGACAACCGCGTAAACATCACCGGTACCCCAGCAAGCATCCGCCATTTTGACCCCAGGCAATGCCGACATGGCTTGGGCAATATCGCGAGCGGAACCGGCTTTCGCGGTGATCACTATATAAGCTTTCATACCTGTGCCTCCTGGGACGTCTCATTGATTCTTCGTTTCAGAATATGACCGTCACTTCCGCGTGTCAGTGACATGAGCGGCTTTCCTTGGCAATTGCTTACGGTCAGGGCCAATGAGGTGCGTCCGGGAAGCGCGTGAGTCGCGCAGGCGTTACACGGGTCATAAGCCCGAAAAGCCATTTCGATCCGGTTCAGAACTCCCTCGGGAACGTTGCCTCCGTGGATCAGTGCCTTGGAAGCTTTCTGCACGCTCATGGCTATGCGGGCCGAGTTGTTCTGAGTGGCAACGATGAGATTGGCCCATTGCACGATGCCGCGTTCATCGGTCTGATAGTGATGGATCAGCGTACCGCGGGGCGCTTCTACCACGCCGACTCCTTCACTTGGGGTAGCCGTCGGTAACACCCGGTATTCGGGTTCCACTAGCTTGCTGTCAGCAGCGAGTTCGCGCATCCGCTCTGCCGCATACAGTAGTTCGATAAGTCGGGCCCAGTGATTGGCCAGCGTGTGATGCACAGGCTTGCCGCCGAGGGCTGCGAAATAGCGCTCATACTCCTTCTGCGCCAGCGGAGTAGCCATGCCGTCGGCCGCATTCAGGCGGGCCAGCGGGGCCACACTGTAGATGCTGGTGTCGTTGCCATCGGTGAAACCCTTCCACTCCCGCTCTTTCAGGTAGCAGAATTTGGCATAACTCCAGGGCTCGACATGTTCCGCAATAACATTGGCGTAATCGTCAGCCCCGAATTTCTTCCACTCCTGGCCTTCGGGAGTGACCAGGCGGATCTGCCCGTCGTAGAAGTTGATCCGGTTCGCGTCGTCCACCATGCCCATATAGAAGGTGCGATGGCTGTAGTCCTCGCCCGTAATCAGGTCCAGGTACTCCCGTTTGCGCAGAACCACATCGTCGAACAGGCGAAGCGTAGAGGTTGCGAACGCCACTGCGTCTTCCGCCACGGCTTGGAACTGACTCTGCATCTCCGGGGTAAAGCGTTTGGCGACTCCGCCCGGCAAACCGAATACCGGATGTATGGCCTTGCCGGCCACCAGCGTGATCAACTCACGCAAGCGGCGGCGCATGCTGATCACCTTCTTCGCATTGTCGAGCCCCACGGCCTGAATTACGCCCAGGATGTTACGCTGCGCAGCCGGCGCGTCGGGCCCCAGCACGAAATCGGGTCCGCCGAGGTAATAAAAGTGCAAGCTGTGGTCCTCGACCATGAAGGTGCAGTACACGAGTTCGCGGATTTTCTTCGCCACCTCAGGCGGGGCAACGTGGTATACGGCGTCGAGCGCCTTAGTGGCCGCCATGTGATGGGCCATGGGACAAACACCACAGATGCGCGACGTGATCTGTGGCATCTCCTCCACCGGGCGTCCCTGCACAAATTTCTCGAAGCCACGCAACTCAGGCACCTGAAAGTAGGCCCGATCCACTTCACCGGTGTCGTCCAGAAACACTTCGATTTTGCCGTGTCCCTCCAGGCGCGTGACCGGATCGATGGTGATGCGTCGGCGCTGTCCGTTCGGCTTCTCCGTGGCTTGATCGCTGATTTTCTCAACTGGCATGACTGCATCCGCCATAAAGGCACCTCGAACCAATCTCTCAGACCACGACTAGACGCCGCGTTTGTTATGAAGCAACGAACCAGGCAGGCTGTAACGATAGAACGTGCCTGCCGGATCCAGGATCGTGCTCAGGATTTGGTCTATTTCGCTTTCATCTTGACTGTCGACCAGCGAAGCAATTGCCGACAGCGCTTTCGCGCCCTGGTCACGCACCCGCCCGGCGGCGCCACAACAGCCACTGCAGGGCATGTTGCCTTTCACGCAGGGCGCTTCGCAACCCGCACGCGTTGCCGGTCCCATGCAGAGCAGACCCTGCGTGAGCAGGCATTGGGTCTCGTCAATCAGAATTTCCTGGGGACGCCGGAATGCCTTCAGCGCAATTTTCTCCGGCTTGGAATCCTTGCGCGGGCACTCCGTGCACAAGGCTTCCTCAGGCGCCAGAACCGTCCCCTTCTCGGGAGGATGTTCGCCCAGGAGGGTAGACACTGCTTGGGTGATGATCTTCGGAAGCGGCGGACATCCGGGAATGTAGTAATCGACTTCAACCACTTGATCCAGCGAGCGCACGCGGTCGGAAAAATAAGGCAGCGTGAGCTCACCGTGTCCATTGTTTCCGCTAGAGCCTGGCAGTACATGGTCGGAATTTTGCGTCGTGGGAGCATCAAAGTAGACCGCCTGCAGGATGCTTTCACGAGTGAAGAGATTGGCCAGTCCAGGGATGCCTCCCAGATGCGAGCAAGAGCCAAACGCCACCAGGTATTTCGACTTGCGTCGTAGCAGCTCTGCCATCTCTTCCTGCTCCGCGGTGCGGATCGCTCCGTTCAAAAACGTCGCCAGGATGGAAGCATCCGGCATTCGCTCTACATCATGCCGTTTGTAATCGAGTGCAACCGGCCAGAACACGATGTCTACGGCCGCGACTACATCCAGAATCCCCTCCGCCAGGTCGACTATCGCTTCTTCGCAACCACCGCAGGAAGCACACCAGTAGAACGCGATCTTAGGTTTGTGCTGCGTCATACGAGTGCCTCCCCCAGGACTTGCTCTTCGCGGCTGATGTTGATGAGTGCATTCTCCGGTTGCATCTGCAGCGGTCCGAGCTTACGCAGTTTTTCCACCATGTCGTCGATCACTACCCGCACCCGGTCGCCTTCCGCGGCAGAGATCCACTCCACGCGAAAGCGCTCTTCTTCAATCCCCAGTTGTTGCAGCAGACGGGATAGCAGGCGCGCTCGACGCAGGCAGTTGTAATTGCCCTGCTGGTAGTGACAATCGCCGGGATGACATCCCCCGATGAGCACGCCGTCGGCGCCGTGAGCAAAGGCATCCAGCACGAACTGGGGATCGATGCGCCCCGAACACATTACCCGGATCACCCTCACGTTCGGCGGGTACTTGATCCGCGATGTTCCGGCAAGGTCGGCGGCCAGGTAGGTGCACCAGGTGCAGAAGAAGCCCACGATGCGCGGCTCCGCCAATTCGGTGGAAGCATGACCGTTTCCTGGAACCAACTCGATGGCGTTAGGCATAGGCCAACAAGCCCTCGACTTCCTCAAAGATTTCCTGATCTTCGAACAGATTTTGCTCGATGGAGCCTGACGGACAGGTGGCAACACAAGTGCCGCACCCTTTGCACAGGACTTCATTCACCCGGGCTTTCTTGATTTCCTCGACAAATGAGATCGCCGTGTAGGGACAGATCGTCAGGCAAGTCTTGCATCCCGAGCAGGCTTCTTCAGTTATGTGCGCGGTGTAAGGTTCGAGCTCGACATACTTAGCGTCCGCCAACGCCATCGCCTCCGCTGCGGCCGCGCCGGCCTGTGCCACGCTGTCAGGGATATCCTTTGGGCCCTGGCATGCGCCTGCGATGAAGACGCCATCAGTAAACGTACTCACGGGAGCTAGCTTGGGATGGCGCTCCAGGAACCAGCCTTCTTCGGAACAGCTTATGTTGAAAAGACGGCGAACGTCCCGCGCATCCGCTTGCGGCTCCAGACCTACGGAGAGAACAACCATGTCCACCGGGATGCGGCGCACGAAGCCGGCCAGCGTATCTTCGGCACGGATGATGAGCTTGCCTTCCTCGGAGGGATGGGCGGGCCAGTCCGTTACTTCCGCAACGCGGCCGCGAACGAAGTGGACGCCTTCATCCAGCAGCCGGTCGTAGAACTCTTCGTAGCCTTTGCCCGGCGTCCGCATATCGATGTAGAAGTTGTAGACCTCCGCGCCAGTCCGCTCGCGAATCAGGTGGGCCAGCTTCAGCGAGTACATGCAGCAGACTTTGGAGCACCAGCGATTGGTGTTGTGGTCGCGCGAGCCAACGCAGTGAATGATGCCGACCATCTTCGGGCTTGGCCGCCATCGCGCAGTACGATCTCGCCGCCAGTCGGACCCGAGGCATTGACCAGGCGCTCCACTTCCAGCGAGGTGTAAACATTCGGATATATGCCGTAGCCGTAGTAGGCATTGCGACGCGCATCGAACGTCTTGAAACCAGTGGTGACGATGATGCTGCCGACGTCGATCTCTTCGCTCGACTCTTGCTGGTTGAAGTCGATGGCCTTACGCTCGCCGCAGGCCTCGACGCACGTTTTCTTGCACTTGTGCGACTTGAATTCAATGCACGATTCGGGATCGATTAGCACCTTTTGCGGCACGGCCTGCGGGAACGGCAGGTAGATCGGCTTACGCTTGCTGAGTCCGAGATTGAACTCGTCAGCCCACCTGCCTTCTTTGTACACACAAGCTTCGACGCATTCCTGGCATCCGATGCACAGATCCTCGAGGATGTAACGCGGCTTGTGCCGCACCTTCACCTTGTAATTCCCCACATAGCCTTCGACTGCTGCAACTTCGGCGTAGGTCCATAGCGTGATGTTGGGATGCGAGCCTACGGCCGTCATCTTCGGGGTCAGAATGCAGGCGGCGCAATCCAGCGTAGGAAATGTCTTGTCGAAGTAGCGCCATGTGGCCGCCGATAGTCGGCTGGCGTTCCACCAGGTACACGTGCTTGCCGGAATTGGCGACGGTCAAGGCTGCATGTATGCCGGCGATTCCTCCGCCAACCACCAGCACGTTGGAATTGATCTCGACCTTACGTTTTTCCAGCGGCTTATGCAGGCGTACGCGGCGGACGGCGGCGCGGACCAGGTCCTTCGCTTTAGCCGTCGCTTCCGATTTGTTGGTGTGCACCCACGAGACGTGCTCGCGAATGTTGACCATCTGCAGCAGGAACGCGTTGATCCCCGCCCGCGCCAAGGCCCCCCGGAACGTCGGCTCATGCATCAGAGGCGAGCACGATGCCACCACAATCCGGTTAAGCTTATGTTCGCTTATGTCCTGCCGGATCAATTCCTGGCCAGGATCAGAACACATGTACTTGTATTCACGGGAAACTGCCACGTCGGGCAGGCCAGCCGCATATTCCGTCAGCGCGTGTACGTCCACGATGCCCGGCGATATTGGTTCCGCAGTGACAAACGTAGACACCGATTCTGGGCGCAGTATCTGAATTGCGGACATCAGGCATAAGCGATCTCCTTCTCCGCAAGAATCGGCTTAATGCTGACGAACGAGCGCTGGAATCCCGCTTCTTTCAGCGGTATGCCAAGAGCCACGGCCAGCAATTGCGTGAAATAGAGCACCGGAAGATGGAACTTGTGCGCATTACTTGCCTGCTCCTGGAATGCTTCCAGGTTGAATTGGCAGAGCGGACAAACTGTCGCGATCGCTTCCGCTCCATTGCGCTGCGCCTCCGCCAGTAGATGGCTGATCAGATCGAGGCCAATTTCGGGCAGCGTGCCTTTCTGACTGCCACCGCAACACTGGGTTTTGACAGGATAGTAGACAATCTTGGCCCCACAGGCTTCCAACAGGCGGTCCATGGAAGTGGGGTTCCTCTGGTTGTCGAACAGCGCATACGGTCGCACCATCTGGCATCCGTAATAAGGAGCAACTTTCATCCGTTGAGCGGATGGGTAACTTTCGCCTTTATAGCGTCCAGTCCAATGTCGTTAATAAGGATGTCGAGAGGGTGGCGGATTTTGACGCTGATGTCTTTTGGAAGGTGGATTGTATCCAGCGCCTGATCGACGATTTGCCCAATCCAGGGATAGTCACGCACATAGTATTGCGTCTTGTTCAGCACCAGGTAGCAGGCAGCGCAGGGAGCCATCAGGTCGCAGCCCTTCTGCCTGGCAAGCGAAAGGTTGCGGGCGGCCAGCGCGTAAGATTGCAACTCGTCGTATGACATGTAGGTCGTCGCGCCGCAGCAGTTCCAATCGTCCAGTTCTTCCAGTTCAACGCCCAACGCGCGAAACACCGCCAGCAGCGACTCCTCGTATGCGCGGCCCGTACCCTTCAAGGAGCAGCCGGGATAGTAGGTGTATTTCATCGCGCCAGCTCCTTCCTTGTGTCATCTACCGCATTCAGCAGCGCGACGATGTCGGCACGGTGGCTCACCTTCTCGCGCGCCAGCCGCATGCGTCCGGTTCGCAACAGCCTGAATCCCAATTTCGAAAAACCCATCAGCCGCCAAATCGCGGTCTTTAAGAACACCCGCAGTACCAGGCGGCTTTCGGTGATGCGTCCCGAGCCGCGAATCATCCTGGAGAATTCACGGGCCAACACCGGAATAGCGAAGCGCTTGGGATAGAAATGTTCCTGCATGGCGCGTGTCTTCAGGGCATACATCAGGTGGGTAATGTTGATCTTCTTGGGACACTCAACCATGCAGGCGTAGCAGCAGGTGCACAGCCAGATGGTGTAGCTGCTGAGCACCTCTTCTTTGAAGCCCTCACGGGAGAGATGCATCAGCCGCCGCGGGGTGTAATCCATGTACAGCGAGAGTGGACAACTCCCACTGCACAAACCGCACTGCAGGCAATGACGAATCCGCTCGCCACCGACGGTGTGGCTGATCCATTGTGCGAACGCCGGATCTCGTTCGGCTTCGAACTTCACTACCCGCTTGAGCTCCATTCTTTCCTCCGTGACCGTCCAACCAGCAACCGGTCAGTCGCTTAATGGCTCGACTTCTGAAAAAACCGATAGGTGTTTTACTCCTATTGCGAAACCAGCGATGCCGGCCGCAATCAAGCTGTACGAAATCAAGAACTCCCCCCATCCCGGAAGGTAGTTCTGCCCGCTTCCTGCCTCCAGCGCGGTGATGGCGGTATTGAGACGATTGGCAATCACTCCCGCGATGATGAAGGCGGAACCAACAAACAACTCGCGCGGCTGCTCTTCGTTTCCGTTGATCCACATCATTCCGACCAGCAGGACCGCAATCTCCAGCAGGATGAGTAATCCTTCGCGACTGGTACTGAAGATGGACGAGAGCAAGCGACGCTCGATCAGATCCATCAGGCGTATGGCCAGATAGACGAACACGACAGCCGTGAGAAGGCGGGCGATGGCTGGCTGCACGTTGGCCGGAAGTGTCTTGCCGAAAGCCAGCCGGCTCCTCCAGGACGCAAGCAGTAGCACCGCAAGGGCCACCGCAATGGACGAGAGATAGAACAATACGGTAAGGCTCGGGCCTGCCCATAGCGGAGAGAATCTGGTTTCGGACAGCCGGATCAGGCGGTTCAATCCGAATTGGTGCAGCACCGCCAACACGGTCACCAAAATCAGCAGCGGCAGTTGCAGCCGGAGCAAGATGGAGAACCATGTAGTGTGTGCGATACGCAGCGAGCGCTCCGGCAGAAACTCTAACAGCAAGAGCAGAGCAAGAAGAATGAGGGTCCAGACCGCGCCTGAAAGCATTGAGCGCAGGGTCCAACCGCTAATCAGCGTTGGCCAGAAGTTGCCGCTGGGCTGATTGGCGATCAGTCCCAGCATGGCTACCAGGTAGCTCACAGAACCAGCCAGCAAGCAGGCTCTTCCCACGATTCGCCATTCCGAGCCGCCTATCACCGATGCAATGGTTGCCATGGTGAGTGCGCCGGCCGCCAAGGCAATCCCGCAGAACACATTCAGTCCGAGACATAGTCCCCAGGGAAGGACGTCACTGAGGTGGGTCGTACTTCCGAGGCCGAATCGAGCCTCCAGAAAGCTGGCTGCGACACCTCCCGCCATCAGCAGCAGGAATGCCCACCGCCAGCCCCCTACCTGTAACCGAACTGCATGCGCAGACATCGGAGCGCTTCCTGAACCGGGCGCCAGACCGGTTTCCTACGCTGCACAATGAATTTCCTGCGGCACTGGAGATCAATGCGATCTCGACAGTGCCGTCTCGTTCCGTCGAAGCTGAGCCCGCTGTTGATAGAGACAACTGTGTCCGCCCAGGTCTCTAACCAGACACTTCCCGCGAAAATAAATGCCACAATGCAGACAGATCTCATCCGGCTTGGCACTGTGATTCACGATCGCCGCCGTTAGTTGATCCATCAGTTTGGCGAGTTTCCGCATATCGCTGGCCGGACAGCTGCGAAACACCTTTGCCAGCTTTTCCTGCCGCTTCTGATCGTAGTCAGCCAACAGCCGGCGCGATCTGGCGGTCAAAGAAACATGCGCCGCCCTTCGGTCGGCCTCCCCTATGGCCCGGGACAACCAGTTGCGTTGCACCAGTTTGTCCACCATCTTGCTGGCCGCCGCGCTGCTAACCCCGAGAAACGCCGCCAACTCGCCGATGGTTTGGGTCTTCGCGACTGCGAGCAATTGCAGGAGCTTTAACTGTGAGAAGCTGAGACGCGCACCGCCTACTTGCCGCAGCAGTCCTGCCTGCAGGACCTCGGTCAAAGCGGAAGAGAACAGGTGGGCACTGCCTACGAACTCCTGCAGCGGGCTCGGCTTTTGATTCTTCAGCATGAATCGCATCCGCCTGGAAAGATCCGACTAGAGATTTTTCCGGCTCCTAGTCAAAACATACAACCAGGTTAATAGTTAATCAAGTTAAGTTATTTACCGAGTCGGCAGATGAGATGACACTTCCCTTCCTGACAAAGATCTGCTCGCCGTTTTTATCACCCTGAGCAGTGATCGCAATCACCGACTTACCCAAGGGGACGAAGTATACGTTAAAGTGGGGTAGTGTTCTTACAAGGCCGACGGAGGTGTGCTATGGCATCTCAAGCAAAACCCTCCCGCATAGGCATCAACAAAATCCTATTGGCAACCGATTTCTCCCCTGAAGCGCACAATGCTTTGCGTTGGGCGATTTCCCTCGCCGAACGTTACGGCTCCACCATTCTCCTTGCCCATGTCCTTTCCGCGGAAGGCTCCATCGTGGCCGGCGAGGCTTGGCCGGCCGTGATCGACGTCATGCGGCAAAACGCAGAAAAAAGCATGGCGCGATTGGAAAACACAGAAGGCCTGAAGTCCCTTCCTCACAACTTGATCATGCGGTCGGGTGGCACCTGGGACGTGATCTCGGAGATTCTGGCGGAGAAGAATGTCGATCTGATCGTGATGGGCACGCAAGGACAGGGAGGAATCAAGAAATTGTTCCTGGGATCGACCGCGGAAACCGTAATAAGACATGCCGGCTGCCCAGTGCTGACTGTCGGCCCTAATGTTCGATCGGTTTCGCCGAACCGGTTTGGCCAGGTTCTTTTTGCGAGCGATTTCTCCTCCGGATCCAAGCGAGCGCTGACCTACGCCCTATCGTTAGCCAAGAATGACCGCGCCGAGTTGACCTTGCTTCACGTCATCGCAACTGAACCGGCGTCGGATGAAGAGCTGTCGCAATGGCAGCAGCAGGATCGCGAGAAACTGACTCAGATGATTCCCCCCTCTGCGGATCTGCCGTACAAGCCTGAGATTCGGATTGTGATCGGAGCTCCCGAGATGGAAATTGTCCGCCAGGCAGATCAAAACCGGGCAGACCTTATCGTCATGGGCTGTCATTCCGGCGACGTCATGGCCACGCACTTACCGTGGACGATCACGCATCACGTATTGCGGCACGCACATTGCCCGGTGCTGACGGTCCGGGGCGAGGGGTCCGCGACAGAGAGTGTTGACACCGGTCAGGGCACCGGATCCTGGTTCAGTGAGTAGATCGTGAGGAGTGTCGCCTCTCTGCCACCGCCCAAGTCCTGTACAGACCGTTGCTAAATTGAAAGCCGGGTGCGACGGCCGTCACCGCTCTCCGACGGCAAGCTGTTTGCCAATACCACGACAAAACTCCACGGGACAAGCCGCTGGGTAAAATGGTTCCCATGACCCCAGAGCACGAAGCCGCCTCGCTAGCGTTGCTGAAACGCGTAGCCATTTTCTCCAGCCTGTCAGAGCCGGAATTCGCCTTCCTGACCTCACACCTTTTGCCGCGTAAATACGCTTCTGGCGAGCTGGTTTTTAGTGAAGGCGATGTCTGTGCCGGCTTATATATCGTCCAGTCGGGAAATGTTCGCATCTTCAAGAGCTCGGCTGGCGGACGCGAGCAAGTGCTCTCGATTGACGGTCCGGGGAGCTCAATTGCCGAACTGCCGGTCTTCGACGGCGGAAATTATCCTGCCTCAGCCCAGGCGGTCAGCGACAGCACGCTCCTGTTCTTCGGTCGCCAGGATTTTCAGGCGCTCTGTTTACAGCATCCCGGGGTTGCGCTGAAAGTTCTGCGAGTAATTGGTGGGCGGCTCCGCCGGTTGGTTAACATCATCGAAGAACTTTCCTTCACTACGGTCAGACACAGACTTATCGCGCTTTTGGTGAGGCTGGGCAAGACGGAGGGTGTTCGCCGCGGTGATGGCATCAGCCTGACCTTGCCGGCGAACAACAGCGAGCTGGCCGCGCAGATCGGTACAGTACGCGAATTGGTGTCGCGCAATCTCAGCCGGCTGCAGGCCGAAGGACTGATTCAGGTCGACAATCGCAAGCTAGAGATTCCTTCGCTGAAGCGCCTGGAATCGGAGCTAGAGGCTTCGGGCGGTTGAACCTAAGGACGATCCTTTCTGGGCATCCACAATCCCGTCGGCCATCCGGATTTAGATTGGCCCCGGTGCAATTTTCCAGCCGCTCCGCAAGATTTCTCTCCAGTTCACAATTTCACCTGCCCGTGACAGAAGTCATAGTGGTTGCCGCGAACGACCACTAGTCTGCAATTGAAGGCGGGAAGCGGTGCAAGGCACCGACTACCGCAGGGAGGAATTCAAAATGACAATTGCAGCGACCAAAACCGTAGGCGAGATCGCCGCCGAGATGCCCAGCGCCACTCGCGAATTCGAAAAGCTTGGAATCGACTACTGCTGCGGCGGAAGCCGCACTCTGGGCCAGGCATGCACCGAAGCCAACATCTCGATTGAAGAGGCTCTGGCACGCTTGGAGAAAAGCTGCAGCCTCCGCTGCAGTCCGACAGCAGCAAGGACTGGCAGAACCAGTTGCTGGCCGATCTGATCGGCCACATCACCAGCACCCATCATGTCTTTGTACGCGAGGAGAGCCCGCGAATCCAGGCGTTAGCCGCTAAAGTGGTTGGCGTTCATGGCAGGCAATCATCCAGAACTTCTCCAGGTACAGCAGATCTTCTCCGCGCTCGCCGAAGAGCTGAGTGTCCACCTGATGAAGGAAGAGCAAATGCTCTTCCCTTACGTGTCCGCATGGAAGAAAGCGTCTTGGCCGGAGAACCCGCTCCACCGGCAATGTTCGGTACGGTGGCGAATCCGGTGCGCATGATGATGCAGGAGCACGATGGCGCTGGCGAAGCGCTGCGCTCGCTGCGCTACATCACCAAGGACTACACGGTGCCAGAAGACGCCTGCATCAGCTATCGCACGCTGTATCAGGCGCTGCAGGGCTTTGAGGCCGACCTGCACCAGCACATTCATCTGGAAAACAACGTCCTCTTTCCCCGCGCCGTTGCGATGGAAGCAAAGCGGTAGTCGGTGGGCCTCGGTTGTAGGCCAAGGGTTTTATCGCCTGCCCGATCGCTTCATAAACAGAGGCATTTTGTGACCTAAGTCATAGGCTCCGACCCACTCTTCTCGTAGCTTTTAGGTGAGAGGACGCAATCGTGCTGGCAGTATCGCAAAAGCATTACGGATCACGAGTTCCGGTTCTGGATGAGATCGAGGATACGATCGGCTCCGCGCCGCCTTTTCTGGTCGACCCTGAACCAATTTCCAAGCCCGCCCGTAAAAAGCTGGTTCGCCGCGACGATCGCAAGTACTCGCAGCCGCTGCGATTAGGCGTTCAGCTCTTCTTGGTAGGCGCTGAATCTGTGGATCGGAATTCAATTCTATCTCTGGGTGCGTTGGGCCGAAAGCGGAGGGCGCTTCGCTGGAGTCTCGCGTCCGGCCGGAGTCGAAGGCTGGCTGCCCATCGAAGGCCTGATGCAGTTGAAGTATTTCCTGGTCACTGGCGAACTGCCGCGCGTGCATGCCGCCGGCTTCTTCTTGTTTACTGTCGTTCTTGCTGATGTCCTTCGTGTTCCGCAAATCGTTCTGCAGTTGGTTGTGTCCGGTGGGAACTGTCTCTGAATATCTTTGGAAGCTAGGCCGGGCTACCTTCCGCCGGAATTTTCAATTGCCGCGTTGGGCCGACATCGCTCTGCGCTCGCTGAAATACCTCCTGCTTGGCTTCTTCGCCTATGCGGTAGCCAGCATGTCAGCGGCTGGCATCGCTGAATTCCTGGGTAGCCCGTATGCGCTCATTGTCGACGTGCGGATGTTGAACTTCTTCCGCTACCTCGGCGCGACGACCGCATTCGTCTTGCTTGGGATAGTGCTTGCTTCCATCTTCGTGCAGAACTTCTGGTGCCGCTATCTGTGTCCCTATGGAGCTTTCCTGGGACTGGTCTCGCTGTTTAGCCCAGCCCGGATCACGCGCAACCTGAGCACCTGTATCGACTGTGCCAAGTGCGCCAAGGCGTGTCCTTCGGCGCTGCCAGTCGACCAGCTGGTCCAGATCCGCTCCGCCGAGTGCACCGGATGCCTGGAGTGCGTGGCCGTCTGTCCCGCCAAGGATACGCTGACCCTGACCGTGCCTGTTGGTTTGCGGAAACGTCGCGCTGTCCCAGCCTGGAGCATGGCCGTGGGATTAGCGATCATCTTCTTCGGCTTGGTCGGCTACGCCAAGTTCAGTCATCACTGGAATACCGATCTGCCGAAGCAGTTCTACCTGCAGCTGGTGCCGAACGCGAGCGATCAGCAGCACCCCATGCCCGGTGCGCAGTAAACTGTGGCCACCAACTACTTCCCTTCCGATTACCCCAATGCTCTCCCGATAATTCAGCCGCGCGATCCGGGCGGGAACCTTGATGCGGTCGCCTCAGCGAAATTAAGAGTCTCAATGGGCCCCGGTGTGACTTAAGTCATCTACTTGCCTCGTTCGCCTGCGTACTCTTGAACTTCAAAGGAGCGTGTCGATGAGCGAAGTGATCGACAACAAAGCCAACCGGATTCGAGTGTTGAAGGACATCATCAAGCACTTGCACGCGGGAAATCCGCCCGAAACAAGTGCAGCGGCAAATGCGGGAGATCGTGAAGCAAACCGACGCTTCCGAAATCATGGCCATGGAACAGGAGTTGATGGCCGAGGGCATGCCGGTAGAGGAAGTCCGGTCGATGTGCGACCTCCACTCGCAAGTCACGCGCGACGTGCTGGTCCAGATCCCAACCCGCAAAGACATTGCCCCAGGTCATCCCATCGATACCTTTCGCCGAGAAAACGAAGCTCTGCGCAACGTTATCGCACTGATGAAGACGGGACTCGCCGAATTGCAGAGCCTGCCGGACACCAGCGATTCCGCTCCGATTGTGCTTCGCCTTCGCCAGTCGTTCAACGATCTGATGGACATTGACAAGCATTACCAGCGCAAAGAACACGCATTGTTTTCTTGCCTGGAGCGGCATGGGATCGCCGGCCCCTCGAAGGTGATGTGGGCCAAGGATGACGAAGTCCGCGGCTTGCTTAAACAGCTTGGGACAGAGCTCTTCAACCTGGCTCAGCCGCGCACCGGCGAGTGGAAGCCGACATTGCTGAACGCAGCCAACGCCGCCCTCAACGCCGTGGAGGAGATGATCTACAAGGAAGAGAATATCCTGCTTCCCATGTCGCTGGAGACACTGTCGGAAGATGAGTGGGCCGAGATATGGTCCGCCTCTCCCAAGTACGGCTGGTGCATCGTGGAGCCGCGGCAGGGCTATGTGCCTGCCGTCTCAGTGACGGTCTGAGTCGATCAATGTGCCGCATACCGGCGCTCTCATGTTGCCCACCGGCAATGTAAGTTTGGAGCAGTTGGTTGGAATCTTCGGCACGCTGCCCCTCGATCTTACCTTCGTCGATGCCGATGACCGGGTGGCCTTCTTTACCGAAGGACCAGACCGCGTCTTCGCCCGCAGCAAAGCCATCATCGGACGCAAAGTGCATAACTGCCATCCACCCAAAAGCGTGGAAACGGTTGACCGGATTCTCAGTGACTTCAAGCCGGACGGCAGAACGTAGCGGAGTTCTGGATTAACTTTCAGGACAAATTTGTTCATGTCCGCTACTTCGCGGTTCGCGCGGCGGATGGAGCGCTATCTGGGGACCGTCGAATTGACGCAAGACCTTACTCCGCTCCGCGCGCTGGAGGGCGAAAGGCGATTGCTTGCAATACGAGAGTTCGCCGGCCACCAACTAGATCTTAAGACGGAAGCCAGCGATCACAGGCTCTCCGTCTGAACTGAATTTCGTTGAGAAAGCGATTCCACGTACGTCGATATCCGTAATATCGAGAGTAATATGACCGGCAACGAATTCTATGTCAGAGCCGTCTTCCGCCAAACTTCAGCTCGCGTTGGGCACCGGCGCATTTGCTTTGTGCTTTGCTGTCTTCGGATCCATGTCGGCAATGATGCCGATCATCAGCCGGCACATGGCGCTGACGCCGGTACAGAAGAGCATCGCCATCGCGATTCCTGTGCTGCTGGGTTCGCTGGGACGAATCCCGCTGGGTATCCTCACCGACCGTTTTGGCGGTCGCATTGTTTTCAGCGTGGTCATGGTGCTCTCCATCATCCCGGCATTTCTGATGGGTGGCGTCAGCAGTTACGGCCAGTTGCTCGCCTACGGATTCTTGATTGGTATCGCGCTGGCCAGCTTCTCGGTCGGCGTAGCTTTTGTGAACTGGATGGTATCCGCCGGAGCGGCAAGGCTTCGCTCTGGGCGTTTATGGGGCCGGAAACATTGGGCAATCGCTGGCTGCTTATGGTTCGCCGGTGCTGGCGGCGGCGGCCGGATTCAAGTGGGGCTTCTGGACCTTCGGCATATTGCTCGCCATCTGGCTGGTGATCTTCGCCAGCATGGCCCGCAATGCTCCCAATCGTGGCTGCCGGCAAAGTCGTTTGCCGAGATCGTGCAGCCTCTGAACGACAAACGCAGTTGGGTGCTGAGCCTCTACTACTTCCTGACCTTCGGCGGCTTTGTTGCCATGGCGGTTTACCTGCCAACGCTTCTGACCGAAGTGTTCAAACTGACGCCGCAAGATGCCGGCTTCCGCACTGCGGGATTCGTGGTGCTGGCAACGGCCCTGCGTCCCGTGGGAGGAGTGCTGGCCGACAAGATTGGCGGACGCACCATTCTCAAGTGGGTCTTCCCGGCAACGGCGATGATTCGCCATCTTTCTGGCTTGTCCACTGATGTCGACTTTCACCATTGGCGCGCTGGGTATGGCCGCATCGATCGGCCTGGGCAACGGAGCAGTTTTCAAACTTGTACCTGAATACTTCCCCGAAGTCGGTGGGCGGCGTTACCGGACTGGTTGGCGCGGCGGGCGGACTTGGCGGATTCTTCCCGCCGCTGCTGCTCGGCGTCATCAAACAGCAAACCGGATCATTCACCCTTGGCTTTGTGTTGCTGAGCGTCTTTGCGCTCGCCTGCCTGATGGTTCTGCTGCTGAGCATGCGCTCGCCGAGAATTGCTTTGAGCCACAAATTGAGCAATGAAGAGTCTCAAGCCCATTGATCTTTCGCCGCGCGGTTCGGACACGGCGCATGCCCTCGCCTGGGGCTTGATCGCCGCTGCCGCGCTGATCGTTGGCATCGTGGTCGGCAGCCGCGGCTTCAAGGACTTCGATCCGGCGCTGGTTTCCTACGCCGGAGCCACCGTGTTCTCGGCCTTTGGTCTGGGCTATCGCTACGCGATGTGGCTGCGCCGTCCTCCGACCCGGCTCTACTGGTTTCGCGGATGGCAGATTTTCCTGCAACCCGCAAGACTGCCGGGCAACCTCGCTCGCCTGGCACGGCATTTTCTGGAACAACGTCGTGCTGCAGCGCTTCATCGAGCGCCGCTCCAAGACGCGCTGGACCGCGCACTGGTTTCTCGCCTGGGGCTGCCTGATCGCCGCGGCCGTTACGTTTCCCTTGTCGTTCGGCTGGATACGCTTCGAGACCGCGCCCGACAATCAGGCAATCTATCGCGCATTCGTCTTCGGCATTCACGTCGGCAGCTTTCCGCTCGACAGCCTGATCGCGCCCCTGGCATTCAACATCCTCGATATCTGCGCGGTGATGGTGCTGATCGGGGTCTTCACAGCAATGTGGCGTCGTGGCCGAGACCGCGGAGCGATGAGCGTGCAACAGTTCTCCAACGATCTGCTACCGCTGATTCTGCTGTTCGCGATTTCCGTGACCGGCCTGTTCCTCACCGCGTCCACCCACCTCATGCGCGGGCTTTATTACGTCTTCCTCTCGCAACTGCATGCGGTGACCGTTATCTTCACTTTGCTCTACCTGCCATTTGGAAAGTTCTTCCACATCTTTCAGCGCCCGGCGCAGATGGGCATCGATTTCTACAAGCGCGCGGGAGAAGAAGGCGGACAGGCGTTATGCGCCCGTTGCGGACAGCCGTTCTGCGAGCAGCCTGCAGATTGGCGACTTGAAAGCAGTGCAGAGCGCTCTCGGCATTCAGTATCGGATGGAAGACGGCACACACTATCAGGATGTTTGTCCGCAATGCAGGCGCAAGAATCTCGCCCTCACCCAAGATGCAATGTGGCGAACCGTCGGCGCGGAGCGCGAGCGATTGGAAAGCTTTTGACCTATGGCAAAACTCCCCGTTGACATACCGGAATTAGTAAAGCAGTTCGGTCCGACTCTCAATCGCGTTCCTGCCGGCGGCTGGGTAGCCTCGGAAGAAGAAGACAAGATGGTGAAGACCCATTGCTGCTTCTGCGGGCAGCAGTGTGGCATTCAGTTGCGGGTACGCGACAACAAGATTGTGGGCTGGGAGCCGTGGGAGGATTTTCCTTTTAACCAGGGAAAGCTCTGCCCCAAGGGCGTAAAGCGCTACATGCAGGACGAGCATCCCGACCGGCTGAAGCATCCCCTGCAGCGCGTCCCGGGAAAGGGCTTCGAGCCCATCGGTTGGGATGCGGCGCTTCAGCCGCAGTCGTCAGCGAGATTCAGCGCATTCAGCAGACTTACGGCAACGATCCTTCGCGGTGCTGACCGGCGCTTCGCTTACCAACGAGAAGGCCTACCTGATGGGCAAGTTTGCGCGGGTAGCGTTGCGCACTGCCAACATCGATTACAACGGCCGGCTGTGCATGGTTTCGGCGGGCGCGGCATCGAAGAAGGTCTTTGGCATCGATCGCAGCGCCAATCCCTGGTCCGACATTCCCAAGGCCAAAGTGATTCTGGTCGCAGGCGCGAACATCGCGGAATGTGCGCCCATCACCACCGACTATCTATGGCAGGCGCGCGAGAACGGCGGCAAGCTGATCATTCTCGATCCCCGCATGACTCCCATCGCCCGCAACGCCGACCTCTTCATTCCGGTGCGTTCCGGCGGCGACATCGGCATATTCAACGGAATGCTGCACATCATGATCGAGCGTGGCTGGATCGACCGCGACTTCATCGCGCAGCACACCACCGGCTTCGAGCAACGTAGCCGAGAGCGTTAAAGAAGTACACGCCTGAGTACTCGGCCAAGATCGCCGGAGTTCCGCCGGAGATGATCGTGCGCGCCGCCGAAATGTGGGGACCGGCGCCCACCAGTTTCCTGCTGCATGCGCGCGGCATCGAGCACCACACCAAAGGGGTGGACAACTGCATCGCGGCCATCAACCTGGTCATCGCCAGCGGGCGTATCGGCCGCGAAGGCTGCGGCTACGCCATGATCACCGGCCAGGGTAACGGGCAAGGCGCGCGCGAGCAGGGACAGAAGTGCGACCAGTTGCCCGGTGCGCGCGACATCTCGAACCCAGAGCATCGCAAATACATTGCCGGCGTGTGGGGTGTTCCGGAAGAATCAATTCCCGGCAAAGGTCTTTCGGCCGTGCCGCTCGTCGAGGCCATTCACGAAGGCAAAATCAAAGGCCTGATTTCCATCTGCTTCAATCCCACGGTCTCGCTTCCCGACGCCAATTACGTACGGGCCGCGCTGGAGAAGCTGGAGTTCTACGTCAACATCGAGTTCTTCCTCTCCGAGACCGCGCGCTATGCGGATATTGTTCTCGCTGGTTCGCTGATGGAAGAGGATGAAGGCACGACCACCAACGTCGAAGGTCGAGTTATTCATCACCGAAAGGTCGTGAGTCCTCCCGGAGAAGCGCGTGAGGACTGGAAGATCATCTGCGAAATTGCCAAGCGACTCGGCCATGGCGATAAATTCAACTACTCGTCGCCGCGCGATATTTTCGAGGAGTTGCGGGTCGCTTCCAAGGGCGGTGTCTCCGACTACTACGGGATCACCTGGGATCGCATTGACGAGAGCAACGGAATCTTCTGGCCCTGTCCCGAGGTCGGTCATCCGGGAACGCCGCGGCTCTACGAAAACGGCAAGTTTGGACATCCTGACGGCAAGGCGCACTTCATACCCATCGAATGGCGTCCTTCGGCAGAAATGCCGGATGACGAATATCCCATCATCCTGACCACTGGCCGCGTGGTATCGCACTTTCTCTCCGGCACGCAGACCCGACGCATCGGCGGCCTGCTGGACCAGTACCCGCAGCCGTTATGTGAGATGCATCCTCGGCTCGCGGAAAAGTTAGGGGTGAATGACGGCGACTTCGTCAAAGTCGAAAGCCGTCGCGGAAACGTTACGGTGCGCGCGCAAGTCGTCAAGACCATCCGGCCTGACACGGTCTTCATTCCCTACCACTGGCCACTAGACCGCTCCGCCAATAACCTGACGATTCGCGCTATCGATCCCGTATCGAATATTCCCGAATTCAAGATCTGCGCGGTTCGTATAAGCAAGACTGAGCAACCGACCGATGCCATCGCTCAACTGGAAACTGAGGCCGGAGGGATTCGTTGAGCGAGCGCGCCTTCTACATCGATTACTCGCGCTGCATCGGATGCCAGTCCTGCGTGCAGGCCTGCGCCGAGTGCGACACCCACCGCGGCGTTTCCATGATTCACCTGGAGACCATCCAGCGGCGGGAGAGCGTGCAGACCGCGCCGCAAGTCTGCATGCACTGCGAAGACCCCATCTGTGCGCGAGTCTGTCCCAGCCGACGCTATCAAGAAAACGCCTGACGGCGTGGTGCAAAGCTCCCTGAAGCCGCGCTGCATTGGCTGCTCTAACTGCGTGCTGTCGTGTCCCTTCGGTGTCCCCAAGTATCAGGTCGAAATCGACCAGATGATGAAGTGCGACATGTGCTACGACCGCACCAGCGTGGACAAGAAGCCGATGTGCGCCACGGTTTGCCCGTCCCAGGCGCTGACCTTTGCCACGGCGGAAGAGATCCAGCGCACCCGGCGGGGTGTGGCCATCAATCGCTGGAAGTTCGGCAAAGAAGAAGTGACGACAAAAGTGTTCGTGATCGTGCCGCGCCAAGTCGAGCGAGTGAATGTCGAGTTGGTGCAGATTTCGCCGACGCCCTCCGCACTGGCGGAGGACCCCTACGATGTGGCACTGATGCTGGAGAGTGTGGAATGAATATCGCAGGATGACGACGAAGGTTGCGCTGGCTGCAAGGCCGCGGCTACCCCCAAGTGGCGGCAGGACTTTCCCATTGAGTGGGAAGGCGATCATTACGTGACCCGTCGCGAGATGGTCAAGTTTCTTACCTTGGGGTCCCTGCTGCTGGCGGCTGCGAACTGGGCCACGGTCATGGCCAGTAAGCTCCTGCACCGCGGATCTCACGTGGAACGCTACATCGGTTCGGCCTCGGCGCTGGAGAAGGCTGGGTCTATGTTGTTTCGCTATCCCACAGACGGGGACCCGTGTATTGCCATCCGCACCCCTGAAGGCAGGCTAGTCGCCTATTCGCAAGTTTGCACGCATCTCTCATGCGCTGTGGTGTATGACAAGGCGGAAAACGGTCTGTTCTGCCCGTGCCATCATGGCCTGTTCAATCTGGCAGGCCAGCCCATCGCCGGTCCGCCCACGCGTCCGCTGCCGCGCGTGCAATTACAGCAGCGAGGCGACCAACTCTTCGCCGTCGGCATGGAGGTTTCATGAGCCGGCGACAGCAAGGAACAACCCTCTTCGCCGCGATGCTTACATTCGTGGCGGCGGCAGTGGTGTTGCAACTCTGGCTGCTTACTGTGTCCATGGAAGCCCTGCTCAGCGGAGCTTACAAGACTCTGATTCCAGCAGCTGCCGGATCGAGCGTATTGCTGCTCATCAACGCCGGGCTGCTCCGCTATGTGTTTCGCTTCGACCGCGATGCCCAAGGAGAGTAATCGGCTATTCCCTCGCCACAACCGGTAGCAGTAGCCCGTGATGCAAGAGCACCGAGCGTGTCAACATGCCCGGCAGTAAACCGCAGAGCATCGACGGCTATCAGGAGCCGGCCACCTTCAGCTTTGCCGGTGCGAGCACGATCAGGGCTACACCGATAACAGTAAGCGGAAGTACAGCATGCAGCAGATCTGCGCGCGGGATCGCACCACGGAATGTTTGCACCGCCATAATTGCGGCGTGAGCCAGGCTCGACCATGCGGTGAAAGCGATCAGGCTGCGATGCGCTGATGGGTTCGGAGACGCCAGCAGCAGGAAGACTCCCAGCGTGGCATAGACGGCACCCAGCATCTGTTCGGTTGGATCCGGTTGCCATCTCAGCAAGGGATAGAGGCTGGCGGTAAAGAGCAATCCCACCAACAGCACCACGATCTTTAGCATTCGTTCCCGAATCATCGTGTCCTCCAGCAAAGCCGGGATCGGTGAACCGTGCGGGTCAACCCCGCAGACACAGTGCGCATTCAAAATGCTCCCGGAGCGAATCAGGGAGCGTTCAATTTTCGAAGCATCTGGACCGCATTCCCGTTCTTGGGGTTGAGCTGGAGAGATTTCTTATAGTCAGCGATAGCTAGTGCTTTGTTGCCGTCGTCCATATAGGCCTCCGCCAGGCTGTCGTAAACGTTGCCTGATTGCGGATAGGCTTCGACGTTGAGCTGGAAAATGCGGATTGCTTCCTCGAACTTTTTCGTACGAATGAGCTGGTAGCCCAAAGTGTTGAGTTCGTCTTCATCGAAGTTGTAGATAGCGGTTCCGGCGGCTTTGAGGTCATGGTATTGCTTGGCGGCCTGGTCGATGCCATTGGAGGCGATAGTTGCGGAGAGAGTTTCGGCGATGGACACACGGTGGTCGAAAGCTCTCTTGATATTCGGAAGCCAGCCTCCGATGGTAACTGCAACAATTCCGGCGGCCAAGGCAACGGTAAGTACAAAAAGGCCGCCGGCCATCGCGAACCGGGCAGGTGCGCGGCCCCGGTCCTGCGTGCGCAGATAGATTTCCAGAACAGCAAGCGGCACCAGGTATTGGGCAAAAGAGATAAAAGTAAAAAACTTATCCGGATTGGGAGCAAAGGCCGCGAAGAAAAACCCTGCCCGGATAAACAAGGATGCACTCACCACCAGGTACAGACGGAGAGCCCACCGGCGATGAGTTTTGAAGTCCCGAGCCAGCGCATAGCGCAGCGCCATGATGGCGCAGAGCATGATGAGGACGGCGTCGAGACTCTGTGCCAGGTGGGGAGCCAGGCCGCCGATCGTCCCCCGGACCCACATCATATAGAGTCCGGCGAGACTGATAGAGAAAGCGGTGACCATATAGATCCGACCGTTCCAGCGATGAAAGACCGGAAAGCGGTTGCGGACTTGCGGAACAATTTGCAGCGCTCCGCTCAGGATGATGATGACGGCCGAGATCAGATGTATGGCGACGGCCGTATTGCCCACCCGATCGCCCGGGATGTAACCATGCGTCATGGACTTATTCCACGCATGCAAATCCCCGCGCGCAGCCGTAAGACCATAGAACATTGCCACCGTGCCGGCGAACATCACCTGGCCAATAACGGTCACACCAAACCAGAATCGGACGGCTGCTTTCAGAGCTGTGTCCGCTAAGCCTGCCAGCGAATGCCGCTTTGGCGACGCGGCAGCGGCAGGAAATGTCATCTGTAATTCAGCGCCCATATTGTTGCTCCTTATGCGCGTGAGTAAATCAAGCGTGCCGCGATTTAGATTGGTCCCTGATACCTCCGCAGCCGGACCGCGGCGGCGAGAAATGCGGCAGCCAGTGCCAGCCCGATCCACAACTCCGGGTTGATCAGGAATCGACCCAGATGGAACTGGGCCATCGGATCCATCGACATGCTGGCGGCGGCGTAAGAGGCACCGTCCGCTCCGCCCACAAAGCGATTCCCCAGCCAGAGGGCAAAATACGATGTGTTGAAAGCAATCTTCTCGATGACGCAGATGGCCAGCGGCGGCAGCACCGCCCATAGAAATGTCGCCCGCCGAGCCCAGCCGGAAACCAGCAGGAACCAGGCGTAGATCGGCGCATACCAAAGCATATGTACGGTCACCAGGTGGTAGAGCAGCATCACCGACAGCGGGAATAACGGCAGCTCGCTCCAGAGCATGGTCAGGCTCGGACCGCTGCCCGCCAGAACCAGGCTGCTCAGCAGCAACATGATCCATTGCGTGACGACCGTGATGACAAACGAGAGCAGCGGCAGAATCACTAGCGGAACGCTGGCTTTCGAGAGCACAGTGGTGAGATCGGAAACCGGCAACGACTTCCAGAACAGAATGCTGCGATCGCGGCGTTCGCCGTACAGCGCGTCCAGACAATAGAACACCGCGACGATGAAAGCCGCTCCCATGATCAAGAACGACGCCAGGTGGTACGGCTTTTCGATGAACTCGTGCTGCAGCATCGGATCGAACAGCGCCGCCGCCCGCATCTTCATGGGCAGAAATCGCAGGCTGATCAGGAAGCCGAACAAAACCACCCCGGCGGCGATCAGCGGCGCCATATAGATGGAATGGTTCTCCCACAATTCGCGCCGCACCGACCAGTACAGCGGCCGCGTTGCCGCCATAGTCGCGGGCGCGACCCGCTGCGAATCGAAAGAACCGGGCACAGCGTTCGATTGCATATTCATTTCGCTGCTCCTTGTGCCTGGCCGGCTCCGTTGCCCATCACCGCAACAAACAAGTCGGCGATGCTGGGCAGGCGCACCTCGCCCAATGCCGACAGTTGCTCGCGATCGACGCCATCGAACAGCAGGATGCTGCGGCCGAACATCTGGCGCTCGTGCATCGGCCGAAGCGCCCGGGCGGCAGCCAGCTGTTCGGGAAGCACCACGACTTCCGCGTAGCGCGACTCGAATTCTTCCATGGTGCAACTGAGTACGATCCGGCCGTGGTTGATGAACATCACGTCGGTCAGCACGTCCTGAATCTCTTCCACCTGATGGGTGGTCACGACAATGGTGCGAGTGCCGTCGAAGTAGTCGTTGAGCAGAGAATCGTAAAACTGCTTGCGATACAGAATGTCCAGGCCCAGCGTCGGCTCGTCCAGAATCAGCAATCTGGCGTCGATAGCCATCACGATCGCCAGGTGCAACTGGGTCACCATGCCCTTCGACAGTTCCCTTACCTTGCTGGCACGCTTGATCGCAGTCTTGGCCAGCAAAGCTTCTGCCTTGGCGCGATCGAATCGCGGATGCACGCCGGCCACGTAGTCGAGGGCCTGCGAGACTCGCATCCAGCGCGGCAGTACGGCCACGTCGGCGATGAACGACACATCGCGCATGAGTTGATCGCGCTCAGTCCAAGGGTCGCGCCCCAAAACCTTCAGTTCGCCCTGATACGGAGTGAGGCCGAGAATCGCGTTGAGCGCGGTGGTCTTGCCCGCGCCGTTAGGGCCGATAAGTCCAAGGATGCGGCCCTCTTCCACTCGCAAGTCGACGCCATCCAGCGCGATGGTTGTGCCGAAGGCCTTGCGCAGACCGCGTGCTTCTATGCATGCCATGGGTTCAGCGTTCCTCCTCGTTGGCCTTCGACCGCCGCTTGGCGGCCGCGTCCAGCAGTTCTTCCGCAGTCAGGCCCAGCCGCTGCATGGTGACGCAAATCCTCGGCCAATCTTCGGCGAGAAATTTTTTCCTTTCGCCCTGCAGCAGCAACTTGCGGGCGCCGTCTTTGATGAACATGCCGAGACCTCGCTTCTTCTCGACCAGTTGCTCGTCGACCAGTTGTTGATAGCCCTTCAGAACCGTGAGCGGATTCACTCGATACTCGGCCGCGACATTGCGCACCGAAGGCAGCGGGTCGCCCTCTTTGAGCACGCCGTCCAGAATCATGTCGACAACGCGATCCCTTAGCTGGCGATAAATCGGCTGACTGTCGTTCCACTCAAGTTCCATCCGGGTGTTCCCGCTAAGCCTTTACTCGAAACCTGCGAGCCTCGGTTCGGTCGATCTCATCGGCTCGCATGGTGATATAGTTAACTATAACACCGACTCAGATGCAAGCTTTTTCTTGCTGTCATCCTTAAACGGCAGCAAGTCATTGAGTGAGTTGGATTTGTGTCGGGCGCGCCAGTCTCGCCTTCTGCTTCAGAAACAGAGAGTAAGGTTATGCGAAAGCTTAGTGCACGCACAACACTACGACCGTCGCATCGTCGGTCTGGCGGCCTTCTGAAAATTCATCCATGCATGCGAAGATTGCGTTGACAATGTCGGCGGCGGATTGTGCGGTGCTTGGGTTGACTGCGCTTCGCAGGCCTTCTACTCCCCATTCCTCGCCGGACCGATTTACCGCTTCGCTGACCCCGTCGGTGTAGCTGACGACCACATCGCCCGGAGCAAGCTGAACCGTGCCTTGCGCATAGGTCCAGTCTGGAAACATCCCCACTGGTACCCCTCCGGTCTGCAGCCAGAAGACGGAGCCATCGCGGCGAATGACCATCGGGGGATTGTGGCCGGCATTGACGTATTGCAAGTTGCGGGTTACTCCGTCAAAAACGCCGTAGAACAGCGTGGCATATCGGCCTTCGAGCGAGGATGCATGCACCTGACGATTGACTACCGCCAGCACTGCGGGCGCATCATCTCCGGTGAATAAAGCCGCGGTGCGCAGGGACGACTGGACACTTGCTATCATCAGCGCCGCTGCCAGACCTTTTCCGGAGGCGTCTCCGATTGCCAGGGCCAGGCGATTCTCCGGCAGCGGCACAAAGTCGTAGCAATCCCCGCCCAGTTCGCCTACCTGCCGGCAGCGTGCGCTATACGTTAGGCTGTCGATCGCCGGGGTCCAGAGCTGCATAAATCGCTGCTGTACCTCGCAGGCGGCTGCCAACTGGCTATAAGTTTCGGTTACGATTGCTGCGCTCGTCATGTTCCAACCTCTGCATGTATGTCGATCCACGGGGCACAAAATCGACCTGACGACCGAATTTTTTCTCGAAAATATATTTCTTGAGGATGTCGAGAATGCGCCGCGTGCTCCGACTACCTCATGAAAGCGCCAGAGCGGCGCACAAACGAAAGGAGCGCAAGAGATGAAATACATCCTGATGATGAACACTATGAAGATGGGCCACGGAGTTCCCGACTGGCCCAAGAAGGACCTCAAGGCCCATATCGCTTTTATGCAGAGCTTCTGCAAGGAGCTTGGCGAGTCGGGAGAGTTGGTATCGGCGGAGGGCTTGTCGTTTCCCGACCAGGCAAGGCTGGTGCGGGCCGGCAAGGACGGCGAACCGATCACCGACGGCGTGTTCCCGGAAAGCAAAGAGTTTCTTGCCGGCTATTGGATCGTCGACGTGGAAAGTCCCGAGCGAGCTTATCAAATCGCTGCCAAGGCATCCGCCGCTCCGGGACCGGGCGGTGCGCCGTTGAACATGCCGATCGAAGTGCGACCGGTGATGAGCGCCCCGCCTCCCGAAATGCTGTGACGGCGAAGCCGCTGCCGGCGTGAACTTGCTCGGCGCTACAGGCAAATTTCATCCGCGATCGTTATCTGGGGATGACGAGAATGCGCCTCGCGCTTCGACTAACCCATGGAAGCTGACCAAGCAGCGCAAAATGGAAAGGAGTATGGCGTGAAATACATCCTGATGATGAATAACATGAGCCGCGAAGACAAGTACGCGGGAGTTACCGGCTGGCGGAACGAGGATATTCAGGCGCACATGGTGTACATGCGTGGCGTAACGAAATGGCTCCGCGAATCCGGCGAATTGGTTTTCACCGAAGGCTTGGCGCTTCCAGATGAGGCTGTTAACGTGCGAGCTGGAAACGATGGTGCGCCCATCACCGATGGCGTCTTCCCGGAAGGCAAAGAGTTTCTCGCCGGCTTTTGGATCGTGCAGGTCGAAAGTCGGGAGCGTGCTTGTCAGATAGCAGCCCGCGCCTCGGCGGCGCCCGGTCCTGGTGGCCTACCCTTGAACATGTCCCTGGAAGTGCGGCAACTGGTGAGCCGCTCGCCCGACGAATCGCTGTGAAGCTTAGTACTCCGACAGCCGCACCGAACTGAGCCGACCCGGAAATAATGTGATGACGGTGTTGACACCAAGCTCATTGGACCCTGCCTCCGAGCACCTGTTGCGGGAACTTGCGCCCCAGGTGCTCGGCGCGGTCATCCGCCGGTTCCACGATTTCGCCTCCGCCGAGGACGCCGTTCAGGAAGCTTTAATCGCGGCGGTCATGCAATGGCCACTGGAGGGCGTACCGGAGAATCCTCGGGGGTGGCTGATTCAAGTCGCTTGCCGACGTATGACCGATTACTGCGAAGCGACGCGGCCCGCCAGCGCAGGGAAGCCGCAGTGGCTATGGAATCCGAACTGGTCGCTCCCACCGTCGATGGTGACTCTGACATGAACCAGGACGACACCCTGATCTTGTTTTTTATGTGCTGCCATCCGGCACTGACGTCGTCGTCGGCAATTGCCCTGACCTTGCGCGCGGTGGGTGGCTTGACCACTGCCGAGATTGCTCATGCCTTCCTGGTACCTGAGGCGACCATGGCGCGCAGCGGATCAGCCGCGCCAAGCAAAGCATCAAGGCTTCCGGCGTGCCCTTCCGCCTGCCCACCCCCCAGGAGCAGGCTCAACGGCTCCGAGCCGTGCTGCATGTGCTTTATCTGATCTTCAATGAAGGCTACACCAGCAGCTCTGGGCCACAGCTGCAGCGGCTGGAACTCTCACTGGAAGCGATTCGCCTCACCCGATCGGTACACACTCTGCTGCCCAACAATGGCGAGGTAGAGGGATTGCTCGCGCTCATGTTATTAACCGATGCGCGGCGGGCAGCTCGAACCGGAGCAGACGGAGAGTTGATCCCGCTCACCCAACAGGATCGAACTCTGTGGGATCGGGCAGAGATCTCGGAGGGCCTGGCACTGGTCACGGCGTCGCTGTCGAAGGGATCGATTGGCACCTATCAACTTCAGGCCGCGATAGCCGCCGTTCATGACGAGGCGACCCGCGTCGAGGATACGGACTGGCCACAAATTCTGGCGTTGTATGAATTGCTGAAGCGCATGTCCGACAACCCCATGGTGATCCTCAATCACGCCATGGCCGCTGCGATGGTGCAAGGGCCTTCCAAGGGCCTCGAGCTGCTCACAGCGCTCGACTCGGATCCACGACTTGCCGGCCATCATCGCCTCGATGCAGTTCGGGCTCATCTGCTGGAAATGGCTGGCAACTACGCGGCCGCCATCACCCATTATCGGATTGCTGCTGGCCGGACGACCAGCATTCCGGAACGGAATTATCTCGTCACACAAGCCACCCGGCTTAGCGAGAATACAAAGGCCGACTCCGACGATCCCAGATAACTGGCTGACAAACCGTGGATTCTCTGTCCTTCGGCTGTTACGTTGCTGTGCGTCATCCGTCACTGACACGGCCTAAGGGCTGGAACAGAATTTAGCTGGGCTTCCCGGCGGCGGAGTTCCGGCCTGGTTCGTCATGCACTTCCCCCGCTGAGGCTCGTCATCTCGTATCGGTGCTTTGAAGTCCGGACTGGCGACGAATGACGGTCGGTATACTACTCCGTGCATTCGGAAGCCCAGCGAGTTTCGTCGTCAAACACGTCCCCTCCCGGCCGGCGTGTCGCTCTATCTGGAAGGTGAAAAATGAACCGACGCCTTAGATGGATGGGAATTTCTGTTCTCGTCGCAATATTGGCAGCATTTTCGACGGTAAGCGGACAGCCGCCCCAGGATCAGGCGAGCCCATCCGCAAAACCGGAGATCAAGACGGTGCCTACTCCAAACGTGAATCCTTCGTCGGGCAAAGAAATGTACATGGCATACTGTGCATCCTGCCATGGTGCAAATGGTACCGGAAACGGTCCAGCGGCGGCGGCGTTGAAGAGCCCTCCACCGAATCTGACCCAACTGGCGAGCAAAAATGGAGGCAAGTTCCCCGATGCCAAGGTTCAGCAGGCCATTAAGGGTGATCCGAACATGCCGTCGGCCCACGGCTCGCAAGAGATGCCGGTATGGGGTCCGACATTCCGGTTACTAGGACAGCGGAACGAAGGCCAGACCCAGCTCAGGATCCACAACCTGACCAATTACATCGCGTCGCTGCAGCAAAAATAATCAGAACTACGCTACGGTAAGCGACTGCTGGTGCCTGACGCAGCTGACCTTGGCCCGCTCCCCGGCATGGCTCGGAGAGCCTGGCAATTTCCCATCCTCACAACAGCTCCTTTTCGTCGCGAGCCAATTGTTGCTCGATCGCCATGTTTAGCAGCCTGCGAGTTGCAAGTATCCCCGTGACTGCTAGAACGTAACCTTCGCCGCGAACTGCACTCCGCGCGGTCCTCCACCTCCGAGAAACGGGTTCCCGATGCCTACGTCGCCGGTCGCAGTCAAAGCGTAATAGCCCACTCCGCGCCCGTTACTTGCAATGCCATTCACCCCGGGGTCGGCAATGAAGTTAGGCAGCTCGGGATTGGCGAAGTTGGGATGGTTAAACAGGTTGAAGAACTCGGCCCGAAGCTGCAGGTTTACGCGCTCGGTGATCGGTGTGTCTTTGTACACCGAGAAATTGAACTCCTTGAACGGCGGCCCGATCAACGCGTTGCGCTGAAGGTCGCCGAAGTGGCGTGTCCCTGCCAGGCAGTTGCTGTCTCCCGACGACGTGGTTGCGGTAGTGTTGCCGAAGGTACAGGGCACCTGGAAATTCGCCAGGTTAAGGAAGTTGGCGGGCGCGCTGCCATACTGAATGGGTCCCACAACTTGAGGTCGATCAAACCCTTCACCCGAGCCTGAATAGTCGCCTTCGAAATTGTAGTTAAGCGTGAAAGGCTGGCCGTCCTGCAAGGTGGCCGTCCCATCGATGCCCCATCCGCTCTTCAGCTTGGCATACGAGCCCTGGAAGCTGGGGAACTGATACGTGAAGTACCAGCTGAAGCGGCGGCGAATGTCGAAGTTGGAGTTGCCGCGCTCGGCTAGCGGATCAAGGCTGTTGTTGGGTTGCGAGGCGTTGGGAATGAAGTCTTCCAGGTCGCTGGCGTTGTCGATGGAATGCGACCACACGAAGTTGGCCTGGGTGGAGAGTCCGTGCCAGCCGTTCACGTGAAAGCTGGCTTGCAGCGCATTGTAGGTGGAGAAGGCGCTTGACTCTTCCTGGTTGAAATAGAAGAAGTTTGGATAGGCCGTTCTGGGCACGTTGCCGCCGCTATCGAAACCAGCAATAGGACAATTGGGCGGAGTATATCCGCCGGCGCAAGCCGGCCCGGTGTCATAGGCCGTGATCTGCGCCTGGCTGGGCTGATTGATATCGCGGAAGCGGAACAGTCTGGTGCCCTTCGAGCCTACGTAACCGACTTCCGCAGTCATCTTGTTGCCGAAAGCCTGCTGGATGTTGAGATTCCAGTTCTGCACGTAGGGAGTGCGAATGTTGGGATCGATGCCGAAGAAGTTGCTCAGTGGCGAGCCATTGACGTAGACGGGAGAGCCTGCGGTGATCGGACCCGCGGTGGCGCCGAAGAATGTAATCGGCGCTACGCCCGTTCCGGTGAACGCCGGTCCGGGACAGAATGTGCAGTTGTAGGGAAGGTGTCCCAGAAACATGTCCTGCGAGAAGGCGTCGTAGAAAATGCCGTATCCCGCGCGAACCACCGTCGTCCCCTTGCCGGTGACATCGTAAGCGAAGGCTAAGCGAGGCGCGAAGTTCTTATAGTCCGGGTTGTAGAGGCGCGAGGGCCCGCCGGGACCGCCGACTTGCACCAAGCGTTCCGCCGTTGGCCGGCTGCAACTGGTAGAACAGATCGTTCTTCTCGCCGGCGATACCAAAGTAATCCCAGCGCAGTCCGAAGTTCAGCGTCAGTCGAGGCGTCCAGCGGAAACTGTCCTGGACGTAGAGTCCCTGGCTGTTCTGGTATTCGTGCCGGTTGGTGTAGCCGGCCGCCTGACTTCCGCCCGAAGGCAAGCCCTCAACAAACGCGGTGAGGTCGTCGAAGCTGAGCTTGCCGCGGAAGTTCGAGTCCTGGATGATCTGGATCGACGTCCGGCGAAATTCGTAGCCGAACTTCAGTTCGTGGCGGCCGATCTTCCACGAGTAGTTGTCGATGGCCTGCCAGTTGGTATCCACGCGTTGCCGCGGCACACCGGCGCTGGCCCCAAGTTTCGAGAAGCTGCCTACCGAAATCATCGGCAAGCCGTAGTTGTAGGAACTGACGCCGGTGTCCAAGCCGATCGATGCCGGATTGAAGTTGCTGTCCTGCGGGAAAAAGCCTTCGGCAAAACGGTTCCAGCCGAAGCGCGCCTCGTTCACCTGCGAAGCATTCACGACCTTCACCCACGACAGCGACACCAGTTGTACGCGCGTGGGCGTTACCGTGTTGAAGCCCGGCAGCAGGCCTCCTGCCAGCTGCGCGAAGGGAAAGCTCTGATTGCTGTTTCCGAAGTAGTAGCGACCGGTGATGTTGTTGTTGGTGTTGGGATTGTAATCAAGCTTCGTGATCACACTGTCTACGTCGTTGCTGAAGCGGGTTGAGGTCGCCAGATTGTCTGCCGCGGCGCCCGGCGCCGGAGGATTGCACGTGCCATCGACATTGGCTGTGGCTCCGGGAATGTCGGGCGCCGGCCAGGGATTGCGCGCCAGCAGATTGAGCATCGGCTGGCTGAGCGGAACGCCCGCCGCGGCAGCGTTGGCCTTCGCCTGGGCAATCGCATTCGGGTCGGGCACACAGCTCAGTCCCGCTTGCGCGCCGCTCTCCCGCTGGCCTTCATAGTCCACGAAGAAGAATGCCTTGTTCTTCACGATCGGACCGCCCAGTGATCCGCCAAACTGATTGTTGAGAAACGGATTTTTCGGCTGGCTTCCGATATTGAAATAATTGCGCGCGCCTAGTTCACCACTGCGCCAATACTCCAACAGCGAGCCATGCCAGTTGTTGGTGCCGCTCTTGGTCACGATGTTGACGATGGCGCCGCTGTTACGCCCGTACTCCGCCTCATAGTTGGAGAGCACGTGCAGTTCGGCGACGGCATCGATTGGCAGGATGGTTGCGGGATCTCCAAACACGCCTGCCTCGTTGATGGCCGGATCGTTGCGGTAGCCGTCGTTCATGTCCGTGCCATCCAGCAGGTAATTGTTGGAACGTCCGCGTGAGCCGTTCATGGAGAACTCGCCGAACGAACCAGGCGAGTCGCTGATCTGGTCAGGCGAACCGGCCACTCCAGGATTGAGATAGATCAGCTTGGTGTAGTCGCGGCCGTTGATCGGTACGCTTTCGATGGTCTTGGCTGTGAGGATGCCGCCCAGCTCATCACTGGTCGTGTCGACTTGGGGCACCTCGCCCGTTACCTCCACTTGCTCCGACACCTGGCCGGGCTTGAGAATGAGATCCACCCGCCGATTCGTAGCAACGTCCACGGTGACGCCCTTCGTGGTCGCGGTTTCGAAGCCGGTCTGTGAGCAGGTGACGCTGTAATTGCCGATGGGAAGCTCGGGAACGCTGTAGCTGCCGTCGGCACTGGTCTGGGTGGTACGTTCCAGCCCGGTGTCCACATTGCGGACCTTCACGGTCGCCCCAGCCACGACCGCCCCGGAAGTGTCTGTCACCGTACCAACAACGGTTCCACGAAAGGTTTGTGCGAAGAGAGAGGACGCTGCCAGGAGCAGCACGATGAGGAACAGCAGACCACGCTTGCTTTCCATTTCTTGCCCTCGGATTTGAGTAGCGTTGGTCGAGCATTATTCACCAACGGCAGCGTGTCGCCAAGAAAATTCTCAAATGCGCACGCTCTGCGTGGCATCAGCTCATCGCTGCTCACCATCACCGAGTCGTAGTATGCCGCCTCGCAGGACGTCTGAAATAGCCCGCCCTGGCACAGGCGAAGTGCCCCATTCAAAACGATTCATGAGTGAGATAGATATGGGTTCTATCTTCTACTCTGTCTTGCTGATCAGTTTGCGCAAGACAACCCGGTCCGGGTTGAGCAACTCGCGCGACTCGGCCGGCATTCGACGCTGGCGACAATGATGAGCCCGGCCTCGGTATTGACGTTGCCGAAGATTCCCAGCCTCTGCATCTTCAGGGCCTGGTGCTGGTTGTCCTCGGTCGGACTCAAGTAATGAACCAATCCCGCCTTGTAGCGGTGGAGCAGGAAGAGGTGTGCCAGAGTCATCAGCCGTTTCTTTCGCAGGGAAGGATCGAAGGTATTCATATCGCGGATCGAAAGCAGCTTATGACCATGTCGATCCTGAACGTCAGCGAAGATGATGTTGCCCACCCGTTCCTTCGAGTCGTTCCACAAGCTGAGTTCCAGGAAGTCGGAACCTGCGGCGACCGGACGCAACTGCGCGCGGAACACCGGCGGCAAACCGTTATGCTCCGCCCAGATTTGCAGCCAATCTTCCAGGACCTTGGGAGGAAATTCGGTCTGCACCAGGTGCTGGTGCTGGGTCGATCCCTTGCCCATGGCCTTGGTGGTTGCCGTGCGCCCGGAGGCGGCCATCAGCGCGGCATCCAGACGCGGACCGCCGACCAGAGTTTGCGGTGTCCGGTAAGGCGATTCCAGCAGCCTGAACTTCCTCTGCAAACGGGCCAGCGACAACATCCCATCCTGCCGCAGCGCGGTAGCGAAATCCTCGGCGGCCAGGCCATCGATCTGGTGTCCGCCATAGGTAATGAAGTTGAATACGAAGCCCAGCTTGCCCAGTTCTTCGGGAAAGTGCTTCATCTGCTCGTCGCTCATGCCGGTGGTGTCCCAACTGAACGAAGGTGACAAGTTATACGCCAGCATCTTGTCGGGAAATTCAGCGTGAATCGCGTCCGCGAACGCTTTAGCCTCCTCCAAGTTCGCGGTGGCGGTTTCCATCCACAGAATGTCCGCGAACGGCGCGGCAGCCAGAGACTTGGCGATGGCGTAATCCAGACCTCCCTGGACCTGGTAGTAACCCTCCGGCGTCTTGGCAAGCTCGCAGTCCCAGGGTATCGTCGATTTCCATCGATCTCGCTTTTTCGCGGGCCGCATACCATGACGCGCGCTTGGAGAAGGCAAGCCATTCGTCAACGCTCAGATCAAACGACTCACCTTCGCTGACCCGGAACGCCATGACATCAGCAACCGCCTGCCGGTAGGTCTTAAGGTCTGCCGCTTCCTGCCATGCATCCAGAAACTGCGGGATGACCTTGTCGAGCATGGTGTCCACCAGCCCATCGGCACTCTGCTTGTAGGCTTTGGCGTTCTCCTCGATCAGCGGCAGCAGCCCGGTGGTTTCGAGCCACGCAGCTGGCGTTCGGCGTATTCGGAGTCCGACATGGCAAACATCATGTGGCCTCTTACCTCATCGACTCCGGCTTCATAGAACTTTCTCTGCAGTGTGAGAAATACCGCCTTGTAGCTCGGCACCTCCAGGTTGGTGACGCCCAGGATGAAAGGCTGGTCGCGCTCGTCCGCACATCCATCCAGAAGGTTGGCCGCCTCGGCGTCGGTGCGCGCCACGATGATTCCGGGCACTCTCATGACGTCGAGTTGGAATCGCGCGGCATTGAGACGCTGGATCTGTTCGTTCTCCGACACCAGAACCTTGCCGCCCTGGTGGCCGCACTTCTTCACGCCTGGCTTCTGATCCTCGATGTGGTAGCCCGGTACGCCGACTTCCACGAATCGGCGGATCAGATTCCTGACGTGAGCGTCTCCTCCGTGGCCGGTGTCGGCGTCCGCGATGATGAACGGCCGATAATCGACTTCGGGAGTTG
This sequence comes from uncultured Acidobacteriaceae bacterium, assembly GCA_963820175.1. GTDB lineage: Bacteria > Acidobacteriota > Terriglobia > Terriglobales > Acidobacteriaceae > Bog-257. Next base: position 186,803 of record CAWFYX010000010.1, on the reverse strand, counting down.
CCGCCCGCTGTTCTGGCTTCATGCGCGAACGAAAGAACTGCTGATTCTTGTCGGCGGTGAGCAAAGCGCGCACGATCGACGCAGCCTCGTCTGGCACCTGACTGAGTGGGTAGCTGGCAAGATCAGCGCCTGGATCTTCGGTGACGCTTCCCTTGGCTGAAGTGGCCCAACCACCCAGGTAGATGCCTTCGATTCCGAGTCGCTTGATGGTCACGGCCTGTCCGGGCGAGTATGGACCGAAGGTCGTGATCGACTTGCCGGCCTGAAACAGCTCTCTGAGCCGGGCGTAAAAGCCCTCGGCGGCTGCCCGCGCCACCGGGTAGTCCGCGGCAATGGTGCCTCTCTGTTCAGCCACCTGACGAGGTGAGTACAGACGAATAATCCCCTTGAATCGCGGGCTCGCAAACCACTCGGTTACCTCTCGCACTGTGTCTTCGAAAGAACTCATAGTTATCCCCTAACGCCCCTATCAGGCTTTTGTCGCCCAGGGAATTCTTGTCGCAATTCGATGACGTGATAGTAACCCTCCGGTTCTCGTGGGGATAGAAAGAAATGGTGCCTGCCATAGGCCATATCCAACAATGGGAAACCGCCGCACGATGCGGTCGCAAGCCTTTCCTCAATATCAGTTGCCCGATGTGAGGCAGCAAAGAGCTTAAGGAGGGTTCCCATTTTTGGCTGGGAGTCGTTTTCCCGAGCAAAGATTGCCTCAGTTATCGTTTTTCGTGATCTGAGATAGGCTCGCCGTTCAGATTACGTTCAGCATCAGGTAGCTCGGATACTCAAAACCGCGCCGCAGCCGGTAATCGATGCAGCATCATTGGTCGCGAGTTGGTGCTGCTTTTTCTCGGCTGTCCCGTCAATCCGAAAATCGTGAGCTGCTGGTAGCTGGCGACGTAGACCTTGCCGTTCGCCACCACCGGAACCAGATTGGCATTAGCTGTGACGATGGGCCAAGAACCCGCAATGCCTCGGAAAAGCTGGGCCAGATGGCCATTTTGCAAGGTGTCCGGATCAAACGCATAGAGGAAGATGTTCTGCGGGCTTGCCCGCGAAAGCGCCCAGATGACTGGGTTGAATGTACCATTCGACGAGATAGTCGTGAAGAAGCCTGCGTCCTGGTGCCCGCCGGCAATGACCGGCGAGACACCTACGGCTGTCAACCTGGGAGCGGGCAGCGAGGTGCTGAGCTCCCAGACTATGGCGGATCCTGCACCGCTGCTGACCACTCGCGGCGCTCCGTCAGTATCGACAAAATAAGACGGCCCACACCAGCACTGCCCGATAGAGTAGCTCCCGAGGACATTGTTCGCAATGGGGGAATATCCGCCCAGGTTGTCCTCGTTCATCAGAAACATCGTCCCGTTTTTGCCCGCCGCCACGGCCATATGCGGTATAGGCCCCGCCTGGTCAGGCAGAACCAGCACCCCTCCCGCGCCGAAGTCCAGATCGTACCAGTCCAAAGTAGCCTGATCGCTCGGAGTGAACAAATCGAGCACGCTGCTAAGGTCCGGCGACACCTTCACTACGCTTTCTTGCAGGTTGGTCACTCCATCGTAAGTTCCTGATTGCGAATTTCCTGTGGCAAACAGCAGGTTGCCGGAATCGTCAGCCGTCAGTCCGTATCCAGACATCCAAATCGAAGAAAGAAAGTACCCATCGCTGGCATGCGTGTCCAGGAGTTCGTTTGAAGGGAGCGGACTCAATGATGCAGCGTTCCATCCCAGCAACCAGCCACGTGAGTAGGTGTCGTACCCATCGCAAAAGCTGCCGAAGCCCGCATATACGTTCCCGTTAGCCAGCAATAGGCCTGGACGCTGCAGTTGGTAGTTTGCATTGAACGTGAACCTAGTGCCATCGGTCAGGGTATGGGAGGCGTACACAACCTGCGGAAAAACGTTGTCGGCCAGGTTGCCCAGGTCTAGAGCGTGAAGAAGATATGCGGGCCCACTCATGCTGCTTATATATGCTATGACGTACAGAGTGCGACTGGCGGCATCGATCACCGGAGTGGAAGTAATGCCAACATTCCCCGGCGGCCCGCCGCAGCCGACTGGCCCGGTCACGGGATCCCCGAGATTCCGGCTCCATAGGACGGTCCCGTCATCAGCGTCGATCATATAAACGGTGTTATTGGCGGTGGCCACATATACTACATTGTGCTTGCCTTGGAAGTTGCCGGCCGTAACATTTATTGCGTGCACGATAAGAGGTTGAGCGTCCACCCGATCGTCGAGCACGACGGTCTGCAAGGGTCCAAATTGCCCGCTGCTTACAGTTGTAGGCGTGAGCTCACTCTCTGAGCGGTTCCAGCCGGTGCGGTAGTTATCGTAGTGATAAGTAGTTACAGCTATCGGACCGGGGGGATCAATGGTCTGGGCCACAAGCCAATGGGCAATGGCCAGGATAAGGAGTGCAACTGAAAGAACTGTCCTGAAACAATGACGGCGAGCGGCGGAACAACAGGCGACCAGCCGCGAATCAGTGGCGATGACCAAGGCTACGGTCATGGCTTTATCCCTTTCAGAACAACCATCCCGCACTCGGGATGGCGGTTCTAGCAAGGCGCGGGTTTGACGGTCGATGGCATCGTTGGCATGCTCGCCTGGAACGAATTGCCCGATAGTGGCCCTTGTCAACACTTCCGGAAGGCTCTTCCCGCGACGCAGTTTGCTGTCTTCGTAAGATGGCTCCGCACAAATGCTGCGATGGTGAGTGGGACATAACCCCGCACGGGAGCGGCGAAGGAATTAGCGCCGATCTCAGCGCTACTTCCATGTCAGATACAGATCACGAACTTTATGCTTGATATCCTTAACCGTCCAGACCACTTACCGGAGTTTCTGAGTATCACCATCAGCTATCGACAACTGGGTGGCGGTATGGCACTTAGAGGCAGCAACGCCGTTCATGTTCGGGCACAGCAGTGCAACGCAGAACGGTCTCCATCCTGGGAACCACGGATCAAGCGCCTGCCTTGGTCGGAGCTTGAAAGCGCGAGACAGGAATTCGATGCAACCGCGACCACCTCGACTGGTTCGAGTAACCAGTAAGCGGGCTGCGCGATGTATAACAGCTGTAAACCGAGCGTCGCAGCGCTTTCGGAGAGCTCGCTTCTTGGAGCTGCTTGAACCGCAGCGAAGGGCATGGGATCTAGCCCTTCGCGGCATCTGGACATTTTGAGATTGTCCTTTAGACGCTTCCCATTTGTTTCACGACGTCGTGGACATAAAGTGGTATACAATCTGTGCTGTTTTCAGCAGAAGTAGCAGATTCGCGACAACTCCAATCCGTCCGGCTATTTTCGCGCAAAGTCTGGACTTAGACGAGGATGACCCAATGCTAGATAAGAGATTCTCCATCGGATTGGGGACGGCCCTGACGATCTTTACGGTGACTCTGCTGGTGACGAGCACCTGGGCGGCTTCCCACGAAAGTGTATTGCATAGCTTCAACAATAACGGCACAGATGGGGTGAATCCCTACGCCGGCCTGATCGCCGATACGTCGGGCAACCTCTACGGCACGACCGTCGAGGGCGGCATTCACAACTTAGGAAGCGTGTTCGAGCTGACGCCCAGACAGGGCGGGGGTTGGACGGAGACCGTGCTGCATAGCTTCGGCCGCGGCACGGATGGGACTGATCCTTACGCCAGCCTAATCTTCGATGCTGCCGGCAATCTCTATGGCACGACACAACAGGGCGGCATTCACAACTCGGGCACGGTGTTCGAGTTGTCACCCAGACAGGGTGGGGGCTGGACCGAGACCGTGCTGCACAGCTTCAACAACAATGGTATCGACGGCGCTTATCCTTTAGGTGGCCTGATCTTCGATGCTGCCGGCAATCTCTACGGCACGACACAACAGGGCGGCATTCACTCCTGCCAGGGCAAAACCTGCGGGACGGTATTCGAGTTGACGCCCAAACAGGGCGGGGGCTGGACTGAGACCGTGCTGCATAGCTTCGGCAACGGCACGGACGGCGTTAACCCTCAGGCCGGCCTGATCATTGATGCCGCCGGCAATCTGTATGGCACGACCTACCAGGGGGGCATTCACAACTTAGGAACAGTGTTCGAGTTGACTCCCAGACAAGGTGGAGGCTGGACCGAGACCGTGCTGCATAGCTTCGGCCGCGGCACAAACGGGGTTAGTCCCAACGCCAGCCTGACCGTCGATGCTGCCGGCCATCTCTACGGCACCACCATCGCGGGCGGGATTCTTAACGATGGGACGGTGTTCGAGTTGACGCCGAGCCAGGGCGGAGGCTGGACGGAGACCGTGCTGCATAGCTTCGGCAACGGCACTGACGGAGTTAATCCTCAGGCCAGTCTGATCATCGATGCCGCCGGCAACCTCTACAGCACCACCATCGCGGGCGGGATTCACACCGACGGGACGGTGTTCGAGTTATCGCCTCAACCGGGCGGAGGCTGGACAGAGACCGTGCTGCATAGCTTCGGCAACGGCACCGACGGCGTTAGCCCCTACGCCGGCCTGATCATCGATGCCGCCGGCAATCTCTACGGTACGACCATCGGGGGGGGGATTCACACCGACGGGACGGTATTCGAGATCACGCCTTAGCTTCAATGGCTGCCACTCGAACCTGTTTTACTTGCCAATTGATTTATTTGGCGGAGCGAGGGATCGAACCGACGGCATCGTTGCGAACGAGTTCGCAGCCTTACTGCAACGCCTTCTCACCAAGACGGGCATGAGGGCCATGCGATTGGTACATGGCGTTGTGTCGGGCGGGCTGGACTCATCGCTCTCTCATTCCTCGAAAGCGCAGCGAAATCCATGAGATCCGCACGCAGAAGACTCTCTAGCGAAGCTCGGTCAGAAGAACAGCATCGCGCGATAGATTGCCACGAGACAGAACCAAATACTTGCCATCGCGCGACCAGGCATGGCGCCAGATGAACATGGATGCGAAATGCGTCAACTGTTTCGCCGGACTGCCATCCAGCGGCTGAATCCACACATTGGAGGCTCCATTCTTCGTCCGCACGTAGGTGATCGCGTTGCTATCGGCTGTCCAGCGGAGTGGGAAGCTGGAGTTGAAGTCCATGATCGGGTGTGGGGCCTGGGGTTCCGTGATGAAGGGCAGATACCGCGTTGCTCCTTTTCCATCGGCCGGGACGACTTCGATGTGATCATCCCACGCTTCGAAAGCGATCCAACGGCCATTGGGAGAGATGGTCGGATCTCCACCCCACTTCGGATCGAGTTTTGTGACCTCACCGCTGGCCAGCGACATCTTGAAGGCGAAGCCATCGCCCTGGTAGACAATCCATTTTCCATCCGGCGAGATTTCGGGAGACCACAGACTGGTCGCGCCTTTCGTTAGCGGTTGCAGGTTTTCTCCATGGCTATCGATAGACCAGATATTCGTAGTCCGGGTGGCGGGGTCCATTCTGGTGAAAAGAATGGTGTCACCTTGTGCCCTTGTTGAAGGGTTCGTGGCTGTCTTGCCAATGTGTGTAAGTTGCTGGCGATGACTTCCATCATGATCCGTCAACCATAATTCGGACAGGTTCCCAATGCCATATACCAGGCGTCCGTCTGCCAGCCAGGCTACTCCCCACATGCCGTCCTCCCGCGCCGCGCCCTCCCGCAACTGGACTGCCTGCGTGGGATCGGAGGCGGGAGCCACCCATATGGCGGAATCCCTCTGCCGCTGCACGGTCACCAGGCTATGGCCACCGCGGATGAAACTGACATCGGAATAGTTAGCCAGATCACTGGTCAACTTACGCAAGCTGCCGTCGGGATAAGAGATTGTCCAAAGAGAAAAATTATCTGCCCCAAGCGGCCACATGCTTAGCACCAGTCCACTCTGGTCGGGAAGCCATCCTATGCCGGAGAGAAAGCGCGCGGCGCGCAGAATTCGTCGTTCTTTTCCACCCCGACTGGAGACGACGGCTACCCCGCTCATCATGTCCCCACCTTCGCTAAATTCAAACGCGATGCTTTGCCCATCCGGAGCCCACACGGGCATGCCGATACTCTCCCCAGTCGGAAGGGTAAGGACGCGCCGTTCTTCGCTGCCGTCGGCATTGGCGATCAGGAGGTAGTTCTCGGCGTGGCTTTGGCCGTTAGGATTGTTGCCCACCCCTCGGGAATATACGATCTGTCTTCCGTCGGGAGCGAAGTCGACGGAGCTATGGTCGGCTACATCGAAGACGATTCTTTGCGGCTCGCCGCCCAGGGCAGGGATGCGGTACAAGCTCTGCGTCGAACCAACCGCGTCTTCTTGGACGTAGTAGAGATAGTTCCCGTCTGGTGTGAAACGCAAACCTTCCAGCAGCGGATGCGACACCGGCCCAAGGATTCTTATCGTGCTCGAAGTTGATAATTGTTGCACCCAGAGACTCTGCTGGCCGAAGTCGCCATCGGCATACGCCAGATAACGGCCATCCGGCGAAATGGTGGCGAACGCCACATTGCCGCTGGAGGTAAGCTCGGTCATGCGGTATTTCTGAAATGCCGTTTGCGCGATTGGCCGGCGCCAAGGGTGGAAGGCTACGATACCCGCCGTCACCAGCACCAACACCAGCGCAGCCGCGGCAATTCTTCGTCGGCGAAGTGGGTGAGGAGCGCGGCTTGCAGTTTCGCCAACCTCCTGCAACGCGCCATGCAATTCGACTGCACTTTGGAAGCGGCGTTCGCGTTCCTTCTCAAGGCATTTGTCGACGATGGCAACTACCTTCAGCGGCAGGTTGGGATTGATCTGGCGCAGCGGTGCCGGTGTACTGTGGAGAATGCCATCGTGAACAATCGCGGTGGTGTTGCCGAGAAAAGCGCGTTGGCCGCTCAGCATCTGATACAGCACCAGTCCGAAAGAGAAAATGTCGGTACGCGCGTCCAGCTTCTCGCCCCGCACCTGCTCGGGCGACATGTAGAACGCGGTGCCCATGTGAGTACCGGTGAGGGTGAGCCTCAGGATGTCAGCGCTGGCAGCATGCGCCGCAGGCCTTGCTTCGAACGCCCCCAACAGCGCTGGTTCGCCCAGGTTGTCCTCAATCCCTTTAGCCAAACCGAAATCCAGGATCTTGGCTTCGTCGGAGGCGGTGACGAAAATGTTGGCCGGCTTGATGTCGCGATGGATGATGCCTTTCTGGTGGGCGGCGTTCAGTCCTTGGGCAACTTGCATTGCCAAGTTCAGCACTTCGGACAGCGGCAGCGTTGTCTGTTGCTGGTTCGCCGCCTCCAGCTTGTCCTGCAACGTCTCCCCTTCCAGCAGTTGCATCACAATGAACGGCTGACCTTCGTGCTCCTCGAGTTCATAGATCGAACAGATATTGCGATGGTCCAGGGCCGATGCTGCCCGCGCCTCGCGCTCCAGTCGTTGGAACGCTGTCGGATCGGCTGCCAGCTCGCTGGGAAGAAACTTGATGGCTACCCGGCGCCCCAACTTGAGATCTTCGGCCTTATAGACAACTCCCATACCTCCGCCGCCGAGCAGCTGGAGAATGCGGTAATGGGACACTTTCTTGCCGATCACCCCTTCCGGCACAGGCGACCACGGCGGGACCTCGGGGGCGGCTAAAGCACCGCATTCCGTCACCGGGGCGATGAAGCGATATCCACGACCGGTAACGGTCTGCACGAACCGCGGTTGCTGGGCATCATCCCGCAGAACCTGGCGGATCTTGCTGATGGCTCCGTTGATGCTGTTGTCGGTATCCAGGAATACTCCCTTTCCCCAGATACGCTCAACAATCTGCTCCCGCGTGACCAGTTCCCCCCGGCGCTCCACCAGAAAGATAAGGAGTTCCATCGGAATGGGCTTGAGCTTTAGAGGAGTGCCACCCGACCGAAGCTCATAGGCGCGGACGTCCAGCTCGAAATCGTCTCCGAAGCGGACGAAGCCCGGTACCAAGGTAGTCCTGGAAGCCAACGTTTTCCCCCGAGAGTTGGCGAGATTGTACCTTGACTTATTTTCTTTTTTGCAATTTCTTTTGCAATCAGCAAGTTGGGCGCTAAGACAAATTCAATACGGCGCTAAGTTTCTGACTATTTTCGTCCGCCCGTGAACCCGGCAAGAATGCGCAGTAGTTCGGCAGGTCCGCTCCCACCAGAACCGATTGTTCGCAAATCAACGAAGAGGAGAAGGATTATGAACACAGCAGTTCGGCAGTTGGCAGTTTCCGCGAATGCAGCAACCGGACGTGTGGCAACTTCCAGGTCCAGATGGATGTTGCCGGTATTGCTTATCGCCACCCTGGCGGCTTCGATCCCAACCTTTGCCCAGTCGATCGTAACCTTCGACGTTCCGGGGGCCGTGGGGGGTACCTATCCAATGATCATTCTGGAGAGCGGCCCGATTGCGGGCTACTACCTTGACGCCGACGGCCTGGAGCATGGCTTCCTTCGCGGCGCGGACGGAACCATCACCAAGTTTGATGTTCCGGGAACCGGAGGAACGTTCGGCACCGAAGCAATCAGCATGAACGAGGCCGGTACGATCGCCGGAGAATACTCGGACACGAATGACGTCATTCACGCCTTTCTGCGCGATCGCAGGGGGCACTTCACCATTGTGGATGTACCTGGGGCAATTCGCACCCAGTTCTTCAACATCAACGCGGAAGGAGCCGCCAGCGGCCGCTACCGTGACATAAACAACGCGCGTCACGACTTTGTTCGCTCGCCCAACGGCACATTCACAACCTTTGAGGTCCCCGGCGGTACTATCGGGCCACCGGTTTGCCTGGCGACGTGCTACAACCCTGAAGGTGTCTTAGCGGACATATACATCGACGCCAACGGAGTGTTCGGCGCATTTCTACGCGAACCGAATGGCCGCATCACCACCTACGCGGTCCCGGGCGCGGTTGATGGAACCTGGGCTGGCAGCATCAACCCCAGCGGAGTCGCCACTGGCATTTGGTGGGACGCAGTCGATGTGGAGCACGGTTACGTGCGCAGTCGCGACGGATCCTTCACGACCTTTGACGTGCCGGGGGCCGCTGGTACGGAACCGTCGACCAACAATCCTTCCGGCCAGATAACCGGCGACTTCTTCGATCCGAGCGGCGTATACCACGGATTCCTCCGTGCTCGCGATGGAAACATCACGACCTTTGACATTCCCGGAGCAGGCACAGATTCGGGATTAGGAACTTTTCCTGGCGGCCTGACTGCGTCCGGCTCGGTGCTCGGATATTACTGTGACGCGGCGACGTGTCATGGATTCATATGGAAACAACACTGCGAGAGGGATGGTTCACCAGCTCCGGACGCTCCGAAGATGGCGGCTGAGAGCAAGTAGTAAGTGTGGGTCGAATTGCGAAGCGATGCTGCACCCGGGAAGGGCAACTCATTCGTGGGCTGCCCTTCCGGCCAGCAGTGACGCCGAAACAGGTCCGGAACCCGCGAGGCTACGGCAACGCTGCGTATTCTGTCTTCGCTTGCTGATAGACAGGAAGATCCGGGTCGGCGCTTTTCCACAGGTCGAGGAACTGCTCATACTCGGCGCGTGCTTTGCCATTGTCACCTTCAAGTGCGTACGCTCGTGCCAGACCCACGTGTGCGAGTGCTCCGATGGTATTTCCCCCAACGGCGTTTCCTCCCAGGAGGCCGGGATGATCGATGATCTTGCGAAACTCCGCAGCCGCTTCAGGACCGTGATGGAGACCCAGAAATGCCTGAGCGCGTGTGTATACAGGCCGCAGTTCCAACCCATCATCCATCTCGCCATTTGAGTTGCCGAGTTCAATGGGCATGGCTTTTTGTAACGTCTCGACCGCACTCGACGCGTCGCCCTGCTGAATCTCGACACTGGCGCGAATGGCGGGCACCCACGACAGATTTGCCAATGTGTGGAAAGGATAGTTGCGATTCGAGCTCCTCCGCCAGCGCGCGCGCCTGATGAAGACTGCCCGATTGCGCATACGCGATGGCCGCAGCTGCCAGTACCACCCTGGTTCTCGCTAACTGCAGGCTTCGTGCCGCCAGCTGCTGTGCCTGGTTGAAGTTTCCGACGTCCGATTCCTGCAACGCTGCCGCGGACAACATTGCGGCGGCCGATTCAATGAGGCCATGGCTTAGACACGCTTCCACCATTTGCTGTCGAAATTCGCGAGACCGCCGAAATCGGCCATAATATGCGGCAGTATCCGCTTGGATGGCTAAGAATTGACGTTCCATCCCGGGGTCGCCAGAGGCGGCCGCGACGATCTTTTCCATTCGCTGAGGATCATGACGCAAAAACGCGAGGCTGTAGTGCTGCGGCAGCAACAACTCGCGCCGCAGATGCCGGGTCTCGCCTTCTTCGAGCAACTTCTGGGCTTGATCCAATTGACCGAGGGCAATGAGGGAGCCCACCAGATTTCCGAGCGACATGATGGAGGGGGATCTGTGGTAAAACTCCTCGAACTCACCCACAGCCTTTTCGTATTGCCCCAAGCTCAAGTACATCAGCCCGGTGTTGTTGTACGGAGAGGCCACTTGTGGGTACTGGTTTTTGAAGAGCCTGTAAGTTTCAATCGCTTTGTACAGGTCTCCCTTGGCCAGCATGTAGTACGCTGCTTCGATCCGGAGCCCCTCGGCTGCCGTACTCCTCGAGCGCAAAGAGTATGCTTTGCTGACGTTCTCCTCCATCAGTCCGGTCTGATCTAAATTCCCATAGACCGCCGCGAGCCGCAGATAAGCCATAGCAAACTGCGGATCCAGCTCAATTGCTCGTTTCAAAGGAACGATGGCCGACTGGCTGTCTGACTGTTCGAGTTGGCGTCCCCCGAAGGTATAGGCCTGCAGCGCCTCCAGCGAGGGTGTTGTTGCCTGATCGAGCGGAACGTCGAATTTTTGGATGCTGCCGAGCGTTTCTCCCAGCTTGCCCCGCAGCAGAGTGGCTTGCCCGCTCAAGATCCGAATGACGTCCTCTTTTCGCGAGACCTGAGTCTGCTGCTGTACCAGAACATCTCCGGTTGAGCAGTTCACCGCCTTCAGGTTGAGGACGTACTGAGTCCCCAGACTCGCGATAGATCCGCCGATGAATGCCTTGCCCTGATTGCGCTGGCATGCCTGCCGAGCAAGATCGTCGGTCAACGGGTCTTGTGGGTTGTGTCCCATGTGCTGCAGTGTCGTGTTCACTTGACTGGCGGGCAGGAAATTGAACAGCGGCGACTGGCTCATCTCCACCAGCAACCCTTGCCGAAGCGTTTCGGTGAACACGGGATCTTCGGTTCTGTTGGCGAAGTCCGCGAGAACGACAATGTCTTTCTCAGTGAGTGCCTGTGCTCGCTGTTTGTGCACTAGCACGCCAGTAATCACGATCAACGGGACCAATACAGCGATGGAAAGCGCCACCCAGACCTGGTGCCGCGGAATTGGGCCGCGCTGGGCCGCGGATGTCGGCGGCTTCTCAAGGCGAAAACGCTCGGGGGCAATTTGGTGGGTCGACGCACTACCGGTTGCTTCTTCGACCTTGTCCAGGATGAAGCGGTAGCCGAATCGAGGCAGCGTTTCGATGAACTGTGGATCTTCCGCTGAGTCTCCCAGCGCCTGCCTGAGCTTTTTGACGGCGTGGTTAAGGCTGTCGTCGAACTCGACGAACGTGTCTGCAGGCCACAGTCGGGTACGCAACTCTTCGCGTGTGACCACTTCGCCGGGGCGTTCCACCAGGGCTTTCAGTACGGCAAATGCTTTTGGCGAAAGAGCAAGCTTCTGGCCATCCTGGTGAAGCTCCCCCGAGGTCAAGTCCAGCTCAAAACTGGCGAAGCGTACTGTTGGCGGCGATTGGGCAGGGCCAGACATCGCGCAACCCTCGTTCTGCACTAAGTATAACGCCCTGAACAAAATGCGATCAGCGTTCGAACCAATCGTTGCTGCAGGTTCGGGCTGGGTCATCATCGCCTTCATTAGAAATTCATGCAATGGTCAGGCAGCGTTCATTGTGAGGAGAGCTGAGATATGAGATAGCTGGCACGTGCAGGAGCCAAAAAAATGCGGAACCTCCGGCTGATCGTTCTTTCATTGCATTGTCGACCCTGGCGGGGCACGCTGCTCCCGACTCGCCGCAACTGCCACGACTCAGACAGCTTTCGATTCGCAAAACCAATGTGTTCCTGCCGGAGAGACGTTCTGTGGTTGGCACACCAGTGCTGCGTGGTATGCCATTCGCAATTTCACCCTCGACCGTAATGTCTATCGCGTGAAGCTGATGGACTTTCGTTGACGGCCGAGACATTAGGACTGGAACAAAGGGAGCCGCTATCGATTTCGGCAGAGGTGACCCTGGATCGGACAGTATCGCGGAAGGATTTGTGGGAGCAGGTGATTGGAACGGTTGTGGCCGAATTCACCTTCTCCCAGGCCATCGGTCCACGGACGGTGTACGGGGTACCAGGTCGCTCCCCAGCCTCGTACGACCGCCTTAAACAATACCAATGTAACGACCTTCAAAGGGGGCTGTTATGAAGCGACTCGGTCTATTCATGTGCTTTACTTCAGTCCTGTTGCTTGTAGCCGGGTGTGGCCTGCAAGCGCAGACAATAACTACCTTCGACGTGCCCGGCGACGTCAATGGCACATACCCCTACATGATTATCCCGGACGGCACCATCACGGGAGAATACTGTGATGCGACCCTGTGTCACGGCTTCCTGCGCTCTCCTCGCGGTGCGATCACCACGTTCGACGTACCGGGCGCAGGCGGCAGCGAGGGTACCATCCCCTTTAGCCTTTCCGCGGCAGGAACGGTCGCGGGATACTACACGGACACCAACGACGTCGGCCACGGCTTCCTGCGCGACCGCAGGGGCTCCATCACCACGTTTGACTACCCGGGATCGATTAACACCGTCGCGTATAACATTAATCTGGAGGGAACAGTCGCAGGCTTCTACCTCGACAAAAATGGTGTGCGTCACGGTTTCTTGCGCGCAGCCAATGGACGGTTCACCAGCTTTGACCCTCCCAGTGGAACTTTTGAATCCTTACAATGCGCGGCCACCTGTCTGAACCCCGAGGGATCACTAGCAGGGATCTATAAGGACGAAACCGGCGTGTACCACGGGTTCCTGCGCACTCGCTCCGGTAGGATCACCTCGATTGACGCCCCGGAAGGGGTCAACGGCAACTACGCCGTGAGCATTGACCTGGAAGGCACGATCATCGGGTGGTATTTTGACGCCGTTTTTGTGGAACACGGTTACGTCCGGAAGCGCAACGGTACCTTCACCACCTTGGACGTCCCGGGGGCAGCAGGGACTGAACCTGGAACCATCAACGTCTGGGGGGCAATCGTGGGAGACTACTTCGACCCTAGCAGCGTGTACCACGGCTTCCTGAGCAAACCCGACGGAACCCTGGTTACATTCGATGTTCCGGGCGCCGGCATAGACCCGGGTGAGGGCACCTGGCCCTACTGCATCAGTGCAATGGGGACAACCACGGGATTTTACGCTGACGGTGATGGCATGTATCACGGCTTCGTGCGCAGCCATTGAACTTGGGGCTTGTCTATATCTCAGCCAAAAGTGCAGACGGGGGTCTCCGCGGTTGATTTGAACCGGTTTCAGGGCGAAGGCCCTCTTCTGCCACGGCCGGCATCTGGGTGTCGGCCATTCTAATGCTCGTGAAGCCAGGCCCATTTCGCCCCAAAGCGGAATCCGCACTGGGTCGTCCTACAAAGAATTAGCTGCCAGGGGCAGAAAGCTGTCCTTTTATCCAGGCACGACGAAACTCACCGAGGCGGTGGCGGATGCACCGGTTGGGAAACCGGGTAAGAGGACCCTGTGGATAGCTTTAAGGATGCTGCGCAAATCTGTCGGTCGGCGGAAACGAAGGTCACTCCGACTAGACACAGTGATTGGTCGAAGGCTGAGGCGCGGATCTTTCGGATTGATTTCGCAGCGCAGAGCGGCAATCGCCTGGAGCGCGGACAACCCCGACTCAGGGCGGATAGCTTGCCGATCAGCAGAGGTTGTTGCGCCCGCTCCCTGCTATTCGTGTGACAGGTCCGCCCTGGGTTGCAGGATCTTTCTAGGCCGCAGCATCAGGTCGATACCGTAGGCTACAAATCCGCCGACGATGAGCAGCAGGCCGAAGGTCAGGCTGCTCATTCCCAGCACCTGTTGGTGCTCACCGTGAAAGATCGAAAAACCGAGCAGGAGCATGGGACAGACGCCAATCAACACCGCACCCAGTTTGCCGCCGGGCACGTGGAAAGGACGCGGCAGGCCGGGTTCGGTAAATCGCAGCACCGCCAGCGCCATGAATTCCAGCAGCAAGCTGGCGCCGTAAACCAGAATGTCGATGGTGACCAGGCGCTCGAAGCCAAGCCCCAGGCACAATGCCCAGCCGATGGCCAGTACCAGAATCGCAACCCAGGGAGCACCCGAACGGCGCGTCACCTTCTGGAAAACCGACGGCAGCATACCATCCTGCGCCATGGCGAAAGGGAGCCGTGAATAGCTCATCACCAGGGCGTTGAACATCCCGAAGGCGCTCAGCATACCGCCCAGCACCATGCCGACGGACAGCAACGGTCCGCCCACTAGTCGCGCCGCTTCCACCCAGGAACCTGTCTCCCAGGCACCGGGGCTCAAGCGCGTCATCGCCATGGCAGCTACGGGCAGGATGTAGCTCAGGGCGACCAGGGAGACGGCGCCAAACATGGCCCGCGGATAGGTGCGCTGCGGCCGCTCAACTTCGGCGGCGATGGTGGAAGCATTTTCCCAGCCCATGTAATTCCACATCGCAATCAGCAGTCCACCGATGATGTCTATCTGGTGAGTGGTCGGCGTCGTCACGGCGTGCGCCAGGGCTCCATATTTGAAGGGAGCCAGGATGACGATCAGTGCGAAAGGCGCCGAGATCAGAACGAAGAGCCAGATCGAGGTGGTAGCTACCACGCGAATGCCGGCGATGTTCAGTGCCGCGCAAACGATAACCACGGCCAATCCCACAATTATTCCGCGATGATTCGTTTCGAACCAGGGAAACAGGCGGGTGAGATACAGGACGAACAGCGTGGGATAGATGGCCATGTCGAAGATGCTGGCCACCAGCGACAACCAAGCCTCCTGGAATCCCCAGAAATTACCCATCGCTCGCCGCACCCAGGCGTAGAAACCGCCTTCCGCGGGAAGCGCGCTGGAGAGCTCTCCAATCATGAACGCTGTCGACAAGCTCCAAAGAATTGGCGTAAGCACAAGAATGAAAATCGCGCGACTGTATCCCGCCCCATGCACGATGTCTTCGGTGCCGTAGGTGCCGCCCGAAACCATAAAAAAGGTAGCGGCGACCAAGGGCCAGAGCGTCAGTTTTGCGGATTTTTTCTTGCGAACCGAAGATGTCGCTACGCTGGAAGGCTTCGGATCATAGGCGGGAATGTTAGCGACTACCAATTCCTATGGTTGCCTCCCTGGGCGGCGTAGATATGAAAACCGAAACTCAGCTCAAGAATAGAGTTGTTTGGTTCACCCGTAAAGCGGATTCCTCGCTGTACCGGACCTGCGCGATGGTCAATTGGTTTTGCGCCCCATCGACTTGATAGCTCGCTTCCGCCGTGTCGAGGTCTGACCTTGCCTGCAGCCGCCATACGTCGACCAACTCGCACAACTGGGAATATACGTCGAAGCTTTGTTCCGCCAGTGCAAGGAGTTGACCAGTCTCTATAGGGAGATACCAGCTCTTGGCTGTGATGGCAGCCAAGGAGTGCCGTGCGAACGCATCATCAAGCGCGCCTGCTTCGTAGTTCTCCTGAGCGGCGGCTCGCTGGGAGCGCAACCGACCCCAGACGTCGATTTCTCGGGACAGCGCTCCTTACTCCCTGCTGCTCTGAAGTCCGTTGGTCGAGTTCCGCAAGTGATTGAGAATTTGGTGGAGCTAGTCGGGATCGAACCGACGACCTCATCGTTGCGAACGATGCGCTCTCCCAGCTGAGCTATAGCCCCATGTTGAAAGGAACAACTGACGCTGACCGATTTCACGCCAGCTTCGCCTATTATACAAATTAAGTTGTCACTGCGAAAACGATCTCAGCCGCGTCGCTGCTCAAACCGGCTCGTAGCCCCCATCTCGTCACCGCGAAGACGACGGCCGCGGCCCGGTTCATCCTCGCCGCAATTCATCCAGCCCCGATGCCAAGCGCTCAAAGGCGACGCGCGTCATCTCGGGATCGCCACCAATCCCCACGCGAAAATGTTGCGGCATGTCGAAATAACTTCCAGGAACGAAGCTGGTGTCATATTTCTCGCGCAGCAGCCGATCAAGATCGTCCACGCTTCCCGACTTTAACTTGGGAAATGCTACGGTGCCGAACTCCGGCTGGAAATATTCAAGATCATCGCGCGAGTGTAAGAAAGAATTCAGAATCGGACGGTTCGCCTCCAGCAATTTCTTGGCGCGAGCGGCCACACGATCAAGATTGTCGAGCGCGATCACGCTCAGCAGATCCGCCGGATAGGCCGCATTCACGCCGTACAGATCGTTGATGTGCCACATGCGCTCGGTCAATTCCGGATTGGCCAGCACCCATCCGCAACGCAAGCCGCTCAGGCCGTACGCCTTGGTCAAGCTACTGGTTACCAGAAAGTGTTCGCCCAGATGGATTGCCGGGCGCGGCCGCTGCTCGTACAGCGCTTCCAGATAGACCTCGTCCACCAGTACCCGCGCGCCATTCTTCTTTGCCAAGTTCGCCGATCGCGCGCAGAGTCTGGTTCATCGATGTATGCGCCGCTGGGATTGTGAAGATTGGTGAGTACGATCAGCCGTGTCTGCGCGGTCATCTGCCGCTCCACCTCTGCCGGATCGACGCGAAACCCATCCTCCATCCGCCGCTCGAAGTAGCGCACGGTTGCCCCGAGATATTGCAGGCTGCTCAGCCAGCAACTCGTAGGTCGGATGCTCCACCAGGGCTTCCTCGCCCGGCTCCAGGGTCGCCGCCATCGCCAGATGATTGGCCATCGACGTACCAGCAGCAGTCACCACACATTCCGGCGTGACGCCGTTTCTGCTGCGCCAGCCGCTCCTTCAGGGGCGCATACCCGTAGAGGGTCGGCCCGCAAATCTCCAGGTCTTCCAGCTTTACCGGCAGCTCGGCCAGGGGATAGCCCATGATGCCGCTGGCCGCCAGATTGTACGTTGCGGCCGACCGCAACTTGGCAAACTGCATATAGGGCGAGCCACTATGGGTACGCGATGGCATCAGACTCTTCCGTTCCTTCTTCTTTTGTTTCGTCGCCCAGAAGGCATACACCGGCAGACCCAGCAGCAGGATCGACATGCCAAGCAGGCTATTCGCGGGGTACTTGTAGATGGTGTTGATCACCACCAGCCACGAGACCAGCACGAATACGGCAGTAGTAAAGGGATGACCGGGCGCGCGATATCCCCGGACCGAATTGCTTTTCGCCTTCGCTTCCCTGCTGCGAAACACGAACAGGCTGGCGCCCGTCAGGCCGAAGAACAGGAAGTCCATCGACACCACGTAATTCAGAATCTGTTCGTAGCGTCCCGACAGAGCGACCACAATCGTCCATACACTTTGCAGGATAATCGCGATCACCGGAACGTGGGTGTGCTCGGTCACTTTGGCTACGCTGCGGAAAAAGAGTCCGTCGCGGGCCATGGCGAAGTAGACGCGCGGCGCGGTCAATACTGACTGGCTCAGAAATCCCAGCGTCGATACGGCTATGCCCAGCGCGATCAGGCGCGCCCCGGTGTCGCCCATTGCCACCCGCATGACTGCAGTGGCAGGAGCTCTGGTGTTCGCCAGTCCTTCCGGCCCCAACGCGCGCACGCAGACGAAGTTCACCCCTACGTAAAGCACGATCACTCCGGCCACGCCCATCACCAGCGCGCGAGACAAATTTTTGCGCGGATCTTTCACCTCTTCGGCGATGAAATTCGAGGTCTGCCATCCGCCAAAGGCAAACAGCACGGGAACCATCGCCGCTCCAATTGCGGTCACCAGATCAAGCGACGGCGGGCGATCAAGTACAGGATGCAGCAACGGATGCGGCGACCGCACCAGGAACAGGCCCGCGCCGATCAATCCCGCGATGGCGGCAATCTTCAGCAGCATCAGCACGCTCTGCACCCGGCTGCCCAGTTTCACCCCGAGGCAGTTGATGATGGTCAGCAGCGTAATGGTAACGACCACAATCACGCGCTCCGGTACCGTCCAACCGGTGAGTTCCAACAAGTAGCGCGCGAAGGTCACGGTGACCGCGGCCATACCTCCGGTCTGGATTACCAGCAACAACACCCACCCATAGAGAAAGCCTACCGCCGGATGAAACGCTTCGCGCAGGTAGGCGTACTGCCCGCCCACCTCCGGCCGCCGCGCCGCCAGTTCCGCATAAACGAACGCGCCCAGGATGGCCACAATCCCGCCCGCGACCCAGGCGCCAAGAATTAGCAACGGAGTGTGCAGTCGCTGGGCGACGACATAGGGATTGATGAAGATGCCTGCGCCGACAATGCCGCCCATCACCAGCATGGTGGCGTCGAACAATCCCACCTGCCGGAGCAGAACTGGCGAAGGTGACTGGCGGCTCGAGTTGGAAGGCGTGGTGGTCAACGGGCGGAAGAACGGCTGATCAAGGCTTCGACTTTAGCATGGCAATGAATGTCGTTGCTAAATCTGGGGCTCAAATGTTGCTGCACGGCGCAAGCGGTCAAGCACCGCCTCCCACTCCGGAGTTTCAGGCGGAGCGTCCACGGCGATCCAGTCGTAGCGGTGCGCATCCAGCTGGTGCAGCAGGTGATAAAGCCGCGACCCATATTGCGCGACATCGGAGGGCATGAGCACAACCTCGCGCACTTCCCTTCCCGGCTGATGATGGAGTTGCAGGTACGCTCCAGCGCCCGACCCCGGCACCTCGCCATCGCGTACCAACAACAACCGCGTGCTTGGACTGTAGTGTCGCGGATGCATGCCCGGCGCCGGATGTGCCTCGGTCGTAGCCTGCGTCTGCTGGATGATCGGCCCGATCGCCTGCTCAATCTGCTGACGCGAAATACCACCCGGCCGCAGTAGGACAGGATGATCTCCAGCCAACGACAGCACTGTCGACTCGATTCCCACGGTACACGGGCCGCCATCCAGGATGTAATCGACGCGGTCGCCGAGACTCTGACGCACGTGCTCAGCCGTGGTGGGCGACAACTGGGTAAAACGGTTGGCACTGGGCGCAGCCACCGGAATCTGCGCCGCGGCAATGAGCGCCAGCGCGATGGGATGTGCGGGTATGCGCACGCCGACGGTATCTAAGCCGGCTGTTACCAGATCGGGGACAGCCGTCTGCTTCTTCAGAACTAGCGTGAGCGGACCGGGCCAGAATTGCTGCGCCAGCGATTCTGCCGGCTGCGGCCATTCCGAAACCACCCGTCGCGCCATCTCCATACTGCTCACGTGCACGATGATTGGGCTGGTCTGCGGCCTACCTTTGGCGGCGAAGATCCGGGCCACCGCGTCCACGTCCAGCGCGTTCGCGCCCAACCCGTAAACCGTCTCCGTCGGAAACGCCACCAGCTTGCCGGCACGCAACAACGAGGCCGCGTGTCGAATTTCTTCCGGCGCAATCGTGCGGTAACCTTCCATGAAAATTACGGAGTCCTGGCGCGCGAGGGATCGGCAGAGTTCGCCGTATCGACATCGATATGCACACCTGAAGCCGGATCGATGCCCGGCGGATAGCAGTTTCCATCAGCCGCGTAAGTCTGCCGGCAGGAGGCAGTCATCTCCGGTCGCCGCGGCGACTGCGCGAACTGCCATACACTGGCGAACGGCACTCCACTTTCAGCCGGACTCGGGGGTGGCTTGGGAAAGAGGCATCCCGGCGACGGCGCACACTGATCGTTACTGACGAAGAACTGAATGTCGCGCTTGCCGGCGTTGTCGCGAATATCGTTGGCAGTAATAACCGAAACTGTGTTCGATTCGTGAAAGGCTATGCCCGAGCAGTAGATCCCTGGGCGAAAACCACGCTTGGTCACGCCGTCGACCCAGGCGTGAATGTAAACGCGTTGCTCGGGCAACATCCGGCCACCTTGCTCCTGATCGAGAAACAGAATCGAACCGCGGGGAAAGCCTTCTTGCAGCGCAGACGAGACAGCCTTGCCCGCATCGCTAGCTCCAACTCGCGCGGCATTACCCGACGCCTTCAGCTGGGCATACTCCCGGCCGTTGAATAGCAACAAGAACCCATAGCCCATGGAGTCGAGCAGCTTGCGCTTACCGTGCCACGTATTTCGATTTGCGCCCGGAGGATTGTTCAGCCAGTATCCCGTGAAGGCAAAGGTCTTGCGTAACGTCATCATGCTGGCATCGCCGGGATAGTCATTGCGGTCCATGCCCAGATAGGCCGTCCGTGGCGCTTGTGCGGGCAGCGCCACTACGCTGGTCAAAATGAACATGATCCCGGCAAGCTTAGCCGGGCAACCGGAAGTCTTGAACATCACATTACCAATATCGCACGTTCCTGCGCGGTTTTCCCGGAGTCATGCGGAGACAATCGGCAACCACTGGGCGGTGGCTCAATCGGGGGGCCCGCAGAATGCTAATCTAGCAACTGATAGCTGACGGCTGAGAGCTGACAGCTTCTTGTTTCCCATGATCCTCGACGCCCTGCACAAAATCGCCAACCACGGCTCTTCCCTGACCCGCGAGGAAGCGCGCGAAGTCATGTCGCAAATTCTGCGTGGCGAGGCAACCGACGCGCAGGTTGGGGCCTTGCTAGTCGCGCTGCACATGAAGGGTGAGACGGTACAGGAAATCGTCGGCTTTGCCCAGGCCATCCGCGACGAAGCTACGCCTTTGAAAGACGAGGACGGCGAGGCGCTAGATCTCAGCGGCACCGAGCGGGATGCGCTGGTCGATACCTGCGGCACCGGCGGCGATACCAGCGGCACCTTCAACATCTCGACCGCAACCGCTCTGGTGATTGCCGGCGCCGGAGTGCGGGTTGCCAAGCACGGGAATCGCAGCATCACGTCCAAGTGTGGTTCGGCTGACGTGATGGAGGCCCTCGGGGTCAACATTGGTTTGCCGCCGGAGCGCATCGCCGCCTGTCTGCGCCAGACCGGCATCGCCTTCCTGTTTGCCCCCGCGCTGCATTCGGCGATGAAATATGTCCAACCTGCACGCCGTGAGTTGCGCCTGCGCACTGTTTTCAACCTCCTGGGGCCATTGACCAATCCGGCTCGATCTTCGGCGCAGGTGGTGGGAGTTTATTCCGCCGATCTGGTGGAGAAGCTGGCCGAAGCATTGAGCGAACTGGGACTGCGGCGGGCGCTGGTGGTCCACGGCCGCGACGGTCTGGACGAGATCACCATCACCGGCCCCAGCAAAGTTGCGGAAGTGCGCAACAGTCAGGTGCACGTCTATGAGGTCGCGCCCGAGGACTTTGGTTTGCGGCGGGCTCCGCTGGAGGAAATCGCCGGCGGCGATGCCCAGCAAAACGCGGCCATGATTCGCGCCATCCTTGATGGCGAACGCTCCAGCCGCCGCGATGTGGTGCTGCTCAATGCCGCTGCTGCGCTGGTCGCCGCCGGACATGCCGATCACATTAACGACGCCGTGCCTCTGGCGGCATACGCTATTGACAGCGGCCACGCCCGCCAACGACTGCAGTTGCTGGTGGAGTTTACAAAACAGTGGGCAGTGGCTAGTGGATAGAACAGAACTACTAAATTGCTGTTGGTTCGTATCAGGGCACGACCTTTAGTCGTGCCGAATGAGCCCCAAGAAAAACTCTAGGCTTTCAGCCGCTGCAAATGCGGGCCCGGCAGGGCTGAAGAGACTGTGTCACGACCGACGAGTTAATTTTTGGTGGAACAAAGAGTGGAATAACCGAGCAAACTAGCCGCAACGCGGCGAGATGAAGTTAGCCGGGCGGCGTAAGCCCCCGGTCAAGTGGGAAATCATTGTGAGCCGCAGAGTGGCGACACCGGTGGCGACACAGTCTCTGAAGCCCAAACCAGAATCAGCGCGATTTGCGTCACGTCTGAAGACGCGCCCTGATCTAAAGCGGCTTATGCGATAGCTTCTAATACTCGTTTGCGCGACGACTGCAAAAGCAATTCGCCGCTGAATCGAAGATGGCGATGGTGCGGGCTATCGCAAACAAGCGGATCATGAAAGCTGACGGCTGATAGCTGACGGCTCGACTATTGTTGATTCTGCTGTGACGGGAAGTTGCCGCCAGGCGATTGCGGCGTGTTGGGCTGTTGCCCAAATCCACCTTGCTGTTGGCCGAAGCCGTTCTGTTGTTGGCCGAAACCGTTTTGCTGCTGGCCAAGCCCATTCGATTGTTGACCATTCATCTGGCTGGCAGGAGTTCCCACCTGAGCTCCGCCGATGGTTGTCGGCTGATAGGGGCCGCGCAGCAGTACATTCTGCACATCCATCATCGGGTTATAGATGAACTGCCACTCGTTGTAGGTCTTCTTCTTGTTGTAAATCCGGATGGTCGGATCTTTGCTCGTACTGGCTACACCAACAATCGCTCCGCCGCCAAAGGTCTGCGCGCCGCCGGTCGTGTTTTGCCCGAAGGGTGAATTGCCTGCGGGATTGTTGGAACCGGTTTGATTGCTGCCAAACGCTCCGCTCTGCCCGAAGGCCGCACTTCCCGACTGGCTTCCGCCGGCGCCCTGACTACTATCCGTGGAACTGCTCTGCGTACCAAGCGCCTGGTTCTGGTTGGGGGAAGCGACCACGTTGGGATCCTGGTTCCCTTGCGAAGACGGCGAGGCGAAGCCGGGCGCGAAGGGATTCGACTGCTGTTGCTGCGAGCTGGAGTACGGAGTTGCTGACCCCTGCGAAGCCCCGCCCGGAACCAGGGCGCCGCCGGGAGTGAGCCCGTTTTGCCCAGCCAAGGCTGCTGCCGGAGTGCCGGGCGCACCGGTATTCAGCAACATCGCAATGTCACCGTAGTTGAGCAGCTTCCACTTGCCATCCTTGGTGAGCGGATCTTTGTAGCGTTTACGCAGGAAACGAATCTGGTTGGTGTTATCCAGTTGCTCCAGGGTGGTGGGATAGCTGCCAAATTTCTTATAGTACTTCTTGATGGCGCGCGCGTATTCGGTACCGCGATGGATCATCTCTTCCTCGCGATCGCGCTTGATCTGCTGCACGACGCGGGGGGCCACAATGGTTGCAGCGATAATCATGAACGCCATCATCAGCAGGATGGCCAGCAGCAGGTAGCCGCCGTCCCGCTGCCGGCGCGATGACGCGTTTTCCAACTCGCCGGTCCTGGCCTTGTGCCCCGCTCGACTATGCTGCTGCATACTGCAATCCAACTCGTAGGTTCCGCTGGTAATTACTATCCCGTCAGCGGAATAGTTTGAGTGTTATTGGTCAGCACATCCTGCACTTCCACCGAACTCGCGCCAATGTGCATGATCTTGTAGCGCCGGTCTACAATGTCGCCTTCCTTCGCCAGAAAAATATCCTCACCCTTTAGTAGAAAGATGCGTTTACTCCCATTCTTGGGGCCTTCAAATCCGTAAAACTTTAAATCGATTGGCGGCGGCGGAGGCGGTGCAGCTGGGCCGGCAGGCGTTACATCCGGAGTCGCGGGCTGGGGAATGTCTGGCGGCGGCGCGGCTTGCGAGTGGAAGATGTCGCGTCCGTTGCCGGTATACGTCACGTCTTCGCTGGACTTCAATAGATCGAAGCGCAACGTGGGATCCAGCGAATGGGCCAGCAATAAGTAGGAGCCCTTGCCACCCTGCTTGGCACCTCCATGCTTGGCCACAGCTGTCGAACTGGCTGCGGAAGACGGCGCGACAGTGCCCGGAGGCGGCGTCGCATTATCCTGATCGCCGCCACCGGAAAATGCGCGGATCAACAGGATCACGGCGCCCAGCAACAGCACGCCCGCGATAATGGTCTTCCTTCTTGTCTTCCGTGCCCAGCTTCACGACGTGGCTGCTCCCGACCGCAAATACGTTTCCAACTTCAATTGCAGACGAACATTACCCTGCTGTTCGCCCAGGGCTACTCCGTCGATCAGGAAAAACATCGGGTCCCGTTCCAGCGCATTAATAAACTTTACCTCTTGCAAATAATTGCCGGAGAGCGCGATCTCGATATTCAGCTTGCGCAGCCCTTCAATAGGCGCGTCCTTCTCGTCGTACTTCACTCCCGAGTAATGGACCCCGGTATCGCCCGCGATCTTGCCCAGTTCATCCGAGACCGCCGAATAGCGAGCGGGCAGACGATGATCATAAAAACCATTGATATCTTTCGACGCCTGCTTCAATTTCTGATCCATGCCGCGGGTGGGAAGGACTTCTTGCTGCTTGGCTGCCAGTCGATTGCGCAACTGATAATAATCGCGTTGCAGAGCCTGGCGCGAGCGTCCCGCCGGAGAAAAGAGATATCCGATGCACGCCAGATCGAGCACCACCAGCGCCACCACCACCGGCATCAGTTTCTTGCGCGTCTCGCGAATGCTGGCCATCAGTGTTCCCTCTCGCGGTTGGGCCGTATGGGACGATTCTGCGCCGCGTTCACGCCCGCCGGCGTCGCCCCGTTCGGCGCCATCTGCGCGATGGTTCATAGGCATCGCCGTGCCCTTGGCTGCAGCTGTGGGCTTCGCCGGCTCAGTGGCCTTCTCGGCGGCTTTTTCGTCGCTATCGACGGCCTCGTCCTCCTGCGCTCCGGGAATGTAAATCGCCGCGATGTCGAACTGGATGCTGCCTGCCCCGGTCGCTTGTGCACTGGTGTTAGCCACCACGGTTTCGGCCACCACTTGCGGCTGCCGGAAGTGGTTCGACTTCTCCAGATGACGCACCAGTTCCACGGCGCGTTCGCGGGAGTCCGTGGCTACCACCATGTGCAGTACCAGATCGTTGGTCTTGGTGTACTCGGGCTTCATCGACACCACGTGCAACTCCGGCGGCACGATCCTCTCCATCTCCGTAAAGATGCGAGTCCAGGAAAGCGCTTTGCGGGCAAACAGTTCGTTGAGGAAATCCGACTGATCGGCCACGACGCGATTCGCCGGCTTGTTGAGAATGGCGCGCGCCTGCGCCTCTTCGCGTTCCAGCCCATCGATTTGCCCCTGCACCTCGGCCAATTGCCGGA
This sequence comes from uncultured Acidobacteriaceae bacterium, assembly GCA_963820175.1. GTDB lineage: Bacteria > Acidobacteriota > Terriglobia > Terriglobales > Acidobacteriaceae > Bog-257. The sequence continues at coordinate 161,743 of CAWFYX010000010.1, read as the reverse complement.
GGATGGTACGGGAATGAACTCGCTGATAAACGATATAGCCCAGGAGCACCACGGCGGCCAGGCCCAGCGCGCCAATCACCACCGTCATTCGTTGACGGTATTGCCGCGCAACTTCGTAGGGCTGGCTGGCGAGATTGATGTTGAGACGCATCAGGAAACCAGGGCCCCCACGACTCCAGCCAAAGCCGATCGCGGCACATTGCCGGCTGCCGCGCCCCCCGACATGGCGCTGGAAATCAGCTCTTCCACGCGAATGTTGGAACTGGCATTGAGTGCCTCCTGCAGATCCTGTACCGACTGCACTCCGGCTACCAGCACGCGATCCACGCCTACGGTGTAGCGATCCTCGAAGTACACCAGCGAGGTATTCACATCGTCCACCAGCGATTCGCCAGTAACCGCGGTGCCTCCGTTTTCCAGAGCGCGGTACAGCAGCAACTGATTCTGATCGACGATGGCGAAGGTTGTAGTCCCGTGCTCCACCTTGATCACCATGGTCGGACGCGAGGCGTCGACCACGCCCAGCGCTGCCAGCATCGAAGGCAGCACCGATCCAGGATTGTAGCCCGCCTCGCGAACCAGAGACTCATACTCTTCCAGCACGTTGCGCGGCGTGACTGCGGCAACCACTCGCATCGGATTCGCCGTCCCTTGCCGATCGAAGGACACCGCCGATTGGTCGACATCGAAGGGCAGCGATTTCTTCAACCGGAAGCGGACCACGGCATCGGCGTCCTGCGGCTTTTCCGGAAGCGTCTCCATATCAAGCAGCATGACCCGCGTGGTAGCGTCGGGAATCACCAGGCAAATGTCGCGCGCGCGTCCCGCTACCGGCGTCAGCGAATCGCGCAGGGCTGCCACCAACGCGTCGCGCGCGTTGACGTTAGCCTGCTGCAGTCCGGGACGTGAGCGCACCTTCCGGCAGCGTCGCGGTCACAGCAGCTTCCAGAGTCTTCGCTCCTTCGCCGGCACGCGCGGTTACTACCCTATCGGCGCTGACTTCGCAGGCTACCCGGGGACGCGAAATGTGAATTTCTGCCATGAAAATCTAATTAGCTCTCGGCTCTCAGCCATGCAGCTTTCAGCTAAGGCTACACTGCGGTAACTCTGTCCTCTGCTTCTCTCGCCTGTCTTGTCCTATCTCGCAACGAAAAACTCTGATTCCACGAAGATCGAGATTTCCGAAAGCTGACGGCTGAGAGCTGATGGCTGACAGCTTCCTACCTGGTCGTCTCGATGAACGTAACCTTGTTGATCTCTTTCAGCGTAGTCAAGCCACGTCTCACTCTATCAAGGGCCGACTCGCGAAGGAAATGCATTCCCTCTTCCTTCGCGGTGCGCCGAATCTCGCTGCTCGGCTTCTTGGCCAGAATCATCTCGCGCACGTTGTCGGTCAACTCCAGCAGCTCGTGGATCGCGGTTCTTCCCCGGAAACCGGTGCCCGAGCATTCGATGCAGCCGTCGCCTTCGTAGAAAGGAATGGTCGCCCACTCTTTCGGATCCATGCCGCTGGCCTCCAGCTCTTCGGCCGAGTAGAACACTTCTTTCTTGCAGAATTCGCAGATCAGTCGCACCAGTCGCTGCGCCAGAATGCAGTTCAAGGCCGACACAAAGTTGTAAGCCTCGACACCCATGTTAAGGAAGCGCCCCAACACATCGACCACGTTGTTGGCATGGACGGTGGTGAACACCAGGTGTCCGGTCAGGGCCGAGTTGATGGCGATCTGCGCCGTCTCGGTGTCGCGGATTTCGCCCACCATGATCTTGTCGGGATCGTGACGCAGGATGGAGCGCAGTCCGCGCGCAAAAGTCAGGCCTTTCTTCTCATTGACCGGAATCTGGGTGATGCCGCGAATCTGATATTCGACCGGATCCTCAATCGTGATCAGCTTGTCTTCGTCGGTCTTGATCTCATTCAGCGCGGCGTACAGCGTGGTCGTCTTGCCCGATCCGGTCGGCCCCGTGACCAGCACCATGCCGTACGGCTCTTTAATATAGCGGCGGAACTTGCGCAGGTCTTCCTCGCCGAAGCCGACCACGTCGAGCGTCAGCTTGTGAAATTTCTCGCTCATCGACTCTTTATCGAGCACGCGGAGCACCGCGTCTTCGCCGTGAATCGAGGGCATGATCGACACGCGGAAATCGATGGAGCGCCCGTTGTAGCGCACCCGGAAACGGCCGTCCTGCGGAACCCGACGCTCGGAAATATCCAACTCGCTCATGACCTTGATACGGGAAATGATGGTCGAGTGATGTTCTTTCGCGATGGGCTGCATCGCCTGCTGCAGCACGCCGTCGATGCGGTACTTGATGACCACCGAGTCGTCACGGGTCTCGATGTGAATATCGCTGGCTCGCCGCTGCAAGGCGGTGAAGATAGTGGTATCCACCAGGCGGATGATGGGACTCTGATCGGTTTCGCCGGTCAGCTTCTCGATCGAGATGGTCTCGTCGGCGTTCTCATCCTCGGTGATCACGTCGAGGGCGAAATTTTCGCCCGCTTCTTCCAGCACGCGCTGCGACTGCTCCGTCTTTTTCAGGACGTCGGCGATCTGCGTCAGGGTGGCGACTTTGGTCACGATACGCCGCCCCAGCAGCAGGCTGATTTCGTCGATCATCATCAGCTGGCTGGGATCGGCGATGGCAACCATCAGCCGCCCGTCGGGCTGCTCTTCCAAAGGCACGAAGTTGTAGCGGAACATGTAGTCCACTTTGATCTTGCGAAACAATTCGTGCTGGATGTGAAAGTTTTTCAGATCAACGAACTCGCAGCGATAGCGCCGCGCCAGGTCTTTGCCGTGCTCGACCTCATCGCTGGTGGCAATGCCGCCTACGAAAATTGCTTTTGCTTCTGCCATAGGTACTACTCGCTTCTCGCTATTAGCTCTTAGCCTTTAGCTCTTAGCAATCGCACATCGGAACGTGCTCCGATGAGACGATCGCTCGACCGATCTAACAAGTCAGATTTCGACTCAACGGAGAAATCACAGCAAGCTGCGATTTGTATCAGGGCTCGGCTTTAGCCGAGCCAAACGATTCCTTCTTGGCTGGGCTTTAGCCCCTGTCTTCAGCGGCTAAAGCCGTCCTCTTGAAAGGCGCTAATGGCACGACTTGAAGTCGTGCCCTGATACAAATCTCCCGCGGTTCATCCCCAGGTTGTCGCGGTCTACCAAGAGCCAAATGCTAAATGCTGCCTTAGTGACCACCATCCACAACCCACTCTCTACTGCCTTAGTGAATTCCCCCGACTCCCATACTAAAGATCGGAAGATACAGGGAGATTAAGACGAACGCTACGACCACGCCCATCACGATCAGGATGACCGGCTCGATCAAGGCCATCGCCGTGGCCAGCGCGTTCTGCACGTCCTCTTCGTAGAACTCGGCAATCGAGTTCAGCATGGCCGGCAAGGCGCCCGTCGACTCGCCGACTTCAATCATCTCCACCGACATCTCGGGAAAGACCTTGGTCTCTTCCAGACTGTGCGCCAGCGTTTGACCTTCGCGTACCCCGATAACTGCGCTGTCGATGCCGTGCGCCATCAGATGGCTTTGCATCGATTCTCCGGCGGTTTGCAGCGACGGCACCAGCGACAAGCCGCCGGACAAAAGCGTCGACAGCATGCGCGAGAATACGGCCACCTGATACTTCAGCCAGATGTCGCCCAGCAGCGGGATGCGTAGTTTGAAGCGGTCCATGTGCGTCGAGCCGGCTTCGCTTTTCATCCAGCGCCACATCAGGAATCCGCCCGCCACCACGACCACGGCGGCATAAAGAGAATAGTGTTTTGCGTTGACTCCGATGGCCAGCATAGCCGAGGTCATCGGCGGCAAATCAGAACCCAACGTGTGATACAGATTGGCAAACTGCGGAACTACGAAGGTGATAAGAAACGTCATCATCACCGCCAGCACCGCTACCAGCAGTGCCGGATAAACCAGTGACGAGATCAGCTTCTTGCGGAAACTGACTGCCAGGCGCTGGAACGCAATGTAGCGTCCCATAACTTCTTCGAGGTTGCCGCTCTTCTCGCCCGCCAGCAACGTTGTGGTGTAAACCTTGGGGAAAACGTTTTGCGCCTCGAAGGCTTCCGACAGCAATTCGCCGCCGCGCACCCGTTCGTGTACGTTCTGCAATACCGAGCGGAAAAAGGCATTGCGCTGGCGTTTGATCAGCAGTTCCAAGGACTGAATGATCGGAAGGCCGGCGTGAATAAGGGTCACGAATTGCTGGTTGAAGATGACGAACTGGTCTTGCCTGATTTTGCGCCGGGTCGGCAGGTGCAAATCGGCCGACAACAGCCCTTTGGACTTCACCGAATAGACGAAAAAGCCCTGCTGCGCGAAGCGATCGCGGATCTCGGCCTCCGAGGTGCCCTGCTCCAACTGCTCGAGCACGTGCCCTCGCTCGTCGGCCATCTTGATCATGTATTCGGCCATAGTCGAGAAAGTCCCCAAAGGGGAGGGATTAACCGTAGTCTAACATCCGTAGCTGTCAGCTATCAGCCGTCGGCCATCAGATCTGAAGCGGATGGATCGCGTGTATTCAAGCCTTATCGCTCTTCGCCGGTCGCTTTTTTTGCGATTCGCTCTTAGCCTTTAGCTCTTAGCAGACAAGCAAGGAAAGACCGCATCGCTTCCCAAGCCCGTCACCCTAAACCGAAATTTCGATTGCGATCCTCAAAGCTTCGGCTCAGGGCTGATAGCTGACGGCTGACGGCTAATTCATGAATTCCGTCCCGGCCACCACTTCGACGCCCGGCGGCGGGACAAAGTGAAATTGCTGGTCTGCTAGTTCGACGTTCTCCTTCTGCTGAAGAAAGCGAAATTCCGTCGTCGAACCGTCAAGTTCTTCGACTACGATACGCACAATTAAACCGTCCGGCGCCACTTCCAGCAGGGTTTGCTCCACGCGGTCTCGCATTCCTTTGGGAACGCCTCGCAGCACGATGTCACCGGGGTTGACGGGCTTCTGGTCAGGTGCCAGCGACAAGCCTTCCAGCTCCTTTTCTAGCTTGGTTTTGCCCAACAGATAGCGCAGCGGAGAGCGCAGATCGTCAAGCTGCTTGACTGGCGTACGCCGCGCCTGATGCTCGCCGGGAACGTAGAACCAGGCTGTCTGTCCGTCGCTGAGAAATAGCTTCGGACGCGGCTGATCGTAGTCCCAACGCATGCGGCCTGGCTTCTTAAGAAGTAAGGTACCGCTCTCGGTACGAGACATTCCGGCGCCGCTGTAGGTTTCGGTGAAGCGGGCTTCCAGCGAATGGATGTGGTCGTAACGCTGGTCGACCTTGGCAGCTAGCGCGTGAACATCGGTTTGCGCGGGAAGAACGGAGGAGAGCAAAACCAGAAGGGCCGGAATCGCCGGCCACTTCACAAAACGTGAAATTCCCATGAGTGTATGACGCTCGAGTCCCCAGCTCCGCCTACTGCAGCTCGGGGCTGGTAGCATCCGCAACTCCTGAGGAGCTCTGGCGGATCTCGCCCGTCTCGTCGGAGAAGAATCGGCGCTGCCCAGTCGTGCCCACCTGATCCGGAACCGCCGTAATGGTGTACGAACGAATCGCTCCATTCACCTTTTCGCCGGGAGTGTAGGTGAAGCTGTATCCGCTCTTGCGGCCGCTCGCCAAAGTGTCATCAATGGTGCGCTCGCCTCCACTCTGCGCCGTGCCGCCCAACGTGGCCAAATCGTTTGTGAAACCCAGGTCCGGATGGCTGCTGGCGTAAATCATTTCCGCTTCGCTCACCGCCTTGATGCTGGCAATCGCCGAGGCCTCGTGAGCCGGGATGGTCGACTTAGTAAGTTTCGGGATGGTGAAGGCCGCGATGATAAGAATAATGGTAACGACAATCAGCAGTTCGATAAGGGTAAATCCCCGGTCTCGATTACGTCTGCGCATCTGTAAGCCTCTCTCGTCAGACTGACGCGTGCTCCGTTCCGCCGACTCAGCGTCCTTCCGCCGGATAGCCAGGTTCTGAGATTCGGCTTCGGATGCCCGCCAGGGCCGCTCGCGCTTTCGTCGGGGCCAAAGCGGAGCCATAAAGGCGCCGCACGTGAGCTGTAGGACAATTCAGATTATTGTGCACGCCCGGACGGATGTCAAAGCACTTGCCCCGCAAGTTGGACGCTTGGAGCTGGAAAAAGTCAGGCAGGCTGCTGTTCGCTCTTCGCCCTTCGCTGGAGAACCCTGTTCACGATCGAGTGCCTCGCAGGCCCAGGCTGACCGTATTGAGGATATCCAGGCGATCGCGATCAGGTCTTAGCGAAAGGCGAAGAGCGAACAGCGAATCGCGGCTCTCTCAACACGCCAGCGAGTCGCGCGTGACCTTCAGCCCGTTGAGATTGCCCAGCACCGTCACCGCGATCAACTCCGGCCGGAACAGCTCATTGGCCGACCGGATCAAATCCTCAACCGTCACTGCCTGAATGCGCTCGATGATCTCGTCCATGCTGATGAAGTGGTCGTAGTACATTTCCTGCCGCGCCAGGTTCGACATGCGCGCCGTGCTCGATTCCAGGCTCAGCATCAGGCTGCCCTTCAGCTGGTCCTTGGCGCGCTTCAGCTCTTCTTCGGAGACCGAATTGTTCTTCAGTTCGCGGAATTCGTTGACGATCGACTGCACCACTTTAGGCGCCGACTCGCGCGAAGTGCCGGCATAGACCGACAGCATTCCGGTATCGCGGAAGGGATTCAGCTCGGAGAAGATCGAGTACACCAGCCCCTGCTTCTCGCGCACGTTCTGGAACAGCCGCGAGCTCATGCCGCCGCCCAGCAGCGTATTCAGGATGTACGTGACGTAGCGCCGGTTGTGGCTGATGGGGTAAGACGGCACGCCCACGCAAATCTGCACCTGCTCCAGCGACTTCTTGTTGCGCAGGATGATGCGCGAGTTGATCTTCGGCGGCGTGTCGTGCCAGCCGTTGGAGCCCGCAGGCAGCGGCCCGAAACGCTGGCTAAGCAGCTCCACGAAATCCTGGTGATTCACATTGCCGGCGGCGGAGATGATCATGTTCCCGGGCGCGAAACTTGCCGCCGTAATAGGCCAGGATCGCGTCCTGATCGAAGCGCCGGACGGTTTCCTTGGTGCCCAGGATCGGCTTGCCCAGCGGATGGCCCTTGAAGAAGTTCTGGGTAAAGATCTCGTGGACCAGGTAATCGGGATTGTCCTCGTCCATCTTGATCTCTTCCAGAATCACGCCGCGCTCGCGCGTAATCTCCTTGACATCGAACACCGGATGCAGCACCATATCGCTGAGCACGTCGACCGCTATCGGCAAATGTTCATCCAGAACTTTAATATTGAAGCAGATGGTTTCCTTGCCGGTGAAGGCGTCCATGTTGCCGCCAATGGAGTCCACCTGGCGGGCGATGTCCTCGGCCGTGCGGTTGCTGGTGCCCTTGAACACCATGTGCTCGACAAAATGCGAGATGCCGTTAACGTTGGGATCTTCGTGACGCGAGCCCGACTTCACCCAGATGCCCATCGAAACCGAGCGAATGTGGTCCATCTGCTCGGTCAGGATGGTGAGGCCGTTGGGCAATACCTCGCGTTGTATGTTGCGCAGTTCTTCAACCATGATGGCTGCTCCAAGCGATCTCACTGTCATCGCTCAGGTTATGAAAATGTGACTCCGGTGCCGTGCGCCTGCAGTCTGGGAGCCTGCCGGATAATATGAATGAGCGCGAATAGCAAGTAATGGCGAAAATACCCCGAAGCGACGTCGGGCGAACGGGACTCTAACCAGATAGCATATTGGATGCATGAAGCGTGCCGCAATATACCGAACTTTTAGGGCTTTCCCTTCAACAGCTTACGGATGTTGTTGAAAGCCTGACGGAAAGCCCGTACCGCGCTCGCCAGCTATTTGACGGTTTATACCGGCAAAGGTGGTCTGCGCTGGAGCAGTTTACCACCTTGTCGCAAGCGTTCCGGCAGCGGCTTGAGCGAGTCGGGATTCGCGGTCGGCTTGCCGCGCATCGAGAAGAAGTTTGTTTCCGCTGATGGAACTGTCCGCTACTCTGCTGGCCTTCGCTGACGGGCAAAGCGTTGAGACGGTCTGGATGCCCGAAGGCGATGGCGGCGAGGCAGGCGACGGCTCCGAGAGCGGCGACGAGGAACTGGAAGAGCTCGATTCCGCGCCTGCTATCGCTCCAAGCACTTCTGTCGAGCTCGTCGATCCGAGCGATTCTCCCTCTTCTGTCATCCCGAGCGAAGCCGCCTGTTTTATCATCCCGAGCGAAGCCGAGGGACCTGCGGTTCGCCGTGAGCGGAACGTTTCACCATCTAGGCGAACCGAGAGCCCAAGGCGCTGGCAGCGCGCGACCATCTGCGTCTCCAGCCAGGTCGGCTGCGCGGTCGAGTGCGCCTTCTGCATGACGGCTCTTCTGGGCTTGCGCCGCAACCTAACGGCTGGCGAAATCGTGGGCCAGATTCTCGCGGTGCTCAGCGACCAGCAAGTCGAGATGCAGCGCGACCGCGTCAACCTGGTCTTCATGGGACAGGGCGAACCTTTCCTGAACTACGACAACTTCATGCAAGCGGTGCGGCTGCTGGTGGAAGGAGTCGGCATTCCGGCCTCGCGCATGACCGTCTCGACTTCGGGAATCGTGCCGCGCATCGCCGATTTCGGCAGCCGAGCCGGTTCGGCCCAAGCTGGCCGTATCGCTCAACGCTCCCAACGAAGCGTTGCGCACGCAGGTCATGCCGATCACGAAGAAGTGGACGATCGAGAAGCTGATCGCGGCCCTGCGCGACTTCCCGCTGCGCAACCGCGAGCGGCTGACCTTCGAGTACGTCCTGCTGGGCGGCGTCAACGATGACGTGCAACACGCGCGCGAGATGGTTGACCTGATTCGCGGTCTTGCGGGCCAAGGTGAATCTGATCGCGCTTGAATCCCGGGCCGGAAATTCCCTTCGCCACGCCTTCCGACGATCGCGTGCTTGCCTTTCAGAATGTGCTGACCCGAGCCGGAATTCCCGCCTTTGTTCGCCGGCCTCGCGGCCGCGATATCTACGCCGCCTGCGGCCAGCTCAAGCACACGACTGAGCTGATTCAGCTGGGATAGTAGCCCAGCGCCTGTCTAGCCTTCGCCGCCGTTAGCGGCCTTGGCCCGTCCTCTAGGCGCCTTGAAGTTAGGTCCAGCTAAATCGAAGTCGTGAGTAACGTGGGGAACGATTTGTGTGATATGGAATCGAACCTGAATCTTGCAGATCCTGCAGGCTGGAAACAGGTCTCCGCGAACCGCAACCGCTTCGTGCGGCTCTCTATGTTCCAGGTGAATCACGGTGTAGATTCCGGAGATCGGTACCATTTGTCCCGGTTTGTAGAATCGCAGATCAGATTCGAGCGCGGCCGCCATCATGAACCTTCAGGGGTTGATCGACACTGTTTGTTGGTGAGCTCCAGCGGGGAAACGGAGCGCTTCGCTGTTGGTTCGCGGACCTCGTTCGATCTCCGAGCGCATTATTGGCCGCGCCGTTATTTGTCAGCATCGATCTCCTGCATGACGATCCGCAGATCTTCCAGGGTGATGTTTTGGAACCAGAGCAGAATCTGCTCGGCCGTGAGCGGCGTAATGTCGGGTTTGTCGAGATGCTCGCGCACGCAATTCACGACTTCTTTCAGCAGCGCGCGGAATTCGGTTCGATCCACCAAAGGGCCCATGATGTCCTTTTACTGGCTGCCGCGCGCACCGAACATCTCGCGGTTTTTCCAGACGATTCCTCGTCCCACAGCCACGAATATCGGCAGCTCCAGACCCGGCCGCTCGCCGACTCCTCCGCAGTTTCCCACACGTCTGCAATCTTTTGCTCACACTACAGAAAGGCTGGTTCAACTGAGACAGTATTATGTTTTGGCCAAGTTCAACTTGCGATTACCAGGATGGATGCCTTCGCGAGCGAAGAGGTTGTCAACGTCGATGCCAGATTCCGGGTGGACATTTCGCGATACCGTTCGCCGGTCCGCGCGCCCGCGACAGAAGCGAGAGATAGCCGCGGGACGCGACGCAACATCCTGCCCGCGACGCCGCATCTCAAAACAAGATGGAAGACACCAATACCTTTAAGAGCAAGATGCCGCTGTTGAATCGTTACGTGCAGTCGTTATGCGGGCTTTACAGCCGAATCGCGCGCCAGCTTAACGTGGATCGTTCCTATGTGAGCCGCGTGGCTCGCGGCGAAAGGCATTCGGAAGAGATTGAGCGCGCGTTGAGCAGCGAATTCACGCGCATCACCGAAGAACAAGCTCCGCAGCAAAACCGATGACGCCAGCGAAATGTCAGTTCCGCGGAACGTAGGCTGTTCGCTGCGGGTTTGGGCGGCAAACCTTGAAGGCCGAGTTCTGTCGGTTTCGGAATCGTACTTATCCAGCAGAGTTCGCCTTCTGAGTATTTGACTCCCCCTCCACATCCTTTGCGTGAATTCCTCGTAAGTCATTGATAACAATAATTAAATTCGCCACAACGAGGATGGCTTCCCGCCAAAATATTCTCCCCATTGGACTTAGAGGTTAAAAGTATGATTCCAAAGGACTTAACTGACCGACCATTCACCTAGAATCAATGACTTACGGGCCTCAGCGAAACAAGCACGCTAAAATATTCCTTCCATTGGACTTACAGGTAAAATATTGCAGACAAGCCACTTAGCATATAGATTATGCCATTAAGGCTCATGTTGGAACTGTCAAGGCGGGCGCTCGGACCCGGAAGATTGGAGGGATTATTATGACCCCAGAGGGCAACGACTGCCAATGTCTAAGGCCGAACGATGGATGATTGCACTCGGCGTAGTCGCAATTATTCTCGCTGGAATTCAGACGTGGATCATCGTTGCTAATCAGGAAGAACGAAAGGCCGGAACTGTGAAGATAATTTTCATAGTTTTGTCCTCTCTGGTCATTGTCGGACTAAATGCGTTTTCAATCTACCGCAACCTCAAAGATGCCAATCGGGCCACAGATCTACGGGTAGACATAAACGCTCTCAAGATAGACCACGCCCAAGAAATTAAATCACTCGAACAAATCCATAAAGACCACGAGAAGAAAGCGGATCAGCAACGCAATTCAGATTTGTCAAGAGCGCAGACGATTGGAGAACAGTTAAAGGCAGAGAAGCGCGAGGCAATAAATGAAACGCGTGCCCTTCGAGAGCAGTTACGCGACAGGGAATTACAGATAACGTCACTCGAATTGCAGCTTCCACCTACGCTTGACGGCGTACCAGTCATCGGTCCCGCGATAATGGCCATGTTGCGAGCCAAGAAAAACCTCACCCACGACGTTGACCTGCATGGCGAGATTCTAGAGATGTTGTATCAAACCGAATATAGCGGTTTCGGGTTTCATGGCTTTAAGGTTCTCTTGCGCGTCCGAGTAACTAACTTCGGCAGCGATCCGACCACCATAACCAACTGGAGATTGCGGATTGATCTCGGAAAGGACTACTGGACTGGCAACCAAGAGGCGATTCCGCTAGCATGGGTCATCGAACGAGAAGGGCCGCTAAACTTACTCGCGAGACCATCCCTAACCCTCGATGAAGCAGTACCCTTCCCAGCCAACGAACCCCTTAAGAAGGGCGTTCCGCAATCGGGATGGCTCCTGTTCGGTATTGTGCAATCGTGGTTGCCACGTTTTGAATTTCCAAGCGGCGGACAGTTCGCGGTAATAGCTACGGACTCTTTTGGCAGCGACAACCTGATCATTAAGCCGTGTGGTGGGTATGCGGCGCAGGGCAAAATATCATATAAAAAATCCTAAGGGCCGTCTTCTGCCGTCGGATGGATCGCACTGGCAGTGAGAGCGACTGAATCTTGCCCGAATCGGTACCTCAGCATATGGGGTCCCAAGGCCTCAAAGCCCCCAAACTTCCTGCAACCCCTGCCCCGCCAGTCACATCTAAACCTTGACAATGATTCACTCAAGTTCTATAGTCGCTGTGATGTAAGGGCTTTTGAATGGATCATCATGCACTTATTTTTCAATAAGTTAGATAAGTTTCAACCCTAAGGAGGGTGGCTGCAATGGCAAAGATTATCGGAATTGACTTGGGCACCACCAACTCGGTGGTCGCCGTTATGGAAGGCGGCGAGCCCAAAGTCATCCCCAACGAAGAAGGCGGGCGGACTACGCCCTCGGTCGTCGGCTTCACCAAGAATGGCGAGCGGCTGGTCGGCCAGGTGGCCAAGCGCCAGGCCATCACCAATCCCGAAAACACAATTTACTCCATCAAGCGCTTCATGGGACGTCGCTACGACGAGGTCAATGAAGAAATGAAGATGGTGCCGTACAAAGTCGTCCAGTCGGGCGATCACGTGGCGATTGTGGCGCAGGGCAAGGAATATACCCCGCCGCAGATTTCGGCCATGATTCTGCAGAAGCTGAAGAAGGCCGCGGAAGACTACCTCGGCGAGACGGTGACGGAAGCCGTCATCACGGTGCCGGCGTACTTCAACGACGCACAGCGCCAGGCGACCAAGGATGCCGGCCAGATTGCCGGCCTTGACCGTGAAGCGCATCATCAACGAGCCGACGGCGGCCGCGCTGGCCTACGGGCTCGACAAGAAGAAGGACGAAACCATCGCCGTGTATGACTTCGGTGGCGGCACCTTCGATATTTCGATTCTGGAAGTCGGCGAAGGCGTCATCGAGGTGAAGTCCACCAACGGCGACACGCACCTGGGCGGCGACAACATCGACCAGCGCATTGTTGACTGGCTGATCGACGAGTTCAAGAAGGACGAAGGCCTGAACCTGCGCGACAAGGGCAACGAGATGGCGCTGCAGCGTCTGCGTGACGCGGCCGAGCGCGCCAAGATCGAGCTCTCCACCACCATGCAGACCGAAATCAATCTGCCGTTCATCACGGCGGATGCCAGCGGTCCCAAGCATCTGGTGAAGACCCTGACCCGCGGCAAGCTGGAAGAGATGGTGAAGGACATCATCGACCGCTCCATCGGGCCGTGTAAGGCGGCGATCAAGGATGCCGGCATTACGCCCGACAAGATCAACGAAGTGGTGCTGGTCGGCGGCCAGACTCGCATGCCGCGGATCCAGCAGCTGGTGAAAGAGATCTTCGGCAAGGAGCCCCACAAGGGCGTGAATCCTGACGAAGTGGTTGCCATCGGCGCGGCGATTCAGGGTGGCGTGCTGGGCGGCGAAGTGAAAGACCTGCTGCTGCTCGACGTGACTCCGCTGACGCTGTCGATCGAAACCATGGGCGGCGTGGCGACGCAGATGATTCCGCGCAACACCACCATCCCGACCAAGAAGTCGGAGATGTTCTCGACCGCGGCCGACAATCAGACGTCGGTTGAGGTACACGTGATGCAGGGCGAACGTCCGATGGCGCGCGACAATCGCACCCTGGGCAAGTTCCACCTGACGGGACTGCCTCCGGCGCCGCGTGGCGTGCCGCAGATCGAGGTCACGTTCGACATCGATGCTAACGGCATCCTGAACGTCAATGCCAAGGACATGGCCACGGGCAAGGACCAGAAGATCACGATTACGTCGTCGTCCGGTCTGAGCAAGGAAGAAGTTGAGCGCATGGCGAAAGACGCCGACGCTCACGCGGCCGAAGACAAGGCCAAGCGCGACGAAGTCGAAGCCCGCAATCAGCTCGACGGCATGGTTTACAGCATCGAGAAGATGCTGCGCGAACATGGCGACAAGATCTCCGGGCAGGAGCGCAGCGATGTGGAGAATGCTCTGGCCGACGCCAAGAAGGCGCTGGAAGGCACCGACGCCGCGGCCATGAACAAGGCGCGCGAGAACCTGACTTCGGCTTCGCACAAGCTGGCCGAAGCCATGTACAAGGCGACCTCGGCGCAAACGCCTCCGACGGGCGGTCCGGCTGCGGGCGCAGATGGACAGGCCGCGGGCACCGAGCCGAAGAAGGACGAAGGCGTCATTGACGCCGAATACGTGGACGTGGACGAGAAGAAGTAACTGGCAACTAGTAACTAGCAACTAGTGAAAGGCGTAAGGGGCGCGTAAGCGCCCCTGCTCGTAAGCGAGGGTTGCGCCAAACAAAGCATTGACGGATCAACGCTTGCGGCTCCGGCGTACTGTGTCGATGTCACGATGGCGAATGAGCGTGCACGATCGATTGTTACTGGGTACGCATCAATGGTCGCGCGACGCAAAACCGAGTCTCGCGAAGCGAGACGGAAGATGATAGCCCAGCGCTTCAGCGCTGGGTAGACGATGACGAGGGCCGGAGTCCCTTTAGGGACGGCAGAAGGAGAGTGGGCCTTCAGGCCCGCGGTGACAACAGAAGGAACTCCCCGGATAGAAGGAACAACTTGAGATTCGAAGTCAACAATCAGCAGTACCTGTTAAGTTTTAACCGCGAAGATGGGCGGTGGTATCTGGTCACCTCCGGCCTGGACGGCGCGATGAAGGCAATCCCGGTGATCAGCGACGAGTTCGGATTCGTCCCGAATGTGGTTGTCCCCATGGGCGACAGCGGGCAGGCGATTATTAATTGAATATGGCTGGCGGGTCGGCAGATCGGCGAACACCGTGGCAGCACAGCGAATAGTTTCGCGTTGCGAAATGGGTTGGCAGGATCACAAACCGAGTCCTGCCATGTGGGACGGAAGATGATAGCCGAGCGCTTTAGCGCTGGGTTGGAGAGCAGTTAATCAGAGTGCGCCGGGCACGGCACAACTCGTTCGGCAAGAATCTCTGGCGTCCCTACGGGACTCGAATTTTCTTAGACGACTACCCAGCGCTGAAGCGCTGGGCTAACATCTATCGCGCCTACGGCGCTTGGGTCGGACAGGCAGAAAGCAGGTCCCTCGACTCAATCGCCCCGACGAACGCAGAATCCGCGCTCGCTGGTGACCCCGATCGCGACCGCCCGACTCGCAAAAGCAGCGAGTCGGAAAAAGCATGCGGTCACTCGCTCGGGGTGACAATTTTTTGAGGATGCGTTTGCGGCGCAGCTGAAGCTGTGCCCCCTCAAGCGCACGAAATGCGATGAGTGCGGTATCTGAAAGGCGACAGCGAAATTGGTAGGAGCCAGGAAAAACTCTGATTAAGTGAAGGCGAGGTCCCGCAGCGGCTAAAGCCGCATGATTATCGGGTATTTAACGGACGGCCTGAAGGCCGTCCCCTTCAAAACAAGACTTAACCAGAGTTTCCTAGACGCTAACGGCTGATAGCTAAAATCATGGCCACCACGCCCAACAAAGACAAAGACTACTACGCCGTCCTTGGCGTGAAGAAGACTGCCTCGGCGGACGACATCCGCAAGGCATTCCGGAAGCTCGCGCGCAAATATCATCCTGACGTCAATCCCGGGGACAAGGCGGCGGAAGAGAAGTTCAAGACGCTTTCCGAGGCTAATGACGTCCTCAGCGATCCCAAGAAGCGCAAGATTTACGATCAGCTTGGCTTCTACTCCGACAACATCGATCCTGCGGCAGCCGAAGCCTATGGCCGGGGCAGCGGTTTCGGCGCAGGTGGGTTCGGCGGTCCCGGGCAGAGCACCGGCGGGTCGCGCACCTACACCCAGGAAGTTCCCTTCGACTTCAGCGGATTCGACTTCAACGACTTCTCCGAAGGCGCGGGCGCTGCGGGCCGGCGAGCCGGAACGGGCGGCGGATTCCGCGACATCTTCTCCAACATCTTCGGCGGAGGCGGCGGGCGCGCCGAGGTGATGCACCAGCCCGAGCCGGGCAACGATCTGGAGTACACCGTCAACGTCGGCTTCTGGCAAGCGATCAAAGGCGCCGAGATGCAGCTGACCGTGCCTCGTCTCGAGGTCTGCAGCAATTGCCACGGGCAGGGCTATATCGAGAGCCCCGGACAGTGTCCCGAATGTCACGGCAAGGGACAGATCACGCAGAAGAGCGGCAGTATGAAGTTCAACGTGACCTGCCCGCGCTGCGGCGGCACCGGCAAGAATCGCACCGTATGTCCGGTCTGCCATGGCGAAGGACGCGTCGAGCGTAACGAGTCGCTGAAGGTGCGCATCAAGCCGGGAACGCGCGACGGCCAGCGCATTCGCCTGCCCGGCCGCGGCAACGCGGGAACCATGGGTGCACCGGCCGGCGATCTCTACATCATCGTGCGTGTTGGCGAGCACCCGGTGTTCAAGCGCGAAGGCGACGACATTTACCTGACGGTGCCGGTTGGCGTCACGGAAGCTGCCATGGGCGCAAAGATCGAAGTGCCGACTATCGACGGTCGCGCGTTGTTGAAGATTCCGCCGGGGACGCAGCCCGGACAGAAGCTGCGGCTGCGCGAGAAGGGCGTGCCGTCGGCAGTGACCGAAGGCAAGCGCGGCGATGAGATTGTCGAGATCAAGGTGGTCACGCCCAAAGTCAGCGACGAGCGCTCGAAGGAAATTCTACGCGAGCTGGCCAAGCTGAATCCGGAAGACCCTCGGCAAGAGCTGTGGAAGGAGATCGGAGGATAGCCGTTGGCCGTTGGCAATTGGCACTTAGCCGTTGGCAATTAGCAATTAGATGCTATCTCATAAATCGGTTTGTATCAGGGCACGCCTTCAGGGGTGCCAAAAGTGGCCAAGGTATAGCTAGGCTTCAGCCCCTGCCGAGTCTTGGTTTTGCAGGGGCTATAAAAGCCCTGACTGTTAAAGCGATTCGTTCGGCACGACTAAAGGTCGTGCCCTGATACGAAGCGACAAGACTTATGCTAGCCAAATCCAAGTGCTAAGTGCTAAGGGCCAAGTGCTAAATGCCAAACGCCGCCCAAATCGAGACCACGCGACTTTTCCTGCGGCGTCTGACGCGCGACGATGCGGACGTTATCTTCGCCATCATCGGTGATCCGATCGCGATGCAGTACTATCCGCGGACATTTACCCGCGAAGATGCTTTGGAATGGATCGACCGCAATGTGGGCCGTTATGAGAACGATGGCCATGGCTTGCTGGCGATCGTGCTCAAGAGCAGCGGTGAGGTGATTGGAGATTGCGGCCTCTCCTGGCAGCTAGCCGACGAAGAGCCGGTGCTGGAGCTGGGTTATCACCTGCGCCGCGATCATTGGGGTCATGGCTACGCAACTGAGGCCGCTCAAGCTTGCATGGAGTATGCCTTTCGCGTGCTGAAGTTGGATCGGCTGGTTTCGCTGATTAAGCCGGAAAATATTCCCTCACGTCGCGTGGCCGAGCGTAACCGGATGTCTGCCGACCGGGAGGTAATGCATGCAGGCGAGCCGCACCTGCTATACGTCATGACGCTGGAGAATTATGGCCAAACGTAAAAAACAAGGCGCCTACATGATCAGCTCGGTGGCGGAGATGTACGGCATCCATCCGCAAACACTCCGTCTCTACGAGCGCGAAGGATTGCTGAAGCCGTCGCGCACCGAAGGTAACACGCGCCTGTACACCGACGGCGACCTGGAGCGGCTGGAGTTCATTCTGTCGCTGGCGCGCGATCTGGGAGTCAACATCTCGGGCATCGCCATTATTCTGCAGATGCGCGAGCGCATGGACGAAATGCAGCGTCAAATGGCGGATTTCGTCAGCTATGTGCGTACCGAGGTGATGGCACGCGCCCAGCATGCCGGCGTGGACGCAGCTCGTGGGGCCATCGTGCCTTTGCGTCAGGCGATCGTGATCAAGAAGAAGCAGTAACGCGGTTCCAAAATTTCCAGAAATCTGAAGAGCCGAGGCACGCAATCCGCACTCGAAACCGGAAACGTGAACCCGCTTTCAATTCTTGGCGCTGTTCTGCGCCGTCTTCTGCTTTAGTTTGTCGAGAGCCTCATGGGCTTTCTTGGCATAAGGACCCTCAGGCAGGATCTTCAGGTAAGCTTCGTAATTCTCGGTCGCTCCGGCGGTGTCACCGGTCTTGTTCAGGACTTCGGCCAGTTTGAAGGTCGCTTCCGCGTCGTGTGGCTTGAACTCCAAGGCTTCGCGATAGCGGCTGATGGCGGCATTGTAATTTTCTTTCTTGTAATAGAAATCGCCGACCTCAACATCCTTCATGGCCTTCATGGGACTGTAGGGCGTGAACTCGTCGACATCGCTATCGCCTAAGCCTGCTTCGGGATGAGTCTTGGCATCATTGGACGGCGGGGATATATCGATTTCAGTCTGCTTGCTGGAGCTTTCTCCGGCCGGGACGTTGTCGGTCCGAGGAGGATTGGCTCGATTGTCTTTAGGTGCAGGCGCGGACTTGTCGGTGGGTAGCTGTTCGACCGGAGCTGGAGGCGAGTCCTGCGCTCGAGCGGCGCTGGTCAGCCACAAACAGAGCATTGCGAGAAGAAGATAACGAAACCGCACACCCATATTGTATTTGAACCCGGTAATTTTGGTGAAGACTCGGGCTGGAGTGGAGGACTATCGGGATGGAGATTGCTCTGCGGTCAACGCAGGGACAGCGCTTCCGAAATCTTCTGATAGGCGATTGTCAGCGAGTGCGCCGTCATCTGCGCCGGATGTGCAGCACTTTTTGCACCTCGGCGACCACGTCGCCGGCTTCGTCTTTCACCTCTACCTGGAAGGTTGGCTCGTATTTTTCCTGGGTAGCGAGCTTAGCGCGAATCTCGTCGAGCTGCTGGTCAGTCAAGCGGAACTCGGCCTTGACTCTTCCCTTACCCGGTTTGCGAAAGCGGATGCTGGCCGCTTTGTCCCACACGATGTAGTCGCGGCCCAAGTTGTTCATCAGCATCAGCATATAAAACGGATCGGTCATGGAGTACAGCGAACCGCCATAGTGGGTACCGACGTAGTTACGATTCCAGAAACGCAGCTTCATCTCCACGTCGACCGCCTTGTTGTCGGGACTCCACTTGACGCGGATTCCGGCGCCCAGGATGGGAGGCCAGATGTTGATGGCGCGGATCATCAGGCGCTGAATTCTTGGGTTCATGGTTTCGTTCTGCCAATGATCATAGACGGTGGGAAGGGATTCGCGGAGCTGGATTTGGATTAGGCAGGAACAGCCAGCAGATCCCTCACCGACTGAAGTCGGTTCGTGATGACAAGGGTGAAAGAGGTCGCGAGGGAGAACCGCAGGTCCCTCGGCTACGCTTCGCTCCGCTTGATCTCATAACGAGGTTGGCCCCAAACCGGGTAGTCTGTTTTTTTGCGAAAGGCAGAGGACCCAGAAGGAGCCAACCATGTGGATTATAGGTTGTGATTTTCATTCTGGGTTTCAGCAGTTAGCGATCTTTGACAGTCAGAGCGGAGAGATCGAGGAGAAGAAGCTGCTCCATCCCGGCGAGGCCATAGAGTTTTATCGTGGCCTGCAGGGAGAAGTGCTGGTGGGGATGGAGTCGGGCTGTCCCTGTCAGTGGTTCCGGCGGTTGTTAGAGGAGTGCGGCCACCAGCTGTGGATGGGCGATGCGGGGCGCATTCGAGCGGCCGAAACCCGGCAGCAGAAGACGGACCGGCGGGATGCGGAGCTGATCCTGAGGCTGCTGCTGGAGGGGCGGTTTCCGCGCATTTGGGTGCCGACGGAGGCGGAGCGCGACTTGCGGCAGTTGCTGCTGGACCGGCATCATCGCATGCGGCTGCGGACCAAGGTGAAGAACCAGCTGCAGGCGCTGGCGCTGAACCAGGGAGTGCAGAAGGGGCGGCGGCTGTGGTCGCTGGAAGGCAGGCAGCAGCTGCAGGCATTGCCCATGCTGGAGCACGCGGGACGGCGGCGCGATCAGTTGCTGAAGTCGTTAACTGAGCTGGACGCGCAGATTCTGGCCCTGGACGTGGTGGTGCGGCGGGAAGCCGAGGGGCGGGCAGAGGCGCGGCGGCTGATGACTCATCCTGGCGTGGGACCGCAGACGGCGCTGGGCATGGTGCTGACCGTGGGCGAGGTGAATCGCTTCGCCACGAGCAAGCAGGTGGCCAGCTATCTGGGGCTGACCCCACGCGAGCACAGCTCGGGCGGCAAGCAGCGGCTGGGACACATCAGCAAACAGGGATCCAGCTTTATGCGCTTCCTGCTGGTGGAAGCGGGCCAGACGGCGGTGCGCGGCGATGAGGAGTTACAGCGAGCCTATCGCCGGCTGGCCGCTAAAAAAAGCCGGGGCGTGGCCAAGGTGATGGTGGCGCGGCGGCTGGCCGTCAGGTTGTACTGGATGCTCCGTAAGGGATGGACGTACACGGAGCTGGCACGTCATGCGGGTAAGCCCGGGTCATTCCGTGGGGAGCAGTAGGACCCCGTGCGTTTGTTTGGGCAGCCCGCCTCCCCGAGAGCGGGGAGTTCGCAGTGGAGAATCATGGTCGCAGTCGGTGACCGAATAGATGGATGGTGGGGTCAGCGCGCCGCCACCTAACGATTCCAAAGCAGACGGGTCCTCGATGCCGATTTCGCAAACAGCAAAGGCCACCCCAACGTCAAAGGCAAAGACGCCGGGGAATAAGGAAAGTCAAAAACCAGGCGCCTACCGCGTCACCGCCGCAGTGTGCCTTGACAACCCCAACCTCGTTATAGACGGGATGACAACAACAGAGAACTGCGCAGATCACACAGCATCGCTTCAGGGTGAGAAGGCGGGAGTGCTTCCCCGCCACCGCTAGAAAGGCCGTCCCCTGCGGGACGGCCTTCTTTTCCAATGGGCCTGCTTGGCCATTGGCTCCGGGCTGAGGGGAGATCGGTGAACTTAGGGCGCGGCCGAGCTATCCGGCCGCGCAGTTGCATCACTGCCGCTGCATGGGCGGCTGCTGGTTGGGGGGAGGATTCGGATTTCCTGTGGCGGACGAAGCGGATTCGGCCAGACTATTGGTCATCAACGTAACATCCACCCGGCGATTCTTGGCTCGTCCCGAGGCGCTGGTGTTCTGCGCCACCGGATTGTCCTTACCCAGGCCGATCAGGAAAATCTTGTGCGCGGGCACGTCGTACTTCTGCGCCAGATACTGGATGACGGCATCGGCTCGGCGCTGGCTGAGCTGATAGTTGTAGTCGGCCGGACCGGTTGAATCGGTGTAGCCTTCCACCTGCACGATGTAGTGCTTCTGATTCTGGATCTGCTGCGCAAAGTCGTCCAGCGTCTGCTTGTCTTTGCGGGTCAGCTGCGCCTTGTCAAAGCCGAAGAGAATGGTGGTGTCGCTGACCGACTTGTAGTTGTCGAGATTCTCCACGGTGCCGGCCAGGCTGGTCACGTGGTTCGACGCCTGGGTAGCATTCTGGTTGGCCTGGTCTGCGGCTTGTCCGGCTGACAGCGCCTTTTGATCGGCCGCCGCAGCCTTGGAATCTACTTGAGCGATGCCTTGCTGCGCCCGCGTGTCAACGTCTTTAATGTCGCGAGTATTTTTTGCGGTTTGATCATCTAATTCATTGACGTTGTTGATGATCGGCGTGGTCTGAGTACGCACGTAGTTCTTGGTAGCGCAACCCACCATGAGGGGCAGGCTGCCGGCCACCAGCACTGCGAGTACAGAAAATCGGTTCATGCATTGCTCCTTGCCACTGTCGGCCTGGCGCGAGAGGTCAGCGCGGGCCTGCCATCAAGGGAGCACGCTGGCTGCCATTGCAGGTGCGGTTGAGCACAAATGCATATCTCGTGTTTTCAATGACTTAGAACATCGCTAACGAGTGAAGAATTGACTCCCGGCGGGAGGCAGGATAATCCTGACGCGGGGAGTAGAATTTTTACCAGTTGGTAACTCCCGACCCAGACGCTATTAAGCAGACGAGGCAGGTTTACCGCTGTATGCCTCCGCTCTTTTGAGCTAAATGGACCTTCACCAGAAAATTCGCACCCTTCCCACCTCGCCCGGCGTGTATCTGTATAAGAACGCTGAGGGACAGATCATTTATGTGGGCAAGGCGAACAACCTGCGTTCGCGGGTGCGCTCGTATTTTCTGGAGGGCGCGGCCGCCAACGCCAAAACCGGTTCGCTGCTGCGCGAGGCCGTTGATCTCGACTACGTGGTGGTCGACAACGAGAAGGAAGCGCTGGCGCTTGAGAACAACCTGATCAAGCAGAAGAAGCCGCGCTACAACGTCCTGCTGCGTGACGATAAGACGTATCCCTACATCAAGCTGACCATCGGCGAGCGTTATCCGCGGGTATTTCCTACACGGCGGTTGCGCAAAGATGGCTCGCTGTATTTCGGGCCGTACTTCCCTACCAGCCTGGCCTACCGGCTGGTCGATCTGATTCATCGGCACTTCCTGATTCCGTCGTGCAAGCTGGACCTGAACCGCTATTATCCCCGACCGTGTTTGCAGTACTACATTGGCAGGTGCCTGGGACCATGCGTTGAGGGACTGACTACTCCTGAGCGCTATGCCGAAGCGGTCCATGACGTGAAGCTGTTCCTGGAAGGACGAGGCGCCGATCTAACGCGCTCGTTGCAGCAGCGCATGACGGCTGCCGCTGAGCGTGAGCAATACGAGCTTGCAGCGAAATATCGCGACCTAATCTCGACGGTCACGTTGCTGGAGCAGAAGCAGCGCATTGCTGCGGTCGAAGGTGACGATGCCGACGTCTTCGGGTATCACTACGAGAACGAGATGCTGGCGGTCAACCTCTTCCACATGCGCGGCGGCAAGATTGTCGACAAGCGCGAATTCTTCTGGGAGGACCTTCCACCCCAACAGGTCCAAAACCGGGACCTGTCGGGGACCCTGGACCTGAGTGAACGGCTCGAGGCCGGAGAATTTAACCCGGGCGAGTTCTTCTCGTCGCTGCTGAAGCAGATTTATCTCGATCAGCAATATGTGCCGCACACGATTTATGTTCCCGTGGATTTCGAGGACCGGACTACGCTGGAAGAAATGTTGTCCGAGGGACAGAAGCGGAAGGTGCAAATCCATGTCCCGCAGCGGGGTGAGAAGCGATCGCTGGTCGATCTGGTTGGCCAAAATGCGAAGCAGGCCTTCGATCAACGCTTCCGGGTGATGAAGCCGGCGACCAAGGCCATCCAGGAAGCGCTGCAAGACGCGCTCATGCTGCCAGAATTACCGCGACGAATCGAGTGCTTCGACATCTCACACATACAGGGAGCGGAGACGGTGGCTTCGATGGTGGTCTGGGAAGACGGCCAGATGAAGAAGTCCGACTATCGCAAATTCATCATCAAGGGCGTGACCGGAGTGGACGATTTCGCATCCATGCGGGAGGTGGTAACGCGGCGCTACCGGCGGGTGCTGGAGGCGCAAGCTCCGGCCAGTGGCGAGGCGGCGGCGACGGAAAAACAGAAGATGCCTAGCCTGATTTTGATCGACGGCGGCATCGGACAGCTGCACTCCGCCGCTCAGGCCCTGGAGTCGTTGGGCATCGTAAATCAGCCATTGGCGTCCATCGCAAAGCGGGAAGAGATCATCTATGTACAAGGGCAGGAAGACGACCCGATTGTGCTGGACCGGCATTCTCCGGTGCTGCATCTGGTGCAATTGGTGCGCGACGAGGCCCATCGCTTTGCGGTGACCTTTCATCGCAAGCGGCGCGAAATTCGCGATCGCAAGACCGAGTTGCTGGAGATTCCCGGGGTGGGCGAACGCACCACCAAGCGGCTGCTGCAGCATTTTGGCAGTCTGCAGGCGGTGAAAGATGCCGATGCCGCGGCGTTAGCATCGGTGGTAAGCCGTCCGCAAGCCGACGCGATCCTGCGCTATTTTCGGGGAAACGATCCGGTCTCTGGAACGTCTCAAGTTTCAGGGGCGAAATAAGTTCGAGGTAGAGCGATGGATGTGGGAAGAGACTCGAGGATTCGCCTCATCGTTCTTTGTCTATGCGTCGTCTTACTGGTGTGGATCGTGGGTTTTGGTTTTGACCATCTACTGGCCAAAGACGGCGTCACCCGCACCGATATTCTGCTTACTTCGAACGCTCTAACCGGCGTCGTCACCGGCTTTCTCTTTTACAGTCTCAGCAACAACGAACGGCAGAGGCGCCAGTTGGTGCAAGAGCGGCTGCGCACCATCGCCGAGATGAACCATCACATCCGCAATGCTCTGCAGGTCATCGCTTACGCTTCGGCGGCGGAAAATCCTACCGAATCGGTGGAAATGATTCGCAGCTCGGTGGAACGGATCGAGTGGGCCTTGCGCGAGGTGCTTCCCGGGCACATTGCCTCGCCGGCTAGGCCGCCGGAAGCTATGAGAAGCGAGACCTTGCGCGCCGGATAATCTCTCGCCGTGCTCACATAGGCTGTCGGCGTGTCACTCCGGAGCGATGCGGGACTCGCCCGGTCGTGGTATCCATTTGCGGGTTCTAAGAGGGATTCGGTAGAGCGGGCTTTCAGGCCCGCGTTAAGACCGTCCTGAGGTTTTCGAGTGCCGTAGGCACGGGGCATCGGCGATTGCTCTGTCGCCCCCCGGGGCTTTTCGTTTCAGAGGGTCCATGACGCGAGCCTGAAGGCTCGCTCTACCTCTCACTCCGACTTCAAACCAAACTGCACCATACCGACTTGCCCGGCTTGTGTTCTTGCTCGCGAATCCTTACTATCCTTCTTCATCCCAACCAATTTGTGGATTGTGCCGGAGCCTCTATGAGCGACGAACTCGATGAGCTGAAAGAAGCGGCGGAGCGAGCTAAGGAAAGCAAACAACTGGCGCCCGTGAGCCTGACCATGGCGATTCTGGCGGTATTTGTCGCCACAGTTTCCCTGCTGGGACATCGCGCGCACACCGAAGAGATCCTGCAACAGACCCGAGCTACCGATCAGTGGGGCTATTACCAGGCCAAAAACATGCGTCGTAACAATCTGGAGGCGCTCGACGATGTTCTGACCGCTCTGGAAAATACCAAGGCGGACCGGGCACAGCAGGTGCAGGAGCGGTTTCACCAGGAGATCGCAAAGTATCGCGATGAACAAAAAGAGATCCAGGATGAAGCTCGCGGACTGGAGGCTGAGGTGCAGCAGGCCAGCCGCCGCGCCGATCGCTTCGATCTGGGAGAAGTTTTCCTGGAGATCGCGTTGGTCGTCACGTCGATTACCCTGCTCACCGACAAGCGGGCTTATTGGTATTTCGGTTTTGTGCTGGCTGCCATCGGCCTACTCTGCGCCGCTAGTGGATTCCTCGTGCGTTGATGTGGCCGGGTTCGGATAGTGCGGACCTTCAGCTCCGCGTCAGAGTGCTCCGCCAACCTGGTCCACGCGAACTGTGAACCGCTTCTACGGCTCCCAGCCCTGCGCTCCTACCAGCGGAACGAAGCGGCAAGGGTCGTGAGCCGTAACTGTAATTTCTCCGCCCAGCTTTCGCACTAGTTGTACCTGCTGCTCGAAGCGAGTGCCTACCGGGATAACTAGTCGGCCGCCTTCGGCAAGTTGGGCGACCAGAGCATCGGGAATGCTTGGGGCAGCGGCGGCAACCAACATTTTGTCGAAGGGTGCGTGTTCCGGCAGTCCAACGCTGCCGTCGCCCTGCACGACGTGAACATTGGTGTATCCCAGTTCCGCTAGAACCTGGCGCGCCTTCTCGGCCAGTTCCAGGTGACGCTCGATGGTCCACACTTCGGCGACTAACTCACCGAGGATGGCCGCTTCATATCCGGTACCAGTGCCGACTTCGAGTACCCGATCTTCGGGCTGCGGATCGAGCGCCTCGACCATAGCCGCTACAATATAGGGTTGCGAAATGGTTTGTCCCGCGCCGATCGGCAGCGGGTAATCCCCGTAGGCGTTGGCAACATCTGCGCTGGCAATAAATCGCTCACGCGGGACTTTGGCCATCGCCGCTAATATCCGTTCATCGCGAATGCCGCGAACGCGTAGTTGATCCTCCACCATGCGAGCTCGCTGCTGGGCCAGCGGGTCGGGGGGTGGATTTGTTGTTGGCGAAGAGATAGGCAAATATGCGACCTTATTCTGCAGGGGCTAAAGAGACCGTGTCGCAACCGGTGTCGCCGCTCTGCGGCTCACAATAATCTCCCACTTGACCGGGGGCTTACGCCGCCCGGCTAACTTCATCCCGCCGCGTTGCGGCTAGTTTGATCGGTTATTCCACCCTTTGTTCCACCACAAAATTTCCTCTTGGGTTGCGACACAGTCTCTAAAAGCCCAGCTTAGCTGAGCCTTGTTCGGCATGACTAAAGTCATGCCCTGATACAACCCGAAACTATTTATCAAAGAGTCGTAGTTGCTGGTTGCTAACTAAATGCTAAATGCCAACTGCCACCCTCACCGCTTTCGCTTTCTTATCAGAAGATCGAAGCTCACGACGCCGTTTTCGTCGCGAATGCCCTGAACCGTATATTCGCTATTGATGTTGTACTCGAACTGGATCACCTCCTGCGCCGAGCGGGCCAGGTTGGTGATGTAAGTAAGAGTGATGTTGTTGGATACCTGCTGCTCCAGGGTGAGACGCGCGTTAGGGTCGTTATCCGGACCGCCAACGGACGGATTAATCCGGATAGCGCTCACCCCGAATATCTTCGACACCCGGTTGGAGGCCGCCTGGTTAATAGCCCCGCTGAGAATCGCCCCAGACGCGCTTTCGGCGAATCCCGGTGAAGATGCCCCTCCCGCCATAGCACTCTCCTGCTGGGTGCGACCGAACGCCAGCAGAGACACGATGTCATCGCTGGACAGCGGCGGGTCCGAGCGATAGGTGGTGTTCAGCCTTTCCATGGTGCCGTGCAAGCCGATGGTGATGTCGTAGTCGCGCACCCGCGTGGTGGCTTCGACATCCAGCACCGGATCGATGCGTACCGGATCGAGGAACGTGATGTCGCCGCGCTCCAGGTGATACTTGGCGCCTCCCAACTTGATATCACCTTCGGCGATGTTGATGCGCCCGAGGAGCACGGGCCGCTCCGCAGTGC
This sequence comes from uncultured Acidobacteriaceae bacterium, assembly GCA_963820175.1. Classification (GTDB taxonomy): domain Bacteria; phylum Acidobacteriota; class Terriglobia; order Terriglobales; family Acidobacteriaceae; genus Bog-257. The sequence goes on along the minus strand of CAWFYX010000010.1, from coordinate 135,039 downwards.
CGCGCAGACGCAGATCGACATCGCCGGAGAGCTTGGCCAGCGAGGTTTGCACCGTCAACTCTGGAGTCGAGAGAATGCGCACTTCAAGATGCAGATTGTTGAGCGGCGACTTGGGATTGGGAAGTCTTGCGGGTGCGCTAGCCTGGGCCAGCATGAGTTGCAGATCGCTCGACGGAATCTGGGCAAAGCGGGTAACCGTGACATTGCCAGTCAGCGATGAATTCTGCAACGTGCCCGCCAGTCGCAACTGCTGATCCGAGGTAACGCTGATGCCCGAGTAACGGAAGCGAATATCTTTTCCGTCGGAAGTGAGGTTGAATCCCAGGGTACGTCCAAAGGTGACGAAGCCGGCCAAGGTGACCTGGCCACCGCCCATGCGCCCGGTCAGTCTCTCCACTTCCAGGCGGTCCTTGTTGAACACCAGCGTCCCGTTGACATCGCCGAGGCCCGCGGGCAGATCGATCATCGAGACCCCAGCGTGGACGATGTCGACGCGTCCCGACAGGATAGGGCTTGAGGCCGTCCCGTAGATGGTGAGATCGATGTTGGAAACACCGTAGGTCGTGAGATCCGGATTCAAGGTTTGTGCCAGCTTCAGATTGACACTACCGTTGCCATGTATATCCAGGCGCCGATCGTCCTTGAAGCTGGCACTACCCGAAAGGGAGAAATGGGTGTCCTCACTGCTCAACGTACAGTGCTGAACGGTCACCACCTGGTTGGCAAAGCTCAACTCAACCGGACCATCGCTCTTGAGCGCCACGTGTTCGATCTCGACGGAGAAGTCATGCACGCTCAAGCTGCCGCTCAACAGCGCGGGCTGCCGAAGCGGGCCGTTTAGCTGCGCCTGACCGTTCAACGAAGCGTGCCGGGTGACACGAGTTCTGATCTCCGCCGGCAGGAAGGGATTGATATCGAGATTAGAGATTTGCAAATTCAGCTTCGCCGGCATACTGCCCTGCAGATCGACATTGCCGTCAAGCGTAAGACTCGCCTTGGTGAAACTGGAACGTGCGGTGAGCTGGAGTTGCCTTCCATGGGTCACAGCGTCCGCTTCCACGGCGCCGATGGGCTCTCCATTTAGCACCAGCTTGGAGACTTGAAAATGGCCGTTGACCACTGGCTGTTCCAGCGTGCCTGATCCCTGGACGGTGAAATTAGCAACCCCGGCAATTTCCAGATGAGGCGACTGCACCCCGGGTATTTCTTCCAGGTCGATACTGTGGCCACTCAGATCAAGCTTCACGCCGTGATCATTGAAATCGTAGGCGGCTGATCCGGCAACCACGCCGCGTGCGGCTTGCAGATGGATGTCTTCCAGTTGTACCGCGCGGTTGGCGAAAATCAGATTCGTGGTCAGCAACTTGATCGGACGGCCATAGGCTTGACCTTCGGTCAGAGACAGTTGCCCGTGTCCATGGGGATTAGTTTCCGTGCCCGCCGCCTGCAAAGTGAAATTCAATTTGCCGCTGACGGGATAGTCCAGGCCCCCAGCTTGCTGTAACGTACCGGCATCGGCATTGTGCATCGCAGCCTGAACCTTGAATTGCGAGGTCTGGGTGAAGTTGCCTTTGTCGAGGGTGGCGGTTCCATCGATGTTGAGCTGCGCGCCGCCTTCTTCGATCACCGCGTGATGCAGGGCAACTCCGGCCTGCGAATATTCGATGTCTCCGGAAAACTGGTCGATGTGAATCCGCTTCGGCTCGACTGGAGGCGTAGGCGGAGTTGGAGGCTGGGAAGCCGAGGTGAGATGCAGCCAGGATTTGTGTTTGGCGGAAGCGGCAGCCTGGGTCTTCTGCACCTCACCAGGCTCCGGAGCCGGAGTGTAGAGATAGGTAAAGTCGGAGACTTGCAAACGGCCGGCGATCTGGGGCGTGCGTAATCGGCCGTTGAGCGTTCCGCTGAAGCTGGCCGCACCGCCAAGTTCGATCGGCAACGGCGCGTTGCCCTTGGCCGCCAGCAGGGGCTGAAATTCGGTAAGGCTGGTTACGTTGACGGCGAGCTTGAGCGCGGCTGAGGTCGATCCCAGAATGCCGCTGGCATCCAGATGGGTGTGCGGCGTAGTCAGGTTCAGGGCTGCAAGGTTGATGACGCCGGAGCGCACGTTGTATCGTCCGCGAACGCTGCCGTTCACCGGCAGTTGATTGGCGGCCACCTGAGCGGGCGCGGCGATGTCGATCGCGAGATCGGCAAAGGCATCGCTCAACGATCCCTTCCATGACAGGTTGACCGTGCCGGACAGACTGCCTGCAGGATTCAGCTTGTCGAGCGGCAACGAGCGGGTCGAAACCATGCGAGCCGATTCGGCCAACGACAGCCCACTCATTCGCAGCCGGGCCGAACCTTCCTGGAGCGTGGAGCTATTCGTGTTAGCAGGCTGGGAAGCGCGGCGTGGTCGGCTTGAACTCCGGCCCGAAGCTGGCTTGCCCGTGGTCAGCACCTGCCCGGCAGGAGCGATTGTGTCAGGCACGGGAGCCGGCGGTACCAGGTTCTTGATGTCGGCGTCGCCGTTGATTTGCCCACCCAGCAGGCGAGCCGCGATACGCGTCAGCGAAAGGCGGTTGTTATCGAGCGCGAAATTGGAATTCAGATTGGCCTTGCGCAGGGCGATGCCGTCGTCGAGATAGTCGATATCGCGAAGTGCAATGCGTCCCCGCGAAGCATAGCCGGCGGCTTCGGAGTAGGTGGCCGTCCCGTCCAGCAGGATCGTCCCGCCCCGCAACTGATAATTACGGGCCACGGCGCCGAGTTGGGCGGCATTGATGGTGCTGCTGTAGCTAAGCTGCACCTGGGGATGATTGAAGTCGGTGATCTTGCCGTTGGCCTGGAGCGACGAGCCTTCAGACGCGAGTTTCAGCTCCTTAAACTCGGCCCGGTTATGCCAGAGACTGAACTGTACTTCGGCCTGGGCTGCGACATCGCGAAAGTCCTGGTACTTCGCATCGATCTTGCCGACCTGCATGCTGCCGTCGTAGCGCTGGGCAACGTGGTTGTAGGTCATCGCGGCGGTAATGTCGTCGGCACTGAAGTCGAGAGGCATTTGGCGTTCGTTCAGCAGCAGCATACCGTCACGAAGATCGGCGCGCGCGATCGCCAGATCGAACAACTGCTGCACCGGCGTGGTGGTGGACTTGACCTTCGGCTCGGGGGCATTGGTGGTGCCGTCCGGTTGGACGATGATGTGAATGACGGGATGTTGCAGCTCGATCTGCTCCAGGCTGATCTGCCGCTGAATGAACGAGATGATGTGGATGCGCACTAACGCGTGATTGAGGTGGACGTACGGCAGCTGGTCGGGACCCTCGAGTCCATGGATGGTCAAACCATCGGCTTCAAAGGCGAGCTGCGATAAGTTCCAATGAAATGCCGCCAGTTCAACCCGGCCGCCGGTTGCGTCCTCCACCGCTGCGATCAGCTTGCGGCGAACCAGGTCGGCGAATTGCGGGCTGCGCAAATACCAGCCAAGGCCAATGACAATCGCCAGCAACACGACGCCCGCCGTCGCCCCAACCCAAAGGCGCTTGTGCGAGCGTCGTGTTTTGACCTCGTCCGCCATGACTTAGTTGCCGCCTGAGGCCCTCGCAGAACCGGACGGCGCATTCAGCCCGGGAATCGATATGGTGCTGTGAATCTCGGCCTGCTGGCGCAGGTTATGCAGCCAGGCATCCAGGAGCTCGTCCATGCGCTGCTGGGTGAGCAGTTCGCGGATTCTGGGCTCGACTTCACTCAGGGCCAAGGCTTTGCCCCCGTTCTTCTGCCAGTCAGGCAGCAACTGATTCTGGTAGTACGCCTCAATTTCGTCGTCCTGAATGTGGATATTGGGACGGAGCCGGACTTCCACGAAGTTCATCACCTGAAATTCGTCGCGCACGTGCTGCTCCAGAACTTCTTCACTCAGGCCGTAGCTGGCCAGCAGTTTTCTGCCAGCTTAGGTCGTCGTCGCCATTGGGAACTTGCGCCCGCAGTTTCGCGATGTCTTGCTGCAATTCGTCGTCCGAGGGCTGCATGTAGTTAGCATTCCCCATCTGCGCCTTCAGCAACTGCCGATCGATCAGCCGCTGCAAAGCCTGCGCCCGGTCCGCCTCGGTCACTGCGCTTAGCGGCTTTTGCTGCATGAAAGCCTCAAAGCACACTGCCTCGTTCCAGTCGCTGCGCAATACGGGCTGGCGATTCACCGTGGCCACGATGCCATCGATGACTTCGCCGGCAAAGGCAGGGACACCGTGCCGATAAGTGACAGCAGCGAAAAGCAAAATCGGAAATGTGAAAAATTCGTTTCATTAGAAAGTTTGTCCAATACTGAAAAATACGTTGATGCGACGCAGTGACTCCGTCTGACCGGTTTCCTGAATCGGATAGCGGGTCGGATTGAGGGTGTAGCCCATGTCGAAACGCACCGGACCGACCGGGGTCTTATAGCGAATACCTATGCCCACGGCCTGAGCGTTATAGCTGAAGTTGCAGGGGATTTTACTGCCGGGCGGAGCGCAGTCGGCAATCGACTGCTGATTAAAGCGCAGCATGCCGCTAATAATGTGGTTGGCGGTATCGAAGACGTTGCCCATATCGTGAAAGAAGACGAAGCCCAGGTTGTTGCCCACGAAGGGCAGGGCGACCGGAGGCGTTCGTAGTCTCGAGGTTATTGACGAAAAGCCCCTGGCCGCCGATGGGATATCCGGTCTGCAGTATCGCGCGGGCCCGCCTGGTTGATGGAGAAGCTGCGCAGCGAGTTGCTGCCGCCGGCGAAGAACAATTCCGGCAAAGGAATCTGCGTGGCCTCGACCGGGATGGAGTTGGGCGGCAGATCATTCAGGTTAATAAAGTTATTGGTGCCATAGGGCTTTTCAATTCCGATCTGGGTTCTGCGGGCAAACACCCAGTTCTTCTTGAACGTGATAATAGCGTGGAGTTATCGAGTAACACTCGTCCGAAATTGGTTTGCGAACCCAGAGCGCTGGTCGCCAAGCCCAGGTTCGCCGCATTATAGCTGCCCTTGTGAGGATCGATGGGATCGTCCCGCCTGTCGCGCACCAAAGTAAACGTCGGCATGGCGATGAAGACCGGGTTTGGAGTACAACGCGATCAACGTGGGATCGATGACCAGGCTGTTGGGATCGACCTGCACGCGCTGAAAGGTCAACCCATACAGCAGCGTGGTAAAGCGGTTATAGCGTTGCTCGGCCTGCACGCGATCCTTCCAGGGTTTCCGAGGCAAAGGTATTGACGTCGGCGGTGTTGTCGTAGAAGCCGCTGACGATGAATCGCCAATTCTCGCGCCGGAACAGGCGCGGCGCTTCGTAGCTGACCAAGCCGCGGCGGGTCAGCAAGCCAAAGCGAATGCGGAAGGTCAGAGTCTGGTCGCGGCCAAACATGTTCAGGCGGGTAATTTCTAGAACGCCGTTAGGACTGACTCCGGTTTTTCCCTGCGGGATTATTGGTGGTAGGAATATTGCCGGTCGCGAACTCGATTCCTCCGCCGTAGCGGAAGGTCCACCGCTTGGCTTCCTGCAGGTTGAACAGGACATCCTTGGAAGGCTCCAAGCCGTCCGGATTCTGCACCGCCATATCAACTTCGTTGAACAAGCCGAGAGAATACAGCCGGCGTTGCGAAGCCACCATGCGGTTCTGGCTTAGAGGGTCATCGTCGTGAATGCGCATCTGCCGATTCACGATGTATGGACGGGTAAAGTCCAAGCCGGTAACGATCACGCGATCGACAAAAACCCGCTGCCCTTCGGTGATCTTGTAAAGCACATCCATGCGTTGCGGCTCGCCCGGCACCGGAGTCGCCGACGACTCGAACTGCACGTCGGGAAATCCACGATCGTAATAGAAGTAGGTAATGGCATCGCGGTCGGTGGCGATATTCGCTTCGCTGAAAGGCTGACCGGGCGCGCTGCTCAGCAGAGGATCCAGCTGTTCCGTAGTGAAGCTGTTGGCTCCGGCTAGCTGGACCGCTTTCACCAGCGTCTGCGGACCTTCCACGAATCTTAACCACCACCTGCATTTCGTTCTTCTTGCCCTGATAGTTGTCCTGCAGTTCGGCAGCGACATTGACTTGCAGAAAGCCATTCGCCTGGTAGAGATACTTGATGGAGGTGACGTCATCATTGATCAGCCGCTGGCTGAATCGCCCATTGGGCAAGAGCAGGCTGGAGGGTTCGACGCCCATCCGCTCCCGAATCGCTGCGGTGTCGAAGTACTTGTTACCTTCAATCTTCACCGACACCAGTTTGTGGCGCATGCCGGGATCGATCTTGTAGACGATGTCCAGGTGATTCTGCCCCGGTGTGGGCCGGCGATCCACGTCCACCGTGGCATCGAAATAACCTTTGGTTTGCAAATAGTCGCGCAGATTGCGCCGGCCTTCGTTCAGCAGATCGTCATCCACCGAGTTTTCCTGATAGACGGGGACCAGCTTCTTGAGTTGGCCCTTGCTGATCTTCTCGCCTTCGGTAGCGATGGCGACGGTCGGGCCTTCTTCCACCTGGAAAATGTAATCGAGCTGATTGCTGTCGGAGTGATAGCGGCGGTCGGTCAGCGAAACCTGCGCTTCCAGGTGGGCGTTCTTCTGGTAGTGCGCGCGCAAGCGCTCCAGCGCGCGGGTCACATGGTCGGCTTTCACTTTATCGCCGGCCTTCAGCTTCGTAAGGCTGCGCACCTGCTGCGGCGGGATCCCGGTGTCGCCTTCGATGGTGACATCACCCACCCGCGCCAACTCACCCGGGATCGCGTGGAAATGTATCGCCATCTGGCTGGTCTCAGGATTGGGCTCCAGCGTGTAGGTGATCGTGGCCTGGTAATAGCCGTTGTCGGCGAACACCTTCTTCATGCGGTCGATCGAGCGCGACAACTTTTTCTTCGGTAAAAACCTCTCCCAAATCGAGTTGGCTGGCGGCGATCAGTTGATTAGGCTTGGGACCGCCTTTCTGCGGAGTGCCATCGACGCTGACCGCCCCGTTGAAGTAGTTCTCGGTGGCAACAAATACCAGCGTCGAGACTATTCTGCGCGCGCCGGTTCCGCCTCCACCTGCAAAGTAGCGAAGCGCCCGGTGGCATAAAGCGCCTGCAGGCTGGCTCGAAGCTTCTCGCGGTCCAGAGGCTCATTGGTCTTTTGCTCCAGCAGCGAGCGCAGCATGGCCGGGTCGGTGCCGGCAATGCCCCGGAACTCGATATCGGTAACCCGCTCGCCCTGATACTTGGCGAGGGCGCCAATCTCTGCTGCCAGATTGGATTGGGGCAATGCCGGGGGCTTGCCCGTTTTGCGCCGCCAGCGGGGACACCAGCAGGCTCAATAAGGCGCAGCGAAAAGCGAGCTTGCACAACGATGGAGTGTTTAGCGTCCTCAAACTCTGCCCTTCAGCCAACCCGCTGCCCGGCAGACCGCATTCGGAGAGTCCACCAAGTCATTTTTATCCACGCACTTACGTTCTGAGTCGTGCGCCCGCGGACCGTCTCCTGGACTTGCGCCGGGAGAGGCGTGGTTTTCGTGGAGTACCTATAATAAACAAGGAACGCATCCTCTGAGCAGGTGTCAACCTTTGGAATTCGCCGAGCGGTACTCCCGCCAAGTTCTTGTTTGCGCCTATCGGCGAAGCCGGACAACAGCAACTGGCCAAGAGCCGGGTGGCGATCGTCGGCTGCGGCGCTACCGGATCGGCGCTGGCATCGCTGCTGTCACGAGCCGGCGTGGGTTACCTCCGGATCATCGATCGCGATTACGTCGAACCCAGCAATCTGCAGCGGCAAGTGCTGTTCGACGAGGCTGACGCCGCCGAAGCGATGCCCAAAGCTATCGCAGCCGCGCGCAAGATCAAGAGTTTCAACTCCGAGATCACGGTCGAGCCGCATGCCGCCGATCTCACTCCTGCGAATGTCGAAGAGTTGCTGGGCGATGTCGAGATCGTTCTCGACGGCACCGACAACTTCGAGACCCGCTACCTGATCAACGATTTCGCGGTCAGCCGCGGCGCGCCCTGGATCTATGCAGCCGGCGTCGCCAGCTATGCGGTGACCATGACCATTCTTCCCGGCGAGACTGCCTGCCTCGCCTGCATCTTCCCCGAGTCTCCGCGAGGCATGGTTGAGACCTGCGACACTTCCGGCATCTTGAACTCGGCAGTGAACTTCGTGGCTTCGATCGCCGCGACCGAAGCGATGAAGCTGGCGGTCGGAGCGCGAGACAAGATTCCGGCGGACGCTGTTGTCGTATGACGTGTGGACCAACGACTATGCCTCGATCAAGACCGACAAGCCGCGGGACGGATGCCGCGGCTTGCCAGCAGCGCGATTTCGTGCACCTCGCCGGCGAAGGGCGCCCGCACATTACGCTTTGCGGACGCAACTCGGTGCAGATTCACGAGCGGCAACGGCCCATCGACTTCTCCGAAATCACCCGCCGACTGACCCCGCATGGAACGGTGCGCCACAACGAGTTCATCCTGCGCTTCTGGCACGATCCCTACGAGTTGACGCTCTTCCCCGATGGCCGGGCGATCATCAAGGGCACGACGGACACAGCGATTGCACGGAGTTTGTATGCGCGGTATGTGGGATCGTGAGGAGAGGCAGTTGTCAGTAGGCAGTTGTCGGTTGCCAGTTATCTAGCCACACGAGGCTGTCACCCAACACGAGCGAATCCTTTCCTTTTTTCATCCCGACCGGAGCGAAGCGGAGCGGAGGGATCTGCGGTTCCCCCGGCGAGAAACTGTGAAGTGGATGTTGCAACTGACTCCCATGGCTATCTGCTAGCTCGTAAATCGCTCCGGGGTGTATCAGGGCAAGACCTTTAGTCGTGCCGAAGGACGCGTTCAAATCTGGGCTTCAGCCCCTGCAACGAAGGGCCTCCGGGCTAAAAGCCCTACGCCTAGTAGGCCCATTTGAGGCACGTCTGAAGGCGTGCCCTGATACAAACCTCTCCGGCCGCGATACGTGACAAGTTCTAGTTGCTAGATGCCTCTTCTGTTATCTTTGCTGCTCACGTCCATCGAGGCCTCCTGAATGTCTGCAGCTCAACCGATGCTCGACTCCCGTCCCGAACCCACGAAGTTTTACCGCTGGCTGGTGCTGATGTCCGTCAGCCTGGTGATGTTCGGCAACTATTATTTCTACGACGCGCTGGAGCCGCTGGCCAAGCTGCTGCAGGAACAACTCCACTTCACCGACCAGAACATCGGGCTGCTGAATTCCTTCTACTCCATTGCGCCCATCGCTACCGTGCTGATCGGCGGCATCCTCATCGACCGCATCGGTACCCGCAAGGCGCTGCTGATCTTCAGCGTAATCTGCCTGATCGGCTCGGCTATCACTGCCGTTGGCGTTACGTTTCCCCTGATGGCGGCGGGACGCTTCGTCTTCGGCATGGGCGCCGAGTCGCTGGTGGTCGCCGTGACCACAGCAGTGGCCAAGTGGTTCAAGGGCAAAGAGCTCAGCTTCGCGCTCGGCATCAACCTGATGATCGCGCGTGGGGGAACCTGGATGGCGCAGAATTCGCCTACCTGGGCCAAGGGCGCTTACAACTCATGGCAAACCCCCTGGGTCATTGGCGTAGGCTTCGTTAGCCTGTGCGTGATCGGGTCCGTCGGGTACTGGATCCTGGAGATCCGCGCCGAACGGACCTCTTCATTGGGTGCAGCGGGCGAGTCCGACAAGATTGTGATGTCGGATGTAAAGCAGTTCGGAATCTCGTACTGGTATCTGGTCGGCCTGTGCGTGGTCTTCTATTCGGCAATCTTTCCCTTCGAGACGTTCGCGGTGAAGTACTTCGTCGATGCTAAAGGCACCTCGCTACAGCTGGGCGGATTTCTGCTGAGCGTGCTCACGGTCTTCACCATGATTGGCACGCCCATCATCGGACTGTACTCCGACAAAGTGGGACGTCGCGCCACCATCATGCTGCTGGGCACGTTTCTGCTGATCCCGGTGTTTCTCATGATGGCCTACACCCACATCACGCTCTATCTTCCGATGGCCATGTTGGGATTTGCCTTCACTCTGGTGCCGGCGATTATCTGGCCGTCAGTAGCGTATCTCGTCGAACAGCGCGCTTTGGGTACGGCGCTGGGATTGATGACTATGGTCCAGAACATGGGGCTGGCGGGGATGAACTGGGTGCTGGGCAAGGCCAACGATGTGGCCGGAGCCAGCGCCACCAATCCCGCGGGCTATTTACCGATGCTGAAGATTTTGACTGCCCTGGGCCTGATCGGATTCGTGTTGGCTTTCCTGCTTCGCCAGCGCGAGCGAGGACCGCACGGGCATGGATTGGAGACCATTACGACGGCGTCGCAGGCTTAGCGGGTCGGAGTCGGCCTCTTTTAACTCCCGCGCTTATCCGGAGAACCGCAGATCCCTCGGCGGCTGAAGCCGCCTCGGGATGACAAAGTCAAAGGACTTAAACGGCGCAGCTGAAGCTGCGCCGCTTCGAAATCAGGCCGATCGACTGTCTAGCAAACTGTGAGCCCTTGGTTGGGATGACAACCGGGTAATATCTAATCCGCGATGTGAGACCCGGCGGCTTGAGCTTCTTGGCGCGATATCCGACGAAAATCATCGCCAATTCCTAAGCCGTTCCCTGCCTGATAGTTACCGCTAAATGCAAAAGTTGACTCTTGGCTGAAAGGGTTGCGTCCGTCGCCTCGTCCGGCGTAGAATCAAATTGCGACTGAAAAGGTCGCATATTCATCTTAGGATCTGGCGCCGATGTTAAAGCTGACCAAGAAGGCGGATTACGGGCTGATTGCCATGCGGCATCTGGCTGAACACGCCGACTTGGGAGCCTGCAGCGCCAAGGACCTAGCCGAGATGTACACCATGCCGCAAGAAGCGTTGGCCAAGATCCTGCAGAAGCTGACCAAGGCAGGATTGCTGGTCTCGCAGTATGGGACGAACGGCGGCTACATTCTGGCGCGCGATCCGCGGCAGATCAGTGCATTCGAGGTGATCCGGGCGATTGATGGACCGTTGTTCATCACATCGTGCAGCTCGTCCGACGGCGATTGCGACCAGAGCGATCGGTGTACCGTCCGGGAACCGCTGCGCCGGGTCAGCCGGAGCATCGAAGAAGTTTTGAACCGATTGACGATTTGGGAAATGACCGAGCCCGAACACGAAGCGGCGCCAGAGTTAGTCACTCTGGGCTGGACTTCGCAAAAGGCCCAGCAATCATAGGAGACGGCGCAACGATGAGCGCGAAAAGCACAGATGTTCTTGCAGGCAACGGAAACCAGGGCGTGAAGTTGCCCATTTACATGGACAACCACGCCACTACGCGGACCGATCCGCGGGTGGTGGAGGAGATGCTGCCCTACTTCACCGAGAACTTCGGCAATGCGGCCAGCCGCAACCACGAGTTCGGCTGGATTGCCGAGCAGGCGGTAGAGCAGGCGCGCGACCGCATTGCCAAGTTGATCGGCGCGACCGCCAAGGAAATCATCTTCACCTCCGGCGCCACCGAGAGCGACAACCTTGCCATCAAAGGCGTCGCCGAGATGTACAAGGAGAAGGGCAATCACATCATTACCCAGGCCATCGAGCACAAGGCGGTGCTCGACACCTGCAAGCGCCTGGAGAAATACGGATTCCGCGTTACCTATCTGCCGGTGCAGAAGGACGGCCGCATCGATCTCGACGACTTGAAGCGCGCCATGGATGACAAGACCATCCTGGTCACCATCATGGCCGCGAACAACGAGATTGGCGCGTTGCAGCCGATTCGCGAAATTGGCGCGCTGTGTCACGAGCGCGGCGTGCTCTTCCATACCGACGCAGTACAGATCATCGGCAAAGCGCCGTTCAACGTGATTCAGGACAACGTGGACCTGGCGTCGATTTCGGCGCACAAGCTGTATGGACCGAAGGGTGTGGGCGCGTTGTACGTTCGGCGCAAGAATCCGCGGGTGCAACTGGTGGCGCAGATCGACGGCGGCGGCCACGAGCGCGGTATGCGTTCGGGAACGCTCAACGTGCCGGGAATTGTCGGACTGGGCAAAGCGTGCGCAATTGCCAGTAGCGATATGGCCGAGGAAATGAAGTATCTAGCGGGCCTGCGCGATCGACTGAAGGACAAGATCATGGGCCAGCTTGATGAGGTCTACATCAACGGATCGATGGAGCATCGGCTGCCGGGCAATCTGAACATCAGCTTCGCTTACGTGGAAGGCGAATCGCTGCTGATGGGCATCAACGATATTGCAGTTTCCAGCGGTTCGGCATGCACCTCCGCGACGTTGGAGCCATCTTATGTATTGAAGGCCCTGGGCGCGGGCGACGATCTGGCGCACAGCTCGATTCGCTTTGGCCTGGGACGCTTCAATACCGAGGCGGAGGTGGATTACGTGGCCGAGCGCGTGGTGGATACAGTGAGGCGGCTGCGGGAGCTGTCGCCGCTGTACGAGATGGCCAAGGAAGGCATTGACCTGACCAAGGTGCAGTGGGCGGCTGAGCCGACGCACTAAAGCGGTTCGGGTTGGCGGTGCTTGATCAGGATTGAATTCGTTTGCAAGGGCACGGCTTCAGCCGTGCTGCAGAAAGTGTTGAGAATTGGGCTTCAGCCCCTGCGGGAATTCGCATTTGGATGGAAACCCGAAATCCCTCAGCGGCTAATGCCGTCATGAAAGAAACAGATTCCGGCACGGCTGAAGCCGTGCCCCTTCAAGACAGAGTTTCGCAACTTAGGAGAGAATAGCATGGCTTACAGTGACAAGGTTCTTGATCATTACACCAATCCCCGCAACGTGGGCTCGCTCGACAAGAACAGCTCGGAAGTGGGGACCGGTCTGGTGGGCGCGCCGGAATGCGGCGACGTGATGAAGCTGCAGATCAAGGTGAACCCCACGACTAACATCATCGAGGACGCCAAGTTCAAGACCTTTGGCTGCGGCTCGGCGATTGCCTCGTCTTCCCTGGCCACCGAATGGGTGAAGGGCAAAACCGTGGACGAAGCGCTGGGCATCAAGAACACCGACATCGTGAAGGAGCTGTCGCTGCCTCCGGTGAAGATTCATTGCTCGGTATTGGCGGAAGACGCCATTCGCGCCGCGATCGGCGACTGGAAAAAGAAGAACGGCCAGGCGCAGACCCAGCCGCAGTCGCAGAGTGCTCAGGTGGAACAGCGAGCGTAGACTGTAATTGAGGACCGGCGTGATTCGGCGCCGGGAGACAATCATGAGCACGGTCAACATCGAGAGTCCGACGCAGACGCCGGCACCAGCTGCCAAGGGCATCCAGGTGACGGAGAAGGCGCTGGCCCGCATTCGTTCGGCGATGGCGAAAGAAAATATCTCGCCCACCGAAGGCGGCTTGCGTCTGGGTGTGCAAGGTGGTGGCTGTTCGGGATTGAGTTACAACATCCGTTTCGACACGCAGCCGCGCGAACGCGATCGTATTTTTCAATATGACGATGTTCGCGTCTTTGTCGATCCGAAGTCGTTCATCTACCTGCACGGCATGGTTCTCGACTACGAAGAGAGCCTGATGCACCAGGGCTTCGTGTTTCAGAATCCGAACGCGAAGAAGTCTTGCGGCTGCGGCAGTTCGTTCTCCTAAGACGGCAGAGAGGCCGGTAGCAACAGGGTGTCCCGCCCGGCGACACTCTGGCGCTATTGCTTCGCCTCCGGTTAGCGCAGTTCGAGAAAGTTAGGGAGCTATGGCTCAAACCGAGCAAAAAAAACACGATCACCCCGACAGCGGCATTCTGGTGCTGACCCAAAGCAAGCCGGCCACGGCGAATTGCTGGTCGTGCGGAGCCATGCGTGCGGCCCACTTCTGCCAGCAGTGCGGCAAGGTTCAGCCTCCAGCGCCAGTGGATTACTTCAGCTTCTTCGGCCTGCCTTACAAGCTCAACCTGGAGCCGGCCAAACTGGAGCGTGAGTTCTATGGCCTGAGCCGACATCTGCATCCCGACATCAACGCAGTCAGCAGCCGGGATGAGCAACGGTGGAGCCTGGAGAAAAGCTCGCAGCTTAACGACGCTTATCGCACCTTGAAAGACCCGATTACGCGGACCGAATATCTTCTGCGGCTGCAGGGTGTGCACCTGGAAGAGCAATCGAAAGCGGCGACCGAAGAGGCACGACGAACCGGCAAGGTAAAGAAGCAAGTCGTTCCTCCCGATCTGCTGGAGCAGGTTTTTGAGCTGAACATGCAGCTGGAAGAAGCTCGCATGAATAAGAAGATGGGCGAGCCTGACCGCAACCTAGAGCGCGAGCTGCAGGATACGAAGAAACAGTTGCAGACGAAATACGACGGCATGATGGCCGAGCTCCGCACGGCATGGAATGAATGGGACGCGCTGGTGGAGCGAACCGAGCAGGGCGGCACGGTTCTGGAAGACGATCGCCTGGGGGTGCGCGACAAGATGTTGGATGTGTTGAACCGGCGGAATTATCTGCGGAATCTGCTGCGGGATATTGATGACGTGCTGGAAAGTCAGTAGCCAGTTGCCGGTTGTCAGTTGTCAGTTTGCACTGAAGGGTCCGGGCAACTCGGATTGGCGAAGAGCGAAAGGCGAATAGCGAAAAGCGGATGAGCAATGAACGCATAGTCGGAATCGATCTGGGGACCACGAACTCGTTGGTCGCTTATATGGAAGGCGACCGCCCCGTGGTCATTCCCGGCGAGGACGGTCTGAACCTGGTGCCATCGGTGGTCGCTCTCGACGAGAAGGGGCAGATCGTCGTCGGCTCGGCGGCACGCAAGTATTTGATCGAGACCGCCGATCATGCCGTCTACAGCGTGAAACGCCTGATGGGACGCGGCGTGGAAGACATTCAGGACGAGTTGAAGCTCTTCCCTTTCCGTCTGGCCGAAGACCTGGCACCGGGCGAAGTGCTGCGGATCAAGCTGGGTGATAAGACATTTACGCCGCCGGAAATTTCTGCGTTCATCCTGCGTCAACTGAAGCGCAATGCTGAACGCTATTTCGCTGCGCCGGTTACCAAAGCCGTCATTACGGTGCCTGCATACTTTAACGATGCGCAGCGGCAGGCGACCAAAGATGCGGGACGTATCGCGGGACTGGAAGTTCTGCGTCTGGTCAATGAACCGACGGCGGCGGCGCTGGCCTACGGGCTCGACAAGAAAGAGACAGCTACGGTTGCGGTTTACGACCTGGGCGGCGGGACGTTCGACATTTCGATTCTCAAGCTGCACGAAGGCATCTTCGAAGTTGTCGCTACCAACGGCGATACCCATCTCGGCGGCGACGACATTGACAATCTGCTGATCACCATCGCGCTCAACGATATTGAAGGCGATCTCGGTGTGGATGTCCGGCGCAATGCCGAGATCGTGCAGGCGATTCGCAAGGCAGTGATCGAAGCGAAGATCGCGCTCTCGTCGAACGAGAAGACGGTATTGGATGTCGAGCTACCGGGCGGCAAGCGCTATCAGCGCGAGATTACGCGAGCGCAATTCGAGCAGCTGATTCAGCCGGTCATCGACCGCACGGTTGGCCCGGTGCGGCAGGCCATGAAGGATGCCGGCCTGACCGCAAAGCAGATCGATGAAGCCGTACTGGTGGGCGGTTCGACGCGGATTCCGCGGGTTCGCCAGCTAGTGGAAGAGCTCTTCGAGCGCACACCGCATAGCGACCTGAATCCCGATGAAGTGGTAGCGCTAGGCGCCGCGGTCCAGGCCAACATCCTGGCGGGCGGGTCGGAAGCCACGAAAGAAATGCTGTTGCTCGACGTCACGCCGCTGTCGCTCGGCATCGAGGCGCTGGGCGGCGTGGTGGCGAAGATCATTCATCGCAATTCGACCATTCCGGCCTCGGCGACCGAGCACTTCACCACCGGCGTGGAAGGCCAGACCAACGTTGCAATCCACGTGTTGCAGGGCGAGCGCGAGCTGGCCAAGGATTGCCGCTCTCTGGCGCGTTTCGATCTGCGCGGCATTCCACCGATGCCGGCGGGGCTGCCACGCATCGAAGTGAAGTTCCTGATCGACGCTAACGGCATTCTGCATGTATCGGCGCGCGAGCTGCGCAGCGGCAAGGAAGCTGAGATCGAAGTGCAACCCAGCTACGGCCTGACCGACGAGCAGGTCGAGAACATGATTCTCGAGTCGTTCGACAAAGCTGAGGAAGATTTCCAGCAGCGACAGGTGATCGAAGCGCGCAACGAAGCCGAGACCATGCTGACTGCGCTGGAGAAAGGACGCAAGAATGTCGCATGGGAGCAGTTGTCGTCGCAGGAACGCAGCAATATCGGCAAGCTGGACACGGCTTTGCGCGCGGTGATGCAGGAAGAAGATTATCAGGCGATTCGTACCGCGATCGATGCGCTGAATCAGGGGACCATGCACCTGGCCGAGCTGATGATGGACTCGGCCGTAGGCGCGGCGCTGAAGGGTCAGAACATGGATACCGCCGACGTCGGTGAGGGGCCTGAGGCGCCGCATCCGATCGCGTCGGCGGAGATCAAGCGGTAGGTGGGTGCCCGTCGAGGACTAGTTTGCGAAAAAAGGCAACGCGCTCTGAATCGGATAACAGCGAAGTCCCTCAGCGGCTAAAGCCGAGATGAATTTGCGGTATTTACGGACGGCCTGAAGGCCGTCCCCTTCACCGAAGGTCGCACTCTACACCTGAAGGTGTTTCTTGACATCCGACGGTCGCTGTTTAGACGAAGGGCTGAATCAGAGTTTCGCTGAATGACGGGGATGAGGGTTATGGCAGAAGAGAAAGCACAAGGCGGCGGGACGGCAACCGAAGAAGCTCTGGGACCAAACACGGTTCGGGTTACGTTCCTTCCCGAGAACAAAACGTTCGAGTTCGAACATGGCAAGCTTCCCTATCAGGACCACGGCAAACCGGAGTCGATCCTGGATATCGCGATGAATTGTGGGCTGCATCTGGAGCACGCCTGCGGTGGGAACTGCGCCTGTACGACGTGTCACGTGGTCGTCAAGAAAGGCAAAGAGCTGCTTAACGAAATGGACGACGACGAAGCCGACCGGCTCGACATGGCGGCGGATTTGCAGCTCAACTCGCGGCTGGGATGCCAGACTGTGATTGAGAAGCCGGGCGAAGTGGTGGTGGAGATTCCCTCGTGGAATCGTAACTATGTTTCGGAAGCGGCAACCCATCACGATTGATGGCTGACCTCTTACCTATGCGAGGAATCTATGGCTGCTGAGTTGAGATGGGATGACGCGGAAGACATCGCGATCGCGCTGACCGACAAGTTTCCCGAGCAGGATCCCCTGGAGGTTCGCTTCACCGATCTGCACCGCTATGTGACCGAGTTACCGATTTTTGTCGACGACCCCAAAGCGTCGAGCGAGGGCAAGCTGGAAGCGATTCAGATGGCCTGGCACGAGGAGTGGCAGGATCGCAAGGAATAGCTGTCTCAGAACTTACAATTCCAGCCTTCGGTAGAGCCAGCCTTCAGGCTGGCTTTCACAGAGAAGTGAAAAGAAATGGGAGGTGAGGCGGTCATTCTTAATGACCACTTCACTCCTGATATGCTGTCGCCCTCTAACGCGGAGCTAAAGCGCACCTCGGGCTGGTGAAAAAGTTTGAAATGAGCAGTCTGTCGCCGGCTGAAACCGGCTAGGGATATCCAAAGAATTTAGGCGTGAACCTGAAGGTTCGCTCTACCGTTCTTCCCGGGCCGGGGAAGTTTTCCAGCGACCCGTTGGGCGCGCTAAAGCGCCGCTCCACTCAGCTATCTAACGGCCGTGGGCGGACCCCAAGTTGCTCTATTTCGGTTTGGCGCCGAAAGTGATGCCCAGGCCGGTCGTGAGCTGCAAGTCGTTATCTTTCTTTCCCGCTACCGGCACGCTGTTGTAGATATCGCCGAAGTTCAGGTTCCAGGTAAATGCCCGGTAAAACTTGCTGGCCACGCCAAAGTTAAACGCGCCGCGATAATTTCCTGCGTCATTCAGGTAGGGGAAGAAGTACAGGGTTTCGGTAACGGCCGTATTCGGGGTAAAGTTGTGCGCGAACTCCTCGCCCACAGTCGCATTGATGAAGTTGTTGACCAGTCCGGTGGAGTAGTTTTCGTAGGTGTAACCGATACCGCCGAGGATATCCAAGGTCGTGACTTTGGAAGCGATCACGTGGAATCCTAAACCACCACTGGGACTGAGGCGCTCGTCCAACAGCTGCAAGTGATCATAGCCGCCAGCAAACAAGCCGAATCCAAACAAGCGTTTGGTGATGTTGCGGCTGTAGCGAATGGCTCCAAAGAAATTATTGGCACTAGGGGTGGTTACATTGTTCGCGGTGCTGGTGGAATACAGCGAAGCAGCGATAATGTTCCATTCGTCGGTCGTAGTCTTGCGATCAGCGTTGAATCCCAAGGCAACGTTGGTGGTGTCGGAGTTGCCGCGCGCCAAACCTAGCCCGAAATTGCCGCCGCCCGCCCAGCCTTCCAGAAATCCGGGATGCAGCGACTTTTCATAGGCAGCCTGATCGGCTGGTGAACGAATCACAGCGACATCCGATAGAGGAATCGTCTGGGCACCGGCTGTGCTGTTGACGATGATCGAGGCATCCTGTTGTGTTACCGAACCGCTGACCACCTGGTTGTTGGTGCGGGTCACGACCAGAGGCTGCGGAGAGGAAAACTGCGCTACCGCCGACCGATCAATGGTGATATCGCCCGCATAGTCGGTTTTGACGGTGAGCTTCTTGTCGTCCATGCTCACGATGGTTCCAGTGAGGCGATCGCCGTTTTTCAAGGTCACTTCTTCGGCACACAGGGCCACACAGCAGCAGCAGACCAAGGCAATACAGACACTGATCTTCACCATATCTGAAAGCTCTCTTTCTGTTGGTACGGTAAATTTTCGCCAGATTCTTCGTGCGCGCAGCGTACGAGCCCCTGCGGGATGCGGCGTGGATTGGCTGGTCGCCCCGCTTCGGCTCACAACCTCATGAACCGATCACGTAATTCTAATGGCAGTCGTGGTTTTTGACAGTCAGAAAATGGAAGAGGATTCGAATCGCGCTACCCCGGCACCGGCGTTGTCCCTCGATGCCAATTTCATGCGGGAAAGCAATTCTCTGCGGCTACTTCAAGCTTGAGCCTGCAATGTCGCCTGGGCTTGGCGCGCCCGGGGCAAGGTAAAGAAAATGATGACGCTGATGAGAGCCAGGATGGCGACGATGAAGATGCTGCCTTCGGGGCCGGTCGCTCCGCCGCTGAGAATGGGCTTGCCGACCGGATGCGTGGCGAGCAGATGGTGCTGCACCATGAGTCCGCTGTCAGCTACCCCGTAGAGGAACGATTGCGCCCAGTCCCATGAACAATGAAAGCCGATGGCCCACCACAGCGAGCCGGTGCGCCACAGGCTGAGGCAGAAGACCAGCCCGGCCAAGCCGGCGGAAAGCAGTCCGATGGGCGACTCCCCAGGGTTATTGCTATGGCCGAGACCGAAGAGAATGGAGAAGGTCAGAGCTGAGGTCCAGAAGCCCAAGACGGCACTGTGGCGAGTCTTGAAGACCCATGCGTAGAGACCGGCGAGGCCGCGCGTGAGCGTGTATTGCAGATAGCCGCGAGTAAGGTATTCCTCGGTCAGCGCCACCAGGAGAAATCCCACCAGCCAGATTGCTCCGTAACCCAGAATAGCGCTGCCCGAGAGCAGGCGACTGTCGATGATGAGAAGACCGGTCTTCCAGAGGACAAACACCAGCAAGGAGAGACACGAGATTCCCCAGGCCAGGCCGGCGAAAAAGCGCGCGAGTTTGCGATCGCCGCCGAGGCCGTAGACGGGGTTGGGACGGCGCTCGATCTTCGCCATAATCCAGGTTGCCAGCAGAGTTAAAAGGAAGGGGATGGCCTCGCCGATCAGCCCGCGAGTGGCCGGAAGCTCCGAGTTCCCGTTCGCGGTCTTGGGCGGAGGCGCATAGATCTTGTGCGCGATGCGATTCGCACAGAAGAGCAGCGCTGCCATGATCGCGATGAAGATCAGCAGGCTCCAGCCGGCTCGCAGACCGTCTTTGCCGATAAAAACCTTGTGCAACATCGTCGGCGGCGCCGGCGGAGTGGGTTCGATGGTTTCCAGCACAGGGTCGCGATAAGGAGACAGTTCGGGGGCTTCGCTATTCACAAGGTTTCCTCTTAGGGCAAGAGTGTATACGCAAAGATAGGGCGGCTGGTTCCCCGGGCGTTTTGACCTAGTCCTTGGCTGACCAGGGGCTTTAGGCTGGCCGCGAGTCGAGCGAATCGTTGGTATCGCGAAGGCGCGCCGTAAGGGGAAAACAAACGCCTTGCTTCCCCACGGGTTGGAGCGCACAATTGGCGGGCCATTGTAATTCATAGTGCACTCGGGCAATCCCACTCCCGAGACAACCCACTCAATCTTGCCAGAACGCTCTTCTCAGACCCCGGCTTTCTTAAACGCCGGACGGGCCCGGGCTGAACGGCGCGGTTCTTTGCTGTTAGCCGTGCCACTGACCAAAACGAAACGGGGCGCAGACATGAAACCAAAGAACCTTCTGTGGATGGCAGGAACTGTCAGTCTGTTGATTCTGACCATCGCTAGTTCAACCAAGCATGCTGCCGCGCAGGTCACGACGAGACCTGAAGCCACGCGTATAGCGCAACCGCGAACCGAACTTGACCAGCAAGCGAAAGCCCAAGTGGCGGAGGCCTATGGCCGCCTGCCGCTTTCCTTCGAGGCGAACCGGGGCCAAGCCGATCCGCGAGTGAAGTTTCTGGCACGGGGCAGCGGTTACACGCTGTTTCTGACGGGTGCGGAAACCGTTCTGGCGTTGGATTCCGCGCAGCCCAGTAAGCAGGGGAGCGGTGCTCGGCCCAGAGCGGTGATGCAGATGAAGTTGCTGGGTGCAGATCGCGCAGCTGCGGTCAACGGAATCGGTGAGCTATCGGGCAAGAGCAATTACTTCATCGGCAACGACCCCGAGAAGTGGAGAACCGACGTACCCAACTACACCCGCGTGCAGTACCGGGACATCTATCCCGGCATCGACGTGGTTTTCTACGGCAACCAAGGGGAGCTGGAATATGACTTTCTGGTGGCGCCAGGCTCCAATCCCAGAGCGATCAGATGGAATGTCGACCCACAGCTCGTGTCCATCGGCAGAGCGCGAAGCAAAGAGATGCCGCTCAAAGTCGACCAGCGCAACGGTGACCTGGTGGTCGGCCTCAGCGGCGAGGAGATCCGATTTCACAAGCCGGTCGCTTATCAAGACCTGCCGGCCGGCAGTGCAGGGTCGAAACTAGGAGGTCGAAAGTTCATCGAAGCCCACTACGTTTTGGAAGCGAAACACCGGGTGGGAATTCGATTGTCGGTGTACGACCAGACACGGCCTTTAGTCATCGACCCCGTGATGTGGTATTCCAGCTATCTGGGGGGCAGCGGCATCGATCAGGCCGGCGGCCTTGCGGTCGACGGTTCGGGGAATGTTTATGTGACGGGCTTCACCACTTCGGGCGACTTTCCCCGGGTGAATCAGATTTCCGGCGCATGCAACGGAAGTTGCGGCACTACGGCCACCTTCAACGCCTACGTTACCAAGATCAGTTCATCCGGCAAGATACTGGTTTACTCCAGCTACGTGGGCGGCAGCGGCGACGATCAGGGCAGCGGTATCGCCGTGGATGGATCGGGTAATGCATATCTAACCGGAGGCACCAGTTCGGTCGACTTTCCTCGAGTGCACCAGATCTCGGGGGCGTGCAATGGAAGTTGCGGCAACGGGCACAATCTGGATTCGTTCGTGACCAAAATCAATGCTGCCGGCAACGCGCTGGTTTATTCCAGCTTAGTCGGCGGCAGCGGTGACGACAGCAATTCCTACAACTCCGTTTTTCTTCAACAACATCACCGTGGACGGCTCGGGTAGTGCCTATCTGACAGGGCAGACCAATTCGACCGACTTTCCGCGAGTCAACCAAATTCCAGGCGCCTGCAATGGGAGTTGCGGCAACGGATTCCCCGGCGACGTTTTCGTCACTAAGATTAATGCGGCAGGCACTGCCCTGGTGTATTCAAGTTACCTCGGTGGCGATGCTGCCGATATCGGGTACAGCATTGCCGCGGACAGCGCGGGCAATGCTTACGTGACAGGCCTCACCTACTCGGCTGATTTTCCAAGGGTGAACCAGATATCAGGAGCTTGTAACGGAAGCTGCGGCAGCGGAGCCAATTACGACATTTTTGTAGCCAAGATCAATGCTGCAGGCACTGCCCTAATCTATTCCAGCTATCTCGGCGGCAGCGCCAACGACTGGGGCCGAGGCATCACCGTGGATGGCTCCGGCAATGCTTACCTTACGGGCGTGGGTTCCTCAACCGACTTTCCCAGCATCAATCCGATTCCGGGCGCCTGCGCTCGGAATTCCTGCAGCGCATTCCTTGCCAAGATCAACACGGCGGGCGACGCCCTGGTCTATTCCAGCCGCTTTGGAGGTAGTAGCAATGACGACCAGGGACTTGCCATGGCCGTAGATAGCTCTGGCAGTGCGTACATACTCGGTACAACTCGATCGGCCGATTTCCCCCGGGTGAGTCAGATCGTGGGCGGCTGCCTTGGAAGTTGCGGCAGCGGGGCCAACAACGATGCATTCGTACTCAAGGTCAATACCGCAGGCGACGCGCTGGTTTACTCCAGCTACGTTGGCGGCAGCGGCGATGATAACGGTGGCACCCTCGTTGGCAATGTCGGTATCGCGTTGGATAGTTTGCACAATGCCTATTTGAGCGGCTTTACAATTTCGCCCGACTTTCCCCGGGTTCCAAAGTCCATTCCAGGCGGCTGCATCGGAAGCTGTGGCACTGCCGGAAACGGCGACGCTTTCGTGATGAAGATCTCGCCGTAGATAAGGCCAACTAACACCCAAGGAGCTGAATTATAGGTCCTATACATCAGGTGCGAAAACGCGTGGGATGAGCGCCAGTCATGGTTTGGAAAAGGGTCATCTCACGCGGATCTCCCTGCTAAAGCACAGTAAGACCTTACGGCACCGGGAAAGCTATCGGACGGCTACTTGGCAAAAGACTTCATTCTGCGCTTCAACATGAACAGCCTCTGCGAGAGCCTCTGCAATCTTGCGCGGTTTAGCCGACCGTGACCGGTTGCGAGGCTTCGATCTTGGCTTCGCGCAGGTATTTCGCTGCTTCTTCCGGCGGAGTGGGATTCTGGTAAAAGCCGGTACCCCATTCAAAACCTGCAATCTTCGTGAGCCGGGGCATGAACTCCACGTGCCAGTGATAATGATCCATCGGTCCTTCCTGCGCCGGCGCGGTGTGGATCACCAGGTTGTAGGCCGGATTGTCGAGCACCTGGTCGGCCCGCATCACCAGATTCTTCAATGCTTTTGCCAGGCTCTCGTACACCTGGGAGGATGAGTTCTCAAAGGCCGACTCATGCCGCTTGGGAAGAATCCAGGTCTCGAAAGGAAAACGCGGAGCATAGGGAGCCAGAGTGAGGAAAGCGTCGTTCTCGGCCACTACGCGAATGCCGGCCTCGGTCTCCTGCCGGATGATGTCGCAAAAAACGCAACGCTCTTTGTAGATGAAGTACTGCTTCGAGCCCTCGATTTCCTCTACCACATGTTTCGGGACGATAGGCAACGCGATCAACTGGGCGTGAGAATGTTCCAGCGTGGCGCCCGCCAGTTGCCCATGATTCTTGAAGATCAGGATGTATTTGAAGCGGCGGTCCTTTTTCAGATCGAGGATGCGATCGCGAAAGGCCCAGAACACATCCTCAATGCGCTTCTCTGAAAGATTGCCCAGGGTCAGATTGTGGTTGGGAGTTTCCACGATGACCTCGTGCGCCCCGATGCCGTTCATTTTATCGAACATGCCTTCGGCCTGGCGGTTAAGGTTGCCCTCAATCCCCAGTGCGGGGAATTTGTTGGGCACCACGCGCACCGTCCAGCCCTCGCTGTCGCTGGATCCACCATTGGGGCGGTAGGCCAACACCTCAGCTGGCGTCTTGCTTTCGTTGCCGGCGCAGAATGGACAGAACCCGCCCTTCATCTTGGTGGGCTCACGGGTGAAATCGGTGGGACGCTTGGCGCGATCGGTGGAAACGATGACCCATCGTCCAACGATTGGATCTTTACGTAACTCGGGCACGGCGGACCTTCCTGAGAACTCGAATTTTCTATGTTACCGCTTCTGAACATCGGCGGGCGCCGCTAACTACTTTACTGTAGTGGGTCGGTTTGAATGAGGATGCGTGCCTTACGCGCACCAGCGCGAATCGGCACGCCCAGATCCCTCGCTGCGCAAAAGAGGCTTGCTCGGGAGGACAATCAAACGGACCCACCACCTACTTTACTGGTGCCGGGGCCGGTAGGCTACCCACCAGTTTCTCCACCTCGGTCATCTCCTTGCGGCGGGCGGCTCCTGGGTTTTGGCGAAGAGGAGCACGTAGCCGGTTTTGAGTTTGGCCGCCAGCTCGGTGCGACGCGCGGCGAACTCCTTGGGGCCGCCGAGATCGTTCATGGCGGTGCGATCGGTGTACTGGGCTGTCGCTAGAACCGCATAGGTAATGATCAAAAGCAAGAGAGAGATTCGTCGGATCATGGCGTAGGCAGTGTAGTCGCTCTGTGGCCGGGTGCGCAATTTTAGGTCGTTGGACTAGAGGGGTCCTTCGACTGCGGCGCACAAAGAACGTGCGCCTCCGCTCAGGATGACAGGTCATAGGCGGGGCGAACCTTCGATTTCGCTAATGTTTGTCATCCCGACCGGAGCGAAGCGGAGCAGAGGGACCTGCGGTCCTTTCCCAGGCCAATAAACTCTGACTCGGCGCAGAAAAGCCTGAACCTTGCGGCCCAGGCTTCACTTCCCTGCTGCTGATCAACGTTGTTTACGCGCCGACCTGTTTTCCTGTCGTCGCTGACTTGCTGTGTGGCTTGCCGGCGGTGAGGTTGATGCACTCTTCCAGCACGTCCATCGCAATGTCGGCCTGCTCATGGCTGACGATGAGTGGCGGGGCGATGCGAATGCTGTTCGGGCCGCAACCCAGCAACAGCACGCCGCGCTCGAAGGCGAGTTCGACGATGCGGTCGCGCTCGGCGCCGCCCTGCGTTTTGGTCTGCTTGTCGGTGACGATCTCGATGCCGATCATCAGGCCGCGCCCGCGAATGTCGCCCACCAGATCGAGCCGCTGCGGCCAATCCGCAATGCGCTCCATGATGTGACGTCCCACGACCTCGGCATTCTTGATCGCTTCGCGCTCGAGGATATCCATCGTCGCCAAAGCCGCCGCGATGCATACCGGATTGCCGCCGAAGGTGGAGGCGTGCGAACCCGGCACCCAGTCCATGATCTCGGCCTTCGACATCATGATGCCGAGCGGCATGCCGCTGGCAATACCCTTCGCACTGCAAACAATGTCGGGCTCGACCCCGGTGTGCTGGATGGCCCACCATTTGCCGGTGCGGCCGGCGCCGGACTGCACTTCGTCGGCGACCAGCAGGATGCCGTGACGGTCGCAGATGCGCCGCAACTCCTGCATGAACACCGTCGGCGCGACCACGTAGCCGCCCTCGCCCTGAATGGGCTCGACGAAGATGGCCGCAACTTCCTCAGGAGGCAGCGTGGTCTTGAACAGCTTGTCTTCGATGAAGCGGGCGCAGCCCAGCGCGAAGGCTTCCGCTTCCTGTCCGCCGCCAACGCATCCGCGATACACGTCGGGATAGCGCACGTGAGTGACGCCGGGAACCAGCGGCGCGAAGCGGCGGCGCTGCTGCGGCTTCGACGCGGTCAGCGAAAGCGCGCCCATGGTGCGTCCATGGAACGCGCCGTAGAAGGCGATGATGTTCTGGCGCTTGGTGTGATAGCGGGCCAGCTTCAGCGCCGCTTCGATGGCTTCCGCGCCGGAATTGCCGTAGTAGATCTTGTGCGGCCCTTTCATGGGCGCGACCTTCGACAGCCGCTCGCCGAGCGTGACCATGCTCTCGTAGTAGAAGTCGGTGCCCGACATGTGAATCAGTTCGGCCGCCTGCTTCTGAATGGCAGCGACAACCTCGGGATGGCAATGGCCGGTTGAGGTCACGGCGATGCCGGCGGAGAAATCGAGAAACTCGTTGCCATCGACATCTTCGACGATGACGCCGCGTCCGCGCTTGGCCACCATCGGATAGGAGCGCGTGTAGGACGGCGAAATGTAGCGCTGATCGCCATCGAGAATGCGGCGGGCATTGGGACCGGGCAGAGCGGTCTTGATGTGAGGACCAGCAACGGGAGTAAGAGTATTGGCGGACATGATGTTTTCCTCCGAAAGGCTTGCGGCACCAGTTGTGTGCCGGAGCTTGTGTCAGCCCGCGAGTGCAGTTGGGTTGAACTGAAATAGCGCGGGAGGCCGACCGGAAAACGGAAAATTAGTCGCCAGAAAAGAGGTTAGGACGGGCCATGCAGGGTGCCAGTTTGGAGTCGGCGCGGGATGAAATTGCTCGCGACCAGATGGCGCGCACTCCCAGGCCGCGCCAGGGATTGGCGGCGACAACAAAGCTGTTCGGCTTGGTCGAGCGGTTGCTCAAGGCGGTACCCCTTGCTCGATTATAGTCGGCGCAGGAGGCCGCCGTAACCCCAAAAAAGTCAGGTTTGTGTTGGGCGCCGTAGGGTATCGATTTCCAGCTACCGATCTGCCCGCAGGGCAACTTTTGGCTGTCTACTATCGTCGACTAGTAGTATGCTGCGGGCCTGCCCAGCCCTCATGAGAAGGCACGCAACTTACAAATGGCCAACCAACCTCCCCGAACGTGGTGGAGTTGAAAAGGAGCATTCAACGATGAAAAAAACAGCTTTGTGTTTGGCTCCCCTGGTGTTTTTTATTCTAGTTCCCGTTCTGCTGAGTGCACAGGACAATATGGGCATGAGCGGCGGTAAGCAAACAATGTCGGTCACCGGCTGCCTGAAGCAAGGCACAGACGCCGGCGGTTATTACGTTATGGGCCAGGATGGCAAGATGTACGAACTCATGGGTAAGGGTCTGGGCGCGCACGTCGGCCACACCGTGACTGTAACCGGCATGCAGGTAACACTGCCGCACGCGCAGGAAGAGAAGAAGGAGGCCAGCGAAAGACGGAGGCGGCACCGGTTCGTACGTAGACATGAAGGTAAGCGACGTAAAGATGGTGAGTACGAGCTGTCAATAGACCAGGGAATCGCAGTGGAGCTAAATAACCAGCGAGCACAACTTCTAGCGGAGTTGTGCTCGCGGCGTTTGTGCGGTGGCGATTCCGAAGATGGAACGGCAGCCGGATCAACTATGGAAGCGGGTTGGAAAACGTTCAGCGAGGTCCCTGAACCATGGCGTGATTAGTTTATTGGCGCCGGAGTCATGCCCATGAACGTCGTCCCGGTGAACTTTCCGCTGGGATCGAAGTTCCAGGTGAACAATGCGAACCCCGCATGAGCGCAGTTTGGGCAACCGTTGCGCAGGGGATAGCCGATCACGAACTGCAATCCGCCGTCGGGACCGGTCTGTGAGTTGGGCCAGGTTTTTCCGTCACGATCACCGGGAAATATTCCGACCTTGGGATATTGGTTCTTGAGGTCCTGGAACTGGAAGCTTTGCTGCAGGCCGTTCTGGTCGAGTGCTGCCAGGTCTTCGGCATTTACGATCGAGGGCTGGCCGTTGACTAGAAGCAGCCCATGACTGGGGCTGCTGCGTAAGGGATAACTCACCCAGGCCACGTCCACCTTCCCCACTTTATCGAAGCCCGACATGATTCCGACTTCGCCGGTGAGCTTGTAAAGTTCGCTGCTGAATCGCACCGCGTCGGCCGATGCTCCAGCCTTGGCCATCTGATTGATGAGGCACGACTCCAACGGCGATCCGGCTGACTTATCGCATGCGGCCTGGGCGGAGGCCAAAAAGCCACTCGCCGGCTGCCATACTGCCGAGGCACCGATATTGCCTGTCGCACTTTGCGGAGCTGCGGACTGCGACACCGCGAAGGTGGCCCAAATCGCTACTACAACCGACACTACTACCTTGCGCATACGTCCCTCTCGGCCTGCTGGCATCGTGAAATGGAGTTTAGCAGACCTCGCGAAAATCAATTCCCTGCCCGCTCTCCCTGGATTCACGGAGCATAGCTTTGGACATCATGGAAACTCATTGCTGACTTTGCTGCGGCGGCCGGTGGCGGCGGCTGGGCTGGTGTCTCGTGCGGCCGTTTCAGAAGCTTGGGAGGCGGCGGTGTCGGTATATACGTGGTCCCCAGGAACTTCCCGCTGGCATCAAAATTCCAGCCAAACCGGGCCGCTCCTAAACGCTTACACGCGTGGCAGCCTTCGATCAGCGGATAGGTCACGATGAATTGGTGGCCGCCATCCGGCAAGGGTTGCAATCGCGGCCAGGGATCGCTGCCGCTGCGGTCGCCCGGCCAGATGTCGCCAGTGGGGTACTGCTTCTTGATCGCCTGAAACATTGGATCCTGCTGCATCGCCGCCTGATCCAGCTTCTTCAAATCGTCGACATCCAGAATCTTGGGATCGCCATTGACCAGCAACAGCCCGTAATTGTCATTGACTCGCAGGGGATAGAAAACCTGCGCGGCATCCACCGGACCGAAGGCTTTGAACGCCGAGAGAATGCCAACCTGCCTGTCGTTCTGCCCATACAACATGCGAGTGAAGCTGACCGCGTCGGCAGGCGCACCGGCGGCGGACATCTGGTTAATGAAGCACTCACCGTAGCTGGCTGGATTCATGGCCTTGTCGCAGACCGCGTGGGCTTTGGCCAGGAAGTCGCCAGGCGGCTGCCATACCTCCGACGCGCCGATTTTGCCCGCGGACGGCGCCGAAGCACCGCTCCCTTGGGCCCAGGCCTGGGTAGCTATACAACCACTCACTAGAATGACGAACAGCAGCGATCTCTTCACCTTGGTTTCTTTCTCCTTCAACAATCTGCCGCAGGAACCCCGCGCAGTGATTCAGCTATCGGCGCACCAGTATCGCTATTCTGGCTATGGGCAGTCAAACCACGCTGCGGTGATGCGTGTCACAGATTCATGGTAGGTCATCCAGCGATACTGGCCCTGCATGGGTACACGGCAAAGAATGCGGAGCGGCTTGTCGGGAATGCTGGTGTTGGCCATTATTCTTTTGGCTCAGACCGGTTTGACGATGCCGCTTTCAGCCAGTCATGCAGCGCAGTGCCGGACTCAGATGTCCCCGAGTTGCCGGCATGCCATGCCTGCATCCTGCAAGCATCATCAATCCCCGACTGCACCCTGTTGCCCGTCGGACCCTGCAACTCAACCGCTGAATTCTATGGATCGTCCAGGGTGCTGCACCTTGAGCAACCAACCGGCACAACCTTTGGCTTTCCTGATTGTCTCGCCTGGGCCTCTCGCCGTTGACTTGAGTGCTGGTAGCTCCACAGGTATTGATTCGGACCTGTTGCAGCGCGGCCGAGCATTCCTGGCCGCTGACTCACCACCCTTCGTAAAACCCGTCCTCGACCAGAAAGCCGACCTCAGAATTTAGACCCCTTCCCGGCAAGATTCTTTTGCGTGACTGCTTAGCTTGAGGTGGTCACGTTGGAATCACCGCGAATGGTCATCGTTCGCCCAACCGAAAATCTGAGGAAATCATGAAATCGAAAGCTCTGGTATTTCTAAGCACAGTCGTCATGGCTCTTGGGCTCATGGCGCAAACTGCAACCCAGACCACGCCTGCTCCGGCGGGCGATAACGGCAAGGCTTGCGCTTGCTGCAACCACGACCAGGCTGGGGCGAAGATGGCGTGCTGCGGCAAGGGCGACGGTTGCAAAGACGGCGCCTGCTGCCAAAGCAAGGATGGCAAGCAGTGCCCCATGATGTCAAAAGACAAGGACGGCAAGACAACCTGCTGTGCCGGTGGCAAGTGCCCCATGATGTCGAAGGAAAAAGGCAAGAGCTGCTGCGGCGGCAAAATGTGCGAGCGTCCGCAAGCTGGCGCATAACCGTATTTCGTTATTATTCTTCCTCCGTAGCCGCAACTCAGACGCCCCGGTTCACGCCGGGGCGTTTTTTTGTCGTGATGGCGCGTGGAAACATTGGGCGGCTGACGTAGGCCACGTCGAGTCTAGGCCGCTGGGCGGATCAGAGTCTCGGGCGGCCGATTGTCAAAACGGCCGCACGCCTGACTCGCGCCCGCAGTTCGCAAGCGCACCGCGATCGTCAGATGTGTCATCAGGTAGAGCGGCACTAGGAACGTCGGAATTGCTACCCACGGAAGCGTCCCCATCGTGACGGTACCAGGGGCCTCTGTAAAGACACGAAACGGTGTCCCGGGGGCTGACAGCGCGCCCAGGGTGATGGCCACGATCAGGTCAGACGTGCCAAATGCGGTCCAGGCGGCTAGTAGCCAGCGCGGCAACTTCCCTCTCCAGCCTGCCAGGGCTGCAAGCGGGATCGCGGCGAGGCCCGTAATGATGTCACCCCAGCCTGCCGAAATCGCAAACGGCGCTGCGAGTCGGCCCTGATGGTGCAGAATCAAAAAGAAGACCCCTAGGATTCGGAAGACGTTGATGCCGATAAGCGCCCAAAGCGGTACTGACAGGAGCGCACTGCGGAACGCCGGCCAGGCGAACCAGGCAACAAGGCCTCCGATCATCAAAGTCAGGAACGGAATTACCGGCGCGGGGAACGGACCGGTCACTCCGGCCGCGAATCCGCCCAGGGCGCCGATGGTAAAGATCAGGGAGATCCAGGCCGCCGCAATTACGAACGCGACGACTTTCGTAGCGGGCCGAATGACCGCCAACCCGATCAGCACGGCGATGTCTGCCGTACAGATCGCTCCCAATAACAAGGCACCGATTACATCCAACAACATAAGACCTCCTTTTTACATGTTGCGAGCGAAAGCCTGGACCATGGCGCCGTCACCTAGCGGGAATCCTCCGCAGTTTCTAGTCGCAGCCGCTTGCCTTGCTGTGTAATTGCCTGACCAGATCGTTGCTCAATTGCATGAGTTCATCCCAATGGTTTCCGCCCAGTTTTTTCCTTACCAGGACCTGCAGCTTTTCCCAGTGTGGGAGCGCCCGCCTAAACTGCGCTCTTCCGGCGCTTGACAATCCGATCCGCCATTCCCGGCGGTCCTGGCCGCGCTGGCGTGCGATCCAGCCGTGCCGGCTCATGATCGCCAGAGTTCGGGTCAGGGTGGTGCTGTCCATGGCGAGGAACTGCCCCAGCTGTCCCTGGGTCATTTCGCCAGCCAGCGAAAGCGCCTGCAGGATGGTGAACTGCGACGCGCGCAGCCCTAACGGACGCAACGCCTCTTCATAAAGTTGAGTGAGCGCCCGGGATACCCGCCTCAGGCTGGCGCATAAGCATGGAAGAGCGGGTATGGAAGTTGCTTTCATCTACCAACACAGATGCATATACATCTAATTTGATGCCAAAAAATTATGCGCTGGTAAGGTGGAAAATAAATCGGAGTCCCGTAGGGACCGCACCGCTTCTCACACAGCCTCGCGAGGGCTCCGCACCCATGAAGTGCTTGCTGCCTGTTTATCCAGTTGGTACTGGCGCAGCGATTAACACACAATTCACACCGCTTAGGCTGCGAAGGGCCGCATACTAAGCGGTGGGAGTTCTGGTGCAATTCTTATCTCGCAAGGACTGGCTGCCGTCCCTATACGTCGGCGCTTCGCGATTCCGCCGCTCAATTTCTCGCTCACCATCTGATCTTCAGGACGTTCATGTAGCTGCGGTGTGTTATCGAGTGCGCGGCGGTGAACCGGAGTTCCTTTTGGTGCGCACCCGGAACGGGCGATGGACTTTTCCAAAAGGTAGAGTGGACCAGGATGCAACCAACGCCGATGCCGCCGCCCGGGAAGCCTACGAAGAAGCTGGGGTAAGAGGCTCAGTGGAACCCGTTCCCTTTTTTTCCTACCAGCATTGCAAACCCAGGCGGCTGGGCTCACGCAGGCAAGTAATCCTGGTCGATGCTCATTTGTGCAAGGTTAAGCGCTTAGCTCCCCCGCTTGAGGGATACCGAGACCCAAGGTGGTTCAGTGTTCCGAAAGCAAAACGACGGCTGCAGAAGTCTCGGACGTCAGAGTTTGCCGCTGAAGTCCTTAGCGTGATCGACCGGGCAACAGAACGCATACTGACATCGCACGGCTAACGGTGCAGAGCTGATGTTGCCAATGACAGCTCGCAGATGAGGATTGTCACGCTTCATCATCCCGACGAGCGATACGTCACGCTGGGCGGGCATTTCGGGTATTGGGTCAGTTCGATTGTCATCCCGAGCAACCCTCGGTTGCGCAGCGAGGGATCTGGACGTGCCGATTCGCGCCGGCGCGCGAAAGGCACGCATCCTTATAGGAACTGACCCACTACCGCATCTCGGCCTCATTTGACTAGGACGTTCACGCAATCATTCGTGCGATTTAGGTGGATTGCCTAGCAGCCGGTACACCGTGGCCGTCTTCGTCGCATTCAGCGCAATGTAATCCTCGGCGGCGTATTGAAGTCCGATAAAGAATGCCTCAGTGCGGCGCAAAGCGTCCGGGTCGAGCTTGGCACGGTCCTTGAATCGGAACTGATAAGCGAACTCCCCGATGAGCGGGCGATGCTCGCCGCGAGTACGCCAGATCGCCACGTTGGCCTTGCAGGTCAGGCCTGAACCAAAGTCGAGCAGGCCGATGTCCTGCAGAACTTCCTCGACGATGGTGTTGCTGACCAGATGGATCTCTTCTTTTGGGGTCTTCCTGACTTTACCCAGCACCGGTAGCATCTCGACCAATGCGTCCATGTCGCGGATATTTTCGTGGCCTATTCCGATCGCTCCGCGGGTGAACTGCACGTTGTGGGAGAACAACAGGCGGATGCCACCCAACTTCTCCTTCAGCGGGAGCGCCTGGACCTTGAACTTGACCCGGTGATCGCCCAGGATGTTCGGCCGGACGTCGGTCTCGGCCGCGACCTGCAACTCGGGATGCCTGAACTTGAAAACGATCTCGGGCTCGCCAATGGGGAAGCCGTCCTTGTAGGGAATGCGGCGGCGCAGGATGAAGGCGTTGTTGTAGAGGCGGAAATCATCGGTGTCGATGAAGAGCACTTCGCGGATCTTGACCGGTTGTTCTATGAAGCCTTCAGTCGTGTACTTTACACCGTGCTCTTTGGAAGGCTCCCTAAATACCTTGCCGAAGTCGAAAAAGCTCTCGCGCGAATGAAATTTGTTGGGCCGCAAAATGAGTTTGCAGCAAATGTACTCTGGCGCATGGATAGGTAGGCCGTCGGCATACAGGCCGGGCCTGAGTTGGGGGACACGACCAACCCAACTGGGGGTTACAGCTTCCTTCTTTGACAGTTGTTGGCCGTCTTTGGTGCGGCTTGGTGCAGTTGCTGTGGCGGTTGGCATAGTCGCTCCTCAGTGCCGGTTATTTGTTGGTACGACAATTCCCGTTTTGGTGATTTCTATACGCAAGCTGCGATTCCTCTCGAGTCTACATGCAGATCGACTCTCACCACGTGGTGAATGGCTTCGCGACCAGATTTGCGTTGAAATATCGCGGATCGCCGGTCACTTCCTCGCCGATCCAGCCAGGAAGTGTAACCGATTGGTGTTCATCCTTCAGCTCAACTTCGGCGGTGATCAGGCCGCGGTTTTCACCCTCGAACTCATCGACTTCCCAGATCAGGCTAGCGTGAGAAATCCGATAGCGGGTCTTCTCAACGAGTGGCCGCTCGCATAGCTGGTCGAGCATTTCATTGGCGTCCGCTAGAGGAATCTCATACTCATATTCAGACCGGCTTGCACCCACGGTAATGCCTTTGATCGTAAGGAATGCCTTGTCGCCGGCAGCGCGCACGCGAACCGTACGTTCTTTGACGGTGCTGAGATATCCTTGGCGACAGCGTTTGCCACTGACCTGACCTCGCCAAGAATCGTTCTTTACCAGGAACTTGCGCTCGATCTCTTTTGCCATTGCATGTCCTCCGGCTCATGAAGAGCCTGACTGTTGAGGCGCCCAGCCAAGCACCCGCTTAATCTCCCGCACGTAACTGGTGTTGGCCTCGGTGATGCCCAGTTCTCGCACCAGCTGCAGTACGGCCTCTGGATCAACTGATTCGACCGCAACCGTGCCGCGCGGCACACCGTTGATCATGATCTGAGCGTACTCGGCCGTACACGCCCCGATGCGAAACTGATAGCGCGTCTTGCGGACGCCCACGACGGCTAACGTCCCATCTATGCGTGCCACGTGGTCGAGGAATTCGTCTAACTCGTACGCGGATTTCGGCAAGGCGGGCGGGGGGAGTTCCAGGCTGGGGAAGACCTGAGTGGCTATGACGGAGCTCTCCAGCGGAAATCCCGCTTTCAAGATAGGTTTCCACTGTTCCAATCCCCGATCTTCCGCTACCAGGACCTTGATGTCCATCAGGGCGGCCCGGATCTTGGCATTGCATTTGTCCGTAGCCTTGGAAATGAGGTACGTCTCCTCGCTTTCCGCCGTTTTCGGCTGAGCCATAAGCCCAAGCCTCTTGTGCACTGAAGCAAGCGTGTCTGCCCACACGCGGAATTCGTAGCGAGGCTTAATTTCGTCCACTGTCATTCTCCCCATCGACGAAGTAGAGTCGAGTATCACCAGCCGTTGTGCGGTAATCGATGGTTATCCGTTTAAGTTGCTTCTGACGTGTCTTGAAAGCTGCATCAGATTAGACGATAGTCTCTTTTGCAGCTCCTTCACGATTCGTTTTTGAAGGACCGTCGATTACCTGGATGTGGACAGAGACCGTGCGCACATTAGCAGCGTACGACGCAAGGGTGTGAGGGCGAAACTAGTATTGTTGCTAGCGCGGCTAGAGAAAAAAGATAAGCGGGCGGGCTGATACGGCTCAGGCACAACGTGTCGCTAATTCATTGAGAGCTCTCCTCTAGCGCTTGCAGTTATGCATCAACGTGCAATGACCTCATGAATCGTAAACTTTTCAGAAACGCGTGCCGATTGGCAATGGCGACCCGCGCGTCGCCGCGACTAGGAACGGCTGTTCAACGTCCCACAACCAGACTTCTGGGGAGCCGACGCGTCTTGGCAGCTTCGATGCTTTCAGGTCGCGCGTAAGATTCGGATGGCCCGTCACTCGTTACCATCGGAAGCGTAATTTGATACACAGAAGCTCACAAAACAGAGTTTCGAGCAGCATTCGTTCGCCAGAATTCTTATCGTGAAGTGGCATTTGATATCACAGGATAGGGGTGATGGTGGTCACTGACAGTGCCCTAAGCGCTGCGTAAGATCAGCGTGCGCTTAGGTGTCAAAACGCTCGCTAGGGCGTGGACCATGGCTAAAGAAAACGGGTTCGCCCGCCACCACCTGGTTCACATCATACTGATACCAGGGTTCGGCGCTTTCGACGCACTTGGACAAGTCCAATATTACGCGGGGATCACCAGCCTCTTTCAGAGCTGGAGAAAGCGTAATCACAGCTCCGCGCCTGTAGTGCTTCACTACTTCGACAATCTACCAACTGCGGCGGTATCGAGCCGGGCCTCACGATTACGCGCCTACATCGGCAAGCGTATGGCGCGCGGGGAGATTCTGGACCACGACAAGATTGTCCTGGTGGGCCACTCCACCGGCGGACTCGATATCCGTCGTCTCATCTGCGACCTCGGCGACCCTGAGAATGCGTTCACCCAGGTTGATGGCGGACAGATGCTGCCCAGCCGGAAAATTCGCGAAGCTCTTAGCGCCGTAGTTTTTCTTTCTGTGCCTCACTGGGGCACTAACATCGCCGATTGGGTGTACTCACACCCGGCTTTGCGCGCCACGATTGTGGCCGAGCTGCGCGCGGCAGTGGCAGGTTCACAAATGTACCTGCTCGACGCCATCGAGTCCGGATTAGCCGGAAGCGCCGCCGCCCTGACCGATGCGGAAATGCTGCTGGCGTTGCGGGATGCGCTGACCGAGGCCAATCAGCACTATGGCAAGCCGGGTCCCTTGCGTACGGCTGATGCACAGGAAGCGGCCTCTGAGCTCGAACTGTATTTTCGCCAGATGGCTTCGGATTTCCATGTGATTAACGATCTCACCTCCCAGCCTCACGATCCCACAACGGAAGAGTCCGGCACATTTTAATAAGGAGGAGCGTAAGAAAGAGCTCGCTTTGTGGAAGAGATCCTAGTAATCGATGTGGTGTCGTACGTTACCCTCGGTGGCCGGCCCTTCCGCTTTCCGAGCGAGCGACCGGCCCCGGTCTGGGACCTCGTGAATCCGCTAACTTATCCCGAGACTACCCAAGGTACGAACCTGAGCGCGAAGACCGATTTCTCCTATCGCCTCACTTATCGCATGTGCGCGGGAGGTCCGTTCCGCTGGCCGGCACAGGCGGGCGAGATCACGCGAGTGCTCGGAAAAGACCCTCCCCCTGAGCGTCTCGAGCTATGGGACAACGATGGCATCGTCAATACGGCCTCGATGCTCTGGCCGCTCGGCGACCGTGTGCTGGTAAGGGCCGACCACCTGGACATTGTTGGGCACTACGAGCTGGTAGAAACTCCGGAAGCCAAGCGGAAGAAACGCTACTACGGAGTGGCCCGCAGATATCAATCCTACGATTCTCTACAGTCAACCCCGAAATTCACAACCAGGATGTTCGAAGAAGTCTGGACCAAGATCTTTGATTTCTCCACGAACCCACAGTAGTTTAGTAAGAATTAAGGAAACTCTGATCAAGTGAAAGCAAGGTCCCAGAGCGGCTAAAGCCAGATGATTTTCGGGTACTTAACGGACGGCCTGAAGGCCATCCCTTTCAAAACAAGACTTAATCAGAGTTTCCTTAAGAAAAAGAGGCAGCCCAGGCGAGCAGCCGCGACTGCGTGAATCGACCGCAACTAGAAGCAACCTAACCGCCACGCTCCTGCGATATGAGGAGGCATCGCATGAAGCAAGCTTACGATGCAGTAGTGATCGGCTCGGGCTTCGGCGGGGCGATTGCGGCCTGTCGTCTCGCCCGGGCAGGGCAATCCGTGTGCGTGCTGGAGAGAGGTCCGCGGCGGAAGAAAACCGACTTTCCGCGCACGGAATATGAATTGGCCAATCGGGGTCTCTGGAACGAGCGTATCGGTGAAGGGTTTTTTGAGTACCGTTCGTTTCCGCGCATGGATGTAATCCAAGGTTGCGGGGTCGGCGGAGGTTCGCTGCATTACTTCAATGTCTGCAAGCAGCCGCCCGCGGCCATCTTTGAGGATCCGCGATGGCCCAAAACTGTGACCCTCAAACGTTTGACGCCATACTACACAGTAGCCAGAGATATGTTGGCAGCTAAGCCGCTATGTCCTCCCATCGGCAGAGCGCTGCCTCTTCGCACCACCGCCTTCCTCGACGCTGTTAAAGCTTACGGCCGGCAAGCGGAGCAGGTGGACATCGCCGTGGTAAGCGAGGATGTCCCGCGAAACTCGCAAGCCGCGTGCATCTACTGCGGAAGTTGTCTCCTGGGCTGCCAGGTGAATGCCAAGAGCACCCTGGATCTGAATTACTTACGGATTGCCGAAGAGCATGGCGCCCGGGTCTTCCCGCTGCACCGGGTGGAAGATATCGAGCCGAGCGGTTCGGGGTACAAGGTTCACGCGGTGCGATTGGGTTCAGCTTCGGGTGAGGGCGAGAAAGTTACAGTTGCAGCCGGCAAAGTCATTGTCGCGGCCGGCACGCTGGGCTCGAACGAATTGCTGCTCAAGTGCCGCAATGTTCACAAAAGTCTTCCCAAACTTAGTTCGGGGCTGGGGACGGGATTCTCCGGCAATGGCGACTTTCTATTGGCCGGCACACTCTATGGCAACAAGGCGATTGATCCGGGCAGCGGCCCGAGTATCACCGCCGCAGTCAGCTTCGCGGAAGATGGGCAACAGATCTGCATCGAAGACCTTGGTTTCCCAGATCCTTTGCTGTGGTACATCAACGGCAGCACGCCCACTCTGCAGCGCATTCGGCAGTCTTTGCTATTTGCCTGGCACTATCTGCGATCGACCGTGGGCCTGAGCCATAAGAGCATCATGGACCTACAAATCGACAGGCTCTTCCGAGGTGGAATCACGACCAACTTCTTGCCGTACTTAGGCATGGGCACAGATGCCAGTAATGGAGTCTTAGCTCTGGATTCCCACAATCACCTAAGCCTCGAATGGAACCCTGATCCGAGCATGCAAATGTTTCGCCTGATGGAGCATTACCTGGGGGGAATCAGCAGGGCTTCCGGCGGCGAGTATATCTCCAGCATTCTCTGGCAGTGGCCCTTTCGCAAGTTGCTCACCGCTCACCCGCTGGGCGGCTGCGCTCTGTCGGCTACTGCTCAGGAAGGCGTAGTGAACGAGTATGGCGAGGTCTGGAGTTATCCCAATCTTTACGTGACCGATGGTTCCGTAATTCCTACGGCGCTTTCAGTCAACCCATCGGCAACCATCAGTGCGCTGGCGGAGCGGGCGGCGTTCCACATGATCCAGGGCCGCGAGATGGAGCAATCAGAAGTGAGGGCGCTCTCCGCCGCGGCCGGAGCTGGAACGGCGTAGTCTTCGGACCGGAGGGCCGCAGCGAACAATGCGGTGCACAAATTGAATGCGCTCCTCTACTTATGTCGGTAAGTGACGAGTGCGGCTAATTCACTTCCGGCGTTAGCTGTAACAGTTCGACAATTTTTGCAGGAGAGGACAAGGAGGCAGGCTGTGGCAGAGCTTACAGTTACTAATTGGTTTGGCAACATTGAGTGGCATCCCCAAGTCGTTGTTGAGGCCAATTCGGTCAACGATATTATCGCGGTCATGAAAGCCCCGGACCGCTATCCGCCACCGATTCGGGCGGTAGGTTCCATCCATTCCACCGCAAATTGCGATGTGGCTGACGGAGGAACCATTATCAAGATGAACATGAACCAGATCCTGGAAATCACCGGGAACTCAGTGACCGTCCAGGCTGGCGCCATCTACATCGACATCGCACAGGAACTAGAGAAGCGCCAGTTGCAGTTTTATGTCAACACCGAAATCGGCATGCTATCGGCGGGAAGCGCAGCGTGCGCAGGCACCAAAGACTCATCCTTCCCGGGCGAATACGGGCAAGTCGGATCCTACGTCACCGGTGTGAAGATGGTCCTTCCCTCAGGCGAGCTTCTGGAGGTGACCGACAAGCAGCCTGACCTGATGCAAAAGGTTCGCTCCAGCTATGGCCTCTTCGGCGTCATCTACGAGGTTACGTACCGTGTCCGGCCACTGACGCCGATGGCGGTTCACCATCAAACCTTCCAGATCGATGACTTCCTTGCTCAATTGCCGGAGTTGAAGGAAAGCAATAATGCACTGATGTATTATATTTTTCCATTTGCCGACATGATTACGGTTGAGTTCCGCCACGACAACCCTGCGGCGACCGGCAATCCAGACCGGCACGTTTGGGCACTTAGGAACTACCTCTGGAGCAAGGCGGGGCCGAAATTTGCCTACGATATCGAGAAGGATGTTCCTGTTCCCGCCGTTCGCTATGCAATTATCGATAGCTTCGGCGCGATATGGCGGTTCAAGCTCGAACATCTGATCAAGAGTGACAACACGGTCGCCGCGGACCAGATCATTCGTTACCCGGTGGTTTCCGACGACAGCCGGTACACGTTCAGCTTGTTCGCGTTTCCCGAGGAGACCTATCCCACGGTGTTGCCTGCCTACGTCAGATTCTGCCAGGACTACTACCATCAGCAAGGCTATCGCTCCAACATGCTGAATGTTGGCTATCGAATCGCTAAGGACCAGAACGCTCTGATGTCGTATTCCTATGACGGAAACATCATGACCATCGATCCAGTATCGACCGGCAATCCTGGATGGGAGGATTTCCTGGCCGCATATAACCAGTTCTGCTCTGACCACAATGGTTGTCCACTCTTCAACCAGACGCCCGGCATTACTCGTGCCATAGCGCAAAAGGCGTTCGGAGATCGCCTGCAAAAGTTCGAAGAGGCGCGCAAAACCTTCGACCCGAACAATCGTCTTCTGAACGATTATTTCCGCGAGATACTGACCGGCGCCGCCGCCGCCGCGAAGGTTTAGCGGGAACCGGGCGTTAGCTAAGCCGATTCACGGTTCACACGGTCGAGGTTTTGCAGGCCTTGACTGTGCGGCGGTGACGGAGAAGGAGTACGCATGTACAAAGCACTCAAGCTCTTTCGCATTTTGGTCGGGCTGGGATTTGTGGTGAACATGATCTTCGCGTTGCCGGCTCTGTTTGCTCCACACTTCCTGCAAGGCATGGCGGACTTTGGTATCAGCAACACGATCTGGTGGCTTCAGAACGTCGGCATCCTGCTGGTGATCATCTCGGTGATGTACATCCCGGCAATCCAGGATCCTTTTCGCTACCTGTTCATCTCGTACCTGCTCATAGCCGGACGCTTTGCCGCCGGAGTTCTGTTCCTCCTCGGTCTGCTCACCATGAACTTCCCGCCCGGCTTCCGGCTGCTCGCAGCCAACGACCTCATCCTCTCACCGATCCAGGCGATCTGTTTGTACTTCACGTTACGCGCGGGAGACCCTCGCGCCAGACCGGAGACGACCAGCGGAGATACATATGCAAAGGTTCAATCGGCTTAGTCTTGAGCAAAGCCGGACACAGGCACGGCGGTTTGCGATCGGCGCCGTGGTCGCCGTGCTGGTTGCTTTGGGATTGTGGCTGGTGCTGAACTGGCTCGCTCCCAACCGTCCGGTCGATTATCAAAGCGACCGAGAACACTTCCTTTACGGTTCCATCGGCTCCGACGTCTCCGGTGGTCTTCCTCTCAAGGTCCTGCAGGTTCTTCCGGCTATGTTCCCCGAGTATTTGCCAAAGGGGAGCACGCGCAAAGACTACACGGCGTTCGGGTTTATTCAGCAGCCCGGACACCCCATGCCGATCGGCTTTTCGGTGCGGCGGCAGATCATCGATCTCACCGCCATCAACTGCGCCGCGTGCCACACCGGCTCAGTACGTGAAACGGCTGAGAGCGAGCCAATGATCATCCCGGCGATGCCGGCTATCACGGTCAACCTATATGCCTATTTCAAGTTTCTTTTT
The DNA here is from genome assembly GCA_963820175.1 of uncultured Acidobacteriaceae bacterium. Classification (GTDB taxonomy): domain Bacteria; phylum Acidobacteriota; class Terriglobia; order Terriglobales; family Acidobacteriaceae; genus Bog-257. The sequence continues at coordinate 94,073 of CAWFYX010000010.1, read as the reverse complement.
GCTTGCGCCGCGGATGACCGGTTCAATGCCGACAACATTCTCGCCGCTATGCAACAAGCAGGTATTCGGGGGCCACTCGACGGCGTGATCTACCGCATCGCAATCCTGCGAATGAAACAGGGTCTGATTGAGCGCTCGAAGAAGCTCGCACTCTTTTTTGGCCCCGGATATCCACCCTTCGGACCCGGGCGGGTAAATACGTTCGACACCTTCAAGTACGACCAGTTTGCGTACTACTACACAGCCCATGGGCAGCAGATCAGTCCAGAAGAGATCTACGGCACGGTCGATTTCCCATCGGTGTGGAACGAAGCGGCGCGAGACGGTTTGCGGTTGCACTGGGATGGAAACAACACTTCGGTACGGGAGCGAAACTTTAGCGCTGCGATTGGAGCAGGCTCCACGCCTCCCACCATGGATGTCGATCGCATGTTCCGCATCGAGGACTGGCTTGATCAGCTTCCACCGCCCTCGTACCCCTTCGCCATTAACGAACAACTTGCCAAGCAAGGCAGCATTGTTTATGGCCGGATGTGCGCCCGCTGCCACGAGTTTGGGAGCAGTGATGTCGGACAGGTCATCCCGATACAGTTAATCGCAACAGATCGGCACCGCTTGGACTCCTACACCCAATTCCTTCTGGAGGCGCAGAAGGACTATACAAAAGGCTATTTCTGGGCCTTTACGCACTTCAGCAAGACCGATGGCTATGCGACTCAACCGCTGGACGGCATTTGGGCACGGGGGCCTTACCTGCATAATGGCTCCGTTCCCACAATGTGGGATCTACTTACCCCGGCTGAGCAGCGTCCAAAAGCATTTACTAGAGGTGGAGACATATACGACCAGAAAAACATGGGTTTTGTGCACGACGTACTGCAGGGATCAGCCCAAACCGGCTACACCCATTTAGACGGAACCCTGTATACCGGAACGGCGTTCGTGCTCGATACGGCGCTTATTGGCAACGGCAATCAGGGACACACTGGCGCCATCTACGGCACCGAACTTAGCGACAGCGACAAGTGGGCTCTCATCGAGTATCTCAAATGGCAAGACCGTCCCAGGAGGTGACTCCGGATGTACAAGCTCGTTTTGTGCCACCGGACTAAAGCCGGCGTTGACTACAGCAGATTTCACGACCACTGGCTGCGAGTGCGCAACGCGCTGGTGCTCCAGCTCCAATCGGCGATGGGTTACGACAGCTATGAGCAGACGCATGCCTCGTCAAGGCTGAACCCTTTGTATTTGTCGCTCTTATTTTCCAGGAGCCGACTGATCACTTCGCTGCTGGCGAGCAATCATCTGCCGCCTAACTCGCCCCCGGATAACGAGGAACGCTGGGACGTGACCGACGAGTTCGGCTTTGCGTCTGCGGAGGCGCTGGCTCAGGCGTTTCTGTCCGAGGCCGGAGCAGCAACCGCGCGCCGCCTGATTGAAGATCAGGCTCCATGGGTACGCCGCACTGCTGTCGTTACCGCTGAGAAGTTTATCGACGCTCCCGATCCTGCGCCGGCTGCGGTGGAGACGAGGACCACCTTCTTCCTGCGGCGGCGGCCCGACCTCACCCGCGAGCAGATGCTGTCCTACTGGGGTACAACCCATAAGCAACTGGTCCTATCGCTACAGGCTGACCTGAAATATCGCGCTTACAACCAGCTCCATGTCCGGAGCACTCCCGACTTCGCCGCCGTTGCTCAGCGTCTTGAAGCTAGTCCGGGTGAGGAATTCGACGGCGTTGCCGAGCTCTGCTTCACCAATGAGTGGGTTGTTCTGGGAGGCATCTTCAACCCGCGAACCGAAGTGGCGAACCTAAAGCTAGTGAAGAACGAACTCAACTTCATGAATGAGCGGAGATCCAACTTGGTATTCGGGAATCATTACCGCTTTCCTGTCACACATGAGAAGTAATGCGAGGCTACTGCGATGATGGAATGGCGTGATCACAGCGGCGACAGCGGAAATCGTGCGGGAGCGCTTTAAAGGGCTTGATAAAGGGTCGAGGAGTAAGTTTAGAGGAAGCCGACTGGATGCGGCTGGATTGTAAATAGACAGGGACACTATCCAGAAACCGGCTTCGCGGAGATCAGCCCCCAACTGAACGACCATACTCCCTGCGGCGTGGGATGCCGCCAGTATGGTAAGTCGGAAAACATCGAAACATTCCAAGGCTAAAACAATCTTTTGCCTCCCCGACTTGGAGCAGTCGAAGGACGCTGTTCTTCACTCGCTCGCCACCGCCAGTTCGCAAGAATCATACGATCATGGCATCGACAGAATTGCCTGGTGGGATGCTTTGCAGGGGCCCACCCTGGTCGTACGCCTTGATGCGGTCTGGGTACTGCTGCACCAAGCTGTGGCAACTCAGCTCGCCGCTCTGCAAGCCGCGATGAATTTCGCTGATGGAAGCTTCCATGAGCTGAAATTGCTGACCGGCGGCGCTAGCGACCATAAGCATCACCCCCACTGCCAGAACGAAACACTTCGCTTCATGACGCACGCCTTCCCTCCTATGAGTTCATTGAACATTGAACATCTAAGTTCGATAGTCGCCCTACTTGAAAAGGACCGGCTGCGCGGCGGCAGGGTCTTCGGGTTCCCGAAAGTTGCTCAAGCCAACGCCAACGAGCCGATATCGTTGCTGCAGACCGAGATCAACCCGCTTTCGCAACTCCAAAGCCATGGCAGTCAATTCTTCGCAGGAGGAAGGTGGGGAGGCTGGTGTATGGCTGCGAGTCAGAATCTTGAACTCGCTTGTTTTGAGTTTGAGGACCACCGTGCGTGCCATCCGTGGTTCCTTCCGCGAAGCGGACCAAAGTTTTTCTGCGAGACGCCGGATCATTGGCTCAGTTTCCGCCAACAGCACATCGTGCTCAAAAGTATCTTCGACCGATATCGATTGAGTCGGCCTATCCGGGACAACTGGGTTATGGTCGATACCGAAGGCAAGTTCGTGCAGGCGGTGGCCATAGCGGCCGAAGTGATGTTCGAGTACAGGCGAGTCGAGAGCTCGTAAGTCCCTAACCGTCTGTGCTCCAAGCTTCGCCAGCTTCTCTCTCGTAACCCTGCCGACCCCGGGCAAGCGCCCAACAGGCAATGGCAGCAGAAACGCGTCTATGTCCTCAGGCTGGATGACGAAGAGTCCATCAGGCTTGCGCCAGTCAGAGGCGAGCTTGGCTAAGAACTTGTTTGGCGCTACGCCCGCCGAGGCTATCAGATTCAATTCCTCACGGATTTGCTCGCGGATGGTGCGCGCCACCAGCGTAGCTGTCGGTAAGCCGGTCTTGTTCTCGGTGACGTCGAGGTAGGCTTCATCGAGAGATAGTGGTTCAATCAGATCTGTGTGACGCTTGAAGATGTCCCGCACACTGCGCGACACCGCGCGATAGCGCACAAAATCCGGAGGTACGAAGATTGCATCAGGACACAAGCGCTCGGCTCGTATTGCCGGCATGGCTGAATGCACACCGAAGCTTCTGGCCTCGTGCGAAGCAGCGCAGACGACGGAGCGATTGCCTTGCCACGCAACGATCACGGGCTTGCCACGCAGCTGCGGGTCATCTCGCTGCTCGACCGAAGCGTAAAAGGCGTCCATGTCGACATGGATGATTTTTCGCACAATTCTCTGAAAACAATAATATTCTGGGTGCAGGACGGCTGAATACGTATCGCGTCCGACGCGGAAAACACTTCAAGCATGTCCAAAGGTGAGGTAGAGGAAGCCCTAGGCTGGAAGCCGCTCGCGCAGCGGCGATTTGGCAAGAGAATCATGAGAACAAACACCAATTGAAGGAGAACCAGCATGCCAGACACAGGCGAAGATCGACAGATAAGGTCCCGTGTAAAAGCAAAGGAGGCTGCAATCGTTGGCTCCGAAAAGAAGCTGCTAGGCAAGGAGGTCTCGAGTGAAAAACGAGCCGAAGCCGTTTTCCGGCGCCAGAATACTAAAGCTGAGGGGCAAGTGCTGGCAAAGCAAGGCATCAAGCGGCAAAGTCGTCGCTCAAAACTTAGGAAATAGTCTCTTCAAGTTTTGGTTGGCAGAATTTTCCATGTGTTTGGAAGGCTCCATTCAACCTTGCATTGCAGCTCACCTTATGATTGAAGCGCTTGCCGTACCATCTCGATGAAAACTTCTCTAGTCTCTGCCGGATCGCTCACTTCCCGCGAGAATGCAACCCGTGTTCCCTTCACGCCATCCGCGGTTTTCAGGCGGAGGTGGAAGCCTAGGCGATCGATCGCGGTCATCTCCGCCTCCTGTGCCTCCACGCCAGCAAACCCTTTGGCGAGCAGGATGAGCGCATCCTTATGGTCGGCATTCATGTGCTGCATGATATCGCTCTTGTGCTCCGCCAACGGATCGGGCCGGGCTTGGTTATACTCCAAAGCAGTCACCCACCCCATCACTCCAAAGCCACCCACGTAATAAACGTCCAATAAATCCATTCGGTAAAAGAAGAAATCGTCAAAATCGACCCAGTACTTGCTGTCTGGGTAGCGCGTCAGGTAGGCAGTACGCGCGGCAGGCAGCTCTGGCTCTGGGATTCTGCTAACCGTTCCTATTAACGTGACTCTGGATGAACCGAGCGGGTCTCCGCTGACCCCGGGCTCTGTCACAAACAGGCTGGCGCGCGGATCCGTTTGCAGATTCTGCGTATGCATGGCCATCGTGCTGATCAGGAAAATTGGGCGCCCCTGATCGTCGAGACCGTAAGGCATCAAAGATCCGAACGGAAAACCGGGCTGTTTCCGGGACAGGGTCGAGAGACTACCGATCCGGCCGGAGGACATCAACGTGCGTGCTCTCTCGGCGAAAGAAGGCTCGGGAACTGTGGATTGACCACTCGTCGCGCCACCCGCGTGTTTTCCGATGGACGAGGAAGACATTGCTGACCACCCTCTCGGCATGCAACCGATTATGCGACAGTATGTACTTCTGCTGCCGGGTTTCGGCCGCTCAAATGCGCGCCGCATCGCCGATCCACAGCTGGTGGCCGCACTCCTCTAACAACCGCCGGAACCACTGACAGGGACGGCCCGACTCCATCCCCACCAGCACTTCTCCCTGCAGGCCACGATAAAACTCTATGGCCTCGGCAGGATGCAGCAGCTTCTTCTCCTCGATCTCTCCGCTCTGACTGTCAAAGATCGCTAACTGCTGAAACCCAGAATGAAAATCACAACCTATAATCCACATGGTTGGCTCCTTCTGGGTCCTCTGCCTTTCGCAAAAAAAAAAACAGACTACCCGGTTTGGGGCCAACCTCGTTATGAGATCAACCGAGGGCTTCAGCCCGAGCGGAGGGACCTTGCGGTTCTACCCCCGATGCAGGAGCCGGCTGCCGCAATGAACCTCTACTTCCGACAATCCTGCCGCCCCGTTTGTTCTTCGCGCTGAACATCAACCCCGGTACTCTCCTCAATCGGCTGGTCCTTCCAGAAGCGTTTCCAGTTTTCGATTGAGGTAAACGTGCGGGATTCCATGCGGTCGATGTAGAGCGTGCCCTGCAGGTGATCGATCTCGTGCTGCAGAATCCGGGCATACCATCCTGCGGCTTCCAGCGATTGCACCTCGGCACGTTCATTCAAGTAATCGACTCGCACCTTCCGAGCCCGGGCGACCACCGCGGAGAATCCATCCAGGCTGAGGCAGCCTTCGAAGAATCTCGCTTCGTCGTTTCCCAGCAAAGTGATCTTGGGATTAATGACTGCGTGAAACGGCACCACACGCCGCTCCCGTTCGGCAAGCTGAGCGGGGGACACATCTTTGAAATAGGCCTCGCGATCCTCGATAACCGCGAGTTGTAACGCCATTCCCACTTGCGGAGCCGCGAGCCCTACGCCCGGTGCGTCATGCATGGTTTCGCGCATATCGCGGATCAATCTTTGTATTTCATCACTCACAATTTCCTGCGGACTCAGCAGACGAGCTGTTTGCCGAAGCACCGGCTCTCCAGCCTGCAAGATTTTCAGGCGCATTCATCTCTCCCTTGAAACGTTTTCAAACACGCGGAATAGCAACGATCATAGCGAATTTTATGGCAATCGCTTGCCCGGACAGCATCGGGCAATCGCGCAAGCGACTGGAAGAGCACGATGCGGCCGTTTGCTCTGTTAATCAGATCGCAATCTCTACCCGTAAAGACGTAACCATCTACATACTCCGGGGGATGACCCAGACGCGCGTCCCGCAGTATTGTCGCGGCTATGGAATCTTATCCACCTGACGTCGTAAGCCGAAAGCCGATCAGGCCAGAATCAGGACCCCAGGAAGGAATCATTATGTCTACTCAACCAGCAACCATATGGCGGCACAGTAATAAATACAGTGCAGAAGCCGCTTGCGAACATTGTGAGGGCGTAGTCCGGCACGAACCTTGGTGCATCACCCAAAGCTCGATCGTGTTGTACGCGTACGAAGCGGTTCTGGACGGGGATAGGCTCACGGAAGGCGACAGAATAATCTTGCATGGCCTCGGAGTGAAGTGGGAGGGAAAAATCTGTTCCGGAGGTTGTAAGTCAGCAGGAGCTTATTGAGGCCGCGCTCGGGGATTTACTCGAACGCTCCGCACGTCTCGGAGTTATGACCACTGTGTGCGCTTCCAAATCGCTCAAGCTTCTCCGCGGTGCAGCACCTCGAGCGTCTCGCGAATGATGTGATAGATCGACGCCTGCACCTCCTGGATTCGGGGAATGTAGTCACAATGCACCACCAGCGGCCAATCCACTAACCCTCTCCTCAGTATTTCCCCGCCGTCATAACCCAGCAGTGCCACCGTCAGCAGACCGCGCTTGCGCGCTTCCTCCAGTGCCATGATGATGTTACGCGAACCTCCGCTGGTCGATATGCCAACCGCTATATCTTCAGGCCGCGCTTGCGCGATGAGTTGACGCAGGAAGATGACCTCGACCCCAACGTCATTGGCCACCGCGGTGATGTTGGCCGGCTCCAGGGAGAGTGACACCGCCGGTACAGGGTGGTAGCTGTCCGGGGGCAAGACGCAGTCGATCGCCCAGTCGTTGGCATCGGTGGCCGAGCCACCATTGCCAAAGAGAATCACCTTGCCGCCGCGCTGGATGCGCTCGTAGATGGCTTGAGCGGTGTTGCTGATCTGCTCCGCCTCTTCCCTTCCCACTCGCTCGCGCAGTTCAGAGTCGTTCTGTACTTTCATCAGGATGGAAGCCGCGACTTCGGCGGTCACATCGCCGGTCTGCTGTTTCTCCTGACCCAGGAAGGGATATAGAAATCCAGCATCGCCCACATCGATGCCCCAGCTCGCGGTGCTCAAAGTAGACGTGCACCGTCTCCCACAATGTGTGATACAGAATTTCGATGATTTCCTGATGGATGAAGGGATCGGCGGTAGCGGCTGCAACGTAAGTACGATCCCGAAGTACCGGGCAAAGCGAAGGTCATGGCGCCTTTATCCGCCGCCTCTTCCAGCGTGCCGGACACCTCTGCATCTCCCGCCGGCGGCCCGAAGCCCATCACGATATCTTCCGGGCAAACAATACTGCGCAGCCACGGCCGGAAAAGCATCGACAAATCCAATGCCGGCAGCGCACGCTTGCCGACAATCACAGGATGAACAAACTCCACCGAGACGTGCTGCGCATCGGTTGCGTACGGGCCGCGGCCGAAGGCGAGAAGCCGGCCTCCGCGCAGAAAGCGCTCCGACATCTCGCGGCAGGCCTCGGCTAGCCTGGGAGCTTCGCGGGCAAAGAAGGCTTCACACAGACGATTCCGTTCGAGCAGACGTTCTTCCACGAGAGTTGCGAGTTCAACACCGGCCGGCATGACATTGACCCCTAGCAGATCCGCGGGAGCGGATCGCCCACAAGCATGTCAATGATTCTACTGCCGCCGTAGCGGGTCGTCACCAGCACCGAACCGGCAGGCTGCTCGTGTACTTCGCCCAGCATCACCGCGCCCTCGCCGCCAACGGTTTGTTGCAAGGCGTTCAGGGCGGCGTCGGCGTACTCGGGCGAGACGACGGCGAGGAATTGGCCTTCGTTGGCGATATGGAGAGGATCGAGGCCCAGCAGTTCGCACGCTCCCCGAACTGTGTCGTGGACCGGAATTTCTTCCTCGAAGATGTGAATACCCAAGCCGCAATCGCGCGCCAGCTCATTTAGCGAAGTGGCCACGCCACCGCGCGTGGGATCGCGCATCCAGCGAATGCCTGGCGCAGCTTCCGCGGCCATGGCTTGCACGAGCGGAAAGACCGAGCGGGTGTCGGAGCGCAGGTCCGCTTCAAAATCCAGTTCTCCGCGAGCCAGCAGAATCGTGATGCCATGATCGCCGATCGGTCCGGAAAGCAGAACCTTGTCGCCCGGCCGAACCGAGCGAGCATCGATCCGAACTCCCGGCAAGATAAGAGCCTACGCCGGTGGTCGCGATGTACATGCCGTCGGCCTTGCCGTGCTCGACCACTTTGGTATCGCCGCCGACAACGGCTACACCAGCCTGTTCGGCCGCACGAGCCATGGCGCGGACTTCGGCCTCCAATGTAGGAGTGGGCAGACCGGCTTCGAGTACGAAGCTGACGACAATCGCCTCAGGCTTGGCGCCGGAGACCGCCAGATCGTTTACCGTGCCGTTGATGGCTAGCTCGCCAATCGAGCCTCCGGGAAAGCTCAACGGTTTCACCACGAAGCTGTCGGTAGTCATCGCGAGGCGAACGCCGCCGATGTTAAGAGACGCAGCATCGTTCAATTCGGGTTGGGCAGAGCCGATACAGCAGAGGAGCGAACAGGCCTTCGACCAGGCGACGGCTGGCAATGCCTCCGGCGCCGTGGGCCATTTCGATCTGCGGCTCGCGAAACTTGATCTTCGGTACCGTGCTGTCGTGCGACGGCAGGCTTCACGCCGGCCACGCCAGCGTGGCGGCCGTTGCCTTCCGATGTTCGTAACTGTAATAAGCTGCGCACGATCCCTCCGAGGAAACCATCAACGCCCCCACCGGATGTTCCGGCGTGCATTCTTTGCCGAACAGCTTGCACTGCGCCGGCTTCAGAACGCCTTTCAGCACTTCGCCACACTGCGCCGCCTTGGGATCGGTGACGCGCACGCCGGGCACGCTGAAGCGCTGCTCGGAATCCCACTCGGCATAACTGTTGCGAATGCGCAAGCGCCGATTGCGAGATGAACCCCAGCCCTCGCCACTCGAAATAAGGCCGCAGCTCGAATACTTCCGCCATGGCCTTCAGGGCAGCGCGATTCCCTTCCCAGGGCACGACCCGCTTGTACTGGTTTTCGACTTTTGCCTCGCCCGCCTTCAGTTGCCGCAGAAGCATGACGATCGACTGCAGCATGTCGAGCGGCTCGAAATCCGGAAACCACGATGGGCTTGCGTTCGTTGGCCGCGATCCACTCGTAGGGACGGCAACCGATTACGGTCGAGACATGTCCCGGGCCGATAAACGCGTCCAGGCGCATGTCGGGCGAATCGAGAATGGCGCGGATCGCCGGAATGATGGTTACGTGATTACAGAACAGCGAGAAGTTGCGAATGCCTTCGGCCTTGGCGCGCAGGATCGTCAGCGCCGATGACGGCGCGGTGGTTTCGAAGCCGATGGCGAAGAACATCACGTGCTTGTCGGGATTCGCCTTGGCCAGCTTGAGCGCGTCCGACGGCGAGTAGACAATGCGGACATCCATGCCGCGGGCCTTGTGCTCCAGCGGGCTGCCATGTTCGCCGGGCACGCGCATCATGTCACCGAACGCGGCAAAAATAACGTTCGGATCCTGCGCCAGTGCGAGTCCATCATCGATCCTGCCCATGGGCAAGACGCAGACCGGGCAGCCCGGCCCGTGAATCAATTCGATGTTGGCGGGCAAAATGTCTTTCAGTCCGAAGCGATAGATGGCATGGGTATGCCCGCCGCAGACTTCCATCAGGCGATAGTGCCGGCCGGGATCGGCCAGCCGGCGGATCTCTTCCGCCGTCTTCGTGATTACGTCAGGATCACGAAACTCGTCGACAAATCTCATCACACCTCTTTACTACTCGACATCTCATTAGCGCTTCGCGACTGCTGGGAAAAGCCATCGATAGGCTAGGTCAAAAATAGTTAGGAGGCTCTTCGCCATCCTCCAGGCCATAACCGCGCACCTCCTGCATGGCCTGCTCGGCTTCGCCCAGCATGGTCAGGGTCTGCATCTGGTCCAGCGCATCCTGCTCGCTGATCTTGCTCATGGCAAAGCCAACGTGGATCAGCACCCAATCGCCGGACTTCGGCATATCGTTTTCCAGCAGACCCAAGTCGACCTTGCGGCGCACGCCCGCCACTTCTACCGTGGCCAGGTATGGCATTCCAGGAAACAGCTCAAGCACCTTCCCTGGTATGGCAAGACACATTCTCTACCCCTTTCCTCCTGTTACAAACTCCGGTCTTAACTGTCCTTGCGCGCCACGATGTCGAACGCTGAACTTCACTTCGTCCTTCACCTTCAGGCCGCCGCCCACAGCGGAAACCGGCTTGATATTGTAATCCGACTGGCGCAAGGGAAACTCGCCAAATGCGCGCAGCATGTCGCCAGTCACGGCCAGCGTCGCCGGCACCTTCTGTGGGCGAGTCACGCCATGCAAGGTGAGCCGGCCGTTCAGAGTCACACTGGATTGGCCGTTGTCGGTCTTGTTCACCGTGACCCCCGAAACATCGAAAACGATCTCCGGATATTTGTCGGTCTCCAGTACCTTGGCCCGCATGTCGCTCTCAATGTCCCGCCGGTCCTTGTCGCTGATGTTGTCGGTAACGCTCAGCGAATCGGCACGAATCACCAGGTGCATAGTCGACTTTTCGATCTGCGCAGGATCGAAGTGGATCTCTCCCTTGAGATCGCGAATCGCGATCTTCGGATCATGTCCGAACGCCGACAGAAATCCGCTGGCGAAGGCTTGAACCGTAAATCGGCTGACCATCTTGTTGATCACATAGCGGTCATCGATGGCCGCGCTTGCGGAGTATCTGGCGCACCGGCGTTCGGGCTGAATTTCCATGCTTTCGGGCAAGCGAATAAGCCTCCTTCCCCGAGGAGTGGCAGGGGATCCATGGAGCGATGGGTCTACATCGCCCGCAGTCGCAAATAGCGTTCGATATCGGGAAGCGCGCCCTTGGTCAGGCCGCCGATGCCGAACTTGTCCAGATATTTCTGCGCCACCGGGATTGGACAGAATCAACCCTGCGCCAAAAACCATGAGAGCAATTCCACTCAGCATGAAGAGAGTGTCCCGGTCACTTGTCGATCCAGTTGGTTTCGCGTGCCAAAGCTGCTGTCGCCACTGTCGTATCCTCCTTGCAAATTCTTACTGTTTTGAGCCCGGCCATTCCCCGGCCAGGACCTTGTTGATCACCGACTCAACCAGATTCACCGCTTCCGTCAGCGCCCCGTTAACCGGTTCGCTCAAGCCCATCAGTCCCTTCGTCGGGACCAAGCGTTGCCGGCTCACATCCGACCAGCAACATTCGTTTCAGCGGACCGCCCATCGAGGCCGCCAGCCGCAAGATCTTCACCGGATCCATACCGTGGGCGTCGACGTCGCTGCTATCCGCCTGCTCTGGAGACGAGCGAAGCCAAGTCAGGCTCGACCACGTACAGCGTCCCCGGGGCGTCGCCACGCGGATAGGCGTCGATCAGGATGGTCGTCTCATATCCGTCCTGCAGCGCGTACGCCAGATCGAAGCCGCGAATCCCAAAGTCGACGACGCGCACGCCTGCGGGCAAATCGCGCTCCGCTGAGCACGGCGAGCCACTTCGACTCCAAAGGCATCGTCGCCCATGAAGATATTGCCGATGCCCGCGACCAGAATGCGCGGCTTCTCGACAGCCTTGGTTTGCATCTGTTCTTCCGGACGGCAGAGGCTCAACTTCGTCGACATCGAAGAAGAACCGATGGCCCGGCTGACGCAGCAGGCCCATGTCCCGGCCGGGATCGTCGTCCAGTACCACGCAAACATGAATCTTGCCTTCGTAGTCCTGCTCGATGGCCTCGATCGCCGCGGTTTGGCCGGCCAAGGCAATATCCAGCACGTCGCCGCCCTTGCGCGGACGAAGCCTCACCCGATCTCCGGTGCGGACCGTCACGCCGGCAATCTCAACGCTCTCGACCGGCGACTTGTCTTCCAGCAGTTGCCATTCCCACTCGTTCACTGCGAATCCTCCTTGAGTGGGCGCAGTCCGCGCAAGACGCCATGCAACTTCATGAACTGCTCGGCCGGCATGGTCTCGGTGCGCTCCAGCATCTGGCGCGCGCGCTCGTCCGACTGACGCATCTCGCTCTTCTCTTCGTCGGTCATCGTCATGATGCGCAGAGAAAGAATCTCGTCGATTTCGGTGCCGTCGAAGAGGTCGCCGGCGCTTTCCGGCGCTATCTGCGGGATAGTCGTACAGAATGATGGGAGAAGCCAGAATCGTGTCGTGCTCGCCCTCTTCGCCCACCAAAACCGGGAACGTGCCTTCGTTGTGGCAGGTAGCGGCCAGCGGCCGCAGCGATTCTGGAGGATCAAGCAGCGAAACAAACTCACCGCCCTCAATGCCAAGCACGATGTGGGCGGAGACCAGCGAACGCATCAGCGCATGCTCCCGGTCGATGTCCGTGCCCTCGGCAAACGGAGTGATATTTCTCACGCTTACTCGCGATCTTGAAGACCTCCTCCGCGACTTCTTGCACCAGCACCTCGATGAAGCCATCCACTGGGTACTGCGTCCGCAGAATCCGTCCCAGCAATCGACCACTCCTATCGCGCAGGTCTTCCTCACTGGTGCTGGGGATGAGATGGAAGGGACGCTGCAACGAGTACCGGTTCAAAGTCTGCAAGTCGGTGGCTGGAACATTGATTTCGCGCTCAACCGCTTCCTGCCAGGAGTAGAACATCTGCCCATCGACGGCAAGAGCTTTGACGGGATGAAACTCAGAAGAGGCGTGACTTTCAAATGACGATTCACTCGTTGCCTGCACCGAGCGCTCCATAAGCTGCAGGAATCGAACCTGCGCTTGCAGTTGCGCGGTTCGACCTCCCTGTACCAGGCACTCGGTGTGCATCGTCCAAGGATCGGCCCCCTTCTGCGTTTCGCTGAACGCGTGAGGATATACCACGCCGAAATTGAACCGCTGCTGATTCTTCACCGCCGATGGCCGGTAGGGATAAAGCATGTAACCCTCGTAGAGCACGGCTCTGGCGATTCGATCGGCGGCGGCTGTGTTCATGACTTCACTTCCTCTTCCGCGGTCCGCAGCAGAGCTTTCCAGAGCTTGCTCCCAGGTAGGAATTCCGCGCTCCACCTTGTATCGGTAAAGACGGTCGAAAGCATCACGCTCCAGACAGAGCCATGCGATTCCCGGATAATAGGTATCCATCAGGTCTTTCCACACCTTCACGGGAATGCGGAAACGGATCTCTTTGTCCCAGGGAATCGGCACAACTTGCAAGGGGCCATCATTCTGACGCGTAAAACACCGTTCCGCTGAACTGCGCGCACACCGGAATTTCCCCTTCGGAGAGGCCGGCGAAATACTTGGTTGCTGCCACATTGAAATCGAAGGTGCAGGGGACTGGCAGACGGACTTCGGTGGTTCCAGTAAAAGCCGGGATAATGACGCTGGCGTGTGTCCAAAGAAACGTCTTCAGAGTTTTGCCCCAGCGCTCGGGCTCCCCGAAGAGGTCGCGCAATCGCTCCTGTTCCTGCGGATTGTAACCGCGACGCGTGCTCTCCAGTTGCACCTGAGCACGCAACGCGATGGTATGAATCGTCTCCTCGGGAGGATGGTTGGTTATCCGCAGCTTGAAGGTCAATTGCGGCGCCACCGCGAACGGTTCCACCTCTACCCTTTCGAAAGCAAACCGGAGGTCAGGCATTGCCCAAGCCTCCGCTCACCGTGGCATTCGAACGCAGCTCGGAGAAGAACTCCCCGATCTGCTGCCACACTTCGATACCTCCCGAAAACCCCCGCCATTGGCTGCGAATGAGGCCGACGAGTTTGATAGCACTGGTCGATCGGCAACAGGTAATACTCGGCTTGAGTAAAGCCGCGAGCATGGCCGATGCGGTTCACCAGCAATGCCTCGACGTCCGCCTCCATCTTCTTGATCTGCGGATTTTCCTGCGCAATGTCGTTCCAGGCTTCCAGGGAAAGCAACGACTCCGTCGCCCCGGCCGGACTGGGATACATGGCGATTACCCGCGCATCGGGACTGCTATGGAAGAAGAATGCCATGTTGATGGGAATCATCAAGCTGTCCCACTGGGCATCGGACATATGGAAATTCGTCAGCACGCGCACCTGCCGCGGCACTCGCTTGTAGCGACTGCCGGCACGCCCGCTGAACAGCAATGCGCACGCATCGCAGGAACAGACCAATTTGTGCGCCACCGGCTCGATCAGGTGTGGATGCTGGGAAGCAATTTCCAGGCTGCACAACTCGCAGCGCTCGGCCGTGCGTGGCCTACGCGCAAACTGCCGCAGCACTCCGAAAGCACTTTCCAGCGAGGGTGTCTCTTTAGTCCCCATAGTTGGCTGCCATTGGCGAAGGCTCCGGCGCGGCGACGTTCGCGTTCACCGGGGCCGCAGCTGCCAGCTTGCTGAGCGACACGAAGCCGCTCGCCGCTTTGCCATCCAGTCCTTCTACTGACAGAGAGGCGATATCGGGCGCGGCCTCGTAAATTGCGTCCTCGACCACCGCCCTGCAAGGCTTTGCTGGTCGAGCCACAAGTATGTTCGCCGGGAGTGACGCGTATGCGAACCGCGCCGTCTTCCATGCCCAGGAGCTGCACCCCAGCTCCGTCTTTTCTGCAGCTTCGGTTCGAGGCGCTCGACCGCTTTAGTAACTCGGGTTTCCAGGCTATCGGGATGAAGTCCGTACAGGACAAGCAAGCTGCTGACCATGGGATCGCGGCCCAACTGTTCGATGATCTCCATCCCCGGTCCGCCCGCATTGGCCAGGATTTCCAGCATCCGATCCAAGCCCGTCCCGTGAAACTCCATGATCAGTTGCACAAGCTGGGTGGTCGACGCCCTCACCGCGGGGTCGGCGATCGATTCGATCTCCTGCACCAGAGCGCCAATTCTCTGAACCCGCTGCTGGAAATCCTTTTCGTTTGACATGATGATTCGTTTCCCTTTAGCGGAAAAAGGAGTGAGCTTGCAATTGCGCGCCTACGATCGCTATATCGTAACTGACAACTGCCTGCTCACTCCGTTGCAACACCGAGCCTGCCGCTTACTTCAGCACGCCAAACATAGGCGAGTGCCGTGTCTGCAGCACTTTTCCATTTCCAAGGTACATGTGCACACCGCACGGCAGGCACGGATCGAAGCTGCGAACCGCGCGCATGATGTCGATGCCCTTGAATTTGTCGGGCCCGTTTTCCTCGAAGATCGGCGTGTTCTGCACCGCATCTTCGTAGGGACCGGGTGTGCCGTAGATGTCGCGAGGATTCGCGTTCCACGGAGTCGGCGGATACGGATGGTAGTTCGCGATCTTGCCATCGCGAATCACCACGTGATGCGACAACACTCCACGAACCGCTTCGTGGAAGCCGCAACCGATCGACTCTTCCGGCACCTTGAAGTCTGACCAGGTCTTGGTCCGGCCGGCATGCAGTTCTCCCAGCGCCTTCTCCACGAAGTGCAGCGCGGCGGCAGCAGAATATGCCTGGAAGTAGGTGCGAGCCCGGTCGCGCTCGATGGCGTTGCTCCACTTCGGAATCTTCCATTCCAACTCGACTTCAGGCAGCGATGTGGTCTTGGGCAGATAGATCTTCACGCTATTGCCCGTCGCCTTCAGGTAGCCGATGTCGACCAAACCGGCTTTGGCTGTGGCCCAGAAGCGGGCGATCGGTCCACCACCGGTATCGAGCGCCAAATATTCCTTGGTCTTCTCGTGATACCAGCGTGGCGACATGACCCAGGTGTATTTGCCCCCGAAGTCGCGCTTCTGCGGTTTGGGAATGGTGGTCTGATTCCAGGGATGCCGCTGATCCACCGGATTGCCCAGGGGATCCTTGGCAACGAATGTCTCGCCCTCCTCCCAATCGTCGTAGTAGGAGCTGCCCAGCAGGATGCGGATGTTCAGGTTGATATCCACCAGACTGGTCGTCACCAGTTCGCCGTCCACGACCACGCCGGGCGTGACGAACATCTTGCGGCCCCAGTCGGCCATGTTCTTGTAGGTGTAATCGCAGTACTGCAGGATCCTGGAACGATCCCCAGCAGCCCAGCAGAATCCGGCGCCGGCCCACTTCCTCATAGCCCGGTAGCGCTTCGTAGAAGAAGTCGAACAAGTCGTCATGCAGCGGCACGACCTTCTTCATGAACTCGACGTACTTCATCAAGCGAACCAGGTAGTCGGTGAAGAGCTGGATGGTAGGAACGGTCCCCACGCCGCCCGGATAAAGCGTTGACGGATGTACGTGCCGGCCTTCCATCAGGCAGAACATCTCGCGAGTCATGCGGCTCATCTGCAGAGCCTCGCGATAGAACGCGCCGGTGAACGGATTCAGCGCGGTCATGATGTCGGCGATGGTGCGATAGCCGTGCAGGTTGGAGTTGGGCGCATTGGTCGATTGCGCCTTCGTCCATACGCTGGGATTGGTCTCCTTCACCATCTGCTCGCAGAAGTCCACGCCGACCAGATTGTCCTGAAAAATGTTGTGGTCGAACATGTATTCGGCGGCTTCGCCCAGGTTGACGATCCACTCGCCCAGATCAGGCGGCCTGACGCCGAACGCCATGTTCTGCGCGTAGTTGGCGCAGGTGGCATGGTTGTCGCCGCAGATGCCGCAAATGCGGCTGGTGATGAAGTGGGCATCGCGCGGGTCTTTGCCCTTCATGAAGATGCTGTACCCGCGGAAGATGGACGAGGTGCTGTGACACTCGACCACGTGCCGGTTGGCGAAATCGATTTTGGTAAAGATGCCCAGGCTTCCGACGATTCTGGTTATCGGATCCCAATTCATCTCCACGATCTGCTTTTTCTGACTGAGGGCTTCTTTATCGGTAATTGTAGTTGTGCCCATTGCGATCGCTCCTTCAGCGCGAAATTAGGATCTTCCGTGATAACCAGTGGTGAGTTCGGCCCGGGTGTGCCGCCACTTCGGTTCCTTGTTGACGGTAGCTTGAGTTATCGAGCGCAGCGCCCTGACTGCACGCCCATACACGACCGAGGCTACCGCTAGAAACGTGCGCTCCCGGCGGCTCGTCCATGAACGGCATGAATTTGTCGGGGAAACCGGGCATGGTGCAGCCGATACAGATGCCGCCAACGTTGGGGCATCCGCCAATGCCGGCCATCCATCCGCGCTTGGGAACGTTGCAGTTGACTACCGGGCCCCAGCAGCCGAGCTTCACGATGCACTTCGGCGAACCGTACTCGCTGGCGAAGTCGCCTTGCTCGTAATATCCTGCGCGATCGCAACCTTCGTGAACCGTAGCTCCGAATAGCCAGGTCGGGCGCAGCTGATCATCGAGCGGAATCATCGGCGCCATGCCCGCAACCTGGTACAGAAGATAGAGCACGGTCTCCATGAAGTTGTCGGGCTGAACGGGACATCCGGGAACGTTGACGATTGGAAGCCCGGCTTTGGAGCGCCAATCCCAACCAAGATAGTCGGCCAGTCCCATGCAGCCGGTTGGATTGCCCTGCATGGCATGAATGCCGCCATAAGTCGCGCAGGTGCCGATCGCCACCGCTGCCAGAGCTTTCGGAGCCAGACGATCGATCCACTCGGTGGTCTTGATCGGCTGACCCGTAGTCAGGTCGGTGCCCATCGCGGCCCAGTAACCGGCCTTGTCGCTGTGAATCTTTTCGTTGGGGATGGAGCCTTCGATTACCAGAACGAAGGGATCGAGCTTGCCTTCTTCCGCCTGATAGAACGGCTTGAGGAAGTCGTCGCCGATCTCATAGGCCAATACCGGATTGTGCAAATGAACCTTAGGAAGACCTGGAATAGCTCCCAGCAAAACATCCTCAATGCTGGGTTGAGTTGCGGCAGTGATCGAAACCGAGTCGCCGTCGCAGCCCAGGCCGGCTGTGATCCAGATGATATGGATTTCGGCCACTGCCGGTTTCTTTTGGGTTACCCGGCCGTACGGAACCGCTTGCGCTGTCATAGACGGATACTCCTTTCAACATCGCTGAGTTATGCGTTTCACGCGAATGCCCGAGCTCGTTCTTGGTTGTTGCTGTTGCGACGCAATGCTTATTTCCCAGGTTGCCAACTTTGCGAGGCAATTGACGAATCGTGCAACTTCAAGATAAGACGGCTCGTAGAAGACAAGCCGCACCAGTGCCCCACGCACTTATGGAGATAGCATCCTGCAAATCGACGCGACCCACAACCTGATTCCCATTTAGGGAAAAAGGCTGGATGGAGCATCGGGGATTCCCCTAGGCGTAACGGTGGCGGGCCGTTCGATTGCCTTTTGGGCAGTGAGTCTTAGGCCAACGTTAGATCTGCCGGATTGGCAAGCGCACAAAGAGGTATTACGTGTATGACAAAGCCGGACGGAAGGGCCGTGGTCAGCAGTTGCGGGACTCGCGTTGAGGCAGATGGGACCCTGTGCCGAACCCAAGACAACATGGGGCGCTGGAATACCTTGATGGGTGTCCCAGATCACCGACAAGCTATCCCATGCGGGGATATAGTGCAGTGCTGTTCGGAACTAAAACGATGAAAGCGAAAATGAAACCAGCAATGGTCAAGTTGGTACTTTGTCCCCGCCCATCGCAAGGCCGGGTGATGCTTGTTGTCTGTTTCGCCGGTATCATGGCGGCGCTATGTCCGCTGACATGTCAGGCACAGTCGCCCCAAATAACATCGGTCAGTCAGATTTCGATTCAAGAGAATCAGACCATCGTGATCATGGGCAGCGGCTTTGGTACTAGTCAGCCTTATACCGGCAACTCCCCTTATATTGCCCTCTGGGATACGACCAAGAGTTGGCAGGCCGGCTTTGCTGGCAACGTAAGCGGTCCGTCGTACTGCGGACCCTTAGGTGGTAATTACGATGCCGTCACTCTCATCGTTAATTCATGGGAAGATTCGATGATCACCCTAGGAGGGTTCTCCGGGGATTGGGGAGGTGACGGGGGCAATTGGACGCTCAGTGTAGGAGACGTGGAACACATCTGTGTGTGGAATCCTCAGTCAGGAAACGGGCCCGCAACCTTTTCCGTGACAATTGGGCAACAAGAAACGGTGCTGCATAGCTTCGGCAATGGCACGGACGGGCAGAACCCCTACGCCGGCGGCCTGATCTTCAATGCCGCGGGCTATCTCTACGGCACAACCCAACTGGGCGGCATTCATGGATTGGGCACGGTGTTCGAGTTGTCGCCCAATGGGAGCGGCGGTTACACGGAGACGGTGCTACATAGTTTCGGCAATGGCACGGACGGGCAATATCCCTACGCCAGCCTGATCTTCGATGGCGCCGGCAATCTCTACGGCACGACCTGGGTCGGCGGCATTCACGGCTACGGGACGGTGTTCGAGTTGTCGCCGAGAGAGGGCGGGGGTTACACGGAGACGGTACTGCACAGCTTCGGCAACCCAGCTACTCAGGACGGGCAAAACCCCTACACTGGTCTGATCTTCGATGCCGCAGGGAATCTCTACGGCACGACCTATTACGGCGGCATTCATGGCGGCGGGACGGTGTTCGAGCTGTCGCCAAGAGAAGGCGGCGGCTGGACGGAGACGGTGCTTCACAGCTTCGGCAATGGCACCGACGGGCAAAACCCCGTGGCCAACTTGATCTTCGATGGCGCAGGGAATCTCTACGGCACGACCTGGGTCGGCGGCATTCACGGCTACGGGACGGTGTTCGAGTTGTCGCCGAGAGAGGGCGGGGGTTACACGGAGACGGTGCTGCACAGCTTCGGCAACGGCACGGACGGGTCTAAGCCCGTGGCCGGCATGATCTTCGATGGCGCCGGCAATCTCTACGGCACGACCAGTTACGGCGGCATTCACGACACCTGCCCAGAGGGCACTTGCGGGACGGTCTTCGAGTTGTCGCCCCGACAAGGCGGGGGCTGGACGGAGACAGTGCTGCATAGCTTCGGCAATGGTACGGACGGGCAAAACCCCTACACCGGCGGCCTGATCTTCGATGCCGCCGGCAATCTCTACGGCACAACCTACGGGGGTGGCATTTACGGTGAAGGCACGGTGTTCGAGATGACGCCCAGGGAGGGCGGGGGTTACACGGAGACGGTGCTGCACAGTTTTGGCAACGGCACTGACGGGCAAAGCCCCGAGGCCGGCCTAATCTTCGATGGCGCCGGCAATCTCTACGGCACGACGTTGGTGGGCGGAATTCACGGCGACGGGACGGTGTTCGAAATCATGCAACCACCATTAAACGGCGTCGCGTTGAAGCAGGGTGAGGTGCTTCGTAATCTCATGGGCCAGGAGGATGGCAGTGGTGTGGCCCGCCGCTTCCTGCAGAACGTTGCGCATTGAATGTAACAGTCGGCAATAATATGCATTGCTACTTAGAGCTTAGGCCCGGCGATCCTCAAGCTGAAAAAGGCCTATTAGTTGGGCTGGACGCGCTAGGCTACGTCCTCTGAGATGGTCCATTGGATGGCACGCTGCACCAGTTCGCGACCATTCTTAAGCGAGAGTTTTTCCTTGATATGCGCCTGGTAGGACTCGACCGTCTTCACACTCAGGTGAAGCTCCTCGGCGATTTTACGCGTGCCGTGCCCTTCCCCGATGAGCCGGAAGACTTCCAACTCGCGATCAGACAGCTCCGCAATTGGCGATTGCCTCTCGCTCACCGAGCCCTTGATGTACTGCTGCAGCATGCGATTGGCAATACGGTCGCTTACGTATACCTTCTGAGTCAGAATTTGGCGGACCGCGACCAGCACCTTCTCCGTTGCCTCCTGCTTCATGATGTAACCATTGGCTCCCGCGCGCAACGCCCGCTCGGCGTAGATGGATTCGTCGTGCATGGAGAGGATCAGAACGGGCAAACTGGGATATCGGAGACGAATGCTCTTCAGCAAATCGAGACCGTCCGGTCCGGAGAGAGAAATATCCACGATAAGGAAGTCCGGTTTGGCGTTAGTGATCGCCTGCAGCGCGGCCGTCGCTTCCTCCGCTTCGCCGCAGACCATCATGTCCGGCTCGCGGTTCATCATTAGCGACAACCCCTCGCGAACGATCGGGTGATCGTCAACGATGAAGATTCTTGTTTTGCGCGCAGCCGACTCTTCTCTTGGCTTCGTAGGCATCTTCTTGACTTTGACGATAAGCTACTATTTGCTACGAACCGGAAACTTACAAGTCACAACTGTTCCCCGCGGAGAACACGATTCAATGTCCAAGGTGCCGCCGATCATCTTGGCCCGATGACTCATAATGTGATGCCCCATCCCCTTGCTATTCGCAGGAATCTTTTTGCAGCCCGAGCCATCATCTCGAACCGTCAACATCCCGCGGCGATCGCTGGCGGTAAGCGCAATCTCGATTTTCCGTGCCCTACCATGTTTGATAGCGTTACTCACGGCTTCCTGCGAGATGTGGTAGAGATGCGTGGCCAGGCTGACATCATCGAGTAAAACCGGGTTAGTCGCACTGCAACCGGCAGGATACTCCGAAGACGTCCTGAACCTCGGCGCTTAGCTGCTGCAGCGCCGACATCAAACCATGCGACTCAGAAACCACCGGGCTCAAGCCTCTGGCCAACTCGCGGGTTTTGTTGATCGCCTCGTTGACCAGCTTTACAATCTTGGCCGCATCGGCTGCATACGGCAGACGCTTCTCCTTCAGCTTTTGTTCCTGCACCTTGGTCATAAACGCAATACCGGTCAGATGCTGGCCCAGACCGTCGTGCAAATCCTGACCAATACGACGCTGTTCGCGCTCACTGACTTCCAGAATCGCTCTCTCCAGGTGCTTGCGCTCGGTAATGTCGATACCGGTTGCGATCACATATGCCGGAGTTCGCTTCCCTCGACCCAGCGAAGTGCCGGACCAGGCAATCAGCCGGCGGCTTCCATCCCGCGCCAGCCACGGACACTCAAAATCGTTCTGCAGTTGCCCCGCCCGCATCTTTTCGAAGTTCGTCCTGAACCCAGGCGACTCTTCCGGCGGGATGAACAGGTCCCACACATGTTGCCCCGAAGCCTGGGCGAAGGTGTAGCCGGTACTGCGCTCGCAAGCGCGGTTGAAGCGAATGATGCGACCCTCAGGATCCAGCACGATGACTAAGGCGCCAACCGTGTCGAGAATCGCAGTGACGACGTTGCGTTCTTCCTCCAGCGCTTCTTCTGTTTGCTTCAAGTCGGTTATATCGAATCCGACACCGTGAATGAACCAGGGGCGGCCATCCTCGCGCCGGATCATCTTGGCTTCGCAGTGAAACCAGATCACCTGGCCATCGCGCGACATTACCCGGTAGGCGGACCGCAGCGGTTTGCCGGATAGAAACAACTCGGCCGCTTCCATGCTCCAGCGGAGTTTGTCGTCGGGATGAATTTGCGCATACCAGCGCACGGGATCTTGCAGCCACTCCTCTTGCGTGAAGCCGAGCACGGCTTCGATCTGCGGGCTGACATAAGCTTCGCCCACTGCCTCGTCCAGGTAGGCCATGAAGACGACGGCTGGAATCTGTTCCACCAGCGCCCGGTACTTCGCTTCCAGACTGGGCAGCAGCGACACCAGATTTTGCGGCTGTTGGAGGTTGTCAGCGGCGAGAAGACTGCTATTTTCAAGGAAGACTTTGGCGAGATCCTGGAGAACAGCTTCGGCCTCCTCGTAAGCTGTACCGGATCGGCCTAAGCGGGCGGCAGGCTGGAGATCATCATTCAAAGTCGGGGAGCTTTCGGACCAGGAGGCCACTGTTCACCTCACGCTGGGCGCTTCATTTCTGTCCGTCCGCGGCCTGTGGCTTACGGCGAACTACTTTATCACTCTTAGAAACATCCCGACGGCGTCGCCAACTCGGCTCCTGATTAAGCGAAGTTTGGGTGAACTTTCGCAAAGCGTGAATGGCTTTTCCGTAGGTCTGCACCGCACTGGCCGACAACAACGATCCCGGCGGCTGATTCATGAACGGCATAAACTTGTCGGGGAATCCCGGCATCGTACACCCAATACAGATGCCGCCCACATTGGGACAGCCGCCTATGCCACCCATCCATCCCCTTTTTCCGACATTGCATTGCACCACCGGTCCCCAGCACCCCAGCTTGACGATACACAGCGGCGATCCATAGGCATCGGCAAAATCAGCTTGCTCATAGTAACCCCCACGATCGCAGCCTTCGTGGACGGTCTGCCCAAACAGCCAGGTGGGGCGCAATTGCTGATCCAGCGGAATCATGGGAGCACGTCCCGCTGCCATATAAAAAAGGTAGAGCAGAGTCTCCATCATGTTGTCCGGCTGCACGGGACAGCCGGGAACACACACGATCGGAATGTCGGCACCCGACTTCCACTGCCACCCGAGATAATCAGCCAGGCCCATGGCGCCGGTCGGATTTCCCTGCATGGCATGAATACCGCCATAGGTGGCGCAGGTGCCGGCTGCGACAACCGCCCAGGCGCGGGGTGCGAGTCGATCGATCCAATCGCAGGTCAGGATGGGCTGACCCGTGATCGGGTCGGTTCCCATCGAAGCCCAATAGCCTTCTTTCTTGTTGGTCTCATCCGGGATGGAACCTTCGATTACGAGAATGAACGGCCCGAGCTTCCCTTTCGCCGCCTGATAAAAAGGCTTGAGGAAATCGTCTCCGTTGGCGAGCGCGAGAAACGGATTGTGAAAATTAACCTTGGGTATCCAGGGAATCCCGCCAAGCACGATATCTTCAATGCTGGGTTGGGTCGCGGCGGTCATGGCGATGGTATCGCCGTCGCAACCCAGACCAGCCGTCACCCAGAGAACATCGATCTCCTCAATGTTCCTGGCGTTCCCGTTCTTAGCTTCCCGCTCCCCCATTTTGCGAAACTCCCTGAGCCGATAGCCGGTCGATCAGCCTATAAAAGATCATCGAGGCAGAACCTCGGCCGGAAAACACGCCCTGGATCGACGGCACTTGTTCACAGCCCCGGGACGCCGCGTATTGTACTCCGTTCGCCTTCCAAACCATGCCGGAAAACCTCGAATGCATAGAACGAGGCCGGCTCCAAGGTCCCCAGTCAAAACCACAAAATGCGGACAAATCGTCCTTAAGTGCTACTCGCGAGGTCTCCCTTTTGGGTCAGACAACATCTACTGATTACAGGAGGCGTGAGGATTCTGTGAAGAAAACACTTATTAACGCACGAAACATTATGGGCATCGCAGGCCTGCTGGTGGCGGGATATTTGATCTTGACGTCGCTTCCGGACATGGGCCGCTACATCAAAATCAGCAAGATGTAGCATCTCCCGATTGAGGGGCCGAAAAACTCAGGTTTGCGGCCCTTTTCTTTTCCACCATCGAGCACGATTATTTACCGCCACCAAGCGCCAAGTCTTCGGCCACGTTAGCATCGGTATCTTCCAGTTCGGCTAGTAGTCCATCATCGGTCAAATCCAGGGGGCGCGAGTTTTCCCAATCACGGTGTACGACGGTGTGCAGACGATCCATGACTTCCTGGTCGCGAACCTCAATGGCCAGTTCGCGGCGACTATCGAAACTGCCGGGCGCGAGGTTGATCGAGCCAATGATTGCTCGGACGCCGTCGGCGAACAGCAGCTTAGCGTGCAGTTTTAGCCCTTTGAGTTTGTGCACCTTGATGCCGACGTCATCCATGATGCGCATACCGCCCACAGCCTCAACCAGCTTCTGCTTCTTCAACTTGTGCGGAGGCCGCGCCAGTACGTGCACCTTCACGCCGCGCCCTTTAGCCCTAACCAGTCTTTCGATGATGACCGGATCCTGATAGCGCTCATTCTGCACCCACAGGGAGTGCTTGGCTTCGTCGATAAATTGCCCGATCCGCTGCCGCCCATTGCCAATGCACCAGATCATGTGGGAATGTTCACCGGGATTGAAGGCCTGCCGGTTCCAGTCGGCGTCGAAGCACTCCGTCACCTCGCACACTTCGTGAGGATGGGCCGTCACCACCGCATAGTCGCGCGTTTCAGTCAGATTCTTGGTCTCCCAATTCAACGACTGGACGAACGCCGACTTATCGTCGACCACCATCGATTTCTCGTGGGTCAAATCGAACGCTGGGTTGCTGTCGATCACATTGATGCCGGCGTCCGTCAACAGCTTTCGCGATTCGTCATTCTCTTTTTCCCCGCTCCGGCGCGTCGGATTCAGCATGATTTGCACCTTTACGGCCCGCCGATGGGCCGCGATCACGGCATGCAAAAGCCGCGGATCGGAGAAGACGAACATCTTTATCCGCAGAGACTTCTGGGCATGGTTAATCGCATCGAGTATCGGCTGGGCAGAATCGTCTGGCAGCACAACCAGGTAACGGGACATAGGACACCTTCCTCGAAAGATGTGCGTCGCGAACCGGTTTATTCGCGAAGTTCGGTTAGGGTTGAATCATAATCAAGCTTTCGCCGCCGCCGCGTCAAACTGAGTGCGATGGAGACCAGCATAGATTCCATTCAACGCCATCAGTTCGTCATGGTTGCCACTTTCCGCTACTACCCCGCCGCTGATCACAATGATTTTGTCGGCATCCCGTATCGTGCTGAGCCGGTGAGCAATCGTGATCACCGTCCGCCCCTTCATCAGCCGCTCCAGCGCCTCGATCACCGCCTTCTCGGATTCGCTGTCCAGAGCAGCGGTAGGCTCGTCGAGCAGCAGGATAGGGCTGTTGCGTACCATTACGCGGGCGATTCCGATTCTCTGCCGCTGGCCTCCGGAGAGGGTTGAGCCGCGCTCCCCGACCATGGTTTCGTAACCCTTGGGCATGCGAGCGATGAAGTCGTGGGCGTTGGCCATCTGCGCAGCAGCTATAATCTCGTCCCGGGTGGCGTTCGGCCGCCCAAAGGCGATGTTCTCCAGGATGGTGCCGCGGAAGAGCACGGTGTCTTGCAGCACATATCCGATTTGTTCGCGCAGCGGATTGACCTTGTAATCGCGTACATCACGGCCGTCGATTTTGACTACTCCGCAAGTGGGATCGTAGAAACGCGGGATCAGACTGACCACCGTGGATTTGCCGCTTCCGGTCGGACCAACGACGCCGACCATCTGGCCCGGCTCAATTCGGAAGCTGACGTCCTTGAGCACAGGGGTGTCGGCACTGTAGCCAAACGCTACGTGATCGAAGACAACTTCTCCCTTGAGAAATCGCGGCTCGGCTCCGTCGGCGCGCTCTGGCAGGATGGTGTCGGTCTCCAGAATCGCGCGCACGCGATCCACTCCCACCGCCGCTTGAGCAATGGCATTGGTAGTTGTCGCCAGATCCTTCACCGGCTTAAAGAACTTCGTGAGGTAGGAGAGATAAACGGTCAGCGCGCCGACTGTCATCGCATCCCTCAGGATGAGAGCTGCGCCCCGCCACAGCACAATTGCAGTGCAGAAAGCGACGGTAATGGTAACGATGGGCGAGAGCAGCGATTTGACCTTGCGAGCCGACAGCGCCGCGCTTACCGTGGCATGGCTGACTTGAGCTAGCGCCTCCTGCTCCATGTCCTGCCGTCCGAAGGCCTCGATGACCTGCATCGATTCCAGTCCTTGCTGGACGACCGCTACGATCTCTGACTCTTCCTTGCGGACCTGGTGCGTCGCCTTCTTCACCGCCTTCTTGAACCTGGAGATGAAGAAAAGCAGAAAGGGGGTCACTGCGACCGCTATCAGGGTGAAATCCCAATTCAGCCAGAACATCAGCCCCAGCATGGAGACGATGGTCAGCAGGTCGATCAGGATGTCGAGGGTTGACGAAGAGGCAAAGTCCTGGATGGTCTCGATGTCGGTGGTAATCGTGCTGAGCAAAGTGCCAGTCTGATGCGTGTCGTAGTAGCCGAGGGAAAGCCGCTGCAGGTGATGATAGGTTCGCATGCGAAGATCGTGCGCCACCCATTGACCCACGCTCTCGGTGTAGTAATTGTCGATGTAGCTGGCCACTGCGCCCAGCAGGGCGATCACGATGAATGCCAAGGCCGCCAGTCCTGCAACCTGTAACTTATTGCCATGGTCCAACATAGGGCGGACAAGTTCATCCAGCCCATGCGGAAGTTTGTGGTTGCCGACCACGTTGTCGATGATGACTTTCAACGGCCACGGGCTGGCGAGGCTCATGGCCGTCTCCACCAGCATGGCGAGCAGAATGATCAGCAGCCTAAAACGGTAAGGTCGAATTAATTCACGAATCAGGCGTAGCATGCCCGGGCCCCTTTTGCACCTGCGAATTGCGACTTGTCAGATCTCGTGACACGCCCGCCGGGCGTGCGAAAAAGCGCTGCCGCATTTTCGCTCGAAATGGCTCCTTTGCAAATAGGTTAAATCGCTGTCATCAACAGCCTTGTCGCAAGGTGCCAGCTCTCAAAACAGCCGCCCGACCCGGAAGAAGAATTTGTGATGGCCGGTATCGCCGTAGGAGTAAGCGGCCTCCACCGGACCAAAGATGGTGTTCACCACCAAAGCCGCCGCGGCGTCGGTCGGGAAGCCCGATGCCGTGTTCAAGATCGTGTGGGGCGCACCGTAAACCTGCGCGGCTTCATAGAGGCCCAGAAAATAGATACCGCTGCCCAACAACGGTGGCAGCTTGGCAAGTTGCCGAATGTATCCCAACTGGAACAGGAAATACTTGTCCATCAGCAACTCGTTCGTTCCATACGACACCAGGTATCGGGACCCTCCCAGGGAGAATTGCGGAATTCCGGTTTCGTAGTTGAACGTGGTGCCGGCGGTTCCGCTCAGAAAAACTGAGGATGGTTCGTTCAGCCTGTGGAAAATCTCGCCCTGGCCTTCGAGTACGGGATACGGTTTGGGGGCTTCTGGACTCGCGTTGTACCAATAAAAATCGCCCTGGAAGGCCTGTCCCGAACGCGGAATAACCGGATCGTCGAGGCGATCGAGCCTGTATTGGAGTTTGCTGGCACCGTAGCCACCGGAAACGGTCGGCAACTGGTTCCGGTTTCCAATTTGTGGCACGAAGTTTTGCCACCCACCTTCATAGCCGAAGCGCAGTTCACCGGTGTTTCCGAACTGATATCCCGCGTCCACTCCGCCGCCCAAGGTGGTGCGCCGATAGATGCTGGTCAGTTGGTTGTTTTCGTACAGGTAGAGGGGATTGTTATCGGCCAGTATCCGGGGCGCTACGAACCAGTGGGTTTGGGGAGTGAAGGGATGGTAATACTCCGAATTCAGGCCATAGTCGGAGAACAGAATAACGTCTGTGCGCCATTCCGAGCGGAAGCCACCAAAATCGAGAAACGTCACTCGTGCTCCCAGGTCGAGAGTAACGTTTTTCAAACTGGATCCGTCAATGAGGATGAGGGGGCGAACGATAGGCGGCCCATAGGTGTTTTCTTCGGTCTTTATCAGGAGGCCCTGCTGGCCATTTCGCTCCTCGAATGAATAGCTCAGTACGGAGAACCGCCCAAACCCCTTCAGCCGCATGATGGCCTGGTCCAGTTGGTCGGAGTCGAGAGGTTTGCCGATCAGGCCGGCCATTTGGTCTTGCACCCGCCGCGAAAGGTCCCCGTTCACGCCGTCCACGGTTACGAACATCGGGACCGGATCTTGGCGGCGTCGGGAGGCGCGATCGGCGAGATACTGGTTCCAGGTGGCGTCATCCACTGCGAGGGTCAAAAGCACCTTGGACTTCGCAGCAGCAGCGTCGTATCCCGCCTTGATGATCGCGTCAGCGGCGTCGAAACTTAATGCGCCCCATTTCTGCACCGGTACCGAGACGAGTATGTCCGCGTTTTCCATGTTCTGCAGTTCATTGGCAGAGATCATGACCGACAGCGACTGGCCTAGGACCGAGAAGGTGGAGAGATTCGCATTGGGAAGCATCGGCGCCTCCGACAGGTGAATCGCCACCGTCAGATCTGCCCCCATCTCTTTCGCTACGTTGACCGGAATATTATTGAGCAATCCGCCGTCGGCGTAGATGGCATCTTTAGTCCGGACGGGGGTGAAGATTCCAGGTAGCGACATGGTTGATCGCAGAGCCAGAGACAACGATCCGCTACGGAAAACCTTGGGCTTTTCGGTGACCAGGTCGGTGGCTACGCAGGCGAACGGAGTGGGGAGATCATTGAAGCTCTTGATCTCCGAGTAGGGAGCCGCGACCTTATCCAGAACGAGGGAGACCTGTTGGCCGGAGTTGAAGCCCTCGGGAAATTGCACTCCCTTACGCAGTCCAAACTCAAGGCTGTTGGGATAGTCGCGGGCGTCTTCTTTGCGGCGGAATGCAAGGTCGTCAAAGGGCGTCTGCCCCGCCATCACCTCGTCCCAAGGAATACCGTTCACGATCTGGCGCATCTCGGCGGCATTATGTCCGGTGGCATAAACGCCGCCGACCAAACCGCCCATACTGGTGCCGGCAATGTAGTCAATCGGGATGTGGTGTTCTTCCATCCAGGTAATGACGCCGACGTGGGCTAGTCCGAGCGCACCTCCGCCTTGCAACACCAAACCTATGGTAGATCGATTGGATTTCGTTGGTTGCGCTTGCGGAGTGGAAGCAGCAGCAGCGGAAGTTTGGGCGGTAGCTCCTGAACTTGCCGCCATGATGATCCATAATAAGAAGAAGGAATAAGTTCGGCGTTGCAGATACATAGCGTCCACCTCGTTCGTGACCGGACAATAATGTAGAGAGCTAAACTTGCGCTGCGTTTAGCGGCTCAATCATGCTGATTCCGGAACGCTTGTATCTGCGTGGCGGGGCAGATTCCCTTCTGCCGGCTGGAACAAATGGGGCCGACATCGAGCCGCTTTAATTAGTGGCAAGTGGATAAGGGTATTTCTTGAACATCTTGTCAACCGCGCTATCCACGAGTTTCAGGTTCTTCTCGTTGTTCTTGCTCAGAATATCCATGGCTGTCGCCCGCCAGATTACTTGCTTCGCCTTCACGTCATAAATGTCCACCACCAATGCGCCGATGACGCTAGTCTTCGCAACGCCATAATCCGTACCTGCCGTCAAGATCGTTCCTGAGGGATCGTAGTTACTGTAGGTGGTCTGCTTTTTCGACCCGCCACTGACGACAAGGACCAAGTCAGGGTTCTGCGACTCGGCAACCATCTTCAAACCGCGGCTCTGCAACTGGGCGTTGATCTGCTTCCGAACTTCTTCGGCAAGTGCAGGATTCTTGAACGTGTTGGGAATGCTCTTCTGTCCCCAGGCGTAAGTGTGAAATGTGGAAAAATCCTTGCTTTGGTTGTAGTTCACCTTCACGTCTTGGGCAGCCACTGATGGCGGCAAAGCCACGGTTAACAGCGCTATGAGCAGGATCGATTTCATAATCCTCAGCATCGCCAACCTAAATCGGTTATCCGGCGATTGGCGATCGCATGCGCTCAGCCTTCCACCTTGCCCGGATACTGTTTAAACATCTTGGAAATCGCCGTATTGATCTGGCTGATCAGCTTGTTCGGATCGTGGGCGGCCAGGTTCTGCTGGGACATACCTCGCCACACCAGTTTCTTGTTGGTAGCATCAATCAGGTCGACCACCAACTGTCCTTTGTGGATGGTTACCGTCGTGTTGCCGTACATTCCGGTAAGCATGGAACCCGGAGAAGCTTGGATCGAACGGTGGAACACCGCCGGTCGCGTTGTAGAGCGGATCATTCGAATAGAAGGTGGAATCCTGATCGATGGAGCCGTAAACTTCGATAATCAGCCCGGGATTCTCGGTGATTTCGACCTTCTTTAATCCTCGTTGCTTTAATTCGTCTTCGATGGCCCCCACCACATCGGCCGCCAGCAAGGGATGCGCCACCGCTCCGTGCGGCGCCCAGGCAAAGGTTTTGAACTGGGAGAAGTCCACTTGCTTGTCGTAGACAACATGGATCTTCTGCGCCTGCACGCCGAGGGAACTGCCCACGACCAGCAGAAAAGAAAGCAGCGCAGGAAACGGAACTCTAGCGCTAAACCTCGACATCACGGACTCCTGTGCAAGTAAAGTCGGCTACCGTTGTTTCTCTGCGCACTCACAAACACTGCTGAAAGACGTTGTTCACCGCTTGCTCAACTTCGGCCAACCTTGTGCCACGGCGCGACCGGTCGCCGAAGCAACCTGTTCCCTCCTAGCGTCTTCCGCCCCAGCCACCACCGCCGCTCCGCCCTCCCCAGCCGCCGCCTCCGCTGCGATCAAACCCGCCGGAAGAGTGCTGGTACTGCGAGAAGCGTTGGCTTTGCTCTGCCCCACGCTGCCTGTCTTGCGCCTCCTGATTCAAATCGCCGAAGGAGGAACCACCGCTGGGCTTATACCCGCTGTTGCTGGAAGGATGTTGCTGACTGTAGCTTTGGGCCTTCTGCTGGTCGGCGGAATAATTCGGGTTGCTCTGCGCCTTTTGTTGGGCCGACGCATAGTTTGGGTTCGTGCTCGTCGGATGCTCTTGGGAGTAGCTCTGTGCAGAAGTTGTGGTCGGCTTCTCCACGTTATTCCAACTGCCGTTATCGTACTTCTGCCATCCTGAGCCGGTGTTCTTGTACACGTTGCCATCATGGCCGGCGTACATGTCGCCGTTCGAGGTTTTCCCCGCCGCGGTATTGCCGTAAGCGGTGCTGGTCGCCGCGCCCTTTCCGCCTTGCGAAGTCTGCACCGTTCCGGCCGAACCGTAGGCGTTCGAGGCGTGTTGCGTGTAAGCCGTATTGCCATTCTTGCTAACTACCGACTGTCCCCATGAACCATAAGCGTTGGAGCCCTGCCGAGTCGCGCCGTAGGCCCCGGTGTACGGGTTGTAAGCCTCGCCCGCGCTGCGCGTCCCGTATGCGGTCGAGGCCGTAGCTCCGCGAGCATACGTCCCCGTGTTCGGGTTATACGAGGTTCCCCAGTGAGCGCTGCCATAAGGTCCGTAGGCCGCGCCTCCATAGCCGTAGGCGCCGGTATAGGGGTTGTAGGTGTGATAGCCGTACGTCGCAGCGTACGGGTAGTAATAGCCGTGATATGCGTACGGTGGATAGTAATAACCAGTGCCGCTGCACACGATCGCGCCCACCGTTGCACCCATGATGAAGGCACCCATGTATCCCGCGGTATAGCTCGAATCCACATAGCCGTCGGAACTCACCACCTGCGTTACATAGGTGACGTTGTAAACGGGCGAGCTGGGTGGAATCGTGTAGATCGCCTCAGGCACGGTCTGTGCCACTTGCCAAGGCCCGTTGGGAGTGGAGGAGACGAACCACACGGCCTGATAACACAGGTAGTACTGGCTTCCGAGCTGAATCACTTTATTGGGCGTGTTGGTTGCGTACAGCATGGTGGTGCCAGTGATCGGAACGAACTGCGGCTCGCCCACGTAGGACACTTTTACCGCGGCCGCCGCTTGCGCCGCGTTAATCGTCGCGGTAGTCGGAATCTGCGCGATCAGCACGGCGTCTTCCGCTTCCGGTGTGCCCGGGACCGAAGCCAGGACTTTCCCGGCAGGGCTGCCAGGAGGAATCTTGGCAAAATCGGGAGGCAAGCTATAGGTCGCAAATGTCCACGGACCCAGCAGGGGGCGGGTAGCGGTAAACCATCGCCCAGAAGTCAGGAAATAGAAGGCTCCCGTAGGCGTGTACTTGAACACCGTGCTGTCCGTGTTCGAGCCGTAAGCTAGCTGGGTTCCGGGAATCGGAGTCCACTGCGGCTGTCCTCCGAAGACGATGATTTCCGCCGGAGTAGCACTGTAATAGACGGACGGAAAGCTGGCCGCGCTGCCGGGCGGGGCCGGAATGAACGCCTTCAAGTCGGTGAAATTCGAGTTCGCCGGAACCTTCGACATCTGCTTCGGCAACTGGTTCGTGGGCGTCCAGGTGCCCTGCAGGCTATTCGCCAGAAGCCAGCCCTTGCCATCGAACAAATAGTAGGTAGAGCCATTCTGCTCGACAAACACCGGCCAGTTGGCATTCACAATGAACTGCAAATTAGAGCTCTCGATCGGCGCCATCACCGGTGCGCCGTTCACCAACAGCAGAATCGCCGGCTTCATGCTGATGAAGATTTGCGGCGGATCGTTATTGACCGACGCTGCCGGCGGCGGGGCCTGACCCTTCTTCACACTGGCGACCAGCCGATCCAGCGAGATGGTCATGGTGGCCGCAGGGTTGAGAAAGGTCATCATCAGCGTTTTCATCTGGGCGGTAGTCGCGGGATCGAGAGAGGGGAACGAGACGCTGGTGACTTGGGGATCACTGAGGAATACAGTGTGATCCTCCAGGTTGGCAGCGGTTTTCATCTGGACGGTCACCACACCCACATGGCTCTTGCCCCCGGTCGGCGTCAGGGTGAAGGCCATGCGCGCGTCCAGTTCCTGGTAATTCTTCCAGTCGTCAACCTGCGGCTGGTAGAGGATCAGCTTCCCGCCAGGCTTGGTCAGCTGCCGCGGCCATCCCGGATCTTGCGCCCAGGTTGCAATTGCCGATAGCAGGATTAATGCGAAGGTTACGAATGTTCCTCTTGAAACTTTTGAAAGCACCGGGATTTTCTCATCAAATTCCATGATCAACGACTTTCTCTGCCGGAGCAGTTCGTTGCGAGGTGGTGTGCGGAAGCCGGCAGAAGCGCTTGCACGGCAAATCCGCTGCCATCTCCCGGTAAGCGGCATAAAGGGCAAGGCCTAGAGCAATCGCCGTGGAGCCGACTATCAGCGCTATAAACACAACCACACCTGACCTCTAGGCTCACGCGCCGCCACCGTTTCTACGTCGCCGGAGCACACGACGAATTACCCGCCAGTCGGTAGATCCCAACGGCAGCCCTCCGTCATCCCTGTCGCCTGAGTGGGCTAGGGCCACCATACTACACTGGGCAGTTTCCCAGCACCTGATTTGAGACGGTACGACGACCTTTTGACGGCGCCCTAAAATCGCCGCGGCGCAGCGATAAGCGCCCACGAACTTTTTCCAGCAGTGTTCGCAGTCTCCGTGCACAATTGCCCGGCTAACCACCTACTGTGCCAGCGGCAACTCTGCGGAACTGAAATGGCCGCCTTCGCACGCCCGGTTGATGGCGTCCACCAGATCCGAGCTGATACGAGACTTAAAAACGTAACCCGAAGCGTCGAGATCGAAGGCAGCGCGGATAAAGTCAATGTTTTCGTGAACCGTCAGGAAAATAATCTTGGCGGGACTTGCCGACTTCTTCAACCGTCTCGCGACTTCGAAGCCGGTCATATCTCCTAGCGAGATATCCAGAATGACGAGATCAGGATTGAGCGCAGCGATTTGATCCAGGACCGAGTTGCCATCCGAGAACGCGCCTACTATGTCATAACTTGCCTGCAGCAAGTCGATCAGCGTTTCCAGAACCTCCGGATTGTCGTCTGCCAATAAAAGCCGTATCGGACTCACGAAGGAATCTCCACTGGCTGCGGGAAACCTGCGGGCATGCGTTGGAAGGCTGCCTGTGCCTAACGCTACCAACAACAGGGCGGACTGCCTACTGGCAAAACTACTATTTTTTGAATGGAAAAAGCAGGTTGGACTTCAGGCCGAGGTCATCTGGCGCTTGATCGCATATTCCAGAAGTTCCGCATTGGTTTTGACCCCTAACGTCTCCATCATGCGGTATTTGTGAAACGCCACCGTACCAGGTTTAAGCTCCAGGACATTGGCGACTTCCTTCATCGACATACCTTCGGCAAGCAACTGAAGGATCTCGCTTTGACGCTTGGTGATGCGTTTCTCTTCGGCGTGAGATTTGCCCTGATTGAGAAGGAAGGTGACGGTCTCCCGGGCAATCAAAGGCGATAGGTACGATTCACCTTGCACCACCTTGCGGATGGCAATGACTAGTTCCTCGGCTGCCGAATGCTTCAATACATATCCCGAGGCCCCGCGCCGGAAAGCTTCCGCCGCCACGTCAGCGGCGGCGTTCATGGTCAAGAAGACCAGTTTCACCGCCGGCATCTTCTGCTTGACCTGCTCCCCTGCGTCCAAGCCGTTCAGACGGGGCATGGTGATGTCGAGAATGATTACCTCGGGCTTGAGCAACGATGCCGCCTTCACCAGGCTGCGCCCGTCCGTCACAATGTCGACCACCTGGAATTCGGGCTCCAAGAGGTTCTTGCAGGCATCCGCCAGCAACCGGTGATCGTCTGCAATCAGTAAACGCGCTGCCGGCTTGCGTTCCATCGAGAGGCCCCTGGACTCGGCGTTCTCTTGCAGTGTACCTCTTACAGCAGGGACAGCTGTAGTGAAAACACACACTTGGTCCCGCTCGGCAGCTTCGTGCATGGGTTGGGCAGCTGGCTAGGGGGATGCCGCCCTGACGTCCCCTATGGCTTAATGGCTGGCAATTGCGAGGCGATCTGCACATTGAAAAGGCTGTCCAGTCGCCGGTCTAGCTGCATAAACAATGCCGCCTTGGTTCCAGGCAGCGCCTGTTCGAACTTGGGCAGATACTGCATGCGCAGGCTGATGATGGTCTGGTCGGACTCAGCCAATAATCGGGTGATGCTATCAGCTTGATCTGCGGTCATGGTCTTGTAGACCTTGGCATACTCTTTAATCAGGCCGAAACGAGTATCGTTCACTTTGCGGACTTCGGCGGTGTATTGATCGTAAAGTGGCCAGAAAGCCGCAGCTTCGCTGTCGGTGAGCTGCATATTCTTGGTAATCAGTTGTTTGGCCTCGGCCTGGAGATTCTTGCGCAGCAACGCTACATCCTTGTCGTTCACCGTAGGCAAAGGCGTGCTGTAGGTCTGGGCTGCCAAACGGATTGGAGACAACAGACAGAAACCGCATAGAACTAGCAGGATGTCTCTGATCGTTTCGAGTTTTCCCTTTCGCATGTCTTCTCCTTGCCTGCGTCCGGCCCCACGCGGAGACAGTCCGGCAGTATCCCCGTCGCCTCAACTCACTGCTGTTCTGAGTTGTGGTTGCTTTTCTCCTGCCAGGTAATCACTTCCATGGCGACCAGTCGCGCGATCATCACGGCCAAATAGAGCTGACCCGCGAGAGCTTCTCCGATAGCCAGGTTACGCGCCACTTGCCTCACCGGAGTGATGTCTCCATAACCCACGGTGGTTAACGTGACAAAGCTGTAGTAAGCCCAATCTCCCACCGTAGACAGCTCTCCGGCCGAATAGTTAAAAGATCCAGGTTGCAATGTCGCTGCGATGTGGTACGCGTGCGCCCAGCCAACTCCAAACAGCAGATAAACGGCGATTGCCCCCTGGATTCGCAGGTGGGTCACCGGACCCGCCCGGAAAACCTGGGTCAGCAGCACGAAAGCGATGATCACGATGGCCAACAGTGTCCAACTGTCGCTCCATAACTGTAACTTGCGAGTCTCGTTCCACAAGGCCAGCCAACGGACGACGAGGGTTACGCTGGCGACGAGTGCCGCCAGCAGGAATAACTTGCGCTGTCCCCAGGCGATCGCTACCCCAGAAATCAACAGCACGGAAAATACGATATCGCTGTACCGGCGAAGGTCGTCTTTGCCGAAACCCATGGAGGGAAGAAGGAAGCCGGTAACCACGAGCAGCGCCAGGAAAAGCGAGAGATTGGCTTGCGATTGCCAGGTGTCGGCGATGACGGCGCGCGCCCTTTGCCTGGCCGCCCTGGTTAGATGTCGGTTAGGGTTGGAGATCGACATCTCGTGGCTCCGTTACTTCTACAGTTTCACAATTACTGCGGTTCCGGTGAGAGTGGAAAGAGCAGCATTCGATCGCAACGACGAAAATCGGCCGAGCACGACGGTCGTGGCCGTCGCAGTTCAGGCTTTCACACTACGGGGGCCCGTCCTGAACGCTCCGCCCAAAGGTGGCTTTCACCATCCACAACAACTCTGGAGCCAGCTTGTAGATCGAGCGAAAGAAGACTCCTCTCCCCAAGGACAAATTGGGGCGGAAACGGCCGCAGTGCCGTCCGCCCGCCAAAATATGCCTGCCTACTATGTGCCGGCGATACCCTTGTTCTGTAGCACTCTGACCACTACGCGACGATTTTCAGCTTGACCCTCGGCGGTATTGTCGGGAGCCACCTGCTTGCTGGTTCCCATCGCGCCCGGAGCCAGAATGTTGGTCAAAGGAATGCCACCCTGCTGCTCCAGAAACTCGGTTACGTTGGCCGCGCGTTCCTGGCTCAGCTTCTGGTTCAGGGCTGCCGAGCCTACGGCAGAGGCATATCCCTTAACCTGTATCACATATCCGGTGACGGTCTTCGCCTTCTGCGCCAGCGCCATTAGTTTTGGGTTGTACTGCGGGTCAATCGACACCTGGCCGTTAGCGAAGTAGACGGTCACCTCGTCCCAGATGTTGTAGTCGGCCAGTTCGCCAAAGCGCTTATTGACCGCGGCAATCGCGGCCTTGTTAGCAGCAATCTTGGCCTGCGCCGCGGCCATTTCCTGCTGCTGCTGGGTCATCGCTGCCTGTTCCTTCTGGATTTGGGCTTCTTGTTTGGCCTCCTGGGCTTTCTGCGCCTGCTCCTGCTGCTCCACCGGAGTTACGCCCGCTTGAATGTCGGTAGCGGTTTGCAGGTTCTTGCCGTCGAACTTGATGGTGTTGGCCACCAGTTGGTTCTGCGCGTTGTAGTTCCCCTGCACCTGCACCTGCAGGCCCGGCACCAGCACGGTCAGTCCCATTTGCTTTTTGCGAGCATGGAATAGGCCGGATACATCTTCCACTTGGGTATAGTCATTCAGCACCACGACCACATTGCCGGCGTCTTGAGTCTGAACGGTCATGGTGGCGCCGCCGCGTCCATTGATGACTCCCTGGATACTTTGCGCGCCAGCAACGGTAGCTGCCAGCATAAGCGTTGCCAAGGTCAGAGCCACAAAAATCGCGATCTCTGTAGTCCGGTTCTTGTTCATGATTCTCCTCTTTGGATTTACCTGTTCCCGGGGTAAGTGAGAGCCTTTTGCTCGGTCGTGGACTAGGACCGCTGTTACGGTGGCAGCGGTCGCAATCAGTCCGGTACTTGCGCCTCGGAAGCGAATTCCCTTTCGCATCCGGCCTCGCGTGTGGCGCCTTTTGATGTTAGGAACTCCATCTCGTCTGTGATACTGGCAAAAGTAATAGCGGGACCGCAAAGTTTTGCAGAGCCCTTGGGATCAGGTGTGTACTGACTTGACATCCCTTCTTTTTATTGTGCCAGACGAGTATTTCTGCTAGTTATCCCTCGACGAGCAATGGCAGTAGGATCGGCTGACACGTCTGGAAACTGTCTCGCCAAGTTGAAGAGACAAAGGAGATTGAACCGTGCGCACAAAATCAGGTATTGCGAAAGTAGCCTTTAGCGCCGTAGTTCTGGCGAGTTTACTGATGTTAGGCGCAGTCCCCGGATTCGCCCGCGAAAAAATGAGACCATCGACGCCACCGCCTGGGGCACCAGCACACAACTGGGAAGAAATATCGGGATCACCATCATTATCTACCAGTACTCCACGCCGGCAGACGAAGCACATCCTTGTCGAAGCTTTCCAGAAGGGACAGAACCAGGGACTGGTGAATGCTCTGGAGAAAATGAAGGCTGTTGGTCACATCTCGATTACCGGAACTCTGGGCTATGACCTTAGCTTTATCAAACTCATCGACACGCCAACCGGCAGGACAATCCGCTTCGCCACCAACCGCCCAATCCACTTCGGCGAAGCCTACTATGACACGCAGAGCCAGTATTACAACCTGACCGCCGGCGAGATCAACCTCAACGATCAGGACAAGAGTAAGAGCAACGGCGTCCTGTATCCGGCGGCTCAGTTGACGATCGGCTCGGACGGTCAGTTCACCCTGGAGCTGAACAAGAATCCCTGGAGACTGGGTAACATCATCGATTGGGCGGGAACCCCCGGCGAGAACTAACGGTTCGCGGCAGAGTGGTTGCTGAGGGTTGCAGTTCTCGGAGTTTGTACTCCGGGGGAAGTCTCAAATCGGTCGCTGAATATCATTTTCAAGTGAGGATCTTATGAAGGTGCAGCGCACTGTTGCGGTTTCTCTGTTGTTCTCCCTGTCGACATTGGTTCTAGGCAGCGTTGCGTGGGCTCAGTCGAAAGGTAAGTACGTTTGCGACGAACCCAATCCCCAGAGCTTATGCTCGGCCGACAATACCTGTCCGGCCTCCGGTCCCTGCGCCGTGGACATCAAGAGAACCGGCATGAGCGGCGCCACGGCCACTCCTGGGTTCCCCAAAGCCAAGGGGAATTCCCTGTTCTGCCTCAAGCCCGGGACCACGGTAACCTGGCAATCGACCTCCAAGAACACCGGCTTCGTGATTGACTTCGGTCCGTCCTCTCCGTTCGAGCCGCCAGACGCGATCATCGGGGGCGCCAACAAGCCTGTGTCGGTGGAGGCCAAACGGCCGGGATGCTTCAAGTATTCCGTCGGCGCTTGTGTTTCCGGGGCTACGTTTGGAATGTGTGGGTCGGGCACAGCGGAGGCTATCGTGATTGGAGGCGCTGCCCACTAGATCCTCGGTGCTCGAAGATTGCTGTACCCGTCAGCCGTGGTTCGGCGTAAGTGGCGCTTTCGCCTGTATCTTTGTTCCACTGCCCGGCTTGGACGTGATCGAGAACTCTCCCCCAATCAGGTGCATGCGTTCGCGCATGCTAACCATGCCAAGTCCGGCGGTTTTGCGGATCTTGTTGATGTCGAAGCCCACCCCATCGTCGGATATGGCGAGGGTCAAATCGTTGCTGCTGCCGCATACCCCCACACGAACCACTGAAGCGTGGCTATGCTTGGCCACGTTGTGCAGTGCTTCCTGCACAACTCTGAGGAAGCAGAGGGCAATGTCGTTGTTCAATTCTTCGGGAATGTCGCTGCAGCTACACTCCACCTTGAGACGGTATTGCTCGGAAAATTCGCGGCACAAACTCTTTACCGCTACGGCCAGGCCAAGAAACTCCAGTTCCGAAGAATGCAGCTGATGGGAAAGACGGCTCACTTGATTACCGATTTCCTTCAGCTTCCCGCACAGTTCCTGCAGTCCAGGATTCTTCTTCCCCAAGCGCATAGCCGCGGGTTGGCTAGCCGTTTGCATCTGGATGCCAAGCAACGCCAACGCCTGACCGATGCCGTCATGAAGTTCTCTGGCGATGCGGGTACGTTCCGCTTCCTGGGCGGTCATCAGACGCCTCGATAACTCCGTCCGCGCCAGTTCCGTTTGTTTCTGGTCGTCAATATCGACGCAGCAGCCGATATAACCGACGAAGCTGCCGTCCATGAGAAATCTCGGAACTCCGGTATCCGTAATCCATCGGTACTCACCGTCGTGACGGCGCAGCCGGTATTCCATGGTGAAAGGCTGTCTCTGATCGAAAGCGGTGTGGTAAGTGTTGATGCACTTTTGCAAGTCAGCCGGATAAACTCCGGCGATCCAGCCATCACCATTCTCCTGCTGCAAAGTGCGTCCCCTGAACGCCAGCCATCCCCGGTTAAAATCGGTACAACTCTTGTCCGGACCCGCCATCCACATCATGATCGGAGCGCTGTCGGCCATCACACGAAAGCGTTCTTCACTCTCGCGCAAGGCCTCTTCTGCCAGTTTGCGCTCTGTGATATCTTCCGCCACGGTCAGCACACAGGATTGTCCGTCAAACTCAATCACCTCAGCCGACAGCAGCATAATTAACGTGTCCCCGCTCTTGGTCCGCAGAGTGGCTTCCATGTTTCGGATACTTCCGTGCGCCAAAACTTTCTCGAAGGCGTGATTAAGGCTGCGCAGATCCGACCAGCGCCCAACTTCGGCTATCGATTTAAGCAGGACTTCGGTTCGCAGAAACCCCGTGTGCTGTTCGAAGGCGCGGTTAACTTCCAGATAACGCCTGTCCTTGACGCGAATGATGGTGATAATAGCCGGACTGGCCTCAAAGGCTTTGGAGAACTTTTCTTCTGAGTTACGCAACGCCTCTTCCGCCCGCTTACGCTCCAAAACCGTGGCGATAGCATCGCCCACCATTTTGCAATGTGCAACGTCATCATCCGACCAGTTCACCGGGCGGGCATGGGAATCGAATCCCGACAGCTCCGGCAATGACTCCCGCCGCCCCGTGAATGGGAACCAGGAGAATGGATTGCATTCCCGCGCGCACGTCGGCAATCTGCCGCTCGGCGGCGGCTTCCGCCGGATAGTCATCGAGAGTGTTAATTCGGATCACTTGTCCGGCCAGCACTCGTGACTCGCTCCACGGGACGGACCCAAACGGGATGCCACGGTAGTTGCTGCTTTGCGGCTCAACCTGAATGCCACACCACTCGTGAGTTGCGGTCCAGGTGGTTCGATCCGGTGAAAATATGAGCACATGGGCGTGATCCACGCCCAGGAACTCGGCGGTTTCCTCCAGCGCTGCTATGACACTGGAACCTACTTCTGAGGCTCTGCAGGTGGTGAAGCGAATCAGAATCCGCGTCATCAACTCGTTAAAGATCACCTGCCGCTGGAGCGCCGCCTCGGTACGCTTGCGTTCGGAAATATCGCGCGTGATAAACGATACTGCCGTGACGGAGCCGTTTGCGTTCAGTACGGGAGAGATCGACAGCGACACCTCTACCGTGCTGCCGTCCTTTCGGAGCCGTCGCGTTTCGTATCCCTGGATTCCCTTACCGGCATAGCCGCTTTGCCAAATGGAGCGAGCTTCTCCAAGCAAGCTGGGCGGAACAAGCATGCTGACGTCCTTGCCCGTGATCTCGGGGGCGGAATAGCCGAAAAGCCTTTCTGCTCCTCGATTCCAGCTGGCAACACAGCCTTCAGGAGTCACACTTAAGATCGCATCATCGCTGGACTGCACAATCGCCGCCAAGCGTTGCAACGTCTCCTCGGATCGGCGGCGCTCGCCCAGGTCACTGGCGAAGACGGAAATTCCTTCCTTTGAGGGATAGGCGGTAACTTCCAATAAAACTTGCTTGTCAGCGATTGCGTAGGGGCTGGTAAAGCTGCGTATCTGTTGAACGGCCAACACCTCGCGACAGATCTTCTCGG
The DNA here is from genome assembly GCA_963820175.1 of uncultured Acidobacteriaceae bacterium. Lineage (GTDB taxonomy): Bacteria > Acidobacteriota > Terriglobia > Terriglobales > Acidobacteriaceae > Bog-257. The sequence goes on along the minus strand of CAWFYX010000010.1, from coordinate 52,077 downwards.
ACCGGGCGCTGTCGCCCGCAGCCCGGAAAATTTCGCGTATCGGCTTTCCCAGCGCATCCCCTGCCCTCAAGCCGAAGATGCTCTCGGCGGCCTTGTTCCAGTGGGTACATCTCAGATCTTTATCGAGCGCGAAAAAAGCGTCGCTAACACTGTCAGCCAGTACCCGGAAACGCTTATCGCCCTCGACTAGGATTTGCTGCAGATGCTTTTTGTGTGGGGTAAGATCTTCAACGACCGCCAAATAGCTGGCAGGCTCGCCAGAGGTATTGTCGCGAACCAGGGTTATGGTCGCCTTGAGCCAGGCGACGCGTCCATCTCCTCGAAGATGCCTCTTTTCAGTCGAGAAACTTTGGATTTGATTGTCTAAAAGACGACGGCAGTCCGCCAGTTCGGTTGCCGACATCATCAAAACGGGTGACCTCTGACAGAGTTTTCGAAAGCAGTTCCTGGCGCGAATATCCCAGAATCTCGCACAGGGATTGATTCACCGTCAGCCACTCTCCGTCCAGAGATACCTGGGCTAACCCGAATCCCGCCTGCTCAAACATGACGCGGAAAGCTTCATGCCCTTGCAGCGGGGAGATGTATTCATCCGTTAGATTTTCCATCGCCGGAATCCGACCACAGTCAGCCGAAGTATATGGCCGAAGGTGGCCATCAGCGAAGAAAAATCGAGGGTGGTTTTGCAGCTATGCCACAGAGTGGGACTCGCTAGCTTGATCCAGTTTCATTCGTTGGATCTCCGCCTTTGAGGGTCCCCTCACATCCTTCTAGTAATATTGTCGTTCACTCCCAGACGGCTGGAGCGGGAGATCCAGTCGGAAGATCTGGTGACCATGCACGATCAAGGCGGAGCCATAAGCAATGGGATCCTCGACGACAAGTAAAGTGGAAAGGTTGACGACCGAGTCGGAAGGCAAGGGGCAGTTTCGCTTTTTCCACTCCCCACCCTGCATGGTGCTGGTCGGGTTGGTGGTGCGACTGCTGTGTATCGTGCTTGCCCACACTTACCGCTTTAGCACTGCCTATTGGTCTCACTGGGAAATGGCCAATCTGGCGTATTCCCTGGCTCTCGGCCACGGCTTTAGCGCTCCCTTCGGAGGCGATACTGGCCCTTCCGCCTGGACTGCTCCGCTTTATCCCTGGCTGATTGCACAAGCGTTTCGTGTCTTCGGCATTTTCTCGCCGGGCGCCGCCTTCGTCATGCTGGCCTTCAACAGCGTCTTCGCGGCGCTAACCAGTTGGACGGTTTATCGCATCGCGCGCCGCGTCTTCAACGAAACCGTTGCCGTCTGGTCGGGATGGGTTTGGGCGCTGCTGCCCTACAGCATCTACTGGTCAGTAGCCTGGGTTTGGGAGACCAGCTTGTCGGCCTTCCTGCTGAGCTTGCTGTTCCTGCTCACGCTGGAGATGGAAGACGACGCCCGCCTGCTGTCGTGGTTCCGCTATGGCTTGCTGTGGGGCATTGTCGGGCTGACCAATACTTCCGCGGTCGCCTGGCTTCCCTTCTCCGGATGCTGGCTCGCCTACCAATTGCACCGTCGGGGCAAGCGCTTCCTGATGCCTGTGGTCCTAAGCGCCGTGGTCTTTTGGGCGGTTCTCACGCCTTGGATCATTCGCAATTATTCGCAGTTCGGCAAGCTGATCTTTGTGCGCGGCGACCTGGGAGTGGAACTGCGCAGCGGTAACAACCCCGAGGCCGATGGCGCCTGGGTGCCCGCTTACCACCCCGGCAACAATGGCGTCCTTTATGAGCAATACCGGGCGATAGGCGAGGCGGCATTCGACACCGAACAGGCTCGCCTGGCCAAAGAATGGATCGCTCAGAATCCGGGAAGGTTCCTGGTACTGATTGGCGAAAGGTTCGCTTTCTTTTGGGCGGGTCTGCCGCGCAGCGGTTTGGAGCTAGTCAAGAACCTGCTCTTCCTCGCATCGTCGCTACTGGCGATCGGAGGACTATGGCTAGCGGTCAAGAGGCGCAAGCATGGAGTTTTCCTGTTTGCCACGCTGATGCTGTTCTATCCCCTGATCTACTATTTCACTTTCCCGACTCCCCGCTACCGGCATGCGATCGATCCCGAACTCCTCATCCTGGCGGTATTTTTGATTTTGCAAAACCCGTGGACATCGAGCGGGAACGAAGCCGCCAGCACGCGCGAGGCCGGCGCGCGGCAAACTGCGAACGCCGTTCTAGTACACCGGCTCTTCGCCGCAGCTGCGTTTGCCGTGGTCGCGTTCGTTCTGCTAGTCGCCTTCGCGGTTCTTTACAACAACCTTTCCCTTACGCATCGCTCGCGTGCTGCCTTCAACGCTCAATTGGACAGCGAACTTGACAAGGCCATTGCCTGGATCGCCGTCCATCCCGAAGTCTCGGGCACCAATGCGCCGCTCATGTACATGGTTGCGGATATTGAAAAGATGACCGGCGATCCCCGGCTGCGGACCGTGCTTGCTGCCAACGTAGTTACCCTGAACACGCGCTACGCGCAGAATCGGCTCACGCCCTTCTGGTTGCGCTTCGCCGATCCTCGTACACCGCTGCCCTTTGTGACCACCTACGAAATGCACCGTGAGGGTTTCGATCAACGCTGGTTTGCCTATGCGGTTGACCCGAATCAGGCACACCTATCGGACGAGGATCTGGCCGATTTATTCTCGCTCACCAAATGGAACTGGGGCGCCCGGCATCATCAGGTGCTGGGGCTGATCATGTATCGGGACTTCAACGGGCCCACTCCCAAAGTGGATGACACGCTGCGCCAGCTTTGCCGAAAAGAAGCGCGCGACCAGACTTACGATTTTCGGGTCAGCGACGCTTATGTGCAGCGCAACGCATTCATGATTGCCGCCGGCCAGTCCGATCTGGTTCGCAGCCGCTGGATTGAGCGCATTCTGGAGAACCAAAACGCCGACGGTTCCTGGAATTACTGCTGGTACGGTTGGTGCCGGGGCGTACTGGAGTTTGGCACCGTGTATCCGGGCCATACCACCATCCAAGGAGCATGGGCCTTGGCTTTGCTGAAATATCGCTACCCGCAATGGATTCAGGAGCACTACCACTGAGACGTCCGGGCCGCTCATTGCTGCTGCAACTCGTGCTGAGGCTATTGGCGCCTGCAAAATAGGCGTCCGTAAGCAACGCTGGATGGGCGCAGCTTTAGACTAGCCGTGCCAGGAGCGTGCAATCCAGGCACCGCCTTTCTCATAGCCGTAGATCCGCGGCCTCAAGAGACTGTCACATTTCTAGTCCATGACTGAGAAACTTTTCAGTTCACGACAAGTCTGCGGCCAAGTATCTTATTTGCCGAGTGATCATGCAGGTGGAAGCTCGCCACTTGGCATTTCCGCACCGGAAAAAGATTCGAGTAAGGAATTCAAGAAGGGAGCGGTAGAGACTTGACTGGCATAGTTGAGCGATTGATCGCGAGTCTGCTGGTATTGAATATAGCGTTCGCATCATCTGGCATGGCAATAGCCCAGACACCGTCATCGTCCTCCGCCCAAACAGCCCCAGCTGCACCAGGCACGGCGACCAAAGCCGCGCCGGTCGCGCCGCCGGCGCCTGGAGATCCCTGGCCACGCACCATAACTTATCAGGGGGCAACAATCTCGGTCTTCCAGCCGCAGCCGGAGAGTTGGACAGGCAATCTGCTCAAGGCTTACGCGGCCGTCCGCGTGCAAACTCCGGGAAAGAAAGATGTCGACTATGGCGTGATCTGGTTCAACGCTCGTACCGAAGTTGACAAAGTGAACCGCCTGGTCACGCTGGAAGACGTCAGCATTACCAAACAGAACTTCCCAACTCTGGCCAACAACGGCTCTGCCTACGCGAATGCCTTCGTTCAGGATCTCCCGCCCAGTAAGACCGTTCCCCTTGACCTGCTGGAAACATCCTTGGCCGTCAGCAACGCCGTGGCATCACAAAAACAGTATCAGCTGGACAATACTCCACCGCGAATCATCTTCAGCATTACGCCCGCCGTCCTGGCTCTGATTGACGGTGCGCCGGTATTGCGCCCTTCGGCCGACAATCTTCAGAAAGTGATCAACACGCGCGCGCTCATCCTCTTCGATCCAGGGAAGAGCATGTACTACCTGGCTCTGATGGACGGCTGGGTGGAAGCTCCCACGGTCGAAGGCCCATGGAACAATGCCAAGCACGAACCCACGAAGGCGCTGAACAAGATTAAGCAGGCTGCGGTGGCGAACGGCCAGAATGAGCCGCTAGGGAATCCGCAACAGTCTCTCAAGGATTCCTATGAAGATGGAGTAGCACCCACGATTTATGTGAGCACGACACCCGCGGAGTTGTTTGTCACTGAGGGCGAACTGCAGATGGCAAACATCCTGGGCACCAGTCTCTCCTACGTCTCGAATACCGGTAGCGACATTTTCCTCGACTCCACCAATCAGACCTACTACATCTTGACCGCGGGGCGGTGGTTCCAGTCGACCTCACTGCAGAATGGCCCCTGGAACTATGTTCCCGGCACCAGCCTGCCGCTGGATTTCGCCAAGATTCCCGTCTTACTGCCCGAAAGCCAGCGTCCTGGTTTCCGTTCCCGGTACGCCGCAGGCTAAAGAAGCCATGATCGCCAACGAGATTCCGCAGACGGCAACCATCTCGCGCACCGCGGCCACGCTAACCGTGTCGTATGAAGGCGCCCCTGTCTTCCAGCCCATTGCGGGCACCACGATGACCTACGCGGTCAACACTACTACGCCGGTGATCTACGTTCCCGGCAACACCTATTATGCCGTCAGCAACGGAGTGTGGTTCATGTCGGCGAACGCCACCGGACCATGGGCTGTGGCGGCCACGGTTCCGCCCGCGATCTACACGATTCCGCCCAGCTCTCCGCTGCATTACGTGACCTACGTGCAGGTTTACGGATATACGCCGAGCGTGGTGTATGTGGGTTACACACCGGGTTACTACGGAACCGTGGTTTCGTCGGACGGCGTGGTGGTCTACGGAACCGGCTACTATTACCCACCTTACATCGGACCTACCGTTTGGGTGCCCGCGCCTTACACCTATGGCGTGGGCGCAGGGTTTGCCTGGAGCGCGACTGCGGGTTGGGCCCTCGGCTTCGGAATGGGCATGGCCATCGGTTCGTGGTGCAGTCCATGGTGGGGACCGGTCGGCTATTGGGGCTGGGGATATGGAGCTCCAGCGTGGGGCTGGGGCGGATGGGGCGGCGCGGCTGCAGCCAATGTCTACGGCCGTTGGGGAAATACCGCCTACGCTGGAACCCGTGCCGCCTGGGCCAATCCCTGGACCGGCAATGTGGGCACTGGCGCCCGCGGCAGCTATTACAATCCCGTGACTGGCAACAGCGGCGTTGCAGCCCGCGGCGCCAATTACAACGCTTACACGGGCAACTATGAGTCAGGTGCGAGGGCCAGTGGCTACAATCCATCCACCGGAAACAGGTATGCAGCAGGCGGCGGCACAGTCGGCAATGCTTACACTGGCAACTATGCCTCCGGGGTTCACGGCATGGATTACAACCAGAACACCGGCGTGGTGAAAGGCGGAGCGGCGGGCACCTATGGCAATGCCTACACCGGTCAATCCGTCAGCGGTGCTCATGGCTTCGCCTACGACACCAATACCGGCAACGGCGTTGCTCACACCGCCAACAACACCTACGCCGATCACGACGGCAATGTGTACAAGTACAACCCGTCGTCAGGCTGGCAGCAGCACAGCAGCAGCGGATGGTCCACGCCTTCCTCGAGCTTCGATAAGTCTTCCATGGACAACTGGGCATCGTCGCGCAGCGAAGGATCGCAGCGTTGGAGCAACTTCCGTTCTGGTGGATGGGGCGGCGGCGCCGGCGGCGGGGGCTGGGCGGATCGCGGAGGCGGAGGCTTTGGCGGCCGCGGCTTTGGGAGCGGAGGATTCCGCCGGTAACGCTCTCAGTGGAGTTTGAGGATTTTTACCAACGAGTGCGCCGGTGGCAGCCGGCGCCCTTCACTTTGTCACCGTAATGCTGTCGGCGATCTTGTTGTATTCCTCGCGTGAGACGATCCGCCGCTCCAGAAGCTCGTGCTCGCTGGAATATGGCCGGCCGGCGATGACGTGATTCGCGGTTGCATCGTCCATCCCCGGCAGGGTCATCAGCTGGGCTTTCGACGCGGAGTTCAAGTTAAGCGGCTTATCAGGACTGGGGCGGGTGAGCCCGTCGCGCACACCCTGAGCTACCGCCTGCGCATCTTGCTTAAGCTCGGCAGTGGCTTGCGCTGTCTTGGCTCGCACCTGATCGGGATTTGACGGCTGGGAATTGCATCCGGTAAAGCCGATTGGAATCACAGCCACCGCCAGCGTCAGCAAAATCACTCGTACGTGCATGCACTGTGGGATGCAATGTCGGGACGGAAGGATTGACGCGGAAGCAAGTCAGTCAGGTAGAAGACCAAAAAGGCACAGCTCAAAACTGTGCCCTTTACCGTTCCTGCAGGGAGCTCCGTGGTTTGCGCGATGGCAGCAATCCGGCGCGGGGCGATGGTCGATGCCGCGGGCAGAACTGCAAGAGGCTAAGGTCTGCTGCCGTCGCGACACCGCTGCAACCGTGGCTCACCCTTTATGCAGGCTGCAAAACCTACTTTGCGTAGTGCGCTGCATTCGCGGCGATGGCGTCCTGCTTATCGGCGGGAACCTCGTCCACGAGAAACATTGAATTGCTGGGGCAAACCGGGACGCATGCGCCGCAATCGATGCAGCCTTCAGGATCCACATACAGTTGGGCCGCGGCCTCAAAACCCTCTTCATCTTTCTTGGGGTGAATACAGTCGGTCGGACAGGCTTCAACGCAGAGTTCATCTTTGGTACAGGTATCAGTGATGACGTATGCCATGATTGCGATCTCCCATTTCAGTTCTGGTTCGCCGCGCTCACCACGCGGCGGTTTCGGCGGAACCGCCTTTCCCCGGCATACTGCCTTCGAACGCTGCCTCGGGAGTCAGGTCCTTCGCCAAAACCACTGTACAAATACTTCGACCATTGGGGCGGTGACGACGGTCACTACCCTGTTGTGAGCGAACGCACAGAGGTTCACCGGCTCGCATTGCTCCTTCCAACTCGGCAATAACCGTTACTTGTCGGGAGTTACAATCGCTGGTTGATGGTTGCGCAGGGCAATGTCGACCGATTGCCGTTTCCGTTGGCCCGTCAGTTGCTGGTTACTACTTCATAACCCAGCAAGCCAGCCAATAAGTGGAATTTCTACTCGGTCCAGGGCGGCACAGAGCAAATTGTGCTCTCGCAACAGCGCTGCCACTCCCTGCCTTGGGCTCTCCGCTATAATCGGCAGTTCGGCTTCGTCTAACTCTGTAAGGAGCGAATCCATGCACGCGGGTAAGAAACCGAGAGTACTGGTAGTTGACGACGAGCAAGTCATCGCAGACACCCTGGCCAAGATTCTCGACCTCAACGGCTATGACGCCTCAGCGGTCTATACGGGCACGGCAGCCGTGGAAAGTGCCCGATCCTTGCGGCCCGACCTCATTATCAGTGATGTCATCATGCCCGACATGAACGGTATCGAAGCCGCCATCAGCATTCGCAGCTTTCCTTCCGTCCTGCAAGATTCTGCTGTTTTCCGGACAGGCCGCCACGGCCGATCTGCTGGAGGATGCGCGCGCCCATGGGCATGAGTTTGAGATTCTGGCAAAGCCTGTCCATCCCTCGGATTTGCTGGCAAAGCTAAAGTCTTAGCTTGAGATCTAACAGGCGGCGATCGGCCCCAGATTGCCGCTTGCCCAGCTTATCCCCCTCTGGCCATTCCCGGATTCCGCCGCTCTGGTCGTCCTTCGGCCATTGCTGTTACCTAGGTATCTTGGTATATTCTGCCATGGTTCAGGAAACCAAAACATCCCATCGTGGTGGAGCGAGTCCAGACCGGGGTTCGCATGGAGAAACGCCTGCTCAAAGTGCTGAAGGGGTTGGCGGAATTAAAGGACATGACCCTGGGCGATTTGCTGGAAGGAATCGTGCTCCACGCCTTTGAGGGCAAGGCACCTTTTTCTCCCCAAACCCTCAAGGAAATCGAAAAACTGCGCAGCATTTACGGCCTCACCCTCAAAGCCGCGGATAGCCATCAACTGAAGGAGCAGCAGCGATGAATACCAGCCTGCCTTGTTGCGCAATTGGATTTACGCTCGCCATGGCCTGCATGGTCCTATCGGCGCAGGAACCGGCCGCTTTACCCGCGCTGGCCCACACTCGCACCGAATTCAAGTTCACGGTGGACGCGCCTTTCGAGCAGACCGCTCCGCTGTTCGGCGCCAATGAAGAACGCAAATGGTCGCCCGACTGGAATCCGCAGTTCGTCTACCCAGTCCCCGCGCAGGACCAGCAAGGCATGGTCTTTCGGGTTGATCATCCCCATCATTCCAGCGTCTGGGTCAACACCGCGTTCGACCTCACGACCGGACACATTCAATATGCCTACGTGCTGAATGAGGCGATGACCACGCTCATCGACATCCATCTGACGCGGGAGGAGCGCGGAAAAGACTGGCGTGACTGTGGTCTATGAGCGCACGGCGCTGGTGCCGGAAGCCAACGAACATGTCCAGCACTTCACCAAAGGCGATGAGGAAGCAGGCAAGGAGTGGGCGGAGCAGATCAATGGGTACTTCGCTAAACTGCATGCAGGAACGGCTAAAGAAAGATGATTCCTGGTGCTGAACATTTCCCGGAGTCGTTAGCGCAAAGCGAATGGCGACCAGCGAAGAGCGATTTTCCTACAGTTCTCTTCTACCTTCCATCGCCTTCTGCATCGTGACCTCGTCGGCGTACTCGATATCGCTGCCCACCGGGACGCCGGTGGCAATCCGCGTCACCTTCACTGCCGACGACTTGAACAAGCGTGAAAGATAGGTTGCCGTGGCTTCGCCTTCGATTGTCGGGTTGGTGGCGAGGATGAGTTCATCGACGCTACCCGATTCGACACGCCTTGCGAGGTTGCTGATTCGCAACTGTTCTGGACCAACCCCGTGCAGCGGTGACAGGGCTCCGTGCAGCACGTGGTAGACGCCGTTGTAGTGGCGAGTTTTCTCGATGGCTGCAATGTTGGTAGGTTCCTCGACGACGCAAACCAGTCGCTGATTGCGCGTGGCACTGGTGCAGTAGGTACAGGGATCGACGTCGGTGATGTTATTGCAGATGGAGCACAGGCGAAGGGAGGCCTTCACCTCGCGAATGGCTTCCGCCAGCAGCTCGGCGTCTTCGTCGTCGGCCCGAAGAATGTGAAACGCGAAACGCTGCGCGGTCTTGCCGCCAACGCCCGGCAGCTTCTTCAATTCTTCAATCAGTCGAGCCATGGGCTCGGCAAATCTCGTCATGTGACCTCAAGGGCCAAAGCCCGATCGCTTTGGGAAATGTGCGGGAAATTTTCCGACTGTTTACATCCCTGGCAGCCCCATACCGCCGAGCATACCGCCCAGACTGGACTTCAGCGCCTCGTCCACTTTGCGTGCGGCCTCGTTGACGGCAGCGACTACCAGATCCTGCAGCATCTCAATGTCGCCCGATTTCACCACCTCTGGCTCGATGATAACGCTCAGCAATTGCTTCTGGCCGGTCATGCGCACGGTGACGCTGCCGCCGCCCGAAGAAGCCTCGATCGTGATCTGCTGCATCTTTTCCTGCAGCTTCTCGGCTTGCTGCCGCGCCTGCGCCAGCATGTCTTGCAAATTGAATCCACCCATGAAATCTCCCCGGTGCCCCGCCAAATCCCAGGTTACGCTCAGGTGCGATCTTTCTGGTCGATGACGGTCCGAATCTCTGCGCCAAACTTTTCCTGCATACGCTGTACCAAAGGATCGGCCATGGCGCGGCTGCGGGCGCCTACTCCATTCGTCGGTCGAGGTGCTGCAGTCTTCGCCGGAACGGCGGTCCCGCCACTCACCATCTTGAACTTCAGCGGACGCTCACCCATCTTACTCAGCGCACCTTGGATGATGCGCTTCGGTTCCGGCCCCAGCGCCATATCGATAAGCACTTGCGACATCCCCACCTTCACCGAAACTTCAATCCCTCGCACCGACCACTCACCTTCTTCCAGGTTGTGTGCCAGCATCTGCTGTCCGGCATCCTCCAGCGCGGCCAACACCGCGTTCCTGATCAGCTCGGGAGAAATTTCTCCATTCTGCGGCTCTGGAGCAGTCTCTGCGGCCACGGCTATCGCGGTAACCGTGTTTCCTTCGGCGGCAATCTGATTTTCAGCCCGCGAGTCGTCAGCGGCGAACAATGCATCCCCCGAGGCTGTTGCAACCGAAGCAGGCCCAGAGTCACCGACACGCGGTGCGGCCTCCGCTTTGGGCTCACCCTTGCGGCTGCGGTCAGCCTCGAACGGAGAGGGCCGAGCGAAGGGCGACGCCGCAGATTCGCGAGAAGACATTGGTCCCGGCCCGCTCGCCGATCGTGACGGAACCGCTGCCCTGGCGGTGGAAACCGTTGCAGCGCGCGAGCTCCCGCCTGAGGAGCGCGACGATGAGCCCGAGCCACCCGTTTTCGGCTGGTTCAACTCACCGCTCAGCAACTCTTCCAGCGGCAACAATCGTTGCGCATGCACCAGTTTGAGCAGTCCCAGTTCCAGCAGGAAGCGCTGCTCCTGTTTGTAGCCCAGCTCGCCATGCGTGCGCAGCATGATCTGCATAAAGCGTGACAGGTCTTCCTCGCTGAAGCGCTCCGCCACTCGCGCCACGCGCGCCCGTTCATCGGAGGAAATCTGCAGCACCTGGGAATCGCTGCCTGCCACTTTTGCTACCAGCGCATTGCGCAGAAATCGCAGCATCTGTTTCGCGAAGTGCTGCGGGCTCTGCCCTTCCACCAGCAGCCGATCGATGGTGCGCAGCACGTCTTCGCTGGAGTTGCGCGCCACAGCGTCCATCACAGCCTCCAGCACATCGGACGAGACGGTACCCACCAGTCCGCGCACCACGTCGCCGCTCAGCCCATTGCCGCAGCAGGCGATGGCCTGGTCCATGATGCTGAGAGCGTCGCGCATGGAGCCGTCACCAACTTCGGCCAGCATGGCCAGGGCGTTGTCGTCGGCCGAGATGCCCTCCTGCCTGGCGATGTCGCGCAGCTGCTGAACGATATCGTCGAAGCGAACGGCATGAAAGCTGAAGTGTTGACAGCGCGAACGGATGGTCTGCGGAATATCCTCCGGCTGCGTCGTCGCCATCATAAAGACGATGTGGCTGGGCGGCTCTTCCAGCGTCTTAAGGAGCGCGTTAAAGGCAGCGTCTGTGATCTGGTGCGCTTCATCGAGGATGTAGATTTTGAAGCGGTCACGCGCCGGGCGATAACGCGCTGCCTCACGCAGTTCGCGGATCTCGTCGATGCCACGGTTGGTGGCAGCATCAATTTCAATCACGTCCACAGCATTGCCAGCGCGAATCTCACGGCAGGAATCGCATATCCCACACGGCTCGGGCACAGGATGATCTTGCGACTGGCAATTTAAGGCCATCGCCAGGATGCGAGCAATGGTAGTCTTGCCGATTCCCCGATGCCCGCTAAAGATGTACCCGTGGGCGATGCGCCCCTGCTCGATGGCATTTTTCAGGGTGCGAGTGACGTGCTCCTGGCCGATCACCTCGGAAAATTTTTGGGGCCGGTATTTGCGCGCAAGAACCTGGTAACTCATGGCAGGAGAACTCGATTATACGGTGTGGCGCTGTGGAACGGGAAAGCCATGCTGCGAGATAATGGACCTGGTCTAGCGAGGTGTCAAAATGGAAAGTTTGCCGCTGCTGCGCCAGTTGCTCGATCACATGCCGGCCCGCCTCCGAGCCCTTCCGGCTGACAAAGTTACACACAAGCCTGCCCCCAACACCCGGTCGCCGAAAGAGGAACTGGGGCATCTGCTGGATTCAGCCGCCAATAACCATCAGCGCATCGTGCGTGTGCAACTTCAGGAAAAGCCTGCCATGCCAGATTATGACGGCGACGCCTGGGTGGCGCTGCATCGCTATCAGGAACGTGACTGGGAAAGCCTCATCGGCCTCTGGTTGGCGCTGAACCGTCAATTGCTGGCCGCGGCGGCAGCGGCCAGACCGTCGGCGTGGGGCTGTACCTGTACGATCGGCGATTCGGGGCCGCTAACGCTGCAATTCGTCTTCGACGATTACGTCCGTCACATGTTGCAGCATTTGCGCCACATCGGAGTCGAGGTGGATGATCTGGCGCTGGCCAAGGCCGCGACGAAGTGGCGCGCTTACCGCTTCTTGCTCCCGTTCCTCCGGGCCGCCATCTCTGGTCGAGGGGCCCCGTTCTTCCGGGCGGCTAACTCGGCCTGCTTTTTCTTTTTGGCCTCGGCGCGGCGCTTCTTCTTTAACTCTTCCGGCGAGTACATGCTCCCACGGCAGCTTTTGCTCCCGCAATAACACGGGGCATCATCGTCGCCGTCATAGAGCCAGTAATCGTAGGTCAGCTCATCGCCAGCCGCGATGTCAGTGATGCTGGCGATAAACACCCGGTCGCCTTCCTCGTCAGTCTCGCAGTTGGGATCGCAGGAGTGGTTCACAAACATCGCCATGCCATGTCCGTCGATCACAACTTCTCCGTCGCCAACCCCAAAAAGGTATGTGAAGGGACGGCCCTCGTAACGATCGTCGCCTTCGGCCTTGCTGATACGTTCGCCGGTGTATTCCAGCAGCCGTGTGCCTTTGGGAATATCTTCCAGGGCAAAACAGCCCGCCGCATGAATGTCAGAAGAACGAATGATGAGACGTGCCAAGAGCGATTTCTCCCGGTTAGTTTGCCCTGCAGTATAACGTACTGCGATAAGCAGCCCATCACCTCCAGAATCGCGTCGAGAGACGAGGGCGGTTAATTATTGCGGCATTATTACGGTATGGCCGTCAAGCACCGGCGTCACCCAAGATCCTGCATTTCGGGGTTCACATTCGGCCTGGGATTTCGTATCTTGAAGGAGACTACTGGATTTTTCGTGGAGGCGCTTTCATGATGCACGTTCTGGTTCGGCACAAGGTCTCGGATTATAACCGCTGGAAAGACGCATTCGATTCTCACCTCAGCACTCGCAAGCGAGCTGGAGAAACCGGTTTTCGTGTTTTCCACGGTGTCGACGATCCCCGCGAGGTCGTCCTGCTGCTGGATTGGGAAAGCAGCGAGGAGGCGAGAAAGTTCATGGGCTCCGACGAACTGCGGAACGCCATGGAGAAAGCCGGAGTGGTCGGTGCTCCCGAAATTCAATATCTCGAGGACGTCCGCACCGTCCATCGCAGTTCGGCCGACTAACATCCGACGCACAAGCACGCGGGTTCGGAAAATCCCGCTAAACCTCTTGACAGCGGATGGGATTTTGCGCTCCAAATCAGGATTCGTGAGTCGCGCTATGAGGCTCTTCTGTGGGCGCGGGAGGCGCAGCTGCAAAAGCATCTGAAAGCCTTTAGTCATGCGGGTTTCGCGCCAGCGTGCTTTTTGTCAAGAGTTTTGCGGAAAGAATTTTTGTGGGACCGGGATCGGATTTCTTGGGCCACGTTGACAAACCACTCGGGAAAATTAAAATACCCGACGACTCTCCGATTTGATTTGCAACCGTGACCGACACAACACAAAGTAACGACGTTCTCTTAAATACTGACTTTCCCGACCTGGAGCTCTACGCCAGCGGGAAGGTGCGCGATCTTTATCTGATCGATAATGATCACCTTCTGTTCGTAGCGACCGATCGAATCTCGGCATTCGATTACGTTCTCGCGACAGGCATCCCGCAAAAAGGGCGAGTACTGACCCAGCTCTCTCTTTTCTGGTTCGACTTCCTGAAGGACATCGTTCCCAATCACCTTACGACCGCCGATGTGCGGCACTATCCCCAGGAGTTGCAGAAGTACACCGCGCAATTGCGTGGGCGCTCCATGCTGGTGATGCGGGCTGACATGATTGCGATCGAGTGCGTTGTGCGCGGCTATCTTTCGGGTTCCGGCTGGAAGGAATACAAGGCGGACGGCTCGGTGTGCGGTATCCCTTTGCCGGCGGGGCTGCGCGAATCCGACAAGCTACCGGAACCGATTTTCACCCCCGCGATTAAGGCTTCCAGCGGGCACGACGAAAATATTTCTTTCGATCGCATGGTCTCCCTGGCGGGCCGCGAGTTGAGCGAGCAACTCCGGGATCTCAGCATCAAGGTTTATCAGACCGCAGCCGATTACGCGGAAACCCGCGGCATCATCATCGCCGATACGAAATTTGAATTCGGTCGTACCCCCGGTGGATTGGTACTGGCCGATGAGGTGCTGACGCCTGACTCGTCCCGTTTCTGGCCCAGGGACAAATATCGACCGGGAGGGCCGCAAGATTCTTTCGATAAGCAATATGTGCGGGACTATCTGGAAGCGATCAAATGGAACAAGCAGCCGCCGGCGCCGGGATTGCCTCCCGAAGTGGCGGCCAGAACCAGTGAGAAGTACGTCGAGGCTTATACCCAAATGACTGGGCATCCGCTGCCAGGCTAGGGAAGCCGATGATGAGCCTGGCCATCCTCGACTGGATTATCGTGCTCATCGTTGTGTTGTCTGTGTTACAGGCGATCGGCCAGGGGTTCTTCTACGAATTCTTTTCCCTGGCTGGGGTGATTGCCGGATATCTGGTGGCCGCCTGGGAGTACCCACGCGTAGCAGCATGGTACGAGCACTACGTGAATTCCCCATGGACGGCTGATATTGCGGGGTTCTTTACTGTTTTTGTGGTTGTCATGGTAGTGGCGGGAGCCTTGGGCAGGTTGGTGCGCTCCATCGTTAAAGGGGTTGGTTTGCGATGGGTCGATCGCTTTTTGGGCGCGCCTTTTGGTTTCATTCGAGGGATAGTGATCAGCGCGGTGATGGTGCTCGCGCTGGCGGCATTTGCCCCGCAATGGGGGCTGCAGCAATCGCGGATCGCGCCTTTTCTGCTGGTGACCAGCCGAGGCTTGGTTTGGGCTGCACCGCCGGATTTGCGGAAGCGATTCTGGGACGGCTGGAACCTATTACGCACAGTACCGGAGCATATCCCTACAGAGCGCGGCGGAAACGGTAAGAGTTTATGAGTAAGTCAAGCCACGGGGACATCAGCGATATCAGTAAGAGTGAAGAGAGAGGCGCCGTGAAAGACCAACTGGAAGCTTTGATTATGCAGATGTACAAAAGCGGGATTACTTATACGGAAGCGGTGTCCGAATTCAAGAAGCGCTTCATTCTGACTGTTCTCCAGGACAGCAAGGGCAACCAGTGCAAAGCCGCCCGCGAACTTGGCATGCACCGCAACACCCTCAGCCGCACCATTGCCGAGCTCAAGCTCGACGCCAAAGGACTGCGCAACGGCACCCGCCGTCCGCCGCGCAGCGCCCACGCCAGTCCCATCGACAAGCGCGCAGCCCGTTAGCCTAACATTCGCCTCGCCTGACGCCGACCCGTCACTTCTGATTGTGCTGACAAAAAAAGGAGCAGCATCTCGCTGCTCCCTAAGTCTTCTGTTACCGAAAATCTACTGCGATTTGTGGGTGGTGTGGTGTACCGGCGCACCGGTCGAAATCGGGTTCCCGTTCTTATCCAGGAGTATGCCCTCGGTCATGGTCATCATGAACGGATTGGGCGTGTAGCTGGAGACCGTGCCCTGAAATGTCATGAGAGTTCCGACCTGGGGCATCAAGCGCGCCGGGATAGGTTTCGCCATGGTCAGCGTGATGTCGGCCTTCTTGGCCTCGATATCGTCATCACTGCCCGCCAACTGCACGGTAGTCGACGTAGCACTGATTACGTTCGCTCCCAGCTTCACCGCTTTGTCCTTGATCGCATTCCATACCGTGTCGGCCGCCTGCTGATTGCCCGAGGAGAGAACCAGTTCCCACTCGGCAAAGCTCATCTGCGTGGGATTCTTGCTCTTTACCAGGTCCGCAGCCTGCTCGGCAGGAGATGGTGGTGGCGGAGCGGCAGCTACCGTAAATCCGGCGGGAGGCATTACGCTAGTAGACGCTTTGGCCTGATTCACGACGTCGTCCCAGCCCTGGTCCGAACCGTGGTAGCGAATGTACTTCTTCTTGCCGTAATCCAGAATCTGCTGTTGCCCCGGCCCCTGCGCCAGCATGGCCGCCTTCACGATGAACCAAAAGCCTTCCGGATTCATCGGCTTGGCTTCCAGATCGGCAGTGGCCAGTGGATAGATGTCGGCAATGTTGGGCTGCGACTCGTCGGCCACAGCTTCGTGCAGATCCTTCTGCGCATTGGCGTAGTCCTTAGCCTGCAAGGCAGCAAAGCCTACTGCGCCGTCAAAAATTGCGGCGGTCTCGTTGTGGAACTTGGTGAAGTCTGCATCGCTCATGCCGTCAGGCTTGGGCATGTTTTGTATAGCCTGCAATCCCTGCTGACCATATTGCTGCGCTTTGGCCAGGTTGTCCTGCATCTGCGGGCCACCCTGCGATGCCATGGCGCGGTAGCTGTATGCCAGCAACGCCAGGGCACGAACATTCTTGGGATCAACCTGCAGCACGCGGTTTGCGGCATCCAATGTCTTCTGCGCGTCGCCCGCCTGCTGGTAGGCGGCCATCAGCAGTTCCAGAGCATCTTCCTTCATCACCGTGTTGGGATAGGTCTGGAGAAAAGCTTCCAACGCCGCCGCTTTCTGCGCGGGGTTGGTCTGCTGGATCGCGTTCACATAGGCGTTGTACTCAGCCGGGTCCTTGATCTCCTTCTTTTGGGCTGGCTGTCCGGCCGAAGCAGGCTGCCCGGCTGCTTGCGCTACTGCTTGCTGGACCAGTGCCGCGCTGGCGAGCACCAGCAACATGATGACTAGCGACTTCTTCATTCTGTTGGCTCCTCGATTCTTGCGAAACTGCTGACTACCGTCTTCCGTGTACGCGACACATCAGCCCGAATTCACGTCAGGGCTGCATGATAACGGGCGAATCCCTCCGCATCTTAGGCTCTTAATTACTGAATTGGAATACAAACTGCGGAGACCGGGATTATAAGTATGCACCTCAGTGTAAGGCAAGTTGCTTACCACTTTACACGATTCCTACTGTTCTGAAGATGTCCGGGGATCGGAAGACCGTTGCGCCGCTGGCGTTGACAAGCTCTAGGCGATCCCCTACTCCAAGCCGACAGGTCCGCTGCAACCTATACGACGATCCTCGGGCCAGTACGCAAAGCGGCTGTCGCGCATCTCATGTTTCGACGAAGACCAGCCGCATAGGTCGTCACCGGCGAGCATATCTGCAAACCGTGCCGTACGATGCAAGAAGGGCATACGCCCCGGACCTCCCACGGGCCTCCGATCGGAAGCCGCGGTAACTTAGACGGCCTTCCGCGCCCCTGGCAACGGTCGGTCGAGAATTTCAATTCTCACGAGGGAAAGCCTATGTCGATGCAGTCTGCAGAGTTAGTTTCGTTATCAGGAATGGTCGCGGTCGTAACTGGCGGCGGCCGCGGCATAGGGCAAGCCATAACCAGCAAGTTGGCGGCGATGGACGCCACAGTCGTGCTTACCGGCCGTGATGACGTCCGGGTGCAGCAAGTCGCTGCCGATCTAACGACACGGGGACACAAGGCGGAAGGGGTCGGCTGCGACGTCACCGATCTGGCCAGCGTTGAGGCGCTGGGGGAACGTCTGCGCACCACCCATGGCCAGAGTCGATATCCTGGTGAACAACGCAGGAATCGGCGGCCCTTCTGGCCTGTTGCACGAGCTTTCGCCTGCCGATTGGGAAGCTATCTTCAACACCAATTTGCGCGGCGTGTATTACATGATGCGCGCCGTAGTTCCGCTGATGATCGCCGCCGGCGCCGGCCACATCATTAACGTCTCATCCCTGGCGGGCAAGAATCCGTTGCCCCGGGGCGCAGCCTACTCAGCCTCCAAGTGGGGCCTGAACGGGTTGAGCTACGGTGTCGCCGAGGAACTGCGGGCCCACAACATCCGCGTCAGCGTCATTTGTCCAGGATCTGTGGATACCGATTTCAGTCCTCGCCGCGGCGGCAAAGACACGCAAAAAATGCTAAAGCCCGACGATGTCGCCCACGCGGTGGCGATGCTGGTCCTGCAGGAGCCGCAGTCGTTCATCAGCGAGGTACTGATCCGGCCGACCCAGAAGCCATAACCGGCCAAGGCGATTAGAGGCGGCTGCGGACAGCGGGCCCGCGCAGACAAAAGCAGTCACAGCCTATAATCGTAAGTTACCTTTGTTATCTCCGATTCATGACAGGACTCATATCGATGAGGAAGAAACTGATTGCTGCTAACTGGAAGATGTATAAGACGCCGGAACAAACCGCTGCTTTCTTTGCCGAGTTTCTCCCCCTGGTGGCCTCCCACACCCGGGATGAGATTGTGGTGTGCCCACCGTTCATCGATCTGCAGACGGCAGTTGCAGCCGCCAACGGTTCCAATGTCGCAATCGGCGCCCAGAACTTGCATTGGGAAAAGGAAGGAGCTTTCACCGGAGAGATCTCTGCTGGGATGCTGACGGCCATCCATGTAACTCACGTGATCATCGGCCACTCCGAGCGCCGCCAATACTTCAACGAGACCGACGACACGGTCAATCGCAAACTCGAAGTCGCGCTGGAGAACGGCCTGACACCCATCGTCTGCGTGGGCGAGGTCCTGGAAGAACGCGAGTCAGGACTAACCGAAGACGTGCTGCGGCGCCAGTGTATGCGGGCGTTCAATGGCATCTCCGCCAGGAAGGCAGCAAAGATGACCATCGCTTATGAGCCGGTGTGGTGCATCGGAACCGGTAAGACAGCCACGCCGCAGATGGCTGTGGATGCGCACCAGGTGATTCGCCACGAGGCTGAGAAAGGCTTTGGCGAAGAATTCGCGCAGAATCTTCGCATTCTCTACGGCGGAAGCCTGAAGCCCGACAATGCGTCGGCATTGCTTTCCGAAGCTGAGATTGACGGCGCGCTAGTGGGAGGCGCCAGCCTCGATCCGGCATCGTTTGCTAAGATCGCGAATTACTGAACCGGGCAGTTCGTTAGGACAGATCGAGGGCCATCTTGAGCGCCCGGTCAAGCTCTTCAGATTTTGCCCTTGAAACCTGCCCAATGTAGTTGGTGAGATCACGTTTGCGAAGACTCACTAGGTTGTCGCACATGATCCAGCTTGGGTGTTTCAGTCCTTCGGCTGTGCTGACAGCCACCTGAGTGGACAGACCCTGCCCGCTGCTAAAAACCGGAGCGCATACAATCGTCGGGAACTTGGAGTCGATCAGCGCCTGCCGGCTGACCACCACAAATGTACGATACAGTTTGGGATCGTCGCCCCCCGGCTTATGCACACGATATAGGTCCCCTCGTTTCACTTTCACCCGCTTGCAACCGTCAGTCTATGGGTGCCTGGAACCCAAGCACATCCATGGCCTCCGCGTTCAGTTCCTCGGCGGCCTGATTAATTCTTTGCAAGTCACGGGCATGGAGGGCCGCGCGCGTGCGTTGACAAAAATATTCACGAAGCACATGTTCGATCAGCGCAGAACGAGAGTACTTCGTGCCCGCCAGATGGTCGACCTGCGCAAGTACCTCGCTGGACAGTGTTATAGAAGTCTTCTCTTTCATGCTACTAATATACTACTCTTAGACAATTTTTTTACGGTCTCCTGCTTTTCCGAATGCGGCTCCGGAAGTCAGCTTGACCAATCATGTTGATGGGTTACTCGGTTCGGTAAGATCCCACGGGAAAAGGCTGAAGCGCCAGCATGGAATCCTGACCTTTCGGCTCACCACACCTGTCGTCTTTGCTATACTTATTTTGCCTCTACGTTGTTTCTGCTTGGAACCCGCGATGCCTCTGCATCCGGACGGGTGTGCGGAAGTGGTGAAATTGGCAGACACACCATCTTGAGGGGGTGGCGCCGAGAGGCATGGGGGTTCAAGTCCCCCCTTCCGCACCATACCTCACGCCAGGCCAGTAACGTTTAGAGATTCCAGCACCGGCGACGAATCGCGCCCGCCGCGCGCCTCGCCTGAAGAGAGAATTGGGAGCTACATGGTTGCGCTGATTACCGTTATTCACATCCTGATCTGTGCGTTTCTCATCATCGTCGTGCTGCTGCAAAGCGGCCAGAGCGGCGACATCGCAGCCGCCTTCGGTGGCATGGGCAGCCAGACCGCCTTCGGAACCCGCACCGCCGCTACCGTGCTTGGCCGGGCAACGACTTGGGCAGCCATCGGCTTCATGTTGACCTCCATCACCTTGTCCGTCTTTGCGGCCCGGCACGCCAACCGCTCCGGATCGGTACTGGAAGGTTCGCACGGCGCGCCGACTAAGTCCGCACCGGCACCACAGAAGGCGCCCGCTCCCGCTCCTCCGAGCCGCTAGCTAAGTGGTCCAGCGAACATCCGGCCTCCGCCACGGCGGAGGCCTTTGTCGTTCTTCCTCGTATCGGAATCAGCTCACCAGATAGTCCAGCGCTTCTTCTCGCGTACCGAAGACATGAAACTCACGCGCGGAAAAAGTGCGGATCGAATCGTAAAGGGCTTTAGGAAGATTTTCGCTGAGGACGAAGGCGGCACGTTTCACGTGAGGGCGGTCCAAGGCGGTAGCGACTTTAATGCGCTCGACCGCCTCGCGACTGAATTCGGCGCCGGTGAAGTCGGCCAGGGTCAGCAAGGAATCGAGCGGCTCGTGGGTTACGATTTCCGGTGCCCGATCCGCCGTTTCTGCAACTTCCTGAGCGCTACAGCCAGTAAAATCCAGCAACAAGATTCGCTGGTCCCGATGAGTCACGAACCGGATGCGTTCCATGAGCTTCTCCTGTTCGGCGTGCTGATATCGTTCGCCAACGATGGAGCTTCGCAGCAGCAGCGGGTGGGCCAGTTTACTGCAGAAATCCACACCAACTCAAGCTGATGGGTGGTGGTCAGGTGGCCTGAAAAACCAAGTCGCTTCGTGATAGTTTGGATTCATGATTCACGAGATTTTTCCGGTAGGACCGCTGCAATGCAACTGCTCGGTCGTGGGCGATGAGCACACCAAAGAAGCCATGGTCATCGATCCCGGTGACGACATCGACAACGTGATGGCGGTAGTCGAACGGCATGGCTTGACCGTGAAGCAAATCGTAGTGACCCACGCCCACATCGATCATGTGGGCGGAGCGATGAAGCTGAAGCGCCTGACGGGCGCGCCCGTTCTGCTGAATCAGAACGACTATACTCTCCTGAAAATGCTGGACGTGCAGGCTGCCTGGATCGGCATGCGAGCTCCCGAGGCGGTGACCATCGATGCCAGCCTGACCACGGGCGACAAGGTCAGCGCCGGCAGCCTCACCGCCGATGTTCTGCACACCCCTGGCCACACGGAGGGCAGCATCTGCCTCTATTTCGCGCCGCAAAAGAAGCTGATTGCCGGTGACACCTTGTTCGCGGGATCGATTGGCCGCACCGACCTGCCCGGCGGCTCGTACCAGAAGATTATGGAGTCTCTGCATGGACCGGTGCTGGCGTTGCCCGATGAGACCATGGTTGTGCCGGGGCATGGCCCCCTCACGACTATTGGTGAAGAACGCGTGACCAATCCGTTTCTGGTGGGATGAGATGGTAGGGAGTCCACGAGGGGTGCATTGGACGCCAAGGTTCGGGTAGAGCGGGCCTTCAGGCCAGCGTGTAAGCGCCTTGTTCTTCTTCCTGAGCCGACTTCAGCCGGCGGAAGTAACTCCTGTCCCAGAGTTTTTCAGCATCCTGTTCCGTCGCTTCGGGATCTACGGTTTTGAGCTCTTAGGCAAACTTCGTGCTCCGATGCAAACTGGAACTGGAACGATTTGTCAGATGTGCTTGGTGGGAGGATGACAACAGTGACACGCGCGGAGAAATACGAAACATTTCGGCTGCTCCACCAACGGCCTGGGGCGTTTGTGATTCCAAATCCGTGGAATGCAGGAACGGCAAAAATTTTGACTGCGTTGGGTTTCGAAGCTCTGGCGACGACCAGCGCCGGTTATGCCTTTAGCATTGGACTCCCCGACTCGACAGCGGAACTGACGCGCGATGGAGTTTTGGAAAACGCAAGGGCCATTGTCGAAGCAACCCATTTGCCGGTTTCGGCCGATCTGCAAGACGGCTTCGGCCGATCGCCTGAGACGTGTGCCGAGACCATTCGGCTGGCGTCGGATATCGGCCTGGCGGGTGGATCGATCGAGGACGCAACCGGGGATGAGAACCATCCCATCTATGATTTCCAACTGGCAGTCGAACGGGTCGCAGCCGCGGCAGAGACCGCTCACAAGTGTCAGTTCCTGCTAACGGCTCGGGCCGAGAACTTCCTTCATGGGCGGCCCAATCTCGACGACACCCTACGGCGACTGCAAGCCTTTGCCGAGGCGGGCACCGATGTCGTGTATGCTCCGGGCCTACCCGGCCTTGACGCTATCCGACAGGTTTGTGCTTCAGTTCCAAAACCCGTAAACGTGGTCATGGGCTTGAAGGGCGCTACCTTCTCGATGGAAGAACTGGCCGCGATCGGTGTGAAGCGGATCAGCGTGGGTGGAAGTCTCGCCCGCGTGGCCCTGGGGGCCTTCGTGCGCGCCGCACGCGAAGTGAAAGACCATGGAACCTTCACTTACGCCGCCGATGCCATGCCTCATGCTGAGGCGAGCAGCTACATGGCGCACGACAAGTAGCTGTTGGCCTCTGACGCGCGACCTTCCATTCGGCGCTAGACTCCGTCTCTCGCTCTGGCGAACAGCGAAGAGCGGAAAGCGAATCCCGCCTCACGGTCGGTCGCTAGTTCGGTTCTCAAGACATCGCGCACAATCATGCTCTGGGGAGCCACCAGAACGATGAGGTAGGACAGAATCGTTCCTCCGATCACGCCCAGCGACCCGATGTGCCGCACCAGAAGCAGAGACAAGGCGATGTTCAGCGCCGCGGCAACGATCGACAAGACAGCTTGTTGCCGGATGCGGTTGAGCGCCGCCAGCAGGCACGACTCGACGCTCATGAACCCGCTGACCACAGCCCAGATTCCCATAGCCAGCAGCAACTGCCGCGAAGGCACGGCGGCTGGCCCGGCCCATACGCGGATCAAGCTTCGTCCAAAAAGTACCAGCCCAATCACGCTGGCGAGATTCAGAGCGACCGTGGCTTTCATGGTGGTCGAAAACGTCCGGCGAATCCAGTTGTAATCGCCTTTGGCGTAGGCTTCGGCATAAGCGGGCCACAAGGCGGGAAAGATCAGCGTCTGCAACATCGCAGCCAGTCCAACCAATCTCCAGGTGACACTGTATGGCGTTACCTCCGACGCGCCCAAGTAGTGACTTACAACCAGATTGTCGGAGCTGAAGACCACAACGGCGGCGACCTGAATCAGAAAAAAAGGAGAGCCCGAGTCCAGCAGTTCTCTGATCGCAGACGCCTGCACAAACGACAGACGCGGAAGCAGCCACGGTTTGTGCCAGGTCACTACCGCAACCAGCACGGCCAGGTTAGCCAGCGGAAGGCATCCGACCGACATGACAAACAGCACCGGCATAGAAACCCGTAGGACGATCCCCACTGCAAGTCCGAGCAGGCTCGCCACAGCGCCCGCTGCTGTCGCGCAACTGTAGCGATGGAGTTCCTGATATCCCGCGAGCAGTTTGCCGGCCAGGTTGCAGGGTAATCCCAGCAACATTAAGGCAACCGCCGCGGCAATCGTCTGCTTCAGTTCTGCCGGGCTCACGCGGACATCGACATTAAACAGCGCCACCCAATCGATTCGAGGAAAGGCGATGGCAAACGCAAGTCCGGCCGTTCCGGCTAAGCCGACCGTGAGGACCAGGGCATTGTTGAAGTAGAGTGCGGCGGAAGCGTGGTCGTCTAACGCATAGGCACGGGAGATGTGATTGGTCAGAGTGTTGGCAATGCCGAGATCGAGCAGGTTGATCCAGATGATGGTTGTGGTAACGGTGACCCAGACACCGTATCGTTCAGCTCCCAGGTAGCGCACTGCTAAAGGCAGAGAGATCAAGCTGACCGCGGTCGTCAGCAACTTTGCCGCAGTGCCCGACCAGACTGCCTGGACGATCCGGCCGTAGCGCGATGTGGACAAGTCAACCCTCACGATGTGTCTCTCATGCAGATGACCTGGGGGGCGACTGGGCGCGGAAATGCAGAGCTTCCACGGCTCGCTGGACGGCGTCTGGTGAGTGGGATTGCATCAGGTGGCGCGAAGCCTGGTCGGGCCAAGGTCGCGCGATAGACGAGAGACCAGGGATGTGGGGATCTCGCAGCATCTGGCGCGCGGCAGCGACCACGTCGTCCGTTGTGACCGACCTAATGCAATGTGGCTCGAACCGTCTGCAAGCTGACTGGCATTCGTCGCGGCCAACCGCAGGCTGCAAGACCTGTACGCACTTCCCATGCGGAGCAAAACGCACCAGACTATTGAAGTGATTGGGATCGCCGTTGCGCGGATGACGGGAGATCACAATGATCCGGCAGTCCATTGCTGCAGCCAGATGAGCACAGCCACTGTCATTGCCGATGAAAAGATCGCACCTTTCCAGTACTGCGCATACCTCGCGTATGGGAGCGCCGCCCACAATGATCTCATTGCCCGATAGCGCGTCGGCTAGCGCTGCTGCCTGAGGCCGCTCGGCCGCCGAACACACGACTACGACTTGGATCGCATGCTCCCTGGCTAGTTGCGATAGCGTTTGCGCGTAACGCTGCAACGGCCATCTGCGTCCCGGGCTGTGCGCCCCGATGCCGATCGCGATCAGCTTCGAGCTGGAAGCAACTGACGCCAACAGCTGCGAAGCTCTTCGCCGGTCTCGCTCCGTCAACCGGATCTCCAGCGTCGTATCGCACGGCTTGCCACCGAGCGCTTCCACAATCGCCAGGTTGCGCAATACTTCATGCCGTGGCTCACCGGCTGGCAGACAGGTGGTGAAAGCCGCGTCGAAGTCCCGATCGATACACGGTTTGTCTCCCGAGATTTTCTTGCTATAGCCAATGCGGCTCGATGCATTCGTTAACAGACACAAGAAGGTTGCCAGATGTTCGTCAGTGCCCCAGCGGGGTGAGACGGCAAAGTCAAAGTGCCTCCCGCGCAGCCGGGTCCAATAAAACGCCAGAGACGACAGCAGCCTGCGCGCCCCTAGCGGTAGCCATCTGGATTTGATGTCAGGAACCCCAAGCACTTGGTCGATGTGGGGATTCGTGATTAGAAGCGCCCTATGAGCTTTCTGCACCACAACCGTACAGTGCGACTTGGGGTAGGCTTTCTTGAGTTCGCGGAACAACGGCGTCGTGAGCACCACATCTCCCAGCGAATCCAGGCGGAAGATAATGATGGAGAGCGGTTCTTTGCGTGCCACGTCCACGGTGGACTCGGAGTGGATATAGGTCCGCCAGAACATCGCCAACAGTGTCGGCAACCGAACCGAGAAGAACAGAGGCGGCAGCATGGCTCCTTTCACGCTAAGAACGTCGAGGTCGCGATTAGAGGCGTTCCGGAGGCCGCAGATTTCGCAATGAGCCTGGTCGTACTCACCCCACCGACCAGCGGAATGAGCTCGACTCGGCCTCCCCAGGCGCGCACTTCGCTAGCCCCTATTACGGTTTGCTCTGTGTAATCTCCACCCTTCACCAGCACATCAGGACGGATCGCCTCGATCAGCTGCAGCGGAGTGCTTTCGTCGAAAGTAACCACCGCATCGACCGCACTGAGAGCAGCGAGAATCCCGGCCCGTTCGCTCTCGCCAACAATGGGCCGCAGCGGTCCCTTCAGGCGCCGCACGGAAGTGTCGCTATTGAGGCCGACAATCAGTCGCTGCCCGTGTCGCCGCGCCTGCTCAAGCAAGTGGATATGGCCAATGTGCAGGATGTCGAAGCAGCCGTTGGTGAAGACCACGCACTCGCCTGCAGCTCGCCACGCGGTGACTCGAGCCAGGGTGCGATGCAGTGGCAGTACTTTCTCGTTCATGTGGAGCGAGATCTCAGGCGACAAGGCACCCAGTAGTTCTTCTCGCCGGATAGGAACGGTGCCGACTTTGCTGACCACAATTCCTGCCGCAATATTGGCTAATTGGATCGCGCTTTCGACTGCAACTCCGCAAGCCATTGCCAGCGCCAAAACCGCAATCACGGTGTCCCCCGCTCCTGAAACGTCATAAACCTGTCGCACCACCGCGGGAGCGTGCTGGCGTGAGTCCGGACGCAACACGGCAATTCCCTTTTCCCCAAGCGTCACCACCATGAACTCTATTTCTAAGGTGGACAGTTGGGCCTGAGCGGAAGCAAGTAAGCGATCCAGATTCGCGACCGGTTCTCCGACCGCACCGGAGAGTTCCTTCAAGTTAGGACAGATTGTGGTCGCTCCCCGATAGCGCGCGAAACTGCGGCTCTTGGGATCGACCAGTACAGGAATGCCGAGATCACGTGCCCTGCAAATGATGCTCTGGCAAACCGCTTCGGAAAGGACCCCCTTGGCATAGTCCGACAACACCACGACCGAGGCGTCCGGCAGCCCGGCCAAGGCGCGATCCAGCAAGGCTCGGTAGTCAGCTTCCGCGAAGTCGGCCGGAGCTTCCCTATCCACTCGCATCATCTGCTGATTGCCTGACAGAATGCGCAACTTGGTGGTCGTCGGCACAGCCGGAACCGTCGTCAAAGACGGCTCAATTCCAGCTTTGGTAAGCAGCGATTCCAGTGCTCGCTGCTCTTGATCGCCGCCGGCGAAACTTACCAGCCTAACTCTGGCGCCCAATCCCGCAAGATTCATGGCAACGTTAGCAGCGCCTCCCGGCTTCTCGTCGCGCAAGCTAGCTCGCACTACCGGGACGGGCGCCTCCGGCGATATGCGTTCCACTTCGCCCCAGACATATTGATCGAGCATCACGTCGCCCACCACCAGGACACGAGCGTGGTTCCAGCCTGATTCAAGCAGAGCAACGATTTCCCGCAGGCCGGAAATCATGGCGCGACTCCGTGAGCCGCAACCGCGCTGCTGATGCACATGGCCAGCTCAACCCAGTCGCACAGGATGTGGCCGCAAAGGATATGGCATTCCTGGATACGCGCCGTATCAGTGGAAGGGACGCGAATGCAGATGTCAGCCAAGACTGCGATGCGGTCACCGCTTTCCCCGGTCAAGGCCACAGTCCAAGCATCGAGCGCGCGGGCCTTTTGCAACGCAGCACATACATTCTGGCTGTTTCCGGAAGCAGAAATACCGACCACCACGTCTCCGGCATGGCACAGGGCATTGACCTGACGCTCGAAAACGGCGTCGTAACCATAGTCGTTGGCGATGGAGGTCAGAACGGAAGTGTCGGTGGTGAGGGCGATGGAAGGCAGTGCACCCCGTTCGCGCCGGAAGCGTCCCACCAGTTCGGCAGACAGGTGTTGAGCGTCAGCCGCACTACCGCCGTTGCCGCACCATAGGACTTTGTTTCCCTTCAGCAGGGCGTCGGTAATGAGGATCGCAGCTCGCTCGAAGGCGTCTTGCTGGGCTTCGAACTGATGGACCAGGGCGAGGTGTTCCGCAATCGCGCCGGTAAAGACGCCGGCCAGATTCAAAGAAGACGGCATTCTCCCTCGTTCCTACGACGAGTGTGAGGGCCTTCTCAGAACCTTTTTGGGAACTGCCGTTAGTATGAAATTATAAGGGCGATGGACGAGGATTCGGCCGCGGACTTCGCCAACGTTGAGTCTGTTTTCCTAGATCGGGACGAAGCGCTGAGCCACAATCCCGACGGCGCGCCAGTTGTCACTTGTTGGGAAGAGTTTGAGCTGCTGCCCGGCCAGCGCAACTTCTCTGGGAAAGGCAAGTATTTCGAACATGAACATCGTTGAATCCGCAGAGCGCGCGGATCTCTGGACGAAGTCGACGCCCTCCTCCACCACATGGGCCGCTCGAATTCGCTCGCACGATTTCATCGAATTAGCTGGTGTCTTTACCCTGATTTTGCTGGCACTGTGGACGCCGCATCCGGCGCGAAGCATTGTCGGCTGGCTGGCGCTCCTATGGATCGTGGTGGCAACGTTGCGATCGCGACCGAGCGCGGCCGAGCTTGGCCTTCGCCTCGCCGGCGCGCGGCAATCGTTGTGGGTGCCGGGCGTCGCCCTGATATTGGCGGCAATCGCAACCTGGATCAGCTGGAACATGCGAACCTTGCATGCCGTGCTCCATGGCTTTCCAGCGTGGGCGGGGTTCTCGACGTACATATTCTGGACTCTGCTGCAGCAGTTCATTCTGCAGGATTTTTTTCTGCGCCGGCTGCTGCGCCTGCTGCCTACTAAGACGGCAGCAATCGTAACCGCCGGGCTGATGTTTGCCGCGGCCCATGTCCCGAATCCATTGCTGATGGTCCTAACCCTGGTGTGGGGGGTTGCTGCATGCGGCCTCTTTCTGCGCTACCGTAATCTCTTTACCCTCGCTCTAGCTCACGCGCTTCTGGGAGTTTCCCTGGCGATCACGGTCCCTAATTCAATTCACCACCAGATGCGAGTCGGCCTTAGCTACTTCCGCTGGCACTCCCAGATGCAACCGATTCATCGCAGCCAGATGGACCATATGGTGTCGACCGAGGCGTGGGTAATCGCGGAGGCGACCAGCCGACGCTCGTCTCTCCACGCCCTGCCATAGAAAATGCCCGCGAAGGTCGCCAGCAGAACATAGCGCCAGTTGAAGTGGGCAGCGCCTTTATTGAAATGCGGCAGGCCAAAGAGTATGGCGGTCGCAAGTAAGGACCACCGACGGCCCATTCGCCGCTCCAATAGGTTTTGCACCCAACCGCGAAAGTAGGTTTCTTCTAATATCGCGACGAAGGCGAAGATGGAAATCCAGGTCAACGCGAATCTTGCCGGTCGAGGCAGAGTCGCGTGGAAATGCAGAAATCCCAAACCTAGTCCCAGCGGAATGGCGATGGGAGCATAGAAAGCTAATTCCCTCAGACCAACCTTCCAGTCCCGCCAGCGCGGCACGAAATGAAATCCAACGTCAGTAAGCCGACGAACAGCAAGAAAGCCATAGAGGCCGACATCAAACAACAACAGGCGCCCAAGCGATCGAAAGTGCACGGGCCACGCGGGCTCCAAGAGCCGGAATTCCACCAGCAACCCGAGCACAGCGAGAACCGCGAAGTCATGCCAGCTACCGCGCTGCTCGGGATCTTGCCGCCGGGCGTTCCCTAGCAATGCCACCAGGATTACAGGCAGGAGCGCATAGAGCGCCACGAACCACCAACGAAACTGCGGAGTGTCATGGGCGGCGAGGTAATAAGGACCCGCCGCCAAAGCGACTATCAGGATGCGGATCGGCGGGGACAGGCGATTGATGACGCGCACAAACTGGTCGCCGGCGAATGCGAACGCCAGAGCCGGCACGAACAGTAGCGCCCCCGCAGCTACCGTCCAGGCAGTCCAATAATGCATGGAAACATCTTAACGAAGCCCGGCGTTCAAGGGCCTGCGATTGCAGATCCCAAAGAACGAGCGCCACAGGCGCGGAATATTTTAGTCCAGCGCAGCCGCAGCCGGGGCCCCCGATTTGCGCCGCCGTTGCGCAACTTGGGGTGGGAGGCGGAGTGCTGGGTACAGTGGGAAATAAATCCGAGTCCTGTAAGGGCGACAGAGGTACTCACACAGACTCTTGGCGGCTAGTGAACCAGTTGCTCCAGGGCCTGATGGACAACCGCGAGGCTACCGGGCCAGAGCGACACGGTTAAAACAGCGCTAAGCATCAACGCAGCCGCACCTGTAAGAAGAGGAATAAGTGCCTTCACCGGCTTTTGCGGTTTGGGTTGCGGACGCAACAACCGATCTACTCGTTGCTGAAGCTCCTGATCGTCCTGCATCAGCGAGCTCGAAAGGTAGGTAAGCTCAGGCTTCGCGCCCATCTTGGCCACGCGCACAAGAGCAGCGGCAAGTGAAAGAGCCCGCCGCGCGTCTCCCGCGGTCGCGTGATCGTCGGCTGCCCACTCCGTAAACCTCGCCCAGCCGCGTTCCAAACCGCCGAAAGTCGGCACAAAAGGAAGAACATCGGGAGCAAGCAAAATCAGAAAGCGCTTGAGATTATCGCCGGCTATACAGTGAGCCCGCTCATGCTGCAAAGCTACTTCCCGTTGCTCGCCGGAAAGCCCGCGCATGACGCGACGTGAAATCACCAGTTGCGGGTGAAGCACTCCAGCTACCGCCAAAACCGGAGCTTTGTCGACCAGGAGCAATGCGGGCGAAGGATCGCCCGGCACTGCGATTTTTCGGCCATGCTGCTCACAGCGATGCAGATAGCGAGCTGTTCCACGGACTGCACCGACCACGCGGACGATGGCAAGGGCGCAGATCGCGGCACCTAAAACCGCGGTCAGGAAGCACACAAAACCTACCTTCTCACCGGTTGCCTCGGGCTCGAGCCAGAGGTAGCTGGGAATACAGAAGGCGACTAGAGCGAAACAGGTAAGCGCCAGCGGAGCCATGCGCAACCCAAAAAGGAAGCGGGCCGCTGAACTCGGCTTCATGTGCTCGGCTACGCGAACCGCCGTACCGGCGCCCAGACGCGCCACCATGGCCAGAGCCAGATGAATCATGAAAAACGAGGCGCCGCATAAGCAGATCAGCCGCATGCTGTAGGTGAGATTCATGCTTTGCCTGCGCGAGCGAGCTCCTCGCGTTTCTTGCGAATCTTCTCTTCCAGTTCGTCCAGCAACATGGCGTCGTGCTGGCCAACGGCATCCACCAGAGAAGACAGCAGCAGATCGCGAGAGGGTTCCGGTCCCGCCAGAAATCCAGCAACCAAGTCGCTTGCCCGCCTGCGTTCCCATTCCTGGCTGGACAAGCGCGGAGAATAGAGGAAGGCGCGCTCCGACTTCTGGCGATTCAATAGACCTTTCTTGAATAGCCGGTCGAGGGTGGTCATCACCGTTGTATAGGCGAGTCTGCTGTCCAACTTCTCGACTACATCACGCACACTGCATTCGCCATCTGCCCACACCACCTCCATCACATGGATCTCCAGCGGTCCAAGCATGAGTTGCTGGCTTCCGCCATGGGATGGAGTTCTAATCAAGGTTATTCCTCGTGCATGCAGCTTAAGGCGGCGGCCCTCGTTTGTCAATTCAAAGGCACTGGCGCAGGCCACCGGTTCCCATTAAGACAGAAAAGAACGAGTGGCAAGATGCGAAGCACAGCTTCGCGTTGGAGACGACTATTGATATTAGTTGACTTCCGCTGGTGGTTGCCCTAGATGAGTGCAATTTGGCGGGCGCCAGTTAGACTGTGCGAACCCAAAAGGCCCAATCCAATGGGCTTTGTACCCACATCTGAGACTTAGTTGCTTCACAAATTGGAACGAATTCTCGTTTTATCCATAACCTGCTAGTTACTACGTCATTAATAGTTGCTTATCACTCTCGCCTGTGATACAAGTGCAACACCCCCCTAGGATGCTGAGTTCGTTTCGGCACGCAAAGGTAGATTGCAGTCTGTTCCTCTCAAATCACACCGTGCTAAACCGCCAACCCCGCTGTTCGCAGAATTACCCCGCGCTGCCTTGCGCACGCGCGTCGAAGTTGAACTGGAGAAGAAGGAGAATGGGAACAATGACAAGAAGTAAAACCAGGATCGTGGGATTGTCCATGCTCGCTGTGGGCGTCCTTATATTATGCAGCCTGCCGCTTGCCGCGGCCGATAACCAGCAGCCGACACTCGGTCATGTCGTCGCATTTGGCGTTACTCCGCCGCTTCGCGATCTGGCGAAGTTACCCCAACCGCCGCATTACGGTTTTCATGAAGCTAATCCGGTCAGAATGATTCCGAAACGCTCGTTTGAGCATGTAGTGGATCCAGCCGAGCAGCGTGCAGCCATGCCGTCTGCCGAATTCAATATGATTTACCATGTTCTGGGAGTCGGCAATGGCTTCCCCAACTATAGCGTTCCCGATGCTCCGCCCGATACCACGATGGCCGTCGGCGACTGGCCGGGCAACGACGCCAACTCGCAATTCGTACAGTGGGTCAACGTCTCCTACGCCGTATTCAACAAATCCACGGGTGTGGCTCTGACCGGCGCTATCGAAGGCAATTCGCTATGGCAAAGCCTCAACGGCAACCCGCTGTGCAAGTCTCAGAACGATGGCGACATCATTGCCAAGTTCGACCGTCAGGCTCATCGCTGGTTCCTGACTCAGAACGTCTTCAGCTCACCTTATGCCGTTTGCATCGCGGTTTCTACCAGCCCTGATGCCACCGGTACCTACTACGTTTATCAGTTCAACGTTCCCGGCAGCGGCTTCCCCGACTATCCCAAGTGGGGTATCTGGTCGACGGGCGGTCCTAGCGACGGCTATTTCCAGGCAGTCAACAACTTCGGTCCCGGCGGCGGCGGCTTCCGTGGCCCGCAGATCTGCGGCTACGATCGCGCCAAGCTGTTGGTCGGCGATCAGTCGGCTGAGCAGATTTGCTTCCAGCTAACTCAGAGTGAAGACAGCTTACTGCCGGCCGATCGCGATTCGCCGACACCGCCGCCGAGCACCGAGAACGAGTTCTACATCGGCAGTGTGGCCGACGTCGACAACTCGCATCTCTCGCTCTACTCCTTCCAGATTAACGATTGGACAACCGGCAATGCGACCATTACGGGGTCGGGCAACTCGCAACTCATTGCCGTCTCTCCGTATAACGGGTCCTGCAGCGGCAACTACGGTGGCGCCTGTGTTCCCCAGCTGGGCACTGCCAGTGAAGTTGACTCCCTGGGCGATCGCTTGATGTACCGCTTCGCCTATTGGGAAGATCGTCCGCCTTCAAACACCCACGCTTCCACGCCTCTTCCCGCCCCGGTGCAGCACTGGTTCGTGAACGGCGACGTGGAATCTTCCACTGGCCAGATCGGCGTCCGCTGGTATGAATTTACCGCGCCTTTGAGAACCGTTCCGGTCACCTCGCTGGCAGTGTTCCAGCAAGGAACGTATGCTGGCGTCCCGGGCGACACCAACTATCGCTGGATGGGTTCGCTTACCCGCGACAACACTTATGACATCCTGCTGGGCTACAGCGAGTCCAGTGCGAGTATGTATCCTTCTATCGCAGTCGCTGGTCGCCAGTACACCGATCCGCTCGGCACCTTGTCGACGGAAGTATTCTCGGTGAACGGCACCGGTTCGCAGCCGCAGACGGCGAATCGCTGGGGCGATTACAGCACCATGGCGATTGATCCTTCCGACAACTGCACTTTCTACTACACGCAGGAATACTACATGGTCACGCAGCAGTTCGACTGGAGCACTGACGTGTCCAAGTGGAAGTTCCCGACCTGCCAGTAAGTTTGGAGCTCGCAGGCCGCTTGGCCTGAGGCAAAACCATAGGGCATCCTAGCGATAGGATGCCCTTTTTTGTGGACGCAGAACCGCGAATTGCTTACTTGTCACCGTTCATGCCGACCGTGGGATCAAAGACGCGGTGCACTACGCGCGTGGCGCGACGCCGCTCGACCGGTTGGCAGATGTGGCGCAGCTCCAGGTGGGTGAGGTCGGCTTCTCGATACGCGCGAGCGACCGTCAGAAAGCAGAGTTTGCAAATCGAATCCAGCGTCCCATCGAAGTTCTGCCGGTGTGCATACTGCTTGGTAGTTGACGATCCCGAACCCATTCTCATCCCCTAACTCAGTCTGAAGTGTATTTTGCTGGAGCTGGCAACCACAGACTAGCGCCAAGGTACTGCATTTCTTCGCTGCCGCGCAATCACCAATCTCAAAATGTTCCGCGCGCTTCGCGCCCTCGACGCATGGTCTTCCCCTCGTTTTCCGTTAGAACATTGTCTCCGAAGCCACTGACTCTGGCAATGCGGTGCCGTTCCCGAATAGGGACCAATCTGTAGTAGCATGAATGCTAGAGACGTGCTACCTTGAAGAGTTGACTTAGTCTTGCCTGGGAGCCATCCATGAGCACCCTCAGCCGTATCGGCGTCGCCCTCGATTCCAACCTGCTGGAGCGCTTTGACCGCTACATCGTCACCCAGGGCTACGGCAATCGCTCCGAAGCTTTCCGTGATCTTATTCGCGACCGGCTGAATGCTTCCCGTCTGCAATCGCCCAAGGTGTTCGTGGTGGGCACGGTCACGCTCATTTACGATCATCACTCCCGGCTGCTGCCGGAAAAGCTGATGCAGTTGCAGCACGAGTTTCACGAGGTCATCATCTCCACGGTGCACTCCCATCTTGACCACGACATGTGTCTGGAAGTGGTGGTGGTCAAGGGCCAACTGGGACAGGTCCAGGAACTGGCCGATCGTCTGATCGGCATCAAAGGCGTGCAGCACGGCAAGCTGGTCATGAGTTCTCCCGAGGCTTATCTGTCGCAACCCGCGCCGCACGCTCATCGTCATCAACCCAACCATCGGCACTAGCGCATGGTGCCCGGGCAGCGCCCCGGACTTTTTTGGCTTGAGCAGTAACACGAAATGAACGAAGGTGTTACACATGATCCGAGCCGGCTGCTGGCTTCTCCTCCACCCAGGGCGCCTCTTCCCTATCCCACTCCACGATGGCTTCCTTGCCTGGTCTGCCTGCTGGCCCTTTGTGCTCCGGCGCAGGCGGCCACCGGAAGCATCGCCGGCCGGGTACTGGATCCCCAGAACGCTAGCATGGCCGGGGCCAAGATCAAGCTGCTGAATGCCGCCGGAATCAGGGTCGCCGAAACCGTCAGCGACCAGGAAGGCAACTTCTCCCTTCCTGCCGTCGATCCCGGCGTCTACCAGGTCACGGCCGAAGCGCCTTCGTTTGTCACTGCCGTCGCCGGTATTTCCGTCGCTTCCGGCCAACAGCAACAGATCACTCTGCAATTCCAGCAACTGGTTTCCTCTCAGCAGCAGGTGACGGTGGTCGCCTCCGTTCCGGCGCTGGAGACGCCTGACCCGGCACAGACCGTGGTCATCCACGATCAGGTGCTGGACGCCAATCCCGGCCGACCAGGAGCGCCCATCTCGATTCCCGGCCTGCCCATCGAAACCGCCTCCGGCGGAATCAAAGCGCCGCAGTACTTTGCTCCCGGCGTGGCCGGCGATCACGGCGAGCCCATCGCGCAATACTTTCAGATCGGCGACTTCCTTTTCCCCAACAATCTTCCCGCCAACGCGCACGGCAACGGTTACGCCGACCCCAACTTTCTCATCCCGCCGGTTATCGAAGCAGTCACCATTGACGGCGGCGCTTTCAACGTTCGCGAGGGTAACAACGCCGTCGATTTGGCCGCATCTTATGTTCCTCGCCGTCGCCTCCTCAGTTTTGTTCAGCTCACCGGCGACTATCGCGACGCGGACTTAATGGCGGGCTGGAGTTCGTCGAAGCCTCACGCCAACCAGTGGATCGCGCTGGAAGTCTCGGCCGGCAACGGTTTCCTGGAGCGACTGGAGCATCGCCAGCAATACAAGTTGAACGGCCTGCGCCAGTTCAACTTCGGGCGTCATCATCTGACCCTGTTCGGCATCGGCTACTACGGCTTCTCTTACATCCCCGGCCTGATTCCGATCGCCGTTCCGGTAGCGGGCGATACCATCGACAACCGCCAGCTGGACGTCACCCACACCGGAATCCTGGTCGCGACCGACAACTGGAAGCTCGACGAACAGCGGCAGTTTTCCTTCTCCGGCTTCTTGCGCAACTACGCTTTGACGCTGCGCTCGAATTTTGGCGATGGGCTGATCCAGCAGAGCGAGAATCGCAATGTTCTCGGCGGCGAAGCCACTTACATTCAGAGCGTGCGCCCCTGGCTGGCGTTGCTTGCCGGAGTTGATCTGCGCCGCGACGCCCCGCGCGATCTCGATCTCTATCACATCAGCGATGCGGGCCAGTATCAGCTGACCACCGGCAACAATCTGACGCTATCGTTCGTCGAACCTTTCCTCGCCGTGGACGGCCCCATCGGGACGTACTTCCACTACAACCTCGGCGTTCGTCAGGAAGAAGTGTGGATGGACAATCAGGACCTGATCAATCCGCAAAACTCCTTCGACAAACTTGCGACCCTGACGCTCCCGAAAGGAACGTTCACCATCCTTCCACCCGACCGCTGGTACGCGCCGACCATCGCCTTCAGCTACGGCGAAGGCTTCCACACCGAAGATCCTCGCATCGGCAACGGCACCGGCATTCCTAGTCTGCTGGCGCCCTCGCGCGCCTATCAGCTGGTGCTCTCCAAGGTACTCAAGCAGACGCAGTTTTATGTCACCCTGCGCCGTACCTCGAATTCGCAAGAGCTGGCCAAGATCGATCCCGACACTGGCCTGCAGGAGATCGTCGGGCCTTCCATCAACAAGGTCATCGTCGTCTCCGCGCAACGATACTTTCGAGTCGGCTCCATCTACGCTTCCTACTCGCAGGCCGACGCCCGCGACGCGCAAACCGGCCAGCCCATTCCAGAAGCGCCGCGTTTCATCTGGGACACCGTAGGCTCGCTGACCAAGCTGCCGCTGCGTTTGCAAGTTCGCGGCGAGTACGAATATGTACGCGCCAAGCCGCTGGGCGACGGATTCATCGGCGTGCCGGTTACCGAATTTCGCGGCGCCGTGCTGCGGCCGTTTCGGGAGAACCGCATGTCGCTGGCGGCCAACTTCCTGATCGCCAACGGCTACACCGGTCAGACAACCGAGGTCCTCGCCTACCCGCCCAATATCGCTCCGGTCGAGCAGGTGGTGGGCGTACCCTTGAAGTCCTACATCAGCGCCAGCTTCACCTACTACTTCAAGCAGTGAA
Source organism: uncultured Acidobacteriaceae bacterium (assembly GCA_963820175.1). GTDB lineage: Bacteria > Acidobacteriota > Terriglobia > Terriglobales > Acidobacteriaceae > Bog-257. Next base: position 15,395 of record CAWFYX010000010.1, on the reverse strand, counting down.
GCCCTAGCGGCGAGGCTCTGCGATCGCTTCGGTAAGGTACCCCCCTCCCCCTTTGGCTTGTAAAATCTTGAAAACAAAGGAGACCGTCCGCAAAATCTTGAGCTCCAAAGGAATACAGCTAAAATCTTGATAAGAAATGACTTGCCGGAATTCGCATGGCAGTCCGTGTTTCAATTCGGGAAATCCGTGGAAGCCTGCCACCGGCGACAAATCTCATGTCTAGCCGTCCGCAATCCCTCGTTCCGGTTGTCAAAGATCTTCTCGCCGGCAAACATAATCTGTTGTCCGCGGCGGGGGGGACACGTGTCCCAACCTATCAGTGTGTCGGGTTGGAGACGATTGTCGCAAGACAAAGTTGACGCGCCACCATTACGAAGGTGCCAGACAGTTCCCAAAACAGAACTGCACGCCCACTTCCCTTCCGATTGACGAAGCCGCCGTCGCGGGGTACGGTCACTGCAGGGGAGTGAACTACCGCGATGAAGAATTCAGGGAGCAACCCCAAGCCAATCAACTGTTGTCGCAGAATCAACTCTGACGGACACCGGCAGCTGATCTTCGAGACTCCGGCAGGACAGCGAATCACCCTGCAGGACGGGCCATCGTCGGTTCTGATTGAGGACCGGAACGGCAACTCGGTGCGGCTCGATGCCGGCGGCATCACGATCAACGCCGCAGTACAGGTCACGTTGAACGCCAGCGTGGTAGCAGTGTCAGCTTCACAGCTCACGGTCAACGCGGCGATGTCGACGTTCAGCGGAGTGGTGCAAGCCGACACCGTCATCGCCAATCACGCTCTTACTCCCGGCGGCGGCAACATCTGGTAGGAGAGGCCGCTTTTCGCTTTTCGCTTTTTCGCGATTCTCAGTTCTGGTCTCTTCTGCAATCGCTTCCGCGCTTCCTTATTTGTCATCCCGACCGACGGCTTCAGCCCGAGCGGAGGGGTCTGCGGTTCCCTTGCGACGAAGATTGTGTTGTTAAGTTGTCATCCTGAGCGAAGGTTCGGTCGCCTAGGCGAGCGAACCATAGTCGAAGGACCCCTATCGCTCCGGAAATCTCTTTTCGCCCGCAGGAATCGGGGATAGACTTCCCCTAATTCGCCATCGCCTAAGGAGTACGCAGTGAAACGATCTGGCCTAGCTGTGCTCTGTCTTGCTTTGTGTATTACTGTGCTGGCTCAAGACCATCCGCAATCTGCTACACAACCTACTCCACAGCCTGGCACGACATCTTCTCCACAACCTGCGACTCCGGCAAAATCAGCAACATCTTCGACCGCTAATAAGTTTGCCCTCGACGATGGAACGCCGATCAAGCTGCGATTGAATCGAACTCTCAGTTCGGCGGATGCAAAGACGGGGGACAACATCGACTTCGAAGTTCTGGAAGAAGTAAAAGTCATGGAAGTGGTTGTAGTCCCGAAGGGCAACATTGCTATTGGCACCGTCACCGACGCCGAACACAAGAAACGCATGGCGCGCGGCGGAAAGCTCAATATAGAAATCGATTACGTCAAGCTTGCAGATGGGGAGAAAGCGACCCTTAGGGCGGTGAAGGAAATGAGCGGCGGCGGGCATACCGGGGCAATGACGGGCGGAATGGTCGCGACAGCGATTGTAGTATGGCCTGCCGCGCCATTCTTTCTTTTCATGCACGGAAAGGACACCACAATTCCCAAGGGAACAGAAATCACCGCCTATGTGAATGGCGTGATGCCACTTGATCCCGCCAGGTTTATGCCTGCAGCGTCAGCGGCATCGACCGTTGCTTCGTCCGGTGCAGCATCCGCGCAAACAAACGCGTCGAACGCGCAGCTAGAAATCACTTCCAATCCTTCCGGAGCCGATATTTCTGTCGACGGCAACTTCGTAGGAGATACTCCCTCAGAATTGACCGTGCCCGCTGGGGTTCATACCATTACGATTTCGAAGCATGGGTTTAGGCCTTGGGAACGGAAGCTCACGGTATCGAGTGGGAAGGTCACGGTAGCCGCTGAACTGGAACAATGACTCAACTCACAATGCCGCGGTGTGCAAAACACCCACTCAAGCAAAGGCGGATTGAGGGGGGCACAAGCCTGGAAACGGTTGGCTCTTCTACAGGTCTACACGTTGTCGACCTACTTTCCTAACGGCACGGCCCAGCATAGTCTCGGGGCATGACTAATTTCGAATACCAGCGAGGGTCCAAACCAGCTACTCTCAACTGGGCTGTACCGGAGACATCACATGTCGAAGCTGCAAACTCGGTGGCTGATCTGGTTGGTGGTAGGGACGTTTATCATCGGAACGGTTGCTGCAACCGGACAGGCGAAATCTGCTCCGGCGTGGAGCGCGGAGACGCTGCAACAATTGCGTCAGACCCAGCAGGCGGCGCTGGCGGACAACTATGCCTATCAGCAGGCGGCACACCTCACCGACAATATTGGGCCGCGTTTGACCGGATCGCCGCAGGCAGCGGCCGCGGTTGACTATGTCGCCGAGCAGTTGCGGCAGCTGGGCCTGGATGTGACCCTCGAGCCGGTCAGCGTGCCCCACTGGGTTCGCGGCGAAGAGCATGCCGAGTTGATCAGTTACCCCGGGCAGGTGCCGGGTACGCAGCAGAAGATTGTGGTGACCGCTTTGGCGTCGGTCGACAACGCTACTCCGGCTGAAGGGATCTCGGCCGAAGTCATCGTGGTGAATAGTTTCGACGAGCTGGCCGCGCTGCCGCGCGAGAAGATTGCCGGCAAAATCGTGGTCTTCAATGCGCCCTTCGACCACCGCCTGGCCGCGGCAGGATTCGCGCTGGCAGCCTACGGACAAGCCGTTGCCTATCGCGAGGGCGGGCGCGAGGCGGGGGCAAAACAGGGCGCCGCGGCGGTGCTGGTGCGCTCCGCTGGAGGCGCTGAGTTCCGGCTTCCCCACACCGGTGAGACCGGCTACGACCCCAAACTGCCGCCCATTCCGGCAGCCTCGGTTACCGCGGAAGACGCGGAGCTCATGGCCCGGCTTTGCGCGCAGGGCCCGGTGCGCCTGCACCTGGTGGTGACGCCACAGTTGCTGCCCAATGTGACCTCGTACAACGTGATTGCCGATTTGAAAGGCAGTGAACATCCCGAGCAAGTAGTGATTGTCTCCGGACACCTGGATTCGTGGGACCTCGGCACCGGCGCGCTGGATGATGCTGCCGGGGTGGCCGTGGCGATGGAAGCCGCGCAATTGCTGAAGCAGTTGCATCTGCAGCCCAAGCGCACCATCCGTGTGGTGGCCTGGATGGCGGAAGAGATGGGAATCTTCGGCGGACGCGCCTATTTCAAGCAGCATGCCAACGAGATGGGAAACCATTTCGCTGCGATCGAGACTGATCTCGGCGCCGGGCATGCGATGGGCATCTATGTTAGCGGTGACGAATCGATAACCAGGCTGCTGCAGCCGGTGGCGGATGTGCTGCAAACCGCAGGCGCGGGGATGGTGAGCTCATCCGACGAAACGGGCGCCGACATTATCCCTCTCAAGCTTGTAGGCGTGCCGACTTTCAGCCCGATCCAGGATGAGCGCACGTATTTCGACTATCACCACACTGCCGCCGACACTCTGGACAAGATTGATCCCCGCGAGTTGCGAGAGAATGCCGCAGTGGTCGCGGTGCTGGCCTACGCCCTGGCGACGATGAATACAGAGTTGCCCCGCAAGCCGCTGCCTGCGCCGGATTGGCTGAAGTGAAGCGCTTCAGAAGATTCCTTCGTTCTCCAGATCCTTCACCACCACTTGCACCACTGCGTTAATTGCCTTGGCTGCCTTCTTGGGATTCGGGTTTAAGGTGTCGCTGATGCCCGTCCACACGAATTCGCCTTCGGGCGTGGTGGTCGCGTAGAGATTCGTCTCGACGCGCACGGTCTTGTCTTCGCGCAGATAGTCCGGAGTATAGACTTGCGGGTATATCGCTCCGTAATAACCATAGAAGGAGTTGTAGTAAGGATAAGGAACGGTATAGACCTGGCCCGGAATATAGGTGACATCGTTCTTCACGCTCACCAACCGCGACACCAGGATGGCATCGATGTGGTGCTCCTTGATCTGCGCCTTCAAGTAGTCCGGATCCATCTTGGCCGACTTGGGCCGCAGCAGGATGTTGTGGCCGGGGACAGCGTGGACTCCCTCGCGGGTGAGTTGGTTGGCCATCGCATCTTCGAAGTCGGAGCGAATGGCGGGGTTGTCGCTCATCCCGATCACCAGCACTTTCTTGAAGTGCTGCCCGGTGTAGCTGGGGTTCTTCACGCTAGCCACCAGCTTCGTGCTTTTGCAGTTCCCTGCTGCCGATGCCGCCAGCAAGACTGCCATCACCATCACCAATCGTCTCAAATGGATTCTCCCTGGGCGTTCGAGGTGACGCCAGACCGCCTGATCCGGTATACACGATTACTTCCGGTAGCGCAGCGAATTACGGCGTGATCTCCCAGATGACTCCATAGCCGTTCGCTCCTCCTGCGGACGCAGTGCCGTACAGATTGCCACTGGCATCAATGAGCACGCTGCCGTATGGAACGGCTCCCGCGGTGCCGCCGGGAAAGTCGTAAAGATCGGTTTCAGTCCAGCCGCCGTTGGAAGGCGTCAATTTGAAAACCGAACCGGCTCCGTAAGCGCCATCCTTGGCGGTGGTGCCATAAAGATTGCCGGCCGCGTCCATGGTCAGGCTGCCATAGGCTCCGGGCAGGTATGCGGAGCCGATAAAGCTGTAAAGCAGGTTGTAGGTCCAGGAGCCGTTGGAGGGCGTCATTTTGTAAACTGTGCCGCCGCTGCCCGAACCGCCGCTAGCGGTGGCTCCGTAGAGATTGCCCGCATTGTCCAACACCACGCCGCCAAATGGAGCGCCTCCGTCGGCTGAACCCTGATACGAGTAAAGCGTGTTTTCTGTCCAGCCGGCTCCGGAGGGCGTCAACTGGAAGACGGTGCCATATCCGTGGGCGCCGCCGGCAAATGTTGTGCCGTAGAGGTTTCCGGCTGTGTCGAAGATGACGCTGCTGTAGGGGTTGGCGCCGTCGCTGGTGCCGGTGAAGGCGTGAATCACACTTTCGGTCCAGCTGCCATTGGAGGGCGTCAAGTTTGTAAACCACGCCCTGGGCGTGGCTGCCGCCGAAATAAGTGGTGCCGTAAATTTGGCCTGCCTGATCGAACGTGAGGTCGCCATATCCCGGGTTGGCTCCGTCGCCCGATCCGTTGAAGCTATAAAGCACAGTCTCCGTCCAAGGGCAGAGCGAAGCGTTGCAGGTCGTCGCCGGGGGTCTCAGGTTGAAGACCACGCCGCATCCTGCCCCGCAAAGTTGACCTCCGAATTCGGTAGTACCGTAAAGCGTGCCGTTGGGGCCGAACACGACTCGGGCGATGGGAGCGCCTCCGTCTGTCCGTCCCGTGAAGCTATAGAGCGGACTCAGTACCCATCCCGCGCCCCGCCGCACCAGCTTAAAGACAGTGCCGCGATTCGAACTTCCGCCTTGATAGGTCGTACCGTAGAGATTTCCCGGCTCTATCCATGGTTAAGCCGGCTTCAGGATAGGCGCCATTCTGCCCGCCGGTGAAGTTGAAAAGCACGGTATAAGTCTGGGCCGTCGCCGATTGGGTCAGAGTCAAAATAAGCGCAAGAACGATCACGATCGCCAACGGGATCGAGGCCACACGCGGTACCGTCCGGAACAGTAAGCTGCAAGATTGCTGTTTGCCGTACATGGGACTTACCTCCTGGTCATGTCGGTTAAGGTTGCTGCTGTCGACGCGTCCGCTCCGATTCAGCGAGCATCGGAATTAGGAATGAACTCCACCACCCAGATCTCGTCGAACTTTCCTAATACGCGAGGAGTGTGCGTGGTTTGCGAGTAATAGGTCAGAAGATCGACGATCTGCAAAGACGGCCAGGGAGCCAGGACCAGGAAGCGGGTGTGCTGCTGTGCCGCCTTGACGCAGAAACTGCCTGGCTTGGCGCTCGGCCTCTGCATTCAAGGTGCGTGGAAGCGGAACGACCGGAGCATTCACCTTGTAGTAGCTCAAGGGCGCATAGAGCACGCTCTCGCTGGCGAACCGCGGGCATGGGTTGAAAGTCGGCTTCTACTAACGGGCTGCACATCAGGAGCGGCGCGTGGTCGACGGCGGCATTGGCGTCGGCAAAGGCAAGCGAATCCTTCCACGACTCTTCATGCCGGCGCGAAAGTGGCGATGAATAAGCCTGAAACACGCACAGCCCTACAAACGTGAAGCAAAACAAACCGCGGAGAGCGCGCGAATCGATCAGGCTGCACAGCCATCCCCAGCACAGGGCGATGCCGGGCACGGCTACCAGCAGATAGCGCGGGATGAAGACGCGGACAGAGGTACTCACGCTGACCGCATACAGGCACAAGATGGGAACCAGCGCCAGGCTCGCGCACAGCAGAAGCTTACCTAACCGCTCGCGGTTGGGAATGAGGAACTGCCGAGCCACCATGGCAAGCAGGATCACACCTGCCAATACAAGCAACTGCCCGGTTCCAGGATTCAGCACGTCCACCACCGACTTCCATTGCGGCGGGTCGGCGAAGGAATGTGTGGTCCGCGTCTGGTAGATGTATTTGAGCCGTGGCAATACGGGAAGCAGGAAAATTGCAAAGCAACCCAAGGCAATGCCAATCTGGCGCAGATCGGTCCGAAGTGACGACGCGCGAGTTAGCAGGTAGTAAACCGTTAGTCCAAGCAGAATGCTGAAGAACAGATAGTGGAAATAAGAAGATGCCCGCAGCCGAGATTCCGAAGAGTGCGGCGTATAAAGTCTTGTGGGTTTCCGTCCAGCGCAAGAAGAGCAGAATTGTGAGATTGGTTAGCAGCAGTGCGAACGGATAAGGACGCACGTCGATCGCTGCAAAGGCTATTCCTCGGGGAAGGATGAACAACACGGTCGCGATGAGCGAGACATCCCAGTCAAATAACTCGCGCGCACACCGGTAGAACACGTAAACCGCAGCCAGCATGGCGAGGATCGAGGGAATCCGGAGAACGATCTCTTTGCTGCCGAAAACGTTGTTGGTGAGCCAGAGAATGTAGGCGTAGGCGGCAAACGAGTTGCCCTGGATGGATCGCACCCAAATCTGCTTGAAGCCGCCGGCAATCTGCCAGTAGGAGAGGGTCTCGTCCGTCCACAAGGGGGCGCGCACCGCCAGAAACCACACGGAAAAGCAAGCCACCAGGGCGACACCGTAGGCCGCAGCCAGCCAGACGTCCGGTTTCGGGCGCGAGGCGGCCTGTGCTTCAGGAGATGCAATAGCGGCTACTTTGAGGGTGGCGTTCGTCATAGCCTAAGCCTGTCCGGAAAACCAGCAACCTATCCCTTAGGGGGATTCGGAGCCTGGGCAGTATTTGGTGGCTGCTGTGCCTGGGTAATCAGGTGCTCGACCGCTTCCTTCTGGGGGAAGTTAGGATTGAGCTTAAGCAGGGTTTGCCACGAAGCGACAGCACCCTTCACATCGTTCTTGCCTTGCCACTTAATAATGCCGATGTTCAGCAGCGTGCCCGGATGCTTCGGATCGTAGGTCAGCGATTTATTCAACTCATCAAGAGCGCCATCCACGTCGCCGGTGTAGTACATGCACGAGGCCATATCGTCGCGGATGGCAACGTTCTTGGGATCGACATCCAACGCCTTCTGGAAGTAAGTAATGGCTTCCTTGAACTGGTGAGCGGCTTTGTAGGTGAGCGCCGTTTTGTTGAGCAGGGCGGCATTCTTGGGATCGGTCTTGAGAGTGGTTAGCAGCGGCTCAGCCTGCTTGTCGGCCATGCGTTTCATGTCGTCCATGGTAGGCATGGGGTGTTCTCCCATGCTGCCGGAGGGAGCGGCCGCAGCCGGCTGCGCTTGAGTCGCGGCCGGAGCGGCCTGCACCGCTGGATTGGCCGAGCCCCGCACCAGGTATCCCACCAGCACTCCAATGACAAGACAAACGGCCGCCATGGCGTAGGTTTGAGTCACCGTCCAGTTGCCGGCTGTCTTGCCGCTTTGCTTTGCCTGCTCTTCCATCTTCTCCACTCCTTCAAACGATTCGGGCAGCCGTTCTAGGCCAGAGCGCCGCTGCTTTGAGTTCGAGAGTGCATAATCCACTGGAACGTTTGGAAAGTGCACCTGGTTTGCCAAAGGTGCCGAAAGAGCGGGTCGGCGCTACACGTGCATATTCAGCAAGTTAGCGCGAACGTCAGAACCGGTCGGCGTGAGCGGGTAGCCCGGAGAGCGTCTTTGTCCGCACAATGCGTGTGATTTGGCGCGGCCCCGCGCTCTCGCACCTCTTGGCGTCCCTTAATTCGCTGTAAAACTTAGACTTACCAAGATTCCGGTTTGGTAAGCCGACTGCAGTTTGAAGACACCTATGGGCTTATCGGACGAGTTGCGCCCGCTCTTACGTCTACGCTGGCTACAGTTGCTGGCGCTGGCGGGCCTTTTGGTCGCGGTGGGAGTGATCGCCTTCAACCTGAAGTTCTCGGTGCTCGATCTTGACATCTGGTGGCATCTCAAGACCGGCGACTGGATCGTGCAGCACCTGGCCGTACCCCATAACGGCCTGTTCTCGTGGACCGCCGGCGACCGCCCGTGGGTGGCTTACAGTTGGGGCTACGAAATCCTATTGTCGCGAGCGTACGCGTGGTTCGGGTTGGTGGGTATCGGACTGTACGGAACCCTGCTGACGCTGGGCGTCGCCTATTCCATCTACTGGATGGTCAGGCGTCTTTCGGGGCGGTTCTGGCTGGCCTGCTTTCTAGCGATTGCAGCCTGCTCGGCGTTCCTCTTCAACTTGATGCCGCGGCCAGTTTTCTTCTCGATGATACTGTTCTGCGTGACGCTGACCTTGCTGCTGGAGGCAAATCGCACCGGCCGGGTGCAGCCTCTCTACTGGCTGCCGCTGATCTTTGTGCTGTGGGCCAATCTGCACATCCAGTTCATTTACGGGCTGTTTCTGGTGGGCTTGCTGCTGGGGGTGAACCTGGCGCAGCGGCTGGCCGCAAACCTGGGATGGGCGCCCACATGGTTGCAAGCCCCTACGCTTCCGGCCGTGACGCTGGTTGTGGTGTTCGCCGCATGTGTCCTCGCAACTTGCGTCGGGCCCTATTCGTTCCATCTTTATGGAGTGATTTTCCAGTACTCCCGGGCCAAGGTTCCTTACCGCATGATCATGGAGCTGCAACCGATAAACTTCCGCGCTTACAGCCACTTCGTGCAATTGTTGTTGATGGGTTACGCATTCTTTGCTGTCGGCCGGCAGAGCAAGGTTGATGCCTTCAAACTGCTGCTGTTGTCGATTGCTGGCGCGGTGGCTTTCCGCACCATGCGGGATGCCTGGTTCATCTGCATTCCGGCTGCTGCCTGCATCGCAGACACGCTGTCCGGTACGGGCGAACGCGAGGCCCAGGAAACCTGGCTGCAAAACCTCGGGGTAGCAGCGGTGGTGGCGATATCACTTGTGGTTTTCGCTCGCAGCGCCGACTTCAACACTCGCGGCCTTGACCGTGCGATCAGCAGCTTCCTTCCGGTCAACGCGGTGAACTATTTGCGCCAGCATCCGGCGCCCGGCCCGGTCTACAACACGCTGGACTGGGGCGGCTTCCTTATCTGGTACATGCCGGATCGTCCAGTGGCGATCGACGGCCGCACCGATCTTTACGGCGACGAACTGGAGGAACTCTTCTTTAGCAGCGCCAATGGCGCGCCGTCCTACGCCAACGATCCTTATTTGAACCAGGCAGGGGTAGTGATCCTGCAAAAGACGAACAACCTGGTAAGCCTGCTGGAATCGGATCCGCGCTTTCAGCTGGTTTATCAGGACGCGCTGGCGGCGGTGTTTACCCGTTCCACGCAACCGTAGATTGGCGGGCTGACATGCGCGTGTGTCGCCCCTGGGGAGATTGTGTCACAGCCTCTGTGGCCGCTACGCAGCTCAGATTTATTGCCCGCTTTACCCAGCGTTCCGCTTACGGCTCCATCCACCCCAACCCGCGCAAAAGCGGCACGGCTTGGGGGCCTCGGATGCTGGGCTAAGATATTCTGTGTGAGAACCGGTGCCGTCCCTACGGGACTCGGATTTATTTTGGACTGTACCCAACACCCCGCCTTCGGCTACGTGCTGGGCTAAGCTCTTGACAAATAATTCCGGCCAAGTATTTAAGTAATGAGTTATTTAATTATGAGAGAACAAACAACTTATACCGTCGGGCCCGGCCGCCCGGCCGCCAGTCAGGAGCGCAACGCGCGCGATCTGCTTCTGACCGCTGCCGCCGAGCTATTTTCCGAACAGGGCGTGGCCGCGACCACCTTCGCCACGATTGCGAAACGGGCTGGGCTGACGCCCGCCATGCTGCATTACTACTTCAAAGATCGCGACCAACTGCTTGACGTGGTGGCGGAAGAGCGCATTGCTCGCGTGATCGCTAACGTCTGGGACCCGGTTGAAGCAGGTCAGGATGCCTCCGATCTGATTCGCGGAATTGTAGAGCGGTAGTTAGACGGGATTGAGCAGATGCCCTGGATTCCCTCTACCTGGATGCGCGAGATCCTCAACGAAGGGGGCCTGTTGCGAAACCGGGTGCTGTGCCGCCTGCCCTTCGAAAAGGTGCGGATCGTGGCCGAGGCGATTGCGCGCGGACAATCGAGGCAAGGCTTGAATCCGGAACTCGATCCCTGTTGACCGTGTTCTCTACCCTGGGGCTGGTAATGCTGCACACGGCAACGCTGAGTTTCTGGGCTGACACCTTCCATCGCACGCCGCTCAGCCGGCAGGCACTGCGCCGTCATATTGTGGGATTGCTGCTGGACGGGCTGCAACATGGAGGACATCGCACGACAAAGAAGCGCAGCGGAAGAAAGAAGTAGGAGGTCATCATGCGGCTTCAACAACGAGATCACCTGGCGCCGCTCGCCCTGGCAGCCGTAGTCGCGCTCGCCCTAGCCGGCTGCTCGCGCAAGTCGACGAATACGTATCAGGGATATGTGGAAGGCAAGTTTGTTTATGTCGCTTCACCGCAAAGCGGACGCCTCGATCATCTTTCGGTTGCTCGTGGGGAGACGATTGCCATCAGCCATCCCTGTTCGCGCTGGACAGCGAACCGGAAGCGGCAGCGGAGCGCCAGGCGCAGCAACTGCTCCGGGTTTCCGAAGCCAGGCTGGCTGACATGAAAACCGGCAAGCGGCCTCCGGAGATTGACGTGACCCAGGCGGAGCTGCTGCAGGCCCTGGCGGACAAGAAACAAGCAGACGAAATCCTTAAGAGTTACGAGACGCAGTACCGCGCAGGCGGAATCCCGCTGACGGATCTGATCAATGCACGCGCGGCGGTCGAGTCGACAACGTAGTACCGGGCCGATGGGCGTGATCTTGACGCTCACCATGGTGATGATGACGGGGCTGGCGATCACTCGGGAGCGCGAGCGCGGCACCATGGAGAACCTGCTGGCCATGCCTTCCACCCCGATGGAGGTGATGACCGGCAAGTTGATTCCTTACATCGGCATTGGACTGATTCAGGCTTCCATCATCCTCCTCGCCGCGCGCTACGTATTTCATGTGCCCTTCTTCGGAAGCTTGGGAGCGATTTACCTGTCAGCACTGCTTTTCATCGCAGCCAATCTGACGGTGGGCATAACGTTCTCTTCGCTGGCACAAAACCAGTTGCAGGCTGTGCAATTGGCGATTTTTTATTTTCTGCCCAACATCCTGCTTTCCGGATTCATGTTTCCGTTCCAGGGCATGCCGAAGTGGGCACAGGTGATTGGCAACCTGCTGCCACTCACCTACTTCAACCGCCTGATCCGCGGGATCATGCTGAAAGGCAATGGATGGGCGGACTCCTGGCCAAGCGTCTGGCCGATGCTGCTGTTCACCACTATGGTCATGGCGGTGGCGGCACTGACCTATCGCAAGACGCTGGATTGAGGTGCGAGCGATGAAACCATCGAAGGAGTTGCAGTGGGAGCTGTTGGCGGCTGGTGCGCTCGCGGTAGCGTTGCTAGCGGGATGCACCGTAGGCCCCCGGTATCATGCGCCGCCGCCGCCGACCGTAGCGACGTACACCCCGGAGCCGCAACCGAAGGAAACTGTGGGCGCCTCGGGATCCGCGGGAAGCCTGCAGCGCTTCAGCCGGTCGGCCGATATCCCGGAACAATGGTGGACGTTGTTCCACTCACAGGGACTCGATGCCATGGTGCGGGAGGCACTCGACAACAGCCCGACGTTGGCACAAGCGACGGCAAGGCTGAAGGAGGCGCAGGAGGAGGCAAACGCGCGAACCGGAGTAACGAAATATCCCTCCGTCAGCGCCAACGTTTCGGCCCAGCGAGAGCAACTCGACCTGGCCACTTTTGGAATTCCCTTTCCTAGTCCGCCCCCTTTTAGTCTGCTAAATGGGTCGGTGGCGGTGTCATACGCGTTGGATCTGTTCGGAACCAACCGGCGGCTGGTCGAAGGGCTGAATGCGCAAGTCGCCTATGAAGGCTGGCAGTTACAGGGGGCGCGACTGATGCTGGCGGGAAACGTGGTGTCTGCCGCCATTCGCCAAGCGCAATTGCGCTCACAAATCGACCTTACGCGGCAGATGCTGGAGCTGCAGGAGCAGCAACTCAACATCGCGGAGCGACGATATCAGGCCGGTGGGATTTCGGAATACAATGTCCGCAGCCAGCGCACGCTGGTGGCGCAGACTCGCTCGGAGCTCCCATCCCTGGAGCAGCAGCTTGACGTAATCAATCATCAACTGGCAGTACTGATGGGCAAGGCTCCAGCGGAGGCCCACGTTGCGAGCATCAGCCTCGATGGTCTGAATCTTCCCCAGGAGCTGCCACTAAGCCTGCCCTCATTGCTGGTTCGGCAGCGGCCCGACATTCGCGCGGCAGAGTCGCTACTTCATCAAGCGAGCGCGAACGTCGGCGTGGCCACCGCAAATCTTTATCCGCAGATCGTACTTTCAGGAAGTGCCGGAGGCATCGGTACTAGTTTCAGCAATGGCGGCGACATCTGGAATTTCGGAGCATCGCTGGCACAACCTATCTTCAACGGCGGGGCGCTAAGGGCGGAGAAGCGCAACGCCGTGGCGGCATATCAGGAAGCCGGTAGCGTTTACCAGCAAACCGTGCTGCAAGCATTCCGCGAAGTCGCGGATTCCTTGGAGGCAATTCAACATGACGCGCAAACGTTACAGGCTCGGACCGAAGCCGCGACCCAGGCGCAAGCCAGCTATCAGATTGCTTCGCAGCGCTACAATGCCGGCGGCATAAGCCAGCTGGCCCTACTCGATGCGCAGCGCCAGCAGTTGCAAACCGCGCTGGATCGCACGATGTCTGTGTCCAGTCGCTATTCCGACTCGGCAACGTTGCTACAGGCGCTGGGTGGCGGATAGTGGAACAATACACAACCGCGTCCAACCGACTCCCTTGTTCCTAAGCAGTCGCCCTGAGCAGATCAGCAAAGAGTTGAACCATGAGAGGTAAGAAGCGTCACATGAGGTCAGGACGAGAGCTGGAAAGCGACACCTGAATTCCGGATATCCTGCCTCCGTTTTGCCGGACGACTGCTGACACCGGTTTTGTCACGATATGGCGATGAGTCGATCTGGCATACGAGGGTTTTATTGGTGTACTTTCGGTCCGGAACTTGAACGATGCCAGCAAATCGGTCCGTTGTCCTCGGGAAAGAACAAAGCGCCTTGTCGCAACCCATGCTCGATGAGTCTAAGCAGCTCCTGCCGGCAAGTCCTCACTGCCACAGCCGAATATCCGAAGCCAGCCAAGGGCTCGATCCTTCTACGCCGCCTCAATTCAGAGACAAACCAGTCCGTCCAGTCTGGTAAGGCCGGAAGGCCAAAATGCAGAACCAGCGAGGACCAGACGAACGCTGGCTCGTTGTCTATGAGCAGCAGCCGTTTCTGCTGGGCATCGGCTATCATCTCTCGTGATAACGCGACCAAGTGCCGCAAGGGACGTTTTCGGCCGCCTGTAACGATAGAGCCGCGGAAGCATGCGGGCGCTTCTCCCAGCGAGACGATTTTCTCCACACCATCGGGATTAACCACCATGAACGGATGATGGCTGGCAAACGCGGCAGCCAGCGCGCCGATCTCGGTATCGCCCCCGACGACAGAGATAAAGTGTGCTTTGCTCTCCTCTCCGATCCAGGCGCTCAGATGGACGCGGATGTGGGTCAGCGTTTTCTCTGAGCGCCGCAGATAGACGAGTTCTCCGAAGCGTTCATGCCCATTTTTCATCGCTTGGCGTTTCTCCTTCCTTCAGGACGACAACTCGCCCACTCTGGTAGGCAAGTGTCAGCTCGTGGCTGAAGCGTTCCCGCCGGCGTACGATCTGGTAACCTTCTTCCTCTTCGTGATAAACATCAACGTGTTTTACCGAACGCCAGTGTGCGATGTGCCGATTCTCTCCTTCACCGAAAACGCCATTCAGCATTCCAGCTGTGCACAGCAACCCGACATGCCCGCCGTGCGAGGGGGGTAACAGGTCGTCCTTCGATACGCTCTTGCTTGCGGACCAGCAGGCTACGGGCGTTTTCCATGGCGCCGGAGCGCGACAGTGCATCCTCGATCGCATCAAGCGGCAGACCTCTGTACTACACAGGCACGGCCGTGGATTCCGGAATGATGTACCGTTCCGCTGTCTCGCAGCTTAACGGCGGCAAGGCATCGTAGTGGTAAGCCATCCGCAAAAGCTGGTCTGCGTGTCTGGTATCTCCGCGCTGATGTTCCTTCTTGCGAACGCCCAGAACGGCGACTTGCTTGAATCGAACTGACTCGCGATGGTTGAGATGAAAGATTGAAATTCGTTCGAACTGGCTGGCAAGACGCTTGGCGCAATGCGACAGCGCTGTCACAGGAATGACGAAGATCAGCCCCCCAGCCGTCTTGAGCCATCCGTAGCAGTGATCGAGAAAGACGAGTTCCAAGCGCTGATTGCTGTGCTGGCCCATTTCAACGTCATATGGTGGGTTGAGATACAGGAGGGAGCAGCTGCCTGCGGGCACATGCGATTCGAACGTGCTGCCTTGGGTTGCTGCAATCCCGTGCGCGGCGGCGGCGGCGGCACGATCAGCGTCCAATTCGATACCAGTCAAGTGCGCCGGGAGATTTTGCGTGATTTCCAGGAGCGCCGTCCCATCGCCGACGCAAGGATCTATGGCAAGAAACAGGCGGGGCAAGTGGTAGCCGCCGCATGTTACGTGCTTCTTCAGTGGGTAAGGGGTAATGCCCGAGTTTCAGGCGCCCCGCGTTGCGCATGGAGCAAACTCCTTTCTGTGAGATTGAGTCGGGATAACGAGCCAGCAGAAACAAACTATGGCAGGACCGAAATCCTCTTGCGGATCTATCTGTTGATTTCTGTTATCGAAGTGCGAATCGCGTGAATCAATTCACCTGA
>CAWFYX010000009.1:0-598177 GCA_963820175.1 uncultured Acidobacteriaceae bacterium | reverse complement strand
CTCCACGCGCTCTGCATCGCTCATCCGGCGACTGTTGTACTTGAAATCCGCCTCATTGAGGTACTGCTGCATGTAGCCCTTTCCGATGTGGTGATACGTGCCATAGATCGAGCGCTTGAACAGGCCGAAATACCCCTCAACCGTGTTGGTCGTGATATGCCTCCCGTTCTCGTAGCGAGAGTATTCCTTCTTCTTGTGCGTCACGAAGTCGTGATCGGGAAAATCATCATGCATCCAGTGATAGATGGTTGCTTCGTCGGTCTGGATGTTCGTTCCCATCTCGACGTGCTCTTTCATGATTCCCTTGACGTTCTCCACTGTGACACGCTGGACAGGAAACGAACGAACGCGGCTGCCGCTTTCGTTACGCTCCATCAATGACACTACGGGGCGCTTCTTGCTCAAAGGATTTCCAGCTCCCCGCAATCCGCTGCCACGCTCTTTGGGACCAACCCAAGTCTCGTCTATTTCTACGATGCCCTTGAGTTTGTCCACGAATGGGTGCTGCGTCATTGCGAAGCGCAACCGGTGGAACATGAACCATGCAGTCTTATATGAACCCTTCTTACCGTAGAACGTCCCCATCATGCGAAATAGTTGATAGGCACTCATGCCCTTCTTGCTGGCGCACAACAAGTGAATCGCGAGGAGCCACTTGTGGGCGGGAACATGGCTGTCTTCGAAAACCGTTCCGACCGTTACACTGAACTGCTCACGGCATCCCCCACACTTCCAGAGACCCTTGCGTGCATGTTTATTCTTTTTCGACTCGCGGGGCTGTAAACGGTAAGCATTGTTCACTTCTCCGCAGTGGGGGCATACAGGGCCATCAGGCCAGCGCTTCTGTTCTAGGAACTCGCGCGCTTTTTCTTCATCGTGGAAGCAGACTATGGTGCTCTCTTTCATAAAGTTCTCTCTTATACAGAGAACTTTACAACGCATGGACCGGGTTTGTCAAGGGATAAGTTTGTTCGCTGTTTATTCGCCATCAGTTTACAGCAACTCAAGAGTTAGGTGCGGATGTCCAACCTCTAGGAATATCTGCAATGTCGGCCCAAGCTATAGGATTCAGGTGGTTTCCACCACTAGGTGTAGCTATGTTTCCGGGGTTTTCGTGGTATATTGATTCTGAATTTCAAAAGCCGCCCTTGGACAAGGCGGCTTAGAAATTTCGGGCTTTGGTGACTGCCCGGTGTGGACTAGAGCATCCCCACCATAACAAAAACCCCCACCAGAGTCAAGGGCGGAAGTGTGCCCGGACCGCTCCTGTACCGGAATGGTACAGATGCCCCATCCTTGCGTGATCGGTGAATAGCGACACCGGGCGTGCAAGGATGGCCGTCCAGACTCTGGCAGTGGGATACCACATGGCCCACGGAGGTTCAATTCAATTCAATGGCCCAGTACAAGTATTCAACGCATCTATACCAAGTCACCAGCGATCAATTTGACAAGCTGTGGGAGCCCGGCAGCACTGGTGGCTGGTCGGGGGTATACCGCTGCATGGGATGCGGAAGAGAGGTAGTCCACACTCAGGGCAAATCTCTTCCACCCCAGAACCATCACCAACACACTACAGGTCAGGGGAAGATTCAATGGAAACTGATTGTGACTGACTCTCCTGACCCGTCTTAACCAAGACGAGAGACATAGCAGCCAAAGACTCCTGTGGGTATCTGTCCCACAGGAGTCTTGCCATCTCGGGCAGCCGCTCGGCAACGCCGACCAACTTACCCGCAGGCACTTTCTCCTGCATAAACTCAAGAACGCTTTTAACGTGTTCATCTAGCGAGAGTTCCATTGTGGTCACCTTTGTTTTGGGTTTGTGAGAGGGATAATTCCGAATATAAAGTTGGCAAATCGTAGTCAAAACCAATCCGAATGTGCTATAATAGAATTATAGGATCAAGACAGGCGAGAGCATCATGTGCTCCGGCCTGTTGTTTTTTGGCCGCGACCAAGCCTCCCGGGCCGCGCAAGAATCTGCTCCCGTGCGGGATCGAGGGCATCCGCCGAGCTTGATCCGCCCGGAAGTTTTCCCGTTTTCGTCTCACGAAAATTCTGACAACCTAGGAGAAATCATCATGGCAGTTTGCGTCAGCGAACCGGTCGAGAGTACGTTTATGTCTTCTGTGACCAAACCAGCACAAGCCCCCGATTATTTCAGCCAGCGCCCGGAGCTGCGGCAGTCCAATGCCGCGGTCACCCCGCAATTATCCCTGCATCCCGCTTGGACCGCGAACCAGCGGGCCATCGCCGCTACCTACAATCGCCTGGGCGCGTTGTTTAACCAGCTAGCCTCATTGGCTGATGTGCCCATCGCTGCCGCGCTGGCGGTTTGGTTCGTCGAGAGCAGCGGGGTGCAGCTGACTCCCGGGCGGGCCAGCTTGCGCTTCGAGGTAGGAAAGTTTCTCGCCGCCTGGGGTCGGGGGAACACCGACGGCTTCGACGCACACTTTCGTTGCGGTGGCCGTAATGGAGCCGCCGGCAAGCCTTGGCAGAACCATGCCTTCCGACCTGCCCAAGCCCAGCCGTTCGCACCGGTGCATGCCGATAGCACCAGCGAATACGCTTCCCTGCAACTGGCGCAAAAGCTTTCGTCGGTGGAGATTGCAGTAGGCTGCGCCAGTATTGGCGGCTGCCAGATCCTGCTCTCGAACTACGGCATGCTGGGCTACGGCTCGGCGACTGAAATGTTCGAAGCCTTCCAGCAAAGCGAGAACGCCCACGTGCTGGGCTTCTTCGACTTCTGCGCGCGGCAAGCGGGCGGCCTGATCGGCTACTTGCAGAAGCGGGACTTTGCGACGTTCGCTCTGCACTACAACGGCCCTGGACAGGTCGAGCTGTATTCCGGAAAGCTGCGCAGCGCAGCGGCCGATGCCGAGACCGTACTGGCGACTCGCTAGCCGCGATTACCAGATGCGGCGAACCCCGTAGACATCGAAAACCGGATCGGCGCTGATAACCGGCCACCCGGTGGCCTGGGCTTGCGCAGCCAGCATGCGATCGAAGGGATCTTTGTGATGTCGAGGTAAGAGCCCGGCCCTGATCGCATGGCTCGAATCGATCGGTAACTCAGAGAAGCCTTCTTCGACCATCTTTGCGTCCCAACCAGCAAGCAGGGTCTGGGTCTTGAGTCTGCCCAGATTGGTCTTTATTGCCAACTCCCAAGGAACGACAGCAGACACGACGATCGAGTTGGAGACGCTCTCCATCGCTTGTAAGGCGTTTGCTCCCATTCGATTCGGATCGTTAAGCCACCAGTAGAGAGCATTAGTATCGAGGAGCAAAATCATTCGAAACCTAACTCACGCAATTCTTCGTCGGTGAGAGGGTCGAATGCGTCAGGAGCAGACCACAACTGGCCTTTCATACTCCCCGGAATGCGCTTCTTGGCTGTCTTGGCGATTGGAATGATCTTCGCGACTGGCTCTTTCCCGCGCGTGATGACGACTTCCTTGCCGCTCTCAGCTTCTTTGATGAGGCGCGACAGGTTGGTCTTGGCTTCGTGGACGGTGTAGCTCATTAGCTAATTTTACTTAGCTAACTCAGAACTTGTCCAGAACCCGCACCTGCAAGGGCGTCCGGCTAACGCCGGGTGTCGCCGCAGGAACCGTCGCATCTCTTCCCACGTAAGTACCACCAGAGCGGCTATAATGCCGCTCACGGTTTCTGCCAGCGCTCGTCTATGTAATTGCAGGCACAAGAATTGGCTTGCTAATTGCAAACTAGGTAGAAACCAGCATGCCGGCCGAAGCGGTTGCAGTTCCCCCTCACGGTTGGCCCGGGACTCCCAACACGCGCCGGTGCGCAGGTTGGGGTAAGCGTTCCGGGACTTCGTCCTCCTGAGGCGTGGCGGGAGACGGAAAAGTGTCCTCAATTCCCTCCGATCGGGGGAGATTGGCGGGGCAGGCCCAGAGCCGCATGAACGACACGGAGCTGATCCGGGAAGCACAGCGTGGCAATCACGCCGCGTTCGAGGAACTGGTGCGTCAATACGACGGCGCCGTGCTTCGCCTGGCCTATCACCTGACGCGCTCCGAGCAGGACGCGCAGGACATTTACCAGGAAGCCTTCCTCAAGGCCTACCGGAACATCGGCAACTTCCGCTTCGAGTGCTCGTTCTACACCTGGATTTATCGCATCGTGACCAATCTCTGCCTCGATCTGCTGCGCAAGCGGCAGGTGCGCAAGGAAGACTCGGGTGTCGCGACCGACTCGGAAGGCGGCACCTACGACATGCTCGATCAGGTGGCCGATCTGCGGTCGGGCGCCAGTCCCGAGCGCGACCTGATGCGGCGCGAGCTGGGAGCGCGCATCGCCAAGGCCCTGACCAAGCTGACCCCGCGCGAGCGCATGGTCTTCGAGATGAAGCATTATCAGGGACTGAAGCTGCGCACCATTGGCGAGATTTTGAATACGACGGAAGAGACGGCGAAGAACACGCTGTTCCGCGGCACGCAGAAGTTGCGGGCCGCGCTGAAGGATATTAAGTGAGCAGGTGGCAATTGAGCAGTGAGCCTTCAGGATCCGCGTCGCACTACGCCGAATATGCCAGGGGCTTTAGCGCCCACTGATGCAGAGGTAAGCGATCTTATGAATTGCGATTGGGTACAACAAAACGTCAGCCTGTACCTGTATAACGAGCTGGCCGACGACGCGCGCCACGAGTTGGAGCAGCACATCCAGCGCTGCAAAGCCTGTGCCGCCGAGCTGGCCGATCAGCAGGAATTTCAGGCACAGATGAACGCGTTGCCGGTGGAAGAGCCTTCCGCCAGCTTTCTGGCGGCGGCGCGCATGCGGTTGCAGGAGGCGCTGGAAAACGCCGAGCAGCATCGCGCCTGGTATCACCGTTTCGTCTTCGATCCCACGGCATGGTTGCGGCAGATGCGTTTCTCGCCCGCGCTGGCTGCGGTTCTGGTCATCGTCGGCTTTGGCGGAGGCCTGGGCACCATGTACAGCGCGCTGGGCGGATCCAAGCCGTCCCAACCAGCTTCGATTCAGGGCGCTTCCATCGGCGGCATTACCTCCATCGATCGCCAGCCCAATTCCAACAACATTCAAATCCATTATGATCGCCTTCTGCCTGACTCGGTACAGGGTCCGGCCAGCGATCCCAAGATTCAGGAACTGTTGAAGTATGCCGCCAAGAGCAAGTACAACTCCGGGGTGCGGTTGAACTCGGTGGATGCGCTGACCAGCAAGCCCGACGACCCCAGCGTGCGCGAGGCGCTGATCTATGCGCTGCGGTATGACAGCAATCCGGGCGTGCGTCTGAAGGCGCTGGATGGCGTTGGCTCTTATGTGAAGCAGGACATCCGGGTGCGCAATGCTGTGCTGAGCGCGTTGCTGGACGACAGCAACCTGGGCGTGCGCAGCGGGGCGCTGCATGCGCTGGAGCCGGTGCGGGCCGACAGCAGCGTGCGCATGGCGCTGCAGCAGTTGGCCAAGGAAGATCCCAGCGATTACATTCGGGCCGAGTCCAAGCGCGAGTTGGATTCGATGCCTACAATCGATTAAAGGCAGAGACAGAGACGAAATGGCAGATCGCAACCTCAGGGAAGATCGGAATTACCCCACAGACAGCAAAACGCGGCGAGAGGTCTTTTTTCGATCCTCGCTGTTTCTGTGTGTCTTCGTGGTGACTGTCGATTGCCATTCCGCTCTGGGCCCAGCAACAGTCGCGCATCTATCGCGATGGCTATACCTGGGTCGAGGAGATTACTGGAACTTTGCCGGCCGCTCGTCAGATTCACATCGGCACAGACCTGGGCTCGGTACAGGTGCAGGGCAATTCGCCACGCATCTCCTACACCATCCGCAAACGTTCGACCGCCCCCAGCCAGGAGGCTGCCCGGCGGGAGTTCGAGCAGATGCGCATCTCCACTGGCAAGATTGGCGAGACTGACTCCATCGACGGCAAGATGATCAACAAGAATCTGTCTCGCTTCGGTGCGGAGTTTATCGTGCAGGTGCCGCGCGACATCAATCTGGTGAAGGTTGAAACTCGCGGCGGCTCGCTGACCTTCAGCTCGATCGCGGCTACCATCGTCGCCACTACGGGCGGCGGACTGATCCGGCTTGACGACCTGGCCGGGCCGGTGAAGATCAGCAGCGGCGGCGGCAACGTAGAGGCCGGCAATCTGGGCAGCAACTTTTCCATGACCAGCGGCGCGGCCGACGTGCACGTCAATAATGTCGGCGGTGAGATGCAGGTCAACCTGGGTGGAGGCCGCGTCTATGTCGGATCCACTCGCGCCTCCAGTATTCAAACCGGCGCCGGCAGCATTCAGGTGCAGAAGTGCTTTGGCGATCTGCACGTCACCAGCGGCGGCGGCAATCTTAATCTCGGCGAGATCGATGGCGCAGTGCAGGCGGACACCGACGGCGGCAGCGTTCGTCTGGCCAGCGCGCGTGGGCCGGTGACGGTGAAAACCGGAGGCGGCAGCGTCGAGCTCTACAACTTGAGCCGGGGCGCGCAAGTGGAAACCGGAGCCGGTCCCATCACTGTGGAGTTCGTCGGTACGCGGGGATTCAGTGACTCCTTCCTGCATACCGCGGCCGGAGATGTGACCGTATGTTTCTCCAGCAGCCTGCCGGTCACGGTGCACGCAACCACTGACATGGCCAGCGGGCACGGCATCCTGTCTGACTTTTCCGGGTTGACCATCACGAAGCAAGGCGGCGACATGCTTCCCACGTCCATGTTCGCCGAAGGAGCACTCAACGGCGGCGGCCCGGCGCTGCGCATTCGCACTACCATCGGCCAGATCGCTTTTCACAGATGTCCTTAGCGGAGTGGAAGAACAGGGTTGGAAGAACGTCATGCATAACCGCAAAATTTTACTCGGCGCTTTGTTTGCAGTTGCCATCAGTCTGGTCGCCGTCGCTGCGCCGGCTTTGCCGCAATCCAGCTGGCCGGAAGCACACGCGGGCGGCTACCTGGGCGTGCACATTACCGCAGTCACGCCGGAACAGGCTTCGACGTTAAAGTTGCAGGATTCGTCGGGCGCGATCATTACTTACGTCGATCAGGATGGCCCCGCCTGCCGGGCAGGCCTGTTGGAGAACGATGTGGTCGTTGCCTTCAACGGCTCGAAGGTCGACACTCCCGATCAGCTGCAAGGCTTGATTCACACCAGCGCTCCACAAAAACAGGTGACGCTCACCGTGGTTCGCAATGGCCAGCGCAAGGATGTAAAAGTCACGCTGGGGACCTGGAGAGTGGCCTCGAATACACGCGGCTCGTCCTTCCTGATGTCCTCGCCCCCGCCGCCTCGGGCTTATGTTCCGGATGTCGAGATTCCTTCCTTCGCCATTCTCTCCGCCCGCCATGGCTTGGTGGTGGAGAGCCTGAGCCCGCAGCTGGCTGACTTCTTCGGCGTGCCGCGCGGACATGGAGTATTGATTCGCTCGGTCGAAGGAGGCAGTCCCGCGGCTGCCGCCGGCCTGAGAGCCGGTGACGTCGTGGTCAAGGTCAACAACGAAACCGTGCACGACATGGCCGACTGGCAACGCAGCATGCGGACCGATGCCAACAAGGTTTCCATCGGCATCCTGCGCGAGAAGCACGAACAAACTGTGGTAATCAATCTTCCCGGTCCGGGCGATACCTCCCGGCTCGATGGCGAGCACTGGCAGGACTTCGACACCCAGGCTCAGGCGCTACGAGATCAGCTCGACCAGATTGCTCCGCAACTCTACGACGGACAGGAAACGCTGGCACAACTCGGGCCGAGCGACCAGGAGCTGAAGCAGATGCGCCGCGAGTTGGAAAAGTCGATGAAGCAGCAGCAGAAGGACATCGACAAGGCGGCGCGGGAGATGGCGAAATCGGCCAGGCCCATGCAGAAGGAAATGGAGCAGATGCAGCGCGAGCTGCAGAACTCAATGCCCAGCCAGCAAGACCTCGACGAGATGAAGCGTCAGATCGAGTCGTCGGTGCCCAGCCAGAAGGACTTGGACGAGATGAAACGCCAGGTGCGGGACTCGATGCCCAGCCAGAAGGAATTCGACGACATGCGGCGCCAGATGGAAGACTCGATGAAGAACTGGACGCCGCAGCTACAGCAGCAGATGGAACAACTGAAGAAAGAGATGGAGCAGCACAAGTTGGATTTGCAGCAGATGATGCAAGAGTTCAACAACGACCATCAACTGTAGTCGTTGTCGGTCTCGTCCCGACCGGACCTCGATTCTAAATTGTGTCATCCCGACCGGAGCGCAGCGGAGTGGAGGGACCTGCTGTTCTTCTTTCGGCGATGCCTTTCCCACCTCGACAAGCCCGGCGCGGCTCTCGTCGATGCCCAGCGTGCGACGCCGCAGGCGCCCCGACAATCCCGTCCCGCTCCGCGGGACGACTCAGTTCAGCCCAGAACGAAGTCCTGGGTACGCATCCGAATAAAATCCCAGTCCCGCCAGGGACGTCAAGGGACCTTGCGCCACCTACGATCGATCAACTCCACAATTCCGTACAACACCACGCACACCCAGAAATCCACGATCAACCCCAGATCCAGCCGGCCCGGACGGTGCTGTCCCGCCGGCGGCAAATGCGGCATCAGCACAAAGAAGTACAGAAGATTGCCGGCAACCACCGCAATCGTTTGTTTGAGAAGTCTTCGACGCACGTGCTTATTTTGAACCTGCAGCTCAATCGTTCGATGCCGGAAACCAGCCGTCAGCCGTTAGCTGTCAGCCTTCAGTCAAGAATGGCGCCATTGGCCGTTGCTAAGGCTGACAGCTGAGAGCTGACGGCTGCTGTTGACTGTTACCATCGCTCTGTGCTCGATCTCTCCACCAACGTGCAATACGTCAAGGGCATCGGCCCGCGCTTCGCCGAGATCCTGCTGGAAAAGGGCATCAGCCACGGTCGAGGACCTGCTCTACTATCTGCCTTTCCGCTACGAAGACCGGCTGAACCCGCGCGGCATTGGCGAGCTGCGCCCGGGCGAGATGGCCAGCGTCATCGCCGAGGTGCGGACCTTCGGCCTCTTCCGCACCCGCCGCATGCCGCTGTTCGAGATGACCGTTGGCCAGGGGCGCGACACGCTGAAGTGTATCTGGTTCAACGCGACGTACCTGAAGGACAAGTTTCGCGCCGGCATGCTGGTCGCTCTGTACGGCAAAGTCGAAGCCGGCGATCGCGGCGGCCACCGCTTCCAGATCATGCAGCCGCAGTTCGAAATCCTGCACGATCCGTCGGAACCGACAGACGCAGCGACGAAGAGCAGAAAGTGGCAATCGCTCGAGGTCGGCCGCATCGTTCCCATCTACGAAGCCGCCGGCAACGGACGCCTGACCGCGCGCTGGTTTCGTCGCGTCATCCACGGCATGCTGGAGAACCTCGATCAGGACATTCCCGACGCGATTCCGGCGGCGGTTCGCGGCCGCATGGAGCTCATCGATCGCCGCCGCGCTTTCTGGCAGGCGCACTGGCCCGAGGTGGGCGAGAGCCTGACCAAATTGCAAGCCGCGCGCACCCCCGCGCACATCCGGCTGATCTTCGAAGAGCTGTTCTTCCTCGAACTCGGCCTCGAGCTGAAGCGCCGCAAGATGCGCGCCCAGACCGGCGTCGCCTTCCAGATCAACGATCGTGTGCGCGCCGCCGTCAAACGCATCCTGCCGTTTCATCCCACGGCCGCGCAGAAGCGCGTGCTGAAAGAGATTGCCGACGACATGGCCGAGCCCGCGCCCATGCGCCGCCTGCTGCAAGGCGATGTCGGCTCCGGCAAAACCATCGTCGCGCTCGAGGCCGCGGTCATCGCCATCGAGAACGGCTACCAGGTCGCGCTGATGGCGCCCACGGAAATTCTCGCCACGCAGCATTACCTGTCGGCGCGCCGCATCCTGGAAGCCGCCGGCTATCGCATCGTTCTGCTCACCGGTTCGCAGGAATCAAGCCGCAAGAAGCAGACGCGGCACCACATCGCGCAGGGCAACGCGCAACTGGTGATCGGCACCCACGCGCTCATTCAGGAGACGGTGGAGTTCGACAAGCTGGGCCTGGTCATCGTCGACGAGCAGCATCGCTTCGGCGTGCTGCAGCGCTTCCGCCTGATGAAGAAGGCCGATTCCAGCGAAGCTGCCGAACCCGACGTGCTGGTGATGACCGCGACGCCCATTCCGCGCACGCTGGCGCTCACCCTCTACGGCGACCTCGACACCAGCGTGCTCGACGAGCTTGCCGCCGGGACGCACGCCCATCACTACGCGTCGGGTTGGCGACGAGCGCGCCGACGAAGTGTGGGAGTTCGTGCGCAAGCAGGTTGCGGCCGGACGCCAGGCCTACATCGTGTATCCCGTGATCGAAGAAGGTGCGATGGAAGGAGAGTTGAAGGCCGCCATCAAGATGCACGACCGCCTGCGCTCGCACGAGTTCGCCAGCCTGCACGTCGGGCTTGCTGCACGGCCGCATGAGCGCCGACGAGAAAGACGCCACCATGGCCAGCTTTCAGCGCGGCGAGATCGATGTGCTGGTCTCGACCACGGTCATCGAGGTCGGCGTCGATGTAGCCAACGCCAACATCATGGTCATCGAGCACGCCGAGCGTTTCGGCCTGTCGCAGCTGCATCAATTGCGCGGACGCATTGGGCGCGGCGCGGCCAAGTCGTATTGCGTGCTGATGACCGGCGGCAAGGTTTCCATCGAAGCTCAGCAGCGGCTGGACGCCATGGTGCGCACGCAAAATGGATTCGAGATTGCCGAACTCGATTTGCAGCAGCGCGGTCCGGGAGAGTTCTTCGGCACGCGGCAGGCGGGCATGCCGAACTTTCGCGTGGCCAATTTGCTGCGCGATCGCGATCTGCTGGAAGCCGCGCGCAAAGAGGCGCGCTACGTGCTTGCGGGACCGAATGCCGACCTCACCAAGGACGAGATCGCCCGCGCCGTGCAGCATCTGCGCAGTCACTGGAACCGCCGCTATGGGCTGGTGGAAGTGGGCTGAGATTCACCGCGCACGTATCAGACGAGAGCTCACCCGATCGATGTGACGCGCTATTCTCCCGCACCCATCAGCAGGATCGGCGACGTAGGCTTGTCGGAGCCTTCTTCCTTTTCTACCGTAATAGCGAAGGCTTTGGCCTCGACACCCTCAGGCATCTTCTGGTCCATCATCACTGCGTTGCCGTGCTCGTCGGGTCTTGAAAACGCCGGCCGCAACCGGCGCGCCTTGGGCAGGGATGATCCACAGCTCGTAAGCTTTGCCCTCCGGCACCGGCGCCAGATTGCTGGCCATGAACATCATGCGCTTCTGCGAGGGGCTGAAGATGGCTGTGCCGCTCGGCTGCCTGGGAGATTTCTGCGGAGTGAGTGACACGTGCACCGCGTCGGGCGAGGTCAGCAGCCGGAGCTCCTGGTTCATGCGATCGAGCTGCACCGACTGGTCCTGATTGCGGTTGCCGAGCTCGGCCAGCTGATCTTTCATCCGACCATTGCTGCGCCACAAACCAATCACGACGAATAGCAACGCCACCGCGGCGAATGCCGGAACCCACGCCCACCCCAGACTTCGCCGCGGATCCGCAGCCGGCTCAGGCAGCGAGACGCCGCGCGGTTCAGCGGCAATGGCCCGCATCAGCCGCTCTTTGCTGCGCGCCGGCGGCTGGGGACCGCTGGTCGACAATCCCAGCAGGCCGAGATCGCCACGCAACGCCTGCAATTCCCGACGACAGGCCGCACAGGTCTCCAGATGAGCTTCCAGCTCCTGGCGATCGCTGCCGGTCAACTCGTCCAGCGCGTAGAGCGCCAGATCGTCAGCGAATTGTTCGTGTGTCTTCATGTACTACGAATAGCCTTGTCCAATTCAATCCTGGGCTAAAGCGTCAGCTGAAACCTCGGAACCGCAGATCCCGAACCGGCTGAAGCCGCTTCGGGATGACAACAATAAGAACTGCCACGGCGTAGCTAAAGCTACGCCTCTTCAAAATCGCCTCAGGCCGACGTGACGCCTCTGGCTCCGACGCTGGCCTGAAGGCCAGCTCTACCGACCGCGTCCGATGTTCACTACCCGGTCTATCCTGCAAACTTGGCGCGCAGATGCTGAAGCCCGCTGCGGATCCTGGTCTTCACCGTGCCCAGCGGCTCGCCCGTCTTTGCCGGCGATTTCCGTATGGGTCAGTCCCTGAAAGAATGCTAACTCCAATACCTTGCGCTGGTCAGGATTCATCTCCTGCAGCACCGCCCGCACCTTTTCGATCACCAGCGTCCGCTCGGTCTCATCCCGCAAATCCGGACCGCCGGCAATCACGCAATCTTCAATGTCGGTCTCCGGACGCCGTTTGCGCAGAGCGATCAATCGAGCGATGCCGCGATATCACCGACAGCCAAGCCGCCAGGCTGCCTCGGCTGGCATCGAAGGCATCGGGATTGCGCCAGAGCTGCAGGAACACGTCCTGTAACACGTCTTCCGCGCCGGCCGCGTCCTGCAGCACGCGCAAGGCAACGGCGTAAACCACCCTGGCATACCGGTCGTAGAGCTCGGACATGGCCTGCTGATCGCCGGCGCGAATGCGCGCGACCAACCGCATTTCGTCGCCCGCGTCGCCCCGATTTAACGGGCTCTGGCTGTCCGGTTCCATAGGTTAATACGTTTCCGAGAGGCTAACAGATTGATGCGACGAGTTTTTACAAACCTCGGAATCCCGAAATTTTATATCTGATGGCGAAATCTGCCCACTACCCAGGCCCCGTAGTTGAGGTACAACCCATCGGCTGTGATTCTGAGACAGGTTCTACTCTTACGAAGCGCTCAACCCTGCTTCCTTCGCTCCTGCATCTCGCGCAGCATCGTTTCGCGCGTGCTCTCGGGCAAGAGAGTGTGAATGGCTGGAAAGATGACTTCTTCCTCCATCTGCAGGTGGGCGCGAAATATTTCGTCGAGCGCCTGGGTGATGGAGCACATCTCGCCGCCTGCAGCATGCAGCGTATCCGGATTGTTCTTCACCATGACCAGCAGCGGCAGCAGCCGTTCCATCAGTTCATCGATGGCCTGGTGCTGATCGCTCATGGCCAGAAGCGCGTGGTTGACGCGGTCGTCGGCGACCGTAGCCAACCGGGGACAAAGCGTGTCGTCCTCGTCCGCCTCATGCAGAGGAAGCGAGACGCTGTAGTAACGATGAACGCCTGCCGCAGCGTCGGCGACCTCGTCCGAGGCGGCGCCTTGGGCATGCGCGAGTTTGACGGCAACACCGGTGAAGTGACGAATGCGTTGATGGCAGCTCAACAGCGCGTCCACCGCGTCTTCGGATTTCCTGGCTGACGAAGTTAGAGGAGTGATCTGATTCAGCATGTGGTTCTATTATCGCGCAGAACGAGCGGGCCTGAGAGACGTTTTGCAGGGGCTGAAGCCCAGAGTTTTTCCTGAACCGCGATCGGCACGACTAAAGGTCGTGCCCTGATACAAACCAAAAGCAATTTGCAGGACGGACACTGACCTCAGGCAACTGACTACTGACTACTGACTACTGACTACTGACAACTGAATTACTTCTGGAACTTCATTTCCACCGTGATCTGAACCGGCACGGGGTGGCGGTCTTTCTCGGCCGGCTTGAACTTCCACTTCTTCACCGTTGCAACCGCGCTGTCATCGAATGCCTGCTCGTCGCTGTGCAGCACACGGACAGCTTCCACTCGCCCCTTAGTGTCGACCCCGATCAGCATCACCACGGTGCCGTGATCCTCGGCATCGGCCGGCAACTTGGGAAACTTGGGATCGGGCGACGAGATAGCCTTGGGAGGCTTGATGCCGGTGGTCACTCGCTGGTACTGGGCGAAAGTCTGGTCGTCGAGAAGATCGGATGGGGTGGTGGAAACGCTGGACGAAGATTCCGGCGGTGTAGTGCCGGTCTGCGCCCACCCTATACCAGCAAACAGGCAGATTGCGACCGCTAACGCGATCCATCGAAAGTTGCGCATTTCGGTTCCCTGAGAACTGCCGAGTATGCCAACCATCTTAAATGGAGGGAGCAAGCTCGTGCTGTGCGAGAAGTCATTCTCGCTCAACCAGCGCAAAGGGTGGGGTGCCCGCAGAGTTCACTTCGGTGGTGGGCCGTAAAGTTTGAAGTTGATATCTACGTAGATTTGTACGGGTACTGGTCGACTATTCTGCATAGCGGGCCTGAACTTCCAGGTCTTCACAGCTTCAACAGCTTTTTCGTCGAGGCCATATCCAACCTTCTTCACCACTTCCACCCTATCGACGGTACCTTGTTCGTTTATTCCGACTTTGAGGCGAGAACGTCCGTAGTAAGTCTTGCCACCGGGCTGTCCTGCAGGGGCAGATGCGGGAGGTTGCGAAGATTCCAGGGCTTGCGGCGGTTGTATGGAAGGACCCGGCTCCAGATAATGCTTCCAGTCGGCTGGCTTATCAGGAGACGACGAACTCGGCGCAGCCCGCATCGCTTCTTGCGAGTGCATCAATGGCGGCGTAGCAATGGCATCGACGGACATGAAAATCGCCGAGGCGATGCCCAGCGCAGCAACTGCCCGCAGAAAGACACAGCCTTTTATTGCGATCCGTTTAGCATATGGCAGCAGCTCATTACTTGTTTCGTTCGTCATTGTTCGCTCGTATTGTAAACTGGACATACCGGTCCCGACTCCCTCCGTTTCGCTGATCGAAGGCGGTTTTCCTGGAGTTTTCCGCAAGCTGGAAAGGATAGTTTTGAGCACGAGTATTCGCAACATCGCCATCATCGCCCACGTTGACCACGGCAAGACCACGCTGGTGGACGCCATGCTGAACCAGAGCGGCACCTTCCGCGCCAACGAGACCCATGTCGAGCGGGTGATGGATTCCAACGAGCTGGAGCGCGAGCGCGGCATCACCATCCTGGCCAAAAACACCGCCGTCTTCTATCATCCCGCGCCCGACTCCGGGCACCCGGCCGAGGTCAAGATCAATATCGTCGACACGCCCGGCCACAGCGATTTTGGCGGCGAGGTGGAGCGCGCGCTGAAGATGGTCGACGGCGTGATGCTGCTGGTCGATGCCAGCGAAGGTCCGCTGCCGCAGACCCGCTACGTGCTGAGCAAGGCGCTGGAAGCCAAGCTGCCGCCGATTCTGGTGATCAACAAGATCGACCGGCCCGACGCGCGCGCGCAGGAGGTGCTGAACGAGGTTTACGACCTGTTCATCGATCTCGACGCGGGCGAAGATCAGCTCGACTTTCCCGTGCTCTACACCAACGCCAAGCTGGGAACGGCGACGACCGATCTGAACCAGCCCGGGCGAGAATCTGCGGCCGCTGTTCGATGCCATCGTGGACACCATTCCTCATGCCCCAGGGCGACGCTGATGGCCCGCTGCAGATCCTGGTGGCGAATCTCGATTACAGCGACTACCTGGGACGGCTGGCGATTGCGCGCGTCTTCAACGGCACGCTGCGCACCGGCGAAGACGTGGCCATTGCCAAGCGCGACGGCTCGCTGGAGAAGATCAAGATCACCAAGCTGTTCTCCTTCTCCGGCCTGAAGCGCACCGACATCGTGGCCACCGAGTTGGGCGACATCGTCGCGGTCGCCGGCGTCACCGGCATCAACATTGGCGAGACCATCACCGACGTGGAGAATCCCGCGCCGCTGCCGGTGATCACCATCGACGAGCCGACCATCGCCATGCAGTTCATGGTCAACACTTCGCCGTTCGCCGGCCGCGAAGGGCAGTACGTTACCTCGCGCAATCTGCGCGACCGTCTGCAGAAGGAGCTGCTGACCAACGTTTCGCTGCGCGTGGAAGACACGGCAAATACCGATTCCTTCAAAGTGATGGGACGCGGCGAACTGCAGCTGGCCATCCTGATCGAGATGATGCGCCGCGAAGGCTTCGAGCTGGCGGTGGGCAAGCCGGAAATCGTGACCAAGCACCTTGACGGCAAGCTGATGGAGCCCGTCGAGCGGCTTACCATCGACGTGCCGGAATCGTTCGTCGGCGTGGTGATCGAGAAGCTGGGCTCGCGCAAAGCGCAGATGCAGAAGATGCACAACCACGGCTACGGCCGGGTGCGCATGGAGTTTGTCATCCCCAGCCGCGGCCTGATCGGCCTGCGCAGCGAGTTGCTGACCGACACCCGCGGCACCATCGTGATGAATTCGCTGTTCGACGGTTATACCGAATGGCAGGGCGATATCCCACATCGTGTGACCGGAGCGCTGGTGGCCGATCGCAACGGCCACACAACAGCCTATGCCTTATGGGGGCTGCAGGAGCGCGGCGAAATGTTTGTCGGCCCGGGAGTCGAAGTTTATGAAGGCATGGTGGTGGGCGAGAACTCGCGCGACAACGATCTGGACGTAAACATCGTGCGCGAAAAGAAGCTGACCAACATGCGCTCGTCCACGGCCGACGACGCCATCCGGCTGGTGCCGTTCAAGAATCTCAACCTGGAGCAGGCCATCGAATTCATCGCCGACGACGAACTGGTCGAGGTGACGCCGCAATCCCTGCGTCTGCGCAAGAAGATCCTGGCCGCCAACCGGCGTCCCCGCCGTAATGCGCAGCCCGCCGGCGTGGAAGCCTAGCCGAGGAGCTAATTCATCGGCAGGAAGATCGAGAAAACGCTGCCGCTGTGTCCCGGACGGGTGCTGGTACGAAAGCGCAGCGCCCCGCCGTGCTTGTGCACCGTGTCGTTCACCATCGACAGTCCTAAACCATTGCCGGCGGATCCCTTGGTGGTAAAGAAGGGCTCCAGGATGCGGGGAAGGTCGGGCGCCGGTATCCCACAGCCATCGTCCGCGAAGGTAACTCGGATTCCGTGCCGCTGCCGTCCAGACCATTCGCGGGCGGCTGCTATCTTAACCTGCATGGTCCCGCCCCCAGGCATCGCGTCGAAGGCGTTGAGCAGAAGATTGGAGAAAACCTGACGCAACCGGCCCGAGTACACGGCCAAGCTGTGAACCGGGTAATAGTGGGCGTTCAGGGCGATGCCTCGGGTTTCGAACCGCGATTTGTAAAACTCCAGCACCGAGCGCAGCAACTCCGGCACACTGATGCTCTCCAGAATCTCCGTTCCGCGAAACGGATGCATGGCGGAATGCGTGATCTGGGAGATGCGGTGTACTTCTTCCCGAGCCAGGCGAAGGTATTCGCGAGCGCGTTGGCTGAGCCCAGGTTCGGCTTCCAGCAGGTAGACAAAGCTCAGCAGCGCTTCCAGAGGATTGTTGATTTCGTGGGCCAGCGCAGCCAATAACCTGCTCTCGTCCGACGTGAACTCGGAATGGGATTGCGAGGAGGACGCCATGAGATCTCTTTCTGGGCTTTCGCTAAAATCGAAACCCGCTGAGACTCGGAGGCTTGCTGGGCTCGAGTATATCAGACTCTATGTCTGATCCCAGACAAACGCCGGGGGTTGTCAAGGCGTACAATTAACTTACATCTTCATACGCATTCCCACCCGCCCGCGGGGACTGGTTCCTATGCGCATCCGGATGCGACGTTTTTCGTCAGCATGAAGGAGCGACAGTATGAACCCCCCTGGGAGTGTCTTCCGTAATCGTATCCTTGCCTCTCTACCCAAAGCTGAACTTACCCGCCTGCGCCGCCACCTTACCCCGGTAACTCTCCCCCAAGACGAAGTCCTTTTAGACGGACACGCCAGCCACGCCTATTTCCTGGAGCAAGGCATGGCGTCGTTCGTGGTGAGCCTGCAAAACGGGGACACCGTAGAAGTCGGCGTCGTTGGCATGGAGGGAATCGTAGGCATTCCTATCCTGCTGGGAGCCGAAGGTGCGCCGGGACGAACTTTCATCCAGATTGCCGGTTCGGGCTACAGTATCCCAGCCCAGAAAATCAAAGAGGAGTTTGAACGATCGGTAGAGTTGCGCTGGCGCCTGCAAAAGTACATGCAGGCATTCCTGGTGCAAAGCGCACAAACTGCCGCTTGCAACCGGCTGCACAATATCGAAGAGCGGCTTTCCCGCTGGCTCCTGAGTTGTCGCGACCGGATGGAAACGGACCAGCTCCACCTGACGCATGATTTTCTCGGTCAAATGCTAGGGGCACCTCGCACCACGGTGACCTTGGCGGCTGGGCTCCTCCACCGCGCCGGCCTGATCGACTATAGCCGGGGGACCGTCACCATCCAGAACCGCGACGGTCTGGAAAACACCGCTTGTGAGTGTTATGGCATCGTGCGTGACGAATTTAACCGCCTTGGTTTGTTGTAGTCATGTCTGGCGCCAGACCGACAACATGCACTTCCATTCAGTATCGTTAACCCAGATGCTTGGGGAAACACAATGCAGTCCCACCTTCCGCTCCAGAGATTCTCTGACCATTCCGCCCGGAATGGAAATCGACTGATCCTGTCAGTCGACGATGAGCCGGTAATCCTTTTTACCCGGGAAAGATTACTGGAGGCCAAGGGCTACGATGTGATCAGTGCGCCGGATGGCCGGAAAGCTCTGTACATTTTTTCTACGCTTCCCGTAGACCTGGTACTGCTTGACTTCGCCATGCCGGAAATGGATGGGGGAGCTGTTGCCCAGGAAATCAAACGACGCAACTCGAAAATTCCGGTGATTATGATTTCTGCCATGCAGGTACCGGCAGACGCGCTGGCCTACGTCGATTGTTTTATACCCAAAGCGGAAGGCCCACAAATCCTCTTCGAGAAGATCAAGGATCTACTTACGCCGTTACCTTCGCGCCGGCTCGGGCCGCTTCCAGAGCAAGCCCGTTTCCGCAACGGAAAAACTCCATGACTCATGAAGTCTGGGCCGCACCTGAGGGTTCGGCGCTGCCCACGCCGCGGCTGTCGAAGACTAGAACTAGACCTTGTTTGGCGTGATTACCTGTGCGCCCGGGGACGGAGACGGCGACGATTCCGACCGCTGCTGACCTGGGCTGCTGCCACGGTTGAATTCGAAGGCGGCATTGATCAACGAAATGTGAGAAAGGGCTTGAGGGAAGTTTCCCAATTGCCGCTTGGCCCTAGGATCGTACTCCTCGGCCAGCAAGCCTACATCGTTGCGTAGTGACAGCAGGCGTTCGAACAGCTGGCGGGCGTCGTCTGTGCGTCCCAGCATCCGCAGGGCGCTGACCATCCAGAAGCTGCAGGCAAGGAAAACGCCCTCGCCCGCAGGCAGGCCGTCGTCCACCTTCTCGGTGCGGTAGCGCAGCAGAAAGCCATCCTGCATCAAATGCTTCTCCACCGCTTCCACCGTGCCGCGGATTCGGGGGTCGGTCCACGGCAGAAATCCAACTTGCGGAATCAGCAGCAGCGACGCGTCGAGTTGGTTGGAGCCATAGGCTTGGGTAAAGCTGCCGAGTTCGGGGTTATAGGCTTTTTGGCAGACATCGCGGTGGACGGTATCGCGCAGTTCGCGCCAGTGCGTTATGTGGCCGGTTACCCCAAATGTCTCCATGCCCTTGACCGCGCGATCGAAGGCTACCCAGGCCATGACTTTCGAATAGGTGAAATGCTGGGGTTCGCCACGCACCTCCCAGATCCCCTGGTCTGGAAGCTCCCAAATCGTCTCCAGGTGCCTGCTCAAGGATCGGTGCAACGACACATCGGCGTCGCTGGGGGGCATGCCTGCCAGATGAGCGTGCAGCATGGCGTCGGCAACCTCGCCGTAAACGTCGAGTTGAAGCTGTTCGGAAGCAGCATTGCCCACCCGAACCGGCTTGGAGTTCTCATATCCCGACAGCCAGGGAACTTCCCATTCCATCAGGTTTCGCTCGCCCCGAATGCCGTACATAATCTGCACCTGGTCGGGACTTCCGGCCACGGCGCGCAGCAGCCAGTCGCGCCAGGCGCGAGCTTCTTCGAAGTACCCCGCATTCATCAGGGCCAGCAAGGTGAAGGTGGCATCGCGCAGCCAGCAGAAGCGGTAGTCCCAGTTCCGTTGTCCGCAAATGCACTCCGGCAGCGAGGTGGTGGGAGCGGCCACGATTCC
Source organism: uncultured Acidobacteriaceae bacterium (assembly GCA_963820175.1). Lineage (GTDB taxonomy): Bacteria > Acidobacteriota > Terriglobia > Terriglobales > Acidobacteriaceae > Bog-257. The sequence continues at coordinate 578,277 of CAWFYX010000009.1, read as the reverse complement.
TCCAGTGTGCCGGTAAGTCAGAGCCTTGAGCGTGATCAGGGAACGCTCCAGATCGTTGGCATACTCGCCGTCCAGATGAGCGCGGCCAGTCCATTCTTCCCAGAAGCCGACGGTGTCATGCAATGCCTGTTCGGCATCGGCGGGCGGAGGAAGTTCGTCGAAGGAGGGTCCGTAACTGAGAACGAAATTCACCGACTCGCCCGCGTTGATGGTGAATTCGCTGAGGGTCTTAAGGTTTTCGCCACGCAGCGCAGTGCCGGTATACAGCACGGCCATATCGGGACCGGCAATGGCCCGAAGCACGCCATCCTCCAGCCGAGTCACCCAGGGAACCGTACGCCCGTAATCGAAGCGCAAGACCAGTTCCATGCACATGGCCACGCTGCCGCGGACCCCGCGAACGATGCGGATCAGGTGAGCATTGCGCCCGCGCAGCGGCATGAAGTCGAGTAGCAGCGCCGAGCCGTCCTCGGTTTCAAAGGTGGTCTCGACCACCAGCGTGTGCGGCAGATAGCGCCGGGTGCAGCGGGCCGCAGCCTTCGGCGCGATCGACCAATGCCCGTTGTCTTCCGTCCCCACCAGAGCGGCGAAACAGGCGGGAGAAGCGAAATGGGGCAGGCAAAGCCAGTCGATGGAGCCGTTGCGGCTGACCAGCGCGGCAGTTTCACAGTCGCCAATTAGCGCGTAATCCTCGATCGGTATGGACATACTGTTTTGTCTGATGCCGGATAGCTTACTCGTAACGCAGCGCTTCGACCGGATCCAGCCGGGATGCCTTAACGGCGGGATAGATCCCGAAGAACAGGCCGACGCTCATCGACATCAGCACCGCGGAAACGACCGCCCACATCGGCACCGAGGTCGGCATGGAGGGGAAAAGCAGCGGCAGGCAGGCGGCCGCACCGACTCCCACCAGCACGCCGGCCAGGCCGCCGAGCCCGGTTAGCACCATTGCCTCGGTAAGGAACTGACGGATCACGTCGCTGCGGCGGGCGCCGATAGCTTTACGCACGCCGATTTCGTGGGTGCGCTCGGTCACCGACATCAGCATGATGTTCATCACCCCGACGCCGCCCACCAGCAAGCCGATGGAGCTGACGACGATGGTCATCAAGGCGACCGTGCTCATGATCTGGCGGAAGTTTTCGGCGATGGCTGCGGCGCTGCTGATGCCGAAGTTGTCAGGCTTGTCGAAGGGAACGTTGCGGCGGCGGCGCAACAGACCGCGAATTTCGTCCTCGGCAGCGTCCTTAAAGCCGGGATAGGCCTCGGCGCCGATGAAATGGTCTTCGTCGGCGGGATAGTGCTTGCGATACGAGTAGTACGGCACCTTGACCGTACGATCGGCGGTCTGGTCTTTGAAGAGTTGTCCCTTACGCTTGCCCAGCACGCCGATCACCTGGTAGGGAACGCCCTCGACCAGAATGGTTTTGCCGATCCCGTCGTGGGCGGGAAAGAAGTTCTTGTCGATTTCGTATCCGATGACAGCAACGTCTTCGCGATGCAGGTCTTCGAAGTCGGAGAAAAATCGGCCCTGGACCACGTGCGCGTTATAGACGTCCTGATACGCGGAGTTGGTGCCGGTGTAGTCCAGATCGGTGATCTCGTGAGTGCCGTAGCGCGCCACCTGCGGAGTGGGCCGGACATCCGGGTCGAAACGCGGAAAGATTTCCACGGTCACGTTCTTTACGTGCGGGCACTCGGCAAGAATGGCCTTGGCATCTTCCAGGGTGAGCGACTTACGATTGCGCTCCTCGGCGGTCAAGCGGCCGGTATGGATGCCGGCATCGAAGCGGTAGATGAACAACGTGTTGGTGCCGTAGTCTTCGAGGAAGCCCTGGAAGTCGCGGCTGATGCCGACCAGGATGGAGGCCACGAAGATCATGGCAGCCACGCCAATCACCACCCCCAGCACGGTCAGGAAGGAGCGCGTCTTGTGCTCGCGCACCGTCTCCAACGCCATCTTCGAATTTACGCCAAGGTGCATAACAACATAGTTAGAACATAGTGGCTAGTGGATAGTAACGACGTGAACCGTGAATCGTGAATCGTAGATCGCACCCCTTGGACGGCCCGACAGTCCAGCCGGCGTGATCGCAGTACGTATCATTGCTTTGTCCTCACCCTCACCAGGCTATTCACGATCCACGATTCACAATTCACGCCGTAACGACTCACGATTCACTAATTCTCGTACCGCAACGCTTCGATCGGGTCCAGCTTGGCCGCCTTCCTCGCCGGATACACACCGAAGAACATTCCCACCGTCCGAGGAGATACCAATCGCCAGCACCACGGCAGGAATCGGAACCGACATCGGCACCGGCGTCGCCGTGCGCACAATCACCGCGAGGATCCAGGCAATCAGCACGCCGATAGCGCCGCCGACCAGCGCCATCACCGTGGACTCCACCAGAAACTGCAGAAGAATGTCGCGCCGCTTGGCCCCCAGCGACTTGCGAATACCGATCTCGCGGGTGCGCTCGGTCACCGAGGCCAGCATGACGTTCATAATCACCACGCCGCCGATGACCAGGAAAATGGACACCAGACCGACCATGCCCGAAGCCAGCGTGCCGGTCAGATTCTTCCAAAGGCCCATCAGGCTGTCGCTGGCGAGAACGCCGAAATTGTCCTCGTCGTTGATAACTCGAGATGACGGCGGGCGCGCATCAGCATTCGAGCTTCTTCCTGAGTGCGGGCCAGCCACTCCGGTCCGCGCACCTGAACATTGATATTCAGCGTGTTGTTGCGCCCGTAAATCTTCAGCCAGGTTTCAATCGGGATGTAGACGAAATTGTCCTGCGACTGGCCAAAGGTGTTGCCGATTTTCTTGGCCACCCCGACGACCTGGAACTCCTGGCCATCGATGGCTAAGGTCTTGCCCAGCGGATCGGTCGTTGGCGAAAAGCTTGTCGGCAACGTCGGCGCCGATCATGCAAACCATGTCGCGATGCTGGTTGTCGGTATCGGTGATGTAGCGGCCGGTCGCGACCTCTTCCACATCCATGTCGCCGATGTTGGCGGTCACTCCCCGCAGGCTCGACATCTTCCAGCTTCTGGTGCTCAGCGCGAATGTTGGCATGTGCGCCGCGCTTCCACGCCGACCGCTTTGGGAAGCTTAAGATTGTCGCGCAGCGACTCGTAGTCATCCCAGGTGATGTCGCGATTGCGGCGAGTCGCCTTCAGCAGCTCCTTGGTGTCGCTGATGATGGGAAACTTCGTGACCAGAAAAACATTGGATCCCAGGTTGGCGATGCGGCGTGGCAAAGTACTCATTCATTCCCGCGACCAGCGCGACCACCAGGATGAGCGTGGAGACCGACAGAATGACGCCCAGCAGCATGAGAAACGAGCGCAGCTTGTGCGCACGCATGTTCTGCAGCGCGATCAGCGTCGGCTCGCGCAGAAAATGTGCGCGCGCGACTTTTCGTTGCGGAGCTACCGCAGCGACGGTCGACACTTGCAGTCTTGGAGTTGCCATGTTCTCGGCTTGAGCAAGCTTCGCGCCGGAATGCTGCTCGTTTTAGTTTGACTTGGAGCCCTTGACCTATTCTACCCATTCGGACGAACTGGGCCGACTGATAGTACGAAATAGCCGCGCCGGAAGTTGCATCCAGCCGGAATTATCCCGGCGACCTCCACAAATTCACCGGGGGCTGAATCTTATACGGGCAGGTAAGGCCTTGGATAGCGAGATTCTCCGGAATCAATCGGTTGGCGGGCAAACGGTGTTGAACGCCATCTGCGTGGGACAAACGTTGGCGCGAACCCGGATGGCTGGGGCTCATTCCACCCGGCTGAGCTGTTCGCTCGACAGCGGCGATGACTCGATAATGGCCGCCCGATCCAGTTCCAGCTTCCTTCCTTGGGCGCTGAATCGTGGCAGGCGAGTCAATCCCCAGTTGTGCAGCTTGAACTGAACGCGAGGTGCCCAACACGCCGAATCCGTACTTCACGCTGCGGCGAAAGTTGATGGACGACGCCTCTTCGAAGTACTTGGTCGGGCACGACACCTCGCCGATGCGAAATCCGAACTGCACGCATTGCGCCAGCATCTGGTTGTCGAAGACAAAGTCGGGAGAGTTCTCCAGCAGCGGCAACGTGGTCAGGACCTTGCTGCTGAAGGCGCGATAGCCGGTGTGATATTCGGAGAGCTTCACGCCCAGGAACAGGTTCTCGAACGCGGTCAGAAAGCGGTTGGAGATGTACTTGTAGAGCGGCATGCCGCCGCGCAGAGCCTGGCCGCCGATGATGCGCGAGCCCAGCACCACGTCGTAAACGTCGTAGGCCACCATGCTGGCCATGGCGGTGATCAGCAGCGGCGTGTACTGGTAATCCGGGTGGACCATGATGACCACATCGGCGCCGGCCGCGAGCGCCTCGCGATAGCAAGTCTGCTGGTTGCGGCCGTAGCCGTAGTTTCGGTCGTGCACGAACACCAGCAACCCGAGCTTCTTGGCCAGCTCGACCGTCTTGTCTTTGCTGTAGTCGTCCACCAAAATGCGGATGTCGACCAGATCAGGAATTTCCCGCACCGTCGCTTCCAGCGTCTGCTCCGCGTTGTAGGCCGGCATGACCACCGCGACCCGTTTACCGTTGATCATCGCGTTGTCCCTGGGATCTCCACTCACCATGATAACGCGCGACGGCCATGAGACATCGGCTCTGATTGCGAGCCGGCCTCGGGTCTTGGCGTTCTGCTAATCTAAACAGCTCTCATGCCATCGATCTTTATCCTCGTGCCGGCAATTTGCGTTCTGCTGGCCGCAGCGGCCACAGCGTATTTCGCCATGTCGATCTGGGCGGCGCACCGTTTCCGGCGCGATCGCGGGCCCGCAGCGGAGCGGAAATACGCTCCTCCGGTCAGCATTCTGAAATCGCTGAAGGGGCTCGATCCGCATATGTACGCGGCTTTCCGCAGCCATTGCCTGCTTGACTATCCGGAATACGAAGTGCTGTTTGGAGTGCATGACCTCAACGATCCGGCGTTATCGCTGGTGGAGAAATTACGCGAGGAGTTTCCCCGGAAAAACTTGCAGGTCGTGCATTGTCCAGCACTGCTTGGCCTGAACGGCAAGGTCAGCAACCTGGCACAAATGCTGCCCCAGGCGCGCTTTGAGCACATTCTTATTAATGACAGCGACATTCTGGTCGAACGCGATTACCTGTCGCGCGTGATGGCGCCCTTTGCCAAGCCCGATGTCGGCATGGTCACGACGCTTTATCGCGGTCTGGCGGGCAAGACGCTGGGCTCGAGGCTGGAGGCGCTGGGACTCAGCACCGACTTCGCCGGCGGTGTGCTCATCGCGCAGCGCTGGAAGGCGGTATTCGCTTTGGGTTAGGCGCAACCATCGCGACCACCAAGACCGTCCTGGGCGAGATCGGCGGTTTGGAGCCGCTGGTCGACTACCTGGGCGACGACTATGAACTCGGAGCGCGGGCCGCTGCGGCGAGACATAAGGTCGAGTTGGCAGACACCATTCCGGAGACCGCTTTGCCCGACTACTCCTTCCGCGATTTTTGGGTACACCAGATGCGCTGGGCTCGCAATATCAAGGATCGCCGTCCCGCTCAGTACGTCGGCTTGATTGTCACCTTCGGACTGATCTGGGCGATACTCGCAGTGCTGTTGAATCCCAATGCCTGGTGGACATGGCTGGCTCTGGTTATCACGGCAGCGATGCGACTGACTTCGGCGTTAGTCATAGGCCGCGGTGTACTCAAGGACCCACGCGTGGTAAGAGACCTATGGCTGCTTCCGCTACACGACTTAGTTGCTCTGCTGATTTGGATCGCCAGCTATGGCGGAAACACCGTGGAATGGCGCGGTCTGCAGTTCAGACTGCGCGACGGGAAGTTGGAAAAAATCTAGTTGCCGGTTGGCGCCGGCATTTGTGAGAAGAATAACCTTAGTCGTTGGCCTGGGGCAGATGTTCGCTTACGAAATCGATGTCCCTTTGCACCGGTGTGATGCGTCCTTCCGGTCCGAACTCATAGGGTTCGCCCCGCCATAAGAACTGATTGCTGGTAAAACTGGCGGCCCAGGTGCAGAAGCCCAGCAAGTCCCGCACCGGATATAGCCAACACAGCCAAAGACAACGTCGGTCTCCGATCACCGCCCAGCCCACCAGCAAGGCCAGCAGCATGCGATTGATCCAGGAGATCGCGAACAAGGCGACGCCAAGCTGCATCCACTCGCGATGTCCCAGCCCGAGCAGCATCGCCAACAAGCCAAACGGGACAGCATAGGTGAGTCCTGATCCTACGTGTCCCCACGGCCGCGAAAAGCGGGTGCTCTTCATCCAACGCAACTGATCGCCGAAAGTTTGCCGCAGCGACTGACCCGCGAGTACGTGTCCCACTTTGTAGGACGATAGGACTACCGTGTATCCAGCCTCGGCAATGAGGTTTCCAAGCACAAAATCGTCCGAATAAACGTCGGCCGTCTCCCGAATCCCACCGATCGCTTCCACCGCATCGCCGCGGACGGCCATGGCGGCGCCCAGGGCAAACTTCATCCCCCCTTCCACCATGTTGGCCACCATCACTCCAGCCGGCATCTCGACCGACATGCCCAAAGCCTCCAACTGCGACCAGAAGTCGGGCGTAGGGATGCCTTCATACAAACAGGTGACCAGTCCCACTTTCTGATCCAGCAGCGGCGGTATCACGCTGCGCAAAAAGTCGGGACGAACCAGAACATCACTGTCGCTAATGACGAAATAGGAGTTCTCGGACGAAGCGATCATCTTGGCCAGGGAAAAAACTTTGGCATTGGGCCAGGATGGTTCTCCGGAAATGACGACTCGGCTAGTTACCTCTGGATATTTGGCCCGCAATTTTTCCACTACGACCAGCGCTTCATTGGTCAGGTCACGGGCGCCAAAAACGATCTCGAAATTCGGATATTCTTGCCGGAAGAAGCTCTCCAGAGTCGCCTCTAGCTTGGGCTCCATACCATGCACTGGCTTTAGGACGGTTACGGCAGGCAGGTTTTCAGAAGGTGCCGCACATCGCCTGTCTCCATCCCTGCGAGTGTTCGACAAATACCGAAACGCTGCTGCTACAACCATGCCCAGGAAGACGGTGGAGGTGAATGACCCGAATATGGCTATGTACCACAGCAGATGGCGAACCGACTGCTCCAGTACAGCGGTTTCCGCCATAGTCAGAAAGAGTGCGCACATAGGGGATATTCAATTGTACCTTGCAGAAGTCCAGACTTTAGCGGATGGTCAACGATTTCGAGTCGTTAGGACTCAAGGTTTTCCCATTTTAAGCTGCAGTAAAAACTTCGCAAGCTGCCGAAAAGTGCCGGAAGGAAGCGCTCGAACGAAGTAGGCTTGTGTACGACCTAATTCCGAAATAGAGTCGGCCTTGAAGAGGCTGCGGGAAACCCGGCTAGTATTCATCAGTGCGGCACAAAAGCGAAATCGAGCTTCAGAACTCGCATGAAAACTCATGATGAAGTTGGAGCTTATCTCATACCGCTTTCATCTCATGTCGTCAGTTGAAGTAGATATCGCGGTTGCTTGCACCAGTCTGCGCTCAACCAACGCGGCCAGCGCAGCCTGGCCCAGGCTGATACCTCCATCGTTGGGCGGTACAGAGTGATTTGTCCAAGTCTCCAGCGCACCGTCGCGTAGCAGGTCTTTCAGGTCGCGCAGCAGAAGCTCGTTCTGGAACACGCCCCCTGACAAAACGACAGTGTCAATGCCCAAATCGCGACCAAGAACGGTTATGGCATCTCGCAAGCCCTGAGCTACTCCTCGTTGAAATGCTCGAGCTATATCATGCTGGGCGCGTCCTCGCTTCCTGTCTTCCGCAAGCCTGCGCAGCAGCGGACGAAAGTCCAGCTCCCGATCGAGGAACGGAAAGGGATACGCCTCACCACCGCTCGCCCTGCGGGCAAGATCTTCCAGCCACATCGCGGCCTGTCCTTCGAAGGTGATTCCACGAGTGAAGCCCAGCAGCGCTGCAGCCGCATCGAAGAGCCGCCCGATCGAGGTCGTGGTAAAGCTTCGCACGTCTTTGCGTACCAGTTCCATCGCTTGCTGATAACGCGCAGGAAAATTGAACGGCGGAGCGCTCAGGTCAGGCAGCCCTTCGACTTGCGCCAGAAAGCCAGCCGCAGCCTGCACTGGGTGCTGTGCCGCCGCGTCCCCGCCCGGCAGGCTCGCGCGACGCAGATGAGCGACACGCTCAAAGCCTTGCTTCACACTTCCGGCGAAGAACTCGCCGCCCCATATGCTGCCGTCGTCGCCATACCCGGTGCCGTCGAAACTCACTCCCAGCACTCGCTTATCCCACTCACCTCGCTCGGCCAGCACGGAGGCCACGTGGGCGCGGTGATGTTGCACGGCAAGTTTCCCGGCAACCGGCAGATCGTGAGCGTAGGTGGTCGATCGATATTGCGGATGAGCGTCGTGCACGACTAACAAGTCATCCCAACTTACCTCGTACATCGAGACCAGATCACGAATTGTTTCCTGAAAGGCCTGGAATGCCTGATAGTGGTCCAGGTCGCCGATGTGCTGGCTGACGAATGCCTGGCCGTCGACCACCAGGGTTACGCTGTTCTTCAGGTCCGCGCCTACCGCCAGCAGCGGCCGGTCGATGGGCAAGGTCGCAACCGCGCCCGGCGCATATCCGCGGGACCGGCGCAAAATCACCGGTCCAAACGCCCCGGCACGTGCCACCGAATCATCGACCCGGCGCGCAATGGGACGCTCGCCTACCAGAAATGCGTCAGCCACGCCGGCCAGCCGGTCGAAGGCATCCTGCTCATCGTAGGCAATCGGTTCACTGGAGCGGTTGGCGCTGGTCATCACCAGAACATCCGGGGCGCCGGCCGCAAACAGCATGTGCTGCAGCGGCGTATACGGCAGCATGAGGCCGAGCTCGTCGTTATCGGGAGCCACGCCGGGCAGATCCACCTTGGCGGGTGCGAGCACGATGGGCCGCGCCACGGAGAGTGAGCAGCTTCTCGGACTCAGGCGACAACTCGACCACAGTCCGCGAGCCGACTCCAGATCTTTCACCATCACGGCGAATGGTTTCTCCTTGCGATACTTTCGCTCTCGCAGCGCGCTAACCGCGGTAGCATTTCGCGCATCGCAGGCCAGGTGATATCCGCCCAGCCCCTTGATGGCGACGATCTTTCCCTGCGTTGAGCAGATCAGCGGTTCGCGAATTACCTCGGCGTCGCCATGGGTTGTCTCTTCGCCGAGCTGAAGCCAGTAGTGCGGGCCGCAATTTGGACAGGCCACCGGCTGCGCATGAAAGCGGCGATTCGCGGGATCGTGATACTCCGCCTCGCAATAGTCGTCCAGCGGCCACTGCTTCATGGTCGTATTGGGACGATCGTAAGGCAGGCCGAGAATAACCGTGTAGCGCGGTCCGCAGTTGGTGCAATTGATATAAGGATATCGATGGCGGCGATCACTGGCATCGAAAAGCTCGTCTAGACACGCGTCGCACACCGGCAGGTCGGGCGAGATGCGAACTGTCGGCTTCTCGCGGCGTTGGCTCTGGTGGATGGCGAATCCGGTGAGTCCCGTCGGCTCGGCAGGCTGGACATCGATTTGTGAGATCACCGCGGCGGGAGGAGCTTGTGTCTTCAACTCCTCAACAAAGGTTTGAAGACTCGGCTCAGAGCCCTCGACTTGAATCTCGACGCCCTCTTCGCCGTTAAGCACCCAACCGCTAAGTCCGTGCTGGTTGGCCAGGCGATAGACAAATGGACGAAATCCTACTCCTTGCACAACTCCCCGCACCCGAATGAAGCGGGCAGCCTTCATCCCGATTTCCCGTCGGCGATAATGCAGCCCCGGCCTTGCCAGCCCGTTTGCACGATCTTGCCGTCCTCAACCAGCACGGGGACAGTTCGCTGGCCGCCGGCTAGAGCCAGCAGGCGTTCGCACGCCGCGAGATCAGCCTCGACGTCGTATTCGACGAAGTCGCGGCGCTTCCACTCGAGCCACTCCCGCATCTCCCGCGTGTAAGGACAGCTCGCTGTACCAAAGAGTTCAAGTTTTGCCATGACCCAATACCTGCTGGGATCCCCGCCGGTGACCCCCACATAATAATGCAAAGGGGAGCTTGCACTTGCTGCTATGCGAGAGGTTATTGATGACTGCAAAAGAAATGTCCTTACCGGAGGTGGAAGCTGCAAAAGCCATGTCGTCGCTGGAGGTGGAAGCGCCGGGCTTTTAGCCCGGCGAAATCGGGGCGCTATTACCGATGGCTTTAGCCACGGTCGGCCGGGGCTAAAGCCCGGCCTGGTTGCGCTCTTTAGGCCCGGCTAAAGCCGGGGCCCTTCCACCGGTCCTAGCAGACATTTCTTTTGCAGGTATCGTTAGCCCCCGGGCCAGTTTTACGCTTTGTACCATTCGTATGTGATGCGACTCACATCGGTGGTTGTTGCGACTCACAGCACTTGCGGACCGAACCACCCATAATCCCAGTTAAGTCGTGTAGCGACCGCTGCCCGACTCCCAGGCCGCCACCTCGAAGATTGCGATCGTCAGAAGGGATATGGAGCATTATGGTGGAAGCTCTCCAGTCACCGGCTCAGGCGACATACTGGTTCATCCCAGGGCAAGTCCTATTCCTGACCCTCAATCTGCTGGGCCTCGGATGTTTCTCCTACATTGTGGCGAGGCGGCTGACCCCGCTGATTCACGGCGAAAGTGATGTTCGTTTTGACCGGCCATTCGATCCGGCTGGAACGAGTTGCGAAATTCTGGTTGGGCAGTGGAAGCATCCGCGCTACCGGGTGGCAGGAACGATCCACATCCTTATCTTTAGCTGCTTCATCCTGCTGGCGACTCGGGCCTTCTCTCTGCTGATTCTCGGCATGTCCGAGAGTTTCGCTGCCCTCGGTATCCTGCGGGCGAGGTCGGTCATCTCTACGGGATCGTCACCGACTACTGCTCAACCATCGTCTTCCTCTGCATGGTGGCCGCCGCTACCCGGCGAATCGTCTTCAAGCCGGCGCGCTACGAGGTGCCGGCGAAGTACGGCAAGAGCCACAAAGTCGATGCCATCTTCCTGCTGGCGCTGATCGCCATCCTGATGCTGTCGGAGAGTTTGTTCGAGGCCAGCCGGGCTGCTCTTCTCGCGCAACAAGGTCACGTCGAGTTTCTGTCCACCTTCTCGCTGCCGTGGATGTTGAAGAACGCTCTAAGTTCAGCTTCCCCGTCTGCACCTTTGGAACCTGCACCGCGGCGCCTATGTTTTGGATGTTCTGACCTTCTACTTCCTGCTGTGCTATCGGCCATTTGGCATTCAGTTCCACGTGGAAACGTCGCTGTTCAACGTGTACTTCGCCAAGCTGGACAAGGGAACGGTCAAGCCCGTCCGCTGGGGCGTTAGCGACGAGCATCTGGATCAGGTGAAATCGTTCGGGGTGAAGAAACTCGAAGACTTCACCTGGAAGCACATGCTGGATTTCTATTCCTGCGCCGATTGCGGACGGTGCTCCGACAATTGCCCGGCCAACGCCGTGGGCAGGCCGCTGTCGCCACGGTTCCTCACCATCAAGGCGAGGGATTACACCTTCCAGCATTTTCCCATGTTCGGGAAGACAGGCAACGGCACGCCGCTAGTTTCTGACGGCGGCATCTATTCCGAAGACGAAGTCTGGTCGTGCACCACCTGTGGCGCTTGCGAAGAAGAGTGCCCCTTGCTGATCGAATACATCGACAAGATTGTCGATCTGCGGCGCGGCCTGGTGGACGACGGAAATGTGCCCAAGTCGATCCAGAAAGCACTGAAGGCCCTGGAGAGCCGCGGCAATCCTTACGGCAAGATGGAAAAGAAGAAGGCCGACTGGACCAAGGACAAAGAGTTCCAGCCCACCTGTGCCGTCAAAATTCTGGACGGCAAGAATACCGCAGACACGTTGTATTTTGTCGACAGCATCACGTCTTACGACGACCGCATCCAGGCGATCGGGCGCGCCACCGCGAGAATTCTCGACCAGGTCGGGCGAAAACTTCGGCATCCTGGGCGCGGCAGAAAAAGACAGCGGTCATGAGGTGCGGCGGTTCGGCGAAGAAACGCTGTTCATGGCCTTGCGCGATCACAACGTGGAGGCCATCAAAGCCGCGGGCGTGCAGCGCATCGTCACTTCCGATCCCCACGCCTACAACGCGCTGAGGCATGACTATAAAGATATGCCGCCGGTGGAGCACATCAGTCAGTTGCTCGCGCGCGAAGTCAAGACCGGCAACCTGAAACTCAATCCGGTAGAAAACACAGATGACGTGTACACCTATCACGATCCCTGTTATCTGGGCCGGCATAACCAGGTCTATGACGACCCGCGCGATGTGCTCGACGCAATTCCCGGTCTGAAGAGGGTCGAGATGAGCTCGCTACCGTGACCGGTCGTTTTGCTGCGGCGGCGGCGGGCTGATGCTGTTTTACGAGCCCAAGGAAGAGACGCGGATGGGCGTGAAGCGGGTACAGATGGCCGCCGAAGCTGGGGCGAATGTGATTGTGACTGCCTGCCCGTTTTGCATGGTGAACATGGAAGACGCGATCAAGGTCGCAGGGCATGGAAGGCAAGATGACGGCTATCGACCTGACGGAACTGGTCGACAAGCAATTGGTGCGCGCGGCGAAGGGGACAGAAGAAGCGGAACAGTTTGCCGAATCGGGCAAGTTGCGTGCCGGTTTGATCCGCTCAGCAGAACGCAGCCGAAAGCGGACGGTGGAAACCAAGAACAATTGGGGAGAATGAATGTGGAAATTCTAGTTTGCGTCAGAAGAGTACCCGACACTTCGGAGAACGAGATTCAACTCAACAGTGCCGGAAACGATATTGAACGCGACGACCTGGTCTATTCGGTCAACGAGCCGGACAACTACGCCGTCGAAGAGGCCCTCCAGATTGCCGCCAACAACGGAGGCAACGTCACCGTCGTAACCGTAGGCACCGACGAAGACGAAGAAGTCTTGCGCCGGGAGATGGCCATGGGCGCCAACCAGGGCGTCCTGATCTCAGACGACGCCTTCAGCGGGTCGGACGGCCGGGGCATCGCAACCATCCTGAAAGCCTTCGTGCAGAAGAATCATTACGACCTGATCTTGACCGGGATCCAGGCTGAGGACGGCGGCGCCGCAGTCGGCGGGATGCTGGCGGCGCTGCTCGACTATCCTTTCGCCTCTCTGGTGAACGCCATTACTGTGCTCGACGGCGGCAAGCTGAAAGTCAGCCGTGAAATCGAAGGTGGCAATCGGGAGATGAATGAGATCGATCTTCCCTGCGTACTCTCGATCCAGACCGGCATTAACGAACCGCGCTATGTCGGCATGCGCGGCATCCGGCAGGTCGCTTCGGTGGAGATTCCAACTTTCGGTGCATCGGAGCTGGGAGTTGACGCAGGCACGGTTGGGGCAGCCGGAGCCAAGGTCAAGCGCACCGACTACTTTGTGCCCGCGCTGGGCAAGGGCGCTGAAATTCTGCAAGGCAGCCCGGAAGAAATTATCGACAAACTGATTGAGTTGATGAAAGCCAAGGGAGGGATGAACTAATGGCACGCATCTTTGCTTACATCGTGCACAAAGCCGGCGTCGTCGACGACTCGGCTGCCGAACTCGCAGCCGCCGCCAGCAAGATCGACGCTGCGGCATCGCCCACGGCCGTCGTAGTTGGTTCGGGTCCCGAACTCGATGCGGTCTGCGAAACCCTTCGTTCCTCTTACCGTGAGATATGGAAGGTCGGCAATCCAGCGATCGCCTATCCCAACGCTGAACTGATTCGCAAAGCCCTGGTGAATGTCATCCCCGGCGGCAGCGTCGTACTGGTTCCTCATTCTCACTTCGGAATCGATTTGGCGCCCGGGCTTTCGATCAAGCTGAACTCGGCTTTTGTGTCCGACGTCGTGGCTATCGAGGGGACAGAGGGAAACTCGCTTAAGCTGGTCCGGCAGGAGTTCGGCGGACAGGTCAGCGCACACATGCGTTGCGACATTTCATCAGGCGCGGTCCTCAGCACGCGTCCTGGAGCCTTCAAACCGCCGGAAGGCGCTGCGGTCAGCGGCACGGTGGTCGACAAGTCCGCCGAGGTTGGCGCTTTGACCGCTGGACGCCGCTACTTGGAGACCGTCGTCGCCGAAGCGGGCGATGTCGATATCACCAAGTATGGAGTTCTGGTTTCTGTCGGCCGCGGCATCCAGGAAAAGGACAACATCCCGATCGCTGACGAACTGGCCGAAGCGCTGGGCGCGGCGGTGAGCTGCTCCCGGCCGGTGGTCGATGCCAAGTGGCTGCCGAAATCCCGCCAGGTCGGCTCATCGGGGCAGACCGTCAAGCCCAAGGTGTACATGGCCTGCGGCATCAGCGGTTCGTTCCAGCATCTGGCCGGCCTTAAGGGAAATCCCTTCATCGTCGCCATCAACAAGAATCCTAAAGCTCCCATCTTTCAGGTGGCAGATGTTGGAATTGTCGCTGACATCCTGGAGTTTCTGCCGGAACTGACAACTAAGGTCCGCGAAGCTAAAGGCGCTTCGGTCTAAGAGAAAGGTACCCGCAATGATTACCAAGAAAACCCTGCAACTCAGTTTGAAATCGCTCCGGGATTTCGCCAAGAAGAGCCTGCCGGACGAAGAGCTGATCGCGCTGGATGAACGCGATGAATGCCCAGTGGAGATTGTCCGGTACATGAGCGACCCGGACAAGCTCGGCATTCAGCTCCTGTTCATTCCGGAAGAGTACGGCGGCATGGGCGGGAGTACCCTTGACGTCTATCTCATCTGCGAACAAATGGCGCGGATTGACCTGGGCGTCGCTACCTCTTTGTTTGCCACTTTCCTGGGGAGCGATCCCATAACGTTCGGCGCTACGCCGGAGCAGAAGAAGAAGTGGTTGGGGAAGATCGCCGACGAGGGCATTCTGTTCGCCTACGGCGCAACCGAGCCGGAAGCCGGCAGCGATCTGGGAGCGCTGAAGACGACCGCCGACCGTGTGATCGAGAACGGCAAGATTGTCGGCTACAAGATCAATGGCAGCAAGCAGTGGATCAGCAACGGCGGCATCGCTGCGCATTACACCATCCTGGCCAACACCCCCGCGGGTCCGACCTGGTTCATCGTAGATGCGGGGACCAAGGGCTTTGCTCACGATAAGCCCGAGGACAAGCATGGCATTCGTCTGAGCAACACCTCAGCGCTGGCTCTCAACGATGTGTACGTTGACGCCGACCGGCTGGTCGGCGGCGTAGAAGGTCAGGGCCTGGTGCAGGCGCAGTTGGTCTTCGGTTACACGCGCGTGATGGTTGCCGCGTTTGGTCTCGGAGCCGGATGGAGCGCTCTTGATCGCGCCATTCCTTATTCCACCAAGCGCATTCAGGCCGGCGCGCCGTTGTCGGAAAAGCAAGGCTACACCCACAAACTGATCGTCCCCAATGTGGTTCGCCTGGAAGCAGCCCGCTCCTACATCGAAGAGACCGCTCTTCGCATCGACGCCGGCGGCGAAGGAACCTTGAACACGGAAGGCGCGATCGCCAAGTACATGGCGACCGAAGCCGGCGACAAGGCGGCTGACGACAGCATCCAGGCACTGGGTGGCTATGGCTATACGCATGAATACATGGTGGAGAAGGTCAGCCGTGATGTTCGCATCACCAGGATTTACGAAGGCACCTCTGAGATCATGGAGATGACCATCAGCCGGGACCGCTGGCAGCTTCACCTCAAGACGCGCGGGCAGTACTATCACGAGCGGGCACGCGAGCTGGAAGCGTTGCACGCCAAGCATCCCAACGTTGGCGCCGACACTGCCGCTCTGGCGTCTCATGCCTTAGCCGAAGTAATGGAAGCGGCGCGCACCGCCCGACTGACGCGTCATCAGCACATCCTGCTCCGCATCGGCGAGTGGATTGCCTATGCTGAGTGCGCCGGCAGCCTGGCCCGTCGGGCCGCGCTGGCGGCGGAAGGGAAGCTGCACGAGAAAGCCAGTGCGCGCTTCGACGCGACCGCGCTGGCCGCACTTGCCCGGATCTTCGCTCGCGATGCCGCACTCAAAGTGGCGCAGGACGGTTTGCGCTGGGTGATCGGGGCCGACGGTGTAAACGCCGCGGACGTCGCCGCTTTTGAAGCCAGTGCCGGATTGGCCGCAGTGCTGCGTGCCCAGGCCGGACAGCTCGCCGACATGGATTACGTTGCCGACGTTATCTATAGTCGTGTCAAAAAAGAAAAGGCAGCAGAACAGCCCGTTTTGGTCTAGTCGGATTAGAAACAGGCATTCGGTCCGCTACTGCTAGGCTGGATGCCTTTGTTGTTTCCGACTCCCGGTAAGCCGCAGCGAATTTTCCCCTGACTCCGAGGAACGCGCGGCTTGCCCATGCGTAATAACAAAATTGTTGCGGTGCACAATTGCAATCTGCAATGATAAAATGGCGTCACGAAGTGCGTTAGTCCCACCCCTGTGTGACAACAAAGATTGTTGCAGCGCACAATTGCGATTTGCAATACGAAAAGTTTGACAACTCGAACCTCCCGGCAATAGCTATCAGCCGAATGGAAAAGCCGAGCTTAATTTACGTGTTACAACACACAGATGTTACGGCCCATTACGTCCGACGTCACCGACCCGAGGCACCTACGTCACAAACTGATGCCCGCCATATCACAGACAAGCCCACCACCCGCCTGTCACATTAGAGGTGCTCTCGGGCGACCCTCGATGTTGAACGGGCCTGGTGAGTAGACTCCTTCCTTTAGTGTGGAGAGGAAGAGAGAGACCCATCTCGTGATGCCTGCTGCGCACTGCGCCGCCCGATAGCTGCCGATTCGTCCAGTCCGTCATTCGCAAAGGAAGTGTCAGTCATGGAAAATACTGCTCATCGCGCGATTGCGATTGTAGGGGTGGGAGCTGTCCTGCCCGATGCTCCGAATGTACCGGCTTTTTGGGAGAACATTAAGAACAGCCGTTACAGCGTCAGCGAGGTTACCGCAGACCGTTGGGACCCCGCTTTCTATTACGATCCCGATCCCAGTGCGCCGGATAAATCGTATTCCAAGATCGGCGGCTGGGTACGCGAATTTCCATGGGACCCGATGAAGTGGCGAATGCCGATTCCACCTCGAGTGGTCGAGGGCATGGATGGTGCTCAGCAATGGGCCATCGCTTGCACCCGGGAGGTATTGGAAGACTACGGCTATCCCAAGCGGCCCTTCGATCCGGATCGCACCGCGGTAATCCTGGGCAATGCCATGGCCGGAGAAAAGCACTATCGCACGTCGCTGCGGGTCTTCTTTCCGGAGTACGCTCACGAGCTGGACGAAAGTGCCACCTTTGCGGCCCTGCCCGACGCAGTGCGGAAAAACATCACGAATGAATTGCACGACCGCATGGGTCATCTTCTGCCCCAGATTACGGAAGACAGCATGCCCGGCGAATTGGCCAACTGCATTGCGGGTCGCATTGCCAACATCTACAACTTCCACGGTCCCAACTACATTGTGGACGCGGCGTGCGCTTCGGCGATGGCAGCCTTCAGCTCGGCGGTGGAAGGCTTGATCGCGAAGGACTTTGACGTCGCCCTGGCTGGCGGCATCGATCGCAATATGGGAGCGCCGACGTTCGTCAAGTTCTGCAAGATTGGCGCGCTCTCTGCCACCGGCACTCGGCCCTACGCCCAGGGAGCCGATGGCTTTGTGATGGGCGAAGGCGCAGCCCTCTTTTTGCTGAAGCGTCTGGCCGATGCCGAGCGGGACGGCGACAAGATTTACGCTGTGCTGCGGGGCATGGGCGGATCCAGTGACGGCAAGGGAAAAGGCATCACCGCGCCCAATCCGGTTGGCCAGAGACTGGCGGTCCAGCGCGGCTGGGACAACGCCGGCTTATCGCCCGCCACCGCGACGTTGTTTGAAGGTCACGGTACCTCGACTCGCGTAGGCGACGTGGTCGAAGCGCAAAGTCTGGTTGATGTCCTCGCCAGTTATCAACTTCCCAAGGGCTCGATCGGCTTGGGATCGGTCAAGTCGAATTTTGGACACCTGAAGGGTGCGGCGGGCGCAGCCGGAATGTTGAAGGTCGCCTTGGCGCTGCACAATAAGGTCCTGCCTCCCAGCCTACATTGTGAGCACCCCAGCCCCGATATCGACTTTGCCCACTCCCCGCTTTATGTCAACACCGAACTGAAGCCCTGGACGGTGCCCGGCGATGGCCCGCGGCGTGCCGCAGTTAGTGCTTTTGGATTTGGCGGCACTAACTTCCACGCTGTGCTTGAGGAGTACATCCCCGGCATGCTGAACGGAAACGGAAAGCACTCAGTTGCAGTCGGCGAAATACCGGCCGCAGTCAGTCCAAGCGTAGTTGCCAATGCCAAGGAAGCTTCTGCTTCGACGCCAGCGCCATCTTCTTATAAGGCGCCCTTGCGCGGCGCGCTGGTGATCGGCGCCGATTCAAATGCAGCCATCATCGAGCGCTTGCTGGTAGTGCAGAAAGCAGCCGCTGCGGGTAACGCACCCACACCCGCGGCACCGGCTGAGTCTGACCTGAAAGCACCCGAACGGCTGGCCATCGATTACGTCGATGCTGCTGACCTGGCGGACAAATCCGGCAAGGCCCTCAAAGCGCTCGCCGCTAATCAGGCTCCCATCTGGAAGGCGCTCCGCGCCCAAGGCATCTTCCGCGGACAAGGCGCTCCGGGCAAGATCGCGTTCCTTTATACCGGCCAAGGCTCGCAATACGTCAACATGACGGCCCCTCTGCGCGCTACGGAGCCGATCGTGGCCGAGCTTTTTGTCGAGGCAGACCGCATTATGACTCCTCTGCTGGGCAAGCCGCTCAGCGAATTTGTCTTCGTCGACCCAACCAACGCCGAAGCCGTAGCCAAGGCGGAAGAAGATCTGCGCCAAACCGAGATCACTCAACCCACTGTGCTCACTATCGATCTGGCCCTGACCAAGCTGATGGCCGCTTACGGCATCCAGCCTGACATGACCATGGGACACAGCTTGGGCGAGTACGGCGCGCTGGTTGCCTCTGGCTCGCTCACTTTCGAAAACGCATTGCTGGCGGTGAGCGCACGCGGGCGCGGTATGACCAAGGTGGCGGTGAAGGACACTGGAAAGATGGCAGCTGTCTTCGCGCCCCTGGCTGAGGTCGAGCGCTTATTGAAGACCGTGGACGGCTACGTGGTGATCGCTAACGTAAACAGCGGCACCCAGTCGGTCATCGGCGGCGCGAGCAAAGCGGTCGAGCAAGCCATACAGATATTCCTCGCCGCCGGCTACGACGTAGCTCCCTTGCCGGTGAGCCATGCTTTCCATACCTCGATTGTCGCGCCGGCCAGCGAGCCGTTGCGCGATATCCTCTCGCACCTGAACCTGCAGTCGCCGCAAGATGCCGATTGTCTCCAACGTGAACGGTGAGTTTTATCCGACCGGCCCCGACGTCGTGCCCCAGATGCTGGACCTGCTGGCGCAGCAGGTGGCGTCGCCGGTGCTGTTCGTCAAAGGTTTGAACACCTTATACAACGCGGGAGCTCGCGTGTTTATCGAGGTGGGTCCCAAGAAGGCGTTGCAGGGATTTGCCGAGGAAGTGCTTGGCGAGCGCGGCGACGTTATCTCGGTGTTTACCAATCATCCCAAGGTCGGAGACATTCCTTCCTTCAACCAAGCCCTGTGTGCCCTATATGCCGCGGGATTGGGACGGGGACAGGCTGAGGTCGCAGGCGAGATCCCTGCAAAGGCTGCGGTCGCACAGTCTGCGACTCCTGCATCGACCGGCGATATCAAACCGGTTCCGGTGGAGGCACCCGTTGCCGCCGCCGTCAAGGCGCCGACGACCGTTCCGCTCTCACAGGCTGCAATCCCGGCTCCCGTGAGCGATGCCAAACCAATGCCCGCTGCTCCAACGCAAACGTCCACACCCTCAAACGGTGGATATGGCGAACTCGGCCGTTTGGTAGCTGAGAGTCTCGAGCGCAACGGCTGGCAAATCACTCATGGCCAGAAGCCTGTTCCTACCTCCGCCCCGGTGGTGATTAGCGGAGCATCCTTGGGCCTGCCGGGAACCGAGCACATCTTTGACGATGGCAATATCGAGCGCATCCTGCGCGGCGATCAATTCATTAGTGCGATCCCCAAGCAGTTCCGCAATGCCATGCTCGACAAACACATTCGGCGTCTGGTCAAGAGCGAAAAAGGAGAACCCACCTTTGAGACCATCACGGATGTAGAGGATGTCATCAAACTTGCCGGGCGCGGGGGCGCTTTCGATCTGGAAAGCGAATTCGGCGTTCCCTCCGAACACCTGGCGGCCCTCGATCGGGTTACTCGCCTGGCAATCGCCGCGGGAATCGACGCTCTCCGTGATGCCGGCATCCCGCTGGTCATGCGCTATAAGACCACGAGCAAAGGCACGCAATTGCCCGAGCGCTGGGGATTGCCCGATGCGATGCGGGACGATACCGGTGTGATCTTCGGCTCGGCGTTTCCCGGTTACGACTCTTATGCGGAAATCATCTCCGGCTATTTCGCCGATCATGCCCGTCGCCAGGAACTGGCGAGGTTGGAAGCCTGGCGGCTCCAGTCGGCCAATGGGCATTCCGTGCTGGGACAGGAGATGGATCGGCGCATCGACGAATTGCGCGCCACTCTGGAGAAGGAGCCGTATGTCTTCGACCGGCGCTTCCTGCTTCGGGTGTTGGCGATGGGACATTCGCAATTCGCCGAACTGATCGGCGCTCGCGGTCCAAACACGCAAATCAATGCGGCGTGCGCCAGCGGCGCTCATGCGGTTGGGCTGGCCCAGGACTGGATCCGCGCCGGCCGCTGCCGCCGCGTCATTATCATTACCGCAGACGACGTTACCTCCGACAACATGATCGGATGGTTTGGCCCCGGCTTTTTGGCCAGTGGTGCGGCAGCTACCGACGAGCGAGTCGAAGATGCCGCCACTCCCTTTGACCGCCGCCGTCACGGCCTGATCATGGGCATGGGCGCCGCGGCCATCGTGGTCGAAAGTGCCGAAGCGGCACAGGAACGCGGCATCCAGCCGATTTGCGAAGTGTTGAGTGCGGTAACCGCCAACAGTGCGTTTCACGGCACTCGGCTCGATGTCCAACATATCGGCCAGATCATGGAGAACCTGGTGGCCGAAGCCGAAACCCGCGGCGGCGTTGCCCGCAATGAGGTAGCGCCGAAGATGGTTTTCGTTTCCCACGAAACCTACACCCCAGCGCGCGGCGGTAGCGCCTCGGCGGAGATCCACGCTCTGCGCCGCGTCTTTGGTGAGGGCGCGAATCAAATCGTGATCGCCAACACCAAAGGCATGACCGGTCACGCCATGGCCACCGGGATTGAAGATGTGCTGGCGGTGAAAACCCTGGAAACGGGATTGGTGCCTCCGGTTGCCAACTTCAAGGAAGTCGATCCCGAGTTGGGCGTATTGAACTTGTCGAAGGGTGGTGCTTATCCCGTGCAATATGCATTGCACCTGGGCGCCGGATTCGGCTCGCAGATCAGCATGATTCTGCTGCGCTGGGTACCGACCAAGGACGGAGTACGTCCTGGCCCGAAGAATCTCGGCTACGCCTATCGCATTGCTGACAAGACCGCATGGACTGCCTGGCTCAGCCGGATGGCTGGCCGGCCGGTCGCCGAACTGGAGGTAAGTCACCGGACCCTGCGCGTCCCCGATCATGGATTGGCGGCGCAAATCGCCGCGACCACCGCCGCGGCTCGGCCGCAACCAACGCCAACACCGGCGCCTCAAGTACCGCAGCCGGCGCCAGTCGCTGTGACGCCGACGGCGCCGGCAACGACGGTTAGTAAGACCGTCGCGCCGAAGGTAGAAGTTCCGGTCACGGCTCCAGTGCCTGCGGCTGCGCCAAAGCCGACAGTCGCTGCCCCGGCGGCTCCGCCAAAGCCGGCCGCTGCTGCCGCACCGCAATTCCAGGAGCCGGTTGATTCGGTGAAAGACCGGATACTGGCCTTGGTCTCCGAAAAAACTGGATACCCGATCGACATGCTCGATCTCGATCTGGACATGGAAGCCGATCTGGGGGTTGACACGGTCAAGCAGGCGGAGGTCTTTGCCACCGTTCGCGAGGCTTATGGAATCGCGCGCGACGACACCGTCAAGCTGCGTGATTATCCCACGTTGTCGCATGTGATCCGCTTTGTGGAGGAGCGCCGAGCGGGCAAAGCAGCGCCAAGCGCGGCATCGGTAACGGCAAAGCAAGAAGTCGAACCGGCAACCGCCGTGCCCGCAGCTGCAAGCCCGGTTACGACCCAACCGTCCCAGCCTGCAGCCACGATGACCTCACCTCAAGCGAGCGGTGTGGACGACGTGAAAGAACGCCTACTCGCCCTGGTGGTGGAAAAGACGGGCTACCCGAAAGACATGTTGGACCTGGATCTCGATCTCGAGGCGGACCTGGGAGTCGACACCGTTAAGCAGGCGGAGCTGTTCGCAGCGATTCGTGAGATCTACAACATCCCGCGCGACGAAAACCGCAAGCTGCGAGATTATCCAACGCTGGCACATGTCATCCGATTCGTGTACGAGAAGCGGCCGGACTTGTCTGGCGGTGTTACGCCTTCACCGGTGAAGGTCGAGGCTCCCGCGGCAGCAACTCCGGTTCCACCTCAACCGCGCTCCCCAGCGCCTGACGTGACACCGTCGGCGCCGGCGGTTACAGCCGCACAAGCCGGGGCCGTCGACGACGTCAAGGAACGTCTGCTCGAATTGGTCGTGCAAAAGACCGGCTATCCGAAAGACATGCTGGACCTGGATCTCGACCTCGAAGCAGATCTGGGCGTTGATACCGTTAAGCAGGCGGAGTTGTTCGCAGCGATTCGCGAGATCTACAGCATCCCGCGCGACGAAAACCGCAAGCTGCGCGATTATCCGACCTTGGCCCATGTGATTCGGTTCGTGTATGAGAAGCGGCCCGACCTGGCTGGCGGCGCTACGCCGTCACCGGTGACGGCTGAGACGCCTGTCGTGGCAGCTCCGGTTCCACCTCAACCGCCCTCCCCCGCGCCTGACGTGAAACCGTCGGCACCAGCACCAGCGGCGACAGCCGCGTCAGCCGGGGCCGTCGATGACGTTAAGGAACGCCTCCTCGAATTGGTAGTGCAGAAGACCGGCTATCCAAAAGACATGTTGGACCTGGATCTCGATCTCGAAGCGGACCTCGGCGTCGACACGGTCAAGCAAGCCGAGTTGTTCGCAGCGATTCGCGAGATCTACAACATCCCGCGCGACGAAAACCGCAAGCTGCGCGACTATCCGACGCTGGCTCATGTGATCCGGTTCGTCTACGAGAAGCGGCCCGACTTGGCTGGCGCAACCACGCCACCGCCAGCTGTCACTCAGCCAACGGCACCCTCGCCTGCGCCTGCGCCGGCGATCACATCCACGCCAGCCGTAGCTTCACCGGCCCCAATTGCGGCTTCCCCGGTTGACGACGAGGCTATCAAGCAAACGGTGATGGACATTGTGGCGGAGAAGACCGGCTATCCGAAAGATATGCTGGATCTGGACCTCGACCTGGAAGCCGATCTCGGCATCGACACCGTGAAGCAGGCAGAAATGTTTGCGTCGGTGCGGGCTGCCTATGGCATTCCGCGCGACGAGAACATGAAGCTGCGCGACTTCCCGACCCTGGGACACGTGATCCAGTTTGCCCAACAGAAGGCCAAAGCGGCAGCCGCGGCGGCCGGAGGCAGTCCACCGGAGATGCCGCCGGGAGGGCCGGGGCCGTCCACACCGCCGCCGTCCCCTCCAAAGGGGCCAAAGCAACAACGCAAACCGTCGCTCAACTTTGACGCAACCAATCGCATTCCGCGTCGCGTGCCCGTGCCGAACCTGCGTCCGCCACTCAACATCTGCAAGCCAACGGGTGTGAGCCTGGGCGCCGGCAGCCGGGTCGTCGTTATGCCGGATGGCAATGGTGTAGCTGATGCACTGACAAAGCGCCTGCAGTCGCTCGGAGTAGAAGTGTTGCTCGTCGAGCGTGCTCTGGACGCGGACACGTTGACCGCGAGCCTCAAGGGCTGGCTGGCTGCGAGTCCAGTTCAGGGAGTCTACTGGCTACCCGCGTTGGACGATGAGGGCAGCCTCGACAAAATGAATCTTGCCTCTTGGCGCGAAGCCCTGCGGACGCGCGTCAAGTTGTTCTACACAACCATGCGTACTCTGTTCGAGCAGGTTGCTGCGCCGGGCACATTCCTGGTATCGGCAACGCGGCTCGGCGGACAGCACGGATACAACGCAACCGGAGCAACCGCTCCCTTGGGTGGCGCCGTTGTGGGTTTCACCAAGACGTACAAACGCGAGCGGACAGACACGCTGGTCAAAGCTGTCGATTTCGAAGCGGAGCGCAATCCGGCGGAAGTCGCAGAAACCCTGGTTGCGGAAACGCTGCGCGATCCCGGCGCGATTGAAATCGGATACCGGGCAGGCGAGCGCTGGACGATCGGTCTGCAGGAACAACCTGCCGTCGACGGTCACCCTGGGCTCACCCTGAATGAAGATAGCGTCATTGCTGGTGACGGGAGCCGCGGGAAGCATTGTCTCGGCCATCACCGCAGATCTGGCGACGGCTTCGGGAGGTACGTTCTACCTGCTCGACCTGGTGCCTGAACCCGATCCCAACAACGCCGATCTGAAGCGCTTTGTAAGCGACAAGGACGGACTGAAGCGCGATCTGTTTGCCCGCATACAAGCACGCGGTGAACGAGCCACGCCCGCACTGGTGGAGAAAGAACTCGCCGGGCTGGAACGCGCGCAAGCGGCGCAGAGCGCGATTGACGCGGTGCGAGCGGCGGGCGGGACCGCGCACTACTTCAGCGTCAATCTGGCCGATGGCGAAGCTATCACCAAAGTCATCGATCAGGTGCGTCAACGCAGCGGCCGCATTGATGTGTTGCTGCACGCGGCTGGCATCGAGCGCAGCCACTTCCTGCCCGACAAGGACCCGCGCGAGTTTGATCTGGTCTTCGACGTCAAGAGCGATGGCTGGTTCAATCTGCTGCACGCTATCGGCAACCTGTCTCTGGGAGCGACGGTAGCGTTTAGTTCTATCGCCGGCAGATTCGGCAATGGCGGCCAGACGGACTACAGCGCCGCCAACGACCTGCTGTGCAAGATCACGTCGAGCTTCCGCACCACAAGGCCCGCGACGCGCGGCATTGTGATCGACTGGACGGCGTGGGGTGGTATCGGCATGGCCACGCGCGGCTCCATTCCCAAGATGATGGAAGCGGCAGGCATCGATATGCTGCCACCCGAGGCGGGCATTCCTTTAATTCGTCGCGAACTTACCGCCGGAGCGACCTGCGGTGAAGTCGTGGTCGGCAATCGCCTCGGTATTCTGCTGAATGAATGGGATTCTACCGGCGGCCTGGATACGGAAGCACTAAGCCTTTCCGCCGAGCGTCTGGCAGAGCAAGGGCCGATGGTGGGCAAGATCGCAGGCATGGGTCTTCACCGCGGTTTGACTATGGAGACCACGCTGGATCCCACGGCACAGCCTTTCCTGTATGACCATCGTATCGATGGTACTCCCGTGCTGCCGGGCGTCATGGGAATCGAGGGCTTTGCCGAAGCCGCCCTCTGTGTGCATCCGGGATGGCATATCGGAGCAGTCGAAGAAGTGAATTTCCTGGCTCCCTTCAAGTTCTATAAGGACGAGCCACGGACGGTAACCATTCAGGCTGTCTTTTGTCCGCAGGGCGACAGCTTAGTTGCGGATTGCCGATTGATCGGCCGGCGAACCCTGCCGAACCAACCGGAACCGCAAGAGACAACCCACTTCACAGCCCGGGTGCGACTGACCAGGCAGGCGCCGGAAACAACGGCCTTAGTGCCGCTGGGCTTGTCGTCGGAGTCCATCATCGAGGCGGCCGCAATCTATCGCATTTACTTCCACGGACCGGCGTACCAGGTTGTCGAACGTGCCTGGTGGGACGGAAAGCGCATGGTGGGCGAGATGGCCAAGGGCTTGCCGGGTAATCACAAGCCTGCCGACCGTCCCACACTGATGGCGCCGCGGCTGATCGAGCTGTGTTTCCAAACCGCCGGTCTTTGCGAAATGGGTATACACTAACCGGATGGGCTTGCCGCTTCATGTCGAGCAGGTTTGTTGGTGGCGCTCACCGCAATTGGCCGAAGGGCCGCTTTATGCCGTGGTCACTCCTGACGACCAGCAGGAGAGCTTCAATGCGGAGGTTGTGGACGCAGCCGGCAACCGCTACCTGCAGGTCAGCGGCTATCGCACCGTAGCCCTGCCCAACAGCGTCGACGTCGAACCGCTTACGAGCGATGCGGCCGGTCCTGGCGTAACTGTCTGGCCGCCGGCCTTAACGGTCTTCCGAATCGAGGGCGAATCATGCAGCACGAATTTCAGCGCGTGGCTATCGTCAATCGCGGCGAAGCCGCCATGCGTTTCATTCACGCGGCGCGTGAGTTCAATCACGAACACGGTACCGCGTTGCGTACCATTGCACTGTTCACCGATCCTGACCGCAATGCGATGTTTGTCCGGGAAGCGGACGAGGCTTACTGTCTTGGCGCCAGTACGTTCCTCGACCCCAAAACTCAGCAGCCCAAGAGTAGCTACGTGGATTACGAGCGGCTCAGACTTGCGCTGGCGACAGTGCGTGCTGAAGCGGTTTGGGTGGGATGGGGTTTCGTGGCCGAACACGCAGACTTCGCCGAGCTGTGCTGCGACATGGGCCTGGTGTTCATTGGCCCAGATCCCGGGGTTATGCGACGGCTGGGCGACAAAATCTCCTCCAAGCTTTTGGCGGAACAGTCGCACATTCCGGTTGCGCCCTGGAGCGGGGGTCCGGTGGAGACTCTGGCGGATGCCCAACGGCATGCCGAGCGACTGGGCTATCCGCTGCTTATTAAAGCTACGGCCGGCGGGGGTGGTCATGGCATCCGCCGGGTCGATTCCGACGATCAACTGGCTAACGCCTTCGAGAGCGCGCGCTCCGAGGCATTCAAGGCTTTCGGCGATGGCACTGTCTTCATGGAACAGTTGATTGACGGCAGTGCCCGCCACGTCGAGGTTCAGATCATCGCCGACCACTACGGGGTGACGTGGGCGGCGGGTGTGCGCGACTGCACTATCCAGCGGCGTCATCAGAAAGTCCTGGAAGAGGCGCCGTCGCCGGGCCTCTCTCCGGAACTGGATCAGTTGTTGCGCGAAGCAGGGGTGCGCCTCAGCCAGGCAGCCGGTTATCGCAATGCCGGCACAGTGGAGTTTCTCTATCAGCCGGCCAGCCAGCGCTTCCTGTTCATGGAGATGAATACCCGCTTGCAGGTTGAGCACCCGGTTACGGAGTGTACGACCCGGCTGGACCTGGTCAAGCTGCAGATCCATATCGCCCGGGGAGGGCGGCTGGAGGCAGCGCAGCCTCGCACCATCGGTCACGCCATCGAAGTGCGGCTGAACGCCGAAGATCCGGAAAATGGTTTTGCCCCCGGACCCGGCACGATCGAACGGTTCAAGATCGCCACTGGCCCGGGCATACGCATCGATACCGGAGTATCGGTTGGCGATGCGGTGCCGCCCGAGTTCGACTCCATGGTCGCCAAAATCATCGCTTTCGGTCAGAGCCGCAAAGAAGCGCTTTCCCGGCTGCAGCGGGTACTGCGCGAAAGCGTTGTGGTCATCAAAGGAGGAACCACCAATAAGGCGTTTTTGTTGGAATTAGTGAATCGGCCCGAGGTTCAGCATGGCCAGGTGGATGTCCAATGGCTGGATCGTCTGACAGCGAACGGCGAGCACCTCTCGCGGCGCTACGTCGATGTGGCCTTGGTGCAGGCCGCAATTGAAGTTTACTGCGCCGACCTGGCCCTGGAGCAAGCGCAGTTCTATAGCTCGGCGGTGCGGGGAAGGCCGCAGGTACGGAGTGAAGCAGGCCGGACCGTGAAGTTGCGTTACCGGGGCCAGTCCTATGCCATGAAGACCTATTGCCTCGGCCCCGAGCGCTACCGCATCGAGGTGGACGGATCGTGTATCGATGCCCACCTCCATCACCTTGGTCCGTTTGAGTATTGGCTCACGACCTTCGGCCAGCGCTCGCATGTGGTCTCCGTGGTGCAAGGGGTAAGTTACCGGATTGACGTGGATGGCGTTTCTCATCGCATCGAACGCGACGATGGCGGCGTGGTGCATGCTCCCGCGCCGGCGGTGGTGGTGTCGATTGCCGTGAAGCCGGGCGATATAGTTGCGGCCGGCGACCGCCTGCTGGTCCTGGAAGCCATGAAGATGGAAACCCAGGTCGTGGCCCCCTGCTCGGGCAAGGTGCGGCAGGTCATGATCATTCCCAACGTGCAGGTTGACATTGGTGCTCCACTGCTTCAGATCGAACCCTCGGCGGACGACGAGACGGCTGAAGCGACGGAACGCGTGGTCTTCAGTACGTCGTTGACCTCGGGCGAAGACCTAACCGGCCAGGCGGCCTGGCGGCAGAATCTGGACGAACTGCGACAGCTCATGCTGGGCTTCGACGTCGATCCCGCGCATACGGCGCGAGTGTTCGCCCAATGGGGGCAGTTCCGCGAACCCAGCTCCGACAGCGACGAACTCCGGCGTCAGGAAGATGAAATCCTCAGCATCTTCGTCGATATTTGTTCTCTCTTCCGCCGGAAGCCGAGCACCAATGATTCGTCGGGCGGTGAAGCGCCCAGTCCGGAAGCCTACCTGTTCACCTATTTGCGCATGATCAAGACCCAAGGCGAGGGACTTCCTTCGGCATTCGTCGACGCCTTGCGGCGCGCCCTGGCCCACTACGGCGTCACAACGCTGGATCCTTCTCCCGCGCTGGAAGAGACTTTGCTGTGGATTTACAAGTCACATCAACGTGTAGATCGCCAGGTTATGCCGATCCTAGGGGTGCTCGAACGGCGACTGCCGCGCACAGAATTGTCAACTCCAGATCAAGACAAATCCTTCCGAACCCTGCTCGATCGTCTGATCTCGATCACGCGCACCAGTTCTCCCTCTGTCAGCGACCTGGCTCGGGAAGTACGCTATCGCCGCTTCGATCAGCCGCTCTTCGAAGGCTCACGGAAACAGGTCTATACCGAGGCAGAAGATCACCTTGCCTATCTGTCAAAAAATCCCCTGGCTGCGGACCGCGAGGATCGCATCTGCGCGCTGATCGATTGCCCGCAACCGCTGGTGGGCCTGTTCTCCAGCAGGTTCTCTACCGCGGATCTGGGTATGCGGCAATTGATGATGGAGGTGCTCACCCGACGGTACTACCGGGAACAAACACTCAAGAACCTGTGCTGCCGGGCATTGGACGGACAACGTTACGTCTCAGCCGAATACGAAGCCGAAGGAAAACGCATTCACCTCTTTACCACTCACACGGAATATTCCCGCCTGGCTGAAACGGCACGCGAGCTGATTTCTCTAATCGGTGAGGTTCCGGAAGGCCACGAGGTCGACATCGACTTCTATGTCTGGCATTCCAGTTCACTCAACGATCCGGAGACCGTGCAGCAGGAAATCCAATCGGTCTTGAATCAGGCAGGATTTTCCAGCTCGGTGCAGAGGATCGTGCTGGCCATCGGTAGCCCAGGCCGCAGTCAGGGCATGGGCGGCATGCATCATTTCACTTACGCCCGGCATGAGGAGAAGTACGAAGAAGACAAGTTCTATCGCGGGATCCATCCCATGATGGGTAACCGGCTGCATCTGTGGCGGCTCAAGAACTTCAAGATCGAGCGTCTGCCGTCGGTGGAAGACGTTTACCTGCTGCACGGCATCGCCTACGACAATCCCAAGGACGAGCGGCTGTTTGCCTGCGCCGAAGTTCGTGATCTCACCCCGGTGCGGGATGAGACTGGACGGGTAGTGCAGCTGCCGCATCTGGAGCGCATGTTTGCGGAAACGCTGGCGGCGATCCGGTTATTCCAAATGAAGCGGCCACCGCAGAAACGCCTGTATTGGAACCGGATTCTGCTCTACGTCTGGCCTCCGCTTACCTTCAATGCCGATGAACTGAACGACATTGCGCGTCGGCTGGCCCCGGCGGCCGACGGTCTGGGCTTGGAGCAGGTGGTCATGCGGGCGCGAATTCCCCATCCGCAGACCGGCGAGCTACGCGACATGCTGGTACGAATTTCCAACCCCGGCAGCCGCGGTTTGCTGATGACCTTGCGACCCGCCACCAGCCTGCAGCCGCTAAAACCGCTCGCCGAATACGATCAAAAGGTAGTCAAGATGCGCCAGTATGGGCTCATCTATCCCTACGAGATCGTCAAGATGCTCACGCCTTCTCTGGAAGACACGCGGGCCGAGTTCCCTACCGGCGATTTCGTGGAATACGATCTGGACGCGGAGCATCGCCTGGCTCCCGTCGATCGTCCCTACGGCAAAAACAAAGCCAACATCATTGTCGGAGTCATTCGCAACTTCACCACGAAGTATCCCCAAGGTATGACGCGAGTGCTGGTGCTGGGAGATCCCAGCAAAGGGATGGGCGCTCTCGCCGAACCCGAATGCCGGCTCATCATCGCAGCGATCGAACTGGCGCAACAAAAGCATGTCCCGCTGGAGTGGTTCCCCATTTCAGCCGGAGCCAAGATCTCGATGGACAGCGGCGTGGAGAACATGGACTGGATCTCGCGGGTTCTGCGCAGCCTGATCGAGTTCACCCAGGCGGGAGGAGAGGTGAATCTGGTGGTCAACGGAATCAACGTGGGAGCGCAGCCCTACTGGAATTCCGAAGCTACCATGCTGTTGCATACCTGCGGCATTTTGATTATGACCCCACCGGCCGCGATGGTTCTGACCGGCAAGCGGGCTCTCGATTACTCAGGCAGCGTGTCTGCCGAAGATAATCAGGGGATCGGCGGCTACGATCGCATCATGGGGCCGAATGGCCAGGCGCAGTATTTCGCGCGTGACATCGATGAAGCCTGCCAAATCCTCTTCCGCCATTACGAACATACTTACATCCTTCCGGGCGAACGTTTCCCCCGCCGGGCTGTAACCAGCGACCCCAGCGATCGCGACGTTCAAACTTATCCGCACGGCGACAGCGGTACCAGCAGCTTTGTCCGAGTCGGAGACATCTTCTCCGATGACACCAACCCTGGGCGTAAGAAGCCATTCGACATCCGCAGAGTGCTGGCTGCCGTGGTTGACCAGGACCATGCTCCGCTGGAGCGCTGGTCGGGCATGAGAGGAGCCGAGACGGCGGTGGTTTGGGACGCTCACCTGGGCGGCTATCCCGTCTGTCTGCTGGGCATCGAGTCGCATCCCGTGCCTCGGCTGGGATTTGTTCCCGCGGACGGACCCGACCAGTGGACGGCGGGAACGCTGTTTCCAGCCTCATCCAAGAAGGCGGCCCGGGCCATCAATGCGGCCAGCAATAATCGGCCGATCGTGATCCTGGCGAACCTGTCGGGGTTCGACGGGTCTCCCGAGTCGCTGCGCAAACTCCAGCTGGAGTATGGCGCCGAGATCGGCCGGGCAGTCGTGAACTTCAAAGGCCCCATGGTTTTCTGTGGCATCTCCCGCTATCATGGCGGAGCCTATGTGGTCTTCTCCCGCGTACTGAACGAGAACCTCGAGATCATCGCGCTGGAGGGAACTTACGCCTCAGTCATCGGCGGTGCGCCGGCGGCGGCCGTGGTTTTCGCCGGCGAAGTAGAAGCCCGGGCCCGCAAAGACGAGCGGCTCACCGCCCTGACCCAAGCCATGGCTCAAGCCGATGGTCTGGAGAAAGGAAAGCTACAGGCTCAGTGGAATGCCCTCTTCCCCCTGGTGCACTCCGAGAAGTTAGGTGAGGTAGCCGAGGAGTTCGACCGCGTGCACAGCATTCATCGGGCCCTCAAGGTGGGTGCCCTGCATCGTATTATTCCGCCGGCCACCTTGCGTCCTTACCTGATCCAGGCCATTGAACGTGGTATAGAAAAGGAAACAAGGCCAGAAGTTGAAAAGTCAGCCGCCGTCATCCCGGGTAACGGCGCTGAGCCAGAGTTGACGCTTCGCCGTGAACCTATTTTGGCTGGAACAGACGGAAGCCGACGTGCCAGTGGAGAACAACTGGCTTAGCGCTGGCGAGACGCTGCGACTCAGCGCTTTGCGATTTCCCAAACGCCGGGGAGATTGGCGCCTGGGACGCTGGACAGCGAAGCGTGCCGTGGCTGCCCACCTGAGCTTTGCTCATCCAGGGGCGCTCTCGGCCATCGAAATTCGTGCGGCCGCTTCCGGCGCGCCGGAAGTATTTCTCAACGGCGAGCCGGCAGGCATCGCGATTTCCCTAAGCCATCGCGCGGGGACGGCAGTCTGCGCCGTTATGCCGTCTCTTGCCGCGATGGGCTGCGACCTGGAAGAGATCGAGCCGCGTGACGATAATTTTTTCCAAGACTATTTCACCGCGGAGGAGCAGGCCTGGGTCGCCAGAGAGCCTGCCGTAGACCGGCCGTGGATCTCGACCTTGATCTGGAGCGCAAAGGAGAGCGCGCTCAAAGCGCTCCGAGTGGGGCTTCGCGCTGACACCCGGGCCGTGGCAGTTACCCTGCTCGACTCCGTGCCTCAACGCGGCAATGAAGAGGAATGTTCCACCGATCCGCTCTTGATGGCTCGAAATCGCTGGTTTCCGCTGCGCGTCGACTCTGAAGACGGGGCCGTCTTTCCCGGATGGTGGCAACGGACCGAACAATTTGTCTATACCGTGGTATCCGACCCGCCTCCAGATATGCCCGTCTTGCTGAAGGTTAGGCAGTCCACGATCGGCGGATGATTACTAAGCCCCTTCAATGTTACGAGCCAGCCGCCTGCGTTACCGTCCAGTCCACAATGGCCTCAAATCGTTCTCGATCCAGAGGGTGCCCACCAGGAACCCGAAGGTGCTGAAGATGATCCGCGCAGTGCTGTACTTCGAACGCCTGGCGTGCGTTCTCGAGGAGTTCTTCGGCGTCCGCAGCCTGGGGGTCGTCGTCGGATGACACTACGAAAATCTTGCGAGGTGCAATGCAACGCAGCAGATCATCGAAATCATAGTGTTCGGCAAAGCTGGGAATAATGAGCGACATCTCTAGACCGGTTCCAGTCGCCAGTTTGTGCCGATACGAGCACACCGCTCCGCTGCTGCAGGCAAACTCGACTCGGGTATCGAGCGCGGCCAGGAAGAGAGTAACGATACCCCCAAAGGAATGCCCAATCACTCCCAGACGCGCCATCTTCGTACGGTCCTGAAGTACTGACAGAGCAGTCGCACAATCCTCCAGTATTTTCCTCATTAGCAGCTCGCCGCGCACTAGACGATGAGCCATGTGATTGTAGGATTGCAGCCAACCTTCGGCTGTGCTGTGGGCTTTCTCCAGCGAAGGTGCGAGCGACGTTCCCCAGCCTGCGCTTTTCAGCCGCGACTCGAATCCGACCGCACCAGGGGCCAGGACGGTCATTCCTCGACGCGCCAGCGCCGGACCAAACGCTTGCAGCGGATCGCCTACCAGGCCGGCGATTTCACTCTTGCCAATGGCCCATTGGCTGTTGTGTTGGTGCAATGCAAGAATCGCGCCGCGCGGCTCCTCACCGGTGGGCTGAAACAAAAATGCTTCAATCTGCTCGCCATCTGGAGCCGGGTAATGAATCAAGCTTCGGGTAAAGCCGTTCTCATGTTCTCGACGAACGAAACGGATCTCTGGGAGATGGTGCGAAGGCGATATCTTGAGAAATGACCGTATGCTTTCGCGAAGAGAGTCCATTAGCTGTAATGTGGAAGCTATCGGGGCTTCGGACAAACGTCAAGAACCTCGTGGTCACGCAGCAAAGGTCAACTCCGCTGAGGAACGCGTGAGAACCGCTAGCTTCGCGGTCGATCGAGTGAGCCGTGACCGATAGCCTTGACTTTCGTCGCCGCCATAAGTTATTAACCTCTTAGTAGAAAGGGTGAAGGAGTTCACCCACAACCGCTGTCCTACGGGGCAGATGATGACTCCTGACAAGGAAGCTTGTCGCGGAGTCATGTCTCCCGGTAAGTTTCTCGACATAAGATTGAGAGCGATGTTTCAGGGAACGGATGGCTGCCCATTTGCGCCTTTGTCCCGCACCAGGCACTTGGCTGGATTTCCCGGTCTGAGATAGAGCCTGCCTCCGAAGAGAGTTCAATTGCGCGACGATCACATCACGTTGAATCCGAGCCAACGGCAGCACTTGCTGATTACCTGTAAGCACATCGACAAGCTGCTGAGAGACGTGGAGGCGACACTCAATGCCGCGACCTCCAAGAGCGTATTCCCCAGCTACCAGAGCGACGTCAGCCCCCTGCAACGTAAAACCATCGAGGACTACATCGCCCGGCTTCGCAAGCAGCTTCTGCAGGTGCTGGCGGGGCAGTCACTGGCGCCGGAGAAGCCTCGCGTTTCGGTGGCCCACTCCATCCATGTAAATCTGACTTTTGTCGAGATTGCCATTGCGGAGCTGGCGCCGCACTACATGCGAGGCTATGGTCCGGTCTCGGAAGAAGGTGCGACAGACCTGAACGGCATGGTTGCCGAGCTGCAATCTGCCGTGAAAGAGCTGCTCCGGTATGTTCTGCAACCGCAAATCGGAGACCTGCGAGAGCGGGTCGATAAGCTGGCGAATCGGGGATGGGATGTTGCCGAATTGCGGACGCTGGCGGAGATCATTGATCGGCATGGGCTGACAGAATTTCGTCCCTCCATCGGCATGCTTCTCGACCGGGCGGAGGATACGGCCCTCGAGATCGCAGTCTTCGGCCGGGTCAGTACAGGCAAGTCGTCACTCTTGAATCACGTGATTGGCGATGATCTGCTGCCCGTCGGGGTCACTCCCATCACGGCCGTGCCAACCCGGATCGGCTACGGTCCGAAACCGTCGGTGAAAGTGTGGCAAGAGGGCTTGGGATCTTCAGAGCACAGGATTCAAGAATTAGCCGCTTTCGTCGATGAGCGTTTGAATCCAGAGAACCGGAAACGCGTGGGAAGGATTCTGGTGCTCTATCCGTCGGAGCGGTTACGCGAAGGCATCATCTTTGTCGATACGCCGGGCGTAGGATCGCTGGCGACCAGCGGGGCAGCCGAGACGCTTGCCTACCTTCCTCGTTGCGATGCTGGGATTGTATTGGTGGACGCCGGCTCAACCATTACGCCTGATGATTTGAGGATTATTGGGGCTCTCCGACACGCTGGCACCCCCACGACGGTTTTGGTGAGTAAGGCCGATCTACTTTCCAGGCAGGACCTGGAACAGCAACTCGCCTACATTCTTCGCCAACTGCGAACCGAGTTTGATACGGACCTGCCGGTACGAGCGGTGAGCGTCATGCCCAGCCACGCCAGGCTGCTGGGGCAATGGTTCGCGGAGGAGCTCTTTTCGCAGTACGAACGCAAGCAGCGCCTCTTGCAGCAGTCCTTGGCCAGAAAAACACTGGCGCTTGCCGCTGCGGTACGCTCCGAGTTGGAAATGGTGGTCGCGGATCAACGCCTCGAGGCGGAAGATCGCGCGCAACTGGAGGAAGCTAGTCTTGACCTGCGGCGCAGCGGCGGTGCTCTGCAGACGCTGCAATCAGATCTTCCGCGTTCGACCGGCGAGATTCCGGTGCTCGCTTCCTTCATCTTGAACAGGGCTGCGGCCACAATCGCTGACCAGTGGCGCGCAGAAACGAAGGTGGACTGCGCCGAGGTCCTGCGAAATACGGCCGCGACAGTCGTGCTGGAAATTGCAGGCGAGATACGGAGCAAACTTTCAAGAACTCAGGAGCAGCTACAACAAGAATTGTTGAAGGCGGCTACTACGTTAGGATCGACCGACGTACTGCGGCGCGAAGAGTCGCAGATCATGGCCGAGATGCCGGTGTTCCACATGAATCGGCAAAGTGACGTTGCAGCACGGCCGCTGTTGGCCAGTTTCGGAGGATGGATCCGAATTCGGCTGGCCAGGCGTAAACTGCAAGCCCATGAGAGCGGGCTTGCTCAGGCGCTGGAGAGCTATTCTCGTTTGCTTTACGCTTGGGGATTAGAGGCCAGTTCGGACATGGAGCAGCGGTTCGCCAGCTTTGCTAACCGGTATCGAGCTCAGCTGGAACGACAACTTGCGCAGCGTACGCGCTCCGCCATCGATTCGGATCAAGTGAGGTCTGATCTTCAGAGTCTGTCTAAGATGTCGGTCGCGGATGCGCCCGCGGCCAATCCTGAAGCACTTGCTTCCTGAATCATTCTAAGATAGGGAGACCCTAAATCAGTTGAGATACATAGTCGTTGGCATCGGAGGTTTCGTTGGCGCCATCACCCGATATGCACTCGGAGCTTACATCGGGAGCCGCTGCGGAGTCCGTTTCCCTTACGGCACATTCGTCATCAACGTCAGTGGCTGTTTCCTGGTCGGATTGTTTATGACGTTGCTGGCAAGGACCACGGCAAGCGCCTATTGGCGATACTTGATTCCCATTGGATTTATCGGCGCCTACACCACTTTCTCGACGTTTGAGTATGAGACGCTCCGGGCTATCCAGGAGGGTCAACTGCTGACCGGGTTGCTGAACGTGGTGCTCAGTCTGGTTGTCGGTTTCATAGCTGTGTGGCTCGGCGCCACGATAGGACGAGCAGTAGTTATATGAGCGCCCAGATGCCCCCATCTAAAGGGCTCCGGCTTTGGCAGCGCAGCCTTAGGCGCCAGGAGGACGGATGCTAAGCACGGGACCAGCCAAGAAGGTAACGGTCTACGTAATGGAGGGTCAAACCTATCACGGGTCGGCCTGCTACGCCGCGATCCTCGACTACCTGTTTTTTCGCGGCATCGCGGACGCCACCGTCACCCGAGGTGTAGCAGGCTTCGGCACGGATCACAAAATGCACACCGATCGCATGGTCGATCTTTCCGATCAGATGCCCATCAAGATTGAGTTCCTGGAAAGTCCTGATCGGGTGGAGGAAGTTCTCCCCAAGCTGTCCGAGATGGCGTGCCATGGGATTATCGAGGTTCACGATACCACCGTGATCCGACCGGTACCGACGGGGAAAAAGCAGCCGGCGGAAATTCCCGCAGCCAAGCTGGAAGCCCAAGCCAAGATGATGCGCATTCTCATTGGCGAGGCTGATAAGTGGAACGGCAAACCTCTCCATCAAGCGCTGGTACAGGCCTTGCGAGCAAATGATATTGCTGGAGTGACGGTTTACCGGGGAGTCCTGGGGTATGGAGCTAACCGGCGAATGCACCAGGACTCAGCCCTGAACCTCTCTCACGATGCGCCCATCTTGCTCACAGTGATCGACACGGAGGCTAAGCTGCGAGCCTTCTTCCCGATTCTCGACCAGATGGTAAAGCAAGGCCTGGTCGTGCTCTCCGACGTTGACATCATTAAGTATTCCCATGCTCAGCCCTTGCCGGACGTAAAGGAGCCCAAAAAATGAAGCTTGAGGGCAAAGCCAAAATGCTGCGCATCCACTTTGGGGAGGATGATCAATGGCAAGGCCGTCCGCTGTATGAGGCCATTGTCGAACGCTGCCGAAAGTTAGATATAGCCGGCGCTACGGTTTATCGAGGCATCGCGGGTTATGGCGCCAGCACCATCATCCGCAAGTCGAACCTGTTTCATTTTTCAGCGGACGCTCCCATCCTGATCCAGATCGTCGATACGGCAGAGAATATCCAGCGGCTGCTTCCGGCGCTGGACGAAATGGTGGCGGAAGGCTTGATCGCGGTGTCGGATGTTGAGGTGATCCGGTACGTGCATCAGAACGGAAAACGGTCGTAGGAGCAATGCCGAAGCCGCAGACCCAAGCCGATTTGCCAATTCGCAACCACCCGGCCATCACCCTGCCAGAGATTTACAGCCGCGCCCAGGAACTCGAACAACTGCGTCAACGAGTGGGAGAAAGGCGGCCCTTTCTATTGCATGGACCCGCCGGTGTGGGCAAGACCTTGCTCTTATCTGCCGTGCTACCGGAGTTTCCCGACGTGCTGTATAGCGGTCAGAACCCCACCCCACAAGCGCTTTACCGGAGTTTGGCGGAATCGCTCCTGGCTGCGAAACATCCGGTATTTACCAAGGCCTGTCCCAACGGCTCGGCGTCCCTTCAGGCAAAGAGCTCCCTGTCCGTCAAAGGATTGTTGCGGGATGCGCTGGTCAATTCCAAATATCTGGTCGTGCTTGATCACCTGATGCGGCCTTCGCAGTCGCTTGCTACTGCGATTCGTGAGCTGATGCTGAACTGGTCGGTTCCGGCGATTGCCGTGTCGCGTTCGGCGCATATGGAGGATGTGGGATTCGTCTTGCCATTGTTTGCTGATCGAAGCGAAAGGTTTGCCTTGCGTAACTTCGACCCCGAGAATGCCCATCTATTCGCGGCAAAATGGGCCGACCGAGAAGGTTTGACCGCCGACAACCTGCCGCAGTTTCTCCATCGAGTGGTGGAGCACAGCGACGGCAATCCTGGAGCCATTCTGCACATGATTCGCCTGGCTAAAGATCCCAGGTATTCCCACGCGAACCAGATCAAGATTACTCCGCTTTATATCGACTATAAGATCGCGACGGTAAGCCAATGAGCAGTGCGTCGACGGAAATCCCTTCAGCGAATCGGGAATGCAAAACATAGAAGACATGCCGATCCCCAATCCGGCGGCAAACGCGTTGCCGGGCGATGCGCTGGCCCTTGGCCGATTGGCAGAAATTGCCGAGACGTTGGGTGAACGCTCCGCGAGCACCGAAGTGCGCCAACTGGTCGCCAGATTGAGCGAGGGACGTTTCTTCGTCGCCTGTGTCGGCCAGTTCAAACGCGGGAAATCCACGTTGCTCGACGCTTTGGTAGAGGAAGAGATATTGCCTACCGGCGTGGTGCCGGTGACTACCGTACCCACCGTACTGCGATACGGAAGCCAGAGAACTGCCCGGGTTCTCATTGGTGGCAAGTGGAAAACGATTCAGACTCAGGAACTCTCGCAATATGTTTCCGAAGAGTTAAATCCGGAGAACAACAAGCGCGTTGAAGGTGTCGAGGTATTCTTGCCATCGTCTCTGTTAGCTTCCGGCATGTGCCTGGTCGATACCCCGGGTATTGGCTCGGTCTTCGCCGAGAATACCGAAACCACGAAGGACTTCATCCCGCAGATTGACGCCGCAATTCTGGTGGTAGGCGCCGACCCGCCGATTTCCGGAGAAGAACTGGCGCTGATTGAGGCAGTGGCCGCAAACGTTGATCAGGTTCTCATTGTGCTCAACAAGATTGACCGCGTGTCCAGCACGGAGCGCCAACAAGCCTCCGCGTTCGCAATCCGGGTGCTTGAGGTGCGTCTCAAGCGGCCGGTTGGACGCGTTTACGAAGTCAGCGCACTGAACAAGCTGAAGCGCTCCACCAGTACCGATGACTGGGACATCCTGGTTGGAGACCTGAATCGTCTGGCAAGCCAATCGGGACAGGCCATGATGCATTCGGCTGCGGAACGCGGCATGCATCGGTTTTCCGATTTCCTGCGACGCTCGATCGAGGAACGCATCCGCGCCCTTAAAGAGCCCATCGCCAACTCGGAGCAGCGAATCGCGAACCTTCGGCAAACCGTAAGCCAGGCCGAACAGTCGTTGCGCGACCTGGGAGCATTGTTTTCTGCCGAGCAGATGAGACTCTCTAACACGCTGTTGGCACGGCGCAAGGAATTCTTCAGGCACAGTTTTCCCCTGGCTTCCCAGGAACTCGAGCACGAGGCGAGTTCGGTAACCACGAGCTTTGGTCCAAGTCGGCGCCGCCAACTGATGATGCTTGCCCAGACGGTCGCCAGGCGACATGTCATGCCCTGGCTTGATGCTGAAGAGGTGCAGGCGGAAGAGCTCTATAGCGCGGTCACCGCTCGCTTCGTGAATCTCGTGAATGGGCTCTTGCAGCGGATTTCGGAGGAGCAGTCGGCCGACTTTTCACATTTACCGAAGTCGCTGGACCCGGAACCAGGCTTCCGAACCCGCTCTCGTTTCTTCTTTCACGACATGATCACCATCGCACAGCCGGCTTCGCCATTGCTGTTCGGCTTAGACACCCTGATGGGTGCTCTTCGCATCCGGCTTTGGTTCCAAAGGGCCGCCGAGAATTTCCTGGAACGGTTGTTGGACGCCAATGCTTCGCGGGTTCAGGGGGATGTCGAGCGGAGAGTAGTGGAGAGCCGTTCCCGTCTGGAGTCTGATGTACGCCAGCTTCTTCGCGAGGTAAGTACCTCAGCTGAGCAAGCGCTTTCGAATGCCAGAGAGCTCATGGCGGCAGGTACAGGTGCCGTACACGACGAACTTGCGCGGCTCGGCAAACTGCAGGAAGAAGTCGACACGCTTACTAAACTCGATAGCGCCTGTTAAAGGGAGGTCCAGAGGCAACGAAAGTGCTTGGCATAAGTTTTCCCGCGGAACAGCGACAATTTGTATAGGTTCGTGCTACTACCGGAGGACTTGCACGTGAGGATTATCTTGTGGTTTCTATGATATGCCCGTACTTTTTAGGCCGTACACAGTTGTCCATTTTCTCCTCGATATGTGGCGATGGGGAGGTGTTCGCCGCGCATGGCGGGCGATCTGAGCGACGTCTGGCCTAGAGGGTGTGTCAGGGTAGGCGTAAAATGTCTGGCGGGACGGCGCGTCAGAGCAACGCCCGAATCGGCATGTTGATTTCTTGTTGGTCCCTGTAATCTCTCCTGCCACTGACCTGCGCTTACGCCCTCACGGTAGAATCGGGAACGACGCCCCAAAACCCACGGCGAAACATGCCCGGTCCGGAGATACCAATTGCCTGTTCCTACGTATGACAAATTCATTGAGCCTGTACTGCGGTACCTAGCGGAGCACCCTGACGGAGTCCCCGCCGCGGACGCGCATAACGCCGCCGCGAACGCATTGCATCTGAGCGATAGCGACCGTTCCGAAGTACTCCCGAGCGGCGCTCAGCGGGTCTACAAGAACCGCGTCGGTTGGGCGCATGACCGGCTCAAACGCGCTGGATTCTCGCAGAGCCCCAAGTGGGGCTATTGGCAATTGACCGAGCAGGGCCGTACTTTCGCGAACAGCCATCCTGCACCCCTATCTCCGGAGACAGTGGAAAAGCTCGCTACTGAAAACACGGACATTCGACTTAGTGTGGCATCCGGTGCTCAAGAATCTGTAAGCGCCCCTATTGTTCCAGCTTCTCCGGATTCAGCTAAAGTGAGCCCGGATGACCGGCTTGAGCAGGCGCTCACCGAACTGCGACGGAGCGTCATTGCCGAGCTTGTTGAAGCACTTTCTAGGGTCTCGCCGGAGCATTTCGAGGATATTGTCCTTGAGGTTCTTTACAAAATGGGGTACGGCGGGAGTGAAACGGATTTGGCTCGGACCGGCGGGCCTGGCGATGCAGGAATAGACGGCGTGATTTCACTGGACCGTCTCGGCTTTGAAAAGGTGTACGTGCAGGCTAAGCGGTGGCAGGGCGCGGTGGGGCGTCCGGAGGTGCAAGCATTTTACGGTGCGCTCGCCGGACAGAAGGCAACCAAGGGCGTGTTCATAACGACGTCGACCTTCACTCCGCAGGCAACAGAGTTCGCAAAATCGGTCGAGCGAATCGTTCTCGTTAACGGTGCTAGGCTCGCCGAATTGATGGTCGAGCACGGAATTGGCGTCACCCTTCGTCCGCTCGCCGTACCGAAGCTAGATTTAAGCTACTTCGAAGAATAGAACTCACATCGCCGTCGGGATGGCACTCACCGATATTGACGCATTCTTCCGGCGTGAGCACACGGTCATAATCCCTCTGACAGTGCGGGAGATTCTGGATGAGCAAATCGCACAAAAGCTAGCTTAATAGCGAGCGGGGACATAAAGGATGCGAGTGCATGAGTAGGTTCATTGCCGTACTCAATCTAGCGGGAATTCTCTGCAGCGGCGTTGCAGGCGTGCTTTTGCTACTTGCCATGACATTGCAGCGAACGAACTACCGCCTTGTCGAAACGAGAAGGCATGAAGTAGCAATCTGCTTGAATGAAAAAAGGGTTGTGGCCGGTTTCGGTGGCCCCTTGGTACTGAGTGATGAGCCATGCCCCAGAGGGTTGGGGCCAAGCGTCACACCTGCCATTCAGTATGAGCGCCCCTCATTCGTGACATTGGGTCTAGGCTTGCTTGTGGTTGGATTCACCTTACAGTTGCCAGCGGCCATTTACGCCGTTACAAAACCGTGACGCCTTTCCCACCCACGTCGCACTAACCAGCGCGTCCAGCCGGTCCTGCCGTCCCTTGACCCATCGCGCATAATGGCGCTCGGTGGTGGTCACGCTTCGATGCACTAGCAGCGTGCCGGTCGGGTGCTGCTCGCGCACATCGGATGATGAACGACATGATGATGAGGCTGAGAAATGCTTGCGCAGATTGACCCCCTACCTTACAATCCGGCTCGGAAGGAATCTCGCATAAACGCCTGAGTTGCGTTTGGTCGGGGCGACTGGATTTGAACCAGCGACCCCCTGCGCCCAAGGCAGGTGCGCTACCAGGCTGCGCTACGCCCCGACTGGCTTCGATTATAGCAATCTTCCCGCCTGCTCCCGGCGATTCGCTCAGCTGACCCGCCCTGTCGCGGGGCGACCGCTATAATGGAAAATTCATGCTTGGCCTCGTATACGCCGCGGTTGCTTACGTGCGCAGCCCGGTTGGGATCTTCGTCGAAGAGCTACGCCGAGAACTGCATCCCGCGCACACTCACGCGGATGCACACCTGACGATCCTGCCTCCCCGCCCGCTGCACGGCACCGAGCAGCAAGCGATTGATCTGCTGACCCAGATCTCGCAAGCGGCCAGCCCTTTCGATGTAACCTTGGGCGACGTGGAAACCTTCATTCCCTTGACTCCCACAGTTTTCCTGCGCGTGGCGCGAGGCGCTTATCGCATGCGCGAGCTACATGACAAGCTCAATCGTGAGGTGTTGGCTTTCGAGGAGCCTTATCCGTACATGCCGCACCTTACTATCGCGAAGATGGATGAGGCGGAGGAAGCCCGGAAAGTGCTTGGCATCGCGCGCCAACG
Organism: uncultured Acidobacteriaceae bacterium; assembly: GCA_963820175.1. Lineage (GTDB taxonomy): Bacteria > Acidobacteriota > Terriglobia > Terriglobales > Acidobacteriaceae > Bog-257. Next base: position 535,288 of record CAWFYX010000009.1, on the reverse strand, counting down.
CTGGCGAGATTACACCGGCTCGCGCGACGCGCGCATCGAATCGATAACCTTCGTCAAGGGAACAGGAGATCGTTGGCTGGATTTGGCGGAAGTGCGGCTGGGTGAAGTGAAATCCTGAATCGCCAACGCCTCAATCTCTCCAAGGATTTTCTAGGCCGCTGCGCCGTCAGATAACCTCACCAGAACGCTTTGTCCTTTCAGGAGTGAGTTGCGGCGTGGGCTCGCCGCAACTCGCCCTTGAGATTAGAGTGCCGCAATTCCATTGAATCCGGCGTTTGGTGGGAGGCCGCCGACAGTCCCCAGGTTAGTCAGGGTGCCATCGGACTGAATACCGAAGATGCTGATCATGCCGATCTCGCCGTCGAGGCTGTAAAGGAAATTGCCATCAGCGCTAATGGCGATGTCCAGATTGGTGGCTCCGGGTGGATTCGTTCCTACCACGGTACCCGGCAGCGCCGTCAATGTGCCCTGGGAGCCGATCGTGAACCCGGAAAACGTGGACGTGCCAGCATTCGAGGTGTAGACCCACTCGCCATTCGGAGTAACGGCGTTCCAGCAGGTTGCCGCTCCCAAAGTCGGGACGCTGGCGCTAATCGGCGAAAGGGTTCCGTTGGAAGAAACTGCGTACGACGAGATGGCCGAGGCGTTGTGGCCTCCAGCCGGGCCGGTCTCCACGACCAGAGCAGCTCCGTTCGGAGCAAAGGTGACCGCGAAAGCACCGGGACCTACACTCGGATTGATAACAATAGGCGACAACGTTCCGTTGCTCTGCACCGTGAAAACGTCAATGTTGTTGGTTTCTCGCTCAGTGACCAGCAGAAACTGTCCGTTGGGACTGAAGGCTATCGACGCCGCGCCGGAGGTGTTGGTGCTGAGAAACGCGAGAGAATTGGGAATCGGTTGCAGTCTTCCTTGTCGATTGATCCGGAACCCGACCACGTTGCTGCTACCGCCGGTGTTGAGAACATAGACCAGGTTCCCATTTTGCGCCACCGCGTTCGGTTCGCTTCCACCTGAGAGTTCTTTGTCCGCCAGCGACAACTCCGGGCCGTTCACCCGAAATACCGAGATGTCCCCGCTACCGGCGTTCACCGCGAATAACAGGGTATGGTCTTGACTGAGAGTTAAGGAGCCTTGCGATTCCAACGGATCGTTGTTGCCCCCGCTGCCCCGCCCCCCGGTTGCAAATCTCCCGCTTTCCTGCAAGGAGCCATCCGCTGCCCGCCTGAACGAGATGACTTCGTTCCGGTCGACTGCGTTGGTCATAACAAAGACGGCCCCACGGGCTCTGGAATTCTCCTCCGCTCTGCCACGGGTTGGTGAGACCAGAATGATGGTCAGCGCGACCATCCAGAGAATGTAACTTGCCTTGCGCATTTTCCAACTCCTGTACGATTTGTCTCGCGTGCGAACCGGAGGGAGGACAGAACCATCCCGTCCCCAATTCGGCCACGCGTCATGATGAGAGCGATGAGTTGGAAGGAAGTTTCAGGCTGTTTTGCGCTTGATGATGGGGAGGGGAAAAAAAACTCTGCAGCCACTGCTGTTAATTCGCCATTGAATCACAACCTTACCGGATCACGTTGGTCGACCCGGAGACTGCTCCGGAAGTATTTCGTTACATTGCGATGAATTTTGTTCCTCCAGGCATAAGTGCTGGAGCAAGGGTTCCGGTTTCGGACATACCCAAGACAATCGTCCCGATTTTCTTACGAACAACACGCGACCGGCCAACAACTTCTCAGGTGTCGAGCTACATCTTTCGGCGTGCGAGCACGACTTGGTGGACGCCAGCTCAGTATTGGAATCAAGGAGGTCTTGGGGTGGGTGGTGGGATTCGAACCCACGCTTAAACGTAAATTCAACAACATGCAGGTCAGCGGATGACACCTAAGACCATGAAAAGCACTGGTAATCCAACAAACAGAGCGCAGATAGAGCGCGGCTTGTTCCGCCTGGCGCTCTAGGTTTTGTGCCTTCAAAACACGTATGGAGGGGCCAACCAACGGAAGAGCGCGCGGGCGACGGGGGCCCGACCGTTGGGTTTCGGACCCCAAGATCCACCACCTAAAGCAGATTTCGGAGTCTCCGACGATCCGGGGACCACCGGATCCGTGACGACAAGGGCGTCTATCGTTCCCGACCCACGGCATGAGTGGCGGGAAGCCAGTTCAATGGTTTGGGCATTTCTCGTCCAGGTGGATTACTTCCGAGTTGTCCGTCACTCGGGGATAATCTGCCTGTAGGTTGCTAGATCGCATAAGATTACTGGGAGAAATCTGATCCGAGTTGCATGGGAATTGCACGAGATTGACGGGGAGATATGGATTGTTCCTTTTTCGCCGTGCGGGATCAAAACGTCGGGAGCAGCCGCTTTCGCTGTGCGGGATCGAATGTCGGGAGCAGCCGCCATGCCAGCCGACCCAACAGTAGACATCACAAATTCGGGCAAGATCTACTCTGTGATTGTGGACGGAGTGATTCTCGATCGCGATGCTCTGCTCAAAGCACCTCGATAAGCAAAGATCGGGCCGCGGTTTCCGCAGTTCGCGGCGTGGATTGACCCACTCCGTGTCGCAGAGGATGATCAGTGTCTGCGAATTCATAAAATTAAATGCAGTCTAAACGCCAGTCGATCGTGTTCGCTCTTCTGCTCGTTGTCGTCACGGTGGCGCTCTACTACCCGATTAGGCGTCTCCCGTTCATCAACTACGATGACGACCTTTACGTAACCGAAAACGTGCATGTTCAATCCGGTCTCGAGTGGGACACGGTGCAATGGGCGTTTACCACCAACGCCGCCTCAAACTGGCATCCTCTCACCTGGCTGTCGCATGCCCTCGACTTCCAGCTCTTCGGCTTGGATCCTACCGGCCCGCACCTGATCAACCTGCTGCTGCATGTGTGCAATGTCGTGTTGCTCTTTTGGGTGTTGCTGCGGGCAACCAGATTTGCCGGCCGTAGCGCGATGGTAGCTGCTCTGTTTGCAGTGCATCCAATCAACGTGCAATCCGTCGCATGGATTGCGGAACGCAAGAACTTGCTGAGCATGCTTTTCTTTCTGCTTGCTCTGGGCGCATATCGTTGGTATGCACGAGAGCCGCGCATCAGCCGCTATCTCATGGTCGGGGTGCTTTTTGGTCTCGGTCTGATGGCCAAGCCCCAGGTGATCACGCTGCCCTTTGTTTTACTGTTGTGGGATTATTGGCCTCTGGGGCGAATGTTTGCCGCGGCGGACAGAAGTGCCCCCTGCGCCCTGTCCAGGGATAGCAGCTTTTCTTGGCTCCTGTGGGAGAAAATCCCGCTGTTCGCGATCTCCGCTGCCAGCGCAGTCATCACGCTGCTGGCGCATAGCGCCGGTGCGGTGCGATGGCTTCCACTTTCTCTGCGGATTGCCAATGCCACCGATTCCTACGCAAGGTACGTGAAGTTCGCCTTCTGGCCGTCGCACCTAGCGCTGTTTTATCCCCATCCCCTGGTCCCGCTGCGAACCTGGACTGTGCTCGCAGCATTTCTGTTTCTCGCCGTCGTCACTTGGCTGGTTATCGAAGACCGGCACCGGGGATATCCACTTGTGGGATGGTTCTGGTTCCTCATCACGCTGCTGCCGATGATTGGAATCGTGCAAGTGGGCACCCAAGCCATGGCTGACCGTTATGCCTATATGCCACTCATCGGACTATTCATTATGTTCGGTTGGGGCGCCGCAGAGTGGGCTGACCGCCGACATATCTCTCTGACCTGGCGAGCCACCGCCAGCATCACCATTTTGCTGGCGCTGGCGGTGGTGGCGCATCGGCAGCTCGAGTACTGGCGTGACAGCGTGACTCTCTGGACGCACACACTTGAAGTCACGCGCGGCAACTATATCGCGGAGGTCGATCTCGGCGCAGCCCTGCTGCAACGGGGAGAGATTGTCAGAGCCATGGAGCACTTCCGGGCGGCAACGGCAATCGACCCACTTGATCCCCTCGGCAATATGTATATCGCCCGCTACGCGCAGACGCAAAACAACCTGCCGGAGGCCATAGAAGCCTACAAGAGGGTGATTCGCGCGACTCAGGACCCCAGCCTGAAGGCCCGAGCCTTCAGCAACATGGGTTACGCGTATCGGGCGCTGGGCAACGAGGCCGAAGCCCGGAAATGTTTCCACGCTGCCGCCAATCAAGGCACTGACAATTCGCTCCCAAGTTCGTTCTAGAGTTCCCGCTGATTTTGCTTCTCCCAGCAGGTGTCTTCAGCGCCTCACATCGGCAGCTTGAACCAAAGTGTCGCGTTGAGCTTTCGTGCTGTGATCGATCACAGGTGGTCAGCAAGGTTCTGGTTTCCTAAGAGACAGGCAGCGTAAACTGTGGCGATGCCCCTAGGAGACAGATTGGAACGGCGTGCGGTTGAAGCACTAGCTGGCCGCCGCGCAGAGCTCGAGCGCTTGGAGGTTTTTGCCTTAGGAGATGAACCTCTGGTGATGCATATTCAGGGCATCCCGGGCATAGGAAAAACTCACCTGCTGAATGCGCTGGCGGCAAGTATCGGGGGAAAGGGCGTTTTGGTTGTGCGGATAGACGCCCGCTGGTGCGAGCCTTCGCCGGCGGCCTTGTGTCGAGCGATCTGCAGGGAAATCGGTGCCTCGGAGTCCGAAGATTCCGCCGTCGTGGCGACCCGTCTGTCGGACGGGGCCAAGCGAACTCTCCTGGTGCTCGACAGTTACGAATCTTTCCGTCTGCTTGACTCTTGGCTAAGGCAGATTTTTCTGCCCGCGCTCGGCGACAGTGTGCGCACAATCCTGTCCAGTCGCGAGCCACCCCGGCCAGCGTGGCGTATTGCCCCGGCGTGGAGAGGCCTATTTGATTCTATGCTCCTGGAAACATTTTCTCCGGAAGTGGCTCTAGAGTATCTGACCGCGGAGGGGGTGCCGGAGGGCAGCGCTCGGGAGTTGAATCGGGTTGCGCGCGGGCATCCGATGGCACTTTCCCTGGGATTGGCACTTTACCTTGCCGGCGGGCAGGTGCGTGGGAGCGCGGCGACTCGCCATCAGGTACTGGAGCATATGGCGGCGCTCTTTCTGGAGGACGCCGATTCGGAAACCAAACAGGTCGCTGCAGGCTGCCTGCCTGGTCCGAACAGCTACCGCGCCGCTGCTGGCGGCCATGCTGCCGCATATCCCGGCCGATGAGGCACTGGATCGGCTGCGTGCGCTGCCATTTGTCAGCGCAGGTCCTCACGGACTGCTGGTGCATGAGGCCGTTCGCGGGCCGGTGACGGCTGCTCTCAAGTCCCGTGATCCGGTGCGATACCAGGCGTACCGGCGCGCAGCTTCGCAGGTCGTGCGTGACCAATACAGACAGGCACCGCGGTCCGACCAATGGCGTTGCACGGCGGACGTACTCTACCTGCTTGAAAACGAGAACCTGCGCGAAGGTTTTTTCCCCACGATCGAGAGCTCCGTTTCCGTTGAACCAGCCCACGCCGACGACGGCACATCCATTTTGGCGATTGTTCGCAGCTTCGATGGACCACAGTCGCGTCAAGCGCTGGAGCAGTGGTGGCGCTACCATCCAGACTCGTTTTTTGTCGTGCGGGATGAAGATGACGGAGTGCAAGGTTTCTACCTGGCAATTGTGGCATCGAAGGTTCACAAAAATGTGATTGCGAGAGATCCGCTTGCGGCGGGCTGGGCCAGGGATCTACCGCGTTCAGAAGACAGGGCCGCCACTCTCTGGCTGCGGCGCACCCTGGATCGCGACACGGGTGAAGGGCCGTCATCTGGCCAGGCGGCCTGCTGGCTCGACATCAAACGCACCTATCTGGAACTGCGTCCGCGGCTGCGCTGGGTTTATACCTGCTACTGTGACGCGGAGCTATATCGCCGCTCGTTCGAGCAATTGGGATTCCGGCTGGCGGACGAAGGCCGCCCGGTTCTCGACAGGATTATGGCACACACATTTCGTCTCGACATGGGAGTGGATTCCGTAGATGGCTGGCTTGGCAACCTGCTTGCCCAGGAAGTCGGCACGGCGACAGGCGAGGCTGCGAGTACGTCTACCTTGCTGGATGAGCAAGCGCGTGAGTTGGTGGTGAACGGAAGCCGAATTGGCCTGACCCCGCTTGAGTTCGGAGTCCTGGCATTTCTCGTGGCTAGGCCGAACAGGGCGGTGGCTCGTTATGAACTGGTGGAGGCGGTGTGGGGATATGGAAAGGAAGCTTCAACCAGCAACGTGGTTGAGACGGTGGTGCGCTCGGTGCGACAGAAGCTGGGAGTGCACCGGAACGCGCTGGAAACGGTGCGGGGAGTTGGCTACCGATTCAGGCCAACAACCTGAGTTTGCGCTCCCCGCACGGGGTTGAATGTTTGTTCAGGGACGAGCCTCAAGAATGAGGTTGAACGGAGTTTCCATGGCCACTCTCGCGCTCCGGAAGCCCGCATCCTTGAGGATTGCGAGCAACTGGGTAGCGCCGGCCTGTGCGCCCAGTGAATAGCGTCCTCCTTGCGATAGCGCGTTCTGGGTGCAGAGACCAGCGGAAGCCGAGTAGTACATCCTTGCTACCGGCCCGACATTTTCCTCAGAGCGGTCCTTTGCGAACGGTTCCACCAGCATGAGTGCGCCATCGGGAGCCATTGCCTGCCGGGAAGCCCAGACAGCTTCCAGCGGATCACCCATGTCGTGAAGTGAATCCATGAAGCAGACCAAGTCGAATTTCTCCTTACTGCTCGCAAGCACCCGCGGGGTTGCCACCTCAAACCGAATCTGATCGCCGACTCCGGCCTGCTTCGCTCGTTCCCGCGCGACGAGAATTGAAGACTCGTGGTAGTCAATTCCGACGAACGTTGACTTCGGAAATGCCTGCGCCATCAGAATGACCGAGGCGCCGTGCCCGCAGCCGAGGTCGGCTACGCGCCCGCCGTTGGCTAACCGCTCCTGGACGCCGCTGAGAGATGGAATCCAGGTTTGAGCCAGGTGCGCCCGGTATCCGTTGCGAAAGAAGGCCTCCGTTCCGGTGAACAACCGGCAATCGTGTTCGTGCCAGCCCACTCCATTGCCGGAGCGGAAAGCGGCAAGGATTTTGTCTTCGCCATGCCACAACGAGGATGCTACGTCGAAAGCCGGCGGAAGAAATGCGGGACTATCCGGATTCGCCAATACAAACGCGTGTTCGGGCGGCAGTGAGTACTGGTTGGTATTAGCGTCGAACAGTACATATCCGCCGGCGACCTGGCCGTTGAGCCACTCTCGCACAGAGCGCTCATTGGTGGCGGTGCGGCCCGCGAGTTCATACGAATTGATGGGACCACTCTCTGCCATGGCCCGATAAAGGCCGAGCTTGTGCCCAAGATTGGTCATCACACCAGCCATCGCGGCTGCGAGATCGGTTACCACCTGACCGGCGAACTGCTCGATTCTCTGCTGCATGTCTTCTCTCATGGGCTGTGTACCTGGACTATGCATTACTGACCTCCTGTCGCCAAGGCGTATGGTTCTGAATATTGCGCAAAGAATCCCTGCAAAGGAGCCCGCGTGAGAGCCGAGAGGGAACTCTCCACATCCCATAGCTGGGACTGGGTGGATACGACAGCGGGATTGCTGCGCACGGCCTGGATGACCGGGTGGTTCAGGTAAGCCTCGGCAGTTTCACGGTTGGCAAACAGATAGATGCCTCCTATCTCAAATTCCTTCTCCTGGAAGACCCATATCTTCCAGATCAGACCGTCTACCGAGGCGATGATGGTAGCGGCTTCTCGGCTCTTGGCAAGCAAGACATCTGGCGGTACCCGCAACTTGAAGCGCAGGTGCAAGACGGTGTAAGTGGTAGCACTCTTCTCTGACATTCGTTTCTCCAATGTGTTTATCTCTGCATCTGTGGCAGACACAGGTGAGTCTAGGACTCCTGAAACGTTCCGAGATGAGAGGATGATGAGAACATGATGAGAATTGGGTACTGTGCTGATGCAACCGCTGCAGCATGCTAGTGGCTGGAGGAGATCGATGGCCTAGTGACATCCGCCAAAAGGGGTCGGGTCGAAACCAACACGAAGTAATGACTGACGTTGGCTCCTGGTGGACGTGGCCGACGGGGTAATTGCCCGTGAGCTCTTGGTGGCGAACAATCGATCCACTCTGACGTTATATTTTAGTAAACAGATCTCGGATTGGTATCGGTAAACGCGCCAGGGTCTAGGAATGCTATTGAGCGCATTTCGCGGCGGAAATCTACTTGAGCGAATTGTCGCCGACCCGTCCTTGTGACAGGGACCTCCACGACGATGCGTTGGGCGTTTCCCGTCAACTTGAACGGGCCTGCTCAACTTCCGAGGTGTCCGTCAACTGCTCACGAACTGCGCGCAGTTGAACGGCTGGTCGTCTTTCGACTGTTTGCAACCGGGTGGGCGAGGTTCCACACGAGTTCCCGCACGCTTCCGAATCACGCCAGGAATCTGCTACCATGGGCCGTTCGCTGAGGTGGCCATGCCCGAATATGTGATCGAACGGGAAATCCCGGGCGCAGGGAAGCTGTCGGATGCCGAACTCCAGGAAGTCGCCCGAAAATCGGTGGACGTCCTGAAGGGGATGGGGCCGGAGATTAAGTGGCTGCACAGCTACGTCACCGGCGATAAAGTTTATTGCGTCTACCTGGCGCCGGATGAGGAAACGGTTCGCGAACATGCACGCCGCGGGGGTTTTCCGGCCAATCGGATCTCGGCGGTGCGGCGAATGATGGATCCCACCACCGCAGGTTGAATTATCCGTCGCTTCCGGTTCGCAGAGTGGGCCTTGCGCCGGAGTTCAGCGCTTCCTGGATGGCCTGTTCCACGGGCAAAGCCCAGCCTTCCATCCACGCCGTCAGACCGGCAGCATTGCCGAGGGTTCGACGGGCGAATTCCAGGACCTTCTCCAATTTATGTTGTTCAGCGGGGGTGAGCGGCGTACCCAATCGCTCGCGCAGTGCGGCCGCGGCTCCTGCGAAGTGCAGCGACTGCACCGCGTTGGATTGCGCGGCGGCGTTCGCGGAAAGACACTCCAGCACCCTTGCGATGCCGCGCTTATGACCCAGATTCTGAAACATCTGGATGCTTTCACCGTACAGCCGGCGGGCCTCGTCACTGTCACCCTGGTCCCAACTAAGACCGGCTAAGTCGGACAGAGCGCTGGCGATTCCCCAGCCATCCCGCGAAAGGCTAAACGCTGCCAGACTCTGCTCGTAAAAGGAACGAGCAGCCGTCAGATCGTTGCTTTCCCGGGCAACGTCTCCCTGGTAGTTCAACGTCCAGGCGATACCGGCCACGTCACCCACCTGGCGGAAGATCATCAGGCATTCATCGTAGAGCGACAGAGGCGCGGGCTGGTTCGCCTTGCAGCTTGGTCACGTTCGCCAGATTGCTGAGAGCACGAGCAACGTCTGCTGGATCTCCCTCGTCTCTCCAAATCGCGACACATCTTTCAAACAGGAGGGATGCCGTGGGGAGTTCGCCACGATCGCGAGCATTTACGGCCAAAGCGTTAAGCGCAACTGCAACCCCGCGGTTATCGTTTAACTCCAGACAGGTCTCAAGACTCTCTTCGAACAATTGGTGCGCAGAGGTGTAATCGCCCTGCTCGCCTGCCAGGACTGCGGCACAGAACAGCAGGCGCGAGCGAAGTTTCGGACGCGCAGCAGCTCCTTCCAGCGCGAGCAGCCTGGCGATGCGGTCGCGGCCCTCGGTAAGATATTCGCGCGTCTCCCAAAAGTGAAACAGCGCTGTGCCCAGGCGGAGGCCCCAGTCGGCGTCGCCGGTTTTGATGAGGTATTCGAGCGCGGCGCGGAAGTTATCGTGCTCCACCTCGAAACGATCGAGCCATTCGGGATGAGCCGCCGCTTCCAAAGCGCCCTCTTCGGCCAGCACCAGGTAATACGCGGCATGCGACCGGCGAGTGGCAGCTACATCGTCGCTGGCGGCCAGACGTTCGAGCGCGTACTCCCGGATGGTGGAAAGCATGACGAAGCGCGTTTCGCCCGCTGCCTCTTCCACCTGCTGCGCCAGGCTCTTGTCCACCATGGAAGCCATGCCGTCGAGCACGTCGAGACCCAAGTCGCCAGCGGTATCGCAGACGGCCTCCACCGCTTCCAGCGTGCAACCGCCGAGGAACACCGAAAGCCTGCGGAAGAGAGTTTGCTCGGCAGGGTTGAGGAGTCCGTAACTCCAGTCGACGGTGCCGCGAAGAGTCTGCTGACGGGTTGGCAGGTCGCGGGCGCCTCCGGTCAGCAGGTTGAGGCAGCTTTCCAGGCGCGCCAGCATGGCGGACGGCGAGAGCAGCTTGATGCGCGCCGCCGCCAGTTCGATAGCGAGGGGCAGACCGTCGAGGCGAGCACAGACGGCAGCGACAGCGGGCGCGTTTTCATTGGTCAAGGCGAAGTCGTGCTTCACAGCCCGCGCGCGTTCCACAAAAAGCGCAATCGCGGGAAGACGCGAGAGCACCTCCAGAGGCAGCAAGGACTTCGGATCGGGAAGCGCCAGCGGCGGCACCGGAAATTCATGTTCGCCATAAACGTGCAGCGGCGACTGGCTGGTGACTACGATCTTGAGCTTGGGTCCCGCCGAGAGCAGATCCGATATGAGCGGCGCAGCGGAGACGAGGTGCTCAAAATTGTCGAGCAGGAGAAGCATCGGCTGGTCCAGCCCGCCAAGGTAGTCTTTCAGGCTTTCCTGCGCCGACTGATTGCCGGTCTCGCGCACTCCCACCGATTGCGCGATGGCGGAAGCGATCAAGCCGGGCTCCCCAATCACCGACAGCGAAACGAAGCAAACGCCGGATGGAAATTGGTGCCCGATTTCGCCTGCCACCTGCAAAGCAAGCCGCGTCTTGCCGATGCCGCCGGGACCGGTGAGGGTCACAAGCCGCACATCATCCCGGCCCAGCAGCTGGCGGAGCGCAGCCGCCTCGGTCTCGCGTCCGATGAAAGCGGTACGCGGCACCGGAAGGTTGCTGGGGCGAGGCTCCGAATGGCGGGACGGGCGCATCGGCCAGCCGGTCGCGCACCGCCGCCAGGTCGCGGGCCAAATCCCGCGTGGATGCGTACCGTTGCTGCGGGTCCTTGGCCAGACAGCGCTCCACAATCCAAATGAACGGAGCGGGCGCCTGAAGCATTCTGGAAGCAATTCGCTCCGGCTCGTCGCGAAGGATGGCAGCCGCGGTTTCCGCAGGCGTCTTCTTCTGAAACGCAGGAACTCCGGTGACCATCTCGTAGAGCACCGACCCGAACGAAAACTGGTCGGAACGAAAATCGAGTTTCGCGCCGTTCGCCTGCTCCGGTGACATGTAGCCAAGCGTGCCCATCACGGCCCCGTCCTTGCTGATGGAGGTGGAAGCATCTGCATCGGCGGGTGGTCGACCGCAAGCAGTTTCGCCAAGCCGAAATCCAGGACCTTGGCGGCGCCGTCGACGGAAACCATGAGGTTGTCGGGCTTCAAATCGCGATGAACGACACCGATTTCGTGCGCCCGCGCGAGAGCGTCGGCAACCTGTGCCGCGATGGCGATTGCCTTGCGGAATGGAATCGGACCGGACGCGAGCAACTCTCGCACCGTCTCGCCACGAACCAGTTCCATGGCGATGAAGTGCGTGTTGTCCACGCAACCGAGCTCATAAATCGTGACGATGTTCGGGTGATTGAGCGCGGACGCGGAACGGGCTTCCATCTCAAAGCGGGTCAGGGCTTCGGCTTGCGAATGATGTGTGCAGCGAAACTGTCTTGATGGCGACTTCACGGCCCAGGCGCGTGTCCCGGGCGCGATAAACCTCGCCCATGCCGCCGGCGCCGAGTTGCTCGAGGATTTCGTATGCGCCGAAGCGCATGCCCGGCGACAAGGTGGACGGAACTGAATCTGGCGTGAGCGGCGGGCTCAATGAACCTCATTGGCGCAGCGGTTGAACAGGCAAGCTGACTGCTTCGCGCTACGTGATCGCGTGGAATTGATCCTTAAATCGATGCCGCGACGCCGGCACCACCCCTGGGTGCGCTTATAATACTCAAAATCCTGGGGGAATTCATGGATATTCGAACGCTGCAGCGCCCGCTGAAGGAGCAGTATCGCCAAAATCCGTCGAGTTCGCGAATTACCCTGAAGGCGCGCGGCAGCCAGACCGACGCACCGATCACGTGCTCGGTGGACTTGGGCCGGGAGATCTACAAGGCACAAGCCCACCAAGGCGTCGGGGGAGCGGGTACCGGTGCCTGCTCCGGAGATTTACTGCTGGGTGCAATAGCCGCATGCGCACAGATCACCTGCCAAATGGTCGCCGCTGCGATGGGCATACCTACGGAGGGCATTGATGTTACGGTCGAAGGTGACCTGGATCTGCAAGGCACGTTGGGAATTTCCAAAGAGGCGGCTGTCGGATTTGAGAGTATCAGAGTCATCTTCGATGTCCGCGCACCGCAGGCAACCAAGGAGCAGTTAAGCGCATTGCAGGAGAAAACGGAACAGTATTGTGTCGTAATGCAAACCCTGGAGCATCCGCCGAAAATCGATCACAGCTGGGGGAAGCACTAATAGCGAGTGGTCAGAGTGCATTTATCAGTATTTTCAGAAGCTTGAGGATCACTAATCCTGAGTCCGTGACGATCTCGCACCGAGCCCGCGGCGCACCTTCTGAGCTAAAAGCTTGGTGATAAGAACATTTTTGACGGATGGTCGGCAATGCGGAAGCAATCCACTTTGACGGGTTGTCGGCGTTCCGTCCTTGTCGCCGGGACGGGCGTGTTTCGGCAACTTGGCCCCGAACAGACCCACGGCAGCCAGCAACAGCGATATGCCCGCGAAGGCCGCCAGCAACGTCGCTTCGAAATTTGCGTCGAGCGATGATTTGTTGATGATTTGATTCATCGTGAGCACGTCCGAGACGACGAGTTCGCGATTCATCTGCTGGATGACCTTCTGAATGGGAAGTGCGAAGCTCTCGGGATCGCCTGCGGCGCGGACGACGAGGGCGGCGCCGCTAGATGTCCCGGCGTCGATCGGGAAATACATCGTCGGCTCCGGTGGCCTCGCCAGCTCGTATCGGGTGTCGCCCACGACGCCGACGATTTCGTAACTCCGCCGGCCGAAATCGATCAGGTGCTTGCCGATCGGGTCCTCAGTTGGAAAATACTGCCGCGAACTCAGCGCTGATGATGGCTTCGTTGGCGCCATAGAGACGCTGATCGGAACCGAAAGTGCGCCCGCGGAGGAACGGGATGCTTAGCGACGCCAAATAGCCGGGATCAGCCCAGCGGACGATCGCAAGGTTGGATACTGTAGGAACTCCGGTCGGCGTCCAGCAACGCTTGATGCGGCACGCTGACATCCTCACCACGATGAATACTTATGAGGATGCGGCAACCGCCGAGATGGCCGAAGCGCAGAGGGAAATCGTCGGATTCGTCCTAAATGGAGCGCACACCCAGCCAACTGACTGAAAAATTGGGGTGGGTGGTGGGATTCGAACCCACGACAGCCGGAGCCACAGTCCGGAGTTCTACCACTGAACTACACCCACCGTGACTGAGACAAAATTATAGCATTCAGCAACGCCCAAATTTGCCGCCGCGAACAAGCTAGGCGCGCTCAAACGCCAGAGCTGGCCGCGCCCGAGCGCCTTAGTTTACGTCGCAACCGCCGCCGTTCATCCTGCAACAGTTGCTCTGCCCGCAGCCTGCGGCCGGCGAAGTTGCGCTGCTCTTACTGACGGCGAATGTCGACAGCTGCTTCTCCAGTTTGTCGGTGTGGCATTGGGGACATTCCGGCGTCTGCGCGCCAAACAGGATCGCCTCGAACTTGTGTCCACAGGCTTCGCAACGGTATTCAAAAATTGGCATGAATTGCTCCGACTTCGGGAAAATCGCTTCGCAAGCACAAGTGTCGATCCATCGCCCGCGAATCTAACACCGATAGGTGATACAACCATTATAGATGCTGGGCCATAATTCCATCCCGCCGCGCGGGCAATCTTCACGACGCCGCAGGGCCGCCGCGACGCCCGATGCTCGCGCCGCGGAGAGCACCCATGCCCACGATTTCTTCGGCGAGCCTTTTCATCCGCGCCGGCCGTTTGTCGGGGGACATGCGCAAACCATCGTGGGCAACTTTCTGCCGCGGCAAAACCGCCTGCCTCCCGCAGAAGACCGCTTGTTTCGCGTCGAGCCTGAGGTGCAAGTGCTCTGTCATTGTCATTGGCAAGTGGACCGTACCTGCGCGATGACGCTGGTCATCGTACACGGCCTGGAGGGTTCCAGCGAATCGCAATACGTGATTGGCCTGGGCAGCAAAGCCTGGGTGGCGGGGATGAATGTCGTTCGCATGAACATGCGCAACTGCGGCGGCACTGAGCAACTGGGGCCAACGCTCTATAACTCCAGCATGTCCTCCGACGTCGGCACGATTGCAGAGACGCTCATTGCCGACGATGGGCTGCAGAAGCTGGCCCTAGTGGGATACTCCATGGGCGGGAACCTAGTCCTCAAGTTGCTGGGCGAATGGGGCGCACAGGCGCCACCGCAGGTGACAGCCGGCGTCGGAGTGTCCCCGGCGATGGATCTGGCACCTTCGGCTGACGCGTTGCACGACCGGGCCAATCGCTTGTACGAGTGGAAGTTTCTTCTGGGATTACGCCGCCGCATGCTGCGCAAAGCGGCCCTCTATCCCGAGCGCTACGACGTACGCTACCTGCGCGGCATGCGCAGCCTGCGCGACTTCGACGACCAGATTACCGCGCGCTACTGCGGCTTTCGCGACGCGCAGGATTACTATACCCGTGCCGCCGCCGCGCGAGTTGTCGATCGTATTGCCGTTCCTACGCTGATCCTGCACGCGCAAGACGATCCCTTCATTCGGGTGCTGCCCGAAACCCGCGAAAAGCTGCTCTCCAATCGGCATATTACTTATGTCGAAACCGCGCACGGCGGACATTGCGCCTTCCTCGCCGAAGCCAGGAACGGTTATGACGGCCGCTGGGCCGAGCGCCAGGCCATCGCCTTCGTCCAGCGCGTCGACGGTGGCCAACCGGTCAGCTCACCCGTGCTCGGCAGTTGATCTCGTATAATGCCGCATCTATGCACCACCATCGTTTCTCCCGGCACGTCCTGTTGCTCGTTCTTGGCGTCTCCACTGTTTGTGCTCAGTCCACCACTCCCGTAATGCAGGAGGCACTCAAGCCGTCGTCGCCGCTGCAAGGCAATCTGCGCGTCCTGACAGATGAGATCGGAGGACGCATTCCCGGCACTCCAGCCTTCGATCAGGCGGCGCAGTGGGCTGTCGCGGGCTTTAAGTCCGCCGGCGCCGACAGCGTCCACGTCGAAGAGTTCACCATCGCGCAATCGTGGGCTGAAGGCGCAACCGAGGTTGACGTAGTCGCGCCGGTCCATTTTCATGTGTTGGCGCATTCGCTGGCCTGGGCCCCGGCGCTGCCACAAACCACCGCCCGCGTGGTGGACGTGGGCATGGGATCGGCTGAGGAGTTCGCCAAAGCGGGCGATATTTCGGGCGCCATCGTTCTGGCCCACTCCGACGTGCTGAAGACCTGGGATGATCTCTTCAATGAGTACTTCCGGGCCCCCGGCATTATCAGTCGCGCGCTGAAAGGCAAAGCGGTCGCCATCGCTTATGAAGCCAGCCGCGAGCACGACATTCTCTATCGCCACACCAATGTTGGCAGCGGCAAGATCGACGTAATCCCCCAGGTGTTGCTGGCGCGCGAGGATGCCGAACGGATCTCCCGCCTGCTGGCCCATGGGGCGAAGGTGCAGATGTCGCTGGCGATGCCCAATCGCATTGGGCCGGAGTTTACGACCAGGAATGTCGTGGCGGAGTTGAAGGGCACAGAGCTTCCCAAGGAGATTGTCATCCTGGGCGCGCATCTGGATTCGTGGGAACTGGGTACCGGTGCTCTGGACAACGGCTGCAACGCCGCGCTGGTCATTGACTCGTTGCGCTCCATCAAGGCCGCGGGAGTTCGTCCTCGGCGTACGATTCGTTTCGTGCTGTTCTCTGGTGAAGAAGAGGGACTGCTGGGATCGTGGGCGTATGTGCGAGCGCATCAGAACGAACTGGATAGCATCATTGCAGCGCTGGTGCTGGACGAAGGCAGTGGGCCAGTGACCGGGTTTTCTACCGGCGGCCGCAAGGATGTGGATGCTGCCGTGCAACCCATGCTGGCACCGTTTGCGCAATGGAATGCCGCAGCCCTCACCAACGACGCGATGACCGGCACCGATCATTACGACTTCATGATGGAAGGCGTGCCTACTCTGGTGGCGAATCAATCGGAGGCGAATTATCTGGTCAATTATCACGCGACTTCTGACACCTTCGACAAAGTAGATTTCGCGCAGCTGAAGAAAAACGAAGCCATGGCCGCCGAATTGATTGTCGCTCTGGCGAATGCTCCCCAACGCATCGGACCGCGCTGGACGCGGGCTCAGATCGAGGCTAGCTTCGCCGAGACTCATCTGGACGAGCAGATGAAAGGATTCGGGATTTGGGAGGACTGGGCGCAAGGCAAGCGAGGCAGACAACAGTAATCGGGCTTACTTCAAATGCACCGCGGCTTCGGCGGATTTCGATCCGGCTGCCCCCGACTCACGCAGCTTCGCCGCCACAGCCCCGTACTTTGGCTTGACCTCGTGGCATGACGGATCGCAGTAGACGCCCTGATGCGTCTTGTCGGTTTCAGGATCAGGCATGGGCGAGGCGACTGCCGCATCGCGGTCGGCTTCCAACTCGCGCTCCACATCGTCGATCAGCTCCTGATTGTCGTCGGCCGACAGCCAACGCTTCTCCTGGATCAGGTAGTGCTCGAAGCGTGCGATAGGATCGCGCTGCCGCCAATATTCGAACAGCGGGGTCGGAACATACTGCGCGGCGTCGTGGATCGCGTGGCCTTTCATGCGCATCATCTTGGCCTCGATCAGCGTCGGACCTTCGCCGCGATGGGCGCGCTCGACTGCCTCACGCGTCGCGTCATAAACCTGGCAGGGATCGGTGCCGTCAACGATAACGCCGGGAATGCCATACGCAATGGCCCGCTCTGCGAGATCTTTCACCAGGAACTGCATGTCGGCGGGAGTGGAGTATCCCCACAAATTATTTTCGACCACCAGGACGAGCCCCAGCTTCTGCACCGCGGCAAAGTTCAGGCTCTCGTAGGTGACACCAGTCGACTGCCCGCCGTCGCCGACGTAGGTGAGCCCGGCAACATTCTTGCCTTGTAGCCGCGCTCCCAGGCAGACGCCGGCCATCACACCGATCAGTTCGCCCAACATCGAAATCGGCGCGCAGACATTGCGCCGCTGGAAGTCGCCGAAGTGCGAAGACGCGTCGCGCCCCCAGGTCGGGGAATCGCCCTTGGCCATGTACTGCCGCATGATGTCGCGGGCGCTGAAGCCGCGCACCAACATCGCGCCCTGGTTGCGAATCATCGGCCCAAGCCAATCGTCAGTCTCCAACGCGTACGCCGAGGCGCAGGAGCAACCTTCCTGCCCCAGCCCGAAGTAAACCCCGCCGACCACCTTGCCTTGCTTGTAGAGATTTTCCAGCGCCACTTCCATGCGGCGATTGAGCAGCATCCAGCGATAGATGGCGATGCACTGTTCGCGCGACAGATATTTCGAGTCGCGTATCGCCGGCGGTGCGGCGCTCAAGTCGCCTTCCACGCGGTATTCGACACTCGATCCTTCACCCGACATGAAGATGCGAAAGTCGGGATGCTCCAGGCGGTAGTCGGGAATGTTGTAGCAGCGCAGCGCGGAAGAGGCAGAATCGTCGCCGTTGCTCGCGAACTGCGGCCGCACCGCTTTTCGACTTCCGGCAGTTGTATCTGTCGGTTTGGGCGAACCGTCGGCCTGTTCGGAAGCCGCGGGGGTCGCGACTCCCTTATGCGCCGGGGCGAGCGGAACCTTAGTCGATCTTTTCTGCGGGCTGGCTGAATTGTGGCGCTTCTTGTGAGCCATAGGTGCAGAAGCAACGATAAACGGATGGCGCGACAGAGGCAAGCCGGGGAGAGCTGTGGTTCGCTATTCGCTGTTTGCTTTTCGCTAGATTGGCTTCGGCTCCAGGCTTACCGCTATTTGCCTTTCGCGCCACAGCAAGAGCGCAAGCTGCTGTAACAAACCCAGAATCAGAAGGCTGGGCCGGTCTTGCGAAAAAGCGAAAGGCGAAGAGCGAACGGTGGTCTTACTCATGCCAACTCGCTGCCGTCGCCATGCATCTTCCGCAACTCCTTGGGCGGGCGCGCGGGAGTGTCTTGATGTGCCGGCTGGGGAGCCGTTTCTGCCTGCGGCAGGGGCTCGGAGACTTGCGCCAGCAGATCGTCCAGCGATTCCAGCCACAACATCTGCGACTGAAACACGCGTCCAAAATTGCGCGACGCCGCGGTGGCCACTTCGTCGACAGTTAAGGATTTCTGCAACTCTCGCTCCATCGAGGTAACCGGCTTGCCTGCCAGCCCGCAGGGGACTATCAGGCTGAAATAGTCCAGGTCGGTCGAGACGTTCAGTGCGAAGCCATGGGTGGTGACCCCGCGTGAGAGGTGGACGCCGATGGCTGCAATCTTGGCCTCGGGCTTGTGCCGCAGCGCGTAGGTCCACACTCCGGTTAGCCCCCTAACGCGCTGGGTGCCGATACCATAGTCGCCGCAGGTGCGGATCAACACTTCTTCCAGGCGGCGGACAAACTCCACCGCGCCCAACTTCGGCTCGAAGCTGCGCAGATCAAAGATAGGATAGGCCACCAGCTGGCCGGGACCGTGGAAGGTCACGTCGCCGCCGCGGTCGATCTCGTGCAACTCGACCCCACGTTGTGCCAGAAATTCGGGCGAAGCGAGCACGTTGGCCAGCTGTGCGTTGCGCCCCAGCGTGATCACCGGCGGATGCTCCAGCAGGAGCAGCGTGTTTCCGATGCGATCAGCCTTACGCAACTGCAACAGCGTTTGCTGCAGCTGCAGCGCCGTTTCGTAGGGAACGCGGCTGAGGTTGAGAACCTGAATAACCATGGAAAGAGCAGCCTTTGGCATTGGCAGTTGGCCTTTAGCTTACACCTTCTTTGGATGACCACAGCGGCGTTTCGGGAGCAGGATCATTCATGTCGAAGCTTAACCAGATAGCTCCCGCCAAGTTACCTGTCGCCGACCCTTCGTCCGACGATGATAGGCTGCGACTACAGGATTTTGCCCTGCTTGTAAAATCGGGGTGGCCGACGATGAGCGCCTCCACGACACAGCTCGCGACGCCCTCTGTGCAGCGGCGCCCTACGCCCACGCGGCTGGTTTCGTTGGACGTGTTTCGCGGAGCTACGATCGCGTTCATGATCGTGGTCAACAGCCAGACGAGCGTCGACGCCTACTGGCCGCTGCAACACGCCAACTGGAATGGCTGGACGCCGACCGACTTGGTGTTTCCGTTCTTCCTCTTTATCGTAGGTGTGTCGCTGGTACTGTCGTTCCAGTCGAGGCTCGCGCAGGGTTGCTCCCGGCGGACCCTGGTCTGGCATGCCTTGCGGCGGAGCGCGATCCTGTTCGCCATCGGGCTGTTACTCAACGGTCTGGGCTCGTTTTCGCTGGCGAGTTGGCGAATTCCAGGCGTACTGCAGCGGATCGCAATTGCCTATGGCGCGGCGGCACTAATCACGCTTTTCTCGCGGCCCCGCAGCCGCGTGTTGTGGATCCTGGGCCTGCTTGCCGGTTATTGGTTTCTGATGCGCTTTGTACCGGTACCGGGATTCGGCGTGCCTGGCCGCGACATTCCACTGCTGCATCCCGACGCAAACCTGGCGGCGTACCTCGATCGCAAATTGATGCTCGGGCACCTGTGGGAGCCCACCCGGGATCCGGAGGGCGTCCTTAGCACATTGCCGGCGATCGCGACCGCGCTGTGTGGCGTTCTGACCGGCGAATGGCTGCGCTCGAAGCGCGCCCCGCAACAAAAAGCTGCCGGAATGTTTCTGTCTGGAATAGCCGGCATCGTCGCCGGCGAACTATGGGGCCTCTGGTTTCCCATCAACAAGAAGCTGTGGACCAGTTCTTACGTAGTCTTTACTGCGGGTTGCGCGCTGGTTTGCCTGGCGATCTGTTACTGGGCGGTAGACATCAGGTTGCACCGGGGTCGGTGGACGAAGCCCTTCCTCATCTTTGGCAACAATGCCATCACCGCCTATGTGATATCGGAGTTGATCGGCGGGTGGCTAAGCTGGCGGGGATTTCTGCTTGGACGCTGGCTCTCGTCGCCGGGCATGGCGTCTTTGCTGCACTCGCTGCTGGTGCTGGGCTTATGCTTTGTGCCTGTCTGGTGGATGTACCGCAAGAAAATCTTTTTGAAGGTTTGAAGTACCGCATAGAGTTATAAGCAAATTGCTCACGAACGATAGCATATCCGCATCCAATACACCTCAACTGGAGTAGCTGCTGCTAGTTCCTTGATGGATAGATGTGGAACCCTGTTTCCGCTGGCCATTCACCCCGAAGCGATCAACGGTCGATGTGGACACCGGAGCTATAGACGCCGTATCCGCCGCCACCGTAATGCTGAACGCAACTTTGGTCTTGGTATTTAATGTCGTAACTGAAGTAACAGGCGCTGGCATCGCCATTAGCTTTACAGTTATAAATTGCGCCAGGGCTGATGGTAAAAGGTCCTTTATTGGTTCCGCTTTGCGTGCCTGACTTGTTGACGACGATGGGAGTGGTCACCGGGGTGCCGCTGCTGTCGACCAGGGGATAGGGATTGGTGGGGAATTGAACTTCATAAGAGTTCGAATCCTTGGGACCAGCCGTCCAATCAACCGTCCCGTTGCTGGGAATCGTAACCCAACCCATACTTGCGAAGCAGCTTGGAATCCCGTTGCTGCCATCCATGCCGATACGCATTGTGGGATGAAGAGTCTGGGTCTTCTGCGAGTTCTGACAACCCAAAGCCAGGAGTAAAAATGAAAACAGTAGAGTAAGAACAGCTTTCCGATAACGGGTCATACGCGCAAATGCCTCCGGGAGAACCACGTTATCACGCCGCCAGTGTCTGTCAAGTCGAGTGCGGCTGGGCAGGTGGTCGGCCCGCTGAGCCAAATCGGAAGACACCGGCCTCAGGCATCGAGGCGAAGCCGATTTCACGGATCACGGAACGGAGTGCTCGGCCGCTTTGTTCTCAGTAACCGGCTCTCCTTGGAGTGTGAAGCCCGTCGAATGATTCATTGACGAGGTTTCCCCCTTGGTCCTAATATCCGGGTCAATGTCATCGGCGGCCCCCAGGGATGGCGAAATCATCGGGCACTACCGGCTGGTCGAGCAAATCGGCGCAGGCGGCATGGGTGTGGTCTTTCGCGCTCATGACGAGCAATTGCAGCGCGACGTGGCGCTCAAGATCCTGCCTCACGGCCTATTCAGTGACGAGGCCAGCCGCCGGCAATTCCGCAAAGAAGCGCTGGCCGTCGGCAAGCTTAACCATCCCAACATCGCCATGGCCTTCGAATTCGGCCAGGAAAATGGCATCGACTACCTGGTCACGGAATACATTCCCGGACTCAACCTCGACGAAAAGATCGGCCACCAGGCGCTGCCACAGAAAATGGTCCTGGAATTGGGCATTCAGCTGGCGAGCGGATTGGAAGCGGCGCACCGCGAGAAGATTATTCATCGCGACCTGAAGCCGGGGAATCTTCGCGTTAATCAAGACGGGCAGCTGAAGATTCTGGATTTCGGGTTGGCGCAGACGATCGGTCCAATCGATGAGCGAACGGAAACCGCCAACCTGGCTAGCGATTCGTCGATGAGCGGGACGCTGCCCTACATGGCGCCGGAGCTGGTGCGCGCTGAGCCGGCCGACGAGCGCTCCGACATCTGGGCCGCCGGAGCGGTGCTCTACGAGATGGCTACCGGCAAGCGCGCCTTTCCTGACCGCCAGCCGTCGCTGCTGATCGACGCCATCCTGCATTACGATCCGGTTCGCCCCACGCTGATCAATCCCACAATCACCGCTCCGCTGGAGGCAGTGATCCTGAAGGCTCTGGACCGCGATCCAGAGCGACGATATCAATCGGCGCGTGAGCTGCGAGTCGACCTGGTGCGGCTGCTGAGCGGCGGCGAGATTGCCACCGACACCCTGCGACGCTCCGGCGTGGTGGAGGCGGCAGCGGGAGCCCGCAGGAGGCGCGTTGCTTTGGGCCTGGCGGCGGTGCTGCTGGCGGGAATCGCGTTGGGATATTTTGTGAAACGCTGGTGGCCTTCGAGACCTTCGGCCGAGCAGAAAATTCTGGCGGTGCTGCCGATCGAGGCTGTGGGCCAGGACTCGGCAACCAGTGCCCTGGGCCTGGGCCTGACGGAAACGCTCACCGCCAAACTGGTGCAGGCCAGCGATAACGATTCGATCCAGGTAGTCTCGCCGCGCGATCTTCGCGACCAGAAAGTGAAGACGGCGGAAGACGCGCGCCGTGAGTTCGGCACCGACTTCGTCCTGGAGAGCAGCCTGCAGCGCTCGGGGCAAACGATTCGGATCAATTGCTACTTGGTGGATTCCAAGACCCATCGCCAACTCGCGGCGCGAACCATTGAAAGCGACGCCAGCGACACCTTCAAGCTGCAAGACCAGGTAGTCAACGCCGCCCTGGATATGCTACCGGCAAGAATCAAGACAACCGAGCGCAAGGCGCTGGCCGTCCGGCAAGATACCCAGCCAGCTGCCTACGAAGCCTACATCCGAGGCCGAGGCTATCTGCAGGAGTACGAGAAGCCGGAAAACATAGATAACGCGATAAGTGAATTTAATCAGGCGATAAAGATCGATCCCAATTACGCGCCAGCTTATGCGGGTTTGGGCGAGGCCTACTGGATCGGGTTTCAGCAACTTAATCGCGGCCAAGAGTGGCTGGCCAATGCCTCCGACAACTGCCAAAAGGCCCTTACCCTTAACCCGCAACTGGCAGAGGGACACACGTGTCTAGCTAACGTTCTGTTCGGAACGGGTAAGTATGAGGAAGCCGTATCGCAATTTCAGCGCGCTCTCGATTTGGATCCGGATAGTAACGAAGCTATTGAGGGTTTGGCGGCCGCTTACGGGAAGCTTGGCAACTCTTCGGCTGCCGAATTAACCTTCAAGAAGGCGATCGCACTGCATCCGAATTATTGGAGCGTGTATAGCTGGCTGGGAGAATTTTATTATAACGAAGCCAGATATGCAGATGCCGCAGATATGTTCAAAAGGGTCATTCAACTGGCTCCCGACAACTATAGAGGCTACTCGAACCTGGGGGGAATTTACCTCGCTCAGGGCCAGTATCCCCAAGCCATTGACGTTCTCAGGCGTTCTATTGAATTGCGACCCAATCGAGATGGCTATGCCAATCTCGGGACCGCATATTTCTGGCTGCATCGATTTCCGGAAGCGACAGAAGCGTACAAGCAAGCCTTGCAACTCGATGAATATGATCCTCTAAACTGGGGAAATCTGGGAGACGCTCTTTACTGGGGCTCGGGATCGAGAGAGCAGGCGGAAAGTAGCTATCGGCGAGCCGTTTCCCTAGCACTCTCACAAGTCGAATCCAATCCCCGAGACGCTAGCGCCGTTGCGTACGTCGCTGACTACAGCGCGATGCTCGGTGATAAGAAAACAGCATTTGAGAATGCCGAAAAAGCGCTCGCTTTAGCACCAGGCGACCCCATCGTCATGTTCAGGGCGGCCGTCGTGTACAACCATTTTGGTGATAAGAAAAATACTCTGCTGTGGATTGAGCGAGCCGTAAAAGCGGGTTTCCCCCGTCCGAATATCCGGGACACGCCGGATTTTGACGATCTCAAGAATGATCCTGCTTTTCAGCGGCTGACTAGCTCCGAGTAACGCGCTACGCTCAGTGGGTAATGTGGATACCTACCGTCGTTCCTGGGGCGGAGCACGATTGGCCCGTAGCCTGGTCTACGACCGTGTAGGGATTATCTCCCGGATTGTAACCAGTGGCTCCTATTTGATTGAATTGGTATAGAGCCGAGGTCCCGCCTGTCACTGGAATAGGAGTATTCATTGCCACACCTTGTATTGGTGTCGTGGCGAAAGTTACGGTGTAACTGTGGCCGTTAACCGCCTTCCAGATGATCCTATCCGGAATTACGGGGTTTGAAAAAGTATAGAAGTCTGGGTATGCAGTACCGCCGTCCACCACCGCAGGAGGAAACGTATAGCAGTATTGGTTGTCGCTCACTATATATACGGTCTGGGTAATATCCGATGAGGGGGGCACATTCGGATAACTTAGGCGCGAGATTTTTGGAAGTTCGGCTAAGTTCTTTTGTGGCTTCTGAAAACCCACCACAGCCAGAATTATTAACAGTCCCAGGCCACCGTAAAGAACCACTCTGTCCAAGGTTTTCATGGCTGTCGCACCTCAAGCTCTCGGAACCGTAGCGTGAGCCCAAAAGTACCACAATGACTCCTCCTGTCAAGAAAATAACCTGTAAGCCAGCAGATTGATTGCGCACTTTTAGGCTAAACAAGGTAGCTCGAAGATCGAGGAAACATCAACGGATGGCAAGGCTTACTCCCCACCTTCCCGCTTCAACTCCCCCTTAATATTCAAGTTCCGTATCAGCCGATGCAGGTAGTTCGGGTGGACCCCCAGCAGCTTGGCGGCTTCGGTGTAGTTGCCTTTTGTCTGTTTCACGGCGTCGGCGATCATCTGCTTCTTCAGCTGATTGAGCTTGTCGTGATACTTAGCCCCGCTGCGCTCGACTGGCTTGATCTCCAGCAGGGCTTCCGGCAAGTCATCCGGCACGATTTCATCGCCTAGTCCAAGCACGATGGCGTGTTCAATGGCGTTCTCCAGTTCGCGGACGTTGCCCGGCCAGCTATAACCCAGCAGCAGCGCCCGCGCCTCGGGAGAAATCCCCTTCAGCGATCGCTTGCACTTCTCGGCATACTTGGCGGCAAAATAAATGGCCAGCAGGGAGATATCGTCGGGACGGTCGCGCAGCGGCGGCACCACCACCGACACCACATTCAAGCGGTAATAAAGGTCCTGGCGAAATTCGCCGCTCTTGATCGCCTCTTCCAGATTCTTATTGGTGGCTGCAATCACCCGTGCGTTGAGCTTCAGCGGCCGCGTGCCACCCACCCGATCGAACTCGTGTTCCTGCAGGGCGCGCAGCAATTTAGCCTGCAGCATGGGCGCCAGCTCGCCTACCTCGTCAAGAAAGACGGTGCCGCCCTCGGCCACCTCCAGGCGTGCCTTTCTTAAGAGCAATGGCTCCGGTGAACGAGCCCTTTCTCATGACCAAACAATTCGCTTTCCAGCAAGGCTTCGGGAATGGCAGCGCAATTAATGGCCACGAAAGGCTTATCGGCGCGCGGGCTGTTGCGATGGATGGCCGCGCGCCACCAGTTCCTTGCCGGTACCGCTTTCGCCGCGAATCAGCACCGTGGAATCACTCTTCGCCACCCGGGAAATGAAGTTCTGCACCTGGCGCATGCCCTTGCTTTCGCCGATCAGAACGCCGCCCAGATCCAGTTCCGCCTGCAGGCGGCGATTCTCGTTGCAGCAAACTTTCCAGGGCGAGAACGTTTTCCAGCGTGACCGCCGCAATCGCTGCCACCGAGCTGAGGAAGTGGACATGATCGTTCTCGAACCGGGTTCGCGAACCCACCGCCAGGAAGTACAAAACTCCGATGGTTTTTTCTACCGCCACCAGGGGAACGCACAGCACGCTTTCGGTTTCGCCCGAATCCGGCGTCGGCCGGCTCAGAATGGCGGAGCGCTCCCACAATGCGCGCTGCACAATGTCGCGCCGGATCCGCAGCTGCAAAGGATTTCCCGGTTGCCGCTGCCAGGTGCAGCTGGAAGTGGGCTCGTCGTCGGCATGGCGAAGAATGACGATGGCGCCGTAGTCGGCCGGCAGAACCTCGCCAATCAACTGCAACAGGCTTTGCTGCAGCGGCTCCAGATCGCGAATCGAATTAATCGTGTTGGCGATCTTGAACAGCGCGTTCAGGTCGCGGGCCATGCGGCCAACGTCGGTGCCAAAACTTCCCAACGCCGGATAGGCTTGCAGTTTGGTGGTGGAAAGCAGGTCGACCGGCTCCTGCTGTTCGCTGAACTGCACAATATGCGAAACCAGCTCTTCGTCTTCGGTAATCAGGAAGACCAGCTCGCAATTTCCGGCGCGGATGGTATCGCCGTGGCCCAGAAGCTTGCGGCGCACCGGGATCCCATTCACGAATGTGCCGTTATGGCTCTCCAGGTCGACCAGATGGAAGGCGGCATCGGTTTCACTGATGGTGAAGTGGCGCCGCGACACCGCGCGATCATGCAGGCACAGGTCGTTGGCGGAATCACGGCCGACGGAGAGTTGCACGCCCGATAGCCGGACAACGGTTCCTTTCGATGGGCCCGAAACCACGACGACACGCGAGTCCAAGACCAGTTCCCCCAGGTTTGCTAGTGTAGCCGACTCACCGCTAAATCTAAAACTTGCCCGTCTGAACCAACCGGACGGATAGTGGCACCTATCTGTTTGGATAGTCAAAACCTTCCCAGATCAATACCGGATGAATATTTCACTGACCGGATCGCGCTATCTTATTGCAAATGCGGCAGGACACCTAAGACCGGCAATTCCACGGGTGTTGGCACACAGTTGCTATATACAAAAGCAATTGCGGCCCTCAGTAGTCGCCGGGTTGGATGGCCAATCTGATTGCAAGTTCTAGAGCGAGACCGAAAGTCGTTCGCTGACAAGGTTCTCCGATGGCCCGGAGATCGTGATCGTAGCGGCTGAACAGTTGCTTCATCACGCAATGGAAAGACCTGGAGTGGGAGCGCTCCAGGTCTTTACCTTTTTTGGAGCCTTCCTAGCCCCAACTGACGGAAGCGTTTCCGGACGCAACCCTTCATTCCGCCTTTTCCGCGATAAATTTTGTCTGTGACTGACCTCACAGACGCCTGCCGCCGTGGCCGCCTATCGTTTCTGCATAAGCATACCCCGGGTTCGACGATTTCTCGCGTCCGAAAGGTTTTTCGATGTCCGTCTCGCCGGTTTCCACCACCTCGCGCGTACTGAATTCCAGTCTGACCAACCGCATCATGAGCGCCGAAGAGGCAGCGGCACTGATCCACTCCGGCCACCAGGTCGGCATGAGCGGATTCACCGGCTCCGGCTATCCCAAGGCCGTGCCCCTGGCGCTGGCGCGCCGCATTGCCGACGCCAATCTGCGCGGACAGAAGTTCCAGGTCAGCATTTTCACCGGCGCCTCCACCGGCCCGGAACTCGACGGCGCCCTCGCCATGGCGGGCGGCATTCATCTGCGGCTGCCCTATCAGTCCGACCCCGAGACTCGTAAGCGCATCAACGCCGGCGAAATGGAGTACATGGATATCCACCTGAGTCACGTGGCTCAGTTCGTGGAATACGGATTCCTGGGCAAACTCGACCTTGCACTGATCGAGGTCACCGCCGTACTGGAAGACGGCCGGGTTATTCCGAGTTCATCGCTGGGCAATAACAAAACCTGGATCGAGCAGGCTGAAGGCGTGATCCTGGAAGTCAACTCGTGGCAGCCCACCGAACTCGAAGGCATGCACGACATCTACTACGGTCTGCAGCCGCCGCCTAACCGCGGACCGATTCCCCTGACTTACACCGGCCAGCGTATCGGCAGTCCTTACCTTGAGGTACCGCCGGAAAAGGTTGTCGCCGTCGTGCTCACCGACTCGCCTGACCGCAACAGCGCCTTCAAAGCGCCCGATGCCGCCTCGAAGCGCATCGCCGGACACATCCTGGAATTCCTCGCCTGGGAAGTTCAGAAGGGCCGCATCCCTGCCAACCTGCTGCCGCTGCAGTCGGGCGTAGGCAACATCGCCAACGCTGTGCTCTTCGGTCTTGAGGAAGGCCAGTTCGAAGGACTCACTTCCTACACTGAGGTCATTCAGGATGGCATGATTCGCCTGCTGAAGGCGGGCAAGGTGACCGCGGCCTCGGCCACCGCCTTCTCCCTCAGCCCCGAGATGCTGACCGAGGTCAACGCCGATATGGCCAGCTACCGCAAGCAGATCGTCTTACGCCCGCAGGAAATCTCCAACCATCCCGAGATCATCCGCCGGCTGGGCGTGATCGCCATGAACGGCATGATCGAAGCCGACATCTATGGCAACGTCAACTCGACACATGTGATGGGATCGCGCATTCAGAACGGCATCGGCGGCTCGGGCGACTTCGCGCGCAACGGCTATCTTTCGATCTTCATGGCGCCGTCACTGGCGCAAAAGGGAAGCATCTCGACCATCGTGCCCATGGTGTCGCACGTGGACCATACGGAGCACGACGTCTCAGTCATCGTCACCGAACAAGGCTTGGCCGATCTGCGAGGTTTGTCGCCACGCCAGCGTGCCCACCTCATCATCGAGAAGTGCGCCGCGCCCGACTACAAGCCTCTGCTGCTCGATTACCTCAATCGCGCCGAGCGCCTGTCGTATGGACGCCACACGCCGCACCTGCTGAGTGAATCGCTAGGCTGGCACAATCGGTATCTGCGCAGCGGCCAGATGAAGCCGCGGGGGGAAGACTAAGTCAGACAGAACGCTGCGCCCAAATGACTTTGAATTTGATTCTCAGCTGCCGCTGAGTCGGGACCTCGAGTCAGATCATTTTCCCGCCAATGTTGCGAGCTTACCGCCGATCTTTACTGCCGAGGCAATCGTATCGAGTACGGTAGCTATTTCTTTCAGCTTATTCAGGGAATCTTCCAGGCTTTTCTGCGCCGTACCCATCTGCGCGATTACTGCGGCAACCTTGGGATCTTCATCATTGAAGGTTTTGTTGATACAGCCCCAGTAGTTCCGCCTGGATTCCACATAGGAGTTCACAAATGAGTTTTTCTGCGAGTCAGTCTGGCAGGCATTCTCATACTCGTTAAGATGGCTGGTAAGAAACAAGTATTGCGTTTCCAGACTAAGCAGCGCGTCATCCATCGTGGGAAACTCCTCCGTTATTCTCGGGTCTTGTAGGGTATTAAACTTCGCTCGACCAGTAACGTCGATGACGTTGTCAATCCCTGGCTGGGCCTCTCTAAGCCGCTACGTCTTGCCGGCGATCCGTTCCACGGCCGCGCGTACCGCCTGCAGGTCGGCGGATAGTTTGCGTGTAGATTCTGCATACTCCCGTTCCTGTTCCTCTACCTGATAGTCGATGTCGCTCTTCACCAGCTCGATATATTTCGGATTTCCGCTGATATCCTGCGACTTAGGATGTAAGTCGAACGGGTCAGTTGCCGGTGCCATCAGAGTGGAAGAATCAATGTCGATTTCATGATTGCTCAGCAACTTGATCGCGATTTGTTGTGCCAGTGCCAATCGCTGCTTCTCTATGCTCTCGTAGGCGTTCTGCTCCCGATCGAAGATATCGCTAACTGCCGCTACCGCCTGGCGGATGGCTGCGGCTCCTTCTTTCAGGCTATGACTCTGCGCGGCAGCGGTCAGCATTCTGGCTGCTTCGCCCGCCGCATCCGGAATACCCGCGCTTTGCGGAAGCGCTTTGGCGGTGGAGAGTTCATCTGCCAGCGAGGACGCGGCTTTCGACGCATCGGCACTGGCGTCCGAGCCAGCCAGTTTGCTATAAGCCGCCGCCATGTCCGCCATGGCATGAGCGATGGCCGAGCGTTTATCGATTTCCGCCTTGGCTTGCAAGACCTGCGCGCGTGCCGCTGAGTCGAAGGGGATGGAATAAATCGCCTGCAGCAATTCATTCAACTGCACAGTTTCGTTCAGTTGCTTGGAGAGATCATCATAGTAGTTGCAAAGCTGACCAGCGATTGCATTTAGTTGCTTGGCGGCCGCGTTAGCATCTGTCGTCGTCTTGCAAGCACTCAAGAATACAAATGCGAGCACCAGCGCCACATAAAGCGGCAACCTGTAGCGCATGGCCACTTCACGTCGTCTCATGATTCCCCTTTAGCAGAAATTGGCGTGTCACGCTGATGTGCCTGAACGGAACGGCGACCGATGTAGGTGAATTACGTTGGTAGGCGCCTTGGACGGTCTTGGATGCATGGTCAACGAAGTACCCAACCTGACCCAACCTTCATGAGACAGCTCCAACACCCCGACTATAGATTCATCCATTCCGGATGGTAGTCTTTCCAGATTCCGGTTCCGGCCGAGATCTGGCGGACGGGCAGGTCTTCGGCGTGCTTAGCGGTGCGCACCCATTCCCAGGCGTGCAGTATCTCGGATTTATCGAAGTAACGGGTCTCGGCTTCCAGGATCGCGGCACCGGCGGTGACGATGGCCACAATCTCTTCCCACTTGTCGGCTCCCACCACGGCCATGCGTGCGATGTGGGTAGTGTGTTTCTGCAAAAATCGCATCTCCTCCCAGTGCGCTTTCCAGTCTGCACCTTCCATCTCGGAGAGATCGGCCAGAATGCCGATGGGCTTGTGCCTGCGCTCCCGGATCAGATATTCGATCTGAGGCTCGAAATTCTTGACGTCCTCGTCGGTCATTCTCCCAACAACTTTGAAACCCAGTACCCCTCCAAAACTTTCCCTAAGTCGTTCGATCATGCCGGTGCATGCTCCTTGTGAATTCCATGTGGTATGAGGTTGTAAACTCGTCAGTAATGATGCACGGGATTGCCGGCAATGGCTAGGGAAATCAGAAGGTAGTGCCTAGGGGTTAGTGGATCGTGGATAAAAACGCCAGCGGTCGCGCCGCCGACCGATCCTCTGCGAACATGGGTCAATCCTAGGTATTCATCCGGGAAGGACACGATCACGGAGAAGACTTAAATGGAAAACCAACCTCTGCGTCTCCGTGGCGAATTCCGTTTCCCAGAGGGGGCATTCTGGAGGGCGCGACGAGCCTGCCGCAAGTTGGCGACCGCCGTCTCAGCCACGACGGGGCTCATAGCGCAGCGTCGCCCACAGCAGCCACAGCGAGCCCGAGATTACTAGCGCGGCCAGGGCGCTCCACAGGGCAACCAGCACACAAACTGAGTACACCAACAATCCGAGCCGATAGGAGCGTCGCAGCCGCGCGACTTGCTGACTGCTAATATCGGCACGCAGCCGGCGACGATTGTGCGCCACCGATTCCAGCAGCAGGTTATGACAAAGGCTGGTCACCAGGATGGTTCCGCAATAGAAAGCTACTGCGGTATTGGCGGCGGGAGTACGGACGTAGCGGGCAAGCATGGCAGTGGGAAAAGGAATGAAGGTAACCATCAGCAGCAGGGCGCCATTGGCAAACAGCAATGCACGGTCCACACCTTGCACCATGCGGAACAGCTCGTGATGGTTGATCCAGATCAGCAGAATAACGAAGAAGCTGAGAACGAAGGCGAAGAACGATGGCCACAGGCGTCCCACGCCCGCCAGCAGCCCGCGATTGCTGACCATCTCGAGCTCGGGTATGCGGACCTCGAGAATCAGCAAGGTGATGGCGATAGCGAACACGCCGTCGCTGAAAGCTTCCAGTCGCGCCGATTCTTTTTCCACGTAGAGAGTTTCGAAGTTCGCCCATGTTACGGGTGGCGCAGTCCGGAAATCAAGGGACAAACCGCGACGCTCTTTTGCAGGCGCGATTCGAGGCACCCTCCCTGCGTCGGCAAAGCCACAGTTCTACAAGCTCATCACCCCATCATATTCACGCTGGAAGAAATCGATGGCACCAGCACCGCGTTCGCTCCCGCCGTGCTGCCCGTCTGCTCCATCTGTTGCCAGCCCTGCTGCATAGCGGAGAACGCTTGCTGGGCTGCCGTCAGGTTCCCGGAATGCAACGCTTGCCCCAGCTGTGTCATAGCTTGCGAGAAAGGACTACCCTGCGACCGGGTGGAGGGGCCAACCGTATGCGAGGGCATGGACGCGAAGGCCTGCTGCGCGCCGGAAAGATTGCCCGACTGCAGCGCCTGCCCCAGCGAGTTGAGCGCCTTGGCCACCGGGCTGTTGCCCGCCAGCTGACTGGCCACGGACTGCGACAACGTAACGAAGTCGGTTTGCGCGTGGGTCAGATTGCCGGCTTGCAGATCCTGACCTAGCTGCTTGAACTCACCTCGCAGCTGTTGGTAGTTCCGTTGAATGTTGGCGAGCTGCGATAGGCCAGCGCTCGCGATTCCGGCTACGGACATAGGTGACCTCCAGGCGACGGCCCTCCTCAGACAGCGCGCATGGCCGGACGGTCAGCTTGCGTGGAGGCTGGCTCTCATCGCACAAATAGCCAGCGCAATTCAATTGCCGGGAAAAGTAAGAAATCCTAATGTTGGCGGAGAAGCCTACTACTACTTGTCCTCCACCAGCCGCTGCACGATCTCATCGATGGTATCGAGCGCCTTCTTGGTAGGCATGGTGTTGTTGTTGGTCATGACTGCGAAGGCAATCGGTTCACCTGACTGGGTGGTGGCATATCCAGCGAGTGAATACACGTGGGAGAGCGAGCCGGTTTTGGCATGGACCACCTTGGCAGCCGGTGTATTGCGAAAACGGTCGGCCAGCGAGCCATCGACTCCCGCTACCGGCAGCGTGTCAGCATAGGTTTGTCCCCACGGCTGCTGATGACAATAACGCAGAAGCGCGACAATGGCCTGCGGCGTCACCAGGTCTTCCCGCGACAGTCCTGAGCCATCGTAAAAAGCGAACTGATCGGCTTTGATGCCGGCGTTCACCAGAAACCCGCGCAGCACCTCCAGGCCGCCCTCGATCGATCCCGAGTTGCCTTTCTCCTTGCCCAGCAAACGCAGCATCAGCTCGGCATGCAGGTTCTGGCTCACCTTATTAATGACGCGCAGGTCCTGGGCCACCGGCTGCGACTGATAGCTGGCCAGCACCATCGGCGCCGGATTCGGCGGCCGGGTGGTATCGCCGCCACCGGAGGCCATGGAGGTCACGCTGAAGGTTTCCGTCGACGCCAGCTCGGTGTGGTGAGTTCTGCGCCCGGCCATAGATGGTCACCCCGCGTTCTTCCAGCAGCTGGCGAAACAGTCGCGCGGTGAAGTCGGCGGGATCTTCTATCGCCAGGGCTTCGCCGAAGCCGGGATCGTCCTGCGGAATATTGCCCCAGAAGGTCAGCTGATTCGACCCCGGCTCGCGGTTGATGGAGACGGTGCGCGGGCCGGTGCCTTGCGGCGTGGTCATCACCCGGTTGTCAATTTTGTAGTACTCGGGAAATGGCGTGATGCTGAGAAACGCCCGCTCACCCGGCCGGTCCGCCGGCATGATGTTCACGAAGATAACGTTGTCGTTGATGGTGAGCGCCGACACCGGAGCGCCCCACTCGCGCGCCAGATCGTCCTGCGACCAGCCTTCGCCGTAGCGCTCGAAGACGAAGTAGGAGTCGTCGGCCACCACGTCGCCGTCGATGTACTTCAAGCCGTGCGCCACCAACTGGTCCGCCAGATTCTGCAGCACCTGGATGGGCGGCGCTTTGCGCTCGGTGTGCAGGTTGTAAGGCAGGGTACGGCCCGACAGGTTGGGATCGCCGCGCCCTACGACCACCAGATCAGCGTTCAAGCGGCCATACTTGTCAACCGTGCCCATGGTTTCCACCGTGGTCTTGAAGTGGTAATCCGGACCAATCAGCCCGAACACGGCGGCAGTGGTGAACAGCTTGGTATTGGATGCGGGCGTGAACAGTTTGTCCTGGTTGCGGGCGAAGATTGGCCGGCCGCTGTCGAGTGAGACCGCGTAGATTCCCCAGAAGCTTCGCGCGGTTTCCGGGTCGCTCAGAATCTCTTCGATTTCGTGACTCAGCTTTCGCCGATTTTCCGGTTTGCTGTCGGACTTGGCCTTGTTGCCCGCATAAACAGGGGTCAGCAGCGCCAGCCAGACTACCACCGCGACGAAATAGCGAACCCGGGACATAGGACTGCTTAATCCGATTCTAGCATTGCGATGCAAGAGGTTTAATTACCGGCTATATCTGCCATCGGCGGAGAATTGCCCAGGCTTTAACCGCCGCTTCCACATCCTCG
Organism: uncultured Acidobacteriaceae bacterium; assembly: GCA_963820175.1. Taxonomy (GTDB): domain Bacteria; phylum Acidobacteriota; class Terriglobia; order Terriglobales; family Acidobacteriaceae; genus Bog-257. The sequence goes on along the minus strand of CAWFYX010000009.1, from coordinate 501,356 downwards.
CCAGTACAATCGCTGCATGCGGCCGCGTTATCGCTGGCAACTCCGCTCCCGGACTCTGGAGTTAGGGGAGCGCACGCTCATCATGGGAATCGTCAACGTTACGCCTGATTCCTTTTCCGATGGCGGCAACTTTCTGGCGCCCGAAAGAGCGGTGGAGCACGGGCTGCGCCTGCTGGACGAAGGGGCGGACCTGCTCGACGTCGGTGGCGAATCCACCCGGCCGGGCGCGCGCGTCGTTTCCGGCGAGGCGACTGCAGGCGTGAAGCCGGCGGTCACGGTGGACGAAGAGTTGCGGCGGATCCTGCCGGTGTTGCAGGGCATTTGCCGGGCGCGTCCGGAAGCGCTGCTGTCGATCGACACCTACAAGTCGGAAGTCGCCCGGGCCGCCGCCGCCGCCGGCGCCGAAATCGTCAACGATGTCAGCGCCTTTCAGTGGGACCAGCAAATGGCCGGCATCTGCGCGGATCTGGAATGCGGCGTGGTGCTGATGCACACCCGCGGACAGCCGGAGCAGTGGCGAAACCTCCCTACCGAATCCAACATCACGTCCATGGTGGAGCACGATCTGGCGAATCGGCTGCAAGTGGCCTTCGAGCGCGGCGTCGAACGCTCGCGCATCGTGCTCGATCCCGGCTTCGGCTTCGGCAAGAACTTCGAGGAGAACTATCCTCTGCTGGCCCATCTGGATCAGTTGCAGCGCCTGGGATTTCCCTTGCTGGCGGGAACCTCGCGCAAATCTTTCATCGGCCGAACTGTGAGCCAGCGAACCGGGCGAGAAACCCCGCCCTCCGACCGTCTCTATGGATCGATCGCGGCCATGGTAGCCAGCATTCTGCGCGGCGCGCACATCGTGCGGGTGCATGATGTAAGGCCGGCGGTGGAAGCCGCGGCAGTCGCCGATGCAGTGCTGGCTGCTGCTGAGACAAACTAACCCAAAGTTATTCTCATCCAACGCAGGTAGCAAACGATTGCTAAGGCAGCCTGCTATGGTTCGCTTTGTATGACCGATCGACGTATTTTCGTTTCGGCGATGCCATCGCGAGACCCTGAGAGGACCGGGTGACGCTTCCTCTTTCCAGGAAATATCTGCCGATGGAAGCCTCGCCGGCTACCAGCCTTCCGACAGGACCGGAGTGGCAGTATGAACCTAAATGGGATGGCTTCCGGTGTCTGGCATTCCGCGACGGGAAGCGAATCGATCTCGAGTCGAAAGCCGGCAAGCCGCTTACCCGCTACTTCCCGGAACTGGTCGCCGCGCTCGCCGAACTCAAGGCTACGAAGTTTGTTCTGGACGGAGAGATTGTTATCCCGTTCGAGGGCGGCCTCTCCTTCGATCAGTTGCTGATGAGGATCCACCCCGCGGCCAGCCGCATAAAGAAGTTGAGCCTGTCGACGCCCTGCCTGTTCATCGTCTTCGACTTGCTGGTGGATGATCGCGGCAAGTCCCTGACAAAGATTCCTCTGGAACAAAGGCGACCAGCTCTGGAACGCTTCGCCGCCAAGTACTTCAAGAGCCATGAAAGGATTCGCCTGTCGCCGGCGACACAAGATCTCCCAGTCGCCCGTAAGTGGTTTCACCTGGGAGTGGCTCTGGACGGAGTGGTGGCAAAACGCCGCGACCTTCCCTACCAGAGCGGGACGCGACTCGGCATGCAGAAGATCAAGAAGCTTCGCACCGCCGACTGTGTAGTGGGAGGCTTCCGTTATCTGGAGAAGAAGCCGCTGGTGGGCTCGCTGTTACTGGGACTGTACAACCAGCAAGGAAAATTGGATCATGTGGGCTTTACCTCTTCCATCCGCGCCGAAGATCGGCCAAGCCTCACCCGGGAATTGAAGAAGCACGTCAAGCCGCCTGGCTTCACCGGCAAAAGCCCTGGCGGTCCCAGTCGCTGGAGCAGCAAGCGCTCGGCCGAATGGCAGCCGCTCGATGGCAAGCTGGTTGCCGAAGTGCAGTTCGACCATTTCACCGGAGGGCGTTTCCGCCATGGCACCAAGTTTTTGCGCTGGCGTCCCGACAAAAATCCGGCAGACTGTACTCTAAAGCAGGTAGAACGGGAGAACCGCTCCGCGCTGAACTTACTGTAGAACTGCCTCAAACCAATGCGGCTAAGAAGGAATTCGAAGAAGAGTCCTCTGACTGTGAGGTATCGCCGACTTTACAGGCTGCTGCAAAACTCATTGGAGGCCAAGGTTCGGGTAGAGGCCACCTTTAGAGACTATATCGCGAGTTGGTGCCGCTGCTCTGCGGCTCGGATTTCTCCCACTGGCTGCGTGGGCTTACGCCGACGCCTAACCCCATGCGCCGCTACGCGGCTAGTCTGGCTGGAATTCGATGTTATTTTCCCACCGGAAAATTCTTAAGCGGCTTGCAACACAGTCTCTTCAGGCCAGCGTCGGAGTACTTTGTGCCTGAGCCGGCTTTACCAGCTACCGAAAAACTTCCGCGCTCGTGATGAACGGGTAGAGCGAACCTTCAGGTTCGTGTCCAGGTTCTTTCGTTTTAAGTATCCCTAGCCGGCTTCAGCCGGCGGCAGAAAAGTCGGCTTCAGCGTTTTTGAAGGGGCAGACCTGAAGGCCCACACTAGCCGAACAACGAATTCTTCCGCGGCTTACTAACTGCTCGTTTTCTTCTTGGGAACTTTGGCGCCCTTCTTGCGGGCTTCCGACAGGCCGATCGCAATGGCCTGCTTGCGGCTTTTGACCTTGCCGCCCTTTCCACCTTTGCCGGATTTCAGCGTGCCCTTTTTCTTGCGATCCATCGCACTTTTCACGGATTTGCCTGCAGCTTTGCCGTACTTTCTTCCGGTGGATTTCTTGCGAGAGCTGGAACTCTTCTTGGCTGGCATCGTGTTCTCCAATCGCTTAGAGGCAGGCACGTCGGGAAGAGTTGTGCAGGTAGGTGAGCACCACGCCAGGGCAGGTAGTTCCTGCTAAGGAACGTCGAACTCATTAGCGAAGGTGCGGGACGAACGACAATTCCGTCCAGCCTCGCGGGACGACTCAGTTCAGCTCAGGACGGAGTCCTGGGGTGCGTGGAAAATAACCTAAAGCTCCGTAGGGGCGCTACCGTTGCAAGTACGTCAAGAGCGCCAAACCAGCTCCAGGTTCAACAGCGAATAGCGAAGGGCGAATCGCGAAGAGCGGGACTTACGCCGCCGGTGCCACGGAGCGCTCCGCCGCCTGCTGCAGGAACCGCTTCATCACATTCGCCCACATCACTTTCTTACGCTGGGCGCTCTCCTTGCCGGTGCGTCCCTGGGCAAACATCTGCAGCAGCACTTTCATCTTCAACGTCGCCACCAGCGCCTGTTCCTGTGCGGTGAGTCCATAACCTTCGACGAAGGCGTCTTGCACCAGCACCGTGAGCCCGCGATTGCAGAAAGGATATTTTTCCAGCGCCTCGACAGCCGCCAGAAACTTGGCCACGTCCTGTAGCGCGTAGCCGCTTTCGTTCAGGCTGGCAAACTCGCAGAAGCCTACCCCCTGACCGGCTACCAGGATGTTCAGCGGGATAAATTCGTGTAACACCGCGGACGAACGTACCGGCTTCTTCAACTTGCCCAGGGTGTTTCTGGCATTGCTCAGAATGGCATCGGTGGAATCCTGGGGGAGCCCGTCCTTCTGAGCCCGGGCGCAAAGTTTCTCCATCTCGGCCAGCAATGCGTTGCCGTCCAGCGGGGTCGCCATCTCCGCAGTGGCTTTGTGAAATTGCTGCAGCCAATCGCCCGCCTGTCGGGCGGCCAGTTTCAGCAATTCGTGGTTGCCCGAGCCGGGCAGGAGCGCCGATTTCATCAGGATGCTTTGCAGCGGCAGGCCATTGACCTTGGTGCTGACCACCGCGCCCAGTTCGGCGAAGTCTCCAATGGGGCGTGGAACCCCTTCCAGCTTGCGTTTTTCCGCCGCTTGATGTGCATAGTGCAGGTTCTGAGTTTCGTTCTTCGCTAGCTCCTGGGGGCCGTTCTTCCCGCGATAGATCTTGGCATTGACGCGCTCGCTGCCCTGGGCAAAGTCGACCACAATTTCGTAAATAAAGTGATCGGGCTTGGGAGTGTGGCCCACCACCCGGACGGTGTTCACCTCCGGTTGCCCGGGAAAATAGATTGAGCCGGAGCTCCGCAAATCGTCGACGATCTGATCCAGAACCGTGTCTGCCAATTCATTTCTCCAACTTGCTGGCGCCGAAAAACAAGTGGCACGCAAGAACGAACTAGCACGTTAGATGCAGTTTTACTTCCACCCACACAGTGGGTGATTACTTTTAAGTTATTGATTTTTCACTGAACAGGGCACCGCCGGTGACTGGGAGCTGATGCCGAGTGGAAGATTGAGTATCGGCGTACACACCCTTGGCAGCGGCGGGACTAATGGCCTGAAGAAAGGTACGTCAGCGAATTGTGGAACGCGCGATCCCGCCTTAACTTAGACGCGACCCTGAAGGTTCGCTCTACCCGCTCATCACGACTCCTGAACTTTTTCCGCAGCCGCTGAAGGCCGTGCCCTGATACAAATCTCGCTTCGCCTGATTTACGAGCGTCCTAGTAGAACAAGTACTTCCGCCACTTCGAGTCCGATCGGCCCATCATGCGCATGATGTGCCGGCTGGTGTGCAGATTGAAGGCGCGCGGCTCGCGCATCAGCTTCATGTTGGTTTCGTGCGGCAGCAAATTGCCCTTCTTGCGATTGCAGGAGTGGCAGCAGGCCACCAGGTTCTCCCAGGTTGAGGCGCCTCCGCGCGAGCGCGGGATCACGTGGTCCAGGGTCAGCTCGCCGGCGGCCAGGATCTTGCCGCAATACTGGCAGGTGTTGCGATCGCGCAGCAGAATGTTCTTGCGCGACAGGGCGCGCGTCTGATGCGGAATGCGGCGGTACTCCAGCAGACGAATCACCGAGGGCACGCGCATCGCAATGCGCGCGGCATGCAGATTGTGCCCGTTGGCCTCTTCCATCATGGCCACGCCTTTCAGCACCAGAATGATGGCGCGGCGCGCGGCACACACATTGATGGGCTCGTAGGAGGCGTTCAGCACCAGCACGGGCGCATGCAAGGCCGCCCACTGAGTCGGCTCATCCCCGGCCACCCGGGCATGGTGCATGTAACCGGCAAGTGACTTTCCGTATCGGGACGCTGCGCTTTGCACCGGCATCGACATAACCCGCATTTAGACCGAAGCTGTGACGGCCACCGCTTCCGCTTCGATCGCCTCCTGTTCTCCGCGATCGGCAGTCTCGCCTGACGCTGCGCCCTGGAAGGCACGCGCCACGGTCACTGCCCAAACTCTTTCCGCCCCCGCCTGCTTCAGCACGCGAGCGCACTCTGACAATGTGGTACCCGTGGTCATCACGTCGTCCACCACGATCAGGGTGCGGCCTTGGTACAGCGTGGCGCGGTCGCTCACCCGAAACGCGTCGCGCACATTCTCGATGCGCTCCTCGCGGCTCAGGCCGACCTGCGAAATGGTGTCCCGCTGTCGAAGTAAGATGCCGGAAGCCACCTCAAGGCGCGGAGACATCCGTTTTGCAGCGGCGTGGGCGATCAGTTCAGCCTGATTGAATCCCCGCGACCGGCGACGGCTGTTGTGCAAGGGAACCGGAATCAGCAACGGACGGACGGATTCACGCCCCGCATGCAGCTCCTGAATCGCCTGCGCCAGCATGCTGCCCAGCGGACCGGCAACCGGCGTGACGCTTTCATACTTCAGCAGATGAATCAGCCCGCGCAAGCCGCCTTCGTATTCTCCGAACGAGACTGCCCGCTCGAACTCGGGCTCGAAGTCGCGGCAGTTGGTGCAACGGCCATCGCCCCGCAGCAGGGAAGCGCTGATCAGGCGATCTCCGCAGACCACACATTGCGGCGCACGGGCCGGTTCGATCGCAGCCAGGCACTCGCGGCAGACGGGAATCCGGGAAATGTTATCCAGAGGCGTGTGACAAAGCCGGCAGTCGGAGGGAAAGAAAACCGTGAAGAGACTGTCCAACAGGGATAGCAAGGGCGCAGCAAAAACAGCACGTCGGGTGGCGCGCGGATCTCGTCGAGTTCGTCTTAGCGTCTCACGACTGCTGAAGATGACCCTCCAACCATCCCATGGTGCGGCGGGCACACATGCAGACCCTGTCGCCGGTGCCTACGGGTCCGAATCAGCGCTGGTTAACGCAGTCCGGTCCCAAAGCACCGTGACAACTCAGTATATGAGCTTCGCTACACGGGTGCAATGCTAGAGGAGGTACCAACTGGGGATTTCACCGAGATTTCATGGGGACTGAGATCGCGCGCTGCAAAGAAATTTCGCGGCTACAGTGAAGGTCCCTGCCGGGACTGGGAGCCTCAATTGGCAGGCACACCCAGGACTTCGTCCTGGGCTGAATTGAGTCGTCCCGCGCAGGGCGGGACGGGAGGGCTGCGAGTTGGGGCGATTCGGGATCGCGCGCCCACTGACTCGGTCGTTCCCGCTAACGGGAGTTGGGACCGATTGCGCCGTCTTCCCGACGGCGCAGCCGCTCCGCAAAATCGGGGAGCTTCTCCATTGCTAATCGGCTCTGCCATGTTTCGCGCACTTGTAACAAGTGCCGCTAACATGCTAACTTGCGCCGTCGCCATAATTTGAGCGCCGCGAGGCTTTCTTGACGAGTACCACCACGACCTCTCCGCAAAAGAAGTTCCGTTCCTATGTTCCCGACAACACCACCATGCCCGAGTTCACCTTGCGGGCGGTGCTGCTCGGCCTGGTACTGACCGTCATTTTAGGCGCGGCCAATGCCTATCTAGGCCTGCGCGCTGGCATGACCATCGCCGCCACCTATCCCGCCGCTGTTATCGGCATGGCGGTCTTGCGGCTCATGAAGGGCTCGCTGCTGGAAGAGAACATTGCGCGAACCGTAGGCTCGATCGGCGAATCAGTAGCGGCCGGCGCGATCTTCACCATTCCGGCATTCGTGATCTCCGGCGCGTGGCCGGTGTTCGACTTCGAGCACGCCTACTGGAAATCGTCCATCCTGATGCTGGTAGGCGGTGTGCTAGGCATCCTCTTCGTGACCCTGCTGCGTCGCGTGATGGTCGAGGATCCTGAGCTTCCCTTTCCCGAGTCGGTGGCCGCCTCGCAAATCCACATCGCCGGACAACAGGGCAGCCGCGCCGCCAAGATTTTATTCGGCAACATGGGTTTCGGCGGTCTGGTTTATTTACTCGGCCAGTTCAGCCTGTTCAGTGCAAGCCGCGATTTCATCGTCAACGTCGGCTCGCTGGGTACCAGCTTTGTCCGCATGGGCCGCAGCGCGACCGCGCCCAAGTTGCCGGCGGGCGCGGTGACGACGTATGTCCGCGCCGGCCATCAGCCCGGCCTATCTCGGTGTCGGCTACATCATCGGCCCGCGTCTGGCTTCGCTGAACTTCGCCGGCGGCGTGATCGCCTGGGGCCTGCTGGTTCCCCTGATCCTTTTCCTCGGCGGCCCGACCCTGGTCGCTCAGTTTGCCCCGGCCGGCACCACGCTTCCTGACACCGCATTCTGGACTGGACAGGCAGGCGCCGTATGGAGCTTCATCGTGCGCCCCATCGCCGTAGGAGGCATGCTGGTCGGCGCCTGCTACACCCTGTTCCGCATGCGCAAGAGCCTGGGCTCCGGCATGGCGCGAGCGGTCTCCGACTTGAAGAAGTCTGCCGCGGCCCATGCCGGCACCGCCCGTACCCAACGCGACCTGAACGCCAAGTTTGTATTTGGCGGATTGCTGGTGGTGCTGATTGCCATGGTGTTCCTGTACAAGAGCTACGCGGGCGCGTGGACGCCGGGCATCGTCGCGGCCATCGTGATGATCATCATCGGCTTCTTCTTTGCCGCCGTTTCCGGCAACCTGGTCGGACTGATCGGCTCGTCGAACAATCCCATCTCCGGGCTGACCCTGGCGGCTCTGGTGATTGCCGCGCTGCTGATGGTGCTGATGGGCGTCTCGGGAATTCACGGCGTTGCCGCGGTGCTGGGCGTCGCGGCTGTGGTCTGTATCTCCTCCGCCGTGGCCGGCGAGATGTTGCAGGACTTGAAGGTGGGACATATCCTCGGCGGCACACCCAGCAAGATGCAGATCGGCGACTTTATGGGAGTGACCGTCGCCAGCTTTGCACTGCTGCCGGTGTTGCTGCTGCTGAACCAGGCCAACATCAATAGTGGCGGCATCGGTTTTGGCGACCGTCAACTTCCCGCTCCGCAAGCCGGCCTGATGGCCATGCTCTCCCGCGGGATCGTCGGCGGCGAAATGGCCTGGCCGCTGATCATCGTCGGCATCCTGATGGGAATCGCCCTCATCATGATTGAAGTCAAAAGCCCGATGCTGTTCGCCGTCGGCATGTATCTGCCGCTGGAGACAACCTTCGCCATCTTCCTGGGCGGCATGATTCGCTGGATCACCGACAAGATTCGCGACAGCAAGAACTTTAACGACGCGCAGAAGGCACGCGTGGAAAATGCCGGAGTGCTGACGGCGTCAGGCTTCATTGCCGGCGAGGCATTAATGGGCATCGTCATCGCCATCTTCAAATACAAGCAGTGGCCGCTACCGGTGATTTTCGAGCATCCCAGCGTGATTTCCGGATTCATCGTGCTGGTGATTCTGGCAGTAGTGATGATCCGTGTGCCGCTGGCTAGCGCCGGCAGCCCCGACGAGCCCGCTCCGCCGACGGCGATTATGTAAATCATAGGTCCACACTTATCGCACGATTGATCCGCGAGGCCCGAGCAACGGGCTGAGTTCGTCATCACAAGATTGAGCGCCGCTGCGAAAGGAGAGCTTTCAGCTTGACAAAATAACAAGCGGCTAATTAACTTAGCTAACATGAAGTATCACACCGTCCACGAAGCTAAGACCAACCTGTCGAAGCTCATCCAAAAAGCTTGTGATGGGGAAGAGGTGGTCATCGCGCGGGGCAAGAAGCCGGTAGTGAAGCTGGTTCCGGTGGGAACCGCGCAGCGGAAGCGCGTGCCTGGCCGCTTTGAGGGACAGTTTTCCTGGACTCCGGATGCCTTCGATCCTCTGACCGACGAGGAGATGCGCGAACTCGGGTTCGACGTGGAATGAATCTCCTGGTCGACAGCCATGTGGTGCTCTGGTGGTTTTCCCGAAGCAAGCAGCTTTCTGGCCCGGCCCGCGACGCGTTAGGCAGTTCCCAAAATCGCGTGTATGTGTCCGCAGCCGTGGCCTGGGAACTGGCAATTAAGGTGAATCTCGGGAAGCTGGACGCGCAAAAGCTCGTGGCGGAGATGCCCACTCTGTTGTTCGAAGAAGGCTTTCACCGCCTGGCAATTTCGATGGATCACGCCCTAAGGGCGGGCATGTTGCCTCGCCATCATAGCGATCCCTTCGATCGCATGTTGATTGCCCAAGCGCAGGCATTAAATTGCCCTATTGTCAGTGCCGATCGGGTACTTGATTCGTACGGAGTCCGGCGTATCTGGTAAAGCAACGTATCGCTCCGGCATACGACCTCAGACCCCGGCAAACTTCAACCCCAGGATGCGCAGCGCTTCCCCCAGCGCCGGATGCTCGACTCCCACTCTGTCAGACTTCATGTCGCGGAGGCGGCAGGGCTCGAACAGCGCCCAGTTTTCCAGATTGTGTCCGTAGCGCGAACGAAAATAAATTCCCGGCAGGCCCATGTCGTAGACTACGCGCGAGACCAGCTGGGTCAGCGTGCGCGGGGACGAACTCTGCAACGCGACCGCGTCGAGATCGGGAAAGCCCAGCCGCAGACATTCGGAGGCCAGCTTGCGCCGCAAACCGGCAATCCACTCCGCACCCAGAATGTCGGCATAATTTCCATCGGCGGAGGCGGTGCCGATCACGCGATTGGAGCACCAGTTCAGCGGCACCTCGCCCATCGGCAGAAAGTCGTCTTCGCCTGTGATGGCCTTCAACTCTTCCAGCAGCGCGAGATCGGGCCGGAAGCGGGCGAGCGTCTCCACAAAGCAGGAAACCTGCTGGCTGGAGGCATAGAGCACGCGGTACTCGCTCTCCGGATCGTCGAAGCGATTGCCGAAGGTGCCGTCCTTGGCGCGCGACCAGTCGGGCAGCTGCCAGGCGTCGGGATAGCGGGCCACGCGATAGATCGGCTGGGTGGGAGTCCTGGTCTCCAGTGGCAAGATCAGCCCCCGGCTATGAAGGCGCGTGCCGCCGCCAGCACTTCAGGCGCAACCACCGCGAGGTCGCCCTCGCGCAGCAGGCGCAGCGGAACCCGGTCGCCCAGCTCCGGATTCACTCCCATGAGCCAGGCCTGCACCACCTCGCGCGAATCGTGTTCCAGCAAAGTGCGCACGACCTGAAACGTGAGACGCAGACGCGACTCGACTTCGCCATAAGGCTGGCTGCCGCCGATCCAGCGTTCCACCGCGCGAGTGTCTTTCACCCCGGCGACATAGGCGATCAGCTTGCGGCCGATGGCGTCCCCCAAACGCGACACCAGCTCGGCAAAGTTCAGGCTCAGCGACTCGCGATGGGCTTGCAATCCGGGACGCGGCAGCGCCTTGGTAACCAAAATCGCTCCCCGTACAGCACGCTTTACAGCACGTTTCCGTGGAATAGGATGCAGATCATCACCTCAATAAAGCAATCAAATCACAATTAATATACCGGCCAATTCCGATATAATTACATATTCGCACAGGTGATCCTTGGAATGTAAGCGAACAAAAAGCGAATGTGTAGTCACGTTTTGAATACCGCTTACGAGGGTACCGGGCCCGCGAAGGCCTCCCGCGGTATGTGACGCCATCCATGGACCTTGAACCGATGAAACCAGAAGGAACGATAGAGCCGGGAATTGTCGGGATTGCGAACGTCAATCACTATGGGAGCCTGAGTTCCAGCAGTCATGCGACCAAAGAAGTGCGCCGTGCCGCCGCGCCTGTCACCGCGATGGTCGAAGAATTCGTAGCGCGCCTCCGAACGGACGACGGATTGAATACGCGCCAACGTGCTGCAATTGGTGTGTAAGATTCTGCGCTCATGCAGCCACTTGATCGCCAGGAAGAAGGCTGCGCCTGAAACGGCAATCGAGCTATAGAGCGGCAGTGGGTTCTCGTCCCCACTTACGATCCAATGTAACCCGACTGCGGCCCACAAGGCATAGCTAATAAAGGGCGCAACGGCGAGCAGCCAGAGGTTCCGCATCTGCAGACGGTAAGCGAGTCCGAGGGGAAAGGCTTGCGCGGCAACGCCGTCAACTGAGAACCCGGGCTGCCCTTCGCCAACCGGCGGCAGAATCACTCCGCAACCAGGGGGAAGAGAATGGAAGAACCCGGCGACTATGAGGGTGAGAGGTAGAGCTGCCAGCACACTGACCAGCACCCGAGAGTTGAAAACACCGGGGAAGGCGGCCTCCAGATAGGTAGACGCCAACAAGCTGACGACGTATCCAACCTGAGCCAGAAGATAGCTATTGAACCGGTGCCTCATTGAGGCAGACGATAATCCATCACCCGCTGCCGCCACAACTGCGGAAACGGCGAGCGTTTTACGGCCTGGTATCCGGAACGGTGATGGCGCGAAACATGTACGGGAGCGCTTCGGCCACAATCATGGCGACAATGATCAGCGCTCCGCCGACGGCCTGCCGCGCGGTCATGTGCTCCTTCAGCCAGACCACGCTCAGTACTGCCGCAACCACCGGTTCCAGGCTGAACAGCACGGCCGATTCGGTCGGGCCCAGTCGCGTCTGCGCAATCGCCTGGCCCCAGAAGGCGAACACCGTCGACCCCAGCGCCAGGTAGAGTGCCGAGGCGGCGACCGGCCAGTGCGCTAGAGCGGCCAGGGCATTCTGAAACCCGTAGGGCGCGGGCAAGAATGCGGTGACCCCGACCGACACCACGCCGCAGATCATCACCTGCGCGCCCGCCAGCAGCCAGGCGTCGGAGCGGCGGGTAAACGCGCCCATCATCACGATGTGCACGCCGCATAGCAGAGCGCACAGCAGGATCTCCAGGTCGCCCCGGTTCCAGCCGCTCCACCAGGCGCCATGCAAATGCACCAGCAGATACATTCCGTACGCAGCGATCACGGCGCCCAGCGCCGAGGCCCACTTCACCCGCTGGCCGATGACCACGGCCACCAGCGGCGTAAACAGCACGTACAGCCCGGTAATGAAACCGGCCTTGGCGGTCGTGGTAAAGCGCATGCCGTCCGTCTGCGACCAGAAAACCACGACCAGCACCAGGCCGAGCCAGATACCGTCGAGCACGCCACGCCGGGTAATGGGAATTCGTTTGGCGCGAATAATGGCGAACATCACCAGGCCGGCCAGGGGAAAGCGCAGTCCCATCAGCGCCCCTACTGAGAGCCCGCCGTCGAGCACGATGCGGGTGGTAGGAAAGCCGAATCCCCAGATCGTCGCCACCGTGGCGATGATGAAGATAGCGGTGCTATGCGAGATGGGCGCGGGTTGGGAGCGTTGCCGCGACATGAGCCGCCCCGAGGGGCTGAGCTTCATCCTATCGCGATCGGGCGATTCACTTAGATGTCAGGGCGCTCCTGCCGGGCCAGAGGTATGATGCGGGGACGAGGAGCCATTATGAGATTTCTGCTTTGCTGTCTCCCTAAGCTGATACCCGTTCTCACGACAACCCTGATTCTGTGCGGAGCAGGCTGGGGCGCCCCGGCCCGGACGGCGGCAAGTGGTCAGGCGTCGTCGGCAGAAGTGAAAGGGATTGACGCCCTCACCAACAAAGACGTTGCCGCCAGCATGAAAGACGATATGGACACACTGTGCTCGTTGTGGACCGACGATGGCGTGCTGCTGCTGCCGGGCGCGTCACCCCTGGTGGGCAAGAAAGCGATTTGCGACATGCTGCAGCAGCAACGGGAAAGCGCGAAGGGCGCCATGACCACCGACTACACCGAGGAGTGGCAAGAGGTTCGCATCTTCGGCAACTATGCCTGGCAGTGGGGCGAGATGAGCCAGACGCGGCGGGAAGCCTCGGGCAAGCTGGACACCATGCGGGTCAATGCGATTCGCATCCTGCGCCGCGATGCGGACGGCTGGAAGGTAGCGCGAGCCGCGGTGACGCCGGCGGCGCCATAGGGCGAGAGACGGCAACTCGGCGACCTACGGCCCTTGAATGTTCTGCTGTGCTCTGACGAAGGGATAGTTGCTGATGTGCACCGCTCCCTGGAAAGGACGATGGATATCGGCGATGGCGACCAGGCCCAGGGCGATGAGCAAGGAGAACGCAAAGACCTGGAGCACATGCAGCAGGGTATTCTCCGAGCCAAACATGCAGGAGGAGGCAACCGTCACACAACCTCCCACGATAAGCACGAACCAGAGCACGGTGGGAATACGAGACATACTCTGCAGGATGCGGGTGCGGCGATGCTCGGTGAGGGAGCTCAGTTCCGAGAGGGCATGATCTTCGGCGGTAATCTCGTTCGGCGATGCCGCCTTGACCGACATTAACGTCTTCCACATGTCCTGGTTGATATCCACACTTCCGTCGGGCACTTGGTTGGCAGCCATCTGCGGCCAGTCTTGCTGGATGACTACATCGGCATAACGGCGCACCAGGCCTTTCAGCTGCGTGCATTCTTGCTCGGGCAGGCCGTCCGCCAGGCGATAGATATTCACCAGGGCGTTGGCTTCCAAATCCACGTTCGCCTCCGCGGCGCCAAAATTCGTCCATACCGCGTACAGCATGAAGCCTAGAATGACCGCGTAGGTCGTACCCAGCACGCTGAGTTGCCAGCCAATCTGATCGTTGTGCTCACGACGGTTCTCCCACGGCCAGATCCAATTCAGTGCCGCCATAAAAAGCAGGGAGCCAATCACCCCCAGGACGGGGACCAGGACGCTTTGGAAAGTGGTCAGCATGGGCTAAGGAAGTTCTCCAGAAGATGCCTAGCTTACAAGACTTTGGGCATATTTGTTTCAGCAAAAAAAACACTGCAGAACCCAGCCCCTGGCGACCCTGGCGGGATGAAGTGCGGATTAGGCGGTCAAGACGCGCTTACGATCGACCCAGGCATGAATCTAACGCGGTTAGGCAGATCGCTGCTAAGGAGACCCATGCAACAACTTGTCGCAAGCACATTGCTCTGCCTGTTTGCACTACCTGCTTTCGCCCAGGACTGCCGAAAAATTCTGGGTCAGCAAGCGGCCGATGTGGCTTCGGTCAAACGCGTCGAACACGATTGGGACGAAGCGTTCACCCACGGTAATCCCGACTACCTCGCATGCCTGCTGCTGCCAGACTACGCCAGCGTCTCTGCCAAGGGGGCGCATGGCAAGGCGTGGGAACTCGAGCATGCCCCCGCGAACAAGGGGAACTCGGCGCCCATCCCTGACTTTCCCGGGATGACCTATCAGGTTCAGGGGAGCACGGCGATCGTGCGGCTGCTCAACCCGGCATCGGCCGATGGCAAACAGCCTGCTTCGTATTCCGCCGACATCTTCGTGTTTCAGGATGGAGCCTGGCGAGCGCTGTATTCGCAGCACACCAACCTGGAAGCGGCGAAGTAGGCGGGGAGAAAACGATAGCCGGAACGGAGCGCTCGGCTCCGCTCTGTGCGTCGGTGGAAGCGCCGGGCTTTAAGAGACTGTGTCGCAACCCAAGAGGAAATTTTGTGGTGGAACAAAGGGTGGAATAACCGCTCAAACTCTAGCCGCAACGCGGCGAGATGAAGTTAGCCGGGCGGCGTAAGCCCCCGGTCAAGTGGGAGATTATTGTGAGCCGCAGAGCGGCGACACCGGTTGCGACACAGTCTCTTTAAGCCCGGCGAAATCAAACGCTATCAGAAGATGGCTTTGGCCACGGTTGGCCGAGGCTAAAGCCATTTCATGCTGCACGCTCTCGGCACGGCTAAATCCGTGCCCTTCCACCGTCCAGCTTACGAGGCTAGCGGAAGCCGTCCGAATCGGTGAAGGGGAGTTCCGGCGATTTCCTGGAATCGCTGCTGGTGGGGATGGAATTCGATCGCGCTTGCTCGACTTCGTGAGCATCGGGGTAAGGCGCCGGCTGCGGATGATGCCTCATGGCGTTGACGCTCATGCGTCCCAGATCATAGACACCATAGATAATGTTGGCGCGCCAGATATCGCTGCGGAAGGTCAAAATCTGCCGCCGCACGTAACGAAACACATGGTTGCCGGCCTTGAAGTTTGCCGACTCCGGCGCCTCCGCCAGCTGAGGCATGACCGGCTGGCAAGGTTTCAGCTCGACAATCGCCAACTCCCCATCGGTCCTTACCGGATCGCCCGTCGCGTTCTGAGTCACGTTCGCCACGCCCGGCCGGGGCACCATGTACACCCCTTGCACACAACCCGCAGCCGACAGATCGCGAATCACCTTGCTCCGTTCCTCGTCGATATCCGGCTGAATGTGGTGCACGAACTGATGATGCTTCAGCGAGAGAGCCGCGCCGCTGTCGTGGGTGGACGAGCTGAGCCACACCGTTTGGGAGTTGGACGAGTCCGGCCATTGCCACATGCGGAGATGGTCGCGGCGGGCATAGCTGTTCAGGCTCTTCTGCCAGTTCATGTCCTCAGGCTTGTCGTCCAGCAGAAATGGCCGCATCGGCGCCTGGGCATAGCCGCTGTTGTTCAGGAAGGCGTAGAAATCGAGCATGAAGGAGTGCCGGGTGAAGGTATCGCTGTTGACCCAGCCCGCTTCATGGAAGGCCGCTTCGATTTCCTCGCGCGAGCCCACGAACGCCAGGTTCACCACGTCGGCTTCGACCGACGCCGGTGTGGTGGTGCGCGTGGGCAGCGAGCGCGCCTCGCTCTCCAGTTGCATGCTTGCCCTACTCTCCGGCGGATCGACCTCAGCCGACTGCGGCGCCGGGGTAACCGACGAGACGGCCTCGGTCAGCTTGAGGCGAATGTCGGTGCCCGCGGGATAGTAGATCTCCGGTTCGGGGAAGATAGGGAACGCCGCTTTGAAAACGATGAGGCCGGCATCGGAGTACGGATTCCAGGTAGGCAGGTGGCGCAGGCGGCTGTTGATGCGTCCCTGGGGCGTGTCGCTGCTGCGAATGCCTTGAATCGTGCCCTTGCTCACTTGCTCGCGGGCATTCTCGATCTCGACCACCGCTGCGGAGATGGATACCGGCTCCCCACCCATCGGAGTCGCGCGGTCAAACTGAATCCCCAGGGCAGCGGTCTCGTGACGGACGCCGTAGCCCACTTTGCGCACCGAGAGCACCACTCCATCGATTCGGGTGCCGACCGGGAAGATGACCTCGTTATCGCATTCCACCGCCTCGGTGAGAATCGCCGTCACGCTGTCGCCCGGCTTCGAGCTGTACGAGGAGACCGGAGAACTCAGCCGCACCCAGAAGGTGTGCCCGGCGGCCAGGTCAGTGCACGCGAATGCGGCGAGCGGCCACAGGAACAGCCACGCGACTACAGTGTGACGGGATACGGCGTGGAGAGATTTCATGGGGAACGAAATGGTCCTCTCAGATCCTCACGATCCGAATAGGTTCATCATAAATGAGGCCGCCGGAAACTGTTTAACGTTTGCCGTCGATGATCTGTAAAGTAATTAGCCCAGCGCGGAAGCGCTGGGGAAAGCCGCGCCGATCAGGAACCGAGCCCCTTCAGGAGCGACACTCTATCCGAAAACCTGGTCGCGATGGAAACCCATCTTCGCCGCCTCTAACATGGCCAGAAACTCATCTTCGAAGGAGCGGCTGCAATGATGCTCGGCTTGCTTTCCGATGTAGTCCTTCACCCGATCGATTTGCGAAGGGCTCACGCTAAAGGCGCCGTAACCCTCCTGCCAGGCAAACAAACGGTTCCCCTGATGCAGCCACCGGCTCGAGTTGCATTTCAAAGTCCGCACTACGTCGGCCAGCTTTGCCTCAGCCGGACGCACCAGCAGGATGTGGACGTGGTTTTCCGTGCCACCGATCGCAAGCACATGAACTGCATGATTGCGCGCAATGGCTGCAAGGTAATTCCACAACCTGGTTTGCAGACCGGCACAAATCAACGGCGCGAGCTCTTTGATGCTGAAGACGATGTGGAATACGGAACAAACGTAGCTGTGGGCCATGGCGCAGGCTTCTTCATCTTAAAGCGGAAGGATTCCGGATCCGGTGATCGGCATCACCTGGGACTGGGTCGCCCCTGAAGGGGCTTGATTTTGATTGGCGCAGTTTTCCCAGCGCTTCTGCGCTGGGCTAATTACTTCCCAAGAGCCTGAGGTGTCTGTGTCGTAGCTCGATTTGAAATGTCATGATGGGACAATCGGTGTGGATCCGCCTGAAACGAGCCCGGAGCGGCGACACGCCTATGACACAGACACCATAGGGTCGGCACCGCTTCTCACACAGTCTCTGAAGCCCTGACCTTTTTCCTACGCCTCGGTCGGCAGACTGAAGTCGTGCCCTGATACACCCCGTAGTGGTTGATTAAGGTGGTTTATGGCTTCCAGATAGTTTGTACTATCTAATCCGAAATCACCCATTCGCGCCAAGATGAACACAATGTCATCTTCCTGCCAGTGAAGTTGCGGCTCCTGCCGCCTAGAATGTCATACATACCCTGTCTTTAGAACATGGCTTCCCCCGCGGGCAGCAGGCGTGGAGTACCAACTGTAGCGCGGGTGCGCAGCAATTCGACAGAAACGTAGTGGAAAAGCAGCAGAGCCGCTGTATCGTTAACATTCGATGAAATTTGTTGCACGAGGCAAGCTGTGCGACTTCTGGTAGTAGAAGATGACCTGGCAATTCGGGAGTTCCTTCATCGCGGCCTGAGCGAAGCCGGCTATCAGGTCGACACCGCGGTTGATGCCAGCTCGGCACTGGCGCTTACCGGCGAAGAAATCTACGATGGTTTCATCATCGATCTGGGTCTGCCGGACATGGATGGCCTGGATCTGATCGGACGCTGCCGGGCCCAAGGGCACAGCGCTCCGGTGCTGATCCTGTCGGCGCGACGCTCGGTCGATGAACGGGTTCGCGGTCTGGAACAAGGTGGGGATGATTACCTGACCAAGCCCTTCGCGCTGGCTGAGCTGCTGGCGCGGGTGCGCAATCTGCTTCGCCGCAGCACTCCCGGACAGCCCGAGGCGGTGCGGCTGCGAGTGGCCGATCTGGAGCTGGATCTGGTGCGGCGCGAAGCGCGGCGGGGTAGTGAAGTATTGCAATTGACGACGCAAGAGTTCTCCCTGCTGGAATATCTGGTGCGCAATGCTGGAAGAGTTGTCACCCGCACCATGATTCTCGATCGGGTGTGGCGTATGCGCATCGATCCGGCGACCAACGTGGTCGATGTGCAGATTTATCGCTTGCGGAACAAGGTGGATGCGGACGACAAGAAGCCGCTGATCCACACCATCCGCGGCGTGGGTTATGTTCTCAAGGAAACTTAGCTCGCAAGGACATTCGGCGGCCTGGCGCATCGCCATCTGGCCGACGGTAGCCTTTGCGCTAGGCAGCGCGGTGGCCTTCGCCATCATGTACCTGCTGATCGCGCGCGATGTTCGCCAGCGCAGCGATGCCTGGCTGAGCGGCGAAGCCGAAACCCTGGCAGATGTCTCGGCCAACACCCCGCAAGATGCTCTGTATGACCGGCTGGTGGCCGAAGTTGCCGAGTTGGCGACCCGGGAAGTTTCCGATGATGACGATGCCAGCGGCCAGCATCAGTCCGTTTTCTTCCTGCAAACCATTCCGGGCGGCGCGCCCATCTGGGTCGGTCCCAAGCCGAAAGAGGTATTCATCCCCGCCATTGAAGCGGCCCGGCTGGTGCCCGGCGCGCCGGGGACGGTTCAGGTTCCCGGCTGGCAAAAAGCTTTTCGGGTGGTCTATAAAGATCGCGGATCCGCCGGCGGTCTCTACCTGGGCTTTGCCGACGTCAGCGGGGCGGAGATGCTCGATCGCCTGACCGAGCGCTGCCTGCTGGTCTGGGCCGTCACCGTTGCTCTCGGCTTTCTCATTACCTGGCTGGCCGCCCATCGCACTCTGGCCCGGGTTCAACAGATCAGTGACGCGGTCTCCCAGATGGGCAGCGACGACCTGAGCAGCCGTCTGCCGGAAGGACCGCATCCCGACGAAATCACTCGCCTGTCGCGTACCTTCAATCGCATGCTGGAGCGGATCCAATCCTCCGTGCACCAGATGCGTATCCTCACCGACTCGGTAGCTCATGACCTGAAGAGCCCGGTCACTTCCATCCGCGGAAGTCTGGAGGTCGCGCTCTCCAGTGGCGGGCAAGCGCAGTGGCACGAGCGCGTCGCCGAAGCTATCGAAGGCTTGGATCGCCTGGCCCAGTTGCTCAACACCACGCTCGACGTAGCCGAAGCCGATGCGGGTGCTCTACAGCTGCGCAAGGAGCCGGTCGAGCTTTCGGGGATGGTGAAGCAGTTGGTCGATTTGTATCAGCCGGCCATGGCAGAACACCGGCACGAGGTTGCCACGGAATTGCAAACAGTGTGTATCGAAGCCGATGCATCACTTTTACATCGCACCATCGCCAATCTGCTGGATAATGAGATAGCGCATCTTCCGCCGGGGTGCAGGATCGACATCAAAGTACGGGCGGTTGGCCATGAGGCAGAGCTGATCTTTGCCGACGATGGTCCGGGTTTCCCGCCCAGCCTGCGCAGCCGCGTCTTTGAGCGCTTCGTGAAAGGGCAGCATTCCACCGGACACGGCTTGGGGCTGGCATTTGTGGGAGCCGCGATTCAGGCTCACGGCGGACGCGCCGAGGTTGGCGAGAGCGCAGGCGGAGGCGCCAAGATCGTGCTGCGGCTGCCGCTGGTGGAAGTGCTTACGGAAAAGGTTTAAGCGTCGAAGTTTTTGCAACCGATCGGTAAGGCAACATTAGTCGCCAGCGCTGTGGCTGCGTGAGGGGATGTCAACCGGGCCCAATAGCTCTATATAATTTCTTACCCATGAGCTGGACCCCTGGTTCCGTCATCCGCCGCTGGTTTGATCCGGAATGCGGCGCTTCGGACCGGCTCATCCCGCGCTGGATTTTTCTGCGCGCCCTGGGACTCATTTATTTCTCCGCATTCTTCTCGCTGATCTTCCAGATTCGCGGCCTCATCGGCCCGGAAGGAATTCTTCCTGCCGGCGATTATCTGGACGCGGTGGCGCGCCAGTTTGGCCAGGCCCGCTTCTGGTTTGCTCCAACGCTGCTTTGGCTCTCCAGCAGCAATCACATGCTGATGGCGATCTGCTGGATCGGCATTCTCGCCTCCGTGCTGCTGGTGGTGAATGTCTGGCCGCGCGGCATGTTGTTCATCTGCTTCGTGTGCTTTCTGTCGTTCGTGGCGGCGGCGCAGGATTTCTCCGGCTATCAATCGGACGGCATGTTGCTGGAGGCGGGATTCATCTCGCTGTTCTTCGCGCCGGCGGGATTCTGGCCGGGCTTAGGCAGGTCGAGTCCGCCCTCGCGCGCCAGCCTGTTCCTGCTGCAGTGGGAGTGGTTTCGCATCTACTTCGAGTCCGGCGTGGTGAAGCTGGCCAGCGGCGATCCGGAATGGCGCAACTTCACCGCCATGGACGAGTACTACCAGAACGGCCCGCTGCCTACCTGGATCGGCTGGTACGTGCAACATCTGCCGCACTGGTTTCACGCCTTCGCCACCGGAGCCACGCTGGTTCTCGAGCTCGGCCTGGTCTTCATGCTGTTTCTGCCGCGGCGCTGGCGCATCGTGTGCTTCTTCATCGTGACCGCCTGGCAGATCCCGGTCATCCTGACCGCGAACTATACCTTCCTGAACTATCTGGTGCTGGTGCTGGGATTTCTGCTGCTCGACGATCGCTTTATCGCGAAGTTCCTGCCGGATGATTGGAAGCGGAAGTTCTTTCGCGACTCGACGATGGCTCAAGCTCCAGCCTCCGCAGCGTCCGATCCCGCCGATGAGACGCCCCGAAGCCTGAGGAAGACCACCTACCGGCGCGCGTGCCGAATCCTTTTGCCGCGTTGAAGCTGGCGCTGACCAGCGTGATGCTGATCTGGATCTTCTACACCACCACGGTGCAACTGATCTGGATGCTCTTGCCGCACGCTCCGCTTCCCGACCTCGCCGGTGGCCGCGCTGGAACCATTTCCGCATCGCCAATCGCTATGGCCTGTTCGCGGTGATGACCCGCGGCCGCTACGAGATTGAGTTCCAGGGCTCGAACGACGGGCAGAACTGGACGGCGTATCCGTTTCGCTACAAGCCGCAGGCTCTCAACCAGCCCGCCGCGCATCTACGCGCCCTATCAGCCGCGCTTCGACTGGAACCTGTGGTTTGCCTCGCTGGGCTCGTGGCGGGAGAACATGATCGTCCCCAGCACCGAGGAGCGACTGCTGGCAGGGTCTCCGGATGTGCTGGCGCTGTTCGCCGGAAATCCCTTTCCGCAAGCGCCGCCCAAGCTGGTGCGGGCCGTGCTGTGGCAGTACTGGTTTACCACCATGGCGGAGAAACGCGCCACCGGCATGTGGTGGCGGCGCAAATTGCTGGGACTCTATGCGCCGGTGCTGGAGATCGGGCCGGACGGCAAAGTTGTCGCCGTGGAGATACCCGAACCGCTGCCGCCGCACCCCTGATCGTCCCCTTGGAGCGGCGCTTACCCCGTAAGTCCTTCCCAAATTGGGAATTAGCGTGTAGCTGCCTTCTGCGAGCTGTTTGATGGTCTGGACGTACACCGGGCCCATCCGACCGCCGATCATCGCTCCTGCGGCCTCCTAGTGGCCTTTAACGACCACTATACGATCATATGATATGGCAATATAGTGGCGCACGATAAATCAGTTAAATAGCACTAAGATGGTATATTGCATGATTTGGCCTTCCGTTTTTCGATTAACCTATTTATTTACAAGATGTTCCGGCCGTCACGCGGCGAAGGCTTTGGCCAGGAAGCGCGAAATGTGCCAGGCGTCCATATATTTGTAGGGCGTCTCGCCCAGCGAGTAGTGGCCGCAGGGCAGAGCCTTGATGGTAGTGTCGAGACCGCGGCGGATAAACTCGCCCGCCGTCTGCACCGAGAACTCAGGCAGAAACGTCAGATCGTAGCGGCCATAGATCATCAGCGACTTCTTGGGCCAGCGCTTGAACTTGTCGAAGTAGACGATGGGGCTGATGCTCATCCAGACGCGCCGCAGCTCTTCCTGGCGTCAGCACCGGCTCGACTCCTTGGCGAATGTGCTGCGTCGATTGCCCGGTCCAGGTCACATCGCCGAATGACGTTGAAGCGTGGTTGAACACGTTGACCCGGATGCGGGCGTCGTGCGCGCTGGCCAGAAACGCATAGCACGAGCCCAGGCTGGTGCCGACGATGCCCAGCCGCGAATAGCCGCGCTGCTCCAGCCAATCCATGCAGGAGCGGATGTCGGCGATGCCCTGCCGGGTAGCGTCGATGGTACGTCCCACATTGGCAGACACGGCATAATCGGCGCGGGTAATTCCGGCCGGACGGCGAATGTCGTGATACGGCATGCTCAGCCGCAAGGCCGCGATGCCCAGCAGATTGAAGATGCGGCACAGCGCGTTCTGGCTGACCCCGTCGGCGTTCCACTGCGGCAGCAGCACCACCGCGCGATGTCCCTTGGCCGGAAACCAGCGGGCGTTGACGCAATTGTTCTCGGGATAGGGCGATGGCACCGGCGAGGTGAAGCGCAGAAATTTGCCCCACTGGTCCTTGAGCTGCTTCTTGGGCGGCTCGCTGCCGGTGTGGAAGAGTTCGACCTTGCGATGCTCGATGCGGAAATCCGTGGGCGTGGTGTAACGGAAAAACTCGTCGCTGTTCTCGACCAGGTGATCGTTGACCGCCGACATGTACTGCAGCATCGCGGCCTTGTCGTCCTGATTTTGCGGCACCGCGAAGCGCTCGATGTCCCGGCCAGTGGGTCGTCCACTCCAGCCCCCACTCGAATGGGCGCACCACGCGATTGTTGTCGCGCGAGGTCATGCGCGCTTCCCATTCATGAATCCAGCGGCGGTAGTGTTCCTTCATCTATAAGGATGGTATCCCAGAGACAGGCTTCGCTTGCAGCGGAAGCCGTCGAATCCCGCAGCTTATGCAGTGAGTGGAGGCATCAGCCCGGTGAGCGGGACCGGGTAGAGCCGACCTTCAGGTCGGCGTCTGGCGTTGCGTAACCATGGCTGGAGCCGAGGTGGTCATTTTGCACGACCACCTCGGCTCCAGCGGCTTTTTATCTCGCCCGCCAACGCGGCGCTGAAGCGCCGCTCTACCAGAGCTCTAGCTACGTGATCGCGCTCCGACCCAGCGCCGTAGGCGCGGCATAAGTTAGCCCAGCCGTTCACGGCTGGGTCAGCCGGGAGGAAAAGCGAGTGCCGTAGGTACGACAGAGTATTTGCTGATGGACTGACCCTGCTTGCCGATCGGCGGTTTCGGCACTACGATTCGAACCATGCCGAAGACAGCGGTTTGTAGCTGGCGCATTGATCCGAAGCTGAAGAGAGCTTTGCAGGCTGAGGCGCGTCTGGAAGGAATCACGCTTCCGGAATTGCTGAACCGGATGATCTGTCAAAGCCTTGAGAATAGCCGTCGCACCCGCGACAACGATGAGGCCGAGCAGAGACGTCTGCATGCGGCGGTCGCAAAATCCATTGGAGCCATCTCCGATGTTGACGATCCGTATTTTTCGGAAAATGTCAGTGTGAAGATGAGAAAGATCCTGACGGAACGTCATGAGCGCGGACGGCTGTAGACGACCGAACTTTCATGCTGATGTCGTGGTTCGAGAGAAACCCTTACAGTTCTCCGAGTTGAATAAGCGGGGCACCCGGTAGTCGGATCATTCTTGTACTCCTAACCGTTTTAGTTCCTGTTCAATCTTTGCTTCATCAGCATCCAAGCTCTCTCGCACTGCGTTGAGCAATGATTTGTAGTCGTTTCGACCGACGATGCCAGTCGAATAGACTGTCGCGCTAAATAGATTGCTGTAGCGGTTTACAACCTCCGTTCCATTTCTGAGAAGGGCCTTAATCTCCGAGAATGTTAATGGATAGTCCTTCGCGAGATCTTCCGGGTCGATGGCATTTCCTGGCTTTCGGTGCGAGTAAAAGTTATTTCGCCAAATGGTCAATTTCTTCACTAACGGGTCGTCAGCGCTAACAGATTCTATGTCGCGTCTTAGTTGTTCCATATCTGGCTTGTGGGGTATAACAGCTAGCGAGTCAACGAAACGGTTGCCTTTCAACCGTCCACGAAAATTTGGTTCGTCGAAGATAGGCAAGTTCTCACGAATCGTGTCCAGTAGGTTTCTCAGGTTGAGAGCCGTCTTGTATTGATCGTAAGTCTTGCAGAGGTGGACGAACGTAGCGTCGAGGTGCGCGGCGAGAGTAAGCGTCCAAAACGTGTTGGACTGGCTAAACTCTCTGGCGTACTCAGGGTAAGCTGCAATCAAGTCCTGGTATAGGTTGAAGTGGATTTGAGCCTCCACCATTTCATTTGCGAGTGCTTCTAAGAGATGAGCAAAATCGGCGGATCCGCCAATCGGAATTTGCATATATCTCCTGCAATAATGTCTGCCGGCACAATAATGCGGGTACTTACTCACCTTCTCGCGCCAGGTTCTCGAACCGCGTATACCGCTTGATGAAGGCCATCTTGATGGTGTCGGTGGGGCCGTTGCGCTGTTTGGCGATGATCAGCTCGGCCATGCCGTCGAGGTCGGGATCGTCTTTCTTGTAGACCTCTTCGCGGAAGATGAAGGCGACCACGTCGGCATCCTGCTCGATGGAGCCCGACTCGCGCAGATCGGAAAGTTGCGGGCGATGATCGCCGCCACGGCTTTCGGGAGCGCGGCTCAGCTGCGACAGCGCCACCACCGGTACCTTCAATTCTTTCGCCAGCGCCTTCAGGCCGCGCGAGATCGCCGAAACTTCCTGGGTACGATTTTCGAAGCGCTTGCCGCCGATGGGCACCGCCGACATCAGCTGCAGATAATCGACGATCAGCAGATCGAGCCCTTCGGTCTGGCGCAGGCGGCGGGCCTTGGCACGCATCTCGCTGACCGAGATTCCCGGCGTGTCGTCGATGTAGAGCTTCGATTGCGTCAGCTGCTCGACCGCGCGCGTCAGCTTGCGCATGTCGTCTTTGGTGAGGAAGCCCTGGCGCAAATCCTTCGAGTCGACCTGCGCGTGCGAGGCCAGCATGCGCATCAGCAGCGCCTCGCGCGACATTTCCAGGGAGAAGACGCCGACCACTTTGCCGTCGAGCACGGCGGCGTTCTCGGCGATGTTCATGGCGAAGGCGGTCTTACCCATCGACGGCCGGGCGGCAATGATCACCAGGTCGGAGGCTTGCAATCCGCTGGTCAGCTTATCGAGCAGCGTGTAGTGCGTGGCCAGCCCGGTAATTTCCTGGCCGCGCGCGTAGAGCTCCTCCAGCGAGCCGAAGGAACTCTTGATGATGGAGGGGATATCTAGAAATCCCTGGCCAATGCGGTTTTCCGAGAGCTGGAAGATGGCCTGCTCGGCGCGGCCCAGGACTTCTTCGGCTTCGTCGGCGTGCTCGATGGCTTCGGCGATGGCGTTTTGGGCGACGTTGATCAGCCCGCGCAGCAGAGCTTTGTTGCGCACGATGCGGACGTAGTGCTCGATGCTGGGACGCTCGGGAACGCCGTCGATCAGCGACGACAGATAGGCCACGCCGCCGATCGCCTCGACTTCTTTGCGGCGGTCGAGCTCCTCGACCAGCGTGATCATGTCGACTGGGCGTCCGGTTTCCTGCAGATCGCGCATGCGGGAGTAAATGCGGCGATGCGCGTCGAGCGAGAAATCGTCGGAGGTGAGATGTTCGGCGGCCTGATCGTAGAGCGAGTTGTCGAGCAGGATCGCGCCCAGGATCGAGCGCTCCGCTTCCATGCTGACAGGAAGCCCGCGTTCCAGACTGTAATCGGTGGTGGCCATCGGGTTAATTCAATTTAGACATTGATGGCGGAGGGTGGCAATGCAGAAGAAGGTACTGCGTTGAGCTGAAAACAGATTTCGTTCGAAAAGTTGTGGGCGGCTGTGCAAGACAGGTTCGATCGGCAATAGAGGTCCTTCGACTCGCTACGCTCGCTCAGGATGACAAAAGGAAATTATCCGCACGAAGTTGTTTCGCGCGATGAACGTAATCGCGACCCCGGAAAACAGCAGGTCCCTCCGCTCCGCTTCGCTCCGGTCGGGATGACAAATCTTAAGGATGGATCAAGGCGTAGGTCGGGATGACAAATCTAAGGGGCTGAACGCTAAGAGCTTGATGCCGACAACTGGCAACCGACAACTGACAACTACTTTTGCGAAACGTGCGACCCGAGGCCAGCCACCTCGGGTCGCGGCAGAGGCACAGCTCCACGTCTTGACGACGTTAAGCGTGGCTTCCGTCGCTCAGCCCAGAGCAAACGGCAACGGGCAGCCGCGTGTTGCGCAGTAGCGCGCTTTGGAAGTACGGACTCGGAGGAACGCGCTCGAGTTTGTCGGCTCGAGAGGTAGTCCGCACAAAGCCACACAGAGCCCAAATTGCCTCAACGGCTATAACGACCGAGTATGCGGCAAGTTCCCGAGAGCCTTCGAAGCGGGCGCTCGGAATAAGATCCGAGCCGCGACAATTGCGACCCGGATCACCTCTCATCGCCGAATGGCCGTCGTCAACCGGGAAGCGGCACGCGACTGCCTGTGCCTCGATTGCGTGAAAGGATGCCTGAAAGTCCAGAAACAAACAAGCGGAAAACGCTGCTGGCTGTGCATTTCGTGTGGAAGCTGCACATTTGTTGTGCAAATCCTGCCCCAATTCGCCAGCTCGACATAGAGACCGGCGCTCCCGGTTACAACTTCCACAGCAGTTAACGACTTTGTTACTACCGTGAATTCCCGCTTACGGTTATGCTCGCGAATATGGCAGTGTCGGTAACCGTATTGGCGAGCGGCAGCAAGGGGAATTGCTCGCTCGTCGCCAGTTCCGGCACCCGCTTGCTGATCGACGCCGGCCTCTCCTGCCGCGAGTTGCTGCGCCGCTTGCTGTTGTGCGGGCAAGATCCGCGCACCATCGACGCCGTTCTCATCACCCATGAACACTCCGATCACGTCGGCGGACTTCGAGTGCTGGCCCGGCGCCTGAAGATCCCGGTGTACATTACGGGCGCGACCTATCAGGCGTATCAGAAGTGCGTGCGCGACGCTGCGGGAAACCGGGTTACGCTGGAGCGCCGCGAAACATTTTGCTCGGGCACGGCATTCCAGATCGGCGACATCACGGTCACGCCGTTCACCATTCCACATGACGCCGTCGATCCCGTCGGCTACACCTTTCGCAGCGAAGGCATCAAGATCGGTATCTGCACCGATCTGGGCTACATGCCGGCCAGCGTGCGCGACCATCTGCGCGGCTGTCATGTGCTGATGATCGAATCCAACCATGACCTCGAGTTGCTGCGCGGCGGCCCCTATCCCTGGAGCGTCAAGCAGCGGGTGATGAGCCGGGTCGGCCATCTCTCCAATGACGCACTCGCGGATTTCCTGACGAGCGATTATGATGGAGGAGCCGAGTTCCTCATTCTGGCGCATCTTTCGGAGCAGAATAATCATCCGGAAATTGCGCGCATGACGGCGGAACGTGCCTTGGGCGAGCAGCGCAGTTTATTAGGGAATCACTTGCTGCTGGCCGCCCAGCACCAACCGCTAGCGGCGGTCCGACTGTAGTAAGCGTCTTGTGGGGCGCGTCTCCCGGGCTTGCAGGACGTTCGGCTTTTCTCGATGGCAAAATGCACTGATCCTGTCGTAGGCAAGATCCTGGCCGGATGGCGCTACGACATCTCCGGTCTGGCTCCTGAAATGCGCGGCGATTACGAAGCCCACCTGGCCGAGTGCGCCTTCTGCCACTCCCGGCAACGCCTGCATCGCGGCATCGATATCGGGCTGATGGTACTGGCTTCAGGTTCGATGCTGGTGTTCCTGCTGGCCTATGGCGTGATTCGCCATTTCCATCCCAGCCACGCCTTCTGGCTGGAGATTGGCGCGCTGGGCGGATTTCTGCTTTCCATGCTCTTATGGCTGCTGGTGGCCGTGGCTACGCCAGCTCCGCTGGTGGTCAAGGATGTGGCTATGTTCGGCGCACGCGTCGGCCTGGAAAAGCTGCCCGATGAAATCCGCGATCGCATCCCGGAAGACCTGCGGCTGAAAATTTCAGGGCAGAGCTGAAGATTAGCATTTGGCATTTGGCATTTGGCAAGCTGCGGCCGCCCACGCAAGCCGGGTGCCCCTCTATAACGAGGTTGGGGTTGTCAAGGCACACTGCGGCGGTGACGCGGTAGGCGCCTGGTTTTTGAGTTTCCTTATTCCCCAGCGCCTTTGCCTTTGACGTTGGGGTGGCTTTTGCTGTTTGCGAAATCGGCATCGAGGACCCGTCTGCTTTGGAATCGTTAGGTGGCGGCACGCTGGCCCCACCATCCATCTATTCGGTCACCGACAGCGACCATGATTCTCCACTGCGAACTCCCCGCTGCCGGGGAGGCGGGCTGCCCAAACAAACGCACGGGGCCCTACTGCTCCCCACGGAATGACCCGGGCTTACCCGCATGACGTGCCAGCTCCGTGTACGTCCATCCCTTACGGAGCATCCAGTACAACCTGACGGCCAGCCGCCGCGCCACCATCACCTTGGCCACGCCCCGGCTTTTTTTAGCGGCCAGCCGGCGATAGGCTCGCTGTAACTCCTCATCGCCGCGCACCGCCGTCTGGCCCGCTTCCACCAGCAGGAAGCGCATAAAGCTGGATCCCTGTTTGCTGATGTGTCCCAGCCGCTGCTTGCCGCCCGAGCTGTGCTCGCGTGGGGTCAGCCCCAGATAGCTGGCCACCTGCTTGCTCGTGGCGAAGCGATTCACCTCGCCCACGGTCAGCACCATGCCCAGCGCCGTCTGCGGTCCCACGCCAGGATGAGTCATCAGCCGCCGCGCCTCTGCCCGCCCCTCGGCTTCCCGCCGCACCACCACGTCCAGGGCCAGAATCTGCGCGTCCAGCTCAGTTAACGACTTCAGCAACTGATCGCGCCGCCGTCCCGCGTGCTCCAGCATGGGCAATGCCTGCAGCTGCTGCCTGCCTTCCAGCGACCACAGCCGCCGCCCCTTCTGCACTCCCTGGTTCAGCGCCAGCGCCTGCAGCTGGTTCTTCACCTTGGTCCGCAGCCGCATGCGATGATGCCGGTCCAGCAGCAACTGCCGCAAGTCGCGCTCCGCCTCCGTCGGCACCCAAATGCGCGGAAACCGCCCCTCCAGCAGCAGCCTCAGGATCAGCTCCGCATCCCGCCGGTCCGTCTTCTGCTGCCGGGTTTCGGCCGCTCGAATGCGCCCCGCATCGCCCATCCACAGCTGGTGGCCGCACTCCTCTAACAACCGCCGGAACCACTGACAGGGACAGCCCGACTCCATCCCCACCAGCACTTCTCCCTGCAGGCCACGATAAAACTCTATGGCCTCGCCGGGATGGAGCAGCTTCTTCTCCTCGATCTCTCCGCTCTGACTGTCAAAGATCGCTAACTGCTGAAACCCAGAATGAAAATCACAACCTATAATCCACATGGTTGGCTCCTTCTGGGTCCTCTGCCTTTCGCAAAAAAACAGACTACCCGGTTTGGGGCCAACCTCGTTATGAGATCAGCACATTCGCGATTTTCGGATGTGTGGGAAATCAAGAGTCCACCCGACTAAGCTTCCGGTGTCTGTGGTCTTGATCTCTCAATTCCCACTCGTTCCAAAAGCAGGAATGCGTGCGGCGCCCGGCCATGGCCACACGTCAGTACAGAATTACCATTGCCGTCAGGCCATTCGAATCAACCTGAGGTCAGGGCTCTCGCTCACGGCGTCCGAATAAATCCGTGCTCCTTGGCCGCCGAGTCGAAATAGATACCGACGATGATACCGCCGGGATTGATCCCAGATGCATCCGAGAAGCCGACCGTTCCGGGAGGGTCGAAGGATGTGAACGTGCCATTGTTCAGCAGAAAGGAGTGGGTGACGCCCCCGGTATCGGTATATGCCCCCACGATGGCGCCTGAAGGGTTATTTCCGCCAGCGAACGTAAAGATGGAGCCGGGAAAATCAATCGTCGCGAACGTCCCGTGGTAATACAGATATCCGTGGGTGACCCCGCCACTATCGGTGTAAGCCCCCACGACTGCGCCGGACGGGTTAACCGTGCTGGCCTGACTGCTGACAGCGCCTGGGGGATCGAAGCTGGTGAATTCGCCATGCTTGGACACGACAAAACTGTGGTTCGTGGTGGCGTTGAGGGTGGTACCGCAGGCAGGGTCGGAGCAGGAAAAGCCTGACATTTCACCCGAGGGATTGATGCCCGAAAGCGTAGTTCCGTTCGCACCCGGGAAGTCTACGATGGTGTATTGTCCGCCTGTGAGAACGAAACCGTGGCTCACGCCGCCCGCATCGTTGTAGCCGCCTACGATGGTTCCCTGCGGACTGATGAAGTTCGGCGTGGTCAACGTGGAGCCTGGGGGATCGAATGAGGTCGCGACGCCATGCTTCGTCAGTGTGAAACCATGGATGACACCGCCCGAGTCTGTCCAGCTACCGACGCTCGTGCCTTGTGGACTGGGGCCGCCGTTTAGCGTGGTAGCAATCGCGCCAGGGTAGTCGTAGGTGGTATAGCTCTGCGCCCACGCGATTGAAAGGGTTGCAAATGCAACGCTGATTGCACAAATGGCCAAGAACCGAAATACCTTGTTCATGGAATTATCCTCCAGGTTTTCGTACGAGGTTAGGGGCCAAGAACGCCGGCGGGTAGTGGCCACCCGCGTCAGATATACCGTGGAGACTCCGTGGAGCGTTTGGTTGGGTTGTGATCTTGTGGACGGACTAGCGAGATGGTGGAAATTTTACACCCGTAGCAACTTCTGGCGAAGTGGGTCACTTAATTATGGTCTGGAGCGCCTCTGCCGGGGTGCGAAATGCTGGAAAAAGGCCGGGATCCGCTACCTCAGTTCTACAACACATGGGCACTTGTGCCGTGCGTACCGGACAACACGAAAAATTCGGATCGATGTCAAGCTGATCAAGCAACAGCGGTTACCGCCGTGATCAAGCCGTTACACAGTAATCCGCACGCGGCATCGAAAGCGGCCAAGTAATGAGATGGCCCTGCCCACACAGCTGTTCTAATCTACAGCAGCGAGAGTGCAGCACTCGTCTCCAGGGCGGCCTGGCGAACGCGCAACTCTCTCAACTCCTCGTCCCCAAGCTTTTCGGCGCAGCCTGCCACCGTCCGCATTCCCTGCTCGACGAGTATCCGGCGATATTCCCGATCCGGGGTAGAAGCAGCGATGTCACCCAGGGCTCGCAACAACCGCAAGCTAACCGCCAAGTCCGTCTTCGCATACATGCGGATCTGCTCAAAGGCTGCCTCCAGCAGGCGGCCGAAGTGCAACCATTCAATGCTGGCGCGAACGATTCCGGGCGGGTCGTAGAGCAGATCATCCGGCGGCTCGCGGGAGGCAAAGCGTATGAGAATGCGGCTCAGCTGATCGACGCAGTTGATGGCAGTGGTGGGGTCGTTGACGGCGGGCGAGATGGCCCGCAGCGCTACATCGACAATCTGCAAAACGCCAAACTCCACGTCCTGCTGCAAGGTTCGGGTAGGGCCGATGTCGAAAGCGGCCAGCAACTCGGCGGTTCCCGCAGGAAGCAGACGGTTTCCCTTGGAGACCATCATCAGCGGAATTCCCTGGGGAACGAAGTGACCGACTCGTCGCAGAACGCGGATGCTGACGTGATAGTGTTTCGCAGCGGCAACAACGCGCTGCTTATCGATGAACCGGATGTAGCCGGAATCGCGGGCCAGGACGGCCACCTCGCTGGCATTGGGTCGCAGTGGCTCAGTGCGGTGCAGGCGATCTGCATGGTGCGGCCAGGGCATCATCTCATCGATCATGGCTTCCGTTTCTGCCGCAATCCTGTCGACGATGTTATTGACACTGATGGCCTGCGAGATGTGGTGAATGAAAAAGAGGAGCAAACCGACACAGGCCAGCGCCAGAACCATTGCGCCCAGAACGGTAGCCACCGGGGCGAAGGCGTGAGGAAATGAGTGTGCCGTGGGAAGCGCCGCCATGCAGTACAAAAACGTTCCCAGGAAGATGCCCAGCGTCCATTGCGTCACGCGGTCCCGGGAAAAGCTGACAATGATGCGCGGGGAGAACTGCATCGATGCCAGGGTGAGGGTCATGAGCAGGATGGCAAACACGATCGACACCACCGTCATGATGGAGCCAGCGATGCCTGCCAGAATGACCTGAGCGACCTGCGGATCGGCGTGCGAGGGGAACAGGACGCGGGGCACCCAGTCGCTGATGGCCGGAAACTCCTCTTCCAACCAGGATAGGAATGCTCCCGCGCAACCCAGCACCAGCGCGATGCTGAGGGGGCGAATCAAAAAGCCGCCACGCAGGTTATACATAGCGTGGCGAAGCAACAAAGGCAGACTCTTGCTCACGGAGTTCTCCGTACAAGTTTAATGAGTCGCACCCGGGCGCACCAAGAAGAAAGAGAAGCCATTTCGGCAGGCGAGCCGGATGCTACACATACTGTCCGGAAGTCGTCAGCCTGCCCACTGGCAACGGTTCTTCACCCCACTCGTGCCGAGCCGTTCCGGGGTCCAGTTGGCAGATCACGGATAATCTTGAAGTTGAGTGTCAGTTGGCGAGGGCAGGCCATAGCGTAAATAACGCCCCGGCGGCGGTCAATGAGTGACATGGGGATTTTACGAGAGTTAACTTCAACTGATGGAGTAAAGTGTTATCATGTCAATCAGCACGCTGTTTGGCGTCGGCGTGCTTTGTGCAGTTTTCTCATCCAGCTACTTGACGTTGGTGTGATAAATTGTGCGCGAGGCAGCTTGGAGCGGGCCGCATCTGGCAGGTAGAATTCGAGCTTGAATCCTTCATAATCGGAGAGACAAGACGTATGAAGCTGCGGTCAATGAAACTTCTCATCTCGGCAGTCGCCACGCTAACAATGGTCGCGGCACTGGTTTGGACTTCTTCAGCGCAAACGCAAACCTTCACGTCACTTTACAGTTTTGCCGGTGGCGGGGATGGCACCAACCCCGAATTCGGCGTCATCATGGACCGGTTCGGCACTTTGTATGGCGCCACTACTCGAGGAGGGTTAGGCTTCGGAACCGTGTACAAGCTGAGTAACGGCACTAAAACCACTCTTTATAGCTTTGCAGGCCAGAACGACGGGTCGTATCCTTTCGGCGGCGTGGTCATGGACCAGTCCGGCACCCTATACGGGACAACATCTGGCGGCGGGGCGTCGAACTCCGGAACAGTATTCGCGCTCGACTCCACAGGCAATCTCACGACGCTGTACAGCTTCGCGGGCGGATCCGACGGCTCGGAGCCTGCTTCGAGTTTGCTCCTGCATGAAGGTGACCTGTATGGGACAACAGCCCTAGGCGGGACAGGGTGCTCCGGGCAAGGCTGTGGGACGGTCTACAAGGTGAACATCAGAACCAAGGTAGAGACTGTATTGCACCGCTTCACGGGTTCGGACGGTAGCGGTCCTTTGTACGGGAATCTGCTCATGGACAATGCTGGAAACCTCTATGGGACCACCACCTACGGCGGCGGGAGAGGGTGCTCCGGGCAAGGCTGTGGGACGGTGTGGGAGTTGAGCGTCGCAGGCGAGGAAACGGTGCTCCACAGCTTTACTGGTTCCGATGGCTCATCATTGTACGAGCAGAGCTTGGCGATGGACACTGAAGGCAACCTCTACGGAACCGCAGAACAAGGCGGCGCTTACGGTGAAGGGGTAGCGTTTAAGGTGAACATTATGTCAAGGCAGGAGACGGTGCTGTACAGCTTCACGGGCGGATCCGACGGCTCGGTTCCCTCATCCGGGTTATTGCGCGACAGCAACGGGAGACTCTTCGGTGCGACCGCGGGTGGTGGCGGCAGCGGAGGCTTTGGTGTTTTATTCGTATTGGACGGCACCAACGAAACCGTGCTGCACAGCTTTGACGACACCGACGGGGCGTACCCATTTACTTCCTTGCTCGGTGTGAGCAACAGTACGCTCCCCGGCTTCACCAAAATCTACGGCGTCACCAACGGGGGCGGCAGGCGCAGCTCTGGAACCGTGTTTTTGCTCAAGCCTTGATTACGATTGCAAGCAGAGTGACCTAATATCGCGTGACCTCCGCCAAATTGGCGTAATCAGGCGTGGGTGTTGAAAAACTCTGGTCGGCAGACATGATAATTGTCCGCTTGTGTTTGGGCTTGTGATTTTTTGGTTTATGTTCCCCGCGGGCGATTAAGCGGTTGCAGAGACGGTCGGGCTCGGGGCTTGGCTCAGGAAGCGGACCAGTCGTTTGATGTTCTGGGCAGCCGCCGCCAGGAAGAACTGCTCACGAACAAACTTCATCCTGCGTAGCCGCAAGCGACGCAGTCCTATCTGATTCTTGAGTTCCGCGAAGAGGGCTTCCACTTTCTTTCTTTGGCGTTGTGCGCTAGCGAACTCTGGCGTGTTGACTAACTCGCGGGCACGTTGCCGAGCGGGCTCATGCATGTGGATGGCAAGACAGCGGAAGGCCGCGCTGGTGCATTGCGGCCTTTGCGAACATGCGCCACAACGTTTGCGAGTTCCGATGTAGACATAGGTGCGGTTCCGAGCGCTCCGGCCGCCGTAGTTGAGTGGCTGTCCGGCGGGGCAGCGATAGCTGTTGCTTTCCGGCTGATAGGTAAACTGCTCCGGGCCGTAGAACGGGCTGTTCTTTCTGTGGATACTGTCGCGAGTTCGCATGTAGGGAGTGATGTCCCGCTCCATTAACCATTGCAGAAACTCGCCATTGCCGTAGGTGGCATCGGCAACCACGGACGCGGGCCCTCGTCCTTGCCATTGGACGAAGCGCGTGATCATCTCTTGTGCCGCCACGGTTTCCTGGCTCATCCGGGCCGCCGTCCCTTGCACCCCTACGATCACGCAGCTGGCATTGTCCACCAGGTAGTTGTCGTAGTATCCCAGCCGGGCCGGAGTGCCGCCCTTGGTAGCGTAGGTCGAGTCCGGATCGGTGGTCGATACTTGTTCTTGTTCATGCACCGGCTCTTCCACCGGATTCTGTTCTTCTAGTTCCGATAGATACTGGCGCAGCGTTTGCTTGACTTGGGCGGCTTCGGCCAACTGTTCGCGCGGAATCCGGCTCTGCTTGGCCGCATTGGCCTCGACGAAACTTCCGTCCACCGAGAGGTTGTCCCCGCGCACCAGTCCCACCTCCATGCACTGCTTCACGATCTGTTCAAAAAGCTGCTCGAACAGCTTCGACTCCTGAAACCGTCCGTGCCGGTTCTTGGAGAAGGTGGAGTGATGCGGAATCTCCTGATCGAATCCCAAGCCCGTGAACCAGCGCCAAGCCAGATGCATGCGCAGTTCTTCCACCAACTTGCGCTCGCTGGTGATGCCGTACAGGTAGCCGATCAGCAGGATGCGCAGCAGAAGTTCGGGATCGATGGACGGTCGCCCGGTGTCGCTGTAGCTGTCCTTCAGCCGCTCGCGGACAAAGGCGAAGCTGATGTGCTCATCGATGAGCCGCAGCAGGTGGTTCTTAGGAATGTAATCGTCGAGTTTGAAGTAATAGAACAGCGATTCCGAACGGGCGTGTTGCCCCATCATGATCAGCAGGCCTCCGCGGATGAAGATCACGCAGTACATGGAACCCATGCTTCCTTGTACCGCGCTTTACCTGCTTATCAGAGTGACTTTTTCAACACCCACGTCCATTATCATTCACTGCTCGGCTTGGCAACCCCCAACGGCGTTGGGTACTTGTCCATAGATGCCGATTCCTCGTCCAAGTGGATTTCGGTTGGATGAACCGCATCATTCTTTGAGGCCCTTTGATTCTCGGGCTCACCCGAACGATGTGACGCGCAATGACGGAGACGGTCCTGGGACTCAAGTGCGCATTGAATTATTTGCCAAGTGGATGGCGGACGGATACCAGCCGTTGACCGCCTCAACCGCAAAGGGTCCTACTGCGTTGCCAGTTCGACGAGATTGGTCCGCACTCGGTCTCCGACCTGTGCGCTCTTTAGCGTCGCAAGGAATTTCTTCGTGAAGTCCTGCTGCAGATGGAAATCCTGTGCTGCTTGCGACTTGTAGATCTCATAGAAAACTAATGTATTGGGATCGTCTTTTCGTGCCGCCACGTAAAACGCTTCGACACCCGGCTCCGCCCGCACCAACGGCAGGTATTGGCGTACGGCCTCAATAACCTCCGCGTGGCGCTGCGGCTGAATTCTTGCTTCGATCAGCATGATCACCTTTTCGTTCGTCATCTTGGACTGCTCCTCTCGATTTACATTGGCCGGCTGGTTCACTGCCTGCTCCGCCCGGAGGTCGTGCAGTGCGCCCCCGCTTGCGGCCATTAGCACTGCGACGATTACGATTGGGATCGTTTTCACGTGGGAATCCTCTCGTTAAACGCCACTCGGCGCCCGCTGTGCTGATCCGCGCTAACTAATAAAATAAGGCAAACCCCGTTGAAGTAACGCCTCGTGAACGAAGGGTGAAAGACGCCTTTCGGTCCGCTAGAGCTCGGCGAGCGCTCGATGAACCAAACTGATGGAAGTGGCTCCTTCGCCAACGGCCGCGGCTACCCGCTTGACACTTCCAGCGCGGACATCGCCCACTGCGAACACCCCTGGCAGGCTGCTCTCCAGCATCAGAGGGGAACGCGAAAGCGGCCAAGTTGGATTTCGATCTGGATCCATTGCGACGGGCAGATCACCTCCGGTTAGGATGAAGCCCTTCTCATCGAGAGCGACACTGCCCTGAAGCCAGTTCGTGTTGGGCGAAGCGCCGGCCATAATAAAGAGGTGATGTACCTGGGCCGAACGTACCTGCCCGGTTTGCTTATTGATCCAAGTTACTTTTTCGAGATTGCCTTCGCCCGCAAGATCGGCTAGCTCGGAGTCGCACAGTAACTCGATCGTCGGATTCCCGGAGATGCGCTGGATGAGATACCGCGACATCGATCGGG
Source organism: uncultured Acidobacteriaceae bacterium (assembly GCA_963820175.1). GTDB lineage: Bacteria > Acidobacteriota > Terriglobia > Terriglobales > Acidobacteriaceae > Bog-257. The sequence continues at coordinate 464,390 of CAWFYX010000009.1, read as the reverse complement.
CCAAGTCCGGCCCTCGTACGAGCATGTACACCTTGCTTGCCGTCTGCGAGAGGAATACAGCGGCTTGGCCAGCTGAGTTGCCGCCGCCCACGACTATCACCTCTTCGCCCTCACAGAGCTGAGCTTCAAGGTAGGTGGCGCCATAATGGATTCCGCGACCCGCGAAACGGTCAAGGTTCACGGGCGTTGGCTTGTTATAGCGAGCGCCGGTCGCAATGACAACGGTTCGTGCGAAAAAGATGGTTCCATCGTCCATCACGAGTTCATAGGGACGACGTTGGCACCGAAGTTGAACAATCGCCCGCGCTAACGCCATCTTTGCTCCAAACTTCTGCGCTTGCCTGGTGGCGCTGGTAGCGAGTTCTTGTCCGGAAACCCCGGTCGCGAATCCCAGGTAATTCTCGATCTTTGAGCTGGTGCCCGCCTGTCCACCAGGTGCGTGGCTTTCAATGACTAGAGTGTCCAATCCTTCCGAGGCCCCGTAAACCGCAGCTGCCAGACCCGCCGGACCGGCGCCAATAATAACGAGATCATGAAGCAAACCCTTGTTGATGTTGTCGTTGAGGCCGAGGGAATCCGCCAGCTGTGAGATCGACGGATTCCGCAAAATCATCGTGCCGTTGCCGATCACAATCGGGATTTCCGAGGCAGTAATGGCGAAGCGGTCGAGAAGGTTCTGGGAAGCATCATCTGCATCCAGATCGACATAGGTGTAGGGATGACCATTCCGGCCCAGGAATTCCTGCAGGCGCAGAGTATCGGCAGAATGCCGTGAGCCGATGAGAGCGACATTGCCCAACTGCCGGGTGATGAGCATAAGCCGGCGCAGCATAAACGCGCTCAACAGGATTTCGCTCAAGCCTGCATCGCGTGCCACTAGGGTGCGAAGCTCTTCCGGTCGAAGCTCCAGAACCTCACCTGCTTGCATAACCCGGGCCTGCACTACCGTCCGCTGTCCCGCGATCATGCCCGCCTCGCCGGTGAACATTCCCGGGTATAGGTGGAAGACCAGTCGTTCGCCGTGGATGCTTGGCTGAACGATTTCCAGGCTGGCTGATAGAAGAATGAAGCAGGGCCTTCCAACCTCGCCCGGCCGATACAGAATTTCGCCAACCTCCACTTGGCGCACCCGTCCATGCGGTCGCGCACGATCGATCTCGACTTGGGTGAGGACAGGCCTGGTCCCTGGAAACCCGTCGAGTGCACCTGGAGTTGTCATGCGTCCCTCCATGTAACGCTACTAACTCATCCCGAGTAAGCCGCGACTGCAGAACTCTCCTTGACTATCGTTTGCCGATTCGGGCGCAGTCTCAGCCCTAGCGCGGTATTTGACCTATATAGTATGCGAGGCGATTTTCGACATCGCCGGGTTTGTGGAAGCCGCGCGCCATTAGTTCCTTGATGGCATTCTGGACTGAGGGTCGCCCTAGCGAAGCGATACACACATCCCACCCGGCGGCGAGTTCGACATCCGGCGGTAGGCTGGTATGGACCAGACGCTTGGTGTTGGCAATCGCCCATTTGTCGAATTGCGAGATCCTGGTCGCCAGTGTTTCCACGAATGCGTCAAGCTCGGGGACGCCGGAAGGTCGCGGCTGCGCGCGCCTTGTGCAAAGCAATCTGGATAGCGGCAAGCATTGCGCCGTCCATTCGCTGGAAGGCAACGAGGTTGCCGCCGGAATCGGCTACGGCCACGTTCATCTTCCAATTCCGCTTCCTCGCCTCTCCCACCGCGGCGTGAATCACCGCCTCGGCCCGCTCTAGTGATATCGGCGGCCCGTAGGGTACATCGAATGGTATTTGGTCTGGGACGACATCAAGAGGATTCGACGTGGACACCGCTTCAGGGGCGGGCCCTGTTCTATTGCTTGACATACATTTCTCTCCGAAGGGTCAGACTTTATCTCAAGCACCTATCGATAAACTCTGTCCGAGATCCGCGTGTTCTTCTGAGCGGTCAAGGCGGGGAGTATAGCACCATCGGTGTCTTCACATGACTGTAACAAGGGCGTCTCGATCCACGCCCCAAGTGTATTGTTGGCAGTATGGGCCGGCGGTTGGAGATTGAAGACTGTTCCCGCTCCATATTCTCCACCTGGGGTCGTCGTTCCATAGAGACTGCCGTTCGAACCGATGGTGACCCCCGCATATGGAGCGCTGCCGTCTGCGGTGCCGCGGGCGTTCCCTTGGAAAGTGTATAGCACTGTAAAAATCCAGCCTGACCTCTCAATGTTAGCAATTGTTAGCACTTTGATAGGCGAAAATGCTAAGGGTCAGTGAACGTGATTCCGGTAACAAATGCTCCATGTCCATCGAGTGCGCACGGCCCGATTCCAGCCCTGCCGCAAAACTCAGCCTTTCTGGGCAGGCCCGCTGCCTTGTCTTCGCGGCAACGAGCGAACGCGGCCTTTTCGCAAGCAGAGTATGCCTTCATAAATTCGTCCGACGAGTAGGGGTAGGCTATCGGGACGCGAATGTCCTGCGCCTTGGGGTCTCCCTTGTCGCTGGTATTTCCCAAAGATGGTGGCAAGGCGGCATGATCGCCGGCCACGAACGCCCCATGATCCAACCTGCAAGGAGATAGGTTCCCGTAGGTACATACTTCCGGCCTGCGAGGAAGTCCCGCGGCGACCTCTTCCCGACAGCGAGCGAGTGCCAGCTTTTCGCAGGCATCGGATGCTTTCAGGAATGCGTTTATGCACGGGTCTGAAATCGAACCCGAGAGGTTACTCGGAAACGTAGACCGCGCAGCGCATGGCGGAGGGGCGTCTATCGGGACGCGAATCTCTTGCTCCCATGTGTCTCCCTTGTCGCTGGTATTTCCGAAGAAGGACGACCGGGTTTCGTGATTTATGGGTGGGCACTTGTAGTAATTGCCAGCCACTTTCGGACACGGATATATCTCCGGGCTTGAGCAGGTGTAGGAACCTTCTGCCTTCGCGCATTCGCATATTCCGGTAGGTCGGTTGCCAAGGTCGCGGAGGCAGGCACGCTGATCGGTAGATTTCTTGCAGCGCCGGAACGCGGCATCCTCGCAAGCGGAAAGGGCACGCGCCACTGACTCAATGATGCAACCTGGCTGGCCTTGCCCACACCCCGCGACCGGAACGCGGATGTCTTGCGCCCACACGGCTCCCGCAAGAGCCAGGAAACACAGCACGCGACGCGCAACCGATGTTGTTGTACTCGATTGCAATGGACATGATGTGCTCACCATGCGCGGATTCTGGGCGTATTGCCCCAGCCAGTCAAGCCATCGTGTCCGCCAAGAACATGAAAGGTTTCAGATCGGGAAGGAGGAAGTGCGCCAAGTGTAGCAAACCAGTAGCAAAATCTGACGGGTGATGTGGGAAAGTGGCGCGCCCTGAGAGATTCGAACTCCCGACCTTCTGGTTCGTAGCCAGACGCTCTATCCAGCTGAGCTAAGGGCGCCTTGAATGGCAGCAACGCGATTATAACAAACCCAGACATCTTACCGTAAGCCGCTCCTGATCGCATACTTCCAGGCAACTCGCAGTAGCACGACGTGGCTCTCAATGAGATTGCCAGTTTTTGTTAATGCCATTGGCGAGGCTTGTAACCAGGTGTTAAAATTCTATCTAGGCCATTGACACGCTGGCAGTTATCTCTAGCCGAAGGAGCAGCATTGCATTTTCTCCCCTTACTTGCCCTCTACGTCGACCCTGGCTCCGGGAGCATGGTACTCCAACTACTACTAGGCGGCGTCAGCGGAATCTACGTCATTTTCAGGATTTTCAAGCAGAAGATTCTGGGCTGGTTCGGGATCCACACAGAGCAGCCTGAGACGGCAGAGCAACTCCAGTTGCAAGCGGTTTCGAAGGACGATCCCGGGCGACTGCCTTAAGCACAATGTCATCGGACTTGCTGGCTCTGGATTTCCGGCGCGACCGGGGATCGTTTCGCGATCCCGATGGATACATCCTCCGCCAGGGTGAGCGCATTTTTCGCGTGATCCTTCCTTCCGCAGTGGAGCGCTGGCGGCTCTTCGCTGCCTCCGGTCTCGCGGCTGAGTTGCAATCCGCCAGCCTGCTGATCGCGACTGAGGAAGTTGCGGCCGACACGCTCGGCGCTGACTATCCACTGCCTGCCGGTTCCGTCGTGCTGGAACACGAGCGCGTTCCCTTTGTCAGCTATCCCTACGAGTGGACCTTCGAGATGCTGCGCGATGCAGCCCTCTTGCAGTTGGACATCCTCGATCGCGCTTTGGGACACCAGTGGATTCTGAAGGACGCTACGGCGTATAACCTGCAGTTTCGCGGCGTGCAGCCGATGTTTATCGACGTGCTGTCGTTCGCTCCCTTGCAAGCGGGCGAGTGCTGGGCCGGTTACAACCAGTTTTGCCGCATGATGCTTTATCCCCTGATGCTGGAGGCGTACAAGCGAATCCCCTTCCAGCCCTGGCTGCGCAGCGAACTTGAGGGTATCGACCCTGTCATCTTTAACAGCATGTTTCGCGGGCTGGAGCACCGCCGCCCGGGCGTGTTGAGCCACGTGACCGCTCAGGCCTATCTGCAGCGGAGGTATGCCTCGGCGACCCATAGCGTGCGCCAGCAAATCAAGTCGGCGGGAATGTCGTCGCAGATGATTGCGCGGAACGTGCAGCGCTTACGCAAGTTGCTGCTCGGCCTGCGACTGCCGCGACAGCGCACGACAACGGAATGGAGCGATTACTCGCGCGCGCATTATGCCGATGACGCGCTCAGCCGCAAGGAAGCCTTCGTGAGCGAGAGTGTCGCTGGCCGAAAGTTCGAGTTAGCTTGGGACCTGGGCTGCAATGATGGACGCTTTAGCCGCATTGTCGCCCGATCGGCACAGACCGTGGTGGCGATGGACTCCGATGCCGGCAGCGTGGACCATCTCTACCAGACGCTGCGTCAGGAACAGCGCTCCAACATCTTGCCGCTGCTGATGAATGTCGCCAATCCGTCTCCGTCGCAAGGATGGGCCTCGGCGGAGCGGTGCTCGCTGACCGGACGGGGAAAGCCGGACATCACTCTCGCCCTGGCGTTGGTTCATCACCTCGTGATCAGCGCCAATGTGCCTCTGCCGGCGTTGCTGCAGTGGCTGGCGGAAACTTCGCGCGAACTGGTGATCGAGTTCATCAGCAAAGACGACGCTATGGTGCGCCGGCTGCTGCTGAACAAAGATGACACCTACGCCGACTACCATCGCGAAGCCTTCGAGCAATATCTCGACCAGTGGTACCGCATTCAAGCCAAAGCCGAGTTGCCGGGAGGAACCCGGTTCCTGTATCACGCGGTCGCGCGAAGCGAACCCGGCTCCAAGCAAAACTAACCATCACTACTTGCCTTTGTTCCCTACCTGGAAGGCTTTAATCACGATGTCATTGGGCTGATTGCCGACCGGAATCAGGGTCACCAGCGCGCGATCGGCGCTGATCTTCGAGTTGTCGCGCGTCTTCACGGTGCGCACTACGGCAACGTCGCCTGATCTGGAATCCACCACCAGCAGATGCGCCTCATCGGGCGTAAGCGCCAGCGTGTCAGGACGGCTGCCCACCTGGACTGAGCCGATCACGCGGCCTTCGTCGATGGCGTAGACGCTCACCGAGTCGGCGCCAAAATTAGTCATGTAGAGGAGGCTGTTGTCAGAGGTGACGACACCGTGCGACGGATTGTCGCCAATCAGATAGCTGCCACCAACCTCGTTGGTAGTGGTTTCGACGATCGAGAAATTGTTGCTGTTGAAGTTGCTGACGAAAAGCTCACCGCCGTCGGGCTTCAGCGTGAGCTGCACCGGCAGCTGTCCCACATCGAGGTAGGCCAGTAGTTTGTCCGTCTTCAGGTCGACCGAGGCAACCTGGTTCGATCCCGGACAGGCTACGAAGAGTTTGCTGTTGTCGGGCAGGATTACCATGTCTTGCGGCTGCTGGCATACCGACACCGTACTGCGCACCATCAGCGTTTCCGTATCGATGATGGAGACCGTGTTGTCGGCACGATTGCTGCTGACGGCAAGCTTGCCATCCGGTGACACTCGTGCCAGTCCCGGCGCGCCGCCGACGCGAATGGTCGCAATCACCGCACGCTTCGCCAGGTCAATCACGGAAACGTTCGCCGAGCCGGAGTTGGCCACGTAGGCGCGCTTGCCGTCAGACGATACCGCGACGGAATACGGCGCGCGATGCACCCCGATGACGGCGACGACTTCGTTGCGCTCGGCGTCGATGATGCTGATGTTGTTGGAATCGGCGTTGGCGACGTAGATTTCGTTACGCGTCGGACTGATGGCCATGCCGGAAGGCCCACCGCCCACTGCAATGGTCTTCACGTTGCGAAGCTGCAGCGTATCGATGACGCTGACCGAGTTGCTCTTGCCGTTGCTGACGTACGCGTACTCGTGATATCCCGGCGCAACCGTCGGGCGTTGATGACACGCTGTCGTAGCCAGCGCGATGGTGAGAAGCAGCGGCAACGCTAGGCGGATTCGCACGCCACTGCGCAACAGCCAGGCTGTCGCCATCAGCGAGCGGCAGCCGTTCCTGAAGCCGCGCTAACCGGGCTGGGACGACGCGCTCCGGGATTCGAAACGGGCTCAGCCACCGAGCGACCCAGCACGTTGGCGATCTGGCGAATCTCAGCCATCAGGTGATCAAACTGATCCGGATAGAGCGACTGCTTGCCGTCGCTCAGCGCGCGGTCGGGATCGGGGTGAACTTCGATGATCAGTCCGTCGGCTCCCACCGCGACCGCGGCGCGCGACAACGGCGTCACCTTGTTACGTTTGCCGGTGCCATGGCTGGGATCGACGATGATCGGCAGATGGCTCAACCGCTGCACCGCCGGCACCACGCTGAGGTCGAGGGTGTTGCGGGTATGATCGGCGAAGGTGCGCACCCCGCGCTCGCAGAGCACAACGTTGTAGTTGCCTTCGCTCATAATGTACTCGGCCGCCATCAACAACTCTTCCACCGTGGCCGACATGCCGCGCTTCAGCAGCACCGGCTTTTTGGCCCGGCCGGCATGCTTGAGCAGCGAGAAATTCTGCATGTTGCGCGCGCCGATCTGGATCATGTCGGCGTACTTCTCCACCAGTTCCAGCGATTCGTTGTCCACGGCTTCGGTGACGATCAGCAGGCCGAAGCGATCACGTATCTCGGCCAGGATCTTCAGGCCGTCCTCAGCAAGCCCCTGGAAGGAGTAAGGCGAGGTGCGCGGTTTGTACGCGCCTCCACGAAAGAAGCGGGCTCCGGCGCGAGCCACATGTTCGGCGGTAGTCAGAGCCTGCTCACGGCTCTCGATTGCGCACGGACCGGCCATGACCGCGACTTCCAGGCCTCCCACGGTCGCATCCGAGTTAGGGAAGCGCACCACCGTGTTCTCTTCTTTCAGATCGCGGCTCACCAGCTTGTAGGGCTTGCTGACCCGGATGACTTCCTGCACCCCCGTCATCTCGTCGAAGGTGCCCGGATCCAGTTCCGTCTCGTTGCCAGTGATTCCGATGGCAGTACGCTGCGCTCCGGGAATGGAGTGCGCGCGGAAACCCAGACCCTCAATCTTTTCGCAGACGCCCCGCACCTGCTCTTCGGTAGCGTTCGCCTTCATCACAATAAGCATGGGAGACCCCTTGTTAGGGCTTAGTGTACCGTTCCGGAGGCAGGGCGGCAAACCGCGAAGGCCAAGAAGGGTCGGTACCAGTCTTTGGCAGGCGCGCGTCGTTTGTGTCACGGAAAAATCGTGAACTGCGCCGGCCCAGTGATAGCATGTCGCATCCAGCACGGCCAGACGAGATAGACGTGAACCTGTTGAAAGGCCGACGACCAGAAGCAGGCCACGATGCGATTCACGCACCCGGGAAAACAACCATGCCTCTTACCAAGCGTATCAGCGTCATCATGCCCTTCGATCAATCGCTGGCGCCCAACCAGAACGAGTTGAAGTGGGCGATCGTCGACGAAATCGAAGCTATGGGATATCAGTCGCAGATCTTCTTCGATCCCAGAGGTAAGCCGAGTTTAGCGGCCGCCAAAGCCTGGAGCGCCGCGGAAGCTGACCGAGTGACACGTCACTGCGTAGGAGCAGTCCTGATTGGTATGCCGCGTTGGAGTTTTCCCACGCCGCAGGGCGCGGTTCATCTTCCCACCGAGTTTTGCTACTACGAAGGCGCCATCGCCTACACCTTACGACTGCCCATGCTCATCCTGGTGCAGCAGGACGTCATTCGCCGGGTGGTCTTCGACAACAGCTACGACGGCTACATTGGAGAGTTCCCCCCTACGTCCGATCGCAGCTGGCTTTCCACGAACGCATTCCGCGTGCCGTTTAATCTGTGGAAACAACAGCTGGATCACAGACGGGATATCTTTCTCGGCTATTGCAGCTCTTCGGAAACGACTGCCAAAGCGCTGAAGCGTTTTCTGGAGGACGAACTCAAGCTAGCGGTGCTCGACTGGAAGACCGACTTCGCGCCAGGCAGCAGCATTCGGGAGCAGATTGCAGAAGCTGCCGCGCGTTGCAGTGCCGGCATATTCCTGTTTACCGGCGACGATCCGCTCAGCGATCGTGCGCATAAGGATAAAGCCGTGCCGCGCGACAACGTGGTCTTCGAAGCTGGCTACTTTACCCATGCCAAAGGCAAGGGTCACGTCTTAATTATTCGTGAGGCGGGCGCCAAGATGCCCGCCGACCTGGGTGGCGATATCTATGCTTCACTCCAGGACAAGTCGAAGATTGCTCCTATCAAGGAAACCATTCGGCGATTCATCGATGGCCTGTAAATCTGCCGTCCAGTAGTAAAGCATACCTAAAGCCGAGCCCTATTAAATCTCAGCCTCAAGTGACTTGTTAGGTGAGTGCAGTGACTCGTCTAGAATTTGCAAGTTGTTGCTTAAATCTTGCAACGGACTAAAAAGAGCCTCGCAGTCGGAATGGGGGTTCTGCTACTGGCCACAATAGTTTGTCGGATTTGAGCCGATTTGATAGTTTCCGCACAGATTCTGTTGCATTCCTAAAGATTCTGTTGCAACTGTTTCGACTGCATATTGTAGAGCTTGGCGCTCTGCGATACCATTCGCCTCACATTTATTCCTGCCTGTCTAAGGGATCGCCAATGAAGAAGCTGTTCGCAGTATTGCTAGTAGGTATGGCTACAGCTGCGCCGCAAATGCTGTGCGCAGCCAGCCAGACGAAAACTCCTGACTCTCCCATCTACGTTATGACGAACGATGATGGCACATTGCATAACTATGTCAGCTTCTACCTGGCTGGAGGTACGCAGGGCTCGCCGACATTAACCTACCAGCGAAGCGTGGAGACGCGAGGCGCAGGTATAGGAGGCGGCTTTTTCGGAACCCCGCGATTAGCCATGCTGCCCAGTAGCTCCGCCCAGTGCCTCTATGCCTCTGACGCCAGCTCCAACGACATTGCTGCCTTCAATATCCAGACCCAGACGCAACTGGGAATCTTCTCCGGTTCGGCCAATGACCTTGGAACCACCAACGGCATAGGCATGGTAATGAATCAGAACTACCTCTACGCCGGTTATAGCCAGTCGAATACCATCGCGACTTTCTCGGTCGGTGCAGGCTGCCAGCTAACGCTCCTCGGCGACATCACGGTGACGCCCCTGAATGGCGGATGGATCGCCGGAATGGCGTTGAACGGGAATATGCTGGTCGTCACCTACATCGACGGTTCCATCGAGTCTTTTAATACCGCCAATGGAATCCCGATTCCCAACAACGATGAACAGAATTCTACCGGCTATGCCAATGCCTTCTTTCCCGATGGCGTCGAGATCACGCAAGACGGTCACTTTGCAATTTTCGCCGACGCCTCCGTACCCAGCACGCTGGAAGTTTCCGATCTGTCGTCGGGCAAACTCGCCACTACGGTGCAGTACATCGTAGGCATTCAACTTACGGTTCCCGGACCGGGCGTCAATTCCGCAACCCTCCGTCTGAGCCCTGATGAAAGCCTGATTTACGTCGGCAACAGCCAGAACGGAGTCATTACCGCGTCCTTCTTCAACAAGAATACGGGTAAGATCTCTGCGGGATGCGCCAGTCCGCAGTTAAACAACTTCTATAATCCATGGGCTTACGTCGGAGCGTTGATGACCCGGGACACTACCGGAACGGGCAATGTGTTGTACGCGGCAGAATTCGGATCGTCGATCGCCATTCTTAACGTGACCGTCGCCGGCACGAATTGCACGCTGCGCGAGGCAGCTGGCTCTCCGGTGAACGACAGCTTGAGTCCGGGACTGCTGAATATCGAAGTATTTCCTCCACGGTCGTTTTAGGAGCACCTGGAACTAAGTGCCGACGCAAATAAAAATCTACGGAGTTACCATGCGAGCGCTATTGAAATCGATCTTGTTATTCATGATTTGTGCAGTTGCCCTGCTGGGCGCTTCCGCGCAGGATATGTGCCCACAGCGCCCTTTGCCCGGTAGTCTGGTGGTTAACCCGCTCGACTTGTTCAGTCAGAACGGAGCGTTGACCGTCAATCTCACCTTGGAGAACCAGTTGGGAACTGACGGTTACATGCACTACTGCTATGTCTACATGTATCAGGGCCAGCCGGTGGAAGCTCCCACCCTGCGACTCAATCCCGGCGACCAGCTAAACCTGAATCTCACCAATCAAATTCAGCCGCCTTACCTCCATGTGAACCCGCCCAAGACGCCGATGCACATGAGTATGACGGTACCTCCAAGACCGGGTTCCAAACCAGCCGATGATTGCAACGGCGGAACCATGAATCCGGGTACGACCAATATGCACTTCCACGGACTGAATGTTCCCCCGATCTGCCATCAGGATGATGTCATCTATACCCTCATCCAACCGGGCGATCCTCCATTCCCTTACAGCATCCAGATTCCCGCCAACGATAATCCTGGAATGTATTGGTACCATCCGCATGCGCATGGCAACACCACCACGCAGGTCGATGGTGGAGCTTCCGGCGCGATCTTTATCGAAGGAACGATCTCGGGAACGCAGGGCTTGCCGGAGCGGGTGCTGATCATCCGTCAGCAGTTCACTAATCCCAATTCCTGGATTCCGGGCCCTTATCAGCTGACGGTCAACTATCAGCCGGCTATCTTTCCCGAAGCAGCATCACCGTACATCAACATGCAATATAACCAGCAGGAATTCTGGCGGGTGGTGAACGCTTCGACCCAGGCCTTTCTCACCCTGCAAGTGCAGTACACCGACGTCGCGCAGCAACTGGAAGTAGTGGCTCTGGACGGAGTGCCGCTGCCGACCCCGCTGTACCAAACCGAGGTCGACATTCCGCCGGCCGGACGCGCTGAATTCGTCGTGCCTGGTCTTCCTGTGGGCCAACAAGGGGCGTTCCTGACCAACGGCTACAATACCGGTCCGGTCGGCAATCCCAACCCTCCGCAGCAACTCATCAAGATCTTCGGCACCGACAGCGCGAAGGTAAAGCCGCAGCCTGCTCCGGTTGCCGATAAGCAACTGCCTCCCGATCGTCAGCGCTTCGCCGGATTGGCTCATCAGGCACCTACGGCTACGCGAAGGCTCTACTTCTCCGAACAGACCGTGGGTAGCAACGGCCCGACGCAGTACTTCATCACGGTCCAGGGACAGAAGCCGCACGTTTTCCACATGGACGATCCGCCCGCGATCGTGACCAACACTGGCGCAGTCGAGGACTGGACCATCGAGAACCGGGCGGGCGAGGCGCACGCGTTCCACATCCATCAACTGCATTTCCTGGTGATGGCGATCAATGGAGTGCCGGTGCAGAATCCTGAGCTCCAGGATACGTACACTATTCCTAACTGGAGCGGCAGTGGTCCTTATCCGAGTATCACCGTGCGCATGGATTTTCGTGATCCCAATATCGCCGGAACCTTTGTCTATCACTGCCACATTCTCGACCACGAGGACGGAGGCATGATGGCTAAGATCCAGGTCAACCAGGCAAACTAGAGCTAACTTAGAAGGATTGCGGTCCCGTCTGGTATCGCTGCACGGGACCTTATTTATTTCCGGCGAAAGCGCTTGCAAAATTTGCGTTGCCGGTTCCACACAACTCGGCGCGAGCTTCCACTATCGCAGCTAGTTGTTTCGTTTTTTGCTAAAAGCCGAAGCTTGACTTCGCCTTTCCGGGTCTCAAACCAATTGACAGCGGCCCGCGGTTGACGCAGAATTCTTGCACTTGTTTTCGAGCCGGCGCTGCATCGCAGTCACTCCCCAAAGAGTTTCCCGCGTTGAATTCTTGCTCTACGGATAGAGTCGCTGCTCGAGATGGGGTCACTAACATTTTCCGTTTGCTGTGAACTGTAATTTCAGAAAAGAGGACTGTCTTGACGAGGAGATTTGTACTTGCTGTAAGCATGCTTTTGCTCGCCGCCTGCTGTCTGTCGCAGGCTCAGACTTTGACCACCCTTACTCATCAGGCTCCCGACGGAGCGCAGCTTACTTTCCTTTTAACCGATGGCACCGTGCTGGGCCAGGGCTACAACGATTCTGACTGGTGGAAGCTGACTCCCGACAACACCGGTAGCTACCTTCACGGAACCTGGACCCAGGTTGCCAGCCTGCCTAATGGATACTCCCCAGATGCCTTTGCCTCTTCGACTCTGGCCGATGGCCGGGTCTTGATCGAAGGCGGCGAATACAATTTTGGTCAGTTTGTGTTGACCAACCTGGGCGCGATTTACGATCCCGCCGCCAACACCTGGACTGCGCTTCCTCCTCCGTCCGGCTGGGACTACATTGGAGACTCGCCGTCTGCCGTTCTCCCCAACGGCAATTTTCTGATTGGTCGCAAACTGGATATGCAGATGGCGGAATACAATCCGACTACCGCAACCTGGACTGCCATGGGATCGTCCGGCAAAGCCGACTGGAACGCCGAAGAAGGCTGGACCCTAATGCCCGACGGCACCATTCTTACCGTGGATGTGCTGGCCAATCCGAACTCGGAACGCTACATCCCTTCCTTGCAGGAATGGGTATCGGACGGCGACACGCCGGTCAACCTGCAAGGTCCGCCGGAAGAAGGTTGCATTCCTTACGGAGGCGGCAATTATTGTCCTCCCGGAGAAATTGGCCCCGCGATCCTGCGGCCTGATAAGACCGTCTTCGCTACGGGCGCTACCCACCTGGGCGACCCTGAAGGCCATACCGCTGTCTATCATCCCGGTTCCAGCCCCACCGATCCGGGCACCTGGACCGCAGCCCCGAACTTCTCCCGTGGCGACGATGCAGGCGACAATTTTGCCGCCCTGCTGGTGAGCGGCCGCGTCCTGGTGGAAGGCAACTCCGGCATGTTCTACGAGTTCGACGGCACCAACTTCACTCCCACGATCCGCAGCAATGGCGGCAGTCTGCTGGTGTTGCCCACTGGCGAAGTGCTGGTTGGCGGCTCGCAGATCTACACCACTCCCGGCAACGCCAATCCTATCTGGCAGCCGCTGATCAGCTATTTCCCCTCCTCGGTGACGCGCGGCCAGACCTACACCGTTCTGGGCCGGCAGTTTAATGGCATGTCGCAAGCTGCAGCTTTTGGCGATGAATACGAAACCGCAACCAACTATCCCCTGGTGCGTATCACCAACAATGCTACCGGACACGTTTTCTATGCCAAGACTCACAACCACTTTCCCATGGGCGTGAATACGGGCTCGACGCCCTGTTCCACCCACATCGACATTCCCGCCGGAATGGAGACTGGCCCCAGCCGGTTGGTGGTCGTAGCCAACGGCATTCCCTCCAACGTCATCAACATCACCGTCAACTAGTTCCCGCAAGTGGGACCAGTTTGTGTGATGGAAGTCCATCTTGCCTCCTGCGCCGTCGACCTCGGTGGCGCGGGAGGACAAGATACCTCCCAGCAACGGGTCCGATTCCTCCACCCATGAGCAACGAGACGCACAGGGTCTGCTTGAGCTGGTTAGCCGCGATCTGAGTCCCGTGAGTACGGGACAACCGGTGACACGTATCGGAGTACCCCCTCCCCCCTCCTGTCTGCAAAATCTTGGAAACAGGAATTTTATCCAGACGATATCCCGCAAAGTCTTGAGTCCCAAGGGGTTATAGGTCAAAATATTGATTCGCCATGACTTAGGGGCGTTCTCTGAAGTCCCGACCGGACGATTCCGGGAAGCCGTCGCGCACGCCGGACCTGAAGGTGAAGAGCGCAGGGCGAACCGGACCCAACAGCAAACTTGTCAAAGACCATTGACTCGCGATGCCTGTTCTTGCGACTTCGCGATCATCGGGCACACCTGTCCCGACATAATTAGTGTCTCGGGCGGGGTCAGGCGTCGCAAGCGAAATCCCAGCCGACACCATTACGAAGGTGCCATAGGCTTCCCGAAACGAACCGATGGCCTTCCCTGATTTGGCATTCCTACCGATTCTTAAGTCATGACCCCTACCTTGATTTGTTATCGCGATCGGAGTGCAGCGGAGCGGGGGATCTGCGGTTCGCGCCCGGCGGCCGGTCAACGCGGGATTTACTTGGTCCTGCCGAGTAGAGGGTGTCTTGCGAAGCCTGGCCCGCCAGGCCCGGGCTAAACAGGCCGCTGAAAAAGTCGGGTTCGACGCGTTTTTGAAGGGGCGCACCTTTAGGTGCGCCGTACAAGCCCTTTATTTTTGTCATTCCTCGTGGGCTTCAGCCCGCGAGGAATCTGCTTTTTCGACTTTTTCAGCGGCCTGTAAAGCCGTTCCTTGGGACGCCAAAACCTTCGCGGGCCTAAAGAGACTGTGTCACGACCGAAGAGGAAATTTTTGGTGGAACGAAGAGTGGAGTAACCGATCCAACTAGCCGCAACCCGGCGGGATGAAGTTAGCCGGGCGGCGTACCGGGGCCCCCAAGCCGCGCCGGTTTTGCGCGGATCGGAGTGGTTAAGCCCCCGGTCAAGTGGGAAATCATTGTGAGCCGCAGAGCGGCGACACCGGTCGCGACACGTCTCTAAAGGCCCGCGCTTCCACTGGGTAAGAAGCTTGAGGGCGTTTTTGCAACAGGCCCTATCCAGTAAGTATCCTCCGGCAAAGCCGGAGGCTTTACGGTTGCGGGCCCCTCAAAGGGGCCTGATCGCAACCGGAAAGTCAAAAACAAGAATGCGGAGTGCCGCATGATTCATGGGACGTAACAGCAACGGGGGTGAAGCACACTCCCGAAAATGTCAAACTTCTACTGCCTCCCCGGCAGAGCCGGGGGGTCTCCCAACGGACTAGCCCACGGCTTTCAGAGCCTTCACTAGGCGTTGAAACGCCTGCTGATACGAGTCGTGGTCTTTCCAGTTACTGAAGTCGGGGATGAAGTACTCGCGTATCTCGCGAGCCGAATCCTTTCCGGTATCACCGTCGAAGCACTCCCAATCGCGCAGGGCCTCGAATCCCACCAGCCGGACCGGAAACAGAACCCGCTTGTCTTCCTTCACTTCGCGTTTGCGGGCCCTGGCAATCTCGTTCTTCACCCACTCGCTGTTCATGCTGTGGTCGGAGAGGATCAGCAGCAGCCGATCATGCAGGCGAATAGCCTCGTCGATCTGCTCGTGGATCTTGCGGCCTCCCTTGATGTCATGTGGCGCAAACCAGCAGCGCACGCCATTCCCTTGCAGATCGTTGTAGAGTCGCTCGGCGAACGCCTGATCAATCGTCGAGTAGCTGATGAAGCAGGAGTAGAACTCGATGGCCCGTCCCACCATCGAGCTGATGTAGGCAATGAATTCATCGGGAACGCCGCAGCCACGCAGAAATACTTCGGGAGTTTTGCCGCGGGACTTGTAGATAGTATCGATGCCGACCGTGGATGGGCCCTGGTGGTCAATTGCATCGAGTCCTTGAGTAGAGCTGAGGTCGAGATCCGCAAAGGCAACTCCAAGGGTGATCGCATGGCTAAATTCTGCCCTGAAAAGATTCGCGCCGGTGAAATTGGTTTCAACAAGGACAGCTTTCTGCAGGTCCGCGGCCCGAAGATCTGCCTCAAAGAGGTTCGCGGAACGGAAGTTCGCCTCCCGAAGAATCGCTTTCCGCAATTTTGCTTCTTGAAGATTTGCCTCAACAAGAAAAGCTTCCGTTAAATCTGCGTTGCAGAGATCCGCTCCACTGAGATCGGCCGTGTCAAGCCGTGCATGAGCAAGGTCAGCTCCAGTGAGGTTCGCTGCGATGAGGCAAGCCTCACACAGCTCTGCGCTGCTAAGGCAGCCTGCGCTCAGGTCTACACCGGTCAAGCTGGCACCGACAAGATGTGCCTCGCTGAGCTCCGGCCTCACCTCAGGATGTTCACATCTCCACCGGTTCCATGCGGTGACTCCTTGCTTCAGGATTTCTACATGTTCAGGGTTCGCCATTGCCGCGTGACCTCGCTTGCTTCTGGGATGTTACGGATGATATTGAGAGACCACACTGTATGTGACCGTCCCCGCGCAGTCAACGCGCACATATCGCAACGTGGCGAGTGGAACCAATGAGTAGCAGTTTGGATCGAGCCGGTCATCATCGACGTCAGAACCCTGCCGTCCCTACAGGACTCGAATTTGTTTTCGACCTTACCCAGGGCTTCCGCCCTGGGCTAACTTCAATTTCGCCCCTGCGGGGCTGGACTACTGCCGGTCTTGGCGGCCTTCCCGACCATGCATTGCCGCTCGAGTTCCCACACAGACTCTATCGCCCCTGATTAATATCGTTTGGCCCTGTGGGAGACCTTTTTCCCACCGTCGCTTCACGAATTGAATTCGCGAGTTAGATGCACGAGCCGAAGATCGAGCCCGTCAGGGCGGAAGTGGAAGTGCAGTTAGCCCAGGACCCTTCGACTCCGCTCAGGGCCGGCTGCAACGGGGTCCCCGACGACCGCTGCATTTGCGGTTGTTGGGGAGGTGGAGTCCTGGGTAGACTGTCTCTACAATTCCCGAGCCGGCTTCAGCCGGCGACACTAGAATGTCCGCATGCGTACGAAAACTCTTTTCATCAGTTTCCCGAAGCTCGCCAAGGCCGACGGGGCTGTTTCGGTAGTCAAAGTTGCGATGGTCTGCAATGATCTCGCGATTGCTAATTCTTCAATGAGTCGCTATAGGGCGATAACAGGTGCCCTCGGGCACATTGGTCTCGGAGGTCTACTTTACTTTTCGCGCGTCAGTTGCGGCCATCTTAACGAGGGAATGGAAGCAATAAGAGAGATAAGAGATCACCCAATCCTCCGCGACGTTGTCGACCATTGCGGCGAAGAGGCTCAGTCGGCCTTCTTAGATCTCTGTGAGTGTTTGCCTCAAGGAAAAGACCATCAGAACTTTAAACATTTTGTTGGTTGGATCCGCAACCGGGTCGCCTTCCACTATGGCACGGCTGACATCGTCTGGGCCCTAGAGCGGCGTTCAACAACAAAGGGCGGCGACATGTCTTCGATGACCGGAGGCGGGAATATACATTCTACCCGCTTCGAATTTGCTGATGCCCTTCTCGATACAATCGTTTGTAGGAACTTTTGGGAAATTCCAAACGACGCTGACGTTCGATCGGAGGCTAATCGTATTTCGGACTGGTGTTTCCAGAGAACTTTAAAGTTTCTCCAGTTCGGCGATGACTTCGTGCTCCGCTTCCTACAGGAAAATGGGGTGTTGGTATAGGCGGTTCGCCTAGCCCATCAATCCGAGAGAGGCCATCTCAGCATCATTTGGCTGGGCGGAATAGTTCAGGGGTTCGCCGTTCGCGCCTGTAAGACCCTTTCCGCCTGCCGTCTCTCCCCCATCGACTTCGCCCCGCCTTCTCGCCAACCCTAAATAATTCCCCCCCGACCAATCCAACCCTCCCTCCCGCCCGTAAACCCTGCGGAAGGTAAAGATCATTTCCGCGTTCTGGCCGCGCGAGACGCCTTCATCCTTCCTATCCCAGCTCACAGGAGATCAGCGCTCATGGATTTAGCGGAGATTACTAACCTGGCAGGCAAAGCTCTTAACCGGCGGAAATTTCTGAAAGGCTCAGGCATGGCAGGCCTGGGCATTGCTTCCGCTACCTTGATCGGCGGCAGCTTAACTCCGCTGCTGGCCCAAGCCACCAGCCCCAATAAGGATGCAGTATTGAACTCGACCGGCAAGCGTCCCACGACCATCCACGACACTCCCGCCGACATCTTCACTGCGGCCCTGATCGCGGAGGATCTGGCGACTACCTTCTATTACAACGGGCTCCTCGGTCCGGTCATCCAGGACCCCAACCTCGCTGGACCCGGCGGCACCGCGCACAATCCCAATCCTGACGATTCCGATCCGGGCAACGTTTCTTACATTCAGGCGGCCTTCAGCGAAGAGATTGACCACGCGGACCTGCTGCGCAGCCTGCTGGGCATCGGTTCGTCGAGACAGGATCCGTATCAGACTTTCTACTTTCCCGCTGACTCATTCGACACCCTGGGGCCGTTCCTGGCGCTGCTGGACGCGCTGGAGAACGCGTTTATCGGCGCCTACCTTACGGCGGTGCAGGAGTTCGCAGTGTTGGCCGTCAACGGCGCCACGGGTTACACCTCGGACCAGTTGGAATACTTTGCCAAGGTGGCTGCTTCCATCTGCTGCGTCGAAGCCGAGCATCGCGTGCTGGGCCGCGATATTGGCGGCAAGCGGCCGGCCAACCAGAAAGCCTACGAACAGACGAATGGCTTCACCAGCCTGGCACATGGACCGAACTCGGCGGTCGATGCGCTGGCGCCATTTCTCAACCCGTCCAACGGTCCGGCGTACTCATTGCAGGAGGCGCTGGCTAATCAGGGAAGCGTCATCTATAGCATCGCGATTCAGGATGCGTTGCCGGCGGGAACTCTCTACTAGCTCAGCCCAGACACGGGGCTGCATTCCGCGATGCAGCCCCTCGGAGGACATTGCCATGCTCGAAGGTATCTTTCAACCTATGCACCTGCTGGTCATCCTTTTTATTGCGCTGCTGGTCTTCGGTCCCAAGAAGCTGCCGGAGTTAGGTAAGGGACTGGGCGACGGGATTCGCGCCTTCAAAGACGGCGTGCGCCACGACGCCGCCCCTGTCGCGGAAGCTGCGGAGCATTCGGCTCCGAAGTAATGCAGAGCGACCTTGTTCCTGAAGTCCGGGCAGGCGGGTCAACGCGGGTGCTTCGCGTAGAATCAAAAGACCAGCGTGAAACACCTGCTCAACAAATGGAGCCTGCTGATTCTGGCGGTGCTGAAGCCGCTCGGCATCTGGGGGGTCATGGGATTCGCCGCGGTAGACGCGGCTTTTCTCGGCATGCCGCTCGACGCCATTGTTGCGGGCTACTCCTATGCCGATCCCAAACGCTTCCTGTTGTACGCCGCCATGGGCGCCACCGGTTCGGCATTGGGCAGCATCGTGATCTACCTCATCGGCTACAAGGGCGGCGAGGTGCTGCTGGTCAAGCGCATCGGCGAAAAGCGCTTCCACAAGATCACCGAGTCCTTCGAGCGGCATGAGTTCCTGGCCATCATGCTGCCTTCCATGCTGCCGCCGCCAACGCCGTTCAAGTTGTTCGTACTTTCCGCCGGGGTGGCGGAGATGAACTTCGGCCACTTTCTGGCTGCCATCTTCTTTGGACGGCTGTTGCGCTTCTCCCTGGTGTCGCTCGTCGTGATTCGCTACGGCCCGCAGATCCTCGATTTCGCCGGCGGAATCGTGCATCATCATCTGCGCTACCTGATTGCGGCGGTTGCGGTGGGCTGCCTGATCGGCTGGTGGATCTGGCGGCTGCGCAAGCGCCGCGCCCATCGCAGGACGCAACACGTTCTCGGCGATGCGCGGCAGTAAGCGAAGCCACACCCGACAAGCTTGCTGGGCGAGGAGATACAGAATCCCCATCCCAAAAACGGGCTCAGATAAGCACCCGACCTCTGCGGCCAACGGAGTCACGGACTGCTGGCAACTGACTACTGGCTGCTGCCATAATTACGGGATGCCATCCGGCGGCAAAGATGTGCTGCAGAAAATTGAGGCGCTGCGCGACAAGATCCGCTACCACGAGCATCGTTATTATGTGCTCGACGATCCCGAGATCTCGGACGCTGAATTCGACGACCTGATGAATCAGCTGAAGGCGCTGGAGGCCGAGCACCCCGAGCTGATCACGCCTGATTCTCCTACCCAGCGTGTGGGCGGCAAGCCCCGCGAGGGCTTCGTCAAGGTGCCGCACTCCACGCCGATGCTCTCACTCGACAACACCTATAACGAGCAGAACTGCGCGACTGGGAGCGGCGCATGCACGAGCTGACCGGCCAGTCGCAGGTCGATTACGTCTGCGAGCTGAAGCTGGACGGCATGTCGATGGCGTTGCGCTTCGAAGGCGGCAAGCTGGAACGCTGCGATCACCCGCGGCGATGGCACGGTGGGCGAGGATGTCACCGCGAACGTGCGCACCGTGCGTAGCGTTCCGCTCTCGATTTCCGCGAAGAACGTTGGCCAAAGCCAAGCTGCCGGCAGACTTCGAAGTACGCGGCGAGCTACTGATGCCGCTGCAGTCGTTTCTGCGCATGAACGAAGAGCGCGAGCAGCAGGAACTGCCGAAGTTCGCCAACCCACGCAACGCGACCGCGGGAACGGTGCGGGTGCTGGAGCCCAACATCACCGCCTCGCGGCGGCTGGATTTCTTCTCCTACCTCCTGCTGTCGGACCAGGGACGGACGATCTTCGAGCGCCACTCGGAGAGCCTGAAAGCGTTGCAGACCGCGGGCTTCAAAGTGAATCCCAACTATCGGCTGGTGCATGACCTCGAGCAGGTCTGGGATTTCATCAGCAGTGGGAAGCCAAGCGCGACACGTTGCCGTACGAGATTGACGGCATCGTCGTCAAAGTCGATCGCATCGGGCTGCAGCAGGAGCTGGGCTTCACCGGCAAGGCTCCGCGCTGGGCGATTGCGTACAAGTATGCAGCGCGCTCGGCGGAGACGCAGATTGAAGACATTCAGGTGCAGGTGGGTCGCACCGGCAAGCTGACTCCGGTCGCGTGGCTGAAACCCGTGGCGATTGGCGGCACCACCGTCAGCCGGGCCACGCTGCACAACATGGACGAGATCGACCGACTGGGGGTGCGCATCGGCGATTGGGTGCTGGTGGAGCGCGGCGGCGATGTGATACCGAAAGTCGTGAAGGTGCTGGAAGACAAGCCGCGCGGGCATCGCCATTTTCACATGCCGGAGCGCTGCCCGGTGTGCGGCGGCCACGTAGTCCGCGCTGAAGGCGAGGCCGATCATCGCTGCGTGAATGCGAATTGTCCGGCCAAGTTGCGGGAGAGTATTCGTCATTTCGCCTCGCGCGGTGTGATGAACATCGATGGCATGGGCGATGCGCTGGTCAATCAGCTGGTCGAAACCGGGCTGGTGAAAAATGTCGCCGATCTTTATAGCCTGACAGAAGACGATCTGCTCAAGCTGGAACGCATGGGGAAGAAGTCGGCGGAGAACATTCTGCGCGAGATCGAGAACTCGAAGAAGTTGCCGCTGGAGCGCGTGATTTACGGATTGGGAATACGTTTTGTCGGCGAGCGCACCGCGCAATTCCTGGCCGAGGCTTTCGGTTCGATGGATGCGCTGATGAAGGCCAGCGAAGACGAGCTGCAGCAGGTGAATGAGATTGGGCCGCGGGTTTCGGAGGCGATTCGGGAATTTTTCGACGAGCCCAAGAATGTGGCGCTGGTGGAGCGTCTGCGCCAAGCGGGCTTGACCTTCAAGGGCCACAAGAAGCAGCGGGCGACCACGCTTGCCGGTAAGACGTTCGTTCTCACAGGAACGCTAGAGCGTCACACCCGCGACGAAGCCAAGAAGCTGATCGAAGACGCCGGCGGCAAGGTCGCCGGTTCGGTCAGCAAGAAAACTGACTACGTGGTGGCGGGCGCCGAAGCCGGATCGAAGCTCGACAAGGCGCGCGAGGTGGGAGTGGCCGTCATCGACGAGGACGAGATGGAGCGCCTGGTGAAAGGCTAGCGCATCAACTCGGAGTCCCAAAAAACATTTGGCCCTCGTTCTCCACGATGCTAATGAGAGAGGCGTCGGCCCCGATGATGGCTTCCTCGTCAAACCAATGCTGGCGTCGACGGCGTCCTCGCCTACAAGTTGTGCAATACCTAAGCCGTTAGCGATGGACCTTCAGCCGCAGCTTCGCCACCAGTCCTAGGATGCCGGAACCGAACAGCAGCAAACTGGGCGGTTCGGGAGTGGTCGGGAGACAGCCGGCACCGTTATTGCCGGCACAACCCCATATGGTGAACGACTCGGAAGGAATCGTTCCGAGGGTGTTTTCCTGGGCCTGCGACGGACCCGAGTTCATATCCCAGTAAGCCGGATCGCCGCTCGGTACTCTAGCGTTGCTCAGGGTCATCCAGTAGGTGCCGGCGCTGAGGCTCACGCCGCCGCCGTTGAAGGTCGCGGTTTCATCGCAAACGTTGTAGCCGAACTGGTTCGTGAAACAGTTCGTAGCGGTCAGGTTCAGAGTCTGGTCCATCAACTCGTTGCCGAACGCTGCCGCGCCAATCTGGAATTCGACGCTGGTAAGGGTGTCGCCAGGGATCAGCCAAGCCCAGAACGACGCACCAGTAGCGTCGCCGGAGGCCCTGGCGGTGAAGCTGTCGCTAACGGAGAAACCGAAGTTGATGGTCCAGCCCAAGTCCTGTCCATTGACAGGACCGTTGTCATAAACTTGGGCCATGGCCGGAGCAGCGATCAGGAGGAGGCCGAGCAGTGTGAGGGAAGCAATCTGCAGTTTCATGAGAAACCTCCGCAGCTGTTAGCAAGTGGAAAAATGGATAGAGCGCGAACGCGGCTCTCTATCTTCAAGCGATGCACAAAGCCGACTTTCTCGGCGATTCGAAACCCTAACGTAATTTCAGCCGTAACATCGCCGTCAGGCCTACAGCGCCAGAACCCAATAGCATCAAGGTGGTCGGTTCGGGAGTGGTCGATGAGCCACAGGGCCCGCAGGTGGTGGTGGTGGGGCTGCCGCCCCACATGGTGAACGACTCAGAAGGAACTGTTCCGAGGGTGTTTTCCTGGGCCTGCGACGGACCCGAGTTCATATCCCAGTAAGCCGGATCGCCGCTCGGTACGCTAGCGTTGCTCAGGGTCATCCAGTAGGTGCCGGCGCCAAGAGCTACGCCGCCGCCGTTGAAGGTCGCGGTTTCATCGCAAACGTTGTAGCCGAACTGGTTCGAGAAGCAGTTCGAGGCGGTCACGTTCAGAGTCTGGTCCAGCAGCCCGTTACCGAACGCTGCCGCGCCAATCTGGAATTCGACGCTGGTAAGGGTATCGCCAGGGATCAGCCAAGCCCAGAACGACGCACCGCTAACGGTGGTGCCGCTGCCGAGGGTGAAGCTGTCGCTAACGGAGAAACCGAAGTTGATGGTCCAGCCCAAATCCTGTCCATTGACGGGACCGTTGTCGTACACATCTGTCTGTGCCATGGCAGGAAGGGCAGCCAAGGCCAGGACGAGCACTGTGAGGGAAGCCATGTGTAGTTTCATGAGAAACCTCCGCAGCTGTTAGCAAGTGGAAAAATGGATAGAGCGCGAACGCGGCTCTCTATCTTCAAGCGATGCACAAAGCCGACTTTCTCGGCGATTCGAAACCCTAACGTAATTTCAGCCGCAACTTCGCCACCAGTCCTAAGATGCCGGAACCAAACAGCATCAAACTCGTCGGTTCGGGAGTGCAGCAGGCGATGCTGGTGGTGGTGGTGGTGCTGGTGGTGTTGCCGCCCCACATCGTGAACGACTCGGAAGGAATCGTTCCGATGGTGTTTTCCTGGGCCTGCGACGGACCGTTGTTCAGATCCCAGTAAGCCGGATCGCCGCTCGGTACGCTGGCATTGCTCAGGGTCATCCAGTAGGTGCCGGCGCCAAGAGCTACGCCGCCGCCGTTGAAGGTCGCGGTTTCATCGCAAACGTTGTAGCCGAACTGGTTCGAGAAGCAGTTGGATGCGGTTACATTCAGAGTCTGGTCCAGCAGCTCGTTGCCGAACGCATTTGCGCCAATCTGGAATTCGACGCTGGTGAGGGTATCGCCCGGGATCAGCCAAGCCCAGAACGACGCACCGGTAACCTGGGCGAAGCTGCCGAGAGTGAAGCTGTCGCTAACGGAGAAACCAAAGTTAATGGTCCAGCCCAAATCCTGTCCATTGACGGGACCGTTGTCGTACACGTCTGTCTGAGCCATAGCAGGAACGGCAGCCAAGGCCAAGACCAGCACTGTGAGGGAAGCAATGTGCAGTTTCATGAGAAACCTCCGCGGGAAAATTGCGGCTCTAGCAAGAGAAAAGGGAAGTCAATTCGACGAAGGGGCGACGAGGAGCCCAGAGCAACCGGTAGAAGAGTTGCTGAATTAATAGGCGGGAAAACCGCAATGACAGTAGTGACTGTCGAATCAGCCGCGCCCCCCACGGGCGCCGCCTGAGTGTGAACTCCGCCGATAATACAAGCGAATGTCGAAAATGGGTAGCAAATTTTTCGGAATTCGAAACTCTCAACGATGCGGGTGCGACCGCCTTCATACTTCACCGGCCAGCGATCTTCGCCGTTAGCGACGGTTCTTCAGCCGCAACTTCGCCACCAGTCCCACGATGCCGGAACCGAACAGCAGCAAGCTGGTTGGTTCGGGAGTGCTGGGCGGGCCGCAGCCGGGAGAATTCTGCCCGCCACCACAGCCCCACAGCGAAAACGATTCGGAAGGAATCGTTCCGATGGTGTTTTCCTGGGCCTGCGACGGACCCGAGTTCATATCCCAGTAAGCCGGATCGCCGCTCGGTACGCTAGCGTTGCTCAGGGTCATCCAGTAGGTGCCGGCGCCAAGAGCTACGCCGCCGCCGTTGAAGGTCGCGGTTTCATCGCAAACGTTGTAGCCGAACTGGTTCGAGAAGCAGTTCGAGGCGGTCACGTTCAGAGTCTGGTCCAGCAGCCCGTTACCGAACGCTGCCGCGCCAATCTGGAATTCGACGCTGGTAAGGGTATCGCCAGGGATCAGCCAAGCCCAGAACGACGCACCGCTAACGGTGGTGCCGCTGCCGAGGGTGAAGCTGTCGCTAACGGAGAAACCGAAGTTGATGGTCCAGCCCAAATCCTGTCCATTGACGGGACCGTTGTCATATGCATCTGTCTGAGCCATGGCAGGAACGGCAGCCAGGGCCAGGACCAGCACCATGCGGGAAACCATGTGTAGTTTCATGAGAAACCTCCGCGGGAAATTTGCGGCTCTAGCAAAACACAAAGAGAGGTCAATTCGACGAAGGCGCGACGAGGAGTCCCATGCAACCGGTAGAAGAGTTGCTGAATAAGTAGGCGGGAGAACCGCAATGACAGTAGTAACTGTCAAATCAGCCGCGCCCCCCAACGGGCGCCGCCTGAGTGTGAACTCCGCCGATAATACAAGCGAATGTCGAAAATGGGTAGCAAATTTGGTGGAATTCGAAATATTGGATCCGTGGGGAAGTTTGGCGGGGACCTGGTTGCGAGGCTTTCTGGGTTCTGCAGGTTCGTCCAGGCAGAATCGCGGAGGAATCTGGCTGGCGCGCTTAGGGCTTCCCAGCTGGTGGACGGCTGGCGCATCAGCGCGAAGAAAAGAATTCCCCTGACCTCACTCTCAACGAATCGGATGACACCGTCTTCATACTTCGCCGGCTGGCGACTTTCGCCGTTAGCGACGGATCTTCAGCCGCAACATCGCCGCCAGTGCCACGATGCCGGACCCGAACAGCAGCAAGCTGGTTGGTTCGGGAGTGCTGGGCGGGCCGCAGGCGGGAGAATTCTGCCCGCCACCACAGCCCCACAGCGAAAACGATTCGGAAGGAATCGTTCCGAGAGTGTTTTCCTGCGCCAACGACGGGCCTGAGTTTTGGTCCCAATATGCGGGATCGCCGCTGGGTACGCTAGCGTTGCTCAGGGTCATCCAGTAGGTGCCGGCGCCAAGAGCTACGCCGCCGCCGTTGAAGGTCGCGGTTTCATCGCAAACATTGTAGCCAAACTGGTTCGAGAAGCAGTTCGAGGCGGTCACGTTCAGTGTCTGGTCCATCAACTCGTTACCGAACGCGGAGGCGCCAATCTGGAATTCGACGCTGGTGAGGGTATCGCCCGGAATCAGCCAAGCCCAGAACGACGCACCGGGAACGGTGGCGGCGCTGCCGAGAGTGAAGCTGTCGCTAACCGAGAAACCGAAGTTGATGGTCCAGCCCAAGTCCTGCCCGTCGACCGGACCGTTGTCATAGAGGGTTTGCGACCGGGACGGCGTGGCGATCAGGAAGAGGCAGAACAGAGCAACCAAAGCGATTGAGAATTTCATAACGATCTCCAAGTAAAGCCGCGGCTCCAACACAGAGCCGGATGGAGTGAGAAGGGCTACTCTCCGAGGTGGCACGATCTGGAGGACGCTCACCACCAACGAAGCTTCATCCACAACAGCGCCGCTATCCCCAGGACGCCGGAGCCAAACAACAAAAAGCTGCCGGGCTCAGGACCGCAGGTCGGGTTATTCCCGCAGCCGCAGCCAGAGCACGTAGTACTGCTGGTGCTGCCGCCCCACATCGTGAACGACTCGGAAGGAATCGTTCCGATGGTGTTTTCCTGGGCCTGCGACGGACCGTTGTTCAGATCCCAGTAAGCCGGATCGCCGCTCGGTACGCTAGCATTGCTCAGGGTCATCCAGTAGGTGCCGGCGCCAAGGTTCACGCCGCCGCCGTTGAAGGTCGCGGTTTCATCGCAAACGTTGTAGCCGAACTGGTTCGAGAAGCAATTCGATGCCCTCAGGTTCAGAGTCTGGTCCATCAACTCGTTGCCGAACGCTGCCGCGCCAATCTGGAATTCGACGCTGGTAAAGGTATCGCCGGGGATCAGCCAAGCCCAGAATGAAGCGCCGGTTACTGTGTTCGCGCTGCCGAGGGTGAAGCTGTCGCTAACCGAGAAACCAAAGTTAATGGTCCAGCCCAAATCCTGTCCGTTGACGGGACCGTTGTCATACACATCTGTCTGAGCCACGGCAGGAACCGCGGCGACAGCCAGGAGCAGCAGTATGAAGGAAGCAAATTGTAATTTCATGAGAACCTCACAGCTCTTAGCAAGGAGAAACAGTGGATAGAGTGCGAAAGCGGCTCTCTACCTTCCAGACGTTGCACAATGCCGGCTTTGACCATCCCGGCGATTCAAGTCCCTAGCGCAGTTTCCAACGCATCATTGCCGCGATACCGGCGAGGCCGGAACCGAGCAGCAGCAAGCTGCTGGGTTCGGGAGTGCTCGGAGGTCCGCAGTTCGGAGAATTTCCGTTGACCGCGCAGGTGATGGTGGTGGCCCACAGGGTGAACGACTCGGAAGGAATCGTTCCCAGGGTGTTTTCCTGAGCCTGCGACGGGCCGGAGTTCATATCCCAGTAGACCGGTTCGCCGCTCGGGACTTCCGCGTTGCTGAGGGTCATCCAGTAATCTCCGGCGGCGAGAAAAATGCTACCGCCATTGAAGGTCGCGGTTTCATCGCAAACGTTGTAGCCGAACTGGTTCGAGAAGCAGTTCGATGTAGTCAAGTTGAGCGTTTGGTCGAGCAGTTCATTACCGAAGGGCGCCGCGCCAATCTGGAATTCGACGCTGGTCAGGGTGTCGCCAGGGATCAGCCACGCCCAGAACGACGCACCGGAAAGATTGGCCTCATAGTTAAGGGTAAAGCTGTCGCTGACGGTGAAGCCGAAGTTGATGGTCCAGGCGTAATCCTGTCCATCGACAGGACCGTTGTCGTAGGCGTCCGTCTGGGCGATCACGGGGACAGCGGCCAAGAGGACGCACAGCACCATGAGGAAAGCAATCTGTGGTTTCATGAGAACCTCCGCAAGGAAACTGCGGCTGTAGCGAGGTATGTGCAATTCGTGTAGGGCGCGACGACGAATCCGGCGCAACCGGTAGAAGGGTTGCTGCATTGGTAAGCGGGATAACAGCAATGACAGTAGGAACTGTCGAGTCAGCCGCGCCGCGCCAGGGGCGGCGCGCTAGAAATCCTGAGAATCACTTCGTGTCTATGATGCTAGCGATTGGCGGAAATAGGTAGTAGATTTCGCGCAGTTCGAGATATCGGTTCTGTTTCGGGAAGCTGGACAGTAAGAGGCGGCTCCGAGGTGCTGAGGCTATGATCTTTCGCCTACAGGACATGACTCGAATAGTTGTCCGATTCATTGCTCGCCAGAGGCGAGTTCTTCCGCGCAGCCACTTGACGGTCAAGCGGTTGAGGTCTTAGCTGACAGCTGATAGCTGACAGCTGATAGCCTCTTAAAACTTCGCCTTCAGCCGCTGATAGGTCGTCTCCAGCAGTTCGGGCAGCACGCGAGTCTCGCCGATCACGGTCATGAAGTTGGCGTCGGCGACCCAGCGAGGCAGCACGTGCATGTGGATGTGGCCGGCGATGCCGGCGCCGGCTGCCTTGCCCACGTTCATTCCCAGGTTCACCCCGTCGGGCCGGTAGAGATCGATGAGGGCGACTTCCAGTATGCCGGGCAGAGCTCCATCATCTCGTCGGCGGCCGCGGGAGAGAGTTTGTGCAGCCGGTCGAGGTGCTCATAGGGGACGATCATGCTATGTCCGGAGGTGTAGGGGAAGGCATTGAGGATGACGAAGTTGTGCTCTCCGCGATGAACGATGAGCGCCTTGTGGTCATCGCCCGAGCGCAGCAATTCGCAAAAAATGCAGGCCGAGGCCTGGTTCGACACGTCGGCGGTGGTGATGTAGGAATAGCGCCAGGGAGTCCAGAGATAATCCATATCTTGGGCAGAGTACCATCCCGCTTTGCTGCCTCCCAAGCTAGCCGATTCTTGTCACATGCGAGAGTGATCTGACGCTCTTGACTTTCAGGTTAAAAGTCAGAGAAAACGCTGCAAAATCGGCGCTGATCTTACACTTACGGGTTTGACACTGCCCCCCTCGGTTGCTATAGTCGAAGTGTTCCCTGGAAGCGCAGCCCGCTCCATCGGATCCGGCCGCTGGGTTTGTCCAAACCCGCTTTGAGCGGGACAATCATACCTGAAGACTCAAGCCAGCAGTCCGTTTTATCTCTCAGGCTCTCTGCGCGTTTTCAAATTCGCGCGAGTGTGCGTACGCAACCAACATGTCTTTCGAAGAAACCCACAACGCTCCGACCACCCAGACCCAGGAATCCGGCGCTGCCGAGCAGCGCGAAACGCAAGCCGCTGAGCAGCCGATCGCTCAGCCCGAAGTTCAAGCCGCCGAACAGCCGAACCCCCAGCCGGCTGAGCAGCATTCCGAACCCGCTTCCGATTCCAGCACTCCTTCCGCTGAGACGGCCCCCGTGCCCGCTCCCAGGTCTGAAAAAGAACCCACCATGGAAGATTTCGCCACCGCTCTGGAAACCTTCGAGCAGGAACAGGCTCAGACCGAAGCGGCGCTGAATGAAGAGCAGATCGTCACCGGCACCGTGCTGAAAGTCACGCCGCAGTATGTGGTCGTCGACATCGGCTACAAGTCCGAAGGCGTGGTGCCGGTCGCGGAATTCCAGGACCACGAAGGCAACGTGACCGTGCAGCGCGGCGATGAGATCGCCGTCATGCGCGAGCCGGGCCACACCGAAGAGGGCTACATCCACCTCTCGCACGAGAAGGCGCAGCGCCTGCGCGCCTGGGACGAGATTGAGAAGGCCTTCAACGATAAGGCTTCGGTTAAGGCGCGCGTCATCGATCGCATCAAAGGAGGGCTTGACCGTCGACATTCTCGGCGCTCGCGCCTTCCTGCCTGGTTCGCAGGTCGATCTACGCCCGGTGCGCAACCTCGATGGCCTGAAGGGTCACGAGATCGATGTCCGCATCATCAAGCTGAACAAGAAGCGCGGCAACATTGTGGTCTCGCGCAAGCAACTGCTGGAAGAGGATCAGTCCGAGAAGCGGACCAAGACTCTGGAGCAGTTGCACGAAGACGCCATCCTCACCGGCACGGTTAAGAACCTCACCGATTACGGCGCGTTCGTCGATCTGGGCGGAATCGATGGCTTGCTGCACATCACCGACATGTCGTGGGGACGCCTTACCCATCCACGCGATCTGGTACAAGTCGGCGATCAGATCCAAGTCAAGGTATTGAAGTTCGATCGCGACAAGCAGCGCGTGTCGCTGGGATTCAAGCAGCTCACGCCTGACCCGTGGCTGGACGCCTCGGAGCGTTATCCCGTAGGCGCGCATGTCAGCGGCCGCGTGATCAGCGTGACCGATTACGGCGCGTTCATCGAGCTGGAGCAGGGCATCGAAGGCCTGGTACACGTCAGCGAGATGACCTGGTCGAAGCGGATGAAGCATCCCTCCAAGCTGGTCAACGTTGGCGACAACGTGGAAGCGGTGGTGCTCAACGTCAATCCGACCGAGCGCCGCATCAGCCTGGGACTGAAGCAACTGGAGTCGAATCCCTGGGAGAGCTTGCACGAGAAGTTTCCCGTGGGCGCGATCGTGGAAGGCAAGGTTCGCAACCTGACCGACTTCGGCGCGTTCATCGAGATCGAAGACGGCATCGACGGGCTGGTCCACGTCAGCAACCTGAGCTGGACCAAGCGGGTGAAGCATCCCTCCGAGGTGCTGAAGAAGGGCGACAAGGTGAAGGCTATCGTGCTGGCCATCGAGCCCGACCAGCGCCGCCTGTCGCTGGGCGTGAAGCAGCTTCAGCCCGACGTGTGGGATACCTTCTTCGAGCAGCATCGCGTGGGCGATGTGATTCACGGCAAGGTTCTGCGCCTGGCAAGCTTCGGCGCTTTTGTCGAAATCGCCGATGGCGTCGAGGGCCTGTGCCACAACTCGGAGGCGGTGGACGCGCACGGCGCTCCCATCAAGCTGGAACCGGGCATGGAGCACGAGTTCAAGATCATCAAGATGAACCCGGCGGAAAAGAAAGTGGGACTCAGCATCCGGGCGGTAGGCGAAGAGGCCACGCGTGCCGATGTCGAATCCTACAAGGCTCCGGCGGCAACTTCCTCGGGCAGCGGCTCGACCATCGGCGAGTTCATGTCGTGGAAGCGCGCCAGCAACGAAAACAACTAACCCAAGTTTCACGGATACAGAAAAGGCCGCCAACGATGGCGGCCTTTGTTTTTGTCCGAACGACTCGCAGGCCGAGCCCAGGTTAGCCAACCGGAGGGCGAATCCGGGCACCCGGGCCTTCGTTGTGGGCGCAGGTCCCGGCGCTACTTGTTCGTGTCGATCTGCAGATTGAGGTTCGGCTTCTCGCGATCGTCGAATTGGCTGAGAGTTTTGGTTTTGCTCTTCTTGCCATCCTTCTGCGCATACACCTCGTAGTCGACATTCAAAGAAAGCTCGGGGAAACGATAGGTGCCATCCTTCTGGGAGATGTAGGTCTTCATGGCCAGCGTCTTCGTATTTTTCAGATAGACCACGGCTTCGGCGATCGGCTTGTCGCTTTTGTCGAGCACGGTTCCGGTCAGAATGCGGGAAGTGAAGCGCGTGCTCTTGCGTCCATTGTCACTGGAAGGCGATGTTCCCCCCATCGGAATCTGCACTTGCGCGCTGCAACTTAGCGCAACCAGTAGTGTCAGTAATGTACCGAAAGCCCATTTCATGAGGATCCCTTCAACCGCCTATTGGGGTGAGAGCGTGTCTTTGGTTAGATGTATGCCGATGTCCCTGCGTTCATTGCCGTCGACGTGAACGGTCGCTTCCGGCTTGGGCTGGCCCTTGGGCGTCTTAACCTGCGCCTGCACGATGTAGTCTTCGGTGCCTACCGGAACGCGTTGTGCGAACTCGCCGTTACGGTCAGACACCAGCTCCCACTTGGCCTTTCTTGTCCGATGCCCTGCGTATCTTGATCGGAATACCGGCAACCGGATGATCGTCTGGTCCCCACACCGTGCCGTAGATCAAAGCATAGTCTTTCTTGGCGGCTTGTGCCGATTGCGCGACACAATTCTGGCCCGTCACCGACAGAGCAAAAAGCGAAATGAAGAAGGAAGCCAGGACCGAGGTACCAACGGCTGCAATCTGCCTCCCTCGGCGCGACTCAGTATTCACCTTCTTCCTCTTCTTCTTCCTCGTCTTCGTCTTCTTCCTCGTCTTCGTCTTCCACGCGCGTCAATTCCAGGGGCTCGACTGCAACCACTTCGAAATCGCTGCCGCACTCCGGACAGGACACGATTTCGCCTTCGTCAACTTCATCTTCTTCGACATCCAGATCGCTCTCGCACTCAGGACAAATAACCATGATTACCTCCCATTTGATCTTGGTTCGGGCAAGTTTCCCGGAACCGCGACGCGTCCGTCATTTATATTTAGAATCTCCCAGCGGCAGCGTCAAGTGATAGACGCTACCAGATTCCCGAGGTTTCGCGAAGTTCATGCCCATTTTGAAATCGCTCAAAACTGTAGCCGCGGTTGTGATGATAGCGGCTTATGCCCCGGTTGCTCTTTTGTGCCAGCAAACCGGGAACCTGCCGGCTGCCCCAGCTGACCCGCAAATTGCCCAGGCCCTGCGCGAGGTGTCGCCGGCGCGAATCCAGCAGACCATCGAGAAACTCGTCAGCTTTCGCACCCGGCAAACCCTCTCCTCCGATAAGCCTGCGATGAGCGGCGAGGGCATCACCGCTGCCGCCGACTGGATTGAAGGCGAGCTCGAACGTTACTCCAGCCAGTGCGGCGATTGCCTGGAGGTCAGAACCGATCAGTTCATTCAACCCCCCGCAGCGCGCGTTCCGCAAGCCACAACCATAACCAATGTTTACGCTATCCTGAAGGGTACGGATCCGGCAAACGCTAAGCGCATTTATGTGGTGACCGGGCACTACGATTCCCGAAATGGTGATACTAACGATGCCAAGGGAGATGCCCCCGGCGCCAACGACGATGCCACCGGCACGGCGGTGAGTCTGGAGTGCGCCCGGGTGCTCAGCAAGCACCGTTTTCCGGCCACCATCATCTTCTTAACCGTGGCGGGAGAGGAGCAAGGACTGTACGGGAGCGCGCATTTTGCGATCATGTCCAAAGCGGTTGGCTGGGATCTGGAAGCAGTGCTGAACGATGACATCGTCGGCGGCGATCGCACTCCCGGCGACAGCCTGCAGAATCCACATGTGGTGCGCGTGTTCTCCGAAGGAATTGCGAACAGCGCCACCGACGATGAGTTGCACCAGATACAATCTCTGGGCGGCGAGAGCGATAGCCCGTCGCGGCAACTGGCGCGTTATATCGCCGAGGTGGCCGAGGAATATTTTCCGGCGCGGGATTTCCGGCCGTTGCTGGTGTTCCGTCACGACCGCTATTTGCGCGGCGGCGATCACTTCTCGTTCAACCAGCAGGGCTATGCCGCGGTGCGCTTCACCGAGTATCGCGAGAACTACAATCATCAGCATCAGAACGTGC
Organism: uncultured Acidobacteriaceae bacterium; assembly: GCA_963820175.1. GTDB lineage: Bacteria > Acidobacteriota > Terriglobia > Terriglobales > Acidobacteriaceae > Bog-257. The sequence continues at coordinate 431,082 of CAWFYX010000009.1, read as the reverse complement.
GCAGCGAAAACGGTATCGAGTATGGTGATCTGGCGAAGTTTGTGGACTACGACTACACCGCCAATGTAGCCCGGCTGAACGCGGCAACCCTGGCCGAGTTGGCTTTGGCTCCGGCGCCTCCGGACAAGGTTCGCCTGTTAACGAAGGAGTTGCAAAACGATTCCACGCTACAGTGGGAGCCGTCTCCGGGTGGCTTGGCCACGGGCTATGAGGTGCTGTGGCGCGACACCACGGCGCCCGACTGGCAGCAGGTGAAATCAGTGGGCAAGGTGACTCGGGTCACTTTGCCGTTGTCAAAGGACAATGTAATCTTTGCTGTACGCGCCGTCGACGCCAAAGGGCACCGCAGTCTGGCGGTGGTACCGTTGCCGGAACGTTGAGCAGCCGCTAAATTGCAGGAAGAAGAGATAGATGGTAGAGCGGCGCTTTAGCGCCGCGTCGAGGTGCGAAAGTTTTGTTTTATAGCCGGCTTCAGCCGGCGGCACGAATTTTCGCGGTTTCGATACACCTAGAAAAGAGCACGTCATGCGACGCACTTCCAGCATGGGATTGAGTTTCCCACCGTTCACCCGGGCAGTAAAACAGCTGCTCATCGCCAACGGTGCTGTCTTCCTGCTGTTCTACCTGTTCGGAGCTTTTGATGCGAGCGCACCTTTCGCCGGCTGGGTCTACAACCATCTCGGACTGGAAGGCTACGCTGTCGTCCACGGCGAAATCTGGCAGTTGATCACTTACTCCTTCCTGCATTACGGACTGCTGCATCTGCTGTTCAACATGCTTGCACTGTGGATGTTCGGCGCTCAGCTGGAAGTGGACTGGGGCTACAACCTGTTCCTGCAGTTTTACTTTTTCTGCGTGATCGGGGCGGCGCTGGTGACGGTGGTGATTTCGTTCACCGGACTTCTGGGAGTGTCGCCGCGAGTGCTGACGGTGGGCGCCTCCGGCGGCATCTATGGATTACTGCTGGCGTTCGGCATGCTCCACGGCGACTCGGAGGTCATGCTCTTCCCGCTGCCATTTCTGATCAAGGCAAAATACTTTGTTATCGGCATCATCTTTCTGGCGCTCTATGGAGCCTTGTCGTCGGCGCACGGCGGCGGACAATCTATCGCCTACATGGCCCATCTGGGCGGGCTGGTCTTTGCCTACATTTGGCTGAAGTTCGTTCCCCGTCGTGGCTTCGGCTATGCCGCCTCGGAACGTGCTTTCGGCATCCGCAATTCTTATTACCGTTGGAAGCGCAAGCGGGCGGCGCGCAAGTTCGAAGTCTACATGCGCAAGCACGACGATCGCGGCGACTATAAGCACGAAGACTACTTCGACGAGCTGGGCAATTTCCGCGATCCCAGCTCCCGCGAGCCGCGTAGGAAGAACGGCGATAGCCGGCCACCGTGGGTGAATTGAAGCAGTAGCCAGTTGTCAGTTGTCGGGCATCAAGCTTCCGACGAGTCATGAGGTGAGGGTGGGTAAGTCTTATCGGGACCTGATTGCCTGGCAAAAAGCGACGGATCTGGTGATGCGAATTTATCGCATTACTGCAGTGTTTCCTCGAGATGAGGTTTATGGACTTGCCTCCCAACTGCGCAGGGCGGCCGTTTCCATTCCCAGCAACATCGCCGAAGGACAAGGGCGTCGCGGCGTGCTGGAGTTTAAACATTTTCTCGGTCAAGCAAGAGGATCGCTGATGGAGCTGGAGACGCAAGTATTGATAGCTCTGCGGCTGATCTATGTTAGCCAGGAAGTTGCGGACAACATTCTCCGCGCTTGCGCGGTTTTTGGCAAGATATTGAACGGCCTCATGAGCTCTCTGAAGTAAATAACTGGCTACCGGCTACCGGCTACTAGCTCTCAAACACTTTCTCCAGACTCTCATACACCAGCGGGATATTGCATAGCTCAGGCAGCAGTTGCCAATAGCGGTGTACTTCGGGATCAGCCTGGGCTTCGCTGCGCATCTGGGGCGAAGTCCAAAGGCGCAGGTGCAGGAAGCGATCGGGGCGCGAGGCATCGCGATGCAGCGTGTCCCGGCAATAGCCTTTGGCGTGCATCATAGTGTAGAGCTCGCGTAGCGTGCTGACCAATTCCTCTTCCTTGCCCGGCAGGGCTTCCAGAACAGCCATGGATACGATTTCTTCAGCCATTGCGGTCCTGCCTTTCAGTCTGGAGTCAGGGCCCTCGCTTATACCTTCTTAATCAGCGCGCCGGCACTCGCTTTTGCTCAGGCCCAATCTCGGAGTGCGCTCCAAACAGGAAGCGCGGATAGCGTACCGCATTGAACTCGGCGCCGATCAGGATAACCATGGAAACGATATACAGCCAGATCAGCAACGCGATGGCTGTGGCCACCGATCCGTAGATGACATCGTAATTTCCGAAGGTGCGCAGATAGGCGCCAAAAACCACGGTCGAGACGAACCACAACACGGTCGCCAGCACCGATCCCGGTAGCACGCGGTGCCAGGGCTGGGTGCGCGGCACGCCGTGATGATAGATCAGCCCGATCACCGCGATGCTGGTGAGCGTGGCAATGATCCAGCGCAGCGCGGTCCACAGTCCCAGGATGTACGGCCCCAGTTCATGGCCCACGCGATACATGATCCAGCCTTCGATCTGATTGCCAAACACCAGCAGAAACGAAGCGAATACCAGGGGAATGCCGGCCAGGATCACCAGTAGAAATGCGATCATGCGCTCCTTCACCAGGCCCCAAATCTTCGGCATCTGGTAGGCGTTGCGGAAGCCTTCCATCCACGAGATCATGACGCCGGAGCCGGTCCACAGGGTGATGAGGACGGTGGTGAGCAGGAACCTGAAGGTCACGGGCTTGGTACCGGTGAAGAATTGCAGGACGGCAGAGCTGGTGCCCTCGGGCAGAATGCGGCCCAACGCATGACTGATCTCGCGAAAGAATCCTTCCGTAGTGTGCGACGAAGACAGAATCAAGGCGACCGCGAGTATGGCCGGAAACAGCGTCAGGATGGCGGAAAATGCCGCCGCCTTAGCCACGGCAAACGCATCGTGCTGAAAGGCACGCCACAGCGCCATCCGGAAATGTATAAAGAACCGCGACATGTCGAGTAAGAGGAAGTTTACACAAACAGACGTCAGTTGTCGGGTATAGAGTTGAGTGGATCCTGAGGAAGGAGAGACAAACTTTTTTAAGGTAAAAGCAAGTCTAAGTGCGCTATGCTGATGGCCTCGATTTGCCGGGGTCATGGACCCTGGCCCATCTAGAGCCACACGTCGGGACAATCTGGTTAGCGGTTGGGGAGTCTGACGATGGGTAAGCTTCTGTGCTCGGTTCTCCTGTTGCTGGTGGCTGCATGCTTCTCGCTAGGTGTGTCCCGCGCCCCACAAGCTGGTAGCCAGCCTCCGCAAACATCAGCCGCACTTCCCGTTCCGACCGGCGGTCAGTACGCCGAGACGAACATCTGCCAGACCTGCCACCAGGAGATCTGGGAGAAACACTTCGCCGGAACACCACATGCTGCCCTCCTGCAAGGCGATCAGCACGGCTGTCAGGCCTGCCATGGCCCCGGACAGGCACATGTTGATGGCGGAGGCGATGTCACCAAGATCATCCGATTCGAGACACTGAGCCCTGCCCAGACCGCGGCAATCTGTACTAAGTGTCATCAATCCAGCCTTCAAACCCAGAATTTCTCGAAATCGGAACACCTGGCCAACGGCGTAAGCTGTACCAGTTGTCACAGCCCGCACAAATCGAACGACGTTAACTTCATGCTGGTGAAGCCGCAGACCGAGCTGTGCTTCGGGTGCCACGCGCAGCAGAAGGCGGAGTTCGCGCGGCCTTACCGCCATCGTGTCGATGTTGGTCTCATTCAGTGCAGTGACTGCCATAATCCGCACGGTACGCAGACGGGCCATCAGGTACGGGCGGCGGCAGGTCAGTTTGCGGTCTGCACGAAATGCCACACGGATACGATGGGGCCCTTCGTCTTCGAGCATGCACCGGTAAAGACGGATGAAGGTTGCCTGTCGTGCCACACGCCGCACGGCTCGACTAATCCGCGATTGCTGCAAGTCAACAATGTCAACTTTCTCTGTCTGCGTTGTCACACTCCGAACATGAACGGCGCAGCAGGCGCGCCGGCGGGACCGGCCCACAATCAGTCTGCCAAATACCAGGCATGCACCATGTGCCACACTCAGATCCATGGTTCCAACTTCGATCCGGCATTCTTCCGGTAATTGGGAGTTAGGCCAATGACTATTCCCAGGACTCTCGGCGCTTTTTGGTTCGGGCTGTTGCTGACCGCCGCTTGCCTGCTTCTGGTAAATGGAACGGTCGCGCAAAGCTCGGGCCAAACGTCATCGGCAGCCTCGGTTGATACGAGTTCCAGCCTGGCAGAAGGGAAAAAGGTCGGCGACTTTCAGGTGATCCAGTCGATCGAGATCGGTGGCCGCATTTCCGATGTTACTGGCAGCCAGGCGATGTACGATACGCTGGCAAACTACCAGAGCGGCGCTCGCATTCTCGAGCAGTCGCTAACCATGCAGTCGTTAACCCACGAGGATCTCTTCGATACGCTCACCCTCAATAGTTTCGGATGGGGCGGCGACCCGGAGCAAGCTGCGCGACTGCGCATAGCCAAGTACAACTGGTATACCTTCACCGGCAGCTACCAGCACATTCAGAACTATTTCAACTATGATCTGTTCGCCAACCCTCTGAATCCACCAACCGGCGGCACGCCCTTTATTCCGATACTGAATTCGCCACACACCTATTACAACACGCAAAATCTGTACAACTTTGACCTTGTCCTGCTACCGACGCAGCCAATTTCGTTCCGCTTGGATTACAATCGCAACCGCTTTATCGGGCCCTCATTCAGCAGCATCCACGAGGGCACAGACGCACTTACCAACCAGGACACGAACAACACGTTGAATGGCTATCGTTTTGGTGTGGATGTCCGCATCAACAAGAAAACCACACTCAGCTATACGCAACTGTTCCAGTTCTATGCCGGCGATACAACTTACTCTTTAAACCCGTTTAATTCCTGGCCGCTGCCCAACGGTACTCCGGTAACTTTTGGCCTGCCTTGGTTCAATAGCGGCAGTCCATGCAGCATGCCATTGAACAACGGAACCGCCAATCCCAGTTGTAACGGATTCTTCGACTACAGTCTCTTTCAGCAGATTCACTCGATCATACCGACAGAGCAGCTCAACTTTGTGTCCTCGTCGCTAAAATGGCTGGACTTTAATGGTCAGTACCAATATAGCAACGCGAATATGACCACACCTTTCACGGAAATCTTCAGCGGTCTGATCTCCCGCTCGAATCTATTGGGCTCCAATAGCTCAGGCAGTAGCTCCAATGCCCGCTGGAACTCATCGTCCGCCGATGTGTCGGCGACCATTCACCTCAGCGACCGGTTGCGGCTAGTGGATACCTTCCGCTTTCGTACCTTTAGTGTGGCCGGGAACTTTCTCGACTTGACATCCAACTTCTATACGGCGGCAAGCCGGGGTTCCGCTAATTTGCTGAGCCCGATATTCGGGTTTCCGGGAACAACCCTATTGCACGGTTCGAGCTCTCCGGCCGACATCGTCAACGAGATCACCAGCAACCTGATCGGCCAGAATACGAAGCAGAACGATTTCCAGGTGCAGTATGACGTAAAGCGAAATTTCGGTCTGCGTGCCGGATTCAATTGGTCGAATAACACGATTCAACCGGGCAGCACGTACCAGGCTGCGCTAGGTGATATCTATTTCCCGAACAACGCCGATCGCGGTAATTGCGCCGGCGCGCTGAATCCCGATGGCAGCTGCACGTTTGTCGGCGTGATCGCTCCCTTTGGCAATCCCACGACCGAGATCAATCGTTACTCCGGAGTTGTAGGCGCCTGGTTCCGCAAGGGAACGGCATTGCACGCCAACGTCGATGCGGAATTTGGCGGGGCTGATAACTGGATCTATCGCATCGATCCCCTTCATTTCTACGACATCAAAGCCAACGTCTCCTATGCTCCGCAGCCTTGGTTGATGCTGGGGGGCAACCTGCTCTTTACGCACGCGACCAATAATGATAGCGACAATGCATATAACCAGCACAACTACAGCACGACCGTAACCGCGACCATCATGCCTAATAAGAAGTGGGGACTAGACCTGGCTTACAACTTCGAAGCCATCCAGCAGAATATGAACCTATGCTTTGAAGGCGCGGTGGTTCCCGGCGCCTTCACCTGCATTGGGGACGACTCGCTGATGGAAGTCCTGGCGCTTTACCAAACTCACACCCAATATGGTTACTTCGCGTTCACCACGACACCGGTCGAGCGACTAACTGTGCGAGTTGGCTACAGCATCGTGGACAATCAGGGCAATACGACGCAGTTCAACGTGCTGCAGCCGCTTGGACCGCTGTCGTCCACTTATCAGCTACCGCTGGCGGGAATTGATATCGGCCTGCACAAAAACGTTATCTTCAAGGCCGGTTGGAACTACTATCAGTACGGCGAGGGATCGTTCGTGGGTCCTACAGCACCCCGCTACTTCCATGCCAATAACACAACTCTGGCACTGCGTTACGCTTTCTGAGCGCAGCCGTTCGCCTTGGTGACGGAGCATTCCCAGCGCCGGAGCGACCAGGTAATTCGACTACGCTTCGCCTGCATTCGGAGTCGAGTAACCCAGCCTACCAACCCTTGCGTGTTCAGCCAAGCCGCGGTTTGCTTGGCTGGATACCCTATCCGATTTTGTAATCTTGATCCCGCTCATTCAAAAACCACGAATGCGAGGCGCACCCACCGGGACTGGGGCACCCGCCTATGTCGTAACGGCTTTTGGTGTGCTCGCGTGGAAGCCGGTCTGCAGCGCAGGCGTTGTGCCGGTAGGGTGGAGCCTTAATTCGTCGCTAAGGAATCCGAGTCCCATCTCGTAAACGGTCTGCGGCAGCGTGCAACGGACGTTGGGAACGATGGGGGGAACCAGTTCATAGCGGATTCCGTTCTTGTAGTTCGACTTCAGGCTCTGGTAATCGATCCTCTTGCACTTGATAGCGGCAATGACATTGGTGGTCGGGAGGCTATCGACGATCAATTCATCGCCAAAGAGGGCCCACATGATGTCGGCCGCCTGCTGCATGTCGACCGTGGGCCGCATATCCACGCATCCCAGAGTGGCATAGCGCACAACATTCGTCAGCAGCGATCCCTTGCGAATCTGCTTGATGATGGTCTGCGAATCGAGGACCTGGCGCATTTTTGTATTGTAGGCACGGTCTACGTAGACCACATAAATCCATGTCCAGGGGAAACTCTGGATCGGGAACAGTGGTGCGACGGTAAACCGTGGCGTGACGCAGACCCCGGAGTCGGGATTGGCGTCACCGACTTTGCCTACAGCAGGACGGTACGTAGGGCCACCCGGCGCTTTCGGCGTCATAGCGGAGCTCGGAAGAATGGAGCTACGGCCGGCATCCAGCTCATGTTTCCAGGCGTCGGTAGGCGGGCGCAGATCGCCACGGAAGCAGATTCGATTGACCTTTGATTGGGGACCCAACGAAGTGCTGGCGAGCGGAAATGAAGCCATTTTTCTCCCCCCGGGAGTGGTGTCGAGGCGACCAGTGTTGCACAAGATCATCGTCCCCGCAACGCACGAAAGGGACGGGAGCCCGAAGGTCCACTCTATCCAACCGAGGGGCGGAAAGGCGCGGCTATAAAAGCCGCGCCCCACCCTGTTTACTCTGCGGCCAGTTCTTCGGCTTCGTTCTCGCCTTCGTGGCGGAGCAGTTCCAGCGCGCGTTCGGCTTCTTCGTACGCGGCCGTGACCTCCTCCTGCACCTTGGCGGCAGCCTCTTCCATCTCCTGCGAGAGCCGGACATTGCGGTAGTACTCCATGCCCGTGCCCGCGGGAATCAGACGGCCCACGATGACGTTTTCCTTCAGACCGCGCAGGTGATCGACGGCGCCCTGGATCGAGGCCTCCGTCAGCACACGCGTGGTCTCCTGGAACGACGCGGCTGAGATGAACGAGTCGGTCGAGAGCGAGGCCTTGGTGATGCCCAACAGCAGCGGACGGCCGGTAGCCGGCTTGCCGCCGTTGGCAATCGCCTTCTCGTTCTCTTCGCGGAAGCGGAACTTGTCGATCTGCTGTTCCAGCAGGAACGGCGTATCGCCCACGTCTTCCACTTTCACCCAACGCATCATCTGGCGAACGATCACCTCGATGTGCTTGTCGCTGATGTTCACGCCCTGCAGACGGTAGACTTCCTGGATTTCGTTCACCAGATAAGCCTGCAGCTCCTTCTCGCCCAGCACGGCCAGAATGTCGTGCGGGTTGAGCGGGCCATCCATCAGCGGCTCGCCAGCGCGAATGCGCTCGCCTTCCTGAACGTTGATGTGAACGCCGCGCGGCACCTGGTATTCCTTCTCGGTACCGTTGTCGGCCACCACGTAGATTTTGCGCTGGCCCTTGGCCACGTCGCCGAACTTCACCACGCCATCGATCTCGCTGATGACCGCGGTTTCATGCGGCTTGCGCGCCTCGAACAGCTCCTGCACGCGAGGCAGACCACCGGTGATGTCCTTGGTCTTGGTGGTCTCGCGCGGGATCTTCGCCAGCACGTCGCCCGGCGTCACTGTGTCGCCATCCTGCACCATCAAGTGGGCGCGAGAAGGCATCAGGTAACGCTTGTTGGTCTTCGTGCCTTTGATCACGATGGTTGGCTGGCGCTTCTCGTCGGGCGAGTCGACTACTACGTGGCGGGACAAGCCCGTCACTTCGTCGACTTCCTCGTGCAGCGTCATGCCTTCCTGCAGGTCCTTGAACTGCACCGTGCCGCCGATTTCGGTAAGGATCGCGAAGGTGTACGGATCCCACTCGACCAGCACATCGCCGAGCGAAACCTGCTGCCCGTCTTCGACCTTCACCTTGGCGCCGTAGACCACCGCGTAACGTTCTTTCTCGCGGCCCTTTTCGTCCACGATCGCGATGGAGCCGTTGCGGTTCATCACCACCAGGAAACCTTCCTTGGAACGGACGGTGATCATGTTCACGAACCGCACCGTGCCGTTGTTCTTGGCATCGAGGCGCGACTGCTCGCTGACGCGCGAGGCCGTGCCGCCGATGTGGAAGGTACGCATGGTGAGCTGCGTTCCCGGCTCGCCGATGGACTGCGCCGCGATGACGCCGGTAGCTTCACCCAGCTCGACCAGTCGGCCTGACGCCAGGTTGCGGCCATAGCACATCACGCAAACACCGCGCTTCGACTCGCAGGTCAGCACCGAACGAATCTTCACGCGCTCGATACCGGCAGCCTGCACCGCGCCCGCCAGGTCTTCAGTGATTTCCTGGTTGATGTCGACGATGATGTTGCCTTCGTAGTCCTTGATCTTCTCCAGCGAGACGCGGCCCACGATACGGTCACGCAACGGCTCGATGATCTCGCCCGACTCCACGATGGAAGTCACGTAGATGCCATCGACCGTGCCGCAATCGTATTCGCTGATGATCACGTCCTGCGCCACGTCCACCAGCCGACGCGTCAAGTAGCCCGAATCCGCCGTCTTGAGAGCGGTGTCGGCCAGTCCTTTGCGAGCGCCGTGAGTGGAGATGAAGTACTCCAACACCGTAAGGCCTTCGCGGAAGTTCGCCGTGATCGGCGTCTCGATGATCTCGCCCGAAGGCTTGGCCATCAAGCCGCGCATACCGGAGAGCTGACGGATCTGCTGTTTCGATCCGCGAGCGCCGGAGTCGGCCATGACGTAAATCGGATTCAAGTCGCCGGCCTTGTCTTCCTGCTGCATGCCCAGGAACATCTCGTCGGCTACTTTTTCAGTAATTGCCGACCAGATTTCCACGACCTTGTTGTAGCGTTCACCGTTGGTGATGGCGCCATCCAGATACTGCTGCTGGACCGCGATGGCCTGCTTCTCGGCGTCCCGCACCAGTCCCGCTTTGCCCGCGGGGATCACCATGTCGTCGATGCCGATCGACAAGCCCGCCTTGGTGGCGTACTGGAAGCCCAGTTGCTTGATGCCGTCGAGCAACCGCACCGTGGTTTCCAGTCCGAAACGCAGGTAGCAGTAGTTCACCAGATTGCCGCTGCCCTTCTTCTTGAGCAGGCCGTTGATGTACGGCATGTCCGGAGCGCCACGCTTCAGGTGATCGTTCATGATGGCTCGGCCCACGGTGGTCGAGATGTACTGCCGCTCGAACATCGTAGGCTCGGTGTGGCTAACGTCCTGATCGTCATACGCCGTGGTGAGGTCGATGACCTCGCCCGAGTAGCGCAGACGGATCGGAGTCAGGGTTTCCACCTCGCCGGCTTCCTTGGCGAGAATCACTTCGTCGATGTTGGCGAAGGCGCGTCCTTCACCCTTCGCACCCGGCTTCGCTTTGGTCAGGTAGTAGATGCCCAGCACCATGTCCTGCGTAGGCACGGTGATCGGCTGGCCTGACGCCGGCGAAAGAATGTTGTGCGACGCCAGCATCAACACGCTGGCCTCGACCTGCGCCTCCGGAGACAGCGGAATGTGCACGGCCATCTGATCGCCGTCGAAGTCTGCGTTGAACGCGGTGCAGACCAGGGGGTGAATCTTGATGGCTTTGCCTTCCACCAGCACCGGCTCGAAAGCCTGAATGCCAAGTCGGTGAAGCGTGGGAGCGCGGTTCAACAGCACCGGATGATCTTTAATCACCTCTTCCAGGATGTCCCATACGATGGGCTCCTGTTGCTCCACCATTTCTTTCGCCTGCTTGATGGTAGTGCAGTGTCCAGTCTGTTCCAGGCGGTGATAGATGAACGGCTTGAACAGTTCCAGCGCCATCTTCTTGGGCAAGCCGCACTGATGCAGCTTGAGATCGGGACCAACCACGATCACCGAACGGCCGGAGTAGTCCACGCGCTTGCCCAGCAGGTTCTGGCGGAAGCGGCCCTGTTTGCCCTTCAGCGTGTCCGACAGCGACTTCAGCGGGCGATTGTTGGCGCCACGCAGCACGCGGCCACGGCGTCCGTTGTCGAACAGCGCGTCTACGGCTTCCTGCAACATGCGCTTTTCGTTGCGCACGATGACTTCCGGCGCGTGCAGGTCCATCAGCTTCTTCAACCGGTTATTGCGGTTGATGACGCGGCGATAGAGGTCGTTCAAATCCGACGTAGCGAAGCGGCCGCCGTCGAGTGGAACCAGCGGACGCAGCTCCGGCGGAATCACCGGAATCACGTCCAGAATCATCCACTGCGGCTTGTTGCCGCTCTTGCGGAAGGCCTCGGTAACTTTCAGGCGCTTGGCATACTTCAAGCGCTTCTGTACCGAGGTTTCGGTGCGCATCTTCTCGCGCAGTTCGCCGGAGAGCGTCTCGACTTCGACGCGCTTCAGCAGTTCCTTGATGGCCTCAGCGCCCATCATGGCCTTGAAGCCGCAGGCGCGATGCTCCTGATCGAGTTCGCGATACTTGGTTTCGTCCTTGATGACTTCGCGCTCTTTGACCGGAGCTTCGCCCGCTTCGACTACCACGTAGGCTTCGAAGTAGAGCACCGACTCCAGATCGCGGAGCGAGATATCGAGAATGTGCCCGATACGGCTGGGCAATCCTTTGAAGAACCAGACGTGCGAGCAGGGCGAAGCCAGCTCAATGTGGCCCAGCCGTTCGCGGCGAACCTTGGACAGCGTGACTTCCACGCCGCACTTGTCGCAAATCACCCCGCGGTGCTTCATGCGCTTGTACTTGCCGCAGAGACACTCCCAGTCGGTGACCGGACCAAAGATGCGGGCGCAGAACAAGCCGTCGCGTTCCGGCTTGAAGGTGCGGTAGTTAATCGTCTCCGGCTTGGTGACTTCACCATGAGACCAGCTGCGAATCTTTTCCGGCGAAGCCAGGCTGATGCGGATGGCGTCGAAATCGGCGATGGCGTTTCCGAGATCAAATGGACTCGAGCGATACATGTTTAGTCCTCAGTTTGTCTGTTGTCGGTTGTCAGTTCAGCAACGCGACCGTTAATTGTTTCTGCTGCTATCTAGCCAGCTTTTCCCATTTGCCCTCATAGGGCTCGATTCTTTCTCGCTTTGAAGGGGCACGCCTTGAGGCGTGCCGTTACTCTTCCTTTAATACCGGCTTCAGCCGCTGAGGGAATGTCCCTCAGGGCCTAAAGGCCGAACTTCTTGAGTCCTAGCCGGCACGGCTAAAGCCGTGCCCCTTCAAGCGCCAATGCTTCCTAGTCAGCCGCGAGTGGAGGCGCCGGAGCCACGGGCACCTTGCGCTCGTTGGTCTTGATCAGCTCCACATCGAGGCACAGCGACTGCAATTCGCGAATGAGCACGTTGAACGATTCAGGCACGCCTGGCTCAATGGCCGCTTCGCCTTTGACGATGGCCTCGTAAATCTTGGTGCGGCCGTAAACGTCATCGGACTTCGCGGTGAGTAGTTCCTGCAGGATGTAAGCAGCGCCGTAAGCTTCCAGCGCCCACACTTCCATTTCGCCGAAGCGCTGTCCGCCGAACTGAGCCTTGCCGCCCAGCGGCTGCTGGGTAATCAGCGAGTATGGCCCGATGGAACGCGCGTGGATCTTGTCATCGACCAGGTGAGACAGCTTGAGCATGTAGATATAGCCAACCGTTACCGGCTGCTCGAACTTGTCACCTGTCATGCCGTCGTACAGATAAGCCTTGCCCGAAGTCGGCAACCCGGCTTCCGCCAGCAGCGACTTGATCTCTCCTTCTTTCGATCCGTCGAACACCGGCGAACCGAAGTACACGGCATCTTTCATACCGTCGGCTACTTTCTCCAGAGTCTCGTCATCCAGGTCGACCAGGCTGTCGACAAAAGGAGTGTCCTTGAACATGGCCTTCAGTTGCTTGCGCACATGCTCGGCCTTGGAGTTCTCCTTCAGCAGCTCGCGAATCTTCTGTCCGAGCTCATATCCAGCCCAGCCCAGGTGCGTCTCCAGGATCTGGCCCACGTTCATACGACTGGGCACGCCCAGGGGATTGAGCACGATTTCCACCGGCGTTCCGTCTTCGAGGTATGGCATGTCCTCTTCCGGCAGAATGCGGGCGATGACGCCCTTGTTTCCATGGCGGCCGGCCATCTTGTCGCCCACGCTGAGTTTGCGCTTCATGGCGATGTAAACCTTCACCAGCTTGATCACGCCGGGAGGCAGTTCGTCGCCCTTCTGCAGCTTCTCGACTTTCTCGCGGACGATCTTGCGCAGTACATCAATCTGGCGCGAGGTCATTTCCTCGATTTCGTCGATCTGCTCGTTGATGCGCGGGTCCTTGTCGGCGAACTTGATGCGCTTTAAGTTGCGGGTCGAGATGCGCTCGATGGTGTCGCGATCCAGCAATACACCCTTAGTCAACAGACGCTTGTTGGTGCGCTCGTCGTGCAGGTCGGCCAGAACTTCTTTGCCGCCCAGCAGCGATTCCAGGCGCTTCAAACGCTCGTCGGTGAGGATTCGGATTTCGTCGGCCAGGTTCTTCTCCAGCTTGGCCACCTGCTCGGACTCGATGAACTTGGCGCGCTCGTCCTTCTCCTGCCCCTTGCGAGAGAAGATCTTCACGTCGACTACCGTGCCCTCGATGCCCGGAGGACAGGTGAGCGAAGCGTCGCGAACGTCGCCGGCCTTCTCGCCGAAGATGGCCCGCAGCAGCTTCTCTTCCGGAGTCAGCTGGGTTTCGCCCTTGGGCGTAACCTTGCCTACCAGAATGTCGCCGGCCTTCACGGTCGCGCCGATGCGGATGATGCCGCTCTCGTCGAGATCGCGCAGCGCCGACTCGCTGACGTTGGGAATGTCGCGCGTCACTTCTTCCGGACCCAGCTTGGTATCGCGCGACTCGATCTCGAACTCCTCGATGTGGACGGAGGTGTAATAGTCCTCCTTCACCATCTTTTCGGAGACCAGGATCGCGTCCTCGAAGTTGTAGCCGCGCCAGGGCATGAAGGCGACCAGGACATTGCGTCCCAGTGCCAGCTCGCCCATGTCGGTGCAAGGACCGTCGGCAATGACCTGTCCCTTGGCTACGCGCTGCCCCTTCTTTACGATGGGGCGCTGGTTGATGCAAGTGTTCTGGTTGGAGCGCTTGAACTTGGTGAGCTGATAAATGTCGCTGCCCACCTCGCGCGAGAGCTGCATGGGATGATGCTCGCCCTCGACGCGCACGATGATGCGCTCGGAGTCCACCGAATCGATGATGCCCGAGCGGCGAGCCAGCACGACCGCACCGGAATCGCGCGCCGTGACGCCTTCCATTCCCGTGCCGACGATGGGCGCTTGCGCGCGCAGCAACGGCACCGACTGACGCTGCATGTTCGCGCCCATCAGCGCGCGGTTGGCGTCGTCGTGTTCCAGGAAGGGCACCAGCGAAGCTGCCACCGACACCAACTGCTTCGGGCTGACGTCGATGTAGTCCACTTCTTCGCGATTCACCAGCACGAAGTTGCCGGCCTTGCGGGCGTTGACCAGTTCCGCAACGATGCGGCCCTTGTCGTCGATCTCCGCGTTGGCCTGCGCGATCACGTGGCGATCTTCTTCCCACGCCGACAGGTAGAACGAGAACGGCTCGTAATCGATCAGCTTCTTGCGGCGTTCCTTGAGATCGTTGTTGGCCTTGATGGCCTCAGCTTTCTCCAGATGGTCGCCGACGCGATACTCGCTGTCGCCGGCATTCACCACGCTGATGAAGTCGAGCACACGACCGCTCTTCACCTTGCGATACGGCGACTCGATGAAGCCATAGTCGTTGATCCGCGCATAGCAGCTCAAGGACGAGATCAGGCCGATGTTCGGACCTTCCGGCGTCTCAATCGGGCAGATACGTCCGTAGTGGGTAGGGTGAACGTCGCGGACTTCGAATCCGGCGCGCTCACGCGACAGACCGCCCGGGCCAAGCGCCGACAAACGGCGCTTGTGCGTGATCTCTGACAGCGGGTTGGTCTGATCCATGAACTGCGACAACTGCGACGAACCAAAGAACTCGCGAATCGCAGCCATGACAGGCTTGGCGTTGACCAGGTCGTGTGGCATGGCCGTCGACATCTCCTGGTACACGCTCATCTTTTCCTTGATGGCGCGTTCCATGCGGACCAGGCCGATGCGGAACTGGTTCTCCAGTAGCTCGCCGACCGCGCGCACCCGGCGGTTGCCCAGATGATCGATGTCGTCCACCGAGCCGATATTCCGGCGGAGCTTCAACAGGTAGCGGATGGTTCCGTAGAAGTCTTCCGGCTCCAGCGTGCGGTGGTCGAGATTGGTCGCGTCTTCGCTCTCAAACAGCTTGATGTTGAACTTCAAGCGGCCCACCCGCGAGAAATCGTACTTCCGCGAATCGAAGAACATGCCGTGGAAAAGCGAGGTTGCGGTGTCGAGCGTCGGCGGATCGCCGGGACGCAGCTTGCGGTAGATCTCAATCAGGGCTTCCTGCGGCGTCTTAACCGAATCGCGACGCAGGGTCGCACTGATCACCGTGCCGACGTCGTCGCGCTCGGGAAAGAAAACGTGAACTTCCGTTACGCCCGCCTCAATCATCTTCGACAGCTTTTCGGCAGTAAGCTCGACGTTCGCTTCCAGCAGGATCTCGCCGGTATTGACGTCGATGACGTCGGCGGCGACGAACGCGCCTTCCAGATCGGTAAGGTCCGCTTCGATCTCGGAGATACGCTGCTTCTGGATTTCCTTCATCACCGCGGCCGTAACCTTGCGGCCGGAGTGCGCAATCTCTTCGCCGCTTTTGGTAGCGATGCGATGCGCCAGCTTCATGCCCAGCAGGTTGGTCGGCTTTTCCGTACCCGGCTCCAGCGTCCAGAACAGCTTCTTGTCACGGATGGCGATGCGATCGACGGTGTAGAAGGTACGCAGGATTTCCTCATCCGAGCGCAGACCGAGCGCGCGCAGGAAGATGGTGCCCAGGAATTTGCGCTTCCGATCGATGCGCACGTACAGCACGTTCTTCTGGTCGTACTCGAACTCGACCCACGAACCGCGGTACGGGATGATCTTGCCCAGGAAGTACGTGCGATTGTTCGCGGTCTCGAAGAAGACGCCGGGCGAACGGTGCAACTGGCTGACGATCACACGCTCGGTACCGTTGATGATGAATGTGCCGTTGGCCGTCATCAGCGGGATGTCGCCGAAGAAGACTTCCTGCTCCTTCATGTCGCGGATGGAGCGGTTGCCGGTCTCCGGATCCTTGTCGTAGATGGTGAGGCGCATGGTGACCTTGAGCGGCGCGGAATAAGTCATACCGCGCTCCTCGCATTCGGCGACGTCGTACTTCAGCTGCAGTCCCACCGGATCGCCGCACTTGTTACAGAAGTCAGGGGTGTTGGCGTTATAGGTGCCGCACTTGGTGCACAGCACATCGCCCAGATGGAACGGGTCGGTCTTCACCGTGGCGCCGCAATTGCGGCAGGTGGTGCGCAGGTGATTCAGCCCCTTGAGGTGGCCGCACTTGCACTCCCAGTTGCCGATGGCGAACTCGACGAAGTCCAGCTGCGAAACGTTGCGGAAGTCGCTAATCGGGAAGACCGACTGAAACACCGCCTGCAGGCCGGCATCATCGCGTTCGCTGGGCAGCGAGTCCATTTGCAGGAAGCGGTCGTACGAACGCTTCTGCACCTCGATGAGGTTGGGGATCTGAATGGTCGCGGGAATTTTTGAAAAGTCGAACCGATTTCGGTTGGCAGTTTTCTGTTGCGCCATGTATAAAGCTCCTAATCAGTACCGTCCAACGTCGCTCACGTTGGCGGTGCAAGACGTAATGCGGATGTGCGACGGAGAGGACTGCCGTTGCACGGTGACAAATTGAGGCGCTCTGCGGACGTAAAGCCGGGATCCGCTCGGCCGTGAATTCGGCAATGGCTACCACCTGCCTCCGAAATTCCAGGTCGGCTTCGAGGGATCTGGTTTTGCGCAAAAATACGATTGCGCCCACAGAGACAGAAATCCCCGTGAGCGCCGTTTGAGGCGTCGTGCAATCCCATGACCACTTAGCCTGGGAAATCGGCACATTTCGTGCCGCCATGTTTTTCGCTTCCCGCGCCAGTATTTTCAGGCCTTGTCCTCGTCCAGCCTGCCGCCACGTCTGAGCTGACGTGATCCAGCCAGGCTAGCCGCCTGCCACTACCTGTTTTGATGCCCGAATTCCGAAAAAGAATCCGGCGCTCAACGATGCCCGGGAATTCCGCAGTCCCTGCTGAGAGAACTGCTTTGCTTCCTCGGCTTCATCGCGCCTCTCCACGACCGCTCCGACGTGAGGAGGAACGTATCCGCCGCCTGTACCCAAAGGCGGCAGCAGCCAAAACTCCGGTCAGCGCGCCCGGAGTGAAGGTGCCCCGTTCGCCAGGAACGGGGCGAAACATTTACTTCACCTCGACGGTCGCTCCCGCCTCGGTGAACTTCTTCTTGATGGCCTCCGCTTCGTCCTTGGTCACGCCCTCTTTCATGGTCTTGGGCGCGCCATCGACCAGGTCCTTGGCTTCTTTCAAGCCCAGGCTGGTGACTTCGCGAACAGCCTTAATTACGTTGATCTTGTTGGCGCCCACGGCAGTCAGGACCACCGCGAACTCAGTCTTCTCTTCCGCCGGAGCGGCTGCCGCTGCTGCTCCGCCGCCTGCACCCGCCATCATGACGGGGGCCGCAGCCGCAGCCGAGACACCGAGACGCTCTTCCAATTTCTTCACCAGGGCCGCCGCATCCAGAAGCGACAGGCCTACGATTGACTCTTCCAACTGCTGTAGATCCGCCATGTGTTTATCCACCTATTCGTTATTCGTTGTGTGTCGATTTCGTTCCCGTCTCGAGGTTTCCAATGTGCTTGCCCGCGCGCCAGACCCGCTCAGGAGCACCCCTCACAACGGATAACTCAATCTCTATGAAAGCGCTTGCGCGCTCCCAAACCTGTATACCCACATCGCTGCGGGAACCCAACATCCTCCGCCGATTTCGCGGGGAGGGTGGAAGCCGGGTGCCCCACTCATTCGCGATTTTCGAATGAGTGGGAGACCAAACTCTAAACCTGTGCTTCGGCCGGAGCTTCCGCTGCCGCTGCTTCAGCCGGCGCTGCTTCCGGCTGCGGGCGCGGCTTCCGGCTGCGCCACCAAACTTGTTTTTCTCCACGCCCTGGTTGATCACTACGGCGATGTCGCGGCCCACCGCATTCATCACCGTCACCAACCGCTGGGCCGGAGCATTCATCAGGAAGAGCAGCTTGGAGTAGATTTCTTCCTTCGACGGCATGTTGGCCAGTGCGTCGATGTCCTTGATAGGAATGACGCGGCCTTCGACAACGCCCGCCTTGAAGCTGTACTCCGGATTGTCTTTGGCATACTTGTTCAGTGCCTTGGCTAATGCGACCGGATCACCGCTGGTGTAGGCGATCGAGGTTACGCCAGCGAGATCTTTCATCGCCTCCTCGACCGAAGTACCCTTAGCAGCGCGCTCCGCCAGCGTGTTCTTCACCACGCGATAGCGGGCACCCGCGCTGCGTACCGCCTTGCGGAGCTCGAAATCCTTCTCCACGGTCAGCTTGGCAAACGTGCCTACGATCGCGTGGCTCGCGTTCTTGAACTCGTCCGTGAGCTTTTCTACTTGTTCGATCTTCTTCGCTTTAGTAACGGCCATGTTCGAATCCTTGTCGTCTCACATCCTTGGGCCAACTGAGGGCGCAAGGCTGGGGCATCCATAAATTTGTGTTCGCGTCTAGGCGCGGGCAGCAGCTTCCACGGCCGAGGTGTCAATCGAGACACCCGGTCCCATGGTCGAGCTGAGATAGCAACCCTTGATGTACTTGCCCTTCGCCACCGAAGGCTTGGCCTTGATCACGCTGGTGATCACTGTGGCCGCGTTCTCCACCAGCTTCTCGGGCGGGAACGAAATCTTGCCTACCGGCACATGCACCAGGGCGGTCTTGTCAGTGCGGAATTCCACCTTGCCGGCTTTGGTTTCCTTCACCGCGTTGGCGACGTCGAAGGTCACCGTCCCAGTCTTCGGATTGGGCATCAATCCCCGCGGACCCAGCACCTTGCCCAGTCGGCCGACCGACTTCATCATGTCGGGCGTGGCGATCACGGCATCGTAGTCGGTCCAGTTTTCCTTCTGGATCTTCTCCACCATGTCTTCGCCGCCCACAAAATCGGCGCCTGCCGCTTCCGCTTCGCGAACTTTTTCGCCGGTCGCGATCACCAGAACCTTCTTTGACTTGCCCAGCCCGTGCGGCAATACCACGGTGCCGCGGACCATCTGGTCGGCGTGCTTGGGATCTACGCCCAGGCGCATCGTCAAGTCGACGGTCTCGTCGAACTTGGCGTATTTCACCTTCTGCAAGAGAGGCACCGCATCCTGCAGCGGGTACGACTTCGCTTCCACTGCGGCGCGCGCCTTCTCGATATTCTTACCTGATTCCTTCATCCTGCTCCTCATCTCCCACCGCTGTTCCTTGTAGCCGAACAGCCGTGGTGCTTACGACGAATCCCACAATGTGGGATTGTAACTTATGCCGTCCCTAAAGGGACTCGGGTCATAAAGAACCAGCTTACGCTGGCCTAAAGGCCAGCTCTTCCACCAAAGACTGGGTGCCCCACTCATTCGCGGGTTTCGAATGAGTGGGATTCGCTAAATCCCACTGACTAGGCCGTGACTTCAATGCCCATAGAGCGCGCGGTACCCTTCACGCTCTTGATCGCCGCTTCCACCGAAGCCGCGTTCAGGTCAGGCATCTTCTGCTTGGCGATCTCGAGAACCTGCTTCTCGGTCACCTTGCCCACCTTGTCTTTGTTAGGCGTGCCCGAGCCCTTGGCCACACCCGCGGCGCGCTTCAGCAAAATCGCGGCCGGAGGCGTCTTGGTAATAAAGGTAAACGAGCGATCGCTATACACCGAGACCACGACCGGGATAATCAGGCCGTCCAGCTCCTTGGCGCTGGTTCTCGCGTTGAACTGCTTGCAGAACTCCATAATGTTGATCTGCGCCTGACCGAGCGCCGGACCAACCGGAGGAGCCGGCGTGGCCTTGCCCGCCGCAATCTGCAACTTCACCGAACCGGTAACTTTTTTTGCCATTTGATTTCCTACGCTTTTCGCTACTCGCCTTTCGCTGTTCGCCAGAGTTTCACCGCAGCGTGTGCGAATGGCGAAAAGCGAATAGCGGCTCTACTACGTAATAACCTTTTCGACCTGACCGAATCCCAGTTCCACCGGAGTGGAACGTCCGAAGATGGTGACCATGACTTTCAAGGTCTCGCGATCTTCGTTCACCTCGTCCACCACGCCTGTAAAGCTGGCGAAAGGACCTTCGCTGATGCGTACCGATTCGTTCTTCTCGAACTTGACCTTGAGCTTGGGCTTTTCCTTGCTGTCGGCCACGCGATATACGATCTGCTGCACTTCTTCTTCCGACAGCGGCGTGGGCTGCTGTCCCGTACCGACAAACCCAGTCACCCGCGGCGTTCCTTTCACCACGTGCCACACGTTGTCGTCCATGTCCATTTCCACCAGCACGTAGCCGGGATAGAACATGCGCTCGCTGGTGTACTTCTTGCCGCCGCGAACTTCGGTAACTGACTCCGTCGGAATCAGCACCCGGCCAATCCGATGCTCCAGCTCCGGATAGGCGCGCACGCGCGACTCAATCGACTCCTTCACCTTGCGCTCGAATCCCGAATAGGTGTGGATGATGTACCACTTCATATTCGGATTCTGCGGATTGGCGGCCGTAGATTCAGCCGTGACGGCGCCCGAGTGGTCCGGCGCTGCGGGCACGTTGCCCGGCTCGGGCTCAGCCGCCGTTATTCTCCGATTTGATTTCTTCTTCTGTCATTTTTCCGCGCATTAGCGGTTCGTCAGATACTTCAGCGCGTGATCAAGGGTTTTGCCGATGATCGCGTCGACCACCCAGAAATAGAGGCCGAACAAAAACACGGTAATGATGACTACCGTGGTCGTCCCCTGCACTTCTTTGCGCGACGGGGTCGTGACCTTCCGCATTTCGGTGCGCACGTCGTTGTAAAAGCTTTTCGCGCGCTGCGGCCACGCTTTCAGTGCGCCCAGCTTGCTCTCCCCCACGCTCTCGATCGCTGCTGACTTCGCCATCTGCTACCTTTTTCCGGCGCTCACCGCGCCAACTGCATTCTCTCGTTGCGCCTTGCCCTGGCGCTGGCAAATAACCTGGCAGGGGCGGAGGGATTCGAACCCCCAAGTTCGGTTTTGGAGACCGACAGTTTAACCGTTGAGCTTACGCCCCTGTTTTAGCTGTCAGCCGTCAGCTATCAGCCTTCAGCTATTGCAGAAGGGTTGATGCCGTGTGGCCAACTTCGAACCTACCCATGCCGCACCATCCGTCTCCAGCGTTTCGCAGTAGCTGAAAGCTGAGAGCTAACGGCCGACAGCTTATTTCACTTCCTTATGCGGCGTGTGCTTGCGGCACTTGCGGCAGAACTTGCTGAACTCCAGCCGGGCCGTCGTGGTCTTCTTGTTCTTGGTGGTGGAGTAATTGCGATCCTTGCAATCACCGCATTGCAACGTAACAATCTCTCGAGGCATTGATCGATTCCTTTTC
Organism: uncultured Acidobacteriaceae bacterium; assembly: GCA_963820175.1. GTDB lineage: Bacteria > Acidobacteriota > Terriglobia > Terriglobales > Acidobacteriaceae > Bog-257. Next base: position 409,553 of record CAWFYX010000009.1, on the reverse strand, counting down.
GTTTTACTTCCGCGGCTCTGTACCGGGAAGCCTTGTCCGCGTCGAAGCGCGAAAATCAGCGGAGCGCGTCAATCACTTCGCCGAGAAAAACTTGGGTGCCCACTCATTCCAGCGTTTGGAATGAGTGGGATTTCTATTACGCAATAATTTCGCTGATGGTACCGGCGCCTACCGTGCGTCCGCCTTCGCGAATCGCAAACCGCAAGCCCTTTTCCATCGCCACCGGCGTGATCAGCTCAATCTGCAAAGTCACGTTGTCGCCCGGCATCACCATCTCCGTGCCTTCCGGCAACGTCGCCACCCCGGTCACGTCCGTCGTGCGGAAGTAGAACTGCGGCCGGTAGCCCTTGAAGAACGGCGTGTGCCGTCCGCCTTCGTCTTTCGACAACACGTACACCGAGCCGGTGAACTTGGTGTGCGGCGTAATCGAGCCGGTCTTGGCCAGCACCATGCCGCGCTCCACATCTTCCTTCGGAATGCCGCGCAGCAGCAGGCCGGCATTGTCGCCCGCCATGCCTTCGTCCAACTGCTTCTTGAACATTTCCACGCCGGTGACCACCGTCTTGCGGGTCTCGCGGAAACCAACGATTTCCACTTCCTCGCCCACCTTCACCTTGCCACGCTCGATACGGCCGGTCACCACCGTGCCGCGGCCCGAGATGGAGAAGATATCTTCGATCGGCATCAGGAACGGCTTGTCCACATCGCGCGCCGGCAGCGGCACGCTCTTGTCCACCGCCTCCATCAGCTCGTCAATCTTGGCTTCCCACTGCGCCTCGCCATTCAGTGCGCCCAGGGCCGAGCCGCGAACCACCGGCAGATCGTCGCCCGGGAAGTTGTACTTGGTCAGCAGCTCGCGAACTTCCATCTCCACCAGGTCGATCAGCTCGGGATCTTCCACCGCATCGCACTTGTTCAGGAACACGACGATGTAAGGCACGCCCACCTGGCGAGCCAGCAGCACGTGCTCCTTGGTCTGCGGCATGGGACCGTCGGTGGCCGCGACTACCAGAATCGCGCCATCCATCTGCGCCGCGCCGGTAATCATGTTCTTGATGTAGTCGGCGTGGCCGGGACAATCCACGTGCGCGTAGTGCCGGTTCGCGGTCTCGTACTCCACGTGAGCGGTCGCGATAGTGATGCCGCGCTCGCGCTCTTCCGGCGCGTTGTCGATCGAGTCGAACGAGCGAAACACGATCTTGGGATTGTGCTTCTGCAAAACCTTGGTGATGGCCGCCGTCAACGTCGTCTTGCCATGATCGATGTGCCCGATCGTGCCTACGTTTACGTGCGGCTTGCTGCGATCAAATTTCTCTTTCGCCATTTTCTTGTGCCCTAGTAATATCGGTAAAGTTTGTTGAACTTCTCCCGCAGAGACAGATCCACCGCCTCCAGCGTCGTCAAATAAAATTCGCGCATCTGCGCCTGATCGCTCACCGTCAGCGCTTCATACAATTGCTGCGCCGTCTTTCCACCCTGCGCCAGCTTCGAATCGACCTGCTCCAGTAACTTCTGGCGCCGAACGCGATCGAAATCGCGGATCGGAACTCCCTTGCGCTGCAGTAGCTGCAAAAAACGCCCTACGTCTCCCGGCGCGAAAACCCTGGTCAACGCCGAACGCAGCTGGTCAAACTCGTCAAGCTTTTCAATCGCGAGACCAGCCTGCTGGAACGGTGCTCGCGATACTGGCTGCTCCATCGAAGTAATCAGAAAACCATCCTGCCCGCGTATGCGAGCCTCACTTGCAAATTCATGGAGCTGATGATCGGGATTGAACCGATGACCTCTCCCTTACCAAGGGAGTGCTCTACCAACTGAGCTACATCAGCGCCTTGTTAAAAGGGCTCCGCAACGCTTCGCTGCTGCGCCCTCGCCTGCGGCGCTCGCTATACGGCGAGCGTCCTCGGCTTCACCACTTTGAAACCCATGGAGCGGGAGACGGGAATCGAACCCGCGACCAACAGCTTGGAAGGCTGTGACTCTACCACTGAGTTACTCCCGCCTAAGTCCGTGCCGTCCCTACGGGACTCAATTCTGTTTTGCGCTCAATCCCAGCGCTTCGCCCTGGGCCAATCACTTCCGCCCCTGCGGGGCTCCAACTCATTTCCCAGTTAATCTTCGTCGTGCCGTTCGCGGTGTTCGCGTTCCTGCTTCCTGCTCCACGACCAGGTGCGAATCGCAAACATCGCCAGGATTGCCAAGGTGGCCAGCTTGAACTTCTGATCGCTGATCGTGGTCCACGCAAGCACTGCCAGCACTACGTACACACCCAAGGCCACCCACAGCCGCTTCATCCAACTCCAAATCGCCGCCTAATTCAACTCGCGTCTAACCTACGAGCATCCAGGCCCAAAAGCTGGTGCACAGGGGAGGATTCGAACCTCCGTAGCTCGCAAGGAGCGGCAGATTTACAGTCTGCTGCCATTAACCACTCGGCCACCTGTGCACATTTCCACTACCCACCAAGCGCCCTTTGGCTTCGCTCAGGGCAGGCTACAGCCGGCGCTTGTCGGGGCCCAGTTCGACCGAGCATTCCAACTCTCAGCCTTGCCTGAGAGCCCACTTCGCCGAGGCCCGGAATCGCCAATCTCTCCACGCCATGACGCGCAAACCCCGCGCGTAATGGGAACCCCGATCCTGCTGTCAAAGAACTCCAGCTGCCAAATGCGCTACTCTGCTACCCCGGCAAAACTCCGCATTCTCCGCGCGACCATACTTCCGCACGCGTTTTTACGATTGAGAAAGCTGCTGCTGGAATCAGTTCTCTAGGAGAGCTGCGCGTCTCGTTTGGCTTGCTCCTGCTACGCCTTCCGGCGCGCTTATGGTTACGATTCTGGAGCTGGCGAAGGGATTTGAACCCCCGACCCTCTGATTACAAATCAGATGCTCTACCAGCTGAGCTACGCCAGCCTGCCGGCTCAACCTCCGCCGCAGGCGGACACCGAACCAAGCATGATTCTTCCTGCCAGCCGGGACAAACTCTGAGCTTAACACAACGGCAATGCACGTGCAAGCCGCCAACCCACTGGGTTTCCAACCAGTTTCGCTGTCCTTGCAGACCTTAACTCGCCACTCCCGCGAGCCGGTTGGCTGGGGATTCTGCGGAGTGCGTTCCCACGCGGAACGCTGCAATGCGGCCAAGTTATTTTAGCTCACAGACCTACAAACGAGCAATGCCGCGGCTCGTCGCGGAGCTAACCCTAGAAATCTCGCGGTTCAGAATATCAGCAAATGCTTTTTCTTCTTCTTCTTGGAAGAGCTCTCGGTGTTGCTGTCGGCAGGAGGTGCTTGCTGGGCCGATCCGCTCGACGCCGTCGACGAACCACTACTGGAATTCGCTCCTGCCACTTCGTTGACCTGCGTGGGCGGCGGTATGGGCGCAGATCCACCACCAGCCGCCGGGGCGGTTAAGTCGTTGCCCATGTCACTGCCGGCAGGGGCTGCGGGGGCCGGTGCACTGGTACCTGGGGCCGAATCACTTGCCGGGGCAGTGGCGTCGGAAGCAGCATCGGAGCGCGGAACAGCCGCATTTTCCGCGGGTGGAGCGCCATCATGCACCTGCTCAACTGAAATCTTGTTGCCGCCGCCAGCCCCTTGCAGAACACTGGTCACACTGGCGTTGGCCGAGCGAACGATCTCCGGCGCGCTGGCCTGTTTGGGATCAACCATGGTGGGTTCGCCGACCCGGGCCGCTTCCGACACATCCGGTCCCTTGTGGAAGTTCTCCATCACCTTGCCGATGGTCCCCAGAGATCCGCGGCTGGCGATCTCAGCCTTGTCTTGCGCGATGGCTTGCGGGGTCGCTTGCGGCACCGGCTGCTTCATGGCAATCAGGCGCTTCTTGGCGTCGGCCGCGCGGTTCTCCAGGGGATAGCGGGTAAGAATGCGGTCATAAGCGGCAACCGCACCTGCGGTATATTGCTTGATCAACTCGCCCTTGGCGGTTTCCGGCCACCTGGTCTTGCGAATGAGTTCGACCTCCCGCTCATAAGCCGTACCCAACTCAAACAGCGCTTCGTCCGCTCCACTGTAGAGCGGGTAGGTATCGGCCACGGACTTCAGGCGGGCAATGGCGGCGGGATAACTTTCGCGCAAGAAGTAGAAATGTCCGATCAGGTACTCGCGCTCGGCCAGAACCTCCTGCACTTCCAGAAGTCGCTGCTTGGCTTGCGGCACTAGCGGGCTGTCGGGAAACTGCATGATCAGCTGGCGGTACTCTTCTTCAGCGCGCCGGGCATGAGTAGGATCGCGGTCCGCCTTCTCCATCTCGCCATAATGAATATTGGCGATCTTCATCTGGGCTTCAGCGGCTTCCGGCATGTTGGGGAAGAAGGTGATGAAGTCTTTGTACTCGCTCTCGGCCTGGGCCAGGGCAGCTGAACCGCCCTCCTGATACCAGGAGTCGCCGATCGCCAGTTTGGCGCGCGCCACATACTCCGAGTCGGGATACGTGTTGATCAGCGTCTGCAGGCTGAGGCGCGCTACATCGTACTTGCCATGTTTGATCGCATCCTCGGCACGATCAAACAGCACCTTGTCCGGCTGCTTGGAGTCGACGTTGGCAATCGGATTCTGCGCCTTCCGGCTTGGCTTCTTCCTTTTCTTGCTGCTGCTCGGGGCCGGGCTCTGGTTGCTGCTGGTGGTGGGCGTCTGGCTAGTGGCCGCGGCAGGCGTCGGATTGGTCACGGCGCTTGGCGTCTGACTCGCTGCCGTCCTGTGCCGGAGCGGCCACTGCTGCTGTCCTGGGCTACGGAGTACAGCGAAGTCAAGCCAAATCCCACCATGAATAATATGAGTACGCGACGAAACATCCTAACCACCTTTGGGAACCACCGTAATAACCCGGCAGACACAAGGTCAGCACTGGCCGGGATCGATTATTAATCCGCGCTATCAGGCCCGCTGCAGCAGGGCTTCCTGGGCCGTTTTCAGCAGGGCTTCCACGTTGCGCGCGGGATCGCCCTTGCCGAACACGTGGCTGCCGGCAACAAAGAGCTCGGTTCCAGCACGTGCCGCCGGACCTATTGTTTCCAGATCGATGCCACCGTCGATTTCGATGCGAAAATTCACGCCCTTGGCAGCGCGCATGGTCGCCAGCTTACGGACTTTCTCCAGAGCGCCAGGGATGAACGTCTGTCCTCCGAAACCGGGATTGACGGACATCACCAGTACGTGGTCGACAATGTCGAGTACCTCGCCCAGGGTCTGAACCGGAGTCGCCGGATTGATGACCACACCAGGCTTCATACCCAGGCTACGAATCAGCTCCAGCGTGCGGTTCAAGTGAATACAGGCTTCCTGGTGGACCGAAATCCAGTTTGCTCCAGCGTCGGCGAAGGCAGGGATGTAATCGTCGGCGTTTTCGATCATCAAGTGGCAGTCGAGGGGAACGTCCACGGCCTTGCGAAGTGACCTGACTACCGGAGGTCCGATGGTAATATTGGGCACAAAGTGGCCATCCATCACATCAACATGGAGGAGGGTGGCGCCACCTCGCACCGCGGCGTGGGCATCTTCAGCCAAACGGGCGAAATCGGCCGACAGAATGGACGGCGCTATCTCGATCAAGATAAAACTTCTCTCGCGAGTACTTCTGCTGGGATTTTAACACGCCCGGAAACTGGCCGCATTGCCGCTAAGTGGTTCAACGTAACACCCCTTAGCGCGGCTCTCACCCGGCAGTTTTGCGCCGGTGATACAGCCTGCGCAAGAGGCGAGTGCAACGAGAAAGAGTTGGAACATCGCTTTACCTTGGGAGAGACTCTATCATCGAAACCCGGCGTCGTTGGAGGTGAGCCATGAAGCCCAAGACTATTTACTTGGCGCTCTGTTTCCTCGGAGTGGTATTGCCGTACTGGCAGTTTCTTCCCTGGTTGGCTGCTCACGGTCTCAAGCTGTCGCTGTTCTTCCAGGAACTCTTCGCCAACCGGATCAGTGCGTTCTTTGGCATGGACGTACTGGTTTCCGCAATCGTGCTGATCGTGTTCATGAGAGTGGAAAACCGCAGGATCGCGATCCAAAAACGATGGCTCCCGGTGCTGGCCACAATAATGGTTGGAGTTTCGCTCGGGTTGCCGTTGTACTTGTATCTGCGAGAAGCGCAGAGGGAAAGCGGCGGATTGCGAGGCACCACCGCCGCGGCATGAAGATCACAGTCTAAACATCAGTGGCAGCTCAAACCCGCACGCTGCCCACGCTCAACATCAGTACTTCGGCATTTTTGTATCGACGCGCTCGGCCCAGGCATTGATGCCGCCGGCGAGATTGTGCACCTTGCCGAAGCCGGCCTGCTTCAGGAAGTCCACGGCCTTGGCGCTGCGGCCTCCCATCTTGCAGTGGACAACGATCTCGCGCGATGAGTCGAGCTCGCTCACCCGCTTGGGCAAGTCATTCAGCGGAATCAGATGTCCGCCCAGGTTACAGATCTGGTATTCGTGGGGCTCGCGCACGTCGAGCACGAAGAGGTCTTCTCCGGCGTCGAGGCGCTGCTTCAATTCTTCCGGTGTCATGTCCTGCATGGTAGCAGCAACCGGCTTTTCCTCTCCCCGAATGCCGCAGAACTGCTCATAGTCGATCAGCTTCGTAACCGTGGGATGGTCTGCCGCAGACGGGGCAGTCGGGATTCTTGCGCAGCTTGAGTTCGCGGAAGCGCATGGCGAGCGCATCCACCAATAACAGTCGCCCGATCAGCGGCTCGCCCGAGCCCAGGATCAGCTTGATGGTTTCCGTAGCCTGGATAACGCCGACCAGTCCGGGCAGAATCCCCAACACGCCGCCCTCAGCGCACGACGGAACCAGACCCGGCGGGGGCGGCTCGGGATAGAGGCAGCGATAGCACGGTCCGTTTTCCGTGGCGAAGACACTGGCCTGGCCCTCGAAGCGGAAGATCGATCCATACACGTTGGGCTTGCCGCTGAGCACGCAGGCATCATTCACCAGGTAGCGCGTAGGAAAGTTGTCGGTTCCATCGACGATGATGTCAAAGTCGCGGAACAGCTGCATCGCGTTGGCGCTGGTCAGCCGGGTTTCGAACTTGCGCACGTCGACATAAGGATTGATGGCCGCAATCCGGTCCGCCGCGGAGTCGAGTTTCTTGCGGCCGACGTCTCCGGTGCCGTGAATCACCTGGCGCTGTAAATTTGTCATGTCGACAATATCGAAATCTACAACACCTAAGCGTTCCCACGCCCGCGGCGGCCAGATAAAGCGCCAAGGGCGAGCCCAAGCCGCCAGTGCCAATGCACAACACCTTAGCCTGCTTCAGCTTGAGCTGCCCTTCCATACCGACTTCCGGCATGATGAGGTGGCGCGAGTAGCGCAGTACTTCGTCATTGCTGAGACCTCCAGCCGTTCCGGTTTTGTCAGCCAGGGTCGCCATGATCCTCACTTCCTTCCGCCGGCAATCGAGGGCACGATAGTCAGAGTGTCACTTCCGCTCACCGGCGTCTGCTCCTGCTGCAGATAGCGGACGTCGTCTTCATTCAGATAAAGGTTGACGAAAGCGCGTAGCCTCCCCTCCTCGTTATAGAGGTGCTTGCGCAGCTCGGGATGTCTCGTAATCAAGGTGTCCAGGGCCTCGCCAACGGTAGCGGCGGACAACTCCACCGCCGACTGCTTGTCGGCGTACTGACGCAGGGGAGTGGGGATAAGGATCTTCATGGTGATGTCAAAGATGCGCGCCACGGGGACCGGGATTCAGCCCGCTGTCAGCCCGCCGCCGCGCGTGGGCACGGCACACAAAGTCGGCACGCGCCAAACCAGGGCGCGACTGTGTATACTTTAGACAATATTTCCTGCTCTGTGGTCAACAACCCTCAATACGCCACGTAGTTTGTGCGGCCGCGAGTTTATCAGGTAGTAATGCCATCCTGCCGGGTGCTCCGTCGCATCAACCATGGTGGCCCCAAGGAGCAGCATGTCCCCCCTCCTTCCCATGAAGGAAACGTCGCGCGAGGTGGTTGTCGAGGTAGTACGGTGCTTACAGCCCTGCTTCCCGGAGATTACCGCGACCTGGCGACAGAAGATGTTTGCCGAGTTCGATTTCGATGGCCGCGCCATGACCGCTCTGGAGCGGCTGACCATCGGTACCGGATTCTCCATCTTCTCCCAAACGGATTTTGCGGCCTTTTATGAGAATCTGCAGCATTTCGGCAAGCGCCTGGCAAAGCTGAAGGTGAGCGCCCGCGCGGTGGCTCGGTCGCTGGAGATCTACCAGCAACTCATTGACCCCTATCTGGAAAGAATCTTTCCTGCTTCTCGTCTGGCCGAAGCCCGGGCGGCCATGGAAACCCTGTCGTGGGCCTCATACGTAGCGGTTTCCGCAGCCTATTCCGACGCTCAGAAGATTGAAGCCGAGACCTTGCTGTCAGTGCTGGATGCCGAGCTGTCGGCCGGAAAACTTGAATGCTCTGTTGGAGCGGGTGCTGGAAATCGCGACCCATACCTTCAATGCCACGCTGGGATTGATTCTGCTGAGGGACGCGGAACAGCAGGTACTGCGAGTACAGGCGCAGGTTGGTTTTGGCGACGGGCTGGACACGTTGGCCCTGACTACTCCCATCGGCGAAGGCTTTGTGGGCGAGATTGCGGCCAACGGCGAACCAGCAGTCTTGCCTGACTTGCGCACCTCGCATGGCCGCCTGCATCCCACGTTGCAGGGCAAGGCGAAGGCGGTGTGGGGAGTGCCGCTGAGATCCAAGCAGGCGGTGATTGGGGTGCTGATGATTGGTTTTCCGCGGCCTTACGACTGCCTGCCCACCGAGGGCGAACTGCTGCGCGCCATCGCCGATCGTTCGGCGCTGGCCATCGATCGTGCGGGCATGACCGATGCTCTGCGCGAGCGCGAAATGCGAATTGCCGAACTCTCCGGACACCTGTTGCATGCTCAGGAAGAAGAGCGCAAACGCATCAGCCGCGAACTGCACGACGAGACTGGTCAGGCGCTGATGGTCATCCGCCTCTATCTCGGCATGCTGGAGAGCAGCGTGGCGGCACGAACCGCGCGGGCAAAAATCCGCGAGACCCTGGAGGTCGTGGACCGCACCATTGAAGGCATCCGGCGCATCATCGGACGGCTTTCTCCCCTGGTGTTGCAGGAGTTGGGATTGATTGCCGCCGTCCGCAAGGAAGCCAAGGACCTGGCCAAGAGCACGGGAGTGAAGGCGCGAGTCACGGTTTCGGAAGGATTCGGCCGCCTGCCTGCGGCGTTGGAGACCGCCATTTATCGCGTTGTCCAGGAGGCGATGCATAACGTCGCCAAGCATGCGAATGCCAGCACGGTAAACATTGAATTGTCGCGAGCGGGTAATGCCGTGCAACTGCTGATTGAAGACGATGGAGTGGGGATCCTGCTCAAGTCCAATCCCGGCCGGCAGACGTTTGGCATGGCGGGAATGCGCGAACGCATCGGAAATTTAGGCGGAAAGATGAAGGTGACCTCGGCGCGAGGCCAGGGTACCCGCATCGAAATAAGTGCACCAGTGACGAACGCCCGGATGACGGGTGATCGTACGGCGCAGACCGATGAGAGCGGCGCTCTGGCGCGAGGTGCGTGAATCCTAGCCCGGGCGCGCGGGCCGATAGCAGCCAAGGGTATTTGACGGTCGGGGTCTTGCCGTAAGGGCTGCGTGTTACATCGACGATCGCACATGGAATCCAGGAACCAAAACGATGCCGAAAATCAGATGTTTGTTGGTTGACGATCACACGTTGTTTCGGCAGGGAGTACGGCGCCTGCTGGAGAGTGAGAGCGATTTCGAGGTGGTAGGCGAGTCTCCGGACGGAGGCGACGCCGTGGAGAAGGCGCGCGAGCTGCGGCCCGACGTGGTCTTGATGGATATCGGAATGGCCGGCTTGTCTTCCTTCGAGGCAACTCGGCACATCAAGAAGATGCGTCCCGAGACCAAGGTATTGTTTCTCACCATGTATGAGGACGAAGATTACCTGGTGCAGTGCCTGGAGGTTGGAGCTGCCGGATACGTGCTGAAAGACACGCCGGCACAGCAGCTGGTGAGCGCCGTCCGGGATGTCTACCGGGGCGGAAAGTACTTGAGTTCGCAGGTTTTGGGTAAGTTGGTGGAAGATTTTCGCGCCCGGGTGCGGGACAGCAAGATGCGGCCACGCATGTCGACCCTGACTCCCGCGGGAGCGCGAGATCCTGAAGCTGCTGGCCGAAGGCAACTCGGTGAAAGAGATCGCGGTGCTGCTGGGGTTGAGCGTGAAAACCGTGGAGGCTCACAAGTTCAACCTGATGCGCAAACTCGACATCCATAACAAGGCACAACTGGTCACCTACGCCATCCAGAAGAAGATCATCAAGATTCCCGTGAACCAGTAGGCCGCAGCGTTTACTGGAAGGGGCGTAGCTTTATTGATGACTGCAAAAGAAATGTCCTTACCGGAGGTGGAAGCTGCAAAAGCCATGTCGTCGCAGGAGGTGGAAGCGCCAGGCTTTGAGCCCGGAGAAATCGGGAAGCTATTACAGATGGCTTTAGCCACGGTCGGCCCGGGGCTAAAGCCCGGCTTGGTTGCACTCTCTAGGCGCGGCTAAAGCCGCGCCCTTCCACCCTTTCTAGCGGACATTTCTTTTGCAGTCATCAATAAAAGCCCGGCTCTTCCGCGTGCTTTTCCAAGTTTCTTAGCTAGCTTTTTTCTTCGATCCGCCCATCCCCAACCTGCAAAAGCTGCGGGTCAGTCTTGCAGTCGTGCTGTATCCTCAAGAACGCGCAGAATCACAATGGTCCTCGCGCATACATGTCTCGCGGATCGCGCATCCGCTGGCTCATCTGGAGGTGACTGCCATGAGTTCTACCGATACTCTTCTGGGGCCCATGAAAGGAGCCCAGCACTCCGAAGTCGGAGGGGTAAAGCTCGACATCGTGCGTGTCGGCGCAGCTCGCGTCAAGCGGGTGATCTATCCGCCGGGATTTCGCTGGTCGACTCACATGAAGCCAGTCAGCGGCACCGATCTCTGCATGCACGCTCACGTTGGATTTCTGGCCCAAGGCCAGATCCACATGGAGTTCGCCGACGGCTGCATCCTGGAGTTCAGGGCTCCCCAGGTGGTCTCGATCGAGCCCGGCCATGACGGCTGGGTGGTGGGTGACGAGCCGGCAGTGTTGATCGAGTTTGATTTCGAAGGCGACACGGTGCGCCATCTCGGAGTGCCCGAACGCCACATGCATTAGGAAGCGGGCTCGGCAGCCCCTAACGATTCCGCTCGATCCCCACGGCTGAGTGGAAGAGTAAGACGAACTCGCTTCCTGCGCGCGGGGGCGGTTGAGACAAGCCTTTTACGATTGCGCGTGGAAGCGGCCACTTGTATATTCTGACCGTCGAGAGACCTAATCAAAAACCTAGCATGAACCGTCTTATGCCGTTTACGAAGTCTCGCTTCCGGTACCTCGTCATCACTGTTGTCTGTCTATGCTTCGGGGCGGCCTTGATGTCGTCGACCGGCTGCCGGCGGCAACAGCCTGGACTGCATACCTACAAAATAGGGTTAGGCCCATTTGTGGGTTTTGGTCCTCTCTACCTAGCAAAAGACAAAGGGTTCTTCAAGGACGCCGGTATCGATGCAGAGTTAGTGGTCCTGACCGGTTTGGCGGAGCGGAATAGTGCCTTGAAAGCGGGCCGAATCGATGCCCTGGCCGCGCCCGTAGATTACTTCGTTCTATCCGCGGGCAATAATCTTAAAGCCACCATTGCGATGGCGATCGACGAATCCAATGGCGCCGACGGGATTGTGGCGAATGCCTCGATCAAGACGATCGCCGACTTGCGCGGCAAGACCGTAGCCTTTCAGCGTGGCTTGCCCAGCGAGTTCTTTCTGCGAGCCTTATTGCAACAAAACGGCCTGACCCTGAAGGATGTAAAGCCGGTTGATATGGAAACCGCCCAGGGCGGTGCCGCTTTCATTTCTAAACAAGTAGACGCTGCAGTGCTTTGGGACCCCTGGCTGACCAAAGCCAGCCAGCAGGGTAACGGACATATTCTGGCTTCGTCGAAAGACTATCCCAACCTGATTGTCGATTGTCTGGGATTCAACGAGAGGGTGGTGGCAAATTCGCCGCAAGATGTGCAGGCGATTGTCAACGCTGTGCTGAAAGCTATCGATTATTGGAAGGCACATCCCGACGAAGCCAATGCTATTATGGCTCCCTACTTCCAGGTGGACGCTTCCAAGTACGCCCAGATTCTTGAGGGAATTAACTTCTGCGATCTGGCGCGGAACAAGAAGTATTTCGGGACACAGCAGCAGCCCGGGCCTATCTTCCAGGTAGCCGAGCGGGCTTCCGCCATCTGGTTGGACGCGAAGGTAATCACGGCGCCAGTAAAGCCGGAGGAGATTATCTCAGTGAATTTCATAGCTAACGCGAAGGAATAACATGCCCCGGCAGACGAGGATGTTTGTTGCATCGAGTGGCAAATCGATACCGCTCGCTAAGGCTCTTGCGAAATACTTAGGCGAGCACCTCCCAACGTGCGATATCCGGGAATGGTACGACCGGGACAGATTTCACGCTTCCTCAGTAACGCTTCAGGGCTTGATCAACCAGACACGAGAATGCGACTTCGCCACCGTCCTGTTGACCCGGGATGATTTTGCTGAGAAAGCCGGTCGACGTGAGCCACCGAAGGATGTTTCCGAACCGCCCGTCACTCCAGAGGTGGGAACTGTTCAAGACGGACTGTCAAAACAGAAGCTCCAACAACTCTTTATACCTCGCGACAATACTATTTTTGAGCTCGGTCTTTTCATGGGACACATGGGACCGAGACGCTGTTTTATGGTGTGTAGCCTGGATGCGAATTCCGACGCGCTGCCCAGCGATCTCAAGGGAGTTACCATCATTCCGTTTGAACAGCCGGAAGTGGTTGCAGCGGATGGCGATTACAGCACCCTCGGATCTCTCCAGGTCGCTGGGGCCAAGATTGTGACGGAGGTCAAGGATTCATCCTCCTACGAGCATCCGGAACTCCCACTGATCAGCCGAGCGGCCCTGGCAGAATTGGAGACGAGCACGGAAAAAGACGGCAACCTGGTGCTCGAGGCCGACACCATCGCCGTAGTCGTAAACTCTGTTGAGCCGGTGGAAGGCAGGGATCCCCGTTTTGCCGACACGGTGCTTAAGAACATGCGCGAAGGCGCGAAATATGAGTATTACTATGGCGACTTCGATCACAATATTGCGCCAACTGCCAACCTGCTGCAGAAGCTTGCTTTAGCGGACGTAACTTCAAAAGACGTTTCTCCCGAGCAGCGAGTTCAACTTATGAAGGACAACTGGGGTAAAGTTTGGCCAAATCTACAGCTCATGAGAAGACGGTTGAGCATTCATTTCCGCAGAAAACCTCCGGTGCAATTCTGCGTACATAACGCCCTCTCCGATGAATACGCGCTTTGCTATCTTCGCTACGAAGGGGAAAAATTTGCGAAATGGGCTACGAAAGAGAAAGCCAAAGCTATCGCGGAGGAGCTAACGAGCTCTTGTACCACACATGAGAAAGAAAAGCCTCTCAGCATCTTTCACTCGACCGTCGACTTTCGATTGGCTGAGGAGTCGTTTCTTGACGAAGCTGTAAATCAGGTTATTCGGCAAAGGAGGGAGACGATCCTCGAGTTGATTAAGGATCGTTTTCCAAACGATCTGGCGACCAACCAGCAAGCAAATCTGGACAAAATATGGCTGGAAGCCTGACGCCATGGGGCCCAGACTGCAAGATCGCGCAACTAGCTTGGCTCCCATTGCATTCCTATTTGTTGCCTGGTACGTCCTGACTCGAATGGGTGCAGTGGATCCTGTATTTCTGCCCGGGCCGGGGCAGGTAGTACAGAGCTTTCTTTCTCTCTTATCCTTCGGTTTTTTTCACGAGGAGTTACTTCCCAGCTTAATTCGAATTGGCGGCGCATTTCTTTTGTCCCTCATCGTGGCTTTTCCCCTCGGAATTCTCAGTGGACAAATTCCCCGCATAGCTCGCCTGGTATTTCCACTCTGCGGATTTACTCGCTACTTACCGGTAGCGGCCTTAGTTCCCCTGTGTATCTTATGGTTTGGCATAGGCGATGCCCAGAAGATCGCGGTCATCACCATTGGAGTAGTCTTCCAGCTGATTCTGGTAATCGCCGCGGATTCGGCAGCGGTTCCCCAGGAATTGATCGAGGCCGGACGAACCTTTGGACTATCGCGCTCGCAGGTTCTCTGGCGCATTGTTATACCTTGGTCGATGCCCGCCATATGGGACGACCTGAGAATCGCAGCTGGTTGGGCCTGGTCTTACCTGGTACTGGCGGAACTGGTAGCCGGCAACCGGGGTATCGGCTACTTCATCATTCAATCGCAGCGCTATCTGGAAACCGACCGCGTCTTTGCCGGAATCATTTTTGTCGGCATCCTTGGAGTTCTCACCGACCTGCTCTTTCGAGTCTCAGGCGCGAGGCTCTTCCGATGGAATCATGGGGAATAACGCTCTGCTCCAGTTCGATCGAGCGTCGAAGAGTTTCGCCGGCGCCAAGGGGCATCCGATCGTCGCCTTGCAGGAGATATCGTTTTCCATTCGTCACGGCGAATTCGTCACTTTGCTGGGGCCGTCGGGATGCGGCAAGTCGACGGTGCTTCGGCTGGCGGCCGGCCTGGAGACACCGACCTCGGGAAGCGTGCTTTACGACGGACAGCCTATCCACGGCCCGAGCCTCGATCGAGGATTTGTATTTCAATCCTATAGCGCGTTTCCCTGGCTGACGGTCAGCGAAAACACCGGCTTCGGACTGTCCAAGGAATCGGGAGATTCACGCAAGAATGAAATATCGCACTGGTTAAACGTAATGGGACTCAGCGAATTTGCCGACGCCTACCCCAAGACGCTGTCTGGAGGAATGCGGCAGAGGCTGGCCCTGGCCCGTTCGATGATCGTCAAACCCAGGCTGCTGCTTCTGGACGAGCCCTTCGGAGCCTTGGACGAACGCACGCGCGAAAACATGCAACAGTTGCTGCTCGATGTGGTCTCAAAAACCGATTGCACCATTCTGTTTGTGACCCACGACATCCGGGAAGCCATTCTGCTGGGCGATCGGGTCATCCTTTTGAGCACTCGTCCCGGCAGAGTGCTGCGTGATGTGGCCTGTCCGCTGTCGAAGCCGCGCGGCCGCCAACACCTCAGGACACCGGAGTTTAACTCGCTCTATGAGACAATTCTGGATGAATTCCCCGTCTAGCGAACCGGCCGCGCAGGTCACACAAGAGGACATCAGGATGGAGTTTGTCGATTCAAGTTTGCCATGGACAGACGCTACCGTCCGCGAGAACACGAACCTGATCGCCCATCTGCGGGAACACCTTCCTGCCGCGTGGCTGCGGTATCTGCCGGCGTCGATCACTCTTTTTGTCGATCCCGAAGTCAGCGAAATAGCGGTCTCGCAATTCCTGCAGAACATGGCCGCACACTTGCGCGATGAGCTAGCGAGACGCTTGGCCCGCCAAAAGCGATTCGTAGAGCTAGGACTGTTGGCGGAGCGCGAAGTCGACGCGTTTCTGACTCAGCGGACGGCGGTGCAGCCGTGGGCCATCTACTTCTCAAAGGACGGTGGTCTGGGTTTGCGAAAGTCGGCGCTCGGCGACGCGGACGGTGCGCGGGGAGTGATTCCCTGCTCGACCATGCAAAACCACGGCGTGGCGTGGCAGGAGGCAGAAGACGGGCAGGTCCGCATCTGGCTGGCGACTGCGCGCCGGGAAGGATGCGACTGGGACTGGGAGTCGGACATTGGACATGAATCGGCGCACGCCGCGTTTGCCCAGGTGCCGCTTTTCGTGCAGGCATTTCCGCAAATCACCGGAGACGTTCTCTCGCAGGTTGAGCGCGCCGCGGAACTCAAGCCTGTCCACATTACGCAGATGATCTACTTGTACTCAGAGATCGCCGTAGTTGCGATGCGAGGCGAGAGCCGCCCGACAGCAACCGGCTTGCCAGTCGCCCAGCCCGCGGAATTGGTGGCTCTACTGCGCCTGTCGGCCGAACTGGCCGAAAACATTGGCTTCGAACGTGCCACGGAGGTCTGCGCACAAGCCGAGGGCAAGGTCGACGTCAACCGGGGAGACGCGATCTTCGAAATTGCGGCGCCAATTGTGCGACTCATTCCTCATCTGACCAGGTTCACCAGCGATCCTGAACCGCCCGCTTTGCATGTTTTTGAAGAAGCGCTCGCGACGGCCGGGCGGGCTAGCACGCTGCGAGGGGCTTAACGCCTTCCATGCCACCACTGGCTCTCATACAATCTGTACTCCGCGGCGAAGTATGCTGCGCATAGGACTGACCGGCGGGATCGCCTGCGGCAAGACCACCGTGGCCCAGATGCTGGTCAAGCGCGGCGCGCACTACCTGTCGGCCGACAGCCTGGCGCATCAACTCTACCAGCCGGGCCAGCCTGCCTACGACAAGGTCGTCAGCCGATTCGGCCGCGAAATCCTCAATGACGATGGCACCATCAACCGCTGGCGGTTGGCGAATGTGGTGTTCCCCAACCGCATCGGCGAGTTGAATGCGATCGTGCATCCTGCGGTGATCGAGGCGCAGACGCGCTGGATGGCCGAGGTCGAGCGCACCGATCCGAATGGCATCGCGGTAGTAGAAGCCGCCCTGCTGATCGAGGCCGGCGCCCACAAAGACTTCGACAAAGTCATCGTCGTAATTTGCGATTTCGAGCAGAAAGTAGAGCGCTATGCGCAACGAAATGGACTATCTCTGGCGACCGCTCGTAGCGAAGTTGAACGCCGCAGCGCCGCTCAGCTTCCCGATGGAAAGAAGACACAGCACGCTGACTTCGTGATTAACAATTCCGGCTCCGCTGAAGCTACGGAACGGGTTGTGAAGAAGATCTGGAAGGAACTGAAAGTTTCAGCTCCGCACTAACCTGAAGGTCTTGCCGGGATGCGCAAAGCACGCCTATTTCGTTACACTTTCTTATAGGCGACGTTTATTGGCTGTCCGGCAACTCCGAACGGATTGGAATCTCATAACGGCATGAAATTTGTAAGACCATTCTTCCTTGGCGTGCTCCTGGCGGGAGCTTTCTATTGGTTCACCACGCATCACCAGGGCGCGAACCCGGCTGCGGACGTGATTTCTCGTCCCACGCATGTTGAACTCAGCGAAGCCGCGGGCCCGGAAAAGCTCGATCCTGAAGAGCAGAACAATATCGATGTCTATCACCGGGTGATCCCATCGGTCGTCAACATTACTTCGAAAACCATGGCTTACGACTTCTTCTACGGGCCGGTGCCCGAGGAAGGCCAAGGTTCAGGCTTCATCATCGACAAAGAAGGACACATCCTCACCAACTATCACGTGGTGGGCGACGCCTCGCAGTTGGAAGTAACCCTGCATAACAAGAAGACCTATAAGGCAACGGTGATTGGGAAAGATCGGGCTCACGATCTGGCGGTGATCCAGATTAAGGCCCCGGACGTGGTTCCGGCGGTGCTCGGCGAATCCAAGAACCTGCAGGTCGGTCAGAAGGTGTTTGCCATCGGCAATCCCTTTGGACTGGCGGGGACGATGACGCGCGGCATCATCAGCTCGCTGCGGCCCATCCGCAGTCCCGAGGGCGCATACATCGACGAGGCTATCCAGACCGATGCGGCGATCAACCCTGGGAACTCGGGGGGCCCGCTGCTGAATTCGCATGGCGAAGTCATCGGCATTAACAGCATGATCGCCACTGGCGGATCGAATCAGAGCGCGGGCATCGGCTTCGCCATCCCCATCAATACGGCGAAGGCGGTTTTGAACGATCTGATCACCCTGGGCACGGTGCGACGGCCTTCGCTGGGCATTGTGTCGTTGCCCATCGGGCCTGAGCTGGCGCAAGAGATGGGCCTGCCCGCCGATTACGGCATCCTGATCGTGCGGGTGGTACAGGGCGGGGCGGCGGAGCGCGCCGGACTGCAAGGCGGCAACCAGCGCGCTTACCTGGGGGCTACGCCCATCATGGTGGGCGGCGACCTCATCGTTGCCATCAACGGCGATCCCATCGGCGATCAGCAGGACTTGGCCAACGCGATGAACAAGCATCGCGCGGGCGATACTGTGTCGGTTACTGTGTATCGCGGCCGTAAGAAAATGACGGTACAGGTTCAGTTGGGCGAGGCTCGCGAGCGAGCTTAGGAGCCCACCAAAGCGGTAAAAGCCTTTTGACCGGGTGGAAAGCTTCACCGTTGCCGGTCTGCTTCGCTGTCGGATATGATTCTTGAATATGTACGACGACTTCCAGGCTACTGACCGTTGGACGGGCGAACCCGTGCACTGCCGCTACCAGGCGCTGATCGTTGCCATTGCCACCCGGCACGCCGATGCGGTCGATATAAAATTCCTGGCGGGTGAGCGTCCGGTATGGATTGCCCTGCCTCACGTAGCCTGGGTGGAATACCACGAGCAGACGGGGAAGATCATTACGGACCCGATGGCAGTCCAGATTGCAGGCCACTACTTGAAGTGGGCAATCGAATCAGGTGAGGACAATGGCCGCGAGATGTATACCTTGACCGTAAAAGAAACGTTGGATCATCTGCAGGCCGTGATCGAGGAAGCCCTCCAACCTGTAGCCCGCTGACATCTCATTGAGCGGGCCTGTAGCACTTAATCAGTCGAGTTTCTGTTCGCTGCGCGACGCGATTCCCTGGTATCGAGTTTTGTTTTTTTGTGCCCATGTGTGCGGCTTATTTTTCCTAAGGAGCTCTTTATGTCCTCCGTTCTGCAAACTCCCGATGTTTCGCAATTGCTCGGACAGAATAATGTGCATCGCAATCTTTTCCCGCCTCAGCTGGTCGAGGCCGCCCTGCGTCGCGGCGAAGCCGAGTTGGCAGCGCGTGGTTCACTGGTCGCCGAAACCGGTAAACGCACCGGCCGCTCACCCAAAGACAAGTTCGCGGTAAAGGATTTGGTCACCGAAAACAAGATTGCCTGGGGCTCGGTAAATCTGCCCTTCCCCGCGGACAAGTTTGACCCTTTATATGAGCGTGTCCTGGATTACCTGCGCCGCAAAGAGCTCTTTGTTCAGGATCTGTTTTGCGGCGCTGATCCGCAATACCAGCTGCCGATTCAGGTCATCAACGAATATGCCTGGCACAACCTGTTTGTGCGACAGCTGTTCATTCGGCCCACGACGGAGGAGCTGAAGACTCACAAGCCGGAGTTCACCATTGTCAGCGCTCCTGGCTTTTTGGCCGATCCCAAACGCGACGGCACCAACTCCGAAGTGTTCGTGATCGTGAACTTCTCCAAGAAGCTGGTCCTGATCGGGGGCACGCAGTATGCCGGGGAGATGAAGAAGTCGATCTTCGGCATCATGAATTTTCTGTTGCCCGAGCGCAATGTTTTTCCGATGCACTGCTCGGCCAACATCGGCAGCGACGGCGTAACCGCCCTCTTCTTCGGATTGTCGGGGACGGGCAAGACCACGCTATCGGCCGATCCCAGCCGGCGGCTGATCGGCGACGATGAGCACGGCTGGAGCGCGACTGGCGTCTTCAACTTTGAAGGCGGCTGCTACGCCAAGTGCATTCACCTCTCGGCCGAGACGGAGCCGCAGATCTACAACGCGCTGCATTTCGGATCGGTGCTGGAGAATGTGGTGCTCGATCCGATCACGCGCATCCCCGATTACGACGACGACAGCAAAACGGAAAATACTCGTGCCGCTTATCCGGTTGAGTTCATCGACAACGCGGTCATCCCCGGCTTCGGTGGACATCCCAGGAACGTGGTCTTCCTGACGGCGGATGCCTTCGGCGTGCTGCCACCGGTTTCGAAGCTCACACCTGAGCAGGCGATGTATCACTTCATGTCGGGCTACACAGCGAAAGTTGCGGGTACGGAAGCTGGTGTGACCGAGCCCCAGGCGACCTTCTCCACCTGCTTCGGCGCTCCCTTCATGCCGCTGGCGCCCAAAGTCTATGCGGAAATGCTGGGCCGCCGCCTGCGTGAGCACAGTGCGCAATGCTGGCTGGTCAACACCGGTTGGCAGGGCGGACCCTACGGCATCGGCAAGCGCATGAGCCTGCCTCACACCCGCGCCATGGTGAATGCCCTGGTGGAAGGCAAGCTGGCGAAGGTAGAGTTTGAGATCGAACCAGCGTTTGGGCTAAGCATTCCCAAGTCGTGCCCGGGAGTTCCGTCGGAGTTGCTGGCGCCGCGCAATTCATGGAAAGACAAGGCCGCGTACGACAAGCAAGCTGCCGATCTGTCCCAGCGCTTTGCCAAGAACTTCCAGCAGTTCGACGCACCGCAAGCGGTGAAGGACGCCGGACCAAGGCCGGTAGTAGCGAAGTAGAAGCCCGCCAACACCTTGTACGACAATGTGGCACAGCCAAAAGCTGTGCCGTTCTTGTTTGTCGTGTGTCCGTGAATGTCCAAAACCTGGCCCATCGACCGCAGGTTGCATCCAGCGCCGGGCCGGTGGCATCGGACTCGTCTGGGATCGCGTCACCTAAGAGCGCGAACCCTTAAGGAGATCGCAATGGTAAAGTTTGCTCTTCTAGCACGAGTGGAAGCCAAGCCTGGAAAAGAGGAAGCGGTAGCAGAATTCCTACGCAGTGCACTGCCGCTGGCTGAGGGTGAGCCCGAAACTATCTCGTGGTTTGCCTTCCGTATCGGCTCCTCGACCTTCGGCATCTTCGATACGTTCAACGACGAAGCCGGACGGCAGGCACACTTGTCCGGGCAGATCGCCGCTGCGCTTATGGCGAAGGCGTCCGAACTGTTGGCTAAACCCCCGGTGATTGAACAGTTGGATTTGCTGGCCGCAAAGACCAAAGACTAGACCTATCTAATCTAATCTAATCTGTCTCGGAAATCGTTTTGTATCGGGGCACGGCTTCAGCCGTGCCATAAGAAGTCACAAATAACTTGGGCTTCAGCCCCTGAGGGTAGGCTCTTGCAGGGGCCAAAAGAGACTGTGTCGCAACCGGTGTCGCCGCTCTGCGGCTCACAATAATCTCCCACTTGACCGGGGGCTTACGCCGCCCGGCTAACTTCATCTCGCCGCGTTGCGGCTAGTTTGATCGGTTATTCCACCCTTTGTTCCACCACAAAATTTCCTCTTGGCTCGCGACACAGTCTCTAAAAGCCCTGAGCTTTTTTGCACTGCGTTTGGCACGACTAAAGTCGTGCCCTCATACACCCCATAATGATTTATGAGAGGACTTCCAGCTTGGTCGTGAACTAAAGGCCACTTGGGCATTTAGAACTGTGATCGCACGTGCTGCTCGCCCAGGACCTTACCTGACTTATCGAACCAAACCACTTCGTACTGCGGCTGAAAAATCGAGTACCAATAGCGATACACGTACTCGTTCACACAGCCATTAGGCACGGGGGTTAGCGAGCCGCACGGGCCTTCGCTGCTGGGATCGCCCATTAACTCCCGCACCACTTCGTTGGGATCGCCGAGGGTGACCTGGGCGGAGTTCTTGCTTAAGTTCTCGTCGTGGTGATAGGCCCAGAAAGCAGCCACCACAAGTCCCAGAGCGATCGCGAGAAAGAAGATACGAGTTCCCATCGCCTCTTAGATTACAACTCACGCGCACCGAAAGAGTCTCGCACAGCAGTTCCAGGCAACGTGGAGCGGATTTTGACAGACAGGTTATTTGGACACAGAGTCCCGCTCTTCAGCTTGCGGTTCGTGACGGGCTCCGAGGCATGAGGCCTGCCTGCTAGACTTCATTGCATTGGATACTCAGCGAAAATCGTTCTGGCTCCTGTTCACACTCTTGAGCTGCGGAGCTTTCTTCCTGCCCCTGTGGTGGGGCGTCGCCGAGACTTTCGCAGCCCTCTTCCTGAGCTGGTGGGTCATCTACCGTAGCGGGATTTACTAAAAAACCCAGGGCTTTGCGCCCTGGGCTAACTGTTGGCCGCCCATCGCTTGGCCGTCGTTCTTGGCTGCGAGGGTGCGTCGCCGAAGTACGGCTTGCACTACTGCGTGATGGTCTTCACCTCGTCGCCAACTTTGAAGCCGGAGCCGGAAACCGCCGAACCGACGGCGGAAATCTCATCCACATCCGTCAGGCGAATCACGCCCACGTCGATGGTCAGCTTACGAATCACTGCGCCGGTGGTGGGATCTTTGATCTCCTTGGTGATGCGCTTGACCGTCAATTGATCGCCAACCTTCAGGCCGGCCTTGGAGCCGACGTTGAGAACGATCTGGCCGGAATCGACCGCGGCCACCAGGCCTTCGACGTTAATGGTGCGGGCCACCAGCTTGGGCGCATCGGCAACCAACTCGTCCGACATCTGGGTGACGGCCGCGTTCACCGCTTCTCCAATGATGGTCTGCTGGAAATCGCTGGCTCCGAAGTCGACGGCGCCCCCGCCGAAGCCGTGCCAGTTGCCGCCGCCGCCACCAACGCTAGTGCTCTTCCGTGAGGCCTCGCCCTTGCCGGTCGCCACGCCCATGATTTCTGCGGTGTCTATGTTCACAATGCGGGCGTCCACCACCACTACTGCCTTACTCTCCTTTTGGTGAAAACTACCCAGCGCGGCTCCGGCCCATCCTCCGCCTCCACCGCTATAGCCCTGGTTCTTGTTGTCGTTGCCGAACTGGGTGATGCTGCCCACGATGATGGCATCGACGCCCGAGCAGCCTTCCAATCTTGGCCGCCGAGTTAGCATCGGCGCGATCGCTGTTGGAAAAATTCTGTTCGGCCAGAATCTTGGCCATCTGCTGGCGCTCGATCACCGAGTACGTGCCATCCTTAACCAGGTCGCGCACCAGCAAATCGGAGATACCCTTCCCCAAGTCGATATTCTGTCCGAAGTAGGCTTGCGAAGCGCTCATTACGGTCGCGTAGTCGAAGTCGAATACCGCGACCCGCTTCTTGCGTCCCGTCGGCGCGGGCGCAGCGGATGGCGCGGCCGAAGCCGCAGGTGCCGTCGCTGCTGACGTCTGCGCGCCTACTGGCACGGCAAGAAACGATCCCACAACTAGGATGGAAAACAGGACCCTATACATGTGCAGTCTCCCCACCTTGAAATTTTCCTGAGAATACAGAAGGGGCCCGTGGCTGGACGGAGCGTGTCCGGACGTGGCGCCTGTAATTGAAACAGCGCTATGGTACACCGACTTTGGCCGGATGCAGCCGCTTTTTATAGCGAAAAAACGCTGCCCAGGCAACCTTTTCCCTGGTTGCAACCTTGCGCAACCTTAGGAACAAGAATTCGCAAACTGATGGGGGCAGGTGACAGGGTAACTAATGGCACATTACTCTCATTGCATGGCAAAAAAGGTTCCTATCGGTACCCGCGCCGAAGTGGAGAGGCGAGTCGAATTCCAACATACCTTGAGTGCCTGGAGGCCCGAGCTTCCTCCGGTGCTGTCTACGCCGCACATGATTGGCTGGATGGAGGCTGCCGGTTTCGAAGCGCTGCTGCCCTTCTGCGAGGGCGACGAGGTCAGCGTGGGCACCGCCATCAACATCATCCATCGCGCACCCGCCGGCATTGGAACGGCGGTCAAGTGCGAAGCTGTGCTGGAGTCGCTGAATGGCCGCTTCTTTACTTTTCGCGTCAGCGCGCACAATGGAAGCGAAGTCGTCGGCTACGGAACAGTGGGTCGCGCCATCGTCAGCCAGGGAAGGTTTGCCGAGAAATACAAAAGCTCCATCCCGGCAAAAGACGCGTGAGCGGGTGCTCGTTTGTTTTCCCCGTGGTGTTCACCGCTGCGCCAGCGCTGAGAGAGGAGAATTTTCACACTTCCCCACACTCTCTGGTCAATACCGCAGGTTTTCGCCAACTTTCAGGCGGGCTGTTTCATCCCTCACATGAAAGCCAATTTTCCGCAATCATGGACGCGGAGTTTCCTAAGGAGGGAATTATGCCGGCACGATTAAATCTCGCAGCGTCGCACGACTTCATGAAAGCTATGCAGGAACTGCAGGCACACGTGACAAACAGTGGATTGGAACCGGGTCTGCTGCACCTGACGTATCTGCTGGTCTCGCGGATCAACGGATGCGCCTACTGCATCGACATTCACAGCCAAGACCTGCGCGCGTCGGGAGAGAGCGAGCTGCGCATCGACCTGGTCAGCGTGTGGGAAGAGGTCGACCTCTATAGCGAGCGCGAGCGCGCCGCTTTTGCCTGGGCCGAGTCGGTCACCAAGGTGAGCCAGACGCACGTGCCTGACGAGATGTTCTCCGTGGCCAGCAAGCAGTTTTCACCGGAGGAGTTGATGGAGTTGACGCTGGCCGTAGTGACGATCAACGCCTGGAACCGCTTCTGCATTTCGTTCCGCAGCGAACCGGGGCATTATCAGCCAGCCCAGCACGCGACCAAGATGACTTCGGCGGCGTGAACAAAGGCTCAGTTAGCGCAGTTCCTCCGTCAGCAATGCCCGGAGCAAGGGATGAAGCGGTGAAGCAAAGGGATTGCTGACGGTTACACCGTTCCAGGTGAAGCCGTCCTGCAGATCCTCTGACAGCAAGAGGCGACAGCCGGCTTCGGAGGCGGCCGCCAAAATAACCGCGTCCCATATGCTTAGATGATGGCGGGCTGCAACCTCCGTGGCCGCTAGCATCACCGCGGCCGAAGTGTCGGCGACTGGAAAAGCGTCCTGCCAGCCAAGAATTGCAGAGCGTGCCTTCGCTGGCGTTCGCCCGGCTTTTCGGACCAAAACATGGAATAGTTCGCCAAGAGTCTGTACCGGCAGGACTACGGAATCCTGAGGTAACTTACGCACGAAATCAAGCGCCGCTCTTTTCCGTTCCGCTCCGTTTACCCCCTCGGCATAGGCCAGAACGTTAGTGTCCAGCGCCACTCTCATTCGGCGTCCTCATATAATTCGTCGCGCGTCCAGCGGCCAACGTCAACCACGCGTTGGGAGCGCAGCCGGGCGAGAAGCGCAGAACGAGCACTAGCCCCCACTTTGTCGCGCTCTGCCATGGGTATGACCTTGGCGACCGGCTTACCGTGGCTGGTGACCACGTAGCTGTTTCCCTTGCGGACCCCATGCAAGAGCCGGGAGAAATTGCGATTGGCGTCCGCCGCGGAAATGGCCTTGTCCATGGTGATCTCCAAAATAGTTATATTGCCTACTATGCCAGAACTGCGAATTCGTAACAAGAGTCGTTCATAATGGGAATGACGATGGACGCTACCCGCATCGCCGAGCTGCTACAGCCATTCACCGGCGAAGCAGAGCTGTCCCCCGCCCTGCTGGGGCAGCTGCAACGTTACCTTGACTTGCTGTTACGCTGGAACGCCCGCGTCAACCTGACCGCGATTCGCGATCCTGAGCAGATAGTGACGCGTCATTTCGGTGAATCGCTGTTTGCTGCCCGGGTATTGCTTGCCGATCGTCCGGCTCGATCGGCATGCCTCGCGGATGTTGGTTCCGGCGCCGGCTTCCCCGGAATTCCCATCAAGCTGTTTGCCCCGGAACTTGATCTGACCCTCATCGAGTCACAAAACAAGAAGGCGACTTTTCTGCGGGAAGTGCTGCGAACCTTAGAGGTCGACGGCGCACAGGTATTTTGCGGGCGGGCGGAGGAGTGGGGAAAGACTGCCGATATCGTTACTCTGCGTGCGGTTGAGCAATTCGAGCGCGCGTTGCCAATCGCCGCGAAGTTGGTTAACCCTGGCGGAAGGTTGTGCCTACTCATCGGATCGAGTCAAGCGAACACGGCTGCGGGAGTGATCGGAGGGTCGTGGACTTGGGCAAAGCCAGTGGCAGCTCCGCGCAGTACGGGACGGGTGGTCGTGATCGGTGAGCGTCCTTAGGCAGGCTTGGCGACACGCTCCGCCATCGCCCACTTCAGCTCTTCAATCCCTTCGCCGGTGACCGCAGAGATGGGAAACAGCGCCAGCTTCTTGCGCTTGCAATAACGCTTCAGCTTGGCCAGCTTGTCTTTGTTGACTGCATCCATTTTCGACGCCACAACAATCGTGGGCTTGGCGTCCAACCCGCCGCCAAAGTTGGCCAGTTCGCGAGTGATGACCTCGTAATCCTGCACCGGGTCGGGACGCCCGCTGGCGTCCGATACATCCACTAAATGCGCCAGGAAACGCGTGCGTTCAATGTGTTTCAGAAACTGCGTGCCTAGCCCGGCGCCTTCGCTGGCACCCTCGATGAGCCCGGGAATGTCGGCCACCACAAAGCTGACGTCGTCGGGCGGTTCGCCCGCGACGACCACGCCGAGATTGGGCTGCAGCGTGGTGAACGGATAGTCGGCGATCTTGGGACGCGCCGCCGAAATGCGCGAGATCAGCGTGCTCTTGCCGGCGTTGGGATAGCCCACCAGCCCGACATCGGCCAGCAACTTGAGCTCGAGCCGCAGCTCGCGCTCTTCGCCGGGACGGCCTTCTTCGTGTTCGCGCGGAGCCTGATGCGTGGAGGTAGCGAACTGCGCATTGCCGCGTCCACCCCGCCCGCCGCGCGCCACCACGATGCGTTCGTCGGGATGAGAGAAGTCGTGCACCAGCTCGCCGGTAAGCTCGTCGTAAACGATGGTGCCCACGGGCACTTTGAGGATGATGTTCTCGCCCTCGCGGCCGGTCTTGTTGGAGCCTTCGCCGTGACGCCCGCGCTCGGCCTTGTACTCGGGATTGAAGCGGAAGTGGACCAGCGTGTTGTGACGCTCGCTGGATTCCATGATGACGTCGCCGCCATGTCCGCCGTCACCGCCCGAGGGACCGCCGCGGGGCACGAACTTCTCGCGCCGGAAGGCCATGCAGCCGTTGCCGCCGCCGCCGGCCTTAACTCGAATTTTGGCTTCGTCGACGAACATGGGAATTAGTAACTAGTAACTAGCAGCTAGCAACTAGTTTTGCGCTAACGCAAACCCCTCACTCCAGTGAACTCTCCCCACTTCATACGGGCAGATCTCAAAGCGATCTGGGTAATCCACAAAACCGGGCTTGTTCGCAACCGATGCGATCACATCCTTCGCTTGTTGCTCGCTGCCGAAGACGCCAATCAGCATGGCTGACTCGTCTGAGTCAGCAGGTCCGGTGTGCCAGAGAAGAAAAACTGTTTCCATAACGACGCGTTCTGCGCTTCAACGAAAAAAGGCTTCGTATCAGGGCACGACTTCAGTCGTGCCGAAACAGGTGCTAGAAAACTCAGGGCTTTAGCCCCTGCGAACATGGTCGCTGCAAGAGGCTAAAGCCCTTTGAAATCGCTATCGCACCGCAAACCCGCAGCTCATCTCTTCCTAGCGCGAAGCTCGCAGCTAATTGCTAATTGCTGACTTCTTCCTGCGGAACGATCGACACGAACTTGCCCAGGGTGCCGCGATCTTTGAACTCGACCGTGCCCGTGACCTTGGCGAACAGGGTGTCGTCTTTGCCGCGACCGACGTTGAGACCAGGCTTGATGCGCGTGCCGCGCTGCCGCACGATGATGGAGCCGCCGGGTATTAGCTGGCCGCCAAACGATTTCACGCCCAGCCGCTGCGCGTTGGAGTCGCGACCGTTTCGAGAGCTGCCTAAACCTTTTTTGTGTGCCATAACAATAATCCTCAGAATCTTTGCCGACACGAGCTTTCTCGGCTCGGCCGGAACCACAGATCCCTCCGCTCGGGCTGAACCACCCCAACAAGCGCAAAATCGGCGCTCGTCGGGGACCTCGGTCAGCCCTCGGTCGGGATGACAGATCAAAATTGCTCGTACGGCGCAGCTAAAGCTGCGCCCCTTCAAAACCGTTTGCTTGCGCAGCCTGCAAACGCCAACTCAACACAGCGGCTCAGCCCTCTTGCAGATCGGAGTCGCCTGGCCGCAGTCGCGAAAGAAATGCTCGCGCCGAGTCGCGAACCGTCAGCAACACCGAATCGAAGCGCCTGGCGAACGTCACCAGAGCTGGGATCAGCTGATGCAGCAGCATCTGCGGTTAAGCCTTCAGGTCCTGCCCATCCACGTTGATGCCGAGAATCTTCACGGCCGTGTAGGGCTGGCGATGTCCGTTGAGCTTCTTGTACTGCTTCTTGCGCTTAAAGTGGAAGACGAGAATCTTGTCGCCGCGGCCGTGCTCGACCACCTGTCCGGTGACGAAAGCCTTGGATGCGGGCTTGCCCAGTTCGCCTTCGGAGCCGCTGACCGCCAGCACCTCGTCGAACTGCACGTTTTCGCCGCCAGCCTGCGACAGCTTCTCGATCTCAATCACGTCTCCGGGTGCGACGCGATATTGCTTTCCCCCGGCGCGGATGACCGCGTACATGGCAATGCCTCCAAGTAAACTTATCGCGCACACTGCGGCGCGAACCGGCCCATAACTTATTTGTGCGCTTGCACTTCCCGAGCCAGGAAGGAAATCTTCACAGGGCCTGAGTGGCCCCGATCCTCCCCGATGCCTCGGAGCCCCGGCTGCGGGGTGTCCCTGACGGGACTTGGCAGTACAGGCAAACCATAAAAGTGTAGCGTGTTTGGCAGGGGTTGGTCAAACCGAGACTACGCTTGCTCATAGTCTGTTTGCTTCTTTACAGTCACCCATTAGGCCAATTTTGAGCCGCAGCCGTGCTTTCTCTCATGAGCCAATAGAGCCTTGAAGGTATGCCAATACTTGGGTGTGCCCCGCTCCGATTGCTCGTGACGACTTCCGAGTTCCTGACGGATCTCACACGGCGAAGCAGCTATGAGAATCCGGCGACGCTTCGTAATCCTTTCACCCGGTTTATGTCCCATGGTTTATGGCTCGCGCATGCTCAGGACAATGCACTTGGGAATTTTATCCCGACCTGAGATGTGGCGCCTGACTCCAATCCCTTGATATGCTTCTTCGTTCTTTGGGAGCTTCGCAAGAACGTATGCGCAATCTGACCGTAGCTTTTCTTCTTCTGCTGACCGTCTCTGTGGCAACGTCAGCGCAAAACAAACCTCATCCCATCACCTTCGACGACGTCGCCACCCTCCGTTATGCCGATGTCGTCGCGATTTCGCCCGACGGCAAGACGCTGCTCTACCGGGTCCGGTTCGGTGGCTCCAAGGGTCCGGAAAATACCGAGTGGAGACTGATGCCGGTAGCCGGCGGCGAATCTCGCCAACTTACGATTCCGGAAAAGTTCGACCCCACTGGGTTCACTCGCGACGGCACCGCGCTCTATGGAACCTACGAGGTGGACAAGCACGGGCAACTGGCCACCTTGCAACTGGCGTCTCCCAACACGCCTGCCGCCGCCGCGGCCACGCCGGTTCCCCTCACCGCCCTGCCCAGAGGCGTTCATTCCGCCTTGATCTCGCCGGACGGCGCGCGCTATGTCCTGCTGGCCGATCCGCGCCTGCCCGATCCGCTGGAGGAGATACACACCGTGATCGAAGCTGAGCCGACCAGCTTATACGTGATCAGTGCCGACGGGTCCGGGGGAACCTGGTGGTGTCCCACATTGCGGGATGTCGCAGGGGAGGGCATCGCCTGGTCGCGCGACGGCGCCTCGCTGGCTGTTCTGTCGGAGACCCCGAAGATTGGCTTTCACTACATCCATTCCTCCATCGATGTTTGCAATGCCAACGGCGTCCGCCACGTGGCTAACGTCGATAACGCGGCCAGCAACATGGCTTTCGTCAACGGCGGCAAGGATCTGGCTTTCCTCAGCACCACCTCCCAGGTGTTGACCCCAGACCATGTCTGGACGGTCCCCGTCGCCGGCGGCAAGCCAGTGGATCGCACACCCAAACTGCAGGCCAGCGCGATTCACCTGTCCGCCGATGCGGCAGGAAACATTTGGGTCGCGGTGGCGCGCGGTGTCCAGATTGAGATGGACGGCTTCCAGGACAACACTCTCGTTCCCACCTACAGCTGGCCCGACGGAACGATTGAAGAGGGCCCGGTATCGCCGCAGATCGCCTCCGCGCCGCCGGTTCTGGCGTTCACCGTGGGCGATCCGCAGCACACCTCCAATGTCGCCGTCGCCAACGGCAAGACGCTGCAACGGGTGACGAACGAGGGCGATGACCAACTGGCGAAGATTGCGCTCGGCACAGTCCGAGCTGTCCACTGGACCAGCCAGGAGGGCATTGCCCTGGAGGGCATCGTGACCTTCCCCGCCGATTACAAGACCGACCGGCGTTATCCCTTCATGGTGCTGCCGCACGGCGGCCCGGAGGCGAATGACCTGCTGATGTTCGATATGTTCAGCCGCTTTTTTGCCGGCCTGGGCTACATCGTTCTCGAGCCCGAGTATCGCGGCTCGACTGGATACGGCACGGACTTCATGAACGCTATTTACCAGCATTTTGGCGATCGCGCCTATCGCGATGTCGACAGCGCCACTGACTACGCCATCGCCCAGAGTTGGGCTGACCCCGGCCGCCTGACCATGTTTGGCTGGAGCGCGGGCGGTTTCATGACGGCCTGGTCGGTGACCCAGACCCATCGCTACAAAGCTGCCATCGAGGGCGCGGGCATCACCGACTGGCTCAGCTTTATCTGGACCAGCGATATCCAGCAGTTTGACTATGACGCGCGCTGGCCCGATAAGGACCCGGACGCGTTTCTGATATTTTCCGCCGCGCTGCATTCGGAAAATGTGGTCACGCCGCTGCTGATCCTGCACGGCGCCGCCGACCAGCGCGTCCCTACCTATCAGGGACGGGAGCTGTTCGAGGTCCTGGCGGCGCGCGGCAAAACCACCCGCATGGTAACGTATCCGGGTTCGCCGCATTTTCCCACAGTGTGGGAGCAGCGTCAGGATGTGTTCCGCGAAATTGCCGCCTGGCTGGCTCGCTATAACCCTTAAGCAAGTTCGCCACGTGCCGATCAGGCTTAAAGGAGGGCGAAACTTATGAAGCTACGTTCCGCTCGATTTCTCGCGGCCATTCTGGTTCTGTGGCTGGCTGCCGCCGTGGCCTGGGCGCAGACCGATCCTCTGCCGTCGTGGAACGACGGGCCGGCCAAGCAGGCGATTCTGAACTTCGTGCATGTCACCACCGACCAGGCGAATCCCAACTATGTTCCGCCGGAGGATCGCTTTGCCACCTTCGACCAGGATGGCACGACCTGGGTGGAACATCCCATGTACACCCAGATGGTCTTCGCTTTTCAAAGAGTAGTGGAGCTGGCGCCGCAGCATCCGGAGTGGAAGACGACCGAGCCCTTCAAGTCGGTGATCGCCGGTGACAAGGCGGCCATGGCGAAGTTCACCGACCATGACCTGATCACCATCTTCGTCGCCACCCACACCGGAATGCCGGTAGAGGCTTTCCAGGCGACCGCCAAGGCCTGGCTGGCCCAGGCTAAAGATCCGCGCTGGCAGCGGCCCTACACCGAACTCGTCTATCAGCCCATGTTAGAGGTGATGCAGTATTTGCGAGCCAACGGCTATCGAACCTACATCGTACCGGCGGCGGGCAAGACTTCGTCCGCGTGTATGCGGAGCCGGTGTATGGTATTGAGCGCGAACAGGTGATTGGTTCGGCCGTGGCAACCGAATTTACTTACAACCAGCAGGGCCAGGGAATCCTGATGCGGCCGCCGAAGCTGTTGCTCGACAATAATTTTTCCGGAAAGCCAGAGGACATTTACCTGTTCATCGGCCGGCATCCTAAAGCCGCCTTCGGCAACTCCACCGGCGATCAGCAGATGCTGGAGTACACCCAGGCGGGCGGCGGAGCCTCCCTGGAAATGCTGGTGCTGCACGATGACGCGCAGCGCGAGTACGCCTACGGTCCTGCCCAGGGTTTGCCGGCGACCAAGGTGGGCACCTTTACCCAGGCGCTGTACGACGAGGCCAAGGCCAAAGGCTGGACCGTCATCAGCATGAAGAACGACTGGAAGCACATTTTTGCGTTTGAGAAGTGACCGCAACAGGGGAGATACGATGCGCAACTCTCGTCAAACAAACTGCAATAAGGGATGGGCCACATTTCTGACGG
This sequence comes from uncultured Acidobacteriaceae bacterium, assembly GCA_963820175.1. Taxonomy (GTDB): domain Bacteria; phylum Acidobacteriota; class Terriglobia; order Terriglobales; family Acidobacteriaceae; genus Bog-257. Next base: position 377,702 of record CAWFYX010000009.1, on the reverse strand, counting down.
CACTGGCCGTAGCCGTCTTTCTCATCGCGGTGCCGCGCCTGCACGCCGCCGATGACAGCGGAGATTACGACTCCTACAAGATTCGCTTCGACGGATTCTGGTTTTATTCCAACCCATCGGGAAACATCCAGGGCGCAGCGGAAAACGGAACCATCAACCTGCAGAAGGACCTGGGCTTCGACACCTATTCGACGTTTAGCGGCCTGATCGACTGGAAGTTCACTCGCAAGAACCATCTCGTCTTCGCAGTCAGCCCTTTCGAGCAAACCCGCCAGACGGTGTTGCAACGCACGATCACTTATCAGGGACAGACCTTCGATACGGGACTGGTGACGCACGCCGATCTGAAAGCGCACCTGTTCGCTCCCGGCTACCAGTACGACATCATCCGCCGCAAACGCGGGCACATCGGCGTGGGTGTGCAGATTGATTTATTCGACACCAACGCTAGCCTGAGCGCCATGGCACAGACCACCAGCGATGGCGTGCACCACGCCGCGGTCTCGGCCTCCGGTTCTTTGCTTGCGCCCATTCCGGTTGCCGGTCCGGAGTACCGCCTCTATCTGACTAACTCTCCCCGGCTGTTTGTCGAAGGCAATTTGTACGGCATGTACCTGTTCGGCTATGGCAATTTCATCTCGACCGCCGACACGCTGGGCCTGACCGTTAACAAGCACCTCAGCGTGAATGCCGGCTACTCGCTGGGCTCGCGCCTGTGGTCAACAACAATGCCAGTGACCGCATCGGCATTCACCTGACCCAGCAAGGCGCGCTGGTCGGACTGGAAGCGTCGTTCTAGCGGTTTCCTGCCGCTCTCCCCAAAGTGTATAGAATGAAAGCGGAGGGTTGTGCGGCGCCATGAGAAGCTGGTCGGTCCCGGCAGGACGCCTGTTCGGAGTGGATATCCGCATCCACCTGACGTTCGTCGCCCTGCTGATCTTTGTGTGGTTCACCCAGTCGGTGACCATGGGCACCAGCGGCGCAGTGCGCGGGCTGGCGCTGGTGGTCATCATCTTTGGCTGCGTGGTGCTGCACGAATTAGGACACGCCCTGGTAGCCCGGCGCAGCGGAGTGGCTGTGCGCTCCATCATCCTGCTGCCCATCGGCGGAGTAACGCTGATGGAAGACCTGGGCCAGCATAATCCCGATCCCGCGCGCGACATCCGCATCGCCATTGCCGGTCCGCTGGTGAATCTGGCGATTGCCCTGGTGTCGGGCGTCTTCATCCTGGCGTTTCTGCCCCAGGTCAAGCTTTGGGCGCATCCTTTTGTTCATGCCGGCAATCTGCCGCGAGCGCTGTTCTGGGGCAATGTGTTTCTCGGCGGCTTCAACCTGCTCCCGGCCTATCCCATGGACGGCGGCCGCATCTTGCGCGCCTGGCTGGCCGAGCGCATGGACTACGTGCGCGCCACTCGCCGCGCGGTCACCATTGGGCAGGGCTTCGCCATGCTGCTTATTTTTCTCGGCGTATGGAATCCCTGGCTGATGCTGATCGGCTTCTTCCTGTTCGTCGGCGCGCAGTTGGAGGACCGCTCCGTGGTCTTCCAGTCGGTGCTGGAGAGCGTGCGCATGGAAGACGTCATGCTGACCGGCTTCTCCACGCTCTCGCCCGCCGACACCCTGGAAGACGCGCTGCACAAGGCCGTGCACACCTTGCAGGACGACTTTCCCGTGGTGCGCGGCAGCGACATGGTGGGCGTCATCAACAAGCAACGGATCGTGGAAGCGCTGCGCATCGGCGGCAACGGCTATGTGCAGTCGGCCATGGTGCGCGCCTTCGACATTGCCCAGCGCACCGACTCGCTGGCCTCCGCCTTCCGCAAGCTGGGGACCCGCGGACTCAATATGATTCCCGTGGTCGATCAGCAGCGGCTCGTCGGCATCGTCACCATGCAAAACCTGATGCACAGCATGGCCCTGCTGGCCGAGACGCGCAGGTTGCGCAAGCAGCAGGAGAGTGGGTAAGGATGAAGGGGCGTAGCTTCAGCTGCGCCATACAGCCGGTGGAAGCGCCGGGCTTCAGCCCGGCGAAATTGAACTCTGTCAGATACGGCTTCAGCCGTGGTTAGCCGGGGCTAAAAGCCCCTTTTCAGACGGCGCGCTTACGGCACGGCTAAACAGGACTCGGAAAAAGTCGGGTTCGACTTGTTTTTGAAGGGGCGCACCTCCAGGTGCGCCGAACAAGTGCTTTATCACTTGTCATTTCTCGCGGGCTTCAGCCCACGAGAAATCCGCTCTTACGACTCGGTGAGGGATCTGCTTCAGCAGCCAGCTTCAGGCTTGCCGCAATCGGTCAAGAATCGCGCTCCAAAGCCTGGGTGAGAACCTCTGGCGTCCCTACGGGACTCGGATCAATTTTCCACACTCTACCCAGGACTCCGCCTGCGGCTCCGTCCTGGGCTCTAGACTGAGTCGCCCTTACGGGCGGGATTTTCGGTCAAGGTATTCCACTCGCAAAGCCGAAATTTAGTTCTCACAAGCTCTGCAGCCCCCGCCTAATCGCGGAGAGAGCAGACCTTACTTCCGCGCCGCTTTGGCGCGCTTGCCGGCCGCGGCGCGGAGGGGACCGGTTCCGGTAGGCGGCTTACGTCCGCCCTCGACCAACTGCTTCAGCACAACCGCATTGTTATGCTCTTCATCCTTGGACGAATAAAGCAAGGTGAGGCGCCGCTTCTGTTTGCGCAATTCATAGAGTTGCTGCAGAGCTTCGCTGGCCGATTCCGACGCAAGCTCTTCGAGATACTGCTTGCGAAACTTGCTCCACTGCTGGCGATGCGCATGAAACCATTGCCGCAGTTCGTTGGAAGGCGCCAGATCCTTCAGCCAGGCATCGAGCGCAACGTCGGCCTTCTTCAACCCGCGCGGCCACAGCCGATCAACCAGAACCCGGGCGCCGTCCTGCGGCGAGGGCTGCTCATAAATCCGTTTCAGAGCGACGCTCATGCGAGGTGTATTCTAACTCTGATGGGGCCTCGACGCAGGCCTCCAGAAGCGTATCTGCCAAATTCCTGGAAGGAACGTTGAAGCCCAAGCCCGCGCGATTTATCCTCTTCGCTACCGTCATCTCCGTCATGGTCGTCATTCTGAGCGCCTGCGACTCGGAGCCCCGCAAGACCGATGCCGAACTGGGTTTGAACGCAGAGCAAGCCAGCGGCCGTCGGGTCTACGACACCCGTTGTGCCGACTGCCACTACGCCTACAGTACGCACAACCTGCGCGGACCGAGCCTGCATGGCCTGTTCAAGAAGCCGTTTATGAAAAATGGCATGCCAGCCAACAATGATCGGGTGACCGACATCATCCTGCTCGGCCGGGCCAAGATGCCGGCCTTCCAGGACAAGCTGACGCAGCAGCAATTCGACGATCTGCTGGCGTACTTGCACACCCTGTAAGCGCGGGAAAAGCAGCCTTATTCGTAGGCCAGGGCGTCGATCGGGTCCTTTTGCGCCGCCTTGATCGCGGGATAGAGCGCGCCCAGCAGCGAACCCACCAGGGCAATGATCGCCGCCTTCACCAGCCAGGAGTACGTGATAAGGACAGGCAGGGTTTGAAACTTGGCTCGCAGGCCACTGCGCGCGCAGTAACTGATCACGATCCCCAGGATCACCCCGCCAATCGCGATCACCAGGGTCTCCCGCAGCACGGCATTCACGATGTAGAACTTGTCGGCGCCCAGCGATTTCAGGATGCCAATCTCGCGCGTGCGCTCCATCACCGCCGCGTACATCGCCTGGAAGATCACGATGAAGCCGATGACCATGGCAATGCCGATCACTACGTCAATTACCGTGTTTAGCCCGGGAATGCTGGCCGAGGTCATCAGGCTGAGATATTCCTTCAGCGAATGCACGCCGTATTGCTGCATGCCGGGGATACTCTTGATGGCCGCGACCACCTGGTTGGCATTATTGGGATCGTCAAGCTTGACGTAGAAGATTGACGCCTTGTTGATGGCGCCAATCATATCCTGCAGGGTGGCAATGGGGACAAATTCCCGCGCGCCCTTGCCGTGCTCCACAATGCCGCAAATGCGGAAGGGATGATTGAGCGTCTCCACGGTATCGCCGACCTTGAGGTGCTTGGAGGCGGCTTTTAGGTCGTCGATGATCATGTCGTACGGACCCTGAAACGGTCCGCCGGAAAGGTAATGAAAGCCGCCACTGACTGCATCAAACGATCGCAGATCGATGCCGTAGAGGACCTCGACCGCTCCCGCCGTGGTGACCTGCATGACCACCGGAGCTACGGCGGTGACGTGGGGCTGCTGGCGGAGTTTGTCGGCAACTTTGACGGAAACCGGGGCGCCGGTCACGCCCATAATCAACGACGAGCCCGGCGGCTGCACCATAATGTCGGCGCCGATTCCCACCTGCCGGCTGCTGCTGTCGTTCAGTATGCCCAGCATGATGCCCACGATCAGCAGAATGAGGGTGACCTCAACCGCAACCGCAACTACGCTGATGATGGTGCGAAACGGACGGTACAGCAGGTTGGCGAGGATCATCCGGTTCATCATGAGAAGCTCGATTGTATAGGATGCAGGCGCGGCCGGGCGCGTTCGAACTGCATGGTGCCAGGGCCCGGAAGGCGAGTGCCCGAATTTGAAGTACGTTGTATAAGATCACTGGTTTGTATCAGGGGACAGCTTCAGCCGTACCGAACTTCGGCCCTTATAGAATCGGCCTTTAAGAGACTGTGTCGCAACCCGAGAGGAAATTTCGTGGTGGAACAAAGGGTGGAGTAACCGATCAAACTAGCCGCGGCGTGGCGAGATGAAGTTAGCCGGGCGGCGTAAGCCCCCGGTCAAGTGGGAGATTATTGTGAGCCGCAGAGCGGCGACACCGGTTGCGACACGGTCTCTTTAAGGCCCTGCGGCCGTGGGCAAGACGCTCTCCGGATTACTAACCGAGCTTCTAACTCAACCACACCAGTCATGCTTTTGCGATTTGGCAGAACGGATCGGCTGGGGAGGCAGGTTAGTTCGTAAGGAACTCCCGGCGCCACTGCTGGGTGGCGAAATCGTCAGCGATCGGTATCGCGTTCATGAACGACGCTTACTCTTGTTCTTGAGCATTGCCCAGGCAATCACCACGATCGCCACCACGGCGAGGATGAACCTTCGCAGCAACTGAAGCGACAACAGGACGCCCATAACCGAAGATTCTGCCACAAACCTCATCGTTTGTCAGAGCAAGCCTCTTCGACTCTTCTGCGTCCTCACGATGGCCCACTACCATCAAGCATGGTTTGCCGTGGCGGCCAGGGAGGGATGCTTGCGATTGACCACCCTCACCCCCTCGCGCCAGTGCTCACCGACCTGCACCAGGGTCCATTCGATTCGCGGCGAGACATAGCGCAACAGGGTGTCCGTGGTGGGATGCACCCGCAGCGCCGGCGCAACCAGAAAAAGCAGAGGAGGCGCGCTGGACAGTTCGCGTCCGGCGAAGTAGCCGTTGCGGGTGAACTCCCCGTGCTGCTGATGCCAGCGCACCCGCGCCCAGTAGTCGAGACCCTGCAGCGGCAGGTGAATGTCCTCATCGGCTTTCAGCTCCAGCACCGCCAGGCGGCCATCCAGCGTGCAGGTCAGCACATCGAGCATGGCACGATCGCAGGCAGTGAAGGCCGGCACCTGCGAGTAAACAAAACGGCCGTCCAGACGCTCGTCGATCGCCCGAACATCGCGCGTGATCAGGCTTTCCAGCCAGCGCTCGGGAGCCAGCCGGAAGAAAAGATTGGTATGCGAACCGCTGGGCTGGCGCTGCCCGGTGATGCGCTTCACCAGTTCGCTGAACAATTCTTCGCTAGTCTCGTCGAGGATGTACTCTGCTGGACCGACACCGAACAGAATCGCTTCCCGGTTGCGAAACGAGCCCGCCACCGGCGTCAGGCAGGCCCGAGCAAATTCCAGCCCGTAGAGGCGAAAGACGATTTCCCCTGCCGAGGCGACGGTAATCTCTGCCGCCGGAGCCAGGGCGCGAATGCGAGCGACCGAAGCTGAGAAGCGCTGCTCCGCCGCCGGCACATCCACCGCCCGGGTGAGCCGCGTAATGATGTTGCCGCTGTCGGCGGAGTCGATCGGCTCGCAGATTTCGGAGCGCTCGTCGAGTTCGTACAGCTGCCACTTGGCCGCGTCGGCATTGAGGTAGGCTGTCCGCTGCCGAATGATCTCCGATCGGCCGGGAGGTAAGAACAGCTTGAGTCCTTCGACGTGAGCTCGACCTGCCAGCTGCTGCCGCTGGTAGTCCATCCAGAGAATTCCGAAGCTGAGAGCGGCATCGACCGAAGCCTGCGACTCGTCTGCGCCGACGCCCAGCACCGCAAAGGCCGACTGCCCGGCACGCAATACGCCGCGAGTGTAAACCGGGCTGAGCGAGTGCTCCAGATCGGGGCTGCCGCTGAGGTGCTCGAGCTTGCAGCCGGGATACTCGCGCCGCAGAACCCGCTCCAACAAAGCCTGATACGACTTTCGCGTCGCGCGTTTTGCCGCCCCCGCGCGCCGGTCGCGGTCGGCGGAAATCTCCAGGAGCTGCGGCTGCGATTGCCCGAAGCGCAGCACCTGCAGTCGCAAACAGCACCCGCTGATCTCGGCATCGAGCACCCGGCGCACGGTATTGCGCTCCTCCGACCAGATGTGCAGGACGCACTTGCCCTCGCCCGAAACCGAGTACTTAGCCGTGCTGAAGTCGAACAGCACTGCGCCATTTTCCATTGCCACAGCATGCGGAGAGTCGGCCAGAAACTGCTCCATCATCCGGGTGAGCAACTCGGCGGATATCGTACCTGCGTTTACGGCCATACCTGTGAAGAGCTTAGCGGACTCACTGCGTCCGGCGCAGTCTTGGAGAGCACAGCCCTGTGTGATAATGAAGGTCGGGGGAGCGAGTTTCCTCAAATTCCCAGCTTTCGAGGATCACCATCGCGCGAAACCTGCGTCAAGCGGGAGATCGCGTCTTTCCCGACGGTAAGGCATCCAATCGAGTGTGACTATGGACAAGAAGTTTTTCTTCGATCGCTACGGACTGGCGCATGCCGACGTTGAGCGTTACCTGGCCGCGGCGCTTTCCGCCGGCGGCGATTTTGCCGACCTCTACTTCGAATATCAGACGTCCACCTCGGTTTCGCTGGACGAAAGCATGGTGAAGTCGGCCACGCAGGGGATTTCTGCAGGCTGCGGCGTGCGCGTCCTCTCGGGTGACCGCACCGGCTACGCCTACACTGACGATCTTTCTCCCGCGCGGATCTTGCACGCCGCTCGCACCGCGGCTCTCATCGCCAGCGGTCCGGCGAAGCAGCCGGTGGTGGGCCTCACCGATAAGCCGGCGCACAATCTTTATCCCGTACCGCTGCCGTCGGTCGAAGCTGATGTGATGGCCAAGGTCGACCTGGTGCAGCGCGCCGACAAGGCCGCGCGCGCCTACGATCCCCGCATCCGCGAAGTGCGTGCCGGTTATGCCGACGAGTTGCGGCACATCCTGGTGATCGGTTCGGACGGCAGTTTTGCCGAGGATTCGCAGCCCCTGGCGCGCATAAGCGTGTTTTGCATCGCGAAGTCGGAGAGCGCCGGTTCGGCGCACGGCAGCGCAGGCGGCGGCGGGCGCATTGCGCTCGACTATTTCCAGGGCGACAGTTCTCCTGAGCATTTTGCCAAGGAGGCGGCGCGGCAGGCCATCATTCAACTGGATGCGCGCGAGGCTCCGGCGGGCGAGATGGAAGTCGTGCTCGGCCCGGGATGGCCCGGCATTCTGCTGCATGAAGCCATCGGACACGGACTCGAAGCTGACTTCAATCGCAAGAAGACCTCGGCGTTTTCTGGGATGCTGGGCCGGCGCGTGGCCAGCGACAAATGCACGGTGGTCGACAACGGCACCATGGCCGGCCGTCGCGGCTCGCTCAATGTGGACGATGAAGGAAATCCCACCGAGAACACGGTGCTGATCGAGAACGGGATCCTCAAGGGCTATCTGTCGGACAAGCTGTCGTCGCGCCTGATGGGCATTCGCAACACCGGCAACGGCCGTCGCGAGAGCTATCAGCACATTCCCATGCCGCGCATGACCAACACCTACATGCTCGCGGGACAGGACTCACCGGAAGACATCATCCGCTCGGTGAAGTACGGCGTGTATGCGGTGAATTTCGGTGGCGGCCAGGTGGATATCACCAACGGCAAGTTCGTTTTCTCCGCGTCAGAGGCGTACCTGATCGAAGACGGCAAAGTCACCTCGCCGCTGAAGAATGCGACTCTGATCGGCAACGGCCCAGACGTCCTAACGAAAGTTTCGATGGTCGGCAGCGACCTGAAGCTCGACGAAGGCGTTGGCACCTGCGGCAAGGACGGGCAGTCGGTGCCGGTGGGAGTTGGAATTCCCACGCTAAAGGTGGATCGGCTGACGGTCGGCGGGACAGGCGGATAAAGTTTTCGCGAACGTCTCTTAAGAACGAGAAACGGCGTCTGAACTTGGATCCGTCCCTTAGACCATTCTTGGGTTGTATCAGGGCATGACTTTAGTCGTGCCGAACGGCTCACCAAAAGCCAGGGCTTTAGCCCCTGCAAAAATCGGAAGTCGCGAGGGCTGAAGCCCAAGTTATTCTTGGTTGTAGATGGCACGTCGAAAGACGTGCCCTGATACACAACGCACCTTCGAAAGCTCTATATGACATTGTGGGAGTCTGACGGAAGAGGACTAATATCGATATGACCGTTTCTACCGAAGAGCGCCCTACCGGCGCAGAACTTAGCTCCACCAATCTAAAAGAAATCGCCTCCGACGTCGTTCGCCGCGCCATGCAGGGCGGAGCCACAGCGGCCGAAGCCGTCGCCATGGACGGCAGCGAGTTCTCCACCGTGGTCCGCCTGGGCGAAGTTGAGACCTTGAAGGAATCCGGCTCCAAGGGAATCGGCGTCCGCGTCTTTTTCGGCCAGCGCGCTGCCAGCACGTACTCCAGCGACCTGTCTCCCGAAGGTATCAAGCAGATGGTGGACTCGGCGCTGGCTCTGGCAAAAATCACCAGTGAGGATCCCTTCGCCGGAATTCCCGATCCGGCGCAACTGGGCAAGCTCGAGGGCGACCTCGATCTTTATCACGAGGATGTGTACTCGCTCTCCACCGCCGACCGCATCGACTACGCGCGCCGTGCCGAAAAAGCGGCGATGGACGTTGATCCCCGCATCACCAACTCCGAAGGCGGCACTTTCGACGCGGCAATCGGTTACAAGGTCCTCGCCAACTCGCATGGTTTTCTCGGCGATTATCAGCGCTCCTATTGCTCGGTGTCGGCCGTACCCATCGCGCAGGTGGAGGGTTCCAGCATGCAGCGCGACTACTGGTATTCAGTGGCCAATTCTCTGAAGAAGCTGGAGTCGCCGGAAGAGGTTGGCCAGATCGCCGCTCAGCGCACCTTGCGGCGCTTGGGCGCGCGCAAGGTAAAGACCGCGAAAGTCCCCATCGTCTTCGAACGCACCGTGGCCGGTGCCCTGGTCGGCCACATTTTTGAGGCAGTGAATGGCGATGCTATTTACCGCAGCGCATCGTTCCTCACCGGAAAACTGAACGAGAAGATCGCGGGCGACAACATCAACGTGGTCGACGACGGCACTATGCGCGGCGGCTTCGGTACCAGCCCGTTCGACTCCGAAGGCGTGCCCAGCCGCAAAACCGTTGTGGTCGAAAACGGTGTGCTGAAGTCCTACATGCTGAATACTTACACTGCCAAGAAGCTTGGACTGCAAACCACCGGCAATGCCTCGCGCGGTCTGGCGGGCACGCCGGGCATCGGGCCGGGAAATTTCTTTTTGCAGCCCGGCGCGAAAAGCTTGCAGGAAATCATCGGCGACATTCAGGAAGGACTGTTCGTCACCGAATTTCTGGGCTTCGGCGTGAATCTGGTGACGGGCGACTTCTCACGTGGCGCCAGCGGCCTGTGGATCCAGAACGGCGAATTCGCCTTCCCGGTCGAGGAGATCACGGTCGCCGGCAATCTGAAGGATATGTTCTTCAACATCTCTGAGATTGGCAACGATCTGGAATTTCGCAGCTCCATTGCCTCGCCGACGCTGCGCATCGATGGCATGACGGTGGCTGGCGAATAGGTATGCAGCTCGGTTGACATCCTCGCCGTGAGCAATTGGTTCGCGGTGAAGTTTGCACCGCGAAAACCGGACACCGCAGCGCGGGATGAAAGATCATAGCCCAGCACTTCCCAGTCTGTGTAAGAACCGGTGCCGTCCCTGCGTGGCTCGGCCTTATTCCCGTCTACCCAGGACTCCGCCTGCGGCTCCGTCCTGGGCTAAACTGAGTCGCCCTTACGGGCGGGATTTTCGGTCAATCTATTCCACTCGCAAATCCAAAATTCAGTGCCACGCAGACTGAATGACGAAAGCCTATGAAGACGTAGTCTGGACCTCAGGTGGCGGCGCGGTTGCGCGGGACGTGCGGCCCAATCTCAGCCAGTTCCGCTGCAAGGCTGGCCGCCTCAGCCGCCTCGACGTAAACCCGCCAGCGTTTCCAGATCACGCGAATGGTGGCTGCGATCGGGATAGACAGAAACACCCCCAGGACACCGCCTAGTTCACCGCCCATCAGCACCGCAACAATCGCTACCAGAGGGTGCAGCTCCAGCCTTCCACCCATCACCCGCGGCGTGATGACGTAATCGCGAATCAGCCGCCAGACTCCAAGCAAGACAATCACCAGCAGAAGTTGGTGCGCCCCGGTGAGGAATCCGACCACAAAAATTCCTACAGCAGCTACCAGCGGGCCAATCACGGGAATGAATTCCAGAATTCCTCCCGCGAGAGCCAGCACCAAGGCGTAAGGAAAGTGCAGCATGCCCAGAATGGCGCCATAAGCCAGTAGGCACATGGCGGACAGCACGATCTGGGTGAAGATGAATTCCGCCAGCATGGCGTCCAGGTCGGCCAAGATACTACGCAGCAGGCGCCGCTGCTCGCGGCGGTCGAAGGTGGCGATGAAAGCCTGCGCATATTGCCGGCCCTCATTGAGAAAGAACACCGCGAGGATGGGAATCACGATCAGCCATACAGAGTCGGCCAGGAACTGCGCTGTCGCCTCTCCCATCTGCGTGACCCAATCCAGAATCTGGGTGCGATGCGCGGCAACCAGTTGCTCAATCTTCCATTGGCTGTCGAAGCTCCATCCGTGCTTGCTACCTACTTGCCACACGATGGTTCCGCTGGCCACTCTTTCCAACAAACCCGGAAGCGACTGCACCAGTTGGCGGGTGTCCTCCAGCAGACGCCGGCCGAAAACAACGCCGAGCACCAGCAGCAACAATGAAAGCAAGATGTAGGTCTCAGCAATCGCCAGACCACGCGAGCCGCGCGCCAGCGGCGAGGTCTGCACCCGCACCACCAGCGGCTCCAGCAGATAGGCGAACAGGATGGAAAAAACGAAAATGACCAGCGTGTGCCGGATTCCATACAGGAAGGCACCGACCGCCACAAAAGCGCACATCGTGGCCAGAACCCGGGCCGTGCGGGAATCAAAAAGCTGCACTCCTTCTAAGATGACAGCGAAGTTAAATCAGTTGGCACAGAAGCGGGAACGTGTCTGGAAGTTATCAGACTCTATTGACATGCTGGCATTGAACTGTTGGTTCGCGATTATGTTTGCCTCACGAAAACCAAGTCCCGTATTGCGGGACGGCGACAAGATAGCCCAGCGCTTCAGCGCTGGGTAGGATGCGATTTTATGTTTGAGCCCCTTCCAAGGGGCGGCAGGCAGGATGTCAACAGAGCCAGGTGACCTGATGGCTCAGACAGTCTCCAGTATCGCGCGCTGCCTCTCCGCGGGAAGGAACGAGGCCCGGAAAGAGTTTCTCGCCAGTTCGCGCAGTTCCGCTTCGCTAAATCCAAAAACTTGCTGAGCGATTTGGTATTCCCTGAGTAGAGTCGTGCGGAACATGTCCGGGTCGTCGGTATTCAAAATCACCGGCACGCCAGCATCGAAGAGCTTGCGAACCGGATGTTGTTCCAGCGCCGGGCAGCAGCCCGTCATCAGGTTGCTGGTGATGCAGATCTCGACCGGGATTTGGTGCTCCGCCAAATGGCGGACGAGCGCCGGATCGTCGATCGCATGTAAGCCATGGCCGATGCGATCAGGCTGCAACTCGCGCAGCGCCCCCCAGATCGATTCAGGCCCAACCGTCTCACCGGCGTGAACCGTGAGGCGCAAGCCGTGTTTCGCTGCGTGTTCGTACACCTCGCGAAATTGTTCCGGCGGGGCGCGGCGCTCGTCGCCGCCGATGCCGATACCCACGATGTTGCTATCTTTGAGCCGGATGGCCTCTTCCACCACCCGGCGGGCGGCATCCACGCCGAAGTGGCGGACGGCATCGAAGATCCAGTACAACGACATGCCGAAATCGCGTTCCCCGCGGCGGCGGCCCCGCTCGGCCCCCTCCAGAAGCGGGGCAAAGTCCTGACCCCGCCAATGTATGACTCCCACAGACAGGTACACCTCGGCGTGGCGTACGTTCTGCGCATGTAGCTTCTCCATCATGCGGTAGGTCACCAGCTCATAATCTTCCGACGTGCGCAGGCGTTCGGTCACCGCCTTGAACGCCAGAAGAAAGCCACTAGAAGTCTCGGTATTGATAAAGCGCGCGAGCTTCTTCCTCGCTAAAGACCCGCCCGCTGTCCTCAAGGTCGCGGTAGCGATTGTTGGTGGTCGGCAGCGGCGTAGGATGGCGGCGGCTTAACTCTGACAATGTCAGAGGGTCGACCGTGCCTTCCAGATGCAGATGGAGCTCGGCCTTGGGCAAAGCCAGTATGAAATCGTCCATGGAGGCAGACTGGGGCATAGGCGTGCCGCGGGAACCGCTGACTTCGGGGATGATTATAGGTTGTGACCATCGTCCGGCGTTTTGCCCGCCGGCCCCCGTGGGCGATTCAGGAATCGCCGTCTGCCTGATGCGGCGGCATGGCCCAGCCGCCCCCGCCGGGGGTTTCGATGCGAATTCGTTCTCCTCGCCGTAGGTGGGTGCTGGCCTTGCTGGGAAGAACTTCGGTCGAACCGTCAGGGCGAATAATCGTGGTGCGGCCCGGCGACTCCGTCAGTTCCGCCGGCCAGCCCATAGGGACGAGTTTTGCGGCGGTCGGAGAGCAGGGTCACGGTCGAGTCGGCGAGCAATTCGAGTTCGCGCACCAGGCCATCGCCACCACTATGCTTGCCTTGGCCGCCGCTGCCTGCGCGCAGCGCATATTCGGTCACGCGAAACGGATAACTGTATTCCAGCGCTTCCGCCGGCGTGTTCAGCGAGTTGGTCATATGAGTGTGCACCCCGGAAACGCCGTTGTGCGCCGGGCCTGCGCCTGAGCCGCCCGCAATCGTTTCGTAATAAGCGAACGGCCGAGCGCTGCCGGTACGCTCATCGATTCCGCCGATGGTGAGATTGTTCATGGTGCCCGAAGAGGCGGCGGGGATGCGCTCGGGCAGCGCCAGGGCCAGCGCGCGCAGCAGCACATCGACGATGCGCTGCGAAGTTTCCACATTGCCGCCGGCGACGGCAGCTGGAGGCCGCGCGTTGACCACAGTTCCCTCCGCTGCGATGAGCCGTATGGGGCGCATCAGGCCGGCGGTGGCAGGAACGTCGTCGCGCAGCAGGCAGCGGAAAACATAGAAGCAGGCGGAATAGGTGATGGCTTCGACCGCGTTGATGCTGCCGGCGACTTGCGGCGAGCTGCCGCTGAAGTCGACGACGACCGGTCGTCCGCTGGAGGGCTTGCGCGGGATGGTGATGCGGACCGCGATGCGAACCGGATCGTCGCTGACCCCATCGTCGTCCAGAAAATCCTCGGCCGCGTAGGTGCCCGGAGGAATGCCCGCGAGGAAGGCGAGCATCATCTGCTCGGAATACTTGAGCAATGCCTCGCCGGCACGCTGCACCCTGCGGCAATCCATAACGCCCACAAAGCTCCTGCAGACGGGCGATGCCGGTGTGGCAGGCGGCCAGTTGCGCGCTCAGGTCGCCCTCGCGCTCCCCCGGGGTACGAACATTGTTGAGCAACAGTGCGAGGATGTCGCGATCGATTTCGCCGCCACGCACAATCTTCACCGGCGGAATGCGAAACCCCTCCTGGAAGATCTCGCGGCAAGGGCCCATGGAGCCGGCGTAGGTGCCGCCCACATCAGCGTGATGAGCGCGAGCGGCGACAAAGAACGATGGCGCGTCGTGATGGCGCGCTCGGCTTGGCAGCGGGTTGCGCTGGCGGCGAGCAGCGTTGTCCGCTGGCTTGGCGAGCGCGACAAACACAGGCGCGACCACCGTGATGTCGGGCAGATGTGTGCCGCCACGAAAGGGATCGTTCAACATCGCAATGTCGCCGGGAGCCAGCGCGAGCTCGGTAATCGCCGCGCGAACCGACATGGGCATGGAACCGAGATGCACCGGCATGTGATCGCCCATGGCCAGCACTTGGCCGGCGCCGTCAAACAGCGCGCAGGAATAATCGCGACGCTCTTTGATGTTGGGAGAAAATGCCGTGCGCCGCAAGAGCAGCGCCCATCTCCTCGGCAATGGAGTGGAAAAGATGTTTGAAGACTTCGAGCTCGATAGGATCAGGCCGCACGTTGGGCAGTGTACTCCAAGGACCGACGAACGTGTTTTTGCCGCAAACCGGGACATGCGCGCCCTGGGAGATCACTAAAGCGCAATTGGTGCAAGACATTTCTCAAAGATTTTTGTTGACATTCCGTGCAAGTAACCGCAATATCTTGCGATAGACATACTGCTCGCGCTACATCTTGGGCAGCTATGGTAGTTTGGGCCAAGAAATGGTCAACAACCTTCAAGGGAAGGTTCCAAACAAGGAGGATTATCCAAATGGCAACGAAGAAGAAAGCCACCAAAAAGGCTGCCAAAAAGAAAAAGAAGTAACTGATCCCGGCGAGGCCTAGGCCTCGCTACTTTTTGCTCACTCCGGGCCTCCGCAGCTTGCTTTCGCGGAGGCCCTTTCATTGTGCCGCTGGCCGCCGATTAGTTAGGCGATCCTTCCAGCTGATAATTACAGGTACCATTTGTCGGCTGAGTGGGCAACGGCGGCACTGTCAGCATGTGCGGCGTGCTGAAGTCGAAGAAGCCCTGCGTCGGATCGGCCATATCGCCGGCGGTAGCGTCGCGCTGGGTGAGCGGCGGCACGTTAAACCGCTCCTCGATCAGCTTCAGCATGGCGGTGTAATCGGTTTGCAGGTGCGACACGAAATGCGGTTTCACCCAGGGCGACACCACGACCACCGGCACGCGGAATCCGGTCACGTTGAACAATCCCTGCTGATGTCCTTGCAGATCCTGCGGTGGAATGTTATCCGGCGGGGTCACCAGAATCGGTCCTACGTGATCGAAGGTTCCTCCGCCTTCATCGAAGGTCAGGATGAAAGCTGAATCCGGCCAGGCTGCGCTGTTGAGAAGCGCATTCAGAATTGTCTGCACATCGGCCGAGCCGGTCTGAACATTATTACCCGGATGCTCATCCAGCTCGGTGGTACCGGCCCGCTCGATGAACACGACTTGCGGCAGA
This sequence comes from uncultured Acidobacteriaceae bacterium, assembly GCA_963820175.1. Taxonomy (GTDB): domain Bacteria; phylum Acidobacteriota; class Terriglobia; order Terriglobales; family Acidobacteriaceae; genus Bog-257. The sequence goes on along the minus strand of CAWFYX010000009.1, from coordinate 362,164 downwards.
TCGGTATCGGCCGTGGGACTGGCCAAGATGTTATACCACTCCGAAATGTTGCGCACGTTGGCCTGAATCTGCGGATCATTCCAGTCAGCCCACTGCGCCAGGAACACGCTGTTGTCCTGATAATAGTAGCGCCAGGTAATGCCGGCTTGGGTCAGCGCGCGGAAGATGGTGGGCCGCTGCCATACCGGATCATTGGGATTGCTCACCGGATAACCGTGCCCATACGACGTGGCCGCGAACAAATACATGCGATTGGGAATGGTGTTCGCCGGCAGCGGCGAATACCAGGTATCGCTGGTGGCAAACTGCGTGGCCAACTCGTAATAGAACGGCAGATCGCTCGAATCGTAATAGCCCAGCGGCCGGCTGTGGGTGGGATCGTACTGATCGCCGGTGCCTCCGGACAAAGTGGTCCACAAAAACTTGTCCATCAGATATTGCGAGTTCGGGGTCAGGTTCAGCCAGTCATCGCCCACCAGATCCATGTCGTAGTGGCTCTCATCCCATGACGGAGACAGGTTCTCGATGCACTCCGTCCTTTGATGGAACGGCCCAAACGCCTGCCCTTGTGGATTCTGGATGGTGTAGCCCGGCGGCAGATTGTGCAGATCGTTCACATCGCTGAGCTGTGCCCCTTGAATCGGCGGCTGATGATTGACCCTATACTCCGCCAGCACTCCAAAGTAGTTATCGAAGGCGCGATTCTCCTGCACCATGAAAATAATATGGTTCAGGTTGGAGATTCCTCCCGTACTCACCGTGACCGTAGCGGAAGCCTGGATCTGATCGTTGTACTGATCGGTGGCGGTAGCCGTGTACGTGGTGGTCACGGTCGGATGGACCACGTAGGTTCCCATGTTTACCGGCGTGCACGGGTTGCACACCGTCTGATTGCCATTGGTAACGATGCTGACCGAAATGGCATTCGTCGTCGTCCACGACAAGGTCGAGGCGCCTCCTGACTGCACCGTCTGCGGCGAGGCCGATAAGGTCAGCGTCATGGCGCCAGTCACCGTGATGTTCACCTGCGGCGAATCTGCCTGTCCTCCCACCGGACCATTGGCGGTGACCATGAAGCCTACATTCGTACTCAGCGGACCTGCCGTGTAGGTGCCTGAGCAGGTGGTGCCCGTGCAAGTAGGACTCAGGTTCGTATGGGTGTTAGCAGGCAGCGTGGTCAGAACATAACTACTGCCGTTGTTCGGGCCGGAGTAGGTCAGGGTCACCGATTGCCCGGCCGGTATCGTGGTCGGCGAGGCAGTCAGGGTCATCGGCACGATGGTCAAGGTCGTCGACGACGGTTGTGAGTTCGCCGTGGCCGTGCTGGCCATGGCTTGAAAGGTCGTGGTGGCCGTAGGCAGGCCCTGGTCGGAAAAGGCCGTGGCCGTCAGGGGCAGAGGCTGGCCTTCATCGGGGCCCCCGTTCTCGATCGATGGGTTGACGGTGAGCGAAGTGGCATTGGCCGTGGTCCAGGAAAAATTCGCAAATTGACCGGTCGCAGCTATTACCGGTGTAACCGCAAAGTTCGTGATTGTAGGAGCCGGCGGCGTGCCACCTCCGCCACCGTTATTGCCGCCGTTACCGCCGCTCCCATTGGAGGGCGTGTTGGTTGACCCGCCGCCGCATCCGGTGGCGATGAAGAGAAGCAATAAGCTGGGGAATAGATACGCAGCGCTGCGAAACCGGAACATAGACATGAACCTGCCTGTGAACTTCGGGGGCCTGCTTGCGCTAGCTAAGATTCAGCTCTTTGCGGCGGAGTTGTTTCGCACAGAAACGGGAGCGGGAAGATTTGCCCAGGCGGGATAGTGGGGCAGTTTGCGCGTTTCATTAAGAGGGATTCGGTAGCGGGCCTTCAGGCCCGCGTTAAGACCGTCCCGAGGTTTTCGAGTGCCGTGGGCACGGCACATCGGTGGTTGCTCTGTCGCCCCTCCGGGGCTTCCGGGTTCGGTGAGTGCTTGACGCAAGCCTGAAGGCTCGCTCTACCTCCAACTACGATTTGAACCAAACTGCACCACGGCCCCGGGCGGGATTCTGTCGGCCTTCTTAGCCAGGGTCGTTATAATGCTCCCGAGCCTGTGGTGGAGGCGGTTTGCATCCTATAGCGCGGGCGCTGGATGCACTCTGTCGGCTGCCTTACCTGGATGACGGAAAAGAAGAAAACTCGCAAGAGCAGTACCGGCGCCGATCCGGTCATTCCAGACAAGCTCTACTTCCGCATCGGCGAGGTTTCCGAGCTGTGCCGCTTGCCGGCTTACGTCCTGCGCTTCTGGGAGACGGAGTTTCCGCTGCTGAAGCCGGTCAAAAGCGGCACCGGCCAGCGCATGTACCGGCAGCGCGACGTGGAGAACGTTCTCCGCATTAAGAAGTTGCTCTACGATCAAGGCTTCACCATTGCCGGCGCCCGCCAGCATCTGAAGGACGAGTCGAAAACCGTAGTACGCCAGTCGGGCCTGCCGTTTCCCAAACAGAAATCTGCTGACCAATTGAAAAAGGTTCGGCAAGGCCTGCAGGAAATCCTCGGCATCCTGTCCCCGCGCCGGAAGTGAGGAAGCAGTTGTCAGTTGTCAGTAGCCAGTTGCCAGTTGTCAGTTCCTGTAGTCAGTTTCGACCTCACGTTCAACGGCCGGGGGTAAGGTGAGCGCCTGATTGTTCTGTCATCCTGAGCGGAGGCGGCGCTTCGCCGCCGGAGTCGAAGGACCTCTATAGTCGAGTACGGCGATGAGAGCTGACACTCCTCAATTCGGCACAAACCATCTTCAACTGCCAACTGATCACTGACAACTGACTACTGGCCACTGGCAACTGTTTCTATGAAGACCAATGCGGTTCGCCTGCTCGACAGCCTGAGCGTTGCTTACGAACTTCGCGAGTACGAAGTCGATCTCGACGACCTGGCAGCCGAGACCGTGGCTGCCAAGATCGGCTTGCCTCCCGAGCAGGTATTCAAGACGCTGCTTGCCCGCGGCGATCGTAACGGGCCGCGCTTCGCCGTCATTCCGGGCAACACCGAGCTCGACTACAAGGCGCTCGCCAAGCTCACCGGCGATCGCAAAGTTGAACTGGCTCACTTGAAGGAAGTGCAGCCGCTCACGGGATATATTCGCGGCGGCGTCACCGTGCTGGGAGCCAAGAAAGATTATCCCGTGTATGCCGACGAGACCATCGAGCTGTGGGATGTTATCTCAATCTCCGCCGGCGTGCGTGGCACCCAGATCCTCATCGCTCCCAGCGACTATCTGCGCGCCACCAACGCGACGCTAGGCGCTATCGCCCGCGACAAGAGCTAGCGTCCGCGCCGCTCGAACCAGAGTTTCCAGCGGCGGTGCGAAACGTCTCCTTGACATTCGTGCAGCATCGTAGAAGATTAGCAATATTGTTGGGAGGGTACTCGATGGCAACCACGGCGCAGCGCTCGTATTCCGATGTTCCTGAAGGCAAGAGCCTCATCAGCTTTGAGGATGCTATGGAAGTGCTGTCTCGCGACGAGCGCTTCAAGGCCACCGTTTACGCCATGAACACGCTTCTGGTGGAGAAAGGCATCTATTCGCCTGAGGAATTCGAATTCCATTTCCGACAGTGGGCGCAGAAAGTCAAAAAGTAGGACCCTTCTTTTTCTTCTTCTCCAGGTCCTGCCATTTGGGCATATGACATTGTTTGCTGGTGCATCGCTCGTGCGCGCCAATCTCGCACTGGGAGCAGTCGCATTCGCACCAATGCTCGTGTTGTTCACTGCTTTTTTTGGTTTTCGACGTCACGATTGCCTTGTCTGGCGCGGCTAATACTTCATCCCACTATAGCTTTCCCTAAGATACGCGCAAGGCCAAAACAGAGAGCTCTGTTTCGATTTCCGCGTATTTCAAGGCTGGCGAATGGGTTATTTGGCAAATTTATTTGGGCCGAGAAGACCCAGTTCGGAGGGTGCCAAGCTCGTTTCACAGGACCTCGCCATAACACATGCTGCTTCCTCCCTTGCGTTACAATCAGCTATTCATGTCTTCGACCTCCCAAGCTATCACTCGAACCCCCGCCGAGGTGGTGCGCATGGCACCGGTTTCACAGGCGGCCAACGGTATCTGCTACTCGGTGATGGGGGAGATCACGCCCGGCATCGCCGATCTGGAGCGCATGATTGCCGCGGTACCGCGCACCATCGCTGCCGCGCTCGATCGCAAGGCCTATTACTTCGTCCCCCTCACGCTGAACCTGGGTGATGAGACCATGATCGCCGACCGCTACGACGTGCAGCTGTCTGACAGCGCCGTCTGCCATCGCAACCAGACGTTGGGCGACTCGCAATGCGTTTTCATCTCCACCCGGCTGATGGAGGACAGCTTCGCCATCGCCTTCGAGTTCTTCATCAACATCGGCCATAACTTTGTGGACCAAGTCGGGGTCTCGCAGGAGTTTGCCGAACTGGTATGGAAGCAGGTCGAAGACAAGGCCCGCGGCGAGACCTCGCTCGACGCGTATGAACTGCGCAAGGTGGCGACCACCAATGGTCCGGAGGCAGAGAAGGCGCGCCACGAGTTCCTGCTGGCGACCTTCGCCGACTCCATCGCCGTCTACCTGCTGTCGCTATTCCTGGATGTCGACTATCAGGACCTGCGCGAGCGCGACTATCCGCTGCTGGCTCCGAATGCGCTGGCCGAGCGCCTGCGCAAGGTGAACGAACTGTTCCCCGCGAATCCCGGATTCGAGTTCGCGGTCTATCATCGGAGAAGGCAGTAGGAACAGTTGCCGGTTGTCAGTGGCCAGTTGTCAATTACGGAGAAAGTGATTACAACTGCGACGTGCTTTTCTTGCGGCGGCGGCAGTGTTCATGAACTTGGCGATCCCACACGTTATGACCACTGACAACTGGCAACCGACTACTGACAACTGCCTTCCATGATTGCTCACCTGCGCGGACGACTGATCTCGAAGCATCCCAATCAGGCCATTGTTGAGGCCGGCGGCGTCGGCTACGACGTCACCATCACCATCCCGACATTTTCCGAACTGCCGGCAGCCGGCGCCGAAGTCGCGCTGCACATCCACACCCATGTGCGCGAGGACGCGCTGGCGCTGTACGGATTTCTGCGGCCGGAGGAAAAGCAACTCTTCGAGAAGCTGATCACGGTCAGCGGCATCGGGCCCAAGCTGGCCATCACCATCCTCAGCGGCATGGCCACGGCCGACATGGTGGGCGCGATTCGCGGCAACGATTTCGCGCGGCTGACCAAGATTCCCGGCATCGGCCGCAAGACCGCCGAGCGCATGTGCGTCGAGCTGCGCGACAAGCTGGAAGGCTTTGGCGCGCCGCAGCCGGTGGTGACGCATTCGGCGGTGGAAGAAGACGTGATCTCCGCGCTGACGAATCTCGGCTATCAGCGAGCTCTGGCGGAAAAGGCCGTTGAGCGTGCTGTGCAGTCGGCCGGGCGGGAAAACTTCGACGCGATGTTTCGGGCTGCGCTGGGGGCGCTGTCGAAGTAGAGAGGCCGCTCTTCGCCATTCGCTCTTCGCTTTCGAGAGTTGAGCGAAGAGCGAAAAGCGAATAGCGTCTTCTTGCCTTACTATTACCCGGTGCGCGACAAAGTTCTTCGCTACATCCGCGAGCGTGATCTGATGCGCGCGGGCGACCGCGTGGCTGTCGCTGTATCCGGCGGGGCAGACTCGGTTGCGCTGCTGCGCCTCATGCTCGATCTGCGCGCGGACCTCGGCATCGTGCTGGCGGTGGCCCACTTCAATCACAGGCTGCGGGGTGAAGCGTCGCAGGCCGACGAGGCTTTCGTCGCCGAACTGGCAAAGCAGCATGATGTGGATTGCTTTGTCGGACACGGTGACGTGCGCGACCACGCTTTCACCAGCAAGCTCAGTATCGAAGCGGCGGGGCGCGAGCTTCGCTATCGTTGGCTGGCGCGGCTGGCGGCGGAGCAGCGATTCGACGCGGTCGCCACCGCTCATACCCTCGACGATCAAGCCGAAACCGTGCTGCTGAAGTTTCTGCGGGGAGCGGGAACGCGGGGGCTGGCGGGAATTTATCCGGCGCTCGGGCTGGCAGGCCTCCGCATTGTTCGTCCGCTGTTGGGCGTTTGCCGCCGGGAGGTCGAGACTTATCTTGAGGGGCTGGGCCAGCAATGGCGCGAGGACGAAAGCAACCTCGATCGCCGCTTTACGCGCAATCGAGTGCGCCATGATTTGCTGCCGCTGCTGGAGCGCGAGTTCAATCCCAATATTCGCGCGCTGTTGAGCGATGCAGCGGAGGTAGCGCGCGCCGAGGAGATGTACTGGCAGGCGCTGGTCGGGCCGGAGTTGGCATCACGAATGAGCGAATCTGGGGGGCTGGCCATCGCTGACTTGCCGCAGTTGCCGCTGGCTCTGCAGCGCCGTCTGCTCAAAGCGTTCGCCGAAGATGCCGGCCTGGCGCTGGATTTCGAGCATGTCGAAAAACTTCGGCGCTGCGCCCTGGGCGAGCTGGCGAAGGCCGAGCTGCCCTCCGGCTGGCTGGGGGAATGTCAAGCCGACTCCCTGGAACTGCGAGCGCTCGGGACCGAGGCGGGAGCAATGCTGCAGTATGAATACCTCTTGGCGGTTCCCGGCGAAGTCCAGATCGCCGAGCTGGGAGTGACGGTGCGAGCCCTGACCGTCGCCGCGGAGTTTGCCCGCGAAATGACGGACAGTAGCTTACTCAGCACCGCCTTGATTGGCCAGGAGCTGACCGTCCGCAACTGGCGCCCGGGCGACCGCTTCCGGCCAGCCCATAGCAGGTCGGAGGAAAAGCTGAAGCGGCTGTTCTCCGAAAAGCACATTCCCGCGGATCGGCGTCCTACCTGGCCGGTAGTCCTCCGCGGTGCGGAAATCATCTGGGTACGCGGGTTTCCGGTGGCGCATTCTTATGAGTGGAAAGGTGGCGAGGACGCCGTCCGGATCGAGATCTCGCCGGCCTGATGCTTCGTCAACCCAGGTTAGCGTCCAAAAGGCGGACGCGAACCTGGCACTGGCACTGTACCATTGACAACTGGCTACCACCCCCTGCCCTCACCTCTTTTCCCCTGCTACGTCAATAGGTTGTGAATTGGAACCAGCGCCGTCCGTTCCCGGCCTTCCCCTGAGTCCCATTTTGAACCTATGCGAAGGGCTTCCAGAATCTGTTCATTTTGTGCAAGTCTCTAGTGCCGTTCCGTTTAGGAGCGGGTTACAATCTAGTGTGGGTCGGAATTTGTAAATCCGGCGTGTGCGGGCAGCATCTAAGTCTCTAGATACGGGATTCGTGTCGGCCCCTTTCAACAGGAGTATTCAGTGAATTCGACGGTCAAAACGGTCGTGTTCTGGCTCGTGATCGTGCTCTCGGGCGTTCTGCTGTGGCAGGTCGTCAAGGGCGCGAACTCGGGAGCGAAAGATCGCGAAATCAATTTCTCGGAGTTCCTCTCCCAGGTGGACCAGGGCAACGTCAGCGAAGTGACGATCATTGGCCAGGAGGTCCGCGGCAAGTTCAAGAACGACAAGGCAGGTTTCCACACTACAGTCATGTCCGGCTATACCGACATGATCAAGGAACTGCGCGACAAGGGCGTCAACATCACGGTGAAGGACGCGCAGGCTGGCGGCTGGCCGACATGGCTGCTGAACCTGGCGCCGTTCATCCTGCTGGGCGCGCTGTGGTTCATCATGATCCGCCAGATGCAGACTGGCGGCAACAAGGCGCTGTCGTTCGGCAAGAGCCGGGCGCGCCTGCTCTCCATGCAGCAGAAGAAGGTGACGTTCAAAGACGTCGCCGGCGTGGATGAAGCCAAGGAAGAGCTCAAGGAGATCATCGAGTTCCTGCGCGAGGCGCAGAAGTTCCAGAAGCTGGGCGGACGCATTCCCAAGGGCGTGCTGCTGGTTGGGCCTCCCGGAACCGGCAAGACCTTGCTGGCCCGTGCGGTGGCCGGCGAAGCCAATGTACCGTTCTTCAGCATCTCGGGTTCGGACTTTGTAGAGATGTTCGTCGGCGTGGGCGCAAGCCGCGTCCGCGACCTCTTCGAGCAGGGCAAGAAGAACGCTCCCTGCATCATCTTCATCGACGAAATCGACGCCGTGGGCCGTCATCGTGGCGCGGGCCTGGGCGGTGGACACGACGAGCGCGAGCAGACCCTGAACCAGTTGCTGGTCGAGATGGATGGCTTCGAATCGAACGAAGGCGTCATCCTGATCGCTGCCACCAACCGTCCTGACGTGCTCGATCCGGCGCTGCTGCGGCCGGGCCGCTTCGATCGCCGGGTGGTGGTCTCGCGTCCTGACGTTCGTGGCCGCGAAGAGATCCTGCGCGTGCACACTCGCAAGATTCCTATCAGCGACGATGTCGATCTTCCTGTGCTGGCTCGCGGCACACCGGGCTTCTCCGGCGCCGACCTGGCCAACATGGTGAACGAGGCTGCCCTCAGTGCCGCCCGTCAAAACCGCAAGACGGTGCTGATGTGGGACTTCGAGCAAGCCAAGGACAAAGTCCTTATGGGCGCCGAGCGCAAGTCGATGCTGCTCTCGGACGAGGAGAAGAAGGTCACGGCCTATCACGAGGCCGGACACGCGTTGGTTGCCGCCATGCGCGAGCATGCCGATCCTCTGCACAAGGTGACCATCATCCCGCGCGGCATGGCGCTGGGCGTCACCATGCAGTTGCCCATCGACGACAAGCACACCTACACCCGCGACTATCTGGAGACGCGACTGGCCATCATGATGGGCGGCCGCATTGCCGAGGAACTGTTCCTCAACACCATGACCACGGGCGCGGGCAACGACATCGAGCAGGCGTCGGACCTGGCTCGCAAGATGGTTTGCGAGTTCGGTATGTCGTCGCTGGGGCCGATCACATTTGGCAAGAAGGAAGAGCAGATCTTCCTGGGCCGCGAGATCAGCCAGCATCGTGACTTCAGCGAGGAGACGGCGCAGAAGATCGACGCCGAGGTCCGTCGCTTCGTCGACGATGGCTACAATTCAGCCCGGCACATCCTGGAAAGCAATCGGCCGATCCTGGAAAAGATTGCCATGGCGCTGCTGGAGCGCGAGGTGATCGACGCCAACGATATCCAGTTGCTTATCGAAGGCAAGGAACTGCCGGTTAAGGTGAATCCCAATTCTCCGCCGCCGGTTAAGGACGATGTGCAGCAGGTGCTGAAGCCGGCTCCCGGCCAGCCGAATGTGGCTCCGGGCGAGCGTCCGGCGCAGGCGTGAAGAAGTAACTAGTAACTAGCAACTAGCAATTAGCTAAAGCGAATGGGCGGCCTGCGAGGGCCGCCCAAAGTTTTTGTGGAGGATAATCTCGGCAGGGGAAACTCCGGTGGGAGAGCAGGCTTGCGAAGCTGTGTCGCGACTGAAGAGGAAATTTTGTCGTGGAACGAAGAGTGGAATAACCGATCAAACTAGCCGCAACGCGGCGGGTTTTTAACTGATTTGGGGTGTTCGTTCGACCAAGTTGTCCTTATCGTAAGGACACAGACTCCGTAGCGACGGCAGAGATTTTCGCACTCAATTACGAACCCGCGTCCGCTGGAATTAAGGGGCACCTGTCGCAACGGCTGCGACCCATTTCCACCTTGCTCCGCTGACTCTTCAAATTCTCGTTATCGCAACTCCACCGTGGCAATCCCAATCGTTCCCGACGACGGCTTGCGCACCAGCACGCTCAGCGTCTGGCCATCCTCGAAACAGGCAGGTGTGCCGGAAAACTCTGGGTGGTAGACGCGGATAACCTCTCCCGTCCGGGCGTCATACATGACGTAAACGAACGCATCCTTGGGATCGTCTGTTTCTCCTTCATAGACCATCAGCAGGCGGCCGCCCGAGACCCACATGTTGCTGACCACCCCGTTTTCAAATGGCTCCTTGGGATTCAGCATGCGCTCAATGCGGCCACTCTGCGTAATGACGGCAATTTTAGCGTGCTCTCCGTTGAGCAGCAGGTAAATGTTCCCATCGTCACCCAGCCTGGCGGTTTGGCCCTGCAGCGCTTCATCATTGCCATCCTGCGAATGCTGCTTCTTCCCCGCGCTCGCCGGGTCTGATTGTCTTTGCACGTTCCGCTGCAACCTGGCGTCAGAATCGAAGATGCCGGCCAGCGCTGTCTCAGCGACCGTGTCGTCGGCTGCGCCCTGCAAGGCAGCTCCAGCCGCGAAGAAGTTTCCGTTGGGCAAGGGCAGCAGCACCGAAGGAACAAACTGCTGCGCGAAAGCCGCATGGGAGCGAATTGCGCCGTCCGGATCAAAGCGCACGTAATCGATCTGCGGGGAGTTGTGCTCCGGCTCGAAGTTCGCAGTCCGCACGATCTCGTGTAACGAGCCGTCGTCGGCCGCGGCAAAGGCGAAGGTGTGTTGCTCGCCGGATGACCCCGGCAAATCGCTGAGGGAGAGGTTTTCGGTGTCACCGTCAGGCCCAATCCTGGCAACGGCTGACGAAAAGGAGGCGCCCGCGGGAGTCGCGTAGTTGAGATACAGGACGCCCGAACTATCGCATTGGCCATTTCCCAGCAAGGCAAAAGGCGGAAGCTGCGTAAGCCGCGGTTCGCCGTCGAGTTGGACCGGGATTACTGGCTGCAGAATCTGGGCGGTGACGGGAAGGCCCAGTGCGAGGCTCATTAACCCACGGACAAGGAAACGTACTGCCACACGCATGCTTTCTCCCTACACAGCAAAACCGCGAAAGGCGATAGTAGGAGAGAGGCCGATTGCAGCGGGCGGGTTGTCAGGCTCCGAGAGTTCGAGAACCGGCTAAGACGATAGCTTCCTGAATCTGCAATTTCATCGAATTGTAACGAGACAAGACGGCCGGCGACTTGCTCCCGAGCAGCGTGGCCTCTAGAATCGCTGGTTGCATCGAAGAGGAACGTGGAGGACGACTGCATGGCAATTTTAAAGGTGGGCGAGGAAGTACCGGATTTTGAGCTCCCGGCAGTAGTGGGCAACATCAAGACCCAGGTCAAGCTGAGTGATTATCGGGGAAAGAAAAATGTGGTATTGGCCTTTTATCCGGCTGATTGGACGCCGGTCTGTGCGTCGCAGCTACCCGGACTGAACGCTGATTTGGAAAGGTTCGCCGGCTACGATGCCGAAGTCGTCGGCATTAGTGTGGACTCCATCCCTAGTCACACTGCGTGGCAGAAGAAGGAAATCGGGGTGCTCGGCTTTCCTCTGGCCAGCGATTTTTATCCTCACGGCCAGGTGGCGAAAAAGTTTGGCATCCTGCGCGAGGGCGATCCCATACCGGGTATCAACGAGCGGGCGCTTTTCGTGGTCGATAAAAACGGTAAGCTGGCGTTCGCCAAGATCTATCCCATTGGACAGGTGCCGAGCAACGACGAAGTGTTCGAGGCGCTGCGCAAGCTGTAAAAAGGGTGCGCACTGCCTTTGTGATTAGAAATAGGAGTTGGCTAGAAGACGGCTCCGTCCAGGCCGGCGATAAATCGAATTCCCTGGACCAGCAGTTTTTTCAGTCGCAAATCGTTCGTGAGATAGACGTCCACTTCGGCAACGGACGCAGTAGCCATGTGGATCGCATCGGCAGGCGAAATCTTGTGTTGCGCCCGTATCTTCGCGTAACGATCAGCCGTTTCCGCGGTGAAGCTCAAAAGGCGAACGGCACCTTTGTCGAAGTAGGTCCGAATGAGCTCTGCTTCAGGGAAGCGGTTCGCCTTGTAGGTGCCGATTAGTATCTCCCCCAGAGTAAAGGTGCTTGTGCAAAGCTCATCACCGCGTGCGGACATCCGCCGGTAGATTTGCTCGACTTGCCCGCCATAGTGAGGGTGAGCTTCCAGCCAGTAGATAAACAGCATGGTGTCCCAGTAAATCAGACTCACTGCTTCTCCTGATCGTCGCGCTGATAAAACCGGCTTCGCTCACGGCGCAGGAATGCTTCTCCCCCTCCGCAGGAATCGAAAGCTCCCTTAAGCAAACCTCGTAGGTTCTCAAACTCCGGCGCTGTGGAGGTAAGCATTTCAATGTCTTGGTCGAGCAGGCGATAGGTGTAGATCACCCGGGTTCCCACTCCCGAGGGTGGCGCCGAGACTTTCTCGATCGCCAGATGGTTTTTTTGCAGGAAAATCTTTGAGGTCAGGGCGCTGCATACATTGGGTACCCGGTTCTTAAGCCGCAGCGCACGGTGCACGTCGCCTACCCTGATCTGAATCCGCTTCAAACCCTTTTGGCGGGCGCTTTGAATGTACTCTCTGGCGGCGAATGCTCGAATCGATTCGGCTGAGTTCTGTTCCATGTGAGCAGCCCCGGTCGAGTGTTTCGACAAGACAAACATAACAAGTAAATGACAACATAACAATAACAAACAATCCATGCTAGGCAGGCGCACATTTGGCCTGGCCGCTGGCTTTGGCACAACGCTGTCAGCCCTTTGCACCTATACTTTGAGTTTCGTCGGATGGTCGCACTTTCTTGCTCGCGAAATCTACCAAACGGAGAAACTCGAGCGCTCCCCTCCGCCGCACACGGTGCATCATGAACAATCGCCTAGCAGCGGCATTGATCTCGATTCTAGCGCTGACGCTTTGCAATCCAGCCATGCTCGCTCAAACTCCCAGTGCGCAATCCGTTGCCGGAGACTGGTCGGGAGCGCTGACGGCCGCCGGATCGTCGTTGCCGCTAGTCCTGCATCTGAAGCTGGAGGCGGACGGGAGGTTGAGCGCCATGCTCGACAGCCTGGCGCAAGGCGCCTACGGACTGCAGGGGAGCAACGCGCAGCTTAACGGATCGAACTTCAGCTTCGATGTGCCCTCGGTGCATGGAACCTACACCGGAACCGTGAGCGCGGACGGCAACACCATTACCGGAACATGGTCGCAAGGTACGCCGCTGCCGCTGGTGCTAAAGCAGACTGCGACCGCAGCCGAACTGGCGCAACTGAAACCATCGCCGATCGATGGCGACTGGGCGGGGGTGCTGCGCGCGGGTGACACCTCGTTGCGGCTGATGTTCCATTTCCACCCTTCGGCGGAAGGCAATATTGAAGGCACGATGGACTCCATCGATCAGGGGGCGATGGGGATTCCATGCAGCAACGTGAAACTCAAGGGACAGAAGCTGTCGCTGGATGTGCCCTCCGTACACGTGATTTATGAGGCGACGCTAAGCGCCGACGGCAACAAACTTTCCGGTACGTGGGACCAGGGCGCTCCGCTGCCGCTCGATCTCACGCGCCAAGCGAAGCCCGCGCCGCCGGCAGCGCCTGCTCCGGCCGGGTCCCCGGTTGCGTTGAACGACCTGAAACCGGTACTGGACAAGGAATTCGCGCCGGTCATCGCCGCCTGGTCAAAAGCGGGCGTAGTCGTGGGGGTGATCGACCACGGCGAACGCAAAGTGTTTGCCTACGGGACCGCCAAGCCGGATTCCATCTTCGAAATCGGATCGGTGACCAAGACCTTCACCGGGCTGGTGCTGGCCCAGATGGTGCAGCAGCACGTCGTGACCCTGGACGAGCCGGTGCGCGAGCTGCTGCCTGCCGGGACCGTGACCAAGCCGGCCTCGGGACCCGAGATCACACTGCTTGATCTGGCCACCCAGCACTCGGGCCTGCCACGCCTGCCGGATAACATGCACCCGAAAGTGCAGTCCGATCCTTATGCGGACTATACGGCCGAGAAGTTATATGCCTACCTGGCGAACCACGGAGTGAGCCGCCCGGAAAAGACCGAATTCGCCTACAGCAATCTGGGATTTGGATTGCTGGGGCAGGCGCTGCCAGACAAGGCGGGGCAATCTTACGCCACGCTCGCCCAGCAACAAATCACTGGGCCGCTGGGAATGAAAGACACGACCATCGCACTCTCTCCGGAGCAACAGGACCGGTTCATTCAAGGGTACAGCGGTGCGCACGACAAGCAGCGGCCCTGGACCTTCGACGCGATGGCGGGCGCAGGCGCGCTGCGTTCGACGGTCGACGATCTACTGACCTATTCCGAAGCTTATCTGCATCCGGAGAAATTGCCGGCAGCGGCTGCCGGCCCACCTGCGACACTGGCGACGGCGCTGAGGTTGGCGCTGCAACCCGAGGCCGATGTGGCGGGTGGGGTAAAGATCGCGCTGGCCTGGTTGATCCGCCCCGAAGCCGATGTTTACTGGCATGACGGGGGCACGGGTGGATACTCGTCGATGGTGATGTTTCAGCCGAAGCGCGATCGCGCCATTGTGGTGCTTTATAACTGCCTGGACATGGCTCCGGGGAGACAGCAACTGGTTGACGCCGCGGCGGCTAATATTCAGGCATTGATGGATGGCAAGCCGGTTCCGCAGCTGCCCCACTAGCTTGCCTGCCGTTGGGGCGGCCTATCGGCTGACTGCCCTTAGCGGCTGCAGGGCTTCGCCGCCGAACGCGGTGACCAGGATTTCCAGAATTCTCCTGATGTCGTCGAAGGTATAGTCGGCGCTACACTCGGAGCGTTTGGCGACCACTCGGTCCCGTATCAGACCTTCGGTCAAGCCGAGCAGAGCGGCGCGCACTGCGTCCAGCCTCAGATCCGGGCGGATCTGGCCCTGGCGCTGCATTTCCACCAAGAGTCCGTCGACCACGCTGGCAAACTGGCGAAATCCCTGGCTGACCAAGACATCGCGGTTGTCTTTACGCACCCGGCGCGATTCCAGCATCATCAGCTCTCGCAAGTCGGAATCGTTCTCCAGTTCGACGACCATCGCCTCCAGCATGGCAAACAGGCGGTCAGCGGGCGCAGCCGCGTTTTGGGTGGCTTGCACGCGCTCGATAATGCTGGCCCAGCCGCGATCGAAGATGGCCGCCAGCAAACCCTGCTTGCTGCCAAAGTGCTTCATCAGCTGCGACTCGCTGGTTCCAGCCTCGCGGGCGATGGCCACGGTGCTGGTGTTCTCGTATCCATTGCGGGCAAACAGGTGTTTCGCCGACAGCAGAATACGGTCGTGAGAGGAGATCGGAGGCATGGTCTTGATGACCGCAGTGTCGGGCTGAATGTCAGGCATAAGTTAATCCGCTCATAGCAACCCGACGAGTCCGGGGAAGTTGCGCGACACCCGCAAGTAGCCATCAGAAAATAGATAAGGCTCGCCGGTGAGCGAGCCTTCCTGCCGATGCTGCGTTTCCGCTGCCGCCGACGTTTCGGCGCTTTAGTGGGTGCTGGACGTCTTACGCGCCTGTGTGCCGACTCCGGCGGTTTTCACGGCCTGATCAATCATCTGATAGAGCTGCGAAAGGTCTGAGACCTCGAGGACGGATGCGCCCCGCCCGGTGTCGCTGACAACGTAGATGGTCGGGGTGTGATCGAGCGGAATACGGTTGCCGAGCTGGCGATCGGCCTCCACTTTAGCGGTCAAATCTCCCGAAGGATCGACCACAAATGGCAACGTGAGCTTATGATCCTCGGCCCATTTTTCCGTGATGCCGCGCAGGTTCTGCTTGGTAATGCCGCTCTGGTTGGCGAAGATGTACAGCCGATACTCGTCGCCCAGCTTCTGTGACTTGGTATCGAAGTAGCGAGCGTTGACCGCAGCTTCCATCGACCAGGGATGCTGCCGCAGTGGAAAGTCGTACTGCACCAGCGGGATGTTGTACTGCTTGGCTGCCTCGTGCACCAGGGGCGCGGCCCGAGCGCACTGGGGACATTCCAGATCTTCGAAAACGATGAGGGCGACCTTCGATCCTTTGGGCGGCCGCAGCATGGAGGTATCGGCGCCCCAGGCCAGCGTGCTGCCCAGCAACACGATCGCTGCCAGGGCGAGCGGCAAGAAAGACGAACGCTTCATTCTGAGAGTTTCCTTTTGCGCCGGACCCTCCGGCGGGATCAGCAGGGACACTGCAAGCTATAGTAACGGATTCCAAGCTCGCGAGTCTTGCGGCTGGCGGGTGGATCAGCCGCGGAACAGCGCAGGTGTCGTCGGACACGAGCAGCAGATCCGATGTTGAGCCGCGCGAGGAGAGTTTGCGGTCGCTCATACGCTCACAAGACAGTTGGGGCAGTGGCTCAGTTTGAAACTGGAACGAAACACTTGTATTCGCGCATACTGTCCTTTCCAGGCTCTCGGGCATAAATCCTTATACGCTTCGGGCTGCGGTAGTCGGACTGAAACCCGTAACGTGCGGGGTAAGTATTGGCTTTGCCGTCAGGCCCACGGCTGGACATCGCAATATCGCAGACCATATGCACCGGACGCTTCGCTGGATCGTCAGACAAATAGCCCATAATCTGTGTCGTTACACCGGTTGCACTCTGAGAAACTT
Organism: uncultured Acidobacteriaceae bacterium; assembly: GCA_963820175.1. Classification (GTDB taxonomy): domain Bacteria; phylum Acidobacteriota; class Terriglobia; order Terriglobales; family Acidobacteriaceae; genus Bog-257. The sequence goes on along the minus strand of CAWFYX010000009.1, from coordinate 345,958 downwards.
GGGCGCTCGTTACCGTCAAAATCAATGGGTACCGGGGCAAGGCCGGTGACTGCGCCCACAGCAAACCAGAAAGCAGCAAAATTGTGGCTGTCGGCTTCAAATGGATGGCTTTAGAAGTCCTTGAGACGTTTGGCGCGCGACAGAAATTGTAGTACAGCTTACGACATGCTGACGTACTTTGAGCTCTGGCTAACGTTGCGTCAATGCCGGAAAATCGGTCAATTACAATTGCGAGTTGACCAGATTTCCAGCTGGCTTGGATGAGTTGCCGGGATGAAGCGGGTTGCCTCCGGAATCCTGCCTATGATCGCCATCGACCGCAAGGCCCCGGAGGCGCTGCACCGGCAGATCTATGATGCCTATCGCGCGGCCATCGTCGACGGCCGTCTGCGCCCCGGGCAACGCGTTCCATCGACCAGGGTGCTGGCCTCCGAACTGGGAGTTTCACGCTTTCCCGTGCTGAACGCCTACGGCCAGCTGCTGGCGGAAGGCTACCTGAGGAGCCGCGTGGGCGCGGGAACGGTCGTTTCGCGCTTGCTTCCCGAGCAGTTCACCGCCAGCAAACCGCCCGAGACACGACAGATTGTCAACCGCTCCGCTCCGCGCCCGGTGGCACGCCGCGCCACCAGTCTTCCCGCCCTGGCCACGCCTCCGTGGCTGCGAGGCTGGGGCGCCTTCGGGGTGGGCCAGGTGGCTGGCGATGAATTTCCCCTGCAGCTTTGGTCCAACCTGGTGGCCCGCCATTGCCGAAGCCTGCACACCCGGTCGTTCCACTACGGCGACCTGATGGGCTCCAAGTTTTTCCGCGAAACCATTGCCAACTACCTGAGGACGGCGCGGTCGCTGCATTGCGACGCCGGGCAAGTCATGATCGTCACCGGCTCTCAGCAGGCGCTCGAGATTTCGGCGCGCGTCCTGCTCGACCCCGGCAGTCCGGTGTGGGTCGAAGATCCGGGTTACTCGCTGGCGCGCGACGCCTTCGCCCTCACCGGCTGCCGGCTGGTTCCGGTTCCGGTGGATGGGGAAGGTCTGAACGTTGCGGCCGGCATCAAGCGTTCGCGCCAGGCGCGGGCCGCCTTTGTTACGCCCTCGCATCAGTTTCCCTTGGGTGTGACCATGAGCGCCTCGCGCCGCCTCCAGCTGCTGGACTGGGCGGAACAAATCGGGTCATGGATCATCGAGGATGACTATGACAGCGAGTATCGCTACGAGAGCTCGCCCCTCGCGTCATTACAGGGGCTCGACGCCGGTGCCCGGGTCATTTACATCGGAACTTTCAGCAAAGTCTTGTTTCCGTCGTTGCGCCTGGGCTACCTAGTGATCCCCTCGGACCTGGTTGAGCGTTTTGCAACTATGCGTCGCGCTATCGATCTGGGCTCGCCCAGTTTCTTTCAGGATGTGCTTGCCGACTTCATCGCGGAAGGACACTTTGCCCGGCACATTCGCAGAATGCGCACCCTGTATCGCGAGCGCCGGCGTGCGCTGGTGGATAGCATCCACCAGGAACTCGGGTCCATGGTCGAGGTCGTGGGCGACGAAGCCGGGATGCATCTGACCGTGACCCTTCCGCCGGGCACCCGCGATGTGGAGATTGCCGGGCGGGCTGCCCGCCAGAACCTTTGGATCTGGCCGCTGTCGGTGTCGTACCTGGGCGAAGGGAAGCGTCCGGGCTTCATCCTGGGGTTCGGCAGTACTCCGGTTAAGGAGATTCCCGGCGCCGTGCGCAAGCTGCGCGAGCTGATTCGGGAGAAATAGAATGACGGGGCCAGAGCGCGTCTGGTGATTTTGACGATGCGCAGCTTTATTGAACTGCCAAAGAAATATCCGCAAGAAAAGGGTGGACGGGCACGGCTTTAGCCGTGCCGGAAGCTTGTAATCTGACAATGGCCTTACGCTTTGCCGAAAAACTGGATAAGAGCCGGCTTTGAAGGGGCGCAGCTTCAGCTGCGCCGTTGCAAGTCCCTTAGATTTGTCATCCCGAGGCGGCTTCAGCCGCCGAGGGATCTGCGGTTTCGAGTTTTTCAGCAAGCTGTTTAGCCCCGGCCACCAAGACTAAAGCCATTTCTGATCGGGCCGATTTTCGCCGGGCTGAAAGCCCGGCGCTTCCACCGCTAAGCTGAATCGTCCCCGCAGGGCGGGGGCGGGTTTGTCGCAGGCAGGACAGATATGGCGAACGACGCTGTCTGAAAGGGCGTCGACAGAGCCTTCGAGTCTCAGGCTACGCGTGTCGTTTGCACCACGGAGGATCGTGCCATTTGCCTCGCTACGATTTCCGGTTGCGATCCCGCAAAAGCCAAGACGCTTCCGCACAGCAATAGAGTATCGGCCAGATAGTTGAGTCCGTTTGCAATGTCCCCCGCGTTCGCAATGTTCATCGGCATATAAATGAGGACCACGGTCAGAAGAATGACCACGCCTAGCCAAGTCGCCGCGCGACGAGTTTCCTTATTGAGAAGCAAGCGGAGGCCGGCAATCACGAACACAGCGCCCACTGGATATCCCCAAAGTGAATGTGCCGGAATCCAGGAAGGCGTCAACTTATTGAGCGGCACCGCGGGCACGAATGCGGGGTGAAGCAGCTGCTGCACCCCAAAGAAGACGATGGGAACTCCGATGAAAAAGCGCGCGATCGTGATCACCGGATGGGTGCCACGCTTGTGCCAGGCTTCGGTGTAGGTCGCAGCCAAAGCCAGGGCGCCCCCGCTGAACGATAGCTCCCGGAACACAATCGTCCAGGAAAATCGGTTGTTGGGATCACTGACTGCTCCAGGTATGTGCAGAAACAGCTCGAACAGGAGCATCATGATTCCAAACAGGGCGGCCGCGAGCCCCGCGTACCGGTTGAGCACCAGGCTCAGAGCCGCCGCGATCAGACACACTCCCACCAAGTAGATCCAGAACAGGTGTCCCGGAATCCACGAGGGCAGCATGACAGTCATGGCTCGGGCAGCCATAAAATGGTCGCCCCCGAAAACCGCCAGCGGCACGGCCACGAACAGCGGGCCAAGAGCCACGATCCGGTCCAGACCTTGCTTCGGTGGCGCCTGCTTGCTGAGCATGGCCACACCGAGAATCAAAATCACCGCGCCGGTGAAATAGGGAAGGCACGGGTCCAAGGCCAACCAGGCCGGCAAAACCCAGGCCGCAAGCTGGGTGTGCAGAAAAGCCTTAGACTGCAGAGCTGCTCCTGGGGGAAGCAGCAGCCCGAGCGTTGTTGTGGTTATACCGACCGAGATCAGGGTGCCTCCTTCACGGCTGCTGGCTAGGGTTAAGGAAGCTCTGATCAAGTGAAAGCGAGGTCCCGCAGCGGCTAAAAGCCGCATGATTTTCGCTTACTTAACGGACGGCCTGAAGAGACTGTGTCGCAACCGGTGTCGCCGCTCTGCGGCTCACAATGATTTCCCACTTGACCGGGGGCTTACGCCGCCCAGCTAACTTCATCTCGCCGCGTTGCGGCTAGCTTGAGCGGTTATTCCACCCTTTGTTCCACCACAAAATTTCTTCTAGGGTTGCGATACAGTCTCTGAAGGCCGTCCCCTTCAACACAAGACTTAATCAGAGTTTCCTTAACAGTGCGCGCGGATCTTCTCAGCTGGCCACCTGCTTCATGGCTGCTCCCAGAACCTTGCCCGGGCCGGGCTCTTGCACAAAGGCAACGACGCGAACGTTCTTCGGATCCGTGCCAGGCTTCAGCTTCAAGAGAACCGTTTCCTCAAAGCTCTTTCCGTTGGAGAGCTTCCCTATTCTGGTCAACTGCTCGACCACGGCCACGTGAGTCAGGTGCTTGCCGCCGTTTTCCCCGCGCAGCACCTGCGACTCCACCCGATCGAGAGCTACAGCTACGTAAACCTCGGCGTTGTGTTGATCGGACTGGCCGTCGGCTGCGATGTTGGCTCGCAGCACGGCCGGATTGCCGGGATCAACCGTGACCTCGCTGATGCGTACCGGTACCGCCGGCGCGACGTCGGCTTGCTGCAAGACCTGGTTCACCTGCTGAGGATCGTTGGCGCTCATCTGCGTGGTTCCGTCCACGATAATCTGCGGAGTGTAGGGCTCTTTCAGTTGCAGCGCGCGAACATAGGCGATCTGCCGCTCGGTCATGGCCGGCGACGAGTTGGGATCTTTCCAGCCATCATGGTCCCAGTAATCCACGTGCTCGCTGAGCACGATCAGTTGCGCTCCTGCCACCGGCTGGGAAGCGTCCAGTTTTTGCAGCAGAGCGTCGGCCGGAGGACAACTGGAACAGCCTTCCGAGGTAAACAGTTCTACGAGAACGGGGCGAGCATTGGCGCTTGCGGTATCGGTGGTCGCGGCTTTGATTGTCGGCTTGCAGGGCTGGTCCGCCGGCCGCCGGCGCCGCTTGCAGGAATAAGAGGCCGCAGAACAAAGCCCCGCAGATTGCGGTTTGGGATGGGATGTGTCGCAACATAATAACCATGTTGAGACGGAAAATTTTCGTTGGCAATGACCACTTGACCGGATTCCATGCTGACCATGATGGGCCGCTGGGGAGGCCACCCCAGATTCCTCGCGGGCTGAAGCTCCACAAAGAATGACACGAACTAAGGGCTTGTACGGCGCACCTAAAGGTGCGCCCCTTAAAAAACGCGTCGAAGCCGACTTTTTCGGCGGCCAGCTTCGGTAGGGTTTGAGACTCTGAAACGGCGTATGCTAGCATTTCAGGTTTGTTACAGCTTCACCATGCGCAGGCCGGCATGGTGCCCCGCCCTTTTGCCTCACTGGCAACCTCGGGGTTGTACAAGCACGGTATCAGCGTGCAACCGGGACCTAATCTGCGCTGCCCTGCGGCGAACAGGTTAGGGCGCAAGATTGCCTTGAGAGGTTGACGGCGGAAGTCTCCCACCAGCGCCCCACCTTTAGCGGGCTCGGTTGCGGGGGGAAGGCTGAGGCCTTTCGCGGGTATTGCCACTCGTATCAAGGAGTCATACGTGAAGAATTACGAAGGCGCAAACATTCGCAACGTCGCCCTGGTTGGGCATTCACACTCGGGTAAAACTTCCCTCGCCTCGTCCCTGCTGTTCACCGCCGGCGCCACCCAGCGTCTGGGCCGGGTCGACGAAGGCAACACCACCACCGATTACGACGAGGAAGAAATCTCGCGGGCCATGTCGATTTCCGCCGCCACCGCGGTGGTGGAGTGGGGCAAAACCAAGATCAACCTCATCGACACCCCCGGCTTCAGTATGTTCATCCATGAAGCCGAGATGGCGCTGCCCGCTGTCGAAGCCGCGCTCGTGGTGGTCGACGCGGTTGCCGGAGTCGAGGTCATCACTGAGCGCATCTGGCACTACTGCGACAAGTTCGCTCTGCCCCGCGCCATTGTTTGTACCCGCATGGATCGCGAGCGCGCCGACTTCAATCGGGTGATGGAATCGCTCACCACGGCTTTCGGGCGAACCGTGGTTCCGGTGCAGTTGCCCGTCGGCTCCGAAAAGAGCTTCACTGGGGTCATCGACCTGGTGAAGATGCAGGCCTACACCTACGAGATGGGCGGCAACGGCAAGGCCAAGGTCGGCCCTATCCCTGACAACATGGCCGAGCAAGCCAAGGCCGCGCACGAGCGACTGGTCGAGCTGGTAGCCGAGGGCGATGACTCGCTGATGGAAGAGTTCTTCGACAAGGGCACCATCGCCGAGGAGCACATCGTCGCCGGCCTGCACAATGCCATTCGCGAAGACAAAATTTTCCCGGTGCTCTTCGCTTCTGGCCTGGGCAACATCGGCACCGATGAGGTGCTCGACTTCATCGTCGACTACATGCCGACCGCGGTCGAGCGCGAGCTCGGTGAAAGCCGCTCCCACGGCAAACAATGGCGAGCCCGCCACGCGGAAAGTCGCCGACTCCGAACCGCTCTCGCTCTTCCTCTTCAAGACCATCAGCGATCCCTTCTCCGGACGCATCTCTTTCTTCAAGGTCTATTCCGGCGTGTTGAAGAACGATGCCATGGTGCAGAACTTCAACCGCGGCAGCGCCGAAAAGTTTGCCCACATTTCCATCATGCAGGGCAAGACAGCCGTTCCGGTGAACGAGTTGCACGCCGGCGACATTGGCGCAGTCGCAAAGTTGAAAGACACGTTGACCGGCGACACCCTGGGCGACAAAGGCTCGCCCATTCAATATCCCCAGGTCACCTTTGCCGAGCCGGCCATCACCTTCGCCATCGAGCCCAAGACCCGCGCCGACGAAGACAAACTGAGCAACGGCATTCACAAGCTGATGGAAGAAGACGCCATGCTGCGCTTCTTCCGCGATCCCCAGACCAAGGAATTCCTCATTGCCGGAACCGGCCAGCAGCACATCGAAGTCATCGTTTCCAAGCTGAAGAACCGGTACCACACTGAGGTAGTCCTCAAAGCGCCCAAAGTTCCCGTATCGCGAGACCATTCGCGGCCGCGCTGACGTGCAGGGCCGTCACAAGAAGCAGAGCGGCGGTCACGGCCAGTTTGGCGATTGCAAGATCAAGATGGAGCCGCTGGCGCGCGGCGGCAACTTCGAGTTCGCCAACGAAATCTTCGGCGGCGCCATTCCCAAGAACTACATTCCCGCGGTCGAGAAGGGCATCGTGGAAGCGGCCCAGCGCGGATTCCTTGCCGGCTTCCCGGTGGTCGACTTCAAAGTCATTCTCTACGATGGCTCCTACCACGATGTCGATTCCAACGAACTGTCGTTCAAGACCGCAGGCCGCATCGCCTTCCGCAAAGCCATGGAGCAGGCCAAGCCCACGTTGCTGGAGCCGATCATGAATGTCGAGATCACCATTCCCGACGAGTTCGCCGGCAGCATCATGGGCGACCTCAACAGCCGTCGCGGCCGCATTCAGGGGATGGACAACAAGGGCGGCAAGACCATCGTGAAGGCCGAAGTTCCCATGGCCGAGATGCTGACTTACGGCACCGATCTGACCTCCATGACCCAGGGCCGCGGTACTTTCTCCATGGAAATGCATCACTACGATTTCGTGCCCGCGCTGCAGCAGGAGAAGATCATCGCGGCGGCCAAGGCGGAGCGCGGCGAAGAAGTGGAAGAGGAAGAGTAGAAGAACCAGCAACTAGCAATTAGCAACTAGTTCAAGAGCGGGCGCCCCATCCAGCTTCTTTGCTTGGGTGGGGTTTTTCGTTGGGATGGTTGAGCAGGGATACTATCGCGACCAGTGCACGTCCGCCGTCGGAGACGGAAACGTCTACGCGCAAGGTTCGTCGGTAACCAGCAGCTGTGCCGTCCCTGAAGGGACTCGAGAATCAAAATGAATCGCCTACCCAGCCTTGAAAGGCTGGGCTAAGGTCTTTCGTCCCGCAGCGCGGGACTGGATTATCGCCGGCATCTGGCGCGTCGCTTCCGGCGAAGCTACCTCCTCTTTTCGGGACGCATGCTATCGATTCCGATCTGCGTCCCTCAGGGAGGGAACCTTTTGTGCTCGCGTGCCTTCCGTGGTTCGCCGGCGCGTATTTCCACGGGCTCCTGACCTCCAGCCTCTAGCCCCTGGTTTATAGTGTTCTGTGGCCCGGTGAAATCTTTCCACCCCCATCTCCATCGAGTTCTATTGGCTGCGGCCCTGCTGGCGCTCACGCTGGCCGCTGGCTGCAAGCGCCACGACTTATCCCATCACGAGTACATGTACGTCTCGGCCGCCGAAACCAGCCTGCGCGATCGCGTGGCCACCATGTACAACAAGCTGGGAACGGTGCACAACGGCGATCGGGTTGAGGTTCTGGAAAAGCAGCGCCGCTTCCTGCGCGTGCGCACCGACAGCGGGCAGGAAGGCTGGATTGAAGAGCGCAGCCTGGTTCCGCAAGAGATTTACGACGGCTTCCAGAAGCTGGCCCAGGACAACGCCAACGTGCCGGTGCAGGCTCATGGCACCACGCGCGCCGAACTCAACATTCACCTCACGCCGTCGCGTGAAGCGGAACATCTTTACCAGCTCAAGGACGGCGAGAAGGTGGAGATCCTGAAGCGTGCCACCGCGGAAAAAAATCCGCCCAAAGCTCCGGCAGCTCCCAAGCCTGCTCCCACCAATGCGAAGCCCGGCAGTTCGCAGAAGCCGGGCTCCACGCAGACGGCGGCTCAGCCGCCCACGGCAACTCCGCCTGCTGCTCCTGCGGCTGCGCCCAAGGCGAATGCGGCTGCTGCGACGAAAGAGAAAACGCCGCCTCCCAAGCCCATCATGGAAGACTGGTACCTGGTGCGAACATCGTCCGGGCATGCGGGCTGGGTGCTGTTGCGCATGGTTGATCTGGATATTCCAGTCGAGGTTGCGCAATATGCCGAAGGCCAGCGTATTGTCGGTTACTTCGTCCTGAACACCGTGCTGGAAGACGACAAGCCGCAAGCGCAATACCTGGTTCTGTTGAACGAACCCAAGGACGGCCTGGTGTGGGACTACAACCAGATCCGTATCTTCACCCGCAACCGCGCCAAGCATCGCTATGAGACTGCCTATCGCGAGCGCAATCTCGAAGGCTATCTGCCGGTGAAAGTTGGGCACCAGGATTTCGGCAAGGAGGGCGATTTGCCGACGTTCACGATTCGCAAGATGAACGACGATGGCCAGATCGTGGAAGTCACCTACAAGCTGAACGGCCCTATCGTCAAGCGCGTGCTCTCGCCCGAAGAAGAAGCGGCGGAAAAAGCGAAGCACGATGCCGCGCTGGCGGCCCGGATGAAGCAGATCGCCGCCTGGCGGGCGCAGCACCCACAATCGGCGCCGGCACACCCCCATCACAAACATAAATAGGATTTAGCATCCCGCTAGCGGCTGTAGAATTCGGCGATTGCCGTCACCACATGCTGCTGTTCGTCCTCGCGCAGCTCAGGGAAAATGGGCAGCGCCAGCACTTCTTTGGCGGCGCGCTCCGATTCCGGCAGGTCGCCGGCTCGATATCCCAGGTAGGCGAAACACTCTTGCCGATGCAGCGGCACCGGGTAATAAATCTCGCTGCCAATCCCGTGCTCGGTTAAGAAGTTTCGCAACTCATCGCGTCGCCACGCCCGAACCACAAACTGGTGATAGATGTGGTAAGCATCAGGCGACGATGATAGGAGCGCAATCGGCGCTTGCCGGCTGACCGTTGGTGCGTCGGCCTGCACCAGCCCGGCGCTACCCAGCAGCCCGTGATAGCGGCAGGCAATCATCCGGCGGCGCTGGTTCCAGTCGTCAACATGCTTTAACTTCACCCGGAGAATCGCAGCCTGCACGGCGTCCAGACGGCTATTCCAGCCAATCTCTTCGTGGTAATACCGCCGCCGGCTGCCGTGATTTCGCAACCGGCGCACGTGGTCAGCCAAGGCTTCGTCGTTGGTGGTGACACATCCACCGTCGCCGTACGCGCTCAGGTTCTTGGTGGGATAGAAGCTGAAACCTGCGGCCTTGCCCAGCGCCCCGGCCTTGATTCCCTTCCATGCCGCGCCAAAGGCCTGCGCCGCATCTTCCACAATGTCGACGCGGTGCTCCTCGGCTAGCGGGCCGAAACGGTCCATGTCGGCGCACTGTCCATACAAGTGGACCGGCATCACGCCGCGTACCTGCCCGCGCGCTCGCTGCAAAGCCTTCTCCACCCTTGCCGGATCGAGATTCAGGGTCGCGGGTTCGATGTCGGCCAGCACCGGCGTCGCGCCGCAGCGCACAATGGAGCTGACCGATGCGAAAAAGCTGAACGCCGTCGTGATGACACTGGTGCCGGCTTCCACTCCGCACGCCTGCAATGCCAGCCACAAGGCGTCGGTTCCGGAGGCGCAGCCCACGCTGGCGCGTACGCCCAGGTATTCCGCCGATTCGTGCTCAAAGCCGTCAACCTCGGGCCCGCCGATGAAATGCTGGGTCGTCAGCACCCGTTCGACGGCGGCGTTCACTTCGTCCTGGATGCTCTGGTATTGCCGCTTGAGGTCGAGCATGGGAACGGGCGCGGTTTGCGCGGCGGGAGCAGGGTTGGCGGAATTTTCAGCTGCGTCAAATAGCATAGGAAATATCGATTCTAGATTGGATTTCAGGATTAGTGTATCTGGCGAAAACGGGGAGTGCGGCGCTTCAGCGCCGCGTCCATCGCCGGCCACAAGACGCACCGGAGGCTTAACCAATAGCACACCGGACGCCGGCCTACCCGAACTCCTCCAATCCAATGAACCAGTAGCCGTCGTCTTATCGCCCGGCAAACATGACGTAGTGACTGGCGGCGCCCATGAAGAACAGCATGGGAAACGACAGCCAGAAATTCACGCGCGAGCACAGTAGCGACAGCCGGGCGATCTTGGCTGCCTCGGGCGACAGGGCCGTACCCTTGCTGGCATTCTCTTCGGTCCAGCGAATCATCTTCTTCTGCATCCGCCAGATGACACCCCACACGTTCAGCAACATGAACCAGCCCAGGCCGCCGCCAATGCCGATCGACAGGGCGCGATTGCTTTCCCAGCCGTGCTGATTGAGGCTGAGAAAGACATACGCAGCCGCAATCACCGCTACCGCGACGATGATGCCCAGCACCGGCCCCTTTCGCAGGACCTCCGCTGGAGACATGAGCACTCCCATCTCGATAACAAACGCTAAGGTCCAGATTACAAAGAAGCTACCCACCATGCCACCAACCGAGGCGACCTGCCCACCGGCGATGGCATTGCGGGCGTCGGAAGCCACGATGTGATTCCAGTAGGCCACGCCCGCCAGTACGGTCACCACCGCGCTCCAACGGAACCACCACAGCGCCCGCGGCATGAGTTTGGGGACCACGACGCTTCGCTGTTTGGCGTCTAACTCCTGCAGGAAAGGCACGTTGACCAGGTTGAAGAAATAGAGCAGTCCTACCCAGGTGATCCCGGCCACCAGATGGATCCAGCGGAGGACGATCAGGACAGCCGCCTCGCCTCCGGGTAAATCGATTTGCGGCGTGGCAAGCAATGCCGGCAGAGCAGCAGTCATTTTGGTCTCCCAAATCCGGAAGCCGAGTCTCAAGGCACCGGTCCCGCCTTCCAACGGGTGGGCGAATTCTACATCACGCTGCTGTGTGCTTGTTTTTGTTGAAATCGAGCTTCCGGCGTCTTATCGTTAATTGGCTTACAATCTTTTTTAGGGTTGTCTACCTTAACCAGTCGGATGTGGACGGCCATGTCTACAGACCCGGGATCGTGAGGGGCCGCGAGCTCTGGGGCTGCGCTGTTTTTGTTTGCAGATTGCCTGAGAGGGACCCATGGACAGCAAACCAGCACAGAACATCCAAGATTCATTCTTGAATACAGCCCGCAAAGACAAGTCTGTGATAACGATCTACCTGCTGAGCGGGGTTAAACTGACGGGCAGGATACGATCGTTCGATAAGTACTCGGTGGTACTGGAGACGAATAATCAGGAGCAGTTGATCTTCAAACACGCCATATCCACAGTTGTCATGGCGCGCGCTCCACATCTGGAGCGTCACTTCGAACCGCGGGCAGGAGTGGAAGCGGCGGTTCCGAGCGCGGTTAGCAGCACCAGCACGACATCCGAGGGTTAGCCTATTCCGCGCACGGATGGAATGAACTCCCGCCAGGCTGGACGCAGCCGGCAAACCGGACGGAGCGAGCCGGAACGCGCGTTTCTGGTGGGAGTCGAGTTCCTCTTTCGCTCCCCGGACGATCGGAAAAAGTCCTCATCCTCGCAGGTTGATTCCTCGAGAGCCGGGGATTCCTCGTCTTCCGGCTCACGAGTCAAGTCGGCTGGAAAAATTCCTCCAGCCGCTCGCGTGGCGCGCAATGTCGCCGCTGCCGCTAGCCTGCCTGCAGATCACGAGCACCGCGAGTTCTCTGCCGAAGAATCGATGGCCGAACTGCGCGAGCTTACCGCCAGCGCCGGCGCCACGGTTGCAGGCGAACTCCTGCAACGCCGCCAGAAGCCTGATCCCGCTACCCTCATCGGTAGCGGCAAACTGGAGGAGCTCAAAGGTGCCGTGGCTTCCACCTCACCCGACCTGGTTATCTTCGACCACGAGCTCACCCCATCGCAGCAGCGCAACCTGGAACGCGAGCTGGATGTGCGGGTGTTGGATCGAACCCAGCTCATCCTCGACATCTTCGCCCGCCACGCCCGCACCCGCGAAGGACAAATGCAGGTCGAGTTGGCGCAGCTGCAATACCTGCTGCCGCGGTTGGCCGGGCGCGGCATTCAAATGTCGCAGCTCGGCGGCGGCATCGGCACCCGCGGCCCCGGTGAAACCCAGCTGGAGACCGACCGCCGGAAGATCTATCGCCGCATCCGCCAGGTGAAGGAGCAGCTGGAGAATGTACGCCGCATTCGCGGCCAGCAGCGCCAGCGACGCGAATCCGTACCCATAGCCACAATCGCCCTGGTCGGCTACACCAACGCCGGCAAATCGACCCTCTTCAATGCCCTGACCAAGGCCGGTGTACTGGAGAGCGCCCACATGTTTGCCACCCTCGATCCCACATTGCGGCACGTGGTCCTGCCGTCCAAGCGGCAGGTTTTACTGTCTGACACTGTGGGATTTATTCGCAATCTGCCGCACACCCTGGTCTCGGCGTTTCGCGCTACCCTGGAAGAGGTGCAGCGGGCCTCGCTCTTGCTGCACGTTTCGGACGTGACCAGTCCCACCGCAGCCGAGCAGCAAGCGCAGGTGGAAGAGGTCCTGCACGAACTGGAGTCGCAGGACAAGCCGCGGATTTATGTCATGAACAAAGTGGATTTGCTGCCGGAGAAGAAACGCGAAAGCCTGCGCGACAGCGACAGCGTGATGCATGTCTCAGCCACGAACGGGACCGGCCTCGATCAATTGCTGCAGCTGATCGATGCGAAAATCGCGGAGGATCCGATCCGGACAGTACAGTTGCGGGTACCGCAATCGGAAGGCAAAGCCCTGGCCGCGCTCGATGCCAAGTCGGTCATCGTCTCGCGCGAGTACCGCGACGGCTATGTGGAACTGGAAGTGCAAGCGCCCGAGTCGCTGTTGCGCCGGATGAAGGGGTTTGTTACCACCGATTAGGGGCGAGGGCAAACCCAAATGGTCGGAGCGCTCTTAGGGCTTGTGTTGCGGCAGAGGCAGTAGTTGCAACCACGAAATCTTCTTGAAATCCTTTACATCTGCAGTAATCAACACATTGGCCTTCCCCGTGATGGCTGCGGCGAAACAGTCTGCATAGGGCAGTCCATATCCCGCCTTCAATTGGGCCGCTGTTTCGGTGATCGGCTCATCTGCGTTGATTATGTTCAACGGCAACAGTCTAACTTCCGCCATAAATCCACGGGCTTCCTCGAAGCCTCGCTTTCTGGCGATGTTGTAATAAACCTCTCCCCAATTGATCACGGAGATCAATAGCGCGGTCTTGGAATCGCGGGCACGTTTAAACAAGTCCTCGACGATGTCCGCGCCAGGCTGGTTCATTAAGAAACGGTAAAGAGCATTGGCATCCAGCACATGGCCCCTCATGCAAACTCCCGGTCGGGGTCGCGTTCCAGCTTTGCCGGCATGCCTCGCTTGGCCAAGCTCCCGCGCATATTCTCAATGAAAGCGTTTGTGACCGGTTGTAGAAACAGGCGCCCTTGTTCTTCAACAAAGGCGATTCGCGTGCCCTGCTTGATGTCGAAACGATCGCGGATTTCGGCAGGGATGACAACCTGTCCTTTGGCGTTAACTGCAGCGTACCCGATATTGCTCATAGTGCTACATTATACAGGTTGTACAACTGGCACGTAAATGTACACCAAGTCGCCCATCGTCCTACTGCTGCCCAGGCTGGGGCTTGCTAGGTGATTCGGGTACCCGCATCCGCCTGCTCATGGGCGTGATAGCTGGAGCGCACCAGTGGACCGGATTCTACGTGGCGAAAGCCCATCTTCAGCGACTCTTCTTTCAGGAAGCGGAATTCTTCCGGCGGGTAGAGCCGCGCTACCGGCAGGTGGTCTTTCGAGGGCCGCAAATATTGGCCAATGGTGAGGATATCGACGTTGCGCGCCGCAAGATCGCGAAACACTTCCAGCAATTCGTCGGTGCTTTCGCCCAGGCCAACCATCACACCAGTCTTGGTCGGGATTGCCGGATTCATCTCCTTGGCTCGCTCCAGCAACCGCAGCGTACGCTCATAGCGCGCGCCCGACCGGGCCACGCGATAAAGTCGCGGCACGGTTTCGGTGTTGTGATTCAGGATATCTGGCTTGGCATCCATCACGATGCGCAGCGGCTCTTCCAGACCCTGGAAGTCGGGGATCAACACTTCGACCCGGCAGTCGGGAACGCGCAGCCGAATTTCTGTGATGGTGTCGGCAAAGACGCGAGCGCCGCCGACGTTGTCATCATCACGATTGACACTGGTGACCACCGCAAACTTAAGCGCCAATTTCTCGACCGCCTCGGCGACCCGCCGCGGCTCTTCGAAATCGATAGGCAGTGGACGCCCTTTGGGCACGGCGCAGAATCCGCAGCGCCGCGTGCACAGGTTGCCCAGCAGCATGAAGGTCGCGGTACGATGGTTCCAGCACTCGCCGATGTTGGGGCAGTGCGCCGACTCGCAAACCGTGTGTAAGTCCAGGCTCCGTGCCAGCGTCTTCAGGTTGTGATAGTTCTCTCCCATAGGCGCGCGCGCCTTCAGCCAGTCCGGTTTCGAGACTGGTTGGCGCGGGCCAACATCAATCTGGATCAGTTCAGCAGCGGTGGCCATCGATGTAGATATTGTACCGCCTTCGGGAGCCGTGGGCCTCAGCTGTCCGGCGGGCCAAGAACTTGGACCGCGCATCCCGAAACAGTCATGAGCCTTTGGTTCTCTTGCATGGTGGCGCAAACGGGAACGAAATTACAAAAACCAGCTATGAAAATTGCACATGACTTGCCATTCGTGAGGCGCCAGTGTTGCCATCGTGTGAAAACTCACCGTGCGTCGGCCGAACTGCATTTCTCCCTTGACGTAGACGGCTGCAAGCTTAGAATATCGCGAGAGGCGCCCCTCCATGTTAGCCCTTCACTGGTTCGTTAGCTGGTAGGATGTAGGTAAGAACAAAAACCCAATCTGGCCTTGAAAGGTTGGTGTAATGAGTGCCAGGTTGACCCTCCTGCTCCTGTGCGACCGGACAGAACTTCACTCTCCTCTTACTTCAGCATTGCTCGCCGCTGGTTTTCAGCTGCTGATCCAACACAACCCCGAAGTCGCGAGAATATTTTTGTCGCACGTCTCGGTGGACGCAATTATGATTCGCCACGACTCGCTCCAGGACAGCGGGCGGGTGAGCGCCGCATTGAAGCTGGTGGCGCCACACACCCCGATCATTCTGTTTGCTGGTGCCAGCGAGGAGGTGAGGCCTCAGCCAGGAATCGCTTCCATTTGTCGTGCCGATCCGTACGATGAAACGGTGGTTCGTGGCGTAGCCGTCTTCTTTCACAACGCCCTGGCCGCGCAGCTGCCGCGCCAGCCGATGCGCACACTGGAAGCCGGCGTACAGGTTTCGCGAGCCGACAGCAAGACCCAGTTGACGTTGTGACGTGACCCTCCGTACCTGCCAGGCGTAGGCGGACGAGGAACTACCGCAACTGACGGCGGGACGGATGAGAATTCCTGAATCGTCTGCCGCTGCCTGCTTATTCTGCGGGCGGGGGTCAAGTCTTCGGCTGTCCCCGCCGATGTACAACCCGGGAGGGTTTCGTCCTGGACCGTCGGCGATCCGTCGGGCGGCAGATTCTTGGCTTGGCGCCTGAGTTTCGCCTGCGCCAGCCTTGCCCGGATGATGGGTTTCGGCTTCAGGATGAGCAGCCTACATGCTCATCTGGGGTAGCCACAGCTTTGCTAAGAAGATGACCTGGGTGGTGCTGGCGGCCAGCAGTCTGGCGCTTTGCACCTTAACCTCCGCGTTTCTGCTGTACGACAACGTTCGTTCCCACAGCGAACTCCAAAACCATCTCGCGACTCTCGCGGACATCGTCGGCCACAACTCGACCGCCGCTTTGATATTGCTTGACCGTCCGGCAGCGAACGAGGGGCTGCGCGCCTTGCACACGGAGCCGTCCATTGTGGCCGCCTGTCTCTATCAACTCTCCGGCCCTTTGTTCGCGCACTATGAGCAGGACCAGTCTACCGTCGTATGTCCGGCCACGCTGTCGCAAGTGCAATTTATGCTGTCCCGGAAGCAGCTTGCGCTTTCCGCATATTCAGCCGGCATGCACTCGGTTTTTCATCAGAGCCAGGTCGTGGGTACGCTTTACTTCGTCATGGGCGACGAGAATCTACGGCAAAGGCGCAAACGCTTGCTGGAAACGGCGGGCGCCCTGTTGGGGCTGTCGCTGGCCGTGGGCTGGGTTTCGGTGGCGCTGCTGCAGCGTAGGGTTTCGGCCCCTCTTTCCGAATTAGCGCAGGCTATGCAGGGGGTAACCCGCGACCAAAATTTCAGCGCGCGAGTCTGCATCTCGGGCACCGCCGAAATCGCGCAACTGGGCGGTTGCTTCAACAGCATGTTGGCCGAAATCCGGCGGCGGGAAGAAGCTCTGCAGCAAAGCAATGCCAACCTGGAAGACGAACTACGGCGACACCAGGAAAGCAACGATCAACTGTTCAAGGCGAAAGAAGAAGCGGAAATCGCCAATCGCACCAAGAGCGAATTCCTGGCCAACATGAGTCATGAAATCCGCACACCCATGAATGGGGTAATCGGCATGACCGAACTGGCGCTGGAAACCAACCTGACGCCGGAACAACGGGAATATCTTTCCACCGTGAAGTTGTCGGCAGAGTCCCTGCTTTCGATCATCAATGACATTCTGGACTTCTCCAAGATCGAGGTGGGACGGCTCGAACTGGACTCCTTCGCGTTCAACATCCACGAGGTGGTCGGCTCAACCCTGAAAGGCATTGCCATCCGGGCTCATCAGAAAGGCCTGGAACTGGTGTACGACATTCGGCCTTCGGTGCCGGATGTGCTGGTCGGCGATGCTCACCGGCTGCGGCAAATCCTGGTGAACCTGGTGGCGAACGCCATCAAGTTTACCGACCGCGGAGAGGTGGTGGTCACCCTGGAGGCGGCTCCGGAGCGGGGCCCCGACATGATTCACTTGTTGGTGCGCGACACCGGCATCGGTATTCCGCTCGACAAGCAGGGTACGGTGTTTGAAGCCTTCTCCCAGACCGATTCCTCGCATAGCCGCCGCTACGGCGGCACCGGATTGGGGCTGGCCATCACCGCTCGCCTGGTGCGGTTGATGGGAGGCGAGATCTGGGTGCGCAGCGAGCCCGATCAAGGCAGTGAATTTCATGTGCTGGTGCCTCTTCCCGGCGGATCGCCCGACAGGCTGCTGGTGCCGGAATTCTTGTGCGGCCTGTCCGCGCTGATCGTGGATGACAATCTGACCCAGCGCAAGATCTTGAGCGGGATGCTGAGCCAGTGGGGGATGAGACCAGATGCGGCGGAGAGCGCCTTGCGCGGCCTGTCTGCCATGGAAGCGGCAGCGGGCGCCGACGCTTCCTATCGCCTGGTGCTGATCGACGGCAACATGCCGGGCATGGATGGATTTGAGCTGGCGGAGTGTATCCGGCGCAATCCCAAATTGGCGGGAGCGACGGTATTGATGCTGAGCACGGGGCTGCGCGCCGGCGATATCAATCGCTGCCGCCAGTTAGGAGTGTCGGCCTACGTCATCAAGCCGATCCGGAGAAGCGAGTTGCTCAATGTGATCGTACACGTGCTTCAAGACAAAGATGCGTTCCCGGCTCCTGAACCGGAGCCGATGCTGGCCGAGACCAAGCCACAAGACCGGCTGCGGATTCTGGCTGCCGAGGACAATCGGGTCAACCAGCGCCTGCTGGTCCGGTTGTTAGAGAAAGAAGGCCACACCGTCACTATCGTCGAAGATGGTGCAGACGCCGTCGCCCTCAGCGGGAAGCAGGAGTTCGACATCATTCTGATGGACGTGCAGATGCCCAACCTGGATGGTTTAGAGGCGACGCGCTGCATTCGCAGCCGGGAGGCTGAAACCGGCCGGCATATGCCCGTCATTGCCTTGACGGCTCATGCCATGAAGGGCGATCGGGAACGCTGCCTGCAAGCCGGAATGGACGCTTATGTGGCCAAGCCGGTACAGAAGCAGGAGCTGCTGCACATCATGTATCAATACAGTGCCCGGACCGAGAACCGCTTTCTGGCCGTCTCGGAGAAGAGCACTGACTCTGCCTTGCCGGTATTCGATATGGACGAAGGTCTGCAGCATAGCGGGGGAGACGAGCCGCTGTTGGCCGACCTGTGCCAACTATTTATGCAGGATTGCCCGGAATCGCAATGTGAGATACGCCAGAAAATCGCCCGTGGCGACACCCCGGCCGCGGCTGACGCTGTCCACAAGCTGAAGAGTTCGCTGGCCACGATTGGAGGCGTCCGGGCCTACCGCGCGGCCTTGGCCGTGGAATCGTTGGCCCGGGACGGCACCAGCCAGACCTTGGCCGATGCGGCCTCAGAACTGGAAGCGGAGCTGGTACGCTTGCAAGCCGCTGTAGCCCGATTTCTGTCCTCACGACAGGCGGTGACTGCGGGCTAAGTGCCGCAGGCGATCCAAGCCAGCCTGATCCCGGTTTCCTTCCGCAAAAGCGCTCCGCAACGATGGTTCGAGCGGGGTCGTCCAACTCACTCCCGCTTATCGATAAGTAGACACAATTCTGTAACCCCCCGTTTATCGGACGGTCGGAGGCCTACCCGCGGACGCCCCATGCCCGGACTCTTCCGTGTTATATTTGCGCCTAGAATGCTCAGTGCCCTTGCCTACTGGCTGCATGACCACGCACTACTGCTGGAGATCTTGTTGGTCCTCTTCAGCGGCCTGGTCGCGCTCTACGCCGACACCTTGCGGCACTTTCTGTCCCTGCCGCCGCAGCGGCTTAGTACCTGGATCCTGAAAGCACGCCTGCTTTCGGTGAACTCGAAGCTGTTTAATCTATGCGAATGTCATAACAACTCTTTTGCCACGCTGGTTTACATCAGCAGGATTTTCGTCTTTGTGCTGATTCTGATGGGGCTCTTCCTGGGAGGAATCTTTCTGGAAGTGGTGTCGATGCGTACGGCGGTTCGCGGCGATGCCAACGCCTATAGCCAGTTTCACGCCAACCTCGACATATCCCTGGCGCTGGTTTTCATCGTGGTTGTCTGCTGCCGGCTGCTGCTGCTGGGAGAGTTTCTCTATCGCCTGCGAAACTTCAAGGGCTACGACCATTACTTGATGGAGCACGTAGCCCAACTGGAAGAAAAGCTGGTGGTCGCCGAAAATACCGGCTCGAGTTCTGTGGCCGGGTAACTTTAGTCTGGCGACCATTTCCCAAGGCTGCGCGGAGATCGCTGATCGCCCGGATCGGCCCGGGCGTCAAGGTGCTGCCGAAACTCACGTTTCAGATTTCCGTCCCAGGTGAGATGACAAATCCCTACCTTCGGTAGCATCCTTGAAACAGCTTCATGCCAATTCGCCCCATCCCGGCGGCACGTCTGTTTGTGTGCGCGTTCCTTGCCCTCGGCTCCCTCTGTGCGACCGCTCAGCAACCGGCCATTCCGCTGACCTCGGGGCCTGTGCTGCCGCTGTACGACGCTTTGCGCAGCGTTGGACTCGATCCGCAAAAGGTGTTCAAGATCCGGGAAGCCGTCATCGAGCGCGAAGATGTACACATCTGGCTCAACGACGGCGTCATCGGCTTCACCCAGGCCGTCGATGGACGCGTGACCGGCGCCTACTTCGAGGGCGAAGGCGAAGTGCTGATTCGCCCTCCAGACAGAATGGAACGCGCCTCCCTGGGCTTGTTTATCAATGCCGGCGTTTTGGAAGAAAAGTTTTCTTCGGCGTATCTGCGTTTCAACGACGACACGGCCAAGGAGTTGGGACCTTTCCTGCGTCCTCCCGAGGATGCTGCCGGTTTTGTCGCTCGTAACGACGGGACGGCGCGAACCCTGGCCTCGATCGATGCCATGCGCCTTTGTATGTCGTTTACCAGCGCACCTCCGGTCAGCGCACCCGGAGAGCCTCCGCCCGTGCCCGATCGTCTGTTGCATGCCCGCCTGGGCGGCGACCACTACGGCGTCTTCGATATTTTTTTTGACACCCGCAGCCCGGAGCAGGTCGTCGTGGGCAACGCCTCGTCGCATGAGGACCAGATCTATTACGACCTCTGGATGAGCTTCCCCATGCGCTCGCTGCGCAAAACCGCACTCTCCGACACCCGCTTCGGGGGACCAAGCGGCTCTTTGTGGACGCCGCGCGTGCTCTCCATCGACAAGTACACCATCGCCGTGGATATCGATCCGGCTCGAACTTTGTCGGCAGTGGCAACCCTGGACGGAGATATAAAACAAGGCGGCACGCGGGTCGTGCTGTTCGAACTCTCGCGGTACTTGCAAGTCAAGCAGGTAGAGTACGAGGGTAAGCCGCTGGAGTTTATCCAGAATCAGGCCATCGAGGGCAGCGAACTTTCGCGCCGCGGTAACGACACCATTGCAGTCGTTTTTTCAGCTCCATTGCCGCCCGGGCAACGTTTCCAGCTGCGCTTCACCTACGCCGGCTCGGTGCTCTCCGACGCCGGTGGCGGCCTGCTTTACGTGGGAGCGCGCGGCACCTGGTATCCCAACCGTGGCATCTCGATGGCCAACTACGATCTCACCTTCCGCTTTCCTCAGGCCTGGTCGCTCATCGCCACCGGCAAGCGCGTCTCGCTGGAACGGGAAGGGGGAAACTTCCTCGGGCACTGGGTCAGCGAACGGCCCATCCCCATCGCGGGATTCAATCTCGGCGAATACGTGCGCAGCACGGCACAAGCGAACGATATTGAGGTCGATGCCTACGCCGCCCGCGGCACTGAATCGCAACGCTCGACCCCTAGTGCCGCGAATACTTCGCCGCAATTGCTGTCACCCCACGCTCCCGGCACGGTGGAGCCCGTGCCCATGCCTCCACCGCTGCAAAATCCAGTCAGCATCGGGCAATCGCTCGCCGATCGCGCCGCCGAAACGCTGAACGCCCTGGCGCAGATGCTGGGCCCCTACGCCTTCAGCACGCTTTCGCTCACCGAAAATCCCAGTCCGGAGAGCCAGGGATGGCCGGGACTAATCTTCCTTTCCAGTTATGCCTATCTGCAACCGGAGCAGTTGCAGGCGATGAACTTGTCGCCCGCCGACGCCATCATCTATAGCGAAGTCATGATGCCGCACGAGCTGGCGCACCAGTGGTACGGAGATAGGGTTTCGTGGGCCAGCTATCACGAACAATGGCTGCTGGAAGCGCTGGCGAACTATTGCTCGCTGCTGTTGCTGGAACGCTCGCGCCCGGCTGACGTTCAGCTCACCTTGGACAACTATCGTCAGATCCTGGCGAGCAAATCGAAAGATGGCCGCCGCATAGAAGAAGCTGGCCCGGTTACGTTGGGGGTACGCCTGTCATCCTCGCACTTCCCGGATGGTTACGAGATCATCACCTATGGCCGCGGTACCTGGCTGATTCACATGCTGCGCTGGATGCTGCGCGACGCCTCACGCACGCCCTCGAATCCCAAAGGGGACGATACCGTCTTTCTCGCCTTGTTGCGCAACCTAGTCGATCGATACCAGGCGAAGGAAATTACCAATACTGACTTCGAACAGGCCGTCGAGGAAGTCTTGCCGCCATCGCTGTGGTTCGAAAATCGCAAGTCGCTGGATTGGTTTTTTGATGGCTGGGTAAACGGCACCGCTTTTCCCCAGCTGGAAGTTTCAGGCGTGAAGTTTGTGGACGCTGCCGGTGGGGTCACTGCCAGTGGAATCCTTCATCAGAATTCCGCGCCCTTCGATCTGGTAACCAGCGTTCCCGTGTACGGAGTCGCCGGAGAGCGCCTGATCTATTTAGGGCGGGTCTTCGGCGAAGGCGCGGAGACGCGATTCACCCTGCCTGCCCCCGCGGAGGTGAAGCAGTTGGTGCTCGATCCGTATCACACGGTTCTGACCGAACCGTGAGCGCGACGGCTCACTTTCGGCGATGAGAATTGCGGCTCACGTTCGGGGGCGATGAGAATGGATGAATCCCCAAGAACTTCGGGCTGACGGGTTTCTTTTCTACACACCGCGCTGCCAGCATGGTTTCAACCAGTCTAACTAGAGCTTCGTTGGCTCTGTCGGCCTTCGCGGGTGGCGACTTTGGCTCGCGTTCCGGTACTCACGATTGCTCCAAAATCCCGCGTGATCCATGGACTAGTCTAAGGGCAGTAGCGAAAAGCCGACGACCGACAATCTCGAACGGCATCACCCACCGAGTCCTGCTCAAAACTGGGTAGTGTCCTAAAGGCACTTTTAGGACACTACCCAAAACTGGTGTAACTGCTCTAGGCTGCTATAATCAATCTGCTCGCAAGAGCCGCGCATTTGCGTGCCCGCCCTAACCGGAGAGGTGGCCGAGTGGCTGAAGGCGGCGGTTTGCTAAACCGTTATACGGTCAAAAGCTGTATCGGGGGTTCGAATCCCCCCCTCTCCGCCAGAACTTTTTATTTTGTTTCGCTTGACAGGCGGTCTCCGTCCTTCGGTCTACGAGTTCAGGCCTTTTTTGCAATCGCCGGTTTCAACATCTCGCGGTCCAAGCTCAGGTTCGTTGCTAGCTTCTTCAGCAGTCCGTTCTAATTTTCCAACTGACGCAACCTCTGGGCTTCGCTTACTTCCAGGCCGTCGTACTTTGCCGTCCACCCATAGAGGGTGTGTTTGCCACCCACCTCTCGCGCCACATCTTCCACCTTGCTTGAGCGCGGCAATCATCTCCGCTTCGCTGTGTTTGCCTCGCGAAATAAGCTTCGCCCTTTTCTGAATCCGAAATCACAGTCGGTTGTGTGCGGATTCCGAGGAACAGGTCAGCTGGTCTTCATCTCGATTTCGCGGGCCCGAGGTGGGATTGATGATGTCGCCCAGCCCGGCAGTTGAGGATTTCACCTTTGGGCTATATTGTTTGCAGTGAAAGGCATTCCTGCCTAACGCACAAGAACGAACTGGCGACACCAGGATTTTCAGGGAGAAGTGCGCAAGACAATTTGACCACTGCTGGGGGAGGAGTCATTCGGCGTGAAGCTGCTGGCAAAATTCAACCTTCTGCTCATCCTTGTGTTCGGTGTAGGCATGTCATTGATCGCCTGGAATTCTCACGACTTCCTTATGCAGGAAGCCAAGAAACAGGTGCTGCAACAGGCCGAACTCATGTCTGCCTCTGCCGAGGCCAGCCGCGACTACACCGATCAAGAGCTGAGCCCCATCCTGGAGCGAACTCCTGAGCACAAGTCCACATTTCTTCCGCAGACCATTCCCTTCTACGCTGCAACCTCAATTTTTAACCGGCTTCGCAAACAATTTCCCGACTACACTTATCACGAGGCCGCGCTCAACCCCACAAATCTGGCCGACCGTGCCAATGACTGGGAGTCGGACATCATCGCCTACTTCCGCAATCATCCGCAGATACAATCCAGCATCGGGGAGCGCAATAGCGCCACCGGAGAAGTGCTGTACATCGCACGCCCCATCGTCGTCCAATCCGACTGCCTTAGCTGTCATAGCAGCCCGAAGATCGCGCCCGCCGCGATGGTAGGACGCTACGGCACGCAGAACGGCTTTGGATGGCAGGAGAACGAAATCGTGGGCGCCCGGATCGTGGCCGTGCCCATGTCGGTCCCGTTGCAGTTGGCCAGCCGGGGAGCCCGTGAGCTGGTCGTCAACCTCTCTATTATCTTCCTGTCGACCATCATCCTCATCGATCTGGGAATGTACTTCATTGTCATTCGGCCGCTGTCCGATGTCTCCCGAACCGCCGATCGCATCAGCAATGGAGAGATTGATCTTCCACCCCTGCCGGTTAAAGGCAAAGACGAAATCGCCGAGGTCACGGCTTCGTTCAACCGCATGCAAGCCAGCCTCAAGACGGCAATGGACATGCTTAAGGAGGACAGCGCCGGCTAGCTCGCTACTTTTTTCGTGACAGGAGAAAGTTGCGCCGGTCGACTTCTGAAGGAATCCGTTCCGCGGCCAGCGCATACAACTGATCCGCATCTTTGGATTTCGCCGCCAGCCTGGGAACCAGGATCTTGGCAATCGGCCCCAAGTAGGTTGTCAACCGCTTCGTCACTTCCTCTACCGGCAGATTCGTGCTCGCCGGAGGTTGGGACTTCGATCCCGGTCTTCCTGCCCCGCTTTTTGGCGAAACTCCAATCGCAGGAGTGGGAGCTGACCGTATATCCCGCGGCGGAGGTTCCGGAAGCACCTGATCGGCAGCCGCTGCGGGTTCAGCGGCAAACCCTTCGAACAACACCGTTGCAGATGAACTCCCGGAAGAACCCGAGGGGACCTGCGATCGTGGGGCGTGTGAGCTGCCTGGGTCGAGGTCTTCGGGCGACGCCAGAGGACCGGCAACGGGGGCCAAATTGGCACGAGTTGTAGCTGGGTTAAACATGACGGTAGCGGCAGCAGCATTCACCTCCGAATCCGGACGCGGAGGCAAATCGAACCGGTCGCGCTTTAGAGGATCCTGTTGCACCACCTGCCGCACGATCTGAAAAAAATCGCGCAGGCGAGTGTCGGCAGGAAACTGACGAACCGCTTTCTGCATAATCGAAAGCGCTCGGTTAGCCTTACCGTTCTCCAGTGACTTAGAGGCCGAAAGGATTTGATCCTCGATATACTGGCGACGCTCTTCCGCTTCGATTTGACTCTCGACCGCCGACTTCATGCGTAAGAGACTTGACTCCGCAGGGAAGGCGCGCAGCGCCTTGTCGGCCAGGTCGCGGGCGATCCTCAGGTTGTTGGCTTCGAGCTCCTGCTGAATGGCACTGCAGAGTTGCTGCAGTTGACGCTTGCGGGTTTCCTGCTCCTGACCCGCCAGCACCATCTGCTTTAGGGCCGGAATGTCATTGCGATGCGGATCAAGTTGTTCGGCTTGATGGATATACTCCAGTGCCACCTCAAATTTCCGGGCAGCGATCTCGCGCCGAGCCGCGCCCATGAACTCCTGCACCTTGGCGTCCTTCTCCTGCTGCCGGATACGCTCATTGCGTTGCTGTTGCTGCAGCGATTGCTGCACCTCGTACAACAACTGCTTGGCCGCCGTGTGCTGGGTATCGATCTTCAGTACTTCCGACAGTATCTCTTTCGCCTGGCCCAGTTCCGCACTGGATATACACGCTCGCGCCCGCTCCACATAGTGGCTTACCAGGTCGCGCTTCAGCCGCTCCATCAGCCGTTCCAGATCAAAAGCAAAGTCCTGCGCCGTGCTGTAGCGGTCCTCCCGATCTCGGGCCAGCACCCGGCTCACAATCTCATCCAGCTCCGGTGGATAGTTCTCCAGATATTTCCCCAACGAAGGCGGCGGCCCGCCCTGCATCTTCTTGGCAATCAGCGAGCCCAGCTCAGTCGACTCAAACGGCAGCCGATAGGTCAGCAACTCGTACAGCATCACCCCGGTGGAGTAAACGTCCGAACGCCCATCGGCGATTTCTTCG
The DNA here is from genome assembly GCA_963820175.1 of uncultured Acidobacteriaceae bacterium. Taxonomy (GTDB): domain Bacteria; phylum Acidobacteriota; class Terriglobia; order Terriglobales; family Acidobacteriaceae; genus Bog-257. The sequence continues at coordinate 320,518 of CAWFYX010000009.1, read as the reverse complement.
TTCAGGATCTCGGGCGCAATGTAGCTCATCGTGCCCATTACCTGCCCTTTCTTGGTTTCCGTCAGGCTGTTCCCGCTGGTCCCCAGCCGGGCGATACCGAAGTCCAGCAGCTTCACCTGTCCGTCTTTCAGCAGGATCACGTTGGCCGGCTTCACGTCCCGGTGCACGATGTCGCGCTGGTGGGCGTAGGCCAGCGCGTCGCACACCTGGGCCACGATCCGCAGCTTTTGCAGTAAGGGCAGTTCCCGCCGCGCTGCGATCAGCTTGTTCAGCGGCTCCCCGTCGAGATACTGCATCACCAGGTAGGGATTCTTGTTCTCCTCCCCCAGGTCGTAGACGGTGACAATGTTGGGATGTTGCAGATTGCCGACTGCCTTGGCTTCGCGGTAAAAGCGCTTCAGCAGTTCGGGATTATCGATGTAGGCGGCAACAATGACTTTGATCGCTACCAACCGGCCGATCACCGGATCGACCCCTTTGTAGACTTTTCCCATACCTCCTTCGCCGAGGACTTCGAGCACCTCGTACTTGCCAATCTTCGCAGGTAGGTTCTGGGCCATGGGAATAGGGTACTGCCGCCACACAGTGGGCGCAAAACCGGTCTGGGCGGCCTCTGTCAGCTTAGAATCGCGTGCAAAGCCGGACCTTTTGGCAGCCCTCTAACCCGCAAGACGACGCGGTTCCTGACTAAGAGAACCGTACGGAAGGCTCAGCGCGACTGGCTGCTGGACTGCAAAGTTAGCATGAAAAGCGCACCCAACAAAAATAGTTGCTGCCCTAGTCTAGGACCGTTTCGCCAACCAGTGAGGCGGAGGTCCGAAGGCAAAGAAAGTGGCGCGTGACGCGGCTCTGTGTTCACCCTCGGAGCCGTTCTGTGGTCGCCAACGATTTGCGGGTGGGCGCTTTGGGCGTCCGGAGGGTCCGCGGGAACCCGGAGGTTGATAACCGTTTTCAGGAGATCGCCATGAGCATTCCGACTTATCGGCAGTGGATACAAGATACCGGTGCAAACATTCTCAGCCCGCGGAGTCCGAAACTGAAAGCTGTCGATGAAGCCATCCAGCAATATGAAAAAACCAAGAATGAAAAAGATCTCTGGCGAATAAAAAAACGCTTTGGAAGACTGGAAGCGCTACAAGGGAATCGCCTGGGACAAGAGTGCGCGAAACCGGACGGGCGCTGTCAGCCGACTCAACACTGAACTAAATAAGGTTGCGGACTACCGAACCTATCAAATCACGCACTTCACGATTCCGGAGCTGGTGGCTCTCTCGGTGGTTGCGAAGGAGCGGAAGAAAGCCATCGCAAATATTTTCCAGGATAAGGCAGTAACCTTTAAAGCGGCCAAGCTAAAAGATCAGTTAAAGGCCACGACGCAGAAGATAAAGGAGACGTCGGAACATGGCGCTGCCTACCTGAAGTCCAAGGGGAAAGTCAGTTTACCCAAAACTTCTGGACCTCCTGCATCTGAGGTAGTGCGCCGGAAGATGGAAGACATGGTGAAGTCGATGTTTAGTGTCGACTCGCTGGATGCGCTGGGCAGCCTTAGCGGCCTCATTATGACCCTCCTTGGGCAATGCGCGGTCAGCATTCCTCCCGTGGTCGGCCACATCAAGGACGGGTATGACTTGTTCACCGGGTGGGCCAAAGTGGGGTCGGACCTTTATCGGGAGTACAATATCTCGGAACGCAGCAATACTATCGACACAGCTGTTCCCACCGCTGCGTTCGGCGCTTTGAAGAGTTGCCTGGAAGACGAAACCAAGAGGGAAGCTATCAGCGCAACCCGTGCCACTACATCATTTGCTTTGAAAACCGGCATGGCGTTTGTGGATGGCGGCGCGATCAGTGGTCCGGTGGTTGGCGCGGCCAACGCGCTGGCCGAGTTCTCTCACCAGATCTACTTGTTGGCGAACGAATGGAAAGCAACCAAGTCGATCAATCGGGCGCTCACCGCCGGTGAACTGGATATCCGCCTGTTCCGAACCTATCCTCTTATGGGATGCTATTTCCTTGTAAGTGCGACGTTGAGCGACTTGATCCCGATAGACTCCTTTGGCAGACCCGGCTGGATGGACTACATCGAGAACCTGCAAAAGCACGGCTTTGAGGAGATCTATAAGTCTTCGGTGGATTTGATCGAAAAATCGCCTTGGGAGATCGAAGGCCTGCCTAAGAGACCCCAGGGAACCAGCGCGGGTATTTTCACCGAAGTGAAGCGTATCTTTTCGACGGCCAGCCCACTCGCTGACCTGAAAGACCTGAAGGATCTGCCAAGCTAACTGCGCTGGCATAAAGGCAAGGCCCTCGAAGCGGAGCAGCAGAAATCGGCATGCCAGGTTTTCCTAAGCCTAACGAGTATAGGACACTCCAACCAGGGGAACAACATCGCTGCGTAGTCCTCCATGGTTAAGCCTGAGTAAGACATTACCGGTAAGCAGAAAGTGGCCGCCAGGATTCAGCTTGAAGCCCAGTGCCATATTCTCGTCAGCGTACGATCCGGTGTAAGGCTCAACGCTCGGGAAGCTACGTCCGAGACTCTGAATGTTGACGACAGTCGGCGCCGAAATTCGTGGAGCGTTAAAAACCTCTTGCCCCAGAAAGTCGGCAACCAGAGTCAAACGTTTCGCGGCATTTAGATCCGCTCCGAAATAGTAGAAGAACGATGTAGGTAATTGTTCTTCCTGGCCATTAGGGTTTTGAGCCAGAACCGAATCGCTGTTCCACTGATACCCCAGGTTGGCATGCGGCGATATCCTGCCGGCGCGGGACAGCGCCACGTAGGGCTTGATTCCTACTGCGCCTGAGCCAAGAAAATTAAGGGCATCCCCGCTAGGCAACCTGAGTTCCGCTCCGAAGGCTAATGCCGTGCGTTCGTCTTTACTGTACCAGGCCGTTCCCTTGGCAGCGAGCACTACGTCCCCGAAGCCGCTGGCGATGCCGGGAATATACTCCTGAAATGAGGCCTGCGCGCCTCCGACGGCGTATTCGGTTCCGCTCGAAGCCATGCCAAGCGAGACTCTCTCGATGGGTACGGCTATAGAGACATCGACTCGATTGGTAAGACCGAAGGTGGCAAAGCCAGCATATTGGTTTACGGTTGCACTAATATGATTGGTCGTAGCCGTATAGACTGTCTCGTTCGAATTGTGGAAGCTGAGAAGAATCGGGACATTGCCCAGACCCGTTCCGTCAATATTGTCGAAGGAGAATTGCTGGAAGGTAAATGCCACGAATAGCTTGTGCCTGCCAATGGTCTCGCCGCGCTCCGTCATGATGGGTCCGAAGCTCTTATCCGACTCGGTAAGTACTCCGTTAACTAATTGGAACACGAATCCGGAGGCAGGCGTCGCCAGGGGCAATTGACTCAACGCCGTGGCAAAGGAGGTATTAAAGAAGTTGAAATCGCCGGGCGGAGTATGGAGAGCGGTGGGAATCAGGCAATAGAGCTTAGATTGGCCAGTCGTCGAACAGCCATTTTGCCCGAAGGCTGCAGTGCAGACGAGTTGACCAAACAAGGCCGAAACCAGTAGCGCACGCTTCAGCATTTGTATCCCTCGCACGGAACTAAGATCGCTTACAAACAAGTCGACCGACAACCCTCGCTAGGCAAAACACTATTGTGACGACGTTACGTTGAGCGGCACGATAAGCGACGTCTGCACAAACCCGGTTGGATCTTGACCCACAGCCGTCAACTGGTAAAATCCTGCCGGCGTTAAGACTTGTCCCACTGGCGGCAGAGGCTGAGGTGGCGCCGTAAAACCGCCTCCGCAGGACACTGTCAATATCAGCAGCGCCATCGCTAGCAGGTTCGCCATGAGCCAGCGACATAATCCAGAGCGCTTGGCGCGTTTCCTGGATAGACCCCACCCGACAAGTACTATTCCTGCAAGTGGCATCGAAAAACCGAACGAGGCCACGATTGCCGAGGATCGGGAGGGCCGAGATAATCTGGCAGTCCCGCTCCCTGTCGTCGTGATCGTAACGTTGACAGTTTGGGGAACGCCCGTGAGCTGTATGCTGGGAGGCGAGAATGTGCAGGTGATACCAAATGTGGCCTGCGGATCGTTGGTAGGTGGTCCTCCGTTAGGACCAATGGCACTTGTGCACGAAAACGTAACGGTTGGCGTTCCCTTAGACGCGACAACACTGGCGGGTATCGTCGATTGCTGGCCGGCGAATACAGGCGGAGCAGTAACCGTGAAGGTCAGAGATTGCGATACGGTTCCTACCTGCATCAAGTTATCGGTTGCGGTCACCGTGATGCTGTACACCCCCGCACCAGCGTAGGTATGTGTAGCCATCCCCTGCTGGTTCAGCGACATCACCGGTGATCCATCACCCCAATTGACGGTTGCGGAAACAATCGTGCCGCCAGGGTCGGTGCACGTCGAACCAATCGAAATCGCTAACGGATTGGTATTCTGCACCGCCATTGTGCAGGTGATTCCTGGTGCAGTTCCAGTCCCACTGAGAGCGACCATTTGTGGGCTGCCGGGTGCGTTGTCCGGGATCACCAGGGTAGCGCTTCGCGCGCCGAGAGCCAGGGGAGTAAACGTAACCGAGAAGGTGCAGTTGGCACCGAAAGCCAGAACCGCGCCGCAGTCGTTGGTTTCCGCAAAATCTCCAGGGTTCGTTCCCATGATCGAGATATTCGATAGGTTGAGATTAGCGCTTCCCGTGTTCGTCAGCTGGAGCACCATTGGGGCGCTGGTCGTATCTATCGGTTGGTTCCCGAAGGAGAGATTGGGAGGATTGATGTTCACCATCGGCGACTGCAAGAACACGGAAACAGTATTGTCTTGTGCATTGGCAACTGCCAGGTCAAGCCTGCCGTCTCCGTTGAAGTCTGCAAAGCCGTTTCCGAGTGGCAGGTTCCCCGGCGTGTAATTCATGCCAGCTTGAAATGTTCCATCTCCATTGCCCAGGTAAATCGTGATCATCGGAACACAACTGGGAGGGTTGCCACAAAAACCAGTAACGGCCAGATCAAGGTTCCCGTCTCCGTTGAAGTCGGCCGTGCTCACAAATGTGGAATTTTGGGAGCCAGTAGGTTGGCTATTAGCCAAGGTGAAAGTTCCGTCTCCGTTGCCGAGAAGGACGGTGAGAGAAACGCTGCCACCGTCAGCAATAGCCAGGTCAAGATTCCCATCATGGTTAAAGTCACCTGCCGTTACGAATTGAGGCGAGACCATGTGAGTAACTGGCTGGACGGATGCTGGAGCAAAAGTCCCGTTCCCGTTCCCCAGTAAGATCTCAACTGTCCCATCGCCGCTATTGGTCACGGCTAGATCCAGTATGCCATCCCCATTAAAATCTCCGGTTACCACCGACGTGGGACTAGTGCCCACAACTAAGTCAGGAACCAGGTTAAAGGTTCCATCGCCTTTGCCCAACGCGACCCTGATAATATTCGAGCCGTAATTTACGACGGCCAAGTCAAGGTCGCCATCGCCGTTAAAGTCAGCGGCAATCACCTGAGTGGGAGTCTCATCCGCATCAAAACCAGTTCCTGCAGTGAAGGTGCCGTCGCCATTCCCCAGAAGGATTGAAACCGTTCCGTTGTCGCAGTCGCTGCAGTTATTGGCTACGGCCATGTCGAGCTTGCCATCACCGTTAAAATCGCCGACAGCCGCCGAGACAGGTTGGAATCCAACTGTCGCGCTTGACTTGGTCGAGAACGTACCATCGCCGTTCCCGAGAAGGATCGAAACCGTCCCCGCTGACTGGCATGTCGGATCGGTGCCACAGTTGTTAACAATTGCCAGATCCTGTGTGCCGTTATTGTCGAAATCGCTCACGGTCACATACAAGGGAGAAAGCCCGACGCCGACCAAGGATGACGCGAGAGAGACAGAGTTCGTCGGATTGGTAATCGTGAAAAAGGCGACATTGGAGCTGCCGCCACCGGGTGCAGGAGTGGTCACTGTCACCGACGCGGTACCAGCCGCCGCGATGTCGGAAGCTGGGACGGTTGCGGTTAACTGGCCAAAGTTGATAAATGAAGTAGCCAGGGGCGATCCGTTCCAGTTCACGACGGAGCTTGCGACGAACCCGCTCCCATTCACTACCAGAGTGACGTCGGATCCGCCCGCCATGACCGTATCAGGCACTAGCGGCTGGTTGATTAGCGGCACCGGGTTAGCAATAAGAAGCGCGTTCGCTTGATACCGCGCAACATTCATTTGCGTTGTGGCAGTAAAATTTCCCGTGATCGGATCGAAGATCTCCGCCGAGGATAGGATCACACCATCCGATCCCTCGCCCCCTGCCACCAGTACCCGACCGTCGCTATCGTTCAGGCGCACCGCTATGTGGCCATTGCGAGGCGCCGTCATAGAATTCGTCTGAAACCACCCGGGTATCGACGGATTGTAGATCTGCGCCGTGGCTACGGGGTTTCCGTCACTATTGGCGCCACCCGAATACAGGGCTCCGCCGCTGGCCAGCAGCACCAGCTGTCCGCCGACCTGCATACCAGCTCCATCGGACATAGCTTGTGGGGCACTCCAAGTTCCGGCGACTGGGTCGAAGAGGGATGAATGCAGGCCATCATTCAGAACAGTCAAGACCTCGCCGTTGGGCAGCGCAACGAATTGATGAAGGCCGATTTCGTTCGTTCCCATCGAGCCTGTCGCAGTCCAGGAGTTGGTCGCCGGGTCATAGATTTCGCAGCTATTGGTGTCCTGGTCCACACCATTCAAATTGCCATTACAAGTCAGGACCCTGCCATCATGAAGCACAATGGCAGGTTGATTTAAATTGTTGGTCTCTAAGTTCCCGCGATTCTCCGTAAGGGTGGCAACGACTGTCCATGTATTACTCCGGAAACCGTAAATCTCAGCAGAATTACCAACCACGTTCATGAAGCCCTGATGGAGGATATTTTCTTCCGTGCAACCTCCTGAGCAGCCGGCAAAAGCGAGCGCGTTTCCTCCTAAGAGCTCGACCATGCCAAATTGGTCTCGCCCATAGTTCATGAAGTTGGGAAGGGCTGTCCCAGTGGCGGTCCACTGATTCGTAGATGGATCGTAGACACTAACCGCGTTGGTGGTATTGAAGTTCTGGTTTGAGCACCCTCCTCCAGCCAGCAGGACCTTGCGGCTCCCGAGGGATACCATGTTTGGCGAGCACAATCCGTCGACAGGAGGATTAGGTATGTTGTTGGCCGTCGGAGTCCAGGTAGCAGCCGATGGGTCGAACACCTCTGCGCTAGTGGTGTACGAAGCAGGATCAAAGGAAATAGTGCCGCCGGCAACCAGCACTTGCTGCCCCCAAGCTCCAGTTACGAAGAGGCAAATTGAGGCGAGCGCCAGCATGAGCAAAACTGGCCGATAGAGAATCCTTCTCAGCGGAACTGGGAAAGCCTTAACTAGTCTGAAAACTGGATTCATGTTGTCCCTCCCGCTGGAAGACCGCGTTGAAGCGGTAGCGTTGCGTCTTCAGGAAAAACAGGCGGAATTAGCCGAACTCATGGCTTGCGCCTAAGCACACGGCAGCGATCAGCCAATGCGAAATTCGGCAGAGGCGCTCGAAGATACGAGCACCTGTTACGCCCTGGGCAAGTTTTGTCTTAATTGATTGAAGCTTTTATCACCACGGTGGGACAAATGTCAAAGGAATTGTTTGGCAGGTAGCCGCAAGATGAGAAATGCCTGCCCAAAGGAGGAATTTATGGTCTGGTTAGCCAGATGCTACGGGATCATGCCTGGCACGCTCTCTCAACCTGAGCTGGAAAGTTGCCACGCCTGGCCTGGATCATCGAACATTGTCGATGATCCAATCAGCCTTGAGTTTTCTTAGCATAAATACCGGATTGCTGGTTAGCGATATGTTTCTGCCCTGCGATCTCAACTTAAGGGTTTGGTGACATGCGACGCGGGTTAAAGTGCCATCGGCTACGGGAGCTTGGCAATTATCCAAGGAAACATGAATGGAATCTGCATCACTAAGCGCGGCAGTCAATTTACCAAATACTTTGTCGGACATCGTTGGCCAGATATGCCGGAGCCGTACTTGATCCTTATCCTGGTAGGCTGCGACGTATTCGTCGAGCAAATCGTGGATCCCGCTATCATTGGCAACCTTGGGGGCCGTCTCAACCGGCGTCGCAGTTGGAGAGGGAGCAGGCGGCGTAACCACGGGTGGTGGCGCTGGCAGCTTTGCCAACTCAGGCGTCAGTTCCACTCTGGATCCTGCGAGGAGACTTCGATGCTCGGACCATCGCGTATACCCATCCATGGTAACCTCGATGGAGTGGTCACCTGCCGCCATGGAGAGTTCAAGGGGACTGGCCGAGTGGGCTTGGACTGCGTTCTGACCGTCGACGCGAACCGAGGCTCCGGCGGGGACATGCAGAATCAAAGTCGCAGGTAGTGGCGGTGGGGGTGGTGTCGGTGGGTTATTTGGGGTCGGAGATGGCGAGGACGCAACCGTAGACGGCTGCGTTGTCGTCGGTTTCAAGTCGAAGGTCGTTATGGTAGGACGGTTCTTGGCAATCGTTACGGTTTGTGGCTTTGGAGTTTGATATTTCTCTTTTTGTAACCTGACATTATGTTGCCCCACATCTACTTGTGTCCGGTAAGAGCCTGTCTTGTTCGTTAATCCCACCCGGTGATCGTCAATCACCACGGCCGCACCTTCTACGCCAGCGCGAACCTCTAATGTACCCTTTCCAACCGGCGCGGCCGGAGCCTCCGGACCCGCGGGCGTGGCTGCGGTTGTTTTCCCAGCCGTAGGGGTCTCGTTATTGAGAGGACTAGGTGCAGGCGTCGCCACGGGAGCAGTTGGCTCGGACACAGCCGGCAAGACCAGACTTTCTGACTGATTGCCTTGTAGGTCAATCGATTTCGTCGCCGAAACAAAGCCGTTTAAGTCCGCGGTGATTTCATACTTTCCTGGCTTCAGCTTTATGGTGCAGGGCGCGGTGCAAGCCTCTGTACCTGCGTGTACGGTTGCACCCGCCGGTGAGGTCTGGATCTGCAGACTCGCGAGTTCGATTCTGGAGGCGTGCGTCACACGCCAATACACTCCTGCCGCGATTGCGGATAATGCAATCAGCACTCCTACGGCTAGTAACCTGCCCTTGGGCGGGTTGGTCCGGCTGCTGACCTCCGGCGGTGGACCCGCCGGCGCCACTTCGCTAATCGGCTGTCTTACTCTAGAAGCCGCCCGGTCATCGTCGGTAGAAACGGAAGGTCGCGAGGGAGCTTCAACTGGAATTGTGAAAAGCCGCGTGGCGACATCCTTCTGCTCGGCTTCAGCTGGAATCGGCGGCGTTGCCAGGTGCGCGGCAGTTGCACCTGCATTTGCCGATCCCACCGTAGTACCGGCAGGAGGAGTTAAGTCTGCGACTGCCGCGCCCGGGTTGAACATAACGGTGGCAGCCGAAGCGCTAACCTTGGGCTCCGGAGGAGGCGGTACTTCAAGCACGTACGGAGGTTGAACTTTGCGTTCGCGTTCCAGGGCCGCCTTGGCCTCAATCAACTGCGACGATAAGGCGACGACCGCAGCATCCCGCGGTGCTTTGGCCCGGCACTCCGCCAAAGCCGCTTCTGCTTCTTGCAACGCTCCCCGCCGAAGGTAAAGTTTCGCCTCGTCAAGCACGCGGGCGATTTGTTGCCGGGATTCCTGTTCTTCGGCTACCTGCTCCTCTACTCGCTGCAAGAATTCCCTGAACTTTGGAGTTTGCCCGAACTTATCTACCTGTGACTGTAGTTTGGTTAAAGCTTCGGCAGAGTACCCTGCATCCAGCAGAGCCATGGCCTCTTGCTTCAGAGCGTCCAGACTGGCATCAAACTCCGCCGCTTGTGCGCGAACGTTTTGCAGAAACTGCCGCAAGCCGGGGTCGGCGTTGTCGACTACCGTCTTCTCGAGAAGGGACAGGGCATCGCCGAAAGCTTGATGCTCGACCAGCGCGCGTGCCTGGTCGCTAACATCGGCGGCCATGCTTTTCTGGACTAGCAAATCCTGTTCTTTGCGGGCGAGAGCAAGCAAGTCACTAACGTCACGCAAGTCGGGATACTTGATCTGTGCAGCTTCGAGAATCTCTATGGCGTCTGCAAAACGTTTCTCTCGCATGGCATCGCGAGCCGGGGCAAGCATCTCGGCCTGCTCCCGCTGCGTGGCATGCTTTTGTGCGGCTTGCCGCACGATCTGAAGGAAATCGCGCAGCCGGGTGTCCGTAGGAAACTGACGGCTAGCTTCCTGCATGAGGGACAACGCCCGACTAACCTCACCCACGTCAAGCAGCTTGGAGGCGGCGGCGATCCGCGCCTCGATAAAGTGCTTCCGCTCTTCCGCTTCGAGTTGGCTGTCAGCAGCCGACTTCATGCGAACCAGGGCGGGCTCACCCGGGAAAGCGCGCAGGGCTTTGTCGGCCAGATCGCGAGCGACGCTCAGGTTGTTGGCTTCCAGCTCCTGCTGAATCGCACTACAGAGTTGCTGCAGTTGACGCTTGCGGGTTTCCTGCTCCTGACCCGCCAGCACCATCTGCTTTAAGGCCGGAATGTCATTGCGATGGGGATCGAGTTGTTCGGCTTGATGGATGTACTCCATCGCAGCATCAAATTTCCGGGCCGCAATCTCCCGCCGGGCGGTGCCAAGAAACTCCTGTACCTTGGCGTCCTTCTCCTGCTCCGCTTGCAGGCGAATCAGCGACGCCTGCAACACCCGGGCCTGCGGGTCCTCTGGGTCTAACTCCAGCGCGTCCTCCACAGCCCGCTGGAAGACGCCCAACTCGCCCGTCTGTTGGGCCACCTCCGCCAGATGCAGCAATTTCTTAACCTGCTGGCCTCGTTGTTTGACCTCCTGAATATGTTCCCGCAGGTTCAATAACTCGGGATCGGTCCGGTCCAGCTTAATCGCCTGGTCCACCCACTTGCTGGCATCGTCAAACTGCTTCAGCGCCATGGCTTCTTCGGCCTGCTGCTGCAGCTGCCGGATACGCTCATTGCGCTGCTGTTGCTGCAGCGATTGCTGCACCTCGTACAATAACTGCTTGGCCGCCGTGTGCTGGGTATCGATCTTCAGCACTTCCGACAGAATCTCTTTCGCCTGGCCCAGTTCCGCACTGGAGATACACGCTCGCGCCCGCTCCACATAGTGGCTTACCAGGTCGCGCTTCAGCCGCTCCATCAGCCGTTCCAGATCGAAAGCAAAGTCCTGCGCCGTGCTGTAGCGGTCCTCCCGATCTCGGGCCATCGCCCGGCTCACAATCTCGTCCAGTTCCGGCGGATAGTTCTCCAGATATTTCCCCAACGAAGGCGGCGGCCCGCCCTGCATCTTCTTGGCAATCAGCGAGCCCAGCTCAGTCGACTCAAACGGCAGCCGATAGGTCAGCAACTCGTACAGCATCACCCCGGTGGAGTAAACGTCCGAGCGCCCATCGGCAATTTCTTCGTTCAGGATCTCGGGCGCGATGTAGCTCATCGTGCCCATCACCTGCCCTTTCTTGGTTTCCGTCAGGCTGTTCCCGCTGGTCCCCAGCCGGGCGATACCGAAGTCCAGCAGCTTCACCTGTCCGTCTTTCAGCAGGATCACGTTGGCCGGCTTCACGTCCCGGTGCACGATGTCGCGCTGGTGGGCGTAGGCCAGCGCGTCGCACACCTGGGCCACGATCCGCAGCTTTTGCAGTAAGGGCAGTTCCCGCCGCGCTGCGATCAGCTTGTTCAGCGGCTCCCCGTCCAGATACTGCATCACCAGGTAGGGATTCTTGTTCTCCTCCCCCAGGTCGTAGACGGTGACGATGTTGGGATGTTGCAAATTGCCGACTGCCTTGGCTTCGCGGTAAAAGCGCTTCAGCAGTTCGGGATTATCGATGTAGGCGGCAACAATGACTTTGATCGCTACCAACCGGCCGATCACCGGATCCACCCCTTTGTAGACTTTTCCCATACCTCCTTCGCCGAGGACTTCGAGCACCTCGTACTTGCCAATCTTCGCAGGTAGGTTCTGGGCCATGGGAATAGGGTACTGGTAGCGCACGCGGTAACTGGCTAGAGAAGCCCAGGCCAGCCTCGGCATCGATCAAGACATACTGGCGGTAAAAGCTGGGCCTTTTCCGCTGCTCCTTAGATGGGGCTGGCGGGAACCTGGTAACTTGCTCTCTGGAGAGTCACCTTGGCCTGTAAAGTTAGCACGAAAAGCAACTCAACAAAAGACGCCGTACTGGAATGAGGAGGCGCTAGACTTTGCTTTACACATAGCATATTGTTCTCTTTTGTCGGCATCTGCGCCAGCGTAAATATGATCCGATTACGTCCTCCCTTCTAATGGTTCTTCGTACGTGGCAGGAGTTTTGAAGGAGCAGGCTATGGTGCGGCGTTCTGGTTTTAGTGAGGTCAGACTCTCGCCTGGCGACGATGACGCGCACCTGATTCCAGAAGAAGACACACCTTTCCATATCGCAATCCTTGGTGACTTCAGTGGTCGATCCAGCCGGGGCCTTATCGACCTCAACGTTGCGAACCGCCGCCTGATTTCAATTGATCGCGACACTTTTGACGAAGCGCTGTCAAGATTGAAAGCCGAAATTAGTTTACCGATCGGCGGCAGCGCACCGTTGAAATTGCACTTTGCCGAGCTCGACGATTTTCATCCGGACCATCTATTCGAGAAGCGCCGACATATTTCGTCGGCTGCGGGAAGTTCGTTTGCGGCTGCGGGATCCTGCTACGTTCGCTGCGGCCGCTGAGGAATTGGGAGTGCGGTCCGATGCGCAACCGGCGGCGAAGGCTAGTGGACAGCCATCCTCCGCTGGTGCGGTTGCTCATGATCTGGTTCATGATCGGTCGGGCAGTCTGCTGGATGAAATTGTCGACCGTACTGCAGACAAGCCAAGCCAAGGCCAAGCGGCGCGCGCGCCCGACAGGTTGCAAGAGTTTGTGCGACGCGTAACGGAGCCGCACTTGACCCCCGCGGTTGATTCTCGTCAGGCGGAAATAATCAGAACCATCGACCGTGCACTGAGTGCCCAGATGCGGGCTCTCGTTCATGTCCCGGCCTTTCAGGCTCTCGAAGCAGCGTGGCGCGCTGTGTTTTTCCTGGTGCGCCGCATCGAGACCGGACCTCAGCTGAAGTTGTATCTCATCGATATCAGCCAGGCAGAGCTGGCCGCCGACCTAAGCTCTTCGCAGGATTTCCGGGCAAGCGAGACTTATCGATTACTAGTTGAGAAGACCGTCGAAACCCCGGGTGCTGAACCGTGGGCACTGATTGTCGGGAACTACATATTCGGACCGGAGCACGAAGACGCCGATTTATTGGGTAAGCTCGCAAGAATTGCAACCGCGGCGGGAGCGCCCTTCATCGCGGCAGCCAGCTCGCGCTTGCTAGGATGCGCCTCCCTGTCCGACACGCCCCATCCTCGAGATTGGCACCTACCGCCAGATACGGACGGCGCCACAGCCTGGTCCGCTTTGCGCGGGTTGCCTGAGGCCTCCGCGATAGGCCTGGCACTCCCGCGATTTCTGCTGCGTCTGCCTTACGGAAGGAAAACTGATCCGATTGAGTCCTTTGATTTTGAAGAAATGCCGGAAGATCCTTCGCACGAAGACTATTTGTGGGCGAACCCGGCGTTTGCATGTGCAGCGTTGCTGGCCGAGTCGTTCAGCGAGTATGGATGGCAGATGCGTCCCGGCGTGCACGCTCAAATCGACGGTCTGCCGCTGCATGTTTACGAGAGGGATGGCGAGTCCGAGTTGAAACCCTGTGCGGAAGCATTGCTTACGGAAGATGCTGCTGAGTGGATTCTGGAAAAAGGCTTGATGCCGCTGGTATCGCTGAAAGGACAAGATGCGGTGCGCTTAGTGAGATTTCAGTCGATCGCCGAGCCAGCGCGCGCGTTGTCGGGACGGTGGAGTCGTGGGTGACCGATTGCAGGCATCATTGTGCCAGCAGCCCACTATCCTTCAACTGCGCTTCGGTTCGCTCGATTCCGGAGATCAAGACGACCCCCTGTGATCGCGCTTTTCCCGCCCAGCGCGTTGCTTCATCTTCACTGATCTTGATGCCGATTAGAAACTCTACCAGTTCATCGTGGCTGCTTGCCCGCACTGTTTTGGTATTGAGACGGCCGTGATAGGGCAGGAAGTCGATCTCGAAATGCGGACCCATGGTATCCGAGCCGGGGTTCGGTTGAATGCGGATGGTGCCCATCAGCTTCGTCATGCTGAGTCTGCCCTATCCTCTCGCCGGTGCGCGCTCCCACCAAGGGTCCCCACGCGCGAAGGCCAATCGTTCGAATGCTTTACGTCTCCCAACTATACGCGGTGACGGTTACGGTTTTCCAGCGATTTTCAGAATCGAGCTAGACCGGAACAAGAAAAGCAAACTAAAGAGCTTGGCTTCAACACAGCAAGAATCCACGCTCAATAAGTTTGCGAACGACATCCAGACATTCCTTTTGCACCTGCTGCAGCGGCGCATCCACTTTCGCCGCAAAGTCCCCAGTCAGTTCCGCCAAAGTCCGCGTCCCGTCGCAACCGCTGAGGAACTCGGCGACAATCGGCTGCAAACCCAGAAAGTACTCGAAGCCCTTCACCAACCGTAAGGTCAGCGATTCCCGATTCCACCCGCCATCGACCCGTTGGAAAATCTGTTCCAAGCGGGCGTCCACGGAAAGCTTCGGCTTGACCGCAAGCAGTTGATCATCCGTGCTATGCGCCTGAAGGAAATCCCGGGCGGCGAAGGTTCGTAAAACCGACTCGCCGAATTGCACCTTAGGAGTGTGCGCGACTTCCTCCATCAAGATCCAGTTGTTTCCCGAACGGCGGTGCATAGCAATGACCCCGCCATGAATTGCCTGAACCTTTCGCTCGCGATAGTAAGCCATGTAGTTCGCATAAAGTTCCGCATCGCGTGAGGAGCTCGGCGGTGGTTGATCGAATACGCTCCTCAGCGTATTCCGCCGGATCCTCGGCATAACCTTTCATGACCCACGCATCACATCCGGTGCCTTCGAGCCATTCGGACAACCTCTCCCTCCAGGGTTGTCCGCGAACCTCTGCCCACTCACACAGCATTTGGAAGTAGCCATCTTCATTGAGATGCAAAGGCGCCTCGCGGGCCAGGCGGCGACAGAGATGGTCGAGATCCAGTGGATTGTCGCAGAAAAGAAACTGAGAAGATGGAGTGATGAAAAATGGCGGGTTCGAAACGATGAGATCAAACTTGCGACCGGCTACGGGCGCAAATCCGTCCCCCGCCAGGCACTCCACATTTTCAATGCCATTCAGGCGTGCGCTGAACGCGGCAAACCTGGTAGCGCGCTGATTGAGATCGGTGGCCACAACTTTCTCGCTGTGAGCAGCCGCGGCCAGGGCTTGGACGCCGTTACCGGTACCCAAGTCGAGGGTCGCTCGGCAGGGTCGGCGCACGGTGAAGCGAGAGAGCAGCCGACTGGTGGGATTTGGCCACAGCACGAGGTCGGGGTCGGCCGAGTCGATCTTGCTGGTGTGATCGGCCGCAATAATGAAGCTGTCCACCGGAAACAGCATTGCCTCAGGCAGCAGATCGTTCCCTTGCAGCCGCAAGAGTCCGCATTCCAGTGCCAGGGGAAGGAACCAGGATGGCAGATACTTTTCGACAGCGAAGCTATCTTGAGGCGTTCCCAGCCAGAACCAGCGGAGCAGCGTATTGATAGTGCTAGGCTCCGACATCTGGTCCTGCAAGCGCGCGAAATTGCGCAGACGGCTCGAAGGAAGATCCTGCAACCCTAGGGTCACGCGCAGGTTCTGGTCGACATAGCCGGCCTCCTGGAGGAAGTCGCGTAAACGCTTGGCATTATCCGGAGAAATGAGGCTGAGCAATTGAAAGTCGCTTCCCAATCAAGATTGCTCCCCTGCGCTGTGCTCCGATGCCCTCGGGTGAGCGGACGACTCCAGGGCAGGGGAAACAGTGCGAGAATACTACACCTTGAAAAACGGGCGTCTCGAAGGACAGGCGTCTCGGGTCAGGGCGTTGCTTTGACGGCGAGGACCACTTGCGACGCAATTACCCATTTCGTGCTATTTCGACTGCAAGTATGACAACAATATGCATGGAATTCGTTGAAATCCGCATTATTCTTGACAGCTTTGGGCCCATCATGCTACTAAAGTCCACTACCAAAGTAGAGGCGTGAAAGCTGACGTAGCTCCACTGAGCTGGCGGTTCTGCACTTTTAGTCGCTCCCAGTGATCAGTCCGTCAACGAGACTTGCGCAGGTAATGTGGTGAGCCGGAACGTCCGGACCCAGGATACCTATCGGAAGGAAGAGGACAAACCATGGCCAGACAAAGTGCTCAGCACAAATTGGACCGCGTGCGCCCCCCGCGGGTTCAGATCACCTATGACGTAGAGATCGGGGGAGCCATCGAACTCAAGGAACTGCCATTTGTGGTTGGCGTGCTGGGAGACTTCACGGGCAACCCGGAACAGCCGCTCCCCAGGCTCAAAGAACGCAAGTTCGTGGAAGTCAATCCCGACAACTTCGACTCGGTGCTTGAGGGGATGAAGCCCCACCTGGCTTTTGCGGTGGAAAACAAGCTGAGCGAAGACGCCAACGCTCCGCAGTTGAAGGTGGATTTGCACTTCAAGAAGATGGACGACTTCGAACCCGGCAACGTGGCCAAACAGGTGAAGCCGCTGAAGGAGTTGCTCGACCTGCGAACTCGGCTCGCCGATCTACGAGGCACGCTGCAGGGCAATGACAAGCTCGAGGAACTGTTATTGGACGCTGTCGGCAACACCGAAAAATTGGACAAGCTGAAACGGGAAATTGGGACCAAGGAGGAGACGCCCAATGGCTAATCCAGAGCCAGCGCAACAGGCTGCAGCGGCAGCGGTGCAGACCGAGGAAAAGGGGTTGCTCGATCAGATCGTTGAGCAGGGGCGATTCGGAACCGATACCCAGGCCCGGGACCGCGGCAAGAACCTGGTCAAGGAGTTTGTAGCCCAGATTCTGGAAGGCTCCATGACCGTGGCCAAGGACGCGGAGATGATGATCAACGCGCGCATTGCGCAGATCGATCACCTGCTTTCACTTCAGCTGAATGAGATTGTTCACCATCCCGCTTTTCAGAAGCTGGAAGGCTCCTGGCGGGGGCTGAAACACCTGATGGACCACAGCGAAACCGGTGTCGGACTCAAGATCAGGGTTCTGAACGCTAGCAAGAAAGATCTGCTGCGTGATATCGAAAAGGCGCCGGAGTTCGACCAGAGCGCGCTGTTCAAGAAAGTGTACGAAGAAGAGTACGGAGTGTTTGGCGGCGCCCCGTTTGGTGCGCTGGTTGGCGATTATGATTTCGGCAAGCATCCCGAGGACATGGCGCTGCTGGAGGGCATTTCCCACGTGGCGGCGCAAGCCCATGCTCCATTTGTGAGTGCAGCCGCTCCGGACTTGCTCAACCTGGAGAGCTTTACTTCACTCGATGCTCCGCGCGATCTGGCTAAGATTTTTGACAGCACAGAATACGCCAAGTGGAAGTCGTTCCGGCAGAGCGAAGATTCCCGCTATGTGGCGCTCTGCCTGCCCCGAACTCTGGCCCGGCTTCCTTACGGCAAGGACACCAAGCCGATCGATGAATTCAGCTACGAAGAGCACGTCGACGGAACCGACCATTCCAAGTATTTGTGGATGAATGCGGCTTATTCGCTGGCGACCAGGATGACCAACTCCTATTCCCTCTATGGCATGTGCGTCGCCATGCGCGGTGTAGAAGGCGGTGGATTGGTGGAGGGTTTGCCCACTCACAACTTTTATACCGACGAAGGCGATCTGGCCTTGAAGTGTCCTACCGAGATCCCGATTACCGATCGCCGCGAGAAGGAGCTTGCCGACCTCGGATTTGCTCCGCTGGTGCATTGCAAGGACACCGACTACGCCGCTTTCTTCAGCGTTCAGACCTGTCAAAAGCCGAAGCTGTATGACACCGACAGCGCCAATGCCAATGCCCGGCTTTCTGCGCAGCTGCCGTACATTATGGCCTGCTCTCGCTTCGCTCACTATCTCAAGGCCATGATGCGCGACAAGATTGGCAGCTTCATGTCGCGCGAAGAAGCGGAAACCTTCTTGAACCGGTGGATTACCAGATACGTGACTCCCGATGACTCGGCCTCGCCGGCCGCTAAAGCAGAACGTCCGTTGAGAGAAGCTCGCATCGATGTTTCCGAGGTTCCGGGGAAGCCCGGCGTTTACCGGGCGGTAGCATTTTTGCGTCCCCATTTCCAGTTGGACGAGCTTACCGTCTCGTTGCGGTTGGTTGCGGAATTGCCTGCTCCGGTTAAGTAAGCTAGCCGGCAGGCGTGGCGGATAAGACCCCGCCAGGGCCATCTGTAAGGTCTCTGGAGTTTCGAACCCGTATTTGTTTCGAAGGCAAAGGAGAAATAACAATGGCGGTAAATGCGTATTTGAAGATCGACGGCCGACCCGGTCCGAGCACCAGCAAACCAGGCTACATCGACATCCTGTCTTTCAGCTTTGGTGCCTCTCAGACCGCCGTTATTGGTCCCGGATCCTCGGGGGGTGAGGCGCGTGCGGGCCGGGCCGACGTTAGCAACGTGAGCATTATGAAAGTCCTGGACAAAACGTCGCCGCTGTTGTTTGACGACTGCGTTACCGGAAACTACCTGGCCACTGCGGACATCACTTACGACAAGCCCATGGGCGATCAGCAGGAAGACTATTTCAAGATTCACATGGAAAAGGTTCTCATCACCTCCATTCAGCTTTCTGGATCAAGCGAGAACCCGACCGAATCGATCTCGTTCGCGTTCGAAAAAATAAAGATCAGCTATAACCCAGAAGAAGGCGGAGCACTTAAGGGCTTCATCGACAAGGGCTTCGATGTGCTCAAACTCAAACCGTGGTAAGTCCATGTCGATAGGCGAGGGACGGAAGCACGGTGACCGCAAAGCAACTCTTGGATGCAGGCAGAGTCCGCGAAGCAGAGGGGCAATTGACCGCCTATCTCCGCGACCACCCCACCGACGTGGGCGAGCGGACTTTTCTGTTTGAGCTCTTGTGCTTCTCGGGCGACTACGTCCGGGCTGAAAAACAATTGAGTGTTCTGGCGCAGGGCAGCGCTCAAACCGAGATGGGTGCTGTCCTTTACTACTCTGCCCTGCACGCGGAGAAGACGCGGCACGAGGTCTTCGAAAAACAACAGTTCTCTAAGGACGTTCCCAGTGCCTCCTTGGAAGGCACCCTGAACGGGCGGCCATTTCAATCTCTGCGAGACAGTGATCCTGACCTGGGTGCCCGGCTTGAGGTGTTTGCCGCCGGGGCATATCTCTGGATTCCGTTCGAACACATAGCATCCCTGGAAATGGACGCGCCGCGGCGCCTGCGCGACACGTTGTGGAGACCGGCAATGCTTCGCACCGGGCCGTCCTTTCAGGGTGCCGACCTGGGTGAAGTACTGGTTCCGGCGATCTATCCCTTTTCCTGGAAGCATCCCAACGAAGCGGTCTGGCTTGGTCGAGTCACGGACTGGTCCGCGGATGAGAACGGGACAGAGTATCCTTCGGGCCAGAAAATCTGGTTGGCCGACGGCGAAGAGATTCCTTTCCTGGAAGTACGTTCGTTGGAGTTTGCGATCCGGCAAGCGGCCAGTCCGGCCGCAGCCAATTAATTTGGATGCTACCCGATGCCACTGCGCGAAGATATCCTGGACCCTATTGCCGGTGAGAACCCGGGCGGCGCCGATATTCGCTACGATTCCGAGTCCGCTCTTTACGACAAAATCAAAGAAGCCCGGCGCCAGGATGACGATATGGCGCAAGGTGATTGGCAGTACGAGCGCAAGGTAGCGGATTTCAACCTGGTCACGAATCTGGCCCAGGAAGGCCTGGCCACCAAGAGCAAGGATCTGCAATTAGCGGCGTGGCTGACGGAAGCTCTCCTTCATACCGAAGGCTTTTCTGGTCTTCGCCAAGGCCTGCTGCTTTGTCACGGCCTGGTTGCCCGCTTCTGGGATAGCCTCTACCCACCAATCGAAGATGGCGAACCGGAATTGCGCGCCGCTCCCCTGGACTGGCTGGGAACGTCTCTTGAAGTCCCCCTGAAGAATGTTCCACTGGTGCGCGCCGGATACGACTGGTTTAAGTTCAAGGAATGCAGGCTGGTCGGCTACGAAGAACAGGCGCAGACCGACAGCGAAAAGAAGCGCCGGGCGAAGATGCTCGCCGAAGGCAAGCTGGCTCCGGAGGAGTTTGACAAAGCCTTCTCCGATACTCCAAAGGCTTTTTATCTGCAGTCGGAAAAAGATTTGGATGGCTGTCTGGAGGTTCTCAGGAACCTAGACGAAGTATGCCGGGAGAAGTTCGCGGATGCCGCACCGTCATTCGGCAAGCTCAAAATTGGGATGGAGGAGGTCCGTCACACCGTTCACTCCTTGCTGGAGAAGAAAAGAGAGACGGAGCCTGACCCGGTAGAGGTAAACCCGGCGGCTGACGCAGCAGAAGGATCGGATGAGGCCGCGGTTGCGGCAGCAGCAAGTAGCGGCGGTGCCCCAGCAATCATTATTCCTGTAGCCAGTTCCGAGCCACCCGGCCGGCAGGAGGCCATCGCAGCTGTGGCCCAGGCCGCTGCCTTCCTGCGCAAACGAGAGCCCTCCAGCCCCGCACCTTACCTGATGATGAGAGGCCTGCGTTGGGGTGAACTGCGAGCCACATCTCCTCCCGATGCCCGCCTGTTGGAAGCTCCATCCACCGAACTCCGACAGCACATAAAACGGCTTGCTCTGGGCAAGCGGTGGAATGAATTGCTGGAAAACGCCGAAACCGTGATGTCGCTACCTTGCAGCCGCGCCTGGCTGGATCTCCAGCGATTCGTCGTAGCCGCGTGCAGTGGCCTGGGTAGTGAGTACGAGCCTATCGCCGCCGCTATTCGCTCGGAGCTACGAACTCTTTTGCATGACGTTCCAAGTCTGCTGGACACCAACTTGCTGGATGACACGCCCGCTGCTAACGCCGAGACGAGAGCTTGGCTGAAGGAATTGACTGAGGCGCCGCCCCCAGCTCCGGAGCCGCAAGCGGAAGGTGTGGAGGCGGCATCGGTCAATCATAATCCGGTGCCCTCATGGCTGGAAAAGGCGGTGGACCCTTATCTTCTGGCGCAAGAGGCCGTAAAGGCAGGCCAGCCGGAGAAGGCCTTCGAAGTCATGCACAACGCGATTGCCCGGCAACGCTCGGGACGAGGACGCTTCCTGCGCACCATGCAACTGGTACAAATCTGTGTGGAGGCAGGCAACGACGCAATTGCCCAGCCTCTCATTGACGACTTGGCGGCGGCCATTGAAAGCCATAAGTTAGATGCCTGGGAAGACAGCCAGATGGTGGCCGATGCTTTGTCAACCGTGATGAGGGTCAGCAAGAAAGTACAAGGGAGTTCCAGCGAGCGTGAAAAGCTTTTCGAACGTATCTGTCGCCTCGATCCCGTGCGCGCTCTCCGGGCAGGATAACCAGGATGCCACGAAGCCAAGGCGACATTACGGTCACCCTTTCTATCTTGGACCGCCTGCTTGACCAGGAACCGGGTACCCAGATCGAAGCCCCTCTGAGCCGCTCGCAATCGATTCGGCAATTGCGAAGCGCCGTGCGCCGCGATCTGGAATGGCTGCTCAATACCCGCCGTATCTTCCCTGAACCGGACGAGTCGTTAAAGGAGGTCAACCGGTCCCTGTACTTGTATGGATTGCCGGACTTCTCCACCTATACCATGGCGTCATCGGCCGACCAGACAAAATTGCTTCGGCAACTTCTGGCGGCTATCAAGCTCTTTGAGCCAAGGCTAGCCAATGTGCGCATCGTTCCTCTGGAGAATTCTGCCGTCGGATTCCAGGAGTTCAGGCTTCGTATTGAAGGCTTACTGTTGATGGATCCTGCACCCGAGCCAGTTTCCTTCGATACTGTAATCGAGTTGCGAAGCGGTGTCTGCCGGCTGAAGGGAGACAGCAATGCGGGATGATCTCCTGCTCTATTATGAGCGCGAACTCGACTACCTTCGCAAGATGGCAGTGCAATTTGCGGAGAAGCATCCTAAAGTCGCTTCCCGTCTGGTCCTGGAGCCTACAAAATGTGAAGACCCGCACGTCGAGCGGCTCCTGGAAGCATTTGCTTTCCTGGCTGCGCGCGTCCATTTGAAAATTGACGACGAGTTTCCCGAGATCAGCGAAGCCTTGCTGACTGTAATTTACCCGCAGCTCACGCGTCCCCTTCCCTCCATGTCGATCGTGGAGTTCCAGCTGGACCCTGAAAAGGGGAAGGTAACCAGCGGCTTGCGGATCGAACGCAACTCGGTGTTGCATTCGCAGCCGGTGGGCGGCGTTCCCTGCACCTTTCGGACCTGCTATGACACAACGTTGTGGCCCATCGCTGTGACCGCCGCGGAATGGAAGCCGCCTAGCAGATTGCAACCGGCAGTTATTACCAGCGATTCTTCAGCGGCGGTGCGGATCGAGCTCCGCTGCGCACCCGATGTAACCTTCCAGGACTTGAAAATCGATCGCTTACGCTTCCATCTGGACGGCGAAGGCGGCTTTATCAACACGCTCTACGAACTGCTATTTACCAAGCTGAATCGCATCCTGGTCCGCGATCCCACTCCCGGCTCCAAATTCAAACCCGTTACACTGCCTGCTTCATCCCTGAAGGTGGTCGGATTCTCCGAAGAGGAAGGCATGGTGCCCTACTCACGCCGTTCCTTCGTGGGACACCACCTGTTGATGGAGTATTTCTCGTTTCCTGAAAAATTTTTCTTTATTGATGTGACCGGTCTAGGACCGGTGTGGGCGGCTGGCCCTAAGCAGGCGGTAGAGCTCGTCTTCCTGATCTCCGAAGTCGATGGAGAGGAGCGTCGCCAAAGATTGGAATTAGAGCTCTCGAAAAAGACCTTCCGCTTGGGCTGCTCGCCCATCGTCAATCTGTTTACTCAGGTTGCCGAGCCGATTAAGTTAGACCAGCGTAAGTACGAGTATCCTGTTGTCCCTGACGTTAGACGGCCCTACGCTATCGAAGTCTTCTCCGTCGATGAAGTAAATTGCCTTAATACAGCGAACCAGCAGGTAACCACTTACGAATCCTTCTATTCGCTGCGACATTCGGCTCACGGAGGAAAGCAGCAACGCTTCTGGCTAGCTAGAAGACGCCCTTCCCTTAGAGCCAACGACGAAGGTACGGATATTTATCTTTCGCTGGTTGATCTGTCTATGCGCCCGGTGAATCCTGAGGCTGACATCCTCTCCATCAAGACCTCCTGCACGAATCGCGACCTGCCGTCTCGTCTTCCCTTCGGCAATGAGAACGGCGATTTCGAGCTTGAGGGCGCCTCGTCGTTGAAGCGGATTGTGGCCCTTCGTAAGCCTACCCATACCATTCGGCCGCCGATTGGCAAGAGTGCATTGTGGCGCCTCATTTCGCATCTTTCGCTTAATTATCTTTCCCTGGTTGAGGAAGGAAGGGCGGCTCTGCAGCAAATCCTTCGGATCTATGACATTGGCCGGTCAGCTTATTCCCAGAATGTCATCGACAGCGTCTTGCAAGTGGAGAGCCGCCGCCATTTCGCTCCTGTTTCCTCCGAAAACGGCATAACCTTTGCCCGGGGAACACGAGTCCACGTGGAGCTTGATGAAGAACAGTTCGTAGGAGGAGGCGTCTATCTGTTTGCCAGCGTACTGGAGCGATTCCTGGGGCTCAGTGCATCCTTGAATAGCTTTACACAGTTGATTGTGACCACACCTCAAAGAAAGGATCCTTTGCGCGAATGGCTACCAAGGGCCGGACGGAAGATCTTGATTTGAGCGGTTCTCCGATTGAACAGATCTTGCGGGAGGACGCGTGCTCGTTTGAATTTTTTCAAGCGGTCACCCTGCTCCAGCGGCTACAGAATGATCGTAAACCGGTGGGCAGATTTTCCAATCCACAGGATGAAGCAGTTCATTTCCGGACCAACAACGGACTAGCCTTCCCTGCCAGCCAGATCCAGGAAATTGACTGGCCAGATGATTCGCCGCCGCTAATGGCGGTGAATTTCATGGGTCAGACCGGACCCATGGGAGTTCTTCCCTACTGTTACACCGAACTTATCCTTGACCGACTTCGGGCCAAAGACAAGACTCTGCAGTCCTTCCTCGACATCTTCAACCATCGCATCATTTCTCTTTTTTATAGGGCTTGGGAAAAATATCGCTTCCCTGTCACCTGCTACCTCGGCGATGAGGACTTATTCAGGCATCACTTATTGGATTTAATCGGATTAGGCACGGCTGGCCTGCAGGACCGTCAAGAGATCCCCGATGACGCCCTATTGCACTATGTCGCACTTGTGGGACAGCAGTCTCGATCACCCGCAGCACTGGAGACCATTCTGCGTGATTATTTTGGGGTTCCCGCCGAAATTGAGCAGTTCGCCGGAGCCTGGTACCGTTTGGGCCACGATAGCCTGTGCCGGATGGAAGACGACGGCTCTGAATCGCAACAATTGGGTAGAGGCGCCGTGGTCGGCGATGAGATCTGGGACCAGCAATCCCGCGTGCGCATCAAGCTAGGGCCGTTAACCCTTTCCCAGTACTGCGATTTTCTTCCAGACGGCAGCGCTTTTGAGCCGCTCAAAGCTATCGTCAAATTCTTTTCTGACGATGAGATCGACTTTGAAGTTCAGCTGGTACTTAAGCGAGAAGACGTACCTGGTTGTGATGTTGGCTACGAAGGTGACACTCCTCCTCGCTTGGGTTGGGTTACCTGGCTGAAATCCGAACCAATTGACAGGGATCCGGCAGAAACAATTCTGAGGCTATAAGGAAAAACGATATGGGTCTGAATCTAAAATCGCTAATCGGCAAGTTAAATGATCCAGCGCGCGCGGCACTGGAAGCGGCCGCCGGACTCTGCCTGTCACGCACTCACTATGACATCGAGATTGAACACTATCTGATGAAGTTAATGGACGCCACCGATGGCGACTTCGGTCAAATCGCCCAACACTTCGCAGTAGAAAAATCACGCCTGGCATCGGAGCTCACCCGCAGCCTGGATAGGTTGAAGTCGGGAAATGCAAGAACGCCAGCACTCAGTCCGACTCTACTGAAGATGTTGACCGAGGCTTGGACGATTGGCTCCATCGATTTCAATGCGGGCCAGATCCGCACCGGCTTCACCATCCTCGCATTGGTTGCCGACGATGAACTGTCTCGCCTGATGGGAGAAATCAGCCGGGAGTTCCAGAAGATCCAGGCCGATGCCCTACGCAAAGACTTCCTCTCCATCGTTGCGAGTTCCAACGAGCAAGTAAGCGAAGCGGGACAGGAAGTAGCGGGCGAAGCAAAACCGGCGCGCGCTAAAGGCGGTAAGACTCCCAATCTTGATCAGTACACGGTGAATTTGACCGAGAACGCTCGCCGGGGAAAGGTTGACCCGGTTCTGGGAAGGGATTTTGAGATTCGCCAGATCGTCGACATTTTGACCCGTCGCCGGCAGAACAACCCGATTCTCACCGGTGAGGCGGGGGTGGGAAAGACAGCAGTCGTGGAGGGATTTGCGCTTCGCGTCGCACACGGCGATGTTCCGCCCCCGCTGAAAAACGTTACCATCCGAACCCTGGATCTGGCTCTCTTGCAGGCGGGAGCAGGCGTGAAAGGCGAGTTTGAGAACCGGCTGAAAGGTTTGATTGAAGAAGTAAAAGCTTCGCCCACGCCGATCGTGCTTTTCATCGACGAAGCGCACACCATGATCGGGGCAGGCGGCCAGGCCGGACAGGGTGACGCAGCCAACTTGCTCAAGCCCGCTCTGGCTCGTGGTGAACTGCGCACGATTGCCGCCACGACCTGGTCGGAGTACAAGAAATACTTCGAAAAAGACGCCGCGCTGGCGCGCCGCTTCCAGGTTGTGAAAGTGGAGGAGCCAACCGAACCTCAATGCATGGTAATGATGCGCGGTATCGTCGGCGCGCTGGAGAAGCACCATCAGGTCCGCATCCTGGATGAGGCAGTGGCTGCCGCGGTGCGCTTGTCGCACCGATATCTGGCTGGTCGACAATTACCCGACAAGGCAGTTAGCGTACTGGACACGGCATGTGCCCGGCTGTCCTTGGGCCAGAGTACGACTCCACCGGCGGTCGAAGACGCCGTTCGGCAGATCGACGACCTGGAAGTGCAGCAGCGCATTTTGCAACGCGAGGCTGCCGTCGGCGTCGACCACGAAGAGAGATTGACCGACCTTGCCCAGAAGAAATCCGAAGTGGAAGCGCGACTGGCAACCCTCCGGGAGCGGTGGGAAAAAGAACGTGATCTCGTCTCCCGAATTCGCGACATCCGAATAAAACTGGAGGGCCGGACGACCGCGGACAGCCACGGCGGAAACGGTTCGGCGGCACCTCAGCAGCCGTCAGCGACTCCGGTCCCCGCCACAGCGGCTGGTGCGTCTGCGCCGGGGACGGCTGTTGCGGTCGCCACCGCAGAGTCTCCCCAGGTCGAGCCCAGTCCTTCCGAACTACGGGTCCAGCTTTCCGCGTTGGAAACCGAACTTTCAGGCCTGCAAGGCGAGGCTGGCCTGATCCGGGTCTGCGTTGATGCACAGATTGTCGGTGAAGTTATCTCCGGCTGGACGGGCATTCCGGTCGGCAAGATGATGAAGGATGAGATCGCCACCATCCTGTTCTTGCAGGGCACGCTGGGCAATAGAGTAATTGGGCAGTCGCATGCTCTCGATATGATCAGTCAGCGAATTCAAACTTCCCGGGCCAGCCTCGATGATCCTAACAAGCCGGTTGGGGTCTTCATGCTGCTCGGACCGAGCGGCGTTGGCAAAACCGAGACAGCTCTAGCCTTATCTGACCTGCTCTATGGCGGAGAGCATAACCTGATAACCATCAACATGTCGGAATTCCAGGAAGCGCATACGGTCTCCACCTTGAAGGGGTCGCCTCCGGGATATGTTGGTTACGGTGAAGGCGGGGTCTTGACTGAAGCCGTGCGCCGGCGTCCCTATTCCGTAGTGCTGTTGGACGAGGTCGAGAAGGCTCATCCTGATGTATTGGAACTCTTCTACCAGGTCTTTGACAAAGGAATGATGGAGGATGGCGAAGGCAGACAGATTGACTTTAAAAACAACATTATTATCTTGACCACGAATGCGTGCACCGATCAGATGATGAAGCTATGCGCCGATCCTGAGACTGCACCTAGTCCGCAAGCCCTGGTCCAAGCGCTGAAACCGGAGTTAAACAAGATTTTCAAGCCGGCTTTCCTGGGCCGGATGGTAGTGATTCCTTATTATCCAGTGCGAGACGAAGCTTTGAAAAAAATCATCGTCCTGAAGTTGAATAAGATTCAGCGCCGGATCCAGGAGAACCACAAAATCAGCTTGACCTATGAAGATATGCTGGTGAATGAGGTCGCCCAGCGTTGTACGGAAGTCGAGAGCGGAGCGCGAAACGTCGACAATATTCTGACCAATTCCTTACTACCGGACATCTCCCGGCAGTTGCTGGGTCATATGGCAGAAGGCGAGAGGGTGAAATCGATTCACGTAAGTGTCGGGGACGACGGACAGTTTGTGTATTCCTAGATCACACTAGGAGCTCCTGAAGGTGAGCTGGCGAATGACCGGGTAGAAATGTCGCGGGCTGTGTATGTATTAACGAACTTCGCAACCGTAAGCGGCGCTGCCAGGAAATCGAGAATATGCCCTATACCCAGGACAACCGGCTGATCGCGATCGATACGCCCCTCGGCAAGGACGTATTTCTCTTACAGGGGTTCACCGGACGCGAAGGCATATCCAGCCTCTTTAGCTTTCGACTGGATCTTGCATCTGAAAAGGATTCCATTTCCTTCAAGGACATCATAGGTCAAAATGTCACCATACGGACCACGCTGGCCGACAGCAGCGCGCGTTATTTCAACGGATTTGTCAGCCGATTTGCGCAGAGTGGTTCGGACGCGCGATTCACCCACTACCAGATGGAGGTTGTTCCCTGGCTCTGGTTTCTCACCCGTATTGCTGACTGCCGCATCTTTCAGGAAGAGACCATCCCAGCGATTATTCAGGACGTCTTCAAAAGCCGCGGATTCGCAGATTACAGGCTAAACCTGACTGCCACTTATGATTCACGTGAGTACTGTGTCCAATATCGCGAAACTGACTTCAATTTCGTCTCGCGTCTCATGGAACAGTACGGCATCTTCTATTTCTTCGAGCATGAGAATGGCAAGCACACCATGGTTATTGCCGACTCCGATACGGTGCACGAGCCTTGCCCGGGTCAGGCTACGGCTCGTTACGACCTTGGTACCGGCGACGTGCAGGCCGACGATGTGATTACCAGCTGGCAGATGGAGCAGGAGCTGCGCACCGGCAAGTATTCCTTGACCGATTACAATTTTGAAACTCCCAGCGCGAATCTGATGGCTCAAAACTCCACGCTAGTGCAAGTTGGGGGCAACACCAAGTTCGAAATCTATGACTATCCCGGCGAATATCTGAACCTATCGCAGGGCGAGGCTCTCACCAAACTTCGCATGGGAGGAGAAGAGGCTGATCATCTGGTGGTGAGCGGCTCCGGAACTTGCCGTGCCTTTACTTCCGGTTATAAATTCACCCTGGAAGACCACTACCGCAAGGACATGAACGACGCCTACGTGCTAACTGAGATTCAGCATGTGGCCTCTGTCGGTGGGTCCTACAGCTTCGGCGATGCTGGTACGGGCGAGCACTATTCCAACCATTTCAACTGTATCCCCGCTAACGTCCAGTTCCGTCCGCCCAGGAAGACGCCTGAACCCTTTGTCCAAGGTCCGCAAACGGCTTTGGTTGTGGGCAAGACGGGTGAAGAGATTTGGGTAGACAAGTACGGGCGTATCAAAGTGCAATTCTATTGGGATCGGCTGGGAAAAAAGGATGACAAAAGTTCCTGTTGGATTCGCGTGTCGCAGCCTTGGGCGGGATCCGGCTGGGGTGCTATGTGGATTCCGCGGATTGGTCAGGAAGTAATTGTCGACTTTCTGGAAGGTGATCCCGACCGGCCGCTCATCACGGGGCGTGTCTATAATGCCGAGCAAGTCGTGCCCTACTCCCTTCCCGACAACCAGACGCGGAGTACCTTTATGTCCCGAAGTTCGAAGGGCGGGACCGCGTCGAACTATAACGAGGTTCGCTTCGAGGACAAAAAGGACAGCGAACAGATCTTCATCAATGCCGAAAAGGATATGGATTTGCGCGTGGAAAAGGAATCGCGCGAGTTCGTGGGCGCTAATCGGCACCTGATTGTGAAGGCCAATCAGCAAGAGCTCGTCGAGGGAGACAAGCATGGCCACGTAAAGGGCAAGCACTTCGAGAAAATCGAAGGCGACATGTCGCTCCAGGTCAACGGCAAGCAGATGCAGAAGATTGGCGGTGACCAATCGATCGAACTTGACAGCGATCAGAAAGAGAAGGTCGTCGGAAATATTTCTCTGCAAGTCGGCAAGGACCAGATGACCAAGGTGGGTGGCAACGTCTCGCTCCAGGTAGGCCAGTCGCGCAATGAGAAGATAGGCCAAACGCATGCCATGGAAGCCGTCGAGACGATCCATCTCAAGGCCGGCATGACGGTGATCATCGAAGCCGGTATGCAGCTCTCCTTGAAGGGGCCGGGAGGCTTTGTGGATATCGGACCGGCCGGCGTCACCATTCAGGGAACCATGGTGCTGATTAACAGCGGGGGTGCCGCGGGAAATGGACCTGGCGCGAGCCCGGATTCTCCTCAAGATCCTGATGCCCCCACCGATCCCAAGGACCCCGACACAGCCGATGATGGCAGCAAAGGTGGGAAGCTCAACCAGTAGTCATGATTGTTAGTGGCGGTGACAAAAGATAGTTGTGACCTGTTAATGGAATAGGTAAGCGAGGTTGATGTGCCCCCAGCAGCACGCGTAACCGATCCCACGACTCACGCCGCCGTGCCTCTGGCCCCGGGCCCCGGCAGTGAGAATGTGCTCATCGGTGACCTGCCCGCATGGCGTGCCATGATCGATCAGCATGCTTGCCCTGCCGTCAGCATCAGCGGTGCAGATGGCGTCGGCTCGGTAATCATGGGCAGTCCAACCGTGCTGATCAACAACATGATGGCTTGCCGCATGGGCGACATCGTGGTAGAAAAACCGGGCCTGGCTATGGGGCCGGCAAATCCCATCGTCATGGGAGAACCCACGGTGATCATCGGCGAGATGGGCATGGGATCACCGGTGGTGGTCACGCCCATTCCGCCTCTGGTTCTGCTGGCACAGGCGATGGCAGGGGTTGGCGCTGCAGCCTCGTCTTTGGCGCAGGGATCGTCCAGTGGAACGCCCTTTATTCATCCCTGTCCGGGTTGAGAAGCGTTATCGCAGGCGGCAGGTTCTGCCGGCCAGACTACAAGCAAGGTCGTTTCTCCGGATAAGAAGTCGTGGATCGAAATCGAGTTGCTCGATCAGCAGGGCAAGCCGGTACCGAATGAAGAGTACCAAGTAGAGCTACCCGATGGTTCAACGGTGGACGGAAATTTGGATGGTATGGGTCTTGCACGTGTGGATGGCATCGATCCCGGAACATGCAAGATCACGTTCCCGAACTTGGATAAAAGGATCTGGCGCCGCAAGTGAGCTGTGTAGCATTGCAGTTTATGGTGTTTCGCGCCAAGCAAGGAGATCCTAGATCAGCAGAGGCAAGCGATGGGATGTTATTACACCGTAGTGCAAGGCGATCATCTTTCCAAGATCGCCAAGGAGCATGGCTTCCCCGATTACCACGTCATTTGGGACGATCCCAACAACGCCGAGTTAAAACAGAAGCGCCAGAATCCGAACGTGCTGCTCCCCGGGGACCAGCTCTACGTACCGGATAAGCAAGAGAAAGATGAATCCGGCAATACCGAGAAACGGCACACCTTCGAGGTAAAGAAGGAGCCGCTCAAGTTGCGCCTGGTGCTGGAGGACTACCTGGAAAACCCTATCGCCAATGCGCAGTGCGCGTTGCTGGTAGAAGGCCAGGTTACACAACATACCACCGATAGTAACGGGCACATCGAGCAAGACATTCCTCTGGATGCCCATGAGGCTACGCTGGTGATCAGAGGCGACGAGACGCCGTTCCAGGATGTCATCATTCCCGTGAAGATTGGCAACCTCGATCCGGTTGACGAAGTTTCAGGACAGTTGGCCCGCCTCAATAATCTGGGATATTTCCCTGCCGACGGGACGGATCAGAACGCGTTCGAGTCGGCGGTGGAAGAGTTTCAGTGTGACCACTGCCTGACCGTAGATGGCAAGTGCGGTCCGATCACGCAAGCGAAGCTCAAGAAAGTACATGGCTGTTAGCTGTATCGGCTGGTTTGCAGTCACGGCATCTCGAAACTGACATGGGCGACGATCGGAAAGGCACAATTAACGCAGCGTCCGACGGCGGTGTCTCTGGCGAGCATCCCGCCGCCGAGACCTTCGAGTTTATGGTTGGCCCGACCACCACGGACCAATTCAACACCGCCCGCCTGCGCCTGATTCCCATCGCCTGCTGGCGAGTGGACGACGTTCGCTTTGCCTTCGACTCATCCTTCGTGAACGCCGATCCTACCGATCCCGATAACCCCAATGACATCAGGGCGGAGTTGAAACACCTGGTCGATCTCAGCAAGGCTCACCCTGGAGCTCCGCTTTCCGTATTCGGTCACGCCGATCCTGTGGGCAGCGACGATTACAACAAGCTGCTGAGTGGGCGCCGGGCCAAGGTTATTTACGGCCTTTTGATCAGCAACACCGATCCCGGCACGGCCGTGACCCTGTGGCAAGACGTATCCCAGACCGAAGCCTGGGGAACCAACCAGCGGCAGATGATGCAGACATTTACCGACCTGCCCAGCGGTACTCCTGACAGTACCCTTTTTCGGTCCTATATGCAGAAGCTCTGCCCTTCGGACCTCAAACTCACCAAGAAGGATTTTCTGGCGCGAGGTGCCGATGGCGGAGGCAAAGGAGACTTTCAAGGATGTAGTGAGTTCAACCCGGTTCTCATATTCTCTCGGGAGAAGCAGGCGAAGTTCGATCAAGCAAAACAGCAGAACGATAAGGCGGGCATCGCAGACCGTAATGCCCAAAACGCTCCGAACCGCCGGGTGATGGTACTCATGTTTCGCAAAGGCAGTCGAGTAGACCCAAACAAGTGGCCGTGCCCGCGCGCTACGGAGGGGGCGGCGGCGTGCAAGAAACGTTTCTGGTCAGATGGGGAGAAACGTAGGAGCACGCTCCTGTTGGGCATAGATCGCAAGTACGATGCGACGAAGGATACGTTCGCCTGCCGGTTTTACCAACGGATCAGCGGCACTTCTCCTTGCGAAACTCCCGTCACTAAGCTACCTCTCATCCTCCGCCTCTTCGACCCGTTCACCGTTCGTATAGCGGATGCGCCGTATCGGATCACGGTAGGCGGGGAGGTCTTCGAAACGCACGCGGACCGCGGTGGTTTCGTCAACTTGCAGGTAGCCGCTATTCCTGAGGACTGCCTCGTCGAATGGGGGCACGCCGAAGATGATGCTGCAACCTTCTTATTCTCGAGGAAGATCTACTTGCAGCTGGCAGATCTGGGAGAAGACGAGGAGGTCAAGAGACGCCTGCATAATCTTGGCTATTCATACGAGAATGCGTTAACGGACAACGTGAAAGCGTTTCGGCTCGATTATGGATTGGACCAAACGACGGACGTAAAATCCACGCTGCGCCAATGGTACGATGATACGACTCAAATTCAGAAGAGGCCGGAGGCGAATGCTTCACACACGTGAAGTTGGAAAGTTTGCATGAATGGAAAGGTAACTTCAGTCGCGGCTCCGCCCTCCGAGACCCGGAACATCGTAATAGCTCAGGGCATCGAATTTAACAATAAAGATCTGGGTTCGGATGACGTCATCCCCGACGGCTCTTTAAAGAAGCGCATGGATGCTGCTGGCTTGGCACTTGTCATTACTTCACCGGGAAAAGCTGCCACATTCAGTAGTGTGAAGCAAGGCGTGAAATTCACAATTAAGCTGGTCAATACCAAGAGCGCATTCAAAGCTGCGTTGGAAAGTGACAAGACTCACCACGTCATTTACGACGGCCACTCACGATTCGGCCGGGGTTGCTGTTTTGGGACTAACTCGGCGGCGGGGGAGAATTGGGAGGGTGGTTCCAATCCGACCCTCACCGGCTTGTTTCGAATGGGGTTCCCTTATGTCGCCGTGCCCGTGAGCGACATCAGGCATCACGGATACACTGCCGATCTCGTGCCGACATCCGAGACCCTGACGCCAACTGACTGTGAGCCTGATCTTCGCGCCGCAGTAAATTCGAATTCCGTCCAACCGCACGGGTTGAAAGATGTCGATGCCGCGGTGCACGGACAACTTCGGATCAACAAAAAGGCAGTAGGTCCCGGGGATCACTTTTGGGCATTTAACTGGCCAGGAGAGGGTTTTAGCGTGGTCTTGCATGCAGGATGGGAAAAAACCGCGAGCGCGCCGATGGATCTGGGCGCTACTCTCATCAAATGCCGCGTTTTCTGCCATTTCGGGTGCACTTCGCTCCAACACTATCACGAGATAGTACGCAATCGTAAGAACTTTAAGAAAGTGGGCAATACGGATAACTTCGCTTACTTCACGGGCGGACTATCATTTTCTTTCACAGGTCCTCATTGGCTCTTCCACCTGCTAAGTTATGACCAATTTAATGCCGGTCAGCCTTGGGAGCCAAGCCTTGAATATGCGCGGAAGATGGCGAACTTAGATATCAAGAAAGATTGTATAAGAATCAAGGAGAAGATTTACGCGATCATATAGAGCCGGATGCGAACACGATAGCGGCCTAGGCGGCGAGCCACGGCGCTCAGGACTGTGTCTCGTGATCATCGCGGTCCTAGCTCTGGCGACCTGCACTCACCGGCCCGATCAGCCTCCGGAAACGGCGCTGCCCAAAGGAGCGAGTCCCATGACTCAAAGCGAATTGGTAGAAGCATTACGGCATATCTCCCCCAACCAGCAAGCTGAGTTAGGGACTTTGTCAAAGAACGTTGTCAGGGACTCCCGGGCCCTGCCTCGCGCGGCGGCAGCGCATTTGAGCGACCCCGACGCGAACGTGGCAAGCAACTCTATGTCGCTCCTGATCGATATCGAAGACGTTGCGACGGTTCCATTGCTGGAGGCGCCTGAACCACCTGAGGCGTACGACCGCGTAGCACGCATGACGATTGTCGTGGATAGCCAGCTCGAAGTCCGTAACAGAATAGTGGACCGGCTCAAGAAAATGCTGGGAGATAAGAGGCCTTTGAATTACAAGAGGATGCCTCGAGTAGAGGAAACGCCACCGGAGAGCCGCGTCTGCGATGAGGCTTATGTCTTACTGCGTCGCTTGCTGAATACCTCTGAAGATCAAGAGAAGCAAGCGATAAACACACGCCTCTTTCTACGATTAGCTGAGGCCCGCAGAGACATCGAAATCCGTAAAGCCGAGAATTTGGAGACCTGGTCTGACTTCGCTGGCGGTGGAGGATAAAGTGCGGGATTAAGAATTCGAGAACGTGACGCGCGGCTAGTTGCGGGAATGCATTGACCTTTGAGCACCGGAGTCGCACGATTTATCAATTCACTACCTGCGCAGGATTCGTATTCTGGAGTTTAGGAAAACGCAGAGCAAAGTCTGTATACCATGGTAGAGCCTGTCAAAGGACGGTTTTACGAGTTCCATAGAAGACGAGTCGTTTCTCGCCCAGGTGCAGAACTGCGCACGCGGACGGACATCGAGATCGGGCCTGAGATCTCGGAAAAGGATGCCTTCAGGCAGGCAGGGCTTGGTATGGATGTGTACACGCCGTGGCGATTCGACGCTTACAAGCTGGCAAGTCGCCTTTATGTCGAAGCGCCGCAGTATGAAGGCTCGCACGAAGATGTCTACTATCCCCACTATCACCCGGGAAAGCAGCATCCCAAACTTGACGAGCGTCAGGGTAGGCCGAGGTCGAAGCAGGGACCAGGACATGTGTTCTTTGGAGAACGAGGACAAGGGCGCACAGAATCGGATTGAAATCTTCCTGGCGTCTCCTGGCGAGATTAAAGTCGCAGACTGTCGAAAGCGGCTGCGCTTATTGGGAGGAGCCGTTATGGCTGGTGAAAGAGAACCCGATCTAGAAGCCAGAGAAGATTGGTTTGGGGGCAAGGCCGACGGCGGATCTCGGCCCGGAGGTCTTAGCGTTGATGGCTTCGTGGCTGGATTCGCGCCGGGACCTATAGTCGAGGTATCTCCGCCAAAGGACTCTATCGGTCCCAGCGCCCCTTCCTTGGAAGAGTTGGAGAAGGTGCCAACCCAGCAGGCACTGGCGAGGTGCGGTCGTACGGGCCATTTCAAACGCCAAAACTCAATCCGAGCTGGGCGCTTCGTGCGAGAACGCGGTGGACGTAAGTAGCTCCGGCTTTCTCTCAGTTTGGTAGCAAAGTAACCGATAACCATGCGAGCCGTTCTCCAAATACAGTCGGGATCGCTGGTCGGACACACCATCCAGCTAGAGCCTGGCCAATCTGTCCGCGTGGGGCGAACTTCGCTGGCCGACTTCGTCATAGCCGAGGATCGGCACATGTCCGGCATACACTTTGTGATCGAGTGCGATGAGCAGGGATGCCTGCTACGGGACCCGGGCAGCAGCAACGGAACCCTGGTCAACGGCCGCAAAGTGACTACCGTACGTCTGAGTAATGGCGACATGGTATTCGCCGGCGAGACCAGGTTTTCGGTGCAGATTGTCGACCATAAGCCGGCGGCGCCTCCGCAGGTTGTTGCCCCTCCAGCCGTCCCGTCCACACCGCAAGAGAAGCTGATTTCCGTGCTGCGCGCAGACTTTCAGCCGCTCTATGCTCTGCTGGACGCGGCCTGTGAACCCTCCGTGCTGAAGGTGCTGTTCGAGTCCAAGGAACAATACCAGTCGCTGTTTGAAGGGCCGCAGGGAGCGCAGCTGGCACATTTTGCGCCCTATCTGGTGCGCCTGCCGGAAAACTCACCGTTAATCGGGACACTGGTACAACAGGGTTGGGGCAAGAACTGGGGCGTGTACCTGGCCAGCCAGGAGGCTTTGGAAGGCCTGCGGCGGCACTTTCGCCAATTCCTGATGGTGAAACTGCCGGACCAGAAGCAGGTTTACTTTCGCTTCTACGATCCCCGGGTTCTCCGGCTCTTCCTGCCAACCTGCACGGCGCAAGAAATTAGCTTGATTTTTGGCCCGGTGAAGTACTATCTCATGGAAGATGAGAAGCCGGATCTACTGCTCCGCTTCTCTAACAAGGGTGTGGGAGTGGGGAGAAGAACCTTGCCGCTAGCTACAGCTGGCGACAGTGCGTCAGATAGCCCTAGGTCGGTACCGAATCCCTAGCCTATAGGATGACGCGCCGAGAAGCCTATGCTCACTATTCGCAAAGAACAGCTGGCAGTATTTCGAGAACCGGCGATTAATGACTACATCAAGCGCACGGTCGTTCAGCTGATTGAGTGTTTCCCGGAGAAATGCGAGGCGATGGGCGAGCCGAAGGTTCGCGAAACTGTCAAATACGGCGTTCAGCGGTCGGCAAGTTATGGTATTACCAGCGAGGGCGACGTGCGCAGATATGTCGACCTCATGGTTATGTTTGGGCCTGACTTTGACCAGGATCCGCAGCTACCGTGGGCCGCTTCGATCCTGAACAATCAAGCGATCATCAATCCGACAACCAAGGTCAATCGTCTGTATAAGGCAGTGAAGAAGCAGGAGAAGCTTCGAGGAGGCAGCCATGGCTGACGGTGACCCGGTTGGAGGGGGAGTCGCGACGTGCGGAAGCGGAGCCACGCTTGGTTCCTCCGCTGTCGACGAAGCGGGCGCGGAAAATAACAAGAAGAAGTCGTGGATAGCGATTAGACTTGTTGATCATAAGGGCAGGCCCGTTCCGGGCGAGGAATATCGGATCGTCTTACCGGACGGTACAGCAGTAGAGGGAGATCTAGACCAGAGAGGCTTTGTCCGAATTAACGGGATCGATCCGGGAACGTGCAAAATCGCTTTTCCGAACCTTGATCGGACTAGCTGGGACGCGAAGTAGTTCTCCGCGAAGGTTCGACTGGGGCGTATCCCTCTCAGCAATTTCAACGATCGTGCGAGGCCCATTGGATATCGATTCTGGATACTCTATTGCGAATTCGGCCTACCCGCCCTATGTGGGGGGGGGGTCAAGGGACTGACCATGCCCTCCCTCTATGCCGTGTCAATCAAGCTGGACAGCATTGTTGTTGAGGGAGATTGGAGCGCCTTTTCTGGCTCAGACGTGTACTTTGTGGGGAAGGTCGCAGAGAACTACACGGGCCGAAGCAAGATCTTCAAAGCGGGAAATAACACGGTCATCGATTTGTCTGCTGCAAACTGGGAATTCGAATTCCTCGTTGACGAGACCACATCTATACCCATTGAGTTAGCCGCCTGGGACGACCGGTTCTTTTGGGAAGACAGGATCGGTAGCTTGAGCTTAACAGCAACCTCGCCGTGGCAGCTGGGCTCACACTCCACTTCTATCCCAGGCCCATTGTCCAGTCTCTTCACCTTGAAATGGAGCGTTACCAAAGTCATCGCGATTCCGCCCGCGGTTGGTGTGGCATGGCTTTCAAAACAGTTTGACGGGAGCCTCTTTTTCAACGCATTAAATGCGCCTCTCATATGCTGGGTAGAGTTCACCGACATTGATGGTCTTTGCAAGCCAGGCGTCGACGACCGGCCGGTGAAACCCCCGGGGACAACCAAGAATTCCGGCCGCCAGGCTGGGTATATCAGTAACGACAACAAGGGACGTATTTTTACGAATCGTAAGCCGGACGGCACCTGGGTCAAGAACACGCAATACGTGGATGTCACGGTGGAAGTCATGCCGAAAGGTATTGTGTTGCCAGCGGGAAGCAAAATCGCCTGGACAATCGAGGACCCCGACGACCCAACCAATGAAGATCCGAAAGTACGAAAAGAAGCTGGAATGCTCTTGGACCCGAACGACTACACAGGGAACACTAAAACCGGAGCCACCCCCAACGACAACGACCCACACGGAAAAGCTGATGAGACGCCGCGACTCGAACAACTAGATCCCAAATATGCGCTTTCCGGCAACGAAACCCTGATTGATATCCCTTCCAGAATTAGCAGGGTTCGATTCCATGTCCACGACGTTGCCGGCGCCAATTATATCCTGAAAGCCAAGGTTAAAGACGATCCCAGAATCTCAACGTCACTTGCAGGAACGACGGGAATAATGACAGTGTGGCATCGGATTGAAGTAGAGTACGCTAAGATGACTTCGGCCGACGAATTACCCGTCGACCAGATTTCGACGAATTACGATCTGGCTTGCGTACAAGTCGATGTTTCCTTAAAACGAGTCGTCCCCGACAGACCTACCTTCGGCCCCACAGACAATAGGGCCTCGTACGCTGCCATCGACAGGTACGCCACTAAAGCTTCGGGCGAGTTCTCCATGGAAGGCCAGAAAGGATGGTTCTTTATTTGCGCTGCAAATCGGTTCATTCCACCGAGAGCAACTACGATTCTATTCGAAGGGGACGCCGGGGCATTCGGAGACAAAGTACGCTTGCCCCCCGGCACCCTTCTGGCAGACAAACCGGCCATTGTGCGTGTATTCAACCCCGCGAAGATTTCGGGTTTGTCGCCTCCTCTCCCAAACGACCACGACGCGCATATCAAGTTTAGGGTCGCGGCGCAAACTGGCCAGGACCTTGTCCTTGAAACGCACGATTTCCATCTTGTCGATAATCCGGATGCATCATTTCTCGACGCTGATCTGTCGACCTACGGATTCGTGACAAGTACAAAGATTCGGGTACAAGTACTCAGTGCGGGTGATGATGCTCTTGTCCTAGCCGGTATCAGCCCAGGCGGCAAGGAAGTCTTTGGCAAGCACTATTTTGGTGGCAAGCTTCTTGTCTTCACCCAATCTCTTGCGGCGCCAGAGCGGCTTACCACTATGTGCCACGAGCTCTGTCATGCTTTCGACAATGCGCACAAATGCGGCAATTGGGATTGGGTCAACCAGATGAATTGG
The DNA here is from genome assembly GCA_963820175.1 of uncultured Acidobacteriaceae bacterium. Lineage (GTDB taxonomy): Bacteria > Acidobacteriota > Terriglobia > Terriglobales > Acidobacteriaceae > Bog-257. The sequence goes on along the minus strand of CAWFYX010000009.1, from coordinate 281,436 downwards.
ACGTCGTGTTGCATGAACTACTGGTTTTTCTTCATTTTGGATGATGCTTCTCCGCGCAGTCCTGTGGCTTGGACTCAAAATCGCTGCTCGGCGACGATGTGCGGTCCCCACATTCAGCATATTAGGGACTATCATTTGGAAAAGAATCCAGGCCTGGGCTGGGGGTAGACTGTGTTGTTCCACATTCTATTTGTGATCACCGGATGCGCTATTGCACAAGGAGGCAAGATGACGCCTGAGGTTCCGCCCAAGGATTTGGAACTTCCCGTCGTGGTCGTGAAAGCAGAGCAGCGCTACGTGCTGGGATTTCCGCTCCTAATATCCGTTACCTTGGATAACCCGCCCGGAGGGCCTCGCTTCTTTAGCTTGCCGGAATTGGATTTATTCTTCAGCCATGGACCAATCGGTGTGAGATTGGACGCCATCGGTAAAGGAACATCGGTGAGCTTCCCGCCATCTCCAACCGAAGATTTGCCGGGAGGTATGGCTCTTGAAGCTGGCGAGCAGTTGCAAGCCTTGTTGGACCTGTCAAATTTCGGACTTGATCTTCAGCCCGGCTCATACTGGCTGAGCTTGACACTCAAGGTCGCACGTTATTCCAGGTCCTCTAAACCCGTACGTGTCGATTTCGTGAAGCCGTCAGATACCGATTTTGCTGAAGGGAATCGTCTTAGGAAGATGGGAGGTCCGCAGGCCGATTTCGGGGCTTGGGGCCCGTTTCTCAAGAATAACCCGAGCGCCGTCACAGTTTCTCCCAATCTCAGCCCCCAGGCCCGCCAGCAGTTGGCCCTGCATCTGTTTCTGCATCACGCTATCTACAGCCCGGCACCCTTATCGAACTTGGATCCTACGCCGCTTCAGCAGATTACGTCTCCCGTCTTGCAATCTGAGGTCGTAGCTCTACGGTTAGAGATTGAAGCGGCGAAGAGTCCTGGAGGATCATTGCCGGCTGTCTCCAGCTTCCCACCGGGCATTAAATACCGTATAGAGGACATTCAAAAGGGCCAGGGCTTTATCATGACATACCGGAGGGTAATTGGGGCAGAGCAGCGGCACCCCTACCCCCACAATCAACACTCTATTCCTAGGTAACCGTTCTATGGGTATGACCTACATCGTCGAACAGGGTGACTGCCTTTCGAGCATCGCAGACGTTTTCGGGTTCACGGATTGGCGAACTATCTATGACGATTCGAACAATGCGAACTTCCGCAATCTACGCCCTAATCCAAATGTAATCTATCCTGGAGATGCGCTATACATTCCCGATAAGATTTTGAAGGAGCTGAGCCGTCCCACGGACAAACTGCACAAGTTTGTACTGAAGACTTCAGTGACATGGCTACGAATCGTGGTCCGGGATGGTAAGCAAATCCCAGCCGCTGGCTGTAGATATCATATTGAGATCGATGGCCATCCCTTTCCGGATTCAACCCTCGGCAATGACGGTCTGTTACAGGTTCTAATTCCGGCAGGCGCCTGTTCAGGGCTGCTGACCGTGTGGTTTGATGATAAGTCTCCGGTTGGCCGCAGCTGGGAGTTGCGACTCGGTCATTTGGATCCTGTTGAAGAAGTGACGGGCATCCAAGCGCGTTTGAATAATCTCGGATACCCTTCCGGAGGTGTGGATGGAATTATTGGTCCACTTACGCAGGCCGCTGTGCGGTCATTTCAAGAGGACAACCAGTTAAAGGTCGATGGTATTCCGGGCCCAATCACTCAGGGAAAATTGAAAGAACTCCACGGCTGTTGACTGCTCGTCTTTGACCCTCTGCGGGTAGAACAACTGCTCGGCCTGTTCGATTTCAATTAAGAGGCTCTCGAGGGCGCACAAACCAGAACGGCTGGAGATTGCTAACGAGAACCTTGATCAGCCGGTCTTGCCGGGCCCGCGCGTGAGGTCTGGCCTTCCGGCTTCGGCGGTTTGGGGATCGAACTCGGTGAGCACCTCGGTATTGTCGACGGGCCCGCCATGTTTGGCTTCTTCCGGCTGCGGCGGGGCCAAATTGTCCGCATAAAGCCGAACCGCCAGCAAGGTGCTTCCAGCCACCACGGTGTCTCCATCGCGAAGGAACGTCTTCTCTACTTTTTCGCCATTCACGAATGTGCCGTTGCGGCTGTTCAGGTCGTTGATAGAGCAGGCGGCATCCGCGCACTCAACCGAAAAGTGCTCGCCCGACATATAAGCATCTCTCACGAAGGCCACGTCAGACCGGGCGCTTCGACCAACCCGGACCGACCGCCCCTCCGGTACGCGGATACTCTTTCCTAACGATGGGCCCCCTTGCACTTCCAACACGATTACCATGTGCCGACTCCCTGCTCGGAGTTCTGCTGCGACTTACAGCTTGAACGTCAGAGCGACTAACCGTGCTCGGCGCGGGAACTCCCGATCAGTCCTAACTGTTCGCCTGCGCTCACGCATGGATGCGCTTCCAGCCACATCGGCCTTTGGCCAGAATGTATGATTCGTGGCGCTTGCGGTTGGATGTTCCAGTTGCCGAACCCAACTCAACACAATTCGAGCCACGTAGGCGAAAAACGTAACGGAGTGGCGGCGGCGGAAGTCTGCACTATAGCGCACCTATCGAACCGGCGCAACGGGCAACCGCAGCAGGAATCGCGCTTTTGGTAATGCCAAAGGAGTTACCGGAAGCTTGTTCGGGATCAAAATCAAATATGTCGGACAGGAGCTAAAGTGCGCCCCTCCGAACCGACTTTTTGCGACAGCATCGCGTGGCAGACTTCCCCGAGTCAGCAAGCCCGAACCAAAGTTGTCGGCGCAAGTCCAACTCCATTACCGCATCGGTAGGGTCTCAGTTTGAATAAGGATGGGTGCCTTTCGCGCACCGGCACGAATCGGCGCGCCCAACCGGGGTCCCCGGTGCGCGCCGATTTTGCGCGTAACGGGGTGGGAGATCCCTTGCTGCGCAACCGATGCTTACTCGGGATGACAACCAAACCGGCCTACTACCGCGGCATCGCCGAAGTTTGCTTCTGCGTCTCGGAATTGTTATTGTGAGCACCTGTCAGAACTCCTATGAAACAACTGCAGCCTGTCATCTGGACCAAGGGCACGTTTCTCACACCTCAGCACTTGCAGGTGCAGGACAAGTTCCTTGAGGACACGCTGAACTTCCGTCTGCAGGCCCTTAAGTTCTGTCCCTGGGGTTTCAGTGAGCTGACCCTGGAGCAAGGGATGCTTTCCGAAGGACAGCTGGCGGTGTCAAGGGCCGCCGGCGTCTTTCCGGACGGGCTGCTGTTCGAAATTCCCGATGCGGATCCGCCGCCGCCATCCAAGTCACTCGCGGAAGTGTTTGAAGCCGGCATGAAAAGTCTGGACATCTACCTGACGGTTCCCGACTATCGCCTGCGGGGACTTAATGTTTCGAGTGGGACAGATAACGGCAGCCGTTATGTGGTGGAAGACACGGTTTTCCGCGATGAAAATACCGGAGCGGGCGACAAACCGGTTCGCTTAGCGCGCAAGAACTTGCGACTGCTGGCAGAAAACGAAAATCGCGAAGGTTGTTCGACTCTGCGCATAGCAAATGTGGAGAGAACCGAAGCGGGTACGTTCCGGCTGAATCCCCGGTTCATCCCACCTCTCGTCGCCATACGCGGCAGCGACTATTTGCTGGGCCTGTTGCGAGGACTGATCGAGATCTTGTCGGTCAGGAGCAGTCAACTGGCTGGCAGCCGCAGGCAGAAGAATCAAAGCCTGGCTGACTTCACCGCTACTGATATTGCCAACTTCTGGTTGCTGTACACCGTTAATTCCCACTTCCCCATTTTCAGCCATCTTTTCGAGAGCAAAACCCGGCACCCAGAAGAACTGTACGCGGCTATGGTTGCCTTGGCCGGCTCGCTCACCACCTTCTCGCCAAAGCTGCGCCCCAGCGACTTTCCCTTGTACGCGCATGACTCGCTGGGACCCCTGTTTTCTGATCTGGATGAGAAGCTCCGTTCCATGCTGGAAACGGTCGTACCGACCAACCTGGTGTCTCTGCCGCTGAAACTGGTAAAGACCTCGATTTACGCCACCTCACTCGATGATGAGAAATACCTTCGGAATACGCGACTCTATCTGGCGATGACTGCGGAGACCGATGAGGACGCGATCATTCGGGACGTACCGCGGTTAGTGAAGGTCTGCTCAGCTACCCACGTTGAGCACCTCATCAAGCAGGCTCTGCCCGGTATCACGCTCAAACACTTGCCAAACCCGCCTGACGCTCTGCCAGTCAAATTGAAGCATCAGTACTTTAGCCTTAGCCAATCGGGCGCAGCCTGGGAGGCGGTCACCCGCGCTCGCAATCTTGCGGCTTACGTACCCGACGACTTTCCCAATCCCAAGCTGGAGTTGCTGATCCTGCTGCCGCAGTCAGAATGAAGACTCACGCTCCTCAGTGCTTCAGCGCGAAATAAAGCACCAGCACAACCGCCAGGATGACCAGCGCATTGATGATGATGATCAGCGTCCAAGGCACTCCTGCTGGTTTCGGCGATACTGATCCCAGCCGCGAGGCTGCGGGAGGGGGAGTCGCTACCGCCGGTGGCGCCGGCGTGTGAGGGAACTGACCTGGTCGCTGCAATCTTGGCGGTGAGGGCACAGCCGGCGACGGCCGCACTGGGGGCGCTCCTAGTCTTTGGACGAAGTCGTCACCCGATCCACCCGGCATCAGGGGTTCTTCTACCGGATTAGGCTCTATCAATCCACCTGAAATGATTCTTGTGAAATCGCTGGGGCCGGTCTGGCTGGGCGATGAGTCCTCGACCCATTCCTTCTCCGGCGCCGAAAAAACGCGGGTGGCATCAGCTTGGGAGCGCAGCGCGAAAGCCTCGTCGGCATCGCCCCAGCTCTTCTCGCCCCCGAATTGCCGAACTGGCGGCTCCGTACCGGAATCCAGCGGAGGCTCCGGCGGAGCTGGAACGCTCGACGGTGTCGGTTCTATGAATGCCGGGAACTTCTGGCTGTTTCTTTCCAGTATCTCGGTCTGTTGCGGGCTTAGTTCATAGGTTTCGTGAATTTTGGGTTCGGGGTCGGGGCTTTGGAATCGACGCACAACTGGCGCAGAGTCGCTTTCGACCGGCCTGTCACGAACGAGACTTTCCTGTGCGGCGGTGCCCGCAGGACCGCCGCCCTTGCCGAATATCTCTGTGAACTCACCAGCCTGCTTTCGCGGCGGCGGCGAAGTCGTCGCAACCGGGGGAGTCTGAGCAGGCCGCTCTCCGTGAAACGGTCCCTGAAAGAAGCGTGTGAACTCGCCGGTCTTGCCGTCGTCCTGGATATCGGAAGCGGTCTCCACCGAATTCGGCGGCTGGGCTGCATGGTTGAGACCGAACAAATCGGTTATACCGCCCGGCTCCGCGGGACGCTCAGGAGTCGACTCCTGAGCGGCGATGCCCGGCGTTTGCCTAGGCAATGCCCCGCCAGCCCGCGGGCCTGGCTCCCCCACCAGACCCAAGATTTCGTCCATTGGATCCACGGATTCGGGCTTTTCTTTTTGCCCTGGTACTTCGAAGGGAACTGCTTGAGCTGGCCCTTTAGGCGCACTGCCAGATCCGGACAATCGCCCTGGAGCCTCCCCAGGCTCCGGCTGCGGAAGCTTTTCGACGGGTCTGAAATCCGTTCCGCCGAAATCAATAATGGTGTCGGACATTGGCGCGGCTGCCGCCTGCCCTGCATCCGAAGCTTCGCTCGTTTCGGGCGGAGCAGCAGAATCTACTCGCAAAGCCTCGATTACGGTGGTCTCTTTAGGTTGCTTGATTTCGCGAATGACAGTAGATTCTTCGGCCCCTACTGCCGAAGGAAGTGGTTGTTCCCCGGCTTCCTGCGTAAGATCCGGAACCGGAGCGCGCTCTGGAGGTGTGATCTTCTCCTCTGTCTCCTCCCGTGATTCATAAGACTGTACCCACGCCTTCAGGGCCGCGTTGTCGGGCAGTTTGGTTGCCAGGTAGGCATACGTAGTGCCGCTGTACCGTCCTGTTGCGAGCACCAATTCCGCCGGCTCGGGTGCGATGGCGCGAAACGACTCCAGCACCCACTGCACTGTGGGCTGGTCAGGCCTTTGTTCCGGACATTCAAAGATATGTACCAGAACTCGTTCGTCGGTAGCTATCGACCGGGCTACAAATGTCTCCACCGCGCCGCGCGCTACCGGCTCGAGGATTTCGTACTTGGATGCGAATTTCATGCTCAGCCGCTAGGCAGCCCGATCTGCTAGAGATTTGGCCAGGGATGACATAGGTTTGGGAAAGAGGGTTCAGGATCTAAGCCCGACCGGCCAACGCCGTCGCTCGGACCTCCGTTTCCGTGGTTGATTTTACAACTTACACTTCCTTCCATTGCCAGTAAAGTGTAAACACCCAATGTCGACCAATCCAGCCTACCAGCGGCATTTAGTGCACAATTGTGGACGAAGTTTCTTATTCTCAAGACACTGGTTTCGAGAGAGAATGGCTTCTCCGTTTGAACAGGTGATTTCAGCATGAGGCTGCTGTCCAAGATCGTGTGGGCGGAGGGCATGTATCTGGCCCCCCATCACTTCCAGGCGCAAAACTGGTATTTCGAAGAGTCGACACACTTTGCCATCGCCAGCCTCTGGGACGATGCCTACGGCTTTTCCGAATACCAACTGGATGCCGACGCACTACGCAATGGAACGGTTGCCCTGCTATACGCTCGGGGGATTTTTGAAGATGGGCTCACCTTTGACATGCCCGAAAGCGATCCGCTGCCTGCGCCATGCAACATTGCCGAGCGGTTCTCTCCCACTGCCGACCATTTGGCCGTCGCGCTGGCTGTGCCCCGTTGGTTTCCGGATGCCCAGAATTGCAATCTTGAGGGCGGCCTGGATGAGAACACTCGCTACAGCCGCGTGGTCGAGATCCGGCATGATGAAAATACCGGTCGCGATGAGAAGCCAGTTCAACTCGGTCGTAAGAATATTCGTTTGGCGTTTGACAGCGACAATGACACAAATCTGTTGATGCTGCCCCTGGCGCTTGTCCAGCGAGACGGCTCGGGGCACTTTATTTACGATCCCAAATTTGTCGCGCCCTCCCTCCGCCTCAGCACCAGCGAATACGTGAGCGATATCCTCAAGCGCCTGGTCGAGATCCTGGAAGAAAAGAGCGCCGCGGTTTCGCAGGAACAGCAGCAGCAGTCCGCGGGAAAATTTCAGGCCGGAATGTCCGCCCGTCACGTCTCGCAGTTTTGGTTTCTGCATGCCATCAACTCGAGCCTGACGCCCCTGCGGCACTTGCTGCTGTCCAAACACGGTCATCCCGAAGAACTGTTTCGGGAGATGTCCCGCTTAGCGGGTGCCCTTTGTACATTTGGCCTGGAAACCCACCCTCGATCCCTGCCGCTCTACAATCACCGTGACCCCAGTTCCTGCTTTGAGGCTTTGGATCAGCACATCCGGCGGCATCTGGAGGTTGTGGTCCCCTCGCAGGCGATTTCCATACCGCTGAAGGCCGTGGATCGCTACTTCTACGAGGGTGAAATCAAAGATCAGCGCTGCTTTGGTCCGGCCCGCTGGATTCTTGGTATCCGCTCGCCGGTGGGTGAGGCTGACCTGATTTCCAAGACTACCCAGCTGGTGAAAGTCTGCTCGGCCAAGTTCGTTCCCGAGCTGGTGAAGCGCGCTCTTCCCGGCCTTGCACTCGCACATCTTGAGGTCCCGCCTTCGGCAGTTTCCGTCAAAGTGGATTGCCAGTATTTCACCATCAGCCGAACCGGACCTTGCTGGGACCACCTTATGCAGACGCGTAATGTTGGTGTCTATGTCCCCGGTGAATTGCCTTCTGCCGAAATGGATTTGATCGTGCTGTTGGAGGGTTGAGCCTATGTCATCGCCACCTGGATCGGTTCGGGGAAGTTATCGGGGCGCAAGCCCTGCGTTGGACCGGAGAGGCTGGAATCTGGCCCTGGCCTTTCAGGAGGTATTCACCGCGATTGTCCGCCTACGTTACAACCGGCAGGCGGTTTCCAGCGCAGAATCCTTCCGCGCCCAGATGAAGCAAGCGCTTCGGGTCGCTGAACAAGAGGCCCGGAGCGGCGGCTACAACGCGGAGGATGTGAAGCGGGCGATCTTCGCCGTGGTGGCATTTCTCGACGAGTCTGCTTTGGGCTGCCGCAACCCCGCCTTTGCCGACTGGGCGCGTTTGCCCATGCAGGCGGAATTGTACGGCCATCAATTGGCTGGGGAAGTGTTTTTCCAGGAGTTGCAAAAAACACTTACGCGCAACGACTCTGCCGAAACCGCGGATTTGCTTGAGGTCTACGATCTTTGCCTATTGCTCGGCTTCAAGGGGCGTTATGCAGCCGGTGGTGACTTGCGCTCCATCATGGCAGCGATTCAAGACAAGATCCGGCGAGTGCGCGACCCGTTCGCGGCGTTGTCTCCCCGGGGAGGCATTCCCGCCGAGGCGTTCCGTATGGTCCAGTCCGACCCTTGGATCCGCCGGCTGGCCATCTCAGCTATAGCCACTTGCCTGGTGACTCTAGCGCTCTTCCTCGTCTTTAAGTTTGTGTTGATTTCCGGCGCGTCGGAGCTTTCTGCCTCGACGATGCAGTTTATGAAATAGGGGGCCGTATGGTCGTGTACTGGGTAACCGGCGGGATCCTGCTCGTGTACCTGGTCTTGGTCTGGTTCATTGGGACATGGTTCCATCTGCATGGATCCGACGTGTGGATCCTGCGCGGCGGACTTTGGCTCATCGGCCTGGTCGGCGCCGGAAGCTTCCTATGGTTTTATCGCAAGAGCAAGGCGGCGCAAGCGCCCGACGAGGTGGGTCCGGCTGAACAGTCCGGCTCTGCCGACATCGATCTGGTAGTCCAGGAAGCGATTCGTCGCTTGAAAAGCTCGACCCTGGGTCGCGGCACTAACCTCGGAAATTTGCCGCTCGTGTTTCTGCTGGGTGAGTCTGGTTCTACCAAGACCACGACCATCATTCATTCCGCCCTCGACCCGGAACTTCTGGCCGGACACGTTTATCAGGACAACAAAATACTGCCTACCCGGGTGGCGAACATCTGGTACACCCGGGAGGCCATCTTCGTGGATCCAGCCGGTAGTCTGCTTGCCCTGGCCGGCCGCTGGAAACGTCTGATCAAACTAGTCCAGCCCGGTAGAGCCTCCAGCGCCATGGGAAAAGGGCAGCAAGCTCCGCGCGCAGCCATCGTCTGTTTCGATTGCGAAAACTTCTTCCAGCCAGGCGCCAGCGAAGCTACCCTTTCCGCCGCCCGCAAGCTGGCGGTCCGGCTGCAGGAAATCTCGCAACTGTTGAGTATCAGTTTTCCGGTGTATGTGCTCTTTACCAAGCTGGACAGGGTTCCTTTCTTTCTGGACTTTGTACGTGGTCTCAGCAAGGAGGAAGGTTCGGAAGTTTTGGGTGCCACCTTGGCGGTCCGTTCGATGGCGACGGGAGTGTACGCCGAGGAGGAAACGAATCGTCTGACTAAAGCCTTCGATGAGATCTTTTACTCCCTGGCAGAAAAGCGCCTCGATCTGCTTGGCCGAGAGCACGAACTAGAGAAGCTGCCTGGGATCTATGAATTCCCCCGCGAGCTGAGAAAGCTGCGAGCCCTGTTGGTGCAGTTTCTGGTGGATCTGGCGCGGCCAAGTCAGCTGACGGTCAATCCCTTCCTGCGCGGATTCTACTTCTCCGGGGTCCGTCCGGTGATTGTGGAAGATGGTGTGCAGGTGGCTCCGCAGACGCCGATACAGGATCCCGAAGCCGGACTTGACGCCGGCGCCACCCGCATTTTCAGCAGCGGCGGCGGCCGTCAACCCGTGCAAGCGGTAGCTCCCAGCCGTGTACCTGGTTCGCGAAAGATTCCGCAGTGGGTGTTTCTGACCCAACTGTTCAACGACGTGATCGTCAGAGATCGCGTTGCTTTGGCGGCCAGCGGCTTTAGTTCTCGGGTCAATCTTCTGCGCCGGCTGGCTTTAGGGTTTGTCATTGTTGTCAGTGTGATTTGTGCGATCGGGTTCCTCGTCTCTTTTGTTGGTAATCACGCGCTGGAAAGTAATCTGCTTGCGGCAACCGATGAACTGAAGACCGTTGCCCACCTTCCGCCCAACCAACTGCCAAGCCTCACTGACCTGCAAAAACTCGAACACCTCCGGGTGGAACTCGTCACTCTGTCCAGCTATCAAACGGAAGGCGTGCCCTGGCATCTTCGCTGGGGCCTGTATATGGGGGACGATATCTATCCTGATGCGAGGAAGGTTTATTTCGAGCGTTTCCGCAATCTATTGTTGGACGATACCCAGTCACGCTTGCTGCGCCGTTTGCAGTCCGTTCCCCCGAAGCCCGGCCCCAATGATAGCTATGGGACCACCTACGACCAGCTTAAGGCCTATCTGATCACTACCAGCAAGCACGAGAAGAGCACCCGGCAATGGTTGTCTCCAGTCCTTACCAGTGAATGGAAGCGAGGAAGAGATGTCGGCAGTGACCTGGAGAGCCTGGCAAAATCTCAGTTTGACTTCTATAGCACGGAACTTGCGACCGAAGAGATTTTCCCCTCTAAGCCCGATGAACTAGCGGTTCGGCGTGCCCGGGATTACTTAGGACAGTTTGGTGGTATCGACCATATTTACAAACCTATGTTGGACGAGGTATCGAGCAAGTTTCCTGATGTCAGTTTCAATGACCAGTTTTCCAATTCTGCGGGCGTAATTGCCAGCAACCATAGGGTACGGGGAGCCTTTACCCGGGGTGGTTTCGCAGCCATGACCGCGGCGATCCAGAATTCTTCACACTACAACAGCGGAGAAGACTGGGTGCTGGGAAAGATCACCGCATCCGAACTGGATGAAGCGACTCTGCAGCAGAAGCTGACCCAACAGTACCATCAGGAATTCATTCGCGAGTGGCGCAACGTTCTGAGCACCTCCCATGTCACCGATTTCAAGCTCCCGGAAGCGGCTGACCGGCTGGACAAGATTACTAGCTCCACTTCGCCGCTATTGGAGCTGTTGTGGTTTATTGCCGTGAACACGGACGTAGGAGTACGAGAGGTTACGGATGTTTTCGCTCCGGTCGACGCGATCGAAAAACCCACTCCCGATCCGACGGCGTATGTTACCCCCGATAATACGGCTTACGTGTCGGCCCTCACCAAACTGCAGGAGAGCATTGCTAACTATGTGCGGACCCCGGACCCGAACCATGCCGATCAGGCCATGAATTCGGCCGGCGATGCCGAATCGTCGGCGAAAGCGCTGACCAGTGGTCATGTCGATCAAAAATTCCATACCGAAGATACCGTGCGGCAGTTGCTGGAAGAGCCCATCAAGCTTGCCGAGAGCGGCCTGACCCGGGGGCCGGTAGAGTCGTTGAACGCGGCTGGTCAGGGTTTCTGCCAGAAGTTTGACCAGCTTCGCGGATTTTATCCCTTCAATCCGAACTCCCCCAATGATCTCCCCATCGATAGTTTGAATATGATTTTTGCCCCGGGCAAGGGATTGTGGGCTTTTTATGACGATGCCAAGCTAAGCACCTACCTCACTCGCGACGGCGCAAAGTATGTAGTGAACCCGTCGGCTCCCACGACCGTCCATATCAATCCCGATTTCCTGAACTCTTTCAATCGGCTGGTCGCGTTGGGCGACGCACTCTACCCACAGTCGTCAACCACGCCCCACTTCACCTATGGCCTGAAGGAGTTGTCCAGCGAGGGACTGGCGCTCAAGGTGGGTGCCGACATCCTTTCCAGTACGGGCCAGCAGAAACTTTTCAATTGGACGGGAAATGGCGAAGACGTTCAGATCACCACCAAGGGCGGCGAGCCTCTACAGTCCTATTCTGGGGTATGGGGGATTTTTAGATTTGTACATGATTCGCAAGCTGAGAGTTGGGGAGCTGCGACGGACCTGGAATGGATACTACAGGTCAAGGGCCAAGATGTATCGGTGAATGGCAAGAAGAGGTCTTACCGGTACGAACTTCAAGTCAACGGTCTCAATCCCTTCCGAGCTTCGGAGTTATCGGGTTTGCGTTGTGTATCGACGGTGGCCAAGTAGCTGGAACTTCGGCTTGGCTATTCCAGCGAGCTTTGCTGGTCATCCTTCGCTGATAGGATACGGCCGAGAAGTTGCTCACTCCAGCTTTGTTCGCGCGCCCGGAGAAGCAGGCAAGTAATATTATCGTCGCTGCCACCGCTCTTGGCGGCCTCGATCAGGTTTTCGCAAGACCGCTCCAGTTTCTTACCTTCCTGGATCAATTGCAGCATAGCGTTGTCATCAACGTAACGCGATAGACCATCGCTACACAGCAACAGCACATCTCCGGGCGCCAGCTCGCGATCTTCCAGGTCAGGTTCTACACTCTCATCCGACCCCAAAGCACGAAGGATGACGTTCTGCAGTTTCGATTGCTCAGCTTCTTCCAGCGTGATCAGCCCCCGCCTCACTTGTTCCATCACCAGCGAGTGGTCACTGGTCAACTGCTGGATGACTCCTCCCCGAATCAGATAAACCCGGCTATCACCTACGTGAGCAATAGAACAACCGCGCTCATCCACCAGAACCGCCACCACCGTGGAGCCCATACCAGAGCGCTCCGGGCTCTGCGACGAAGCTTGCCGGATAGCATGGTTCGCCAGTTGAATCGCGTTGCCTAATCGGTTAGCGCGTTGGGATACTCCTTCAAACGTCTTGCCTAGAACTCCTCGATTGCTTTCCCGGCCGTCACGGCGAAAGTGATGCAACAAGGTATCCACCGCGATCTTGCTGGCAACCTCTCCAGCTGCCTGGCCCCCCATGCCATCACAAACTACGAATATGCCGCGAGCGATGTTGTAGCCGAAATTGTCTTCGTTATTGCTACGCACAATTCCGACGTCAGTCTTCCCTGCGGCCTGGATTCCAATCTTCATGGAACAGTCTCGCGGCGCCGAATGGCTACTGCCAAGTCCCGAGATTCGCAAAGACCAACGCAACCACGCGGCTCATTCAGTCCTGTATTTATCGCGCCAAACCCAATCCTTGAAAAGGCGGACGCCTCCACTTCTACGGGTTCCCGGGCGAGGGTGAGACGGCTAGCACCCAAGTCACGCGGGAAGAATGCCGGAGCATTTCCGCTTTCCAGGTTAGCGAGTGGATTATCGAAATCAAATCCGAACAGACGCGGATTCTCCCCGATCACTGCGGCGGAAACAATATAAAAGACATAGTCATAAGTTTCCTGGGGGATTTTGTCTCGATAGTGTGCCAGCAACTGCCAAAAATTCCGCTCCTTGGGATTTAATGGCATACTCCGAACCAGCGGCAATACGGAACCTTCTCCCCAGTTATAACAAGCCATGACCAGCAATCCTGATGCCTGGGCGTCAGTATCGTACAAATCCTTAATATATTTAGCGGCGGCGACGGTCTCTTTGTCATAGTGATGACGGTCGTCGCCCGGATCGGGGCGCCGGAGATCAACCAGCGGCCCCAAATGTAAGCCATACTTGACGGCAGTTTCAGGGATAAACTGCCACATGCCTTTGGCGATCCCTTTCCTCGTCGGCGGACCGCTGTTGTAGGGGTCGAAGTCACTCTCCTGGAGCGCCAGGTAGAAAAATTGTGGGGGGAGACCTTGGGCTAGAAATTCCCTGGAAATTGTAGAGGTGTAATTGTTTTTCTGGGCAACGTTAATCGCTCTGGCGAATCTGCCGGATGACTGCCAAAGTTTGATGTAGCGGCTGACTTCAGCCACAAAATCAGGTGGCATATCCAGCTCGCATTCCCCAAAAATGCGCGCCACCCGCATCACCAGCTTCTCCTGTTCGGTCATCTTAGGGTTGTAGACATGGAGCGTGGCTAGAAACTGATTATAGTTACGCTCCGCATCATCCCGCTGTTTTTCATATTTTCGAAGCTCCTCCATACCTTCCTGATTGTTGGTGCTCCGAGCTACAGTCTCGAGCCTGGCGATGTCGACCTCCAGGGATTTCATGGCATAGAAGAGACCTTCGGCCACCTCCCTCTGTCGCTTGACCTGCTGATGCTCATAGATGGCATAGCCGCCTGCGGCTACGATGCAAAGGGCCAGTGCCCCCACAATAAAGCCGTACTTTCGCTTTTGCTTGGTCTGTACATGGGCGAAGGCCTCGCGTACGAACATGGTATGTTCGCCGACGGGCTCGTTGGAGTCGCCGAAGTAATGCTCTACATAGCGAGCGATGACATCCCCGTCGGGAGGACGGCCCTCGTCTTTCTTTGCCGGTTGCGCCACCTTGAACCGAACCTCCGGCCCTTCGATTCCCAGCCGGATGGTTAAACTGTCAGCGATAGAAGTCTGGTCGAAGGGTTGTCCCAGGGAGTACAGGCCGTTGGTGCTGGCCAGATCGCGGATCCACCAGGTTCCATCCTCAAAACTCACTTCGGCATGAATGCGGCTTACATGTTCATCGACAACGCATACTTCGCATTCCTCGATCCGCCCAATGCGAAATGAACTGGTAAATTCAAATCGTTTAACCTCGAGGCCGGGTGTCCCGACGGTGACCTGCAGGGGTGGCGGGGACGATATTTGCATTTTCGGAACGATCATGGCGCTGCCCTGCATCTGCGTACGATCCGCTCTGCGACTTAGACCAGGACGTACCCTCTTGTAGTAGACGGCAAGTTAAATATCGACTCGATATTAGTCTTTTCCGGCCTGTCCATCGGACCAAAACCAACTTCAACTACCCGCGCGGGTACCTAAGGGCTCATTCGGCAACGCAGTCCGGCTGGCTTCGCGAGAACTTTGGCCTCAACTTCAACCCCCGGCTGCTGCGCCGGCTATTGTGACATCAATCAGTCCATTGGCCTCAATTTTTTATCGAATCGAATTGCATTGAGTGATAGACTCCGCTTATTTTCAACGGTATTAAACCAATCTCGAAGACGCATCGGATCTTCCCTCCAGGTTCTTGTGGATGCAAGCCTGTGTGAGGGCGCTTTCCGCAATTGGTTGGAGTGCATTCCATGGATAGCAGAGAGTCGAGTGGCCTCGCAAGCCTGGTGCGGGCGGCTGGTCCCAACCAGGGCCAGGAAGTGAAGCTCAGCAAAGACAGGTTTGTGATTGGCCGTTCGCAACTGGGCAACGATCTCGTCTTGAACGATGATGAGATCTCTCGCTCTCACGCCTACCTGCTGCGCGGTCCAGATGGAACCTGGGCGGTAGAAGACCATAGTGCGAATGGCACGTTCGTCGACGGAAAGAGGGTGAGCCGGGCGAGTCTGCGTCCCGGCTGCCTTATCGCCTTTGGAACGAATCAGGAGATGTCGTTTATCTTCACGACGCCAGGGATGAAGGAAGCTAAACCACTCCAGGCCCAGCCGAATATCGTCTTGCCGCCATCTCCTCCCGCGCCGACTTGCCGCTTGCAACTGGTACTGAACCGTTACGCGGTACGCGATATTCCGCTTCGAGTCGGTGCCTTATACCTGGGGAACCGGAAGTCGCCTGACACCTTTCAAGTCGACGATCGCAGTGTTGCGCCGGCGCATGCGCAGATCGAAGTGGCTCAGGACGGATCTGCAACTATCCGGGACATGCAATCGCTGGGTGGAACCTTCGTCAACGGTACCCGAATTGTCAGCAAGCGTCTGGAAGAGGGTGACCTGATTCAGTTGGGCGCCTGCGACACCCAGCTCTTCCTGTTTCGCGATTTGGGAAAGCGGCGGCTGGCCCTAGGCGACTTCGACCTCAACAAGCCTGTCATTGTTATTGGTCGCGCGCCTGATAGCGATGTTCATCTAGCCCACCCCACGGTGTCTTCGCACCATGCTGAGATACGCAAGCTGGAGGGCGGAGGCCTGGAACTTGTCGACCTGAATTCGGCAAACGGCACCTTCGTCAACGGCATGCGGATAACCCGCAAAGTGCTGGAGCGCCGCGACCGCATCTCCGTTGGCGGAGTGCAATTAACCTTCGACGGGAAGCAACTGGAGCAGGAAGCCGATGGCAAGAGCGTCCATGTTTTTGCCAGCGGCTTGACCAAAGACATCCGCGACGGAGATGGTCGTACCATTCGCCTGCTGGACGACATCTCCATCGTGCTGAATCCCTGCGAGTTTGTCGGCTTACTCGGACCGTCGGGCGCCGGCAAGTCAACTCTGATGGATGCGATGAATGGCTTTCGTCCCGCGTCGGCGGGCCAGTTGATGATGAACGATCGGAGCTTGTATCAGTATCCCAAGCTGCTGCGCTCGCTCATCGGCTGCCTGCCGCAGGACGACATTCTCCACACTGCGCTCACGGTTCGCCAATGTCTCGAATTCTCGGCGCGTCTGCGTATGCCCTCAGACTTTGGCGATGCCGAGGTTCGCAATCAAGTGGAGAAAGTATTGGATGCACTCCGGCTCACGGAGCGGGCGGACGAAAAAATTAGCTCCCTCAGCGGCGGGCAACGCAAGCGAGCCAGCCTGGGTATTGAGATGCTCAGCGACCCAGCGATCCTCTATGTGGACGAACCCACCGCCGGACAGGATCCTGCGACCGAGATGCAGATGATGCAGCTCTTCCGCAATCTGGCCAATCGGGGATCGACGGTAGTCATCAACACCCATCTGCTGAGCTTCTTCAGCCTGCTGGACAAGGTAGCCGTCCTGGCGCGCGGCAAACTTGCCTACTTTGGCCCGGCCGAAGACATGCTTGCCTACTTCAATTGCAAGCGGCCCCTTGAGGTCTACTACCTGTTAGCGCCTCCGGGGTCCAGTCGCGCCGAAGAGGACCGCATTGCAGAGGAGTGGAAGCAACGCTATTTGGCTTCCCCGGTCTGCGCCGAACACGTGGCCCAGCCGATTGAGGAGGCGGTGCTGTTAGGCCAGACCTCCTTCACGCCTGCAGTCGAAGTGGCGAAAGAGAGTGGCCGGGGAACCTCGTGGCAGAGGCAGATGAAGACAGTCCTGGCCCGGCAAGTGGCGCTACGTGTCGGCGACCTGTCGTCTATCGCTACGCTGCTGTTGCCGCCGGCGGTCATTGGCATCCTGGCCTGCTTTATGAAGAGCGGTCCCAACGAGCCCATGACGCTGCTGATCATGATCCTGGTTGCAATGTGGTTCAGTTGTTCGGCCAATGTCCGCGAGGTGGTCGATGAGTGGGCCATTTACCGGCGGGAGCGGCAACGCAATCTTCGCCTGACCAGCTATCTTTCGGCCAAGCTGGCGTACCTGGCAGGAGTGGCCGGAGCGCAGAGCTTCATCTTCATTTGCATCCTCATCGTCGGCAAGGCGCTCCAGGGACACTTCCTGGCTGTCTGGATGATGATGTGGATCATCGGCATTCAGGGAGGCCTAATCGGCTTGCTGATTTCTTCTCTCGCCCCGACCAGCGAGGCTGCGCTTTACGCGTTCCCTCTAGTGATGATTCCGGAGCTGCTGTTGGCCGGACTCCTGATTCCTGTCCATGCACAGGCGGTCGCGTCCGCGGACACGAAACATCCCGGCATCGTTGAGGTGATGCAGGCGGGCGATCAGCGCGCAATGCCCGCGGTGCTGGCCAATGTGCTGTCGCCGCTGATGGTCGCCCGCTGGGGCTTGGAGGGTCTGGCCGACCTGTACGTGCATGATCCGGTCAGCGGTCAGGCGGCCGACTACCGCTTTCCGCTGCTCAGCAACGTAACTATCACGTTACATCCCGGGGACCCGGCGGGTGCGATGTCGCGCATCGCCAGTCCACCCGGGCAGGAGGCCTGTGCTTATCAGTTTTTTCGTGCCCGGAACCTGAGTGAAAAGGATGCTCTGCCGCAGTATCTCCTTATTCAAGGCGTCTTCATCGTATTGATGATCGCCGCAACCGCCGTTGCAATTCGCAGAAGGGAGCAACAGACGTGATCTTGCCTGCCGACCCGAACCACGCGGTCGCCGCGTCGGCGTCGCCCGGGCGACCCCAGCCTGGCGCTTCCGGTTTCTCCACCAGATGCGAAGAACGCCGGCCACGCGGCGCTCGCAGAAACGACCGCCTGACATAACCCGGTCAGAACACATCACGCAGCAAGGATGGCCATATGGAACAGAAGCTGAAACGTTTGCATCAGTTGGTCATAGTTTTACTGGTTCTGGTGTTGGTGATGACAGGATTGCTGGTGTATCAGAACCAGCTAGTGGCCCAGAACCGCCAGGCCATCGCCAACTTGCAGCAGCAGGCCACTAGTTCCGTGCAGTATTTTTCGCCGCAATTGGATCAGCGCATGAAGGCGTTGGATGACAAGCTGGATTCCATTGATCCCAAACTGCAAGCGGCCGAAAACCATATGGTGGTGCGCCTGAATACCGAACTGCCCAGCCTGATCGACCGCTATATTGCCGACCGCTTGAGCAAATTGCCGAAACGCCTGGAAACGAAGTGAACACAGGACTGGCATCCCGGCTCGGCTGCAGGCTTCTCGCTTCTGTGGTCGTGTTACTTGGGCTCTCTGTGGCTCGCTCACAGGACTCCTCGACCGCGGCGCCACCCGTGATGGCGGAGTGTGTTGCCATGTCACTCCAGCAGATCGACACCGAGAAAATTGCCTTTGCGCTTAAGCTGAACGTAGACGCAAAACAAGATCTGAATCTCGACCAGGTCACACTGGCCAATCTTCATCTCAACGGTCTGCCCGTCTTCGCAGCCCCGCTCCAAATCCCGATACACCTGAACAAGGGACAAAAAACGGAACTCCCACAACCCATTCTGGTGACCATCTACTTGCACGACATCAACAGCACCAAGCCTCTCTCGCAAGCGCTCGACGACGGTTTCGCCACGCTCGATGGCGAGTTGTACCTGTCGGTGCACCTGAGCACAATCGCCAAGATCATGCTCCGGAGCTTGCAGGCCGTGGTGCCGATGAAGCTGCAACAGAAGGTGCCGGTAGCCATTCCCGGAGGAGCAATTTCTAAAGCGGCGGCTCTGGCGGTCCTATCAGCCAGCGACGTTGCGTTACAACATCTCCGCGCGGGAGTCACCATGTCGGAGGGATTATGGCCCGGCCTGCGGCGCGACGTACTGCAGCAGTACGCACCCGCGTCCTTGGCCGTCGCGGTGACCTATTCCGTAAAGGACGCAAAGGGAGCGGAGGTACCGCTGACCTGGAGTGGCGTCGCCTTCCGCGTCTCCTCCACCCAGATCGTGTTGCCGTACGAAGCGTTGGAACCCTGGAACTTCGATCCCGATATAGCCACTGCTTTGCAAAGCGGCGTCTACACCCTGGAGCCGGATACCTTCAAGCTTGCCGTCTGGCCCAGCGGACTGGCCGCTCCCAGCCCCCTGACCCCCGACGGCGGACTGCAACTTGGCAAGCAATTACACGCCTCGGGTCCGGCTCGTCAGACAACCACGACGGTGATGATCCCGACCCACTCGCGGCTGCCCCAGAAAGGCAAGCTCGACGTACGCGCCAGCAACAGTAACTTCACAGTTCTGAGCTCAACCGAGGCTCTCCCTCCGGTTCCTCCAACCAAGTTCGCGGCCGATGCGCTTCCGGCGCATTGGGACGAGGTTGCTTTGCTTCGTTTCCCACGCCTGGGTTCGGGCACCTTAACGCCTGAGGTCATCGTGACCTCAGCCAACTTGGACCAAGGCCGCATCCGGTTTGCGGTCAACGTCGACTCCACCGTTTTTGGCTCACCCATCATCGCGGCCGACGGAATCATCGGCATGGTACAAGACGAGTCCAGCGGCATTCCCTGGAGCGAAATAGCGCGGACCGTCAAAGACTCTCACTAGCGAAATCGAATTTGGTCACGCAGCGGGTGAAGAAAATATGTTGGGTGCGACAGCGGGAGTCACCCATGGCGCACTTCAATCTGGCCATTCCGGGCGCGAACTTCCAGGCACGGCTGGGGGTGAACCGCTGGACCATCGAGTACCCGGCCATCCTCCAAGGCAAATCGCGAGAAGTGATAAGGGCAAACCACGGTATCCCCATCGAGTTTGCCTTCTGCGAGCGGTCCGCTGAAGTGGGAGCACGTCTCAGCCATGGCAAACAGACGATCTCCGCGACGGACAAGTAGGATCGGCGTGCCCTGGTACATGGCTCGGGTGAGTTTGCCGTCGATCAAATCTGTTTCCGGCAGAACGGCGGTAAACCGCTCTGGGAATGCCTGGCCATCGGTGCGGTCAACGCCTACTCGGTGCTCATACACCAACTTGCCGCCGAGGTGAGCGGCGTAGCCCATAACCGCGTATCCCAGAACCGCAGCGATGCGACCCGTCTGTCGAGACTTCTTTTTTCGCAGAAGCAACGACGTTGCGAATAACGCGGCGCCACTCAAGTTGAGAAGACCATGGATCAATCCCAGGCGACGAGCCGGAGGATCAACATCGGACCAATCTGTCATTCCGGTTACGGCTGCGCCAGCCGCCCCGAGCAAGCCGATTCCGATTGACGTTTCGCACGCCTGCGCGAACTCACGGCGGTCGTAGACCAGGTCCAGAACATCCAACGCCATGGCCACAGTCCAGGCCCCTACGGGCACATCCGTGAGCACGACATGTAAGGGCTCACCCAGCCACGTGCCATTCAGGAAATTCCTGATCTTTTGCGCCGCGGGGCGGCCTCCGCCGTACAGAGCTTTGTCCAGGAACTTCTGTAATTTCTCGTCCACAGGCTGCGGGGCCGGTGCGGGCGACGAAGGGCTAGTTGAACTGACATCCGACCCTGCTTCAACATTGAGGTTTGAATCTTCCATAGGCTCCTCGTTACCCACGATGTGACCGTTGCAACCGGCATTTGGATGCCTGCGCTGTGAGGTTCGTCAGTTTTTTTCAAATGCGCGGGCCTTCCGGGCCGATCTCGGTCTGGCCAGCGAGGCCACGTGAACGTCATACCTTGGCAGCACCGCGTAGCAGTAGGATAGGGAGCGGAGGCAAGTCACATGCTTATCGTCCACGTGCATGTACAGGTGAAGCCCGAGTCGGTGGCCGACTTCACGCGGGCCACTCTGGAGAACGCGCTCCACAGCGTTCAGGAACCCGGTATCGCGCGCTTCGACGTGGTGCAGCAGCAGGATGATCCGACACGTTTTGTCCTGGTCGAGGTTTACCGTACGGTCGACGGGGCGGCCGCTCATAAAGAGACCGGTCACTACGCGAGGTGGCGCGACGCGGTCGCGCCCATGATGGCCGAGCCGCGCAACCGCGTGCAGTACAACGCCGTTTTTCCTGATCCCCAGGGCTGGTAGAACGATGCGCTTCGAGTTTGCCACTGCAACCCGCATTATCTTTGGCGAAGGCACGGCTGCCACCCTCCCCGAACTGGCTCGCACTTTCGGCACCCGCCCGCTGGTGGTGACCGGAGCCTCTCCCGAGCGCGCGGCAGCACTGGTCTCAGCACTCTCAGCCGAGACCTTTGCGGTGCCCGGCGAACCGACAGTTGATCTGGTCCGGGAGGGCGCACGCCGGGTGCAGGCTGGCGCCTGCGATGTAGTGATTGCCCTGGGCGGGGGCAGCGCAATTGACGGCGGCAAAGCGATTGCCTCCATTGCCACCAACGGGGGCGAGCCGCTCGAGTTTCTCGAGGTGGTGGGAAAGGGGCGGGCCATCACGGTACCATCGCTGCCTTTCATTGCTGTGCCGACCACGGCCGGTACCGGCAGCGAAGTCACGCGCAATGCTGTGCTGGGATCGCCGGAGCATGGCGTCAAAGCCAGCTTGCGGAGCCCGCTCATGCTGCCCCGGGTCGCCTTGGTCGATCCCGAGCTCACGTACGGCCTGAGCCCTGCGGTCACAGCCAGCACCGGTCTTGACGCTCTGACCCAGCTCATTGAGCCGTATGTCAGCGCGCGGGCCAACCCATTGACAGATGCGATTTGCGTCGAGGGCATCGGGCGGGTTGCGGGTGCGCTGCGCCGCGCCTATCACGACGGCGCGGATGTGGACGCACGACGGGAAATGGCACTGGGAAGCCATTTCGGCGGCCTGGCGTTGGCGAACGCCGGACTGGGTGTGGTGCATGGTTTTGCCGCGCCGCTCGGAGGAACGTGGAAGGCGCCGCACGGCGCGTTGTGTGCGGCGATTCTGCCGCACGGTATGGCAGCCAACGTGGCCGCGTTGCGGGCCCGCGCCCCGCAGCATCCCGCTCTCGGACGCTACGCAACCATAGCGCGCCTGCTTACCGGCCGGAACGACGCCCGAGCGGAGGACGGCATTGATTGGGTACGCGAGCTCTGCGTCGAGCTCAACATCCCTTCGTTGCGCGCCTGGGGTGTCACCGAACCTGATTTGCCCGGCGTGGTCGAGAAGGCAGCCCAGGCCAGCAGCATGCAGGCCAATCCGCTGCCGCTCACCAGCGATGAGTTGCTGGCCGTAGTAGCGGCGGCGCTGTAAGGAAGTTTCACGCGGCGACGAATATGATCAGATTCTTAAGTTACAACGCCGGCTGCGCAGCCGCGCAGAATATCTTGCGATCGCAGGCTCACGCATTGCCTAGGCCCGCTACACTCCCCGGTGATGGAGGTGGTGTGTGAATAACGTCACTGGCGAGTCCTTCTCCATTTCGTCCGGCGCGAGCACACGCGATGAAATTGCGCTGGGGCTGGGGCTCACCAATGAGTGCAACCTGGCCTGCGCCTTCTGCTACCGGGATCCGGCCCGCACCGATCGTCTCTCGCTTGATCAGGTGAAGTCGGTCATGGAACGGCTGCCCATCCGTTCGGTGAATCTGGGCACGGGCGAGAACGGGATGCATCCGGAATTCAGGGCGATTCTGGCGTACCTTCGGACCCAGCCCGTCAAGCTCACGATCACCTCCAACGGCCATAGCGTGGCGGTTTTGGAAGACAGCGAATTGCGTGCCTTTCATGACATCGAATTTTCTCTCGACTACCCCACGCCAGCGGAACAGGATGCCCAGCGTGGAGACGGGAACTGGGCGCTGATCCAGCACCAGGCAGCGCGTTGTGTGAAGCTGGGCGTGCCCGTGACCATCATCGCGGTCATGATGAAGGCGAACTACTTGCGCTTGGCGGAGGTGGCGCGAATAGCCAAACAGTTTGACGCTCCTCTGCGAGTGAACGTGTACCAGGCGGTGCGATCCGACCTCTATGCGTTGTCGTACCAGGAGTACTGGGAGGGATTCCGGCGGCTCTTTGCAGAAACCGACGTGATCGCCATTGGCGAGCCGCTGGTACGAGCGATGGCGGGCCTGCCTCCGCTTAGCGGAGGATGTGGCGTGAGCACGGTGCGAGTTACACCGCGCGCCACCACACAGCCCTGCGTTTATTGGCCAGGATCGGGTGAGCCGCTGTCGGACTTGGTCTCGATGGGGCTCGACATTCTAGACTCCGCGCCCTTCGAGCAAGCGCGAACGCTTCCGCATGCGTGTGAGCCTTGCGAATTCCGCGACTCATGCCACGGTGGTTGTGCCGGACGTCGACGCTTGCAAGGGGCGCTGCTGGAGCCGGATTACTACTGTCCGATCATTCGCGGGGAACGGCCGAGCCTGCAACTTCGCATGGCCGCCACCCGCGACCTGCCCAAGCTGCGCAGTTCCTGCACGACGGTGGTAATGGCGCGATAGCCCGAATTATTCATAGCTGGAGCTAACGTCTTGAAGTGTCATCCCGACCAAGGGCTTCAGCCCGCGTGGAGGGACCTGCTGTTCGTCCGAGCAGATTGCCGCCACACGCGAACAGCAGGTCCTTCGACTCCGCGCCCGCCCGACCCGCAAACGGCGGGTCGGAAAACCACGCGGGCGCTGCGCTCAGGATGACACGTTGTCGAGAATGCGGTTGACGCCGAAGACACTCGCCGCTTACTTCGCGTCCACCCATTTGTCAGAGCCGGCGAGCTTGACGGCCACATTTGTGAACCAAAGGTGGAACGGCTTGCCGTCGGCGGTGCCGCGGTGCTCGGTCGAGATCAGGAGCGGGCCAGCCATTTTGTAAGCCGCCCAGGTTGCGATCACCACGCTGGGCTTCTTGGCCCCGCCGCGGTCGTATCGGAATTCTTCAACTCGCCCGTCGCTGCCGACGTAAAGCGTCCAGGTGTCACCCGGCGTATAGCCGACGCCGGACGGATACTTCACCACGACTTTGTCGGCGGAACCCTTGCCCAGCGGCAGCTTCTGCATACCCTCATCGGTCACGGTGGCAGCGGTGTCCCAGTAAACGTGGAAGGGGAAGATCAGCCAATAATTATCGTTCATGAAACCCGGATCGATATTGTCCTTGACGTCGGCGGACTGGCTGCTGAGCTGCGAGCGCAGGTAGGTCACCTTCACCGGCTTGCCGTCCTTATCTTTGCTCTCATACGTGACCTGGCCGGTCTTGGGCTCCCAGGTCCAGGTTCGAGAAATATTGACGCCCGGAAACGTTACGCTCCAGGTGTAGCGGATGGCGTCGATTTGCCCATACGACTGCAGGCCGTAGGTGTTGGCGAGCTTTTGCGACGATGGGCGGGCGCTGCTGCGCCCAGGAAGTTACGGTAAGAACCATTACCCCAAGGATCGGCAGAAGACGTATCGCTGTGTGGCAGCGTGAATCGGTCATGGAGGTGCTCCTTGGTGAAATAAACGACGGGTGTTGGATGACGGGCAGGGGCTTTCGGATACACCGGTGGAAGCGGCGGGCTTCAGCCCGGCGAAAATCGAGCAATAGGAAGAGTGGCTTTAGCCATGGCGGACCGGGCCTAAAGCCTGCTCTGTGTGCGGCGTTGCGACACGGCCAAACCGGGCCCTTCCCCCGGCGCAATAGGATGATTGCACCGGCGATTGCGACCGATCCGTACTCCACTACCACAACCCAGCCCGGAACTATCCACGGACGTCCAAGCGCGCGCAGATGCCAAACGTAGTAAGTAGGGATGATGCTCACTGTCCAGATGATGATCGGCAGCGTCGACGCTGCGCGCAGGAACGGCAGCAGCCAGAGCAGGTACCAGGGATATACGACCGGCGCACAGAGAAGCGATGCTGCCATCGGCCAGGCAAATGCCTCCGCAGACCATGCCGCCGACTTTCTTCTCATCCAGATTGCAATAAGAAAGCCGACCAGCACTGCGAATCCAACTACAAGCTGTGGGGCCGCCACTCGCTCGAGCAAAGCAAACACCGGATCATTAAAGCGGAAACTCTGTACGTAGGTGCCGAGTGAGCCGATAGGAATCCGCCCGTGGTTGAGAAAAGGCATGTAGAGCAGTCCGAACACGACCGCCGCCAGCGCGCCGTCGCGCATGCGAACTCGCCTCCAGTAGAGTGGCAGCAGCACAATCGGGAGCAATTTCACCGCAACAGCCAGTCCAAATGACACGGCGGCAACCGTACGCCAGCGGCGCCCGAGCGCAGCGAAGGAGATCAACAGCAACAGCGCGCCGAAAATATCGATGTGACCACTACCCGCCACTTCCGTCGCCAGCAGTGGGTTCCAGGCAAAAGCCAGAACCCAGTGCGCCGCTTGCCCGCTACTATGCAAGACATCGAGCAGAAGGAAAACAATTGCCAAATCGCAAACCACAAACGCTACCTTCAGCGCAAAGACAGACTCGTGAATCGCAGTTACGGCGCGGAAGAAAAGCTGCGCACCGGCAGGATATGGGCTCGGGACATCCGGGTGGTTCAGCGTGCGGGTCTCGGGTGTGTGCAACCCGGCGAGCGCAGGATCGCTGGGAACGACAATATAAGGGTTGTAGCCGAGCCGCTGCACCCGGCCATCCCAAACATAGCGATGAACGTCATCATCGGAACCCGGAGGTCTCACCAAAAATAGAAAATGCCACAGAGCAGCCAATACGAGCCCGATGATGATGACGCGCCTTGGGAATGTTGGCGTGGAGAAAAACTCGCGAATGGCAATGAGGTAGGCGACACCGGCAACGGCCAGCGGAACGATGAAGGACGGCGCACCCCGGCTGCTGAAGTTGTGGGCGCAGATCGTCAGCGCCGCCAGCATAACGGCACCGAGAACGTACAGCCTGCCGGATGGCGTGAG
This sequence comes from uncultured Acidobacteriaceae bacterium, assembly GCA_963820175.1. Classification (GTDB taxonomy): domain Bacteria; phylum Acidobacteriota; class Terriglobia; order Terriglobales; family Acidobacteriaceae; genus Bog-257. The sequence goes on along the minus strand of CAWFYX010000009.1, from coordinate 255,535 downwards.
CTTCAGAGAGGTCACGGTTCCGTCCGCAACTGGGCCACGGCTTGTCCCCACCGTTCCAGCCAAGACGCAGTTCGTGGTGCCCTGCCCGGAGCGAGCTTCAGTTCCGTGGCGAGCCGAGCTAAGTCGGCCGCCACGTCGATGTCGTAGAAGGGCTCTGTAAAGCCCACCGAAAGCTGCACAGTGCGAGCGCGTTCCAGCAGGCGATCGAGCGCACTCCTGGTGCCCATCCCATCGCCCTCGAAAAGCCCTGGATGGGTAGCCTTGGCCCCGACGAGATAATAGCCACCATCGTTCGTCGGTCCGACAACCACGTCGTGCGCCGTCAGCACCTCGAAAGCGTTCTCCAGAACCGACGCCGGCAGATGCGGGCTGTCGCTGTTGAAGGCAACCACGCGTTGCTGATCAGTCGCCGCGAAGTGTGCGAACACCGAGGTCAGGCCCGCCACCAGACCTTTCCCCTTCTGCGCAACCACACTCACCCCCGCTGGCGCCAATCGCGCTAGTTCTTCAACATCCGAAGCAGGACACATGATGGCAACCTCCACCCTGTCCAACGAGCGCGCCAGGGCCATGGTGTCGTCGAAAAGACAGCGATAGAGTTCAGTGACAGCTTCAACCGGAAGGCTCTGAGCTAAACGGGTCTTGACCATGCCCGGTCTGGGCGCTTTTGCCATGACAACCAGCGTGCAGCTACTGTTGGCCGAATGTGCTGGGTTTTCGCTGGAGGATTGCATAGAAGATCACTGTTCTAAAACTCACGCTCCAGGTGGCGTTCCGGCACGTGGATGCCGAAAATAATAACTTACGGTGAGGCTGAGAATGAACCACGCTGCCCCGACCGTCCCCTTCAGTGTGCCACTGATCTTGGACTTCCCAATTCGCGGATAGTAGCTGACCGGGATTTCAACGAGGCGAAATCCCGCCAGGGCGCCTTTCAAGATTATTTCGACTGCCCAGCCGTATGTGGTTTCCTGGAGCGCGAGCTTACGAAGCACATCTGCGCGTCCAGCACGAAACGGGCCGAGGTCACTGATCTTCGCACCATACAGAAGCCTGATCAGGCCTGCCGCGAGGCGATTGCCAAACACGGCATGCCAGGGCATTGCTCCAGGGATACGCTGCTTCCCCAGGCGTGAACCCAGTGTGATATCAGCACGGCCGTCAAGGATCGGAGCCAGCAGAATCGGCAGCTCCGCAGGTCGATCGCTGTAATCACCGTCGAGGAACACGACCACGTCAGGACTGCTGGCAGCCGCCAGTCCGGTCAAACAGGCGCGACCGTATCCGCGACGAGGTTCGTGGAGCACGCGGGCTCCCATCCGGGAGGCGATCTCGGGAGTCCCGTCGGTTGAGTTGCTATCGACAACCAGGACCTCAGTGACAGTATCGGCGGGAAGATCGGCGAGCACGCGGCCGATAGACTGCGCTTCATTATGCGTGGGAATGATGACGGAGACGCGCACTGGTCGTGGTTCAGACCAACCACCACGGCGCGTTCGGCCAGCGCTGTGCCAGCCACCCGTCGATGCCCCAAGCGCGGCCGGCGCGACCTATCGAGAGCCCCAGCGATGCCATGACCGGAACCAGCAACTCCCAAATCCATGCCGTGCCCCACTCCGACATCCAGAGGCTGCCGAGATACAGGAACGCCACAAATGCCACTGGGCGCGTGAACAGACCGAGCACCAGCAGAATGCCGAACGACATCTCGGCCACGGCTTGCAGGGGAGCTGCCATGGCGGCGTGACTCGCGGCCGATTCCATTACCGCCTTCCACACCGCCGGCGCGTGACCCTTCTCGATGTAGAAGTGGATCAATCCTGCGTAGCCGGCGGCCGTGTACAGTCCCTTGCCCAGATTCTCGAAGAACACCGAGACAAACAATGCGCCAATCGTCAGCCGGACCAGTGCCAGCCCGTTTGCGGCATTCGGTGGTTCAGTCGAGTTTTGTAAAGGGGTTGGTTTCGTTGTCATTGTGAATCTCCTGCCAACGGATGCTGTATCTGTTCGCGACCGGAAAAGAGGGTCGGGAAATCTTATAGCTGTTCTTCGTGTTCTGGCTAGTGGATCGTGGCGGGCAATTTTCTTGAAGGCTACAACTCGAGTACAGGTCCGCGTCCTTTCCGGGGCGAATCGGATGGGATCGAACGGCGAATATCTGGCGAACTGAGCAAAAGACCTGAACCGGCGCAGCTAGTTCACTTGCCGGTCCAGCACGCTCGCCGCTTCTCCAGAAAGGCCGAGAATCCCTCCTGCGCGTCGGCGGCAAGAGCATTCATGCTCATGACCTCTTTGGCGTAGGCGTAGGCCTTTGGCTGATCCAGATCAATCTGCGTATAGAACGCCTGCTTGCCCAGTGCGACCGTAAGCGAGCTGGCTTCGGCAATGCGCGTGGCCAACTTGCGAGTGTGCTCCGCCAGTTCTGCGGCAGGAACGACCAGGTTGATCAGCCCCCATTCTGCCGCCGTCGCTGCGTCGATCATCTCGCCCGTCAGCAGCATTTGCAGCGCCCGCTTGCGTCCGACAGCCCGGCTGAGGGCAACCATGGGGGTGGTACAGAATAGTCCAATCTTTACTCCCGGCGTCGCAAACGCCGCCTGGTCGGAGGCCACAGCCAAATCGCAGGTCGCGACCAGTTGACAACCGGCCGCGGTGGCGATGCCTTGCACTTCCGCGATCACCGGCTGCGGGATCGATTGCACCCGCGTCATCAGTTCGGTGCAGACGTCGAATACCTCGCGATACTCATTGATGTCGCGTCCCACCATTTCGCTCAAATCGTGGCCGGAGGAAAACACTTTGCCGGCGGCCCGCAGCAGCACCACCCGCAGCGCCCGATCCCGCCCGATTTCGTTGAGGCATTCGATCAGCTCGGTCATCAACTCCAACGACAGCGCATTGCGCCGCTGCGGCCGGTTCAGGGTCACGATCGCGATCTGGCCTTCGGCTCTCGAATAGGATGTGGTCGTACTTGGCAATCGTGGTAGTTGTCGATTCCGGCATCACCAAGCTCCTTCTGCACGGCATGCGCGATTGCTGGCGCAGCACATTCTTGCGGATTTTGCCGGTCGAGGTTTTGGGCAACGCACCAAAGTGTACCGCCTTCGGACATTTGAAGTGTGCCAGCCGCGCGCGGCAGAATTCGATGAGCTCCTGTTCGCTGACCACGGCGCCTTCCCTGAGCAATACGTAAGCATGCGGCACTTCGCCCCACTTCTCATCAGGCCGGGCGACGATCGCCGCCTCCAGCACGTCGGGATGCTCGTACAACACGCGCTCCACTTCGATCGAGGAAATGTTCTCCCCGCCGGAGATGATGATGTCCTTGGCGCGGTCGCGCACCTCGATATAGCCATCCGGATGCATCACCGCCAGGTCGCCGGAGTGGAACCAGCCGCCGCGGAAGGCGTTCGCGGTGGCCTCCGGGATCGTGGTAGTAGCCCAGCATGACGTTGTTGCCGCGCATCACCACCTCGCCCACGCTGGTGCCGTCGGCCGGGACGTCGTGCATGTCTTCGTCCACCACGCGCATGTCGGTGCCGAACACCACGTACGGCACGCCCTGCCGCGCCTTGAGCTGCGCCCGCTTCTCCAGCGGCGCATCGTCCCAGTCCGTGTGCCAGGCACAGACCGAGTGCGGCCCGTAGGTCTCGGTGAGTCCATAAACGTGAGTCATCTCGATGCCGATCGCTTCGGCGGCGCGAATCACGGCCGGCGGCGGAGGCGCCGCTGCGACCACCATCTTCAGTCCGGTGTGGAAGCGAATCCCGCTGCTGGGAGCAGTACTCGGTCAAGCGTGCGGACTACGATGGGCGCGCCGCAGAGATGGGTGACGCCTTCCTCTCTCGATCAACTTCACCGCGCGCTCGGCGTTCACCTCCGGCAGGCAGATCTGCCGCCGCCGACCGCCGTGACCGCCCAGGGAAAGCACCAGCCGTTGCAGTGAAACATGGGCAGCGTCCAGAGATAAACGGAGCGATACGACAAGCCCGTGCTCGACGACCTCGCCGATGGCGTTGAGATAGGCGCCGCGATGGGTGTACATCACGCCCTTGGGCACGCCAGTGGTGCCGCTGGTGTAGTTGATGGAGATGACATCGTCCTCGTCGGCTGGGTGCGGCGCGACCGGCTGGCTGCTTCGCTGAGAAAACTCTCGTAGTCGGTGACGATGCGCTGCACTTGCGGAATCTCAGCCTTCGACCGCGGCAGCGGGGCGACGAGATCAGCGTCGCCAATCAGAATCTTCGCGCCACTGTGGTTCAGGATCGTGGCCAGCTCGCCGCATTGCAAGCGAATGTTCAGCATGACCAGCACGCCGCCGATCAGCGGGACGGCGAAGTGCGCTTCCAGGGGCAGCAGTCCGTTGCGCGCGAGCACGGCAACGCGATCTCCGGGCGCAATGCCGGCGTGCTGCAAAGCCGCAGCGAAAGATTGCACGCTGCTGCTGCATCTCGGAGTAGGTGAAGCGCCGGTCTCCGTCAACCGCGGCCGTGCAGTTGCGGTACGCGGAGGCGTTGCGGGAAAGGAACTCCAAGGGAGTAAGCGCCGAGATCATGACTTCACCTGCTTTGCGGAATAAGGCGCAGAGTATATATCAGGGTTGGCGGCGCGTCTGTGACGCCCAACCTTCAAAAGCAAAGAATCCTGGCAGAACGAACACGCGGTGGTTCGGCGAGGCCGTTGCTCGACCTCTTGTTAAGATTCAAGAGACCTGACTGCTACAATTTTCCGCGACTACATCCTTTAACAAGGACACTACGAGGATATTCAGAGGTTGCTTTCCGAAGTCTCGCTACCGCATTCGCAGTCGGGTGCGGTAGTCGTAGGACCCAAATTCATGGACGTTCTAAAAGAGCTTTTTGAGCGACATTTCCAACTCGCCGGTCGAGCGGATGCAGCCGCTGCGGGGCGAACTCGGCGCTTCGGGCCGCAAGATCATCCGGCTTTCCGGCGGAGCGGTTACCGCCATTGGCATTCTGTATGGGGTGCGCGAAGAGAATGTCGCTTTCCTTGAATTTTCCCGGCATTTTCGCCGGCACGGTCTGCCGGTGCCGGAGATTTTTGCGGAAGATCTGTCCCAGCGGCGCTTATCTGGAAGAAGACCTGGGAGACACTACGCTGTTTGAATTTCTCTCGCAGAATCGTGCAGGCGACAACTATCGCTGCCCCGGCGATTGAAGCCTATCGCAAAGTTGTGGATCTGTTACCACGTTTTCAGATCGAGGCCGGTCGCGACTTGAATTACAAGCTGTGCTATCCGCGCGCCAGCTTCGATCGCCAGTCCATCGCCGTGGGACTTGAGTTATTTCAAGTATTACTTTCTCAAGCTCGCCGGCATTCCTTTCAACGAACAGGCACTGGAAGTCGACTTCGGCCGGCTAACCAAGTTCCTGTTGACCGCCGACCGGGATTACTTTCTCTATCGCGACTTCCAATCGCGCAACATCATGTTGCGTGACGGGGCTCCGTTTTTTCTGGATTACCAGGGCGGCCGCAGAGGCGCGCTGCAATATGACATCGCGTCCCTTTTGTATGATGCCAAGGCCGATCTGCCGCCGCAGTTGCGCCAGCAATTACTCGATCACTATCTCGATGGTCTTGCCGGCTTCATCGACGCTCGATCGGCGAACGCGTTCATGTCGCTCTACTACGGCTACGTTTACATCCGCATCATGCAGGCCCTGGGCGCGTATGGCTTTCGCGGCTTTTACGAGCGCAAAACCCATTTCCTGCAAAGTGTGCCCTACGCCCTGAAGAACCTGCGCTGGCTTCTGCATAACGTCGAACTACCCATCGCGTTGCCCGCCCTGATGGAGACATTCCAGCGGGCCATCGACTCGGACCAATTGCAGGGCTTGACCTTCCGAAGCGGAAAGTCCTATCGCCGTGCGGATATTTAGTTTTTCCTTCCACCGGGGCGCGCTGCAGGATGAGACGGGCAATGGCGGCGGATTCGTTTTCGATGCGCGCAGTCTTCCGAATCCGGGACGGGAAGAACGCTTCAAAACGCTTTCCGGCAAAGACCAGCCCGTGGCCGATTATCTCAGCCAGCAGGAGAGCGTGCATCAGTTTCTCAGCAGCGCGGTGTCTCTGGTCGACGCCAGCGTGACGAACTATCAGAGTCGCGGATTCAAGAACCTCATGGTGTCGTTTGGCTGCACCGGCGGCCAGCATCGCTCGGTATATCTGGCAGAGGAATTGGCGAAACGTTTGCGCGGCAGGAGGGGTGTGGAAGTGATCGTGCGGCATCGGGAGTTGGAGAATCTGGGCAAATGAAAGCGATGATTCTGGCCGCCGGCCTGGGTACGCGGTTGCGGCCGCTTCACCGACAGATCGCCCTAAGGCGCTGGTGGAAATCGGCGGTCGCACCCTGCTGGAGATTACGCTCGCTCGCTTGCGCAACTTTGGGATTCGCGAAGTGATTGTCAATGTGCATCACTTTGCTGAGATGATTATCGAGTATCTGAAAGCGAACGGGAACTTCGGAATGCGTATCGAAGTCTCACGGGAGGAAGTCCTGCTCGACACCGGCGGCGGGCTCAAGCAGGCTGCGTGGTTTTTTCTCGAGGATTCCAGTGGTTGGGAGAGCCCTTTATTTTGCACAACGTGGACGTCCTCAGCACCATCGATTTCCGCCGCATGGTGGAATTTCATACTGCACATCAGGCGCTGGCCACGCTGGCAGTGCAATCCCGAGAGTCTTCCCGCTACCTTCTCTTCGACCAGCAGCTTCGGCTTTGCGGCCGTCGAACCACGCACGATGACAATACGGACCTAGTGCGGCCTGCCCAGCAGGTGCAAGCGCTGGCATTTTCCGGCATCCACGTTATTTCGCCTCGACTGCTTACCATGATGCCGGGAGCGGACGCTTTCTCCATCATCGACTGCTATCTGCAGGCCGCTGCCCACGAAGAAGCGATTGTCGCCTTTCGGGCCGATGAGTGGTATTGGCGTGATCTGGGCAGGCCAGACAGTTTGATACAAGCTGCTCAGGACCTAAGCCAAGGAGTTCTTGGGTAGTCATTGCGGATATGGAATTGGTTTCTTACGATTCCTCGCAGGGTGGTACAGCGCCACCGGGAAGGACATTCTTGAGTTCGCCACTCCGGAGATACCAGCGATCGAAGAATCGCAGATGTATCCCGGCAATACAGGCTGCCGATACCGATAAAGCTGACCGAATTGCCAGCTTCTCCAGTTGACTTCTTGGATCGAGAATCCAAGCTGCGGCCTTCCCGATTACTGCTACTAGAACGAAAACCAGAATCGTCTTTGCCAACCAGTCACTACGCAAGGTGAACAGCGCGGTCGAGGGCATCCTAAGCAGATGAACCAGAAGGAGGAGCGCTGCCAAAGCAAGCCCCGCTGCAAGAACCACCCGAATTATCTTTAACGACGGAACCAGCTCCCAGACTTTGAAGAATCTCTGACTCGACTGGGTCAACAGGTTCAGCAGAGGGCTGGCGCCTTTTGTCATTTCCTCTTCCACCCGCAAGAAACACCACTTCACCCGAAAATCATCCTGGCAGCGGGCTTCCTGCAGATTCGGCGGGAAATGGAAGTCGGCCATCTTGTATCCGCTGGTCATCAGGGCGTACGCCTCGGCATCATGAAAGGAATCCAGATCGGTACGAATAGCCGCAATCCGCCGCTGAACATTCTTGTGTATGCCGTAGGGAGTTAGCACCCCTTTCTGAGCTGCGGGTCTGGCCTCATCCGAAGCGTCATAAGGGTCGAGGCAACCGTTCCAGTCCAGCGGATCGGAATCGAGCCCCTTCCGTAAATGAAGGAACATCAAGCTGCGCAGAAGGGAAGAACGTACCCGCGACTCCAAATCCTGGTACTGCGATACCCGGACCCGCTCCTGACTAATATCATCCGAGCGAAGAGCAATTTGCAGCGCGAGTTTGCCGGGATCACTGGCGTCGGGCAACTGGCCACTGGCATCGCTCACCAACAGTACCGTGCATCCCTGCTCTAACAGGGAAGCCACTCCTTGATTGTCGTGGATTCCTCCGTCCGCGAGCCGCACCGTCATTTCGGGATAGAGACCCGATAGCTCCAGTGGCGCGAACAAAGCCGGCACGCCGGCCGAGGCTGCCACCGCCCGGCTAAGCAGGAATTTCTTGTAGGCATCGGGTGCCTCACTGTGGTACATGCGACGCAACCGCTTGTTGGCATCGACTTCATTGTCGATGGTTGCCGGCGGCTCCCCCATCCAAGTCGCCGTGAACTGCCAGTTGTGGCCCGTGTTTAGAGTGGTACAGTTCAGCACCAGGATGGGCACTTTATTGACGCGCCGCCAGTTCTCGTCCTTGGGCCGGAAGGCCGTACCTTCCGCAGGTGAGGCCTTATCATCTTTTTCAGTTGCAGCAGAACTCTTACTCTCGTCCGCAGCGGAGGTGTTCCTGGGCTTAGAAGCTGGTTTAATCGTTAACTCATCCAGGTGACGCGGTCGCGGACCATCATCCTTCTCATATTTGATTCGCGAATAGAGCAGTTCGTCATAGAGTTCAGCCGTGCGTTCGCTGGGAAGTACTCCACAAGTCAGGTCGTGATGGAAGTTGGTCTTAACGCTGGTGAGGCTACGGGTGCGGATGTTTTGCTGAACCCCAGCTAAAAATTCCCGCTCAATCTTCGTCACAATCTTTATGTAATCATCCCGCTCAATCTCGGTATCGCATTTCTTGCGCAACAACTTTCTGACTTCAAGGTAGTAGTAAGCGCCGACGATGGAGCCGCCGGAGACGCAGGAGAGATATTCGACGTGCCGCAGGACGTCCATCTCGGCCAGCCGGGCCAGGACTCCGATATGGAAGAACGAGGCCCGGAATCCTCCCCCGGAGAGCGCCAGTCCCACCTTTCCCACAAATGCTGAGCGGACGCCTGGGGCCTGACCATTCACGAGTGCTTCGAGCAGAAGCCACGGTCGACTTCCGGCAACCGGCGTAGCCTGGTCCTGCGGAGAGAGCAGGCGGGTGAGTGAGGCCAGTTGCCGCGCCGTCGATTCGACCATCCAGTCGTATCGGTCAAGTTTGGCAGCCTTGCCCAGGCAAGCTCTCCCGGCGGCGAAGCGTGCGTCGTCCTTCAGACCCAACCCTAAGCAGGCCTCGCCTAACGTAGCGTAGATCCAATACAGCCGGTCCAAATCATTTTCACATTGGTCCGGGTCCGTGTACGGCTGCGTAACCCGTTTGGCCAACTCAACTGCGACTGGTGGAAGAGCGTCGACAATCTGTTGCCGGATCTGCTGTGCGCTGGCCCGGCGCAGGGCCGCACTTGCGGAGTGCGCCCCCGACTTGATGGCCTGCAAGTCTTCCTGATAGGCGATCAGATCGAGAAGGTAAGCCGTGTTGATGCCGGTATAACCATCATCGTCTGTTCCTTGCTGCAATCCCTTCTGGTAGTACAACAACGAGCGCTCAAGGTCCTGAACTTGTCCGAACACCTCCCACTGAGCCTTGAAGATCGCGCCCGCCAACCCCAGTGTTTCCTGATCGGTGCTGCCGGCCAGATCGTCACACTGATTCAAGATGCTGAGAGCGCGCTCAAAGCGGACGTCAGCTGGAAGGTCGTTGTCCTTATAGGTACACAAGGCGTGCTGCTGGCGCAACTTGGTGTTAACCTTTGCCTCGGAGCTCGGGTTCACGACTGTCTTCGAATCCGAACGAGCCAGCCACAGCAGCTGTCTTGCCCGTCCAAAACGTTTCCAGCGATTCTTGAGAACCTTGGCCAACTTGAAGATTACGGCCTGGTCCGTCTGTTGGCCACGCAGGATGCGGTCGGCAAGCTGCAGAAGAGCTTGCTCGGCCATGGAACGAAAGTCGGTTGCAGGCGCCATGTGTGGCAGCTTACTCCGATTTAGCCCGCGCTCGAAACCCTTTCCCTACGCCGCAGCTCAACGCGCGTCTCGGCAATGGCAGATCGTTTGGCCGAGGGGGCGATGCCTAGGCCTTTCCGTTTGGCACTGCCCTGCCCGGAACATGGATGGTATTGATGCCTCTAAGTGCCACAATGTAGGAGCTTGGCGGTAGCTGATAGTGATGCTCAGAAACTCCAGTAAGTGGTCTGGACGGTCGAGGCTATCCAGCATACAGTTTGTGAACTGTATCTGCTATGGAAGCCGTACTGAGATTAGTCAAACTGATCGCGTTAGGAATAGTAGCCTTCATTGGCTATCGGCTTCTTTTTCTATCCCAGCAGCCACCCGAAGCTGTTATTACTTCCAAAGGACAGTTGCCCAACCCTGTTCCTTTCAAACTGGACATCGCGCTTCACTATAGTGAGTGGACGTTTGTCGTTTGCCTCGCTCTCCTGGGCGTGGTATTTGTGCTATTCAATATGTGGCGATTCCAGAGTCTTGAGAATCGGCTCCGGCGCTTAACCGGGTCATCAGAGAAGGTTTAAGTACCTATCCAGAAGTACGCTTAAGCAGCGTTGCTTACCCAGCGGCATAGTGGAGAAGTTACTGACCGGCGCTGAAGACGTCGGTTGGAAACCCCACCGCATCCACACGGTGCTCCATTGCTTGACGTGTCGCAGAGATTTCCGCGTCGCGGATACTTTACGAAATCGCCCTTCCGTAAGGGAAACTCTGATCAAGTGAAAGCGAGATCCCGCAGCAGCTAAAGCCGTATGATTTTCGGGTACTTAACGGACGGCCTGAAGACCGTCCCCTTCAAAACAAGACTTAATCAGCTTCCCTAAGCTTCTCCCGTCACTGCGACTCCGCAAAACCTTCCGCAAGTTTGTCCTGGAGTATGAGGGAATCAGCCAGCGAACGTCGCATATGTAGATGAGGTCGAACGCGATGAATCGCCCCGCAGCCTTCGCAACGCCATCCGCGAGGCAAACCTCCAGGGAGAACAAAATGCTGAATACCAGAACTTCGGTTGCGTCACCAATCACCCTAGACCCCAATCGCTTCAATTTTTCCGGCGGCCCCGGCGCCTTGCCGGAGAGCGTTTTGGAGGAGACCCAGCGGGCTATCCGGCAAGTGCCCGGTCAGGAGCTTTCGGTCCTGGGCATGAGCCATCGCTCCCGCTGGTTTCGCGAGGTGGTGGATGAAGCCGAGGCGAACATCCGCGAGTTGCTGCAGGTTCCTGCCGACTACCGCGTGCTGTTTCTGCAAGGTGGGGGAACGCTGCAGTTCTCCATGGTGCCCATGAGTTTTCTGCGAGGCACCGGCCGGGTTGCCGAGTACCTGCATACCGGCTACTGGAGCGGGAAGGCGATCGATGAGGCGCGGCGTGAAGGGCAAGTGCGCGTCCTGTGGAGCGGCGAGGATACTGGTTTTCACCGGCTGCCTGGAAAAGACGAACTCGCCTTCGATTCCAATGCCGCTTACCTTCACTATGTTGCCAATGAAACGGTCGAGGGTCTGCAGTTTCATCGTCTTCACGGGCTGGAAGGTGTGCCGCGTATTTGCGACATGTCTTCGGACTTCCTGAGCCGCCCCTTCGATGTGAGCCGCTTTGGATTGGTCTATGCCCACGCCCAGAAGAACCTTGGCCCGGCCGGAGTCACCGTGGTGATGATCCACGACGACATGTTGCGGCGCATCCCCGACAACCTTCCCAGCATGCTGGACTACCGGTCGCACGCCGCGGCGGGATCGATCTATAACACGGCGCCGGTGTTCGCGATTTACGTGACCATGCTGGTGACCCGCTGGCTGCGCGACGAAATCGGCGGCGTCGATGCTATGCGGGAGCTGAACGTAGCCAAGGCTGCCCGGCTGTACGCCGCCATCGACACCAGCGACGGATTCTATCGCGGCCACGCCGTCGCCAGAGATCGCTCGCTGATGAATGTGGCCTTCCGGCTACCGACTGCGGAGCTGGAGCAGAAGTTTCTGGATCTCGCCCTCGTCGCCGGCTTCCACGGTCTGGCCGGCCACCGGTCACTCGGGGGAGTTCGGGCTTCGATCTACAACGCCGTCACTCTAGAGGCCGTCGAGTCGCTCTGCCAGTTCATGGAGTTCTTTCGCAACTGTCACCGCCAGGAGGTGAGGCAATGAACGATTTCAAGTTTGAACTGCTCAACCCGTACAATCCCGCGTCCGTGCAGGAATACGAAGTTGCGTTTTACCAGTCGTTCGCCAAGGTGACGACCAACCGGCTGGTGCAGAAGCTGTGGCTGTGGGACCACGAGGCGGGAAGGCTGAAGACGCGCGTTCCCTACCAGGATCAACTCATCTGCACCTTGCGGGATCAAGCCGGCAGGCTACGCTCGGCGATGGCCTTCAACGTCGAGCTGCAGCAATTCCAGGCGTCATCGTATGGCTTCGCGGCTCCGCAGGCGCCCGGGAGCTTCGAGGTGCTGACTTTTTTTGCTCCGACCGCGCAGACGCTCGATGTGTGTGCGAACTTCTGGTCCAGCTGCCTCACGTTGCTCAGTGGACGAGGACTCACCATCGGCTATGCCACCACCGCGCGCCGTCCGCTGCCCATGTATCGGCGAGCGGGTTGGCAAATCTTGCAAGAGCAGGAAATCGAAGCGGAGATGCGTTATTTCCTGCACTACAAGATTCCATGATTCTAGTTGAGAGATGAAACGGCTCGACCATCACGGCGAGTCGTTCACCATGGTCTGATCGCGACTCGGTCCCGGCCGCCCGTCACCTCTCGAAGCCAGGAATCTCTAATTTCGCAATGTGGTCTTTGATCCAGTAGCTTCCTTCCGACCGTGCAAGAGTTTCTACATCGAGCGCAGAGCGTCGATTGGGTCCAGGGAGGCGGCCCGGGTTGCGGGAAGGACCGAGGCGAGCAGCGCTATGAGCATCATCATCAAGACGCTTGCGGTGTAGATGAGCGGGTCAGTCGCGCTCACGCCAAAGAGGAAGGAGCTGACGAGTCGTGACAGAGCAAGCGACCCCAGCACCCCAAGCACACAGCCGAGCAGGGCTATCTTCGCACCTGAACTGAGGATGAGTCTTGCGATGCCGGTACGCTGAGCGCCCAGGGCCATGCGGATGGCAATCTCCTGGGTGCGCAGTGAGACCGAGAAGGCGACGACCGCATAAATTCCGGTGATGGACAGCAGCAGCGCTCCCATGGCAAAGCCGGTGATGAGGGTGGTGTTGAAACGGCGTGGCGCTTCCACGTTTGAGATCACATCATTCATGGGCTGCACCTGTTGCAGGGCCAGCAGCGGATCGATCGCGGCGACGGCCGCGCGCAGGGTTTGAACCATCTGCTCGGGGGGCAAGGCTGAATGCAGAGCGATGTATCCTCCCGCAGGGCCGGTGAGTTGACCCGAGAATTTGGAGCCGAACAGAATAGCGGGCTGCTGCGCGGGGGCGTACCACTGGTCGTCAACCGGTTGATCCCGCGGCCCCACGCTGGTGTCCGCAACAACCCCAACCACGGTTGCCCACGGCAGCCCTTTATGCGGATTGCCGACGTGCATGCGCTTGCCGATCGCGCTCTGGCCCGGCCAGCAGTGTCTGGCCATCGACTGGTTAACGATCACGACCAGAGGTGTGTTGGCGCGATCGTTCTCGGTGAAGTAGCGGCCCTCGAGCAGCGGGATGCTCATGGCGTGGAAGTAGTCGCCATAGGTAAGCGCGAACATGGAGAACTTGAGCTTCCAGCCAGTCACAGGTGCGCCTTCGATGGTGTAGGCTGCTCCTCCTAATTGACCGGATGCCGGAAGGGCATTCGCGATGCCCACGGCAACGATTCCAGGTTTGCTGGCGAGCTGGTCGACAACCGCACGGTTGAAGGTGTCGAAGGAAACATCGGTGGGATATTGCTGGAGCGGCAACTGATAACCGGCAACCAGGACATGATCGGGACGAAAGCCGGGATCGACGGCGCGCATTTTCTGGAAGCTGCGCAGAAACGCGCCGGAGGCGGTGAGCAGCACCAGAGCGATGGCGATCTCTGAGACCACCAGGGCCGAGCGCAGCCAGGCATGACTGGCGCCACCTGTACCCGTCCGCACGCCCTCCTTGAGGCTTTCCGTCAAATTGGTCCGCAAGGCCGCGAAAGCGGGCGCAAGGCTGCAGACAGCGCCGGTGGCCAGCGCCAGCAGCAGGGCGAACAAGGCAACGGTCGAGTCCACGGAGATGGAGTCGACGCGCGGCATCGACTCGGGAAGCAGGTGCAAGGCGGTACGCACTGCAGCTGCGGCAAATGCCAGGCCCAGCAAGCCGCCGGCGAGGCTGAGCAGCAGGCCTTCGAAAACGGATTCACGGACGATCGCGCTGGATCGCGCCCCCAGAGCCAGCCGAACAGCGTATTCGCGGCGCCGGCGAATGGCCCGGACCAAGCAGCAGCGCAGCGACATTGACGCAGGCCAGCAGCAGAACAATGGACACGGCCACGAATAAGGTGCGCAGCACTGGCCGGGCGTCGGCGACCGTGTGCTCACGCAACGGCTTCACGTCGCCGCGAATGTGAATGGCAGACATGCCGGCGGGGAACTCGCGCATGACCTGCTGGGCGACCCGGTTCGCATCTTCCGCCCCCTGCTGGAGCGTTACGCCGTCCTTGAGCCGGGCGACCATGTGGTATCCCCAGGAGCCGGCGTTCTGATCGGAAAGTTCCTCCGGCGTGAAGCTCATGGGGACCCAGAGCTGCGCCTGGTTGAGATGACCGGGCTGCAGGGGAAACTCGAAACTGCGCGGCATCACGCCGATGATTGAGTATGCCTTGCGGTCGAGATCGATGGTGGTGCCGAGGACGTGAGGATCGCGGTGGTAGCGATTCAGCCACAAGGCATAACTGATGACCGCCAGCGGCTGGCGGGCATCGTCTTCCTGTGGCGTGAAGACGCGGCCTAGGATGGGTTGAACACCCAGGGTAGGGAAGACGCCCGCGGTGAACCGGGCAGCGTCGACATCTTCCGGAGTGGCGCCGCCGGAAAGCTCAAACCTGGTGGTGGTGTAGCCGCCCAGCGAGGAGAACGCGCTGGTTGCGTTCGAGTAGGTACCGATCTCGCGGGCGGTCACGGGAGCGTTCGCTGGCGCGTTTGGACCGCTGCCCAGGCGATCTCCCAGCAGCACCAGGCGGTCGGGATTGCTGAAGGGGAGCGGGCGCAGCAGAATGCCTTCCACCAGGGAAAAGATCGCGGTGGTCGCGCCGATGCCCAGACACAGCGTGAGGATAACGGTCAGGCTGAAACCCGGCGCTTTCCGCAGCTGGCGAAACGCGAAGCGGAGATCCTGGGTGAACCCGTCCATGCATCCTCTGACTCTGACGGTTGCGTTTTGGTAAGCAACCGCCCGGGCAAAGATTAGACAACGTTACGGGCTACGGTTCAACCGGCTAGACAACCGACCTGAAGATGTTCTCTCACTGGGATTATGCAGACGGTACGCAGTTGAAACCTGTCTCCGCCTTCGCCCAGCCGTCACACCAGCATCAGTCTGATGCCGAGACGTTGAATGGCGACGCGGGCTTCTTCGGGCAGGTCGCTGTCGGTGATCATGATATGAACGGCATCGAGCGGGGCGACCTTGATGAATCCTGCACGGCCCCATTTGCTGGAGTCGGCCAGCAGAATGACCTGGCGGGCAGAGCGCAGCAGGACTTTCTTGATGTGAGCAATTTCCATCGTAGTGTCGGTCAAACCGTTTTCCAGGCTCATGGCCTGCGTTCCCAGGAAAAGCTTGTCGACCACCATGCCTTCCAGATTTTTTTCCGTGAGCGGACCCAGGGTGCTCGAGGAGTTGCGGTTGAGTGCACCTCCCAGAAGAATCAGACGCGCCGCCGTCTCCATAGCCACGGTCAACGCGCAGTTCAGAGCATTCGTCACTACCGTTAAGGCCTCCGACATGGGTAGATAGCTGGCCATTTCTACGATCGTGGTTCCCGCATCCATGATGATGGTGTCGGTGGGCTCGACCAGTTGGGCCGCGGCTTGTCCTATGCGCCGCTTCTGCTCGGCCTGGATGTGCGCCCGCTGCTCCAGACCAAGCAACGTCTTCACGTCACTGGCGTCGTTGGGGGCCAGAGCGCCGCCGCGATCGCGCAACACCTGCCCTTCGCGCTCCAGAGCCGCCAGGTCATTGCGAATCGTTACCTCCGACACATGGAAAAGTTCGGCCAGTTCGTCGACTCGAACCATTCCCCGCTGCAACACCAATTCCGCAATCTGAGCGCGGCGGTGAAGGGTCATGCGCGGACCCGCCCGGCGGTCGTCCTTTTTTTCTGGCGTCTTTGAGGTTGGCAGCATGATGATCGTTGGAATCCAAGGGATAGCGAAACTGCCCTTTTCACAAGTAACAATAATGCCAATCGAAAGAAATCGCAAGTATTGTCAGCGAATTGCAAGTTATAAAAATAGTTAAATAATTTTCTTGACATCTATCGAAAGATATCGTAAGTTAACGAAGTAAAGCGAAGCCGGTTGTTGGAGGGAGTCATGGAAATGAAACGAATTGTAGCCATCGCGTCCTGCCCCACCGGAATCGCCCACACCTTCATGGCGGCGGAAGCTTTGAAGAAAGCCGCCGAGGTGATGGGGCACCGGATCAAGGTTGAAACCCAGGGCTCCATCGGAACCAAGAACGCTCTCACCGAGCAAGATATCGCCGAAGCCGACGTGGTGTTGCTGGCCAGCGACAT
Source organism: uncultured Acidobacteriaceae bacterium (assembly GCA_963820175.1). Classification (GTDB taxonomy): domain Bacteria; phylum Acidobacteriota; class Terriglobia; order Terriglobales; family Acidobacteriaceae; genus Bog-257. Next base: position 238,961 of record CAWFYX010000009.1, on the reverse strand, counting down.
CCGCGTGGACACGGCCCGCTTCTCCGGCAAGCCGATCTATGAAGCCCGCACCAGCGAGGCCATCCGCAACACCAATGCGGTCATTGCAGCAGCCTTGGCGATGATTCCGGCGCAGCCCGCTGCTGTCGCTGAACCCGAAACGGCTGCGGTTTCGCCAGCGCCCCCGGCTCCCATCGGGCCGGCAGGCGGTAAGCGACTGGTGGGAATCACGTCTTGTCCCACTGGCATCGCGCACACCTTCATGGCCGCGGCCGCGTTGGAGAAGGCGGCAAAGTCGCTGGGCCACAGCATCAGGATCGAGACGCAAGGCTCGGTGGGAGCGAAGAACCTGCTCACTCCCGAAGAAATTGCCGCTGCCGATGCCGTGGTCATCGCCGCCGACACCAAGGTCGACACCTCTCGCTTTGCCGGCAAGCGCCTGTACATGACCAGCACCAAAGACGCCATGCATGCCGGCCCGAGCGTGATTGAGAAGGCGCTCGCCCAGCCGTCGGGCGCAGGCGGCACCGGCAACCTGGCGCAAAGCGTGGAGCAGGCGAAGGCAGAGCGTTCGAAACAACGCACTGGCCCCTACAAGCACCTCATGACCGGCGTCTCCTACATGCTGCCCATCGTAATTGCCGGCGGCCTGGCAATTGCGCTGGCTTTCGCACTGGGTGGCATTAACGCCGCTCAGCAGACCGGTACACTCGCAGCCGCGTTGAGCCAGATCGGCAGCACGGCCTTCGGTCTGTTTGTGGCAGTGCTCTCGGGATTTATTGCCTACTCCATCGCCGACCGGCCCGGCATCGCGCCCGGACTGATTGGTGGCATGCTGGCACAACAGCTGGGCGCCGGCTTTCTAGGAGCGATCATCTCCGGATTCATCGCCGGGTATCTGACCAAGTTTCTGGCCGACAAGATCAAGCTGCCGGTGAACCTGGAAGGTCTGAAGCCGGTGCTCATCCTGCCGTTTCTTTCCAGCATTATCGTTGGCTTGCTGATGATCTTTGTCTTCGCTCCGCCGGTGCATGCGGTGGTAGTGGGCATCACCACCTGGCTCAATGGCATGCGTGGATCGAATGCGCTGCTGCTGGGCGCGCTGCTGGGAGCCATGATGGCCTTTGACCTGGGCGGTCCGGTGAACAAGGCAGCTTACACCTTCGCCGTTGGTCTGCTGGCCAGCCAGGTCTACACCCCGATGGCAGCGGTGATGGCCGCCGGAATGACGCCCCCTCTGGGCTTGGCGCTGGCCACCTTCCTGTCGAAGAACCGCTTCGATCTGGAAGAGCGCGAGGCAGGCGGCCCTGCCTTCGTTCTGGGATTGTCGTTTATCTCGGAAGGCGCGATTCCCTTCGCCGCCAAGGATCCGCTGCACGTGATTCCGGCGTTGATGTTGGGATCGGCGACGGCGGGCGCTGTGTCGATGTTCTTCAACGTTCAGTTGCTGGTGCCGCACGGCGGAATCTTCGCCGCGTTCATCCCGGGTGCCGTAACGAATCTGCTGCCCTATCTGCTCGCCATTGCCGGTGGCTCGCTGGTGACCACGGCCGGCCTGCTCGCCCTGAAGCGGCCGGTGGTTGGGGTTGAGCCATCCCTGGCTGGACAAAAAGCCCACGCGGCTGCCTAACTCTACGGTAAGGGCGAACGGAAGGAAGGTGCGAAATGTTCGAATTGACCAGACAAAACGTTCAGCTGCACTGCCAGGCCGGTAGCAAAGAAGAGGCCATCCGTGAAGTCGGGCGCATTCTGGTGAGCGGCGGGTACATCGCCTCCGGTTACGTGGAGAGCATGATGCAGCGCGAGCAACAGGCGAACACCTATCTGGGCAACGGCATTGCGATTCCGCACGGCATGCAGAAAGACCGCGACCTGATCTATCGCACCGGAGTCGCGGTAGTGCAGTTACGGCAGGACGTGGAATGGAATCCCGGTCAGTCTGTGCGTCTGGTTGCCGGCATCGCGGCCAAGTCCGACGAGCACCTGAGCCTGCTGGCGAATTTGTCCGACATTCTCGATGACCCGGCGATGGCGCAGCGTTTGGCAGAGACCAACGAAGCTGCAGAAATCATCTCCGGCCTGAATCGGCGCCGTGATGGCGAAGAGGCGAGCGCGGCCCCCGCTGCGGAGCTGGCTGGCGCGCAGTACGTTGAGGTTGTCATGGCCAGCAGCGGAGGATTGCATGCGCGTCCCGCCACAGCCTTCATCGATGTTGCGAATCAATTTGCCGCGGACATTCAAGTACAGTTCAACGGCAAGTCTGCCAACGGCAAGGCGCTGGCTTCGCTGCTGAAACTGGGCGTGGAAAGCGGCGCGATGGTTCGTATCGCTGCGGCGGGTCCGGATGCGAGTGCAGCCCTGTGGGCTTTGCAGGAAGCTGTAGAGAGCGGGCTGGGCGACAACGAACAGGAAGCCGCGCTAACGGTCGAGGGGCCGAAGTGGACGCCGCAGTCCAACGGCCGCGCCATCACCGGGGTATCGGCTGCGCCCGGACTGGCGATGGGCCGCCTGTTCCAGTTCCGCGCCAGCCACATTGTGGTCACCGACACCGCTCGCGATGCCGACACTGAAAAACAGCGGTTGAAACAGGCACTGGAGACGGCACGCGCGCAGATCGAAGATATCTACCAGGCGGTGAAGACGCGCGCCGGGCGTAGCGAGGCTGCCATTTTCCGCGCGCATCAAGCGCTGCTCAACGACTGCGAACTCTACCAGGACGTTTGCACCTTACTCGATGTGGGACACAGTGCAGGATGGGCGTGGCAGCAAGTGATTGAAACACGCGTGACCTCACTCCAGCAGGTTCACAACGAGCGGCTGGCAGCCCGGGCCACCGACTTTCACGATGTTGGTCAACGCGTTCTGCGAGTCCTGACAGGCACCGAGCAATCTGAAGGACAACTTCCCGCTGAGCCGGTGATCCTGGTTGCCGACGAACTGACTCCCTCAGATACCGCCCGGCTCGATCCCAAACGCGTGCTCGGGTTCTGCACCGCGGGAGGAGGGCCCACCTCGCACACCGCGATCATTGCCCGTTCGCTGGATATCCCCGCAGTGGTCGGCGCGGGCGCGGCGATCCTGGAAGTGACGGATGGCATCACCTGCATTCTCGACGGCAGCACCGGCCAGCTGTATGTAGAACCCAGCGAAGCCGATCTGGAGTCGGGGCGCGAATTTCAAAAGGACATGGAACGGCGGCGCGATGCCGAATACGAAACACGCTACCAGCCGGCGCTGCTCACCGACGGCCATCGGGTTGAGGTGGTCGCCAACATCGCAAAAGCGGCCGAGGCGGCGGAAGCCGTGAATGCGGGCGCGGAAGGTGTCGGACTGCTGCGCACCGAATTCTTGTTTCTGGAGCGCGATACACCGCCGTCGGAAGAGGAGCAATTCGTCGCCTACCTGGAGATGGTCCGGGCGCTGAACGGTTTGCCCCTGGTGATTCGCACCCTCGATATCGGTGGCGACAAGGTGGTGCCGTATCTGTCGCTGCCCAAAGAAGACAACCCGTTCCTGGGCGTGCGTGGCATTCGTCTCTGCTTGCGCAAGCCCGAGCTCTTCATCCCTCAGCTTCGCGCTATTTATCGCGTCTCGACGCTTGGGCCGGTCAAGATCATGTTCCCGATGGTGGCGACGCTGGAGGAATTGCGCGCTGCTAAACAGGCGGCGGAGCAGGTGCGGCAGGAACTGGGCGCGGCGCCGGTGGAGATCGGCATCATGGTCGAAGTTCCTTCGACCGTAATGATGGCTGCCGAGTTCGCCCAGGAAGTTGATTTCTTTTCCGTAGGCACGAACGACCTGACGCAATACGTGCTGGCCACGGATCGCATGCATCCTGCTCTCGCCAAGAACGTGGATAGCTTGCATCCGGCTGTGCTCCGCATGATCGACCAGACGGTGCGCGCGGCTCAGGCCGCGGGGAAGTGGGTGGGTGTGTGCGGCGGAATTGCCGGCGATCCTCGCGGCGCGTTGATCCTGGCCGGCCTGGGAGTGACCGAACTCAGCATGAGCGTGCCCAGCGTGGCCGCCGTGAAAGCCCGCTTGCGCCAGGAATCGTTGGTGCGAGTGCAGGCGCTCGCCAGAAAAGCGCTGGCTTGCAAGACGGCGGATGAAGTACGTGAATTGTCCCTTGGTTGAGCTGAAGTAAGGAGATACCAGAGTGACTGCTAATCAGAATTCCGATGTCGTGACCGTAACCCTGAATCCGGCGATCGATCAGACCGTGACGATCCCCAATTTCGCGGCCGGCAAGGTGAACCGGGTGGAACAAACGCAGTGGCATCCGGGGGGCAAAGGCGTGAACGTCGCCGCTGCCCTGGCTGACTACGGCCACGACGTCGCGGTCACCGGCTTTCTGGGCCGCGACAATAGCGGGGCGTTCGAGGTGCTGTTCGCGCAAAAGCACATCGACGATCGCTTCCTGCGCATTGCCGGGCAGACACGCATCGGCGTCAAGATTACGGATCCGGTGCAGCAGCAGACCACGGACGTGAACTTCCCAGGGCCTGCTCCCACAACGTCAGACATTGCAGCTCTGTTGCGGCAGCTCGCTTCCCTGGCGGCGCAGGATTGCCGGTGGTTCGTTCTGGCAGGCAGCCTGCCGCCCGGCGTCGACCTCGGCATTTACCGCGACATCATCTCGGCCCTCAAGCGCAACGGTTGCAGGGTGCTGCTCGATACCAGCGGCGAGGCGTTGCAGCTGGCGCTGGAAGCCGCTCCGCAGATCGTGAAACCGAATCTCCATGAGTTGGAAACGCTCGTGGGCGTATCGCTCCCCACGGAGTCGGCCATCGTGGACGCCACCGGGAAGCTGCTGGAGCGCGGGGTAAAGCTGGTAGTTGTTTCCATGGGGGCGCAAGGCGCTTGCTTTGTGAGCGCCGATGCAGTGGTGATCGCCCGCCCGCCCAAAGTGCAGGTGAAAAGCACGGTGGGCGCGGGTGATGCGATGGTGGCGGGCATCATCGCCTCCCAGTTGGCGGAACTGCCGTTGACAGAATGTGCCCGCCTGGCGACCGCGTTCTCGCTGGATGCGCTCACTCGCGTGGAAAGCGGTTTAGGTTCTCCTTCGGCGATAGGCGCTGCTATGAAGCAGGTCGCGATCGAGCAGTGGGTTTCACAGAAGGCCTAATTCCAAGGTCAAAATTCGCGTAGTTGCTGGCTGGGTTCCGAGTCCGGGTCCGGTGGTCGGACAACTCTACTTCAAGCGAGGCAGGTATGAAAAACCTTGTTGGTATCTGCTTATTCCTGGCGGTTGTAGCCGGTGCTTCGTTCGCGCAAGAGACGTCTTCACCGCAGGAGACGGCCTTGTCGCAAGAGATTGCCACATTGCAGCAGACTGCCTTGCCGCCAGACACGCAGGCTCAGGTAGAAGTAGCTCCTCAATCCGTGGAGATCGGTCCTCCCCTGGAGGCGTGGGGAGACGGCGAGCATGCTACCGGCGCCTGGGCAGGGTTGCGAAACAAAATGGAGGCGGCCGGAGTTCAGATCACCGGCTACTACGTCAACAACCCCGCGGGCAATGTCAGTGGCGGCATGAGCCAGGGCGCCACCTATACCGACAACCTTTTTATCGGCATTGAGTTCGATCTGAAAAAACTTGTCCATTGGAACGGGGCGACCTTCTTTATCAGCGGCGTCGACCGCAACGGCACCAGCCTCACTAATAAATACGTTGGCAGCCAATACAACTCGCAACAGGTGTACGGCGGCCAAAATGTTTTTCTGTACCAGGTCTTTCTGCAGATGCACCTGCTGGAAGACGACAAATTGTCGTTCAAGGTTGGCCGGTTTGGCGCCTCCGATGACTTCAACACCTCGCCTATTTACGGCCTGTACATGAATAACGGAATCGATGGCGATATCCGCAATGTTCTGTTTGACACGCAGTTCTCCGCCTATCCATTCGCCACTTGGGCAGGACAGGTGCGGGTTGATCCCACCCCACATATCAATGTGCAGTTCGGCGCGTTCCAGACTTCCACCCGCACCTTCGACTCCAGCCTGCATGGCCTGGACTGGAGCATACAGCCCGGTGACGGCATGTTTCTGATCTGGCAGGCGGGCTGGACGCCGGTATTCAGCAAGCCCGGTATGAGTCACAGCCATGATGCGTCAGCTTCGGATGGCGACACGTCGGCCAATCCCTCTGAATATCCCGGCCACTACTGGTTTGGAGCGTCGTACTCGCCCTGGCAGTATCCGCAGTTTGGCACCAGCATGAAGGCCAACGATTCGTACGGCTTCTACGCCCATGCCGATCAGATGATCTATCAGCACGAGCCCGGCACCGACCAGGGCCTGGTGATTTGGGCTGCCACCGGCTACTACCCGCAGGAATCGGTCTCCATCGTGCCCTTCCAGGCGAATGTTGGATTGGTCTACAAGGGCCTCATCCCCGGTCGCAAGCAAGACCAGACGATGCTGGGTCTCATTTACGGACGGTTCAGCCACGATTACGCCGCCACGGTCCAACAATCGGGTAAGGGATATCCCACGCATGAGTTCGTGTTGGAGGCCGGACACCGGTTCCAGCTGAAGAAGTTTGCCTACGTGCAGCCCGACTTGCAGTGGGTCCAGCAACCTGGCGGTACCGGCAGGATTCCCAACGCTCTGGTGATCGGCGCCCAGATCGGCGTGATCTTCTGAGACATCCCGAACCGTCTTCAGCCGTCGTAACCCGAAACTCCAATGCTTTGAGGGCAGGCATCGATGATTTGCCAACTCGAGAAGAGCTTTCTTCTCTGATGAGGGAATCGGGCAGAGAAAAGCGCATATGTAAATGAGGTAAATGCGATGAACTGCCCGGTAGCCAGCCTGAAGAAAGCCATCCGCAAGGCAAGCCTTCCAAAGCAACTGCCGCCCTATCCAAAGGGCCACCGATTCCTGGGTATCCTGCCCGGCAAGCGGGATTGGGTGCGCGCCTTCGCGGACGTTCTCAATGAGGTCGGTGACGTGGCCTATTGCAAGTACGTGGGAATGCCTGCATGCCTGGTCGGACACCCCGACCAGATCGCCGATGTGCTGGTGGTGAACGCTCAGAGCTATACCAAATCCAACATGCTGCGGATGTTACTGGGCGACGGCCTGGCCACCAGCGAGGGCGAGCTCTGGCGGCGTCAACGTAATCTATTGCTCCCGCTGTTCAGCCGAGAGCGGCTGCCGGAATACGGCCCGATCATCACCCGGCACATCGATCGCATGATGAGCACTTGGCAGGACGACGGCATCCACGACATATACCGCGACATGATGAAGCTGACTCTGGATGTGGCGGCTGAGTCTTTCCTGGGCACGCAGCTTAACGGCCGGCAAGACGCGCTCCTCGACAACCTGGGAATTGTGCTGGACGAATTCGTCGCGCAGGGCGACCAGTGCTGGCTGATCCCGGCCTGGGTGCCGACCCGCAGCAACCGCGCCATTCATCGTGCGGTCGAGACGATTCGCGTCATCGTGGACGACATCATCTGCGAGCGCCGCGCCGAGATCGCCCATGGAAACACCGGCAAGGATCTGCTGGCGGTTCTGCTCCAAGCGCAGCGCTCGGGAGTTCCCGTCAGCGACGAATTGGTGCGGGACGAAGCCACGACATTTCTGCTGGGAGGTCATGAGACCACCGCCATCGGTTTGGCTTGGGTGTGGCACGCGATCACTCAGCATCCTGAGGTCGAGCAGCGACTCGCGGAATACTTGGACGCTGAGCTGCAAGGGCGACCGGTGCGCTTCGAGGATCTACCGCGGTTAACTTACCTCGAGCAGGTGGTGAAAGAGTCGCTGCGGCTTTATCCCCCAGCGTGGTATGCGACTCGCCGGACCGACCGCGATGTGGAACTTGGCGGCTATCCTGTCCCCAAAGGCATCACCGTGGTCATGGACATCTGGGCGGTGCAGCACGACGCGCGCTTCTATCCCGATCCGGAAACCTTCCGACCGGAACGTTGGACCGAGGAGTTCACCCGAGGACTGCATAAGTTCGCTTATCTGCCGTTCGGCATCGGCGCTCGCAGATGTATCGGAGCTTTGTTCGCCGAGGCCGAAACCATGCTGGCGGTCGCCTCCATCGTGCAACGGTTCCAGGTGCGCGCCGTGCCCAATGCGGTTGTCACTCAGGTTGCGGCTACCACGCTGCGCCCGGGTGAAGGAGGCGTGCCGGTGACGGTTCGCGCCCGCGCCCAGCAGCCTCTGCCGGTGATGGAATGGGCATCGCAGATTTGCGGACGTAGCCCAGTTGCCGCCGGGTAGAGGCAGGTCACGACAATAGTTTTGGATTTACGCAGAACAAATTTCGACGGAAAGTGAGGATTCAAGCAATGAGCGACGCCATGATTTTCTTGCGCATGTTTCTAAAATATCCCACCATGCTGGGTTCGGTTTGGCCCAGCTCGGGCAGTCTGTGTTCCCGCCTGATGCGGCTGGCGGACTGGAACGAAACGCGTTGCGTAGTGGAATACGGACCGGGCGTAGGCACTATCACGCGGCACATTCTGCAGCACCTGCCGAGCGATGGCACCCTCATCGCCATCGAGAAGAATCCGCAACTGGTGGAACATCTGCGCGCCCGCTTCGGCGAAGGCGACCGGCGACTGAAAATTGTGCAGGGTTCGGCCGCTGATGTGCGCGAGATCCTGACCCAGCACCAGATCCCCGCCGCTGACTGCATCGTTTCCGGCGTCCCCTTCTCACTGCTTCCGCCAAGAGAGGTGCAGCGCATCTTGAAGGGCACGCGCGAGTCGCTCAGCCCACACGGCAAGCTTCTGATTTACCAGTTCAGCGACGCGATTGAGACGTCACTGCGCGGTCATTTCAAGCTGGAACACAGCGGACGCGAGCTGTGGAATTTCCTGCCGGCTCGCACCTACGTTGCCAGTCAGGCCTGAGCAGGTTGCTGAAAAACTTATCGGACGCCAAGGTTCGGGTAGAGCTGGCCTTCAGAGACTGTGTCGCAACCCAAGAGGAAAATTTGTGGTGGGGCAAAGGGTGGAATAACCGATCAAACTAGCCGCAACGCGGCGAGATGAAGTTAGCCGGGCGGCGTGAGCCCCCGGTCAAGTGGGAGATTATTGTGAGCCGCAAAGCGGCGACACCGGTTGCGACACAGTCTCTTCAGGCCCGCGTCTAGTGCTTTGCTTTTGTTCCCGAGCCGGCTTCAGCCGGCGGAAGCAACTCCCGTCCTGGAGTTTTTCAGCAACCTGTGAAGACGCAAACCAGGCCGCGCCTGCAAAAGTAGCGGCTAACGCGCCAGTCCACAGGCCTCCTGATCACCCATATCGCAAGCCTTGGCGTAATACTCTTTGGACTTGACCGGATCGCGGGGCACTCCATCTCCACTGCGATACATCTCGCCCATGGAGAAACAGCTGTTCCGGCTGCCCATGCCGCAGGCTCGCTTAAACAACGAGGCGGCAAACGCCAGGTCCTTCGGTACGCCCATGCCCATGGCATAGACATAGGCTTCGTCTCCGCAGGCCCCGGCCAGGTCCTCGTCGCAAGCTTTCTTGAACAGCTCCAGAGCGCGCGCATTGTTCTGCGGCACGCCCACGTGACCGAGATACATCTTGCCTGCCGCATGACAACCTTCGGGCACGCCCGCATCGCAGCCCTTCTCAAACAGTGTCAGCGCCTCGGTGTAGTTCCGCGGAACGCCAAGACCGTCGCGGTACAGCGTCCCCAGATTGGAGCAGCTGAACGCAGAATCGTCGTTGCAGGACTTCAGGTAATACTCCCTCGCCTTGGCGTAGTCGGTCGCCGTTCCCAGATTGTTCTGGTACATGTAGCCCACCGCGTTGCAGGCATCCGCGCCCGTCCCTCCTTCGCAGGCTGAGATCAGCAGTGGCCTGGCTTCGGCATAACGATGTGCGTTGTAAAGCTGCGAACCGCGTGCTAGAGCCAGCGAGGCGCGCGCCGGACTGACTTCCGGGCTTCCACTCTCCGGAGCCGCAGCGGTTTCCACGGGCGCGGCCGCTTCCTTGATTGCCTGCAGACCGCCGCAAGGGGCGTCGCTGGCCTTCTCCAGCGTCGGCTCGTGGGCGGGCACGAGGGCCACCATTCCCGGCGTAGCACTGTTCTGGATGTTGAACGTACCCGTCCAGCGCTGCGCCGCCTGCGAGGCCGGACGCGCGGTGTAACAAATCACCGCTTCTTTCCCCAACTCCTTCGTCACCACGCTGTATACATTGGGCATAACGCCGGGCAGCAAGTCCGGAAGCTCGACGGTCGATCCCGCACTGCCCACGCCTTTCATGACCATCTGGACCTTGATGTCGTAGTAGGTTCCCCCCAGCGTAACCGGTATCGCGATGACACTGACTTGGTAACCGTCAGCATTGAAGCTCTTTCTCCCGCCCGCATAGCTCCTGGTCCCATGCATGGAGGCCTGGGGGGTGATCCGCACGAACATATCCGGATTTCCGGCGGAAGGGTTGGGATAGCTGGTCCGCTCGGGCGGCGGCATCTCGCTGGCCGCGGGCTGGGTTGGTTGCGTTCTTGCGGAAGTTCGCGGCGCTGAACCGGGAGATGGCGCCGAGGCAGTCCCAGCCGCAGCCCCAACTGAGGCCGCAGCGTGGACCACCGCCCGGCCCGCAATCTTCACGGAGTTCGGCTTTTCCGGCGCCACGGTAACAATCTGGTCGAAGTGCGTCTTGCCGTCGGCGCCCTTGGCGGTAATCTCATGCCGGCCAGGTACCGTCAATACTTCCTTGATGCCCATGGCGGCAGTAATCTCTCCTTGCGCCAGACCATCCAGCTTCCAGGTGTATTCGCCATCGGCCGATATCCGGAGTGCGATCTTTGCTGCATTGGGGTTCGGCATCGAGGCCGCCGGTGTGCCCAGAACCGGCTCCTGCGCCCAGCCCATCACTGCTGCGCAACCCCACAGCGCTATCGTCATCACCGAAGCCGCCAGCCATCGCATCCTCATCGCACCATCACTCTCTGCAGGCGACTCAAAGCACTAAGTCCCTGCTAACTGCTCTTAGCGTCACAAGTCTCCTGCACAGCGAAACCCAATTCCCGTAAACAGCCCAGTGGGCGCGACCGCGGTTCGCGACGACACTCGCGCCTCGGCCGGTATGTTCGCCCACGAAGCTCCGCGCAACACCTTCTTATCGCCGCTTTGCGGGCCGCTCGGATCTTGCCCTGGAGCCGATTGATAGTAGGTCGGACTATACCAGTCCGCAGTCCACTCAAAGACGTTACCCAGCATGTCGTAGAGTTGCCAGGCATTGGGCTGCTTCTGCCCCACGGCGTGGGTGAAATTCCCATTCTCCGCCAGCTGCTCTTGATACTTGTCGCTCGCAGAGGAATGCCTCAGTTCCACGGCGTCGATCGGCTGCCGCCCGCTATTGTTCGCGTACCAGGCAATGGCATCCAGAGGCCCATACCGTGCTCCCGAGTTCCCGGCCCGCGCCGCGTACTCCCATTGCGCCTCGGTTGGCAGCGTCATCCCCGCCCATTGGCAATAGCTCGCCGCCTGCTCCCACGATTCCAGAATCACCGGTGTATCTTCATAGCCGGCGCCGTTCAGGCTGCCCCGATGCAGGCTATCGCTGTTTTGCAGCGTCGGAGCATTGGTCGCCTTCTGATACCGCTCCCATGCCGCCACCGTCACCGGGGTCTGCCCCATCCAGAAGCCCTTGGAGATCGATACGTGATGCGCCGGTTGCTCATCCGGTTTGCAATCCTGATCTCCGGGAGAGCAGCCCATCTCGAAGCTGCCTGCCGGAATCCAGGCATACTTCAGACCGTCCCGCGGATTCTCGCGGATCGTCCCCGCAGCCGTCCCGGTTTTGACGAACCGCTTGATTCCCCACGCCGCGGCGCCGCACACGACCAGCGCAACCGCTGCCACAATCACCCAGCGCAGTGCGCCGCTCTTGGACGCCGGCTTTTCTTGCGGCGCGACAGTACTGGGCGCCACGACGGTCCCGGTGCGCGGCGAAGATCTACGGTCAATCTGCGTCTCCACTCGCGTGACTGACCTTCGCAACTGAACTGCATCCAGCTCGCGCAAGAACTCCGGCACATCGCGCGGACGATCGTCGCGCTCCCGCGCCAGCATCCGCAACAGCAAGGCATCCAGGCCCGCCCACTGCGCCAACTCCGGGCGCACCCGGCTAGGCGGCTGCCGCTCCCCTTGCAGATGCTGATACATCCACCCTTGCTCGTCATGCGGATCGAAGCACAAGCGCCCAGTGAGCATCTCGAACAACACACCACCCAACGCGTAGAGATCCACGCGGCCATCGATCTGGTCGGACGCCCATCCCATCCACTGCTCCGGAGCAGCGTAGCGGGGCGTCAGCATCAGCCCCTGGGTGCGGCTCATCGCGAGCGAATTCTCGCGCATGGCGGCGATGCCAAAATCCAGCAGCTTCGGCGTCTCGCTGCCGCCGGCTCCCGAAGCCATCAGGATGTTCTCCGGCTTCACATCGCGATGAATGATTCCCTTGGCGTGCGCTACTCCCAGCCCCTGCCCTACTCCCCGCGCGATCAGCAGCGAGCGCTCTACCGCCAGGCGGCCTTCGTTGAGAACGTGCCGCAGATCGCGGCCCTCCACATACTCCATCGCGATGTACGGAGCACCATCCTCGGCCTGATCGAGATCCACCACCTCCACGACATTCGGATGGCGCAACTCAATGGCCGCCTGGGCTTCCAGCCGAAAGCGCTTCAATAGCCTCGGATCCTGGCCCAGATCGCTGGACATGAACTTCAGCGCCCGCTGCCGCCCCAGCATAATGTGATCCGCCAGGTACACCGTCCCCATGCCGCCGCGGCCCAGCGCACGCACGATCCGATACTTGTTGCGGATCACCGTGCCCGGCTCCAAATCCCGCGACGTGATCAGCGAGGCGCCATCCGTCTCGCAATTCGTGTAGTGATTGGGATAGGAGGTGTCACACAGGGGGCAAAGCTTCATGACTCAAACGCATCCCCTCTCAAGAGCGCTCTAGCTTTGGTGTCTTGGAAAGTGCCCTGGATTCGGTTCGACCATTTTCTCAGCGAACCTTAATCCTAGCAATTCAATTTCCCAGTCGCCTCTAAGCATGCCGGGATAGGCACGGCGACAAGATTGGTGAAAGCGTGGGCCTTCATGGCGAACTGCCTGACAACCCCGCCTCCACGCCAGGCGTCGAATTCTTAGGTATCCTTGCTATATGAGGCTGGTTAGCGTCCTCGTTTTGGCCGTCAGCTTCAGCGCGGTGGCGCTGTCGCAGCAACCTGCAGCTCCTCCGTCCCCTCCGCGCCAGCCGCAAAGCAATGCCGCCAGCGCGACCCAGGACAATAGCGGTGCCAGTGGCGACCAGATCACCAAGCCCGCCGGAGCCAAGGAGGCCACGGTGATTGGCTGCCTGACCGGGCCCGACAAGAACGGCAAGTACATGCTGCACAACATGTCGCATCGCTTTGGCGTGCAGGTGATGGGGGCCGACGAGTTGAAGAACGACTCCGGCAGCAAGGTGAAGTTAACCGGGCAGTGGCAGCCGATTCCGCCGGCGGAGCTGGACAAGAAGTCACCCGAGAAAGATCGCTTCCAGGCCACCGATGTCGAAGTGATGGCGGAGAAGTGCAAACCGCCGAGCGCGACCACTCCAGTCAGCAAAAATAAGCCGCGGAAGGCTACTACCTACGACGCCCCCAGCAGCGACGATTCGACTCCTAAATAGTCCGCCCCGAAAACATCCTTCTTCAGCCCACGGGCATCAGCCCCATATGGTGTGGGATGTATTGCAGACGATCGCGCTGCTGGCAGCGGGGCTGATGGTAGGCAACGAGTTGACCGTCTCCTTGTTCCTGCATCCCACGCTCCATCGCCTGCCAGACGAGGTCCACGCTCCGGCTCGGCGGGCCTTCGCCAAGCTGTTCGGCCGAGTCATGCCCTTCTGGTACACAGCGGTCCTGCTGCTTTCCATCGCGGTGACCTGGATCGGCCCCAGCTTCCGTTCGACTGCGGGCAGGCTTCTGCTGACTGCCTCTCTACTGTGGGTGGTGGCAATTGTGTACACGCTAATCTTCCCGGCACCGCTGAACGCCCGCATCGCGGCCTGGAATTTGCAAACCTTGCCGGCAAGCTGGCGAACCGACTGCCAACGGTGGGATCGCCTGCACGCAATCCGCATGGTGATACTCATGGCAGCGCTGGTCTGCCTAACGGTGGGCTTGCTCATTTCAGGTTGGTGAAAGCCAATGCTCAAAATGCTTTCTTCGAATCCAGCAGAATCGTGACCGGTCCCGTGTTCACCAGCTCGACCTCCATCATTTCCTGAAACCGACCGGTCTCGCAGCGCAGTCCCGCCACACGAATCCGTTGCACGAAGTATTCGTACAGCTCTCTGGCCCGCTCCGGACGAGCCGCCGCATCGAACGATGGCCGCTTGCCCCGCCGAACATCGCCGAACAGCGTGAACTGCGATACCGCCAGAACCGCTCCGCCGGCGTCCATCACGCTGAGATTCATCTTCCCGGCTTCGTCCTCGAAGATCCGCAACCCCGCGATCTTCTCCGCCAGGTAATCGGCGTCGGCCTCGCTGTCGTCGTGTCCGACTCCCAGCAGCACCAGCAGCCCTTTGCCGATTTCGCCGGTCATCTCGTTGCCCACCTTCACCGACGCCTGGCTCACGCGTTGCACCACGGCTCGCATGGAAGCGTTGTATCACAAAGGGCTTACAGCGCCCATTGGCCCACTTTTGTTTGCTTCCTGCGTTGACCATTGCAAAGCCCACCAGTTAGGATGAATCGGGACTCATGCACCTTAACCCGCTCCGGGTTCATCTTAAGCAGTGGCTAGGCCGGGGCGTTTTGGCATTCTTTACAGAGTTTCCTGACTGCAATTAGACTTACGGGTTTCCACCCCATCCACGCAGAAGCGGCGTGTGAGGGGATCCAGAGGGTTGCGCCAGCGCGCGCGACAGGAGAAGGAATCGATGGCTTCGGTTGAAGAACGGGTGAAGCAAATCATCGTGGAGCAGTTGGGTGTGGATGAAGCGGAAGTGACGCCCACGGCTTCGTTTGTGGACGACCTCGGCGCGGATTCGCTCGATACGGTCGAGCTGGTCATGGCGTTCGAGGAGGCCTTCGAGATCGAGATACCGGATGAGGATGCAGAGAAGATCCGCACCGTGCAGGACGCCGTCACGTACATCGATCAACACGCCAAGGCGAAAAAGTAGCCGCCAGTCCGGCCCGACCCTCCAATCCGCGCGCCCGCCGCGCAGTCTGGGGATCCCGCTCAACCGGCACAGGACATGGAGTTTCGCCCGCCCGCGCGGGTGAGTCGAAAGGAGATTGCTGACCTCATGGCATCCGCAGACGAACGCGTAAAGCAGATTATCGTGGAGCAATTGGGCGTGGATGAGGCTGAAGTTACGCCCAACGCCTCCTTCGTGGACGACCTCGGCGCCGATTCGCTGGATACGGTCGAACTGGTGATGGCTTTCGAAGAGGCTTTCGAGATCGAGATTCCCGACGAAGACGCGGAGAAGATCCGCACTGTCAAGGACGCCATCGACTACATCAACTCGCACGCGAAAGGATCGAAGTAGTTTGGACCGTCGCGTGGTGGTAACCGGTATCGGACTCATCTGCGGTGTCGGCAACAACGTCGAAGAAGTATGGCCGGCGTTGCTGGCCGGCAAGAGCGGTACGGAACGCATCACCAGTTTCGACGCTTCCGCCTTTGCCTGCCAGATCGCTGCCGAAGTAAAGAACTTCGACCCGCTCACTCTTATCGAGAAGAAAGAAGCGCGCAAGATGGCGCGCTTTATTCATCTGGCCATTGCCGCCAGCGATGAAGCCCTGCGCATGGCCAAATACAAGGTCGAAGGCGACGAGATGGCGGAGCGAACCGGAGTCAACATCGGCTCCGGTATCGGCGGATTCGATGTCATCGAGCGCGAACACTCGAACCTGCTCAATGGCGGCCCGCGTAAGATCTCGCCCTTCTTCATTCCCGCGGCCATCGTGAATCTGGCCGCCGGGCAGGTCAGCATCCGCAACAATGCCAGGGGCCCGAACGAAGCCACCTGCACCGCCTGCACCACCAGCGCGCACTCCATCGGCGACGCCGCCCGCGTCATCAAGTACGGCGATGCCGATGTGATGATTGCCGGCGGCACTGAGGCTGCCATCACGCCGATGGGCGTTGGCGGATTCGCCGCCATGCGTGCGCTGTCCACCCGCAACGACGATCCCCATCGCGCCAGCCGTCCCTGGGACAAGGACCGCGACGGCTTCGTCATCGGCGAAGGCGCGGGAATTCTGATTCTCGAAGAGCTGGAGTTCGCCCGCAAGCGTGGCGCCGAGATCATCGCCGAGGTCGTCGGCTACGGTATGAGCGCCGACGCCAACCACATCACCCAGCCCGCGCCTAATGGCGAAGGCGGCTACCGGGTGATGCGTAATGCGATTCGCGACGCCAAAATCTCTCCCGACGTGGTTGGGTACGTGAACGCCCATGGCACGTCGACTCCGCTGGGGGATGAACTGGAAGCGACGGCGATCAAGCGTGCGTTTGGCGAGCACGCTTACAAGATGCTGGTCAGCTCGACAAAATCGATGACCGGACACTTGCTGGGCGGCGCCGGCGGACTGGAAGCCGCGATCACGGTGCTGGCACTCCGTGACCAGATCGTGCCTCCCACCGTCAACCTCGACCATCCCGACGAAGGCTGCGACCTCGACTTTGTCCCGCACACCGCCCGCAAAGTGGAGATGGAGTACGCCATCTCGAACTCGTTTGGCTTCGGCGGAACGAATGGGTGTCTGGTGTTTAAGCGGTGGTCGGAGTAGTGGGTCTGTGCCAGGAAGCAGGTCATTGAGGCGGACATTCGAACAAGCGATATGTCTTAAATTTGCAAACCCAGCACGCTACCATCCTGGGCGCGGGGAGGGTCGTCAAGACCCATTGTCGAAAGCTGCCAGAACATGACGCCACTGCCTACAAAACCTGAAATGAGGGTTGCCACGAAGATTCCGGTGTAATAATGCTCAGCCTTCAAAGCTATTGACATAACCAACGATGCCGCGATGCTTGCCGCTGCATACCCCAGCACGATTCCCCCCGCTTGTTTCAAAGAGAACAACGGCCACACCTTGCGTAACAGCAAAGCCGTTAGAGCGCCCGAGACGACGTAGCTTGTTAACTCTCGTATCGACCAGGCGGTGGAAGTTCTTTCAAGTCCGAGGTGCCAAAGCGGCTGGAGCACGATCGGCATGAGCCCCCACACTACGGCCCAGCTTGCAGCCAATCTTGCCCAGGGAGCCCGGTGCATTCGGGATTTTGTCCACCCAAGGTACGTAGCAAGGGATAGGCCAAAACCGAAGCCCAGCAGAAGCGAGGAAGCTGTCCCCCAGACTACGGAATAATAAAAAAAGTGCCAGGCCTCGCCTAGGAAGAGTCTCCAAACAGCCCATATTATGCCGATCACCAAAGCCTTTCCCCAAACTGAATCAGGGAACAGCAGGGCCTCGGTGAGGATCTGAGAGGTTGTTATCTCCGGATGAGATTCCTCCGCGAGACGCTCTCGCGCTGCTACGTGCTGCTCTCTTGCCCGTTGCTCCAGCTGGGCCTTCTCCGCTTCCGCCAGCCGCCGCTCCCGTTCCTGCTGCTCTAACCGAGCCTTCTCGGCGGCCGCCTTGCTCTCCTGTTCTTGTCTCGCACGCTCCCCTTCCGCGAAGCGGGCTTGCTCCGCCGCAGCCTGCTGCTCTACTCGCGCCTTCTCGGCAGCCGCCTTGCCCTCTTGTTCTTGTCTCGCCCTTTCGTCTTCCTCCAACCGGGCTTGCTCCGCCGCAGCTTGCCGTTCTTGTTCCTCCTGTTGGAATCGAGCTTTGTCAGCATCCTCCTTGCGCTCCTGCTCACGTCGCTGCCATTCGGCGGCATTCTCACTCTCCCGTTGCAGAAGGGTCACACGCTCCAGGGCATCGGCAGCCTCGGCGACTTTGCCTTCATGGGCCTTGCCATACCAGGCTATTGCTTGCGTGTAATCGCGCTCGACTCCCCGGCCCCACTCGTACATGAACGCCAATTTGAACATCGCATGGGGTTCTCCGGCCTCCGCCGCCTTTCGGTACCAAGAGACAGCTTTTTGCTCGTCTCTTAGTTCCCCATCCGCGCTGTAGATCAGGGCCAGATTAAACATCCCATTCACATCGCCCGCCTCCGCCGCCTTGCGATACCACAGGAATGACTGTTTGCGGTTTTCTTTTACTCCCTTTCCCGCTCCATAGATGTACCCCAGCTGAGCCATTGCCCATGCACCGCCGGTGTCAGCTTGGCGAGTCAACGCGGTCACTTCGTCCAGTTCAACTTCAGCTGTGGCCGGGCCTTCTCGCTTCTGTTCAGGCGCCGGAGGGACTCCTGAGACCAAAGGAATCTCCGGTGGTCGCTCCGCCCCCATACTGTTGAGCAACTCCTCCAGCGCCTCAGAGTAGTCGGCCCTGAAATCGACGTGCTGAAAGGGACGGAGCCGAAAAGGAATTTTGCAATCGCGAAAGAGAACAGGAATGACTTCTTTTCCTTCGTCGATGGCGAAGGCAGCTTCAGCCATCACATTAGAGGAATTGACCGAGGAAGGAGACAGAATCACCAACATGCGCGGGCTGTTGGTCAAAGCTTCTTCAACTTTACGCTCCCAAAGCTGGCCAGGACGGATGTCCAGCTTATCCATCCATACCTTTGCCCCAGCCTTTTTCAGATCCCTCGCCAGGCGAAGAGCGAACTCCGAATCCTCGCGGCTATAGCTGAAAAAGGCGGTTGGCGTGTCTGAGGGCAAAGCTAATCTCCAGTCAGCAAATCCTCACAGGCAAGTTGGGAGCGAGAGACTTCCTCGGGAGTGCCGACATTGTGCCACATTGTGGCCGTGAATTGGAGAGAAAAGAAGGGCAAGCGATTTAGACTGACCCAAGGCTGCGCGAATATTTCGCCTGTTGTCGCGGAAAGGGTGATCATGCCTCCACCACTTCCATTCTTCAACGTCGAATTTGTTTTCGGGAATGGAGCCGAGAGTAGCGGATCGTTTTCCGTAGGCCCAGCCGCAGCGAAGGTTTCTTCCCACCCTTTCCCTGGCAGTCGATCCGGATTTTCACGCTGTTCGCTGATCATAATTCTCGATGACTCCGCTCCCAGCATACGCCGGCATCCTTCTGAACGGCTGTCGCTTCCAATACGTCAACGAACGCCACAGCCACTCCAGCGGGCCAAACTGAAAATACTTCAGCCAGATCGGAGAGATCACCAACTGCACAATCCAGATCGCGAAGACGATTTCGATCTGCTGCACCCGGCTTACCTTGCCGAACATGCCCAGGCCGAATCCGTAGAAGATTGAGGTGCAAATCAGCGTGTCAAGGATGTAGTTGCTGAAGGCCATCCGGCCCACCGCGGCCAGTGGTTTGGTAAAGCGCTTCAGCGGCGACTGGCATACCAGCATGGTCGCGCCCACCCATCCCAGGGCAACCAGAATGCTGGCCCAGTAGTTGTATTGATTACCGAGAAAGAAGGAGTACTGCATGTCCCAGCCTGACGCGACCTGGCGATATACGCCGTAGGTGATGGCCGGAATGCCGACCACAACGGCCGCAACGATGAACCGCCAATACGTCCTGGCGGAACATCGTGCGCTGAACACTCCCAGCTTGAACAGCGCCATTCCGATCAGCATCAGACCTTCGACGCGCCAGAAGGCGAGGAATAGAAACCCTTGAAACTCGACGACTGCTGTGTCGCTGGCGCGCTGCCGCATCTCGCCCAGCCAGCCGCTGCGGTAGGCAGCCACTTCGTTCGCTGTCATGGCTGGAGTGGGCTGCCAGAGTTGCTGGGTGAAGGCCTCGCGCTGGTGCGCGGACCAATGCGGAATCGACCATGCGGTGTAGAAGAAGAGCAGGCTGGCGACAGCGGTGAAGGCGATGCCGTAGACGATCAACGTTCGCGGCGTTGCCTTGCGGTAACGATAGGCCAGCAATCCGCAGAGCCCGTAGTTCACCAGGATGTCGCCATACCAAAGCAGGTAAGCGTGCAGCAGTCCAAACAGAATCAGCCAGCCCATGCGGCGGAAGTGGAGCGGTGCGGGTTTTCTGCCTGCTGCCTCGACGTGGCTGGTCATCAGGAAAATGCCGGCGCCGAACAGCATGGAGAAGATGGTCATGAACTTCTCGTCGGCGAGCAGATGGCAAAGGAACCATACCCAGTAATTCGCGCCGTGAAAATCCCCATAGGCGGTGGGATTCACGTAGGCCGCGCTGATCATGGAGAAGGCTTGGATGTTCATCGGCAGGATGCCGAGCAGGGCGACGCTGCGCAGCACGTCGAGTGACGCGATGCGTTCCCTGGCGGTGATGGGCCCGGTGGAGTCGGGCGGGAGATGAACTGCTGTAAAGGTGGTGGTTGCCGCCGAAGCGGGGCTGCTCATGGGCGTTGCTCCTCGGTCTCTACTCCCCAGATGGCCCGGCCTCGAGTCGATTCGCGTCCCAGTTTGTTTCGTACTTTTCTTTGTGTTATCCGCTATCCATTGCCTTTCGGCGGTTCCCACAGCTCTACCCGGTTTCCTTCCGGATCGAGGATCCAGCCGAAGTTTCCATACTCATGGCGCTCGACTTTCTCGTCGACCTGCACGCCCTCCTCGCGCAGTGCCTTCAGCAGTTCATCCAGATTGTCCACCCGGAAGTTGAACATGAACGGAGACTGGCTGGGCTCAAAATATTTCGTGTCCTGCGGAAAGATGGACCACACGTTAAAGACAGAAATCTCAGGATTGTCGGCAGCGTCCCACATTGCGCCCACACTCGGGGAACCATCGATTCCCAGATGTTTGCGGTACCACTCGTACAGCGCCTTCGGATCCTTTGCCTTGAAGAAGACCCCGCCCAGTCCAATCACTCGTTTCATGTTACGCGCTCCTCGATCCTGCATCCCAAACCGATTTCAAAGACTACGCGATGCTCCCATGAGCTGTCACCCTAAAACAAAAGGCACCAAGAATTCGCATTCTTCGTGCCTTAATGGTTCTGCGATAAATCGGACTTAGGCCTTCGTGCCCTGGGTCTTCAGCACCTCGATCGCCTTGTTCAACTGATCGTCGGGCTGGTTGACCTGCTGCTTTTCCTGTTGTTCCTGGTCCTCGGAGTTGTCGTCTTCGTCGGGAGCGATGAAGTCATCGGTATTGTCGGCGACCAGGATGTTGGGGGTGATGGCTGTGTCCTGCAGCGCCTTGCCGGAAGGCGAGTAATATTTCGCCACCGACAGAATCAGAGCTGAGCCATCGGGCATATCGATGACCTTCTGGATGGAGCCCGAACCGAAAGTCTTGTCGCCCACCACATCGCCGCGAGCATTCTCCATCACCGCCGCCGCCACCAGTTCAGCCGGGCCGGCAGTCCCACGATTCACCAGCACCACCAGAGGAAGGTTGGGAGCCACCGCCTTCTGGGGATCGGCGTTGAAGGTCTGCTTGGGATACTTCTGGCCCTGCAGATAGGTAAGGGTGCCATGGTTCAGGAAGAGGTTGGCGGTCGCAATGCCTTCTTCTTCCTCGCCGTCACCCGAGTTGCGCAGATCGAGGATGACCTTCTTGGCGCCGTCTTTCTGCAGCGCCTTCAGCTTGTTGGCAATCTCCTGCGAGCGTCCCTTGGGAAAGTCGTCGACTTTGATGTAGCCGATGCCATCCTGCATCATTTTGTCGGTGAGGGGAGGATCGGACACGATGGCCAGCGTCACCGCCGACTTCACAGGCAGCGCCCGTCGCGGACGCACCACCGAAACATTGACCACCGATCCGGGCGGTCCGGTCAGCCGGCCGTCGATCTCCGCCAGTGACATGTCGCGCGTGGACTTACCTTCGATGGCCTCGATGATGTCGCCGCTCTCGATTTCGGCTTTGTCAGCCGGGCCTCCGGGGATCACCGAGATCACCGCGGCATAGCCGTAGCGCTTCGAAATTGCCGCTCCGATTCCAGCCTTGCCTTCCTTGCGCTGCTTGTATTCCTTGAACTCCGTGGGATCGAGATAGCTGGAGTTGGCATCCAGCGATTCCAGCAGGCCGTGCAACGCGCCGTTGGTCACCGACGAGATATTCGGCTCTTCGACGTACTCGGTGCGGATGCGCGACAGCACTTCGCTGTAAACGCCCAGTTGGCGATAGGAACCATCGTCATTGGTATCGGCCTTGACGCCCAGCCCGCCAACCACGACGAACGAAGCAATCAGAAACGAGAGGCCGAGAACGATAAGCTTGGTAGTCTTTGACATGTGTAATTCACTGATGGGAGAGATACTTCCCGCAGGATAACTCCTATTCTACCCCAGTTTCGATGCCGGGCCGCCGGGAAGGTTCCGGGAAAATCGGCCCGATTTCGGCCGACAAGTACCAATCCGGCTGGGGGTTGGACGCAAGCGGGAGCGGATTGTAAGCGGACGTGGGACTCCCCTATTTGTCACACCGGAACCTTATCGCCTACAGTACGGATCCCAGACGATTCTTGAAAGACGCAGGCACAAAATCCTACCGTTTATTCATCTCATCACGAGCGAAGGGGCCACCCCCATTGAGACGCCTAAGGCGCTGCATGAGAGCATCGGATTTCTTCGCCCGGATAGTCTGGCTCGACAGGCTGAGGCGATTGATTCCCGCCAACTCCTTCTGTAGACGCTTACGGGCCTGGTGAGCGTCGTAGTCCGCCTGCATGCCCAACCAAAAGCCTTCGGTCGTGCCGAAAAATTTTGCCAGACGCACCGCCGTGTCGGCGCTGATCGATCGCTTCTCAAGCACGATGTCATTGATTCTGGGAACCGGTACATGAAGCTCGCGCGCCAGACGGTAAGGCGTCAGGTGCAGCGGCTTGAGATATTCTTCCCGCAGGATCTCCCCCGGATGGAGGGTCCACAATCTTTCCTTTTTCTTGTCAGGTGTCTTGTCGTTCATTTTTTGGTCTTACCTTCGTGCTTTCATCTTTGTCGTTCTTGGTTCCACGAAAAAAATCAGTGATAATCGACGAACTCGACCTTGTAGGCATCCCCGCCTTTGAACTCGAAACACAGCCGATACCGGTCGTTAATCCGAATACTGTATTGTCCTTTGCGGTTGCCTTTCAGCGCTTCCAAGCGATTCCCCGGCGGAGAGGCTAAGTCGCCAAGTTCGCGAGCGTACTCAAGTTGAAACAGTTTACGCTTGGCAACTTTCTGGAGGCTGGTAGGTATACCTCTGCTCTTCCCCGACCTATAAAATGCCTCTGTTCCTGAGTCCGCAAAGCTTTTGATCACAGCGAAAGCATACCGTTTAACATTATTAACGTCAAGTGTTATGCCCTAGCTAGCAAAACTGCGTGGAATCTGCTTCCAAATTATCGGGAAAGGCCGGGTACTGTCCTGCCAGGTACTGTCCTTACGATGCCACCGCCTACCCCTGTGGACTCGCCCTGATAAACTCCTCTGTTTAACGATCACAAGCCAAGAGCGAAGCCCGAAAGGCGAAAAGCGACCATGGCCCGCAATCTCGATCAATCCCGCAGCCTACAAAAGCGGGCTGAGCAGCTTATCCCCGGAGGAGTCAATTCGCCGGTTCGCGCCTTTGGTTCTGTCGGCGGAGATCCGCCTTTCCTGGTGCGCGGGGAGGGCGCGCATGTCTGGGACGCCGACGGCAATCGCTACATCGACTACGTCGGATCCTGGGGGCCGCTCATCCTCGGCCATGCCGTGCCTGAAGTCATTGAGGCCATCGTCCAGGCCGCGCGCAACGGCACCAGCTTTGGCGCCTCCACCCCTACCGAGGCCGAACTCGCTGCGCTGGTGATCGAAGCCTTTCCGGCGATGGAGAAGGTGCGCTTCGTCAGCTCCGGAACTGAAGCGACCATGTCGGCGATCCGCCTGGCGCGGGCCGCGACCGGACGCAAGATCATTGTCAAGTTCGAGGGCTGCTATCACGGGCATAGCGATGCTTTGCTGGTCAAAGCCGGCTCTGGGGTGGCGACGTTGGGCATTCCCGGCTCGGCAGGCGTGCCGCAAGAGTTCGTGGAATTTACAGTGGCACTGCCTTACAACGATGTCTCAGCCGTCGCCGCCGCCTTCGACAAGTTCAAGGACCAGATTGCCTGCGTCATCGTTGAGCCCGTCGTCGGCAACATGGGCTGCGTGCTGCCCACCCCTGGGTATCTTGCCGCCTTACGACTGATTACTGCCCAGGCGGGCACGCTGCTCATCTTTGACGAAGTGATGACCGGAGTTCGGGTTGCCTTCGGCGGGGCTTCCGAGCTGTACAACATCAAGCCCGATCTCACCACGCTGGGCAAAATCATCGGCGGCGGCTTGCCGGTCGGCGCCTATGGCGGGCCAGCGAAGCTGATGGACATGATTGCCCCGGTGGGTCCGGTGTACCAGGCAGGCACGCTCAGCGGCAATCCGCTGGCCATGGCAGCAGGCATTGCGACCCTTTGCCAGCTGAAGGCCAACCGCGAGACGTTCTACAAGCAGCTTGACGAGATGGCGGGCAAGCTAGTCGCCGGCATCACGGTAGCCGCGAAAGAAGCGGGCGTTGCCATGACCGCCAACCGCGTAGGCTCGATGTTTACTTTTTTCTTCACCGACAGGCAGGTCACTGACTGGCAAAGCGCTTCCACCTGCGACACCGCAAAGTTTGGCCGCTTCCACGGAGCCCTGCTCGACGCAGGAGTCTGGCTGCCGCCCTCGCAGTTTGAAGCCGCGTTCCTGAGTGTTGCCCATACTCAGGGCGACATCGAGGACACGATCGCAGCGGCGCGTGAAGCACTCGCGCTGTTGTAGCGCCCTCTCCGAGACGAAAACAGCTCCCGAAACTCAGGGCGCTGCTTTGGACTTGCTGCTCGTCAAGCCCCACCAACTCAACGCTCCAGCACCGGCGTGACCTGCAGCTCGAAGCGATGTTTGCTGGCGGTGTCGTCAGCGGCGAAGACGATGGTCGGCTTGCCGATGGGCGCTAACACGTAGGAGTTCGCCCGAAATTGGCGGAAGGCAACTGGCCCGCTGCTCGGAACAGTGTCGGTCGTGGGCGACGAAATCTCTGTCGAAACGAACAGTTGCAAGCCGTCCGGCTTTTCCAGCGCGCGGGAAACATCCAGGTTCGTGCCAATATCGACATATTCCGGTTTTTCGCCGCCAGGAGTCGGGATGCGCGTACCGGCGCGGAGGCTGCTGCGGTCGCTATAGTCGGGAGCCGTTGAAGCCCCCAACCCTAGCGTGAAGGACCGCTGATTGATCACGTTGCCGTCCGCCATCTCCTTCAGTACGAAGTGCAGCTTGTAAAAATGCTTGGGCGCTTGCTGCGCTGACGTCGTGCTGGAGCTGTCACTCTTCTTCTCGGCTTCCTGCGAGAAGGCAGGCATTGCCAGCAAGGCCAGCAGAATTGCGAACAGGTAGATTCGGTTACGCATCAGTTGTCTCCTTTGCCGGCGGCGTCCTCATCAGCCAGCGGCTTGATCTCGATGGGTGCGATGGCAATCTCGCTGTTGTCTTGAGGTAATGTTTGGAGAGCCTCAGGCTGCTTCTGCGCCAGCGCCAGCAATGCGCGCTCGTTCGCAGTCAAAGGTTCCGGCGTGGGGAACTGCGCAGGAATCGGGCTTAACTCTTTCGCTGTTTCGTTCGGCTGGCGACGGTGCCTCGGCGATGCGATCTTCTTCTTCGCTACGACCGCAACGCCAGGGCTCACTTCGGCGATTTCCGGCTCCTTCTTTTGAACCTGCGGAGCGGCCTCGCTCTTCTGAACTACCGTCACCGGAACCGACGCTGGCTTTACTCGCTCGCGCAATCCCAGCCATGCCACGATCGTCAGCAGCGTCGCGGTTGCGACTGCGGCGGCGCTCCACGCGAGCCGCGTAGCTCGCCGACGCTCGGCTTGGCAACGCACGCGCCGTAACACGCGATCTTCCAGTCCGGCCAGCGGCTCGGCATCCCGATATTCCGTGAGCGCGTCGTACAGAAGGTTGTCGAATTCGTCGTTCGTCTTCATGGCTTCTTTTCCGTCAAGGCTGCGAGTTTCTCTTTCAGCAGTTGGCGGGCGCGAAAAATGCGCCCGCGCACCGCCGACTCCGAGGTCCCCAGCACCGCCGCAATCTGCGTCGAGTTCAACTCCTCGACTGCCGAGAGCAGCAGCGGCTGGCGCAAATCGTCGGGCAAGCAGGCAATCAGTCGCTGCACCAGCCCGACTTCTTCCCGACAAATTGCGACGTTCTCGGCGCCGCGCTCTCCACTAGGCAGTTCGATTTCGTCGAGGCCAGCGGCCTGAGGCTTGCGGGTGCAATCAATCGCCAGCCGAAAGGCGATCCGCGCCAACCATGCGGGAACGTCGAGTACCTGCTTGACACCCGAGCGGTGGACCCGCAGGAATACTTCCTGCACCACGTCCTCGGCATCGTGCGAGTTGCGCAAGACGCCGTATGCGACCTTGAAGACCAGGCGAGCGTGTTGACGGACCAGCGATTCCACTTCCGCGAACTCGTCTGTGCCGGTTGCCACCCTGCCGGTCTCCTGCCAGGTTAACGTGGAGCTTGTGGGCTGCGATGACATCGTGAACCGCTATGTCCCGTTCTCATCCGTTAAGACGGGGCAGCAAGTGAATGCGTTTGAATTTTTTGTTTGCCGGTGGCGGTTGGGAGGTTGTGAACCATTCCACACGGCAAGCGAAGCCTGTGGCCTGGAGTTCGGGTACAACCGCCAATTGGTGATTTTCCTGTTGCTAGTTGCTAGTTGCTAGTTGCTTCTTTTGCATCATCTCCGGAATCGTCACAAACTCGTACCCTTCGCTCCTGTAGCGCTTCAGAATACGATCGCTGGCTTCGACGCTGCGGCTGCGGTCCACTCCGATCCGGTGATATTCGCCGTCGTGCAGCAGGATGACGTTACCGCCGCGAATCTGCCGTTCCGCGTGCTTCACAATCTCCTCGGCGGACGGGGCCTTCCAGTCATAACAGGTGACGTTCCACATCACGGTTTGCAGCCGGCAGGAGCGCGCGACCCGCAAAGATGCTGGCCGCCTCCCGCCAAACGGGGGACGGAAGAGCGTGGTGTCGACGCCGGTCGCGTCGAAAATCGCCTGGTGCGTCTGTTGCAGTTGGCGACGCACTTCGGCGGCGGAGGCAAAAATCAGGTTGGGATGGTCCCAGGTGTGGATGCCGATGGCGTGCCCAGCCTCAACCAGCGCCCGTGCGATCTCCGGCTTCTGCTGGACGAACCGCCCGATCAGAAAGAATGTTGCCTGCACCCCGTGGCGATCGAGAACCTCCATCATCTGCGCGGTGTAAGGATCATTGGGACCGTCGTCGTAGGTAAGCGCCAGCAAGCGCGAGCCCGGCTCCAGGCCGACAAACGTGCGCCCATAAACCTGCGACGTGGGCCACATGGTTTGAAAACCAGCCCAGGTCGCCACGCTGGCGACTGAAATCCCGCCAATGAGCTGTGAAAGCATGCGTCGATTGTAGCCGGAAGGCCGCGGCTCGCTGTTCGCTATTGCCCAATCCAATCTGGCTCTTTTGAGAGCCTCTTGTGCCGCCCCTGAAGGGGCTCATATAAAATTGCAGCCTACCCAGCGCTGAAGCGCTGGGCTATCTTGTCGCCGTCCCGCATGGCGGGACTCGATCATCAATCGCACAATTGCCTGCCAAACTCGGCTTTTCGTAGAGTCATTCACCAAAGCTACCCCTTCTCGAACCCCCCTTCGACAAGTCGTATCTGCCGGAAAGCGAAGAGCGAACCGCGAAAAGCTGACGTTTTACAACCCGGTAATTGCCACGAAGGCGCGAGCAAGATATTCTGCGAATCGTAGCCTTTCTCCGATCATGGCGAACCTTTTCGAACCACCCCGGTATATCGCAGTCGAGGGCCCTATCCGAGTCGGCAAGAGCACGCTCTGCCGGGTCATCGCTGAGACTCTGCATGCCCAGCGCATCAGCGAGCCCGAGCAAAATCCTTTCCTGCGCGGGTTTTATCAGGGCGAACCGGGGGCAGCGTTCCAGGCGCAGTTTGCTTTTCTCATCGCGCGCTATGAGCAGCTGGGCGGGCTGGATGTGAAGCGCAATCCCAATAAGACGTATGTCGCCGATTACATCTTCGAGAAGGACAAGCTGTTTGCTTGCCTCAATCTGGGTGACGCCGAGCTTGACGTCTACAACCGCTACTACGAGTTGTTTCGCCAGAACGTGCCCACTCCCGACCTCGTCATCTATCTGCAGGCCACGCCCGAAGTGCTGAAGAAGCGGCTCAAGAAAAAAGGCGCTCCCGGCGAAAAGGCCATCAGCGACGATTATCTGGAAGAAGTGATCAAGGCCTATGAGCACTTTTTCTTTCACTACACGTCGTCGGATTTGCTCATCGTCAACACTTCGGAGATCGATTTTGTCGAACGCAGCGAAGACTTGCAGGCGCTGCTGCGGCGGGTCAGCGAACCGATTCGCGGCACGCAGTACTTCCTGCCGCTGGGTCCGGACGAGCAAGCGGCCAGGGCGTAACAGCGGTCTCGAAATCTACATCCCTTCAACATCACCTCTCGCTGAGTTTTTAGCAAACTGTTCAGCCGGGGACCCAGTTGCTGCACATCGGCCGCCGTTGCGAATTTTTCGTCGCCAAATCACCTCTGACCGTCCCTAATTGCGCTATTCTCCTTGCATCCGCAAAAAGGAGGCCTCGCCATGGGAGTCTTATTTCAGGCTTTCTATTGGAACTGTCCATCGCAAGAGAATCAGGACGGTACCTGGTGGAACTTTGTCGCCAGCAAAATTCCCGAGTTGCGACAGGCTGGCTTCACCGCTCTTTGGCTTCCACCTGCATGCAAAGCCGCCAACCTGGGCGGACCGTCGATGGGTTACGATCCCTACGACTACTTTGACTTGGGCGACTTCAATCAGAAAGGCCGCACCAAGACCTGGTTCGGCAATCAGGCAGAGCTGACCTCGCTAATCGACGCAGCGCACACGGCGAACATGCAGGTCTACGCCGATCTGGTGCTCGACCACAACAGCGGTGGCGACGGGCAGGAGGTCAACCCGATCGATGGCCAGACCCGCTGGACGAAGTTCAATCCCGCCAGCGGCAAGTTCCCCCGCGACTGGCAGTGCTTCCATCCATCGCCTTTCGAGATCTTCGACGAGATGACCTTTGGCGACATGCCCGACCTCTGCCACCGCAACCCTCAGGTCTACGCAGCCCTGATTGCGGTCGGCCAGTGGATGATTGAGACCATCGGCTTCGACGGCTTCCGCTTCGACTTCGTCAAAGGCTATGCGCCCTGGATGGTGCAGTCTCTGGCCGAGCTGCGCTACCTGAAGAAATCGGCGGATAACTTTTATACCTTCTGCGTGGGCGAGTGCTGGGACAACGAACGTACCGTCGACGACTGGCTCGGCGAGGTGAATAGTTACACCGACAACCCCGTCTCCGCGTTCGACTTTCCGTTGCACTACCGGCTGAAAGATCTGTGCGATACCTACGGTTTCAGCCTGCAGACGCTGGCCGATCCTGGGACGGTAGTTCAAGACACGCCGTCGCAAGCCGTGACCTTCGTGGATAACCACGACACCATTCGCGATCCGGGCAATGCCATCAATAACGACAAGCTGCTGGCCTACGCTTTCATCCTCACGCATGAAGGCTATCCCAGTGTCTTCTGGATGGACTGGTATAACTTTGGACTAGCGCAATCCGGTACTCCGAACGGAATTGCCGCGCTGGTCGCGGCGCACGAGCGCTGCGCGGGCGGAGCGACCGAAGTGCTCTACGCCGACGACAATCTTTACATCATGCAGCGTACGGGCTCCGGCAGCCAGACGGGATTAGTGTTCGTGCTGAACAACCTGGGCGACATGTGGAGTGGAATCGAGGTGCAGACCCAGTGGCGGAGTGTGCAGTTCCAAGCAGTGGCTTATGGCGGTAACGACCCCGGCCAGCCCGAGGCAAAGTGGACGGGATCCGACGGTCGTGCCGATTTCTGGGCTGGCCCGCGCGGTTGGGCCGTCTACGCGCCACAGCTGTAAAGGCAGTTGTCAGGAGTCGATTCTCAGTAACCTGTTGCTGGTTGTCAGCAGTCAGTGGTCTGCCGACTTGGAATTAGTCTGCGCGCCCGAGGCTCGCACCTGTCCTCGGTTCCCTCGCGGCGGCACCATCCCGGCGCTACCTTTGCCGCAACCGTTCAACCATCTGTCCATCGATGCTGTGTCGTAGCGCTGGGGGCTGGCACCGTTGCTCAAAGCTTCCACCTGTAACCCATCCGTCAGTGCCCGCACGGTTCGGGGAAGAATGCGCTCACGCTCCTGGAACCAGGCCTTCATCCAAGGGGCCAGAGCCAGATACATCTCGTGCCGCTTGCGGCGACGCGTGGTGTCGGCTTGGGCGCGGCGGCGTAGCTCGTCGATGGGCGCTTCCAGCCAGAGAATATGGTCCACAAATCCGATCTGCTGGCTCGCGAATGCAGTCCGGTAAAGTTCCAGCTCAATTTCGAATAGGGTTTTGGCCAGCGCTCCCGACTTCCACAGTGCCCAAGAATAGTAGAGGTGGAAGGGATCGCCATCGCAGACGGCAATGCCATGGTCGCGCTCGATGGCTAGCGCTCTTCGCCAGTTTGCAATTGCGTAGTTGACCCAGAATTGTCCAACCTCGGCCGGGTCCGCAAACAGATCGGGGGCGGCGAGATTCTCCGCCGCCTCTTCTACGCAGGTGTGCGGAAAGTGCGATCGGCACCAAGTCGTCTTGCCGGCAGCGCTTGGTCCCTCGATCGCCACGATCATCCGGCAACTTCTCTCAGGCCTACTGCTTTGGGGGGACGTATTCCTTCGGCTTCTCCGCGCCTTCGCCGAAGAAATAGGCTTCCATCTGCTGCACGATGAATTCCTGGTGGTCTTTCTTCCAGGGCTGCAGGCGGTATTCGTTGAGCAGCATTTTCATGTGCTCCTGCCATTGCTCCCAAGCCAACTTGGAAATGTTGTCGTAGATCTTCTGACCCAGTTCGCCGTCGAAGGGCGGCTCGTCCAGTCCTTCCATTTCGCGGCCCATTTTTATGCACTTCACCATGTGTGCCATTCAGAGCTCCTGACGCCAGTGGCGGAATGATTGCCAAAGATTGATTCTACTGGCCAACCGTCGCTTTTCGCCATTGGCGCCCTTCGCTTTTCGCCGTTCGCCTTTCGCTTAAGAACTACGGATAGCGGAATCCAACATCAGGCTGGGCTGTCCGCTGCTGCATTATCTGACGGCCTATGCGCTACCTACATAGCCAGCAAGGAGGTGACAAAGCGAAGAGCGAATGGCGAAGAGCGGTCTCTCGCCTCATTCCCCCAGCCAGGTGCCGTACGGCCGCAATCGTTCAATATGATCGCAGATGATTTTGCAGGCGCCGGTAATCGGCACAGCGAGAATCAATCCCATCGCGCCCCAAAGCCATCCCCAGAACAGCAGCGCCAACGTGACTGCCAGCGGATTGAGTTGCAGTCGTTTGCCAAGGATCTTGGGGTAGAGCACGTTCATGGCGACCAGATGCAAGCCCATGACCAGGCAAATGATCAGAATGCAGAGCCCGGTGGTCAGGTGTCCGAGATCGGCGATCAGAGGCGGAATTACCGCGAGAATGACACCCAGGTAGGGGATCAGGCTGAGGAATCCGCTCATCACGCCGAGGAAGTAGAAGTAGGGCAGACCCATCAAGCCGAACAGGGCAATGCTGCAGATGCTGAGAAAAACGCCGATGATGAAGTTGCCGACAATAAACGAGCGGATCATGCGGGCGATCAAACCCAACATGACATAGGCCGTATTGCGATTCTCCATTCTGAAAAGCATGACCGACGAAGATCGCACATGGTCCTGCCAGCTCAGCATAAAGAAGACCAGAAACGGGATAAAGGTAATGGCCAGCACCGCCTCAGACACGGAGCTGGCATTCTTGCTTACCAGGTCGGTCCAACTGCTGGACTGTTTTACGGTTACCGTCTTCTTGTCTTCTTCGGAGGAGGGGAGCACGGTTTCGGTGGTCTGCTGGATCTCCTGCGCTTGTTCGCGTATCTTCGCTCCCAACGCCTGGATTCTGGCCTTGTACTGAGGGAGCTCATACATGAACGCCAGCGCGCGGCTGTAGGAAAGGTAGGTGGCGGCCAGAAGCGCGATGACCAGCATCAAGACAGCTAGGAGAGCGCCCAGCGCGCGCGGTATGTTGAACCGGGTCAGCAGGTCGACAATCGGCGCCAGAACAAAGGAAAGCAGGATCGACAGCAGAATGACCACCAGAATTAACTTGGCTACGTAGACGAGAGTCAAGACAGTGGCGGCCGCCAGGATCAACAGGGCAGTGGCCTGCAGATGCTGAATACGCCGTTGCTCCCGTTCAGCCACCGCGGCGCGGTTGATGGTCACGTCGGAAGCCGCGCCTGATCCGACTGCGACATTCGCGGCCACACCAGAATCTTCTGCGTGCTGGCGCACCGGCTTCGGATCGTCTAGTAACTGGTCTGGCATTTTGCCTATGGTACTCGCAACCGCAAGATTCCGAACATGATAGTTTTGCTGTATCGAAAATGGAAAATGTTTCTCCGGCGGCCTCGCTCTCGCAACCGCGCCACCGCATTCTGGCGTTGGACTTTGGCTCCCACACCATCGGCCTGGCGGTAAGCGATGAATTGGGCCTAACCGCCCAAGGCTTACCGACCTATCGGCGCAGCAACAAGCGGAACGACCTCGACCATCTGCGGCGAACGATTAAACAGTACGGCATCGGCGAATTGGTGATGGGGCTGCCTCTTCGCATGAGCGGAGACGAGGGCATTCAATCCGGGAAAGTTCAGGCGTTTGCCGAAGAGCTGCGTCGCAGGTTCAAGCTTCCGGTCCATCTGTTCGACGAACGTCTCACCTCCGTCGAGGCCAATCGGATGCTGCGCCAGACCGACATGAGCATTCGCCGCCGTGCCGCGGTCGTAGATCAGGTGGCGGCCGTGCTTATCCTGCAGTCGTTCCTGGAGTTCAGGAAATCCGGTGGCTCAACCTGAGGCCAACCGCCGGGGAGAGCAGCGCCACAGCTCCACGCTTCATCTAAACTGCTAGCTTGCTACGAATTTTCATCACTCTCGTGATTGTGGCCGTGTTGGCGTCGGCCTTGTGGTTTGCCTGGGCGGCGCTCTTGCCTGTGCAACCTGCGCAGCCGACGTTTGTGCTGCTTCGCCCCGGCTGGAGCACCCGCCATATTGCCCGGGAGTTGCAGCGGCAAGGTGTCATTCGCAGCGCAGACGCGTTCCTGATGCTGCATTACATCAAAGGGGTCAGCACGCTGAAGGCGGGTGAATACAAGTTTGAGCAGCCGGCCAGCGCCTCCGACGTCCGCGACCGCCTGATTCAGGGAGATGTTTATGCGCGCGCGGTAGTGGTGCCCGAAGGCTACAATGTTTACGACATCGCCGCCGCGGTGGAGCAGGCAGGTCTGGGTCCCGCGGCCGACTTCATTACCGCAGCCCAAGGCGACCTCTTCCTGCTTCGCGACATCGATCCTGACGCGAAATCGCTGGAGGGATATCTCTTCCCGGACACCTATCAGTTCACTCGGATCGACAGCGCGCACGACATAGCGGCGGCCATGGTGCGTCGCTTCCGCCAGGAGGCTCAGAAGATTGGATTGCTGGGCAACGCAGATACCCACCGCATCGTGACTATGGCCTCTATCGTGGAGAAGGAAACCGCAGACCCGAAGGAACGCCCCATGGTTGCCAGCGTTTACTACAATCGGTTGGGGAAGAACATGTTGTTGGGTGCCGATCCCAGCGTGATCTATGCCGCCTTGCTGGCGGGGCGATATCGCGGAACAATTTACGCTTCTGACCTGCAATTTGATTCGCCTTACAACACGTACAAATATCCCGGCTTGCCTCCCGGCCCCATCGCCAATCCCGGAGTAGCTTCGCTGCTCGCGGCCATGCATCCGGCGCAGACCGATTTCCTCTACTTCGTCAGCGATAACAACGGCCACCACCGGTTTGCACGCGATTCGGAAGAACATGCGCGCAATGTGGCGGCGTATCGAAAAGCGGTCGCGGCCAGCCAGTAGGACTACATTGGTCTGCGTCGAGGAGGTGGCACTGGGCGGGTGCCGTATACTACGAGATTCAGCCTGCAATTATGCGTGGAGCCAGACTACTTGCCTCAGTTTCCCTTGCCGCCCTTGTTCTGGGCCAAAGCGGGTGCCTGTTTCGCACCCGTACAGTGGAAATGCGAACCAGCACGGCGAAGCTCCAGACTGCCACGAAACAGGAACTGCTGGATCGCATCAACGCAGAGGCTACTAAGATCAGAACTCTGAATGCCACGGTCGACATTGCGACCTCGGTGGGCGGCGAGAAAAAAGGGAAGGTCACCGAATACGAAGAAATTCGCGGCTACATCCTGGTACGCAAGCCGGACATGCTAAGGATGATCGGGCTGTTTCCCATCGTGCGCAACAAAGCATTCGACATGGTGAGTGCCGGGGACGAATTCAAGTTGTCGATACCGGCGAAGAACAAGTTCTATGTCGGCCACAATGACGTCGTTCATCCCGCCGCCAATCCTCTGGAAAACCTGCGGCCGCAGGTTATCTACAACGCCCTGCTGCTGCCCGAGATTGACCCCCAGACCGACATCACTGTGCTGGAAAAAAGTACGGAAGTAATTTACGACGCCAAGACAAAGAAGGAGCTGGAACAGCCGGATTACGTCATTGATGTGATTCGCCGCTCAGGCGGCGACTGGTATCTGTCACGCGAAATCGTATTTGACCGCACTACCCTGGTGCCGCATCGTCAGGTTATTTACGATCAGCAGGGAAACGTGGCCACCCGAGCCACCTATCAGGTATATCAGGATTACAACGGCGTCAGCTTTCCCAATGTTATCGAGATCGAACGTCCGCAGGAGGAATATTCTATCCGGCTGACGGTAGTGAAGCTGGTGATCAACGACGCTCTACACGATGACCAGTTTGCCTTGCAGCAGCCTCCCGGCACGGAATTAGTCAATCTCGACCAGCCGGGTCAAAGCATGTCGTCGAACGCAGCCCCGGCCCGGCCGGCTGACCCCGGCACACCTCCAAAGAAATAGCTCCAGCCCGTCTAAGCGGACTGGAGCCTGGTGTCTCTTTCGAAAGCGGTCGCGCCCATATCGATGAGCGGTGCCCGTTCCAGGCCTTCCTTTGGCCTAGGGCGGGACAGTAACTAACGCTTCGACGTGCCGCGTGCCAGCTTCTTAACCTTGCGTTTCTCCGCCCCGCGGGCGTAGGTGCGAGGCGCCTTGGGAGCGGCCTTCTTGCGCGCCGTGCGCTTTACTTTCTTACGTTCTGCCTTATCGGTAATGCTCTTGGTATTTGCCATGAACTCTGCGTTCCCTCGTTGACGGAGTTACGCCTTTTCCAATTGGGCGTACTTTTCGACCAGCTTTTTCAAACCGTATCTTGGAAATTGTACCGTAATCTTGGCGTCTTCCCCATCACCCTCGCGCTTGTACACCGTGCCTTCGCCGTATTTAGGGTGACGCACGCGCTGGCCGGGACGGAATCCAGTTCGTCCCGTAACTGCCGGCAGGTCGACTTTCGGACGCGAAAACTTCTTGCCGCGCGAGGCAAAGAACTCCGCGATGTTGTCGATGGAGTTGTAAGCCGGACCGCTATAGGCATTGCGTTGAGGTGCATTGCGACGTCCGTATTGCGGCCGTTGATCTTCATCCTCGTAGGCGTAGTGCTTGCTGCTTCCGTAATCGCTTGCTCCCGCCTGGACGGGCCGCCGCGGCGATCCCAGATCCTGCAACAACTCCTGCGGAACCTCTTCCAGGAAACGCGAGGGAACGCTGGGCTCAGGCATGTCGGTCCCGTAACGGCGGCGATAGCGAGCGCGCGTCAGGATCAGCGTGTCCATGGCTCGCGTCATTCCGACGTAGCACAGCCGCCGTTCCTCTTCGATATCGTCCGGCGCCAATAACGTTCGCGAATGCGGAAATAAGTTCTCTTCCAGCCCGATCAGGAATACCAGCGGGAACTCCAGGCCCTTGGCTGAATGCAGCGTCATCAGGGTGATCGCGCGAATTCTCGTCGTACTGGTCGGCATCGCTCACCAGCGCCGCGTGGTCGAGAAATTCGTTAAGCGTCTCGCCTCGATCGCGCGAGTCCATGGCCGCATTCACCAGTTCCCGAAGGTTCTCGATGCGGGCCAGCGACTCCGGTGTGTCCTCCTCCTCGAGTTGCTTGATGTATCCGGTGCGATCGATCAGGAACTTCAGCAACTCCGCCGTCGAAGCGGGGTCGCCGGGCGCACGAAAGCCTTCGACTCGCTCTTCTCCAGTTTCGTCCGTTGCAGCATGGCCCGAGCCGTCGTCCGCGAACGACTCCGGCGCGAACGCCGTCGCATCGTCGCCTTCCAGCTCTGGGGAGGCTTCCAACTCCGCCGGCGAGAAGTCGATGTCGTGCTGCAGATCCTCCTCGTCCCTAGAGGAAGGTGCTTCTGCTGCTTTAAGTGCCGCCGTTTCTGCCACTCGTTCGCGAAATGTACCCAACTGCATGGCCCTGGCGTCGTCGATCAAGTCCTTGAAACTCTGCAGCGACGACAACGTCCGCAGCGGAAGCAGCCTGCGTCTGAGTACCTCGCCGATTGCGCCCCACATGGAGGTTCCCGTCTCCAGTGCGATATTCTCGATGATCTCCATGGTGGTCTTGCCGATGCCGCGTGCCGGGGTGTTGATCACGCGCTGCACAGCAATCGAGTCATCCGGATTGCCGATGACTTTCAGATACGAGATCATGTCTTTGATCTCGGCACGCTCGTAGAAAGCTGAATCCTCCCACAACGTGGTAGTTCAGTTGGTACCG
Source organism: uncultured Acidobacteriaceae bacterium (assembly GCA_963820175.1). GTDB lineage: Bacteria > Acidobacteriota > Terriglobia > Terriglobales > Acidobacteriaceae > Bog-257. The sequence continues at coordinate 202,176 of CAWFYX010000009.1, read as the reverse complement.
GCGCATCGCCTCTTCTACCAGGCGCGACTGCGAATTGGTGCGATACAAAACGGCAGCTCGTGGTGTCTCGCCGTTTTCCGCCTGAGCCTGGCGCAGGTACTTGGCGATGTAGTCGGCGGCGAAGAGGGCTTCGTTCTCGCCGTCGGGCGCTTCGTAGTATCCGATCTGCGCTCCGCCGGTGCGATCGGTCCAAAGGTTCTTGCCTTTGCGCTTGACGTTCTTCGCCACCACCGCCGACGCCGCCTGCAGAATGTTCTGGGTCGAGCGATAGTTCTGTTCCAGACGGATAATCCGTGCCTCGGGGAAGTCCTGCTCGAACTCGAGGATGTTGCGGATGTCGGCGCCGCGCCAGGAATAGATGCTCTGGTCTTCATCGCCGACCGCGCAGACATTGTGTTCACTGCCCGCCAGCATGCGCATCAACTCATACTGGGGACGATTCGTGTCCTGGTACTCATCCACCTGGATGTAGCGATAGCGGCGGTTATAGCGCTCCCGCGTCTCGCCTGAGGCTTTCAGGACGCGCACCGCGTACAGCAGCAGGTCGTCGAAATCCATCGCGTTCGACTTCGCCAGCTCCTGCCGGTAAACCTCGTAGATATGGGCTACGCGCTCGGTCTTCGGATCGCCGGAGTTCAGGTAAACCTCCTGCGGATCGAGCATGTGATTCTTGGCCCAGGAGATTCGCCCCAGCACATTGCGCGGGGTGAGTTGCTTGTCGTCGATCCCCAGCCGCCGCATTGCTGCCTTTACCACGTTCTGCTGATCGGCCTCGTCGTAGATGACGAAATCTTTGCGATAGCCCTTGCCGCCGATCTGCAGGGTTTCGATGTCGCGGCGCAACAGCCGCACGCAGAACGAGTGGAAGGTGGAAATCAGCGGCTTGGAGAGGGAGCGCCCGCCTACCAGCGACTCGACGCGGCTGGCCATCTCAGAGGCAGCCTTGTTGGTGAAGGTCACCGCCAGAATCGAGTCCGGCTGAACGCCTACGCCGTCGATGAGGTGGGCGATGCGATAGGTGATGACGCGGGTCTTGCCGCTTCCGGCGCCGGCCAGGATGAGCACCGGCCCGTCCACCGCCTCGACGGCTTCGCGCTGCTGCGGATTCAGTTTGGTCAGGTACGACGACAAGGTTGAGGGCACTCGTGATTAGTTGGGTCGGCTGCTGACGGCCGGCGCGTCCATAGCGCGATGCGCCTTGCACTCGGGACAAGGACAATTGTCACGCAGGTACTGCCAGGAATAGATGCCGTGCTGGTGGCCATCGTTCCAGGAGAAGCGAATAGCGTACTTGCCGACGGGCTCAACCTCGGTCGGCCGTGCTGCCGCCTTGAACATCGGCAACGCGCCCGCGATCGGCTTGAGTGGATCGCCCGGCTGACGGCCGTCCTTCTCCCGCTCTTCGTTACACAGGGCGCAGGGACAGGCATCTCGCAAGAATGGAAAGCTATACGCGCTACGATGGCCGTCCTTCCACTCGATTTCCACGCCGGTTCCGGTAGTGACGTTCACTTTGACGGATTTGGGGTCTGCGATCGGATCCATGAGTTGTGGCTTCGCCTATAGCGAACCTGCTGTTCTAGTATCGCAGAAATCGGGCACGCAAGAAGGCCCGGAGTTTGCTCCGGGCCTCTCGCATCACCTCCGCCATTTCAGGCGACCCCACGAACCTCGCGGGGCCTGCTTAACATTGGACGGGACTCACCGGCGATCGTCATCATCGTGACGACGGCGGTCTCTGTCGCGATCCCTGTCATAAGCGTGCCAATGGCCTTGGCGGTCGTACCAACCGGTATTTGGCGGACAATAGGGCGCAGCGTAGTAACCGTTGCCGTAGTAGGCGGGGTAGCGATACTGGTTGCGACCTCGCTGATAGCAACCCCGATCGTCGCGATCATGATCGCCATCGCAGCGGCGCTGATCGTCCCAGTCCACCTGGCGAAGCAGTGCGGCCTGTGCCGGATCGAAGGTAGCGTACTCGAGTCGTGCGCTTGCCTCACTAGCAGGCTGCCTGCTCTGAGCCGCCGCGCCGGTGGTAACAACTCCCGCACCCAGCGCCAGCAGTAGTACGAAGTTTAGTCGCTTTTTCATCGTCTCCTCCGACTCCCTGTTTCACTGCCGTGGGGCCATCGCAAATTGCTTTCAGATTTGAGAACACGGAGGGCGAACGAAAGTTGGGGGACGACGGCTGGGTTCACTGTTCTTAACAGGGCGGTGGACATTCTTTCGTGGAATGGACGGAATTACCTGGCGAAGCGGAAGATTCTACGCGGAAATCTGAAGCCAAGCTTAACAACAAAACAAAAAGGCACGGCTGCTCTCCGTGCCTTCCTGCAGACCGAGACGGCTACATCACGATCTCTTTCGCTCGCTGCGTAATGGGATGTTGCATCTCTTCCAGATCGCCCTTGACTAGATTCAGGCCGTAGACACAAGATTCGAACTCGCGGGCCAGTTTGGCGAATAGCGGCGCCAGCCGGGCATATTCGAACTGATCGAACTTGGAGACGATGTAATAGCTTTCCTTACCTGCCTTGATGAAATCGACGAAATTCTCCAGCCTCTGCCGCCGCAGGCGATAGTGATTGATGCTCTCTGGAAACATGCCGGAGAAAAACAAGGTGTAGTCGCCGATGTGCTTGCGCACCTGGCGCTCGCGATCAAAAGACGGTGCGGGACCGTAGATGGGATCGGCCTCCAGCAACATCTCGCCCACATCCCCCAGCGGGCGGCCGGTAGCGTCGCATACCTTGAACAGTTGTTCACGCTCACAGAATTCGGCCAGGATGTTGACGATGTAGTCCTGAACTTCGGAATCACGCAATCCAATGTCGCGGTCGAAATGCTGATGGATCAGATCGCTGAACAACTCCTGCAGCGCGTGCGATTCCGGGATCATGGTGTGTTACTGGTCTCCTTCGCTTGCCTATTCGTTAGATGTGATGCGAGTACTTATCGCACTTTGTTTTCGAGTGCAAGCGTTTCTTGCGCGTCTCGTTACTGAATGGATTCTCTCGAGATAGGTCCGACGACTGCGATAGGCTTCGCAAGTCTCCGTTGGCGAGTCGAGCATGTTACGTTGGAGCGCTATTTATGCGGGTTTGGTTGGCTCATGCAGATGCTGTTTCCGCACTCCTCCCGCTCCTGTCAGCAAACTGTGAAGTTGACTGCCAAAATTTGCGGGCAACCCGGCAAGAGGCAAGCTGGGGTGTGGCACAATGGCGGTTCTGGAGGAAGCAATCGTGGAACGCAAGAACATCTCGGGCAACTCTCCCTACGAACCCATCGTGGGATTCTCACGTGCAGTCAAGGTGGGTCCATTCGTGTCGGTGGCAGGAACCGTCGCCACCGGTTCTGATGGCAAGATCGTCGGACAGGGCGATGCCTACGCTCAGGCGGTACAGGCACTCAAGAACATCGGTTTCGCGCTCGAAGCGGCCGGAGCCAGTTTCCACGATGTTGTACGTACCCGGATGTTCGTTACCGACATCACGCAATGGGAGGAGGTCGGTAAGGCGCACGGCGAAGTCTTTCGCGACATTCGTCCCGCCGCCAGCATGATCGGGGTTTCGGCGCTGGTCTCACCCGAGATGTTAGTGGAAATTGAAGTGGATGCAGTCATCGCGGCCGAGGGATAAGCGATTTGCGAAATATCCGATCTAACTTTCTGAATACCTCATCGAACGTATCGCAGGACTCAAATCATGACGAAATCCCATCTAGCTTTGAAGAAAATTGGAATCTGGACGGGCGGCTTCGAGCCGCAGCCCGCCAGCAAACTGAAGGAAGCGGTTGCCGAACTGGAGCAACTCGGCTATGGAGCGCTCTGGTACAGCGAGGGACTTGGCCGCGAGTCCCTGACCCAAGCCGGCTTACTGCTGTCCGGCTCATCTCACATTGTGGTAGCTACCGGAATCGCGAACATCTATGGACGCGATGCAGTCACCATGGCGAGTGCGCAGAAAACTCTCAGCGAGGCCTATCCTGACCGCTTTGTACTCGGGTTGGGCGTGAGTCACATCCCTCTTGTGGAGCGTCTGCGCGGCCATGCTTATGAAAAGCCCGTCGCCAAGATGACCGCCTACCTGGATGCGATGGACAAGGCTCCTTACAACAGCGTTCCTCCTGCATCGACTTACCGGGTGCTGGCAGCGCTCGGTCCCAAGATGCTGGAGCTGGCCGGCAAACGTACAGATGGCGCCCACACTTACAACGTCACACCGGAACACACGGCGACGGCCCGCAACATCCTGGGAGCGGGTCCCTGGTTATGCGTCGAGCAAGCCGTGGTGCTGGAGAGCGATGCCACGAAGGCACGGGAGATTGCGCGGGCATTTCTGCGCTTCTACCTCACCTTGCCGAATTACACGAACAACTTCCTGCGTTTGGGCTTTACCGAAGAAGATTGCAAGGGCGAAGGCAGCGATCGCCTGATTGATGCAATTGTCGCCTGGGGCGAGATGGATGCTATCCAGCGCCGGATCGAAGCCCATCAATCTGCAGGCGCAAATCACGTTTGCATCCAAGTGCTCACCGCAGATCCGAAGTCGCTGCCGATCAAGGAATGGCGCCAGTTGGCTGGGGTCTTGATCGCAGGAAAGTGAAGGATCGCCTTCGCGCAGGATGACTAAGCTCGCACGGATTAGCGGATCATGAACCGCGGCTACTGACTTACTTCCAGGCCAATTCCCTGGCCCTCGTAGACTCGCTGACCGGCGGCAGGAAATGTCCTAAGCACTTCCCGCGGAGCCTGTGCCACATTGTCGCCCGCATTTGTCGGAGTTGGGGAAGCGGGTTGGGTTTTAATGCCGCTGACCCGCAGGCCCGCGCTGACTATCGCATTCACGGCGTCATCCTCGCCTTGCCCTACCAGGTCGGGCATGACGAAGGAGTTGCGGTCTTCCGGCGCTGCCATCAGCACGCTGATCTTAGGCGCCGAGACGTTCACGGCATTGGCGGGCGGGCTCTGCGCCACAATCTGGTCGCCGGGAGCGCCGGGAATCGTGGCGCTCGCAATGCTTCCCAACTCGAGTCCGCGCCGGCGAATATTGATTTCTGCGGCTCGCTCGCTTTCCCCCTGAAGGTCGGGAATAACGACCCGCTGCGGACCCATGCTTTCCGCTACCCGCACGTGCCAGCCGCGCCGCACTTGCACCCCAGGCGCCGGAACCTGCGACATCACCCTGCCGGGCGGCACATCCGAACTGAAGAAGCGATCGCCCTCTTCCAGCAATAGACCACGATCGGCCAAGGTCCGCTCGGCCTGTCCCGACGTCAGACCTACGATTTTGGGAATCGTCGTTTGCCGCCCGTGAATCGCAAACCTCATCGCAGTCAGCAGCGATGCCATGAAAACCACGAACAGCACCAGCACCCGCACCAGGTAGCGAAAGAAACGTCGCATCAGTGCGCCTCGCTGTCGCCGGTGGGAGCCTCAGGCTCCTCCGCCTTCTGCGCAACGGCGCTGGGCGTCATGGGAGGAGGCGCGGCGAAGTCTTCCGACTCACGACCCTGCAGCGCCACCCGCATGAAGTCCATCCAGATAGGCAATGCCGCAGCCGCGCCAGTTTCCTTGTTGCCCAGGGTTTTCTTCTCGTCGAACCCTACCCAGACACCGCAAGTCAGGGATGGCGAAAAGCCCACGAACCAGGCATCGGTGAAGTCGTTGGTGGTTCCCGTCTTTCCGCCCAGGGGATGATTGAGTTTGCTGGCAGCGTAGCCAGTTCCATGCAGCACCACCTCGCGCAGCATGTAAGTCATGATGCGCGCGGTGCGGGCGCTGACCACATCCTTCACCTCGGGGTAGTTTTCTTCCAGTACCCGGCCAGCGTAGTCGGTTACTTTGCGGATGTAGCGCGGGGTCACGCGTACGCCATCGTTGGGGAAGGTTGTGAATGCAGCAGTTTGTTCAGCGAGCGTAATGTCGGCAGCGCCCAGCGCAACCGGCAGGTATGGGAGCAGGGGCGAGGTGATGCCGAACTTGCGCGCGTATTCGATCACTGTCTTGATGCCGCCGACACGCTCGGTGACCTTCAGCGCCGGAATATTCCGCGACTCGGCCAGCGCGTGACGAAAGGTAATCACCCCTTCGAATTTGCCATCGTAGTTGTGCGGCGTGTAGGGGCCGGACGGCGTGTTGAAGGTGATGGGCGCGTCGAGCACGGTGTCGTCCGGCGTAAGTCCCTGATCGATGGCGGCAGTGTAGATGTACGGCTTGAACGAAGAGCCCACTTGTCGCAGGGCTTGGGTGGAGCGGTTAAACTTCGATTGCTCAAAGTCGCGACCACCAACCATGGCCTTCACGTCGCCGGTGGAATTATCGAGTGCCAGCAGCGCTCCCTGCACGCCCGACTCCTGCTCCAGCGAAACCCGGCTGAAATTACCGTTCAGTTCCTCCACCTTCACATAGACAATGTCGCCGGCGGTCAGGAATTCCTGTGCCGAACGATGGCGAGTCCACTTGATTTCCTCGGGACCGAGGCGCGCCTCGTAATTGCCAAACTTAATTGTTGCCACCAGTGGATCTACTTCGGTCACCAGGGCATGAACATAGCTGCCCGGCACGATGGCCCCATCCCAATCGACATGATGATAGGTCGCCAGCGAATCGCCGTTGGCGACGACATTCAGCAAGTTGCCCTTCCAACCATGACGGCGTTCGTAGGCGGCGAGACCGTCGCGCACGGCCTGCTGGGCGGTGCGCTGCATCTCCAGGTTCAGCGAGGTGTAGACCCGCAGTCCAGCTTCGTGCACTTCCTCGGCGCCGTACTTTTTCTCCAGATACTGCCGGATTTCCTCTACAAAGTACGGGGCAATATCATTCGGCTCGGCTTGCAGTTTGAGTTGCAGCGGGGCATCCTTGGCTCGCAGCGCCTCGGCGGCTGTGATCTTGCCATCCTCCAGCATGTTGTTGATCACCAGATTGCGGCGGCGCAGCGCTCGCTCAGGATTGTTGATCGGCGAGTAATAGTTCGGCGCCTTGGGCAGTCCGGCCAGAACTGCAGCTTCTTCCAGGGTGAGGTCCTTGGCCTTCTTGCTGAAGTAGTAATTCGCGCCGGCCTCAAAGCCGTAAACTCCGTGGCCCAGGTAGATCTGGTTGGCGTACAGGGTAAAGATCTGTTGCTTGGTAAAGCGCCGTTCGATCTGGATGGACAGCATTACCTCTTGCATCTTGCGCCGGAAGTTGCGATCGGGCGAAAGAAACAGGTTGCGGGCCAGCTGCATGGTCAGCGTAGAAGCGCCCTGGGCGCGGCTGTCGAGGATGACATCGCGCCAGGCCGCGCCAAAAACGCGCCACACGTCCACGCCCCAATGTTTCTCAAACTCTTTGTCCTCGGTGGAGATCAGCGCATCACGCAGCACCTTGGGAAAGTCGTTGTAGCTGTCGATCACGCGCCGCTGCAGCGCAAACTGGCCGATCACGCGGTCCTGATCGTCGTAGAGCTGGGTGATCGTGGCCGGGCGGTAATGTTCGAGTTCGGTAACCTGTGGGAGGTCGGTGGAGTAAACCAGCAACAGGCCGGTAATCGCGCCGGCGGCGGCAACAATGACGATCAAAAGGACGAACAGAGCGTTGCCAACCAGTTTCAGCCGGGTACGGCGCGGTTCCGCCTCGGTATCCGCCGTAACTGCAGGTTCGTCGACCACGCGTTTCATGTCTTGACTATGCCAGCATAGCATTGAAAGCTGGGAGGCCGGGGCCGGTATAAGCTATGGCTGATCAAGCACCTACGGCGCCCCGTCGGGGCTTTGCTTCTTCCCTTGATTTACAATCATCTATTCGTTTGTCGCCATTATTCCCAACCAGAGGGCTGTCCGGAATTCCCAGCGGCGCTGTATTGCGCGATTGGACGGCAGCTGCTCGAAATCGCTACAGAACGGGAGCACAAAATTGCCAGAGACCATCTACGACGTCGCCATCATCGGCAGCGGGCCTGCCGGATATACTGCAGCCATTCGCGCCGGACAATTAGGACTCAAGACAGCGCTCATTGAGAAAGACGACAAGCTGGGCGGAACTTGCCTGCACGTCGGCTGCATTCCTACCAAGGCCCTGCTGTTCAATGCCGAAGTGTACGACCATGTGAAGGAAGGCACGGAGCTCGGCCTGGAGAACACGGCGGGCGTCTCCCTCAATTGGGGCGCGATCCAGAAGCGCAAGCAGGGCATCGTGGACAAGCACGCTAAGGGTCTGCAATTCCTGATGAGAAAGAACAAGGTCGATGTGGTTCGCGGTTACGGCAAACTGACGGGGCCGGCGAAAGACGGCATTCACACCGTAGCGCTGGAGGGCGGCGAACAGAAGTTGCTCAAGGCCAAGAACGTGATTCTCTCGACGGGCTCGGTGGCGCGCATGCTGCCCGGCATGGAACCCGACGCCCGCATCCTAACCAACATCGAAGTGTTGAGCCTGAACGATATCCCTAAGTCGCTGATCGTGATCGGCTCGGGCGCAGTGGGTGTGGAATTTGCCAGCATCTACAAGTCCTTCGGCGCCGATGTGACCATTCTGGAGATGCTGCCGCGTTACGTTCCGGTGGAAGATGAGGAGATCTCGAAAGAGTTGATGCGGGTTTACCGCAAGCGCGGCATCAATGGCTTCGTCAACGCCAAGGTCGAGAAAGTAGAGAAGGCCAAGGATAGCGTAGCGGTCACGTTCACTGTCGACGGTAAACAACAGAAGCTCGAAGCCGAGAAGGTACTGGTCGCGATTGGCCGCGCGCCGCGCACCGAAGGTGTGGGCATCGAGAAGACAAAGATTCAGCTGGAGCGCGGCTTCGTCAAGATCGACGAGTATATGCGCACCGCTGAGCCGGGCGTTTACGCGATCGGCGATATCGTAGTCGGCTTCCCGCAACTGGCCCACTCGGGCGCGATGGAAGGTATTGTCGCGGTCACGCACATTGCGGGCAAGCCGACCAAGACCATCAAGCCGGAACGCATTCCCAACGCCACCTACTGCCATCCGGAGATCGGCAGCGTCGGCCTCACCGAAGCCACAGCGCGCGAACTGGGCTACGATGTGAAGATTGGTAAGTTCCCCTTCACCGCGAACTCGCGCGCCAGCATCGTGGGTCAGCACGAGGGCTTCATCAAGATCGTGACCGATGCGAAATACGGAGAGATTCTGGGCGTGCACATCATCGGGCCGAATGCGACCGAACTGATTGCCGAGTCCGTAGTGGCACTGGAGATGGAATGCACCGCGGAAGAATTGGCGAATATTATCCACGCCCATCCCACGCTGTCAGAGGCGATGCTGGACGCCTCGAATGCGGTGTTTGGCATGGCAATCAACGCGTAGGCGGCGCGCCTGTTTCGCGTTCGCTGGTGGAAGCGCCGGGCTTCAGCGCGGCGAACAGAAACCCGATACCGGATGGGCTTTAGCCACGGCAGCCCATGGCTAGAGCCGCCTTCTTGCATTCATGTTAGGGCACGGCTGCAGCCGTGCCCTTGGGCCTTTACTCCCGCCGCCCGGGCTTTCGATTGGGGTGGCACATCCTAGACGGCCGCTCTCTTCATCCCAGGCTTTACAATCGCAGGGTGTATTCGCTTTACAGCCTGCTCCTATTTGTGGTGCTGATTCTCAGTACGCCGTGGTGGCTGCTGCAGATGTTGCGTCACGGCAAATACCGCACCGGATGGAGCGAGCGGCTAGGGACGGTTCCCGATCGGCTCTTTCACGAGGTCTCGCCTAACACGATTTGGGTTCACGCCGTTTCCGTGGGTGAGGTGCTGGCCAGTTCGCGGGTCATCGACGAAATGAAGGCGCAACTTCCGGGCTGGCGCGTTGTGGTGTCGACCACGACCGACACTGGACAGACATTGGCGCGCCAGCGCTTCGGCGAAGACAACGTCTTCTACATTCCGCTGGATCTTCCGTTCGCTGTTCGAGCCTATTTGCAGGCCCTGCGTCCTAAGCTACTGGTACTGGCGGAGAGCGAGTTCTGGCCCAACCTGCTGCGCTGGGCCAAGTTGTCAGGAGCCGCCGTCGCGGTGGTGAATGCCCGCGTTTCCGATCGCTCACTGCCTGGCTATTTGCGCTTTCACCGGTTGTTGGCACGAGTCATGCAGAACGTTCATCTCTTTCTGGCGCAGAGCGACGAGGATGCCCGCCGCCTGGTACAGATCGGGGCGCCGATTGAGCGCGTACACGTCAGCGGAAATCTGAAGTTCGAAGCGAAGCCTGCGGCGGAGACGGCTGTCGTCTCTGCGTTTGCCGCTGCCCTGGAGCGCGAAGAGATCGGACCGCTGCTGGTAGCGGGCAGTACGCTGGAGGGTGAGGAGACGATGCTGTTGGAGACATTCCGGCGGGTCGCGGCGCGATATCCCGGAGCTTTGTTCGTGTTGGCTCCGCGTCATCCGGAACGCTTCGATGCGGTGGAGTCTCTGCTGGCTTCGTCGGGACTGAGGTTCCAGAGGCGCTCGCAGTGGGACGGCGTCAGACCGATCGCGGGCGGCGTGTTTCTTCTCGATACGATTGGGGAGTTGGCCAGCCTGTACCAATTCGCCGATCTTGCTTTCATTGGTGGCAGCCTGGTGCCACGTGGCGGACACAATGTGCTGGAGCCCGCGCTGTACGGAACAACCATTCTGGTTGGTCCACACACCGAAAACTTTCGCGATATCATCGAGGCCTTCCGCAAAGCCGACGCTCTACGTGTGGTTACGCCACAATCGTTGACGCCGACGGTCCTCCAGTTGCTCGAAAATCACGCTGAACGAGACGCTCTCGGCGATCGCGCCCTTCAGGTTGTGCGCTCCCAACAGGGCGCGACGGAACGAACGGTGAGCGCATTGCTTAGTCTGCTGCCGGTTCGTGCGCCAATTAGCCCAGTCGAAGTATCCACGGAGAAGCGCGCTTGAATCCGCTTTCTGCGTTGTATGGTTCGGTAGTGCGCGCACGGAATCAACTTTACGATCGTGGCTCTCTGACCATTCGCAGGCTTCGAGGTCCCGTGGTGAGCATCGGGAACCTGACCGTCGGTGGGTCCGGCAAAACGCCGTTTCTGATTGCCCTGGGTGTGTTGCTCCAGGAGCGCGGCGTCCCGTTCGATGTGCTCTCCCGCGGCTACGGACGTGCTTCCAAGGGCGTGGCTCTGGTCGATCCCGAGGGTTCTCCTCGAGACTATGGCGACGAGCCATTGTTGATTGCGCGCAAGTTGCACGTGCCGGTGATCGTAGGCGAGGACCGTTATGCCGCCGGCCAATTCGCCGAGCAGAAGTTTGGCGCACAACTGCATCTGCTGGACGACGGCTTTCAGCATCGCCGTTTGGCACGCGACTTCGACATTGTGCTGGTCACCCCGACAGATGCGAAAGATACTTGCTGCCGGTTGGAAGACTGCGGGAGCCACTGCCGTCATTGTCGAGGGCAGACGCGGTGGTGCTCACTAATGACACTTCCAGCGCGGGACTTCCGACTGAAGGGCCAGCGCGTTTGGAAAGTGCAGCGCGACATTGTCCCTCCCGGCATAGAAGATCCGTGCTTTGCCTTCTGCGGAATCGCGCGACCCGGAGTTTTCTATGATCAACTGCGAGCCGCGGGCGTCACGCCTGATCGGCACTCGTAACTTTCGTGATCACTACTTCTACAGCGATTCCGATGTCCGCCAGTTGCTGGAGCGCCGCAAGCGGTCGGGCGCGACCGACTTCCTCACCACTGAGAAAGATGCGATCAACCTCGGCACTCATCTCGACACCCTGCAGCCTTTGCCGATCGTGCCTGTCAAGCTGCGGCTGGAAGACGCCGCACGCCGCGGTAGACGCACTCCTCACGACGATTCGCGAGCGCAATCCCCAGCCTGCATGAGACAATCAAAGAGTTAGTGCAGCGCCCGGTGGCCCCATCCATGCACCGGGCGTTCATTTGAGTTGATGAATAAGCACGCCAAAGACACCGAGCGCTGGAAAAAGATTGTCCAGTCGTTCTCCGAAGTCTCCATCACCGCGCTGGCGGACCTGGTCGCCGACGAATTCGTCTTCGGCGAGATCGCTCGGGTGTCGCGGGAAGCGCCGGTTCTGATCCTGAAGCACCGGGAGCGCACCATCCTCCCCGGAGGCGGCGCGAATGCTGTAATGAACCTGGCATCACTGGGCGTCAATGTCTTGCCTGTCGGCGTGGTAGGGGATGACGAAGCTGGCTGCCTGTTACTGGAGCGGCTCCGCGAGAAAAAAGTCTCGACCAGCGGCATCCAAAGACTCAAGGGGCACATAACCACAACCAAGTCCCGCATCCTGGCCGGCATGTCGCACACTAGTCGTCAGCAGGTGGTGCGGGTGGATCGGGAGCCTGAACCGCTGGACGAAATGCACCCTGCGCTGCTCAATCTGGTGAATACGGCCCGGGAGTATGCCACGGCTTCGGACGCCTTCCTCATTTCCGATTATGGATATGGCGCGGCGACGCCGCGATTGCTGACCTTTGTAAAATCGAATGGCTGTCTGGAGAATAAGCCCATCACGGTCGATTCTCGCTATCGCATCCTTGCCTACGAAGGAGCGACGGCAGCAACGCCGAATGAGCCCGAGGTGGAAGAGGCGCTCGGAGTGAAGATCGGTCACGACGATCAAAGGCTGTTTTCCGCGGCGGTGCGAATGATGAAGGAGATGGCGCTGGAGTCTCTGGTCATCACCCGCGGCCGCGATGGCATGGTGGCGTTCGAGAAGGATGTGGCTCCGCTTGGCGATTCCGATTTACGGCTCCGATCAGGTGGTGGATGTAACCGGCGCCGGCGATACGGTTATCGCAACCTTTACTGCCGCTCTGGCGGCGGGCGCCGACACCGCCTCCGCCGCCAGGCTGGCAAATTTTGCCGGCGGCATCGTGGTGATGAAACGGGGTACGGCAACCGTTTCCAGCAAGGAGTTACTCGCCGCCATCGACCAGTATTCGGCGACGATATCCGCGTGAACCAAAGCGACTCAAAGATCCTTGCGCGTGACGCCTTGCGCGATCGCGTGGCCGAATGGCGGCATGCCGGCCAACAGATCGTGTTGGCCAACGGCTGTTTCGACCTGCTGCATGTCGGGCATATCCGCTATTTGCGCGGCGCGAAGGCACTGGGCGGCAAACTTGTAGTGGCTATGAATTCCGATCAGAGCGTTCAGCAGATCAAGGGAGAAGGGCGTCCGTTTATGCCAGCTGCCGAGCGAGCAGAAATTGTCGCGGCCTTATCTGACGTCGACGCGGTGGTGATCTTCGATGAACCGGACGTGCGCGCATTGATTCGCGAAATTCATCCCGACATCCAGGCCAAGGGTACCGACTACACGCGGGAAAATGTTCCGGAACGCGATGAGGTTCTGGCCTACGGTGGCCGCATTGAGATTGTAGGCGATGCCAAGAACCACTCCACGACGAACTTTCTGTCGCAACTGCGCTCTGGAAGCGGAGGACCCGCCTTACGGTGAGTGCTCCTGTATCCCCGCAGGGCCAGAGCCGGTCATCCGCGGCGGCGAGCGTCCGGGCTGCGATTCCGCCGTCTAATCGCATTCTTGTGGTGCGCCTGAGCGCGATGGGAGACGTCATCCATGCCATGCCGGCGGTCGCGGCGTTGCGTCGTGCCCGGCCCGACGTCAAGATCGGATGGCTGATCGAAGAGCGTTGGGCCGAATTGCTGTGCTCACGCCCGAGCGAGTACGCAGCGCCGCGGTCAGCGCTCAAACCACTTGCCGACCAGATCCATATCGCGAACTTCAAGACCTGGCGTAAAGGGTTATTGGCGAAAGAAACCTGGCGGGAGATTGGAACGCTTCGCCGTGAAGTGCGGGAGATGCACTATGATCTGGCGCTTGATCTTCAGGGCGCGATTCGCTCGGCACTGGCGGCCAGAGCCACGGGGGCGAAGATTCGTATTGGCTCCTCCCGACCGCGTGAAGGACCGGCCAGCATGTTCTACACCCGGCAGGTCGATCCGCTTGGGGCACATGTCGTGGATCAAGCACTTGCGATCGTCTCGGCAATTGCTGGCCAGGAGTTGCAATACACCGAGCCTTCCTTCCCCCTGGAACCCACCGCCGAAGACTGGGCAGATCAGCTGGCTGGAACCCTGGGTCGCAAGCCGCTGGCAATTCTGAATCCGGGTGCAGGTTGGGGAGCAAAGTGCTGGCCGGCGGAATCGTTTGGGGTAGTGGCTCGTGCCTTGGCAGAGCGTGGACTGGCAGTCGTGGTGAATCATGGCCCAGGAGAAGAGGCTCTTGCCGAAGAGGTTCGCGCAGCGAGCGGCAACGTTGCCTTTCCCGTGAAGTGCAGCATTTCGCAATTGATTGCACTCACCCGTCGGGCCAGTCTGTTTGTCGGAGGTGACACCGGCCCGATGCACCTGGCGGCCACTCTGCGCGTTCCCGTGGTGGCCTTGTTTGGACCTACCCGACCTGACCGCAATGGACCTTACGGCACACGAAGCGTGGTCCTGCGCAACCCGGAGAGCATGGACAACACGACCCACACGGACCATCCCGATGAGGGCTTGGCGTCGATCGATCCGCAGGCTGTGGTCGCCGCCGCTGACCAATTACGCGGAGAAGATCGTGGCTGATCTTCAGGCGGGTAGGTCTCCTGTGACCTGGAGTCGAGTGGCTCGTCGCATTCGAGTGCCTCTGGGATTTCTCTTCGCGGCGCTCTACCTCTGGCGAGCGAAACCAACCTGGCAATCGCTATTGCTTGGCTTGGTGTTGGCCGGCCTCGGCCTGGTCATTCGGGCGCTCGCTTCAGGGCAGGTGAAGAAGGATCGCGAACTTACAACCACCGGACCTTACGCCTACGTGCGCAATCCGCTCTACCTCGGATCCATCCTTCTCGGTATTGGATTCGTAGTTGCAGCGCGCGACCCTTGGATTGCGCTGGGGCTAATTCTCTATTTCGTTCTCGTCTATGTCCCCGTCATCGGTGCCGAACAAGTCTATCTGCGTAGCCAATTCGTGGCTTATGCGGAATACATGCGTAGCGTACCCAGCCTGCTGCCGCGCACTCTCTGGTTTCGCGGGGTGACGGACGGTTTCTCGCGTGAGTTATACTTTCGTCATCGCGAGTACAATGCCCTGCTAGGAACCGTCGCAATGCTGGCGGTCCTCATTGCGAAAATTCTGTGGCTTCCTGGGTGAAGGTGACTTCTATCGCACGTTCTTTTATTGTGCTCGCCATTCTGCTGACATGGACGGTTGCGCCTGCGCACAGCACGCCGGCAGACATGCTTCCGCAGGCGGCACACGCTCCCGCGCAGGCCCAGACCGAAGCGAAAATCGGCTCTGCGTCGCATATCCAGCCCCTAAGGCCCGGTTTTCAATTCCCTTACGGCCAGACGTTGCATTTCGAAGGCGAGTGGCGCTTTTGGACGGCGGGGATTGCGACCCTCCGCATCGAACGCTCAGGTTCGCAGGAACACATTGCAGCCACCGCTGATTCCAGTGGCGTGGTCGCCCTGCTGTATCGGGTGCAAGACCGCTTCAACGCATATCTAGACAGCAAGAGCCTGTGCTCCTACAAGGTGATGAAGCACACGGAGGAAGGTTCCCATCGTCGCGATACCACAATCACGTTCGATTACGGCCGCGGGAAAGCTGTCTTGGAAGAACGCAATCTGCAAACCAATCAACAGAAGAAAACCGAGAACGACATTCCGGGATGCGTGACCGACGTCCTCTCCGGTATTCTCTACGTGGCCAGCCTGCCGCTGCAACCGGGTGCAACCTACACCTTCCCTCTCAATGATGGCAGCAAGACGGTAACGGTGCAGGCGCACGTGGAAGGCAAGGAACAGGTAAAAACACCGGCGGGAACGTTTCAGACAATTCGCGTTGGTCCCGAGGGTGATTCAGGAACACTACTGAAGAATAAGGGCCGCATCTGGATCTGGTATACGGACGACGACCGCCATCTGCCGGTCCAGATGCGGGCCAAGCTCTTCTGGGGGACTTTGACGGTTTACTTGACCGGCATCACGCAGTAAGCGGGCTTATTGCAGACGGAAGCGCTCAGCCATCAGCCGCTGCAACCGCGGCTTGTAGAGAATGTCGTAGGCGAATTCCTTGTCGGGAAACATGGCCAGCGCAGCGCGCTTGGCATTGGCTGCCAGCTCCGAAGCCTCTTCCACCGTGAGGTCCTGATCCTGGCCGATCACCGACATCACCATGTTCATCATGATCTGCAGCCGGCGCAATTTGCGGCGCTCCTCTTCCTGCTCGAGCTGTTCGCTGCTGGCGGTCTGCGGTCCTACAACTTCCTTACGTTCCGATAGCCCCATGGATACCCTCCGGCGAAAACCAGCCGTCAGCAGCGGCCGGATCGAGTCGTGCCGGTTACTTTTCGCTACAATTTGATGTGTGCCGTCACCCTACCGTTGCGTGGCATCGTGATGGAGGGCATCATACAACGAAACGGCGTGATTTCAGCCGCAAACCAGGAATATTGCAAATGGCGACGGAGCTACCCTTTGCATCGAATACCATGGAGGAGCTATGGCAGAGAAAGCAGAAGGGCACGAAGAGCTGGTTAAGGTTTTCGATACTGATGAAGAATCCGAGGCGATGGTGGTTCGCGGTTTGCTGGAATCGGCAGGCATCGAGGCCATGACCCAAAACCGCGAAGCTCCCCAGGACATCCTGCCTGGCGTGGGTGGGGTGGTCGTGATGGTCCGCCCCGATCAGGCTGAGGAAGCAAGACAAACCATTGAGGAGTACCGCAGCCATCCCACTACGGATGAGGACGAAGCCGTTAGCGAGGAACCGGCCTAGCGGTAACGTTCTTCCCGTCCAGATAAAAGGAGACGGCCCCGGCGAGGTCGGTGCGGTAAGTCGGAATATGGGCTGCAGCGAAACGCTGCATCACCTCCTGTCGGGGATGTCCAAACGAGTTGTAGAATCCCACCGACACAACTGCGTAGCGCGGCCTTACAGCTTCCAGAAATTCTGGCGAGCTGGAGGTCGCGCTGCCGTGATGTCCTACCTTCAGCAAATCGGCTCGCGGAGCCTCTTGCTCCAGGAAGTTCTCGATTCGCTTGTGTGCGTCCCCCACCAGTAAGGCCGAAGTACTGCCATATTGCATGTGTAGAACCAGCGATTCGTCATCCGGATTGCTAGCTTGCCATCCCGTCGGAGGATTCAATACCCGCACGTGAACGCCCCCGAAGTCGAACGATTCTCCGGCAACCCGCGGCTTCAACTCAACCTGAAAAGAGCGGGCCGCCTGCTCCACGTCGACGAATCCAGGACTCGAAGACTCGACTCCGTACCACAGTTCCTGCGGCTTAAAATTCGCAATGATGCTGCGCATTCCGCCCATGTGATCGCTATGGGCATGGGAGATGGCGACTGCATCCAGCTTGCAGATTCCCCGTGACCAGAGATATGGCGACACGACCTCCTCACCAACATCGAAGTCGGAGCGCAGATTGCCGGTCAGACCGCCCGAATCCAGCAGCAACGTCTTACCTTCAGGCGTTATCAGCAGCAGGGAGTCTCCCTGGCCGACATCGATCGCCGTCACTTCGAACACGCCGGGATGCCACTGCGGCTTCGGCGGCAAAAGCACGATGCACATGGCGGAAGCCACCAGGCCCGCGACTCCGATTCCTGCCCAAACTCGCCGCCTTGCCAGCAGCAGAGCAATGCCAAACGTTAGCGCGGCAGCGATTGAGACGGCTAACGTTGGCGTGGGCACACGCACGTCCGAAATCCGCAAGTGGCCAATGATGCGTATTGTCCCCGTAAGCGCATCCAGCGCATATCGGGCAATGGCGGCAGGGACTAGCGCAAGCCCGTGGGACAAGTACGAAAGAGCAACCGCCAGAACTGCGCTGGGCAACAATACGCTCGCGATCGGAATTACCAGAGCGTTGGCAGGTAGGGACATGGTGGTGGCACGATGGAAATACCATGCCATCGGCAAGGCAAGCGCGAGCTGAATCACCGTCGATAAGAAGAGTAGTTCGCTGGCGGCTAACACAACCCGGGTGATATGAATCACCAGTAAATTCGCCATCCGGCGGCCGACCACGTCTTGTAATGTCCCGCGTACCAGATGCAACTCAACCCGAAATTCCGCCGCCCGGGTGGGAGCAGAGAAATCAGATTCGGGCGAGTCAATGTTTTTCAGCCCGCTCCGCATGGGATAGATCGTGCGACGCAAAATGGGTACCGCAATGCCGGCTACGGCGATCACGGAAAGAAAGGTGAGCTGAAAGCTGGCTTCGAACAGAGTCCGGGGATTCACCAGCAAAATTCCCAGCGCAGCAATTCCCAAAGCATTCAGCCCGGCGCGATCGCGAAACAGCAATCGCGTGACCAGGAAGATGTTTAGCGTGATCGTTGCCCGCACGATGGGCGAGCCCAGATCGGCGACGAACGCATATCCCCAGGAGAGCAGGATGGTAAGGACAGTGGCCCAGGTCTCGCCGAACGGAAGCTTGCGCAATACCCAGAACACTGCGAATGCCAGAATGCCTACGTTGATCCCCGAAACGACAAGAATGTGGTAGGTGCCGGTGCGTTGGAACTCCGTCTTGATATCGCGGCCAATAAACGCGCGTCCGCCGATCAGTGCCGCCTGCATGAGGGCACCGCGCTCGCCTGGCCAGAGCAGCATGATGCGAGCTAGCACGCTGCGTCGAGCAATACTTCGCCAGCGGCCGATTCGGCTGCCAACAAAGCCCGGAAGCACGTCCACGCTGCTGGCGTGAGCCGAACCGGTGAGGCCAATTCCCTGCGAGTTTAGATAGCCCACCATGTCCATGGCGCCAGGATTTCTGTAGTCCCGCGGCATCCGCAACTTGGCAATCAAGTGCAGGCGCTGTCCGTAGGTGTAAACGTGAAGCGGCGACTCTCCTCCCAGATCACGAGCTTCATCTTCCTCGGATCGCTTGCTATAGATGGTTAAGCGAATGCCAATTGCCGTATTGAGCACCCGCTCGCCGAACCGCAACTGCTCGGTCTCCAGGTCGACAGATTCCTGTGCGCCGCCGTAAGGGCTGTCGCGCAGTAACCCTTCGCGGGTGACATAGGCGGTTACATCGATAGCGTGATCGTCCGCCGTCAAAGATTGCAGTTTCGCTGTGACGGCTGGTTGAGCGGCATCCCTGGTCTGGAGATAAAAGCCGCCCAGGGGAACCACGGCGATTAGGCCGAGGGCGAACGCAACTTGAGGAGATCGCCTCAGAAAGAATGCTGCTCCGGCTACGCTTACCAGGAAAGCGATCAGCCAGGCATGAGGCGCCCGCCAGCAATAATCCGCGGCTAACAAGCCGGCGGCGAAAGCGGCAGCGGCCAGGAAGATAGGCTCTTGGCCGCCGCAATACAGCTTGGGGGCTGTGGGTACGGTAGCAGGCGTGCTACTCCCGGAGAGCAAGGTTGTGGACAATGCCGCCGCCGAAAGACCCCAATTCGCACCACTTTCCAGCGCAGATGGGGTAGTTACAAGCGGTCCAGGTTCTCCGCGCCCAACGCAGGGGCCCAGGGCCACATTTCATATTGCGCGAGCCCGAACCGGGTATACGGATCGTTATCGCGAATACTGTCCAGCGTCGCCTGGGCTTCGTCATCGGGAACCCGCAGGAGCATTGCCCCACCGCTGCGTGGCGCCAAGGGTCCCGAAGCCAGCAGCAGTCCCTCCTGCTTCAGGCCCTGGCAGTAAGCGCGGTGCGCGTCGACGTGCTTCAGCACATCCTCCAGCGGTTTGCGATAACGAATAATGGCGATCGCGTACATAGGGCTTCCTTTCCCCAACACGCATCGAATCACGTAATAGGGACTGGCTCCGGGCGAGGATTATCGGGCTAACGCGCCAGATGCAGGACGGTCTCCATGTGGTAGGTCTGGGGAAACATGTCCACCAAGTGCGCCTGCTCGACCCGATAGCCAAATTCTAACAGCACCCGCAGGTCGCGCGAGAGCGTTGCCGGATCACATGAGACGTACGTCACATGCGAGGCGGACATGCGACCGAGCGCCTTGGCGGCTTTCTCCCCTAAGCCGGAGCGTGGCGGATCGATAACAATCCTGTCCGGCGCCAGCTTGGAGCCACGGTCGGCAAGGAAACCCTCGGTCGTGCTGCGAATGCATTTCACGTTGGGCGGAACGTTGCGGCGCAGGTCAGCCAGGGAATGCGGAGAAGATTCGACTGCCAGCACCTGATCGAAATTGCGCGCCAGGTGAGGGGTGAACAGACCGGCGCCGGCATAGAGGTCGAGCGCTGCTCGTCCGGTCCCATTACCAACGACCACCTCTACCAGTTTGTCGATCAGGTAACGATTGGTTTGAAAGAAAGAGCCTCCACTTACCCGATAGTCATGTCCCGCAGCGTGGTATAGCAGGTAGTCTGCTCCGATGGACTGCGAGGGTTCAGCATGGGCTGAAGCCAGCGGGGCACGCTGGCGACTTTCGTCTTCCACTGCGGAGATGGCGAACACCACAACCCCGGTTATCGCAGGCAAAGAGCTGTGCAGCGAGGCACCGAGCGGCTGGCATTCCTTGGCATCGCTGCCCGGACGAACATAGGCTTCGACTAGCATTTCGCTGTCGTTGTGGTTCGAGAAAAACTGCAAGCCGTGCAGAGATTCAGGAACTGTACCCGCGCGGCCGAGCTTCCAGACCTCGGCAATTCCCTGGTTGATCAGAGGAGAACTAATCGGACATGTTTCCACCGGCAGCAAATCGTGGGAGCTGTGGCGAAAGTAGCCCAGCGCGAATTGGGGCTGGTGACGCACGTGCATTCGGGTGCGATTGCGATAGCCCCAGGGCTCGGCGGAGTGCACTTCGATCTCCTCGCTGGAGCTCGAACTTGGCGGTACGCCGCAAGGTCTCGCGCAAGATTTCGGCCTTGTCCCGAAGCTGTGCGGCGTAATCGATGTGCTGATAATGGCAACCGCCGCAATCGGTGAAGTACGGGCATCCAGGCTCTACCCGCTCGCGCGATGGCGTACTCACGCTATCAACCTTGGCGCGAACAAAACCGGGGCGGCTCTCGACGACGGAGGCTTGATCTGCTCACCTGGCAATACGAACGGCACAAATACGGTCTTGCCGCGACCGTTTTCGTCAGCCGGAAGCCGGCCCAGGCCGTCTCCACCATAAACCAGCTTTTCGATTTCCAGTTGCAAGGATTCTCCAATTCGTACTGCGGCATTCTGGATTACATATAGAAGAGACTTAATCGCGGCACGTGATACTGCTCCAGCAAGCGCTTGTGAACATACTGCTTCTGCAGCTGCTCGATCTGCGGAGCACTCATCTTCCGCCGATAGGGCGCGAGGTCGCGGTCGGCTTCCGAGCGTACCCGGAAGAGCGCCTCGTCCGGCGTCGCGGCCAGAAGCGCGGCAAAAAGCTTCTCCTCGGCGATCGTGAGCCGCCGCTCCAGATCTTCCATATTCACCGGCACCGTTTGCGACTGCGAATCTGCCCAATTCCGCAGGTTCGAAGCTGTTTCCTGAGCCAGTGCCTGCGCTGTGGCCGGCAACTGAACCTGATCCAGTTGTTCGGCGTTGTGTCGGAGGAACTCCGCCACTGCAGACTGGTCCAGGCCAGTATCGCGCGGCTGCCTGGGTGCCGCTCCCACCGCAGCTTCCTTCAGCTCTTCCGCCGCAGCCAGGACCTCCTGTGCGCAAAAAGCAAGCCCGTTCACTTTGCGCGTTTTGCGCGGACGCCGCTCCCATTTCTCGAATGTCACATCGATGCCGCGTAACACGGCTTCCAGCGGGATGCCCGCATCCTTCCAGGTCTCCATCAGCGCCCAGTCCAGCGGCGACATGAGCAACAGCGTGCCACGACGGCGCTGAAAGTGCTCTTCGATTTCCGTGAAGTAGTTGAAGTAGGTTTCCACAGTAGTGAGAGCGCGACCATGCCAACCTTGCGGAAAACCGGCGAAATGCGAGGTGTAGCCGGCTGGACCCGGCTCCGTAATTGAGCAATGTCTTAGGCCGCAGACTCTAAGGTCCGCACGACCCCGAACGTCAATTCTCCGCAGCCTGGTTAAGCCGCCCAGTTCAGTGTAACGTCAATCGTGTTTTGGGGTTTCGCTTACAACGTCACGCGCACCGGCTTGCTCTGCATTCTCGTGGCTGCCGGGGAGCGACTCGGCTCGGCGCCGAACATGGGTGAGGTTACGTTCATAGATGATGCGCAGACCGTCGAGCGTAAGCAGATCGTCGATCTCGCGAATGTACTTGGAGCCGCCGCCCATCAGCGATGCCAGGCCGCCGGTCGCAACTACCCTGACATCGTCGCCCAGTTCGGCGATCAGCCTTTCCAGAATGCCGTCGATCAATCCCAGGTATCCATAATAGAGACCCGATTGCACGCTGTTGACCGTGTTCGTCGCCAGTACGCGGGGTGGCTTGCGAATGTCCACCCGGGGCAGTCGAGCCGTCCGTTCGAATAGCGCATTGGCTGAGATGCCGATCCCTGGCGTGATTACGCCGCCCAGGTATTCTCCCTTGCGCGAAACCACGTCGAAGGTCGTTGCCGTTCCGAAGTCCACAACAATGCAGGGGCCACCAAACTTTTCAAAGGCGGCCACGCTATTGACGATGCGGTCGGCGCCCACTTCCGCCGGATTGTCATAGTGCACCGGCATCCCAGTCTTCACGCCGGGCTCAATGAACAGTGGACGGGAGTGAAAATAGCGCTCGCAGACTTCACGCAGCGTAGAGTCGAGCGGAGGCACAACCGAGGACACTACCGTACCCTGCACCGAGCCGACATCGAGACCGTTCATCGCGAAAAGATTGCGAAAGAGAACGCCGTACTCGTCTACTGTCTGAGTCTTGGTAGTGGAAACGCGCCAGTTCGCGATAAGCCGCCCGTAATGCACGACGCCACGCTGGGCGGGTTTAGCTTCGAAGACACCGAGCACGGTATTGGTATTTCCAACGTCCAGAACTAAGAGCATGGTCTATTTCCATCAACCGCACGAACCATTCCCGAAAGCACCGTGCGCAGGCCCGCTGGGGTTCGAACCAGCAAAAACCCTCGATCGTCGAGCCCTTCCGTGACTCCTTCGTATCCGCCGCCTTCGTCGACATGCACGCGGCGCGAGCGGGCAAACGAGGAGCGCTCCTGGAATCGTTGCAGGATGCCAGGCCGGGCCGTCGCTCCGCCCTCGGTCAGCTTCCGGTATTCGTTGCCGAGCGATTTTAGCAGAGCCGCAGCCAGTTCGACGCGCGACCATTCGCGTCCGCTTTCCATGCGCAACGAAGTCGCGATCGGTTCGAGCTCGCCTGAAAATGCCGTGTGATTCACATTGATCCCGATGCCGACCACGACGTAGCGAACCCGTGTCGCCTCGGCGTTCATCTCGGTCAAAATTCCGCAGAATTTGCGGCCGCCCAGCAGAACGTCGTTGGGCCAGCGGAGATCGGGATGCACACCGGTGGTCTGTTCGACAGCATCTGCGACGGCGATACCGGCGATCAGCGAAAGAGGCAGGGCATCTCCGGGTGAGCAAGCCGGGCGTAATACGACAGAACAGTAGATTCCGACCGATCGGTCTGACTCCCACGAATTCCCGCCACGTCCGCGGCCGGCAGTTTGCTGCTCGGCAAGGAACACAGCCCCCTCCGGTTCGCCCTTGGCCGCGGATTGCATGGCGGTCACGTTGGTCGATCCGATGCGAAAGTAATGATGAATACGCGAGGCGAAGATTGTCCCGCTCAGCATTGGCCCCAGGATCTCGGGAAGTAGCAGATCGGGAACCGACTCCAGTTGATATCCGGTGGAGGGATGTCCGGTGATTTGCACGCCCAGGTCTCGCAGTTGTTGCACGGCGCGCCAGATTTCGGAGCGGGTCGTGCCAAGCTCCTCGGCGACGCGAGTGCCGCTGATGACGACGGTCGCATTGTCGCTGAGCAATCGGACAATGCGCCCCAGTCGCGCGTCCGTGGGATTGTCAGGCTGGACATCCATGGGACTCTCCTCGAAGGAATGCCTACTTACGCCGATGCGATCCGCATACTCAGGTCGACCGCAGCGACGGAATGGGTGAGGGCCCCAACCGAAATGAAATTCACTCCGGTTTCAGCATAGGCACGTATGTTCTCCAGCGTGATTCCACCGGAGGCTTCCAGCGGCACAGGGAAATTCAGCCGACGGACCAGCTCAACCGCCTGGCGAACCTGATCTGGAGACATATTGTCCAGCAGTACCTCCTCGGCGCCATGTTCCAGCACGGCATCCAGTTCTTCCAGCGAGCGGACCTCGATTTCAACCTGCTGCGAACCGCGACGATTTCGCAGCGCTCGCTCCAGCGCCTCGACCGCGCCCCCAGCGAGAGCAATGTGATTGTTCTTGATCAGCACCCCGTCGCTGAGATCGAGACGATGATTGTGGCCGCCGCCACACGTTACTGCGTACTTGTCGAGCATACGCAACCCAGGAACAGTTTTGCGCGTGTCCAAAATTATGGCCTTGGTTCCTTCCACAGCGTCAACAAAGCGCCGGGTCAGCGTGGCGATGCCGCTCATCCGCTGCATGATGTTCAAGATCACCCGCTCGCAGGAAAGGATAACGCGCGCATTATGAACCACGACCGCAACCGACTGTCCCCTGCGCAAGCGCACGCCATCGAAGATTTCGGTGTGGCTGGTGACCTCGGGATGCGAGGTGACGGTGCCGTCGAGCATGGCGAAGACATCGAGGATTCGATGAATGCAGCCCAGTCCGGACAGCACACAGTCTTGCTTGGCAAGGATCGTAGCGGAAGCGCGCTGGTTCACATCGATACAGGCGTAAGAAGTCGCATCACGCGTGGCGCGATCTTCCAGCAACGCATTTTCCAGAATGGCGGTGATCCTGCGGCTTGTCCAGTCCACGATGCGATCTCCCGACTCGATCCCGAAGCCTTATGCGCCCAACTCTCCCAGCGCTTCGTTCGTCTTCTGTACCAGTATCTCGACTTCGGATTTGCGCTTCTTCAGCCCCTCAACAACGTGGGCCGGAGCCTTCGACAAAAACGCTTCATTGCTGAGCTGTCCGGTCGCGCGTGTCAATTCCTGGGTGAGCTTGGTCAGCTCTTTGTTGAGGCGATCGCGTTCGGCTGCGGCATCCATCTTACGTTCGTAAATCACGCGGACGTCGAACCGCGCCGTGCTGCGCGCCCCGGCGGCCTTCGCTAACGACGACTCGACAAAAGTTATGCCCTCCACGTTGGCCAGCCTCTCGACCGCACCGCGATTCTGCTCGATGAGGGAACGCACTTCGGGGTCGGCAAAAACCTCGATCGCCAACTTCTCCTTAGGCGACTCGACTTTGAGTTCTGCGCGTAGATTGCGGACAGCGGCGATCAGGTCCTGCAGAATCGCCATTCCGGTTTCGGCGGTCGCGTCCACCTGAGCGGGGTCGCACTGGGGATACGCCGCCAGTGCGATCGACTTTGCCGGCGGCTTGCCATCGTATACCGCATGCCAGAGCTCTTCGGTGATGAAGGGCATGAAGGGCGAGAGCATGCGCAACGCCCCTTCGAATACGCTGATCAGGTTCTCGTATGCAATCCTGGCCTGTTCGCGATCTCCGGCCAGGAGCCGCGGCTTGATCAACTCCAAATACCACGCACAGTACTCGCCCCAGAAAAAGTGATAGACGACGTGCGCTGCTTCATGAAACCGATAGCTTTCCAGAGCTTCGTGAATCTCTTGCGCAACTCGATTGAAGCGGGAAAGAATCCAGCGGTCCTCCAGCGTCTCCGCCTTGAAGCCAATCACGCCCTGCGCACCGAAATCCGTTGGCGAAGACTTGAACTCGGCTAACGACCACAAACCCGACTGCTGTGCTTTATCCACGTTCATGAAGAGGAAGCGCGCGGCGTTCCAGATCTTGTTGGCAAAGTCGCGATAGCTTTCGGTGCGGCTTTCGGAAAAAGCGATGTCCGTGCCCGGCGCGGCCATGGAAGCGAGCGTGAAGCGCACGGCATCGGTGCCATATTGCTCGATGATCTCGATCGGGTCCATCACGTTGCCCTTGGTCTTCGACATCTTCTGGCGCTCGGCATCGCGCACCAGGGCGTGGATATATACGTTACGAAAGGGAACGTCGCCGTGCTTGTGTCCGCGCATGAAATGGCAATTCATCATGATCATGCGCGCTACCCAAAAGAACAGAATGTCGAAACCCGTGATGAGCAATGTGGTCGGATAGAAGGCGTCCAAGTCGGGCGTGCTGTCGGGCCAACCCAGCGCCGAGCACGGCAACAGCCCGGACGAGAACCAGGTGTCGAGCACATCGTTGTCCTGCTCCAGCGGACCGCCACACTTGTCACACATTGTGGGAGTCTCGCGCGCGACGATGACTTCTCCGCAGGGCTTACAGTGCCACGCCGGGATACGATGTCCCCACCACAGCTGGCGCGAGATGCACCAGTCGTGAATGTTGCGCATCCACTCAAAGTAGGTTTTGGTGTAGTTCTCGGGAACGAACTTTATGTCGCCATTCTCCACCACTTCGATGGCACGATCGGCCAGCGGCTGGATCTTCACAAACCACTGCGTGGACAGCCGCGGCTCGATGATGGTCTTACAGCGCCCGCATTTGCCCAGGGGCACCACGTAATCCTTAGTGCCGACCAGGAAGCCGGCCCGTTCCAGATCTTCCAGAACTTTCTGCCGCGCCTCAAAGCGGTCCAGACCCTGGTATGGGCCGGCATTCTCGTTCATCTGTGCAACTTCGTTCATCACCTCGATTTGTGGCAGGTTATTGCGCAACCCTGCTTCAAAATCGTTGGGATCGTGCGAGGGCGTAACCTTGACCGCGCCAGTGCCGAACTCGGGATTGGCCAGGATGTCGTCGGTGATGATCGGGAGCTCACGGTTCATTAGCGGCAGCAAGACCTTCTTGCCGTGCAGATGACGGTAGCGCTGGTCGCCGGAGTTCACGGCGATGGCGGTATCACCCAGCATGGTCTCGGGACGAGTCGTGGCCACCACAATGTACTCGTTCTTGGAGCCCACAACGGGATATCGAATCTCGTAGATCTTGCCCGGCGTCTCTTCGTGCACCACTTCCAGATCGGAGACGGCAGTGGCGCACCGCGGACACCAATTCACGATGTACTTGCCGCGATAGATCAGGCCTTCTTCGTACAGGCGAACAAACGCTTCGCGTACCGCCCGCGACATGCGCTCGTCCATGGTGAAGTACTCGCGCGACCAGTCGACGGAGGCTCCCAGCCGCTTCATCTGCTGCAGAATCACACCGCCGTAGTGCTGCTTCCAGTCCCACACGCGAGCGATAAACGCCTCCCGGCCAATATCACGGCGGTTCTGGCCTGCAGCAGCCAGTTGGCGCTCCACCATCAACTGGGTCGCGATTCCGGCATGGTCAGTACCCGGAAGCCAGAGCGTCCGCAACCCCAGCATGCGCTTCCAGCGGACGACGATGTCGATCTCGGTATGCTCCAGCATGTGCCCCATGTGGAGGTTGCCGGTTACGTTAGGGGGCGGCAGCGTGATGGTAAAGGTCGCCTGAGGGGAACCGTCGGCGGGAGTTTCCACGTGAAACAGTTTTTCGCGAACCCAGTACTCGGCCCAACGCGGTTCGATAGCGCCGGGCTCATAAGCTTTAGGGAGATCGTGAGGCATTCCAATCCGTTCAGCGCACGAAGGTTAACCTCGATCTTACAGGTCAGGGAAAAATCCGGTCAAACGGAGCACGGGGATAGCAATTGGCCCCG
Organism: uncultured Acidobacteriaceae bacterium; assembly: GCA_963820175.1. GTDB lineage: Bacteria > Acidobacteriota > Terriglobia > Terriglobales > Acidobacteriaceae > Bog-257. The sequence continues at coordinate 174,527 of CAWFYX010000009.1, read as the reverse complement.
GGGAATCCAGCCGCCGAACCAATTAGCAAGCAGAAAACGAAAAATTGAACGGGGTACGCGCGCTAAACCAGAGGCGCGGACGCGTGTGAGCGGCTCATCTTCCCCTGACCAAGCATTGACGTAGGGGGACGCGCGCTCGCTGTGGGCGAGCGCGCGGGTTTGTTGCTAGCTCTGTTGCCTTCGATGGTGAACCCCTTTCCTCCATCTCGACACTTTTCAGCAGAAGCCGCGGTTCTCACTTGGCTGACGCAGCCGGAGCGCAGTTTCGTGAGTTCGCGAAGCTGGAGCAAGATGTAGAATCCGGATCATCGGCGGTCATCACTTGAGCTCCTGAGCGTCGCGCCTGTTCCTCCATCGAAGAGTCTGGAGGAAAGGCGTCAAACATTTTCGCCACGTCCTTGTCCAGATTCTTTATCTTCTTGGCAGCGTTGTTCGAGAGCGGATTGGTCGCGCTGCCTCTCCAGAGAAGCTGCTTCGTTTTCGTGTCGACGAGAACGACGACCAGGCTGCCTACCTTAGACGTTTCTATGGTTTCGACGGCTCCGGGGCCAGGTACCCAACCCGAGCCTCCGGTGATGCCTTCGTAGGAGACATGCATGGGCTGCGTACGTGTCATCTCCGTGGCCGTGGCCACGACGGAAACATCGCCGCCGGAATCCACCTGGGCCCATCCCTTCGCGGTCAAAGCGGCATTGACAGCATTTTTGATGCGATCGACGTCCAGGGGATCGTTTGTCTTGACGGGTCCCCACGAATAGGTCTTGTACTGCGCAAAGTTTATGCCGCGATCGTAGTCGGTTTTCACCTGCTGTGCCGACGACTTGGCCGTGAACAAAAACATCGTTCCTATCAAAGCAAATACTGCTGCTTGCAATTTCATACTTGCTTCTTTCGACATTCATCCCATTAATTTGCAGCCGCGCGTCCGATGGTCGCGAGCGGCACAATAGCTTAAGGCAACCTGGCTGCCAAAGTTCTCAGCTCGTAAGTGACGGAAAATACGGGGCGATTTCCAAGAGATGCCTTACTCGGCAGGCCAGCCCACAAAAGAAGATGTCACCCCACAGACGGGATGTCGCGCCTTTGACAGGTTCGCACTCTGCCGGCTTGACGGGGTTAGCTACATATGCGGGAAAAAGTGTCCCACCCCGTAACGTTCTGGTAAGCGTATTTGCTGATTAGTTAACGCGCGCTAAATCCCAAACGCGGGGAGCGAGTTCGGGCTGAGCGCTTGGGGCTGGGACCAGCGAAGTGCCTGAGTTGGCCATAACAAAGTCGCCACAACAACCTGAATAGAAGAAGAATGACCACATGAAAACGCTGGTGTCGTCTCGATCCGCGCTTGGATTTGCGGGCCAACCAGGGGCAACGCTACCCAACCGAATAGTCAACAAGTTGACGGCAGCGCCGGCTTTTACCGTATCATCGAATCTTCCTCCATGCGAAACCGCGCGAATAAGTGGTGGGTTGCAGTGGCGCTCGTTGTAATCGTGGGCGGCATTGTGACCGCTGTTCTACTGCGAAAGCGGGCCGCTCCCGATGCGGTTCGACTGCTGCCCGACTCCGACGCGGTGCTCTACATCAATCTTGAGCCGATCCGGCTGTTTACCGACATTGGCAAGAAGCCACCCAAAGAGCGCGATCCGCAGTACGAAGACTTCGTCAGACAGACCGGCTTCGAATTCGAGCGCGACTTGGACAAGGCCGCCTTCGCCATTCACTACGGGACTACCGGTAAAGGCAAGTCCCCCGAGACGCGCTACAGCGAGGTCCTGCAGGGTCGCTTCGACAATGCTCGAGTCAGTGACTACCTTCACAAACTGGCTGCCCGCGTAGAGAGATACCAGGACTACGACATCTACAACATCCCGGTGGAGAATCGCACCGTACGGGTCGCATTGCTTGGCATAGACATCGCCGCGGTGTCCAATACCGAGAACCCCGACGTCATCCACGGAATGATCGACCGGTATAAGCAGGCCGCGCTGCCGTTCAGCGGACCACCGCTGGTCAGCGATTATTACTGGCGAGTACCGCTCGGCAGCATTGTGTGGACCATTGCGCGTCCGCCGGCCGCTAAGTCGTCGCCAGATCACGGCGAATTGCTGGTACCGGGCGACTGGAGCAGCCTGTTGCCTCCTGACAGCGTGGTGATCGCCTCGGCCCGGCCTTTAAACGACGTTCACCTGCGAGCCGACGTAATCACCCACAGCGACGCCGAAGCCCAGAGTTTTACCGAGCGGATGAATACCTATCTAACCGTGTTCAAGTCGCTGGAGATCTCGATTGACGCGGGCGGGCCGGACAAAGATGTGAAAGCCGCTTTCGACAGCCTTGAGGTCCATCAGGATAAGAACGAAGCGCTGCTGACGGCCAAGGTACCTTACGCCTTTTTTAAGAAGGTGTTGAGCGAATCCCCGGTTGAACTTACTCCCGAGACGCAGAAGCCGCCGGAGCAGAACCCTCCAGCGGCCCAGAAACCTTCCAAAGCTAAGTGAGTTGAGCGCGGCTGCCTCGACGGCGATCGAATTTCGACCAATGGCTCATCCGGGCAACGCCTCAAACGCCGGGTACGCCTCCCGCCAACTGAGCGAAAGTGGTGCGCAGGAACTTGTGTGGATTCACCGGCGTATCGTGAATGCGAACTTCGTAATGCAGATGAGGTCCGGTACTCCGGCCCGACATGCCAACGTAGGCGATGACCTCTCCCTTGCGGACGGTTTGCCCGTCGCTTACCGCAAAGCCTGACAGGTGGCCATAGCGAGTCGACAGGCCATTGCCGTGATCGATCTGCAGCATGCGGCCATACCCGTTATAGAAGTCAGCATAGGTGACAACTCCGTCCGCAGGCGCCAGGACCGGCTGGCCGTAGTGACAGGAGATGTCGACGCCCGAGTGGAATGCGCCTTCACCGTTGAACGGGTCGATACGCTCGCCGAACGCCCCGGTGATTGGACCCATGACTGGCCACAGCGTGGGAGCGGAGGTCGCGGTGACCCAGTCGGACAGGCTGGCTTCGTGGGTCAACCCCATACCCAACCCCGCCGTTGCCGCACCGGTCAAGGCTGAGTTGCGCAGAGCATAAAGCTGGTTGATGGAATTGGTTACTTCTTCGGGCTTGACCGGCCCCTCGACCGCAGTCATGAGCTTCCGATTGGGCTTCAGACCATAGATGACCGAGACATCGTTGGCCAGCGAGCCCAGCGAAGCGACTTGAATGTCCTTCTCGCGATTGACTTGCTCCAGTTGCGCGTAGCGGGTCTGCAGAGCCTTCTTTTCAGAACGCAACTGGTTGAAGCTGGCCACCTTCCACAACATGCGGGTGTAGGAGCCCGCCATACCCGTAATCGTGAACATGCCGATCAGGGCACCGGCGAGGAACACGTATAGATAATGAATAGGGATTGGAATTTTCCGTAGCTGGCCTTCCGCATCGCGGGCTACGAAAAGGATATAAAACCTTTTTCGCAAAGCTATAACCCTCGTTTAATAATGGTTCCGGGGAGCGACTGCACTAACCTATGAAGATCCGGAACGTAAAGCCTTGCTGGTCCGAACTGCTAATTCGGGTTCCCTGGAGGCCGTGGGTTAACGACCTTCCTTATCCCGGCAGCAAGCCTACGACCTCGCCGGGCGCTTGGCTGGATATAAAGATGACACCAAACCGTAACAGAGCAGCCCACCGGTGTCAACAAAATCTGACCTATCGGCCTACCACTAAAGTACAGCAAGCACAATAGATACAATAACTTAGCCGGGGAGTGCTGGGCGGTCGTCGGGCCCGATTCGCGTCACTTTCCGTGATCTTGGCCCGGTCTGGTCGCGTATGATTGCCTCCCTGGACGAGGGAGAACCATGCCGTTGCAGGAGAAGCAGCTCATCCGACGTATTCGCCGCGCTGCCGCGCGGAAAGAAGATAAGCCGGGACGTGGCATCGGAGACGACAGCGCAGTCCTGCAGATTCCTCGCGATAGCCAAGTGCTGGTGACGACAGACCTCAGCCTGGAGGGCGTGCATTTCCGCCGCGAGTGGCATCCGCCGGACTCGGTGGGCCATCGCTGCCTGGCGCGAGGTCTCAGTGACATCGCCGCTATGGGAGGAATACCCGAAGCCGCTTTCCTTTCCCTGGCCCTCCCTTCGGATCTACCGCAGAAATGGGTCGACCAGTTCATCGCGGGATTGCTGAAGCTGGCCGCTTGTCATAGGACCCGTCTGGCGGGGGGAGACACGGCGCAGTCGCCCGATGGCATTCTGGCGGACATCGTGGTGCTGGGGTCCGTACCCAAGGGAAAGGCAGTTCTGCGTACCGGCGCACGGCCAGGCGATTTTCTCTATGTAACCGGCACACTGGGATCGTCAACAGCCACGCTTCAGCAGCTTCGGGATGGGGGGAAGCTTCGGCCAAGATCTCACCTTAAGCACTTCTATCCGGAGCCGCGCCTTGCGATCGGGCAATTCCTGCGGGAGAAGAAGCTGGCGACGGCCATGATCGACATCAGCGATGGGCTGTCGACCGACCTGGGTCACATCTGCGAGGAAAGTCGAACGGGAGCGGTGGTGTACGCGGACGCGTTGCCCCTGGCCTCCGGGAATCTTGTTGCCGGAAGGTTTGTATCAGGGCACGGCTTCAGCCGTGCCGAAGGTCGATCCAAAGACACTCGGGCTTTAGCCCCTGAGTCCCTGCAACTGGCCTTGCATGGCGGAGAAGAATACGAACTGCTCTTCACCGCTCGTCCCAATCGTCGCGTCCCGAATCAGATTGCCGGCACACCGATCACACGTATCGGCGAGATCGCTTCCGGCCGGAAGATGAAGCTGTTCAAGCCGGACGGAACGAGCGAGCCGCTAACACCAGCGGGGTGGGAACACTTCGGCTGAAATCTGCCGTGGACCCGGGAGAGAGGCAATCGTATTCCCGCAAAACGCGAATCTCCGCAAAGGCGAAACCTTTGCCTAGCGCCGAAAGTCCTAGGAATCGCGTCAATCTACAGTCGAGCCCTTTTTAGATCTGTGTGAGAACTAAATTTTCGATTTGCGAGTGGAATAGATTGACGAAACTCCCGCCCGCAAGGGCGACTCAGTTCAGCCCAGGACGGAGCCGCCGGCGGAGTCCTGGGTGGAGTGGGAAATAAGTCCGAGTCCTGTAGGGGCGGCAGGGCTCTCACAGACTCTTTTAGCGGGATCCTTGTTGTGGCAAGTACCGTCGTCACAACGCGACGTGAGCCTCCCGCCGAGATTAGTCCGCCCGGCATTGCTGCATCGGTGTTTATAATCACGCCCATGAATCTGGAACAGAAATTAGCCGAACTGAAGCGCCGTGACTCCCTGGCCGAAGCCGGCGGAGGCGAGGAGCGCCGGGCACGCGAACACAAGCAGGGCAAAATGGCGGCCCGCGAGCGCATCGAGTTTCTGCTGGACGAAGGCACCTTCGAGGAAACCGACAAACTCGTCACCCATCGCTGCTCGGACTTCGGCATGGAGCAGCAGAAGTACTTCGGCGACGGCTTTCTCACCGGATACGGCCGCATCGAGGGCCGGTTGGTGTTTGTATTCGCCCAGGACTTCACCGTGTTCGGCGGCTCGCTGTCGGAGACCAACGCTGCCAAGATCGTCAAGATCATGGATATGGCGATGAAGGTGGGCGCGCCGGTGATTGGACTGAACGATTCCGGGGGCGCGCGCATTCAGGAAGGCGTGATGTCGCTGGCGGGCTACGCCGACATCTTTCTGCGCAACGTCTTGTCCTCCGGCGTGGTGCCCCAGATCTCAGCCATCATGGGACCATGCGCTGGCGGCGCGGTTTACTCTCCGGCAATGACGGACTTCATCCTGATGGTGCAGAACACCTCGTACATGTTCATCACCGGGCCCGACGTCATCAAGTCGGTGACCCACGAAGAGGTCACCAAGGACGAACTGGGCGGCGCCATGACCCACAACGAGCGCTCCGGCGTGGCGCACTTGATGGCCCACGACGACGCCGAGTGCCTCAGCATGATTCGCGAAATGCTCAGCTTCATGCCCTCGAACAATCTTGACGATCCGCCGCGCAAAGCCTGCACCGACCCTATCGATCGCGCCGACGAGCATCTCGACACCATCGTTCCGACGGAATCGAACCAGCCCTACGACATCAAAGACGTGATCAACTCGGTCGTCGACGACAGTTACTTCTTCGAGGTGCAGGAGCATTACGCCAAAAACATTGTCATTGGCTTTGCCCGGCTGAACGGCAAGCCGGTGGGGATCGTCGCCAACCAACCCGCGTTTCTGGCGGGAGTGCTGGACATCAGCGCCAGCATCAAAGGCGCGCGCTTCGTGCGCTTCTGCGACTGCTTCAACATCCCGCTGATCACCTTCGAGGACGTTCCCGGATTCTTGCCTGGCACGCAGCAGGAGTATGGCGGCATCATCACGCATGGAGCCAAGCTGCTGTATGCATTCTCTGAGGCGACCGTCCCGAAGATCACAGTAATTACTCGCAAGGCCTACGGGGGAGCCTATTGCGTCATGGCGTCGAAGCACATCCGCACCGACGTGAATTATGCCTGGCCGACCGCCGAGATCGCCGTGATGGGGCCGGAAGGTGCAGTGAACATTGTGTATAAGCGTGAACTGGAGAAATCAGAAAATCCCGAAGCCGACCGCGCAGCCAAAATCGAAGAGTTCCGCGAGCGCTTTGCCAACCCCTATGTCGCTGCCGAGAGGGGCTATCTCGACGCCGTGATTCGCCCACGCGACACTCGCCGCAAGTTGATCCAGGCGCTCGATATGCTGGAAAACAAGCGCGACAAAAATCCGCCCAAGAAGCACGGGAACATACCGCTGTAGAAGAAGCTGTCAGCCGTCAGCTAAGGGCTGATCGGAAAACCTGTCGGGCTCACTTCTGGACGTCGTCATTACGGGTGCGCGCTTCGCAGGTATGGGAATCGCAGCGTTTCTATGTCGCAAACGAAGAAATCCCGAGGTTTTGTTGAACCGTTGTTTCCGATTTTGTGGGGCCGCGCTGAGCCTTTGCGGGACTGTCTTCGCCTCATACTTGCGTACTCGGCATGACCGTCTGGCTTTAGACTCCGGGCTCACCACTCACCGGAATAACCGTTCAACGCCTCGGGATTCCATCTTGCCTCTGACTCGTTCTCTGTTCGTCTCAATCGGCAACTGGCTATCGACGGTTGCAGTCTCTGTCCTGCAGTGCGCCGTGAGCGTAGCGCAGCGATCCTGCATTTGTCCCCGGACTTGCCGGGTATTCCTACGCTTGCGCGTCGGGATAACCTCTTGCCGACTCAGTCGAAGCTTGAAAACTTGTCAAAGAACGAGGTTGTTTTTACTCCAACCGCGGCGGAAGTCAATCAAAAATTCGCAACTCTATCTTGCCTGTTTTCAATCGAGTGCAGCCCATCCACAGGCGCTTGCCAGAATTTTGTGCAATCTTGAAATTCATTTTCAACCGGCTACGCTTCACGCGCGATTTTCGCGGCTTTGATCGAAATGAAACACCGAGCGGGCCTCATTCAAAGCCGCAACCGAATTGTGAGAATCTGGCAAAAACCTTGCCCGGCGCGGCTTTTGCCTAATCACGATTTTGGCGCGGTGAGCATTTGCTACCATCGACAGCATGCCGCTCCTGCAAGCTCAACACCTGGTCAAGACATTTCAAGCAGGCCAGTCGGCTTTCGGCGGCGCGGGGTCGAATGAAATTCGCGCTGTACGCGATGTCTCCTTGACCATCGAGGCCGGGGAGACCCTAGGCCTGGTGGGCGAATCCGGCTCGGGCAAAAGCACCCTGGGACGGATGCTGCTTCGCCTCATCGAGCCAGACGCTGGCGAGATCGTCTTCGACGGCCATGACGTGTTGCGCGCTCGCGGGTCGGGGCTGAGGCGGTTGCGCCGCGACATGCAGATGATCTTTCAGGACCCGTTCGGGTCGCTGGATCCGCGAATGACCGTGGAGCAGATTGTCTGCGAACCCATCGCGATCCACGGCTGCGGTGACCGTCGGAATCGCCGCCAGAGTGCCGGGGAAGTAATGCGGGCCGTCGGACTGGATGCCTCGGCATTGCCGCGCTATCCGCACGAATTCAGCGGTGGGCAGCGCCAGCGCATCGGCATTGCTCGAGCCCTGATCCTGCGGCCGCGCTTTATGGTTGCCGACGAACCGGTGTCAGCCCTCGATGTTAGCGTGGGAGCGCAGATCGTGAATCTGCTGAAGCGGCTGCAGCGCGACTTTCATCTGACTTACCTGTTTATCTCGCACTCGATGCCGATTGTGCGTTATCTGGCCGATCGGATCGCCGTAATGCAATACGGCGAGTTGGTCGAAGTGGGCACGACGGAGCAAGTTACCACCGCGCCGGCACATCCCTATACGCGGACGCTATTGGCCGCGACTCCGGAGATGGAATCTAGCTCGCTGTAAGCTCGAGTTGGGTAGTCGCAGAGGGTTGCAGCTGTTCGCGGAATTGCGCGCCTTCCAGCCGTAGAAGAAACGCCTTCGTCGGCAAACCGCCTCCGTATCCACCCAGGTAATGGCCTCCGGCAAGGACGCGATGACAGGGAACAATGATCGCAACGGGATTGTAGTGGTTGGCTTGCCCCACGGCCCGAAAGCCGTTGGGATTGCCGACGGCTCGCGCAATCTCGCCGTAGGAACGAGTCTGGCCGTAGGGGATCTTCAGTAGCTCGTTCCAGCAGCGCTTGCGGAATTCGGTTCCCCGGAGGTCGATGGCCAAGTCGAAGTCGTGCCTCTTGCCGGCAAAGTATTCATCCAGTTGTTTGCGGACAGAGCGGGTGCGAACTCCCGATTCTTCCCACGTGACTGGCCGCCCACCGACCATTTGCGGTAGCCCGCGATCGAATTCGAGCATCACCAGGGCCAATTCGGATACACCAATCAATAATGGGCCAACGGGCGACGACATTCGCGAGTAGTAGAGGTTTTCTGTAATCATCATTTATCAAGGCCAGACTATCACCGTAGACAACCAGATGACGGACGTATTCGGCTGTCTATATCACGTGGGGGCGCATTCTCTCCCACGGTTTCCCGCCGGAGTTGGTTTGGATGCCGCAGAAAAGCCATATCGTAAAAAACCCCGCGCCGGAGCGAGGGGTCGGAGGAGGAGTAGGGTTTGCGCTTAGAGAGATTTCATCAATGCTGCGGCTGACTGTTGCTGGCCGAAGCCGGGTTCGTGCTGCCGGTCTGTTGCTGTGCCGGGGCGTACTGGGTTGAGGTTGCAGTGGTTCCGTACGAACTTTGGCTGTTCATTCCGCCGTTGGGCTGCGGGGCCGAGGCCAGTTGATCGACGTCGTTCTTCAGCAGGCTGATTTCGACGCGATTACCATGTGCCGGCTTAGCGTCGCTATCCGTTACTGGCATCTTGGCGTTGCCCATGCCCATCACGAAAATGCGATATACCGGGACTTCGTTCTTCTCCACCAGGTAGCGCACCACGGAGTTAGCCATGGCCTGGGAACTCTGCACGCCCGACGGCGAAAAGCCCTGCACCTCGATGATGTAGCCCTTCTGGTCCTTTAGATTCGCGGTCATGTCATCGATGGCTTCTTTCGCTTTCGGGCTAAGCGTGGTCTGGCCCGAGCGGAAACGAATCTCGGTTTGGGTCGCCGGCTGATACTGGTCGATGTTGCCCACCACATGTTCGACTGTATTCAAGCGATTACTAGCTTGCACAGCGGTCTGATTGGCCTGCTGGGCGCGATTGCCGGCGTCGGTGGCATGCTGGTCGGCCAGGGTCGCCTTAGCATCTGCCTGGCGGATACCCTCCTGGGCGCGAGCATCGACGTCTTTAATCTCCTTCGCATTTGCGGCAGTCAGGTCGTCGAGCTCATTCACCCGGTTGCGAATCGGGCTGAGCTGGCGCTGCACATACTTCTTGCGCGCGAAGGGATTGAGCTTTCCCCAAAAGCCTTCGCGCATGTCGGGCTCCAAGGGCTGGCGCGCTGACATGTTCTGATCCGAATTCGCGTCCTGGGTGGTAGGAGCCGGTTGTGAACTGCTCTGCGAAGAAGAAGAAGACGTTGCCGACGGCTGCTGGCTATCGGCAGGCGCTTGCTGGGCAACGGCAGGCAGCATCAGAGCGGCAGCTACCGGCAAGGTAAGTAGTATTGAGATCTTCATTACAAGTTCCTCCAAAATCGTTGCCCCTGCATGCTCCCCGGCGCTCGGCCCATCGCTGACCAACGGCCATTGCTCGATGCAAGAAGCAGCGCGGCAACACTGGGTTACAGTACAAGTTGAGTGCCAAACTCGACCGGCACAAAGCCAAGCTAACTCTTTTGTTTTCAGCAAGACATGCTTGCAGGAAAGTAACGGATAGGTAGGAAGCGCCGAACCCGCGTAATTGTTACCGCGGGGAACCGAAGCGGCAAACTTTACGCCGCTGAAGTTGCGTCGAAGTGAGTTCGGCCAGCGTCCTGCCCTCCGGACAATGCAGCAGCGAATGCCGTTTCCACCTCCCGCTTAGCATCGGACAACGGCAGGGGTGGAATCGTGGTGATGTTACCCAACATCTTTCCGAGATCAGAATACGCTCGTCGGCAAGTATGGAGGAACTCTATCGGATATTCAGGTTTGCGAGCGCGTGCAGACTCCGGATCGGCGTCAAGCAAGTAGACCACGTTCGGCCGGGGGACAGAAGCGCTCACCATGCGAATGAAAGCTTTGGTTAGAAGATTCGACAGAGGAAGGTTCGCCAGTTCGTCGTAGATGTAACGATCCATGATGATGACAGCGGCGCCCGAGCGTCGCGCCACGCCTATCACTCGTACGAGGTTCACCGCGTCCAACAGATACAGGCCGTGTCGAAAGACGTTTAGATACCACTTGCGAACGTTCTTGTCTCGCCGTTCCACGGGGCGGCCGGGCGCGCCGATGCCTCGTTCACTTCCATACACTTTATGCACGAACCCTTCGCGATAACGGCTCAGCACGACCACATCGTCCCAGAAGGCTAGGACCTTCGTAGTCAGCCCGCGGCTGGCAGCGAACTGCCGTAGGTTCTCGATTTGTGTGCTCTTGCCGGAGCCGTCCAAGCCGGAAAAGGAAACCAGGATCGAACTCCTGTCGCAACGCGCAGTGTTAAGAGACATGCCAGATTTTCCGCGTGCCTTCGGGCGCATCATACTATGGCGTTTCTGCGCGGTCGTAACTTCGCCGGGCGACGTCTTGGTGGAGTGGACCGCAGCTCCTTCCACTCCGCTTCGCTCCAGTCAGGATGACAAAACTGGTGGTGGCTCGGTTCAAGCCTCTTTACGGCTTGCTCGGGGTTCCTTTGGATAACCCGTACACCGTTCCAGCCGCGATTCCCGCAGCGGCAATCAGGCCGATCTTGATCAGCATTGACCGCCGCTGACTTTGCTTGGCAGGAGCGATCGCTTCGCCGGCCGGGCGAGACGCTCCGCCGCCGACTGTGGGTACGCCTTCGGCTGTTGCCGCTCCCAAAGGCTGCTGCATCTGCTGCTCCGGCTTCGGCTGCGGAGCGGGAGTTGCAGGAACCGGTTCGGGCGGCACCTCGGGGTTCTGGGCCGAAGGAGGCGGGGCTGCGTTAGGCTCGTTTTGACTTGGCACTGGTTGCAACGGACCCTGTGACGGATCGACCGTGACGCCGTTCTGCTGAGATTGATTCGACTGTTGGGGCAGCGCTTGCGCAACTTCCGGCAACCCGCACAACACGCATCCCACGACCACTACCATCACTCTGGCTAACAAAACCTGATGAGCTCTCATTGGCAGCTCTCCTTACAACAAAATTCCAATCCACGATTCATATCGCCCGCTTCGAGCCGGTAATCGCCTTACGGGCGCCCACCGGCGACAACACAGATTCGTCCTCGCGAATCGCCAAAGCCCTCTCCGGGCGCATCAGGCGTTCCACGTCGGCGTCCCGGTCATAGAAAAGATTGCGCACCCGATTGCGGCCATAACGCCACAGGTTCGGCATATTCGTCTGGTACCAGCACGACTCCGACATGCGCTCCGAGAAGCCGCAATAAACCCGAAAGCGATGCTGCAAGACATCGATTGACGCCAGTAAAGCCGCCGTCAGCCGGTGATTGCCTTCCAAAACCGTCACCGGCTTCTGGTCATCCACGCCAATCAGCAGCACCGCACTGTTGTCCTGGTGATTGCGCAGTTGATAGCTCAGCGCCTGCACTTTGGCGATGTAATCCCGCGTCCGGCCGCGAAAAGGTTTGCTCCTGATGCGCCGCACAATGTCTTTCAGCAGGAAGTTTCCGTCGGCCATCTTGCGCCATTGGGCGCGCGGAAATACGCGCAGCCGGTCCAGATCCTGGGGCTCGATCTGCACCTCCCACCATTGCGTATCCGGGGGAAGTTCTCTCCACATGTGGCCGCGGCGGCGAAACAATAAAGCCCGGCGCAATGCGTTGCCCGCTTGGTCCGCAAGGTCAGCGCCCAGCACCAGCTGCTCGAACTGTTCGCGGTCGTGCTGGAACTCTTCCTGATAGAACTCGTTCTTCAGAAACTCTGCTATCACTTCCGCTTCAGTAACCTGCCGTTGCCTCTTCATGGAGTCTCCCGCCGGCGGATGCCCACGCTTTGACAATGGGAAAGGCGACCGCAAGCAACAGTAAAATTCTCAAAACCTGCTGGACGATGATGACCTCCAACAATGTGGAATGAAACCATGTGATCCCTAGGATGATGAGCCCGCTCACTACCAATTGCAGCCATCCGGTATTGGCAATGCGTCGCGACATCTCGTAGGTGATCAACACCACCGCGATCGCATACACGCCGGTTGCCGCTGCGTTTATGCTTAACAGCAGATTCAAACCTCCCACCGCGGTATGGAAATGAGATCCAAACAGCGCCTGGAAAATGAAGGTGGGAAAAGTCGCAAGAATAAGAACGAAAGCAATCGACATTCCTGTGACCATGAGGAGAGGAAATGCCAGTAACGAGGACGGAGATCGTTCCGTCTCGCTCTCCGCCGACACCGGGAACATCGCGCTGATGACCGACCAGGCTCCGAAGTACAGCAGCCTTCCAACTAAGGCGATGGCGGCGTAGAGGCCAGCTTCTTCTGGCGGAAAGAAATGTTTCACCATCAGGATGTCGACATTGCTGATGATGACCTGCCCCACGAAGAAGACGATGGCTTGCCGGGCCTCACCAACCGGGGCGATATGACCGGATATGGCGTGGGAACGGCGCAGCTCGCGAGCGCTGTCGGGCAGGCAATAAGCCAGGATGACCGAGGCCGAAATTGCCGCTACTGCGCCCAGCACTCCGGAGCCGAGTTCGATGAGAACGATAGCTCCAAGAAACTTAACGATGGCTTCGGCGGCCATGTTCCAGGCGAGCCCCTTGAACCGGCAGGTCCCTTGCAAGCCTCCTCGTTTGACGCCCAAAGGGACATAGATAGCCAGTCCGATGGCCAGCAGGATGATGATCCAGGGAGTCGAGAGTCGCAGATAGGCCGTCAGCACCGAATTCGCCAGCAGCATGAAGGCGCCCAACGCCAGCCCGATGGCCCACGCCCGCCTCATCAAATGCTGAAAGACGGCAGCCTTGTGTTCTGGCGTGTTGGCTTTGGCAACCAGCTTCGCGCAAACCAGCTGAAAGGCCAGAGTGAGCGCCGACACCAGCATGAGAATCGTTACCGCCGCAGCGGCGTGGCTAAAGTCCGAAGGTCCCAGCAGGCGCGCCACTCCGATGTTGTAGCCGAAATTTGCCAGGCTCACGAAGAATGAACCAATCAGCAGCACGATGCTGCCGTTCAGGATCTTCGCGCGCAACGCGGACCGCGGCGCCCGTGGCGACAATCGCTCGCGCCAGCCCCTGCCACGCGAAAGGTTCACGATCACCGTCTCGGGACTCGCACTCATGCCGCCAGACCCGTGCCTTCCCGCTTATCGTCCTCCTGTGCTGACGGCAGCAACTCGGGCGCGACCAGGGTCGGGATCCCATGCGTCGCCGGCGGGTAAGGATTGCGAATGGCGTTGGGAAGAAAGCAGCTGAAGCTTTTTGCCGCCGCGGTACAGTTTTCGTAGATTTCGAAAAGTCTTCCGGTGCGGGTCAGCTCGAGCACGATCGCTGCTTGCGGCGAAAGTGCTGCCAGCTTCAAATCGCCGTCGCGCTTCACGGCGTGACGCATACATTGCAGCAACACATCGACTCCGGCAGCGTCGATATGCCGCACTTGTGACATATCAAAAACTACCTGGGGCCGATCCGAATTCAAGAAGGGCTCTACCTCCTTCAGAAAACTGCGGGCCTGCTTGAGATTCATCCGCTCCGGCATTCGCTTGACTACAACGGGCCTGCTACTGCTCTCCATATCTCCTCGCGACTGCCAAAGGCAGTTCGGAAGCATCCGGAGCGGAACCCTGGGATCCCACCACTGATGACTCCAGTGAAGCTGGCGTCTGCTCCACAGACTGGGGATTGTCGGCGGCGCTTTGGCGATCGGGCGGCCCAAAGAGTCTCCGGTGAATCCGTTTAGGTATGAAGGCAAAAAAGCCTGCCGTGCTGCCCGCTACGCGAGAAACTGCGCGCAGGGCTGCCATGCCGACAAGTTTGCCGTCGCTGATCTCAACCTCGACATTGCGCTGCAGATGAGTGAGGCGCCGCAGACCAACGACGGAATGCATCACGTCAAGGCCTGCTCCCACGTAGGTGAACGGCAAGACTGTGGAATTCTCTACCACCGTGCCGCAATCCACTTCCGCGTGCTGCTCAACGATGGCTCCGCGGGTCAGCAGGGCGCCCCCGCGGATTTTGGCATGAGCCCCCACGAAGGCTGGAGCCACGACGCGCGCCCGATGATGGATATGCGCTGACTCTCCCACCCAAACGCCCGGCTTGATCTCGCGGCCCGACGGCCGTATCGAATTTCTCTCCAGCAGACCGTCCATCGCCAGACGTCGCAGGTCGGCCGCGTGCTGCAACCGGTTGACGTAGCCGGCCACCCGAAAAGGCTTGCATTCCCGGCGCAGTTGCTGCATGCGGCTGCGAAACAGCGTCACCGCATCCTTGCGGCTGCAGGCGCTCAGCACAAACAGGTCCAGGGTTGCGCCCTCGGAATCCACCGCCATGGTCACCGGGCAGCGATGGTCCAGGTGATGCTGAATCAACTCGTCGTAGTCCACGTCAGTGTAAGGACCGATGCGGAGCGCCAACACCAGCTCCGCGCCATCCTCCGCATACTTGTGGAATACGTCTTCGGCGGCCTGCCAAAGCTGGTCACCGGGGGCTTGGACACGCGGCAGCCCGGACCGCGCCAAGGCACGTTTCACCAGCGGATCAGCCTCGGTGGAACCGCCGCTCACTAGGGTTACTCCCAACACCCCAAATCGCCGCAGCCGATGCAGCAAGTGTTGCAGCACGGGCAGACCCAGCACGTCCAGATAGGCGATGGGAATGCCGGCCACAGTTTCCGCAGGACTGCCTCCTAACGCGTCGGTTCCGGCGCCTCCCACCAGCAGAATCGCTTTTACGTCCATGATTGCCACCTCGGCGCAGCGGCTCGAAAGATGGCCGAGCGCGAAGGAACCCAGGCGGGAATCCGGCGAAAGCGGGAGATAGGCTCAAGAGCGCGAGTGCGCTGCTGCAGATCGAACGATCGTAAGTATTGCCGAATAATTTGTGGCATGGTCATACGCAAAGCGGCGGAAAAATTTTGCTCGGCCATTTCGCGCATGTGTTCCGGATTGCCCAGCAGCTCTCTCATCCGGGTCGCCAGACTGGCTGCGCTTCCGGTTTCATAGAACTCGACTGCCAGATCTTCGTCCTGAGCCATTTCGCGAAAGTCCTCGATGCCCGCCGATATGATTGGGACGCCAAATTCGCACGCAAGGTGGGCTACTCCGCTGGCTCCTGTGGCCGAAGAGTAGGGAAGCACCAGCACGCTGGCTTTGCGGAAAAGCTTGGGAATGTCGTCTTCCGCCACATATCCGGTGAATTGGAGGAGTTCGTTATCCCGGTTGTCGTGGGCGACGGACTCGACGTATCCCGGGGCAAGAGGATGATTGGCGCCGGCCACGATGAGACGGACGTTGGGCGATACGGACGCGAGCATCTCGAAGGCCTCAAGCAGCAACTCCAGACGCTTGTACGTTCCCCATTTTCCGAACGCGAGAATGTGATGCTCGGGATTTCCGCGCAGGCTGAAATCCGGCGCCTCAGGCCGCCCACCCAGAATCCCGTGAGCCCGAAAGTGCACGTTGGCGCCGCGATATTTGTCGATGAGAGTGCGGCGATAGGCCGGCAACAGCACGGAAATCGAATTCGCCATCAGCAGCATGCGGGTCGCAGCCGAACCGGCGAATTGATAGATCCGCGGAAAACGCACTCCGGAATCGGCCAGGTTGATGTTGTCCATCAGATGATGCAAGGTGACGTGGGTATAGCGTCCGTTCAAGCGCGAGAGCACGGGCTGCATCAAGCCGAAGAAGGCAGGAACGGGGCGATTGCCAAAGGTGGAGAACAGCAGGTTGAACCAGACGACGTCGGGCTTAAGGTCGCGCAGCACCTTCACCAGACGGGCAGGATTCGCCAACGAGTCAAAGCGCCAGCAGCGGATCACATCGTAGTCCGGCAACTCGTCCGCCGGCCCTTCCAATTCGTCCGCCAGGATCGTAAGGCTCAAGAGTGGATCGCGCCGCAGCTCTCGAGCAATATGAAAACCGTATTCGTTCAGGCCCCGGCGACTGGGTGGAAAGGCCGTGACCAAGCAAATCTTCATGGGCCCCCTGGGGCTAAAAAATCGTCAAACGAAAAACGGGACGAATCAGGGTCCCGCTCTGCGCCGTGCCAGTGAAATTGGGAAACTGCTCAGCCTGAACACCGAACGAAAATTGCAGGGGATATTCGACGGAGAGCCTTCCCGCATCGTCGCCTATCGTCCGGTGTAGCGGCCTTAAGTAACTGATGAAAAAACTGCCGTACACGTTGTCATACTGCTGAAACGATGATCCGCCTTCGTAGGCGGCCTGACCACTCACGCTCCAGGAGGGGTTCACGTTGTATTGGATCGATCCGACGGGGCGCAGGACGTGAGCCGTGGCCCACAGCGTGTCTTGCACGCGGTAGGCGCGGATGTATTCCGCCAGCAGGCTGGCCGTCAGCTTTTGTTCCAGGAACTTGCGCTGCAGGCCGCCGTACCCCGAGGTGGTGAAATACTGTCGCACCAATGGGCTGTAGGTCAGGTCGCGGCGGGTATAGCCCGTGATCAGAGCAGTCTTGCCCCAGGGACGTCCCACCGTAAATTGCAGCGTGCTGCCGACGTCATTGGAATTCAGGGGATACCCTGTAGCTGTGAATGGGCCGGCTTCGTGATAGAGGCTGGCATTGAACGACAGCCAGTTGCCGAACGAGCTGCTGTTGACATAGACGAACTGCCGGAACAGGTTCTGGTTCTCGTACTGCGGCGCCGAGCTGTCTCGCCGCAGGGTGAATTGCAGGCCGGTGTTGAATGCCAGCCAGGCATTCCCCAGATGCACCACGGGGTTGAGGGCGCTGTTGAAGTTGTAGTCGAAGGTGTTGCGATTAATAATCAGCGCCTGTTGCGGCAGCGACTCCTCGCCATTGGCATTGCGAATCTGGAAAAAACCACTGAGCATCGGAAAATTGTTATCGAAGTGGTAGCGATAGGCGCTGGTCCATAGCGATTGCTGTTCGGAACGCGGCGGCGGCAGAATTGCGCTCTTGCTGTTGAGGCCGAAGATTTGCTGATCGAGTACGTAGACCGTGTAATCGTCGTAGACGCCGCCGGTGGTGAAGTCGGTTGACAGGCTGAGATGGTCGGTGACCGGCAAGCCTGCCTCGCCGGCGACTTGCATTCCCTCCAACTGTGCAATGTCGTTGCCTCCCAACTGGTTGGCTTGGGCGAGCACCATCAGCGCTTTCCAGCTCTGGTGCTGCTGGCGATAAACTTCGCTCTGCACCAACAGGTAATCGTAGTTTTGATTGGCGGCCGGGTCTGCGCCCAATGGGGCCAGCGCTGCGTCAGCTTCCTTCGTCCTTCCCTGGGCGGTATAGGTATTCGCCAACCCGATGGCAACCACATCCGGCGAAGCTCCGGCCTGCTGCGCTTTCTGGAAGTAGCTTTCGGCCAGATCGAAGTCGTGCATTGCCAGCAGCAGATTCGCCGCCTCAATCAGATTTTCAGCGGTGACCGGAGGCGCCTCTCCGATGCGGCTCTCGGCGAATCCCAAGCTGATCTGCTGCTTGGCATCGTCATCCTGCCCGTACTTAACCATCAGCCGCGCGATGGCCAGCCGGGCCTCGACGCGATTGGCATCCGGCGCATCTAGCGCGCGCTCGAAGCGGTCCATAGCGGCCTTCCGGTCGCCCAAGGTCAGCAGTGCGTCGCCGGTGTCGAGCAGAATCGCCGACTTGTTGCCGCCCTGCTGCTCGGCCGCATTCACGTAACGCAGCGTATTGTCGCGCTGACCTAGCTCAGCGTAGGCGTGAGCCATGCGGGCATAGATCTGGGGATCGTCCGGCGAAAGGCGGAGCGCCGCATTTAACGCGTCGATGGATTGCTGGTAGCGGCGCATGTCGTACAACGTGTCCGCCAGCGCCAGCTGAAGCTGCAGATCGTTGGGCGCGTACTTCAGCGCGGCGCGATATTCCTGCTCGGCGCTGCCCAGCAGACGTTCTTGCCGATAAGCCGTGGCCCGCACCAGGTGGACCGCTCCGGATTCGCCCATCAACTTTTCCGCCTCGTCGACTTGGACGAGCGCGTCTTTCGAGCGGCGCAGCTGCAAATCGCTGAAAGCCAATCCCAGATGAGCAATGCCATTATTCGGAGCCAACTTGAGCGCGGTGTCGAAATCCTGGCTGGCCTGTTCTGCGTTCTGCATATCGTTTTCGACATAGCCGCGGTTTACATACGCTTCCACCATCTTGGGGTCGCGTTCGATAGCCCGCGTGTAGTCGTCAATGGACTCGTCCAGAAGCTGGGAATGTTTGTGGACATGACCTTCGAGAAGCGGGAAGTTAGGCTCCTTGGGTAGCAGTGAATCGTACTTATCGGCAACCGCCAGCACGTCGTCCATGCGCCCCAGGTTGTAAAGATCGTAAGCAAGATAGACCGACGCATTGCGATCCTTGGGCAGTTGCTGCAGGACCTGATAGCCCAGCTTGGCCGACTCTTCGTAGTTGCCTTCATGAAAGAGGTAGCGCTCGCGCTCGCGCATTACCCGCGGATCATCATTCATCTTGCCCTTGGCGCGATTCACCCACTCGCCAGCCAGCTTGATTTGCTGCGCTTCGATAGCGGCGTTGGCGGCGTTGGCGATGATCACCGGATTCTGCGGTGCAAGTTCGTAAGCCTTCTGGTAATTGGTATCGGCGCGGTCGAATTCTTTGGTCTGGGTGTACAGGTCGCCTAACGCCAGATACGGAACGTAGTCGTCGGGATAATCTTTGGCCAACCGGTTGAAATACTCGGCCGCCATCTTGGGATTGTTATCTTCGCGATACAGATAGCCCATGGCCTCCAGCGCATAGCGATTGGTGGGATCGTTGCTTAGAATCTCGCCGTAAACCTGCCGCGACACGTCCTTGCGTTCTTCTTTCCATAGCAAATTCGCATATTGCAGCTTGATGTTGAGATTGTCAGGATCGAGTTTGCGGGCCTCAAGCAGATCGGCCTCGGCCCCCTTCAGATCGTTGTCCGAGGTCTTCAACGAAGCGCGCACCCGCAGGAATTCGGCGCGCGCCGTTCCCTGAACATTGAGCTTGTCAATCTCTGCCTCGGCAGCGGCGATCTGCGCATGAGCGGCTTGGTCATCATCGTTAGCGCGATAGAGTTCCGCCAGGTTTAGCCGCAACTGAATGGGATAAAGCTGACCCTCCGGCACGCCTTCCGACGGCAAAGCGGCGATGGCCGCCTGGTACTCGGCGATCGCGTCGGTTTGCCGGTTTTCTTCTTTCGCCACAGCAGCCCGAATGGCGTGCAGGCGGTAGTGATTCGGATCAATGGCCGCGGCGCGATTGAGATAGGTGTGCGCTTTCTCCAGATTGCCAATGCGCAACTGCGCCTGCGCCGCGCTTAACTGGTAGCCAATCTCCTTAGGCTTTTCATTAGCTGCCCGCGTGTAAGCTTCAGCCGCTTTTTCTTTGTCGCCGTCGAGTTCGTAGGTGTAACCCAGATCCGCCAACACCGCGGGAGTCATGTGCGGTGCGCTCATCAGCGTGGTGATCGCCGATTTGTAGTCGTGCTCCTCGCGATAGTAGTTGGCCGCGGCTTGAAAGATCTCGACATTGCCAGGCGCATGTTTCTTCGCCTGGTCCAGCATTTGTTTGGCCCGATCGGGTTGCTTCAGCTTCAGGTAAGCAACCGCCAGCATCAGCTCAGCGTGGGCATTCGGCTGTTGCGATTCAGCCCGCTGCAGCAGATTGATTCCTTCCTGGGTGTCGCCCGTACGGAGATAAAGTTCCCCGGCGATCAGCTGGTCGTTGACCCGATTCGGATTCGCGCGAATCACCTGCTGCAATAGCCGCTTGGCATCGTCAGTACGACCCATCTTCTCGTAGGTCTGCGCCAGACCACTCATTCCATCAGCATTTCCGGGAGCGCTTTGCAGACCATGCTGGTAGGCGTCGACCGATGTCTGATAGCGCCCCGCCAGCCGCGCGGTATAGCCCAGCAAGAACCAGAGCTTGTTATCTTGCGGTGCGGCTTTGACGGCGCGAGCCGCGTAATCGGCAGCTGCAGTCGGATTGCCGTGGCGCAACGCATCTTCCGCGGCACGCGCCAGGCGTCCCACTTCAATGCTGCTTCCCCATCCCATGCCGTTTTCGCCGGATGCGTTGCTCTGCGCCGAGGCTGAACCTTTTTTCTGTTGGGTTGACGACGGGGACGGCGCGGGCTGCGACTGCTGACCACCATTGATCTCGTATGTCTGTGCCAGTGCCGCAGCGGCCAGGAATGGTAAACAGACAATGAGAAGCACTGATTTCATTTTCACGTGAACTACTCACTGACCACTAGGGAAGGTGCCGGAACTGTTGCTGGTAAGCAAAATTCCATTCGCATGGGATGCGGTTTGTGGCTCGAAGGCTGTTTTGGAGACAGCGGCAATCTCACCTTAGAAAACCTGCACAATACACCCGCAAGGGCAGCAAACCCAAAAGTGAATTTCCGAATCGAAGTACCTCTGGAAGCACTATCGCCGGAGGCAGTCCTTTGATTTCGAAGCCGTCCACTTTGCCATCGCGCGCGATCCCACTTACTGCCATCCTGCTGATCGCCTTGGCAGTGCATGGTCCGCTGCTGCTGATGCAGCTGCCGGCCGGTTCCTACGATGCCAACACGCACATCTTCTTTGCGGCGCACTACGCGCATCATTGGTTCAATCCCTGGAATGAAAAGTGGTTTGGCGGATTTTCCCAGACGACCTATCCGCCGCTGACCCACCAATGGATCGCCCTGTTTTCGCACATCATGGGCCTGGAGATGGCCTACATGTTCGTGCAGTTTCTGGCAATTCTGTTGTTGCCGATCGGCATGTATCGCTACGCGCGCTTGTGGGTTGACGAGGTTTCCGCCAGCTATGCCGCGTTAGGTTCGGTGTTTCTGGGTTCGCTGGCGATGCTGGTGTATCAGTCGGGACAGTTGCCCACCACGGCATCGGCCGCGCTCATGCTCAACGCGCTGCCCTATTTTTATGTTTGGTTGCGCAGCGGACGTTTTACCGCGCTGCTCAAAGGTGTTGCCATATCGTGGGCGGCAGCCGCGGCACATCACGTCACGCTGCTGTTCGGCGCGATCCTGTTCGCCCTCCCCGTGCTGGCGCTGGCCATTCTCGATCGCAATACGACAGACTTAGCCGAGGATGAACCCGCCTCGCTAGGTGGAGTGCTGGTACGAGCGATCGTGTTCGCGGCTATAGCCATCGCCGGTGTGGCCATCGTGTTGTGGCCTTACTGGGTTGCCCTGCTGAAGAATCCCATCAACCAGATGCCCATTCCGCACGGCTCGCGCGATAACTACATTTTGCACCCGATGAGCGGAGTCAATTTCTGGATCATTCCGATGGGCGCGATGATCCTGGCGATTCCCTACATCATTATGCGCGGATCGGCTGTGCGGCGACTGCGTCCTCTGCTCTTCGGCTGGTACATCACTACGCTGCTGGGATTGGGCGGCACAACTCCTGCCGGCAAGATTCTGTTGGGCCGCGCCTATCAGGTGCTGACCTTCGAACGCTTCACATTTTGGGCCACGGTTATGGCTATGCCCTTTGTCGGCATGCTGGCATTTGAATTGATTCAGCGCTTCCGCATGAAAGCTGCAGTGGCTCTGGCAATTGCCGCAGTAACCACCATGGCGACTGCGGTAGCGTGGATCACGATTCATCCTATTAATAGCTCGCCCTTTAATGTCGACCAGGTAATCGCGTTCCTGAATCGCGATGACCACGCGAAGTTCCGTTACATCACGTTGGGATTCGGCAGCAACTTCGCCAAGGTTTCAACCTATGCTAACGCCAGCAGCGTCGATGGCGACTACAACTCCGCGCGTCTGCTGCCGGAGATGACCGCGTACGGATCAGGCCAGCTCTACAATTCCAAGTACTACGGTTTGGCGGGCGTGGAGTCGCTGCGGGCGGTGCTGAAACATGCAAATCAATATGGCCTGAAATACATCTTCGTTCGCGACCGTTTCTACGAGCCACTGCTGGCCTTCGCCGGTTGGCGGCAAGCGGAGACCTATGACAACGGAAACGTGACGTTGTGGACCAAAGAGGATGTGCCTCCGGCGAAGCGGCTTGAGTTCGTGGGCTTCATGCCGACCGAAACCGAAGGGTTAATGTGGGGAATTCTGCCGGTCGCCAGCAGTCTGTTTGCGCTGTTCCTCGTCTTGCTGCTACCCGAACGGCGGCGAGTCGGAGAGACGGTGCCATTTCCGGCGCCGGTGGCCAGCGAACCCATGGTGTTGCGGGAGGCGCGGTAATGAAGCGCATTCTACCAATCGTGATTCTCGTTCTTACAGTTGTTCTGATCGCGATGGCGACGATCCAGCCCGACGAATTGTCGCCCGCGAAGTCGCCGGAAGGCGCGGTGCAGTCGCTGTTCGCGCATGTGCGGTCGCATGACTATCAGGGCGCTTACTCTTACGTCGCCAAGTCCAGCGATACCGATGAGCAGGCATTTGCCCGCGATCTCGCCGGCCGCGACGGAAGTCTGCGCACGTATTCCTCCTTGCAGCAGGCGGACACGAAAGTTCTGCACGCCAACGACAACGAAGCTCTGGTGCGCGCGACCCTGGAATACGCTACGGCAGTGGGAGCCTTCTACGACACTCGCGATCTGAAGGTGGTGAAGGAAGGCGACAGCTGGAAGGTGGACTGGCCAGTGGTAAAAGAGGCCAAAGTTCCTCCGCAAGTGATTCAGGAAAACTATCTGCGCTGGGATGTGATCACGCGAGGCTCCGACGATGATTGGGGCGCGCAGAACGTCGAGGCGCCGCGGGTGCGCATCGTTTCGATGAATGCCATTGCCCACGAGAACAGCACCATCATCGTAGGCGAGATCGAGAACGAAGACACCGTTCCCGGCTTCGTGTCGGTGGGCGCGACGCTGACAGGCAAAGACGGAAACGTGTTGGGCGAAGAAACCAGCTTCGACAAGATTTCGCATACCTTGTTGCCGAAAGAGATTTCGCCGTTCCGCATCGACTTTCCCGGGGTGCGCTTGGCGACCGTGAAGAGCGTTCGCATGCAGCCTAATTCCATGCTGGTTCCAGCGTCGGCCGATCCGGTGATCGGAGTCATGCATCAGCGGGTCGAGACTGATGCACGCGGGCGTCATCTGCTGAAAGGCGATCTGGTCAACCAGAGTGGAGCCGTTGTCAACATTCCGCACGTGCTGGCAACCTACTACGACAACGCGGGCAAAGTGATCTGGGTGTCGGATGGCTATGTGGATCAGGCTCTGCTGCCGCAAACGCCGGTGCCGTTTGCCGTGGATTTGCGCGATGACCTGGCGTCGAACGTGCACAACTATCGCGTCACGGTCAACGAATACATGCTCGATCGCGAACAGTGAACATCCATGATGACGAACCTGAGACTTGCGCTTGGTTTGCTGGCGATTGCGTGCCTGAGCTTCACCGCTCATGCCGCGGAGCTGAAAGTTCCCGCGACGGTGCGCGCCGGCGCCGGATTCAGCATCCCGACCGAAGGCAGCGGTGAGACGACGTTGTATGTCGTCGGACCCGGAGCGGCGATCAAGCGCAAAGTGCAACTTGGACAAGACATCCAGCTCAACGGCGACGACTTGAAGAACGCGGGACGCTACCTGATCTCGCTGGAAAACGGAGATAGCGCGACCTTGTTCGTCATTGCGGGCGATGTCAGCTCGATCGCGTTTCTGGCGCGGCCGTCGCGCGTGCCGGCGGATACGCCGGGCGTGATCAGCGGTACTGCGTTCGTGTTCGACCGGTACCAGAACCTCGTCACGCAGCCCGAGCCAGTGAAGTTCGAACTCACCGTCAATGGGCAAAGCGTCAACCGCGTGGAAACCACCAAGTGGGGCATCGCTTCGGCGAAGCTGGATTCTTCCAGGAAGGAAGGCGCGGCGCAGTTCGTCGCCTCGATTGGCTCGGCTTCCACGCGTCGCGTGGTGCAGGAAGTTGCTTCCGATCCCTGCAACATCCGCATGCGCGCGGAACGCAACCAGAACGGAATCCTGGTGCAAACCGATCCCATTCATGATTGCGCCGGCAATTCTGTTCCCGACGGAACCATTGTTACGTTTACCCTGACCGACTCGACCGGCAAGAGCACGGTCGACGCTCGCATTAAACGCGGCTTCGCCCAGGCCGAGCTGCCCGCTTCGTCGAACGGAACGATTTCGGTTGCCTCCGGAGTCGTGGTGGGCAACGAGATCCAGTGGGGAGGCGGCGAATGAAGCTTTTCTGGCACGTGTGTGTGACCCTGGCAGTCGTGGCGGGCTTCGCGGCTTTCCCTGCGAACAACGAGGTTCTGGCGGCAAGCGCTCCCGATGTCACCTTGAACGTGCAGAACGCCGCTCCGCGGCCAGTGGAAGATACCACGCAGCGAGCCGTGGCTCGTGACTACGCTGCAGCCTGGCAAGCGATGGCCGATGCGCTCGATCGCAACCAGGTTAGTCTTCTCGACGCGAACTTTGCCGGAACCGCTCTGGAGAAGCTGACCGCCAGCATCGCCGAACAACGAAAAGCAGGATTGCACCAGCGCTTTGTCGACAAGGGTCACAAAGTCGACGCGATCTTCTATTCTCCGGAAGGATCGGCGATGGAGCTGCAAGATACGCTTCAGTTGCAAGTCCAACTTATGGATGGCGATAAAGTCATCCACTCCGAAGACGCTACGATCCACTACATCGCTTTGCTGACCGCGGCGGAAAATTCCTGGAAGGTGCGGGTCCTGCAGGCGGTCCCCTCTTTTTGACATTTCTTAACCTTCCCCTGGCTGCTACGTCCAACTATTTCCAAGGTTTATAGCGATTTTCTGGAAGCCCGCGTGAATCGCACAAAGGATTACGTATGCTTTTTATGCCTTTGCGCCGAATAGAGGCTAAAATAGGAGAAGACTCCAGTGTGAGGCGCGGCATCCAATCGCTGTTGAGTGGCTGGTCCTGAATGATCCTAAATCGTATCCGTGTCTCTTTACTGGTATTGCTGTTTGCCGGCGCGATGACCGGCGTGGCCCAAAACCCGTCCACTGCTACGCCTCCTTCCACGCCGAATTCTCCGGAGTCCGCTTCTCCTGACACCGTTGACGACCAGAAGAGTTCGTCTACGCCGGCACAGCCGGCGCAGCCGGTGGCGCAGAAACCTCCCGACCGGGCGGCCGCGTATTACCACTTCATGCTGGCGCACATGTACGAGGAGATGGTCTCCACCTATGGTCGCGCCGACTACGCCAATAAGGCTATCGACGAGTATCGGCTCGCCATCGACAACGATCCCAGCTCCGACTATCTGAACGCCGGTTTGGCCGAGCTTTACGCGAAGACCGGGCGCATTCGCGACGCCGTTCTGGAAGCGCAGGACATTCTCAAGCGCGACGGCAACAATCTGGAAGCTCGCCGCCTGCTGGGACGCATCTATCTGCGCTCGCTGGGCGACATGCAAGCCGGAACGCAGTCGCAGGAAGTGCTGAAGCTGGCCATCGACCAGTACGAGCAGATCGTCAAGCTCGATCCCAAGAGTGTCGAAGATCATTTGCTTCTCGGCCGTTTGTACCGGCTCAACAACGAGCTGCTGAAGTCGGAAAACGAATTCAAAGCTGCGGTCGCCATTCAGCCTGACTCCGAAGAAGCGGTGACCACGCTGGCTTATCTCTATAACGAGGAAGGCGATTCGGCTCGCGCCTTGCAGGTGCTCAGCGCAATTCCCGACAAGGGTCGCACGGCCAAGTTGTATTCCGCTCTCGGCTACACCTACGAGCAGCAGAAGGACTACAAGCAGGCGGTTGACGCCTATCGCAAGTCCACCGAACTGGATCGCGACAATCTGGACGCGGTTCGCGGCCTGGCGCAAAACCTGATGAACGACGGTCAGACTGACGCTGCGCTGGAACAGTACAAGGTCATCGTCGAGGCCGATCCATCAGACGCGCAGACTTACATGCGCATTGCCGAAATCGATCGCCGCAACGGCAAGTTCGATCAGGCTTTGGACGCACTGAAGAAAGCTGCGGCCATCGTTCCGGATTCCCTCGAGGTGCAGTACAACATCGCCGTCATCGATGAAGCTCAGGGGAAATACGATGACGCCATCCAGATCCTCAACTCGCTGCTGCAGAAGACCGAGCACTCCGAAGACGACTACTCTATCGCCGACAAGAACAATCGCGCCGTCTTCCTCGAGCGTCTGGGCACTGTCTATCGCGAAGCCAACAAGAATCAGCTGGCGGTCGATACCTTCCACAAAATGCTCGACCTGGGCGACGAAAATGCCATTCGCGGATATCAGGAGATCATCGACACTTATCGCGACAACAAGCAGTGGCAGCAGGCCACCAATGTCGCTGAAGAGGCGGCCAAGAGGTTCCCCAACGACCGCGATCTGCAGATGGTCGCCGCCGCGCAGGAAGCCGACATGGGAAACGCCGGCCCGGCGATCGAGCACGTGAAGTTGCTGCTCAAAGGCAATCCCGCCGACGATCAACGGGTCTACGTTGCTCTGGCCCAAATGTACAGCCGGGTGAAGCAGTGGCCCGCCGCGGAAGAGAACATCAACAAGGCAATCGAGCTTTCCACCAAGCCGGAAGACAAGGACTACGCGCTCTTCGTAGCCGGTTCCATCTACGAGCGCCAGAAGAAATATGACAAGGCGGAAGAGGCCTTTCACAAAGTTCTGGCCGACGATCCTAAGAACGCGCAGACCTTGAACTACCTGGGCTACATGCTGGCCGATCGCGATACCCGGCTGGATGAAGCGCTGGGCTATATTCGCCGGGCCGTAGCACTTGATCCCCAGAACGGCGCCTATCTGGATTCCCTGGGCTGGGCTTACTACAAGATGGGCAACTACGATCTGGCGGAAGAGAATTTGCGCCGCGCCTCAGAGCGCATCAACAACGATCCCACCGTTCACGACCACCTGGGCGAGCTCTACATGAAGACCGGACGCCTGAAGCTGGCGGCCGCCAATTGGGAGCGCTCGCTGGAGGAGTGGAACAAAACCATTCCCGCCGAAGTCGATACCGAGGACGTCGCCAAAGTCCAAAAGGACCTGGAAACGGCTCGGGTCAAGCTGGCCAAACAGCAGGGCAATGCCGCGACCGCAGCCAAGCAGTAGCAAGCCGGAATCGCAGGCTTGAGCCTGGCGGCAGATCGAACGGGGACTCGGAGCGCTGCCCTGGCAGCGCCTTGTTCTCTGGGCTTCCGCTGGCCCGATGGCTCGCGACTGACAAGCCACCCCCCTCCCCCTTTTCCTCGTAAAATCTTGAAAACAAAGGAGAGCCGCCGCAAAATCTTGAGCTCAAAGGAGTATAACGTAAAATCTTGAGCCGCAATGACTTAGCAGAGCAGACGGCGGACGCCCCATCGACAACCGTAGCTCTGGCCGACAATCGGCAACTGGCAACCCGCAACCGTTTTTCAAAGATCTCGTGACTCCGCATCCGTCCGGGAGCCATCGGGCACACCAATCCCAACCTAATAGTGTCCCCGTGCGATGATCGGTATCGCAAACAAAATCCGCCTCTTACCGTTACGAAGGTAATCTATCTGTCCCCAATTGGGAATCGTTCGCCGACTCAGAGAAGGCATACGGAACCCCGCGCTCCGCACCTGCCGGTCGCTGATGCCGATGATCTCCGCCGCCTGCCACCATCTGATCTTCTTGGCCACCGCCCGCAAGATCACTTCCGGTACCTTCATTGCCCGTTCCACTGCGGCCCTCGAGTACAGCTCCATGCTTGGCATGGTCGCCTACTCTCGCCGCCCGCCAAGCGGACATTTCATGTGCTAACTCAGCCGGACATATCATGTGCTAACGACATTCGCCATTTTATGTCTTGACAATCTTTGCGGTTGTGATAGGTTGTCGGAACTCGCAAACTCCGACTGAGAGGATGACTGGGTCAACCGTCTCCCAACCACAGTTCCATCTGGCCGTCAGTCGGGTTTCTTCGTAACACCTATACTTGCCAGAACTAGAGAAACTGCCGCTCCCGTCAGTTCCTGTCGGCCTGTAGCGCGCTCCAACTGCAGAGCGCCCATGGAGGTTTGTATGTCGAACTTAGCTACCTTGACCAACGCCGGCCTGATCGTCGCCGGATCAACATTCAGTTCCGCGGACCAGAATGCTATCGAGAGCCTGTCCACCGACGAGGTCAATGCCCTGATCAGCATTAGCCAGAAGATCAGCAGCGACTTCTTCACCCGGAACTGCGGCGGAGTGGCGGCGGCAGCCTCGCCCACCACGCATCCGGTAGGGATCGTGTTCTAGAGCTACGGGCCCGCTTCCGCCGCACGACCCGGCTCCTTAGCCCGCGGTCTGGAATGCGGCCCGGCTCGATTTCATTTACCCGATGAATCCTGTAAGTCACAGCCGGCGGTTGCGGGAAAAAATTCACCTGGTCCGCGGAGACATGGACGCTGCCGCCAAGGCTTTGTGGACCCATCCGCGGTTGCGCGAAATCTATCCCGAGTTCCTCTTCCGCAACCACTCCGTCATTCGCTGCAGTGTACCCCTGATGCGGGCAGCGGCCGCAGCCTGCGAGAAAAAGCTCGACTCCGACCCGGTAGCCGCCGGCATGCTGGCTTATTTCGAGAAGCATATTCCGGAAGAAACCGGTCACGATGACTGGGTGCTCGACGACCTGGAGACCCTGGGCTTCCGGCGGAACGAGGTGCTGAAGCGCATCCCTCCGCCTTCGGCGGCAGCCCTGGCCGGCGCCCAATACTACTGGATCCGGCATGTGCATCCGGTAGCCCTGCTGGGCTTCATTGCGGTGCTGGAGGGAACCCCGCCCGATGTGGAATTCTTCGAGAATCTGGCCGACCGCATCGGCCTGCCGCGCCGGGCTTTCAGCAATCTGCTGCTGCACGGCCGCCTCGATCCGCAGCATCGCGACGACCTGGATCACGCCCTCGATGCCTTGCCCCTGACCGAGGAGCACCACGCCCTCATGGGCGTCAGCGCTTTCCAAACTATCCACCTGCTTACCCGAGTGGTCGACGAAGCGGTACAATAGGCACCCACCAGCAAGTGGGTAGTCTGTACAGTCTCCGAGGCCATTCGGATGATCGGCAGAGTCATTTCTCATTACCGCGTGATTTCCCGGTTGGGAAACGGATCGATGGGTGCGGTTTACAAGGCCCATGATCTGAAGCTCGACCGGCCGGTGGCGATCAAGTTCACCTCCCGTGAGGTCGCCAACAATCGGGAGCAGCGCTTGCGGTTCGAGCGCGAAGCCCGCACTGCCTCGTTGCTCGACCATCCCAACATCTGCACCATCCACGAATTCGGCGAGACCGAAGACGGCGAGCTGTTTCTGGCCATGGCCTACTGTCCGGGCGAAGACCTGCGATCGCGCCTGGCCCGCGGACCGTTTGCCCTGAAGGAAGCGATGAACGTTGCCGAACAGGTGTTGCTGGGCCTGGCCAAAGCGCACAGCCTGGGCATCGTGCACCGCGACATCAAGCCCGCCAACATCATGCTCATGCCCGACGGGGCGGTGAAGATTGTGGACTTCGGCCTGGCCAAGTTTCCGCGCGACATCTCTCTCACCAGCCCGGGCGGCGTGGTGGGCACGGTGCCCTACATGTCTCCCGAGCAGTTGCGCGGCGATCCGCTGGATGCGCGTACCGACATCTGGTCCTGGGCGGTGATGCTGTATGAAATGCTAGCCGGCGATCGTCCCTTCGACGCTCCCACGGAAGCCAGCCTGATCCGCGCCATTATGGATACCGATCCGCCTTCGCTGGCGGCTCGCCGTCCCGATGTTCCTCTGGAGCTGAACTCCATCGTCCATCAGGCGCTGCAAAAAAATCGCGAGCAGCGTCCCAGAACCACCGATCTGCTGATCGAGTCGGTACGCGCCCTATCGCTGCAGACCGGCCCTATGCCACGGTTCGCGGTCGCGCCCCGGCCGCATGCCTCGGTGGCGGTTTTGCCCTTCCTCAATCTCAGCCCCGAGCCCGACAGCGAATATTTCAGCGACGGACTTACCGAGGAGCTGATCCACGCCCTCTCGCGCTTGCCCGGGCTGCAGGTGGTATCGCGCACCTCGGCGTTTGAGTTCAAGGGCAAGGCGCAGAGTGTGCGCAAGATTGGTGAGCAGCTCAAAGTGTCGTCGGTGGTTGAGGGCAGCGTGCGCAAGCTGGGCGAACGGGTGCGCGTCAGCACCCAGCTGGTGAACGTCAACGACGGTTATTGTTTGTGGACGCAACGTTTCGATTGCAAGATGACCGACATCTTCGCGGTGCAGGAGGAGATGGCCAAATCCATCGCCGACCTGCTGCGAGTCGAACTCGGCTCGAAAGCCGGAACCGGGCTGGTCAAGCGCTACACCGACAACTTTGAGGCTTACGATCAATATCTGCGGGGACGCTTTCAGTGGAACAAGCGCGGCTGCGAAGGATTTCAGAAAGCGCTGGAGTACTTTAACCGCGCCCTCACCCTCGATCCCAACTATGCGCCGGCGTATTCCGGCATCGCCGACTACCACGTTGCGGTTGCGTCCTGGGGACTGGAGCCTCCCACCGAAGCCTGGCCCAAGGCGAAGCAAGCCGCTGCCCAGGCGTTGGCCGCCGATGACACGCTGGCAGAAGCGCACGCTTCCATGGGCATGATCCGCATGTGGTTCGATTGGGACTGGAAAGAGGCGGAGCGCGAATACCTGCGGGCGATCGAGCTGAAGCCGGGCCAGGCTCTGCCGCATGTGCAGTACAACCTGCTGCTGGTGCAGAGCAGCCGGCTGGTGGAAGCGGAGGAGCAGATCCGCGCCGCCCTGGCCGTCGATCCGCTTTCCGTGCCTAACAACATGTATCTGGCGGGCGTGTTTCACTACCGCCGGGAGTACGATCGCTCCCTGGAGCAATGCCTGCGCGCGCTCGAGCTGGACCCCAACGACGTCGAGGCGCACGTCGTGATGGGACTGAATTATGAGCAGAAACGCATGTACCCCGAGGCCATTGCCGAGTTGGAGAAGGCTCGCGAGCTCTCCGGCAACAATCCGCTGATCCTCGGGCCGCTGGGTTCGTGCTACGCCGGTGCGGGCGACAAGATGCAAGCCCGGAAGCTGCTCGACGAGCTCAACGCAGCGGCGCAGCAGGCATACGTTGCCCCCATCACCTCGGTCATGCTCTACCTCGGGCTGGGAGAAATTGATGCTGCGTTCGACTGGCTGGAGAAAGCCGCGGAAGCCCGCGATCCGCTGCTCTACTATCTGAAAGTCGGTCCCATCTATGATCCCATTCGCGACGACCCGCGCTATGAGATTCTGTTGAACCGCATCGGCCTCGGCAAGGAAGATCTCGAATCCGATTTGCGGACGGTCACGCAGCGCGAAAGCAGCTCGGCAGGGGCGATGCCGTAGTGCTTAGGGAAAGGTCTTCCCAGAGGACCTGTTTCTGTGCGGCCCTCCCTGAAACCTTTTCCTGATGCGTGCTTTGAAGGGGCGCAGCTTTAGCTGCGCCCGTCATCACCTTGTAATATTGTCATCCCGACCGAGGACTTTAGTCCGAGCGGAGGGACCTGCGGTTCTCCTCGTTCGCCATTCCGCGCCTCCGTCAGTTACCTGCCTCACAAATCGCGTCCCTCTTTTCCCCCGCCATTTTCGCGGCTTATCGCCACGGCCGCGGTGCTAGAATTTTACTGTCATGGCATTCCCAACCAACCGTCCCCGCCGCCTGCGTCGCACCGAAGCGATGCGTTCGTTCGTCCGCGAAACCCGCCTCAGCCCGGAAGGATTTGTCTATCCGCTGTTCGTCTGCCCCGGCGAAGGCATTCGCAAGGAAGTGCGCTCCATGCCCGGGGTGTACAACTTGTCCATCGACGAGGCGGTGAAGGAGTGCGCCGAGGTGAAGTCGCTGGGCATTCCCAGCGTCATCCTGTTCGGCTTGCCCGAGTCGAAGGACGAGGTGGCGACCGGCGCCTGGGCCGACGACGGCATCGTGCAAAAGGCGACGCGCGCCATCAAGCGCGAAGTTCCCGGCCTGTTGCTGATGGGCGATGTCTGCCTGTGCGAGTACATGTCGCATGGCCACTGCGGCCTGGTCGACACCTCGAATCCGATTTCCAAGGCAACCGGTGAGGCCCTTGAGTTTGTTCGCGAGATGGAGTCAAAGGGCAAGGTCGTTATCAGTCCGGGAGCGCAGTCGGTGGGCGCGGCCATCGCGGCTGCTTTTGTCACCCCGGTTGCCGAAGAGTACGAGATCCTGAACGATCCCACGCTGGAGTTGCTGGCCCGCACCGCGGTGGCGCAAGCCAAGGCTGGCATGGACATCATCGCGCCGTCGGACATGATGGACGGCCGCGTGGCCGCCATTCGCGCCGCGCTCGACGAAGCCGGCTATCAGAACATTCCCATCCTGTCGTACGCCGCGAAGTTTGCCAGCGGATTCTACGGACCGTTCCGCGAAGCTGCCGATTCGGCGCCGCACTTTGGCGATCGCCGCTCCTACCAGATGGATCCCGCCAATCTGCGCGAAGCCATGCGCGAGATCGAGCTCGACCTGGAAGAAGGCGCCGACATGATCATGGTGAAGCCGGCGATGCCCTATCTCGACGTGTTGCACGAAGCGCGCCTGCGCTATGATGTCCCGCTTTCCGCCTACCAGGTTAGCGGCGAGTACGCCATGATCAAGGCCGCCGCCCTGAATGGCTGGATCGACTATGAGCGCGTGATGATGGAGTCACTGTTATGTATCCAGCGCGCCGGCGCGTCCATGACGCTAACCTACTTCGCCAAGGAAGCGGCCCGATTGCTGGCGTAACCGGATGTCGAAAGTAGGATTGTAAGTGTTTTGAAGGGGCGCACCTTCAGATGCGCCGCACACGTCGCCTATTTTTGTCATTCCACGTGGGCTCCAGCCCGCGTGGAATCTGCTTTAACGATCTCCCGGCTCGGTGCCCCACACATTCGCGACTTTCGAATGTGTGGGAAGAGGAGGCACCAAAAGAGGCCGGGCTACCCATCCAAAATTTATTTGTCCTCGCGCCGGATCCTGCATCCAACCAGCGCATATGACGCTCTCTAACGAAACCAAGCAGCTCCTCGATGGCGCAAACTTCGTTCACCTTGCCACCCTGATGCCCGACGGCTCACCGCAAAGCGTGCCTGTCTGGGCCGGGCGCGAAGGCGATCGCATTGTCATCTGCACCGGCGAAACTTCGTTGAAGGGGCGCAACACGGCGCGCGATCCGCGGGTGGCGATTTCCATGGTCGACTTCCACGATCCTTACAGCGAGGTGCAGATTCGCGGCCGTGTCGTCGAGCGCCGTCCCGACCCCGACCTCAAGCTGATGGATCCCATCTCCATGAAGTACACTGGCAAGCCCTTTCCCTTCCGCAATCCTGAGGACCGCATCGCTCTGATCATCGAAGTCGATAAAGAGCGTTACACCAAGTTGCCATTCGCGCACACGCCGCCCACCACCTCCTAGGGACGGGTGAGCATTCGGGTGGGAGCGCAGCCGCCGGGTTAATTTTTGGTGAATGCTGGCGCCCGCCAGTTGACCCTTCCCGGTGGGTGCTCTAGTATCCGTCACCTATGGACAAGCCCAACCTCGATCAACTACAGCAGGCCTACAAACAGGCAGTGGATCAATGGGTGGCCGCGATTCGCGCCGAAGAGGCCCTGGCCACACCCGACCATTCCGAAACCGCGATGGAACGCTGGGACCGCGCCGACTTCACGGTGCAGGACGCGTGGAAGAAAGCCAAAGCGGCCCGCGACACCTACAAGGAAGGCCTGCGACATCTGCACTACGGCATCTAAGAGCCTTACAACGTAGGATGCCTTACTTTGTCAGGGTAGGAGGCCGTTTCCCGGCCGCGGCGTCTTCCATTGCCGGCTACTTTCACGGAACATTGATCCCCCTGGGGCGAGTTGCGGGGTAAGCTGACAGCGGTGCCTCTTTTCGTCAACCTGTTCCGTACCCGACGCTGTTCCCGGTGCGGCAGCAGCGATGTGCGACCCTCGCGCTTCCGGCTGTTCGACCTGCCTCGCGCTCTCTTGTTGCTGCGGCCGCATCGCTGCCGGACCTGCCATGTACGGCAGTTCAGCTTTATTTGGACCCGCTACCCGGCGCCGCGCGCATCCAACTCCGATCAAGGGGATCGTCCCACGCGGGCATAAGCGGGACGCTTCCGTTCCTGAGGGAAACTCTGATCAAGTGAAAGCGAGGTCCCGCAGCGGCTAAAGCCGGGTGATTTTTGGGCACTTAACGGACGACCTGAAGGCCGTCCCCTTCCAAACAAGACTTAATCAGACTTTCGTCAATGATTGGCTTCGTTGATCAGCTGGGCCACCTTGGAATCCGGGCCGACCGGTTCCACGAAAATAATCTGGCTAGCGTTGAGGTACATGCGATCCGGCCCGTGCAGCTCCTTGCCCCGCTTGACTAAAACGTTGCTCACCTGCTTGGTATTCGGGTCGGTCTTGCTGACAATGTAGAAGATGTCCGTCAATGTGGGATAACGGCTGCCGTAGCCGCTGAGCTTGCCGTAGTACACCGCGCCATTGCTCAGCAACACCGCCTGATAGGGAGTGGTGAAGGCTGCTGCCCGGTGGTGCTCCATCGCCCAGTGATAGGTGATCATGTGTCCGACCACCAGCCCGATCAGCAGGCAGATGACGCATCCCACCACCAGCCGGAGAGTGTGATTCTGGTTTTGTCCGGATTCGACCGAAGCCGCTGCGTTCATTCGCTTCTCCGCAGATCATCCAGGCCAAGCCTGAGGATCGCAGACCGCATTATACTCACCGCCGGCAGCGCCGCAGCGTTGCCAGGCCGACCAGCCCCGAGCCGAACAACACGACGCTGCCGGGTTCCGGAGTCGAGCCGGCTGGGCCGTTGTTGTTGGAAGCAGTGAGAGACTTATCATCTCCAGTTTGCTGACTGCTCGGAATGAAGGGATCGTTCGCGGAGAAAGCGCCGTGGCCAGTGACTGTCGGCCCCAGGATTTGGCCTGACTCGACATCGAGAGTCAAATTGGAAGGGTTATATTCCAATACAAAATGTTCCGAACCGTTGATGGGCAGACCCACGACGCTGGAAAACGTTCCCGTCGCGCTGGCGAAGTTCATGATGTCGAAGGTATTGCCGATTTGCGGCACATAGCCGTGCAGCAGGTCTACCGTCATCAGGCCGTTGAGCTGGGCATGGCCGCTGACGTTGAGCTGATCGTATTGACCGGATGTGGGACCGGCAATGTCGAAGGTCAGGCTGCCGTTCGCGAGTTGGGTGTAGTTGCCCATGATCGCCAGTTGTCCGACCAGCATAGGCGCATCGCCGATATTGATAGCGGCGTTGGATAGGACCGTGCCCTGTAGCGTGCCTTCGTTGCCATAAACCGATCCCCCGGCAAAATCAATCAGCCCTCGCGATGAAACTCGCAGAGTGCCATCGACGGTAGTCTGGCCGCTTGTCTGGGTAAAGCTCAGCGGACTGCTGATGGTTGCGCCGGACGAGATGTCGACGAACCCGGTGTTCAGAAATCCGGGCAGAGTATTAGCTGAGGAGCGAGCACCTCCAGTTACGTTCAGGCTAGTGCCACTGGCGAGAAACACTGAGCCGGCGTTATTGATGAAGCTGATATTCGCAACATCCTGATTAATGTTCAAGGCAAATGTCGAGCCGCTGTTGTTGGTCAACTTACCCGTGATGGAAACTGTGTTGCCGCCACCATCGGCATCCGCCGTCGTAATGACGCCAGAGTTGGTGACATTGCCGTTGACTTGGAGAGCCGACGTTTGTGCTAGTTCAATCGATCCGCTATTGGTCAAGCTTGCGGCGCGAATCGTCGTCCAGTTCAACGCCGTAATGCTCCCGCTGTTCTGGATATTCCCGCTGACATTTAGGTTGCTAGTGTTGCCCACTTCGAGGTTTATGGTGCCGTTGTTAACCAAATTACCTGCGGATATCGTTGCCTCGTCGTTGGTGACATCAATTTGTGCCCCTATATTGTTCGTCAAAGTGCCGCCAACAAGTAATTGCTGCTCCCCGTACATCGAACCGGAAAGACCAATAGTCCCTGAGTTCGACACGTCCCCGCTCACATGCCAGACGTTTAGTCCTTGAGACGAAGGTATGTAGGCCTGACCCTGGTTTACGAGAGAGGCCATGGTGACCGTCCCCCCCATCGAAAGCGTGCCGGTACTCGTATTTGTTACCGCTCCACCAATCGAGATCGTGGTAGGGCTCTCGCCGTTATCAGGCGTTCCAAACGAACCCGAGTTTATGAAGTTCCCTGTCACGGAAAACGAAATACCGTTGGAGGCATAGATACTCCCAGAGTTATTGGCATCACCATTCACCTGGAGCGTCACCGAATTTGCGAGGGCGAAAGTCCCCGTATTCACTAGCGCACCCGTGGTAAGGCTCCCTTGACCGGCGAATGAGTTGCCCATCTGAATCAACCCGGAATTCGTGAAGGCTCCAGTTACCACGACATTGTTGCTGGACACACTGTTGACGTCCTCGTTCAGGGTTCCCGAATTGCTAAAGTCCCCGTTAACTTGCAGCGACGATCCGCGCTCAACCGAAAGCGTGCCTTGATTAGCGGAAGTGGCACCGACGGTCATACTGTCATTCGACAGATACAGATTGCCTGACTGATTTATCGTGAGCGCTCCGGCGATGGTGAGCGTGTAGGGATTGCCAACGGCAATCAACTGCGAGCTGCCCGTCGAACCGCCAAGGGTCAGAGAGTTGATGCCGAAACTGATATCTAAGGTCACGTTGTCGCTGCCGGTATTGATGAAAACGTCATTGCCGGAGCCCGGCAGTCCGGCACTCCAGTCGGCGCCATTGCTCCAGTTGCCGGTGCCTCCCAGCCAGTTATCCGGAGACGACGGAAAGCCTACTGGAGCGCTGAAATCAACCGCTGCCGGGAGAACATATTGATTGCCGAAGGAGGCGAAGCGCCGCGGACTTCGCTCGATGTTTGATCCCTGAGCGACTCCCACTGCAAGACCGACCAAGAAAATAGCAACGACGGACAGATGCTGCCTGAGCATAGATACCTCTTTGCAACATTTCGTGGACGAATCACCTTGGACCGGGAAGCGAGGAAAGAATGCGGTCCAACGGGCAATACTAAGGGCCGGCTTTCGAGTCGCTTTGGGGAGCTCGCGTAAACCCGGCAGCAGGAGCTGCCTAAAGTCATGGCCAGAAAGTACAGGGAATTGTATTCCTGGCCTCTCGGCTGTCAATCTTAATCATGGTTAAAAAGAGCCTTGTTCCTTAACCGGAAGCCGAGCAGAATACCGCGCCCCTGATACGAACCTGGCGGGCGGCGATTTACGGGGACGGTGACCTAGTTGGCTACCCCACCGGCGGCTCGCAGAGAGCGGCTGGCACGCTTCGATTCGTACATGGCGTTGTCGGCAGCGGCGCACAGGCTCTCCGCATCGGCGGCGTCGTCGGGATACAAAGCGTAGCCGATGCTGATACCGGTTCGCACCAGGCGGCCTTCCACCTTCAAGGGAAGAATGAGCGCCGACTCCAGGGCGGCTACCAGAGTTTCGGCTCCCTGGGGTGCCGCCATCTCGCTGATGATGGTGAATTCGTCGCCCCCGGTCCGGGCCAACGTGTCGGAAGCGCGCATGCGAGTGGCCAGCCGGGTGACCACCTGCTGCAAGGCCGCATCGCCTACCCGGTGGCCAAAATTGTCATTCACGTGCTTGAAGTTGTCGAGATCGAGCAACAGCACCGCGACTTTGTGGCCAACCCGGTCGGCATGAGCCAAAGCCTGCTCCAGCCGGTCTTGCAACAGCCTGCGGTTGGGCAACCCGGTCAGGGCGTCATGATAAGCCAGATGCGAACTCTGCCGGATCTCATCTTCCAGCAGAGTCACGATCATGCCCACTGCGACTAGGTACTTGGGAATATTCCAGACTTCAGCCTCGACATGGATGGAGGGCACGAAGTGTTGCAGCAAGAGTCCGGCAGGAAAGCTGACCCCCCAGGCGAAAAAGCCAAAGACGGTGGTCAGAACTCCGGCCGAGGGGCGGCGGAAACGGTACCAGAACAAGCCGGCGGCGAAGAAATTGAGGGCGGCCAGGATCACGTGCATCCCATAGTCCTCGTTCCCGCTGGCAATGCCCCAAGCCAGAAAACCCAAGAGGAGTACGGCGGCAGTCGAGATACAGATCACATAGGGGGTGATCCGCCGGTACCAGCGCCAGATCACCAGCAACTCTGAAGACAACGCCACCGCCACCAGTCCGTAGTAAAAGCCATGTGCGCTGATGCCCCAGATCATCGCGTTGGTATAAACCAGCGCGGGGACACCCAGCACGGTGGAAAGGATAAGTTGGCGGCGCAAACTGGTAGCTTGGGGCGCCACCGAAACCAGGAAGGCGATGCTGGCCAGCACCAGACTATTGAGCGCGATGGAGAGACAAATCTGGCCCAGGACCGGAGAGCCGAAATGAGCAAACTGCACCATAGCGCGCAGCAGAACCAGGGCCCAGCCCACCAGCCAAAGCTGCACCCGCTCGCTGATATGCTGGCGCGAGATGGCTGCGAACACCGCTACCAGAATCGCCAGCGCGATCAGGTTAGGCAGAGCGTTGAAATTCAGGTGCATGGAGAGAATCCACGGATTTGGCCAAACAGTCGCCCCTAGGCGATAGCGTAAAGGAGTTTAGGCCTCACAGCAATGTTCAAATTGGCCGGCGAGGCGAAGTTCAGGCCGGCAAATTCATACTGCGTAGAAATTCCGCGAAGCGCGGATCGTGATACAGATTCTTCAGCAGCGGATCGCCCTTGATGGCGGGCAGTCCCGCGTCGCGATGCGCGCGCGCCAGTTCCAGCCACTGGAAGGCCTGATCCACTTCGCCGCGAAAGGCGTACACCTCGGCAATCTGATAGGCGGCCTGCACCTGGTAGTTGGCAATGAGCTGATTCAAGGCGGCATCGCCTTCCGGCTTTTTCCCCATGGCGGCGTAGGCCAGCGCTTCGCCTACCGATTTTTCGCTGCCCCGCTGATCGCTTTCAAACTCGGCCAGCGCCCGCTGCGGCTTGGAGCGCGCCAGGTAAACCAATCCCAATAAGTAGTGCGCCTCGGGATCGTCGGGACTGATGGCCAGCGCTTTCTGATAGGCGTCGGTGGCCAGATCCAGCTGGTTGGCGTAGTAGGCATGAACTCCCATGGAAATATGAGCTACCACGCTGAGGGGGTCGACTTCGACCGCGCGGCGATTGAGGGCAACCGCCTCGTCGAAGCGCCCCAGGCTGGCGGCCAAACTGGAGGCCCCCAGCAGCACGGTGGAATTCTGCGGCTCCAACACCAGCGCCTTCTGAAACGATGCATCCGCGCCGGCCCAATCCCAGTCGTAGGTGCGCTTGATGCGGCCAATGGCGGCATGGGCCTCCGCCAATGTGGGATCGAGTTCCATGGCCCGCTCGGCGGCAGCCCGCGCCATACGATAGCCTTCCTCGAACGACGGACCATAGGCCGCCTCAGTCCGGGCAATCAGCACCCAGGCCAGCGCCGACCAGGCCCGGGCATATTGCGGATCCAGCTTCACCGCCTGCTCGAAATACTGGAACGCCTTGCCCAGGTCATCCTGGGTGCGACGTTCGTAGAAGTAGCGGCCTTGAAGATAGGCGTTGTAGGCTTCCGAGCTTGTCCCACGTTGTGGGACAGCAGCGGACTTGGAATTCAGCAGGCGGACTTTCAGCTCGCTGGTAATGGAGCGGGCAATTTCATCCTGCACCGCGAAGACATCGTTCAAGTCGCGGTCGTAGGTGCCCGACCAGAGCTGAAAACCGTCTTCCACCTTGATGAGCTCGGCCGAGATCCGGACCCGGTTGCCTTCCTTGCGAACGCTGCCCTCCAGCACCGTGCCTACGTCCAACTGTTTCCCGATCGCGGGCAGGTCTGAGGTCTTATCGCGGAACTGGAACGACGAGGTGCGCGCCGCCACGCGCAGTCCGGGAGTCCGGGCCAGGTGGTTGAGCAGCTCCTCGGCCAGTCCATCAGAGAAGTACTCCTGATTCTTTTCCGGACTCATGTCGGCAAAGGGCAACACGGCGATGGAGGAGGCAATGGGTTGCGCGTGCAGAATGACCCCACGCTTCCAGGAGAAAATGCCAAAGGCCATCACCAGCAACAGGGCCAGCGCCGGCAACAGCAGCCTCCAGATATTTCTCGGATGAGCCTGGGCGGGCACCGGAAAACGGGTAAGCGAATCGAGCGCGCCCGGCTCGCCGGAAGCCATGGGCAGCGAGGACATCTCGTGGGCCAGGAGGCGTGGAGTAAGCGCCGAGGCGGCCGGCTGTTCCAGAATCCCGATAAAACGGTAGCCGTGCCTTGGAACGGTCTCGATGTAGACCGGCTTTTGCGCCTCGTCGCTGAGGGCCTCGCGCAGGCGCCGCACGGCAACGTTCAGGCTGGACTCGAATTCCACAAAGGTGTTTTCGGCCCAGAGCTGCGCCTTCAGATCCTCGCGGGTGACCAGTTCGCCCGGCACCTCCAGCAAACTTCGCAACACCAGAAACGACTTGGGCTGGAGCTTGACCCGGTAGCCAAATTTGCGCAGATCTCCTGACTCGAGATTCACCTCGTAGGGTCCGAAGCGAACCGATTGGCTGGCGGTTTGGAGCGCGCGGCTCACCGAAGTGTCCCGAATGTTATCACAGGTTTGTCAACAGACTGTGTTCGACAAACGTCTATTTCTTTCCCCTGTAACAGCTTAGACCGTAATGTTCAATTCATTTGACTTGCCGGGGCCGCTGGAGGAAATAGGGTACACACAGCGCCCGTTCGCGGTCGCAGCCCAGAGCAAACCGGCAACAGAAAGTACGCAGGTTCCGAAACCTGTGCAAGGAGAAAGATAAATGTCAGGTTTGAGAACACAGCAGGACCCGCGGTTCGGGTTAGTCCCAGCAGTGACCAGGATCGCGGTATCGTCGGCGCTCCTGGTCCTGCTGGCCATCGCAGCGGCCGGAATGGCGCAGGCGCAAACCTTCACGGTTATTCACAACTTTACTGGGGCGGGAGACGGAGGAGCTCCCTATGCTGGCTTAACCATGGATCGGTCAGGAAATTTCTACGGCACCACTACTTCTGGCGCCGGCTCCAGGGGCACGGTCTTCCAACTGAAGCGTGCCGGATCCGGCTGGATTTTAGCTACGCTCTACGCGTTTCAGGGTGGTGCTGACGGGGGCGCTCCGGCTGGCGGCGTAATTGTGGGCGCCGACGGCAGTCTTTACGGGATGACCCAGATCGGAGGAACGGGATGCGCACCGCACGGCTGCGGTACCGTGTACAGGCTCAGGCCTCAGGCCTCAGTCTGCCGGGCAGTATCTTGTCCATGGTCAATAACCACCATTTATAACTTCGATTACGACGGAGGCGGTTATCCCGCCTACGGAAACCTGACCTTCGACCAGGCCGGCAATCTGTACGGCGCGGCCTCCTCGTATGGCGCCTACGGGGACGGTACCGTCTTTAAGCTAACGCCCGCCAACGGAAGCTGGACGGAGAGCGTGCTGTGGAACTTCGCCGGCGGAGCCGACGGCGCGCTGCCTTATAGCACCGTGAGCTTCGACAGCGCGGGTAACCTCTACGGTACCGCCTATGCCGGCGGCGCCGAAAACGCCGGCACGGTCTACGAATTGTCACCGTCAGGTGCGGGCTGGACCGAGAAGACGCTTTATACCTTCACCGGTGGAAACGACGGCGCCCAACCCATCGGCGGGGTGGCCGTGGACCAGCATGGCAACCTGTTTGGCACCGCGATACACGGCGGGGCACCGGGCCAGGGCACGGCCTACGAACTGACCCCTTCCGGCGCTGGCTGGACCTTCGCTGTCCTGCAAAATTTCTCGGGATATGACGGACCTTTCGACACCCCGATGCTGGACGCGACAGGCAACGTCTACCTCACCTCCGCCTACTCCACCCTGGACGGCAACATCCAGGCGGGCGGGGTTTACAAGCTGACCCAATCGAACGGCGGATGGAACGCCTCCGCCCTCTATACCTTCAGCGGCGGCAATGATGGAAATATCCCCGCCGGCAACGTAATCCGTGACAGCAACGGAAATGTCTACGGCACCACGGTGGCCGGTGGCAGTCATGGGCAAGGCGTGATCTTTGAGATTACGCCCAACTAAGGTTCGTCCCCACAGGGAGCGCCGGGATCTCCAGTTTGGGATTTCGGCGTTCCCCTCGTGTACCACAATGTGTGACAAACTGAAACCGCAGAACGCATGAGGCCTGGGTTCAAGGAGATTCGCGATGATGCACTCAAAGCAGTTCGGGAGTAGACACGGGCGACTGGATAGGTGGATGACGATCGCGGCAATGGCCGTCGCCGTACTTGTCGCCGCCACGCAAGTGCAGGCGCAGACCTACACAATCCTGCATAACTTCACCGGATACGGGGATGGAGGGGACCCTTGGGCTCCTCTCACCCTGGATGCGGCCGGCAATTTCTATGGCACCACCCAACTGGGAGGCAGCGCAGGGTACGGCGTGGTGTTCAAGCTGACGCACCAGGGAGCGGGATGGCTCATGAGCACCCTGTATACCTTCCACGGAGGGGAAGACGGAGCCTATCCGCTGGGCGGAATTACGATCGGTCCCGACGGCAGCCTCTATGGCACAACTAACGCCGGCGGTCTCCCCAATTGCTTCGGGGGCTGCGGCACCGTGTTCCGGCTCCGTCCCCCGGCCACGGCCTGCCGGGCTGTGTTTTGTTCGTGGAGCGAAACCGTGCTTTACCGCTTCACCGGAGGTTCCGATGGAGAGTCTCCCTACATGGAGCGGCTGACCTTCGATGCCGCCGGCAATTTGTACGGCACCGCTTCCGGAGGCGGCTTGGGCAGGCAGGGAGTCGTTTTTGAACTGGTGCCCCACAATGGGGGATGGACAGAGAATGTCCTCTACGCTTTCAGCGGAAACGGCGATGGCACCGGACCCACTAGCAGTGTGGTCTTCGACAGTGCGGGAAATCTTTATGGTACCTGTGCCGATTCCAGCGGCGGCGGCGGCATAGTCTATGAACTGTCGCCCTCGCCATCCGGCTGGACCGAGAACATTCTGCATCATTTCCGGCAAAACCCGAATGACGGTTTTGGGGCGGTCGGCGGCGTCGTTCTGGACGCGCAGGGCAATCTCTACGGCACAACGATGGAAGGCGGCCTGTATCAGGCGGGCACGGTTTACGAATTAACTCCTGCCAATGGCAGCTGGACGTTCACCCTGCTGTACAGTTTTCCGGCGAGTAACGGAGGCCCGACCGACGCGCCCCTCCTCGATGCCGAAGGCAACCTGTACGCCACTTCCAGCTCTAGCGGCGGCAACGGCCTGGTCTTCGAACTGTCGCCATATAACGGCGGCTGGAACTACAACACCCTGCACATCTTCGATTACAGCGACGGCTACCTTCCCTACGCCGGCGTGATTTTCGATCGCCAGGGAAATCTGTACGGCACCACCTCGGAAGGCGGGAGCGATTTTGCCGGGGTGATCTTCGAGATCACGCCCAACTGAAGTTCGTCCCCACAGGGAGCGCCGGGATTCTAACCGGAATTTTGGCGCTCCTCTTGTGTACCACAGAGTAGGACTTGGCTTTGTCGGCCAAATCAAACGGCCAGCTTCGTCACGGAAAGGAGAATCGCCATGCTGCACATAGAGCAATCTCGGACCCGGCACGGCAGAATCGATTTGTGGGCGACCATTGCCGCCCTCGCGGTCGCCGTGCTGATGATTCTGGCGGCCACGCAAGTTCAGGCGCAGACGTTCACCGTGCTGCACAGCTTCACCGGCGGCGCGGACGGCGATCTGCCCAGCGCCGGCGTGACCTTGGATCGCGCAGGCAATCTCTACGGCACCACTGAGTACGGTGGAACCGGCTCAGCAGGCGCCGTGTACAAGCTGGCGCACTTGGGATCGGGTTGGGTGGTGTATCCGGTGTATGAGTTTCCGGGAGCGCCCTGGCAAGATGGAGCCTATCCGCTGGCCGGCGTGGTCTTCGGCCCCGATGGCAGCCTCTACGGCACCAACTCTGCCGCCGGCCAATACGGGTCCGGAACCGTCTTTAATCTCCGGCCTCCTCTATCCACATGCCGCTCGTCGTTTTGCCCGTGGACAGCGACCGTGCTCTACAGC
Source organism: uncultured Acidobacteriaceae bacterium (assembly GCA_963820175.1). Lineage (GTDB taxonomy): Bacteria > Acidobacteriota > Terriglobia > Terriglobales > Acidobacteriaceae > Bog-257. Next base: position 129,737 of record CAWFYX010000009.1, on the reverse strand, counting down.
TTCACTGGCCACGCCGACGGCAGCTCTCCGGGCTATGGCGACCTGGCCTTCGATCCGGCCGGCAATATCTACGGCACCACGACGGCCGGCGGTTTGCAGAGCTGTGGCGGAGGATCCTGCGGTGTGGTCTTCCGGCTCGCTCACTCCAATGGCGGTTGGACCGAAAGCCCAATCTACAGCTTTACCGGCGGGAATGACGGCTATGAGCCTTACAGCGGCGTCATCTTCGACAACGCCGGCAATCTATATGGCACAGCGTTTGAGGGGGGAGCTAACTCTACTGGAACCGTCTACGAACTCACCCTTTCGGGAGCCGGTTGGCGAGAGACCACGCTGTCCAGCTTCTCCGGTGAACCCGGGTATCCCTTCGGCGGAGTGGTTCTCGATCAGCAGGGAAATCTCTATGGCACCACCATCGTTGGTGGAACCGCGTTTGAGCTGCAACCGGGCGATGGTAGTTGGACCTACAATCTGCTGCACACCTTCACCGGATATGCCGGGCCGGCCGGCAGCCTGACTAGGGATGCTGCAGGAAATCTCTACGGCACCAGCGAGGCCGATGGCCTTTATCAGGAGGGCACCGTGTTTAAGCTCACGCCCTCCAATGGTGGGTGGATTTATACCGACTTGCATGACTTCACCGGCGGCAGCGATGGCGCCTTCCCCAGCGGCAGCGTCGCTATCGATAGCCAAGGCAATCTGTATGGCACGACCGACATCGGTGGGATCAGTGGCGGGGTGGTGTGGGAAATCACGCCGTAGGGCGAGGCGGGTCCGGCGGCAGGTTGACTGCTCCCACAATGTAGGAGTCAGTCCGGGTCCGACGATTTGGAGTGAGCGCAAGGAAAAGCATGGCAGCAGGAGAACGGCGAACTTGGATGCTGGGCCTCAGCCGGCGCACGGCTACCGCCGTGCTGTCGTCGGCGATGGTGTTCGCCCTGACCCCGCCGGTGCATGAAACCCGGCAATCCTTCAATGTGGTACACGCGTTCGCGGGCGGCATGGACGGAGAATATTCCACTGCCGGGCTGACCGTCGATGCAGAAGGAAACCTTTACGGCACCACCGGGGGCGACGGCGTCAGAACCTTCGGGACCGTATTCAAGCTCACCCGCAGCAACGCCGGATGGACTGCCAGCACGCTGTACAACTTCCAGGGCAGTCACGACGGAGCGGTGCCCTACGCCGGAGTCGTCTTTGGTCCCGACGGCAGCCTTTACGGCACCACAACAGCGGGCGGCCTGAACGGACGCACTTGCTTTGGCGGCTGCGGCACGGTTTTCCAGTTGCGGCCTCCACCCGCCCATTGTGCCGGCAGCGGCTGCGCCTGGAGCGAAGCCATCCTCTATCGCTTTCGCGGAGGCGACGACGGATCGGTCCCCAAAGGCAGACTGGTCTTCGACCGCAGCGGCGATCTCTACGGCACTACCTATAACGGCGGCTCGTCGCTGGGATGTTTGCCGCCCTACGGCTGCGGCACCGTCTACAAGCTAGGGCTATCCCGCGGCGGTTGGGCCGAGAGCATTCTCTACACCTTTAGCGGAACCGGCGACGGAGCCAATCCCAGCGCCGGCGTGATTCTCGATTCCGCCGGCAATCTTTACGGCACCACAGTGTACGGCGGCGCTCACACCTGGGGTACCGTCTTCCAGTTAGCGCAGACGGGATCGGGCTGGTCCAAGAGGACGTTGCACAGCTTTCAGATCGGCGGCGACGGCGTGTCCCCCATTGGCGGACTGATCTTCGATCGATCGGGAAACCTCTACGGCACCGCGCTGGAGAGCGGCGCGGGCGGTGGCGGCACCGTGTTTCGCCTGACCCCGTCGAACGGCGGATGGACGGCTAGCACGCTCTTCAGCTTTTCCGGACTGCAGGGGCCGCGCGCCAGTCTGACGGTGGATTCCGCGGGCAATCTTTACGGCACCACGACCGCCGCCGGCACCTATCAGCACGGCTCGGTGTTCAAGCTGACACCGGGTAAGAGCGGCTGGAGTTATAGCTCGCTGCACGACTTTACCGGCGGCAGCGACGGAGCGCATCCCTACGGCAACGTGCTGCTCGAAGCCAACGGCAAGCTGTATGGCACCGCTACGCAGCGCGGCTCAGGATGCAGTCCGGACGGCTGCGGGGTGGTGTTTGAAATCACGCCGTGAAGCAGAGGTAGGAGCTGGGATTCGTGACAGCAGCATGTAACACAATGTGGAGTTGAAATGGCGGGTCCGGCACGGCGTGGCCCGGACGCGGAACCCGCCGCGTAAGGCGCGGAAGGTGTATCCTATGGGACGGCTCGGTTACCGCGAGCTGAGCCCATAACTGTCTATCCGGTGTGGTTAGATAGAAAGTTCTACATCAAGCTGGCCATTTTCAAAGGAGAATCCGTATGACGCTCCCACTCCGATGCCGTAACTGGATTTGCAGCCTCCGGTCGCGTGCGGCGACCGCCGGCCCGGGGTCGTCCCCACCCCGAACCCTGGGCTGGGCCAAGCTGCTGGCGATCGCGATGGTCTGCGCGCTGACTGTGATCGGCGCGCAAGCGCAGACCTTCAGCGTGATCTACAACTTTACCGGCGGAGCCGACGGATCGACGCCCATGGCCGGCCTGACCATGGACCGCGCGGGCAATCTCTATGGCACCGCGAACTATGGCGGGAACGTAGGCGGCAATTGCAGTACTGCCGGATGCGGCACCGTCTTCCGACTGACCAACCACAACGCGAACTGGGTATTCACACCGCTGTACGCCTTCGCGGGCGGCAATGACGGAGCGAATCCGCAGGCGGCGAATGTGGTCATCGGCCCTAATGGCAGCCTATTCAGCACCACTTTCCTGGGCGGAGGAACTTGCGACGGTAATGCTCAAGGCTGCGGTACGGTGTTCAACCTGCAGCCGCCGCCTACCACTTGCCGAAGCTCGCAGTGCGCCTGGAACGAGAACGTGCTGTTCCGTTTCAGCGGCGAGAATGGTTCCGGCCCGGTGGGCGCGGTGGTGTTCGACAGCGCCGGCAATCTTCTGGGTGTCACCATCCTGGGCGGATTGAATCATGGAGGCACGGTCTATCAGTTGAACTCGGGTAACTGGCAGGAGAGCGTGCTATCCCATCCCTATGGCTATCCCGGCAGCGGCATCACGTTGAGCAATACCGGCAACCTTTACGGTTCGACCTTCTCCGGCGGCAACAATTATGGATCGGTTTACGAGCTGGTGCAGCAGGGCTCGGAATGGATTCTGACTAGCCTCTACAAGTTTACGAACGGCAGCGATGGCGGCTATCCCAAGGCGGGCGTGATCTTCGATCCGGCGGGCAATCTGTATGGCGCTACCAGCGCCTCGGGCAGCGGCAGCGGCGGCACGGTCTTCGAGCTGACTCCGTCCAACGGTAACTGGACCTACAGCACGCTGTACAGCTTCGCCGGTCCCAATAACGGCGCGATGGTGGTTGGGCCCGTGGCCACCCTGGTGATGGACAACGCCGGCAATCTCTACGGCACCACGCTGGTCGACGGTGCACAGGGATTCGGCGCGGTGTTCAAGCTGACGCCGTCCAACGGAACTTGGACCTACACCTCGCTGCATGACTTCACCAACAGCAGCGATGGCGCCTATCCCTATAGCAACCTGGTATTCGATGCGCAGGGCAATCTTTACGGCACGGCATCGGCGGGCGGCGCTAACGGGCTCGGCGTGGTATTTAAGATCGCGCCGTAAAACGGAGGCAGCCTGGAGCTAAGAAATTCACACTGTATTCATAAAACGCGGTTCGCCTATGGCGTCCATAGAAATTATTGATTGGACTCCGCCCCCCGCAGCTGAGGGACACTAGGCCGCGGAGCTAGCCATGGGTCTCGGAGATATTTCTCTTTCCCCCGGCGCGCAGCGGCGCACCATCAATCAACCAACCTTCCTGATGTGTCCTCCCGAGCTTTACGACGTGAACTACGTCATCAATCCCTGGATGGAAGGCAATGTACATCGCTCCTGCCGCCTGCAGGCGATGGCGCAGTGGCAACAGTTGCATGAAGCGTTGACTAAGGTGGCGCGGGTGGAGCTGGTCGAGCCGCAGTCGGGTTCACCGGATATGGTGTTCACCGCCAATGCCGGCTTAGTGCATCGCGGCGTGGTGGCGCTCAGCAGCTTCCTTCATCCCGAGCGCCAGGGTGAGGAGCCGCACTTCCGCAAGTGGTTCGACGAGTCCGGTTTCTGCGTCTGCGAGATACCGCGCTCGACTCCGTTCGAAGGCGAGGGCGATGCGCTGTTTGAGATCGACGGCTCCTGCCTGTGGGCGGGACATGGAATCCGCACCCGGCAATCCAGTCATTGCCGTCTGAGCGAGACCTGGCAGGTCGAAGTGATTTCGCTCCGGCTCATCGATCCCCGCTTCTATCACCTCGACACCTGCTTCTGCCCGCTGTTCGGCGGTTACGTCATGTATTTCCCGCAAGCCTTCGACGCCGAATCCAACGCGAAGATCGAGAGTCGCTACGCGGCGAGCAAGCGCATTCGCGTGAGCGAAGCCGACGCCCTGCGCTTTGCCTGCAACGCGATCAACGTAGGCCACCGGATCGTGCTCAACCAGATCAGCGATGACCTGCGGGAGAAGCTGGAGGCGCTGGGCTTTCATGTCGAGCAAGTCCAGTTGACCGAGTTCCTGAAGGCCGGCGGCGCCGCCAAATGCCTGGCCCTGCGCCTAAGCGAAATGGAAATCACTCACCCGGCGTAGTTCGTTTGTGACGGAAGAGACTTACCCGCGGAGCGGAGGCTAGTCGCAGCTACTATACGCGGCGGAGCCGAAGCCTCTGCCTGCCCAATGTCTTTCAAACCATCGCGCCTGGAATCACACTGAGGTCTGACAGCGTTCGGTTGACCGGTGCCACGGCGCCTGTTAGAAGTGACTGTGTTTTAGGCGATCATATTTCAGGAGCCCCGTCAGTACTTAAGGCAGAAGGATCCCGGTGCAAGCCAGAGAGCTTTTTTATGGTTTGTCTTGTTGTAGTCTCAGGACCCTCAGTCTTGCGGTTCGGCGCCCGTCGGGACTGAGGGAATACGTTTCGTACTGCCTCAGAAAGTCTGACGAACTCAGTGGAAATGGCCCGCCGTGCCGCAATCCTCCTACTCCCAGCGACGACCAGACCATTACCCTTCCCGCCTACGATTCGGGGGGCGGCATGAGTTTCACCGAGCTGGCCATGCTGGCTCGCGTGACCAAAGCTCTAAACCCAACGACCGTGTTCGAGTTCGGGACCTACAACGGACTGAATACCTCTGTGTTTATGCTCAACGCAAGTCCGGAGGCGCGAATCGTGACCTTGGACTTGCCACCCGACGCGCACGCGTCAGAGGCTGTAATAGCGGGCGACAAGCAGTTGGTAGCCAATCGCCGCCTGGCTGCAACTCCTCGGGCTCTGGGATTGCGTAACTACACCCAACTGTTCTGTGATTCGATGGTGTTCGATCCGTCACCGTACCTAAACTCGGTTGATCTGGGATTGATCGACGCCGCCCACGACCTGCCTCATGTACGAAACGACACCATCAAGATGGCTAAAATGATGAGTGATCGGGGAATCGTTTTTTGGCATGATTACGGAGGAAGAATCCAAACCGGGCCTCTGACTTCCTATCTTGAAGACTTGGGTAAGCAGTGCCCGCTTTACAGGATTAGCGATACCCAGCTAGCCTGGGCGCCGGCCCTCGAATTGAAGAAGGCGGTGTGCCATTGACCTTAGCCGCGGCGGTTGGGTCCGACAAATAGTGCAGCCGCCACATCCGAACCTCTGCTGTAAGATTTTCAGGCGCCTGCGATAGATTTCCTTTGATTTCTGTGGGACGAGCCGTATATGTTATTGAGGTTACCGAGGAGAACGCCTTGAGCAGACCGCAAGATTTGGTGCAGGGAACTCTCGACCTGCTGCTGCTAAAGATCCTGGCTCTGGAGCCAATGAACGGCTTTGCCATCAGCCGTCGCCTGAAACAGGTGTCGGGCGACATTCTGCAAGTGAGCGACGGCTCGCTTTATCCGGCGCTGCACAAGTTGCAGGAAGAGGGCTGGATCTCCGCCGAATGGAAGCAGAGCGAGAACAATCGCCGGGCAAAGTTTTATTCCCTAACCCGCCTGGGCCGCAAGCAACTGGAGAAGGAAGCCAACGACTGGGGGCGGCTTTCCAATGCCATTTCACGCGTGGTCAAGCTGAAGGAGGCTTGAGCGCGGCCCGTCCTCGCGAGGAAGAAGCATGTCGCCGGAACACTGGTTATATACCTTGCCGCAACGCCTGCGCTCGTTATTCTTCCGCCGCCGCGTGGACCAGGAACTGGACGAAGAGCTGCAAGATCACCTGGAGCTGAAAACCCAGGAGTACATTGAAAAGGGATTAAGCCCGGAAGAAGCGCACTATGCCGCGCTGCGCGAATTCGGCAATGTCGAGCTCTCCAAGCAGAATTGCCGCGACGCCCGCAAGGTTCTCTGGATCCAGAATCTGGCCGACGACATCCGCTTCGGGCTGCGCATGCTGCGCAAAGATCCCGCTTTCACCATTGTCGCCGCCCTGACGCTGGCCCTGGGCATCGGCGCTAACACCGCAATTTTTTCCGTGATCAACACCGTGCTGTTGCGGCCTCTGCCTTATGCCGAGCCGGAGCGCCTGGTGTTTCTGTCCGAGTCGACGCGCGACGTGCCGCGCATGGCGATCTCGCTGCCCAACCTCGCCGACTGGCAGGCGCGGAACACCGTGTTCGAGAGCATGGGAGGCTTTCGCAAGGCCAACGTCGCGCTCACCGGCGACGGCGATCCGCGGCGTATTACCACCGGACTGGTCACCGCCGGCCTGTTTCCCACGCTCGGAGTGCAGCCGATCCTGGGACACACCTTCACCGCCGAGGAAGACAAGCCGGAAGCCGACCCGGTGGCGCTGTTGAGCGATGGCCTTTGGGCGCGGGAATTCGGGCGCGATCCCGAGGTAGTGGGCAAGACTCTCAAGCTCGACGGGCAGTCCTACACTGTGGTAGGCGTGATGCCCACCAGCCGCTTTCCCTTGTACTGGCGCCAGATGGATGCCTTCACCCCGCTGGGCCGGCTGGAACATGCCATCGGCGGCCCCACGCATCGCGGCGTTCACGTGGGAGTTTCCGCTTATGCCCGCCTGAAGCCCGGAGTCACGGTGGAACAGGCGCGGGCCCAGATGCTGACGATTGCAGGGCAACTGGAGAAACAATATCCCGAAAGCAATGCCGGCCAAAGCGTGACCGTCCGACCGGTGCTGCAGGAATTGGTGGGCGACGTAAGCCGGCCGCTGACCCTGCTGATGGGTGCGGTCGGACTGGTGCTGCTGATTGCCTGCGCCAACGTCGCCAATCTGCTGACGTCGCGCGCCATCGGGCGACGCCGCGAAATGGCAGTACGCCGCGCCCTGGGCGCGGGCGCCGGCCGGCTGGCGGGACAACTTCTGTGTGAGAGCGTTCTGCTGGCTCTGCTGGGCGGAGCCATCGGCTTAATTGCCGCCTACTGTGCAGTCCCGGCACTGGCGCATCACGCGGTTTCCATCATGCCGCGCATCGAAGACTTCACCATCGATCGCAACGTGCTGGCTTTCACCTTCGTGTTGTCGTTGCTGACCGGCATCGTGTTTGGAGTGTTGCCCGCGCTTGCCGCCTATCGCAGTGATCCCAGCGAGGCGCTGCAGGAAAGCGGCCGCGCTCCCGGCACCGGCATGAAGCGCATCGATCTTCGCGCTCTGCTCGCCGCCGCCGAGTTGGCCATGGCGCTGGTGCTGCTGATCGGCGCGGGACTGACGGTCAAGAGCCTGGTTCGCATCCTGCATGCCGACTTGGGCCTGGAGACCAACAACGTGGTGACCGCCGCGGTGAACCTGCCGCCCACGCGATACAAGAGAGATGCGCAGCTGCGACGATTTGCTGAGCAGCTGGTGCAGAAAGTGGCGGCGTTACCGGGAGTCACCGCAGCCGGATTCGTTTCGCCGCAGGTCATCGGCGGCGCGCAGGTTTCGTTCCGCGCGGAAGGCCGACCGCAGCCTGAACACGGCCTGGAGCCTACCTCGGAATTCACCAGCGTCACCCCGGGCGCGCTGGAGGCGATGAGCGTCAAACTGCTCAGCGGCCGCTTCTTTCTGTGGAGCGATAACGAAACCTCATTGCCGGTTTGCATCATCGACGACAGCCTGGCCGCGCGCTACTGGCCGGGGGAAAGCGCCATCGGCAAGCGCCTGTTGACTGACGCGCCCAACGGCCCCGACGGGCAGCCGGCCTGGATGACCGTGGTCGGCGTGGTGCATCGCATCAGCACCGACGGCGCCGACGACCAGCCGCTGGTGGAAACCTTCATTCCCTATTCGCAATTTCAGATTGTCCATCGCGGCCGGCTGATCATTCGCTCGCCGGAAGATCGCGGGTCGCTGTTGATTGCCGTGCGGCGCGTCGTCCGCTCCATCGACCCCGAGCTGCCGCTCTATGACGTGCGCAGCCTGGCCGACGTGGTCGATGAAAATGTCGCGGCGCGCCGCTTGTCGGTCATTCTGTTGAGCGTGTTCGCGGTCATCGCCCTGCTGCTGGCGGCGCTGGGCGTGTACGGCGTCACTACCTACATGGTCACCGGACGCACCCGCGAAATTGCCCTTCGCCTGGTGCTGGGCGCCAAATCCTGGGACATCGCGCGCCTGGTGCTCGGCCAGGGAATGCTGGTGGTGGCGGCCGGAACCTTGGCCGGCATTCTGGCCTCCCTCGCAGTGAGGCATTCGCTGGCGGCGCTGCTGTTCGGAGTCAGCGCCACCGATCCCGCGACGTTGGCAGGTGTTGCCGCCTTGCTGATCGTGGTGGCTGTGGTGGCCTGCTGCATTCCACTGCGCAAAGCTATGGAGGTCAACCCGGTCACCACCCTGCACCGCGAGTAAATTCTCCCGCGAAGTCCAACGGCCGTTCTTCGCCGCCAAAAATCGCTAAATATTCCACTTGCTTACCGAGAGGACTCTGCGTATAGTGTCTCGGTAATCGAGGTGGGGCCCCGGCATCTCATCGGCCTCCCGTTGCAGACCAGCCATGCTATGACCCCGTCTCGGCTTCCCGGCAACCGGATCGCAATTTGTTCTTTCGAAAGCGTCGTCTTCCCGTTTCGCTTGGCGAAGGAGATAGCTATGACGGCTCCCGGGGCGCACCCGAATTAGCGACTGTCGCCCTTCGCTATCCCGGAGGATAACCAGGCGCATCCCGTCAGCCCGCAGATTCAATGGCTTGGACCGTAAGGTGCAATTCATTTGACTTCCCGGCGCGCCGGGAGCAAAAAAGCCAAGCATCGAGCCGGCATCGCATCACCGCCTGCCAAGGAGAGAAAGCATGGAAACCCGACCAACCAACCGCGCCAGGGTCCGAGCCGCCAAACTTACCTCATGGATTCCGGCTGGAACAATGGCAATCCTGCTGCTGACGATGGCCTTGCCTGCGGCGCAGGCACAAACCTTCACCGTCCTGCACACCTTTACCGGCAACCGCGACGGCGCGCAGCCGATCTGGGGGCTGGTCATGGACCAGGGAGGCAATCTGTATGGCACCACTGAGTACGGCGGGACTAGCGGGGACGGCGTGGTCTTTAAGATGGCTCGGCTCCATTCCGGCTGGGTGCTGAACACCTTGTGGAACTTTGTGATCGGCACGGACGGACAGAATCCGCGTGCCGGTGTGACCTTGGCATCCGATGGCGAGTTGTACGGCACCACGGTCTTCGGTGGCGACGGCGGCTGCATCGGAGGCTGCGGCGTTGTTTATCGCCTGCGCCCGCCGCTCACCAGTCCCCCTTCGCCGCAAACCCCGTGGACCTTGACCACCCTGCATCAATTCCAATTCGGCAATGGCGATGGTGTCGCTCCCTCCGCCGATGTCACCTTTGACCCGGCGGGAAATATCTTCAGCACCACCTTCATAGGTGGCGACGAAGGAACGGTTTACGAACTCCAGCCTTCGGGCGGCAATTGGAACGAAACCATCCTGCACAAATTTCAGGGCGGGGCCGGCGACGGCATCCAACCGCATTCGGGCGTGATTATCGACGCTGCCGGCAATCTCTACGGCGTGACTCCGGGAGGCGGCCCGGGCGATTGGGGTGTGGTGTATGAACTGGTCCCTTACCGCGGCGGCGGCTATACCTTCCACATCCTCTACGCCTTCCAGAATAACGGCATCGACGGAGCCGAGCCTTGGGGCGAGCTGGTGATGGACAGTGCGGGCAATCTCTACGGCACGACGACGGTCGGTGGCCAGGGTTTTGGCGGCACGGTGTTCGAGCTCTCGCCGGTCAACGGCGGCTGGAACTTCCAGGTGCTCTACAGCTTTCCCGGAGGAGAGGGCCCGCTGGCCGCTCTCACCATGGATGCAGCCGGCAATCTTTATGGCGCCACCCATGAGGACGGCGAGTTTGGCTACGGCAACGTCTTCAAGATGACGCGCTCGGGCAGCGGCTGGACCTATACCACACTGTACGACTTCACCAATGGCAATGACGGCGAGAAGCCGCTGGGGCGGTTGGTGCTGGATGCCAACGGAAACCTTTATGGCACGGCTGCGGGCGGCGCCGACGGCAATGGCGTGTTATTCGAGCTGGCGCCGTAGGGCGGTAGCCAGTTGTTAGTTCCCAGTAGCCAGTAGTCAGTAGTCGGTCCGCGACTACCACATTGTCAGACAGTTAAGATCCGGCCGCGATTAGGCCGGTCATTTCCAGCGGAAAAGGAGCTCTCCCATGCCGAACCTCAAGCAACCGCGAAGTCGATATTTTTCGCGGGCGATTCTGTTCGCGCTTGCGTTGGTTGCGCTGGTTGTGGCCGGCCCTGGCGCCGAGGCGCAAACCTATCGTGTGCTGCATAACTTTACCGACGGCACCGATGGCTCCATGCCCTCGGGAAACTTGCTGCTCGATCGCGCGGAAAATATCTACGGAACCGCCGCCGATTCCATTTACAAGATGACGCGCTACGGCTCCAATTTCATCTTCAATCCGCTTTACATCTTCCACGGCGGACAGGACGGCCGCTGGCCGGAGGCGGGAGTCATCTTCGGCCCGGACGGCAATCTTTACGGCACCACCAACGGCGGTGGAAATACGCAGGGGAGTTACTGTAGCCCGGGCGGTTGCGGCGTGGTGTATCGTCTGCGCCCACCGGCAACCACGCCGCCCTCGCCGTTTACCCAGTGGACGGAAACCACTCTGTACGAATTTACCGGCCCTCCGGCGGATGGTTATGAGCCACGGGGCGGCTCGCTGATCTTCGATACTGCCGGCAATCTCTATGGCACCACCGAGTTCGGCGGGAGCGGAAGCTTTGGCACGGTCTTCAAGCTCAGCCCGTCGAATGGCGAGTGGTATGAGAGCGTGCTGTACGGCTTCTCCATCTGGTGAGGCAGTCGTCAGTGGTCAGTTGTCAGTAATATCCAACATTGTCGGATACACAAAGCGGCAGGGGTAATCCCGAGACCGCGCAAGGAGAAGAACGATGGCAAAACTTGAGCAGCAAAGAATTCAATACGCAGCTTCGGCGCCCCGCACGATCATCGCCGCGCTTGCATTGCTGGTGCTAATGATGGTTGCGCCGGGCGCACAGGCCCAGAACTATCGGGTGCTGCACAACTTCACGGACGGTTCCGATGGCGGCTATCCGGATGCGACTTTAACCATCGATCAGGGCGGAAATCTCTATGGCACCGCGCTGCTGGGCGGCAGAGCTAATGCGGGTACGGTGTTCAAGCTCACTCGCTACGGCTCCAACTACATTTTTAATCCTATCTACAATTTTCAGGGTACTTACGACGGCAATGGCCCTTGGGGACCAGTTACCTTTGGACCCGACGGCACGCTGTACGGCACCACCATCGGGGGCGGATATAGTGGCGGCGAATACTGCCAGGGAGGGTGCGGCGTGGTCTTCCGCCTGCGGCCTCCGGCCACTACGCCTCCGTCTCCATTTACTCCCTGGAGCGAAAGCGTGCTGCATGCCTTCCAGGGGCCGCCCAACGACGGCGAGCAGCCTCTCTTCGGTAACCTCATGTTTGACGCGGCGGGCAATCTTTATGGCACCACCTCGTACGGAGGCAGCGGCAGCTTCGGCACAGTCTACAAGCTGACCCCATCCAACGGCAGCTGGACCGAATCCGTTCTCTACAACTTTGCCTATGGCGAGGATGGCGAGCAACCCGAAGCCGGCGTGGCCATGGATCAGGCCGGAAATCTCTACGGCACAACCGTCCTCGGCGGAAGCGGTGGTAATGGAGTCGTCTACGAGTTAAGTCCCACGCAGTATGGGTGGCAGGAAACCGTTTTGCATGCCTTCCACAGCGAGGATGGCGCCCTGATCTATGCCGGTCTGGTGAAGGATGCGGCGGGCAATTTTTACGGAGCCGCCTCCGACAGCGGCAGCGGCGGGGGCACGATTTTTGAACTTTCGCCGGGTGAGCAGGGATGGACGTTCTCGATGATCTACCGCCTGTCCGGCGGCGGCGCCGGAGGTCCTCATCAGACCTTGACCATCGACGCCGCGGGAAATCTCTACGGCGCGGCCTATGACGATGGCGCCAATGATGCCGGCATGGTCTTCAAGCTGAGCCAGTCCAACGGCGTCTGGAGCCTGACCGACCTGCACGACTTCGATTTCGGCACCGCTTACTTTCCTTACGGCGGAGTGACCCTCGACGCCAGCGGAAATTTGTACGGCACGACCCAAAACGGAGGAGTGTACGGCTGGGGCGTGGTGTGGGAGATTACGCCGTAAAACAGGAGTGGGGGGACCAGACTAAGGCTCTGCCACATTGTCAGATATCGAAATCGAGCGGCCGGAACTAGGCATTTGATCAACCCAGGAGGATTAAGATGACAAGCCACGAGCAAGCGCGCATTCAATTCTTTGGCCGCAGCCTGCGGAGACAACTCTTCGCCCTTGCGTTCCTGATGATCGAAGTAACGGTTATCCCAGCTGCCCAGGCGCAAACCTATTCTGTGCTGCACAACTTCACCGGCGGGTCGGACGGATCGCGGCCGCAAGCTACCCTCGCCATCGATCGCGCCGGCAATCTTTACGGCACCGCCCCGCAAGGCGGCACTTCGGATTACGGCACGGTATTCAAGCTCACGCGCTACGGCTCCAATTTTATTTTTAACCCTCTCTACAATTTTCACGGACAGTATGACGGAGGCGCACCTATCGGCCCGGTGACGATTGCCGCCGACGGCACGCTCTACGGCACCACCATCGAGGGCGGCTATTTTGGCGGAGCCTTTTGCTCTAATGGAGGCTGCGGTACGGTGTTTCGGCTCACGCCTCCGCCCACCACCCCTCCTTCTCCGTTCACTCCCTGGCACGAGACCGCACTGTACGCCTTTCAGGCGGCATCGGATGGCATGGCCCCGTACTCGCCGCAGCTGATTTTTGATCAAGCGGGAAATCTTTATGGCACCACCTACCAAGGCGGCAGTGACTTCGGCGTGGTTTTCGCAATGACTCCCTACGGCGACATTTGGGCGGAGAGTGTGCTCTACAACGGCTTTGCCCCCGGTTTTCCCGGTCAAAATCCGATTTCCGGCGTGGTGAGGGACAACGCCGGCAATTTCTATGGCACCGCGAGCATCGGAGGAGCCGGCGGTGACGGCGTGGTATACGAACTGAGTCTCACGCAGTATGGCTGGGTAGAAACCGTTCTGCACAGTTTCGATAACGGAGCCGATGGCGGTCTCCCCTACGGCGGGCTGGTCATGGATTCCGTCGGCAATCTTTATGGCGCTACCCAGGCCGGTTCCCATGGCGCCGTGGTCTACGAACTGTCGCCCAGTAATGGTGGATGGAACTTCCAGGTGCTTTATCACTTCGCCAGCGGAGTAGGCCCCAATGCAGCCCTCACCCTGGACGCGGCCGGCAATCTCTACGGCACCACCGAAGACGTGGGCGCACATGGCGCCGGCATGGTCTTCAAGCTGACCAACGCCAACGGCGTTTGGACCCTCGCCGATCTGCACGACTTCTCCACAGGCTCAGGATCCTACCCCTACGGGGGAGTGACCCTCGACGCCAGCGGCAATCTCTACGGCACCACGTCGGACGGCGGAGCAAATGGCTGGGGCGTGGTGTGGAAGATCACGCCGTAAGGCAGTTGTCAGTTGTCAACCGGCTGATGGAATCTGTCTCACTTTGTCAGATAGTCGGGCTGACTCGCTTAATCCGGAGAATTGGCCGCGCTTAAAGGAGAAGAACGATGGCAAAACTTGAGCCGCAAAGAATTCAATACGCAGCTTCGGCGCCCCGCACGATCATCGCCGCGCTTGCATTGCTGGTGCTAATAATGGTTGCGCCGGGCGCACACGCCCAGACCTATCGGGTGCTGCACAACTTTTCGGGCGGATCCGACGGGGCCTTTCCGGCTGCGACCTTAACCATCGACCGAGGGGGGAATCTCTACGGCACCGCGCTCGTGGGCGGCAGAGCCAACGCAGGCACGGTGTTCAAGCTGACTCGCTACGGCGCCAACTACATTTTTAATCCTATCTACAATTTTCAGGGCACCTACGACGGAAATGGCCCTTGGGCGCCGGTAACTTTCGGCCCCGACGGCAGACTTTATGGCACCACCCTTTCCGGCGGGACTTATTGCGAACCCAGCGGGTGCGGCGTGGTCTTCCGCCTGCAGCCTCCGGCAACTACGCCTCCGTCGCCATTTACTCCCTGGAGCGAAAGCGTGGTGCACGCCTTCCAGGGGTCGCCCAACGACGGCGACCAGCCTCTGTTTGGCAACCTAATGTTCGACGCAGCCGGGAATCTTTACGGCACCACCTCGTATGGAGGCAGCGGCAGCTTCGGCACCGTCTATAAGTTGACCCCGTCCAACGGCGGCTGGACGGAATCCATTCTCTACAACTTTGCCGTTGGCTACAGTGGCCAGCAGCCCCAGGCAGGCGTGGTCATGGATCAGGCCGGGAATCTCTATGGCACAACCGTCACCGGGGGAGCCGGGGACAATGGAGTGGTTTACGAGTTAAGTCCCACGCAGTATGGATGGCAGGAAACCATTTTGCACGCGTTTCATGGCGACGATGGGATCCTGATCTACGCCGGCCTGGTTAGCGATGCGGCCGGCAATCTTTACGGAGCCGCCTCGGACAGCGGCACCGGCGGAGGTACGATTTTCGAACTGTCGTCGGGCAGCCAGGGATGGACGTTCGCGATTATCTACCGCCTCTCCGGCGGGGGCGCCGGAGGTCCTCATCAGAACCTGACCATCGACGCCGCGGGAAATCTGTACGGCGCAGCCTATGACGATGGCGCTAACGGAGCCGGCATGGTTTTCAAGCTGAGCCAGTCGAACGGCGTCTGGGGCCTGACCGACCTGCACGACTTCGATTTCGGCACGGCCTTCTTCCCCTACGGCGGCGTGACCCTCGATGCCAACGGCAACCTGTTCGGCACCGCCTCCGGCGGCGGAGTGTACGGTGACGGCGTGGTGTGGGAGATCACGCCGTAAAGCCAGTGCAAGTTGCAAGCGACTATCACATTGTCTGACTATCACATTGTCAGGCTCAAAACGAACCGCTACACCATGCGGGCCATTGAATTAAGGAGGACTGCTATGACAAGCGTGGACCGACCGAGGATTCAAGATTTTCGTTTCGTGCCGCGAGCAATACCGGGCGCACTCCTGTTTCTGATCGCATTCACGGTTTTCGTCCCAGCGGCCCGGGCGCAGACCTACCGGGTGCTGCACAACTTTGCCGACGGCACCGATGGAGGTTATCCGGAAGCGACCTTGACGCTCGACCGTGGAGGAAATCTCTACGGCACCGCGCTGCTGGGCGGGAGAGCCGGTGCGGGTACGGTGTTCAAGCTCACTCGCTACGGCGCCAACTACATTTTTAATCCTATCTATAATTTTCAGGGCACCTACGACGGAAGCGCTCCCTGGGCGCCGGTCATCTTCGGCCCCGATGGCACGCTGTATGGCACCACCATCGGTGGCGGATATTTCAACGGGGAATACTGCCGAGGGGGAGGGTGCGGCGTGGTCTTCCGGCTGCGGCCTCCGGCAACCACGCCGCCGTCGCCGTTTACTCCCTGGAGCGAAAGCGTACGGCACGCCTTCCAGGGGCCGCCCAGCGACGGTAACCAACCCATCTACGGCAATCTCATGTTTGACGCGGCGGGAAATATTTATGGCACCACCCACTTCGGAGGACCCAGCGACTCCGGTAGCGTCTTTAAGCTGACTCCCTACAACGGTGGCTGGACCGAATCCGTGCTCTACAACTTCTCCGGCGGCGAGGACGGCAATGAGCCGGCATCCGGGCTGATCATGGATCAGGCCGGGAACCTCTATGGCACGACTGTGGTTGGAGGCAGCCATGGCAATGGAGTGGTGTACGAGCTAAGTCCCACGCAATATGGATGGCAGCAAACCGTTCTCCACGCGTTTCACCAAACCGACGGCAGCCTTCTCTATGCCGGGCTGGTCATGGATCAGGCGGGCAATCTTTATGGCGCTGCCTCCGACGGGGGAAGCGGGCAAACCGGCGGCGTGGTTTTCGAGCTATCGCCTGCCAACGGCGGGTGGACCTTCCAAGTTCTCTACGACTTTGCCGGCGCCGGAGGCCCGGTCTCGACTCTGGCCATGGACGCCTCGGGCAATCTGTATGGCGCGGCTAACGCCGATGGCCCCAACCAGGCCGGCATGGTCTTCAAGCTGACGAATTCCAACGGCGTCTGGAGCCTGACCGACCTGCACGACTTCGACTTCGGCACCGCTTATTTTCCTTACGGCGGAGTGACCCTCGACGCCAGCGGAAATCTTTATGGCACGGCCCAAAACGGAGGCGTGTACGGCTGGGGCGTGGTGTGGGAAATCACGCCGTAAGGCAGGATCCGTTGTCAGATCGGCATGGTCTGACATTGTCGGATATCTTACCTGGAAGTTGCAGTCAAAGAGTTGATCCTGTTCAGGAGCAGAGCAATGGCAAAGCTTAAGCAAGCACGCGCTAAGGATTGGGTTGCGGGACTGCGGATCGTGGCGAGCGCGGTCGCTTTGGTGATGGGCCTGGGTGCCACGCCTACGGCGTGGGCACAAACGTTAACCGTGCTGCACGAGTTTATGGGTGGCGCCGACGGCTACGGGCCGGAGGCCATGCTAACCATGGACCGGGCGGGCAACCTCTATGGCACGGCTACGTTGGGCGGAAATTCATCCTGTTATTTCGCTGGCAATGAGGGTTGTGGAACGGTATTCAAGCTGACGCACAAACCTGCCGGCTGGCTGTTTGGGCCGCTCTACGTGTTTGGCGGCGGCAACGATGGGTCCAATCCCCTGGCGAACGTTACGGTCGCCGCCGACGGCACGCTGTACGGCACGACGGACGCGGGCGGCGGCGGATCGTGCCGGGACTATCAGGGCACGGGCTGCGGCACCGTTTTCCGCTTGCAGCCACCGCCGATCACCTGCGCGTCCAGTTTTTGCTCCTGGCATGAAACCGTGCTTTACCGCTTCACCGGAGGCACAGACGGCAACGACCTGCGCGGGGGAGTTGTGCTGGACGGAGCCGGGACCGTTTACGGCACGGCAGCGGCCGGAGGCGAGTTCGGCGGCGGTCTTGCCTTTCAGTTGACTCGCTCGGGATCGGGGTGGACGAAGTCGGCGATGCACTCCTTTGGCAGCGGGACCGATGGCTCTGCTCTTTATGCAGGACTCACCGCGGTGGGCGATGGCAGCTTCTACGGAACCACCGCGGCCGGCGGCACGGGCGCCCCCATCTGCGGCTCCCTAGGGTGCGGCACGGTTTTCGAACTTACGCCCTCGGGCCAGGCGTGGGCAGAGAACATCCTTTATAACTTCCAGGGCAGTTCCGACGGAGCCGGACCGGAAGCGCCGCTGATTACCGATCCCGCCGGGAACCTCTACGGCACCACCATCAGCGGCACCGCGTTCGAGCTGACGCCGTCGAATGGCAACTGGACGGTTTCGCCGCTCTACTCCTTTTACTTCGGCGGCCTGCCCGCTCTGGAAAGCGGATTGGCCAGGGACGCAGCCGGCAATCTCTACGGCACAACGCTTTTTGGCGGCGATTACGTCCATTGTGTCTACGGCTGCGGCACGGTCTACAAGCTGAGTCCCAACCACGGCGGCTGGACTTACACCCTGCTCTACGAGTTCACCAACGGCAATGACGGTGCCAATCCCATCGGCGGAGTGGTCGTCGACGGCAGCGGCAATCTTTACGGCACCGCGTATCAGGGCGGCACCGACTGCAACATCTACTCGGCGGGCTGTGGCACAGTGTGGGAGCTTACGCCGTAGAGCAGTAGCCGTGGGTTATTCGGGAGCCGACCTACACCCACCGGGATGTGCCGAGCGGCATGCCGGCCGGGCTCTACAACCTGCAGGTGGTGGTCAACGGGATCGCGTCGGCGAATTACCTGGTCGCCATTCATTAGCGGCCGGAACAGGTATGAAAGGTAAGGCGAGACTGATCCGCGGCGGGTTTCGTCCCAGCGCAGAAACCGAGAGTAGGGCTATGTCCGGACGATCGTTTGTCCCGGGGGATAGCTCGGTCCCCACCAATCGGTAAGCTAGATGTACGGGCCCGGGGCCTGTCGCGCGGGGAGTGACTGCGTTTTGGCTTGCTAAGAGTCAGTTCCTGGGCAGGCTGCCGGTAACCGCGGAACCCGTAGGTGTCGCGGATTCAGCAGCTTAGACCGTAAGGTGCAATTCATTTGACTTCCCATGGGCTGTGGAGGAAAAAGCCTACATGCGCCGCAATTTTGTGGCTCGGCGGGGCTCGCTGCAGAGTGGAACACCGGGTTCGACCAGCTAATCAAGGAGAATGTCATGCAGTGTGAGAACGATTGCAAGCGCGTTGTAGTTACGAATTCCCTGGCGATAGCTGTAGGGGCTGTCGCGATCCTACTGCTCCTTTTCGCCGTTCCTTCGACGCAGGCGCAGACGTACACCGTGATGCATAACTTCGCCGCGGGCCTGGACGGCTACGGGCCGATCATGGGCCTGATCCAGGATCGGGCCGGAAACTACTACGGCGCAGCGGGTACCGGTGGGACGGGCTTTGGCGGAGTAGTTTTCAAGCTGACCTTGCACGGTTCGGCATGGATCTTCACTCCCCTGCACGAGTTTAGCTTCCAGGAAGGCTCGGGTCCCAATGGGCTGACGTTCGGTCCTGACGGCAACCTTTACGGTACCGCCGCGGCCGCCGGGGCGGGCGGAGTATGCACGGGCTCGGGTTGCGGAACGGTTTTCAAACTCAGTCCGCCGCCGTCCAACTGCCGAACCAGTTACTGCCCGTGGAACCTGACCGTCCTCTATCGCTTTAGCGGCGGCGCCGACGGAGGAAACCCGGCGGGCGGCGTGGTTTTCGACCAGGCCGGCAATCTTTACGGAACCACCACCATCGGCGGCCTGACGAATTCATCCTGTATCGAAGGCTGCGGCGTCGCCTTTAAGCTGACCCCTTCGCCACAGGGCGCCTGGACGCAAAGCGTGATCCACAGTTTCGGCTCGGGCAATGACGGACAGCTTCCCTATTCCAGCTTGCTCATCGATAGCGCGGGCAATCTCTACGGCACAACCGCCTACGGCGGCGGAGCCACTTGCCTCTACCAGAGTTGCGGCACGATTTACGAATTGACCCCCAGCGGCCAAGCCTGGACCGAGACTATTCTCTATAACTTCGCCAATCGAGAGCAGGGCAGCAATCCCTTCGGAGGGTTGATCTCCGACGCGGCCGGCAATCTTTACGGCACAGCCGCCCAAGGCGCCAATTTCCGCGACTGCTCCTACGGCTGCGGCACCGTCTTCTCGCTTTCGCCCTCTAACGGCGGCTGGGTCTACACCATGCTGTACGCTTTTACCGGCCTCTACGCCGACGAAGGCCCTCGCACCAGCCTGTTGATGGACGCTGCCGGCAATCTCTACGGCACCACGTTTGGCAGCGACAACCCCGTCATCTGGGGCAATATCTTCGAGCTTTCACGTGCCAATGGCAGCTGGAGCTACACCTCATTGCATACGTTTACCGGCGGAGCGGACGGAGGCCTGCCGCTCAGCAACGTGCTGCAAGACGCCAACGGCAATCTCTACGGCACCGCCTCCAAAGGAGGATATTCGCCCTCCTGCGATGATGGGCAGCCGTATTGTGGCGTGATCTGGGAGGTCACGCCGTAAGGCAGGATCTGCGATTAGGGGTGCGGGGCAGCCTTTTTCCCGCAAGCCTACCACAGTGTGGTACGTCAGGTGGCGCAACGAACCGAAGGATCGGAAGGAGAATAAATATGGTGCAGCGGAACCCTCAGCCGAATTCGAGAAACATCAATCGTGCAGTGCTGGCTCTCCTGACCTGCCTGTTGGTGCTCAGCATCGCCAGTCCTTCGGCGCAGGGGCAGAGCTTTCAGGTGCTCCACACCTTCACCGGCGGATCCGACGGAGGATATCCCGACGGCGGCTTGACCCTGCACGGGTCTGGCAACTTCTACGGCTCCAGCTATGGCGGCCCACCTACCCACAGTCAATACGGCAACCTGTTCGAGCTTCGACGACAAGGATCGGGCTGGCTATTCACAACCATCTATAACTTTCAGGGCAACAGCGACGGGGAATATCCCCGGTCACCGCTGGCCTTTGGACCCGACGGTGCCTTGTACGGCGCCACCACCGAAGGCGGCGGCGACGGTTGCGGGGGGCAAGGTATCGGCTGTGGCACGGTGTTCCGGGCAACCCCGGCTCCCACGCCGTGCAAGTCCTCCGCGTGTCCCTGGATCGAACGTCCTATCCACAGCTTCGGCAATGGCAACGATGGCCCTTACCCGCTTTACGTCGTGCCCGCCTTTGACAGCCAGGGAAATCTCTACGGCACGGCCTCCTACGGCGGTTCAGCCGGCCGCTATGGAGTGGTGTTTAAGCTGACGCCCGGGCAAGGCAGTTGGACCTACGACGTGCTTTACAGCTTCGCCGGCGGCACTGACGGCGAATCTCCGCAGTCCGGCGTCATCCTCGACGCCGCCGGCAATCTTTACGGCGCCGTGCGCAACAGCTATTTCGGCGAGGTCTACCAACTAACGCCCTCCGGCTCCGGCTGGGTCAAGAACACGCTTTATAACTTCCATGGTGGCGGCGACGGCAGCACCCCGGCTGGCGGATTGATCTTCGACCCGCAGGGCAATCTTTATGGCTCAACCACCTTGCAAGGTACAGGAGCGGGCACGGTCTTCCAACTGACTCCGCAGCTCAACGGCAACTGGACCGAGACCTTTCTGCAGGATCTGCCGGGAACGGGCTCGGGACCTTACAGCAGCTTGACCATGGACGCGTCGCAGAATCTTTACGGCACTACCAATTCAGGCGGAGCTTATGGCTACGGCTCGGTTTTCAAGTTGACCTACGCTGCCGGTTCCTGGACGTACGCAACCCTGCACGACTTCGGCGGCGAAAGCGATGGCGCCTATCCCAGCGGTGGGGTGACCTTGGATGGGAACGGAAACCTCTATGGAACCACCAGCTACGGCGGCGCGAGAAGGGGCATGAACGGCTACGGCGTGATTTGGGAGATCACGCCCTAAGTCGCAGGGGCCGCCGATTAGGAGGGTGGAGGAGTTGTTGACGCTCCGCTACATACCACATTGTGGGATATTGCTGTCGCAATCTGAGTCGAGCGGTCGGAAGGAGAATTACCATGACGCAGCGCAACACTCGACCGGAGTCGAGAAACGTAAGTCGCACAGCGTTGGCTGTGTTGATCGGCGTGTTGGCAATGGTCTCGGCCGCGCAGGCGCAAAGCTTCCAGGTTCTGCACAACTTCACGGGCGGCGCAGACGGTACCGACCCTTATGGCGGATTGACCATCGACCGCACAGGGCGGCTTTATGGAACCACCATCGGTCCGGATCGCTGCTACGTGGGATGCGGTACCGTTTACGGCTTTTCGCGGCACGGGTCGGGCTGGTTGCTGACCCCGCTCTATGCCTTTCAGAACCCTAACGAGGGAAATTTTCCCACTGCGCCTGTAACCATTGCCGCCGACGGCAGCTTGTACGGAACGACGACGCAAGGCGGTGGCAGCGGAAACTGCAGCAACGGCTGCGGCACGGTTTACCGTCTGCAACCCCCGGCCGAAATCTGCCGCAGTGTGAGCTGCCCCTGGACGGAGACCATCCTGTACGCGTTTCAGGGAGGCGAGGGGCTGGCATTTCCTGGCGCCGTCGTCTTCGATCACGCAGGAAACATCTTTGGCGCCGCTGGTAACGGGCCCTTTAACGGCGGCGGACTTGGCGGCGGCCTCTACGAGCTGACGCAAACCCAAGGTCATTGGACCTATCAAACTCTCTACGAATTTCCCGGAAGCCCTTATGGATGTACTCCGCTGGGCTTCGTCTTGCTCGACCAGGCCGGCAACATCTACGGCAGTACATACCAATGTGGCGCGGATGGCAACGGCACGGTGTATGAGCTCAGTCCGTCGGGTTCGGGCTGGAGCCCATCCTTCAACTACAGCTTTGGCCAGCCTCCCGACGGCATAGAGCCGGTAAATGGCTTGATCTCAGATGCTGCGGGAAATCTGTACGGCACCACGCCCTACGGAGGCGCAAACGGTTTTGGCGAGGTTTTCGAACTCTCGCCCGCCAACGGCAGCTATACCTATTCGGTGCTCTACAACGACTTCAGCGGTGGCTACGGGCCGGCAAGCAGTTTGGTGATGGATGCCGCCGGCAATCTTTACGGCTCGCAGTATTTCGGAGGGGCCAACAACCAGGGCATGATCTTCAAGCTGACGCCCGGAAATAACGGCTGGACCATCACCGACCTGCACGATTTCAGCGGCGAGGATGGCAAGAATCCCCTGGGTAGCATGGTTTTCGATAGCGACGGCAATCTTTACGGCACGGCGCGCTATGGCGGCACGTACGGCGACGGCGTCATCTGGGAGATTACGCCCTAAGAGCGGGCTATACCCCAATGTGGGATGTCCATGAAACAGAAAGTCACCCGATCGCTCTAGAAGGAGAATCGTCATGAAGTGTCTGGAGAAATCCAAGGACGGAAACCACAGCGCCTCCGCATTCGTAACCGTCCTTGGCGGCCTGCTTGTCCTCAGCTTCGTCCTGTCGCAGCCCGCGCAGGCCCAGCAATACAACGTCGTCCACGAGTTTACCGGGGACGCCGACGGGGACATGCCCGGCGAGTTGACCATGGATCGAGCCGGCAATCTCTACGGAAGTGCCCAGCAGGACGTCCGCGGCGAAGCGGGAGTGGTCTTCGAGATGAAGGCCTTGGGCGCGGGATGGATTTTCGCCCCGCTCTATACGTTTCAGGGGCAGGCTGATGGTTCGGAGCCCGGACCGGTGATTTTTGGTCCGGACGGCAATTTATATGGCACGACGCAGTCGGGCGGAAGTTGCCAATCGTCGATTTATGGCTGCGGCACGGTTTTCAAACTTTCCCCGCCGCCTTCAAGCTGCCGGGCCGCATTTTGTGCCTGGAGAAAAACCAATCTGTACAACTTGGCCGGGGGAACGGACGGGTCGGGACCGGTTGGTCCGCTCGCCTTCGGGCCGGATGGAAGCCTTTACGGCGTAACTAGATCCGGGGGCGCCTACGGCGATGGCACGGTTTACAAACTCACCCCGGCAAATGGCGGCTGGACTGAGAGCGTTCTGCATGCCTTTGCCGGAGGCAACGACGGAATTTATCCCAGCGACGGGGTGACCCTGGACCAGGCGGGCAACCTGTATGGGGTGACGGAAATGGGTGGCCCAAACCTCGCCGGCGTGGTGTTTGAGGTGAGTCCTTCGGGCGCCGGCTGGACGGAAGCCGTACTGCACGTCTTTGGATCCGGGTCAGATGGCGAGTATCCCTTGGGCGGCCTGATCTTCGATGCCGCCGGTAATCTCTATGGCACCACCGCAAGCGGCCCTGGTAACGGCGGGGGCGTGGCCTTCACGCTGACGCCCGGCAATGGAGGCTGGACCGAAACCCTGCTTTACACCTTTGCTGGCGAATTTCTGGGTGGCCCTGCGGCAAGACTCACCTTTGACTCCGCCGGCAACCTCTACGGAACCACCTATGCCGATCCGCCAAACGGTTCGGTGTTCAAACTGGCGCACGTCGGTGGAGAATGGATCGAAACCGATATGCACCTGTTTGACCAAGGCCTGGGCGAATACCCAAACAGCAACGTGTTGATGGATGCGAATGGCAATTTGTACGGCACCACGATGGAAGGCGGAAACTTCGGAAACCATTGCAACAGCAATGGCTGCGGCGTGGTGTGGGAAATCACGCCGTAAGCTGGCCGCTGGTTATTACTCGCAACCCCCGACTAGCTGTTATCGAAGGTCGCTAATACCACAATGTGACATACGACAAAGTGGTATAGCAAAAATGCTTTGCAACAAAACATTGAAGGAGAACCGCGATGAAGGTTGCAACGAAAGTTTTGGAATGCGCTGTAGAGGCCAGCTGTCGCTGGAAGATTCCGGCATGGGCAGCCGCAATTCTGCTGCTGGCGGTTCTTCCCGCAGCCCAGGCGCAGACGTTCAACGTGATTTACAACTTTGCCGGTGGCCGCTCCGGAGCCAACCCAAACGTCGGCGTTACCCCCGACAATTCCGGCAACCTCTATGGGACCACCTACAACGGCGGGGACGGATATGGCACGGCGTTCAAGTTATCTCCCAAGAACGGATCCTGGTTCCTGACGCCGCTGTATAGCTTCAAAGGCCAGCCCGACGACGACGGCGCCGGCCCCGACTCGCCCATCGTGATTGGCCGCGACGGCTCGCTTTACGGCACCACCATTTCCGGCGGCCCATTCACCTACTGCCAGATTTTTGGCGGCTATCAGGGATGCGGCACGGTTTACAACCTGCGCCCTCACCCCACCATCCAGCCCTCACCCTTCAGTCCCTGGATCGAGACTCAGATTTATCAGTTCACTCTCGTGCCTGACGGCGCTTATCCGCGCAACAACATCGCAGTCGACGCGGAAGGAAATATGTACGGGACCGGCGCCAACGGCGGCTCTCAGCCCCTGGGAGTTGTTTGGGAATTGTCGCCAGGCAATGGCGGCACCTGGACTGAAGCCGCGATCTTCGACTTTACCAGCATCGAGAGTCCTCTGGGCGCGGTTCCGGAAAGCGGCGTGGTCTTCGGACCCGACGGCAATCTCTACGGCACCAACTCCGAGTACGGACAAAACGAGGAGGGCTGTTGCGGCGCGGTATTCCAGCTGGTGAATTCCGGTGGGCATTGGACAGGCTATCCCTTGTATGACTTCACCAACGGGGCCGATGGCGAGACGCCTTACGCCGGCGTGATTGCCGATTCGGCCGGCAATCTGTACGGGGCGACCACCACCGGCGGCGTGAACAATGGCGGCACCATCTTCGAGCTGACGCCCAATGGCCAGAGTGGTTATACCTTCCAGACCATCTACAGTTTCACCGGCACGGCCGGCCTGGCCACTGGCCCATTCGCTAATCTTGTGCTCGACAGCGCCGGCAATCTGTACGGCACCACCTACCTCGATGGCCGTTACGGTTGGGGCTCGGTTTTCAAGCTGACACCCTCGAACGGCAGCTGGACCTACACCTCGTTGCATGACTTCAGCGGCGGCCTGGATGGCGCGTCGCCGCGTTGCACCCTGGTGTTTGACCACAGCGGCAATCTTTACGGCACCACCAATATCGGCGGGGCGAACGGCCTGGGGGTCGTCTTCGAGATCACGCCCTAACGCGAAACATCCCGCCATCCCACATTGGGGTACTAACGACACACAGCACGATCCAGGATAAGGAGAAGATGGCCATGAAGAACTTGAAACCGTCACCCAGCTGCGGGATCTCGGTGAACCAGGCAGGGCTGGCCGCGAGCCTGGCGATGATCGTCGTTGTTTTCGCAATTCAACTCCCCGCGCAAACGCTGACCGTGCTACACAGCTTTACTGGCGGCCATGACGGAGCCACTCCCCTCGCCGGTCTCAGCATGGATGCGTCTGGCGCTCTTTATGGCACCGCCGAAAAGGGGGGCGCAGGCAATGGCACGGTTTTTAAACTGGCGCACGTGAATGCGGGCTGGATCTTCACGCCGCTCTACGCTTTCGGAGGCGGTTCTGACGGCGCCGATCCCGTAGCCCGAGTCGTCTTCGGCCCACAAAATATTCTCTACGGGACCACCGAGTACGGCGGCACCTCGGGCTATTGCGAGGGCACCGTGCCGGGATGCGGCACGGTCTTCGCCCTGCGACCGTTCCCCACCACCTGCCGTTCTTCCGCCTGCCCCTGGCTGGAAACGATTGTGCGCCGCTTCAGCGATGGCGGCGACTTTCCGCAAAGCGAAGTCGTCTTCGACAGCGCGGGCAATCTTTACGGCAGCGCCTATGATGGCGGAGCTTTGAATCCCGGCGGCGGCAACGGATGCTGGCCCGACTGCGGCGTGATCTACAAACTCACGCCCTCCAACGGCAGTTGGACGGAGAGCGTGGTCTATCTGTTCACCGGATATCAGTACGGTGACGACGGCGCCAATCCCATCGGCGGCCTCACTTTTGACAGCGCCGGCAATCTGTATGGCACCGCTTCCACCTACGGCAATTGCGGCTTCGGCATCGCCTTCCAGTTGACCCCCAACGGCGCGAGTTGGAATGAGCATCGCATCACCGACTTTTGCGGAGCCGGCTTCGGAGGCGCGCTGCCCGCGGCCAGCATGATCAAGGATGCCTCCGGCAATCTCTTCGGCACCACCATGGGCAACTACGCCGGCTACGGAACCCAGCACGGCTCGGTCTACGAGATGTCGTACTCCAACGGGAACTGGACCGTCGCCAATCTCTACACCTTCCCACAATACGGCGGCGGTCCCGCCGGCCAACTGCTGATGGATAGCGCCGGAAATCTTTACGGTACGACGGTCACCGGCGGTATCAATCCCAACGGCACCTGCTCTGCCGACGGCTGCGGGCTGATCTTCAAACTTACCCCGTCGAATGGAAGCTGGACCTACAGCATCCTGTACGAATTTACCGGCGGCACGGACGGCGCCGCTCCTTATAGCAATCTGCTCATGGACAGCGCCGGAAATTTCTACGGCACCGCATCCGCGGGCGGAGCATCGGGCGATGGCGTCGTCTTCCAGTTCACGCCGTAGCGTTATACCCCAATGTGGGATGGCGAGAAACTTTCGAACCAAGCTGCTTGAGAAGGAGAATCATGATGACGTACCGAACAAATTCTGAGGGTGAGAACACCATAGGTTCCACACTCGTGGCTGTCCTGATCAGCCTGTTTATCCTGGCGGTCGCCACCGCCCTGCCGGCCCAGACGTTCAGCGTTATTCACGCCTTCTCCGGACCCGATGGCGATCATCCGGCGGCGGGCCTGACCATGGATCAAGGCGGCAATTTCTATGGAACCACCCGCGACGGTGGCTCTTTCGACAATGGCTATGCCTGCGAACTCTATTTCCTGAACGGTTGCGGAACGGCATTCAAGATGACCCGGCACGGGGCGGCCTGGCTGCTGGCGCCGCTGGTCAAGTTCAATAGCACCAACGGCGCTTATCCCCAGACTTCGGTCACCATCGGGCCCAACGGCAGCATCTACGGTACGACCGGCCTGGGCGGAGGCTGCAGCTATTCGGTGTTTGGCTGCGGCGAGATTTTCAACCTCACTCCCAAAGCCACGGCTCCGGTCGCGTTTCCTCCTCCCTGGGTGGATCACGTTTTGTACGCCTTCACCGAAGGGGATGATGGCGGACCGTATCCCAGCGAGCTGATTTTTGACACAGCCGGAAATCTGTACGGCACGTCAGTCGGAGGCACCTACGGTGCGGGCAACGTCTTCGAGTTCACGCCGTCGCAATACGGCTGGACCGAAACCGTTCTCTACAGCTTTTACGGCGGAAATGACGGCCTATATCCCCACGGCATGATTGCCGACAGCGGCTTCAATCATCTCTACGGCGTCACCTTCAAAGGCGGCGGCAACGGCTGCGACGGCTCCGGCTGCGGCACCGTGTTTGAGTTGACCCGCTCCGGATCAGGCTGGAGCGAGACCATTCTGCACACCTTCACCGACGGCAGCGACGGCGCCTGGCCGCTCGGCGCACCCATCATGGATCGAGCTGGCAATCTCTACGGCACCAGCGCAGGGGCATTCGTGAGTCCGGGCACAGTGTGGGAGATGTCGCCCTCCAACGGCGGTTGGACGTTCAGCGTCCTCTACAACTTCAGCGGCTATGCCGATGCGGGGCCCTACGCCGGCCTGACCATGGATGCAGCCGGCAATCTCTACGGCACCACCTATGCCGAGGGAACGTACGGCGAAGGCAACGTGTTCAAGCTCACCCCTTCCAACGGCAGTTGGACCTATACCGACCTCTACGACTTCACCGGCGGTAACGACGGCGCTGCCCCGGAAGGTCGGCCGAGCGTCGACGCAGCCGGGAATGTCTATGGGACGGCTACCTCGGGCGGAACCTATGGGTTCAGTGGCACGGTGTGGGAGATCACGCCGTAACTCCGGGGCGAGTAGGAATGTACCGCTTGTACGACATTGTGGTATATGAGTCAGCAGCGGTCTCAGGCTTGAGCTGCAAGGAGAGCAAATATGGCACACGCGAATCACGATTGGAGTTTGAACAACATTGGTCCAGCGGCGATGACTGTCCTAGTTAGCTTGTTGGTACTGAGCATCGCCGCTGCCCCACCGGCGCACGCGCAGACCATTACTGTGCTGCACGCCTTTACCGGCGGCAGCGACGGTGCACAACCGCAAAACGGCGTAACCCTCGATCGCGGCGGCAACCTGTACGGCACCACCGTTTACGGCGGCGTCCAAACTTTCAGCGAATGCCAGCCGGGCAAACCCTGCGGTGGAGGGACTTGCCAGCAGATTGAAGGTTGCGGCGTTGTCTACAAGCTGACGCACGCGGGATCGGGCTGGATCTTCGCTCCTCTCTACCAGTTTCTGGGCGCCAGCGACGGCGATGGTCCGGTTGGCAAAATAACCATCGCACCCGACGGCAGCCTGTACGGCACCACGGTGCAGGGTGGAATCGGTCCCTGCCAGTACCTGGGATTCAGCGGGTGCGGCTCGGTATATCGGCTGCAGCCTCCAGCGGCGGGTTGTAGAAGTAGCCGCTGCTCCTGGCGAGAGACGCAGATCTACCTGTTCACCGGCGGCGCCGATGGCGGAGCTCCTACCAGCACGGTGACCTTCGACGCAGCGGGCAACATGTACGGCACCACGCCCTTCGGCGGCGGAGCGCCCGGGTGTCAGGGACAAGGCTGCGGCGTGGTTTATAAATTGACGCCCAGCGGCGGCGGCAACTGGCAAGAGAGTGCTCTCTACGCGTTCAGCGGAGGAACCGACGGCGGCGAGCCCAATGAAGTTTTGACGTTGGACCACGTGGGTAATCTGTACGGCACAACGACATGGGGCGGGCTTCCGAACGGCTGCGATCAGCAGCACGGCTGTGGCACGGTGTTCGAACTGTTCCGTTCCGGCTCGGGCTGGGGCGAAAAAGTTTTGTACACCTTCCAGAATGGCAGCGATGGCAGCTACCCCGATGCCGGCGTGCTCTTCGATGCGGCGGGCAATCTGTACGGCAGCACCTCGGAAGGTGGCTTAGGCAACGGTGGCACCATCTTCAGTCTGTCGCCGCAAAATGGGAACTGGAATTATGGCTCGGTGTATAGCTGGTACGGCGCCCCTCTCGGGCCTTACGGCGACCTGGTCATGGACGCCGCCGGCAACCTGTACGGCACAACCTTCAACGAGGGGGCCAATGGATTCGGATCGGTTTTCAAACTGACTCCCTCCAACGGCGGATGGACATACACCGATCTGCACGACTTCAGCTACTCCGGCGGCGAGGGATTTTATCCTACCGGCGGCCTGGTTCTGGATGGTCAAGGGCACATCTACGGCACCAGCACGGGAGGCGGAGCCTACCTCTGCGGTGTGGTGTGGGAGCTCACGCTGTAGGGCAGTTGCCAGTTGTCGATTGTGGTTGCTGATCGATAGTTGAACATATCCCACAATGGGGGAGGATGGTCATGGAGCTTCGAGGAAAGCTGCTTTCTGTGAATGGAACGGCCGTTGTTATCTGCCTGCTGGCTGTCGGCTTGGGCTTGTCGACCACAGCCCAGGCGCAGACGTTTACCGTGCTACACGCGTTTACCGGCGGCGCGGATGGGGAAAACCCGGCTTACGGGTTGACCCTGGGGGCGCCGGGACGACTTTACGGAGTCGCGGTGGGAACGGCGTTTCAGATGCGGCAGTACGGGCCGGCCTGGGTACTGAGTCCGTTGGCTAACCTGGGTACGTATCCCACCAGCCGAGTCACCGTTGGTCCGGATGGAACTCTCTATGGCTCCGACGGTGCTGGCATCTACAATCTGCGGCCGCCCGCCACCACCTCACCAACTGTTTTTCCGGTGTGGACCGAAACCGTGATTTTCCAGTTCAACTTCGATGACGGAGACGATCCCATGGGCGATCTGGTCTTCGATGCCGCCGGCAACCTCTACGGCACTAGCTACGATGGCGGAGTGGTGAATACCTGCAGTGGCGGCCTGGGCTGCGGCACCGTCTATGAGCTCAGCCAGTCGCAGGGCGTTTGGACCAATACCCGGCTTTACGTCCTAACCGGGCAATCGGATGGAACCAATCCTATGAGCGGCGTCTTGCTGGACCGGGCCGGCAATGCTTACGTCACCAGTTCTCAGGGGTACTACGATTTTGGAGCGCAGTGGGGCGCGGTCTTCGAACTGACGCCCTCTGGGCAAAGGTCGTGGACCGAAACGACCCTGCACGACTTCCAGGACGGCAGTGGCGTGGTTCCTGTAGCCGGGCTGATTTCCGATTCTGCGGGGAATCTGTACGGCGCTACCTGCGCCACCAGCGGAAACGGCGGGGGCGGGACCGTCTACCAGCTTAGTCCCTCCGGCGGCGGATGGAGCTTCAACAATTTGTACACCCTCAGCGGCGGAGGAAGCGGCAGGACCGGGCCGCAAGGCAAATTGGTCATGGACGCGGCCGGCAATCTCTACGGCACAACCTACCGCGAGGGCGCCTACGGCAAAGGCTCGGTGTTCGAGTTGACGCCCGGAATGGGTGGTTGGAACTATGTGTCGCTGCACGATTTCACCGGAGGCAGCGATGGCGCCAATCCCATGGACGGGCTGGTGATGGACGCCAGCGGTAATCTCTACGGCACAACCTACGCGGGCGGGAATACCAACGGACATTGTGACGCCAGTTTTGGTTATCAATGCGGCGTTGTCTTCGAGATCGCGCCATAAGACAGTTGCCAGTTGCCAGTAGTCAGTTGTCAGTTGGTATGTGAGGTCAGAAAGTTTCGTAGCGGTTAGTTGAGTCTTCCGGGCTATGCCACAAAGTGGGACATCTCTTCCCAGCGTGGAAACAGCTGCGGTAATCAAGACTAACTCCGGGGAGGATCATCGTGAAATTTTGCCAATCAGTAGTTTCTAGGAATGCAGTGGCCATTCTGGCCTGCGTGCTTTTTCTCGCTTTCGGCCTGCCGGCCGGGGCGCAGACCTTAACCGTGCTGCACGCTTTCACCGGAGGGAGCGATGGCACGGAGCCCTACGCCGGTTTGACCATGGATCGCGGCGGAAATCTCTACGGAACCACCGGCTATGGCGGCTACACCGGCGGCAACTGTGGCAATGGTTGCGGCGTGGTCTTCAAGTTGACGCAGCATGGATCCAACTGGCTGCTTGACCCACTCTACGCTTTTCATGGCGGAGGCGACGGAGCCACTCCGGTCGCGAGAGTGGTTTTCGGGCCCGATGGCGCGCTGTATGGCACCACCTACGGCGGAGGAGGCACCGGATGCGGCGGGTCCGGCTGTGGCACGGTCTTCCGGTTGCAGCCGCCAGCAACCTCGTGTTCCTCCTTCCCCTGCCCGTGGCACGAGACCGTGTTGTACGCCTTCACCGGCGGTAGCGACGGAGCAACCCCCGATCTCGGCGACCTGGTCTTTGACGTCGGCGGCAACATCTACGGCACCACTGCCGCTGGCGGCAGAACCCACCTGTGCTCGGGTGGCTGCGGGGTGGTGTTTGAGTTGGAGCGCAACGGGCAGAGCTGGACAGAAAGCGTCCTGTATAGCTTCACCGGCGGCGCTGGACGGCTCCGATCCGTTGGGCGGTCTGACCTTTGATCGCGCCGGCAATCTCTACGGTACAAACTCTCAGGGGTCGGCCTATGAGCTTAGTCCCACAGAGTCGGGGTGGGAGGAAACAACCCTGATTTCGTACCTCGAAGAGCCCGTGGGTGGCGTGGCCTTTGACAGCGCGGGAAATCTCTATGGCACGACCATTTTTGGAGGCAACCAGAGTGCGGGCAATGTCTTTGAATTGACCCCGGGCGGCAGTGGGTGGACGTACACTCAGATCTATAGCATTGTGGGATACGGAAACGGTCCCTATGATACTCCCATTTTCGACAGCGCCGGTAACCTCTACGCGACGTCCTCGTTCAGCGGCGGCAGCCCGGGAGAACTGTTCGAACTGACGCCTTCGGGCGGCGGAAGTTGGAGCTACACCAGTCTGCATGTCTTCAGCGGCGGCAGCGATGGCGGCCTTCCTATCGGAAACGTCGTACTCGGCGCCAACGGTACGATGTTTGGTACGACGGTGGAGGGTAATAGTAACGGCTTATGCGCCGGACAGGGCGGATGCGGCGTTGTCTACGAGATCACGCCGTAGGACGGAAGCCACCGCGGGCAAGAACCTCGTGGGACGCGGCTTAAAGCCGTCGCTTAAGGAGGGCACGATTTCGCAGGCCTGAAGGCCTGCGCTTCCACCGGGAATAAAGCTTGCGGCTTTCTAGAACGCGCCGCCGCCTCCGCCGCCAAAGCCGCCGCCGCTGAAGCCGCCGCCACCTCCACCGCCCCAGCCTGAGCCGGTGCTGCTGGCGCGCGGAGCCGCCACGAATGCCTGATGCGCGTCCATCGCCATGGCGTGCATCGAGCCGGCGAAGAAGATGGGATTGAAGCCGACATACGGCGTGGGACCGACGTACCACGTCGGGGGATTCTGCACGATGCCCTGAAACGCCTTGGCCCAGCGGTTCTCGATGCCCAGCGCCATGGCGTAGGGCAGAAATTTCTCGAAGGTATCGGGCGGCATGCGCTTGAGCCGGTCGGCATCGACGCGGTTGATGAACTCCTGGAAGCCGAGAATCTCGACTTTGGTGTGCACCCCCTTCAGCGACTTCGCGGTCATGATGCGCGCGAACAGGAAGATGATGACCACGGCGATCAGGCCCGCCGCGATCAGCAGCCCGGGCGAATCCAGCATCGATCCCCAGCCCAGCAGTTGCACAATGCACGAACGGCAGCGCGGTAGAACACCACGCCCAGCCAAACGTAGCCGTGCGCCGAGTCGGGATCGACCGAGTACATGCCCTTGCTCCTCAGCTCGGCCAGGATGTCTTCCTTGATGGTGGGAATCGCCACGTAGAACTGGTTGCGCAAATCCGATAGCCGTATCTGGGTCGCGTCGGCGGGAAACATGTGCTTCAGCATCACGCGCTCGTGCGCTTCCAGCGAACTCCAACTGCCCGGCGGCTTCAGCGAGTGGAAGGTGTAATCGCGATGCGAGAACAGCAACGTCTTCGACTCGGTCTCCTCGATCTTGAGATAGCCCTTCACCGCCAGGTCCACCAGCGTCGAAGTAATATCGCGGGGATGCACCGCGTCGTCCATCAGCGAGCCCACCTCGGCGGGCGTCATGTCCTTGGGCGGCTCATACATCGGCGCTACGGAAATATCGGCCTTGGGATCGCGGCCCTTGGTCCACCACAAGAAGAACATCACCACAAACGCCCACAGCGGCAGCAGCACGATAGGATTGCTGCGCAGGAACCACATCGCCTTGGTGAACTGGCTGGGCTCAACCAGCACGCCCTTGCTGATATAGACGTCGACGGTCAGACCTTCGCGCATGGACAGCTGATCGTTGGTGGTCGCCCGCACACCGTTGCCCATCACCACTACTTCGGCATCCTGCTCGCCGGAGCCGTACACGCCGGTGAAGGCCTGCGCCCGCAAGTTGCCCGCGGCTCCCGAGGGAAACACGATGATGGCCGAGGCGCTGTCGATGGGCACCGGCCAATCGTTGCCGGTCACGTTCCAGTAGAGCTCGTCGTGACTCGTCGAACCAGCGCACCGGGTTGGTCACGGTGTACAGGATGCTGACGGTGCGGGTGGTATCCACTGCGTCGGGAATGTAGATCTTCAGGTGGCGGCTGCCGTTGCGCACGCTGGAGTCGTACTTCAGTTTGTGGCCCTGGCCATCCATAACGCCGGTGACCTTGAGGAACAGGGTGTAGTTGGAACCGTGCGGGCCGGGATACTCGATAGGAATGTCGCGATAGATGCCGTGGTATTCGCCGTTGAAGACCACGTCGAGATGCTCGGCCACCTGCGCCGTGCCGTCGCGCGCGACGGACATCGTGGTCTGGAAGCGCGCAATGTGCCATTCGCGCGCGAATGCGGGCGTAGCGAGAGCGCAGATGGCGATGAGGGCGAAGATCCGGAAGCGGCACTTGGCAGTTAGCATTTGGCAAATAGCGATGAGCAACTAGCAACTTGCAATGTTTAGCAAACTGAACAAGAGATTCCCGAAACTTGAGGCTCCTTGCGCGATGGGTAGGACCGCAGGTCCCTCCGCTCCGCTTCGCTCCGGTCGGGACGACAGCATAAAAACATTGGCGAACCACATCATCCAAACGATCATGGTGTTATTGCCAGTTGCTAGTTGCTGCTTCAAAACTTCACCGCCACCGGCTCGCGCTGGGTGGGCTCGGTGATGTCGAAGAACTGGCGCTGCTGGATGTGGAACATTCCCGCCACGATGTTGGTGGGGAAGGTTTGGATCTTGGTGTTCAGGTCGCGCACCACGGCGTTGTAGTAGCGGCGCGCATTCTGGATCGCGTCTTCCAATCCGGTCAGCGATCCCTGCAGCGATTGAAACTGCTCGGAGGCACGCAGCTGAGGATAAGCCTCGGCCACCGCCAGCAGTCCGCGCAACGCATAAGTCAGCTGGCCTTCCGCCTCGCTCTTCTCCGCCGGCGTCGAGGCCGACATGGCCGCGCTGCGGAACTTGGCTACGTTCTCGAAGGTGCCCTTCTCGTGCGCGGCGTAACCCTTCACCGTTTCCACCAGGTTGGGGATCAGGTCGTAGCGCCGCTTCAGTTGCACATCGATGTCGGCCCAGGCGTTGTCGGCGCGCACCCGCAATTGCACCAGGCTGTTGTAAATGCCGATCAGCGCAAACGCGATCACGGCCAGTATGACGATAACGATGATGAGTCCGATCATCGGCTTCCCTCCATGCCATACTCAGGGGACGAGCGGAAGGTATCACAGGCCGGAAGCGCGAGGCAATTCGCTGAGGGAACGGAGGGGCTCCGTCCTCGGCATGGTCAGCACCGGCGCTTGAGCCATTCTGACGGGCTTGGGAGTAACAGGCCATCACCGACGAGTACTTCCCAAATCGACATTAATTATAGAAGTCGTACAACTACTTGCACATTTTGGGCTGCACTTTTTACATGTCAATACTGTCAATACTGAGAAATGCAACAGTTAGCTCTAAAGTGATTAAAACAATATGAATATAAAGTGGCAAAATATTGAACCAAACCCCCTTCTGTGTGCTATAGTGGAACTAGAGTTGAAGAAACGGGAAAGCTCCTATACAGCCCTTTCCCAAAATTGTCCCAGCCTGCGAGCTGGGCTTTGTTGTTTGAGGCAGACGCTTCGTCAACTCTCGCACGCTGCCCAGCCTTGGCTGGGCTTTCCTATTCCGGGGCAAGGCGGAGCGTGGCCCCGGGGGATACCGGCGTGAAGTTCTTCAGCCCCACGGTGCGTCGTTCCGGAGATTCGATTAACCGCATGGTTCGACTCGGCAAGCTGATGCACCGCGGGCCTGAAGGCAGCAATACCAGTCATTCATTTTTCTCTGAGGGTAACCACATGCCATTCGTCAAGAGCGCTGCCCCCGTTGCCAAGAAGCAGGCGCCCATGCCCGGGCCGAAAAGCGCCGCGTACAAGAAAATCGTTGCCGCCAGGAACAGCGGTACGACAGCCAAGCCGGCCGCATCCAAGAGCGCTAGAAAGCACAGCAAGACTCCGTTGTTTTCCACTCTCAAGTCGCGACAGATGCTGGTCGAGCGGATCAAACGCGAGATTTGGGCCTCCGTCCAGGAAATCAATCAGGCGGTCATCAATCTGGCCTTGTGCGGCAATTACAGCGCGGCCAAAGCCCTGTTCGACTTTGCCGGTGTCTACAACCTGCCTTCGCCGGAAGAGGCGGCCCCGTCGTTGGTGCCCTCTGCGGCATCGCCGGAACCGTCCAGCAGAGAATTCGCCCCCCGTGGACCCGTCGACGCCTTCTTCAAGAGCATTGGCATGGAACCTGTGGGCGACGAACCCGATCCCGACATGGCTTTGCTGGCTTAACCCGGTTCGGATGCCTTGTAGAATGTCGGTAGGCGCGACGGCGCACACCGTGGGGTTGGCAGCCAGCACAAGGCTTTCCCAGCGGCTGCATGAAGGAGCAACCTGAGCATGGACATGACGTGGGTGACCGACCGCATCGCGGTGGGCGGCGGCATCTGGAACGATGACAAGATGATCGAAGTGGTTCGCGCCGGAGTCACCCACATCATCGACATGCAGATTGAGTTTGACGACACGCGGCTGGCCGAGCCTTACGGAGTGAAGGTGCTGTGGAATCCGACCGACGACGACTTCCAGCCCAAGCCGCCGCGGCTGTTTCAGCGCGGCGTTGACTTCGCGCTTGCCGCCTTGGACGATGCCGAGTCCAGGGTTTTTATTCACTGCGCCGCCGGAGTTCATCGCGCGCCCATGATGGCGCTGGCCGTGCTCCGGGCCCTGGGCTTTCGCCTGGAGGATGCCATGGACATGATCCAGATGCGCCGCGGGGTGGCCGACTTCGCCGACGTTTACGTTGATAGCGTGGAAGATTTTATTCGCAGCTACCAGGCTGCCTCGCCGCGGGGATAAAACTCCCCGGCATCGCGAGCGCGAGTGCCGCACCCAGAATTACACGCTCGGGTTTTTGTCGTCCGGGACCGAGTTAATACCGGTCATACAACTTCTGTCATCCTAAGCGGAGCATTCGCGCCGCTTGCGAGTGCCCAGATGCCCGACTCCAAGCGGGCGACCATCGTCCGGCAGAGCATGCCGGGACTTCCCACAATGTGGGACAATAACTCACTTTTTTATATCGCCGGGCTCTCCGGCAGCAGAGAGGCATAGGTTATGCCAAACACCAGCCGCCTTACAGGGCGGTTCTTTTCTGTCCTGATTTCTCTAGGATTTGCCATTTTATTGCCGCGGAATGTGGTTGCGGGCGAAGCGGTCCTCCGTTCTCCTTTCGCTTTGCCCCTGGCGGCTCTCACCCAGCCGCTGGTTTCGTCCGGGCATTTCTCCGCCTGGTCTGTCGAGCGCCGCTACTCGTTGGCGGCGCTTTTTTCTTCCGCGCGACCCCTTGCTTTAGACGGCGCTGGTCCCACATTGTGCCAGATCGACGATACCGTTTATCGCGCCGACGGCACCCCCGCGCAGGGCACTATCGTGATCCTGTGGCCGGCCTTCACCACCGCTGCCGGACAGCCGATTGCGTCCGGCTCGCTCACGGTGCAGTTGGGCCCGAGCGGCCAGTTCAATGCCAGCGTGGCTCCTAACGCCGGAGCCTCCCCGGTGGGCACGTATTATCGGGCAACCTATAAGCTCAACGATGGCAGTACTAACTCCGAGTACTGGGTCGTGCCCAATACGCCGACCACTACCATCGGAGCCATTCGCAGCAATCTGGTGCCGGCCAACGTCGCGGCGCAATTTCTCACTCGCCAGTTTGCGGACGCCAACTACATGAGCCTGAATGCCAATCAAACGGTCAGCGGCATCAATACGTTTACGAGTTCTCCGGCAGTGCCGACGCCGCAGAATCCGACGGACACGGCCAATAAGGCTTACATCGACGCCAATGTGGGCAGCGGCAATCTGTCCGCGCCGCCTCCCATCGGCAATGTAACGCCCAACACGGTAAACGCCACGGTAGCCACGGCCCAGGATTTGCGCACCGCCAACTTCCCGGTCATGGATCTCCGCAATTACGGACTGCAGGGCGACGGTCTCCTGCAAACCGGCTGCAACATCACCGCCAGCCAGAAAATAGTTACTTGCACAGCCTCGTCCTTCACCGCTGCCGATGTGGGCAAAGGGGCGTTCTTTCAAAACGCGGGGGCGACCGGCACCTATCTCAACACCACCATCGCCAGCTATCAGTCGCTCACCCAGGTCACCCTGCACGACGCCGCTATCACCACCGTCTCGAATGGGTCGTTCTGGTATGGCACCGACAATACGGCGGCCTGGTGCGCGGCCATGAACTGCACCAGTGCCAGGCCTCCCAACACCCTGTTCTCGCCCCAGCCCGGCCGCACCGTACTCCTACCCCGTGGGACATACTTCATCAGCGGCACCGTCTATACCCGCAACAACGACAACTTGATCGGAGCCGGCCAGGCAGCCACGCAAGTGCTGCTGTTCAATCCCACGAACAATCTCAACCTCCTGTGCATGGGCTCCAACGCGAGCGGCGGCGCTAACACCTGCACCCTCGATTCCGGCACCCAGAACATCGATGTCGAGGGAATCCTGTGGGGCACGCCAGAAAACGGCAGCCAAGTTTGCATTAACCCGCTGACCTACTCTGGTTTCGAGGTCAAGAACAATTGGTTTGAGTGCGGCGTCGGCGTTTCTGTTCAGGGCAATATCGGCAGCGTTATCGGCAATACTTTCGACTCCAGCACCTTCAATGGAATTGTGGTCAAGGGCGACGGCGAAGATTACGGCAACAATCCCTCGCACTCCGTGCTGATCTCCGACAACCACTTCTTTGCCAACAAGTGGTCGGCCATCCAGGTGGATGGCGCCAGCGGCGTGCAAATCCACCACAACAATATTCTCTACTCCAAGCAGTTCAGCGTGTATGTAGCTAGTCCGGAAAACTATACGACCTACCGCCTGAATATTAACGGCAACAATTTCGCTGCCTCCACCGGCTTCTGGAATCCCACCGAGAATCACATCTACATCAGTACTTCGCTGGTGCGCTCGAATATTTCCGGCAACACCTTCGGCATCGCCCGCGATTCCGACATCGTGCTGAACAGCAGTGGCATCGTTGGACTGAACATCGCCAACAACAAGTTCTCCGGCGGCCAGCTAACCTGCGGCGGATCCTGCACCGCCTCCTTGCAGGTGACTAACGCCGGCGCGGGACTTACGATCACCGGCAATCAGTGGGATTCTCCCGGAGAGTATGCGGCCGACTTTCAGACTCCGGCTTATCTGACCAATAACTACTGCACGCATCCCTTTGCCGTCATTGGACCGCCGGCGAACGACTATGACAAGGCCTGCTTTCGTTTTGCCGCCACCACCGCGGCGAACTCTACCGCGAAAGACAATGTGACCGACTCCACCAGCGTGGCCGCGGTGGCTATACGGGGCGGGGCAATTCCCGCTTATACCAGCGGCAACCGCTCCAACTGGACCACGGGTGATGTCTATGTCTTCTCCAGTACGGGCCCTATCGCATCATCCAACGAGAGGATCTACAACGGCACTGGGGTGAAGAGTGTGTTTACCACAATGTCAGACCCATCCACCGGCAATGCCAGCTTCGCCGGCGATCTCAGTGCGCGTGACATTCCCGGCCACGAATACTTTGTCAGCAAGTATTCCAGTATTCAGGCAGCTATCACCGCCGCCTACAACAATGGCGCGGTGTTGGGCGAAGTGGTCGACGATCGTACCTCGCCGTATGCCGGACCCGGCTTCATCCTCTACGACTCGGTCACCCTGAAGCTCGCTCCCACCAGCTATACGATCAA
Source organism: uncultured Acidobacteriaceae bacterium (assembly GCA_963820175.1). Classification (GTDB taxonomy): domain Bacteria; phylum Acidobacteriota; class Terriglobia; order Terriglobales; family Acidobacteriaceae; genus Bog-257. The sequence continues at coordinate 89,759 of CAWFYX010000009.1, read as the reverse complement.
CAGCACGGTGACCTATAACAACGGCAACAATAATGTCACGGCAGGAATCGTAGCCCTGCCCGGAGCGCGTCTTATCGGCTCCAGCACCTCCACCAACCACGGCACCATCGTTACTCCGGCGAACGGGTTGAATGCCGATCTCATTGCCACATCGACCGTCGGCACCGGTATCAGTTCGGCCGCCCAATGGTGGCACTGGGGAGGCTTCGAGAACCTGCGCGTCATCGGCAACGGCGCCAATCAGACTGCGGGGAATTGCTTCAACATCGAAAACATGGGTGAGACGGCTTTCCTGCGCACCATAGAGGTCAGCAATTGCTATCTCGACAACATTCTGTTCACGGGCGCGAGTGCCACACCGTCGGACATCGCCAATATCACCACCAACAGCGCCGGACGCTACGGATTTAACTTCAGTAATCTCAGTGGCGTCGCGGTGGTTCACGGCCTCAGTGGCGACTCGAACACCACGTCTATCGTACGTCTCAACGGTGGTCAGTCCGGTACCTTGACGATTCTGGGCTTCAAGACGGAAGAAGAGATCAGTGGCCAGGACCCGCTCATCACTATCGATGAGACCGGCCAAAGCGGGGCGCAGCCCAGCCTATTTATCGTAGGCGGCTATACCTTCGGCCGCACCGGCGTCAATGATGTCGTCAAGTACGTGAATGGCACGGCCGGAACCTCGCCCTACATTAGCGTCGGCAACTTCTACGTGCAGAACTACGTCAACGCCGTCAACGACACAGTAAACAACCGCACCACCGCTGCCGCAAACATGAACAAGGTTCCGTTCTATTACGGTCCCACTGGCGCCTTCTTCTCCGGCCAGGCCTACACGCTGGATCTGAATACCTTTGTTCAGTCGCCCCACAGCGGCAACGGCATTCTCACGGAGATCTTCGGCACCACCAGCTCCAACGAGACGGTGGTCGCCGCCAGCGGCACGTCCAGCAGCATCAGCACTGGCGGCATCGGCTTCCGCATGCCGAACCGCACCACCTACGGTCAATCGCCCGAGCTCTTCGCCAAGATGACGTACGCCTTCCCCGGCGGCAACCCCAACATGCAGCAATGGGAGTTCATCCCTACCAAAGCAACAGGCGATAACAGCACGCGCTGGATCGGCGATCCCAGTTACCGTTGGGACGAGGTTTACTCCACCGACGTCAACACCACCACGGCAACCGTGGGAACGCTCAATGTCACCACCTGCACCGGCTGCGGCCTGGGCACTCATCTGGTGAGCGGCAGCATGCAAGGCGCTACCCCGACTTTTACCGGCAACAGCGGCGATCAGACGATCTATACGGCGACCCTGCCTGCCGGAACTTTCAACCTGGGCACTGGAGTTCACTGCTATGCCAAGTGGACACATCCCACAGCGTCAGGGGCGATCACGTACAAGTGGACGCTAGGTACCACAACGTGGGCGTACGGTAGTTACACGTCGTCTAGTCAAAACCTCGCCTCCGATGTAGAGATTCTAACTATCTCGTCGCTGGCATCGCAATCGGTCAATCTCAGCCCGGTGATCGCGGGTACGGCGATCGGGGTCGGCGGTAGCTACGGTAACTCCGGGAGCGAGAATCTCGCCAACGCCGATATCATCAAGCTCACCTTCAACGGCGGCTCGGCCGATCAAATCAAAGGCGCTACCTTCTACTGCCAAACCGTCCAGTAACCGGCTGTACCGCTGTAAGCTGCTTGCCCAACGCCGCGCAGTGCGGCGCATCACCGAACGCCATTGATATCGCGGTCACCTCGCAGGGATCTGCGACTGCGTCCGAAATCAAAACACATTCTTGGGGAAACTCTGATCAAGTGAGAGCGAGGTCCCGCTGCGGCTAAAGCCGGACGATTTTCGGGTAATTAACGGACGGCCTGAAGGCCGTCCCCTTCAAAACAAAACTTAATCACAGTTTCCTCAGCAACTGGCTCCTAGCCGAATTCCCAGGAGTTTCCCGTGGTCACGAAACGCACAATGAAATCGAAGTCGAAAACGAAGTCGAAAGCGAAAGCGCAGCCGAAACTGAAGCTGGAACCGATGGTGGATGCAGTACCGGCCGAGCAGCCCGCAGCGCCCCAACCAGCGCCGGGGCCTCCTGAACCTCCAAAGGCCGACGCCGCCATGACCGCCGACTGGTTGAAGTCTTGCGGCGAATGGCTGGAGGACAAGCCTCCACTGAACCGAAGAATCGGGCGGTATCAAACGTCGCCCGAAGCCGCCACCTGGCGCGAATATCTGATGTGGGGCCTGTTAAACATCCGCGACAAGAACGGACGTTTGCGCAAGCTCATCCTCAATCGCGCGCAAAAGGATCTGGAGACGACCAGCACCAAGCGCAACATCGTTCTCAAGGCGCGCCAGCTGGGAGTCACCACTTATGTCGCGGCGCGATTCTTCATCAACTGCACAACCCGCGAGGGAACGCTCAGCGTGCAGGTCGCGCACGACCAGCGTTCTGCCGAGGAAATCTTCCGCATCGTGCATCGCCTCCTGGATAACCTGCCGGAGGAGCTGCGCCAGGGCGCGCTGGTCACATCGCGCGCCAACGTCCGCCAAATCGTGTTTCCCATGCTCGACAGCGAGTATCGCGTGGAAACCGCGGCGGACCCCAACGCCGGCCGCGGGCTGACCATCCAGAACCTTCACTGTTCGGAGGTAGCCCGCTGGCCGCGCGATGTTTCAGAAACGCTGGCCTCCTTGCGCGCCGCGGTTCCCCCCGACGGAGAGATCTTTCTGGAGTCCACGCCGTCCGGCGCCGGCGGCAAGTTTTACGACGAGTGGCAGCGTGCGCCGCAGACTGGCTATACCCGTCACTTCTATCCCTGGTGGTGGGACACGAATTATCGCCGCAAGCTCGAGATCGTGAAGTTTACCGAGGAGGAAATCGAGCTCATGCGGGAGCACGGGCTCGACGGCGCGCAGATCGCCTTTCGGCGCGAGGTCCGGGCCAACTTCCGCAACCGGGCCAAGGAGGAATACGCTGAGGATCCCGAAAGCTGCTTCCTGGCTTCCGGAGATTGCGTCTTCGACTCTGACATTGTGGCAAAGCGTCTGAAGCAGCCGGCTCCCATCGCTGAAGAGAGTGATGCCGGCCGCCTGCTAACGTTCTTTCCGCCGATCCCCGGCGGCAACGGCATCACGCCGAAGCAATACATCGTGGGCGTCGATCCGGCGGGAGGCGGCACCGACGGTGATTACGCTTGCGTCCAGATCATCGATCAATCCAACGGAGTGCAGTGTGCCGAGCTTCACGGACATTTGCCACCGCAGGAGTTAGCGGCTCGCGTCGCCATCCTGGCTCACAAGTACAACGACGCGCTGGTCGCGGTGGAGCGCAATAATCACGGCCACGCGGTTCTGGCTCATCTGATGATGAACCAGGGCTACACCAACGTGTACAAATCCGGCGGCCAGCCCGGCTGGCTGACCAACGTGGCTTCGCGCCCGCGCATGCTGGAGAACTTCGCGGCCATCTTGTCCGAAGCGTCCTTTATGTTTCTCAGCCCGCGGCTGCTGGAGGAGTGCCGCACTTTCATCCGCCACACCGACGGAAGCTGTTCGGCGGCCGCCGGGGCTCACGACGACACCGTGATGGCCATGGCCATTGCGCAGGCCGTCCGCGCCGAGTTGCGGGTGAAGCCGCCCCGGTCTGTCCAAGAGCTGAAATTCACCATGCTGCAAGCGGCATGAAAGCGCCGCCGCGATGAACGGCAACAGAACTCCCGACGAAACCTTAACCCTACGGCGACCGTAATCGCCGCCACGAAATAACTACAACTACAGAAAAGGAACTTACTATGGCATTCAACCTACAAACCTTCGAGAAGATGATGAGCGTCGTGCAGGCAGCGACCACGGAAGCAGCCACCGTCGCCGGTCAATGGGGATCGGGCGATCACCTGGGGGCAGTCACCGCGGCCGTGCAAACCGCGGGAGCGATCGCGCAGTCGGCGACCAGCAATCAACAGCAGCAGCAGGAAGCTACGGTGGCCACGCAGCTGGCCACGACTCTGATGCCGGTGATCTTCGGCTTCGCCAGCCTGTTTGCCAAGAAGGTCTGAGCCCGCAAACACGAAGGGCGGCTCTGTCTCACACGACTGTGTGACGTGGGGCCACGAAATCGCGGCAGCTTCCGCGTTAGCATCGACTCAGGAAGCTGCCGCAAGGTGACGCGGACGTGATGGCCGTGACGTACGGCCGCGATGACCGTTGCGGGGTCCCTGGAAGACGCCGTATTTGCGTCTTCGGGGGTGCTTGCGGGCGGTTTCCTGAATAACCGCCCTGTCGCTTCTGGACCCTCTGGCTCACAGGGACATGCTAATTGCTGGGTACCCCATCCTTCCGCGCTGGTTTCGGCGAAAGGTTGGGAGACGACAACTTGCTGATCCAGGCGGTCCAACACGTGCGCAGGATGCGGGGCGGCGCGCAGAGTCATCTCATGCGCTGCGCCGACGGCTTTTATTACGTCGTCAAGTTCCAGAACAATCCGCAGCACACGCGGGTGCTGGTGAACGATTGGCTGGGCACACGCCTGGCCGAAATGATCGGCTTGCCGGTTCCGGTGGCCGCCATCGTCGATGTGCATCCCTGGCTGCTGGAGCACACGCCGGACCTGCGCATCGAACTTTGCGGGCGTCGCACCATGTTCACCCCCGGCTTGTCGTTTGGCTCGCGCTACGTGGTTTCGCCACTCGAAGGCCAGGTGTACGACTATCTGCCGGAGACCATGATTCCTCGGGTGCGCAACCTGCGCGACTTCGCCGGTATTCTTGCCCTCGATAAATGGACCTGTAACGCCAACGGGCGTCAGGCGGCCTTCTGGAAGCGTCCGCGGGAGCGTAAGCTGACCGCCAGCTTCATCGATCAGGGCTACTGCTTTAATGCGGCGGAGTGGAATTTTCCCGACGCGCCGTTACGCGGCGTCTTCGGGCGCAACGACGTTTATGCATGTGTCACATCGTGGGATAGCTTCGAACCTTGGCTCAGCCGTATCGAGAGCTTTCCCGAAAGTTCTGTCTGGCCTCTGGCGGAAGAGATTCCGCCGGAGTGGTACGGCGGTGAAGGTGATGAGCTCGAACGCCTGCTGCAACGTCTGCTGGCGCGCCGTTCCCGGGTTCGGGAGTTGATTCTGGATTTTCGAAATTCCTCTCGAAACCCTTTTCCCAACTGGCGCGAGGTGATGAATTGAAGTTGGCATTTGGCAATTTGCACTTAGCATTTAGCACTTGGCAATTAGCCCTTGGCATTTGGCCTGGGTCATCTTTGATGGAGGAGAGCAAGCTTTACGGCGATGGCCACGCCGACGGCCAGTTCTTGGAACCTAAGTGCCAAGTACCAATTGCCAAGTGCTAAATGCTGATGACTGACTTTAAACAATGCGAGTTCTTCCTCCTGCGCTACGTACCCGACGTGGTGAAGGGAGAGTTCGTCAATATCGGCGTGGTTCTGCTGGAGGATGGCGGAGGCGGCTTCACCGGTGTGCGCTTTGTGCGCGATTGGCGCCGGGCGCGCGGCCTCGATCCTGAAGTCGACATCGGAGCTGCTGGAATCGTATGAGGAAGAGTTGCGCCGGGTCCTGGAATCGCGGCTGCCGGAGATCATCAACTATCGCGGCCCGATGTCACGCCGCGACTGGCTGCTGGCGCAAATGCAGCACTCGTTTTCGGGCGCGCTGGAAGTCACCCCGATGAGCGCAGTATTGACCGAGTCGCCGCAAGCCGAGCTGGGCAAGCTGGCGCAGACGTATCTGGAGTCGGCCGCGCGAGGGCATCGCGTACAGGCTGGCCGCCGCCCATCTATCACGCCATGCGCGACGCATTCGAGCAGGCGGGCGTCTGGCAGATGATGCAGAAGGACATCGCGGTCGCAAAGTACACCCGCAAGGGCGACCCGCTGAAGATCGATTGCGGCTACCGGCCTAATGGCGTGCTCCATCTTTTTCATGGACTGTCGCTGGCGACCAATGTCGATTCCGCCAAGATATTGGCCTATAGCTATTCCGATATGCGCCGACGGCCTGCTCGAAGCCGAGCACGCGACCTGCGACCTGACGGCGATCACGGAAGACGAGCTCGACCTGCAGGATGAAGGCGTCGCCTTTGCTCTGGCAACGTTGCAGGACAACCAAATTACCCATGCGCGGGTGAGCGACCTGCCACAAATCGCCGAGCGCGCACGCCTCGCGCTCAAATTCTAACGCATCCCTTTCATTCTTGGGTGCCCCGTTCCAGGCAAGATCTTGCGCTAGGGCGGGGCGCGTTCTATGCCGGCGCTCATCGTGCCGCTATGTCCTACAACATGGGACTTATGCCATCTCAACCTGGCCACTTGCCACTGGATCAACTTATGAAAATGCCACACGCTGTGAGCGGCGCTCTGCGCCGCATCGCTGGATCTTCGTTTCTCAAACTGTACTGGCCGGCTCGCCGGCTCCCCACCGCGCTGCATGCCACCAGCGCCGAACCCGCCCGTAGAACGGTGCCGCTACCAACCATATTCACTCCGGGGGCACCCACGCTCGTGCGTGCCGGGGTCATGCCTAAACCGACGCCGGCCAACCTCCGCCGCTTTGCCGAGATGCCGATCGCGCGCAAAGCCATCAACACCATCAAAGACCGCATCGCCGGCATGCAATGGCGCATTCAGCCGCGCCATGGCCGCGCCGCTCGACGACTTGCCCAACGCTGCCCAGCGCATCGCCACCCTGGCGCTTAACTTCGAGCAGCCGAATCCCGAGGATTCCTTCCGCTCTATCATCGAGCAGGTGCTGGAAGACGTGCTGGTCGGCGGCTTCGGCGCGATCGAGCTCGATCTGACCGGCGATGCCAGCCATCCGCTGGTGCTTGTGGCCGGTGGACGGCGCCAGCATTCGCATTCGCACCGATTGGGACGGCAATCCCTCATCGCCGCATTATGTGCAGGCCACGGGCGCCTTCCTGCCCGATCAAGACATCACGCTGGCCGATGAAGAGCTGTCCTACATCCGGCTGAATCCGCGCACCCACACGCCGTTCGGCCTGGGCAAGCTGGAGGTCGCGTTCGAGACCATTCACGAGTTTCTGTGCGCGCATCGCTTCGCCTCGCGGCTGGCCAGCAACAGCGTGGTGCAGTACGCGCTGTGGCTGCAGAACCTGAGCTCCGCAGCATCACGAGCGGCTCATCCGCTGGTGGCAGGACGAAATCGAAGGCACCGGCAAAGTGCCCATCCTCTCGGTCGAGACCAAGCCCGAGGTGCTGCACTTCAGCGGCGGCACCGACGCCGACCTGCGGCTGCAATGGCAGGAATTCCTGATTCGCATGATCGCCGACGCCTTCGATCTGCCGCCCATGCTGCTGGGACTGGAGCGCGACGTCAATCGCAACACGGCTACCACGCAGTATGACGACGCCTTCCGCACCGCCGTCGTGCCGGTGGCGCGACTCATCGCCGAACACCTCACGCGCGACGTCATCAGCAAGCGGCTGGGTTGGAACGATCTGGAATTCGTCTTCACCGACGTGGACGCGCCCAATGAACTGGAGCAGGCGCAAATCCAGCAGATCCTGATCGGCATGCGGCGTGCTTACGGTCAACGAAGTGCGTCGCATGCGCGGCCTGCCTCCCCTGCCCGAGCAACACGCCGGGCTCGCCGACGCGCCGCCGATGCAGTAACCAAGACCTTTCCGGCCTTGGCCATTGCCAACTGCTAGCCGCTTATTGCTCTCATGAGGAACCCATGAACCTCCAACTCGAAGCCATGGCTCTGGCCATGCCGGATGTCGCCGGACATCCCAACCGGCTGCCCTTTCGCGGAGTTCTTACCCTGGTCGGCGTTGCCTCGCAACGCTCGCCCAGCGGAGCCCGCGGCCACCGGGTGATGCTGACCCGCACCGCCACCGAAGCCGCCCTGCCCTCGCTGCTGGGCATGGCTCTGGACTACGCGCCCGCTCTGTCTGCCCACGATGCCCGCCGCAAGATCGGCATCATTACCCAGGCCGATATCATCCCTATGCCACAAAGTAAGATATCGGCCCCGCTGGGCCAGGTTGCGATTGGCGGATACCTGTTCGCCCACGATTTTCCGGACGTGGTCGGTGAGATCCGCGCGCATGACGGTGGCCCGCTGGGCATGTCGTACGAGATCGCCAATGCCACGGTGCCCGCCCAGGATTCGCCGATCTGGACGGTCACCAACTTCACCTTCACTGGAGCCGCGGTGCTGCGGCGCGACAAGGCCGCCTATCCGCAAACCTGGATTGCTCTGGCAGCTAGCAATTAGCAGCTGGTAAGTAACCAGCTAAGAGCCATCGCCGTCCCGTCGGGCGCAGCTTCAGCAATGCGCAATTTCTATTCGTTCGCCGGCGGAGTTGAGCTGCGGCCGGGTATCCATCCCAAACGCGTTCTTACCAGTCGCTAGGTTCCTGTTACCTAGCCGCTGCCGTTCGCCATATCTCACAATGTAGGAGTACAACTATGGATCAGGAAACAACTTCAACCGCACGCCGGATATGCCAACGCTGGCCGGCCAAATGGCGCAAGCTACGCAGTCACTGGCCGACGCGCTCTCTAATCTCGACAGCCAATTCGCCTCGTTGCACGCCAAAATCGACCGCATCGTCGCCGCCGTCGATGATGGCGACCTGCAGGCCAGCGCGCAGGCCGACAGCACGCTTCGCAACAAGCTGGCCGAGCTGGAAAAGGCCAACCACGACCTGAAGGCGCAGAGTGACACCGCGCGCCGCAAGACGCTTTCGCCCATGGTGACCGCGCTGCTCGCCAAAGAAGGCGTCGAAGGCGAAGCGCGCTGATCGAAGCGCCGATCGTCGAGAAGGCGCTGGCCGGTCTCAGCATCGAGCAGCGTATCGCCGTCAAGGCCGAACTCGCCCGGGCCGGCATCCTCGTCTAAGCGACTCGCGAAGCCGTCGCCGCCGAAACCAGAACATCTTTCCACTAACCACTATTCACCGTCTTTCGAAAGGACAACATGAAAGCACAATTCGTCAATCTGCAAGCCGCCGCCGATTACATGGGCCCGGGCGCGATCGAAATCGATCGCTACCAGACCGAAATCACCGACATCGTCCGCCGCCGGGGCGCGTTTGGCCAGCGCATCAAGCAGGTCCCGGCAACCGGCCATCCCTCGCGCTTCTTCGAAGAAACGGCCATTCCCTCGCCGACCGCGGCCAACGCCTTCGTCGATCCGCGCAACATCGTGCCGACGCTGGTCACGCCCACCCGCGTGGAGCGCAGCGTTCCGCTGAAGTGCCTGGTGTCGCAGATCAACTACAACGTCTTCGATATGGAAGTCGGCTCGCAGCAGAGCCAATTCGCCTATCTGCAGGCGAAAGACCTGGCCGACTCCGTCGAGGGCCTGCTGCGCACCCACGATGTCGCGCTGTGGAATGGCAACGACACCTCGCTGTCCAATCCCACCACGCCTCAGTACTTCGGCGTCTGCGGTCAGATCGTCGCCGGCGGCAACACCGCTACCATCCCCACCACCAGCAGCATCGTCGACGGCCTGAAGTCCACCATCGCGCAGATGGTCGCCAACAGCAATTACGAAGTTCGGCCGACCGCCATCTACTCCAATCCGGTGCTGCTCGACTTGATTGACCGCGAGATGAAGACCGAGTTCAACGTTGTGCTCTCCACCACTCAGGTGGCCGGCGGCCTGACCGTCAAGACGCTCTCCACGCAGGCCGGCGAGCTGCCGCTGATTCCCGAATGGTCGATGCCCTACACCGGCACGCCGGGCAGCGGCAATGCGCAGCTGCCTGTGTACATCGTCACCGAAGACATGATCGAGTATCACTGGCTCACCAATCCCACCCCGCGTGTCTTCCAGCTCGGCACTCCGGCTTCGCTGGCCTCGCAGATGGTGGTGGTGAAGTTCGGTGGCGTCGTGGTCAAAGGCGCCAGCTACGCCCACTACCAGGTGATTGTGGACCGGTAGAACCGGCGTCCCCTCGTGCGCTGTTCCTGGCGCGAAACCGGGGGAAGTTGTTGCCTACGTTGTAGGACATTACGTCGACTGCAATGGTCCCCATCCAAGGCGCCTTGGCTTGGGTGGGGATCTCTTTTTGTGACAACTACCGCCATTTCGCGGCGGTGACTGGAATCCTCATGAACTACTTGGCTGATTCTGAATTTCAAACCTACGGGTTGGAGCCCGACACGCCCGAATCCTGGGTGTCGGCTGCTTCCTCGCTCATCAACTCCTATTGCAACCGGCCGACCCTGTGGCTCTCGCAATTCACCGAACGCGTCCGGCTTACTCCCGGACGCAAGCAACCTCCGGCTCACCTACTTGCCGTTGGCCAGCCCCGACGGGAACAGCCGCCTCTGGTTTCCGGACGGGCCCGCTACGGCGTGCCGCGCCGCGGAGAGGATCTCACATTGTGGGACATGGCATCCGAGTTCGCCATCGCCTTCGGTCTGCCCGGCACCTGGATCGACCTGGACGTGACGAACTTCGACTACTTTGGCGATACCGGCGAGGTTTCCTGGCTGCCCAATCCTATGGGCCTGTATTTCGACGAGATGGAGCTCACCTACACCGCGGGCTTCACCACCGCTCCCGACCAGGTGAAGTTTGCCTGCGCGCAGTTGGTCCGCAACGCGCAGGCCACGCCGGCACTGAACGTCAAAGAGGGCACTTGAACGCGATGCACTTCACCTATTTTGCCGACACTCTGCTCGATGCCACGGTGCAAGCCATGCTCGCGCCCTATGTTGCGCAGAAGGTAGGCTGACATGTCTGAAACCGAACTTCAGTTGGGAATGATCCCCGGGCGCCACCGCGCGGCGCGCCGCCTTGCCAATGCCTTGCTGCAATCGCTCGGCGGCCAGCAGGTTACGATTCGCGTGTCCGATCCTTCCACCGGCGACACCGGCAGTCAGCTCGGGCTCGAGCCGCCGCCGGCCGAAGATCTGCAGATTTCGCCAGCAGTGGTGAGTTCGCTGCCGCCCGCTGCGGACGGGGGCGAGCGCATCGAGGTGATGCTGAGCGCCACGGCCATTGCGCCCATCGCGAAAGGTCACCAGGTGGACGACATTGCGACCTGGCTGCTCACCGCCCAAGGCGTCGTCCATCACGATCAGCTGATGCGTATCGACACCGTGATCGTCGATCGCTTCTTCGGAAGCGATTGCTTTTACCGCATCACCGCCTCGGAGTAGCGAACCATGCAACCAACCAAAGATAGTTTCTACATCGCGTTGCGCGACCGGCTGGTCGCGGTCGATCCCAATCGCACGGTCACCCTCGACGGCGCCACGCGTCCCGCCATCGCGGTTATCGAGAATGAGCCACCGACCGGGGCGCCCCCGCTGTGCGACACCTTCTACCTGCGTTGGGGGAACGCCCGGCCCGCGCCCGCCTCCACCGGCACGCTGATGGCGATGGATTGCACCATCTCCTACTGCACCAAGGGCTCCATTCCGAACGGCAATCTCGACCGCGGACGCGACCTAGCCAGCCTGGATTGCGATCTGCTGGCGATTTGCTCGCCTCCACAAATCGCGAAGTGCGATTACAGCTCGAACCCTCCGGTCGCGCTCGGTTCCACCATCTTCTGGACGCAACCGGTTCTGGGCGCTGCCAAAACCACCTCCCCGTATGTGGGACGTGACGTCACACTCACCGTGTTCTTTTATCCCGAGGTGAACCAGACATGAGCTCCAATCCTTATGCCAAGCGATCGCAGATGGCGCCTGCGGCGCGCGCCGTACGGGCCTACGCCGCGCCCGTGAACCGTCTCACTGGCTTGTTTGCGGCTTTCGATCCGGCGTCGCAGGGACAATTCGATCTCGACTCGCCCCCGTCTCCTTTTATCGATCTGGGCTGGGTGGAAAATTTCCAGCGCACCGCGATCACCAAGTACGAAGCGCTGCGCACCGGTCCGGGCGCCAACATTACGGTGCAATACCGCACCCAACCCGAGGCGCGTCTGGAATTCGATCTCCCGTCCTGGGGCAAGCTGCAACTGGCGCTTTCCGGCGGCACGCAGCAGATGAACGTGCTGGCGGAGATACCGACGACCATCCCCGAACCGTCCGGCGGCGACCCACTTCCGGCCTCGCCGGTGCAAGCGGGATCCACCCAGACCGAGCTCGTACTTACCTCCGACCAGCTCGGCAATTTCACCGTCGGCGACGTGGTGGCAGTCGATGCCGACTACACCGGCGCCACGGGCTATCTCGGCTCGGGCGCTCCGGGCACATATCTTTCCGCGCCTGTCACCACGGGATCAGTCATCGATCTTCGTGCGCCGCATTACCTTCAACGTCTCGCGCGTCGCCAGCAAGACCCCAACTTCGTTGCTTCTGGCGGAGCCGCTTCTGGCGCCGCCGACAACCGGCATGGGCGTGCAGAGAGTCGTCGCGTTCGTGGATCGCGAAGGCAGCAGCTATTTCCAGGAGTGGTCGGGACTTTTTATTGTCGCGCCTGACAGCGGCGGCCGTTCCTGCTTCTTCTATCCCCGGCTGCAGCCTGCGGCCAGCGGCTGCGAGACGCGGCAGGAATTCTCGGCTCCGCTGTTCAGTCACATGTTGCATGTGACCCTGCACGCTCTGCCGACAACCGATTACAACGACGGCGAGACGGTGCTCTCCTACCGCAGCTATTTCCCAGCGCCCAACGCAGCGGTGTAGTTCCGGCGATGCGCTCTCGGAGGATGCCAGCCCCCGGGAGTTTTTCTTCCTGTCATCCCCGAGCGGAGCCGAGGGATCTGCGGTTCCGTAGCGGCAACGCTTCTCTGCTCTGGAGACTAGATTATCCCCTATTGTCAGACTCTTACTTTGTCGGATAACGATTGGAGATCGCAATGAATCTCTTTCTTGATAACAACGATGGGCTCGGCCAACAGGACTACACCTCCTATGTCGATGCCGATCATCTGCCCCGGATCGTCCGCCGCTTGAATTGCGCCGCGACCTTAGTGGCCGCGCTGATGGCGTCCGACGGCAATTTCGATCCGCCGGTCAGCGGCGCCCGCATCATCCTGCAACGCAGTGATGGATTCCGTCTGTTTACCGGATATCTGGCTACCGCCCCTGAGCAGCAGTACCTGGGCTACGGCCAGATTCCGGCCTGGCGCTACGTGCTGCAGGCGATCGACGACTCCTGCCTGCTCGATCAAAACGCGTTGCCGGCACGCACGCCCTTCGCCTGGCGGACGGCCGGTAACGCGCTGCTGACGCTGGCCAACGACGTGCTTCCCGGCGGACTGGATGAGTCGGAAGTGCAGGACGTAAGCACCATCAACCAGTTTCCCATCGTCCCGCAGAAGACGTGGACGGATCACGCTCAGGAGCTGAGCACCATGGCGCGCGCTACCTACCGCGCTCACGACGGCAAGCTCTCTTTTCAGCCGGTCGGGCAGGCAGAGCCTTACCATCAGCGAGGGCGACCCGAACTTCGCTCCCAGCGGGCTCACGCTGCTGCAGCCGGACGAGTTGCGCAACGACATCACCATCATTGGCGAACTGGAGCCGGTCGACTATGTTCGCGACTACTTCCTCGGCGACGGGACGACGCTGGGCTTCTATCTTTCCCAGACGCCGTACAGCAAAACGGCGATCACCGTCTTTGAGGAGGACTACACGACTTCGCCGCTGGAGCCGACGCTGTGGAGCGTCACCGATCCCAACGGGAAACTTGCCGTCGATGGCGGGCAGCTTCAAATCAATGGCGGCCCGGCGACCGTCAGCTTTGTCGAGCAACTGGAACTCGCCGGCGGACTGATGATCCAGCACGGGCAGTTCGTGTTCAATGCCGCCTCCAGCGGAACGATTGGCGGCATCTACAACGGCTCGCCTGCTGATCCCAACTGCGTTGCCGGTTTCAAGATTTCGCCCAACGGAAGCAACTGCTACATTCAGGCGCTGATCAATGGCAGCGGCGCCGGCCCCATCCTCACCACGACGCCGGGACATCAATACGCCTTCGCGACGCAACTGTTCTGCAACGAAGGTCACCGGGTTCATCAGACGTATCTGTCCTCGGTTCATCCCGCGGGTAATGGCCGTGGCGGGGATGCGATTCCGGCCGCGCTGCGGGTTGTGCTCTCGGTGCACGACGTCGATCCCAACAATCCGGGAACGCTGGCGGCGCCCGCGACCGTGCTTTATGACGACGTGCTGGCCACGCCTCCGGGCTTCGCCACCTATGCCCTGATCAACGAAACTGCCCTGTACGCGAGCGTTTCCTTTACGCGCCTGCAGCACATTGTTGACGCCGAGATTCGCAGCATGATTCCGGGCGGCCAATTTCGCACTCGACTGGCGGGGGCGCTGGCCGATGGCGGCGAGTGCTACATCAGCACGATCCGGCGAGCTGCACTTCTATCCGCCGTATCCGCCGCAGCAGAACGAGCAGATCGTGGTGGCCTATCGCACCAGCGCTCGGGCCATGGCCCGGGTGCAGGATCAGAACAGCATCGCGCAGCACGCCCACGGCAACGACAGCGGACGCCGCAGCTATGTTCGCCGTCTCAAGCTGCCGCTGGCACCCACTTCCATCGATTGCGAGAACGCGTCGCTGGCTTTGCTGGATGATTCGGTCCAGCCTGCCTGGAGTGGAGAATACCTTGCTCCCAGCGATTACTTGCCGGTGGAGGATGTGATACCGGGCAACGCGGTGCAGGTTTCAGCGCCTTCGCGAGGAGCTGCTTTCAACGCTATCGTTCACGAAGTCGAGGTGCAGGTGGTGTCGCTCGGGGGAGACCATGCGCAGTACGCCATCAAGTTCTCCAACGATGCGGCCCAGCTTCTGGCCTTCAAGTTCGAGAACATGACACTGCCCGCGCCGTTGACGACGATTTACACCACCACAACGCCTTCCGCTTCGCTCTATATCGCGTCTCTGACGGCGGCCGCGGTGACCAACGTTATCGCCAGCCAGGTCACGGTCGATGCCGGGTGCGCTCCGCCGCTGGGCGGAGGCATCGAGGTGCGCTGGTCCGACGGGGGCTGGGGCACCGGCAACAGCGGAAACCTGGTCGGTCGCTTCAACACCGAAACCTTCAACCTGCCGCGGATTTCGCGCGTGCAGAGCTATTATTTGCGGCAGTACGATGGATCGTCGCCGGCAAAATACTCGCGCTATTCGACGCTGCTGCACGTGGACTATCCATTATGAGCAGATCATCGGTTGTCACCGTATGCGGCATGACGGAATTTGAGCAGAAAGTTCTGTCCGATCTCGCCGAACTGAAAGCACACATGCGTTGGGTTGTCGGCAATGGCAACGAGGGGAAGATCCAGGAAATCGAGGAACGGGTCGATCGTCACGAAGCCTACCTGCAACGCTTCACCGGCATCGGAGCTGCCCTGGCCAGTCTGCTGACGTTGTTTCACTTCGCCATCGACTATCTGCGCTACAAGCATTGAGAAGTCCCTCGGTCAAATTGGCGTTATGAGCGAAGGCAGCAATCGCTCTGTCAGCGGCCGCATGGAAGCGGTCGCACGGGATGAGCAAGCTCATTTCGTCACGATCCTGAACTTCTTTGCTCCCGTCCCGCCGGCGGGCCCGCTCAGTTCAGCCCAGGACGGAAGTCCCGGCGAGGCGCCCCTCATAGAAATCCAGTCCCGGCAGGGGCGGCACGGGCCCACCCCCTCGAACCTGCATTTTTTTCTTTTCATCAATCGCAACCCCAAGGAGTAAACCATGAACTTCCTACCCCAACTGCTGCAGGGCATCGCCTACATCCCTGCCATCGTGCAAGGAGTTGAAGGGCTGTTCGGCAAAAAGGCCGGTGCCAGCAAGAAGGCTGCGGCTCTGACATTCGTTCAAAATGCCATTTCCGCGACCGGCCCGGCCGCCCAGCCTTATATCGTTGACGACACCAAATTTCAGGACGGCCTGAGTAAAGTCATCGACGGCGTAGTCGAGTGTCTGAATGCTTCCGTCTGGGCCAAACAGCAATAAAGCCAGTTTCCACCACAGGAGACCTGCTTTCCGTCGAACTTGAACATTCCCGACCCGGCAGAGTCTGTGGGAGAAGTCTGTCGTCCCTGAAGGAACTCGGACTCCTTTCTCGCGTCACCCAGAGTCGCTCTTGCGGGCGGGATTTTTCGGTCAATCGATTCCACCCGCAAATGCAAATCTAGTTCTCACACAGAGTCTTTAGGACCTGGCGTGGCGAGGGAAGGGCTTTTGAAATACGCTCAAATCAGCTTCTGGCGAAGATAACCCCAGGACATGTACACACCGGGATGATTGGGGAAAGCGAAAGGGCAAACAACCGCGGAGAGATCGGACGGACTTGGCCAAAAGCTGAGCTTTCTCAACTACCCGCCGATATGCACCATGGTTCGCGACGCTGGAATGAAGCCCGGTTCGCCAATGTGGTGCCGCTCTTCTTTGTGGTCCACCGCATGGCGAATGAAATCGGCCATATCGTCGTCACTGCCGCCGGCCAGCATCAGAGCAGCCAAATCGTGTTCGCGCACCGAGAACAGGCAGGTGCGAATCTTGCCGTCGGAGGTAACGCGCACCCGGCTGCAGTGTCCGCAGAAGGGGTGCGACACCGGCGCGATAATGCCGATCTCGCCGATGCCATCCTCGAAAACATAGCGCCGGGCGGTCTCACTGCGCGCGTGTCCGATTTCGCGCAGCGGCATAAACTCCGCCATACGGCGCAGAATCTCGCCCAGCGTGACCACGATCTCCGGCGACCACACGCGATCTTCTTCCAGCGGCATGAACTCGATGAAGCGAACAGCCACGCCTTGCTCGCGCGCGAAGCGGCCGAAGGCGGTGATCTGGTCATCGTTAAAGCCGCGCATCAGCACGCAATTGATCTTCACCGGATTGAGACCGGCCTGCTCGGCCGCGCGCACTCCGGCCAGCACCTGCTCATAACCATTCGGCACGCGCGTGATGCGGGCAAAACGTTCGGAGTCGACGGCGTCCATCGAAACCGTCACCCGTGACAGGCCGGCGTCGGCCAGGGGCTGCGCCATCTCGGCAAGAAGATGTCCATTAGTCGTGACGGCAATGTCGAGCCGGTCACCTTCGACGGTTTGCATCTGGCCAAGTTCGCGCACCATGTCGACCAGGCCCTTGCGCAGAAGCGGCTCGCCGCCGGTAAGCCGGACTTTGGTGATGCCCAGCCCGACAAAGACGCGCGCCATGCGCAGGTAGTCAGCGATCGCCATCTCCGGAAACTGCGGGCCGTCGCTGCCTGAGCGGCAATAGACACACTTGTAGTTGCAGCGATCGGTGATGGAGATTCGCAGGTCGCTGATGCGCCGTCCGTGTTTGTCGGTGAGAAGCATACTGTTCGCTTTTCGCCAGCCGCTCTTAGCTCTTAGCCTTCAGCTCTTAGCAAGCGGAATTGCTCTTTCCAAGTCCGCCTGTCATCGTGAGCGCAGCCGGCTGACCTTTGGCCGCCGGAGTCGAAGGACTCTATGGCCGTCAGCTAGTTTTGTTTCGGTTGTGCAGGGAATGAAAGCGAGACGCGCGCATGCGGACGCAACGCTGCGGATCGTTTCCTTTCCAAGCACGGGAGGCATGGACGTTTCCCTCCACACCCTCGGTTCCGCCAGCATCAGCGGAACACCGCCGCCGCAGCCTTGGGTTTTTCCGTTAGGCCGCGGAGGTCGGAAACAGTGCAGTCATTATAGATGCACGAGAGGGGAGAAAGCAGCAGCACCGCCGATCAGATTGGGATGCCGGAAAATGGTGGTTCGTCGACTGGCGGCGGGGAGCAGGTCCTTCGACTCCGGCGGCGAAGCGCCGCCTGCGCTCAGGATGACACCTCAAGTACATTGCGAAGAGCGGATTGCGAAAAGCGAGCCCGATTGCTAAGAGCTAACGGCTAGGAGCTAAGAGCCGTTCGCTAACAGCGACAAGCGGCCGTCCTCACATCCCTTCGTAGTTAGGCCCGCCGCCGCCTTCCGGCGGGACCCAGGTGATGATCTCGTAGGGGTCCATGATGTCGCACGTTTTACAGTGCACGCAGTTCGAAGGATTGAGGTGAATTTCCAGGCCGCTCGGCGTGTCCTGGGCTTCCACCATCTCATAGACGTTCGCCGGACAGAAATTCTTGCAGGGGTTGCCGAACTCCGTCACGCAACGTTCGTTGCAAATCGTTGTGTCGTGGATAACCAGGTGTGCCGGCTGATCTTCTTCGTGCTTCGTGCCCGAATGATAGAGGTCGGTGAGTTTGTCGAAGGTGAGCTTTCCATCACCTTTAGCCGGACCAATGATGTTCGCCTCGGGACCTCCATCGGTGGGCAGCTTGCTGAGCTGCTGCATGCGATGATGCCCGGGTTCGTTGCTGTAATGCGCCTTCAGGCCGCGGCCCCCGGTGAACTGCTGAATACCGGCGTGAATCATTCCGGAGAGAAATCCCTTTTCGAATCCCTGGTGGAAATTCCGCACCGGCCACAATTCCGACTTGATCCAACTTTTCTCGACTCGATCCTGAAACGACTCGAGCATTCCGAGGGAAAAATCCTGCTTGGCCATGGCGTCGAAGGCAGTCTCGGCCGCCAGCATGCCGCTCTTGATGGCCAGATGAATCCCCTTGAGCCGCTGCGAATTGAGGAAGCCGGCAGAGTCGCCCAGAATCATCCAGCCGTCGCCGGCCAGCGGCGGAATGCACCACCACCCGCCATAGGGCAGCGACTTCGCCCCATAGCGCACCATCTTGCCGCCCTCCAGCAGCTTGGCAATGAAAGGATGCTTCTTGAATTCCTGCAGAATATGCTGCGGATCGATGCGCGGATCTGGATAGTCGAGTCCGGTCACAAAGCCAAGCGAAACGGTATTGTCTTTCGATCCGTAGATCCAGGCTCCGCCGTACTCGTTGAAGGTGAGCGGATATCCCATGGTGTAGATGACTTCACCTGGAGCGATGCGGCCCGCGGGAAGCTCCCACAGTTCTTTGACTCCCACACCGTAGGTCTGCGGATTGCAATCGCGGTCCAGTTGAAAACGGCCAATCAGTTGTTTGGTCAGCGAGCCGCGCGTGCCCTCAGCCAGAATCACTACTTTGGATTTCAAATCGTAGCCCGGCTCGAAATTGGATTTCTGCTGGCCATTCTTGTCTACGCCTTTGTCGTCCGTGCGCACTCCGGCCACGCGTCCGGATTCGAACAGCAGTTCCGAGCCGGCGAATCCGGTGAACACCGTGATGCCAGCCTCTTCCACCTTGCCGCCCAACCACTTTACGAACTTGTTAATCGAAATAACGTAGTTGCCGTGGTCGCGCATGGGCGGAGGGGTGATGGGAAATTTGAACTTGCCGGTGCGCGTGAGGTAGTAAACCGCTTCTTTCACCACCGCGGCGTCTAGCGGGGCTTCCTTCTCAAAGCCGGGCAAGAGCTCGCGCATGGAACGAGGATCGAGCAGCGCTCCCGAAAGGCAATGCGCACCGACTTCGCGCGCCTTTTCCAGCAGGTAAATGTTTTCCTTACTGAGCTGGGCGTCCGGGTGCCTGGCATTGTGCTCGTCGATGAGCTGCGAGAGGCGAAGGGCGCAGGCCATGCCCGCCGGGCCTCCGCCGACGATGACGACGTCCGCCTCCATGACGGGGCGATCAATACCGGGAAGCGGCTTGCGAAAGACGATCATCGGCCTGTCCTGCAACTGAGGAGTTCTCTGCCTACCTAATTCTTACACGCTTCGGCGGAAGTATGCCACATTGTCAGATGACGACATTCATGCGACGGCACAATTCGATGTACGCAGATCGAAGGACGCAAGTTCATGCGCCCAATTGCAGCAGAGCCCCAGGAGTTTTGATGGGCACGAACGCTCTTCAGGCGCTCTTTACCTTTTTCACTTCTTCAATCAATGGTGGCACGATATCGAACAGATTACCAACTACCGCAACGTCGGCAATCTCAAAAATCGGCGCCTCGGAATCTTTGTTGACCGCAATGATGGTGCGCGCGCCCTTCATTCCCACCACGTGCTGAATCGCGCCACTAATTCCCAACGCCAGATAGAGTTTGGGGGCAACCGTTTGTCCCGAGGAGCCAACCTGGCGATCCATGGGCAACCATCCCGAATCGCAGATGGGACGCGAAGCCGCGATTTCGCCGCCCAGAGCCTCGGCCAGCTTTTTGGCAATGTCGATGTTCTTTTGCTCCTTGATGCCGCGACCGACCGCCACAATAATCTCGGCCTGGGTCAGATCAACCGCCTGCTTGGCCTCTTTAAACGGAGCCTCGGGCTTATTTCTGACCACACCGTCGGCGATTTCAAAAGTAACCGTCTCTACCGGAGCAGCAGCACTACCTTCCTGCACCTGATCGCCGCGGAAAGCGCCGTTCTGGAAGGTCGCGAAGTACGGAGCTTCGCCAACAAATGATACGTCGGCCGCAAATTTTCCCTGAAACATCTGCCGGGTGAACAGCAGCTTTCCGCCCTCGTACTTGTAGCCAACGGAATCGCTGATGAGCGAGCGTCCCAGCGCAGCGGCAAGTTTGGGAGCGAAGTCACGCACCTGATAGGTGTGCGGCATTAAGACAAGCCGAGGCTGCTTCTGTGCGATGAATTGCTTGAGCGCGGCGACGAAGCCGTCGGGAGTGTACGGTTCCAGCTTCGGCGATTCGAGGGCATACACCTTTTCGACTCGTTTGGCTGCGACTTCGTTAGCGAGATCGCCCACGCCGCTGCCGGCGACAGCCGCTTCCAACACCCATCCGGTTTCGGAGGCCAAGGCCTGCGCGCCGGCTAAGGTTTCCCAGGAGACCCGATTGAGCTTACCTTCACGTTGTTCGACTACGACCAGGATACTGTCTGCCATTTCAATCCGTTTCTTAGCTGTAACTAGAGTGATCGCGCGCACCCGTGCGCCGACTCCGGTTAAAAATTAGAGTATCTGCTCCACCGACACAGACCAGCTCTGCGTCAGAGATCAGGAAAGCCGACAGCTTGCATTCCGCCGGTTTAGCGATTACGAGCCCTGATCCGCGCGCCCACGACACTGAGCAACAGGCCGGTAGCTGCCAGGCAAATTGCGATAATGTCAATCCGCGATTCGCCCAGCTTGATTGCCGCGGGGTGAAAGAACATTACCAGGAATGCAAACATCATCAAGACCCAGCCGATAACGACCATGACTGAGCCGTTTTCACGTTTCTCTTCCGACCATGACATAGCCGCCTCCTGCCCGCCGTAGCGAGCGCTGTGTTGCGACTTGCCACCCTCACTGCTCAACCCAAACTTGTGGCGATGGTTCGGGACGCTCGGCCCATCAAGCCACCTGGTTGTCTTCCGCCTCGTCCTGCCGCTGTTGCGCCAGGGTGCGCTCCATTTCGCGGTGACCCAGCGCGGTCACTCCGACAGCTCGGCGGTAATGCGTTCCCATCATCACCAGAACCAGTCCGAGGAGGCCCTCGATACCCAACCATATTGGCCAAAACCACGAACCGTTACGCAGGCTGATGAAGAAGAAAACTCCGAGAACCGCGTCCATCCACAGCAAAATCCAACCAACCGTCAGCAAGACTGAGCCCAGACGGCGGTTCTCTACGGTGTTGTCAATGGCGACCTGATCGCGATCATATCCTGGCATGACGAGCAGAGCTCCTTTTTGAAGATATGGCTCACCCGGTTAGATGCCAATCGCTGTCTCGCTAGTACAACTTCGCGAACAGCCTAGAAGCGCTTTCCGATATCAAGTTATGAATGCCGCTTTGGTGATCGCTTTCTAGCGCCTATAAAACTCGTACCTCGTTACGCAGCTTCTCCACCAGCTTCTTCGCGATTTCCCCAGGAGGCCCTTCCAGCACCTCGGTCTTCTTGGTCTTCTGAGGAATGTACAGTTTCTCGATCTTCTGCAAGTTGTCGCCCAGCGCCGCCTTCGCCTCGTCGAAGCTTACCTTCTTCAGCGGCTTATTCTTCGCCTGTTTGATTCCGATCAGCGTGGCATAGCGCAACTTATTGATGCCTGACTGAATGGTGAGCACGGCCGGCAAGGGCATATCAACGAACTGGAAGAACCCGGCCTCCAGCTCGCGCTTCACCCGAATGCCGCTATCGCTTTTTTCTAGTTGCATGATGATGGTAGCGTGCGGCAAGCTCAGCAACTCGGCGAGAATCACGCCGGTCTGGGCGAAACCGTAATCGTCCGATTGCAGTCCGGTAAAAATGAGATCGAAGCTCTCGTCCTTGATCGCCGCCGCAAACGCCTTGGCGGTATTGAAGGCGTCGAGCGTGACGAAGCCGTCGCCCTCCAGGTGAATGGCGCGATCGGCGCCCTTGGCCAGCGCCTCGCGTAACACCTGCTGAGCGCGTGCCGGGCCGCTGGTGATCACTACCACCTCGCCGCCGTGCTTTTCTTTCTGGCGCAACGCCTCTTCCAGGGCGTAGGCGTCAGGCTCATTCACTTCGTAGGAAACGTCGTCCCGAATCCACGTACCGTTCTCGTTTAGCTTGAGCGGCGCGTCTTTCTGCGGGACCTGCTTCATGCAGACCAGGATCTTCACCAGCACTCCTTAGCTTCTACTAATGCCTTTGTAACACAGAGGAAACCGGTCAGTATAAATGAGCGACGAAGAGATGGGAAAGCGACGTAACGAAGGTTCCGAAACGGGAACCTGAGGCTTGGATGCCGCGCGCTTATCACTGACCGATCATCCGGGGCGTTTGAGAATGATTTTGACCTTGCGCATGAGTCCTGTCATACGTGCGGATCCAGCCGGACTGAGGAGTTATAAGGGCATGGGTGTGGGAGCCGTCTGCGCGGAGAACGGACTAGCTTGGCGATGACGAGACCGTAGAAGTCAGGAGCCCATCCGTATCACTCGCAGGTGCAGTAGGGATCACTGACAAATAATTGCCGCGAGCGGAGAATCACTGCTGTATCTCAATTTCGGGAGAAGATTCCCAGCCCCTTCCTACCTTCTCCGATCGATCTGCACAACGAGAAACAAGGTTCTCGAGATTCCTTCTCCCTCATTCAGTTTGGAGTCGAGACATGTCAGTCCGATTGAAATGCATTCTCCTTTCTGCCATCGTGATGGTCGCCCCTGTTGCATTTGGGCAAATTACCATCGTCAACTTCGACTTCGGGGCCGTACCCGTCGGTTGCAGCGACTGGGGCTTCACTTATCAGGGAGCTGTGCTCACCTGCATCTATCCAGTTACGCAAAATTTCGACACCACTCCTGGCTTCGGATGGAAGTTGGGACAGGTCACGGCTGTATCCGGCTCCCCCAAGAATTATGGCAGCGGGGTGACGGGTCCGAACAGTGCATTCTGCCCGCCCTCCTTCGACGGGATGCCTTTCACGCAAGCGGCTCTCTTGCAGAGCATCGGCTCTTTCGCTTGGCAACAGGTTAGTAGCTTTACGCCCGGAAATTACACCCTCAGCTTCTATCTCGGCGGCCGATGCGGGTATGGCCCGCAAAGGCTTGAGGCAATCATTGACGGCAATGTGATCGGCACCTGGACCGTGCCGGTTAGCATGCCATTCACGCTGGAAACGGCAACGTTCACGGTGAGTACCGGTGACAGTCATGTCCTGGAGTTCATGGGAATGAACCTCGGCGATAACACAGCTTTCATTTCTTATGTCGTCATTGCTCCCGACGGGCGGGGAACACATTAATTGCGCAGCGACTGGCTGACGACGAGCGTCGCCGGTTGTACGTCGGCACTTCATCCATTCGATGAATAAAGGAGACGGGTAGTGGGCGGCTAGGAGGTCGCCCGCTCCCGCTCCAGCAGCTTCTTCTTTCTCTCGACGCCCCAGCGGTAACCAGCCAAGTCTCCGTCGCTGCGGACTACACGATGGCAGGGTACGGCCAGCGCTACCGGGTTTGAGGCGCAGGCGCGGGCCACGGCGCGAACCGCGCTGGGCGAGCCAATCTCGCGGGCAACTTCGCTGTAGCTACGGGTCTCTCCACGCGGGATCTCGCGCAGCTTCTCCCACACCTTCATCTGAAAAGCCGTAGCGCGGACATCCAGCGGCAAATCGACGGTCGTGCTCTCTCCGCGGATGGCAGCGAGCAACGGCTCGACGCATTTCTGCATGGCTGCGTCATTGCGATGCAGCGTTGCGGCGTGGAACTCGTCTCGCAGATTGCGTTCCAACTCCGCAGCGCTGTCTGCGAAACGCACCGCGCACAAGCCGCGCCCAGTGGCGGCGACCAGCATCCGGCCGAGCGGTGTGGGCGTGATGGCAAATGTAATGCTCGCGCCTGCGCCGCCGCGACGATATTCGCCCGGCGTCATGCCCAACTGCTGCGGAGCTTTTTCGTACAGTCGGCTGGACGAACCGAAACCGGCATCGTAAAGCGCCGTGGTTACATCTTCACCTTTGCGCAGCTTGGTCTTGACTTGCGCCATCCGGCGAGCGGCCTGGTACTCCCGCGGGCTGAGACCGGTCGCCCGCTTAAACAGGCGTTGCAAATGGAACGGACTCAAACCAATCCGTTTGCTGAGTTGCGCCAGAGTTACGACTCCCTCAGCGTTGTCCAATAGCTGGCGGGCGCGGGTTAAGTATTGCGCTTGCGCGGAGATCTCGGTCGGCTTGCAGCGCAGGCAGGCGCGGTAGCCAGCGCGCTCGGCGTCATTCGGATTGGTGAAGAATTCCACCGACTCGCGGCGCGGCCGGCGGCTGGGGCAGGAAGGCCGGCAATAAACGCCCGTGGTCCGCACCGCGAATACGAAACGGCCATCCTGGCGGGCATCGCGCGCCATCACTTGTTGCCATCGGTTTTGAAGTTCGGTTTGCATGATCCCAGAGTAAGGTCGCCTGGCAGAACCGACTATCCGGGGTTTGCGGGCAAAGTGAATTTCTGCCAAGCCGCCGGTTGCCTGCCGGGCCGCGGCTAAAGCCTGCTTTTCTGGCGAAGATTTTCGTGGGTCTAAGACCCGCGCTTCCACCTTCGCGGAGCACAAACGTCTACCGATAGTTCAGCCCCGCCCGCACGATTGCCCTGGCCTGTTCCACCGTCTCGAACACGTGACTCTCCATGCCGGCCTTGCGGGCGCCTTCGACATTGTTGGGCCGATCGTCGAAGAACAGCGTCCGCTGCGGCTCACATCCTAGTGCCTCCAGACAGATACGATAGATCGCGGGATCAGGCTTGATGACACCATGCTCGCATGACCAGATCTGGACTTCGAATTCATTCAGCCAGTCGAAGCTTTTTCGCAGGTCGCACAGCAGGTCGGGAGGCATGTTCGACAGTATCGCCGTTCGCACGCCGCTGGCTTTGATCTCGCGCACCAGCGCCAGAGCCTCAAGATTCACCCGCAGCCACATCCGGGTTTCAAATTCCACGATGCGAGCCAGTTGCTGAGGAGAAATCGATACGCCGGCAGCATCGGCAAAGCGCTGCCAGTGCTGGGTGTAGTCGTGCCGGCCGCGGTCATATTCGTCGCGAGTGTCGGAGTAAAGCTGGAAAAAAGGAGGCTCGCTGACCCCGGCCAGCGCTGCGAGCTCTTGCCTTTCGGCCAGCGTGGGCGCGTGGCTCAGCACTCGCCCGTAGTCGAAAACGACAACATCCCAAGGTTTCGATTCCATTGCTTTCATTTTCACACAGAGCGATGATGTCCGGCGTTATCCTGTGTGCGGTTTAGAAATTGATTTTGGCCGCGGGACCGCAGATTCCTCCACTCCGCTTCGCGCCGCTCGGGATAACAATGACGGGATTCCTATGCGATCCGGACCAACGAGTTGCGGGACTACCACATTGAGGGAGGAGCGATGGACGCAAACCCACAAAACGGACTGATTCATCTGCCCAGCAAGTATTCGGTCGAGCAAACGATGCAGCGGCTTGAGTCGCTGCTGCAGGAACGTGGCGTGATGATCTTCGCGCGGATTGACCACAGCGGAGAGGCCGCCAAGGTGGGCTTGACCATGCGTCCCACCAAGCTGCTGATCTTTGGTAGCCCGAAAGGCGGAACTCCGCTGATGCAGGCTGCGCCCAGCATCGCCATTGACTTGCCGCTGAAAGCCTTGTTCTGGGAGGACGCTGACGGGAAGGTTTGGCTTACCTACAACGACCCGGCTTACCTGCAGCAGCGGCACAAGGTTCCGCCGGAATTGCTGCCGAATATCGCTGGCGTCAGCGCGCTGTTTGCCAAGGCGATCGAGTAGTCTCCCGGGCGAGTTTACGCTATCTTCAGCAGCATGCAGGTTACGTCGTCGTGCTGCGGAGCAGTGCCAACAAAGCGATCCAGGTCAACCATGATGCTGTTGAGCAGCGCGTCCGGAGTCAGCATCACTCCCGCGTTCAGCATGGTGGTCAGGCGCACCTCGCCGTACTCCTGCTGGGCATTATTCTCCGCCTCCACTACGCCGTCGGTAAAAATCACCATCCAGTCGCCGCTTTGCAGAGTCACCGTGCCCGACTCGTATGCGACGTTTTCCATGATGCCCAGCGGCATGCCTCCCGCCTGCAAACGCTCCATCACGCCGCCCTGGCGGCGCAGCATGGGGTTATTATGTCCGGCGTTAACGTAGGTCAGGGTGCGCGAGGCGGGATGGAACTCAGCGATAAAAGCGGTGGTGAAGCGACGGCCATTTTGACTGTTGGTGCAGGCATAGCGATTCATCCGGTCAACCAGCTCGGTCAGAGTGCCGGGAGTTGTGGACAGGGTTTTCAGGCTTGCCTGAAAGGTCGCCATCAGCATGGCCGCGGGAATACTCTTGCCGGCCACATCGGCAACCGCCAGTAGAAAAGTCTCGGCTTGCGAGTCAGAACCGGGACGAGCGAACACGTCGTAGTAATCGCCGGCGACGGTGTTGGCCGGACGCGTGGCAAAGGCGACCTCGAGTCCGGGCACCTGCGGCGGTTCAGCCGGCAGCAACCAAGTCTGGATCTCCTTGGCGATCTGCAAATCGCGCTTCATCACCACGCGATCGGCAACTTCCAGGATCAACAGCACCAGCAGCAGCACACCGCCTAGAAAGTGGTTGTCGAAAGCCAGGATCTTCACCTGGCCATTGCTGCTTTGCCACGTGGCTTCGCCGCTGGGGAAGCACAACAGCACCAGGGCAATCAGCAGCAGCACGCGCCGGGCGGGCGTCAGCTTTAGGATGATTGCCCAGAAGAACTGGCTCACCACGTTGAAGAAGTGCCTGCCTCGCGGCACACTGGCTTCCCGGCTGGAATCTACTTCGTACGAATAGAGCCGATAGCTGGAGCGGGCGTCGGTCTGGAACTGCTTCCACATTTGGCTAAGCTGCATGCCCTCGGTGACACGCAGCCAGAAGCGGTCCACGCGCTGCATGAAGGTGTCGACGTGAGCAGTAAATTCGTCCTTTCGCGGTGGGCGACCGGGTTGCGTGTTTCTAGCCATGAGGAAGGTCAATCAGGATTATAGAGGCGAACCGGAATGCAGACCGCGCCCTTTAGACCGGCATTGCAGCGAGGGAGATTTTCAGACCGTCAGGTCGATCAAGGCAAACGCGTTACTGGTGCCGCTCGGGCTGGACCTGCTCATCCAGGAAGGCCACCGACTGGACGCCGGAAACCTCGAACCGCTTGCGGCAACGCACATTCTTGCAGGCTACCAGGTCATCACGGCGAACCATGTAGGAACGCGCCTTGGCGAACTTAGCGCGGTCGCGCTCGTCGGCCCGGCCAGGCAGTTGACGCTTTTTGGTGCGAACGAACCAGCCGAGGTCGTACTCGGCAGCCTGGTGACAGTGGGGGCAGTTCAAGGTTGCTTTCCTGGTCTCTTGCCGCTCGTCATAGAAGTCGCGCTCTTCCATTCCCGCCTCGCTTTCGGCAACCTGCAGCCCGGTTGAACACAGTCCGTCTGCAGCATTAGAACACAATTGCCGACCTTCCGATGTGATGGAGGAGTACTCGCCAGGGCGATAGCTGCATGGAATGGGTATCGTGTTTCCGGGTCCCGGCGGGCCCTGGTCTGCGGGGAAAAACCAAGGCCCAGCGAGGAGATCACTGGGCCCGTCTGTCTGCTAGGAAACCCTTGCTCGCAGGTGTGTGGGTATGAGGAGATATGACCTGCGTTGCATCACCGCTAATAAAGTTCATTCAGGCGGTTGGTCTCACTGCTCTTGCGTGACTGCAGAATGCCACTGGCCGGCTGAGGCGGCAATCCCCTAATAGCCGTAGCCGCCTGCCTCTTTGGTCGCAGGGAGTCTTAAGCGAGCAGCCCTGCGCTTCGTCCCAAAATCCGCCGCCCGGCTAGGGAACGGTGCTATCATGCGCCCAAGGAGCGCTTACCATGCCTCTAGCCAGCCTCCTGTTATTTTCGATGGTCTTGTCAGCCTCTCCGGGGCAGGTCCCGCCTGCCCAGCCAGCGGGACTCGACCAAAACAGTTATTTTGCGAACAACGGCGCAGCCCTGCCGGCGCAGTCGTTTCAACTAACTCCGTCCCAGCCCATAGCGGACAAGATACAAACTCCATCCGAAGACGTGTGCTACAAAATCCGCGCCTACATTTTCAAGCGCGATGACGATCATGCGCCCGAATTCGTGAGAAGCACGACTTGCGGCCCGGGCAAGCCGCAGGCGAAGGATGCGATTTGGCCCAAGCCAAGAGTAGTTCCCGCAGACTGAAAACGATCGCCCCGGAGAGATAACCTCAGGGACTTCCCAGCCCCTGAGGTGCTTCCAGGTGCCAAACTAAGCTGCCTTGGCTTCGACGTTGACCGTGCGGGCAATGTCGCTGAGCGTCTTGTCCGCTTCCTGTTCTTCCTTTAGGGTCTGTTCCAGCAGCCGAGCCATCTCGTTCTGCCCCAGCAGCTCGGCATAGGTACGCACGGTGCCATAACCGGCCATCTCGTAGTGCTCCACGCGCTGGGCTGCGCTGATGATGCCCGCATCCACGGTGCTGGGATCGCCACCCTGGGACACGATCTCGTCGCCCTCTTTAATTACGCCCTTCATGCCCTTGCAGGTTTCGCCCGTCGGCTTCTCGTTCATCATCTGGAAGATGCGGTCCAGGCGCGCGATCTGCTGCTGGGTGACGCTCAGGTGCTGCTGTAATGCATTCTTCAGATCGCTGTGTTGGGCGGCATCGATCAGTTTGGGCAGCGCGTCGGTGATCTGGTTTTCCGCGTCGTACAGGTCGCGCAATTCCTTCAGGAACAGTTGCTGCAGGTTTTCCAGCTTCATTGAGAACAAAGCCATACTTCCTCCAAAGTGAGATTTATCTCGTGTGATGGCACGGGCGAAGCTAGTGTTGGTTCGGAGCTGGAGATTCCTGGCAGGAGATCACTGAAGAGAGTTTCTTCCGCGGGAAATCTTATTTTTCTAGGGAATCCCGTCCCGCCCGGCGGGACAACTCAGTTCAGCCCAGGAACCTTCGGCTACGCTCAGGGCAGGCTGAGCCGAAGGCGGAGCCCTGGGTAAGCAGAAAAATTAACCTCAGTCCTGTAGGGACGCCACAGATTGTTGTACAGAGCCGAGCCCTACTCCCCGCCGCTGACCTTAGGGGCATACGGATTGTCATCCACGACCTGCCAGACGGTATCGAGAACCGTGCCATCCACCCACTTCACCACGGCGACGGGCTTATCCAGCAGGCGCGGCTTGGCCGGCTTGCCGCCGCAAATCTTCTCCACCTCGGCTTTGATCTCTTCGATGGAACGGATCGGCAATCCCTTGCCTTTCACCGCGTCCAGCAGGTCTTGCCGCTTCGGATTGATGGCGATGCCCCGCTCGGTCGCGATAACGTCAATCAGCTCACCGGGGCCCGTGACCGTTGTAACCTCATCGACGATCACCGGAATGCGGTCGCGGAACGAGGGCACCGCCAGGATGGTGCATCCGGCGAACAGGCAATTCTGCCAGCCGCCAATACCGTGCAGGAGACGGCCGTCGGAATGGGTGACCACATTCGCGTTGAAGTGGACATCCACCTCGGTCGCGCCCAGCACGGCCGCATCGACCATCGAAGCGAAATTGCCTTTGCCGTGGAAGTTGTACGAGGTGAAGGGACTGGTCGGCACATGCCGGGGATCGCTGGCGATCGAGCGCACGGCATCAAGGTCAAAGGTCTGCCCGTCGAGGATGTAGCCGATGAGGCCCTCGTTCAGCAGATCGACCAGATACTTGGTCGAGCCGCCGCGCACGAAGCCGGCTTTTACATTCGCTGCCTTCATCATGCGGGCGAGGTAGTCCACGAAAGCCAGCGCAATGCCGCCCGCTCCCGCCTGGAAGGAGAAGCCGTCGCGCATGATGCCGCTGTCGCGCAGGAAGCGGGCGACTAGCTCTGAAATCCGCAGGCGATCGGGGCTGCGCGTGATCTGGGTGGTGCCACTGACGATCTTCGAAGGATCGCCGATGGAATCCACTTCCACCACATAGTCAACGTTGTTGCCCTGAATCTGCCAGGGAATGCAGGGGAACGGAACCAGGTTGTCGGTAACCACGATGACACGGTCAGCGTAGACTGAGTCAGCCAGCGCGAACCCCAGCGATCCGCAAGCCGACTTGCCGTGGGAGCCGTCGGCATTGCCAAAGAAGTCCGCGGTCGGCGCGGCGATGACCGCGATATCGATGTGGACTTCGCCATCCTGCACGGCCTGCCAACGTCCGCCATGCGAGCGCAATACCCCCAGCCCGCGCATATGGCCGTGCGAGCAGTAGTCGCCCAACGGGCCATTCATGCTGCCTTCGATGTGATGCACCGCGCCCGATTTCATCAAGTCGATGACCGGCTCGTGACAGGGAAACGACGCGCTGGGAAACCAGACCAGATCTTTCGCTCCTAAACGGGCGGCGGTTTGCAGTGCGGTTAGTGCGACCCGATCGCCGTTGCGCAAATGATGATGACTGCTGATGGTCATACCATCGCGCAAACCGCAAAGCCGCAGGGCGGTTTCAAGGTCAGGCACGCGCTTGTCCCCGGTTGTGGGATAGTCGCTATTGCTGCGAATGGGTGGCCCGGCTTTGTTGCCGGTGGGCCGATGTCCGTCGACCCCCGCGTACGGCGCCTGCCTGCGCCCGTTAACCAAGGCGGGCACACGCCGTCCGATGGCATTCGTGATCAATCCAGTCGCGACGCCTGCGCTCATACTTGGCCTCCCGCCACAAGCTGGTCGCCGATCAGGCCCATCTGCCGAGCTCGCGCTACCAGTTTCAGCGCCCGCTGCACCACTGGCGCATCAATCATCTTCGAGCCCAGACTGACGACTCCCAGGCCACGCGCCTGAGCGTCTTCGTACGCGGCCACGATTTTCTGCGCTTTCTCCAACTCCGACGCTGTGGGAGCGAAGGCCCGGTGAATGATCTCGATCTGAATCGGATGGAGGCAACCCATACCCTCGAAGCCCATAGCCCGAGAAGCTTCGCCCCAACGCAAAAGCCCCTCATTGTCAGCCACGTCGCCGTACACCGAGTCGATGGCCTGCACGTGAGCGGCGTGAGCGGCA
Organism: uncultured Acidobacteriaceae bacterium; assembly: GCA_963820175.1. GTDB lineage: Bacteria > Acidobacteriota > Terriglobia > Terriglobales > Acidobacteriaceae > Bog-257. The sequence continues at coordinate 58,440 of CAWFYX010000009.1, read as the reverse complement.
TTGGCCACTCGTTGGCGCGCGTAGAGCGACTCTGTTCCTTCCGGAGTTTTCGCCACACCCAGGTCGGCCGTGTAGTCTTCCAGGCCGATGGTGATGGCGGCGATGCGGTCAGAAGCTTTTGCGATGGCAAAGGCATTCTCGATGCCCAGTGCAGACTCCAGGATCGGCATCAGCCAGACAGGGCCGGAGACGCCCGCTTGCCTCGCGATCGATTCCATAGCTCTGACAACGTCAGATACCTGTTCCGGCACTTCCACTTTGGGTACCAGAATCAGGTCGGGCGACTGCGGAACGATCTCTTCCAGATCGGCCAGACCCAGCGGAAGCTGATTGATGCGCACCATACGCTCGGCTACACCGAAATCTACCGCGCGCAATGCATTTCTCACTAACAGCCGTGCCGTGTCTTTTTCCTCGAAGTGGACGGAGTCTTCCAAGTCGAGAATGACCGCGTCCGGCGCATGCAATCCAGCATTGATGAAGTACTTCGGCTCATTTCCCGGAAGATAGAGTCGCGAACGCCGCAGGCGATCCCGGGCTGATGGCGCGGGCAGAGCGACGGCTGCCGGCAGCGCAGACTTACCCTCGCCCAGTCCAGCGCGGCGAACCGCCGCCTCGATGCGCGCTGCGATGACAAAGGGCAGTGCTCCTTCATCCACAATATCAATGTGTGCGTGCTCGATGCCGAGGTCGCGCAGGACATCATGGGTTTGCTGCCGGATAGCCTCGCCGTAGTAGAGGTCTACGCGCGAACGCAGCTGGATCGCGAGGCCGCCGCTGCTGCGCTGCTCGAAGGTCACGTGCAGGTCGGAGCGGACATCGCTTCCGGCGCGTCCCGCCTCGCCTCGGGCGCCGGCAACGGGCGACGCTGCTGAAGAATTCAAGATCGTTACCTCCCGAGCTAAAGCCCCTTCATAATTCGCGTCCGGGGCGCTGGCCCTGAAGGCCAGCTCTTCCATCTGGGCCTAAGACCGTTCTCATAACGGCGCCCAAGAAACTGGCCGCCGCAGGTCTGTCCTTCCACCAACACGCGAGGCCCAGCCTCCACCGTCTGAAGGCCGAGTTATTTGGCACAACCTTAAGGGCCGTCTCCTCAACTGGGCGGAAGCCAATATCTACCTGACGCCGGCAACAGCCTCAACGCGTGCGCCCAGCTTGGCGATAATCGCGTCGGTCATCTGCGTGGTCGAAGCCGCGCCCTGGGACAAAGACTTCGCGCCGCCCGACAGGCGCAGCATGTCGTAACTACGCACCTTGCCCTCGGCCACAACCGCTGCGATCGCAGCCCGGATCTTCTCTGCCTTCTGGTTTTCGCCGATGTGATCCAACATCATCGCTGCCGAAAGAATCATGGCGATGGGATTCACAATCGGCGGATCCAGCTCCGCGTATTTCGGCGCCGAACCGTGCGTCGGCTCGAACACCGCAACTTGTTCGCCAATGTTGCCAGACGCCGCAAAACCCAGCCCGCCGACCAGTCCGGCGAAGGCATCGCTGATCACGTCGCCGAACAGGTTGCTGGCCACAATCACGCCGTAGTCTTCCGGATTCTTGGTGAGCCACATAGTTTGCGCGTCGATGTTGGTGGACCACAGCGGAATGTCGCTGTACTGCTTCTGCACTTCCTTCGCCACCTCTTCCATCATCCCCGAGGTTTCGCGCAGCACATTCGGCTTCTCGCAGATGGTTACCGACTTGTAGCCGAACTGGCGCGCATGTTGAAACGCGGCGTCGCAAATGCGCCGCGCCGCCGGACGGGTGATGATGCGCACGGAAATCGCGAGGTCCTCGCCGGCAACTTTCTCGAAAGGCTTGAACTTCGGGTTCGTGCCCAGCGCGTCGCGCACCGCCTGCGGAGGGTTGGTCCACTCCACCCCGGCGTAGAGTCCTTCAGTGTTCTGGCGGAAGACCACGACGTCGACCTTCGGCTCTTCGAAACCGCCGGCGGGCTTTTTGCGAATGAAGTTCAACGGATTCCCCGGAAATGACAAACAGGGCCGCATGCAGATGTCGAGGTTGAACTTCTGCCGCATGGAGACAATGGGACTGAAGTATTGATGGCCTTTGCCCTTCAGTGAGGAGTGCAGCTCCGCCTCTGCTTCTCGCTTGGGCTTCGAAGTTATGGCGCCGAAGAGGCCGACTTTGTGCCGGCGCAGCAGGTCGAGGGTACGCTCGGGCAAAGCATTGCCTTCCTTGATCCAGCACTCCCAGCCGATGTCGGCGTGAACGTAGTCAGCCTCGAAGCCGACCGCTTCGAGCACCCGAATAGCTTCGGGAAGCACTTGATTTCCGATGCCATCTCCCGGCATGGTCACGATCGCGTGTTTTGGCATGCAAAACCTCTCTCTAGAGCTGTGACCTAAGCGCAAGCGGCGTAGTTGAACTGTATGTGTACGACACAGTAAAGGCCTCTATTTCTGACCTGCAGCCTTATCCCACAACGTGGGATTAGACCTTACATTTTACCCGTCGCTTTGCTCAAACCCAGTTTTCTGCTGACCAGATTTTCCACACCGCCTGCGATGACCAGTGACTGCGGTACGCTGCCGAGCGCCGGAAAGGTGAACTCCTTGCCCGCGTAGTGGATGGTGCTGGCGGCGAAATTAACCTCGATCATGTCGCCGGGGATAATGGTCTTCTCCTGGCGCGCAACCGCATCGGCAAACTTAGTGCGCAGGTGGTCCACCAACTCCGGTGTCTCGATGCACAAGAATCCGTTATTGAAAGCGTTGCGCAGATACGTCTGCGAGAAGCTGCCGGCAATCACCAAAGGAATGCCTTTGCACTTCAGCGCCGTCACCGCCTGCTCGCGGCTGGAGCCGGTACCGAAGTTAAAACTGCCAACCACAACGTCGGCCTCCGCCGTACGCTCGGCGAACTGCGGATCGTAATTTTCCATTACCACGCGCGCCATCATCTCCGGCGTCATGTCTTCGCGATAGGTGTAGTCCTTGCCGTAGATGCCATCGGTGTTCAGATTGTCCTGGGGAAGAAAGACCAGTCGTCCACGAATGCTGTCGGGAAATCCGGGAAGGATCTGCACCTTTTCGGCAGCCGCCGACGCCGCCGGAAATTCTTCGAAGCGCCGGCTCACCTCGCGATATTGCGCTTGTCCCGGCCCGCAAATGTAGCCCGCGACGGCCGACGCCGCGACCACCTCAGGGCTTCCGAGATAGCACTGCGCATCGCGCGAACCCATTCGTCCCTTGAAGTTGCGATTGGTGGCGGATATCCCGACCTCGCCTGCCTCGAGCAATCCCGTGCCCAGTCCGATGCAAGGCCCGCATCCTGAAGGCAGCGGCTGCGCGCCAGCTTCGAGGAAGATATGCCAGATGCCACGTTGCTCGGCTTCTTCTTGCACCGAGCGGCTGGCCGCCGCGAGATAGAATTTCACGCCAGACGCGACTGTCTTACCCTGTAAGACTTTGGCCGCGGCCTCCAGATCTTCCAGGCGCGAGTTCACACAGGAAACGAGATACGCCTTCTGGATGGCAACCTTTTTCTTAGCAATCGCGGCGACCGACTCCATCACCTGAACCGTGTCTGGTCCGGAGACGTGTGGGGTGACTTCGGCGAGATCAAGAACGATACGCGCGGCGTAGTTAGCATCCCGGTCGGGAGCGGCCGGTTTGTCGCGCCACGCCGTGAAATTTTCCTCCGGAATCCGAGCGATGCCCTGCGCTCGCAGCTCGCGGTTGCGCGCTTCCAAATAGGCCAGCGTTGTCTCGTCCACGGGAAACCAGCCCACCAGCGCGCCCCACTCGGTGGACATGTTGGCGATGCTCAAGCGCGCGTCCATGCTGAGCGAGGCCACGCCCGGGCCGGCGAATTCGACGACGGCGTTCAACACTTCTTCCCGGTTGTACAGACCGCACAGGGTAACGATGACGTCTTTGCCGGTGACGCCGGGCGCCAGCTTGCCTTCGAGAACCACCTGCACGGTGCGCGGAATTTGCCACCAGAACTCGCCCGTCGCCCAGATGGCGGCGGCATCGGTGCGAACCACCGGCGTGCCGATCGCGCCCAGGGCTCCATACATGTTGGAGTGCGAATCGGATGCGACAACAAACGTCCCCGGCAACACGTAACCCTTCTCCACCATGATCTGGTGGCCAATGCCCGTGCCCGGCGGATAGAAGTCGATGCCGTGCTCGCGCGCAAAACTCTCCATGCCGCGATACTTGGCCAGGTTCGACTCTTCCGTGTTCTGAATGTCATGATCGGCAGTGAACACCGGCTGCGTGGGATTGTGCACCCGCTGAGCGCCGATAGCTTTAAACTTCTTCATTACCGCGGAGGTGTTGTCGTGGGTCATGACATGGTAGGGGTGGATGGAGAGAAAATCTCCCGCTCGCAAGTCGCGATTCGGCCCCTCTGCCATATGAGACTGAGCAATCTTTTCGACGATGGTCTGTGCCATGCTGACCTCTTCTGCCGCGGCCCTTAAACTGACAACCCTGTGCCGTCCCCTGTGCGTTTTCCGGCAGGCCTGGGAGCGTGCCCTGCCACACATTTCAGCTTCAACCGGAATTTACCCGCAGCTTCTAGTTATCGATGGCGACCCGCACCATCTTCTTTCCGGCGCGCAGGGTGAACTCCGTTCCCAAGTTTACGGCAACCACGAGTTCGGTCTTGAGCTCTCCGTCGACCTTGACCGCGTTCTGCTTCACCTTGCGCAGGCCGTCGGTAACCGACGTCGCGAGGCCGGTACGGGCCAGCAGCTTGTCGAGCTTGACCTGAACATTGCCGTCGACGGTTGAAGCATGGGGCGCGGCCACCTCTTCGAAGCGCACATTGATCGTGGGCAAATCTTCCGGCGTCTCGTCTTTCTGGAACATGCGAGACCAGTCGCTGGCTGCCTGCTCGGCCGCAGCGGGCGAGTGGAAGTCGACGACGATGCGCTTGCCCAGCTCCTGCTTCAGCTTCATGGGATGCGCCGCGCCGCTGGCGACGTCGCGCTTCATGCGCTCGATGTCGGCCATGCTCACGTCGGTGACTAGCTCGTAATAACGCCACATCAGCTCGTCGGAGATCGACATGACTTTGCCGAACATCTCCGTCGGCGGCTCGGTGATGCCGATGTAATTGCCGTAGGACTTCGACATCTTCTGCACGCCGTCGGTGCCTTCCAGCAGCGGCGTGGTCAGCACGATCTGCGGCGGCTGGCCGTAATGACGTTGCAGCTCGCGGCCCATCAGCAGATTGAATTTCTGATCGGTGCCGCCGAGTTCGACATCGGCTTCGAGTGCGACCGAGTCGTAGCCCTGCGCCAGCGGGTACAGCAGCTCGTGCAGTGCGATCGGCTTCTCTTCCATGAAGCGCTTGTGGAAGTCTTCTCGTTCCAGCATCTGCGAAACGGTGAACTTTGCGGCCAGGCGGATAATTCCCTCGTAGCCCAGCTTGTCGAGCCACTCGCTGTTGAAGCGCACTTCGGTCTTGTCGCGATCGAGTATCTTGAAGAACTGCGCCTTGTAGGTTTCGGCGTTCTGGTCGATCTGCTCGCGCGATAGCGGCGGGCGGGTGGCGGAGCGGCCGGTGGGATCGCCGATGAGTCCGGTGAAATCTCCGATGAGGAAGATGACGGTGTGGCCCATGTCCTGAAAATGTTTGAGCTTGCGCATGAGCACGGTGTGGCCCAGATGGAGGTCGGGGGCGGTGGGATCGAAGCCAGCCTTTACCCGCATGGGCTTACCGGACTGGCGCGACTTTTCCAGACGCTCGCGCAGATCGCTCTCGCGAATGATTTCGGCCGCGCCCTTGCGCAAGTAGGCCAGCTGCTCGTCAACCTCGGGGAAAGAAGGCATAAGGGTTGATTATAGGAGGTTCGAGTTTTGGGAATCGAGTAGTATCGGCATGAAGCAGCTTCCTCGGCGGCTGAGCCGCCTCGGAATGACAAAAAGATAAGGACGCGCAACGGCACGGCTGAAGCCGTGCCCTTTCAAGGCCGACTCTTCCGCGATGAAACTTCTTCTGCCAGCCTCGATCTTTGTGCTGATGGTGTCCATCGGGATGAGTTTGCATTGGCGCGAGCTGGTAAAGAATTGGCGAGCACTGACCTGGGGGGCGTGGTTGCGGCTGCTGCTGGCGACGTTCATCGTGCCTCCGGTGGTGGCGCTGCTGATGGCGCGAATCCTGCCGCTGGATCTGTCGGAGACTGCCGGGCTGTTCATGGTGGCGGTTGCTCCGGGAGCACCGCTGCTCACCCGCAACCTGGCGCGGCGGGGCTTCGACATGCACCTGGCGGCGAGTTATCAGGTGTGGGGCGCGGTCATGACGCCGATCATGATTCCTCTGCTGGTTTATGGAGCGGCCAAGCTGTACGAGCGCGACATTTGGATTCCGCCGAGAGTGGTGGCGCTCCAGATATTGGAAAAGGAATTTGTGCCGCTGCTGGTGGGCATGGCGCTGGCATACTTCGCGCCGGCCTTTTCGAAGAAAGCGCAGCCGGCGATGAACCGCCTGGGCAATAGTGTGCTCATCCTGGTGTTTGTGATTTTGCTGTGGAAGATGGGTCCGGAGCTGAGAAGGGTGACGCCCTGGGTGGTGCTCGCGGTGGTGCTGCTGTTGATCTCGTCGATTGCGGCGATGCAGTTGCTGATGCGCACGGATCGCATCGGGGTGAGGACGCTGGCGGTCAGCAATGCGAATCGGCATGTGGGGTTGGCGCTACTGTTGTCGGGTCAATATATGCACAACCGTCACGCGCTGCCGACGGTGGCGTGCTATGCCATCGTGGCGGCGGTGTTGCTGATGATTGCGCCGAAGATCTTCCGGCAGCGGGATGACGAGGTGGCGGCCGGCCGCGACGTAGCGGAAAGTTTGTGACCGGGCGTCGGACAGCAGGTCCTTCGACTCCGGCGGCGAAGCGCCGCCTGCGCTCAGGATGACACCTTCAAGATGGGATTCTCGTAAGGTGTGGCTGAAGCCGCCCCTTCAAGCCAGTCAACAATTCGCCCCTACCAGTCCGTCGACAGCGAGAACTCGACTAGGGCGATTAGGGCGGATTCGATAATGTGAATCTGCTCTAGTCGGCGATGGCGACGCGAGCTTGCTCTTCAGGGAAATCTTCCTGAGGGACGGCGACCGGGACAATGGTCAGCATGTCGGTCTGCACCTTGTCCCACTGCTGGATCAGCAGGCCCTTGGCTTCGAACAGGTCGCGAATCGAGGCCGAATTCCAGCCTACAACCTCTTCGAGAATCGGGACGAGAATCGCAAGCGCGCTGTCGCTGATGACTGAGCGCTTGGCGATGGGCGCCAGGTACTTGTTCTCCGACACGGCGATGGTGAAGCCGTCGCGCCGGTTGACGTGCAGCATGACGTGAATGTCGGAGCTGCCGTCGCCCACATAGACGATGCGGTCAGGGCCGGTGCGCAGCTTCTCCAGCAGCTGATCGACGACGGCGACCTTGCCGTAGCCGGCCGTCACCTGCTTGATGCGTTCGATCTCGCCGTCGGCGTTGTACTCGAACTCGGTGCCGTAGATGTGGTCGGGCGGAATGATGCCTTCCAGAGCCGAGCGGATCACTTCCACTGGGCCGGCCGAGATCACATAGAAGTCGAAATGGTAGCCCTCGACCTCGTTCGACAGGAAACTGTAGAGCGAGTCGATGTTGGGCTTGAGCCGGACACGCTTGCCGGCTTCGTACAGATGCTCGCGGCGAACCGCCGAGCGGAATTCGGGATCGTGCAGCAGCAGGTAGGCGAGCTCGCCCCCCTGCTGTACCAGGTTCAGTTTGGCCATCCCGGTGGCCTTGCGCTCGAACTCACTGGTGGAAATCCCCAACAGCTCGGCCAGCACGTAGCCCGAGTCGTTGAAGCTCAGGGTCTGGTCGAAGTCGCTGGCAAGAATGTAGCGCTTCTTCGGTATCGGTACGGTCTGTATTTTCTCTAACATAAGATCAAACTCAGATGAATGGTTTGGCTGGTGCATGCGAACACGCAGCTCCTCAGTATGAAGTTTTAATGCTTACATACTTAGATTCCCGCCGTGGTTGAAGGATGATGAATTCGGCGAATAGGAGCTATCAGTCTGGTTTATGAAGGAGATAGGGAAGCTGTTTTCGTCGCGGGGCTAGTGGGACAACAGGTCGTCAGCCCAGGTTAGCGTCCAAGGGAAGGACGCGAACCTGGGGCACCGGGCCATTGAGTTCACCTCATTGGAACAGCACCGACGCCGACGGCCGATGTTTTCCCGTCGCCGATCGGCAGAGCTGAAGTCGCGCCCATCCCCAAATTCCGCTCGCGGGCGGCGCATCTTTTGATATCCTCCGCAAGAGCAATTTTCACCTCTTAGCGGGACATCCTCAGATGAAGATTCTTATCCTCACCACCGATCAGGAACTCGCCTTGCTTCGCCAGCGCGTGCTGGAGAGTGCCGGCCACCAAGTGATCGCGCTCAGCACCGAGAAGGAAGCTTTGGAAGCGGCGGAGAAGCAGGTGCCGTTCGACGTCGCCCTAATGTGTCATCGGCTGCCCGATGCCACGGCGCGCAAGATCATCCGCATCTTCAAAGACAGCAAGCGGGAAGGCAAGGTCGTCTACGTGGCGCACATCTATGGCGTGTGGCCAGAGGTGGAAGCCGACCGTTACGTAGTGGGCGCTGACGGACCCGACGCGCTCGTCCGCGTGGTTGCCGAAACTGGTCCCCAGGCCGCCGCGTAAAAACAGTTCTCTGTGGCCAGTTATCAGTTGTCAGAAAAAGCCAGCCCAAGCCAATAAGAAGCCGAGAGCGGATACTTCTTGCCATGATTTCTTCCAAATACTGCCCTAGCCAGTCGATGGCGAATGCTGCGGAACAGGATGCCGGCAGAGCTTTGGGTTGGACGGCAGCGGCAACTTTTGGTAGGGCAATGCCCCGCGAAAGTGATGAAATTCTCGCCACTTCGGCGACGGCTTTGCACTTGCCGCGATGAGTCGGGGCTTAATGGGTGCCGCCACCGGCAAAGTTACAGTCGAGGGTGCGATTTATGCTGCATCCAGAGTTAAAATCGTGCTACAAACAATGCACATCCTCCGGTGCAGGCCCGGATTTCGAGCGGGCGGCCGGAAAAGCAGATGGTAGGGAAACGAACATGGCTCCGGCGACAGCGGCCGGAGTGGGGGAGGCGCCACATGGATCTGGTCACGATTGCCGTGGTCGGCGTGATCGTCATTAGTTATCTGGTCGGCTCGTTAACGAGCTCAGTGGAGACGGAACAGAAACTGCCACACCGCTACTAGAGCGGGTACAATGATTCTGAGAGGCGTGGAAGAGTCCACTGTGGATTTCTTCGCGCCTCTTCGTTTTGCTCGCGAAATTCTCCGCGGAACTAAAGCTGGCCTGTTCCCATTGGCTTGGGCAATCCTGGGGAACTGGCAATCCGCGGGGCTGTCGTCGAAAAATGGATTTGGTAGTATTTGAAGCCGCGGTAGCGCGTGGAAAACCACGATCCTCCAACCGGACATTCATCAGCCACACCAGATGTGGCAAGCAGGACTTCTGTCTGCAGCGGGCGCAGCTTGGGGAACGATGGCGCGCTGGTGAAACAAGCTGTTTTTCCTGCGATCGTCCTCATCACTCTGATGGTTGCCGTCTACTATCCCGTGACCCGGCACCCCTTCATCACTCTCGATGACTCGGGATACGTTGTAAACAATGTCCACATCCGGCAGCTGAACTGGGAGACCGTCGCGTGGTCATTCACCACGTTCCGCGCGGCTAACTGGCATCCACTCACCTGGCTGTCGCATGCTGTGGACTTCCATTTCTTCGCGCTTGATGCCGGCCGGCACCACGCCACCAATCTCGCGCTGCACGCATTGAATGCCGTGCTGCTGTTTTGGGTGCTCTGGACAGCGACGGGCTCGCGCGGCGGCAGCTTTGTGGTAGCGGCGCTGTTTGCCTTGCATCCTATTAATGTTGAGTCCGTCGCCTGGGTCGCGGAGCGCAAGAACCTGCTAAGCATGTTTTTCTTCCTGCTGGCGTTAGGTGTTTATCAGTGGTACGCGCGTAAGCCGGCAGTTGGCCGCTATCTTGCCGTCGCCCTGTTGTTCGCGCTGGGGCTGATGTCAAAACCTCAGGTCATTACCCTGCCGTTCGTGCTGCTGCTGTGGGATTACTGGCCTCTGGAGCGGATGTTTCCTCCGGCTGACGTGGTGCGGAACAAGTGGGCGGCGACCCTTCCGCCAAGAAACTTCCGGTGGCTCATCCTGGAGAAGCTGCCGCTGTTGGTACTATCCGCAGCCAGCGCCATTCTCACCGTGAAAGCCCAGCGGGCGGGTGGCACGATGGGCGGCCTCATGAGCTCGTATTCTCTCGCCGCGCGTCTGGGGAACGCCGTCGTCGCCTACGTGCGCTATCTCGGCAACGCGCTCTGGCCGGCGCACCTGGCGTTCTTCTATCCTCATGCCAGAGGTGCGCTGCCCGCGTGGCAGGTTGCGGCGGCATTGCTGTTTTTGCTGGCCGTCACCGCGTTGGCCCTCGCCAGCAACCGCCGATACCTGGTCGTAGGCTGGCTCTGGTTCCTGGGCACGTTGATACCGATGATCGGCCTGATGCAGGTAGGCAGTCAGGCCATGGCCGATCGCTACGCTTATCTGCCGTTTGTAGGATTGTTCTTCGCCGCCTGCTGGGGCATATCGGACTGGGCCGAGCAATGGCGTGGTTTCGCGATCTGGATGCCCGCGGGCAGCGTCATTATCTTGTTGTTGCTGGCGGTGATGACGCGCCGTCAACTCACCTATTGGTCTGACGATCTGGCTCTATGGTCGCACACCGCGCAGGTCATAAAGGGAAACTGGATGGCCGAGAACCAGATTGGCGAAACGCTGCTGAGGCAGGAAAAATCCGAAGATGCCATAGCTCATTTCCGGGCGGCGGCGGCGATGGAACCGTTATTTCCTTTTCCCCACCTCCATATTGGCATTTACGAAGAAGAGCATCGGCACGCCTACGAGGCCATCGAGCAGTTCCAGAAAGTCATTGACTTGACGCAAAAGAACGCGGCGCAGACGCCGGTTCTAAGGACCACGGCGTTCGTCCATATGAGCTACGCTTACAACCAGGTTGGTGATTATGCGAACCAGGAGAAGTGTCTGAACATGGCGGCTCAAATACAGCGTCGCTGATTGTAAGGATGGATGCCGCGTCTTCCTTGGATTGAACCGGCCGCAAGACAGTCCTAGCGTTCGAGCCTGCAGTCTGAAAACACCTGCCGACCCCTGTATCGCTTCAGCCTGACATGGAGAGCTGGCTCTCCCCGTTAGTCCTTGAGCGATTCCTCAAGAATCGCAGCCGGGGCCGCCAGGCGAGCCGCACTCTTTCCACAGCTTTTCCCAGTTCCAGATCCCGGACCCGACCTCGGTCGGCAACGGGAATCCGAGCTGATGCGCGAGCATACAAACCTGCCCGCGATGGTGGGCTTCGTGAGAAAGCATGTAGCAGAGCATTTCCGGGCCAACCGGCCACGACCGAGCCCAGCCGTCTCTATGAAACTTCTCGACGCGGCCCCCAATGCCCCCGAGCGCCTCAGCCAGCATCTTGGCGCAGCGAGCGCCACTCTCGGCCAATCCCGCCCGGGCCTGTTGCGGGGTGCAGTGCGAGCGGCTGAGCTGGGCTGGAACCTTCAGGTGCGGAGCTGTAAGCCTGATCCACTTGCAGCGGACATTGTGGATGTGCGTGAAGATCGCCGCAATGGTGCGAGCCTTGCCGGGTGGTTTGGCCGTCCAGGCGGCAGGGTCAAGATGCTCGATGAGAATCTGGTTCATGCGATCATTGGCGGCAAAGATCCGGATCGCAGCTCGGCCAAGTTGAGTGTGAACCTTGAGTTGACGCGTAGTCACGGCTCCCTCCTCCCTGACTCTTCCGGGCTGTCGGCCCTCCGGAAGCAATCCACTTTATCTCTCAAGCCTGACTGTCCGGCTACCCGGGTTTAAGCCCTAGCCGCGCAAAATCCGGACAAGGTGGCGGAGTTGCAAAGGGCTGCCTTCAGTGTCCTTTGCCAAATCCCTTGCGCCTCTGGTGGCTATAGCGGGCCAGGGCGTCGTCGATGATGGGCAGCGCGTCGCGGGAAGGCAAGATGTCGTCTACCTCCACGGCTTTGCCCTCCAGCTGCTTGTAGTCCAGAAAAAAACGTCGCAGCATGGCCAGGCGATGCTCCGGCATTTCGGCTGCTTCCGTGTAGGCATTGAACTCGGGATCCTGCGTAGCCACCGCAATGATCTTATGGTCGCGCTTACCGGAATCGATCATGGTCATCAGACCAATGGCACGGGCATGGATCAGGGTCAGCGGCACCACCGCCTCCTGACACAAAACCAGCACGTCGAGCGGATCATCGTCCTCGGCCAGCGTCTGCGGGATGAAACCGTAATTGGCCGGATAGTACACCGCCGAGTACAGTACGCGATCGAGCTTGATCAGTCCGCTGGTCTTATCCAGTTCGTACTTCACGCTGGAGCCGAAGGGAATTTCGATGACGGAAGAGAATTCCAGCGGCAGCTTGTCGCCGGGTGAGACGTCGTGCCAGGCATGAGTCATGGGATGGGCGCCCGAGGAAACAACTATGCGAGCCTCAATTGTAGCCGAGACTGGTGGCGCATCAAGCCTGCCGGTTCCCAAAACAACAGGTGTTCTCCTGCAGGAATTCCTTGGCGCTTGACCACCCCACCCTGGGAATGTGCCATCAGAGTATCGCCTGCGGGGAGCGCGAAAACCCTACCAGGGTGCTATTCGACTGGGGCATCTTCATGGCGCACCAGCATCAGACCTTTAACTTGCTGTCAAGACAATTTTATAGCTCAGGGGTGCTTATCCGGCAGTTTGCTATAAGTTCCTGCAAACAATATCAAGATTACGAAATAGCAGAAGCCCAGAGCAACGTACTGTTCGCCTAGCGTCAGCACCAAAAATTCAATCGCTGATGGTATCTGTGGAGGAACGTTTCATGAATATCGCCACTTTGAAGAACCTGTATCAGGAGGAGAGAGGTCAAGACCTGATCGAATACGCTTTGGTAGCCGCCTTGATTGCCCTGGGCGCAGTTACGGCCATGCAGGGTGTCGCAACCGGCATTAGCCATGCTTTCAGTTCGATCTCCAGCTCTCTGACAGCCTCCGTGGCCTAGATGAATCTTCGGAGGTGCGGCGACTAGGCCATAGTCGTTGCGCCTCCATTCACCAACTCCACCGGCGAGAACGCTAATCGCGGATCTGCCGCCGGCACCCTCATTGTTCAGAGCCAACATTTCTAGCTAACACCTCGATTCCCTGTCGGCGATGCTTTCGCGAAGGCCGCGGCTTGTCTCGCCCTGAGCCAACGCCCCCGCACGATCCAGGCACCGTAGCGTCCCGCTCCGTTGACCCCAGCCTCGAATGTGTCGCACGCGGCCTCTCTCTTACCAAAACTTGTGGCAGGGAAAGCCAGCAACCCCTCCGCTGTCAGAGTCTTGCGCCGTAATCCGAAATTAAGTTGCCCTTTGCCTCAGTAGATCGTAAGAGTGGCCCCAGCGCCCGAAGAATTGCGCTGCCGTGAGCGAACGTCAGGCGATACGATTCCACTTGCTTACCGAGTGGGCAAGACATATCATCTCATCCCGTCGAACACGGACGCTTGTGCCATGCGATTCGGTGAGCCGCTCACGCGGTCCAGGAGATCACCATGCCAGCTCAAGGACAGAACGCAACTTCGATTTTCGACAGGTTTCCGATGACAAGAGCGCGGCAATAGGCGCCTCGCTTCGAAAGGAGAAATTCGAATGATGGGTACACACAAGAACCGTGCTGCACGTTTCGGCAGCAACGTATGGACAGCTGCCGCCGGACCCGCTCTGATTTCGCTGGCCCTGGCAATTCTCACGGTTGCCCCAACCGCTCAGGCGCAGACCTTCACCGTATTGGAAAGCTTCGCCGGACTGAACGGCACCAATCCCAACCCGCACTTGGTTCTTGACGCCGCCGGGAATCTGTACGGCACCACGTTTTACGGCGGCAGCTACGGCGACTACGGGCCGGGTACGGTTTTCAGGTTAAGCCGCCATGGCTCCGCCTGGCTGCTGACTACGCTGCACGATTTCAGCGGACGCGCCGACGGGGGAATGCCCTGGGGCGGTGTAACCTTTGGTCCCGATGGAGCTCTTTACGGCACAACCTGGAGCGGAGGTGTTTACGGCTGGGGCGTAGTTTACAAACTGCAGCCCCCGATAGCAGCTTGCCGAACCGCGCCCTGTCCCTGGCATGAGACCGTGCTGTACAACTTCACCGGCGCGTCTGATGGCGGCAATCCGCAGGGCGACCTGGTCTTCGATCGGGCAGGCAATCTCTACGGCGCGGCGGCTAGGGGCGGCTTGGGCTACGGCTTGGTGTATCGGCTGGCGCTTTCTCAAGGTTCGTGGACGGAGACGGTGGTTCACGCCTTCGCCGGCGCGTCCGATGGCGCCTACCCCCAGGACGGCGTGGTCTTGGATCAGGCTGGCAACGTCTACGGAATGACCACTCACGGGGGAGCTAACTCTCTGGGAGTGGTATATGAGCTCAGCTACGGCATCGCCGGTTGGACAGAAACGGTCCTGCATGATTTCGCCGGCGGGAGCGATGGCCAAAATCCGTGCGGTTTATCTATCGATTCGGCGGGCGATTTGTTTGGGGAAACCAATGAAGCGGGCGCTTTTAATGACGGTACCGTCTTCGAGTTACAACCTGCCAACGGGGTTTTCAACTACACCATCATCTTAAATTTCGAGCCGCAAATGGGTGGGCCAGGATTTGTGACCGCCCTTACCCCCGACAACGCAGGAAATCTGTATGGCTCGAACTCGGGGGGCGGGCAAGGGAACGGCGTGGCTTTCGAATTGACTCCTTCGGGCGGCACCTGGAACTTCACCACGTTGCATGACTTCACCTACCTTCAAGGGACCGAAGTCGAAGGCAAACCGACTTTGGATGCCCAAGGAAACATTTACGGCACGGCAGACAATGGCGGTCCTGACGCCTATGGCACGGTGTGGGAGATTACGCCGTAGAGAGTTGCCTGTTCGACAGCCATTTGGCGGATGGCGAAACCAGCGGGGCCAGCTAACCATTCTCGAACGATCCAGGTAAGGAGTCGAGTCATGCAGGGGACAAAGCAAAATCGCGGATTGCCAACCCATCTCTCAACCATTCCGATAGCGCCGATGGCCGGAATTCTTTTCCTCCTGCTTGTCATTCCGGCCGCCCAGGCGCAAACCTACGCGGTCATTCACAACTTCACCGGCGGAGCCGAAGGGGGTCGCCCCGAGGCCCCACTGACGATCGACCAGCGCGGCAATCTCTATGGCACCACGTACGACGGCGGTCACTCGGCGGAAAATTGCAGCGGCGGCTGTGGCGTTGTCTTCAAAATGCAGCCTTCGGGGCAAAGCTGGTTGTTCACCCCGCTGTATCAGTTTGCCGGAGGCAGCGACGGCGGCAATCCTGTGGCCAAGGTAATCTTCGGCCCCGACGGCAGTCTGTACGGCACGACCCTTCACGCTGGAGGGGTCGACTGCGCCAACGACACCGGTTTCGGCTGCGGCACTGTCGTAAACCTGAGACCCAAGCCTACCAACTGTGTGAGCGTTCCCTGCCTGTGGACCGATGTCGTGCTGCATCGCTTCGCCGGTGGCGCCGGCGATGGAGCCATGCCGATGGCACAAGTTGCTTTCGATGCAGCAGGAAATCTGTACGCAACAACTTTGGAGGGTGGCGGCACGTCCCCAAACTGCGCTAATGGAAACAACTCCTGTGGCACGGTCTTTGAGTTGGCGCGCTCCAATGGCGGCTGGACCGAGAGTGTGATCTACAGCTTCACCGGAGGCGGCGACGGCGGCAATCCCGAGGGTGGATTGGTGCTTGACCACACCGGGAATCTCTACGGCACCGCGTCGGTAGCTGGAGCGGGCAATGGCGGCACCGTCTTTGAGCTAACGCCCTCCGGGTCAGGTTGGACCCAAAACCTCCTGTACTCGTTTACCGCGGGAGGCGCTACCCCGTATGAGCCTGAGGCCGGCCTGATCTTCGATTCGGCGGGCAATCTCTACGGCACCACGGCGCACGGGGGCGGAGCTGCTGCGGTTTTCGAACTGATGCCCTCCGGCGGGGGATGGACGTTCGCCCAGATTTACGCCTTCGGCGGATCCCGTCTGCACCGCGGTCCGCTCTCCGATCTGGTGATGGACAGTGCGGGCAATCTTTACGGCACGGCCTCCGACTTGGGGTTGCACAATGCAGGCCTAGTGTTCGAGCTGTCTCCCTCGAATGGCAGCTGGGTCTTCACAGACCTCTACGACTTCCCCGGCGGCAGCGGCGACGGGTATCCCTCCGGCGTGGCCCTGGATGCCAACGGCAACCTCTATGGAACTGCCTCCATCGGGGGAACGCACGGATGGGGCGTGGTGTGGGAGATTACGTGGTAAAGGCTTCGGATAAGCCTCTTGCTGTCAGAGCCTTGCGCCGTAATCTGAAATTAAGTTGACCCCATCTCCTGGTAGCGCCACAGTAGCTTCGCCTGCAGGAGAACCGCATGACAGCACCCGGGCAAGACCGCCTTTGCCGGTAGTTCGGATGCGCAACTTTCCACTTGCTTACCGAGTGGAGATGGCATATTATCCGGCCGCATTCTTTGCCATGCCATCCGGCAACCTCGGGAACGGCGGTCAAGGAGAATCATCATGACAGCTCATCAGCCAAGCATAATTTCGACCTTCGCCGTTAACTGCAGCAAACCGAACTTCGCCCTCAGCCTGGCGATCGCGTTGGCAGCAAGCATCGCCGCCACCCCCGCGCAGGCGCAAACCTTTAGCGTTATCTACAACTTCGCGGGCGGCGAGGGTGGGAGCGTTCCCTACGATGGACTCACGATTGACCAGGAAGGAAATCTCTACGGAACCACCTATTACGGCGGTCACACCGGAGGCACTTGCGCCAGCGAGTGCGGCACGGTTTTTGAGTTGAAGCGCTCGGGACAGAACTGGTCGTTCGCGCCGCTGTACCTGTTCACCGGAGGGAGCGATGGATCAAATCCCGAGGCCAAAGTAGTCTTTGGCCCCGACGGCAGTCTCTACGGCACCACAACTTGGGGCGGCGGAATACCCTGCCAAAACGATATCGGGTATGGCTGCGGCACGGTCTTCAAAGTGCATCCCAAGCCTACCAACTGCACCAGTGTGCCCTGCCTGTGGACGGACACCGTGTTGTATCGCTTCGCCGGAGGAGCGAACGACGGTGCTGTGCCGATTGCCGATGTCGTCTTCGACCAGGCAGGCAATCTCTATGGCACGACTTTTGAAGGCGGCGTGTACACCTCGAATTGCAATTACGGGGACGATTGGTGCGGTACCGTTTTCGAATTAACCCCCTCGCATGGCAGTTGGACAGAGAGCTTGTTGTACCGCTTCACTGGTGGTACTGACGGCGGAGTCCCCGAGGCCGGATTGACTCTTGACGCCGCACAAAATCTTTACGGAACGACCCTGACGGGGGGCCTCGGCGCGGGAACGGTTTTTGAAATGACGCCCTCGGGCTCGGGTTGGACAGAAAGTGTCCTGTCCTCGTTAAGCGACGCGACCTTCCCCCGTGGCGACCTGATCTTTGACCCCGCGGGCAACCTCTACGGTACGACCGAGTATGGCGGCAGCGGCGGAGGCGGCACGGTTTTCCAGTTGACGCCTTCCAATGGCGGCTGGACGTTTGCCCAGCTCTACGGCCTCACCGGCCACGTCGAACAGAATGGTCCCACCGCCGGCGTGGTCAGGGACAGCGCTGGTAACTTGTACGGTACAGCCTACAGTCTGGGACCAAACAACGCCGGTCTGGTGTTCAAACTGACGCCGTCAAACGGCGGCTGGACCTACACCCTGCTCCATCAATTCGAGTTCACAGACGGTTGCATACCGATAGGCGGAGTAGTGCTCGACGCGGCGGGCAATCTCTACGGAACTGCGTCGGCGTGCGGTGCCAACGGCATGGGAGTGGTGTGGGAGATCACGCCTTAGCCGCAGAAGGTCAACCCTGGATGTCCCACGATGGGAGATTCTCAAGAAGTATCGGGGCATGGCTCAACATTGCTGGATGGCAGAAAGGATCGATATGAATCGTTCGGAGCAACATTGCAAAACGTTCGGCTGCACTCTTTCGCGGATGGCGGCTGTTGCCGCGCTTTCGCTGATATTGCTCAGCGCTGCTCCCGCGCAGGCGCAGACGTTAACCCTGTTGGCAGGCTTCAACGGCAACAACGGCACCAATCCCAACCCGCGTCTGGTGATGGACGCCGCCGGAAACCTGTACGGCACGACATTCTATGGAGGCTTCTACGGCACCTTCGGTCCCGGCACGGTTTTCAAGGTGAGCCATCATGGTTCCGGCTGGACGCTAACCCCGCTCTACGCATTCCACGGACATGCGGATGGCTCGAATCCCTGGGGCGGCGTGATCTTCGGACCCGATGGAGCGCTATACGGAGCGACCTACGGCGGCGGCGCCAATGGCGCCGGCCTAGTGTACAAACTGCAACCGCCGGCGGCCGCCTGCCGCACCGCGCTCTGCTATTGGCACGAGACGGTGCTGTACAACTTCACCGGAGGGACCGATGGCGCGGGGCCGCAGGGCGATTTGGCTTTCGATAGCGCGGGCAATCTTTATGGCACGACATTCGGCGGTGGCCAGGGCGACGGTGTGGTATACCGGCTGACGCCTTCGCAGGGCGGCTGGAGCGAGACCGTCGTGTATGCATTCACCGGCGGGTCCGATGGGAGCGACCCGCAAGACGGCGTGGTCCTGGACCAGGCGGGGAGCCTATACGGCGTGACCGAACGGGGCGGCGCGAGCTCGTTTGGCGTGGTGTACGAGATCAGCTACGGGATCACCGGCTGGACAGAGACGGTGCTGCACGCTTTCGCCGGCGGCAGCGACGGCCACTATCCAGCGGGATTGACGATTGATTCTGCCGGCAACCTGTACGGCGAGACCGGCGAGGGCGGCGCCAACAACGACGGTACCGTCTACGAGTTGCAGCCCGCCAATGGCGGCTTCAACTACAGCATTATCTACAACTACGACCTCCAGACCGGAGGCCCCTTCCCGGTAACCTCGTTGACCGCTGACAGCAGCGGAAATCTCTATGGCTGCAACGACGGTGGAGGGGGAAATGTTTACGGGGTGGCCTTCGAGTTGACGCCCGCCGAGGGAAGCTGGAACTTTACCCAGCTGTATGCCTTCGACGAGTATCAGGGATACGAGCTGAACGGCAAGCCGTTGCTCGACGGCCAAGGGAACATCTTCGGCGTTACTAGCTCGGGTGGGGGAGATTACGACGGCGTGGTCTGGGAGCTCACGCCGTAGTAGCCAATTTTTGTCTATCCCACAATGTAAGACGGCTGTCGTCGCGCATTACAAAAGGAGACGGTTATGATGCACCTGAGACTACTTCGAAAAGGGATTAGCACCAAATGTGGTTTGCGGGCAACCTTGGCGGCGATGACGATTGCGATTCTGACCATGGTTGTTGCCACCCCCGCGGCGCAAGCGCAAACCTACACCATCATTCACAACTTCACCGGTGGAGCGGACGGAGGTTCTCCCATCGGCGGACTGACCATCGATGCGGCGGGAAATCTCTACGGAACCACCGCCGGATACGAGCCGCCCTGTGGTGCCCAGTGCGGCAACGTCTTCAAGATGAAACTTGAAGGGCAGAACTGGGTGGTCATTCCCCTTTACCAGTTCACCGAAGGCAGCGATGGCACCACTCCCGAAGCTACCGTGGTGTTCGGTCCCGATGGCGCTCTGTACGGCACTACCACTTATGGCGGAACTTCCTGTCCCAGTAACCAGAGCGGGTGCGGCACCGTCTTCCGCCTGGCGCCGCAACCTCACTCCTGTGCGGCGGCGTTCTGCCCCTGGACGGAAAGCGTGCTTTATAGCTTTGTCGGCGGCAGCAACGATGGGGCGCTCCCCTATGCCAAGGTCGCCTTCGACCAGGCGGGAAATCTTTACGGAACATCTTACGAAGGCGGGGTCTACACCGCCAACTGCTATTACGGACACAACTGGTGCGGCGCCATCTTCGAGTTGACTCACTCCAATGGAAACTGGACCGAGAGTCTGCCCCACATCTTCACCGGCGGCAGTGACGGGGCAAATCCCGTGGCCGCCTTGATCCCTGATGCCGCGGGCAATTTCTATGGAGTCGCGGAAGCCAATGGCACAGGCAACGGCGGCACGCTCTTTCAGCTCGCGCCCTCCGGTTCTGGCTGGAACTTGAATACGCTGTTCGCGTTCGGCAGCGTATCTTTTCCCCGCGGCGACCTGATCTTTGATCCGGCCGGCAATCTCTATGGCACCACCGAATTCGGAGGCAACGGCGCCGGCTCGGTTTTTGAAGCGAGTCCCTCCGGCGGCGGATGGAATGTCTCCCAACTGTACAGTCTTAGCGGTTTCCTGCAGGACGGTCCCGTTGCCGGTGTAGTTCGTGACAGCGCCGGTAATCTCTATGGCACGGGCTTCGAGTTAGGGTCCGGCAACGCCGGTATCGTATTCAAACTGACCCCCTCCAACGGCGGCTACACCTACACCTTGCTGCATGAATTCGGCGGAGCGGAAGGGGCGTACCCCACCGGCGACCTGGTTCTGGATGCACAAGGCAATCTCTACGGAATTGCTTCTGGCGGTACCCATGAATGGGGCTTGGTGTGGGAGATTACACCATAAGGTTGCAGTGTTTCGACGATTCGTCTGCGGACCGAGTTTGAGGGTCCGGCGAAAGGAGAACCAATGACCACCTCACAGCACCGTCCCTATCGCGCGTTGCGAGCCGCTCTACACCCAGTCGCCGCGCTGGCGATCGTTTCTCTGCTGATCCTGGCCACCGCGCCACCCGCCCCGGCGCAAACCTTTGAGGTAATTCACAGCTTCACGGGCGGAGCCGACGGCGCTGGTGCTACCGGCGGACTGACCATCGATGCGGCCGGAAATCTCTATGGAACGACCGCCGGAGCGGGGTTTCCCTGCGGTAGCCAGTGCGGCAACGTCTTCAAGATGAAACTTGAAGGGCAGAGCTGGGTGGTCATCCCCCTTTACCAGTTCACCGAAGGCAGCGATGGCACCACTCCCGAAGCCACTGTGGTTTTCGGTCCGGATGGCGCTTTGTACGGCACCACCACCTATGGCGGAACTTCCTGTCCCAGCAGCCAGAACGGCTGCGGCACCGTCTTTCGCCTGGCGCCGCAATCGCATTCCTGTGCGGCGGCGTTCTGTCCCTGGACGGAAAGTGTGCTGCATAGTTTTGTCGGCGGTAGCAACGATGGGGCGCTGCCACGCGCCAAGGTCGCCTTCGACCCGACGGGAAATCTCTTCGGAACAACGTACCAAGGGGGAGTCTACACCGCTAATTGCAATTCCGGAGCCAACTGGTGCGGCACCATCTTCGAGTTAACGCACTCGAATGGAAGCTGGACTGAGAGCGTGCCCTACTTCTTTACCGGCGGCAATGACGGAGCAAATCCCGTGGCCGCCCTGACGCCCGATGCTGCGGGAAATCTCTACGGAGAAGCGTCAGTAAATGGCGCGTACGGCGCCGGCACGCTCTTTCAGTTGGCGCCCTCGGGCTCCGGTTGGGGGTTCAATATCCTGCACTCGTTTCACAACAACGTCGGCTATCCCCTGGGCGACTTGATCTTTGATCCGGCCGGCAATCTTTATGGCACGACGGACTTCGGAATTAATGGCGGTGGCTCGGTTTGGGAGGCGAGTCCTTCCGGCGGCGGATGGAACTTCTCCATCCTGTACAGTCTCAGCGGCTTCCTGCAGAACGGTCCCTATGCCGGCGTGGTTCGCGACAGCGCCGGTAACCTGTACGGGACCGCCTTGGGCTTGGGACAGTACAACTGCGGAATCGTGTTCGAGCTCACCCCCTCCACCGGCGGCTATACCTATACCTTGCTGCACGAGTTCACATGTGAAACTGATGGGGCGGACCCCACAGGCGACCTGGTGCTGGATGCTCAAGGCAATCTCTACGGGACTGCCGGCGGCGGAGCTTATGGCTGGGGCGTGGTGTGGCAGATCACGCCCTAAGGTTCGTCTTGTGGACAGAGTTTGTGGGTCCGGTGAAAGGAGAAACACATTGGCTGCCACACGGCACAACCACGCTGTCTAAACGTCTTAGCCTCGCCACTGTTACAGTTACGATATAGCTTGCTTTCCGGCGGCGCTAGAGCCACAATTCGCAATCACAGGGGAGAAGGGAACATAGCGCCTCGCGGGTCTGCGGTAGTAACATGGCTGTACCTGCATTCGACCGTGAAGCCAGCGGAAAGACACCTGCCGCCCCCCGTGCGGCCAGTGTGGAGCGGCAAGCCGCCACCCTCTTTCTCACCGCCAGGGAGTATGTCACCGTACTCCTCTTTCTGGCCGTCAGTAGCAGCGCCGCGTACTTTTACCGGATTGCGAGTACGGCGGGCTACCCCTACGAACTTGATTACGGGGAAGGCATCGTCTTGTGGCAGGCGCAGCACGTCTCAACGCTGGCTGCCGCATACCACCCTATCGCGCAGTACCCATACGTTGTTTTTCACTACCCTCCGCTGTATCAAGCAGTTTCTCTGGTGGTATCGAAGCTCACCGGAGACCTGCTGTTGGCGGGACGACTGGTATCGCTGTTGTCGACCCTGGGCATTTGTCTAACGTTAGCCTGGATTGTCTACCGTTCTCTTCCGGAGCGAGCGCCCAAGATAGCGAAGACGGGCGGCGCCATCCTGGCGGCCGCGCTTCCCTGCGGGTTGAAGCCACTGGACTGGGCACAGCTGATGCGAGTCGACATGCTGGCGTTGTGGCTGACTTTCGCCGGGCTGGCGGCCTTCATTCTGGGCAAGACTGCGGCGGCCCGCTATGCCGCGTTTGTCTTGTTCATCGCGGCGCTCTACACCCGGCAGACACTCATCAGTGCTCCGCTAGCGTGTCTGGCTGTCGCCGCCATTCTGAATATCCGGCAGGCCATCAAACTGCTTGGCTTTGCGCTGGCACTGGGCGCTGCAGTGATGATGTGGCTCCTAGTCGCGACCCACGGCCAGATCTTGCTGCACATCTTTGTTTATAACGAGAACCCGTTTTCCGTGCGCCGGGCGATAACCTATGTCGACCAGAACCTGCAATGGACCCTTCCTCTGCTGGTACTGGCCGGGGCCGCTGCCGCTGGCCCGCTTCTGGACGTCGCGCGAGCCTTGCGCAGGCGCACGCTGCTTCCGCTGCGGGTTCGCCTGGCAACCAGCACCTACCGGGTCGCACTGCTGACCCTCACCGTGCACTTTCTCTTGTCGGGGGTCCTCTCGCTGGCGATCGGCAAAGTCGGCTCTAACATTAATTACTTCCTGGAATGTGACCTGAGCGCCTGTGCACTGGCCGGGTTGCTGCTGGGGCGCCTGATCTGGGGCAGCAGGAAAACAGCCTGGGCATCTCCCGCCGCCGCAGTGGCATACTTACTGCCATTGCTTCTCATTGCCCAACAGGCGGAGACGGGAATTCATTCCATGCCGACGGTCTCGGTCAGCCAGGAAAGAGCCGACTACATTCGTAGCTCGGAAGCGCTGGTGGACATCCTTCGGACCAGTCCCGAGCCTGTGATGTCGGAAAATATGACCTTGCTCTACCGGGCCGCCAAGCAGGTGCCGTTTGAACCCGCTATCGTCGCTGGGCTAGCCGAAGTGGGAATCTGGGACGAAACACCCCTGGTTGACATGATCCGCAAGAGAAGGTTTTCCGTGATGATCATCAGGCAACTCGACGGCTCGTTCCTGTATTCTCCCGGAGTCGCGGGCGCGATCGAAGAAAATTACCATCCCGCGGAAAGATACGGAGGCTATAGCGTGTACCGCCCGAATGGGCCGTGAGGCGGAATCACACGAGACGCAAACTTCGTCAGCCACAAATATACCACGATGCGGGATATCCCTCAGCGTGGGATTCAAAGCGGTGTTTCTCAATATATTAGGCACTCGAGGGCAAGAGAACCCGGCTGTCCAGCCGAGGGAGACTGGACAGCCGGTAGCGCCTAAGGGAGACCGGGCGGGGTGTAAAGGTCCTGCCGGCGGAAGATGCGGTAGGACCAGCCGTGGGCCTGCAACTGGTAAACGATGTTGCCGTTGGCGTCAACTTCGGTGGATTGCGATTCGAAATTCTCGTTGAGCAGTCCGTTGCCGAAGCTGGAGTAAGTTGTCCCCGGCGTGGGCAGCAATTGGGCACTGCCCAGCGCGTAGGAATACGCCCCCAAGTCGGCCTGCACCTGAATATAGACAGTGCGGGAAAGTTCCGAGACGTCGAGTACCATACCGCGGCTGTTGCCGCCGCCGCACTCCTGCACCCGGGTGTTGCCGTCGTCAAACGCCGTGAAGGTTTCCAGCATGCTGTTGGAGGTTTGGAATTCAGCGTCATGCTGATGGGTGAACCAGGGGAAGACCGCCGGATTGCCGCAACCCTGAGAAGGATTCAGGATGGTGAAATCCCCAAACGGTCCCATGCGCCATATCAGGCTGCCGTCTCCGGTACCGTTGGCGTAGTTGACCTTGATCACCCAATCCTGGCTGCGTTGAGAGAGCACGATATTGCCGTCGGAGGTCAGCTGCGCGGAGTTGGTGTGTAACCAGTCATTGGCAACGCTAAACGCAGGATTAAACGGCGGGCAACCCGCAGACCTCTGATAGCAGAGATCGTCCAACGTAGCCTCGCGCGAAACATCCTGGTGGGCGAACGAGTCCCAGGCCCACACTAGTTGCATGTTGTGATCCAGGATCAGAATCATGTCGCCGATGATGTCGACCGGATGCTGCTGCGTGCCTCCCTGATACTGGGTCGAGACTTCGTCATCCGAGCCCAGCACAAGTATTCCGCCATTGGGCAAGCGCCGAGTTTCGTGGGTATTGAACGAATCCATCGTCGGATATCCCTTGGCCGCGAGCTGCTCATTCAGAATCTCGACGTTGGTTTGCAGAAGCAGGTTCCCCGCCAGGTCAAATTCCGAGAGCTTGGTAGGCGACATGGTAAAGAAATTTCCCCCGGCTTCGGCTCGGGTTAGCAGAACCTGACCGGGATAGTACCAGACAACATTTCCCATCAGATCGGTAGCCGCCGGCCAGAAGGTGAACGGTTCGCCAAATTGGAGGAGCAGGTGGAAGAAATTCAGCGGGTAGGCCGAGTCGTGCTGGGTGGGAGGAACGTTCACCGTAAAGGTCTCGGACTGGGGAAAGTTCGCCGGGAAGATGTCCGGTGGTGAACGAAAGAGTGGGACCGTTGTTCTCGTAGTTGGTGCCGTACTCCTCCCAGTGCATCTGATACTCGGTGGAAGGCAGCATGCCCGCGACCAGGAAGTTGGCGCTGTTCTGCGAGCAAGCGACGGAGTTGGTGACCATGGAAGCTTGCGAACCGTTCTCCTGGAAGCGCACCCGGATGTTGTGACCGATAGTGCATGGTCCAGCGCTGAACAGCGCCACCAGGGGATGGCTGGTGATGTTCACAGCCGAACCGCCGGGGCTGGTGACGATGGGTCTCAGGACGTATTGCACGGAAACTGGCGGGTAGACGATGTGCTGGGTGATGTCGCGCACCACCACCGAAACCGTGTAGGTACCTTCCGCCTGCCAGGGAACCCAAACAAAGGAGTTGGGTAGATCAAAGTCACGCACCACCTGCGTTTGACCCTGGGGGGCTGCACTAAACTGATAATCGTAAGTGTCGCCCTGCGTACCGCCATGCACGGCAGCAAAAAGTGTAATGCGCGAACCTAGCAATTCTGGACTCGGCAAGCTCGGAGTCAAAGTGATAGTTACGGCTGGAGGCCGGCTGGCTGCCACCATGACAGCTGGCAGCAACCCCAAACTCAGCAAGAGCAAAACAGCGAAACGAACGGCTTTCGACATATACATGCCTCCGCTGCGCACCCGCGTGAGCAGCATGACTGGTTTCCTTCCTGGAGCAATTTAACGAAAAGTGGGCTGGGATTCAGGGGCCCGGAAAATCTGACCAACTATATAACAGGTGGGTTCGCGGCCACAAAAAAAAGTACGACGAAGTTTTAGCCGGCGGATTCCACTATGGGACAAGGCAATGGCCTGTTGAATGTCACGAGGCTCAACCAGTAGCAGCCCTACCGGCTGACGGAACGACAATGTGACAACCGCCTGCTGGCAACTGACAACTGGCTACTGTTTCCGATACCATAAGCGCTCGGCTCGGATTCGGGCCGCCGGAAGACAAGCCTAACCCTATGAAGGACTTCTACATCAGCGATTGCGCCCGTCAGGAGAACCAGACCATCACTTCGCTGTTTGTGGTCGCGGTCAAACAGGTCAAATCCAAGAAGAACGGCGAACTTTACCTGTCAGTGGTGCTCGCCGACCGCAGCGGCCAGCTCCAGGCCAACATGTGGGACAACGTGCAGGACACCCTGAACGCCTTCGAGCAGGACGACTTCGTCAAGGTGAAGGGCATTATCCACAAGTACAACGGTCGCTGGCAGCTGACCATCCACAAAATGCGCAAGCTGGGCGAATCGGAGATCGAGTACTCCGACTATCTTCCCAAGACGCCGAAAGACATCGACCAGCTTTGGCGGACGCTGGAAGATTATGTTGCCAGCTTCGAAAACCAGTGGCTGAAGAGTGTGCTGCACGAGTTCATGTCCGATGAGGCGATTGTCGCCGCCTACAAGAACGCTCCCGCGGCCAAGACCCTGCACCACGCTTTCGTGGGCGGCCTGCTCGATCACGTGGTGTCGCTGTTCACGGTCTGCGATCTGGCCTCGCGTAACTATCCCCAGGTCAATCGCGATCTGCTGCTCTCAGGCGCCTTCCTGCACGACATCGGCAAGCTGCACGAGCTTACCTATCAGCGCTCCATCGCCTACACCACCGAGGGCCAGCTGCTGGGACACATGATCATTGAGCTGGAAATGCTGCACGAAAAAATTGCGCGCGTGCCCGGCTTTCCCGGCGAGTTGAAGATCCTGTTGGAACACATGATCATCAGCCATCATGGACAGTACGAATTCGGCTCGCCCAAGCTGCCTATGTTTCCCGAGGCGCTGATGCTGCACTACATGGACGACCTCGACTCCAAGATGGAGGCCATGCGGGCGCAGTTCGAACGCGAAGCCGACTTTGAGAGTCCCTGGACGAGCTACAATCCGTCGCTGGCTCGGCCGCTGCTGAACACCCGCAAATTCCTCGACAAGGGCCTAGCGGCGTCGCGCATCGTGGAAAGCCCGAAGCCGGCCGGAGCCGAAGCAACGGGAAACGCTGCGCCGCCGGTTACGGCCTCCATGACGGATTCGGAGCCTGCGTCCGCTGCTGCCTCATCAGGAGACACGAAGAACGGCGATGCACCGCATGGCGAAGGCACCCCCGCAGAAGCTGCGCATCCTGCTTCCCCTCCTGCGGACGTTCCCAGCGAAAAACCGGCGCTGTCTCCGCTGGAAGCGCTGGAGCAAAAGTTCGCGGCTCACAAAGTTACGTCCAAACCCTAGCTGGAGCAGGCGGAAGTCGTCGCAATCGGCACAAACGAATTTGCACCTCAGCAACTCTGTGACTGCTGGTCGCGCCACCGTCCTCAGTTTGAGAATCCCGTCCCGCAAGGCGGGACGACTCAGTTCAGCCCAGGACGAAGTCCTGGGTAAACGCGACCAATAGAAACTCCGAGTCCCGGCAAGGACCTCGTGCGTCTTCCCTCTGTTACCATGAGTTCTTCGTTCCCCGCCCACGGTTTCGGGTCATGATTCCTGCCCTGGATACTTCCCACACGACCGGTGCGAAACCTGATGGATTGAATCCGTCTCCGCCGCTCTGGGGCACCCGCGATGTGCTCCTGGTGTTGCTGCTGGCGGTCGTCTTCTTTATCCTGCTGCGGCCGACGTTCCAGGATCCCTTCTACTGGGATTCCTCCTACGCGGTCGATACCGCGACCCGGCTGGTGCAGGGCTGGCTGAATCCCCACATGAAGGGCTTCGCCGATCCCGGCCATCCGGTCCTGATCCCCGAGTTGTACGCGCTGGGCTGGCTCATCCTTCCCGGCGATCCGGTCTGGTGGCCGCATCTGGTTGCCTCGCTGCTGTGTTTTCTCACGCTGCTCTATTCCTATCGCATTGGCGCGTGGCTGGGAGGCCCGCTGCTGGGCTTTGCAGGGGCATTGCTCATCATGCTGGATCCGCTCCTTCTGGCGCAGAGCGGCGCGACCTACCTGGCTGCGCCCTCGGTGGGATTGGCCACCGCGACTCTGTACTATCTGCTCACCGATCAACCGCGAAAATTCGCCCTCGCCGGAGCTTTGACCGCTCTCACCTACATTCCCACCGACATTTTTCTGTGCCTGCTGATTGCGATTGGCGTTCTGCTCAACCTGCGCAAGGGTGTACGCTCCATCGTTTGGTATCTGATTCCCGGCCTGACCCTGGCGGCGTGGTTGCTCTTTCACCGCCTCGCCTACGGCTATTTTCTGTCGGCTCCGAATTTCTGGAATAAAGGCCAAAGGAGCATATCGCTCGACCCCCGGCACCTGCGCATTAATCTGGATGACGTGTTCCTGCGCCAGTGGCGCTTGCCGTTTACGATTCTGGCCTTTGCTGGCGGGCTGCTCTTGGTGTTGGTGATGTGCTTCCGCGGCCGTCCCCTGGCGGAAAGACTTTACCAACGCTTGGGCGGCAGGAACGCCGCGCTGTTGTTTCTGATTCTAGTCGCGGGAACCCTGGTTTACCTGCTGGTGGTCACAGCCACCAGCGGACAGGTATTACTGGGCCGTTACTTTCTGGTTCTGATCGTTCCTCTCTTTCTGCTGGCCGTCCGTACCCTTCAGGCCACCCGGATCACCTGGTTGTGGGTGCTGCTTTGTGTTGCTCTGGGCTGGAACCTGCACGCGCACTGGTACGATCCCAAAGAACCCTGGCGGGGCAATCTGGAGGAAACCCTGCTGTACCGCCGCGTGATCCGGGCCGAGGTGAAGGCGGCCAATTATCTTTCCAGCGAGTTTCCTTCCGCCGTCATCCTGGCTGGTCTGCCTCACTCTGCCGAGCTCACCATTCCCCAGCTGGCTTATGTGAAACATCCTCTGCACGTGCTGCAGACGGCCGGGGTCGACCCCATTCCTCCCGTCGACCTTATGTATTACTCCACGGTCACCTCGACCGAAGAAAAACGGCTGCTGTTTCAGGCCATCGATCAGCAGGCGGCTCGTCCCATTCAGAGCTTTGCCCAGGGCAATATTCGGGTCGTGATCCTGAAGACTGGCGAGAATCACGACGTGGCTAAGAATCGTTACAACGCCGTCCTGCTCAACAGTCCGCTGCGGGTCCCGGTGAATCACATCTTCGACGTCTCCGCCGCTTTTGAGAATATTGGCCGTAACGTCTGGTCTGCGCCCCCGGCGCCCTGGGCCACGCAGGATTCCATTCAGGTTGGCTATCGCTGGGAACGCGATGGCGAGCTTCTGCCCGAGGGCGGCCAGGTTCGCATTCCCTTGCAGCGGGATTACTTCTGGGGCGAGACGGCGGTGATCAAAGCCTTCGTTCAGGCTCCGCCGCAACCTGGACACTACGTGTTGATTCTGGACCTGGTAGGACCGGGCAATACCTGGTTCGCCACGCTGGGGAATACTCCGGTAAGGGTTGCTGTGGAAGTAACCAGTCTCGAGCCCTGAGATTCGGCGCGGCGGTCCCCAAAAACGAAGTCGCAACATGCTGGATTTCTCGCGCTTCGAATGGCTCTCCTTCGACTGCTACGGCACCCTGATGGATTGGGAGTCCGGCATTGTGGGATATCTGGGGCAACTTCTACAAAGCAAGGGCCGCAACCTCGAGCAGGCTGCAATCCTGAACTTGTATTCGGAATTCGAGCCTCGCCGGCAGACCGGGGAATATCGGACGTATCGTCAGGTGCTGAACGGCGTGGTGCGAGATTTCGCCCGCGAGTTGGGGTTTGACGTGAGCGCAGCCGAGGCCGACGGTCTGGCGGAGTCGATTGCAGGTTGGCAGCCCTTCGCCGATACTGTCTCGGGCTTGCGCCGCCTGCACTCCCGCTTCAAGTTGGCAATCCTCTCCAACATCGACGATGACTTATTCGCGGCCTCGGCTGGTAAGCTGCAGGTCCCATTCGATGCCGTGGTTACCGCGCAGCAGGTAGGCAGCTACAAGCCTTCGCTTAGAAACTTCGAGGCGCTGTTGCAGCGGATCGGCGTGCCCCGCGATCGCCTTCTACATGTGGCGGAGAGCTTATACCACGATGTGGCGCCTGCCAACTCGCTAGGCATCGCTACGGTGTGGGTGAATCGGAGAAAAGGGAAGCCGGCGGCGGCGAGCAAGTTGGTCGTGGCGCAATCCGACCTGGAAGTCGCCGATCTTGCTGAGCTGGGGAGCCTGGCGATTCCACGCAAGAGCCAGTCCTGATTCCGCGATTGCAGGCGGGGCTGCATACCTCGCCCGAACGAATTCAAGAACTTTCCCCCGCCGATGGATTGTCCTGGGGAGGTACTATCGCATTTTTCACCTGGAACAATTCCTATAGCGTAGGCGTCAAGCAGTTCGACGGTGAGCACCAGAAGCTTTTCGCCATTATGAACGAGCTCTATGAGGGGATGAAGGCCGGCAAGGGCAAAGATGTGCTGGACAGCGTTCTGCAAAAGTTGATCAGCTACACCGAGCAGCACTTCTCCGGCGAAGAAGCGGTCATGAGTAAGGCGGGATACGCCGAGCTACCGTCGCAGGTTACTCAACATCGGCAGTTCACCGACAAAATGAAAGACTTCCAGGCACAGTATCGCGCCGGGGCAGTCTCGCTTAGCGTTCCACTCCTGGATTACCTGCGCGACTGGCTCAAATCGCACATTGCCGGCGCCGATAAGCGCTACACGTCGCATCTGAACGCGAAAGGTGTGCACTAAAGCGAGGAGGAGCTGCAATGGCGTTTCTTACCTGGAGCAATTCCTACAGCGTCGGGGTTCAGCAGTTCGACGCCGAACACAAGCGGCTTTTCGCCATCATGAATGAAGTCTACGACGGGATGAAGGCCGGCAAAGGCAAAGATGTGCTGGAAATCGTTCTGCAAGAACTGATCGGCTATACCGAACAGCACTTCAGCAGCGAAGAGCAGGCGATGACCCGGACCGCCTATCCCGACTTGCAGGCCCATGTGGCCCTGCATCGCGCCTTCACCGCGAAAGTGAAAGACTTCCAAACCCAGTATCGCGCCGGTGCGGTGTCGCTCAGCGTCCAAGTGCTGGATTTCCTGCGCGACTGGCTGACCCACCACATCGGCGGGGTCGATAAGCGTTACACCGCCCATCTGAACGCGAAAGGTGTGCACTAAACCGCAAGATGGTCGCTCAAATCCGCATCGGCATCACGACGTAACGGTACTTGAAGCCGTCGTCGCCGGCGTCATCGGGGCGCATCTGGCCGGCCGACTGAGCGTCCTTGAACTCCAGGCGAACTTCGCCGCCGTTGGAAGCTTTCAGGAAGTCGAGCAGGTACTCGGAGTTGAAGCCGATGGTCATGGGATCAGCCGTGTAGGCAGTCTCGATGGAGTCTTCCGACTCGCCCGCGTCGGTCGACGACGACGAAATCTTCAGCTCGTTCTTGTCCAGCTTCATGCGGATGGCCCGCGAGCGCTCGTCGGCGAATTGGGCTACGCGCTGGATGGCGGTGTTCAGGTCTGCTCCATGCACCACGACCGCCTTGGTGGTCTCGCGCGGCAGCACCGCTTCGTAGTTGGGGAATTGTCCGGTCAACTGGCGCGAGGTCAGCAGTCGTTCGCCGATGCGGAAGAACAGCGTCGAATCGTCTTTAGCGAATTCAATCGACTCGACATCGCTGTTCTGCAGCAGCGAATAGATCTCGCTCATCGCCTTCTTGGGGATCAGCGTCTTGTTTTCGCCGCTGACATCAAACTGTTCGCCCTGCTTTTCGATGTGCGCGAGGCGATGCCCGTCGGTGGCCACCATGGTGATCGATTCCGGCTTCAGCACCATCAGGCCGCCATTCAGGGTGTAACGCGACTCCTCGCTGGAGATGGCAAAAATCGTTCTGCCAATCATGCTGCGCAGCGTCTTGGCCGGAATTTTCACCACGCCGGCGGATGGGAACGTTGGCAGGCCGGGAAAATTGGCCCGCGCCATCCCGACCATCTTGGTATTGGAACGCCCGGAGCGAATGTTGACCCAGTGATTCTCCAGCAGCTTGACGGAGATGTCGCCGTCGGGCAGCAGTTTGACGTAGTCGTA
Source organism: uncultured Acidobacteriaceae bacterium (assembly GCA_963820175.1). Classification (GTDB taxonomy): domain Bacteria; phylum Acidobacteriota; class Terriglobia; order Terriglobales; family Acidobacteriaceae; genus Bog-257. Next base: position 26,196 of record CAWFYX010000009.1, on the reverse strand, counting down.
CAGCTTGCGGGCTGGGATGGTGCACGCGCCTTCGCGCTTTACCTTGGCCGCACAAGAGGTCCGCAAGCTCAGGTCCAGATCGGTGGCCGTGATGGTCAGCCGGTCGTTGGCCGCCTCGAACAAAAAGTTGGAAAGTATCGGGATGGTTGTCTTACGTTCCACCACTCCCTGCGTGGCAGTAAGTTCGCGCAGCAATTCGAACTTGCTGACACTGATTTCCATCGCTGTACCCTGGATCGCACCCGTTGCTTCGGCAGCCATAAAGTCACACCTCGGCCGGTGTCTTTGTTCCGATTCCCAGCCCTTTTATACTGCTACTCCTTATATCAAATCAAAAACCTATAAAACCAGTAGTAACAGTAGGCGCTCTGGAAAAGTGGAAATTTAGAGCATAACCGCGGAGCAGGCGGCCCCTGGCTGCCCGCTTCTGTCCAAAACCGCCGGTCTGGCGGGAGAAGCGCTGTGATGAACCAGGCGGACGTCAAAATTCCACCTGTGTCTTCCACCTGATCCACAAGGCTTCCACAGGGATCGCTGGAGAAAACTCTCTGCCACAGTGAAAAACCGCGCTTGGAGCGCGGTTCATAGGCCTAAGCTCTCGGTGAGCTTATTAAGGACCCTGTTCAAATCCTTGTCGGTCTTGCGCTGGGTCTCGATCTTGTCCACCGAGTGCAAGACCGTGGTGTGGTGTTTGCCGCCGAATTGCCGGCCGATCTCGGGTAAAGAGGCGTCGGTCAGTTGCTTGGCCAGGTACATGGCAATCTGGCGGGGAAAGACGATGACCCGGGAGTTATTCTTGGCCTTGATCTCGGTCAGGCGCAAGCCGAACTGCTCCGACACCGCTTTCTGAATCGACTCAATCGTGACCTTGCGAACCTGCGAGTCGATCAGGTTCTTCAATACCTCCTGAGCAACCTGCAGGTTTACCTCTGCGCCGGTCAGCGAAGCATAAGCGGTCAGACGGATCAGGGCTCCTTCCAATTCGCGCACATTGCTGCGGATGTTCGAGGCAATGAACAGGGCTACGTCCGTCGGGAGCACCACTTGTTCCGATTCGGCTTTCTTCTGCAGGATCGCCACTTTGGTCTCGAGGTCAGGCGGTTGGATATCGGCGATCAGTCCCCACTCGAAGCGGCTGCGCAGCCGGTCTTCGATCTCGGCCAACTCCTTGGGCGGACGGTCGCTGGCGATCACGATCTGGCGCATGCACTCGTGCAAGGCGTTGAAGGTGTGAAAAAACTCTTCCTGGGTGCGCTCCTTGTTGACCAAGAACTGGATGTCGTCGACCAGCAGCACATCCATGTTGCGATACTTGTCGCGAAAGCCGGTCATCTTGCTATAGCGCAGGGCGTTGATCATGTCGTTGGTGAAGCGCTCGCTGGAGACGTAGCAGATCGACTTTTCCGGCGAGCGGAGCTTAATCTCATGCCCGATGGCCTGCATCAGGTGGGTCTTGCCCATCCCTACACCGCCGTACAGGAACAGCGGGTTGTAGGCCTTGGAGGGACGCTCGCCCACAGCCCGCGCCGCGGCATGGGCGAATTGGTTGCCGGCACCGATCACGAAATCGTCGAAGGTGTATTTGGGATTCAATTGCGCTGCTCCATCCCAATCGAAACGTTGCTGGGTTATCGGACCCGGTGCGGGCTTATCGGAGATCGGTAAAGGCTCGTGCCGTGGCTCCGCAGCCCGGGGAGACTTGGCGTTATTGCGCTGCTCTTCGTCGGTAACGAACTCGACGTCTTGAAATTCCAGGCCGAGGTTTTCGATGGCCTCGCTGATCAAGTCGCCGTAGCGCTCGCCGATGTGACAGAACTCGGGATTGGGGACGCGCACGAACAGAATGGCGCCCTGGGCGTGATCGTAGCGCGTAGGTTTGAGCCAGGTCTCGTAGGAATTGCGGTTGACTTTTTTTTCCAGTGCGCCGAGAACTTGTACCCACGGATTGGGCGAAACGGTACCAAAAGAAGACATAAGGCAGTCCCGAGGCGAACGGAGCCTCTCAAAAACGAATCGTTATTAGAGGGAAACGAAGCCGACCACAGAGCCACAAACCGCGGCACATTTTAACTGGAAATCGTACGCTGCAAACCTGAATCGTGCGGTCATCTGAAGCATTGCACCCGCATTCGTGCAGTCGGTTTTCTTCTTGGCTGCAGGCGATACTAGCACGAAAAAAAATTCGCGCCAGACAAATTATTGCGGTTATGTTTCGATTTTTTTGCGAATGATTGATTTGGTGAAAGTTATCCTGCAAAATTTTTTTTGAGTGCTGCGCGCGCGGTGCAAAGCTGCACCGTGGGCCGACGATCATCTCACGGGCACGAAATTCCCGCGAGGTGAATCACCTTCATGCGCACGTGCGCGGATTCTGATGACACTGCGGTGGGCTGCGTTGAGCCAAGAGGTGCGGGCGTGGCCGCCGACTGTGGATCGACGCACAAGCTCTCCACTTGCCGGGAGCGTCACCGGAGTCTCTGGGCTGATCATCTGCAAACGCGATCGCCATCGCAAGCCCTTGGGTTGCCATCCTGCCGCACTGACCGATATACTTTGAGTTTGCTCTAATTCAAATTTAGTGCCAGTGAGGAGCGCCGTTTTCGCATGCCCAAGCGCACATTCCAACCCAACCGTCGCCGTCGCTCAAAGACGCACGGATTTCGTTCCCGTATGAAGACTAAGAGCGGCCGGGCGGTGCTGTCGCGCCGTCGCGCGAAGGGACGCAAGCGCGTCTCTGTCAGCCCCGGCTACCGCGATTAAGCCGAGTCTACTGATATTTCTGCGTCATCGCAGCCTTTCCGATTGGAATTGCAGGAGTCGTCGCGGGGCTGGGCCGTCGTGGCAACGAAAATCCCCGGTCTCGCGAGCGCTGAATGTCTGGTAACGTCTCCGCCGCCAGCAGCGAGTTTCCGAAGTCGAAGCATCTGCTCAAGCATGCGGATTTCCAGCGGGTGTATCAGGATGGCCGCCGGCAGTTTACCGGCAACATGACCGTCTTTTTCCTGCGCCGCACCGTAGTACGAGAAGGCGTGATGTCTGCCAGCGGTCCGAGAGTGGGGTTTACCGTGGGCAAGGTGCTGGGCGGCTCGGTGGAGCGGAATCGCATTCGCCGCCGGATGCGGGAAGCCGTGAGGCTCTCTCCGCAAGCTTGTGAGGGCCCGGTGGACGTGGTCTTCAACCCGCGAAAGAGCGTATTGACTTTGCCTTTCGCCGAACTGAGAGACGAAGTAGCTCGCGGCTTGCGGTTGGCCGCACAACGGGCGCGAGTCGCCCCGGCAAAATGAAGCTCCTGCTGCAATTCGGGTTGCGCTCGTACCAGCGATTCATCTCGCCCATGCTGCCGCATGCCTGCCGCTTCGTGCCCACGTGCTCTGAGTATGCCATCGTGGCTATCGAGCGTTATGGCGCGCTGCGCGGCAGCTGGCTGGCGGTAGGACGCTTGCTTCGCTGTCAGCCCTTCGCGCGAGCCGGATACGATCCTGTGCCGACCGACCCTGTCTCGAGTAATCGGTTTATCGGAGATTTTTTCAAGCTGCGGAAAAAAGCAACTCGCGAACATTTTGAAGGGGCGCAACTTTAGCTGCGCCATTGGCAGACTTGTATCTTGTCATCACGAGCCGACTTGAGTCGGCGAGGGATCTGCTTTTTGAGTTTCAGCAGGCCTATTCGGGTGACGCCTAGCCGTTCCCTGAAACCCTGAAGCTCACTGCTGAACGGAACCTAAACTTGGCTGAATATCGCAATCCACAACAAGAGGGTGGTGGCGGCGGCGACAACAGGCGCATGCTGATGGTTTTCGCTGTCACCTTTGCGCTGATCATCATCAGCCAGGTCTACCTGTTCAAGAAGCCTCCTGCCCCGTCCAACAAACCGACTCCGGCCGAGACCGCGCAGAGCACCCAAGCGGCTCCAGGGACGCAGGCGACGCCCCCGCCTGCCCAAGTCGCAAGTCAGGCCAAGAGCAGAGGAAGCAAGGCCGCTGCCGTCTCCAAGGTCGCCGACAGCGAAGTCGAGACGGTGGTGGAGAACAATCTCTACCGCATCGTCTTCACCAATCGCGGCGCCCAGGTTAAGTCGTGGCAGCTGAAGAAGTACAAAGACGAAGACGGACATCCGCTCGATCTGGTCAACAAGAATACGGCCAAGTACGGTCTGCCGCTCGCCCTCTATACTTACGACGAGAACCTGCGCAACCAGATCAACTCGGCTCTGTACGTCGCCAGCCCCAGCGGTAATGTCAACGCTCCCGCCGAGCTGACCTTTGAGTACGCCAACGGCGACATCACCGTTCATAAGACATTCCAATTCGGTGACACCTACGTCGTTTCCATTGAGACCTCGGTCACACAGAACGGCAAACTGGTTCCGGCCTATCCCATGTGGCCGGCGGCTTTTGGCGACGAACTCAGCGCGCCCTCCTACGCCGCGGAAAAAATTGAGTACCTGGCCGATGGCAAAGTGGAGCGGCTGGCGGCCAAGAAGGTCAGTAACGGCAACACCTTGCGGGGACCGTTCAGCTGGGCCGGACCGCAAGATCAGTTCTTCGCGGCCATCTTCCTGCCCGACAATCCCGACACTGCGGCGATGGTTACCCTGCACAACGCGATCACGGTCCCCAAAGATCCGAAGAAGCCTGATCCGAGCAGCGTGAACCACTACGAAGTTCTGGGCGCCGCCGTGGGCGACACCAGCGGGGTCAGTCGCGAGCGGCTGTTCGTTGGACCCAAGGCGCTTGAGGTGCTGGAATCGGTGCGTTCCAATACGGCGCCCGGCCAGATGGACGGCCCCGACCTGCGCGGCACCGTCGACTTCGGCTTCTTCAGCGTCATCGCCCGTCCGCTGTTCCTGTGGCTCAAATGGACGCACAAGCACATGGTCAGCAATTGGGGCGTGGCCATTATTATTCTCACGGTCGTCATCAATCTGGCGCTGTTGCCGCTGCGCATCTTCAGCATGAAGTCGGCGCTGAAGATGCAAAAGCTGCAGCCGCAGATGAAGGCAATTCAGGAGAAATACAAGAAGTACCCGATGCGCGACCCCAAGCGCCAGGATATGAATGCCGAGATCGGCGAGCTGTATAAACGCGAAGGCGTGAATCCGGCCGGCGGCTGTTTGCCGCTGCTGATCCAGATGCCGTTTCTCTGGGCGTTTTACACCATGCTGGGCAATGCCATCGAGCTGCGCCAGGCACCGTTCCTGTGGCTGCACGATCTGTCGTCGCCCGACAAGCTGTTCATCATGCCGGTCATCATCGTTATCAGCACCTACCTGATGCAGAAGATGACTCCGAGCTCGGGTATGGATCCCAAGCAGCAGCAGATGATGACCCTGATGATGCCGCTGATGATCGGCTGGTTCAGCTTCAATCTGCCTTCAGGCTTGAGCGTTTACTGGACGGTGGGCAACATCATTGGAATTGGCCAGCAGTACATCATGAATCGCACCGGATTAGGCCGGGAGATGCGCGAGGAAGCCGAAAAACGCGCCCGCAAGAAAAACAAGTGAGCATTGGCAGGCGAGGGCGCGCTTTAAGGCCGTAACAGAAATCGTGTGCAGTAGCATCCGAGTTCCCTGGAGAGGAACCGAGATAAGTCCGCATAGTCTTTCAGAGTTTTGAGCAGGACTCGGGCGTAGATTTTGCCCTGAGAGAAAACTTGAAAACGCGCCGAAGCTCAACCCGTAGTGTTTGCGTGTGAACTTAGCTTGCTCTGGCCGGTGGAGTCCAGCACACGAAAATCGAACCCCGAAGGGTGGTGCTGCCGTTAGCCCAGGACCCTTCGGCAAGCTCAGGGCAGGCTCCGCCGCAACCGGGGTCCCCGATTCGCGCTGCTTTTGCGCGAATTGGGGTGGGTTAGGCGGAGTCCTGGGTAGGATCAAAAATTGATCTGAGTCCCGTAGGGACGGCAGACCGACCTAGGGGACCTTGGTCCCCGCCATAAATTGAACCCATGCCCATTCACGACAAAATCGCCACTGCCAAAAAGATCAGCGAGCTGCTGAACGCCATCCTCACCGCGGGTGACTTTCGCCTGCGCTACAAGATCACCGTCGACCCGCAGGTCGGCGCCGATCGCGAATGGGAGCGCCCGGAAATCCTGGTCGAGATCTCCGGCGCCGACAGTCCCCTGGTCCTGGAAAACGGCGGCGAGCTATTGCGCGCCTTCGAGCATGTCGCACTGGAAATGCTGCGCCTCGCCCCGGACGAGCACGAGAAGATCAGCTTCGATTGCCAGAACTTCCGCTCGGCCCGGTTGCAGGAACTCCGTCTGGCGGCTGACGTCGCAGCCGAGCGCGTCCGCAAAACGGGTATTCCCTACGCGTTCGCGCCCATGTCGTCGCGCGAACGCCGCATCCTGCACCTGGCCATGCGCGACCTCGACGACCTCCGCACCGAGAGTGACGGCGAAGCCGCTCAACGCCATGTCGTGGTGTATCCTAAGGACTACAAAGGCAAGCCGCCGGCGCCGCCTGTTTCGAGAAGAAGATAGAGCTAACTCTGGGAGATCAGCGAGTTAGCGAAGCGAAGTTGCTCAGCTCAGCACGCACCGCATCCGCTTCGTCTTGCGCTTCGTTTCCTAATAGCTGTAAACGATCGGCTAAATCGCGATGACTCAAGGCCGAGACAGGGTCCTGCTGACCTTCCCGAAGCGTAGCTCCGACTCCGGCAAGGCAGGAATCAATGTCCTTGAGTAATGAGATTCTGTTCAAATTAGAATCGCGACGAGCGGTTATCACGTCCCGCTCCAATTTGCCTACCGCATCGGCCTGCAGCAAGAGATTCTTGCGGTCTTCCGCATTCATCCCATGCTGCTGCGCGGCCGCAACAAATATGACATACGACAGATACGCATCTCCCAGATCCTTGAGCTTATTTCCGAGGACTTGATACGCCTGAATTTGTTCCTTCGCGCGCTCCTGCTGGAACTGAAACTTGGCTTTTTCGCTTTCAACCCTGAGCTGTCCTGAAATTGTCATCCGTGCGGTGATGTAGGATGACGCTAGGCCGATCAATGAAGCCAGTACTGCACTACCAAGAAGGCTTGGCCATAAGTTCGGTTTAACCGCCTCCTTTATGGCGGCTAGCCAAGTAGGCGGAATTTCGGAGGGGAGTGCTGGGGTCCGAGCCCAAGCGCGGCGGCCAGGAAGTCTATTCATCACACATGCTGACCAGAATACAAGTTAGTCCTTTTTGAATCCTTTGGCGCAGACGATACGGCCAGAATTGCATATCACGCAGCCTGGCGGAGGAGGTGGCAGCGATCTCGGATCTTTGCACCCACTGATAGGGCTACTGTTAGACTTCACCAAATCAATCAGCGAAGGATACTTCTCGAACGTGCTCTGACTCAAGGGAAGCTGCTTCTGCGACCCTCCTTTGCTGTCGAATACATACAGTTCGTTATTTCCACCCTGTCTAAGTTTGTCTTGTATCCTCGCCCTGGCATCGTCGGCCACTGCCACTTGTTCGGAAAGTTGGACTGTGTGACTTGAAGCTTGGGGTGACTGAACGGCAGTCAGTTCCCTGTTACTCTGTGGGGAAGTGGCAGCTCCGGACGCCCGATACGACAGAAAGGGTGGCAGCAATAATGGTAGAAAAGTTAACAGCCAAGATGCCCTCAAATTCGAACTCCTTAGTTGTCGGGTTGGAAGCAGGGTCAGGATACTCCAAGTATGCTCAAGCCGCTGACAAATTTCTTATTTGTACCCGACTACGCTATAGCGAGTGATGGCTAGAATCTCCCTATGCACCTCGACGACACCATCGTCGCCATCGCTACGCCTCCGGGGCGCGGCGGAATCGGCGTGCTGCGGCTTTCCGGTTCCGAGGCACGCAACATCGCGCGTCCTATGCTACGGCTGGCGCATAACCTTGAGGCCGGCCGCGCTCACTTCAGCGAGCTGATTGATCCTGCCACCGGTGAGCGCCTCGACGAGGTCGTCGTCACCTACTTCGCCAAGCCGCACTCTTACACCACTGACGACGTGGTTGAAATCTCCTGCCATGGCTCACCCGTCGTCTTGCGGCACGTGGTTGAGATGGCCATCAACGCCGGCGCGCGGCTGGCCGAGCCGGGCGAGTTTACCATGCGCGCCTTCTTAAATGGCCGCATCGACCTGACTCAAGCTGAGGCAGTACGGGACCTGATCGAGTCGCAGACGCTTTACCAAGCGCAGGTGGCGGCGCGACAACTGGAAGGTGCGTTGTCCAAACGTCTGCAGCCGACCAAACAAAAGCTGGTCGAGCTGATCGCCACAATGGAGGCTGGCGTCGACTTCGCCGAAGACGACGTTTCCGTTATCCCTGACGAACAGATCCTGGCGCGTATCGCCGCCGTTCGCGCGCCGCTGGAAGAACTGCTGGCCAGCTTCGCCTTCGGAAAAGTTGTGCATGAAGGCCTGACGCTGGCCATTGTCGGACGCCCCAATGTCGGTAAGTCGAGCCTGTTCAACCGGCTGGTCGAACATGAACGTGCCATCGTGACCGCTACCCCCGGCACCACGCGCGACCTGGTCAGCGAGACCGTCTCCATCGACGGCATTCCGGTCAGGCTGGTCGATACCGCCGGCATTCGCACCGCGCTCGACGAAGCCGAGAGTATCGGCGTCCGCAAATCCATGGAAGCGCTGGCCGAAGCCGACCTGGCGCTGATTGTGCTCGATCCATCCGCGATGGATCCAACCGATTCGGACTTAGCCGAATTGCTTGGCAAAACCGAAGGACGCCCCCGGTTGGTTGTCGTCAACAAAATTGACCTCGTGAAAGATCGCATCGCCGGAATCGGATTTCCGCAGCCGGGTGACAACCGCCCTCTGATCCGGTTGCCCGACTGGGTCCAGACCTCAGCCCTAACCGGGGAAGGCATCGAGGAGTTACGGAGCAAGATCCTGCAATGCGTTTGCGGCGACGGCAGTGCGCAGCAGGAGAGCGCCTTCCTCACCAATGTCCGACAGCAGAAGCTAGTGGAAGAAGCGATTGCCGCGCTCGCCAAGGCAACCGCAGCGGTTCCGCAGAGAATACCGCATGAGATGATCCTGCTCGACCTTTACAGCGCACTGCGTCCGCTGGACGACATCACCGGGGCCACCACCGCCGACGACATCCTCAACCTGATCTTCAGCTCCTTCTGCATAGGAAAGTAAAAGCATTTCCCACAACGTTTTATAACGTCGAGCAACCTCATGTATTGCACTATAAAGAAACAACATATTCGCTTTGTGTGGTCCAAAGATATACAATGACAGCCAGTGTAAAATGTGTCCACAAATGTGACCACATTCTTTATTGTCGTTCTATATCACGCTGTGTGGACACATGAAAAGAGCGATATGCAGCTTACGGACGTGGCAATCAAGGCGCTAAAGCCACGCGAGATTCGTTTTTATGTGAGCGATGGCAGGGGCCTGTACTTGGAGATCTTTCCGACCGGCCGGAGGGCCTGGCGTTATCGCTATCGGCTGAACGGCAAGGCCGAAAAAGTGGCGATCGGCAAGTATCCGGAGTTGACGCTGAAGGCGGCACGGCAAAAGCGGGATGAGCTAGCCGCGATGGTGGCGAACGACCAATCCCCCGCGAGGCAAAAACAATTGACCAAAATCGAGGTGGCAAGTGCCACGACGATGCGGAAGTTCGGCGAGCGTTATTACAGCGAAGTTGTACTGCCGAATGTTAAAGACCCGAAGAACCTTCGCCGCTGGCTGGACAAAGAGATCTATCCGGTCCTGGGGAAGAAGTCGCTGCGGGACATCACGTCAGCCGATGTACAAGCAATCGTTTTTCGCAAACGCGATAATGGCAGACCGGCATCGGCCGGAGCGATTCGCAACCTGCTCAAGCGCATCTTCGACTATGCGATCGTGTGTAACGTAGCTTTGACGAATCCCACGTTGGCAACACCGATGCGATTCATCACCAAGGCCCGGCCGCGAACCAGGGCACTGTCCCCCGACGAGATCAAGACGTACCTTCAGACGCTTTACCGATCCAACATCCGGAGGCAGTTCAAACTCGCGCTCCACATCATACTGTTGACGCTCGTCCGCAAGTCCGAATTGCTGTTCGCTAAGTGGACCGATGTGGATTTCGCTGCCGGCGAGTGGCAGATCCCCCAGGAGAACTCGAAAACGCGCCAGCCGCACATCGTCTACATGCCACGCCAGGTCGCCGAGATGTTCCATGAACTGAGGGCCCTTGCCGGAGGCTCAGAGTGGGTGCTGCCCAGCCGTAGCAGCCTTAAGGAGCCGTTTGCAAAGAACGCGCTGAACCAAGCGCTTGAAGGTGTCAACTTTCCAATCGAGCCGTTTACCATCCACGATCTACGCCGCACCGGATCAACGCGACTGCACGAGCAAGGATACCCGTCTGATGTGGTGGAAAAGGCGCTAAATCACACAATCGGCGGAGTGCGCGGCGTCTACAACCGCGCCGAGTACGGGGAGCAACGCAAGCACATGTTACAGTTCTGGGCCGACTATGTGGAGACCTTGGCGAACGAGAATAGGTCGATCCTAACCAGTTAGTCAAAGACCAACCCCCGGCCCCCCACAAGCAGCCGATAATGTTCGAATCGCGCGAAAGAACTCTTCAAGAGGCGGCAGACATGAATAACCTGCAGCAAGGCGACCGTGATGAAAAGCACAAGAAACCGAGGCTCTTGAAAAAGCTGCCAGATTGGTTTCGGCTTCAGAATTATGAACAAGTCATCAACTTAGATACGCTCGGATGGTTGCAGCAAATCAACGTCAGGCAGGCTTGCTACCACCAATTAAAAGAGATGCGTAGCGAAGACCCGATTCTTCCGGAGGAGTGGAATGATGCCGTAATAAAAGCGGTTTCCAGCTCGCGAAAGCAGCCGATATGCAGTCCAACGAGTCCTCCCTTCAACGGCACCGAACTCTCTTGGTGTTTCAACATTGAATTCCGTCCAGAACAGGCGGGAGACGGCCCCGTAGTCCGCGAGATGGGGCTGTTGGACCTCTACAAGTTTGAAAAGGATGCGCGGTTTTGGTGGAAATTGAGCAGGGAACAGATTGATGAGGCGGAGGAACTTGTACGTCATCCGTCAGCGCTCCGGCTCATCTATGGTATCCCAGCGTGGATGAATAAAACACTGAGGCATCAGCAATCCACGAGTTCAATTATTCCGTTCGTAATCGATCTGAGTTTTCCGAACCCGGTTCTGATCGAGCATTTTAATTTGCAAGTGCAGAGGCTCCGACGTGCAGCATGCGGAAGGTCAACAGATGCGACAAGGCAGACTCCGAAGTTAGCTGAATGGGCGCAGGTAGGAGTTTTGCCTTGTATGGACCTGCTCTTGTGGGCAGAAGAGAAGCAGGGACGACTCACCGACAGCCTTTTGACAACTGCCGTGTGCCTCCCCGATGAGGAGAGGATGCGAAAAACACTCCGGCCATTAGCAGAAGAGCTATTGTCGCCTGGCAGCAATGGACGGAAAGCCTACAGTCGCTTTGAACGCTCGGGGAATTTGGAAGAATGGCTTCATCATCGTGGAATCGACGGTCACGCAATCATGCAGCGTCTCAGGGCGCAGGCGTATCGCGATTTAATTCAGCGTCAAGACGTGCGGCAGCGCAGAGCACGTCGTGAGCGGTAGGTACGCTGCTTGACGCGGCGGGGCAGACCTCCTGATAGTGACATACCCGCGGCGTACTCCCATCTAGTGCACGTCTTCAGCTGATTCCGCACATTGACTAGCTTCGGTTCGACGCTGCACGCACGCGCCGCAACCTCCCATCCCGCTCTACCCGCGATGTGTGACAGGGAAAGCCGCCTATTTCGGGCGGCCAGAGAACCGAAAACTTCCCTTCACCGCCAACTGAGCGAAACCGGCATGAAAACGAGTTAGTTTTCATGCCTGTTTTGTTTTCGCCGTATGAGGCAAGCTGTCCTCGAAGTTCCATTGGGGTACAACAGTGGTGAATACAATTCTTAGGCTTCCGGCTGTCAAATCCCGTACAGGGCTCTCGCGTAGCACGATCTATTTGCGGGTGTCTGATGGTTCCTTCCCGCGCCCAATCTCTATCGGAGCGCGCGCGGTGGGCTGGCTTGAGTCCGATGTTGAAGGATGGATTTGTCGAAGGATAGAGCAGAGCCGCAGTAATTCCGCAACCGCGGACCGCGAGGTCCGGTGATGGTGACTCCGGCGGCACTCCAACCGGACGGACCGCAGAGTCCACCAGCGGAACCCTCCGCCTTCCTTACATCGGCCGACTTGGCCTTATTCCGTCGCCTCGGCATCTCGGCGGAATCATTGGCAGAGGCTCAGGTCCAACGGGTTACCGATCTAGAGGCGCGTGACAGATACGGCATCACAGGACCAGCGACTTGCGATATGTCCGGCATCGTGTTTCCGTATTTCAGCATCGTTACCGGGGTTCGTGTTACGGCACGTGTTCGCCGCGACAATCCCGACATGGAGGGCGGCAAAGAAAAGAACAAGTACATCTCCGCGTATGGGGACCACAAACATCTGTTCTTCCCGCCGGGAGCCGCAGACAAATTACAAGATGCTAAAACTCCCATCGCGCTGGTGGAAGCGGAGAAGTCGACGCTGGCGCTCACAGCCTGGGCGAAACGAACAGGCGTGAATCTCCTGGCGGTTGCAATGGGCGGCTGTTGGGGATGGAAGGGGCGTATCGGCAAGGTGGACAACTCTCGCGGCGAGCGCGTAGATGAGAAAGGTCCTATCTCTGATCTCGACTGCGTCAACGGGCGAAAGGTTTTCGTGCTCCTAGATGCGAACGTGGCAAGCAAACCGGAGGTGCAGCAGGCGCGTACGGCGCTGGTCCGGGAACTCGTCAGTCGAAAATCGGAAGTGTTCGTATGCAATCTTCCAGCAGTCGATGGTGTCAACGGGCCTGACGACTATATCGGTGTGTGCGGCGACGAAGCAATGGCGAGGGTCTTTACCGACGCCCAGAACAGCGGAGCCGCGGTGGCGCATCATGAGTATGGCGGTGGTCGCTTCGAGGTCAGTGCTCGGGGCGTGGTGTACATCGGTCCTCCGGACAAGGACGGCAACGCCAAACCTCCGCTGTGGATATGCGAACCTCTCCAGGTGGTCGCTAAGACCCGCGACAGTAAGAGCAATGAATGGGGCCGGCTGCTCGAATGGCGGGATGCGGACGGCTGCCGGCATCAGTGGGCTATGCCATTGGAGCTCTTACAGCGCGACGGGGGCGTAGAGGTGCGGTGTGAATTGGCGCGTCAGGGATTGGCGATCTCACCGGGGCGCACAGCGAGGGATTTGCTTGCGACATATCTCCAGGTGTGGCCGATTGACGTTCGAGCGCGATGCGTTGATCGAATCGGATGGCATGGTTCGCGCTACGTGCTCCCAGCCGAGGCCGTGGGCGAAAGCAGCGAGAAGGTGGTGTTCCAAAACGCTCACGCCGTCGAGCCAGCCTTCTCGGTTGCTGGCACTGCTGACGAGTGGCGAGAGCATGTGGCTGCGCTGGCCCAAGGCAACTCCCGCATGATCCTCGCGTTGTCAGCTGCATTTGCAGGTGCGCTGCTGGAACCATCGGGGGACGATTCCGGCGGGTTTCACCTGCGCGGTCGTTCTTCAACCGGCAAGTCCACGGCGTTGAAGGCAGCTGCCTCGGTGTGGGGCAACCCAGCTTCATATTGCCGCTTGTGGCGTTCAACATCAAATGGCCTCGAAGGACTAGCGGCGTTGCACAACGATGGGCTATTGATCCTCGATGAGTTGAGCCAAATCGACCCAAAAGAAGCTGGAGAAGCAGCTTACCTACTCGCCAATGGCCGAGGCAAAAATCGGGCCGCTCGCAATGGGACCGCAAGGCAAGCGGAAAGCTGGCGGCTGTTATTCCTGTCAGCCGGGGAAGAATCCCTGTCAGCATTGATGGCAAGAGCCGGGCGGAAGAGCAGCGCCGGTCAAGAGATACGGCTGGCCGAGATAGGCGCGGATGCTGGCGCAGATATGGGTGCACTTGAGGATCTTCATGGGTATGACAGTCCGGCCGCGCTGGTAGTGGCGCTGAGGGACGGCGCGAGTAGGTACTACGGGGCAGTGGGCGCCGAATGGCTGCGGTTGATCGTGAAGGATCGCCTACAACTGGCCGACGTCCTCTCCACCGGTATCAAGCAATTCGCGGAAGAGTTTGTGCCGAAAAATGCGGGCGGTCAGGTGGAGCGGGTGGCGCGGCGTTTCGGCCTGGTGGCAATGGCGGGAGAGATGGCATCGCGCTATGGGCTGACTGGCTGGGCACCTGGCGAAGCAGTGGCGGCGGTTGGCAAGTGTTTCGGTTGCTGGCTCGACACCTTCGGTGGGACGGGCAACCGCGAAGAACGTGCGTTGCTTTCCCAGGTGAGGGCGTTTTTTGAGCAGCATGGAGCCAGCCGGTTTCAAGATATAGATAGCAGCGACGGTCAGCGAGTCATTAATCGCGCCGGATTCCATCGCACCGACGCTGAAAGGCGCCGGGAGTACCTGGTCCTGCCCGAAGCATTCCGGCAGGAAGTATGCGGCGGTTTCGATCACAAGTTTGCAGTACAAACGCTGATCAGGGTTGGTTGGCTTATCCCCGCGAGCAATGGCAAAACACAGAAGCCCCGGCTACCGGAACTTGGGACAACGAGGGTTTACGTATTCGGTGCGGCGATGTGGGGGGAGGAATGAAGCTCGATTTTCTGGATGCGCTGTCGCGACCAATGCCAAAATCAGGGGGACAAGGGGGGACAAGGGGGACGCCCAATGTTCATGCGGGTTCCGGCGTTCCCCTAGTTGTCCCATCAAGAGGGACAAAAGGGGACAATTCCTCTGCTGCGGATTCCTACACGGGCATGTGTCCCCCAACGTCCCCCTCGTGTCCCCTATCGCAAGAGCCCAGCAAAGCCTCGTCTTATGCGGCTGTCCCCCTTGTCCCTCAGTGTCCCGCGCAAGATGAGGGCATACAGATCTTCCGTTGGCTCCGGAATCGGTGTGCGCGATCGCGGCAGGTATGGGGGAGCGAGAAATCTCTTTGGGGCGACTACTGCGCCTGGTGTGAACAGCACAAGCAACCAGCCTGCCGCCGCGAACTGTTCTGCGAAACGATGAACCAATCCTTCACCCGTGAGGATGATGGCTGGCAAGGCGTCGCGTTGGCCATCGACCTTCTGGAATCGAAATAAGTCATGTGACCGCACGGATAAACTTCGACGACCTCCCGACAGGTGGGAGGCTGCTTTGCGTGACGCTATCCTGATCCCGTATCGCTACGGTTTCGAAGCCCAGATCACGCAGGCGAGTCCGGCCCAGAAGCCATGGTCTGAATCTGCACCTAGTCTGCACCCGACACCTGGGAGTGCTTGCATAAGTGCATGATGGCGCGCAACTTGCGAGCCTCGATTACTTTGCTCTGACGGTTTAGAAAACCGTCAGACCTCCAACCTATCCTTTTGTACGAAAACAAGCCGAAAATAAACAATAATACTTGGAGGTTTGTTGAAATAATCACGTCCGCTGAGCGGAGGAAAACAGAGATTAGCAGTGGCCATTTTGGTGGGGGTCGTGAAAATGGGTGTGAGCAAGAAACCAAAGCGAAATAGAGGGCAGGCGACGCAAGCCTCCATGGCCTTGGCGAGGCTGGAAACGAGCACCCCAAGCTCAGACAAGCTCGGGAGCGAGCTGTCGGAAGAACTGACTAAAGCAGACAACGGCCTGACGAGCGTTAAGCAAGCATTCGCAACGTCAGACATGGATCTGATTGCGTACCTGCGACTACAGGCAATGTTGGCTGCCGGCGGTAAGCCTGTGAAGGACAACCCCGCCAACCACTACTCATTCGCGGCAGTCCACTCTCTCGGAGCACGCGACGGGCTGGAGGCGCTCTTGGCAGTGCAAATGGTTGGCGTTCACAGCCTGGCAATGAAGTTTCTGGCGGCTGCGGCACTGGAAGGACAGACCACTGCGGGCATAGAGCTATTTACGAACCGCGCCGATCGGCTGCTGCGGACGTTCGCCACGCAAGTTGAGACGCTGAAAAAACATCGCAGCAAAGGGGAACAGCACTGCACCGTCGAACACGTCCACGTACACAGCGGCGGTCAAGCCGTTGTTGGCGCCGTGACGGCAAGGAGCCGAGACCGGGGGGTGGGAGATAAGGGAAATGGCGATCAATGAACCCCATGCAAAGCGGCGTGGGTGGTTGAAAAATGGCAATCCTTTAGGGGATTTCAGCACCGCTCGCCGATGCGGCGCCAAAACCCGCAAGGGCACACCATGCAAGGGACCAGCCATGCGGAACGGACGCTGCCGTATGCACGGAGGCGCGAGCACCGGGCCGCGCACCCGGGAAGGACGGGCTCGTTCGGCGCAGGCTAATTGGAAACACGGGTTCCGGTCTCAAAAGGCAAGGGAGGAGGCGAAAGCATTACGAGACTTTCTGCGAGAATGCAAGGATCACTGCGAGGCAGCCCGCGCATCTTGATAGTGCAGCTGGCCAGTCTTATAGGCACAATCTCGGAGAGCAGCACGTCGAGTTGTGCTGTGCAAATGGCAAATCTGGACCTCGCCAGTCTTGGTGTTTCGGGGAAGCACTCGGTACGACGGATCCGAAAACCAAGGGTCAAGGCGCTCGATCTCAAGATCGAATGGGCGATCGGTGCTCAAGGCCAGCGCGGCCGAACTGATGAGCGCAATCGTGCATTGGGGCAGCGGCTTGACGAGCGGGGCCCAGGGGATTGGTGTGGCCGCTCGAAGGCCGGACCAGTGCCGCATCACGTGCTTGGCGATGCCGTCCAGGAATCGGTACGAATCCACCATCGAAAACCATCGTAGCGCGATCTTGCGCACCCAACCATCTAGCGATTAGACCGGCGACAGATCACCACATTAGGTCGCATCATCGGAGTTAGAATTGCCTTATGTCGAGGACGAGATTCCCGCCACATCTAATCGACTATCAGGGAGCGAAACGATGCTCAATTTGCAAGATGCCGTTCCCATCCGACGCACAACAGGCGCTCGATAGAGCTTTTGCCAAGCACGTGATCACGAATCACAGGCCCGGCCAGACAATCGAGGATGTGATCCAGGCGGCTTCTGGGATGGTCAGAGCATCAACACAAAGCAAGTGAAGCTACACACTCTCTTTGAGACCTCGGATGACAAAAGAGGACAGGCGTCGGCACGAGAAAAAGATCGCGCTACCTCAAGCTTCAATCACCAGCCAGCAACGGGCGGTTGCCAAGAGCGGTTCTCATGCCGTAGGCCAGCATCGCGATTAGCACCGCAAACATGAGCAGCGATTGCGGTGCATACCATCGAGAGATGTCGAGGGTGATGGGGAACGACGTCAGCAAACTTGACGTAAAGAACGTCACCGCGAGTGCGAGTATGCCAAAACGAAGTATTGCGACCATGATGATCACGCTGGTGAGGATGGCAAAAGGAGTTTCCAGCCGAAAGTTCTCGCCTCCCATACTGGTTAGCAGCACGAGAATCCCGGTCAAGAGCACGCTGGCCCAATAGCGGCGCACCAGAAACCTAATGAAAAACAGCGTAAAGGTGATAGAAAAGGCGGAGAACAATCCGCCGACCAGCGGGCGGAGCAGGAACGCCACAGCGCCGGCGGTGCTCCCCAGTGTGATCGGACTAGCCGGGATCGTGGTTTGGCCAGCGAGGTTGAACCAAGTCGGCAGCGCGTTCGCGGTGTGGCTCCCCAGCGCCATCAGGCTTCCCAGTAGCACGCCCACCAGGAGATCGCGGCCGATGATCGGATCGCAAAACTTGCCGGCCAGCAAGCGGCTCCACGAGATGAGCAGTTCCGGCCACTGCTTACGAACGAAAGGCTCGAACGCAAGGTAGTAAAGCCAAACGAAGGCAGCGATAAACAATGCGCCGCTGACCGCCTCCGTCGATATCGTCCACTCAGCAGTAACCTCCCGCACGTGGTGCGCAAGCAGCAGGGCCACCAGCAACGAGATCGCGAACATGACGGCAGAAATGCGCGTCGCGCCGCGCCGGTCGCCGCGTCCCAGGCGTATGTTCCGGCGCGCGAATAATGCCGCGAGGATGAGTGTGACGAATCCGCCGATCACCATGGTGGTCTGCGCTATCACCAGGTTCGGTTGCTGCGGCTTCAGTCGCCAGGGACGCGCCCAAGGACCGATCACATGGAAATAAACGGGCCTTCCTCCATAGCTGGCGGCACTGACCTGGATCTCCGTCTTAGGATCTTCGGGGTAGAAGCCGCGCCAGCCGAAGCGCCGGTCGAAGCCGATCGGTGGCAGCCGTGTCGGTTCGGCCGGATGCAGACTCGCTAAATCCAGCCCGGTCTCGGCGAGCATCGAGTTCCAGTCCGGTGACGCAGCAGAAGGCGGCGAAGGCTCTATCTGGGGCGGTACCGCCAGGAACCCCACAAGCCGACCGCTGGCGTCCAAGACCACGGTAATCATCCCGGAGATCTCGTGTGGAGGATCGAGGAAATCAATGCGCCCCAGCAAATTCGATGAGACCAGGGGATACGGACTTTGCCGGTAGTCGTAAGTCAAAGTGCCGAGTTCGGCGTGATGAAATTCGCGGCGACCGGTGGAGGTGGGCAAGCGCCGCGCTTTGTACAGCATGAAATCGTAATTGCGCTCAAACCAGGAGACACGGTCGGCAGGCGCTGTGGTGTAACCCGCTCTCTCGATCATGTCCTCGGCGCGCTCCTGTAATGCGCTCAGATTGCGTCGCGGGGGCGCGAGTCCCAGATCGGTGGAGTACGGCGCCAGGGCTAGGATGCAACCAAGTACGACCAATGCCGCGCCGAGCAGACTCCACGCGATCTTCGGCTGTAGAGCGCCCTCACCGCCGGCGGCAGCGACCATCTCCGGCGATGGCGTCTCGCCCGCTGCCAAAGCCGCCGCGAGCGGATCGCCGCCGGGCAGCGCAGCCGCAACTTGCAGCGCCGAGCGTGGACGCTGCTCGGGCTTCGGCTCCAGACAGCGCAGAATGACGCGCTCTACCACCGGATCGAGGTCGTGTACCAACTGGCTCGGATTCTTGGGCGTGGTGGTTGCGTGCTGCCGCACCAGCTCCGCCACCGAGACCGCCTCAAAGGCCGCCTTGCCAGTGAAGATCTCGTACAGCACCAGCCCCAGCGAGTAGATGTCGCTCTGCGCCGTGGCCGATCCGCCCGCCAGTTGTTCCGGGGCCATGTACGCCGGCGTGCCGCCAATGATGTCCTGCTCGCCCGGCCCCGCTAGTCCCGCCAGCCCAAAGTCGGTGATGCGTACCTTGCCGCGGCTGTCGAGCATCACGTTCGCAGGCTTCAGGTCGCGATGTAGGACGCCGGCGTCGTGCGCCGCCGACAAGCCCGCGCACAGCTGCCGCGAGATGTCGACCGCCTTGTCTTGCGGGAGATGCCCGATGCGCCGCAGCAAAGACGCAAGGTCCTCGCCATTGACATATTCCATGGTGAGGAACGGCAAGCCCGCGGCCTCGCCGATATCGAATACCCGGCAGACATTGGGGTGCGAGACCTGCCGCGCGAAACGTACTTCGCGGTGGAAGCGCGCCTGGACGGCGCCATCGCGCGCCAGCCCTTCCGGCAGGAACTTCATGGCCACGGCTTGTCCCAGCCGCAAGTCGTCGGCGCGATAGACTTCGCCCATGCCGCCCTTGCCGAGCAGGGCCACGATGCGATAACGTCCGGCGAGAATCTGCCCGGGAACGAACCGCGCCTGTTCGAAATCCGATGAGTCAGAGTCTGACGAGGAAGGAGGCCGGCTGTCACGCTTGTGGATGCTCTGGATACTAGCGACGGTCTCCGCCTCCGAAAGTGCGCCGCATCCCGGGCAGTACTTCGCCGTGGACGGCATGTCGGAGGCGCAAATCGGACAGCGAACGCCTTGCACGGGAACCTTCTCCTGCGCAGCAACTCTAGACTAATGCATTCTGTCAACGCGGCGCTGTGACGAGCGTGCTAGTTGAGAGGATTTGTTGTGCCCCGCCCTTCTCGCTCGAGTGGGTGGACGCAAACAGCTCATCCAAGCGGCTAGAATGTGTAACGCGGTGATTTCTATTTCGGCGCGTGATAACGGTCATAGAGAAGGATTTTCCATGCCGTTTGTGAATACGGATGAGGTGTTTCTCGGTGAGAAGTCATTCGCGACGTGGCATGAGGCTCCCGACCATTGATCAGACCCTTCCGGACACAAGAATTCTCCCCGGATACGGCCCGCCGGACGCCAAAGAGCTGCTTGCCCCAGATGCAGGAGTGCATGACGGCCGCGGAAAAGAGTACTAGCGAGTGATACAGCGCAAGTTTTCGTGCAGCGGATCCGTGCAACAGGTCGCTTCGACGGAGATGTTCTCCTTCATCGCCACCTCCCTGTTCCCGAAGTCTTAGAACATCCGGCCGGAATCAGCCGACGCACAAAGACCCAGGAGGTATTGATGAAAGCGTTGATCTTTCACGAGACCGGTGAACCAACAAGCGTATTGCAATTGGCAGAGATCCCTACTCCGCCTTTGGCCCCTGGTGAAGCGCTCGTCCGAGTGCTGCTGGCCCCGATCAACGCATCGGATCTGCACATGGTGCGCGGGCGCTATGGCTATCAGCCAGACTTGCCAGCCAGCCCGGGCATTGAAGGCGTGGGGGTTGTGGAGCGTGTAGGTCCGGGCGTGCAAGGTCCGATGGTCGGAACTCGCGTAGTTTTTGTTGGCACGTGGGGCACCTGGCGCGCGCAGATCGTGTGCCCAGTGGACAGACTCGTGCCCGTTCCAGACAGCCTGGCCGATCCGGCCGCCGCCACTTCGTACATCAATCCTTTGACGGCATGGGCATTGACGAGATCAGGCCACAATCTCAAGGAGGGCGACTGGCTCCTACAGACGGCGGCTGCATCGAGCGTCGCGAAGTTAGTGCTTCAATTGGCGCTGCAGTATCGATTCAAGACCATCAACGTCATCCGGCGAGGATAAGACCCGGAGATTTGTTGCTGGGAACCGGCGAGCGAGAGATTCGTCCTCCAGAAGATCTGACGTTCTCCGCTGGAGGGTCAGCGGAACTAGCGATTGAGAAACTGCACGGAGACATCGAGTTCTGCCTCGTACCCAGGCAATTTATTTAATGTTTTCAGATGGCTTGACCACCAGACGAGCACAAAACTAGTGGCAGCATCATCGAACTCCGATGACACTTTCAGAAAATCTTCCGCCCATTTAGCAAGCCAAGACGATTGCCGTTGCGCGGTTGCGTTCTGCTTCTGAATCGTCTTGTTAATGAGAATACCGACGAAAGCAATTACGAAGGGAGTCGCAATTGCTGCGATGAGTTTCGACAGTTCGATCCACTGGTTCGCCATACGAGCGGTATTTTACGCGCTGTCCCGGATTGTGGAACGTTTACTAAGTATCCGATAACGAAATAACGATTTCGTTTTTCCCTCAAATACCCATTGCACTTTCTGACGCCCTCGCTATTTCTGGCTGATGCCAGTTGTCATCGGTTTCATTTCACAAAAAGGGGGCGTGTCTCAAGTCGACGCTCGCCCGTCTCACTGCGCGCGAATACGCCAACGTCGGCCAGGTTTTGTATCATGGAGCCATGATTGACCCCAATGACCTGCCTAAATTCGATGCCGGCACATATCAAAAACCTCTTGGGGCGCTGGCAGAAGTGTTGGCTCTGAAGCTGAGCCGCGAGGCCACGAAGCTCATTCGGCCAGCCTATGCGGCCATTGACATGCATGTAATGCTCCGCGTTACGATGCGCGCCTATGATCTCCTTCACTACATCAACGCGGATGAGCGGCGCGAGAAAGATACCGATTGGAGACTCTCATACACGATCTCCAGCTTGCCGCTTATTCGGAACATGATTGACTGTCTGTATAACATTACGGCGATCCTTCAAGACCCGGGAGTAAACGCTCCCTGGTACCGTAGGAGTGGTTACAGGAAGGCTTTCCTTGCCCTCGAAGAGGACAAGGAGCGTTACGGAGGGCAGGCGAAATGGGATGACTGGATCGACGCTTCGCGCCGTGCGCTAGACTTTGCAATGCGCGACGCCGGACTGACCATCGCCGAGGTGATGGCGGAAAAACCGTGG
Source organism: uncultured Acidobacteriaceae bacterium (assembly GCA_963820175.1). Taxonomy (GTDB): domain Bacteria; phylum Acidobacteriota; class Terriglobia; order Terriglobales; family Acidobacteriaceae; genus Bog-257. Next base: position 4,134 of record CAWFYX010000009.1, on the reverse strand, counting down.
CCCACTTTTAGGCAAGTATGTGAATGACCTTCAATCAGGCGGAGTGCGGACACCCCACCAGCAGTTCCTGCGCACCTTTACCTACGGCTTCTGGCGGGAGTATTCCGCGATCGCACACAGTGGCTTTGAAGGTCTCATGATCGTAGGAATGTATTACGTGCCAGACTCGTTCATTCACGAGGATAGAGAGAAGCTAGAGGCCCAGCACATCGGAGTTCTGTCTCTCCATGTTCCCCGCGCCGCACTCATCCTCCTGTGCATCGTAACTGAGTTGCAGGCCTACTTCCGATTCGAGGGGGCCGATATCAACAAAAGAATCCACGCGATGTGGAACACATTGATGCCGCTCTTTGATGCCAAGGAACTATATGATGAGCGCTATCGGCAGCTCATGATTGATAAGAGAATTGAGGACTGGTAAGGGTTCCACTTCTTTGGCGAATCGGCACAAAAAAAACGCCCCTCCCGCACCGGTGGTTACCCAATAAAATTACCCATCCCGTTCCGTCGGCGGCGATCCTGGGTTACCATCGCCGGGGGTTGTGTCTTTCGGGCACTCCACTCCGCACGGCCCACCCTCAAGCCTCTGGAGCTGGGCCGCAAATCCTACCAGCGCGGGTTCGACAGGTATGCGATCATCACGGAGACTGACATCGTGGATGCGGTTCGCAAGCTAGAAGCTGACCGCAAGCAGCGCGCAGCGGTGGCATCCGAAGTCGCAAACAGTTACGATCTTACCAGTGTTCGCATGGTGTTACCCGCCTATGTAAAACTGTCACCTTCGGGCCATTGCCGTCAATGGACGCCAGAGGCTACCCTCTGGGGCGTGAGGCGATGGTGGAATGCTGCCGGCGGATTAATCTACTGGATGACACTTCTGGTGTTTTCGCTTGTCCTGCAAGTCGAATTCTGGAAGGGGAGGATCTATCCCGTTGTGGCTGGAATAGTCCTGCTTACCCTCGGCTACCTGCTCAAGCCGAAGAGCGAATACTTTTAAGGACCGGGATTTACTGAAACACCGGGACCACGTCGGATCCGTTTCCAACGCCAGAACTAAACCCTGCATCTTCCTATCGACGTAGCGCGAAATTCGGAAAGCGACGGGATTGGAAGATCGAGAAGTGTGGCTTTGGGGCAGGGATTCACTGCAACCTCCGGGTGGCATTTCTACTGGTATAGAACCCCTGGTGTGGGGGTTTTTTACTAGCTGGCAACGGCTGGACAGTCGTCGCCCCCCAAACCCCCGTAGCGAAGATCCCGCCTGACCTTCGCTGACAAAGAATCAACACCGCGCGAGCGATTTGAGCCGAGTTTGTGTGTTGAAAAGGAGATCCTGAGGTGGAATCGCGCTATGGAGTGATCTCCCAAACGACACCGCTGTCGGAGCCTCCACCCCAAGCCGTGGTACCGTAAATATTGCCCGCCGAGTCGAGAGCTACTCCGCCTACAGGACAGGATCCGTCATCGCGGCCTCTAAAGTCGTAGAGGTCTGTTTCGATCCAGCCGTTCTGGGAGGGCGTAAGTTTGAATACCGAGCCGTTCCCAAAAGCGCCCTCCGCGCAAGTAGTACCGTAGAGATTATCGCTCGCGTCACTAGTTAGACCACTCCAAGGCCCGCCATCACCGGAGAAGCTGTATAGCACGCTATAGTTCCACTGCCCGTCAGATGATGATAGCTGATAAACGGCGGAAAGATTATCTCCGAAAAGACCGCCCGCCCCGTCCAAGATGACGCCTTCATTGCCTGGATAGTTTTCGTCAAAAGGAAAAGTGTACAGTACGGTTTCAGTCCAGCCCGAGCCAGAAGGAGTCAATTCATACGCCACGGGAGCGTAGTTATTGTTTGTGGTGGTGCCATAGAGATTCCCCGAGGCGTCCATGACGACACCGCTGAGAGGATTTCCTCCGTAGCTTCTTCCTGGAAATGCGTAGGCGATCTCAGTCCAGCGGCCATTGCCAGAGGGCGTAAGTTTGAACACTGTGCCGCACCAATAACCAGCGCAGTCCGAACCGCCCTGGAATGTGGTGCCGTAGATATTTCCCGATTGGTCAAAAATGACGTTGCCGTACCCGGGAAAGCCTCCATCACTCAGTTCTTTAAAGTGGTAGATGCGCGTCTCGATCCACGCACCAAGCGTATTGTTTGCAGTATGGGCCGGAGGTTGGAGATTGAAGACTGTTCCCGCTCCATATTCTCCTCCCGCGGTCGTCGTTCCATAGAGACTGCCGTTCGGACCAATGGTGACTCCCGCATAGGGAGCGCTGCCGTCCGCCGTGCCACGGGCGTTCCCTTGAAAAGTGTACAGCACTGTAAAGATCCAACCCGACCTCTCGTGGGTCAGCCTGAAGGCCGTGCCGCACCCCTCCGGAGCGCAGGAGTTCAGCTTGAGTCCTCCAGCCGAAGCGGTGCCATAGAGATGTCCCGCCCGATCTGGAGTCACGCTACCGTATGGGATTCCGCCATCCGCCTGGCCCGTGAAGGTGTGAAGTACAGTGAATGTCTGCCCCACTGCCAACTGCGACATCGCAACTGTGATTAAGCAAAAGAGCACATGTCGAAAGGATCCGAGACGGCGCATAGTCTACTCCATGGAAGGCTGGAATTGTTGGACGTTGTAGATGTCGGATTATGTTCCCCGTCAACGCCACCGTCAATTGCTGTTTCTCAGCTCTTGTCGCGAGCAAATCGCGCCCATGGTGGCTCCGGTGACGCGCTTGGGAGTATCGCCGGGCGGAAATGACGCTGAAGGTGCGGCTGCGCTCGATACTTGGTCGTCCCCGGAATGGCGGACATTGATATTTTTTGGAAACACTGGGGGGCCAAGTCTGAGTCGTTCGGTGTTCGCCGCGTCACTATATGTGATCGGACGCGCTCGAACATGTCGCACACGTGATGATATTATTTCGGCGACTCCATGAACATTCAACCAGTCCACGTGCAGGGCGGGCCGGGACACAAGAGACTTGCCAAGACAGTGCGGGCCACATTAGGTTCATTTCTTGGAACAGGATTTACGAGACATGTTTCTCCTCCCGAGAGTGAACCTCGTCCGATTGCCGCCGGCTTATGCGCAGCCGTGCTCTATGCCGTCATCCCCATCGCGTTGAAGCTCTGCAAACCGAGTTCACCAGAACTCTTTCTTCTTTTTTGCTGGGGAGCCGTTTATTGTGGTCTTGTCGTCACGCTCACCCGGAGTACCTCGCGCGCGGTCGTCGAAATTGTCGAGGTCCTGATTCTCCCCAACGTCTCGGAAGCGTTTGCCGAGACAGTTCGAGCGAAGATTGAAAAGAACTTCTCTCGACCCAGGACTCTCTGGATAAGCCTATGCGTGGCAACCACGGCGATGCTCATATCATGGGTACTTCTGTGGCAATTTCACTGGGTTCGATTGTGTCTTTGGGGCATAGGGTTCTTCATTCTCTTCTTCACGGGGGCTCAGGCCACGCTGACCGCGCCGTTTTATACTTGCTTCAGTTCCAGCCTAAAAGAGCATACCGATGTTCTTTTTTTCCTCGATCCTGCGGCGAGCCCGGCTGTTTCTGTATGCACTGCGTTGGCGCGGCGTATCCTCTGGTACTGGTTTGTGGTGTTTGTATTCCTGGTTAGTCTGATTGCCGTTCTTTACGTCCTGGGCACATCGTCTGTGTCCGGAAGTGTCCTCCGATTCGTCTCTATTGTTGTTTTGGTAGCGGGCTTCTTCTCCTTCGGCTTCGGAAGTCTCGTCTTTCTGGAGTTCGAACGTGATCTACGGGTCGCGATCGACAAAGTACGATTGGCAACCCTTTCGACGGTGCAGGCTCGCTATGACGAGGTTTTCCAGTCAAGAGGCGTTGTCGGCTGAGGATTGGGTTCAGGCAGGCAAGCTCAAGGAAACATCCGATAATCTCTCGAAGCCTGGCTACTTGAAAGGCTCATTGCAAACTGTGGCCACCGTGGCTGCGGCGATCCTTCCACCTTTAGTATCCATAGTCGGCGCCATCCTTGCCTACAAGAAGGCTCGCTGACCCCTTTTTCCTCCTTCCTATCCTCGGAGGCATGGTTCCCTCCGGCTCAACCCGGGGCTGAAGGGTTCGTGCTCCTGTTCCGAAAACAACTGTTGAAAACACATTAGAAACAGTCGGTTTTCGCCGCGT
>CAWFYX010000008.1:0-214954 GCA_963820175.1 uncultured Acidobacteriaceae bacterium | reverse complement strand
GACATCAACACGTCCGTCACCACGCCGATTGCGCCTAATTTCTCCGGCATTAACGACAGCCTCCACATGCCGGTGGAATACTGGGATTACCGCTTCAACGCGCTGGCGGCCACTTTAGGCGTCGCCTGGGTGCGCTTCCCCGGGGGCACGACTGACGACATCTACAATTGGCAAACGGGCGAGGATTCGATGCCATGGTACTCCCAGTTTCCGGCGAATTCAGACGTCGACAATTACCCGGACGAAGTTGCCCTGGTCGCGGGGAGGGGCGGAGCGAAGTTGATCGATGCCGCCAATCGAGCCAACCTGCTGGGCGCTCCCCTGATCATTTGCCTCAACGGATTTACCGACACTGCGGCCTCGGCGGGGCAACTGGCGGCGTACGTCAAGGCCAACAACATCCAGGTGGCGGCATGGGAGTTGTCGAATGAACCATACCTCTTCCCGACTTTTTGGCCGACGGCGACCGCATATCTCAATGCTATGGAGCCCTATCGCGACGCTATCAAAGCGGTCCTGCCGAACGCGATCATCGCCGTCTTTGCCGGGGGCAGCGAGGGGAGCGCAAAAGCCGTAACGGATCCCTGGAATCTCGCCATGGCGGCGTATACCAATAAGTATTGGGACGCGATCACGTTTCACGATTACCCGACAGGCACGGGAACGTTTGCGCAATGGATGGCGGAGGAATGCTCGAACCTGGCGGCCATAGGGCCCACGGTGATCGGCCGCCTCGAGGGCTATGGTCCTTCGGGCGTGAAAATTCTCAATACCGAATTCGGCGTCCTTCCGAGCAGCGGGGAGTCGCTGACCGATGGAACAGTCTTCGGTGGGATCTATTCCGCCGAGTACACGATGCGGTTATCGGCTTCGCCGTCGGTGCTGCATGTAGGGCCGAACCAACTCACGACCGCGGCAGGCGTGATGCTCACCAACTTCAATGACGACGTCGTGGAGGCCGCGGCAGCCGCGGGTAAAACGATCGACACCGTGACTTTGAATTTCGGATTCTATGTGAACGCGCAGGGCATGGGAGAATCGGTGCTGAACAATATCATCAATCGCGCCGTCCAGGCGAACCAGACCACGGTCACGGGCGGCGCGACAGTACCTGCGACGGGAATAGCCAACATCCCCGCTTTATATGCGATGAGTTATACCAACGTCCAGGGCGGCTTGTCCGTGGTGATCACGAATAAGAGCGCGACAACGCATCAGGTTACGGTTCGCATCAACGGCACGGTCGCAATGGGGACGTTTCCACTGCAATTCATCGCCGCGTCCGATCCCAGCACAGAGAATACACCCACCGCGAAGAGTGCAATATCGGTTCAGAACGGGACCTCCCCGAACCCCATCACCGTGCCTGCGTATAGCGTGTTGAGCGCGGTGCTCACGGCCCCGCCTGTCGCGACATTCGTCAACTCAGCGACATATCAAACCGGGCCGCTGGCGGCGCAGCAACTGGCGACGGGTTTTGGTTCGGGGTTTGCTTCGCAGGCCATCTCCGCTGCAAATGCGACTCTGCCGACGATGCTCGGCGATACGTCCATCGTCATCACGGATAGCAAGGGACAATCGAGTTCGGCTCCTCTTCTTTACGTTTCATCGAGCCAGGCGAACTTTCTGATTCCCAGTGGCCTGGCGGCGGGCGCAGCAACCGTGAAAGTGAACCGGACCAGCGGGACGGTGCTCACCGGAACGCTGACGATCGCGTCGAGTTCTCCGGGCCTGTACTCGGCCAACGGAAACGGCGCCGGAGTCGCATCGGCGCAGGCGGAGAGCGTCACATCCTCCGGAACGGCCGTGCCGCTGAGTGTCTATTCCTGCCAGAGCGGAGTTGCGTTCAGTTGTCTCTCCACGCCAATCAACGTGGCGACCGCCTCCGGCACTGTTTACCTTGCGCTTTATGGAACCGGCTTTCGCAGCGCTGGAAGCCTGCAGGCCTATATTGCGGGTCAACAGTTGCCGGTCCAGTTTGCCGGCGCGCAGGGGCAATACCAAGGGCTCGATCAGGTGAATCTTGCAGTGCCGAAGAGTCTGGCGGGTATGGGCGAGGTGAGCGTCTATCTTGTGGCGGATGGACAGAACTCCAACATGGTCACCATCAATATCCAGTAACTGGCAAGACGCAAAATCTGAAGGTGTTCCTGGCGCCATACGCCGCTCTGCCCATCGTCAGTTAGGCTGCGCTACCCCGGTCACGTCAAAAAACTTGGGCGGGAGCGAATCCTTTTCTACACCTGACGGAAACTAGTGTTTGGAAATGAACGATTCGGACTTCCGGGACGCATTCTACCGGCATAAGGATACTGTCTATCGCTTTGCCTACCGGATGACCGGATCGCGCTCCACCGGGGAAGATGTGGTGCAGGACTGTTTCGTGATTTTCTGGCGGAAGCCCGAAGCCTATTCTCCAGAACGTGGCGCGCTGCGGGCGTTTCTGCTGGGTGTGGCGCGCAATCTGGTCCTCAAGAACTGGCGGCGCGAACGCTGGCATGAGGAGTTTTCCGAAACTCTGGAGGACGGCTCGGACGCCGGTCGCCCATTCGATCTCGCCGCACAGGAACGCGTCGAGACGGTCAAACGGGCGGTTCTGCTGCTGCCGCCGCCGCAACGCGAGGCCCTGATCCTGGCCGAGTACGAAGAGTTGTCGATCGAGGAAATCGCAGCCGCAACCGGTGCGGAGATCGCGGCAGTGAAATCGCGTCTGCACCGGGCCCGCGGGAATCTCCGGCGAATGCTGGAGCCCCTATTTTGCAATGGAAAGGTAACTAATGCTTCCCAACGACGGTCGAAATGAAGATCCCCAATTGAGCGAATGGCTGCGGGAGTGGCAGGTTCCCGACCCTCTACCGTCTCTCGATCAGCGAGTGTTCAGGTCGTTCACTCCCCGGCACCGGTGGCGTTTTCTGTTTACCGGCTATATCCGGGTGCCCGTGTTTGTTGTGTATTTATTAGCCGCACTGCTGACGGTCTCGGCATGGCGGTTCGCGGGGCATGGGCCGACTGCACCCTGCGTTGCCGACGCGCACGCTACGCAAGACAGCAAGACGCCTCCAGTTCGGTTGAGCCGTTGCGATCACCCCGGCGTTTGCTGAGACAAGAAGACCGACCAATCTACTCTCAAAATTGAAAGGATAAAAATGCGATTCCTATTGCTCTCGTTCATTCTCGGTTCCGCGCTTGCGGCACCGCCCGTTCCACGTCCCGCATCACCGCTCGAGATTGTCGATTCAAGCGGCAAACACCTGCTGTCGAGTTGCAAAGGCAAAGTCGTGGTGGTGCAGTTCCTGCTGACCACTTGCTCGCACTGCCAGGCATTCTCGCAAATGCTCAACAAATTCCAACTGGAGTACGGACCGCGCGGCTTCCAGGCGCTCGGCGCAGCGGTGAATGAAGCGACGCCCGAAATGGCCAGGGAGTATGCGACCAACTATGCCCCGGCATTTCCGGTCGGCCCCATGATTCGGGAGTCGGTGCTCACATTCATGGGGATGTCGATTATGGACCGGCCCGGTTTCCCGCAGATCGCCGTGATCGACCGCAAGGGCCGCATCCGCGAGCAGACCTCGAGTGACATGACTCAGCCTCAGCAACTCTATAATGATGCGTACATTCGTCCGCTGATCGAGAAACTGCTGGCAGAAGTCCCTGTTTCAGGCACGCCGAAGAAGGTGCGTTCGACGGATTAGATTCTCAGCAGACGCGAATGCATTCCATGCCTAAGAGTTGGCCTAACTTCTGCAGCTTGTTTCCCAAGTGTCCGACGCCTACTGCGCAATGGTGCGCCGGACCATGCCGGTTCCACTCGTTGACAAAGTTCCGCAGGCCTAAGGAGAAACGGTAACGGCTGTTGGTATTTCCGATCTCCAGAATCGGACAAAAGAAGCGGAGAGCGGCAAGGAAGTCATCATCACGCGGGGCAAGGAACCGGTAGCGAAGATCGTGCCGATTTCCAAGACGGCCAAGAAGCGCATTCCGGGGAGTATGAAAGGCCAGTTGTGGTCTGCTCCTGACGCATTCGACCCTCTCACCGACGAAGAATTGCGTGAGTTAGGTTTCGAATGATTTTGCTCCTCGATACTAATGCTCTCTATTGGTGGCTTAACGATCCGAATCGAATCGGAGCAAACGCTTTACAAGCGATAGCGAGCGTCTCCAACTCGATCGTCGTATCTGCTGTCGTTCCTTGGGAGTTGGCAATAAAGACCAATCTGGGCAGACTCAAGACCCAGACCCTGCTTGCTGGTTGGGACGCAAAGATGGTCGAAGAGGGCTTCTCTGAGTTACCGATCGATTCGAGCCATGCGATCAGGGCCGGGCTCTTACCTCGACATCACAAAGATCCCTTCGATCGCATGCTGGCCGCGCAAGCCCAGGCTACCGGGTGGCCGATTATCAGCGCCGATCCGGTTTTCGATGTCTACGGGGTACACCGCATCTGGTAATCGCGGCTAGCGAGTCGCCAGTACGGTCTCGGCATCAGCCGCTGCGCTGCGCAGCTTTCCGGAATACAGCTCGACCTGTCCAGGACCGTTGTAGTGCAGCGCGAACGTTGCGAAGTCCCGCTTCTGCAAGTAGCCGATCAAGCCGCCCGCTTGCCGCGCGCAGAAGTCGAAGAAGCCCAGCACGTGAGCGTTCTCGCTTTGCTGGAAGGCTTCGAACATCTCGGTCGCCGAGCCATAGCCCAGCATGCCGTAATTCGACAGCAGGATCTGGCAGCCGCCAATGCTGGCGCAGCCTACTGCAATCTCCACCGACGAAAGCTTTTGCGCCAGTTGCAGAGAGGCGTATTCGCTGCTGCTATCGGCATGTACCGGTGCGAACGGCTGGGCTTGGGCAGGTCGGAAGGCATGGTTCTGCCAAGGCTTGCCGGCGGCTCCATTATGGCCACCGCAACGAAAGTGTGCGTCGAAGCCGTCGGTGTTCCCACGACCCCAGGCGGCGAGAAACTTTCCTACCTCGAAGCGCAAGCTGGCCCGCCCGGGAGTCAGCTATACCCCGCTGCTCTCGACAAACCAAACCGCCAGCACGGCAGCGATGGGCACATCAGCCAATGAGGCTAGCTGGTTAAACAACGCGCCCAGGCGATTGTAAGTAGCGGCGATGGCCCGCTGGTTGGCGGTCCAAGCGGGATGCAGGGATAATTGCGGGGTGGCCGCGGCATTGGACTGCCGCAGTTCCGGCCGCTGGCTGAAATAATCGGAGGCTTGTGCTGGTTTGGTCACAGAAGACATAAACGTACTCTCGACAGGTTCGCTGACGCAAACTGCCATGATGTTTTCTCCTAGGTTGTCAGAATTTTCGTGAGACGAAAACTGGAAACTTCCAGGCGGATCAAGCTCGGCGGATGCCCTCGAGCTCTGACGGACCAGATACTTGTGCGGCCCGGAAGGCCTGGCCGCGACCAAAAAATAACAGGCGGGAGCACATGATGCTCTCGCCTGTCTTGATCTTATAATTCAATTATAGCACATTAGGTGGGGTTTTGACTACGATTTGCCAACTTTATATTTCTTTCTGAATGTGTGATCTTATGGATTTGTGTCACCTTTGTGGTATTGACAAGCGTTTTCCCAAAGCGGGAAAAAGGCGGCCGGGGCGAACGTTTTGGCTAATTTCGCGCTTCAGCATATGATCGGCTGCGAAGGCCATCTGGAGGGCCATGGCTTTGCGACGCCAGTGGCGAAACCGCTGTCTTGTTCTCTTGTTCCTGTTGCTGCCAGCATTCGCCGCGGCGGACAAACCGAACTGGGCCAGAAAGGGAACGGGCTTTGCAGGCGTCTGCCCCTCGGGAAATTGCCGGCCGTTGCGAATCGTAGCTCCCGACAAGAAGAGCCTGGTCGAGGTGATTTACCAGGACGGCAATGCCTACCTGCGGGTCACCGGGGCGGACAAGCAGGCGCGCGAGATTCGCGATGTCAGCAACAGTCCGCAGAACGATCTGCTGTGGGCTCCCGATTCGAAAGCATTCTTCATCGATGCCGGCGAAGGCATGACGTCTCCGGCTTTTGTCCAGGTGTACCTGCTGGACGAGGAGCAACTGCGGGCGCTGGACGTGACCCGGCAAGTCGAGCAGGACATGGTGAAGACGTATCCGCCGTGCAAGGCGCTTTATCTGGACGAAGCGAGTTGCCGCAAGCTCGAGCGCGATCCCGGCTACAACCTGACGGCGATCGATTGGGTCGACGACTCCTCTGTGCTGGTAGTGCTGGCGCAAGTGCCATGCACGTCAAATTACGGCGGCATTATGTGCCAGGCGATGGGCTACGAGGTGGAAGTGCCGAGCGGAAAGATCTTGAAGCGAATGACTCCCGCGGAGTTCAAAGCGGAGTGGCAGAAAAATATGGTGCAGCGCTTCAGAATTCCGGAGCTGCCGCAGTATCAGAATTGAGGAACGGCGGCTGAGCGATGCCAACCAAAAAGGTGGAGAGAGACTGTGAAGGGGCGCACCTTCAGGTGCGCCGTAGGACTGAGGTCTATTTGTTTTATTTCTCGCCAGTTGGTTAGTTGGCGAGAAATTGTCCCCGGTGACATTCTCTGCCGCCGGCTAAACAGTTTGCTGAAAAACTCGATGAGCACCGGTTTTGAAGGGGCGCAGCTTCAGCTGCGCCGTTACAAGTCCTTTAAATTTGTGATCCCGAGGCGGCTTCAGCCGCCGAGGGATCCGCGGTTTGAGTTTTTCAGCAAACTGTAAAGCCGGGCTCTGAGTCTAAACAAACTACTTGCGGCGCAGCTAAAAGCTGCGCCCCTTCACCCAACTGGCGGCGCACCAGCGAAAGCCTTACGCTTCGGCGCCGGCTTCTTCTTCAGCTGCGGCGGGAGCGACCGCTTCGGCCGAGGCTTCCTTCTGGATGGTCACCTTCACCGGCACGATGACGTCCTTGTGCAACTTCACCGGCACATTGAAGTCGCCCACATGCTTCAGCGGCTCGTCGAGCTGGATCTTGCGGCGATCGATGTTGAGGCCCTTGTGCTCCAGCTCGCGCGCGATGTCGGCCGAGGTGACGGAGCCGAAGAGCTGATCGTGCTCGCCCGACTTGCGGGTGAAGATCAGCTCGACGCCGGCCAGCTGTTTGCCCAGCGCTTCGGCATCGCCCTTTTCGCGCGCCAGGCGGCGCACGGCGGCGGCCTTCATCTGCTCGATGACGGCGCGATTGGCGGGCGTGGCTTCGATCGCCAGTTTCTTGGGCAGGAGATAGTTGCGGCCATAGCCTTCGGCCACCTTGACCACGTCGCCGCGAGAGCCGAGTTTGGCTACGTCTTCTTTCAGAATGACTTCCATGAGTAGAACTCCGTTCGATCTTGTGTGCCGTGCCGGGGCTTGTATCTGCTCCGGCGTCGGTGCGGCACGGCTGAACCCGTGCCTCTGGATGTGTCGTCCCTACGGGACTCGAATCTAAATCTTCTAGCCCACCCAGCGCTGAAGCGCTGGGCTAAGCTCTTCCGTCCCACTCTGTGGGACTCCATCTGCTAACCCGCCGGCATTCTGCCTGCTCTCGGCAATCTAATTTGTCGGCACCCGCTGCTGCCTGCTGTCGACTGACAACTGACAACCGGCAACCGGCAACTGTTCCTACCTTCCGCCGAACGGCAGCAGCGCGATGTTGCGGGCCTGCTTGATGGCGTCGGCCAGGCGGCGCTGATGCGGCGTGCACACGCCGGTCAAACGCCGGGGAACGATCTTGCCGCTTTCGGCCACGAAGCCGGAGAGCAGGCGCACGTCCTTGTAGTTGATGCCGTCGATCTTCTCGACGCAGAACTTGCAAACCTTCTTGCGGCGGAAGAATTTCCGGCCGCCTTCGCGGGGACCGCCGGGACCGCCGCCGGGACGTCCGCCCGGACGCGGTCCGCGAGGACCGCCGGGGCCACCTCCGCCCTCACGTGGACCGCTGCTGCCGCCTTCGCGCGGCCCGCTGTCGGAACGCGGCGCGGGAGCGTCGCTGTTGCTGATCGGATGGGTTCGTCTGCCATGATTCTCCTTCGGGCTATGGTGAGCCCGATCTTTTACTCGGCCGGAATCGCCGGCCTCTGGAAATCTGCCACCGGGGCTTTAGCCCCGAAAAATTGTGGATCGGTTTCGGCACGACTAAAGTCGTGCCCTGACACCACGGCGATTACCCCCGGATAGGGTTTCGTAACCGCGCCGATTGCCGTCGATTCCGCGCTGCGCCAATCCGCTGCTGCCAAACTCGCCGTCCGGGCTATGCGCTGGCGGGAGTCGACTCCGCACCCTCGGCGGGCGCCGGTTCTGGCGTCAACGGTTCCGGCATCGCAGCTGCTGCGGCCTCGGCGGCTGCTGCAGCTTCCGCTGCGGCTGCTGCCCGAGTTCCCTTGCCGCGGACCTTGGTGTCGCGGATGGCCTTGACCTTGGCCAGGCGCTTCTGCTCTTCGTCGATGCGCACGGTGATGAACTTGATCACCGGCTCGGCCACGCGCAAGCGGCGCTCCACTTCCTTCACCATGCCGCCTTCGCCTTCCAGCACCATCAGCATGTAAATGCCGTCCTGGAACTTGCGCACGGTATAGGCCAGCCGGCGCTTGCCCATGCGTTCCACGCTTTTCACCGTGCCGCCCGCAGTGCCCACCTGGTTCTCCAGGTTGGAGATCAGTTTGTCCTGGTCCTCTTCCGGCATGTCGGGACGGACGATGAACATCAATTCGTAAGTACGTTGCATTCGTTTTCTCCTGAGTCCTCAGCTGTCAGCTTTCAGCCGTCAGCCAATGCACTCCTCGTTTTCTTCTGTCATCCTGAGCGCAGGCGACCGTTTGTTGGTCGCCGGAGTCGAAGGACCCCTGTCGCTTCAAGACAGTTTCCAAATTCGTGCCGTCCCTGAAGGGACGCGGATTCTTGATCCGCGTCTACCCGGGCTTGTGCCCTGGGCTAATCAGTTTCGCCCTGCGGGCTCGAAACTCGTGGTAAACGTCGCAGCTTCTGACCTCTACTCCGGCGCCGCCTCTTCCGCCTTGCGGTTGAACCGGTTCATCGCCGCCTGCACGCCTTCGGCAAGGATGACTCCCACCGCGTCGGCCGCCTGGTCGAGCACCTGATCCACAACTTCGAGTTGCGCCTTCTTGAACTGCGACAGCACATACCGCGCGCCGTCGCCCACCGGATAATCCGGCCCAACTCCCATCCGGATGCGCGTGATCTCCTGCGTACCCAGCGCGGCGATCACCGACTCGACGCCGTTATGTCCCGCCGAGCGGCCCCGCGGCCGCACCCGCAACGTGCCAAACGGCAGATCCAGTTCGTCGTAGAGCAGCACCAGGTCTTGCTCCGGCTGCACCTCGTACTCGCGTACCAGCTCGCCTACCGAGGCGCCGCTCAGGTTCATGTAGGTTTCCGGCTTGGCCAGCACGACTTCGTGTCCGGCCAGGCGGGTCCGCGCTGTCTGCGCGCGGCAGTGGCGATTGTTCACCCGCACGCCGCACTGCTCGGCAATGCGATCCACCGCCAGAAACCCCATGTTGTGCGGTGTGAACTGGTATTCGATGCCCGGATTGCCGAGCCCGACGATCAGCTTCACCGCGCTTACTTCTTCTTCTCGGACTTCTCTGCCTTCTCGGCCTTGTCGCCACCCTCGGCAGCTTCGCCCTCGGTTTCCTGCTTGCCCTTCTTGATGACTTCGGGCTCGGCAGCCGTGACGCCGGCTTCGGCAACCGCCTCGGCCGGAGCGGCTTCCACCACTTCCTTCACCGCGGTCACGTGGGCAACCGCCTGGTTTTCATCGGTGATGAACTTCAGCTTGCCATCGTGCGGCAGGTCCGAAACGCGAATCGTCTGACCAAACTCCAGCTTGCTGACATCGGCATCCAGATGGCCCGGAATGTCGCCCGGCAAGCATTCGATTTCGACCTCGCGCAACATCTGCTCCAGGATGCCGCCCTGCAACTTGACGCCCGGCGCTTCGCCCTTCAGCACGATGGGCACGCTGACTCGCAGCACCTTGTCCATGGCGATGCGCTTCAGGTCCACATGCAGCAGCGCGCTCTTGATGGGCTCGAACTGCCAATCGACGATCATCACCTTGGCCGACTGCCCATCGAGCATGAGATCGAAAATCGAGTTGTGTCCCGACTCGGAGTTCAGAATGCGCCGCATCTGCTTGGGATCGACGGCAACGGGCTGCGACTCCTGGCCCGCGCCGTAAACCACGGCGGGAATCAGGCCATTCTTGCGCAGCCGGCGCGCATCATTCTTGCCGCCGCCCTGCCGCGGCTTGGCTTCTACGTTGTTCTCTGCAGTTGCTGTAGCCATAATTTCGTTCCTTTACAAAAACAGTCTGCTGACTGAAGTTTCTTCGTGAATCGATTGAATGGCGCGTCCGATGAGTCCGGCGATCGACAGCACTTTGATCTTGGGCTCACTGCGCCCCGCTTCGGTCAGCGGGATGGTGTTGGTCACCACCACTTCGGCCAACCCCGATTGCGAAATCCGTTCAATGGCCGGGCCCGAGAGCACGGCATGAGTAGCGCAGGCATATACTTCGCGAGCGCCCGCATCGATCAGCGCCTGACAGGTTTTCACCAGCGTGCCGGCGGTATCGATAATGTCGTCGAGGATGAGACAAGTCCGATCGCGCACATCGCCGATGACGTGCATCACCTCGGTCACATCCATTTCCACGCGGCGCTTGTCGACGATGGCCAGCGCCGAATCCATTTTCTTGGCGAAGAAGCGCGCGCGCTCCACGCCCCCAGCGTCCGGCGAAACGACAGTTAGATCCGGAAACTGCTTCTTGCGGAAGTAATCCACCAGCACCGGCGACGCGAACAGATGGTCCACCGGGATGTTGAAGAACCCCTGAATCTGCGGCGCATGCAGATCGACGACTAACGCGCGATCGGCTCCCGCCGTGGTCAACAAATCCGCTACCAGCTTCGACGAAATCGGCACCCGCGGCTTGTCTTTGCGATCCTGCCGGGCGTAACCGAAGTACGGAATCACCACCGTGATGCGGCGCGCCGAAGCGCGCTTCAACGCATCGATCAGCAAGCAGCAACTGCATCAGATGCTCGTCCACCGGATCGCAGGTAGGCTGCACCATGAAGACATCGGCCCCGCGCACGTTCTCCTCGATCTGCACATACGTCTCGCCGTCGGAGAACTTGTCGATGCGCGCCTGCCCCAGGGGCAAACCGAGAAACTCGCAAACATCCTTGGCCAGCGCGTCGTTGGCAGTGCCGGAAAAAATCTTCCACTTGTCGTCCTGCCGCGCCCGTACCGGCTTGGGAGCGGCCTTCGGGTCGGCTTTCTTGTCCGGCGACTGCTGCGCCACCGCGGTTGCACCATCGCCCGGCGCCATCGCCGCAGGAACTACGCTGGTCTTCGCTGCTGTATCCATTGCGTCAAATACCCCCGCCTAACCTGGTTGAGTTACACGCTGGGTCTTGAAACTGCCGCTGTTCGCGGTTCGCTCTTCGCTTTTTTACTGACAACTGACAACTAGCCACTGACAACTGGTTCTTGGCTGGGCGGCTAGGATTCGAACCTAGACAAAGTGCTCCAAAGGCACTTGACCTACCATTAGTCGACCGCCCAGTAACGAAGCTGTCGGCTCTCAGCCATTAGCCTTCAGCTTGGTTCTTACGATTCGTCGCGTACCTTCCGCCTTCCTCCTCAGGTTGTCATCCTGAGCGTAGGCGGCATGTTCTTTCGCCGCCGGAGTCGAAGGACCTCTATCGCTGCAAAATCGTGTCGTCCCTACGGGACTCAAGCTTCAATTACCGCATACCCAGCGCTGAAGCGCTGGGCTAAGCTCTTCCATCCCGCAAGCGGGACTGGTCTGATTCGAACCGCCGATCCGAAACCCGGCCCCGTCTGGTAACAAGCTAGTTGCTAATTACTAGCTAATACCGCCTTCCAATACTCTTCCCGCGTCAGCGTCGTGGTCGCTACTGCCACGTGTCCGGCAGCGCTCATGCGCTCGGCTGCGGCTTGCGCTTCTCCGGCGGAAGCGAACAGCCCGTACAGCGTCGAGCCGGAACCAGACAACGACGCATAGCGCGCGCCTTCGCGCTGCAACACTCGTTTTACCTCACGCAACTCGGGATACTCAGGAAAGACGACGCGTTCGAAGTCGTTCTCGATCCCGGCTCGGACGAGGTCGAGAAGCGGCGTCTCGGCCCGGTCCCCGCCAACTGCGGGAACACCGGATGCAGGTTTAACCTCTACGCCACCAAGTCCAGGACTTGCCGGAGGCCCAGCCTGCGGGTCATAACTCGCGTTCAGCCACGCAAACACACTCTCGCTGAACTTGTTTATTGTACCTGTGGCTTCCGGAGCGGTCAATGCGGCGTTGCGCGCGACCAGTTCATCCCATTGCGCGAAAGCTTTGGGCGTCGAAACTCCGATCGGCGGCGTGACCACGACCACGTGCTGCACCGGCAAGTCGGGCAGGGGATACACTTCCTCGCCGCGTCCGACGCCCAGCACGGTTCCGCCGATCAGGAACAGCGGCACATCGCTGCCCACCTCCGCCGCGATGCGCAGCTTGTCCTCCGGGCTCAGACTCACGCCCAGCGCGCGTTCCAGCCCCAGCATCGCCGCCACGGCATTCGACGAAGCCGCGCCCATGCCGCCCTGCACCGGCAGGCGCTTGTCGATGTGGATGACGATTCTGCCGCCAGCTAAAGCCGGCTCGGAAAAAGAGATGTTCGGCTGGGACGCGGCGCTGAAGCGCCGCTCTACCCGAGTCGCCTTGGCGGCCTCAGTCTGGCTTTGAAAGGGCGCGGCATCAGTTTGGTTTTGAAGGGACGCACCTTCAGGTGCGCCGTTACGAGCCCCCCTATTACTCTTGTCATCCCGAGCGGAGCGAAGCGGAGCCGAGGGACCTGCGGTCTCCCGCGATGCAGCCGTCCCAGCGCCACCCACAATCGCCAACACCCGCTCCGCCATCTTGTAGCAGGTATTCGTCGCATCCAGCGGGACCCGCGGATCATTACAGCGAATCTCGACCCCCGAGCCAGGCTGCACCCCCACGCGCACCACGTCATGCAGCGCCAGCGTCTGGTAGATGGTGCGCAGCTCATGAAAGCCGTCGGGCCGAGCCGCGCCGATCTTCAAACCGAGATTGATCTTGGCAAACGAACGAATCGCGATGGACATGGATGCAGCCAGCATTCAGTGTAGCAATAGGGATTCGCGCTCCAGCTTGACCTCGAGCAGCGACAGGTTTACGGCGTTATTCACCGTGGCTCCGGCGCCAGTCTTGCTTTGACGCGTCCTTGGCGAAAGCCTAAAATCTGAGTGGAAGCCCGCTCCCCGTCGGCCGCAGCCAAGCCGGGCTTCGTGGAGGCGCTAGTATGGAAGGTCTATTCCAGCCGATGCACCTGCTGGTGATACTAGTGATTGTCCTGCTGATCTTCGGACCGAAGAAGCTCGGCGATCTGGGCAAGGGCCTGGGCGAAGGAATTCGCAATTTCAAGTCGTCGCTGAACGATCAGAACGGGGCGAACAATCCCAAGCCAACCAATCCCCCGACCGAAGAGAAAAAGTAGTCGCTGACTTTCAGCGCGTCATAGCAATACTCTTCCCGTCGCCGCTTCGGCGGCCCGCAGCATTCGATAAACCCGCGGCACCGGCAATCCCACCACATTGAAGTAGCAGCCTTCGATGCGCTCGACCCAGCGCGAGGCGATGCCCTGGATCGCGTAGGCTCCGGCTTTGTCCATGGGCTCGCCGCTGCGAACGTATGTCGGCAATCTCGCCTTCCGGTAAGCGGGCCGAAGCAGACCTGCGTGATCTCAGCCGCAGTCTCGGCAAATCCCGGCGCGACCAGGGAAACTCCGGTAATCACCTGATGGGTGCGGCCGGAGAGCAATTGCAACATGCGCGCCGCATCGGGCTCGTCCACCGGCTTCTCCAGCAGATGCTCGTCCACCACAACTACCGTATCGGCGCCCAGCACGGCGTCGTCCGGATGCCGCGCAAAGACGGCGTAAGCTTTGTCGCGGGCCAGACGTTGCGCGTAGTCGAGCGCGCTCTCCTCCGGCAGCGGCTCTTCGCGAACGTGCGCCGGTTCCACCGTGAAAGCGATGTTGGCATTGCGCAGAAGTTCCGAACGCCGCGGCGAGGAGGAAGCCAGGATCAGAGACATGCATCGACGATTCTAAAGCCGCGGCGAAGTTTCGCGCTTTAGGGCGCTGGGACTCTCACCCATATGTGAATTGTCATCCCGAGCGAAGCGCAGCGCAGCCGAGGGACCTGCGGTTCCCCCGCGATACGGTTCCGGGTATCTGGCGAAACATTCAGATCCGATCGGCCACGACATGAAATGACAGCGTCGATGCGGTCACCCGGCTTCGGCCGTAGTAAAGAAACAGCACAACCCAGAGCAGTTGCAGCGCCAGAATCACCGGGACGGAGAACACCTGCGCGATGGCCGCGCCGAGATCAGGCGTGGCGGGCGACGATGCGGGCATCAGCAGGACTACCACAGTGAGGTAGATCACGGAGATGATGGCCATCACCTGGTAGGCGGAAATGCGGGAGGCGCCGCGATGATCGGCACGCAACCACTCCGAGCCGGCACGCCATCCCCAGCTGGCAATCAGAGGAACCAGCGCGGCCAGGCGAAATTGCTGCCCCAGAAACAATGCGACCCCGACCAGTCCGGATGCGGCGAATACCGCCGACGTGACCGCCTGCACCGGAATCAGCGGCTCGCCATCCAGCCCGGAAGCATAGGACGCTTTCTTGGTCGGGCCGTGAATCACGAGGTTGTGCTTCTGAAACAGGCGGGCGATGGCGGGATTGGCGTCGCGCAACGGCATGCCGTAGCAGCATCCGAAGCTGAGACAAGCCAGACGCCCCACCGATTCGGCCAACACATAGGCGATGGCGGCGGCCGCGAAAGTCGGCAGCACTGGAATCCCACAATGTAGTACACGGGCCGCCACTGGCTGCAGGGCCAGTACCAGCAGCGGGAAGACGAGGGTCGCGACAAAGGCAGCGCCGGCCACGGTAAACGTGTTGCGCTTGCGCTCGACGATCCCTGCGATCACCCGCGAGGAGGGCACGCACACCAACAGCACCAGCAATACCAGGGCAATGCTGACGGCCACCGAAATCCCGACCGAGGCCAGCAACAGCAGCGCGATCGCCAAGCCGAATGCGGTTCCCGGTGGCGCTGAAGAAGCCGTAGAACGTGAGGTTCAAGCCGCGCCACGAGCCGTCGGCCGATTTCGCGATGGGCACGGCCGCCAGCATCTGCCAGCGCTCGGCAGGCAAGGTGCGGACGCCCCACACCACCAGGGCGAACAGGCCAGCGCAAGAGCGGCGACGAAGCCAGGTTTAGCATGATTCCTCCTTTACGCCGGGCCGCCAAGCAATCCACGCCGGCAGCGCCTTGAAGGGGCGCAGCTTCAACTGCGCCGTCGAGGCTCTATTTCTGACACCGAGCCGACTTTAGTCGGCGACAGACCTGTCTTCCGAGCTTTCTCCAACCCCGCTCGGCATCGCCAGCAGCGAGCGCACGGCGACATCGGTTTCCGTGACCGGCTCCCCCAATGTCAGAGAGAAGCGATTGTGAACCCCACAGCGCTGCTGGTTCTCCACCAGGTCACGGGCAAAGCGAACGCGATCGCGCTGGAAGAGCAGGACCACGGTGCTGCTCCCCGGACGAAATAGCGCCTTGGGCGCGCCCGCCCGCAGAAACATTCCCTTCTCGATGTCGCGCGGATTCTCGTAGCGATGCTCGCTATAGCGCTGCTCGATCTGTCCGATCATGAGCGCCACTACTTCGATCATGGCGACGCGGCCCGCGACCGAACCGTTGGGGCAATCGGTATCCAGAATCGTCACCACCCGGCGATTCTTCGAGACCGGCGTCATCAACTGCACCGCCGCGTTGGGATTGCAGGGATAGTAGCGGCCCTCAACGGAATAGATATCGAGCACGCGGCCCGACACCGGACTATGCGTGTAGTGATATTTTTCCGGCGTCAGGCGAAAGACCGCGTAATCGCCGCCTTCGAACGATCGCTGCCAGGGCGAGCCATCGCCCAGCAGTTCGGGGAAGGAAAAGAACTTCTGCTTCAGATACAGGCCTGACGACTCTTCCATCGAGCCGATCAGGCCGCGCGAATCGGCTGGACAGACCACGGCCCGCGGATCCAGCGGCATGGGGCGGCAATTCCAGTAGCGAATCTTGGCGCTCGAAGATTTTGCGGGCGGTGTCGTACTCGGACAAGTTGCCAACGAACTCCGACAGCTGAATGCCGGACTGGCGCAGAAACTTCAACATGCCGGTGGCCCGCGAAGACAAGCACGTTGTCGTAGTTGAGGTAGCCCAGCACGCGCGAAACATAGCGGCTGGACGCCAGCCGGGTCAGCAGGGGAGCTTTCTCCAGCGCGGGTGAATACAGCGCGCTGACCACGGAATTCCCCAGCAGATGTTCGCGAACAACATTGCCGGTAGCGCGATCGATGTACTGATGTTCTCATATGGCTCATGCGAGTGCCTGCGCCGCGCGGCGCCCCTGTTCGGTCAGCAGCACCAGCAGATTCAGCAACGCGCCGATTTCCTGCGGGGAGAGTTCGTCACGCAACACGCGTTCTTCGACATCGTGCAGGAATCGCGCTGCATCCTGGATGCGAACCCCGTGCCGCAGGCAACGTCTGACATCGTCAGACCCCCTGCGTTCCAGCTCGGCAACATCTTCCCGCAGATGGGTTAGCGCCTCGCGCAAATGTTCGCGCCGCAGTTGCTCGCGATAGAAATCTTCGGCCAGGCGATTGAATTCGCGAGCTTCGATGCGCATGGCATCCTTGGCCGAATCGCCCAGCACGCCGTGCAAAAGGCGCTGGCTGGCTTCCTGCTGCCGGTCGTTGCAGCGCGCGGCCAGGTCCGACAATGTGGCATTCGTGTTCATGGCTTCGGCCAAATCGCCGGCTGTCTGCTGGATATAGGCCAACAGCGCCCGGCGATAGTCACGGATCGAGATGCGGAAATATCCCGGATGACGGCGGCTGGGGCGAGTTTTCTTGCAATTCAGCAACAGGGTGCGCAGAAACTGGTTGCGCGACTCGCGATGTACGTAGAATGCGGGAACACCTGCCGCGGAGAAAAAGAACGGCTGGCGACGCTCGCTCTCAGATGTGGGATCGTCAGGAATTTCCTGGTGCGTCACCTCGCCTTGCAACGCCAATCGATAAGCCAGCGCCAGCAGGAATTGCTGCAGGCTGGCGGCGGGCGCCATGTCGCGATCGTAACTGGGGAACAGGCTGTAATAGCGCGCCTCAAAGCCGGAATAGCCGTCACGCTGCTGCTCCCGCAGTCGCAGCGGCATGTAAAACGACATGCGCTGATCGACGATGCCCAGCTCGTCCAGCTCCGACGACAGCCGCTGAATGTTGCCCGCAGTTCCGTCCAGGGCCGAGGCCTGCTCGCTGGCCAGCCAAGCCACGGGATACGTCAGCAAGCGCGCATCGGGAACGCAATCGCCGCGCAGGTTAAACAGTTTCGCAACCATGTGATCGAAGCCGCGCGGGCCATACGGCGTCAGCGCATGTCCGCACAGGCTGAGCTGCGCCTTCTCCTTCCACTCGCGCCACAGCAGGCGCAGATGAGTGAAGTCCAGCTCGTGCGGCAGGAACGACAGCAGCCGCTCGGGATGAAACTGGGTGAAGCCGACGCGGTAGGGAGCCGCCGTATAGGTTCCGACAAATAGTGCGAGGAAGTGTTCGTAGATCTTGATGGCGAGATCGCCCAGGCGTTTCTCGTCCGCGGGCAGAAAGCCGTCACGACATCGCAGTTGGCGACTGAGGGTGCGGCTACCTATGCTGATGTGGATGCCGTTGTTGGCCAGGCTCACGTTCGACAGGCTGGGCAGCACGATCAGGTCGTTGGCGATGATGCCTGCCTCGCGCAGCTTGGCCACGGCGTTTAGCTGGCTGCGGCTCAGCACCTGGTGGCAAAGGTGCATGTACTGATATTTCTCTTCGCCGTCGCTCCATCCCGACAGGCACGGGCTCATGAACAGCTCGCGATAAAACGAGTCGGAGGTGCACGACGAAAGCTCCTCCTGATGCACCGACGGCACGGGCGCGTGATACACCAGCGCTCGCTGGCCCGTCTCCAGCAATCCGAAGCGCCGGTTCGCCCACGAAATCAGCAGCGAAGTGAACAGGAATCGCCGCGCCGCCTCGCGCGCCACCTGCTCGCCCAGCGAACGCTTAGGCTCTGCGGCAACAATGTGGAACGACGTGGTCTCGGGCGAAGTGTTGTCGTTGAGGAAGTGTCGCATCAGGCGCGACGCTTCCTGGCGCATCGCCTCGGGCATATGCGGTTGCGCACCGATCAGGTCGGCCAGCGATAACTTTAGAGCGTAGCTGATGGGGATCCGCAGCCAAGGCTCGCCATGCTGGGTGAAGCGAAAGCGCAATGCGTCGGAGCGCTCGCCGATCGAGCCATTGCGCGCGACTTGCAGGTCGGCGTGAAACACATGCAACGCGTGCCGGCTGAGCCGCGCTTCGGGAAAGCGAATCCAGCTGTTTTCCCAGACGCCGCGGGTGTCGTTGAGGAAGGCTTCCAACTCCAGCAAGGTGCGGCGCGGTGCTTCGCCACTGGCGCTGCGGCGCGCGATGTTGCGAAAGAAGCGCGACTCGCGAATGCTCAGCGGCAAATCGCAATCGGTGGATCGGCCGACCACTACGGCTTGCAGTTCGTCTTCGCTGCCGGCGGTGGCGTCAAGAGCGCTGAAGGGAAGCTCATCGAAAGGAATAGGTTTGCGGTCAGACAGGCCTAGCGATTCCGACAAGATTTCATTGCGAACGGTAACCATCGCGACCTTGTGCGCCCGTGATCCGCATTCCGAGATTCCTACCGCTCAAGTTTGCTCTTCTCTGTTGACGAAGAAGTCAATGCCACATGAATAGTGCATAAATCCGCAGGGGAGAATCAGGAAGGGAACGCAGCCCGCAAGCTAAGCCCGCGGCCACAAACGCTAAGCGCTGTAGGCGCGTTACAGGTTAGCCCAGCCCTGTCAGGGCTGGGTCAGGGATGAATAACGAGGGCGAGTGCCGTAGGCACGGCAGGCTTTTCTCCGAACGAGAAACGCTCGTCACCGGCAATCTCGTACCTCTGCAGCACGCCCACGAACCTCCACTTCTATGATCTTCTCTCTTGTCCCGCTTTCGCCTTTACGGTTGCCTCACGCTAAACGCACCATAAGCTCGCGGTCAGGAGAACGGCCGAAGGCGATTCCGCCAGCGCGAGCTATTACCTTTTCGATTGCTGTACGGAACGCAACCGCGGTGCAATTGGCTTGCGTTGACCCATGACACACGCCGGTATTTGTGCCGTGCCTACGGCACTCGGCATCACTATTCACTCCTGACCCAGCCCTGATAGGGCTGGGCTAACCTGTAACGCGCCTACGGCGCTTAAGTTTTTCGACCGGCCTAGACAATTCGACCGCCCTGGACAATCGTAGAAGAGCAGAAGTCGCTAGTGCCCCGAAAACGCACCGGTGATCTGGCGGGCGAATCCAGAGAGTTCTAGAAGGTGTCAGATCGCCTGCGGGAGGGTTCTTTCGTGCAATCATTCGCTCAACCGTACTCCTTGGGCGTTAGTCACAAATCGTTCGCCGTCGGTAAAACTCTGCGGTAGAGTTCCGCCCATGTCAGCCTCGGCAATCACACCTTCCAATCACCGCAGCCGCGCGCTGCCGATCATCCTGCGGGCCGGGCTGCTGGCGGGCGCTCTGGACGGCCTGGATGCGGCGTTCTTCATCGGGGTCGTCCGAGGCATACCTCCGATCCGGGTCTTTCAGTTCATCGCCAGCGGGTTGCTGGGCGTCAGCTCTTTTCATGGCGGATGGGCGACCGCGGTCCTCGGCATTGCATTGCATTTCCTGATCGCAATATCGGCCGCGGCAGTGTTCTACGCGCTCAGCCTGAAATTACCCTGGCTGCTGCACCAGCCGCTGCTGTGGGGACCGGTGTATGGGATGGGAGTGTTTCTCTTTATGCACTATGTGGTCGTGCCGCTGTCGGCTGCGCCCAGGCAGCCGCCGGCGGGAGCCGCGAACCTGCTGAACCTGATCTTCTCGCACATTTTCCTTGTGGGAATTCCCATCGCCTGGATCACCGGGCGATCGCGCACGAGCTGAGACCTGACGCGAGATTTCGGGTGGCGGCGGCTGGGACGCGGACCTGAACCGGCTCTGACCGATCCCTGGTGCGGGTGTTTCGTTGGGAGTTCAGTGCGAGGAGTTCGGCACTACAAACTCGATGCCGCGATCTTCGTTGTCGCGCTTGGTGGCCGACAAATCAAGTTCGGAGAGAGGAATCTTCTTGGCGCGAGATTCGTTGAATACCCAAATCGTCTTGCCGACGATGGCGTAGTTCTCCACTTCCTCGGCATGGCCATCGCGGTAGATCAGCACCGTGTTGGCGTGGATCTCGGTCATCTTGCCTTGCGGCCGCGACTCCGGACTCGGCGCCGGTCCCTGAGCTTGCAAGCGCTGGACCGCGTTGTTCAGCCGATCGATTTCGTCTTGCTGCGCCTGATAGGTCTGCGAGTTATCGCTCGATGTATTGGGAGTGACATATACGTATGAGGGATAGCTCTGCCCGCTAGAAGTGTCGTAAGGGTAGGAATTGCCTGCGTAATACGACGAGTCGTCCCATCCCAGGCCGCCATACCATCCTCCCCACGGATATCCGCCCCAGCCGGCATAACCATAGCCCCAGCCCCACCACGGCCATGCCCAACCCCAGCCGCGGTAATGGTACCCACCGTTACCGTGCCAGCCGTTCCAACCGTTACCGTGCCAGCCCGATCCATTCCAACCGTGATAGGCTCCGCTCCAATTCGCGCGAGGAGCGCCAGCGTAACTGGGAACCCGGGCATATCCGCCGCCACCGTGATAGGCGTATCCTGCGCCGCCGCTGTAGGCGCCATGCGCAGCGTAGCCGCCTCCGCCGGAGTAGCCTCCCCGGCTGCCGCCCATGGACATGCCGCCGTGCGCGCCTCCGCCACCCATGCCGCCGTGGCCGCCGCCTCCGCTGCGTTGCGCCCAGGCGGGAGTGGCCAGCAGAGCCACGCTTAAGGCCGCAAGGAAAATCCACCGAGCCATGCCTATATTATCCGCCTGTTGGGGAAGAGAAGAAAGAGGGTTTGCAAGTGGGCGCTTCATCCGTATCACGTTCCTGTTTAGATTGTCAGTTGGCTATTTCGATTTACTTTGTTTGGGTCGCGTCGCCCGGGTGGCGGGCGCCTTGGGGGCTCCCGGCTTGATCGCTCTAAGCTTGCCCAGGCGGATGGCGCGGCGCAGCGCTTCCCAGTCTTTCACCGTCTGGTTGGCATAGGCGATGCCGAAGTTGGCCATCGCGCAGTCGCAGCGGTCACTGCTGCCGAGATATCCCGAGATCGCGCAGCAGTCGCCAGAGCGGGCGTGGCCTTTGGAAAGCAGTTCGCCGGCCATGCGCGCGTACTGCACCAACCCGTCGCCCTGGAGGTCTTCGTCCTCGATGCTCGCTTTGTGATCACGTAACTGGCGCACGACATAGTCGCGGCCGGCGATCGTGGTCCATCCCAGAAACAGGTCAGACTGCATCTGCATGGCGCGCTGCCCGGCGGTAACGCGTTCGCCCTGGTGGGAGGGCACGCGACTGGCCGGTAGATAGGGAGCATAGGCGGATTTCGGTTCCTCCTTGATCTGCAGAAAGACGGGATCGGAAATCGCGCAGGCGAACATCAGCACCACATAGTCGCGCAGGCCGACGCTACCTGTGCCCACCACGCGGAAGACGACGTCCTGGGGAACATATTGCTCGAAGAAGTGCGCGATGTGGGGCAGCAGCGTCTTCTTATAAATCTTCAACGACCCCAGGGCGGCATCGCGCTGCGCACGTGAGATGTGAAATTGCACCGGCTTCTGTTCCCGAAAACGATGCTTACCATCTTCGGAGACCGTCAGCTTTTCCAGATTGTGTTGCGGCGTGGCCCGCTCGGCCTTGCGCAGCACGGAGCGCACCGGCGACACCACGCGGTAGATCTGGAAGCGCGCCAGATCGATGACCGCCATCTCCGAGAACTGGCGCATCCATTCGCGATAGCTCTCGACGAAAGCCACGACCGCGGCTTTACATTGCTTGTCGGAGTTGCCGGCTTCGCGCCCGGCCAATACCAGGCTGGCCGACATCCGTTTGATGTCCCACTCCCAGGGACCAACCATGGTCTCGTCAAAATCGTTGATGTCGAAGATGAGCCGTCCATCCGGCGCTTCGAAGGCGCCGAGATTTCGCACGTGGGCGTCGCCGCAGATCTGTGTCGGCAAACCGGTGTGGGGCAGTGGCGCCAGGTCAGCCGCCATAACCGGGACTGCGCCGCGAAAGAATCCGAAGGGCGAGAGCGCCATCGCTCCCCACTTCAACGGCAGCAACTGGGGCAGCCGTCCGCGATTGGCTTCGATCAAGCGGTCGACCACGTCGAAGTTGCGTTGCTTGGCATTCCATTCGCCGTGGCTGAGTCGCTTGACCTGGTTACGGAGTGAGCGGCCTAACTTGCGCCGCTGTTTGCACGTCTGGCAGGGATGCGAAATGGCGGAGGTACGAGACAAAGCAGCAGCATCATATCCGAATCACTGCGCTAGACTGCAGAAGAACCTGCGGTGGGAAACCACCGAGAGCTGTCCATCAACGGCAATCTTCGTGGATTATCGCGGTTACTGCTGGGTGCCGAAGGTGTAGCGAGAATCGGCGTCGGGTGCCATTATCGCCACAGTTGCCCGTCGTGGTGCCATTCGAAACGTTGATCGTCCGTGCCAGCAGCGTTGATCAGATTTGCCCTGTTATAAGGAAAAACGGTCCGCGACGTGGGGGTTGGCTAAACTTTCCCGCGCAGCGAACCGTCGTTAAGTTTCGCCTGAACTTATACTCGGTGGCGCACACTAATAACAAGAGGTGTAGAAAACTTTTTGGCACTGTAATTGCTATAAAATTTCGAAGTGATTGAAAAATAAGCAAATCTTTTGAGGCTATTCGAGGTTACCTGTGGTTACTATAGTTCCGGATGGTTTCGTATTTCACTCCACGCAAGATGAACTCAAATCTATTCTACATGTGCGCTCGCAATTCTCAATGTTTTGGAGCGACTCTCAAAGAAAGGAAAGTCCAATATGACCGGTCGTTCGACAAAGCGAGGCGGACGCGGATCGTATAGGACCAATAAAAATGGTCCCCGACGTGGGGGTTGGCTAAACTTTCCCGCGCAGCGAACCGTCGTTAAGCTTCTACCCATTCTCCTGATTTTTGTCCAACTACTGCTGAAATCACACTCCGTACACATTTCACACTAGTAGACAAAATTAAATCGGCCCCTTGGGGATTTATGCCTGAGGGGCCATTTTTCTATATGTGAGAAAGGTTGAAGGTCGGCAACTGTCCTCGTCGCGCTTGCCGCCCTGGATCAGCTTCCGGGCGTGCTGTGCTCATGGTTTGGGCTCCGCCGCCGGGGCTGCTGGTCCCCAGTGTCCGCAGCGCCCGCGCATGCCCTGGCGAAACTTCTCGCGCTCCTCGGGAGTCATGCTCTCCCAGCGCTCGCCCATGCGCCGCCGCCAGTTGGAGCGGTACAGCGGACGTCCACCGAAGCCGCCGAAGAGCAGCCGGCAAAGCACAAATAATCCGACGGCTTGCCAGAAGGTGATCTGGCGCCATCCGAATAGCGAGGGCAGCAGCCAATTCCACAGTTGCACCAATCCCTCGCCGCAGGCGCCGATGATGATGACGAGGATGAAGATCCCCAGTATGACCTTCAATACCCGGCTAATCCATTTGGTTACCATGTTCGTGTTCCTCACGTTTCCATAAAGTCGTCGTAAATCGCCTGCAGCCGTTGTCGCAGATGCAGCACTGCGTAGCGCTTACGCGACAGCAAGGTATTCACGCTGACTCCACTCTCGGCCGCTAGTTCCTTAAAGCTGCGCCCTTCCAGTTCGTGCGCGACAAACACTTCGCGCTGCTCCTCGGGCAACTCGTCGATGGCGAACTCCAACTCCTCGAGCATTACGCTGCGCGCGTATGCGGCGTCAGGACCGGCGTCGGGCGAAGGCAGCAGGTCTTCCAGTCGCAACAGCTCTCCATCTTCGTCCACTACGTCGGCATCGCTGAATGCCTCCGGCTTCTTCTTGCGGAACAGGTCGGTGATGCGGTTGCGCGCGACGCGAAACAGCCAGCCGGTGACGTGCTCGATGGGCATCAGCAGTCGAGTGGCTTCCACCAGTTCGTAGAAAACGTCCTGCAGAATGTCTTCGGCATCGCGCGGGTCAGGCACGCGCCGGCGGATGAAATTGCGCAGCCGGGATCGCTCCTGCCTGACCACCTCGGAGATCCGCTGGTCCTGTTCGAGTGCCATCCGCTCCAGGCTCGCTGCGTCGTTCATCTACTGCTGTGGACGAATTAGGGGATGCGGATATTGTAGGATTTGGAAAATTTCTCGCCGAGCGGACAAGTCTCAACCATCTTTGATTGACACGCGCACACAGGTTACAGGAGAATCACTCGCACTTTGGCTGGGCAATCAATGGAGGGGCGAATGAGGAAATGGATGATTGCGGCTTGCGGAGCCGCGTGGTTGTGTCTGATAGTGGCGAGTACGAATTCCGCGGCATCGGGTGGTACAAAGGCGCAGATTGCGCGCGGCGAATACCTGGTCAAGGCTATCGGTCAATGCGGCGACTGCCACACGCCGATGAACGATCACGGCGAATACATCATGGACAAATGGCTGCAGGGCAAGAAGCTGGAGTTTGGCCCCGCTGGTGCCCATGCCGGTGTGGGCGGACACGTCGCCTAACATCGCGGGCCTGCCCGGGTGGGATCAGGAAAAAGCGGTGCAGTTTTTCATGACCGGTCTGGCTCCCAACGGACAACCGGCGCGGCCTCCCATGCCGGCGTACAAGATGAATCGCGCCGACGCCGAAGCCGTGGTTGCGTATCTGAAGTCGTTGAAGTAGTGAATAGTGGTTGGTGGAGAGTGGATAGAAATAAAGTCTTCGAGCGGTTGAAGCATTCCGCTCTTCAACGTTCTGCAGGGTGCCCCGTCCAAGCTTCTTTTGCTTGGGCGGGGATTTTCTTCAACCTCTCTCACACCTCCAACCCGATCGAGCGCATCAACTGCAGCGCGTTGCTGGTCTGGACGACGCCTGGACACAGCCGGTAATCGAAATGCAGCCCGCCGTTTTCCAGATGATCTTCGAAGTGAAAGTTGGCGGCGCTGGGTGCGAGCGAGTCAGCAATCTGGGTCAGTGCCAAATCATGCGTGGTGACCATACCGATGGCGCCGCGGCCCACCAGGTTGCGCACCATCGACTCGGTGCCGATGCGGCGATCGTGCGAGTTCGTCCCCGAGAACAACTCATCCAGCAGAAACAGCACGTGCGCCGGCCCCTTGGCCAGGTCGGCGATTTGCTTCAGGCGCGTGATCTCGGCATAGAAGCGTGACACTCCGCCCTGCAGCGAATCGAGCACGCAGATGGAGGCGCTGACCGCGAGCGGCGACATCACCAGTCGTTGGGCGCGCACCGGAGCGCCGCACTGCGCCAGCACGGCGTTGACGCCCACGGCGCGAACGAAGGTGCTTTTTCCCGCCATGTTCGGCCCGCTGATGATAATGACCTGCAGTTCTTCGCTAAGCTGCAGATCGTTGCACACCGCATGAGTGCGCGGCAGCAGCGGATGGGTGAATCCCCTGGCGTCGAAGAGGGGAGCGCGATCGGCGAATTCCGGAAAGACATCGCTAGGATTTTCGTAGGCATACCCAGCCAGTGACGATAGGGCTTCGATTTCGCCCAGCGCTGCCAGCCATCCCCCGATCGCTGGACCGAACTCCCGCCGCCAGGCTTCAATCGCGAAGGTGAACTGCAAGTTCCAGAAGATGAAAGGATCAAGCACGCGCAGGATCCAGTTGTGTCCCGAGTCGAGATATTCCATCAGCCGGCTCAGGCGGGCGATGGCTCGGGAGGGCGCCACGCCCCCGGTGATAAGCGTGGCTTGCAGCTCCTGCAGTTTGGGCGACGAGAAAGTCTGCCGCTCCACCTGGGCCAGCACCGCCGACATCAGCTTGAGATCGTCGGCGGCTTCGTCGGTGGAAGCAGTGTGTTCATCCTTGGCGAAGAAGAGCGCGGCCGCCCGCTCGGCCCGCGCCCGGGAAAGATAGCTGACGCCGAGATTGACGAAGCTGATGAATAGCGCAACATCTCCCAGCCCCCAGATGCCCCAGGCCAGCATTCCGGCCAGCCAAAGCGCGGCTAGCACGGGCGCGGCGATACGCATGATTCCCGGCTGCATCGTGGGCTCGCTGGTTCCCCAGGCTGCTAGGGCTTCCGGGCGAATCGAGCGAATGCCTTCACCGGCCATGGCGAGGTCTTCGCGGAAATCGAGACAGTTGCGCAACTCTGCAACTGCTGCCTGCCGCGCCAATACCTCTTCGGCAGGAGCAGGCGCCAACAGCCAGCTCGCCAGGGTTTGCTCGCCGGCCGGTGTCGAGGCCGTGCACAGGAGTTCAAACAAGGAGCCGCGGCCAAACAGATCAAGATCGCGGGCATAGGGATGATCGGGTTGCAAGTAATGCTCGCCAGCATTTCCCGTGCCCGGCCAGCTGTCGTCCAGTCGGGCCAGTCCGCGCTCATAAAATGCAATAATCCGCGAGTACCGCTGGCGTGCGCGAATCACCCGCTCATGAAGAACCGCAAGCCCTAGATAAATGGCGGCGGGCACAAGAAAGAACGCAATGTAGCGAGCATGGTATTTGAGCAGCCACACCGCGACCACCAGCGTAGCCAAGCCGACGATGAGCTTCGCATAGCCTAAGGCGCGATGGCGGCGATCCAGGGCCGAGAGATTGCCGCGCGCCGCTTCCAGGCGGCTAGAATATTCGAGGTGAGGATCGGCGGAAGGCATGGGGTCCGGAAGAGCTATTGTATCGACGGCGGCTGGCGGCTAGTAGTCAGCGGCTGGTACCGCTCCTGAAAATGCCAAGGTCGGAGCGGAGCGGTAGTCGCGCCGGACCTTCTATCGGCTCACCGCCGCGGTGGTATCGACCCCAAGCCCCCGGCAAATCTCCAGCAAAGCGGCACCCAAGGCCGCATGCTCCTCGGTAAAGGCGGGAGCGCACTGGGACGGCACCGCACGCCCCTGCCATAGGCTGACAGCGAAGGCCATGCAGGTCTGTTCCCCGCACACCCTGCAATTGGTTCTGGGGAGACGCTTATAGATCTCCAGGGCCGGCGGCTTAAAGCGACGTTCGTATAACGGAACTATGGTGTCTCTTTTCGCCCAGGTGCGGTTGACCAGCAGGCGAATTTTTTCCAGCGTCCGCCATGCGTCCACCAGACCATCCGCCTTGCCGATCGCGATGCGTTGGGGATACAGGCTGACCATACGCGGGCCTTCCATGAATGTCAGCGAGCAAGGGTCCGCGTTGAAACATGCCTGTGGCATGGTGCGGTTTATATAAGGAAGCACGGGCGCGAGATTGCCGCCGAGGTGAACCGTCAGCCGGACGCGAGTTTCATCGGCCATGCAGGGACCGAAGAACATGATCGCTGCTTCGCCGAAAACATTCTCGTCGAAGCCCTCTGGATTCTGCTGCGGTATGGCGGTGGGCGGCTCGAAGTTATCGGCCCATCCCGCGCAGCTAATGGTGCGATCGCTGAGGATTGCCGAAGTTCCGTCGGAGTCGCAGAGCAGGGCGGGAGTTCCGACGCGGGCGTAGCCAGGGTCGGGGGAGAGCACGGTAAAAGGCAATTGCAGCCGGTTTAACAGAGCGTGAGCCTTGTCGAACTCACGGGCTCTTGAGAAAACAGCAATGCGGTCTATGTCGGAATTTTCGCTCCGCCAATCCTCGCCCTCGCCGGCCATTGGCCCCGCCTTCCCGATCCTTATTCATCGAATCATCATATGATTACCAATCATACAGGGCATGGCCTGCCGAAGCGCTTTTTTATTTCCGTGCGGGAACAGAAAGCTTGACTTCGTTCCCCAAGATCTCACTTCACTGCCCACTCTCTGCTGGCTTAAACACGCTTCCGCCTTTCATCACGAAATTGACCTTCTCCAGTTGCTGGATGTCGGCCATGGGATCGCCGGGGACGGCCACGATGTCGGCGAACTTTCCCGGCTCCAGCGAACCAATCTGATCTTGCATACCCAGTAGCTCAGCGGCCGACATATTGGCCGAATGCAGTGCCTGCGCGGGCGTCATGCCGTATTTCACCATCAGCGGAAATTCTCTGGTAGGATTCACCGTCCAGGGGAAGCCGCCGGCATCGGTGCCGAAGGCGATCTTCACGCCCGCGGCCAGCGCGCGCCTGAAGGTCGCGGCATGAATGTTGATCATGTCAATCCACACATGCGAGCCCTCGCTTGCCCGGCCCTCGGCAACGTACTCGCCTACCAGCAGCGTCGGCACATAGTAGATGCCCTTCGCGACCATGGTCTTCAAATCGGGATCCGCGATGTAGAAGCCGTGCTCGACCGAATCGACTCCTGCCTCGACCGAGTTGTGTACGCCATTCAGTGCGCTGGCGTGCGAGGCAACTTTGTGCCGCTCTCGATGAGCTTCGTCGACGATGGCCTGCAGCTCGGCAAGAGTGAAAGTTGGAATATCGTCGAGTACGCCATCGGGTCGCACCCGATAGCTGCGGTCGGAGTACACCTTGACCCAATCGACGCCGTTGGAGATCTGTTCGCGCACCGCTTTGCGCCCGCCCTCCACGCCGTCAACTTCCTGGACTCCGTGTGGCCACTTCAGCTCCCACGAATAGCCCAGCACGGGATACGCACCGGTCACGTCCATGGCGCGGCCGGCAACCTGCATGCGCGGGCCGGGAATGACGCCGTTGTTGATGGCCTTCTTGATGTCGACATCGGCGTAACCCGCGCCTTCGGTTTCCACATCGCGAATCGTGGTGAAGCCATAGCCCAGCGCCTTCTGTGCGGCCACCGTGCCCAGAATCGTGCGATACGGCGTGGAGTATTGCAGGATCTGGACGTTGTAATCTTCCGTGGTCACGTCGCCCTGCAAAAGCACGTGAGTATGCGCATCGATCAGGCCGGGTAGGCAGACCTCATGGCTGAGATCGATGACCGCGGCGTCCGCTCTCCGGCTGAAAGTTTCTCCCAGTTGATCGATCTTGTCGCCCACGACGCGAACCGTGACGTTCTTGCGCGCGGTGTCGCTCTTGCCGTCGTAGAGGGTACCGCAGCGGATATACGTGACCTTGGGCGGCGTCGACGATTGCGATTTCGACTGCGCCGACACAAGCGAGGCGGCGAGGAAGAGAAGAAGAGCGAGCAGGCGTTTCATGAGGCGCTCCGAGGTAATGCTTACCGGCGACCCCCGACTATACCACCCGCTCCGCGTCAGGCTGCCGAAACTGGAGCAGCAGATTTCAGCCAGCTCTCCAACTGGTGATGGTCGACCAGGCCCGCCTGCTGAACCACCGGCCGGCCACCGGAGAACACGGCAAAATAAGGGATGCCGCGAATGTTGAAGCGCGCCGCCAGTTCCGGATAGCGCTCGGTATCGACCTTAAGCACCACGGCCTGGCCAGCCATGTCGGCTGCGGTGCGCGCCACCTCCGGAGCAGCCATCCGGCATGGTCCGCACCACGACGCCCAGAAGTCAACCAGCACCGGCACTCGCGCCTCGCGCACAACTTCGTCGAAGGTTTGAGGATCAGCCTCCAGCGGTTCATTCACCGGAGGCAATGGCGCCTTGCAGGCTCCGCAATGTCCCGTGTCGGCAAGATGCCCGGCTGGAATGCGGTTCTTGCGTGAACAACTCTTGCAGCTTCGAATGATCGGCATGGCAACGCTCCCTCACTCGGTCGGCGACCGACTGAATCTGATAATCATTAAATGCAGCTGGCGCGGAAAGGTTGCAAGTGGGTTTGATAGTTTGCGGAACTGCTGAGTCCTCCACGGCCCCTCAATGGTCAGGCTTCCACCCGGTACTCGCTCGTCACCAGGCCGCTGGGATAATGCTGCGTCGCGACGTGCTGGAGCCGTACATCCTGCGGCAGCGCGCCGAACAGTGGAATACCTTGTCCAATCAGGACCGGCACGCGCGTGATAACGAGACGTTGCACCAAGCCGGCACGCAGGAATCCTTGAATCGTGATTCCGCCATCGACGTAGAGATGATGTGCGCCAATGGCAGCGAGTTTGGCGACAATTTCGGCCGGAGATCCCGCCATCTGTTCCACAACGCCACCACGCACGGCGGATAAGTCGAGCGGCCGGCTGCTGAGGACCACGACGCGCTTGCCGCCGTAGGGCCATGCCGGAAAGGCCAGCACCGTCTCGAAGGTTTTGCGACCGATGACCAGCGCATCGACGCTGGCGAAGAATTCGTTATAGCCATGCGGCTCGCCGCCATCAGCAGGCAGGAAGTCGAGATCACCGTTCGGGCGCGCGATGAAGCCGTCGACGCTGGTCCCTATAAAGACTGACACGGTCATTGCGGACGCCTCATCTTTGGCCGCCTGACTCTCCGAGTTCAGTTTCCCAAATCCTGCTTATCTTACATACGACTGCGCCAGATTCTCCACGCGTTAAGAGGCTGAGAGAAACTGCGAATGTGAGGTGTCGCCGGCTAAAGGCCGGCTCGGGAGATTGAGAATAGCGACTTCAACGCGGACCTAAACGTCCGCTCTACCTGAGCCTCGACTCCTGCCGCTGCTTGCTGAGCCTCACCCAACCATGGACAGGTGCGACTGAGAAGCGGTCTTGTCGCCAGGCACTTTTCCGCGTTCGAATCGAACAACTTTACTCTTCCCGACTCCGCGTTCTCCGCCCATCGTCCATAGATACATGGTGGCGTAGGCGCGCCAAGGCCGCCACGCTTCGGCTCGTCGTTCCAACTCGCGCGGGCTGCGCGACTCCAGGCGGCGCAACAGGCCGAGATCGCCGGAGGGGAACGCATCCGGCTCACCCAGTGCGCGCATCGCCATGTATTGTGCCGTCCATTTCCCGATGCCCGGAATCTCACACATGCGCCCCAGGAATTCGTCGAGATCGACCACGCCTTGAAACCGAATCTCCCGGTCGCAAACTGCGCGGGCGAGCAAGCGAATGGTCTGCGCCCGTGCCGTCGTCAGGCCGAGGCCGGCAAGGCTGGATTCCGCGAGAACCTCGGGGGAGGGAAATGTGTGTGTGAGGTTGCCGGGTGCGGAGAATGCCTGCCCGAAAGCGCGCACCAGTCGCCCCGCCAACGCGGTAGCTCCCTTCACCGTAATCTGCTGGCCCGAGAATCGCCCGTATGGCCAGCTCGAAACCGTTCCAGCAGCCGGGCACTCGCAGCCCCGGAGCCGCGTCGACTGGCCCCGTCAACATCGGGTCGGTTCGTAGCGTCTGCACAATGGCCGCCCAGTCCGCATTCAGATCGAACATCGCGCGTATGCGTTCGATGATGAAGAAGAGCGAACCCGGATCGCCAAACTGAACCCGCACCGCGAGACCATGGTTTGCCTCGTCAAGCGAGACCGCGAAATATCCCTGGCTGCCCTTCAAGCAAATCGTGCGGCGATACGTGCCGTCTTCCACCAATTCGACGCCGGGAATGGCGCGGGCTTCCAGAAATCCCAACATGCCCTTCCAGTTGTAAGGCGGCCGAAAGCGCAGCCGAAAGAAGTACTGATTTTCCGGCTGAACAATTTTCTGGCGGACCAGAGCCCGGATTTGCGTCGGCGTCCGATGATAGGTCCTGGCGATGGCGGCGTTGAAGCGGCGAACGCAACCGAAGCCGGATGAGATCGCAACCTGGCTCATCGGGTAGGCGTGTCTCATCAATCAGCTTCTTGGCAAAATGCAGCCGGCGGGTTTGCGCCACGGCGCTCGGGGTCGCGCCCAGATGTTGCAGGAACAGCCGGCGCAGATGGCGCGAGCCGACTCCCAGGCGCTCGGCCAGCAGCTCTACTCCACCGTCTTCCAAGCCGCTTTCGCTGATCAACCGCAAGGCCCGCGAAACCGTGCTGGAGCTTCCCAGCCAGGCCGCAGTTCCCGGCGAACACTCCGGCCGGCAACGCAGACAAGGACGGAAGCCGGCCTCAGCCGCGGCGGCGGCTGTGGGAAAGTAGCGCACATTTTTTTCTTTGCAGGTAGGCGCGGGGCAGATGGGGCGGCAATAGACTCCGCTGCCCAATGCGCCAATAAAGAATTTGCCATCGAAGCGCGGATCGCGGGAGAGACGCGCGCGCGAACACACTTTCCAGTCCAGATTCATATCCTTCACGCGTTCTAGAGTAATCGATCTTATCTCTGCAGCTAGACGTTTTCGGACATGGTTCCCGAGTGGGTTCAGGCGGGTTGTCGATCTTGCGATGACGGCGTCCGGAAACGTCCAGCCCAGCCGCAGCGATGTCCGCGAACGTCTAATCGCTTGCCATCGATCTCTCTATGTTAGTAGGGCACAGGCACCTATTCCGCCCGCAGCGTGATGGACGGATCAACCTGCGCCGCCCGCCAGGCCGGCACCCCAGCAGGCGAACACGGATACCGCACCCAGCAGCGCAATGACTCCGAGATAAGTGATCAGGTCGAGCTGCGAGATACCGAAGAGCAACGTGGTGAGAGCCTGGCTGGCGGCCACTGCTCCCATTAGCCCAATCGCGACGCCTACCGCGGTGAGCATCATGCCCTGACGAACCACCAGCGCGAGAATGTTGCCCCGCGAAGCGCCCAAGGCCGCGCGAATTCCGATCTCACGCATTCGTTCGGTGACGCTGCCGGCCAGCACGCCGTACATGCCGGTGGCCGCCAGCACCAAGGCGACCAGAGCAAACGCTTCGAACAGAATCAGCGCAAATCGCCGCTGCGCTTCGGACGCGGCCAGCAGGCTTTCCATGGTCGCTACGCGCACGATGGGCTGGTCCTTGTCCACCGACCAGATCGCGCTGCGGACGGCGGGGGCCAACGCGGCCGCATCACCGCGAGTGCGGACCACCAGCGACTGCACATTGTCGACCCACGACCATTGCGCCGGCGTGGTGTAGAAAGCGTCCGGCTCGCTGAGTGCCAACGAGGTCTGCTTCACGTCGCCGACCACGCCGACAATAACGTCCCAGGGAGCATTGGCGTGGCCGATGTCGGGACCGATGCGAACCCGCTGCCCCAACGGGTCCTGATGGGGAAACTTACGCCTGGCAAACGATTCGCTGATCAGCACGGCCACGGGTGCGCCGGCGCGATCGCGTTCGTCAAGCACCCGGCCGCGACGCAACGGAATGCGCATGCGCGTCGAAATAGCCCGGACTTACCGCATAGCGAAACCCAGCCTCGGAAGAGTCGTTAGGGTAGGCCTCGAACTTGCACGCCGTAGGTGTCGAAATCGCCGCTGAGCGGCAACTGGCTGGTGAACGCCGCCGCGGTGACGCCGGGAACGCTGGCGTACCGCCTCCAAAGCCTGGGTGAAGAACCGCTGGCGCGCACTGTCGCTGTCGAACCGGTGACCGGACTCCTGCACCTGCATGGTCAGCAGGTGCGAGCCATCGAAGCCGGGATCGATGGCGAACAGCCGCTGCAGGCTGCGCAACAGCAATCCCGCGCTCACCAGCAGCACCAGAGCCAGCGCGACCTCGGAGACGACCAGCGTGCCGCGCGCGAATTGATAACCACCCGCGGTACGACGCGAACTTTGTTGCAGTCCCATCTGCGGATCTCGCCGGGAGGCGTGGATCGCCGGAACCAATCCGACTACCAGCCCGATCAGCGTAGTGATGCCGAGGGCGAACGCGAACACGCTGCCATCAACGCCAATGGCGCTGACCCGAGGCAGCTCAGACGGACTGAGCGCCACCAGCGCGCGCACCCCGAACTCCGCCACCATCATTCCGACAGCACCGCCGAGAACGGCGAGCAGCAAACTTTCCGTCAGCAGTTGCCGGATCAGTCGCCCTCGCGCCGCACCCAGCGCCACCCGCATGGCGAATTCTCCGCGCCGCTGCGTGCCGCGAGCCAGCAGCAGGTTAGTCACGTTCACGCAGGCGATCACCAGCAGCAGCAGCACCGCGCCAAGAATGGCGAGCAGCGCCGGCTTGACTCCGCGCGTCAGGTCGCTCTGCAGCGAATTCACGATGAATCCGTCGGGCGCGCCGCCGGAGCTGTCGTAGCCTTTGGCATACATCTGCGCCAGGGTGTGCAAGATCACGTCGAGCTCGCTGGTCGCCTGGCTGCTGCTCACCCCGTGCCTGCAGCCGCCCGATCATGCGCAAGTGATGGCCCCACTCCCGGCCGTCGGCCGGCAGCGAGGGATCGTATTGCAGCGGCGCCCAGAGCTCCGCCTGCGGGCGCCAGCACATTTTCGAATGTGCTGCGGCATCACGCCGATGACGGTATAGAGATTGCCGTCGAGCGTGACTTGACGTCCGACAATTGTGGGGTCGCTGCCGAAGCGCCGCCGCCAAAGCTTATCGCTGAGGATCACGACATTGGGACCTTTGAACTGATCGTCGGATGGCACGAAGTCTCGCCCCAGCGCCGGCACGACGCCCAGAGCTTGGAAATATCCGGCGCTCACCTGCTGCCCCTCGAATCGTTCGGGCTGGGTTGCGCTGGTCATGGTCGGCTGCCATGGTTTCATCACGGCCATCGCATCGAACGAACGAGTTCGTTCCGCCAGACCGTGAAAGCTGCCGAAGGTGACGTCGAGGGGAGGATCGCCCTGGCGCATCTCCCAGATCATCATGATGCGGCCGGGATGCGGATAGGGCAGCGGCTCGAACAGAATCGGGTTCACCGCGCTGAAGATTGCCGTGCTGGCGCCGATGCCGAGGGCCAGGATCACGATTGCCGTGGCGGCGAAGCCCGGATTCTTGCGCAGTTGGCGAGCGGCATAACGCAGATCAGCGAAGAAGATTCGGACCACATTTTCCCAGCCGGACTCGCATATTTGCTCCCGCACGACTGTCGCATTGCCCAGCTGCAGTCGGGCGGCCCGCTGCGCCGCTTCGGGAGAGAGGCCGCTGGCCGTGAACGCCGCGGTGGCATCGTCCAGGTACTGCTGCACCTCGTCGTCGACATCCTGGTCGGCGGCCCTACGATGGGTGAGGCCGCGCAGGCCGCGTGCGAGTTGGCGCCACAGAGACATGCAGCTAGCCTTCCGCCTTCAGCAGGCGCGTGATGGCCGACGTGCGGCGCGCCCAGTCCTCAGTCTCGATCGCCAGCTGCTTCTTCCCGGCGCGAGTGAGGGCATAGAACTTCGCGCGGCGCGAGTTGTCGGTTTGGCGCCACTCGGCATCGAGCCATCCCGCGCGTTCCAGCCGCTGCAGCGCAGTGAGCAGAGATCCGGGATTGACCTTGAACACCCCACGCGAGATTTGCTCAATGCGCCGGGCGATGCCGAAGCCGTGCATAGGCTCCAGACTCAGTGTTTTGAGAATCAGCATGTCCAGCGTGCCCTGGATGACGTCGGTATTTTGCTCGATCGCGGACGGTCCCGAATAAGACATGGGCGCGAGCATAACGCCGCTTCATTATGATTGTCAAGATGTGACAATCAGCTTAAAGCAGCCGCTCCTTCCCCGGGAAACAGCAAATAGGCTCCAGTCGGCTTCCCAATACGGCTCATATCAGGTTGACATTTCGATTTAACCCGCCTAAAACCGTAGGGATAATGTTTTCTGACTAAATTCCTCTCCCCAGGGAGCAGTCATCCCGGTTGGCGACGTCGGAGGAGCACGTGCAAGTTCGAATCGTCCGCGCTGCGTTTCTACTGTTGCTGCTTTCATCCCTATCTCTCTTATATGCACACGCCCAGGTGTCGGCCAGTCTGACCGGCCGAGTCACCGATCCCTCGGGAGCGGCCGTCCCCGGAGCCACGGTGGCGGCGACTAACGTCGGTACGGGTTTAACCCGCAGCACGATCACGGACCAAGTCGGTCGGTACGAGCTGGTCGCCTTGCCGATTGGTCAATATCAGGTAAGCGCGAAGAAAGATGGCTTCGCCGAACGAGTTCGCACGGGAATTGTTCTGGTGGTGGGCCAGGATGCCACCGCCGACCTGAGCTTGCCGCTCGGCAAGGTGACTGAACAAGTCAAGGTTGTGGCCGACGTTCCGGTGGTGAGTACCACAACGCAGGACATCTCCGGGCTGGTAGGAGAGAAGCAAATGAAGGCTCTTCCGCTCAACGGACGTAGCTATGATCTGCTACTCACGCTCAACCCCGGTATCGTCAATTTCACCGCGGAAAAGACCGGCGGTATCGGAGTATCGAACTCCAGCACGGGCAACAATTTCTCGGTATCGGGCAATCGTCCGCAGCAGAACCTGTTTCTGCTGAATGGCGTCGAGTTCACCGGCGCCGCGGAGAACAACATGCAGCCCGGTGGTCCCAGCGGGAACCTGATTGGGGTCGAGGCGGTGCAGGAGTTCAACGTGCTGCGCAACAACTATGGCGTGGAGTTTGGTAAGCACCCCGGCGCGCAAGTGAACATCGTGACTCAATCGGGCACCAACTTGTGGCATGGCTCGCTCTACGAATACCTGCGGAACAGCGCGCTCAATGCGCGCAACTATTTCGACCCTCCGGGCTCGACGCCGCCCTTTCAACGCAATCAGTTCGGGGGCGCGCTGGGAGGACCAATTCAGAAGGACAAGACCTTCTTCTTCGTCAACTACGAAGGTTTCAGCCAGAATCTGCATCAGACCTCGGTAGCGTTTGTTCCCGACCTGGCTTCGCGGGCGAAAGCTGTGCCCAGCGTTCAACCGCTGTTGAATTTGTGGCCCACGCCTTCTCCCAGTGATCCCACTTTCAACGGAATCGCCGCATTTTCCAGCAGCCCATTGCAGACGATTCAGGAAAACTTTGGCACGGCCCGCGTGGATCACAATTTCTCCGACAAAGACATGTTCTCGGCGGTCTACACCATCGACGACGGCGGAGACTTCACTCCCACAATGGCGGACCCCTACAGTACCGACATTCTGAACTCTGCGGGAGCAGGTCGCCAGCCTGCAGGAGACTCACGTTTTCTCGCCCACGCTTTTGAATGTCGCCCGCTTCGGCTACTCGCGCGCCGGGTACTTCTTTACCGGCGAGCCGACAACGGGAACTCCGGCTGCCACCGTTCCCGGCTTCCTGCTGGGCGATCAAGTGGGCGCGGTGGTGGTGGGTGGCAGCGCGGCTTCCAACCCGCAAGCGCAGATCGGCCTGGCGGGTAGCAACAACGGAAGCAACCTGACCGTGGCTCGCAATCTCTATACCTACGAAGACCAGGTTAGCTGGACCCACGGCGTGCACCAGTTCAGTTTTGGAGGATGGTTCCAGCAGTTCCAATCGAACGAGACCCTGGCGCTCAGCCAATACGGGCAGGCCACCTTCAGCAGTTTGACAACTTTCCTGGCCGGGACTACCAGCAGCTTCCTGTATGATCCGGCGCCCACGGAAATGAACTGGCGATCGTTGTTTGGCGCACTCTACGCGCAAGATGTGATTCGAGTGAATCCGAAGCTGACCTTGACCCTGGGATTCCGCGACGAATTTTCTACCGGATGGAACGAAGCCCATGGCCGCGCCGCCAACTACACCTTCAACAGTGACGGCGTGATCTCCAGCCAGCCGCGTATCGCCAGCAGTGCGTTCACCCAGAACAATGCGAAGTTCCTGCCGCAGCCCCGCATTGGTCTCGCCTGGAGCCCGTTTCTGGGTACGACGGTGGTACGCGCCGGTTTCGGAATGTACAACGACTTGCAAGACGCGCTGGGTTACCGCATGGATCAGAATGCGCCGTTCAATCCAACCTACAGCATCGCTTCCTTACCGGTGTCGTCGCTGCCGATTAATACTGCCGCTCCTGTGCCGACGAAGGCCTTGCTCGTGCCTGGCGGCGTTCAACCGAACCTGAAGATGCCGACGCTGATTTCTTACACCCTGGCAATCGAGCAGGAGATCACGCCCAATACGTCGCTGACCATCAGTTATGTGGGTTCGCATGGATATCACGAACTAATCGGTGTCGACGCTAACACTCCCTTCCCGACTATTTGTCCGGCGTCGCCTTGTCCGGCGGTGTATCCCGCGAACTTCCCGGCGGGGCTCGCCGGCACGCCGGTTCCAGCCGGAACGTTTTACATTCCGGCGGGCACGCCCAAGGCGAATCCCACACTGGCCAACACCTGGACTTGGTTCTCGGTCGGCGACAGCAGCTACAACGCGTTGCAACTCGACTTCAACCATCGCTTCGCCAACGATCTTTCGTTTCGGGCGGTTTATACCTGGTCCAAAGCGCTGGATGACGGCGACTCGCTGAACCAGACCACCGCCGGCAATGCGCCCGGACTGGTAGCAAATCCCTATGACATTCGGGCTGACTGGGGCCCGGCAACGTACGATGTCAGGAACCTGGCCGCGATCAGCGCCGTCTGCGCGTTGCCTTTCGGGCGGGGAAAGAAGTTTGCCGGAAACCTGACGGGCTTCCCGAATGCGATGGTAGGCGGCTGGTCGGTGAACAGCATTGTTACGCTGCAGTCGGGATTCCCGTTCACTCCGCAGTTGAGTTATAACCCCTCGAACAACGGCGACACCCGCAATCCGGTGCGGCCATTTGTGAATCCCAATTTCACCGGTTCGGTAATCGAAGGCACCTCTACCCAGTGGTTCAACCCCGCCGCATTCCTGCAGCCGCCGCCCAACAGCGGCTTCTATGGCAATCTGGGAAGAGACACGCTGACCGGCCCCGGGCTTGCCACCTGGGATTTTTCCGCGGTCAAAGACACGGTCCTACGCGAGCGTTTGTCACTACAGTTTCGGGCGGAGATCTTCAACCTGCTGAATCACGCGAATTTCAACACTCCTAATCTCATCGTGTTTACGCCATCGGGAGTGTCGGGTACAGCCGGCGCGATCACCAGCACCTCGACGACCGCCCGGCAGATCCAATTCGCCTTGAAGCTATTGTGGTAGTGCAATCGGGTATTAGGGATTGATGCTGCTACCCTGACAAAGTAAGAGTCGAGCGCTGGCCAACTTTCTAGTCTGACACTGTGAGAGAAGTCACTGAGTAAGAACGTGCTGGCGCCTTCTCTCACCCGTGCAGTTTGTATCAGGGAACGTAGTCCAGGTCGCGGAAGAGGTCGGAAACGATGGAAGGGCATGGCTTCACAGGCTGCGGAAGAAGTCGGGTTCAACATGTTTTGAAGGGGCGCAGCTTTAGCTGCGCCGTCACAAATCCTTTATTTTTGTCATCCCGAACCGGCTTCAGCCGGTGAGGGATCTGCTGTTAAGACTTTTTCCGCAGCCTGTTCAGCCGTGCCGTAAGCGTGCTATCCGGAAAGGGCTTTAGCCCCGGCCAACCGCGGCTGAAGCCGTTTCTGACGGAGTTCGATTTCGCCGGGCTAAAGAGACTGTGTCGCGAGTGGTGTCGCCGCTCTGCGGCTCACGACTATTTCCCGCTTCACCGAGAGCTTATGCCCCCGGCTAACTTCATCCCGCCGCGCTGCGGCTAGTCTGACTGATTATTCCAGCTGTTTCTTCCACCAGAAAACTTCCTTTCCGGTTGCGACACAGTCTCTTCAGCCCGACGCTGCCACCCGCTTAAGGCGCGGTTGAAGCCGAGGCGTTGCTACTCTATACCCGGCCGGCGAGTTCCTGGCTCCAGGCTGATTCGATTTCTTCCAACTCAGTTGGAGTCAAACTGAGCTCCGCTGCTCCCACCACGCCTCGCACCTGTTTGGGATTTCTCATGCCTACGATTGCGCCGGTGACTGCCGGATTGGTCAGGGTCCAGGCTATGGCTACTTCCCCCGGCGTACTGCCGTGGCGATTACCGATTTCGCGCAGCAACTGCACCAAACGAAGATTGTGCGACAGCAACGGCTCCTCGAAGTTGGCATCCCGGCGCCGCCAGTCGTCCTCGGCCAGCGATGCGATACGGGCGCGTGTCATAGTCCCCGTCAGCAGCCCCGAATACATCGGCGAATAGACAATCACGCCGATCTGGTGGGCGGCAGCGAAGGGCAGGATTTCCTGTTCCACGCCGCGTGACAATAACGAATAGGGCGGCTGCAACGAAGTAATCGGGCCAAGCTCCAGCGCGCGCTTCATCTGGGTGGCGTTGAAATTGGAGACGCCGACATAGCGAACCTTGCCTTCGGATTTCAGCCGCAGCATCTCGCTCCATCCTTCCTCGATATCCTCGTCAGGCTCGGGCCAGTGGATCTGATACAAGTCGATCACGTCCACCTGCAGCCGTCGCAGACTGGCCTCCACCTCCTTGCGAATCGACGCGGCTTTCAACGAGCCAGAAATGTTGCCATTCTCGTCCCACACCCGTTCTGCCTTAGTGAAGACGTAAGGCCGGTTCGACCAGCCCTGGAGCGCGCGGGCCACCACCTCTTCCGAGTGCCCCAGGCCGTACACGGCGGCCGTGTCAATCCAGTTGATGCCATGATCCAGCGCTTCGTGAATCGCCGCGATCGAGTCGTCGTCGTCCTGGGGGCCCCAGCTCCATTGCCACCCACCGCCGCCCATAGCCCACGCGCCCAAGCCGATGG
Organism: uncultured Acidobacteriaceae bacterium; assembly: GCA_963820175.1. GTDB lineage: Bacteria > Acidobacteriota > Terriglobia > Terriglobales > Acidobacteriaceae > Bog-257. Next base: position 174,449 of record CAWFYX010000008.1, on the reverse strand, counting down.
ACGTAATCTTGAGATCGCTGTTTCCCAGCTGCTTTGTTTGCATAGAAGTCTCCTTTGTCCGTGTGGCGGCCGTCCGATCCGTTGCGGGGCGGTACCGGCGCAGCCCAAACATGCAACGTCCTTCTAAGAAGCAAGTAAATAGCCAGTAACTCCAGGTGCTCTCCGATCCTATAAACCCTGAATTGCAAAGTATTTTCGGGCTCTTAGGCTGCACTTTGGAATGCTCTGCCCGAATACCATGCCGTCAGACCTTAGACAGCCCGTCAGCACTTAGACGAGCTGCGGCAAATGGCGAATTTTTCCGATTTCCATGCGCCCAAAAGGCTCCGGACACAATCTATTGCAGCAGGCCCTTCTAAATTTGAGCACCCTAGCCTCCTCGTCTCTGGAAAACGACATGTCCTTTATAGAAAGTCAGATTTCTGCAATTCCGGTTGACCGTTATCGCACTTTATTGGAATTGTCGCGAGCCATGGCGTCGCATGCCAGCGTGGACGAGCTGGTCCGCGGACTGGCCGCGCGTCTGCATCAGCTTCTCGATTTCACCTATCTCACCTTGATGATCCACGATGACGAACGCGACGTGATGCTGGCGCACACCGTTCACAGCCTGCAGCCTGGTCCGGTGGCGGCTCCGGAATACTCAATGGAAGAGTCGCCCTCAGCCACGGTTTGGAAAACCCAGCAGCCCATGGTGGTGGCCGATATTTCGCAGGAAACCCGGTTCCCCACGGTCATGAAATTCTTCCGCCAGAATGGGGTCAGGTCCTTTTGCATCGTTCCCTTGACCACCGCGACCCGGCGGATTGGCGCGCTGACTTTTGGCAGTTCGCACCTGAGCGCGTATCACCTGGATGATCTGGAACTGCCGCGGCTGGTGGGAGCGCAGGTGGCCGTTGCGGTGGAGAACGCCATCAACTATCAGGAAGCGCAGGAACTGCAAAACGATCTGATGCACGAGCGCGACCGCCTGAAAATGCTGCTCGACATCAACAATGCGGTCACCTCAAATATTGCGCTGACGGACCTGCTGCGCGCTATTGCCAGCAGCGTTCGCACCGCCATCCAGTGTGACGCGGCCTACGTATCGATGCCCGAGAAAAACGAGAAGTGGCTGCGGGTGCGCGGTCTGGACTATCCCGATCCTCGCGGTGCCCTGACCGAAGAGACGTTGATTCCGATGGAGGGATCCATCTCCGGCCGGACCTTCCGCAGCGGTGCTCCCTTTCTCTTCCACACCGTTCCCGAGGGACTGGGCAGAGAAGCTCTCCTGATTATGCAGGTCGAGCAATTTCAGTCGGGCTATTTCATTCCTATTCAGCGCGGAGGCCGGACCCTGGGCATTCTGCATTTGCTCGACCGCAGCCAGGATTTCTTCACGGAAAAGGATGGCGAACTGCTGGAGCAAATCGCGCGCCAGTTGGCAATCGCCTTTGAGAATGCGCTGAAGTACGAAGAGGCGGAACAATCGCGCGGCCGGATTGCCGAGCAGGCCAGATATCTGCGCGACGAGCTGCGCAACGAGCATAACTTCGACGAGATTCTGGGCGACAGCGCCGTATTACAAAAGGTGCTCAGCGAGGTGAAGACGGTAGCGCCCACGGGTTCGACGGTGCTGATCCAGGGCGAGACTGGAACCGGTAAAGAGCTGATCGCGCGCGCCATCCACAACCTCAGTTCCAGCCGCGAGAATATTTTTGTCAAACTGAACTGCGCGGCGATTCCTTCCGGCCTGCTGGAGAGCGAGCTGTTTGGCCACGAACGCGGCGCCTTTACCGGCGCCATCGCGCAGAAGAAAGGCCGCTTCGAACTAGCCGACAAAGGGACCTTGTTCCTTGACGAAGTTGGCGATATTCCCCTGGAGCTGCAGCCCAAGCTGCTGCGGGTTTTGCAGGAGCAGGAATTCGAACGCCTGGGCAGCAGCCGCTCGATCCACGTGAATGTGCGGTTGGTGGCTGCCACCAATCGGGACTTGGGGAAGATGGTGGAGGATGGCGAGTTTCGCGCCGACCTTTACTATCGGCTCAATGTTTTTCCGATTTCCATGCCTCCGCTACGGGAGCGTCGCGAAGACATTCCGATTCTGGTGCGCAGTTTTGTAGACACCTTCTCCCGCCGGATGGGCCAGCCGATTCACACCGTTTCCGACGAAGTAATGGCGGCCCTCATACAGTATTCCTGGCCGGGCAACATTCGTGAATTGCAAAATGTGATCGAGCGGGCCGTCATTCTTTCCAAGGACGGAGTCCTGCGAGCGCCGGATTTGCAGAAGATCGAGGAGCCAGTTACGACGAGCGTTGCTGCTCAGTCAGTCGCTGATCCGGACAAGCCGAAGACATTGGTGGAAGCCGAGCGCGACTACATCAGCGAAATTCTGCGCAAGACCAACTGGGTTTTGAGCGGGCGCGATGGCGCGGCGGTGAGGCTGGGAATCCCGCGCACCACGCTGTTGTACAAGATGCGGCAGTTGGGAATTCCTCGCCGGCCGCAATAAACCCTTGAGCAAGGCAAGCTCGACAAACCATCGACAAACGAAGATCCTTCGACTGCGGGGCCCCCCGCAAACGAAGCGGGTCGGAAAAGGTCTGCGGCGTTCCGTTCAGGATGACAGCAGGGCGGAACTCGATCTACTGTCCGGGATTGCCAGTTGTGGCCGGGCTTGTCGATTTCATGCGGTACGCTTGTGACACGGTCGCCCGGTCGATCTGATGGATGTCGGGCAACTGCGACGTATCCCAACCGCCGCCCAGAGCTTTAATCAGCAAAACCGTATCGGTCATGCGTCGGCCCTGGATTTCGACTTGGGTGCGCTCGTCGGTGAGTGCCGCCGCCTGCGCGGTCGTTACCTCCAGATAGGTGGTCACACCGCCGGTGTAACGATTGATCGAGAGCTGCAACGATCGTTGCGCGGCCGCGACGGCAACCGCTTCGGTGTTGGCCTCGTCTGCCAGGATGCGCAGCGCGGCCAGATTGTCTTCCACTTCCTGAAATGCAGTGAGTACAGTTTGCCGGTAGTTGGCTTCGGTCTGATCGTACGCTGCGCGCGCCTCCTCTGACACGGAGCGTCGGCGTCCGCCGTCGAAGATGGTTTCCACCGCGGCACCGGCCAGCGTCCAGAAGGCAGAAGGCCCGGTGAGCAGATTGGTGATCGAGGAGCTCTCGAATCCCGTAGACCCGGTCAACGGCAGCTGCGGGTAGTACGCGGCTTTGGCTACGCCAATATTGGCGTTCGCGGCCTGAATGCTGCGTTCCGCCGCCGCTATGTCAGGACGGCGCTCCAGAATTTGCGACGGCAGACCGACTGGCACGGACGGCGGTTCCATGTGCAGCGGATTCGACGGAAGAGTAAAGCTGGGCGCCGGTTTTCCTCTGAGCGTCGCGATGGCGTGCTCAAAAGTGACTCGTTCCGACTCGATGTCGATGGCCTGCGCGCGCGTAGTTTCCAGCATGGTGCGGGCCTGCTCAACATCGACCTCGGAAGCGACTCCGCCATGAAAACGATTTTCCGTCAGCTGCAGCGCCTCAGTGTAGGCTGCCACGGTCGATTGCAGCAGCTCTTCTTCGGCATCGAGGCTGCGCGCTTCCATGTAGTCCAGCGCCAGTTCAGCGTGCAGACTCAGGCGAACCCACTGCATATTGGCGAACGAAGATTGCGCGGTCGAGCGGCTGGCTTCGACGCTTCTGCGCACTTGTCCCCAAATGTCGGGTTCGTAAGAAACGTCGAGCGGCAGAATGATGTCGGTATAGGTCTGACCCTGTAAGGTTGTGAGGGTTGGGCGATTCGACGAAATCTTGTTGTGCGAATACGAGGGCGCTGTGCCGACCGTCGGATAGTAGTTGGAGCGGTAGAAGCGGATCATGGCGCGAGCCTGTAGGAAGTTGGCTTGCGATTCCTTCAACGTCTGGTTGGCGCCGTCGACTTGCGCCTCCAGCGCGTTCAGTTGCGGATCGCCAAACATCTCCCACCAGTTGGCAGGTAGCTTGGCATCGCTGGGCGGGGCTTCCTGGGAAGCCGGCACCTCTTTGTAGCTCGGCGGAGAGACGACTTTAGGCCGGGTGTAGTTTGGTCCGACAGCGCAACCGGTCAATAGAAATGCGAGCGCGAGAGGGAGCAGCCATCTGGCTTGATTCAGCAAGAAACGATGGAAAGGCACGGCTTTAGCCGTGCCGAGAGAGGATAACGTAAAAAGGGCTTTAGCCCCGGCCGACCATGGCGGAAGCCATCTCTGATAGCGTCTGATTTCGCGGGGCTTAGAGCCCAGCGCTTCCACCGCCAGCGAGGATACCTCTTTCGCAGGCGACAATAGCCGCTGAGATAAAGCATATCCCTCGCCGGCCGAAGCCGGCTCGTGATGACAAACATATGATTGCAACATAACTCCCACCTCTACTTCGTCACCCGCACTTGCTCGCCATCGACAATCGAATCCGGCGGGTCGTCCATAATGGATTCGTTGCCGTCGAGACCGCCGGTCACCTCAACTACGTTGCCGAAATCGCGGCCCAAGGTGATCTGCTTCAGTAGGGCACGGCCGTCCGGCTGCACAGTGGCGATGCGCAGTCCTTCGGAGCGGAATAGCAACGCTCCCACCGGGATGATGTACGTCTGGGTTACGGCGGGAATCTTGAAGTGAACCTCGGCATAAGCGCCAGGCAGCAGTTCGCCGGTTGGATTAGGGACGTCGACCTCGACCAGCAAAGTCCGCGTCGACAGATCGATAGCATCGGCCGTACGCACCAGCGTTCCTTGGAAGTGCCGGCTGGGAAACTCGTTCAGGGTGACGTCTGCTTTGAGTCCGGGCTTGGCGTTGGGCGAATAAGCCTGCGGAACATTCACGAAGACACGCATGACATGGGTGTCGGCAACATGGAAAAGCTCACGCGCCGGACCGCCCGAGCTGCCGGCATCGATGAGGTCACCGATATCGATGTTGCGCGCGGTCACTACACCGTTAAACGGAGCATAGATCTTCTCGAACGATTGCAGATCCTGCAAGCGCTTCAAATTGGCTTGCGACGATTCCACCATGGAGCGCTTGGCTGCCAGGTCGCTGGTGGCGTTGTCGGTCTCCTGCTGCGAAACCGAGTTCTGTGCCAGCAGCCCGGTGTAGCGCTTGGCGGTAATTTCCGAGAGCTGCAGATTCGCCCGAGCCGTGTCCAGGTCGGCGCGCGCCTGCTGCAGTTGTTCATCGATTTCGGGAGTTTCGATGTCGGCCATCAACTCGCCGGTCTTGACTCGCGCCCCAATATCCACATACCAATGCCGCAGGTATCCGTTGGTTCGCGCATAAATGGGGCTGTCGGTGAAAGCCTGCATGTTGCTGGGGAGAACGATTTCCTGCGCCGGTGCTCCCAGTTTGGGTTGCACCACGGTCACGGTCGGAGCCGCCAGAGTGACGGTTTCTGTACGCAGCGCAGCGCGTGCTCTAAGGCGCGGCACGATGCCGGCTACAACTACGGCGGTCACCGCCAGGACAAAGACCAGCACGCCGACAACGAGCTTTCCTCTACTCATAGGCGGCGCCGCTGGAGCGAGCATCGGCTCTTTGATCTGGGGAACTTCGGTGTCGGGACTTTCTTCGATTCTCATTACCATTTCCTTTGCCAAGGTACCGACGTTGCCGTTTAGTCCTCGGTCTGTTTTTGCTGCAACCATCCGTGAATGATGCTGAACACCGTCGGAACAAAGAACAGCGTTGAGACTGTCGCGAAGCACAAGCCGCCGATCACGGCGCGTCCCAGAGGAGCGTTCTGCTCGCCGCCTTCGCCCAGTCCCAAAGCCATCGGCAACATGCCGATGATCATGGCCAACGCGGTCATCAGCACCGGCCGGAAGCGGGTGAAGCCCGCCTGAATCGCGGCTTCGGCTGCCGTCAGTCCTTCTGCCATCTGTTCGCGCGCAAAGCTGACTACCAGAATGCTGTTGGCGGTCGCGACTCCCATGCACATAATCGATCCCGTCAGAGCCGGTACGCTGACTCGGGTGCCGGTGACGAACAACATCCATACGATTCCCGCCAACGCAGCTGGTAACGCCGTGATGATGATGAAAGGATCGAGCCAGGACTGGAAGTTCACCACGATCAGCATGTAGACCAGCAGGATGGAAAAGAACAGTCCGGCCGCCAGTCCTACAAACGACGAGCGCATAGTCTGAATCTGGCCGCGCACCATGATCTGCGAGCCGCGAGGTAGATTCTTGCGGCTGGAGTTGACGATTCGATCTATGTCGCTGGCCACGCCGCCCAGATCGCGGCCCTGCACCGCGCCATAAATGTCGAGCGTGGGAATGATGTTGTAGTGCGACATCACAGACATCTCTGATTCGCGATCGATGGAAGCGACCCCGGCTAGAATTTGCGGGGCGGCGTTGCTGGGACCGGTGATGGGAATGTTCTCCAGGTCCTGCAACGACTGCACTCGGTACTGCGGCGTCTGCGTCGACAGCTGATAGCTGACGTGATTGGCGGGATTCAACCAGTAAGTGGGCGCCGTCTGAAAGCTGCCGCTCAGCGTAACCAGCATGCTGGTGGCGACGTCGCGCTGGGTAAAGCCCACCTGGTTCAGCTTGGTGCGATCGACATCGATGTGCAGTTTCGGCTGATCGAAAGTTTGCTGAATGCGCACGTCGGAGGTGCCAGGGATCTCCTTGATCTTCTCCATCAACTGGTCGGCGAAAGCGCGGTTGGCATCCATGTTCTGGCCGACGATCTGGATGTCGACCGGCGCGGGCAGCCCGAAATTCAGGATCTGGCTGATCATGTCGGCCGGCATGAACGCGAACATCGTCCCGGGATATTCCTCGGCCAGCCGGTGGCGCAGCGCGTGAACGTACTCTTTTGTCGGCCGATGCTTCGGCGTCAGAGAAACCAGAATGTCGGCGTCACCAGGTCCGACCGGCGCCGAACTGCTGTAAGACAAATTGATGCCGCTATAGGGAATGCCAATGTTGTCGATGATGCTGGCGATTTCCGATGGCGGAATCTCTTCGCGAATCGTGTGCTCGACTAAGTCGCACAAGCGCGCCGTTTCTTCAATGCGAGTGCCGGTGCGGGCCCGCAGGTGAAGCTTGAATTCGCCGCTATCCGTGGCGGGAAAGAAGTCCTGTCCTAGCCAGGGAAACAGCAGCAATGACAAAACGCAGAAGGCCAGGAAGCTAACGCCAAAGACCTTCTTGTGTTCGATGGCGCGGCGGATGAGCCCGTGATAGTACTCGCGAAAATCCTCAAACTTTTCTTCGAATTTAACTTGCATGCGCGAGAAGAGGCCCTTCCCGTGATGCTCGGCGTCGTGCTCATGCCCTTTCAGCAGATACTTTGCCATGGTCGGAACCAGGGTTCGCGAGAGCAGGTATGACGCCAGCATGGCGAAGACCACGGCTTCGGCGAGTGGCACGAACAAGTAGCGCGCTACGCCGGTCAGAAAGAACATGGGGACGAACACAATGCAAATCGCTAGCGTCGACACCAGCGCCGGAACGGCAATCTCCTGCGCGCCGTCGAGGATGGCGTGTTCTACTTCCTTGCCTAGAGCGATATTGCGGTTGATGTTTTCGATTTCGACGGTAGCGTCGTCCACCAGAATGCCGACGGCGAGTGCCAGGCCGCCGAGGGTCATGATGTTGATGGTTTCGCCCAGCGCGCTCATTACGATGATCGACGTCAGCACCGCCAACGGAATCGACACTGCGATGATCAGGGTGCTGCGCCAGCTGCCGAGGAAGACCAGAATCATGACTCCGGTAAGACACGCAGCAATCACGCCCTCACGAACCACGCCGGAGATGGCAGCGTTGACAAAGACCGATTGATCGGCCAGAGGACGAATCTCCAGCGCGGGCGGAAGGCCCGCCTTGATCAGCGGAAGCAAGCCTTTGACTCCGGAAATGATGTCCAGCGTCGAGCTGTTGCCCGACTTCAGGATGGTTAGCAGCGAAGCCCGCTGGCCATTGACGCGAACGATGTTGGTCTGCGGCGGAAAGCCGTCGCGCACGTGGGCCACATCGCGGATGTAGATGGTGGAAGTGCCAACCGTTTTGATCGGCAGGTCGTTGAGCTTGTCGACGTTCTTGGGACTGCCGTTCATGTCGACTTCGTATTCGAACTGGCCCATCTTGGCGGTGCCGGCCGGAAGAATCAGGTTCTGGGCATTGATGGCGTTCACCACGTCATTGGGTGACAGACCCTTCGCCTGCAACGCCGCAGTGTCGAGATCGACTTGCACCTGGCGCTGCTTGCCGCCGTAAGGGAAAGGCACCGACGATCCGGGAACTGTGGCCAGCTGGGTGCGAACGAAGTTCCAGCCAAGATCGTTAAGCTGGGTTTCCGTCAGTCCTTTGCCCGAGAGAGCCAGCTGCAAAATCGGCACGCTCGAGGCACTGTAAGTAATGACGAGCGGAGGCGTGGTTCCCACCGGAAATTGCCGCAAGTTGGTTTGCGACACAGCGGTAACCTGCGCTACCGCATTGGCGATATCGGTGCCCGGCTGGAAAAAGATCTTTTCGACCGCGATGCCGTTGATCGATTGTGATTCGATGTGCTCAATGTTGTTGACGGTCGACGTGACCGAGCGCTCGTGAATGCTGACGATGCGGTCGGCAATGTCCTCTGGCGCCAGCCCGGTGTAGGTCCAGATCACGCTGACGACAGGGATACTGATGTTGGGAAAGATGTCCTTGGGCGTGCGCAGGATGACGAGTGGTCCCGCGATCAGGATCAACAGCGCCACCACGATGAAGGTATAAGGCCGCCGTAATGCAAGCTTAACAATCCACATACTCGTCTTTCGTTCTGCAAAACTGCCGAATCAAAATTGCTTTCTTGTTGGTAATTGCAGATCGATTGCCAATTCCGAACCCGCCCGCGCACCGCGGAAACTGCTTGTTGCTGAGCAAAGTAGCGATCGAATGCGGGCATGGCGGAATTTCCTTAGCGGAGATGTCTTGCCGTTCTGACAGAAGATGTCGAAGCTTCGACAGCAAACTGTGGATGTCGAAAAAAGTTATATATGCGGCTTAATCGGTGAAACTTGAGGAAAGGCAACGAGACTTCCAAGCCAGGCGACGAAGACCTGGCCATCGGGTGCCATCGATAGTCGATGGCGTACACGAAACAACAGATCCGCTGCGCGGCTAAGGCCCCATCGTGATGACAAAATTGCCGAAGCCGTTCTAGGCAGCGGCGTCGCTGCTTGACAACGGCAGGTCGCGCGTGCGTTTTCCCGTCGCTACAAACATTGCATTGCAGAACGCGGCGACGAACGGCGGCACGCCCGGCTCTCCCACCCCGGCCGGCGGCGCGTCGCTGTCGACGATGTACACGTTGGTCTGATACGGCGCCTCGTTGATGCGAGCCACGGGATAATCGGAGAAGTTGGATTGCTGAATCACGCCATTCTTGGCCGTAATTTCTCCGCTGCGCACGATGCTGGTTCCAAAGACCGCCGCGCCTTCGAATTGTGCCCGTGTGACCTCCGGATTCACCACCAGGCCCGCATCCACCGCAGTATCGACTCGCGGAATCGTAATGTTGCCGTCGCTGTCGACCTTGACTTGAACTACCGTAGCCGCGTAGGTCAGGAAGCTGCGATGCACGGCGATCCCCCATCCGGTCCCCTTGCTCACCTTGCGATCATGCCATCCCGATTTCTGCGCCACCAGCTCCAGCACGTTGCGTAGCCGGCCAACGTCGGCGGGATACGCGTCGTAGGACGCGCCGTAATTCGGGTAGTTCGTGTTCTTCAGATTCAAAATACGCGGCCGTCCCAGCAACTCCATCAGATTGTCGTAAGGATCGCGGCCTGAAGCATGAGCGAGTTCATCGGCAAAACACTGCACCGCAAAGGCGTGATAAATATTAGCTACCGAACGCAGCCACCCTATGCGCACGTGCGCCTTCGCCGGTCCATTCTCGATGCGCAGGTTGGGAATGTCGAACGGCATGTCCGTCCAGCCCTGTTGCAGGTGGCCGGGATCGCCATAGACCGCATTGACATCGAAAGTCGAGCTGATTGGCGGGAACACCGACCGCTGCAGCCACGCCGTCGGCTTGGAGTTCTGATCCAGCGCCGTCTTCATGTACATTCCCGCCACCGCGTTGTAGTAGTCGAACTTGATGTCGTTCTCGCGCGTCCACACCACCTTCACCGGGCGTCCGACTTTCTTCGAGAGGACAGCCGCCTCGGCGACATAGTCCGGCTTGGACTTTCGTCCAAAGCCGCCGCCCAGCAAAGTCACATGACAGATTACGTTTTGCTTGGGAATGCCGACCTCGGAGGAAACAATCGTCTGCACCGCCTGCGGATTTTGCGTGGGGGCCCAGGCCGTGACCGTGCCGTCCTTGTACTCGGCTAGCGCTACCATGGGCTCCATCGACGCGTGCGCCAGCAGTGGAACGTAGTAGTCGGCTTCGATGATTTTGCCGCCGCGGGCAAAGACGGCGTCGACATCACCCTCGGAGCGAATCACTTTGCCCGGCGCGTGCGCGGTCTGCAGCAATTCCTTCTTGTACGCGTCGGAGTCGTAGCTTTGGTTGGGACCGTTGTCCCACTCGATCTTCAACTTCTTGCGGCCTTGAAACGCAGCCCAGGTATTGTCGGCGATGACCGCGACGCCACCCAGCGGCTGAAAGGCCGGCGGCGGTTTGAAGGGATCAATAGCAATCGTCTGACGAACGCCTGCGACTTTGAGCGCCGCCGAGTCGTCCACCGACTTCACTTTCCCTCCCAGCACCGGAGGATGTTCGATCGACGCATACACCATTCCATCCACCCGGGCGTCCATGCCGTAGGCTGCTTTTCCGGTGCACAGATCCTGCAGATCGTAGCTCACCATCCCTTTGCCGATGTAGCGCCAACGATTCTTGGGCTTCAGCCGCACGTCTTCCTGCTTCGGCACCGGCAGCTTCGACGCAGCCGTGGCGAGTTCGCCATAGCCTAAACGCCGGCCGCTGGGCGTGTGCACCACGGTGTGCAGGTCCGTGTCGCACTGGGATGGGGGAACATTCCATTCTTGAGCCGCGGCTAGAACTAGCATGGTGCGGGCGGTGGCGCCCGCCTGCCGCATCACCTCGTAGAAGCTGCGAATGGAGTGCGATCCATCGGTATTCTGATCGCCGTAACGAGGGTCGCCGATAGCCTGTTCGATCCGAACGCGCTTCCAGTCCGCGTCCAGTTCATCGGCAACCACCAGAGGAAGGGAAGTGCGAATCACCGTGCCCATCTCCGAACGATGAGCGATGATGTATACCGATCCGTCGGGATTGACGCCCACGAAAAAGTTGGGATGCAGCTTGGAGCGATCGACTTCGGTCACATCTTTTTCGCCCGATTCATGCTCAGCGATGAGGCTGGGAATGTAGCGCCCGCCGAGCACCAGCGCGCCCGCGGCAAACGCACCGGTCAGAAATTGACGTCGGCTGACGTTGGTAATGCCGCTCATGCGCTTTCCTCCGCGGCCGCTTTGATGGCGGCGCGAATCCTCTGGTAGGTGCCGCAGCGGCAGATGTTGCCGGCCATCGCGTCGTCGATGTCTTTGTCCGACGGCTTATGGTTCTTGTTCAGCAGGACAACCGCCTGCATGATCTGGCCCGACTGGCAATATCCGCATTGCGGAACGTTGTGTTCGATCCACGCCTTCTGCACCGGATGGAGGCTACCGTTCGAGACGCCTTCGATGGTCACGATCTCCGTGCCGGCTACCGCATGCATGGGGATGATGCAGGAGCGAAACGCCTCACCGTTGCGATGAACCGTGCAGGCGCCACAGAGCGCGACTCCGCAACCGAACTTCGTGCCGGTCAGCCCCAGTACATCGCGGAGATACCAAAGCAGCGGCATGTCGGGATCGCCGTCAAACGAGCGGGCCGTGCCGTTCACTTTTAGCTCAATCATGCCAACCTCTGACGGTCTGGTCAGCATTTGCTGTTCCATTTCTTGAGCGGCGAAAGTCGTTGACGAACGACGCGGTTAGAGGCTCGCTGCCCACGCTTGAGGCGGCGCAAAGCCTTCTGGCGCGGCAATGTGTCGACAGGCTGTCAACGCCTCGACAGAAATAGCCAGTAGCACCGTCGATGTCCGACCCGCGATTTCCCGGGCAACTGAGACTTAGAACCGCCGGCTGACAGAAGCGCACTTAAGCAAACGGTTGGCAACCGAGGTGCAACACACAATTGTTCGTGGGGGGAAATCATGAGAAAACTGCTCGCTGCTCTTGTAGGTCTGTTCGTGCTATTGGTTGTGTTGGCGGCTGCCTCGATGGGGTGGGCGTTACCGCCCGACATGCCGGCCGGCAACGCCACATTCAAATCCAAGTGCGTGTCCTGCCATGGCCCCGACGGAGCGGGTACCTCAGCCGGACGAAGCCTGAACGTCGTGGACCTGCGGTCGCCGGCGGTGCAAGGCCAATCGGACGCACAGCTGGAGCAGATTGTCAGGAATGGCCTAAACAATATGCCCGCCTTCGGCGATAGTCTGTCGGACCAGGAGATTGCTGCTGTGGTAGCGCATGTCCGGACGTTAGGCAAGAAAACACATACCACGGCCAGCCGCTAATATTGCGGCTATGCTGGTCGCAGGCTATACGAGCGCATCACTTCCTGTGCGCTCGTACTTCCGTCTCAAGATGCCGGTCAAGATGCGACTGAACGGCAAGCAGGGCTTCCTGATTACGCTCGAGGCGACTGATCACCAAGGCGCCCTCCAGTGCCGAAACGATGAGCGTCGCAAGCTGGTGGGGATCGACAGTCGCCCGGATCTCGCCCGCTTTGATTCCGGCACTGACGACAGAGCGGAGCAGTCCTAGCCATTTGCGCAGCGCTCCTCGCGCCCGATCCCGCAACACAGGATTTCCGTCGTCGGCATCGATCGCCGTGTTGTACACCGGGCAGCCGCCAGGAACCGGGGGCCGGCGCTCCACAAAATTCGCGATGAACCGCTTCAGCTTGTCGACGCTGTTGGAGGTCGACTCCAGAAGATGCATTCGGGTGTCATGCGCCGAATGCCAGGCATAGTCGAACGCCTCAGCGGCGATAGCCTCCTTACTGGAGAAGTGCCGGTAGATCCCACCTTTCTCCAGGCCTGTAGCCTCCATCAGGGCAGCCATGGAACTGCCTTCGAAGCCGTGCCGGTTAAACAGCGCTGCGGCCTCGGTCACGATGCGTTGGCGGGTCTTATCCCCCTTGGGCATAACGCTCCTTCCTGAATCTTGGATGCCGGCGGAGACCAACTGGTCTCTATCATAAATGCAAAAGCGACCGCTAGGTCTCTTATTGCATCTGAACAACCATGGCAAGCATCTCGTCCGCCGCGGTTGCGACCTTCCCTCTCGCCAGAAGCGAGCGCAGGACGGTGGTCAACCCCTGGCTGATCGCGGTGACGGTTACGCTCGCCACCTTCATGGAACTGCTCGACACCGCCATCGCCAACGTGTCGTTGCCCCACATTGCCGGGGGACTGGCCACCAGCTACGACGAAAGCACCTGGGTGCTGACCAGCTATCTGGTGGCTAATGCTATCGTTTTGCCGCTGAGCGCGTGGCTGAGCCGGGTCTTCGGCCGCAAGAATTACTACATGACTTGCGTGGCGCTGTTCAGCGTGAGCTCCTTGATGTGCGGCCTCACTCCCAGCCTGGGACTGCTGATCTTCTTCCGCGTTCTGCAAGGGATCGGTGGCGGGGGCCTGGCGCCGGTAGAGCAAGCCATCCTGGTCGATACTTTTCCCGCCGACAAGCGCGCCGCCGCATTTGCGCTCTACAGTATGGCTATCGTGACTGCCCCGGCGATCGGGCCGCCGCTGGGAGGCTGGATCACCGACAGTTTTTCCTGGCGATGGGTATTTTTCATCAACGTTCCCATCGGATTGGTGTCCCTAATTCTCACCAGCCGTATCGTGTCCGATCCGCCCGAGTTCAAACGCGAAGTGGAAATGGCGCGTGCTGCAGGCAAGCTCAAGATTGACTACATCGGAATTTTGCTGATTGCCATTGGTTTTGCCTGCCTTGAAGTCGTGCTCGACCGGGGACAGCGCGATGACTGGTTCGAGAGTCAGTTCATCGTCAGCTTCTTTGTTATCGCGATCACTGCCCTGGTTTTTGCCGTGATCTGGGAACTGCGTCATCCCGACCCGGTGGTCGAGCTTCGCCTGCTGCGGGAGCGCAACTTCGCGATCGCTAATTCTTTCTACTTCATTTTTGGCTTCGTGCTCTTCGGATCGACCGTGCTCATCCCGCAAATGCTGCAGTCGCTGTACGGATATACCGCAACCGACGCGGGTCTGGTTCTGGGGCCGGGCGCATTGGTGATCGTGGTGATGGCGCCGGTGGTAGTGCGTCTGGTGCGAAGCATTCCGGTGTCGTGGCTGATCGCTGGAGGTTTCGCGATACTGGGCGGCGCTATGTGGTACTACGCCAGCTTCAATCCCGAGACCAATTACGCCCGGGAGGCGGGAGCGCGCGCTCTGCAAGGGCTGGGCCTGGCATTCCTGTTTGTGCCTGCAAGTCAGCTCGCCTATTCCTACCTTCCGCGGGAGAAGAACAACAAAGCCTCTAGCCTGACCAATCTGTTTCGCAACCAGGGCGGCAGTTTCGGCATTGCCTTTGTCACCACCATGATCGAACGGCGCACGCAGTATCATCGCAGCGTTCTGGTAGCACATGTTTCAAACTATGATCCTACGCTGAAAGCTGCCCTGGCGGGCATTGCCGACAGATTCGTCCATCAAGGATATTCCGCCGGCGGCGCCGCAATTCGGGCGGTAGCGCAAGTGGATGCGTTGGTACAGCAGCAGGCGGCCCTGCTGGGCTTTCTCGATTGCTTTTGGCTATTGGGCGCGGTTGCTTTCTGCGCGTCGTTTCTCACTTTATTTATTCGCAGATTCAATCAGCGCGGCGGAGGCGGCGCGGCACATTGAGGGTGCGGAGGCGCTCAAGGCAGCGCAGGATCTGGACACCAAGGTCGAAGCACTTTGACGGCCCCGGCCGGCCGAGAACTGACCGCGATTGCAGCCGGGGGCCACGGCTCGCTAGAATTCCCTGCAGACCGCATGGACGTTTGCAATGCGGCGAGCCTACCTCACGATGATTTCTAAAAATTCGTTTGTCCTCCGTCTTGCCTGCGCTCTCTTGATCGCAACCTGTCTCCCAGCTTTGCTGCAGGCGCAACAACTTTCTCCCACCCTTGACGCCATCTTCAACAAGCACGAATTTGACGCGAAACATTTCGGACCTGCCCGTTGGATTAACAAGGGAGCGGAATACACCACGGTCGAGCCGTCGGCTGCAGTCCCCAAAGGCGAGGACATTGTCGAGTACGATACCGCAACCGGCAAGCGTACGGTCTTGGTCTCGGCTGCCAAGCTGATTGCTGCGCCGGACGCGAAGCCGATGAAGATCGACGACTATGCCTGGTCGGAAGACAACCAGCAACTGCTGATCTTCACCAACACTAAGAAAGTTTGGCGGCTCAACACACGAGGTGACTACTGGCTCCTCGATCTGGCCAGCGGACACCTCAAGAAGCTGGGCGGCGACGCGCCCGAGTCGTCGCTGATGTTTGCCAAGTTCTCACCTGACGGCAAGAGCGTTGGCTTCGTGCGCGCCAATAACATTTACGTGCAGGACCTGGCGACCGATCAGATTCACGCTTTGACGCAGGATGGCTCCGCGACCCTGATCAACGGCACCACCGACTGGGTGACGGAAGAAGAGTTGAGCCTGCGCGATGCGTTTCGCTGGAGGCCTGACAGCCAGTCCATCGCGTACTGGCAGTTCGATACGACCGGCGTCGGTGAATACTCGCTGATCAACGACACGAAAGAAGAATATCCGGTGGTGACGACGTATCCCTATCCGCAGCCGGGGACAACCAATTCCGCCGTCAAGGTCGGCGTAGTTTCGGCGCAGGGCGGCGCTACCAAGTGGATGGATATGCCGGGTGATCCACGCAATCACTACGTTGCGCGTATGGAGTGGGCCAAGAATTCGGACCAGCTGATCCTGGAATATCTGAACCGGCTGCAGAACACCAACCAGGTAATGCTGGCGGACGTGCACACCGGTTCGGTGCGAGCGTTGTTCGAAGACAAGGACGCGGCCTGGGTGGATTACGTGCGCGCGCTCGACTGGGTGGGAGACGGAAAGGGCCTGGTATGGCTCAGTGAGCGCGACGGCTGGCGCCACGGCTACGTGATTTCGCGGGCCGACGGCAAGCCGCAGCTCATCACCAACTTTCCCGGCAGACGTGATCTCTGAGATCGCGGTCGACGATGCGGGTAAATGGTTTTACTTCATCGCTTCGCCCGACGATGCCACCCGCAAATATCTTTACCGCTCGCGGATCGATGGCCGCGGATCGCCGCAGCGCGTCACGCCGTCGGATGAGCCTGGGACGCACGGCTATGACATCTCTCCTAACGGCAAGTGGGCGTTTCATACGGTTTCTACCTTCGATCGACCGACCGTGACGGAGTTGGTCAGCCTGCCTGATCACAAGGTAGTGCGAGTGCTCGAAGCCAACGAAGCCTTGACACGTAAAGCGAAAGACCTGATCGCCTCGCCGGCCGAATTCTTCCAGGTGCCGGTGGGCGACGGCGTGAAGCTGGATGGATGGATGATCAAGCCACCGGATTTCGATCCCAAGAAGAAATATCCAGTGTTGGTTTACATCTACGGCGAACCCGCCGGCGCGACCGTCACCGACGCCTGGGGCGGTTCCCGCAGACTGTTTCACGAGCTGATCGCGCGCCAGGGATACCTGGTGGTGAGCTTCGACAACCAAGGGACGCCGGCGCCAAAGGGGCGCGACTGGCGAAAGATCGTCTACGGCGACGTGGGCGTTCTGTCTTCGGGGCAGCAGGCGGAAGCGATTCGTGAGCTGGCGAAAGAGCGTGCTTATGTCGATTCCTCACGGCTCGCCATCTGGGGATGGAGCGGCGGCGGCTCTAACACGCTGAACATGATGTTTCGCTATCCTGGACTCTTCAAAGCGGGGATCGCGGTAGCTCCGGTCGCCGACCAGAAGCATTACGACACCATCTATCAGGAACGCTACATGGGTTTGCCGCAGGACAACGTCAAGGGCTATCACGACGGTTCAGCGATCAACTTTGCGGACGGACTGAACGGAAAGCTGCTGATCGTGCACGGCTCGGGCGACGACAACGTTCATTACCAGGGAACCGAGTTGCTGATCAACCAACTGATCGCGCTGGGCAAGCCGTTCGACATGATGGATTATCCGAATCGCACTCACTCGATCTCCGAGGGGCCGGGTACTTCGTTTCACATCCACAGCCTGATCGCGCGCTACCTGGAGGAGAATGTTCCCGCGGGCGGAGTGGCGCAGTAATTATTCGCGGCCTTGCGTAGCCAGGTAGTGCAGGGCCCGGATTCCCGGCAGAAAGAAGTAGGCGCCGCCGCGCACGGTTATGAATTGCGGCAGGCCGGAAATGCAGCGGGGAAGGCCGCTTTCCAGCGGCAGCGAAAAATTATTCGTGACCGCGCAGCCGGGAATCGGCTGGCGATTACCCAGCAGAGGATCGCTCTCTCCGGTCATCCCGTTGAACTTGGTGTTCATGATCCAGGCGCCCTGCACGAACTCGAACTGACGGGAAATGTTCGCGTTGATGCAGATGAATTGGATCCCGTGCTCGGCAGCATCGGGATAGTCAGGCTGCACCGCCTGTTCGGGCGACAGGCCCGGACCATACTCGCGACCGCGCCGCAGCAGTCGGTGGAAACGGGTCGACGACATGATGTCTTCGCGAAGACCAGTTCCTGCAAAGCCGAGATTGTGAATCAGGCGCGAGAAGAGGCCTGTGGTTCCCGGTGGAAAATCGGCATTACGCGGATTGGAGCGCCGAACGTGCGCCCCGAAGGGACAGCGCGTGCCGTCAACATCGGAATCATAAGTGAACTGATTGGAGGGCTGAGCTGGTTGCACTCCCTCGATTGGCTGCCTGCTCAAAGGCATCAACGGATCGCCGTTGCGATGGCGGCCCACCATCGCAGTCGCCAGTTGTTCGCGCGCTTGCGGATCGGATTTCGCCTGGCGATCGGCGAATTGCCAAAAGCCGCGAACATCCTGCTGCAATTGCCGCAGGACCAGATAGCTGCCATTGCGGCCCAGATCACGCATTCCCCGTTGATCTTCGGCTTCGGGTAATGCTGCAGTCGTGCTGTTGTCGGGCAGCAGCGGCCGATCGGTATATCTGCCGTACTCGTTGGGATAGCCGAGCAGAAACTCGCCCAGGCACGAAAGATTGGTGTAGGCAATCTGATCGTCTGCGGTGCGATGGCGCTCCCAGTCCAGCGAGGGCTCGCTGATTCCGTCAGTGAAACCGAAAGGCTCGACGCCTTGCAGGTCCGAAGTCGGAAGCGAATCCATCAGCTCGAACGCAGCATCCCATGCCGGACTTTGGATTGCCTGAGTGAATGCCTGCAATTGACCCTTCTGCGCATAGAGCATCACCAGGACATGGGGAACTTTCTCTGGTCCACCCCAACGCCAATACTCGGGAGCGTTTGCTCCAATGTCGCCCAGCCGGTGCGAGCGGTTTTCTTCGCCCCACATGCCGGAGAGAAACTCGTCAGAGAATCCAGCGATCACGTTTGCGGGAAGATGCAACGCCTCCAGACCGGGGCGGGTGAACGCTACCTGCATCGCGGTGGGCGGAGCTTTATCCAGCGCGACCGCGTTCGAGATTGGCGCTGAGGCGAGCCATGCTGCCGCCGCCCGGGCATCGCGAATGCGCAGCAGCAAAAAGCTGGCCTCGGTGAGTGCGGCATAACCGAAACGCACCAGGCCTTGCACGTCGCTGTAATCCACTGCGTAACCGTTCACGCCGTTGTTGCTCCCTGCTAAGAAAATCAGGTTCCCAATTGTTTGAAGGGGCGCGCCTTTAGACGCGCCGAATCGTTCTGTACCTCTTCACTCTTAGCCGGCTTCAGCCGGCGGCACAAACCTCCGGCGTCCCTACGGGACTCCAGCCAATCTTCAGTGGCCCTACCCAGGACTCCGCCTGCGGCTGCGTCCTGGGCTAACTTCATCGCCGCCGCTTCGCGGCTGATTCGAAGCGAGCTTGAACCCTCGTTCCAACCTGATGATTTTCAGGTCGAGCTGCCGCGAACTCCTACACCGCTTCGGTAAATCGACGCTAATAGCAACTCCTTCCAACCGTAACTAAATCAGTCGCAGCCATTGCCGGGCTTCGCTATCGCTCATCGATGGCTTCTCCAGTCCTTGCCGGATCAACAGATTCCGGTGCCTATCATATGCCGTCAGCCCCGGATATGCGTTGTACCAGACTTCGGTTGGCAACTGGTGGCGGCGAAGCACGTACTTAAACTTCTGTTCGTCCTTCGCACCATCGAGAAGCAGCCAATTGGTTGTGGGATAGCCGACGCCGTTGCCGAAAACCACGTTCAAGCCGAATCCAACCTTGTTGATGAAATCGTCCATGTAGCTTTCCAGGCTGCCATCGTAGTTGCTGGCGAACAGCAGGCGCTTCTTGTCGTCGAGAAATACCCAGCGCGCGAAATGAATTGTGCTCACCCGCGCCAGCCGTCCGTGGTTGTAAATGTGTCTGGCGGTGTAGTTGATCACCCAGAGAAGAAATATGAGCAGCCAGCGCCGGAACGGGCCGGGCTTGATCTGGCCCATGGCGCTGAACTGGTTGGTCACGTCGTGATCTTCCAGTGTCGCCAACTGGTGCGCGTGGACGGGATCGATGCGCGGTGCGATTTCCGGGTCAGAGCGCTCATGGCGGCGAAGCTGAAGGAAGAAGACGGGAGAGTAGATCAGCAGGAACGGAGCAAGCAGCAGAAGCAATAGGGGCACGCCTAGCAGATGAATCGAATTGCCAATCCACCAGCCGAACGGTGTTGGTGCCGGGGGAGTGAGCGTCAGCCGTCCGGCCTGCTGTTCCCCGCGAACATATTGTTTGAGCACCCCATGTAACTGGGCGGGAGGCATAGCCGCCAATGCCGCGGCGTTCTGTTGCGACCAAACCACCAGAGAATCGTGCAGCGCCGCTTCCTCTCCGACTTGTCGAACCGTGCGCCCAATCCAGTTCACGTAGATCGTCGCCGGAGTCAGGTTGCGGGCCTTCATCCAAGTCCAGAAGATTGGCGTTCGGATCGAAGTGCGTACAGTGAGAAAAAATACGCTTCAAGCCGTCGCCGGCCCGTTGCGCCAGTTCAGCAAAGAACGTTTCCGAGGGTCCGTCGAAATCCGCTAGAAACGCCAGGTACGTGGGATAGTCGGCTATCGGCAATCCATACGCCGTGATGTCATCGAGCGTCAGATCATTGAGAATGAGGATTCGTCCGAAGTGCAACCGGTCGAACTGCCCGAAGGGAACCAAAGCATTCTGCGGGTCGACGACGCCGGGACTGCGATTCATGGACGTCAGCAACTGGCGGAGATCGTCGATCCGATCGGGCGCGATCGGCGCCAGCACCATGAGGTTGGATTGCGGCGTCATGAACTTGGAAACTGCAGCGCAAAATGGATCGTCCTGTCTTTGTTCCAATACACCAGGCCGAGATACATCCCCGGACTGATCTCACGAATTTCGTCGCGAATGTGTTCGGCCACCAGCGAAGTTTTCGAGTAATCAAGCACAATGCATTCTTTGCTATCGAACCAGCTCGCGGTCTTGTAAACCTCGGCGACGATAGCGTTCACCCCGAAGGCCGAGATCCGATTCATCAGCGTTCCATGGGCGGCGTCGAAGGTCTTGCCCTTCCAGCCGAAAATCTCGATCACCCCTGCAATCTCAGCCGAGAAGGGAGTTCCCGAAGCAATGATGGCGGTGCCGTTCGCCTCTCCATTCGGAATATCGCCGGCCGGACTGGCGGCGAAAAGGTCGTCGAGCTGTTTTTGGGACATCGCCAGCAACTGCGGCGCCGTGTACGCCATGGGATTCAGTCTCCTCGATGTGCGCCGGCGACTGCAGAGGAATCCGGCGATCACTAGATTTTGGAAGCGCCCGGTGGAAGTGTCGCCACTATGGCGGCAGCGCGAGCTTTTGTCAATGGCATGGTAGTGCCCCGTCAGTCAAAGACTTCGTCTCCGGTCGGCTCGTAATGAGGAATGTTGTTCATGGTATGGCGCAGGGTGGAAAGTACGAAGTACATGCGTCGCCGGGCACGGCTTTGATTGCCTAAGGGACGATGTTCAGCGATGCAATGCCAGGGATTGTAGGAAAGTTGCTTTTCAAAGTTGATCTGTGCCGGCGAGTTGAATTGCTGTCGGGGAATATGCAGCGTCGCTGCCGAGATGCGAGGCGATAGCTTTTCCGGCCAGAGCACGGCGTTGTTCTCGAGGGGCATCAGGTGCGGATCGGTCTGCAGCTGCAGGCGAATATCGAACTCGGTATCTTCTTCGCCCAGTGTGGCCGCCATGGCATTGCGCAGATAGTCGTCGGGAGGCCTTAATGGCAGGTGCGGTATACGAGTTCGCTTGCTGGATTTCGGCCACATCGAGTACTGCATGGCCTGGCCTTCCCCCAACAGATACGGAACGCAACTGAAGTAAGGCGCTTCCAGCGGGCTGCTCTGGGTCTTGATCCACAGCGACTGCATGATGAGATCGAGCACGTGAGAGCGATGGAAATTGAGGAAGTAGAAGATCTGCGCATTCTTCAGGCTCTCGATCTGCAGTTGCGCGTTAGCGTTGACATCGGGCGTGACGAAAGTCGGCGTGGACACGCCGGTCATGTCCTGGGTGAACTTCTCCTCCTCCATTAGCTTCGGCCCGGGCACGCCCATCAGCTTGATGCTCATGCTCATGAAGCCTACGTCGTCGATGTCAGGCGTGATGTACGGCCCGGGGCCGGAGAAGCGCACCCAGGCGCGATAGCTGCGCGGCTCGGCGTAGATACCGTGACGCAGTTCGGCAGGCAGATTGTCGTGGACGATGAACTCACCGCGCACGATGCCGTGCGTTTTGGTATTGCCTCCGCGCTCGAAGCCTCCCGGCTTCCACAGCAGTCGCATCTGTTTTTCGAAGCTCGTGATGATGGAGTCGACCCACGCTTCTTCGTCCGGAATCGGCCGCTCCTCGGCGATCTTCAACCCTTCGTTCGGACGCCTGCTGTTGATCAACGCCGTGGCCACCCGTGCAATGGGATCGCGCAACAGGGCATCGAACGCAGGACGGTAGACGGGATCGAAGCGGCGTTCCAAATGCACGAAAGCGGTCGAGGTGTCACTCAGCCAGTTCAAGAAACGCCGAGCCGGTATTGGCCTTGGGCTGCGGACGACTCGTGTTGGAACCGAGATCTGGCATAGGTCACGAGCCTTGATGAGGGATTTATGCGCCCACTATGGCGGTGACGCTCCGCTTTGTCAAATGGAAAGATTGAATGCTGACCGCTTAATCGCCGCTGTGGAGTGCGGGGCCAGAGCTGCGCGGGCTGAACTCGCTGCGATGGCGGCTGTAAAGCCAATACACCACCATGCCGATCAGCAGCCACACGAAGAATCGTATCCAGGTAAGAATCGGCAGGCCAGCCATCAGCAGACACGCAGAAGATCACGCTGAGAATCGGCGCGGCCAAACCGCCGGGAGCGCGGAAGCCTCGATGCCGATCCGGCTGCTTGTAGCGCAGGATGATCACGCCCAGCGACACCAGCACAAACGCAAATAGCGTGCCGATGTTCGTCAGGTCTGACAACGTGCCAATATCGAGAATGCCTCCGGGAATGCCGACGAGAAATCCTGCGATCCACGTCGCCACGGCGGGCGTGCGAAAGCGCGGATGCACCCGGCTGAACATCTCAGGCAGCAGTCCGTCGCGCGACATGGAAAACCATACCCGCGCCTGTCCCAGTTGGAACACCAGCAGCGACGAGATCATGCCCATCATCGCGCCGAACAGCACGGCTAGCTCGGTCCAGTGCAGCAGGGCAGACTTTGTCGTGCCCGCCAGCATGCTCATGCTGTTCACTACCGGAGCGGCGTCATCGATCAAGGAGCGCCAGGGAACGATCCCGGTCAGCACCACGGCGACGGCGATGTAGAGCAAGGTGCAAACCACCAGGGTGGCGATGATGCCGATCGGAATGTCGCGCTGCGGGTTTCGGGCTTCCTCCGCCGCGGTCGAGACCGAATCGAATCCGATGTAGGTGAAGAAGATGATCGATCCGCCGGTGAGCACGCCCGACCAGCCTTCCGGCACGAAGGGATGGTAGTTGGCGGGATGAATGAAGCGCATCCCTACGAACACGAATGCCAGGATGGCTGCGATTTTCAGCAGGACCAGGATGTTGTTGGTCTCGGTCGACTCGCGAATGCCGCGCACCAGCACCACCGTGAGCAGCATGACAATCAGAAACGCGGGAATGTTGAAGCCGAAGTGCCAGCCCGGCGTATAGAGAACGTTGCCTTGCAAATCGGTGAGGCCGCCCGGCAGATACGCGGGCGAGATCCAGCGCAACGCGGGATGCCAGCCAAACCAGTTGAAGGTGGCAGCCATGTGCGCGGCGAAGCCCACGCTGACCGCCATGTTGCTGACCGCGTACTCCAGGATCAGGTCCCACCCGATGATCCACGCGATCAGTTCGCCCATGGTCGCATAGGTGTAGGTGTAGGCGCTGCCGGCGATGGGAATCATCGATGCCAGTTCCGCGTAACAGAGGCCGGTGAAGGCGCAGACGATGGCGACCAGGATCAGCGAAATCGCCAGAGCTGGTCCGGCGCCGGGACGCCCGAGCGTGGCGGCATGATGCACGATGTAGTCAGCCAGCGGGCTGTTGAGGATCGATGCGGTGTCGAATTTCTGGCCCGCGATCGCCGTTCCCATAACGGTGAAAATGCCGGAGCCAATGACTGCGCCGATGCCCAGTCCGGTCAGCGACCACGGGCCCAGCGTCTTCTTCAGCCGGTGTTCCGGCTCCTCCGATTCGGAGATCAGCTTGTCAATGGACTTGCACGCGAAGATTTGTGTCGCCAGGGGAATGCTCCCGGGAGTTGTGGAATCAGTGCCTCAGAATCTAAACAGAAATAGTGAAGCGGAGCAAGTAGCAGGCGATTCACCACGGAGGGCACGGAGATACTTTGATCACGAACGCAAGAATTCCGAGAGCGATTGGGCAACATTCTCCATGAGAGAGAGCGACCACTTAGCTAGCCGCCGCTTTCTTCGGGCGCCCCCCCTAACCGCCCGTTGGCTCGCGACGCCTGCCGCTTCGCAACGCTGGTTCTCTTGCCGCCTACAGAACCCATCCTCGCCGCCATCCACTTCCTCGACCCGAGCACGCCCTCCAACAAAGCAGGCAGGTATAAGTCGGCATCCAGCTTGGGAAAGTGAATACCCAATCCGGAGGGGGTGATTTCGATTGCGCTTAACTGGGAAGCCGTGGCGTTCTCCAAACCCTCGGCTGCGCTGGGCGAAAAGCTGACCTCGACGCCAGAACTCAAGCTAATGACGATACGCCCGCTCTTACGATCAAACTGGGCAGCCACTGCCGCAGGCGTCTTCCTGCGCACGCGGCGTGCACGCTCATTGGCTGCCTGAAATTCGTCACTCGATGCCATGAATTCTCTCCCATGCTCGACATAGCCGGATCAGCTGTCGCTTCAGCTCTCGTCGGATTCGTCCGATTTCCAAACGTCCGCACCCCTAATTCTCTCGCAGAACAATCGGGCCTATCGGGCAATTCAGCTCAAACACAGCTTCGCAGTCGTTGCCGCTGACATGCACGTGCGCTTGCCGATGATCGTTGGG
The DNA here is from genome assembly GCA_963820175.1 of uncultured Acidobacteriaceae bacterium. Classification (GTDB taxonomy): domain Bacteria; phylum Acidobacteriota; class Terriglobia; order Terriglobales; family Acidobacteriaceae; genus Bog-257. The sequence goes on along the minus strand of CAWFYX010000008.1, from coordinate 149,726 downwards.
ATAAACCACGATTCGGTATCCCGCGAAGCTGAGGACCGTTGGCATCTTTGATTTTAACCTAAACGGGGTTTAGGTGAAATCTCCGGAACAATTATTCGCTTCCGTGTCTCCGTGCTCTCCGTGTCTCCGTGGTGAATGCCCTTCACTTCCCGGGCGCCAATATTTCCAGGAAGTGGTCGTCGATCATGTGGAACAGATGGGTGCGTGCGGCAAATCCGGCGATGCCGTGGGTCTTGCCCGGATAGAGCATCAACCGAAACTGCTTACCCGTCTCGATGAACTGGTTGATCATCTGAATGGTGTTCTGCATGTGCACATTGTCGTCGCTGGTGCCATGCACCTCCAGCAGACTGCCATGCAACTTGGTGGCGAAGTTGACCGGCGAACTGTTCCTATAGCCGTCTATGTTGTCCTTGGGAAGACCCATGTAACGTTCGGTGTAGATGGAATCGTAGTTGTGCCAGTCGGTAACCGGGGCCACCGAAACACCGCCTTTGAAGATGTCGGAGTTCTCCAGCGCGTAAAGCGTGAAGTATCCGCCGTAACTCCAGCCCCAGAAGCCGATGCGATTGCCGTCGAGTTGGGGAAACTGTTCCAGCGCCTGCTTCACCGAGGCTAGCTGATCGCTCAACTCAACCGGACCGAAGTTATGCTTGATGGGCAGCGCGAAGGCTTTGCCGCGATTCGCCATGCCGCGATTGTCGACATGCAGAACCGCGAAGCCCTGCCGCGCCAGAATCTGGTCGAAGAGATCGAAACCATTCCAGGCATCGACCACGCTCTGCACTCCCGGGCCACCGTAGGGGTTCACGATCAGCGGCGCTTTGCCGTTGGCGATCATGGGCCCTCCCGGCGGCGGCAGCAGAATCGTTCCCTGCAAGGTTGTGGTTCCGTCGGCCGCTTTGAAGTCGACAAACTTCGGGGTCAGCAGGTTGTAGGTTTGGGCGCCGTGCGGCTCCCAGAAAGCGATGCAATCTCCCATGATGGTGCAGAGCGAAGCTCGCGGAGGAACGGTCAGCGCCGAAAAATTGTCCACATAATACTTGGTGTTCTTGGGATCGAAGTCCGTCTCGTGGAAGCCATCCTCTTTCGAGACGCGATGGATGTTTTTGCCATCCAGGCCGACGGCGAATTCGTTGCGCTGCCGCCAGTCACCCTCATTGGCCGAGAAGTACACGATGCCCTGCTGCTCATCCACCCCATCGATGCTCTCGACTTCCCAGTCACCTTGCGTGAGCTGGGCTGCGACTTGAGCCTGGGTGCGCAGTGGATTTTGCTTGTCGTAGCGATACAGATAGAGGTGGTTATGGCCGTCGCGCCAGCTCGTCCACAAGTACGTCTCGCCGGAATTCAGCAGCTTGAAATCGACTTCGGGATGCATGTCGATCCAGGCATCGGTCGACTCGGTCATCATGAGCTGTGAGTTGCCGCTGTTGACATCGACGAAATACAGATCGAGCCGGTTTTGTACCCGGTTGAGCACCATCGCCCACAACAGCCCAGCGTGCACCCAGCCAAAGCGTGGAATCAGCACGTCGGGATCGTTGCCCAGGGGAAGCGAGCCGGTCTTGCCGCTGTTGACCGTGATCCACTTAAGCTTGCCCCCATTCGCATTCACTACCCCCAGTCGCACGTCGGGATTGGGATCGCCGGGCTGGGGATATTTCTCCTGATCGACCGTGGCGTGGGTCGGAATCCAGTCGGTGATGGGGTAGGTGGGTACATCTTTCTCGTTCATCTGCAGAAACACAATCTCCTTGCCGTCGGGCGACCAAAAGTAGTTGCTACGCGAGTACAGCTCCTCTTCGTAGACCCAGTCGACTTCCCCATTCAGCAAGTTATCGTTGCCATCTTTGGTCAGCTCGCGCTCGGCGCCCCCAGCCAACGGCTGCACGTAGAGGTTGTGTTTGCGGATGTAGCAGACGCGCCCTCCGTCGGGAGAAAACTTGGGATCGACGCTTTCATCGAGGCTGGAAGTGACCTGAACGCCTGTCCCCGTTTCCAGAGAGTAGAGCCACAGCTGGCCCATCGAATCGAATAGCAGCTTCTTGGAGTCGGGCGACCATTGATAGGCCGCGATCGAATAGCGCGTCGCCGCTTCCTTCTTGCGCTCATCCTTAATGGCGCTGGCAGGCGGAGCCAGTGCCGCCAGCTTGCCGCTGGCTACCAGCACGGCCGACTTGCCGGTGGACACGTCGACGTAATATAGCTCGCCGTGTTCGCCGCTATCGTCGCGCTGCACGAAGGAAACCTTGGTGCCGTCCGGACTCCATTTCATGTCTTCCGGCCCGCGGCCCAGGATGCCGCCCGGCTTGAAGATGTCTTCGATGGTTAGCTCTTTCTGGCCTTGCGGCGCGGGCGCCGCGGGGGGATTGGCTTGCGCGATGAGAAGAGTTGCGGACAAGGCGAAGACGACGAACGCAGCGAAACGTGCTTTCACGGCAGCTCCGACGAGAAAGTGTGATGGGAGAAAGTTTATATCACGAGTGCGGATTGGCGCGGTGAGCGCGGTAGCACGCCACGGCTATTGAGAACGGCAAAGGAAACGTCCGCGCTGGCGGTGAAAGCGCCGGGCTTTAAGCCCGGCGAAATCGGACGCCATCAGAAGTGGCTTCAGCCACGGTAGCCGGGGCTAAAGCCACTTGAGATTGCACTCTCTCGGCACGGCTAAACAGGCTGCTGAAAAAGTCGGAAAAGCAGATCCCTCGCGGGCTGAAGCCCGCTCGTGATGACAAAAACAAAGGCGTTTCTGCGGCGTACCTAAAGGTACGCCCCTTCGAAAGCGTGCGAGTTCGAGCTTTTCAGCAGCCTGTAAAGCCGTGCCCTTCCACGGTTTCTTGAGGACATACTTCCACCCTATTCGTTACCTCGCGCAGCCTCTCCGCATCAAACCGTTTGGGGGTAAACTACACGTCATGGCTTTACGTCCCTTCCCCGCAAAATCCCGTTATCGCTCGCAAGAATTTATCGGCGCGCCCATCACCAGTCTGGAGCAAGGTTACCTGGTCGCTTACATCGATGGCGGTGCCCGCGGCAATCCCGGCCCCGCTGGATACGGTGTGGTGGTCGAGGACGAAATCGGCCGCCCGATTGCCGAGCTCAGTGAGTTCCTGGGCCATCAGACCAACAACTATGCTGAATATTCCGGCCTGCTGTCGTCGCTGAACTACGCAATTCGGCACGGCTTCAAGGCGTTACGCGTGATCAGCGATTCCGAGCTGATGGTGAAACAGATCAACGGCGAGTACAAGGTCAGTAGTCCCACATTGAAGGAGTTGCACAGCCGGGCAATGAAGCTGATCGACCAACTCGATTACTTCGAGATAAAGCATGTGCTGCGCGAGAAGAACCGCGAGGCCGACCGGCTGGCTAATCTCGCGATGGATCGCGGCATCGCCAAGAAAGCGCCTGCGGTGAGCGCCACCGACGTCGGCGGCGTAGCCTCGGTTGTGCCCGAAGTTAACGGCGTGGTACGCGACGGCGTAGTGCAATTCATGGGCAATCCGCTGCCCGATGGAACGCTGGTGAAGATCCGGGCCGTGAAACCGTAGCTTAGGCCGAGGCTGCCCTGCGACTAACCATCGTCGGCTCGCCGAATCCGCGCTTGATCTGCGGCGGCTCTAGAATCTGCACGTCCTCAGCTGGATTTTCCACCGCCCACGCCAATGTGTGTGTCATCTGCTCCAGAGTCACCAGAGCCAGTCGGTCCGCGCCTTCGCGCGTCGGCGGATAAAGCCGCGCCAGAGCGTAGAACGGGATCAGAACTAGCGGCCAGCGGTGTCCGCGCCCCAGCACATACCAGGGACGCACGAAGGTCGCCGCCAGGCCATGCGTCCGAATGAGCCGCTCGCCTTCGGCGCGCGCCGCCTGATACTCCTGCATGATCGGCGCCGGCCGCGCCACGCTGAGATAGATGAAGTGCCGCACCCGCGCTTGGGCGGCGGCCCGCACCGCCTCCTGGCAAGACTTCAGATCGACGGCGCGAAACTCGGTAGCCTTGCTGGGACTGGGATGCGCGACTCCAACCAGATGAACGAACGTGTCGGCGGGCGCGACCTGCGACGCGTAGCTATCTGCGGATAGAGCATCGCCATGCACCAGCTCGCAGCCGGGCGGCGCTTTGGCCTCCGAGCCCGGCCGCACCAGCGCACGCACCCGGTGTCCCCGGCGCAGCAACTCTTTCGCCAGGGCGCTGCCCATGTATCCCGTGCCACCGGTCAGGAACACTTCACGTCGCGTGGGTCCCATCGTCATCCTCCTCACCCCAAGGACGAGCCCTTCTCCGGGCCGTCGCATTGTAGTACGGGTTTTGGACAAGATTGGATTGAATTTTGAGCACAGGGCTTTTCCCGGCATCGCCGTTTCGAGGTAGACATCTACTAGGCAGGATTTCTTCCGAGGTGGAATGCCATGACACGCGATGCCAAGCTCATGTCGGGAATCATTCTCATTACCGTGCCCACGATTCAGTACGGCGGATACTTCCTGCTGACTTCGCTGATGAACAAGAGCTCCGGCTATATGGAGAACCCGCTGCGGCAGAATTTTTTTCGCGCCGGACACGCCCATGCGGGAGTGATCGTGATTCTTTCCCTTATCTGCCAGGTGCTGGCGGACTCAGCCACGCTGCCCGATTCGGTGATCTGGATGGTTCGAATCGGCGTGCCGCTGGCCGCGATTCTGATGCCCCTGGGATTCTTCCTGTCCATGACATCGCCCACGGCGACGCAACCTAACGGCTCGGTTGCGTTCATCTATGCGGGTGCGATCGTACTTGCGATCTCGGTGCTAACGCTGGGGATAGGTTTAGTGCGGGCAGCGCTGGCGGGTACGGCCTAAAGCGGCTTCGGCCTGGGCTCGCAGAAAACGGAACCACAATCTCGGCGGCAGTCAGGTAAGAAACGTAAAGGATGAAAACTAAGACTGCGAGTCGAAGAACAGATCCTCTAAAGCGATCCTCAGAACCTGCCAGTGCTCCAGTTCTTCGTCTCTGCCCTTTATTTTTACCTTGCACTCGCCACTCTCGTTGAGCGCGAGAGTTACTCGGAAACTGCTTCCACTGCTGGGCTTGATGGCGATTTCAGTATCGGCCACGGAGAAATTTACTGCCCTTTGAGCGCTGTCTTCCTGCCGGACCACGGAAAACAAGTCCCCGGAAGAATTCGACTGGATAGCGAATAAAGATTTACCCCGCAGCGAATTGATGGTCTTAACATCGTCGGCTGCGCCTTGTTTCAAGGCCTCGAAAACTGCTCGCGTCGAGCAGGCGTCTCTAGCACTCACCCAGTCGAACTGCGATTTTGGCTTATCCATAGCGTTCTCGCTTTCCACGCCCGCTTTTCCCGTTGAGCGCTGCGAAACCTCTTTCAGCTCAGTTATGCAACGCGGCTCGCAACGCCTCCTCAAGCTCGGAATGGGCAAAGCGATATCCAGCCGCGTTGAGTTTCGCCGGTATCACCCGCGCCGAGGTCAGAAGCAGTTCCTGTCCCATCTCTCCCAGCAGGGTTCTCACCACCCACTCCGGCAGGGGGAAGATCGCGGGACGATGTAACACTTTGCCCAAAGCGCGTACAAACTCCTCATTGCGTACTGGAGCGGGCCCGACCGCGTTTACCGGTCCGCGCAGGCTGGCATTCTGCAAGATGAATAGCATGGCGCCGATTTCGTCGTCGAGTGAGATCCAGCTCCAATACTGTTGGCCGCTGCCCACGCGGCCGCCCAGTCCCAGTTGAAAAGGCAGCAGCATCGGCTTGAGCGCTCCGCCATCGCGCGCCAGCACCACTCCGGTGCGCAGCTTCACCACCCGCACGCCCGCCTCGCTCGCCGCTGCCGTGGCCGCTTCCCATTGCCGGCAGACTTCCGCTAGAAAACCTTGGCCCGCAGAGCTGTCTTCGGTCAGCACCTCATCGCCGCGACTCCCGTAGTAGCCGGCGCCGGAGGCGCAGAGAAAAACTCGCGGCTGACCAGTCTGGCGATAGCTCTCGGCAACCGCTGCCGCCAGCGTCTGCGTGCTGCGCACACGGCTGTGCAACACCTCGCGCTTGAACTGCTGGGTCCACCGGCCCGCGATATTCTTGCCCGCCAGATGCACCAGCGCATCGCAGTCGGCGAGTTTTGCAGGATCGAGCGGCTGGTTCGGGTCCCATTGCACCTCACCTGCACCTGGGGCACGACGCACCAGCGCAACCGTTTTGTGGCCCGCAGCCTGCAGTGCGCGTGTCAGTGCACTCCCCAACAGGCCCGATGCTCCGCTGATCAGTACTCGCATGCTTCGCTTTCAGAACAGACGATGACAGGTGTAGCACACCTTCTGCACTTTCGCGAAGCGCCGCTGCTGAAAGCCGAGGCTCTCTTCGTCGTATAATCGGACATGGCGACTTTGCGCCAACAGATCGCGACCAATGTTCTGACGGTTACGCGTTTTCGCGATCTCCTGCGTCAGGTTCGTTCCTACCGTCCCGACGACGATCAGGCTCTTATCAAAAAGGCCTACGAATTCTCCCTCCAACATCACAAAGGTCAGGCTCGCGAGTCGGGCGAGCCCTACCTGGTGCATCCGCTGCAAGTAGCCATGCTGCTGGCCGAGATGCGCCTCGACACCACGGCCATCACCGCCGGCTTGCTGCACGACGCGGTGGAAGACACTTCCGTCACCATCGACGAGATTAATGCGGAGTTTGGCGAGCAGGTTGCCCACATCGTCGAAGGCGTCACCAAGATCAGCAAAATCGATTTTGCCTCGTCCGAAGAAGCACAGGCGGAGAACGTGCGCAAGATGGTGCTGGCCATGATGGACGACATCCGGGTGGTGCTCATCAAGCTGGCCGACCGTCTGCACAACATGCGCACCCTGAAGTTCCTCTCGCCCGAGCGGCAGACGAAGATCGCGCGCGAGACCCTGGACATTTACGCCCCTATCGCACATCGGCTGGGCATGGGGAAGATCCGCGGCGAACTGGAAGATCTCGCCTTCCAGTACGTCGATCCCATTTCTTACAACCAGGTCAAAGACGCCATCGAGTCGCGCCGCAAAGAGGGCGAAGCGTTTCTGGCCGAGGTGCAGGGGATCATCGAGACCAAGCTGCGCGAGAACAAAATTCAGGCGCGGGTGGAAGCCCGGATCAAGCGCTTCTACAGCATCTGGCAAAAGCTGCAGCGGCAGCGCATCTCGGTCGATCAGATCTACGACATGCTGGCGCTGCGCATCATCACGCAGTCGGAAACCGATTGCTACGCCGTGCTGGGCATCATTCACAATCAATGGCGGCCAGTGCCGGGGCGCATCAAGGACTTCATCGCCATCCCGCGCAACAACTTTTACAAGTCGCTGCACACCACGGTCATCTCGGAAAAGGGGCACGCCTTCGAAGTGCAGATCCGCACCGAAGACATGCACAAGATGGCTGAGGAAGGGATTGCCGCGCATTGGAAATACAAAGACGGCCCGGTCTCGGCGCGCGACGAGCAGCGGTTGGCCTGGCTGCGGCAGGTGGTCGAGTGGCAGCGCGACATCAAGAATTCAGGCGAGTTTCTGGCCACGCTGAAAATCGATCTCTATCCCGAAGAGGTTTACACTTTCACGCCCAAGGGCAAGATCGTGATTCTGCCGCGCGACGCCACCCCGGTGGACTTCGGCTACACCGTACACACCGAGGTGGGAAACACTTGTATTGGCGCGAAGGTGAATGGGCGGATCGTGCCTCTGCGTTACAAGCTGCGCTCCGGCGACATCGTGGAGATTATCACTCAGCCTGGCCATCATCCCAGCCGCGACTGGCTGCAATTTGCCAAGTCGCCGCGCGCCCGGCAGAAGATCAAGCATTGGCTCAATGTTCATCAGCGCGAGCGCGCTATCGAAATCGGCCGCAAGCTGATCGAGAAGGAAGCGCGCAAGTATCGTATTGCGATGAAGTCGCTGAGCGATGCCGAACTGACGCGGGTTTCCAGCGAGAATGGTCTGGCCAAGCCCGACGATCTGCTGGCCGCCATCGGCTACGGCAAGTTTTCCGCGCGCAGCATTCTGGCCCGGTTGGTTCCACCCGACGAAGCCCATTCCGTCTCCGGTCACGCTCCGCCTCCGGAAGACGGTGGCTCGAACGGACTCAGCAGCGTGGTCCGGCGCGTCTTCGGCGGCGACAACTCCGCCATCAAGGTCAAGGGACATGACGATCTGCTGGTGTATCGGGCGCGCTGTTGCAACCCGATCCGGGGCGAGGAAATCGAAGGCTACGTCACCCGCGGCAAGGGTGTGGCCGTGCACTCCAAGTCCTGCAGCAATGTGGTGAATCTGATGTTCGAACCGGAGCGGCGCATCGCGGTAGAGTGGGGACGCGATGCCGCTTCGCCCACCTGGCAAGCGGGCTATCCGGTGAAGCTGGCGGTGTATTGCGATAACCGCCCCGGCATGCTAAAGCAGATTGCCACCGTCATCAGCGACGCCAATACCAATATCCGCAACATCGAAGCCAAGACCGCCGACGATCACGCCACCGTGGAAATCATTGCCGATATCGCCGACCTCAAACATCTGGAACGCATTATCACCGGAGTACGCAAGATCCCCGGCGTGCGCGACGTGCAGCGGGTGCAGAAGCTGTAGCTTGGCTTTTCTTACTGCTTTCCGCCTCAAGTAAGTCCCGTGCACAGAGAGTAATTTCGAAGTTGGCCCGGAACTTGCTTGCACGGACTTGCATGTTTGGGGCGCGCGTTTCATAATTCATCGCGTGGAAACAAACGTTCGCACTTACGCCACTCTCAAAGAAATGAAGGCTGACGAGTACCGATACTGGCAGGCCCGCCCGGTACACGAGCGAATGGATGCGGTCTCTCAAATTACTCTTGCTTTGTATGCAATGAAGGACACCTCCCCGGATGTTCCCCGACTTCAAAGAGTTGTTAAAGTCCTTCAACGCCCACGGCGTTAAGTATCTCGTCGTCGGCGGATACGGGTTTCCTATCACGCGCAGCATCGTGCCACCAAGGATCTCGACCTGTTCATCAAAGCTGATGCCGAAAATGCCAACGCGATCTATGCTGCGCTCGGCAGCTTTGGCGCCCCGCTGCAAGGTTTCACGATTGACGACTTGACCGACGCGACGAAGTTCATTCGCTTTGGACGCGAACCGGTTGCCGTCGATGTTCTCCCCGCAATCGACGGGGTCAATTTCGATGAGGCATGGGCCCGCCGCGTCACGGGAGTAATTGATGTTACAACCGGCCTTACCGCATTTTTCATTTCCAAGGAGGACCTCATAGCATCAAAAATTGCGGCCGGTCGTATGCGAGACTTGGCTGACGTTGAAGAAATTCGCGAGGTGCAACAGAATCAGCCAATGCAGCATCGAGTCAACATGACAGAGACGAAAAAGAAAGATCCAGGAATATGAGGGTTATTTCATTCCAGCCGACCATGGAACTTCGGGAGACGTGAATATATACAGAGACCGCCATGACGGCGGCCTCCGCCGGCGCCCTTCAGTCTAGCCGTTTTAGAGCACTGATCTTAAGATTTCTCCCGCTTCCACACCAGGTCCCAACTTTCGCGCCGATCGACGAACCCCGTCACCTTGCCTTTACCGTCGCGCTGGAAAATCTTGCGGATGCGTGGTTGTCCGGGAACAAATAGCACATCGCGCACTTCCACCTCCAGCGGTTTCATGGCGCCGCCTTTCCGTCCGCCCACCAGCTGTTGCCCGTCCCATTTAATTACGTAGACCAGGTCAGGGGCGGCGGTGTACCGGCCCACGTATTGCTCCAGTTCTTTGGCGGGCAGCGTGATGGCCGGAGGATCTTTGGGCACCGCATAGGCATGAACCAGGTAGAGCTTCCATTCGCCGTCGTCGCGCCGCCAGGTTTCAGTGGTCAGATATTGGGCCGAGAGCACCTGTCCGTGATAATTCTCCTGTTCGTCATCGACGTGAATCACCGTAGCCAGGTCTCCCACAATGTGGGCCGTATAGGACTTTATGTGCAGGCTGCCGGAAGCGCCTGCAGGCAGCGGAGTCAGCTGCTCGAGAAATTGCGACCGATTCATAACCGCGCCAGCCTCGTCGACATAAACCGCGTCGGGCGCGAGCGCGTCATCCCACACCTTGCGATCGCCGGGCGCAATGGCATCGAGCAGTGCCTGATCTTTGGCGCGAAGCAGGGTCGTGGTCTGATCGACCGTTTGATCAGTGGCGTTGGGAGGAGTTTGCAGGGCGAAGGCGAGAACGAATGCGAGGAGGAACATCGCACTATTGTACGAGCGATTTGAAACGGTCAGCTCAACCGGCCTCGTGTGCAATCACCCAGGTTAGAAGCCCAACTGAGGGGCGAACCTGGGGCACAATGCGCTCCATCGGGGGCTTTCGCGATTGTGATAGTCTGAGCCCGTGAAGCTTACCGCTGTATTCGAGCAGGCCCAAGAGGGTGGTTATATCTGCTTCGTGGAAGAGATTCCAGCTGCGATTTCGCAGGGTGAGACTCTGGAAGAAGCGAAGGCAAATCTTCGCGATGCGCTCCAACTGGTGTTGGAGTGTCAACGGGAATTGGCCGAGAAAAACCTCTCGCCAGGCGCTCTTCGTGAAACCTTCGAAGTGGCGCAGGCATGAAACATGCACACCTTGAGCGAGACCTGCGCCAACATTCCTGTGTGCTATTTCGCGAGGGTGGCGCGCATTCAGTGTGGATCAACCCTCAACGCCGCAAGATAGCCAGTGTTCCTCGTCCCCGAGAAATCAAAAAGGACGGTCCGCGCCATCTGCAAGCAGCTCGAAGTTCCGCCACCCTGCCGATCCGCAATTGTAGGTCTAACTCTTCTTCACCAGTTCCAGCACCTCCTCGGCGTGGCCTTCGGGCTTGACGGGGCTGAAAATGTGGACGATCTTGCTGTCCGGGCCGATCAAAAATGTGGTGCGGACGATCCCCATGACCTTCTTGCCGTACATGTTTTTCTCTTTCAGCACGTCAAACTTCCTGGCGACCTCTTTTTTGTCGTCGGCCAGCAAGGTATACGGCAGGTCATGCTTTTCTTTAAACTTTAATTGCGCCTTCGGGGTGTCGGGGGAGATGCCCAGAACGACCAGTCCGGCCTTTTGCAGCTTGCTGTATGCGTCGCGGAACCCGCACGCTTCGATGGTTCAGCCGGGCGTGTTGGCTTTGGGGTAGAAGAACAGAACCACGTTCTTGCCGCGAAACTGGTCGAGCGAAACCGGGTTACCGTTTTCGTCGGGCAGAGTGAAGCTGGGAGCTTTCGAGTTGATTTCCATATCGCATTATCTATACCGCAAATCTGGCCGCCGGGCCATCGCCACTTTGCTGGCTGTCGCACTGTTCAGTCTGAGCAGCGTCGCGCAAGTGCTTCAGGACCACACCCACGGTCACCAACAGCCGCCGGCCGATCAAAGCCACGGTCCCGCCAAGAATGCCAAGCGCGGGGCGCGCGCCATCGGCGTGGTTGAGTTTCTGCCGGGAGGCGGAACCCGGCTGGTGCCGATTGCGATCTGGATCGACGATCGCTTCTACGATGCCAGCCTCTATGCCGCCAATCCCGAACCCCTGGCGGTTGAACCGCAAACCGTTTACCAGGCCACGGACTACGGCGAGCCGACGGGATTGTTCACGGTCACCACTCCTAAAGAGGTCAACGGAAACTGGGTTGCCGACGGCCACTGGACTCCGCACCTGGCCATGGACGAAAAGCTGGCGCAGCAAGCGGCGCAGCAGCCGAAAAAGAAAGCCCCGTCCAATCCCGACGACGACCGGCCGGTATTACACCGTGCCGGATCGAGCGGCTCCTCCGGTTCGGGAACTTCGCCCGCCAGTCCGGCTTCTTCTGGAAGCGGCAGTTCTTCCGCCGGCAACGCCCCACCGCCCTCGAATGACGATCCTGACCGGCCCACGCTGAAGAACAATTCCCCGGCGCAAAGCACTTCGCCGGCAAGCTCCACGGCATCGTCAACTCCGACGCTGTCAGACAATGCCGGGAAGTCGGCGAATCCGGCAGCGGCTGCGAACGCGGCGCCACCAACCTCAGACACCAACGAAAACGATCCCAGCCGGCCGACACTGCGCCGAGGCAAGTCCGCCGCCGAGGCCGCTCAGTCTCAACCTGCCTCCGCCGCTGGCACGAAACCGCCCACGGCGACCGAGCAGGCGCGAGCTAAGGTCACCAGCACTCTGGCGACATTGGGACATCGCTCTTATCCGGCGGTTTCCGATGCCGGCAGTTACCAGATGCGGTCCCTGCTGTACGCGATGGGCACCTCGGAGAGGGTGGACAAGTCGCAACAGATGGGCGCCATCGCGATGGACGAGATCCGGAAGTTTATTGGTCAGCGCAAGACCCCGGCCTTGCCGAAAAGCGCGACTATCACTGACTACGATCTGCGCTGTTTCGACCTCGATTACAGCAACTCGCCTACGCTGGTATTCACCGCGAAGTTGCCAGTGGATGGCGCCAAGGCGCTACGCGGTGACGGGTTCAACTACTACGTAACGGTAGTGGCGCGCGAAGATGTCAACGGCACCCCCATCAAGATCTTCAGCTCGGTGACGGACAGCAATCACCTCGACGCATTCTCGCGAATGGAGATTATCGATGCCGTAGATGCCGATGCCAACGGGCGCGGAGACCTGCTTTTCCGGCTGTACTCCGACACCGGCATCGACTACGCGCTCTACCGGGTTTATCCCTACCAGATGCAGAAGATATTCGAAGGCGGATCGGGAATTTGATGGTGGTCAGGGAAGAAATCTGGAGCACTTAAGTAGTAGGGTCAACAATGGCCCAAATTGTGCAAAACCTCTCACCTGAATTGCTGGCCAAAAGTCCGTCGGAAACCGGCTGCCGAATCTCGAAGTACCCTCTAAATCTCTGATTTAATTACCCTTGAAATGTGCAACATCGACTGGGCAGATAGGGTAAGTCGCTGAAAAAGTGGGTTCTGCCGGCGAGGCGGGCCGATCTTCCACAGAGTTTTCCACAGATTTGAGGAATTTCGTGGTCAACGTTTTGGCCTTGGATGGCTAATTCGTGCCACAAGATGTGGAAAAATGCGATTCGCTTCCTGAACATGCCAGAGTCCCACAATGTGGGACTGGCAGATCGGAGCGGATGAGCGACATTCCGAATGCGCCGGTTTGACCTGCGAGCAACAAAAAGCCGCCCTCACGGAGGCTGTTACGAAACGAGCCTCTCTGAACGGCATAAAGACGGTGCTCCGATGTCTGGAGCGCCGTTTTTGTTTTCAGAGCAAGAGGTTGCTGCTGCTGCTGCTGACGATGGAGCGGTTATGCCCGAGCCAAGGCGGCCGCGCCGAGCACGTTCAGCATTGTCTTCAGGTTGTAGGCCATGGTCGCCAGGCTGATCTCGGTTTGTGCTCCGGTTAGGCCGCGCAGCAGGAAGCGAGCGTTGCCGAAGATGACGTGTTTGAGCACGGCGAAGGGCCGTTCCACCGTGCATCGGCGCAGGCGCATGATCGCGGCCGTGGCTCGCGCATTCATTCTGTCGAGTGCGCCTTCGTGCAGATGGCGGGTGATCAGGCGTCGCGAGCGAGTTGTGCAGCGCGGTTTCAGCGGGCACGATCCGCAGACACGCGCGGCAGCAGCGTACATCACGCAACGATCTTTTCTCGATAGCTGTTTTCGCAGCAACGGCTGGCCCGCCGGGCAGCGGAAGCTGTCGGTCTTCTCGTCATAAACAAACAGACTGCGGTCGAACAGACTGCCATCGCCTTGATTGTTGATCGAGCGATTGGCGGGAGCGTGTGGCAGGATGCCCTGTTGCTCGCAGGGTTCGGCCTGCTCACCATTCGAGTAGCCCGCATCGGCCACAACGTTCAGTCTTTCTGGATTTTCCAGAGCGGCTTTGGCGGCCTCGGCCATTGGCTGCAGGCACCGGTTGTCGCCAGCCTGCGCCGTCACCTGCTGCGCCACGATGATCCCGTGCTCGGCATCGACGGCCGTCTGCACGTTGTAAGCCGGGGCAAACTCATCGTGCGCCATGCGCATGAAACGCGCTTCCGGCTCCGCATCGTTCTTCAGCTTCTCCAGCGCCGCTGCCACGGCACTCGGGTCGATGACCACTTCCTCGTGCTCGTCGGCGCTCTCCAGTTGATCCAGATAGCGCTTCACCGCTTCCCGTTCGCGTACCGTGGCAACGCTGGCTACAGCGCGGAACTTTGAGCCGTCAATCGCTACCCATTCGCCCTTCACCAGCCCCACCTGCCGCGCCCACCCCACTAACTCCGATCCCGCTCGGCTCACCGCCTCTCGATGCATGCGCCGGAACTCGGCGATCGACTTGTAATCCGGAACCAGCCGCCCCAGCAGCCACATCACCTCCACATTCCGCCGGCACTCGGCCTCCAAACGCCGCGACGAGCGCACCTGATGCAGGTACCCGTATAAATACAGCTTCAGCAGATCGCGCGGATCGTATCCCGGACGTCCCGTTTCCGCCGGCTCCGCCCGCACAAACCCTAGTTTCTCCATCGACAGCTTGTCCACGAACGCCTCGATCACTCGACACACATGATCATGGGGGATCAGATCGTCCAATGTGGAAGGAAACAACGTGTGCTGCCCGCGCGCCTCACCCTCGATGTACGCCAAAGAAAATGCCCTCACTTTCGCAAGGGCATCTTCCCATCACTTCTTGTGGATTACTAGTTACAGTTTCGTAACAGCCTCTCACGGGCGGCCTGTCGTGGATACTTCAAGAGCAGAGCTCAGTGTGTCGCCGGGGCTGGTTTCGCGGCCGCAGCCGGCGTTGTTGTCGTCGGCTTATTCATTGCGGCGCCGGGCGTGCCTGCGGGCTTCGCGGGCGGGGCCGGAACGTTGGACTGGGCGTTATAGGCGTCCACCACGATTTTGGTGAGATCGACGGTCGCGGTCGCCCAGAGCAGTGGACCCTGCGGCCAGGGATTCGACGAGTCGAACAGCAGTCCATAGCCATTGGATTTGGCATACTTGTCGATTACCGGCGCCATCTTCTGCAGGATGCGCTGGGCAATCTCGTTGGACTGCTGCTGGTAATCGTTCTGGGCGTCTTCCGCCGAGCGCTGCAAGCTCTTCTGCTTGGTCTCGATGCTCTTCACCAGGTCGGCGTGCGCCTGCTCGTTCATTTTGTCGCCCTGAGTGCTGAGCTGCTTCTTCAGGTTCTCGATTTCGGTGTTCAGGTTCGACAACTCGCTGCGGCGAGGCTCAAACTTCTTCTGCAAGGCATCGAAATCACGGGCACCTTCGTTGGTGCCAATGATGGCCTGCTGAATGTCAATGATACCGACCTTGACGGCACCGGAGCCGGTACTGGTTGCGGCGGCAGCCGTAGAAGTTGAGGGCGTGGGGGTTGCGGCGGCGGAGTGAGCGGCCGAACCAGTTTGGGCCATGGCCGTCATTGCCAGGACAAGAGCGAGCACGGCTGTGCCTACGAACTTGCGCTTCATTGAGTTGGTGTAGCTCCTTGAACTGCTCCGGGAATTCCTCAGGTGTTCCAGGGATGTACGCGGTCCCGCTGCGTCTTGATCTGGACTGCCGGGAAACGGTCGTTCGCATGGAACGCGGATGACCACGCCACCCGGCCGGAAAATTCGGCGGTGCGGATATGGCAATTATAGGGAAGTGCGCTTACCAGCGTCAAACAAGAAGATTTGGCCGGGAGAGGGTCAGTTTAGTTTGTCATCCCGTCTATAACGAGGTTGGGGTTGTCAAGGCACACTGCGGCGGTGACGCGGTAGGCGCCTGGTTTTTGACTTTCCTTATTCCCCAGCGCCTTTGCCTTTGACGTTGGGGTGGCCTTTGCTGTTTGCGAAATCGGCATCGAGGACCCGTCTGCTTTGGAATCGTTAGGTGGCGGCGCGCTGGCCCCACCATCCATCTATTCGGTCACCGACTGCGACCATGATTCTCCACTGCGAACTCCCCGCTACCGGGGAGGCGGGCTGCCCAAACAAACGCACGGGGCCCTACTGCTCCCCACGGAATGACCCGGGCTTACCCGCATGACGTGCCAGCTCCGTGTACGTCCATCCCTTACGGAGCATCCAGTACAACCTGACGGCCAGCCGCCGCGCCACCATCACCTTGGCCACGCCCCGGCTTTTTTTAGCGGCCAGCCGGCGATAGGCTCGCTGTAACTCCTCATCGCCGCGCACCGCCGTCTGGCCCGCTTCCACCAGCAGGAAGCGCATAAAGCTGGATCCCTGTTTGCTGATGTGTCCCAGCCGCTGCTTGCCGCCCGAGCTGTGCTCGCGTGGGGTCAGCCCCAGATAGCTGGCCACCTGCTTGCTCGTGGCGAAGCGATTCACCTCGCCCACGGTCAGCACCATGCCCAGCGCCGTCTGCGGTCCCACGCCAGGATGAGTCATCAGCCGCCGCGCCTCTGCCCGCCCCTCGGCTTCCCGCCGCACCACCACGTCCAGGGCCAGAATCTGCGCGTCCAGCTCAGTTAACGACTTCAGCAACTGATCGCGCCGCCGTCCCGCGTGCTCCAGCATGGGCAATGCCTGCAGCTGCTGCCTGCCTTCCAGCGACCACAGCCGCCGCCCCTTCTGCACTCCCTGGTTCAGCGCCAGCGCCTGCAGCTGGTTCTTCACCTTGGTCCGCAGCCGCATGCGATGATGCCGGTCCAGCAGCAACTGCCGCAAGTCGCGCTCCGCCTCCGTCGGCACCCAAATGCGCGGAAACCGCCCCTCCAGCAGCAGCCTCAGGATCAGCTCCGCATCCCGCCGGTCCGTCTTCTGCTGCCGGGTTTCGGCCGCTCGAATGCGCCCCGCATCGCCCATCCACAGCTGGTGGCCGCACTCCTCTAACAACCGCCGGAACCACTGACAGGGACAGCCCGACTCCATCCCCACCAGCACTTCTCCCTGCAGGCCACGATAAAACTCTATGGCCTCGCCGGGATGGAGCAGCTTCTTCTCCTCGATCTCTCCGCTCTGACTGTCAAAGATCGCTAACTGCTGAAACCCAGAATGAAAATCACAACCTATAATCCACATGGTTGGCTCCTTCTGGGTCCTCTGCCTTTCGCAAAAAAACAGACTACCCGGTTTGGGGCCAACCTCGTTATGAGATCAAGCGAGCTTCGGTTGCGTAGCGAGGGATCTGGGCGTGCTGATTCGCGCCTGCGCGCGAAAAGCACGCATCCTTATTCAAGCTGACCCACTACCGATTGGTCGCCGCCGTATTACTTTTTCCAAAACCTGTTCGCGGCCTTATTGCACCCGCGTGGCCTTGCCTTCCATGACGGTGGCCCATCCGCCGCCGGGTTTGGCTACCTCGGACTTGAAGTTGTAGGCAGCGGGAGAAGTGAGAGTCACAGTGTAACGCCCTTTCACCACTACGCCGTTCAACTTCTCTTCCGAGTCCCAGACCCAGGTGTCGCCCTGCACGTTACCCAGCGCCACAATGTGTTCGCCCAGGCTGTTGTAGACGTTGTAGCTGTAAGCCTTATCCTGCGGGTTGTATTCCATCACCCGGGTGCTGTGGACATCGCCCATGGGCCCGTGCATTACGGTGTGAGTTTCCAGGAAATAGTTACCCGGCACCCACTCGCCATGTTCGGTTGCGGTGAAGGGCGTGGCTGGCCCGCTGGGGCTGATCTTCGCCGTGCCTGACAGCTTCCAATCGCCGCCAAAGTATCCCATCATTTGCTGCTGCGGAGTGGGGGCAGGCGCGGCTTGCGGATTCTGCGCCATCATCCCGGCACTGACGATAAAGCCGAGCGCCGCTGCTGCCAAAATGCCTCTCACGTGCATGCTCTCCTAGAACGTCGTGGCCACGGTGAAGCGGAAGGTTTTGAGCGGCTCCGACAGGTAGTACTTAGGCTGGTAGATGGAGACGGCCTGGGCGTAGGTGTAATCTCCCGCCGCGCCCACCGGGAACATGGATCGGGAGATGGGATTGGGCGAACTTACTACTTCGTTGATGCGCAGCGGGTTGTAGGCCCAATAGACACGGAAAGGAGCGTTGACCACCGGCATGATGACCTGCAACTCGAGGCCGGTAGACATGCGCGTCTGGTAGTTGGTGCCGGAAACCGCATTGAGCACCGGATTGAACGGCAGCAAAGTGCCGCCGGCGCAAGTGAAGCTGGCGGTGATTGTGGGACAACCGAAGACCGTGGTCTGCAACGAGGTCACCTCTGGTCCGGCAATACGCAGTTGCGACGGCTCGGAGATGAAGTCCCATCCGGTATCGACGAAGGGAGCGATCGTAACCGGTCCGATGATCGGCACCCGGTACTCGAGATTGGTGACGATGTTGGTGTCGCCGCCGGGGAAGATGATCTGCTCCACCGGAATGGTGATGCTGTAAACTCCCTGCCGCGGGTTCGCCGGATTCAGCGGAACGTTGCTTCCGTCAGGGTTCTGCAGCGGAATGCTAACCGCGGTGGGGAAGAAGGCGACCGGCGAGATAGCGCGGACATCGAAACCGCGGATGTCGGTGTCGCCGCCCATGTAGAAGCGATCGAACGGAGGAGCCACCTGTCCGCCATATCCCGTGATCCACGAGCCCAGTACGCGGAAGCCAAGGGTGTTGCGGCCCTTGTTGACCGGCATGAATCGTTTGTATTCGGCCACCGGCTTCACGTATTTCACGTTGCCACCGAGTCCGGCGAATTCGGTGGCGAAGTACAGGCTCTGGCCGGAATGCGGGCGCTGCGGATTGTCGATTCGATTGTAGGAAAAGTTCGGTACGACCTTGCTGGTGATAATTCCGTTCAGCGCGTTGGGCCCGGAAATGCCGCGGAAAGCCAAAGTCTCGAAGTAATCGGTTGAGGCCGCGCTGAAGGTCTGTACGGACGAATCGTCGAACGAATAGGTCATGCCCACGCGCTTGAACGAGCGCTTGATCGGGATAGCTCAAGCGACGAAGTGAATCCGGTGCTGGTCTGGGTGAAATTCTGCAGCAGCGCCTGGTAGCTGGCGGGCAGGTTGACTTGCTGATTGAGCTGGATCGAAGTCAGAGCCGCCTGGTTGTAGTTGTAGCTGTTGTGGTAAACCGACCAGCCAAACTGTAGCGGCTTATCGAACAGATAAGGCTGGGTAAACGACAGCGTCTCATTGCGCTGGTACTGCCCGATCTGGAATTGCAGGGTCAGGCTCTCGCCCTTGCCGAACAGGTTGTTGGTCGTATAGTTGATGCCGATGAAGGCGCCTTCCAGGCCGCTGACACCGCCGGTCAGGCCGATGCTGTTCTTGCCCTTCTCCTTGACCTTCAGGGTGATGTCGACCGTGCCATCCTGCACGTTCTGCTTGATCTCGGAATCCTGTTCCGGCTTGAGCACGTCGAAGTACTGCAGCTGATTCAAGCGCAGCAAGCTGAGTTCCCACAAGTTGCCGTTGTAGACGTTGCCTTCTTCCAGCGCCAGCTCGCGGCGAATGACTTTGTCGCGGGTGGTGGTGTTCCCCTGAAACTCAATACGCCGGACGTAGAACTGCTTGCCCTCGTCCAAGTCGATACGCAGGCTGATGGTTCGCTTCTCGTCGTCGGCCTCGGTATTGGGTACCGGCGTGAAGTTGATGTAGCCCAACGCGGCATAGGCCTTGCGCAAGGCTTCCAGACCTTTACGGATGGCCTCGGTGTCGAACACGTCGCCGTCCTTGATCTTGAACAGGCTACGCAGCGCCTGGGCATTCTTGACCGCTTTGTTGCCGGTGAAGGTGATCTCTTTCAGACGATAGCGCTGGCCCTCTTCCACCGGCATGGTGATGTCCACCGCCTTGCCCGGAGACGACTTGAAGGGGAAATACCATTTGACGCCGCTGGTGTCGTGGATCTGCGTCTTGGGATCGCCCACCAGCGCCTTAAAGTAGCCCTTGGTCTGATAGAAGTAACGTACCCGCTCGGCGTCTTCCGAGAGCTTGGTGGAATCGTAGGTGCGCGAGAACAGATTCTCCAGGAAGATCGAGTGAGGAATGCCGATCGGCTTCAGGTTCTTCATCGCGCTTTGCAAATCGCGACTCTTGATGGCCTTGTTGCCCTCGAACTTGATCTTGCCTACTTTGACCTTGGGACCTTCCTTCACCACGAAGGTCAAGGCTACGGCGGCGGGAGGAATGGGCCGCACTTCCGATTGCACGGTGGCAAACTGGCGGCCGTGGGCGGCCAGCAACTGCTTGATCACCACTTCGGCGTGCTTCACCTTGGTGGGATCGTACTGGCTCTCCTGGGTAAGTCCGACCTTTTGTTCCTTGAACTTGTCGAGCACGTCGCTCTGCGAAACCGAACTCAAGCCGACATACTTGATCTCGCGGATGGTGGGCTTTTCCTTGACGTAAACGTGAATGATCCAGCCCTTGGGTGATTGTTCACGCTCGATGCGCAGATCGTCGAAGTAGCCGGTATTCCACAGGGAGTTGAAGTCGCGTTCCAGGCCTGCCTGGTCATACACATCGCCCGGCTTGGTAAACATGCGGGCGCGGATGGTTTCCGCCGGAATTCTGCGGTTGCCATGGATCTGAATACTTTCCACCACGTCCTGTTGCGCGATACAGGTCGCGGCGAGGAATAAGAATGCGAGGAGAAAGCTGATCGCCGTGGCGCAGTAACGTGTCCCGCGAACCCATAGCCGCGCGGGTCTTCCCTGACGGTGGCAAGAAATGACGTAGACCTCAGTACCAGGGTTTAATGAAAGCGCAATTATACGGTACGGGTGCTCCGGTTCGGAAACCTAAGCCAGCCCGATATGGATCGTTGATGGCTACGCTAACCCTCGGAGGCGCTGGAAGTTGCGTCGGCGCGTTCCACTTCCACCAGAGTGGAATAGAACGTAGCACCACCACCCAGATCGGTAAGCCGGTCGGAGGTGAGCAGGTTGATGTTGAAGCCGCCCTCCGACAGTTTGGCCCAGCCCAGTTTGGCGCCGACCACACCCGGCCGTACCGATCCATCGACCCGCGCGCGCAGAAAAATCTCGCCGCGATCGTTGAAGATCCGAACCCGGTCGCCATCGGCGATGCCTCGAGGTTTCGCATCGTCTGCAGAGATTTCCAGATCCTTCTGCTGCCGTTCCATTTTCTGATGGCTGGGATGATTGACGAAGGTAGAGTTCAGGAAGTTGTCCGCTTTCCGCGCCAGTAACTCCAGAGGATAGCGCTGGGCTGCAGCCTGGTGCCGCGACTCTTCCGGTGGAATGAACGAGGCCACCGGATCCATTCCGTGGGCGATCAACTCTCCGTCATAGATTCGCGCCTTCCCGGTGGGCGTGGGAAATCCATTGGCAAACGGTAGCCAGGGTGCACCAGGGCTAAAGCCCGAATCAACAGAGCGGTCTTCGGCACGGCTAAAGCCGTACCCTTCCACCGATACCGTGCTGTCCAGCACCCGCGGTAAATCGTTGTGGCCCCCATTCAAATTCAACCGCACATGCGGATCGTTCTCCAGACGTTCGCGGGTGATGCCCGCCAGCTGCGGCACGCCCGCGGCCAGGGCGGCGTCGATCATGGCGTCGACCGGCTGGCGGAAACATTCGTCGTCGAAGCCCATGCGCAGCGCCAGCTCGCGAAAGAAATCCACATTGGACTTGCACTCCCCGAGCGCCTCGATCGCCTGATGCGACACCTGCAAGTAATAGTGTCCGTAGGCCTGCACCAGGTCCTTGTGCTCGAAGAACGTGGTTGCGGGAAGCACGATGTCGGCGTAGTCGGTGGTGTCGGTGAAGAACTGCTCGTGGACCACCGTGAACAGATCGTCGCGCCGCAAGCCGCGCGTCACCAACTGCTGTTCCGGACAAACTGCGGCGGGATTGCTGTTGTACACCACCAGCGCTTTGACGGGAGGATCGTTGAGTTCGGTGAGAGCTCGTCCCAACTGCACCATGTTGATGGTGCGCGGCGGATGTCCCAGCGGACTCTTCAGCATCAGATCCCGCCGCTCCATAGCGGCACGGTCGAGCTGGAAGCCGCCGCTGGTGGACAGCTGCAGTCCGCCGCCGATTTCCTTCCACGATCCGATCAGGATGGGCAACATACAGACGGCGCGCACCGCTGCTCCACCATTTTGCGCGCGCTGGATCCCGTAGTTCAGCCGGATTGCTGCTGGCCGCGTGGTGGCGTATTCGCGCGCCAGGCGCTCGATGTCGTCCTTGGCGATGCCCGTCCACTGGGCAACGCGCTCGGGTGTGTACTCCGGCAGACGCTTCTCCAACTCGTCGAAACCCTCAGCGTACCGCGCGAGGTAGTCGGCGTCATGCCAGCCTTCACGCACGATGATGTGCATCAATCCCATGGCCAGCGCGACATCGGTGCCAGGATTGATCGGGATATGCCAGTCGGCTACGCGCGCGGTGCGGGTGCGATAGGGATCGATGACTACCAGTTTCGCGCCGGCCCGGCGTGCTTCCTCGATGAACGGCCACAAATGAATGTTGTTGCCGTGGATGTTGGCGCCCCAGGCGATGATGTAGCGGGACTGGCGGAACTGCTCCGGTTCGGTGCCGATCTTGCGTCCGTAGATGGAGACGATGGCGTCACCGCCCGCCTGCGAGCAGATACTGCGGTGCAGTTGCGAGGCGCCCAGGCGATGGAAGAAGCGCATGTCCATCGACGCGCCGTTAAGCACGGCGATGTTGCCGCCGTAGGAGAAGGGCAGAACCGCTTCCGGTCCAAACTCCGCGCTGATCGTTTTCAGGCGCGTGCAGATCTCGTCGAAGGCTTCGTCCCAGGTGATGCGCCGCAATGCACCCTCGCCGTGGGTTCCTTTCGCTGTCACGCGCCGCATGGGATAGAGCACGCGGTCGGGCGAATAAACCCGATCAAGATACTTCGCAACTTTGCCGCACAGGAATCCGCGGGTGATGGGATGCTGGGGATCGCCTTCGATCTTGGTTGCCCGTCCATCATCGACGGTGATGAGCACCGCGCAGCCGTCGGGACAATCGTGCGGGCAGGCAGCGTGAACCACTCGCTTCATCAACTCACCTATGTTTGCGATTATCCCACGACGGCAAGCGGCTACGTCCTGTATCCCAGCTCTTTCTTCTGCGATACGTCACGCCATTTCAGCAGCATGGCTCTGAAGATGGGCGCTGCATGCCAACAAGACGGTAAACACTGTGCCATGGGAGACAGGATCGGTGCGCGACTCAACCTCAATGGTACCGCCATGCCGCTCCGCAATTTCCCGGGCGACCCACAAGCCCAGGCCGGTGCCGACATCTTTCTTGGTGGTGAAGAACGGCTCGAAGATTCGGCTCATGTGTTCGGCCGCAATCCCGTGGCCATCATCTGCAATGATGAGCTGAACGTGATTGCCATCGGGATTTTCCACACACGACAACTTGACGTTCAGAGTTCCGTTCGCGCTCACCGCGTCGGCGGCATTGGAAACCAGGTTGGAGATAAGTTGTTTCAGTTCCCCCGGCCAACCCTGGATGGGAGGGCACTCGCCCAGATCGCACTCTACGACAATATTCTTGCTTCTGAGTTTATTGGCATAGAGTTTCAGTACAGACTCGACCAGTGCCGGCACTTCCACCCGGTCAGGAGCATTGGATTCGTGATAAAAACCCAGCGTCTGGCGGGTGATGTGGGAGACTCGCTCCAGTTCGCTCTCAGCGATCGTCAGGTGTCGGGTGGCGACCTCAGGCAGGCCGGCTGTCGCTTTCGCCAGGTAGATCAAGTTGCCCACGGCTTCCAGCGGATTGTTGATTTCGTGAGCCACGGTAGCGGCCAGGCGGGCGGCAGCGGCCAGCTTTTCGGTCTTGCGTAGAACCTCTTGGGACTTGCGATCATGGGTTGCGTCGCGGAACACCAGGACAACCCCCACCAACCGGTCTTGATCGTCGCGAATGGGCGCCGCGCTGTCCTCGATCGGAATCAAGGTTCCATCCCGCTTGCGCAGCACAGTGTGGTTGGCGAGACCGATGATGCGACCTGATTCCATGACTTTTCGAACCGGATTTTCAATCGGTTGACGGGTGTATTCGTTGAAGATGGGAAAGGCCTGCTGGATGGGCTGACCCCGCAACTCCGCCAGGGTCGCCCCAATCAGCCCCTCAGCCACGGGATTCAGAAAGGTCACATATCCCTGGTCATCAGTAGCCACCACTCCATCGCCCACGCTGGTCAGGGTGACCCTGAACCACTGCTCGCGTTCCCGCATCTGGGCGGCGTGGCGCTCGCGGAGATCCATCTCGTGCAATATGTAGTAGGCGAGCAGCAGCAGTCCGACCACGGCAACAATACTGGTCAGGTAAATGGAGATGACGGTGTCCCGTACGCTTTTCCGGTAGGCCTCGCTGCGCTCCGCCAGCAGAGAAGTCTCCGCCTCTACCATTTGGTTAACCACGGCCTGGATGTCTTCCATCATGGACAAGCCAGCGTTCGAGAGCACTACCCTCCGGGCTTCTTCCGCTTGACCCGAGCGGTACAGTGTGATGGTCAAGCCAAGTTCGTTCAGCTTGTCGTGAGCCAGTTTGCGCAGTAAGGCAATGCGCGGTTGTTGACTGGGATTATCGGTAGTCAACTCCGCCAGCTTCTGAATGTGGGAGTCAACCTGACCGGCGGCCAGGTCGTAAGGCGCCAGATATTTTGCATCGCCGGTGTAGAGGAAGCCGCGCTGCCCGGTTTCAGCGTCTCTCAGGAGCGCCTCGATCTGCCTGACTTCGAGCACCACCTGCTCGGTATGTACTACCCACTCATGCTCTTCGACTTGCGTCCCAAGCTGGCGTCGGGTGATCAGCGTGTTGACGGCTAAGACGATCAGCAGGACGACGAAGCCGGCGACGACACTAAATCGTTTGTGGATGGCCCGCATAAGCGCTGGGGAGGGCTTGTGCCATTCCCCCGAGCATGGGATTGTAGCCGAAATATCAAGGTTATGCTCGCCAAAACCCCGTTCGGAAGGCACCGTCGGTGACCAGCCGCGGTGATCTCGACAGAGGAGAGCGCCGACCAGTATAGTGGCGAAGAATATTGCCCGACAGTCTAACTGTTTGTATCGGCGTATGAGATACATGGCCAATGCCGTAGAACTGCGTGGAATCCGCAAGACCTACGACCACTTCGTAGCGGTCGACAGCCTTTCCTTCAACATTCGCCAAGGCAGCGTCTACGGGCTGCTGGGCCCCAACGGCGCCGGCAAGACTTCGACCATCCGCATGATGATCGGCATCACCATGCCCGATGAGGGCGAAGTCTGGCTGTTCGGCGAAAAGTTTCATCGCCAGCAGTTGCATCGCGTCGGCTACCTGCCGGAAGAGCGCGGCCTGTACAAGCGCATGAAGGTGCTCGATCACCTGGTATTCCTCGGCCGCCTGCATAATCTTTCCGAGGACGAAGCGCGAAGCGCTCGCTGCTATGGTGCGAGCGGCTACAACTCCGCGAATGGACGCAGAAGAAAGTGGAAGAGCTGTCCAAGGGCATGCAGCAGAAGATTCAATTCATCGCCGCCCTGCTGCACGATCCCGATCTGGTCATCATGGACGAACCGTTCGCCGGGCTCGATCCCGCCAACGCCGTCATGTTGAAGGATGTGCTGATCGAGCTGAAGAAGTCCGGCAAGACCATCCTGTTCTCCACCCATCGCATGGACCAGGTGGAGCGGCTGTGCGACTCGATCTGCCTGATCGATCACGGCCGTGCGGTGCTGGAAGGCGATCTTGCAAGAAGATCAAGGCCAGCTACGGCAAGAACCATGTGCAGATGCAATATGAGGGCGATCCGCAACTGGACGGCTGCGAGCTGGTCGAGTCGTTCAACAACTATGGCAACTACGTGGAAGTGCGATTGAAGCCGGGCGCCGACAGCCAGCAACTGTTGCGCCTGGCCTCGGACCGCGCTCGCATCAGCCGCTTTGAGCTGGTCGAGCCTTCGCTGGAGGAAATCTTCATCGACCAGGTGGGCAAACATGCATAACGTGTGGACGCTGCTGCAGCGCGAATACCTGGAACGCGTCCGCTCGCGCTCGTTCGTGATCTTTACCCTGCTGATGCCGGCGTTCATGGCGGGCAGCGTGCTCATCCCAGCGAAGCTGGCGGAGATGAATACCGGCGGGGTGCGGCGCCTGGTGCTGGTGGTCAACAATCCCCAGATCGCCACGGCCGTGATGCAGGAACTGGGCAGCTCGAAGCCGCAGAGCACCACCACTCCGGACGAGAGGCTGCTGGCCCCGGCGACCTATGTCATCCAGGTGGACACCACGCCTACCGAAGCCGAGCGGGACTTGCTGCGGCAACAGGTGAGCGACGGCAAAATCACCGGCTTCCTCTGGCTGACCGATGACGCCCTGGCCAAACACAGTGTCACCTACAGCACCAAGGAAGCGGCCGACTTCGGCCAGTCGGTCGAATTGCGCAACGCGGTCAGAACCGCCATCACCAAGCAACATCTGGCCGCAGAAAGGCATGAGCGGAGCCGAGGTCGAATCGCTGCTCACCCCGATCGACTTGAAGACGGTGCGGATGGAAAAAGGCAAGGAGGGCGCCAGCGGAACCACCGTATTTGTAACTGCGTTTGGCATGGTCATGCTGCTCTATGTGGTCGTGCTGATCTACGGCATCTCGGTGATGCGCTCGGTCATCGAAGAAAAAAGCACGCGCATTCTGGAGGTGCTGCTGTCTTCGGTTACGGCGAAGGAGCTGCTGGCGGGAAAAATTCTGGGCGTCGGCGCCGTCGGCCTGACCCAGATTCTGATTTGGGTGACCTGCGCGGTGTTGTTCTCGGTTCCCGGACTGATCGCGGCTAAATCATTTCTAGGCGAAGTTCACATTCCAGTTGCGGGTATGGTCGCGTTCGCCATCTTCTTCCTGCTCGGCTATCTGCTCTACAGTTCCATGTACGCCGCTATCGGGTCGATGGTGACTACCGATCAGGAAGCGCAGCAGATGCAGTGGCCGGCCATGATCCCCATCATTCTGGCCGTCTTCCTGATGAATCCGGTGCTGCAGCATCCCAACTCGCCGCTGTCGTTCTGGCTCTCGCTGGTTCCGTTCTTCGCGCCCATCCTGATGCTGGTTCGGGTGATGATTGAGCAACCGCCGCTTTGGCAACTGGCGCTGTGTGTCGGGCTGATGCTGGCTACCATCTACGGACTGCTCGCGCTCTCGTCGCGCATCTACCGGGTGGGAATTCTGATGTACGGCAAGCGTCCAACTCTGGCCGAGTTGCGCCGCTGGCTGCGCTACGCCGGGTAGGGGTGTGACTGTGCGGCAGTGCAGATCTTCGCGGCCTGCCCTGAGCAGATTCACAAAGCGTGCGCGGAGCCTTTGGGTAGAAGCACAGCCCTTTCAGCCGTGAGGGGTGGAAGCACGGGCCTTCAGGCCCGTGAAAGTTGGCATCCTAACTAGAGGCTTTAGCCTCGGCCAAAGACAGGCGGATTTTGCTGGATCCCGCTTACCTTCCCGGCCAGACTAGGTCCAAGTGGTGAAGCTGGCCAGCAGCTATAATGAAGATTCACATGAATTACTGGTTGATCCTGGTTTTGATGGCGGCGTTACCTTGGGGGCTCGTCGCCCAAGACTCACCACAACAGGCACTTCCCACCGCGCCTTCGGCGACGAAGTATCCTCCTCCGCCTCCTACTCCGCCGGCTCCGGCCCCCTCAACTGGGACGGGACAGGCCAGCGCTCCGGCGCAAACCTCGGCTGCGCCAGCCACCAAGAGCGACGCCTCGAGCAATAGCGGTTCGACGTCATCGCAGGCAGGCAAGGGCGAAACCAACAATGCCACCGGGCAAGCCCAGTTCGGCGTGGGATCGGCGCCGGCCAGTGTAGCTCCTGGCGGAGCGGCTGGCGACGGGGTTGACGACACGCTCACCGTCATTCGTAAGCGCGTCGACGAGGTGAATGTGGTTTTCACCGTCACCGACAAGCGCGAGCACTTCGTGAAGGACTTGACCCAGAACGATTTTCGCGTGTTCGACGACAGCAAGCCGGCGCTGAGCATTGAATCGTTCAACCGGCAGACCAACCTGCCCCTGCGGGTGGGGCTGCTGATCGACGCCAGCAATTCGGTGCGCGACCGCTTCAAGTTCGAGCAGGAAGCGGCGATTGAGTTCTTGAACCAGATTATCCGGCCGAGATTCGACAAGGCGTTCGTCATCGGCTTCGATACCACGCCCGAGGTGACGCAGGACTTCAGCGACGACGCTGAGGCACTCTCCAAGGGCGTGCGCATGCTGCGGGCCGGCGGCGGCACCGCCATGTACGACGCTATCTACTTCGCCTGTCGCGACAAGCTGATGCAGGCCGACAAGGGCGTCATCGCCACCCGGCGCGCCATTATTCTGCTGAGCGATGGCGAGGATAACCAGAGCCGGGTGTCGCGCGAAGAGGCAGTCGAGATGGCGCAACGCGCTGAAGTCATCATCTACGCTATCTCCACCAACACCAGCGGGCTCAAGCTGCGCGGCGACAAGGTGCTGGAACACTTCGCGGAAGAGACCGGCGGCAAAGCATTCTTTCCCTTCAAGATTGAGGACGTGTCGAATGCGTTCTCGGAGATTTCCGACGAGCTCCGCAGCCAGTACGCCATCTCGTACAAGCCGGCAGACTTTGTAGCCAACGGCAAGTACCGCAAGATCGAGATCCTCGCCGACAACAAGAAGTACCACGTGCGCGCCAGGAAGGGATATTACGCGCCCCGGCAGTAAGGCGGGGATCAGGAGCCGGAGAAGGAAGTTTTGGCTCTGAAAGAAACCGCAGATCCCTCCGCTTCGCTTCGTTCCGGTCGGGATGACAGTGGTTGAAATAACTTCACTGGAAATCTGAAACTCAACCCTCGAGGGCTTTTCTCTGTGTCCCTGTGCCTCTGTGGTGAATTACTCTTGATGCATGGGGCGCATCCACGTTCTCTCCGAAAATGTAGCCAACAAGATCGCCGCCGGCGAAGTGGTGGAGCGGCCTGCCTCGGTCGTGAAGGAGTTGCTGGAAAACTCGCTGGATGCTGGGGCCCACCGCATTCGAGTCAACATCGAAGCAGGCGGAAAGAAGCTGATCCAGGTAACCGACGACGGCTGCGGCATGGTGCGCGACGATGCCATGCTGGCCTTCGAACGCCACGCCACCTCGAAGATCCGCAACACGGATGACCTGTTAAACATCGCGACCCTCGGCTTTCGCGGAGAAGCGCTGCCCTCGATCGCATCCGTGAGCCGGTTGCGCTTGGAGACTCGCACCGCGGAAGAATCCGCCGGAACCGTGATCGAGATCGCCGGCGGCAAGCTGCTCACCGTCGAAGAAGCCGGGCTGCCGCTGGGCACTTGCATCACGATTCGCGATTTGTTCTTCAACATCCCCGCGCGCCGAAAATTCCTGAAGGCGGAGTCGACCGAACTTTCTCACATCGCGTCGCTGGTAACGCACTACGCCCTGGCCCATCCCGAAATGCATTGGGAACTGCACTCAGCGACGAATGCCATGCTGGTGGCGCCGCCGGTTGCCGGGCACTCGGAACGTATCTACCAGGTGTTCGGCAAGGAGACGCTCGACCAACTCATTCCCCTGAGTGCGCTGCTGCCGCTGGAACGAGTGGGCCTGCCGCAGCCTCCGCCGTGGCGCCGCAGCGAGCTGGAAGAACCCGAGGAGCCGGTGAAAGGCGAGATCAAACTGCATGGCTTCGTCTCGCGGCCCGAGATCCAGAAGCTGAATCGCAACTCGATCTTCATCTTCGTGAATGGCCGGCTGATTCGCGATCGACTGGTGCAGCACGCGCTTACCGAGGCCTATCGCAACATCATTCCGCCCACGGTTTACCCGGTGGTGCTGCTTTTCCTCGACATGCCGTTCACCGAAGTCGATGTCAACGTGCATCCATCGAAGACCGAGGTGCGATTCCGGCAGTCGTCGATTCTGCACGACTTCATTCGCGACTCGGTGCGCGCGGTGCTGATGAAGTCGCGTCCGGTGCCGGCGTTCATGACCGAGATCCACGCCGAGCCAACCGCATCACCTTCGCTAACGCCGGGAGCTCGCGACTTCGCCAACAGCGACCTGCAGGTGACCGAAGCCGACGCGGACTTCGCGCTGCGCGCTCGGGAACTCCCGCCGTTCACGGCCTCGCTGCAATTCGAAGGCGGAGGATTTGCCGTCGAAGGCAACGCTGCAATTCCGGTGGCGCGGTTCGGACCCCAGACCTTCGGAGGTCCGGCGGCGGCAACTCTCGCCCCCGGCGGAAACGGTTGCTCGCCCGAAGTCGCCGACGAGGACGCGCCAGTCGGGCTGGAGTCGCTGGCCAGCCTTAAGCCGGTGGGCCAGATTCGCGACTCGTTCATCCTGGCGATCAATCCGCAAGGGCTGTGGATCATCGATCAGCATGTGGCGCACGAGCGCATCTTGTTCGAGAAGATCTCGAAGCAGCGGCTGGCAGAGGCGCCGGAAAAACAGCAACTGCTGATGCCGCTGATCGTCGAATTGACGCCGGGACAGATGGCGGTCTTTGCCGAGATTTCCGACGAACTGAATCGCAACGGCTTCGAGGTGGAACCCTTCGGTTCGCGCACCATCGCGGTGAAGACCACAGCTGCCGGAGTCACGCCGGGCGACGTCGAGCATCTGCTGCACGAAATCCTGGAGCAGTTCGAACGCGAAGAGCAGTCGCTGAACCTGGACCGCATCCGCACCAACATCGCCGCCAGCATCGCCTGCCATGCCGCCATCAAGGTCAACATGCCGCTGGAGCAGAACAAAATGGAGTGGCTGCTGAGCGAGCTGGCCAAAACCGATTGCCCCATGAGCTGTCCGCATGGGCGCCCGGTAGTTCTGCGGTATTCTGTAAAAGATATTCAGCGGGCGTTCAAAAGAATCTGAAAAAGAAGCCGTCAGCTATCAGCTTTGAGCCGTCAGCTATTCACGACTGCCTGGCGGTTGCCGAGCAGAGGCGTCTTATCGACGTGGATTCCGCAGTTCGCAAAGTTGTTTTGGCTGATGGCTGAAAGCTGACGGCTGATAGCTGCCTTTTCTATGTTTGAACAGCAACTCCAGGAACTGCGCCGGGAAAAGTGGCGCTTGAACGGGCGGCCGGTTCGCACGCTGGACGAGGCGCGCGAGTTCATCGACTCGGTGGGATTCTGCCTGCTCTATCCGCAACGGCCTCCAGCGCTGCTACCCACGTTCGTCGGCGCGTACGCCGGCAGCGATGAAAAGCTGCCGACCGCGCAGATGGCGTTTGCCAATCCCAGTGCTCGCGAAGCCAAGGAGTTGATGGTCCGCCTGCTGCGCGAGAAGGCAGCTTACGAGGCCAACGTTTTCACGGATAACAATTTCATCGTGTCGGCCTCGGCCTTCCCTTATTTCTACGGATTGGTTGGCGACCGCAACCCGCGCCAGGCGCCGAAAGCGGCCGCGCGGTCAGAGTACTCTCCGCTTGCCGTGGATACCTTTCTCATCATCCAGAAGGAAGGCCCTATCTCCAAGAACCGGCTGCGCGAGTTGTTGGGCGGTGATATTTCGGAGGCAGCGCTGGATCGCGCGCTGGACGAGTTGTGGGCCAAGCTGCGCATTACGCGCGTCGATTACAAACAGGATGAGGGCGTCTTCTGGGATGTGCTCTTCCGCTGGTCGCCTGACGCCGTGAAGGAAGGCATGCATGTGTCGGTGGCCGAGGCGCTGACCGCGTTAGTTTCGAAATATCTTGACTGTGTGCTGGCGGCGCAGCAGGAAGAAGTTGAGCAATTCTTCTCTAACCTGATCGGCCGGGCGCGCGTGCGCGAGGCCATCAACGCGCTGCAGGCGGCCCGTGAGTTGAGCTTCGTGCATGTCGGTGGACGGGTGATGTTGCAGGTAACATCGCTACAAGCGCAGCAACCGCTGGTGGTGCGAGAGCGGAAATCGCGGCCGAAATTCGAAGCCCTTCCGCCGCGCCCCGGCCTGCCGCTGGTCGAGCGGCGTCCGCTGAAATCGAAAACCGCCCGCAAGCCTGATCGTTCCCAGCAGGACACCCGCAAGAAATGAGTTCGCCGCGCAAGTTGGTGATCGCCATCGATGGGCCGGCGGGATCGGGCAAGAGCACTATTGCCGCTCGCCTGGCGAAAAAGCTGGGCTATACCAACCTGGAGAGCGGTGCCATGTATCGGGCGCTGGCGCTGAAGGCGATGGAACAGCAGGTCTCGCTCGACGACGCCGAGGCCTTGCGCCAGCTGGCGGAAGATTCTGTGATGCAGCTGGAGCCGCGCGGCGAAGGCAATCGCGTGTGTTTGGATGGGCGCGATGTTTCGCAACGAATTCGCGAGGCTGATGTGACCGCGGCTGCGTCGCGAGTCTCGATACATCCGCAGGTGCGGAAGGTGCTGGTGGCGCGACAGCGCGAACTGGGCGCTGATGGCGGCGTGGTGATGGAGGGGCGCGATATCGGCACGGCCGTGTTTCCCAACGCTGAAGTGAAAGTCTTTCTGGATGCCGACGCCCGGGTGCGGGCGGAACGGCGGACGTTGCAAAATGGGTCGCTGTCCGCTGAAGAGGCGCAGCGCGTCCAGGCGGAGATCGCCGCACGAGACCAACGCGATCGCACGCGCGCCGCATCGCCGCTGGCGCCGGCCCCCGATGCAGTGGTCATCGATACCACGCGCAAGAGCATCGACGAGGTAGTGGCCGAGGTCGAAGAGATGGTGAAGCGAATAACCCGGGGATAGATTCGGGCCGCCGCAAACCTCAAATGCCCCGTCCTCGCCCAATACCTGGGCTAGAACGGAGCATTCGAATCAAGGGGAATGCCGGCTCGGCTTATTACTTACTGCCGCTGCCGGCTCGCCTACCCGCTTGGCCACCTTGAACATCAGCTTGTGCTGCTTCTCGACCACATCGACCACCACGTGATCGCCGTGCAGAATTTCGCCATCGAGAATCTTCATGGCCAGCGGATCCTGTATCAGGCGCTGAATCGATCGCTTCAGCGGACGCGCGCCGTAATTCGGATCATAGCCTTCGGTGAAGACCATTTCCTTCGCCGCCGGTGTCAGCTCCAGCGAGATCTTGCGATCGGCCAGCAGCTTCCGCAGATCTTCCAGCCGCAGATCGACAATCTTCGTCAACTGCTCCTTGCCCAGCGGATTGAAGATGATGATGTCATCCACCCGGTTCAGGAACTCGGGCTTGAAGTGCGCCCGCAACGCTTCCATCACGTGCGCATGCGCTTCGGCAATCTGTTCCGGCTTGGTGTCCCGCAGGTCCTGCAAATACATCGATCCAATGTTCGAAGTCATGATCAGGATCGTGTTCTTGAAATCGACCACGCGGCCTTTGCCGTCGGTCAGGCGGCCATCGTCCATGATCTGCAGAAAAATGTTGAACACATCCGGATGCGCCTTCTCGATCTCGTCGAACAGCACCACCGAGTACGGACGCCGGCGCACGGCTTCGGTTAATTGCCCGCCCTCGTCGTAGCCCACATATCCCGGAGGCGCGCCAATCAGCCGCGACACCGAATGCTTCTCCATGTACTCCGACATATCGATGCGAATCATGGCGTGTTCGTCGTCGAACAGGAACTCGGCCAGCGCCCGCGCCAGCTCGGTCTTGCCCACGCCGGTCGGGCCCAAGAAGATGAATGAGCCAATCGGCTTCTTCGGATCGCTCAGCCCGGCGCGCGAACGCCGGATCGCATTGGCCACATGCTCGATGGCTTCATCCTGGCCAATCACGCGCTCGCGCAACCGGTCTTCCATGGTGACCAGCTTCTTCACTTCGCCTTCCAGCATCTTCGAAACCGGAATGCCGGTCCACTTGCTGACAATCTTGGCGACGTCTTCCTCGTCGACTTCTTCCTTCAGCATGCGCGACTGCTTGCCGTCCATGGCCGCGCTCAGCTTGGTCACCTCGGCCTCAAGCTGCGGTATCTCGCCGTACTTGATTCGACCGGCGCGGTCGAAGTCGCCCTTGCGCGTGACTTCCACCTCTTCCAGCTTCAGCCGCTCGATGCGCTCCTTCAATTCGCGCACCTTGGCGATGGCTTCCTTCTCCTGCTTCCAGCGCGCCTTCAGCGCATTGGACTCTTCCTTGATGTGGGCCAGCTCTTTTTCCACCACCGCCAGCCGCTCGCGCGAGTTCGCGTCGTCTTCGCGCTTCAGTGCCTGCCGTTCGATTTCGAGCTGTGTGGCTCGGCGTTCGAGCTGATCAATCTCCGTCGGCATCGAGTCAATCTGAATACGCAGCGAGGCCGCGGCTTCGTCAATCAGGTCGATAGCCTTGTCCGGCAGAAAGCGGTCCGTGATGTAGCGGTGCGACAGCGTGGCAGCCGCCACAATAGCCGAATCTTTGATGCGGACGCCGTGATGAACTTCATACTTCTCGCGCAACCCGCGCAAAATGGCGATGGTATCTTCCACTGTCGGCTCGCCCACGAATACCGGCTGAAAGCGCCGCTCTAGCGCGGCATCTTTCTCGATGTATTTGCGATATTCATTCAGCGTGGTGGCGCCAATTGCGCGCAACTCGCCGCGGGCCAGTGCCGGCTTCAACATGTTGGAGGCGTCAATCGCGCCCTCGGCGGCTCCGGCTCCCACTAGCGTGTGTAGCTCGTCGATGAACAGAACGATCTGCCCTTGCGACTGCTCAATTTCTTTCAGCACCGCTTTCAGGCGGTCTTCAAACTCACCGCGATATTTCGCTCCTGCCAGCATCGCGCCCAAATCGAGCGACACCACGCGCTTGTTTTTCAACTGCTCGGGAACGTCGCCGGAAACGATGCGCTGCGCCAGACCTTCCACGATCGCGGTCTTACCGACGCCGGGCTCGCCAATCAGCACCGGATTATTCTTCGTGCGGCGCGACAGCACCTGCACTACGCGACGCACTTCCTCGTCTCGGCCAATCACGGGATCGAGCTTGCCCTGCCGCGCCAGCTCGGTCAGATCTTTCGCGTAGCGCTCCAGCGCCTGATATTTCGCTTCGGGATTCTGGTCGGTCACCTTCTGATTGCCGCGCACCGAAGTCAGCCCGCGCAGAATGTTGTCGTAGGTCGCGCCCGACCGCGACAGGATCTCCTGTGCGGGATCGCGCTTCAACTTCGTCATCCCCAGCAGCAGGTGCTCGGTGGAAACGTACTCGTCCTTGAAATTCGACGCCTCTTTGAAGGCGTTCTCCAGCAGCTTGGAAACTTCGTCGGAAAGATGGGCCTGGGTAGCGCCGCTGCCGGACACCTTCGGCAGCTTGTCGATTTCGCGTGTGACCTCGGCCTGTACCGCGGGCACATGCAGTCCCACCCGCTCCAGCAGCGGAGCCACAATGCCTTCCCGATCTTCCAGCAGCGCCGCCAGTATGTGAACCGGCTGCAGCTCAGGATTGCCATTCTCGCCGGCGAGATCGTTCGCCCGCTGCATGGCCTCCTGCGCTTTTACGGTTAATTTGTCCCAACGTATTGCCATGTCTTACTCCAGTGGTCAGTGGTCAGTGGTCAGTCGGATTCTGCCGGTCGGATTTCTACGACCTCATTCTCCAAGCAACCGAACCAGAACACGCGATCAAACCTAAACCAAAATTTTCGTTCTTCGATTCCGAACGTTATCGGAACGGAGCGGGCGACAGTGGGGCGAGTAAATAGGAGCAACCATATGCCGGCTCTTGTTCCTGCTGACAAGTTTTTACGATATCGTGGAACGAGTGCGTCTTTGGCTGCAATCTGGGCGGCAATCTCTCTGTGTATCTCCGACACGGTGACTCCGCCGACTTCGCCCCACCACCATTCGCCTGATTTCGCCTGAATTAGCACGTGGTCGAAGCCCTCTGGCAGTTCATTGCCTTTCAAAGCTATCGCCGGGTTAGCCCGGGAGCGGTTCTCCTCGACGCAGTCTACGAGGGACTTTACCAGTTTGTGCTTGTCCTGTCTTTTTCCGTTCGCTCTGGAAAAGTAGACACTAATTTTCGTCGGGAGAGCATTGCTTTTCTGGAAAGCTGTTTGCGCCTCCACCATTATGCTGCGATGGAACGATTCCGCCTCGAGGGGGACAATCCCTTGGTTCGTGCTGGCGGGACGCAGAACTTCGCAAAGTTCAATTCCAAGTACGCCGTCCGGCGTCTGGATGCTGAAATCTGGTTCTTCCCGCGCCAGTTCCCCTGGGGGGATGGGAGCTCCGGCTTCTCGCGCTGCTTCTAGAATCCGGCGCTCGCCTTCTTTCTTTTCTTGATTCCTATTCACTTTTCACCGGGACTCGCTGGCTTAAGATCATACTGACAACTGATAACCGGCAACTGACAACTGCTTCTCAGTGAATCGTGGCCAGTGGTTTGGATTCGCGGGAACGAGTTGCGGCTCGCAAAAAACACCGCGAATTTTCGGGCTGGGCCTGAGCCCCTCTCGATCGGCCAGGCAAACGCCACTGGCCACGATGCACTGCTTTCGCCCCTCGGAGAATTCCTTTTGGTAAACAAAAGGGAGGCAAGATCCGAACCCGCCTCCCTCGAACTCCCCAGTTCGTCTCCCGCCGGGAATCTCACCCCGAGGGGCGAAACCTGCGTCAGGCAACTTGCGACTTGCTGGCTGCCTGCGGCTGACTCTCGACCTTCTGGCCTTCAATCGTTGGCTGGCCGCCGACATTGACCTTGATCGACTTCGGCTTGGCTTCGGCCCGCTTGGCTAGCCGGACTTTCAGCACGCCGTGCTCGTAATCGGCCTTGATGTCTTCGGTGCTCACCGTGCTAGGCAGGGTGAAAGAGCGAGTAAAGCTGCCGTAACGGCGCTCCACCCGGCGGAAGTTTTCTTCCTTCTCTTCCTTCTCGAACTTGCGCTCGCCGGTGATGCTGAGAACGTTGTTCTCGACTTTGACATCCAGGTCCTTTTCGTCGATGCCGGGAACTTCCAGCTTCAACTGAACGCTGTGCTCGTCCTCGTAAATGTCGACCGGGGGCACAAAGGCTCCAGCGGTGAGCGACTCTTCACGATTGCCGTACTGCTCTTCGAACAGCCGGCTCATACGATTCTGCAAAGCACTCAATTCACGGTAAGGGTCCCAACGCGTCAACACAGTCATGGTTCGTTTTCCTCCGCTCAAAATGTTTCCAAATCCTTCCAAGCTCAAGAGTTGTGGGTCTAGCACGTTTCTCTTGTTTTCTTGCTCGCTAACCATTAGACGTAATTGTTAGCGCAAAAGAATCATAAAATATGAGTGAAGTTTTGTAAAGTATTCTAGGCGTCAAGCCAGCAGGTTGTTAGCTCGGAAATTCCCTGTATGTAGCTGAAAAATATGGTTAACTATGATGCGTGGAGTTAGTAGACGAAGCTGGAGCCGGCTGGAAAGCAAGAATCGACAGGATGGAAAGTAAGGATCGGAGAGCTGAGCGGGCGGTCGCGCCGGGCGAGTCGGGAGGGGCGTGTTACGGCTGTGCCTGGCAGATCACGCACTTCAGGTACGCCGTCTCCGGCATATTCAGCAGGACTGGATGGTCCTGTGCCGCGCCGCGCTTCTCCAGCAGGCGGATTCGCCGCCCGGTGTCGGCCGCGGCCGCACCCAGCATGTCAAGAAACTCCGTCTCGCTGACGTGGAACGAGCACGAGCAGCTGACCAGGATGCCTCCGCGGCGAAGCATCTTCAAGGCGCGCAGGTTCAGCTCCTTGTAGCCGCGCAGCGCGGTGGGCACGGCGCGCTTGGTCTTGGCGAAGGCGGGCGGGTCCAGGACGATGGTGTCGTACTGGCGGCCGGCGCCGGCGTAGTCCTTCAGCAGGTCGAAGGCGTTGGCTTCGATCCACTCGATCTCGCCGCACGATGGTGGGCGCGATTGCGTTGCTCGTTCTGCTCGGCGACTTCCAGCGCGGGACGCGATGAGTCGACCGCGGTGACGCTGGGGCACGCCCGCGCCAGATGCAGCGCGAAGCCGCCCTGGTAAGTGAAGACATCGAGCGCGTCACCGTGGGCATAACGCGCGGCGGCCGCGTAGTTCTCCCGCTGGTCGAGAAAGGCTCCGGTCTTCTGGCCGCCCAGTCCGTCGAAGTGAAACTGCACGCCGTTCAGGGTGAAGATGGTGCTCGACCGCTCGCCCTGCAACAATTGCGACTCGCGTGCCGGAAGTTGCTCGAGTTCGCGGATGTGCGGATCGACGCGCTCTAACAGGCTGGCTCCGGGAAAATGCTCGGCCAGCGAGTCGACCACGATCTGCCGCAGGTCGTCGCGATCGAAAGCCTGGGTGAGCGCCTGCATCGAGAGCACGTCGTTGTACTTGTCGACGATGAGGCCGGGGAGCAGGTCAGCCTCGCTGAAAATCACGCGGAAGGAATCGGTGTCGCGGACCGTTGCGCTGCCGAAATTCGCACTGCGCTTGTCAATTCGCTGGCGCAGCAGGCTGGCGCCAAGCATCGCTCGGCGATTTCTTCGCTGCTCAGCAGGCGGATCGGCGATCTGCGAAGCGCTGCTGTAGAGAGCCGACCCCAGCCGGCGGCCGCGCTCATCGCGAACCTAAACCAATGCTCCGGCTGGAGCGTCGGCCGGAGGTACAAGATCGGAGCGATAGACCCACAGATGTCCGCCGCGCAGCCGGGCGGCACCGCGGTGATTGACCGTGAGGACCGGAATATTCTGTGACTGGCTAATAGAACACCAACTCTTTCATCGGGTAATGCTTGCGATTGCGCGTCCACAGATGGGCGCGGTGCAGGACCGCGGTGGCGGCAATCAACGCATCGCCTAGTTCCACAGCGTGGCTCTTGCGATATTGGCGCATATATTCGCCAGCCTGGCGTCCGGTTTCGCTGTCGATGGGAGCACACAGCAGCGCGCGAAACAGATGGTTGAGCGCCTCATGCTCGCGCGGGCGCGCTCCGGCCCAAAGCTCCGCCGCGGTCACCGGGGAGTAAAGGATCACATCCTCCGACTGGCTCAATTCGTCCCAGCGCGCGAGGATGGGCTGATCCCGGCCGCGCGTAACTTCGATGAGGACGTCGGAGTCCACCAGGACGATCACGCTTTGCCCAGCCTCTGGGTACGGCTGCCGCGCCGCAGGCTGCGCACGTATTCGGCGGGATGGCGCAGCTCGGAACGGTCTTTCCGGATGCCGACCATGGCCTGCATGGCCATCCGGCGCTCGTCCAGCTTGCCGAGATAGCGCTCACGGGCGGCCTGCCGCACCAACTCAGAGATGGTGGTCCGCTCGCCCCGCGCCCGGGCATGCAGCGCTTGCCATAGATCGTCGTCGAGATAGAGTTGGGTGCGTCTCATGATGTATAGTATACATCGCTCATTAGGTGCCGGCGCAGAGTGTGCTTTCCCCGCTAGTCAAGTTTGACTTTCAGGAGCTTCTTGATTTGACGCAAGTGACTCTGGGTGGGAACCGGTGTCGTCCCTACGGGACTGGCATTTATTTTCCAGTTTACCCAGCATTCCGCCTGACCACGCCAATTTGCGCAACGGCGGCGCAAATCGGGGGCCCCGATTGCGGCTCCATGCTGGGCTAAGCTCTTCCGCGCCTGCGGCGCTCGTTTTCTGCGCTTCGCACTCCACTGCGGAAACGCAAAGTTAGTTCCCACGGAGAGTCTACTGGGTTGCCGCGTCCTCCGCTTCGACAGACTCCTCTTTGGCAGGTTTTGTGGCGGCAGCGGCTTTGGCGGTCTTGGCTTCGTCTTCCGGCTTGGGGGGCGGGGGAACGTAGTACAAAATGCGATTGCAGTAGAAGCAGGTGACGATCTGCTCGTTGCTCATCACGTCTTGAAACACCTGCGGACGCAGCACAACGCGGCAGGCCGAGCAGCTCTCATCGTCATACACCGCAGCCATGACCGAGCCGCGCAGCTTCAGCACGCGGTCATAGTGGGTCAGAGTCTCTTCGGCGATTCCCGCGCGTAGCTGCTTGCGCTGAGCGTTGAGTTCGTCCAACTGCTTCTCGTCTTCGGCGGTTTGCTGGCGGGCGTGCTCTTTTTCTTTCTCGTTGGCGGCGGTGTCGGCCTTCAGCGTCGCCTCGGCCTGCTTCAAGCCTTCTTTGCGAGTGTCGGCCGCGACCATGATCTCCAGAATCTTGTCTTCCAGCTTGCGGATCTCGGATTCGGCGTGTTCAATCTCGCTCAGCAGCGCCTTGTATTCCTGATTGGTTTTGACCTTCAGCGACTGGTCGCGATACTTGCTGATCTTCTCCTGCTGGTCCTTGATGTCGGATTCATGCTTGCGGCGAGCGGCCTCGTCAGCCTTGATGGCGGTTTGCGCCGCCTCAACCGCGGCTTTGGAGCCCGCCAGTTTGGCTTCGATGCGCGCCACTTCCTTGGGCAGAGCGGCAACCTCGGCGCGGACCGCGGCGATGCGCGCATCCACCTGTTGCAACTCAATCAGGTTTTGCAGATTGGAATTCATCCGGACAACAGAGCCTGCTTGGATTCTAGCACGCACAAAACGCGGGTTTCCCAGTACCGTGTGACCAGCTTCCGGCTTAAGGTTTTCGGCTTATTGAGCGGTGGCGGGGCACGGCCTACGATTCTGCTATGCCACTGGAAATTGCGCGACTTCTTCTTGGCCTGCTGATTGCGGGCTTACACCGGCGTATTGCCGACTTCATTACCGAGCGCGAACGGTCGCTGGTGCTGGTTTTCCGCCAGCGAGGCGTGCCTCTGCCCGCTGCCCTCAGCACCGAGGTCGCGCGCAATCTCTATTTTGGGATTGGGATCTTCGTGGTCGTGGTGGAGATGCTGCGGATTTATCAGCTGGGGCATTGAGGCTGACAAGAGTCGGAACAGCAGATCCCTCGGCGGCTAAAGCCGCCTCGGGATGACAAATACAGGACAGGATACGGCGTAGCTGAAGCTACGCCCCTTCAAAATCACTCAGAAAAACTTTTCGGCGCTCCGTGAGGCGCCTCGAGATGACAATAAGCTGGAATTTACGGCTCTTGTTAGCGGCCCAGCTTCAATCGCGTGGCCAGACGCTCCGGAAGATTGGCAGCCAGAATTCTTGACTGGGCCTGCCCGACGTCGTAGGGCACGCGATAGTAGGTCACGTTGGCCGAAGCGTCGCCGTTGGTTTCATACACCGCGAAGGCGGCGCGCCAGTCATTATCCCGCGGTTGTCCCACCGATCCCGGATTGATCAGATAGCGTTCGCCCGCAGTCAACATGATCCGGCAGCGTTCCACGCCATCTCCACCGGGATATTGCGGTGTAATCAGTTGTGTCTTGTCGTCGCGGTAGAGAAATCCACCCTGCAGATGGGTGTGGCCAAAAAAGATGCGGTCGGCGTGGCCGGGGAGATGGAAGTCGACGCCGGCGGTAGAGTTGTTCAGCACATATTCGTCTTCGTCGCGGGGCGAGCCGTGCACGAACTCCAGGCCGGGGAATTCTCCGAGGCGTAGCGGGCCGCGCGGCAGATTGCGCAGCCAGTCGAGATGATCAGGCTGCAGGGTGATCTGGGTCCAGCGTGCCGACAAGGCTGCTACTACGTTAAACTCCGCCAGGCTCGATAGCCCGGAGCAGGCCCGGTCATGATTGCCTCGCACCACCGGTCCCCCCATGGCGCGCACTCGCTCACAAACTTCGTTGGGTGACGCATTGTAGCCCACGATGTCGCCGAGATTCATGACCCGATCACAGGCCGGAGCCACCTCCAGGCAAGCCTCCAGGGCTTCGATATTGGCATGAATGTCACTCAGCAACAGCAGGCGCATGAATCAGCAAACCTCCGGTGCGACCACGGGACAGCGCGCAAAATGTCCGGGCGCCACTTCCACCAGGGGCGGCAGCGCGGTCGCACAGCTGGCAATACGCGAGGCGCAACGCGGTTCGAAAGCACAGCCCGGCGGCGGCGCAGCGATCGAAGGCACCGCCCCTTCGATGGTCTGCAACGGCCGGTCACGATCGCTGTGCAGCGTTGGCACCGAGTGTAACAGGCCGCGCGTGTACGGGTGCGCCGGACGATGAAAGACGTCGCTGGCCGAGCCCATTTCGACCAGGTTGCCGGCATACATCACCCCGATACGGCGCGAGACTTGCGAGACGACCGCCAGATCGTGCGAGATGAACAGCATGGCCAGGGAGAATTTTTCGCGCAACTCGGCCAGCAGATCCAGCACCTGCGCCTGAATGGTGACATCGAGCGCGGTGGTGGGCTCGTCGGCGATGAGTAGCGACGGCCGATTGACCACAGCCATGGCAATCATCACTCGCTGCCGCTGGCCTCCGGAAAGCTGGTGAGGATAGTCGCGGGCCCGGCGTTCGGCGTCGGCGATGGAAACCGTGCGCAGCGCCTCGACAGCGAGTTGCCAGGCTTCCTGCTTGGTGACCTTGGCCTTCGGCGAACCATTGCCATCTCGCCAAGGATGCAGCGACGGCTCCGCCGAGGCACCCGGCTCATCTTTGAAGGCACTTAGCTCGTTCTTGAAGGGGCGCAGCTTCAGCTGCGCCGTTGCAACCTCTTTATGGGTTGGGGCTTTAGCCCCGGCATGGGCCAGCACGGCCTCGGCAATCTGGTCCCCCACACGCATCACCGGATTCAGCGCGGTCATGGGCTCCTGAAAGATCATGCTGATGCCAGCGCCGCGAATACGGCGCATCTCCGGCTCGGGCAGCGCCAGCAACTCTTCGCCGCCGAACCGGATGCTGCCCTGAATCCGCGCTTGCGATGGCAGCAATCGCAACAGCGCCAGGGCACTCAAGGATTTTCCGGAGCCCGACTCGCCCACCAGGCCGAGCACTTCGGACGCGCCAATCTGGAAGCTGACCTCGCGAACGGCGGTAACACTCCCCTGCGCCGTGGCGAATTCGATATGCAGATCGCGGACATCGAGCAGCGGAGCCACAAAGCTATGCTAGCAGGACGAGGATGCCATCGCGCGCCGCGGCGATCGTTCGCTGCTGCAAGACATCACGATCGGGCTCACGGACCAGCAAGCAAGTGGTGAAGTTGACTGCGGCTGCTGCCGTGGCCCAGCTGTCCGCGCTGCGACAGGAGAGTCTTGTCGGCTTGCCTCGCCGTACTTAGGGTCGCTGACCGAGCAACTGCGCCAGCGTGGCCTTCGCCTCGG
Source organism: uncultured Acidobacteriaceae bacterium (assembly GCA_963820175.1). Taxonomy (GTDB): domain Bacteria; phylum Acidobacteriota; class Terriglobia; order Terriglobales; family Acidobacteriaceae; genus Bog-257. The sequence goes on along the minus strand of CAWFYX010000008.1, from coordinate 106,882 downwards.
GATCGTCGGGAGCCAGTTGCACCAATTGCTGTGCGTAGGTGATGGCGGCGGGCAAGTTGCCTTTGTCGCGCTCCAAGGCGATCAGTCCCATCAGCACCTGACGATCGGCGGGGCGGCGTTGATGAGCGTGCTGCAAGATCGCGATCGCCTGGTCGGGCTGGCCGGTGGAATTCAGCGCCACCGCGTAGACGTAGCTGTACTGGACGTGCGAGGGCTGCAACGCCGCAGCCTTGGCCAGCAAGCTCAGCGCCTGCTGGTACTGCTTTTGCCTGACCTTCAGCAAACCCAAAGCATGCAGCGGCTCGGCGGCCTCGGGCGAGATCGCGATTGCCTTCTGCAACCAAGGCTCGCCCTCGTCATCGCGGTTCTGCGAGCGATAGAGATCGGCGAGGTTGACCATCGCGGGAACGTCACGCGGATCGAGGCGCAGCGCGGTATGCAACTCGCTCTCGGCGTCGCTGATTCGGCCCATCTGGGTGTAAAGCAGCGCGAGGTTCACGTGGCTCTCCGGCCGATCGGCGTTTGCGTTCTCGGAGGCGATCAGCTCCGCGATCGCATGATCGAGCGCTGTCTTCTGATTTTCCTGCAGCAGATTAGGCTGGGTGCCAGCCAGCAGGCGCGCGGCTTCGATGCGCACCGAGCGAATCGGATCGTTGAGTAACGGCGCGGCCAGGCGAACACGCCCGCCCGGCGGCAGCGGATCGAGACCTCGAACCGCCTCGCGGCGCACCAGCGCGTCCTGATCACTGAGCGCCGCTTGTACCGCCGGCAGCCCTGACGGTGTCAGATATTCGGGAAGCAGGTTGAGAGCGGTGGCGCGCGCGATGCCGGGCTTCGCGGTGTCGGTGATGAGCGCGGTCAGATCTTTCTCCGCGCTGGGCAATCCGCGCCGGCCAGCATCGATGGCCTCGACGAAATGTACCTCCTGCCGGCGATTGGCGCCGTACCACTTTGCGACCGCGTCCACAGCCCAGGGAATCGATTTGTCTTTATGGCACTGGTTGCAGGCGTTCGGCGTGCCGTAAGCCAGCGAGAAATCAGGCCGCGGCACGCGCAGGCTGTGATCGCGGCGCACATCGATGACCATGTAGGTGTGGGTCGGCATGTGGCAGTTGACGCAGAGTGCGCCGGCGCTACCGACCGGGTGATGGTGATGCTGCTCGGTGCCGAACTTGGCGAGAGAGTGGCACTTGCCGCACACGGCATTCAGGTTGTCGGACGCCAGCTTGGCGCTGTGCGGATCGTGACAGTCGGAGCAGGTTACCCCTTCGTGGTACATCCTACTCTGTAGGAATGAGCCCCACTCGTAATCTTCTTCCAGGAGCTGTCCGTCGGGATAGTAAACGCCTTCTTCCAGCAAGCTGGGCACATAGGCGTCGAGAAAAGGCTGGCCCGGCTGATAGTCACTGGTGATGGTATGGCGGCGCGAATGGCAGGGAGCGCAGGCATCGATTTCATGGTGCGAGCGGGGCGCGCCCGTCCAGTGCATGCTTCCCGTGTCCGGCTCCGAACCCGCCCAGCCTCCGCTGGCTGGCCGGAGATTGACAGTGAGGCCGTCGTTACCGGATCCCACATTGTGGGAGCCTTTCCGCGATTGCGCCCAGGCCACGTGATTCGAGCCAGGGCCGTGACAGGCTTCGCAGGCGACATCGATCTCTGACCAGGTGGTAGCGTAGCTATCTTTGGCCAGATCGTAATTCTTGCGCAGGTTGGTGGAGTGGCAATCGGCGCACATGTAATTCCACGTCTGGTTGGGACCGGTCCAGTGCAGGGGATCGGAGGGCGCGATCTTCTGCCCGGGATAAAGATCGAACCACTGCTGGCCGCTACGATCTTTAGGCAACGAATTCCAGGCGACCACGAAACTCTGCAGGCGTCCCGCGGGAAACGGCACCAGATACTGCTGCAAGGGAAAGACACCGAAGGTGTAGGGCAAATCGAAGTCCTGCGGCTTGCCGTCGGCTCCGTCGGTGCGAACGTAGAACTTGGCATCCTTCTTGAAGAAACTGGATGTGACGCCATCTTTGGAAAAGTGGGCGTCGGCGAAATTGCCCAGTACGGTAGCGTTATTCGACACTTGCATGGCTTGCGCGTGATGCGAATCACGCCACAATTTGGCCTGTTCGGCATGACATTCGGCACAGCGCTGCTCGCCCACGTAAGTCGCTGCGGAAGCGGGCTTGGTGTCTTGCCCGCGTGCCCCGGAAGACCAGCGCCAAACCACTAAGCCCGCAGCCGCGAGCACGAGGACTCCCGCGATGATCAACAGCGTAGGTTTAGACTTCCGAGGCTGGGCTTTGGCTCGCATGGGTCGCGCAACGGCTAACTGCAGGCAAGAAACAGCGTTCTAGTTTTCGCGCGCGCCAAACCTCGCAAGGAACTAGTCCCAATCTTTGCCTTGGATTCAGAAGTGCAGCATACACCACGAACCATGATCAGACGACCATGGGAGCAGGGGGATTACACGCCGAGCGTCGGCATTAATGGACGAGATGGCCAAACAGCAGTCTGACTCCCCAGACTGCGGCGAAGCCCATGCCGATCAGGAAGGCCGCGCTAAACAGTCGTCCTGGGATATTGCTCTTGCTCCAGCCCTGGAGCACAGCGGTGAGTCAAGCGAAGAAGAGGACGATGGCGACGACAGCAAGAGTTTTGAGCCACATTTGCTCATCTCCTTGCTGGCAGGTTGGCACCGAGTGAGCAGAAGCGAAAGTGCAAGGGTCACGACGGGCGGTGACAGCGGTTCAAATTCAGAAGCCTTTAATAGGCAGGATGACCTCGGTAAGTTGCAGGGGCAAGAGAAATCTTCGCCCGCTCTACCCTGGGGCCAAGCCTCAACCGGACCGCGCCTGCCGATCAACCGCGGGGACCTCCGCCTGAACTAAGGTTTATAGTCAACCAGTGACGCGTGGTTCCTATTCCGGATTACATGCAACCGTCCGAGCTGAGCCTCGACCGGGGATGATCGTGGTAGGCGTTTTCCTGTGCTTTGGCGCTGGCATGGCTCTTCTTGCGGGGACGACACTGATTTGGCAGGGCACAATTCTGGACCGCACCTGGGCATTGAACCCCACAGCTTATCAGCAACTCGCCGCGGTTCGGGGAGTGGCCGGGCCGCTGTTTCTGGTGCTTAGCACTGCCCTGGCGGTCGCTGCGACGGGCTGGTTCAAACGCCGATTCTGGGGCTGGGGACTGGCCGTAATCATTATCGCGATCCAGATGCTGGGTGATTTGGTGAACGCGCTCATGGGACACCTCGTCAAGGGCGCGACGGGCGTCGTAATCGCCGGCGCGTTGCTGCTCTACCTCCTGCAGGCACGAGTGAGGGCCGCGTTTAGCCGCGGGCCGGCAAGCCCTTTCTAGAGGCTGGGATCTGACGGAAAATGTCTACCGTTGCGCCTTTTACGCCTTCCGCATCCACACTTCCAGGTATTCGCCGCGAATCACGGTGCGGTTAGCATCGCCTTCGTTGTGCGTGGAGTAGAGCTTCTCCATCTCCGCCGAAAACTGCTGTTGACCGTCTTCATCTAGCCGGGCGTAGGTCGCTTGCGCCGGGCCGAGATGCTTGCGATGGAACTCCACCAACTCAGCCGGGCTGAAAGGGTAGTCGAAAATAAGTTCGCGACGTTGCGCTTCGAATGCCCCGTCGACGCCGGCAAAGCGTTCGCGCGCCACCGATTCCTCTCCCCAAAGCACGGGACCGGGCAAGCCCGGCGGCGGCGGCGCGAAGCGGGTGGAGACCAGAAAGCTCTTCCCGATGAATCCCTGAGGCGTCCAATTGGCCATGGCGATCAGGCCGCCGGAGCGGCAAACCCGCGCCAGTTCGGCTGCGGTCTTTTCCGGACGGGGCGCAAACATCGCGCCAAACATGCTGACCACTACGTCGAATTGCCCATCAGGATAAGGCAAATCCTCGGCATCGCCTTCGTCGAACTGCACCGCCAAGCCTTCCTGCCTCGCCCGCTCCCTGGCGGCTGCCAGCGAGTTCGGCGCAATGTCGACCCCGGTGACGATGGCGCCGGCGCGAGCGGCCGGGATGGCCAGGTTGCCAGTCCCGCAAGCTACGTCGAGAAGTTTGTCGCCCGGCTGCGGGTTCAAGCGTGCAATAAACTCGGCGCCCTCAGCGGCAATGAACCGCGCGATCTGGCTGAAGTCTCCAGAGGTCCACATTGCCTTCATGCGGGCTTTGAGCGCTTGAAAATCAGAGGCATCGGATTGCGGCTGCATGAGCACCTCACATAAAAATTATTGACTGCCGGCAGTGGGATTCACCGTGATGATCTTCATCGCGCCGTCCGGTTGCTGGGCGAACCAGAGCTCGCCGTCGCCGATCATCGCTCCCTGATAATTGCCGAACAGGCACTGGGCGGACTGTTGCGCGATCGCCTTCTGGACGTGAGCATCAAAGATAGTGTCGTACCTCGCGAGAAATTCACTCTTGGTTTTGATGCGCGTTCTGCGGCTGCCGTGAATAACCATCAGGGGATAGGAAATCATGGAGGCGACTTTGGTCTTGTCGCCTTCGTGGACGGCAGTCTGCAACTCCGCTAGGAAAGCTCGCGACATCTTTGCGATATCGGCGCCCTGATTGTCGACCGTGCTCCCCGGGCAGGCCTGCGTGTCAGAAGCGTTTTGCGCCTGCGCCGGCAATAGAGATCCGGCCAGAAGCAGGATTCCGGCTAACCAGCATGTCTTGGTCATGATTCGATCGCGACCCGTGTCGAGTTTGTCCCCCGGCGCTGGTATTGTATAGCGCGCGGCCGACGGCTCTGTAGGCGCTGTCTGGGTCGGCAAGCTACAACTTTGCAGTGTCAGGGGCTGACCCGCCAGTCAGCTCTCGCAGCTCTTTGGTCAATTGAGTTTCCAGGTCTTTGATGCTTTTGTAAGTAAGGCACTTTTGCCCGCGAACGTCGAACTTCAGTTGATCCGCTTCCTTGACCAGCAACACGGTGGGCCGCGCTTTTCCCCAGGCGTAACCCACTTCCAGGTACACATTCGGATTCGAGCCGGTGAGATCGGCGATCACGATTTCCGCCGCTTCGATGCGGGTTTTCATCTGCGGAAGTACGTCGCCGGTAAAAGCTTCCTGGTCGATCCTCTCGCAGATGAATCCCAGTTGCCGGACCGGATTCTGGATGCCGTAGTAATAGACGTCTTCCATTTCGGTGGCAAACGGCATGGCAACAAAAATTCGTGGCTTGCTCGGCGGCTTGTGGGGAAGGTCGAAGACGGGACTGGGTGGAACCGGCAGCGGTGCACCAGGGGCTGGGGCAACTTGGGGAGCAGGGGAACGAGAAGGCGGAGCATAAGCGGTTGCATCCCTGGTTCTCGCCGGTGCCGGAGGCGCAACCGCCTCTACCTGAGCCCCCTGCGGTAGCCTGTCTGCCGGTAAGAGACGGTAGTGAGCGTCGGCGTCGTTCAGCGGCTTCTGCAGACGCTCAATCCGGGCAGCGCTGTGCTCCAGGATGGATACGCGTCGCAGCGTTGCGGGACACAAGCCGGCGAGAATCGCCTTCCACATGCCTCGCAACTCGGACTGCAAGGCCTCCACCTCGTCAAGTCCGTAGCCCGGCCCATGCAGGGTCATAGCGATGTGTTGGGCCTGAGGGCATTCCACCCGGGTTGTCTTGATTGCCTCAAACGCGAAGCGCTCGATCTCGTTGTAATCGAACTGCAGCAGACGGGGCACGCCGACCCAGAGCACATGGCGGCTGGGGATTTGGCCCTTGCTGTCGAAGAAAACGTATTCCCAGGGCTGGGGCTGCAGTGCGGCCGGGTCGGCCCCGCTCGCAATGAGGCGGGACGAAACGGCTTCGTCGGCTCCGTAAAAATGCTGCGCGTACTTCAACGCGAGCACATCGGCGGAAAACTCCAGCACATCGCCCTGAACCATTTCGATCGCTGGTGTGGGCTCAGACATACGGCGCTGATCATAGCATTGCCAGCCGCTGCGGAAAGGCGGTAACCGCCTGCGGAAACCGAGCGACTATTCTGCCTAACGCGAGCTGCCGGGAATGCGCGGCGCGATGACGTAATAGAGTTGGACCGACACGATGAAGGCGATGCTCCAGTAGGTGTTGAGCGGCATGCACAGCAGCGCGCCGAAGGCGTAGAAAAGCTGCCCTATAACGATGCGACGTTTGATGGCGATAGGAATTTCAGGCGGCAAGTCCGGCTTGACCAGACCAGTTTCCATGGCGCAGGTCCAACTGACGAACAAGGTTGCGCCCAGCAGCAAAATGTTGAGCCAATACACTAGCAGGGCAGGCCGGTAGCGGATGAATTCCGCTAGTAGTGCGGTGGAAAAAGGCGTGATCGAAACCACGAACAGGAACGCCAGGTGAAGCCAGGAGAGGCTGCGATTCGAACGGACCAGGTGATTGAGTTGCGTTTGCTGGCCGACCCAGAAGATGCCCAAGGTCATAAAGCTCATCATGTACATGAGCAACCGCGGCGAGAGGGTGACGAGCGCACGCCACAGGTCGCGCTCGCTGTGAATAGCGGTAGCAGCCGGAGCCCGCAGGTCGAGCACCAATAGAGTCATCGCCACCGCGAAGATGCCGTCGCTGAGAGCAGCGAGACGCTCCACGCTTTGGCCGGCAATCTGATTGTAAGAAGTTGCCATGGCTTAAGAATGGATCACTCGCGGCAGATTCCAGTGCCGCCAAATAATTCCGCCAGACTGGGACTGATGGTGCTGGCCTTCGCCACCGCATTGGCTGATTGCTCCGACATCGGTGGGCGCCGCTGAAGCGTTCGATCTTATCACCGGGAACAAGGCGGATGTTACGAGGCTTTCGGGTTGTAAGCCAAAGAAAAGCCGGAGCGTAACGCCCCGGCTTCTGACAGTCTCAAGTGGTTCGCGGCAACTTGCGGCGCGATCAGTGGGACAGACTTTGCAGCCTGTAGACCACGCCATTGAAGCTCGAGTTGTATCCCGCGCACCAGATCTGCACATTCGTAGGTCCGGGCGCGCTGGCACAGGAGCTCATTTCAGCTCCGTTACTATCGAGGTCAAGGGTCCAGGTCTGGCCGCCATCTTTGCTGAAGTACATGCCACCGGCATTGCTGTAGATATTGCCGCCCACAGCCCATCCGGTGGTCGGGTTGAGGAAATAGATCTCCCGGATCGGCCAACCGATATCGAGGGTGCGAGGGCTCCAGGTTTGTCCCCCGTCGGTGGTGCGATGTACCCAACCTTCAACGTTAGGTGAGATTTCTCCGCCGCCTACCCAGCCGTTGTTCTGGTCGGCGAAAAACGTGGGACCGTCGAACACCTGATCGATGGAGGGGCCGCAGGCCCAATTCATGCCCCCATCAGAGCTGTCGCAGTAAGTGATGCCCGAGGCCCGGGTGCGAAGGTTAGACAACATGCTGAATTGATCGCCAAACCATCCCCCGTTGGGATCGGGAACGTCTTCGGTCCAGTCCGCCGCGGTGGCTCCGCCGTCAGTGGTGTAATGCGCGGCGTTAGGCCCGTTGAGATTCAGTTGATCCATCACCAGCCCGTCTTGCGTATTGGCAAACCAGACGCGGTCTGACCAGCCGCTGGTGGTCAAGACGATGTCTCCGGTCCACGTGGCCCCGCCGTCATGACTCCAGCGGATAATGCCCTCGAAGTTATTGTCGTTGAAACCGGAGATGACCACGTCGTTGGTGTTCAGTGCGTGTACGCCATACCAGTAATAAGGGAATCCCAGGTTTACGATCTCAGTCCAGGTCGCGCCGCCATCGGTGGTCTTCCACACTTGGCCCAGCTCGGCGGCCGCAAAACCCACTTGCGATGTAGGGAAGGAAAGGTCGTGAATAACCGCGCCGGTCAGCGTCGCCTGCAAGACCCAGGGATTGGCAGCCGGACTGACGGAATGGGCCTTACGCGGGTGCGTCGCCACCTCCGGACGATTGGCACCCAGTACGCGATTGAGCCCCTGAACGGGAAGTCGGTTGGAGATGTGGAGGACATTCTTGGAGTCCGCCGCAGAAGAGGTTGCAGCAGTGAGGCCTGCCAGCATGATGGGCAGGACGATGGAACGCGATAACCAACGAGTTTTCATTTTAGGAGAGCCTCCTTCGGGGACTGAGGGGATGGTTTGGAGTTACTAGAGATCGCAACTGTGTTAGAGGAACGCCAGTTTAGCAAGTAATGATGCGGCGCGCCTAGCGCAAAAGTCTTGCCAGGAGTTCCGCTTTGTCGCAAAACGCAAGCCTTGTAAAGAGTAGTACGCGTGTCGGGCAGGAGTTCTTTCGGCTGCCGACATTGTGGGATAGTCCGATACTGAGCGATTCGGACAAATTTCAAATTGCCCAAAGCAGCGCTAAAATACCGGCGATTATGCCGCCGGTCTTTTTCAAATCGCCTTCCGAGTTTCGCAGCTGGCTGGAGAAAAACCACGCCCAGGCGCAAGTGCTGTTGCTCGGGTTTCATCGCAAAGACTCAGGAAAGCCTTCGATCACCTATCCTGAGGCGTTGGACGAAGCTCTTTGCTTCGGCTGGATTGACGGGGTGCGCCGGCGCTTCGACGAGTCCAGCTACACGATACGATTTACTCCGCGAAAGCTGGGAAGCATCTGGAGTGCGGTTAATACCAAGCGAGTGGCCGAACTCATGAAGCTGGGACGCATGCATGCCGCTGGGCAGAAGGTGTTCGAGGAGCGCGATCAGAAGAAGTCGAACCTGTATTCCTATGAACGGGCAACCTGCAAACTGGAAGGGGCGTACGAGAAGAGATTTCGCACGAACAAGAAAGCGTGGGAGTACTATCAGGCGCAGGCTCCATGGTATCGCCGCACGTCGGCCTGGTGGGTGATTAGCGCGAAGCAGGAAGAAACGCGACTGCGGCGGCTGGCGCAGCTGATCGACGACTCGGCACACGGACGGCGGATCAAGCAACTCGTCGCCAAGAAATAGAACGAAGCCCGGGGCCGAACTGCCAATGGCATCGCCGTAAAGGTTGTCTTCCCGGCTTAGCTGACTCTGACCGTGCGTTTGACATTCGATTTCTCGGGTTGCGGCTGTCGCTTTGGCCGTCCACCTTTGCGACCGTTAGCCCGTGCAGCCGCGGCTTTGGCCTTACTCGTGGACGCCCCTCCAAGACGACCGAGTTGCGACATCCAGCGTCTGGTGCCGAACACGTGGCTCAGCAGTCCGGGCACGTAGTGATCCACATCGAGCTGCGGCCAGCGCAGTCCAGTACCTCCACCGACCAGTTGGACTTGCGACAGCTGTGACGCGGTCGCACCTTGCAGGCCTTGAAGTTGCAGACGAGGGATGGAGACGCGCACCCCATCGTCCAGATACAGCGTCACCAGATCGTGGTTCTTCTCATATTCAGCCTTGGTGGCGCGGCGATCCCTGGCCGCAAATTTTCTGGCGCCATCAATCGCAGCATCGATCTGCCGATCCGTAGGCATTACGCGATGTACCTTCTCATGCATGCATTTTCTCCCACAGCGCAACGAGCTCTTCGAAGTGATCTGCTGCAGCGTTCAAGATCCTGCGGATATCGCTGCGCTTGGCATTCCCCGGCCGCACTGCATCCCGCCGGTTTGCGATGGCCACAGCGCCGTCGTGCCGGAGGTCGACAATCACTTCCGCATGAGCGATGAATCCGTGCACGTGACGGGGAATGTGGTCCTGCGGGTACGCGGCGAAAAGCACACTCCCAAAGCGGCGCGATGTCTCCAGAGCATTCTAACCTAAGCCGGTTGGGTTATCATAGTTCAATGTTGCTCTGCGCTCGTGATGCGTCAGCTGGCGGACTCGCAAACTGAAATTTCTCGGTACTCTTCGTGCCTCCGTGGCGAATCCCGATTTTGATTTTGCTCGTGGCTGTGCGAAAGTAGCGCGGTGCGCGCCGTCGCCCTGCTCGGACCTCACGCCAAACCGCATCACGTCCGGCGCTTCGAGATGCCGGGCGTCAATCTGTTTTCCGGCAACGAACTTGATGCCACCGATCAGCCCGACGCGGCGATCATCTTTGGCGGCGACGGCACCGTTCATCGCCATCTTGGCAGATTGGCCCTGAAACAGATTCCAACGCTTGTCGTTCCCTTGGGCAGCGCCAATGACTTTGCGCAATCCATCGGCATCCGGAATGTGGAGCAGGCGCTGGCGGCGTGGCAGCGCTTCTCGCCTGCGGGCGACAACGTCCGCAACGTCGATCTAGGCACCATTCAGCCCCTCAAGCCCAATCCCGAGGCGGCGTTAGAGGAGGCCGTTCCCTGGCAGGGCGAATCGCTGGAGACGCTGCACTTTGTCCCCGAGGGTCCCCTGCCCGACCAATCCAGGCTGGGTGGGCGCATCATGCAGTCGCAGCTGCGCCGCCTGACCGAGGCGGAACGCGAAATCGCGCGTACCACGTTTTACGCCTGCATCGCCGGAACCGGGCTGGACGCCGCGGTGAATCGCCGAACCTTCCAGCAGCCGCGCTGGCTTCGCGCTCATGGGGGATACGCGGTCGGCCTGCTGCAGGTGCTGGGCAGCTTTCGGCCGCCGCGGATTACTGTCTCAGTGGAAGAAGGCGGCTCCTGGCGAACCCGTTTGGACGAGCCGGGCTTTCTGATCGCGGTTGGAAACGGGCCGCAATATGGTCACGGCATGCGGTTGGCACATCAGGCGCGCCTGGACGACGGGCTGCTCGATCTCTGCTTCGTTCGCCTTCTGAGCAAGCTGCGGCTGCTGCGGCTGTTTCGCGTTGTCTATCGCGGCGGCCATATCGGCATGAAAGAGGTGGAGTATTTCCAGGCTTCCCGCCTGCGGATCGTTACCCATCCCATTACCGAAATCTTTGCCGACGGCGAATACATCTGCAACACACCGGTCGAGCTGGGGGTGCGGCGCGATGCGTTGCGGGTGATTCTGCCGTCCTGAAAGCGCTATAAATGGGGCATTTGCCGAACTCCTTTCGGGATGATGCTCTCCCCTGGGACGAACCGCGTGGTGCTCCTACAATTTTTATGGAACTTATCGCAACTTACTGGGTCTATACTGATGTACAAAGCCGATGTCCACGCCCGTAGCCTCAAAACCGGCGAAAGAAGAGATTCCTAACGTTGCGCCACAGGATCAGGTAATACCCGCGCTCTTTGGCGAAGGCCAAGGTCTCTATCCACAGCGTAAGGACACGTTTGTCTATTCGTTCATCCTCCACATGGTGGCTGTGGGTCTGCTGATCTGGTCGGGACACTGGGTCTTCGAGCATAAAGACGAGATCAAGCAGCAGGTCATCGGCGTCGTCACCGATATCAGTCCGTACATGCCGATGCAAGTCTCTAAGAAGCGCGCGGGCGGCGGCGGCGGTGGCGGCGATCGCGACAAGCTGCAAGCCCCCAAGGGCGCTCTGCCCAAGCTTTCCAAAGATCAGATCGTGCCTCCGGCGATCGTCATTCGCAATGACAATCCTAAGCTGGTGGTCGATCCGTCGGTCGTCGTTCCGCCCACGATCAAGCTGCCCACGGTGGGCGCGCTGGGCGATCCGCTCTCGAAGGTGATTGGACCTCCTTCGAACGGCACCGGCTCCGGCGGCGGCATTGGCAGCGGCAGCGGAGGCGGTGTGGGTTCGGGTACCGGACCGGGCGTTGGGCCGGGCCATGGCGGCGGCTACGGCGGCGGTGCTTATCGCGTAGGCGGCGGCGTCAGCGCGCCCAAAGTTGTGTATGAGCCCGATCCGGAATATTCCGAAGAAGCGCGCAAAGCCAAGTATCAGGGAACTGTGGTTCTATGGCTGGTGGTGAGCGCCGAAGGCAAGCCGCAGCAGATCCAGGTGCAGCGCGCGTTGGGCATGGGTCTGGATGAGAAAGCCATCGAAGCCGTGCGCCAGTGGCGCTTCGAGCCCGCCAAGAAAGACGGCCACCCAGTGCCGGTCATGATCAACGTCGAAGTGAACTTCCGGCTCTATTGAGTTAACCATCGCGAGAGATGGTAACGCGGCAAGGCTGGTGTAGCTTGCCGCGTTTTTCTTTTGTCTACTGGGCCGGTGCGGGAGCCGGTTGCTGGGTCTGCGGCGTGCCAAAGTTCACCTTGGGGGCCTGCCGCGCGCCTTCGTCGGTCTTGAAGTAAGCGTCGTTGCGAGTGAATCCTGAAAGGCTGGCCACGATGTTGTTTGGGAACAGGCTGATGTAGGTGTTGTAATCCTGCACGGCTTCGTTGTAACGGCGACGCTCGACGGCGATCCGATTCTCGGTGCCGGCCAGCTCGTCCTGCAAGCGCAGGAAGTTTTCATTGGACCGGAGCTGCGGATAATTCTCCACCACCACCAGCAATCGGCCCAGCGCGGAATCCAGTTGGCCGTTGGCAGCGATTTTGTCCTGCGGCGTCTTCGCTCCGATCAACGCGGCACGAGCAGCCGCGATGTCGCCAAACACCTTCACTTCTTGCGCGGCGTAGCCCTTCACCGTCTCCACCAGGTTGGGAATCAAGTCGGCGCGGCGTTGCAGTACCACGTCCACTTGCGACCAGGCGGCGTTAACTGTTTCCCGCTTGCGCACCATCTCGTTTCGATGGCTGACAAACATGCCGCCAATCCAGATCACCAGCAATATGATTACAACCAGAACGATTAGCCCCTTTTTCATCGCGATCTCGCTTTCAAAGTGACGTTCTATCGCCGTTCAATTCGTGCCGCCGGCTCAAGAATTAAGGATTGGCTATAACGCGGCGCTAAAGCGCCGCTCTACCCGTGCTCGCCGATTGCCCGTACGCGTCCGTTTGCCCTACGTGGCGATTTGCCCGCACGCGGCGGGCAAAATCAATCTCGGAGCCCTCCCTACGCATTGTGGGACACTTTCCTCCAATGGCGCTTGGGCGCGCGCGCTTCCAGTTCGTGCGCAACCCGAGCGACGGCGGCCATGCAGCCGTGATAAGCCTCCGCCACGTCCAAAGGATGCTGGGGATCCGTTCGCAACGTAAGAACGGCGTGCAGAGGTGCGGCGTCAAAGCCAAATACTTTAGCCGAGTGCTCCAGCAATTCCGCCTTGGGATGAGGAGGATTGTCGCCCAATGCGATGAGTGCGTGACGGAACAGTAGCAACACGCTGCTGCTCGACTTTGCCAACACTCCCTGCAACTCGCCCAGGTCGTCGGGACGCAGCAGCAGATGCTGCCGCAACCGCAACAAGGTGGTGCGCAACTCGTGCTCCACTTCCACCCGGTGCAGGTTCATTGGTACTTCGAGGCTGCCAACAATATCCTCGCCAAACAGCGTCCGGTGTGTGCGCTGGATATCGAGCAATTCGATGGCGAACACATCGGCCGACTCGCGCAACTCATCGACCGTCATGATTAACGGTGGCGAGATGTGCTCTTCCTGGGTCCACCAGTGAATCACCGGCATGAGGGCGGTCAGCGAGCCCGGCTCCAGATCTTTGAATGCCGCCAGCAGGTTCACGTCGGAGTACTGCTCGTGGAAGTCTTCGCGAGCGGCGGAGCCGTACAGAACCACCGTGACCAGATTCTCACCGCAAGCTTCCTGCAGCCGGTTGACCAGCTCCAGAAGCTTGCCTTCGGGCTTCTTCATCGCGACCTCCTCCTGCCGCCTCTCACCAACTGCCTCCCGCGCCGCCGCCTCCGCTCAAGCCGCCGCCGAAGCCGCCAAAGCCACCTCCGCCGGAGAACCCGCCCGAACTGCCGCCGAATCCGCCGCCTCGACCTCCGCCCCAGCCGCCCATCATCGGGGGAAGGAACACCATTCCCGGACCCAGGCCTCGACTACGGAGGCCGGATCGCGGACCTCCGCCGCCTCCGCGCATACCGCGGGCGACCGTGCGAATAAACCAGAGAACCGCGATGAAGGCCAGCACCTTCAGCCACCACGGCCACGGACTCTTCGGCGCCGGCTGCCGCATGGCCGCCACGCCGGTCAACTTCACGCCTTTGTCGGCGGCGATCAGCTGGGCCAGGCTGGAGACGCCCAACAAAGCGGCGGCGCTGTAGTCTCCGCTGCGCAGGCTGGGCAGCATGGCGCGGCCAATATCGCCGGCACGGGCGTCATTGATGACCGGCTCCAGCCCGTAGCCGACTTCGATGCGGTACTGGCGCTCCGTAGGCGCGATCAATAACAGCACGCCGCGATTGTCTTTCTTCGAGCCCACGCCCAGGTGCTTGTAGAGATCGACTGCGTAGTCTTCCTTGGTCTCACCCTCGAGCGAGCGCACGGTGACGACCGCAATCTGGGCCCCCGTCTTCTGATCGACCTCGGCGCAGAGGGCCTCGATCTTCGCTTTGGTTGCGGGTTCGATGACCTGCGCCAGATCGGTCACGTATCCCATTGGCTGGATGTCGGCGATCTTCTCCGCAGACGCGCAGCCAAAAGAAACTAGCAGGAACACCAATACGGCGAATTTGATTCGCAGGCGCACGATTTGAGGGACAGCTCTAGACCGGGTTGCGACGCAGCTCACGGCCGCCCGAATTCTATATCACGGAGAGTTTTGTGGCAGTGATCGGTTCTTGCGCTGGCAGTCATAGTGCGGTCTCTACGGGGCGAGCGGAGAGGTCCAACCGCACCGGCAGGTTGGTACCTTCGCAGTTCGCCGCTCACAAGGACATGGCAAGGCAGTAAAGCTACGCTTGCCTCTAGCGTTGGAAGGGCTTGGTCAGCGGCGCCACGCGGCTCTTCGCCTTGTCCGCCCATTCAGAGCCCTTGTCGATCCAGTCGCCCGCCTGGTCGCCGAAGTCTTCCACAGCATCGCGCGCGTCTTCATACTTGCGACGCAAAGTACGCCGCATCTGCTTGCCCGTCTTGGGCGCGAGCAAGAGCGCCGTCAGCGCGCCCAGCGCTAGTCCGACAAACAGCAACGTCAGCCCGACGCCGATATTAGCTTCCGAGGAACGATACTCACCCTCACTGGCGAAGTCATTGGTTTCGTCGTTCATAGGATTTGTCCTTCCTTCAAATAGTACCGCGATACAGCGTTCAAAGATATCTGGCCGGGGACGGTCGCTCGCGCTTGCCAGGCAGATGCGTCCGTCTTCCGCGGGGGATGCTACTTTGTTGAATGCTACTTTCAAGCAGTTAGAGAACCGAAGGATTGCGGCTGTTGCCTTTACCCGCCGCGATTTCCCAATTCGCCGGCGGCACGTGTAAAATCAACTGTTTAGCCTTCGAGCCGCGCGCTCTACCTGGAACCTTTCAGCGCACTTCGGGTGCGGGAACTGCTCTCCCCAGTGGCGCGGCCCCGGAGTCGCGGCTGGGCCGCGTTGCGGGGCGGTCGGCTCTCCCAGGAAATGCAGCTAACCAAGGAGTCTTAGACGAATGGCGATTCCAGCCACACAATTACGTCCAGGCATGGTCATCAAGCACAACAACGATCTTCATTCGGTGTTCAGCGTGGAACACCGTACTCCCGGCAACCTGCGGGCGTTCATCCAGGCCAAGCTGCGCAACCTGCGCACCGGCGCCATGTTCGAACACCGGTTCCGCTCCGGCGATCCCATCGAGAAGATCGTGGTCGACGAAGTGCAGATGGAGTTCCTCTACGCCGATGGCGATGACTACTACTTCATGAACACCGAGAACTACGAGCAGCTTCACCTGGGCAAGGACATCCTGGGCGACGCGGTCGATTACCTCATCGCCAACTTGGCCATCAAAGTCGAGTTCTTCGACGGCAAGCCGGTGGGCATCGAGCTACCGCAGACGGTCGAGCTTACCGTGGTCGAAACCGAGCCTGGGTTGAAGTCCGCGACCGCCAGCAGTGTTACCAAGCCGGCCAAAACTGAGACCGGGCTGGTAGTGCAAGTGCCGCCGTTCATCAACGAAGGCGAGAAGATTCGCGTCGATACTTCTGAGGGGGCTTACCTATCGCGAGCCTAGGAAGTTCTGGTCCGTTGCCAGGAAGGTGGAAGACTGCCATAATCTTACCGAGCGTCTTACCATGAGCCAAACCACCAAACTATCCACCAAAGGCCAAGTCGTCCTTCCCCAGTCGTTGCGGGCGGCGCACCGTTGGAAGCCCGGCACCGAGTTCCTCGTCCAGGAGCGGGAGGAAGGCATCCTGCTTATACCCAGAGCAGGCAGTAAGTCGGGAAGTTGGAGCCGGCTAGTCGGCTGTCTGCCTTACGCTGGCCGGCGTAAGAGCATCCGGCAGATGAATGAAGCGATTGCTGTCGAGGCACGGTCGCGAAAATGACGGCCGTCGATACCAACGTCCTCATTCGTATCATCACCAACGACGACAAATCGCAGGCCGCTCGCGCAGCCGCATTCTTGCAAAGACAAGACCGCGTGTTCCTGGCCAAGACGGTGCTGCTGGAAGTTGAGCGGGTGCTGCGCAGCGCGTACCGCTTTCGTCCGCATCAGATTCTTACTGCTCTGGGCGGCCTAGTAGAGACCAGCAACGTCAAAGTGGAGGAGGAAGCCGCGGTCAGGCTGGCCCTTAACTGGTACAGCAAGGGGATGGACTTTGCCGACAGCTTGCACCTTGCGTCGGCGGGAGCCGGGCGGAAGTTCGTTACCTTTGACACAGGGTTGCTGCGAAAGGCGCGCCGGCTGAGAGCGGGCGAGGTCGCCGCTCTTTAGATGTTTCGTTGACCGCAAGTCCCCTTGCCTTGTTGCGTAGTGACGCGAGGCCGCTCAAGCCACCTTCTGCGGACAGACTGCTTCTAAGGCCTTAGCGCTTCCGGGCAATCAATTTTTCCATTCGAACGGAGACAAACTTGAACAGGTGGTTATCGGTCGTGCTGTGTGCGTGTTTCGCGCTGCCAGCTTGGGCTCAGCAAAAAGAGGCCGATCGGCTGCAGGAGTCTTACTCGGTGATGAAGGCGGTTATCGGAATGCCGGATAAAGGCATCCCGCGCGACCTGCTTAATAAAGCGGAATGCGTGGTGGTGTTCCCATCGGTGAAGAAGGCGGCGTTCGTGGTCGGTGCCAGCTATGGACGGGGTGTGATGACCTGCCGTTCGGGTGAAGAATTCCGCGGTCCCTGGAGTGCTCCGGCGTTTTTCGCCATCGAGGGCGGCAGCTTCGGCTTGCAGATCGGTGGTGAGGCTACCGACTTCGTGTTACTGGTCATGAATGAGCAAGGGGCGCGCTCGGTGATGACCAGCAAGGTGAAACTCGGCGGCGATGCTTCGGTGGCAGCCGGTCCGGTGGGACGAACCACCTCGGCAGAAACCGATATTGTGATGAAGGCCGAAATTCTCTCCTGGTCGCGTAATCGCGGGGTGTTTGCCGGTATCTCGCTCGACGGCTCGACCTTACGTTCCGATGACGATGCCAACAAGAACCTTTACCACAAAGACCTGAACGCCAAACAGATCCTTTTGCAAGGTGATGTGAAGACGCCTCCGTCGGGTCGGCAACTCATTTCTCTGCTCGACCGGATGTCGCCCAGACACATTTAGGCGCTGTATTTCGCAGCCAGGACCCAGCAGCAGTTTGTCAGGCTACAAACACGCGGCACGGATTGTCGATCCTTGCCGCGTTGCTTTGTCTGCACGCAATCCCGCTCCTCAATTACAATCTTCCTTCGCGTTAGCTAATAGCTGAAGGCTTATAGCTAAGAGCCAATTGCCAACGGCTAACTGCCCAGCGCTTCTTTCCAATGTCCGACAATCTCGAAACCCGCCGCTATGTTATCTCCGGACGCGTGCAGGGCGTCGGCTTCCGCTGGTTTGTGGAGCGCGAGGCGGCGCAGCTGGGCATCACCGGCTGGGTGCGCAACTGCGAGAACGGCGATGTTGAAGTGATGGCCACCGGGACGCGCGAGCAACTCAGCGACGCTACGCGGCAAGTTGGAGCAAGGTCCGCGAGCCGCGCGGGTCGATCATGTAGCCGAATCCAGGGCGCCGTTTCTGGAGGCGAAATCATTCCGCATCGAAGGAGTCTGGTAACCCATGCAGCCGCAACCGGCGCACAACTGCGAACGACCTGAAGAAACTGATCCGCGAAGTCCCCGATTTTCCCAAGCCCGGCATTCTTTTCTACGACATCACCACGCTGCTGAAGGACCGCCGTGGCTTCGCTCGCCTCATCGATGCGCTCACCGAGCACTACATCAACAAAGATATCGACCTGGTGCTGGGCATCGAGGCGCGCGGCTTCATCTTCGGCCCGGCGCTGGCGTATCGCCTGAACGCCGGCTTCGTTCCGGTGCGCAAGCCGAAGAAGCTGCCGGCCGAAGTGCTGCAGTGGAAGTACGAGCTGGAGTATGGCACGACACGCTGGAAATCCACAAAGACGCCATCCAGCCCGGCCAGCGCGTCATCATCTGCGACGATCTGCTGGCTACCGGCGGCACCGCCAAGGCCACGGCCGACATGGCCAAGTCAACTGGGCGGCAACATCTGCGGCCTGGGATTTGTGGTGGAGCTCGATGGCCTGAAAGGCCGCGACAAGCTGAAGGACTACGACGTGTTCTCGCTGCTGCACTACGAGATGTAACTGCGCAGCCGACACGGCGCTACCAGATTGTCTTCACCAGCGAACAATTCAGTATCCGCTGATCGGCAGTGAGCAGCGGCAGACCTTCAGCGCGTGCTGTCGCTGCGATGATGCGGTCCATCGGGTCGGAAGGGAAATCAGGCGGAAATTGCACTGTCAGCAGAGCGATCTCGATGTTGACGGGTAGGATCGTAATGCCCTCAACAAACTGGCGAATACTACTCTCGATCGTTCCCATTGTCCGGACCCTGCCCTGGCTCGACCAACCGTGCCAGTTCGACGAGGGTGGCTACCGAAATAGCTAAGTTTCGACCTGCGCTCAGAGCGTCGGATCGCCGACTCTGCCGCCCGCGATAACTTCCTCGAGTTCTCGCTGCAGCCACACCAGCACATGGGTGTCGAGCAAGATCATTTCAGCATGTCCCAGTCTTCCAGGGGGAAGACTGGCTTTATCAGATCATCGGGATCGCCCATGATTTCGACAATTCCCTTAAGCCTGCCAAAGAAGGAATCATTTTGCGGCGCCGTGAACGGAATCAGCTTCGCGGTGGGCTTGCCCCGCTTAGTGATGATGAGTTCATGCCCGGTTTCGTTGACCTCGTCGATCAGGCTCAGACACTTGGCTTTGAACTCGCCAGCGGCGATTTGTCTGACCCTGCCCAGAGGAAGCGCTGGGGACGCAGCCTTTCTCTTGCGGAGAATTTTCGGTGCCATGTGGTCACCTCCAGATGACCATGGTCATTTTAACATGGTCATGTAAGCGAGGGCGGCCATCTCTTCACCACCCTGCGTCCCTCGATTGTGTACTTTCCCTCCAGCACGATCCGGATCGCCTCGGAATAGGCGATGTGCTCCTGCTCCAGGATGCGCGCGGCCAAGCTGTGATCATCATCCGTGTCGAGCACCGGCACGACTTTCTGCACCAATGATGGCGCCGTGGTCGAGATTCTCGTCTACGAAATGCACGGTGCATCCTGAGACCTTTACGCCATAGTCGAACGCCTGCTTCTGGGCATCGAGTCCGGGAAACGCCGGCAGCAGCGCAGGATGAATGTTGAGGATGCGGTTGGGAAACTGCTGCACGAACCAAGGCGACAGCAGGCGCATGTATCCCGCCAGGCAGACGAGATCGACTTTGTGGTCACGCAGAGCCGCCGACCACTTCGCGATCGTGCTCCTCGCGGACTTTGCCCTTCGAAGGAATCACCAGCGCGTTCAGCCCACGCCGCCGCGCCGACTCGATGCCGCCGCGCGTCGGCCCGGTTGGAGATGACGACCGCAATATTCGCGTCGAGCTTGCCCGAGGCGATGTTGTCGGCGATGGCCTCAAAGTTCGACCCGCGCCCGGAAAGGAGGATGCCAAGATTCTTCATGAGTGAGAAATCATGATACGTTGCGAGGGCTAGCGATGTCAGCGCTATGGCGGCGCAGCGACACCCTCGTTGCGCCGTTCCCGACTTCGCTTTACTATCGCCCTGCGTGCCTTTGCCCAACGACAATCCCCATCCGATCGCGAGCGCATCGTCTCGGCGGTGCCGGTGGATGACGATTCGTCGTTCGAGCTGAAGCTGCGTCCGCAGCGGCTGCGCGAGTTCATCGGGCAGAACAAGGTCAAGGACAATCTCGAGGTCGCCATCCAGGCCGCCAAGTCGCGCGGCGAGGCGCTGGACCACGTGCTGCTCTACGGGCCGCCGGGGCTGGGCAAGACGACGCTGGCCAACATCATCGCCAACGAGCTGGGCGCGGCGTTTCAGCAGACCTCGGGGCCGACGCTGCAGATCAAGGGCGACCTGACGGCCATCCTCACCAACCTGCGCGACAAGCAGGTGCTGTTCATCGACGAAGTGCACCGCCTGCAGCCGGCGCTGGAAGAGCTGCTCTACTCGGCGCTGGAGGACTACAAGCTCGACATCATCATCGGGCAGGGGCCGTCGGCGCGCACTCACACCATCGAGGTGCGGCCGTTCACCTTCATCGGCGCCACCACGCGCGCGGGGCTGCTGTCGGCGCCGCTGCGCTCGCGCTTCGGCATCGTGCTGCGGCTGGAGTTCTACACCCACGACGATCTGAAGATCATCCTGCAGCGCTCGGCGGAGATTCTTGGGCGTCGAGATCGACGAGCCCGGCGCGATGGAGATTGCCACGCGCTGCCGCGGCACACCGCGCATCGCCAACCGCCTGCTGCGGCGGGTGCGCGACTACGCCCAGGTGACGCGGCGCGGGCAAGATCGACAAGCCCACGGCGCAGAAGGCGCTGGAGATGCTGGAGGTCGATCGCCACGGCTTCGACGAGATCGACCGCAAGCTGCTGCTGACCATCATCGAGAAGTACCAGGGCGGGCCGGTGGGCGTGAACACGCTGGCGGCATCGCTGGCCGAGGAGCCGGACGCCATCGAAGAAATCTACGAGCCGTTCCTCATCCAGATCGGCTTTCTCGATCGCACGCCGCGCGGCCGCGTGGCAACGCATCTGGCGTATGACCACTTCGGCATCAAGCGGCCGAGGACCTGACTAGCGGCCAGGAGACGTTGTTTTAGAAGCCGCTCTTTGCCGTTCGCTTTTCGCTAGAGATACTGGACTAGGTGGTTCGGTTCGGCAAATCGGTGGAAGAGCGGCGCTTTAGCGCCGCGTACGCCATGTTCGCCTCTATTCTTGTGAAGGGATCCGTTGTGAGCAACGGATTCCTTCACCCCTGGTTGATAACGCTTCAACGCGGGCCTGAAGGCCCGCTCTTCCACCGTTTCTGCTGCGCGGCCATCCTATGGCGTAAGGGGTAAGGCAAAACCGAACCCCGGCCTTGCAAAAAGCGTCAGACAAAGAGCCAAGGGCGAATCGCGGCTCGGCGGACCTTTCGAGTCCAAGTAGCTCCGTCGCGCGTCTAATGAATACGCTATCCTAGATACATTGTCTGAGACAGGAGATTGCATGGCGCAATTGATGAGAACGTCGAACCCTGCCCTGAGTGGCGACACCTTCCGCACTGGCGAGGCCACATTCGGCGAGAGCATGACCGTTTCGGGCACGGTCAACAAGACCGGCCTGCTGCTTATTCTTTGCGTCGTTTCGGCAGCCTGGACGTGGAACCGCTTCTTTGCCGCGGCCGCGGCTTCGCCGGAGGAGGCGATGCAGTCGATTGCTCTGCCGGTGATGGCCGGCGGCATCGGCGGATTCATCGTGGCCATGGTCACCATCTTCAAGAAGCAATGGGCCGGCGATTACCGCGCCCATCTACGCGCTGCTGGAAGGCCTGGTGCTGGGCGGCGTCTCCGCCCTGCTGGAGCAGCGTTTTCACGGCATCGCCATCCAGGCGGTGGCGCTAACGTTTGGCACGCTGATCGCGATGCTGCTGGCCTACCGCTCCGGCCTGATCAAGGTCACCGACAAGTTGCGGCTCGGCATTGTGGCCGCCACCGGCGGCATTGCGGTCTTCTACTTCCTGCAATTCATCCTGGGATTCTTCGGCGTGCGCTTCAACTCGATCAATGGCGCGACGCCGCATCGGCATCGGCTTCAGCCTGGTGGTCGTGGTCGTCGCCGCGTTGAACCTGGTGCTCGACTTCGACCTGATCGAGAACGGCGCGCGCTATGGCGCTCCCAAATACATGGAGTGGTACGGCGCCTTCGCGCTGATGATTACGCTGATCTGGCTGTATTTCGAGATCCTGCGGCTGCTGTCGAAATTCCGCAGCCGGCAGTAAACGGCAGACCACATTGAGATTTCTGCTAGGTTGCAATCCAGCGGACGTGCCGTTCACGTCCGCTTGTAACTTTTACGGAACGGTCTCACCTGCTCTGCTTCTGGGAGTACAATCCTATGCGAACGAAAAAGGGGAGAAGTGCGATGAAACGATTCCTATCTACCGCCATGTTAGCGGTCGCGCTTCGCAGTCGTCAGGGTACGCCCAGACCTCCATGACGCCGGCGATGCAGAACGCTCCGCCTCGCAAGTCTCCGTTAGCGGAATACGCAGGCGCGTGGATTGGAATGTTTGAGGGCCATGCCTGGATGACCATTCGACTGTCGTTGCAAGGGAATCAGGTATCCGGGTCGCTACAACGTCCTCAGGAGTTGAAGTTCAACGATGACGGGAACATCAAGAGCGTGAGTGACGAACGTTCCACCGCAACCGTCGAGAACGGACAGCTGACTGGCGACGGTCTGCTGTTAACCGTGAAAGATCCCAACAGCAAGGAAAGCGATCGCTATCTCATTCGCTTAACCACTGCCAACACGGCCGAGGTCAAGATGGTAGCGATGAACATGCCGCCGGGCATGCCCAAGCCGAAGCCGTGGACGCTCAGCCGAGTGGGACCGGCTACGTCAGCTCCGGTGCGCTGAAGAACTCATCGCGAAATTTCCGTCGCCAGTGCCGCCAGCAGCAGCAACGTGCCGCTCAGGATCATGCTGCGCGCCAGCAGAGGCAGCGGGCTCTTCGGGAAACAAACGACGATGCTGCAGAATCAGCTCCTGCCCGTGCAGGATGCGGCCCTCGGAAGAGGTGGCATCGCTTGATCGCATCATAGCCACGGTCCGGAGCACGAACCCCAATATCAGCAGGACGAATCCAACGATGGCAAACCACGTTGCTGTCGAGGCCATATGCAGTGCCTCCTGCAATCGAGCCTGTTAGGAAGATCATACCTCTTGTCATCAAGCTGTAACGAGGGCATTGGCAATCGCTGCGCGCAACCATAAACGGCTGGTACACTGCTAGCGATTCCAATGACACCTCCAATTCTGCGCCTGCTCGGCGCCCTGGCCGGAGTGGGCAGCGCCATCCTCTGCTGGTTTCTGGGAAGCACGCTGGCCGGGCCGCTGCGCCAGGGTAAGTTGTTGTCGTGGGACCGTTCTCACTACGCCCTGCTCGCGTTTCTGATGGTGCCGGCGTTGATCCTGGCAGTAGTCGCGCTGTTCTGGGTTCCACCCCGGGTGGCGGGTGGCGGCCCTTTGCCGGAAGGCAGGCGGTGGCGGCTCGCTTTGGTTCTACTGTTCCTGGCCGCCTTCGTGGTTGGACTGCTGCACTAAACAAATCGAGTGATGTAGCCCCGGCCTGCCATCGTTCTACTTCGGCCGGGGCTCAAGCGGAGAAACGATAAAAACCCGCGCCATCACTCTGTGTCTGGAGTATAGCTGCTGTTGCCGTTCGCGAACCGAGGAGAATGGGATCGCACCCCCAGACCATGGTTTGGATTCGCACTGGGAGCTTTCGGGATGCGCGAAACAGTTGCCTATCTTTGAATACGATGGCGTGGTTCGCCAAACTCGCCGGAGTTGTGGATCCGGCATGACCGACGGGACGCGATCCATTCCGCGCCGTAACTCGCGAAATGTGGCACGCGGGCTCTTTACTCCACCTGAACTTTGATCTGAAGCTTACCTTGGGTGGGGACCTGCAATGTCTCTCCTTGTTTCAGGTAAGGCTGCAGAACCGACGGATTCGCCCATTCCAGGTCCCAGCCATTGGCCAGCGCGATCACGGTATAGGCTCCGGGCACGACGTTGGGCAGGGTAAACGTGCCATCACTGTCACTTTGGTCGCGGCGAAACAATGGCAAGTTGTTTCCCGGATCCTGCGGCACCAGCACGATCATCGCTCCGGAGAAGGGTTGGCCATCGTGGATCGCCGTCCCTTCCACCCGCGCCGCTCCGCGGGAGGCGACTGCGGCAATGCGGACGCTGGTTTTGCCGCTGATCTCGATGGTGCGGCCTTTCACGGTCGCTCCCGTGGCAGCCACTTGCTTCAGAAAAAAGCCATTGACGTTATCCAGCGCCACAATATAGCGGCCGGGCCTGACATCGTCTCCCTGGAAATCAAACTCTCCCTTGTCGGAGATATCACTTCTAAAACTTTCCCCAGTTTCGGGATTGGAGAGCTGGATGGCAGCTTCGGGCGGGACCCGGGTTACGTTGTCGAAGCTGACGGACCCGCCCACCGCTGCGAAACGCGGCCCGTCCGACGCACTCACCTCGGCATCGCTGGCCAAATCGATTTCCCGGTACCAACCTTCCCCACCAGGCTTCTCCGCCAGACCGCTGGGAAGCGGCATTTCAATGACGTAGTGGCCGGGCGCCAGTCCGGAAATTTCGATTACACCCGGCGCGACCCAGGAAACCGGGGCGTGGGTGACGGAGTCCAGAAAGCCGTCGAAGATGCGCTGCGACACGCGCGGAAACACCATTCTGCCCAGGACCGGGTTGTCGCCCGAGCCCCCGGTGTGAATTCGCAGATGCAGCGAAGGCACAGCGCGCAACGGAACATCCGCGGTTGCCTTTTCGCCCGGGCTCAACATCAACGGGCTGGCTCCGGCGGAATCGGGCGAGTCGGGATAAAAAGTCAGAGGATAAGTGACGTCCAGCGCGGCAGCGTCCTGCGCGGCTTGAGTATCGGCATCACCGTTGCCGGGACGGGGGAGTGGGCGGACGCTCTGGGCGTACCACGGCCGCGCCGAGACAGCCAGGTAATACTTGCCCGCCGCCAGGTGTCCTATCCGATAATGCCCCTGATCGTCGGTTTGGACCTGGTTAATGGGAAGCGTTTGCTGCTGCCCGGCTTCCGTGCTGGCCTGGAAAAGCCGCACCATCGCGTTCTGAACCGGATCATTGTTCTCGTCGCTTACCTGGCCCTCGATCGATGCGTCCGGATCGAGGCGAAACACCAGATGTTCGGCGTCGAGGTCAGGACCAACCGCGACCGCGGTGGCATAGGGATCGTGATGCTCGAAATATTGCAGGGAGAAGCCGCGCGCCGCGGCCATCAGCGAGTACTTGCCGTGTGTGAGGTCAGAAAATGAAAAGCGTCCATCGGGGCCGGTGAGGAACGACTTGGAGATGTCGCGTTCCATGCCTTGCGTGGTCGGAGCGATTGCGACCGAGGCCGAAGGCACCGGCTGTCCGGTAAGCGAATTCACCACCGTCCCTGTAATTCGATAGTGCTGCGGCGCGGCCCCCGACGCCGGCCGTTGCTGGGCCGACAGACTCACCGCGAATAACACCACCCAGACCAGCTTGGCAGACAATTTTCTCAATCTCCCTTTCCCGGGCTGATCAGATCGACCGTTATCTGCGCGTTTTGATTCGGTGACAGCGTGACATGCGTGGCTTGCGAGGCGTAAGCCTGCAACACGTCGGGATTGCCGTATTCCATTCCATCTACGTGATCGAAGGCGAATACCAGGTAGTCGCCGGGTGCCAGTCCGGCCACATTGAAGCTCCCCGAAACTGCTTGCGCCATCTTCGGCATAATTCTTGACGCCGGTTGCGGGGCCACGATGACAGTGGCTGGGGACACACCCCCGTCGGTGGTCTTTACCGAGCCCGCGATGCTCGCACTGTCATCGCGCAACACGATTTCCAGGGGATAGCTCGGCCCTCCGGTCGCCACCGATAAACTGTCGTAGAGCACATTGGTTTGCCCGTAGGTCGCCGACTGCACGTACCACGGCGCCTGAGCCGTCACCTCGGCAGTGTAGGTTCCCGAATCCACATTCTGCAGCACCATGGAATCGTGCCCCGGCACCTGTTGCACGAAGGACGAGTCCCACTCCGGGGAAGTCGTCTCATTCGAAATCAGCCGGACAGAGACAGGCGGCCGGGCGACATTCCAAGTCGTTCCGCCGGCTGCATTGGAAGCGTTGCGTGACTCCATTCGTACCACCACAGGAATCGAAATCGCCGGTCCCAGGGCCAAGTGCAGGTTGTCGCTGTTGGAGGCGACATTCACTCGCGCTTCCGCGCGCAGAGTCTGATTGGCTATCTGCGAGAAGGCCTTCACGACATAGGAGCCGGCCGGAACGTTGTCCACATGAATTATGCCGCTCCCCATGTTGAAGCTGGTGGACAGCGAAACTTCGTCACCAGACAGGTTGAAGACCTGGACCCCCACTCCCTGATCGCGCAGATATCCGGTGACCGTGCCCGACAGTTGATAGACCGGGACAGCGGTCATGGACAAATCCGCTTCGGCTTGCTGGCCGGGGTTGAGTTGAATCGGCGATGCGGCTGACAGATCGGAAACGCCGGGATAGTACAGCAGAGGAAAACCGGTCTTGGGTTTTTCGTCGGCAGCCAGAAGCTCGGTTCCCACATTGCTCGGCCCAGCCGTCAGATAGTATGTGCCCGGCAATAAGTTGGGGAAGCGGAATCTGCCGTCTTCATCCGTTTCCGTCATTTCCCGCTGCTCCCAATGCTTCCGGCCCTCGCGCAGAGTTCGATCACTCAAGCGCATCGGTACATGTTCGGCCGGCTGCCCCGAGGCATCGGTAATGCGTCCGTAAATTGCTCCCTGGGGAAGCAGCTTCAGGACCACCGAGCCGGCGTTCGAGCCGATGTCTACCCAGTTTGCCGAGTGGGTCGTGGCGTCTTGTTGGTCGACGTAGCCGGGCTTCTGGGCTGTGAGGTTGAATCGCCCGGCGGGCAGACCGTCCATTTCGAAGTGGCCTTCGCTATCGGTGAATGAAGTCCGCTGCAGGAAACCATTGATGCGGACCAGAGCCCGGCTAATCGGTTCTCCAGTGACCGAGTTCACCACCGTCCCGCTCACCATGAAGGTTTCGCCACTTTTGGCCGGGGACGTCGGCGACGCCTGGGCAGCTGCCAACCTGGCCAGAGATACAGCCAACAGGCATAAGCAGAGCGGCGCGTACAGCTTCCGGCGAACAAGCGAGACTCGCCTCGTTTCCACCAACTGTCGGCTTTCACCAGGATTGCGACTCACGACAAGTTGCCCAAGGCTCATGAGAATCCGAAGATGCCGGGTCATCTCTTTGGTCTTAACCCGAATCAACTCATGTTAACTCGCATCCGGCAAAGCTATCGACGCGTGATTCGCGGCAAGGTCATGCACCGGGTGATCTGCAGGGTTGCCGAAAAAACTCGGGCGCTCCATCTAGCCACCCCATAGATCGTTCTGTATCAGGGCACGGCTTTCACTAGCTGCTGAAAAACTTAGCGAGAGGTAATTTGAAGAGGCGATAAGGTTGAGCAACGCCTTTGGCAAGTGCTTGATTTTGTCATCCAACCGCGGAGGTCAGGGTTTGCGTACCGCCAGAGGCTCGCTGGCCTGCCGCTTCGCAGCTCGTGCCAGGAAGGTCTCTTGACTGTTTAACGCGTTTTTCTTGTCGAAGCCGGGGTCGCGCACATATTTTCCGTCAGATTTCATGTGCCGCGCCTTGGCTTGCTCCTTCAGATACGTGCCCAGAATCTCGTCCCGGATCAGACGAATCAGGCTCTTATCCTGCACCGGGAAATCGACTTCCACCCGGCGATTCAGATTGCGCGGCATCAGGTCCGCACTGCCCAGATAAACCTCTTCGTTCTCGCCCCGCCGTTGCGGAAGTAGAAGATGCGGCTGTGTTCCAGGAAACGTCCCACGATGCTGGTGACGGTGATGTTGTCGCTGACGCCCGGAACGCCGGGCAGCAGGCAGCAAATGCCGCGCACCAGCAGCTCCACCTTCACTCCTGCCTGGGACGCCTCGTACAGCAGCTTGATCATCTTCCTGTCCACCAGAGCGTTCATCTTCAGGATCAGGTGGCCACCGCGTCCGTTCTTCTGGTGCTCGATCTCGCGCTCGATCAGGTGCTCGAAACGATTGCGCAGAGTGACCGGAGCCACCAGCAGCTTGCGATAGGAACTCTTGGCCGAGTAGCCGGTCAGGAAGTTGAACAGGTCGGTGCAGTCGGCGCCGATCTGCAGGATCGCAAGTCAGCATGCCGATATCGGTGTAGAGCTGGGCCGTAACGCTGTTGTAGTTGCCGGTGGAAAGATGCGCGTAGCGGCGAATCATGTCGCCTTCTTTGCGCACGATCAGCAGCGCACTTTGCAATGCACCTTCAGTCCGACCAGCCCGTACACCACGTGCACGCCGTATTCTTCCAGCTTGCGCGCCCACTCAATGTTGCTCTCTTCATCGAAGCGCGCTTTCAACTCCAGCAGCACCGCGACCTGCTTACCGTTCTCCACCGCCTCCAGCAAGGCGTCCACCACCGGCGCGTTGTGGCCCACGCGGTAGAGCGTGATTTTGATGGCCAGCACGTTGGGATCGTGCGCCGCCTTTTGCAGAAGATCCGACCACCGGCTGAAAGGAATCGAAGGGATGGTGCAGCAGCACGTCCCCACGGCGGATGGTGGCGAAAATGTCCTCTTCCTCGTCCTTCATCAGCGCCGCAGGCATGGGCCGGAACGAAGGTGGGAAACTTCAAGTCGGGACGATCGATCTTGGTGAGGGTGCGCACCCGCACCAGCGACAGCGGACCGCCGCTGATCTTGTAGATGTCCTCGCGATCCAGTTCCAGATTTTCCATGAGGATCTCCAGTACCGTGGCCGGCATCGCTTCATCGATTTCCACCCGCACTACGTCGGCGAAGCGGCGCTGCCAGACGCCCTCCTCCACCGATTCCAGCAAGTCGCCGGCTTCCAGGTCCTGAATCTCGCTGTCAGCGTCGCGGGTGACGTGGAAGGGATGAGCCTCCAGAATCTTCATGCCCGGAAACAGAGCTTCCAGATTGGCGGTGACCAATTGCTCCAGCCAGACGAAGGTCTGATCTTTGGGCACCGTCTTGGCACGGCTTTTTGCCTTGGGAGCGGAAGTCAACGGCACCAACTGCGGCAGCGTGTCAGGAATCTTGACGCGAGCGAAATGCTGCTCGCCTTCCCCGGCGCGCAACAGAATGGCCAGATTCAAACTCAAGTTCGAGATATGCGGAAAGGGCCGTCCGGGATCAAACGCCAGCGGCGTCAGGGTAGGGAAGACCGCTTCCTGAAAATACGAATCCGCGGTGACACGCTGTTCGTCGCTGAGGTCGGCATAGTTCAGGATGTGAATACCCTCGCCTTCCAGCGCGGGAACCAGTTCCTTGGTCCAGCAATCGTGAGCGTTGCGAAACAGCCTTATCACGGAGGCCCTTATCGCGCGCAACTGTTCCGCGGGAGTCATCCCGTCGGGCCCAGTTTCGATCACGCCCTTTTCAACTTGCCGCTTCAGGCCGGCCACCCGCACCATGAAAAACTCGTCCAGATTCGAACCCACAAATGACAGGAACATCAAACGGTCAAGCAAAGGGTTGCGGCTGTCCTGCGCTTCTTCCAGCACCCGCCGCTGAAAGTCCAGCAGACTGAGTTCACGGTTAACGAACAGCTCGGGGGCATCGAGCGAGGGCGGTTGCTGCACGGCGATATGGTCGCGCGGTTCGGGAGTTGCGGCGGCAGCAGACGTACGTCTGCCCTTGGCGGGTACGGGTTTGGCCGATGTGCTCATAGGACGTTTCGCCACGGAAGCAGCGTTCATTGTAATGCGCCGGTGATGGCTTGAACACCGGGACGGGCTGACCAGAGGCAAGATTTCGAGGGTTCTTCACCGAATATTCATATCCCGCAGGATGGCAGGGTCTTGGGAGGCGTCCTAATCTTCAATGCAGACGGTGAGTCCCGTTCCCCGGGACCGATTTTCGCGCTTTCGCGTTAGGGAGACTCTGATTAAGTCTCGTTTTGAAGGCGACGGCCTTTCAGAGACTGTTGTCGCAACCGAAGAGGAAATACAAACGGCAGAATAACCGGGCAAACTAGCCGCAACGCGGCGGGATGAAGTTAGCCGGGAGGCGTAAGCCCCCGGTCAAGGCCGGTCAAGTGGAAGATTATTGTGAAACCGCAGAGCGCCGACACCGGTCGCGACACAGTCCCTTTCACGCCGTTCGTTAAGTACCTGAAAATCATCCGGCTTTAGCCGGAGTGGGGACCTCGCTTTCACTTGATCGGAGGTTTCTTGGGACATTACCGGTCCCCGCGCGCCCTTGGGCGGCGGACAAATCGTGTGCTAACCTGAAGATGCCTCTCACAAACGCCGGGATGGCGGTACTGGCAGACGCAGCGGACTCAAAATGAGTTTTCGCCCACTTGCCCCAGAATGTCAGTTGTCGCTAGGCTCTGCCAAACGCTAATTTTAACGGCCTTCCGCGATGGTGTGCTCTGCCTTGCGCTGTCGGATTCTGCCGCGAATAGCCAAACCAACTGACACCAGAACTGACACCAAAATAGGGTAAGAATATAGGTGACAACTCATCAGCAAGCACGTAGGGTGAAGTCAGCCGTGACAGGTTGCGCGAGTCAGGAAGCGCGTTTCCGCTTGGGGTGCTTCTTTTCGCTGCTATGCCTGAGCCGCGCTTCCTCTTTCAGTAGATCGGCCTTGGATACCTTCAGAACCCTGTTTAACGCGTTGCTCAGCCGTTCGGCTGGCGTATCGCCGGGCACATCCGGTGCCGCTGGTAGAGGTCTCATGCGGGCATTATAACGCGGTGGCTAGCGTGTGAGGCTAGCGAAGTTGGCGTCCTGCTCGCGGGTGGTTTTCGCAGGATCGGCATCAGCGGTAGGATGAGCAAAGAATAGGGTTTCGCCTGAAAGCAGATCCTTGACCGTGTAGTCGATGCCTAACCTACTGTCGAGTTCCGTGATTTCCGCCATGCAGGAAGTCTTGCTCGGGCTGTAGCCCACCTTGTTGATGAAAACTGTGCGCGTCTCCGTGGAGTTCCTAGCTCGATACTGCTCCGCGAGTTCTTGGCATTCGACCTTACTGTCGAAAGCGAATTTGCTGCGCTCTGCTGTATTGTGCCCGTAGATCAAGGCGGTGATCATCCCAATGATGAGGCCCGCTAATAGCGATAGGAGGATTCGACGATCCATGTCTATTATCAGCCTTCCCAACAATTCAACAGCCCGTCAATCAGAGCAAGAGCCGCTGCATGGGGATCGCGATCCCCAATTTCAGAAAGCAATTGCCTTGTGTCGGCATATCTTGCTTCAACATTACCCCGAACTCCCGCATCGGTACGTAACGGTTGCATCATCGCCGCCCAATCCAGCGGATGTCCGGGGCTAGTGTAGAGCGTCCCAAGGATGCCCTTGAGGGCAGCGTTTTCCACTTCGATCTTGATTATGTGATTTAGGACTTCAGCAGCACGTTCCGCTGGTGTCATTGCCGATCTCTCCTTTAGGCTATTAGTCATGGCTGCACTTCCTCAACTCCGGGCCGAACACCTGAAAGATCGCCGTGACGTGGTGCGTCAACTCATAAAGGCCCGGCACGACAAACTGGTATTCCCTGTTGCCAAACTCCCGGAACGATACTTGCGGGGTCACCTTGAAATCCTTCTTGAGGTTAGCCATCTCAGCGGTTGTGGCATGGCCGCGCTGATAGCGGATATAGGTGTCAATGAGGTTCATCGGGACTTGGAGGGTGCTGATGGGGTAGCAGAAGACCAATTCTCTGTGCTTGTCAACAATGTCCATCTTGTGCAGGATGAGCAGCAGATCATCACTTAGGGTCGGGGGAGTTGTAAGGCTGAATGTCTTCGATCACCTCAAGCGCCGTGGAGCTCTTGATTCCCTCTATTTTTCTCTCGTAACTGGTGCGTTCGTCTTTTGTGCTTGGCCGCTTCTCGAAGATGGGAAACTCGATTCTCTTGGGGTGACTGATCCGCTGTTCCTCAATCGAAAGCTGCCACGCGATATGGTCAAGGCAGGAACGAAGGTGATGCACGATCTCTCCTGCAAGGATGCTGAAGCGCAGCGGAATGTCTCGCCCCTGATGGTACGCGACTGCCTTACGGAACAACTCGCCGTCTGTATTTGGGATGACGGGGTATTCGCTTTCTGCAAAGAACCTGGAAATCTCGGCATGAAGATTTCGGATGTTCTCGTCGGCCCGTTTTAGCCGTTCGTTGATTCCGAACAGTGCATCACGCATAAGAGTAGTTCGGCAGACGAAACCGGCCCAAAGCCTAAGACTTCGGCTTCGGGCCGCGTAACTTTCGCAAGCGATTATAAGATCGCTTCACTGCCAGTCTTGCCGGTGAGTTCATCGAATGTCAGCCGCTTGCCGACAATGCCGCTCACGGCCGCGCTGAATCGTTCGCCGTCAGTCAGCTTGCGGTTGTTGTAGCGATAGGATTGCTCGTCAAGGTAGCGGAACAAATGAAACGGCTCGACGCTGACATAGGTTCCATTGATGCCGCGCTTAAATAGGCTCCAGAAATTCTCAATGCCGTTGGTATGAACCAATCCATCGACGTACTGGACGGCGTGATCCACCACCTGATGCGCATAGTCGCCAGCAAGACCTTCATAGGAAAGCAGGGCATCGGTATAAAGAGCGGAACCCGCTTCAACATGCTTTCTGACTTCCGTTTGCAGGGCCTTCTTTTTGCGGTTCGGAATTACGATGGTGCGTACCTTGCCGCCGCGCTGCAAGATTCCCATGACTGCGGTTTTGTCTTTTCCGCCGGTTCCGGTGATGCGCCGCTGCCGCACACTGACGTGCATGTTGCGAGCCTTGCCGCCAATGAAAGTTTCGTCGGCTTCGACATGACCGGAGAGTTTGTCAGTGGGAGACATGCCCAGAGCGCAGCGAATCCGGTGATCCATAAACCATGCGGTTTTCTGGGTAACCCCGCAAGCGCGGGCGATCTCATAGCTGCTAATGCCATTCTTGCAGTTCACAACCTGCCACATGGCGAGCAGCCACTTGTCTAAGCCGAGCGGCGAATCCTCGAAGATAGTTCCAGTCTTGGAGGTGAACTGCCGCAGCGAGTGCTTGCTGCCACATTGCCAGCGGTTGTACTTTGGCTGGAACAGAACTTTCTTGCTGCCGCAACGCGGGCAGGTGACACCATCCGGCCAGCGGTGAGCCACTAAGTATTCGCGGCAATTGTCGGGGCTGGCGAAGTAGAGAATCGCGTCTTGAAGTGTGTTCGGTTCCATGCTTGAATCTTAGCGCGGAGCCGGTGAGTTGTCAACTATATTTTTACCCAAAATAGGGTGTCTACCTCCCCTTCGGATACCCCCGGCTAGGAGTCCCGTGGGTAACCCCGGCTGAGCCTGCCAAGGGGCCTGGACGACACAGATGCGCCTCCTACGGGAAGGAAACAGTTAAGAATCTGAAAGACGGGACGCAATGGCCGCCCATAATTTTGAAGTAGCCGGACCGGGGGTACCCTTATTGTGCAATGTCAAACTCCGTACTTACGCAGCCCCACGCAGTTTCCCCTTGCCCTTGCCCAACCATGTTTATCCTGTCCGGCAGATTTCGGGAGATCGGGATTAAGTGAAATCTCTAGTTCGCGTTTCATGGCTGATCGCCGAAACGTTTCTCTGCGCTCGCCTCACCCGGCTCCTACTCGATACGATTCTGTACGGGTAGAACCTAGCAAAGGTATCAGGCCGAACCCGAACATTTTAGATAAGGAGTGGAACCGATGCGAGAAACTGGGTTGCGAGCAATCTTCGACAAGACGCAAGGTCACTGTCACTTTTGTGGAGATGTAGTGTAAGTGTCAGAGCAAACACATGGTTCACAGATTGAATCCCAGCCAGCATGTTAGCTCGTCATTCGGACACGATCGCATCGCTTCTCATAAGCCGACTCCAAATGGCTACCGGCCTGCATGACATAGAGCCAATCGCTCAGTTCTTCGGCGCTCGTGTCGTCTCCTGATCCAACTGTTTCAGCTTCTGCTCCATCATCATTTTCTCTTGCTCCTTGGTGAACTTGGGAAACAGGAGTTGAATCTGCAGCCGCATGGTCCACGGAGAGGTACCCTCCGGATGGACTGCGTTGCCATAGAATGCCGCCGAAATGTTCACCGGCTGGAATCCCAACTTCGTGATTCTTCCCACGCCGCCGCCAAAGGGAACCACCGCCTGGTTGCCGCTTGGGGCACGCCAATCGGCAGTTATGATCGGCGAAGTGCTGAGGTACCACCCCTTCTTCATGTTGTAGTTAATGAAATACTGCAGCAGGAACTGATTCACAACCGCCCGTTCGTGCGGGCCGGCTACTGACCACACGTTGTTCGTCAGAGCACCGATGACCCAGTGACCCGGGGGTGGCTAGCGCGACAACCGCCGGTCCCAGACTGAACTTTCCCTGACCGAGTTGCGCGGCAGTGGCTATCGGAAGAACGAAGGCCGGCCCGATGCCCCAGATCAACTTGCCTGGCTTCGCCGGAGACAAGAACAAGCTGGGATTCAAATCTCCAAAACCAAACCACCCTTGCGTGGGCTGCTCATTTGGCTGCCACACGACCGGCAGGATGGTGCGGGTGATGAGGTTCCATTTTCCCGTGATGTGGAACGGGATGACGGGTTGGATATTCAACACGTTTTGGGCGCGTTCATACGGGCCTATGCCAAAGTTGGTATTGTTCTGGAGTGGAAAGCTGATGAGGTTGGCGACTGGATTCTGCGCGGCCTTGGCCAGTGCCGCTGTCTTGGACTCTTCAGATTCGGCAGCAGCTGGCGTTTGGTCAGTAGCGGCTGGCTTTGTCTGCGATGGTGAGTCTGCGGGCTCGGGATTCGCCGACCTTTCCTCAGCGGCGACGAGCTTTAGCTGCCCGCCAGCGGCCGAGGGTTCGGGTGCCGTCGCCGTTATGCTCAGGGCCGAACCACGTCGCGGGGTCAAGATAACCTGATTCCCCTTGAGACTCACGGAACTGTTCGTGAGGCGTGCCAGCGCATCGACATCCACGTAAGACTTGCCGTTCACCTGGATAATCGGAATCTGGCCCGACTGGCCGGACATGGCAAGCGTTTGCGGCGCATCCTGTGACCAGGCCAGCCCCGGCAAGACCAGAAGCGCAACCAACATCAGTAGTGCATAAAATAGCTTGTATCCCATTGAGACTTCCTTTCTGTCTTTGCCGTCACGGCTGGTATTCACTTCTTCTGCGGTAGAAATTCGTTTCATGATTGCAAGTCCTTAAGAGTTCAGAATTTGGTCAGCCGTCGATGGCGGCGGTGTTAACTGTTGCTGGAGGCGACTGATGCAGGCGACTCAGGATGACGAAGAAGTACCCCGTGGACACGCCGCACATAAGGACGCCCATCAAACCTTCCATCGGTGCGAGTAGCCGCCATGGTCTCGCCAGCACTAAGTCGCCGTAGCCAAGAGTGGTGTACGTAACGCCGGAAAAGTAGAACGCTGTTTCGGCAGTGGGCATGCATCCACGCCACAGATAGAAGACGCCCCAGATAGAAATCTCCGCCAGATGGAGCAGGATCAGCCACCAGATCATGCGGAGCAGCAGCCGGCTGATTGGCAAGACACCTCGTGGCCGCAGCAAGTCCGATCTCATAAAGCCTCGCAACAACACGGCGATGCCGACAGCATGCACGGCCATCGTGAGGAACGCCAGAACGCACGCGCTAAGGAATATCGAGGTCATCTGCTACCCAGCGAAAAGAAAAGATAGAGGGCCAACCCAATTCCGTTTTCCGGATGGTTTTTGTGACCTCCGGTGTTGTTTTCGTTCTCGTAGTAAGGATTGAATTCGACGTGCGATCCTATGGGGAACAGGCTGCCGGCGTAGAGAGCCGTGGTGCTCCATTTGCTGTATCGACTCAGGTAATAGGGCTCAGCGGCTACATACGGTATGAGGTGATAAGAGTAGACCGAAATTGTCCGCTCAACCGTCAGCCTATTGTGATAGCGCCAGGTCAAACCACCGTTTCTCCAGTCGAGGTCAGCGCGATTGCGGTCTGACATGCTAAATCCGGCCTTCATGGGAAAGTTGAAGGTTGCGGACTCGATCATCCGATTTGTAGGTGAGGCGTTTGGGGTGGCAATGTAGCGGTATCCCGCTTCCAGAACAAAGAATCTCTTCTTGGCATCGTTGAGATCAAAAGCTCTCATTTCTTTGAGCCTAACCAGCGGTTTTAGGTGGAGCTGCATGCTCGGGCCTATGCCTGCCTGCAGCGGATCGCCGGCGTCCTGATCGTCCTTGGCTTCGAGATATGCTGTAAACATAGAGTTCAGCTTTAGGTACGTATCCACTTCCGGTAAGAATTGGACACTCTGTTGTGCGAAGCCGGGCAAGCACGCGAAACACACGAAGAATGCCCAACTCGTAAGGGTCTTCTGAGTTCGCGTCATGGTTCATGCCATCAGAGT
Source organism: uncultured Acidobacteriaceae bacterium (assembly GCA_963820175.1). Lineage (GTDB taxonomy): Bacteria > Acidobacteriota > Terriglobia > Terriglobales > Acidobacteriaceae > Bog-257. Next base: position 70,565 of record CAWFYX010000008.1, on the reverse strand, counting down.
GCGGTAGAGACCCCGTTTACAGGCCGCGACGGAATGAAAGTTGGGGCGCTCTGCCGATTGACGGAGCGCCCCGGCTTGACTCAGTTCCCGGTTGGTACGGGAATGCTGATGCCTTCTTTCTGTAACATTTCCCGCACCCACTCGAAGCGCTGGTAGTTGGAAATGGTGATGGGGCCGGTATAGCCCATGCTCTGGAGCTTGCGCGGCGGATACTTGACGTAGGTCGCCATAATCTTCTTCGCTTCTTCACCGATCGGGATCATCATCCAGGTTCTTTCGGTGTAGTTGTTCATGAAGATGTCGTAGCGTTCCTGAGGATCTTGCCAGAGGTCGAAGATCTGTGGAGCGACCGCGACGTACTTCGTGGCGCCCTTCCATCCAAGATTGGTATCCACGGCGAGGCCGCCCGTTTGCTGGCCATCGTCACCGCGAAGGTTAAATACAGCTTTGTAATTGTGGTAGCGAATCGCGCCTGGAGAAAGCTCGTCCTCGGTGAAGTAGAACCAGGTAGTACGCGGATCTGGGCCCGTTCCAAACAATACCGGGCTGATGTCATAGCTATCGAAAATGCAGGGCTGTCCTTCGCGGTCCTTTTCTGGCAGCTTCAAACCAGCTAGAGAAGCGAAGGTAGCCATGAAGTCAAGACCACCAACGATGTCGTAGTTGCGTGCTCCGGCTTTGATCTTGCCTGGCCACCAGGCGATGGCGGGAACGCGATTGCCGCCTTCGCGGACGGTACCCTTAGTTCCGCGGAATGGCGTGTAACCGGCATCCGGATAGACGTCCTGCCACGCGCCGTTATCGGTTGTCCAAATGACAAGTGTGTTCTTGTCCAGTCCAAGCTGACGAATCTTATCTAAGACCTGCCCGATCCGTGTGTCGGCTTCCACGATTGAATCGGCGTACTTGGTTTTCGATGGCGACTTGTCGATGAAATCGGGGTGGGGCAAGTTCGGCTGGTGCACCTTCATGAAGTTGATGTTGAGGAAGAACGGCTTCCCTGATTTGGCAGCATCCTCCAGGAACCCCATACCTGCCTTCTCGACATATTCGTCAAGATAAGGAATTCCGACGACGCCTTTCTCCGGGGTGTTTACGTACTGCCCGTTGACTTTGAAGTCCTCATGCGCCTTCTGGCCAGCATCGCCGGACAGCGAGCCCGTGGTCACCTTTTCGAGGTAAGCTCGCAGGTCCGCCGGCATATCGGGGAACCACTTGGGATCGGTGTATGTATAGGCATTCAGGTGATAGAGGAAGGCATACTTCATGTGATCGTAGCCCTGGGCGTTGGGCAGGGCATAGGCAGCCTCGCCGAGATGCCACTTACCCGTGAAGTACGTCTGGTAACCAGCCTGTTTTAGAACGGAAGCGAGCGTCCACTCTGCCGCTGGCAGGCCGCCGCCCTGTCCTTGTAAGGCCACGGTGGTCATGCCGCTGCGGTTGGGAATGCGTCCGGTCTGCATGGCTGCCCGGCCCGGCGTGCAACTAGGCTGAGCGTAGAAGGTGAAGAACGTCATGCCTTCGTCGGCCATGCGGTCCAGGTTAGGTGTCGGCATACCACGGTTTGGTCCACCGCCGTAAACACCGGCATCGCCGTATCCAAAATCGTCAGAGACAATCAGAACGATGTTTGGCTTTGAGGTTTGTGCCGCGCTCGGGAGTACGCCGCCCGCCAGCAATAAGCTGGAGATGGCCAGCGCGCCCAGTGTCAGTTTTCTAGCACTTGCTCCTAGATCCATAGTGCGTTCCTTTCGAGTAAATCTGGTTAATCTCCTTGGCCCTGGTAAGGTTGTTTGCTTACTGTGTAGGTGGAGTTTGTGCGGGCGTTTTTTTCGCCTTCTTTTTCGCAGGAGCGTTGCGGGTCTGGCCCTTCACCTGCGACTCGTCGACGGCAACCGTCTCTTGGGAGAACGTCGCGCCTGAGGGCACGAAGTACACCTTCACAGCTTTCTCCTCACGGTGCCGCTGGTGCGAACGTCGAGGCGCGTGGCATCGATCTGATTGCCACCCTCACCGTTCACCAGGTAGTACTTCACGTTGACCGCACGCTGCGCGGCCATCTGGCGCATCTTGATCGTCTCTTCGTCTTCGGAGTAACCAACGATGACGAACTTGCCGTTGGTCTCGTGCTAAATTCGCAGAGCGACATCGTCAAGAACCGCCTTGCAGGTGTTGTCCACGCGCGCAGGCCGCTTCTCGTCCATGAACTTGCATTCGCCAATCTCCGTTACCTCGTTCACGACGACGGGAGGAGGCGCCTGAACGTTTACGGTCGCCGTGCAGGTGGTGCTTAAGCCGCGCGAATCCATAACCGTAGAGGTCGCTGTGATCGAACTGCCCGGAGCCGCGCTGGAGGTATCGAGAGTCGCACTCGGGCCGGTACCGCTGACCCGACCCGCCGTCGAAGACCAGGCATACGTCAGCGGGAAGTTATCTGGACTGGCGGCGCTAACGTTGAGCGTGGCGTTGTCGCCCGGCTTCACCGTGTCCGGGCTGGCGGAGCAACTGGCCGTGGGCGGATGGGGCTGCTTAACGCTGAAGGATGCGTTGCAGCTGGCTACATTGTTCTTCTTCTCTTTCGGATCGGTTGCCGTTCCAGTGACGCTATAGCTGCCAGGAGCAAGCCCAGCGGTATCCACGTTGCCCGTCGTGCCGGTGCCGGAGACTTTGGCTGGCGTGCTCGACCACGTGTAAGAAATGGTGTGCTTGGGATTGAAGTTTTGCGTGTTTATGGTCGCCGTTACCGGGTCGCCGGCCCAGACCTCAGTCGGCGAAACAGAACAAGTGGCCGATGGCGGAACCGGTGGCTTGCCGCCGAAGGTGTAGTTGACTCCAGCCACAAGGCCAGTCAATGTTTCATCGAGAACGAATTGATGATTGGTTGGACGATAGTCCACATACAAATAGCGCCAACCCACTGCGGCGCCCCAATGAGGGGTGAAGTTGTAGTTCAACAGGCCCACAGCCTGGTAGTCCAGGTTGGCTCCGCCTGCGCCAGCGTCGCCCGACACCGTGACGGCCGCTTTTTCCCCGAGGGGGAGTATGAATCTGGCGCCGCCCACGCCATCCACCCAGTTGGCCGATTTGGAGTTTCCAACGCCCGAGGGTTCCAATGTGAGGTTTTGGCCCACGTACCAATAGCGAATCCCACCGAGGGCATCGACCTTCAAGTGCTCGCCGTCATACAACCGGTATCCAACCTTCGGCGTGAAAATCGACTCGGTCAGGTGGATGTTGACCGACGTCTGACCGAGTTCATTCAAGGGGATGCCTTTGTCGTCACCGAGTTTCACCCAGAAGAAATCCACCGGCATGACGAAGCGGCCCTTATCGGCCTCGACTGCTATTGGAATTAGCCCCTTTAAGGTGTGCCAGAGATCGGAGAAAGGGACGTGGATGCCGGCATCATGGCCGAGCACGCCAACGGTACCGTGTATTCCCGGAAACCAGCCGTAAATCGAGAGCGCAACGCGCCAGTCGCCGCCAGTGCTGGATCCCATCGGGTATTGCGGCTCCGGATTCGGTACCGGATCAGGTGCTGATGCGGGAGCAGTTGCGGCGGTCCCGGACGTCGCGGTTGAAGGGTCCGCCGGACCTTGCGCGGAGGCGACGCCACAGGGCCCTGCGTCGCCTTCTGCAAGGCTCTTGCAGCGGACTTCGTCGGAGGTCGCCGCCGGCGCCTGCTCCGTAGCAACTAGTTTTTCCTGCCCGGCAGAGGTTGATTGAGCTTGCGCGAATGCTAGTTCGCCCGGTAAGAGAATCAAGAAGAGCGTGAACAGCAAAGTTCGTTTCATAATTTCAAATTTCCTGCACTCGGTAATTCGGCAAGCTCGCCGGTATCCCGGCTTGCTCAACGCGCTGCAAAATGTCTTTCATGTCAGGATCGATGTGCTGCCAGAACTTCAGCAGTCCGCTGCACAGGTAATTCAGCCCAGGCTCGCCGTCACGGGTGCGAATCAGGCGGTTCTTGGGACACTCGCCCCAACAGGCGAACTTGTATTTGCACTCTCGACATTGTTGCGGCAGATCGTCGCGCTTAGCGAACCCGAACTTCTTCTGGCCTTCGGAAAAGACCATGCGAGACTCGTGAGTTTCCGCGATGTTGCCCAGCTTGTATTCGGGATACACGTAGTGGTCGCAGGAATAGACGCTGCCGTCGTGCTCCACTGCCACACCCTTGCCACAGAACTCGCTATAGACACAGAGTTGCGCGCCCCGGCCCATCCACTGCGATACCGCAGTCTCGAACAGGTTGACGTGTACCTTGCCGTAGTCTCGGCGAAACCAGTCGTCCCAGACTTTGCAGAGGAAATAGCCCCAGTCGTCGGGATCGACCGACCAGTCCGTGACTACTGAATCGGGACCACCGGGATGCGCGGCCGGAGAATCCTGCAGCGGCAGCGTAGCCGGGTCCCACTTCTGCGGAGCGATGTTGTGAAACACCTTGGGCTCAATGCAGGGAATAAACTGCAACTCGCGAGGCCGCAACTCGCGGCTTAGGAAGCGATAAACGTCGAGCGGCTTCTTCGCGTTGATGCGATTGATAACAGTCAGCGTATTGAACGGGATTCCATGTTTCTGCAACTGCAGGCCGGCAGCGAAGACCTTGTCGAAGGTCGGCGCGCCGCCTTTGTTCACCCGATAGCGGTCATGCAGTTCTTGCGGGCCATCGATGCTCAGTCCGACCAGAAACTTGTTCTTGCGCAGAAACTCGTACCACTCGTCATTCAGGAGTGTCCCGTTGGTTTGCAGGTCGTTCTCGATGTGCAAACCGGGACGCTGGTATTTCTTTTCCAGCGCGACTACTTTCTCGAAGAATTCGACGCCCAGTAGCGTCGGCTCGCCGCCCTGCCACGAAAACACCACTTCGTCGCCGCGCTGACCTTCGATGTACTGGCGAATGTGTGTTTCCAGAATTTCGTCGCTGATGCGGAACTTGCTGTTGCTTCCCAGCAACTGCTCCTTGTGCAGGTAATAGCAATAGGTGCAGTCGAGGTTGCAGATCGCGCCAATCGGCTTCACCATGGCGTGAAAGCGCGGCGTGGTTCCCGGATAGATCGGGAGCGGTGATAATGGATTGCTAAAGTTGCTCATACCTTGTAACACTGCTGCGTTCCCTCGTGGACATCGCCGGTATAGGGCGGCCTCAAAACTAAATTTCTATGTCACAACTAGATTTGACATCAGTCACAAAGAGAAGTGGCCTGTCTGCCACTACAGTCGTAGCGTCCTTAGGCGTAGTATCTCTACAGAATTTGGCGCATCTACTAATCAATCAGAGTTCTTCCGGCGATTGAAATTGACTCCTTCCAATAAATCGAGCAATCGCTGATACGCGGACGCGCTCTGTACGACCACTTCAGCCTTCCCGTTGATCGTCAGCAGTTCGGGTCGGCCAGTCCGCTTGAGTCGTTTCAGGTGCACTTTCGCATTTCGGTGAAAGTCAGTCAGCGACCAAACGTCTTGCATCTTGATCATGCTTCCCGCCCCATTACAGCCAGTTTGTTGTGATTTAACTGCAAACTGTATGCGAATTCGCTTGTAGCGAGCTATCCACTTTCGGCAAGATTGCAATTATCTTTTGGACCGTTTGAAGTGCACTTGTGACACGAATCACAGACCCGGCTTGTTGCCGTGCAGAAGATAGCCATTGTAGGGACACGAGGGGAGCGTGATTCAGGTAACGCGATATGCCTGCCCAAAACCACACCTTCTACCAGTACGAGGCGTACGCGGACGCACTCCAGCACGCCAGTCTGCGGGCGACGTTCCTGGGGCGGAAGCACTCGAATTGGGCTCTCAGCCATCTGTCGGTAAACAACCTGAGTGTTCAGTGGGGCCATACGGGCGGTCCGGGTGTGGTAGAGGGGACGGCGCAACCGGGCGGCAGGATCATCTTCATGCCAACTCAAAACTCGCACGCGATGAGTGCGAATGGGCGCAGGTTCGATGACCTCTCGCTTATGGTGCTGAGACCAGGAGATGAGTTCTGCTTCTCTGCCACAGACTTCAATCGTTGGATTAGCCTGTTTGTCCCGGATGAACTCCTCGCCGGCTCTATTGGCGCGGCTCTTGCAGACGTGGAGCCATCGTGTAGCTTGATCCGGGTTCCCTTTCATGGGGCGGAGGAGTTTCGTGCGGCGGTGGAGGGCCTAGGATTAATTGTTCAGCGGCACCCCGGTGCTTTTGATTCTTCGACGGCGATGAAGACGACGGCGCGTAAGCTGGCGGGAACGGTTCGTGGCGTGTTAACGGGCCAGCCGGACGTGACACCTCCGCCCGGCAGACATGAGGTCCCGCGCAAGCAAATCATCTGCAAGGCAATGGATTTCGTCGACCAGCACGACGACGACTATCTGGTCGTGGAAGACCTCGCTATTGCCGCTGGTGTCTCGGAGCGAACACTCCGCACGGCCTTCCAGAACTACTTCAGCGTAGGACCAGTTCGTTATCTTAGGCTCAGAACACTTCATCAGGTTCGAGGAGCGCTCAAGGCAGCGGATCCTTCGACAACGAATGTCACCGAAATTGCTACCCAATTTGGAGTTTGGCACTTCGGACGCTTTGCCCGGGACTACCAACTCCTTTTTGGAGAACTCCCGTCCCAAACGCTGCGCCACTTGCGTTGACCACCAGTTCGCGGGCCGCAATACTCTGCGTGAATCCTCAAGAGCAAATTCCTCCCGAGCGAGGAGCAAACCTGCCGCTGCCGGCGTTCTGACCCGCAACGGAGGCTCGCGGCTGAAGTTGTTCCGAGGTCCGCTTCTGGAAGATCTAGCCGGATTAGGGAGACGAGAAACGCCCTCGTGTCCACAAGTGCGGAGTGGTTGTGGTCGCAAATTCACTTCACACCAATACCCGCGCGACCCACACAGCGGGAGTAAGGTCTGGAAGGTGCTGGATCGGGAGATCGGCCAACCCGGGAAGAACGCCGGCCAAGTATTCGCGCACTGGGAGTTTCAACCGGCGGCAGCTTTCTACGACCGACAGAATCGCCGCGACCTTGGTCCCGCCTGTGGAACGCCGATGTGTATCCAGTTCTTCCGGCCCAGAGCCACGGGACGCATTGAATTTTCCGCGAGGTTGTTGCTCAGCTCAAGTTCCGGATATTCAAGGAACCGTGTCAGTTTCCTCCACAGCGTGAGAGCGTAAGCAGTTGGTGTCTGAATGTGTTGCAGCGCGGCCTGAGAAGGCGCTCCAGCCGGTGCTGCGACATCCGATTAATGCATTGGTAAATGCTCTCTGTGCCTGCCTAGGTTGTGAGCACCTGCCCTCGAACGCTGCTTTAGATCAAGAGGTGATATTAACCGAACCGGGAGAAATCAGCTCTCCCAAGAGCGTTGCAGCCACGGCAGAATGACGACTACATCGGACAACACCTGTCATAGTACCCGTTGCAACACTTGTTACACAGATAGAGACCTAGACTAGATACTAAAACAGAGATTTACAAAACTAAAAAGCTTTTACCATCGTTGTATTGGTTAAGTACTAAGTAGTAATAATAGGTCATAGGTCATAGGTCATAGGTCATAGGTCATAGGTTATAGGTTATTAGGGGATAGGGAGCGACAAAAGTTGCCGGATAGCGTAAAGAACAAATGGACATCGTCTAAGTGTCACAGTAGCTGGTTTGGCCTATAAACGTCGAAGTGTAGGGTCAGGGTACTTAGGGGTGCCTGCCCTACTAGAAGTCGCTCAGGGCGAATCCTAGCGCGATTACGGAGCATTGTGGGAAGAGGCCAAGAGCGTTCCTGCGGTGGCTAGACGAAACAAGGGGATTCGTATCGAGTTAAGCAAGCTTTCTAGGATTTGCGATATCAATATTTACATGAACAATGTTATTACTCGCAGGCGCACTTTATACGCCCAAGGCTAAACTCCTATTCTCACTTGCTGGACTAAAGAGGAATAATACAGAGGTCGGTGCGGACCAAGGCTATTTAGCCCTTATAATTTGCGACGCTTGTAAGTATGCCAAAGAACCGGCAGACTTCTTTCATCCCCCCGACAGCCCAGAAACCCAACGTAATCGTGACTTTCCAACGTTTTACCCCGAAACTGTTGCATCTGAAATTGCACTGGATATTTCCATACCTGAATCTGTACCGTGGCTCCAGATTGGCATGGTATACCATTGCAAGAACTGTCTTAATGAGCCTATGCAGGTAGTCACAGTGGATGTTGTGCGACCATAGGAGATGCAAACGTTGCAGGAAGCAACCTTCGTCAGCGACGGCACGATATGCCGTTTCGGTTGCCAGCAAGAGGATTACCTTCGAAATGGCGGAATTCGCCCAGTGCTTCACTTGCGTAATGTTAACCAGAAAAGGGCTGACACAGGCTTGATGTCGGCCACATGAGAGCTGCGGAGTCTCCGTTACGGCGTGATCTCCCAGACAACTCCGCAGCCGTTAGGAGCATTGCAATTTAGATTTCCGCCCTGACTAGCGGTGCCGTAGAGGTTGCGGTTCGCGTCGAAAACTATGTTGCTGAATGAACCGTAACCACTATTGCCGGAGAAGTCGTAGAGCGAACTATACGTCCAGCCACCGTTTGAATTGGTCAGCTTGAAAACATTTCCCAGTCCGTAAGCGCCACCGCCATAGGTCGTACCGTAGACATTGCCCGCCGGGTCAAATGTTATGCTGGCCCAAGGACCACTCGCCGTAGCCGTCGGTACATCCAGGGCCTCCGCCGAATTGGGTGGTTCCATAAAGACTGCCGTTGGGTCCGAAGACCACCCGAGCCACGGGCGCATTCCCGTCGTTACCTCCAGCAAAACAGTAGAGAGGGTTAACCAACCATCCGTCGTTCCTGTAAGTCATCTTGAAGACTGTCCCATAACCGCAACCACCGCCCAGTGCGGTCCCATAGAGGTTTCCCCCTCGGTCCATTGTAAAACCGGCATACGGTTCAGCGCCGTCCTGCCCTCCGGCAAAGTTATGCAGCACCGTGTATGTCTGTGCTTGCGCTGACTGGCTTGTAACCACAGTAAGCGCACAAGCTAACGCCAGCGCGAATGCTAGGAAGTGAAGGTTGCGGCCTAAGATCATTCTGAGATTCTGCGTCGGGTTCGTCATGATGGCTTCCTTCCGAATGCGACGGTAGGCGATTGCAGATTGTTGACGTTGGCTCTTCATGCTCGAATTCGTGGCGCACTTTAAAAGAAAACGACTTCCATCGCGACTCACATTGGAGTTGGAGGCGCATGGAATGCTCCTTCGTGAGGCTAGCTTATTCGGGGTGTTCGGGACTCCATAAAATTGACCTGGGTTCCTGAATCTTTCCTCAAAAGGATGCTCTCCGGAATGCTTGTGTTTGCGCTATATAAACCGTTGTAATATCGCATCCGCGTGCCTGTTACACTATTTCGCTAACGTCTTCGAAAGGGACAACATGGACATTCAAAGCATAGTGACACAGCTCAGACAAGAAGTGAGCCGTATCGAAAATGCAATTGCAGCTCTTCTAGGACTAGGGTCCCGACCCGCACGCCGTGGCCGTCCACCCAAAGCTACCCAGCCTGTGCAGGAGAGTGGTAGGAAACGTCGCACCATGAGTGCATCAGCACGGGCCAAAATAGCGGCTGCACAACGAGCGCGGTGGGCAAAGCAGAAGAGTGAGGGTGCCCGAAAGAAGGGTAAGCCTGTCCAGCAGAAAGCGTCTGGCCGCAAGCCGATGAGTCCCGCCGCTCGCAAGAGACTGTCACGGATGATGAAGGCGAGGTCGGCTGCGAGGAAGAAGAATGCCTGATCGGGAGAAATGGGTCTCACACCTCTTGCCTTGTGCGCCAGAAGCAGTCGTCGCCAATCCCGCTGGGGTAGCAGATGGCCTCTCACACCGTGCCCTGCCATCAGTAGTCAGCAGAGGCGGCGATGAAATCGGCGATGACATCGAGGTCTTGAGAAGGCTCAAGGCGAAAAAACGCAAAGCGTCATATACCTTAGGCATGAATCCTAACGGCCATCGGCCATGGTGGTAGTAGCGGCAACTTCACAGCTCGACTGCTGCGTGGGCTGCTTGTTGGAAAAGTGGGCGTCGAGATCCAGGTCAAGCGCCAGGCGCCCCTGGGCGCAAGCGTCATGGAATGTGGTTGCGAGTTGTTTGAGATTGTCCCTGAATCCCGCATAGTCTGTGGCAGTAAATAACAGCTCATTGGTAAAGAACTTCTTCGTCTCCGGCGAGTCAGCTTTCGCATTCAGTCGCATGACGGCTACGTAGGTTTGTGGATCCATATGCGCAACGCGCGTGATCAAGCCGACCTGCTTCGCAACATTTTGTTTGCTTACTCCGCAGTCATTGTCCTTCAACATCATTTTCTTGATCTGTACCGCGCCTAGCTGCGTCACCTGATCTGGCGTCAGATCCTTGCTGACCACAACCTTGCCCGGAGTGCCATCGGCAGCACTTGGCGAACGGTAATAGTATCGAGTTACATAGTCAATATTGCCAAAACGGTCCTGCTGGTTCATCAGGTAGTCGATCACGATCATGTCGGAAATATCCTTTAGCTGTACCATCTTCTGCACATTTGCGGGGTTAAACACGGATCCGACCTGTGTGCTGATGGCCGCTTTGTTCGCCAGGAGGAGGACCAGCGGGTTCCCGTCGCGAAATCTCTGGGCCCGCGCGACATTATTTGGCCCGCCATTGAAAAACTCGGTGTAGAACAGTTCCTTGGACGGATTTACGCTCAGCGCTCCATAGGATTGCTCGAAGTCCGCCGTTAGCAGGAAATCCTTTTTGCTGGCCGCTTGGCCCGCCGTAAGCTGAGACATTAGCCCCGCCCATGTTTGATGGATCAGGCTTGTAGATGGCGTTTTAGCTAATGCCATACGGCCCAGGACTATGTGATTTTGCCGGTCGAATGTGCGCAGCACGGACGGCGGAACCTCCGCCATCCCGTTCAACATACGAGAAAGGTGGTAATAGCCGAGGATGGATGGCGTGTAGCTGCAGCTCGTGCTTAGCTTGTATTTGGCGATCTTCTTCGCGCCATTGACCTTGCAGTGCGCATCCTGGACGCTCTTGGAAGTAGCTCCTGTGGGGAGGGAATAGATATCGAGGCCGGGATTTGTGCTGTTGGTCTTCGGGCAGGCGGCAGCGTTCGATGCGACATCAATGTCGCACAGCTTTTCCTCATCCCTTAGATCTTTGTCGGAATATGCAGCTCCCAAAAAATGATTCGGAATTACGCATAGTTCGGGGTTTCTGCCAGCTACCGGGAAGGTTAAGATTTTCTCGCCACGCTGACTGTTCGCCGAGACAGGGGATTGTCCCAAAGCTGTACAAGTCAGCAACACACAAGCCAGAGATACCTTTGCTAACTCAATCCTGATATTCATTGGAATATGCCTTTTGGCTTAGCCTTGTGCGTCCGTCGGGATGCCTTATCTTTCTTAAAATGCCTTTCTGGTGGCTTTAAGATAAGTCCGCCCCACGTCTTTTGTCGCCCTTTGCCCTCTGATGTGCACGTTTCCGACCACTGTATTCCAAAGCAACATAGACAGCAAGAACATAGCAAACAATGTGCGCTCAAGTGGTTAAGGTGGCGCCATTGTGGGCGTTTGGCGCAGGGAAAGGCATTCCCAAAACGGATTACTATCTGGCGGGATAGCACCGCCAAACCTGTTAGATAGAGCCAAAGTGCGAAACTCAATTCGGCCAGCACTAAGTTGGAAGCGGTGGCGCCCCACAATCCTACATCAAGCAGTTCAAATTTCTCAGGCCACATGCTACCCTTTGACTAACGTAACGGCGCTTGTTCGAGTCGTTTTGGGATGCACGCGAGCCGGTAATCGAGGAGGACGTGAGGTGAATACATCAATCATGAATCCTTCATCGGTGGGCAAGAACATTGTGGTTGATTTGCCCAACCACACAATCAATATCAGCGATGATGGACAGTCGGTGCGGGTTATCGATGATTTCTCAACTGGACGCCAGGGTCATCTGACTCCCTTGATCGCCAATGGCGAGATCGACTCCGCTCGGCGTTACCGGATGCACTACAGCTCGCTTTACAATGACCGCAACGGAAGGCCCGCCGCGATGCCGTACGCGCTGTTTTTCTCTGGTGGCTGCGCCTTCCACGCTGGGGACCCGGACTTGGAGTCGCATGGCTGCATACATTTGTCGATGGCGGATGCCGAGTGGCTATTCGATTGGGCTGGGAAAGATCACGTTGGCTTGCAAGTCCTTGGCCCCAATCCTCATTTGGTGGGCTACGGCAACGCCGAACCGCCTGCGCAGAATGCATAGCTCCGCGACGGGGAAGGGATCGGTGGCTTAATTGCAAATGGAATTGAGTCTCAGCGCAGAACGCCAGGACGTGGGTCCTGGGGAGTCCGTGTGAGGATTATGGAGATATGAAGAGATACAGATGGATCCTGACAGTTTTGTGTGCTGTGCAGTGCGGGTATCTGCAAGCGCAATCGGACATTATGAAGCCGGGCGAACCGTTCCACGGAATTCGCGACTATCGACAGGTAATGCCCGGGGTGCTTTATCGGGGCGGCGCCGATAACGGTCGTGCTCCTCTGAACGGGAGTGAATTAGCGGCGTTGTGCGACCAAGGATTTGGAACTGCTATTTACCTGTATGATACCGGCTTTACCGGCCCCTCCACCGTTCATTGTCAACAAGGCTCAATGGACTATATCTATCAAAGCTGGGAAGGCAAAGGTCGAGCTGAGGTTCACCAACAAATATACGAGACAATTAAGTCCAAGGGAAAGCCGGTGTTTATTCACTGCTGGAATGGCATTCATGCCACCGGTGCCGTTGCTGCCACGGCACTAGTACAGTTTTGCGGCATATCGGCGCAGCAAGCAGTCGAGTATTGGAAAGTGGGAATCGCAAAACAACTTCAGTACCCATCAGTCATAAAGAGTATTATGAGCTTCCAGCCGAATCCGGCGCTTCAACTAACTCCGGAGGAGCAAAGCCAGTATTGTCCCAAGTTCTAATGTTGTGCGCATCATCGTCTGAAATAGTCAAGTCTTGGGGGGCGAATATGAAGCTGCGAGGCAATAGAAAGATCGCATTGATGGCTGGTCTGATTCTGGCGGCGGGACTGCCCCTGGCTGCCCAGTTTCAGGGGGCCGCGACTGCTTATGGAAGGGAGCAGTGCCTGGTATTGAATCGCTTCGGTGCTGATTCCGGAGCACATTATCGATCAAAGGATGACGATAAGGAGAAGGAACTCTGCAGTATCGATTTTAGCGCGCAAGACATCGGTCTTTGTCCCAAAACCTGGAGTACGAGTCCAGGTACGGTTATCTACGACATCAGCAACTCCGAGTATAAGCAGAAAGCTGCACTCTTTGAGGCACAATATTGCCCTAAGCAGAGAGCGCTCAAAGGGAAGGTTGAAGGCGTTGACAAGCTTGCGGTCTATAAGCAGTCAGTTAACGGACAATTCAAGCAGAGCACAAGCGCGACCTTTGCCCAAGCATCGCCACTCTACTACCATTTCTCCCGCTACCTGGGAGCTACAGTGGATGTGCCAGTCGCGGTGATCAGGACGATGGATGCGCAGGCCCACCTGCAGAGGGTGGCGAGCAAAGGAGGTGCGATAGCCCAAGGCAGAATGAATGCGGCCGGGTGGGTCGTCGTGACTTCGGCAGAGAAGAATCCCACGGGTTACGTGCCGGTCAACGAATTCTACTATGAGGATCCGAAGAACGGGCTGCTCTACGGCACCATATTGAAAGGTCCCGGCGCCAGATACGGTCCCGAGTTCAACGGCAATATCGCAGGTAAAGGATATTCGCAAGAATATGCCTTCATGCAGCAGACGCCGGCATTCTTGGCTCTGGCCTCACCGAAGGGTTTCGCGGATGCAGTTCCCCCGGCAGTCGCGTCGAGCAAGAAGGATCCGGTTGTGGCGAAAGCGCTGGGTGCGAGCGTTTCAAATGAGCAGATGATGTTCTGGATGCAGGAATTGTCGGAGATCTACGTCCTGGACTACATATTCAGCCAGCAAGACAGGCCGGGCAATATCGACTATCTCTGGGAATGGTACTACGTGACCGACAGTGGGGAAACGAAGTCCGTTCGTGCGTCCTCGGAGGTGGCGAGATCCGGTATGGCCTCGATCGCGATGCCTGATGAGGTAAAAGCAAGCCCTAAGCACTACCTCATACAGAAGACTCAGATCAATGACAATGATGCCGGTGGCAGGAGATACGCAAACTTCACGAAGCAGAATGGCTTACTGGGAAAGATCCGGCATATGAACCCTGCAACTTATCAGCAGCTCATGCGTCTTTCTTCGGACTTTCAGGCCAAAGGTCCCCTTTATATCTATCTTCAGAACACGTTTTACCTATCGCCCGCTTATATGGATGTGATTGCGCAGAATACCTTGGACGCGGCCGGCATTCTCCGCGGAACCTGTAAGGCAGGTGTGATGAAGTTCGATTTGGACGCGGAGGGGTATCTCGTAACAGGAAACGCGGAGGAGAAGCAGGTGGATTGCGATTGATGAGTGCTCTCGCGGATCGCTGTGCCCAGCAGCTCCAACCAGCGTATTTGCAGTTCGTCAATACCTGACGAACCGCATACCTGTTCCAGGGTTTGCCGTCTATCAACGGCACCTTCCTAATGTTGAGTTCTTTCACGATGTCGCAGACTTGGAGGCCACGTATGCGTCGCTCGTAAATCCAACGTACCCAGTTCTGCTCGCGTTCTGGTCCAGGCAAGAGCACAACATGATCGCTTGAAATACTCTTCCACTCACCGCTTCGGAGTACCTGCTTCGCAATGCCGTCTGCTCCCACCAGGACTCGTCGAAGCGCATAACCGGGCGGCCCTCCCTCATGGAATCCCTTTTGCGCTCGACGCTTCTTGCCGATGAAAACTCTTTGGCTCAATTCGCGACTGAACTCGGCTGCCATCGTTCTCTTCAACGCCTTCATGATTCGGCCGGGGAGGGTTTCTTCGGGGCCGAACTGCTCGGCGCAGTAGTGGATCTTCACGCCGGAGCTTTTGCAAAGGAACTCATAATGAGCGGCTTCGTCGGCATCTTGAAAGCGCCCCCATCTGCTTACGTCATAGACAAGTACGGCACGGAACACTGCCTTGTGCTGCAGGACGTCTGAAAGCAGGGATTGCGGTCCCTTTCTTTGACTGATTGTTAGGCCGCTTTTACCAGAGTCTTCATACGTTCTAAGAATCTTGAAACCATTCGCGTCGGCGTATCGCTGGATGACGACAGCCTGATTCTCGATCGAGCATTCCTGCATGTCGCTTGACATACGCAGGTATTGCGCGGCGGGGACAGGAACGGGTATTGCACGCATCGGGAACCTCCGGTGCGACATCGTACGCCAAATCATTCCTTCCGAGGTGACATCCCATTTTGGTGTCAGTTGGTTCGGCTACAGTAAGCAGTCCTGCGTAACTGCCGAGCTTGTCCGAAATGTTCTCCTTCAGACCCCGGAAATTGCTCTGCATTTGGGCAAAAAAGGGGCTCCTCCAACATGAAGCCGTAGGCCAAGGAGTCTGCCCACCATGCCGCTCGAAACGCAGTCTGGCCGGTGGTTTGTCAGTGACGCATGTTGCTGGATGTGATTGATTTGTTCCCGCAGGATTGTGGCAGCGCCCCTACGTTTGTGGAATCCAAACGCCTTCCACTCCTTTAGCATTGCGAGGCAGTATGACTCGCCTAATGCCAACCCACTGTTTGCGGCGCTGGCAGAGGGCTATCCGGCAGAACTGACATCTGGAGGGAGCGATTGGTGCAAAGCCATCAAAAACCATGACCTATAGGGACGAAGCCCAAACAACTCTAGGGTTGCCACACGAAGCACCGAGCGCGCAATTTCGCGTCATCGCCCGCAACTAAAAAGAGCCGTTCGGTGATTATCTTGTGGGCGAGTATGCCGACCTGCACCTCGCAATCCGTGCGGCTGTGGCTGCACGTAAGGCTATGACCACGGTGTATGTCTACGATGAGATGAATGCTCTTCAGGCGATAACCAGCGGTGTGGATTGATAAGGGCCAAGCTGTTCGGTGTGTGAACGCTTGGATACCTCACAGCAGGAGAGTTAATACAAAGTTGTGGATACGGCAGATAAAACCATGGATGCCTTGATTGGCTCAGTAGGAAACAGGAGAACGCCGCACAGCATGTAACAGTTGCTACCTACCAGATAAAGAAAACACCTACAATAAATGGCGAGGTATACAAATATAAAACTATCCCCTACCATCGTTCCAGTATGGATAGTATAGGAAACTGTTCCCTTGTTGAATAACCCTGCCTGATGCTGCCATAGTAAATGCAACAAATGCCGTTTGGTCTGAGTGTGATGGTAGCCTGGTTTAGCCTATAACGTTGATTGGTAAGGTTCGGGTTTTGGGGGTGCCTGCCCTGGCAGAGGTCGCTCAGAAGGCATCCTAGCGCGATTACGGGGCATTGTAGAAAGAGGCCGAGAGCGTTCCCAGCCGTGGCTAGAAGAATTAAGGCGGCCCGTATAGGGTGTGCAATTTTTGCCGCAAGCAACCTTCGTCTGCAATGGCAGGATATGCCGCCGTTCTGGTTGCCAGCGGAAGATCACCTTCAAAAGGGCAAAAGTCTCCGAGTCATGAATTGCGCTACTGGCTTCACGCCAATAGCCTAGCAAGGTCGAGTCAGTTTCCGAGTTGGCGACGCCGGAGCTATCGCATGACCAGAAAAGGGCCGACACTCTTAACAGCACAGATTTTCGTCACTGTTGAGCGATTTCACTCAAAACCTGTCCGGCGTCAATGAGTGTAACTGCGATGTGTCGCTAGGTAATAGCCACGCTCCGTGACGGACAGCCTCAGTTACGGCGTGATCTCCCATACGACACCGTAGCCGTACTGGCCGCCGGCCCCGGCGGTGCCATAGAGATTTCCCTCGGCGTCGATCAGCACACTGCCATAAGGACAAAGTCCGTCGCTGCCCCCTGTAAAGTCATGCAGGTCTGTAGACGTCCAGCCGTTGAGCGAGGGACTCAGTTTGAAGACCGACCCATTGCCGTATGCTCCATCGTCGTAAGTGGTGCCGTAGAGATTTCCAGCGGCATCCGCTGTCAGGTTTCCGTAAGACCCTCCCCCGACGGGGCCGACGAAGTTGTAAAGCACGTCCTCTGCATATATCGAATTTAGCTGGAAAGCTATGCCACCTGCGTCCAAACCGCCTGAGCTGGTGGTACCGGTGAGCAGGCCCGAGGGGTCGAAGATGACACCGCCGATTGGCCAGTATCCGTCGTTCGGGCCCTGAAAACTATAGATGACGGTTTCCGTCCAGCTCGATCCTTCGGGTGACAACTGAAATACAGTACCGTTCGAGGCGATACCGCCGAATTTCGTTGTGCCATAGAGATGCACGTCACCACGATCAAAAGTCAGACCGGAGAAGGGGTTCGCGCCATCGCTTCCGGCTCCAGTAAAGCTGTAGAGCACCTTTTCCGCCCATCCGCGACCAACCGGCGACAACTCGAAAACTGTGCCACATCCGTTGCCGCTGCAGCCCACGCCGCCACCGTTTTCCGTGGTGCCGTATAGGTTTCCCGTCTGGTCAAAAATGATGTCACCCAACAGAGGGTTGGCTCCGTCGCTGCCCCCATCGAACCTATAAAGTACTGTTTCGACCCAACTGCATAACGTTGTCCGGCAGATGGTTGGTGACGGTCGGAGGTTGAAAACCGTTCCGCAGCCATAACCGCCACTGCAACCAGAAAGTCCTCCTGCATAGGTGGTTCCGTAAAGACTGCCATCTGCCCCTATGATTACTCCGGCGGTCGGCCCCTCCCCATCGGCACCGCCTGCAAAGCCGAAGATCGGTTCAAATACCCATCCCGATCTTCTGTGCGAGAGCTCGAAGACCGTGCCATAGCCTCTTCCGCCCGCACTCGTTGTCCCGTACAGGGTGCCTCCTCGACCCGCGCTCAACCCCGCATAGGGACTGCCCCCGTCTAATCCTCCCGTAAAGTTATGAAGTACGGTGAAGGTCTGAGCTTGCGCTAATTGCGCTCCAAACATTAGCGCACCAACCAGCGTCAGTGCGACGACTAGCCTCCGCAGGCTGCTATCCAAAGTTAATGTGGAATGTCGCGCCGTGTTCGCCATGGTGGTCTCCTATACTGATGCGAACGTTGATGGATGCCTTCGCGACGCTGGTACTTTACTGCCGAATCATCGAAGATTTCCAGACGAAAGCAATGACCGTCGATAACGCATTATGAAACGGCGCCCCTTGGGATAGGTTGTGAGTCTACGAAAGGAGCACCCGGGTGACTAGCGAAGAGTATATGGGAACTACATCACCGTCATGCGGCCTAATGCTTTTCAGGAGGCCGAGCCTCGTTGTGGCTCGGCGGTGGTGGTGCCTGCCGGGTATTTAGCTGCTGTTGCTGCTGAGCGTGTCTCTGCTCCATTTGCTGCGTCTGTTGCTGGTGCTGCTGCTCCATCTGCTGTGTACGGGCAGCATTGGCCTGCTGTTGCGCTGCTCGCTGATGGTCCTGCTCCTGCTGCTGCGCGAGCTTCTGATGCTCCTCCTGCTGCTGGGCGTAGAGCTTCTGCTGCTGTTGCTGATAATTCTTGTCCGCCTCCGCATTTCCAGTGTTTGGAGCCGTGGGCGGCTGATGCGGCGGAAGGTCCTTCGCGTGGGTCGGAGTTGGCGGTTGCGGAACGTTAGTTTCTGGATGTGCAGCAGGCGCATTCTGCTGTGTGCGGAACTGCTGCCCTTTCAGTCGAGCCGGTGGCGGACGATTGGAAGAAGGTGGCTGAGCTACCGGGTGATTACCCGCAGCCGGCTGAGGTGCGGCGCGATTCGCGGGAGGATGATAGGGCGCTCCAGCCGCTTTGGCCGGCACGACTCCGGAGCCGCTGAATGCTGCGGGCTTTGCAGTAGCAGCGATCGGTGGTTTGCCGTTATTTGCTGTGGCCCTTAGCTGCGGGTTTGAGGCTGCCACTTGCGCATGTTGCGTTTGTGCCGCCACCGGTGGCACGTGCCTCTCGCGGGCCGCGGCCTCTTCCGCCGCCGTTGGTTGTGCGGTGATTCCACCCCGGCCGCCGTTGTAGCTGACACGGTTAACCGTCGTGTTATTGACCACCGTCGTGTTGTAAACATTGTGAATGTTGGTGACGTTGATGTTGTTCACCGAACGGTTGTAATAGAACTGGCCGTTGTTCCAGCGTCCGCCTTCGTAGCCATGGCCGAAATATCCGTACCCGTAAGCGATGCCGCCATAGAAGCCAACCTGCGGCCCCCAATAACCCTCATAGAAAACGAATCCGTTACCGCCCCAACCCCAGTAAGGCGGAGTCCAGAGATAGCCAACTTGGGGAGCCAATACCCATGTGCCCGGAACCCAGTAGTAGTCGCCGTAACTGTCGTCATAGGCCCAGTAGCCGGGCGTCCAGATGTACCCTTCGCCCGGGCAAAGAGGCTGGGAATAAATGGGTAAAGCGGGAGGACCGAACGAGACCGTAACGCCGATCTGCGCGAACGACGTCAACGACATCGCCATCATGAACAAAGCGAACAACAATGCACGACTGCGTAACATGAAATGCATTAGGTTCCTCCTGGAACTTACCGTTTGCCAGATGTAGGTTTGCTCCCGCCGGGTTGCCGGATGGGGATACGCAGGCGAGTGCAGCACGCCGACAGCTAACGAGCCGCTTCAGCGCACTTCAGGTAGTTCCTTTGGAAATTCTCTCATTTCAAACTTCTACAGTCTGGTCAAAAACGCTCAGTGGAGATTACAGAAGAACCCCGATACCGACCGATTGCACCACGAGCGTTGCCGCACCCGAGTTTCTGCGGTGCCAGCGAACCGCTTCAATAATCTTGGTAAGCGGCAAAAATACAGCCCGTGGAGGCACGGGCTGACTCGTCAGGAGAATAGGCGTCTTGGGAGAAGATTCCGGATTCCTGACTAATTGTCAGTAAGTACGGTACGGGCTCGGGCCCGTCGCCGTCGGTGAGCGTCATCACTGGAGAATGTTCAAGATATGAAGAAGCCCGCAGCTTGGCAGCGTCTCGTCCGCCACTGAAATCGGAAGCGGTTTTCTCCCATTTAGAAGCTCCGTTCAGCAAGTGGTCGCAGGTGCGCAGCCTGACGCCAGTACACCTGACCTGTGTTTTGATCGTTGACCTGCTGCCAATTCCATATCGCAAAGTGATTGGAGCGCACGAACCTGGCGGAGACGGGGAATTCGAACGCCCGATACAGCTTTTGACCGTATAACGGGTTGACAATTCTCCTCCTCCCAGTGCCAAGGATGAAAACGTTCCCTTTGGTGTTGGCGTGAAAGTCACCGTGATGGTCCAGTGGTTGCCAGCTCTTTGCTAATTGCCTAAGCAAAGCGCCGTGGAGCACACCGAAATCTTGAACAGGTTTCCGTAAGAGTTATACCCCAATGTATCGCCGTAGAGGTTACCGTCCTTGTCGCGAAGCAGGCCAGCGAAAGGCTGACCCCCATCAGCCCCGCCCGTAAAGGTATAGAGCACGGTCTCTTTCCGGGTTGTATCCAGCTTAAATACCACTCCAGCGCCACCACCGCCATTGAGGGTGGTGCCATAGAAGTTGCCTTGGTTGTCCCGCACCAGACAAGCAGAGGGATTGGCCCCGTCAGCTCCTCCCGTAAACGTGTAGAGTACGGTTTCTCTGCAAGTCGGGTCTAGCTTGAACACTACGCCGCAGCCACAGCTTGCGTCTCCTCCGTAGAAGGTGGTGCCATAGAGGTTGCCATCCGCATCCCGGACCAGACCTGCGTAGGGCTGTCCTCCGTCAATCCCTCCGGCGAAGGCATAGAGAACGGTGTAATTGCCGGTTGGATTAATCTTAAACACCACTCCGCAGCCTTCTCCCTCGCAGTTGTTTAAGTCTCCTCCGTTGAGGGTAGTGCCGTAGAGGTTACCCACTTGGTCTCGCACCAGATCCGATAGAGGATATACGCCGTTTGCTCCGCTGAAGGTGTAGAGGACAGTGTAGTTGCCGGCCAGGTCTAGCTTAAACACCACTCCGCAGCCCTCTCCATTGCATGCATTTATGTCGCCACCCATGGATGTGGTGCCATAGAGGTTGCCACTCTCATCTCGTGCCAAACCTCCTACGGGAGTGTTCCCGTCGACTCCGTGGAAAGTGTGGAGGACCGTATAGTTGCCGACTGGGTCCAGCTTGAATACCACGCCGCAGCCGCAGCTTACGTCTCCCCCCCAGGCGGTGGTGCCGTAGAGGTTCCCCTGTTCGTCCCGCGCCAGATCCGAAAATGGATTTCCACCGTCACTTCCTCCAGTGAAGGTGTAGAGAACGGTGTAGTTGCCGGCCGAATCAAACTTAAACACCACCCCGCAGCCGTATCCATAAGCGCATTGGTTTACGGCTCCTCCTACGGTGGTGGTACCGTAGAGATTGCCCGACTCGTCCTCGATCAGACCTCCGTTAAGTGTTCCCCCGTCTGTCCCGCCGGTAAATGTGTAGAGGACGATATATTTCAGACCTCTCTGGGGATTGTCCTTTCCGGCCAGTTGCAGGGGAATTGCCAGAACCGAAAACAACGTCAGCGCCGTGACATACATCGTTATTCCGGATTTCATGTCGCCTCCTTTGGCTTGAATGAGGCGGGCAAACTTCGCAGATTCGACTTGGAACCCGCCATGAGGGGGGTATATTTGCTGGAAGTATCTGTGAGAATTTCACACTTGGGGCGAGCGTTTGTCAGTGATCGTTGAAGCGGTAGAAAGTGACAAATGACGCATCCACAGGGCTGTGACGCGGGGTTTCCTCGTCCTATCCCACTGCCTGAGACTCTCTGCTGACGGGCCGAGGAACTGAACATATTTGGTAAGCGGCAAAAGTACAGCCCGTGGAGGCACGGGCTGACTCGTCAGGGGATGTGTTTGGGTGCCGGAACAGCTTCCCCGACTAATTGTAGGCAATCACAATAACGGCTCGCGGCAATTGCTGTCAGTGAAGTCCATCACGGGAGGCTGAGACACCGCGGCCAACCACGGAACACGGCGGTTGGTTAACAGAACTTCAGTTACGGCGTAATCTCCCAGACCACACCGCAGCCAATGTCGCAACTCCCTCCTGTGCCGCCGCCGAACGTCGTGCCGTAGAGATTGCCGTTGACTGAAGATCACCCTCGACGATTGCCACGATCAAGTCTCTGGGGTAAGCATGGCGATCTTGGCGATTTCTACGACGGCGAGCATCTCTGCGCGACGTTCTGGGGCAATGGCCCAAGGTTCTCTCGGTTGCGAGCACAGCGTATCCGGATGGCTCTAGAGGGACGGTATGGCCAGCGTTGGGTTGGTGGCATTGGTGCCGACGAGGCAGTGATCTTGTTTTTACCAAGCGATGAGCAGGCAGCAATTTTCTTCATTCGCGCTCTCGGGGTCCGACGCAAGCGCCGGGTCGATGCGAAGGTCATCGAGAGGTTAGGGGCGTACGCTAAACGCTACAAGACCACCTCAGCGAGGCCACTTCACGCAGCTAAAACGCTCCGAGGGATGAAGGCGATGTCCCAAGGCAGGCGGGGCTAGAAATGACGGTCGAAAAGGGCTTGTTATGCGGAGTGCGCGCACCCCTAGCCGCGAAGTCGAATGCATAGGATCGAGGAGCAACGCAGCGGATTCGTACTCCGCTGCGCTCGTGCAATTGCTGATTTGTCAGTAGCTTGCAAAGGGATGTGACTGTAACGTGACTGATTTTGCGCGCCATCAAAACGATCGGGTGTCGTTGCCCGTCAACCCGGCGAAGCGGTTGCTCCGGACGCGAAAGGCAGCCACGTACCTGTCGCTCTCCGCGTGGAAGCTGCGCAGCCTTGTCGCAGACGGGAAGTTGCCAGTCGTCCAGGCGGACGATAGCTCCGTGTTCCTTTTCGATAGGCAGGACCTCGACGCTTGGGCCGAGCAACACAAGCGCACCACGTCGTCCTAATGCAGCACACTGCCAAACCACGCACGAGTGGTCGAAACCCTACAGCCTCATACAGCGCGATTGTGCGGCTGCAGGGCCATGACACGTGCAGTGCAAACCTTAGAAGGAACCCGCGCTCACACGCAGGATCTCGAGCTAAACCTTGAAGGTCGCGACAACAGGAGCTCCGCAATGGGCCGAGCAAAAAGACAGGCCCAAGGAACTCGCCGAAGTCCGGTTAGGGATTCCAGACGCGAAATTTATTCGCGACCGGATTCCGATTCGAGAGGTTGCGACCTTGCTCGGGGTGTGGGTCAACGGACGCCAAGGGAGCTGTTGGCGAATCGAGGCCCATGCCAATGGCGACTCGAATCCGTCGATATGGTTCAACAAAAAGAATCGGGGGCTATGCCACGTATGCGACTCGCAGCCGTGGTCGAACATTGATCTCGTGATGATGATCCAGAAAGTCAGTATTGCTGACGCGATCCGCTGGATTGCACAACGATTCAAGGTCCCGCTCCTGCCAAAGGGCAAACATCTGGTGGAGCATCAGCGGTGGACTCCACGGTTTCGGTTGGGGACAGGTGACACATTCACGGAACACTTCATGCGCAGCGGTCTGTTCGCGACACTCACCGGGGCGCAGGCGAAAGTGCTCTTAGCTCTCAGAACGTTCGCCGACAATGACGGCCGTGCCAGTATTTCTTACCTTGGCATCATGCGTTACGCAGGTGTCGCGAGCGCGGCAACCGTGCGTGCGGCGCTCCTGCATCTTCAGAAACTGCATCTGCTGGAGATCGTGCGCACTGTCAATGGTGGGTTTCGGGCGTGTAGCATCTACCAGTTCACCCCCGACGATCCGTCATTTCTTGCCATCGCACGCGAATGTTACGAGCGCCATTTGGGCCTCATGCACGCCCAGAGGGAGGAACGGGCGGCAGGGCGGGGCGCGCTAACCGGCGCGGGGCGCCATACCTAGGTCAATACTCTCTCCAATAACTGTAGTACGAGGGAAATTCACGCTTCACTCTATTGAAGCGTCAAGTTTTGGAAGGAAGCCAGATTTCCATGAGCGCGCAACAACAATGGTTGTCAGGTGCTCGAACGGATGGAATCGGGGAGCCGCCGAATCAGCATCCGAAGTCGACAAGGCGACACTCTTGGTCGCACAGACATTCAATACAGGAGTTCCACTTGGAGGAAGGCCTTGGTGACCCGGCAGCAAGTGCTGCACGCAGATTTTCTGCTTGACAGCTTGCTTTCTAGCAAGCAAGATATGCACAGTAAAGGAGAAACACGGCAATGCCAAGCAAGAAACCACTCACAGCAGCTGAGCTGCAAAGCATGGGCGGTAAGGCGCGCGCCGCCGCTCTATCAAGAGCGGAGCGGGTCGAGATCGCCCGCAAGGGCGCGCGCGCCCGGGCTGAGGGCTTGAACGCAGCCAAGCGTTCACAAATAGCGAAGAAGGCGGCCGCAGCGCGGGAAGCCAAGCGGCGCCCATCTCGGGAGAAAGGGAGTGCAAAATGAGTCGTCCGAAAGGGACAGGATGTATTTATCAACGCCCGGACAGCTCCGTTTGGTGGATCAAGTATTCACGGAACGGCAAGGACTTTCGGGAGTCCACTCACACTGACAATAAGCGAAAAGCGGAGCGCATCCTGAAACAGCGCGTCGCGGAACTAGTTACGGGTACGTTCTCCGGCCTTCATGTTGAGCGCGTCCGCGTTGACGAATTGGCCGACGATTTTGTTATCACCCGTGAGGATGGTAAGCCGGTAAGAGACTTCCGGGATACGTGGGCGAAAGTGTGCAAGGACGCCGACTCTCCAGGTCTGCTGTTTCACGATCTGCGGCGTACCGCGGCGCGAAATCTTAGGCGCGCCGGCGTAGCAGAAAACGTCATCATGCAGATTGGCGGATGGCGCACTCGCAGCGTGTTCGATAGGTATGCGATCATCACGGAGAATGACATCGTGGATGCGGTTCGCAAGCTAGAAGCTGACCGCAAACAGCGCGAAGCCTTGGTGGCCGAAGTCGCGAACAGTCACGAATCAGTCACGAAATCAACCCAGGACACCACTCGGGTTGCAAACGAAAAGCTGCTAAATTAAGCTGTATCAGAACCTTCCGATTAGGCCGGGATGGCGGAACTGGCAGACGCAGCGGACTCAAAATCCGCCGACCTTCGGGTCATGGGGGTTCGACCCCCCCTCCCGGCACCAACACCTTACTGCCTGCGCCTGAAAATAGTCACTAAACCCACCAGTCCGGAGCCGCAAAGAACGATGCTGCCGGGTCCGAAAATCAATGTGCGAAGAATCAGAGGTCCAAAGGGCCCTGCAGTAGTTCCAGTCGCTCTTTCTGCTCCCGGGTAGACATTTCACCGGAAGCATCCCCGTCCTTTGGGTAAGATGTCAACCTAAATGGGGACTAGGCGTGAAATGCTGCCCCCGTCAGGTGGGTCGGCGGGACGCTGCCGCTCACTTGTACAGTGTCGAGGCGCACGCAGTAGGAGCATCTGCTACCGGCTTTGCGGCCGCGGGTAAGAGTCGCGGATGGCGAAACTCGAAACCCTTGTGATTGGAAATGAATCAGCAGCGGAAAACTTCGCAAGTGACAACGCACTGGCAACAAGTGCGGCAGACATCAAAGCTGCCGCCGTTGAATAACTGCTTAGTTTCTGACCTTTGAATCTTGGTGGCGGCGGTAGGACTCGAACCTACGACCTACGGATTATGAGACCGTCGCTCTAACCACCTGAGCTACACCGCCAACGGCCAGCGCGGCACCTGTCGATTGCCGCGAAGATGCGAGCAGAGAGCCTGCTGCGCGGGAGCGGCGAAATCTCTGCCTCGCTCCGTCAAACGAAGGGCCGGACGTGACTGCGTCCAGCCCAAGGTCGATTCTAGAGTTGGCCTCGCGGACTGTCAAACGGTCCGCCACCACTCTGCGAAGCTTACCGACCTCAGCCGTCATCGCAAACCAGAAGTTCAGCCGCCCTCGACGACTGTAGTTTTTGCTAGGCTCGAACCAGCCTACCCCCTACCCTAGATGAACGATAAATCCCGGAAACCTCGCACGAGAAACAGATAGCTGCTTGACCGGGCCCGACGCCTGCGCGGCCAGTTCGCCGCCGTCGAGCGCGCGCCTTGGCAGTGTGCCGACATCCTCATGCTGCCGGCCGCGATTCGCGGCGGGGTTAACGACCTGATGGTCGAGGTCCTGGAGAACCACATCCGCTTGCACTTGATGAATCCCGATCAGAACGAGGAATCTCCCGAGGAACTGGGAAAAGACCTGATCAGCCTTGCGAGCTTACCTGAAGTGAGCGCCGGTCCACCCGGATTCCGACGAAGTAGCCGCTTATACCCTACCCAGGTATCATATAAAAGGCTTTTTGCTGGAAACACAAGCTTTCATGTTTCTGTAACCCGAGCGTGGGAAACTTCCAGTTCTCGCAGAGGGCAACCCGAGGGCATCCTCCAACCGA
This sequence comes from uncultured Acidobacteriaceae bacterium, assembly GCA_963820175.1. Lineage (GTDB taxonomy): Bacteria > Acidobacteriota > Terriglobia > Terriglobales > Acidobacteriaceae > Bog-257. The sequence goes on along the minus strand of CAWFYX010000008.1, from coordinate 44,161 downwards.
CGGCAGCACAATTGCATCCCCTGCAAGGGGAGCGTGCCAGGTTCCGCAGTTGGAGAGAAACTCTGCTGGCGGCCGCTGTCACCTCGGATGGTGACCGGGGTCACGGCTGCGGCGGGAAGGCCTTGGTCTAATTGAAATTGAATTTCAATTTCAACATGAAGAAACCCACAAGTTTAGGCATGGCCAGACAAACCTTCTCTGCCTCGGTCCGCTTCCTCCTGCTGGTGCTGATTGTGAGCCTTACCGGCTGGGCCCAGGACGCCTCCCCGCCGGATGCCCCGCCACCCGATGCCCCCAATCCGCCGGCCACCTTCTTCGAGCACTCGCAAACCTCAAAGTGGTGGATTTCCGGACAAGCCAACTTCATCTTCCAGGCCAACGGCGATTTCTATGCCCAGTACAGTGGCCCGCACAGCTTTAACAACCATTCCGACAATGCCTTGTCGCGGGTCCTAACCCTGTTCACCGGCTATGAATTCACGCCCAACTCGCAGGTTTATTTCGACGTGGAGGAGTCGGGCGGCAGTGGGCTGAGTGCCGCGCTGGGCCTGGCCGGATTCGTGGACCTGGATGTGGTGCGCAATCCTTCGATCGGGCAAGCGCCCTATATCGCGCGCCTTTTTTTCCAGCAGATCATTCCCCTGTCGGACGAGAAAACGGAGTCCGAGCGGAACCCGTTGTCGCTGCCCACCGAGCTCCCCGTAAAGCGGCTGGACCTGCGCTTCGGTAAATTCTCGCTTGCTGATTTCTTCGACAACAACATCGGCGGCACCGACAGCCACTATCAGTTTCTAAACTGGGTGATCGACAACAACGGCGCTTACGATTACGCCGCCGACACTCGCGGCTACACCGTCGGTGCCATCATCGAGTTGCAAGAGCGCAACTGGGCGCTGCGCTTCGCCGAGACCCTGATGCCAAAGGTCGCTAACGGCCCCGATCTCGATGCCGATGTCGCCCGTGCCCGCGCCGAGAACATCGAACTCGAGCTTCGGCCACACCTCCTAGAGAACAAAGAGACCACCATTCGCCTGCTGAACTACGTCAATCACGGCAACATGGGCGACTACGAAGAAGCGGTCAAGCTCTACCTTGACCACGTCACTCCCAAGCCCGACGTCAGCGCCACGGCCAAGCAGGGCACAATCAAGTACGGATTCGGTATCAACTTCGAACAGGAGTTCCTGAAGGACGCCTACGCCTTCGGGCGCTGGGGATGGGATGAGGGACAGCACGAGTCCTTCTGTTACACCGAGGATAACGAAGGAGTCGAGATCGGCGTCTATTCTCGCGGCACGAATTGGCATCGCAGCCTCGACCGCGCCGGAGTGGCCTTCGTCTCCAGCGGCCTTTCCAAGGCTCACCAGGCCTATCTCGCCGACGGCGGTCTGGGATTCATCCTGGGCGACGGCGGCCTCAACTATGGCCGCGAAAACATCGAAGAGGTGTTCTACACCGCGCACCTCTGGCGCGGTCTATTCCTCGCCGGCGATGTGCAGCATGTCAACAACCCCGGCATGAATCGCGCCCGAGGTCCCGTCACCGTCCCGGGTATACGCCTGCACCTGGAATTCTGATTCCCGCCAAGGCTGGCGTCAAAAAGGTGTACCATCGTCGGCCAAGCCTTATGTCCACGACTCAGGCATCACGCCATGCGCCGGCCCGTTCGAAGAACGCTTTCGACTTCGGCGAACACAAAGTCTTCCTACTCTTTGTGTACCTGCTGGCAGCGCTGATTTACTATCCCTTCGTCAAGGAGAATACTCCGAGCTACGCCGCCTTTCGGCTGGTGGGCAGCGTCGGAATTCTGTTGACGGTCTACGCCATCAGTCTGCGGCGAACTCTCCTGATCTGCGCCCTCTTCCTCGCCGTCCCCGCCCTGTTGCAGCGCCTGCTGCTGTTTCGGGCGGACGCGGGCGCCTTGTCGGTTGTCAATATTGTCCTCAGCTTCGCCTTCGACGTGTTCGTCGTAGTCATCATCTTTCGCCACGTGTTTACCCAGCAGCAACCAAACTCAGAAACTGTCTTCGGCGCACTCTGCATTTATCTGCTGGTGGGCTTCAGCTTCGCCAGCGTGTACGGAATGATTGCCACGCTTCAGCCCAACGCCTTCTACCTGGATCCGCTGACCAATCTGCACGCCATTCCCGACCGCTTCGACTTCGTCTACTACAGCTTTGCCACCATGACTTCGGTCGGCGCCAATGGCATCACCGCTGTCACCGGACAGGCACGCTCGCTCTCGATCATCGAGGCCATACTCGGTGTGCTTTACCTCGCGGTCCTCATCGCCAGGTTGATTGCCGCCTATCGTCACCCTTCGATTGCCTCCTGCGACTGACCTCCCTGGCCGCAGACTGGTAGACTGAATAGGGCAATGATCCTCCCGTTCGTTCGCGAATTCTTCGCGGACGTGGAAAAGGTCCCCGCATTTGCGCGTGCTATCGCCCAGATCAAGGGCGGCGCGGGGCGGATACGTGTCTCCGGACTCACCCCAACTGGCAAAGCGCTGTTTTACTCGCTGCTACCGCGGGCGCTGTCGCGACCGCTGGTGGTGATGGTCAGCGACAATCGCGCGGTGGATGAGTTGCTGCCGCTGGTCCGCGCGCTGGCCGACCTGACCGGCGCAGTTTCGCCTGACGCCGTGATCGGCTTGCCAGCCTACGACGTGCTGCCTTTCGAGAATCTGTCGCCGCATCCGGAAATTCAGGAAGCGCGTGCCACCGCGTTGTGGAAGATCGCGACCGGCTCGGCGGACATCGTCATTACGCCGATGGCGGCGACGGCAATGCGTTTGCGCGAGGCCGGTTTCTACGCCGACTTGGCGAAGGTTGTCCGCCGCGGCGAGATGATCGATCCCGACCGCCTGGTCGAGCACCTGCGCATCGTGGGTTACAGCCAGGTGGATGTGGTGGAGATGCCGGGCGAGTTCGCCCATCGCGGCGGACTGATCGATGTTTATCCCCCGGAAACCGACCGGCCGGTGCGCATCGAGTTTTTCGGCGACGAAGTCGAGTCGATCCGCAAATTCGATCCGGGCACGCAGCGCTCGGCCGCGGTAACCGACGAAGTCGTGCTGCTGCCGCTGACCGAAACTCCCGTGGAGGAAGAGACGCTGGCGGTCGATCAATGCGCGTCTCGTCGGCGAGCGGCTGGCGGGCGAGCGAAGAACTGGTTCGAGAAACGGTGCGTGCGGCCGGCGTTGCGGTGTTTCCCGGATGGGAGCTGTACGCTCCGGTGGCTGGCGCCAAGGAAGGCTTCTTCGACCTGCTGCCCGGTGCGACGGTCGTTCTCGACGAGCCCGATGCGCTTGAGCGAAGTCCACGACGCGTGGTGGACAAAGATCACCGAGACGCACGAGCGCAGCCTCATCGGCAATCTGGTTCGCCCGGAGGATCTTTATCTTTCGCCGGAACAGTGGCGCGGCGTCTGCGAGCAGATGCCGACGATTGCGGTCGAGCAACTGGGCATCGAAAGTAGCGATGCGCGCGAACATCTGACCCTGCAAACCCAGCCGACTACGCGCTTTCATGGCTCGGTGGCGGCCATGACCGAGGAAGTCGCGCGGCTGACGCGCGAAGGCAAGCGGGTGATGTTCGCGGTTTCCAGCACCGGCGAAGTCGAGCGCCTGGCCGACGTCTTCAACGAGTACAACCTGTCGTTTCGCATCGGCAGCCGCACTCCCAAGCCGGGCAGTGAAGTCTACGTGGACGAGTCCACCTACTTTGCGGAAGACGTGGCGGCGACCACCATCGTGAAAGCCTATGTGCCCGAAGGCGTGGCGCTGCCGGAAGCGAACCTCGTACTGTTCGGCGCGCGCGACCTGTTCGACGAAGCCGAAGTTTCCCTGGGCCGTCCGCAGCGGCAGAAGTCGAAGGTCTCGGCCTTCCTGTCCGACTTCCGCGATCTCGCGGTCGGCGATTACGTGGTGCACGTCGAGCATGGCATCGGCCAATACCAGGGGTTGAAAGAGATTCCGCAGGAAGACGGCGGGACCGCCGAGTTCATGATTCTGGAGTACGCCGAGGGCGCGCGGCTTTATGTGCCGCTGACGCGGCTCGACCTGGTGCAGAAGTATCGCTCGTCCGAAGGCGTGAAGCCGGTGCTGAATCGCCTGGGCACGCAGCAGTGGCAGAAGACCAAGGCGCGGGTGAAGAAGGCCATGAAAGACATGGCCGAGGAGCTGCTGAAACTCTACGCCGTGCGCAAGACCGCCGAGGGCCACGGGTTCGCGGCCGACACCGAATGGCAGCGCGAGTTCGAAGACAGCTTCGAGTTCAGCGAGACCGAAGACCAGATGAACGCCATCGTCGACGTGAAGCACGACATGGAGTCGCCCACGCCGATGGACCGGCTGCTGTGCGGCGACGTCGGCTATGGCAAGACCGAAGTCGCCATGCGCGCGGCGTTCAAGGCAGTCAGCGACAATCGCCAGGTGGTGGTCCTGGCGCCGACCACCGTGCTCGCCTTCCAGCACTACAACACCTTTCGCCAGCGCTTCGCGGCCTTTCCCATCAAGATCGAGATGCTCAGCCGCTTTCGCACGTCCAAGCAGCAGAAGGAGACCATCGCCAAGATCGAGGCGGGGCAAGTGGACATCCTCATCGGCACCCATCGCGCGCTCTCCAAGGATGTGAAGTTCAGCGACCTCGGCTTAGTTATCGTCGACGAAGAGCAGCGCTTCGGAGTGCGGCATAAAGAACGACTGAAGCAGCTACGGCGCGAAGTGGATGTGCTCACCATGTCGGCGACACCGATTCCGCGCACGTTGCACATGTCGCTGCTGGGACTGCGCGACATGAGCGTCATCGAGACTCCGCCAAAAGATCGCATGGCGATTCAGACCGTGGTAGCGGCGTGGGACGAGAAGCTGCTGCGCTCGGCCATCGAAAAAGAACTGGAGCGCGGCGGGCAAGTTTACTTCGTGCACAATCGCGTGGAGAGCATTTACGACATCGCCAGCAAACTGCGCGAGATGGCGCCACAGGCGCGCATCCTGGTCGGCCATGGGCAGATGCCAGAGAGCGAACTGGAGCGCATCATGCTCGCCTTCATGCGGCACGAAGCCGATATCCTGGTCGCGACCACCATCATCGAGAACGGACTCGATATCCCACTCTGTAACACCATCATCATCAACCGCGCCGATCGCCACGGGCTGTCCGAGCTGTATCAGTTGCGCGGCCGGGTGGGGCGCTCCGACCGGCGCGCGTACGCATATCTGTTGATTCCGCCCGATCGCGATCTGAGCGACCTGGCCCGGCGGAGACTGGCGGCGTTGAAAGAGTTCAGCGATCTGGGCGCGGGATTCAAGATTGCCGCACTCGATCTCGAACTGCGCGGTGCGGGAAATCTGCTGGGCGGCGAGCAGAGCGGACACGTCGAGGCGGTGGGATTCGAGCTCTACACCACCATGCTGGAACGTACCGTCCGCGAACTGAAGGGCGAAATGCCGGAGGACGTGCCCGAGGCCCAGTTGAACCTGGGGCTGAACATTCGCATTCCCTCCGATTACATCGCGGAAGAGAACCAGCGTTTGCGAATGTACAAGCGCGTGGCTGGAGTCGAGTCGGAGTCGCAACTGGAGGACGTCGCGGGCGAGTTGGGCGATCGTTACGGCGCTCCGCCGCCACCTGTGCGCAACTTATTGGAGTACGCAGCGCTAAAGTTATTATCCCAGCGCATCGGAGTGGCGCAGATCGAGCGGCGACGGGATGCGGTCAGCATTCGCTTTACGGAGAAAGCTAACGTCGATCCGGAACGGCTGGCAGGCTTTGTCGCTGGCGAGCCGGGCAGCCAGTTCACGCCCGCCGGTGTGCTGAAGTTTTCGCTGAAAGAGAAGCAGCCGGAACAGGTGCTCGTCCGGCTGAAGTCGCTGTTGGAACAGCTGGCGGGAGAGCAGCAGACGGTGGCCTGATACCGGCCTGTGTTACCTTACCCGATTGCATTGAAGTCATTTAAGGATACGAATTCATGAAATTGCTGACTTCGGCGCTGCTCGCGGCGCTTCTTTTATGCTGTACCTTCGCTATGAGCCAGACCACCGCAGCACCGCAAACCACCACTGCCGGCAACGATTCGGTTGCGGACTACAACCAACTCGTCGATCAGTATTTCGACCAGTATTTTCCTTTTCATCCTTCCGAAGGCACGGCCGCCGGCTTCCACCAGTACGATCTGATGCTGGAGGACTTTTCGCAAAAGTCGCGCGATGCGGAGATTGTCTTTCTAACCGAGCAGAAGCGGAAGTTCGCCGGCTTTCCTGCCGATCATCTGAACCAGGATCAGCAGGCTGATCTGAAGCTGGTGGCAAATGCCATCGACGCCCGTCTACTGGAGCTGCAGGAAATCCGCAGCTGGCAACATAATCCGGACAACTATTCCAGCAGCCCTACCTACAGCATCTTCATCCTGATGAGCCGTAACTTCGCGCCTCCGGACCAACGGCTTAAGGCGGTGATTGCGCGCGAACAGAAGATGCCGGCGAACTTTGCGGCGGCTAAGTCCAACCTGAAAGACCCGCCCAAGATCTACACAGAGATTGCTCTGGAGCAGATGCCCGGCATCATCAGCTTCTTCCAGAATGATGTACCGGCGGCTTTCAAGAGCGTCACTGACCCCAAATTGCTGGCGGAATTCAAAGCCTCCAACGATAAGGTGATCTTTGAGCTGCTACGCTACCAGGACTTCCTGAAGAACGATCTGCTGCCGATTTCGAATGGCGACTTCCGCCTCGGGGCAGAGAAGTATCGCAAGAAGCTTGAGTATGAAGAGATGGTGGACATCCCGCTCGACCGCCTACTGCAGATCGGTTACGACGACCTGCACAAGAATCAGGCGGAGTTGAAGCGGGTGGCCGCGCAAATCGATCCCAGCAAGACGCCGGAACAGATTCTTGCGCAGCTTGAGCAGGACCATCCGCAACCCAATCAGTTGCTGCAAAGTTTTCGCGACACCTTTAATGGGCTGGTCACCTTCATCCAGCAGAAACAGATCATCACTCTGCCGTCGCAGGTCCGGCCCATCGTCGAAGAAACGCCGCCCTTCGGGCGCGCTCTCAGTTCGGCCTCGATGGATACACCCGGTCCTTATGAGAACAAAGCTACCGAAGCTTATTTCAACGTGACCTTGCCTGAGCCGACCTGGCCGGCGCAGCAGACCAAGGAGTGGATGGAAGGATTCAATCGCGGCACCATCATCAGCACCGCGGTACACGAAGCCTATCCCGGACACTACACCCAGTTCCTGTGGATCAAGCAGGCACCGTCGAAAGTGCGCAAGCTGATCGGTTGCGGTTCTAACTCCGAAGGCTGGGCGCATTACAGCGAGCAGATGATGCTGGATCGAGGGCTACGGCAATGGCGATCTGAAGTTGCGCATCGGCCAATTGCAGGACGCGCTGCTGCGTGATGCGCGCTTCATTGTCGGCATCCAAATGCACACCGGCTCCATGACGTTGCCGCAGGCGACCGACTTCTTCATCAAGGAAGGACATCAGACTCCCGCGGTTTCCGAGCGCGAAGCCAAGCGCGGCACCTCCGATCCGACCTACCTTGTGTACACCCTGGGTAAGCTGGAGATTATGAAGTTGCGCGCCGACTACAAGCAGAAGATGGGCGACAAGTTTAATCTGGAACAGTTTCACGACGAGTTCATGAAACAGGGCTATCCGCCGGTCAAGATCATTCGCGAAAAGATGCTGGGCAATGACAGCCCGGTCTTGTAATCGCAGTTCTCATTCTTCAGTGCCAACTTTGGCAAGGGGCAATCATGGCAAGAAAGAAGGTTTGTAAGGCGGTGTTTCCGGCCGCCGGTCTGGGCACGCGTTTCCTGCCCGCCACCAAGGCGCAACCGAAAGAAATGATGCCGCTGGTCGACAAGCCCATCATTCAATACGGCGTGGAAGAGGCCATGGCGTCGGGCTGCGACCAGATCATCATCGTCACCGGACGCGGCAAGACCGCTATCGAAGACCACTTCGACGTCAGCTACGAACTGGAGAAGATGCTGGAGGAGCGCGGCAAGACCGATCTGCTCGCAGTGGTGCGGCAAATCTCCGATATGACCCATATCGCCTACGTCCGCCAGAAGGAGGCGATGGGATTGGGACACGCGGTATTGATGTCGCGCGAACTGGTGGGCGATGAGCCGTTCGCGGTCATCCTGGCCGACGACATCATCGATGCCGAAGTGCCTTGCCTGAAGCAGATGATCGACGTCTACAACGAAACCGGCTGCTCGGTGCTGGCCACGCAAGTGGTCGAAGGCAAGGCCATCTCATCCTACGGCGTGCTGGATGCCAAGCCGGTTCCCGGCAAGTGGGGCGACCGTCTTTTCGAGGTGCAACACCTGGTGGAGAAGCCCAAGCCGGAGGAAGCTCCATCCAACCTGGCAATCATCGGGCGCTATATTCTGACGCCGGCCGTGTTCGAGATGCTGGCATCGACGGAGCTAGGCGCCGGCGGCGAACTGCAATTGACTGATGGCCTGAAGAACCTGCTCAAGAAGGAAAAGATTTACGGCTACCGGTTCGAAGGCAAGCGCCACGATACCGGCGATAAGATGGGATTCCTCAAGGCCACGGTGGAGTTTGCGCTCCAGCGCGAAGATTTGGGGCCGGCGTTCAGGGAGTATCTGAAGACGCTGAAGCTCTGAAGGCGGTTCTTAGAAGGCAAAGCCTCGCTCAATGGCCGGTTGCTTGCATAATGGGGGTTTATCGCCAGCTACTCCCCCTGCATTTCCTTAAATGACATTTCGGAAAAGGTCTCAGGGGGATAGGACTTCTTGTTTATCTTGACACTGAGCGCCTTCAGGTCTCTTGCGCTCACCGTGTTCTTGGCGACTTTGCAAACGCCCACAATGAGGAAGCAATCCGGCCTAACGAGTTGAGACCCAGAGAAAGGCGCGGCGAACCCGCGGCGTCTCCCTGGTTAAGCCATGCTAGGGCGTGATCTCCCACAGGACGCCAGAGTTGTACTCACCATCGTAGGCGGCGCTTCCGTAAAGGTTGCCGCTGCGGTCCATCACGACACTGCTGATCGGCAGCGCCCCGTCTCCACCGGTAAATACATGCAGATCGGTTTCCAGCCAGCTACCGTTGTAGGGAGTCAGCTTGAAAACCGACCCTTCCGAAGGCGACCAGGCTGTGCCGTAAAGGTTACCCTGGGCGTCCACGGTCGGGCTGGCGTGCGGGCCCCCGCCGGACGAACCGTTGTTGAAGGCGTAGATCACGCTGTACGTCCAGCTTCCGTTAGCCGGGGTTAGCTGGAAAATCATACCGGCACGGTCGTTGTAAGTGCTGCTGGTCGAGCCATAGAGATTGCCTGCCTGGTCGAAGACCAGTCCACCTTTGGGCTCATAGTAGGTCCCATCACTGAAGGACCACAGGGTCGTTTCAATCCAGCCATATTCAGACGGACTGAGTTTATACACTGCGCCGGCATAATTCGCACCGCCGCCGTAGGTCGCGCCATAGAGGTTTCCTGCTGCGTCTAAAATCACGCCATCACAAGGCATATATCCGTCGTAGCCGTCTTCGTGGAAGCTGTGGATGACGCTCTCTGTCCAGGCGCCGTTTACCCGCGTCAGCTTGAAAACGACTCCGGCGTTGTACTGGCCACCACCCTCGGTTGCTCCGTATATGCTTCCATCCGGACCGAACGTAACCGGTCCCATCTCATCCCATCCGTTGTTCCATCCGTCGTCGCCGCCACGAAAGGCGTACAGCGTAGTTTTGACCCAGGAGCAGAAGGCTGCCCGGCAACCCGCAGCTGGAGGGGTGAGGCGGAAAATGGTGCCGCAGCCATACTGGTCTTCGCTGCAACTGCCACCCGCGTCGGTGGTGCCGTATAAGGCTCCGTCGGGCCCGATAACGACTGGGCCAGGCAGCGCCCCATCCGCCCCGCCTTGAAATGTGTACAGCGGGCTAAAGATCCAGCCGTTGCCGGAGCGCTTCAGCTCGAAGACGACTCCGCAACCGCTCCCACCAGGGATTTGGCAGTTCGCTCCCTGGTTACCGCCCAGCATCGACGACCCATAAATGTGGCCGCCCCCGTCCATGACCAAGCGGGTGGGATGTCCGCCGTCGTTGCCTCCGGTGAAGGCGTGGATGACCTGGAAGCTCTGAGCCTGGACGGCGGGTGCGATGCCCGCCACCGCCAGCAAGAAGAGTGCGACCACGGTTGCCGCTCGCCATGCACCAGCTGAGTGGCTGTACGTTTTTCTTTTGGACATAAAACCTCCAAGGCAGGGATGCTTCGGACGTACCAGAGGTACTGTCGTACAAGCGCGGGCCATCAACCTAGTTCCAGATTACGGGCTAATCGGACGGCTCGTGAGTCACCAGCGTCCTCTCACTCAAGGCCTCGAACGTTCACTTACCTAGATAACCGAGCCATAATATCTAAGGTCATCTCGGAAAACAAGGGGTTGTATTCGAGAATGTTAAAACCAACTGTTGTAATCAGGCCTTGCACAAGTTAGACTCGCCCCTCAGCCTTTCTGGCTCTCCTTCAGCTTGCGCGACTTGGCCTCTACGCCCTTGGCCAGCTTCTCTTTGTGAGCTTCCAGTTTCTTCCCGACGGCGTCGTCGTATAAGCCGATCATTTGCGCGGCGAGAATGCCGGCGTTAGTCGCTCCCGGCTTGCCGATAGCGACCGTTGCTACGGGAATACCTGCCGGCATCTGCACCATCGCCAGCAGGGAATCAAGTCCTAGCAGTGCTGTCGAAGGAATCGGCACGGCGATCACCGGCAGCGTGGTTTCGGCGGCGATGACGCCGGCCAGGTGCGCCGCTCCTCCCGCGCCGGCGATGACCACCTTCACGCCGCGCGCCTTTAGCCCGCGCGAATAATCGCTGGTGCGCGCCGGCGAGCGATGCGCCGAGGTGATATCGATTTCATAGAGAATGCCAAATTCGGCAAGCGCCTTGGCTGCCTCGTTCATGATCTCGAGGTCGGAGTCGCTGCCCATAACGATGGAGACAAGAGGAGTGTTGTTCATTCTGAAATCCTTGACCGAAAGCTATTTCACAAGTCGCTTTGTATCAGGGCACGGCTTCAGCCGTGCCGCAAGCAAGCAAGAACAACTTGGGCTTCAGCCCCTGGGTCCGTTCCTGCAGGGGCTAAAGCCCGCGCCTTTACAGCGTGTCGTTCGGCACGACTAAAGTCGTGCCCTGATACGAGTCAAAAGAATGCTTACGTTGTATTTCCAAGCTAGCAATGGTTTATTTTCCTGCTCGCAGATGCTTCAGTCCGCGGGCGGCGATGTCTTTCCGGTAGTGCATGCCGTCGAAGCGGATCTTCATAACCGCGTCGTAGGCTCGTTCCACGGCCTCGGGCAGGTTCTGTCCGCGTGCAGTCACGCCCAGCACCCGGCCTCCCGAGGTGTAATAGGTGTTGTCGCGGCGATTCGTGCCGGCATGAAAGACTTTCACCCCGTACATGCGGTCGGCGTCTTCAATGCCGGATATGCGCATGCCGGCCTCGAAGGTGCCGGGATATCCGCCCGACGCCATCACCACGCAGACGGCCGGATCGACCGACCAGCGAAAGTTGCCATCGCTTACCCGGCCGGCGATGGAGGCCTCCATGGCTTCCAGCAGGTCGCTCTCCATGCGCATCATGATGGGCTGGGTCTCGGGATCGCCGAAGCGGCAGTTGAACTCCAGCACCATTGGTCCGGTGGCCGTCATCATGATGCCGCAATAGAGAATACCCTTATATTCGGCGCCCTCGGCGCGCATGCCGGCAATCACCGGCCGCGCGATGTGCGCGATCAGCCAGTCGCGCATCTGCGCGTCAATCATGTAATCGGTGGAGTAGGCTCCCATGCCACCGGTGTTTGGTCCCTGGTCGTTGTCGAATACGCGCTTATGATCCTGCGCAGCCACCAAAGGCACCACGCGCTCGCCGTCGCTCATGACCAGAAATGACAGTTCCTCGCCTTCCAGGCATTCTTCCAGCACCACGCGCGAGCCAGCCTCGCCTAACATTTTGCCGGCGAGCATCTCTTCCGCGGTGCGCTGTGCGTTCTCCTTGGACGAAGCGATGATGACGCCCTTGCCTGCCGCCAACCCGTCCGCCTTCACCACCACCGGCGGGTGGAAAAGCTTGAGCGCCTCGCGCACTTCTTCCTTCGTCGTGCACACTGAATACTTGGCGGTCGGGATGCGGTGCCGCTGCATGAATTCCTTAGCGAAGCTCTTGCTCGACTCCAGCCGGGCCGCAGCCTGGGTGGGTCCGAAGACGGGCCAGCCACGCTTCTGGAATTCGTCGACGATGCCAAGTGTCAGGGGCAGTTCGGGACCGACCACGGTCAGGTCCGGACTCAGTTGGTTAGCCAGTTTCACCAGCGAGTCGACGCTCTTCAGATCGGCGGCTACACAGTCGGCATCCGCCGCAATGCCACCGTTGCCGGGCGCGCAGTACAGCTTGGTGATCCGCGGCGACTGGCGCAGCTTCCACACCAGGGCGTGTTCGCGACCGCCGCTACCGAGTACCAGCACCTTCATAGGATTAAGTCCCGCATGACTTTCTGCCGGTGAGAATTCGACGCCGGGCGAAAGAAAAGAGTAGGGGCGCGACGCGGCGGATGTCAAACCATGGGCTACTGAATTTCCGCCGAGCTCAAGAAAAGCTCAGCACCGTGGACCAGGCTGGCGTTAGATTGCTGGTGGGGTCACGCTGCAGGGTCTTCATTTTCATCAACGCGCCGGGCTTACCCGCTTGTAGTTGCAGCGGCTCTCGCTTGCAATTCGCTCTTAACCAGCGTTAACTATCGTTAGCCAATCTCATGATTACGGTTTCCAAGGAAGACTATCTCAAAGCCATTCTCGAAGCCGAGGGCGAGGGCGAGCAGGTCATCGCAGCGCGACTGGCGCATTGGCTTTCCGTCTCGGCGCCGGCTGTAACCATGGCGCTGCGCCGCTTGAAGCGCGATGGACTGGTGTCGGTCCGCCAGGATGGCCGGGTACAACTTACCAGCGAGGGCCGCAAGATTGCGCGTCGGCTGGCCGTTCGTCATCACCTCATCGAGCGCATGTTGTATGAAGTCTTCGGCATGGCGTGGTACAACGTGCACGACGAAGCCGAGCGTCTGGAGCATGCCGTCTCCAGCGATTTCGAGGCGCTGCTTTCCCGCAAACTGGGCCGCGGAGGGCCTTGTCCCCATGGCAATCCCTCGACTCCCGAGCCTCCCAACCTGAAGCGCAAGCGCGGATTGCTGCTGCTCTCCGAGACGCAGCCGGGTAATCGCTACGCCGTTCAGAGTGTCTACGAACGCGATCGCAAGCTGGGAGAGTTTCTGGAGAAGCTGGGTATCCGTCCAGGAGCAGAAATTACTGTCCAGCAGCGAAATTACGACGACACACTTAGCCTGGCAACTCCCGCCGGGAAAGTCTCCCTGGGCCAGACAGCTGCCGCACGCGTTTGGGTGGCGCCGGCTTCTGAAAGCACTTCTTCCCGCGCAAAAAGGGATTAACCACAGTTTAGATTCTGCTATATACTTCAGCTAAGGATGTGGACAGACGACGGCGACTCAATGCGCCGTCGCTTTGTTGATTGGTGGCGCTTTGAATACGAAACCTCAGGCGTGGCGCAATCCGAATGGTCAACCTCAGCCCGGCGGGAACCAGGACACCAGCCATCCGTCTTTGGAGGGAATGCATAGCTCGGTCGCGGTGCCGCATCACCAGGCCGGCTTCTGGCGGCAGTGGCGCGCTTTCGTAGGGCCGGCAATTCTGATCAGCGTGGGCTACATGGATCCCGGCAACTGGGGAACCGACCTGCAAGGCGGCGCTCAGTTCAAGTACGGCCTGCTATGGGTGGTCGGGCTAGCCAGCCTGATGGCTATCTTCATGCAGGTGATCTCCGCCCGGCTGGGCGTGGTGACCGGCAAGGATCTGGCGCAATGCTGCCGCGACTGGTATCCGCGCTGGACGCGTTGGCCCAACTGGCTGATGAGCGAGGTAGCGATCGGTGCCTGCGATTTGGCGGAAGTGCTGGGCAGCGCGGTGGCGCTGAATCTGCTGTTCCATATCCCATTGCTCTGGGCGGTCATCATTACCGGTCTGGATGTGCTACTGCTGCTGGCGTTGCAGAGCTTCGGGATGCGCACCATCGAGGCCGTCGTAGTCGTGCTGATCGCGACCATCGGGGTGTGCTACTTCATCGAGATTTTCGTTCTGCCGCAGACCCGGCCCAGTTTTCTGGAAATGGGGCAGGCCCTGGTCTCGCCGCACCTGCGCCAGGCCGGAATGTTGTATGTCGCGGTCGGCATTATTGGCGCGACGGTGATGCCCCATAACCTGTATCTGCATTCGGCCTTAGTGCAGAGTCGCCAATTACAGAAGGACGAGCCGTCCATCCGCAGTGCAATCCGCTTCAACAATATTGATTCCGTGGTAGCCCTGACCATCGCGTTCTTCGTCAACGCGGCGATTCTGGTGCTGGCAGCCATGGTGTTCTTTGGCAAAGCACAGTACGACCATAGCTGGCGGGCAAGTGGTCAGGTTCAGCGCCGATAGCGACTGGATTCGCGTCGCTTATCTGACCCTTGCGCCATTGCTGGGCGCGACGGTCGCGAGCACGCTGTTTGCCGTGGCCCTGCTGGCCAGCGGTCAGAGCAGCACCATCACCGGCACGCTGGCCGGGCAAGTGGTGATGGAAGGCTTCATGCATTGGCGAATCAAGCCCTGGGTGCGGCGGCTGATCACGCGCACCCTGGCGATTCTTCCGGCAGTGTTCGTCATCGGCTTGCGCGGCGATAGCAGCGTCACCGATCTATTGATCCTCAGCCAGGTGGTGCTGGCGTTGCAGCTTCCGTTCGCCATGTTTCCGCTGCTGCAATTCACCAGTTCCCGAAAGCGAATGGGAAGATGGAAAAGCGGTTGGTTCCTTCTGATAGCCGGTTGGGGCAGTGCTATGCTGATCACCGCGATGGATGTTTACGGCCTGCCGGATTCGCTCAAAGCGGCGTGGCAGGTCATCGTTGGCGGATAACGCGAGACGAGAGAACGGAACCTCGATGTACGAAACCATTCTCGTTACGTTGGACGGCACTCCCACCGACCGGGCGATTATCGAACACATCAAACAGCTGGCCAAACTCGCTCACAGCCGTCTGGTGCTGCTGCACGTGGCGGATGGCTGGGCCGCCCGAACCTACGGGCCGGACGCGGTCAGCCCGGAGATCGGCGAAGACACCCACTATCTGGAAGGGGTGCAGAAAGAGTTTCAAGCCTTAGGCATTCCTGCCGAAATCGAATTGGCATTCGGCGAGCCGTCGCAGGAAATCATCCGCTGGGTGAAAGAGAAAGGCTGCGATCTGGTGGCCATGAGCACCCACGGACACCGATTCCTGGCCGACATGTTTCTTGGCACCACGGCGACTCAAGTGCGTCACAGCGTGAATGTGCCGGTGCTGCTGCTGAAAGCGAAGTGAAGCAGGCAGTGGTGGGCGAAGACGCTTGCGCTGTTTTCCGGCGGGAGTAAACTGTGCTCATGGCAAACAAGAACGCTCCAAAACGCGAAGCCAAGAAGCCGAAGAAAAAGACGAAGTGACTGGCGGTAACAGCCACCGGGTCTAAATGCGGTTGAGGCGCCGGACGCTAAATTGGCTCCGGCGCGCACCTTTTCATTCGCCTCTATCCGTTTCCACCCCGCTCGATTTAAGATAATAAGTTCCGCTTTGTAGGAATCCGCGCCCTCTCCCAAGTATTCAGGATAAGCATAGAAGGGACTCTTCCATGAACAGTTTTGGCAGTCGTTCTGTCCTCCGCGTCGACAAGCGCGAATTTGAGATCTACCGTCTGGATGCCCTGGAAAAACAGGGTTGCGCTACTCAGCGCCTGCCCTACTCGCTTCGCATCTTGCTGGAGAATCTGCTGCGGCGCGAAGACGGCAAGTCGGTGAAGGCCGACGATATCCGCGTGCTCACCTCCTGGAGCGGCAAGAGCATTCCGGCGGAGGAGATCGCCTTCATGCCCAGCCGCGTGCTGTTGCAAGATTTCACCGGCGTGCCCGCGGTGGTTGATCTGGCGGCCATGCGCGATGCGATGAAGGCGCTGGGCGGCAATCCGGGCCTCATCAATCCGCTGCAACCGGCGGAGCTGGTGATCGACCACTCGGTGCAAGTGGATGAGTTCGGCACGGCGCAGGCGTTTCAGCTGAACGCCGAGCTGGAGTTCTCGCGTAACAAGGAACGCTATGCTTTTCTGCGCTGGGGACAGACGGCGTTCGAGAACTTCGCCATCGTTCCGCCCGACACCGGCATCGTTCACCAGATCAACCTTGAGTACCTGGCGCGCGTTGTCTTCGTGGGTGCGAAGGGCCACTCCGGCAAGCCGCTCGCCTATCCCGACACGTTGGTTGGGACCGACTCGCATACCACGATGATCAACGGCCTGGGCGTGCTGGGCTGGGGCGTCGGCGGCATCGAAGCCGAAGCGGCCATGCTGGGCCAGCCGGTGTCGATGCTGATTCCGCAGGTTGTCGGCTTCCGCCTGAAGGATCATCTGCGCGAAGGCTCGACCGCAACCGACCTGGTGCTCACTGTGACCGAGATGCTGCGGAAGAAGGGCGTCGTAGGCAAGTTCGTGGAATTCTTCGGACCCGGGTTGCATAATCTGCCGCTGGCCGACCGCGCGACCATCAGCAATATGGCGCCTGAATATGGCGCGACCTGCGGCATCTTCCCGGTGGACGAAGAGACGCTGCGCTATCTGCGGTTGAGCGGACGCAGCGAAGAGCAGATTCGCCTGGTCGAGGCCTATTACAAAGAACAAGGCCTGTTCGCCACCGCCAACACGCCGGAAGCGGAATATTCGGACACCCTGGAACTCGATCTGTCGACGGTTGAGCCGAGCATCGCTGGGCCGAAGCGTCCGCAAGATCGCGTGGCGCTGTCCGCGGCGTCGAAGTCGTTCGATGAGGCGCTGCCCAGCTTACTGAAGCCGGGACAACATGTTCCTCCGCGGCAGGAAGCGCAGTGGGAAGGTGAGGGCGGCCATCCCGCAGGCATGGATTCGCAGCAGGACGCGGTGGAAGAACACGTCAAGCTGGACAAGGTGCTGAATCACGGCAGCGTGGTGATCGCGGCCATCACCAGTTGTACCAACACGTCGAATCCGTCGGTGCTGGTTGCGGCGGGATTGCTGGCCAAGAAAGCGGTCGAGAAGGGACTGACCGTTCCGGCATGGGTGAAGACCTCGCTGGCCCCGGGCTCGATGGTGGTCACCGAATACCTCACGCGCTCCGGTCTGATGCCCTATCTCGAGAAACTGAAGTTCAACCTCGTCGGCTATGGCTGCACGACGTGCATCGGGAACTCCGGTCCGCTGCCGCAGGAAGTGTCGAGCGTGATTGTGGACAAGGACCTCGTGGTGGCGTCAGTGCTCAGCGGCAATCGCAACTTTGAGGGGCGTATTAATTCCGAGGTACGCGCGAACTACCTGATGTCGCCGCCGCTAGTCGTCGCCTACGCGCTCGCCGGGCGCATCGATCTCGACATGTACAAGGAGCCGCTGGGCTATAGCAAGAATGGCAAACGGACGCCGGTGTTTCTGAAGGACATTTGGCCGACGGCGAAAGAAGTGCACGACGTAGTGCAGAAGTACGTCACCGCCGACCTGTTCCAGAAGAGCTACGACGACGTGTTTAAGGGCGACGAGCGCTGGCGCGGTCTCGCCGTGCCCGAAGGCGAGACCTTTGCCTGGGACGACAGCTCGACCTACGTGAAGAATCCGCCGTACTTCGACAACATGCCGGCTAAGCCTGCGGCGGTGAAAGACATCTCCGGCGCGCGCGTGCTTTGCCATCTGGGCAACAGCGTCACCACCGACCACATCTCGCCTGCGGGCTCCATCAAGCCCAACAGTCCGGCTGGACAATACCTGATCGCTCACGGAGTGAAGCCGGTCGACTTCAACTCTTACGGATCGCGCCGCGGCAATCACGAAGTCATGATGCGCGGCACCTTCGCCAATGTGCGTCTGCGCAACAAGCTCACCCCGCATCGCGAGGGCGCGTTCACGCGTCACCTGCCTGACGGCGAAGAGATGACGATCTTCGAGGCGTCGGAAAAATATCGCGCGGCTGGAACTCCGCTGCTGGTGCTCGCCGGCAAGGAGTACGGCTCCGGCTCATCTCGTGATTGGGCAGCCAAAGGCCCACGGCTGCTCGGCGTCCGCGCCGTGCTGGCCGAGAGCTTCGAGCGCATCCATCGCTCGAACCTGGTGGGCATGGGGATTCTGCCGCTGCAATTCCTGGCGGAAGAAACCGCCGACACCAGCGGCCTGACCGGCGAAGAAGTATTCGACATCATCGGACTGACGGATGTGCTGGAGAACTTCGCGCCCGGGAAGACCGTGAAGGTCCGGGCCAAAAAGCCCGATGGAGTGGTTCTGGAGTTCCATGCCACGGTTCGCATCGATACTCCGCAGGAGGTGCAGTATTACAAGCACGGGGGAATCCTGCAGTACGTGCTGCGGCAGTTGATGGGCAAACCCGCGACGGCGAAAGCGTAGGGCGGGGCCAGTCACGGTCGATCGGCAAAGCTGCGCTTCAGCGCCGCGTAAACGCCATGTAAAGCCTCTTTTCAGCCATTGTGATCCGTGGATCACAATGGCTGAAACATTATTAGCAACATCAGCGTTGGCGCCGGCCTGAAGAGACTGTGTCGCCACCGGTGTCGCCGCTCTGCGGCTCACAATGATTTCCCACTTGACCGGGGGCTTACGCCGCCCGGCTAGCTTCATCCCGCCGCGTTGCGGCTAGTTTGATCGGTTATTCCACTCTTTGTTCCACCAAAAATTTCCTCTTCGGTCGTGACACAGTCTCTGAAGCGCGGCTCTAGCACCAACCGCCGATGCCGCGCGCCGGGTTGCGTGCTCAGCGACCGTCCTGAATTTCGAGTTGCGAACTTTGGTGTTGAACGACGATACTGCTCAGACGCGGCTGTAGCAGAGGTGGTCGGGCATGCCACAACCGCGCCGATTCCGGCGTCGAGGAGGGTCTCATGTTCAAAGGCTTTCGTGATTTCGTTCTCCGTGGCAACGTCGTCGATCTAGCCGTAGGTGTGGTCATCGGCGCCGCCTTCGGCACCGTGGTTACCGCCTTCGTCAAGGACCTGCTTACTCCTCTTATCGCCGCGCTCGTCAAGAAGCCCGACTTCTCGGGCTTTGCCTTCGAATTGCATGGATCAAAATTTCTATACGGTGACTTTGTTAACGCGGTCATCTCATTCCTTTTAATCGCAGCCGCGGTGTACTACTTTGTCGTACTCCCTGTGAATCACCTGATGAAAAAATTCGAAACGCAAGCGCTGCCCGATAAAAAGAAATGCCCCGAATGTCAAAACGACATTCCTATCGAGGCACGACGCTGCGGTTTCTGCACCCAACCGGTACCGTAAGCTGATCGGTGTAGGTTCGGCAAATTTACTATTGAGTTACTAGGTAAAGGGAGCTCTATATGGCCCACCGGCGCGGTCCGGAGCGGGTCTCTCCGTGCTCGCCTCAAGTCACTGATTGCTAATGGGTTACGCGGTTCATAAGGGCTCGAATACGGCCTTCTTCTGTGCTATAATCAATTTGGGTCGCCGGACACTTAAACCATTGAAATCTCTAGTAGATAGAGAGTGCCGATCAGGTTACTCCAGGCTCGTGCCGCGACCCCCGCAACAGGGCAACTCACTCGCTATCGACGTTGCCAAACGATTGGAGCAGGATGGCCGCGAAAGATTCCCAAACTGCCGCTGCGGCGGCTTCTCAAAACAAACCACTCGAAATTGAGAACGAAAATCTTCCCACGAACAATGGGAAGAACGGCAATGGCACGTCCGATGGAGAGTACACCGCAGATTCCATCAAGGTTCTGGGCGGCATGGAAGCGGTGCGCAAGCGTCCCGCCATGTACATCGGATCGACCGGCGAGATGGGGCTGCATCACCTGGTCTACGAAGTGGTTGACAACTCCGTCGACGAAGCCCTGGCGGGATTCGCCGATCGCGTCGACGTCACGATTCACATCGACGACTCCATCACGGTCGTCGACAACGGCCGCGGCATTCCCACTGACGAAATGGATATGGATGGCGAACGGCTGCCCGCAGCGCAGGTGGTCATGACCGTGCTGCACGCGGGTGGAAAGTTCGACACATCAACTTACAAGGTTTCCGGCGGACTGCACGGCGTGGGTGTCTCCTGCGTGAACGCGCTCAGCCATCTGCTGGAGCTGGAGATCTGGCGCGACGGCTCGGTATGGGAGCAGAGCTACTCCAAGGGCGAGCCAACCTCGAAGCTGAAGAAGACGGGCACCACCAAGAAGCGCGGCACCAAGGTCCACTTCGTGCCGGACAAGGAAATCTTCACTGTCACCGAGTACAACTACGACACCCTGGCGCAGCGTCTGCGCGAGATGGCGTTCCTCAACAAGGGATTGCTGATTACGCTGACCGACGAGCGCACCACCGACCAGAAGACAGGCGAGCCCAAGAAGGCGGAGTTCAAGTACAACGGCGGCATCGCCGAGTTCATCAAGCACCTGAACCGCGGCAAGAGCACCTTGCACGACAAGCCGATCTACATGGAAGCCGAACGCGACGGCGTGGCCATGGAGATCGCGCTGCAATACAACGACGGCTACTCCGAGACGGTGTTCAGCTTCGCCAACAACATCAACACGGTCGACGGCGGTTCGCATCTTTCGGGCTTCCGCACCTCGCTGACCCGCACCATCAATTACGCCGGCCAGCAGATGGGACTCTTCAAAGACGTGAAGGAGAACCTGAGCGGCGACGACGTGCGCGAAGGGCTGGTGGCGGTGGTCAGCGTGAAGCTGCCGCAGCCGCAGTTTGAAGGACAGACCAAGGGCAAGCTCAACTCCGATATCGCGGGAACGGTGCAGGCCTTCGTCAACGAGCGGCTGGGAGGGTTCTTCGAACAGAATCCGCCGGTGGCGCGCAAGATCATCAACAAGGCGATTGAAGCGTCTCGAGCTCGCGAGGCTGCCCGCAAGGCGCGCGATCTCACCCGCCGCAAAGGCGCGCTCGACGGCGGAGGCCTGCCGGGCAAGCTGGCCGATTGCTCCGAGCGCCAGCCCGACCGCTGCGAAGTGTACCTGGTCGAGGGCGAGAGCGCCGGCGGCACCGCCAAGCAGGGACGCGACCGCCGCTTCCAGGCCATCCTGCCGCTGAAGGGCAAGATCCTGAACGTGGAGAAGGCGCGCTACGACAAGATGCTGGGCCACGAAGAAATTCGCGCCATGATCACAGCGCTGGGCACCGGCATCGGCAAAGACGATTTCGATGTTGCGAAACTGCGCTACGGAAAAATCATCCTGATGACCGACGCCGACGTGGACGGCTCGCACATCCGCACCCTGCTGCTGACGTTTTTCTTCCGCCACATGCAGGAGCTGATCAAGCGCGGCAACGTGTACATTGCGCAGCCGCCGCTGTATCGCATCAAGAAGGGCAAGTTTGAGCAGTACATCAAGAACGACGCGGAGTTCGTGCGGGTGATGGTGAAGCGCGCTGCCGATGGCATCGTGGTGCGTTACGGCGAAGGCGCGGCCGCGCTCGAAGGCGCTCCGTTGACCAAATTCATGACCACGCTGAATGACTTCATCGGCTTCTTCGACAAGGTCGACAAGCGCATTCGCGACGAGAAAATCACCGAACTGCTACCCAAGGCTGATCTGACCAAGCGCGCCGACTTCGAAGGCGACAGCAAGACTCCGCCGAAGAAGCTGGTAGCGCTGCAAAAGGCGTTGAAAGCGATTGCCAAGGAACGCGACATCAAAGAGGTCGGAGAGCCCCATTTCGAAGAGGAGCACAGCTTGTGGGAGCTGCGCTTCGTCAACTCGCAGGGCGCCGAACACGTCATCAACTGGGAGCTGGCGTCGACTCCCGAGTATCGTCAGATGATGTCGAAGTACAAGCAGATCGAGCCCTACATGCAGCCGCCGTACTATATCGAAAGCGTGAAGAAGGAGGCGGGCTCGAACGGCAAGGAAGAATTGAGCGACGCCGAACGCGCCGATCAGGAGAAGGCGGAGCAGAAGAGCCCCAAGGCATCGAAGCGCAAGATCGAAGAGACGGTGGAAAAGACTTCGCCGCGCGATCTGTTCGAATACGTGCTCAACGAAGGCCGCAAGGATTACACCATCCAGCGCTACAAAGGTCTGGGCGAGATGAGCTCGCAGCAGCTGTGGGAGACAACCATGGATCCAGAGCGGCGCACGCTGTTGTCGGTGAAGCTGGAAGATCTGACCGAGACGGAGACCATCTTCACTACGCTGATGGGCGAAGACGTCGAGGCCCGCCGCAAGTTCATCGAAGACAACGCGCTGGAAGTGAAGAACCTGGACATCTGAAATGCGATGACACACTTTTCGATGACGGGACGCACAATGCGTCCCTTTCTTATTGCGAACCGACCTTCGCTTCTCTCCAGTAGCCGTGTTACAACAAAAGATTCATGTCCCTTGCCTCGATCCAATCGCGCATTGGTACCCCACAGTTAGTCGCGCTGGTTTTGCTTCTGGCTTTCGCTTTGCAAGCTGTGTGGTTCAGCGCTCATCAGCGGCTCTCGGTGCTGGAGGGCGTGTATATCGAAGGCGGATTGCTGCATCTGGAAGGCTACGGCCATGCCGATTCGCCACAATACAGTCCGCTGGTGCCGTTGCTCGCCGGCGTGGCAGCGCGGCTGAGCGGCGCCGAGCGGCACGTCGCGCGAATTTAACGACTATCGCCTCCTGCTGCGGCTGCCGTTTCTGCTGGCGGGCTGCTTGCTGGGCGCGTCCCTGTGGTATGTCGCGCGTCGTCTCTACGGCAACATCGGCGGATACGTCGCGCTCGGCCTGTATTGCTTCTCGCCGCCGGCCGTGGCGTCAGCCAGCCGGATTGGGCCGGCCATCATTGGCGCCTGGGGAGGCTTTGGCCTGATCTTCACCAGCATCGCGGTAGCGCACACGCTGTATGCTCCGCGCGAAGTGGTGCTATGGAACTGGCGCCGCATTCTGCTGCTCGGACTCTCCATCGCGATTTGTGTGGGCGCGCAATTTTCCTTCTGGATCCTGTTATTGCCGGCGCTGCTGTTCATGCTCTGGGTGGGACACGTGCGACCCTGGGCCGCGGTGACAATTTTTGTGGCAGCCTGTGCGACGGCGCTGGTTCTGCTCTCAGCGTTCTACGGATTCCGCCCAGTCGTGTTTGCCAAGGCGCTGGCGAAGGCAGAGTGGCTGGAGGTAGCTTCCCGCAATTTCTTCCAGCCGGGAATGTCCTCTCTGCTGAGAGATTTTTTTCTGCAAAACGGATTAGGCCTGGTGCTCTTAATGGCCGTGACCCTGGTCACGTTCGTGGTCTGGAAGCGAACCCGCTTTTTCGGAACCGCAGCGCCCTTGCTGGTCGGCTGTACTGGTGTTCAGCTTTGCGCTGCGCATGCATTTTTCGGCGTCCACTTTTCTCTTTCTCGCTTTGCCGTTTCTGCTGCTGTTCATGGCTGGCGTCTCGGCCGATCTGCTGGAGAGCCAATACGCCCTGGCCGCTAACGCGGTCGTCTTCGGAGTGCTCATCGCCAACGCCATGATCGACGTTTACGGGCTGCTCAACCTAACTTCTCGCAGCCGGTAGGAACTTTGCAGCATCCAACGGGTTGGAATAAACTGAAGGGCCATGCGGGGCGTAAGCCAATTCGTAGCGGCAGGGTGGAGCAAGAGAGCATTGCGAAATTCGGGGGCGGTACTCGCCCTGGCGATTGCGATAGCATTGCCGTCGGTGGGGCAGGTTCCTGGCGCACCACCGTCCACCAATCAGGTGCGTGGTCATTTCCTGGCGCCACCTCCCAGTGTCACCTCGCTGGCCGCGCGCCATACGCCAAATGCTTTGCCCAGCGTGACCTCCATTCCCAACTACGGTTATCGTTATCATAACGGCCAGTACTTCAATGGCCACTATGGCGGGCACGGCTACCGGAACGGGGGCTGGGCCTACGCGGTTCCGTACTATTACTACCCGCTGGACGATCCCGGCGCCTACGGCTATGACTATGTCGGTGGCGGCGGAGGCGGTCCCGATCTTTACTCCGGACCTCCGCTGGGCCCCGATCAAAATCCCCACATCGTAGTTGAGCAACCGCCTGCCCGGCCGTACAACGGGGCGTACGATGGTCCTCCCGACCAGCAGGCTTACGCGGCTCCGCCTCCGCCGCCCATGCCCGACCCGGCAGTCGAGGTTAAGCCTGGCGATCCGACGGTGCTGGTGTTTCGCGATGGTCGTCGGCAGGAAGTGACCAACTACGCCATCATGGGCGACAACATCTACGTCTTCGACAAGGTGCACAAGAAGATTGCGCTGGCCGATCTCGATGTCCCCGCGACCGTCAAGGCCAATGACGACCGAGGTCTGGAGTTCGAGGTTCCCGCCTCGCCCGCGCAAAAGAAGAATTCCACAGTTCCGCAACGCACGGTGCCCGATGAGAGCACCACGGCTCCCGCCAAAGTCGCGTCAGCGATGCCATAAAGCAGTCAGTCCTTGAGATTTCTCAGAAAAAACTCTCGCGGATGGCCAAGTCTGCGCGGCTTCCAGCAAGCCCAAAATGCGTCTCCCGATATGTCCTCTTCATGCTATAATCATAGATGCTCCTCAGTAGGGTAATCTCCTGATTTTGCAATGACTTGCGTAACATTTGACGCGACGCCGCAACGCCTGAGTTGCGCCTCCGGGGAGAGCACAGAACGGCCTCGATCTACTCCATTCGACCGTGTCCGAAGTATTAGGAAGGAACAAGCAGCTGAAGGCTAATAAGCGATAGCGGACGGCTGATAGCTAAACATGGCAGACGATCCAAACCAGCAACTACCGCTCGACAACATGGGCTCCGGTGGCGGCAACGTGCAGCCCGTCAACATTGAAGAGGAGATGCGGCGTTCGTATCTCGACTATTCGATGTCGGTGATCATTGGCCGCGCGCTGCCCGACATACGGGATGGCCTGAAGCCGGTGCATCGACGCATTCTTTACGCCATGCACGACATGGGCGTGCTGCATAACCGTAAGCACATGAAGTGCGCCGGTGTCGTCGGCGAGTGTTTGAAGAAGTATCATCCTCACGGCGACAGCGCCGTGTACGACGCCATGGTGCGGCTGGCCCAACCCTGGAGCCTGCGCTATCCGTTAATTGATGGCCAAGGCAACTTCGGTTCCGTCGACGGCGATCCACCGGCGGCCTATCGGTATACCGAGTCGCGTCTCACTGAGATTGCCGAGGAATTGCTGGCCGACATCGACAAGGACACCGTCGACTTTGTCGCCAACTTCGACGACACCACGGTCGAGCCCGTGGTGCTTCCGACCCGAATTCCCAATCTGCTGGTAAATGGTTCGAACGGCATTGCGGTTGGCATGGCCACGAACATCCCGCCGCACAATCTCACTGAGATTGTCGATGCCTGCATCACTCTGGTGAACAATCCGCACGCCACGCTGGCCGACCTGCTGAAGCATGTGCAGGGTCCGGACTTCCCGACGGGCGGATTCATTCACGGGCGCAGCGGCATCACCGAAGCCTATCGCACCGGACGCGGCCGCTTCATGATGCGCGCCAAGGCCGCCATTGAACACGTCACCAAAGACAAAGACGCCATCGTCGTCACCGAAATTCCCTACCAGGTCAACAAGTCGAACCTGATCAAACACATTGCCGAGCTGGTGAACAACAAGGTCATTGACGAGATCAGCGACGTGCGCGACGAAAGCGATCGCGATGGCATGCGCATCGTCATCGAGCTGAAGCGTGGTTGCGAGCCCCAGATCGTGCTCAACCAGCTGTTTAAGCACACCTCGATGCAGGAAAGCTTCAGCATGATCTTCCTGGCCGTGGTCAACGGCCAGCCCAAAGAGATGGGCCTGGTGCAGGCCATCCAGCACTTCGTCGATCACCGCATCGACGTGGTGCGCCGCCGCACTGCCTACCTGCTGATGAAGGCGCGCGAGCGCGAGCATGTGTTAGAGGGCTACCAGGTCGCGCTGGACCGCGTCGACGACGTTATTCGCATCATCCGCGGCAGCGAGAACCGCGGTGAAGCGCGCACCAATCTGGTTGAGTATTTCTCCGGCAAGACCGTTAGCGTCTCGGAAGGAAAGGGAACACAGAACAAGCAGGCTACGCTCAAAGGCGTGGTGCCGACTACGCTCACCCGTCCCTTCGACGCCGTACAAGCCGACGCGATCCTGGAATTGCAACTGCACCGCCTGACTCGCTTGTCGATCGACGAAATCCTGAAAGAATTGGCGGAGGTTCGCGGCTCGCATTACCGAATACGAATCGATTCTCGCCAGCGAGAAGAAGCTGCGCAGCGTCATCATCAAAGAACTGGAAGAGGTCAAGAAGAAGTACGGCGACCAGCGGCGTACCCAGATCCAGGATGAGGCAGCCGAGATCAATCTGGAAGACCTGATTGCCGACGAGCAAGTAGCGGTGACGGTCAGTCACTCCGGCTATCTGAAGCGCACGCCGATCTCAACCTATCGCCAGCAGCGCCGCGGCGGCACCGGCCGCAGGGGCATGAGCACGCGCGAGGAGGATTTTGTCGAGCGGCTGTTCGTCGCTTCCACCCATGATTACATCCTGGTGTTCACCAACACCGGCCGCGTCTATTGGCTCAAGGTGTACGAAGTTCCGGAACTGAGCGCCGCCGGCAAGGGCAAGGCTATCGCCAACCTGGTCGCCTTGCAACCGGGGGAGAGCGTTCGCGCCTGGCTCACGGTGCGCGACCTCGAAGAGGAGAACCGGTTCGTCTTCTTTGCCACACGCAATGGCACGGTCAAAAAGACGCCGCTGAAGGACTTCAGCAATGTTCGTTCCATCGGCATCAATGCCATCGGCATCGAGAAGGAAGATGAACTGGTCGCAGCCAGCTGCACCGACGGCAATCAGATCATCTTTCTGGCCACGCATGACGGTAAGGCGATCCGTTTCGAAGAAGACGACGTGCGGCCTATGGGACGTCCCGCGTACGGCGTGCGCGGCATGGACCTGGAGCGCGGCGACTACATCGTGGGCATGGCGGTGACGCCAAAAGAGCGCAAGAAGACGAAAGAAAGCGACGCCAATCAGGCGAACCTGATCCTCTCGGTCACCGAAGCCGGCTATGGCAAGCGGACCGACGTGGACGAGTATCGCCTGCAGTCGCGCGGCGGCAAAGGCGTGATCAACGTAAAGACCACCGCCCGCAACGGCAAGGTGGTATCGATCATGCTGGTGAACGAGACCTCCGAGGTGATGGTGATCAGCCAGTACGGCAAGATCATCCGCATCGACAGCAAGAACATCCGCGAATCCGGTCGCTCGGCCCAAGGCGTGCGCCTGCTGCATCTGGAAGAAGGCGACCGGCTGGCAGCCGCGTCGGTCATCCCGCCGGAAGAAGCCGTAGAGAACGGCAACGGCGAGAGCGGTGTGCTGGTGCAATAGACGCCGGCCCTCTACGAAACATAAGGGTGCCCCACTCAAGCTGATTTTGCTTGAGTGGGGTTTTTCGTTTGTGTCGTCATTCCCCGAGGTTCGTCTTGTACCAAGGATGGGCGGACGCTCTATACTTCCCCTGACACTCCACAACATGAGTAAGAACCGCTCTATCGAGGTTAGTCGACGTGAACTCGAGCAGGCCGTCGTCAACGCCGGGCTTTCGCCGGAACAGGCGCAAGCCATCTGGTTGGACCTTCAGACACGGCCTGACACCAAACCGCGCTTCGAAGCGGCGCACGTCGGATATTACTTCGGAGCGCTGCTGGTCATCGGCGCCATGGGCTGGTTCACTACCACCGGATGGGATTCGTTCCAGGGCTGGCAGCTGTTTGCCATCGCGGGGGTTTACACGGCGGTATTTGTTTTGGTGGGGCGTCAGCTCTGGCCCAAGCCAATGTTTCGCATCCCGGCCGGATTGCTCATCACTGTCGCCGTCTGCATGGTTCCTCTCGCAGTTTACGGCTTAGAGCGGCAATTTCATTTGTGGCCGTCGGCCGATCCCGGCAGCTACGCTCGGTTCCATCCTTACATCGATGCGAGCTGGGTGATGATGGAAATGGCAACCGTCATCGCGGCGATTGCGGCATTACGCTTCTTTCCGTTTCCATTTCTCACCGCGCCGGCCGCTTATGCGCTGTGGTACATATCTATGGACCTCACGGCGCTGATCTTCAAGCGGCACTGGACGTTCCAGGAAATGTGTAAGATCTCCGTCGTCTTTGGCTTGGCGATGCTGCTGGTTTCTTGCTGGCTGGACCGCAAGACAGAAATCGACTACTCGTTCTGGGGATATCTATTCGGATTGCTGACCTTTACTGGCGGCCTGTCCATGCTTGACAGCGGCAGTCAGCTGGCCAAGCTGGGATACTGCCTGATCTATCTCGCTATGATTGTTGTCGCTCTTCTTCTACAGCGGAAAGTCTTCCTGATCTTCGGAGGCTTCGGAGTCTTTGGCTATCTTTCGCAATCCAGGCCTACTCTTAACTCTTCCGGGATTCGGTGGCCTTCCCGTTTGTGCTAAGTTTCAGTCGGGCTGGCGCTTATCTTCGCCGCCAGAAATTCAAGAGATTCGAAGTGCCCGCTCCTGAAGCTTGCTTGACACGGCGCATCATCTCGCTCAGACGTGCGCACTTGAGCTAGCGAATGCGTTCGCGTCTTCCTTGCCCATATCATCCCTTTCCTCTCGTCCTCAACAGAGTATCGTGACGCGAAGGAAGTTCCGCGCCCATGTGGTGCTCGACAGTGAGCGCGGCGTTCGACCTTGAGTCTACAACCAAGCTGGAGCAGATCCTGACGAAGCGGCTGGATACGATCCAGCGCATCACATAACTTAGAAAGAGGAAGCCTTGTAAAAAATTTCCCACCCAAGCAGACCCAGGCTTGGGTGGGGCTCCGCTTCTCACTTATCGATCTCTTACCCTTTGGTGGTCTGGGCCTTCCTGCCAGAACTTCATCTCGTCGGCCGATGGGCCGTACATCCCGGGAAGCTCGATTTCGTTCAGCCGCAGATAGACGCCCAGCTGGGCGCGATGATGGATCATGTGACTCATCACCATGCTGCGATAGCAGACAGCGCGCGGCATCGAGAAGATGGTGTCACCCTTGGTGTTCTTCAGACTCCAAATCACCCCGAACGATTCGTCGGTGGCGGCCGCCAGCGCCTCGCGTCCAGCCTTGGAGTTTTTATCGAAGGTGTCGAGCACTTCCTGGCGCGTCTTGGGATCGAAGGGCACAAAATTGTCCATGTCGAATTCCAACACCTCCTTGGTGAAGGTCTCTTTGGTCCACCCGGCAACTCGGCAACGTGCCCGGCCAGGCGGCTAAATGGCATCGACTTCGCGTGCGGTTTGTAATCAGGAATGTTTTCCGGGAGGCGCTCCAGCAGTTTGCGGGTGTTGGCCATCTCCGAATCGAACTCGGGCAACAGCATGTCACGAATAGCCATGGAAAACTCCGGCCGCAGCAGCGGCAACCGGGATATGATAACACGAAGATAAAGCGAAAATACGAGAATCGCGCAATTCGCTGCGATCCCTTAAAAGCCCATATTTACAATAAGATGCAGTTGAGATGAAGGTCTGCCACTGATTGAGTTTAGAAGCGGCTAGACGTTTGGACCCAGGCCGCACGGCAGTTAGCTACAATCCTGCCCTTACCCGGCTGGTGCGAATTCGACCAACAGTGCCCAGAGTTGATCGATCACGATCTGCCCGTGCGCGGTTCGGCTCGACCCAGCCAAAAGAGATGCCAAACGCTTCCCAGCCGCGGTGAACTCCCCGATGAGCTGAGTCTCGGAGTGCAACCGCGAATCTGATAAAGAAAATTCCGTTTCCCCGGGAGGCTTGCTTGGAGAAGGTTAATCTTGCTCAGAAATTCTCGCTGTTCACCGAACCTTACCAACCTAAAATCGTGGGAGAGCTAAACGACTCTTACGTCAAAGTGGTGAAGCTGCAAGGCGATTTCATGTGGCATCACCATGACAACGAAGACGAACTGTTCTTCGTCGCCAAGGGCGAGCTGCACATGAAGCTGCGCGAAAACGGCTCCGAGCGCGAGATCGTCATTCGCCCTGGCGAGTTCATCATCATTCCGCGTGGCGTCGAGCACCTTCCTTCCGCGGACGAAGAGACGCATGTCATGTTGCTGGAGCCGAAGACAACGCTGAACACCGGCAACGTGGAGAACGAGCGGACGGTGGCAGAGTTGCAACGGATCTAGTGTGTGAAGCCAGAAATAGGTTGGGGCCCTCGCGGAATTTGCTCTGAGAGCAGGACGAAACAGCGGATCCCTCCGCGCGGGCTGAAGCCGTCGGTCGGGATGACAAAGCTACGCAATTACCTTTGTCAGTCGGCGCGGGCGCGGCTTGCCCAAGACTGCGCTTTTTCCGTGGCATAACGCAGGTGAGCCCCAAGACCAGGAAAGCGCGTGGTCAGCCTGGAGAGAAGGCTACGCGCCCAAATGTACTCACCCGAGAGAACCACGAGGCCAATCGCAAGGAATAAGAGGCCGGGCAAAACCGGCACGATAAAGCCGGCGATCGCAAGCAGCAGGAATGCCCAGCCTATCGCGAGCAGTAGCCATCGTTTGCGCGTCCGGTTCAATCGCCAGTCCTTCCTCATCTACAGTATCGGCACGGTCGACCTAACGCTGGAGCAGTTTCTTCACGTGGCCTCCGTTGTGCGGCAACGCCTGTAGCATTTCGCGTACCGTCCGCTTGAAGACCGGATGTCGCACGTCTGGCGCAATTTCCGCCAGGGGCTCTAACACAAATCGTCGCTGATGCATGGCCGGATGAGGCACGTCGAGCTGCAGCGTACTGATCACCGAATTTCCAAACAGCAGAATATCGACGTCGATGGTGCGCGGGCCCTTGGGCTGCAGCCGGCGACGCCCCATCTGCTGTTCGATGGCCAGCACCTTGGCCAGGAAGAGCTTTGGCATCAGATGCGTGCGTAACGCCACGGCACAGTTCAGGAACCATGGCTGTGCCGTAAAGTCGACCGGCTCCGT
This sequence comes from uncultured Acidobacteriaceae bacterium, assembly GCA_963820175.1. GTDB lineage: Bacteria > Acidobacteriota > Terriglobia > Terriglobales > Acidobacteriaceae > Bog-257. The sequence goes on along the minus strand of CAWFYX010000008.1, from coordinate 13,128 downwards.
CTCATAAAAGGATGACGTCGCCACGACCTTTCCCAGGTCGGCGAGCTTTTCTATCGCAGTACGGAGGTTGGCCTCGCGGTCGCCGACGTTCGATCCCAGCGACAGATAGACGATTTTCTCCACGAATTCATGTTAGCGCGAGAGCAGCGGGCGGATAATGACGCGCAAGGTACGCGGGATGTGCGAACCCGAAGGATTATGCATGTGGTCTGGGCCGTTCGGAATTGTTCGGTTAGTGCGGGCCTTCCCCGGGGTACGCGTTGCGTAGCTAGTCCGCGACGGCGAGGTGTTCGACGGGCCAGTCGGCAACCGCAGCTTCGTCGAGCGTGATCTCCTCGGCGTAGCTCTGGTCGCGCAGGATGCGCGAGACGATGGCAGTGTGCAGGGCATGTCCGGCACGGTCGGCTTTTACGTAGCCGAGGATGCGCTTACCGAAAAGCGCCAGGTCACCGATGAGGTCCAGTACCTTGTGGCGCACGAATTCGTCCTGGTAGCGCAGAGGAGGATTATCGATTCCTTCGCGCGTCAGCACCACGCAGTTCTCGCGGGAAGCGCCGCGAATCAGGCCCATGTTCAGCATGGCTTGTTGCTGTTCGATGAAGCCGAAGGTGCGCGCCGAGGCAATGTTGGTGACATAGCTGCCATTGGAAAGCTCGACCTGGAAGCGTTCGCTACCGATCAGGGGATGCGGAAAATCGATAGCGTAGCTGACCGAGTAACGCTCAGCGGGATAGACCCCAATGAACTTGTCGCCTTCCTGCAATTCGTAGGGACGCAGGATCTTCAGATAAACGCGTTTGCGGCGCTGTTGCCGCAGGCCGGCGTCGGTCAGCATCTCGACGAAAGGTAGCGCACTGCCGTCGAGAATGGGGACTTCGAGATTGTCCAGCTCCACGATGGCGTTGTCGACGCCCATACCGATGAAGGCCGACAGCAGGTGCTCGGTGGTGGAAATGAGCACGCCCTTCTTCATCAGACTGGTGGCGTAACTGACACGGGCCACGTTGCGGCTAATGGCCTCGACCTCGAAGCCGTCAAGATCGGTGCGGCGGAAGACGATACCCGTGCCCGGAGGCGCGGGTAACATTCGCAGGCGGACAGGAGCTCCGCTATGCAGGCCGACGCCGCTGCACTCGGCGGGCTTCCGAATTGTTCGTTCGTATATCAATACAGGGAAGCTAACAGTAATACATCCAACAGATTACAGGTTTGACAGGATCTGGTGATGTTGTATTTTAACCACAAACAGTGTCGAACCCCCATCGCCGCTCTGGGCGTGATGCTACTGCTCGGTTTTAACACCTTTGCAAACAGGGCCTTAGATGGGACTGTTCCAAATCGGTAAAAATATGTGATGCAGGTTTACTGATTGATCACCTGCAAATAAATTCCCTGGTGTAGACAAAGATCGTCGCGTCGCAATGGCACCCGTCCGTCAAACCGGCAACCGAGAACCTTGGTGGACCCCAGAGTCTTAGATGTCGATTACTCGGCGAGCGGGAACTCTTACGCTTCAAGAGATTTATTTCTCTCCTGCGTGAAGCAAATCTCGGCGTTGCTGCCGAAGGCTCAACCTCATGAGGGCTCTGGACTTTCCCCACACTCTGCGTAGAATGCTCCTTTCCGGTTGCTTTTGATTTCGCCAGTTCGTGGGCGCCGGAAGTGCAGTGCGTAGGTTGAGCAGGAGGCCCCCATGATTGTTGGTGTTCCCCGCGAAAATTTCCCGGGGGAGCGGCGTGTTGCGCTTGTGCCAGGCGTAGTTCCGAACTTGGCGAAGGCAAATCTCGAAGTTGTGGTTGAGTCGGGAGCCGGCGTCGAAGCCGGTTATCCCGATGCGGAGTACGTCAATAAGGGAGCCAAAGTTGTCGGCAGCCGGGGCGACGTGTTCAGCGCCGCTGACGTGATCGTGCAGGTGCTCTCCTACGGCTCCAACGATCAGACCGGCAAAGCCGACCTTGCTCTGTTTCGGCGCGGTCAGGCGCTGATCGGATTTCTGCGGCCGCTGGGCGACGTGGACACACTCGAGGAGATTGCCGCAACCGGTGTAACCGCCTTCTCCGTTGAGCTGATGCCTCGCATCACGCGGGCTCAAAGCATGGACGCGTTGTCCTCGATGGGAACCATCTGCGGGTACAAGGCCGTGCTGGTTGCGTCGGACAAGCTGCCCCGCATCTTTCCCATGTTGACCACCGCGGCTGGCACGATTACCCCGTCGCGAGTGCTGGTAATCGGGGCCGGCGTTGCTGGATTGCAGGCCATTGCCACCGCACGCAGATTAGGCGCAGTCGTTTCCGCCTACGATCTGCGGCCCGCAGTCAAGGAGCAGGTACAGAGCCTGGGCGGCCGCTTTGTCGAGCTGCCGATCGAGGCGGCCGACGCGCAAGATGCCGGCGGTTACGCTAAGGCTCAAGACGAGGCGTTCTATCAGAAGCAGCGCGAGTTGCTGGGCAAGGTCGTCGCCGAAAGCGATGTGGTGATCACTACCGCGGTTGTGCCCGGCAAGAAGTCGCCGGTTCTGGTTACCAAGGAGATGGTCACTGGCATGGCGCCAGGTTCGGTGATTGTCGACCTTGCTGCTGAACGCGGTGGCAACTGCGAGCTGACCCGCACCGGCGAGATCATCGTCGTACACGGCGTCACCATCGTCGGCACCATCAATCTGGCCAGCACGGTTCCGTATCATGCCAGCCAGATGTACGCGAAAAATCTGACGAACTTTTTGGTGCACCTGGTGAAGGATGGCAAGCTCGCAACTCAACCTCGACGATGAGATCACCCGCAGCACGCTGGTCACGCAGGGCGGCGAAATCGTGAATCCACGGGTACGGGAGTTCTTCTCGCTGCCGGCGCTGGCGGCGCAGTAACGGTAATGTTCGGCGGAGGCGCCGAGAAATTGTGAGGAACAAAAATGCCACCAGATTTCATTTCTAATCTCTACGTCTTTATCCTCGCCGGGTTTGTGGGGTTTGGAGTGATCAGAAGCGTTTCCCCCCTGCTGCACACGCCCCTGATGTCGCTGACCAACGCTCTCGACGCGATCGTGGTGGTTGCCGCCATCATCATTGCCGGCCGGCACGAGACGCACGCTCACCACGGTGCTGGGTGCGATTGCGGTCGCGGCGTCGTTCAGCAACATGGTCGGCGGATTCCTGATCACCGACCGCATGCTGCGCATGTTCAAGTCTCGCGGATCGAAACAATCATGAGCCAGCTCGCGCTGCAGCAGTATCTCGATTTCGCCTACATTGCCGCGGTCGTTCTCTTCATTCTTTCGCTCAAGTTCCTGAGTTCGCCGGTGAGCGCGCGCTGGGGCGTTCTGGCGGGAGAAATCGGCGCAGCCTTGGCGGTCGTGGTTACGCTTTTCAACCCCGAGGTGGCCCACTACAAGTGGGTCCTCATCCCGCTGATCATCGGCGCGGGAGTCGGCGTCCCTCTGGGTCTGGTGCAGATGACGGCGGTGCCGCAACGAACCGCACTGAGCCACGCGTTTGGCGCGCTTTCGGCCGCCATGATCGGCATCGCCGAGTTCTACGTGGGCACGGCTCCGGTCACGCGCTTTGCCATGGGCGAGATCTCCCTGGAAGTCATTATCGGCTCGCTGACCTTTACCGGTAGCCTGATCGCCGCGGGCAAGTTGCAGGAGTTCCTGCCGCAGCGGCCGATCGTCTATCGCGGGCAGAATATCGTCAGCCTCTCGGTTCTGGCGGGCAGCGCTGGGGCTGGCAGTGGCGCTGGTGGTAAATCCCGGACACGCCCTACTGTTCCCGATCATGGTGATTGTGGCGCTGATTTTCGGAGTGTTGCTGGTCACTCCCATCGGCGGCGCGGACATGCCTACGGTCATCTCGCTGCTGAATTCCTACGCCGGCCTTTCAGCGGCGCTCCTGGGATTTGTTCTGAACAGTAAAGTGCTGGTCGTGGCCGGAGCGCTCGACGGCTCTTCCGGCTTCATTCTCTCGGTGATCATGTGCAAGGCCATGAATCGCTCCTTCACCAACGTGATGTTCGGAGCGTTCGGCCAGGTGCAGACCTCCGCTGCGGCCGCGAAAGAAGAACGAGTCGTGCGCAGCGCCACTCCCGAAGATGCGGCCTCGATTCTGGCGGCGGCCAACAAAGTTGTGATCGTTCCTGGTTACGGCATGGCAGTCGCGCAAGCGCAGCATAAGGTCCGCGAATTGTATGACGTGCTCACCAAGAAGGGGGTGGAGGTCCGCTTTGCCATCCATCCGGTGGCCGGACGCATGCCCGGCCACATGAACGTGCTGCTGGCCGAAGCCGACATTCCTTACGACCGTCTGATCGAAATGGATGAGATCAACGGCGACTTTCCGCAAACCGATGTGGCCTTGGTGATCGGCGCCAATGATGTGACCAATCCGGCGGCCCGTACCGATGCCAGCAGTCCCATTTACGGCATGCCGATCCTGGATGTCGATAAAGCCCGGACGGTGATGGTGATCAAACGCAGCATGAATCCGGGATTCGCCGGCATCGACAATCCGCTCTACTACCTTGACAATACGCTGATGCTGTTTGGCGATGCCAAAGCATTTGTGAACTCGATTGTGCGCGAGTTGACCGGCGGGGGCAGCGGCCACGGATAATCTGTTTCGGGGGTGCCAGTCAGAAACGATTACGAAGGTGCCGTCACATTCCCACATTGAAATTCAGGGTTTGATCAAGGCAGGAATCGCCAACGCCGCTGAAACAAAGCGCGCATAATAGATCGTGACATCCGTCTCCTTAGCTTCTAAGCGCGAGCGGAACTTTTCCTTCTTCGGATTCGTAACCTTGGTCAGGGTCAAGTTATGCTGACGTTCCTTCTGTGGTGCATCCTGCTGATTTTCTGCTGGCCGCTGGCGCTGATGTTCCTGGTGCTCTACCCCATAGTCTGGTTGCTCCTGTTGCCGTTCCGTTTGTTAGGGATCGCGGTGGAGGGAGTGCTGGAGCTGGTGAAGGCCATCATCTTTCTGCCGGCACGAATTCTGCGTGGACCGCGGCGGGCCTGGTAGTCGACCTTCGTTTGTCTACTCCGGTTTGATTTTCCAGTTTTGCGATTGTGTTCTAAAGCTGCGCTTCGGGATGGCATCCACATCACCGGAGGTGCAGGTCGGCCAGGCTTTTTTCGATCTGTGAAGAAATTGTAACTGTCAACCTTGACGCGGTATTACAGTGTTGTCTGCTGTTTTGGAGAATCTGCGTGTCACATTTGTCTTTTTGCCGTCGAACTGTTGCGCTTCTTTTTGTAGTCCTTTCCCTTGCTCTAGCCACTGCGGTGTATGCACAGAACTCAGCTGGCCCGCAGCCGGCACCGCTGCCTCCGCCTATCGTTGCTCCGGCCGACGTCCCGTATCCCGGCACGATTTCGCTGCTGGTCGATCTCACCAACATCAACGATCGCATCTTGAACGTGCAGGAAACGATTCCGGTAAAGGCCGGCAAGATCACCCTGCTCTATCCCGAATGGCTTCCCGGCACGCACTCGCCATCGAATCCGGTGGAAAGAATGGCCGGGCTGGTGGTGACGGCGAATGGTAAGCGCATTGACTGGGTGCGCGATCGGGTGAAGATGTCTGCCTTTCACCTCGACGTGCCGCAAGGTGTGACCACGCTGGAAGTGAATTTCCAGTACCTGGCGGCGATGTCCCCGAAACAGGGCCGCATCTCATCCAATTTCGCCGACCTCACCTGGAATAGCGTGCTTTTCTATCCGGCCGGATACTTTTCGCGGCGGATACAATTTGCGCCCTCGCTGCGCTTGCCCGATGGCTGGAAATTCGCCAGCGCGCTGGAGGCGCAGTCGCAGGATGGAAGCCTAGTTCATTTCAAAGACACCACGCTGAACACGCTGATCGACTCCCCGCTGTACGCGGGGGTTAACTTCAAACGGGTTGACCTGTCCTCCGGCCCCGACAATCCGGTGTACCTGGACATCTTTGCCGACAAGCCCGCCGACCTGGAGATCACGCCGGAAGAACTGCAATACCACAAGAATCTGGTGATCCAGGCGCAGAAGCTTTTCAACTCCCATCATTACGACCACTACGATTTCTTGTTCTCGGTCAGCGACACGGTCAGCGGCAAAGGCCTGGAACATCACCAGTCGAGCGAAGACGGCGCCCGGGCCAACTACTTTACCGACTGGGCGGCAGGGGTCGGCGGGCGCGCTCTTGCTGCCCCACGAATACACCCATTCCTGGAACGGAAAGTTTCGCCGGCCGGCCGATCTGTGGACGCCGAATTTCAACGTGCCAATGCAGAACGATTTGCTCTGGGTTTATGAAGGCCTAACCGACTACTACGGCAACGTGCTGACGGCGCGCTCCGGAATGCGTACCCCCGAGCAGGCACGCGACCTGATCGCCCTGACCGCTGCAGGCTTCGAAATCAGCCCGGGACGCACCTGGCGCTCTCTGGACGACACCACCAATCAGCCCATCATCTCGTCTCACGGCGCCTCGCCGGAGACCTGGCCAAGCTGGCAGCGTTCTTATGACTACTATCCGGAATCGGATCTCATCTGGCTTGATGCCGACACGAAGATCCGCGAACTGAGCGGGGGAACGAAGTCGCTCGACGATTTCGCCAAGCTCTTCTTCGGAATGGATAACGGGAGCTACGTCACCAAGACCTACACCTTCGACGATCTGGTTGCGGCCTTGAACACGGTGCAGCCCTTCGATTGGAAAGGCTTCTTGCGCGCGAGAGTTTACGAGGTCAACCCGCAGGTTCCGGAGGGTGGAATCACGCAAGGCGGCTATCGGCTGGTCTATAACGACAACGAATCCGGACTGGATGAAGCACAGCGACCCTTCCCGCGCAACCAGCTTCGCCACCTCGCTGGGATTCTCGGTGAATGGAGAGGGAAACCTTGGAGACGTGTGGTGGGATAGTCTAGCGTTTAAGGCAGGTATCACTCCCGACATGCACCTGGAAGCGGTGAATGATCAGAAATTCAACATCGCCAACCTGCGCGACGCCATTCTTTCGGCGGAGAAAAGTAAAGAGCCAATCAAGCTTTTGCTGAAGCGCGAGGACGAGTTCATCACCGTGAATCTGGATTATCACGGCGGGCTGCGCTACCCGCATCTGGAAAGAGTCGAGGCAACACCCGATCGTCTCGATGCGATCATTGCGCCGGCGAAATAGAAGCGGGTTCCTGTCGGCCGCCTTGGCCAGGATCACCGGGTCGCGTGCTGGATTGTTCCGTCGTTCCAGCACCGACCCGGCCTAAGGAAGGCAGGATAATCTATCCCACCTTTACTTCCGACTTTTCCTCTTGCATCGCAGGGAATGGGCGGTCCAGGACTCCGGTATAGATCTGCCGCGGACGTGCGATCTTCTGCTCCGGATCCTGCACCATTTCGTTCCATTGCGCCAGCCAGCCGGCCGCGCGCGGAATGGCAAACAGCACGGTAAACATTTCCGGCTGGAAGCCCATGGCCTGGTAGATGATTCCGGAATAGAAATCAACATTGGGATAGAGCTTGCGGGTCACAAAGTAATCGTCCTGCAGCGCGATGCGTTCCAGCTCCAGGGCGATATCGAGGCGGGCATTGCGGCCCGTGACCTCGAATACTTCGTCGGCAACCTGCTTGATGATGCGGGCGCGCGGGTCATAATTCTTGTAGACCCGATGCCCGAATCCCATCAGCTTGATCTCGCCTTCTTTCACTCGCTTGATGTAGGCAGGAATGTTCTTCACCGAGCCGATCTCATCCAGCATGCGCAGCACTTCTTCGTTCGCGCCGCCATGCAGCGGACCAGCCAGCGCCGCTGCCGCCCCGGCCATGGAGAGGTACGGATCGGTTTGCGCGCTGCCAATCACCCGCATGGTGGTCGAACTGCAATTCTGCTCGTGGTCGGCATGCAGGATGAACAGCACATCCAGCGCGCGGGCGATGACCGGGCTGGCCAGGTACTTCGGCTCGGTCATGCGCCACAGCATGTTCATGAAGTTTTCGGTGTAGGTGAGATCGTTGTCGGGATAAACATAAGGATGTCCGCGGCGGTGGCGATAGGAATACGCCGCCAGGGTCGCCATCTTGGCGATCAGGCGCACGATCTGCTTCTGCCGGTTCTCCGGATCGTGAATATCCTTGGCCTCGGGATAGACGGTGGAGAGCGCGGCCAGCGTGCTCACCAGGATGCCCATGGGATGGGCGTCGTAGCGGAAGCCATCGATGAAGTGCTTGGTGGTTTCGTGCAGCATGGTGTGATGCGTGATCTCCCACGTCCAGTCCTTGTCCTGCTGGGGAGTCGGCAACTCGCCGAACAGCAGCAGGTAAGCCACCTGCAGATAGGTGCAATGCTCGGCCAGGGCCTCGATGTCGTAGCCGCGATAGCGCAGGATGCCTTTGTCGCCGTCGATAAAGGTGATGCCGCTCTTGCAGGAAACCGTGTTGGTGAAGGCGGGATCGTAGGTCATCAGACCGAAGTCTTCCGGGCCAGTCTTGATCTTCCGCAGGTCCATGGCCCGGATGGTTCCGAGCTCGACCGGCGATTCATAAGTTTTATCGGTGCGTTTGTCCGTGATGGTCAAAATGTCTTTCGACATGACCTGTACCTCCTATAAAAAAGCAGAACCTGGGAGATTAGAGCGCGGTGCTGCGAACGAGTGTTCGTCCGAGTCCCATTCTAATCCTTGATGCCCGTTGCTTTCTGACGTTAACACAAGGGTGAGCGACGGAGATCACATGCCTCTGTGATGTCGAGCGTAACTCGCGAAGACATTACTTTTTCCCGGAGACTTGTCGGAAACGGAACTGCTCTTTTCCGAGCTTGACTTCTCCGCGCTGCTCTTTTCCGAGCTCGATGAACCCTCGCTCTTCGCAGTCTCCGACTTGCCTTCGGCAGACGATGAGCTGGAACCGTTGCCGCTGGAGAGGCGCCCTTCGAGGATCTTCTTGGCGTAGTCGGTCACGTACCAGCCGGAACCTTTGAACCGAACTGCCGGGGCCGAGATCAGCTGCTCCAGTTCACCGCCGCAATGCGGACAGACGGCCAGCGGCGGATCGGAAAACTTCTGAATTCGCTCGGTCAGGCTATGACATTTCTTGCACTGATATTCGTAGAGAGGCAACGTGGTTTCCCCACAATCTTTCTAAGAGATTGATTCTATTTTTCGCGATTGGTCGCGGTCAATTGCGGCAGCTTGTTCCTTGATAGTTGCAATGCTGCTGGCACGCTTCTTTCGGCCCAAACCTAAGGGCGCCTGCCACACTGTCTCTACTCTTCCTGCTATGACTTACTCCGCGATGACAATCGAGGCATATCGTTTGTACTTCGGGATGAACCGACTAAAATTGCTCGCCGATGTGCAATTTTGAACATCCAAAATAGTCTCGGCCGGGTTATTATTTCTATCCTCCACGCAATTGCGCTCAATATCTTTGGCCGTCGCGGGTGACGGAGGCTAGTCCTCAATAAAGGCGGCATTCATTGTCCAGCGCAACTGTTCGCAAGATCCTGGCGTACTTCCTGCTCATGCGTTTCTCGTCGCCTGTCTCTCGGCCGAGGAGAGCACCGCGACTCCTGCCCGGCTGATCATTCCCGATGGAACACCTGTGTCCTTCGGCTGGCGGAGAACGTTTCCTCTGCTCACGCCCGGGTGGGAGACCGATTGGATTTCGTCGTGGTGAGCGACGTGAACCTGGGGGCTTCACGGTTATTCCGGCCGGAACCATGGCGCGGGGTTCGATCACGCGAGTTAAAGGTAAGCGGTTTCTGGGTATCGGAGGCAACGTAGCTTGCAACTCGATTCCGTGAAGCTGGCCAACGGCGATCGGGTGAATTTGCAGGCGAGTATGGACGTGAAGGGACGCTCGCGGACCAAATTGATGGCAGCAGCGATGCTCGCTACCGGCCTGATCTTCCTGCCGGCCGCACCGGTTTTCCTGCTCACCCGGGGACACGACAGCACGGTCGTGAAGAGCACGGAAATCACCGCGCAAATCGAAGGCGCGACCCCGGTTCTTTCGGCAGGGTTGCAGCGTTCGCGGGAGAGACTCTTCCCAATTGGCCGAGATGATGGATTATCTGCCGCCGCGGGTTTTCGATGGCGAGGGACGGCAGGGCGATATGCTGAACCTGGTCTTTGTAGCCCGCCAGGAAGACTTGCAGGAAGCCTTTCAGCGTGCCGGTTGGGTCAAAACCGATCGCTGGAAGATGGCATTTGTTTGGCACCTGTTGCGGCATGGAACCAATGACACCAGCGTGCCGATGGCCAGGTTTTACCTGTTCGGAAGAGAGCAGGATTATTCCTATGCTCTGCCGGATCCGCACGCAATTGTTTCGCGACGGCATCATCTTCGCATCTGGAAAACCGGATACACCATGGACGGCACGCCGATCTGGGCGGGAGCGGCCACCCACGACGTGGCCATTGAAATCGCCAAGCGTGGGCATTTGATTAATCATCGGATTGATCCCGCGGTAGATGAAGAGCGTGATTTCGTCGGAACCGACCTGGCGGATGCCTCTTCCGTCAGCCGGCGGGAATATCTGCATGGCGTGGATCCGGTTTTTCAGGCACAAACTGCCTCCGGCGAACCCTACCACTCCGACAGCCGAATTCTGCTACTGGATATCCAGCCTGTCACGTCGGTCAAACTTGCCGAACCCAGCCAATCCGCGAAAGTGGTTCGTGCGACTTCGTTGCCGCCTGCGGTTCCCGGGACCGGGCGGAATAAGTCAACTCGCCCCATTGAGGGCTCGCAGCTGAAAATCCGACATCGCAGGCTCGTCCGCTGCGGAAAAGCGACGTTCTGCTGATCGCGCCATCCAATACTGCGCAGAAACCTTCAACTCGCGGAGAACAATGCCATGTCCATTCGACCCATCAAACGGCTGGTCAAATCGAAGCCCACTCTGGAAGGAGCGGGTGTGCATCTGCGGCGCGCGTTTGGTTTCGGCAATACCTCCGACTTCGATCCGTTTCTCCTGCTCGACGATTTTCGCAACGATGTTCCCGAAGACTATCTCGCGGGATTTCCCTGGCATCCTCATCGCGGAATCGAAACCATCACCTATGTTCTGGCCGGGACCGTCGAGCACGGCGACAGTATGGGAAACAACGGCGCCATCGCGGCCGGCGACGTTCAGTGGATGACCGCCGGCAGCGGCATCATTCATCAGGAAATGCCTAAGGGCGATCAGGCCGGACGGATGCACGGCTTTCAGTTGTGGGCCAATCTTCCGGCCGCGCTGAAGATGACCGCCCCGCGCTATCAGGAGGTGAAGTCGGTCGAGATTCCCGAGGTCAAGGACGACGATGGCACTCACGTGCGCGTGGTCTGCGGCAACTTCTGGGGAAAAAAAGGGCCAGTGGAAGGTATCGCCGCCGATCCGATCTATCTGGACGTCTCGGTTTCGCCGGGCAGACGAAAGACCTTGCCGGTGGAGACCACGCGCCACGCCTTCGCCTATGTTTTCGCGGGAGCGGGCAAGTTCTGCAACGCCTCGGGCCCGCTGGCGGTGCCGACGGAAGCCATCAAATGGGCCGACACCACGCCGCCGGTCGAGGCCGACAATCGCTCGCTCATTCTGTTCGATAGCGGCGACGAAGTTACGGTGCAGGCGGGCGACGACGGCATCCGCTTTCTTCTGGTCTCGGGCAAGCCGCTGGAAGAGCCGGTGGCCTGGTATGGGCCCATCGTGATGAATACTCAGGAGCAACTGCGGCAGGCTTTCGAAGAATTGCGGAAGGGAAGTTCCTGAAGAAGCTCTAGCGACGCTATGCGTACTGCTGTGCCGAGCGTAGGATCTATCGCCGTACGGCGTGGTAAACAGCTACTCCGAATTGCCGGCAGAGTCTCCGGTGTGGTGGTCCTCAATCTGAAAACGAAGAAAGCTGTGAATTGCGCTGAGCGCGTCGGGATTTTGGCCGCGATGCTACCTTGCCACCTGTAGGCAGGGCTTCGAATCGGTAAGAAAGGTCCCTCGGCGTTTTTTTCTTTCATCACGGGGACGCCGGGTTTTCTCTGATCATGGATGAACATGGGAATAGAAAAATCGCCTTGCGAAAACATCGTGGCAATATGCGCCAGGTGTGACTGGATTGCCTGCACATCTTGGGAGTTCTTCTCGGGTCATTGGCGGTTACTTCGATCGCTCCGCCATCTGGGTACAGGCGGAAATGATGCGTCGTTTTGTCATGGGCGATTCCGATCGCCCTCATCTCCCTGTTTTTCCACATCAGCTTGATGCTGCGCTGCCGCCATGTGCTCTTTGTGCATCGGACAAGACTGTGTATCTTGCGCGCTCAACTGCAGTCCGCCGAGCAGAAACAATGCAACCACCGTTTTCATGATTTCTTTTTCCTCCGGAATTGATTGACCGAAGCGCCGGAGTGCTCTTCGGCCCTTGCCCCAGCGAGTGCAGCAAGTACGATTTCTGCCCCATATCCGTTAGGTCCATTCGCTGCGCCCACTCCGACAATACTTTCTTGAGGTATCGCTCCGTGCGTTTTAATGCCTTGATGTCTGCTGCGATGCCCTTCAGCTTTTCTTGCGCAAGCTGGTACATCTGCCGGCACGGAGCGCCACCGGCATCGCGAGCCTGCAGCACTTCGGCCAATTCCGCCAGCGTAAAGCCGATCCCAAGCGCCCTTCGCACAACCAGTACTCTCTCCACAGCACTCTCGGGATAGAACCGATACCCCGACTGGGTCGGCGAACTGCGGGGTAGAACGCCGATCCTTTCATAGTGGCGAATCGTATCCGGGCTCACCCCGCTCGACCTTGGCCAGGGCCCCGGAACGGAGAACTTTGGAACCGCTGCTTTGCACCATGGGAAGTATCAACCCCGGAATGCATTCCAGAGTCAAGCAGTTTTTGCGTTTGCCGCTCAGAAGTTGAGGCGAGCGGTGGCCGCCGGGTACAGAAAAGGTCTCCCGTGACTGATTGCGGGTGACTTTTTCGGTCCGCAAGAGTCGGAAGTTTTGTACCTTCCAATTCGGCGCGACCGACGTCGTGTGGAAACGAAGGCCAGCTTCGATAGTTTCGCAAGTAGTGAAATTAGGATCCCTCGTTCAAGAAAGCGAACAACCCTTCTTCACTGTCCGAGGCAACTGTTTTTCTTGTTTCGAGCGAAGTCGGGTTGGAGTACAATCCGGTTTCTTCCATCACT
>CAWFYX010000007.1:0-352183 GCA_963820175.1 uncultured Acidobacteriaceae bacterium | reverse complement strand
CAGACTGATCTCATTGAGCTACAACAGACGCTGGTTGAAGTGCGTGGCTTGGTCGACAACTTGCAGGCGGTAGTTCGGTCGAACCAGCAGAACATCCAGTACACGCTCGAGAACATCCGCATGGCAACCGACCACCTGAACGACTTCAGCGAGTCTATTAATGAGCGGCCCTGGAGCCTTATAAGAATTAAGCAGCCCAAGGACCGGAAGGTTCCGAAGCAATGAAGAGGGGCACATGGTAAACAGCAGTAGAAAATTCGCATTGTTGTTCGCTCTGGCCGCACTGCTCCTGACAGGCTGTGCCGGTAAAGTGCGCTATCCCGACTACTACACGTTGGCCCTGGCGCCGTCCAAAGACCCGCCGCCGAGTGAAACCCAGAAAGTTCCGGCAGTAGCTGTCCAGCGTTTCGAATCGCCCGCTTATCTACGTCAAGGCCGAATTGTTTACCGGCAGAGCCCTGAGCAGATCGGATTTTACGACTATCACCGTTGGGCCTCGGACCCGGGACAGGTAGTCACTACTGCGATGATGCTTGCCTGCGCTCCGCCGCTGTTTCTCTATGGTCGAGAGCATGACGGCAGGAGATGCGACCTATCAATTTCGAGGATGTTTAGAGCAATTGGACGAGGTCGACTATAAGAACGGCGTACAGGTTGAGGTGAAGCTGTCGGCCCAACTCCTGAGCACGCACGGCGTGCTTGTGATGCAAACCACATCAGGGGTTATCGTTCTACACGGACTTATCATCTTACTTTGGGCAAGCTGCTATCGCTGGCTCTGCTTCTATTCATGGGAACCTGCATTTTATTTCTCAGCAAGCAGCTATTCCACAGTCGGCTATGGCGATGTGGTGTTGCCATCGAGATGGCGACTATTGGGGCCCCTCGAGAGCATGCTCGGCGTGCTTATGTGTGGGATATCCGTGAGTCTTCTGTTCGTTCTGGTCAGTCGTCTGGTAAACAGCGAGGTTCGACCTCGGCCACTCAACCAAACTTCGCGTGATTTAACTGTTGAACGAAGGATCAATTGATAAGCCGCACGAGCGGTTCGTCGGCACGATGAATCACACGACCCAGGGTGGGGATGGCGCCAAGGACAACTATAAACACCATGGGCAGCAGAGAGGTTGACTGAAAATGCAATCCGTTCGGAGACTTTCGCACGGCTTCCCGGTGCGAGTGCGCACCATCTGGACGGTGAGCAGCGCCTCCGACGCATCGCGCGGAGCGCACGGCATGGGGCTCTCGACCATCGTGAGACTCTTCCGTACACAGAATCCTCCGGGACATTGCGCCGGGCGGTAAGGAGTTGTTTGCCCAGATGCGGGAGTGCATGACGGCCGCGAGGAATGAGTACTAGCGAATTTCAGCGAATGCATGTGGCATGTCCCGGCTTCGACTGAGATGTTCTCCTCCATCATCAGCTCCGCTTCTTGTTTTCGAAGTTTTAGAACATCCAGCCGGAATTACCCGTCGGCCTAAAGACCCAGGAGGCATCGATGAAAGCATTGATCTTTGGTGAGACCGGTGAACCGAAGAGCGTGTTAAAACTGGCAGAGATCCCTACTCCCCCTCTGGGCCCGGCGAAGCGCTAGTCCGAGTGCTGCTGAGCCCGATTAACGCGTCGGATCTGCACATGGTGCGGGGGCGCTATGGCTATCAGCCGGAATTGCCAGCCAGCCCAGGCATTGAAGGCGTGGGGATTGTGGAGGCTGTAGGTCCGGTGTGCAAGGTTCGATTGTTGGGACTAGCGTAGTTTTCGTTGGCACGTGGCAGACTTGGCGCGAGCAGATCGTGTGCCCAGTCGACAGACTCGTGCCCGTTCCAGACGGCCTGGACGATCAGGCCGCCGCCGCTTCCTATATCAATCCTTTGACGGCATGGGCATTGACGAGATCAGGGCACAATCTGAAGGAGGGCGACTGGTTGCTGCAGACGACGGCTGCATCCAGTGTCGGGAAGTTGGTGCTTCAATTGGCGCAGCGGTATGGATTCAAGACAATCAACGTCATCCGGCGGCGCGAGCAGGAAACAATCATACGCAAGCTCGGCGGCAATCAGGTAATCTGCACAGCCGACGAGGATCTCAGGGCACGCCTGCAGGAATTGACCGGGGGCAAGGGCGTTGAACGAGCGATTGACTGCGTTGCCGGGGAACTTGGCGCTGAGATTGCCCGCAAGCTCGCTCCCGCTGGAACTATGCTTGTGTATGGAGCCCTCTCCAGTCATTGGCAGACGGACCCCGCGAAATTCACCATGCCCCTCTTCGCGCCGCGTTTGATTTATTCGACAGCGACGGTTCGCGGGTGGTGGCTTCCGCGTTGGGTGGGTTCCCAGTCGCTCGCTGAAGTGCGGGCAGCGACGAGCGATCTCCTCACCATGTTGTCGAACGGAGCACTTACGCCGCCGGCGATTGTGCGGTATTCACTTCAGGACTTTCAAGAGGCAGTACGCCTAGCCGATGGTGAAGCTGGACAGCAGAAGATCTTGCTGGACTTCTCCGAAAGGGCAGCATAACCGGTGGCGCCTCACAATTGCGGTCACCTCACACCCATCGACCAATCCGACCAGCTCGGGGATGCGATCCTAAGCTTTGTGCTCGCTATAGACCAGTCAGTAGCTCACTTCGTATGAACGGTGAGCTGGGCCGTGACTCTGATCGCTGGCTAGCAAGAGCAATCCCGATCCCGACCTCTCGATTGCGAGCCAAGTCGCAGCGAAGTTTTGATCATTGTTAGTGAGAGCATCGCGTCCGACGGGTCCTTGGCAGATCAGGCAACCCCTCCAGCCTCAAGCTGCCGCGCTTCCATGCCTTTGACGGAATTCTTGAACGCTTTCTCCAAACGCCTTTGCCAATGGTGTTCAGAACTAAACCGAGCAGTCGTCCCTTGAGGTTTTTCCCTTCGCGTACGACGACCACATCAATGTCCGTCAACCCGTCAGGACGACGGGTAAACGTATAGGTGTGCCCGGATGCCCCTCCCCACGTATTGGAATCGGTCGGATCGGACCAGTCGTAATGCAGCCGTTCCCAAATTCCGCCTGAGCCTTCGGTGACGTCGGCTTGGGTGGCGCCGCGAGAATGTACCTTGAGATACTCGTCGGCGCTGTTGCCAAAGAGTTTCGAGCGGCCGGGCTCGAAGTCGGTGAGCCCGGCGACATACTGCTCGGGCGTTAAGCTAGTCGTCTGGTGGAGGTGGTCGTAGCCATCTGGTTTTCCTTTTGTTGAGTATGTCTGTCGGAGGCCCATGTATCGCTCGTGAACTTTTGAACTTCTCGTTCTCAGCAACTCACGCCACAGATGACGTTGCAGAGCGGTAGTCGCTCTTTTCAGCTTGGGAGCATACCACCACATTGGCGTAACATCGCCATGGCCACTCGCTCTCGAACGCCTCCCATTTTGTCGCTTGGGTCCGCAATCAGGAAACGATCCACTTGGACGTATAGTCGCTAGCCTTGATCGGAAACGCCTCGGGCAGGACAGGTGGCAAGGGGCGGAAGACTGGGTCCGAGGCGTTTTCGATAAGGAGACTAGGAGGAAGACGCTGGCGCGGTGGACGCGGGCCTATGGGATTTGAATGCGCGCCTGGCGTGAAGGTCCTCAGCCGTGTTTTCCGCGGCAAGACATCGTTCTGCCGCGGACCCCCGTTTAGGGCCTCTGTGCGTGCCGGATCGGCATATTCTGAAAGTCGGCATTCTGTGCCTTATGCCGATTTCGGCATAAGGCACGATGTCGCTGTACTCGGTGAATTCCTCGAGGCAGATTGCGCATTTTCCGCCTTGCTCGACGATCTTTCGGTTCAGCAGCTTCCGTATCTCGGCGGGGGATCGCCACTCCCGATATCCTCTCGGATGGTGGGGATCGTCGATTTGCTGCATGCCAAGCCGCAGTCTACGCTCCCTTTGCGTCTCTTCCCGGCCGCAGCAGAACAACGAACGATGAATTGGGCAATACTCATTGCGACGTAGCCTCAATGCAAGCCTCCTGTGAATGGCGATGCTAGCTCGCCATTTGGGAAACGGATTTCGCGATGAGTTCTTGAAATCCAGAATCAGGTCGCGAACCCGATGCCGACGTTCCAGCACTTTGCTTAAGAGCACTTCGAGTTCTTCAGCAGCAGAGCCGTACCACTCCGGAGGAATCTCTTCCAACAGACCCCGTGGGGGACCATCCGAGAATCCTTCAATTCGGCTCAGCCACGGCTCGAAGCTGTCCCAGCCGGTGACACCCTCGTACACATCGTTGCGCCCAAACACCCCACGCAAAGGCGCATCCGGAAAGCTCCATTCTCCGCCATTGAAGCAATACCCCTGATCGATGAAGCTGGCCGTGAACTTGCGTTCGCGCAGCCGTTTCCAGAAGGCGACCTGCCGGCCATCGGCATTGCAGGTCCACTTGTCAAACACGAGAATCCCGGCGAACTCATGGCGATTGCGCACTCGCCCCATAGCTGTTTCAGGTAAGTAGTCGTGCACCTCGCCTTCGGCAGGTGAAACCACATACCGAGAGCCGAAACTCATTCCGGCAGCAGCAACGATCCGTTTGCCACAGAGCTCAATGCGGAGATCCGGCTTGTGTTCGATTAGCCAGGGATCCACATGAACAATTGCAGGCTCAGGGACGGACAGCCCGATCATCTGAGCCAGACGCGTTCCCAACCAGTCATTCGCCAGCACTCGCGGATGCTGCGGATTGTTTTGGAACTTGACGACGTAGTAATTCCCGTCGGCACACCGCATGAGGTGGCTTTGGGCGCCTCCGCGCATTCGGCGGATGTGCTGTACCGCTTGTATAGGCATAGCTGGTCCATTTCCGCTGCGCGAAGCACGAGCAGCAATCCGGGTGGAGTTTGGTGTTTTGGGAGAGTCGGAATGTTTTGAAGCGGGGTGAGAGCCCTTGAGCTGACAGAAGCGGATCTGATCAGGGCAGATGGCGAGCCCTGTAGCATTCCGCCGATAGACAGGAAATTAAACAGCCAGACGGAGGCTAAAGAGCGGCTAGTCCTTTGGCGAGCCGGTTTCGTTCTTCCACAACCGCTGCGCTGACGCCCACAGCAGGGTCGGGATGATCATGCTGGCGCCCACTGCGCTGGCCACGAGTCGAGGCGAGACGCCGCTATCAATCGCTTCTCCGGATAGCCACGCTGATATCGCAATGACGGCCATGGCAATGCCGAAGTCAGCAGCGAAAATCCTGCCCCGAAAACGATCTTCCGTATTGAGTTGCAGCAGCGTCGTCGAGAACACCCACACCACGGAGTTTCCTGCATGGGCAAGCAGTACGACCGCCGCGCCACCCATATCGTCGGGGAAATCCCGAGCAGCACGTAACCCGCTCCGGCGATGACAAAACCAACCAGCACACCATGACGCAGCCGCCCCTGATCAATTCCTGCCCATTGCGAGGCGATCAGTGGTCCAATCAGCGATCCGATGCCCCGCGCGGTGAGCAGCACACTCATGCCAACAATCGCATAATCCTGATGCCCGAGATTTGGCATCGGCAACACGCGCTGACCGAACACCGGAAACAGCACCCATGCCGCACCCAGAATGCCGGTACCTCCACGCAGCGACACCATGGAGAGCATCCGCAGGTTTTGCCCGATGTAGCGGAAGCCTTCCAGCATTGGCGAGTAATCGAAGACCTCGCGCAGCGTGAGTCGCTGGTGCGTGATGTGGGGCTCGTCGAATTCCATCCGGCTGATAAACATTGCGGAGACTAGGAAGGACAGCGCGTTGATGACAAATACTGCTTGCCTTCCGAGCGTTGCTGCGACGACTCCGCCGATCAGCGACCCGATCGCAAGATTGAAAGACCACGTAGTTGAGGCCAGCGTATTGGCGACGATGACGTCCCGCTCAGGCGTAATGTTGGGGATAACCGAATTGCGCGCTGGTTCGAAGAAGCCGGCCATCAGGGTTTCGAGAAAGATCAGTGGGTAAATGAGCCAAGCGGTTTGCGCGGAGCGAACCAGCAGCATGGAACCGACAATCACCACGCGTGCGAGGTCGGCGAAGATCATCACCCCGCGGCGGCTGATGCGGTCGTTCACCGCTCCCGCGATTGGCCCAACAAAGGTTTGCGGCAGAACCCATAGCACGAGCCCCAGGGCTACGGACTCTGCTCGGCCGGTCAGGTCGAGCAGCAGGCTGAAAATGGCGATGGTGTAAAACCAGTCCCCGATTTCGCTGACGATCTGCGCGAACCAGAGCTTGCGGAAGTTGCGATTGGTTCGCACCAGCCGGCCTTATTCAAGGATCGAGATCGTAGGAGTTGCCACGGAGCGTAGCGTAGCAGAAGGGCGGTAGTGCGGAACTTCAGCGCCGCCTGCTGAACGGGGAACCCTGCAGGGAACGTCTGCTCGGCCGGAGTTAGACGTCGATCAGGTCGACTTTATAGAGCTCCAACAACTCGTTCAGGAGTTTTCGATTGGCAGGATTCATGAGTGACCCACGATTGGTCACTTTGAAGGTGGAGCGCGGACACTCGTAGACGGCATACGCAATCCGGGCAGGGTCGCGGCGCGAACGGTACCGAATCCCGTCCGGCTTCGCTGGATGCTTTCGGAGCGCGGCAGACCACTGCTGAGCGATTTTGTACGATCCCGTTAGTAGCCGCGCATCCGCTCCAATGCGGGACAGTCCTCCAGTTTCAGCGAGATCGATGAAGCTCAGGTCTTTCGTCAGCTCTAACTCGGCGAGGTACCGGTCTTCCAAATAGGCTCCTGATACGGCTGGAGCGCCTGTCGTCTGCGCACAGGACTCAATAAAACAGCAGTGGGGATCCTCTCCCGCATACATCACGCCATATGACCCCGGCGGGCAGTCGGGAGCGTCAAATCGATTGTTTCCTGTTCTTCCGAAGAAAACTGCTTCGTGGACGAGCCGATGCAACCGAAAGACGATGGCGCCTCCTTTCAAGACGTGAAGGAGGGGCTGTCGTCCGTCGAGTTCCGCGTGAGGTGGCGGATGATCTCCCGGTCTGTCGCTCACGCCGCCCCTTGCTCCCCATATCCCTCGGCTGCCCGGATGACATCTCTCGAATTGCCGGCCCGGAGGGCTTCGATGGGCGCCTTCCCGGTTAGTCGATCGTTGGGGCCTACAAAGAACACCAGTTGCATCCAGGGATCGAGCCCCGCCAGCTGTTTGAGAGTTTCTTCTAAGCCTCCCAAGGTCTTTCCCTCTTCGAACTGAAAACCGGGGTAGCTGTATCCCCGTTTGCCTTGCGTAAGGGCCAGCAGTTGGCCCGACGCCCGTCTTTTGTCTACCGCTTGCCGGGTGATACCAAGTACTTCCGCAACCTGCTCAGAGGTAAGCGTTCCGCCGGCCTGTTCGATCAGCTGCTGTTTCCGTTTAAGGCCTCTCAGCTTCGCGGCGGCGACAGGATCATCGGAAATCGACTGAACCACGGCGGGCGAAGCGCTCAGAGCATCGACGATGACTTCATAATCCGTGGGTGCGGCCGTCGCCTCGTCGATTCTCGTTGCCGGAAGGTCTTCCTCGAGATTCCTGACCACTCGCAACACTCTGGAAACGAAGGCGGGATGTTTGGTCTCCGCCGCCTCACGTAACGCCGAATTGAGGAATCGGTACTCCACTTTGGGGTCACGTTCAATGCTGAGACTTAGCCTCTTACCGTCGAATGCTGTGCTTACAACAAACTTTTCGAGGTTTACAGAGAGCCGACGGTTCTTGACCTGAATCAGTACACAGCCGTGCTTCAACTCCATCCTCAAGTCGTTCGTCGGCTTCGAGAAGAAGCACAAGCGATCCGCGGATCTTGCAATCCGTGCGAAGCTGACCAGGGGCCGAGTACTCTTCGAAACGTCGCTAAACCACTTGTTAATGGCCGATTGAACCTCATCGAGTGTGTCCGGCTGTATGGATACGGTAAGCATGATATGCCTCGTAGTTGACGAATTAATTATGTCATCTTGCTATACACTTCGTCAACCACACAGGAATTGCGGATTTTCGTCCGGTTTCGGCGCGCACTGAGACACAGCGCACTCCAATTCCAATTTCTTAGCGGTGGCAAATAGCAGTGCATCATTCACTAGACATCGGCGTTCCAAACGACCGTAGTCCTGCAGGCAAGCGAGAACGTCGCATAGAGCCCTGCCCGGGTCCACGCTTCTCAATCCGGGGCAATTGTCCGGTGTGGGGGTCGCCTCTCGATGGTCTCAATGATCTCCTACTGCGAGGGAGTGTGCGCCGCCGGGTGCACACTCCTCGCCAAGCAGAGAACTGCTGTTCATTGTCAAGATTTGATACTTGCCTAAATTAGGTCAGCGACGGCAAATGTGATAGCGGAATCGCTGCCGGCCAACTTTGTGAGATGGCTCATTTCCTGCAGTCAGCTTGCTCTGCAGAGATTCACGATCTATTCGCCAGATCGTCTCAGTTCGGCGTCACTCCCACGCTGATGAGCTGAGAATAAGCTTCGCGCTCACGCCGGTGGCTTCGTGCCGTGTGATCGTCCGGCATGTCGGCGGCGATGACGAACTCTTTGAGAAACTGGATACGTTCTCGTGGAGCGATACGACCACCCACCATGAAGATCAGGTAGTTCAGATTGTCCCTGCAGAAGCGCTCAAACTCGTCATCCTCGACGATATAGGCGATGGTACGGCCCCGTTGCTCCTGCTGGATCTTTAACCTGCCCTCGATGCCCCACTGCTTTACCGTGCCGGGGCTGACCTTGGACCGATTCCTCGCGATGCCGATGTTTCTGCATTGGAGTCAATTCCGGCCCAATCGGTCTGGTTTCGAAGATTCATTTCGTTTGGCAAGTTACGACAGACGCGGTATCTGTGGCAAGTCTTCGGCCCGCGAAAAACAGGATCAGCAGCAACCCCGATTTTCTGGACGCCGGACGAAGTTATGGACCGTAAGAAACTTTTTTCTTGCATTCCAGCGCAAAATCGTTTTTAGTAGTGCGCAACCGTCGGGAATGCACGTGACTCGAGGGTTCTGTCGATCGTAGTCTAGCGATCGGCCTGTCTCATGAGCGACTCCGATGCGCTCCGTGTTGTTCGCTTTCTTCTGTGTACAAAACGCCGTTCAATCTGCTTGACAGCACACTTGTAAAGTAAAACGGGTCTGCACTCGACGTCTGCCGAGGTCAACAGGAGGGGGTCTGACTCCTGACTCCTCCTGGCCAGCCCTGACTTGCGCGGACATTCTTTGCAATTTCCAGAACCTTTGCTTTCGGACAGCGACAGCTTCAGCGCGCGTATTTCACGTTTGCGCTGCTGCCCGCAATGCCAGGTTGCGGGTCTCGAGACGGGTACCTGCCTTGACTCAATTCGTTGGCAGGAGCTGCAAATCTCCAAATCGCTGGTTATCTGGCAGCTGACAAGCAGGCCATGGCAAATATCGAACCGCTCATAGACGCACACGAGGCCGCGAGGATCCTTAAACTGCACCCCGTCACCGTTAGGGAAATGGCAGCGCGGAAGGAACTCCCTGGCCTGAAGATTGGCAAAGTTTGGCGCTTTCGCGCCTCTTCCCTAGACGAGTGGGTCAACTCTCGTCTAGAGTTGTTCCGCCACCCGCAATCGCCTCCAAATATGGAGGGTCGATGAGCGGAATGCGAAAAGGAGTGCGATATCAGTACGGCAGCGTTCAGTTGGATCAACGCCGCAACATATGGGTTTTCCGCTGGCGTGAACACGGCAAAAGGAAGGCTGTACGGCTCGGAAGTTTAGCCGAGCTGCCGACCAGAGCGAAAGCAATGCGTGCGGCGGAAGGCCATAGATTGACGGTCAACTGCGATAGAGTTCCCGAGGTTCGACCGACGTTCGAGGCAGTCGCTCGAAAATACATGGCCGAGCGGATGCCAAGCCGCTACACAACCAGCCTTGGCTATCGGAACAATCTCGAGAAACACGCGATTCCAAAATGGGGCTCGATGTATCTGCTCGATATCAAGCCGATTGCCGTCGATCGCTGGTTTCAAGTGTTGTCATTGTCGGCCAAGACCAAAGCGCACATTCGGAGTGTGATGCGCCAGGTATTCGAGTACGCCATGCTGTGCGAGTTTTATGACGTGCAGCGCAACCCTATGGATCTCATCAAGATTAAGGGCTCGACCAAGCGCGGCCGCAAGCCCACCATTCTTTCGCCCGAAGATTTTCACCGTATGTTGCAGTACATCCTTGTGGAGCCCTACAGAACGATGGTAATCGTTGCGCTCTGCTTGGGAGTTCGCCGCTCGGAACTGATCGCGCTCAGGTGGTCGGACTTCGACTGGGTAAACAACACGGTTATGATCCAACGGAGCATGGTGGACACGCGGACGGGCGAGGTAAAAACCGAGTACAGCGAGAAACCGCTGCCACTTGACCGGGCCCTAGTGGAGCTCTTGCGCAGATGGCAGGAACAAACTGAGTTGAAGGCCGAATCCGATTGGGTATGGGCGTCGCCATATCAGGCTGGCACGCTACCGTACTACCCGAACTGGATTCAGCGGGAGTACTTAACGAAAGCTGGCATTCGTGCTGGTCTGGGACCAAGAATCGGTTGGCACACCCTGCGGCACACGTACCGGGCTTGGCTTGATAAAACCGGTGCACCGCTCGGCGTGCAAAAGGATCTGATGCGCCACGCCAATATTGGAACAACGATGAACGTATATGGCGCGGCGCTTCCCGAGGAGCAGCGGCGGGCAAATAGTGCCGTCGTGGGGATGGTAATTCAGTGAAAGAGTCGGCGAAAGGACCGCAAATGGACTGCAGTGCTAGCTAAGTCCTTTGTTTTTGGCTGCCCCCCAGGGATTCGAACCCCGATATGCTGATCCAGAGTCAGCTGTCCTGCCGTTGAACGAGGGGGCAGCAAGCGCAGCTTTGGAATGCGCGAACGTGCTGAATCGATTGTATGGGCACTGCGAATGGAGCGTCAACCAGGCATAGCGCGAACTGACAAGCAAGTTCCCATTACAGGTCGAAAGCGCGTTCGCTAGAGGGTTTCCGCGCGGCGAATACCGGTCAGCGATCAGGAAATGTTCGGTGGTTGGTCCCCAGGAGCCGTCAACGCGGCAGTTGCCATTTCCCCGGATACAAAGAAAATGCCCGCCGCAGCGAGCATTCTCATAGCACCATTTTGAATTTCTCGTTATGCCTTTTCCAGGTTCAGAGCGCGCCGGAAGGATCCGCGGTCGTTCTTGATCTTCTCCTGTAACAGCATGATGGCGTAGATCAATTGTTCTGGACGTGGTGGACAGCCCGGAACATAGACATCCACCGGGATCCACTGATTGACGCCCTGCACTAGCGCGTAATTGTTGAATACGCCGCCCGAAGTTGCGCAAGCGCCCATCGAGATCACCCACTTCGGCTCGGGCATCTGCTGGTAGAGTTCGCGGATGACAGGCGCCATCTTCTGCGAGACGCGGCCGGCAATGATCATCAGGTCCGACTTGCCGGGGCGAGGGACGAAACACTTCCGCGCCGAAACGTGCGATATCGAAACGTGATGCGCCCATCGACATCATCTCGATCGCGCAGCAGGCCAGGCCGAAGGTCATGGGCCAGATGGAATTCTTGCGCACCCAGTTCACGACCGCGTCGAGCGAAGCCATGACCACGCCCTCATGTTGCTGCTCGCCGAAGGTGGCACGAAGAATGGCCCGGCGGCTCTGGTCCGAACCCACCAGATTCTCGAATCGCTCGTGGCCTGACTCAGGATTATCGAAGTGCGGAGGCTGATATTCGGTCGTCATCTCGTTTCTATTATCCCATGTTTTCATAGCGTAAGACTTGTGTCTGAGCCCGCAATGGCCCACGTGTGAAACCAGAGCACCACCCCGGTGCCGCGTTCGCTGTTTTTCGACAGCTCCACGCTCCCTGCAAGAAAAATAGTGTAGCCGGGATGCAAAGCCGGTATATAGTGTGCCGAATATCGTAGCAGCTTGCCATCCGTACCAACCCACGGGCCCTATTCAGAAAAATTCAGAGCAAATGGAGCATTCTCATGCGAGGCAATAGACTTTCCCTCAGTGCCACTCTAATCATTCTCGTCGTAGCTGTGTTTGCGATCAGTGTCGGAGCAGTGGCACAAGATAAGGTGCTACACAGCTTTGGCGGAAGCGGGGATGGAATCACTCCCATCGGCAACATCGTCTTCGATGCCGCGGGCAACATCTACGGCACCACCAGCAGCGGCGGCGCGGTCTTTGCCGGCACCGTGTTCGAGCTGAAGCAGCGAGGCGATGGGACATGGGTGGGCGAGGTACTGCACAGTTTTGGAGAAGGCACGGATGGAGCAAGCCCAGCCGCCGGCCTGATGATGGATGCGAACGGAAACCTTTACGGCACCACGCAAAATGGCGGCCTGCACGGCTACGGCACGGTTTTCGAGATGGAGCGCCTGCAAGGTGGAGGCTGGAAGGAAAAGCTGCTGCACAGTTTTCCCTTCAGCGAAACCCAGGCGATGAATCCTGAGTCAGGTCTGGTGATGGATGCTGCGGGCAACCTGTACGGTACCAGCTACAACGGTGGGATTCACGGCTACGGAACCGCGTATGAGTTGTCGCCCAACAGCGATGGCGGATGGACCGAGCGCGTGATTCACAGCTTCAACGATGACGGTCACGATGGATCGCAACCCAAGTCCGGACTCGTGTTCGATGCCCAGGGCAATCTTTATGGCGCGGCCTATCAGGGAGGCATCCACTACTTCGGCGCCGTCTTCGAGCTGTTGCCTCGCGGCGACGGTGCCTGGGACGAGAAGGTGATCCACAGCTTCGGAAATGGCACAGACGGGACCACTCCCCGCAGCGAACTGATCTTCGATGCCGGCGGCAATCTCTACGGCACCACCTATTACGGCGGAATTCATCAGCTGGGGACCGCCTACGAACTGTCGCCCCGGGGTGGCGGCAGCTGGACGGAAAGGGTGCTGCACAGCTTTAACGGTGGCGATGGCCAATATCCACAGGCGGCGCTCCTTTTGGACTCCAACGGGAACCTGTTTGGCACCACGCGCCTGGGTGGCATTCACAACGAGGGCACGATCTTCGAGCTGTCGCCGGAGGAGAACGGCGAATGGACGCGAACCATTCTCCATAGCTTCAATAGTAGCAACGACGCCGCGGGTCCGGCCGGCGCCATGATCCCGGACAGCAACGGTAACCTCTACGGAACCACGGAAGGCGGCGGAATCCGCGCCAGCGGTGCGGCCTACGAGATCACGCCGTAGGGGAGGCCGACTGGCTGAATGTGTCGCTCACAAGATCTTCAAGAAAGCCTTAGCTTTCTCCAACTCCGGAAATAGTCTTTCTTCCGCCTGGAACTCGGGACCGTGGACGCAGCGGCGGCTACCCCGCAGCTTGACTGGATGTTTCAGGTGCAGCATCTCGTGATAGACGATGTATTCCACGGCATAACGTGGCACCCTTTGGTGATCGAAGACGCGGCTTACGACAATGGCATTGTGCGCCGGATCGTAGTGCGCCAGGCTATGACGCGAGTGCGAACGGCTCCATGTCATCTGGGGCCGGGCTAAGAGTCCATAAAAAAATTGCAGGTTCAACTCCTCGAAAATCTGATTGAGGTCATAGACCTGTCCCCGTGGAGACTCGATCCGTTTTCGTCCGCGCATTCGGCGCACCAATTGCGCTTTGGCGCTCATGTCGTGGCTGGAGACATAGCGGCGATAACGCGTGGAGTGCAACGTCTGAATCGGCTTGCGATAGATTTTGGCCAGCAGAATGTGGGCGATTGCCTGGATCACGCCTTCGGGAGCCCCTTCCAGCAGATCGGAAATGCGAACGTGGACCACGGTCTCGCGCAAGCGGATGGTGTTGTTCACGTTGGCGAAGGGGTAGAATTCCACGCGGAATTCCGGCATCGGTGCGCGCGGCCGCAGTTCACGGTAGGTGGTCTGAAAAATATTATGCAATCTGTCCCGCAAGATGTATTTAACCTACCACGACGGCTGCCGTTCGCGAGGACAGCAGTCGGTAGTAACCCGGAAGGTACGGGCAGGTACTAAGGTATCGACGCTATTGAATTCCGGCTTCAGCTTCTGCTAGTGTCATTTGCGTAGTTTTGTTGTTGAAAACTGGAAAGGCCGCCACAGGGGGAAATTTGGCGGCCTTTTGCATTTTGACTCGCCGCTCAGTCGGGCCGCTCCGAATAGATCTTGGTCAGCTTCTTTTGCTTGGCCAGTTCATTCTGTTCTTTCAGTTCGTCGCGGGCATCGTCGCCACTATCGCTGACCGCATCAGTGGCATTGGCCAGGACGAAGGAATACTGTTCCAGTTCTTCGGGTGGTGACTGTTGCTTCAACTGGCGTAGTTTCAGCTGCCATTCGCTAGTCGCCTCCAGCAGCAGCATCAGGCCTTTGCGCATGTCCGCCTTGTGAGACGCGTACATGTCTACGTTGTCGCCGATCTCATCCAACAAGGAAGAGAAGTCCTCCAACAGATCGTGAATTTGCATGGGACGATCTTTGGCGCTCTTCGCGTCGGCGCGCAGCTGATCGATGGCGGCCATGCGGGCGCGGGCAAACTTCACCATCAGCTCCAGCCGTTTGTCCGGCCAATCTGCCGACTCGCGCATCTCGTCGATCTCTTTTTCGTTCAGCGGATCGCGCTTCTGCGCTGCTCCGTAGCGGCAGAACGTGCACAGTAGCAGCGTGAGCCATAGTACGCATTGCGTCCGGCGGAGCATCACGATTTTCCTTTCGGCTCGGCTTGCGGCCCCCACATCCTGACCATCAGATCGGAGCGGATCTGCTCAATTTCGTCCACAGCCTGGCGTACGGGTGGCCGGTCTTCGAAGGCCAGAGACTCGCCCACATCATGCATTCGTTCGCCCAGCTTGCGCAGCTTGATTTCGGTCTCCTTCAATTGTTTGCCGGAAGAAGCCGCCGCGTCAGCTGCTTTGCGCGCGTAATCGACTGCCTCGCGCACTTCGGATTGTGCTTTATCCACTTGACCATCAGTGAACAAAGCATTCGCGTCTTCGAGTTGGCGGCGAGCATATTCCAGGCAGAGCTTGGCCTGTTCGCCTCCGTGCGCGGCATCGGCACGCGCTTTCAACTGCGACACGGTCTCGTTGGCAGCCAGTGCGAGGCTGCTCAGAACCAACACAATCGCCGCACGTCGAAGTGGGGATAACATGTTTATTTCTTAACCTGGTACTTGTCCGCGTGTTGAGGATCGATCGCGATTAATCTGTGCCGCGCCTGCCATTCCTGGTCGGGAAATTTGCCATCGTCCACGGCCAGGAATCGCTGATAATTTTCCACCGCCTGGGGCATGGCTTTCAAGTGGTCAAAAGTCGTCGCACGCAGGAAGTAGGTGGCCGGAATTTCAGGCAGGTATTTTGCCCGCATGTCCAACGCCTGCAAGGCCAAAGGATACTGCTTATTCTCTGCCGCCACGATGGCCAGATTTCCGTAGGCTTCGGCCAGATCAGGTTTCAGTTTCACCGCTATCAGCAGCTCCTGCTGCGACTCGGGATATTTCCTTTCATACATCAACAGCGATCCCAGAGCGAAGTGGACTTCGGGATCCTGGGGCAGCTTTTGCACGGCGAGACGAAACTGCTGCTCCGCCTCCGCGTCCTTGTTTGCCTTCACGTAGAGCGTGCCCAGCTCCAGGGCGGCATGGGGATCACCAGGATTCGCCTGTAGTCCGGCTTGCAGCTCCTGAGCGGCCTCGTCATTCTTGCCCTCCGCCGCCAACACACGCCCCAACTGAACGTGCGCATTGCTGTTCTGTGGATCGGCTACCAATAGCTTGCGCAACATAGCCTCGGCGTCGGCATATTTCTTTTGCGCGACATAGAGGTTTACCAGCCCGCCGAGAGCCTCTTGCGATTTTGGATCCAAGTCCGCAGCCGCCTGATATTCGTGCACAGCCCCGTCCAGATTCTTCTGCTTCTGCAAAAGCTTTGCCGCATACAGATGAGGCTCGGGATCTTTGGGATTGAGCTTGGCCGCTTCCGTATACGCAGCCAGAGCTTGTTGCGGATCGGAACTTTCCTCGACTCGCCCCAAAGCTTGCCACGCCCGCGCCAGTGCGTCCTGGGGATTGGCTGTGGGCTGTAATTGAGTCGCGGCTCTGAGGTAGTTGGCGGCTTCCGCGTCAGTGCCCTGCTTGGCCAGCAAGAGTCCCAGATTCATATTCGACTCGAAGACGTCCGGCTTCGCAGCCACGGCTTTGCGATAGGCGTCGATTGCCTCGGGCCGGCGTTGGGTCGCGCTGTACACGTATCCCAGGTCGAACCACGCGCGGTAGTCGTTAGGCTTGGCCATGACGGCTTTCTGCAGCAGGGTTTCGGCGCTGGCCAGATCGTTGTTCTGCATTGCGGTTTCGGCCTGGCTGACTTCTGGAGAGCTGCTGTCGTCGGGAACCGTTTCCTCGACGCGATGATGCCGAATGGTGGGCTTGCTTTCCTGCGCGAGGATGTGGCCCGAAGATAAGCACGCCGCTACAACTGCGATTAGAAGCCCCGCCGGCAGTCTGTCGACCTTCATAGGATTACCCGTCGCCATTGCGCGGCAAGACGTGCGCCAGCCACTGACCAGTGTAGGAGGTGGGCTCATCAGCAATCGCCTCCGGGGGACCTACCGCAACCACCTGTCCGCCGCGCGCTCCACCTTCAGGACCAAGATCGATAACCCAATCGGCCATCTTGATCACGTCAAGGTTATGCTCGATCACCACGATCGATCCACCTGCCTCGATTAGACGGCGGAAAGCGGCTAACAGCTTGCTGACATCGTCGAAATGCAAGCCGGTCGTCGGCTCATCGAAGATGTAGAGCATCCGCGGTTGCCGCTTGTTTTGCTCACTGCGTGGCTTACCGATGTCCCGCAGTTTGGGCTGCAGGTGAGCCGCCAGCTTCATACGCTGCGCTTCGCCTCCGGAGAGAGTCGTCGCCGACTGCCCCAGCCGCAAATAACCCAGGCCAACTTCCTCCAGTACGCGCAGCTTCTCCACGATCTTCGGCACGCCGGAAGAGAAGTGCAGCGCTTCCTTCACCGTCAGGTTCAGCACGTCGTGAATATTTTTGCCGTGATAACGGATCTCCAGCACTTCGGGCTTGTAGCGGGTGCCTTTGCACTCCTCGCAGACGAGCTCCACGTCGGCCAGGAATTGCATCTCCACGGTCACCGTGCCGTCGCCCTGGCAGGCTTCGCAGCGTCCACCCGGAATGTTGAAAGAAAAATGTCCTGCGGTGTAACCGCGCTTTTCGCTCTCGGCTAGCGAGGCAAACAACTCGCGGATGGCGTCGAACGCCTTGATATAGGTAACCGGATTCGACCGCGGCGTGCGGCCGATAGGCGACTGATCGACTAACACTACCTCGTCGATCCACTCCGCCCCCTCCACCCGCTCGACTTCGGCTTGCGGCCCACCGGTGACCTGTTGCTTCTCCGATGCCAAGGCGTTGTACAGCACCTCGTGTACCAAGGTTGATTTTCCTGACCCGGACACCCCGGTTATGCACACCAGCATGCCCAGGGGAATTGCGACATTCACCTTTTTGAGATTATGGGCGCGAGCCCCGACGAGTTTGATCTTCCTTCCCGTGCCGCTTCGCCGTGCGGCGGGCAACTGAATACGCAGTTCTCCACTAAGATACCTTCCGGTAAGGGAGGCTGGATTGTGCACGATCTCATCGTAGGTTCCGCTGGCGATCATGCGCCCACCGTTCTCGCCGGCGCCCGGTCCGAGATCGAGGATATGGTCCGCCGAGCGCATGATGTCGGCGTCGTGCTCCACCACCAGGATGGTGTTTCCCAGGTTGCGGAGATCTTGCAGAATCCTAATCAAGCGAGAGGTGTCGCGATGATGCAGACCAATCGATGGCTCGTCGAGAACATACAACGTGCCGACCAGGCGCGATCCCAGCGATGTCGCCAATTGGATACGCTGGGCTTCTCCGCCGGAGAGCGTCGATGCCAGGCGGTCAAGCGTCAGGTATTCCAGGCCAACGTCGTTCAAGTAGCGCAGCCGGTCGTTGATTTCTTCCAGTAGCTTGCTGGCGATGTCCGACTCCTGGCGCGTGAGTTCTACCTGTGCGAAGAAACTTGTTGCCTCTTCCACAGTCATTGCCGAGACCTGGCAGATGTCCTTGCCGGTGATTTTCACCTGCCGCGCTTCTCGCCGCAGACGCAGACCACCGCAATCGGAACAAACCGAGTATCCACGATACCGGCTGAGGAAGACCCGGACGTGCAGCTTGTACTTCTTGCGTTCGAGATGCTCGAAGAATCCGCGCACGCCCCAGAACTTTTCATCGCCGTTGATGATGAAGCTCTGCTGATCAGCGGTGAGGTCTTGCCAGGGCACATCGAGTGGGACGTCTGCTGCGCGGGCGTAGCGCCGCATCTCCGTTGCCAGCGGTTTGTATTTGGGCTTCGTCCAAGGCTCGATAGCGCCCTCGGCCAGCGTGAGCGTTTTATTGGGGATGACCAGGTTCAGGTCGAAATCGATCGTATTGCCAAAGCCCTGGCAGCGCGGACAAGCGCCAAACGGATTGTTGAACGAGAATAGCCGCGGCTCCGGCTCTTCGTAACGGATATTGCACTGCTTGCACTCGAAGCGCTGCGAGAAGCGGAATTGCTGGGCCGTCTCGCCTTCGTGCCGTGCCGTCTCGAACCACACTTCACCCGCTTCGCGGTAGCCCTGCTCCACGGAGTCCACAATGCGCAGGCGAGCGTCGGGCGACACTGAGATCCGATCAATCAGTACCAGCACCGGCTCGGCGAAATTGAGATCGAGCAACGACTCAGGAGTGGAGAACTCGAACAACTGTCCGTTCTGGTAAAGACGGTTATAACCCCGCTTACGGAGTTCGAACAGGCGCTCCTTCAGCAGGGAATTATCGGCTGCCTTTGCCGCTTTCTTCTTGCCCTTCGCCGGGCTGCGACGTCCTTTGGACTTCTCCGGCGGCGATGGAGGAGGCGGCGATTGCAGCGGGAAGAATACCTGCACCCGCGTTCCTTCTCCGAGAGCAAGAATCCGGTCAGCCACCTCGTCGACTGTGTCCTTCTTGACTTCCTGTCCACAGTTCAGGCAGTAGGTGCGGCCAACGCGGGCATACAGCAGGCGCAGGTAGTCGTAAATCTCAGTAGCCGTGGCGACCGTCGAGCGCGGATTGCGGGTGGTGTTCTTCTGGCGGATGGCGACTGCCGGAGCGATGCCGTCGATGACATCGACATCCGGCTTCTCAATGCGCTCCAGGAACTGGCGCGCGTAGGCTGACAGCGACTCCACATAGCGCCGCTGTCCCTCGGCGTAGATGGTATCGAACGCGAGCGACGACTTGCCCGATCCCGAGACCCCGGTTACCACCGTTAGCTGGTTGTGTGGAATCTCGAAATCGATGTTCTTCAGGTTATGGACGCGTGCTCCGCGTACGATAATGCTCTCGTTCGACATGGCCCCCAGGCTCCGGCAGAGGTCGCTGGCGAAGGGCTAAACGTAATCCCTCTTCACAGACTGGCTCAAATTCCACTGCCGAAACTTCTTATTA
The DNA here is from genome assembly GCA_963820175.1 of uncultured Acidobacteriaceae bacterium. Classification (GTDB taxonomy): domain Bacteria; phylum Acidobacteriota; class Terriglobia; order Terriglobales; family Acidobacteriaceae; genus Bog-257. The sequence continues at coordinate 332,684 of CAWFYX010000007.1, read as the reverse complement.
TAGCGGTTAGGATTGCGACCTGCGCGACGCCTGGTTTAGCGGGCGAAATACAGCAAGGCGAAGATGTAGAGCCACAGCACGCCCATGAAATGCCAGTACCAGGCGGTCACATCGACCACGATGCGGCGCGTCTCCGGGGGGCGATGCAGCCAGTTGGTTATGCCGGCATAAAGCAGCGCGAGGATGCCGCCAATCAGGTGAACAGCGTGAACGCCCGTCAGAATAAAAAAAAATGAACTGCTGGCGTTACTGGCGAACGTCAGATTGCTGTGTTCCAGCAGAACCCACGCGTAGGCCTGCCCGCCCAGAAAGCCCAGTCCCAGCAGGATAGTGGTCCAGAGCCAGGGAAGAGCATGATTGACATCGACCCGAACCCCAGGAATCCCGGCGATGGGCGCCAGGGCAACATCCTGCGCGGCCCGGCGTCGGGCGATCTCCAAGGTGATACTGCTCAATATCAGGATGAAGGTGTTCAACAGCAGGATGCGGATAGGCAGAGCCAGTGGCACCCAGTTGCTAATGTAGTCGTTGCGAGCCGGATCCCAAACAGCACCGGTCTTGCGCACCACGTAGGCCGTGGTAAACGAGATGAACAGCATCACTACTGACGACAGGCCCAGCATCAGTCCCAGCCGGTAGCGCCGCAGACGCTCACCATAACTGGGCTCATCATCGCCGCCGCGGCCGCCGCCTCCGCCCCAGCCGCCCGGCCAATTGGCCGTCGGACCCCGGCCTCCACCGCCTTGCGAAGTTCTTGGCTCTCGAATACTGATTCCGCGACTCAATTTGGCAAGCCTCTGTTTGCGTCGATACCGTGTTCTGACCAGCGTCCGGTCCGCGGGGCGGCGGCAGCAGCCCGGGGAAGCATGTCACACACCCCTATGTGACATTATGATGCGCGTGCGCGCGGCGGAACTCAACTTCCTTGCGACCAAATTTTTTTTGGTCGGGGAGGGCTACGCCACCTGAGAAGACGGTTGACTATATACCTAGTCCGGGCCGAACACTGACATACAATTGAGCGGTAATTGCCGATGTCATGAAACGCATACTCATTATCGTCGTCATCACCGCCGCCGTTCTCTATGCGGCTGACTTTCTCTCCCTGCGGTTTGGGATTCCCACACGTAACGCCGTAGACAGCGTCACCGTCCACACCTACTACGCGGTGAAACTGAAGAATGGCAAGACCGAATATGATTACTATGGCGACCACGGCGTGAACTGCACGAATTCTGTCTTGCCCCAATACGGGTTGAAGCCCTGCTGGTACGCCAGACGCCACACCGAGGAGCAGATCAAGATCGATTCCGGAAATCCGAACAACCCGAGTTTGTTTTGAAAGCAGCCATCAGCGGTCAGCCTTCAGCCGTCAACAAGCGCTGGACGCTCGCTTTTCGCTCTTCGCTAAACCCATAATGGCTCAGCTGCGGCCGGGAACGTTTGGATCAGAACTAGGCGACTGGCCGTTAGCCGAGAACTCAGGGCCGACAGATAATAGCTGAACATCATGAATGACATCGAACGGGCCGCCTGGGATCGCCGTTACCGCGAAGGATCGCACCATTCACTGACTCCCGATCCCCTGCTGATTAGCGCTTACGAGGAGTTCGTCGCGCCCAGCTTTCGTCAGCCGGGGCGTGCTCTCGATTTGGCGGGCGGAGTCGGTCGCCACGCGATCTTCCTGGCTGAGCGCGGGTGGAAAGTTACGCTGTTCGACATTTCCTCCACCGCGCTGCAGAAGGCAAGGTCCGAGGCTGCCAGACGCGGTTTGCAGATCTTTGCCGAACCAGCCGATCTGACCCAGACGCCTCTGCCGGCATCAAGCTTCGATTTGATTCTGAATTTCTTTTACCTCGAGCGGACGCTGTTTCCGCAGATCACAGCCGCGCTCAAGCCGGGCGGCCTGTTGATCTTCAAAACCTACACGCGCGAGCAGCTCCGGCTCGGCGGCGGCCCAAGTCATCCTATGCACCTGCTGAAGAACAACGAACTCTTGCGGGCCTTTGCCGGCCTGCGAATACTCCGCTATTACGAATCGATCAAGGACAAAGCCGTAGCGGAACTGGTGGCGCGGAAGGAATAGCTCTCAGCTGTCAGCCATCAGCTCTCAGCCGTCAGCACTCAGCACCCTTCGTTCCCGCGGGAGTCAATGAATGCGGCGGTGGGCACTCGCATCATCTAACAAAGACACCTAGCGCGAAAACTCACTGAGAGTTGATGGTTACATGCTGACGGCTGATAGCTGACGGCTGACAGCACCACCACTTGCATCTTTTGCGCCTCTACCTCATCTTGTTTCCATGCCCCAGCACGAACGAGTTCACGGTCACGAGGTAAAGAAAGAGCAAATCATCAACAATTGCTTCGGCTGCGGTCCCGGCAACGAAACCGGACTGCGGCTGGAGTTTGTCCTCGATAAGCAACGCCAGCGTTTTGTCTGTCACTTCCAACTGGAGGACCGCTTCGTTGGCCCACCGGGCCACGCCCACGGCGGCATCATTGCCACCATCCTTGACGAGGCCATGGGTAAGGTCAACAAGCTCCGCGACGTAATCGCTCTGACAGGCCGTATGGAGGTCGACTACCTCAGACCAGTCCCGCTGTCCACGCCGCTCACGGTCGAAGGCTGGGAATTGCAGGTGAACGGTCGCGAGCACATCCACGCTGCCGAGATTCGTAACTCGAATGGCGAAGTACTGGCCGAAAGCAAGGGAACGTTCATCGAGATCGATCCCCATCGCATGTTCGCCAAGTACTTGAAGAAAACGCACAGCGATGCGACGTAGATTTGCAGTGTTGCTGCCAGAGGAGCTCCGATCAAGTCACATACGAGTCGCTCCGTGGCATAAAACCGCAACGATTTGAGGACGGCCCAAAAAGACCGTCCCTTTTCAATACCAGACTTATGCAAAGTCTCCCTCGAGTCCCACCACGGTGCTCCTGCGCTCCATCAGCACGGTGTCACGCCAGCGTTCGTCGATGCGGCCGATTCGTTCGCGTGTGCCCACAACGCGGAAGCCGGCCCCCTGGTGCAGTCGAATGCTGGTGGCGTTCTCGGGGAAAATTCCAGCCTGTAATGTCCAGATGCCGTTCCGCTCCGACTCGGTCACCAGCGCCGCCATCAAGCGGGATCCGATTCCCTGCCCCTGGGCCAGCCGGGCGACGTAGATGCTGACCTCGGCCACGCCCGCGTATACACGCCGTGTCGAAACCGGGCTCAACGCCGCCCACCCGAGCACCTCGGCACCGGGGCGAGCTACCAGTCGGCAGGCTGCAAGATGCCGTGCATCCCACTCCGCCCACTCCGGAACTTCTCGTTCGAAGGTGGCGCTGCCCGTAGCAATGCCGTGGGCATAGATCTGGCGGACAGCGTCCCAATGCTGCTCAGTCATCGGCAGGATGTCGCAAATAGTCATCCGCGATTCCTCTTTTGCAAGTATAGGATTGAATCTACAAGAAGCCGGATCGAATCAAGTTACGGCGGGGTTACAGAGCTCATACGCACAAGGTAGAATAGAGGGGTTAAAGAGCTTCCAACGTGCGCGGCATATCCCCGTTTGTCTTAGGGTGCCTTAGCCAACTGCTAATTGCCAACTGCCAAGTGCTAGTCGGGCACGTGTGCGAGCAGGAGAAGTGTTATGTCAGAGAACAATGGTAACAACACCAGTTTGCGTCTGAAGACCGGACTGGCCGAGATGCTCAAGGGCGGCGTCATCATGGACGTGATGAGCGTCGAGCAGGCCGAGGTAGCCGAGAAGGCTGGCGCGTCAGCCGTCATGGCGCTGGAGCGCGTGCCGGCCATCATTCGCGCCGAAGGCGGCGTGTCGCGCATGGCCAGTCCCAAGCTCATCAAGCACATCATGGCGACGGTCTCCATTCCGGTAATGGCCAAGTGTCGCATCGGCCACTTTGCCGAGGCGCAAATTCTGCAGGAGATCGGCGTTGACTACATCGACGAGTCGGAGGTCTTGACCCCCGCCGATGAGGAGCACCATGTAGATAAGCACGCCTTCACCACCCCGTTCGTTTGTGGGGCGCGAAACCTGGGCGAGGCTCTGCGCCGCATTGCCGAGGGCGCCGCTATGATCCGCACCAAAGGCGAAGCCGGAACCGGCGATGTGATCCACGCTGTCAAGCACATGCGGCAAATCGTTAAAGAAATGCGTCAACTTACGGTGATGAGCGAGGAAGAGCTTTTTGCCGCGGCCAAGAACCACCAGGCGCCGTACGAGCTAGTCCGCATCGTGGCAAAAGCCGGGAAGCTGCCGGTGCCGAATTTTTCCGCGGGCGGAATTGCTACTCCGGCTGACGCTTCGCTCATGATGCAGCTGGGAGCCGAGGCCGTGTTCGTAGGCTCGGGAATCTTCATGAAGGGTGGAGCGACGCCGCTCGACCTGACCCTGAAGGCTGAGCGCGCCGAAGCTGAGTCGCGCGCCCAGGCGATCGTGAAGGCGACCACCCACTACGACGATCCCAAGGTCCTAGCTGAAGTGAGTGAACAGATGACCGGAGCCATGAAGGGTCTGGCCGTCGGCGCCATCGAGGAGAAGGACCTGCTGCAAACGCGGGGATGGTGAAAAGGCAGCTATCAGCCGTCAGCTTTCAGCTTTCAGTTGGGCGCGGCTTGGGCCGCGCCTTTTGTTTGCTCACCGCATCTGTTCATTATCGGCCAGATGTGGGCCGTTGGTTTAGCTGACGGCTGATAGCTGAAGGCTAACTTATGATCATCGGCGTTCTCGCATTACAAGGCGATTTCGATGCCCACCGCCGCCGGCTGGAAGAGCTGGGCGCAGAAGTTGTGCTGGTGAGGAAGGCTGAGCAGTTTGAACAGATCGATGGCCTTGTCATTCCCGGCGGCGAGTCCAGCACGTTCCTGAAGCTTCTTGGTCCGGAGACGTTCCAGAAGGTGAGCGATTTCGTCCGCACCAAGCCAACCTTCGGCACCTGCGCCGGTGCGATCATGCTGGCGAAAGAGGTCGAAAATCCTCATCAGCCCGGATTGAACGCGATAGATATAACGGTTCGACGCAACGCTTACGGCCGCCAGATCGACTCCACCATCGTCGAGGCGGCCACTGCCCTGGGCGGAGAGCCGCTGGAGATGGTTTTCATCCGCGCTCCCCGCATCGAAAAAGTTGGGCCCGACGTGGAAGTGCTAGCCAGCCGCGACGATCATCCCGTACTGGTGCGCAAGGGGAAGGTGATGGCGGCGACCTTCCATCCCGAGCTATCCGAGGACAAGCGCGTCCACGCCGAGTTCCTCAAACTGGTAAGGAACGGGACCCGCGACTGACAGCCGACAGGCGCACCGCTTACGGCGTAATCTCCCAGATCACACCACATCTGGACGGGCATCCGTCGTTACCGCCAAAAAGAGTCGTACCGTGAAGGTTTCCCTGTGCATCGAAAGCGACGTTGCTTACCGGAGTTGACCCGTCGGTCCCGCCAGTGAAATCGTAGAGCGAGGTGTACGTCCAAACACCATTCGACAGGGTGAGTTTGAAAACGTTGCCGTTTCCGTAGGCGCCCCCATCCGAGGTTGTGCCGTAAAGATTTCCCGCGCTGTCCATGACCAGCTTGGCGTAAGGTGTGCCTCCTAGACCCGTAGGTCATTGAAGCTCCAATTTCCGTTGGTTGAGGTGAGTTTGAATGCCGCTTGCGCCGTTCCGTAAAGGTTCCCGGATCGGTCGATGATCAACCCTGCTTGCGGACTTTCATAGGTGTAGATGGTGCCTGATTCGTAGTAGTTGAAGCAGACGAGCGTCTGTTCTGTCCAACCCGATTCACCGGGCGACAACTCGAAAACCGCGGCAGCACAGAACGGTGGGTCCGTACCTCCCGTTAAAACACCGTAGAGGTTACCGGAGAGACTGTCGAATCCATCGAAGACAACTCCACCCCTCGGGTGTATTGAGTCTTCAGGATCAGCCGAATACAGAACGGTTAGGGTTCCCCACGGTGTCACCTCATAAACAGTTCCCAAGTCCTGGGCACCGCCTGCGTATGTTGTGCCATAGATATTCCCTGATGGGTCGAAAGTAAGATCGTCGGTAGGAAAGTCTCCATCCCTCCCCTGGAAGGCATAAATCTGTGTTTCAGTCCATGGGCCAGTGCTGCCCCGTGTTGTAGGTGGAGGCGGCGGAGGAGTCAGCTGAAAGACTGTGCCGCAGCCAAGTGGTTGGCAGTTGCCTCCGCCTCCACCGGTCGTGGTTCCATACAACGTTCCGCCACTCGCGATCGCCACCCTCCCCCAGGGACTAGCCCCGTCGTCGCCTCCATGGAAGCTGTAGAGCGTAGTCAGCACCCAACCAGAGCCGGAATGCATGAGCTTGAAGACCGTGCCGGCAGATTGGTTGCCAAATTCCGTAGTTCCGTAGAAATTTCCCGCAGCATCCACGGTCAAGCCGGCTTCAGGATTTCCTCCGTCCGCGCCGCCGGTGAAGGCGTGAATGACTTGGAAAGTCTGCGCCTGCGCCGCCGACGTTGCCGCCAAGGCGAGAGTAAACGCAATCGCCAAAGACAGCGCGACTGCTCCGGTTTGTGCAAAGCGTTGAGGAAGGTTTTTGAATTTCCGAAGAGAAGTGGGAGTCATGGTGACGCTCCTTTCATGGAGGCGAAAGGTTGTACCCGTCCGCTGGAGACCGCTGGAGAGGAGACAGCGGAAGCATTCTCTTGTTCGAGCGCCTGGAAGGAATATATCGAGGGTCAAGCTGTTTCAAGGCGCCAATCGTAGCGGATGCGAGAAGTCCGGAACGTCTTCCACCGACACTCACCAGAATTTCACGCCTGCCGAGGAAATTTGTCCGTGACTCACGCAAGCCAGCCGAGTGACAATACAAAACTGGAGAGCTTGCCGCACTTGCCGCTCCCGCGGCGAAAAGGACCGAAATTTGATAATCGAGCCACGTCAGGGCGACACACTTGTTATTGCGAGGAAGTCACGAGGTTATGTATGCCGCTAATCCGAATTGAGGCCGTCGCGGGCCGCAGCCAGGAAGAAATCACAGCTCTTCTCGATGCCGCACACCGCGCGATTTTGTCAGCCTTCAAAGTACCCGAACGGGATCGTTATCAGATTTATCAGGAACATCCGGAAAGCCATGTCGTCGTGCAAGACACCGGGCTGGGGATCGAGCGGACGAAGAACGTCGTGGTCGTCACCGTCATTAGCCGGCCGCGCAGCCAGGAAATGAAGCAGGCCTTCTATCGGGACCTTTGCCGAGAGCTGAAGGATGGCTGTGGCATTCAGCCGAGCGACGTGGTCGTTTCTATCGTGACTAATTCCGACGCTGATTGGAGCTTTGGCAACGGTGTGGCACAGTTCCTCACAGAGGAGCTGTAAGCGGGGCCGGTGTCGCAGAGGCCTGTCATCGCAGTGTGGCGTTGCGAATTCTGCTAATCTGGACATTCGAAGCATCTTCATCACATCTCACGAAAGAAAACACTCATTCAATGGCTGAATCTCCCATTACTGCCCGCGCTCAAGATTTTGCTACCTGGTATCAGGACGTTGTTTTGCAAGGCGACATGGCCGAGCCGGCCGAAATCGTCAAAGGCTGCATGGTCATCAAGGCCAACGGCTACGCTGTGTGGGAGCTGTTGCAGCGCGAGCTCGACGACCGCTTCAAGGCCACCGGCCATCAGAATATGTACTTCCCCCTGCTCATCCCGCAGAGCTTTCTGCACAAGGAAGCCGAGCACGTCGAAGGCTTCTCGCCGGAACTGGCCGTGGTCACGCTGGCTGGTGGCAAGCAACTGGAGGAGCCGTATGTCATCCGGCCGACGTCGGAGACTATCATCGGCCACTTCTTCGCCAGGTGGATCAAGAGCTGGCGTGATCTGCCGCTGCTGGTGAATCAGTGGGCTAACATCATTCGCTGGGAGCTGCGCACCCGCATGTTCCTGCGCACCACAGAATTTCTCTGGCAGGAGGGTCACACCGCGCACTCCAATCACGATGAGGCGGTCGAGGAAGTTCTGCGCATGCTCGACGTCTACGCCGACGTGGCCGAGAACGTCATGGCCATGCCCGTGATCAAGGGCCGGAAAACGCAGTCGGAGAAGTTCGCCGGCGCCCTGCACAGCTACAGCATCGAGGCCATGATGCAGAACGGCTTCGCTTTGCAGGCCGGCACCAGTCACGACCTGGGGCAGAATTTCGGCAAGGCATTCGACGTCCAGTTCCAGAGCAAGGAAGGGCAGCTCGACTACGTCTGGCAAACCAGTTGGGGAGTGAGCACGCGCCTGATCGGCGGGCTGATCATGAGCCATTCTGATGACAAGGGGCTGGTGCTGCCGCCGAAGCTGGCGCCGACCAAGGCCGTGATGGTGCCGATCTATCGTAAGGATGAAGAGAGGGAAAAAGTGCTGGAAGCCGCGCACCGCATCGCGAAAGATGTTGGCGCGAAGGTTGATGACCGCGAGGGACAATCGCCCGGCGCGAAGTTCTTTTATTGGGAGCGACGTGGGGTGCCGATCGTGCTGGAGCTCGGGCCGCGGGATCTGGCTTCGGGCAGCATCGTTTTGAAACGACGCGACACGGGAACCAAGGAGCCGCTGCCGCAGGCCGATCTTGCTGGTAAGCTGCCGACGCTTCTGGACGAAATGCAGAAGAATATGTATGACGCGGCGAAGCAGCGCCTGAAGGCGAACACGGTACTGGCCAGCTCAATCGAGGAGGTGGAGTCGATCCTCAAAGACGTCACCGCCGAAAAGGGCGGCGGCAAATTCGTCATGGCGCACCTGAAGGACGATCCTCGGTGCGACCTGCGCATGAAGGAGTTCAAGGCTACGATCCGCTGCATTCCCGTGGTCGACGAATACGATGGGCCGGGTAAATGCATTGTCACCGGCGAGCAGGTCGACCGGCGAGTGGTAATTGCGAAAGCATACTAACGAGCTGTCAGCCGTCAGCTATCAGCCATCAGCTTTGTCGTATGGGCACGGTTAATTGGCGCAAGCCTTAAGCGAAGTCCCAAAGGGACGAAAGAGCTTTAGCCCAGCGCTTCAGCGCTGGTAGGCGCCATAAAAATCCGAGTCCTGTAGGGACGGCAGAACACCAGCGCATTCGCACTGAAGCTGCGATCTCTCACATATCGAAGTATTCCGTGCCTCTGCGGCGGGAGGTATTAAGGAGCAAGCTCATGGGCCTGTACGATTTCTCCGTAAAACTCAACAACGGCAAGGAAAAGAAACTCAGTGCCTACAAAGGCAAAGTTCTGCTCATCGTCAACACTGCCAGCAAATGTGGCTTCACGCCGCAATATAAAGGCTTGCAAGAGCTCTACGCAAAATACAATGAGCGCGGTTTCGAGTTGCTGGCCTTCCCCTGTGACCAGTTCGGACACCAGGAGCCGGGCTCGGACGAGGAGATCAAGTCGTTCTGCGAGATGAATTACGGTGTAGAGTTCCCGCTGTTCTCCAAGATAGACGTCAATGGCGATGACGAACATCCGTTGTATACGTTTCTTAAGAGCGAGAAGGGCGGCTTGCTCGGCGATTCCATCAAGTGGAATTTCACCAAGTTCCTGGTCGACAAAAGGGGTAAGGTGATCGAACGCTATGCGCCGACCACTCCTCCCGAGAGAATCGCTACCGACATCGAGAAGCTGCTGGAAAAGTAATCACTCACCACAAGCGTAGCACCGCAGATCCCTCGTCTTGGCTCGGGATGACAAATCGAAAACAATAGGCGGCTTGTACGGGATGAGAATAGAGGCTAGGAATTCCGCGCCGGCTCTTCTTCGGTCGCATCCTGTTCGCCGTGACCGGACGCATGGCTGGAGGGATACGCATACATCTTGCTGGCAATGCTGGTCGCGGTGTGCCGGCGCTCAGCAATCATTTCCGCGACAATGGCGACCGCGATCTCCTCGGGCGTGACCGCACCGATCTCGAAACCCACGGGAGCGTGAACGCTAGCAAACTTCTCAGCCGGAATGCCTTCCCTCTCCAGTTCTTTATAGATTGAGATCGTCTTGCGGCGCGATCCGATCATCCCCAGGTATCGCGCGTTCGCGTTTACCGCCCAGCGCAGCACGCGCATGTCGTCACGGTGGCCGCGGGTCACGATGACGATGTACGCCCGTTCACATAGGCCCAGCCGCGCTGTCACAGCGTCGAAGTCGTCGGCTATGACCTCCCGCGCGTCGGGAAAGCGCTCGCGATTGGCGTAGGACTCGCGATCGTCGATAACGACGACTTCAAATCCCGCGATCGTCGCCACTTTGTAGAGGTTATAGGCCACGTGGCCGGCGCCGAAGATGTAGAGTAGCGCGGGCGGCAGCACCGGCTCGATGAATATCTCCAGCGTGCCTCCGCAAACCAGGCCAGCGTCGAACTTGGGATTGTTGTTGAGGTTGAAGGTGAGTGAGCGCGGCTTCTCTTCTTCCATCACCTCGCGCGCCGCCTGCCAGACTTCGGCCTCCACGCAGCCCCCGCCAATGGTCCCGGCAATGGTGCCATCGTCGCGCACCAGCATCTTGGCAGTCTGGAAGGATGGAATCGAGCCGCGAACGTTGGTAATGGTGGCAACAGCGCCGCGACGTCCTTCCCGGCGCAATTGCACGATCTGTTCGTAAATATCCACTGGACTTGATTATTCCTGTCAGCCCGACCGAAGTCAAAACAGTCAATTAGAATGATGCTTTCCGTAGGCTCAGAGTCTCGGATGTATGTCGCATTGCAGGCAATTCAGGAGAGCGCCATGTTAGCGGTTCGTATTCATGAATTCGGTGGTCCAGAAGTTCTCAAGTGTGAAGACGCACCTGACCCGATGCTGCGCAAGGATCACGTGCTGGTTCGGGTTCGCGCCTGCGCGCTGAATCATCTTGATCTGTTCGTCCGCGGAGGTTTGCGTGGGGTGAAGCTGCCGCACATCCTGGGCAGCGACATCGCCGGCGAGGTAGTCGAATCCGGCGAGTACATCACCGACGTCAAGCCCGCCACGCGCGTGCTGCTGGCCCCGATGGTCTTCTGCAATCATTGCGAGCAGTGCATGAGTGGCCACCATAATTTTTGCCCGGAATTCGCTGTGCTCGGTAACACCGTGGACGGCGGTAACTGCGAGCTGATCGCGGTACCGCGTGTCAACGTCATCCCCATTCCTGATTCACTGGATTTCGCGGATGCTGCCAGCGTGCCGCTGGTGTTTCTTACCGCCTGGCACATGCTGCTGGGCCGGGCCCACCTGCGTGCGGGACAGACGGTGCTGGTGCTGGGCGCGGGCTCCGGCGTCGGATCGGCTGCGATCCAGATTTCCAAGATGCTGGGCGCGGAAGTTATCACGACAGCAGGTGACGAGCGCAAGCTGGCCAAGGCCCGAGAACTTGGAGCCGATCACACCATCGATCACTACAAGCAGAAGATTGCCGATGAGGTGAGACGCATCACCAATAAGCGCGGAGTGGACATCGTCTTCGAGCATGTCGGAGTGGCGACATGGCCCGATAGCGTGCGATCCCTCAAACCCGGCGGCACTCTAGTGACCTGTGGCGCAACCACCGGCTACGAGGCGAGTCTCGATTTGCGCGTGCTATTCGCAAAACAGATTTCGCTGCTGGGATCGTACATGGGCGAGATGGGTGAACTGCACGAGGTGCTGAAGCACGTCTTTGCTGGCAAGCTGAAGCCGGTAGTGGACCGCACCTTCGCGCTGAGCGATACGCGCGCCGCACATGAGTACCTCGCCAGAAGCGAAATGTTCGGCAAGGTGGTGCTGACAGTCTAAGGCTTTGCTTCTGGCCGCACCATCGCAGCGGTGGAGTTGTAGCGGGGTTTTATTCTCCCTTGCCCAGAGCCATCGTGATCAGCGTCTTCTGCTCCAACTCGTGCGCCTTAGCGGAGCCGGTTGCCGGAGTAGAGTTCGCGGTGCGCTTGATGCTTCGCATTTTCGAGCCCAGGATTTTCTTTAGCCGTGGGGCAACGAACGAAAGAGCTCCCATGTTGGCCGGCTCTTCCTGCACCCAGATAAATTCCGTGGCGTTCTTGTAACGGCCGAGAATATCGGTGAGCTCAGCCTCCGGGAAGGGATACAACTGCTCCAGCGAAACGATGGCCGGGCCAGCCATCTTCTGCTTGCGGCGTTCAACGCGCAGCTCCTGGCCAATCTTGCCGGTGCACAACAACACGCGCTTGGCCTCGAGCGCCGACTCATCCGGAATCACGTTCAAGAATCGCGGCCGCTCCAGCTCGGTGATCGGCGAGAGCGCCTCGGGATGACGTAACATGCTCTTCGGCGTGAAACAGATCAGCGGCTTGCGCCACTTGCGCAACACTTGCCGGCGCAGCAGATGGAAATACTGTGCAGCCGTTGAGGGCTGGCAGACCTGCATATTATCGCGGGCGCACAGTTGCAGATAGCGCTCTATGCGTCCGCTGGAGTGTTCCGGCCCCTGGCCTTCGTGACCATGCGGCAACAGCAGCACCAGTCCAGTCAGCAAATCCCACTTGTCTTCACCAGCAACGATAAATTGATCGATGATGATCTGCGCGCCATTGGCAAAGTCGCCGAACTGCGCTTCCCAGGCCACCAGCGCTTCCGGATAATCGCGGGCAAAACCGTACTCAAAGCCCATCACGGCGGCTTCCGATAATTCGGAGTTGTAGATCTCGACTCGTGCCTGTCCCGGAGCAAGATGGCACAGCGGCACGTACTCTTTCTCGTCGACAATGTCGATCAGCACCGAATGCCGCTGATTGAACGTGCCGCGCCGAGTGTCCTGTCCGCTGAACCGGATAGGCACGCCTTCCAGCGCCAGCGCTCCCAGGGCCAGTGCCTCAGCCATTCCAAAATCCAGCGGACGCTTGCCGTAGCCCATTTCGCGGCGCTGCTCCAGCAGCTTCTGCACTTTAGGATGAATGTGAAAGTCTTCGGGATATTTCACCAGGCCGTCGGTGATCTCCCGCAGGCGAGCTGCCGACAGACCGGTATCAACTTCGTATTCAGCCTTGTACGGCCCACCGTGAAACGGCGCCCAATAGCTGGGCAGCTGCCGCATCGGCGGTTTTTTGACCATGCTCTTGCCGGCCTTTTCCGCGGCATCGAGCTCCGCCTGGAACTTCTCCACATACGGTTGCGCGTCGAGGCCTACGTTCTTGGCGTAGATCTGGTAGAGCACCGGATGGTCTTTGATCTTGCGATACAAAATCGGCTGGGTAATGGTGGGGTCGTCGACTTCCGAGTGACCATGCCGCCGGAAGCCGATGAGATCGACCACGACGTCCGTCTCAAACTCGTAGCGATAGTCCAGCGCCATGCGGCCGGCCCGCACCACCGCATCCGCATCTTCACCGTTGACGTGGAAAATGGGGATGGGCAGCCGCTTGGCGAGGTCGGAGGAGAAACGGCTGGAATAGGCGTCGCTGGGATTGGTAGTAAAGCCGATCAGATTATTGACGATGACATGCACGGTTCCACCAACGTTATAGCCGCGCAGGTTGGCCAGGTTGAGAGTCTCGGCAGTGATTCCCTGTCCGGCAAAAGCGGAGTCGCCGTGCATGAGAACCGGCAGCACCTTAACTTTTCCGTCACGTCCCAGGCGCGTTTGTTTGGCTCGTGCCCGGCCCAGCGCCACGGGATCAACCGCTTCGAGATGGCTGGGATTGGAAACCATGTGAATGCGCACTGGCCGTCCGCTGGTTCCGGTGTAAACCCCGGTTGCGCCGATGTGGTACTTCACGTCGCCACCACCGAGTACACTGCGAGGATCGACGTCTTCAAACCCGGCAAAGATTTCCGCCGCCGGACGGCTCACAATGTTGATGATGACGTTCAGGCGCCCACGATGGCTCATCGCCAGCACAGCCTGTTCCGCGCCTCTTTCCGAGGCGGAATTGAGGATTTCGTCCAGCAGTGGAATTAAGGCAGTGTTGCCTTCCAACGAATAGCGCTTGGTTCCGATGTAACGCGAGTGAATGGTCTGCTCGAACACATCGGCGCGCACCAGTTGATCGAGAATGCGAGTACGGTCGACCGGCTCCTGCTGCTCCGATTCCATTCGCTCCTGGATCCACTGCCGACGCTCCAGGTCAGGGATGTGCATGAACTCTACCCCGATGCTGCCGCTATAAATGCGCCGGGCGGCATCAGCCGCGTCGCCGGAACTGTCCAGCTCAGGATGAGGCAGGGGGGCGAAATGCCCTAGTGGGTCAAGATTGGCTTGCAGGTAACCCCAGCGGCGGAACGCGTCCATGACCCGTTCCAGCTTCTCGCTGTCAACGTTCATCATTACAGTGGACAAGGATAAGTGGCTCCCGTGCCGTGGCTCCCCTGCTCGGCGAGCCCGGCCTCTGCTCAATGGCGCTAGTATTTATAGATTCCCTACCGACTGGAGGGATGCGGCCACCGTCATGGCTGCACCATCGGCGGTAACCGAACCATTCAGTATATAGTGTCGGAGTATTCCAGAGGACAGCGGCGCGGATAGAGATACTCGCATAAAACAGTCGCAGCCGCTCGCATAGCCGATTCCATGATCAAGCCCCTTTCGGTGCAGGACCGGGTGTTTGTGCTCACGGGCGCGGGAATCAGCGCCGAAAGCGGACTTCCCACATTTCGCGGCGCGGACGGACTTTGGCGCGGCCACCGCGTGCAGGATGTAGCCACCCCGGAAGCGTTTCGGGCTAATCCAGGGCTGGTGTGGCAGTTTTACTCCGAACGCCGCAAGCGGCACGCAGCTGTGTCGGCGAATCCAGCGCACTTTGCGTTGGCCGACCTAGAGCGCAATTTGGACGAGCGTTTCTTCCTGTGTACCCAGAACGTCGACTCGTTGCACGAACAGGCTGGCTCGCAACGAGTTGTACATATGCACGGACGGCTGATGCAGACCCGCTGCTCACGCCCGACCTGCCGCGCCAAACCCTTTGAGGACGATCGAGCCTATCTGTCGCGAGCGGAAATACCCACTTGCCCGGAGTGTGGAGCGCTGCTGCGGCCGCATATTTGCTGGTTCGGAGAAGTACCATTCTCTATGGACCGTATCTTCGAACAACTGCGTATCTGTACCGTGCTGCTTACGGTGGGGACCTCGGGAGTGGTCGAACCAGCGGCCAGTTTCGTGCGCATGGCACGAATCAATCGCGCCCGAGCCATTTACATTGGCCCGGAGGAGCCTGCCAACCGTCCATTCTTCGACGAGGTAGTGCTAGGAAAGGCGGGCGAGGTATTGCCAAAACTGGTGAAGGATCTGGTTTCGCAGCTTCATTAGAAAGGAGCTTGCAGTCGCGTAATCCCCTCAGTGGACGAGGCGGCCGACAATGTTGTACGCCGCGAATGCAGCCAGGTAGGCCACCACGGTCATGTAAGAGAATTGCAGGATCGGCCACTTCCAGCCATTGGTCTCGCGGCGCACGACCGCCAGCGTCGACATGCACTGCATCGCAAAAGCGAAGAACACCAGCAGCGCGACTGCCCCTGCCGGCGTCAGTTCGTGTCGCAGCGCGGCCTGTAGGTCCGTGGCGTGGCCTTCGGGGTCGACGCCGTGCAAGGTGCCGAGCGTAGAAATAATTACCTCGCGCGCAGCCATCGAAGTGATCAGTCCGACACCGATCTTCCAGTCAAAACCAAGCGGCCGGATAATGGGTTCGATGGAGTGTCCTAATTTTGCGACTATGCTGTCCTGCACTGCGGGCGGCTCGCCATGGTGCATGGGAAAGTTGGTGGCTGCCCAAAGCAGCAGCGAAACCAACATGATCACCGTGCCCGCGCGATACAGGAAAGCTTTGCCGCGATCGACCAGGCGCAGTGCCAAAGAAGACAGCGTGGGCCAGCGATAGGGCGGCATTTCCAGAATGAAAGGCGCATCCTTGCTTCTCAGAATGGTAGATTTCAGGAGGCGGGCAGTCACTATCGCCATCAGGAAGCCGAGCACATACAGCCCCAGCATGGCCAGCGCCCGGGTGCCGAGAAAGACTCCCAGCACCGGATGGTTCGGCAGGAACGCCGCGATCACCATGGTGTAGACCGGCAGCCTGGCAGAGCATGTCATGAATGGGGCAACCAGGATGGTTGCCATGCGGTCGCGCTTGTTCTCGATGGTACGCGTCGCCATGATTGCCGGTACGGCGCAGGCATAAGCCGACAGCAAAGGAATGAAGCTCTTGCCGTTCAGCCCGACGCGCGACATGGTTTTGTCGGCAATCACCGCGGCACGCGAAAGGTAGCCCGAGTCCTCCAAAATTCCGATCACCAGAAACAGCAATAGAATTTGCGGGAGAAATACCAGGACCGCTCCTGTCCCTTTCCAGACGCCGTTTACCAGCAGCGACTGAAACATCCCCGCCGGCAGATGATTCCCCAACTGCGACCCGGTGACATCGAGGACCTTTTGCAGCAAGTTGGAGAGCGGCTGACCCACGGCAAAGATGGTCTGAAAAACGCCGATTACCACCAAAGCGAAAATGCCTGGTCCCCAAATGCGGTGCAAAAAAATCGCGTCCAGGCGCTGCGTCCAGATGGGAGCGGCGGGACGGCGATACTTCGCATTGGTCCCCACCCGTACCGCCCACTCGCGATAGCCGCGCGTGCTACCTACAACGGGGAGTTCCAGCGGTTCCGGCCCGGCCGTCGCCGACGATAGAAAATTCTGCACCGAGACTATGCCTTCGCCCGTGGTGGCGCTGACTAGCGCAACCGGCGTGCCCAGCTCGCGCGCCAGGGAAAGCACGTCGATGTGGCCACCCTGCTTACGCAACTCGTCGGCCATGTTCAACAGCACCAGCGTGGGAATGCCAAGCGCGATCACCCGCGCCGCCAACACAAGATGACTGTGCAGGTTGGTGGAGTTCAGTACGAGAATGACAGCATCCGGACGCGGTGTGCCAGGCATCTGTCCCGTCAGAACATCGACCGCGACCTTTTCGTCTTCGGACTTGGGAGTGAGACTGTAGACTCCCGGCAAGTCGATCAGAGCGATCTCGTTGCCGTCGAGGTCGCGCACATAGCCGGTATGATGCTCGACCGTTACGCCGGGAAAGTTACCAACCTTCTGACGCAATTTCGTGAGTCGGTTGAAGAGTGTGGTCTTGCCGGAATTAGGCGGACCAACAACCGCGATGGTCCGATAAGAGGTGCCGAGAGCTTGATCCCGAGGCGAGGCGACCGCATGACAGCTCACCGTCGATGCCCCCATGCATTAGTCTCCAAAGGCAGGTGCCCCAATGAGCTCTACATGGATGTGACGGGAGAGGTCGCGACGCATGGCTACTTCGGTTCCGTCCACGCGATAGACCCGAGGATCGCCGCCGGGGCCGCTACGTAGAACCTTGACTTCCAGGCCGGGAACGAAACCCAAATTCATCAGATGTTCGGCCACCGGAGGAGCCAATTCAAGTTCGGAGAGGATAGCGCTTTCTCCTACTTGCAGATCGGCCAGAGCGCTGCCCTGGGGGGGGCGCTGCTCTTTACGACGGCCGAATATGAAGTTGAAAATCATTTTCAATTCCAACCCTATTCTAACTCTTCCCTGTCCCCAGGCAACGACCAAAGTCACATCCGTTTGTGATACGCAAACATTTGGACCAAAGATGCACTCACATTCCCAAATCGCGGAATTGACGAGACTTACCGGGCAACTATGGGCAACCGGCGCGGCTTTCCGCTTCCCTTCCGCTATCCGCCGGTCTACAACTTATTGCGCAGCCAGGCTAGCAACCCTCGTTGGCTGCCCACCTACAGATGCCCAAACCTGGTGTTCGGTTCCTTCCGTTCAAAGTAATCGCTCAGCCCGCGTCCGGTGGTTCTGTTCGTGGACACCAAGCAACATCGGAAAACAGCCGAAATAACTTGCTCTGCCGCTGGGAAGGATATGGATATGGAGAAGGCCATATAGCCCGTGTGTCTCGGGGATGAAGATCGGTGTGCCGGTAATGCTCGTCACCTTGGCAATTGGTTTACTCTGGCTGAGGTTTGTGCGTTGCTGATGGAGATCGCTTTCTGCAGAGGCAAAGGGAGAGGCCAGGGCCCCTCCCTTGCCAACGGAGGCGATGAGGCTTACGGCAAGCACTACTCCGTGTAGGGCTTCCAGGTGCCGTTGTCGCTCTCAGTCAGTACTAGACTGACCTTGGCGGGCGCCGCACTGTAGAAATCAACTCCATAAGATTTGATCAGCGTGGCGCGGTCCCAGGTGCTGAAGCTCTTGACCAGGCTGGCGGAAGCATCGAACTCGTTGCCTAACCGGTTGGGAGCCCATTTCCAGCTGTAATCGACTTGGGCCAGATGAGGCTTAATCATCGTAATCTTGTCGATCGAGACCAGCTTACGCGTCGCCAGGGGAACCAGATAGGTGGTCGTACCGTCAGAGTTCTTGGCCTTCTGTACACCCTGGATCGTGCTTAGCAGTTTTTCTCCGGGATCGGTCAAGCTCACGTTGAGGCCGGTAGGGCCCTTCGGCTTGGTGGTCACGACACCAGCCTTGGCCAGCAGTTTGTAGTGCGGATCCTGCGGCTTCTCGTTAACGCTGGCCGTCAAGCTTCCGGTAGTGAAACGAATCGTCGCGGGACCTTGCGAGTCGAGGACCTGGTTTATGGTCGTGGTGGCCACAGTGCTGGTCAGCACGTCGCGGGCGCCCTTTACAAAATAGTAGATGGTACCACCGACAACCAGCACCAGCCCGGCAATCAGGATCAGCGGGAAAAAGTTGGTCTGTTTCTCCATCGCGATTTCGGCGGCGAAAAGCTCGGGCTCGTTCGACACCGGAGGAACCAGTTGCGGCTTGGATTCTTGGTTGGTTTTGGGTTCAATGACGGTCGGCATAGTTCACACCTCCGATTTGACGGCTGTCGACCTGCGCTACCAGGGCGTTCGTTGTCAGGACAAAGGCCACGATAAGACGCTCACGCGCGTGATGTTCACGCCGGGCTGAGGGCAGCCGCCAATGTCTCCAGTATGAACTTTATGTACCGGGAAGCAGTGAGCAGGATCACTCGGCGATGTGAGGAACGAACTTGGGTGGTGGATTGTGGCCAGTGGTTAGGATGGCAGTTCCGACCCTAGCTACTGCCTTGCAATACCTGGCACGAGTAGGTCTTTACCACCAGCCAAATCTTTCCTCCGAGCTGCAGTCTGAGCGCATCGCGTGCAGCGGGCGTGATATGCACCTCAAACTCCACGCCACAATTTACCTGAGCGATCACGGTCACATCGCGCTGTTGCAACGCGGTAACGACTCCTGGGAAAACATTACGGGCGCTCAGTCCTGGGGGCGGCGACAAAGCCAGCAGAATGTCGCCAGCGCGAATTCCTACTCGCAAGCGGCTGGGTAGTGTCGACGCGCGACAGAGGCACCTCCAGGTCAAGTGTGGAGTCTGCCAGGCGGCAGGTCATGGTTCCCTGCTCCGGGTGCGACGCCACGAAAGAACAATCGAAAATGTTCTCGAACCCTGCCAACTGGGCCACAGTCTCCGATTGCGGACGGTGCAAGACCTCATGCGGCGAGCCGCGAGCGACGATGCGTCCTGCGTCCAACACGATGACGTTTCGCCCAGTGCGAAAACCTCCGGACGTTGGTGAGTAACGTAGAGGATGGGTATCCCACGCTGTGTGTTCCAGGATCGCAAGTCGTCCAGGATCTGCGCGCGGGTCACCGCGTCGAGCGCGGTCAGCGGCTCATCGAGCAACAGAACGCGGGGCCGCGTCACCAAGGTTCGCGCCAGGGCGACGCGCTGGCGTTCGCCGCCGGAAATTTCGTCCGGGCGCCGTCGGGCGAGACCTGCGATCCGAAACGACTGCAGGATTTCTCGGCAGCGGGTTTCGCGCTCAGCCGCATCCAAGGCCGCCAGTCCATACTGCACGTTCTCTTGCAACCGTCATGTGCGGAAACAGGGCCAGGGATTGCAGAAGATAGCCAACAGAGCGACGGTTGGGCGGAACATTCACCCGCGCGGTGGAATCGAAGAGCACGGTCTCCCCGATGGCAATCCGGCCTGTTTCAGGAGCTTGCAGCCCGGCGATGCAGTCGAGCAGGGTCGTCTTTCCGGCTCCCGACGCGCCAAACAGAATCGTGAACCCCTTGGCAGCGACGAACTCTACCTCAAGCAAGAATGACGAGCCGCGCTCGCCGGAAAAGCTCTTCCGAATGCGGACGCTCAGCTGTTCGCCCATGGCATCTGGCGCGGGGCCGCTCATCGCCAACCCCACACGTTCCAGGCTTCGCGCCGGCGCAAGCCATAAAGAATTGCCAGCAACGCGAAGCACAGCACCAGCAGCAGCAGGGCGGTGCGATTGGCGGCAGCGTAATCCAGCGCCTGCACCTGGTCGTAGATCAGGATGGAAATCGTGCGGGTCGCGCCCGGAATGTTGCCGCCGATCATCAGCACCACGCCGAACTCGCCCAGCGTGTGCGCGAAGCTCAGCACGAACCCGGTGAGCACGCCCGGCAATCCCAGCGGCAACACGATGCGGCAAAACGTGCGCCAGCGCGAGGCGCCCAGCAGTGCCGAGGCGTCCAGCAGTTTGCGATCGATCGACGCGAACGAAGTCGCCATCGGCTGCACCGCAAACGGCAGGCTGTAAAGTACCGAGCCGACCACCAATCCCTCAAAGGTGAACGCCAAGCCATGTCCGGCTATCGACTGATACCAGCGCCCGACCGGGCTGAGCGGCCCAATCGCGACCAGAACATAGAACCCGAGCACGGTCGGCGGCAACACGATCGGCAACGAGACCACCGCTTCGACCAGAAACTTCCAGCGCCTGCGGGAAAAGGCCAGCCAGTAGGCAAGCGGGATGCCGACGCATCAGCAGGATGACCGACACGGTGACCGCCAACCGCAACGTCAGAGTGAGTGCCTGCAGGATCATGGGCGTGGCGGGACGCGGAAACCGTACTGCTCGCAGCACTGCCATCGCCCTCTGAGCGAAGTAATGTAATCGATGAAAGCCTGCGCCGCCTGTTTGTGTCTTCGAGGAAGACAGAATCGCCGACGCCTTGCTGCATTTCCGGGTAGGCGTCGGCCGGTAGCTCCCAGTACTTACCAGCGTCTCTCATGGCGGGAGACATAGCCAGCGAGAGGGCGATCAGACCCGCCTGCGCATTGCCCGATTGCACGAACTGGGCCGCCTGGCTGATGTTTTCGCCCAAGCACCAGTTTGTTGGCGACTTTGTCCTTCAACCCAAAGTGATCCAGCGCCGCCATCGCTGCCCGGCCATAGGGTGCGTGTTGCGGATTGGCGATGGCGATTTGCCGCACCGAAGGTTGCAGCAGCAGATCCATCTTTAGCTTCCCGGGGTCCAGGGTGGAACTTTTCGGCACCCAGAGTACCAGATGGCCAACCCCGTACACGCGCAACGACGCGTTCTCAACCAGACCCGCTGCCGCAAGTTTTCTCGGATAGTCCATGTCCGCGGAAAAGAACAGATCATAGGGTGCGCCGCTTTGGATCTGCGAGTAGAAGCTTCCCGACGCGCCAAAGGACAGTGTCACCTTGTTCCCAGTATTGTGCTCGAACCTTGTGGCCAGGTCTTTCAGGGCGTAGTTCAGGTCGGCGGCGGCGGCAATCGTGACTTGTTCGACAGCAACCGCTACAGGCACGGACAAGGCCAGGAAGAGCATAAGAACAATGTGTAGAGTTCTTTTCATGATTGCGGGAATCGTCGGCCGCTGTGAGCGCGAGCAGGCAAGTCGTTACAAGCTTACAGGAAATCGCAAACTATAAACGATTCTAGACACTTCACCGGGGAACGCGAATGAGTCTCGTTCTTGCCGGAACTCTGCGGCTTCGGTTGGCCTTTCCCTCAAGCTTTTCGTCCACTGGAAGTGCTGCCCGGCACTAAAAGGGTATACATTAGAGTCACTTTTTGCTTTCTGACTTGACCCTTTGGCGCTTTTCTGTAAGAGTAAGCGCACGCGAGGACTTGAGTGGGGAATTTTGCCATGCATCCGGGCCTTCCCACGGTAGAATTCGATCGCTCCAAACTGATGATACGCATTGAGGTCACGCTCAACGCCGATCCCACGGCCATCAGTCCCGTGGTGGAAGGCATTATGGAGATGGCGCGCCGTTTGGAATGCGCAGCCGGGAAAGAATTTGAGATCGAAACTGCCCTCCGCGAAGCTCTGGCCAACGCTATCGTCCATGGCTGCAAGAACGATCCCACCAAGAAAGTTCAGTGCTGCGTAGGTTGCGATGAGGAGCGTGGCATGCTCATTGTCGTACGCGACCCAGGCGCTGGCTTCGATCCTTTCGCGATCCCCGATCCCTGCAATGGCGAGAACGTCTATTCCAACCACGGCCGCGGTATCTACCTGATTAACCAGCTGATGGATGAGGTGAGGTTCGAACGTAACGGCACCGAAATCCACATGCGGAAGTACTAGAACCTTTTCGGAAATACCATCAAAGTTCTTCCCTGCTAAAGCGCTGGCCTTTACGCCAGCTAAAGTTGCGGCTGCCCAGAAACGGCCATCCCCGGTTTGGCGAGGCCGGGTTATTGAAATACTCGTGTCATCACCTGTCTTACAAATAGGTTTGTCCTACTTGTAGGATTGTCTTACTTGTAAGACAAGTGCGGGGGTCTAAAAGCGCCACGCTCCGTGCCAAATTCTCGCAGGCTCTCGCTAGCCGTGCCGAGCATTGCCCGTTTCTTCTCTGAACTGCTGTTAGTCTGAGACACGCTGCTGAATCCGTGCCGCAGCAAATCCATCCAATCGGTGAGCTATCTGTCATGAAGATTGGGATTACGTGTTACCCCACTTACGGCGGCAGTGGCGTGGTGGCCACCGAGTTGGGCCTGGAGCTGGCGCAGCGCGGCCACCAGGTTCACTTCATTTCCTATTCGCAACCCATCCGCCTGACCGAGCCGCTACCCAACATTCACTATCACGAAGTGGAAGTATCGCGTTATCCGCTGTTCGAATATCCCCCCTACGATCTGGCGCTGGCGACGCGCATGGCCGAGGTTGCCGAGATTTACGAACTTGACCTGCTGCACGTGCATTACGCCATCCCGCATTCGGTGAGCGCGATGTTGGCGCGGCAGATGTTGTGTTGCGACCACGCCCGCAATAGCCGCCGCCTGCCTTATGTCACCACTCTGCATGGCACCGACATCACGCTGGTCGGCGCCGATCCTTCGTATTTGCCGATCACTCGCTTTTCCATCGATCAGAGCGATGGTGTCACTTCGATTTCGAATTACTTGAAGCAGCAAACCGTCGACGTCTTCAATGTCAAGAAGCCGATCGAGGTGATTCCCAACTTCGTGAATTGCGACCTGTACGAGCGCACGCCCCAGGTGGTGCAGCGACGCTCGCAATACGCTCAGCCCGACGAGAAGATTTTGGTGCACCTCTCCAATTTCCGTCCGGTAAAGCGCATTCCCGACGTCATTGAGATCTTTGATCGCGTGCAAAAAAAGATTCCGGCACGGCTATTGATGATCGGCGATGGCCCGGAACGCTCCAGCGCCGAATGGCTGGCGGTGAAAAAGGGTATCCATAAGAAAGTCGATTTTCTGGGCAAGCAGGACCGAATTCACGAGAAGCTCGGCGTCGCCGACGTAATGCTGCTACCCAGCCAACTGGAATCGTTTGGACTGGCTGCGCTGGAAGCCATGGCCTGCGAAGTAGTGCCCATCGCTACCAACGAGGGTGGCGTGCCGGAAGTGATCGAACATGGAAAGACCGGCTTCCTGGCAAACGTGGGCGACGTGGACACGATGGCCAACGATGCGCTTGAGATTTTGTCGAACGACGCCAAGCTGAAACAGATGGGTGAGCAGGCCCGGGCCAGCGCTCAGGCGCGCTTTTGCGCCAGCAAGATTATTCCCATGTACGAAAGATACTATCGCGAAGTCCTGGAACGCTCTTCGTAAATCGCTCCCACCACTGAGCCGCCCATTTCCTCGGCCTGGAGCACGGGCAGCACCAGCCGCACCAGCGTACCGCGGTTCGGCTGGCTCTCGAAAGTGATCTCCGCCGCGTCGCCATAAACTACCTGCAGGCGCTCGGTAACATTCAGCATCCCGATGCCGGTGCCGGATGAGGCACTGGTGCCGTCCTGCGGCATCCCCACGCCGTCGTCCTCAACTTCGATCACCAGCCGATGATCGGCATTGCGGCTGCGCAGGTAAATGCTGCCCCCCTCAACCTTTGCCGCGAAGCCGTGCTTGACGGCGTTCTCTACCAAAGGTTGCAGGATCATGCTGGGCACCAGATGGTCCAGCGACGTGGGCTCCAGTTCCTTAACTACCTTCAGCTTGTCGCGGCCGAAACGCGCCACTTCGATGTCGAGATAGTCGTCGAGAAACTCGAACTCCTCGCGCAGGGGAACGAACGAATCCCCCTTGCGGAGGAGGCGCCGCAGAATGTTTCCCAGCTTCACGATCATCTCGCGCGCAGAATCAGGATCGCGCCGCACCAGCGACGAGATCGAGTTCAGGGTATTGAACAGGAAGTGCGGATTGATCTGGCTCTGCAGCGCTTCCATGCGAGCCTGCAACAGAAGCCGCTCCTGCTGCTCCAGCTTCATCTCGATGCGAACATTGTTCAGCACCTTGAGCGCAATGGCGACCGCCATCACCGTACCCGCGTAAATGGCCAGCTTCACCCACCAGTCCGGGCGAATCCAGCGCGAAGATGCGGCGCGGAAAGGCGCGATGCAGCTGGATGTGAATAAATTCGAGAACGATGATGAGGAAGAAAAATGAGGTCTGCCAGTCGATGAACGACTTGCGAATGCTGCGCCGGATCCAGTGATAGATGCTGAGGTCGAAAAGCGGCGAGAACGACCAGATAGCTTCGCGTTCGGGCGCAATATGACGCAGCATCCCCGCCGCGAAGCCAGCCAGCACGTACATCGGCACGGTGAGCCACTCGCCCAGAAGCAGCGCCGGCAACGAGACCAGGACGCCGCCCAGAGTGCCGGCCAGGCGCCCGGCAATCACGCCAATCAGGATCGCGCCGACGAAAGCAATATCAGCAGCCAGGAAGTTGTGCACCCAGCCGCGCACCAGCACCCCCAACGCGATGGGCGTACCGACGATCAACACGATTTCTAGCTTCTCGCGGGAGGTTACGCTCCTCGCGGAATAGCAACACCCGAAAGCGCCGCGCCCGTACCAGCACGCTGCTAATCGCCGCGGCCACGCCGAGGCGGATCAGCAAGGTTACGAGAATGAGACGTTGGTCCAAAGTCAGTTGCCAGTTGTCAGCGGCCAGCTGTCACCAGTGCGTTGCCGGTTTCTAATTGTGAGTTCCGGTAGAAGAGCGGACCTTTAGGTCCGCTTGAGCCCCCAATATTTCGGAGCCGGCTTCAGCCGGCGGCACGCTCTCGCACCACGCCGATAGACGAATCCAAGAAGCCGAGTTGCCCTCGTCGATCGGCTTCAATGAGCCGCCATTCCGTTACTCTAATCCACCGGCGGCTTTACTCAGCGCCGATTCCGCCCTTTCCGCATCAGGCGCGCCGCCTTGCGCCATGTCACGATTGCCGCCTCCGCGCGTACCTAGCGACTGCACTGTCTGCTTCATCAGCGCGCCCATGTCGTTCGCCAAGCCCGGCGTCTGCGCGAAGACCAGCGACGGCTGCGCCCCTCCACAAGACAGCAGCGCCACCACTCCCGGCTGCCTTCGTCAGCTTCTGGGCCAGCATCTTGATGAAGCCGAGATCGCGTTCGGCGAAATACTGCATCACCAGCTTGTAGTCGCGTCGTGGCTCTGCCTGTTGCAGCATCCGTTCGGCCTGCAACTCGGCGACTTCCTCCAGCAAACGATGCTGCGCTTTTTGCGCTGCCTTGACTCTCGTCTTGCCACTTGCGAATCTGCTGCGGGACCTCCCAGATGTGCGTCGAAAATAGTGCGGCCGCTTCGGTCAAGGTTTCGAAGTCGTGCCGCGCAGTGGCCACCGCGCGCAAGCCGCAGACAAATTCAACCCGCACGCCCTGCTTCACCTTCTCCGTCTTTCGCAGCAGGATGCCGCCGATCTGCCCGGTGCTGCGCACGTGGGTTCCGCCGCAGGCGTTCAAGTCGAAATCGCGAATATCGATGAGCCGCAGCTTCTCGCGCTCGACGGGAGGAATCTTGCGCACGCCCATGGAGCGCGCTTCCTCGGGGGTGGCAAAGCGAATCTCAACCGGCCGATCCTCGGCGATCACTTCGTTGGCCAGCCTCTCCGCTGCCCGCAATTGTTTCGCGCTGACCGAATCCGCCGCCAAATCGATAGTGCAGCTCTCCTCGCCCATGTGGAAGGAGACGGTGGCCAAGCCGTATAGCTTCTCGAAGGCTGCCGAGAGCACGTGCTGCCCCGAGTGCTGCTGCATGTGATCCCGTCGGCGCTCGGCGTCGATCAGGCCTGCGTACCTCCGCGCCAGGCTGCAGAGCAGACGCGTCGACCTCGACGACGTGGAGCACCTCGCCGGTCTTCTCGTCCTCAGCAACCTCACTCACTCGGAGACGCGGGCCGCCGTCGGGATTGGCGCGACTTCCAGCCATCCGGTGTCGAATACCTGACCGCCGCTGGTAGGATAAAAAGCTGAGCGGTCGAGCGTTATCGCAACCCTGCCCGCTTCGCCGGCAACAGACAGCACTCGTGCCTCAAACTCATGCAGGAAGGAATCGGTGTAGTAAAGACGGTCGGTCAAGGAATCTCACTCCGGATCGCGATTCCACTAGGATACCGCTTTGCACCGGCTACATCACGGGCTTGTCGAGCGCCCGGGCCGCCTGGGCGTAGTGTTCCAGTGTTCGCAAGTCGAAGAGGACGAAGCGCACTTCGTGAACGTGCGTCGCCTGCTCCAACGCGGCGGCCGCGCTGCTCACCGCAATTTGCGCCGCCTGCTCCACCGGATAGCGGTAAGCCCCGGTCGAGATCGCCGGAAAAGCGATCGACGCCAGATGCAACTCGTCGGCAATACGAATGGATTCGCGATGGCAGCTTGCCAGTGTCCCAGGTTCGTCGCGCTTGCCACCGCTCCAGAACGGGCCGACTGTGTGGATCACATAGCGCGCGGTCAGCCTGCCGGCGGAAGTCGCAACGGCTTGTCCTGCGGGAAGCCGTCCGATGCGTTCCACAATCTGCCTGCATGCTTCCAGAATGGCCGGACCACCTGCTCGATGGATGGCGCCGTCTACGCCGCCTCCGCCCAGAAGCGAGGAATTGGCAGCATTTACGATAGCATCTGTCTGCTCACGGGTAATGTCGCCCGGGCCGGCGATCACCAGAAATCGCTCACCAATCGCTATTCGAAGAATCTCTGGGCTGCCATTCATATCACGGGCGCGCGATGCTGCGCGCTTGCTCATCGTATCGCAGTTTTCCGCTTGAGAAGTGGTTTCGCTGCCGACGGTAGTTTTTCTAAATGAAATACATCGGCATCCTGCCTACGGCCGGCTGGCTGTTGTGGCCGCGAAGTCAGGCGGATAAGCAAATCGCTTGTCACTGGAGTCGATCATGACCTTCTCCCGGGGAGCAGGGTCAGTGGCGAACAGATCGTGACCAGCTACCTGCCAGGGAACTCTGATGCCGGCGACAGCGGCAATGGTCGGTACCAGGTCGATCAACTGCGCATCTTGGCTGGAAACGCGCCCTTCTCTTTGTCCGGGCAGCTTGATAAACAGGGGCACGGGTAAGATCATATCGGCGTTGGCGTTGGTTAAAGTGCGTCCGGGAGCCTCTGGCTTCCAACTGACGCCGTGGTCCGAGGTCACGATGATCAGCGACCTGTCGTAGATTCCCGACTGCTTCAGTCGGTCGAGAAACTTGCCCAACTCGCTATCGACAAACTCGATCTGCTCCAGATAATCGTTACGCAGCCGCCCGAGCAAAGCCGTATTGCCGGCGAATCGAGGATCAAATCCGCTAGGAGATTCTTGGTGAATCGTGCCATCCGGCATCAACATGTAGGGAGCGTGGGGCAGTTCGAGGTGCATGAACTGCAGCGGCGGCTTGCCGCTCGACGGAGCGCCTATCTCGTCGAGAAACTCGCCAAAGCGCTGCTGCTCCTGGCGCAGGTCGTCAGCTTGTATCCCGATTACTACTGCCTCCGGCGCTGCCCGCAACAGATAAAGCTTAGCCACTGCCTTCAGCAGGTGGCCGCGCTGCTCCACCCGCGAAGCATCGGGACAGCGATACTCCGAAGCAACGCAAAACCGCGTCACTTCTTCGTGAATCGTGATGTCATACCCCGACGCCAGCAGGCGAAACAGGTTGTCGGGATAGGCGGCGTCGGAGGCGTCACTGCCGCGGGGAAAATTTCCAGTCACGATGACGGGAATCGAGCGCGTGGTGTACTCGGCGTTGGCAGTGGCATTGTTGAACCAGGTACTATGCCGCGCTAATTCCGCAAAGTGCGGAAACCGAGCAGCATCGATGTTGCCGTTGGCGTCGAGCAAAGCCGGGCGGGTAAATTCATCTAACAGCAGGATGAAGACTGGCAAATGAGGCTGGCCGATATTGGCGGTAGCGAAATTGGCAATTGCCTCGGCCGGCAGGGCAACTGTGGGTGAGACTTCGTGCCAGGCTTGCCACAAAAACAGCGCTGGGAAGATGATGATCACCGGCGAGAGTACCAGCAGGAAGCGCTCGAACTCGGCGCGATACCTGAACGCCAGAAACGCCACGATAGCCAGCGGGATCACCAGCAGCACACTGTTGTGATGGAAGCGCAGCACGGGCGACAGGTATCGCTTGTGCAGCTCCATCAAGAAAGGCGTAGCGAGCAACAAAAATGCGGCGCTGAGGAGTTTATCGGCCGCGCTTGGCGAAAATTTCTCGACCCCTAACCACAACAACGCCAGCGCCAGGGCCGGTAAAAGATTGAAGCACAAAATGATAAGCAGCAAGTCTGAGTGCGTAATCTGGTTGAGAACCACGAACTCCGCGTTGCCCACAATGGCCTGATAAACCGATTGCGCGAAAGCGAACGTGGTCAGCGATAGCAGGGCCAGAAAGATTCGCGGCAGGCTTCGCATTGAATGGAAGTTAGGCATGAGGACGAATCGATCATTGTAGAACCTGAATGAGCGGAGGGCGATTTGGACCTCCGTCCCGCTTCACTCACCTTTATGTGGATGGCGATCTTTGCTCTCGTCCTCCCACTTGAGGAAGGCCCGGAATGCAGCCCCGCGATGGCTGTAACCCGCCTTTTGTTCCGCCGACAGTTCCGCGAAGCTCCGGCCAATTTCCGGGAAGTAAAACAGCGGATCGTAACCAAAGCCATTCGTTCCTCGAGGCGCACGCA
Source organism: uncultured Acidobacteriaceae bacterium (assembly GCA_963820175.1). Taxonomy (GTDB): domain Bacteria; phylum Acidobacteriota; class Terriglobia; order Terriglobales; family Acidobacteriaceae; genus Bog-257. The sequence goes on along the minus strand of CAWFYX010000007.1, from coordinate 303,507 downwards.
AAACAATGCCTTCGGCTTTACCGTGGAACGTTGCGAGGGTATGGCCGTTGCGGGCGGCAGCAATCACGCAGACGAAGCGCCCGGCACGAAACTCTTCGGGCACCTCGTGCAATTCGCGCAGCAGACGCGCGTTATTGGCTTCGTCATCGGAGTTCCCCAAGTCGACGGGATGATTGTTTTCGGCGGCGGCATAGCGCGCGGAATGCACTCCCGGCGCCCCACCCAGAGCGTCTACTTCCAACCCAGAATCATCGGCAATGACCAACTTGCCTTCGGCATACTTGCTATAGTGTTCGGCTTTCTTGCGAGCGTTGGCCTCAAACGTCGCACCGTCCTCGATCACGGTTGGCAGCGAGGCGAAGCCGGGCAACGCCTCGATCTGGATGTGGTGAGCGAGTGCCGCTCCCACCAGATCGCGTATTTTGCCGGGATTCGATGTGGCCACCACAACCCGCTTCATTGCTTTCTCCTCGTCTGTTCAACGTACCAGAATCTGCCGAGAATGATCAGCGAGGCTAAGCTTACGACATCGCCCAGCCACAGGTCGGGCGTGCGTACCAATTGAACATTCACCTCGCTATGGCCCGCGGGGAGGGCAATCACCATACGGCCGGTGAGATCGTCAGAGTGCGGAGTAACTGCTCTGTCGTTCACCGTTACCCGCCACGCCGGATAGTTCATGAGCCGCAGCACCACTTCGACTGGTTCCGGCGACTGAACCGTCAGCTGTTTTCGATAAGTGCTCCAGTGCGAAACCTTTCCGTGTGCTGCTGAGGGAAGTGCACCTTCAGCTTCGCCACGCAAGCGAAACTGGGGAAAATCCGGCTTGATCTCGTAGTTGTCGCCACCGGCGGGAACGTATTCATCTGTCCCCATATAGCCATAGCCAGTGTGGTAGACGTTCGAAATCATGAAAGGGGTGTCGGCGGGATCGCAGTGGGGCTGGAGGGCCAGATTGCAGCTGGCGATCAATCCCGCCAAGAGTACGGCATAGAGCCACGTTTTTCCGCGGAATTGCGGTACGGCGGCGACCACGAAGACCGCATACGCGGCACTTAGGATCAGCAACCAGCGCCATGGGAACTGGATGAAACGTAAGTCCGGCATCAGGCGGTAAGCCAAGCTGGCAACCGGAAGCATTAGCGTCAGCGAAATTATTGCCAGAATCAGCAGTGACCACCAAAGCTGTGGATTGGTCTTGCGCCAAGACCGGGTTGTGAAGATTGCCAAAGCCGTGACCGCCAGTTCCCCAGCCGCGAGCCACGACAACCGGCCCAGGAATCGGTCGTGCTGGGTCTCGCCGGTTCGCGCAAACAAGAAGTTATCGCTCGGCCGCAACCCGACCGAGAGCACTTGCCCCAGCGTAATCCAGTTCTTCTCGCAGAGCACCGGCACAATATAGAACGATGCCAGCGCCACACCCAGTAGCAGGGCGCTGCCTCCGTACACGAAGACGCGCGAATTGCGCCGCAGAATTGTGCTGACCGTCAGCAACAGCAATGCCGAGTAGGTCAATAGGATTGCGGCTGGAACATTTGTCAACCACGCCGCCGCAATCGTCACCGCTAAGGGAACGAACATCTGCCGTGCAGGACGATCGCGCACGATCCACAACACGATCAGGGGCAGAAGTGACGCGGCCAGCATCTCAGCGAAGGCGCTGCGGACATAGACCATCAGCAGCATGTAGGGATTCGCCGCGTAGGCTATTGATATGAGCGTGGCGTCCGGCTCCTCGAACCGCTCTCGAGCCAGCGCGTGCATTGCCAGGCCAGCCAGGAATATGGCGCAGATATCGAAGGCGACCGGGACGAACAGCCAGGGGACGAAGCTACCCAGTACAGCGCCCAGTATCCACGACAGCGGCGGATAGAAGAGGAAGCGGGGCTCGCCACTGCCGTAATTAGCCTGCGCCGCCCACCTCGGATACACCACCCCTTCGCGCCACTGCTGGGCTACCTCCATCCAGCCATTCATGTGGAAGGCGAGATCGTGGCCGCAAGCAATTCCGCGCACGCTGAAGGGCGCCACCACGGCTACGGCGGCAATAAGCAACGCGATGATGGTGCCTGCCTTCAACAACGAAGCTGGCCGTGCCATGGCTGTCATGTTAATTGCTTACTGATAAGAAACCTCAGCGGAGAGCTGACGGTGGGCGCGACTATTCAATTGCTGCTCCTGGATATTCAATTCCGCGAACTTCTCCATTCGTTCATTTTCTTTTAATGTCCGGTTCAACTTCGCTTCACCTCCGGCAAGTATGAAAGTAAAGCCTCAGAATCCATGCTTGAGGATTGGAAAGGGTGAGGAGAACTATGCGTCAGTTTTTGGCATCCGCGTTAATGGCGGTCATGACCTTCGGACCGCTAGTGAACGCCAACGCCGCGCCGGCGAAGCCTCCGGCCAAGGCGGCTGCTGGTGAAACCGCAACTCCCATTCAACACCTGGTTGTCATATTCCAGGAGAACGTTTCCTTCGACCACTACTTCGGAACCTACCCGATCGCCCGCAACGGCACTCTGGACGGACCGAAGTTCTATCCGTCGCCCTTTACCCCCTCGGTGAATGGGCTTACCCCAGCGTTGTTGAACAATAACCCGAATCTCAATCCGGCCAACGGCAGCGGGGCCGCGAACCCATTTCGTTTGGATCGGACGCAGGCATACACCGCCGATCAGGACCATGATTACGGTCCGGAACAAGCTGCCTTCGACGGCGGAGTAATGGATCTGTTTCCGTTGAACGTCGGTACCGCTGGTCCGCCGCCAAACTGGGGTCCGCCGGTCGTTCGTACCACCGGACTGACGATGGGCTATTACGACGGTAATACCGTAACCGGGCTGTGGAACTACGCTCAGTCCTATGCGATGAACGATAACCACTACGGAACGACCTTTGGTCCCTCTACGCCGGGCGCCCTGAACGTCAGCTCCGGCCAGACCAACGGCGTAATTCAGAATGTCAATTCCGATTACGCAATCGTTCCTGACGGTAACGGGGGATACACGCTGGTGAGCGACACCGATCCGCTTAACGATGTATGTTCGGGAAGTTCACAGGTGCAGATGGGCGGCCAGAACGTCGGCGATTTGTTGACCGCCGCTGGTGTGACTTGGGGATTCTTTGAGGGCGGCTTCGACCTTACCATCACGAATCCGAATGGAACGACAGGCTGCCATCGCTCGCACGCCTCGCAGTTCATCGGCACTGCGAAGGCGGACTATATTCCGCATCATCAGCCGTTCCAGTACTACGCCTCGACGGCTAATCTCCAGCACACTCGTCCTACCTCGATCAGCATGATTGGGCACAACGGCGATGCCGGCAATCACCAATACGACATGCATGACTTTTTTGATGCCGTCAATGCCGGCAACTTTCCGGCTGTCAGCTATCTGAAAGCAGCGGGCTATCAGGATGGCCACGCGGGTTATTCGACTCCACTCGATGAACAGAACTTCATCGTCCAAGTGATCAACTTCCTGCAAGCCCGCCCCGATTGGACGAGCACGGCAGTTCTCATCACCTGGGATGACTCCGACGGCTGGTACGACCATCAACTCGGACAGATCGTCAACCAGTCGCAAAGCCCGCAGGACATGTTGAACGGACCTGGATTCTGCGGCCATGCTCTGCCCCAGTTGGCTGGCATCGACGGGCCAAATGCGCAGGGCCGCTGCGGTTACGGTCCCCGTATTCCCTTCCTGGTCATTTCTCCCTACGCACGTCCCAATTTCGTCGATCACACCATGATTGACCAGAGCTCGGTAGTTCGTTTTATCGAAGACAACTGGCTTGGCGGGCAGCGAATCCTTGGCTCGTACGATGCTGTGGCCGGACCGCTGACCAACATGTTCGTATTTGGCGAACCTTCTCACCAGCGCCTCATTCTGGACCCGAATTCGGGTGAGGTAAAATCTCACGGTGAGTAGCTTCGGCGCCAATTAACCCTGAACCCCGAGGCATCGTTGTTGCAAGCTTCGTAACTGCGTGGCAGAGCTGGTGCAATAAGGCCAACCCTGCCACGCTGCGCTGTTTGCAGCCAGCCGAAACCGCACTTGTTGTTCGCTTATTTCACCCAGCGTATTTTCTTGCGCTTGTAATATTGCTCGGAGGGGACCCCCTTGACCTCACGTAGAACTTTTCTGCGGCAATCGTCCATGCTGGCGGGGAGCGCACTGCTGGGAGGAACGAAAGCGCTCGCCGCCATGATGCAGCGGCATGCCGCCGCCGCGCCCGGGAACACGCTCAATGTCAGCACATTGCCAAATTTCGTAGACCCGCTGCCCGTTCCGCTGATCGCCAAACCCAACGGCACCAGTGCCTTGCCTGCTTCGCCCAAAACAGCGCTCCCTTACTACCGGCTGGCTGCGCGACCGGTGGAGATGAAAATCCATCGCGATCTGAAGCCGACGCGATTCTGGTCTTTCGGACCCTCGGTTCCCGGACCGACACTGGAAATGCGCAGCGGAGAGGAGGCACTGGTCGAATGGGCCAACGAACTTCCCCAGCAGCATTTCCTGCCCATCGATTACCGGCTGCACGGCGCTGAGGCAGGCAATCCGCAGGTGCGCATTGTCTCTCACTTGCATGGAGCGCACGTGCCGGCCCACAGTGACGGCTTTCCCGAAGACTGGTTTGCGCCCGGTAAATCAGCGCTCTACCATTATCCCAATCAGCAGGACGCAGCCATGCTCTGGTACCACGATCACGCCATGGGCATCAATCGGCTTAACATCTACGCAGGCTTGTTCGGGGCCACATTCATTCGAGACACGTTTGAAGACGGGCTGAATCTGCCCACGGGTAAGTATGAAGTGCCGCTGCTGATCTTCGATCGCACGATCACGCCCGACGGCCAGCTCTACTATCCGGTTTCCGGTGACCCGCACGCGCCGTGGGTTCCGGAGTTGTTCGGCGATGCCATTCTAGTCAACGGGAAGCTCTTTCCGTACTTCGAGGTCGAGCCGCGCAAATACCGCTTCCGCATCTTGAATGCTTCGAATGCCCGCTTCTATCGTTTCTCGTTGAACAATGGGCTCAGCTTTCATCAGATCGGCACTGACCAGGGACTGTTGCCGGCTCCCGTGGCGCTGAAGTACCTCATGCTTTCTCCCGGTGAGCGCGCGGACATCGTGGTGGATTTTAGCGACAGCCGCGGCGAACAGATTGTCTTCAAGAACGAACCGTTTGCCGTGCTGCAATTTCGAGTCTCGAACAGCAAAGTCAGCGACAGCAGTTCCCTGCCGGCACAGTTGCGGCCTCTGACGAGGATCCCGGAATCGGAGGCCACCCGTACCCGCCTGCTCACCCTCGACGAATTCGACAACAAGTCCGGCGATACCGTGCTGATGCTGCTGAACGGGAGCTACTGGCACGACCCCGTCACCGAAAAGCCCGTCCTCAACAGCACTGAGATCTGGAGCTTCATTAATCCCACCGACGACACTCATCCGATTCATCTGCACGCGGTGCGCTTTCTGATCCTCGATCGCCAACTCTATGATCCCTGGACTTACGAGTCTAAGAAGCAGCTCCGCTTCCTCGGCCCGCGCGTGCCGCCCAAGCCCGGCGAGGAGGGATGGAAAGATACCGTCCGCGCCGAACCCAGGATGGTGACGCGCATCATCGTGCGTTTCGAAGGCTACGCCGGACGTTACGTCTGGCACTGCCATATGTTGGAGCACGAGGACAACGAGATGATGCGCCCCTACGAGATCGTAGCCGGGTAGCCGGAGGCCCGAACCGCGCCAGCGGCGACGCCGTCTTGCCCTGGCAGTACAAGAAGCGAACCCTTTGGGGTTCGACTCATGAAAATCCAGGATGTCCGCCGGGAATTTCCCGCGCTCCAGACCCAGGTCTTCCTCGACTCCGCCTGCGTGAGCCTCGCGCCGCAGCGTGCGATTGAAAAGCTGCGCACCTTCCTCAATATGGCTGCTTATTGCCCATCCGGCTCTTCCACACAACATCACCTTGATATGGACGCATTGCGCAGCGCCGCTCGCCCGCAACTGGCGCAGCTGATTAATGCCAGCGAAGACGACATGGCCCTGGTCGAGAGCACGACCCACGGCTTGAATCTAGTCGCGAATGCAATCCCACTGGAGCGCGGCGATCGGGTCCTGATCTGCGATCTCGAGTTCCTGGAAGTAGCCCTACCTTGGGTGCAAAAGCGCGCAGAGATTGGAATAGCGATCGACTCTGTGCCCAATCGTGCCGGCCAAATCCTGATCGAGGATATCGAGGCGGCCATCACGCTTCGGACCAAAGTTGTCGCCATCAGTTCCGTGCAATGGAGCAACGGCTTCCGTTGCGATCTCGATGCTCTGGCCCGTCTCTGCCGTGAACGCGACGTATTTCTTATCGTCGACGCCGTGCAACAGATTGGCGCTATTCCGCTTGACGTGACAAGGACTCCTGTGGATGCTATCGCTTGCGGCGGACACAAGTGGCTGATGGCACCGTTTGGCTGCGGCTTTCTGTATCTGAGCAAAGATTTTCGCGCGCAGGCGAAGCCTCCACTGGCCGGCTATCTTTCCGTGGTCGAACCGGAGGGCGGCTGGGGAACTTATTTCCGCACGCCGTCCGTTGCTCCGGTTCGCGAATACGAATTCGTTGACGACGCTCGTCGTTGGGAGACCGGCGGCACCGCAAATTATCCTGGCGCCATTGCCTTGGCCGAGTCAGTTGGACTGATTAACGACGTCGGCATCGAAAAGGTGGGCAATCACATCCTGTCTCTCACCGACCATCTCATCGACCGTTTGAAACAGCAAGGCATTCAGGTCGTGACGCCGGAAGACCGACGCTATCGCTCGGGCATCGTGACCTTCACCCTCGGCAATGTAGAAGACGACATCGCACTGACCAACTTCCTGCAGCAACATAAAGTTCTCGTCTCGGTGCGCTATACCTCCGGGGTGGGAGGGGTGCGGGTCTCGTCCCACCTGTTCAACATCAGCGAGGACCTTGACCGCTTGCTCAACCTGACCGGCGCATTTCTCAGCAAGCATGGGAAGGCAACAACATAATGGCCGCCAATCCCGTCCCACTTCCCGACCGCCGCGATCAGCTAGTCGAAAACGAACAAGGCCTGGCGCGCCAACTCAGCGAACGCCAGCTCAGCATGATCGCCATTGGCGGCGCCATCGGCACGGGATTATTTCTCGGCAGCGCGCTGGCGGTTCGCGCTGCTGGCCCCGGCGTCATTCTCAGTTACATCTTCGCTTCCGGTATCGCGCTACTGCTGATGTATTGCCTCTCGGAGATGGCGGTCGCCCATCCCACTGCTGGCTCGTTCGGCGTCTACGCCGAGCTGTACCTCTCGCCGTGGGCGGGCTTCGTCGTCCGCTACACGTATTGGGCGGCGCAATCGGTGGCCATCGGCGGAGAAGCCGTGGCAGCGGCCATCTACACCCAGTGGTGGTTTCCTCACACTCCGGCATGGGCATGGGTGGTCTTCTATTCGGCGGTGCTGATCTTCGTCAACGCGCGCAGCGTCAGCGCCTTCGGCACCTTCGAGTACTGGTTCTCCATGATCAAGGTGAGCGCCATCGTGGTATTTATCGTTCTGGGCGCGGCGATTCTGTTGGGGATACACCAGCAGCGAGCCATCGGGCTGGAAAACTTTCGCGCCAACGGTGGTTTTCTGCCGAGGGGATGGCTGGGGGTCTGGCTGTCGCTGTCGTTCGTGATCTATAGCTTCATTGGAACCGAGATCGTCGCGGTGACGGCTGGCGAAGCCAGGGATCCCGAGAGGTCGGTCCCCCGCGCCATGCGAACCATGCTGGTGCGGCTGGTCATCTTTTATGTCGGCGCGATCGCCATTCTGGTCGGCGTGATTCCCTGGACACAGATTCAGCCTGGACAGAACATTACTGTCAGTCCCTTCGTGCGCGTCTTCGACGTGATGCATGTTCCAGCAGCGGCCGGCATCATCAACTTCGTGGTGCTCACCGCGGCGCTCTCGAGCATGAATTGCAATCTATACCTGGCCACTCGCATGATTTTTTCGCTTTCGCGTGGAGGCTACGCGCCGAAAGTATTGGGACATCTGTCGAAGAAAGGCACCCCGATCCCGGCGCTCATTTTCTCCGCCGTTGGGCTCGCGACGGCAACCTTGCTCGCGATTCGATTCCCCAGCTCGGCCTACGTCTACCTGTTTGGCATCGCGCTGTTCGGAGCGCTTTTTGTCTGGCTGATGATCTTCATCACCCATCTAAGCTTCCGTAAACACTGGCGGCACGGAGGCAGGGCACTCCCCGTGACCATGCCGCTGTTTCCCTGGACCACAATCGTCGGAGCGGCGACGGTGCTGGCCATCATCATTTCGACGTGGTGGGTGGAAGGCATGCGCCTGACCGTGCAAACCGGCATCCCCTGGCTATTGCTGCTCACCATCTTGTATTTCGTCTGGGGACGAAAGCGCGCGAAGGTGTAGCGCTTGGTTTCACGATCTGGCCTTCACGTTTGTCATCCCGACCCGAGCGGAGGGATCTGCAGTCATCTTTTGAGCCTGAGATACCAGAGGCGAACCGCACAACTTCCCGCGGGTTTATACTGGCCCGCCGACTATTTTCTTCTCCGAGGCGCCATGAAATACCTGTCGCGCATTCTCCTGTTTCTCCCTCTCTCTACGATCCTCACCATGGCACAGGGCATGAAACCAGCGAACAGTCCGACAACCCAAGCCAACACGAAGTTTTCCCAGATGACCGACCAGTTCGTGAAGGACTCGCTGGCCCTGTCTCCCGTAAACGCGTCGCAGGCCGGCTATCACAAGCATGTCGATCCCAAGACCGGCAAGACCATTGATCTCGATGCTCAACTCGATGACGTGGGTCCGCAAGGGATGGCTGCGCAGGAGAAGTTCTATCGTGAGTGGCGGCAGCGCTTTCAAACCGAGACGCCGATCGCATCCTTGAATCCACAAGACGCTGCCGACTTCCGCCTGATCGACGACCAGATCGCCCTCAACCTGCTGGAGTTCGAGACGATCCAGAACTATAAACACAATCCCACGGTGTACGTGGAACTGCTCGGCAATGGTCTGTTTCTACCGCTTACCCAGGAATATGCTTCGAAAGAAGTCCGCGTCGGCGACGTGATTTCACGCATCGGGCAGATTCCGCGCTTCCTTGATCAGGCCAAGGCAGAGCTGACCGATGCCGATCCGATTTTCATCTCCACTGCCATCGACGAGAATCAGGGCAACTTCAACCTGGTCGACAGTGTTGCCGCGGAAATCCCGGCTGGATCCTCGCTGAAAGCGCAGTACGACAATGTGGCACCTGCCGCCAAGAAAGCGCTCAACGACTTCAACGCCTGGATGCAGAACGATCTCGCTAAGCGTCCGACCAACGGGCGCACCTGGCGGCTGGGCGCGGAGTGGTATGCCCCCAAGTTCCATTACGTCATGGAGACTTCCATCCAGCCTACGCAATTGCTGCCGGAAGCCGAAACGGAGCTGACCAAGACGCGCGCCGAGATGCTGCAGCTGGCGCTGCCTCTGTATAAGCAGATGTATCCCGGGCAGGACGACTACAGCAACCTGCCCGCGCAGGAGCGCGAGAACAAAATCATCGGCTCGGTGCTCAACAAGATCAGCGACGAGCATCCGCAACGCGATCAGTTGATTGAAGCCGTAAAGGCGGACCTCGAAGGAATCACGCAGTTCATCCGCGAAAAAAACATCGTCAGCCTGAGCAGCCGCGACAACCTGAAGGTCATCCCCACCCCGGAATTCGAGCGCGGCATTTACTCGGTCGCGGGATTTCACGGCGCGCCTCCCCTGGAGCCGACTGCCGAAGCGCAGTATTGGGTGACGCCCATCGATCCAAAAATGCCAGAGGCGAAGGCCGAGAGCAAGCTGCGCGAGTACAACAACTACACGCTGAAATGGCTCACCATTCATGAAGCGCTGCCCGGCCACTACGTTCAGGCCGAACACGCCGACGACGTTCAGCCACCCACGCGGCGCGTGTTGCGCGACCTGTTCGGCAATGGGGCCTACGTCGAAGGCTGGGCGGAGTACGGCGCCGATGTTATGACGCAGGAGGGTTATCTCGACTTCAGCCCGAAATTCCATCTAGTGAGACTGAAGATCTGGCTGCGTGCGGTGGCTAATACGATTCTCGACATCCGCCTGCAAACCATGAACATGACCGACCAGCAGGCGCTCGACCTCATGACGAAAGAGTGCTTCCAGACACAAGCCGAAGCCGAAGGCAAGCTGGTCCGCGCCAAGCTAAGCTCAACGCAGCTACCTACCTACTTCGTCGGAACGCGCCAATGGTGGACTTTGCGCAAGAAGTATCAAGCAGCCAAAGGCAGCAGCTTCACTCTGGAGGAATTCCACGATCGCGCTCTCGATCAGGGCGCACTGCCCATCGAGTATCTGGAGAAGATCATTCTGCCTGAAGGACAAGCAGCAACTAGCAACCAGTGATCAGTGACTGGTAACTAGCGATCGGATGTTAGCAGTTGGCATTTAGCAGTTAGCCCTCGATAATTTGCATCTCCTTCGTGGCGGCCGCTCACACGACGCTGTCTGGCGTCACGCCTTTTCGGCGGAAGCGCAGACGTCAGGGCTTAGGCGTCTCCTCGGTGGAAGCGCGGACCTTCAGGTCCGCGACTAGGTGGCGTAAAGAGTCAGGCTTTAGCCTCGGCTCAACGGAAACCGCGATCCCGTCTTGCGCCTTTTGTGAAGAATTGTAAAAACTCACCTGAATTCATATTTGCGACGAACTTTTCGCTGCGGACAACGTCTATACCAGTAACCCAAATCCAAGGTGGGCGCCGCAACCCCAACAGAAGTAAATAGGCGCCCGCCGCCCTTATCTGCTTGTCAGTGGTCGGATACATCATCGCGACACATTCAACTCGATTAGCTACCGCACCGCATACATCGCAATAATCCGCTCGATGGCGCGCCGGCACACCGCGCAAAACCTCTCATAGCGGGTGAACATAATGCAGTTCTCCTGCGGACGATAAAAACCTCGCGATTCGTAGTTCGCACCTTCAAAGGCTCCAACCTGATCTGAGTACTTGTCGGTGGCCAGCAATTCATCCTCGTGCTTTTTCTCTTTCTCGAAGAGCGCGTTCATCTCTGACTCCGGCCGGTTCGCGGCGCGGATGCGATGGCGCTCCGCCTGTATCTCGTGTTCGTAAGCCTCGAACTCCCCCTTGCGCCACGGTGTCGGCACCGGGGTTCCGGCTACCACCAGATCCCTCCACTTCAACATCGCCGGATCGAGAAGCGCCGTCACGTTGGGCTCCCAAGGCTCCAGGCGTTGGGTATCCGGAGCAAAGGAAACGTCGGACGTGTAGTACTCGTCGGCCAGCCCTGCGAAGTGGTGGCCGAATTCGTGGACGAAAACGTAGGGTGCCCATTGGCTGTCGATTGCAACCGTCGCATACAGATTGAATATCCCGCCTCCACCATACGTTTTGGCGTTCGCCAGGATCTCGATGAACTCATAGGGAGCGTAAGAGGCGACATCGCGCAGCGCATGATTGTCGGTGGTCATGATGTAACGCTCGCTGTCGAACGTGTCGTACGATGTGCCCACGGGCGAATGACGATACAGGCCAGTGGATGGCCGGGAGATGCCCGATTGCTCAGCCGGCGGGCATAATCCCCAAACGTTGAAGTCCTGGCGATGCTCTTTGAACGGTGAGCGGGAGAACAGTATTTCTGTGGCGCGCTTGGCGTCCTGTTCGAACTTGCCCCGCTCGGCTGTGGTGTATCCGTCGCCCAGGATTAGCAGATCGACCTTGGTTGCGGGCTCGCCCATCTTCTGAATCGTCAGCAAGGGGCCGGGAGACGGCGGCTTTGCGGTGTCGATGAACTTGTCTTTGGGGTCGATGGTCGTCGTCCAGACCTCGTGAAAATCGAGTTCCTTGCCTTCTTTGCGCTCCTTCAGAACGATCTTCACCGGAGTTGCGGGAGCCGGAAAGCGCAGCGACTCAGAGAAGGTGCGGTTGAGCTTCTTGGCTTCGTCGGTTTGCGACCACTCACTGAAGATGGAACCGAAGCCGCGCGAGTACAGCAGGCGTCCACTGGCTTGGTCGCGGACTTCGAAGAAGTAGTTGCCTAGATTTGTGTCGTCGATGGTCTTCGCCATATCGCCAGGCCATGGCAGCGGCTCAATCACCTCGCGATCGAAGCTGAACATCTCCTCAGTGGCATTGCCGGTATGGTAGTAGTCCAGCCGCATGGTAGGCGGTTGGGCAGCGTAGGCTGGCGACGGTACGATGAACAGGACAAGCGCGATGAGAGAGAGATGGCGAAAATAAGAAAAGTGTCGGAACATTTGTGGTCTCCGATAGGTAGCTCGAATGAATGTACCGCGTTGCTCGCCGTGGCGATAGGGAGGATGTCACGCATGGTTGTGGCGCATGGGGGCGCTGCTGACGGACAGCAGGTCCCTCCACTCAGGCTGAAGCCTTCGGTCGGGATGACACTTGTTAAGAGCTGAAGCCCTCGGTCGGGATGACAGATTTTATCCCAAATAGCTTCGACCGGCTGCTAGCTGAAAGCTGATAGCTGACGACTGCTTTCAGCGGTAAAATAGAGCTTGAGCAGTTACCATGCAGTTAACAGTCTTACAGCCCCAATCCGAAGTTCACGAAGCCCGCTGGTGGGAGACGATGGCGGACGGCCGTCTCCACTGCTACCTTTGCCCACGGCACTGCCACATCGGAGAAGGCCAGAACGGCTTCTGCTTTATCCGCAAGAATGAAGGCGGACGGCTCCTGCAACTCGGCTACGGGCGGCCCGCCGCCTTGGCGATGGACCCGGTCGAAAAGAAGCCGCTCAATCACTTCTTTCCCGGAACAAAGATTCTCTCCATGGGCACCGCAGGCTGCAACATGGGCTGCTTCTTCTGCCAGAACTGGGATATCTCCAAGGCGAAGTCCGATCAGGTCAATGCTTTGGCTCTAAGTCCTGAGGCAGTAGTTGAATTGGCGCTGGAGCACCAAGCGCCACACCTTGCCTTCACCTACAACGAGCCGACGATCTGGGGCGAGTACGTCATTGACATTGCGCGCGAGGCGCACCATGCCGGCCTGAACACGGTGATGGTGTCGAACGGCTACATCACGCGCGAAGCGTTCTTCGACATCTACCGCTACATCGACGCTGCCAACATCGACCTGAAGGCCTTCACCGAAGATTTTTACGGCAAGATCACGCTAACGCATCTGCAGCCCGTGCTGGATACTCTGAAGTGGCTGCGGCACGAGACCGGCGTCTGGTTCGAGATCACCAACCTCATCATTCCCACGCTGAACGACGGCGACTCGGAATTCAAAGAGCTGTGTAGTTGGGTGCTGCAAAATCTGGGCGACGACGTTCCCCTACATTTCACAGCCTTCCATCCCGACTTCAAATTGCAGGACAAGCCGCCCACCCCGCCCGAGACGCTAAATCGTGCCCGTCGCACTGCGCTCGAAATGGGATTGAAGTATGTCTACGAGGGCAACATCTACTCCGATGGCGCTAACACCATCTGTCCCGGCTGCAAACAGGTTGTGATCACACGCTCATGGCACTCGGTGATGTCGAATCGGCTGAAGAATGGCTGCTGCACAACCTGCGGTACGCGGATCGCCGGTGTATTCGCCAAGAGCGAGGCGGAGAGACGGCGAGAGTGGGCAGTCAGAAAAATCTGACCACACAGAAGCGCAGACACACACAGATCCCAAATACTGTTTCTTTGCGCTATCGCTCTTCCCTACCAATCCACGTCGGGACAAGCGCGGGCTCGAACAATGCCATCTTTTCCAACAGGCGCTCGGGATCTTCGTCATCCAGTACCAGCCGCCGGTTCGGCAGGTTCAGAAATCCCTCGCGCACCGCGTGATCGAACAACGCCAGCAAAGGATCGTAATACCTCTCCACGTTAAGCAACCCGCACGACTTCGACTGGATGCCCAGTTGTGACCAGGTCACGACCTCGCAGAACTCTTCGAGCGTGCCAAACCCACCGGGCATGGCGATAAAGCCGTCGGACAGGTCAGACATCACCGCCTTGCGCTCGTGCATGGAGCTGACAACGCGCAGTTCGCTCAATCCGAGATGGCCTACTTCCCGCTTCATTAAGGATTCTGGAATGACACCGATGACCCGACCGCCGCAGTGCAGAACAGCGTCGGCAAGCACGCCCATCAAGCCGATGTTGCCCCCTCCGTAGACCAGTTCAATGTTGTGTTCGACCAGCAAATTGCCCATCCGCTCGGCAGCGGCACGGTACACCGGCCGATCTCCAGAACTGGAGCCGCAAAATATACAGATTCTGCGAAAGCGCATAAGACAAGCCCAATCCGTCCGTAACACTAGGAGTGTAACGGAAGCACGGTTGCCTCCCGACAGAGCCGCCTGGGAGGCGCTGCAGAAGGAAAGCGGTCGCCGCAGTGATTCATGGACCGGCGACCGTGCTCGACACCGATCCAAGCGGCAGCTGCCCAACCGGTTGAGGCTTAGGGCAGCCTCTTCCGGCCTGCTAAACTAAAGCGATGCTTGGTGTTAAACAGCCGGGCCCGGCCGTCGCCGCCAGTGCTCCGACTAACCCCGTTGCCTCGCCCGATGATGACAAGACGGGCGGCTCTCCCCTGCTTTCGCAAGACCGCCTCTGGACTAACAATTCCGCATTATTTCCGCTCCTGTCGGCTATCTGGCTAGCCACCAGCCTGCTTCGTTTCAGCGCAGCGATGCTGATGACCAGCCCCAGCGTCCTCACCGACGAGCTCACTTATTGGTCCATGGCGCGCAGCTTTCATCATGGCCTGCACTTTCTGGCGTTCAACCTTCGCGCCGATTATCCCTCCCAAATCTATTCCGTTCTGCTCTCCCCTTTGTTCTCCGTAGGCGATAGCAATGTTGTGTATGCGCTGGCCAAGCTGGTTTCCAGCCTGATGTTCTGCTCGGTGATCTTTCCAGCTTATTTTCTGGCGCGAGAGGTCTTGGATCAGCGCGAAGCCATGGGTGTAGCGCTGTTGAGTTTGCTGATTCCCGGAGGCATCTATACCGCTACCGTGATGACGGAGAACCTTTACTACCCGACATTCGTGCTAAGCGCGTGGCTTGCCTATCGGGCTTTGTATGGAGGAAAGCCACGGGATGGAGTATTGGCTGGGCTTGGATTCGTTCTTGCCTACTATGTAAAACCTCATGTCCTGTTCCTGATGGCCGGTTACGGCCTATCCGTGGCTATCTGGCTCTATAGCCGCTTGACTCGCTCTTATCCCGCGAGGTCCGCTATGAAGGACGAGTTTGCCGGACTCCTGCGGCGGGGTATTCCATTCGTGGTCTTTGCTTGCGGATTGCTGATTCGCTACTTCGAGACCAGGAGCTTCACTCATTCCCTGGCGGCGCTGGTTTTTGGCGAATCGTATCTGGGAATCGTCGGACTCGATAAACACCGCATACCCCTGAGCAGCTTCCTGCTCTCCGGGACTTGGCTGCTGATCGCAATGTTGATCTCTACCGCGGTCCTGCCCTTGCTGGCTGTTTTCGCCTCGGCGTTCCAGTGGAAGCGACTGGGTGAGCCGCAGCGATGGTTCTGGGTACTTACGGTCTGTACGGCTGGTCTCTTCCTGTTCATGATCACCCGTCACAATGTGCTGAATGACGGAATCTTGCGCACGCATGAGCGCTACGTCTTCCAGCTTTCCCCTCTGTTCTTCACCTGGTATTTTGCTTCCCGAAAGCAACTGTCCCTTCCTTGGCTGCTGCCGGTAGCCTCGATTATTCTGATCGTCACTTCGGTAGCGATTACGCATTCGTCGAACGTACTCACCTGGAATAATTCTTCGGATTCGCCGACTCTGAGCGGCATGTTCTGGATGCATATTCGATATCCGGGAACGCCGGCGATCATCGTAGGGTTATTGATCGGTGGCGGCCTGTTGTGCCTGTCGGCGCCGCTGCTAAGCCGCAGACCGCTAGTCATCGGGACAATTTGGGCTATTTTCCTAGTCGGCTGTAACGCGGGATGGTACGGCCTCCGGTTAAAATTTGTTCAACCGGAGGTGAAGCGCTTCAACGATCTGGCTATGTACCTCAAGGCGGTCGTTCCTCGAAATGATGCTATCGGTCTGCTGGAAGACGATACCGATCCGCGCATTGGGTGGTACGGGAATTTTTGGCTGTCTCAACCGTTTTACTTTTACTTTTGGCGGCAGCATGCGGATTGGTTTGCGGTCCCTGTTACCAGAACTTCTGATGGCTCTTTGAACTTCGACCGCGAGCATCCGCGGTTCCTTTTGGCCTCGGATTCGATTGCCCTGCCTTATTCCATGGTCCACGATTTTCCTGCCGTGAAGCTTAGGATGTACCTTGTACCACTAGTGCCGGAAACGAAATAGCCTACGGTGAACCCGATTTCAGAAGCGCGAGATAACGACCACCAGCCACGGGTGCTTATCATCGTCCCCGCTTTTAACGAAGCCCGTTCGTTGCCCGAGCTGGTCGGTCGGCTCACCTCGCTCTACCCTCGCTACGACGTCGTGATCATCAATGATGGATCGTCCGACGATACCGTGAATGTGGTTCGCGGGAGTGGCGCTCGCCTGGTTACTCTGCCCTGCAACCTCGGAATCGGAGGAGCCATGCAGACCGGCTTTCGCATCGCTGGCGACGAAGGCTACGATATGGCGGTTCAAGTGGACGGTGACGGACAGCACCCGGCAGAGCAGGTGCACCTGCTGGTGGACGCCGTCGTGCAATCCGGCTGCGATATTGCGATCGGTTCCCGCTTCCTCACCGGCGGTGGATATCAATCCACCCTAAGCCGCCGCCTGGGAATACGCATTTTTTCCCTGTGGCTGTCGGCCATTTGCCACACCCAGATAACCGACGCTACGTCGGGGTTTCGCGCCATGAATCGCCGCGCCCTCGAACTGTTGTCGCGCAATTACGCCGAAGACTATCCGGAGGTAGAGGCGGTTCTGGTGGCCCATCGCGCAGGC
Source organism: uncultured Acidobacteriaceae bacterium (assembly GCA_963820175.1). Lineage (GTDB taxonomy): Bacteria > Acidobacteriota > Terriglobia > Terriglobales > Acidobacteriaceae > Bog-257. Next base: position 286,530 of record CAWFYX010000007.1, on the reverse strand, counting down.
TTGCGGATTTGTGAGGTTCCGGTGGAGATGTCGGCGCGAGCGGCGGGTGTGTCCAGTATCGGCCGGCTGCGTTCGTTCGCCTACATGGTCAAAGTCTCATTGGCCATTCTTATGTGTTCGCTGCGACGCGCCGACGTCGCCCGCTAAGGAGATACCATGCCAGCTTATGGCCATGCGCTAGTGTTCATCACGACATTGATCGTGTTCTGCTTCGTTCTTTGGCTTGTCCGGCGACGCTCCATTGGAGAGCGCTTCGCCGTTCTCTGGCTGCTTATTTCTGCTTGCCTGCTGGTCGCGTCTTCCGTGGGATATCGCTATCTTTTTGAGATCGCGAAGTTTGTTGGCGTACCCTATCCTCCGTCAGCGCTGTTCTTCCTTGCCATTGCGGGGCTGACCTTGCTCATCATCGAGTTATTCGCCTGGGTTTCCAAGCTGAATGACCGCACTCGTATCCTCACCCAACAGCTGGCAATTCTGACGGAGCGCTTCGATCGCGAACGGCTCACCGCCAGTTCGGGGCCCGTCCGTTAGCTCAAGAATTGGTATTCCGGGGTTCTCCGGGTGCACAAATCACAATCGGTTGTGACGGGCGCACTTGTTGGGTGTGCGGTCGGAATGTTCCGCTGGAGTGTATCAGGAGTAGAGCCTGGAATGCCGCAAGTGCCAATCCAACGCGCGAAACCCGTATTTTACGGCTTCCGCTGCGAATTCCACGGATCACCTCGGCAGGTGACCGACAGCACTCGGCAAGGTGCGCGGACCGCAAACTTAGCGTGACACCGCCTTCCAGGCCCCTCGGAGCGACTCGCACAAGCTCCGGCCGTGACACACGGGGATACGATGTGGAGTACAGGGGGTCATCGTGCTTACACCATACGGGTTGGATATCATCGAAAGCTGCCTGGCGTGCAAGATGCGGGCAGAACACATTTTTTGCGACTTGCCGCCGGCGGCATTACAGACCTTTGAAAACATCAAGTATGCCACCGCCTATCCCAAGGGCGCCGTGCTTTTCGTTGAGGGACAGACACCGCGGGGAATCTTCGTCTTGTGCAAAGGACGCGTGAAACTTTCCATCTGTTCAACTGACGGCAAGACACTCATTTTGAAGATAGCCGAGCCCGGAGAAGTTCTGGGGCTCAGCGCCACGGTGAGCAGCAAGCCCTACGAACTGACAGCAGAAACCGTGGATCCCTGCCAGGTGAACTTCGTAAAACGCGAAGACTTCCTGCGTTTCCTCAAAGAACATAGCGAAGCCTGTCTGCGGGTCGCCGAGCAACTGAGCGATAAGTACAACTCCGCCTGCCGCGAAATTCGCTCGCTAGGCCTGTCGCACTCCGCCGGAGAGAAGCTGGCGAAGCTGCTGCTGGAGTGGAGCGCCCGGAATGGCGAAGCTGCCAAGATTGAGCCACGCTTGAAACTAGCCCTAACCCATGAGGAGATCGCGCAGATGATCGGCACCTCGCGGGAGACGGTGACTCGTTTGTTCGCGGACCTGAAGAAGCGCCAGATCGTGCAGGCGAAGGGCTCAACCTTGCTGATCCGCAACAAAGCTGCCTTGAAGGCGATGGCGATCACGCAATAGTTGGATGAAATGGGCCGGCCGGCGACCCGGCCGCGGAAGTGTGCCCTCGTCCGCCCACGCCGAGCCACCCCCATTTGGCCTATCCCAGCGGTTCACTTTGGTCCTTTCTGTGAATAAGGTCACGAAAACCGGTGACTGCAGTCACTGCGCTGATGCTGTGGAGAGCAGTATTCATGCTGTATGGAGAGCACGATTCAGTTGAGTTGCTTGACTTGCGATTTCCGTCCCGATCGCCTCTTTTGCGACATGCCCGCGGAGTCGTTGAAGGCCTTCGACGAGATCAAATCGCTCGGTTCCTTCCCCAGAAGCACGGTCCTGTTCGCCGAGGGGCGGCCGGTCCGCGGCATCTATATCCTGTGCGATGGCCGCGCCAAGCTTTCCATCTGCTCCGACACCGGCAAGCGGTTGACCTTGCGCGTCGCCGGTCCGGGAGAGGTGCTGGGCTTGGGCGCAACCCTGTCCAACAGCCCCTACGAGATCACGGCCGAGTTGCTGGATAGCTCCCAAGTGGTCTTTGTGCGCCGCAAAGACCTGCTGAAGTTCCTGCGGGAGCACCGCGAAGTCTGCATGGAAGTGGTGCGCATGCTCAGCCAGGACTTGCACGGGGCTTACGAGCGGGTTCGCAGTATCGGCATGATACGCACCCGCCACCCGCGCATTACCTTTCACTCGCGCGCCATGGTGGTTTGAGCTTTAAGGGAACCTTGCCGGCACACCATAGCAGCCCATTTCAGGGGCACGCCCGTGCCGGTATCACGCCTTCCCCAATTGTTCTTCCCCAAGCTTTAGGCTCGCCCACACCTATAACCGCGTGTATGTGACCCACGTCACAGACTTGTTAGTACGCCCATCACAGCCCCTTACGACATCAGCGACCTATCGTGGACAGTACAGTTCATAGGGTTCATATCCGGCCGCGCACTTGCGCGGTCCCCGGGGGAAAGAAGACGTGAAAACAACTGAGTACTCTGCTTCGCCGGCTGCCACCCTTCATACCGATTCATCTGCGGCCGGCGAAGCCTCGCTGCAGACTTCGCCTGCCGACGAGAAGAGCGCTGGAGGCAAGATGCCGAGAGAGAAAGTAACCCTGGATGGCAATGAAGCGGTCGCGCACGTGGCCTACCACGTCAGCGAAATCGCAGCCATCTATCCCATTACCCCTTCCTCGCCCATGGGCGAGTCGTCCGACGCCTGGTCGTCACTGGGCGAGAAAAATATTTGGGGCACGATTCCCAACGTCATCGAAATGCAAAGCGAAGCCGGGGCTGCGGGCGCTTTGCACGGCGCGCTGCAAGCCGGGGCTCTCGGTACTACTTTCACCTCGTCGCAAGGCCTGTTGCTGATGATCCCCAACATGTATAAGATCGCCGGCGAGCTGACGCCCACGGTTATTCATGTGGCGGCACGCGCTATTGCTGCTCAGGCGCTGTCCATCTTCGGCGATCATCAGGACGCAATGTGTGTGCGCCCCACGGGGTTCGCCCTGCTGTCGTCGAACTCTGTGCAAGAAGCGATGGATCTGGCGCTGATCGCGCACGCCTCGACGCTGGAGTCGCGCATACCCTTTTTGCATTTCTTCGACGGCTTCCGCACTTCCCACGAAGTTTCCAAGATCGAACAACTCAGCCTGGACGACATGCGGGCCATGATCGACGATGACCTGGTCCGCGCGCACCGCGAGCGTGCGCTCTCGCCCGATCATCCAGTGCTACGCGGGTCGGCACAAAATCCCGACGTTTACTTCCAGGGCCGCGAGTCGGTGAATCCTTACTATCTCGCTTGTCCCACTATCGTACAGAACACGATGGATAAGTTCGCGAAGCTGGTAGGCCGCGAATATCGCCTGTTCCAATACGAAGGCGCTCCTGATGCCGAGACCGTCATCATCGTCATGGGATCGGGCGCCGAAGCGGTTCACGAGACGGTTGACTACCTGACGGCGCAAGGCAAGAAGGTCGGCATGTTGAAAGTCCGCCTCATGCGTCCCTTTTCAGTCGAACATTTCCTGCAGGCACTGCCTGCCACGGTCAAAAGCATCGCCGTTCTGGATCGCACCAAAGAGCCCGGAGCCATCGGAGAACCGCTCTATCAGGATGTGATCACCGCGTTGACCGAAGGATTCACCGCCGGCAAGGCGCCCATGACAACGTTCCCTAAGGTCATAGGGGGGCGTTACGGTCTGTCGTCCAAGGAATTCACCCCCGCGATGGTAAATCGCATCTATGGGGAGCTGACGAAAGCCACACCGCAGAATCACTTCACCATCGGCATTACTGACGATGTCACCCATACCAGCCTGCCCTACGATCCAGCCTTCTCGACCGAAGTGCCGGAAACTGTACGCGCCATGTTCTACGGGCTAGGCGCCGACGGCACCGTAGGTGCGAACAAGAACACCATCAAAATCATCGGCGAAGAAACTGACCTGAATGTGCAAGGCTACTTCGTCTATGACTCGAAGAAGTCGGGCGCGGTGACCACGTCGCACTTACGGTTCAGCAAGGGGCCAATCCGCTCCACTTATCTCATCTCGAGGGCAAACTTTGTTGCCTGCCACCAGTTCAGCTTCATGGAACGACTGGACGTGCTGAAGCCCGCTGATACCGGCGCTGTATTTCTTCTCAACAGCCCCTTCGGCCCTGATGACGTTTGGGATAACTTACCACGCTCCGCTCAGGAAACCATCATCAAGAAGAAACTGCGCTTCTATGTAATCGACGGAGTGAATGTGGCTCGCGCGGCCGGCATGGGCGGTCGCATCAACACGGTGATGCAGACCTGCTTCTTCGCCATCAGTGGCGTGTTACCGCGCGAGGACGCCATCGCTGCCATCAAACATTCCATCGAGAAGACCTACGGGAAGCGTGGCGAGTCAGTCGTCCGCAAGAACTTTGCCGCCGTCGACTCCGCGCTGGAGAACCTGCATGAAGTCAAGGTCCCGCAGAGCATCACCTCGAAGTTCGAAGTTCGCCCTGCGGTGCCCGGCAACGCTCCCGACTTCGTGCGCAACGTGGAAGCACTCATGATCACCGGCGACGGCGATCAGATTCCGGTAAGTGCCATGCCCATCGACGGCACCTTCCCCACGGCTACCACGCAGTGGGAGAAGCGCAATATCGCACTGGAAATTCCGGTGTGGGACGAAGAGCTTTGCATCCAGTGCGGCAAGTGCGTCATGGTTTGCCCCCACGCCGTCATCCGCGCCAAGGTTTACGATCCCCGGGCCATCAATCACACTCCCGAAGGCTTCCAGACGGCGGTTCCCAAATGGCGCGAGTTCTCAGAGCTGAAATACACCTTACAAGTGGCTCCCGAAGATTGCACCGGGTGCGGACTTTGTGTCGCCATCTGCCCTGCCAAGAGCAAGAGCGAGGCCAAGCACCGTGCCATCAACATGCAACCCCAGCCGGCGCTGCGCGAGAAGTACAACGAGTACTGGAACTACTTTCTGTCGATCCCCGAGCTGTCGCGTGAGAAGCTCTCGCACGGCCAGGTGAAAGACGCGCAACTGCTGGAGCCGCTCTTTGAGTTCTCCGGTGCCTGTTCCGGATGCGGCGAAACTCCCTACATCTCCACCATGACGCGCTTGTTCGGCGATCGCGCGCTGATCGCCAACGCCACCGGCTGCTCTTCGATTTATGGCGGCAACCTGCCGACCACGCCGTACACGGTGAATTCCGCAGGCCGCGGCCCAGCGTGGTCGAACTCGCTGTTCGAAGACAATGCCGAGTTTGGCATGGGCATGCGCCTGGCCGTCGACAAACAGAATCAATACGCGAAAGAGTTGGTCGAGCGCCTGGCGTCCAGCATCGGCGACGAACTCGCAGTCGGCTTGCTGAGTGCAGATCAGTCAACCGAAGAAGGCATCTTCGCCCAACGCGAACGGGTGAAGGCGCTGAAGGATAAGCTAGCCGGAAATAAGTCTCCTGCCGCTCGCGACCTGCTTGCCGTTGCCGACGAGTTGGTGAAGAAGAGCGTATGGATCATCGGCGGCGACGGATGGGGCTACGACATCGGCTATGGCGGCCTCGATCACGTGCTCGCCTCCACGGCCAACGTCAACATCCTGCTGCTGGATACGGAAGTGTATTCCAACACCGGTGGCCAGATGTCGAAGGCCACACCGCTCGGTGCGGTAGCCAAGTTCGCAGCCGGCGGCAAACACACCCCGAAGAAAGACATCGCCATGATGGCCATGAACTATGGCCGCGCCTACGTCGCTCACATTGCCATGGGTGGCAGCGATGCGCAGACCATGAAAGCTTTCCTTGAAGCCGAAGCCTACGATGGGCCATCGCTGATCATTGCCTACAGCCACTGCATCGCACATGGCTACGATCTGGTGTACGGCATCGAGCAACAGAAGGCCGCGGTCAACTCCGGACACTGGCCGCTGTTCCGCTACAACCCGGCACTCGGCAAAGAAGGCAAGAATCCGTTTGTGCTCGATTCGCGCGCGCCCAGCATCCCGTTGGAGAAGTACATCTACAATGAGACCCGCTACACCATGCTGGTCAACAGCAATCCCGATGAGGCGAAGAAGCTGTTGCAGGCCGCGCAGGAGAACGTTAATGAGCGCTGGAAGCTCTATCAGCACATGGCGTCGATGAACTTTGACAAAGTAGAAAAAGCATAACCGCGAGGAACCAAGATGATCGATCTATCAACGAACTATCTGGGATTGAAGCTGAAGAATCCGGTCGTGGTCTCGGCCTCCCCGCTCACCGAGAAGCTGGAGAACTTCGCCCGGTTGGAGGATGCCGGCGCCGGAGCCATCGTCATGTACTCGCTCATGGAAGAGCAAATCGAGGCGGAGAGCGAGAACATTGACAACGCGCTGGAGTACGGCGTCAACAGCTATGCCGAGTCCACCTCCTACCTGCCCGATATGCAGAAGTATCACATCGGCCCTGATCGCTATCTGGAACTGCTGCGCAAAGGAAAGGCGTCGGTGGACATTCCAGTCATAGGCAGCCTCAACGGGCGCTCGCCTGGAGGGTGGGTGCGCTACTCGGAGTTTATGGAGCAGGCCGGCGCCGATGCGCTCGAGTTAAATATCTTCGACATTCCTACCGATCCATCGCTGACAGCGGCAGATCTTGAGACGCGCTATTGCGAACTGGTGCGGGCCATTCGCAGGAGCGTCCACATTCCCATCGCCGTGAAGCTGGGGCCATATTTCACTTCGTGCGCGAATTTTGTCAAGGGGTTGTCCGATGCCGGCGCCGACGGTGTCGTGATCTTCAATCGCTTTTATCAGCCTGATTTCGATCTGGAAGAGATGGAGGTAGTGCCGAACCTGGTTCTCAGCAGCCCCCATGAATTGCGCCTCCGGCTGCACTGGGCCGCGATTCTCTACCATCAGGTCGAAACCTACATCGCCATCACCGGCGGAGTACACGATTCGTCGGATGTCTTGAAATGCATGATGGCCGGCGCGCATGTCACCATGATGACCTCGGCGCTACTGAAATATGGCATCGAGCATATCGGAGTGGTACTGGCGGGACTGGAACGCTGGATGGAAGAACATGAATACGTTTCGGTGCGGCAGATGCGCGGCAGCATGAGCATGGTAAACATCGAACACCCAGCGGCATTCCTCCGCGGCAACTATCTGAAGATGCTCGGCTCCTACACCTGGCGCGAGCCGGGTACGGCGCTCACATCGTTTTAGCACGGTTTCTCTTCTTAACAACCACAGGGCCGGCCCTCTAGCGGAGGCCGGCCCTGTTTCTGATTACCTATCGCGATCACCATTACCCTGCTCACGTGACCGGTTGCCCAAAACTGCGATCATGGCCCTTTCATCTTGTCCTTCACACTCTTGGCCAACTTTTCGATTTGATCGGCTTTCTTGATCACGTCAAGTGAAAGCGTGTTCTCGTTGCTCTTGTCAACGTACTGCTTAAGTTCCGTAGCCAGTTCCAGGAGTTTCTCAGCGTCTTTCTTAAGTTGCTGCTGACGCTGAAGGTTCGCCTTCTTCGTCATCTCCTTGCGCTGCTCGATCTCCCACGTGTCTTCGGTGGAACTGCTCGACGGGGCGGCGCTGGGAATTGGCGGCGGCGATGTGGAGGCCTGCGCCCAACCATGCATTCCGAACGAAAGAAAAAGGGCTGCTGCGGTTAGGAGCCTCCACCAGCGGCGGACGTCATGTGTCTTGGATGTCATAGGACCACCGTGATTATATTCCCGCGAAATTGACCGAGCCGATGATGTAACGCTCCTTCTCGGAGAATCGCATTTCTTTCTCTACCGATTGTTATAATCCGCCAGAATGTTGTCTCCACTGTTACCGCGACTGCAAGCGATCGTCATGGACCCCCACTCCGCCAAAGACAGCGTCCTCCAGATGTTCAACAACTGGAGGGACGACACCTTCGACTTCGTGCGTCACCAGGTGCCGCGGATGGTCGCGGTTCTGATCATCGCCTTCGTTCTGACGCGTCTGCTGAAAGCGGCCGCGCGTCATCTCAGCGATCTCAGCACCCACGGAAGCCTGCCGTCGGCGGTCCGCGCCCAACAGTTACGCACGCTTTCCAGTGTCATCTATAGCGTCGGCGTCTTCGTCATTATGTTTCTGGCAGCGATGCAGATCCTGCCGTTGCTCGGCATCAACATGGGGCCGCTGTTGGCCAGCGCGGGCATCGCCGGATTGGCCGTCGGTTTTGGCGCGCAGACCCTGGTCCGCGATTTCATCAATGGCTTTGTCATCCTGGTCGAGAACCAGTATGACATCGGCGATACCATCCGAATCGCCGGCGTGCAGGGTGGTCGAAGCTATAACCCTCCGCCGGACCGTGCTGCGCGACGGCGATGGCGCGGTGCACAACGTTCCCAGCAGTGAAATCAAGGTGGTCAGCAATCTCACTCGTGACTGGACGCAAGTCCCACTACACGTTTCCGTAGCGTATGACGTCGCCAGCGATCGCGTCATCCAGTTACTGCAGCAGATTGGCGACGAACTGGCAAGCGATCCTCGTTTCTCCGACATGATTGTAGCCAAACCCGAGGTGCCCGGTATTGAGAAGGTGAGCGGAGACGAGGTCGATTACCTCATGCTGGTGAAGACCAAGCCGGGTTCGCAGGATACCGTCCGCCGTGAACTGCGGCAACGCATCAAAGCGAGCTTCGAAGCGAACCAGATCGCACCGGGCAATCCCAACCGTATGTATGTAGTGGAGACCGTAAAGCCTAGGTAAAACATTAGGTTCGTGTCGGTTCGCTCCCCTAGCATCTCTGCTCTTTCCCGGCCGCATCTCACCTAGGTATGGCGGAAAATTCGGCTATCGGCTTGGGGTTGATGGCTCTGCTGGTTCTGGGGGAGTATTGCTGGTTTCGACAGCTCAACCGCCGCCGTTCAGCCTGCATTCTGGGATGGATCATCCGAGCGTTTCGCGGACACGGTTCTGTCGGCTCCATCCACTGGGACAATTCTTCGTGCTTTCATGTGGAGCTTCGGCTGCGCTCTTCCATTTTCCGCCGGGCGTCACTGGCGGTGCGATTGCAGCCCTGCGATCTGCTGGGATGGCTCCTGCACCGCACGCGCAGGAAGGACGAAACAGTGACCTTCGAAGCCGAACTGGAGGCTCATCCCGGGTTCAACCTTTACACTCACAAGCATCACTGGCAGGCTCGGAGCACCCGTATTCGCCCCCGGTCGCTCACAGGCTGGCATCTGGGCAGCCTCGATCCCATGGTGCTCAGCACCCGAGCGGAGTGTCAGAACCAGCGGGGCAATGTGTTCGACACCCTGCTGGCGGCGCGTTCCAGCAAATTTTTGCGAATTGCGCTTCGCCGCCAGGCTCCTCAATTGGTAGCCTGCGCAGCGCTGCAATCCCTGTCTCCCGACGAGCCGGGTACAGAAATCTTTGCCAGCCTGCGGGAGTTGGTAAGCAGTGCCTCGCATTCGGCCCACTAGCTTCATAAGCCATTCTGGGGTGTATCAGGGCGCCGATTTCTAGGCGTGTCCGGGCGCGAGAAGCCAGGATTTGTCGCGCAATTATTTCTGGAATCCTGGCCGCCCGGCGCGAAGTCGTTGCGAAAAGTCCGGATCTTGGTCCGCGGCCTGCGCAGCCGGGTTGATGAACGCCTTGGCTTTCAGTTCAGCGTAGGAGAGATCGCCGGCCAGATTTCCCCTCTCGTACATCATCTGGTCCGCGTGCCCATTCAATAGAAGGCGCCAATCCCAGCGGGGATGTTTTCCTTGTGCTGCCGCCGCGATCACATCAATGTTGGTGGTGCAATTGTTGGTCAGCGCGTTGTACCACTCGGGATGGTCCCGCATATGGTTGACCCGCCGCAGGTATTCGAAGAAGAGGGCTCGCGCGAGTTGAGGCGTGGCTTTCGTGTGGAAAAGATAGACGCTTTCGCCGGTTCGATAATTGGAGCGTACCCGGACTACGTCGCGTTCATCGCTGACGATGTAAATCAACTCATACTGGCGGAAAAAGCCGCGAACCGCGGAATAACTCTCGCCCACCTCCTTGCGGGTCTCTATGGAAATCGCGGCATGGTCACCATCGCCGAAGTCAAAGCTCACGATGGGATGCGCAATCCACGGCGAGCCCCAATAGGTGAGGAACAGATCGATCCCGCGCAGTTTGCTGAGATCGAAGCTCCGCATTTCCCAATGAGGAATGTAGTCGGTCTCCGTCCGGTAGTCGCAATTGCGCACATTGTGGATGGTGACGCGATCAACGTCAATTTCGGCCCAGGCGCGGCGAATCACGTCCGGCTGCCAATTGCGGTTATTGGAAGGACGCAAGGAGAGCCACCACGCCAGTACCAGCACGAAGCCTGAAGCCAGCACGCCAGCTGACGCCCAGCGATCCCGCAACAGGAGAGGCGCCAAAATCATGGCTAGGATATAAAGCAAAGCAGCCGGTACCCGCAGCCAAGCCACCGGCAAATCAAAATACAACGCGGCCGCCGCCCACACCGTAAGCAGCGCCAGAGCGACCACCCCCAGCCCGATTCCCACCATTCGTAGTCACCGCCGCAAGGTCATTGGATTTCCGTGCGTATTTGAATACCAGATCGAAGCTGTTCCGCGGATCCGGGCGGATCGAATTCCCTCCCCTCACTCCAGACTAGCTCCCCAAAAAAGGATCATTTACTACCGATGGTAGTACACGTGGCAACAGAGTACCTTGGGTGTTTCAAAAAGCACCATATCTCACTAGATCTTGCCAAGCCACGAACTCCGCACCAGGCAAGGAGGAAAGAACAAATGCTGTCAGCTTTGAAGTGGTCTCTCCCGTTTCATATTGGCTTTTTTACAATATGTGCTGTCCTTCTTTCTCCGTTATCCCTGGTTGCCCAGAATGCCACGGGCACACTACTCGGGGAAGTGCAGGATGCCAAGGGAGGCAGAATTCAAAAAGCTTTGGTCGTGGTCACCCGGCCGGATACTTCCGTCCAGCGCCAAACCACTACCAACAGCCGTGGCGAGTTCCGCTTTGAAAGCCTAATGCCTGGTAAGTACCACATTGTGGTAAATGCCTCCGGATTTGCCGAGGCCACCTCAGAAGTCACCATCCTCATCACGTCAGTGCAGGATACTTTGGTAGTCTTGCGGCCGGCGGCTGTGCAGCAGACCGTGAACGTCAACGCGGAGCCTTCCTCCATCACCACCGAGACCCTCAATACCACCTCAGCGGTGCATGAAGGCGTGGTCACCGCTAACGACTTGGAGAACATTCCGTTGGCAGCACGCAGCTTTGCCAACATCGCCTATCTAGTGCCGGGAACGGAGCCGGTCGAGCCCTCGGATCCCACCAAGGCTCGCATTACGGCGGTTTCGTTCGGCGGCAGCTCCGGTCTGAACGATCAGCTCAGCGTGGATGGTGGTGATAACTCGGACGACTATATTGGCGGCTTTTTGCAGAATTTTTCGGTCGATGCTTTGCAGGAATTCGCGGTACAGACATCGCAGCAAAATGCCGATGTAGGTCGCACCACCGGCGGCGCGGTGGTCATCAGCACTAAGACCGGAACCAATGAGTGGCACGGCGATTTCGCGGTCTTCGAGCGGGCAGCTGGCTTGAATGCACGCTTCCCTATCGAGAATCCGGCACCGCAGCCGAAACAACCCTTCTCCCGCCAGAACTATGTGGGGACCATCGGCGGCCCTCTGGTGAAGGACAAGGTGTGGCTGTTCTCTTCCTTCGAGATGGTGAATGAGCACGCCAGCATCAACTACAGCCCCGACAGCCTTACACAGTTCAACGCTCTGTCGCAATTGGCGCAAATGGGACTGATCCCGAACACCAACTCCATCGGAGTGCCCACGGTTGTGCCTGTTCCCTATCAGGATTATTTGGGATTAGTCCGCTTCGACTGGTCACAATCGGCGAACTCGCATTGGTTCTTGCGGGCGGCGATCGACAACTCCACCCAGGCGAATTCTCTGGTGCAGCAAGCGACGCTGCCGTCAACCGGAGCGCTCACCCATTACAACTATCAGAACCTGGTGCTCAGCAACCAGTACGCGTTCTCGCCCAGCTGGCTGGGAGCGTTTACCTTCGACGCCAGCTACCTGCACGCGACAGCGGCTCGAAACGGAGATCTTGGCTTCGCGCTGGCGTTTCCCTTTAGTTCTACCTCCAAGACGATCTCCGGCTTCGAAACTTACGGTGATAACCAGTTCGTCACCCCGATTACCGCGTTCCCCATCCTCCGCAACCAGGAGAAATATCAGTTCAAGTACGATGTGAGCCACTCTTCCGGAACCCACGCGCCAAAATTCGGCATTGATTTTATTCATGAGCCGGTGCTGAGCGGAGCTCTGCCGGGAAACCCCGAGACGCTGTACGTGCTCACCGAGAACCCGACCTTCTACCTTACCAATCCCGCGCAGTTGACGGCTGAGCTGAACTGCCTGCCGCCTTTCACTGGAGACGCCTGCCAAACGACATCGACGCCGGCGAGTAATGGAAACTTCAATCAGAATGTACAGCGGTTGGGACTGTATGCCATGGACTCCTGGCGGGTGACGCCGACGGTGACCCTGAATTATGGCTTACGCTGGGACACTACCTTTGGATTGTTTCAAGCCACCGGCGTCAGTCAACTCTTAAATCCCGCAGTCCAGACTATCCGGGCCTACGACCTTCCTTTAGCTACCGGCGTGCCTCAGGATTACCGTCATGCCTTCGCACCCCGGCTGGGCATTGCCTGGTCGCCCGACCGCATCGAAGACCTGGTAGTTCGTGCCGGCATTGGTCTGTACTATAACGATCTGGCCCAGAACGGATGGGTCACGGCCTTCCAATCCGTGAATACTCCTTCGACGTTTCAACCCTGCGTGCACCCGGGTGATCCCGGCTGCCTGCCGGGAGCGGGTTCCGGTGGTGCCGGAGCCATTATCGATCCCAACTATCACACTCCCTATGCCATGCACGTCAGCGCCGGGGTTCAATATAGGTTGAATTCCATGTGGACAGCCAGCGCCGACTACATCCTTGAGCAGGGTATGCATGGGTATCGCAGGTATGACTACACCGCGGGGTACACGTTATCTTCGCCCCTGTTCGCACCCGACCAGGCCACGCAGATCGCAAACGTGCCGAACATAGCCGTCTTCAAGTCGGACAACCGGTCCAGCTACAACGCCTTGATGCTCCACGTACAAGGAAACATGTCCAAGCGCTTCAACTTAACCGCGAACTATGTGCTCTCGCGGGCTAACACCTGGGGCTGCGTACTAGGCGAACTCTTCGATTACGTCAACGGAGTCTGCAATCCTCTGAACCCCTTTGCTCCCGGGGACTACGGTCCATCGGGAGAGGACGTCATCAGCCGCTTTACCCTGGGTGGCGTGGTCTATGTGCCCGGAGGCTTCGAGTTGACCACACTGATCCAGGCGGAAAGTGCGCGGCCTATTACTCTAACGACACCAGTGGATGTGAACGGATTCGGCGATCCGACCAACGATCGCGCGGTGATCAATGGCGTACAGACCACCATGGACCAGTTCCGCGGAACGCCTTACATTCAGGTTGATCTGCGGGTCACGCGTCCGTTTGCCATAAACGAGCGCTGGAAGGTCTTGCCCTTCATCGAGTTCTTTAATCTGTTCAACCGTAACAACCCCGGCGCCAATTATGTAACCGACATTTCGGCGCTGCCAACGCCGGTGAACAACCTGTACAACGCGACAGCGTTGTGCCCGACCCCGGCGTGCAACGTGCCGATTACAAGTCCTAACCAGTTGCTGGTGCCGGCCGGCGCCCTGGGCGACTTCTTCGGTCCTGGCACCACGGTGGGCATTCCATTCGCAGCTCAGCTCGGCGTACGCGTGACCTTCTGAGACTTTGCCCTGTCCCCAAGCGGAAAAAAGCCGGCCCGCAAAGGCCGGCTTTTCCTTCTCCAGACGGAGACTATTTCTTCAGACTTACAACAAAGGTAGAGATGGCGGCAACTTGATCCGGCGTCAAACTCGACATGCCCTTAGTGTGAGGCGCCTTTCTGCTGGCCGCACCGTTGGTAAGTAAAGCGGCAATTTGGTCCTGGGTTAAGGATGTCTTCTGCAGCGAGGGACCAATCTTGCCTTCTCCCATCGCTCCGTGGCATCCGGCACACTTGGCCTTGTAGAGTGCAGCTCCATCTGCCTGTGCCCAACCCAAGCTTGAAAGCATCGTGCAAGCCGCCAAAATCGTGAGATAGCGCTTCATGGAAAGAGATCTCCTTTATCTCCAAAATTGCGATCAGCAGAACAGCCTCACCGTCGCATGGGTTAACCAAACCAACCTACAACTTATGTGGGAGCACGGTTCCGATTACCTGCAACCGCAGCAATTGTAGAGGGAATTCCGCAAGTTGCAACGAAATTCCTGAGAGCGCCTGCCTCTAAATTGTCGAATTATGCATGCCCATCCTGATAATCACTCAACCGCCCTTAGGTGGCTACGCTGATAGAAGAATGAGACCGCGAGCAGGATTGCACCGAGAACGATGAATGCGGCGATCCGATAGCCACGCTGCAACGTGCTAATGTCGAAGAGAAATACTTTGATAACGGTGAGAGCCAGCAGCGCAATCGCCTGCCAACGCAGAAATGCGGAACGCTTCCAAAAGCCGATCAGCATCAGCCCACTGCCATAGATCATCCATACTGCCGAGTAGGTGAAGGCCCGCAGTGTGGCAACGCTCTGCCGGGCGGGCTCGGAATATGCGGCGCTAAATTGCGGTTGAAAGTACTCAACCACTTCGAAGTGCAGCGCGAGCAACGCCAGCAGGTTGATGCCGATGATGGCGGCTCCAGTCCATAGCCGGTTGTGCCGACCGCCCTCCCTGGCGGTGTAGTGAGCCAGGAGGGCCAGCGCGGCGATCGCCGTCAGATAAAGCCCGAATCGCGCGTTGATGAACAGGGGGGCGGCATCGAAGGAATCTACCGCCATCAGCCGGGCGGCTCCCAGCGCAAATGCGCACGATCCAAGTATTCGCAGCAGGATGCTTCGGCTGCGGTGAGCTGCCCAGAATAGCGCTCCGCCTTCAATGATCCAGCCCAGGGTATTCCAGTGGCCCTCCACTTTCAGGGGAACGGCGATGGTTAGAAAGCCGATCCCCAAGGCCAGATACAGCGGTCCGTATACCGCGCTGGCGATTCCTTCACGCCGCTGCTGCAGGCGTGTGAGCACAAAGAAAAGAGCCGCGATCGCAACCGCCAACCATGCCAACTCAAAGCGGTGATGCTCGACCAGAATGAGATAGCTGGTAGCGAAGTAGAAACTCGCATTGAGCAGCACCAGCGCGATCATGACGTTGGGAGACGGCTGGACTTCGACCGAACGCCGTCCGAGAAATGGCGCTCCGGCATACAGCAGGAAGAAAAACGTTGCGAAGGCCAGAGTTATGGGCAGTTGCGGCTCGGTGTAGTAGCTGGACGCCCACGCCCCGTACAGCATAGCGGTACCGATGAAGCTGCCGAGCAGCAAGCGCCTCCAGCCCTTGATCGCCACTACCCACACCGTTCCCAGATCCAGCAGAGCCAGGTAGCCAAATAGCACCACTTCCTGATTCTGATGGGTGGAAACCAACACCGGCGTGAGAAATCCTCCGACCAGCGCCAGCGCAGCCAGCAACTCCGCATTCTGCCGCAGCGAAAGTACGGCTCCGGTCGCAGTGACCAGCACCATTGCGAAGAAAGCGACAGGCGACGGAATGAGGTGGTAAAACTGGGATGCCGCCCAAAGCGATAAGTAGAGAGCTCCAATACCGATCGCTTTCAGCGAAAACGCGAAGCCCGAAAACCCTTTACAGCGGAAGCGTTCACTCCAGAACAAAATCACTATGCCAGCAATGATTCCAATCGCCACTTGGGTTGCGGGGCCAATCCAGTTGTTGTCGAAGGCCAGCTTCAAGAAATAAGACAGCCCAACCAACACCGCAACGATGCCGATGCGATTAAGCCACTGCCCGCCAATGCGCGATTCCAGCGAAGTGTCGGGCTTGGCCAGGCCTGCCTGCTTCGCCGCGACCGATGTAACGCGCTCCGTTACGGGTTTCCTTGCGGAACACACCGGAATCGAAGAGGTAGCCGGCACCGCAGACACCATTGCCGCGCTCTCTTCCGCCTTGGGCTTGATTGGAGGCGTTGCCTGAGCCACCGCTGCTGGTGAACCTGCGGCCAGCAATCCCTCCAGCCGGTAAACGCGGCGGGTGAGCTCCGCTACCTGCTGCCGCAGGCGTTCTAGCTCGTCGGAATGGTTGGGATCGGCCACGCGAGATCGGCTGGTAAGCGCTTACAATACGCGAAAGTCAAATCGCAAGCAAAGCTCGGCGACAGTAGCCCAGAAGGAGAAGAATGAAGTTTCATACGGAATATCTAACCTTTAATACCAGGAAACATCGGGAGTACATCCACATCACGCCGCAGGTAGAAGAGGCATTGCAGAAGAGCGGCATTCAGGAGGGTATGGTGTTGGTTTCGGCCATGCACATCACTGCGGGAGTATACGTTAATGACAACGAAAGCGGGCTGATTCACGACATCGACAAGTGGCTGGAACAGCTGGCGCCGTTTCGCGAGGACTACGAGCATCACCAGACCGGCGAGAGCAATGGCGACTCGCACTTGAAGTCGCTCTTGGTACACCATGAAGTCATCGTGCCGGTCACGGGAGGAAAGCTCGATCTCGGACCGTGGCAGCGGGTATTCTATGCCGAGTTTGATGGGCAGAGGAAGAAGCGGATGGTGATTAAGGTAATGGGTGAGTAGGGGAAAAGTGGCTGGCATTTGGCATTTGGCATTTGGCAATTAGCAATTAGCAATTCGTAATTCGCAATTCGAAGTTGTTTCCAGGAAATGCACTCAGGTTTTTCTGTGGTGGAAGCGCGGGCCTTTAGGCCCGCGAAGATCAGGCCCTGACCAAATGGCTTTAGCCTCGGACCACCGAGCCGGGGCGTTGAAACATGCTGTGGCAATTTGCAGTCGGCCGGCACTCAATAGAATGCTCGCAATTCGACCGTTGAGACCATGTTCAGGGGGCACAGCAACGGAGCCACAGTCGCTTCGGGTATGCCAGATGTCGCCCACGAAAAAGTCCGCCCAGCCGGGTCTCGCTTAGCGCTACTTCGTTATCGCTAGAAGGTAAACGCTACGCCGCCACGAACGCTACGCGCGGACTGGACCAGATAGACCGTCTGGCCGTCGGGTCCAACTACCGGCACATATCCCTGCGCAAGCAAATTGCGCAGATCGATCAGCGCTTCCATGTTGCCCGGTATGCCGTGGAAGTGCGGCAGCGGTTGGCGAACGAAGAAGTTGAGGAAGGGGTCGGTCTGTCCCGCGGAAGCATCGAAGAGATCGACCGGAGTCAAGGTCTGCCCGCTGGTCCAGCGATAAGACGCAATCCAGCGAGTCTTGGAGCGGGGGATGATTCCGTTTAGCTTCAGCGCAGCCGTATGCCTCCAGCCCGGCTGAAAGCTATTACTCACTTGACTCCAGTTGATGGCGGGCTGGGCCAGTTCGAGAACGCCGCCATAGGCGTAATCGATCGTGGCAATCAGGTCGTTCGATAGTTTGCGCTGGAAGACGAAGCGGATGCCTTGAGCTTGGAGTTCGCCACCGTTATAGCTGAACGTACCCGAGTACACGTCTGGTAAAACGTCGCCCGTGTCCACGTCACCCACACCAAGCAACGCCGGATCCTTGATGCGATCGTTGAAATAGGCCAACTGGAACTTGTTGCTTCCGACTCGCTCCGAAATCGAAACCTCGTGATGATGAGCGTTTTCCAGCAATGGCTCGCCGCCCACCATGGTCATGCGGGGCCCGCTCTCGCTCAAGTCAGCAGGCGCCGAATCGAAGCCTTTGCTGGCCCGCGTGTTGGGCTCGGAGGTAGCGTAGCGGTACTCCAGAATCGTGTTCGAGGTCAGGTGGAAATCGGCGGTCGCGCCGGGACGGAAAGCGTTGACCTCGCGTCCCAGGAACTGAATAGCCTGGGCGTCACCGCCAACTTGGATATCCAAAAGATCGCCCACCGAAAAGCCGTTAGCGTAGGACATGCCAATCGCCTGCAGGGCGCCACCGCGGGGAGCAGTATCAGGAGCGGAGAAGCGGCGCACAATGACCGCCATCGATTGGCTGTATCCGTCCTCTGAATCGCGGACGTACGAGGCGCGCATCACCCCGTCTGGGGTGCCATTGCCATATCCTAAGTTGCCGGCAAAACCCAACGTGCCAGTGTGAAACAGCGATTGCTCGACGTTGAAGGCAGTTCCGAGATCGCCTGAACTCCCGTAGCCTTCACTGCCGGGACCCGCCATAACAGCCAACGAGCCCTTCAGGGATTGGTCCTGCTGATCGGTCTCGACCACGATTGCGGAGTCGCCATCGAAGCGCAGAACCGGACGGTTGGCGGTGGAGCGCAACGTCCACTTCCAGCTGTCGTCTTCGTCATCGCCCTTCTTGAGCGGCGGAAGCATACGGACCGCTTCAAATAGCGTATTCAACGTGATATTGAGGACTTTGCTGGCCCCCGCGGCCAGCACGACATCCTCGCGCAAAGTAGGCAGGAAAGAAGGCGCAGAAACATGAACGTCGTAGCTGCCGGGAACCAGCCCTGCGAGGCTGAAGAAGCCTTTAGCGTCGCTGTAGGCCAGTTGAGACTGCCCGTTGGCGCTGATCAACTCGATCGTAGCGCCCATCTGGGGCACGCCGGCCGAACTTCTGACGTATCCCGATATTGAGCCCGGATTGACCCCGGCCGACGCTACAACGCACAGCGAAGCCATCATCGCAAAACACGCCAGTAATCGGGTCATTATTCCAAACCCCCTGTCAGAGGTTCCCGGGAGCAAAATGCCGCGGGCAAAACGACTGACCGCAGTTCCCAAACTTGCCAATTTACTCGACCGCAAAACGCACCGAAGGCGCGATCTGCTGTTTCGAGACGTTATCGTCAACCTTCACCGTCAGCTTGTAAACCCCGGGTTGAAACGCATTCAGCGCCAAACTTTTTTCCAGGGTGAACTGATCGCCTACATTGCTCATGCTGTCGGTGGACTCGGAGGAGTGCAGTACCGACTGATTGTTGGCCAGGTTTACGATTTCGTACTCGATTTTGGCCGATGACTTCTTGGTTTTGTCATCTGCCTGAAGATTATAAACCTGCATCCACAAACTCATGCGCTGATCGCGCTTGAAACTGGCCGGCTTGCCATCCGCTCCGTCCAGGTGAGGATAAGTGAGCTTGGTTTCGCCGATGACGAAACTGCCGGAACCCACGTTCTTACTGGCTACCTTTTCCATCGTGTCGGACAGAATCATCGAGGACGAGGCCAGCTTGTCTTCGTTGTATTCCGGAACCATGATGCCGTGGCTCCAGGAGCCCACGCGGTCACCATTGACGTCCTTGACCACAATATCGACACGGTAGCGGCCGGGACGAAGCGGAATCGCTTTCCAATAAAGCGAGGAGTGCTCCACGGTTTTTTCCAGAAGCTCGGTGGGAACATCCACCTGAACCGTATCTTCAAACGTTTGCGCCACCCGTCCCGTGATTCCGGTAACGCGCCCGAAGATATTCACCGTGCCGCGCTGAATGCCATCCTTGGAGACGAAGGTGACGTCCTTGTTCTTCACCTGCAAGGTTATGGGAACCAGGACGGTGTCACCTGTAACCTTGACGTAGTCAGTACGCACCTCAAAGGGCATCAGGTTGACATTAATTTTGTGGCTCACCACCTCTTCCAAGTCCTTGAACTTAACCGGGGGTGGCGCTTGAACCTTGGCCATCATCTCCAACTTGTCGAACTCCTGGGTGTTCAGCAAGCCTTGCTCGGGTGATGCATTGGCAGCATATGGATCCATGCGTTGGGAGCGGTTGCCCAGGCCCATCTGTTCTTCCATTGTGGCGCCGCCTGGGGTATGCAACAATGCGTCCTTTTCGTTGACGTCCGTGGTCAGGTGATAATCGCCACACGAGCAGGGATCGACAAACTCCAGCTCAACGTTCTGACCAACTCCCTCCAGATAGCGGTACCGCCAATCCTCATACGGGTAGGTGGTAGTGGTCCCGCCGCCCTCTTCCTGCGGGCGATCGTAGGTGCCTCCGGTGGGATGAGAGGTGACTTGGTCCGCCGGACCCCAGATGATATAAATGCGGCCGCGATCTGTCTTCCACCCGGGAATGCCGGCGGCAAAATGCTCGTTGGCATAAGCGATGCGGCGATAGTGCTCTTCCTTGTACTCATTCTCCGGAGTGTCGGGTGTGGGGTCGCGACGCAGCCAGAACTGCTCGATGAACTGGTCGCGCTCCTCATCGTTGGAGAGTTGCTTAAACGCCGCTTTCTCTTCCGGAGTGATGATGTAGATCACGTCCTGGCTCAGCCACTTCTTGTAGGTACTGCTCAGCTCCTGCTTCAGAGCTTTGGAGTTGGCCTTCTTCTGCTGTTCGGTCAGCGGACGTTTCAGAGGATCGGCTGACTGATCGCTCGTTTGCCCGCTGGTTGCCGGGCTACTGCCCGCGCCTGACGAGCCGGCGGCCTTGCTCGATTTATCATCCGAGGAGGGGGCAGCAGGCGCAGAGTTCTGGGCCGCGGAAATGGTCGACAGGGCAAACACCAGCGACAACAACACAGACCAACCGGACAGACGTAACTTCATGTGTAGCAACGGACTCCTCGAAGAAACACTTATGCCATTTGATTGTAAGTTTTTTACGCCCTCAAAAGCAAGAATCACGAGCCAAGAATGCACCTGAAATCGCGGCCGCGTTCTCCTCATGACAACCCGGTCCACAGTCGTAAGTTGCTTACTATCACGATGCCCGAAGGTCGCGCCTTCGTTGGGCACATTTTGGGGTGGTGCAGCCGTGAGTTCACGGCCAAAAAGTTGCCGTCCGAGGATTTCCCGCTTAGCGGCTATAATCGTCAAATCGGGGAAGTCCGTCGATTGTGGCCCGCGTAGCTCGCCGGCTACTCCGGTCTTCCGTCGAGTTGGCTGCGCCAGGAACGCTGAAGATACTGCTCCCCAAAGGAACCTTGGGCCGTCTGATTTCGCACTAGATGGCGAGTTCACGTGCGCAACAACTGGGTACCGGGATTGAGGTTGGATGAAGAACTGGAAAAAAATTGCGCTGATTGCTGCCGTCGTCTTGGTTTTGCTGGCGATTGTTGGGTTCACGGTACAGCAAAGCCGTAAAGGAGTGGTCACAGTCCAGACCGGCAAGGTCGTCCGTGAGGATCTCGCCGCAACAGTGACTGCTTCCGGGGAAATCAAACCTAAGGTGCAGGTAAACATCGGCTCCAACGCATTCGCTAAAATCACGCACTTGTATGTCAAGGAAGGTGATCGGGTAAAGAAGGGGCAAATGCTGGCCATGTTGGATAACGTTCAGCCGGCGGCTGACGTTTCGGCCAACGATTCAGCCCTGAACGCCGCTCGCACCGATGCTCTTGCTGCCCAGGCAACGGTCAATACGGAAGCCGCCGATCTGAAGTCGGCCGAAGCGGAATTGGAACACGCCAAGCTCGACTATGATCGAAATAAGGCTTTGTACGATGCCCAACTGATCGCCAAGTCCGACTTCGATACCAAGAAGGCGGCGTACGATACGGCATCCGCGCAGGTGGGGATGGTCAAGGCCAAACTAGCGCAGGCTCAGGCTAGTCTCAATTCTGCGCAAGGCCATATCAGTCAAAATGCAGCCATGCTCCGCCATGCGGCCGACGTGCTCAGCAAAACCGAGTATGAGGCGCCGTTCGATGGAGTCATCACGAACGTCCCTGTACGCGAAGGCGAAACTGTGGTTCCTGGCATTCAGAACTCGCCTGGCAGCACGCTGATGACGATTGCCGACACCTCGATCATCACCGCCGAAGTGAAGGTGGACGAGAGCGACATCGTGAACGTGCAATTGGGTCAACCGGCTGAAGTAACCATCGATGCCATGCCCAAGCAGAAGTTCAGGGGAGTGGTCACCGAGATCGGGAGAAATGCTCTGCTTCGCTCCACCGGAGTTTCCACGGCGCAAACTACGTCCAGTGGGCAGGAAGCGAAAGACTTCAAAGTGGTCGTAGCCTTGCAAGATCCGCCTCCCGACCTGCTTCCCGGGCTGTCGGCAACCGCCCGTATCACCACTGCCAAACGCAGCAGCGCATTGGCGATTCCCATTCAAGCCCTGACCATTCGGGTGCGAAGCGAACTGACGCCTGAGGGCAAAGGCAAGGGCTCTGCGGTGCAGGCCGCGGCTCCCACCGCCGGAAATCCCAAAGAGGAGTTGCAAGGCGTGTTTGTCCTCAAGAACAAAAAGGACGCCGTCTTCGTACCTGTGGCCACGGGGATCAGTGGCACAACTGACATTGAGGTCACCAGCGGGCTCCAGGAAGGCGATGAGATCGTCACCGGCAGTTACAAAGTGCTGCGGACGCTACGCAACGGTGCGAGCGTGAAGGTGGATAACACCACCAAGCCCAAGGATGACGAATCCTAGCGGCGAGACGGCGCACTTTAGGGATAACAAGCGGCCGCATGGCAGGAAGGCAGAAATCAGAATTCATGACCGACCCGGACAGCGACCAGCTGAGGAGAAGAGGATGGCAACGGAAGTGGCAAGCTTGACAGAGCCGGCGACTGTAGTGGCGCCCGACTGCATCATTTGTACCGAAGACCTGTGGAAGACTTACGACATGGGATCGGAGCAGCAGGTTCAGGCTCTGCGTGGGCTGAACATACGCATCCAGCGTAACGAGTATGTTGCCATTATGGGTCCGTCGGGCTCCGGCAAATCGACGTTGATGAACCTGATCGGCTGCCTGGACACGCCGAGCAAAGGCAACTACTGGCTTAACGGACAACTGGTCAGCGAACTGGATGACGACGAACTGGCCCGCATTCGCAACAAAGAGATTGGCTTCGTCTTTCAGACTTTCAATTTGCTGGCGCGCGCCACTTCGTTACACAACGTCGAGCTGCCGCTGATTTATGCTGGCCTGCCCGCGGACGAGCGCATTGAACGGGCCAAGAAGACGCTGGCCTCGGTAGGCATGGAAAAGCGCATGAATCACAAGCCCAACGAACTGTCGGGCGGCCAGCGGCAGCGTGTCGCCATCGCCCGGGCGTTGGTTAACAACCCTTCCATCATTCTGGCCGACGAACCCACTGGCAATCTTGATTCACAAACCGGCGTGGAAATCATGGCGCTGTTCGACAACTTGCACCAGCAGGGCAATACCATCGTCCTGGTTACCCACGAACACGACATCGCGGAATACGCTCACCGCGTCATCCATATCCGCGACGGACAAGTCTTCAGCGACCAGAAAACCGCCCGCGCCTAGCGATATTCGAAAACGAATATTCTGCGCCCGGCTCACCCCGGGCGTTTGGCTTTTGGCGGCGAACCGGGTGTACCCTTGAAAGCGAGTGTTTATCTTTTTCTGAGGCCAATGCCGTGTTGTCGTTTCGTCGCGTCTTCGTAGCTGTCGCCTTCCTCATCAACGCCAGTTTCCTATTGGCGCAATTCCCCGTTGGCATCAATCATTCCGAAGATTCCCTGCCCGCACAAATGCGTGAACTGGTTTCCAAGTACTGCCGCACGGAGTACGAAGGAGCACGGCTCGATTCGGCATCCTGGTCGAAGATCCAGCCGCTGGTCTGGTGGAGAACCAATCCCGAGTACAGCCAGATCGATGTCATCTCACGCTACGAGGTAGATTCGGAACCAGAGTCGAGTCATGGGAAGTACATCATCGGCGTGCACTATCGGTTGCTGGGAATTTACGATATGGCCAACGGCTATGTGCCGGAACCAGCGGGGGCAACGCAGGATGTCTCGTTCACGGTAACGACTGAGAATACCGAGTGGCGGATCGCTGACGCCGAGAACACGTATCCCCATCCCTCACGAGCAGCCATGTTGAAGTGGCTGAATGACAAGATCAGCACCGCCCAGGACGACGCGGCGAAGGCTCGCTATCAGGAAGCGTTGAAGCTGCTGCAGGCGCAGTCAGCTTCGCCGTTCGCGAAATAACCCGGATCAGCAAAAGCCTGTCTTATTCCTGAAAAAACAAAGCCTCCTATGACTCGGGAGGCTTCCAATCTCTGGCTATCTGATCTCTTATTGCTGCGCGCCGACCAACGGCGTTCCGCTCTTCTGCGCTGCCGTGGCTGGGGTCTTGACCGCGAAGAAGTCATGGTCGTACAGGTTGCGGTACATGATACCGGCAAGCTCTGCAGCCTTCGGCCCGAAGGTCGGACGACCACCCTCCAGGAAAACGACCGTCACAATCCGGCCGTACTGCGTGTTGGCAAAGGAACCAAACCAGCCGAAGCGAGTGCCGTCTTTGGAACAGGTCCCGGTTTTACCCAGGATCGGCTCCTCGATGAAGTTAGTACGCAACAGGCGAGCTGTGCCGTACTCGACCGCGCCGGACATGCCATCAGAAATCTCAGGAATGAACGGACCGATGTCGAGCTTGCGCTTGAGTTTGGGAGTGAAGCTCGTCACTTGCTCGGGGGTGGTGGGATGCTGGAGGTAATACAGATTGCCGCCGTTGGCAATGGCAGCCATTAAGGCACCAAGCTGAAGAGGCGTCATGGAAATGCTCTCGCCAAAGGAGCACATCTTGCCGACGCCGCCCAGGCGCTCGTCCAGCTCGGTCGAGGGATAAATCCCAGGAGATTCGCCGGGGATATTCACTCCAGCCAACTCACCCAGTCCAAACTGACGCTCGTAATAGCTAAGCTTCTCGAAACCCAGCTTGCGTCCTACGGCCTCAAAATAGGCGTTGTTCGACTTTGCCAGCGCCGTGGTCAGGTCAACCTTCCAGTACTTGCCGAGCGGCACCTGAGTATCTTTGGTAATGATGTTTTCGCTCAGCGCGGCCAATGCCACCGCAACCTTGGTGGTTGAGCATGGCTGGGCACCGGCTGATAGGGCTAGCTTCTGGTTCACCATCGCCAGAATGCGTCCGCTATCAGGGTCGATGGCGACGATGGTGCCGTTCATATTGCCCAGCGCTTCCACAGCCGCGGCCCGAACCACGGGATCTTCACCGGCCGTGATGTCACCCTCCACCTGATCGTTGGCAAAGGAACTGGCATAGAAACGCTCGCCGTAATAGTGGTGTCTCTTGGACACAACAACGTAGTTGGCAGGCACTCTAGAAGCTGCAACAACGTGCGTGGAGCGATTCCGCCTGGCCACGGTTGCGCTGCTGTGCTTCATCCGTGTCATCTTCTTCTGGGTGGTTGCGGTTTCCGTAATGTGATGGGAGGCCTTGCCATGCGGCTTGTGGGCGCTGGTCGTTGGGTGACTGGCGATGGTAGCGGCCGAGGCGCCGGAGCAAGCGAAGAGCGCCAGCCACGAAATCAAAGCGGCAAAGGGGGAGCGCTTTAGCATTGAAATCCCGGAATTCCCTGAACACTCGATCCTTGGTTGCCGGAGAACTCTTGCTCCTCCGAATTTTTCCGATGTTCCCCAGTCACAGGAACGAGAACTTCATACTAGGGAGTTCGGAGTCCGAATTCAACCCGAAATCACCATCCGGCAGCGAACTCTTTTCGTCCCGATCACAGTGATGCCGAAACTCGAAGCTCAATTGCGGGCTACCAACTTTTGCGGCTTCCGCCGAAGTGGGTAACCCTTTCCTAAGCTCCTGCTGATTTCTTATCACACTTCTAGCCCAATGTGGCCGTAGCAAGACTGGTTCCCTCGCACGAAGGTAACCGCTTTGGGCGGGCACTGAATTCCAGTCCAATTTGGGCACCACCCTTCTTCCCGAGCGGTCCCGCGTCAAGCCCGCCGATGCAAATCGTTCTACGCAGCGGCCAGCATCGGGCTCCCCGGCGAGGTCCAGTCCTTCGCGAGCGGCTTCGCAAGCATGCGGTGATGGATGACGAAGAGCACCATTTCCAGCCGATCGGAGACACCCATCTTGTTATAGATCACGGCCATGCCATTCTTGATCACTTGCTCGCTGGTACCCAACTGGGCCGCGATCTCGCGATACTTGTAACCCTGCACCGCGGCCGCAACGATTTTCAGCTCGCGGTCGGAAAGCTGGGAAGTCACGCGCTGTCCAACCAGATCTGCGCGGCGCTCCTCGGTGACTTGCGTATCCACGTCGAATTCGCCACGAGCCAGCCGGCGCACTCCTGCGATGAGCCGGTCGGAACTCACCGAGCGGCAGAGAACGCCGCGTACCCCAAGACTAACGAAGTTCGCGGCATTTTCCGTCTTGCCAAACAGGATCAGCAGAGCGATCTGCCGCTGGTTTGTAATCTGGATGATCTTCTGAACCTCAGTCGCGACCGGCAGGAAGCCGGAGGAGACGATTACTACCCAGGGACGTAATCTCTCCATGGCGTTAAACAGGTGACCCGGCGAATCGGGTTGAGCAATGATGTGGATGTCGTCTTCGACAGCGAGCAGCTTAGCGATACCGGCGCGGAAGACAGGTTGGTGGTCGGCGATGATCACGTTAATCATAGCCGGGCTTCCTCTCGGGAGCGATCTGACGCAAGAGCCAGTTCGATTTTTTCGTTCATTGTCTTTGTCTTTCTTACCAGCGGCCAGTCACGGTATTACCTCCTGACGAGTCTTACCAATCGGTAAAGCAATAGCCTGCTTGTTGGGGCGCACAAATCTGACCTTGGTGCCCATGTACAAATGGCAAACTTTGAAGACAGCGATGCTCATACACTTTCTGGAGGTTGCTTCTAGCGCTTAGGATTGATGAAAAGAGTCGATCAAAGGTGGTGTGTCGAATTCCAGAAACGATTTTCTGGTACTCGAAACTTTTACCGAAAGGGAGGGTTCAGCTTAGTACAACCCTGAGAATGGTCGTGTAAAACGGCTACCCCTCCGATGTGCAACTCGCCCCTGTCCGTCGGAGGGGCTCTTTTTTTCGCGACAGGAAAACGCCATCCTTGCGGATGGCGTTTTTTCGCTTCGAACAATCAGGACCCGGTTACGCCCCAGCCTTCACGATCCGCATGCCGTAGAACGAGCGGTATACGAAGACGAAGGAAATCGCGAAGAAGATGACCGCAAGGATGTGGGCGAACCCCGATCCTTGCGTGGCAGTCAGTTGCACTGCCAGCTCCACTGCCAGCAATCCGAACAACGTGGTGAACTTGATGATCGGGTTCATGGCGACCGACGAGGTGTCCTTAAACGGATCGCCCACGGTGTCGCCAACCACAGTCGCGTCATGCAGAGGAGTTCCCTTCTGCTTCAGATCGACCTCGACAATCTTCTTGGCGTTGTCCCAGGCGCCACCAGCATTCGCCATGAACATCGCCTGGTACAGACCGAAGGCCGCAATGGAAATCAGGTAGCCGATAAAGAAGAACGGCTCCACGAAGGCGAATGCGAGGGTCACGAAGAAGACGGCAAGAAAGATATTGAACATGCCCTTCTGCGCGTACTTGGTGCAGATTTCCACGACCTTCTTGCTGTCGGTTACCGATGCCTTCACTACACCTTCCAGCTTGATGTTGGCCTTGATGAACTCGACCGCGCGATAGGCGCCAGTGGTCACGGCCTGAGTAGAAGCGCCGGTGAACCAGTAGATGATGGCGCCGCCGCTGATCAATCCGAGCACGAAGGGAGCGTGCAGTAGCGACAAGCTGCTGACATTCTCCGACAGACCGTGCGTCAGCGCCATGATGATGGAGAAAATCATGGTGGTCGCGCCCACCACAGCAGTTCCGATCAGCACCGGCTTCGCCGTCGCCTTGAAGGTGTTGCCTGCGCCGTCATTCTCTTCCAGCAGATGCTTGGCGCGCTCGAAGTTCACGTCGTAGTTGTAGTCGCGCTTCAGTTCAGCTTCGATATTCGGCTCCTGCTCGATCAGCGACAGTTCGTACACCGACTGCGCGTTGTCGGTCACCGGACCGTAGGAGTCGACGGCGATGGTCACCGGACCCATGCCGAGAAAGCCGAACGCCACCAGACCGAAAGCAAACACTGCCGGCGCCAGCATCAGCGCGCCCAAGCCGAAGGTGCTGACGTAGTAGCCGATCGACATCAGGGCCACCATGGTGAAGCCCAGGTAGTAGCAGGAGAAGTTTCCGGCCACGAAGCCCGACAGAATGCCGAGCGATGCGCCGCCCTCATCCGCCGAGGTCACCACTTCTCGCACGTGACGCGACTCGACCGAGGTGAAGACCTTCACCAGTTCCGGAATGATGGCGCCCGCCAGCGTTCCGCAGGAAATGATGGTCGCCAGCTTCCACCACTGCGTCGCATCGCCGCCCAGGATCGGCACGATCAGGTACGACACGATGTAGGTCAGCACGATGGAGATGATCGAGGTCAGCCACACCAGCGAGGTCAGCGGAGTTTCGAAGTTCATCTCGTCGGCATTGCCGAAACGGCCTTTGGCGACGGCTTCGTTCAGGAAGTAGGCCACGGTGCTGGAGACCAGCATCATGATGCGCATGATGAAGATCCAGACCAGCAATTGCACCTGGACGTGAGGATCTTTCACGCCCAGCAGGATGAAGGTGATCAGCGCCACGCCGGTGACGCCGTAGGTTTCGAAGCCGTCGGCGCTGGGACCAACCGAGTCGCCCGCATTGTCGCCGGTGCAGTCGGCAATCACGCCCGGGTTGCGCGCGTCGTCTTCCTTGATCTTGAAGACGATCTTCATCAGGTCAGCGCCGATGTCGGCGATCTTGGTGAAGATGCCGCCGGCGATACGCAGCGCCGCCGCACCCAGCGACTCGCCGATAGCGAAGCCGATGAAGCACTGGCCGGCGTAGTCCGCCGGAATGAACAGCAGGATGCAGAGCATGATCAGCAGCTCGACCGAGATCAGCATCATGCCGATGCTCATGCCCGCCTTGAGCGGGATGGAATACAGGGGATACGGCTTGCCACGCAGCCCGGCAAACGCTGTGCGCGAGTTGGCGAAGGTGTTAACGCGGATGCCGAACCATGCCACGCCGTAGCTGCCCAAAATACCGATAATGCTGAACCCCAGAATGATGGGCAGCGTGACACCCACCGGCCTGATCGGCCTCAGCCATCCGAAGTAGGCCAGAATCACGACGGCGATGAACGCCCACAAGATCATCAGGAACTTGCCCTGGGTCACCAGGTAGGTCTTGCAGGTTTCGTAGATCAGGTCGGAAATTTCGCCCATGGAGCGATGGACCGGCAGATTCTTGAGTTGCAGACAGATTGCCAGTCCGAACAGCAAACCAAAGGCGCAGAAGATCAGACCGATAGTCAGGATCTTGTGGCCGTCCATACCCAGAAAGCTGACCGACGAGAGATCGGGCAGCTGCAAATTGGCTTCGCCGCCCGCCGCCTCGCTCGGCTGAGCAAAGGCTGTTGAAGCATTCAGCATGAGCAAGGTGAGCGCGGCGGTTAGAAACTTCGCCGGGTTATTGCGTGTTATGAACGACAGCCGCCGCAGCACGGCAAGCCAGGTGTGCATATGATTCCTCCAATGGAGCCGCGCCGTTGGCGGGCGAGCGGCACCCATGAAATGACAATACGGTTGTTTCACTCTGCCGCGGTATCACGCGGACATCGTTTCCTAGAGATCCTTGACCACCCAACAGGCCGGGCGCGCGCGGAACTCCGCCCCCTGCGTCGTGGCAGCGGGATGAGACCCAGGCATGGACCTGTTGGAATCCCGGAAACGCGCTTCCACTTCAGACAGAAGTGCATGAGGTTTGGCCGCGTCGGGAACACTTGCACTAGTTCGTGTGCAGTTTCGGGCACACCACTAGCGCAGCACAAAAGGCGAGTTTTTATAACATTTTCGAGGAAGCGGGGTCAATCACACTTCCGGTGGACAGAGCGGCTCCGCTTCTCTACGGGTTCGCGCCCTGGCTAACGTCAGACAACCTCGGGCTGCAATGGAACGGCCTTTGAGGCTCGCTTCGGCACCGGACGCAGTTGTTTGCTGCTGAACGACCCGCCGCAAGTGCTGCAGCTCCATTGCACATGAGCTATAGAAGCCACGTTCGACGCACGCTGGGGCTGCCAGGCACGCGATAGTTCACCTTTGCAATTGGGGCAGGTCATGCCAGTGGCGTCCGGCTTCGGTTCACCGGAACAATGTTCGCCCGCAATTCCAGGCTGCTATCGGCGCCGATGCCCAGTATCTTCTTGGCATGTTGCTTCGCCTGCTCTTCCGTACGGAACCGCTTGGGCTCAAGACGATTTGAGGTCCCCACCTGAAACTCAACTTGATAATAAGTCATACTTCCATTGTCTCACCTTAACAGGCGAAAAAGCCTTGCTTCTGCTAATAAATAGAGCCGAAGCCAATGTGTAGCCTATGCTGTTGCCACCTCCTAACTGCGCGACTTTCGTTCGGTGCGGCATGTTGAACAATCACAAAGTTCGCCGCTGCAGAACGCGGAACACATAATCTGCAAATAACGACAGAAACAGTTGGCGAGCTAGGCCGATAAGTTGGCCTCGTGCTCGCAGTCTAAGTCCCTGAAACCAATCCGGCTCTGGCGTCCGCAGCGCCCTGATCGATACAGGAGATTTGTTATAATGCAGAGGCCTTCCGGAGTGGCGCTATCGTCTAGGGGTTAGGACGGAAGATTCTCAATCTTCAAACCCGGGTTCGATTCCCGGTAGCGCTACCAAATATCTACCGCTATCTCCTGCTATCTCCAACACTTCCAAAAATCCATAATTTTCACCGTAACGCGTGATATCGCTCCAAAGCGTCAGCCAGGGGTCACAATAGGGGTCACACCTCGACACCCATGGTGCCTGTTCATTCTGGCGATTAACCCTACTGCACATGTATTCCATCATCTCGCTTGGTTTTCACTTGGCATACCACGGTGATGGGACTCTCCAATAGTCGATACAGTTTGAGAGCGAGTCTTCGGCAAAATTTGATCGGTCTCCATTTTCTGTCATAGTTCCAGGGTTAGTCTCCGGCAGTTGTAGCGCAAGGCGTCTGGTCCTCAAGGCCCTGTGAGGACGGCTCTCATTCTATTCACGACGCCAGGCCTCGATTTCCGGTGTCGCTTCCAGCGTACTGGCGCACCAGTGCATCCAAACACTCGGCTCGCAAGGAACTGTTGAAGCTTTCTACATAGGCATTGTCGGTCGGCTTAGCAGGCCCGTGAGAAGTCGATCTTCACCTGGTTGTGGTATGCCCACAGATCCACGGCCTGACTGGTAAACTCGCTCCCGTTGTCACATAACCTGAGGTGCACTCCGTTTCTGGCTGATTTGCTGCAACACCCAGACCACGTCGCATCCTTTCAGACTGTGGCCGACATCGATGGCCAGACTTTCCGGGTGTAGACATCCACCACGGTCAAGGCCCAAAAACGTCGTCCTTCCTCAAGTTGATCGGCGACGAAATCCAAACTCCAATCCTGATTGGGCTCTCTGCGCCTGCGGCTTCTGCCGACGGTTCTCACTCACGATTCGCCGCCTCGTAGGCTTGAGCCGTAAGCCCAACCCTTCTTTTCGGTACAGCCGGTCCATTAGCTTCTTGCCGACAAAGCGGCGCAGCATCCATTACAAAAGTTCTTCACTCCAAGGGCGGGAAAATGTGTTGGGTCATCTCTGAAGACCGGAGGTTCGATCGCCGCGACGTTGAGCTTGATGTCGTTCTCGTCGAACTGGTCGGCTACAGGATGGGAACACTCGTGTCCTGCGTCGCGGGTAAATTAGCCATCGTTGGAAAAGTGAAAACGGCAGATTCATTCTGGAGAAGTGATTGCAGCTTGATCGCTAGCCAGAAACCGATACTCACAGGTGACCGGCGTCCGGTCGGGATCGTTTACGATAACCCCGTTGGCCGCAAGTAATCCGAAGTGATGATAAAAGCCGCTCTTTGGAGCGGCTTGGGATCGCTAAGGTCAACCGGTTTACGGGATGTAATTGCAGGCAGCGTCGAAACCGCAGCCCCCGTAGATGTCGTGGAGGTTGTCCCGAATGATGTGCGCCACGTCGTCGGCTTTGCGCGGGTCAATGGTCAGGTCTTTCGTGAGCGTCTTTACCTCAAACTTAAATCCGTCCGGCAACTTTAACTTGCCGGCAAGGTTTGAGAGCTGGTCGAAGGAGAGGTCCTTGTCCACTTCGGTCGTATAAGACTGCATCACCCATGTTTTTCCGTCCGGTGAGCGCAACAAGAAAACCGTGCTTCCTCTCGCGTACAGGTACTTGCTGTCGCGATGGATTTCTCCGGGCACAAAATCGCTCCTGAGCAATTCTTTCATTAGCTCAGGCGACATCGAGGCCGCCCAAGTGGCTCGAACGCCATGAAAATCCACGGTCTCGCCCACTTTGAAGAACCAAAGTTGGTCCATAACCCAATGTCGTCGCGCCGTTTGTGGTGTCGGATTCAGGTACACAAACTCCGCTCCAAGCTCCGCCGCGAGTTTCTTCGGGTCAAGGGCAGCCATCTCATTCAGTGGGCAACGGTCGCCCGGACCGCTGCTATTGTAGAACTGAGCCATTACATTCGGAGGCTCGCCTAGCACGGGTGCGATTTCGCAGTAGGCGAAGTCACGAGCATCGGCTCTGTGAAACTCGTTGTTGGGAATCGCTCCCGGTTTGAGAGTGATTTGTTGAGCGGAAACGACCATCGCGAAAAGAGTGGCGCAACCGATGATTACGAAGCAAGCGACTGCTGTCTTTCGCGTCATAAGGTCACTCCCATCCCGCGAGGATGCATAGGCACATCATTTTGTGCTCGCTCTTAAGAAGGTTGCAATCAATTGCGAAGCACGTTACGGAGCCGCTGCCGCCGCGCTTTGCGGCCACTCGTCATTTGTCGGTTGCCAGGTCTTGTCCGGGTTGTACAGCTCCATTTCCTTTACGATGTTGAGGGAGTCAGGGCCCAGGTCCTTCTGGTAAACAACTCCGTCGTTGCTCACGATGAATGTCTTCACGCCGGTCACGCGATACTCGGCCGGCACGGCGACGAGGGCGAAACCGCCAATCATGATTCCCTCGATGACGTAGTCAATTTTGCCCAGCGGCGCAGCCGGACCCTGACCTTTCAGAATCTTGAAGTAGTAGCCGTGGAAGCCAGCCTTGCCAGTGGAGTAGCCTTCCTCCAGCGCCTTGGCCACCGCATCGCCGATCGGACCTCCCGATGTGCCGTCGGGATTCTTCCAATACAAGCCGTCCTGCTTGCCGGGAGTGCTGAAGATTTTCTGCGCGTACTGGTTCACTCCGGAGTCGTCGTGAATTTGTAGTGAGTACTCCTCTTGCGCTTCCACGTAGCCGCGGCAAACCTGGATGGCGTCCAGTTCGTTGGCGCCAATTCGCCGAAAGAGAATGTCCCGCCGGCCAGCCTTGGCATCGAAATACCACTTCCCATTTTTCTTGACTAGGGGAACCGGAAGCGGCCACTCCTCCTCGCCGACAATGATGGTTGCGCGGTTCGGCTTCGACGGATCGATGGCTATGGAGTTCTTGGCGCGAGCTTCTGTCGCAAAGGCGACAGCGTTGTTCTTGTCCTGTACCGGATCGCCGCCGGAGACAAAGTCTTCACCGTCCGGCCCAAAGATCGCCATCAGCTCCGGTACGTCGTAAGACGCAGACGCGGTGATCAATGCTTCTGCAGCTTGTTGTGGTGTGTCGAACGCTTTGGGTCCAACGGGAGCAGATTGCGCCTGGGCGGCTGTGGCGATTGAGAATAGGCACCACAGACAACCCATGATGAAGGCGGAAAGAGCAACCATCCAACTGATCTCACATTCTCTTGATTTCATATTCGCCTCATTCGTCATGATTGTTGGCCTATCTCCGCCGCCCGCCGCCACCACCGCGCCCTCCTCCACCGCCGCCACGAGAGCCTCCGTAACTAGAGGCGCCTCGCGACTGACTGGCTCGGGCTGAATTTCCGCTCGTGCCACTGCCACCGAATGCGCTTCTGTTGGTCGCACTGGGAGAATTCGGCACTTGCCGATTGCCGACCCGGTCGCCTCCGCCTCCGCCCCCGCGATTCATGTCCCTGGTGCCTGCGCTAGGACCCGCGCCGCGATTCGACGTGTCGCGGCTCCCCGCACCGGCACCATTGCCGCGGTTAGCCACGTCCCTGGTACCTGCATTCGCGCCCGCGCCACGGTTTCCCATGTCCCGGCCTCCGGCGGGCTGCTGACGCGCCTGGTTCTGCCGGGCATTCGCCTGCCGGTTAGCCACAGAGTCGCCGCGCGTCGTACCGCCATACTTGTTCGCCAGCGACCGATCGGAATAAGGCGCACCCCCGCGATGCTGCGGATTGTGCTG
Organism: uncultured Acidobacteriaceae bacterium; assembly: GCA_963820175.1. Taxonomy (GTDB): domain Bacteria; phylum Acidobacteriota; class Terriglobia; order Terriglobales; family Acidobacteriaceae; genus Bog-257. The sequence goes on along the minus strand of CAWFYX010000007.1, from coordinate 252,255 downwards.
CCAGCTGCTGTTGCCTCGCGCCGGCTGCTGCGAAGGCCGATTCCCGCTGACGTTCTGCCGGTTGTAGTTCTGGCGGTTGGAGTTGTTGACGAAGTTGTTGTTGTTGTTGATGGTGACGTTGTTGTTGCCGCCCCAGCCGCAGTTGTAGCCCCAGCCGCCACCGCCCCAAAAGGCTCCCATAGCGACGCCAACGCCGAAGGAAATCGCCATGCCCGCCGCGTAATAGCCCGGCGGCGGGTAGGCGATTGGGGGATAGGCATAAACCGGAGCACCGTAGACCACCGTCGGGTTATAGCTGGGAACGTAGACAACCTGCGGATTGGCCTGCTCGACCACGATGACTTGCTTACTCTCGACGGTCTTGACCTCAACCTTCTGCTGCTCGTTCGACTTCAGGTTGCCATTATCCTGGGCCTTCTTGCGCATGCGCTGCACTGCTTCCATGACGTCGTTCTGCTGCGCGAGGAACGCATTGCCAAGGTCGGTTGTCCACTTGATGTTTTCTGACAGAAGCTTCACCAAATCGGGCAGCCCAGCCAGTGACTGGATGCTGGGGTCCCAATCCTGCTTCTCCACCGCGTCGGCCAGCGCCTTGTCCTTCAGGTCCTTGTGCTGATCCATCCACTGCTTCAGCTGGATAACCTCCAGCGGATAGGTGGAAGCCACCAGCACCTGGCTGAGCATCGGATCGGGATACAGCGCGATGGGCGCAACCAGCGAGTCCAGCTGGTCGGGTGGAAGTTTGGCGGCTGCCTGCTCCGCTGGGGGAGGGGTTTGCTGCGTTTGGCTCGCTGCTGGCGCCGCGCTCCCAAGCGTGAGTGCAGCTACGCACAGGATTGCACTAAGTTCACGAACGAGCTGGAGTAATTCACATGCGGAAATTCGCCTTGGCCTCATATCGATGATTCCTCTGTCGGCCGAGTCACTTTTTCGGCAGGCTTAACGTAAGTACGATGATGTCCAAGCTATTTGTACAGCGGCCGGACGGAAGGAACAACTAGGGAAATCCCTAGTGGGGATCTAAGTGGTCAGAGAAACAAAGGGATGACCTGACAGCGCCGCATGAATGGCCGGGATTAGGTCAGTCTTCATATGCGCCTTTATAACGTAGCCCAAGCCGCCTACGGCCACACAGGCCTTAACGAATTCATCTTCCGAGTGAACCGTGAGGAAGACCACTTTCGCCGTAGACCCTTTCTCACGCAGTTGATGCGCCGCCTCGATGCCGCTCAACTCCGGCATGGATATGTCGGCTATGATCACGTCAGGATTGAGCCGCACTGCCTCCGAGACCATTTCGGGACCGGTGTGAGCTGTCCCAACCACGTCGAATACCGCTAGCAGGAGCTGGGTTACTCGCTGCACCACAGCGAGATGATCATCGGCCAGCAGGATACGTGCGCGCTTCAACTGGGGGGGCTTGTCCATAGCTAGCAACGTCCTAAGAAGGAGCTGACGCTCTCCTTTCGCTATTTTCCCGCCTCGTTCGGGAACTGTCATCAACCCGAGGATCGTAAGGAAGTTGCGCTGAACACTCGCAGCTGGGAAATCCCCAGTCAGAGAAGACACTGATCAGCGCCAGCGAGAACATAGAAAAATTGTCACATCCCTCCTGGCGACAAGCACTCGGCAAAAGGTGCAAACTACCAGAGACTTGAATTCAATCATTGACAAGATTGCATCATCCCCCGATCGCCCCAGAAGAAACCGCTAACCCCTTTTGATTGCCGGCGGCCTCTCCGTGGAGCCAGGCGAGGAACAACTTATACCCCACCGACAAAACGATCGCGCCCACGAACAGGCCTATGATACCCATTGCCATGAACCCACCAATCGCGCCAAGAAAAACTACGGCGATCGGAACCGCGACGCCGCGGCCGAGCAAAATCGGCTTCAGAACGTTGTCCATCGCGCCAACGAAGATGCACCAAATCAAGAAAATCACCGCCGTGGTGGTGCTGGCGATGGCAAACTCGTAAATCACCGCGGGAATCAGTACCAAAGCTCCCGCCTGAAGCACGGCAGCGAAGAGAAAGATTGCCGACCACACGCTTGCCCCAGGCAGTCCCACAACCAGAAAGCCGGCAGCAGCCAAGGCCGATTGGATGAGCGCAACGCCGAGAATACCGAACGTGACACTGCGAATGGTCGCCCCAACCAGTTGCTGGAACTCTGGACCCCTATCGTCGAAAAGGCGGTTGAACAGTGAGCGTGTCGCCTCGGCCGCGGCTTCGGCGTTTGCCAGGAGTAATCCGGAAATGAGGATGGAGAGTAGGAGTTGCAGCACGGTGAGACCAACTCCGGCAGAGGCGGACAGTAGCCCGGGGAGAGCGGACTTGATTTCGGGAGCAAATCTGCTCAACACGGCGCTGATGTCCCTTGATGCCATGCTCCATATGCCATGCAAGGGACGGCCGATGATCGGCCAGCTTTCGACACCCGGGGGCGGCGGTGGAATAAATGCAGTTCCATCCTTCAGGCGGGCGGTAACAGCCTGAATCCCTTCAACCAGGCTCTGGCCCAGTAAGACTACGGGAAGAATCAAGACGGCCAGGAGTATCAGCGTGAAAGCCACAGCAGCGAGGGTTCCATGTTCGCGCAGCAGGCGCCGTAGTTTTTGAAAGGCTGGATAAGCGGCCACCGCGATGATGATGCCCCATGCGATCAGCAGAACGAACGGGCGCAGTATCAGGAAGCAGACGGCGACCAGCAGAAAAACCAAGCCTACATTGATGCATGTTTCGAGGGCCCGCTTCACGTATGCCTTATCGCTGGGTCATTTCACCGAGCATCGCTGAATCCTCCTGCCATGATCTTCAACGACCCTGCTCCCAAATTCTTCATTCAGTAAAGTCGAGATGGCGGGACCATACAACTGGGGAAATCCCTAGTCACAGACGAGCGGGCAAGGTAATCAGATACCGAAATTCAGGAAGGGCTCTTTTTCGTCGCGGGCGCAGGATCCAGAGCGATTAGGCCCTGTTTCAGGGCGAAGAGCACCAGGTCGGCGTTACTTTGCAGGTTAAATGCATCCATGATATGACGCTTGTGGAATTCGACAGTTTTCTGGCTTAAGTTAAGAACGTAAGCGATTTCTTTGGCCGGACGGCCCTCTGCATACATCTGCACGATGTCGCGCTGGCGGGCCGATAGTTCTTTCGAAAACTGCCGTGCCCTCTGCTTCATCGTAACCCAATCGTCTGATCTCAGCTTCGGAGTCAGATAGCTCTTACCATGAAGCACCTCCTCGATCGCCTTCAGTAACTCAGAACCGGCTGAGTGTTTAAGGACGAACGCTACCGACCCTAGCTCCAAGGCAGCAGCGGCCAGATTGGGATTATCCTGCATGGTCAGGAAGACAATTTTCACCTTGCGGCAGCTGCTCGCGGATTTGTTTCGCGGCGTCCAGAGCCGTTCAAGAGAGGCATGCCGATGTCTACAACGATGACATCAGGTTTCAACCGGGCGGCTGCGCTCAGTAAGGCCCGTCCGTCACCGACAATGTCCACTACGCTGTAGCTTTTCTCAAGCAGAACTCGAAGGGCTTCAGCAAAGAGGACATGATCGTCCGCTATTAGAATTTGCGGCCGGGAGTCTTGCATCGATGATCCTCCATTCTCCGCAAAGGGCGCATGGGTCAAGTCTCTCGGCTAGGGCTGGCAGGAATTTTCAGGAAGGTAGCGCACCCGGCCAGTGGCGATCTCGTAAACCGCGCCTACTAATTTCGCACGGCTTTCTCGGATCGCTGCTTTACCTTCCGGTGATTCCGCCAACTGATGCATGGACCACCTGACATTAGCTTCCACTGCATCGGCGAGTTGCGCTTCCTCGGAAAGCCCGGCACTAAGACCGGAGAGCCCTGGAAGCATATTATCCACCAAAATCTGAATGCGAGACTGATGCTGAACGTCGTGCAGTTTGCTGCTGAGAGCCGCTTTCACCGCTCCGCATCCCTCATGACCCAGAACCACAAAAACCGGGGTGTGAAGGTGAGATCCAGCGTATTGCAGACTTCCCATCACTTCGCCCGAGACGACATTCCCGGCCACTCGCACGATGAACAAGTCGCCAAAGTTCGCATCGAAAATCAACTCGGGTGGAACGCGGGAATCGCTGCAGCCCAAAATCGTGGCATACGGCCGCTGTCCTTTCGCCAGATCAGCCAGGGTCTCTTTGCATACAGTAGGAAATCGGGCCTCACCCCGAAGGAACCGTTCGTTCCCATCGATCAGCCTCTGCAATGCCTGTTCAGCGGAGAGGACTGGCTGTTTCATGCTCCGGATACCGCCGGTCGCGTTACGACCTCATCCGCCGGTTTGGCAGGCGCTTGTTTTGCCACCGGCGCCCAGATATCGATCCGGGTTCCTTTATCTCGCTCCGAGTGAATTCGGAACCGAGCTCCAATCAAACGCGCCCTCTCCTCCATGCTAAACATGCCGATTCCCTGCTTTTCCAATGCGTCTTTGCGGATTGAACCCAGCTCCATCGTCGGAAATGGATAAGTGAAGGTGTCCATTGAGCTGCTCCAAGGCGACCTTTGCTTTTGTCGCTCCGCTGTGCTTCTTGACATTGCGCAGGCCTTCCTGAACCAGGCGAAACAGGCATAAGGCAGTTTCCGGGGGAACGGAGCGAGGCACGTTTCGGTGGGAGAACAGAACTTCGACTCCCTGCTGCGCGGTGAATTCCTTGCAGAATGCTCCTACTCCCGGCACCAGGCCCAGCCGCTCCAGAGTGGAGGAATGCAGACGATGGGAGAGGGTGTGAATATCAGCACCTAGTTCGCCGGCCGAGTTGAGCAGTTGGTGCAGTTGCTGCTTGGCTTCCTCGGGAGATTCCGTCACCAATTCCGTCTGCAGTTTCCAGACCCCAGAGACAGCAGCGCCAGTCTCTGGCTGAAATCATCATGTAGCTCGGAGGCCAGACGTCTGCGCTCGTCTTCCTGGGCTTTGATCAGTATCCTGCTGAGCCGAACCTGCTCCCTCCTCGCCTGAATGAGCTGCTTTCTTTCGTAAAGGAGATAGACCGTCAGCGAACCCAGCGCAAGCAGGGCCAAAGCACAAGTGAGCAAGATCCATTTCGCGCGCTCCCACAGGCTCGGCTCGCGGTTCAGCACCACGCTTCCAACCGGCAGTGCGCTTTCACTGAGGCCCCAGCGCTGCAATTGCCTCCAGTCGAACATGTAAAAGTTAGGACCGCTCACAATCGGAATGTCTCGAACTTTCCTCCCGTCGAATATCTCCGACACCATGCGCGCAGCGATCCTGCCCTGCTCGGCAAAACTCACAACGTATCCACCCACTGCGCCACGCCCCAAATACACATCCGAAATGCCAAAGACAGGAGCGTTTGCGGCCTCGGAAACTAGAGGAAGGGCGGTCGTCGCGTTAAGGAACTGAGCCCCCGCGGCGTCCCGGAAAAACGTGAGATACAGAACCACCGTCCGACCAGGCAGGTGACGCACCCGGTCGAGCAAACTGCTCATGTCGATGTCGGTGAGATAGGTGAAATCCAGCGGTACCGGATACGAGCTCAGACTGGCCTTGGCCATGGCCTCGACTCCCCGGTCGAACTCGGAAGTCCCACCTACCACCACCACGTGCCGGGTTTGGGGGAGCAAGCGCAGCGCCGCATCAAGAGTCCTTCCGGTTTCGAGCCTTAGCCAAGACCCCGTAAACCGGCCATCGAGCTGGGGACGCCCAGCCTGCTCTTCGGTGCTGCCGCAGAAGACAATGGGAACGCCGGGCAGGAACGAACGGGAGACGCGGGACAAGAACTTGATCGCCTCCGGCCCCATGGCAACGATCGCATCTAGGTTGTAGTTCTGGTACTGCTGAACCAGCAAAGACTCGGCCCCGCGTTGACCTTTCTCCCCGAATAATGTGGAGTCGAGGCTCTCGATATAAAACTCCACCTCGTAATCACGGTTGCCTTCCAGCTGAGTCATCAGCTCCCGCGTTATCACCGCAGAAGCTGGGTGAGCCAATCCGACTTCATTGAGGATCAGAACGGTCTTTCTGCGAGGAGGAGTCGAAGTGGCGACAGCCGCGACTGACAGGAGTAACGAGCAGGAAAAGGCAGCAACTGCAAAACAGCACAGCCTCGGACAGCGTCGAGTGAAATTCACTCTCATACACGCCCATGGGCCAGGAACATCAGAAGGCCGCGACGCGTTTATCGCGAGCAGCAAACGTATTCAGTTGAGAGCGCTAATCCCCGAACTTACGAGAATAATAGTATGGCAGGTCTGGTGGAGGCAAGCACTTAAGAACGAAGGTAGTGGTCTGTTTTGAATGATTTCTGCCGGATTCATCAGACGTTGCGGATCACTCCCGTTATGCAGGCGGGGACTGCCGATCACGTCTATTCGTTTGAGGAACTGGTAGGATTGCTGGAGAGAAGGACGGGGGGCGGCAGCATGAAACGATGGCCTACAGTCACGGCCGCTATTGCAGGCGCGGTTGTCGCCTTTCTCGTCGAAATCACCGTTGGCACGGCCTTAAGCCTCCGCACTTCTTTGCCCACGGCGGCTAAGGTTAGCCTAGTAATCTTATGCCCAGCTATCTACCTGGGTTGGCACAGTGCCTGGTTACCTCCAATCCTGAATGCGATGCTCTACGCTGCAATAGCGTTCGGTATCGCCAAATGGAGAATCGCAAACAAACGCGCCAATTCAAAGTAGCCCACTGCCGAAACGACCACTGAAAGTTGGGCCCTACGGATGACGCCCCTTGTGGTAACTGGATTTTCGCGCCAGTAATCTGATGGGGTGCGGCTCGCGGCGAACGACACCGGTCGCATTAGCAGCGAACTCGAAGATTTCAGTCCAAATCTGCGTAAACAGCTTTTTCGTGAACCGCGGGGTGGACCTGAGGATGTCGTAACTCTGATATTCGCGATCCACTCCCCACCTCGAGTTGACCCGTTTTGCATCAGGCGTTTTCACCAATTTGTAGTGACCAACCACATCCAAGTGGTCAGCCGCGACCAGAATGTTCTCGCCTTTGCGCCAGAACATGGACGCGGTGTTGACAATGCCGTCGTTGTCCCAGGTCTCAAGCGGTAGAGTCGGCGACTGCCCCAGCACGCGGCTGATATGGATAGATTTTTTCGGCATGCGGAACGGGCCGCCGGCACATGCTCGGTAACAGAGGTCATAAGATAAGTCGCGCTTGGATTTCCTCCATAAATCCTGGACGAAATGGACGTAAGGTCCTGGGCTAGTGAGTTCCCAGACGGGCGCAGGTTGGCCCCGCGGAAAGGTGTAGGCACGGCCTCCCACCGTCGCATATGAAAGAGCTCTGATCGGTGGGTCAGCCCACAATGCTAGTTCTCGTGTTCGCTCTGCTTCATCGAACTGTGCCGGACTCTTCCGATCGGGATGGTAAAGACGGCAACCGAGATCATAGATGACATCGAAGTCCGACCACATCTGGCGAAAATACATCGTCAGGTCGGATGAAGCTCTTATTGCTTGTGCGGAACGTGTTGGCCCCCGCTTGCCATAGTTCTCGTTGGCTTCCGTCAGGGCATCTTTCAGCGCCAAAAGCATTCCTGCATCGGTCAATGCGGCGGCGATTCCCGCTACTTGCGCTTCGATCAAGTTGGGCAAGTAAAATCGCGAGCCGGCGACAGCGAAACGCAATTCGGCGAGCATCGCGTCACACAGCAACTTGTGGGAATGCACCCAATCGGCAATGTTGGTACCCCAATGGGGGACGGACAGAAATACGACTGCCTTCAGCCTTTCGCGGATCTGTCGGCTCGTCACCACGTATCCGCTATCGACATGGACTCGCTGGTTCTCGCGCTTGTGGAGGTCGCAAATAAGCTGGCGGATATCGAGGCCACCGGTTGAATGTCCCACCAGGACGATTGCATCGTCCTCCAGAATCTCGCAGCGTGCTATGCGTTTGCCAATATATTTCAATAGCTTGGTTGCACGCGTGGACACCGCGGCACTAGGTAAATTGCGGAAGTCGTGGAGGGTTACAGGCAGGTCGTTCCGTTTCCAATCGCGGTATATGGGAGTGATGCCCGAGTAGTATTCCACCTGCCCAAGGGCATCGAAAGCACCGAACCCTGGCACCAATATGATGTGGACGTGATTACACCAATTGGGCCGCTTCATGTGGGCAACTCCTTGGTGTTCATTGGGATTTTCCTTTATCAGCTCTGAATCCTTCTAAGCGGGGAGACCCGGGGTTGTGCAATGGAACGACCTTATCAATATCAATGCGACATATCGGACAGCGTCCGTTCCGGTCGAGCGTGACTACGCCGCGGTTGCGGCAGATCTACTTATCGTTCTCCATGCCGCTGCTCCTTATTTTCGGAAGCGCATCTACCAGCGACAACTAGGAAAATCCCTAGTTTCCCCCAAACCCTCTCTAGAGTACGCTTCGCAGCAGAAAGCACAGATGAATGGAAGTGGGCCGTCACAAGCCGGGACATCTTATTCCGCCCGACCAGCTTAAGGCTGAAGGATGGCAACCATCTGTCGCGGTGGGCGGATTAGGCTCTCGGTATGCCTTCTATAAAGGGAGTACAGAGCGCATGCGCCAGGGAGCCTGAGAGGGGCTGGCCCACCTCAGCCCCTCTTTAGCAACCTAGCATGCCATTAGACACCGCATCTGAGGCAGACCGAAAAGTACCAACTGTTTGACCCCAGATGACCCGGCAGGCTGCACCCGAGTAGGCACTTCAACAAGAAAGAGGTAAGACGCTATGACAATCACAACTCGTAAAGCTACCGCGATTCTGACGTTAACCTTCCTCACGCTGGCTTGCTCACTCGCGATTGTGGCGCAGACAGCCGACGACAAGAAAGCAAAAGAGCAGCAGGAAGTCCGGAAAATGGCCAACGATACCCTGCAACGTCTTTATAAGGCCAAGCCGGAAGTTAAAGGCGCAGTCGAGGGAGCGGCAGGGTATGCAGTGTTCAGCAATACGGGCATGAAGATCTTCATGTTTGGATCCGGCAAGGGCGAGGGCATCGCCGTGAACAACAAGAGCAAGGCGGAGACCTTCATGAAGGTGGTGGAACTCCAGGCCGGCCTCGGATTTGGGGTGAAGAAATTTAGTGTGATCTTCGTCTTCGACAACGATACGGCGTTCGACAACTTTGTTAACTCCGGTTGGGAATTCGGCGGACAATCCACAGCCGCGGCCACAACCGGGGAGAAGGGCGGAGCGCTGGCCGGAGCGGCTTCGGTCTCGCCCGGTGTCTGGATGTATCAAATGACGGACAAGGGCGTGGCGCTCGAGATCACCGCCAAGGGCACCAAGTACTACAAAGACGATGATCTGAATTGAAGGCTGAGAATGACAATCAGTTGCTGAGCGAGGGAAGACTTGCTCGCAGTGCCCCGGTGACGGCTCACCAGCGGGCTCTCACACCCGAGAGACTCGAGGACTGATGTGGCCCAGTTACGGACCATTAGCCAGAACCACAAGCGGGACAAGGCGTCGTGGCGCGACAGCTTGCTGCGCGTGCTAACGGCGTGGAACCGCCACCAAGTCTGGAAAGTCTTAACCGCTGTCGTGGTGATCTGGATCGTCAGCGGCACGGTACTCCACTTCGCGGAGCGTGGCACGAATCCAGCGTTCAAGACGTGGGGCGAGTCCCTCTGGAACGTCTGGGTCACCCTCTTCAGCGGACTCAGCTTCGCGCCCAATTCTCCGGTTGGGCGGCTCGTGGTTTCCGTCGTGCTGGTCGTCGGAGTCGCGTTGGCCGGCTTATTCACGGCCAGCGTGGCGTCGATACTGGTCGAACGCTCACTAAGGAGTCGTGAGGTGTCTAATCTTGAGATGTCTGACCATCTGGTGCTGTGCAACTGGTCGCCGCGAGCACTAGACTTTATCCGCGAAGTGCACAGCGGTATCGTCACCGACAAGCGGCCAGTCGTGGTCGTTCACGACACACCCGACGAAGTCGTGCTGCCTGACAAACAGGATGACGCCGCCTTTAGCGACGTCTATATCGTCAAAGGTGAGCCAGTCAACGAAGTGATCCTGCGCCGCGCCAAGGTTGCGCAAGCGCATTCCGTCGTCATCTTGTCGGATGGCCGCCAGGAGCAGCACGCCGACGGAAAAACCATCGTGTGTTGCATTGCCGTCAAGAACGTATGCGTGCAAGAGCGCCAGCCAAACATCGTGGCCGAGTGCCAGGATCCGAAATACCTGCCGCACATGCGCAAGGCGGGGGCTGACGAAGTCATCTCGGCCGCCGACTTCGGATTGAGGCTGATGGCTCGTGCCTCGCTCTTTCATGGCATGTCGCGCGTCTATCAAGAGCTGCTATCGGTCCGGCGCGACGCCAACGAGATGTACCTGGTGCCGATGCCTGCCCAACTTGTCGGGATGGATTTCGTCGCAGCGGCAAACGTATTCCTGCCCGATCGCACGAATATGAAGGCGTGCCTTCTCATCGGGGTCTATCGCGGTGCAACAATGATGCTCAACCCGGTTGGCGGGGAAGCGGGACCGTTGTGCGAAGGCGATGAGCTGATCTTGCTGAGCCAGAGTTTGCCGGATTTGTCGCGGCTGCGGCCGCCCAACGCCGCATAGCTTCTGCACCATTTGTTTCTGTCGGTTACAACCAGAACGCATCTGACACTACCAAAACACTCGCACGCGTCACATGCTTTGAAGGGTTTATGAGGAGGGTAGATGTTTCGAGCTCTGCGCGTGTGCTCCTGCCTGGTCATCCTCCTGATGCTCAATCTTATGGGGATGGCACAACAACCGCAAACCGATTCCGCCGACCAGATATGGAATCAATTGGTTGCCGGCAACCACCGCTTCGTCACCGGAAAAGAGGCGGCACACGACCTGCCAGCTGAAAGGAAATCGCTCACCAAGACTCAACATCCGCAGGTTGCGGTGCTAAGTTGCTCCGACAGTCGCGTTCCCCCGGAGTTGGTCTTTGACGAAGGGCTGGGTGATCTGTTCGTCGTGCGCTCTGCCGGTGAGGATGCCGATCCCGTATCGATCGGGAGTCTCGAATACGCAGTCGAACACCTCGGTTCAACTGTGATCGTGGTGATGGGACATCAAAGCTGTGGTGCGGTGACGGCAGCCTGTTCTGGAGGAAAGCCGGAATCGGACAATCTCGAAGCGGTTGTCAGTCCGATCGCTCCCTCGTGCGCCAAGATGGATCGCGCGAAGCCAGAAACCCTTGATCTGGCGATTCGTGACCACGTCCACAGGGTTTCACAGGAGATACTGGCAAGGAGCGAGCTGCTGCGGGAAGCGGCTGAAGAACACAAGCTTACTGTCATTGAGGCCTATTACTCCCTCGACACCGGAGAAGTGACCAGGTTGCATTGATGGTAAAGGTGATTCAGCGAGGTTGGTTGCCTTGGTCGTAGATTTAAAGATCCACCGGAGGAAACAATGAAGAAGTTAGCGATAGCCCTCGTCATGGGAACGTCACTCCTGTTCATCCAGAGTGCGGCGTTCGCACAGAAATCCGAGCCGTCGACATCGGAGTCGGCGGGTATTGACCAAGATGTACAGCTGCTGCGATCCGACATACGCTCCGCGAAAAAGCAGATCATTGCGGAAAACATGAAGCTGACCGATGCCCAAGCCGAAAAATTTTGGCCAGTCTACGATGCATACACTCACGAGACCACGGAGCTAGGTGACGCTAGTTACGCCCTCGTCAAAGAATACGCGCAAAACTACTGGAACATGACGGACGCTCAAGCCGACAGCCTCGTCGAAAAAATGGCGACGTTTGGACGTGCAAACTGTGACCCTGCGCCAGGAGTGGATTCCGAAATTCCGGAAGGTACTTACTGGAAAGCAGACTGCGTTGTTCTTCCAATTAGACCGCCGCATCAATTTACTGCTCGATCTGCAGTTTGCGGCAAACATTCCGCTTGTCAAGTAGCGGTACAACAGCCGATGACGAACTACGTATACGGCGATTCGCACAAAGCGAAAGCAGCTCACCTGACGGACCCTCCGGAGAGTTCTCCTGCTCGGGTGGCTGAAAAAGGATATCGCCACTCGTAGGTCGCTCATAGGCCCGAAATCCACTCACCCAGTTCGGCACGAGGGTGGGTGCGGTCACGATGGACATCATCATCCGCTCACCATTGCCTGCCGTTGAAGCGTGGTGCATCGCTGTCCTCGTCGGAAACGATTGGCTCATGGAGATCGGCATGGAACACCACGAGAAAACTGCCGTCCCGCGAAGCGTAGCCAGCGAGGTGTTAACGGAGCGAAGAATCCTGTGCGTAGACGATCAAGAAGAGATCCTTACAGTGCTTTGCGAGATGCTCACGGAAAGCGGTTTTCGTGTGCTGTGCGAGTCCGACGCCGAACGTGCACGCCAGATGGTTCCCTCGCTGGAGGTGGATGCAGTAGTGCTGGACTATCAAATGCCAGGGTGTAACGGCCTTGAATTGGCTTCGGCGATAAGGGCCAGCAAACCGAGCCTGCCGATAGTAATGTTCTCGGGAGCTCTACCTCCTGGTCAGCTGCCCACGACAGTGTCGTCATTTGTGGCTAAGAGTGACGGCGTGTTCACATTGATCGACGCCTTGCAGCAGGAATTGAAACAATCCGTTCCTGGAACGAGAGAAACATAAGTCTAGCCCGATATCTCGCACTGATCGAAAAGTATTTTTCGTTGCGAGCTAGCCTGCCTTTCTCGCCGGTTCTGGCTGCGACGGCACGCCCGTATGCGAGATTACACGCACTTTATGCTCTGCCTGTTCTGCCCGGTGCTGGCCGATCTCGGACGGTGAGGAGAGCCCTGGGCTATGGAACGGAGCGACGTTATCCGCCCCGCATATCGGACAGCGTCCGTTCCGGTCAAGGGTGACTACGCCGCAGTTGCAGCAGACCCACTCATCGTGCTCCATGCTGCTGCTCCTTTTAATTTACACGGCCTCGAGTTCTTATTTTCCGAAGTGCATCTGCCAACGACAACTAGGAAAATCCCTAGTTTCCTCCCCATCCCTTTCGAGAGTACGCTCCCTGCAGAACGTACAGATGAATGGAATTGGCCGCCACAAGCCGGGACATCTTATTCCGCTTGACAGCGTAAGGCTGAAGCAGGGCAACCATCTGTCGAGGCGGAGGCCGACTGTCTCGGTACACTCGCTGACTTGGCATGGGTTTTGGCCACACTGGAAGTAAGAAACCCATGCGAAGAAGTACTGATCGATGAGAACCGCGTTCTGACGATAGTTATGGTTGGTGGTCCTGTTGCCAGTCTGGAGATCATTTCGATCTTATTTCGACCCGTGCCGTGGGTGCCACATTAACGGCCAGACGCTCGCTTTGTCACGAAAGCTGGAGCGTTTGCTGCTTGTCGCAGGCCTGCTGATGCTGGGCGCCTACGCGAGCGCACGCATCTACGGAGAAGTTCTGTCGCGGGCGGAAGTGCAGCGGTTTATGACGTTGCAGGCCCGCTCGCCGGAAGGCGCAGCGCGCCTTGGGATGAGAACGCAATCCCCTGATTTCAGTCTCTGGGCGGAAAAACGCATTAAGCAGTACCAGGAGAGCTTAGCTGCATCTTTCTCGCCCGCGGTTGCCGTGCTTCGCATTCCCAAGATCCACCTGGAAGTTCCGGTTCTGCAAGGCACGGACGATCTGACCTTGAATCGAGCGGTGGGACTGATTGCAGGCACGGCGTTGCCTGGAGAAGACGGCAACACCGGAATTGCCGGCCATCGCGACGGATTTTTTAGAGGACTCAAGGATTTATGCGTTGGAGATCCAATCGAATTAGTGACCCAAACAAAGACCAACACCTACCTCATCGATCGAATTGTCATTGTCGATCCCTCGGATGTCTCGGTGCTGGCACCCCGGCCGCGCACGTCTGTAACCCTGGTTACCTGTTACCCGTTCTACTTTGTGGGTAGCGCTCCCCGGCGTTATATCGTGCAGGCTTCTTTGGCAACCCCGAGTTCCAACGATGTCCAATAACCAGTAACCCACACGACGGGTGGCCATTAGTTTCGCTACTTACACCAGGAGAATAACCATGAAAACGAGCGATAGAGTTATACGGCTGTTGTCCATACTTGCGGTGTTGGCGGTTTGCCTGGCCTTCACCCTAAGCATGAACGCACAGGTGCAAACCGAAACCACAACCACAATGGGAAAACCGACACACGAAGTGCAAGTGGATCGGGCCGAGGTAGTCGCTGTTAGCGGCGATGACCTTGTCCTCAAGATGGAAGACGGCAGTACCCGGGACGTCTCCGTTCCGGCAGGCGCCACAGTCACTGTGGACGGAAATAAAATTGGAATCCGCGATGTAAAGCCCGGAATGAAGCTCCAGCGTACGGTCGTCACCACCACAACTCCCAAAGTCATCACAACCGTGCAAACCGTAACCGGCAAAGTGTGGTACGTGAGAGCTCCAAGCGTTCTCATTCTGACGCTGGAGGACGGGACCAATCAGCAATTCAAGATCCCCAAAGACCAAATGTTCCTTGTCAAACAGTCGCCCGGCGATCAGGGGAGGATGGTGGACGCTTTCGCCTTGAAGAAGGGAATGCAAATCAGCGCTACGAAGGTTACCGAGGAACCCGTCAACAGTATTTCCGTCAAGAAGCAGCTGACGGGCACGTTTCCACCAGACAGCCCGGTATTGGTAGCAACGGCTACGTCTCCAGGAATGGGGGCTGGGGCCGGGGCCGATAGTTCGGCGGGTGCTGCCTCCTCGGGGTCTTTGCCGAAGACAGCAAGTTTTCTGCCGTTGATTGGCTTGCTGGGCGCACTGAGCTTGGCTGCCTCGCTTGGACTAAAGGCGTTTCGGCGGATCGCCTGACGCTGATGAATATCCGGGTTCGCTGAGCTGGCTGGGTACAGAAAGCGAGCCCGGTATTTTGGAGATCACCGCAAGCCTCCTTCTGATTGTGGATTCTCTTTGTGGGCTGGCAAGAAGCGCTTTTCGATCGAGTCCACCCGGGCACCGACTCAGATCGTGAAAGGCAATACCATATGAAGCGTGAGATCCGGATCGCGTTAATCGGGGTTGGAATCCTCATCGTTATCTTGCTGGTTCTGCCGTTCCTGGTGGACGTAAACGCATTTCGCCCTAAGCTGGAATCCGAACTCAGCACCGCCCTCGGACGGCAAGTGAAGATCGGCAACCTGAGCCTCTCGATATTTTCGGGAAGCGTATCGGCCGACAACATCACGATCGCCGACGATCCGGCCTTCAGCAAGGATCCGTTCGTAACCGCAAAGTCGCTCAAAGTCGGGGTCGAGATCATGCCACTGATCTTCTCCAAGACCCTGCACGTAACCGGCATTACACTTGGCGAGCCGCAGATTACTCTGCTGCGCGGCGCGAACAGTACGTGGAATTTTTCCAGGATCGGCGGAAGCGCCACTTCGTCGGCCAATCCGCAGTCACCGAAGTCCGCCGAATCCGGCACCGCGCTGTCCGCTGACAAGCTGAACATCGACGATGGACGCTTGCTCGTGGGAACAGCCGGTTCGGCGGAGAAGCCCCAGGTTTACGACAAAGTGAAACTTGAGGTAACGGACCTTTCGCCGACCGCACAATTCCCGTTTACCCTCTCAGTTTCATTGCCGGGCGGCGGTGAGCTCAGCCTGAAAGGCAAATGTGGGCCGATCAATGCGGGCAACGCCGGGGCGACTCCTTTCGAGGCTTCTATTACCGTACGCAAACTCGATCTGGCGGCTTCCGGATTCGTGGAAGCTTCGTCGGGAATTCAGGGACTGGCCGATTTCGACGGCGCGATTAGCTCCAATGGCCAGCAAGCGAAAACTAGCGGTACCCTGAAAGCCGACAAATTGAAACTGGCGGAGAAAGGCGCGCCCGCAAAGCGGACTGTGGAGGTGAAGTACTCCGTCGATCACAATCTGAAATCTGATGCGGGGGCCTTGACGCAGGGCGACGTCTCCATCGGCAAGGCCGTCGCGCACCTGACCGGCACCTACCAGATGCAGGGGCCGACCACCACAGTCAATATGAGGCTTGACGGAAACGACATGCCAGTGGACGACCTGGAGGCAGCGCTACCCGCTGTGGGTGTCGTTTTGCCCTCGGGGTCTCAACTACAAGGTGGCTCATTATCGGCCACTCTGGCCATCGCGGGCCCGACTGACAAACTGATCGTCACCGGACCAATTCGCCTGTCGAACTCGAAACTTGCCGGCTTTGATCTGGGATCCAAACTTTCTGCGGTCTCTGCTTTGTCGGGCAGGCAGACCGGAGGGAAGGACACCACCATCCAGAACCTCAGTGCAACCGTGCGCGTGGCTCCCGAGGGCACGCAGGCGAACGCCATCAACCTGACCATTCCCGCGCTCGGGGTAGTGACCGGGGCCGGTACGGTGAGTCCGTCAGGTGCTCTCAACTTCAAAATGAACGCCAATCTCAGTGGAGGGTCGGCCGGCGGCGTAATGCAGAAGGCCGGCCTTGGCGAGCAGAGCAGTGGAGTGCCTTTTGCGATCGAAGGGACGACTGCTGATCCGAAGTTTGTACCGGACGTGAAAGGTATGGCGGGTAGCGCCGTGCAACAAGCAATCTCCGGCAAGGTGGGCGGGGGTAAGGCGACCAACCCGACGAGTTCACTCGGCGGCGTGTTTGGCAAGAAAAAGAAGTAAGCAGACAGCGGTGGCGCGGTTTGTGTTGTGGGGTTCTGCTGTGTTTGTACTGCTGACTTCCATCAGCCTCACTTCGAAGCTATACGAACGTGTAACAAGGACGCCGTTGATTTGCCGGCAGCTCCAGATCCCAAGTCAGGCTTTTCTAGGATCTAAGGATAGAGTGAAGCCTCTTCCAATCACGCGTACGTAAGGCTTAATTAAGATTCGCGCCATGTATAAGTGTCGATAGACATCGCTGGCCAAAAGCGTTCTGCAAATCGGCCTGGCTAGTGTGATATGGCTCGGGTCCAACTATGGTCACAGTCTAGATAAGCGGTGTTGACGATTTCTGTTCTCTTGCCAACCGATGGAGTGCCACGCCATGGCTGACGAGAGCTGAGTCCGCCCACCCTGGAGGCTCACGATGAAACTACTCGGGCGAATGATCGTTTTCATTACTGTCTTGCTCGTCGCTCTGGGATCGGTCATTGCTCAGACCCAACCGAATCAGAAAACGACGGCCACTCCCCCAAAGCCAAAAAGTGACACTCTGGAGCTCGGCAAATCCTATACCGCGTTGCGCCCTGAACAAAAGCGCCTGGTGGACGAATTCGTTCGCCGTTATAACGCCATCACCGGAAGCAATCTTGTTCCCGAACAGGCCTACGACAATGCTCGACTGTCCATCCGTACCACATTCGACGCTGTGACCCATGCGCTGCTGAACGCTAAGATGACAGACGCGCAAGGCAAGGACTTGGGTCGCGCGATCGACTTGGTGGGAGCCGTTGACGAAGTGATGGGAGAGCAATCCAATGTAGGCGGCGACCGCCAGTTTCGCCTGTACGTATACCTTGCGCCCAAGGCGGTTGACATCCTGAGCCAGAGCCAGGAGTTCTTTCGCGATCGCGAAAACAGTGTTTATCACAAGGGCTTTCCTATTTGTTACCGGCTGAAGAACGGACCTCCCTCGATTCAGATTTCCATTTCGCGCGACAATAAGTTGGCGGACATAGATGTCGACTATCGTTCTTCGAGCTTTCCCAAGGCGCTGGTCAACGGACACCTGTCCTCTTCCAACTCCGACGTCCGCGCGGGAAACAATCTCGACCGTCATGACGGCCGCTGGACGGGGCTTAATGGCTGGTGGCGCAACGTTTTTGGGCAGCTCGGAAGTGGCGGAACGCCGCCGAAGGAGAACGCCACCCAGGGCCTAGGGCACATTCCCTTGAATCCCGGCATGAAAGCCGATCAGGGCGTCGACAAGAGCGCGCACGATTTTCTGCAAGACTGGGTAGTGAGCAAAGAACCGAATAAGTCGGTGGCCTATTTTTCGCGCCGTAGTTATCCGTGTTTGGAGGTGATGCCGCAGAACGGCAGGCCATCCGTGCAGCAAGGCATGGTCCGGCTCCGCGCCATGACCGCAATGCAGAAATTTAGCGATAGCACCGGCACAGTGAGTTCCGTGGCCGAGGTATTCGAGCCTGCCGACAAGTGGTCGCAGACATTGAAACCGGCAAAGAACGCGTATGCATCGGAATTCCGGCTGGTGAGCGTGCCACCAGACATGGCAGCCGACGAGGAATGCGTCGCCATACCGAAGGACGACTCGAGCAAACGGTCGAAAGAGAAGTACTTTGCCACGGCCTTTCGAGGAACGAAAGGCGACAGCCGGAATAAGGTTATGTCCCTGCTTTGGGTTCAGGAGGGCGACTACTGGAAAATCATAGCCGTCCGCATCGAGGATGGCAGCGATGCGAGCATCGCCCCAATCAATGCCGCAGCCCAGACAGAGCCAGCGGTGGAAGAACCTCAGTACATTGCCGGTGATCCTGCTGCCGTAAGAGACATAACGCAGTTCTACCAGGCTTGGATCGCGAAACGGAATGTTGCCGAGGCTTCTACTTTTGCGTCACCGCGCTCGTACCCGTGTCTCCCGGCACCCACCGAAGACCAGAAGAAATTAACGCCTACTGCTAGGATTCAGTCTGGGCTGCAACAGCCGCTCACCAGAATCCCATCCGGCGGCAATCTCTCGGACATGATGGCAAGTGTGCAGCCCGGCAATGATTTTCTGCGCCCAGTCCAACAGGAAAACTCCAAGGCTTACGCGATCATGGCGGTGCCAGACCAGATGGCCAATAGTTTTCTGTGCCAAAATCGCCAGCTGCCTGAAGTTGCTCCAGATTTGAAGCTGGCCGACGCGAAATACGGAACTTATTACTTGACCGCCAGCCGATTGAATTATGGGGACGAACAATCGCCCGCCCTTCTGCTGTTGTGGACCAAAGAGGAAGCGGGTTGGAAGGTTGTTGCCTGGGCTGTAGAGCTTCCGTAGCTCCAGTCACGTCGGTAGCCATGTAGATTGACCGAGTCAATTGCCTCGTTCGGCGAGGGCGAGAAGCTTAAGCACAGCCGGAGTGCAAACACATGCCTTAGAGCAAGGCGTGCGACTTTGCTCGTCACAGAATCAGCGCTTACTGAATTCTGAATGCCAGCAATCTTGTCATCTACCCCTTTTCTAGTACCGCCGGGAATTTCTCTAGTTGCCGGAGACTAGTCGTTTTTATTTCAAAACAGAAAGTAAGTATCCTCCGGCAAAGCCGGAGGCTTTACGGTTGCGGGCCCCTCAAAGGGGCCTGATCGCAACCGGAAAGTCAAAAACAAGAATGCGGAGTGCCGCATGATTCATGGGACGTAACAGCAACGGGGGTGAAGCACACTCCCGAAAATGTCAAACTTCTACTGCCTCCCCGGCAGAGCCGGGGGGTCTCCCAACGGACTAGGGAAATCCCTAGTTTTCTACGATCCGTCGACCGGGTTACTGTTTGTCCGTCATTGAGAAATTTCCGTGCCGAGCAATGGCGGAGCGCCACCTACGCCCAGAACACTCGCTGGGGAAGGCGCCTGGGATCGAGCGCGGCTTTGCCACTATCGGCTGGGGAGGCACTTTATGGATCGTCCCCTCACGTGCATAAGACTTGCCTACGCTTTAATTTTTCTGTTGCTGGCTGTTTCGCCGGCGGTATACGGACAAGAAGCTCCGACTGCGAACGCTGACCAAATCCAGGCTCTTCAAAAGAAACTGGACGCGCTACAGAGTCAGATGACGGACGTACAGGACGAGCTACAACGGCTCTCCGGCGGCACTCCTGCGCCCAGTCACGTGCCACAGGACCTTGGATCTGCAATCGTTGCCGAGCAACAAAGCGAAAAGTCCCAGATCGAGGCGGAAGTGACTCCGAAGAAAATAGAACTCGGCACTACCACCATGACCTACAGAGTATTTTCGCAAGACCCATTCGCGGCGGCGCGTATCAACAACGAGCCGCTCGATCCCCGGTTCCCGGGATATTTTCGCCTACCCGGTACAAGTACGCTCATGCGCATCGGCGGATACGCCAAGACAGACTTCATCTACGATTTGAAGCCCGCGGGAAATGTTGACAGCTTCATCCCTGCAACAATTCCCATCCCGTCGATTACGGGCATTAACAACTCGACGATCTCGGTAAGGGCGACACGCGTGAACCTGGACTTCCTCGTTCCCACAAAATCGGGCGACAGTTATAGGTTCTTCCTTGAAATGGACTTCTTCGGTACCAACGCAACCACGCCAAAGCTGCGCCATGCATACGGCCAGGCGAAGAACTTCCTGGTCGGCCAGACCTTCTCGAATTTCATGGATCCCGACGCCGGGCCGGATCAGCTGGACTATCAGGGACCAAATGGCCAGGTCTCTATCCGTAACCCTCAGTTCCGCTACACCCTGCTTGTAGCAAATAAGACCACCTTCAGCTTCTCGGCCGAGAAGCCGACTTCGGACGTACTTTTTACGACCCCGGAGTTTAACGCACAGCCGAACAGCCCCTCTCCAGACGGGACTTTGAAGTTGCGGCGCGAAATGGAACGAGGACATGTGCAACTGTCTGCCTTGCTCCGAAGCGTTGCGGCTTTTCTACCGGACGGCCGGCATGAAGCAGTGTTTGGCTGGGGCTTCAACTTCGCCGGGGCCACGCGTCTTTGGGGCAAGGACACTATCGTCTACCAAGGTGCCTACGGGAACGGAATCGAGCGCTACATCAATGACACGTCCGGGCTTGGCATTGATGCCGCCGTCAGCAGCCTGCAGAACCCTCATATTCAGGCCTTACCCGTGGTGGGAACTTACGGAGCATTGCAACACTTCTGGGCAGAGCGATTACGTTCCAGTGCCATTTACAGCTTTGTGCAAGTACAGAATACGGAAGCCGAACCTGGTTCCACATACCACCAAGGGAATTACACAGGAGGCAACATTATCTGGAATCCTTTCGGATCGCTCACTGTAGGCGGAGAATTTCTGTATGGCTGGAGAGACAACAAAGATGGCTCAACCGGTAATGCGCCAAGAATCCAGTTCAGCGCGAAGTATAACTTCGTCCGATCGTCGGGATATGCCGGTGAATAAACAGTAAGAAGAAATACTTGAATTCCGGCAGAGCTGCGAGAGCAGAGAGGATGTTACGGTTATGAGCTACGACCCCGAAAGCGCAACCACGCGTTGACCAGTTTTTTACCGGCGCAGAAGCCAGGCACGATCGGTGGCGCACTCTCTTACAGCAATCCCTGCAGTGGGAGTCGTCAATCGGCAAACAGAAGGCTGAGGCGAAGAGCCATCAGTCGCAAGTCCTGCAGACCCTGGAGGAACTCCGCCAATGGGAAGGCTATTTCGCGTATCCGGGTTTGAACCTGCTCGCCACGCTCAAAGACCGAATCACTTCAGGTGACGCCGTTGGAACTACCCGGCTGGCGCGCGCGATCAGTACTGCAATCGTGACCCATTCTTATCGCACCGAGTCTTGACGAGTGGGAAAAGGAAGAAGACAGTGTGGGTAATCTGGCCGATCGTCTGCCGCTGAGCGGCGAGCAAAGAACAGCATATCGGCCCTATTTTGAAGTGCTTGTTTGTCAGTCCCGCTCGTCAGTCGATGTGGGCAGATCTGGGGCACGAGCTTCGTAAACTCCGCAGGACGCAAGACAAGTTCGCCTATGAGTCGGTGTTCGTCGGAAGTTTCGAAGACGCCATCCTCGCCGTGATCCTGAATGGCAGCTTCGAGGCGATTGTCATTTACGACGACGTGCCATTTGCCTCCGTCCACAACAATCCAGTCTTGCGAGAGTTCCTGACTTCGTATTTCAGCGCAAGTGGGATCGACTCCGAGTCCCTGCAACACGGTCTAACGCTGGCACAAGCCCTCAAACGAGTACGGCCGGAACTCGACATCTACCTGCTGTCGGATCGCGAAGTCGAGAAAGCCGCCGGCAGTCCTGAGGCCGCTTGTGTGCGGCGCATTTTCTACCAGGTTGAGGAGCCTCTGGAGTTGCACCTGAGTGTTCTCGACGGTGTTTCCGACCGGTACTCCACTCCGTACTTCGACAACCTCCAGAAGTACGCGCAGAAACCCATTGGAACATTCCATGCTTTGCCTATTGCTCGCGGAAAATCGATCTTCAAGTCGAATTGGATTCGCGATATGGGCGAGTTCTACGGGCTAAACCTGTTCCTCGCCGAATCGTCAGCAACCACCGGTGGATTGGACAGCTTGCTGGAGCCAACCGGCAACATCAAAGTCGCGCAGGAATACGCGGCCCGGGCATTTGGGGCGGACCGCGTCTTCTTTGTAACGAACGGAACCTCAACCTCCAACAAGATGGTGGAGCAGGCGTTGCTGGCGCCGGGCGACATCATGCTGGTAGACCGCAACTGTCACAAGTCTCACCACTATGGCGCGGTACTTTCGGGGCCCTGCCGCTCTATGTCGAGGCATATCCCCTTACGCAATACTCAATGTATGGAGCGGTTCCTCTGCGCACCATCAAGAAAGCTCTGCTCGATCTTAAAGCAGAAGGAAAGCTCGATCGAGCCCGCATGCTCGTGCTCACAAACTGCACGTTCGATGGCCATATCTACAACGTAGAGCGAGTGATGGAAGAGTGCCTGGCGATCAAGCCCGATCTCATCTTCCTATGGGATGAAGCGTGGTTTGGATTTGCACGCTTCACTCCTTTCTACCGCCGCCGGACCGCAATGGGCGCTGCGGCAATTCTCGAACAGAAATTCCAGGACCCTGCATACCGCGCTGCTTACCAAGGACAGGCAAAGAAACTCGGCAATGATCCGAGCGACAAGGCCCTTCTCGATACGCGGCTGCTCGCGAATCCGGACAAGGTCCAGCTGCGGGTATACCAAACCAACTCCACCCACAAATCCATGTCCTGCTTGAGGCAGGGATCGATGGTGCTGGTAAAGGATCAGGATTACCACACGGTGGAAGAGCAGTTCCATGAAGCGGTGTTCACCCATGCCTCGACCTCTCCCAATCTTCAGATCATCGCCTCGATCGATGTGGCGCGTCGTCAGATGGAGCTTGAGGGATATGAGCTGGTGAATCGGGCAATTCAGTTAGCTCTGGATCTGCGTCGTGTAGTCAACACTCATCCGCTTGTCTCGAAGTACTTCCGGATTCTGGGAGCTGACGAGCTGATTCCGGCTGAGTTCAGGAACTCTGGTTTCGTTGACTATTTGACTCCCGGGGCTAATTGGGGCACGGCTATTCGGGCGCTACGCGAAGATGAATTCGCGCTGGATGTGACCCGCCTGACGCTCGTATGTGGTTCAGCCGGGTTCGACGGTACGCAATTCAAGAGCCTGCTGGCGGCGGAGTACGACGTCCAACTTAACAAGACCTCACGTAACAGCGTCCTGCTTCAAACCAACATCAACAACACGCGCAGCGATATCGCTCACCTGATGAAAGTGTTGGTTGAGATCTCGCAGAAGATCGAGAAGAGACTGGCGCAAGGCGGCAAGCGGGAACAGGAGACATTCGCTGCTCGCGTGAAATCGCTGATGCACGACGTGCCCGATCTCCCCGACTTCACCTCCTTCCATAACAGCTTCCGCGAGGACGCATCGAGCCATACCAGCGAAGGCGATATCCGCACCGCCTTTTTTGGCGCCTACCGCGAAGAGCAGTGTGAGCACCTTAAGCTGATGAGCCCAGAGATCGACAAGCGGCTGAAGAACGGTCCCGAGTTGGTGTCGGCCAATTTTGTTATTCCGTATCCGCCGGGCTTCCCCATCATGGTTCCTGGCCAGGTGATTGACGCCGAGACGCTTGAATTTATGCGCAAGCTGGATGTTAAGGAGATCCATGGCTTCGATTCATCGCTCGGATTAAAGCTCCTGAAGCCATCTTTTGTCGAGAAGGTGATGGAGAGCTCCCCAGACGGCAAGGGAAAGAAGCGGAAAGCCGCACTAGCGCACGCCTGAGGACCGCTGCTATTGCGGTTTAGAGACCATTTCTTCAACGGATAGAGAGCGGAGAAGGCAATGTTTACATGGTTCGCAACAACGCTCCGGCAGTACCCCGAGATTGCGATCTTTCTCGTACTTGCTCTCGGCTACTACTTCGGCAAGTTTACTTTCCGCGGCATCGGACTGGGATCGGTCACCGCCACCCTGCTGGCTGGCGTCCTCGTTGGCCAATTGGGTATCACGATCGGGACTCCGCTGAAGGCCACCGTATTCTTAATGTTCCTATTTGCTGTGGGCTATGGGGTTGGGCCGCAGTTTGTGCGCGGGGTTGCGAAAGACGGCTTGCCCCAGGCCATCTTTGCGGTAGTCCAATGCATTTTCTGTCTTGCGGTGCCTGTGGCGATCGCCAAGATGGCCGGGTATGACATGGGATACGCCGCGGGGCTCTACTCCGGGTCACAGACAATATCGGCGGCCATGGGCCTCTCCACCGACGCTATCAATCGACTCGGGCTGGCGGGAGAAGAAGCCAAGCGCCTGCTCGACTCAATGCCGATAGCCTACGCCGTTACCTACATGTTCGGCACGGTCGGCTCGGCGATTGTCATTGCGCTGCTGGGACCGGCATTGCTCCGCATGGACCTTGCTGCCGCCTGCAAAGATTACGAAGAGAAGCAAGGCGGTACCAAGGCACTCGGCGGGGCCGGTTCCGCGTGGCACCGCTGGGAAGTGCGCGCTTTCCAAGTGAAGCCCGGAAGCATCGTCAATGGTCTTCGAGCCATCGAGGTTGAGGCGCTGATCCCGGACGCGCGAATTTTTGTGCTGCGCTTGCGTCGCAACGGTGTGATTGAGGAAGCAACTGCCGATACCGTGCTGCGCGAAGGCGACGTCGTGGCGCTCGCCGGTGCTCGTGATGTGCTGGTCAATGCTCTTGGCAGGGCTAAGGCAGCAGCTGTCGGTGCCGGCGATGTCGCCGTCGAACCCCCGAAAGAAGTGGACGATCCCGAGTTGCTGCACATGCCGATCGAAGGCATTGACATCTACGTGACCAATAAGGAAGTAGACAGCAAGACGCTTGCTGAACTGGCGCAGCTACCCGCTGCACGTGGCGTCTTCCTGAGGAAAATCACACGCGGCGCCGTTGCGACCTCCATTCCGATTCTCCCCAATACGAAGGTCTATCGCGGCGACATTCTCGACGTTGTCGGGCGGACGGAGGACACCGCTGCCGTGACGAAGCTGCTTGGCGTCCCGGATCGGCCAACGCGATGTTGCGGACGTTGCATTCATCGGCGCCAGCATCACGATCGGCGCACTGATCGGCGCGCTTGTGTGGAAAGTGGCCGGAGTGCCGCTGACGCTGTCGACGGCTGGCGGTGCGCTCATCGTGGGACTGGTCGCCGGATGGTTGCGATCGGTGCATCCCACTTTTGGCCGCATCCCAACCTCAACCGTCTGGTTCATGAATTCCGTCGGACTCAACATTTTCATCGCCGTGGTCGGCATCTCGGCAGGCCCGGGTTTCGTGAACGGTTTGAAGACACAGGGCATCGGGCTGTTCTTATGGGGAGCCGTGGCGACAACTGTGCCGCTTGTCTTCGGCATGCTCATAGCCAAGTACGTCTTCCGATTTCACGATGCCCTCACCCTCGGCATCGTTTCTGGCGCGCGCACCACGACCGCTTCGCTCGGACTGGTTTGCGACCTCGGTAAGAGCCAGGTTCCTGCGCTCGGCTACACCGTGACCTATGCCGTTGGCAACACCTTCCTTACGATCTGGGGCATGGTCATGATCATGCTTCTGAGTTAACTCTTTTTGCCGACTGAGGAGATACGCCATGGACGTTATGAATCTTAAAAGTTTTGAGACGCTGAGCCCTTTCGAGATCAAGGATGAACTGATTAAGCTGGCTAAGAAAACCTCAAAGACTACCCAGTCGGCCTTTCTTAATGCCGGCCGTGGGAACCCCAACTGGATCGCCACCACACCGCGCGAAGGCTACTTCCTGCTCGGCCAGTTTGCGATCTGCGAGAGCAAGCGGGTGATGGAGCATCCCGCAGGACTCGGCGGGATGCCGCAGGCGCACGGGTATCGCAGCGCGCCTGGAGGCATGGCTCGCTAAGCACGCCGACATGCCCGGCGCGTCCTTTCTGGCAGAGATGGTGCCCTTTGCGGTGAAGACATTCGGATTCGATCCGGACGCCTTCGTCCACGAACTTGTGGACTCCATCATCGGCGACAACTATCCCGTACCCGATCGCATGCTCGTCCATAACGAGCGCATCACGCACGAATATTTGATGTGGGCTATGTGCGGAGATCCGAGGCCTGCCGGCAAGTTCGACCTGTACGCAGTCGAAGGTGGAACGGCGGCCATGTGCTACCTCTTCAAGTCGCTGAAAGCGAACCGGCTGCTCCATCCCGGCGACACCATTGCTCTGGGCACACCGATCTTCACGCCTTACATCGAGATGACGCATCTCGAAGATTACGCCCTGAACGTAGTCAACATCGCGGCGCCCCAGGAGAACCGGTTCCAGTTCACTGACGCCGAGCTCAAGAAGCTTGAAGATCCCAAGATCAAGGCATTCTTCGTCGTGAATCCCGGCAATCCGACAGGTATGGCGCTCAGCAAGGAGACGATTGGCAAGATCGCAAAGCTGGTGAAGACGAAGCGTCCCGATCTGATGCTGCTAACTGACGATGTTTACGGAACCTTCGTGCCTGAGTTCCGGTCCTTGCTCGGCGAACTGCCGCACAACACCATCGGTGTGTACTCCTACTCGAAGTATTTCGGCTGCACCGGATGGCGGCTCGGCGTCATCGCGCTCCATGAAGACAATATGTACGACAAGATGATCGCGAAACTTCCAGATGCGGATCTTAAGGCGCTCGACAAACGCTATGGCGCCTTGACACTCGAACCTCGCAAGGTCAAGTTCATCGATCGCATTGTCGCCGACAGCCGCGACGTCGCTCTGAACCACACGGCCGGGCTCTCGCTGCCGCAACAGGTCATGATGAGCATGTTCTCTTTGGTCGAACTGATGGATGCCAAGAAACGCTACCAGGCTGCGTGCAAGGAAATCGTCTATCGCCGCATTCATGCTTTGCTCGAAGGACTTGGCTTGGAACTGCCCCCCAATCCGTCCTACGACGCCTACTACGGCTTGATCGATTTCGAGTTCTGGGCGAACAAGAACATCGGCAAGGAAGCGGTGGAGTACTTGAAGAAGAATGTCCATCCGCTCGATCTTGCTTTCCGCCTGGCTGAGGACCATGGAATCGTGCTTCTGAACGGTGGCGGCTTCGATGCACCGGATTGGTCGTTGCGCGTTTCCCTGGCGAATCTGGACGACGATGTATATGAGGAAATCGGGCGTGGAGTTCGGTCAATCGCACGCGGATATCGGGATGCGTACGAAGCACAAAAGCGCGCGACAGGAAGCAAAGGGACGGCAGAAGTCTGCAACTACAACTCGATGACGCGAAGCAATATCGCAAGCAGTTCAGCAGCGGCCTAAGGTTGCGAAAGGGGACGTGGTGAAGACGTTCAGCCGCGCTTGCCTCATTCTGGCGTAGCAAGCGGCTGGCGTCGGCAGTTCTTTATTGAAATGAGCATCGCCGGGACCTGCAGGTTTGTCCTGGAGGAATTCGCGTGAATCCAAGGGATGTTCGACCCACCTACAAGTGCAGTCTGGCGACTCCGCGCCCCACCGGAGGCGAAAGTCCCATTTCGCATCTTGCGGACTTCTATGCCCTCCGTACTTTTATATTTTGGGCGATTGCGCTCGCCAGCCTGCTAACCATGGCTGCCTGCGGTCGCGCTCCGCGCACGTCGGAACCCCTTCCGGCCGCTGGCGAGTGGCACGAGTTCGCTGGGAACTTGGACCGCTGCCGGCAGCCGCAGCAGCATTCCTTTAGGCGAGGGTCGGCGAGCCTCCATAGCGAAACTTGAAGGCTCCCTGATGCTGCTGGGACCCTCGAAACCAGCCGTCGGATTCCGAGCCGAGGCACTCGTCCTCAACGACAGTGCTTCCGGGACCATTGGCCGCGCCGTCTGGACGGATGACCGCGGCGATCAAGTCTTCAGCGAACTGACAGGCCAAGGCACACGGACGGGTAGCCATATCGTGGGAACATTCCTCGGCGGTACGGGGCGCTACGCAGGAGCCACGGGCAGTTACGAATTCTCCTGGCGCTTTGTACTCCAGACCGAGGAGGGTGAGTTACAGGGCCAGTCGGAGGGTCTGAGTGGAAAGATCCACGTAACTTCGGATCAGGCCACGCCCGACGCAGGGGGGCCACGATGAAAGTTAGTTACGGCATGCTGATCAGGCGTGCATTGCCCTTCGCCTTGGCACTTGGGATTTGGTTCACCCCTGTACCCGCTGGGCTGACCGCCCCTGCCTGGCATCTGTTCGCCGTCTTCGTGTCCGCGATCGTGGCCGTGCTGGACGGTGCATTTCCGCTGTTGACATCGACCATGCTAGCCGTGGCTGCCGTGGTCCTGACCGGTACGATTACGCCGGCCCAAGCCTTCGGCGGGTTTGCCAACTCGAGCGTTCTATTAGTAGTGATTGCGTTTCTGGTGGCGCAGGCCGTCGTTAAGTCGGGTCTGGGCCGCCGCATCAGCCTGTTCATGGTGAGCCTCTTCGGCCGCTCATCGCTGGGACTCGCCTACAGCATCGTGCTCACCGATGCGGTGATCGCACCGGCCTTCCCCAGCAACACTGCGCGCGGTGGGGTCCTGTTTCCGATCGTGCTGTCGGTGTCAGAGGGATCGGGATCGAAGCCGGACGATCCCGAGGGGCGGCGCCTCGGCGGCTATCTGATGTTCTGCGCGATGGCGAGCCTGGCTGTGTCCTCCGCTCTGTGGATGACGGCAACCTCGGCGAATCCGATTGGGATACAACTGGCCCGGCAGTTTGGCGTCCAGATCGGCTTCGGAAAATGGATCGTTGCCTCCTCTGTGCCGGCGCTGACCGCGATCGTGGCTTTGCCGTGGTTGGTAGCGCGACTATTCCCGCCAGGCGTGGGGGCGACGCCGGAGGCTCCGATTGCGGCGCGTAAAGAACTTGCGACGCTGGGACCGCTCTCGCGCGACGAGCGAATCACCGCGGTCGCATTTGCCCTGATGGTTTCGGGTTGGATCTTCGCCGACAAGCTGGGACTGAATGTGACCAGCATCGCGTTCCTCGGTCTTGGCCTCCTGTTAATGACTGGAGTTCTCACCCTGGATGACATTGCCACCCAAGGCGATACGCTGGCGACATTCCTATGGCTTGCTGTCCTGTTCGCCTTGAGCGGGGCGCTTAACGAGTTAGGGTTCATGGGTTACGCGGGGCAGATTCTCGCGAGGCACATGGGTGGCCTCTCCTGGCCAGTGACCTATGTGGGACTTATCGTGCTCTATGTCGCGATCCACTACATGTTCGTGAGTCAGTCGTCCCAAGTCCTTGCCCTTTTAGGCGTGTTTCTGGACGTCGGCATCCGCGGCGGTGTTCCCGCGTCATTGATGGCATTCGGCCTCCTCTTCGCGAGCAGCTATTTTTCCGTAATCACACCGCAGGGAGGAAGCCAGAATGTCATCTTCGTGGGCAGCGGCTATTTAACCCAGCGTGAACTGTACAGGCTCGGACTGCTGACCACCCTTTTCTTTA
Source organism: uncultured Acidobacteriaceae bacterium (assembly GCA_963820175.1). GTDB lineage: Bacteria > Acidobacteriota > Terriglobia > Terriglobales > Acidobacteriaceae > Bog-257. The sequence goes on along the minus strand of CAWFYX010000007.1, from coordinate 222,701 downwards.
TGGCGGTATTCCTGGTGATTGGAACCGGGTGGATCCTCCTGGTAACCAAGTGATCGATGCCGGTCGATGCTAGCCTGTTGAATAGATCAGTCAGGTACTCCTAGAGATTTTCCAGTTGTCAATTCGGAGGCTGCATTTAGCATTGGAGTGGTAGGCCGAATCTCGCTGACGGCAGACAATCCGCAGGCCCGCGATTATCGGAGGCGTTATTTGAACCAGGGAGCCGGAGTCCGCGGGAGTTTCCCGACACTTCGACAGGCAGCAATCGCGACCATGTGCCTCGCCCTGTTGCTTGTGTGTGCGCCAACCAAAGCTCTATTTGCGTCTGACTCTTCCGCCTCCAGTTCCGATCACCCTGCGGCAACCACAAACGAGGTTCCAATCGAATTCTGGAACCGTGAGATCACCATCCTGCGTGCCACCATCGCTGGTGCCGATCCCGAAATGCGGGCGGAGCGCATTGTCGCTCGTCTGGATGAACTGCCGCTGCGTACGCGCGCGAGCGATATCGCGCTGCATCCCTTCAATGTCGAAGGTCAGGATGGGATAGCGTTTACCTACGACGGGAGGGTTCTTCTTTTTCTCAGCACCGGCGATCTTGACGAGGAGACCGGTGAAACACTCGCGCAGGCCTCGCAAAGCGCGCTGCATAATCTGGGTGAAGCACTGAACGCGCGCAGTGCAGAGCGGTCCTGGCCGGTGATTCGTTCGGCTCTTCTCTTCACCCTCATCGGGCTGGTGATTCTTCTGGTTGCAGCTTCACTGATTTGGACGGCCCACTCCCGGCTGAGCGCGCTCCTTCATCGCAGGCAACCGCTGGTCCGAACACCTTTGCAGTTATTTGGGATTGATATTCGGCCGCCAATCGATACTCTGGTTTACGCGGCGCTCCGGGCCATCGCGGCCGTGCTCATCATCTCAGCAATCTATTCGTGGGCAAGTCTCTCGTTGCAACGCTTTCCCTATACAGAGCCCTGGGGAGACAAGCTGGGCCGCTATGTCCTGCAGCTTTTCCAGCACTTAGGAAGATCGGCGGTGGATGCGCTCCCCGGAGTATTTGCCGTCGTCGTCATTTTCTTCTTTGCCCGCGGGATTGTCCGGCTGGGCCGTGCATTTTTCGAGCAGGTAGTCGCCGGACGCATACGCATATCCTGGCTGGAGCCCGAAACCGCGCAGGCGACCGAGCGTATCTTTACGGGCGTCGCTTGGATACTGGCCATTGTGGTGGCCTATCCCTACATTCCTGGCTCCGGCACCGATGCCTTCAAGGGCATCAGTGTATTCGTCGGCCTGATGATCTCTCTCGGTTCCACCGGAATCATTAACCAGGTGATGAGCGGTCTTTTCGTGGTCTATTCCAGGGCCCTCAGGCCGGGTGAATGGGTGCTGGTGAATGACGTCGAAGGCGAGGTGTTAGAAGTCGGGCTGCTCGCCGGTAAGGTTCGCACCGTCGAAGGGCAGGAGGTGACCATACCGAACTCCGTGCTTGTCGGCACTGCGACCAAAAACTTCACCCGCCTCGGCTATCCCGACGGCATGATGATTAGTTGCACGGTTACGATTGGATACGATGCCCCGTGGCGGCAGGTGGAGGGATTGCTGCTCTTAGCCGCCGATCGCACTCCCAACGTACGCAAGCAGCCTAAACCATACATGTTGCAGCGGCAGCTCTCGGACTTCTACGTGGCCTATACGCTCATCGCCAGAATCACGGACGCCAAGCTGCGCATTGAGACTCTCTCTGATCTGCACGCGCACATTCAAGATGCTTTCAACGAATTTGGCGTGCAGATCATGTCGCCCCATTTCATGATGCAACCGCAAGGCACTGTAACTGTGCCCCCCTCAAAGTGGCATACATCTCCCGCTGTTGGGAGCGCTCTTGAGCCAGGCGCACAACAGAAAGTACAGCATGCTGGTGCTGAGAAATGAAGCGCTGCTGAAATGACTCCGCTGTTCCCGACGTATCGCACCAGCGCCGAGTCGGGATTGGGAAAAGTAAATTCTGCGATCTGATCAGACACTCCCTGGAACAAGAGTTCGCTGCCGGGTGGGAGTTCTGGCTCGATGCGGTTTTGATCTTGTCGCAGGGTGGCGGCAGCTAGGAGGAAATTCCTAGCGCACGAACAGGAAGGCCAATCACTCAACGTGCGCCCGTTACTTTTGCTTATGGCGTTCTAGGGATTTCCCTAGTTGTGGAACGGGAATCGTTGCCTTAAAAAGGACGTGCTGGCTGGATCTCCGGAAGGAGTACTGCGCACTTTCGCCGGGAGCCGCGCGGTCACTGTAGTCGCCGGAACCATCATTGCACTCGCTCTCAAAGCTGTGGTGCAAAGACGATATCGAGAATGAGAGGCTCGGAGGTAAATGTTTCCTTGATCTTCACTGGGTTGACCATTACGTTCCTGAAGGAGTATGGCTACGGTCTCCTCGTGTCCCTTCCATTACTGCTTACTCTGGGGGCAGGGATAATTCTGCTGGGGCAATTTGTAGGAAAGACAGAAGGCTGGTCGCATTTCGATAGCTTTTATTGGTCGTTCATTACCGCTACGACCGTCGGCTACGGCGATATTCGCCCAGCAAGACGGCTATCGAAACTTGTGGCCATATTAATTGCCATCCTGGGACTGCTGCTGACCGGCTTCCTCATTGCACTTGCGGTTCGTGCGGCAACAGTGGCTCTGCAAACCCATGTTGGTACCAACTAGAACGTCGTCTGGGAGAGTTGTAGCGCTTACCCCGGGCTGAACGGGGCTTATCCTCACAGCAATGGCGACCCCACCATTCCGGCGGCAACCGCGACCGTGGCCGCCGGGAACAGCAGAAGAACGGAGATCGAGTCGCGTGGAACGCACTTCTGATTTTCTACGACATTCGGCAGGAGGCATTATGCGGAGCTCAAGAGGTTGCCATGTCCTACGCCAGGCAGCTCTATGGTTGTTCTTTGTCGCTCTTGTTGCAAGCAGCTTACAGGCGCAAAAGATCAAGGTGGAATTTGACCAGAGCTTGGATTTTGCCACGTTCAAAACCTTCGCCTGGGGGCAGCATGATGCCGTCTCTCGCCCGACGCTGGCCCTCGCGATTGCAGGGGCAATCGAAGAAGAGCTTACCAAGCGGGGCTTGCAGAAAACCGACAGCCATCCAGACCTGTATGTCCAGATGTACGGTTCGTCTGATTCGGATATGGCAGTGAGTTACTCCGACCTCTACAGCGGATACTCAGGCATTCCTCCGTTTGACCAGAACTTCCTCATGTGGGGTGCGGTGCCCGGATCGACCACCACAGCGGTCGTACATAAGGGGCAACTCGTCGTCGATCTTATCGATGCCGCTCACAAGAAAATCGCATGGCGAGGCATAGCCAAAGAGAAACTCAGCGAGAACAGAGAGAAGCTGGTGGAGCAGGTCAATACAGCGGTAGAAAAGATGTTTAAGAAGTATCCGGCCGGCATTGCCCGCTGAAGGTGCGAGCATCCGAGCCAGCATGGTCCCTCGGTCAACAGTCAATTTCATAGCGGAAGCAACTCGTGACAGCACACCGCAACGTCCGACAGTTCGCGCTCCTACCGGACTGGCTGCGCAATTACCAGAGGGACTGGTTGCGGCCGGATGCCATCGCGGGATTGCCCGTACAAGTCGGACTCTACACCGCCTTCGTGCCATGGTGATCTACGCAGCATTGGGTACGCTCGCCATCTCCAGCGTCATGCTGGCAGGCGGAGCCGTCCCGAGCACAGCGCAAAACTCGAAGCCCAACATTGTCATGCTGATGACCGACGACACCGGGTGGAACGATTTCGGTGCGTATTCCAACGGAGTCGCAACTCTTGGCCACCCGACGCCGAACATCGACAAGATGGCCAAAGAGGGTGCGGTCTTCACCAGTTGGTACGGCCAGGCAAGTTGCACGGCAGGCCGCGCCGTTTATCACGGGGCGCATTCCCATCCGCTCGGCCTTGTCGATCGTGGTCAGGAGCAACCCCTGCAAGTCCTGCGCCTGCTAGTCGAAGCCGACGGCGAACTCGTCAGCCGCGAGGAGATTCGCAAGCAGCTGTGGCCGAACGACACCATCGTCGAGTTTGACCACAGCATCAATGCCGCTATCAAGAACCTGCGGCGCGCGCTGGGAGCCCAAGTACATCGAAACCCTGGCTCGCCGGGGCTATCGCCTGATGGCTCCTGTGGAACGCGTGACCATGGGCGACTCGTCCGGCGAGCTACCCGCGGCGCTCCCTGTAGCCGCCTTTGGGCAACAGTCCGAGACCGGGCTGGTGGGGAAAAACGTGTCCCATTACCGCGTGCTGGAGATAATTGGCGGCGGCGGTATGGGGTTAATCTATCGCGCCGAAGACCTGAAGCTGGGGCGCACGGTCGCTCTGAAGTTTCTTCCGCCAGAGTTTGGCAGCGATCCCCGGGCCCTGGCCCGCTTCGAGCGCGAGGCGCGCGCGGCCTCGTCGTTAGAACATCCCAACATCTGCCCCATCTATGAATTCGGGGACCACCAGGGCCAGCCCTTCCTGGTGATGCCACTGCTCAAAGGGCAAACCTTACGAGAGTATCTGACCACAGTGGCGTCGCAAGCGGCGCCTTCCACTAACAAGGCACTGCCCGTTTCCAAAGTGCTCAACTTCGCGATTCAGATTGGGGAAGGACTTGAGGCGGCCCATGAAAAAGGAATCATCCATCGTGACATCAAGCCGGCCAATATCTTCATCACCAGCAAGGGTATCGTTCAGATCCTCGATTTCGGCGTAGCAAAACTGCTGGAGGCCGAAGAAAAACAGCAAGCGGCAGCGGCTGATCCAGTCCAGGTTGCGACGCCGCCTGTCGCTGATGGGGATGCGGCGGCCTTGTACGTGACGAAGATCGGGGTCGCGGTCGGCACGCTGTCGTGTATGTCGCCGGAGCAGCTGCGCGGAAAAAAGCTGGACACGCGCACCGATCTGTTCTCGTTTGGCCTGCTGGTATACGAGATGGCCACCGGACAGAAGGCGTTCGCGGCCAAGGACGCAGCGGCGCTGAAGGATGCAATCCTGAATCAAACGCCGACTCCGGCACTGAAGCTAAATCCACGGCTGCCGCACAAGTTGAGCGCCATCATCGATAGGTGTCTGCAGAAGGACCGCAACCTGCGCTATCAGCATGCCTCTGAGATCAGCGCGGACCTGAAATCGCTGAAGCGCGACAGCGAAGGCAAACTCTCCAAGGCCGCTGCGATGGCTCTGGTTGTCTCCGCTGTGATACTGGTTGCGGCCTTCGCTTTGGGACTTCGCTGGTTCCTCGCGCGCCCTCGTCCACAATCGTTCAGCAAGTTTGACATTTCGCAGGTCACCGACACCGGCCTCGCTTCGGTGGCAGCCATATCGCCGGACGGCAAGTTCATCCTCAACGTGCAGAACGACAGCGGACAACAGAGCCTCTGGCTGCGCAACGTTCCCAGCGGCAGCGACACCCAGATCATCCCGCCGGCGCCGGTGATGTATCGCAGCGTCAACTTTTCGCCAGACGGGAACTACATCTACTTCCAACGCGGCATGGGCCGCACGCCCAACCTGCTGGACGAGTTCCGCGCGCCGCTTCTGGGCGGAGAACCGCAGATGGTCGTCCACGATATCGACACCAACGTGAGTTTTTCGCCCGACGGCAGTCGCATGGCATTCTTCCGCGACAACAATCCGTCGGCAGGAAGGATGCGGCTGATTTCTATCTCGGCCGACGGCAAGGACGAGAAGATATTACTCGAGGCAAAGCTGTACTCAGCTTACCTGGTCCAGCCGGCCTGGTCGCCGGATGGCAAAGAGATCGCATTCACCGAAGATTTCGCCGAAGGTGCGCTGGGCCGGATACAACTTCTCGATCTTGCTTCGGGCCGCGTACGCACGCTGTACTCGACCAAGGATGCTGAGTTCTTGTCCCTTGCGTGGGCAGGCAGGGACACGATCGCGGTGGTCTATAGCAGCCGGAGCAGCGGGCTGCGCCAGGGACAAATCGGGCTCATCTCCTATCCCGGCGGAAGCTTTCGCACTCTGACCAATGACACGACGAGCTACGCCGGCGCGCATTTACTGGCTCCAGTCTCTGTCTCTGCCTCTGCCTCGGGCCGCGAGATTGTTGCGGTACAGAACAAAGGGACAGCTCGTATCGAGCTGATGAGTTTGGGCGCCGGGGTCACCTCGGACCTGAAGGAGATCGTGTCCGTTCACGGCTCATTGGACGGGCTTAGCTGGACCCCAGACGGCAATTCTTTATGCCCGACGCAATCGGCTAGTGCTGACCAACGAAGATGGATCGGAAGAGACGGTCTTCACTGCCGACCCCTCGATGCCGATGTCAGAGCCCGATGTATGCCGTGACGGGAGGCACATCGTCTTCATCTGGCGATTCCACGATGGCACGGCTTTCCAGAGCGTCTCCAGGGTTGACATTGACGGATCCAATGCCAGGCAACTGACGTTCGGTGATGATTACTTCGCGCCGCGTTGCTCGCCCGATAGCCAGGAGGTTGCTTTTCAAGACCAGAATGATAAGCAACTAAGAATACCGCTCAGCGGCGGCGCCCCCGACGTGTTCATGCACGAGTGGAACCTCAGCGGATTATCGTCATGGTCGCCTGACGGTAACAAGATCGGGTGGGTGACAACAGTACGGAATCAGAAGGGCGCCTACGAAAACAAGGTTGTGATCTATTCCTTCGACTCACACACCAAGCAATACCTGCCGTGCAATCCCGACCTCTCAGGGGTTAACTCTATCGAGTTCACTCCAGCTGGGAAGTCGGTTGCGTATGCGATACGCGAAAAACGTGGCGACAACATCTGGGTACAGCCGCTTGACGGCTCCGCGGGGCACACCATTACCAATTTCCCGGACGATAGCATCGCTGCTTTTCGCTTCTCTCCCGAGGGCAAGCATCTTGCGTTGATTCATCGCCACGCCGAGTCAGACGTCGTCCTGATTCGCGATGCCAACGGCCGGAAGTGACGAGTTGTCATTGCAAGGCGAAACCGCTAAGACCAGGCAAGCGTCTGACAATCGCTGGCGCTCTGGAAAGACTCGGAGCCGAGTTTCCTGTGAGCAACCCAAGGCCGACTGCGGAAATGGCCGCCGGCAGCTCTGGGCAAGAACCTGTGGCAAGAGTTAGTATGCTTTCGTAATCCACGAGCCCTGATGATTTAGGCGAATTTGCGGTTCGGGCACTTCCCCGGTTCGCGATCCCGCTCGTCGGAAAGAGAGGCACAATGACGCGCTGGCTAGCAGCCGAATGTCCGAAGTGTTCCAAGCTAATGCCGATCCGCAGCTGGACCGATCCAGATGCACCGACATTTGACGTAGGGCTGCTCATGAAACTGGTTTGCCCACATTGTGGACAAGAATCTCAAATTCCTGCCTCGGCGATCCAAGTAGTCGATGAATCGAAGCTCAACTAGAGCAGAGTTCGAGTTCAGCCTCTTGAAAGAGGCTCAGCTCGACATTCCTACCAACGCCAAGCGGCGTGCGTCAAATTAATGACGAGGACCTGCAAGGGGTCCAGCGGAGCCGATCCCTCGACCGGTTCATTAGTTGACGAGGACGAGTCTGGGGCAAACCGCAAGTTAACCCAACGCGAACAAGAGCTTTGTCCATGACTCGGCCTCGGCGAGATGTAGGAACGAGAAACGTTAGAATCCTATCGGGACTGCCCCGAGAGAAGGACGGAGTCTGGGCAGATGTCGCGCTCGGGGCAGTTTCGATAGGGGCGTTTGAACTGAGCCGCCAGCGTTTGCGGCGGAGGCGGTCGGATCTATGGGAATTCAATCGATTTCTGTTTGAAAAGCCTTGCCAGACGGGGACTTTGGTGGTCCTCAGCCGTGCCTGTTGTGCCCCGAATCAAGCCGAAATGGCCGAGTTCCTTAAAGAATCCATCTGGTTGAGCCATCCAAGTAGCTGGTTCCATCTCAGACTTGTTTGGGCTACCAAATACATACCGCTATCTCCTGTCATGTCCGACACTTCCAAAAATCCATTGGCCGACCCCCTAACTCGCACTTAGGGTTGTCAGCAGCGGGAGAAGCACACCACGGCGACTAAGGCAGCTCATGCCGGATCCCCTCAAAACCTAATCGTTCTGCGGTGGTGTTATACGGTCGCGGGAAACCAGGTGTCGTGCGCGATCAGATCTTCCTCCACATCGTGCGGCTGATGCTCCACGCCCTTGGGAATGCGCACGAACGAGCCGGCGCTCACCGGAACATCTCCGATGCTTTCGATCCAGATCTTCGCCTTGCCCTTCAGGATGTAGAGAATGTCGTCGGAATCCGGGTGAACATGGCGAGGAATTTCCGCTCCCACTTCCCAGTGCACCAGGGCACAAGTCATGTCCACACCGTCGTCTTTCCTGGTTAGCAGGTAGGCGATGTCGACGCCCTTGAATTTCGGATGCGGATTCCAATCCGTTTCTTCCGCCTGAATCACCTTCGTCTCAACTGCCTCTAGTACCGCTGCTCCCATCGCAATGCTCCCCTTTTTTGTCTCTACCTAAGACCTGAAAGTCTGACCTTATCCCTATCGCTAATGGGGCACAGCAGTCTGTGAGTTTGGTCATGTAACGCGGTGATGGTGCACATTCCGAATGGCGATCGGCTCTTCTACGATTCGTTATGGTCCGGTGGTGCGCCCGGCCGTGGCTCTCGCCCAAGCCAGTCTTACTCACCTTACGCAGGAGTTCTCTATGCCGTGGTATCAGAATTATTCCGCCGTGGGCGATAGTCTCGGTCTTACCGCTCTTGTCGTTTCGATTCCAATCTTCTATCTCTTCTGGGCGCTGGCGATTAAGCGCATGAAAGGTCATATCGCAGGCCTGTCAACGCTACTAATTACCCTGATTATCACCATCCTGGCTTATCACATGCCGGTCAAGGTCGCTCTTTCGGCTTCGGTGCTGGGCATGGTCACCGGGTTGTTTCCGATCGGCTGGATCATCCTGACCGCGGTGTTTTTCTACAACTTGACGGTCGAGGCTGGCCAATTCGAAATTATCAAGAGCTCGATCTCCTCTATCTCCGCCGACCGGCGGATCCAGGCGCTGCTGATCGCCTTCTGTTTCTCGGCGTTCATGGAAGGTGTCGCGGGGCAAGGAGCTCCCGTCGCCGTGGCCGCCTCCATGTTGATCGGCTTGGGCTTCTCGGCGATTCCTGCCGCCGTCATCTGCCTGGTGGCGAATACTCCTCCCGTGCCCTTCGGGCCAGTCGGAGTGCCGACCAGCATGATGATCTCTGTCACCAAGATCAATGAAGGCGTGATGACCAAAGCCATCGGGGCCGACATGTGTCTGATGGCACTCATCATTCCGGTGTTCATGCTGGTGGTGCTGGCGGGATGGAAGAAGGCGATGGAAGTTTTGCCGGCCGCGCTGGTTGCAGGTATCAGCTATGCCGTGACCTGCTTTGTGGTCTGCCATCACGTCGGCGTCGAGCTCCCCGCCATCCTGTCATCGTTCGTCTCCATTGTCGCGTTGATTGTGTTTCTGCGTTTCTGGAAGCCGAAGACGATCTGGCGCTTTGCCAGCGACCCCGATGTCTCCGCCGAATCTGGGGTCAGTTACTCGACGGGGCAGATCGTGAAGGCCTGGTCGCCCTTCGCAGTGTTAATGGTCATCATGGGGATCTGGGGCATTCCGGCATTCAAGGCCCACATCCTCAACACCCGGCATTGGCTGGTGAACATTGCGCACTGGCCTTTCCTGGACGGAGTCGTCTATCGCACCGCGCCGATCGTGGCTGCGCCCGCGAAGTATGCAGCCAGCTATCGTTGGGAGTACTTCACCGCGGCCGGAACCGCCATGCTGATTTCGTCGCTGGTCTCAATGGTGATTCTTGGCATCGGGCCGCAGCGCGGAATGAAGGTCTTCGGCAAAACCTTCAAGCAGCTTTCCTTCGCCCTGATCACCTTGGCCTCGGTGATTGGCATTGCTTTTCTGGCGAACTATTCCGGCATGTCGTTCACCTTGGGATTAGCCTTCGCACACTACACCGGCAAGGCGTTTCCCGTGGTCTCGCCCGTCATCGGATGGCTGGGCGTGTTCTTGACCGGTTCGGTGACGTCGTCGGCCGCGCTCTTCGGCAAGTTGCAGCAGGTAACGGCGACGCAGATTGGAGTTAACCCGGTGCTCACCACCTCGGCGAATCTTTTTGGCGGGGTGATGGGTAAGCTGATCTCCCCGCAGTCGATCGCGGTTGCCTGTGCGGCTACCGGACTGATCGGGCGCGAGACCGATATTTTCCGCAAGACGCTGAAATACTCGGTCATGCTGCTGGCCTTGGTGATTCTGGTGGTGCTGTTGCAGGCCTATGTCGTGCCGGGCGTGGTGCCGAAGGACATCGTGGCCGCAGTGCAGCCATAGGTGATTTGTATCAGGGCACGGATTTACAGCCAGCAGCCTGATACGCCCTAGCCGGATGCGGGATGCCCGGTTCAGTCGCAGCTCGAGGGGGTTTGCTTAATCCCCTCCGGCCACGGCAACCGCCGGCTGCGACGCCTGCTCTCTCTTCCGGTGGGTGAAGCGTATCGCCGACGACATCTCCTGCGACGGCTTCTCGATGATCTGATACAGAACCCACGCCGCCCATGCCGAAGCCGCTACGCCAATCACGTCCAGCACTCCGATATATCGGCTGGAATAGGGCAGCCAATGCGAGAGCACACCAATGACCCCCACTCCAATCGGCAGATGTATGAGGTAGAGCGAATAGCTCACATCGCCTACCCGGTCCATGGCGTGGCTGTGGAAGGTAGAGAGCGCAATCAGCAAGGCGGTCCCTACCGCTACCCATAACACGATCCAACCCAGCGGCCGGTGGATCGCCAGGCATACCACCGCGATCAGCCCCAGCATCTGCAGCAATCCGATTAACTGCGCGCGGTACTGGAAGACGAAGACCCCGATCAGGAACACCGGCAGGTGATGGAAGACGAGCCGATTGTTATAGGGAAAAGCGAAGAAGAGCGCCATCATGCCGGCCGCGCCTGCGAAGCGAAGCAGATTCCCCTTGCCGGCAATGAGCGGAAGCGCCAGTCCCACCAGCAGGTACCACTGGAATTCGATGGCCAGCGTCCAATAGGCAACGTTGATCCAGGGCACATGGAATAGATCGTTCAGATAACCAAGGTGCAGCAGCAGGTCGCGTCCGGTCACCGTCATGTGCGGGATGTGAAAGGTTGGCACCAGCACAAAGTTGGTGACCAGAATGGTGATGGCGATCGACGCCAGATACGGCGGATACAGGCGCACGTTGCGCTTCAACAGAAACTTGGGATAGTCGCGCAGGGCGTAGCGTGAGCGATGCAGGCTCCAGGGAATGATGAATCCGGAGATCACGAAGAATATGTCGACGCCAAGATAGCCGTATTTCCCTGACATTCCCAGGTACTTGCCTTGTCCCGCAACGAAGTGGCCCCAGGCAACGGCCAGCGCGGCGAATGCCCGCAGTGCGTTGACGATGCCAATTCGCTGATTGGGGTTAGAAATCTGCACTTTACAGTCATGTTACATGGCCGCCTCCATATCCCGTCAATCAAACCGCACGCAGGCTTGTGACCGATGGCCTGGATGGCAAGGCTCTTCGGCTCGCCGACGCGAGCACATTTAGCGAGCGAATCTGATCGGGTGCCAGAAGCTTCCGACACGCTTGTGTCTCGCTAACAGCACGTTTGCACTATTGACGCCTCAAGCGTAGCTGTGTGAAAGTCCACCTACTCACCTGTCCCACTTTGTGGCATTCCTTCCGCACGGCTGGCAAAGACAGCCGCCGAAAAAGGATCGCGACTTGAGCGATAAGCTCCTGTAGTCCTGCTGTATCGGGCCCACGCTTTCTCGGTACTTGCGCTACTTGGAGAATCTGGCATGCGGCTTCACTTCGTCTGTCTTGTCGTGGCCTGCCCGGCGACGGCGTGCTCCCGCACCATCCAGGAACGTTCTTCCCCAGGCCGCGGTCGCGAGGCTTCCGCTAGCCCGGTATTCCGAGCCGGCGCACGGCGGCAACGTTGCCGCTCCGAAAACGCAGCGTCTGCCTGCTGTGGTTACGCCCGCAGGCACGATTCATAACCAGTAGTAGTCTCCCGCCGGTTCAGGCGGCGGCAATCATCCAGGCTTTATTTCAATGAGCGGAGGAAAGAGAAAGATGAACAGCAAGTTGTGGAGGGGTTTTGCGGTAATGTGCGGGCTTGCCATGGTTGCGGTTTCGGCGTTGCCGGCGGCGGCTCAGATGGCCGACGGCAAGGGAAAGCCGCCGATGTACACCTACGTCAGTCTGTGGAATATTCCTCGAGCGCAGTGGGCGGAAATGGCGAAGGCCGATGCCGCTGACAAGACAACCCTTGATCAGGCGATGAGCAGCGGTGCGATTGTCGGTTACGGCAATGATGTCAATCTCGTACATCAGCCCGAAGGCTTTACCCACGACGAATGGTGGTCGTCGATGTCGATGGCTGGTTTACTCAATGTGCTGGACCAGTTCTACAAATCAGGCAGCGCGGTTTCTCCTGTGCTGGAGAGCTCCACCAAACACGCCGACGCCATTTTTGTCAGCCGCCACTACAACTGGCACTCCGGATCGTGGAAGGGGCTCTACACGCACGGTGGTTCCTACAAGCTGAAGGCCGATGCGCCGGACGACGCCGTCGATACCCTGAGCAATAACCTGGTGGTGCCGGTGCTGGAGAAACTGCTGGCCGACGGAACCATTCATGAGTATGAGATCGACACCGAAGCGGTCCATACCATGGCGCCCGGGACCTTCTGGATCTTCTACATCGCGGCCAATGCCGACGGCATCGACAAAGTTAATGCCGCGGTCATGGCAGCGATCAAGGCGAATCCGTTGGGCGGAGTCGCCTTCGATTCCATGATCGATTTCACTGCCCATCGCGACGATCTAGATCGCACCGACGCGACCTACAAGTGATCGGGGCTTCCGATAAGAGTTAGTTCACGACGGAGGCACGGAGAGAAAAATCCCTGCGTACTTCGTGTCTCCGTGGTGAAACTTTTTGTTTGTCGTAGGGAGATGCGAGCGCTCCACGGTGGAAGGGCACGGCTTTAGCCGTGCCGCATAGGGGTCGTCTGCCAAGGGCTTTAAGCCCCGGCCAACCGCGGCTGAAGCCGTTTCTGATGGAGCTGGATTTCGCCGGGCTAAAGCCCGACGCTTCCGCCGCGTGCTCCGCGTCTCCGTGGGGAAATCAGTCGTCGGCCGAGACGCGCATCATATCGGCGTTGGCCGGAACTGAGACGGCCGGAAGAACTTCCTGATCCTTGTACTGCAGCTGATACAGCTTCCAATAGATTCCGTGCTGCGCCAGCAGCTGCTGATGCGAGCCGATCTCGCGCACCTTTCCCTTGTGCATTACGATGATCGTGTTGGCCCGCTGGATGGTGCTGAGCCGATGGGCAATGATGATCGAGGTGCGGCCCTCGACCATGCGGGTCAGCGCCTCGCGCACCCGGAACTCGGTTTCGGTGTCGACGCTGGAGGTGGCTTCATCGAGCACCAGAATCTTGGGACTGTGGGCCAGTGCCCGCGCGAACGAGATCAGTTGCTTTTGCCCAGTGGAAAGCGTGCTGCCGCGCTCGCGGACCTCCTCATCGAAGCCGCCCGGCAGCGACCGAATGAAGTCGGCCACGTTGACTTGCTCGGCAGCATTTTCTACGGCCGTATCCTCGATCCAGCGCGAGCCCAGGCGAATATTGGCGGCCACCGTCCCTGAAAACAGGAACGGGTCCTGCAAGACCACCCCATAACGCCGCCGCAAATCGTTCAAATCCATGTCGCGGATATCGACGCCGTCGATGCGGATGGTGCCCTTCTGCACATCGTAGAAACGCAATAGCAGGGAGATAATCGTGGTCTTGCCGGCGCCGGTGTGGCCGACAATCGCCACGGTTTCACCCGGCTCGATAGTGAACGACACATCGCGCAGTACCCAGTCGTATTCCGGAGCGGCATCGCCGTTGCCCTGTACCACGGTCAGTTTCAGCTTCTCGCCTTTGCTGGCCGCTTCTTCCGCGGCCTGCGCCATCGTGCGATAGGCAAACCATACGTGATCGAATTCGATTCGGCCCGGCCCCTGCGGCACTTTCGGCACAGGCGGGGTCACGATCTCCGCCGGCGTATCGAGCAGCTTGAAGATGCGCTCGCTCGACGCCATTGCCGATTGCAGAATGTTGTACTTCTCGCTCAGGTCCTGAATCGGACGGAAGAAACGTTGCGCGTATTGCATGAATGCCACCAGCACGCCCAGCGTCACCAGGTTGCGCACCACCTGATTGCCGCCGAACCACACCACACAAGCGATCGCCGTCGCGGACAGCACTTCAACCACCGGGTAGTAAATGGCGTGCGCCAGGATCGCATCTTTGAAAGCGTCCATGTGGGTGCGGTTGATCTTCTCGAAGCGCTCGTAGGACCGTTTCTCGCGATTGAAAAGCTGCAGCACCACGATGCCGGTTACGTGTTCCTGCAGGTAGGCATTGATCTTGGCGATCGCCACACGAATCCGGCGGTAGCTCTCGCGCACCTTGCGGCGGAAGATCGAGGTGGCGTAGAAGATGAGCGGCAGCACTGCAAAGGTGATCAGCGCCAGCCGCCAGCTCATGTTCAACATGATGATCAGAATGCCCAGCAGCACGAATACGTCTTCGACAATCGATACCACACCGGCAGTGAACATTTCGTTCAGCGCGTCCACGTCGCTGGTGACGCGGGTGACCAGGCGGCCGACCGGGTTCTTGTCGAAGAACGAGATGTGCAGGCGCTGCAGGTGGCGAAAGATCTGGCTGCGCAGATCGAACATCACCTTCTGCCCACTCCACTGCATGATGTAGGTCTGGGTGAACTCGAGCAGGAAGCTGAACAGTAGCAGGCCAACGTACATGCCCGCGATCTGGGCGATGCCGGTCAGCGGATTGCGGCTGAGGAAGCGGTCGAGCAGCGAATGCGCTTCGGTGTGACTGGCCAGGTACTTGTCGATGGCGACTTTGGTTAGATAGGGCCCCAGAACGTCGGCGCCGGCCTTCAGCACGATGGCGACCAGCGCCACCGTGACCTGCCAGCGATATTTGTGCAGATAGGTGAGCAGACGCCGCATCAACCGGGCGTCGTATGCCTTGCCTAATACCTCTTCTTCCTGGATTGCCATGGCCTAATTCAATTGTAACGAGTGGAAGTCATATAGACGAGAATGGAAGGGGAGGGGATGGAAAAGTTCGCGCGAGCGAGTGCTGGAATCGCCAAGTTAGGCGCGGGCAAAGCTGGGGTGGAAGCGCCGGGCTTTAGTCCGGCGAAGTCGAATCCCCTCCACTTGCGGCTTTTAGCCACGGGTCGCGACCAGGAGAATCCTGCGGAACCCAGGCCTCAGTTTCCAGAACTTTTTTGGATGGCGTCGATCTTCTTTTGAGCTTCTGCCACCTCAGGCCGGTTCGGAAAAAACGCAATGAAGTCCCGATATTCCAACTCTGCCTGCTTGAAGTTGCCTTCCGCATACCACGCGTTGCCTATGGCGAGCTTTGCGTGAGGCACGTAATCCGAATCCGGGTGGCTCTCGATCAGCGTCTGCAGCAAGCTGCGTGCCTCGCCGTACTTCGACTGCTCCATGGCCCACGTTGCCTGTCCAAAAAGCACCTGGTCCGTCTGCTGGGCGTCAACACTTGTGCCCGCAATCGCTACCTGGGCTTGCGAGTACCCGAGAGCAGCCAAAAACAGCGCAAAAGTTATAACAGCAGATGCGATAGTTCGAGGTCTCATCATTCCTCCCCCCACTGCAGGCTTCTGAGATTATTAGCCACGCGTGCCAGAAATGCCACCAAATTAAGACCGCGAGATTTGCAAGCCTCGTCCCCAGGTTCGCCCTTGTGTTGGGCTAACCTGGGATCGCGACGGTAGGCGATCAGCCTCTGATCTTTCGCAGCACCAGGGCCGAGTTCTTCGATCCAAACGCGATGCAATTACACACCGCGTGTTCGATGTCCACTTGCCGTCCAGCTTCCGGTACGTAATCCAGATCACACTCCGGGTCCGGCTTCTCCAGATTGATGGTGGGCGGAATCTGGCGGTGGTGCATCGCAATTAACGTCGCGGCAATTCCTGCTGCGCCACAGGCGCCCTGCGGATGCCCGATCTGCGATTTCAAGCTCGACATCGGGGTGCGGTATGCCTGGTCGCCTAGCGCCAGCTTCAGGGCGCGCGTCTCGATGCGATCGTTCAACTGCGTCGAGGTGCCATGCAGGTTCACGTAGCTGACGTCGGCCGCGGCGATGCCGGCATCTTCCATTGCCATCTGGATGGCGCGCGCCGGCTCTTCGCCGCACTCCTGCAGGCGGACGCGATGAAAGGCCTCGCAGGTTGAGCCGTAGCCGGCGACCTCGGCCAGGATTTTTGCGCCCCGGGCTCGCGCATGTTCGTACTCTTCCAGGAAGAACATCCAGGAACCTTCGGCTACCACGAAGCCATCGCGATCGGCGGAGAACGGCCGCGACGCCCGCTCCGGCGCGTCGTTCCATGACGCCGTCATGATCTTCATCAGGGTGAAGCCCTTCATGATCCCGGGCGCGATCGGCGCATCGACGCCGCCCACCAGCATCATGGGCAAAAATCCAAACTGGATTTGCCGCAGCGCATATCCAAACGCATCGGTCGACGAGGTGCAGCCGGTCGTGATCACGTGGCTCATGCCGCGCAGTCCGAATCGCATGCTGATCTCACTGGACAGCGTGCCCATCGTCCCGCTGGGAATACAGAACAAGCTAACCTGTTTCACTTTGCCGGTCAGCCAGAGCCGTACCTGCTCTTCAGAAAACTCCTGTGCGCCGCCGCCCGAGCCCAGCACCACGCCGATTTCGCGCTGCTGCTCCAGCGAAAGGTTCGAGGTCTCGATCCCCGCCTCGCGCAGCGCCTCCGTCGATGCCGCCAGCGCCAGCGGCACCACGCGCGACACGTGTTTACGCTCATGCGCGTCCACCCAGGCCAGTTCGTCGAATTCTTGGATCTCGCCGGCGATTTGGACGGGCAGCGCGCTGGCATCGAAGCTGGCGATGCGCTTCACACCGCTGGTTCCAGCAAGGACGGCGCGGCAAAAGGCCTCATTGCCGATGCCGTTCGGGCTGACTACGCCCATTCCCGTGATGACCACGCGCTTTTTCATAAAAAAGAAGTAACTAGCAACTAGTAACTAGCTTTCAACCATCGGCTTAAACAATCCACCTGTCATCCCCAGCAGCAACCTCCCTGCATATCTCTGTCATCCCGAGCGGCAACGCCCCTCCATATCTTTGTCATCCCGAGCTCAGCCGAGGGATCTGCGGTCCGCGGCTTGAAGACAACGCGTTCTTGCGACTCGTTTTGACATATCCGCCGCCTGCCCTCTGACATCGAACAAGTCTTTGATGCTATCAGTAATTGCCAAAGGCCAATTGCCAGTTGCTGCTTTCTGTCCTGCTACTCTAGTACCGGGAAGGACATTCGGCGAGCTACTTGTCACTGGGAATTTACATTTCCGTTCCGTTTTGCCGCACCAAGTGCAGCTTCTGCAACTTCGCCTCCGGTGTATTTTCGCGCGCCATCTTTGATCGATACGTCACGCAAGTGTGCTCAGACATCGCGGCGGCGGAGACGAT
Organism: uncultured Acidobacteriaceae bacterium; assembly: GCA_963820175.1. Taxonomy (GTDB): domain Bacteria; phylum Acidobacteriota; class Terriglobia; order Terriglobales; family Acidobacteriaceae; genus Bog-257. Next base: position 205,060 of record CAWFYX010000007.1, on the reverse strand, counting down.
TGCTCAGCAACTCGGCTGCAGCTTTGAGCGGCAGGTGGACTCGATCTATCTCGGCGGCGGCACGCCCTCGGTGCTGGCGCCGGATCAATTGGAGCGGTTGTTTGGCACAGCGCGCGCGAACTTCGAGGTCGACCGCGCGGCCGAGATCACGGTGGAATGTGCGCCCGGCACGATCAGCGATGAGATTCTGGAAACCCTGCTGCGCTGCGGCGTCAATCGCGTGAGCCTCGGCGTGCAGTCGTTTGTCGACCAGGAATGCTCGTCGGTTGGGCGGCTGCACACCCGAGCCATCACGCTCGCCGACATCGCCCGGCTGCGGGCCGGCGGCATCGGCAACATCAGTGTCGATCTCATCGCCGGGCTGCCGCATCAGACCCCGGCGAGTTGGGACATTTCGCTGACCGAGACGCTGGCCACCGGCGTGCCGCACGTCAGCGTCTACATGCTCGAAGTAGACGAAGATTCCCGCTTGGGCAACGAGCTGCTTGCCGGTGGCAGCCGCTATCACGCGCACCATGTTCCAGACGATGACCTCACTGCCGATTTGTACCTGGTCGCCTGCGAACGGTTGGCAGCGGCGGGCGCTCAGCAGTACGAGATCTCCAACTTCGCGCGGCCGGTGACGCACGGTATCGGATTGTGGGACTCGCGGCATAACCGTAAATACTGGACCCGCCAACCGTATCTGGGATTTGGGGTCGATGCGCATTCGATGCTGCTGGCTGATTCTGAGCTGGCATCGCAAGGTGTTGATGCTGTGCGATTCGCGACTCCCGACTCGGTGGAAGGGTACTCGGCTGGCGGGATTCAGCTGAATCCGGTCGCATCCCGAGTGTCGCAGCTGCAGGCATCGCGAGCGCTGGTGGATGCGCAGGCGGCGCTGGAAGAAAGCTTCTTTCTCGGATTGCGGATCAATCGTGGAATTTCGCCGGACGAACTCAAGAGTAAGTTCGGATGCGAGGTGGTCGATAGCTATCGACCCATCATCGTCGAACTGATCGAAGATGGTTTGCTGGAGAACGTTGGCGGTCGCCTGTGTCTCACGGCACAAGGACGTTTGCTATCGAACGAAGTATTTGCGAGATTTCTGCGCGACAAAGGCGTTCACCACGGAGACACAGAGACAAAGAGATAGGGCGGATTTTGCCGTGCTGTTACGTGATTGCGAATAACTCTCCACTCCTGCGGCGTCAATGATGTGGATCCTGATTTGTTGGAAGCCAAAGGGCCGACGGCAGTGGCTCGTAGCGGAGGCAATGACGGCTTATCTCGCCGTCTACTTTTTCGTGTTTGTTCGCACTCGATAGAATCCTCTTGCCAACCGCTTTGTATCCGGAATCGGTTTGTATCAGGGCACGGCTTCAGCCGGGCCGTCGCACAGCCATTAGGAGCTGAGCTTCAAACCCGGCTCGTCATAGCCGATTTCGGCACGTCTGGAGACGTGCCCTGATACAAACCAGGAACAATCGCTCCCCGTCGATTTCTCCGTGCCCTCCGTGCCTCTGTGGTGAATTCGGTCTTGCCTCGCTAAACTAGGATTATGTACACCTCTGCTCCTGAATCCGACGTCACCTCGAGTAAACAGTCCACGCCAGCCATCGATCTGCGCAGCGACACCGTTACCAAGCCATCGCCGGAAATGCGGCGTGCGATGTTCGAAGCCGAGGTCGGCGACGACGTTTACGCAGAAGACCCAACCATCAATCGACTGGAAAAGCGTGCGGCGGAGATTTTCGGTCGCGAGGCGGCGCTGTTCGTGCCCAGCGGCACTATGGGCAACCAGATCGCAGTTAAGTTGCACACTCACCATGGCCAGGAAGTCATCTGCGAAGAGCGCGGTCACGTCTTCAACTACGAGATGGCGATGATGGCGCACTTCTCCGGCGTGGTGCCGCGCACGGTCTGGGCCGAGGACGGCATCGTCACCTGGGAGCACGTCAAGTCGAAGCTCAAGACCAAGAGCTATCACGCGGCCAAGACCGGCCTGGTTTCGCTGGAGAACACGCACAACATGGCGGGAGGCACCGATCACGCCGCCGGCGGTATTCAACGAAGTTTGCGATAACACACATAATGCCGGATTGCCGGTGCATCTGGACGGAGCGCGGGTGTTCAACGCCGCGGTCGCGCTCGGGATTCCCGTGGCCGAGCTGACCGCCAAGGCCGATACCGTGATGTTCTGCCTGTCGAAGGGGCTGGGCGCGCCGGTGGGCTCGTTGCTGGTGGGCAGCGCTGAGCTGATGGATCGCGGCCGCATTTACCGCAAGGCGCTCGGCGGCGGCATGCGGCAGGCGGGGATTCTGGCGGCGGCAGGGCTGATCGCGCTGGAGCAGGGCCCACAGAAGCTGGCCCAGGATCATGCCAACGCGAAATTCCTGGCCGAAGGTTTAGCGAAAATCCCGGGCATCAAAATTGATCCGGCGAAAGTGCAAACCAACATTCTGATCTGCGATGTCTCGGGAACCGGTCTCACTTCGTCGGACTTGTCCCGGAAGCTCGCCGGGAGCCAGGTTCTGGCCAACGGAGTAGGACCGCAGCTGATTCGCTTTGTCACCCACCTCGACGTCAGCCGCGAGCAGTGCGCCCGAGGCGCTGGAAGCCATCGCCTCGATCTGCCGGCGTTGAGTGCATGGACGTCAGATGCATTGCGGCTTAGCCAAGCGAAGGGACTAGGAGACACGGCCACCCATTCGGAAACCGCAATCCCTCCTGTTTTCCGAATCGTGCTACCAAAAACGGAATCGTAGTTGCACGACCATCCCTTATTCCATAGCAAATTCGAAATCCTGCCAAACCGTCAATAGTGGCAATGAGTTACAGCTTTACGGTTTGGCGACCGGAATGCGACAAGGCAGCCCAATTCAGTAGGCACGATTTGATTCTTGGGGTGAATCGCTGTGCCAAACTGCGGAGTGGTTGGCGTAGCGCCACATCAACTTTCTTCCGACGCGTAGGGGAACCACCGGTTGCCATCAGGAGCAACCTCGCGTTGCCTTTCCTCTCCATGGCATAAGCATTGTTAGTAGTATCCCGCGCCGGCCAGCTGCGGTATTCGTTAGCGACATCGACAGCGGTCGTTCACGATCTTGACCTCCCAGCTGGGAGTTTCAAGCATTTCGGGGCGAACTCGGCTCAGGTTGACATCCTGCTTCTCACCGAAAGGAGAAGGTGCATGACGCGTATGAATGCTACTGACAAGCAAGAACTGCTTCCCCTAACGGCGGCACTGGCGATTCTTCTTCTGCTGCCCTCCTTCCTGCTGGGCCAATCCACCATATCGACCGGAAACATCAATGGACTCGTAACCGACGCCACCGATGCCGCAGTAGCCGGCGCGAAAGTGACGATCACCCACGTCGACACCGGGGTTGCAACCATTGTGACCACCAATGGCAGCGGTTTTTACAACTCCGGCTCCATCACTCCGGGAACGTATCTGGTCAAAGTCGAAGTCAAGGGCTTTGAAACCTCGCGAGACCAGAGTGCTGGCCAAGATTGGCAATAACAGCGCCGTCAATTTCAAGTTGAAGGTGGGCTCGGAGGCGACGACCGTCAGCGTCGAGGCAACTGCGGCTGGCGTCAATACCGAGCAGACATCGGTGCAAGGCGTGCTGACCTCGCAGCAGATCGAGAACCTGCCGGTCAACGGCCGCAACTTTCTCGATCTGGCGCAGCTTGAGCCCGGCGTGCAGATTCAGGACGGTACCAACTTCGATCCGACCAAGATCGGATATCAGTCGGTCTCCTTTGGCGGCCGCTTCGGACGGACCGCCCGCATTCAGGTGGATGGCACCGACATATCCGACGAAACCGTGGGCACGACGACGGGCAACATCTCGGCCGACTCCATCCAGGAGTTCCAGATCGCGCAGTCCACCATGGATCTTTCCAACGACCTGAGCTCGTCGGGCGTGGTGAACGTTTCCACCAAGTCGGGAACCAATACCATCCACGGCGACGCCTACGAGTATTATCGCAGCAGCAACGTCGACGCCTCGCTGCCCAAGCCGGCGGGCTTCACCCGACCCCAACTATCATCGCAATCAATATGGCGGCACGCTCGGCGGCGCCTTCATCAAGGACAAGCTGTTCTACTTTGCCGAAGGCGATGCTACCTACCAGAACCTGTTTACGCCGGTGGTCTACGCTCCCCCGTTCCAGAACTTCGGCGGGCGGCTTCAATGCGCCTTACAAGAATCCCAACTTGCTGGGACGCCTGGACTACGTGGCGCCGCACAACGTGAAGCTGTTCTTCCGCTACAGCTATTCGCAGATCAATGCGGACGGAACCTTCTTTTCCGACAGCCTGCAGGTTTACCAATCGAAGAACTACTCGCGCAACTATGTGGGCGGCGCCGACTTCACGACCGGCGCAGTGGACCCACAGCTTCCGCTTCAGCTACCTGAAATTCCAGAACGAGATTGTCGATGGCGTGATCGGCAGCGGCTTACCGCTCTCGGATTTTCCCGGCAACGGACAATATCTCAACCTCAACGTGGTGAACGGACCTTCCACCGGTCCCAACCTGCTGGCTCCGCAGAGCACGCCGCAGAGCGATAAGCAAATCAAGTACGACGGCTCCAAGACCGTCGGCAAGCATATCCTTCGCTACGGTGTGGACTACAACCACATCCAGGGCGGCGGCTTCGCCAGCTTCTTCACACTGGCGCCGCAAATCGTGACCGGCCAAAACGAATTTTCCAGTGTCTCGAGCTATAACGGCATCGCCTATCCTTGCGGCCTGTCGCTCGGGAGCCCGATGCCTGCACCGATGTCCAGCTTGCCGCAGTGGGCCCTATCCGGGAGGCGCCAGCAATCCCCTTGAACTATCCGGTGGAATCGGTGGTCCTGGGCAACGGCCAAGGCTTCTCGACCACCCAACCGGCCTTCGGCTTTCCCGGCTGGCGGACTAGGCCCCGACAACCGTCTCGGCCTCTACATCGCCGACACCTGGAAGATGTTTTCCAACTTCACGGTGAACCTCGGCTTGCGCTACGACCGCGACACCGGCCGTACCGACAGCGACTTGCCCGGTCTGCCGTTCCTCAACAATCTGATTCCCAACTATCCGAATCTGGGCGCGCCGATTCCGAATCCCAACCTGAACTTCGGACCGTCGCTGGGAATCGCCTGGGATCCATGGAAGAACGGCAAGACGGTCGATCCGCGCCGGCATCGGCTTGTACTACGAGAACGTGATCTGGAACAACGTTCTCTTCGACCGCCCGCTGCGTTTGCCCAACGGCGCTTTCCTGCAGACGCCCACCGTCTTGCGACAGCGGACCGCGCATTCCCGTTCGCCGGCGTCAATCTGCGATACCACCGCGGCAGAGTGTGGCACTCCTGGTACCCCATTCCGGATCGGGGATGCGGGGAGCTCCATCGCCAGCTTGCAGACAGCAATATCAGGCGCTGTCGCCATTCAGTCTGACCAATCCAATCCCAACTACCTGCCGAATTTCGTCAGCGGAGGCGTCAACTTCCCGCTGGGACTTGTTTGCGCCTGACTACAAAACGCCGCGTTCCACCCAGATCAACGTCGGCATTCAGCGCGAACTCAGCCCGGGCGTGGTGCTTAGCGTGGACTACGTTCGCAACGTCACCACTGGATTGCTGCTGGGCGTGGATCAAAATCACACCGGCGACGTGAAGTACTTCAACAAGAGCGAACGCTATGACGGCCATCAACAATACGCTGAGCCAATGCGGTGCGGCAGCACTAATCAGCGCAAGCTCGGTCGCCTGCCCTGGACTTCACCCTGGCACGGGCGGCCGGCGTCCGACGCATCGTCCGACTTCGCCGCTCAACGGTCTGGATGGCCAGGGCGATCTTGGCGGCACCTGTCCGCCGCCGGGCTGCGCCTTTGGCGGCCTGAACCCGAATGCTCCGGCCATGCCCTTCCTGGTTCCCGCCGGTATCTCCAAGTACAACGCGCTGGATGTGAAGCTGACCTATCAGAAGAACAATCCCTTCAAGGGGCTTCACGGCTTGAACGCGCAGGTCTCCTACTCCTACTCGTCGTTCAAGAACTCGGGCGGCGGCTCGGGAATCAGCGGAACGCTGGGCGGCGTCTCCAACAGCGATCAGGATTTCATCGTTCCCTCGCTGGACAACGACAATCCCAATCGCTACTTCGGACCTTCGCTGCTGAACCGGCCCAACCAGCTTTCGTTCGGCGTGGTCGGGCAATCTGCCCTGGAACTTCCAGGTGTCGTTCATCGGCCACTTCTATTCGCCGTTGTCGATACCGATTGAGGTTCCCGGCAGCGGACCGGGAGCGATCTTCCAGACCGACTTCACCGGCGACGGAACCACGCAGGACCCGCTTCCCGGCACCAAGAATGGAGCCTTTGGTTCGCAGGTGAACGGCAGCACCATCAACAAGCTGCTGACCATCTACAACAACAACTACGGCAACAAGCCGACGCCGGCCGGCCAGACGCTGGTCACCAACGGCCTGTTCACCACCGCGCAGCTGCAGCAGCTGGGTGCGGTGGCTCCGTGCATTGCGGGAGGCGCCATCAACAGTCCCGAACTGCACCTTGCAATTTGCGCCACCCGGGCAGGTCAGCATGGGCAACCTGCGGGACTTCGATCTGCAAGCTCACCTACACTTACAAACTGGAAGCGCAAGTCGCACGTCATTCCTTCCAGCCGAGCGTCGGGCTTCTTCAACCTGTTTAACTTCGCTAACTTCGACTTGCCGCCGAACGCGCTTGCCGGGCGGGCTGACCGGACGCCGGGCTCCGATCAACGGCACCACGTCAGGCGACTCGTATTACCAACCGCGTGGGCGCCGGAACCGGCGTCTTCAATCTGGGCGCGCCACGGGCGATGGAATTCGGCATGCGCATTGCTTTCTAGGGCTTGCCAGAAAACGCGGGTGACCGGTGCCGATCATCGGTCGCCCAAATCGGAGGTCGATGGAGAAAGGGCGCTCGCAGGTGGAGCGCCCTTTTTCCTGAATGCCGCGAAATGTGCGGACGGCTGGTGCAGACTTAGAGCAATTTCACAGTGGTGGTATCCGCTTTGAAGGGCACGCCTTCAGGCGTGCCGAAAAGCTGGGTGCAAGACATCGGCTTTAGCCGCTGAGGGGCGTCCCTCAGGGCCTAAAAAGGCCGAGCTCGTGTAGCGCCGATCGGCGCGGCTGAAGCCGCGCCTTTTCAGGCAGTTACAGCAACCCAGAAACTGCTTTAGTCCTCGCGGCTCTGGCCTGGCGGTAGATTTGGCTTTACCCTCGCTCGTCCCGCACCCCGCTTCTGCGGTATCTTTAGACACGGGGTGCTGCCCGCGATGGCACCGCCAGCCCAATCTCAAACTCCAGAAAAGGGACTCACGTGAACTTGCCCGATGCCGGTTTTCGCTTTCATCACTTAGGCGTTGCCGTGGCCGATCTCGAGAAATCGATTCCTATCTATCGCGACCTCTTCGGCTATCAGCTGATTTCCGGCCCATTCACCGATCCCAACCAGAAAGTCGTTGTCTGTTTTTTCAGCCGCGGCGCCGGTGACATGGTCATCGAGTTGGTAATGCCGAGCGGTCCGGACTCACCTGTGATGCGCACTCTCAACCAGGGCGGCAGTGCTTACCACGTATGCTACGAAGTTCCCGACATGGAAGCGGCGTTGAAGCACCTGAAGACGCATCGCTGCGGTGTCCTAAGCCCACCCATCCCGGCAGTAGCGTTTGAGGGAAGACCGATTGCGTGGCTCTCGACTCCGACCCGGCAGCTGATTGAGCTGGTCCAGGCAGCTTAGCCGGTTGCGCTGAGGTAGCTGGAAGCGATCGCGCCGTAGGGTGCCTGGGCTTCCCGCAAAAGCCGATCCAGGGTGGGACCGAAGTTAGGATCGTCCTCAAACGAGAGGTGGTCGCCTTCGAAGACTTCGCACGCGATGCCTCCTCCCGCGATCGGGCCCCAGCCAAGGTAATAATCTTCGTAGGGTTCCACCATTCCAGTCTTGGCGCGCAGAACCGTAATTTTCCCGGGATAGCGAGTGGGAACGTAGGCTTCGACCGCCGTCTGGGTAGCAATGCGGACCCGCTCCAGCGTCTTGATGAACTCCGTCTTCTCCTGACCTTCGGCCAGCGTTGGACGAGCAGGTTCGGGTTGCTTTTCGTTCTTGGGCGGGGAGAACAGCATTCCCAGCGCGCCTGCGGCATGTTTGTACAAAGCCCTTACGGCGTGTCCCAGATTCGCCGGCCACTCCTTCACCGGCAACCGGCGGAAGCGCGCGAGACCCGTAAACAAGCGCCGCAACAGGAACCGCAGATTGCGATACATCAGATCCGGCTTGGAAAGAGTTCGGCCAAACGCGAGATTGTAGGTGTCGAACATCGCCAGGAAGGCCACGGCTTCGCCTTGCGCGTAAAGCTGCTGCGCCATCTCCAGGGCCAGCACGCCTCCGTACGAACCGCCGCCCAGATAGTATGGACCTTGCGGCTGCAGGGTGCGGACTTCCGACACGAACAGAGCGGCAATATCTGACGCCCTGTCCATCGTCGGCGAACCATCCAGTCCGGGAGCCTGCAGGCACCAGAACGGCTGATCGTCCGGCAGGCTGACCGCAATCGTGCTCAGGCTTACTACGTTGCCTCCTGCGCCGGGAACCACGAAGAAGTTGGGCCGCGAACCCGTGGTGCGCACCGGGACCAGGCAGTGGAACTTGGCTTTCCCTTTCTCGATGTATTTGGCGAACTGATCTACGGTAGGCGCTTCGACCACCGCGCTTAGGGTGAGATGATCAGCCTCGAATGTCTCGATGATACGCATCAGCAGCTCGACACTCTTGAGCGAATCGCCGCCCAAATCGAAGAAGCTGTCGTGAATACCGACCTCGGGCAGGCCCAAAACCTCTGCCCAAATCGCAGTTAGCTTTCGCTCTGTATCGTTACGTGGAACGCCTGGCTGGGAAGCAGCGCTGATCGCAGAAGCCGTGGTCTCGCCGAGCTGTCCCCCGGCAGTTCGGGCGCGAACCTCTCGCTCGATCTGCTCGGGAGTAGCCAGGCTGGTCGCAATGCGACCGTAATCGCAAGCGTCCGGCGCGCTGGCCACGGACTTTTCTTCGCGAACAACATCGGCATAGGAGATCGGGCGGTAGACCAGTTGCGATGCGTCCGTGGCCTTCATGCGGAAAATCTCGACGCCGTCTGTCCCCTGCTCACGGGTCGCCGGCAGGTTTTCCAGAAAGCGCAGCGCCGGCGCGTTTTTCTTGGTGGCCTGAAAACGCAGCCAGACTTCCGGCAGGTTCTGCCGCAGCGCAATGTCTCCCAGGTGGCGAACGATCTGGTGCTCGACGCCGCGGCCCAACGCCCGGCAGCTCAACAGAAACGAATCGACATGCAGCGCTTCCCCGCCGAACGAGTACAGCACCGCCCCCACGTTTCCGTAGTCACCGAAGCGGTCCGAGGCTGCGATGGTGATGCATTGCAGGGAGCCCGAATCCAGCTGGGTCTTCAGCTCCGACTCGTTGCGCCGGATGGTCGTGGTGTTGAATTGATTCGTGCGTTGCGTGAGCTGCGAAACTCTGGTCAGCATTTCCGGCCGGAACGGCTCGATGGTGACCCGAAGATCGAGTTCGGCGATGAAATCTTCCAGGCTCCTGGCCTCGCGTAAGACCTGGTTCCGTGCTTTCTCCTGCTGATAGCTTTGGCTGCGCTTTTCATCCTCGGCTGTCACTCGCGTCCGATCGAACGGCCAAAAGTGTCGCAAAGCCGGAAGAATCTCGGACGAATTGCCTGGTAGCCGCAAGGTCCGGATCTGCGGCAAATGGTTCTCGACTTCGGCGATCTCCTTGCGATCGTCGTCAATGAAGATAAAGCTTTCCGCGCCCAGCGACAGCTCGCCAGACAGGGAATCGAGGTTCGCCGACTTCGGATCCCAATTGATGCGCCAGGCCACGAAGTGCTCCGGTTTGAGTACCATCTCCGGCCGCTGGAAAACTTCCCAGGCGTCGTCTTCGTTATTCTTGCTGGCAATGGCCAGCAACATACCCTGGGCTCGCTGATCCAGCAAAAATCGCTGCATCTCAATCCGACTGGCATCGATCTTCACGCCCTCCGGGCCGTCTTCGCCGACCACTCCTTCCCACAGGGTATTGTCCAAGTCGAGCACGATCACTTTGGACGGCGTGCGCCGCAGACAATCGAGCTTGCGAACGATAGCTGTGGCAATCGCCGCAAAATATTCGGCGGTGTAGGGGATATGCGCGAGCTCGTCGCTGAGCGGTGAATCGTAATTCTCCACCGGGTAGAAGGCCCGCTGTTCGGAACCGGAAATGAAATAAGCCTGTCCCAGATCAGCCAGAGTGGCTGACAAATCCTGGTCGAGTTGCGCCACAAGTTCCGTCGTGCCGGCCTCGTTGAAAAACGCAGGCGAGCCCAGGCAAGACACCACAATAAGCGGTACGGACATGTGAGCCCGAGTGATGGCCTGGATCAGCGACCGGCCATTTTTTTCAATGACCGCGAAATTCCCCAGATCCTGCCAACGTAGAAGGATCACGTTAGCGCCGTCGCGGTTCTTCGAAAAAAGGCTATTCGGATCGAGAAGCGACTGAAATATCTGATTGTAGGGCGCAAACTCGATGTCCAGCAGGCGCCCGATTTCCCGGCCCCAGAATTCCAGAAACGGCTGAATCGGCTCGGCCGTAAAACTCGCACTGATCGACAGGATCCCAATCATAACGTCAAGTTCTCTTTGCGTGGCAATAGTTCACCGCAGCGGGCAAACCAAAATGCATCCTATAATCTTAATTCGTTTCGCTTGCTCAGATCAGTACAACTTGGCAGGTCTTGCCGGCCGAAAGAATGAGAATTGCAACCTTCCTCTTAGCCCCAAGAACCCCTCACTATATTACCCATCGAGAGATTCCAGTAGCACGCATTCTCTGATTTTTCCCTGCGGACGAAGTACGCCGGGGAGTCCATCGAACATTCCGAGTCGCGAAGTCGTGGAACAGCGCGACGCTACTCGTTTTTGGGCTGACTGGTTAGGTTTTTTTGATCGGCGGCGGCCAGTCTGAAGTAAGATTTGCCACTGGTATCTGGTCGGGATCGTTACGCGTCAATCCGCTTAAAAGGCAAGCTGTCTAAGCGCCTGCCTCCCTGGTACGGTGCTATGATACGAAAGAACCCCGGTCAAACCTGGCGTCGCGTACCAAGCTGTCTGGATATAAGGCAAGGCCGCCAGTCCATTGCTGCATTCCGGGCGTCAAAGCAGATCATGAGGCGGTCTCAGACGTCCATAATCGCCTTTATCTTGACCGACTTGATAGCCTTGACCAGTCGATCGTGGTCCTGCTCAGTTTGGTCGCCGTAGGCCTCTGCCCAGGTCGCCAGCGCCCGGTCGAGCACGGCAGAGGTTCCGCAATAGCCGGCGATAGCAGCCCCATCCCCGGCGCGGGAGTGACTGCGGGCCAGCAGCGTTCCGCAGGCCCAGGCATAAAAGTTGAACGACTCACCCGTTAACCATTCCACGGGAACCGACGCCTTCATGTTTTTCATCTGTCGCACGAAATAGGGTCGACCATCAATCCGGGTGATCCCCAGCATGATGTCGCTGGAGGCTTGCAACGCCCGTTGACCCACCACCACCCGGCGACCCTCATGCTCAATAAACCGCTCCGGCAGCGGCGGAACATAAGGGGCGTGGGCCGGCGCCACGCACTCTTTGATTTGCAGAAACAGGGGGTCGTCGTCTCCGTTGCCGAACAGCAACGCCAGGTAGGCCCGCGTGCCTACGCTGCCCACGCCGACGATCCGGTGGGCAGCGTCAACCACGTGGTAGCGGCTGAGCAAATAGCGTCGTTCGAGCGACAGGGACTCGGCATATTCGTTGAGCCCATCCATGATCTTCTCGCGGGTCGCATCATCCACGTGGGTGAGCACTGGCGGATCTTCGCGTAAGCGCCATCCGCCCGAGACCCCGCGCTCGGAGATCTTGGTCAGCAGAGTTGCGTTGGTCTGCTGCTTGGCCTTGGCCACACACTTGGCCAGTACCGCACTGGATTTAGCATCGACCTTCACCAACGGATTCTGGCGGTCGGGATAGGCGTGCAAGTACCAGACGTCCAGCACCGGCATGCTCTGCAAACGCTGAATGTTCCCGCGATACCCTGCGACCGCGCTCATCACCACGGAAGTAACCCGCCACGTAATCACGGGCGTTCAGACCGTTTGCCTCTACTGGTTTGAGCGACCCAGTGGCAGGGTCAGTCCGCCGTGCACACAAGTACATCGACTTGGACCACCGCGGAGGCTGATCTCGGCCAGAGCATCAGTTCGGCGATTGCGTGGTGCCTGTCACTCGCCTCATGCCAGCGACTTCCCTGCGCCTACTTGGGTCTCCACGCAAGACACTTGCCTCGGATGTCATACCCGCTCAAAGTGGACGCGAAGAAAAAGACGGTCACGGCTCACCTGTCATAATTCATTCGTGCGAATTCTGATCTCGGCGGGAGAGGCCTCCGGCGAATTCTACGGCGCAGAGTTGATCCAGGCTTTGCGCCGGCAAGTCTCCCAGGCCGAGCCCGAGACGGACATCGAGTTCTTCGGCGTGGGAGGCGATCAGATGCGGGCCGCAGGCTGCGATCTGCTGGTCGATGCCAGGGAGATCGCCGAGGTCGGAATCGTCGAGGTCATCAAGCACATTCCTACGATTTATCGTCGATTCCGCGAGGTGGTTCGCGAGGCGGAGCGACGCCGGCCCGACGCGGCGGTGCTCATCGACTTTCCCGACTTCAACTTGCGGCTGGCGCGCGAACTGCACCAGCGCGGAGTGCCGGTCATCTACTACGTCAGCCCGCAGCTCTGGGCATGGAAGCAGCGACGCATCGAGCGGGTGCGCAAGTACGTTCGCCAGATGCTGGTGATCTTTCCCTTCGAGGAAAAGTTTTATCGGGAGCGCGGCATTGCGGCGAAGTTCGTTGGCCATCCGCTGGCGGATCTACCGGCTCCTGCAACCACGCGCGAAGAATTCGCCGCTGAGCACAAGCTCGATCCGGCGCGGCCATGGATTGGGTTGTTGCCCGGCAGCCGGCGCGGCGAGGTATCGCGGATCTTCCCGGTGCTGTTGCAAGCGGCACAACTTCTCGGCCCGGAGTACGTTTACACTGTGCCTGTCGCTTCCACCCTGCGGGCGGATTGGGTGGCCTCGTTCTTGCGAGGCTATTCGGGCCCGCCGATTACCTTCACTCGAGATGCGCGCGCCACCCTGCTGCACGCCCGGGCGGCTGCCGTTGCCAGCGGCACCTCGACCCTGGAGGCTTCTCTGATCGGGACACCATTCGCCATGGTGTATCAGGTCGCCCCGCTCACCTGGGCCTTGGGCCGCCGTCTAGTAAAGGTAGACCGGTTCGCCATGGTGAACCTGATCGCCGAAAGGGACGTAGTACCGGAGCTGGTGCAGGAGGATTTCACCGCGCATAGAGTCTGCGATGAATTGCGCCGGATCATCCCGGAAGGCGCCTCACGCGCGGCCATGATCACCGGCTTTAGCGAAGTCAGGCAACGTCTGACTTCCAGGGAGGCAGGTGGAAGTGCATCTGAAAGGGCAGCGCGGGCCGTACTTTCCATAATGGGAAAGAGTGCCTAAATTCCGCGTGCGATTTCCTTGTATCATGAAAATAGTTGAATATTGTCGGATTATGGTGACCAGAACCCAGCTCGTAGATTGCCGCAGGCGGGCATCGTATCAGGCTACGACCCTTCGACTGCGTTCGCTTGCGCGGATGGCAGCGGTCGTTCTGTTCGCGCTGGCTGCGGTTTGCTTCGCCGCCGAGAAGCCGCGCCTCCAGGTCAACGACTACATCATCCATGTCGCGGTCTCGCCGCAGACCCATCAGTTGAAAGCCCAGGCTCGCGTCAAGTTCACTGCGCTGGAAGACATCAACATCGCGACCTTCGAGCTGCACAACGACCTGCGGCCGACGCGCGTGATCGACGCCAACGGTCAGAATCTCTCCGTCGAGCGCGTCAGCCAGGACTCGACCGTGCGCATTTCCCTGCCCAACGGTTTGACCAAGGGCAGTACCGATACTCTGATATTTGAATATGAGGGAGCGCTGCAATCGGGCGATGACAGTCCGGTGCCAGGGCTGAAGCTGGCTTACGTTGGCGATCCCATCACCTATCTGCTCTATGCCGGACGATGGTTCCCCATGGTAGGGTACGGAACGAATCGATTTACCGCGACCATCAGCGTCAGCGTTCCTCCTGGATACACCGTAATCGGCAGCGGCAAGCAGAGCAATGCGCCTGGTCCAGAGGTCGAGGAAGGCGCAGCGGCAAGCCGTAAAGGATCGTCGCAAGGCGGGCTGGCGCGACTTGGAACTCCCGCTGGCGGACAGACCGTCACCTTCACCTACGAAGATCGGCCGAGCTTTCCGGGTACCATCCTGATTGGCAAGTATGTCGAGACCAAGAGCACCGAAGGTGGCCTGGACATCACCGTGTACACGACGCCGGAGCACAAGGCCGTGGCGTCGCAGTATGCCGACACCGCAGTGAAAGAGTTCTTCTTCTTCACCACGACTTATGGCCCGCCGTTTGGCCAGAAGCTCAGCGTGGTGGAGTTGCCAAACGACACCGTGCCCTCGGCTTGGGCTCCAGAGATTGCCGCGCTGGCCGGGCGTCGTTTCACCGAGAAGGGTGACTACCGGCTGATGGCCAACACAATCGCGCACCAGTGGTTTGGAACCATGGTGAGCCCGGCCACGAAGAACGACTGGTGGCTGAACGATGGAGCGGCGCGTTATTCCGAAGCGCTCTACGTCGAGCACGTCGCTGGCAGTGCGGGCTTCCAGGAAGTGACCAAAGACATGTCGGTGGGCGCGCTGGCGTACGTGTCCGTACCGCTGGCCGATGTTGGCAAGCTGGACACGTTCTCGCCCGAGTTTCAATCGCTGGTCACCGACAAAGGCGGGATGATCCTGGAGATGCTGGGCTGGGTCATCGGCGAAGAAGCTTACGACAAAACCATGCGCACCTTCATGTCGCAGTACGCGGGAAAATCGGTGACGGTGGATGACTTCCGCAAAGTGGCGGAGCAGGCTTCGGGACAACAGCTGAACTGGTTCTTCACCCAGTGGCTGGACTCGACCGGAGCGCCTGAGTTCAAGAACAAGTACACCGTGTATCGCACCCAGAAGGGCTTCCGCGTGGTGGGCGAAATTTCGCAGGACATGGACTTGTTCCGCATGCCGATCGAATTGCGGGTCGATACTGACGGCAAGACCGAAACCCAGCGGGTCGAAGTTGAAGGCACGAACTCGGCCTACGCGATCGAGACCTTCGGCAAGCCGCGGCGTATCACCATCGATCCCAACAACGACGTCCTGCAGAACTCGACCGACTTGCAGGTGCGGACCTCGATCATGCGCGGCCAGCAGGACGTGGAGCAGGGCGACCTGACCGAGGCGCTGAAGGAATTTCAGAAGGCGCTCGACATCAATCGCAATAGTTCGCTGGCGCATTACCGGATTGCGGAAGTATTCTTCCTGCAACACAACTATCAGTCGGCGGCCAACGCCTACCGCGAGGCGCTCAACGGCGATGGCGAGCCGCGCTGGACCGAGGTTTGGAGCCATATCCAGCTGGGCATGATCTTCGATCTGACAGGACAGCGGGAGCGCGCCACCAACGAATATCGTCAGGCACTGCAAACCAACGACAACACCCAAAACGCATTGGATACGGCGCGGAAATACCTGCAGAGTCCCTATTCCCAGCAGAGCAGCAGCGATAAGCCGGGGATGTAGGAGAGTTGAAGATTGTCGTCCCGAGCGAGGGCTTGGGCTACCTTTTAGAATTTATCACCCGGAGCGTGGGCTTGAGCTCCCTGTAAATCTGTCATCCCGACCGAGGGCTTGAGCCCGAGCGGAGGGACCTGTGGTTCGCCGGCAGCGGCAGTACCTAGCGCGCCAGCTTCATTCCCCCCAGCCCTGCAGCTTTTTCCTTTACCACATTGTGGGACATCAACAGCACCTGGAAGGTTTCGCCCATGCCCGAGGGACTGATCAGGTGCTTGAGCTGCAGAGCAACCTTGGCCTGCTCCTGCGGACAGCTTGCAATCCTGGAAGGCATCGGCAAACTGCGTCTCTTCTCCGATACCGAGTAGGAACTGCGACTGCGTAACCAGCGCCAGAGGATCAAGTCCGCGATCGATGCCGCGGGCTCGCAATGCAGTGAAGTTTACGTGCGCGGTGATGTCCTGCTCGCCGGGAGCTTCGTACGGCGATGGGCTGGCGGTATGTTGGCGATAGGTCATGACGGTGTCGCGATGCCGCCCGGCTAGTTGCTCTTCGCGGGTGTAACCGTAATCGATGAGCACCGCAAAGCCGCGACGATCCTGGAAAGCAGCGGCGATGCGATCCATCCAGGCCAGCGAAGCAAGTGGCGCCTCGACGCGCTCGCCTGCTTCAGGATGAACCCCATATCGATCGAGAAACTCAATCTCAGCGGCAGACGGAGCGGCGAAGCTTTCGACGAAACGACCATTCTCAAAACCGACACGAACTGCGCCACGATGATCGATGACTTCCACCGGCAGCGCGTCGAAGAACTCATTGGCAAAGAGAATCACGCTATCGAATGCAACGGGTGCCCCACACTTTCGCCGGTCGTTGGCAAACGGTTGCGAGAACGATGCGGCCTGCTCCAGCGATTCGAATACCTGACACTTCCCTGCCGCAATGTGCTCCGCCAATCGCTCCCGCAACTTTTCGCGCAGATGCGGCGATTGTTCCACCAGCAGGTAATGCAGCGCGTGCGCGAAATCTGGAAACTGCTTGCCTGACCAGTCGAGCACGTCGCGGGCAAACAGCCCGCGCCCGGGACCGAGTTCGATCACATCAGCCTGCTCCGGCGAATCGAGAACGCGCCACATCTCCTCGAACTGCCGCGCCAGCAGGCGGCCAAAGACGGCATGAACATCGCTGGAGGTGTAGAAATCTCCGGCCTTGCCGAATTGCTCGCGAGGCCGCGAGTAGTAGCCTAGCTCGGGCTCGTAGAGGCAAAGCTCCATGTAGCGCGAGAACGGAATCGGGCCACAGCGCCGGACTTCCTCGGCGATGCGTTCGCGCAGGTTAGTCCGATCAGGTGCGGCGGATTGCGACGGATCTGGGCTCACAGCTTACCTTCGCGCTCCATCTGCTGATGTTCTTTGCGATGCTGCGGGGTGCGGATAAACATTTCGACCAGGTAATCGTGCAGGCAGTCGAAGACCATGCGCTGCAGCGTCCATTCGAACTGCGCATCGTCGAGGTCGCGGGGATGCAGATCGAAGTAATAAGTGTGCACCGGAGGGTCGGCGAAGCGGGGGCGAATGATCAACTCCACGGCTTCGCCCTTGGCGCGAGCGTCAAACTCGACCAGCGGATGCTCGTAGAGCCGCAACTGCTGCTGCACGCGCTCCAGGCGGGAAGAGGTCATCGGGAGATTGTACGGCAGTGGCTAGGGTAGGGGAGTGGATAGGCCGCGGGCGGGAAGCCAGACGGCAGCACTTGAGGCTTGGGGATCAGGTACCGACCTCGAGAAGAACGCCGCAGCCTGGTCGAATTTCACGCGTCACCGCCAGCAACGAGCCGAGGGCGCGCCGCCGGACGTTGATTCAGTGGATAGTGGATGGTGGATCGGTCGGAAGTCAGCAGAGTGTGAATTGTCGGCGGCGATGTCCGAAAGACTAGGATGAGGAGCCTTAGCTGAGAGCTGAGGGCTGAGAGCTGACAGCCGCTTTCCTATTCGTAGCGCAACGCTTCGATTGGATCGAGGCGCGATGCCTTAATCGCCGGCAGCATTCCACTAATCAAGCCGACGAACGTCAGAATAATCGTCGCCACGATCACAATCGTGGGATTGATGAGGAGTCGAATATCCGCCGCCTCGGCATTTTTGGCGACCGCGCTGTAGAACGTGATACGTCCCACTCCGATCGACACGGCGTAGGCCAGGATGATCCCACAGATGCCGCCGACGAAGGTGATCGCCAGCGCCTCGGCCAGGAACTGGAACAGAATGTCGCGCCGACGCCCACCCAGCGCTTTCTCCACGCCGATCTCGCGGGTGCGTTGGGTCACCGATACCAGCATGATGTTCATCAGTCCCACGCCGCCGATGCCCAGCGTCAAAGTGCCGATGAAGGCCAATAGAACCTGCAAGCCGGCAGTGATGATCTGGAACTGCTTCAACTGCTTCATCATGTTGTAGAGAAAGATGGCGCGCTTGTCATCAGGATTGAAGTTGTACTGCTGAGCCAGCACGGCGCGCACTTGTTTCTCGACCAGTTCGTATTCGTTGCCTTCGTAAGAGATCCAGATGCCGTCAAGGTAGTGCGTGTCCTTGAAATCGCTCATGGTGCTGAAGGGGATGTAAATCGTCTTGTTGACGCTGTCATCGCCCTCCTGCATATGCGGCGTCAGCACCCCGACCACGGTATAGCTGATGCCCTCGATGCGTATGTGCTGACCGAGCGCATACTCTCCGGAGAACAGCTTGAGCTTGGCATCGGAGCTGATCACGGCGACCCGGCCGCGCGAAGCCTCGTCATCTTCATTCAGCAGGCGCCCTTCGGCCAGATTCAACGCCAGAATCTTAAAAATGTTGGGATAGACGCCGTTGATGGGCAGCGTGTAGGTGCGTACATCGCGCTGCACAGTGACGTCTTTCTCCTCCAGCGGAGTAATGCGATTGACCAGCGGGGCTGCATTCACGATGCGATAGACGTCATCAATGGTGAACTTGATCTGCGTGCCGGCCTTTTGTCCGCCGGCTTGCATCGAGGTGCGGCCGGGAAAGACACCGATGATGCGCGTGCCCCAGTTGGCAAAGATCACTTCGATGGCGCGGCCGAATCCGGCTCCGTAGGCCATCAGCAGCACCACGGTCGCGATGCCCCAGGCCATGCCCAGCATGGTGAGGGCGGTGCGGCGGCGATTGAAGCGCATGGCTTCGTAAGCTTGCAATAGCAGATCACTGACCATGACTACTCCGCCCTCAGTGCGTCGACTGGCTGCAACATGGCGGCTTTGCGTGCCGGATAAATTCCGGCGACGGTTCCGGCGATGGCCAGCGTACCGATGGCCAGCGATGCCGACATGAACGACATGGTCGGCGGATCGAAGCCCGGCGCCGCACCCACTCCACTCATGGCCAGCATCAGAAGCGCCGCGCCGCCCATGCCGATGCCGCCGCTAATCAAGGTGAGAAACGCGCCTTCCAGGAAGAACTGCAGCAGGATGCTACGATTGGTGGCGCCTAGAGCTTTGCGCAGGCCGATCTCGCGGGTGCGTTCGCTGACCGCAACCAGCATGATGTTGATGATGCCGATCGCGCCCAGCGTCAACGTCACCAGGCCAACGCCGCCCAGAAACAGATCCATGGCGTCGAAGATTTTGCTGACGGTTTCGGAATTCTTGATGGTGTCCCAATCCTCGAAAGCATCTTCGTTGTGCCAATCAAACTGATGGTTGCGGGCAATGATTTTGCGGACCTCGTCCCGAGCCAGGGCATGCTCCTCACGCACCCGCGGCCGATAGTTAATGAACGAAACCGCGTCCTCTTGTCCGTCCTTGATGAGCGGAAAGAACTCCCGCATGGTGCTGAAGGGGAGGAAGACGCGATTGTTGGTGGAATTATTGTCGCCATGGCCCACGCGCTGCACCACGCCGACCACCTGGAAGCGAATTCCGTTCAGCAGGATGGTGGTGCCCACCGCCGACCGGCCGGAGAACAAGTTCTTCACCATCTCGTCGCCCAGGACAGCGACCAGCCGGCGTTGCGATTCGTCGTCCTGGTTCAGCCAGCGGCCTTCCGACAAAGGCAAATAGCGAATGGTGTTGTAGTGGGGAGGAACGCCGCTGACTTCGCCGTTGGTATTGCCGTAGTCGCTGACCTCGCGAATATCCATGCGCGACAGTACAGGAGCCACGGCCCGCACGTGCGGAGCCTCCCGCTGGATGTCGTAATAATCCTGGTCGGTGAGGTTATAGCTGCGACCAGAGCTCATGTTGCCGGCGACAGCAGGAGCGCGGCCCGGGAAAACGAACATGATGTCTTCGCCCAGCGAGTTCAGCTCACGCCGATTGCCGGAGCGGAACCCCTCGCCTAAGCCGACCAGCAGCAGCAGCGATCCCACCCCCCAGGCGATGCCGAACATGGTGAGGAAGGAACGCAGCTTGTGCGCCCATAAAGTGCGCAACATCTGCCGCAGTGTCTCGAAAAACATCATGGGAAAGGCCGGAACTCCAACCTATTGTGATATACGCGGCGATAGCAAACTTGGTTCCGGAAAAGCGCCGTCACGCTATTTATTGGACACTATTAAGTCGAGAAATGGTAGCGACTTATGCGGGAATGAGACCAGCCGCGATAAGATGAATTTGAATTGATGAAAATCGTGGAAATCGGCACTTTCGCGCCCCAAAAACCCGGCAAGTTGGTTATAGTGGAAGTAACACATCAGGCCGCGACCATTCTGACTCTGGTTGAGCGCGGACCGCGTGTAAATCTGTGAAAGTAGGAGCAAAGTACGATGCCGAAAGCACCTCGGGACAAGGAAAATGCGACACCAAAGAAGCGGACTCGGAAGGCCACATCCAGCACCGGAAATGGAATTCATCTGGAGAGCGGGAATGGCTCTGAGGTTGCGCAGACCGTGGTGGCGTCACCCGAAATTGCTAGCAAAGCCGTGACTACGCCGAATCTGGAGGAAAAAATCCGGGTACGGGCTTACGAGTTGTACCTGCAACGCGGCGGACATGGCGGATCGCCCGAGCAGGACTGGCTTCGCGCCGTGGAAGAGATCTGCGGTCAGCAGCGTACGGCTTAGTCCAGGGTAAATTGTGGATTCGTGCCGAATATTAGGTTGGAAGCGCGTTCTTGAGTAGATGGGATATTTCTGCCTGACGACTGTAACCACCAACCTTCTTCTGTTTTCCTTACCACAGCCATGGGAGTCGGTTTTGCGCGTTTCAGCCGATTGCACTAGGATGCTAAGCCGTTGAATCTAGCCGTCGAGCCGGCGCTCCCTGGCGGCGGTGAAACCAAAGCGAAGATCAAGTGTGAATAGTCCAAGCCAGGTTCTGCTGATCGATGACAATCCATTGCAGCTGAGCGTTCGCGAAGCAGTTCTGCGCAATGCCGGCTTCCAGGTGTCCATCGCTACCACGGCAGAAAGTGCCCTGGCCACGCTACGCGTGCTGCGCGACCGCATTGGAGTAGTGGTTACCGATCACCTTATGCCGGGTTGCAGTGGCTCCGAACTGGTGAGGCAAATCCGGGTAGCCAACGATTGGCTGCCAGTTATCGTGTTGAGTGGTTTGGCGGAAGCGGAATCCGAATACGCCGGTCTGGAAGTCGTTTTTCGCCCCAAGCCTTTACCGCCGCCGGAGCTGATCGCACTAGTTGCTTCGAGTCTGGCCCTTGCCGGTCGCCGGCGGGGAGCAGCCTAGCTTCGCCTGTATGTGACTAAAGTCACATAGCGCTGTGAGGGCAAAGGCGCTATCCTTACAACTGCATCCCGGGTAAAGCTGCGGCCATCGAAAACTCAAACGTTCGCGGTGTTGCCGGGCTTAATCCCTATCGACCGGATGCGGGTATAACGCCCTCGGGCATCCCGTCTCCCGCCGATCTGCATGCCAAGGAGTATTTTTAATGTCGGAACAGGGACGCAGATATATGCGCTTTGGCGCGGTGATGGCCGTTATCCTCATTGCGTTGGGTTATCTGGCTTATACCGGCGTGCAAGATAGCAAGAGCTACTACGTCACCATCAAGGAACTGAACGGCATGGGCAACGGCGCTTATAGCAAGCGCTTACGAGTGGCAGGCAACGTTCAGCCGGGATCGATCAAGCGCCAAGGGACACATATGGAGTTCCTGCTGGTGGAGCAGGACCGCACCTTACCGGTGGTTTACAACGGAAGCGAAGCTCCTCCGGACACGTTCAAAGATAATGCGCAGGCTCTGGCGGAAGGTAAGTTTGGCCGCGACGGCGTCTTCCACGCCACCAACATTCAAGCCAAGTGCGCCTCTAAGTATGCGCCGAAACAGCCGGACCAACCAGGCGCTACTCCGGCGGTGCAAGGCAATGCGCAGAAGGCGGCGTTGGATGGCAGTGCGGCGATGGGGCAGTGATCCGGGAAGCACTAAAAGCTGTTTAGCCGGCGGCCAGGAAAAGCCCTGTGATGGCTTGCTTTGAAGGGGCGCAGTTTTAGCTGCGCCGTTGCGAGTCTTTTGGATTTGTCATCCCGAACCGGCTTCAGCCGGTGAGGGATCTGGTTTTTCAGCAGCCTGGCAACATAACACTTTCGACGCGAGGCGAAAGCGTCGCTCTATCCTGCACCGCCTCGCTAAAGGCAGCATTGATCGCGACCGCACCATCCTCTCCGCCTGTCATCGTCCTCGACAATCTGGTGAAATTTTTTGGCCGCTTCGCCGCCCTGCGAGGCATTTCCGCCAGCTTCGCGCCCGGCCGGCTGTACGTTGTATTGGGCGACAATGGCGCGGGCAAGAGTACCCTGCTACGCGTGGTTGCCGGATTGATGGAACCGAGTCAAGGCAGCTTCACGTTATTAGGGACGAAGACGGTTCGCGAGGTGGCGCATCGTGTCGGCTACATGGGGCATGCGCCGCTGCTATACGACGAACTCAGCGGCATGGAGAATCTGCGCTACTTTGCCGGCCTGTACGGCATGCATGACGACGACGTGGGTGAAAGTGCGATGCGCATGGTCGGCCTCGATCCTGAGCTGACGCGCCGCGTGGGGCAGTACTCGCAAGGCATGCGGCAGCGGTTGTCGCTGGCCCGCGCAGTGCTGCACAACCCCGAGCTGATGTTGCTCGACGAGCCCTTCTCCAACGTCGACGTGCGCTCGGCACACGACATGGCCGCGGTGCTGGGACGGGTTCGCGATCAAGGCAAGACCATCTTCGTAGTCACGCATCAGGCGCCGCTGATGGAGAGCGTGGCCGACGAGTTCGTGCATATGTCCGCCGGGCAGATCGTCTCGCGTGAGGAAGTGGCGCGCAAGGCTGTCTCCGATTCCGAAATGAGGACGAGGCGATGAGCACTCTTGGGGTCACCCGCGCAACGCTGGTCAAAGACCTGCGGATGGAGTGGCGCTCCAAAGACGCCATCAACTCCATGCTGTTCTTCTCGCTGCTGGTGGTGGTGATCTTCAGCTTCGCCTTCAATCCCACGGCCGAGGAATCGCGCCGCATTGCCGGCGGATTGATCTGGGTGGCGTTTCTGTTCGCCGCCGTGGTCGCGCTGAATCAGACCTGGGCGCGCGAGTTGCGCAATCAGGTGCTGGACGCTTATCGCGTGTCGCCGGCGCCGCCGAATGCGTTGTTCCTCGCCAAGGCCATCGGCAACTTTCTGTTTGTCGTGGTGCTGGAAGTGCTGATGACGCCGCTGTTCGTGGTCTTCTACGAGCTGCGATCCATCGGCCCGGTGTGGCAGTTGATTGTGGTGGCGCTGTTAGGGACGTGGGCGCTGGTGGTGAATGGGACGTTCTTCGCCGGGCTCTCGATCCGCACTCGCAACCGCGAGATCATGCTCCCGCTGCTGCTCTTCCCGATTACGATTCCCGCGCTGCTGGGGATGGTGGACGCAACTACTTCCATCCTGACTGGCGAGGCTTCGCCTGACTTCTGGATCAAGCTGCTGACGGTTTACGATATCGTGTTCACGGCGATTTGCCTGCTGCTGTTCGAGACTGTATTGAACGCAGAATAAGATTGAAACGCAGAATGAAAAAGCTCGCACCAATTTCGATTCTCATCACGCTGGCCTTGCTGGGATACACCAGCTATCTCGCGCTGGCGGTCGCCCCGACCGAGCAGACCATGGGCGACGTGCAACGCATCTTCTATTACCACGTGCCGTCGGGCTGGGTGGCTGGTCTCTGCTTCTTCATCAACTTCGTGGCCTCGGCGGTCTTTCTGTGGAAACGGAGCGAGGCCAGCGATGCCTTGGCTGCGGCGTCGGCCGAGGTGGGCGTGGTGTTCTGCACCGTGCTGCTCATCACGGGCCCGCTGTGGGCGCGGCCCGTGTGGGGGATCTGGTGGACCTGGGACGCGCGCCTCACGACTACGCTGGTGCTCTGGCTGATCTACGTTAGCTACCTGGTGCTGCGGCGCTTCGCCGCTGGAGGCCAGACCCAGGTCCTGGCGGCGGCTTTCGCTATCTTCGGATTCGCCGATGTGCCTATCGTTTATATGTCGATCCGCTGGTTTCGCACGCAGCATCCCTCGCCTGTCATGGGCGGTGGCGAAAATTCCGGCCTGGCTCCGGCGATGCTGCACGTCTTCCTCATTAACCTGACGGCCTTTACCGTGCTGGGAATTCTGTTTGTCTGGCTGCGCTACAAGTTGCAGATGCAGGAGCAGGCGCTGGAATCGGCGCATGCTCAAGCCGCTCTGAAAGGAGTATCGCGATGAATCCGATTGCGTTCTTGAAAGCTGCATACATCATCGCCTGGGTGGTTTACTTGGGATACCTCGGCCGAATCCTCCTGCGGATGAAAAAGGTCGAAGACGAGCTGAAGGAGATGGAGCGGGGGAAGTGAGTTCCCGCCCAGGTTAACGTCCAAAAGAAGGACGTGAACCTGGGGCACTAGCAATCGGCCCAAGCTGGCTCGACAACGACGTCGGCAAGTCATCCATTAAACTAACCCGCACCACCTGCCAATGCCTTCGCAATGAGCCAAAACCGCGGTGTCCTGCAATTTCTCGGCGTGGCCTGCCTGATCGTAGGCGGGATTTTCGCCATTCTCAGCTTGCCCTTCTTTTGGGGACAAGTTCAGGTGGTGCGTTCCTGGCCGGTACGGCAGGCGCAGATCCTGCGCAGCCAAGTGGTCACGCTTCCCACCGCCAAGCATGACCAGCTGTACGCCGCGCAGTTGCAAATCGTCTATGTCGTCGACGGCCAGCCTATCACCTCCCAGCTGTCCAGCTTCCAGAGCAACAACTACGAAGAAACGGTGCGCCGCGCCGCCGAATATCCCGTCGGCAGCCGCCGCGCTATCCGCTACAATCCGCGGAATCCGTCGGACGCCCGCATCGGTGCCGGCTGGAATCGCCGATTCTTCGCCGTCCCGCTGATCACGCTAGGCTGCGGGCTGTTTTTTGCCGCTATTGCCGCCGGGTTATTCCTCGCCGCCAGATTCGCAGCGGCCTAGCGTGCCAGGGTCAGCGTTCGGGCTGGTGTCCAAGATTATGCGATTTGCTTGCCCGCCTCGGGTCCGACCGACTGATCGAACACCGCGTCGACCGTGATCTTCACCACGTGATGCAGCGGCGGCAGGCCTTGGGGCGAACTCTGCAGCTGTTTGCTGGTCTCATCAAACAATGGGCCGGAGTCGACCACCTCCGCCGTTCCCTTGATTTGATAGCCCTTGGCCGTAGCCGGGTCGACCACCGTGACCGCCACCCGGTTATTCTCCAGAAGATTTTTTCTGGTCTTCAGGGAAAACAAGTCGGAGAAGAGCACGTGATTGTCGTCCATGAGTTTGAGCGTGCCTTTGGGAGTAACGTTGGGTTCTCCCTCGTGGGAGGCGGTTGCCACCCACGCCAGCTTGCCCGGCAGAAAATCTTGGACATACTTAGGAATACTAACCATAATAGATAGTGCCTCCTGATTGGACAGCCGGCTCAGCGAACCGGCCGCGCTGCCCTCAGTTCATGCTGGACCTGTGGGTCCCGGTTTGTAAAGCGCGCCCGATAAATTACGCGACCCGACTCGCTCCAGCTACATCCAAGCTTCGCAGAGGTTGCACCCATGAAGCTTCGCGCTCTTTGGTTGCTGTTGCTGAGCGGCATTGCAATTTCTACTTTGGCCGCGCAAACCGCCGACAAGCCCGCCACCGCTCCGGAAAAGAAATTCAGCCCGCCCGCGCGCAAGTTTCGTTTCACCTATTCCTTCACCGTCAAAGACATTCCCAGCGGGACCAAGCTGGTGCGCGTATGGGTTCCGGTAGCGCACACTGACGAACATCAAACCGTGAAGCTGCTGGACGTGAAGGCTCCGGTGCAGACTCGGATGACGGAGGAGTCGGAGTACGGCAACCAGATCCTCTATGCCGAGATCCACAACCCGGCGCAGACCACGGCGGAGTTCAAGCTGGAATATGAGGTGACGCGCCGCGAGTACTCGCGCGGCGACTACGCCCAACTGGAGCAAAAGGACACCAAGCCGGGGGTGGTGCTGGCCTCCATGCAGCGCTACGTCGAACCCGATAAGCTGATCCCCACCAACGGCGAGATCAAGGCGCTGGCTGACAAAGTGACCGCCGGCCAGACGGGCACGGTGGCTAAGTCCAAAGCTGCTTACGACTATCTGTTCGCGACCATGCGCTACGACAAAACCGGCACCGGTTGGGGACGCGGTGACGCCGTCTGGGCTTGTGATTCCAAGCATGGCAACTGCACCGACTTCCATTCCGTATTCATCGGCATGATGCGCTCCGACGACATTCCCGCCCGCTTCGATATCGGCTTTCCCCTGCCCGAAGGCAAGGACCAGGGCGACATAGCCGGCTATCACTGCTGGGCCGAATTCTTTGCCCGTAATATCGGATGGGTTCCGGTCGACATCTCCGAAGCCTGGAAGGCGAAGCAGAAAGAGAATTACTTCTTTGGCAGCGTCGACGTAAATCGGCTGCAGTTTTCGACCGGCCGCGACATTACCTTGTCGCCCAAGCAGGATGGCCCGCCGCTGAACTACTTCGTCTATCCCTATGTCGAAGTTGACGGCAAGATCTACGACGGCATCGCCAAACAGTTCAGCTTCGCCGAGGTCGGCGACGAGAACACCGCCGACTACGGCAGCGACTACTCACCGGCGCTGTAGCTCGATCCTTGGATTGCGGAGCCATTTCGGGAATTGGCGCTGCCCGGTGGGGTACCCCCCTCCCCCTTTGGTCCGTAAAATCTTGATTCCATTGACCGGCATCTGCAAAATCTTGATTCTACATAAGCTACAAGTAAAATCTTGAGCCCCAAAGGGTTATGAATCCCAAGACCTCCAAGGACAGCTTCCCGACGACTCAGCCCAAGTGTCGATGATCGCTTCCCGTAGATCGCATCTGCGGACAACCGCTGAGCGATCTCCGAAGGAAACTCTGATCAAGTGAAAGCGAGGTCCCCGCAGCGGCTAAAAGCCGGATGATTTTCGAGCGCTTAACGGACGGCCTGAAAAGGCCGTCCCCTGCAAAGCAAGACTGAATCAGAGTTTCCCCTAACAGCTCGGGCGGCGACGGCCGAATGCCCTGTCACCATGATTTATCAAAGATCGTCGACCCCGGACGCAATGAGACCCGCCGCGGACATTGGGGACACTAGGCCCAACCTACCAGCCTAATTCAGAAGTGAAATTCGTCAAGATTACGAAAGTACAATCGTGGCCTATTGTCCTTTCGTAACGGGAGATCCAACAATTTTGAGGAGAGGCTTCAGCGTGCGCCTACGGCATGATCTCCCACACCGTGCCGCAGCCATAGGTGCTGCATACGTTGCCGCCGGTTTGTCCCCCTTCAAATGTTGTTCCGTATAAATTGCCTTGCGGATCGATGACGACTCGGCCGATGGGGTAGGCTCCGTCACTGCCGCCGGTAAAATCGTAGAGCGAGGTGTAAGTCCAACCGCCATTTCCCGGGGACAGTTTGAAGACGTTCCCAACGCCGTTGGCGCCGCCGCGAAATGTAGTCCCATAAAGGTTGCCGGACTGATCCATGGTTACGCCCCTGGGGGTTCCACGATCGATAAATTGATAGAGAGTGGTGAACGTCCAGCCGCCGTTACCGGGCGATAGTTCCCATACGGTTCCAGTGCCCAGGCCGCCGCTCTGACAGCTGCCGTAGAAATTGCCGGCACTATCCTGGATGAAGTTGCCCAGGGGCGATGAGCCATCGCTCAAATTCTGGAAATTGTAGAGAGCGGTTCCCTGCCAGCCGCGCTGCGGCGAAAGCTGAAACACCGTTCCGTAGCCGTTGGCGCCCCCGCTGGTGTTGGTGCCATAGAGATTGCCCTGGCTATCGAATATCAGATTGGTCCAGGGTGTCCCGCCTTCTTGTTCGCCGGTAAATTGGTGCAGCACCTGTTGACGCCAACCGTCGGACTTCACCAGTTCATAAGCGTATCCTTGATGGTCGCGTCCACCGCCTTCCATCGCACCATAAATGTTGCCCGCACTGTCAAAAATTAGCGGGGCGAGCGGATCGATTCCGGTGAAACCACCGGGCGTGCTGAACAACACCGTTTCCGTCCAGGGACAGGCGGAGCTACGGCAGGTGGCTACCGGCGGCTGCAAGCGGAACACCGTTCCTTGGTTGTTCTCGATTTCACCGGTCACGCCATACAACGCTCCATCCGGCCCGAAGCTCACAGGCTCCCAAGGCTGACCGCCATCGCCATTGCCGGTAAAGGCGTACAGCGTACTCAGCAACCAGCTTGCGCCCTTATGGGTTAACTTGAATGTGGTGCCGCATCCCGCGTAGCACTCGTAGTAATTGATCGCACCGTGCTCCGTTACGCCGTAAAGATTTCCTGCCTCGTCGAGGGTCAGGCCTCCCGGCGCGGCTCCGTCCTGTCCTCCGGTGAAGGTGTGTAGAACGGTGAAGGTCTGGGCTTGGGATGGCAGCGCGAGCGCCATCATCCAGACGATCGCAGCCACGATGGATAGATACGTCCCGTGCGTCCGGGTTCTATTGCCTTGCATGAGATTGACTCCTCCGCGGCCAGGCTGGCGCTTGGCGGCTTCCGCGTGAGGTCGCGAGCCGCGGCTGTAACCATACGCGCTCTCCACTCGGTAAGCAAGAGGTAAATTTGGGCGGGAATCAAACTACGCGCCGGAGCTGACATAGCAGCCCATCAGCTCCGGCATCGACGCTGGCAACTGACTACTGGCAACTGCCTTACGGCGTGATCTCCCACACCACGCCGCAGCCGTAGTCGCCACAAATCCCCCCATGGGTCTGGCCACCCATCTCGGTAGTGCCGTACAGATTGCCGGCCGCATCCAGGGTGACCCGGCTGTAGGGCCAGAATCCGTCGCTGCCGCTAAAATCGTGCAGCGAGGTGTACGTCCAACCTCCCTGGGAGGGCGCCAGCTTGAAGACATTCCCTGCGCCCTGAGCACCGCCCTGGGTGGTGGTTCCGTAGAGAGTGCCGTCCGGTGTCAACGTGACGCCGGCGGCAGGTTCTCCACCGTCGGCAAATTCGTAGAGAGTTGTGAGGGTCCAAGAGCCATTCGCCGAGGAAAGCTCCCACGCTGTGCCATGGTTGGCTCTACCGCCATATTCCGTGGTGCCATACAGATTGCCCAGGCTATCCATAATGACGGGACCCATCGGCCGGTATCCGTCGGAGTTGTTGAAGCTGTGAAGAACGGTTTCCGTCCAACCATTCTGCGTGGGAGAAAGTTGGAAGATGGTTCCATAACCGAAGATTCCACCCTCGCTGGTGGTGCCGTAAAGATTCCCCTGGCTATCGGAAATCACTCCACTCCAAGAGGAGCCGCCGTCGTAACCTCCGGTGAAGCCATACAGCACATACTCGACCCAGTTGCCGCCTATGGACTCCAGTTCAAAGACGTTTCCGTAATAGTTGTGGTCTCCGCCCCATGCCGTGGTGCCGTAGATGTTGCCGGTGCGGTCGAAGATCAGCGGGCCGAACGCGGGGTGGCCGCCATCGCTTCCCCCGGTGAAGCTGTGCAGATTGGTCTCTGTCCAGGGGCAAGCCGAGCTTCGGCAGGTGGCTTGCGGCGGGCGTAGCCGGTAAGCGATGCCGCAGCCGTTGCCGCCGCAGCCCGTTCCTGCACCGTAGTAGGTGGTGCCGTAAATTTCCCCGTCGGATCCGAATGCGACCGGGGCATCCGGCGTAGCCCCGTCAGCGCCACCCTGGAACGAGTAGAGCGTGCTGAGCAACCAGCCTTGGCCGCGATGGCTCAACTTGAAAACGGTCCCACAGCCGCCCAGACATTCGGGGCCGTTTACGGCTCCGGAGCCAGTGGTGCCGTAGAGAGCTCCCGCCTGGTCGATGCTCAGGCCAGCGCCGCCGGGAGTGGCCCCGTCGCCGGCGCCCGTGAAGTTGTGCAGAACGGTGAAGGTCTGGGCCTGCGATGGCAACGCGAGAAGTACCATCCAAATGATCGCAGCCACAATGGAAAAATAGGTCGAGTGGGTTCTGTCACCGTGCATGAGATTGACTCCTTGCGGCCAGGCTGGTCCTTGGCGGCTTCCGCGTGATGTTGAGAGCCGCGGCTGTAACCTTACGCGCTCTCCACTCGGTAAGCAAGTGGAAAATTCAGGCGCATCGTTCAACCGCCGGAGCTGACTTAAGCAGCACATCAACTCCGGTATCGACGCTGGCAACTGACTACTGGCTACTGGCAACTGGCTACTGCCTTACGGCGTGATCTCCCAAACCACTCCCCGTCCGTGAACTCCGGAAGTAGTGGTTCCATACAAGTTGCCGGCGGCATCCATGGTCACGCCGCCTCTGGGGAAGTATTCGCTCCCGAAGTCGAAATCGTGCAGATCGGTGAGTGTCCACACACCGTCAGAGTTGGTTAGCTTGAAAACCATGCCCACGCCGTTAGCGCCAAAGCCATCCGCAGCGCCGTAGAGGTTGCCCTGGGCGTCAATGGTCAGGGAGGAAAAAGGTCCCCCAATATTCGCATCGCCAAGCCGGTAAATTACCTGGAAGGTCCATCCCTGCGGGGAAGGCGATAATTCGAAAATGACGCCGTGGCCACCATACGCGGCGCCGTAAAGATTTCCCTGGCTATCCGCCACCAGTCCGGCGTAGATAAGGCTGCCGTTGTCGCCATCGAAAGCGTGAAGGATGGATTGTTGCCAGCCGTTCAGCGCATTCAATTCGTAAACCAGGCCATTCTGTTCACCGCCTTCCGGAGTGGTGCCGTACAGATTGCCGGCTGCGTCCATCCATACGCCGGCTGCAGGCTGCTGGCCATAAGCGGGGTCGCCAAAGTTGAAGAGGATTGATTCGTTCCAATTGCCGTTGGATGGAGCCAGCCGGTAGACGGTCCCCTGCCCGCCGGTGCCTCCGAAAACCGTGGTGCCGTAGAGATTGCCGGCAGCATCGAAAATGACGTTAGAGGCTGGCTGGAATCCGTCGTGGATGGAATCAACGAACGTGTGCAGCACGGTTTCGCTCCAAGGTGTAAATGGCGACGGCGGGCTGGTTGCAGGGGGCCTTAGCCGGTAAACCACGCCGCAGCCTACATAGGCACAGTCCCCTCCATCGAAGGATCCGCCTTCGGCTGCGGTGCCATAGAGTTCGCCATCGTTGCCGATGGTGATCGCGCCGGCGGGGTCGCCACCGTCGGAAGTGCCGTGGAATTGGTAGATAGGATTGAAAATCCAAGCCGCACCATAGTGCGTGAGCTTGAACACAGTGCCCGAGTTGGCAGTGCCACCCAGGGTAGCCGTGCCATAAAGGTTTCCCGCTCGATCGATGGCCAGGGTGGACACCGGATCAGCTCCGTCCGAGCCACCGGTGAACTGGTGCAGAACTCGATAGGTCTGGGCCTGCGCCAAGGCACCGAGCAGAATCACGCAAGCTGTAGCGATGAGCCAGACAGCCGTGCCGGAGAACGGTTTGCAATTCTTGATTGCCGTCATTGGACTTCCCTCCGCGGCAGTATCCCTTTGCCCGTTTTCCAAGTCAGGTAGGTAACGGAAATCTTCCGGATGCCGCGGCTGTCACCTTACTCACCTTCCGCTCGGTAAGCAAGTGGAAAATTCGGGAAGCCATCAATCCACCACCGGAACCGACATTGCCGTACACCAGTTCCGGCATCGACGCGGCAACTGACAACTGACCACTGACTACTGGCGACTGCTCTACGGCGTGATCTCCCACACCACTCCGGTGCCATGGGGGCCTCCGGATTCGGTGGTGCCGTACAGATTGCCGGCGGAGTCGAAGGTGACGTTGCTGATGGGCAATCCGCCGTCATCGCCGCAAGTGAAGTCGTGCAGCGAGGTGTAGGTCCAGCTGCCATTCGACGGCGTTAGCTTGAAGACTGAGCCGCAGTTATTGGCGCCGTCGGCATAAGTGGTGCCGTAGAGATTGCCAGCGGCATCCATGGTCAGGGCGGCTTCGGGGCCGGGCACATACAGACTCGCGGAACCTACCAGGTTGTAGAGCACGGTAAAGTTCCAGCTTCCGCCGGAGCGAACCAACTCGAACACCGTACCGCCGTGGCTGCTCCCGCCGCCCGCGGTGGTGCCGTACAGATTACCCGCGGCATCGAAAATCAATCCGCCCGCGGGATCGTATTGCGGTGTAGAGAAAAAGTCGTACACCGTGCCGAAGTTGAATTGGCCATTGGCGGGAGTTCCCACGAAAACGCCGCCCGAAGTATTGGTGACGGTGCCGTAAAGATTTCCGGCTTGATCGAAGATGACGCCGGCTTGCGGCCAGAATCCGGGAGCGGATCCGATGGCCAATGGATAGACGCTTTCGCTCCAGCTGCCACCGCTATGCGTCAGCTTGTAGACCGTGCCGCAAGAGTGGTCATCGCAGTCCTGCAGATCACTGCCGCCTTGCACGGTAGTGCCGTAAAGATTGCCCGCGGCGTCGAAGATGACATCGCCCATACCGGGGAAGGCGCCGTCCGGCATGTTTTCAAAAGCGTGCAGCACGGTCTCGTTCCACGAACAAGCCGTGCTGCGGCAGGTGGTGGGCGATGGCGTCAGGCGAAACACCGTTCCGTCGCCCGGACTTAGGCCTCCCGCGCTGGTGGCGCCGTAGAGGGCTCCGTCAGGGCCAAAAATCACCCGGGCCACTGGTTGCTGCCCATCCCCTTGGGCGACTCCCTGAAACTCGTAGATAGGCGTCTGAATCCAGCCCGCACCGGACCGGGCCAGCTTGTAGACGATGCCGCAGCCGCCACAGACTCCTGCACCTCCATTGCGCGTCGTGCCATACAAGTTGCCGGCGCGATCGATGGTCACTCCGGCATAAGGATTGGCGCCGCCCGCGCCGCTGTCGAAGTTGTGAATCACGGTGAAGGTTTGGGCTGGGGAGGGCAAAGCCATTCCCATTACAAAGACCACAGCCATGGCCGCGATAGGCTGCCATGCCAGAAACGTGCCTGTTCCTTTTGCCCTCATCCCATTCGCTCCTTTGGCTAATGCGGGTCGTGTCTCAGGTTAAACGAACGGTAAACGTCTGCGCGACGCCGGGTGCAGTCAGGACTATGATTAGGGCTGGAGCAATCGCAATCTGAACCGGGCCGCGCGAGCCAGACGAGCTTCCTGGCCGGGATAGGAACGCCATGCCAAACCTCCACATTTCCGGCGCTCGGAATGAGCGCTGGTAGCGATCATCAATTGCTGGCTGACGGAGCGTGCTGGGGTTTGCCTTGGTAAGCGCGAGGAGATTTTGCTCTAGTTGCAACCAGGTGTCAAGCCGAACCCGGGCCGCCTGGTGTTCGGAAGCTGCGCAAACAAACAGGATAGGCATATGGCTTGCCAAAGGATCGCTAAATGTCCCTTGGCACGGCCAAACTTTACGGAACTTTACGTTTCGTTCGGGTGAATTACTGACGGAAACGAGATCAGGTTCACCCCTGAGGTGACGTTGCTGACCGATTTAACCGATGAGCAGCTGCTGCGGCAGACTCTAGCCGGAGATGAAGACGCGTTCACCGTCCTGTACCGCAGGCGGCAGGGACCGATCTTTCGCTTTGCCTTGCACATGAGCGGTTCTGCGCAAATCGCCGAAGAAGTAACGCAAGATGTCTTTATGTTCCTGCTGCAGCGCGGCCAGGACTTTGACGCCGAACGAGGCGCGCTGGGGGCTTACTTATTCGGTGTCGCTCGCAACTACGTGCGGCGAGCGCTGGAGCGCAACTATCCGGAGATGATGCTGAGCAGTCCGGTGGAAGACGAAGCGGCGTCGCTGATGGTGGAAAACGACCCCAGTGAAGGCATCGCCCGGCGCCAGACCTCGGTGGCCGTGTGGAAAGCGGTGCTTTCCCTGCCGGAGCACTATCGCGAGGTAGTGGTGTTGTGCGATTTGCAGGAGTTGAGCTATGCCGACGCCGCGGATGCCGTGGGATGCGCCATCGGAACGATTCGATCGCGGCTGCACCGGGCCCACGACATGCTGGGCAAGAAGTTGCAACATTCGGCGGCGGCGGCTCCGGGGATGACAAGTATTACGGCGAGGTGCGTATCATGACATGCCGTGAGTTCAAACATAGCGCTGCTGCTCTGACGTTGTGGGAGTTGGGGCAGGCCCAGGATGATTCCATACTGAGTCACGCGGCCGGTTGCGAGAGTTGCGGAGCCTGGCTGGGGAAGCAGCGTTCGCTGGCCACGTCGCTGCGGACGTTGCAGACACAATCTGCCGGGTTGGAAGCTGGTCCCCAGGTGGAACGGGCGTTGCTTGGGGAGTTCCGCCGGGCAACCGCAACCCGGGCTGCGACTGCGCGGCGTTTCGAGTTGCTGCCGTCCGAGAACGCCCGCCGGGTCATGCGTTGGAGCCGCTTCTTCGAGATTGGCGCTTATGCCGCGGCGGCAGCCGCGATCGTGGTAGGGGTTTTCCTGGGGACACAGCTGCTGCATCGCTCCCCGACCACACCGTCGCAGATTGCGGCGGCGGCGGCAAGCGTGACTCCGGCGGGGCAAGTGCCAGCCGTGGCCCCGCCCAGTGAAGTGGCCAAGACCGGTGAGTCGCATGGCCTCGAGCCGGCTTCGGTTCACCGCCGGGTGCCACGGCAACCTGCGCCGGTCGCGCGCGCGGCTAACATCGCCACCCAGCCAGGAGTAACCGATACATCGCAAATCAATGTTGATCAAGGCTATATCGCCTTAATGTTCTGCGATCCCTTGAGCTGTTCCAGCGATTCCGAGGTGGTACGCATGGAGTGGCCGGCGCCAGCGGGGCAGAATGCTCAGCCGCAGATTGCCGATGTAGTCGTCGGCGACGACGGAGTGGTACGGGCTGTTCGCATCGTGAACTGAGGTGAAACCGCAACGTAAACGTTTCTTATCGTGCAAGATGAACTCGAAACTACGAATGAGGATGGAACTATGAGTTTCAGCAACGCTGCAAGTTTTCGCGCCGTTTCCACATGGCTAGCGCCTGGGCTGCTGATGATGGCGATGTCGGCCATTGCCGTCGCGCAGAATGAGCCCGGGCCACCTCCGCCGCCGCCACCCGGCGGGATGATGATCACCATGCAAGGTCCGGGCGGAGGCATGGGAGGCGCATTCTTCCACGAGGAAGTTGGCCTCGACAGCCACAAAGTGATCACCGGCGCGCCCATGACGGCGACCGTAAGCGTGACCCATGATCAAACCCTGTCGGATGGCAACACCATTCACACCGACAACCAGAGCACGGAGTACCGCGACTCCCAGGGCCGGGTTCGCCGCGAAGTGCCCTTCAAGTTGGCTACTCCAGCGACCGGCGCCACTGAGGGAACCATGATCGTCATCATGGATCCGGTTGCGGGCAAGCGCTACGTCCTTAATCCGCAAAAGAAGACAGCGCATGAGATGCCGCTGCATCCGCCGAAGGCGCAGGGCGTTGACGTTATCGGCGGAGCGCAGCTCACCAAGCCCGGCGAAGCGGACGTAACCACCGAGCAGCTGGGCAGCAAGTCGATCCTTGGCTTGCAGGCGCAAGGCACGCGCGTGACTCGTACCATTCCCGCCGGTGAGATTGGTAATACGAAGCCGATCTCCGTCGTGACCGAACGCTGGGTCTCTACCGATCTCCAGATTCCGCTCACCATGACCCATAGCGATCCGATGATGGGAACCATGACCAGCACCGTCACCAGCATCACTCGTGGCGAACCGGATGCTTCACTTTTCCAGGTCCCGTCGGATTACAAAGTTGAGACCGGCAGACCGGGCGACATGCTGTACATGACTGCGAAGCCCTAACGCGAGAGCGCCAATAACGCTCTTTGTTGGCGATAGGAGGTCCGGGAACGGACCTCCTTTTTTTCGTATGCGTGTGAAAGGAATCGAGGTCTCAGAAGTGTGTGTGTCCGGTTCTCGCTCTGGAAGCAGACGCTTAGAGTTCGATCGTGCCGTGAAGGTACAAGCGTGCTCGGCCGGCAATCTTCACGCGATCGCCAACGATTGTGCTCTGCATGGATCCACCGCGGGCACTGAGTTGTCGCGCACGCAACGTGTCTTTACCCAGCCGCTCCGCCCAATAGGGAGCTAGGGTACACTGTATCGAGCCGGTGGCGGGGTCCTCATCGATGCCGACCGCCGGAGCAAACGATCGGCACACATAATCCACCTCACCCTCGCCGGGAGCGGTAACAATCGTTCCGCCGATCCCGATGTCCACTTTGGCCAGAGCGGCAAAATCGGGCGAGAGCGCTCGCACTTGCTCAGCCTGATCCAGCACCACCAGGTAATCACGCGATTTCATGACTAGCGCCGTTTTCAAACCCAGGGCTGGTAAGAGGTCGACTGGCGTCTCACAGGATTGAGGTGGCCGGGCGGGAAAGTCCATTTCGAAGCTGTCCTGGTTCTGAGCGACGGTCAACATACCGCTGCAGGTGTGGAAGCGAACCGGCCACACGTTGTGCTTCCGCAGCGCAAGCACATAGGCGGATGCCAAAGTCGCGTGCCCGCAGAGGTCGTCCTCGACCTTGGGTGCAAACCAGCGCAAGTCGAAATCACCATCAGCGCGAGGAACAACAAAAGCGGTCTCGCTGTGCCTGTTCTCAGCCGCAATTTTCTGCAGGATGCTATCGGCGAGGAAAGCGGGAAGGATGCAGACTCCCGCCGGGTTACCGGCAAAGAGCTCCCCCGTAAATGCATCTACGTGGTAATACGGAATTGCCATGTCGTGCTCCTCTTAGCTACGGCGATCCCTGTAAGAAATGGGCCATCCGGATGGCTAATCATCGAAAATTTGCGTAAATACAAGGTACATCGGATGCAGCTCGGTCCTGCTGCCGGAAGGCCATCATCAGGGCAGGCCGCTTGCGCATACGACGAAGCGCCTGGGCCCGCGTGATGGCTCAGCTGCCAGAAAGTTGTGGCGCAGAACTTTGGCTGACTCGTGGAAAAGATCAGCGAACAAAGCATTAAGTTGGCGCACTGTCGGAATGCAGGAATGTCAACGGACCCGGATGGCTTCTCTCCGCTGACAATTAACCATCAACCACTATCCACTATTCTCTATCCACTGCTTTTCAGTCTTTAGCCATAGCATAGTAGCCTTGGCGAGCCTGTACCTTATAGTCGCCCTTGGGATGGATCTGGATTTTGCGATAGGAGCCATCGAGTTTGCTATTGGTAGGCGTGTACCCGAGATTGTATTGGCTGCGCAACTCGTTTTGGATCTGATCGAACGCCTGCTTCAATTTGTCTTGTTTGTTGCCCACCTCGATCACCCGGCCGCCGGTCTGTTCCGCCAGTTTGCGCATATCGCTGTCGCCGCTATAGCCGAAGCCGCCATAAAATCCCCGATCGGCGATCAAGATCACGTAGCAAATGGTGTCGGCCTTTTGCGCAGCTTCAATGGCATCCTGAATCCGCAGGCGGCTGCCTTCATCCTCTCCATCGGTGAAGATAATCATGGCCTTGCGTCCGACTTCGTTCTTCAGCTTCTCATTCGCGCCCAGATAGATAGCGTCGTAGAGCAAAGTTCCGCGCGGCACGGTGGGAATGGGGCCGCCGCCTAGTCCCGGCGGGCCGCCGCCCATGCCGGCGTTGATCTGCATCTTGTTCAGGGCGCGGGTAAGGTCGCGCACGTTGTTGGTGAAGTCCTGGTCGAGATCGACATCGACATCGAAATTGATGACGAAGGCCAGATCCTTATCGCGCAGCACCGCATGCAGGAACTCCGCGCAAGCCTCCTGCTCGATCTCCAGCACCCGCGTCTGGCTGGCGCTGGTATCAATCATGATCCCCAGGGTCAGCGGCTGATTGGATTCGGCGGAGAAATACTTGATGGTCTGGGGCTTGCCGTCTTCCACCACCTGAAAGTCGTCCTTGGTCAGGTTAGGGATCAGCATGCCATGCTTGTCCTTGACGTTGAAGAACAAGTTGACCACATTGACCTCGGCCTTGAAGGTCTGCAAGTTGTCATCGCCGGCGGGAGGTTGGGTTTGCTGGTCTTGGGCGGCAGGCGGGTTTTGCGACTGGGCCGCCACACCCAGGCAAATTGCCAGGATCAAACCAATCAGGGGGACAAAGTGGGGGAATCGATGGAACCGCATAGCTTTTCTTCCTTTGGGATGCATCCATTGTAGTCGACGGCGATGGAATCAGCGACGAAAGCTGCCATGACGCCCCGGTGCGGTTATACTGTCCACAGTTCTGGCAACCTTTCTGGCACCCTTGGAGACGACAGAGACCGATGTTCAATCGCCGATTGAGCTCTTGGATCAGAGGCGCCCTGCTGCCGGCGGTCCTCACCCTTGCGGCTGCTTATGCCCTGCCCCAGCAGCAAAAGCTGCCTGATGCCCCTTCGCCCCAGAACAATGCGCCGGCGCCTAACGCGAACGTGCCACCCCCGGGCACAGGCGATAACCAAGGGTCTTCGTCGTCTAGTGAAAACCCCGAGCAGCCGCAAAACGCTCGCGAGCCTGGACAAACCGCACCTAGCCAGACCAATCCGCCCCCGCCCGGCTCGCAAGAGATCAAAACCGTACCGCCGGGCAGTGTTCCCAACGGCGGTGGGAGCGGGCGCGACGAACTGATGACGCTGCAGAAGACGGTCAGCTTCGTAACCGTTCCAGTCACCGTGAAGGACGATGGGGGCAAGCTAGTGGACGGCCTGCTGGCCAAGGATTTCAGCATTTATGAGGACGGCGTCCCGCAGAAACTCACGCTCTTCACCAGCGATCCCTTTCCGCTGTCGGCTGCGCTGGTCATCGATCAAGGCTTGCAGGAACCAGTCCTGAAGAAGATCAATCAGACCTTTGCGGCGCTGGGCGGCGCCTTTGGTCCGTTCGACGAGGTATCCGTCTTCACCTACGGCAACACGGTCAACAAACGTCAGGATTTCGGCAACGCCACGCGCATGGAGCTGGCATTACAGCGCCTCCGCGATGATACCGGCGCCAACGCCGGGGCATCGGTGGTCGGCGGCCCGTTCGGGTCAGGACCCTATACCAACGGCAAGCCCATGCCCGGCACCAATCCGGTCATCACCCCCAAACCGGAATTCCATGTGCTGAACGATGCCATCCTGATGGCGGCGCAGGATCTGGCCCACCGTCCCGCGGCGAATCGCAAAATCATCTTCGTTATCAGCGATGGACAGGAGTACGGTAGCCGTGCCAGTTATTCGCAGGTCCTGAAGGTTCTTCTGACCGATGGCATTGCTGTCTATGCCATCGGGGTTGATACCGCCTCCATGCCGCTCTATAACAAGGTCGCCAAGGCGCGCATTCCCGGCTTTGGCTACACCAACGTCCTGCCCCGCTATGCCAACGCCACCGGCGGCGATGTGCTCGACGAGTTTTCCAAGGAATCGATCGAAAGCGCCTATCAGCGCATCACCTCGGAAGCCCGCTATCAATACACCCTGGGTTATAACACCGCCCAAAAGCCGTCCAGCAATTACCGCGACATCGAAGTGCGGGTGAAGCGACCTGGTCTGGAAGTCTTTGCCAAGCACGGATACTATCCGCTGCCGCCACAGCGCGACATGCCTGCCTCCCCTGAGCAAACTCCACCGGAAAGCGCGGCGCCTCCACCACCGCCGCCTTCACTCTGACGTGAGTGCCGTGGCTAGCATTGAGTCAGAGCTTTGTTCGTGCTGACTTTGGTGAAGGTTAGGGCCGGTAGTGTGCTTGGCCTTCCTGGTCTGGCGCTTTTGTCGCGTCGGCCGAGATCCCTCGGCGAAAGGCGCAAAAGACATCGCAGAAGGTTATGGAAGGTCCCTAATTACGCGGTAAGTGACTTCCGGATTTCGGCCGGCCTGCTTGCGAAATATCAGGTCTTGCCACTTGTGACCTTTGCTTTATTTATAAAAGCGCGTAGGCTTATGTTATATACCAGACATTACGCGACGGGGTGACACCCGGCGTGAAGGGCGGCTGCATAGCAGCTGAAATAAGAGTCAAAGGTACGGCCGTTACTCGGCAATCCTGCGCTTCCTCAAGGTCCTGAATCAAGCAAGCTCCACGAGCAGAGGTTGTCCCAATGAACGCGACAGGCTCCCGCAAGTTTGATCTCCTAAAGTTTCTTGCATCCATCGGAGACGGTCGCAAAATCTTCGCCTTCGAAACGGGGAAGATCATCTTTGCCCAAGGTGACGCGACCGACGCGGTGTTCTACATACAGAAGGGCAAAATCAAGTTGACGGTGGTTTCGCAGACCGGCAAAGAAGCAACTGTGGGAGTTCTAGGGGAAGGCAGCTTTTTCGGCGAAGGGGGCCTGGCAGGCCAGGCTCTTCGCATGGCCTCGGCACTCGCTATGACGGATAGCACGATTCTGCGAATCGACAAAGCCTCTATGATCGCGGCGCTTCACCGTGAGCATTCGCTTTCGGACTTGTTCGTCTCGCATTTGTTGGCCCGCAACATTCGCTACGAAGAAGATCTCGTCGATCAACTGTTTAATTCCAGCGAGAAAAGGCTGGCCCGGGCACTTCTGTTGCTGGCGCATTTCGGCAAAGAGGGTCAACCCGAAGCGACGATCCCCACGATTAGCCAGCAGGCACTGGCCGACATGGTCGGCACGACACGTTCCCGGGTGAGCTTCTTCATGAACCGGTTCCGCGACCTTGGATTTGTGGAATACGATGGCCGTGGCATGCGGGTGCACAGCTCGCTGCTGAATGTAGTCCTACACGACTAGACGGGTTGCACCGCGAAGTTTACTTGCCCGCTTCAAGATAAGAAGGCATTTCCAAGCACAATGGGGCGTATGTCGCGCTGCCGGAACGTGGCCACCTTTTTTTGCGCAAGTGAGCAGTTTTGAGCAGACTCGAACCTGTTGAAACGAATATTGTCTCCCGATAATGCATGAGCCGGTGGCAGGCCCGCCAGCGCAACTTGGCTCCCCTTTATCCCCTGCTACCGGCTCTTCACTTAAGTGGGGCTCCCCTACGGGGAGGAGAGAACGATGTATTCACCGTACGGTATGGAATTGGTCGAAGACTGTCTCTCCTGCAAGTTGTGTTCGCAGGGTTTCTTCTGCCACTTGCCGAAATCGGTAATGGAAGACTTCCAGCCCATAAAGTTCACCCTCGCTCATCCGGCTGGCGCAACCCTGTTTGTGGAAGGTCAAACCTGCCGTGGCATCTACATCCTTTGCAGAGGCCGGGTGAAGTTATCCGCCAATTCGAGTGAAGGTCACACGCTTATCTTGAAGGTTTCTCAGCCTGGGGAGGTATTAGGGTTGAACGCAA
The DNA here is from genome assembly GCA_963820175.1 of uncultured Acidobacteriaceae bacterium. Lineage (GTDB taxonomy): Bacteria > Acidobacteriota > Terriglobia > Terriglobales > Acidobacteriaceae > Bog-257. The sequence continues at coordinate 163,691 of CAWFYX010000007.1, read as the reverse complement.
CCCTCTCTGGAATCCCGCATGAGACGACTGCGGAAACCGGCCAACCGTGCCAGCTTAACTTTGTTAGACGCGAGGATTTTCTCAAGTTTCTGACACAACACGGCGATGCCTGTATGCACGCGGCCATACAGGTGAGCCGCGAGTGCCAACAGGCGTACCAGCAGCTTCGCTCGTTCACCATGAGCTCAGCTTCTCAGCGGGTTGCCCGCCTTATGCTGGATTGGTCGCTTGACGATTCGGGCATGGCCACGGCGCACGGAATCAAGGTGGCCTTGACTCACGATGAGATCGCGCAAATCATCGGCATGTCGCGGGAGACGGTTACGCGCACTCTGGCGACTCTGCGTAGGCAGCACATTGCGGAGCTTCAGGGTTCCACCCTGCTGATCCAGAATATGGCTGCGATCCACAAACTAGCCGGCGCATAGACCGAGAACCCATACGCCCGCATGGTTGGCGCGGGAAAAAGATGAAAAGGAACGGCCATGAACTCGGCATCTGCAATTACGGCCGCTAAGCGTCCGCTCATCTTGTGCATTGACGACGCTGACATCGCGCTCCGGGTCAGAGAGATCTTGCTCGGCAGCGAAGGCTACGATGTGCTGACGGCAAGCTCGGGTGAAGCGGGCCTGGAGCTTTTCAAGCAGAATCGCGTCCAGCTGGTTATCGCCGACCATTTCCTGAGTGGCAAGACAGGAACAGAGATTGCCCAAGAAATGAAGGAACTGAAGCCGGAAGTTCCCATTCTCATCATGTCGGCTGCCATGGAGAAACCCGAGGGCCTTCAGTTCGCGGATGGATTCCTGGCGAAGGGCGAGCCCACGAGCGTGCTGCTCGATACCATCGTTCACCTGCTGGCCGAGTAACGCTGCTGAAATCTCACTTCCGGTCGAGCGATGGCGCCGTACCGACTTCGCGGCCGCGCCCACTGGCGGCAACCTTGCCGCCTTTGGACGCAGCAGCGGCATGTGCGCTGGCCTCGGGGCCGTAGCGCTCCAGCAGGACAGGAACCAACGCGCCCTCAGCCTCCTTCACGAACGTCAACTTAGCGCTGTCGTTCATGTCGATGCGGATGAAGTCGCCCAGCTTCACCTGTCCGGTGGCTACCAGGTTGGCCAGGGGAAACACGATGTTGCGCTCGATGGCACGTTTCAAGTGGCGAGCGCCATACTTCAAGTCCGTGCCCTCGCGCAGCAGGAACTGCTTCACCGCTGGAGTGCAACTGAACACGAACTGATTATTGCCGGTAGCCTGAAGAATGCGCTGCTGCACCAGGCCCAGTTCGATCTCCAGAATCTGCTCCAAGTGCTCCGCCCGCAACATACGAAAGACGACAATCTTGTCGATGCGGTTCATGAATTCGGGCGAGAACTTGCGGCGCGCCGCCTCTACCGCTGCACGATTGATCTTGTCGTCCAGACGCAGGTCCATCTGCGCCGGGGTTTGCGCGAAGCCCATGGTGCCGTTGATCATCTCGTTCATCTCAGCCGCGCCGAGATTTGAGGTCATCACGATCACACACTGCGACAGGTCGACCCGGCGATTGTCGCCCAGGGTCAGGGTAGCTTTGTCGAGAATGCCGAGCAGCAGCTGCCACAGCGCGTCCGAGGCTTTCTCGATTTCGTCGAACAGCAGGATGGAGAGCTTCAGCTTTTCCGTGTGCCACTGATTGAGCGCTTCCTGGGTCAGCACCGGATGAGTCTCACGATGCCCCAGATATCCCGGAGGCGAGCCCACCAGCTTGGCGATTTCGTGCGAGTGCTGGAACTCGGCGCAGTCAATCTTGATGCAGGCATGAGGATCGCCAAACAACGCTTCCGCCATCGCTTCCACCACGCGGGTCTTGCCGGAGCCCGTCGGGCCGAGAAACAAAAGATTGCCCACCGGGCGGCCGGGAGCGTTTAAGCCCGCAAGATACATCTGATACAGCTCGGCAACTTTTTCGACGGCTGCATCCTGCCCGACAATCTTTCGCCGTAATGCGGTTTCGAATTCCAACGCGTCACTGCTGCGCTGCGTGGGATCCAGGGTAGCGTTCAATCCGGTCTTCATAGTAGTGCCAACTTGCCAGCCTGATCTCTGCTAGCCAGGATCGGGCAGTTCAATAAGATGGAATCAGCGCCCGCTGAGTTGTTTCCTGCCATGATTCGGTACGGCGAGCAAGAATGCTGTTCTCATCCTGACCCATTAGATGTGCGAGAGCCCCGCAACGACAGCTTACTGAGTAGTCAACTTATGGAAAGAATTATGTCAGGGCCCGGACACATCGGCGGTCGAATGAACCTGGTGACGAGGCAGGATTTGAATAGCGTCTCGTGAATTTCAAGAGTCGGCAGAAAAATACCGCAATGCCAAAGGTGCCGCCAGCTGAAGCCGGCTCGGGGGTCGAAAGTGCCGACGTTGGCGTGGACCTGAAGGTCCGCATCACCCCCACGAGACAGTACATGCCCGCGTACAAGACGAACGGAATTATGAGGTGAGCCAGCTTTGTTGACATACTCTTCTGTCGCCCCTGAAAGGGGCTGGAAGGTTTCATCCCATGACTACCCAGGACTGCGCCCGCCTGCTGCGGGCTGGGTCCTGGGCTAAACTGAGTCATCCCGCAGGGCGGGACGGGATCTTCGCAGGCACGAGATTGGCGGCGAACCAGGTTGCATGAAAAGGATGCCAACAGAACCTGGGGGAGCTGAAGAAAAGGGGCGCCGTTTGGACGCCCCTTGCTTTCTGCGCTGCGTTTTCGGCTATGGCACTTCGATCAGCTCGATCTTGCCGTCCTTGCGACGGTGCAGGACCTTTACTTTGCCTTTGCCGTCGCGGAAGACGAACACCTCGCGGTCGCGGAACTCGCACTCCTTCACTGCTTCTTCCACCGTCATGGGGCGCAACGCCACCGCATCGCTGTTGGGCACCAGGTGCGCCTCGGTGGTGCGGGCGATGGCAGGAAATTTGTGCACCACCACCGGGACCGCGGTCGCCGAGGTAGCGCCCACGGCAATCTGAGTCTCGGCATCCGCCTCGACCGGAGCTTTCCAGGCTTTGTCTTTTGGCTTACGAGCGGTACTGCGGCGACGGCCGTTGTTGCGCAGTGCCTGGGTCTCGATATGCTCCAGGGCCTGGTTGACGGCGGCGATCATGTCGGTGGCTTCGGCCAAACCAACCAGATGGCCACGGCGGCGCTTCACCGTAATTTCGGCGATGTTGCGATGCTTTTCCACCGCCAGGATGACTTTGCTTTTGAAGTTCTCACCCAGAATTTTAGTGAGTTTGCCGAGGCCCGATTCGACCTCGTCACGAACGGCGGGAGTGATTTCATACTGCCGGCCAAAGTACTCTACTGTCATTGAGCTCCCTCCTCGCCCCAGCCTGATTGTCAAATGATCGCTGTGGCTGCGGCGGTTTTCACCACAACGGCGTTGATCAGATTTGAATCCCTGTCACGTTCGACTGTGGCAGGGCCCCGACCGTAAGCGCCGGTACAGCAGCTAGTTCTTTACTCTGCGCTGGTGGGTGCTCGGGATGCGCATATCTTCCCTGTACTTCGCGACCGTGCGGCGAGTGACCTGGATGCCCTGCGACTGGAGGATGCGGGTGATCTGCTCGTCGGTCAACGGCCTGGCTGGATCTTCTTCCTCGATGAGCTTCTTGACCCGGCGCTTGAGGATCAGCAGCGAGGTGCCGCTGCCCTCAGGCCCATTGACGCTCTCGCTGAAGAAGTATCGGAGTTCGAAGACGCCTTGCGGAGTGTGGGCATACTTGTTGGCCACGGCCCGGCTGACGGTGGAGGGATGTACGCCGATCTCCTCGGCCACTTCCTTGATCATCATCGGCTTCAGCATATCGATGCCGTGATCGAGGAAGTCGCGCTGCCGGTCCAGGATGGAATAGCAGACCCGCAAAATCGTCTGCTTGCGCTGCTCGATATTCTTGATCAGCTGGATGGCCGACTTGTAGCGCTCTTTCACGTAGTTGCGCACGTCCTTCTCGGCCACATCGCGGCTCAACAGCTTGCGATAGGAGGGATTCAGGCGCAGCTGCGGAACCTCTTCGTCATTCATCATGACGAGGTACTCGTCGCCCTGCTTGATAAAGGCCACATCGGGCTCGATCAGCCGCGTCTCGGCCTTGTTGTAACGCAACCCGGGCCGCGGATCGAGCGTGCGGATGAAATCCATCGCGCTCATCACCGCTTCCAGCGGGCGGTTCATGGCCTTGGCCACTTCTTTGTAATGCTTGTTCTGCAGCGCGTGCAGATGCTGGTCGACCAGCACAATGGCATCGTCCAGCGCTTCCATCTCAGCCACATGGTTGCTGTTGCCGTTCTTGCGATCGATGCGCTTCAGATCATAGAGCTGCGCCAGCAGGCATTCGCGCAGATCGCGCGCCCCGACCCCGATGGGGTCCATTTGCTTGACCACATCGATGGCTTCGCGCAAAGCGTCCCGGCTGAACGGAACCCGCGCCGGCACTGTCCGCGGAGGCACCAGCGAGGGACGAGGCACCTCAGGAGCAGCAGCCTGTGGCGGGATGTCGCTGATGTCGGTGGCGGAGAAGTCTTCCTCAGCCACGGCAATGCCGAAGACCGACATATCAGGTTGGGTCTCATCTCCAACGGCGAGCGCGGGGTTGGCTGCCGAAATTACCGGATCGGTCCCGTTGGAAGACGACAGGCTCGGCCGGCTGCGCGTTGGCCTCAGGCGTTGGCCAGGCCGAGCAACTCGTCGTCCGTAGCCGTCAGATAGCCTTCCTCATTCAGGTTGCCGATGACCAGCTCGGCCGCCCGATACACATCTTCATTGACGTGCAACGAGCCGAGCTGCCAGATCAGGTGATCGGTCAAGGTGCTGGGCTTGGAGAGGAAGTTCTCGAATGAGGGCTTCTCGCTCTCTTCCATTTCGATCGAGGTGCGAAGTCCGGGATCGAGATATTCCGAGAAGAACGAGCCGAAATCGATTTCTTCGAAGGGATCTTTCTCTTGCGTGGTTGCCGCCGGCTGCTCTTCCTGGGCCGCCGCCGAACTGTCGCGCTCCATCTTCTCTTCGCGGGCGGAAACTTCGTCCAGCAGAGGAACCGAATTCTCCAGTTCCTCGAGCACGGGGTTCTCCGTCAACTCGGCGTTGATCATGTCGGCCAGCTCAAGCTTGTTGAGCGCCAACACGCTGACCATCTGCACAAGCCCAGGGGTCAGAATCTGCTTCTGCGAAACTTTGAGGTTTAATTTGGGCTGCAATAAGGCCATGGAAAGGAACCCTGGGGATCAATCCCTCTTCCTCAAATTCTAAACCAACGAGAAGCTCTCGCCTAAGTAAACTCGCTTCACTTCTACATCATTTCCCAAGCTGTTCCGGCGTGCCGGTCCGGAAAATTCTTCCTTCGTTAATAATGTAAGCCCGATCGGTCACCGACAACGTCTCACGTACATTATGATCCGTTACCAGCACTCCGATTCCACTTGCCTTCAAATCAAAAATGATTTTCTGCAGATCCAGTACTGCGATGGGATCAATTCCAGAAAAGGGCTCGTCCAGCAAAATGAACGAAGGCGAGATGCACAGGCAACGCGCAATCTCAACTCTGCGCCGCTCACCTCCGGACAGCGCATAGCCACGATTCTTGCGAATAACGCCCAGACCTAACTGGTCGATCAGCTTCTCAGTTCGCTCGCGGCGCTCGTGCCACGACATCGACTGCGCTTCCAGGACGGCCAGAATGTTGTCCTCGACCGTCAGCTTGCGGAAAATCGACGGCTCCTGCGGCAGATAACTGATGCCATGATTGCGCGCCCGCAGGTACATGGGCACGTCGGTGATGTCCTGGCCATCAATCAGCACCCGGCCGGTATCGGAGGGAATCAGTCCTACGATGATGTAGAAACTGGTGGTTTTACCGGCGCCGTTTGGACCCAGTAGCCCAACTACCTCACCCTGTCTTACATGGAACGCTAACCCCGTTGACGACCCTGCGACCGCGGTAACTTTTGCCGATCTCATCCGCTGATAAAGTCTGCATTTACTTCGTGGTACGAGCGCGTGTGATGGTGGGGGAAGAGCGTTTACTCTCCACCAGCACCCTATCATCGTGACTGTAGAAAGTCAACGAATCGCCCCATACTGTGCCGCGTTCGGCATCAAAAATGCTAGGCGATCTGTCCGGTTAGCAAATACTTGCCGTCATCGGCGGTGTAAACCAGCTTGTCGCCCACGGCGCGGCGGTTCGGTTCGGTCACCACCACTCTTCCGGTCGCGACCATGTGATCGATCTTGCTGGGCGCATCTGAGCCGGGCAGCGACGGACCTTTCGTGCTGCGACCGGCTTCTGCGCCGACGCAGTGGTAGTTGCCAGCAGGATCGGCCTCCGCTTCCTTCAAGTAGACATCAAGCTGTTGGCAGTGTGACCGTGCCGGTCGGACTCTTGGCCAGCACATTGCCGGTGTAGCGCGCCACGCCGCTCTTCGTCGACGTAGGTCAGCTTCGTCGGCAGTCACGTCCACCGGCGTGATCTTGCCATCCTGCGACTGCTGCACGAACAGGCTGGAGAACTTTCTGCGACTTGTCCGACTCGGCGAACACTGACGCGCTTTTCGTTATCGAAGTCGATCTTGGGGGCGCGCATCACGTTCGCCGGTCTGCCACAGCCGCACGTTGCCGGTGTAGTGCGCGATGCCCGGCTGCTTGAACGCGGTCATGTGCTGCGGCGGTGACGTGGATGGGATCCGAGCTCGCCAGCAGCGCGCCGTTGGGCTGCGGCTTCAACTCGCTGTAGGTGGTCTTCACGTCGTCGTCGGCAAAGCCTTCGCCGGTCTGGCGATTCATGCGCACATGGACGGCGGTCGTGGTCATGCCGCCGTCGATCACCCGCGGCGATCCGGTCAGCACCAGAATCTGGTCGTCCGGGCGTGTAGGTTGACGACATCGGCAAAGGCATCGCGTCCGCCGGTGGTTGGGATTGCCAGATGGCTTCGTGATACTCGAAGTTGCCGGTCTGGATCAGCTTCTCCACGCCGCCATCGGCGGCAAAAGTTACGTCCAGTTTGTCGGCCGTGCTGACCTTGTCGGGCTGACCGGGCGTGGTGGAAACGATGCGCGAATTGGGCCAGCCGTGCAGCGTCTGCAGGCGATTGTTGTCGTCGAAGGTGGCGTGGAACTTGCCGGCCGTGGCCACCGTGGTCGAGTTGCTCCATATCCTTGACCGCTATTCGCGCGCTCTTTACCGGCTGCGACGCTGGCGGCTTGGGCAGGATGGTGATGAAAGCCTTGCCCACCGTGTCGCCGGTCTTGATCTGATTTCCGTTCGCCAGCTGGAAATCCAGTTGGTCGGCGGCAATCTCCATTGGCTGACCGCTGGTGCCCGACTTCTGGGGCTGCGGATCCTGCCGCATGCGGGCGTTCTTCATCATGTGAAAATGCGACGGCTGGTTCTGATCCTCGAAGTCCACAACGAACGTATCCGCGGAGCCGTGCGCCACGCTGGCGCCGTGGCGTATCGAACTTCGCTCCGCCCGGAGAGAATCGCCTGTTGGATCGAGTTCTTCGGGCCCATGTTGAGATCGCCGCGCGGCCCGACAACGTCAATCACCGTGGTGCCGCGGACCTGAATATGGACGTTGCCTTCGGCAACCACGTGTTGCACGGTATTGTCCGGCTCGAATAGCAACGTTCCTTTGTCGGCGGTCAAAGTGCGGTCGGGCTGGTCGATCTGAGCGTTGCAGCAGCACCGCCTGCCGCGGCTCTTTCTGAATGACTCCGCTGGTGCCGGTGATGGTGGCCGGATGATCGCCGGTGGTCACGATGTGTACGTCCGACTTCAACTGCAGCTCGTTGTTCTTGGAGTCGTAGTAGGCGCCCTTGGCTGAGCCGGTGGCCTGCTCGGTGCGGAAGTCGACCACTTCGTCAGTCTCCGCAATGCCGGTCTTCTGATTGAAGGTCAGCGAATGAGTCAGCAGATGCACCGGGTTTTTCAGTTCGGCCGGCGGAGCCTGGTCGGGCTTCAGCGGGCCTTCCGCGTTGCCCTGCAAATCAATGTGCACTTCCCCGATGGCCTTGATCTCGCCACTCTGCGGGTCGTAGGTGAACTGATTGCCATAAATCTGGTCGAAGCGATCATGGGTGCGGCCATATACCACGATGTGCACGTTGCGCAGATCGGCGTGGCCGCCCGCCTTGAACTGGACCGCCCTGGAAGCGCGAATGGTGTAGATGGTGCGGCCCCCCTCGGACTTGGAAAGCGAGAAGCCGTCGCTGGTCTGCTGAATGTCGAATCCCAACTGCGAGGGAACGTTGTGCAGGGTGGGACCAACCCGGGACCGGGCGATCCAGTACGAAAGGGTTACGATGGCAACGAGCACACATACTCCCACCACCATCCACTTACGTACCTGAGCTAACGATTGAAACATCTATGCTTGATTTTACGCTATAAGTGAGGGCCGCTCCGGTTCGAGTAGTGCGGACCTTCAGTCCGCGTTAAGAGGGTTCTTGATAGGTGAGCCGGCGTGACAGTTTGCTGAAAAACTCGGAGATGGCTGAGTGCGGCCGGCTGAAGCCGGCTCCAGATCATAAGTAGGAGACTTAGACGCGACGCTGAAGCGTCGCTCCACCCGGACATAGCGCTGCCAAGCGTTTTTCAGCAAACTGTTGAGCCGGCGACACTCGGTATCTGCTTTTTTTGCAACTGGATATTCAGCAGCCCAGCAGCGAGAAGGTTTTCCCCGGAACCCGAATGACGAGGCAGTCGCAGGGCATGTCATGCAGCGCCTGGCGGCGCTTGGTCCAGCCCGACATCAGGAAGCCGATGGTGAGGCAGAACAGGGAAAGAAACTTCATCAGGTGGCGAACCGTCGCCTGTCCAAACGAAATCTTGTCGCCGTCGGAAGTCACTACCTGCAAACCCAGCAGACGCTTTCCCACCGTGGCGCGCCACGAAGAGCTTTCAGCAAAGGCACAGTACAACCAGGATCCGACCGACAGGATGAGAATGAAGGCCATGCCGGTGGCGACTTTAGAAACGAAGGGCGAGATTCCCAACAGGCGGCCGAAGCGGCGCAGTCCGTAATCGATAGCTAAAGTGAGAATCAGCGCTCCCACCGCTTCCAGGCAGACATCGATGACTCCCGCCCACACCCGCAGCCAGAAACCTGCGTACTCGACTGTGTCTGGCGTAGAGGGCACGGAGTTTAGCTGGAGCCTGGACGATTGAGCGCGTGGTGCGGTCTTAAGCGATGACTCGGCCAGCAGGTCTCCGCAAAAAAGACAGAACCTGCCGTCTGGCAAGCGGGTGTTGCCGCAGCTTGCGCACACTTCATCAGCCACCATCTCCATCGGATGGGAATACTACGCCCGCACCGGAGTCCTGTAAAGTCGCCGGCGCCAGCCCGGGCGCGGCCTGCTCATGAATTCCAGCTCGTACGCCTGTTCCCGCCGAACATGTGCTCGCGCAAGCGATTTGGCGTCAGCCATTTAGCCGATCATCCGGAACTCATCCCCGAATCAGCCGCCAAACATTGAACCCGTCGGCCAACCGGCGCATTCTGCTCGCACTTGAGACGGAAGATTGAGCGTCAGCCCAATCCATTGCTCAGCCACACGCTTCCGGGGGCGGACGGCAAGACGCCCTCCGGAAGCGGATAGCAAGGTGAAGGGAAGGAGTATCGCTATGAAAAGCCCGGCAACCATGCAACCGAACCAGTTGGAAACGTTCGCCCGATTTCTGTACGAGCACCCGACGTTTTCGCCTTTGTTGTGCGGCGAAAACGGCCTGGTTTATGCGTTCCAGGTTGGCGCCAGCGCGCTTGATATCGCTGCCATGGAAACGCTGATTGCCACCCAGCCGCACTTTGATGCGTGCGAGGCCGAGATGTTACTGGCTCCATTGGCCGCGCCAGCCCGGGGCCGGTGAGAAACCCGCGTTGGCCATAGGCCCGCGAGGAGAAACAGACGTGACGACCTCAAACCAGCACATTCGGCGGCCGTGTTCCTCGTGCCAAACAGCACGTTGCGGACCGCCGTAAGGAGCAGGGCGGTCTAACGTCTCCGCCCCGCTCCAAAGTTCCCCAAACTCTTTGTCGAAGCAATGCGCGAGGAGCAGCTCAGCGGTGAAGCTGCTCCTCCCGGGGAGGTCGGATTGCCGCCACAACCGATGACCAGGAGGAGGTCGATATGAATACGCAGAATCAATTCGCAATCACTGGCACGGCTGAAGCCACGAAAGGGTGGAATCTGCGCTTGCCGGAGTGCTGATCCTGGCAGCGGCAGGCGGAGCGGCGGCACAGCAGCCCGTCGATCTTAGCGGCAAGACAGTTGAGCAGTTACTCCAACTGATGGACGATAACAGCTTCTCCGTGCGGCAGGATGCAACCGCGGAGTTGGAAAAGCGTCTTCCAAAGCTGACCAAAGACGACTTAGCCAAATGCGTCGCCGCTTACTTCGATGCCTCGCTCGAAGTCCAACATCGCCTCGACCGCCTCCTCAAAGAGTATCTGGTCGATTTGGGCAACTCTCCGAAAGCGACAGCCGCAATGGGCTTGATGGAAGTTCGGTTCACGAAGTATGACGAGAGAAAAGATCTGAACGCCAAGATCAAGTTTGGCGATTTTGCCGGCGAAGTTCCGGTCAATGTACACGGCAAGGAAGCCGAGTGGAAAGTCTACCTCGAACTCAAAGCCCGCTGGGCGGCCTACCGCAACTATATTCGTATCGGCGACACCGACGGCGCGACCGCTCGACTGGACGAGATGAAAACTTTCATCAAGGGCCTGGATAAGTTCCAATTCAGCTACCTCAATTTAACCAACAGCGACGGCAAACCGGTCACCAAGGACGATGTGCTGGAGGCCATCGCCGCAGCCAAGCTGCTGACCAAACAAGCCAAGCAGGAAATCCAGAAGAAGATGGGTATGGTTCCCGATCCGCGGAGAATGATTCCGGTGGCGGGCGCCGGCCCCCTAAACATGGGCCAGACTGTCGCCTTGAATATCGGCAACGTTCTTGAGCCTGGAAATCTTGACGTTAGTTGGAGCGACATGCAGCTCGATTACGGTCCCGCGCCGGTCGGCCACACGGTGGTCGGCCCGCTCTACGACATGCAAGCCGACTCGAATCTGCTCATCGCCGGCACCGTCAGCATCAGCATTCAATACGGTGGCAGCGAGGGCAACGCTTACGGGATCAGCGACCCGTCGCAGCTGGCGAATCGTACGGATCGGCGGAGATGGCTATCAGTTCCTCGACGCCTTCAACGATTTGGGCAGTCACACCATCACGGCTGTCTACCAGATCGTTGACTCTTCGAGCACCGACTACGACCAGTTTGGCGAGTTCATGCTGGTAACGCCTTCCAGCCTAAGCGCCGGCAGTGTCAAATACTCGCAGGTGGATCAGCAGGTGGTCATGGTCAGCCCGGCGAAGTGATTCTTACTACTTCCCTGTTCCCACCCAGGTCGCGATAGCGAAAGGGTGGGAATCCTCCTATTGTGCTTGCGAGCATGCGTCGGCCAGTGAATCCCGCCCTGTGGTAGGCTCTTCTTATCCCCTGCCAATCGGCCGAATCAGGAACATGATGAAAGCTCTTCGACTGGCGCTCTTGTGCCCTTTGCTGGCTGCAATTTGCTGGGCGCAAGCCACGCGCACCTGGGAACAAACCAAGTACGACGATTTCGAGAAGGGCACGGCGCACGGCATCGCCATCAACAGCCAAGGCAATCTGACCCTGGCCCCGTCGTTCACGGCGCTCTATACCTCGCCCTCGACTTTTCTGTGGGACCTGGCATCTGACGCTCAGGGCAATGCCTACGCTGCTGCCGGATCGCCGGCCCGCGTCTACAAGCTCACTCCCGACGGTAAAGCTCGCATCATTTTTGCGCCGCAAGAGTTGCAGGTGCAGGCGCTCGTGGTCGACAACAATTCCGGCGCCATCTACGCTGCTACTTCTCCCGACGGCAAGGTCTACAAGATCGTCCATGGCGGCCCAGCTCCGGGCAAGACTCCCGAGGGACACACCACTGCCGAAGTCGCCGCCGCGCAAGAAGGCGCCAAGCCCGGTCCGACGGGCGAGAACCCGCCTTCCTCGGTCGCGGTCGATTCCAGCTATAGCGCCAGCATCGTCTTCGATCCCAAGACGAAGTACATCTGGGCTCTTGCTCTCGATCGCCAAGGGCAGCTTTACATCGGCACCGGGGATCGGGGCGAGATCTTTCGGGTTGATCGCAGCGGCAACGGCAGCCTCTTCTTCAAGAGCGATGAGGCGCAGATTCGCGCCCTGGCGTTCGACAATCAGGGCAACCTCATCGCCGGCACCGACGGCAGTGGCCTGATCTATCGCATCTCCCCCCAGGGTGAAGGCTTCGTGCTGTACAGCGCACCCAAGAAAGAGATCACTGCGCTGACCGTGGATCGCCAGGGAAACATCTACGCCGCGGGAGCCGGTGAGAAGCGTGGTGCAACACCGCCGCCGAGCCTAACCGCAGTACCGACCATCGGTACCGTGGTTACCGCTCCGCCGCTCGCGCCCACCAGTCCTCCAAGCTCATCGGCAGCGGCGACCACGTCGAGCGTCACGGTAATTCCCTACCCCAATGTCACCAATGTCGGCGGCTCGGAGGTTTACCGGCTAGCCCCGGACGGCTCGCCGAAGACCATCTGGTCGTCGCACGAAGATCTGGTCTATGCGCTGGTCTTCGACCATGAAGGGCGCTTGCTGGCCGGCACCGGAAATCGCGGACGCATCTACGTCATCCTGGGCAATCAGTACACCGATTTGGTGGAAGCCAGCGCCAACCAAGTCACGGCCTTCGCTCCCGCGCCGAAAGGCGGCCTCTACGCCGCCACCAGCAATCTGGGCAAGGTCTTTCTCCTCGGCCCCGATGCGGTCAGCGAAGGCACCTATGAGAGCGATGTCTTTGACGCCAAGAACTTCTCCCGCTGGGGACGCGTCGAGGTGCGCGGTAGCGGCAACTTTGCACTGTTCGCGCGCAGCGGCAATGTCGACAATCCTGACCGCAACTGGAGTGCGTGGAAGAAAGTCGATTTGCAGAAAGACCTGCCCGTCGATGCTCCGTCGGCGCGATTTATCCAGTGGAAAGCGGTGCTACAGCCCGGCAGTTCTATGCCCGTGATCGACAGCGTCCTCATTAACTACATGCCGAAGAATGTGGCGCCTGAAGTTGAGGACGTCATCGTCATGGTCGGCTCCCGCGTTCCCTCTGGAACGCACAGCGAGCCGGAAAGCTCGGCGACCACAGGCTACGAAATGCCTCTTCCCAGTATTAAGGACAAAGATTCCATCGCCGTGAAGTGGAAGGCGCACGACGACAATGATGACACGCTGATCTACGACGTCTACTACCGTGGCGATGGCGAGACCCGCTGGAAGCTGCTGCGTGAAGGCGTGGACGAGCGTTTCGTGAATCTCGATTCCGATCTGTTCCCCGACGGCGGCTATACCATTCGCGTGGTCGCTTCCGATTCGCCGTCGCGGTCCGCCGAGGACGCTCTGACCGGCGAGGCCGTGAGCCCGCGCTTCGAGGTCGACAACACGCCGCCGCGAATCGAAGGCTTGAGTGCGAAGGTCGAAGGCAACCTGATTCACGTGACCTTGCGCGCCATCGATAGCTTCTCGCCCATCAGCCACGCCGAATATTCCATCGACGCTGACGACTGGCAACTGGTCGAACCGGTAGGGCAGATTTCGGACTCGAAGACGGAAAGCTATGACTTCAAAGTCCCAATCCCGGCCACGGAGGCCTCCGGCAAAGTGGACACGGAAAAGCACGACTCGACCGCCAGCAGTTCCCCCGGAGAACACACCATTGTGGTCCGCGTGTATGACCGCTTCGAGAACATGGGTATCGGCAAGGTGACGGTGAATGTGCCGGCGGGTCGATGATTTCTAAATGCTTGCCGCGTAAACCGCGATCGTTGTTTTGAAGGTGCAGGTTTGCCCTTCTTCAACAACTGTCATCCTGAGCGCAGGCGTCTGTTTCCGACGCCGGAGTCGAAGGACCTCTAATAGCGGGTGTTCGGCGAGTTCCCGTTTCCCTGATTTCCCATGACTCTCCGCTCCCTCATCGACCTACTAGCCATGTTGGCCTGCTCGGTCTACGGCACCATTCCGCTGTTCTGGCTGGTGGTACATCCTTTTATCGAGCGATGGCGCCAGCGCGGCCGTCGCGCCTACGCTCTCATCCTGCCCGTCTGGGGATTCTTCATCACCGTCACCTTTCTCATCCTCTGGCCGTTTCGCTGGGCTCATTTCTACGCGAACTGGTTTGCCTGGGCGCCGGCAGCCATCCTCTTTGTCACCGGCTTTCGCATCTACTCGGCAGCGTTCAAGAGCTTCGATCGCGTGCAAGTTTCCGGTCTGGCCGAACTGGAGCCGAATCGCCATCGCCAGCAACTGGTAACCAGCGGCATCCGCTCGCGTGTGCGGCATCCGATTTACCTTGGACACTTGTGCGAAATCTTCGGCTGGTGTCTCGGGACAGGACTGATCGCGTTGTACGCATTGGCCGCATTCGCCATCATCACCGGGTTCGTGATGATCGGAATCGAAGATCGCGAGCTCGAATCTCGTTTCGGCGAGAGCTATCGTGCCTATCAACGGCAAGTCCCGGCAGTTATTCCGCGATTCCGACGCTGATCAATCCGCCCTTTTCGCTACAATGAGCTTTCGCTGAGCTCTTCCGCATGCAATTCGAACTCTTCGTAGCAGCGCGTTACTTGCGGGCCAAGCGGCGCCAGGCCGTGATCGGGGTCATTACCATCATCTCCATCGTCGGAGTGGCAGCAGGAGTGGCCTCGCTCATCATCGCGCTGGCCATCAACAACGGCTTTCGCCAGGACTTGCAAGACCGGCTGCTGGGCTCGACCTCGCACATTAACTTGCTGCGAGTTGCCAGCGATGGCATACGCAATTGGGAGCAACTGCTCTCGCGGCTCGACAAGCAGCCTCACGTCGTGGCGGGAGCGCCCGCGATCTACGAGCAGGTTTTGATATCGCGTGGAGCACGAGCGCAAGGGGCGGTGCTGAAGGGCATCATTCCCCAGGACGAGCGCAGGGTCAGCGCTATCCTTGATTCGGTTAAGCAAGGCTCGGCGGCGTCGCTTGACGGAAGCCCGGCCGCACCTTCGGCCACCACTAGCACCAGCGACGACCAGTCCGAATTGGCCGCTGCCACTCCCGCGTCCCTGCCCCCCATCATTCTGGGCAAAGATCTGGCCGACGAATTAGGCGCCAGCGTGGGCTCGGTGGTCACCGTTACCAGTCCGCAAGGCGAGCTGACTCCGTTCGGCATCGTTCCCAAATACAAGCGTTTTAAGGTAACCGGCATCTTCGCCTCCGGCTTCTTCGACTACGACAACACCTGGGCGTTCATTCGCCTGTCCGATGCGCAGCGACTGTTCGACCTCACCGACGTGGTTTCCGTGCTCGAGTTCAAAGTAGATGACATCTACCAAGCGGGGGTGATCGGCCAGAAACTGGAAGCCGAGGCGGGCAAGGGCTTCATGTCGACCAACTGGATGGAGCAAAACCGCGCCCTGTTTCACGCTTTGCGACTGGAACGCATCGTTACCTTTATCACCATCGGCCTTATCGTCTTTGTAGCCGCGCTCAATATCCTCATCTCACTCATTATGATGGTAATGGAAAAGACCAGAGACATCGCGGTGCTGGTCTCGATGGGGGCCAAGCGGCGGCAGATTCGGCGCATCTTTATCTATCAGGGACTGCTGATCGGCGTGATCGGCACGGTGCTGGGGCTGATCGCCGGCTTCGCCCTGTCGTGGGCGGGCGGCCACTATCATCTGTTCGCGCTCTCCGCCGAGGTGTACTCCATCGACTACGTGCCCTTCGCGCCGCGGCCGATCGACGGCTTGCTGGTGGCACTGGTCGCCATTGGCGTGTCGTTCATCGCAACTCTGTATCCTTCGTGGTCCGCCGCAGGCGTGCTTCCGGCCGAGGCGCTGCGGTACGAGTAAAGTAGCGGAGGCGCTCGCGGCGCCCCTCGATGCTGAACTCCTCCTCCGTCTTTTACATATATTGAAAAGTAAGGAAATTTGATACAAAGTAAGGAATATGGGTACTACCGTGCAGAAACACGCAAGGATCACCAGCAAGGGGCAAATTACTCTGCCTCGCGACGTTCGCCGAGTGCTCGGAGTAAGCGCCGGCGACCGCCTGCTGTTTGAAGGCGATGAAAAGGGCATGCGAGTTCGCCCCGTGAGAACCGAGAGCCCGTTTGCGAAATATCGCGGAATCGGAACTCCGGGGATTCCGCCCGGCAGGAAAGGAATTGCAACTTGGCTTAGAGAATTGCGCGGGCGATGACGACGGCAATCGACACCAATGTCATTGTTGCCCTCTGGAAAGTGGACGTAGCCTTAAGCGCGGGGGCTCAATCGGCACTCGAGGCAGCACTTGCCCGCGGGTCCTTGGTCATCTCAGGCCCAGTCTTCGCCGAGCTACTGGCTGCCCCCGGACGAGACGAGACTTTTCTAAACTCCTTCTTCCAAGATACCGGTATACAGGTCGAATGGATGCTGGACGAAGCTGTTTGGCGTACTGCAGGTAAGGCCTTTAGGAACTATGCGGCACGGCGGCG
Source organism: uncultured Acidobacteriaceae bacterium (assembly GCA_963820175.1). Lineage (GTDB taxonomy): Bacteria > Acidobacteriota > Terriglobia > Terriglobales > Acidobacteriaceae > Bog-257. The sequence continues at coordinate 147,100 of CAWFYX010000007.1, read as the reverse complement.
CAGACGGCGTGATCCCGGGCCTCGGCGAATTCTGGCTGAGTTCTTGATCGGCGCACACGCATTGCGATTTGGATACCGCCTGCTTACGCTTGACGGTAAGCTTTATCGGGCCGCTTTTCCTAGCCTGACGGTTGTGTCATTTCAGTCGGCGCGTGGCGACTAGCGATGAGCAGCCTGGCAAGCACAAAAAATCCCGGCACCGCAAGTCTGGTTGTCACCTCAAGCTGGTTATGAGTCCCGTAATAGAATTCGCTGACTTCCAGCCCAAGACATGTTCTAATTCTCTTAGGCCGAGGCTTGTAACCGATTCCCGAAAAAGGCTTGGTTACAAGGTGTTGGCCGGAATTTGTAACGCGCGGGAGCGCTCCTGCATCCAACTGGTCAAGACGTGCTGTTACGAGCGGTAAATTTGAAGAAGGTCTTTCGCTCGGGCAATTCGGATCTGGTGCTCTTTGAGAATTTGTGCTTGCAGGTGCAGACCGGCGAGAGACTGGCCATCGTCGGCGAGTCAGGTACCGGAAAGAGTACCCTCCTGCACATACTCGGAGTGCTTGATAGGGCTTCGCAAGGTGACGTATACTTCGCCCAACTCGATTTGGGGGAGCTTTCCGAGGAAGGTGCAGCCGAATTCCGCAGCCGCGAGCTTGGGTTTGTCTGGCAGTTTCATTATTTGTTGCCCGAGTTCAGCGCGCTGGAAAACGTGGCCATGCCCTTGCTGATGCGCGGCACTGGCAAGCGCGAGGCGGAGCAACAGGGCCTGCACTGGTTGCAGGAGGTAGGTTTAGCGGACCGTGCCAGTCATCGGTCCGGCGAGTTGTCTGGTGGGGAGCAGCAGCGGGTAGCGCTGGCCCGGGCGCTGATCACCAGACCCAAGATCCTGATGGCTGATGAGCCGACAGGGGACCTCGACAACCGGACAGCGGAAGCGGTTTTTAACTTGATCGCCAGGTTACATTGCGACTATCGTCTAACCTCGCTCATCGTTACTCACAATCTTGGGTTTGCGCGGCAGTGCGACCGGGTTCTGCGTCTGGAACGCGGCCGGCTGGTCGAGGTGTCTCCGCAGTCGTTGTCAGCATGAGCAACGTGCGGCTCGAAGTCGTGTTTGTAGTAGTACGGGGCCTATGCGGCCCTGATGATTGGTCCCAGTTACTTGCTCTGAGGACCGGTGCGGTTGGGGAGAGTCAGGAGATGGAACTTTATCGGGAAAAACAATTCCCCTAAAGTTCTTGGAGAGGTTCCATGTTTGAACGGTACACGGAAAAGGCCCGGCGCGTAATTTTCTTCGCGCGCTACGAAGCCAGTCAGTTCGGTTCTCCGTACATCGAGACGGAGCACTTGCTGCTTGGTCTCTTGCGCGAGGACAAGGCGCTCACAAATCGGTTCCTTCGGTCCCATGCTTCGGTCGAGTCCATCCGGAAACAGATTGAGGGACACACCACCATTCGGGAGAAGGTCTCCACTTCCGTGGACCTGCCCCTGAGCAACGAGTGCAAGCGGGTGCTGGCTTACGCGGCCGAGGAGGCTGAGAGGCTGTCGCACAAGCACATCGGTACCGAGCATCTGTTGCTGGGGCTGTTACGCGAAGAGAAATGCTTCGCTGCTGAAATTCTGCACGAGCGCGGCTTGCGCCTGTCCACCATCCGCGAGGAACTGGCCCGCACCTCGCAAGAGAAGGCGCAACCTTCACAGCGCTCTCGCGAATCGTCGCTGTTGTCCGAGTTTTCTCGCGATCTGACTCAAGCCGCGATGGACAACCAACTCGATCCTCTGGTCGGTCGTGACGGCGAGCTCGAACGCGTCATCCAGATTCTGTGCCGCCGCACCAAGAACAATCCAGTGCTGATCGGCGAGCCTGGTGTTGGCAAGACCGCCATCGTCGAAGGTCTGGCGCAGCGCATCGCTGACGGCGAAGTGCCGTCGTTCCTGGCGGACAAGCGCATTCTGGCGCTCGATCTGTCGCTCATCGTCGCCGGCACCAAGTATCGCGGCCAGTTTGAAGAGCGGCTGAAGACCATCATGAAAGAATTGATGGAGTCGCAAAACTCCATCATCTTTATTGATGAGCTGCACACCCTGGTCGGCGCGGGATCGGCAGAAGGTTCGCTCGACGCGGCCAACATCCTGAAGCCGGCATTGTCGCGTGGCGAAATTCAGTGCATCGGCGCCACCACGCCGGGCGAGTATCGCAAGTCGATCGAGAAAGACCGCTCGCTGGAGCGCCGCTTCCAGGCGGTGAAAGTTCCACCGCCGAGCGAGGCCGACGCGGTCAAGATTCTGTTCGGCATCAAGGAGCGCTACGAGAAATTTCACGCCGTCAGCTACACCGACGACGCCATCACGTTCTCGGTTTCGCACTCCAACCGCTATCTGCCAGATCGCTTCCTGCCCGACAAGGCGATCGATCTGGTCGACGAAGCGGGCGCGCGCGTCAAGCTTCGCCAGACGTCCCTGCCCGAGGACATCACCGAGGTGCAGAAGCGGATCAAGTTCATCGTGCATCGCATGGAAAACGCGATCGCGAACCATGAATTCGAGAAAGCCCGTTTCTACTCCGACGAGGAGCGCAAAGAGCGCGAGAACCTGCGCGCCCTGCGCGAAAAATATCATCTCGATGAGTCCTCGACTGGCGTGGTCGGCCGCGAGGACATCGAAGACGTAGTCTCGCGTTGGACCGGCGTTCCCATCGCGTCCATCAAGGAAGAAGAGAGCCAGAAGCTGCTGCGCATTGAAGAAGAGCTGCACAAGCGGGTGATCTCGCAGGACCGCGCCATCTCGGCGCTGGCCCGTGCCATTCGCCGCTCGCGCGCCGGCTTGAAGAGCCCCAACCGGCCCATCGGTTCGTTCCTCTTCCTCGGCCCCACCGGCGTCGGCAAGACTGAAGTCGCTCGCACCCTGGCGCAGTTCATGTTCGGCAGCGAGAAATCGCTGGTGCGCTTCGATATGTCGGAGTTCATGGAGAAGCACTCGGTGTCGAAGCTGATTGGTTCGCCTCCGGGATATGTGGGCTACGAAGAGGGCGGCCAGTTGACCGAGCGCGTCAAGCGCGCGCCCTACTCCGTCGTGCTGCTGGACGAAGTGGAGAAGGCGCATCCCGACCTGTTCAACATCCTGTTGCAGGTGTTTGAAGACGGCCAGCTCACCGATGGTCTGGGCAACACGGTGGACTTCAAGAACGCCATCATCATCATGACCTCGAACATCGGCGCGCGGCACTTGCAGAAGCGCACCGGTCATGGGCTTCCAGTCTGAGCTGGACGAGAACACGTCAACCAAGGTCGAGGACATGGTGCGCAACGAGGTGAAGCGAACCTTCAACCCCGAGTTCCTCAACCGGCTTGATGAGGTCATCATCTTCAACGCGCTGACCGAAGTCGACCTGATCCAGATCGTGGAACTGATGGTGCAACATTTGAACACGAACCTGGCGCAGCGCTCCATCACGGTCACGGTAACGGAAGAAGCGCGCAAGTGGATTCTCGACAAAACTGTCGTGGATCGCACTTATGGCGCTCGTCCGTTGCGGCGCGCTCTGCAGAAGTACATCGAAGACCCGTTGTCGGAGGCGCTCATCCAGGGCACTTTCGAGCAGCGGCCGGCCTTCATCGAGGTCTACCTTGACAAGGACCAGCTCTTCTATCGCCCCGTAGGCGAAGAGAAGACCGAGGGCGTGCTGCTCTATAGCAACTGATCGAGATCAAACAGCGCAGCGAAGAAGGGGAGCGACGACGCTCCCCTTTGTTTTTACTCATCCGGCACCGCTATGGCGCAGCGTTGCAGACTTCTGTCGCTGACAATACTTTTAGATTGCAGCTTCTAACTGATACCGGCTCGCGCGAGGATGAACGACTCGCCGCTTCCCGTGTCCCGGGTTTGTCTCATAAGAGCTTTGCAAGAAGCCGAATTCTTCCAACATATCCACATCGCGACTCACCGCGCGGGTGTCACGTTTCAATCCGCCCGCCAGTTCAGACACAGCCATTGGCTTCTGTTTGGCAAGACGCAGGAGACGAATGCGCTCGACGGAAAGCACTCGCATCATGTCGCTAGGATCTTCGAAGGAGATGATGAGAGAAGGTGGCAATCCCTCTCCTCGGTCGAGTTTACGCGCCCGCGATCGCGCCCAGTCGAGGTATCCCTTAACACCATCGGCGGCGATACGTACCTTAGGGTTTTTCATCCTCTTCCTCCGGAGCGCGTCAATCTCCCGCTGAAAGAGAAGTAGCAACTCCTCTACCCTCCAAATTCGATGTTTCCGACTCGACCGATAAAGTGACGATGATGATAGGGGTGACTGATTATCGTAGCCGAGTACTCGACCGTTATCCACTCCGTAATCAGGAATCGGTCGTCGAGAGCTGTGTTTAACACCTCACTCGCATCGTAAAGCAACGATGGGATCCACTTGCGAAGCCTTGCGCGCGGGAAGGTAATTGGCCAGCAATGCCACGGCGGCCAGCGTCAGTGTGACGACGAGCGAGGTTGCCAGGTCGATGGGACGTACCTGGAAGAGCAGCGACGTCAAGAATCGCGTCAATACGACAGAAGCGGCGAAACCGACGGCGAGCCCGGTGCCGACCAAAGCCAAACCCTGGCGCAGTACCATTCCCAAGACATCCTTGCGGGCCGCCCCCAGGGCCATGCGAATGCCGAGCTCGCGGGTTCGCAAGCTCATTGCGTAGGAAATCACACCATAAATTCCAACGGCCGCCAGCACCAGAGCTAAGCCGCCAAACAATCCCAGCAGCATCAGGGTAAAGCGGCGCGCCGCTTGCGACTCAGCAACGTAGTCTTCCAGTGGACGCACCTGATAGATCGGCTGGGTATTGTCGACCGAAAGAAATGCCTCTCGCGCGGTCTGCTCAAATCGCCGCGGGTCGCCGTTGGTACGAACCACGAGGTTAAATCCGTAATCCATGTTCTGCGCCTGCACAACATAGGCTTCCATGACGGAAGGCCGGTCAAAGGCATACTGGCGCACATCGCCCACGATGCCGACAATCGTCGACCATTCCTTATCGTCGTGCCGGCCACCCAGCTGAATGTGCTTGCCGATAGGATCTTCGTTGGGAAACACAGTGCGCGCGCAGGGCTCGCTAATGACAGCAACTTTCGCCGCGTGCATCCCGTCGGCGGTGGTGAAAAGTCGTCCGCGTTTCAACGGAATCCTCATCACGCGAAAGTAATCCGCCGAAACCGCATACGCATCCACTGATGGCGCCTCCGACTCATTAGCCAAAGGACGGTCCTGGATGTGGAATCCCCGGCGGTCGAAGCTAGCCAGTGGCAACGTGCTGACCATAGCGACGCTATCGATGCCGGGCGTCGAACGCAGGCGCTGCATGGCCTGCTCGTAGAGATTCAGTTCGGACTCCGGCTTCTGGTAGCGGTCTCCGTAAACGTAGACGCCGGCCGTCAGCACGTTGTGTGGATCGTAGCCAGGATCGACATTCAACAATCGCAGCAGGCTCTTGCCCAGGAGTCCTGCACCCATCACCAGCACGAACGCCAAAGCCATCTCGACGGTGACGAGCACACTCCGATAGCCATGACGCGACCGGCCCTCCGTGGTTCTGCCCAAATCCTTCAAGGCCTCGTTGGGATCAACTTGCGAGCTGCGCAGCGCCGGCACGACTCCGAACAGCAGCCCGGTAAAGATGCTGGCGCCAAGCGCGAACAGCAAAACGGGCAGATCGATTCGGATCTCCTGCGCGCGAGGCAGTTCTTTCGGTCCGAGACTGGCCAGCGCGCCGGTGCCCCATGCTGCCAGCAAAATGCCGGCAAGCCCGCCGATCAGCGCCAGCAGCAAGCTTTCCGAAAGCAGTTGCCGGGCCAGCGTGGCCCGTCCAGCGCCTAGAGCGGCGCGCAACGCCATCTCCTTGCTGCGGCTGGTTGCCCGAGCCAGCGCCAGGTGGGCCACATTGGCACAGGCGATCAGCAGCACCATGACGACTGCACCCAGCAATATCCAGAGCGCGGTCTGCACACGCCCGACGACGTAATCGCGCAGGGGCATCAGGGCGACGACGTCGCGCTGGTCGTAGTCTTGGGGATGTTCGCGCTTGATTTCGCGCAGAATGGTGTTCAACTCCGCTTTAGCCTGATCCGCGGAGACGCCCTGCTTCAATCGGCCGATGAGCTGCAGATGCTGGCAGCCACGGCAAGCCATGGGTAGCTTGAGGTCATATCCCAACGGCATGTAGATCTCGGGCACGACGGAGCGGTCGGAGCGCAAGATGGGACGAAAACTTTCGGGCAGCACACCAACGATCTTGTAGGAGCGATCGCTCAGGCGAACGGTCCGGCCCACAATCGACGGATCGCCGCCGAAACGGCGCAGCCACAAGCCATGCGAGAGGACGGCTTCGTAACGTGTTTCGGGATGATCCTCGTCAGCAAGAAAAGCACGACCCAAATCCATCTTCACGCCCAAGGTGTCGAAGTAGTCGTAGCCGACCCGAAGCCCGTCGAGTAACTCGGGACGGCCCTGCTCCACCATCGCGGCTGCGCCGTCGCGAAACAACGACATGCTCTGAAATGACCTACTGCGCTCGCGCAAGTCGTGCGTGGTGGTGAAGTCGATGGTTTCGGGCAGCGGCGTCTCCGGAGACGCGGTGGAGATCTTTACCAGGCGGCCGGGATCGCGATAAGGCAGTTGGTTGAGAAGCACCGCCTTCACCACGCTGAAAATCGCCGTGTTGGCCCCCACGCCGAGCGCAAGCGTGACGATAGCCACGATCGCGAACCCGGGTGCCTGCTTCAGCTGCCGCAGCGCGTAACGCAGATCTCCGAACACTGCCGCTCCTGGTGATTCGGACGAATAAGCCGTGAACCCGACGATGGTATCGCAAAATGTCGGCCAACCTGACTCTTCGCCGAATCAGCGACTTAGGAATTCATCTCTGGCAGAACACTGTTCGGCGGCCAGACTGCCCGTCCAGTTTTGGACAAGCCAAGCCCCATCCCAAGTGACCTTTCTTCGCTTTGCGCACAGCGGGCAGCGAAGTAGAATACCCGCCACATGTCCATCCATCGCAGAGATTTCCTGAAGCTGTCAGGACTGGCAGTCGGCAGTCTATGTGTCTCGAAACTTCCAGCCTGGGCAATGCCACAACAGCCCGCGCCGCGAACCGGCAGCTCCCGCCGTGTCGTCATCCTGGGCGCTGGCCTGGCAGGGCTCTCGGCTGGTTGGCAGCTCAAGCAGTCAGGGCACGAGGTGGTCATCCTGGAGGCGCAGCTTCATCCCGGCGGGCGTGTCCATACCATCCGCGAGGGGCTCTCGGACGATCTCTATGCCGAAGCGGGCGCAGGACGAATCCCCAATACGCACAGCATCACGCTGGAGTGGGTGAACTACTTCGGACTGCAGCTGGAGCCGTTCTTCCCGCACGAACTGGCACAAGTTGCCCTGCTGAAGGGCAAGCGCGTGTTCCTGGCTGCGGGGAAGCCGGTTGACATGTCGCAGGTGCCACTGGATCTGACGCCGAAGGAGAGGCAGATTGGGCTGGAAAACTTCGACGAGCACTATTATGGCGCGACCACGCGCAAGATCGGCGACGGCATTCGCGAGGACTGGCCGGCGGAGATTGTGCAGCTTGGCAACATCAGCATGGCCGATTTCCTGCGGCAACAGGGCGCATCCGACGACGCGATTCACTACATGGTGCTCGGTTTCGAAGACGATGCCGCGCTCGACTTCATGCGCGATGCCAACAGTCACCACACCGCGTCGCTGGCAAAGATCAAGGGCGGCAATGACCAGCTTCCGCGAGCCTTCGCCGCCAGACTGAGCGAGCAGATTCGCTATGGATGTGCGGTCGAACACATCCAGCACGATCCTAACGCGGTTCACATCACCTATAGCCAATCCGGTTTGCAGGATCATATCGATGCCGACGCTGTCGTCTGTACTATTCCCTTCGGCGTGCTCAGGCAAATCGCGGTGACGCCGGAGTGGTCGCCGGCAAAGCGCCACGCCATCGACACCTTGGTTTACGGTGCGGTGGTGCGGACCACCTTCCAGGTCAACAGCCGCTATTGGCAGGCGGACGGGCTAAACGGCTTCGGAACCTCGGACAAGGACTTCGAGGTGTGGCATCCAACCTACGGCAAGCCGGGCAAGCGCGGCCTGCTGCAAGCCTACGCGTACGAGAGCTACGCCCAGGGGCTCGACCAGCTAAGCGAGGCACAGCAAATGGAGCAGGTGATCGCCGACATGGACCAGGTGCATCCTGGTCTGCGCCCGCACCTGGAAACCGTGGTGGTGAAGTCCTGGGCGAACGACCCCTGGCAGCGCGGGGCTTACGTCGTGTATCACCCCGGTCAGCAGAACCTGTACGCGGACATCTGCCGCCGCGAAGGAAGGATCTGGTTCGCGGGCGAACACGCTTCTCCCTGGCCGGGATGGATGCAGGGCGCAATCGCCTCGGGAACGAAGGCGGCCCATGAAATCGAAGCTGCTTCGCAGCAGAATAGCTAACGGCCCACTCAGCCGTGTCTACGCAAAAGCTGCTTTTCGGGCAGGCAGTCGGTCCGTCCTGCGACCCTGATCATTTGGCTGGCGCTGCCAGGCCGTTGGTCAACAAGAACCCGCTGAGAGCTACCGAGCTGGTTCGAAGACTCTCTAGCGCATGGATATACTCCGCCTGCGCGGTGAACAGGCTTTGTTGCGCCAGCAGAACCTGAGGATACGACAGCGCCATCCTGCCCCAAGCCTTGAGTTGCATATCATAAAGCCGCTGGGTGCGTGGCAGAATCTCTTTCTGATAGCTGTCGACGGTTGCCTGCGCCGACTGATACCGCTCCACCGCAATCGCTGCCAGCTGCCGGAGTTGCAACTCCACCCGCCGGGTTTCTGCCAACGCCCGCTCTGACTCGGCACGGGCCGCCGCCACATTGCCCTGATTGCGATTGAAGATTGGCAGCTCTATTCGCACCTCTGCGAATCCTTCCAGCCCGTACGGCTTGCCCGTCAGATCGTTGGTCTCCAGGTTTTGTTCCAGACCCGCTCTGACGTGCAGGTCGGGCACCGGCTGACGTCGCGCTGCCAGCGCCGACGCTTCCGACCGCGTAACGTTTTCTTTCGCCATTTTGATTGCTGGACTGTCGGTGAGCAATGCATTTACCAACTGCTGACTGTCTAGCCGAGGAAGCTCGGCGTCAAGTTTTTCTGCCAGCTGTCCGGCGGGCAGCGACGGATCGCCAATCACGCTGCGCAGGGTTTCCCATTCCTGCTGCAGATGGGTTCGTTGAATATCGACCGCAACCTTAGCTCGCTCCACCTCGATTTCGGCCATGGCGACTTCGGACTCGTCGCGCGCACCGATATTGCGCAGGCGCTGCGCCGTCTCCAGCGCATCGGTCGAGAGCTTTACGTATCGTTCGGCGAGCGCGACCAGCTCCTGCGCCGCCAACGTCTGGAAATAGGCCGACCGCACCGCGTTCTGTATTCGGTAACGCTGCTCTTCTTTCTGCAACTCGGCAATCTTCTCCTCCGAGCCTGCGACCTGTTGGGCCAGGTAGAGCTTGCGCCCCAAAACGATGGTCTGCTCAATGAAACCTCCCTGCCGGCCGCCATTTACCCCTATGCCGCCGGCGATCTCATCCCCCAGGTACCCCACTGTGGGATTTGGCCAAAGACCGGCTTGTTGCCGAAGTGCTTGGGCGGAATGCACGTTGGCTTGCGACTCAGACATTGTGGGATTTCGTTGTAAGGCCTTTGCCTCCAAGTCGGCCAGCCGATAGACCGGACCGTTGCCCGGCTCCGTTGACCCGCCGATCGCCGGCAAAGCACTGGGCGGCGGCTCAGGTGACGTGGGCATCGGCATCCCCGGCATATCTCCAGAATTGGAGCGCGCCGGCGGATTGGTCTGGGACCTGTCGGGCAGGCTCTGCTGTCCCGAAGCGGCGAGCGAGAGAAGCAGGAGAAAAGCGAGCGCGGCTGGAATCACATGCGGAGTCCTCATCGGTCTTCTCCCACATTGTGATAGCTCTTGGCCGCCAGGTAACGGTCATACTGCTCGGGCGGCATAATGCGCAGCAGCGTCATCATCCCTTGCATGCCGGCTGACCAGCCGGGCGGAAGCTCCATGAACTCTGGAGCCTTGCCGGCTGCCTGATCCATCGTCATCTCCATCAGCCCGTCCTGCGGAAATCCGGGAACTTCCCCGGCATCGGGAGCGATCGGCGTCGCCGCGTCAGGAGTCATCTCCATCGACTGATCCTGCGACATCGTCAGATCCATTTGCTCTCCGACTTGCTTCTGCGACAACGGGGTAGTTGAGACCGCCCGGTCGCTCAGCAGGTCCATCATGCTGTTCATCATGTGGTGCGGCAGGTGGCAGTGAATCATCCAGTCGCCGGGATTGTTGGCAACGAACTCAATATCGCGAGCCTGCGCCACTCCCACCAGCACAGTGTTTCCCGGACCCCACGTCGACTCCGGCTGGCGACCAGCCTCGCTTCCGGTGACAACAAAGGTGTGTCCATGCAGGTGAATCGGGTGATGGTCCATCCCCATATTCACCATGCGAATGCGGACTCGATTGCCCTGGCGCACCACCAGCGGCGTAGTTGCCGGCCCCACCTTGCCGTCCAGGGTCAGCCAGTTGAACTCCATGCTCGCAGTGTTGGGGATAGAGTTATTGGGCAGCAGAGCCCACTCCTGCAGCACCACGCCGAAATCGTGATCGACGTGCGGCGCATATTCCTGCCGGGGATGCAGGATGAACATTCCAATCATGCCCATCATCTCCTGCATGGCTCCGTGCGAGTGATAGAAGAAGGTGCCGTCCTGGTCGAGGGTGAACTCGTAAACGAAACGGCCTCCAGGCACGATCGGTTTCTGGCTGATATAGGGCATGCCGTCCATCTGGATAGGAATCTCCAGTCCGTGCCAGTGCATGGTGGTCGGCTCGGGCAGGTGATTGTCGAGAAGGATGCGCACGCGATCGCCGCGATTGGCCTCAATGGTCGGCCCCGGGCATACGCCGTTGTATCCCCAAACGTCGATCGTGCGTCCCGGCATCAGCTCGCGCTTCACCGGCTCGGCAACCAGATGAAACACTTTCACGCCGCCATCCATGGTGTAAGCCAGCTTGGGAATGTCCGGCGTGATAACGCTGACTGGCGGGCCGCCGACAGACTGCCGGTTGCTTTGACGTTGCGCGGAGCGCTGCGAGCTACTGCCATCTTGAGGCTCAGCGCTCACCAGACGAGAAAGCGACAACGCACCAGCGCCCACGGCCAGTGCGCGATGTAGAAACGAACGCCTGCTATTCATAAGAACTCACCATCGAAGCAAGAAATACGTGAACGGATGCGGTACGCTGAAAGACTCTTCAGCGCAGCGCAAATCCTTCATCGCCGGACGCCGGCTTGGAATAACGAACGGAAAGGATCTTGGACCGCGCGGCTCAAGCTACGCTACTTCCAAAGCACGGCAAGTCGAGTTTTCAGCAACAGGTACAGCGTGGCGAGGTTGGTTAGATACGAAGAGCTACCGACAGTGGATCGACAGGGGAGAACTGTGATCGAACCGCTTTGCGTTTGACGCGAGCAAAAGAGTCACCGCTGGAATGCATCGCTGAGACCAGCGCGACCAACACCCGGTGCTGACTCTTGATCTGGGCATTATTCTTCACGCTCAGAGACGATGACAACATCTCCGGCTGCAGGCAGGGTGCGGTCGCACACCTGGCGGCATCCTCGAAATGTTGCGTAATTGCGCCACCGCCTTGCGTCATCCTGGCATGGCCGCAATGCGAATGAGCCATGACCATGGCTGAAGCTGCGGCTTCGCCCGCCGACGCAGCCGGGCTCACAGCCGGATCGCCAGGAACAACGGAAAGCAATTGATGAGCAGGATGCGAGGGCGACAAGCAGCATACAAGCTCACACCCTGACGCCAAGGATGACCCGCATAGCAGAATCAACGAGAGGCAAGCGGCGATTGCGGGTTTCAGCTGCATGGAGTCCTTGTGGCTGATTTTACCCCAGCCGGACCGGATGTCGAAACTGCAACCGGCTCGTTCAACTTCGCATCATCCGCAAAACCAGTACAAACTGTTTAAGATAGAAAACTATGCATCCTGCCCCCCATCGCGCCGCTCCCGGCCAGAACCTGCTGATCGACGCTGATGACACGCTGTGGGAGAACAACGTGTACTTCGAGCGCGCTATCGCCAACTTCATCTCATTCCTGAACCACCACGAGTACACGTCCGACCAGGTGCGTGAGGTGCTCTACGATGTGGAGCGCGAAAACATTCGCCAGCATGGCTATGGTATGGACAGCTTCGCGCTGGCCCTGGTCAAGTGTTTCGAGCAGCTGTCGGTCGAGCCGTTGACGCCCGCGCTGCACGACACGATCCGCGGCTTCGCCTATGCCATTGCCGAGCATCCCATGGAGATCCTGCCCGAAGTTCCCGAGACGCTGGCCGATTTGGCGCAGCGCCATCACCTCTTTCTGGTCACCAAAGGCAACATCACTGAACAAACCGGCAAGTTCGAGCGCTCAGGATTAAAGCAACACTTCACCGCCATCGAGGTCCTTGCGGAAAAAGATGCTGCCACGTATCTCAGCGTTGTCGAAAAATATGGCCTGTTGCGCGACATTACCTGGATGATTGGCAACAGTCCTAAGTCCGACATCAACCCGGCTCTCGAGGCCGGTCTGCACGCGGTGTTCGTTCCGCATCACAATACCTGGATGCTGGAACGCGGCGAGGTCCTTCCCCCTGCCGGCGATGGCCGTCTTTTGCAGGTTGAAAGCTTTGCCGACCTCCGCCATCACTTCTAAACGCTCGGCAACTTTTCTCCTCCTCTTCGAATCCGGTGGTCAAGGCCGCCATGGATGGAGAGAGTCCGCTGCCGCCGATCCTTATGAACATCCCGCTCATTGGCAACTGACAACCGGGCGTCCCACATCCAATTCTCTTGACTCAAACACCTCTTCCCATGCTCGACATGCAAGTTCATCTTCGCCGGCTCCTGTTGCCGGTGATCCTCGCCTGCCTGCTCCTGTGCGCGGGCTGTCACCGCAGCGATCTCCACGCCACGCTTGCGGCCAACAGCTTTGTTGGCGGCTCCGGTGATCCAGTAATGCTCGCCGTCTATCTACCCTGGTTTGGGCAGCCCGGACACATCAACGTGGGCTATTCGTCGCAGGATCGCGTAGTCATGGAGAAGCAGATTGACCAGGCTAAGCAGCTCGGCATCTCGGCGTTTGTGGTGAATTGGTACGGGCAGCATCACGACTTCGAAGACAAGTCTTACACCTTGCTGCAGCAGGTTGCCGCAGAGAAGAATTTCAAGGTTGCGCTGATGTACGACGAGAACGACACCGAGCCCGGTGCCGAAACCGATGCCGTAATCGGTGATCTGCAGTATGCCTACGAGCGCTATATCGGCCCGCACGCCGTGGTGCCGCGCGGCTCGTATCTGGACTATGAAGGGCGACCGATGATCTTCATCTTTCCCAAGGGAGCCCGCGTCGACTGGAATAAAGTGCGGCAGACGGTCAACGGCTGGGAGAACCCGCCGCTGCTGATCTTCAAGGACATCGACCGGCAATACGCCGACGCCTTCGATGGCTTTTATGCTTGGGTCAATCCCGGCAAGCAAGGTTGGCAAGCCAATGGTAGCAATTGGGGCGAGCAGTATCTCGACAACTTCTACAAGACCATGATCGCCGACTATCCCAACAAGATCGCGATCGGCGCGGCATGGCCTGGTTTCGACGACTCCAAGGCAAGCTGGAGCCAGAACCGCAAAATGAGCGGCCGTTGCGGTGCAACCTTCAACGACACGCTTCGCCTCTTCCGCCGCTACTATGATCAGCAGCGCCCGCTTCCCTTCCTCATGATCGAGACTTGGAACGACTACGAAGAAGGCACCGCCATTGAGCGCGGCGTCAACACCTGTAAATAGCTGTCGGCCGTAAGCCATCGGCGCTCGGGTTTAGACCTCTGCCATCAGCACACTACGGCTGATGACTGACAGCTATAATCGCTTCATGGACGATCAATCCTTCCGCCGTCACGCCGATGTATCGCTCGAGCAACTCAAGCGCAGTCTCTACGCCGCCGAGGGCGACGCCGATTTCGAAGTGGAAGAGAACGCAGGCGCGCTGCACATCAGCTTCGACGAGCCCCCGGGCAAGTTCGTCATCTCGCCCAACGCACCGGTGCGGCAGATCTGGATCTCGGCGCTGTCCACCAGTTTCAAGCTCGACTGGTCCGACGACAAGAGCGACTTCATCCTTCCCAAAACTGGCGAAGGCCTGAAGGAACTGGTCTCGCGCCTGATTTCCGAACAACTCGGAGGAGAAAAGATCACCATCCAATAGAATTCGCGATTTTATGCTGGAAGCGCTGAGCTGTAGCGTGCGGAATATGCAGCTCCGCAAGGCACGCCTTTATGGACGACCGCAAAAGAAATGCCTCACCGCCGGTGGAAGCGCCAGGCTTTAGGCCCGACGAAATCAAATGCCATCAAGAATGGCTTTCAGCCACGGTTGTCCGGGGCTGAAGCCCTCTTCAGATGGTGCACTCTCGGCACGGCTAAAAGCCGTGCCCTTCCACCATTTCTCTCGGACATTTCTTTCGCAGTTATCTTTAGTCTCGACTCCGCGAAGCAGGGTTTTTGAAACGCGCTCTAGTTTGTGTTTGAAACACACTCCACTTAGTTCGCGTGAACTAGCCCCCGAAGCTATAGGGTTACGGCGATTTTCTCCAGTATTTAAGGGGTTGTGCGTACTCGCGATGTCGCCATCGCTCCTATAATTGATCTTTGTCCCTGCTGCAAGGTTTGCCACGCTCGTCTGCTATTCCCCGAAAATATGGAGTTCAGTTAGCATGCAGTTTTGTTTGCCCTCGAAATTCAGTCATGCATCGTTTTCTCTTCCTCTTAAATCAGTGACTCTTGTAGCGTTTGTCGCCCCCTGTTTATTTTGGCTGACGGGCTGTGGTGGAAATGCAGCGTCATCTGCGCTGCCGCCACCATTGCAAACGCCGGCTCCGCAGCCCGCAGGATCCTCCGGCACCCCAGCGTCCGGCTCGGGAACGCAGGCCTCCGGTAGCGGGTCGCAGCCGAGCGGCTCGAATCCGACACCGACCCCAGCCCCCGCACCTTCCCCGGCGCTGCCGCCGGGGGTTCCTCAGGGAGCACAGGTCACCTACGCCGTCCAGACCCTTCCCAACTGGGATTGGTGTACGGCTGAGCTCAACGGAAAACCCTGCGCCAGCGGGCTAGGCAATGCCACCTCCAGCATGACTCCTGAGCAAGCAACGCCGTCGTTGAGCGGCAGTTCCTCGCACTTCACTCTCGGTGGTCCCACGCAATACTCGAATGCTCTGTGGTGGAAATCGTTCGGCCCCAACAGTACGCCCGCCCACTTTGTCTACGACCTTTACTTCCACCTGCAAGATCCCAATTCGCCCGAAGCGCTGGAGTTCGACGTAAACCAAAGCATGGGAGGCACGCGCTACACCTGGGGCACCGAGTGCAGCTATAAGGACACGGGTTATTGGGACATTTGGAATCCCGAGACCGAACACTGGGAGACGACCTCGGTGCCGTGTCCCACCGTGTCGGCCAATACGTGGCACCATCTCACCTGGCAGATCGAGCGGGTGAATGGACAGGTGCACTACATCAGCGTGATGCTGGATGGCAACGTGGGCACGGTCGACAAGTATTACAACCCGCAGCAGGGCTGGCAGGGGAATGATGTAAACGTCGCTTTCCAGATGGATGGAGACTACCGGCAGGATCCGTACTCGATTTGGCTGGATAACGTGAGCTTGTCGGCGTGGTAGGTTGATTTCGCCACGGAGAACACGGAGATCACGGAGCAAATCAGATCAGGGAACCTCCGTGCCCTCCGTGGTGAATTTCCAGTTGACCCGGACTTACGCGGTCACCGCATCCGCCTTCAGCTTCTGCTTCAAGTCTGCGGCGATCATCTGGCCGTGAAAGCGCCCGTTCTCGATGAAGATTTCGCTGGTGCGAATTCCGGCGATGATCACGCCAGCCAGATAAATTCCAGGAACATTGCTCTCCAGCGTTTGCCGATCGACCACCGGGCGCTTGTCGGCCTCGCCACTCAGCTTGATGCCCAAGGAACAGAGAAATTCGAAGTCCGGATGGTATCCGGTCAAGGCGAACACGTAATCGTTCTCCAGCGTCACTTCCCCATCAGGCGTGTCCAGCACGACGTGCTCCAGCGTGATCTCGCGCACTTTAGTGTTGAAGTAGGCGTTCACCTGTCCGGCCTTGATACGGTTCTCGATGTCGGGCTTGATCCAGTACTTCACCGAAGGGGCGATCCCTGCTCCGCGATGCACCATGGTCACGTGCGCCCCGTGACGCCACAACTCCAGCGCCGCAATGGCCGCCGAATTTTTTCCTCCGATCACCAGCACGTTCAGTCCGAAGAAGGGATGCGGCTCGCGGTAATAGTGCATTACCTTCGCCAACTCCTCGCCGGGAATATTCATGTAGTTAGGCCGGTCATAGTAACCGGTGGCGAGAATCAACTTGCGCGCGTGATATTCGCGCTTATGACCATGCAAGTTGGTGGTGTGGACGACAAAATTATTGTCGCTACCCTCTATCTTCAGCACCGGCTCGTACTGCCGGACGTCAAGCTGGTAGTGCTCGGCGACCTTGCGGTAATACTCCAGAGCTTCTTGCCGTGTCGGCTTCTGGTTGGGGCTGGAAAAGGGAATGTCGCCTATCTCCAGCAGCTCCGGCGTAGTGAAGAACGTCATGTTGCTGGGATAGTTGAACAGTGAATTAACCAGACAACCCTTGTCGATATTGGCAACGGTGAGACCGGCGCGCTTGGCGTCGATGCCGCACGCCAGCCCGGTTGGGCCCGCGCCGATCACCACGACATCCAGTGAAAAACTGTCGGACGTTCGACGATCCATAAACACAGGATATCGTGTTCGGCTCCAGGAGACATACAGTTTCTCCTGCCAATCATTCAACAACGTGCTTGTAAATCGCTTTGTATCAGGGCACGTCTTCAGACGTGCCGTCACTGCGGTTCGAGAAGGACGGCTTTAGCCGCTGAGGATAAGCCCGCTCCGAACGCATCATTTGGGCGCGGTTAAATTAGGCTGCCGAACAACGCAGTAGAGCGGATCCCTCACCGGCTGAAGCCGGTTCGTGATCACAAAAATACAGTGCCTGTTGCGGCGTAGCTAAAGCTACGCCCCTTCAACACGTCGAGCTGGCAGCCTGTAAAGCCGTGCCCTTCCACCATGTCCTGCGAAGATTTCTCTTTCCGAGAAAAGATAATCTTCTCCGTGTCCTCTGTGTCTCTGTGGTGAAGAAGATTCTTACAGCTGAGTGAAAATATCCTTGAACTCGTAAAATCCGGTTTTGCCGGCGACCCATTCGGCCGCGAGGATCGCGCCTTCGGCAAAGGTCCGCCGAGACTTGGCCTCGTGACTCAACACAATACGATCGCCCGCGGCATCGAGCTCCAGCGTGTGCACACCCGTTACCTCGCCTTCGCGTTCGGAGGTAATATCGACTCGCACTCCGGCAGCCTGTTCCAGGACACGCTGCAGGGTCGCGGCCGTGCCTGACGGCGCGTCTTTCTTGTGGATGTGATGGATTTCGGTGATGTGGCCGCCATAACCGTGGGTCAAGGCAGGTGCCGCGGCCTGCACGATCTGCAGGAAAAGATTCACTCCGTAAGAAAAATTCGCGCCGAAAACGAATCCAGTTCCTGCCTGCACGACCGCCTGGCGAATGCGTTCTATTTCGCCGTACCAGCCGGTGGTTCCGACTACCATGGCTTTGCGCGCTCGGATGCAAGCTTCAATATTCGCCAACACCGCGTCGGGAGCAGTGAAATCAATCACCACATCTATCTCGCGGAGATTTTCGGATGTGAGCCACGCCGCATTCAGGTTCACGTCGGCATCGATGCTCTGCAGCTGGTGCCCACGCTCGCGCGCCACTTCGGCCACCAGCAATCCGGTTTTGCCCGGTCCAAGAACAATCAGGTTTAGCGAGTGCTTGCTCAATCGAACACCTCGGGATCGACTTCGGCGAAAAACTTGGCGTGCAGTCGACGCACGGCTTCGGGAACATCGGCTTCATCAATGACAAAGGTCAGGTTGATCTCCGACGCGCCCTGTGAAATCATGCGCACATTAATATCACGAATTGCCTCGAAGATTTGCGCGGCCACCCCAGGCGTGTCGCGCAGATTTTCGCCCACCAGACATACGATTGCCTTGCGTCCGGAATACTTCACGAAGGCCAGCTTTTCCAGGTCGGCGGCGATCTGAGGAATCGCTTCATTGGAGTCGACAGTCAGTGAGATGCTGACCTCAGACGTCGACACAACGTCGACGGCGCAATGATGGCGGGCAAAAATCTCAAAAACCTTGGCCAGGAAGCCATGCGCCATCAACATGCGAGCGGCAACAATTTCGACCACGGTGATGCGGGTCTTGGCCGCGATGGCTTTGAATAGCGAATGCGAGCGCGGGGTGTGCGACAGGATGCGCGTGCCCTGATTCGACGGATTGCGTGAGTTCAGCACCAGCACCGGAATGTTTTTCTCGACCGCCGGCAACACAGTCGCGGGATGCAGTACCTTGGCGCCGAAATAAGCCAGTTCCGCAGCCTCTTCAAAGCTGATGAGCTTGATACGACGTGCATCGGGACAGATCCGCGGATCCGTCGTTTTCATGCCGTCGACGTCGGTCCAGATCTCGATGCGTTCGGCATTCAGGCCAGCTCCCACCAGCGCCGCGGAAAAATCGGAGCCTCCGCGGCCGATGGTGGTGGTAGTCCCTTCGCGCGTCGCGCCAACAAAGCCACCCATGATCGGCACCTGTTGCTGCCCGATCAGCGGTTTTACCCGGTCGTGCAGACGATCGTTAATCTCGTCCACCTGGGGCACGGCGCGGCTGTGCTGCGCGTCGGTAACGATCACCTGGCGGGCGTCCACCAGAGTCGCCGGAAGGTCGCGCGCCAGAAAGGCGGCAGTAATGATCATGCTCGACAGGCGCTCGCCGAACGAGACCACGTAGTCCGAAGTGCGGGGAGTGAGTTCGCCTACCGCGGAGATCCCGCGCAGTAATTCATCCAGCGAATCAAACTCGGAGCCCAGTTCAGTATGCAATTCAGTGTGCAGGCCCGTTCCCAGCAGCTCGCCGGCGGTGAGGTAGTGGCGCTCGCGCAGGCCGCGGGAGATGTCGAGGGCCTGCTCGCGCTCGCCATTTCCAGCGGCGGCAGCCATGGCCAGCAATTGGTCGGTCACCTTGGCCATGGCGCTAACCACAACGAAGGGTTGCTCGCTCAAACGCGATTTCACGATGCTGGCTACGCGATCGATGGCGGCGGCGTTTTCGACCGACGTGCCACCGAACTTCATGACGATCACGGCAACAGGCCCTGAACTTTCAGCAGTTCGGCATTGAGCAGGGCCGCGCCCGCCGCGCCGCGAATGGTGTTGTGTGACAGCACGGTGAACTTGTAATCGAGGACGCCACACGGACGCAACCGGCCAACGCTCACGGTCATGCCCTTGCCGCGATCCACGTCAAAACGCGGCTGCGGACGATCGGGCGCTTCGTCATAAACAACCGGCTGGGCGGGAGCCAGCGGCAGCTTAAGCTCTTGGGGAGTAGAGCGAAACTGGTTGAACGCCGCAATGATTTCGTCTACAGCTGCTTTCTGCTTGAGCTTTACCGAGACGGACTCGGTGTGTCCGTCTTCTACCGCGACGCGATTGCAATGCGCGGTCATGCTGAAACCGGCATCTTGCACGTGATCGCCGTCCAGGCGGCCGAGGAGCTTGCGTGTTTCCTCTTCCATCTTCTCTTCTTCCTTGGCGATGTAAGGGATCACGTTGCCGAGAATGTCGAGCGAGGCCACGCCAGGATAGCCCGCGCCGCTGACCGCTTGCATGGTGGTGACAAACAGCGATTCGATGCCGAACTTCCGATGCAGGGGAGCCAGCGCGACCACCAGGCCGATCGCCGAGCAGTTCGGATTAGTGACAATGTAGCCGCCCGAATCCTTCCGCCAGCATTGCTGTGGGATCAAGGCCAGATGATCAGCATTGACCTCGGGAATGATCAGCGGAACATCCTGCTGCATGCGGAACGCGCTGGAGTTGCTGACCACGGCACAACCGGCAGCAGCAAACTGAGGTTCCAGTTCGCGCGCGATGCCGGCATCGAGGGCGGCGAAAATGACGCGTGGCGCACCTTCGGGTGCGGCGTTCGAGACCCTCATCTTGCGCACGCGATCGGGGATAGGCGTCTTGAGGCGCCAGCGCACGGCATCGCCATACGTCTGTCCGGCGGAGCGATCGGAGGCCGCCAGCCACTCGACCTCGAACCAGGGATGAGATTCGAGCATCTGGATGAAGCGCTGACCGACTACTCCGGTAGCGCCAAGAATTCCGACAGAGATTTTCTGCTGTGACATTTTGGTATGAAAAATCAAGTTATATCACGTCTGGGTACTGTCTCAGTTTGAATGCGGATGCGTGCCTTTCGCGCGCAGGCGCGAATCGGCACGCCCAGATCCCTCGCTGCGCAAAAGAGGCTTACTCGGGATGACAGCCAAACTGAGACACTACCCACGTCTGAGCAGGGCCACGGGTTTGGTCCCGGAAAGCCAGCGGAATCTAATTCAGCCAGCGTAAATCCCGGTCAATCATCGGCGGCGGGGACGAGTCAGCTTCAGGACCGCGGCAATCTCTCGCGCGACTTGGTCGGCGGTCTTGCTCTCGGTGTTCACGGTCAATTTCGCCTTGCGATACGACGGCAGGCGCTCAGCATATAGAGCGTAGAAAGCCTCGGGGTCTTGGGCCAGCGGCCTGGGATTCCCGGAGTTGCGTGCGCTGGCCGTGCGGCAGCGCTGCAGCAAGTCCTTGACATCGGTCTCCAGAAACACCACGTGGGCTCGATAGGCTCGCAGCAGTTCGGCATTCTGGGATTGGACAAAGGTCCCGCCTCCCAGAGCAATCACTGTGGGAGCCGATGCTCTCTCCAGCAGGGTGCGCAGCGCATCCGTCTCCAGTTCACGAAACCGCGGCTCGCCATGGCGCTCGAAGATCTCGCGGACCTGTAGCTTCTGACCGCGTTCGATTTCGTAATCGAGATCGAAGGAACTCCAGTGCAACAGGCTCCCCAGAGTGCGACCCACGGTACTCTTGCCAGCCGCCATGAAGCCGGTGAGGGCAACGACCGGAGGCGACGACGTTCGTTTGGCGGGTTTAGCCTGCGCACACATAGGGGTCGAGCGGGCTACCAGCGACTACTAAACCGGTAGCGTGAAATTGGCGGTGGAATGGAACCGGGCTGCGAGGAAATTCTAACATCGCGGCGCGATTGGGAGACTCGCTCAGCAGGTCCCATTTCCGGCATCGACAAGACTCACTCGACCTATCAGCCTTCTACGCCTGATGTGGTAGTAACCATGCGACCCTCGGGGGATGATCGCCACTCCGATATCGACTAATCTCCGCCTCATGCAACTCATCCAGATTGGCGAAGTCAAGCAGAAAACGGTCCTGGAGCTAGTGCAGGAGATGGCAGCACGTCAGCTCGCGGAAATCGAACAACTGAAAACTGCCGTACAAAACCGGTCGAGAAGCACACATTCCGGGCGAGCCCGGCAGCGCTGCAGCACGGCAAAGCGCCAGCGCTAACCCTTGGGGCGAGCTCCCGAAGGCCAAGAACCTGAGACCTGCAAGTCAATGACCCTAGGGGATTTGCTCCCACTTCAGTGGGATACCTAGGTAAAAAAACTGGCCGTAGCTCAGGGATTGACGGGGGACGCTTCAGCAACTCTCGACTCTATACTCGCCGCGTCTCTCTCCCACATCTGTGCGGGGCCCATTACAAAATGCCTGGTGCCCACTCCCCAGGCGATCGGGAGTTCTTTGATGTCCACCCTGCGACTATGGCTCTTGGTGTGTCTGTTATCGGGCCTTCCAGTTTTTGCTCAGACCACCCATATTTTTGAACACCAGTCAATCGTCCCCAACACCACCTTAACCGCCGAAACCACCAACAACACCTCCGCCGCCAATTCCTTCCCGGGCTGCGAAATCACTACGGTTACCAACGGTCAGTGCGTCGACAATGGCGATCTCAAAGCCAGCAACATAAGCAAGGTCGACGTACATAACCTGCTGTCGCCGTCGCAGCAAGGCGCCAAGATCTACACCACCTACATCCCTTATTGGGTACACGGTACCCATCCCAACATCGGATATAGCTCGCAAGATCCCAATCAAGTCACACGCGAGATCACCGACTTGACCAGCCGTGGTTTCGACGGCGTCATCGTCGACTGGTATGGGCCGGGAAGCTACGAGGAAGGTGCAACTGAAATCCTGAAGACCCAGATGGAACAACAGTCGGCGCTGAGCTTTGCCTTGATGATCGATCAGGGCGCTATCGAATGGTTTTCCTGCTATCCCAGTTGTTCCACGACCCAGGCGCTTCTGAATATCATTGCTTTCGCGCGCCAGAAAGGCTACTTCAGCTCGCCGGCGGCGATCCGAAATAGTGACGGAAAGACCATCGTGACCCAGTTCGGCATGGAAAACTACAACATCAACTGGACTACGATCGAAAATAACAATACCGATCTAGAGTGGATTTTTGAGAACGCTGGCGCCTTCAACAATGGCTACACGATTGGCGCCTACGGATGGTTATCACCCAAAGATCCGGAGCAGCCAGGCTACGAAGGTCTGGACTACACGCAATACTTTTTGCAGATCGCCGCCGAGCACCCCTCCAAGAAAAACTGGGCTTCCACCTGGAAGGGCTTTAACGATATCGTCGCCAACTGGGCGCCTCCGGGCGGTCGTCACATCCAGCAACTGTGCGGCAAAACCTGGCTGGACTCGTGGGCTGCTGTGCGCGCCTATACCGGCAGGCTGGACGCCGTGCAAGTCGTGACGTGGCACGACTACGAGGAAGGCACCGAGATCCAAAGCGGCATCGATAACTGTCTCACGATTACAGCCAGCGTTAGCGGACAAACCTTGAACTGGAGTGTGCCCAGCGAGTCGACGCTGGATCACTATACGGCGTATATCTCGACCGATGGGCAGAACCTGATGTCGCTGGGTGACTACGCGCTCGGAACCCACTCGCTCAATCTGTCACTCTTTGGTTTTCCGGCGGGAACTTACAAGGTATTCGTCAAAGCCGTGGGGCAGCCCAGCATCCTCAACAATATGTCGGCGGGCGTGACTTATACCGTTCCCACGGGAACTCCGCGGGTGCAGATCACGTCACCCTACAACGGCCAGCACGCCGGTCCGGCGACCAACCTCATCGCTCAAGCCATGAGTCCTAACGGCGCCATCATCGAATACCAGGTCTATCTGGACGGAAATCTGGTAAGGACGATTGGCGGTGGACCATCCTTCCAGGCGTGGATTTCCACCAGCATGGGAATTCACACCATCGTGGTCAAGGCTGAGGACTGTGACCACCAGTGGAGTAACGCTTCGGTCTGGGTCGATCGCACCTATTAACGGACCTGAGAAGCGGAGAAGTCTTCGCTTTGCATTCCCCCGGCGGGCACAGCGCTGGGAAATGCTGTACTATCCGAGCGAGGTGTAACGCATGTCCTATCGCAATGGAGACAAGTCCCGGGAGCACCGCCTGCGCAAGGCCAAGCAGAAGAAACGCGAGAGCGTTCGCGAACTGGTGAACAAGTCCGTGGCTGCAGCCAAGAAGCAGGGCTGAGGCTCGGTCCTGATTTTCAGAGCTTTACCAGGTACCAATCTCAAGAGTCGTCCTGGATGTGTCGGGCGCGAACTCAGTCATGCCGAACGACGCGCTAGAAACTTCGAGCTTCACCCGGCAAAAACCTGTGCCGTCCCTACGGGACTCAGCTTCATTTCCCTCTCTTACCCAGGACTCCGCCTGCGGCTACGTTCTGGGCTGAACTGAGTCGTCCCGCAGGGCGGGACGGGATTATTGAGCGCTCTGACGTGTGCCGATAGTCTCGCGCAACACCGCCAACCTATCTCATACATTGCCACGGGTACGGTTTGAACCAGTGGCGCTCATCCTGGTTCTCCCGAGCTACGAATTTGCGGCGGCGCTCAGGTTGGCGCTCTGGGCGATCTTCTTAGCGTGGAGCAACTCCACGATCGCCTGATAGAGGCGGGTGCGCACTTCGTGGCGGCCGTGGGCGTGAACGATGTAGCGCACCACCAGATTCACTCCCAGATTGGTTGGCCGCACCTCGATGGCAGGCACGGCGGAGAAAGTCTGCACGGCGGAGTTGTGGGTGACGCGTTGCCACTCCTGCTCGGCCGAGGCGATGTCGGCCTGGGTCTGCTCGGTCACCAATTTCAAGACTGAGTTCGTAAGCTCGTAAGGATCTTCGCCGGCGGGAATCAGAATGTCCAGCTCATCCCACAGCCACTGTCCGGCGGTGGTGAAGTTGAAGTAGTGCCCTTCGACGGCGAAGCTATTCACGAACGAAACTCTGCGGCCGGTAGGGTGGCCGGCATCATTCCAGTTACCGGTTTCCAGCAGGATGGTGCGAAGCAACCCGATCTCCATTACTTCGCCACCGATGCCTTCAATCTCAACCCAGTCGCCCACGCGAATGCCGTTGCGGCCCATCAGCACAAACCATCCAAAGAAGGCGACGATGAAGTCTTTTAGAGCGACAGTCAGGCCCGCGCCCGCCAACGCGAGCACGGTGGAGAGTTGGCTGGGCGGCCCGAACATGACCAGCAGCACGATCAGTACACCGATCATCTGCGACACGAAACGTAGCGCCAGCCGGGTGGTCCCCAGCCGCCGGCGATCGGGACCCAGTTTGACATAGAAGCGCTCAATCGCTCCTTCGACGATGGCAAGCCCGAGCAAAGCCAGAAGAATCCATAACAGCGATTGCAGAATGGCGTGCAAGGTTTGCCTGAGCTGAACATCAACCATGCCCGCCCAATCGCCGTAGATACCCGCCAGCTGCTTTTCCAGATCGATGCGTTTGTCGTACGCCGCCATCGTCTTGGTCTTTTGCGAGAGCTTGTTGATTTTGGCGAGCCTGGCTGCATGCTGGCTTGCATTGCCGGCGGGAGCGCCCGCCGGGGTAGGGGAGCTTGCCGGAGCGTTCGAGTCGACCGTCTGCAAGCTTTCGCTCAGGCCCTGCTCCAGAGTCTCATGTTTTTCAATCAGCGACTTGACCGCCTGGTTGGCTTGTTGCTGTGCCTCCAGCAGCCGTCTTTTGGTCTCGTGCAAGCGCTGCCAGGTGCGGAACTGTGAGAGCAGATTACCTTCCAGCTCAAACGTCGCCGGCTTAGCGGCAGGAGGCGAAGCAGAGTTGCCCCCGTGTTGCAAACCCTCGTGCTCTTCCAGTTCTCTCTGGATCAAGGCTTCCGGATCGCCTCCCGCCCGCACCAGGTCCTGCTTGGCGTCATCGACGCCGTCCTGCAACAGCTCAACCTGCGCCTGAGCGATTTCCAACTGCTGCTGAATGACCGTGGCATCGTCTTTACCAGGCTTAGCCGCGAGTTTGGTCAGCCGCGCGACCTCTTGCTGCTCCGCTTGCAGGCGGCCTTCCAGATATTTGATCCGGCTGTTGATCTCCGCCGTCTGCTTGTTCTGAGCCGGCGGCGTTTCCTTGGCCTTTCGCAGGGCTGAGGCGAACGCCATGTCCACCTCGCGATCTGCAAGGTGAACCGATTCCAGCGCCAGTTCCTGCTCGGGTGCGGTGCTGGCGATCGCCTGCAGGCTGACCGCTGTGCGGAACGGCGTCTGATCGACGACCGCAGCCGGTCCCGACGAAGCCTTGGCGTCATTGCGACTGAAAATCCTGGGAGCTTCGGCCGGCCGGGTGAACAGAAAGGCGGCCAGCGCTACCAGGGTCAAGGCAACCAGCGCGAAGAGGAGGAGCTTCCGTTTGCTTGCATGCATGGGGATGGACCGGAGCCAGTCCCGTAACTATATTCCAGACGACTTGCGGGGGGAAGATGATTGCCGGGAAATCTGTGGAAGATCTATAGCCTTGCGGAGCGCTGTTTGGTCAGGCGTACTTCAGAGCCTCCGCGCTGGAAAGTGACGTCGTCCATTAAGCTGCGCATCATGCAAATTCCCCGGCCGTGCTCGCTGAGGTTCACTCCATCAGGAGCATAGTTGGTCAGGCTTTCGTGATCGAACCCCGTTCCCGGATCGCGGATGACGATGCTAATCGTCGTCGGATCGATTTCCACCCAAGCGCGAACCATGGCACTGGGATCGCTCTGACAGCCATGCAGCACCGCGTTGGCCAAAGCCTCCTGCAGCGCGAGAAAAATGTCGATTTCTTCCTGCTCGCCGGAACAGTATTCGCGGATGAAATCCATCATGCGGTCACGCGCCGCTGCCATGGAAGCTGGGTCGCCGGTGAAGACGAACTCTTTCGAGATCGTTTCCAGGTCCACGGATTGACCTCCATCGTGCAAGAGGGCGGCCTCCATTATGCAGTCATGGCTTGCTGCTCGTCGTTGGTAGCTGAACCCGGGCCGGCAACTTCGGCGGCCGAATACGAAATCTGCAGAGCCGCCTGCAGCCGGGTCAGCATAAGGAGCCGCCGGACCGGTCGCGAGGGATTGGCGATGGTCAGCAGTCCATTTCGTTCTCGAGTCCAGCAGTGCAGTTCGGCCAGAAGCCCCAGTCCGGCGGCATCGATGGCATGGACGGCGCGCAGATCCAGGATCAGACATCGTTCCGTTCGCGCGAGCGCGATGCAGCGCAGGGTTTCGGCTTCGACCCCCAGCACGATTCGACCTGAGCAGACCAGCTTCACGGTCGCCGGTGCGCTTTGAACGTCGACTCTCAACATACCCAGTTCCTACCAGGATTCTTCGCCTCTTTTGTGCATCGAGGGTGCTTGATCTGCTGTGATGATTCGTTAGTTGGTGGTTTCAGTATGCCCGAAGCTGATTGCAGGACGATGAAAATGGAGAGAATACTGAGAAGCCTTGCCCGTTCCAGTTTACTGTCCAGGCTCCGGTTGCAGCTTGGCGTATTCAGCTTTGGCCTGCTCCAACAGAGGGACATCGGGATCGGCGTTTTTCCAGAGTGCGAGGAACTCCTGATAGGCAGCCCGGGCTTTGAGCGTGTTGCCCTGCTGGGCGTAAGCGCGAGCCAGTCCGAGGCGGGCCATCGCTCCCCAGGGAAAGTTAACCACCATCCCCCGATGATCGATGAACTTCTGAAATTCCGCCGCCGCTGCGTTGCCGTCCCGCAGCATGAGATAGGCTTCGCCGCGCACATAAACCGGGCAGAGGAAAACCGCTACACTCGCTGCGGGTTGACCCAGTTCGATCGGGTTCGAAGTTTGCAACAGCTCGACCGCGCGGTGGGGATCGTTTCGCTGCAAGGCAATAGCGGCCCCGATGGTAGGCAGCCAATACCGCTGGACCATCGTATCCAGCGGGAACTCCCTGTCGAGTTCGGCAGCCAGGGTCTCCGCCTCGGCCGTGTCCCCCGCCCGTGCCAGGGCCAGCGCCGCCATAACCCGCACGTCGCGATTGGGGGCCAGCTTCACCGCTGCCGCGGCGTCGGCGCGCGCCTGCTGAAGGTTTCCTGATTCCACCTCGCGTACCGCTGCCAACACCTGGTAAGTTGCAGCCGTCTCCTTAGCGTCGTTTGCCTGGGCCGAACCCATTGCCCGCCGGGTTAACTCGCGTGCATCACGCAACTTTCCATACCAGCCTTGGGTGTCCGCGTTCGAGGCCAACAGCGCATCTTCCATCCCCGGCTTGCCTATGGCGGCTGCCACCATCTGCGCCATGCGGACGTTGTCGCCTTGCAAGAAAGCTAGCGAGTAGCGGCCCTGGAGCAGGGCCTCACCCTGCAGTTTGCGCTCCTCCGCCTGTTTGTACACCGCCTGCGCTTCCTCAAACCGGTTGAGGCTGGCGTAGGTGATTCCGAGGTTGAGATAGACCGTGCCGTTGTTCGGCTCCAGGCGCAGAGCTTCTTGTATTTCCGCCAATGTCTTGTCGAGGTCTCCCAGGGTGCCATAAATGAAGGCCAAGTTCATGTAGGGCAAATAGTCTCGTGGGTAGACCTGCTGCCACTGTTCGTAAATCTGCGCTGCTTTCTCCAACTCGCCGGTTCCCACCAGGAAGTAGTTTGTCTCGATGTAGAACCGCTCACGCTCGCTCACCTTCTCCCTCAAGTCGTAAGCCTTGCGTGCATTCTCCTCGGCCCGCTGCGGCTCACTGAGGTTGTAGTAAGTCAACGCCATGCCGGCGTAGGGGATGGCGAAATTTGGGTCCAGTTCCACCGCCCGCTGGTAGAAGGGCAGAGCCGCGGTATTGCCTTTCGTAAACTGCGTCTTCCGCCCCAAGGTGTAGGCTTTCAGGGCTTCCAGCGACGGTGTGGTTGCTTCCTCCACCGGCGTGGCGTACTTCTGCACCGAGCTCAGTGATTCGCCCAGCTTGCGCCGCAACGTGACCACTGCGGCGTCCAGAGCCTTGAGCACCGCTTCCTTGCCTGCAGCCTGCTCTTGCGCCTCTGCCAGCACGTCCCCGGTCTCGCAGTTCACTGCCGTCAGGCCAATCACGTATTGGCTACCCAATAGCGCAATCGAGCCGGCGATCATCGCCTTGCTGCCCATACGCTGGCAGACCTCGCGGGTAACTTCCGGAGTCAACCGATCACCTGGCTGGCGACCCATCAGCTGCAAGGTGTGGTTCACCTTGGGCTCTGAAACCACATCGAGAAAAGGCGACTGCTCCAGCTGTACCGACAGACCTTGCTTCAAGGTGTCGTCGAAAACGCTGTCGCCGGTGGTGTTAGTGAAATCGGACAGCACAACGCTGTCTTTCTCAGTGAGCGCGTTGGCTCGTTGCGAGTGCCAGTAGACAACACCCCCAACCAGAGCAACCACCACCACGGTGATGAACGCGACCCGAAGCCAATTCCAGGAGCGCGCTCTTTGTGGAACTGGAGTGGTGGCTGGTGCGGGTGCGACGGCGGAGGTTGTGGCAGGCGCGGGCGAAGCGGCGACCGCAGCTGGAGCCGGGGTAGGAACAACGATGTCCGTGGTTCCCCCAGCAGACGGCGACGGGGCCGCAGCTTCGATGCCACTGTCTCGTGCCACCCGGGCGCGCCCCAGAACTGCGGGCAGGAGGTTGCGAATCCCCGACTGCGACTCGACCACTTTGGGCTGCGCCTCTATGGTCTTCGCCGTGACCGGTGCTAGAAAGCGATAGCCCCTCCGGGGAAGCGTCTCTACATAGATAGGATTGTCGGTGTTGTCGCTGAGCACGGTGCGGATCTGCTTGATGCACTGGTTCATCCCGTGCTCAAAGTCGACATAGGTTTCACCGCCCCAGACTTGCTGCCGAATTTCTTCCCGGGTGACGATCTGTCCAGCCTGGCCAGCAAGTAACGCCAGAATCCGAAACGGTTGCGGCGACAGCTTGAGTGGGAGTCCGTTCTTACGCAGTTCTTCAGTAGCGAGGTTTAACTCGAAACTACCGAATCGAAGAAGTTTCTGAGTGGTGGCCAATAAGTGCTACCTAGCAAAAAGCAGTGGCGCGATTATATAACGCCGGCCCCCAATCGAGCATCGTTTTCTTTACTGACATCCCGCGCTAACTGTCGACTTCTCAATTGCTTAGTCACTGACCTGGAACTTACCTCCAAATCACCCGGCAAGTATTGATCGCGCCCACGAAGCGGCGCATTGTGCCCTCACGAAAGCGGGAAAACGGAGCACAACCAGCCAACCGCCTTCGTCAAGGGGAGCTCCCGAGGGCGGGACAACGAGCCCGCCCCGGGAAGCAGTTGCAGGCGAAGCGAGCTTAGACCGGCAGTCGCAGCTAAGAGGAGGACATCATGAAGGCGCAAAAGGTCTACACCAAAGCAACCACGTTGGGACCATTCCTGACCCTGATCGTTTTGGCCTCATCGCAGCGGGGCAAAGCCACCAGCGCCGCTCTACGCCTTCTATATGACGACGCTCCGACTTGCGCTTACGCCCCGCTCAACCCGCGCGAGGAAAGCCTCAGCCTAAACCCATCGGTCTCCCAATGCCCGGCGCCCGCGGGACCGTTCTTGACGCTGATTTTGACTTCGGGGCGGAGCCAGCCGCACGCGGGCGGGAAGTGACAAAGCCCGCTCGCGCCAGGGAGCACGTTCCTCTCGTGCCCCCTGGCCCCGAGGAAAGCTGACAGAAGTTAGCCGTGGGAATGGTTCCCAAAACCGCGCGAACGAAATCGAGCGCACAGACATACCAGGCGACACATCAGCAAGACATAGTCGTGAACTTGAAAAGGAGGGGTTATGAACTCGAAATACAACGGACTCATCGACAACATGGCGATCCGCGTATCGCTCAACACCGTAGCTTTTGCCGTTTGGCTGGTCATGGTGGTGGGTCTGCTGGAACTCGCAGTGAAGGTTTAGGTGCTTTCTCTCTACCTTGCCGGTTTAGCCGGTAGGCGCAAGCCCTGGTAAGACGAGGGATCGCAGAGGCTGAGTCTCAGCTATCTCGGTGTCTCACCCAACAATAATTTGACCAGACCAAGAAACCACCCTTTGGAATAATCAAAGGGTGAATTTTCTTGGGGAATAATGCCCTTTCCGCTAGTCTTGCGCAAGGTTGGATGGGCAGCGGTTTGAGCGCCTCGACGAGATCGGGTCCTGAGAGTCTATCCATCACATCTACTCAAACGAGCGAACTCCCCGCACAACTAGTCGGTGGCTATTTCTTAGAGCCATCTTTATGGATGGTGCGGAATCCGTTCCTCCATTGTTTCCGCGTCAGGTTGAGTTCGGTTAGATCTTCCTGCTCTCTATACTTGTGGATCGCAATGATGTTTCTCGCCAACAGCTGACTTGTCAGCTACTTACCTACTGACCTCCAACTTACCTCCAAATCACCTGACAAGTATTGATCGCATCTGCGAAGCGGCGCATTGTGCCCTCACGAAAGCGGAAACGGCCACAACCAGCCAGCCGTTTTCGAAAAAGGAAGAGCCCGAGAGCGGGGTAACCATCCCGCTCCCGGGAAGCGATAGCAACCTAAGCCAGAGTAGACACCCAGGAAATTGAGAAATCTGGCGATGGCCCAACTTAGGAGAGACAACATGAAAACGCAGCAAAGCAGCCAACCCATCAACCTAGTCGCAGTTCAACCTCAAACCACGTTCCCGAAGGAGGATCGTATGAACAAGCAGAGCTCCCGCACATTGAAACTGGCCATCTTCTTCGCGATGGTCGTAACTATGGCGTTGTCGGCTGTCGCGCAAGACGAAGTTGTCGGCGGACCAGGCACAACCTACCAGAATCCACTGCAGATTGCTCTGAAGGAATGGTATCCGGCCAACCTGTCCGCAACTTTGACGACGTTGAACCCGGGCGGCGGCAGCTTGAGTGCACCGGGCGGCGTGCTGTTCGACGGAACCAACCTTTGGGTCGAGCATGCCGCTTCGCCCAACTACTATGTCGACAAGCTGCAGGCCAGCGACGGAAAGTTCATTGGGAGATATAAAGTTGGTCTTGGAAGCAGCAGCGTCGCAGGCCCCGCAGGCTTCGACGGGGTCAACATCTGGTTGCCGGAACACCAGCCTTCTGCGAATCTCATGCACCGGATCCGCGCCGCCGATGGCGTTTCGATCTCCGATTGCAACCTGGGTTCGAACGGATACTATCCCAACACCGCGGTTTTCGATGGACAGAATATGTGGGTGGGAACGGATAACTATACCGTAGTGAAGGTGAATGCCAACACCTGCGCCGTGCAATGCGCAAACACCAGCATTGCATCGAGGATCTATGGCCTGGCCTACGATGGAACCTATATGTGGGCTACGGCTGTCGATAGCAACAAGGTAGTCAAGCTGAACAGCTCTTGCGCCCAGGTGGCATCGTATACCGTTTCAGGGCCAATCGGCATTGCATTCGACGGTACTAACATGTGGACCGCCAATCAGTCCGGCGCCAGTACCACCCGGATCAATGTAAGCTCTGGAGCCATCGCCACCTATTCTCTGGGGGCCGGTCCGGCATGGACAATCGCCTACGATGGCGGCAATATGTGGATTACTGATTACACGACTGGGAAGGTCAGCAAGATTTCCACAACCAGCCCAACCAACAATCCCCCGTCCTACCAAACCTGTGGTTCGGCATCTTCCGAACCTCTTGGTTTGGCTTTTGACGGCGCACAAATGTGGATTGGATGCGAGGGAAATAACGCCCTCGGTAAGATGTAGTCCGGAAGAACCATAATAGTTCATCCAGGTAACGGGCCGGAACCTTCAAAACTCCGGCCCTTTTTCATGGAAATTTCCAGCCTGAACAAGCCGGTCAAACCGCCATCGTCGTGACGTGAATCGCGGAAGGTTCAACCCCGGCTGTTACTGACTCGGCGGTGTACTCTTCGGAGCCGCAGTGCTGCTTCCGGTGCTCTTATGGGTAGTTCCCGCCTTTGCCGGATGGCGCGGATCGGTGATCTTGATGCGAATAATCTTCGGCGGATCGTACGGACGATCGTTGCGCGGATCAGTCGCCAGGCGAGCAATCTTCTTGATCACGTCGATATCCTGGCACTGGCCAAAGATGGTGTGATGGCCGTTCAAGTGCGGCGTGGGAACTTCAGTGATGAAAAACTGCGAGCCGTTGGTATTGGGGCCGCTGTTGGCCATCGCCAAACGGCCAGGCTGATCGAAAGTCAGAGTCGGGACTGAACTCGTCTTTGAAGCTATAGCCGGGATCGCCCGATCCATTGCCCGCCGGATCGCCTCCTTGAATCATGAAGTTGGGGATCACGCGATGGAAGATGGTTCCGTTGTAGAGCGGCACGCCCTTCATCATCTTGCCGGTCTTGGGATCCTTCCACTCCTTGGTACCCGTCGCCAGGCCGATGAAGTTAGCCACGGTCAGCGGCGCTTTATCGGGAAACAGCGTGCAGGTAATGTTGCCTTCCGTGGTTTCGATAACGGCAGTCGGCTCCTGCACGGCCTGAGCGTTCTTTTCAGTGTTGGCATGCTGGGCCGAGGTGGTGCTGCCGGTTGTCTGGGCCACGGCGAAGCCGGTCAGGGTGAGACAAAGAAGTGCGGTCCATAAGTTGCGCATGAATACCTCCAAAAACAGTGGATAGTGGATTGGTGGATAGTTTGGTAATTGCTCGCCGTTGCGCTATGCACTAACCACTAGCCACTTCACTTCAGCCCTTCCGCCTGCATCTGCTTCGAGACTTTCTCTACATCGCCGAAGACCCGCAGCAGATTGCCGCCTAGAATCTTATCAAGATCTGTGGCTTTGTAGCCGCGCGCGTACAGCGCCTCGGTAATTTTCGGCAGATCGGCCACCGAATCGAGCCCCTGCGGCGAGCAATCGATGCCGTCGAAATCCGAGCCCAGCCCGACGTGGTCCACGCCCGCAACCTTCACCATGTGATCGATGTGGTCGATGAGATCGCTCAGCGGCGGCCGCGGCAGCTTGGGCGCCAGCCGCGCCTTGGCCTCCGCCAGTTGCTGCTTCACCTCCGGCGTCTGCGGCTTGATGAATAACGCCTGCACCGCCTCGTAGTCCGGATCGTGCTGCTCGGCCAGTTGATGAGCGGTTTCGCGATACTTCTCCGAGACGAAGGCGCAATAGAAGTTCACCTGCGCCACGCCATTCTTGGCGGCCAGCGCCTTCAGCATGTCGTCGGTCATATTGCGCGGTGCGTTGGTCAGCGCGCGCGACGACGAGTGCGAGGCAATCACCGGCGCCTTGCTCAGCTCCAGCGCCTGGTAGAAAGTGCTGTCGGCCACGTGCGAGATGTCGACCATCATGCCCATGCGGTTCATCTCGGCCACCACTTCGCGCCCAAACGGCGTCAGGCCGCCGTGATGCTGGATGGCTCTTGTCGTCCATGTCGCCGCTGGAGTCGCCAATGTCGTTGGTGTTCGACCAGGTGAGCGTCATGTAGCGCACGCCCAGGCGGTAATAATCGCGCAGGATGCGGATGTCGCCTTCGATGGCGTGCCCGCCTTCCACGCCCAGCAGCGCGGCGAACTTATGCTCGCGATGCGCGGTCAGGATGTCCTGGGTGCTGAAGGCCATCATCATCTTGTCGGGATGGCGGCGCGCCTGCTCGTAGACCGAGTCGATCATGTCGAGCGCGCGCTTGGCTTCGTTGCCTTTATTCGCCTTCGGCTCGACCCAGATGGAAAAGAATTCCGCGCCCAGATTGCCGGCCTTGATCTCGTTGAAATCCATGTAGCCGGTGCCGGCGTCTTGCGAGAGATCGAAATTCTCGTCGACGAAACGGCCGGGCGTGTCGGCGTGAGTGTCGATGATGATGGCCGAATCGTGGATGGCTCGCCAGCTTTGGTTCGCGGAAGCTTTGGACTTCGGCGGCGGCGACTTTGCCGGAGGGGCGACCTGGGCCATCACCAGAGTGGGGAGCAGCAAAGCGGAAGCAAGCACGCGAATCGCGATTGACATGAAGTAAGGGAAGCTCCAGCGAGAAATATTGCCGCGTTTGGATTGTAAACGACAGCGCGGGGACGCGATGGCACGGCAGGCCCATTAGCCCGGGGCTATTCCGCGATACAATGCCCGAATCCTAATCGCATGGGAGGGCCGCAATGGGGCGTCCAGTTGTGCATTTCGAGATCGGTTGCCGCGATAAGGCGCGCACCGCGGAGTTCTTCACCAAGTTATTCGACTGGAGTACGCAGGAGTCGGGCCCAGCAACGATGATTGACACCGCCGCGGGTGCGGGGATCAATGGACATATCACATCGCTCGGGCACGAGCCGCAAAATTACGTGACGGTTTACGTTGAAGTGGATGACGTGCAGGCCTACCTCGACAAAGCGGTTGCCCTCGGCGGCAAGGCACTGCTGCCGGTGATCACAATTCCCCAAGGCCAGTTTTCCTGGTTCGCCGATCCGGATGGCAACATTATTGGGCTGTGGAAGGTAACAAAGTAGGAAGATGGCCCTATTAGCTCACAAACCGCTGCCGCCACTGTCGGACTTCGTCGACGTCCTCTGGTTGTGCGACGACTACGTTGTGCCGCACGAGAAAGAGCGCCTGCTTCCCGATGGCACGGTAGAGTTGGTGGTCAATCTGCGCGAAAACCAGATCCGCGTTTACGATTCCCACAACCCGGACAACTGCTACACCATTCCGGGCTGCGTGGTCTCGGGCCCGCGATCGGAGTTCTTTGTGATCGACACTGAGGGCGAATCGGCAACCGTAGGAGTTCACTTCAAGCCAGGCGGAGCTTTTCCGTTTCTCAAGATGCCACCGAGCGAGCTGAACAATCAGTCGGTGGCTCTGGAAACGCTGTGGGGAGGGGGATCGAACCGCCTTCGTGAACGGTTGCTGGGAGCGCGGACCGCAGACGACAAGTTCCGCGTGCTGGAGTGCTGCCTGCTGGAGCAATTGGCAAAGCCAATGGAAAGGCATCCGGCAGTGAGGTTCGCCTTGCAGCAATTCTTTAAGCGAATGCAGCCGCCTCCAGTTTCGCGCGTGGTGGAGCAGGTAGGTTTCAGCCAGCGGCGGTTTATCCAGCTGTTCAGCGACCAGGTGGGCCTGACTCCCAAGCTGTTCAGCCGCGTCAGCCGCTTCCAGAATGTGATCCGGACAGCGCATGCCCGGGCGGAGATTGACTGGGTGCAGATGGCACTTGATTGCGGCTATTACGACCAGGCCCACTTCATTCACGACTTCCAGTCGTTCGCCGGGATCACGCCCTCCGCCTATCTGGAGCGCAGGACCGACCACGTGAATCACGTGCCCATGGTGGAGTAAGGTCAAATTTTTACAAGACACACCACCGGTTGGCACGTCAGTATCGTCATACAAATCCGACCGGCAAGAACGGTTCGGCCTCACGAATTTCAATCGGAAGGAGCACAGCAATGGCAGTCAAACCAATCCCCGAGGAATACCACACGGTTACGCCCTACATAACAGTCGACAACGCGGGCGCGGTGATCGACTTCCTGAAGAAGGCGTTCGACGCGCAGGAAACCTTCGCCATGCGCGATGACAAGGGCAACGTGCAGCATGGGGAAGTGAAGGTCGGCAGCTCGATGATAATGCTCGGCAGCAGTCATGACCAATGGAAGGCCCGGCCGGGCAACTTCTATGTGTACGTCGAAGACTGCGATGCTGTTTACAAGCAGGCGCTGGCTGCCGGCGGCACGTCGCTCAGCGAGCCCCAGACCCAGTTCTACGGCGACCGGCACGGCGGGGTGACCGACTCGCAGGGCAATAACTGGTGGATCGCGACCCACGTCGAGGACGTTTCGCCGGCGGACCTGGAGCGCCGGGCCAAGGAGCACCAGGAAAAAATGGCGGCCGCGGCGGCTGCAGAGAAGAAGTAGACCTCCGTCCTTTGTGGATCCGCTGTTCCGGAGTTGGGAACGGCGGATTCCGCGCTCGACTGCGGCTTGAGCCCCGGGATATAATTTCAGATTGCCCGCACTGTTTCCGAGCGGACGCTTTGTCGTGCCCACAGACAGCGCGTGGCATCAGTTGATACTCATCCGAACTCATTCAACATCCGAGGTTCTCCCATGTCAGGCCATTCCAAATGGGCAACAATCAAGCACAAGAAGGGCGCGCTGGATGCCAAGCGCGGCAAGATTTTCACTCGGCTAATTAAGGAAATCACCATCGCAGCCAAGAGCGGTGGTGACCCGGAAAAGAACCCCCGGCTGCGCGGCGCCGTGGCAGCGGCCAAAGCCGAGAACATGCCGGCCGACAATATCAAGCGCGCCATCCAGCGAGGCACCGGCGAGTTGCCGGGCGTCTCCTATGAAGAGATCACGTTTGAAGGCTACGGCCCGGGCGGCGTGGCCATCCTGGTTGAAGTGTCGACCGACAACCGCAACCGCACGGTCAGCGAGATGCGGCATGCCTTCTCCAAGAACGGCGGCAACATGGGCGAAGCCGGTTCGGTGGCGTGGATGTTCCATAAGAAGGGCGACATCGTGATTGCCAAGTCCGCAGCCAAGGAAGACGACCTGATGAACCTGGTGCTGGAAGCGGGCGCGGACGATCTGAAGGACGATGGCGAAAGCTGGGAAATTCTGTGCGATCCCTCGGTGTATGAGCAGGTGCTGGAAGCGGTGAAGAAGGCCGGCATCACGCCCGAGGTAGCGGAGATCGGCATGGTCCCGCAGAACTACACGAAGCTGGAAGGCCACCAGGCGAGCACCATGATCCGGTTGCTGGAAGCGCTGGAAGACCAGGACGATGTCGAGCATGTGTATTCCAACTTCGACATCGATCAGAAGCAACTGGAAGAGGTGGCGGGGTAAGAAGAAGCTATCAGCTGTCAGCCGTCAGCTCTCAGCCTTCCGCTGAAAAAATTTGACGACCGCTCTTCGGGGCGGTCGTTTTGCTTTGCGCCAACGCTACCGTGCTGGTTGATTCTAACTGCCCGGTGCGCCTGCACTCGTTTACGAGCGGATTGGCGCGACGAAGGCTGTTTCTTCATGAGTGCGCCCCATTGAGAGGCTGTGTCGCGATTAGATAGCCTGTGCCGGAACAAAGTGCCGAAAACCGAAT
The DNA here is from genome assembly GCA_963820175.1 of uncultured Acidobacteriaceae bacterium. GTDB lineage: Bacteria > Acidobacteriota > Terriglobia > Terriglobales > Acidobacteriaceae > Bog-257. The sequence goes on along the minus strand of CAWFYX010000007.1, from coordinate 109,556 downwards.
AGACCAGCCGCGCGGCGGCGGCTATGAAGTTAGCCCGGCGCGTGAGCGCCACGTCTAGTCCGAAATTGACTCAAGCCGCAGAGCGGCGACACGGCCGCTTTCCGGGGCAGCCCATTGACAGCCGGCACTTTACCTATCTGAAGTGCCTGTGCACAAGAACCTGCCATTTACAATGTCTTCAGCATGAACCTCTTCCGCAACTTGTCTTCCTACATCGCCGCCGGTTCGCTGATTGCACTTTTCGCTATCACCGTCAGTTGCAATAAGTCGCAACCGACGCCCTCAGCGGCATCCGCTGATATCAAGCCTGCTGCCGCCACAAGCGCCTCACCGGTCTCGACACCCGCTACATCGTCTGCCGACTCTGCGCCGAGCGCTCCCAAGCCTAACCTCAACGGCGAGCACATCATGCAGTACGTAAAAGAGGTTGTAGCCTTCGGCTCGCGGCCGCCGGGCAGTCCGGCGCACGCCAAGCTGGAGCAATACATCGTAGGCAAGCTGAACGGTGTCGATGTCGAGCAGGACAAGTTCACCGCGCAGACGCCGGTGGGCAAGTTTCCCATCAATAACATCATCGCGAAATTTCCCGGCAAGAAAGACGGCATCATCGTCGTGGCCGGGCATTATGACACGCTCTATTCCCAGCCCAAGTTTGTGGGCGCGAACGACGGTGGCTCGTCGACTGCGCTGCTGCTGGCGCTGGCCGACCAGTTTCGCGGCAAGCAGCTCGACGGCTACAGCATCTGGCTGGTGTGGACCGACGGCGAAGAGTCGTTCGTCAAGTGGACCGATACCGATAGCGTTTACGGCGCGCGGCAGCTGGCGCAGAAATGGCAGCAGGACGGCACCGCGAAAAAGATCAAGGCGTTCCTTCTGGTCGATATGATTGGCGACGCCGACCTCGACATTCTGAAGGACACCAACTCAACTCCGTGGCTCAATGACATGGTCTACCAGGCGGCCAGCAACCTCGGATACCAATCACACTTCTTCCGTATGAGCGCTGAGATGGGAGACGACCACATACCGTTCTCCAAGATTGGCCTGCCCGTGGTCGACATCATCGACTACGATTACGGCTACCACAATGTGTTCTGGCACACACCTGAGGATACGGTCGACAAGCTGAGTCCGCAGTCGCTGGCGATCACCGGCGACGTGGTGCTGGAGACGATCCAACTGCTCAACGCCAAGTAGTCCGGAGCTTTCTTTCTTGTTTTGTCATCCTGAGCGGAGGCGGCGCTTCGCCGCCGGAGTCGAAGGATCTGCGGTTTCGCGGCAGTGGCAAAATTCTAGGCCGATCCGAAAAACGCAGATCCCTCGGCTTCGCTCGGGATGACAGTCAAGAGAGTTTGCACTGATGAATAATCATCGCAGCGTAGCGCGCAAAAGATCCTGCCGCCTACTTCACTCCCACATAGATGTCGACTTGCGCGTTGTTGGGATCGGAGGCGCGCTCGTCATACACCTCGAAGTCGGATTGATACGCCCGCTGCCCGTTCTGCGGCCATGCGAAGTACGCCCAGACTTGTTTCCAGGTCGCCACCGCAACTTTTGCCACTGGCCCGCGCTCGGAAGTGAAGACGGCATAGCGCCCGGCCGGGACGGTTTTCACCAACATGCCATCCGGAATCGTGGGATTGGGGACAGGCTGCACCTTCGCCCCCAGGATGATCGTGTACTGACCGTTGGCATCGCTGGCGTAGTCGGTGTAGACGGCGTAAATGGATGGATCGACGCGGCCGGGAATTTTGTCGAGCAGGTCTTCACTTCGGAAGCGCTGCCACATCTTGCCGATGATGGCGTCGGGCCCGGCCTCTTTGGCGTTGTTGGTGCTGGCCGCAATGCCTACCACCTCAAACGGGGACAGTTCGACCATCTTGGGTTGCGAGGTTGTCTGCGAGAACGCGGCGGACGCCATAGCGGCGATCGCCGCCAGCAAGATAACAGTACGAAGTCTTAACCTGCTGCGGCTCATGGATGATGGCGATTGTAACCCGCGAGATAATCGCAAGAGAAGTTGAGAAGCGCGGCATGCAATTGCCCGGGAACGCAAGGTCGGAGGCAAACGTCTTGAAGGGGACGCCTTCAGGGACTGTGTCGGAAGCGGTAAGCCCAACCTACTTTTGAGATTCTCCGCTCCGGGGATTATCCTGCTGGGATGAGATTGCGTGGATGTGGGACCGCCCTGGTCACTCCCTTCAAGCAGGATGGCAGCGTTGACGAAGCCGCGCTGCACGAACTGGTGCGCTGGCAGGTGGAGTCGGGCATCGACTTTCTGGTGCCCTGCGGCACCACGGGCGAAACGCCGACCTTGTCGCACGATGAGTGGCTGCGCGTGGTCGATTTAACCATCGAGACGGCGGCCGGGCGCGTGCCCATCATGGCAGGTGCGACCTCCAACAACACCAGCGAGGCCGTGGCGAAGACGAAAGAAATGTCGGCGCGCTCCGGGGTCGATTACATCCTGACCGCAACGCCGTACTACAACAAGCCCACACAGGAAGGCGTTTATCAGCATTTCAAGGCGATTGCCGAAGCCTCCACCAAGCCGCTCATCCTTTACAACATTGCCGGGCGCACCGGCACCAATATCGAGACGCCCACGCTGCTTCGCCTGGCAGAGATCCCCAACATCGCGGGCGTCAAGGAGGCCAGCGGCAATGTCTCGCAGATTGCCGAGGTGTGCGCCACGGTGCCGGAGGACTTCCTGGTTTTCTCCGGCGACGACGCGGTTACGCTGGCGGTCATTGGACTGGGTGGAGTGGGAATCATCTCCGTGGTGTCGAACGAAATCCCGGCCGAAATGACGCGCATGACCGGCGCCGCGCTGGCCAACAAGTGGGACACCGCGCGCCAACTTTTCCGCAAGTATCTTCCGCTGATGCAAGCCAACTTCATCGAGTCCAATCCGGGCCCGGCGAAGGCCGTGCTGGCGATGATGGGCCGCCTGGAGGAAAACTATCGCCTGCCGCTGGTGCCAATGAAAAAGGAAAATCGCGCCAAGCTGGAAAAAGTGGCGACCGACGTGGGCCTGCTGCAGAGCCACTCGGTGGCTCACTGACGCAGAGAATTCCGCCCGGACAATCCTGATTGTTCATGCCTGGATCTCCGGTTTGCCAGCAACTGGCAGTGCAGCGCGCCGCACGCAACGGTTATACTGCCCGCCATGCAGGAACTTCAGCGTGAAGTCGAGCGCCTGTACGCTCTGGGACCGGACGCCGGGAAAGAACCCGACGCGAACGATACTTTTGTGCAATTCCGCGATGCCTTGTCGGCAGGCACAATCCGCGCGGCCGAGAAGGCCGACGGCGTGTGGCGAACCAACGCGTGGGTCAAGCAAGGCATCCTGCTTGGCTTCCGCATCGGCAAGCTGGCGGAGAGCGGCGACCCGCGCGTGCTTTCCTTCGTCGACAAAGATACCTATCCCACGCGCCACTTCGCCGCCAGCGAGCAGGTGCGCGTGATTCCCGGCGGCTCGTCGGTGCGCAGCGGCGCGTATGTCGCGTCGTCCGTGGTCTGCATGCCGCCCATGTTCATCAATGTCGGCGCCTACGTTGACGAAGGCACCATGGTCGATTCGCACGCCCTGGTGGGCTCGTGCGCGCAGGTCGGGAAGCGTGTACACATCAGCGCCGCGGCGCAGATCGGCGGCGTGCTGGAGCCGATCAATGCCTCGCCCGTGATCATCGAAGACGATGTGCTGATCGGCGGCAACTGCGGCGTGTACGAAGGAACGCAGGTGGGCGCGCGCGCGGTGCTGGGAGCGGGCGTGATTCTGACGCGCTCCACTCCGCTGTTCGACACCGTGAACGGCGAGATTTATCGCGCTTCCGCCACCGATCCGCTTCGCGTTCCACCCGGAGCGGTAGTCGTGCCCGGCTCGCGCGCCATCACCAAGGGCAAAGCCGCGGAGTGGGGATTGTCGCTCTACACTCCTGTGATCGTGAAGTATCGCGATGAGCGCACCGATCGCGGCGTGGAGCTGGAGGACATTCTGCGATAGAAGCCGACAGCTTTTGCATGCGTTAGCTGCATGGTAAAGCATGCCCTTCAAACGCTCATGAGCGCACATGCCCAGACACGATAAGCGACGATTCGATCGATACGCGGCCACCTCCATCGCCGCCATTGCTGCGGGCGCCGCTCTTGCTTTGCTGGCGGTTGAGCGGCCCATCTGCTGCACTGCTCTTCCCTGCCTTGCGCTGGATCGCGCTGGCGGCGCTGGTGGTTTATGGCTGCCTGCGGCGAACGCTTACGGCGTGGATCTTCATCGCCATGCTGCTGGGCGCGGAGATTGGCCACGACTTCCCCAACGTCGCCACTCACCTGCGCGTGCTGGCGCTCATCTTTCTGCGGCTGATCAAGACCATCATTGCGCCGCTGTTGTTCGGGACGCTGGTGGTCGGCATTGCGGGTCATTCCAATCTGCGGCAAGTGGGCCGGCTGGGACTTCGCTCCATCATCTTCTTCGAGGTCGTCACCACCATCGCGATTTTTCTCGGCCTCGGCGCCATCAACCTCAGCAAAGCGGGCGTCGGCGTTCAACTGCCCGCGACGACCAGCACCGATACCTCCTCGCGTCAGCAAACTCAGCGCCGAAGACACCATCCTGCATGTCTTTCCCGAGAACATCGCCAAGTCGGTAGCCGATGGCGCGGTGCTGCAGGTGGTGGTCTTCAGCCTGATTTTCGCCATCGCGCTGGCCATGATCAGCGAGCCCAAGCGACGACCCATGCTGGCCTTCTGCGAGAGCCTGAGCGAAGTCATGTTCAAGTTCACCAACCTCGTGATGTACATGGCGCCGCTCGGCGTGGGCGCGGCCGTGGCCTACACTGTGGGACATACCGGATTGGCCGTGCTCGGCAGCCTGCTGAAGCTGCTGCTCACGCTGTATGCCACGCTGGTCGTCTTCATCCTGGGCGTTCTGTTACCCATAGCATTGATCTTTCGCGTCCCTCTGCGCACCTTCCTCAAAGCCGTGGCCGAGCCGGTCACCATTGCCTTCGGCACCGCCAGTTCCGAAGCCGCGCTGCCGCGCGCCATGGAAGAGATGGAGGCCATGGGCGTTCCCCGGCAGATCGTGGCCTTCGTCATTCCCACCGGCTACAGCTTCAACCTCACCGGCAGCTCGCTCTATCTATCGGTCGCAGCGATTTTCGTGGCGCAGGTCTCCGGCATCCATCTGTCGCTGGGGCAGCAGCTCATGATCATGCTGACCCTGATGCTCACCAGCAAAGGCGTGGCCGGCGTCTCGCGCGCGGCGCTGGTGATCCTGCTGGCCACGGCCAGTTCCACCGGACTTCCCACCGAGCCGGTATTTCTCCTGCTTGGCGTCGATCAACTGCTGGACATGGGACGCACCGCGGTCAATGTGCTGGGCAATTGTCTGGCCGCCGTCGTGATGGCCAAGTGGGAGGGCGAATTCGACACCAGAGGCACCTTCTCCCGTGGTCGCTGACGCGCTACAGTAGAGCGATTTCGGAGACGACTCCATGCCCCAAAAACTTGCCAGCAGCAAGAACCCTGCCGACGGAGAGTTTCGGCCGCGCAGCCGTGAGGTCTCCCGCATCGAAGCTTTCAGCGACGTGGTCTTCGGCTTCTCGCTTACCTTGCTGGTGGTTTCGCTTGCCGTCCCGCACACATTTACCGATTTGCTGACCGACATGCGCGGCTTCTTGCCGTTTGCGATCTGCTTTTCCATCTTCGCCCTGGTGTGGTGGCAGCACCACAACTTCTTTCGCCGCTACGGTCTGGACGACGGCATCACCGCGACGCTGAATTTCGTGCTGTTATTCGTCATGCTGTTCTACACCTATCCCTTGAAATTCCTGTTTACCGGCATGTTCAGCGAAATGACCGGGAATGCGGGAATGGTCGCTCCCGACGGAAAGCCCATTCGGTGGATTGAAGCTCAGCAAAGCGGCGAGTTGATGATCATTTACGGATTGGGATATGCCACGGTGTACCTGATTTTTGTTCTGCTGTATTGGAATGCTTTGCGTCAGGCGCAGGCGTTGGATCTGAATCGGCTGGAAGTCTTCGACACTCATACCACGATGCTGGAAAGCGGCATGCAGTTCGGGATCGGTTCCCTATGTGCCGTGGTGGCGGCGATTCTTCCCAGCAACTCGGCCGGAATGGCCGGCTTCATTTTCTTCCTGATCCCGGTGGGTATGACCTTCCTCGGTATGTTTCGCCGGCGCGGGCGACAAAAACTGATGGCGCAGATCGAGCCGGCGAGTTCTTAGTTTCGGCTGGCGGGCAGCGGAATCGCACTCTTCGTCTGCCGGACTTCGCAGATGTTTCTGCCGGAAGTGCGCTACCGCGCGCTCGCCCCAGATCTTCACGAAGTAATAGTTCAGGCCCGCCCCAATTACCGAGCTGACGAGCGGGATCAGCCGCGCCGTCCACTTCTCCACAATCTCGGCACTGGCGCTGACCGCGATGCGCTGAATGACGCGGGGAATGAATTTCGAAACGAACTGCTTCTCCAGCAACTCGCGGCTGATGTCGACACCGGCGGCGCTGGCCGCGGCCACCCACAGCTCAGCTTCTTCCTGCTCGGTGTTGTAGGCAAAGCCGTAGAGCAAGCTGAGCTTCTGAATCATGCGCAGAGTGATTCCCGCCAGGATGCCGAGATCGGGCAGCATAGTGAACAGTCCGCCCAGCCCCAGTCCCGCGCCCTCGGCAGCGGCCATGCGCATGTGAGCGCGAATCGTGTCTTCGGCAATGCGATCGAGAATCTCGGGATTGACCGAATACACGCCGTCATAAGTAAGAGCGGGAAGGTTATAGGCCATCCGCAGATGTTCGAGATAGTTCTGCGGATCGACCTTGATGGTGTCGTAGGCCTTCAGGAAGGCGTTTCGGATCGCGCCTTCCAAGCGCCGCCGCAGCCAGGATTTTCGCTCGTCATGTCGCATGGTTCGTCCTTCCAGTATAGGCGTGTTCTAGTGAGATTCCACTCGGGTAGACCCGGTCTTCCGACCGGCGTTCCCGCGTTTACGTTGGTCGAAGGACGTCAGACCGTGGAATCACGGTTTGACGTCCCGTGGCCTCAAGGAGTGGCTTACACGCAGCGCTGAAGCGCCGCTCTCCGCGCTCTTCCTGTGCTAGCATCGAGGATTGCAGATGCCCATAGGAAAACTACAGGTTGTACCTCTCGGTGGACTCGGCGAATTCGGCATGAACTGCATGGCCATTCGCTGGGGCGATGACATCATCGTTATCGATGCCGGACTCATGTTTCCCGAAGCCGAGTTGCTCGGCGTGGACATCGTCGTCCCCGATCTCTCCTACCTGATCGAGAACCGCGCTCATGTGCGGGCGGTAGTGTTGACGCACGGTCACGAAGACCACATTGGCGCGCTGCCCTGGCTGCTTTCCGAGCTGAACGTGCCGGTATACGGCACCGAGTTCACGCTGGCCTATGTCGAAGGCAAGCTGGAAGAGCACGCGCTGCTCGATGACGCTGTGCTCAACGAGATCAAGCCGGGCGAGCGCTTCAAGATCGGACCGTTCACCATCAATCCCATCCAGGTGACCCATAGCCTGGTGGATTGCGTGGCGCTGGCCATCCATACGCCGCTGGGCATTCTGATCCACACCGGCGACTTCAAGGTCGATCCCACGCCCACCGACAACCGCCTCTTCGATCTGCACGCTTTTGCCGAATACGGCAAGGAAGGCGTGCTGGCGCTGTTTCAGGATTCGACCAACGTCGAGCGCAAGGGCTACACGCCCAGCGAACGCGCGGTGCGCGCGCGCTTCCAGGAAATCTTCTCGCGCGCCGAACGCCGCCTGTTCATCACCTGCTTTTCGTCGTCGATCCACCGCATCAAGCTGACCATCGATCAGGCCTTCGAGAACGGCCGCAAGGTTTCGCTGGTAGGGCGCTCGATGATGGAGTCCGCCGAAATCGCGCAGGACCTCGGCTATCTCGAGGTTCCCGACGGCCTGCTGATTCATCCCGCGCAGATTCGCGACTTCCCGCCGGAGAAAGTCTGCGTGCTGATCAGCGGCACCCAGGGCGAGCCCATGTCGGCGCTGTCGCGCGCTGCGGTCGACAATCACAAGCACGCCCGCATCCAGCCCGGCGACACCGTGGTGCTCTCCTCGCGCATTATTCCCGGCAACGAGAAGGCGATTTATCGCGTAGTGGATCACCTTTTCCGCCGCGACGCTCACGTTATCTACGACGACGGCTCGTCGCCGCCGGTACACGTCAGCGGACACGCCAGCCAGGAAGAACTGAAGCTCATCATCAACCTGGTCAAGCCGCAATACTTCATCCCGATTCACGGTGAATATCGTCAGCTGAAGCTGCACGCCGAGATGGCGGGGGCCATGCACAGCTCGGTCGGCAAAGTGATTATGATCGAGAGCGGCGACATCCTCGAATTCGACGAACTGGGTGTCGCGCAAAGCGGGCAAGATCAATATCGGCCGCGTCTGCATCGATTCCAACTCCATGGGCGACGTGGTGGAGGACCTGGTGATTCGCGACCGCCGCCATCTCAGCGAAGACGGCATCGTGCTGCCCATCATCGCCATCAACAAGCTGACCGGCAAGGTGGAAAGTTCTCCGGAGATCGTGATGCGCGGCTTCGGAGCCAGCATGAGCGAGGAGGACGGCTTCCTGGACCAGGCTCGCCGCACGGTGATGAACACGCTCGAGTCTTCCAGCGACGAAGAGAAGGGCGACTACGGCATGATCAAGGAGAAGATTCGCCAGGACCTGAAGCGCTTCATCGTGAAGAATACCTCGCGGCGCCCGCTGATTATGCCGGTGATTCTGGAAGTTTGAGTGCCTTGTATCAGGGCACGACTTCAGTCGTGCCGCATTGTCTGGGAAACACCAGGGCTTCAGCCCCTGCAAAGGAAATGCGTCCGCCCATGAAGAACCCGGTTCACCCCGGTCAAATTGTTAGACACGACTGCCTTGAACCCCTGTCCCTCTCGGTTACTGACGGAGCGAAAATTCTCGGCGTCACTCGCCAGGCGCTGAACAGCATCGTAAATGGCAAGTCCGGCATCAGTCCGGAAATGGCCCTTCTGCTGACGAAGGCATTTGGCAGCACTCCGGAGACTTGGATCGGAATGCAAGTTGCTTATGATCTCGCTGCCGCGCGAAGCAATGAGCGCAAGATCAACGTGCGGTGCCGACGGATCGCGTAGCCTCCTGCCCTGTCATGACCACGGTTCCCTGGCAAGGTCGTAGCCCCTCCCGCAAAGCCCGGCTGGTGGCCTGGGTTCTGCTGCTGCTTCCCATTGCCGTGGCCTTGCTCTACCCCATCGCCCAGGATTATCTGCGAGCCGCTTCCCTGCTTGATCGCATTTCCGATCCGAACGCTACAGGCTGGATCGCCAACTATGAAGTGCATCCCGTCGACGTCCACGACACGACCTTCAACTTCCGCGGTAAGCCGATTCCCGCTCGCATCTACCTGCCGCGCGGAATCGGATTCGCGCCTGGCATCGTTGTCGTCCACGGAATGCATGAGCTCGGCATCAACGAGCCGCGACTGGTCAGCTTCGCGCGCTCGCTAGCCGCCAGCGGCTACTTCGTCATGACGCCTCTGGTTCCCGGCATCGCCGACTATCGCGTGCAAGGCGAATCGGCCGACCTTATCGGCACCGTCAGCGCAGAGCTTCGCGCAGCAGCTCAGCGTGCCCAAGGTCGGCATCCTGGCCATCAGCTTCTCGGGAGGCTTAGCGCTGCTGGCAGCCAGCGATCCGCAGTATGCGCCGTCCATCGCCTGGGTGGCTTCCATCGGCGGCTACTATGATCTGGCGCATGTCCTGCGCTTCTTCGCCACCGGTGAAGCCGTGCGCCCTGACGGTTCTGCGGAGCACCTGCAACCGCATGAGTATGGTCCGCTGATCGTGGTTTACGATGAGCCGCAAGATTTCTTCGCTCCCCAGGATGCGCAAACCGCGCACAACGCCCTCAAGATACTGCTGTCGGGAAATGGAAAAGCCTCCGAAGCGCTGACCAAAACTATGACGCCGGCGGATCAGCAGATCATGCAGGACATTTATCACAAACAGCGCGCCAGTCTCGACCCTGCCATCCTCGACGAAATTGACAAACGCCGTGAGGAACTGGCGGCAGCTTCGCCTGCCGGGCATCTGCGATTTCTACATGTGCCCGTGCTGCTGCTACACGGCGCTGACGATTCCATCATTCCGCCGACCGAGATGTTATGGCTGCAGCGCGACATCCCGAAGGAATATCTGGTGGCGGCGCTGATCAGTCCGGCGATCGGGCATGTGGACTTCGGCAGCAAGATCAATTTGCGCGATCGCCTGGCGCTTGTACACTGGATGGCATCGATGATCCACGAGGCGCGAAGCACTGCGGGCGGCAAAGGTCCGGTTTTACCCGCCGGGACGTGGCTGGCTCCGGCGACGGCCGCGCAGTTGTTTTCAGCTGACGCGTTCGTATGGTGATGCAGTCATGGTGACACTCGACGATATCAAGCGAGCGCAGGAACGGTTGCGCGGCGTCGCGGCGCGCACGCCGCTCATTGCCTACTTCCCTCCGGCGAACGAGTCCGGCTCAGCCGCAGACGCGAAACCGGAGAACCATGCCGCCCAGAGCCAGCTCTGGCTGAAGCCGGAGAGCCTGCAGCCCGTCGGCTCTTTTAAGCTGCGCGGCGCCTACAACAAGATCGCCTCGCCTCACCGAAGCAAGAACGCGCGGCGCGGAGTTATCTCCTATTCCAGCGGCAATCATGCCCAGGGAGTAGCCTACGCGGCGCGCGCGTTGGGCGTGAAGGCGGTCATCGTGATGCCGCGCAATGCGCCCCGCCTGAAGGTCGAGAGCACCGCCGCGCTGGGCGCGGAGATTGTCACGGTTGGTCCGGCCAGCGCCGAGCGCATGCAAAAAGCCGAGGAGTTGGCGCGACAGCATGGCTACGTGATCGTGCCTCCCTACAACGACGAGCAGATCATCGCCGGACAAGGCACGGTCGGCCTGGAAATCCTGGAGGACTGCCCCGAGGTTGATCTGGTGCTGGTGCCGACCGGAGGCGGTGGATTGATCAGCGGAATTTCGGCGGCTCTGAAGCTCAGCGGCTCGCGCGCCAAAATCATTGGCGTCGAGCCCGAGCTCGCCAACGACGCACAGCAGAGCTTTCGCAAGGGAGAGATCGTCTCGCTGTCCGCCGATCGCGTCTCCAGCACGCTGGCCGACGGCCTGCGCACGCAGTCGGTCGGACCCATCAACTTTGAGCACATCCGGCAATTTGTCGACAACATTGTTACGGTAACGGAAGATGAGATCCGTACCGCCATGCGGCGCATCGCCGGCAACGCCCGCATTGTGGCCGAAGCCAGTGGGGCGGTCACCTTCGCGGCCTGGCTCTTTCATAAGAAGGAATTGCCGCAGTCGAGGCAGGCTGTGGCCGTGGTCAGCGGCGGCAATGTCGAGCCGCAACTTCTAGCACAAGTGTTAAACGAAGAAACTATGACAGCGTAAGAGTGTGACATTGTAGGAGTAGGAAGTGGTACACAGATTCGTTCGCAGTTCAGCTTCCTTGTTCGTTATTCTCGCTTCGTTCTCAGCCTTTGCCATTGAGCGGGGCATCATGCTGCGCGAGGGAGTGATTTACGTCTCTCCCAATACCGCCTCGGCCAAGATGTCGAATATCAGCCGCGGCCGCGAAGTGGCGGTCATGGAGCGCACTCCGGGCTGGGTCAACGTGGTCGGCACGGTCGAGGTGAGCCCCGACCCGGAAAACGAAGGTGACCGCAACGTCACCGGCTGGATGGTCGACAAGGGAATCATCCTCACCACCACTCCTGACGGCGACAAGATTCTGTTTGGCGAGGCCTTCGATTGCGAAATGGAAGCCAGTCATCGCGACGGACGCCGCGGCGCAGCGCAGGACGCCTTGCGGCTCTATGCCCGCATCGCCGAGTATTTCCCCTCCTCGCCGCTGGCAGCCGAGTCGCTGTACCGCGCCGCCGACATCCGCTGGCAGATCGACGCCGCCGACGTACTCTCGCGGCCTTCGGCCAAGCTGCGCGATCCCGATCTGCGGGCCCAGATCGACGAAGACCACATGCGGAAGGTGATGAAGAAATTTCCCCACACCAAGTGGGCCGACCTCGCCGCCTATCACCTGATCGACAACAAGCTGTGCGGCGAGTGGGAAGCCCTGGCCAAGTGTCCGGAGATGGAAGCCGCGATCTACGTCAAGTATGCCGACGAGCATCCCCAGTCGCCCAAGACGCCCGAGGCGCTCTACAAGGCAGCCTGGCGCTACTCTGCGCTGATCACGATTTATCAGACCGACAATCAGCAGAAGAAGGCCGACGACTCGGCCGCCCGCTCGCTGAATGTTGCCAAGAAGCTAATTGCGCAATACCCCAACGACACCGACTGGTCCAATCGGGCCGAGCGTCTGGTATATATGGTGACGAACAAAATCCCCACATTTGGGAACACGGTGGAATAGTGAGACCAGGTCGAAGGTCCACTGCAGTCTGGTAGTTTGGGAACTCGCTGTGCCCCGGCGGAGGCGATTTGAACGACTACTTATTGTCAGTGGTTCTTGGGATTATCGAAGGCCTAACCGAATTTCTTCCGGTCAGCTCAACCGCACACTTGCGCATTAGCGAGTCGCTGCTGGGCATTGACCTGGGCAATGGCTACTGGAAGATGTTTTCCATCGTCATCCAGCTGGGCGCAATTCTCTGCCTGCCGATTTATTTCTGGAACCGCATTGTCGAGTTCGTCGGCGACTTTCCTCAGGGTAAGCGCGGCGATCGCACCATCCTGACCCATCCCCTGAGCCTCACCCTGATCGCTTTTGTGGTGACCGCGATACCGGCGTTCCTGTTGACCAAGATTATCGGCAAGCATCTGGAGAGCCTGGAAATCATGGGAGTATCGCTGATCGTCGGCGGCATCATCATGTGGATCGTGGACGCTGTCTACGAACGCTCGCAGCACAAAGCCTTCGCCCGCGGCAAGCTCACCGAAGACATGGAACAGATGTCGGTCGCCCAGGCAGTGTGGATCGGTTTCTGCCAGATCTTCTCGGCGGTCTTCCCCGGCACTTCGCGCTCGATGTCGACCATCACTGGCGGCGAGCTGGCCGGCATGAGCCGCCCGGCAGCGCTGGAGTTTTCCTTCTTCCTCTCGATTCCGACCATGGTGGTCGCTACCTTTTATGACCTGTTCAAATCGATGCGGCCGCATCACGGCCAGCCCAGCGCCATTGGCTCCATGCCCAGCGATGCGCATTCCTGGATTGTGCTGATCATCGGCTTCGTCGTGTCTTTCGTAGTGGCTTACGGCGTCGTCGCCTGGTTCATGAACTGGGTGCGCACCCGCGGCTTCACGGTGTTCGCGATTTACCGCATCATTGTCGGCGCCGCAGTGCTGTTCTGGATCAGTCGCGTGCACGGGTGAGTTCCGACTTTGTATCCTCGCCGCTAGGACCATAGCTAGCTGGCAGTGCGTCCTGACCACGCGCCTGACTGACAACTGGCAACCGACAACTGGTTTTGGGGGATATACTTCGGCAACGGTTAAGGTTTTATTTTCCAGCGCGGTAGCTCGCCTTTTGGGATAATCACTTTGGCTCTGGCATCTGTGCAGCTCCATCGGGCCGGCAGCGGCGCCGATGAGCAAACCCGCATCGGTCATTTTTCCGGATCACGCGCTTCTCTTCCTGGCGCGACAGAGGTTGGTGTCTGCCTGCAAAGGATGGTGCAGACATGAGTCCTCGCAAGCGCGCTCCGGCGAAACGATCGAACGCCAAAATGAATATCGGTGCGCGCGCATTCACTCCGACGGCCAACCGGCGGCTCAATGAGCTGATCGGCTTCCTGGTGTTCGTCTTCGCGGTCCTCCTTGTCCTCGCGCTGATTTCCTATTCGCCGCTCGATCCTTCGCTGAACACCGCGGCCACTCCGCTTGCCGGACGTCCGGCGCACAACTGGATCGGCGTCTTCGGCGCGCTGGTCGCCGACCTGGCGCTGCAGATTTTCGGCGTCTCGGCCTTTCTGATTCCGGCTTTCCTGGCGATGTACTCGCTGCGCTGGTTTCGTTCGCGGCCCATTCAGTCGCCTTATGCCAAGACCATCGGCGCGGCTGCGCTGATAACTTTCCTCTCCGGCTTCATCGGATTGCTGCCCTGGAGCGTGCGCTGGAAGGGAGTGATTCCGTCCGAGGGTCTGCTGGGCCGCATTGTCGCCGATGCGCTGATTCACTACTTCAACCTGGTCGGCGCCTACCTGATTTGCGTGGCTGTGATCGCCGTGGCCCTGTATCTTTCCACGGCATTCTCCTTCGGCGCCATCCGGATCTGGTCGCAGACGCGCTTTGGCTTTGTCTATGCCGCGCTGGATCGCTTTGCCGATTGGCGCATGGAACGCGCGCGCAAGCGGGCGGCCAAAGAACTTGGAGAAGAAGCGCGCCGCCGCGGCCAATGCCAAGCCGGTCGTGACCGCGCAACTGGTTCCCAAGCGCTACATCGCACCCGCGGAAGAACCGTCAGCTCCACAGGCCGCCGCTGCGCCTGCTCCGTTGCCGCAAGCTGTTCGTTCTGCCAGCGGCAAGACCGGCATCGAGCGCATGTTCGAAGGCGACACGCCAGCCGGACGAGCCGGAGACGCAGGAAGAAGCAGCTCCGGCCGAAGAGATCGCTGTCACCGCGCGCGCCGATACCACGCATACCGGCAAAACCACCATGCCTCGCCTGGCGGGCAGCTTACAAGCTGCCGTCGACCGCGCTGCTGCACCGTCCTGACGAGCACAGCGCCATCAACGAGCTCGAGCTGAAGAACCTGGCGCAGGTGCTGGCGGAAAAGTGCGGCGAGTTCGACGTTCGCGGCCAGGTCGTGCAGATCAATCCCGGCCCGGTGGTGACGACCTTCGAGTTCAAGCCCGAAGCCGGCATCAAGTACAGCCGCGTCACCAGCCTGTGCGACGATCTCTGCCTGGCGCTGCGCGCCGAAAGCATTCTGATCGAGCGCATGGCCGGCAAGTCCACGGTCGGCATTCAGGTGCCCAATCATGAGCGCGAAACCATCTGGCTGCGCGAGGTGGTCGAGGCGCAGGAATTTCTCGGCACCAAATCCAAGCTCACGCTGGCGCTGGGCAAGGACATCAACGGCCGCATCGTTACCGCCGATCTGAACACCATGCCGCACCTGCTGATCGCCGGCTCAACCGGATCGGGCAAGAGCGTGGCCATCAACGCCTTCATCATGTCCATCCTGTACAAGGCCACGCCGCACGAGGTGCGGCTGATCCTGGTCGATCCCAAGCGGCTGGAGCTGGGCAACTACGAAGGCGTTCCGCATCTGCACACGCCGATCATCACCGAGCCCAAGCTGGCGTCGAACGCGCTGCGCAACGCGGTGCGCGAGATGGAGCGCCGCCTGAAAGTGCTGGCCGCAAAGGGCGTGCGCAACATCGACCAGTACAACCGGCTGTTCGACGGCAGCACCGCCAGCCTCTTCGATGAAGGCGACGAGGACGCGCGTCCGCTGCCCTACATCGTCATCATCATCGACGAGTTGGCCGACCTGATGATGCTCGACGGGCAGAACGTCGAAGCTTCGATCACGCGCCTGGCGCAGATGGCGCGCGCCGTCGGCATTCACCTGGTGCTGGCCACGCAGCGGCCGTCGGTCGACGTGATCACCGGCCTGATCAAGGCCAACTTCCCTGCCCGCATGTCGTTCCGCGTGGCCACCAAGATCGACTCGCGCACCATTCTCGACGCCAACGGCGCCGAAGCGCTGCTGGGACGCGGCGACATGCTCTACCTGCCCAACGGCTCCGCGCGCGTGCATCGCGTGCATGCCCCGTTCGTCACCGAGAAGGAGATTGCCGCAGTGGTCGAGTTCTGGCGCTCGCAAGGCACGGCGCAATATCAGGAGAACTTCCTGGAGGCTCCGCGCGAAGATGGCGAATCCGAACGGCGGAGGCGTCAGCGGCTCAGCAGAAGACGACAACGACGAGCTTTTCCAGGATGCCGTGCGCATCGTGCTGGAATACGGCAAGGCTTCCACTTCCCTGCTGCAACGGCGTCTGCGCATCGGCTACGGCCGCGCCGCCCACCTCATCGACCTGATGGAACGCGACGGCATCGTCGGCGCCGCCGACGGTCCCAAGCCCCGCGAACTCCTGAAGCGTCCCGACTGGCTCAGCGAAGTAGAAGACGCGCTGCGGTAGTCGGCAGCGCTAGGCGCACCACGCATGTCCCTCTCGCCGTTACTGGCAAATGACCGCTGCTTTTGTCATCCCGAGCAAGGGCTTCAGCCCGCGCGGAGGGATCTGCGGTCGGGAGTAGGTAGTTGTTGAAACATACTCCCGATATACGGTGGCAGTCTAACGCGCTTGGTTGTTTAGCGGGACTCCGGTTTCTTCTTGAGGAGCTTGGCGATTGCGGCGTGCGGATCGCTAGTGCACGAGCCTCTCCTCTCGCGGTCCGGGCTTGTCTTTACTTGTGCTTCGTTTTGGATTTCTTGGGCATGTTGTACTATTATCTCAGCGGTTCTCTGCTGCGGGTGAAGTGCTGCCCCAGCCGGGGATCGGACCCGGGCGCCGCGAATGGGCACGCGGCTGCAAACCGCGCCTGTCTGCCAGTTCCAGCACTGGGGCACAATTAAAGTCGCTAGATGTGGGGACGGGAGGGCCTTCATACCGTGCCGTCCCCGCTTTGTGCGGGTCGTCTAGCGCGACCCTGAATCCCTCCTCATATTGTTCCTCCCGCTCGCAACGGCTAGGCCACAATTGCGAGCAAATCATTGGCAAGCTGGCGCGCCTTGCTGAGTCCAGCATTTGTCAGGCGATATCGTTTCTTGCGGTGCTCGCCCATGACAATAACGTCGCCGTCGCTGTCGATCTTTTCAAGCAACCGATCCACGCGGGAAACAGCAAGCCCACCAGTCGTGGAAAGTCCTTCCATCACCTCGTTACCTGTAACGGCGTCGTTCTGACGAAGCGTGCGTTGCCCGTAGAGAATAAGCAGGATTGCATCCTCGACGTTCTTGGGTCGTGCCGTGAGCGAAATAATGCGGCCATCGGTTCGCATTATCTTGCCAAGTGAAGTGTCAATAGAAGCCAATTCCTGCTCTCCACCATTTGTTACAACTTGATTTCGCTCGGGAGTCGTTTCAATTTGTGGACTTGGCGAAGGATAGAGAGGGGCGGATGCAATGAGATCCTTCCATGCTTGGAATTGAGCTTGCACAATGTCGGCTGGACCCTCGGCTTCGAATTCGTGCTGGCCGACCTTGAGTTTCAGGCGGGAGGTTTCATCCATATAAGTCATCTTCCAATGGGTGACCCCTAATAATATGGGCATAATTCGTATATGTCAACGCCTGAATGCTAAAAATCCGTAAAAACATGGCACATGTCCAATAACGATAGGATGTGCGTCAGTATGTGACTAGACTGAGGACATAGAATTACATTCTTCTATAAACCGCTCGCTGACGAAATACTGTTATCTAACTGCTTATATATCAACGGTTAGAAAAACTAACAACAGACGCGTGATGGCCACTGGTAGACGCCTATGGATTAATGCAGGGCATAGCCAAATAGTTATCTTGATACTTATTGGTCTGCGGTTCGCCCCGAGTCGGAACCGCCCCGGTTCTAGCCGTCCCCTCCTTGTGCGTGAAATCAGTTTCGTTCTACTAAAAAGTTGCGGATGGCTTCCGTCAACAGCGCCTCCGATGAGCTGCCAGCAAATCTCGGAATCTGACTGTAGCGCTGAAGCGTGCTCCCCTCTTAGCCAACTTGGGCATGGCTATAACTCCTCCCGGGAGTAAAATCTCAAGCGAGTTTCGGCTGCTCACGCGCCGACATACCCTTCCCAGTTTCCGCATGGAGGAACACGCCATGACCAGCACGCAGGACAGCCTTAAAGATCGTCTGACTCGTTACCGGGAGATCCATATCACGGTGACCGGCCGGAAATCGGGTCGTCCGATTTCTATTCCTGTCTGGTTCGTTCTGGAAGGCGACACGCTCTTCCTGTTGCCGGTGCAGGGCTCGGATACGCAGTGGTACAAGAACGTCCTGCACAATCCGCAAATCCACATCTCGGCGCGAGGCAAGGAAGGAAAGTTTCAAGCCGTTCCGATTACTGATCAGAAGACCGTTAAATCTGTGGTGGAGAAGTTCAAGGCAAAATACGGGCGGGAGGATGTGAAGAAGTACTATTCAAAGTTCGATGTAGCGGCTCGCGTCGAACTCTAGCTGATCGGTGCGAACGGCGGTCCCTACCCTGGGAGGAGGAGCGTTTCCGGATACGGCATGGTTTGGGAGAGCATGCCCGAGGCGGTCGTCAGCCGCGAATATTCAGCGGTGGTTTTCAGTCCTTCCCCTCGAGGTTACGAAAGGACAATACACCCCGGTAGTCCTTTCGTAATCTTGACAACCTTCCCCTATGCATTACGCTGATAGGTTGGGTTTCGTGTGCCCAATGCCGGCCGACGCTTTTGGAGAGCGGCCCGGCGATGGTTCTTTGAAAACTGCAGGTCCTTCTTGGTCACTCGCCAACGCCTGGCGGGTACCGCAAGGCGGCGGATCAGGCGGTGAAAATTCCCGATCCGGGACGAACAAGCAATCGGAAATTGGATCCTAAGCCCTTGCGAATCTATATTTTGATACCCAAACCCTTGGGGCTCAATATTTTAGTACATTACTCTTGTGCATATCTATTTGTTATCAATATTTTGCAGAGGATGGGGGGAGGGGGGTACCACGGTCTTTCGTCAGGTTTCCGTCGGTGTCGAGGGCGGAAACAGGACAGCGGGAAATAGGTGGGTTGAAAGTGCCGGATCAGGTTTTGCCGGGAGGAACTATGAAGCTGGACCGTTTTACTAAGGCGATGTTGGTGGTGATCGCGATTCTTTTGGGAGCGCTGGTATTTCATCCGCTGGTTCAACCGACGCCGGTGCGGGCACAGGTCGAAGAGGGATATCCCTTTTACGTCGAGCCGGGCTATACCATGCTGCGCAAGCCGGATGGAACTGCGCAGATGTATGGCAAGGTGGTCATCGACATGCGCAGCGGCGATATCTGGGGATTTCCCACCTTGACCCAGGGACCTTACCCGGTCGACACGACCAAGGCCACGCCGCCCAAGTCGTATCCCATGTATCTGGGAAAGTTCATGTTCAGCGAGGCACAGCGCTGAGAGGAATGAGTCCATTGCCCGGCTGCGTTGCCGCAACCTCGCCACGATTACGTGGTTATACTCTTTAGAGGAGTGTCTGGTCGCTCGATGAAACTTGCACGTCCCAGGTTGATTGCAGCAGCTCTCGGCGTTGTCTCCGTCTGCTGGGCAGGCAGTGCTCTCGCTCTGCCCGGAGCCACCACCGCCAACGCTACCAGTCTCAACGTGACGGTCAGCGGCAGCCCGCAGTGGGTTGACACGGGCATGGATGTACAAGCCGGCGACAAGCTGCACATTACTGCGACCGGCACCGTCACTATGGGCAACAATACCGGCATTACGGCGGCCGGCGTCGCGCGCGGATGGGTTGACACCTTGCGGGCGCTGATGGTGCCCAGCGCTGGACGTGGCGCTCTGGTGGGACGCATCGGCAACAGTGACGCCGCCACGCCTTTCTTCATTGGCGCGGATGGAACCCTGCAGGCGCCCATCGCAGGCCGGCTTTATCTCGGTATCAATCAGGATTCCATGCAGGCGCCGGATGGCAAGTACGAAGTCCATATCGATCGCACTGCCAGCAGCGCAGCGACCGCCAGTGGAGCTGCGGCCAGCCAGGGCAAGTACGATTTCAAGCCACTGTTCGACGAGATCAACGCTAAGACGCCGTATCGTGTAACCGATCAGGCGCAGGGTGGAAATCCCGGAGACCTGGTCAACTTCGTCATCGTCGGGAGCCAGCAGCAAGTGACCGACGCATTGAAGGCGGCGGGCTGGATTGTCGCCGACAAAACGGATACCGACGCCGTGATCAGTGCACTAGAGGCGACGTTGCAAAAAAACATTTACGTCGCAGTTCCCATGAGCATGCTGTACCTTTTCGGACGCTCCCAGGACTTCGGCTATGAACGCGCCGAGGCGGTGATGGTCGCCGCCCAGCGTAATCATTTCCGCATCTGGCAGGCGCCCTACAAAAGCCCGCAGGGTCAGCCGCTGTGGATTGGAGCCGGTACGCACGATATCGGCATCGAGAAAGATCAGCGCTCGGCGAATGCGATCACCCACAAAATCGATCAGGACGTGGACAACGAACGCGACTTCATCGGCGCCACCCTGCAGCAGGTTGGCCAGGTTTACGCGATGGACTACATGACCCGAAGCAATCCTATCAAGTCCACCAAAACCGCGACGGGCGGAAATATTCAGTCCGACGGGCGCGTGCTGGTGATCGTTCTGAAAGGCGCGCAATCGACGCCATCCAAATGACGCCACTCAACTGGAATCGCTGGTGGTCTGAGTGGGCGGATTCTGCGATGCAGGCGGCTCCGGCTCTCACGCTTTCTGCATCGAATCGGAGCTGCGCGCTTGGATGTATTCGTCGATCACGCGCTCCAATTGCCCTTGCTCGCGCAATACGTATTCGATGGCATCGCGGACTGCTCCCTTGCCGCCTTCATGAGGTGTCACATAGTGGGACTCGCGGACAACCTCCTGGCGCGAGTTCTTCACCGCGATCGCCAGACCGCACAGCCGCATCACCGGCAGATCGATCACGTCATCACCGACGTAACAAACCTGCTCCGGCTGCAATCCTTCTTTCTGCAGAATCTCGTAAAACGCAGCGGCCTTGTCATGCTGGCCCTGGTAAACATGCTCAATCTTCAAATCGCGGGCGCGCAGGGCAACGGTTTCGGAGATGCGCTTGGTGATGATGCCGGTTTTCAGCCCGCCCAGCCGCGCCAGCGAAAAACCTGCGCCATCGTGCGCGTTGAATCCTTTGGCCTCGATCACATGATGACTAGCGATTCCAAACCCGCCGCCGTCATCCATCTGCTCGCGACGGTCGCGGGTGTTCTGGCCAGCGTTACCGTCGGAAGCGGGAAGCAAGAATATTGTGCCATCGGTCATCACGCCATCCACGTCGAACAGCATGATTTTGATCTTCTTCGCGCGCTCATCGGACATGGGGAAAGTGTAGCAGTAAGGCTGCTTTCGCGATTCGCTATTCGCTTTTCGCGGTAGGAGATTCACTTCGCTTGGGCTTTTAGAGACTGTGTCACGACCGAAGAGGGAATTTTTGGGTGGAACAAAGAGTGGAATAACCGATCAAAGTAAGTATCCTCCGGCAAAGCCGGAGGCTTTACGGTTGCGGGCCCCTCAAAGGGGCCTGATCGCAACCGGAAAGTCAAAAACAAGAATGCGGAGTGCCGCATGATTCATGGGACGTAACAGCAACGGGGGTGAAGCACACTCCCGAAAATGTCAAACTTCTACTGCCTCCCCGGCAGAGCCGGGGGGTCTCCCAACGGACTAGCCGCAACGCGGCGGGATGAAGTTAGCCGGGCGGCGTAAGCCCCCGGTCAAGTGGGAGATTATTGTGAGCCGCAGAGCGGCGACACCGGTCGCGACACAGTCTCTTTTAGCCTTTAGCTCTTAGCAAAGGGGGCGTATGCAACTCGCGCGTCCATGTTACCTGGCTGCCTTTGAAAGCGCATTAAGTGCGAATGCCGCGTGCGCCGTGCCGGTAATTACGAACTGCGACAAGACTATGTAACAGCTAACGGCTTAAGAGCCAAGAGCCCCGAAGTGATTCGAGAAGAGCGAAAGGCGAGAAGCGAACTGCGGCCTTTTCCTGGCGAACAATTAGCGAACATCTGTTAGAATCCTAAAATGGCAGTAGGGGACATTCCCGTCGCTCTGGCGTGGGCGCATCCGCTGGTTGCGGAGTGGTTCATCGGCCGGTTCGGCACGCCGACTGAGCCGCAAGAACAAGGTTGGCCAGAGATTCTTGCCGGCCGCACCACGCTGATCTCAGCTCCCACAGGTTCGGGCAAAACGCTCGCAGCGTTTCTGATCTGCATTGATCGCCTGGTTCGCAAGGCGCTCGACGGTTCCCTGCGAGATTGCACGGAAGTTCTTTACGTCTCGCCGCTGAAGGCCTTGGGCAACGATATCCAGAAGAATCTGGAAGGCCCGCTGGGCGAAATCCTGGCGCTGGCCGCGGCTCGCGGCTTCCTGATGCCGGAGATTCGCACTGCGGTGCGCACCGGCGACACGCTGATGAAAGAGCGGCGGGAGATGCTGAAACGTCCGCCGCACATCCTGGTCACCACGCCTGAGTCGCTGTACATTCTGCTGACCGCCAACAGCAGCCGCACCATCTTGAGCCATGTCGAGACGGTAATCGTCGACGAGATTCACGCCGTCGCCGACGACAAGCGCGGCTCGCATCTTGCGCTTTCTCTCGAGCGGCTCGACCTGCTGGCCAATCGGCCGACACGCATTGGACTTTCCGCGACGCAGAAGCCGATCGAAGAAGTTGCCCACTTCCTCACTGGCGCGGGTCGTCCGGCTCCGGCGGTAGTAAACATCGGCCATCGTCGCAAGCTTGATCTTGCCGTAGAAGTGCCGCCCTCCGAACTAGGCCCGATCGCCACTAACGAAATGTGGGGCGAGATTTATGACCGCATTGCCGAGCTGGCATTGCAGCATCGCTCGACGCTGGTCTTCGTCAACACGCGGCGGCTGGCGGAGCGCGTGGCGCTGCATCTGGGCGAGCGCATCGGCGAGGATCTGGTCGCCGCGCATCATGGCAGCCTGGCGCGCAAGCTGCGTCTCAACGCCGAACGCCGGCTGAAGAATAGCGAGATTCGTTTGCTGGTCGCGACCGCTTCGCTGGAGCTGGGCATCGATATCGGCACAGTCGATCTGGTTTGCCAGATCAACTCGCCACGCTCGATTGCCGTCACTCTGCAGCGGGTTGGCCGCGCGGGTCATTGGCGCGGAGCTGTCCCTAAAGGCCGCCTCTTCGCGACCACCCGCGACGATCTGCTGGAATGTGCAGCCGCGGTGCGAGCCATTCGTCAGGGCGATCTCGACCGTCTGCAGATTCCGCCGTCGCCGCTCGACATCCTGGCGCAGCAAATCGTGGCCATGTGCGCTTGCGAAGATTGGGATGAGAACGCGCTGTTTGAATGCGTGCGGCGTGCGTATCCTTATCGCGACCTGAAGCGCGAAGACTATGACCGCATTCTGGAAATGCTGTCGCAGGGCATCGCGGCCAAACGCGGGCGGTATGGAGCGTATCTGTTTCGCGATATGGTGAACCGTCGCCTGCGAGCGCGTCGCGGAGCGCGACTGGCGGCCATCACCAGCGGCGGCGCAATTCCCGAGACCGCGTTGTTCACCGTGCTGGCCCAGCCCGAGGAGATCGTGGTCGGCACGGTCGATGAAGACTTCGCGGTGGAGAGCAATGCTGGCGACATCATGCTGCTGGGCAACACGTCGTGGCGCATTCGCCGTGTAGAGTCCAACTCCGGACGGTTGGTGGTCGAGGATGCTCACGGTGCTCCGCCAACGATTCCCTTCTGGCGCGGCGAAGCTCCTGCGCGAACCGATGAGCTCTCGCTGCATGTGGCGGAGTTGCGCCAGCGGGTCAGCGATCTCACGCCGAATACGGCGCCGTTGCCAGTAGCAGCCAATCCCGAGCTTCTTGCGAGCCTGGCAATCGAGCCGAACTTCAGCTCGGCGTTGGGCGGTAGAGACGCGCGAGTAGAGCAACCGTTGGGGGCTGCGTTTAATCGCCCCTCGAAACTTTCGGAGCCGGCTTCCGCTAGCGGCACTCCTCCCGTCCAGCCGCGAATCCGCCTGCGCGGCCTCGAGTCTTCGCCCGAAGTCCAAAATGCCGTCATCTGGCTGAAAGACGAATGCGGACTGGACGATGCGGGCGCCGAGCAGGTGGTCGAGTACATCGTGACCGGCCGCGCCGTACTCGGTGAGGTCCCGACCACGCAGACAATCATCGCAGAACGCTTTTTCGACGAAGGCGGCGGGATGCAGCTCATCATCCACGCTCCGTTCGGAGGCCGCGTCAACAAGGCCTGGGGACTGGCGCTGCGCAAGCGCTTCTGCCGCTCCTTCAATTTTGAATTGCAGGCTGCTGCAACCGACAACGGGCTGAACATCGCCTTAGCCGAACAGCACAGCTTTCCTCTGAGCGACGTCTTTCATTATTTGCAGACGGAAACCGTGCAGGAAATTCTGGAGCAGGCGGCGCTGGCTTCGCCCATCTTTGCCACGCGCTGGCGTTGGGATGCGAACCGCTCGCTGGCTCTGCTGCGCTTCATGGGCGGCAAGAAAGTTCCACCGCAAATTCAGCGCATCCGCAGCGACGACCTTCTGGCGTCGGTCTTTCCCGACGTGGCCGCATGTCAGGAGAACATTGTCGGCGACATCCAGATCCCTGATCACCCGCTGGTGCAGGAAGTCATGAAAGACGTCCTCACCGAGGCCATGGACATCGATGGCCTGCGCCGCGTGCTGGAAGGCATTCGCAGTGGCGCGATTCGCTGCCTAGCGGTCGACACGCCTGTGCCGTCGCAGTTCTCGCACGAGATTCTGAACGCCAATCCGTATGCCTTCCTCGATGACGCTCCGCTGGAAGAGCGCCGCGCCCGTGCGGTGCAGATGCGGCGCATGCTGCCCGAGGCAGTGCTCAATGAGGTCGGCAGGCTGGACCAGCAGGCCATTGCTCGGGTGCGCGAAGAGGCGCGGCCCGATGTTCGCGACGCCGACGAGTTGCACGACACGCTGCAGACCCTGGTTGCGCTTCCGGAAGAAATTGCCGATGAAGATTGGCAGCAGGCAATTACGAGTTGGTCTCCTCTGGTTGCCGAGTTGATGGAAGGCTGGCGCGCGCTGCGGGCGAACGCCACTGTGCAGCAGCCGTTCATCAGTGGATCGATTTCGGTAGAGCAGCCCGTCAGGGCTGCGTCCAGCGGGCCCTCTTTTGATCAGCCGGCTTTAGCCGGCGGCGGGCTAAAGCCCGAAGAAAACAATAATGAGGGCGCGGGACGCGAACCTGAAGGTTCGCTCCACCCGAACAACGGCGCGAGCGAGCGCGATTATTTCGTCGCCTCCGAGCGGGCGAAGGACTTTGCGCTGATCTTTCCCGAGGCACAATTTGAAGTCAAGCCGCCGGAACTGCCCTCCCACACCGCTTCCCGCGATGATGCGGTTCTGGCCATGGTCACTGGCTGGATGATGCACGTTGGACCGATCACCGCAAACGCGTTGGCGCACTGGCTGGGTCTGACAGTGTCGGATGTCGAGAAAGCCTTGCTCCGTCTGGAAGCTTCCGGATCGATTCTGCGGGGAAACTTTACGGGGCAGCAGGCAAAACCTCCCGCCCAAGCAAAAGGGGCTGGAATGGGGCACCCGGCTTCGCTGGCGGAGAATCAAACGGCGCCGGTTGATGGTTCGTCAAACGGGCTGCAACAGGTGGAGTGGTGCGAGCGCCGGCTGCTGGCTCGCATTCATCACCTCACGGTTGCTACTCTGCGCAAGCAGGTTGAGCCGGTCACGGCAGCGCAATTCATGCGCTGGCTGCTGCGCTGGCAGCATCTGGCACCGCAGTCGCAGTTGAGCGGCGAGCGTGGCTTGCTGGAGGCGGTGCGACAGTTGCAGGGTTTCGAAATTCCTGCCAATGCCTGGGAGAAGCAGGTTCTGGCTGCGCGCATCAACAATTACGATCCGGCAGCGCTCGATCAGCTTTGCCTGACCGGAGCGGTGGGCTGGGGAAGGCTGTCGCCGCATCCGGCTACGCTGGAAGATTCGCACGAGGGCCGGCGACGAGTGGTCCCCACCAGTGTGGCGCCCATCACGTTCTTTGTTCGCGAGGATTCGGACTGGATGCAGCCTCGCGCGGAAGACGAAGCAGGTTTCGAGCGCGTGCTCAGCGAAAGCGCGCGCGCGGTGCTGGAGTTCTTGCGCCGCCGCGGGGCATCGTTTTTCGCCGACATCGTGCGCGGCACCGGCAAGCTGAAAGCCGAGATCGAAACTGCTTTGTGGGAAATGGTGGCAGCCGGAATGGTGACCGCCGACGGCTTCGATAATCTGCGCTCGCTTATTAATCCCAAGCGTCGTCTGGGGCAAGGATCGGGCAGGTCAGCCCGGCCGCGGCATACGCCCGGACGCTGGTCGCTGCTCTATCCCGCAGAGGACTCCGATCGCAGCAAGGTGGCCGAGGCTACCTGCTGGATGTTGCTACGGCGTTACGGTGTGGTCTTTCGCGAGATGCTGGCGCGCGAATCGAACATGCCCAAGTGGCGCGAGTTGCTGATCGCCTTCCGCCGTCTGGAAGATCGCGGCGAGGTGCGCGGCGGGCGCTTCGTCAGCGGATTCCTGGGCGAGCAATTCGCCCTGCCTGAGGCGGTAGAGTCGCTGCGCGCCATGCGAAACCTGGCGGTCAGTGGCGAGACTGTAACCATCTCCGCCGCCGACCCGCTGAACCTGGTCGGCATCATCGTTCCGGGGGAGCGCGTCCCCGCAATTTCCGGCAAGTATGTCAGCTTCCGCGACGGAATTGCCGTCGAAGCGCGAGAACCCTTGTATCCCAACCCAGCAAAAGAAGCTTGGATGGAGCACCCGCCTGAGCCGGCAGCACAATGATTCCCGATGATCTGATCGAGGGCGTCGACTATTACAAGGAAAACGGCCTCACCGTTTTCACCGCGATCTATCTGCAGAAGCGGGGATTTTGTTGCCAGTCAGGCTGTCGCCATTGCCCCTATGGGTTCAACGCTGCGCAGCCCGAGAAGCAGGAGTAAAGCAGGCTCAGCGCTGGTCTGGCTCCGCAAGGCGGCCCTGGTCCAAATGCAAAGCGGGCGCGAGGCCCGCTGCCCACTTGCACCGTCACCACCGCCAGCTTATCCGTGAGGGATGACGCGCACGGGATCAATCTTGTAGATCACACGCTGCTCGCCGGGCTCTGCGAAGGGGTACTTGTCTTTGTCCAGATACTTCTTGGAGAGCTTGTCGATGAGCTTGTCGGCGCCGTCCTGGGTGATCTCGCTTACCCTTCCGCGCACTTCCAGGTAGCGATAAGGATTATCAGGATCGATCAGCGTGATCGCCACGCGAGGATCCTTACGGACGTTCTTGTCCTTCTGGCGGCCCAAAGCGGAGTTGACCAGAACTTTGCCGTCCACGTAATCCACCCACACCGGTGTGGTCTGAGGACTGCCGTCGGGCATCAAGGTGGTCAGGCTGCCAAATGCTTTTTTCTGGAAGAGGTCAAGATAGTTTTCGGGAATCGAAGCGGACATAAAATCTCCTTGCTAAATGTAGAAGAACAACCGGCAATTGGATTCCGCAACCATTGTATGGGGTGCATGAAGTTCTGCAAGTCGTGGCTGCGGGGCCTTAATCTGCTCGGGCGCAAACCCTTCCATGTGGGATCCGGCGGGTCGAGGTACTCAGGCTTGCTCTATTTGCCGATACGAATTTCCTTGGGCAAATGATGGGGATCGTAGAGAAAATCGACCAGTCCATCGCGATAGTCAATCTTGATCTGCAAAATACGCAGCATGGTGAAGCCCAGAATGCCGGAGACCTCGGTGCCCGTGTTCTTGGAAATGGCCGTCATATCGAACGTCACGATGTCCTGGTTCTGTTGCTCATAGCGGCCAAACTGCAAGTTCGCTTTGTCGGCCCGATAAACGTTGGCTACGCTGCCGCTGAGTCCTCTCAGCTGGGTTGTCGGATCGGAGCGGACCTGCGTCACCTCACGCGCCGCCCGGGTGGAGAGCACGTTACTGAACGAACCCGTGTCAATCATGAACAGCAGTGGGCCGACGCTATCCACCTGCGTGGGAATCAGCAGAATGTGTTTGAGCCGGTAGACCTTGGTCCAGTTGGCCATCTCGGGCGCAACGTAAGCGTCCTTGGGCAGAGAAGCGGCCAGGATTGCGCTGTCGAGTTCCGGAGTCGCCTGCGGTGTAGTTTGCAGTGTCGGCGGGGCGGCAGGCTCATCCGGACGCTTGGGAAGCGGCGATAACCGCAGCTTGGCTCCGGGAATATCAATGTCGATCAGATAGGAGCGGAAGACGTCGGTGCCGATAAGACCATCCTGATTCGCGATGGGAGCGGCTGCATCCGTCACCCGCACCACGCAATCTTCGAATTCCAGATCGCCAACCTTGATCTGGTCGGCCACCGCCGTATAGCCGCCTTGCGAACCGTTATCGCCCATACCGGAGACGGGGTGATACGCCAGTCGCTTTAGCCCGGCCCGTTCCGCCGCCGCGCGTCCGATCAGGATGCCGTCAGCCCCGGTGTCGACCGCCAGGTGCATCTCCTGCTTGTTCAGCTTCACCACCAGGCCGGACGCCCCCAATTCCATGCCGGCACGAGGTATTGCGTAAAGCTTCGTGTTGGTTTCCTCAACCTTGCTCGCCAGCCGGCAAGGATGCTGCCCCATGGTGTCAGTATTTCTCTGCAGAAACCCCAGATACTGCCGCAAGGGCCCGGCTACTTGCGGATACTGCGACCCTGGTCCAGCCAGATAGGCTTGCACTGCGGCGATCCGATCGTTCCAGGGAAGCGACTGCAGCCAGAGCATCTGCACCGCAAAATCGTTGGGCGCAAGTTCGCGAGCCCGGTTCATCTGATCGTAGGCGCGGCGATACAACGAATAGGAGCTGTACACGCGAGTCAAACCCAGATAGGGCGCAGGATCTTTGGGATCGAGACTTCTCGCCTTGAGGTACAACCGCTCCGCGTCGGGAATTTTGCCGAGACGAAATTGCAGGTCACCCATGGTCGTCAGCAGCAAGGGAGCGTTGGGCAGCACGGCTAAGGCGGCATTTGCGGCCGCCTGGGCTTCGTCAAGTTTCTGCTGGATCAGATACGTGCGGATCAGGCCAACCTGCGCCGCAACGACGGTGGGATTGGTATTGACGATGGCCTGGTATTTCGCCGCTGCTTCCGGCAGATTTCCGGAAACAAAGAGCTGATCAGCGGCCGCGACATCAGAATTTTGCGAAGCCTGACTGGTTGCCTGGGCGCCCGCATGGACGGTGAGACATAAGGTCGGAAGAAGCAGAAGAAATGCAAGCCAGGGTCGGTTCATGAAGTGAAAATCCTGCACTGCAGGGTAGCACGAGAGGTGGGTACAGCGAAGGCACCTCCTGTTGTTTCGTAACCTCGCCTTTTCATCTCCGGAACGACTTTAAAACTTTCCCCGGAACAGATACACCAACTCAATGACCAGGATGATCACCACCATGACCTCCAGCACGAATCCGCGGCTTTGGTGAAATTCGTCGATCAGGGAGCGATACAGCCCTTCGGCGATACGAAGCTTTTCGTTGACCAGGTTCTTATATTCGGGGACGCCGACTTTGGCCGCTGCCATCCGGTACAGCCGCGCCGAGTACATGTCGCTCACAAACTTGATGGCGGTATCGGAACGTTCTACCAGCTCGGTGACTTCGACGGTGATGCTGTTCAGGCGCAGCGCTTCGGCGCGCATCCTCCAACGTCGCAAAATTCCGGCCGGCTGTTTCAACGACGCGTAAACACCGGCCAACTCGCGGGTGAGCCATTCGTCATAGTGGCGAAATTCCAGCAACTGCGAGTTGGCGTACTCCAGAATCTGGACCGAGGTTTCCGCACCCGCGGGCGTGTCATAGAGCAACGCGGCATTCCATCCCACTACCACCAGATCGTTGGGATAGTAGAAAAGACTGGACTGCAATACATCATCGTTGATGCTTCGAGCCAAGGAGGAGTGCTCACCGTGCAAGATCTGCGCAATCTCGGCTCCGTGCTTGGTGGACAAGTCCAATCCCTGCGGATTCCCG
Organism: uncultured Acidobacteriaceae bacterium; assembly: GCA_963820175.1. Lineage (GTDB taxonomy): Bacteria > Acidobacteriota > Terriglobia > Terriglobales > Acidobacteriaceae > Bog-257. The sequence goes on along the minus strand of CAWFYX010000007.1, from coordinate 79,753 downwards.
GGCACGTCGGTTAACAGGAAAATGTAGTAATCTTCACTCAGCCAGTCGGAGTAAGGACGTACCACTGCGGGTGCGATCTTTTCCAGCCGCCCGCGAATAATCTGCTGCGCCTGCTTCTCCAACTCGGGATTCGGAACCCAACGCGCCGCCAATTGCACCAATTGGCTCCAGGTCCCCTCGAATTCCCGCTCCAACAGCACGCTGATGACGCCATAGTCGTAATACTTGACCTGCAGCTTCAGCGTCTCGCCATTGCCCAGAACCACAGGCTCAAGCTGTTCGACAACCGGCGGCTTCTCGAAGCGGACGTATTCGGGAGTAGCGTGCTTGAAGCTGGGCTCAACCCGCTTGGCGCCGAGAATCTGGCGCAACTCCTCCAGCCGGATCTCCTCGCACACGTCGTGCAGAATTAATCCCAGTACCGCGCCCTTCATGGTCGCTGCTTCCGCGCTGCTCAGGGCGGAGTTAACTTGCTGCATATGCCAAATTGTACGTGAGGTTCAGGCCAAGAAAACTCCTGCCGTTGCGCTGGTCACGGCAGGAGTTGGGGGCTATGCCCTGGTGGCGAAGTCAGGGCACAGCCGGGCTACAGCGCTTAGGCTCTTACTGCGCCGGCGCCGGAGACACTGAGAGGATGCGAATCGTATTGCTGTCCGTATTGAAGCGGAACTCGACCGATACGGACTGGTTATCGTAGCCCTTCAGCGCCTTGGGGCTGCTGACGGTATACACCTTGTTGTCACTGGTCAAATTCCTTCCGTTATTGCTGACCATGCCCGACATGGTGTGTTTGGGCATGGTATTTCCGCCCATCTGGTCGGTCATGGCCGCTTGATTCTGCTGCTGCTGCGTGTTCTTTTCGTCCTGCTGCTGTTGACTATTCTGGGCCAATGCTATCGCCGGAAAAGACAAAGCGATTCCCAGTAAGGCTGTCATCACTTTTTTCATATTTCCCTCCTGAGTCACACGACAGAGGTCTCCCGCTCACAGGTGCCTAATATCGCTCACAGGTGCCTAATATAATGTGACGGCAACTTCCCAAGCGGGGTTTTCTGTCGCCCGTAACTTCCGCGATAGAAACACCAGGCAACCAATTACCGTTGAGTCTCGAGATTGAGCTCGGGTGCCATCGACGGCAAGATCTAGGCCGAGCAATCTTTGGTGAGGGAGCTTTTGGAGATTACTTGTGTAATGGGGATTTTACGACGGCGATCCTACGGCTATCCGAGGCTGAGAAGGAAGGAATCAAGTTCCGCATTGCCGACAATGGGACTTATCATGGGCTATGCCCAGTGCGGCCATTTCTGCGCCTGGCCTGTTACACCAATGAGGGACCGTCGCAAGAGAGCTCTTGGCCGAACACTGCTAAGTCCCGACAGGCAATCTTGCTGTGCAAGGCATAAGAAAAAAACGGCCGACACCCAACCGAGGATGCCGGCCCGCAGTGGACCCATAGAACTTCAGTTACGGGAAAGTGATCTCCCAGACGACACCGACGCCCTGTGAGCCGCCAGTGGAGGCGGTGCCGTAGAGATTACCGCTGGTGGGGTCGATTACCACGTTACTGATCGGATTTCCCCCGTCGTTGCCGCCCGTAAAGTCGTGCAGCGAGATGTACGTCCAATTGGGGTATGTCAGCTCGAAAACGCTGCCAAACCCATTTGCGCCATCGCAGTACGTTGTGCCGTAGAGATCGCCCGCCCCGTCCATCACGAGAGTGCCCCACGGCCCACACTCCATGCCCGCGGTTCCGGTAAAGCTGTAAATTAGGGAATACGTCCAACTGCCATTGGAGGGCGTCAGCTCGAAAACCGAAAACTGTTGACAATACTCTCTGTCCATCCAGGGTACATCAACTCGAAAACCGTACCACCGCCGCCCGTGCCGCCTCCCGCCGTTGTGCCATAGAGGTTGCCGGCGTTGTCGAAGATCACACCGCTGTAAGGGCCATATCCGTCACCGGGGGCACCGAGGAAAGAGTAAAGGACGCTCTCCGTCCAGCCGCTACCTGAGGGCGTCAGCTCGTAAACGGTACCAGAGACACCCCCTGAAACCGTGGTGCCGTAGATATTACCCGCATGGTCGAAAAGGAGGTCACCAAGTTCGGGATAATTACCGTCAGGGGATCCCTTGAAGGCATAAAGCACGGTCTCCGTCCAGGGGCAGAGCGTGGCTCTGCATGTTGTCGCTGAGGGTCTCAGATTGAAAACCGTCCCGCAGCCAACGATGCTGCATTCTCCTGTCCCTCCAAGTACGGTCGTGCCGTAGAGAGTGCCGTTCGGGCCGAAGATTACTCTCGCACGAGGATAAGCCCCGTCGCTGCCCCCAGTGAAGGTGTAGAGCGGGTTGAGGGTCCAGCCGGATCCCGCGTGCTTCAACTCGTAGACCGTGCCGTAACCGGCGCCGCCGTAATATGCCGTGCCGTAGAGATTTCTTCCGTTAATCGTCACGCCGGCATTAGGGTTCCCCCCGTCATGTCCGCCGGTGAAGGTGTGAAGTACGGTGAACGTTTGTGCCTGTGTCGATTGGGTTGCAATGACGGTCAGCATAAACGCGATCGCCAGCGCGGCAGTTGCCCCGCCTAAACTCAGGCCGAAGATCAAACTCCGAAGTTGCCTTGGATTCGCCATTGACGTTCTCCTTTAGAATGTTGAAGGTTTGTTCCAGCACTGGCCGTGATGGACTCATGTCCAGGCGAGAGCGAACTTCACGATTGGCTTCGGAGCCACCGTGCAGTACTCAATTCTGCACTTGAAGTTTTGCCGAGAATGCCGCAGTGGCTGTTACTGCCGATGAGGTGAAAACCTGGCAAGTCGGTCAGGAACTTTCGAACCTGGAAAATAGGGCCAGGATCAATAACCCTGAGTGTGAGGAACATGCACCCTAGGATCCTGACCTCGGTGGTCGACCTAAACAGACCGTGGTCCTGTTGAGCCTGCAAGTCAAACGAATAAGTCGATTACTTTACGCAGTTGGTTGTAGGTTATGCCCATTTCGGGAAAAATGGTCGCCGATTTAGCCGCCACTCTCGAGACTGCTCAGGCATCACAGACAAACCGGAAGTTAGCTTACGACAGATAGCTGTTGTAATCACCATTACACTACTGATCTTGCGCAGCCTTACCGGACCTACCGAGCCGCCGATTCTGGCAAACTCCTACCTGAACGCAGCGACACTGCTTCACCGAGAAGCCCTCGGTGTATCGCTGATTCCGTGTTGAGATTGCTTACTGTGCGAAAGTCTTCTCGCGCTGCACGTAGTGCTTTTGGAAGTAGTCGCGGTATTGACCGCTGCGCACATCGTTCAGCCACTGCTGATTGTCGCGATACCACGTGATTGTGTCCGCCAGCCCCTGATCGAACAGCACTTGCGGCTGCCATCCCAGTTCGCGGCCCAGCTTTTCGCAGTTGATGGCGTAGCGCTGGTCATGTCCGGGACGGTCGGTGACGAATTGGATCAGGTCTTCGGATTGCCCCAGCGCTTTCAGAATCAGCTTGGCAACTTCCAGATTGCGCATTTCACAGCCACCGCCAATGTTGTAGACCTCGCCCTCGCGGCCATGCTGCAGCACGATGTCCAAAGCGGCACAGTGATCGTCAACATGCACCCAGTCGCGAACATTGCTGCCCTTGCCGTACACGGGTAGACGCTCACCCGCCATCGCCTGCGCAATCATCAGGGGAATAAATTTCTCGGGAAACTGGTATGGGCCATAGTTGTTCGAGCACCGCGTAACCAGCCCGGGAAACTTGTGAGTTCGCACATAGGCCAGCACCAGAAGGTCGGAAGATGCTTTGGTCGCGGCGTAGGGACTGTTGGGCTGTAGCGGTGAGTCTTCCGAGAACAAGCCCTCCTCGCCCAGGCTGCCGTATACCTCATCGGTGCTGACGTGCACAAATCGCGGTACGCCCGCTTGGCGACATGCCTGCAGCAGGTTGTGCGTGCCGTCCACGTTGGTACGCACAAAGGCCGACGCGTCTTCAATGCTGCGATCGACGTGGCTTTCGGCGGCAAAGTGAATCACCGCATCGCAACCGCGCACCTGCTCCAGTACACCGCGATCGCAGATGTCCATCTGCACAAAGCCGCAGCGGCCCTCGCCCAGGTCCGGCTCCAGGTTCTTGAGATTGCCGGCGTAGGTAAGCTTGTCGAGCACCACCAGCTTCCATTCGGGGTGCTTCGCCAGCGTACGATGAACGAAGTTCGAACCGATAAATCCTGCGCCGCCCGTGACCAGTAGCTTCATGCGCCACGCACCGGCAACGGAGCCTCCTCCGAGCGCTGCGGTTGCGCCTGGCGGGTTGTGGGAGCAGCTTCTTTCGCGCTGCGCAATACTTTTTCACGAACCATGTTGCTGGCGTGCCACAGCGACTCGAAGGTGCCCGCGTCCGTCCACCAACCGTCCAGCAAGCTGTGGTGCAGCGTGCCTTCTTGGATGTAGCTGTTGTTCACGTCGGTGATCTCGTACTCACCACGGCCGGAGGGCTTCAGCCGGCGGATGCGATCGAAAACGCTGACATCGTAAAAGTAAACTCCAATCACCGCGTACGACGATTGCGGCTTCTTTGGCTTCTCCTCGATGCGAACAATGCGCTCGTTTTGGAAGACCGGTACGCCGAAGCGTTCCGGATCGGTCACCTCTTTCAGCATGACCATTGCGCCCTTTTCCAGCTTCTCAAATTTCGTCGCAGCATCCTTGATGTCGCCTTCAATGATGTTGTCGCCCAGCACCACACAGATGTTGTCGCCCTTGGCCCACGGCTCAGCCAGGCGCAGCGCATCAGCAATGCCGGCTTCGCCTTCCTGATAGGCGAAGCTCAACTGCTGCAGCCCAAATTCTTTGCCATTCTGCAGCAGGCGCAGGAAGTCGCCCGCGTTGTGGCCGCCGGTAACGATCAGGATGTCGCGAATGCCGGCGTCCACCAGGATCTGCAGCGGATAAAAGATCATGGGCTTGTCATACACCGGGAGCAGGTGCTTGTTCGTGACGCGAGTCAGTGGCGACAGGCGCGAGCCAATACCACCTGCCAGGACGATACCCTTCATAGGTCTCCGTTCATGTGCCGGAACCGCGCGAACCACAGAATCTTAACGGCGCTTCCGCCAGGGGATTTTGCGAAAGCGCTGCCGAAGCGCGCAATCCAGATAAAGCTTGTTACTGCCGGTAAATCAAGATTATCGACGAAGGGCATCCTGCATGGCAAGCCGCAGCTGGGCGCGCCAGTCAGGCATCCTGATGCCAAAAGCAGCCTGTACCTGAGCGTTGGACAGCACCGAGTTGCGCGGCCGGCGCGCCGGCGTAGGATAGTCCGCAGTTGTAATCGCTGACACCTTCGGCGTCTTCAGGGGTGCCCCGAACTCACCGGAGCCGTCGGCTGGGCGGAATGCCACATAGTCTTCCAGGATCGCTTGCGCAAACCCCGCCCACGATGTCTGCCCGCCAGAGGTGAGATGAAAGATGCCGGTGCGCCAGTCCCCAGTTTCGCTCTTGTGCTCCAGGCAGCGGCCCAGGATGATCGTGGTTGCTTCACCCAGACCGCGGGCCCAGGTGGGTGCGCCGTATTGGTCGCCGACGATCCGCAACTCATCCTTCTCCTGTGCCAGGCGAATTACAGTTCGCAGAAAGTTCTTGCCCCGAATGTCATAGACCCACGTAGTGCGCAGGATGATGTGCGCGCAGCCGCTGGCCTGGATGGCCTGGTCACCGGCGAGCTTGGTCTCACCATATATGCTCAGAGGGCCGGTGGCATCTCGCTCCTCGTAGGGAGTCGGCTTACTGCCGTCATACACATAGTCGGTGGAGTAGTGCACCAGCAGCGCACCCGAGCGGCTGCATTCTGCGGCGATTTGCGCCGGAGCGCCCACGTTGATGGCCCGCGCCAATTCCGCCTCGCTCTCGGCTTTGTCTACGGCGGTGTACGCGGCTGCATTCACGACAATGTCAGGCGCAATCTCGCGAACCGTGCGGGAGACGGCTCGTGCATCGGTTAAGTCCACTTGCTCAATGTCGATTGCCGTTACCTCGCCCATAGGAGCGAGGGTGCGCTGCAAGTGCCAACCTACTTGTCCGTTGGAACCGGTTATCAGCAGTCTAAGACTCATGGCTGGTACCTCGGCAATTGGTCCGGTGCGATCTGCGCCAGCGGCAGGTAGCGTTTGTCTTTGTCCGACAATATGGGATCAGGCATCTCCCAGTCGATGCCGATCTGCGGATCGTTCCACAGCACGCCACGATCGTCGCTGGCCTCGAAATAATTGGTGCACTTGTAGAGGAAGTCGCAGGTTTCGGAGCGCACCACAAAACCATGCGCGAAACCTTTGGGGATATAAATCTGGGCATGGTTTTTATCTGACAACACGACGCTTACCCATTTGCCGAAGTTCGGCGACCCGGCGCGCACATCCACGGCGACATCCAGCACCTCGCCGTGGGTCACTCGGCAAAGCTTGGCCTGCGGGTTGCGCAGCTGATAATGCAATCCGCGCAGCACTCCGCGTGAGGAGTGCGAGTGGTTGTCCTGCACGAACGTCTCGCGCATACCTGCCTCGGCCAAAACGTTTTGCCGATAGGTTTCCATGAAGAAGCCGCGCGGGTCTTCGAACACGCGAGGCTTGATGACGAATACACCGGGAAGTGCCGTTTCGCTGATCTGCAAGTTTTCTCCCCACCCTGCGATTCACACCTACAACGCGAACCGACGATTATAATTCGTGCTTCCTGCAACTATGCCGCTCTGCTCCGCCATTGTCGTGACCTACAACTCTGCTGCGGCCATTGGCCCCTGCCTGGAAGCCCTGACGCGCGAGGCCGGCGAGATCATCGTGGTCGACAACGCTTCCCAGGATGACACCGTGCGACAGGTCGAGGAATTCGTGGCTTGGCATCCCGTCCGTCTCATCGCCAATTCGGAAAATCGCGGCTTTGGAGCCGCCGCGAATCAGGCAGCGCGTGAGGCCAGCGGCGACGTTTTTCTCATTCTCAATCCCGATGCGATCGCTGAGCCGGGAGCGGTTACCGCCTTGTTGCAGTGTATTAAAGTGACTCAGGCTGGCGCCGCCGGCGGAGCCCTTCTCGAAAGTGACGGCCAGCCCGCGCGCGGTTTTGCCTTTCGTCGACTGGCGACGCTTGTGCCTCTGCTGTGCGAAGTATTGCTGATCAATCAACTCTGGCCCGGCAATCCGGTTAACCGTCGCTATCGCTGTCTGGATGCCGACTATTCGCAGCAGCAGGAGGTCGAACAGCCAGCCGGGGCTTGTCTTGCAGTGACTCGCACAGCGTGGGAGTCGGTTGGCGGCTTCGACGAACAGTTCTTTCCGGTATGGTTCGAGGATGTCGATCTTTGTAAGCGCCTGCTCGACCACGGCGACAAGATCTTCTATTGTCCGGCCGCGCGCTTTCGTCATAGCGGTGCCCACAGTGTGGGGCAGTTGTCGTTTCGCGACCAACAGCTGTTCTGGTACACCAATATGCTGCGCTATGCTCGCAAGCATTTCTCTGCAACACAGGTCTTGGTTCTTCGCCTGGGAATTATCAAGGGAATGCTGCTGCGTGCGATCGGAGCTTTGTTCGGAGCGCGACAAGCCCCGCTGGGCGAAACCTTGTCAGCCTATTGTGCGGTGATACGGGGCCTGAGTTAAGTCTCGTCAGAGAAGCGCTTCGTACGCAGCGAGCGAAGATTGCCCTCCCAGCACACCTTGCCTCGCCATCTGCGTATCGAGGCTTGAGCCCGAAGTTGTCGCATCTCTGCAGAGCCCACACTTTTACTTGCGCTGCCAATTGTTTTCTTTCGTGACATTGGCACTATCCAGCGGATGCATCACTGCCATCGAACATGATGTCCCGATTCATATCATTTTCCTCAGGAAACTCCTCGATGCAGCACTAAGGAAGCCCCCGCCGAAGAGCGACGAGGGCGAAAGGATGATACCCGACCCTTTATTCACACTCCGATCACGCCCACTAACTCCTTCACCGAGTCGGCGCTCTTCTGCAGGGCGGCTTGTTCCTCCGGCGTCAGCTTGATCTCGATGATCTTCTCGATACCATTGGAGCCCAGCTTGCACGGCACGCCCACAAACAGTCCGTTGATGCCGTACTCCCCTTCGAGGTAGGCAGCGCAGGGAACGATTTTCTTCTTGTCTTTGAGGATGGCTTCCACCATCTCGGCCACCGCAGCTGAGGGCGCATAGTAAGCGCTGCCCGTCTTGAGGTGCTTGACGATTTCGGCGCCGCCGTCGCGCGTCCGCTGCACCAGACGATCGATCGTAGCCTGGTCCATGAGCTCGGTAATCGGAATGCCGGCGACGGTCGAGTAGCGCGGCAAGGGGACCATGGTGTCGCCGTGGCCGCCGAGCACGAACGCGGTCACGTTCTCCACCGAGACATCCAGTTCCCGTGCGATGAAGGTGCGGAAGCGCGACGAATCGAGAATGCCGGCCATGCCGATGACGCGATTACGGGAGAAGCCGCTCTGTTTGTAGGCCGCCTGCGCCATGGCGTCCAGCGGGTTGGAGACGATGATGAGGATGCAATTCGGCGAGTATTGCACCACTTTGCCGACTACATCACTCATGATCTTATAGTTGGTGTGGAGCAGGTCATCGCGGCTCATGCCCGGTTTGCGCGGAATGCCCGCCGTGATAACGACAATGTCGGAGTTAGCGGTTTCAGCGTAATCATTCGTACCCAGAACGTAGGAGTCGCGCTTCTCGATGGGCATCGCCTGCGCCAGATCGAGACCCTTACCTTGGGGTACACCCTCAATGATGTCGATAAGAACGACGTCGGCGAGTTCCTTCGACGCCAGCCAGTGGGCTGCGGTGGCGCCCACATTTCCAGAACCAACTACGGTTACTTTTCTACGCATGAGTCCTCGCAAGATGAAAGAAGCTGTCAGCCGTCTGCTAGCAGCTGTTCGTTAAGATCAGGGTTGCCGCAGCTGGCTTGGAGAACGTCGGAAGCCCAGCGCGGGTATCGCAAATGCGTGGCGTTAGCTGACGGCTGAAAGCTGGTAGCTGAAAGCTAAGGAACGTAAAGACCAAAAACCTGGTGCGGTGGGCAACGACAATACTCACGGCCACTAATCCGCCACAGCTGCCACCGGCGCCATGTTCTGGATCATGCACGAGGCGAACTCGCTGGTCTTCACCTTGGTCGCGCCTTCCAGCATGCGTTCGAAATCGTACGTCACCTTTTTCTGCCGGATGGTGTGCTCCAGAGAATCCTCGATCAGACGCGCTGCTTCGTTCCAGCCCATGAAGTTGAACATCATGACTCCGGACAAGATGACCGATCCCGGATTGATAACGTCCTTGTCGGCATACTTGGGGGCGGTACCATGCGTCGCCTCGAAGATCGCGTGCTGGTCGCCAATATTGCCACCGGGGGCGATGCCCAGTCCGCCTACCTGCGCCGCCGCCGCGTCGGAAATGTAATCGCCGTTCAAGTTCGGAGTTGCCAGTACAGCGTACTCGTCCGGACGAGTGACGATCTGCTGAAAAATGCTGTCGGCGATACGGTCATTGATCATCAGCTTCGACTTCCACACGCCGTGACCATGGGTAGCATAGATGCTGTCGAGCACGCCCCTCACTTCCTGGTACAAGGTGTCGCGGAAATCCGGTGGTGCAAACTCCATTCCAGGCTCGACCATGTGGGCGTTATCTTCCACCGATAGGCCTGGATTCCGATCGAGATTGTCGACAATCCAGCTCTCCCGTTCGGTAATGACCTGGTTACGGAACTCCTGTGTCGCCAGTTCATAGCCCCACTCACGGAAGGCACCTTCGGTGAACTTCTGAATATTGCCCTTGTGCACCAGGGTTACCGACTTGCGCTTGTTATCCAGCGCGTACTTGATGGCCATCCGCACCAGGCGCTTGGTCGCTGTAATGGAGATGGGCTTGATACCGATACCCGAGTCCTCGCGCACGCGCTTGTTGGTGCCCGCCAACATCCTGGTATTGATGAAATCGATCAGCTCCTTGGCTTGCGCCGTACCTTGCTTCCATTCGATGCCGGCGTAAACGTCTTCCGTATTCTCGCGGTAAATCACCATGTCCATGCGATGAGGATTCTTCACCGGCGAGGGGATGCCCTGATAGTACTTCACCGGGCGCACACAAGCGTAGAGATCAAGGATCTGCCGCAGGGCGACGTTCAGGGAGCGAATGCCGCCGCCCACCGGAGTAGTAAGCGGTCCTTTGATGCCGACCCGCAATTCGCGGAAGGCTGCTACCGTGTCATCGGGCAGCCAGGTCTTGAAGCGGTCCATGGCCTTCTCGCCTGCAAAGACTTCGTACCAGGCTACGCGGCGCTTGCCGCCGTACGCGATCTCGACTGCCGCATCGAAGACCCGCACTGACGCTTTCCAGATATCGCGTCCGGTGCCGTCGCCTTCAATGAAAGGAATGATGGGATTGTCCGGGATGACCAGCTTACCATCGTATGTAATCTTGGTTCCACAGGAGGGCAAAGGAATACCGTTATAAGAAGCCGCCACAAGGCACCTCGAAAAGTATAGATAGAAAAGGACCCCAAGCTGCAAACAGCCATGTGTCGGGATTGGAAAAGCAGCAACTGCGGTACAGCGAAGCCTGAATCGTTATGATGACAGCGACTTGCGGCCCATCCTCTGGCGACCCGCCGCCGCGGGCCCCGCATCCGGACCAGAAATGCTTATCCTTGGCTCCCGAACCCATTAACGTTATCACCAGCGGGTGTGAGGTTCAATGGAAACCCCGGGTTATGCCTCCCACTTCCGTGTGAGCCGTTCGACTTTCCTGTGCTTGAGGAACGACCTTATGGGGTAATGGCACGGTGACCTAGGAGAGAGCCGTTCCACTTGTGCCGAGGTGTTTGAGATAAAGCTGGCGGGTCTGTCGCATAACCTCCGCCAGACGTATCTCCGGGTCGAAGCTGCCATCTGCGCCCAGCGTTCCCCACAGCAGTTTGTGTGCCGCCCGACGAGGATGCTCGGCGACTGGCAACCACTTGCGCGCCCGTCCGGTCACCAGGCGAATTACATGTTCCACCGTACGCAGAAATACAGCGCTGGCTGCCAGGTGCACATACTCATCTCCGTCGAGCAAACCGTGGTCACGGAGTAATTGCAGCCGCGTCCACAAACTGCCGGCAAGCCAAAGCTGATGGCGCGCCTGCAAGGAACCGGCCAGATAGTCCAAGTCATAGACGCCTCCGGGGCCGGTCTTGAAGTTGGGCGAGGCTTCACTGCGTTCCAAGCGAGTACGAACGTCGGTCAGCTGGGACTTGAAGTCAGGACGCTGCGCTACTTCAGCGACTCCGGCTTGCACCACCCGCAGCGCGCGCTTGGCGACTTCTTGATCGCCGGCGACGTAGCGCAGCTTCAGATAAGTCAATGCCTCCCAAGGCTGGGCCTCATCCCTGAAATAGGCAGCCAACTGCGTGGGAGTCACGATCAACTCGCCTTCGCGGCCATGCGGACGCAAGCGCGCGTCCACGGGAAAAACCGTTCCGTCCCGCGTGTAGGCGGTTAGTGCTTCCATCAGGCGCTCGGCGACCCGGCGCACATCTTCCTGGTTGCAACTCTCGTGGCAAACGAACAGCACATCCGCGTCGGACAACAAATCGAACTCGCGCGCGCCCAACCTTCCCAATCCCATCACGCTGAATCCGACGTCAGGAGCAGCGGTCGCCAGCGCTGCTTGAATCGCCGCGTCGGCCGCGTCCGTGTTGTCGCTCAGCGAATCAAATACCTGACGCAGCTGGAACAAGTCGAGGGCGCCCGAAAGAAACGCGCGACGCCGGTAATGGCGGCGCAGGATCGCCATGGCCTCGGAGCGATCCACCTTCTTCTGCGCCAGGTAGGCAAACACCGGATCCTCGTTCGCGCTGACTTCCGGCGCATCATCGGCAAACAGATCTTCCTCACCGGGACCGGAGCGGTCCTCGATATTCTCCAGCAGCAAAACTTCCGCCGGATGGCGAACCAGCATGTCGGTCAAGTACTCGCTGAATTCGAAGATGGTCAGCGCTCGCTCCACGGCTTCGGGTGAGCGCAGCACTGCGCCATAGCGTTCGGAGGTAGTGCCTGCTGAACTGAGAAAGCGATCCAGATTTCGCCGTGCATGTTGCGAAAGATCACCCCGGGCTGCGATGTCCCGGAGCCGTGGCGAGTCCACAGCCAATCGCTGCATCATCTGGCTATAAGAGTTCTCATGGGTGGCCACAATTTCAGGCCGCAGTTGAAATTCCAGTGCATTCTGGTCCTGACTCTGCTCGCGGTAGATGACCCGTTGATAGATCTCCGCTACCGCCGACATCCTGCGCTGCACGTGCGCCAGAAATTCTTCGGGCGTGGGTACGGCTGTTCCCTCGCGAGTAAGGCTGCGCGCCAGAGACTGCAGTTCCACCCGCGCCTCGGGCAGCCGGTGCGTCTGCTGTCCGTGCCGCAATTGCAGGCGGTGCTCCAGATTACGCAGGAACTCGTAGGCGTTGGTGAGATTGTGAAAGTCTTTGCCGCTGATGTGCTCCTTGTCATGCAGCTTCTGCAAGGCAAACAGCGTTCCTCGCGAGCGTAGCCACGACTCGCCGCCTCCATACACGCGCTGCAAACATTGCACCAGGAATTCGATATCGCGAATTCCTCCGCGATCCAGCTTCACGTCGATACTGCTTTGCGCCGGCTGCCTCAGCGCGCGTCGGCGGCGATGGCTGCCGATCTTTTCCCGGGTCTCCAGCGCCGTCTTGATAGCCACGAAGTTCAGCTCGGGACGATACACATAAGGCTGGACGGCACGAACCAGTTCGCGAGCTAAGCCCAAATCGCCGGCCGAGTGTCGCGTCTTGATCATGGCCTGTAGCTCCCAATCGTGGGCCACGTGAGAGTAGTAGTGGACGGCGTGCGGCAGCGGAACTGCCGGTTCGCCTTCCCCGCCCTGCGGACGCAAGCGCAAATCAATGCGAAACACCGGCCCTTCGCGAGTGTGCCGCGACAATAGCTCGGTTGTCTGCTGCGCCAGGCGAATGAAGTATTCGCGATTGGAAATTTCCGCGCCCGGCAATTCCGTACCACCGTCGTAGAGGTACAGCAAATCGATGTCAGAGCTGTAGTTCAGCTCGTTGCCCCCAAGCTTGCCCAGCGAGAGCACGGCAAAGCGCGCGTCCACGACGCGGCCTTCGGGGTCAAGCCGCTGCGGTGTGCCGAAGCGGCGCTGGAGTTCGGTATCCGCTTCGCGCAGGGCTTCCTCGATAAGCACATCAGCCAGGGCAGAGATTTCCGCTGTCGTCTCGGCCAGGGTGGCAATCCCGAGTACGTCCCGCAACATGATGCGGATGTACTCTCGGCGCTTGAAGCGTGCCAGCAAGGCAGCGGTATCGGTCTCGAAGGAACGCGAACGCATGCGGGCGAAGCTTTCCTGAAACTCCTCGCGCGAGTGCGTACGGTCCAGGCTCCGCTCCCGAACGAAGCCGTGGAATAGATCAGGATTATGAATCAGCGTCTCCCCCAGCCAGGAGCTGTAGCCGAAGACGACAATGGCGTAGTGGACCAGCGAGATATGCTGGTCGAGCAGACGCAGCAACTCCGGCGAAGTTGCCTCCGCCAGTCGCTCGAACTGATTGATCGCCGCATCAGGATTGGGAGAGGTCACCAGCAGGGGCTCCAGCGACTCGTAGACTCCGGGCGGGACAACTCGCCGGATCAGAGCCAGACTGCGCGCTGCGGCTTCGGCATCGCAAAACTGCAAGCTCGGAGCAGCTGTCACGGATTCGGGTTGAGTGAGTTCAGACACTGCCTCCGAATTCTATCTTGCTGGAAGTCGATCCCGGTTATGGCAAGTGGCGGGAAGCTCATTCCGCGACGGCACTATCGACGGAAGGTGGGTGGGGGCATTCGCGGGAAAAAGCAGAGGCACCCGGCAAAGGGTGCCTCTAGCGTTAAATAAGGGTCAGAACTCGAATCGCTGATCTGAACCTACTTGTTCAGTTTGCGGCGCATGAATCCGCCCAAGCCCAATATGCCGGTGCTCAACAGGAGCAAGCTGCTGGGTTCAGGAGTGGTGCCGGTCGTGCTAGTCGTGCTAGTCGTCGACGCCACACTAACATTATCCAGAGCCATGAACGCGGGATCATCACGGAAACTGAACGAAATGCTATCGCTGCCCGTTCCTGTTTCGGTGAATGTGTACTGCGTCCAAACGCCTCCCGTGGTCGGATTCGTCAGACTCAACACTGAAGTGCCATCCCAGTAAGCACTAAAGTCGCTAGGATTGTCGCCAACAGCGGCAAACCAAAAGCTGAACTGGTACTGGGTTCCAGCGTGGTCAGAAAAGGTCTGACCCATTGTCCCGTCACTGCCTACCGGCCCCATCACGGTATAGAAAGTTCCGTCTTGGGCGCCAGTGTATGAATCGAAAGCACCGCTTACGACTTCGGTATCTTCGAAGTTGCCGCCGGTAGTCCAACCGGTAAAGTCCCCGGTCTCGAAGCTGCCGTTGGTGAGAAGGTTCTGAGCGAAGGTCTTCGGCGCACTAACACAAACACAAACTGCCAGAGCGACGACGACCAGCAGGGTTTTGAGTCGCATGTTTCCTCCGGAGTTCCAGCTAGAGCCCTGGTTGCACTTATGTGTAAGCACTTCCACCGCCAACCTAGCCCTCTTACAATCATGGACTTAGGCGTAACATTGTCAACAACAGATGCAGATTGTTGCAATTATTGGGAAGGCGGTTACAGATCGCTCTGGACTTGCGGCCCTGCAAAAGAGTGTTTAACCAAGCCAACTAAAGCGCAGTTGTCCAAGCCCGAGAGCGGCACCCTCGGGGACGCGGCGGGGATCACTGAAAGTGAAACTCTGCCTTGTTATCATCGCGCTGTTGATTCGAGGTATGCTCGTCCTCGCCGGGGAGCAACTTGAAAGGGCTGACCACGCTATTCGATTTTGAGAGTCACAAAACCACCCTCAGCCGGGAGCTGATCGCCGGGCTTACCACCTTTACCACCATGTCTTACATCGTTGTGGTGAATCCTGCAATCCTCTCCGCCGCCGGAATTCCCCCAGGGCCGTCGTTTGTCGCCACTGTACTAACCGCCGCATTTGGCTGCTTTTTCATGGCGATTTACGCCAACCGTCCGTTCGCTGTCGCCCCTTATATGGGCGAAAATGCATTCATCGCTTTTACCGTCTGCAAGCTGCTGGGATTTCGTTGGCAGACGGCGCTTGCCGCCGTCTTCATCGCGGGCGCGTTGTTTGTTTTAATGACGGTGCTTCACCTGCGGCAATGGGTGGTCGATGGCGTACCCACATCGCTGCGCTACAGCTTTGCCGTGGGTATTGGCCTGTTCCTCACCTTTATCGGACTGAACCAGTCCGGCCTGGTGACTCTCGGAGTTCCCGGTGCGCCGGTGAGGGCGGCACAGCTGACCGCGCATCCGGCTCTAGTGGCAATGTTCGGCTTCGTGCTCCTAGCGGTGCTGATCATCCGCAAGGTTCCCGCTGCCATCCTGCTGGGCATTGTCATCACCGCCATCGTCGCGTTTGCCGCTCGCGTCGTTGCGCCGCCTCACGGAGTGGTCAGCCTTCCGCCCAGCATTGCGCCTGTTCTGTGGCAGCTCGACTTCCGCGGAGCCCTTACCTGGCAGGCGTTTCCCGTGGTGCTTACCATCTTCATCATGGCTTTTGTGGATACCATGGGCACTCTGATCGGGGTCTCGGCGCGAGCCGGTTTTCTCGATGAAGCAGGACAGCTGCCGCAGATCGAGCGCCCCATGCTGGTGGACGCGATCACTACCTGCATCGCTCCGGCCCTGGGTACCACGACCTCGGGCGCTTTCGTCGAATCGGCCACCGGCATCGAGGCGGGCGGGCGGACGGGCTTCACCGTGCTGGTCACCGGAACCTGCTTCCTGCTGACCCTGTTCTTTTCGCCTTTTATCGCGGCCGTCCCCGCCCAGGCGTACGGACCGGCGTTGATCATCGTCGGCCTGTTCATGCTGGCGCCGATCACGCGCATTGACTTCACCGACTTTACTGAATCCATTCCCGCATTCGCCGTGGTCTCGCTCATGGCCTTCACCTTTAACATTGCCATCGGAATCTGCGCCGGATTTGTCCTCTACCCGATATGCAAGCTGGTGGGTGGAAAGGCGAGCCACTTGAAACCCGGCTTGTGGGTTCTCACCACCTTATCGCTGCTGTTCTTCATCTTTTATCCGTATCACTGAGATGCTGTGCCGCTCACCGCATCTTGGCCCCCAACCGCTAGAATTGCATCTCATGACCAATGCGGTCAGAAAAGAAATTCGTCTTTCGCAAGAGGGTCACAGCAAACGACATGAAATCTCTTACCACGGTTGTGCAGCAGTTCTTATTCTGCTCGATCGCCGTAGGCACGCTGTTGTCAGCAGCGTCAGCACAGACCAACCACTCGTCGCTGGTGCAGCCCCTCCCAGACGAGGGGAACCTCGCGCGTTACATCCGTGCGGTCCCGCGATTGCCCGCCGACTATCCTCCCATTACTCCCAAGGGACGACTGGAGTGGTTCACCCGCTCTACCGTCGGGCCGCGCAGCCTGACTGCCGGTCTGTTTAGCGCAGGCTACGGAACGGCTACCAACACCCCCCACGAATACGGCACCCACTGGGCCGGCTTCGGCGACCGCTACGGGATGCGCCTGACCGGCATCTCCACCGGCAATGCCATCGAGGCGACGCTGGGCGCGGCCTGGGGCGAAGATCCGCGCTACTTTCACACCGTCCACGCATCCTTCGGCGACCGTGCCAAGAACATCCTCGATCTCACCTTCCGCGCCTATCATCCCGATGGAGAGCGTCATCCCGCCTACGCTCGATACGCTGCCGTGTTCGGCAACAACTTTCTCTCCAACACCTGGCGCGTACAAAGCGACGCCACCTGGCAACGCGCCATGATCCGCTCGGCGGAGGGCTTCGGAGGACGCGCGCTGTCCAATGCCTTTAGCGAATTTACTCCCTTGGTGTGGCGGAAACTCCGGCACCATCCCGATCCGTACCCAGCCGACGTCCATTTGCCATAATCGGCGCAATGCCCGGCGGCAATCCTCTCCGGTTATGATGTTCGTTGACCAGGAGGAACGCGTGGCCAAGTACGTAGTCGTGGAAAACTTGCTGAAGGAAGTAGAAATTCCTAAGGACGGCACGCTCAGCCGGACGATTCACCGCGACGATCGCGTCAAGATCGTACTCTTCGGCTTTGCCGGCGGGCAGGAACTTTCCCAGCACACGGCGGCGGTGCCCGCCATCCTTGAGATTGTTCAAGGAGACGCTCGCGTGACCCTCGACGGAGAGGAGAAGGAACTTTCCGCCGGCTCCTGGGTGTTCATGGAAGCCAACTTGCCACACGCCGTTTATGCCCGCACTGATGTGGTCATGCTTCTGACCATGCTGACCGGAGCCAATCAAAAATAGACCTGGCCGGGACCCGCTATCGCGGCACACTATGCAACCGTAGAACGCGCTTGCCCACCCTCCGTCAGGTGGACGACAAACACAGTTCCGCTGTTCTGATGGTCGACACTGCTGCGAAAGCGAATCCTGCCGCCGTGGTTTTCCACAATCTGTTTACAGATCCAGAGCCCGAGCCCGGTACCGACGTCTTTCTTCGTGGTGAAAAAAGGCTCGAAAATCTGCCCTCGAGCTTCCTTCGCGATACCGGGACCGTGGTCGGCCATCATAACCCGGACCGCAGAGCCAAGTTGTTTGATCCGAATCCGGATCTCGGAGCCAGCCGGTGAGGCGTCAATCGCATTGTTCAACAGGTTGGAGAACACCTGCCTCAACTCGCCCGGGACGCCTCGAATATTTACGTACTCCTTCACCTCGATGGTGGTCTTGATTGCCTTGGAATTCAGCTTTCCCTGGAAAATGTCGAGTACGCTCTTCAGAATCTCCGTCACGTCGAGCATCACCGGCGTGCTGGTCTCCCGATAGAACCCGAGGGTCTGGCGGGTGATGTGGCTCACCCGCTGCAATTCCCGGTCCGCCAGGTCGAGCAGTTCTCTACGGGATTCGCCCGATCTATCGGCCCGCGCCAGGAACAAGAGATTGGTCACGGCTTCGAGAGGATTGTTGATCTCATGAGCGATGGTGGCAGCCAGCCGTCCGGCGGCAGCCAGCTTCTCACCTTTGCGCAGCGCCTCCTCCGTACGCCTCCGGCTGGTGATGTCCATACACATTCCGGCCATGCGCAGGGGCTCACCGTTCTTACCGTACTCGGTCGCGCCGCGGCCGGCGATCCAATACGTACGGCCATCGGGCCAGATCGTACGATATTCAATGTCATAATCCGACTTATTCGCGATCGCCGCCCCTATTGTTGCCTGCACCCGCTCGCGGTCGTCGGGATGCACCGTGCTAACCCATTCCTCGAATCTTCCCTGAAAACTGCCGCGGGCAAAGCCGTGCATATCCTCCACTTCGGATGACCAGCGAACCTCTCCGGTACCGATCTCCCACTCCCAATCGCCCAAATTTGCTGCAGTTTGGGCGACGAACCGGCGGCGCAAGCGATCCAGTTCCTGAAGCTTCTCGTTGGCCGCACTCAGTTCCTCATTAGCCTTCCTCAGAGCGACTTCCCTGCTTTCTGATTGCCGCAGGGTCCGAACATTGGCCAGAATGCTGGGCATGACGAGCGGCAGTGCGATGGCTGTAGCAACCGAAGCCAGGGCGGTAACCACCTTCACGTAGGCCGATGTCCAGTAGATGGGATACCAAAGCGTCACGGCCTCCATAAAGTGCGTTCCGCCGCAGGCGATGATGAACATGCCGAATGCCAGAAAGATCCAGTGAAACGGGATTTTTCCCGTGCTGGCGCGCACCAGGTAAATCAGCGTCAGCGAGATCACCACGTACGAGATTCCAATCAGGAGATCGGAAACCAGGTGGGTGATAATCAGCGTACGGTTGCCCAGGTAGCAGAAGGTGTGGGGCATAAACTGGAGGTTAGACAAACCACGACCCAGCAGTGGCCAAATCAAAGCACTCCCCACCAGAAAAACTAACCCTATGACGAAGTACCTGACCTGAGTGGCTCGTTGTTGTAGGAATGCCTGCGGATCGCCGCCAGAAAGGCCCATCGACCCCGATGTGGACATGTCTTGCCCCCGCGTCATGAATGTGTCAGCTCAACTGTCACGTGAGACGAGTCATCGCCCTGAAACGCCAGTCGGCACAGACCTGGAGTCCAGCTTCAGTCTCATCTCGCGACCAATCTCCGGCTCGCGCGCCACACCGGCGAACCGAAGGAAGTGGCCAATCGGTGCATTAGATGATGGGCTGCAAGCTAAGTCAAGATGAGCGCGAAATGGCTGCCGCCAGGGTCACGGTAAACGGCAGGCATCACAAAGGAGTGTGACTGGAATCACCCTCGGTTAGTGTCCCTCCGTCCTAACGTTTTGCATTGGCATCCCTTTAGGCGATTGTCAATCTGAATCCTCGTCGTCTCTGACGTCCGGTTCGGCTCCAAGAAAGTCGCCGCCCAGTTGGCCACCGGGTAATGGCGGGATTCATGGCGGAGGTCTTGTGAACACTTTTCCCATCCTCTTGGGGACACTCTGTGTCTTCGCTCTTGGGTATCGCTACTACAGCGCATTCATTGCTGCCAAAGTCTTGGCCCTGGACGACAGCCGCATCACCCCTTCGCACGCTTACGAAGACGGCCACAACTACGTGCCTTCGCCCAAGTGGGTATTGTTCGGCCACCACTTCGCCGCCATCGCCGGCGCCGGTCCCCTGGTTGGACCCACCTTAGCTGCCCAATTCGGCTTTGCTCCCGGATTTCTCTGGATCTTGATTGGCGCCGTGTTTTGTGGCTGTGTCCATGATTTCACCGTGCTGGTGGCCTCGGTTCGGCACAAGGGACGTTCACTGGCCGACGTGGCCCGCACCGAAGTCGGACAGTACGCCGGATTGGTCACCATGATCGCTCTGCTATTCATTCTGCTGGTGACTCTGGCGGGACTCGGCATCGTTGTGGTCAACGCGCTGGCCAACAGCCCGTGGGGAGTTTTCACTATCGCCATGACGATTCCCATTGCCATCTTCATGGGCCTGTACATGTTTAAAAGCTCGCCCGGTCATATCCGGATTGCCGGTCCCAGCGTTGCTGGCGTGATTCTGCTGATCGCTGCGGTCATCGGCGGACGCTGGTTCGCTGCCTCCTCTTTTGCGCATGCGCTTACCTTCAACGGCCATCAGATCACGTTCTTGATGATGATGTACGGCTTCGTTGCTTCTGTTCTGCCGGTCTGGTTTCTGCTTGAGCCGCGCGACTATCTTTCCACGTACATGAAGCTGGGCACCATCGTCCTGCTGATCATTGGTGTGTTTGTCGTTCACCCCAACATTCAGTTTCCCGCCGTAACGCAGTTCATTCACGGTGGTGGTCCTATCATCGGCGGCAAGCTTTTCCCGTTCCTCTTTGTCACTATTGCCTGCGGCGCGATTTCCGGCTTCCACTCCCTCATCTCGTCGGGCACAACGCCGAAGATGCTGTGGAAGGAAACCGACGCCCGCTTCATCGGCTATGGCGCAATGATGTGCGAGGGCACGGTGGCCGTGCTGGCTCTCATTGCCGCTTGCTCCATGTATCCCGGCGATTACTTCGCCATCAACGCTGCGCCCGCAGTCTTCACCAAGCTGGGACTTCACACCGTCAATCTCGGCATGTTCTCGACCGAAGTTGGAGAGAAGCTGGCAGGACGCACCGGCGGCGCGGTTTCACTGGCGGTTGGAATGGCGCAGATCTTTCGCGGTATCCCCGGCATGAAGACGTTGACCAGCTACTGGTATCACTACGCCATCATGTTTGAGGCGCTTTTCATTCTCACTACGGTCGATACCGGCACGCGCGTGGCGCGCTACGTCTTGCACGAGCTGCTGGGAAAAGTTCACAAGCCCTTCAGCAATACCGCCTGGCTACCTGGCAACCTGGTGACGTCGGCCCTGGTGGTCATGAGCTGGGGATATCTGATCTATACCGGATCGATTTCCACCATCTGGCCGCTGTTCGGCACCGGCAATCAATTGCTGGCCACAATCGCCCTCGCCGTGACCACGACTTTCCTGGTGAACATGGGTAAGGCGAAGTACGCCTTCATCACGGCCATCCCAATGTGTTTTGTCGGCGTGACCACTCTGACCGCGGGCGTGCTCTCCATCAAGAACATCTATCTGCCACTGGCGAAACAACCAGGCCACGGCTTCCAGGGCTATCTGGATTCCAGTCTGATGCTGATTTTTGTTGTCGGTGTGGTCCTGGTGCTGATTGAGTCGGGCCGGCGTTGCTGGAAGACCTTGCACGGAGCGCCGATTCCGGTAGAAGCATTCGGTGCGCCTGAGAAGGAAGAAGCGGTAAAGCTGGCATGTTGCTAGTGAATTGGGTAGGCATAACGGAGCACAAACGATTTGGCCGATGCTGGCCTGAAATTTTAAGGCTGGCGGTTACGAGAGACCCTCAAATGACGATCATTAGCGCCCCAACTCGATCTCTCGTCCTGCCCGGCGGCAGACAAATCTCGTCTGCTTTGATTCGTAATAACAACAGCGGTGGGACTACTCCTCATCACTTTCATAATCCCTGTCCCACCGCTGCCCGGCCCCGGTTCCCCAGAACGGCAAACCTTGAGGAAAGGCCTGCCACACGCTGGCAGACATCGGTGAGAATCGCATGAGTAGCACAATCGCTCCGCCTCCGGTCAACGCGCAACCGAAAGCGGGTCCGCCATCCAGCAACCCGCTGGCATCGGCGGCCGTCCTTATCACCGCGGCAATTGCCGCCATCATCATTCTGAGGATCCCCGGCCTAACCGCTCCCTGGTCGCAAGGGTACGACCCCACCGGACACTGGTGGCTCTCCACTTTGATCGCTGCGCTGCCAGTGGTGGTGCTGCTGGGCAGCCTCGCTCTTGGCCATGTGAAGGCGCACTACGCCGCTCTGATGGGTCTCGCCACCGCGCTACTGGTAGCGATTTTCGGCTTCCACATGCCAGCTCGACTAGCGGGAGCGACTGCGGTTTACGGCGCGGGCTATGGTCTGTTTCCTATCGGCTGGATCGTGCTGAACGTGATCTTCATGTACCAGCTCACCGTCGAGTCAGGACGCTTCAACGTGTTACAGCACAGCATGACCGGCATCACGCAGGATCGTCGCCTGCAACTGCTTCTCATCGCGTTCTGCTTCGGCGCTTTCTTCGAGGGCGCTGCGGGCTTCGGTACTCCGGTAGCCGTTACGGCGGCAATTCTGATTGGCTTGGGCTTCCGGCCGTTGCAGGCGTCGGGCCTGTCCTTGATTGCCAATACTGCGCCGGTGGCCTTCGGCGCACTTGGCACGCCGATCATCGCCCTGGCTAAAGTGACCGGTTTCAGCGAGGTCACCTTGGGTGCGATGGCCGGCCGTATTCTGACGCCGTTCTGCATCCTGGTTCCGTTCTGGCTGATCTGTGCTTTCGTCGGCTGGAGCTCCATGCTAGAGATCTGGCCAGCCATTCTGGTCGCCGGCGTCTCCTACGCCATACCGCAGCTCTTCATCTCGAACTTTCATGGCCCTTGGCTGGCCAACATCGGAGCATCGGTGATCTCGATGGCTTGCCTGGTCAGCTTCTTGTTCATCTGGCATCCCAAGCGAATCTGGACCTTTGAAGGTGAAGAAGCCAAGACGGAGCGTCGGGCCAATCACGGATTCAGCCGTTCGGAAGTCACTCGGGCGTGGGTGCCCTGGATCATCCTCAGCGTCATCGTTTTCCTGTGGGGCACGCAGACCGGCAAGAACCTGATGAATGCACCGGAAAAAACCTTCACCTCGATGGCCAGCTGGCACACTCCACCCAGCAAAATCACGAACCCGCAGTTCCCGATTACTGCACTTAACAATGCGGTGCTGCGTGTTCCGCCAGTCGTACTGAAGCCGACCAAGGAACCTGCGGTCTTCGGCTTGAACTGGCTGAGCGCAACCGGTTCGGGAATTCTGCTGGCGGCCATCATCTCCGGTCTGCTGATGGGCCTGAAGATTTCGAAGATCTTTTCCATCTACGGGCGAACCATCATGAAGGTGCGCTTTTCGCTGCTGACCATCGCGGCCATGCTGGCCATTGGAATGCTCACTCGCTACTCAGGACTGGACGCGACCATGGGACTCACCTTCGCCCGCACCGGACATCTGTATCCGTTCTTCGGCACCCTGCTGGGCTGGTTAGGAGTGGCGCTGACCGGGTCGGACACATCGTCGAACGTGCTCTTCGGCAGCTTGCAGAAGATAACGGCGCAGCAGGTCAACGTCGCGCCCACTCTGATGGCTGCCGCCAACAGTACCGGCGGCGTAATGGGCAAGATGATCGACGCGCAAAGCATCGTCGTCGCCAGCACGGCAACGCAATGGTATGGCCACGAGGGAGATATCCTGCGCTACGTCTTCTGGCATAGCCTGGCGCTGGCGGCGCTGGTCGGTGTATTCGTCTTTCTGATGGCGTATGTCGCACCGTTCACTCACTTGGTGGTTCATTGAGGGAGCTGAAAGGCGCGCAGCTTTAGCTGCGTCATAGGGACAGGGTGGAAGGGCACGGCTTTAGCCGTGCCTTATCGAGGATCGGAAAACGGGCTTTCGCCCCGGGCCGCGGCTGAAGCCAATCTTGTAAGCGCCTGTATCGCCGGGCTCAAGCCCGGCTCTTCCACCGAAATGCTGGCGATTCTCTTCGTGGCTGCAATGAAGGCATGCCCTTCAAAAAGGACTTTCGATATGCCTGCCATCTTCGATAGCTTCAAACTTCGCGCCGAAGCCGTAAGCGCCGAAGTTCATCGCTTCCCGCAAAAAGCCGAAGCCCTCGACTTCATCGTGCAATATCTGCAATCGGCTGGTGTGACTGACTCACCGCAGTTCTACGCGGTGTGGGCTGACTGTCCCTTCCTCAGCGGAGTGGACAAACAGCTACTCACCGACCAAGTGCCCGGCCTGACCTTCGAGGTGACCCGCGAGAAGGCCGCCGCTTCCAGGGTTGGCATCAGCCAACTGGATTGGGCCATGGCCAACACCGGCTCGCTGGTTCAGGACGCAGCCCCGGTTGAGCGCCGTCTGGTGTCGACGCTTCCCAACATACACATCGCTATCGTGCAAACCAGCCAGCTTGTGCCCGATCTGCCGGCGGTCTTCACCAAGATCCGCCCCGAGCAGACCAACTACATCTCCTTCATCACCGGACCCAGCCGCACCGCCGACATCGAACGCGTGCTGACCATCGGCGTGCATGGCCCGGAAAAACTGATCATTGTTTTCGTGGATCAGGTGTCCGTCGACGAAATGGCAGGGGTGAACTGATGCGCAAAGAATTCCGTGACTCCATCAACACCGCGCTGCACAACCCCAATCTCACCGGAGCGCTGGGCCGCTTCTCCGAGGCCTATCGCATCAGCCGCGAGAAGGCCTACGAAGGCATCGACTTCGAAGCCGTGCGCACCCAGATCGCCGACCGCAAAGGCTACGCCGCCTCGCATCTGGACGAGTTGGCCGAGCAGTTCACGCAACAAGCCGAGGCGCGCGGCGCCAAGGTATTTCGCACCGACGATCCCGCCAAGGTCCGCGAATACATCCTCGATCTCGCACGGCAGAACGGCGTGAAGACCGTCGTCAAATCGAAGTCCATGGCTTCGGAGGAAATCCACCTCAACCCCTACCTGGAAAAAGCCGGGCATCGAGGTCCGCGAGACCGATCTCGGCGAGTGGATCATTCAACTGGCGGGGCAGACGCCGTCGCACATGGTGATGCCCGCCATCCACATGACCAAGGAAGAAGTCGCCGACGTCTTCAGCGAACAGGTCGAGCGAGGCCAGACGCCTGACATCCCCAAGCTGGTGAAGTTCGCGCGCGGCAAGCTGCGCACCAAGTTTCTCAGCGCCGAGATGGGCATCACCGGCGCGAACATCGCGGTCGCCGAAACCGGCAGCCTGGTCATCATCACCAACGAAGGCAACGCTCGGCTGGTCACGACGCTGCCCAAGATTCACGTCGCCATCGTCGGCATCGAGAAGCTGATGGCCGAGTTCGCCGACGTCGTCCCGGTGCTGACCGCACTGCCGCGCAGCGCCACGGCGCAGTTGCTCACCAGCTACGTGTCGATCATCAGCGGCCCGGTGCCGAATACCGACGGCACGCCTAAGCAGTTGCACATCATCCTGATGGACAACCGCCGCACCGAGATGTCGCAGGACCCAAAGTTCAAGCAGGCACTGCAATGCATTCGCTGCGCGTCCTGCCTGAACGTGTGCCCGGTGTTCCGGCTGGTCGGCGGCCACGTCTTCGGCAAGGTTTATACCGGCGGCATTGGGACCATCCTCACCGCGTGGTTCGACGCGCTGAAATCGTCGGACGAGATCCAGAGCCTCTGCATTCAGTGCGGCAACTGCACCCAGGTGTGTCCCGGCAAGATCGATATTCCCGGACTGATCCTTGAACTGCGCCGTCGGCTTGCGGTCGAGAAAGGGCAGCCGCTGGCGCAGAAGGCCATCTTCTCGGTCGTCAATAATCGGCGGCTCTTCCATTCCATGCTGCGCACCGCATCGCTGGCGCAGAAGCCGATCGCCAAAGACGGCTTCATCCGCCACCTGCCGTTCTTCCTCTCCGACATGACCGAGTTCCGCAGCCTGCCGGCGATCGCCGATGTTCCCTTCCGCGACAAGTTCAAGCAGATCGCGCAGCCCGAGTGCAAGGAGAAGGCCGCCTTTTACTCCGGCTGCCTCATCGACTTCGCTTACCCCGAGATGGGCGAAGCCCTGGTCAAGATTCTGAACAAGGCCGGCATCGAAGTCATCTTCCCCGAAGGCCAGACCTGCTGCGGAGCTCCGGCTCGCTTACAGCGGCGCCTACGAAGTGGCAGCGCAGAATGCTGACCGACAATATCAACGCCCTGCTCGAGCAGGATGTCGAGTACGTCGTCTCGGCTTGTCCCACTTGCACGGTAGCGCTGAAGCACGATTTCATCAGCACCTTCGAGAGCCTGGGCCAGAACGATTCCCTGCCCCGAGCCCGCGAACTCGCCGCAAAGGTCACCGACTTCTCCACTCTGGTGAAGAAGCTGGTCGACGAGGGCCGGCTGACGTTCAAGGAAGGCCAGCACCTGGGCAAGGTGACCTACCACGACTCCTGCCATCTGAAGCGGACGCTTCACGTCTCCGAGCAGCCGCGCGAGCTGCTGACCAAGGCCGGCTACGAGATCGCTGAGATGTACGAAGCCGACATGTGCTGCGGCATGGGCGGCTCGTACTCGCTGAAGCTGCCCGAAATCTCGGCTCCCATCCTCGAGCGCAAACTCAACAACATCAAGAAAACGGGGGCGCCTCTGGTGGTGATGGACTGTCCGGGTTGCGTGATGCAGATTCGCGGAGGGCTGGACAAAGACGGCGCGGAAATCAAGGTCGAGCACACCGTGCAGCGCCTGGCGGACGAGTTGGAATAAAAGAATTGAAGGGGGCGCGTCTCCAGGTGCGCCGTTAGGTCGTCACTTTTGCGATCGCGAGGCACTTTGAGTCGGCGGCGACCCTCACAAATAACTCAGCCACCAATCTTTGCGCCGTTCTTTGACGCCCATGAACCACTGGCACGGGAAATAGAGAATGACCAGCACGGTCGCCCACATCAGGTAGATGAACGGCAGCCCATGACCGTAGCCATCTGGAATATCATTGGCGAAGAATGCTCCATGGAACAACCACTCCACGGGTTGACGAAACACCATGGCTATCAGCACGGCGAGCAGGTGGATCACGTACAGGTGCAGGATGTAAAAGAACATGGGCACCCGCCCGAATACCAGCAGCGGCTTGAATATCCCCGACGCCGTTTTCCCGTCGAGCCAGGCAAGCAAGAGTATCCCCGGTCCCAATGTCATTAGCAGAAACTGCAGCGATGGTGGGTATTTCTCGACATCCAGAAACAGGATGACGGTTTTCTCTACTGTCGGCTGAATGTGCCAATCGCCTTGTGACACTCCGCTATGAGTTGCAGGCGGGTTGCCGTAGAGATTCGTGGCCCGCAAAAAAATGAAGGCGACGATCATCGCTATCCCGAGCATGGCCATGATCCGCCTACGCGCCCGCGGTTGGCGCAGGTACAGGGTTCCGAAAACGTAGCCTGCCGCCATTACCCCCACCCACGGCACCAGGGGAAATAACACGAACTCGCGGAACTGTCCGGGCAGCATCGCTCCACCCTTAACATGCAACAATGACCACAACCAGGCATACGAACCAAACTGTTTTGGGCGAATGCGATCCAGTAAGTCGTGCCCAACGATCATGACGACGGCCAACGTTCCCAGCCATCGGATTGGCATCCTCACTGCCAGCGCCATGACGACCATCGACGCACCCAGCGCCCAGATCACGCCAAAGATCCCGAAGGGGAAAATGAAGGACCAGGCAAAGCCAACGATGGTGAACTCGACAATGATCAGCCACAGCCCGCGCGTCCACAAGAAGCGGCTCAATTGCGCAGGGGTTCTCCGCTGGCCGTAGAGAAACGCACCAGTCCCCGCGAGGAAGAAAAACAGCGGCGCGCAAAAATGCGTGATCCAGCGCGTGAAGAACAGGGCGTAGTAAGTCTGGCTGAGCGCTTCCGGTTCAAAGCGCAGGTAGG
Source organism: uncultured Acidobacteriaceae bacterium (assembly GCA_963820175.1). GTDB lineage: Bacteria > Acidobacteriota > Terriglobia > Terriglobales > Acidobacteriaceae > Bog-257. The sequence continues at coordinate 52,116 of CAWFYX010000007.1, read as the reverse complement.
TGAAAAAGTCGCGCGTATGATCGATGGCCATGAAGGCCATTACCAGCCCCCGCACAATATCGATGGAATCGATACGGCCTGGGCGAATTAGCGGTGTGGTGCTAACGGCGTCGGCTGTGCCGATTACCTGCACGGAGCTTGCCTGGGCCATCCCATCCTCCTGCCAGCCTGCATAACGACTTTGGATCGCTGCCGGGACAATGATATCCCGGGAAACATCGCTAAGAGGCACTCCCGCCTGCAACTTGGCCCGCCGGCAAGACAGCTCGTCACTGCGGCTGCGGCGCAGTTCCCCCAGCAGCCATAGCCGCAAGCTTTTCTCGCGCCAGAGGCCTGGCAAACGCATTGGAGGGGTTGTGCAGGTTGATGGTCATGATCTTTTCGTAATACTCCCGGGCATGCGCTTTATCCCCCAGCTTCTCGTAGGTCTGCGCTTCCAAACTCAGAACAAACGGATCTCTCTGGTCTGCCTTTTGCAGCTCTTTGACGGCCGTGCTGTAGTCGCCGCTGTACATGGCGACGTATCCCACAAGGTAGGGGTAGAAGTGCAGCTGATCTGGATTACCGCCTGCATCAAGCAGCGCTTTCGCCGCCGCCAGATGTTGCTGGGCCTGCTCTTTCTGGCCACGCCGGGCGGTGATTCGCGCCATCGCCGCCTCCCAGCGGAACGTCCATAGATCTTTTTCGGCTTGGGTGATGTTCGGTTTGCGCAGACCGGTCAGCTTCCCGGTCTGGTACCACTGGAAAGCGTTGTCCAGATCTCCGGACTCCAGATAGATGCGCGCCAGCTCGTTGGCCGTGGCCGCGGCATCTTCGTACTTCTGCCAGGTAACTTGCAAGTCGAAGGCGCGACGCTCGTACTTCGACGCCTCTTCAGTGTTGCGATCGAAGGCGTAGGAAACCGCCATAACGCGCAACGCCTGCGTCGTTTCCTCATCCGACGCGAGTTGGATGGCCCTGGCCAGATGCTGCCTCGCCTCCGAGTACTTGCCCTCGAGATCAAGCGCTACTCCGGTGAACAATTCCGCCTGGTAGAGATTCGGTGACAACTCCAGCGCTCGCTGGTAGAGTGCCAACGCTTCTTCCGGCTTTCCCGCGGCGTTGAGTTTTTCCCCTTGTTTCACTAACTCCATTGCATCTTCGGTTTTCGAAGATGGCTTTTGAGTGGTACTCGAAGTCGGGGTTTGCGCCGGAGTGGCAGGACGTGCAGCTGAAGATTGTGCGAAGCCTGACAGACTTGAAAGGAATAGTACGAATACGATTAGGAGAGAACAGAGAGAAAATATTCGGGGTCTCATAGCGCCGTCATTATTGCACACTGTCTATCGCCTTTTGTCCCAGCCGCGGAAGATCTGGTATGACAACATCAACGCTATGAACACACCTCGATTCCTCGCCGAAAAGGTTCCCTCGGGCAGCAGATTTGAGTTCAAAACTGATTACGCTCTGCTCCGCACCACGGTGTATACTGCGCCGTGCAAATTGCACCACCGAGGACGATGGCGATGAATCCTACATCTTTCCCGAATCGAATACCTTCGAGACGAAACTTCTTGCGAATGGGATTAACCGGAGCGGTCGCCGGCTTGGTAGCCGGCGGTCTGGAACTTACGATTCCACCCGCGACCTGGGCGCAGTCCACGCTCAGCCCCGATGCGGCGTTAACTGAGTTGCTAGAGGGCAATAAGCGATTTACTTCGAATCGCCTGACCGCGCACGAACACGATCTGGATATTCTGAAGCAACACACGGTCGAAAAGCAGGAGCCCTTTGCCGCTGTCTTGTCCTGTGCGGACTCGCGCGTACCTGTCGAGTTGGTTTTCGATCAGACGATTGGACATATTTTTGTGGCCAGAGTTGCGGGCAATGTGATTACGCCGGAAATTATCGCTAGCCTCGAATATGGAGCGGCGGTGCTGGGGACCAAAGTGATTCTGGTGATGGGCCACTCCGGTTGCGGAGCAGTGAAGGCGACGATACAAGGCAAGGAAGTACCGGGCCAGATCAGCGCGTTGTTTCCGCATATCCAGCCGGCCATCGATCAAGCAGGAACCAATCTGGAAGCGGCAACCAAGGCGAACGCCAAGATCCAGGCGACCTTGTTGAGCGAAGCGTCGACCGTTATCTCCGGCCTGGTGAAGGAAAACAAGTTGAAAGTGGTAGCCGGTTACTATGATCTAGGCTCTGGTTCCGTGACCCTAGTTACCTAGGCGTCTTCGAATCAGCGGGAGGTCATTTGACCTTCTCAAAGACCGAAATAAACAGCGCTCCGCCGGAAAAGTTTGCCGTTCCCTTGACCGTCAAGGTCTTGCCGTCGGGCGAAAGCCAACGCGTCGCTTTTTCGATCACGGTGCCGCCCTGGTCTTTCACCACCCATCGCAGCCCGCCGGACGAAGTTCTGGTGTAGGCAATCATGCTGGCGCCTTCACTGCTCTTGATGGGATGGTCTTGGCCGTCGATGGGACCATCGTAAGACGAAGCAAAAGTCGTGCCGTGGCCCTCGGTACCGACAAGGCTCCATTTATAAGTCTCCACATTGTCGCCTGTGATTACCAACTGTTCGAACTGGGGTGCGGGCATCATCTTTCCGTAGGATGACTTGGCAACGTCCAGCTTCCAGGTTCCTATGGCCGACTGGTATGAGCGCTCCGCAGCCGAGCCGGTCAATGTCGCGAAGATCACAACGCACGCGCTCATCAGCATCGCAACCCGAATCCTGCTACCCATTGGGTTCCTCCTGCTCCGAAATCCCTTGGCGTGCGAATCCTGACACCATGGCCGCCGCTTGTCAACCGACGATGATTTTCTCCGCTCTTCGCTGCGCAATCTTCTTGGCCTCGCGAAAAATTGCTTCGAACATGGCCGCAGTCAGTTTCCCCGTAGAGGTGTTCTGGTTCGACGGATGATAGGAGGCCAACAGCACGATTCCGTTTGGCATTGCATAGCGCGCTGCATGGCCAAATTTGTATTCCGCTCTGCTCTGCACCACGCCATTGCGCTTTAGGTAGTTGAGATAGGCGTCGAAACCAATCTTTCCCAGCGCTACCACGACTCTCACATCCCTTAATATCGCCAGTTCCCGATCAAGGAAGGGCGCGCAGTTGGCCAACTCCGACGGTAAAGGCTTATTGTCCGGCGGAGCGCAGCGAACTGTCGCCGTGATGTAACAGTCGAGCAGCTTCAGTCCGTCGTCACGATGGTCGGCGTTGGGCTGCGACGCGAAACCTGTCTTATGCAGGATGGGATACATGAATTTGCCTGAAGCATCGCCAGTGAAAGGCCTGCCGGTGCGATTGGAGCCATGCGCGCCCGGAGCCAATCCGAGGATCAGCACACGCGCCTGCGGATCACCGAAGCCAGGGACTGGACGCGCCCAGTATTCGCAATCGCGATAAGCGCGCCGTTTCTCCCGGCCAACCTGCTGGCGATACGCCACCAGCCGCGGACAAAGTGTGCAATGAATGACTTCGTTGTGGAGGATTGAGAGTGCCGAGAACATGTTCCTCATTCTAGCGGCTGCTGTATCAGCCCATTGCCGTCGCAGTTACTTGCCAGCGGACAGGCTGTAACCTAGACTGCATCGTCGTGATCTCCATGGCTAGCAGAAGGAAATACGCCTCATGTTGAAATCGATCGGAATCATATTGCTGATTCTGGCTGGCGTGGTCGCGCTGATTGCCTTGCTGGGATCGCAGTTGCCCGTTGCTCACACCGCGGTGCGCATGACGGAATTCCGGCAATCGCCCCAGCAACTTTGGGATGTCATCTCCGGGCCGCCGACGTGGCGATCCGAAGTCGAGCGCTATGAAGTGCTCTCAGCTCCGGCGCAACCGCGAACGTGGAGAGAGTACGGCCGCCATGGGCAGAAGATAACCTACGAAGTAGTCGAGTCCGATCCACCGTCAAAACTGATCACTCGCATCGCCGACCCTCACCTTCCTTTCGGCGGCACTTGGACCTACGAAATCACACCGGCGCCTCAGGGCTCGACGCTGACCATTACGGAGAACGGCGAGATTTACAACCCCATCTTCCGCTTCGTCTCGCGTTACCTGCAGGGCTACACCGCCACCATCGACAATTATCTGAAGGCGCTGCATAGCAAGCTCGACGCTTCCTGAAGCTGAGCCTGGCTCAGGCATCTTCCCAGCAGAAAACGGCTTCTAAATGATTGCTGCACACGAATTCGGACAGCAACTGAAACAACGAAGGAGCCTGTAACTCTATGTTAATTATTCTGCTGGTAATCTTGTTGTTGCTGTCGGTCGGTTCGTTTCCTGCGTGGCCCTACAGCCGCGGCTGGGGCTATTACCCCTCCAGCGGGTTGGGCCTGGTCCTGGTGATCCTGGTGATCTTGTTGTTGCTCGGCCGTATCTGAAGTCCTTGGCAAGAAAGCTTGATGACATTGCAGACTGGGCGTGCCTCGGCGGCGAAACTTTGCGCGCTACTGATGATTTCGATCGTCGCATTAGCGCCTGCATGTGCCGCCTATTCCGTACTCACTCATGAAGAGATCATCGATCTGCTCTGGAACCAGCAGATCAAGCCCCTGCTGCTGGCACGCTTTCCTGACGCTACGCCCGACGACTTGCTAAAGGCACACGCCTACGCCTATGGCGGAAGCGTCATCCAGGACATCGGCTACTACCCGTTCGGCAACCATGTTTTCAGCGACCTGGTTCATTACGTTCGCACGGGCGACTTCGTACAAGCACTTATCGACGACTCGCAGAATCTTGACGAATACGCCTTCGCCTTGGGCGCTCTGTCCCACTATGTCTCCGACATCAATGGTCATCCCTACATCAACTTGTCGGTTGGCATTGAGTATCCTGAACTGGCCCGATGGTACGGTCCCGCGGTTCCCTACGACGTGGATCACAAGGCCCACCTCCGCACTGAGTTCGGCTTCGATGTGCTTCAGGTCGCCAAGGGCCGCTACGCCCCGGAGGACTATCACAACTTTATCGGTTTCCAGGTGGCGACTCCGCTGCTGGAGCGCGCCTTCTTCGACACTTATGGCCTGAAACTCACCGATGTGATGCCGCACGAGCAGTTGGCCATCAATACTTATCGCCGCAGCGTGAGCGAGATCATTCCCGAGATGACCAAGGTAGCTCTGGTCGCCAAGGGAGATCAGCTGCGGCAAGAGATTCCGAATTTCAATCAGCAGCGCTTTCTGTATCACTTGTCGAAGGCCGATTATCAGAAAAGCTGGGGCTCGGGGTACAAGCAGCCGGGACCGGGCGCGCACATGATGGCGGCACTGTTCAAAATCGTACCCAAGGTGGGACCGCTGCACGCGATTGATTTCAAGGAACCAACGCCCAGGACGGAAAACCTCTACTTCAAGAGTGTCGATCAGACCGTCGCTCAATACGGCAAGGCACTGAAAGAAGTAGGGAACCATGATCTGGAAACGCCGGAAATCAATCTGGACACCGGCAAGCCGACCAAACGCGGGGAATACCCCCTGGCCGACGCGACCTATCGCGAGCTGCTCGACGAGCTAGCCTACGACCATTTCAATCACATGGACCAAGCCCTTCGCAACAATATCTTGTGGTTCTACGACGGCTTTGGATTTCCTCCACCTGGAGCCCGCCTGGATAAGTGCGTGGTCGAGCGCTGGCGCAAAACCTGGGTCGAGCTCAATCAGGTGCGCTCCCTGGAGTTGCTCGACCCCTTCGATCAGCCTTCTGTCGGCGTCCTGTCGCAAAATGCACTGGCCGCTGAGGACGCCTCCTGCGCAGGATGAGGTTGCGGAGACGTAGCTCCGCTAAAATTCCAATCTGCGGCAAGAAGCGAGTGGCCGGCGACAGTAGAAGACCGACCCGCGGCCGCCCGCTGCCAACGATTTTGCCTTCCTCGGAACCAACTCGGGGCGATTTCCGGCCCTCCAACTGTTTATGCTGCAATTCGTGTGCGACTACTGCGAAAACATCAAACAGCCCGGGGAGGCTTGGATTAACGGCATGGCGGCGGAAAACGTCGGGACCCAGGCCGCCCGCCGGGAAGCCATCATTGATCCAGTGTGGCGCTACGAGCGTGCGGTTATGCCGCTCGCCGTTCATTTCTGTTGCGTAGACTGCAAAGACAACTACTTGGCGGAACTTTTCGATCAGCCGGCCTCACGCCTGGAAATTCAGAGTGCTGCCGCGGAGCCGATAGGCGGCCGTCGCAGCGTTCGCGTCAGGAAGGCCACGGCCAAAGGTGTGGTTCGGAAGCGAACCACCTCTCGCCGAGTTCGCAAACCGTAGAGTTTCGGCGGCTCCGCTCCCAGCAATTGCCCCCACCCCCAACGTCTTCCCAGGATGTTGGCACAGGCCTCGGTTTGACCGCTCCGCAGCGCTCTCATAAACTTAAGGTGGCGATAATTGCGCGGCCTTGGTGTGCCGTTCATCCGGAGTCTTGCCCCAGGGCTTCCGGTTCCGCCACATTGATCACCGGTTGCATGCGGGCCGAGCGCGGCCCTATTCAGTTCTGAAGGCAATTCATTTGACTACCGATACAACTACTCCCGACACCAGTTCCACAGAACAATCCAACCCCTGCCAGCGTGAACTCACCATTGAGATTCCCGCTGACGTAGTGAAAACTGAGACCGAGAGCATCGTGAGCCGCTATCAGAAGCAGGCGCGAGTTCCGGGCTTCCGCAAAGGCAAGGTGCCGGCCTCCATGGTTCGCCAGCGCTTTGCTGACGATATTAAGAGCGAGATTGTCGACGCGCTGGTTCCCCGCTACTTCCGGGAAGAAGCCAAGAAACAAAACCTGGCTCCGGTCTCGCAGCCCCGGGTTACCGACCTGCACATCCACGAAGGCGAGCCCCTGAAATTCAAAGCGTCCTTTGAGATCCTGCCGGATTTCAAAGTAGCTCCCTACGACGATATCCGCGTTACCACGCTCGACACCAATGTCACCGACGAAGATGTGGAGAACGCGCTGAACAATTTGCGCGATCAGCACGCCACCTACACCGCGGTGGAAGAAGACCGTCCGTTGGCTGACGGCGATTTCGCCGTGGCGGGCTTCAAAGGCACACCGAAAGAGGCAGAGCAGGACGCCGACTCCAAGCCGGTCGAAGTGGACGAGATCATGGTCGAAATCGGCGGCCAAAACACAATTCCTGAGTTCTCGGAAAACTTGCGTGGCGCCAAGGCCGGCGAGCAGCGCACCTTCGACGTCAGGTATGCCGACGACTTTGCCGACAAGCGACTGGCCGGCAAATCGATGACTTACGAAGTCAATGTCAAGGGCATCAAGACCCGCAGCGTTCCCGATCTCAACGATGACTTCGCCAAAGAGCTGAGCACCGACTTTAATACTCTTGAAGAACTGCGTACTCGCTTGCGTGAAAACATGAAGGCTGAGAAAGAACACGAGGCGGAGCATCAAGGCAAAGACAAGGTGGTCGAGGAACTGGTCAAGCGCAACGACTTCCCGGTTCCAGAAGCCATGTTGAACGACCAGATCGATCTTCGTCTGGAGCGAGGCTTGCGGGCCTTGGCGGCGCAGGGCATGAAGACGGAGGACATGAAGCGGATGGATCTGGGCCGCTTGCGCGCCGGACAGCGCGAAGCCGCGTTGCGCGAGGTGAAGGCGTCATTGATCCTGGAACAGATTGCGGACGAGGAAAAAATTGAGGTCACTGACGAGGAAGTCGAGCACGAGATCGAAGCGCTGGCGCACCAATCAAAACAGCCTCTTGAGCAAGTGCGCGGTCGTTTGACGCAGGATGGGGGGCTGGATAGAATTCGGCATCGCATCCGCAACGAGAGAACTCTGGATTCTCTGTATCGCAGGTCAGCATAGGGCGGCCCGTGTCCCTTTCCCCTTGCTTCGTCCGGCAGGGAGAAGTGTGGACAGGTTAAAGATGTCTAGCAGGCTTAACTAAGCGGGTTTCGCGATCAATAGCCGGCTGCCGAAATCCCTGCACAACGCAGGATCGGCTTCCAAGAGCAGGAGTAACTAAGTGCAAAGGAGCGACCAATAATGCTTGTGCCCATGGTGATTGAACAGACCAGCAGGGGCGAGCGGGCCTACGACATTTATTCCCGGCTGTTGCGGGACAATATCATATTTCTCGGCACTCCTATTGATGACAATGTCGCCAACCTGATCATTGCCCAGATGCTCTTCCTAGAGGCAGAAGACCCGGAGAAGGACATCTCGTTGTATATCAACTCGCCCGGTGGTTCAATTACTGCCGGCATGGCGATTTACGACACAATGCAGTTTATCCGGCCCGACGTCACCACTATCTGTATCGGCCAGGCGGCGAGCATGGCAGCCTTGCTGCTGGCGTCAGGAGCGGCGAAAAAGCGGTTTGCCTTGCCCACGTCGCGAATTTTGATTCACCAGCCGCTCATGTCGGGACTATCAGGACAGGCTACCGACATCGACATTCACGCCCGCGAGATTTTGCGCATGCGCGAGATCACCAGCCAGTTGCTCTCCAAACACAGCGGCCAGCGCCTGGAGAAAGTCGAGCGGGATGTGGAACGCGACTTCATCATGAATGCCCAGCAAGGAAAGGAATACGGGATCATCGACGACATTATTTTTAAGCACAAGTAAGGTGGCCAGCTTAATTATTTATTAAGGCGGAAAATTTTCCGCCGGCTGCCTCCAAAGTTGTACCCCATATTGCACCAACGGTACGTTGCGACGTCCGGAATTGTGGTTCAATAGGTTCACAGTGCAGCGCACTCAAGGGTTCGCGAGGAGTTGCCGATGGCCGATAGAGGCAGCTTCTCAAAGGGGCAGCACCGCTCCTCCCGGATGTGAGCGAACGGGGAAAGCGGATCGGGAGAGAATCCCGGCCGGGACGTGCGAAATGAAGGAGTTTTTGCGTGAGAACCAGAACCGGTTCCGATGAAGTACTTCGCTGTTCGTTTTGCCACAAGTCACAGGACGCCGTCGCCAAGCTGATCTCGTCGCCCACCGACTACCCGCGCGCCTACATTTGCGATGAATGCGTTGCCGTCTGCAACTCTATACTTGAAGACGACCGTTCTGAATCCCAGCCGGCCGCAACGCCTAATCAGTTGCCCAAGCCAGCCGAGGTCAAGGCATTCCTCGACGAGTACGTCATCGGCCAGCAGCAAACCAAGAAGAAGCTTGCGGTCGCGGTTTACAACCATTACAAGCGCGTCTACATGAACCGGCAGCGCGGCGGCGAAGTCGAACTTGCCAAGTCGAACATCATGCTGATCGGCCCGACCGGCACCGGCAAAACGCTGCTGGCGCAAACCCTGGCCAAGATGCTGGATGTTCCGTTTGCCATCGTCGATGCCACCACGCTTACCGAAGCGGGTTACGTTGGCGAGGATGTCGAGAACATCATCCTCAAGCTTTTGCAGGCCGCCGATGGCGATGTGGCCCGCGCCCAGACTGGCATCATCTACATCGACGAAGTCGACAAGATCGGCCGCAAGGACGAGAACCCGTCCATCACGCGCGATGTTTCGGGCGAGGGCGTCCAGCAGGCCCTGCTGAAAATTCTGGAAGGCACGGTTGCCAACGTCCCTCCGCAGGGTGGCCGCAAACATCCGCATCAGGAGTTCACTCCGGTCGACACCACCAACATCCTGTTCATTTGCGGCGGAGCGTTCGTGGGATTGGAACGCATCATCGGCCGCCGTCTCGGCAAACGTTCCATGGGCTTCCGCACCGATGAGGCCAAGGAAGCGGCTTTCACCGAGAGTAATAAGCGCGACACCGAGTTGCTGGCGCAGGTCGAGCCGCAGGACCTGATTAAGTTTGGGCTGATCCCCGAATTCGTCGGTCGCTTGCCCGTGGTGGGTGTGCTCAGCGATCTTGATGAAGATGCTCTGATCGAAATTCTTACCAAGCCGAAAAATGCCATCGTCAAGCAATATCAGCGGCTGTTTGAATTTGAGAACGTCAAACTCCGCTTTACCGATGACGCGCTGCGTTGTATCTCGCGCGAGGCCATGTCGCGCAAGGTTGGCGCCCGCGGGCTGCGTATGATTCTGGAAGAATTGATGCTTGACCTGATGTATGCCTTGCCCGGCCAAAAGCGCATCAAGGACTTCGAGGTGACACGTGACATGGTGGAGAAGCGCAACGTGAACCTTCCGATTATGGAGAAGGCCGGGTAAAAACCCTATCGCAACAGTTAATTTCCCGGTATCCCGATTCGACTTCCGAAAGCGCGGCCTCGGCCGCGCTTTTCGTTTCTGTTGATTTTCCCGCGGCCAAGTTGCCGGAACGTACTCCAGATCTCGGCGTTCACTGCGACCGAGCGGCCTCTTCAGTAATCAGATCGATTTTCGGGGAGGAACTCATGGGAAAGCTGGAAGGAAAGATCGATCTGGCAGAATAGGCGTACGGACACGCGCCGGGGGTAGTTGAACAAATAGCGAGATGCGATCACATCGTCACAGCAAAAAGTCCGCAGTGACTCCAGAACAGGGTCGCGCAAACGCACCCGGCGCCGCTGCAGCTGACGACGCGAAGCCGCCCGTAGATTCCCGGGCCTACTCATTTGCCTATCTCATTAAGGAACCTTCGCAAGTGCCCGCGGACTTCCCCGTGGACCCTGACTTCGAGCGAGCCCTGTTCTTGCCGCAGGAGTCCGTCCCACGTTTTGAAGTCCCACGCTATGTGCCTAGGCTCCTGCTGTTATCCCCGGATCGCCTCACCGTCTGTTCACACCCGAGTTCCGGCTTAGGCGAAACCACAATTCATCTGGTCGACATCTCCTACTTTGAGCTCGAACGATTTATGGCTGACTGCTGCCTGACATTCTTCACTGCGCAGGCACCAGTCGCGCTACCGTTTCACGGCCGCGATGAAGAATACATCGGAGCTTTTCTGAGCCACATTCAGCAGCGGCTGCTCACGATCTCTACGTTATCTTTGGGTTGCGATCAGCGAGCCTTTGGTCCTGAACCAAGCTACAAATTCGCGCAGATTGAAGACACCTTGAAGGTCGGTCTGGAAGGAGTTGTGACTCGTTTCTTCGTGCCACCAAGGGAGTTGAAAAAGCCCAGACTATTTGGCCAAGAGTCCTCGTGGACCTTTGCTTCCCAGATTGTCTTAACCCGCAATGAGTTGTACGTGTTTTGCGACGATAAAGATGGGTATCGGCAGCTCTACGGTTTCAGAGCTTCTTGGGTGCCGCTTGGTAACGTCGTGGATATCGTTTTGACCGCTACTCGGCAATCGATCGCGATTTGCTTGCGCGATGATTTTTCACTGAACGTCACCGTTCCTAGCGATCTGCTTACCGAGGCTACGAAGTTCGTTTCGTTCGTTCATGAACAGATTCGAAGTTCCTAACGTGAGACAAGTTTCTCTGAGACCGCCTCGACCAGCGACTGCAAGAGCGTGGTTACGTCTGGACACCGTACGAGTCCGGCACTCTGACCCGCCCACAGGGCCAGTAATTCCCTCCGTCCCGCTTGCTGCGCCGGTATTGCAAGGCTTCGCATGACAGCTCGCTGCAGTGGATAAGGAAGAATTTCAACCCCAGGCTGGTTCATCTCTTCCAGCAGTTGATTGTGGATGCCGCGTGCCAGCCGTCCAGTGAAGCCGCGGGTGAGCGCAGTGCGCCTGGCTTTTCCAGTCAGTATCGCCTCCCGGTGTAATGCACTTGCGCCAGACTCTTTGCAGGCCACAAAGATCGTTCCCATTTGCACACCTTCCGCCCCGAGCGCGAAGGCAGCCGCGATGCCACGGGCGTCACCGATCCCTCCCGCTGCGACGACTGGGGCTTTCACCGCATCCACGACCTGCGGCACCAGCGAGAACGTACCCGTGAGGGAGTCTTGCGCGGAGTGCAGGAACGATCCCCGATGACCGCCTGCCTCAAATCCGGATGCCACGATGACGTCCACCCCGGCTTGCTCCAGCACGATAGCCTCGTCCACCGTCGTCGCTGTGCCAATGGTGACAATACCCCGGCTGCGCCACTCGTCCAGAATTTCCTTTGGCGGAACGCCGCAGATAAAGGAGAAGACCGGCACTTTAGCGTCGAGCAGTACGCGAGCCTGATCTTCAAATCGCATCGGCTTATACGGCGAGAACTTGGGTTTGCTGGCACCGAGGGCCTCGATATGGGGAGCAATATGAGAGAGCGCACGTTCGAACGCTGCGGCATCGGATGTTGCCGCGCCCTCATCCTCCATCGAAACCCAGAGATTCATGGCAAAAGGTTTGTCAGTGAGCGACCGGATCTCAGCAATGACGTCTCGAATCGCCGATGGCTCCAGGCTGTGAGCACCGAAAGAACCCAAGCCGCCGAAGTTCGATACAGCTGCCGTAAGGGGTTGCGAGGATAAGCCCCCGAGCGGACCCTGGATGATCGGACATTCGATCCCGAGTTTGTTTGAGACGCCAGTCTTGTTCCATACTGACGTTCCTTCAACCATATAACCCTCGAAAAGCAAGCAGGTGGGCCAGCTTCGTCAAGCCTCGACCTCCATAATGACTTCAAGTTCCACGGGCATGCCCAGTGGGAGACTTGCTACGCCGAATGCGAGACGCACTGACGTCTTGTCTTCGCCGAAGACATCACGAAAGAGTTCGGAGGCAGCATCCGCAACTTTGGGATGATCGAAGAAGTCTCCGGCAGTCGCCAGGTAAACGCCGAGTCGAACCACGCGGGTCACCTTGTCGAGGGAGCCCAGCTTCTGCCGAGCCGCCGACAGAACATTGAGGGCCGCGACGCGTACTGCGTCTCTACCCGCGTTCGCATCCAACTCCTTGCCGAGACGACCGATGAACTTCGGTTCACCTCCGACAGCGGGAAGTATGCCACTTAGGAAGAGCAGATTGCCTGTCTGTACGGCCTCGACATACGCGCCGAACGGCCTGGGCGGAGGCGGAAGTTCGATGCCGAGTTCCTGCATCCTGCGCTCTGCGCCGAGTGCTTGCTTGCCCTTCCCGCTTACCATTTGCCTGAATGCGCACCACCGTCCACGTGCAGCACCTCCCCCGTTACCTGACGGGCCTCTGTGAGATAAACCACGGCTTCCACAATGTCCTTCACCTCTGAGATTGTACCCATCGGCGACAACGTCCTCAGAAAATCTGGCGGGTTATTCTTGTGCAGGGGTGTGTTCACAGTCCCTGGCGCTACCGCATTGAAACGGATTTTCTCCTTCGCATACTCCATCGCAAGACTTCGAGTCACGGCTTCGATGCCCCCTTTGGTGATCATTGGAACCGACGCAGTAATACCTGCAATTGGATTCACGGCCAATGACGCTGTGATGCTGACCACCCTTCCCCCGGACTTCTGTGTGAGCATCTGCTTGACCGCGTCCTGAGTGATGTACAGGAAGCCTTCGATGTTGGTCGATGAAAGCGCCTTGAAGTCTTCGGCCGTGTAGTCGGTGAACGGCTTGGTAAAGAAGATACCTGCGTTGTTCACCAGCGCGTCAAGCGATCCGAACTTCCGCACGACGGTCTCCATAATCTTCGAGGCGACCACCCTCTCCCCGATGCTGCCGTCTACCAGGGCCAGGCGATCCGACTCGGAAAAAGTGCCCGATTTTGTGATGTGGCGCGAGTTTGCCACCACGTTGTAGCCACGATCAATAAAACCCTGGGTGATCCCAGCTCCGATTCCCTGCGAAGCTCCGGTTACAATTACCGTTTTCTGTCTGTCCGACATATCCACCTCCCTCGGCGCCGGCGAGTTGAACCGCCGTACACGAACAAGAGACTCGTTTTCCCATGATAGCGATGCGTCGTATATTCCGATCATCTGATAGCCAGCAGCTATCGGCGGGCGCTGTCGTACCCCGCTTTCTTTCGTATTGCGGGAAGCTCCTCCCAAAGGAGTTCAAGAAATGTCCGTAATACGACTGACGGTTCTCTCTTCGGCCATGCCGCAATCAGGTCGATGCGAACTTCGTCCGGCTGCAGTCGAAAGAAGTCCACATGGTCACAACGGAGGTTGCGGGCCGATGCTGGCACCATGGCTACCCCCTCATCAGCTTCAACAGCCGAGAGCACGGACTGCATTGCGTTGAGCTCATTACGGACATTCGGTGAGAAGCCGTGGTCGTTGCAGGTCCGAATAATGGTATCGAATGCTGCTGGGGAACTGGCACGCTGAAAGATGACGAAATGTTCGCACGCAAGATCGGCGACGCGAATCCGCTTGGCTCTCACTTTTGCGGGTGCCCGGGAAAGCAACCAGCAGCGGCTCGCGCAAGATCACTTTCGTGGCGAAGGAAGACTGGCGGTCTGAAGAGAGCGTTCTGGTGAACCCAATGTCGATTTCGCCACGATCGAATGCCAGGTCTTGTCCATTCGGAACATTCTCTTCGAGGCGCAGAGCCACCCCGGGATGGAGGGCTTTGTATTTTCGAAGCAAGGCGGGAAGGAACAGGTAGGTCGCGGCTCCGATAAAACCGATACCTAGACGCCCGATTTCACCTTTTGCTGCGCGCCGCGCTGCCGCAATGGCGGTCTCAGCTTGCGCCAGCGTCTTGGTGGCCTCGGCATAGAAGACCTGCCCTTCAGGAGTCAGGCGAGCGACCCGTCCCTCCCGAGAAAACAGTTTGATGCCCAGTTCGCTTTCAAGATCAGAAACCGCCTGGCTGATCGATGGCTGGGACACATACAGGTGCTTTGCCGCCTGGCGATATCCCTTCCACTGCACAACTGCCGTGAAATACCTGAGATGACGCAATTCCATGCGATAGGCTCTTCCTATCGGTCGATTAGAACACAAGCCCAATCCTGATTGATATCGCTGAATTTGCTTCTTTGAAAGAAAGCAGCACAGACCATGGGTCCCATCATTCACAACGCTCTTTTCTCTCAATGCCGGCGGAGACATGTATACGTCAACCATTCTTTTGGGCTCTGACTGTTCTTATGGTCATACCGACCGTTATCCCGCTAGCATTTCGCTGTTTTGTCTTTGCATATACCATAGGGGGGTATGCTATAAGATTCTTGGCGGGAATCCATAACCTCCGTCACAGCTGGGAAAGGAATTGTGAACGCAGTATTTGAAGACAGGCCTCCGAGTAGCCTTGGACGCACTCCGGTGCCGAGAGAGCGACAAGGTGTCCCGATAAGCTTCGGTTTGTCGTTCGTCCGACCCGCATTATTTTGGTTCTCCGGCGCAGGTTCGCCAAAGCCGTGCAGGCCGTTTTGACCGGTTTAACAATCTGTTCACATACCGTGTGTTTAATGCAAACGAAATCAAGATCATACGGCGAAGATGTCCGCCCCATGGTTGGAGTCTGCGAAACGAATCACGATGAATCTGGGGCGCGCCTTCAAGGTTCAGAGAATCGATCTGCGATCGCGCAAAGTAGCGCACTAAGGGCGCCGACAGTCGCTCGTGCCTAGGCAGCGATCGCGGCCGCGGTCAGCACTTTCACGGGAACTGTCGTTCCCTCGCAGACGACACGTTCAAGTTGTCCGGGCCAGTGCCGTTGCGATCAGGAGAGGGAGGATTCATGTACCGGGCCCCAAGACGCTTGTGTCTCCTGCTGTTCTTGGCCACAGCCTTGCTGGAGAATGCCTGCGCCCAAAACGCGTTGACCTGGCAGGAAATTCGAACCAAGTTCGAGGCCGCAAATCCAACCCTTCGGGCGGGACAGATTGGCGTCGACGAGTCTCGCGCCCAGGAGATCACAGCCTATCTTCGCCCCAATCCGACTGCGGCACTGCTCGCCGACCAGATTGATCCTTTCAATGGCGGGCCGCCACATGGCCCGTTTGCCTATCTTTTGGCGGTGGCAAACATCAATTACCTGCACGAACGCCAGCACAAACGAGAACTGCGTTTAGATAGTGCGCAGGATGCCACCAAGATAGCCGTGTCGAGCCAGGCGGACCTGGAGCGGACCCTGCTTTTTGACTTGCGCATGGCTTTTGTTCAGGCACTTCAAGGAAAAGCTATTTTTGATCTCGCAAAGGAGAACCTCGCCTACTACGACCGTCTGCTGGGGGTTAATCGGGACCGCTACAAGCTGGGCGCGATAGCCCAGGTGGACTTGGACCGCCTCGAACTCCAGCGGGTCCAATACGAATCCGACTTGCAAACCGCTGAGGTCAATCTTCGTACGGCGAAGATTCAGCTTCTTGCCTTGTTAAATGATCGCACGCCGGTCGATCAGTTCGACGTCACCGGGCCGTTCGATTTCTCAACCCAGCTTCCCGTTCTGGACAGCGTCCGTCAGGCCGCGCTGGATACGCGGCCCGATCTGAAGGCCGCTTTGCAATCGGTCGACAAAGCCAAGACCGATCACCAACTCGCGGTCGCCAATGGATCAACTGATCCCACCTTCGGTTTCGACGTTGGACGCAATCCCCCGATCGATCAGTATTTCGGAGTCAGCGTTACTTTCGCCCTGCGCCTCTTCGATCGCAACCAAGGGGAAAAGCTGCGCACACAACTGGATATCGACCGCAACCAGAAGCTCACGGAGGCCGCCCGGGCCTCAGTGTTCGGCGACGTGGATTCCGCCTATGCAACGGTTAACAGCACCATAATTCTTCTCCAGCCCTACAAAGAACACTACCTCAAGCAGGCGGACAGGGTCCGGAACACGATTACGTTTTCCTACGAACACGGCGCCGCCTCTCTGCTGGATCTTCTGAATGCACAAGCGGACTACCGCAGCGTGCAACTGAATTACCTGAATTTGGTGGCTTCGTATCTGGACGCCGCCAACCAGCTGAATCTTGCGGTAGGACGTGAGGTCATCCCATGAAAAGCAGAGGGTTTGAACCGCTGATTCTGGCTTTGGCGCTGGTCTTTCCTCAAGCGGGATGTGGGAGGAAAAGCGATCCCCAGGCAGAAACACCGCCGCCGCTCAAGCTTGAACGCGTAGAGGACCGCAACCTGTTTCAAGCGGAGCATCCGGAGCGGTTCCAGCTAACTCAGGCGATTGCGCATGATGCGACCTCACAGCTGAAAGTCACGGGGGTGGTCGCACCCGACATTTCCAGAAACGTTCCGGTGATATCACTCGCTACCGGACGCATTGTGCAAATTGATGCGCGCCTGGGCGATACCGTCAAGAAGGGACAGATACTGCTGCGCGTACAGAGCTCTGACATTTCCGGGGCTTTTTCCGACTACCGCAAGGCCGTCGCCGACGAACAATTGGCCCACACTCAATTGGAGCGTTCCAAACTGCTTTACGACCGTGGTGCTATCTCGCTGAACGATCTGCAGGTCGCGCAAGATACAGAAGACAAGGCCAAGGTTGACGTTGAAACCACCGCGGAGAAGCTCAGGGTGCTCGGCAATACGAGCCTTGATCATCCAAGCGGCATTGTCGACATTCGCGCCCCGATATCGGGCGTAATTACCGATCAGCAGGTCACGAATGCTGCAGGTGTGCAGGGTTTGGCCTCACCGAATCCGTTCACCATCTCTGACCTGACGGATGTCTGGATTTTGTGCGACGTATACGAGAACGACTTGGCCAACGTGCATCTCGGCGAAAAGGCAGAGATTCGCCTGAATGCCTACCCCGACCAAGTCTTCACGGGAATTATCAGCAACATCGGTCCCGTGCTGGACCCGAATCTTCGAACCGCCAAGGTGCGCATTGAGGTGCACAACCCGGGGCTGATGCGGCCAGGTATGTTCGTGACCGCAACTTTCCATGGTCAACAAAAAGAGAAACGCGCCGCCGTTCCCGCCACCGCAATCTTGCACCTGCACGACCGCGAGTGGGTCTACATCCCGGCTGGAGACAAGGGTTTTCGACGAGTGGAAGTGGTTAGTGGCGACATGCTTCCCGGAGGCCTGCAGGAGATCGTCAGAGGAATCTCGCCCGGACAGCAAGTCGTGGCCAATGCGCTTGAATTCCAGAATACGGTGGAACAGTAATGATTCGCTGGCTCGTCGATTTCGCCCTGAACAACCGCTTTGTTGTTTTGAGCATGGCGTTTCTGCTGTTCATCTGGGGCATCATCGCTTTCAAGAAACTCCCGGTCGAGGCCTATCCCGACGTTGCGAACACCTGGGTGCAGGTGATCACCCAATGGCCTGGCCGCGCTGCCGAAGAAGTTGAGCAGCAGGTCACCATACCCATCGAAATCCAGATGAACGGGATTCCACATCTTCAGCATGTACGCTCGTCGTCACTGGCTGGATTGTCGGTCGTCAACCTGATCTTCGATGACGATTCCGACAACGACTGGGATCGCCAGAAGGTGTCTGGAGCGGCTTTCGCAGGTTACGCTTCCACCTGGACGTTTCCGCGGGAATTGGTCCCGACTTCAGCCCGATTGGTTCGGTGTATTGGTACACGCTGGAGAGCACCAATCCCACATTATGACGTGATGGAGCTCAAGTCTCTGCAGGACTGGGTGATCAGCAAGTACATCAAGTCTGTTCCCGATGTGGTGGACGATTCGTCGTTCGGCGGTATCACTCGCGAATATCAGGTTAAAGTCGACCCCGACAAATTGATCTCTTACGGCTTAAGCCTCGCACAGGTCGAGCAGCAACTGGCGAACAGCAACGCAAATGCTGGTGGAAGTTTCATCGAGCAGGGCTCGCAACAGATCAATGTGCGCGCCGTAGGCCTGATCAAGGATGTCGCTGACATCGAAAAGACCGTCATCAAGACGCAAAACGGCACCGCAATACGGGTCAAGGACATTGCGGTAGTTACCCAAGGGCCGAAGATCCGTCTCGGTCAGATCGGCAAAGCGGTCCACCGAGCCGACGGCACGGTCGTGGACGACGACGACGTGGTCGAGGGCATCGTGTTTCTGCGCAAGGGTGCAGACACCGCGACCATGCTGGAAAACCTTCATGCCATGGTTAAGCGCCTGAACGAGCAGATACTTCCCCCCGGGGTGAAGATTGTTCCTTACCTGGACCGCGACGATCTGGTCCACTACACGACTCACACAGTGCTGCACAACCTCGCGGAAGGCATGACCCTGGTCGTCATCATCCTCTTTCTATTTCTGGGGAACATCCGCGGCGCCATTATCGTTTCGCTCACCATTCCCTTTGCATTGCTCTTTGCCTCTATCTGCCTTGACTTGCGACATATTTCGGCCAACCTGCTTTCACTTGGGGCCTTGGACTTTGGCATGGTGGTGGATGGAGCGGTGGTGATGGTGGAAAACATCGTGCGCCATCTGAATCGCCCGGAAGAAGCTCCGCGCACCCTGCTGGAGCGCGTCCGCGAAGCTGCTCACGAGGTGCAACGGCCGGTTTTCTACGCCATTGCCATCATCATCACGGCTTACCTGCCAATCTTCACGCTGCAACGAGTTGAAGGAAAGCTGTTCAAGCCGATGGCATGGACGGTGGCCTATGCGTTGCTGGGCGCTCTGATCTTCTCCATGCTGGTGGCGCCAGCCCTGGCGAGCCTGTTGTTCCGAAAGGGCGCCAAGCAATGGCAAAACCCGGTAATGAAGTTCTTGACCACTCACTACCGGAAAGATGTCCGCTGGGCCATCCGTCATCGTTGGGTCACGGTAGGAGGAGCTGTTGTCGCACTCATGGTTTCTGGCTTTCTGGTTTTCAGCGGAGTGATTGGTTCGGAGTTCCTGCCGCATTTGGATGAAGGCGCAATCTGGGTGCGCGGGACGTTGGCTCCCAGCACAGGACCGAGTGAGAGCGCCCACGTCGCGGACCGGGCCCGGCAGATCCTGGCCTCGTTCCCCGAAGTGCCACAGGTCGTCAACCAGATAGGACGGCCGGACGACGGCACCGACACAACTGGCTTCTTCGACATGGAATTCTTCGTCGACCTGTTGCCAAAGGAGAAGTGGCGGCCAGTCTTCCATCAGGATAAAGAACGGCTGATCGCGGCCATGGACCGCGAGTTGGAGAAGATTCCGGGGGTGTTCTGGGGGTTCTCGCAACCAATCTCCGACAATCTGGAAGAAGCTGTGAGCGGTGTTAAGGGCGCGCTCGCGGTAAAAATCTACGGAGACGACCTGAAAACCCTCGAAGAGAAGGCCGACGAGATCGTCGCCGTCATGCGGGATATCCGAGGAGTAGAGGACTTGGGGGTGTTTCGCGTGATCGGACAACCCAACCTCGACTTCGCGGTCGACCGCGATCAGGCCTCGCGATACGGCATCAATGTTTCCGACGTTCAGGACGCGATTCAAACTGCAGTGGGCGGCAACGCACTCACCCAAGTGCTGAAAGGAGAGCAGCGCTACGATCTGGTCATGCGCTACTTGCCGGAATATCGAGATACGAAGGAGGCAATCGAGAAGATTCGCTTGCTGTCGCCAACCGGCGAGCGTGTTTCCCTGGCCCAGTTGACCAAAGTCAAAGAGGCCGACGGAGGATCGGAGATTTACCGCGAGGCAAATTCCCGTTACGTGGCAGTAAAGTTCAGCGTGCGCGGGAGAGACCTCGGCAGCACCGTCGAGGAGGCAATCAGGAAAGTTAATGCTGCCGTAAAGCTGCCGACTGGCTACACCCTCGACTGGGCGGGCGAATATGAAAGTCAGAAACGATCACAACGGCGGTTGTTGCTGGTGCTGCCGCTGACCATCCTGCTTATCTATATCATCCTCTACATGATGTTCAAGTCCATCAAATGGGCCCTGCTGATCCTCACCAACATCGCAATGGCGCCGATCGGCGGACTGCTGGCGCTGCTGATCACGGGTACAAACTTCAGTGTGTCCTCCGGAGTCGGTTTTCTGGCGCTCTTCGGAGTGTCAGTGCAAATTGGCGTCATCATGGTGGAATATATCAATCAGCTTCGAGCCCGAGGATACTCGATTGAAGAAGCTGCGGTGGAAGGCGCTGTTCTCCGCCTTCGGCCTATCCTGATGACCATGATGGTTGCGACCTTGGGTCTGCTGCCCGCCGCCATTTCTCATGGGATCGGATCCGATTCGCAGCGCCCTTTTGCGATCGTCATCGTGGGAGGTCTCTTCGCTGACCTGATGATCAGCATCATTCTATTGCCGACCCTCTACGTGTGGTTTGCGCGCAGCAATGATCAACTTCCAGCGGCTGAAGTCAACGAACCGGTGTAAGGAGCTCTGAGTGGAGGCGAAGGCAGGGCTTGTAATCGAGTAAAAGGATCCTGACCGATGAAAAAAGAAGAAGTCTGTTCCCTCATCAAGACCATAGGTATTATCCCGGCCATAAGGGTCTCATCTGGCGAAGATGCGCATTTCGCCGCAGAGTCAGTCACGCAGGGCGGCATACCGATTGTTGAAATCACCATGACCGTGCCTGGAGCAGTGGAGTTAATCACTCACCTGGTTCGCTACCATCCTAAGATGATCGTGGGAGCCGGCACCGTGTGCGATATCGAGACAGCGCGCAAGTGCCTGGATGCGGGCGCAACCTTCTTGACCGCTCCCGGATTTGATTTGGCGATTGTCGAATTCGCGGCTCAGGAGAATGTCGCGGTTCTTCCGGGCGCATTGACGCCGACCGAGGTACTGGTGGCCTGGCGGGCTGGCTCTGATTTCGTAAAGGTTTTTCCTTGCTCGCTAGTAGGCGGGGACAAGTACATCAAGGCACTGAAGGCGTCGTTTCCCCAGATCCCGCTAATCGCCGCGGGCGGAGTGAATCAGCAGACCGCCGCCAACTTTATACTTTCAGGAGCCTCCGCCATCGGCGTGGGCAAAGAATTGATCCCGACCGAAGCCATCGAGTGCAAGCAATCGGAGCGAATTCGAGAACTGGCTCTCCGTTTTTCAAGGTCGGTTAAAGACGCACGGGATCAGATAGAAGAATGGAAGCGAACTTTTGTGCCTCAGAAGTTCACAGGCAGTGACAACTGTGAGCAGCAATAACTGTTGAGACGTCTGCAGGAACCTGCCTGCCAGCAAGCTGTTTCTATGCCCTAACCTGGACAGCCTGGTTGCCCGAACGGACGATCAATCGTCTTCGCGATCCAACATTGCTCCACGAATCGAGTCCATTCTTGGCGCATGACGTTCAGACACGAACCGGCGACTGGGCGAAAACCTCGGGTCCTGCCCAGGAGAGAGTTGGCGAGCTATTCGGCGAACTCGTTGCAGATTAAGGAGTGGGAACTCATGAGTTTTTCCCGGCGTACTTTTCTGAAGATGACGGGTGTGCTGGCTGGCAGCGCTGTGCTCCCGGCATCTGCGGGGCAACCAGCCATTTCCGGACAGATGAACGCCACAACGCCAACGGAAGGTGCGACAGATTATACGATCAAGATTGGCGCGAGCCCAATCGAGATTGCACCCAAACACATCATCTCCACGACGACCTACAACGGTCAATTTCCCGGACCGCTGCTACGTTTCAAGGAGGGGCGGCAGGTCACCGTTGACATCCACAACGAAACCGATACGCCCGAGCAGTTGCATTGGCACGGCCAGATCGTTCCGGTCGACGTGGATGGCGCGGCGGAAGAAGGCACTCCTTTTATTCCCGCACACGGTAACCGGCGAATCACCTTCACGCCGGGGCCGGCAGGCATTCGCTTCTACCACACACATAATCGGGCGGGGGCTGACCTCGCGGCAGGCCAGTACAGCGGGCAGGTTGGTCCGCTGTACATAGAGCCCAAGCAAGAGTCAGGGGACTATGACCGCGAAGTGTTTCTGACCCTGAAAGAATTCGAGCCAACCTTTAGCCGTGGTGGAGACATGGCGATGGACTTCCTCTCGCCCGCGACCACGGTGAAAGCACTCGAAGAGCGGGGAGAGTCCGCGATGAAGGCCTCGCTGGCCAAGGGCATGCCAAAGGGATACGAGGTCGACTATGGCTCATTCACTATCAATGGCCGCATGCTGGGGCACGGCGAACCCATCAGAGTGAAGCCGGGAGAACACGTCCTCTTCCATGTGTTAAACGGAAGCGCCACGGAGATACGAAGTCTGGCGCTGCCCGGCCATTCGTTCAGGGTGGTCGCCCTGGACGGAAATCCGGTGCCTAATCCCGTCACAGTTCCAGTTCTTTGGCTGGGAACGGCAGAACGGGTGTCAGCGGTGGTAGAGATGAATCATCCCGGAATCTGGATTCTGGGAGACCTCGCGGATGACGACCGCCGCCACGGCATGGGGATCGTCGTGGAATACGCTCGCCACACGGGCAAACCGCAGTGGATCACTCCGGTACCGTTCCGTTGGAATTATGCGCGTTTTGCCAAGCCAGGGGTCAGTGCGCCTCCGCCGGACGAAACCTTTGAAATGACCTTCGTAAAGGACAATGCCGCCGAGGAAGGGTTCAATCGATGGACCATTAATGGCGTCGCCTATCCTATGACCAGCCAGGTGATTCCCGCCTCATTTCACTTGAAACAGGGAAAGCGTTATCGGATATCGATGCGCAACGCCAGCGATGACATCCACCCGATTCATCTTCACCGCCACAGTTTTGAGTTGACCAGCTTGGCGGGGACACCGACTGCCGGAATTCTGAAAGACGTGGTCATGCTTGGAGGCTACCAGGAAACCTCGGTGGATTTCGTAGCCGACAATCCGGGGCTGACGCTATTCCACTGCCACCAACAGCTCCACATGGACTTCGGTTTCATGACCCTGTTTGACTACGTTTAGTTGCCGGCAGCCGGCCTACTCCTTATGGTAGCTCTAGAACCTGATCTCTCGTACCTGAAATCGCATAAAGCGACAGGAATAGGCAACCATTCCGAAGGATCGGGATAGCGCTCAATCGCATTGGGCCAGTAATGTTGAGACATCGAAGTCATATCGGCAGCGTGGCTACGCGCGGTAGTGACGACGGGAGGAGAAATAATGCAGAAACGCAAACTTGGAAAAAGCAATCTGGAAGTTTCGGCCATCGGGCTCGGCTGCATGGGAATGAGCTTTTCCTACGGCCCGCCCAAAGACAAGAAGGAGATGACCGCTCTTCTCCATGCCGCCGTGGAACGCGGCATCACGTTCTTTGACACCGCCGAAGTCTACGGCCCGTTCCTGAACGAAGAGCTTGTGGGCGAAGCCCTCGCTCCGTTCCGCGGCAAAGTGGTGATCGCCACCAAGTTCGGGTTCGATCTGAGTGGCAGCGATAATCGGCCGGGAGCGGCAGGCCTGAATAGCCGGCCCGAGCACATCAAGCAGGCCGTCGAAGGCTCGCTCAAGCGGCTCAAGGTCGATATCATCGACCTGCTCTATCAGCACCGGGTTGACCCGAACGTGCCCATCGAAGACGTCGCGGGCGCGGTGAAGGATCTGATCCAGGCAGGCAAGGTCAAGCACTTCGGACTTTCCGAAGCGGGCGTGCAAGACGATTCGCCGCGCACACGCGGTCCAGCCGGTCACCGCGCTCCAGAGCGAATACTCGCTGTGGTGGAGGAAGCCCGGAGCAGGAAGTGATACCCGACCCTCGAGGAACTCGGAATCGGCTTCGTGCCGTACAGCCCGCTGGGCAAGGGCTTCCTGACGGGCAAGATCGACGAAAACGCGAAGTTCGACAGCTCCGATTTCCGCAGCACGCTGCCTCGCTTTACGCCGGAGGCTCTCAAGGCGAACCAGGCGCTGATCGATCTGCTCGGCAGCGATCGCGAAGCGCAAGAACGCGACTCCTGCTCAGATCGCGCTCGCCTGGCTGCTGGCGCAGAAGCCGTGGATCGTTCCGATCCCCGGCACGACGAAGCTGCACCGCCTGGAAGAGAACATCGGAGCGGTCTGCAGTCGAACTCACGCCCGACGATCTGCGAGACATCGATGCCGCCGCGTCGAAGATCAAGGTGGAAGGAGCTCGCTATCCGGAACGCTGGAGAAATGACCGGCTGTAAGCAGCACGGTGCACGCGAGCGGTCGGACTCCGATGACGCTTATCTCGGGACGGACCTCGGGGACCGCACAGTTCGCGCGAGATAGACGACGTACAAGATCGATAGGAAGGAATTCAGAAATGGAGATCAAAAGAGTTGGCTCGCAACCTTCCGCCAAGGGACCGTCAGAGTGGTTCACTGGCACGGTACGGATCGATCCGCTTTTTCAGGCGCCCGATCCGGCACTTGTTCAAGGCGCCAGCGTAACCTTCGAGCCGGGCGCGCGGACCGCATGGCATACGCACCCGCTCGGCCAGACTCTCATCGTCACGGCTGGCTGCGGCCGGGCACAGCGCTGGGGCGGCCCGATCGAGGAAATCCGGCCCGGCGACGTGGTCTGGTTCCCGCCCGGCGAGAAGCACTGGCATGGGGCCACGCCGACCACGGCCATGACGCACATCGCCATTCAGGAAAAGCTCGACGGCAAGGTTGTCGACTGGATGGAACAGGTCAGCGACGAACAATACCAGGCCTGATCAAGCCCGAAAATAGAAGGCAGAATGACAATACAGAACTTACTGAAAACTAAAGACGCCCAAGAACTCAACAAGCGCTAGACTAGAATCGCCTTATTCACACGTGATACACACGCGAGATCCTCGCCTTGTGTTCTTGTCTCACGTGGTGTACTGCTACTACGCATGCACAGCATAAGGGCCTGTCGCTTTCCCACGGACCTCGCTACACTTGCCTACCGCAGCTTTGCGTATTCCGCTTTCGCTTGCTTGTAGATAGGAATATCAGGATCGGCATCTTTCCACAGCGTGAGGAAGTCTTGATACGCGGTGCGGGCTTTCTCCCGAGCAGCAGGATCGGTCTGAGCTTCCAGCGCATACGCCCGCGCAAGACCCAGTCGCGCCAGCGCTCCCCACGGGGCGTTCCCTACCAGCCCATAGTGATCGATAAACTTGTGAAATTCTTTCGCCGCTGCTGTGCCGTCTCCCAGCATCAAATAGGCCTCTCCGCGCAAATAAGCGGGGTATAGATATAGGTCATCGGGGCTGAGCTCCTCGGTCCCGACCTTACTTAATAGCTCAACAGCGCGGCTGGCGTCTTTTTGTTCTAGAGCGACAGCCGCGCGAATTGCCGGTAGCCAGTAGTGCTGAGCCGAGGTGCCGACCGGACGCTCCCGTTCGATTTCTTCTGCGAACTTCTCCGCCAGAGCCGTATCCCCAGCTTGCGCCAGCACCAACGCCGACCTGGCTCTAACAAGACGGTTCCGGTCCAGCTTCAACGCCGCGACTGCGTCGGCACGGGCCTGCTCCCGATTGCCTGCGATTACCTCGCGCAATCCAGCCAGTGCCTGATAGCCGGCGGCGGTCTCTTTGGCATCATTGTGCAGCGCCGAGTCCATCGCCTGTTGGGTCAGTTTACGCGCATCCCTCAACCTGCCATACCACCCTGCTGTATCGGCCTGCGTCGCAAAGATGGTGTCCTCGACCCCCGGCTTTCCCATACCGGCGGCGGCGACCTGCGCCATTTGCACAGTATCTCCTTGCAGAAACGCCAAACTATATCGAACCAATAGCATGCCGTCCGACGTCAAGTGGCGCTCCTCCGCCTCTTTAAGCGCAACCCCAGCCTCATCGAGCCGGTTGAGATTTTCGTAGTCCTCCGCGAGGTTTTCGTATGGGAGCCCAGCGTTTGGCTCGATGCGGATGACCTCACGGATCATATCCAGCGCCTTTTCCATATCTCCAAGGTCGCTATAGATGACACCCAGGTTCCCCCGAGGCGTGACATCCTTGGGATAACCTGCCGCCACTGCTCGTACACCTGCGCCGCTTTGTCCATTTCTCCGGTAATGCGCATGTAGTACGTTGATTCGATGGCGAGCCGCTCGCGTTCGCCAACGGTTTCCCGCAGTTCGTAAGCCTTACGTGCATTTTCCTGCGACCGCTCTAGTTCGGCGCGGTTCGCGTAGGCAAAGCTCAATGCGACATATGCCCGGACAAACTTGGGATCAATTTCTACTGCCCTCTTATAGAAGGGCAGCGCCGCTTCTACGCCTTGTTCGTAACTCGCTTTCACACCCAGGCTGTACGATTTCCATGCTTCCAGCGATGACGTTGTTGCCTCGTCCAAGGGCGTGGCATATCGCCGGACGGAGCTCAATGGTTCGCCCATCCGTTTCCGGGTGACGATGGCCGCCTCATTCAAGGCCTTGAGCACCGATTGCTTATCCGGCGGGTACTCCTCCGCCTCTGCCAAAACGTTGCGGGTGGTGCAATCCACAGCCTTCAGCCCAAGCGTATAAGTCTTGGCAATCGTCCCGATAGATCCGGTCACCAGGACTTTGCCTTCCGCATGCTGACAGACCTCCAAAGCGACTTTCTCTGTCAGCGGTTCATTCGCTGAGTGATTCGTCTCCTTCAGTGCTGCCCGCACTTTGCGATTGAGGAATGTTTAGAAAGGGCGACTGCGATAGTTGCGTGAGCAGTGCCTGCTTGAGGGTGTCGTCGAAGACCGGGTCGCCGGTCGTGTTGTCGAAGTCGGCGACACGATGGTGTCCGCTCGGTGAGCTTGGCGCCCTGTGCGCCCGCCAGTAGAGGAAGGCAGCGATAACTCCGCGACAAACCACCGCAACAGCAATCCGCTTCCAGCGGGAACGCGCCCGCGGCGAGTGCGCTTGGCTGACGATAATCTCGACGCCAGGCAGCGCTCCCGCTGCCCGCTGCGCTCCGCTCCGACACCTCCCAGGATTCCGGTGCCTCCATCCGTTTCGCCCGCGTGGAGGGACGCTGTCGCCCCGAGTATGGAATCCCCTTCCGCTCCCATCCGTTCCACCGTAACCAGCAACCGTATCCGCGCTTGGCGATGGTGCCGATGTAGTGCGGCTCGTCGCCGGAGTCGACCAGAGCGCGGCGCAGCTTCTTGATGGCGCTGTTGATGCTGTGGTCGAACTCGACGATGGTGTCGTTGGGCCACAGCCTCTGGCGGATCTCTTCCCGCGTGACGATCTCGCCGTCGGCCTCGATCAACATGCGCAGGATCTGCAAGGGCCGGTCGGGAAGCACAAGAACTGCCGCGTCGTCCTGACGCAGCTCACCGGCGCGGAGATCAACTTCAAAAGCTCCGAGCCGCACCCGAGGGGGAAGGGTGTCTTTCATAGCATGTTCTCGGGAAAAGATTCGGAAGAGTCTACTACGACTACCGCGAGTTGAGAAGAAAGCGAGTCAGTCGCCGGGAGTTCCTAGGCGAAGTACAACTATCAAAGCGCGTGCCATTAGAGTCCGCTGAATTCGCTCGTTCACCTTCAATAACTTACCTGCGGTCGCACAAAAGTCAGACAAAGATCACCCCGCGTGCATTGCCCGTAAACGCCACCCGAAGCAAACTCACCGAAATTTTTTCGAGTCCCGGACGTATTGGCGGCTCTTTCATTCGGCATCTTCGGCACCGGTACTTGCTGAAAACCATGGTCGCGGCCAGGTAACGGCCAGTTCGCCGTGACCGGAAATACGAGCCCATTGGCGGTCGCTCCCTCCGCCCTAACCGATGAAGAAGGAGAGGAATATGAAGCTAAGACTATTGCATACTCTGACGCTGAGTTGTGTTCTGGCGGGTTCGGCTTTGCTCACCGCGCAGGAGCATTCGCCGTCCTGGAAGCTCACGCCGGTTTACACATTCATGGGCTTGGAAGATGGATCCAATCCCAACGAGGTAATTCTCGATGCGGCGGGCAATCTGTACGGCAGCGCCCAATACGGCGGCGAGATAAACACCTGCGGTCCGCCTTACGGCTGCGGGGTCATCTTCAAAGTTGACGCGAGGGGCCATGAAACCGCGCTCTACGCCTTCGGCGCTGGACACAATGACGGGGTTCAACCGATCGGCGGCGTCTTTCGCGATAACTCTGGCCTTGTCTATGGTACCGATGTTGTCGGCGGTGCTAACGGCAGCGGGACGGTGTTCAAGTTGAGCCCTCCCGCTAGAGTCTGCGCCACCGCGATATGTCCCTGGAACGAAACTGTCCTGTACAGCTTCGGCAACCCGTATCAGCCCTATGCGCCTGGGCCAACAGCAGACCTGATACGCGACGCGAATGGAACCCTCTACAGCACTACCGAATATGGAGGTGCAAGCATCTGCGATGGCTTCGGCTGCGGAACCGTGTTCAGAGTAGATGCTCACGGCAGCGAATCGGATCTGTACGACTTTCAAGGCCCGCCAGCGGACGGTAAGAACGGGATGTTTTATTCGACGCCTTTACTGCTTGGCGCTGATGGCAACCTTTATGGCACTACGCCTAAGGGCGGCACGGGCGACGCAGGCACAGTTTTCCAGTTAACCCACACCGATTCGGGCTGGACGGAAAGCGTCATCCACAACTTCACCGGCGGGGCGGATGGGAATGCGCCCCAACAAGGTCTGGTCGAAGACACACACGGAAATCTTTATGGGACGACTGCCGATGGAGGCGCTCCCGACGGTGGAGTCGTCTTCAAGTTGACTCCAAATGGCGGAAGCTGGATCGAGAGCATAATCTATACCTTCGCGGGACCCGTGGGCTCGGGTCCAGCATTGGGCAGACTCCTTATAGACAGCCAGGGAAACTTGTACGGCACGACTACTGGCGGCGGATTGAACGGCTACGGAACGGTGTTCAAGCTCGCCCCGAATGGCTCCGACTGGACGGAGTCTGTCCTATGGAACTTCACCGACGGAGCGGATGGGGCATCGCCTACGGGAACTCTGGCGATGGACCCCCAAGGTAACCTCTACGGCGCTACACAGTACGGCGGCGGTTACCTTAGTAACCCAAACTGCACCGGTTTGGGCGCTCCCGGCTGCGGAATCATCTTCAAGCTCACACCATAAACATCACAGAGCAGCAAACCCGATCTACGTGGGCGCTGCGTCAGGCCAGATTGCGGCGCCACGATTCACACCGTAGCCACTTCGGCGGATGCTCCCTCCGCCCCAACTGGATGAAGGAGGAACTGTATGACCGCGAAAGTGAATGCAAGCATTGTCTGTCTGTGGATCGTTGTTATTGTGAGCCTCTCTTCGCTTAACGCCCAGGAGCGTTCGCCATCACCGGCCCTAACCGTGGTCTACACATTCCTGGGCTTAGCCGATGGCGCCTTGCCGTATGCGGGTGTGGTTCGTGACGGTGCCGGAAATCTTTACGGCACAGGCTCGGCGGGCGGTGTGCCGAACAACCTCGGAACGGCTTTCAAGGTTGACACGCGGCAACACCTGACCTTGCTTCACAGCTTCGGCGGGTCTTCCGACGGGTATGACCCTTTCGGCGGATTGATCCGCGACAGCAATGGCGTCCTCTATGGCGCAACGGCGCTGGGCGGCACGCAAAGCTACGGAACGGTTTATAAACTGACGCCTCCGGCGACCATTTGTCGCACGGCGCTCTGCCCCTGGAACGAAAACAATCTCTATAGTTTTGGCTCCATGAGCGGGGACGGATTGGAGGGCACCTCGGCTTTGCTTCGGGACTCGCAAGGCAATCTCTACGGCACGACCAACGCGGGCGGGGGTTCCGGCTGCGGAACGGTGTTCAAGGTGGATTCTCGTGGGAACGAAACGGCTCTCTATAGTTTCACCGGACCCGACGGCTGCGCTCCGTTTTATGGCGCTTTGATTCAGGACGAAGCCGCGAGCCTTTACGGTACGACGCGCGACGGCGGAGCCAACAATTCCGGCGTCGTGTTCAAACTAGACAGCGGCGGTCATGAAACTGTCCTCTACAGCCTTGCTGGAGGAGTCGATGGAGCGTCGCCCTATGCCGGCGTCGTCGCAGACGCGGCCGGAAACCTCTTACGGCACGACCGCACTGGGCGGCGCCGACGGTGTGGGGGTCGTTCCGAACTGACGCCTAACCAGAATGGCAATTGGACCGAAAACGTGCTCTGGACCTTCGGCGGCACTGGAGACGGTGCCCAGCCTTATGCCGGCCTGCTAAGAGACAATCTGGGCAACCTCTACGGGACAACCATCGGCGGAGGCTCCACGGCGGGTATCTGCGGCTCCTACGGTTGCGGAATAGTGTTCAAGTTGACCCCTAACGGTGCGAATTGGACAGAGAGAATCTTGTACGCCTTTACCGGAGGTGCGGATGGGGATAATCCCACTGGAACTTTGGTCGTGGACACACAGGGCAATCTCTACGGCACCACCCAATACGGTGGAGACTTGAACGCCCAGAATCCGCAATGCGGCGGATATGGCTGCGGCGTCATCTTCAAGCTCACACCATAAACATCCCAGAGCAGCAAACCCGATCTACGTGGGCGCTGCGTCAGGCCAGATTGCGGCGCTCCGATTGAACCCAGCATCGCGGCGGCCGCTCCCTCCGCCCTACCAATAAAGGAGAGAAGTATGAAGCTGAGACTATTGGCCACTCTGACCTTGAGTTCTCTTCTAGCAAGTGCGGCTTTGTCCGCCGCCGACAACAACTCCCCATCGCCTACTCTCACTGTCTTGCATACCTTCACCCGCGAGGCCGATGGCGCTGTGCCCTATGCCGGGGTGACCCTGGATCCGGCAGGAAATGTCTACGGCACGGCGAGTGCCGGAGGCAGTTTCAACAACAACACTTGCGCCGGCCTCGGCGGCTGCGGTGTCGTCTTCAAGATCGATACGCACCAGCGTGAAAGCGTTTTGTACGCGTTCCAAGGCGGTATTGACGGCGCACAGCCTTACGCCGGCGTGACACGCGACAGCTCAGGTGTACTCTATGGCGCTCCTTACGCCGGAGGAACCTATGGTCTGAGTGACGTGTTCAAAGTACAGTCCTCACGCCTTTGCCGATGGGCTGAGCAATTTTCTTCCAAGATGTCAGAAGTCGCGCCATCCTCTAGTGCTCTTTTCAGCAACTAACGAGATTGTAGAAATCGCGACGATTCGTTTTCCGGGGGAGGCAACGACAATGACAAAGGATTCCTTGCAAGAGCTGTATGTAGAGGAACTGAAAGACCTCTATAGCGCCGAAAAGCAATTGACCAAAGCTTTGCCAAAGATGGCGAAGGCTGCCACGTCTGCCGAGCTTCGCAGCGGGTTCGAGGAGCACCTGGAGCAGACCAAGGGGCATGTTCAGCGTCTGGAGGAGATTTTTGCGATGCTTGGCAAGAAGGGCAGTGGCAAAAAATGCCTTGGCATGGAGGGGCTCGTCAAGGAAGGCGCGGAGGTCATGGGCGAGGATTTTGAAGAGGATGTGATGGACGCGGCTCTCATCGCGGCGGCGCAACGAGTGGAGCATTATGAGATCGCCGGGTACGGTACGGTGTGCGTCTATGCCGACCTTCTAGGGGAACGCGAGCATGCCCAATTGCTCCGTCAGACGCTGGAAGAGGAGAAAGAAACGGACCAGAAGCTCACTACACTTTCTAAGGAAATCAATGTCGAGGCAACGAAGGCGGGTGTGGCGAGCGTAGCCAAACGCAGAACGGGCCGCGCGGCCTAGAGCGGCTGCCGCCTTTGCGTGGACAGTCCGACATGGAGGTTAGATGAAGCTCTTGGGACATCCGCTTCACCAGCAGTGGATGGTTTTCCCGCTGGGTCTGCTAGGCACGGCGGTTGTCTTCGACATCATCGCGCTGGTCGGCGGCAATCATTACTGGTTCGAGATTGCGTTTTGGCCGACCGCTGCCGGAGTCATCGGCGGCCTCGCCGCCGCCATTTTCGGCCTCACGGACTGGACGGGGCTGCCTGCGAACACCCGCGCTAAGCGCATTGGCTTGTGGTACGGCGGCGGCAATCTCGTCGCTTTGATCCTGTTTGTCGCCAGCTGGCGGTTGCGAAACCCTGATCCAACGGAGACGGGACCTACGCTCGCCTTGTCCTTCATTGGCGTTGCCATCGCCCTGGTCAGCGGGTGGCTGGGGGGTGAACATTTAGGCAGCTTGGGTGTTTCGGCGGACGAGGGAGCAAACCTGAACGCACCCAGTTCGCTGAGTGCGTGGCCCAAGGCCCCCGCAGAGCGGTTGGCATAAGGCCGGTCTTCGCCATGGCCGTTGTTCAAGACGATATCGTTAAGTCCGCAACCCGCTCGTCCTCGGGCGGACGGGCTTCCGCTCGCCAAGCCTCCTCAGGGGTAGGCTTGGGCTACAGAATTCGAGGCCTGCTGCAAACACTCGGGCCCGGCCTGATCACAGGAGCATCCGACGACGATCCCAGCGGAATCGCAACCTACTCCCAGGTGGGCGCGCAGTTTGGCTACGGCATGCTCTGGACGATGGTTCTCTCGTATCCGCTGATGGCCGCAATTCAGGAGATCAGCGCGCGGGTGGGGCGAGTAACCGGGTGCGGCATCTCGGCAAACCTGCGGCGTTGCTACCCGAAATGGCTGCTGCGCCTCGTCATCGCACTGGTGCTCATCGCGAACATATTCAACCTCGGTGCCGATGTCGGCGCGATGGGCGCATCGGCGCAATTGGTCCTGCCGGCAAGAACGTGGATTTACATCCTGTTCTTCGGAGTTGCTTCATTGCTTTTGCAGGTGCTGGTGCCCTACACGAGCTATGTGAAGTATCTCAAGTGGTTGACGCTTTCGCTCTTTTCCTATGTGGCGGCGGCTTTTTTCGTGCGGATTTCCTGGACGCAAGTGGCGCACGCGACCGTCCTGCCGAAACTGACGTGGAATCGGGCGTATCTAACCGGCATCGTCGCCGTGCTGGGGACGACGATCAGTCCCTATCTCTTCTTTTGGCAGGCGTCGCAGGAAGTGGAAGAGGTCAAGAATCATCGGGGCGAAAAAGCGCTCAAGCGCGCCCCCGCTCAGGCGCCTGTGCAGCTGGGCCGCATCCGCACCGACACCTATCTCGGCATGGCACTGTCTAACGTCGTCGCGTTTTTCATCATCCTGACGGCGGCGGTCACACTACACGCGACGGGAGTCCAGGATGTTGCGACGGCGGCACAGGCGGCACAAGCCTTACGGCCGCTGGGAGGGCGCTGGGCCACCGGCCTGTTCGTATGCGGCATTATCGGCACCGGCATGCTGGCGATACCGGTGCTGGCGGGCTCGGCTGGCTATGCGCTTGGCGAAGCCTGCAAGTGGCCGTCCAGCCTTGAAGAAAAGCCTCGGCAAGCGCCCGGTTTCTACCTGACCATCGTGGTTGCGACCCTGGCAGGGATTGTCCTGAACTTCCTGCACATCGATCCAATTCGGGCGTTGTTTTGGGCGGCCGTGTTGAACGGTGTCCTCGCCGCGCCCCTGATGGCAGTCATCATGCACATGGCCAGCAACAAAAAGGTCATGGACCGATTCGCGCTCCCGGCGTATTTGAAAGTCATCGGCTGGGCTGCGACGGTGGTAATGTTTTCCGCCGCGTTAGGCGTGTTTATAACTTCGCGCTGAGCGCCAAGAATCAAGGAGGGTTATGGGAGAGATGCTGGTGCGGGCAGTGCTCGGTGGCATCGTCGTCTCCAGCTTCGCGCTGCTGGGAGATGTCTTGAAGCCCAAGAGCTTCGCCGGACTGTTCGGCGCGGCACCCTCCGTGGCGCTAGCGACCCTGGCGCTCGCCGTTCACAAACATGGTGCAGGTTACGTAAGTATCGAAGGTAGGTCCATGCTTCTGGGTGCGATTGCGTTCTTCGTCTATGCGTCGGTGGCGAGCCGTCTGATGATGCGGCAAAAATGGGCAGCTCTGCCAGTGACGGCGCTGGCGCTCGTTATATGGCTCGGTGCCGCTCTCGGAATGGAGAGGTTGCTGGCGCCTTGAAAGTCGAGGTCAATCTCGCCGCCCTGGGGCGCTCGAAATGGTACGAATACGCCGTCCGCTTTGCCTTTGGAGGCGCCGTCACGGTGCTGGCCGGACTTGTGGCGAAGAGGTACGGCCCGGAAATAGGAGGACTTTTTCTCGCATTCCCCGCGATCTTCCCGGCGACCGCGACGCTGCTGGAAAAACACGAAAAACAAAAAGAACCCACCTCCTTGCGGGCTCGCGAGGTGGCAGGAATCGACGCGGTCGGCGCTTCCATGGGAAGCATCGGACTCATGACTTTCGCCATCATAATTTGGCAGGACTTGCCCCGTTACAGCTTCATAGCCGTTCTCGCCATTGCATCGATAGCGTGGCTGCTGGTGGCAGTGGCGGCATGGTGGATGCGCAAAGCGTGGCTGCGAAATCTTCGGCTGGCGCTGAAACCACATTCCAATTCAGCAAACAAGGAGGTCAGATGAGCAAGAACGGGACCGGCAAAAGTGCGCTGGCTGACCCTTCCAGACTGCGCCCCCGGGACGAAGACGACGATGATCTTATCCGCGTCGTGATTGAAACGCCAAAGGGCAGCCGCAACAAGTACGCTTTCAATCTGGAAGAGAAAGTCTTCGAACTAAAGAAAGTGCTCCCTGCGGGCATGGATTTTCCATACGATTTCGGCTTCGTGCCCTCGACGAAGGCGGACGACGGCGATCCAGTCGATGTCCTGGTGTTAATGGATGAGCCCGCCTTCACGGGCTGCGTGCTCAAATGCCGCATTATCGGCATCATTGAGGGCCAGCAGGGGGACAAGAAAGAGACTGAACGAAACGACCGGGTGGTTGCCATTGAGAAACAGAATCACAGCTGGGCCGATATTCGGCATATCGACGACCTGGGAAAAGAATTCCGGGAGGAACTAGAGGAGTTCTTCGTCAACTATCACAAGCTCTCGGAAGAAGAGTACCGCGTCATCGGCGTCAAGGGACCGGCGGCGGCGCGAAAATGCATCGAAAAGGGCCGCCAGGCCGCACGCGGTAAATAAGCACCGACGGTTGACGCCCAGGGGCCTCCTGGGACTGGCCTCGTAAGGCCTTCGCTGGGCACATGGAGATGTCAGAACGACCGCAAAAGACATAAAAGAACGGACACGGACGATTTTGCCCAGGTACTTCAATAGAGTGCGACGATCAAATACCATTAGCCACGACCATGGATCGGCAACTTGAATTTTGTGCAAGCTTCATTCCCGTTCCTTCCATTACGTCCTCAACTAGATTCACCCAACTCCTGCCGCGTTCGCTCATTAACAACATTTGCTGTATCGAACCTGGTTTAGCCAGAAACCGCATCATGTGATCGAGAAAATGTAGCGGGGCAGCAATCTACCCGAGGGTTCAGGATTATGCGGAGGAACGATGCCGGCTGCGTGCCCTGAGTTTGCGCGTCGATGGGCGCTCTAAGACTTCCTTTGCCGCCACAGAAACGCTCCGCCCATAAGAGCCAGAGAGACCGAAGCCAACAGAGCACGCTTCATCGATCGGCGCTGGGCTACCTTTCGCTTGGAGACAATTTCTGCTTCCGGATACATCTGGCGAGCGCCGTCGCCTTCACGCATCGCGAACTGCATCACCTCGGCGAGGTGCAGCGCGTGACGCGGCGTGTCTTGCTGAATCTGTTCTCGACAGCTGAAGCCATCGGCCATCACCAGCGTTGAGAGTCCGGTCTTGCGCACCGCCGGGAAAAGCGCTCGCTCGCCGCATTTCAGCGAGATGTCGTATTTGTCTTCCTCGAATCCAAACGAACCAGCCATGCCGCAACAGCCCGCATTCAGCATCTGGAAGTCGAGGCCCATCTTCTTCATTACCGCTTCATCGTCATAGAGACGCATGATTGCCTTGTGATGACAATGCGCCTGCACGATGGCCTTGCGCCTTAGTTTGGGCGGGTCGTAATCCTTTACCTTCTTTTCCAGAAACTCGGCCAGCGTAAAGGTGTTCTCCATCAATCGATGTGCGCGCGGCGATTGCGGCATCAGGCCGTTCAGTTCGTCGCGAAAAACCGAACAGCAACTTGGCTCCAGCACGACCATGGGCACACCGGCATCAATCTCGTCGGCAAGTGCCTCCAAAATTCGGTTGAGGTAGTCTTTCGCGCGATTCAGAAAACCATAATCGTAGAGCGGGCGTCCGCAGCATAGGTGCTGCATCGGAACCTTGACCTGAAATCCGAAGTGCTCCAACACCTCTAGTGCAGCCTGCGCGGTTTCAGGAAGAAAGTAATTGTTGAACGTGTCGGGCCAGAGAATTACTGCCGGCTGGCCTTGATTACGAGGCGGACGTTTCTTGAACCACGACTTGAAAGTTTCAGGCGCAAAGGCGGGAATCTGACGTTCCATCGGCATGCCGGCAATTTTTTTGGCGACCGTGTTCAGCACCGGCAGTTGGGTGAACAGGTTCACGAACCCGGGTGCGATGGATGCCAGGCGCGACCACTGATCGATCAGGCCGAAGGCGTAAGCGTGTCGCGGCCGAAGCCGTCCCTCCCAGTAATGCGAAAGGAACTCCGCCTTGTACGTCGCCATGTCGACGTTGACCGGGCAATCGCCTTTGCAGCCTTTGCATGCCAGACAAAGGTCGAGGGACTCCTTGACGCTTTCATCTCGCCAGCCGTTGGTGATCACATCACCGTGCAACATCTCCCACAAATGATGAGCCCGTCCGCGCGTCGTGTGACCTTCTTCGTGCGTCACCATGAAGCTAGGGCACATCGTGTCATCTTCGGGAGTCTTGCCACTTTTGCGGCGGCATTTGCCGACCCCGACACAACGCAGAGTTGTATGAGCGAAGCTGCCGCCATCCTCTGGCCATTGAAAATGGGTCTCCGGATCCCACGGCTTGTAGTGAGCGCCGAGCCGCAGATTCTCATCCATGCGATAAGGCTCAACCACTTTGCCGGGATTCATCTTCCAATCCGGGTCCCAGATCGACTTGAACTCGCGGAACGCCTGGATCAGTTCCTCGCCGAACATCTTATTCAGGAATTCGGCGCGCGACTGCCCATCGCCGTGTTCGCCGCTGAAGCTGCCACCGTATTTCGCGCACAGATCCGTCGCCTCTTCCATGAACGAGCGCCACTTCCGGATTCCCGGCTCGCTGGTGACATCGAAATCCACTCGGCAATGAATACAGCCCTGACCAAAGTGTCCGTAGAGCGATGGATTGTATTCATACTTCTGGTACAGCGTGCGGAGGTCGCGCAGATATCCGCCGAGCTTCTCTGGAGCAACCGCTGAATCTTCCCATCCGGGCCACGTGGTGCGTTCGCCCGGAACGAATGCTGTCGCGCCCAACCCGGCCTCGCGTATCTCCCACAAGTGCGCCATGTCCTCTTTTTCGGTGAACAGCTTCATGCTCGGCGCTCCCGAGCCGCTCTTCAGCATTTCCATGACGCGATGTGCGGTCTCCAACGCCTCCT
Organism: uncultured Acidobacteriaceae bacterium; assembly: GCA_963820175.1. Lineage (GTDB taxonomy): Bacteria > Acidobacteriota > Terriglobia > Terriglobales > Acidobacteriaceae > Bog-257. The sequence continues at coordinate 14,246 of CAWFYX010000007.1, read as the reverse complement.
CTTTGTTGTCGGCGCCAAATTCCGCCATCAGCCAGCCTTTGCCCTCCGGCATCATGCCCAGGAAGCGACGATTCGGACCACCTTTCTTCTCGATGTTCTGGTACATCCGGTAATCGCTGCCCTCCAGCGCTGTCGGCTGGAATGGCGTGATGCGCGTGACATCGTCGGCCGCCTCGTACACGTCGGCATAGCCCAGCATCAGGATCACCCGTTGCGCTCGGGCATCGATCAGCTTGCACTTCGCTTCGAGTACCGTGACCAGCGTGCCTTCGCTGCCCACAAGTGCCCGCGCGATGTTGAATCGCCCGTCCTCGTTCGGAAGCAATTCGTTCAGGTTGTAACCGGAGACGCGCCGTGGGATGCGCGGATACCTGTCACGAATGAGATCAGAGTAGTGCTCGCGCATCGATTTGAGATTACGATAGATGTCGCCTGTTCGTCCGCCCTGCCGGATCGATTGCTCCATCTCCGCATCGTTCATCCATCCGACGTTCATGCGCGTGCCGTCGTAAAGCAGCACCTCCAGCGCTTCAATGTTCTCCTCCGTCTTACCGGCCATCTGCGCGTGGGCGCCGCAGGAGTTGTTGCCGATCATCCCTCCAAAACAGCAATGGTTGTGGGTCGCCGGGTCGGGGCCCCAGGTCAGCAAGTTGCCGCTTTCATGCATCGCCCGATCGCGTAACTCATCGCAGACCGTTCCCGGCAACACCCGAGCCCAGCGCTCGGACGTGTTCAGTTCCAGCACGCCGTGCATATATTTCGACCAGTCGATGACGACCGCGACATTGCAGCATTGACCGGCGAGGCTGGTGCCTCCGCCGCGCGACAGGACAGGCGCGCCGAACTTTCGGCAGGTGGCGATCGCATGGACTACATCTTCTTTCGTCCGCGGAATGACCACTCCGATCGGCACTTGCCGGTAATTCGAGGCATCAACCGCATACATCGCTTTGCTGCCGGGATCGAAGCGCACCTCGCCTTCCACACTCTTGCGTAGCTCAGCTTCGAGCTCGCTGATGTAGGCAGCACCAGACCAATCGCGATGCTGCCTTCCCGTGGGCTGGTTTAGTTCGTCGGGTGAAATCAGAGTATTTTTGATGATGGACATTATTGCTCCTTCACGCGGCGTACCGCTCTGCATCCGCGCGCTTTAGCTCCAACCCTATTCCCGGCCGCGACAGGTCAGGCCGCAGCTGGCCGTCCCGAAGCTCCGGAAAACCGTCGAAGAACACGCGTTCGATGCGAACGTGATCGTGAAAATATTCCAGATTTCGAAAAGCCGGTATGGCGCAACCGACGTGCGTGTGGAGCGCTGGGGCGGTGTGGCCGGAGAGCGGCAGGTTATACGCTTCGCACAATGCGCCTACCTGCAGAAGGGCGGTCACGCCGCCGCAGCGCGTAATATCGGCCTGCTGCACATCCACCGCTCCCGCCGCCAGCATGCGACGGAAATAGAAAATATCGTATCCATATTCGCCGGCAGCGATCTCCATACTGGCGGGCGCGCGGTCGCGAACCAGTCGCAAACCTTCCAGATCGTCGGACGACACCGGCTCCTCGAACCAGCTCACATTGTATCGGGCGAAAATTTCCGCCTGCGCGATGGCCTGCTTGCGGCTGTAAGCGCCATTGGCGTCGACGAACAACTCGGCGGAAGGCCCGATTGCGTCACGGGCGACGCCGACGCGCTGTATGTCTCGCTTTGCGTCGCGACCAATCTTCATCTTCACTCGCGGAATGCCTTCGCTTACCCATCCACCGAGTTGCGCCGCAAGTTGATGATCGGTGTGCGATGTAAATCCACCACTCCCGTAGATCGGCGCTCCCTCCCGGACCTGTCCCAGCAACGTGACCAACGGCAACTCCAACAGCTTCGCTTTCAAATCCCACAGCGCGCAATCAACCGCTGAAATGGCCATCGAACAAATTCCCGGTCGCCCGAGGTTACGGATTCTTCGCCACATCGACATATACGCCGAAGGTGGGGTCATCGCATCCGTCCCAACCAGCAGCTTGGCCAGGTGGTCGCGAATCAGCGTGGCCGTCGCCGAATCCGCATACGTGTACCCGATGCCGATCTTATCGCCCGCCGTAGCCTGCACCAGCACCAGCGTCGTGCTGTCCCACTTTAACGTTCCGTCCGATTCAGGCAAATCCGTCGGGACGGTGTAAGTCGAGACGGTGTAAGTCGAGACAGCGATGCGTTCCACAGGAACCTGATACGAATGGCTCCTCATGGAATCCTCACGTCTTGATGGAAACGATCAGCCCGGACTTTTGAGATCACACTACTTGTAATGATGAGGGATACACGGGCGAGGTTATCCCAAGTTCCGGCCCGCTGCCTTGGAGTTTTCATGATGCACAGAGCTGCTAAAGAAAACGTACCTTCCGCTCTTCTCTAGGTTAAATATGCTCTAGGTTAAATATGCATTTCTGTGATCTCGAATTCAGAAGTCTGGCTTCGCAGCAAACAGGACAACGACCGATGGCATCCATCTGAGAGAACGACCAAACGCAAACGCGTAATCCTGAGAAAGGAATCGCCCATCGTGAATACTTCAGATGTGCTGGTGGAATCGCTGATCGATTGGGGTGTCGAGATGATCTTCGGGCTACCCGGAGACGGTATCAACGGCATCATGGAAGCGCTGCGCACGCGTCAGGACAAAATTCGCTTCATTCATGTGCGCCATGAAGAAACCGCGGCATTCATGGCCTGCGGCTACGCCAAATATACCGGGAAGCTCGGTGTCTGCCTCGCCACCTCCGGTCCCGGTGGAATCCACCTGTTGAATGGACTCTACGACGCGAAGCTGGATGGTGCGCCGGTGTTGGCTATCACAGGCCTGCAATTCCACGACCTGATCGGAACTCACACCCAGCAGGATGTGGCGCTCGACAAACTTTATATGGATGTTTGCGTTTACAACGAGCGCATCATGGGCGCGACGCATGTTGAAAATGTCATCGACCTGGCATGCCGCACTGCGATTTCCTACGGTGGGGTCGCGCACATCACCATTCCTGTCGACTTTCAGGACCAGGAAGTGAAGAAGCGCGATCGTTCGAAGCGAAATATTCCGGGCCACACCAGCGACGTTCGCACGCGCAGTTACAAAATCCCCGATCAGTCGCAGCTTCAGCAAGCAGCGGACATCCTGAATTCCGGGAAAAAGGTTGCCATCCTGGCAGGCCGCGGCGCATTAGGCTGCGGAGAGCAACTTGAACAAATCGCCGAGTTGCTGGCCGCGCCAATCGCCAAACCACTGCTGGGCAAAGCGGTCGTTCCCGATGATAGTCCTTACACCACTGGCTCGATCGGACTACTCGGCACCGCGCCGTCGCAAGACGTGATGGAGAAATGCGACACGCTATTAATGGTCGGCACGTCATTCCCGTATCTCGAATTTCTTCCCAAGCCCGACCAAGCCAAGGGCGTGCAGATCGACATCAATCCCATGCGGATCGGCCTGCGTTTTCCGGTCGACGTCGGACTGGTTGGCGACAGCCGCACGGTGCTGGAGAACCTGCTTCCGTTACTAAAGAAGAACAACGATCGCGGCTTTCTCGAAATGGCGCAGTCCGGCATGAAGGATTGGTGGCAGGTGGTAGAGACGCGAGCCACTCGTATGGACAAGCCAATGAAGCCGCAAGTTGTTGCCTGGGAGCTTGGTAAGCATCTGCGCAACGATGCCATCGTCAGTTGCGACAGCGGCACGATCGCCACCTGGTGGGCGCGCGAGATTCCCGTCAAGAAAGGCCAGATGTACAGCCTTTCCGGCAATCTGGCGACTATGGCGCCGGGGTTGCCCTATACGCTTGCTGCGCAGCTTGCTTATCCTGACCGGCAGTGCGTCGCCTTCGTCGGCGACGGCGGTTTCTCCATGCTGATGGCCGATTTCTCCACCGCTGTGAAATACAAGCTGCCGATCAAAGTCGTCATCATCAAGAACAACACCCTGGGACAGATCAAGTGGGAGCAGATGGTATTTCTAGGCAACCCGGAGTTCGGGGTGGACCTGGCCCCGATTGACTTCGTTGCCTTTGCACACGCTTGCGGCGGCGTGGGCTACAGCGTCGACGATCCGAAGAACTGCAGCCAAACTGTCGAGCAGTTTCTCAGCGCTCCTGGCCCGGCAATCTTGGAGGCGGTGGTTGATCCGTTCGAACCGCCGTTGCCGGGAAGAGTCAAGGCGGACCAGGCGCTGAAATTCGCTCAATCGCTGGCCCGCGGCGAGCCGAATCGCAGCAAGATTGCCCTCACGGTAGCCTCGGACAAAGTTCGCGAACTGGTGTAGGAGCGTGAAGGATGAAGAAAAAAGCAGAAGTTGTGGTGATTACGGGCGCGTCCGCCGGAGTAGGACGCGCCACGGTTCGCGAATTTGCCAAACATGGCGCGTGGATCGGCCTCGTCGCTCGCGGCAAGGATGGCATGGAAGGAGCGCGGCGCGAGGTTGAATCGATGGGCGGCAGAGCCCTGGTTCTGCCCACCGATGTCGCCGACGCGGAGCAGGTGGAGGATGCGGCGCAGCGCGTGGAAAAGAAGCTCGGTCCCATCGACATCTGGATCAACGATGCAATGACCTCGGTCTTCTCACCGATTAAGGAGATGACCGCCGAGGAGTTCGAGCGGGTCACCCAGGTGACGTACCTGGGGTACGTTTATGGAACGCTCGCGGCGCTGAAGCGTATGCTGCCACGCGATCGAGGGACGATTGTCCATGTAGGCTCGGCGCTGGCTTACCGTAGCATTCCGTTGCAGGCGGCCTATTGCGCTTCTAAGCATGCAGTGCTGGGATTCTTCGAATCGCTGCGCACGGAGCTGTTGCACGACCACAGCAAGGTCCAGACAACGATGGTGCAGATGCCGGCGCTGAACACGCCGCAGTTCGGTTGGGTCAAGAGCCGGCTACCGCACAAAGCACAGCCGGTGCCTCCGATCTACCAGCCCGAAGTTGCGGCCCGCGCCATTTACTATGCGGCTCATCATCCCGCGAAGCGCGAATATTTCGCAGCGTGGTCGGTGGTGGAGGCGGTAGTAGGCAATAAGATTGCGCCGGCTCCGCACGGGTTATGAGTCGCAGCAGCACGACGGCCGCGACGATCCCAATCGCCCCAATAATCTCTGGAAGCCTGTCCCCGGCGACCACGGAGCGCACGGAAGTTTTGACCGTTCGGCTCGCGATCGCAGCCTTGAGCTGTTGGCAGAGACCAACTGGAAGTGGATCGCCGCCGCAGCTGTGGGGGCGCTGGCGGCGGCTTACGGAATCATCAAAGCAACTTCGCGTCCCGAATCACCGCAACTCAGAAAGGCGGCTTAGCGGTTTATCCAGACATGTCGAACCACAACGGCAACCACAGTCCGAAATCCGATCTTCGCGCCAATCCGAGACTGATACGACTTCATCCGCGCGAAGACAGCTTTCAAGTCAGCCAGGGACGTAGCGTCCTATCAACGAACCTGAACGGATTTATCTCACCGGAATCGGCGAACGGTCTTTTCGTCCACCAAACCCGAATGCTTTCTCGTTATCGCTGGCTCATCGACGGCGCTGAGCCGCACGCAGTCGCCTTGTCCAATGTCGAGCAGCACTCCTGGCTCGGCTACTACATTCAGGTGCCGCCCAATATGCAGCAGAGGGGGAATGATCGAGGCAGCGGAGAAATGTCAGAAGCCTCGGAAAAATCGGTGGAACTGCGGCTTTCGCGATCTGTTGGATATGGCGTTCACGAAGATGTTGATCTCACGAATTTCACTCAGAAGCCGACGGAGTTCGAACTCGAACTAGAAGTGGACGCCGATTTTGCCGATCAGGAGGAGACAACCCAGCAGCGTCGCCAGTTCGGAGAGCTCACACGCTCCTGGCGTCGCAACCAAGAGGGTAATTGGGAGCTCCTACTCGACTATGTCGCACACCACCATTACGAGCACCAGGGAGACGTCGGCGACGCGAGCATCCATCGCTCGATTGTCATCGAAATCGCCAAATGCGACTCTCCGCCAGGCTATTCGGACAACTCCATCTCCTTCCGGGTGTCGCTCAAGCCGTTCCAATCGTGGCACACCTGCATTCGTATGCATCCGGAGGTGGAAGATGAGCCCGCCTTTCCGCTGTATGGCTGTTACGCGTTTGAACCAACGAGTAATCCTTGGGACGTCAGTCGCGCAGCTTTCCTGGACCAGGCCACAACGTTCACTGCCCCAGAAAGCAGGACCTTGGCAACCGTTGTAGTTGGCGCCCTTGAGCAGGCGAAGCGCGACCTCGTGGCCCTCCGGCTGCACGATCTAGATCGCAATCCAGACGCCTGGGTTCCAGCCGCGGGAATCCCCATCTACGTTGCGCTCTTCGGACGGGACACGCTCACCGTCGCCTGGGAGTCAGCTCTCATCAGTTCGCAGATGATGCGCGGCACCTTGCCGGTAATTGCCGATCTGCAAGGCAGGGTTGTCGACGATTGGCGCGACGAACAGCCCGGCCGCATGCTGCATGAAGCTCACACCGGACCGCTGGCCAAGCTGGGATTCAATCCGCGCGCGCGCTATTACGGCTCGGCTACGACTTCGGGCTTCTATCCCGTCGTGCTCGCTCATCTTTGGCACTGGACTGGCGACAAGGAACTGATTCGTCCGCTCGTTGATCCCGCACTCGAAGCGCTCCGCTGGAAAGACAATTGGGCCGATCTCGATGGCGACGGCTTCTACGAATACCTCACGCGCTCCACCCAGGGCGTCAAGAATCAGGGATGGAAGGATTCGGGCGATGCGATTGTCTACACTGACGGCACCATCGTCGAACCGCCCATTGCGACTTGCGAGGAGCAGGCGTTCGTCTACGTCTCAAAGCTGCACATGGCGGAGATGCTGTGGTGGCTCGATCGCAAAGACGAATCCAAGCAGCTTTACCACCAGGCGAGGGAGCTAAAGGAGCGCTTCAATGAAGCCTTTTGGACGGAGCGCGAGGGGTTCTTCGCCATGGGACTCGACGCGAAGAAGCGGCAGATCCGCTCCATCGCCTCCAATCCCGGCCACTGCGTCGCCTGCGGCATTGTCGATGAGTCGCTGGTGGAGCGAACGGTCGACCGTCTGCTGGCCGAAGATATGTTCAGCGGCTGGGGCGTGCGAACTCTTTCGGCGCAGCATCCTGCGTTCAATCCGTTCAGCTATCATCGCGGCACGGTGTGGCCGGTGGAACATGGCTCCTTCGCCATGGGCTTCATGCGCTATGGGCTGCACGCTGCCTTGGAGAAGATTGCGCTGGGCATGTTCGAAGCCGCGGCCCTCTTCGATTTCCATCGCTTGCCAGAGGTATTTTCCGGACACCCGCGTGACCCGCAGCATCCATTCCCTGCGATGTATCCCAAGACGAACTGGCCGCAGGCGTGGTCTTCCTCAGCCATCTTCACCATCATTCAGTGCATGCTGGGAATTTATCCTTACGCGCCATTGCATGCGCTGTTTGTCGACCCGCATCTACCGGACTGGCTGCCGGAGATCACCCTTAGCAATCTGCACGCAGGTCGGGCCATCGTTACGATTCGCTTCTTCCGGGAAAAAGACGGCAGCAGCAACTATGAAGTCCTGGACCAACGGGGTCGCCTACACGTATTCCGGCAACCCAGTCCGTGGTCACTAGCTGCCGGCCCAGTTGAACGGATGGTTGACGCGTTTTCCAGCGTTCTTCCTGGGAAATGAAGTGGACGCGTTTTTTTGAAGTGCACTGAATTACTCAGTTATCACTGTCAGTAATAACGGCAGGCGAAAAAGTAATTGAGTAATTGGACGAGTCTGGGCACTGAGGACTCCGAGTGGCAAACAGCTCAACATTCCGCTGTGGGGTTGCAGGCGAAGGCTCTGATCGAAGGCAAAGAGCAATACGAATCCTGGAAACACACCGATGTGGGGTTCCGACCAATGTCTAGCTTTCCGCGCAAGGCTGTGGAGGCGGCGTGAGTTGAACTTTCGCCGCGCGTTGAAAACAGGTTACTTATTGAATCTTTAGGGGCGCACAAAACGCAGAACACTCGAAAGTTGGCAGATCGTTGACCGTGTATTGACCACACGAAACGCGCGACCCTCGCCGCTCCCCTCGCTCAAGAATTCATCCATGACCCGATAGGTCGGCACAAATCGTCGGATAACTTCCTGCTTGCCGACAAACCGAAACTTTAGCGCGATACTGATATGTTGTAGGGCCGCTGCGGCACTCTCGTTTCGAGGGTAATTCAGGATGTTGGTAGAGAGCTTAGCCAAGTGACATGGCGCTAGAATGGAGCAATTCGTCCACCTTTTCCAGCAGATCTCTTCGTGATACCGGCTTTTGCATCAGCGTAGCGCCATGAGAAACGAGGTCTTGCACGACTGGGCGCTCAGCATATCCCGAAACGTATAAAGATTTTGTTTCCGGATGGATCTTCTGTACCTTGGCCACAACTGAAGGTCCATCCCTATCAGGAAGCACCATGTCGCTAATCATAAGGGGAATAGCTCGATAGTACTGCGCTGCCAAATCGATGGCCTCGTCACCCCGGGCGGCTTGCAGGACATGGTAGCCACCGGCCTTGAGAAACTCGTAGAAGACCAGGCGCAGAGCTTCTTCATCTTCCAACAGCAGAATGGTTTCTGCGCCTCTCGGATACTCCCCCCGGATTTCTGAGTCGGAAAGTAATGGCAGTACTTTTTCGTTAACGCGTGGCAGAAGAATATCAAAGCTGGCGCCGGAATTAGGTTTACTTGAAACCCATATATACCCGTTACTGTGCTTGACCATGCCGTAGACCGTCGCCAATCCCAGTCCAGTGCCTCGACCCAATGGCTTGGTAGTGAAGAAAGGCTCGAAAACGCGGACTCGTACCTCTTCGCTCATCCCTACCCCCGTGTCGCTCAGCGAGAGGCGAATATACTTTCCCGGCCTAACGTCGGAATAGCGCGCCGCGTCCTGAGGACCCAACTCTGCATTCCGAGTTCGAATTGTGAACCGACCACCGTTGGGCATGGCGTCGCGTGCATTCGTGGCTAGGTTCATCAGGATTTGTTCGATCTGTCCGCGATCATCACGGATGGAACCCAGGTCCGCTGCCAAGTCGGTCATAATCTGCACGTCTTCGCCGATCATGCGTTGCAAGATCTTGCCAAGATCGCGAACAATCGAATTCAGGTCCAGCACAGTCGGATAGAGCACTTGTTTGCGGCTGAAGGCCAGCAACTGCCGCGTCAGTTGAGCGGCACGCCGACCCGCTCGTTGGATCTCCTCCGCATAATGCTGCTGGGCGCTGGACTGGGCGGTTGCGAGGAGTAGATCGGAATTTCCGAGAATGATACTCAGGAGATTATTAAAGTCATGGGAAATTCCTGCCGCCAACAGCCCGACAGCTTCCATCTTCTGCGCCTGACGGAATTGTTCCTCTAGGTTTCGACGTTCCGTGATATCCACGCCTACGCCAATCATGTGGGGCGAGCCATTACGAACCATCACGCCATGTGCATCAATCCAGCAAGTGCTGCCATCCGGCCGTAGCAGTCGATACTGGGCTGAGTACTCTCCGGCTCCGGCCAACACACTCCGTATGGCATCCTCGACTCCGGGCAAGTCTTCTGGGTGAATCCGCGTCACTGCCTCATCGACGTGGCCAGAAAATGCATCTCTCGTGATTCCGAACTGACGATAGGTTTCATCCGACCAAATCACCGTGTTCGCCGCGACGTCCCAGTCCCACAACCCAATACGCAAGCCACCTTTCGCAGCCAATTCCAAGCGTTGCTGCCACTCGTGAGCAGCCTGCTCGGCCCTTTTTCGGCCCCTGACATCGCGCAGAACCACCTCGATTGCAGGACAGCCGTTCCAGGTAATTGGAATGGCCACGGCTTCGATTTCCACCGACGAACCATCGCACGCGATCAGTGTGGACTCCATGGGAGGAGAAGCCAATCCGGTCAAGTAACAATTTCGTATTCGACTTCTTATGGCAGGCAGATCTTCGGGAGAAACAATCTCGGAAATGCCCTTTCCGAGTAGTTGCTCTGATCCATCGGCAGCGAGCAATCCCGCGCAGAAGGGATTCACAAAGACGATTTTCTCGTCGCTGTGAATAAGAATGGCGTCAGGCAACGCTTCTACAAGTTTGCGAAATGGGTGTTCGCTTTCTGCTAGCGCGTCCAGCGATGGCCTGCAATCGACAGGTGTCATATTTTGACGGTGCCGTCCCTTGGGACAAGGAAGATCCGTGGGTCAAATGTTGACCTTACCGTTGCGCCACCCGTCTGGCTGTGACTTACGTCACTAGCCAGCCAAACGTCTGGACCACGGGCCATCCGGAAGTGATCCGCTCGACCTCTACGACGCGCGAGGAGGCATGCTGCCAGAACCGACAACTGCGCGCAACAGATTCTTTTTTGGAGGATTGAACTAGCGGGGCTGGGGCCCGCTAGTTTACGCTTAAGTTATTGAAAATAAATTAGTTGGTGGAGGCGGCGGGAGTTGAACTATTCAACCCATTGATTCCATGCAAGTTATTGGTTTCATTAGAGGCGACAAGTGCCAAAAATGCCAGTTTGCCGGGTTGGCGGTACAAAAACGGTACAAATTCTTATGCGCTCAGAAGTCGTTTGCGAGCCTGTGAACACTCATCCAAAGCGACAACAGCATACTCCAGTCACGAGACGTGCGCAGCCTTTTTATGGGCGTTACTACAGCTGTCACAGTTTTGCATATTGCTCCGGCGTAAGCTCCGGCCAGACGCGTTTCTTCCTGATTGCTTCCTCAATTTCTTGACGCGCTGAGATGTGGAGGGTCAGGACCTCGGAGAAAAGTGACCACCAACCGGTTCGATAAAGCATGCGCCACCTGAAACAGCGTCATTTGCATACCGGGCTTTCAATGGTCAGTCCTAGGACTCACCTTCGTCTAAGCTCGCGGGGCCAGCGGGCGGCAGGGTTTCCGACGAATCGTTGCAGTCAGTGTTGAGCAACACTTCGATAATAGGTTCGGAGATTGGAAGGGACGTCATAAGCTAGAGCTGTGTTTGTTGGCGCGGTTCATATTCCCTCCTCATGCGAATAGTCCAGATCCTGATGCACAAGACTCTGGGGCGGAGGCGAAAGTGCAGGTTCCGTCGAACGTATGAGTTCCATTTTGCGCATCTTCCCGATCAGGGTTGTGCGCTTGAGGCCCAGCTTTCTTGCCGCTCCCCTCGGGCCTCCCACTACCCAGTCGCATTCCTTCAGGGCTCTCAAAATGTGTCCGTACTCGGCCTGCGCTAGCGTCTCGGGTTGGGACTGAGCCACTTGTCTCGACCACTGCAGATCCTCCAACGGCGCTCGAAGTTCCGTGCTCTGCGACAAGATGACTGCGCGTTCAATAAAGTTCTGGAGTTCGCGGACGTTGCCAGGCCAGTCATACTCGGTAAGGGCTCTAACCATACTTGCGGGAACAATCTTCACTCGTCGACTCATACGACGGACGCAATCCTTGGCGAAAAACTTGATTAGGGACGGAATGTCCTCGCGGCGATCGCGCAGCGGAGGCACCGTGATGGGAAAGATGTTGAGCCGGAAATAGAATCAGGATAATGCTTCGGATCCGGGAAATCCGATGGGTCGTAAGTCGTGGAGGCGCTCCTCCCGGTGATGCGTCGGGCCAGTGCTATCGGAGGTAGAGCACTTGGTCGAGAAGTCGGGTTCCGCCCTTATGGCCGCGACCTGGTGGAGTTCTTCAACAGCACGAGTTGGGCGTTAGAACTAACCCGCTGGCGCGGCGGACGCTACCGCGTACGGCAGACCCAGCATTGTTGGAGTAGGTGACGTAGTGTGGGTCACAGAGAAAGGAGATTCCTGTGACCTCACTTCGGCAACGCGTGCTGGACGAACTCCAGCGCCGTAACTACTCGCCAGCCACGACTCGCGGCTACATTCTCGCAATCAAACAGTTCGCGGATTACTTTGGAAAATCGCCTGAACACTTGGGCGGTGACGAGATCCGTCAGTTTGAAACGTACTTACTCCGCGATAAGAAGCTTGCCCCCGGCACGGTCGAAGGACGCATGTCGGCGCTGCGTTTTCTCTACAAGAAGACCCTGAAGCGGCGAGACATCGCCTACGATGACTTGATCTTTCCGAAGACTCCCCGAAAACTGCCGGTGGTGCTTAGCCCTGAAGAAGTCAGCCGCATGATCCAAGCCGCTCCGAACCTGATGCATCGCACCATCCTCATGGTTCTCTATGCTACCGGCATTCGCCGCACAGAGGCATCCCTTCTCAGGGTGAGCGACGTGGACAGCCAGCGGATGGTTATCCATGTTCGCCAGGGCAAAGGTTCCCGAGACCGTGATGTGCCCATGACACCGAAACTGCTGGCAGCTTTACGTGAGTACTGGCGATGGAAGCGGGCCAAGGACTATCTGTTCCCCAGCACGGAAGGACAGCGTGGGATCGAGCAGCCCATCTCCGATCACACGATCTGGTACATCTGCAGCCAAGCCGCCAAGCGCGCCGGCATCAAGAAGAGGGTTGGCGCCCATACACTCCGCCACAGCTTCGCGACAACCTTGATGGAATCAGGAACCGACCTGCGGACGATCCAGCTTCTGATGGGCCATGCGCACCTGGAACATACCACTCGATATCTCCACATGTCGCAGCGCCACTTGCACGCCGCACCGAATCCGCTGGATCAGATCACCGTCAGTAGCCAACGCTTTTCGCGAATGCGGCCGGACGACTATCCGGCATGACACGACCACCCTGGGAGGTGGCCGATATCATCCACAGGGCAGGCGACAAGTTCTTCGAACGCTATTGCGATTCGCTGACCTGGACCCAGCTCAAAGTGCTTCGCGCCATCGCGCGTTGCCGCACGGCCGCACTCGGTGGCCATCGCGATCAATGCGTTCGCTGCGGGCATCAGGCCATCTCTTACAACTCCTGCCGAAACCGGCACTGTCCGAAGTGCCAGACCAACGCCAGGGAGAAGTGGTTGTGTGCCCGGCGACGGGAACTGTTGCCGGTTGGCTATTTTCACCTGGTCTTCAGCGTGCCGCACGCGCTGGTCCCGTTGATCTGGCAAAACAAGAGGTATCTATTCGGACTCTTGTTCGATGCCAGTGCCGCAACCCTGCTGGAAGTTGCGGCCGATCCAGCTCGCCTCGGTGCCGAGATCGGCTTCCTCAGCATTCTGCATACCTGGGGACAGACTCTGCAGCGACACCCGCACATCCACTGTGTCGTACCGGGTGGGGGACTGTCGCCTGACCACTCGCGGTGGATCCGCTCGGCACCCCACTTCTTTTTACCGGTGAGAGTTCTCAGCCGCGTTTTCCGTGGGAAGTTCGTGGCTGGATTACGGCGGGCTTTTCAGAGGAAGCAACTTGTCTTCCTTGGCCAGTGTCAGCCGTTGGCCAACGAGAAAGCATTCGCAGCCTTCTTGCGTACACTGTTTCGGGAAGACTGGGTGGTTTATGCCAAGCCCCCCTTTGGCGGACCGGAGCACGTGCTTCAGTACCTGGCTCGCTATACCCATCGAGTGGCCATCTCGAATCATCGCCTTCTCTCGGTGGATAGCGATCACGTCACCTTTCGTTGGAAGGACTACGCGCATCACAGTACGTGCCGTGCCATGACTCTGACCTTAGAAGAGTTCCTGCGCCGGTTCTTACAGCATGTTCTGCCCAAGGGTCTCCCACGCATCCGCTACTTTGGCTGGCTCGCTAATCGCCGCCGCCGACAGTCGCTGCCGCTTTGCCTGAGGTTACTAGCGGTCGCACCTCCGCCGGCTGAAGCGAAAACCGATGCAGCCGCGGTCTGGCAGTGTCCGATCTGTGGTAGCCCCATGCGCGTTGTGGAGTTGCTAACCGCCGCCCACATGCAGCAAGAACAAGGACACCAGGTCTATATCCTTGATAGCTCCTAACCAGGCGATCCCTTTGACCAGAAGCATGCGCGCTTCGGCGTGCGTACGATACGTGTGCCTTGGCAGGCGAAAACTCTCGTTCCAACCGTCAGAGGAGGGTCTCAACACGACAGATCCGCTCTGCTCCCAATCGGCTCTGCCGGATTCGCCTGAACCCACCAACCCTGCTACCCGCCTTCGACGCTTTCACCAACATTCAAAACCCATAACCTGAGGGCCCACGCACCCCTGGTGCCAGCGGCTTCCTTCTAACGCCCTTATCGAAAGCGCCCCGGCATTAGGCTGAGGCGCTCGGCTTCGCGCTTTCACGCCGGGGCGCTTCCGATAAGGTCCTAGCGTTAT
>CAWFYX010000006.1:0-1061425 GCA_963820175.1 uncultured Acidobacteriaceae bacterium | reverse complement strand
ATTTTCTGGGAGTGTCGTTGAAGCGTTCGAGGCAACTGGCGAGGTGCGGGGCGGACAGGGAATCGAGGTCGGTATTTCTGGGCAGTTGACGGCGCAAACGGCCAATCGCGTTTTCGATGCCGCCCTTCTGCCAGGGCGAGTGGGTATCGCAGAACCAGGTCTGAATGCCGAAGCGTTGGCTCAGTAAATAGTGTTTGCTGAACTCTCCTCCATTATCGAAGGTGATGGATTGGCAGGCGCGCGCGGGCAAGGCTTCCACCATGAGGCTGAGATTGTCGGCGACCGACTGCGCGGTTCTCGTCTGCTGCCGCAGCAGCAGCGCGCGCCGCGATCGGCGTTCCTGGGCCACCAGCAAGAACTGTCCCGGCTGGCGGAAGCTCATGAGGTCGGCTTCCCAATCGCCGGAGCGGGTTCGCTTTCCACCACGGCGGGACGATCATGAATGGAAACCCTGTCCAAGATGGATGCTTTCGACCATCGGCCATTGGGCTGACGCTTTCCACGACGGTACTTTTGACGAGGCAGCCAGCGATGCAGGGTTTCCTTGAAAGACCAACTGCGCCAATAAATGTAACGATAGATGGATTCATAGCTGATGCGGTCGCTGCCCGCTCCCCGGGCCAGGCGTCCGGCAATCTGCTCCGGCGACCATCCCTCGGCCAGGCGTTGCAAGACTTTCTCCCGAAGTTGGGGCTGACGTTGGAGCTTGTGGGCTCGGCCGCGGGCATGGCGACGCAGCATCAACTGCTGCGCGCGCTGCGGATCGTAGCCCCCGGTCCACCGCTTGGAGGGCTTGCTGTTGCGCTTCAGTTCACGACTGATGGTCGCGGGGCTTCGCCCCAGAACGCCAGCGATGCAACGCAGAGATTTACCGTCTGCATGCAGACGGTAAATCTCAATCCGCTCCCTGAGGCTCAACTGCTCATACTTTCTCTTTTTCCATCGCAACACCTTTGTACGGTGTTGCACTTCATTCGTGAACTCATGAGGGACCTGCGGTCCGCTGGCGGTGGCAGGATCGCCCGCGTCGGAATCATCGCAGGTCAACGCACCAGCCGACGGCCGATAGCTGATCCCCGACGGCTGCTGTAGAATTTTCTTATCCCTATGCCCATTCGCAAGCTTTCCGGCTCCGAAGTTCGCTCCACCTTTCTGCGCTATTTCGAGCAGCACGGCCACAAGATCGTCCACTCCTCCTCGCTGGTCCCGGCCAACGATCCCACGCTGCTGTTCACCAACGCCGGCATGAACCAGTTCAAAGACGTCTTCCTCGGCCTGGAGAAGCGCGACTACACGCGCGCCACCTCGTCGCAGAAGTGCGTGCGCGCCGGCGGCAAGCACAACGATCTGGAGAACGTGGGCTTCACCAATCGCCACCACACCTTCTTCGAGATGCTGGGCAACTTCAGCTTTGGCGACTACTTCAAGAAAGACGCCATCGCCTACGCGTGGGAGCTGGTGACCTCGCCGGAGTGGTATCGGCATCCGACAGGACAAGCTCTACGTGACCATCTTCAAGGGCGAGCAGGGCATCGCCGCGCGACGACGAGGCCTACGACACTGGCGCGCGACTTGGAAAAAGATGGCGTCCCGCTGGATCGCATCTACGAGATGGGCATGAAGGACAACTTCTGGCAGATGGGCGACACCGGCCCCTGCGGCCCGTGCAGCGAACTCCATTACGACATGGGCGTCGCCGCCAGCGATGCCGGGCACACCGACTGCCAGTTTCGGCTGCGAGTGCGGGCGCTACGTCGAGATCTGGAACCTGGTCTTCATGCAGTTCGACCGCCAGCCCGACGGGGAGCTGCGCCGCTGCCCAAGCCGTCGATCGATACCGGCGCGGGACTGGAGCGCGTGACGGCGGTGATGCAGGGCGTGATCTCGAATTACGACACCGATTTGTTCGTGCCGCTGATCAAGCGCGCGGCGGAGTTGACCGGCGTCTCGCTCGACAGGAGAAAAAGCGGGAAGACGTCGAGCAGACGCACAAGCAGGCAGCATCGCTGCGCGTGATTGCCGACCACGCGCGCGCTTCGACGTTCCTGATATCCGACGGTGTGGTACCGGCCAACGAAGGGCGCGGTTATGTGCTGCGCAAGATCATTCGCCGTGCGATTCGTCACGGGCGATTGCTGGGACAGGAGAAGCCGTTTCTGTACTGACATGGTGTTTGCGGTCACGCGAGGTGATGAAGGATGCCTACCCAGAGCTGATCGATAATCTGGCGAACGTAATGAAGGTCGGTTTAGCGAAGAGACGCGCTTCGCGCACACGCTTAATGAAGGCTGGAAGATGCTCGAGAGCGACCTCAAGCAAGCGGTTATCAGGGAACTCCTGACTCTTTCAGATTCCGAAGTAGCCAGGGTGACGCCCATATTGCAGAACGAGGGCGAGGATGCAAGTATTTTGCGCCTCATGAAAACCGGAACTCCTAGCATCATCACCGTCAATAATCTTGCCTCTCTTGTGAATGCACTCGCAGCGGTCGGGCGCGTCGCAACATATGTCGGCGAAAATGCCTTTCAGCTCTATGATACGTTTGGCCTGCCGCGCGACTTCATCGAAGACGCCTGTCGCGATGCAGGAATATCTTTCGACGCCTCGGGTTTCGACAACGCGATGGCGGAGCAGCGCCGCCGAGCGCAAGCCTCCTGGAAGGGAACCCAAAACAATCTGCCAGCAGCTTTTATGTCAATGCCCAACCAACAGTTTTTGAGGGATACCGGCAAGACTCAAGTCAGTCAACTGCAAAATTATGTTCGTCGTGCAGGATGGGCGGAGCGTGCAGGGCATGAAGGCTGGCGAGAATTGCGGATGTCATCCTCGACCACACGCCGTTCTACGCGGAAGCAGGCGGACAGGTTGGCGATAAAGGCTGGCTCTACTGCGGATCAGATCACCAAACTGTGGTTGCGGAGGTGCTCGGCTGTTACTTCCCTGTGCAAGGGGTGCGCGCACATCGCGTCCTCGCGAAGACACGTTCTTGTGGGCGGAGACTTTGTGGATGCCGTTGTTGATGAAGAAGTTCGTGCCGCCACCATGCGCAACCACACCGGCACGCATCTGCTGCATGCTGCGCTGCGCAATGTGCTGGGCACGCATGTGAAGCAGGCGGGCTCGCTGGTCGATCCCGGGCACCTGCGCTTCGACTTCTCGCACTTCGCCTCGCTCGACGACGAGGAGTTGCAGGACATCGAAGACCTGGCCAACCGGGAAGTGCTGCGCAACGATCGCGTCGAGGTAATCGAAGACGTGCCCATCGATGTCGCGGTCAACGAGTATCACGCGATGGCGCTGTTTGGCGAGAAGTATGGCGACCGGGTGCGCGTCATCCGCATCGGCGACTTCTCCACCGAGCTATGTGGCGGCACGCACACCGGCGCGACCGGCGAGATAGGGCTGATCAAGATTCTGAAAGAGGGCAGCGTCTCCAGTGGCGTGCGTCGACTGGAAGCGGTAACCGGCGAAGGCTCGCTGCGCCACTTCCGCAAGGATCATCAGTTGGAGAACGTTGTCTCTACGCTGGTACGCGTGGATGAGGAGTCTCCCGCCGAGGCGCTGAAGCGCGAACTGGAGCGTCGCGAAGAAGAGCTGAAGAAGCTGCGCAAGGAGCTGGAGCAGGCGCGAATGAAGTCGGCTGCGTCGTCCGTCTCGTCGGCGACGGAGAATGTGCGCGAGGTGAAGGGCGTGAAAGTCCTGGCCACGCGCGCCGACAACCTGGAGCGGACGCAGCTGCGCACCCTGGTCGACAATCTGCGGAACAAGCTGGGCTCGGGCGTGGTGGTGATGGGCTCGGTGAGCGACGGTCAAGGTCGCGCTTGATCGTCGGTGTCACCAAGGACCTGACCTCACGAGTGCAGGCAGGCAAGATCATCGCCGAGGTCGCGAAGAAGGTCGGCGGCTCGGGCGGCGGACGTCCTGACATGGCCGAGGCCGGCGGGAAGGATCCGGCGGCGCTGGATGCGGCGCTGGCCGAGAGTTACGGCGTGGTGGAAGGGTTGTTGAAGTAGTGCGGCATTTGGCAGTTGGCAGCTTGGCATTTGGCACTTGGCATTTAGACTTCGTAGGCGGCGTCGCTTCGGCGGAGCCGTGTTTCTTTGTGAGTGCTCGTGTGTGAGTGTCACCGGCCGACCAGGGCACCCGGCGCCGGAGTCATCCCATGATTTGTCATCCCGAGCGGAGCCGACGGATCTGCGGTCTAGTGTCCTGCTGAAAAATGAACGCGGAGGCATGGATTTTCCCCACGCCACTGCGGGGGGTTGTTGTGGTGGAAATGTTCTTGCCGCTGCGGGCAAACAGCAGGTCCCTCGGCTACGCTGCGCTGCGCTCGGGATGACAATTAGGAAGGACATTGCTGTAAATTGCTTTTGGCCGCAAGATGCGGGGTGACGGTTCGTGGCAAGCGAGGGTAGATTGTCTTCATGAGGGCAAGAAAACTGGGGCGGCAGGGCACAGAAAAACCGGGACAAACCGCACCGATCCGGGGCGAAAAAGACTGCATCCGGACATCATCCATAACCCTCTAAGACCTATAAGGTGGTTAGCTATGGCGATTGGAGAAACGGCTTACGTGAATTCTGTCCGCGAGCAACTGCTCTCCGGGCGGGCGCGCTTGAGCGACGTGCTGGGCGAGAACCAGAGCGAGCAGATGCTGCGCCTGCTGGAAGAGGTGGACAGCGCGCTGCATCGCATCGATCACGGCTCCTACGGAGTGTGCGAGATTTGTCAGGGCACGGTGGACGAAGAGGTCATCCACGAAAATCCCCTGGCGCGAGTTTGTCTCGACTGTCTGACGCCCAAGCAGCAGCGCGCGCTGGAATACGATCTGGAACTGGCCGCGCAAATCCAGAAGGGCCTGCTGCCGCCCTGTGATGTGGCTTTCGGCGGCTGGGAGATTGATTATCACTACCAGCCGGCCGGCGTGGTGGGTGGCGATTACTGCGACCTGATCAAGGGAAATCAGGGTGAGCTGTACTTCGTGATGGCTGACGTTTCCGGCAAGGGCGTGGCTGCGGCCATGCTGTCGTCGAATTTGCGAGCCGTGTTTCGCTCGCTGATCCCGGTCGGTCTGGGGATGGGGGAACTGGTCGGCCGCGTCAATCAGTTGTTCCGTCAGAGTGCGCTGCCTACGCAATATGCCACGCTGGTGTGCGGCAAGCAAACGCCGGACGGGGAACTGGAGATCGTGAATGCGGGACATTTGCCCGCGTTGCTGGCGGGGCAGTCTGGCACCAGGATTTTTGAGAGCACCAGTCAACCGCTGGGCGTGTTTGACGGCCAGGAATTTACGGTCGAGGGGGCGCGGCTGTCGCCGGGCGACATGCTGGTGCTGTATACCGACGGAATTTCCGAGGCGGAAAACGACGGCGGCGATGAGTATGGCCTGGAGAGGCTGCAGACCCTGGTGGAGCAGTATCGGCTAGGCTGTCCGACGGAATTCGTGGTCGCTTGCAAAGATCACCTCGACCGCTTCCGCGGCAGCCGCGAGCGCTTCGACGATGAGACGCTGCTGGCGATTCAGTACGCGCCGGCGATGGGACAGCATACGCACAGCGCGGTGGTGTGAACGGAATCGTCGGCGGCAACGGCAGTTAGCCTCGTTTACGACGGCGCTCGCGTTTGTAGTTGTAGTTGGGATCGTAATCGATCTTGCCAAAGAGTTTGAATATCCGCGGCTGCTTGTGCCGCTGCAGGTAGTCCAGCACTCTGGGATAGCGTCTTGCGAGATCAAAGTTGGTGCCGAAGAAGGGACTCGAACCCCCACACCCTTGCGGGTACATGGACCTGAACCATGCGCGTCTGCCAATTCCGCCACTTCGGCACGGGTGGAAGCGAGTGTGAAAACAACTCGCTGGTCAGGAAGCAAAATTATTGTACAGGTGATGATGTGGGATTCGCAATCGGAGGAGCCGCGGTTCGCTTCTTGGCCGTTCGCCAGCACGCTGGTGAAGGGCCGCGTGTCCTAAGAAGCAAGTGGCGGCTGAAGAGAGTGATTCGCCGTAAAGGCGGCTCGTCTGGATTTTCGACTTTACGCCGGTTTGCGTGAAAACGTCTGCCGTCCCTACAGGACTCGGATTTCTATACTGTGCACACCCAGCCTTGAAAAGCTGGGCTAAACTCTTTCGCGCCTACGGCGCTGGTATTTCGCCCTTCGCGTTGCTCCGCCGAAACACATAGTCAGGGCTCACGCAGACTTTTGCGGGCTCACGATTTGTCATCCGAGCGAAGCCGAGCGATCTGCGGTTTGTTGGCGAGGGCAGATTGCCGGGAGTGGCAAGCCCCGCCCGGCGGCATGAATCAGAAAGCGTCGCGGAGGGGAATCACGTCGTCCGCGGCATCTGCTGGCTATAGGGGTCCTTCGACTCCGCATTCGCGAAGCCCGCGCGAATGCTCCGCTCAGGATGACAGAGCAAGAACGGGAACGCCAGTAAAGACTAAAGTGGCAACGCCAAGACGAAAGCCGAAGAGCCCAGAGCGAAAAGCGGGCCTCTGCTAGCTGGCTTCCACCGCTTCGGCGGCGCCTTGGGTGCCGTATTCCTTCAGCTTGTTGTGTAGCGTCTTCAGACTGATGCCCAGGATTTCGGCGGCGCGCGTCTTGTTATTGTTGGTGGCTTCCAGGGTTTTCAGAATCAGCAGGCGCTCGGCTTCGTCGACTGTGGTGCCGACTCCCAGGCGCACGGCATTGGCTTCCTGCACCGGAGCACGGGGAACGACCTGGCCAAAGCCGGGCGGCAGATGCCGGGGCTCGACCAATGCGCTATCGCAGACGATGACCGCCCGCTCCAGGGTATTGCGCAACTCGCGCACGTTACCAGGCCAGGCATAGGCCTGGAAGGCATTCATCACGGCTTCGCTGACACCGCCCACGGTGCGATTGTGCTTTTCGTTCATGTCGGCCAGCAGGGCTTGCACGAGAGCGGGCAGATCGTCCTTATGTTCGCGCAACGGCGGCAACTGAATGTTAAAAACGTTGAGGCGATAGAACAGGTCGTTGCGTAACTGTCCTCTGGCTACCGCTTCTTCCGGAACCTTGTTGGTTGCAGCCAGCACGCGCACGTCGACCGAGGTTTCACTCTTGCTGCCCAGGCGGCGCAGCTTGCGATCTTCCAGCACGCGCAGCAATTTTGCCTGGGTGCCAATCGGCATTTCCCCGATTTCGTCGAGCAGCAAGGTACCACCTTCAGCTAATTCAAAACAGCCGGTACGCCGCTCCAAAGCGCCAGTGAAGGCTCCTTTTTCGTGACCAAAGATTTCGCTTTCGATCAGCGTCTCAGGAATAGCGGCACAGTTGATGGCGACAAACGGTTTCACTTTGCGATTGCTCAGCGAGTGGACGGTACGGGCGAGTAATTCCTTGCCGGTGCCGCTCTCACCGGTGATGAGCACGCTGGCGGTGCTGGGCGCGACCATTTCGATGAGGCGAAACACTTCCTGCATGCGTTTGGACGGACCGACGAGAGAACCGAGTACACCGACATCGCGCAGCTTGCGGCGGCTGACTTCCAATTCCCGTTCGGTGCCGCGCAGGCGAGATGCATTTTGCAGGATGTTGCGCAGCCGGGTGGGATTGACCGGCTTCTCGATGAAATCGAAGGCGCCGCTTTTCATGGCGCTGACCGCGGCATCGACACTGCCTTGAGCGGTGAGCAGGATGACGGCGATCTGCTGCGGCTGGGTAGCGATGTGCTCCAGCAGTTGCATGCCGTCCATACGCGGCATGCGCAGGTCGGTGATGACGATGGAGGGATTCCAGAACCCGACCGTTTCCAGGCCTTCGACTCCATCGCAGGCGGTCTCAGTCTCGTAGCCCCAGGCTCGGACCAATTCGGCCAGACCGGTCCGTTCGTTTTCCTCATCCTCGACGATCAGAACTTTTTCTTGCGCCATGGGAACGAAGTCTCTCGCGATTCCGGTGCGGGCTTCACTCCAGGAAACGAAGCCGGCAAACGCCCAGTTAGATGCCAGGCAGCGGCCGCAAGTCAATCGGCAAGCGGCGACAATCAGGCTGGAACCTGCACCTATTGTCAGAATCTTCCCATAAGGTAACACTTCCCGCCGACTTGCGCGTGGTTCCGAAAGGGGATTTGCAGTGCGCAGTGCCATGAAGAATGAGATTATTTGCGGCAGCAGAGCCCACCGAGGTGGTAGGATGAACGTTGCCTATCAGGGCAGGATTACGGCACGAGTTCGGCGGCAATCGGTGGCTGTAAGGACCAACCGTGAAGACTGGCGGCCAGACGTCGTGGGCCTGCCGGTAAACTATCAGTAAACAGCAGCGGTCACGGAACGTAAGAGATTGACAATGAAAGTTTTGTTAATTTTCGCTGCTGCTGTACAATGGCGTGCTGTTGCGAGCAGGACTTTATCCCTGCACTTGTACCAGATATCTTGTACCAAACGAATTTAGATTGAACCCGAGCTGGGCCACTTTGCTTGCGGTACTGCTGAGTTCCGGAGGATCAAGACATGTCTTCTCGCATGTAGAGTAGTCCCGAGAGGCTTCATTGCAACATCCGTCGTACTTGCGTTCGTGCTGTGTCTGTTGGCCACATTTGCCGCGGCGCAAGTCGCCATCCAGCCGAAAGACGAGGTCTACGTTGGGTATTCATGGTTGCACCCTGGCGGTCACTACGATCTTGGTATACCAACCAAGGACGTTACCAGCGGTATAGATATCTCCAACGTTTACTATCTTCCCAAGGCCCACAACCTGGGCGTCTTGGTGGATAGCAGCTGCACTGGGGCAGCGACTACGGTGGTCCCGGAAATGCTGCGGATTATTACGTTTTGGGTGGTCTGCAGTACAAGTATCACACTGACACGTTCTCTCCCTTTTTCCGGGTATTTGCCGGAACCATTCGTCAGGTTGCTCCCGGCTACCCCAACACTACGGTTCATTCCACCGATCAGTGGAACGCTGCGTTGGGTGCGGGTGGCGGCTTCGACTACAACGTGTGGCACGGAGATAATAAGAGTCTGGCCATCCGCGTTGCGCAGGTCGACTACATTTACAGCAATTACAACAATCTTTTCAGAATCACCAGCTCGCAGTGGAACAGCGTCCGGCTGTCGGCCGGCCTAGTGCTTGGTCTGGGTAACTACTACAGCCCGCCGATCGCGGCGCCTGTGCGGCGCAGCCGGCGACGGTGATGGAAGGCGAGCCGGTCACGGTGACCGCTACCCCATCCAATTTCAATCCCAAGCACACCCTGACGTATGCCTGGACCACCAATGGCGGCAAGCTGGACAGCAGCGACAAATCGTCGGCCCGCATTGATACCACGGGCATGGCTGGCGGCAGCTACGTAGCCAATGCGACGATCACCGATCCTAAGGGACCGAAGAAAGCCAACGTCGCCAACTGCGGAGCGAATTTCTCGGTCAGCGAGCGGCCAAAGAATCCGCCGCAGGTGACTTGCTCGGCTAACCCGACCACCGTCAAGGCGGGCGATCCGTCCACCATTACGGCATCGGCTACCAGTCCCGACGCCGGCGTAACCATCTCCAGCTACTCCTATACCGCTTCGGCCGGCAAGATTAGCGGCAGCGGCACGACCGCGACCCTCGACACCACCGGAGCCCCGTCGGGCGCCGATCAGCGTGACCGTCACGGCGACGGATTCTCGCGGTCTGACCGGAACGTGCACGTCGACGGTTAACATCGAGAATCCGCCGCCGCCGCCGACCTGCAGCAAGATCAACTCCATCCAGTTCCCGGATCTGAAACGTCCGTGGCGCGTGGATAACACTGCCAAGGCCATCCTGGACGACGTAGCCAGCCGTCTGAAGGCCGATCCCAACGCCAAGATCGTCATCATCGGTTACGCCGATGGCGAGAAGGCGCCGATGGTCGGAACCGGCAAGAAGCGTCATCCGATGGATCTGGCGGGACAGCGCGCGGTGAACGCCAAGGCTTACCTGGTGCAGCAGCAGGGCATCGATCCGAGCCGGGTTGAGGTCCGCCAGGGTACCGGCCAGCAGAAGGTAGCCGATATCATCTGGGTGCCGCAGGGAGCCGATGAGAACGCGTGCACCGATCTGCAGAACACGACGCCAGTTGACGAGTCGGTGATCAAGCCGAGCGAGAACGCGTATCCGAAACCACGGAACGCGGCTCCGGCTCATGCACCATCACAAGAAGGCTGCGCCGGCTGCGCAGGCAGGCACTGCGCCGCAGCAATGACCGTTCCTTGATTGGAACTCTAGCGCCGATGAGAGCATCACGCTCTCATCGGCCTTTTCATTCCCGCATCGGCACGATGTGCGGGTCGTGATGCGACTCCCGCAACGCTGCCGAGCGGGCGCAGCATCCGTTGTCAATCGTCGCTAGGCCTCCGGCTGAGACTTTGCCGGCGAAGACACTCTCGGTCCCGGGTAACCCTTAACCGGTGTGGTTCTGAGTATCTTCGTGGGTTACATTGCTGATCGCCCGGGTTATGATGGAGAGCCAAGAAAAGGAAGTGTCTGGTTTACCTGGCCAACATAGATATGTAAGATTGTTGTCTTCGTTAGAAATTTGAGCTGTAGCCCGAGCTGGGCCACTTTGCTTACGGTACTGATCAGTTCCGGAGGATCACACGAATGTCTTCTCGTATTGGAGTAGTCCCGAGACGCCTCATTGCGACAACGGTCGCACTTGCCTTCGCGCTGTGTCTGTTGGGCACCTTCGCCGCGGCGCAAGTCACCATGCAGCCGAAGGATGAAGTTTATGCTGGCTACTCGTGGTTGCACCCTGGCGGGCACTACGATTTTGGAGTGCCGACCAAGGACAACGCCACGGGCATTGACATCTCCAACGTCTACTACCTGCCCAAAGCCCACAACCTGGGTATTTTGGTGGATAGCAGCATGCACTGGGGCACCAAGTACGGGGACGATAGCGCGGCTAGTACTACGTGCTGGGTGGATTGCAGTACAAATACCACACCAATTCGTTCTCTCCATTTTTCCGGGTATTTGCCGGTGCGGTCCGTCAGATCGGCTCCCACCTACATCGATCAGTGGAATGCTGCGCTGGGCGCGGGCGGCGGCTTCGATTACCTGGTGTGGCACGGATCGATGGGTGGACATGATCCCAGTCTGTCGATCCGGGTGGCGCAGGTGGATTACATCTACAGCAACTACCATCAGATCTTCCCCTACACCTCGCCGCAGTGGAACAGCGTACGGCTGTCGGCCGGCATCGTGCTGGGCCTGGGCAACTACTACACCCCGCCGCCGACCGCGGCTTGTACCGCGCAGCCCACGGAAGTGACGGAAGGCGAGCCGGTCACGGTAACCGCGACGGGCACGAACTTCAATCCCAAGCACACCACCAACTATGCCTGGACCACCAACGGCGGCAAGCTGGATGCCTCCGACAAGCAGTCGGCGCGCATCGATACCACGGGCGTGGCGGCGGGAAGCTATACCGCCAACGCCACCATCAGCGATCCCAAAATGAAGAAGGGCGGATCGGCAACCTGCGCGGCCAACTTCACGGTGAAGGCGAAGCCGATGAATCCGCCGCAGGTAAGCTGCTCGGCAACCCGATCACGGTGAAGTCGGGCGACCCGTCTACCATCACGGCGACGGCGACCAGTCCTGATGGCGCGCAGATCACCGGCTACACCTACAGGCTTCGGCCGGCAACATCAGCGGCACGGGCACCACGGCAACCCTGGACACCGCCGGAGCGCGCGTCTGGCCCGGTCACGGTTACGGCCACGGCAACGGATGCCCGCAATCTGACGGGAACCGGCACCTGCTCGGTGGACGTCGAAGTACCGCCGCCGCCGCCGACCTGCAGCAAGATCAACTCCATCCAGTTCCCGGATCTGAAGACGTCCGTGGCGCGTGGATAACACGGCCAAGGCCATCCTGGACGACGTTGCCAGCCGTCTGAAGGCCGATCCCAACGCCAAGATCGTCATCGTCGGCTACGCCGATGGCGAGAAGGCGCCGATGGTAGGCACCGGCAAGAAGCGTCATCCGATGAACCTGGCAGCACAACGTGCGGTGAACGCCAAGGCTTACCTGGTGCAGCAGCAGGGTATCGATCCCAGCCGGGTCGATGTCCGCCAGGGTACCGGCCAGCAGAAGGTCGCCGATATCATCTGGGTGCCGCAGGGAGCCGATGAGAACGCCTGTGCCGATCTGCAAGGCACGACCCAGGTCGACGAGTCGGTGGTCAAGCCCAGCGAGAACGCGTATCCGAAGCCGCAGAAAGCGGCTCCGGTACATCACAAGAAGATACGGCGGCAACGCCGCAACAGTAAGCGAGTAGCTTGACTGGAACTCTAGCGGCCGGTGAGAGGAGCATGCTCTCACCGGCTTTTTTTGACCTGTGCCCAGCGTAGTCAACAGCGAGCTCGAAGGTGGCGCTTGCAACACCGGGCTGCGGCGCGGCATCCCTTGTAAAGGGCGCGGGTTGCGGCCCGCTGCAGCTGATTTCGGAATTGTGACCGAATTGGGCACTGGCACTTAACGTGGTGGGTACTTGGTACTTTTCGTGACTACACGGTTCGGCGCGCTCGGAGTTATGATGGAACGAAACCCAGAAAGTCTTGGTTTTCCTTCAACATGGATATGCATAAGATCACGTTGTCTGCAGTAAAGCTTGTTTGTCTGTTCGTCTTCCGCTTTTCACGCTCACGGCATTCGCTTCCGACTGGCGGCTGATCGGGCCGGAGGGCGGAGATGTGCGCAGTCTGGCCTATGATCCGGCGAACCCCAGCCGCATTCTGCTGGGCACCAGTGCCGGACAGCTGTTCCTTTCCGCAGGACGGCGGCAACTCGTGGAACCTGTTCGCCCACCTGGGGCCGGGCGACGACTATGTTCTGGACCACATCATCTTCGATCCCGCGCACTCGGCGACGATCTATGTAGCCGGCTGGAGTCTGTACAACGCCGATGAAGGCGATGTATTTCGCTCCGACGACGGCGGCCGCACCTGGCGCACGCTGCAGGCGGTGCATGGCAAGTCGATCCGCGCCCTGGCCATGGCGCCCAGCGATCCCAACACCCTGGTCATCGGCGCCCTGGACGGCGTCTTCCGCTCGCGCGACGGCGGCGAGACCTGGGAGCGCATCTCGCCCGAGAACCACGCCGAGATCAAGAACATCGAGTCGATCGCCATCGATCCGCAGAATCCCGACATCATCTACGCCGGAACCTGGCACCTGCCGTGGAAGACCGAAGATGGCGGCGCGAACTGGCACAGCATCAGCAAGGGCATCGCCTTCGACTCCGACATGTTCAGCATCATCGTCGATCCCAAGAATCCGGACGGTGGTGTATGCCAGCGCCTGCTCGGGCATGTACAAGAGCCTGAACAAGGCCGAATACTTTCATCGCATCTCGCTTTCGTTGCCGCAGCCGGCGCATCGCACCCGCGTGCTGAAGCAGGACCCGCAGCGGCCGAACACCGTCTATGCCGGCACCGCCGCCGGATTGTGGAAGACGCTCGACGGCGGCGACAATGGAAGCTGGTCACCGGACGACGCGGTGATCGTCAACGACGTGCTGATCGATCCCGCGAAATCCGAGCACGTGCTGGTGGCCACCGATCGCGGCGGCGTGCTGGCCAGCAACGACGGCTTCGCCCATTACGACACCTCGAACCGCGGCTTCGCCCATCGCGTGGTCGGCGGCGTGGTGGTCGATAACAAAGATCCCAACCGCATCTACGTGGGCGTGGTCAACGATAAGGACCTGGGCGGTTTCTTCGTCTCCAGCGATGGCGGGGCTACCTGGAGCCAGTCCAATCGCGGCCTCGACGAGCGCGACATCTTGAGCCTGCAGCAGGCGCCTGATGGCGTGATGTTCGCCGGCACCAATCACGGAATTTTCTATCTGACCTCGTTGAACGGCACCTGGCAGCCGGCAGCTTTGATGAGCGGCCCGCCGCCGCAGTGGCAGGAGAAGCCGGCCAGCGAGCCCAAGCCAACTCCTCCAAGGCGGCGAAGGGGCAAGAAGCCGCTTCCAAACATCCGGTGGTGCTCATAAGGCTCCGCCCGAGCATGGCATCCCGCTGGAGAAGACTCCCCGGGTGCGGGCCATCGAGATCACCGACAAGGCCTGGTACGCAGCCACCAACGAAGGCCTGTTCATCAGCGTCGATCAGGGTCGCAAGTGGTATGGGGAGCCGATCGAGGGTGAGAGCGACTTCATTGCGGTCAACAGCTTTGCCGACGGCACGGTCAGCCTGGTCAGCCCCAAGCACGTGTTTCTCTCCCACGATGCGGGCAAGTCCTGGAGCGAGATCGCCTACCCGCAGTATGTCACCGGAATTTACAACCTGACGGCGGTGCCGGATGGCTCGCTGTGGATGGCAACCCGCGAGGGCGCGCTGCATTCCACCGACGGGGGCAAGACCTGGGAGCACGTCCTGGGCGGACTGCCCGCCGCGCAATGTATTCGCCGTACGCTATGACGCCGCCTCACAGCGGCTGTTGGCTACCGCGCTCAATGCTCATGGCGTGTTCGAGAGCAAGGACAACGGCCAGAGCTGGCAGCGTACCCCCGATACGGGAGTCTCTATTCGCGCCGCCATGGATTTCCAGGGACGACTGCTGGCGGCCTCTTCCTATAACGGCTTGCTGCTGCAACAAGGCGGGGGTGGAGTTGCCGCCTCGGAGACGGCAAATGTAGCCGCCGGGAGCAATGCTGTCCACTCGTCAGTAGTGGTTAGCAGCATTGGCAAATATCAGGGGAGCCTCGACTATGGCTTCCCTTTTTTGACACTCCAGACCCTCGCCTAAAGAACGTAAGTCGTAGCTTCCCAATTTGACTTCACCCCGGCCACTCTCCCTTACGCGGAAAATCCCTCAATCCCTGATTCCTCAATTATTTGCAAGCTATTACCGGAATTGGCGGTCCCGAACTGAAACTCAAGCTGGCAGCATGCTCTCAGGTTCATCCCTTGAATAGTTCGCTAATGCATTACAAATCAGGCACTTGGTGTCATCGCGAAGTCTGGTCTACAACGTGCTCTTTGTCATGGCGTTGGGAGCGACTGAGAAATGAGCGCAAACGGTAAGAAGCCGATACCACGGCATAAAGCTACGCGGGCTAGGACAACATCGCTCGATTGGAAAGCCGGCAGGTGAGGGTTCGCAACCGGCGGCCTTCTCCGGGAACGAAGATGTAGCTGCCATGCACGGCGTGGAAGGCAACCAGGGTTTCGGACCGGACCGAGCCGGCGGGGCATGTCAGGCTATTTCCTCCTGCGGCGCAGGCGAGGGGCGCGATACGGAAACGCTGCGCCCCTCGCAGCTGCGTTGTAGCGACTGTGCCGGCCTGGTCCATGAACTCTCCAATACCATGACGGCGGTATTGATGAATGCCCAGTTGCTGGAGTGGAGGCTGCCCCCCTACAGCCGCCTGAAGCGACCAGTGCTCGAAGTTGAGCGCAATGCCCAACGCAGTGGCGAACTGCTCAAGCGACTTTTGCGGCAATTCGGGGAAAGCGCATCACCGACCGAGCCGCTAACCGGGCTGGAGTGGAAGGACGAAACTTTGCCGGATCAGGAGCCACCTTGGCCCGCAGCGGCGGCGGCGAACCTGCCGCCAGGCTCGGTTGGGGCCGTGACTCCTGATTTTTCGAATAAATCCACTGAACTCACAGTGAATTGTGACCCCTGCACTAGCCGCAATTTCCCAAAAGGGGATGATGGTAATGAACGCTGAAAATGAGTTAGTTCGGCGGTGGGAGCCTGCTGTCGCTGAAGAGGGGATAAGTCACGTGATTGTAACCGAAGTAATGCCAGCCAACGAGCACATTGTTGAAACCAACCTGTTGAACCTGTTGGTGGTGGAGGATGAACGGTCGGTGCGGGAGTGTTGCCGGGAAGTTGCCCGCTCCTTAGGATTTCACACTCAGGTGGCGGAAGGGCGCGACGACGCCTATCGCATCCTGGAGACCGTCAACCCCGACGTGATTTTGCTGGACCTGCGTCTGCCGGGCAACAATGGGCTGGAAGTATCTGCGCGAAATCAAGCGGCGGCGCCCGGAAGCAGTGGTCATCGTCATGACCGGTTTTGCCACCGTGCAGTCGGCCGTGCAGGCAATGAAATTGGGCGCCTACGATTACATCACCAAGCCCTTCAACTTCGATGAACTGCGCCTGGAACTGGAGCGGGTGGCCGCACACCTCAAGCTTACCGCGGAGAATCGCCTGCTGCGCGAGCAGTTGAAGTCGAAGCATGGCTTTGGCCAGCTGGTAGGCCATTCTCCGGAGATGGAGAAGCTATACCGCATCATCGCCAAGGCGGCGCACAGCACGCATCCGGTTTTGATTCTGGGCGAAAGCGGCACCGGCAAGGAACTGGTGGCGCGCTCCATTCACTATTCCGGTCCGTTCAAAGACAAGCCTTTCATCCCGGTGGATTGCGGCTCGCTGGTGCCTACGCTGATTGAAAGCGAGCTGTTCGGCTATGTGCGCGGCGCCTTCACCGGCGCGGTGCGGGCCAAGGACGGCTTGCTGGCCACGGCCGAAGGGGGAACGATTTTTCTGGACGAGATTGGCGAGTTGCCGGTGGACCTGCAAGCCAAGCTGCTGCGGGCCATCCAGGAAAAAGAAATCCGTCCGGTGGGCGGCATGAAAGCCGTGCCTATCAATGTGCGCATCCTGGCGGCCACCAATCGCGATCTGGACACGGCGGTGAGCCAGGGAACCTTCCGCCGCGATCTCTACTTCCGGCTTAATGTGCTTACTCTCAGAATTCCGCCGCTGCGCGAACGCAAGCAGGACATCCCGCTGCTGATCGGCAACGTGCTGGAGCGCATCAACCACGCTACCGAAATGCAACACAGCGTGGGCGAAGACGCGCTGCGGCTGATGCTCAACTACGACTGGCCGGGCAACGTGCGCGAGTTGGAGAACTGCATTGAACGCGCCTGCACCACCTGCTCGCTGCCCACCATCCATGTAACCGATCTGCCCACGCAGCTGCGTACCTTCGAAACCCAGGCCAAGCCGGAGGATGTAAGCTCCGACCCCAAGGTCATCACGCCGCTGGACCAACTGGAGAAGCAGGCCATCCTGCATGCCATCGAAGTGCTCGATGGCGACAAGCTGGAAGCCGCACGCCGCTTGGGCATCGGCAAAACCACCCTGTATCGCAAACTGAAGGAATACGGCACGGCGGTCTGAGCTCTTCCTCAAGCTGCGCCCGGTGGCGCCGATTGGGGAGTTAGAAAGACCGGCCAGGCCATGGCAGTTAAGGCTGACCAACCGCGCCCGGCGGCGGCACCGGTGAAGTGTGCCTGCCCGCTGCGGCGAAAGGAGAAACTTGTGATTCTGCTGGTAACCACCTCTTCCCGGGCAAAAGAATGTGCCGCGGCGCTGGACCAGGGCACTGGCCACAAAACCCATCTGGCGGCCTCCGTGCCGCAAGCGTTAACTAAGCTGCAGGCGGCGGAGTATGACGGCCTGGCCATCGATCAGTCGTTGTTGGAAGCCGACTTTCGCGCTCTCGATACTCTGCTCAACCACGCTGGAATGGCGATCCCGCTTTATGTGAACCTGGCCTTACACAGCAGCGAAAGGGTAGTGCGCGAGGTACAGGTGGCATTGCGCCGCGCCGATAAGGAAAAGACCATGGCAATGCGAACTGCCGAGCGGGTTTTGCGCAACCAGTTGCGGGGCGAGGTTACCGGCATCCTGCTGAACTCCGAGCTGGCGCTGCGCCAGAAGTCGCTGGCTCCCGACATCGCGGAGAGAATTCAGTCGGTGCGCGAGCTGGCGGAGAAAATGCGCTCACGCTTGGAAATCGCGTAAAACGAATGAGCCGGCGGCAAGCTGAAGGAGGATTTTGTGCCGCCCAGGTGGCGTTTCGCTTTATCGATCTACGCTGCTCTGGCCACGCGGAGTTTTTGTGATGAGCCTGCGGAAAGTGGCCAGCAGTCGCGGTGAGAAACAAACGCATCGGTCATGATCGTCGGCTGGCGGCCGGCTGGGCCGGAATGGACGATCCACTGCGGCGCAAAAGTCGTCCGGAACACCACCGGCTTTTTGCAGAGAGGGTGGTTTGGTGTCCGGGCCAGAAGCACATACAACTCTGGAGCGGCATTGTGGTTCTTACTAAGAGCCGGTTCTCTGGCTTGGGTGAGGAATTCATGCTCTGGACAATCTTTGCCATTCTCCTGATTCTGTGGCTGCTGGGATGGGGTTTCCACATCGCGGGAGGCCTGATACATCTCCTGCTGGTACTCGCCGTGATTGTAGCCATCATCAACCTGGTCACCGGCCGCAGAACGGTGTAGAAAGCCGCGGTCGGCAGTCAGCAACTAGCAGCTGGCAATTAGCAACTAGCAAAAAAACTAAGAGTCGGTCTGCACCGATTGCGGCTGGCGCTTAAGCGCTTATGAGTTTGTGTGAGAACAACTTTTCGCTGCGGAGGTGCAATGCGAACCGGAGAAAACGAGCGCCGCAGGCGCGGAAGAACTTAGCCCAGCATGGAGCCGCCGCGAAATGCTGAGTGAGGTGGGGAATTGATCTGAGTCCCGTAGGGACGCACAGGTTCTCACCCGGACGGAAGCCTTCGGTAGACTATTTTTATGATTGAGCCCGTTTTGGGGCGGCACACCACGTTTCGCACCGGCGAATCCCGTTGACGGGCGCGCCGGTCCGCATTCGCGCGGGCGCCCCCATGCACCACAGCCAAACTAAAGTCTCTCTCTTAGCGCAACTCTGTAACGAGAACTTCGTTCTTTGCTAGTTGCTAGTTGCTAGTTGCTAGTTGCTAGTTGCTAGTTGCTAGTTGCTAGTTGCTAGTTGCTAGTTGCTTCTTCTACTCCGTCCTCAGCGCCTGCATCGGTTCAATCGAAGCCGCACGCCGGGCGGGCAAATAGCTCGCCAGCAACACTACCGCAATCAGCACGCCGATGGCGACCGCCCAGGGAATCGCGTGCAGCACTCCCACTTGGAAGAGCAGGCTGGTGAAGACGCGGCCCAGCGCGATCGCGGCCAGCAAACCACACACGATGCCAATCGCCGCCAGGCGCACGCCTTGCAGCAAAACCATCTGCAGCACGTTGCCGCGCTGTGCGCCCAGCGCCATGCGTACTCCCAGTTCGCGGGTCCGCAGCCGAACCGAGTAGCTGATCACGCCATACAGGCCCAGCGCCGCCAGCAGCAATGCCAATCCCGCGAAGGTCGTCAACAGCATGACCACGAAGCGGCGTCCAATCAGCGATTCGTCGACCCGCTGCTCCATGCTCTTCACGTCATAGATAGGAATGCCCGAGTCCACCGAGCGCACGGCGGCGGCGATGTCTCCCTGCAAGTCTTCCGTGGAGCGCGAACTGCGCACCACGATTGCGGTGGACAACTGCGGTGCCTGCGCGCCTACAAAGTAATAGGTACCCTCATTGGTATCCGACTCCAGTGACGATGTGCGAGCGTGCCCTACCAGGCCCACAACCGTATACCACGGGCCCTTGGTGTCGAAGCCGATGTGTTCGCCCACCGGGTTCTTGCCAGGCCAGTACTGACGGGCCAGCACGGTGTCGACGATTGCGACCAACTCCGTCCCCTTGCGGTCCTGAGGGGTGAAAGATCTTCCGCTGATCAGCGGCACGCCCAGGGTGGAGAAGTAGTCCGGTGAGACGACGTGGACGTTTCCATGAGGGCCGGGATCATTGGGGGGAAGCGTCACGCCTTTGATGTTGAAGCTGGAGGAGCCGTTCTGATTGTCAAAGGGAACACTGTCGGCGAGTGCCGCTTTCCTTACGCCGGGGATGCTGTGCAAGCGCTCGTCCAAGGCGCTGTAAAACGCCGCCACTTTGGCGTCGCTGGCATCTTGCGCGGCCGCTGCTTGCTTAGCGGCTTCTTCCTTGTTGGCAGAGGCGCTAGTGACTGGAGTGGCGGGCCCGTACACTGATTGCGGCAGCGAGAAGCGCGCCGAGACCAACCCGCTGGGCTGGAAGCCGGTCTCGACCTGCTCCAGGGCTTTGAGGCTGCTCAGCAGCAATCCCGCCCCGGCCAGCAGCAGCAGGCAGAGAGCGATCTGCGCCACCACCAGTGATGAGCGCGCCCGCTGATGCGCCAGGCTGCCAGTGCCGGAGCGGCCACCCTCCTGTAGCGCGTTGAACCAGCCGGGTTGGGTGCGCTGCCACGCCGGAACCAGCCCGCACAGCAGCGAGCACAGCACTGCAACGCCGGTTACAAACATCAGCACCGGCCCGCGGAAGGAAGGCTGAATCTGCGTACCCAGCAAGGTAGGCAGAGAGCGCAGCAACAGCGGCGCAGTGGCTACCGCCACCACAAAGCCCAGCGCGAGCCCGGCGACTGTGAGCACGATACTCTCCACCACCGCCTGGCGCAGCAGGCGGACGCGCTGCGCGCCCAAGGCGACGCGCACCGCCAGTTCGCGCTCCCGCGCCGCAGCCCGCGCGATCTGCAGGCCCGCGATGTTGGCGCAGGCGATCAGCAAGACCATCCCGACTGCGATCAGCAGCATGGTAAGCGGCTTGCGCAGGCTGCCGCCGATGAACTCGGTCAGCGGCATCGAGAACATGCCCCAGCCGCTGGCGCGACCGAAACTCTTGCTGCCCTCGGAGGCGATGTTCTCTGCCGCTTTCTGGTTGAGATACGCATTTGCCAGCTTCAGAGTCATGCCCGGGCGGAGGCGCGCCACGGCAAACAAATTTTCGTTATAGCGATAGTTGGTGTCGTGATAGCGGGCCAGCGGAAGCGCGATCGGCACCCATAGCTCGGCTTGGTTCGGCCAATTGAACGAAGCTTCCATCACTCCCACCACGCGATACGACTGGTCGTCGAGCAGCAGCGTCTGGCCGACAATGCCGGGATCGGAACCGAAGCGCTTCTGCCAGGCGCGATACGACAGTACAACTTCGTTTCCGGCGCCCGGCTGGTCTTCTTCCGGCCGGAATACGCGCCCCAGATAAGGACGGACATCGAACGTATCGAACCAGCCGGAGGAAACTCGGGCGCCATTCAGCAGTTCAGGATTGCCGTTGGCCCGGGCGTAGTCGAAGCTGCCGGCCTGCATGACCGCGCCCGACGAGAAAATGTCTTTGCCGGCGATCGCGTCGCTGAAGTCGGGTGCGGACATGCTGATGTTGCTCAGGTCGGGCATGGCATTGTAGCGAGCCCGAAGCGCGACCAGTCCATCCGCATGAGGAATGCCGCTGGGATTCAGCAGGACGGCATTGGTGACCGAGAACACGGCGATGTTCGCGCCGATGCCCAGAGCCAGCGTCAGCACGGAAACGAGGGCGAAGCCCGGCGACTTGCGCAGCTGGCGCAAAGCGTAGCGAAATTCCTGCAGAATGGTGTGCATAGGGAAACCTCGGAAGCAACTAGCAACTAGCATTTGGCACTTAGCCAAACCTCAATCCCGAATCTTTCTATCTGCTCAGCGGCGACAAAGCACTGCCGCTAACTGCTAACTACTAACTGCTAACTGCCAAGTGCCCCTTACTCCGCTCGCAATGCCTGCATGGGATCGAGGGACGCTGCGCGGCGTGCGGGCACGTACACGGCGAGCAGCACCACGCTCAACAGCAGAACGGGAACCAGCAGCAAGGTCAGCGGATCAAAGCGGCTTACGCGATACAAACTGGTGGTCAGCAGGCGCGAGCCCACAACCGAAAGGACAAAGCCAATCGCACAGCCGGACAGACCGAGTACCAATCCGCGCACCAGCACCATGCGATGGATATCGCCGCGATCGGCGCCCAGAGCCATGCGCAGCGCCATGTCGCGCTGGTGCTGCGAGACCAGATACGAAATCACGCCGAATAATCCAATCGCCGCCAGCAACAGCGCGACCGCCGAAAACGCTGCCAGCAACATCATGGTGAAGCGCCGCTGGGCCAGCGAATCGGAGACCAGTGTCGCCAGCGTGGTGCTGTTGTATAGCGGAAGATCTTTATCGATTGACCACACCTGCTGCTGCACTTCGTTGAACAAATCCTGTCCGGCCCGGTCGGTGCGCAGCAGGAACGCGGTATGCCCGGCAGTCCAGGTCTGCATCTGGAACATCGGTTGGTAGATCATGGCCGGCGGATCGGCATCGAGCGCGGAGATGTGAACGTCTTCCGCCACGCCGATGATGGTGAACAGACCGCGATCGCCCCAGGTGAAACGCTGGCCTACCGGGTCCTGGCCGGGGAAGTATTCGCGCGCCATGGCCTGGCTGATGATGGCGACCAGCGGCGACTGCGGGCTGTCGTGCTCGCTGAAATCGCGCCCTTCACGCAGGCTGATACCCATGGCGCGAAAATATCCGGGCGTGACCAGAGAATTTTGCGCGAAATGGAAGTCGTCGGGCGCGGCATGTTCCAGATGGAAGCCGATACCCCGCTCATCGCTCAAAGGAAGATGGCTGGCGGCGGCAACCGTGGTAACTCCGGGTAGGCGCGACAGCCGCGATAATAACTCTTTCTGCACTGCCATGCGCTTTACTGGATCGGGGTAGCGCTGGGTGTCGAAAATCGTGCGCACGACGAATGCATCTTTGGGATCGAACCCGAGTGGGGTGTTGAGCACGCGCTGGAAGCTGCGAATCAACAAGCTGCCACCGATTAGCAGCACCAGCGCCAGCGCGATCTCGCCGATGGCTACGGCATTTTGCAGACGCAGGCTGCTGCGGGAGCTCCCGGTTTGCGCCGAATCCTTCAGGAACGATTGCGGCGAAACGTGCGACAGGCGCCAGGCCGGCATGAATCCGAACAGAACGGTAGTCACCACCGACAACCCGAGGGTGAACAGCAAGGCCAGCGGATGAATGGTTATTTCATGGAGGCGGGGAACGCTGGCCGGTCCAAAGTTGCGCAACCCAGCAACTGAGACCAGCGCCAGCGCGATCCCCGCGCACCCACCCAGCAGAGAGAGCAGAGAACTTTCCACCAGACATTGCCGCAGCAAGGTGGTGCGGCGTGCGCCGACGGCGCTGCGAATCGCCATCTCGCGGCCGCGAGCGTTGGCCCGAGCCAGCAGCAGATTGGCGACATTCGCGCAGGCGATCAGCAACACGCAGATTACTGCCGCGGAAAGCAGCCACAGCAGGGAACGCGCCCTCTCCACGGTGTGCGCGGCGAAAGCGTAGACGCGCGGCGTGACCCGGCCAGTTGCGGGATAACTGTCAGGATGCGCTTGCTCGAAGGTGGCTGCGATGTGCTGCACATCCTGCTGCATCTGCTCGCGCGTCACGCCCGGCTTCAGGCGGCCGATGAATCCCACGCCGAACTCCATGACGCGATTCTGCGGAGCCAGAACCTCGGGCGAGAACCCGATGGGCAGCCACAGGTCTGCCATCTCAGAAAATGGCTTGCCGTCGAAGGGGAAGTGAAACGACGGCGGCATCACGCCGATTACGGTGTAGGGCTTCTCATCCAGCTTGATGGTCCTTCCGAGAATGCCCGGATCGCCATGGTATTGGTGCTGCCACAGCGAGTAGGAAAGCTCTACCACATTGTCAGAGCCCGAGCGATCTTCTTCGCCGGTGAAGGCGCGCCCCATCATGGGCCAGACGCCCAGCGTGGGGAAGGCTGAGGCCGACATGCGCGCCGCATGAATCCGTAAGGGCTCGCCTTCGCCCGTCAGGTTGAAACCATCGCTCTCGAAGGCGGCCACGCTGGAGAACGACCGGTTCTGATCGCGATAGTCGAGATACTCCTGGGCCGCTACCCCGAGCTGGTCGTTAGGGGCAACCGATTCCGTTTCCGAAATCAGCATGAGGCGGTCAGGCTCGTGGTAGGGCAGCGGCCTGAGCAGCACAGTGTCGACTACGCTGAACACAGCCGTGTTGGCTCCGATGCCCAGCGCCAGCGTGAGCACAGCGACCAGCGCAAAGCCTGGCGACTTGCGCAGCTGCCGCATTCCGTAACCAAGATCCTGCGTGATCCAGTGCATCGCTTTCTGCTTACTCCGTTCGCAACGCTTGCATGGGATTGACCGAGGCCGCCCGCCGCGCCGGGACCACTGCCGCCAATGCTACGACCAAGGCGATGAGCACGACTCCCGCGACCAGGACCAGCGGATCGGCAGGGCTGACGTTGTAAAGCTGGCTGCGTACCAGGCGCGAGAGCAAAATCGCAATCGGCAAGGTGATCACGATGCTGATTCCGGCCAGCCACAACACATCGGAAACCACCAGTCGGACTACCGATCCCAGGCGCGCGCCCAAAGCCATGCGGATGCCGATTTCCCGAGTGCGCTGTTCGGTGACGAAAGCCAGCACGCCGTACAGTCCGATCGCAGCCAGCAGGGTTGCCACGATGCCGAAGCTCACCGCCAGCATCGCTACCAGCCGGTCGTTGGAAATGTTGTCGGCAATCTGCTCATCCATGGTGCGCATGGTATCGATCACCAGTTTGGAGTCGACCTGCTGCACGGCACGTCGCAGATCAAGTTCCGCCGCCTCGGGAGCCTGCCAGGTGCGCACGTAGAACTGCATGAAGCCGAATTCGTCTTTTCCGTTGAAGTATGGAGAGTAGACGGTTGCCTGGGCCTCGGTCCGCATGTCGCGATGGCGGGCATCGCCCACCACACCGACGATCTCGATTTCAGTGGGGCTGGACGGAGGCGGACCGGGGCCGATCCTGCGCCCGATGGCATTTTTGGGACTGCCGAAATAGCGGTTCGCGAAACTGGCATTCACAATCGCCACTTTCGGTTTACCGACGAGATCTTGATCGTTGAAGACGCGCCCTGCCAACAAAGGTATGTTCAGC
This sequence comes from uncultured Acidobacteriaceae bacterium, assembly GCA_963820175.1. Lineage (GTDB taxonomy): Bacteria > Acidobacteriota > Terriglobia > Terriglobales > Acidobacteriaceae > Bog-257. The sequence goes on along the minus strand of CAWFYX010000006.1, from coordinate 1,036,736 downwards.
GCCGAGAAATATTGCGCAGTGATCCCCGACACCTCGACATGGATGTCTTCATCCGACTTCAACGTGTATCCCGCGATGGAGAAGTCGCTGCGCTCACCGTTGTCGGCCAGTTCCGGATTGTCGGTGCCGCCGACGGCGCGCACTCCCGGTTGAGCTGCCAAAACTTCGAGCAGATGTTTCTGCACGGGTATCGATTGTTTAGCATCGTAACCCGCCAGAGTTGGGTCGATGGCGAAGGTCACCAGGTGATCGGTGGTGAAGCCCACGTTGAGCGAGCGCAGGTTGTGCAGCGTCTGCACAAACAAGCCGGCGCCGATGATCAGCAGCAAGCTCAGGCCGATCTGCACCGCAACCGAGAGGCGGCGCAAACGCAGATGCTGGCTTGATCCGGTAGCCGCCTGCTGCTTCAGCGAATTGACCAGGTCGGGATGAAGGAAGCGTAACGCCGGCGCCAGGCTGAACAGGAGGCTTACCGCAAATGCCAGGCCAAAGTTGAACAGCAGAATTCGCAGGTCAGGATGCGGGGAAAGCGGCAGTTCGGTCGCCGTGTCACCGGCAATTCTCTGGGCCAGGAAGGCTGAGACGGCGGGCGCGAATAGAAAACCGACAGCCCCGCCCAGCAGTCCGAGCAAGAGCCCTTCCATCAGCAGTTGCCGGATGATCTGCCAGCTCGAGGCGCCCATGGCGTAGCGCACCGACATCTCTTTCACGCGCGACGCGGCGCGCACCAGCAGCAGGCTGGACACGTTGACGCATGCCATCAGAAGCACCAGGCCGACCATCCCCATCACCACCAGCAAAGGCGCTTCGATCTGACTGCGCAGCGGCGAGAAGCCACGGCTCTCATCCATCAATTGCAGCTTCGACTCTGCAACAAAATGTTTGCGGAACAGGTCGCTGCCGTGCTTGATCTGCGGCAGCTCGCTGGCCCTTATCGATCGCCAAAGCGGCGTCATCGCGGCTTCGGCTTGCTGGCGGCTTACCCCCGGCTTCAGGCGCGCCACGATATTGGCCCATGAGGAGCGCCGGTCCTCCAGATCATTGAAGCCGGGCATCACGATCGGCTTGGTCGTCATGGGGACAAACAGCTTCGGGGTGAAGCCGGCAATCACGCTGTGGAAGTTCGGGTCGGCGACACCTACGATGGTGAAGGGGTGCCCGTTGATGTACAGGACCTGATTGATCACCCGAGGGTCGGAACCAAACCCTGACTTCCAGTAATTAAAGCTCAACACCACGACCGGATTGCCGTTCTGCGCGGCATCGTCCGCCGAGAGCAGCAACCTGCCCAACGCCGGGCGCACGCTCAGCAAGTCGAAGTAGTTGCCGCTTACCAGTTCGCCCTGCACCAGCTCCGAACGGCCTTTCCACTGCACGCCCACCGACTGCAGTTCGTCATTGGCCAACATGCCCGAGAAGACCTGATTCTTGTCGCGCAGGTCACGGTACATGGGATAGGAGAAGTAGTCTTTATCGTCGCCGCCGAAGGCTGACATGCTTCCGCTGTTGGATCCTTCATAGCGCAACCGCACCAACTGCTCCGGATGGCTCACCGGCAAGCTGCGCAGCAATGCCTGGTCCAGCAGCGTGAAGATGGCGGTATTAGCGCCGATTCCTAATGCCAGCGTGAGCACGGCCACCGCAGCGAAGGCCGGTGACTTGCGGAGTTGACGCAACGCGTAGCGAAGATCTTGCAGCATTTCGTTTCCGGCAGCCTCGAAGTGTGGACGCGACGGAGATTCGTCCGGGTAGAACAATTGCAACGCTGTGGCCAAGTTGCCGCTTGATTTGTCAGCAACTTAGGGCCAGAGATTCGGCCGGCCTGTCCGCCCTCGGACCGTAGCGTCCGCTTCCGGACAGGAATACGACAACCGGTGGCAGCAAGTTCCGGGGCGGCAGCCAAGTGGTTGCGAAACAATAACATCAGGGCAACGCCAGGGGTTGGCCCGGCCTCTAAACGAGGTCAGGCCGGCAGCGATGGGACGACGGGTTCTGCCAGAAAATGCCGCCAAGCACAACGACAAGCGAAACCTGAACCAGACTGGGCCAGGAGAGGGACGCTGGTGGCATGAGTAGTGCGATCCGGTTCCGTATCTTCGCGCATTCCTGGGTTTCCGACTGGAATCATCCTAGCGCGCATTTCCTGCGTGGCCTGGCGCGGGAGCTGCTGCGGATGGGGCACGAAGTCCGCTGCTATGAGCAACTGGGTTCGTGGTCGCTGAGCAATCTAGTAAAAGAGGAGGGTGACCTGGCGGTGCAGGCGGTGGAACAGTTTCGCCGCGAGTTTCCTGAACTGGATGTGCGCTTCTACCAGCCGGGCACGAACCTGCCGGAGACCCTACGGGCGGAATTGCGTGGTGCCGATGTCGTAATCGTTCATGAACGGAATAGTCCAGAAGTAGCTAACGCAATTCTTTCACTGAAGCCTGAACTTGGTTTTCTCTGTCTGCTGCACGACACCGGCTGTCGCGCTCTTACCCACGCCGGCGAGATGCTGCGCATCCACCTTCAGTTTTTCGACGGCGTGCTGGCCTTCGCTGAACCGATCCGGCGCATTTATGCCGACGGTTTTGGCGTGCCTCGGTCGTGGACATTTCACGAAGCTGCCGACGTTAGTCATTTTCGTCCCCGCGGCGCCCCGCATGAAATCGATTTGCTGCTGGTGGGAGGCGGCATGGGCGAGGGATGGGCTGATGAGTGGATGGAATACCTGATCGAGTCAGTTGCAGAGTTGCGCAACTGGCCAGCTGCGTTTCGTGGGGCGTACTACTGCGAGCAGGAATTGCAGGTCTTGTCGGAAGCGGGCGTGGAATATCGTGGTTATCTGCCAAACTTGATGACTCCGGAAGTTTACGCGCGCAGCGCGCTCTCCTTGCACCTGCCGGAGCGTCCATACAGCGGTGAGACCCGTGGCATTCCTTCCATCCGAATGTTTGAAGCGCTGGCCTGCGGTTCACCTCTCCTGTGCGCCGGCTGGCACGACGAGGAGGAATTATTTCGCATCGGGGAAGACTACATCCTTGTCAACTCGGGAGCGGAGATGAAAACCAAGATCCAGCGCCTGCTTCGCGATGAATCGGCGCGCCGCCAGATCGGCGCCAACGGCAGAGAAACCATTTTGCGCAGCCACACCTGCGCCCACCGCGCAGCGCAACTGGTCGGCATCTGCGAGGGCCTCAGTCGATGAAACTCTTTGTTTTCGGATCCAGCTTAACTTCATCCAATTGGAATCATGCAGTCGATTATTACCGTGGCATTTATAAGAACCTGGCAGACTTTGGATTTCAAATTACGTTCGCTCAGCCCGATCCGTATCCCTGGCAGGAGCATCGCGACAATCGAGATTACGACTACGTCGAGTTGATGGTTTACGATTCGCCCTATGACCTGCCGGCTATGTTCAAGCGGGCTTGCGAAGCGGACTTGGTGATCAAGCATGGCGGCGTCGGGGAGGATGAAGAACCGCTGAACCAGCGCGTACTGGACTGCAAGTCGGCGAACACGCAGGTGGCCTTCTGGGACATGGACGCGCCAGCCACGTTGATGGCGGTTGAGGGCGACGTCTTGCATCCCTTCCGCACGCTGATCCCGGGGTACGACTACATCTTTACGAATGCAGGCGGCCCGCGACTGATCGAACGCTATGAAAAGCTGGGCGCACGAGTTTGCCATCCTATCTACAACGCTCTGGATTCGACAACCCACTATCCCGTGCCGATCGGTTCTGGGCCGACATGGGATTTGCTCTTCATCGGGGATCGCCTGCCGGTCTGCGAGCGACGGGTGCAAGAGTTCTTTGTCGCGGCGGCGGAACGGGCGCCGGAATTCACCTTCGCCCTGGCGGGCGAAGGATGGGACAGCGAATCACTCCCCCGGAACGTGCGCTGCCTGGGACGCATCGGCGGCGGCGATCACAACCGGCTGAATTGTTCGGCACGAATGGTTCTGAATCTCACTCACGACTCGACGGCAGGTTTCTCGCCCTCAAAATGCATCTTTGAAGCGGCGGGCGCCGCCGCCTGCTTGATCACTGATCCTTGGGAAGGCATCGAGACATTTTTTGAACCGGGGTGCCAGATTCTGGTGGCGCACGATGCTGACGAGATCGCGGACCTGCTGCGGACGGTCGACAGAAAACTGGCGCGCGAAATCGGCGGCGCGATGCGCCGGCGCGCCCTCCAGGAACACACCTACGCCCTGCGAGCCTTACAGGTACGCGAGATCCTGAGACAGTCCACTCCCGAAGTATTGTCGTGGCGTCGTCCGGAGTTGAAGCACATTGCCTAAAGCATTTTCTGGGCTGCTGTAACCGCCTTGAAAGGGCACGGCTTCAGCCGCGCCGATCGGTGCTACACGAGCTCGGCCTTTAGGCCCTGAGGGACGCCCCTCAGCGGCTAAAGCCGATGTCTTGCACCTAGCTTTTCGGCACGCCTGAAGGCGGGCCCCTTCAAGCGCATACAGCCACTGTGAAATTGCAATAAGACCCTGGATTGGCCAAAAACCTGACCGGAGCTGATAAGGGCGGCGCGCGTTAGTCGGAGCTGCGTCGCGGCCAGTCGTTTGATTCCCTGTTATCACGAGCCAGCTTCTGTCGCCGGGGATCTGCTGACCCTCTGCATTACTGATTGCTGGTCGAACGCTTGGACTTGCGCAAATCCTTCAGGATTTCGCGGGCGGCGTTAGCTCCTGAGCCTCCGGTCAGCCCGATCCCAGGATGCGTGCCGGACCCGCATAAATACAGGTTCTTGACGGGGGTGCGGTACTGGGCCCAATCCAACAGCGGACGCATGGTGAACAACTGATCCAGCGCCAGCTCGCCGTGAAAAATGTGTCCGCCGGTCAGACCATACGTTTGCTCCAGATCTTTGGGGGTGATGACCTCTCTGGCTTCGAGGAGCGAGGGCAGATCGGGCGCGTAGTCCGCCAGAGTATTGACGACGGTGTCGCCGAGAGGGTCACGCTGCGAATCCCAATCGGCATTTCTCAGCTGGTACGGCGCATATTGCATGTAGACCGACATCACGTGCTTGCCCGCAGGAGCCAGCGAGCTATCCCACAGTGTGGGAATCGTGGCCTCGATGTAGGGATGCGGGGAGAACTCGCCGTACTTAGACGCATCGAAAGCCCGTTCCAGGTAGTCGATTTCGGGCGAAATCTGAATTCTGCCGGACAGCAGCGCGGTGGCATCGCCACCTACGCCTTTGAACTTCGGTAGTCCATTGAGCGCCAGATTGACCTTGGCGACCGTGCCGTGCATTCGATAGTGCTGCAGTCTTTGCAGGAAGCTGGGCTGCAGATGCTGCGGCTCGACCAATCCCAGTAGCGTGTGCTTGGGATCGGCATTGGAGATCACGGCGTGGGCGGCAATCTCATCCCCATTTGCCAGGACAATCCCAGCCACGGCGCCGTCTTTGACTTTGACGCTGCTGACTTCGCACGAAGTACGAATCTCGGCACCTGCCTCGGTTGCCGCTGCGGCCATGGCCGCGGTAAGCGCGCCAGTTCCTCCCGCAATGTAGGATGCCGGGCCAGCCAGGTTGCCGTCGGCGCATAGGCGCAGCAAGAGGGTTGCGCTAGAGCCAGCGGACCAGGGCCCGAGGAAGGTTCCGAAGATTCCTTGAGCGGCAATCGTGCCGCGAAGCAGATCGGTCTCGAACCACTCGGCTACCAGGTCTGCTACTGCCATCGGCCCCCAGCGCAGCACGCGATACAGATCCTTTTCGCCCAGGCCACGAATCTTGCGGCCGGTCTTCAGAAGCTCCCAAACATTGCCGGACGCGGGATCCTCCAGATCGGGAGGCGTCATGGCCATCAGCAAATTGGCGACTTCTGCAATCCGATTGAGCGAGCCCTGAAACTCGTGCGTAGCTGTCCGCGTCCTTCTGCGAGAGCTGGGCAATCTGCTGCTGGGCTCGCGCGGTATCGCTATAGAGAGCGAGAGGGCCGGCGGGCGCAAGGGACAGCACCCGAATCGTGGGAGAGTAGATCTTCAACCCGTGCCGTAGCAGATTCATGTCTGCCACAATGTCAGACCTTAGAGGTCCCACTCCGTGGGAGAGGCGGGAGCAACGAAATCCAGGATGGAATTCCGCAGTGATGGCGCACCCACCGACGGTGGGTTGACGTTCCACGACCAGCGGCTTGAAGCCGGCTTTGGCGAGATAAAATGCGGTGATCAGCCCGTTGTGTCCAGCACCGACGATGATGACGTCGCGAGTTTCGGACATAGGCTAGCTGGTCCCCTTCGCTTGCTTCAGGATCTCCAGCGCAGCCAAACGGCCCGGAGCACCCATGATGCCGCCTCCGGGGTGAGTTGCCGAACCGCACATCCACAGGTTCTTGATTGGAGTTTTGTATTGCGCCCAGCCCGGCACCGGACGCAGGAAAAACAGCTGCTCGAGCGATAGCTCACCCTGGAAGATATTGCCTTCGGTCAATCCCCACTCGCGTTCCAGATCAAGCGGAGTTACTACCTGGCGCCCGACGATGATGCTCTTAAGGTTGGGAGCATATTCGGCGATGGTGTTGATGACGTTATCGCCGAAGGCTTCGCGCTTCTCGTCCCAATTGCCCTCTTTCAACTTGTAGGGAGCGTACTGCACGAAGCACGACATCACATGCTTGCCCGGCGGCGCAACCGACGGATCGGTGAGGCTGGGAATCACCATGTCGATGTAGGGCCGCCGCGAATAATCGCCATATTTGGCATCGTCGTAGGCTCGCTCCATGTAGTCCACGCTCGGCGAGATGGAAATGGCTCCGCGCAGGTGATGTCCCTCGCCCGGCAGGCAGGTGAAATTCGGCAAAGCATCCAGTGCCAGGTTCACCTTCCCCGATGAGCCGCGGAACTTGTAGCGCTTCACCTCATCGCGAAAGTCGTCGCTCAGGTGCTTGGGCTCGATCATCTTGAGGAAGGTCAGATTCGGATCGACGCTCGACGAGATCACGGGCGCGAAATATTCGTCGCCGCGCGGTGGTGGCCACTCCGACAGCTTTTCCATCGCGAACCAGAATCTGCGCGATCGCGGTCTGGGTCTTGATCTCGACCCCGAGCTTCGCGCGCCGCATCGGCGATGGCGTTGGAAATCGCTCCGGTACCGCCGCGCGCGAAGCCCCAGGCGCGGAAGGCGCCGTCGATCTCGCCCATGTAGTGATGCAGCAGGACGTAGGCAGTGCCCGGCGAGCGCACCCCAAGAAACGTGCCGATGATTCCCGAGGCCGACATGGTGGCTTTCAGCACATCGGTCTCGAACCACTGGTCCAGAAAATCGATCGCGCTCATGGTCATCAGCTGCACCTGGTTGTACTTGTCCTCGCCGCTGAGATCCTTGAAGCGGCGTCCGAGGAAGAGCAGCTTCATGCAGATCTTTCGGATTCAGGGTGGTCGGATCGGGCGGCACCATCGCCAGGATCGGCTTTACGAAGCGGCACATCTGCAGCATGGCTTTGCCGAATTCTTCGTAGGCCTCGGCATCGAAGCTTGGAGTGGCGGCGCAGCTCGCGAATGGTCTGGCCATGATCGTTCACCCGCCACAGGTAATCGCCGTTGGGCATGGGCGTGAATGTGCCGTCGAGGGGGAGAATCTCGAGACCATGGCGCGGCAGATCGAGATCGCGGATGATCTCAGGCCGCAGCAGCGAGACCACGTACGAACACACCGAGAACTTGAAGCCAGGGATAATCTCTTCGGTGACCGCGGCGCCGCCCACCAGGTGCCGGCGCTCGAGCACCAGAACTTTCTTGCCGGCCCGAGCCAGATAGGCGGCATTGACCAAGCCGTTGTGTCCACCACCAATGACGATGGCGTCGTATTGCGCTGAGGCTTTCGCGATCATGTTTTCCTGAGGCTAGATTCGACTGCCACGGTAACGGCCGACGCCCAATCTGCGCCAGCGGGTTGATCGAGCAGTGGGCCACATTCTAAAGGCTGGCCGCCGATTTGTCGCTGCGTTCTTCCCAACCTCATGCGAACCGGACTTGCTTCGTCGCGCGGGCAACAGAGAATTGCCGCCCGGTTCGCGCACTGGGTATAATCCGCCCACGTCGTAGTCAGCGAGGAGTTATCGTGCCCATCGGAACCGCGGTCCACGAAAGAACTTTTCCCCTTTGCCAGAGCCTGAATTACCGAGAATGGTCAGGCTTCTACGCGGTCAGCGTCTACGAGACCCATCACGAGCACGAGTACAATGCCATCCGCAATGCGGCGGCGCTGATCGATGTGACCCCGCTCTACAAGTACATGATTACCGGCCGCGATGCCACGCGCTTCGTGAACCGGATCATCGCGCGCGAGATCAACAAAGTGGCCGTCGACCAGGTCATCTACTGCTGCTGGTGCGATGAAGAAGGCAAGATCATCGACGACGGCACCATCACCCGGCTGGAAGAGAACCGTTATCGCTGGACCGCCGCCGATCCCAACCTGCGCTGGTTTCGGCAGAACTCCATCGGATTCGAGGTTCAGATCGAAGACATCACCGAGCAGATTGCCGCACTCGCTTTGCAGGGACCCACGTCGGGCAAACTGCTGAAGAGCGTCGCCGAAGCCGACATCACGAACCTGAAATATTTTCGCAAGACCAGCGGCAAGATCGGCGGCGTGCCGGTCGATATTTCACGCACTGGTTATACCGGCGATCTGGGATATGAGATCTGGATTCCCTGGCAGGACGCGGTGAAGGTTTGGGACGCGCTGATGGAGGCTGGCCGGGGCTTCGACATTCATCCCACCGGGATGCTGGCACTGGATGTCGCCCGCATCGAGGCCGGACTGATTCTCGCCGACGTGGATTACATCAGCAGCAAGAAGGCGCTTATCGCCTCGCAGAAGTACACCCCCGCTGAAGTTGGGCTGGCCAAGCTGGTGCACTACGAAAAGGAAAACTTCATCGGCCGCGATGCGCTACGGAAGGAGAAGCAGATCGGACCGAAGCGCCTGTTGGTAGGTCTGGAAGTCGACTGGAACGAGGTGGAAGCCCTGTTTGAGCGGAAGGGACTGGCTCCGCAGACGCCGGCCACGGCTTCCCGCGTTCACGTGCCGGTGTATAAGGGCCACGACCAAATTGGTAAAGCGACCTCAACCACGTGGTCGCCTCTCTTGAAGCAGTTGATTGCACTGGCCAGCGTTAGTCCGCGGCATGCCCAGCCGGGCACCAGGCTTCACATCGAGATGACGGTCGAGGCGGTGCGGTACAAGGTGGCAGCCAAGGTACGCGAGTTGCCTTTTTTCAGCCCAGCAAGAAAGACGAAAACTCCGGTGTAACCAGACAGAAGTGATCTTACAAACGGAATAGGGGAAAGGAAGAAGGTTCGAACCGGAATTGGGAGCTAATCGTGTCCGGCTGACATGTTGACTTTCGATTCCTCGCGCGGATAAAGCAACCGCTCAACTGTACGGTCCATGGTATCCAGCAGGCTATCGGCAATGGGCTGCACGCGAGCATCCTGTAAGGCCATGTCCATATCTTTCGAGCGTGCCAAGGCCACTTCTGCGACTTTGCTCTTCGAGGGAGCCGCGACCAGCGTGTAACCCAGCCAGATCGCCACCGCTACCATGTAGGCCTCGCTGTTGATATGGCGCAACGTCGACTGGCGGAGGACTCCATGGGGGTGAGACGACATGAGAGTGGCGACGAGCATGTTAATTGCCCCGAACAAACCGAATCCCAGAGAAATACCGAACAGCAGACTGCGCCTTGAAATGCCCAGGTACTCGCTGAAAAGCAGTAGGAAGAACACCAGGCCGCACTGCATCAGGCGAACACTGCGCTCAGCCAGCAGGATAGTCGTGATAATCGCGCCGTCATCGGTCTTGCGGGCACTGTTGATGGCCCACATCACTCCGACCAGTAAGACCACCAAGGCAGACCAGCGGAACAGAATGACGCTTAGATCTCGCAGCGCCTCATAGGGACGGAAGGCGTCTTTGAAAATTTCCTGTAAGACGGCAAACGACAGCAGAACGCTAAGCGCGATGTTGAAGTAATACGCGTAGAAGTAGAGTGAGTAGGAACGTGGGTAGATAAAGGCCAAGACCGGAACACTCACTACTTGAAGAATCGTGTAGTTGAAGAAGTAAGGGTAGTCCCGGTGAAATCCACGCCTTGCCATGGCAATCAACACGCCTAGCTGCAAGAGCGGCGATGTAATCCACAGCACGTAGTCTGTCAGACGTAGATGCATGACTTCATGTAAAGCATATCCGCGAAGTCAGCGCAACACAAGCAAGATCTTTTTAAAACATCGAGTAACCTGGTTACGATTACTCCCTTATGACACAACACTTAAGCGACGTCCCGCCTCGGGAACTTCCGACTAAAGGGCCATCACGAGCTTCTCCTGCAAGCCTTCGCTGGCAGTAAAGCGCAGATCGTCATTGCACTGGTGACCAGGCTGGCAGACGGGCATAGGCGAGCCTTCGCTGGCGGTGAGGCGGAGATCGTCATTGCACTGATGGCCGGGCTGGCAGACGGGCATAGGCGAGCCTTCGCTGGCGGTGAGGCGGAGATCGTCATTGCACTGATGGCCGGGCTGGCAGACGGGCATAGGCGAACCTTCGCTGGCGGTCAGGCGGAGATCGTCATTGCACTGGTGGCCGGGCTGGCAGACGGGCATGGGCGAACCTTCACTGGCAGTCAGGCGGAGATCGTCATTGCACTGGTGACCGGGCTGGCAGACGGGCATGGGCGAGCCTTCGCTGGCGGTCAGGCGGAGATCGTCATTGCACTGATGACCGGGCTGGCAGACGGGCATGGGCGAGCCTTCGCTGGCGGTCAGGCGGAGATCGTCGTTGCACTGATGTCCGGGCTGGCAGACGGGCATAGGTGAGCCTTCGCTGGCAGTCAGGCGGAGATCGTCATTGCACTGATGACCGGGCTGGCAGACGGGCATGGGCGAACCTTCGCTGGCGGTCAGGCGGAGATCGTCATTGCACTGATGACCGGGCTGGCAGACGGGCATGGGCGAACCTTCACTGGCGGTCAGGCGGAGATCGTCGTTGCACTGATGTCCGGGCTGGCAGACGGGCATAGGCGAGCCTTCGCTGGCGGTCAGGCGAAGATCGTCATTGCACTGATGGCCGGGCTGGCAGACGGGCATAGGCGAGCCTTCGCTGGCGGTGAGGCGGAGATCGTCATTGCACTGATGTCCGGGCTGGCAGACGGGCATAGGCGAGCCTTCGCTGGCGGTCAGGCGAAGATCGTCATTGCACTGATGACCGGGCTGGCAGACGGGCATAGGCGAGCCTTCGCTGGCAGTCAGGCGAAGATCGTCATTGCACTGATGACCGGGCTGGCAGACGGGCATAGGCGAGCCTTCGCTGCCAGACAGCGCAACTTGGTTTGATTGGCAAGGTGACGAGCCGCAAAGCTGCGCGGAAACTTGCTGCTGATTGGAGGGAGCGACAGCGGCGGCTGACGATGAACTTGTGGCGGCGCAAGCTACGCTAGCGAGAACGCAGGTAGCAAAGGTAACAATCAAAATGTTCTTCATCGAAGGTTCTCCTCGGTCGTTGACGACCGTAATTTTCTAGAATTGGGTACCCACTGAAGTGGAATCGTTGTTCGAGATAGTCGAGGACAACACCGTGGGGATCGGGAAGGGCGCCCCTTCGCCTATAACTGCGACGGAATTCGACGAAATGATGGAGGTTGCATCGCTAGCAGCGCTTAGCGCTCCGGCTAGCATGAGGGCTGCGAGGGCGGCGATCGTTATCTTCTTCATGGGTTTTACAACCTCCTAAATTCCGGCTCTTACTTCGCAAATTTTGGTTCCTGCCCTGGGGCAGATCATCGTAACTTCTGGACGTTGCTCCGGGGTGGCCAAGCCAAACTGTCAACACTTTCTGGCCAAGACTGCTAACCAACCGATAACACCAAAGAGCGTATTTTGACGACATTAAGTCATGCTTAAGTATGGTTACTAAGTAGTAAACATATCTACTTCAACTTACCCCTTGGGGCTATACCCTCTCAAAAAATCTCCCCGGAGGTTCTTCCCCCGCTGCTTCGATGCGGGGAATGAACTGCCCCGTATGGCATTATAGAGACTGGTTTACAAAATTCTAGAGAATTTTCCACGGTATATTTACGAAGGTACATGTACTTTTGGGGGAGTCGGCCGGACTCGTTTCTGCCACTGGTCCATTGCTTTTCTATGGTTACTGGCCTGACATTTCGTCTATCCTGAGCAGGGCACAACATTAGTGCCAACCGACAATGACGGATGACTTAGTTCCCACGGATGTCGCGCGAAACCGTAAACCTACCGACACCGCACGCCCTCGGGCCAGGCTCAGCCTGCAAGTTTGTCCCAACTGCTCCCAAGTGCTGCGGGAGCAGCATTGCAAGCTGGTCTGTCCTAGCTGTGGGTACTTTTTGAGCTGCTCTGATTTCTATTAGGAGCAAACTCATGACCAGAACGGATGGGGTTTTCTTCATCTTTGACTGGGGCCCGCCGGGCAAGATTTTCACCCGCGTTTTACCACGTTCCTGTAACGTTAAAGAGAAATAAGTTTTATTTTCGGAGGACGTTATGCAACGCAAAGCCAGCGCCCACTGGTCGGGTGGGCTGAAAGATGGCAAGGGAACAGTATCCACCCAAAGTGGAGTGCTGAACCAGACCCAGTACTCATTCAGCACGCGTTTTGAAAATGGTGTAGGAACCAATCCGGAGGAACTGATTGCGGCGGCGCATGCCGGTTGTTTCACGATGGCGCTTTCTGCTCAACTGGGAAACGCGGGCATGACAGCCGACAGCATCGACACGAATGCCACGCTCACCCTGGACAAAACCGACGCCGGCTTCAGCATTACTGCGGTACACCTCGACGTGACCGCGAAAATCCCGGGCGCTGACCCGGCGAAATTCAATGAAGCGGCGCAAAACGCCGAAAAGGGATGCCCGGTATCTCGCGTACTGAATGCCACCATAACGATGGCCGCGAAACTTGTTTCCTGAACCTCATGGCGGGCAATCGCTTTTCGGACACAGGCGCGCCCTTCCTGGTTAGGGCGTGTAATTTGTCGGGAAAGAGAACGCAACCTACAATTCATGCCATGAGCGGCAGCCACCTTTCCGGTTGTGGAAATGGTGCCCACTGTTTTAAAGTTTTATGGCGGGTCAACCAAGGGATTCCGATAACGAAGGAGATTTGTTCTACTGAAAGAAGATTGTTTTACTGATGGTGTGCTTTGAAGTTGCGCCGCCCCTTTTCACCCAGAACAATATGTCGAAACGCTTGTCCGAATCGACCGCCGTTCTGAAAACCGTCCTCGATAAGCAGGACATGCCGAAGAGCATTCCGGACAATTAAGCACCATAGGAGAACAAAATGAAAATGTTAGCCAAGAGATCCGTACCTATTCTGCTCGTATTAGGGATTGTGTGGTTGGCACTGCCCGCGTGGGGCGCCAGCGATACGAAAGACGAGGAGACCATCAGAAATGCCGAGACCGTATTACGGGCAATGGTCGGCGGTAAGGACGTTCCGGCCAGCACAATTGCGAAGGCTGAATGCATCATCATTCTGCCCAGCGTGAAGAAGTTCGCCGTAGGCATCGGAGGAACCGGAGGCCGCGGTCCGATGACTTGCCGTGAGGGGGCTAACTTTACCGGCAAATGGGGACCGCCCGCCATGTACAGCATCGGTGGCGCCAGTGCCGGTTTTCAAGTGGGTGGCACGGCTAAGGACTACATCATCCTGGTCATGGCACCAACGGCGGCGAATAAGCTGCTGGACGGCAAAGTCAAGGTCGGCAGCGACGCGACCGCAGCGGCCGGTTCCGGAGCCAGCGCGAGTACGGGTACTGCTGACATGTTGACCTATTCCCGGACTTCGGGACTTTTCGCTGGCGTATCACTCGATGGCGCCTCGCTCAGCCCTGACAGTGACGCTAACCAGCGGCTTTACGGCAAGACGGTCAGCGCCCGCGAGATCGTGGGCGGCGGGGTTACGGCCACACCTGCTGGCCAGGCCCTGGTTAACCTGCTCAATAGCAAAGCCGGCAAAATGTAGCAATTGGGAAACGAGCCCCAGATCCTGGAGCGCTCCGGCGATGTACGCGCTGGATATCGCCAGTCTGGGGCCGCAGTTAGGAAGCACCGCAACCGACTACCGGCCCAAGCTGGCCCCTCAGGCGTCAGTACCGCCGGCTTCAACGATCCCAACATCGACATTCTGTCGTATTCGCAGTCGAAGGGTCTTTTCGCCGGAGCCTCGCTGGGCAGCGATGATGATGCGACCAAAGATCACTACGGGAAACCCGTAAACGCTACCCAGATCATCCGCGACAAGTCCCGGTTCCGCCGGCCGGCAAGCCGCTGGTGAAATTGCTGAAGAGGCTGTCCCCCAAGCGCATGGCAGCCTAAGCCGCCAGGGCAGATTAAGGCGACGAGTTGGGGCGATTGCCGGTTCCAACTCGCGCTCAGACAAATATGGATTGCGGCCACGCCTGGATTCGGGGGCGGCGATGGCAAGACCTTAACCTTGAGAGCGCAGGATTTCCCGGATCTCGCGATTGATGCGGGCTGCGTCTTGCGACGCTTTGTCGATCAACTCCAGCCACTTCTGGTTGTTGTCATCGAGTTTTGCCTGAGCCAGAAGATAAGAAGCCTGCATGATGGTTTCAATGTAGTTGCTGAGATCGTGTGACAAGCTGCGCAGCTGGGTAACGGTCTCGCCCTTCAGTTTCTTGTTCTCTTCGGTTGCGGGTTGAGCCACCTTGTTCTCCTGGCAATACACTACTCGCTCTGGGCGCGGGACGGAAGCCTGCGAATGCGGTTAGACGCGTAATCGGAACGTTTCGTTGTTTCTGATCGAAAACCCTCTCCCTACCCAAGCCGGGACGGATGGCTCGCCGGGCCATACAGCAGGTAATTTACTGTATCTGCGACACTTCCACCCCTGGACGCCACTGAGGCGGTCAACGCCGGGAATCAGCCGCCGCTTTCCGTCGGTTGCAAAGGACTGATATCATTCCCGCAATAACCGCCTCGGCATGAGTGTCCTCCGATGACCCGAATGCGCTTAAAAACAAAACTGGTGCTGGCTATCAGCGGCATGGTGTTTGCGCTGGTTGCCGTGTTCTCGTACCTGTACGTGTCGCACCTGGTGAGACAGCGGGCTGCGGAAGCCTATGACAGCGCCGATTTTGTCGCCAAGGAAATACGGGAAAGCGCTCGTCAAGCCAGCCAGGTCGACCTCAGCAGCACCTTTGTCAATGAGAGCGATCCACAAGCAGGTGGAGGCGGTATTAAACGAAGCACTCAAGACTGATCCCGGGCTCAACACCCTGCTGCAAGTCGGTGGTCGGCTATTCGCCAACCATCTCAGACGCGGCTATCGTGGACGTCAATGGCCGCGCCATCGTACATACCGATCCCGCCGCCAATGGCACTGTGCTGGAGCGGCGCGAAGATTTCCTGAAAGTGCGCAACGGCAGTTTCCTGGGCCAACTCGAAGTGGTCTACGGCGCGCCCCGGGTCTACAACGTCTATCTTCCGCTGCAGCGCGAAGGCCAGCCATTCGGAGATATCCGGGTCGGCATCTCGACCGTTTTCCTCAAGAGCGAAGTTCAGCCGCAACTGAATCGCGCCCTCACCTTTTCGATCATTGCGATCCTGGTCTCGCTCGCTCTGGCCGCGGGCGTGTCCAACATTGCCCTGCGTCCGCTGGAGGCCATTGGCCGCCGGCTCGATCAGATGACGGCCGGTGTTCCCGACACCGCGCCTGAGCCTGATCCCAAAGCCACCGATGAGTACGGAATCGTCAACACCAAAATCGATCGCCTGGGGCGGCAGATCCGGGACGTGAAAGAAGTATTCAGCGCGCTGAAAGAAAATCTCGACCAGATCATGGGAACGCTGCAGGACGGCTTGGTGCTGTTCACCCGCGACACCCGGGTGGTGCTGGTCAGCGCTTCGGCGGAACGTTTCGTGGGCCGTCCCCGGGGAGAGATCCTGGGCAACGTAGTGGAAGATGTTTTCAGCGACGCCAACAAACTGGGCCGCATCGTGCTGGATGCCTTCGCGCTTCACCAGCCCATCCCGCAGCGCGAAATTGAATTCGAGAACGGGCGCCGCATCCAGATCGCGCTGGATTTCATCGCCGAGCGCGGGGAGCGAATCGGAGCGCTGCTCACCATGCGCGATGCCGAGTCGGTGCGCCGTATCGAGAATGAGATCGAGCTTTCGCGCCGTCTGGCCGCCATTGGGCGGCTTACCTCCGGCGTCGCTCACGAGGTCAAGAACCCGATCAACGCCATTGTGGTTCACCTGGAACTGCTGCGCGAGAAGATGCGCGAGGTCGATCCCGACACCCGCCGCCACATGGACATCATTGGCCGCGAGATTCACCGCCTCGACCGGGTGGTGCAGACCTTGGTGGATTTCAACCGTCCTGTCGAATTACGGTTGACGGAATTCGATTTGCGACGCCTAATCGAAGACGTTGCCTTACTGGCTTCTCCAGAAGCGGCGCGTGAGGGAGTGAAAGTCGAAACCCAGCTGGCCAGCGTGCCACTTCCGGTCAGGGCCGACGCCGACCTGATCAAACAGGCCGTGCTCAACGTCGTGCTGAATGGCGTACAGGCTATGCATAACGGGGGTGTTCTAAAGATCGTCGCCCGGCAGGTAGAGATGGCTGCCGCCATCGAAGTGCGCGATCAGGGAGGCGGCATCCCGCCGGATGTGCGCGACAAGATTTTCAACCTGTATTTCACCACCAAGAAGACGGGCAGCGGCATTGGCCTGGCCATGAGCTATCGCGTGCTTCAGTTGCACAACGGAGCGCTCGACTTTGTCACCGAGATGGGCCAGGGCACTACATTTCGTCTGGTGCTCCCCCTGGCTGAGGCCAAGGAGCACGCAACCGCGGAGGTTATAACGCGGACCTGAAGCGAACATTCTTTCCGGCGATGCGACGATCGTCACTGCGTTTTTTAACCAGTGTGTTTATCATGAGAGTAGATTTACCTTGCTTTTTGCGACTTTAGCTTGCAGGGTAGCGCCACGCTGATGTTGTGAAGCTCCATGACCTTTGGCCGCCAATTCGCCATTTCGAGCCTGGTGATCGTTCTGCTTGCGCTGGCGGGATGTGCCAAGAAGAAACCCCATCTGCCGCCGCAGGCGAAGGCTCCGGCCGACACGGTGGCGGTTCCTCTCCCTGACGAGATTTCCGAAGCCGCTCCGCCACCCCCGCAACCGGCGCCCCAGCCGCCTCCCCCTCCGCAAGAGCAGCCCAAGCCGAAGCCTGCAACCCGCAAGAAGCAAAAGAAACAGCCTCAACCTCCGGCTGTTAACCAGAGCACTCCGGCAGCTGGCAGCAACAACACCACCGTTGCGGCGTCTCACCCGCCGCCGAACCCTGCGGCAGAGGCCCAACCTGACGTCGCCATCGCTGCCGACGTCACCCGCGCGCAGTTATCGCAGCAGCGGCAGACCACAGCTCAATTACTGGACGCGACCGAGAAAACCGTGAGCGGTTTGAATCGGACCTTGTCGCACGACGAGGAGGAGGTGGTCAATCAGATCCGCTCTTACGTCGCGCAATCGCGGAAAGCGACCCAGGAAGGCGATTTCGAGCGGGCTTACAATCTGGCCACCAAGGCCCACCTGCTGTCCGACGCGCTAGTCAAGAAGTAAGCCTAAACGCCTATTCACTTGCCGGTCGCGCTCACCTTCGCCAGCATTTGCCTGGCCTGGGACTGGTACGGCCCATCGATGGCCGCGGCCTTCTGCAGCGCGGCTACGGAGTCGGCCCGGCGATTCTGCTTGGCATAGGCCCAGCCCAGCCGGAAGAGCGCCGCCTGTTGAGCTTGCGGGTCCTCCTGCAGCATGCTCACCGCGGTTTTCAGTTCGGGGACAGCGGTTGCCAGCTTCTCTTCCTTCAAGTAGGCGTATCCCAGAGTGGAATGCGCTACTCCGGCGGAAAGCTTCGCTTGCTTATCGCTCGCGGCATTGGCGCCGGTAAGCGCGATGACTTTGTCGGCGTAGGTCACGGCCTTGGCCACTTGCCTGGGATCATCCGCGTAGGCGTTGGCCAGCATCAGCAGTGTCGGAATGCTGTCGGGATTGGCGGCCAGCGCTTTCTCGCCGTAGGTTTCCAGGCGTTGCGGCTGATTCAATTGCTGCAAACTGTAGAGCGCCAATTGCGATACTTGGGTTTCGAACTTTGATTTCGGAAACGCCGGCGTGAACTGCTCAATGTAAGCCATGCGCTTTTCCGGATCCTGTTCGGATGCAATCGCGTTGTAGGCAGCGGCATCCAGGAAGTCGTAGCTCGACCGCGATGACTCCTGATCTTCGTTGATGCGCGAGGTCCAGTCGGCGTCGGAGACATCGGCAGGCTTGGGCTGGGTCGCGATCGAGTTGTAGACCTTAGCTCCGCGCACCGCGTAGTCGATAATCTTGCCGTTGTCTTTCATCGCCTGGGCGACACTCACCTGCGAAACCAGGATGTCGAGGTCGTTAGGAACAAGTTCGAGCGCCCTGTCTCCCTCTTCCAGGGCTTTGGCATTATCGCCGGCGGCCAGGTATTGCTGTGAGAGCTGCCATTCGGCATAAGCGACCGCGGCGTTGTTGCTCGCGTACTTCTTGATGTAGTCCTCATAAAGTGGAATTCGCTTCTGCGCGTCCGGCTCGGCGGCTATGGCGGAGAGGTCTTTATCTTCCGGCGTGCCGGCGGGGATGACGATCTTGGTGTTTTGCGACCACACGGCGAGAGAGCAAATCAACAATCCGCAATAAACCGATTGCCTCAGCAAGCGCATATTCCACCTCGAAGATGGGAGCGATCGCCGGTGGTCCACGACGAGCCAGCCGGCGCGAATTTCTGTTCGCCGGAATCGTAGCTCTTTTTGGCGGCCGGCGCTATGACTTATGGCGTGTCTGCCAACGCGGCTGCAACGAACGCCTGGATGAGCGGATGCGTCTTCCCCTTGAACGCCGACCGCTCCGGCTGGAAAAGCGTCGCAAAGAAGAAGGGATGAGCCGGCAGCTCGAACGCTCGCGCTTCGCCGTTCGGTCCCATCACTCCTACGCGCAGTCCGCCATCAAGCAGGCGCGTCAAGTACGCGGGATTGAGGCCGTAGCTGCAATGGTAGGTCTCGCGAATCTCGTCCACGCCATAAATCTCATGCAGCCGGCTTCCCGGAATTGGGCGCAGGACTTCGTCGGCCTCAATCAGCGAGCAGGCCAGGCTGGTGATCACCGGTTCGGAAGCGGACAGATCGCTCTCCGTATGTCCAGCGTCAGCGATCTTGAGAACATTGCGGGCGAACTCCAGGATCGCGTGCTGGCATCCGCCGCAGGTACCCAGATACGACCGCTGGTTCTCGCGCGCGTAACGGATGGCGCGCAGAGCCCCATCCATCGAACGATAAGGACTGGCGGGAACGCACCAGAACCCGGCATAGGGCTCGAGGTCGGCGTTCAGAGCCGATTCCGTATCCAGCCACACCGGCTGCACCGCAGCGCCATCGGCAGCCAGCGCTAAGGCTTTGGGGATCGCCTGGTGCGCCAGCACGCCGGCGTTGTAATCGCCAATCAAACCGATCCGTATCGCCGTCATAAACTTGCTTCTCCGTCCGCCGCTACTTCCGTCCCTCTCTTTTTTGTGCGACGACCAGCCCGCGCGGCGTCGGCAGCAGAACAACGGAAATCAATCCTTCGCGTTCCAGCTTGAGAGCGGCCTCGCGTACCTGCTTCAGGTGAGAGCTGGCGTCGTGCATCAGGATCAACCCGAAGGGCGAGATTTGCGGCAGGTAGCGCCGCACCTCCTGCTCGCGGATAGGCATGTCGCTGTCGCTGAAGAACAGGTCGATAGTGCCGTCAACTTTCATCTCCAGGCTGGATTCGTTGCGCAGGTCGATCAGGTCGCGGAATTCCGAGGCGTCGATCTTCTGCTTCGCGGTCTGCGAAAACTTTGGCATCGTACTCGCAGCTGACGATGCGGCCGAAGCCGTTGAGCCGCAGCGCTTCGGCGATCCACAGCGTGCTGACGCCCATGAACGTCCCGGTCTCGACCACGAGATTAGGCTTGGCGGTGGTCACCAGGGTGCGAAGAAATTCCAGCACCTCGACCTCGGCGGTCATGGAGTCGTACATGCTCCAGCGCTCCGGATGCGGACACTCCGGCGTGGGCCGGTGATACTCCGGCACCAGTTGTCCGGCGCGCTGCGTAGCTTCGCGCAGGATGCGGTGTTCTTGTTTTTCTTTGTGGAACAGGCGGCGAAGACCCATCTAGGCGCTCTTCTTCTTTCCACGTAACGGCTCGCTTTTCGGATGAACCTGCTCGAGCATTGCGTTGCGCAAAAGGGCGTTGAGCCGGGACTGGTAGCCCTTGCCGCCGCGTCGCAGCCAGACCAGGATGTCGGCGTCGATACGCAGGGTTACCTGCTGCTTGCGCGGTCGGTACCAGGGATTGCGGATGGCGTTCTTCCAGAACTTCTCGGTGGCCTCGGGAATGTCAGACAGATCGATCTCGCTGTCGGGACGCGCAGCCAGTCGCCGCAATTCTTGAATTTGTTTAGCAGTGAGTTTGCTGTCAGCCAAGGTCCGTCGTACGATTTTCGTCATATCGGATACGTTCCTTTCGAGTGGCATACCGTGCCGAGATGATTCGAATTACTTCGTCCTCGTCCCGCTGCCCGACCGTATGGGCGACGAACAGGACAGAGATACCCCCGACCAGGCCGATGGTTCGCCATCGCCGTTCCCCACCTTCAACGCGGTCTTGCTCGGTAAGGGCGAACGGGTCAGAAAACACAAACCTGGCCGATTCAAATTCCACGCCGTGCTTGCGCCAGTTGCTCTCGGCCTTTGCGCTGTCCCACTCAAATAGGATCACACTCGATCATTGTAACGCCAGATTCGTAGTTACAGTACTGCAATCCATCACAATTTCATCCGGGCCTTGGCTCGCGGCCCCGATAACTGCGCTACAGTTGAAACAGCATGCGCGAAATGTGGCAGCATCGCGGGATGCGGCTGATTTTCACGGCCAATCTGGTCTCCATGATCGGCAGCGGCATGAACTCCGCCGCCGTGATCTGGTACATCCTGCAGGCCACGCACTCGGAAGTTTCGCTGGGCGCGCTGATTGCCCTGCAGACGCTGCCCTCGCTGCTGCTGTTGCCCTTCACCGGCGTGATCATCGATCGCGAAGACCGGCGCCACCTGATGATGTGGCTTGACGCCGCGCGCGGCGCCATCATCTTCGCTGTCGCCCTGCTGGTGCTCACGCCACCAGGTGCATCTGTGGCAGATCTACCTGATGAACGTCCTGGTCGCCATCGGCTTCTGGATGTTCTTTCCCACGGTCAATGCGCTGATCCAGGAGCTGACGCCGGACGACAAGATGCTCGACTCCAACTCGCTGCTGCTGGCCGCGCTGCAAGGCGGCTGGCTGATGGCGGGCGCGGTGGTCGGCTTCGTCTACAACCACATCGGCCTGGGCGGCGTGCTGCTGATCGATTGCGCCAGCTATGCTGGTCTCGATCGCTTGCGTCTTCCATGTCCGCAAAGGACGGGTCACTGTCTCGCGTCCGCCAGCGCAGGCTACCGAAGCAGGCGCACGATGCTGGGTCCGGTCGCGCGCTATCTGCACGAGCTGCGGGAAGGCTATCGCTACGTGGGCGAGAATCGGCGCGTGCTGCTGATCGGCATCGCCTGGGCGCTGTTTGTCGCGGCCATGATGACCCAGGGCGTGCTCTCGGCGCCGCTGAGCGAGCGCATCCTGCACGGCGGCGCCGTCGGCTACGGCTGGCTGAACGCCGGCTGGGCCGTCGGCGCGTTCATCAGCGTGTTCTATGCCGCGAATTTCATTCGCCGCCATGGGGCGAATCGCTCGGTGACGCTGACCATGGGGATGATCGCGGTGTCGCTGTTCCTGCTGCCGGTTTCGCGCTGGCTGGCGCTGGCCGTGACGATCTACTTCGTCATGGGCTCCTGCCGCGGCATGGGCGGCATCGCCCTCTCCAGCGAGATGATGGAGCTGGTGCCGCGCCACTTCATGGGACGGGTGCAGAACACGTTTTCGCTTCCTGGCCAGCGCGCTTGCAGATTTGCACCGCGCTGCTGGTGGGCGAGGCCGCGCATCGCGACGGCCTGATTTACGGCTTCTGGATGGTAGGCGCGATGTATGTGGGCGCGGCTCTGGCGCGTGGCTACCGGTGCGCCATGCCGCGGCCGAAGTGTACCGCCCAAGCGATACCGCGGCCGACTGAGCACGGTTTCCATCACCGAGTAGCTGCGCTTCAGTGAAGGACGAACTTGTCGGCATATGTGCAGGACGCTCGACAATCCCGTCCCGCCTTGCGGGACGACTCAGTTCAGCCCAGGACGAAGCGCGCCGCAGGCGGGCGTAGTCCTGGGTGGTCGTTGTATCGAAGCTCAGAGCCCCTTGCAGGGGCGATACGTCACGATGTCCAGGCAGATGCCCTTCTCGTCCGAACCAATCCTGCTACCGGCCGCAGGCACAGTCGTCGCAACTTTGGTCGCGCAGGCCCTGTACTCCCTCGCGCGCGATAATCGGCACCATCAGCAGCGCGGCTGCCGGATCGGTCCACCACCAGCCCAACAGGGCGTGCAGCAGCAATCCCGCCAGGAGTATGGCGGAGAGGTAAGCGCAAAAGTCGGCCTGACGCGAGTCGGCTTCGAGCGCCCGGCTTTGCAGTTGTGCCGCGACCCGGCGCTTGGCGCGGCCCAGCAGCGGCATGATGATAATGGCGGCAACCGCGATCAAAATTCCGAGAAGGCTCTGTTCAGGCTGCTCCCTGCTCCAAAGCGCGCGTACGGACATAATCGCGACATACAGCGCGAGCAGAAGAAAAGAGGCTCCGACCAGGCGGTGTGCGGTACGTTCGGCGCGCTCGCGACTTGCGCGATCTCCATCAGCCCGTAATCGCCAAAGCAAAACGGTTGCCGAGGTGGTCTCGATCACGGAATCGAGGCCGAAGCCGACTAGAGCAATGCTGCCCGCCATCAGTCCGGAGACCAGCGCTACCACGGCTTCGAAGCTGTTCCACGCGATGGTGAGATACTCCAGGCGGCGTCCGCGGGCGACCAGCAGAGGGCGATCCAGCGCGGCCGATATGTTGGCGAGAGGCATTGTGGCTACGACGAGTATAGCCGCAGGAAATCGGCCGCTGAAGACACCTCCCGCTGGCAGTTTCCGCGTTTGTGGATCAGTCTGATTTCCACAGGGGAGCGGGCGCTATTGCTTGCAAGCCCAAAGGACACACCCAAACCCAAGCGCGATTACAATCGCCCACAAGATCATACAGGCGATTGGACTTGTCTGATGAGTAGTGAAGTGCGCGGTAAAGTAGAGGGCCATCAACTCAAACAGGAGATTCGTTATCTCATATCGTCTGAGCTTGCTTAACGGAATGACCTTTAGAATTTGGAGCCAGCCGTTGTCAGTGGGCATCTCTGATTTTCATGGAAAAAACGACGAACATTCCAACGAGGCAGCACAGAATCGCTGCAGATGGCTCGTATGACACGCCCACCGATAACGAGATTATCAGACCCGCGAGTGCGATTAAGGACAGCACTCCAAACAACAACCTGTACTTCTTCAACTTCGTAAACCTCATCTGAGCTACGTTGACTGTTTCCGAATAGACGGTCTCATAGCTCATTGGCGAGCCAGCATAACGCGCCGTTACCGGGGCGGCCGCCGGAGAATTTATCTGTCCTCGATCAATTACTGGCTCTGCTAAACTTATCGGCGTCATCATTGCCCCCTAGTAGGATGCGTCCATTTCACTGCGTGAAGCCTGGTGTTGGCTTCGTAGCCCCCTGTGGCTGGCTCTGTTGGGCGGCGTTGGTGAGCGCCTGGATCAAGCCGGGTATTGAAGCCGCGTTCAGCACAACTCTCACATCAGGCTTAAAGTCGGCCGGGGGAGCGACATTCGGCCGATCAGGGAAAAAACTCCCAAACTCAAGCACCAACTCAGTAGGCGTTACCCGAAAGTTGATGATGTTTGCAAATAGCGTCTGCATCTTGGCCTGTCATATTCATCCTACTCTGTATGACGAGTCAAGAAAATATAGCATTTTTTGTAGGCCACAAAGGTGACCCAATCGGTCCCTCTCAAGGGCCTTCAATAGCAGGTTTTTATCAACCCTCTTAGGTGCTGGACTCTGACTTTAGCAGCAGTTCGCACAATCTTTCGATGCTCCAAACATGATCCGAGATTCCGGCTTCCATCGGAGGAGTCGCGCGCACTAGCCTCGGCCTCGTCCCGTCTTATACAATCACAGGTTTCCTACTGTTACGCCATCCTTGTAAGGAGTAGACAAGTCCGCGCCGGGGTGCCCCGTTCCAGCTGATTATTGGCTAGGGCGGGGGAACGACCTCCCGCCGTCGTCATATCAAAATGAAAATACATGAGTATCAGGGAAAGGCCATTCTCGCGAAGTATGGAGTGGCAGTGCCGCGCGGGCAGATGGTGGAGAACCGCGAGCAGGCGCTGGAAGTCGCCCAATCGCTGTTCAACGATGGCGCCACCGGCGTGGTGGTCAAAGCGCAGATTCATGCCGGCGGCCGCGGCAAGGGCGGCGGCGTCAAGATCGCCAAGTCGCCGCAGGAAGCCGGAGAGCTGGCTACCAAAATGCTGGGCATGAATCTGGTCACCCATCAGACCGGCCCCGAAGGCAAGACGGTGCAGCGGTTGCTGATCGAGGAGACGTTGCCGATTGCGCGCGAGCTGTATCTCGGCATCGTGCTCGACCGCGCCAACGGACGCAACGTGTTCATGGCGTCGGCCGCCGGCGGCATGGAGATCGAAGAGGTGGCGGCGAAAGATCCCAATGCCATCATCAAAGAGCACATCCTGCCAGGTTTCGGATTGCAGGCCTTCCAGGCGCGGGAAATCGCCTTTCGCCTGGGGCTGGAGCCAAAGTACATCAGCGGCGCAGTGAAGTTCATGATGGCTTTGGCGCGTGCGGCCGAAGATACAGACGCCTCGCTGGTCGAAATCAATCCCTTCATCACCACCACCGATGGCCGCCTGTTTGCCCTCGACGCCAAGATGAATTTCGACGACAACGCGCTCTATCGTCATCCCGATATTGTGGAGCTGCGCGACATCAGCGAAGAAGATCCGCTGGAGGTCGAGGCCAGCAAGTACAACCTGAACTACATCAAGCTGGACGGCAGTGTGGGTTGCATGGTGAATGGCGCCGGGCTGGCGATGGCCACCATGGACATCATTCAGTATGCCGGCGGCATGCCGGCAAATTTCCTCGACGTGGGCGGCGGCGCTAACGAGGAGCAGGTCACGCACGCCTTTGAAATTCTACTGAGCGACAAGAACGTCAAGGCGGTGCTGATCAATATTTTCGGCGGCATCCTGCGCGTCGATACCCTGGCCAACGGCATCGTGAGCGCAGCGCGTAAGACGAACATCCAGTTGCCGATTGTGCTGCGGCTGGAGGGTACCAACGTCGAGCAAGGCCGCAAGACCCTGAAAGAGAGTGGACTGAAATTCATCGTGGCAGAAACCATGAAGGACGCGGCTGAAAAAGTCGTCGCCGCGGCAAAGGGGCAATGATGGGAACAACGACAATCCCTTTCGATAAACCAGTTCACAAGCCCACCATGATGACGTCTACATTGGGTGACGAATTCTGGGTTCTCACCTGTCTGGAGCTCAGCTGCGAAAACAGCATTCAAACCACGAACTTCGACCAGGAGTGCACCGGTGTGTGCCACGGTAATGCCGTCGTCGTCACGTGTTCGGAAGGCTCGAAAGGGGAATGGCAAAAGTATGAGCATCCTGGTTGATAAATCGACGCGCCTGCTGGTGCAAGGGCTGACCGGACGGGAAGGCACCTTCCACGCCAAGAATGCCGCGGCCTATGGCACAACCGTCGTTGGCGGAGTGACGCCGGGCAAAGGCGGCACCACACACGAAGGCTGGCCCATCTTCAACACGGTAAGCGAAGCGGTCGATAAGACCGGCGCCAATGCGACCGTGATTTTCGTTCCGCCGCCGGGCGCAGCTGACGCCATCATGGAAGCTGCCGACGCCGGCCTGCCGCTGATCGTCTGCATCACCGAAGGCATTCCCGCCAGGGACATGGTCAACACCTGGGAGTTTCTGAAGACGAAGAGTTCGCGCCTGATCGGACCGAATTGTCCGGGAATTATCTCGCCGGGCCGCTGCAAGATCGGCATCATGCCGGCGCACATTCACAAGGAAGGCAACGTCGGCATTGTGTCGCGGTCGGGCACGCTGACCTACGAGGCGGTATATCAGTTGACCACACGCGGCATCGGACAATCGACTGCGATTGGCATCGGCGGCGATCCGATTATCGGAACGAATTTTGTCGACGCCATTCGCCTGTTCAACGACGATCCGGAGACCGAAGCCATCATCATGATCGGCGAGATCGGCGGCAGCGCTGAAGAGACAGCGGCGGAGTTCATCAAGCAGAACGTGCGCAAGCCGGTCGTGGGCTTCATCGCCGGACAGACCGCGCCTCCGGGACGCCGCATGGGCCACGCGGGAGCGATCATCTCCGGCGGCAAAGGCACGGCGGCCGAGAAGATCAAGGCGATGGAAGCTGCCGGAATTTATGTGGCGAAGTCGCCCGCTGAGATCGGCGAGACCCTGGTGAAGGCGCAGGCGGCGGTGATGGGGCGGTAGCAGAGCCGCTGTTCGCCCTTCGCGTTTGGCTTTTAGCTGTTAGCTCTTGGCAAGTCTAGCCCGGTCTTTCGGTGGAAGCGCGCGCCTGCAGGCCTGCTAGAGAACACTGCATTGAGCATGGGCGTAAGAATTGCGTGAGAACTCAACTTCGTCTTTGCGAGCGAGACCTACCAGCCGAAAATAGAGCCCGTAAGGGCGGTGCGGCAGTTAGCACAGGACGGAGCCGGAGGCGGAGTCCTGGGTAGCGCTCAGAAATGAGTTCGAGTCCCGTAGGGACGGTAGGGCATATGCCGATACAAACGCCCTGCCGTCGCGAAGGACCGCAGGTTCCTCCGCTCGTGGCTGAAGCCACTCGGTCGGAATGACAATTCGTAAGAGCAACTAGGAACTAGCAAAAAGCAAAAAGCGAAGAGCGAATAGCGCTCAGGCCACCGAGTGGCCGACAACTTATCTACAACGAGAGGAACTCTTACCCCGATCATGAAGACACTCCAACGCACTCTTTCCATCATCAAGCCCGACGCGGTCGAACGCGGCGCGGCCGGCGACATCATCCACACGCTGCTGGAAAACAAGTTTCGCATCGTCGGTATGAAGATGCTGCACATCAACAAGGCGCAGGCCGAAGGTTTCTATGCGGTGCACGTGCACCGGCCGTTCTTCGAGTCGCTCACCAACTTCATGTCGAGCGGCCCGATCATGGTGATCGCGCTGGAAAAGGAAGACGCTATCGCCGACTATCGCAAGCTGATGGGCGCTACCGATCCGGCCAAAGCCGAAGAAGACACCATTCGCAAGAAGTGGGCAGCCAATATCGAGAAGAACGCCGTGCACGGCTCCGATGCCGAGGATACCGCGCGCTTCGAGCTGAGCTATTTCTTCGCCGGCTACGAGTTGGCGAAGTAAAGTCACGCTATCGAAGTAAGATGGAGCGCTGAGCGAGAACAACCTGTTTCGCCACGGAGGCACGGAGAGCACGGAGTTTTCAGACTCTATTGCTGATAACCTTTGCCGCCGCGGTGAAAATGTTCAACGGAGCAATCTATGGCGCATGTGCAAATCACGATGTTGGCGGGTCGCACCATCGAGCAGAAGCGGCGCGCGGTGAAACGCATTACCGACGTGATGTGTGAAGAACTCCACGTCAAGGCGGAGAAGTTGACCATCTCGTTCGTAGAAGTGCCGCGCGACAGCTACGCCCGCAATGGGGTTCTGCTCTCCGACCGCACCGACTTGAAATGACGTCGCACCGCGCCGGTTGAATAGCGCCAGCGGAAAGCTTGCCAAGAACAAGAAAGGCCGTTCCCTGGGGGACGGCCTGTTGCTTCCCTGCAACCGCGCTTAGTGTTTCTGCGCCATCGTGCTATTGGATCCGCTGTTCATGGCGCCTGAGTTCTTACTCATGGCGCTGCCGGTGACGCTAGGCGCAATCTTCTCCGCTTCCTGCAGGTGGCTCTCCAGGGTAGGCAGAGTGCTGGATGCCCAATCCTTTAAGTCGGGACTGTGCGCCGCGGTCGACTCCCGCTTAAACTCGGCCACATCTTTCTTGTGATCGGCCACCATGTCCTGCATGTAAGCCTTGTCGAAAGCTGCTCCCTGTAATTTCTCGAGATGCTCTTTGGTTTCCCGGTCCTTGGCGTCGAGGGTCGTAGGAAGCTTCACCCCCTCCTTCGACGCGACCTGTTTCAGTTGGTCATTGGCTTTGCTGTGGTCATCGACCATACGTTTGCCGAAATCTTTCACTTCCTGACTCTGACCGTTTTGCTCGGCCAGTTGGCCCAGTTCAACTTCGGCCATGCCGCCTTGTGCGGCCTTGTCCATAAAACTACGATCGGCAGAGGTGACGGCGCCGTTCATGTTGGAGTTCCGGCTCGACTGTGCCACCGCCATGGTTCCGAACAACAGCAGCGCTGCTGCTCCAGCCAGCAGGCTGTTCTTTGCGATCTTCATTGTCGTATTCTCCTTTAGAAGCCCAGAGTTAAGGACCCGCCGAATGTTGGGAGACTCGTCAGGGCTGTTGTTCCACTCCGTCAGATAGGATTTCCCGGCGTAACGGCGGGTTGTAACCCCCGGCCGGACGGCAGGGCAAAAAGCTGTGGCGGACAAAACAAGCTGGACACGCTGGCTTGACGGTGACTCTTACACCGCAATACAGTCGAATACTTGGGAGTTGCGCGCTTGGAAACTTTGGTAGGGAAGAGCATCCTGCACTACAGCGTGGTGAAGAAGCTGGGCGCCGGAGGCATGGGAGTTGTCTACGAAGCCGAGGACAGCCGGCTGGGCCGCCACGTGGCCTTGAAGTTTCTCTCCCGCGACTTCGAGCAGGACACCTACGCGCTGGAGCGCTTCAAGCAGGAGGCGCGGGCCGCGTCCGCGCTCAATCATCCCAACATCTGCACCATCTACGCCATTGAAGAGTGCGACGGCCAGCACTTCATCGCCATGGAGTTGCTGGAAGGCGAGAGCCTCAGCGACAAGATCGACGGCCATCCGCTGCCGCTCGACAAGATTCTCGACATCGGCATCCAGATCACCGATGCGCTCGATGTCGCCCACCACAAAGGCATCGTCCACCGCGACCTGAAGCCGGCCAACATTTTTCTGACCACCCGCGGGCAAGCCAAGATCCTCGACTTTGGACTGGCCAAGCTGACCTACGATCGCCGCGCGGCGCTGGAAACCGTGGCTGGCGAAGCCGCAACTGTGGCTCCCTTGCATCTCACTTCGCCCGGGATGGCGATCGGTACCGTAGCCTATATGTCGCCCGAGCAGGCGCGCGGCGAGGAACTCGACGGACGCAGCGATCTGTTCTCCATGGGCGCCATCCTGTATGAGATGGCGACCGGCAAGATTCCCTTCGACGGCAATACCTCGGCCGTCATCTTTCAAGGCATCCTCGATCGCAATCCCCGTCCAGTCGACGAGCTGAATCCCTCGGTACCCTTCAAGCTGGACGAGATTATCGACAAGGCGCTGGAGAAGGACGCAGACCTGCGCTATCAGAGCGCGGCCGAGATGCGCGCCGACCTGAAGCGGCTGAAGCGCGACAGCACCGGGCATACCTCGCAAGCGCGGCTGGCGGCAGCTTCGTCGTCGGCAATTCCGGCGGCTCGCGACAGTCGTCCCGCGGAGCGCCCGTCCAGTTCGTCCGCCGTGCTGGAGGCTGCGCGGCGTCACCGCAACGGCGCCACCCTGGTTCTGGTGATAAGCCTGGCGATGATTGCGCTGGGCATCTACGGCTTCTACCGCAAGTTTTCCGCCTGGCTGGGCGATTCCGGACCGGTGCCCTTCCAGAACATGAGCATGGAGAAGCTCACCAACTCCGGGCAAGACGCTGCTGGCCACGATTTCTCCCGACGGCAAGTATGTGGTCAACGTGGTCGACGAAGGCCACGGACAACAGAGCCTTTGGATGCGGCACGTGGCTACCGGCAGCAATGCGCAGATCATGCCGCCGGCGGAGATCAACTACAAGGGGCTGACGTTTTCGCCAAACGGCGATTTCCTTTACTTCGTCAGCGGGGATCCGCAACATCCCGGCCTGGGATTTCTGTACCAGATTCCGGTGCTGGGCGGCACGCCGCGCAAGCTGGTTGACGATGTGGACAGCGCCGTCAGCTTCTCGCCCGACGGCCAGCAGATGGTCTATCTGCGCAACAGTTCCAGCGACGCCAGCTCCAAGCTCATCCTGGCACACACCGACGGCACCGGTGAGCACGTACTGGCCAAGCTGCCGCTTCCTGGTTATACCGATCCGGCGTGGTCGCCCGATGGCAAGTCGATCGCCGCTGCCGTGCTCGATCCCGGCAGCCAGAATCTGGGCAGGTTGGTGCTGCTCGATCCGCAATACCGGCAAGGAGAAAACCGTATTCGCGGGCACGGCCATTCTGCAAAAGCCGGCGTGGATGCCGGACAACGAGCACATCATCTTCGTCTTTCACGATGCCACCAGCGACTGGAACGGCCAGGTGGGGGAGATCTCGATCGCGGCCGGCAAGCTGCATCGCATCACCAACGATCTGAACTCCTACAGCAATCTGACGCTCGGCGTAACCAAAGACGGCAAGCAGCTGATCGCGATCCAACTCGCTCCCCAGGCTTCGATCTACGTGATGAGCTCGGACGCGAACGCCAATGCGACTCCGACGCCGGTCAGCAGTCACGGCGAAACCGGAGGGTGGGCTGGCTGCCCGACGGCCGCCTGGTGACCATGGATTACGACAGCCACATCGCCATCATGAATGCCGACGGCAGCAACCGCAGCGTCATCTACCATGAGAACCTTCCCATGGGAGGCCTGTCGGTTTGTCCCGATGGCGCCAACGCCTTGTTCTTTATGCCGAACAAGCAGACCAAGGCGATCAATATCTGGAGGCTGGATCTGCAAAGCGGCGCCGCGACCGTGCTGACCAACGGCAGGGTCGATCAGGGCGCGTTTTGCGCACCCGACAGCAAACACTTCCTCTTTACCAGCATCAATAACGGCAAGAGGCTTCTGATGCAGATGCCGCTGAGCGGTGGCGAGGCCAAACCGGTGACCAACCAGGTTGGTGACTTCGGCACCGTCTCGCCCGACGGCCAGCAGATCGCTGCTCTCATCAGCGAAGGGACAGGTGTCAACTTCAAAGCGCTGATCGCAATCATTCCCGCCGCGGGTGGATTGCCGGTCAAGACGTTTCCTCCCAGCCGGGCCATTTCCAATTATTTCCAATTTTCTTCCGACGGGCAGGCCTTGTACTATCCGGTAACCGAGAAAGGCGTGTCGAACATGGTGGTGCAGCAAGTCGGCGGCGCCACGGTCGATCCCGTGACCAGCTTTACCGACCTGACTATTTACGGTTTTGACTACGACTGGAAGAACAAGAAGCTGGCTTTAGCCCGGGGGCAGACCAACCACGATATCGTGCTGCTTACCCAACAGCAGGGACAATAATGGAAGTGTGGCCTAGCTTCTGCGCCCAGTGCGGTCAGCGCGTGGACCGCACTGACAAGTTTTGCCGCAACTGCGGCACAGCTGTCCCGCAGCAGCCGTTTGAGTCTGCCGGAACCATGGCGCGACCTGCGTTCAGCGAACCAAGGGATGCACCGCCGTCGACCGAAGCAGGTGTGCCTGCCGCTGAGCCAGTATCCTACAATGTAGGACAGAGAGAAATTCCGCCTCAGGCCTTACCCGCTGAGCCCAAGCCGCTGGCGGCGACCTACCAGGCCGCGCCGTGGGCAGTCTCGCGGGAGCGCGCTCCTCAGGCCGCACCGAACCAGGCAGTTCCACAGCCCGTGGCGGAGCCCTCTCCTCGGCCGGCCGCAGAACCGTCCCCCGCCCCAACCGAGATCCTCCAGCAATCGCCCGCGGCTTTCTCCCAGCCTCCCACAGCGTATGACTACGTGGCGCCTATTCCCACAGCGTATGACTATGTCGCGCCGGAGGAGGACGTCAAGAAGTCGCCGCGGCGCAAGTCGCGCCTGCCCGTGCTGGAGATCATCGTCATTATCCTGCTACTGGTCGGAGCCGCCGCCGCCGTCTGGATGCTGCGATCGTCGCTGCCGGCCAAGCACGCGGTTGTTCCCTCAAATGTCGACGTGATGCTCTCACCCACAACGGCCCGCGTGGCAGCGGGTCGCGCCGTTGACTTTATCGCCACCGTGACCGGCAGCGACGACGTCGAGGTGGATTGGTCGGTCCAGGAAGGTGACGCCGGCGGCCGGGTTGTTCCCCGGGGAGCCAAAGCCGACGGAGGAACCGTGTCAACGCTGGCTGTCTACATCGCGCCCGAAACCCCGGGTACCTATCATTTGTTGGCGACAAGCAAGGCCGACTCCAGCAAATCGGCATCGGCGGAAATCACGGTGAAAGCCGGCAAATCGCGATAACCATCAGAATCCGAATCTGGCCAACCCTCCTTGAATAGACCGCCGACAAGTGAACCGCAATCATGTCAGCGGTCGCGGAGTTGGTTTTCTCCCGGTTATTTCGGACTCAGCCTGCAGCCAATCGTCGAAGTCGTGACCGCCTTCACGGCCTCGTTCCTCGTAAACGCGATACGCACGTGCCCGAATTAACTCCTCAAAATCGTCTTCCCAATACTCGAACTCCCGTCTTGCCTCCACGGGGCGCTCGGTCTCTTCCTGGGACCGCAGTTCAATGCGGCGAATCTTGCCGGAAATTGTCTTGGGCAGCTCGGCAAATTCAATTCGGCGTATGCGCTGGTAAGACCCCAGACGCCGGCGAACGAATACGAAAATCTCGTGCGCCACTGCGGGTGACGGATCCACGCCCGGCTTCAAGGCGATGTATGCCTTGGGAACGTTCCAGCGAATTGCGTCGGGCGCCGGCACCACCGCCGCTTCCGCGACCGCAGGATGCTCAATCAGAGCGCTCTCCAGTTGGAACGGGCTGATGCGATAGTCGGAGGACTTGAACAGGTCATCATCACGTCCAACGTAGGTATAGTATCCATCGGCGTCGCGGCTGGCGATGTCGCCGGTGTGATAGCAGCCACCCACCATGGCACTTGCCGTCATCTCCGGATCGTCCACGTAGCCGGCCATCAAGCTGATAGGCGCAGGATTCATCCGGACGCAGATTTCACCGTCAGCAGATTCGTTCCCTTCGGCGTCCAGCAAAACAATCTCGTGTCCGGGAGAAGCAACACCGGCGGCGCCCGGCTTTACCGTCTGCCCGGGAAAGTTGCCGATAACCAGCACGGTTTCGGTCTGTCCGAAGCCGTCGCGAATGGTCAATCCCCATGCCTGCCGGACCTTCTCAATGATTTCCGGATTGAGTGGTTCTCCGGCGCCCACCAGTTCCCTGATCTTAACGGGATACGCGCTCAAGTTCTCGAGCACCAGCAGACGCCATACCGTTGGCGGTGCGCACAGGGTGGTGACTCGGTAGCGGGAAATCACCTCGAGAGTCTTCTTAGCCTCGAATCGGGCATAGTTGTGCACGAAGACGGTTGCGCCGGCATTCCACGGCGCGAAGAAGTTGCTCCACGCATGCTTACCCCAACCCGGCGAGCTGATGTTGAGGTGCAGGTCGTCGGGACGCAACCCGATCCAATACATGGTTGCCAGGTGGCCGACGGGATAGCTCTGATGAGTGTGCAATACCAGTTTCGGCTCGGCCGTGGTGCCGGAGGTGAAGTACAGCACCATGGGATCGGTCGCCTTCGTCGCTGCGTCAGGCACGTAGGTTTCCTTTTCCTGATAGGCGTCCGGGTATGAGATCCAGCCGTTAACGGGCTCGTCCACGACGATGCGGGAATAATCGCCGGGCAGCTTCGAGAACCTGCCGGTGAAGGCAGCGTGGGTGATCACGTGGCGCGCCTGTCCTCGGGTAAGGCGGTCCTTGAAGATCGTCGGGGGTAAGCAACGTCGCCGTGGGAATAATGACGGCTCCCAACTTCATCGCCGCCAGCATCACTTCCCACATCGCTACCACGTTGGGCAGCATGACGATGATGCGGTCGCCGCGGCGAACCCCGTTTCTGCGAAGAAAGTTGGCCACCTGATTCGAACGACGTGACATTTGGTCGTAGCTCAGCTTCAACTCCAAGCCGTTTTCGTCCACAATCCACAACGCCGTCTTCGAATTGCCACGCGCGTAACCATCGAAATAATCCAGCGCCCAGTTGAACTGCGTAAGCTGGGGCCAACGAAACTTCTGGTAAACAAATTTGTAGTCGTCACGATGTTGCAGCAGAAAATCGCGTGCGCTCAGGAAGGCGTTCAGGTCTGGATTCGATGGGGATGGGTTCATGATGGACTCCCATTTTCCGCAGCTTTCCATTATGTTGAGTGTGGGGGCCAGAGTCCACTCATCAGCACGGCAAAGCTGGAAGGAACCAGAACAGCTCTCCGTTCGGTCTGTCCTGTAGAGTAGCCTTATCTTCCAGCCAGAAGGTTCGCCTGCCTGGAGAAGGGCAGGTCAGGAAGAAGCCCGCAGGGTTTCTGATGCCAGTCTCGGCGAGATGCTCTTTGTGCATCTCTTTCAAGAAATCCCTATGAAAGCGACTCGTCCAGTGTTCATGATTCGCCGGTCGCTGTCAGTGATGGCGGTCACGGTGGAAGCAGGACTATTCTTAGGCGTGGATGCTCCGCTCCTCACTGCCGGCTAGGCGCGCGGCAGTTCCTGCGAACGTCGACGTTGGGCGGGCTCTACTGCAAGGATTGCCCTTGCTCGACGACCAGCTTATACGCGACGTAATACTTGTAAATGTTGCTGACGTATTGGACCGTCACCGGCCCCACATTCTGGGCGACCAGCAGCTCAACGTTCTCAAACCATTTATTCGGGTCCAGTCCCTGGGCCGGCGCCCGCTTGCGCAACTCGGCAATGCGATTTGGGCCTGCATTATAGGCGGCGAAGGTGAACAGCAGACGGTTCATGGGATCGATCTTAGGATCGTTGAAATATGTACTCGCAATCGTATTGAGCACCTTGACGCCCGCATGAATATTATTCTCCGCGGAGAATACGTCGGGAATGCTGATGGGCGGTGCAGCAGCCGTCGATGGCATGACTTGCATGATTCCGACCGCGCCCGTGGGACCTCTCGCCGACTGTTCCAGCATCGACTCCTGATATCCCTGGGCCACGACCATCAGATAATCAAAGCCGTACTCCGCTGCGTACTTCTTGAAGTAATCAACCGTGGCCTCAAACTTCTTGATTTCCGCGGCAGTAGTCGGATTCTTCACCCACTGATTGCTCTGCAGATATTGCCGCACCAGCGTGTTTCCAAATGACGTCCCTGCGGCCCGCGTCTTAACAAACTCATCCACCAACGCCTGGAGCTTTGGATTGTTTTTGCGCATCGCCCAGGCCAGATCTTCGTTGTCGCCGATGGCCAGCTTCGGTTGCGGAGTGATGTTCGGAAACACGCTGGCCCACAGCTCGGCGCGTTCGCTGAGCGTAACCGTGGCGGGCAGGATGCCGGCATTCACCATCTCCAGCAGATCTTCGTCCACCAGGCTGGGGTCAGCTTTCTCAATCAGGATCGGCGGCTTGCCTTGTTGGCGCAACGAGTCATTCACCTTTTCCAGATTCTGGTAGTAGGTGGTGAGGGGATTAACAAAGATCTTTTTTCCGCTCAGGTCTGCCAATGAGGAAACCGGTCCAAAGTCTTTTCCGGTTACGACGATCTGCTTTACGCCGGTTTGTATCGGGGTGGAAAAGGCGAGTTGCTGGGCGCGGGCCGGAGTCTCGACCAGGCCGTAGGCAATCAGATCGCCCACCCCCTGGGTTAGCGCCGCCTCGAGCTTATCGGGGCGCACGGGAATAAACGTAACCTGCACATGTTGCCTGCCGGGGAGCTTGCGATTCACAAACTGCTGGAAGTATTGCAGCGCCTCGTAGTAAATGCCCTCAGGTTGTCCATTCACGTAGAAGAAGCCCGAGCGGGTGTACAGGACCAGAGCTCGAATCTTCCCCCGCTTCACCATGGCGTCCAGGTCGTCGGTATGACGTTCGAAGGTCAGCGGCAGACCGGTGTCGGCGGACTCCGAGGTAGGCTTCTTGGACGATGCTCCAGGCTTGGGCATCGACTGGGCTTGGGCCGCAGCCCCAGGAGCGCCCCAAGCGATCAGAAGCAGGAGGCCCAGCCATAGAACCGGCAGCGTGAGTCGTTGATCAGAAGCGGGATCGATCGACACGGGTTTCCCCCTTAATGGGTGTGCGATCTTACCTTCGAGATGCCCTCGGAATCATAACTGAATGCTTCATCCGTTCGCCAAGGACTATGCGCGCTTCTCGGCAGCTGGCCCGGTGTTGGCTCGGCGCCTCATTTCGCGTTAGATAGGCTGCGTTCCACGTTTCGCACGTTGGCAATGAGTCGGTGAGGCGGTGAGGTAGGCTCCGCGTCGGACGCGGGCAAACTCGACGCAGGCAAATTCTCAGAAAGGCTTTAGAGGCCATCTGGCTTGGTTGACATCCCTGCAGGCAGCCTGGTTCTCGCTTTATCTCCTGCCTGCGACAATCCCGTCCCGCGGTGCGGAACGACTCAGTTCAGCCCAGGACCCTTCGACTACGCTCAGGGCAGGCTACGCCGCCAGAAGGCAGGCGATGTCCTGCGTGGTCGTTGTATCAAATCTCAAGCCCCTTGAAGAGGCGGCCCAGCACGATGTCCAACAAAGCCGGTTCATCTCATAAATCGTTCTGGCGTGTAGGGGCACGCGACGTGTCTGAGACAAACCTGTCCGGGCGATTTATGCCAAGAAGGTTCTAGTACCTTCGTAATCTTGACAGATCGGCGAAGCGGATTACGCTGGCAGGTTGGGCTTAGTGTGCCCGATGCCCCTCTGGCGTCGTTTGCGAGCGAGAAGGGCTGAGTTCTTTGACAAGTCCATTCGTCAGTGGTCGGACTCGGCAACCAGGAGTCCCAAAACGGAAATCAGATCACTCCGTTTGAGCGCTAACTCCTTGCAGATCAGTATTTTGATCGTAACTCCTTTGGATTGAGTATTTTGCTACAGTTGACTTTGATTAACGGTCTTTGTTTTCAATATTTTGCAGGACACGGGGGAGGGGGGTACGAGAGGACTAAACCGCATCATTCCTTCACCGCAATCCCCAGCGCCTTCATCTTGCGATACATGTGGCTGCGCTCCAGGCCCAGCACCTCGGCGGTGCGGCTGACGCTGCCGTGATTTTCGTCCAGCTTCTTCAGGATGTAGTCGCGCTCGTAGGCGGCGCGCGCCTGGTGCAGGCTGGAGAAATCGCCGACCGTGCGCCGTCCGCCTTCGCGATAAACCAGCGTCGGCAGATGCTTGCGCTCCAGCTTGATCACCGTGGGATTCATGATCACGATGCGCTCGATCAGATTGCGCAATTCGCGAACGTTGCCCGGCCACAGGTAGCGCATCAGGGCATCGAGCGCTTCGTCGGAAATTTCTCGCGGGCGGCGATTGTAGGTCTGGGAAAACTCCTTCAGGAAGTACCGCGCCAGCAGCGGAATGTCTTCCTTGCGTTCGCGCAGCGGCGGCACGTAGAAGGGAATCACGTTCAGGCGGTAGAAAAGATCTTCGCGAAAATTTCCCTTCGAGATCTCCTCTTCCAGATCTTTGTTGGTCGCGGCGATGACGCGCGCATCCACCGTGATCGGCTCTTCGTCGCCGACCGGAGCGAAGCGGCCTTCGTCGAGCGTGCGCAGAACCTTGGACTGCGTCTTCAGACTCATGTCGCCGACTTCGTCGAGGAACAGCGTTCCGCCATCGGCCTTCTGGAATTTGCCTTCCTTGTCGGCGGTCGCCGAGGAAAAAGCGCCTTTGCGATGGCCGAACAGTTCGCTCTCGATGAAGTCTTCCGGAATCGCGGCGCAGTTGACCTCGACGAACATCGCATCTTTGCGCAGGCTCTGCGCGTGAATGGCGCGCGCCGCCAGTTCCTTGCCGGTTCCCGACTCGCCGTAGATCAGCACGCGGCCGTTGGTCGGAGCCATCAGCGAAATCTGCTGGCGCAAGGCTTTGATCGGAATGCTGTCGCCGACGATCACGCTGCGCGCCTGAAACTGCTTCTTCAGCTCCAGATTCTCGCTGCGCAGGCGCTTGGCTTCGATGGCGTTCTTCAGCACGATCAGTGTGCGCTCGATGGAAAGCGGCTTTTCCAGGAAGTCGAAGGCGCCGAGTTTGGTGGCGCGGACCGCGGCTTCGATGTTGCCGTGTCCCGAGATCATGATGACTTCCGGATGATCTTCGCTCTCCACCAGCTTTTCCAGCGTCTCCAGCCCATCCATTCCGGGCAACCAGATGTCGAGCAGGACCACGTCGGCGGATTTGTGGCGCAGGATCTCCAGACACTCCTCGCCGCTTTCGGCGAGCAGCGTTTGTACCCTTCATCCTCCAGCACGCCTTCCAGCGCAGTGCGGATCTGGGACTCGTCGTCAACGATCAGAATGGTTTGCATCTTGATGGCCGGCCGCGACCGCGATTTCCTGGGCTACAGGTAACTCTACGATGAATCGCGCTCCAACGGGAGAGTTCTCTTCCACTCGGATCGAGCCGCGATGATCTTCTACGATGCGGCTGACGATGGCGAGTCCCAAACCAGTGCCTCGCCGCTTGGTGGAGAAGTAAGGCAGGAAGAGCCGTTCCTTGACCTCGGGCGTGACGCCGTATCCGGTGTCGGCAACCACGATTTCGACCGAGTCGCGGTCTTCGACCAGGCTGGTGGAGATGACGATTTCCTTCATCAGGGAGTTGTGCACCGCCTCGGCGGCGTTGTCGACCAGATTGGCGACCGCGCGCTTGATGGCTTCCGGATCAGCCTGCACCGGCGGCAAATCCGCTGCCAGGAATCGCTGCACCTGGATCCCATCGAGTCTGCCATCGAACATCAGCAGTGCCTGGTTGACGATGGCGTTGATGTCGGACGGTTGCGGCTTGGAAGCCGGGAAACGGGCGAGGGTGGAGAATTCGTCCACCAGCGTGCGGACGGTTTCAACCGACGAGCTGATGGTAGCGGCGCACTGCCGGATTACGCTCAGCGAGGCGGCATCGGGAGGAGTCGCGCGCTCCAGATGACGGCGAATGCGTTCGGCGGACAAGGCAAGCGGAGTCAGGGGATTCTTGATCTCATGCGCAATGCGCCGCGCCACTTCGCGCCACGCCGTTTGCTTCTGGGCGCGCAGAATGTCGGTGAGGTCCTCGAGCGACAATGACGTAGCCCATGCGCTGGCGTGCCGTTGCGCGACGCCGACGACGGAGGATCGAGCGAAGCGACCGTCACCGCGACGTTCAGGTTCACGCGCGGAGTAACGATCTCCAGCTGACTGGTAGTGGTGCCCATGCGATCGGCTTTGCGCAGCATGTGCTCCAGTTCGCTGACAGCAACTTCGGGGAACAGGTCGCTCAGGGTTTGCGCCGACACCGGCGGATTCTCGTCCAGCCGCAGCAGGCGACGCACCGCTCCGTTGGAGTGAACGATGTGCCGCGCCGCATCGAGCGAGAGCACGCCCGAAGGCACGCTTTCCAGAATGGTTTCGATGTGCCGCGTGCGCTGTTCCAACTGCACGTTCATGTCGGCCAGATCGCGGCGGGAGCCTTCGATACTGCCGCGGCTGGCTTCCAGGTCGCGCCGCCATGCGGTTAAACGATTCCACCAGTTGACCGATTTCGCTTCCGGCGCGAATGTCGACGCGATAGTCGAGACGGCCGCGCGAGATTTCCTGGGTCGCTTCCGCCAAAGCGACCAGAGGCCGAGTCACCATCTTGGAGAGATAGAGCGCCAGCCAGGTCGAGGCAAACAACACGCCCACGGTCAGCAGCAGCAGAAAGCCGAGATAGGTGCGACGCAGCCGGCGCCGCTGCAGGCGCAGATCCCGATATTCGTTCTGGCTATTCTCAATATCGCGCAGAATGCCGGCGTAACTTGGCGGCAAAGGCATGGCGACCAGGATCCAACTGTTGTCGCCCATGCTCGCGCGACCCATCACGTACTTCTCACCCAGCACGTCGAACGACTTGGCGCGTCCCGGCAACGTGTTTTGCAAAGGCAGATTGTGACGCAACAGAGGCCACGCCTCAGGTGCATGGAAGCTGCCTTCCGCCCGCTCATCGACGAGGGCGAATGCGAAGCCGCCTTGCAGGGTAATTTCGCTGCGGCGGAATTCGTCCATGACGTAGGTAAAGTTGCCGGTCTTGAACGACTTCTGGGCGTCGGGGGTGGCGGCAATCCGTTCTGCCTCATCGCGGGCGTTGGTGGCCGCGTACTCGGTCAGCAAGGAGGTAATGACGTTGGTGCGATATTCCACATCTTCCGCCGGCCGCGAGAACCACTTCTCGATGGAGTGGTTGAGCAGGCCGTAGGAAAACAGGAAGAGGAAGATCACCGGTCCCAGCGACAACAGCAAGGCGCCGAGCACCATGCGACTGCGAAACTTCGAACCCAGCATGCCAGTCTTGCGTTCGGCATAGAGCCGCAGCAGAGTGCGAAGCAAGACGAAGGTGAGGGCAAGGAAGAGGAGGAATATCAGCGCCGAAAGCGCGGCGTAGATCAGCGTCTCTTCGCTGGTGTCGGGTTGCAGGAAGGTCAACTTAAACGTCGCCTGCGCAAAGATGACGGCGAATAGAAAGAACGTACAGATGGACAGCGCAATCAGCGCCGGGGTACGGTTCGGTTTCTTCTGCGGGCGATTTGGCGTGGTCGAAGGCAACATCACTACTACTTTAGGGTTTGCGTGACGTGAATCTTCCATCACGATGAGAAGGCCAGATACACGTTTGGGAGCGTAGGCTGATTATAGCTGCGTTTTTCGCGGATTCTACGAAGATATTAACCGTCGCAAAGAAGTGTGTGGTGGAGAACCACGTCCGAGCCCCTCGAGTCGTATTCCAAAGCGGTAGGGCGGATCTGGACAATCTAGCCCGGTCGGCTCATCGGCATCCGCCTGCTCTGCCGGTTACGGCCTACCAGCCAGACGATGAGAGCAACAATCAGGATCACCGGAATCAGGGGAACCAGGAATAGCGCTACGAACACCAACGCTCCTGATTGAGCGCTGATGTCACCTTTGACAACCGCATTGGGATCACGCCAGAGGCGGCCGCCAATGGTCACCACGTCGCCATTAACCGAGGCATTTTCACCCAGGCGGATCGCACCGCCGATGGCCACTGCATCGCCTTGCACCGTGCCTTCCACGGTAATGCTGCCGCCAATGGCCACAACGTCTTCGGAGCTCCCTGCCATGCGGATGGAACAGCCGATGCAGACCAGACTTCCGGAGGTCTCATCCTCCCCGACAGTTATGCTCTGACCAAAGTGAACCTGGTCTCCGCTGCGAGCATAGAGAGCGGGCGCAGTCATCGCGAAGAAGGGAGCGAGAAACAGCAGCCACCGGAGGCGAAGCAGCATGATTTCCATTCCTCCTGCAGACTCAGGCTAAACCTGACCGCAGCGGAAGACAAACCCGGGAGCCGCGCTGTGTCAGCGGCGACATCGTTTCCGCGCAGTGCGGCAAGCCGCAAGGAGCCCGCGTTTCTTGAAGCGAGACTCAACAGGCCGCTGAAAAAGTCGGGTTCGACGCGCTCTTGAAGGGGCGCACCTTTAGGTGCGCCGTGCAAACCCTTTATTTTTCTCATTCCTCGTGGGCTTCAGCCCGCGAGGAATCTGCTTTTCCGACTTTTTCAGCGGCCTGTCAAGACAGCCCGGATACAACCCAAATCGGCTCTCGGGAAGAGCGCGAGTTCTCGCCCTGCACCCTTCCAGCCGGACCCATCAGTGATGCGGTTCCCCGCTATGCGCCGGCGGAGCCGAATGCGGCGGAGAGGCCGGTCGCACCGGATTGGCGTGCGGTGGAAACTCCGAGTCCATCATCGGTCCGGCCGGCCTCCCTGCCGACAGGTTTGCGCGTTGCTGCGGTTCCAGAGGACGGCCTGGATGCTGCTCCATGACCGGCGCCTTCTGCTGCAAGGGAAGCTTCTCCGGCGGCGGTGGGGTTCGCGCCACCAAAGCCGGACGACTAGGCGGCGGCGAACTGGCAGGACGCCCTTCCGGCGGACGATTGACGGTCGTTGCCGGTGGCGTACGCGGCTCCTGGCTCGGCGGAGCCGGGCGATTGTTGTTGGCCACCGGCGGGGTTTCATGGGTCGCCGGAGGCTCAGCCCCAGGCCGCTGGTTGGAAGGCGGAGTGCGCGCTTCATTCGTATTGCTCGGCGGCGGTTGGTTGGGATGCGGAGTTTCGTTCGGGTGGACGACTCCGCCCGGTCGCACATTTTCTGGCGGGGTATTCTTCGCCGTGTTAGGCGGCTGTCCCGGATGGACATTCGCTACCGGCGGATGCTGCACAATTGCCGGCCGCTGCGCAGGCACGGGTGGGCGCGTGGACTTGCTGCCGGCGGCGATAGCTTTTGGGGTCGGATTGATCTGCGGATGAGGAATCACGGTTGCCCGGGCAATCTGCTGCGGATTGACTCGCACCATGTTGCGAACTACCGGCTCAGCGTTGCGAAATGCGTTAGCCGAGACAGCCGTGGTCGCGACCGTTTGATAGCGGTAGTGAATGTTATTGATGTTGGTGACATTCGTGATGTTGGTAACGTTGATGTTGCGCACGTTGGTGACGTTGATCTGCCGCAGATAAACGTCGCTGTGGTGATACCAGGGGTAGAACGGTTCGCCTGGACCGAGCGGGAACCACGCTGCCACTCCGCCGACACCGAACGATACCGAGAACTGCGGGCCACCGACGAAGGCAACGAAAGCCGGTCCATAAATTGGCGCAACTGCGATGGGGCCCGGCAACCATCCCCAGCGCGGACCGACTTGCACCCATCGGCCATAGTGGAAGGGAGCGAATCCCCAGGGAGCATCATCCAGCCAAGTCCAGCCCCAGGGTTCGACCCAGACCCAGCGGCCGTAGCGATAAGGACACCATCCCACAGCCACGCTTGACGGATACCAGATCGGCCCATACTCGGCGACCGTCGACCAGGAACCGTAGCCATCCAGATCGTAATAGCCGGGAACCTCCGGGCTCACGTATTGGCGTGCCTGGGCGCGGAGATACTTTTGATCGCGCTGGTCTGACCATTGGTC
Organism: uncultured Acidobacteriaceae bacterium; assembly: GCA_963820175.1. Lineage (GTDB taxonomy): Bacteria > Acidobacteriota > Terriglobia > Terriglobales > Acidobacteriaceae > Bog-257. Next base: position 993,544 of record CAWFYX010000006.1, on the reverse strand, counting down.
AAAACTATCGGGACCCGGCACCGTCACCCAGTTCAGTTGCGGCGGATTCGAACCGGTCAGTTGTGCTGCCTGGCCACCCTGCACCGTTTGATTTACACCGTTGCCCGTGACCTGCACCTCTCCGCTGTTGACGGTCACCAGGGTCATTGTCTGGTCAGGATAGGTGTCGACGCGATAGCTTCCCGGCTGCACGATCGTGATCGCCGCGCTGGAAGTATCGACTTCAATCGAGTGACCAGGGCGCAAATCGAAAACGCGGACCCGCAGCGATCCCTGGGCCAAGCCCAGTTGGATAAGATCGTCGGTGAGATTGGTTGCCGTGAGATCGGTTTGTGGCGCCATGCGAATCGCAACATTGCCGGTTTCCAATTCAGCTTCGGCGCCATTGTCGGTCCACAGGCGATCTCCCGTGGTCAGCGGGTAGTTCAGCGTCGCCTGGCTCCAATCGTTTTCCCCCGCAGGCTCAAAGGAGACCGCGCCTTGCATGTAACTCAGTCGAACCACCCGGCCGGGCGGGTCGCCCTGATCGCCGAAGAGAGGCATCGCGAGGAAGAAGAAACTCACAAGGAGTAATGCCGGATAAAACCTGAATGGTGCTTTCATTCCGTTTACCTTCACTTTCCGCGGACTGCGCACACTTCGATCGTAGCTCACATGGATGAGCGTCTCAATCTTGGATGATACTTTTCTACCCGGTGGACTCCCTGAAAAACAAATCGGTCGACAGTGCAAGGGTTATCGCCGGCACTGGGCGAGACCAAGTCTCAAGCGGCCGCTGTCTCGGTGGCAAACTCTCGTCAACCATAAGAACCCGCGATTTCGAAAAGGTTGCGACCAACATCAACGCCCTTCGTTCGCCGGGGTTTGTTCACGAGGGGATGAAGCAGTGTCTGACAAGACCGGGCGGAAAAGCCGTGGTCAACAATTGCGGAACTCGCGTTGGGCGCACGGGACCCTGTGCCGCGATCCGGCCCGGCCCAAGAAAATTAATGATATGCTGCAATCTCCTAAAGGGTATATAGTGCCGGGCTGTTGGGGGCTAAAACGCGGAAGGCCAGGTATCAATCTTCCAGATCAGCAATACCATGAAGCATGCGGTCAGCATCGCGATCGGCACCAGTCAAGGTCGATCTCGTAGCTTGCCGGAAACCGGCCGTGCAGGTGACGGGTCCCATCAGGTACCGCCTGCTTCGCCTGTCAGTCGGCCCATAATCCGTAACTCACGTATTTGCCTCGTTGTACTGCTCGTCTTCTCCGCTGCGCTGAATGTGGGCGTCGCCCTGAAGGCATCGCTCACGTTTGATGAACCACACCATATTAAGTATGGTTGGAACATTCTCCAGCTTAAGCCGGACCGCCTTTTTCCAGACTTTAGTGACAGCCAGATGCCCATTTCGGCGTTGAATGCCGCGCCCTGGATGGTCGGTGCTTACCTCGATGCCCACCGTCTACTTCATCCCATCTCCGCGGCGCTTAGAGCATCTTCTGGCCGCCCGTGTGGCCACAATCCTGGCGACTCTCGCCTTGGCTCTGCTGGTTTATTTCTGGGCCTATGATCTGTACGGCGAAGGACCGGCATTGGCCGCTTGCCTTCTATGTACGCTTTCGCCCAACCTTATTGCACATGGAACATTGGCCACCACCGACATGTATCACGCACTCGGCGTGGTTGGGTCGTTATTTTTCTTCCATCGCTATCTCCTCCAACCCACCGTGAGTCGCGCAATTATCAGCGGCCTGGTTTTAGCTCTAGCCCAGACGACTAAGTCGTTCGCCATGATTCTGTATGGCGTTGTGTTTCTCACCCTGGCACTCGCGATGCTCCGACGCACTTCGCTGCCCTCTCTCACCCTGAAACGCGTTCTTCTCTTTACGGCAATCGCTGCCCTGTGGTTCGTCGCGATCATCAATGTGGCATTCTGCTTCGACCGCACATTATCACCTCTGAGTTCCTATTATTCTGGGGCGACCTCCTCTAGCAGAGTTCAACGACTGCCGCTGCTCGCCCAGCTTCGTGTCCCTTTCCCTCACCCGTTCCTGGATGGCCTTCACATGATGAAGGTCGATGAAGAGACCGGCAAAACCTTTGGCAATATCTATCTCCTAGGTAAGTTGGGCGACCACGCTAACCCGGCCTTTCGCGGATTCAAGTCTTATTACGCGGTTGCATTCTTTTACAAGGAACCCATTGCCCTGCAGATTCTATTTCTGATCGGCCTGGTCTGGATTTGCAGGCATCGCAAACTCGATGATTTCATCGCGGGGGAGGGGCCGTTGCTGATCGCAGCTACAATCCTGGTGGTTTGCCTGTCCTTCTTCAGCAGGGCACAGATCGGCATCAGGCACATCCTCCCGGCCTTGGCTATTGAGACGATTATCGCCGGAGCAGCTTTTGTTAACTTCTCTTCCAAACCCTGGCCGCAGAAGACGCTGCTATCGATTTTGGTCTTGTGGCTGGCTGGTTCAGTTGCAAGCTACTATCCACACATGATTCCCTACATGAATGAATGGGTCGCTGACCGGCGCTTTGCCTACAGGATCTTGGCAGACAGTAATCTGGATTGGGGACAGGACGGTGCAGTTGTCGACGAGTTCCTCAAGAAAAATCCCGATGTGATTCTCGAGCCACCAATGCCTGTATCCGGCCGGGTTCTCGTGGGCGCCAACCGTCTAACGGGGGTCGATCGATGGCCTCCTGCAACTTTTTTTTCGAAATATCGACCCGTAGCCCAAGTGGGCTACGCTCACTTCCTGTTCGTGGTTCCAGCAGAGGACACCTCGTCCGGTCCGCACTAACGCCTCGCCCGATACCGGCTCTGGGCTGTCGACATCGGAATCGAAGTCCTTACGGCTACTGCTGCGGCGGTCGCATGCCCTGCATCATGCCCCCTATGTCCATTTTCTGGTAGCCGGGAGGAATCTGAAAGAGGCTGGCATCAGGCTCGCCTTCCTTGATGTTGGTCAACTGCCAGGTCGAGTCCTCGGAAACGGTCTTGATGGGGAAGTGCAGTTTCTGATCGATCCAGACGTTGGCTACCTTGCCGTTCTTGTCGGTGATCTGCCAGTGATCGCAGGTGCGGCCATTGACCTGTTCGACCCCGAGATTCTTGCAGGTTGCGCCTTCCTGATTGGCACAAGGATTACTGGGATCGCGAAAAGGTTTGACGCTGGGCATCATTCCCGGTCTATGGCCTTGAGACTCGTCCCCTTTGAACTCCATGTACATATGTTGCTGCGGCATCAACATCTCAGAGGTTTTAGTGGAAAAAGTCGAGATCATGATGGATTGGCCCATCGGGCCACTTTGCATATCCATGCGCATGTGGTCACGGCTCACATACATCTTGCCGTCCATCTCGTGGGGAGCATTGGCGCGGGTGGAGCTGAATTGCATGTCGGCGGAGAACGGCGTCAATTGGGGGGCTTGAGACATCGCCACTTGTAGCAGCGACAGAACCGCAACCGCGATTGCGGGAACGACATGGACTCGCAGTTTCACTCGGGTCTCCTTGGTACAGACGCTTAGGTGGTTCTCGATGGGCTGAATCCGGCAACAGTGTACGACGAAATCGCCAAATTCTTGTTCGGAAATTGACCGTAAGCGGCACTCCTGTCCCAGAGCGGAACTGCGGTTGCACGGCCAGATCTCTCGCTGTGCAAAAGAGGCTGGCTCGGAATGACAATCAAACTGGCCCGCTACCGAAGACGAACAACGCTGGATGCCGCAGCATCGCTTAGACTATAGTTCTAAGACACTCAGTGGCACGACTGCTGCGCATTCGACAAGAGGAGGAGACACGCCTGATGGGCGCTACCGGCATGTGGTTGCGCAAATCGGACACCGCCTCCACCGGCGACCCACTGGTCCTGGTGGTGGTGGAAGGCACCGACCGCCGCACCCTCGTGCTCGACCATTTTCCCTTTACCGTTGGCCGTCGCACCGACCGCGACCTGGTGATGGCCGATCCCCGGGTCTCGCGCGAGCACGCCCATTTCATTCGCGAGACCGACGGCATTTACCTCATCGACCAGGGCAGCCGCCACGGTACCTTCGTCAATGGAGAACGCATCAACCGGCGCAAGCTGGGACGCAACGATCGCGTCGAGTTCGGCGTGCAGGGCGCGGCCTATGCGCTGTTCAGTCCGGACCGCTCGCCTTCCAGCGCGGCCCAGCAGTTCCTGAGCCAGTTCTCCACCTGGAAGCCGGCAACCGGAGCGGGCTCCGACCTGGAGATGCTGAACGTGTTTCTGGAAGCGGCGCGCAAGCTGAACACCAGCGGCGTGCTCGACGACGTGCTGCACACCTTGCTGGAAGCGGCTCTGCGGCTGACCCACGCCGAACGCGGCTTCGTCTTCCTGCGCCATGCCGACGGCGAACTTCACCTGGCTGCGGGCCGCGACAAGAACGGCGAGAGCATCACCGACGACAGCACCATTTCGCGCTCGGTACTGCGCGATGCGGCCAAGAGCGCCTCGGAATTCCTGGTCACCGACACCGACGACACCGGCAAGCTGGCCGGCCGCGAGAGCGTGGTCGCGCACAATCTGCATAGCGTGATCTGCATTCCGCTGCGCAAGACCGTCATCCAGGAAAAGCCGAAAGACGACACCAAGGCGTGGCGACAATGACGTGCAGGGCGTCCTGTATCTCGACGCCCATTTCCTGTCGGGCAAGCTCTCTTCGGTGAGCCACGACATCCTGCGCACCATCGCCAACGGCGCCGCGACGCTGGTGGAGAACGCCGCGCTGGTGCAGGCGGAAGACGCGGCCAAGCGCTATCGCCAGGAGCTGGCCATCGCGGCCGAAATCCAGCAGCGCCTGATGACCGTGACCGTTCCCGAGGTGCCCTTCGCCAAGGTGAATGCGGTCAGCTATGCCTGCAAAGATATCGGGGGCGACTTTTTCGACCTGGTCTACACCGACAAAGGGCTGTCGCTGATCGTGGCGGACGTGTCGGGCAAAGGGGTTTCCGCGGCGGTGGTGGCCTCCATCCTGCAAGGGATGCTGTATTCGCAGTTGGCGCGCGACTCGTCGCTGCCGGAGATGATTGCGGCGGTTAACCGCTTTCTGTGCGAGAAAGTCGGCGGCCAGAAGTACGCGACGCTGGTGGTGGCTCGTCTGTTGGGCAACGGCGAGCTGGAGCTGATCAACTGCGGACACGTGCCTCCGCTGCTGGTTTCGGGCGACTACCGTCACGAAACTGGAAGAGGGCAATCTGCCGGTGGGCTTGGTCCCCATGGCGGAGTTTCAGGCTTCGCGAATGCAGTTGAAGCCAGGCGACCGGCTGCTGCTGGTGACCGACGGGGTGACCGAAGCGGAAGACGCGACCGGCGAGTTCTTCGGCAGCGAGCGGCTGGAGAGCTGCTGCCAGGAAGGGCTGGCGGCGATCGAACAGGCGGTGACCGCATTCCGCGGCAGACACCCCGCTGACCGACGATTGCACCATCACCGAAATGATCTATCGCGGAGAGGCTAATTGAGCTCGGCAACTGCCACCAGGAGCTGGTGAGTATGCCAAGCCGCCGGCAAGCAAGAAACGATTCCCTCCTGGCTGACGCATTCTACGTGGAACCAATCGGGCGCAATGCAGTTCCACCTTTGGGGGATGCGATTATTGGTAAACGCTTGGTTCTTTAGCCACTTCTATGGTGTAATAGGACTTTGTAGGTTGTTGGGCCACTCTACAAGCAGGTTAAGCCATTGTTGCCATTTCTGACGGTCTGGTCATCGGGTCGAGTTGCGTCTCAATTTGTGTCGGGTCCTTCGCTACGCAGGCTAAGCTACGCCATGTTTTTCTGCACATTCGCACTTCTGGCTAGCCTTCCGGCGACTGCCGTGACCCATACGGCAAAGGTGCACCATACCCATCATTACGGGGTTCGCGTTGGCCTTCCTGGCCACTACCAGGTGGGTTTTGGCGGTTTCGCGCCCATGTTCCCTGGCTCGCACGAGATGCTGGTGCGCCAGAACGAAGAGCTGGATCGGCTGCAGCTGCCGCGCATGGCCGACGATTATGAGCTGATGCGCTATGAGCTGTCCCAGGATCTGGTTCCGGTCAACGAGACTGATGCTTTAAAGATCGCCGCCGACCTGCCGGAGAACCGGCGCTATTGCCGCCCCTGGACACGCGACTTCCTGCAGGATTTCACCCAGGCGTACTACAACGAGTTCCATACTCCGCTGCAGATCAACTCTCTGGTTCGAACCGTCGAGCAGCAACATCGGCTGCGGCGCTGGAACCGCTTTGCCGCCCCGGAGATCGGCGATACCGCTTCGACCCACCTGACCGGCGTCACCTTTGACATGTCGCGCCGGGGGCTGAGCGTGGAAGAGTACGAATGGATCCGCAGTTATCTGCTGCCGCTGCAGGCCCAAGGCATGGTCGATCCCATCGAGGAGAGGCAGCCGGTTCTGCACGTGGTGGTCTACGAGAAGTACACCAGCCGCAACGATCAGAATAGCGCCTGGTCGGAGGCGAACGAGCCGACCGAGATGGATCCTCTCGGCAGCGCCATGAGCGCCCCCCGAGCCGCCACTCCGGCTGCCAGCCCGACTGCGACAGCCATGTCTGCATCCACGTCCGCAGGAAGCCAGCCGTAAACCTCCAATGAAAATTCGCCGACATGAGGAGATCGTCCATCAGCGGTCCTCAATCGGACCGGTTCCAGGGTCGGTGCGGACCAGGCAGAGCCAGCCTTCAGGCTGGCGACCAATACCTCAACGTCATAAAACAGAGTCGGCACGGTCATTTCAATGACCGTGCCGACTCTGCGATTCACTCTTTCGCGGCGAACCCAGCGCTGAAGCGCCGCTCTACCGCCGACGCGTTGTGAGCACCTCAATGCAATCGACACTCATCTTCGCTCCCTATTTCAGCGCCATCACCAGCAGCTTGCGCTCGGTCATGTCTTCGATGGAATAACGCAGGCCTTCCCGTCCCAGCCCCGAGTCCTTCACGCCGCCATAAGGCATCTGGTCGACACGGAAGCTGGGCACGTCGCCCACGATCACCCCGCCAACCTCCAGCTCGTCGAAGGCCGTCTGGATCAGCACCGCATCGCGCGTCATTACCCCGGCCTGCAGGCCATAGTCCGAACGGTTGACGCTGTGCAACGCCTCGTCAAACGTTTCGTAAGGTTCCACCGTCACCACCGGACCAAAGACCTCGGCGCAGTTGACGCGCATCGTGGGTGAGGTGCCGGTGAGCACGGCCGGTTCCACCATCGAGCCGTTGCGCTTGCCGCCACACAGCAGCTTGGCTCCGGCCTTCACCGCTTCGTCAATCCATTCCATCACCCGGACAGCATCCTGCTCGCGAATCAGCGGAGGAACGTCGGTGTTCTCCTGCATGGGATCGCCCAACTTCAACTTGCGGACCCCTTCCACCAGGAGGTCGGTGAACTTGTCGAATACCGGCTGGTGAACCAGGATGCGCTGCACCGAAATGCAGGTCTGTCCGGCGTAGGAGAAGCCGCCGGCAACACAGCGATGGGCGGCATACTGCAGATCGGCATCGCTGTGCACGATGACTCCGGCATTGCCGCCAAGTTCCAGTGTGACCCGCTTCTTGCCGGCGCGGTTCTTCAGTTGCCATCCCACGGCGGCGCTGCCGGTAAAGGTCAGCAGCTTGATGCGATCGTCGGCCACCAGCAGGGCGGCATCGTCATTCGACAACGGCATCACTGCGATCGCTCCCTCCGGCCAGCCGGCTTCGTCCACGATCTCGGCTAGCATCAGCGCCGAGAGCGGAGTCTGCGGCGCGGGCTTCAGAATGATGGGACATCCCGCAGCGATCGCCGGAGCAACCTTGTGGGCCACCAGGTTCAGCGGGAAATTGAACGGCGTGATGGCAAAGACCGGCCCCAGCGGAAATCGCTTCATCAGGCCCCAACGGCCGGTGGTGGATTCCAGGGTGTCGAGCGGGATGTACTCGCCGTAGATGCGAGTGGCTTCCTCAGCGGCGATCTGGAAGGTATTGATGCCGCGCTCCACTTCGATGCGCGCGGTCTTGATGGGCTTGCCGGCTTCCTGGCAAATGGTGCGGGCAAACTCCTCGCGCCGGGCCGTGACGCCTTCCACAATCTTGTGCAGCACCGTAGCGCGTTGATGCGAACGTCATATTGCGGGTGATGGCAAAGGCCTGCATCGCGGACTGGATCGCAGTTTCGACATCGTCGCGGCCGGCCTCGCTTACCACCGCAATGACGCTGTGATCGTAAGGAGAATTCACTACCGCTTCGCGTCCGTGGGTGCTCCAATTGCCATTCAGGAAGTAGCCGAAACTGCGGGTGATAGAAGAAGTGTGGCTCATTCTGGGCCTCGTTGCCTTCTGAGCTGATATGCCGGGTGGATCGGTGCTCAGCCGGACGTCCCTAGAGTAACCCGCCGCCCGACAACTGCCAACCGACTGTGGAATGCTCAGCCGTCAGACTTTCCACGTCAGAGCGTCTGCGGCGGTCGACTTCCTCCGGTGCCGTCCCTAAAGGGACTCAATCATTAGATCCTAGCCGACCCAGCGTTGAAACGCTGGGCTACCTTCTTCCGTCCCGCTTTGCGGGACTTCGTTCTCGTAGTGCGAGCCTAACTGCGAACCAAAGCTTGGTGTAAGTGCGTCAAGGAGAGCCACACTTGTATGAGCTGAAGACTTAGATCCGGGGACTGTGAAACCTCGATTTGCGCACAGTGCTCCGCAGGAGCGAAATTAATTAGCCCCGGGCGGCAGCCCGGGGTAGGAAGTCCAAGAAAAGCGCCGAGTCCCTTCAGGGACGGCAGACCCGGGCGCCATAGCCGCTATCGGGTCCCCTGTCTTCCGCCCGCTGCGACATGACTATTTCGCTTAGGGCCGGTTATCCGGTATGCTCTGCTATCCAGAAATTACTAAGGTTCAATCCCGATCAGCCAAGGAGCACTCATGAGCAAAGCCTCTTCGTCGAAGAAAAAGAAGCCAGCCTCCACACCCAATGTCGACTCGCGTCCCGAAGGATCGCAAACCACGCGGACCATGGCTGTGGATATCGGAGGCAGCGGCGTAAAGACCATGCTGCTCGACGAAGCGGGCAAGCCTCTGACCGAACGGCTCCGGGCCAAGACGCCGAATCCCTCGACTCCCAAAGCAATCACCAAGATCATCGTGGATTTCGCCAAACAGTTAGGGGAGTTTGACCGTGTGTCGGTGGGATTCCCCGGCGTAATCAAGAAGGGCACCGTCTACACCGCAGCCAATCTCAATCAGAAGTGGATCGAGTATCCCTTCGCTGAGAGCCTCGCGAAAGAACTGGACAAGCCGGTTCGCGTGGCCAACGACGCCGTGGTGCAAGGCCTGGGAGCCGTGACTGGCGCCGGCGTCGAACTGGTAATCACGCTGGGAACCGGCATGGGCTCAGCGCTCTATCTGGACGGAGTGCCCATTCCGTCGCTGGAGCTGGCGCATCATCCCTTCCGCGACGGAAAGACTTACGAAGACGAATTGGGGCGTCGCGCCCTCGACAAGTACGGTCGCAAGAAATGGAACAAGCATCTCCGCGAGGCGATCGCACAGCTCCACCAGCTTTTTTATTACGACCGGCTCTACATCGGCGGCGGCAATGCCGCTGAGATCAAGATCAAACTGCCCAGCAACGCCAGCACGATTTCCAATGAGGATGGCCTGCTGGGCGGCATCAAGCTGTGGGATCGCGATCTGGATGAGCTGCGCGAGGGATGACGGGCATTCGATCGCGTCTGTGGCCCCTCCCGATCTAACGTCCCTGACGGGACTCATTTGGTTTTTTGCAGGCTCCACAGGCTGCCGCCCGGGCTAATTACTTTCGCTCCTGCGGAGCTAGAGCGCGCTGGTATTCGGAGTTTGCGTCTGCGCGCGAAAGCCTCGCATGTAGAACGTTTGCGTGTGACGTGTCTGCGTTTGAAACGAAGGTTTGGCTTCGCGAATATGACTTACCCGCCGAAAATCCAGCCCGTCAGGGCGGCTCCGCAGTTAGCCCAGGACGCAGCCGCAGGCGGAGTCCTGGGTACGGCGCTATGTAAATCTGAGTCCCGTAGGGACGGCAGAAGAATCTCTCCTTAAGACGCGCCGCACGCCACCGGATTCTTGCGGCTTCGACTCCCTAACGTCCCTTGTGTTATAACCGCCTGTTTCACCTTTTTACGCGACGGCCACCAGCAGCCCTCATCCCGGAGGGCGCCAGCGCGTTCCATTACTCGGAGGATTGGTTTGGATTTCCAGCTTTCGGATGAACAACTGCAACTGAAGAAGATGGTGCGGGACTTCGCCGCACGCGAGATTGCGCCCAATGTGATGAAGTGGGACGAGCCCGGCACCTTTCCTCTGGAGACCATCAAGGAACTAGGCAAGCTTGGCCTGATGGGCACCATCTTCCCCACCGAGTACGGCGGCGCGGGAATGGGCTATGTCGAGTATGTGACGGCAGTCGAGGAACTCTCGCGCGTCGACGGCTCGGTTGGCATCATCGTGGCCGCGCATACTTCGCTGTGCTCCAATCACATCTTCATCGCCGGAAACGAAGACCAGAAGCGCAAGTACATTCCCAAGCTGGCGACGGGCGAGTTCATCGGCGCGTGGGGATTGACGGAGCCGGGGTCGGGTTCGGATGCGGGTGGCGCTCGCTGCACCGCGGTTCGCAAAGGCAGTGTGTGGGTGCTGAATGGCACCAAGACATTTATCACCAATGGCCGTTACGCCGACGTGCTGGTCGTGATCGCGGTGACCGACAAGACGGCGCACACTCACGGGCTTTCCGCCTTCGTGGTGGAGAAAGGCACCAAGGGTTTTCGCGCCGGCAAGAAGGAAGACAAGCTGGGACTGAGGGCCAGCGATACCTCGGAGATGATCTTTGAGGATTGCGAAATTCCCGCCGAGAATCTGCTGGGCCACGAGGGCGAAGGCTTCATCGACGCGATGAAGGTGCTCGACGGCGGACGCATCTCCATCGCCGCGCTCGGATTGGGCATGGCGCAAGGCGCTTACGAAGCTGCGCTGAAGTTACTCGAAGGAGCGCAAGCAGTTTGGCAAGCCAATCAGCGAATTCCAGGCGATCGGCTTCAAGCTGGCCGATCAGGCCACGGAAATCGACGCTGCCCGCCTGCTGACCCATCGCGCGGCGGCGATGAAAGATGCCGGCATGAAGACCACGCTGGAGTCGTCGATGGCCAAGCTCTACACCAGCGAAGTCGCGGTGCGTTGCGCCAACGAGTGCGTGCAGATTCACGGTGGCTATGGCTTCATCAAAGATTATCCCGCGGAAAAGTTTTATCGCGACGTGAAGCTGTGCACCATCGGCGAGGGAACCAGCGAAATCCAGCGCCTGGTCATCGCGCGCCAGTTGCTGAAGGATTAACGAGGATGTGAAAACGGTTTTCCGCGCTGGGCTAATTACTTTCGCCTCTGCGAGGCTTTCGTTATGCGAGAACGGTTAGTTTCGCCTCTGCGAACGGTAGCTTTGCGGCGTAACTGATCGTTCTCCGTACCTCTCTGTCTCTGTGGCTAAGAAATTGACGTTGAACAACCACATCGCCGACATGGTTCGCCGCATTCGTGCGGGAGAGGTGCGTGCTCTCTCTCGCGCGATTTCTACGCGTCGAAGACCACACACCGGAATCGACCGAGCTGCTGAAAGCCTTGTTTCCGTATAGCGGGAACGCCATGCTGCTGGGCCTGACCGGCTCGCCGGGCGCGGGCAAGAGCACGCTGGTCGACCAAATCGCGCACGCCTACCGCAAGCAGGGCAAGACCATCGGCGTGGTTGCCGTCGATCCCACCAGCCCCTTCAGTGGCGGCGCGATCCTGGGCGACCGCATTCGCATGCAGTCGCATCATGCCGACCCGGGCATCTACATTCGCAGCATGGCGACGCGCGGCTCGCTGGGTGGACTGGCCAGCACCACTGCCGATGTGGCCACGGTGCTCGACGCCAGCGGCCGCGACATTGTGATGATCGAGACAGTCGGAGTCGGCCAGGACGAAGTCGACATCGTGCGCCTCGCCGATGTCACCATCGTCGTGCTGGTGCCCGGCATGGGCGACGATGTGCAGACCATCAAGGCCGGCATCATGGAGATTGCCGACATCTTTGTCATCAACAAGGCCGACCGCGAAGGCGCCGAACGCGTGGAGCGCGAGATTCGCGCCATGCAAACCCTGGCTATGCGCAACGACGATTGGACGCCGCCCATCGTGAAGACCGTGGCCAGCGAGGGAACGGGCATCTCGGAGTTGCTGGAGGCGATCGAGAAGTATCGGGAGTACCAGGCGAAGAGCGACCGCGCGCGTGCCCGCCGCATCGAAAACTGGCGGGGCCGCATTGCGGAGATGCTGCGCGACGCGCTCTTCCAGCGTGTGCTGTCTTATTATCTGAGTGAGGGTGAGGCTACGCGCTTCGCTACGGAAGTTGCCGACCACAAGCGCGACCCGTATTCTCTGGTAGAGAAGATTGTGAGCAGAATTGGGGACGCCATCATGAGCCAAATTGATCATCTCGGCATTGCCGTGAAGTCGCTGGCGGAGGCCAGGAAGTTTTATGAGAAGCTCGGGCTGGAAGTCATGCCCGAGGAGACGGTCGAGGCCGAGAAGGTGCGCCTGGCAATGGTGCCCCTGGGCGAGAGCCGCATCGAGTTGCTGGAGCCTCTGTCGGACGATTCGACGATTGCGAAGTTTCTGGCCAAGCGCGGCGAAGGCTTGCACCACGTCGCCCTGCATGTGGATGATCTCTCCGGCACAGTCGAGCGGCTGAAAGCCAGCGGAACCCGCCTCATCTCCGACGAAATCAAGGTTGGCGCCGGCGGACATTTGTATGTCTTCGTCCATCCCTCCAGTACCGGTGGTGTCCTGCTGGAACTGGTGGAAGACGCTCCTCAAGGCGTCTGACGATGCTGGTTATCGCCATCGACACTTCGGGACGGAAGGGAAGCGTTGCCCTTTGCCGCGGAGACGCCAACAGTTTCGAAGTTCTGCAACTGACCTCGCTCGAAGGCGGGACCTATTCGGCGCAACTGATGCCGGTGATTTCCCGCGTGCTCGCCGAGCAGCAGCTGGACAAAACGTCGGTTGACGGATTCGCGGTGGTCTCCGGCCCCGGCTCTTTCACCGGCCTGCGGGTTGGACTGGCAACGGTGAAGGGTCTCTGTGAAGTGCTGCAAAAGCCGCTGGCCACGGTGTCCATGCTGGAGGCGTTAGCCCTGACCTACGGACGTTCCGGCGAAAGCGTAACCGCGGTTCTGGATGCGGGGCGGGGCGAAGTGTACGTCGGCGAATATCAAATCTTCGTCGCCAGTGCCAGTCTGATTCGCGAATACATTTTGAAGCTCGACGCCTTTGCCGAAGGGGCACATGACATCAAGGGCAACTTGCTCACGCCGGACGCGCGTGTCGCCGAAGCTCTGCGGGCGGCGAATGTCGACGTGAAACTCGTCGATCCACTACAGGCGGACCCGATTGGCCGGATCGGTCTGAATAAGCTGCTGGCCGGAGATCTCGCCGATCCTGCAACAGTTGACGTCAACTACATTCGCCGATCGGATGCGGAAATTTTCTCTGCGCCCAGGCATTGATCTCGTGCTCATTCGCCAAGCCACCCCCGACGATCTTCCCGCCATCAGAAATTTAGAGAAGCAAGCCGAGACTGCGGCCCATTGGGCGGAGCGCGAATATGACGCGTTGTTCGCGCCGGAAGCTCCGCGCCGCATTGCGCTGGTGGCAACCGGGCAGGCCGATACCCACCGGGTTCACGGATTCGTCATCGCGCGTTGCGCGTCGGAGGACTGGGAAATCGAAAACGTGGTGGTCGCAGCCGATCGGCGGCGAAGCGGCGTGGCCAGCGCTCTGATCCGTGAGTTGCTGCAGATGGCCCATAAGCAAGCAGCCACCTCGGTGCTGTTGGAAGTCAGGGAGTCGAATTTGGCTGCCCGGCAACTTTATGAAAGACTGGGATTTAGCGCTATAGCCCGACGTGCGGCCTATTATCGGGAACCGTCCGAGGACAGTCTGGTCTTGAGAATTTCTATTGCAGTTCCATGACAAAATCGCTTGAAGCGCGATAGGGCGTGTGCTAGCGTTTTGATGTCGAGTCTCTCCGGAGGTCTACTGAATGGCAACTCAGGTACGCGATCAGCTTTTGGCCAGCAATGACGAATTCCGCCGCCTGGCGCAGGAACATACGCAGTATGCCCAGCAGCTGGATTCCCTGATTCAGAAGAAATATTTGTCTGAAGAAGAGAAGATCGAAGAAGTGCGGCTGAAGAAGCTGAAGCTCCGCCTGAAGGACCAGATGGAAAGCCTGGAACAAAAGTTCCGGACCGACCGTCTGGCTGTTTAGTCACTGTTAACCGCTTTCACGCGGCGGAAAAGATCGGATTCTTGACCGCCCGCCCTATCTGTGTGCGCTTCCTCTCGTTTTCAGCCACTATCCTCCCATTTCCTGTATCCTGACGACTTCACGGCATATATCGATTTAGGTGATGAGGACTTTTTTGCAAAATCGCTTGCGGCTGGGAACATGCAAGATTGTGGCGTGCCTGTTGGCGCTGTGTCTGCCCTTGGGGCTCGCGGCCCAGACAACGAAATCGCAACCTCCCATTGGACTGTGGGATGGAACCATCCAGGGCAAGGCGGGCGAGGTCGACTTTGGCATTGAGCTGCAGCAGCAGGGAAGCAAGATTCGCGCTACTTTGATCAATGCGACCGACCATCAGCCTTTCAGCAGCGCAACCTGGACCGGCGAAGTCTTGACTCTTCATCTTAACTACTACGATGGTGTGCTAACCGCGCACTTCGTTTCGTCGCAGCGCCTGGAAGGCGAGTATTCCCGGCAGAGCAGTAGAGGCTTGGTGCACATTCCGCTGGTGCTGGTTCCGCATCGCGACGTGCCGCCCGGCAAGGCCTGGATTGGACCGACGCTCGTCGGCGACTGGCTGTTTCATCCTGCCGACGCCGAAGGGGCGGAGAAAAACACCCTCGCTAATTTCCAGCAGCAGTCAATTGCAAATGCTGACGGCACGGTGGCCGCGAGCGGCATTCTGGAATACGTCAGCGGCGATACTGGACTGCTGCACGGCAGTGTTTTCAGGGCTGCCGGCGGTGAGACGCACTTCCATCTCAGCCGCTTTGATGGGATCCACGTGCTGGCTCTCGATGGAGAGTTTCAGCCCGATGGCAGCTTGAAAGGGCAGATGGGCGGAATCGTAAGTCTCACTACCTTCACCGCGGAGCGCAGCAAGAATACCGCCAGCGCCGATCCTAATGTCCTCGCCGAAGGCCTGACGAAAGTCAAAGATCCGCAGGAAGCTTTCCGTTTCAGCGGGGTGGACGAAGCCGGCAAGAGGCTCGATCAGAACAGCCCGCAGTTCAAGGGCAAGCCGCTCATCATCGACATCTTCGGGACCTGGTGCCCGAATTGCCACGATGAGGCGCCGGTGCTGGAAAAGCTGTATCGCAAGTATCACGATCAGGGTCTTGAGATCGTGGGTCTGGCTTATGAATACATCGACGACACGGCGCGCAATCTGCGGCAGATCGGCATCTATCGCACCAAGTTTGGACTGACTTATCCCTTGTTGCTGTCCGGGACGACTGCCGAAGGGCAGATTGCGGCGACGCTGCCGCAGCTGGTGAATTTCGGGGCTTATCCCACATCCATCTTCATCGACCGCTCCGGTCACGTGCATGCCATCCTCGCCGGATTTTCCGGGCCATCCACCGGAGACAAGTATCAGCAAGTGCAGCAGCGCATGGATGAGTTGGCCCGGGAAATCCTGGCATCGTCGAACTAGGGCAGACGCACCGCAGGCTCTATAATCAAACTTGCCGATGGTTCGCGATGGCATCTATTACGGGCTGGCGTTTGTGATCGTGGCCGGACTGTTGGGCTGGCTCACCAGCCCGGTACTGGCCATCGTTCCCTTGCTGCTGGCGGCGTTTTTTCTCTGGTTCTTTCGCGATCCAGAGCGCAGAATTCCTGCCATCCAGGGTGCCATTGTGTCGCCTGCGGATGGGAAGGTCACGGACATCTCAGCCATTCAGCTGAACGGCGAACCACGAACTCGCATCAGTATCTTCCTGAACGTTTTCGATGTTCATGTCAACCGTTCTCCGGTGACCGGCATTATCGAAGACGTACAGTACCAGAAGGGAAAGTTTGGAAACGCGATGGATGCAGCCTCGGCCGATCTGAATGAGCAAAATGTCGTGACTGTGCGAGCCGATGCGGGCACCCTGGTGTTCAAACAGATCGCGGGGCTGCTGGCGCGGCGCATCGTTTTCACCAAGAAGGTAGGCGACAGCGTAGAGCGGGGAGAACGGGTGGGCTTGATCAAGTTTGGCTCCCGCACGGATGTGATCTTCGCGGCCGATGCCGACATGAAGGTGCGCGTGGGCGATCGCGTGAAGGGCGGATCGAGTGTGCTCGCCATAGCGCAACCTCGCCCGGTGGCGGGGCGCTTGCGCGACACTGCGGAGGTGCGATGAATCAAGCCCCAATGCAGACCGATCCGCGTTTGACTCGCGGCCGAGGGGTGCGCAAAGGCCTCTACATCCTGCCTTCCATGTTTACCGCGGGCAACATGGCAGCAGGGTACTATGCCATTTCGCAGGCCATTCAGGGGACGGCAAGTGACCCCTGGCACTTCGATCTGGCGGCCAAGGCGATCGGAGTTGCTATCGTCCTGGATTTCTTCGACGGCGGGATTGCGCGGCTGACCAACACCGCCAGCGCGTTTGGACGCGAACTGGATTCGCTCGCCGATGTTATCGCCTTTGGAGTCGCTCCGGCAGTGCTGGCGTGGATGTGGGGCTTCCACATGCTGCCGTTCATGAGCGATTCTGAGCTACGGGCTCACGTTATCCAGTTCGGGGCCATCGCCACGTTCGCTTTTCTGCTCACCGGCGCCTCCCGATTGGCGCGCTTTAACATCCAGGTGAATCCTCAGCCTTCGAATCCCGGCCGGCCGGGTCGCAAGTACTTTGTGGGAATGCCGATTCCCGCGGGGGCGGGGGCGGTGGCGGCGATTGTCCACTTGGTGCAGGGCAATCCGTTGCAGATCTGGTGGCTATCCATTGGGTGGGGCGTCTTTATCGCGGCCATTTCGTTCCTGATGGTGAGCACCTGGCGTTTCTTCAGCCTGAAGGGCATCAATTTTCGTCAGCCGCAGAATTTTCGCTGGTTGATCGTCATCGGTCTGGTGATCGCGCTGATCTGGTATTCCTCGCAATATGTGCTGTTCGCGCTGGCGCTGATTTATATCCTTTCGGGAGTGCTTGCCCGGCTCTCGTTCGTATTCCGTCGGCCCACCGTGCCGCCTCCGCCACATCAAGATGAGGCCTCTCACGCCTGATGAAAAATGAACCCAACAATCCCTCCGCAGCACGCGCCGATGGAGGACATTGGGGCGGCCTGTTCCGCGTTGCCATCGTAGGAGCTGCCACCCTCAAAGGCCGGGAGTTGAAGGACGTGCTCAGCGATCGCAACTTTCCGGCGCAAGATGTACGCCTTCTGGATGACGAGGAATCGCTCGGTCAACTGGAAGCTGTCGGGGAAGAGCCCACGTTTATCCAGAGCGTTTTGCCCGAGCACCTGGAGAACGTGGATTTCACCTTTTTCACCGCCGACGAGACCTTCACCCGCAACACGTGGCAAATGGCGCGCAAGGCCGGCAGCGACATCATCGACCTCTCTTATGGTCTGGAAGGTCAGAATGGAGTTTTGTTGCGGGCGCCTTGGGTGGAACGGGAGCTGGGCGCTGCTCCCAAGCTTGATTTCATCGAGGTGCCGGTGACTATTGCGCATCCCGCCGCCGTGGTGCTTGCTCTGCTGCTGTTGCGAGCGCAAAAGGTGGGAACTATTGCGCGGGCCGTGGCCACCGCGTTCGAGCCGGCATCGGAGCACGGCCGGCGGGGCATGGACGAGTTGCACGAGCAGACAGTAAACCTGCTCTCCTTCCAGCAGCTTCCTAAGACAGTGTTTGACGCGCAGGTAGCGTTTAATCTGCTGGACCGCTATGGCGAAAAGTCTCTGCCGACGCTGGCCAGCGTTGAAGACCGCATCCGGCGCCACTTCCAGAGCATCGTGCGAGGGAAACTACCTGTGCCTTCGTTGATGCTCCTGCAAGCGCCCATCTTCCACGGACATGCTTTCTCGCTTTACATTGAATTGGACAACCCGGCCCAAATCGCCGAGCTCATCGCCGCTCTCTCGGGAGAGCACGTGGATGTGCTGCAGGGCGCGGACGAATCACCCAGTAATGTCAACGCTGCGGGACAGGAACAGATTCAGGTGTTTGTACGGAGTGACCCGCAAAATCCTAAAGGCTTCTGGCTGTGGACCGCTTCCGACAACCTGCGGATTGCGGCTCTGAGCGCGGTGGAGTGCGCCGAAAACATGATTGCCTCCCGGCCTCGAGGGACGGTACAGTGAGGGCCCCCCGATCCTTCCAAGGGCTGCTAATGGCGGGGATCGCCGGGTTGCTGCTGCTGACCACGGCGTGCGGCTATCACACCGGAGGCGCGGCGGTGCGCCTGCCCTCCGACGTCCACACTATCTATGTGCCGGCATTTGCCAATGTTTCGCAAACTTATCGCATCGGGCAAATTTTCACCGAAGCCGTGATCAAGGAGCTACGCAGCCGCACCAACTATCGGATCGTGACCACCAACGACGGCACCGCGGACGCCACCCTGTCGGGCATGATCACCAACGTGTACATTGCTCCCTTAACCTACGATTCGGTCACCGGACGCATTTCCTCTTCCATGGTAGTGATCAACCTGCGAGCCTCGCTGAACACCCATGATGGCAAGTCGCTGTGGAGCAATCCAAACTTTTTGTATCGCGAGCAATATCAGGAGTCGATTGACACCACCAGCTTTTTCGAGGAAGCGGGTCCGGCCGTGCAACGGATCGCCGGCAGTTTCTCCAAGACGCTGGTCAGTAACATTCTGGAGGCCTACTAGGTGCGCAGCTTCGCGGCATCCGACAAGTTTGTAGCCGACGTCAAGGCTCGCAAGATCGCGCCCGGGTACGTCTTCATCGGCGACGAGGCCTTCTTCCGCAAGCGTTGCCGCGAGGCGATTCTGCAGCATCTGGTGCCCGCCGACGTCCGCGAACTGAGCCTCTACGACATGGATCTGGCTGAGGTCGACTTGCAGCAGGTTCTGGATCGCGCCCGCACGCCGTCGCTGATGTCGCCCTTCCAGGTTTTCTTTATCCGGGGAATCAAGAACCTGTATGGCCGGGGAAAGCACGATGACGAATTCAACGCCATCGGCGATTACTTCAAAGATCCCAATCCCGATGCCTTGCTGGTTTTTGTCGCCGACTACATCAGCATTCCGGCGGATGTCCGCCGCATGGATCTGACCGACAAAGAACGGTATGAGCGAATTCGCGAGACCTTGGGCGAATGGTGTCCGGTGCTGGAATTCGCACGCGTGGACGAAGGCGATGCCGTCAAGTGGGCGATCGAGACGGCTGCCGCCGAAAACGTCAAACTCGATACCGACGCCGCGCGCGAACTGGTGGACTCCCTGGGCAGCGACATGATGATGGTCGCCAACGAGCTGGAGAAGCTGGTGCTCTATGTCGGCGATAAGAAGCGCATCACGCTGGGCGACGTGGAGAGTTTAGTGCTGGCGGCGAAACAAAGATCGTTCTACGAGCTGACCGATGCCATCTCGGCGCGCGATCAAGGCCGGGCATTGGCGGTGCTCGACGCTATTCTGAACACGGGCGATGGGGACGAAGCCGCCATCGGACACCTGTACATGCTGGCGCGCACCTTCCGGCAGATGCTGGTGATCCTGGAGCGGAATGTACGGGACTCGCGTGCGTTGTGGCAGGCGCTGTGGCAGGGCTTCCGCATTCCACCTTTTGCCGCCGAAGACATCATTCGCCAGGCCCGCCGCTACAAGTCGCGACGCGAGCTTACCAGCGCTATTCGCCGGGTGGCGCGCGCCGATCTGGCTTTGCGCTCCAATCCTCCCAGCAAGCGGCTGATCCTGGAAAATCTGGTGCTCGATTTGACCGCCGAACCAAAACTGCAGGAGGCCGGCTGGCTGCAGGATGAGCTGCCGGTTTGACTATGGATGTCGAGCGGTATTTACGCCGCATCGAGTACGACGGAGCACGCCAGCCATCTTCTCCTGTCTTGCGCAGCCTGCACCGGCAACATCTGTTCACCGTTCCCTTTGAAAATCTCGATATCCCGTTGGGCGTGCCCATTCTCCTCGATATTCCACGGATCTACGAGAAGATTGTGGTACGCCGCCGGGGCGGGTTTTGCTACGAACTGAACGGCGTGTTCGGCGAGTTGCTGAGTGCGATGGGCTTTCGGGTTCAGATGCTTTCAGCCCGGGTACGGCGCGAGGATGGCGGGTTCGGCCCGGAATTCGATCACATGTTGCTGAGGGTAGAACTCGAGGAGCCCTGGCTGGTCGATGTGGGCTTTGGTGACTCATTCGTCGATCCCATCATCTTTCACGCTGGCGGCGCTGATCAGGTCGATGGCCACCGCTACGTCGTATTGCCGATGGGCGAGGAGTGGCAGCTTTTACGGGAAGACGAGCAGGGTCAGGTTCCACTTTACGTCTTTCGCGATGTTCCCCATCCCTTTAGCGACTATCAGAAGATGTGTACGTTTCACCAAACTTCTCCCGAGTCGCACTTCACCACCAGCTGGATTTGCAGCCGGGCTACGCCAGACGGCCGCATCACCTTGGCCAACATGCGGCTGATTGTCACTCGCGAAGCCAGCCGCGAAGAGATCCTGCTAAGCACCGAAGGTGACTTACGCCGTTGCCTGCGCGAGGCCTTCGACCTGGAGCTGGATGGATCGCTGGCCAGGCTTATCGGCTGACGCGACAGCGTTCTGCTGTGCGCACTCAGGAGCCTGTTCAAGTCCAAAAGGCCAGGGAGCGCTTAGGCTTGGGCGGCGGGGCATCCGCCCGCAGCGGATTTCCGGACAGTGTCAAACTGGTGGCCCACTTTCTGATCTGCCGGGCAAATTCTGAATTGCCGCCCGGTCCCAGAGGCTTGCCCGAATTCATGGCGGTGATGAGTTCGTTCGAACTATTGGGAATCGTGACGGTCACCGGCTGCTTGACCGCTTTTTCAATTTCACTCAGCTGCACTTCGCCCTTGGAGCGAAAGCGATTGATGGCAACATTCAGCTTCCCGGGAGCAAAGTGATACTGCGCCAGGCGGTCGACGTAGCGAGAGAGATCGCGCAAGGCCGGAATGTCGGGAGTGGCCACCAGAAAGAGCTTGTCACAGTCATCAATGGTGGCCACATTCATCCTGCCCAGTCCGTGCGGACAGTCGATAAGGACGTATTCGTAAACTCCCCGCAGGAATTTCAGGGTTTGGTGGACATCGTCCAAGGTCGCCTCGGTGAGGGCAAACAGCTCGTCCGGCGCGGCGATCACGTCTGCCCCGCTGGAGGAGTGCATGAGAAAACCGCGTAACAATTCCTCGTCCAGCCGGGAAACATTCCTCACCAAATCGTAAAAGTGATACTTCGGCGTGGGCAGTCCCATGTAGAGCGCGACGTGTCCCAGCTGCCGCTGCTGATCGATAACCAGCGTCTTCTTGCCGCAGAGCTGGACTAGAAACGCGCCCAGGTGAACGACAATCGTGGTAGCGCCCGCGCCGCCTCTAGCTCCCAGGAAGGCCAGGACCTGACCAGATCGGCCTGAAGCGGCCTTGGCCGGGGTCCAGCGCTGTCGCAACCGGATGATTCCCTGGGTCAGTTGCTCAGTCTCCACCGGCTTGGCCAGGTACTCGACACAGCCGGCTCGCATGGCGTCGATAATCAGGTTGGAGCTCGCCTTGCGCGACACTGCGATCGACATTACGTTGGCGCCGAGCAGTTGCTGCAAGGAAGTCGCCGTCTCCAGCGCCAGCTCGCGATCCAGGTCGAAGTCGATGATGCAGACACAGAGGTCGGCACTTTTCATCTCCTGCAAAATTCCTAAATCGTCATTCTGGGGCAGGTAGCGCCGCATGGCTGCCACCACCGGATTACTAAACAACTGGGCCGCAACTCGCGAGACGGCGTGGATGGTTTCAATCTCCGCGCAGATGGTGATCACGCAGATCTTGTTGCCGGGTGGCAGCGTGTTGGCTTGAATTTGGGGTTGTCCGTTTCCGTTCCCATTTCCACTGCTCATAGGGGCCTCTCTGCCGGCGGCCGAGTCGAGTGGGATGGCATCTGGAAACCGCTACAGACGCTGCGCCCCAACCCCGCTGCCGGACATACAAAGTTGAGGCTAGCGGTTGCTGGAACGCAGGTATTCCACGAATAGGCAGGAGTTTGCAGAATCTTTCACAAAAGACCCCGCCAGGCCGCAAAGCTATGTCAGGGCAGGACTTCTCGGCCGTGCCGAGGGCGCGTCGCAAAGCTGAAGGCTTTAGCCTGGTCGTCAGGGTTCAAGTAGAGTCTGCTTGAGAACTAAGTTTTGGATTTGCGAGTGCAATAGATTGACCGAAAATCCCGCCCGTAATGGCGACTCAGTGTAGCCCAGGACGGAGCCGCAACCGGGGCCCCCGATTCGCGCCGCTTTTGCGTGAATCGGGTTGGGTAGGCGGAGTCCTGGGTAGAGTGGAGAATAAGTTCGAGTCCCGTAGGGACGGCACCGGTTCTCGCACAGTCTGGCTTTGTTGACTTCCTCATGTGTCGCCCCTGCAAAGGGCTTGCAGGTTTGATCAACCAGTCGAAGGGGGTCCTCATACAAAACGATTTATGACGTAGGCTCTACTTTTTTTCCTTCACCTCCACGCTGGCGATGGTATTTTCCCACTCCAGCTTGAGGGTGGTGGAGTTGGCGGTGGTGTTGTCGAAGGAAATCGTGAATAGCTCGAGACCCGACGGACGCTGTGTGACCTGCATGGGAATGCGGGCCAGGTCTTGACCCTGGCTGTACTCCGTGCCCCATTGTCCGGTTTGCTTGTTGACGATCAATTGCCAGCTATTCATCCCCGGCAGCGTGTAAAGCGTGTAGCTGCCCTTGGGAACGGTGGTCCCGCCGATGTCCAGATCGACATCGGTCTTGAGACTGGTGGCGGCGTTGGCGCCGGTACGCCAAACCTGGTCATAAGGGACCAGACCGCCAAAGACTTTGCGGCTGCGCATGGAGGGGCGGCTGTAATCAATCGTCACGGTGTTACCGTCGGCAAATTTTACGGTGGCTTGCCCGGGCGGGCTTAGCGGCGGCTTTTTGTCTTGTGCCATCAGTACGGTGGTCAGGGTGGCGATCGCGATCAAGGTCAACATCCACAAACGGCTCTTCGGCATTGCACTCTCCTCGGTAGGCTTCCTCTTGCCGTTCCATTATTCACGCCCCAGCCAAACAGTACAATTGAGGGATGGGTATTCTGGACGAAAAGCGGGAAGAACTGGACCAATACGAGTTCATGATGGGTATGCCGCGGGGCCGGCTGGCGGTCGCCCTCGATGTTCTGACCGACACGCTCACCATGGTGGGCCAGCACGGCGTCTATTGCCAGAGCGCGCGCCAACCCGGCAAGCCGGCCATGGATATCCAGATCGTGATGAAGGGAATTACCGACGCGAAGGAACTGATCTCATCAGTGATGGAAGAGATTAGACGGCAGAAGGAAGAGAAGAGTTAATCACCACAGAGGCACGGAGAAGACAACAATCTAAAATTCTACGTCGCTCGGTGTCTCTGTGGTTCAGGCTTTACGCAGTTCACTTGGCCGGTGTCCCAGAATACTGCCACAGGCAGACTTCATTGCCATCGGGGTCATGCAACGACGCCAGAATTCCCCCAGTTTCCTTCTGCGGCTGCGATATTACGACGCCCCTCTGCTGAAGCTCCTGCAGAGTGGCGGCGACATTCTCTACTTCCAGGCAGAGACGAGCATTCCCGCCGCCGGTGAGTTTAGCGTTGTCGGTTGTGGGCACGAGTTCGAATAAGACACCGTCGATATCGAAGCGGGCGACAAAGTCCCGGGACGTGAGCTTGAATCCGAGAATATCGGTGTAAAAGCGAATGGCACGCTCGATATCGGATACGTAGTAGAAAACACAATCAAAGGCTAGCTTCATGGCAGAACCCTCCGAGCGAAGGCTTTTCGCAGGCTGTCGGGCGAACGCCTGCATGATACTTCGGAGCAGTGTACTGCATCCTCCCAACAAAACGGAGCAGGGGACCCCAAATCGAGTCCCCCTTATCTCCGCGTCCTGTTTTTGCAGGTCCTACACGGTTACATACTTGCCGGTCTCGAGCACGCGGCTGGCGATCTCCTCCTGCAGCGCGATCACGTTAACCGGTTCATGCTTGGCCAGGCGGCGGACAATCGCCATCTGGGTGCGCAGCATGTCTCCTTCCGCCACGGCAGCGATCACTTTCTTGCCCGCTGCTTCCAGCCGGGCAAACGCGCCTTCGAGATAGACCTGCGTCATGGCGACCACCAGCGCGGCCTTCTCTTCGCCGTTCGCTTCCACTGACTTGCGAGCGCGGAGCAGAGCGGAGTCCATGGCAAATGCCTCGATCACCATATCGGCGATGGCGCCCATGACCTCCTGCTGATCCGCCAGCTTCTGCATATACTTCTGTGAAGCCGCGCCGGCCACCAGCATGGCCAGTTTCTTGGCATTTTCCACCAGCTTGCGCTCGGCCGCGAGCGCGCCTTCGAGTTCTTCGCCGGACGGACCCGCCATCACTTCGTCTATCGTCTTCTTGATGGCAGGCAGCAGCGCGAGCTGTCCGCTCATGGCGCGCTTCAGCAGCCATCCGGTAATGATGAGGCGATTGATCTCGTTGGTGCCTTCGAAGATGCGGTTCACGCGCGAGTCGCGATAGGCACGCTCGGCCGGATACTCCTCGACAAAGCCGTAGCCGCCGTAGACTTGCACAGTCTCGTCGACTACCATGTCGAGCATTTCCGAGCCCCAGACCTTGATGATCGAGCACTCGACCGCGTACTCCTCGATCGACTTGCGAATGGTTTCGGGATTCTTGTCGATGTCGGCTAGCGCCGTATCCATCATGCCGACGGTGCGATAGACCATCGACTCACCGATGTAGATGCCGATAGCCATCTGTGCCAGCTTCTCGCGGATCAATCCGAAATCAGAGATGCTCTTGCCGAACGCCTTGCGCTGCTTGGCATAGGCAATCGCATTCTGGAGAGAGGTACGCGCACCGCCTACGCAGCCCGCGCCCAGCTTGAAGCGGCCGACATTCAGGATGTTGAAGGCGATGATGTGGCCTTTGCCGATCTCGCCCAGCACGTTCTCCACCGGCACCTGGCAATCATTCAGGATGAGCGGTGCGGTCGACGAGCCGCGAATACCCATTTTCTTTTCTTCGGCACCCACCGAGAAGCCGGGAAAATCTTTCTCGATTAGAAACGCGGTGAACTTCTCGCCATCCACTTTGGCAAACACGGTAAACAGGTCGGCGAAGTGGGCGTTGGTGATCCACATCTTCTCGCCGTTCAGGATGTAGTGCTTGCCGTCGGGCGACAGGACGGCCTTGGTGCGGCTGTTGAGCGCGTCCGAGCCGCTGGTGCCTTCCGACAGTGCGTAGGCACCAATCATCTCGGCTGAGGCTAGCTTAGGCAGATATTTCTTCTTCTGCGCTTCGGTGCCGAAGAAGACGATAGGCAAGGTGCCGATGCCGGCGTGCCCGCCCATCGAAACCACGAAGCTGCCACTCTTGGCCATGTGCTCGGCGATGATGGCTGACGACACTTTGTCCATGTCGGAGCCGCCGTACTCGGCGGGCACGTCGGCATTGGTCAGTCCCGATTCGCTGGCCTTTCGCAACAGTTCGCGCGTGACCTCCCACTCCTTGTGCTCGATCTTTTCCACTTGCGGCAGAATTTCGTTGACCGCAAACTCGTCCGCCAGCTTGGCGATCATCTGGTGATCTTCGTTAAAGTCTTCCGGGGTGAAGACGTTGTCCAGGTTGTGATCTTCGAGCAGAAAGCTTCCGCCCGTGGTCTTTACTTTTGGAGCTGCCGTCGTGGTTGCCATCGGTTCCTCACTCATTGCTGAACATAGAAATTGTTTTTCACCACGGAGAACACGGAGCGCACGGAGAAATTTAATGCTTTGATCATCCCAGAGGTTAATCTCATTCGCGCTTACTCTGATTGATGATCGATGGCTGATTTTCTTTTCCGTTTCTTGCTTTTTCTCCGTGTCCTCCGTGTTCTCCGTGGTGAATACCTCTACCGCAAATTTTCGAAAATCCCTGCCGCGCCCATGCCGCCGCCGACGCACATGGTCACCAGACCGTAGCGTCCGTTGCGGCGCTTGAGTTCCCGGATAATACTCGCCGTCAGTTTCGCTCCAGTGCATCCCAGGGGATGGCCCAGCGCGATGGCGCCGCCGTTGACGTTGATGATCGCCGGGTCCAGCTTCGCTTCCTGAATGACCGCCAGCGACTGGGCGGCAAAAGCCTCGTTCAACTCGATGACATCGATGTCGCTGAGCTTGAGTCCAGCCATCTTCAATGCCTTCGGAATCGCGAAGACTGGGCCAACACCCATCTCTTCCGGCTTGTAGCCAGCCGTGGCAAAGGCGACATAGCGCGCCAGCGGCTTCAATCCCAGTGCATTCGCGCGCTCGGCCGACATGACGACCGCAGCCGCCGCGCCATCGGACATCTGCGACGAGTTGCCCGCGGTTATCGTGCCTTTGGCATGGAATGCGGGCTTGAGAGCCAGCAGCGCTTCCAGCGAAGTGTCGGCGCGCGGCCCCTCATCCATCTTGAAGACGATGTCGGTGCGCTTGGGTTTGCTGCCGTTGGGCGTCGTGAAGCTGACGGGCACAGGAACCAGTTCGTCGTCGAACTTGCCGGCTTCAATTGCGGCGACAGCTTTCTGGTGGCTGGCGGCGGAGAACTCGTCCTGCATCTCGCGCGTGATGTTGTAAAGTTTGCCGACTCGCTCGGCGGTGAGGCCCATCGAGAGATAGGCATCGGGATAGTTCGCCACCAGCCAGGGATTCGCTGAAACCTTGTGGCCGCCCATGGGAATCATGGTCATAGATTCGACGCCGCCGGCGACGATAGTTTCCGCGCCGGCCGCCATGATGCGCTCGGCCGCCATCGCAATTGCCTGCAACCCCGACGAGCAGAAGCGGTTGATGGTCATGGCCGAAACCCCGACGGGCAGACCAGCGCGTAACGACGCGATGCGGGCGACGTTCATGCCCTGCTCAGCTTCGGGCATGGCACAGCCCAGAATCACGTCTTCAATTTCGTTGGGATCAACTTGTGGCACCCGCTCCAGCGCGCCTTTGATGGCCACTGCGGCCAGATCGTCGGGACGCGTTGCCCGCAAGGTTCCTTTATAAGCTTTGCCGACCGGCGTCCGGACGGCACTTACGATTACAACGTCACGCATTGAAGCTCCTAGCGAGTAGCTGTCAGCTCTCAGCCAACCAAGTTTGTCTGCCAGTGCGAGCGCGTCGAGCGTCATGGGTCGCACCGGGTTTTGAAGGGGCGCACCTTCAGGTGCGCCGTAATCGACTAATGAAAGTGTCATCCCGACCGAGGGCTTCAGCCCGAGCGGAGGGACCTGCTGTTCTCTGCCGTCCCTACGGGACTCAGCTTCGTATTCGTAGCCTCCCCAGCGCCGAAGCGCTGGGCTAAGCTCTTTCGTCCCGCAAGCGGGACTGGTGCATCGTGACTCGGCTTTCTATGCGAAGAAGAGTCATCTCTAAGGCGCGAAATCTAAGTTCAGGTTCGCACTAACAGCCACCGCCTTACAAAAGGCCACTAATGACCGCCGCAAAAGACGACTGACAACCGAGAACTGGCAACTGACAACTGCTTCTCAATTCCTCAACGTCTTGCCCGTCTTCAGCGTGTACTGAATGCGCTCCTGCGTCTTCTTCTCGCCGCAAAGCGACTTGAACGCCTCGCGCTCCAGATCCAGCAGATACTGCTCGCTCACCGGAGTGCCGGGATTCACCGCGCCACCGCACAGCACCTCCGCTACCTTGTTGGCGATCTTCACTTCGTGATCGGTGATGAACTCGCCTTCGTGCATGATGTGCACGCCCAGCTTCAGCGTCGCCAGAATGCTTTCCCCCGGCGCGAGAATGTCAGCCCGCGGTACCGGCGCGCGATAGCCTTCGTGCACCAATTCCAAGGCCCGCTCTTTCGCGTCGGTCAATACCCGCTCCCTGTTCATAGTGATGTCGTCGCCGGTGGAAAGGAATCCCAGATTCCGCGCCTCGGCCGCCGACGTGGACACTTTCGCCATGGCGACGGTCTCGAATGCCTGCTTCATCGCTTCCATCAGCTCGACGCTCTCGCCGCGGCCCGCGGGCCGAACGTGATAAGCCTTGTCGAGCGCGCGCAGCGTCATCTCTTTGCAGCCGCCACCGCCGGGAAGCAGGCCAACGCCAACTTCGACCAGTCCGGTATAGAGCTCCGCATGTGGCTGGCGAGCCGCGCCATGCAGCGTGATCTCGCAGCCGCCGCCGAGCGCCATGCCGAACGGCGCCACCACCACCGGCTTCGGCGAGAACTTGATCGCCTGGGTCATGCCCTGGAACTGGCGAATTGCGAGATCGACTTCGTCCCACTCTTCTTCCTGCACCGCCATCAGCAGCATCATGATGTTGGCGCCGACGGAGAAATTAGCCGCGTCGTTGGTGATGACGAAGGCGTCGAAGTTGTCGCCCGGGCCACCAGCCTTCAGCGACTGCGTGATCATCTGCACGATGTCGCCGCCCAGGGCGTTCATCTTGGAGTGGAATTCGATGCAGCCGACACCATCGCCAATATCGACCAGCGAGGCGCCGGCATTCTTCTTCACCACCAGGCCCGACTTCTTGGCTACCGTTACCGACCAGACTCCGGCGGGCACCTTCTCCGAAGCATAGTTTCTGCTGCTCAGATCGAAGTAGGCGCGACCGCTGGCCGCTTTGGGATCGTCTGCGTACCAACGCTCCTGGCCCGAGGCCAGCAGCTTTTCCACGTTGGGCGAAACCGGTTTGCCCTCGACCTGCATCCGCTTGACCGTCTTAGCCACGCCGGCGGCATCCCACAGCTCGAATGGTCCCATCTCCCAGTTGAAGCCTAGCTTCATGGCGCGATCGATCTCGACCACGGAGTCGGCAACCTCACCAATGCGATTGGCGGAGTAGGTCCACAGGTCAGACAAAGCAGACCATAGGAAGATGTTGGCTTTGTCCTTCGACGGTGCCAGCAGCGTGTTGATACGTTCGGGCAGGCTGTCGACAGTCTTCGCCATCTCCAGCGCGGGAAACTTGGCACGGCGCGAGGGACGGTACTCCAGCGTCTTCCAGTCGATGGCCATGATCTCGCTCTGGCCATCCGGCTTCTTGGTCTTGCGGTAGAAGCCGCCCTTGGTCTTGTCGCCGAGCCACTTGCGCTCCAGCATCTGCGCGAAGAAGCTGGGTAGCTTCAGATCGCCGCGCTCGTCGTGGAGGTTGGCGGTGGCGTTGCGCACCACGTGCCCCAAAACGTCCAGGCCGACGAGATCAGCCAGACGGAACGTCGCTGTCTTGGGCCAGCCGACGGCTGTGCCGGTCAACGCGTCGACGTCTTCGATGCCGAAGTCCATTTCCTGCATCAGGCGCATGACGTTCAGGATGCAGAAGGTGCCGATGCGATTGGCGATGAAGTTGGGCGTGTCTTTGGCCAGAACGACACCCTTGCCCAGATACAGATCGCAGAAGTGGGAGATGACATCCATCGCGGCAGGATCGGCGTCGGGCGTGGGAATAATCTCCAGCAGCCGCATGTAGCGCGGCGGATTGAAGAAGTGAGTGCCGAACCAGGAGCGCCGGAAGTCGTCGGAAAAGCCTTCCACGATTTTGGCCACGGGCAAGCCGCTGGTGTTGGTGGTAATGATTGTTCCCGGCTTGCGAATGGCTTCAATCTTGCGCAGCAGGCTGCGCTTGATCTCCAGGTCTTCGACCACCGCTTCAATGATCCAGTCGACCTCGGCCAGCTTCTGCAGATCGTCCTCAAAATTTCCGATGGTGACCAGCCTGGCAAGCGAGGGCTTGAAAAACGCCGCAGGCTTGGACTTCACCGCTGCTTCGAGTCCAGCAGCCGCGATGCGGTTACGCGCGGGACCATCGGCGTCTGGGGGAACGATATCGAGCAGGTAAGAGGGAACACCAGCATTGGCCAGGTGCGCGGAGATGCGGGCGCCCATGGTGCCCGCGCCCAGTACGGCGACTTTCTCAATGCGTTTTTGCATGACGTAGTTTTGATTACTCCAGCTCAGGCCAACCCGAAGTGGTCTGGTTCAGTTCCGGCTTGCGGCTTCATCGGCAATACGTAAGAGTGCTAGCTGTTTGATTGAGGTGAGCGCAAAAGCGCTGCTGAGTTTTGAGTTGGAAGAATTTCTCGACGCACTTTCCCCTTCAGTAACGACGGCATAAAACTACCCCAAAATACAAGTAGCGCGCGCCGTAAGATGTGGGGTGAGGATGGCAACGGCGCGCGCTTTATTAAATTAAGAACATGTTAGTGAATGAATGCTCATTCAGTCAAGGAAAATCTGATAAATCTTTTTCCCATATCGGGTTAGGAGATGAGTTTGGCCAAGAGGAAGGCTGCTCCCGCCGCAAGTCCACCAATCACAACGGTTTGCGTGGCAGAACGCCCGGGGCGCGCGCCCGTGAAACGGCCTTTGACATAACCGAAGATGCCCAAGGCGATCAGGGTGACGACCACCGACCACCCTAGCGCCATGCGGGCGCTGTGCAGCGCCATGTAAGGCGATAGCGGGATGAAGCCGCCAGCGACATAGGAGACGGCAATGGTCAAGGCGCTCTGCACGGCGCGCTTGGGATCGGGTTCCTCCAATCCCAATTCAAAGCGCATCATGAAATCAACCCACTCTTTCGGCTTGCGAGTCAGTGCCTGGACGACGGGAACGCTGTCCTCATGCGAGAGGCCGTAATCGGCAAAAACCTTTTGCACCTCGCGCGCTTCCTCATCGGGAATCTCCTGCACCTCGCGCTCTTCGCGCAGTCGCTCACTCTCGTAGTGTTCGGCGTCACTCTTGGCGGCCAAGTAGCCGCCCAATCCCATGGCGATTGATCCGGCGGCGATCTCGGCCAATCCGGCCACCACGACGATGTGGCTGTTATCGACCGCCCCAGAGAGTCCGGCCGCTAGCGCGAACGGAACCGTCAACCCGTCCGACATACCGATTACCACGTCGCGGACCACTTCGCCCGCTGTGAAATGACGCTCAATGTGCGGTGTCTGCGGCATGATCTCTTAGCTCCGGATGGGCGGTGAGATATTTCAGAGCCAGCTCGGCCACGTCGCGTTCCCCTTTGTAGCTGAGAGCTCTAGGCGCTTCGTCCAGGGGAAGCCAAAACGCTTTTCGCACCTCGACACGCATGGCTTGGGAGATGTTGTCGATGCGGCCGGAGCGATAGAGCAGCAGGTAGAAGCTGACAATCTTGAAGACGCGCGCATGATCGCCCCATTGGCGGACATAAACGTATTTGATGTCGGCGAGTTTGTCGATCAAGTCGGCTTGCAGACCGGTTTCTTCACTGATCTCGCGGAGGGCGGTCTGATCCGGCTTCTCGCCCTCGTCGATGGCTCCCTTGGGCAGCGCCCGGACAATTGGTGCGGTGGTCTTCTTGTGACGGCGATCAGATTTCTTTAGGGATGGCTTGGGACGTTTCATGTGCGGCTCGATGGCGGCCAGGAACCAGCGGCCTCGCATCTTGCGTAACACGACACCTCCGGCCGAAATCTCCCGCACCATGATCGTTTCCGAGAACTGGCTAGTTTGTCAGACTCGGGAGCAGGTGACAACCCGGTACGGTGTCTTAGGGAAATTCTGATTAAGCCTTGTTTTGAAGGGGACGGCCTTCAGAGACTGTGTCGCAAGTGGTGTCGCCGCTCTGCGGCTCACGACTATTTCCCACTTCACCGGGGGCTTATGCCCCCGGCTAACTTCATCCCGCCGCGCTGCGGCTAGTCTGACTGGTTATTCCAGCTGTTTGTTCCACCAGAAAACTTCCTTTCCGGTTGCGACACAGTCTCTTCAGGCCGTCCGTTAAGTACCCGAAAATCATCCAGCTTTCGCCGCTGCGGGGACCTCGCTTTCAATTGATCAGATCTTCCTTAGTTCTTCTAGGGACATGCGGACGCATGCGGTGGGTCGCCGTCGCCCCAACGCATGCAACCACTGTTAGCGAACGGCCGCGGCCGCCGCCAGGCGTTTCGGCCCGGACTCGAGTATGTGTTCCGGGCACTCCGCCATCATCAGTTTGAAGTTCTCGATGAAGCGGGCAGCCAACGCATCGTACTTATCGAAATATTGCTCGCGGCTGGGCCAGGTGTTCGCCGGATCCAGAATCTGCGAGGGCACGCCTTCGCATTCCGTCGGCACCTCGAAGCCAAACACCGGATCCTTCTTATATGCGACGTTCAGCAGCGATCCGTTGAGCGCGGCATTCAGCAGGGCGCGGGTGTAACGGATGCTGATGCGCTTGCCGATGCCGAACGGTCCGCCGGTCCAGCCGGTGTTCACCAGCCAGACGTGCGCGCCGTGCTTCAGGATTTTCTGCTTGAGAAGTTCCGCGTAAGCCAGGGGATGATGCACCATGAACGGTCCGCCAAAGCAGGTGCTGAAGGTCATCTCCGGTTCCACACCCAGGCCGACTTCGGTGCCGGCAATCTTGCTGGTGTAGCCGGAAATGAAGTGATAGATAGCCTGGTCGGGGCTCAGCTTCGAGATGGGCGGCATCACGCCGGAAGCATCGCAGGTCAGGAAGATGACGTTCTTGGGATGTCCGGCGCGCTTCTGCGGCTCGTGATTCGCGATGTAGGATAGCGGATACGCGGCGCGCGTGTTTTCGGTGACGCTATAGTCGTTCAAATCCAGGCGCCGCGAGACCGGATCGAAGCTGACATTCTCCAGCACGGTGCCGAAGCGCCGGGTGCAGGCATAGATCTGCGGTTCGGCCTCTTCGGATAGCCGGATGACCTTCGCGTAGCAGCCATCTTCAAAGTTGAAGACGCCATTGTCGCTCCAGCCGTGTTCGTCGTCGCCGATCAGATGCCGAGCCGGATCGGCGGAAAGCGTCGTCTTGCCCGTGCCCGACAGTCCAAAGAAGATCGCCACATCGCCATCAGCGCCGACGTTGGCCGAGCAGTGCATCGACAGCACGCCCTGCAGCGGCAACAGGAAATTCAGTACGGTGAAGACCGTCTTCTTGATCTCGCCGGCATAGTTCGTGCCGCCGATAATCGCCAGCCGCTCGCGGAAGTTGAGAATGATGAAGGCTTCCGAACGCGTGCCGTCCACCATGGGCGAAGCCTGGAAACCGGGCGCGGCAATCACGGTGAATTCCGGCACATGTCGCCGAAATGCATCTTCGCCGCGAAGCTTCTGCAGCATGGTGCGGGCGAACAGGCTGTGCCACGCTTTCTGCGTGATGATGCGTACCGGAATGCTGTACTCGGGATCGGCGCCCGCCATCACGTCCTGCACGAAAACGTCGCGCCCCTGCAGGTAGCCTTGCAGGCGAGCCAGCAGGGCGCTGAAATTCTCCCCGTTGAAGGGACGGTTGTACTGTCCCCACCAGATCTTCTCTTCGGTGGATTGCTCGCGCACCACGAACTTGTCGGCGGCGGCGCGCGCGGTGTGCTTGCCGGTGTTCACCACCAGCGGCCCCAGGTGCGACACGCTGCCTTCGGAGCGAAAAATGCTCTCCTCATACAGCGCCGGCGTCGGCAGATTCCAGTAGACCCGCCGCAGATTCACCAGCCCATGATTGGCCAGTCCGTAGGCGCTGGCCAGCTTGCCGGACTCTTTTACCGCGGGCGATTGCACATCGAGGTTCAGGTTCATAGCCAATCCCTCGTGAGCTTGCGCTCGCCCAGATAGAGTTCGTTGGCCGAGGTGGGATCGATGGCCCACTTGATGCGGTCCAGGCCTTCGGTGATCTCGCGGATGGTGCCGCAATAACTCAGCCGCAAATGCCCTTCGAAGCCGAACTCCTTGCCCGGCACGGTTACCACGCGTACTTTCTCCAGCAGGAAGTTCGACAGCTTCTGCGAATCCTTCATGTACGCGCTGAAATCGGGGAAGCAGTAAAACGTGCCTTGTGGCTCGCGAACCTGCACTCCGTCGAAGGCACGCAGGCGCTCCATCATCACGTTGCGATTGTTCTGCAGGGTGATGCGCAGGCTCTCGGCCGATGACTGCACGCCGTTGAGCGCGCCCACCGCCGCCCATTGCGAGGGCGACGCCGGTCCCGAAGTCTGCTGCGACTGGATGGTCGCCATGGCCTCGATCAGTCCCGCATTGCCGATGGCCCAGCCGATGCGGAAGCCGGTCATGGCATACATCTTCGAGACGCCGTTGATCACCACCAGCTTCGATTGCTCCAGCGGCGCCTTCATAAAGTCGTAGGCGATGGCCGCTTTCTTGCCGTCGAAGACCAGCCGGTTGTAGATGTCGTCCATGATGAGATAAATGCTGCGCTTCTCGCAGAACTCCACCATCTCCTCGATGAAGCCCTCGCGAGTACACCGCCCCGGAAGGATTATTGGGGCTGTTCAGGATGATGGCCTTGGTGTAGGAGCCGCAGGCGTCCGCCATCTCCCGCACTGTGGGACAGAAGGTTCCATCCTCGGCCGTGACCGGCACCGGAATGCCGCCCGCCAGCTTCACCATCTCGGGATAGCTGACCCAGTAGGGAGCGGGGAAAATCACCTCTTCCTTGGGATCGAGGATGGCGTGCAGCAGCACCATCAGCGCCTGCTTGGCGCCGCCGGAGGCGATCACGTTGTCGGCCGAGACCAGCTTGTTGTAATGCTCTTCGGTGTAGCGAATGATGGCTTTCTTCAGCGCGGGAATCCCATCCGGCGGGGTGTAGCGGATCTCCCCCGTGTTCAGCAGGGCCGCGCAGTTGATC
Source organism: uncultured Acidobacteriaceae bacterium (assembly GCA_963820175.1). Taxonomy (GTDB): domain Bacteria; phylum Acidobacteriota; class Terriglobia; order Terriglobales; family Acidobacteriaceae; genus Bog-257. The sequence continues at coordinate 958,629 of CAWFYX010000006.1, read as the reverse complement.
ACCGCATCCATGGGCGCCTTACTCTTGGGCTCGCCGCCTCCCAGGTGAATGATGGGCTCGCCCTTGTCGCGCAGCAGGGCGGCGGTTTCATTCAGCTTGAGGGTCGCCGACTCCCGAATGGACCGGGCAAGCTGGCTAAGACTCATGACGTAGCTCCCTTTCTTGGGTCTCGTAACCTTCGGGTTCATCTCGTCGCCACAGCGGGTGCCTGGCGATAGGCGAAGGTGTCTTCAGTAGATTCCAGACATAAACAACGTGCGGTGATGCGCATCATAGGAGGGCGTGATTTGGGAACGGCCGAGTCACGAATCCACTTTGCACATCCAATCCGATCGAAAACTGCAAACATATGTTCATAACGCAGGAATTTTCGGTTATTGTGTTGGCTGTAGGGTGACCTCGGCCAGGGCAGGGGAAGATGGCGCTAACCAAACAATTCGTGCTGGTGGCTACGCTGGCGCTAACGATGGCAGGATCGAGGGGACAGGCCGTGGGGCAAACCGCTTCGCCGGCGACTGTGAATCCGTCGCCTCAAGGACAATCGTCATCATCGCAGCCGGCTTCCTTTACCTCCAAAAATTTGTCGCCGCCGGAAAGTCACGCGCCAGCGTCTTCTAACCTGACGCCCGCAGTTTCTGCTGCTCCTCCGCCGTTGTTCGACTTCAAGGATTCCGACATCAAGTTCCAACTTGCCAGCCTGATGAACATTCTTCGGGACAGCCGGCATGAGAGCTGGGTGCTAGCGGCTTATCCCGATCCCAAGACGAGCCGGCCATTGATCGGTGCGGGATTCAGCCTTGATGTTCCGGCGCTCGAACACCCGCAGCGCGATCCGCTGAATCCTCATCCGTTCATCGAGCCATCGTCGGCGCAACTGTGGCAGGCAGCAGGGCTCGAGCCGGAAAAGCTACAAGCTATCCTTGACCAGTACGATCGCGATCTGGACGCCTGGAAGAAGAAAAACTTTCGCCGCAAGATCAGAACTCACGAGCTATCGCCGGAGCTGACCGACGACGAGGCCACAAAGTTACTGCGCATTTCCGCCATCCAAGCCACCTACAACGCGCGCGCCTATTGCCGTTTCTTTGATCAGCTCACGGCCTCGCAACAGATGGCGATCAGCCAGCTTGTCTACCAGATGGGCGTCAACCTCGAGGAGTTCACGCAATTTCTCAGCACCGTCAACGATCCCAGCTATGGCGAGACGACGCTTACCGGAACTCGCGCGGCTGGGCAGTACGAGCACTGGAAGGCAGTGCAAAGCTCGCTGATCCAAAGCCAGTGGGCACGCCGCTATACCAGCCGCGCGGTGTCGGTGATCGCCATGTTCGATCCGGACTACGAGCAAGATCCCCGGGAAGCGGAGCATAAAGTCATGGCTCAGCTTCATCCCCGAGCGCATCATCGGAAGAAGGCGAGTGTGCGTTCGGTGCGGGCCGGAAACAATGGGACGCCCCACAAAGTAGCAGCTGGCAAGAGCTAACTTCGTATGGTCAATTACGTTTCCTTCATCAGTTCGACCCATGCGGCTGGCGGCCAGTTAGCCGGAAGCTTCTCCATGTTGTAATCTGCTATTTCCTGCCGTTGCTCCGCTTTGAGCCGCGCGCATTCTGGTTGAGGAGACCTGGATTGATCCGCTTCTTATTTGCCCTAGTCGCCTGCGCATGCTGCTTCGTAACATTTTCGCTCAGCCAACAGAGCACCAGCACCGCTCCTTTCACGCCTCCCGACAGCATCTTCGGATATCGCAATCCGGCCGCCGAGCTGAAAGCGGAGAAGATCTTTCTAGCCGTGCCCGATCCGCAGCTGGCGAAAGAGCATTTGCGAATCCTGACCGCCGCGCCGCACGTTGCCGGATCACTGGAAGATCGCAAGACTGCCGAGTATGTTCTGGAGAAATACCAGGCTGCCGGCCTCGACGCCCACATCCAGGAGTACAAAATCTGGATGGCGTTGCCGCTCGATATCAGAGTCGATGTCGTGTCGCCGTCCAACGTGATCATGCATGGCCCATCGCCGGAGCACGTAAGCGACGATCCCTTCCAGAACGATCCGCGAATTCTGCCCGCGTTCAATGAGTACTCGCCGTCGGGCGACGTGACTGCCGACGTGGTTTATGCCAACTACGGTCGCCCTGAGGACTTCGCAAAGCTGAAAGAGATGGGCATCGACCTGAAAGGCAAGATCGTCATCGTCCGCTACGGCGAGGTGTTTCGCGGCGTCAAACCCTTTCTCGCCGCGCAGTACGGAGCCGCCGGTGTCATCATTTATTCCGATCCTTGGGACGATGGCTACTTCAAAGGCGACAAGTATCCCAAAGGACCTTGGCGTCCCGATACCGCCGTGCAGCGCGGCTCGGTGCAGTACTTGTTTCGCTATCCCGGCGATCCAACTACTCCCGGAATTGCCTCGGTTCCCGAGTTGCCCGCCGGCAAACGCGTGTCGCCGGAAGCCGCTACCGATCTGACGCGGATTCCCGTGACGCCGCTGTCGTACGCCGATGCCACGCCGATCATGGCCAACCTCGGAGGACCGGAATCGCCGCGCGCCTGGCAAGGTGCTTTGCCGTTCACTTACCACGTCGGACCTGGTCCGGTGAAAGTTCACATGTCCCTGAAGATGAACTACCAGTTCGTCACCATCTGGGACGTGATCGGCATGGTTCGTGGATCGATGTATCCCGACGAGTGGGTGATCACCGGTAACCATCGCGATGCCTGGGTGTTCGGCGCGGTCGATCCCAACAGTGGAACTGCGGCCCAGCTTGAGGCCGTGCACGGCGTCGGGGAATTGCTGAAGACCGGCTGGCGTCCCAAGCGCACTCTGGTCTTCGCCAGTTGGGATGCCGAAGAGGAAGGCCTGATCGGCTCAACCGAATTCGCCGAGCAGCACGTCAAGGAACTCGGTCGTGCCGACGCTTACTTCAACATGGATGTCGCCGTAGCCGGTCCGGATTTCGGCGCATCGTCGGTGCCCAGTCTCAAACAGTATCTGCGCGATGTGGCCAAGTCCGTTCCCAGTCCCAAGGGCGGCAGCGTGTACGACCAGTGGAAAGTGACGGCGGAAAAGAAGGAGCAGGAGCGCGCCGCCCAGCCCAATTCCGCCAGTTCAGGAACGCCTCAGACCGAGCCGACGGCGGTCGTGAACAGCGAGGTGCGAGTGGGCGACCTGGGCAGCGGTTCCGACTACACCGCGTTTCTGCAACACCTGGGAGTTCCGTCAGCCGATATCGGTTCGCACGGACCGTACGGCGTCTATCACTCGGCGTTCGACAATTTCGCCTGGTTCACCAAGTTCGGCGATCCCACGTTTGCTTACGAGCAGGAGATGGCTCGCGTCTACGGATTGGAAGCGATTCGCATGACATCTACCGACGTCTTGCCGCTGAACTACGAACAGTATGGCAAAGAGATTGGCGAGTACGTGAAGGCCTCTGAACTCAAGGCCAAGACGAACTTCGGGGCGCAGGCACCATCGTTCGCTGAGGCTAATAAAGCAGCCGCCCGGCTGGAGAAGGCCGGTGCCGAGATGCTGCAGCTGCAAAACAGTCCCACTGCTGACTCGGGTGTTTTGAATCTTCTGCTGCGCAATGCCGAGCGCGCCTTCCTCGTTGACGGGTTGCCCGACCGTCCCTGGTTCAAGCATGCCATCTACGCGCCCGGCGAGCATACCGGGTACGCCGCCGTGGTTATCCCCGGAGTAAATGAAGCGATCGAGAACAAGGACCTAGCGCTCACCCAACAGCAGCTGCAGATTCTGACCGCGGCGCTGAATCGCGCCGCGGGAGTGCTGGAGGCAGGGAAGCAGTAGAGGCCGTCTTCGATTTGCTGTCAACGTTGCGCACCATCGCGGAGTGACTACGACTGACCGAGCATTGCGACCACTCGAACCCGACACGGACATGATAGACCGGCCACGCCAGAGTTTCCGCACCCTTACGGCGTAAGCTCCCACACCACGCCGCAGCCCGGCACTCCGCACCCGGGGCCGCCGCCCCACAGGGTGGTGCCGTACAGATTACCGGCTGCATCCATGGCTATCCCGCCCGATGCACAAGACCCACCACTACCGCCGGTAAAGTCGTAGAGGTCGGTTTCCGTCCAGCCACCTTGCGAAGGTATCAGCTTGAACACTGAGCCGAAGGTAACGACATTATCGCCACAGGTCGCGCCATACAGGTTGCCGCTGGCGTCGCGAATCAAGCCGCTAAACCGGCCGTTGTTCTCCGGAAAGGAGTGCAGCAGACTGTAGTTCCAACTCCCGCCCGAAGGCGACAGCTCGTAGGCCGTATCGAACGTGGTTCCGAACAGGTTCCCGGAGGGGTCCATGATGACGCCTCCCTCGGGAGCTTCGGGATTCAAAAAAGTGTAGAGCGCGGTTTCACTCCAGCCGGACCCCAGCCAGGTTAACTTGTAGACCAAGGGGAAGTCACTGATGCCGGTTGCTCCATAGAGATTGCCCGAGCCGTCCAGCACTACACCGCTCACCGGACTGTTTCCACCAGTGCCTCCCGGAAAGTCGAACGACGTTAGCGACCACCCGCCGGTAGGCGCCAGTTTGAACACGGTGCCGCAGTATGCGCCATCATCGCATGGAGCCCCCCCATTCGCGGTCGTCCCGTAAAGGTTTCCTGCCGGATCGAAGACCAGGCTGCCGAAAGCGGGGTTGGCCCCATCGCCGCCTCCGAAGCCGTGGAGCACGGTATCACTCCAGTTGCCCATCGTGTTCGCTGTGCTGTGCGCGGGCGGCTGCAGATTGAAAACTGACCCATCTCCATAGCCGCCGCCAAACAGCGTCGTCCCGTAGAGACTGCCGTTCGGCCCGATGGTGACTCCGGCGTAGGGAACGGCTCCGTCGGGGTCGCCCTGGAAACTGTACAGCGGAGTAAAGATCCAGCCAGCCCCTCGCCGTGTCATCTTGAAGACCGTGCCACATCCCGCTTGTGGGCAGTCGTTGCCCTTGAAGCCTCCCGCCGATGTTGTTCCGTAGAGGTTCCCCGCGTGATCCAAAGTCACGCTGCCGAGTGGTGTGGCGCCATCTCTTTCACCGGTGAAGGTGTGAGTTACGGTGAAGGTCTGAGCCTGGGCTGATCTAGGCGCGCTCAAGCTTAGCGCGATAAGAAAGAGTGAGGCGAGTCGTAGAGCAATCGAGATGAGACGGCGCATGAGGCGTTCCTTTCTTCCTCCCAGAAGCTGGTTCCCGGGCGCAGTTGAAATCAATAGCCGGCGGGACGCGACCGGGCCTCCCCCTACGGTGTGAGCTCCCACACCACGCCGCAGCCGGGCACGCCGCAGCCCGCGCCTCCACCCCACAGCGTAGTGCCGTAAAGATTGCCGGCTTCGTCGAGAGCGATCCCTCCCATGGGACAAGAACCACCACTGCCGCCGGTAAAGTCGTGGAGGTCGGTAAACGTCCAGCTGCCCTGCGAAGGCGTCAGCTTAAACACAAAGCCGAAGGTGACTACGTTATCGCCGCAGGCGCCGCCATACAGGTTGCCGCTGGGGTCACGAATCAAGCCGCTCTGCGGGCCGTTATTCTCGGCAAAGGAGTGCAGCAAACTGTAATTCCACTGGCCACCGGATGGCATTAGCTCGTAGGCCGTATCGAGCGTTGTGCCGAACAGATTGCCGGCGGGATCGAAGATGACGCCTCCCTGGGCATTCTCGAACTCTCCAAAAGTGTAGAGAACGGTTTCCCCCCAGCCGGAACCCAGCCAGGTTAACTTGTACACCACCACGGGAAAGTCGCCGATGCCGGTGGTCCCGTAAAGATTGCCGGTGCTATCGAGAATCACGCCGTTCACCGGATTGCTGCCGCCGCTGCCGCCCGGAAAGTTGAACGCTGTTAGCGACCAGCCTCCGCCGGAAGGCGCGAGCTTGAACACCGTGCCGCAATAGGCGCCATCATCGCACTCGGCTCCGCCGTTGTAGGTCGTCCCGTAAAGGTTTCCTGCCGGATCGAAGACAAGGCTTCCATAGGCGGGATTAGCGCCGTCGCGGCCCCCAAAGCCGTGGAGCACGTTATCCGTCCAGTTGCCCAGCGTGTTCGCTGTGGTGTGTGCGGGAGGCTGTAGGTTGAAAACCGCGCCATATCCAAAGCCGCCTCCGAAAATCGTTGTGCCGTACAAACTGCCGTTCGGCCCGATGGTGATTCCAGAGTAGGGAACGGCCGCATCGGGATCGCCCTGGAAGCTGTACACCGGAGTAAAGATCCAGCCTGCTCCTCGCTGCGTCATCTTGAAGACCGTGCCACATCCTGCGCGCGGACAATCATTACCCTTGAAGCCTCCGGCTGATGCCGTGCCGTAAAGGTTTCCCGCGTGATCGAAAGTCACACTGCCGAACGGTGTCCCGCCATCTCGCCCGCCAGTGAAGGTGTGAATCACGGTGAAGGTCTGCGCCATTGCCGGCAAGATGAGCAGGCAAAGTAACGCGGCCATGCCCACGAGGCTGAGGGCGCGGCGAGCGTCGCCGCTCAACCAGAGTTGTTTTTCGCTTGCCATGGGAGTGGTCTCCGGAGAATGAGTTCGCTCCGCAGCGCGATTCCCGGCGCGGTTGCAGGAAGCCCGCGGAAGCGCGCCCCAATTTTGTGCCTGTCGTAATGCGCCGTCAAGCACAAGGTCGTCGCACCAACCCCTCCCACCAACTAACCGAGGGCAACGCTGGAAAGCCCGCTATTCGCTGATACTGCAACCATATCCCCGGCCTCTTCTGCGGTAACGATTGAACTGGTGGTCGCCCGCTTTGCGGCAGCTCATCCAGGTCCAATGACTGATGTTCTCGAACGTAAATCCGGGGCCGCCGAAGACGGTGGGACGCAGCAGCGTGCCGCGCGGCGGCTCGGTCGCTATGCGTTCTTGTTCCGGAGGAACCGCCTGACCTACCTCAATGGGGGATACGGTCAGGAACTTCTCGTCCACCAGACCCGCCCGCGCCAGGCTGCCATACAGTGTGGGACCTCCTTCACACAGCAAATACTCGATTCCCAGCTCCGCCCGCAGCCGAAAGACCGCTTTGGCAATGTCGAAGGTCTCGCCGTCTCCAGCGCCAAGTACCACAACGTGAGAGCTGCTTCCCTGGGCATGCATCCGTTCGGCTCCTGCGGGAGAAGTAAGAATCACAGCATCGACGACGTCACCGTCGAACACCTTGTGGCGCGACAGGTCGAGGTTCGTTGCCCGCGTGACGAAGATGTTCCGCTCCCGGCCTTTGCCCAGCCGGGTACGCAGGGCGCGCAAGGCGGGATCGGAAACCTGGAAAACAATGCCCCGGCTCTCCGGACCGCGCAGGCGCTGTTCCTCCAGCAGCGTGCTCATGCCCATGACGATGCCATCGGCGTGAGCGCGCAGCAGGTCCATCAGCCAGCGATCGTCGCGCGACTGCGAAATATCGCCTCCCGATCCATGCCTGCCCAACAATGTGGTAATGCCGTCAAGCGATTGGACGAAGTTGGAGTACACCCACGGCCGGCCGGTCGGCGGAGGCGGAAAGCCGAAATTGCCGTACGGCGCGTAAGCGTCGTCCTCGATCGGACTGGGCTCGGCATGATCGAAAAGCACTTCAAAGCGGCCGATTCTGCTGGTTTCATCCACAGGGGAAGCTCCTCTGGGGATTCTATCCGACCGTCGAAACCAGGTTTCAGCAGATACCCTCGACCTCGGCTGGAGAGTCCAAGTTTACCCGGAATACGGGATTCACCTTACATCGGTCAGTCAACCGGGTACATCCAACAATGCATGAGGTGGAAACGCGGAAGTCGGCTGAAGCTGGTCAATGAGAGCGAGGCGCCGCCGCGCACCCGCCGGATTTTCGACGAAGTTCGGAATGCTTTGGGGCTGCCCGTCGTTCCCAAGCTGTATGAGGCCTACGCCGCCTTTCCCGAGTTTCTCCAGCTGCACTGGCAGGCCTTCAGGCCCGCATTCGAGGCACGCCATTTCTTCCTGCTGGGCGCCCGGCTGGCGGCCGAGTCCTACACCCGAGCTCACAATTATTTCGAAGTTCGCAGCCTTGCCTCGCGCGACTTAGTTTCCGACGGCGTGACGCAGCTGCCTTTGGGGCAGGTGTTGGATTACTACCAGTATCTGGATCCGTTGCTGCTTCTGATTGCCGCAACTCAAATGCAAGCGTTCGAAGGCCCGATCGGCCAGCTGCCAGAGATATCTCAGCGCGCCAATCATCCCTGCTTCCTCGTAGCCCCGCAATTATTGGGCGATAGCGAAGTGACGACGACCGTACATCGCATCTGGGACGAGCGGAGACGCATGTTGGAGCTGGCTTTCATCTCCGACGAGCACCGCGCCCTGGCGTGCTGGCCGCGCTTCTACGGAGAATATTGGCTAGCCCTGAAAGACCTGGTGCGCTTGCCGCTTTATACCGACTCCCAACTTCGCGTGGGCGAGAGCGCCTGGAGTCTGACGCGCGAAATGCCGGCGAAAGTGGACATTGGAATTCCTCAGTTACTCGATGCCGGTCTCGACGACGAGCAAGTGTCGTCGCTGGTCGGAATTAACGAAGCTTTCCTGCAAGCGCTCAGCGGACTGGTGCTTGACATCACCTTCGCCCGCATTGCCTACGAAGGCGGAAGCCGCCGGGAACACCGTCCGGAAACAAAAATACCCGTGGAGAAGCCGCCGCACAAGACCGGCTCGCCTACGCGCGCGGCATAGATGCTAATCGCAACTACTTCTGCAGTTTCTCCCGAACAAACGCCATCAACTCCGGAGTAACGTACTCGGGCGGACGAATGTGGAAGATGGGTTTGCCGGCGACTGGTTTGAGGGAAACGTTGTTCCAGGCTACGGGGCCGGCTCCGTCGTGCAGAATCACCGCATCGGCGCGGTCGAGAAATTCCTGCGCCGATACTTTGAAGTCGGCGGTGGAGGCGTCCAGTACGGTGAGGTAAAGATCGGGGCGGAGAAATCGCAGCACACTGTTGGATTCGAGGATGGCGTTTTCCGCCGTAGCCAGTTCCTCGCGTACCCGCGGCATGGCTTCGGCCAGCATTCCCTGCCGGGCGCGGACCCAGAGCGAGCGCGCTGCGCCCGAGACCAGGAATCGCGAAGAATCGCTCTGGCCGCTGCGATCGCGCTCCTCAGTGAGGGCCCAGGAGTGATCGTCGGTGGCGCAGTCGCACAGCTCGCCATTAGCCGAGCAGATGCCGTGGCCGTATTGCGTGATCTTCATTGCCGTCCAGTGGAATTCAGGCAGGCCGGCGATGAGGCCGGCCACCACGCTGGTCTTGCCGACGCTGCGAGAATGTCCACCGACGACGATGATTGGCATAAGTAGCAACTAGTAACTAGCAACTAGTAAAACCAGCAACGAGAGGTTCCTTGCAATCCTCGAGTTCTCGCTGGGTGGAAGCGTTGGCCTTCAGGCCAGCGTCACTACCCGAGACCTCACGGAGTTTACTTTGCACAGCGACCCCGTTGTCAAAGCGCTGCTGTACCCGTCCTGCGAGAACTCTTAACGTCGCAAGCTAAACTACCTTTCCTTCTTGCGGGTGAGACGCGACAGCATGGCCAGCTCCTTGAAATATTCGCGCACCGGGCGTGCCGGCGTGCCGAAGAACAAAACTCCTTTGCCGCGGAAATTCTTGTGCGGCAGGACGCCGGATTGTCCGCCCAACATGGTGCCCGCCTCAACCGTCACGTGATCGCCAATGCCGACCTGACCTCCGATAATGCAGCCGTCGCCGATTTCCGAGCTGCCGGAGACGCCGGTTTGCGCCGCGATCACGACGTTGGCTCCGACGATGTCGTTGTGGCCAATGTGTACGAGATTGTCGAGCTTGGTGCCCGGGCCGATGATTGTCTTGTCGAGCGCGCCCCGATCGATGGTGCAGTTGGCGCCGATCTCCACGTAGTCACCGATGACCAACTCGCCAATCTGAGGAAACTTCTGATACCGGCCGTAAATCTCGTCGCGAACAAATCCAAAGCCATCGGATCCCAGCACCGCGCCAGCGTGAACAATGACGCGACACCCCAACATCGTACCTGCATAGATGACCACACGCGGGTAGAGGTCGCAGTCGTCACCGATCACCACGCCTTCGCCGATGCTGCAGCCTGCGCCGATGTGCGCCCGCTCGCCAATGATCGCGTTGGCTTCGATGACGGCGTGAGCATCCACCGTCGCGGTGGGTGCAAGCTTTGCCGAAGGGTCAACCACGGCTGTGGGATGTATTCCCGCAGGGTAAGTTTTCGGCGGATGCAACAATGCTCCAGCGCTGGCGAACGCAAGACGAGGCTGTGCGGCAATCAACAGCGGCTTGCTCGCAATCGAAGCGGCGGCGAATTCTCCCGCGATCACCGCACTCGCCGGCGACGCCAGAGCTTGCGCCAGATCCTTCTCTTCCTGGGCGAAGACCAGGTCGCCCGGTTGCGCTTGTGCGATGCTGGCAACCTTTGTGACTACGATGCTTCCATCGCCGATCAGGCGGGCCGCGATGAATTCCGCCAATGCTTGCAGGGTTTGTGGCATGAGGTTGTTATAGCAGGCGCTAGGGGTCAGAGGTTAGGGCAGAAAACTAGCTCCTAAGCCCAAGCCCATGACCCCTTCCTCAGTACAGCGGCGCTTCTCCCGCCGGACGTGTTTTCCAGCGCCGATGGACCCACAGCCATTGATCCGGATAACGGCGCACATAGTCCTCGAGGATCCTGGTGAAGGTTGCCGTGTTGGCGACAGCGTCGGCGTCATCGTCGCCAGTTTTCACCATTTCCACCGGACGGTCAAACTCGACACGGTATTTGCGCAGCACTGGATCCCAAATCGTGAAAGCCGGAACCACGGTAGCTCCGGTATGCAGGGCGACGCGCGCCACTCCGCTGGCCGTGCAGGCCGGCATGCCGAAGAAGTCGACGAAGACACCCTGCGGGGGCGTCATGTTGGTATCCATCAGGATGCCGACGGTTCTGTTCTTGCGCATGGCCGCGATCAAACCGCGAGCGAATCCGTCTTTGCCGATCATGGTATTGCCGTGCAGCCCGCGATAGCGGGTGACCAGCGCGTCGACGTAGGGATTGTCGAGCGGGCGCACCACGATCTGCATGGGATGCCCTTGTAGCGAGTGGAAGAATGAACCAATCTCCCAGCCGCCGAAGTGCCCGGTCAGCAGCAGGACCCCTTTGCCGCGTTTCTCGCCAGCCTCGAAGTTTTCGAAGCCCTGATAGACTGCGACCTGCGAAGCGTTACGCGGGGTGTAGCGAGGAAAGAGGCAAGTTTCGCCCAGCAGACGGCCTAGCGAGACGTAAACACCGCGCAGAATCTTACGCCGCTCCGTCAGCGATTTCTCCGGAAAGGCTAGTTCCAGATTGCGCAGGCCGACGCGGCGCAAACGCGGATGCAACCAATAGACCACTGCTCCAATGACGATTCCAACTCCACGGGCCAGCGGACGAGGCAAAGCGCCGATCAAGCGCACCAACAGCGCCACCGGCCAGTATTGCAGCCTATCACCCATCAGGTATCAGTTTTGACGTTAGCACCGGGAAAAATCGAGGTCAAACCAGTGTAGGGGTAGTATCTTTCGGGAAAAATTCGGCGACACCTTAACTGAGGAGTAAATCGAGTGGCGTAACAACGAGTACACCCAACGGTGGAGGAAGATTCTTGTCGCTCCACGTTGAAGCTTTCTCGTACTATAATCGCGCGACCATGCACCGCGTTTACGACATGGCGAAGAACCCTGCTTCTATCGGGGGCCTGCCCCGCAGCCAGCGCGGCGACAAAGTAGAGCGCGACGCCGCGAGCATGGCGCGAAAAGCGTCTTCGTCGTTGCGGCCCTCCGAAATAAACCTACCGCGTTCCGGGCCTTTGCCTGCAGCCACCCGCAGCCAGTTCGAGAGGGCCTTTCACTGGAATTTCTTGGGTATACGCATTCACGCTGCGGACGAGGCGACGCGCGCTGTTAACGCGCGCGCTTTCACCTACGGGCGCGACATTTATCTTGGTGAGGGCGGCCGCCGCGTCGATGTGCTGGCACACGAGTTGAGCCACGTCGTGCAGTACGAGAGCCATGCCGCTCCACTGATGCTATTGCGCGACCAGGGCAAAGATACGTTCTATATCCGCCAGGTCACAGGCGACGACGCCAAGAAGTACCTCGACCAGGTCGATGCCGAGCTTCCGAAGATGGAAGCGGAAGTTAAGGGCTTGCCGAAGAACCCGGAGAACGACGATTTCAAAGCTGCCGTAGCGCGGCTGAAGGCCATTCGGGCGGCTGACAGGGTGACAGTCTGGAATACCAAGGGAGCGAATGATTTTGCCAGCTACTACGCGCCGACGGACGAGATCCGGCTGCACAAAGACAAACTGATTCAGGCGAGCGGTCATAACCTTATGCATGAGGCCATTCACGCCCTGCACGCCAGCCAGTACCCGAAACTGGCTAAGGCCTACGGCGCTGCGATGGGCAAGGATCTGCCACTGTCGAACCCAAAAACAGGACAATTTCTGAAGTGGAAGGCATGGACCGAGTATTGGGCCTATCGCCGAACCGCGGAGTATGACAACTTGAATCGATCTGCGGAGAACAAGCTGGATCCGCACAAAGCTGCCCTGGACAATAAGGATTTCCGGGCTGCGTGGGTGGCTGCACGCCAAGTGGACAACAAGTTCGTGCCGTGGGAATGGACCCCTTCCAAGAACTGATAGCCGACGAATACCCCATCTTCCGCCACAGGGCGAACCTGGGCGCAGGGGGCGCTCGGGCGCGCACTGGGCCGGGGGAGCGTGGGCTGGATTTCTGGCGCAATTACTATTTGGTTACCAGAGGGGTGCAACTTTGAGAGGCTCTACCTCCTATCCCGTCAAACCAGGCGGGCGCGCAAAATAGAAAAGCGGTGGCTGCAGCCACCGCTGGCGAGCAACCTGATCGATCAGCGTCCGCCGGGCGTTCCAGTCGCCGCAGGCATTGCCGCCGGAGTCTGCGCTGGAGTCGCTTTCGAGGTTGGAACCGACGTAGAAGCGGGAGTCGCTGGGGACGACGGCACCGGGGTCGCGTCTGGCGTTCCCATTACTCCGGTCGTCGGTTCTGCTGTGGTTGATTGCGTCGTTGCCGCAGGCGGTGTTGCGGGAGTTGCAACGGCTCCAGCTGTCGCAGTTGAATCGATTGCGGAATCTGCATCCGGATCCGCGGAATCAGCCGGTTGAGCCGGCGTCGGGGCAGGGCTCGAAGCCGCTGTTGTCGTCATTGGGGTTGAGGAGGCCGCGGCTGGAACTTGCGCCGCAAGCGGAGCCGATGCGGGCGCAGGAGTTGTGACCCCGGCCGTGGCTGGAGCGGCTTTCGGGCGCGGTGTGGGAGCGTACTTCTCAACCGTCTGCAATAGAACTTCGGCATCCTTGGGAGGCTGGACCTCTCCATTCAGCAGCGAGTAGAACGTCCAATCCTTGCCGTAAAAGGCCTGCGTGTCCGCTTGGTCCTGTTTAATGACGCCGCCGCTCAAGGAGACGCCCAGAAAGAGTCCGCGCGACCGGGAATAAGTGAGCACCTGCGCGCGCAGCGTGAGATCGGTCATGGCTTGCGCATCGCGTCCCACCGGACCGGCCGCCGCCGACGCATCCGCTCCCAGCTTGAATTTGCTCTGTAGAAGATGCTGCATACCGTCATCCGTACGGACGATCAGCACCAGATCCGACGCCTGACCACCAGCTTGGAAGCCGAAGCTGCCGCCGGTCAATTTGAAGAACGCCGGAGTGCTCCAGCCGTGCTCCGTGCGGCAGGTCGCCACCCCCTTGCCGTAGTTCGCGCCAAAGACGAAACTCGCTTTCAGCATCGAAGGCATGATGGCAATGCACTTCGCTCCCGACATGATGCTGTCGGGAATCGCCCGATCGGGGGCGGACATGATCTGGCTGAGGACGGTGCTGGCGGTCTGAATCCGATCGATGTCAGCGTCTCGCCTTTCCGATGCGGCGGCGCATATTACCAGGGAAAACAGGATCGTCAGTGCCACAAAGGTCTTTTTCATCGCTCGACTCCGATCAGAGACAATTCGGTTGCCAGCGCTGGCTGGTCGATTTCATCTTAGAGTGTTTGACCAGAGATGGGGCGGTAAGAAAAGCTCGAGGCTGGTTACTCTTTAGTGTCCCTTTGGTTAACAGGGGAACAGCTAAAGAATAACCAGCCCGGAGGAAACGGCTTGGTTGTCACCGCAAAAAACTCTGACTAATGAGGGTTGGAAGAGGAGACCCTCGTAACCTCTCCCAACCCTGTCTCCCAGGTTCTGTGGTAGGTGAGTGCAGTATGGAACGCTTAGGTAATTCGCGCAAGATAACGGAAGTACAGGTAGGGTAATTGTACTTTAGTAACTGAACGCTCGTTCGGTAACTGGGCGCAAGCAAGCCCCGGTTTCCGCCTCACGGGCGGGTCGAAAGCAGAGAATGCGTGACCGCGTGGACGGAAAGCGCAATTCGGTTTTGCACTCCGACCTTGCGCAGCAGCTGCGCCACATGCGCTTTCACGGTGCGTTCTTCAATGCCCAACTCGTCGGCAATCTCACGATTGGAACAGCCGGAGACCAATAGTCGGAGCACTTCGCGCTCGCGCTCGCTGATTTTGTCATCGCTCTGGGGTTGCACCTTGCGCGCCGATGCGGTGGCCCGCTCGATGAAGGTCGCCAGCACCCGGCGCGGAGCCCATACTGACCCGGCGTCAACTTCGCGGATGGCTTTCTTGAACTCTTCCGGCGACGCGTCCTCGCAAACGTATCCCTTGGCGCCGGTGGTGATGGCTCGCAGAATGTCATCGTCACTGTTGCCGGGCCCGGTCACAATGATCTTGATGCCAGGACGCACCGCTTTCAGCGCGGACATCGAGGCATAGAAAGCTGCCCCAGTGCTGGCGGTCATCAGGATGATGTCTTCGTTCGGACTGTGCAGGACGGCGGGAACGGTAGCGGCATGCACCTGCATGTCAGGCTCGGAAGCGAAGATGGAACGAAGCCCCAACAGTCTGACGGGATCGCTCTCCACCACCGAGATGCGGAGCGTATTTTTTTTCGTCGAAGGTCTCATAATTGGCCAGAAAAAGCTGATGACATACGCTATAACACCTTTCGCAGATTCGCTCTAGCACAATAGTGGTATAAGGCGAAATTTCGCGCTGGGAGAGCAGGTGTGCGGAGATCGAATCCGAGTGGACCGCCGGAGGTGAGTTGAAATTGTTCGGTGGCGGATTCGGATTTTCCTGAGCCCAGGTTAGCGTCCAAGTAAGAAGGCGCAGTCAGGGCGCCAGGCCAGGCGAAGTATACTTATCGAACCGAGGGGCGTGGTTCGCGCAGATTCCATTCTGGAGGGGCCATGGATAATTTTTTTGGAGCTTTAGCGACGATGGCGCGCGGTGGCAGGCGTGCTGCTGCGGCAGATGCCGACGTCGATTTGCATGTGTGGACTCACTTCCGCACCCAACCTCAAACGCAAGATGCCCCTGGCAGGGTTATAACCGATGAGACTCCGCAGCCCGCATCGGTGCCTGCGGGAGGCTGGGTACATGGATTAATGCCTGGGGACAGAGACAGGTTGACGGGTGGGAATGCTCGAGCTATCGTTCGCGAGCTGGCGTTCCGGGGAGATACGCGGAATCCTAACGCGATTAGGACGAACGGAGGAATGTTCCCGCGTGGAGGAACGCGATGGCGTACCGTGGCGGGGCGACATCCCGGTGGTGGCGGGCCCGTGCAGTTAGGTACTGCCGATCTTGATCCTGGTCAGCACGTGGGCTGGGGAGGCACCACGTCTCTAACCACTTCATTTGTCTCCTGTAGCCGTTCTTATAGAGTAGCCAAGGGCTTTTCCGGGAGTGGCTACGTCTATCTTGTGCGCGTCAATAACGGCGTGGACATCTCCAATTTCGGCGCCGGCGGGCCGAGCATGCAATGCGAGGTGTGTGCGCTGTTTGGAGTGAAATTCGCAGACATCCTGGGCGTAAAGGTGATCGACAGCGGAAACGTCTACCGGAACACCCTCTTCGTAGCTGGCGGCCTGACGATTGAACAGATGAACCAGGCACTCGATTGGCTGACGCAAGGCCAGGCCGTGCAACCCTTCTAGAGCGGTTGCATATCTTGCGTATAACTTTAGGCTGGAGCGCGCCTTCAACAGTTTGCTGAAAAACTCGGCCAGGGTTGATTTTGAAGGGGCGTAGCCTTGGCTAGGCCGTAGCAAGTCCAATATTCTTGCCATCCCCGGGCGCCAGCGACCGCCGGGGATGTGCCGTTCTCAGTGTTCAGCCCACGACAGGTCATCTCAAGCAGCAGGCTTCCGGCGCGGCTTCTTCGGAGCTGCGTTCGCATTCGTGCCCTTGGCCACAACCTTGATTTCCGAATCTCGTTGAGCATCCTGAACGCGTTGCGGTGGCTTCTTCGGCATCTGCGCCAGGCTCTCCTTCAAGGCGGCCATCAGGTCGACGACGGGCGCGGGCTTCTTCGGCTTTTCGATCGTGGTCACTTCCTCGCCTTCCAGGCGGGCCTTGATGAGCGTCTTGAGATTTTCTTCGAAGGTGTCTTTATATTTCTCCGGTTCGAACTCGCCCGAGAGCGCCTCGATCAACTGGTGCGCCACTTTCACCTCGGCGTCCTTCAACTCCACATCGGGACGGCCAAAATTGTCTAAGTCCCGCACCTCGTCTTTGTAATACATGGTGTGCAGCATCATGCCGCCCTTGTAGGGGCGCAAGAACACCGTGTACTCGCGATTATGCATGGTGAGCTTGGCGATGGCGACGTACTCGCTCTCCTCCAGCGCCTTGCACAGCAGGGCGTAAGGACGGCGCCCGGCTTCCTCCGGCGTGACGAAGTAGGACGACTCGAAGTAGATGGGATCGACTTCCGAAGCTTTGACGAACTCCAGAATCTCCATGGCCTTGGCCGTCTTGGGTTCAATCTTCTTGATCTCGTCAGGCTCGATGATGACGTATTCGCCCTTGCGATACTCGTAGCCCTTGACGATCTCGCTGCGCTCCACCACGCGCTCGTCATGCGGACACCAGAGTTGCTGCTTGATGCGGGTGTTGTCGTCGCGGTGCAACATGTGGAACGAAATGTGGTTACCGCGCGCGCCCGAGAACAAGCGCACCGGCATCGAGATCAAACCGAACGTCAAGTATCCAGACCACACGGAAGATGCCATGTTTTCATTCCTTTCCGGAGAAAGCGCCCTGTGGAAAAGTAGGCACAATATCATCCGGCGCTGCCGGCAGGTTCGTCAAGGCTTATTCGACCAACGCCGGGAGTATCAAGCTGACCACCACCTCTGTTCGTGATGGAAGACACACAGCTCGCAGGTCGTCGAAAGTAGTTGAGATGCGGGTGGCCTTCGATTCGCCGCCCTGCAACCAGCCCCCTGGCCACGGGCGAAGCAACTGCCGCCGTGCGATACTGACCTAACGCGCGTGACCAGTCTCTTCCATTCCAGGGGTTTACCGGCCGCAGTCGTGGCCATTGGGTTTGCGGTGGTGGCCCGGGCGATGGGCTCGGTGACCGATGGGGGAGCGCTGGCCGGCGTGGTGGCGGCGTTTGTGCTCATGCTGGCTGGCGGATTTGGCGGCTTCATTCCGCTGGTCACCGTGTTCCTACTTACGGTGATTACCACGCGCTGGCGACGCCGGCGCAAGGAACGGCTGGGAGTGGCCGAACGCAGTCGCGGCCGGACTGCTTCGCAAGTGGTTGCCAACCTCGGGGTGGCGGCGCTGTGCGCGCTACCGGCTATCTGGTTTCCGGAACTCAGTGAACTGCTGCTGGTGGGCGCCATGGCAGCCTTGGCCGAGGCCGCCGCCGACACCGTCTCCAGCGAACTGGGCCAGGCGACCGCCCGGGGCGCCTACATGATCACCGATTTTCGAGAAGTACCTATCGGCACCAACGGGGCCATCAGCGTGGAGGGAACGCTGGCCGGTTGCGTTGCAGCCTGCATTGTGTCCTGGGTAAGCGCCAGTTGTGGCCTGGTGGATTGGCATTGGACACCGGTCATCGCCATGGCGGGTATCAGCGGCATGTTTCTCGACAGCGTCATGGGAGCGACGTGGGAGAATGACGGCCGGATGGGAAACGACTCGGTGAATTTTGTCAGCACCGTATGCGCCGCCGACGTCGCGCTCATCGTAGCGATGATGATGCAGCGCCTGGGGCTGTGATCTGTCTTACGAGCGAGGAAAATCGTCGCGCGGCAGCAACCCTCCGGATTATTTCGGCGCGCCGCTCAGCCCGGCCCACTTCTCCAGCAGGCCCAGGGTAGCGGCGTAATCCAGATCGTCCCAGCCTTCCTCGCTCGACAATTCATAGATCTCGTCCACGGTTTCCAGCGCAGGCAGTTTGACCCGGTTTTCCTTGGCCATATCGAGCATGAGATGAATATCTTTGTGCATCAGGCGGAGCGGAAAGTTCGGCGAGTAATCATGCCGCAGAACAAATGGCGCTTTGTAATCCGTCACTCCGGATTTCACCATCGATGCCTGAATCAACTCGATCAGTTTGGGCGGATCGACACCCAGCTTGCGTGACAGAACAAACGCCTCGGCGAAGCCTTCATAAATCAGCGCGATCATCAGATTCATGCCGAGCTTTGCGGCTTGCCCTTTGCCGGTACCACCGATGTGAATCACCTGCTTGCCCATGGCCTTGAAAAGCGGGTCAAGATATTCCACGGGTTCGGCTGCGCCACCCACGATGAAAATGAGCTGTCCATTTTCTGCGCCAATTTTTGAGCCGGTGACCGGAGCATCGACCCAATGCACGCCCCGCGCATTGACGCGCTGGGCGAAGCGCACGGTGGCCGACGGCGAAATCGTGCTGGAATCCACGACGATGGCGCCTTCGCGCAGCGACTGCTCCGCTCCATCCTCGGCGAACATCACGCGCTCGACCGCGGCCGTGTCGGCCACACAGGTCCAAACCACGTCCGCCTCTTTGGCGGCGTCCGCCGGCGAGACCGCCGTGGTCGCGCCATCGATGTGTTGCCGGGCTGTGCGATTCCACACTGAAACTTCATGACCGGCGGCGACCAGGCGGGAAGCCATCGGGCGTCCCATGATGCCCAGACCGAGGAAAGCAATACGCATTGGCTGCTCCTTAATATGCTCGGGAGTAGACACGCCTGGCATGGAGCCGCTGGCGCATCAGCCCGGAACTAATGATTTAAGCTGAGTGCGAGACTAAGGTCAAGGAAGCTGACACTTTATTGCGTCTTTGAAACAGCCGGCGAATGATTTCGATTTTCACGGCTGCATCGAGGTAACCCGTGCGCGCGTCTAATAAACAGCGACCTTCATGTTAGGAACCACAATCCGCCGCAAGGCCAAGCAGTTTGGAACTTTGGTGCGTCACTCTGCCATGACGCCCCGCACCGGCATCACTCGCAAGCCCATAACCGCCCGCCGCGGCGAACTGGGTGTAACCTTCATCGGGCATTCCAGCTTCTTCCTCCAGATGGGAGGCAAGAACATCCTGGTTGACCCGAACTTCGCACGCTGGATTTTTGTTCTGAAGCGTCTGCGGCGTCCCGGGCTGCGGCTGCGTGACCTACCGCCGATTGACGCGGTCCTGGTTTCGCACGCTCACTTTGATCATCTCAACCGTCCGTCGTTGCGAGCGATTGCGCGGCTCAGCCGCTGGAAATCTGGAAAGCGGCCGACCATCATCGTGCCTCGCAATGTACGCGATTTGGTCAGCGACCTGGGATTTGGCCGCATTATCGAGCTGGACTGGTGGCAGAGTGTTCCCTTCGGCAATATCGAGATCACTCACGTGCCGGCGCGCCATTGGGGCGCACGTATCGTGCGCGATATGCATCGCGGTTACGGAGGATACGTGCTGCGCTCCGGCAGGCAATCCCTCTATCACGCTGGCGACACGGCTTACTTTAACGGCTTCCAGGAGATTGGCGAGCGCCTGAGCCCCGAAGTGGCGCTGCTGCCGATCGGAGCTTATCATCCGGCCTCGTATCGTTCCGTGCACACCAGCCCGGAAGACGCGGTGCAGGCTTTCTTCGATCTGGGCGCGCGCTGGATGGTTCCCATGCACTACGGAACGTTTCGCCTCTCCTACGAGCCAGTCGACGAACCACTGCAGCGCTTGAAGCTTGACGCCAAACGTCGTGGGATCGAGAAGAAGATCTGCGTGCTGGAAGAAGGCGTCACCAAGTTTTTTGAGTAGGCTGTCGGCAGGACGGTTGTGTGCCCAGGCCTAAGCCCTGAAACGGCAGGGGCCTTACAAACGCCGTCCTCAGCGCAGTGCCTGGAACTGCACCGTCACAAAGCGAAGCGCGCTCCTTCCTGGGAAGAAACGCGCCTGGCTGTCACGTAATCCGGAATGTTATTTGATGATGTTCTTTCCGAAGCTAAACTTCGTTCCCACCACAACCCGAACGCTGTTGCGGCCTCCGTCCAGCAAATTCGAGAAATAGTTGTAATGTACAAAGTCAGAGGCTACACGAAGGCCGAAGTGCGGAGTTAACTCCCAGGTAATTCCGCCGCCAAAACCGTAAAACACCACCGTGTCGGACGCGCCCAAACTCGGTCCCACCAAGCCCTTAACAATCTGGGTGAGAATTACGTTGCAGCCCAATTGGGGCTGAGCGCATTTGTAAGGCGTGGCGGTGAAGGTGGCGTGCAACGCGCCGAGTGCCGGGCGGGCAAAGAAGGTCACATGCTTGAAATGGCGATAGTTGAATTGTGGTCCGGCTTCGTAGGTATACGTCGCCGAGTTGTAAGGAACCGCCAATACAAATCCCGGCGGTAGCAGCGGCAGAATTGGCGCCAAGGACGCTTTCGTCGTGTTCGAAAGATCGTGGGGATACAGCGAAGAGGAGCCGCTGGCAAAGCTGAAATCGCCACCAATCGTCAGCCAGCTGCGTACGTTCACGCCAAAGTCGGCATCAAATCCGCGCTGCGCCAGATTCAACGACGGCGTCGCCAGATAAGAATAGGCGCCAAAGGCCGAGTACCGCAGAACGTCGGTTTGCTGTGCGAAACAAGTGAGAGAGGTTAGACAGATAAATAGAAGGACAACTACGGAGAGAGTCTTACGCCGCATCGAAAAAGCTCCTTGCCACTCGCCCTAGGTGCGGGAAGTCGGCCAAAATAAAAGTTTTCAGTAGACCGCGAATCGTGGACGTGACCAGAGTGAGTGATCCGCCCACTGACCAGGGTCAACTGTTGCTCCAACTCAGTTTGCTCCCGTGACTTATGGGGAATCTGTAACAAAGTGGGAATGTTTTGGTCGCATTCCCAAACTGGAACAGTCGAGATCAAAGGGATGAGTCTGGCTCAGATTACAAGACGCATAATCCGGCTGCAACAAGAGTAAGGCTCTGGGCGTACGACTTCCGTGGTAGCAGCTCGCATGGCGGGAATGCGCGCTTGCAATGGCGGCCCTAGTGGCTGGAATGCGCCAAGGCAAGGCGTTTCGCGATGATGCTGTAGACCGATGCGTTGAAGGCTAGGCCGATGTGCGTGCCCGGGACTTCGAAGTCGTTTTTCGGATCGCCGGTCATGCAGTATCGCCAGTCGGCTACGCCATCGTTGCGGGTGTAGATGGCAGTCTCGAAGACGGAGCCCGGCATCTTGCGGCGCAGGGAGGCCAGGAAATCGCAAGTGCACCGTCCGGTGTAACAGGTGGGAAGAACGCCCGGACCATGCTCCTCCAGGATGTGCCGGCGGACCGCCTCGGCCGCATGCAGGATGGACCGGTGCACCACCGTGCCGCGGAAGGGCGAGGCCAGAGTGGTGACCGAGGCGACGTCATCGGGACGCTGGCTGGCCACGGAGCGGGCGATGATGCCGCCCAGGCTATGGCCGATCAGGTGGATCTTGCGATCCGTGTCGAAGAGGGCTTTCTCGATATTGTCGTTGAGTCGCTGCTGGATGAGGAGGTTGGGACATTCTGCGTTGAGGCCGATACCGGAAAAATAGGGGCGATACCCTATTCGGCCTAGCCAGGAATGGAGTTGTGTAAGGTAGGCATCGGTACCCAGGAAACCGGGGACCAGCACCACGGCCGAGCCATCACCGCGCGGAATGCCCAGCCCATAGTAGACCGGCGAGGCATGCAGCAATAAGACGTCAGCGGCAAATAGGGCTTCCTTCCAAATGGTGATATCGGCTTCGGCGTTCTCAGGTTCAAAGGCGCGGGCAGGCGGAGGGGCCATAGACGAGTGTGCGTTCTCCCTATCTCGGTTGGAAAGGCCCGCCCCAAGGGTCACCAACAAACTGCGTCACGAGAAGTCGGTTGGAGGCAGCTTCCGGTGAATTAGTGTAGCTGCAGAGGCCACGGGTTGCCAACAAAGATTTTTTTGAGGCAGAAACTCAAGGCCGGGAAGGTCCCGCAGGCCGGAAACCGCAACCCACCGGATATGGCCGGCTGCCCGGGGAGCGGACCAAGCACCACCCTGGATTACCCGGGGAAAAAACAGATGACGTGCCGTCGCGACCCGACGGCACGTCAACTCGGTGTCCGCTCGACTCCAGGTTTGAAGTAGCGGCTACACCTGATACATCACTTCGACTTCGTTACGCCGTCGCGTGAGCCGCTTCGGTTTTGATGGGCCGACCCGGACGCTTGCGGCGGTGGGTCGCGGTCTTGCTCGTTCCCTTGGTTTCGGGACGATGCGTTACCGTATCAATCAGTGCCTTCTCCGCGTTGACGAAGGTTCTGACGCCCTCCCGAGTCAGATCGGGTATGGGAATGAACGGAAAGGGCGTAATCATGTTGAAGGTCTGTCCCGCCGCCTTCATCTGGGCGCTCACCTGTTTGCCGGCCACGTCCATCATCTTCTTTTGGGCATCGATAAAGGCATCGGTAGCCTCTTTCGCCAGCGTGGTCAGTTCTGTCTTCTTCGTTTTACGAGCCGATTCCTTGCCGGTCGTCGCCTTGGAGGTTTCCTCAGAAAGGATGTTGAGGAATTTCTTCTGCGCGTGAACGAAGGTGTCCATGGCATCCTGGGCGGTCTCGACCAGGCCATCGCTGTCGAAGCTCTTGCCGGCCTTGATCGCGGTCAGCCAAGTGTCGGTCTGCCTGCTGGCCAGCTTCAGGAAATCCAGTTGCATGTCGACGAAAGTATCGAAGCCGCGCTGCGCCAGATCGGTGAGAGCGACCGCGGTGGCGTTGCCGGAAACGCGTTCCTTCACTCCCGTAGTGACGATTTCGTATTCCCGCTGCGCCAGATTGAGAAGCAGTTTCTGGCCCTCGATGAAATTTGATATACCTTCGCCCGCGAGATCGGTCAGCACTGCGGCGGGGCAGAAGTCAGAGTCGGTGAGCCGGCTCCGTACCAGGTTCATGGCATTGGCGTTCTGGCTCATTGCCAGGTCGACTAGGATCCGCTGGGTAGCAAAGAAATTCTCAACCCCCTGCTGCACCCATCCGGACAGAAGAGATACAAAGGATGAATCCCCGATGTGGACTGTGGAGGATTCGGTCTTTCCATTTCTAGGCATGATAACCTCCGAATTGCTGCAGTGCAGCATCAACTAAAATGTAGTATTGTTAGTAGGACGTGTCAAGCTATTTATGAAATGATTTTGCGTTGCAACATGGAGTAAAGCTGTGGATACCGATAAAGTCGTCATCAAGAAATACGCAAACCGCAGACTCTACGATACTTCCAACAGCCGGTACATCAATCTGGAAGACATCGCGGCACTGGTCCGAAACGGGAAGGAGGTTCAGGTGGTGGACGCCAACAGCGGCGAAGACATCACTCGCGTGACCCTGACCCAGATCATCGTCGAAGATGCCAAGGAGCAGCCCACCGGTTTACCGCTGGAGTTGCTGCGTCAGCTCATCGTGGCCTCCGACCGGGTGGGCCAGGAATTCATCATGTGGTATCTGAAGTCGGCGTTCGATACGTATCAGAAAGTGCAAAGCTCCTTGCAAACCCGTTTAACCGAGATGCACTCCGCCGCGCTATCGCCATTGCAGATGATGAAGAGCTTCATCCAAAGCTCGGCGCCGGAGAAGAACGGCGAATCCGGCCAGGAGTTGGAAGAGTTGCGCCAGCGTCTTTCCGAGTTGGAGGCGCGCCAGCGAAAGCCGCGAGCCAAAGCTCGGGCTGCAAGGAAAAGCGCACGGAAGAATGTCCAGGGCTGAGGCGCCGATCCGAAATTCCGGCAGGTTAAGGAATGGTGGACATGCCATCACCTGAGCGTTGGGCGCTCAGGAAGATTCAAAAATTATGCGCCCTGATCGCCAGCTAGCATTCCCACTATGGGACCCACCGTAGTGTGTCTTGACAATCAGTCGCTACCGGGTTCACGATTCGCTTAGAGTTCAGCCTTATCAGAGACGCAGCGTGTAAGCACAGGAAGACGCTGCGCAAGAGAAATCCTGGCGTGTCAGGGATCACGCTATAGGTTTCGCGGGACCAGTTGTCGCCAGGCGGCATCTCCTGGACCCCGCTAGGCGCCACAGGGGAAAGATGGACAAAGTTCTCGGGTTAGCCATGACGGGCGGGGGCGCTCGCGGTGCGTATCAGGCGGGTGTTCTGAAGCGCATTGGCGAGATCAAGCGGGTTCAAACCTACGGTAATCCCTTCCCCATTATTGGGGGCGCTTCCGCAGGAGCGATCAACGGCTCCGCGCTGGCCGCGGGTGCCGATGAGTTTACCGAGGCGACTACGACGGTGGCCCAGCTTTGGGCCAACCTCAAACCATCTGATGTTTTTCGCTGCGACGTGGTATCGCAAACCCGAAATTCGCTGATCTGGATAATGGATTTGTCTTTTGGGGGCGTTCTCGGTGGAGGCAACGCGCGCTCCCTGTTAGATGCGACTCCCCTACGGTACTTCCTCGGCAAATATCTCAATTGCGATCGGATTCAGGACAACATCAAGCGGAAATATCTCTACGCCCTCACCATTTCTGCGACCAACTACAACTCGGGCAAAAGCTATCTCTTCATTCAGGGCGCTAAGGGCCATCCCATGTGGAACCGCAGCCGCCGCGTTACCCTGGCGACCAAAATTACCATCGACCACATTTGCGCGTCGGCGGCCATTCCGCTGGTCTTCCAGCCGGTAAGACTCAAAACTGCGAACGGCACCGCTTTTTTTGGCGATGGCTGTTTGCGACTGCAGCAACCTCTCAGCCCGCTCATCCGTTTGGGCGCGGAGAAGATTCTGGCCATCGGAGTTCGCGGTGAAAATCCGGAGCAGCGCGAAGAAAGTATGGATGAGAAGGATCCTTCGCTGGCGCAGGTCATGGGCGTTATTTTGAACGTCATGTTCCTGGACCATCTGGCCACCGACATCGAACATCTGGACCGCCTGAATCAGTTGCTGGCCGAGGGTCATATCGGCCACCTCGGAGTTTCGGGATGCGAGCGGATGCGTCCTATCACCACGCTATTGATTAAGCCCTCCATCAACTTGACCGCCGTGGCCGAGCATCATCAGAAAGACATGCCGTACCTGATCCAATATTTCGTCAACAGCCTGGGACGCGATGCTGCGTCGTGTTCGGACCTCATGAGCTATCTGCTGTTCACGCCAAAGTACACACGAGACCTCATCGCGCTTGGCTATCACGACGCCGGCGAACGAATTGATGAGATTGAAAACTACCTCTATGCGCCCGACAAGCGGGATGACGACAACCCTTTGGTCGGCACAGTAGCAATAGGTAAGTTGCGGCCAACGGCAAAACGTAGCACGAGTTCGAGCCGCGCGCGCGACTGATCCTTCCCATTATTCGGCTCGCCGATAACAGTTGAGCCGGCCGGTCAACGATTCGCCGAAGTCAGGTGTTGCATGGCGCAATCCGCAAACATCGTGCAGTTGAAGCCTCGAACCCTGCAGGCCTTCGAGAGCTACATTCGCGCAGCTGAGGAAGCTATGGAGCCGTCGTTGCACGGACGCGGCGCATTCTTGTGGTCGGATGGCAGCCCGGAGAGATCGCACCAGGTTCACCAGGGACAGATCGTCGCCCAACTCTGGTCGCCTGACGGGCCGGTTAAAGTTCCCAATGGCTTGATCCACGACTGGATCGCTGCGGGAGTTGTTCCTGATGCTACCGTCGAACAAGCCTTAGCTCTGGTCCAGAACTATGACAATCACAAAAATATCTATAAGCCTGAAGTGATTGACTCAAAGCTGATCAGCCACGATGGCAACGACTATCGAATCTACCTTCGGCTGCTGAAAAAGAAAGTCATCACCGTGGTGCTCGATACGGACCACGACGTTCATTATGCCGCTCTGGATGAGAAGCGCTGGTCCTGCCGCTCCTACACTACGCGCATTGCCGAGGTGGAAGACGCCGGCACGCCGAAAGAGAAAGTTCTGGAGCCCGATACGGGATATGGCTTTCTGTGGCGTCTCTACTCCTATTGGAAGTTTGAACAGAAGAAGGGCGGAGTTTACCTCGAGTGCCGCGCTATTTCCCTGACCCGCGACATACCCCTCGGCCTGGGATGGATCATCGAGCCGATCATCCGCAAGCTTCCGCAAGAATCGCTGGTTCACACCCTGGAAGCGACGCGGAATGGCTTGGTCACTGTGCCGGGGAACGCTGGCCGCTAATCCCCGGTTGCGGCCAAGGTCTTCGCTGATTCGTGTTCCGGTTGAGTTGCCGGAACGGCTTCTGGTGGGCGCGTATTGGAAACTGGCTGCGTGGTTTCCTTCGAGACTACGGGGGAGACCCGCTTGACCGATTTCTTGCTGGGGCCGGCTTTTTCGGAAGGTGGAATTGGCATCTTGCCGGAAGTCTTCTTCTTTGTGGCGGTGAGTGGAATGGTGCTGTTCGGCCGCTTGCGCTTCGGCCGCGTCGTCGGTTCCTCGACCACGGGCTTGACCACGTTCCGGCTGCTGCGGAGCAGTTCGGCAAAGCTGGTGGTCACGAACTTTTCCAGATGCGCTGGGTCGGGCACGGCGTTGACATCGCAGGTGAATCCGAAATATGCCATGCCGTTGTAGCTGAGGATGGCGCAGTTGACGCCCATCTCGCCGCCGATGGGCACGTAGGGATACCAGGAGAGCATCTTGTGGCCCAGCAGGTAGAGCGGCATCTGCGGACCCGGAACATTGGTGCAGATGAGGTTGCACAGGCTGAGCGGCAGTTGGCTGGCCAAGCGGTCCGATCGCCGCCCAGATCGCGGTGGGAATCGTCGAAAACAAACCGCCGGCGAAGCCGACAAACTCTGCCGCCCGGGCGCGCTTCAGGTACTCCATGCGCTCGCGAACGAAGGTGAAGAGCTTTTGCGGATCGCGAATGTCGAGCGGAATGGTCACGGGCAGGAAGAAGATGCGATTGCCCAACTCGCTCGACGTCGCCTTTGCCGCGCACGTTCACTGGAATGATGATTCGTATCGAGCGTCCTTTCACGCTTGGCGCCGCGCAGTTCCGCATAGCGGCTGAAAGCCATGGTAGTCACGGTCAGGATGACATCGTTCACCGTGCCGCCGCAGTTCTGGCGAATGGCCTTTATGTCTGCCATCGAGATTTCGCGTCCAGGCGAACTTCTGCGGCCCCTGACAAACCACGTTGAAGGGCAGCCGTTCGGCCGGGGCGGCCAGCTCAGGCATGACGTTCACCAGATCGGCCATGGGTCCGGTCGGGATTGGCCAGCGCCTCCTGCGCGATTTTCATAGCCTCGGAGTGCAAGGTGAGCGCCCCATTGACCGCGGAGAAATACGACTTGAACAGGTTTTCCAGCAGCTGAGCGCCCGCGTCACGCTGCGGCGGAGCCGGAAATACCGGCTTCTTGCTGGGCACAGGCGGCGGATCTGGACTCGGATCCATCAGGACGTTCATTACCCCGACTCCGGCAATGCCATCCACCAGGCAGTGATGGATGCGGACCACCATCCCGGTGCGATTGCCTTCCATCCCGCGCACCAGAGTGAGATCCCACAAAGGCCGCTGCCGATCCAGACTGCGAGCTCACAATCTTGGAGGCAAGCGCCTTCAGGTCGCTCTCGGTTCCACGCCGCAAGGTCACCTGGCGAATGTGATTGCGAATATCGAAGTTGGGATCGAACTGCCAGCTGGGAAGGCCGAGATTGAAGGGCGGGAACACCACATGCTGTAGATAGCGCGGGATCAGCGGCAGTTTCGATTCCACGAAATCCCGGCAGGCTTTCAGCGGGATTGCACCTTCGAAGATGCTGACGCAGGCGATGCTCAGCGGCTGGCCAGGCCGTTCGATGTAAAGGAACAGCGCGTCTCCCCAAGAGAAAGAATTGCTCTGCTGGAACTCCGCCATGTCACTCTCCCTGCAAATGGAACCTGCGAACCTGGGTCGTTACGAGATCTCGGGTGAGAAGCAGGACTCGCCTCATGATGCGGGAGTTGCAACCCGAACCGCAGTGACGAGCGACCATTATGGGGGTGATTCCCAATTCGGGAAGGAGCCCGGAGGTTCGCTTTCCTGTCACCGTGCCTTTGGCCTTTTTGTGAGAAGGTGAAGGTACAAAATTCCAGATCTCTATCCAGGAGTTCCATGGCAAGCTCTACCGCCAGTTATGATTTCGACTTCATCGTCGTCGGCTCCGGATTTGGCGGAAGCGTCAGCGCTCATCGTCTGACGGAAAAGGGCTACAAGGTCGCGGTGATGGAGATGGGCCGTCGCTGGACGCCGGAGAACCTGCCGCACACCAGCTGGTCGCTCAATCGCTGGTTTTGGCGGCCCAGTCTGGCTCTGCGCGGGTTCTTCAGCATGCGCTTCTTCCGGCATGTGACCATCCTGCATGGCTGCGCCGTCGGCGGTGGCTCCATCACCTATGCGTGCACGCTGCTTCGGCCTCCCGACAAAGTGTGGGACAGCGGATCATGGCGCGGTCTGGCGGATTGGAAGTCGGAGATGCCCCAGCACTACGACACCGCTTCGCGCATGCTCGGCGTCATTGAGAACAAAATCCTGGGCCCGGCCGACCGCCTGCTGAAGCGGGTTGCCGAATCGGTGGGCGTGGGAGACAGTTTCTATCCGACCCATGTAGCTATCTTTCAGGCGCGCGAAGGAGAGCCGGGCGGCACCACCGTTCCCGACCCGTTCTTTGGTGGAGAAGGTCCGGAACGCACGACGTGCACGGCCTGTGGGGGCTGCATGATGGGCTGCCGCCACGGCGCCAAGAACACGCTCGATCAGAACTATCTTTATCTCGCCGAAAAGCGCGGGGCGCAAGTGTTTCCCGAGACGCGAGTCATCGATGTTCGCCCGCTCGGCGGCGCGGATGGATGGCGGCGAAGGATACGAGGTCGTAACCGTAAAGTCCACTGCCCGCTTCAATCGCCATCGCCGGCGCTTCACCTGCCGCGGCATAGTCTTCTCGGCGTCGTCGCTGGGGACGATGGAGCTGCTGTTTCACCTGAAAGATAAAGGCTCATTGCCCAGGATCAGCGATCAACTCGGCAATTTCGTTCGCACCAACTCCGAGTCGCTCATTGGAGTTCGTGTGCCGGGCTCGCAAGAGGACCTGTCGAAAGGAGTCGCGATCGGCTCAGGCGTTTACATTGACGAGCACACGCACATTGAAGCAGTGCGCTATCCCGAGGGCTCCGACACGATGAGTCTGCTAACCACGATTCTGACCGGCGGCCGGCCTGGGCCGGGACGAGTTGCACTTTGGGCGAAAAACCTCGTCGGTTCTTTGCTGCTGCATCCCTTCAAGACCTTGCGCTTGCTGCTGCCGTTCCGCTGGGCGCGAGAATGCGTGATTCTGCTTTGCATGCAGGCGTTGGAAGGCCATATCGATATGCGATGGGAGCGGCATTTGTATTGGCCGTTCCGGAAATTCCTGGTAAGCCGCGGGCACAAGGTTCCCACTTTCATTCCTGCGGCCAATGAATTTGCCGAGAAGTTTGCCCGCCTCGCCGGAGGAACTGCGATGAGCATGCTGCCCGAGATTCTGTTTAACGTTCCGGGTACGGCACATTGTCTGGGTGGCAGCGTCATCGCAGACTCGCCTGAGCACGGTGTCGTCGACTACCGCAATCGCGTTTTCGGCTACCGGAACATGTATGTGTGCGATGGTTCGGTGGTCGCGGCCAACCTGGGGGTGAATCCCAGCCTTACGATCACTGCGCTGACAGAGCGCGCCATGAGCTTTATCCCGCCCGCGTCGGCGACAAGCTGGAACGACACGGCTGAGCTGGTCGCGCAACATCTGAGTGCCGAGCGCCTCTTGATGTATCCCGAGTTGGTAGCCAGGATGTCTGTCAAATCTGCCGGTCGCAGTTTCTCGACGTGCCATCGTCTCGACGTGACGACGCCTCGCCGTATTACCCTTCCATGCACGCACGGAGGGGTGATGAACAAATCGTACGACGCGATCATTATCGGCACCGGACAAGCCGGACCATTTCTCGCCATACGGATGGCGAAAATGGGACGCAAAGTTGCCATCATCGAGCGGGGACGATTCGGCGGGACCTGCGTCAACACCGGCTGCATTCCGACTAAGACCTTAGTCGCCAGTGCGGAAGTTGCGCACGTGGCGCGGCGTGCCGCGGAGTTTGGCGTGCTCATTGGCGGCGAAGTGACCGTCGATATGAAGAAAGTGAAAGCCCGCAAAGACGAAATCCAGCGCCCATCGCAGGTAGGCGCCGAGACGCGTTTGCGAGAGCAGCCGAACTGCGATGTCTACACAGGGACAAGCCCGCTTCGAGTCGGCGCACGTTGTGGCTGTCGGCGATGATCGCCTGACCTCGGAGCAGATCTTCATCGATGTCGGCGGACGTGCGTCCGTTCCCGCAGTTCGCGGCCTCGATCAGGTGCCCTATTGGAATAACTCTTCGATGATGGGCGTCGACTTCCTGCCGGAGCATCTCATCGTCATCGGAGGCAGCTACATCGGACTGGAGTTCGGCCAGATGTACCGGCGCTTCGGCAGCAAGGTGACAATTCTGCAAAGGGAAGCGCGTCTGGTCCCGCACGAAGACGAAGATGTTTCCGCCGCGATCCGGGAGATTGTAGAGCGGGAGGGAATCACCGTCCGCCTGAACGCGACGTGCATCACCCTCGAGAAACGGGGCGAGCAGATCGTCGCGGGCGTCGACTGCGAGCATGATTCGGCGCCGGCGGTTGGAACCCACGTTCTGGTCGCGGCCGGTCGCCGCCCCAACACCGACGATCTCGGCCTGGACAAAGCGGGAATTGCGCACGACCAGCACGGCTACATCACCGTCGATGATGAGCTGCGGACGAATGTGCCCGGCATTTGGGCGCTGGGCGATTGCAACGGCCATGGCGGATTCACCCACACTTCCTATAACGATTTCGAGATTGTCGCCGCCAATCTTCTGGACAACGATCATCGCAAGCTCAGCGATCGCATTCCGGCCTATAACCTTTACATCGATCCTCCGCTGGGACGTGCCGGAATGACCGAGCGCGAGGTACGCAAGTCGGGCAGGAAGGCGCTCATCGGCAAGTACCTCATGTCGGACGTGGGCCGGGCCAAGGAGAAGAGCGAGACCCAGGGTTTCATGAAGGTGCTGATCGATGCGGAGAGCAAGCAAATCCTGGGAGCGACAGTGCTGGGTGTCGGAGGCGACGAAGTGATTCACTCGCTGCTCGATGTGATGTACGCCAAGGCTCCGTACACCGTGGTTTCGCGAGCGATGCATATTCATCCCACAGTGTCAGAGCTGATTCCGACCATGCTGCAGGATTTGAAGCCGTTGACGTGAACTGGCAATACGTAAATATCTGCCAGACTATTTAAGGAGTTCAGTCCCTACGGGACTCGGATCTATTTCTCGCTGTGCCCAGCACTCCAGCCTGCGGCTGCGTGCGGGCTAAGCTATTCCGCGCCTGCGGCGCTCGTTCTTCGCGCTTCGTGTTCCACTGCCGAAACGCAAAGTAGTTCTCAACCGACTCGGAGACCTTGCAGCCGCAGAAAACACTGACCTCCTTCGGCCGGCGGTGCCTCTGATTCCATCTCCAAGCATTTCTCCAGTATCATTTCCGATATGGAGATCGCCATCCAGTGTCGCGGTCTGCGCAAGACCTACGACGGCAAAGTCGAAGCCGTTCGTGGTCTCGACCTCACCATCAACGCGGGTGAGTGCTTTGGTCTGCTGGGACCGAACGGCGCAGGGAAAACCACGACCATCGAAATCCTTGAAGGGCTGCTGGAGCCGACCTCGGGCGAAGTCGAGGTCCTGGGCAGAACGTGGCAGTCACATGCGCGCGAGTTGCGCGAGTGGCTGGGCATATCGCTGCAAGAGACGCGGCTCTCCGAGAAGCTGACGGTCAGGGAAACGCTGGAGCTGTTCTCCAGTTTCTACCAGCATCCGACGCTCGGTGGATGCAGTGCTGGAGGAACTGTCGCTGCAGGAGAAAGCCGACAGCTGGGTCGGCAAATTGTCGGGAGGTCAGAAGCAGCGCCTGGCGGTGGCCACCGCGCTGGTCGCCAATCCCAAGATCCTCTTTCTCGACGAGCCTACGACCGGGCTTGATCCGCAAAGCCGCCGGCAGTTGTGGGACATCATCCGCCAGTTTCAGCAACGCAACGGAACCGTGCTGTTGACCACGCACTACATGGACGAGGCGGAACGCCTGTGCGACCGGCTGGCCATCATCGATCATGGGCAGATCATCGCGGCCGGGACGCCGGCCGAACTGATCGAGGGTCTCACCGGTCATCACGTGGTCGAGTTCGCGATCTCCGGCAACGGCCATGGCGACGGGCAGGTATGGAGCCGTCTTCCCGGCGTGCAGTCGGTTCGCACCGAAGATGGATTGTTCTCGCTGCAGGTCAACGAGCCGCACGAGACGATTCCTGAGCTGCTCGCAGCGGTGCAGAGGCAGGGCGTCGCGGCTGGTTCACCTCACCACGCGACAGGCGAGCCTGGAAGATGTTTTCGTGCAAGCTCACCGGCCGGCATCTGAGGGAGAATTGATGGCGACTACGGAACAGCCACCGGTGATTTCGCCTCCGGAGCCGCCGGTGTACGACGAACGGCCGCTGGACCGCCTATCTCCGCCTGCTGCAGATGCGGATGAAGGAGCTATGGCGCGAGCCGGAGGTGATCTTCTGGGTCTTCATCTTTCCCTTGCTGCTGGCTTTGGGACTAGGCATCGCTTTTCGCGACAAGCCGCCCGACGTCACCACCATCGCGATCGTCGACGGGGCGAAGGCGCAGCAACTGGTTGGCTTGCTGGATCGCTCTCCGCAACACGCCAGCATTCACGCCGACGTGGTGAGTCAGCCTGCCGCGCTCGACGGCTTCCGGCTGGGCAAGTACGCGTTGGTCGTCAGCATGGATGACGCGGGCATTCACTATCGCTATGATCCGGCGCGTCCGGAGAGCCTGCTGGCGCGCACCCAGGTTGACGATGCGCTGCAGACCGCGGCTGACCGCAAGAATCCGATCAACACCACCAGCACGGCCGCGAGCGAGCCGGGCGCGCGCTACATCGACTTCCTGATTCCGGGCTTGCTGGGCATGAACCTGATGAACTCCGGCATGTGGGGCATCGGATTCGCGGTGGTGGAAATGCGGCAGCGCAAGCTGCTGAAGCGTTTTGTGGCCACGCCCATGCGCCGCTCGGATTTCCTGCTGGCCTTGGCCAGCAGCCGGCTGGTGCTGATGATCATTGAGGTTGGGCTGCTGCTGGTGTTCGGCATACTCGTGTTTCATCTGCGGGTGGAAGGCTCGCTGCTTGTCCATCCTGCTGGTTGGGGCGCTGGGTGCGGTGTCGTTTGGCGGGATCGGCTTGCTGACTGCCAGCCGGGCGCAGAAGATCGAGAGCGTCAGTGGACTGATCAACGTAGTGATGATGCCGATGTGGATCTTCTCCGGTGTTTTCTTCTCCTACGAGCGTTTTCCCAAAATGGTTCTTCCGGCGATCCGGGCGCTGCCGCTGACCGCGCTCAACGATGCTTTGCGGGCGATCATTCTGCAGGGCGCGCCGTTGAGTTCGCAGCTGGGCCGCATCGCGGTGCTGGTGGTATGGGGTGGACTGTCGTTCGTTCTGGCTTTGCGCTGGTTCCGCTGGAGTTAGGCAATCCCCGTGATGCTCTTCGAAAACCGCCGCCAGGCCGATAATCGAAACTAATCTCGCCCATAAATAGTTTGAATTTCTCATTCGCCGCAAAACCGCGTATCAAAGTCATACCGAGGTTAGGCAAGAAGACCGGCGGCGCCGCGACAGGTCGACTCGAACTCTTCTCTCTCCGCAGACGGCTGGATTGCGCCAATCGGCGATTCTTCCGGCGGGTTGCGGTTCCATTGATACAGCTTTTCGTGGGAGTCTGGCATGCGGTTGGTTCGGAAACTTCTCCCTTTTCTGGGGATGATGTTGTTAGCGAGCGCGCTGGCCGCGCAATCGCCTTCCGGAGGCGGGAATGCGGGCGGTCAGGCTGACCGCATCGCGCAGCTGCAACAGCAAATCGCCGACGCCAAGGGCTCCGCCGACAACGCCTGGATGCTGACGAGCGCCGCGCTGGTCCTGCTGATGACCGGCCCCGGCCTAGCACTGTTCTACGGCGGTTTGGTACGCAAGAAAAATGTTCTGGCCACCATGATGCAAAGTTTCGCCATGATGGCGTTGATCACGGTTCTCTGGGCGATTATCGGGTACAGCCTCTGCTTTGCCTCCGGCAACAGCTTTCTGGGAGGACCTGAACATGCGTTCCTCCGCGCGGTTGGCGCTGCTCCGGATGCCGACTATGCGGCCACCATTCCGCAACAGACTTTCATGGTCTACCAGTTAATGTTTGCCATCATCACCCCAGCGCTGATTTGCGGCGCCTTTGCCGAGCGCATGAAGTTCAGCGCCATGCTGCTGTTTATGACGATGTGGTCGCTGCTGGTCTACTCGCCTATGGCGCACATGGTCTGGGGCAAGGGAGGCCTGCTCAACGCCAGCCTGGGCGGACGCTTTCCCACCCTCGATTTCGCCGGGGGCACGGTGGTTCATATTACCTCGGGCGTGTCAGCGTTAATCTGCGCCCTCTATCTCGGCCGGCGCGTCGGCTATCCCCGCGAACCGATGCCACCCCACAGTGTGGTACTCAGTTTTATTGGAGCTTGTCTGCTCTGGATCGGCTGGTTCGGATTCAATGCCGGCAGCGCGCTCAGTGCCGGAAGTCTAGCTACTAGCGCATTTGTGGCGACCCACTTTGCAGCGGCGACAGCAGCTATCGGATGGGCCGTGGCGGAATGGATTCGCAATGGCAAGCCCAGCGTCTTAGGTGCCATCTCGGGTTGCGTCGCCGGACTGGTCGCCATTACCCCGGCGTCAGGATTTGTCGGCCCCATGGCGGCGCTGCTCATCGGACTGATCGCGGGCGTGGGCTGCTACTTCATGGTTGCGGTGGTAAAGGCGCGTCTCGGCTATGACGATTCGCTCGATGCTTTCGGCGTGCATGGCGTCGGCGGCACCATTGGCGCGTTGCTGACGGGTGTGTTTGCCAGCAAGCTCATCAACCCGGTGTTCAAAGATGCGCAGGGGCGCGCGCTGGCGCTGGGAATGATCGATGGCAACTTTCGCCAGCTCGGGAACCAGTTGGTTGGGGTGCTGATTTCGATCGCGCTGGCTGCCATGGGCACCTACGTCATTCTGCGTATCGTCGACTTGGTGTTGGGCGTGCGGGTGTCAGCTGACGAAGAGGCGCAGGGACTCGACCTGACGCAGCATGGCGAAGAAGGCTATTCCTGGGAAGTTTCGCTGCCGTAGAGCTGGAAACGAGTGTAGTTTGCAGCCGTATAAGGTCAATCCATGATGAAGCTGGAAGCGGTAATTCAACCCGGGAAGTTCGACGCTGTCAAAGATGCTCTCATTGAGATCGGAGTGGAGGGCATGACGGTGACCGAAGTTCGCGGGCACGGACGTCAAAAGGGGCATACCGAGTTCTATCGTGGCCGGGAGTACACCGTCGATGTACTGCCCAAGGTGAAAGTCGAGGTGGTGCTGGCTGACACCATGGTGGACCGGGCCGTCCAGGCAATCACCAATGCGGCTCGCACCGGCAAGATCGGCGACGGCAAGATTTTTCTGTCGCGCATCGATGAAGCCATCCGCATCCGCAACGACGAGCGCGGCGAGACCGCGCTTGTGAGTACCGTGCCGCAGCCCACGAATCCTCCGCCGCCGCGAGGCGGCGTCGGCCGATCCGGCTGCGGATAGTTGATTGCGCGGCTTCTACCGGCAAGAATTCGAGCGGATTCGACGGGACTTCGAAGCTACAGGTTCAGGGCTGGCCTCGTTAAGCGACCGAACGCGACTGGTCGACAGGCTGGCTCTGACTCTGTGGGACAAATATTTCCTGTCACGCGGCAACACTGGCTTCGCCCTGATTGCCCTCGGAGGCTTCGGCCGCAGCGAGCTATTTCCTCACTCCGATATCGACCTGTTGTTTCTGTCGGAGGATGAAGCCGGCCGGGATGGCATCCGGGACGAAGTACGTAGTGTATGTCAGACGATGTGGGACATCGGGCTGCGGGTGAGCCCGGCGACCCGTACTCTGGCCGACTGTATCCGTTTCGATCAAGACAACGTCGAATTTACGCTTTCACTGCTGGACAGCCGGTTTCTAGCGGGCGACGTCGGCCTTGTTCGAGCGCCTCCACGGCAAGAGCTTGCCCGCAGTTGATTGCCCGCGAATCCGATGGGCTGCTGCAGCGCCTCTCGGAGATGACCCAGGCGCGCCACCAGCGCTTTGGCAACACGATCTTTCACCTCGAGCCGAACCTGAAGGATGGTCCCGGCGGATTGCGCGATTGCCACGTCTCCCGATGGCTGGGCATGATCGTCGCTCTGGGTTCAGGCCGTCGGCCAGATCTGGTCAGTGTGCGGCAGAATGCGGAATGGGCCGAGATTCCGGACGCGGTGGAGTTCCTCTGCTCCAGCCGTTGCTACCTGCACTACCGCCATAGCCGTGACGACAACACCATCACCTGGGCGGCTCAGGAGGAGCTGGCTGCGCGAGGTATCGCCACCAAGTCGGGGCCGGTCTCTCCAGCGGAATGGATGAGGCTGTATTTTCGCCACGCTAAGGCGGTGGCTCGTAACAGCTCGCAGCTGCTGGAACAGGTTTCGCACAATCGCTCTTCGCTGCTTCGCTCCTTTCAACACTGGCGGTCGCGGGTTTCTAACGGTGAATTTTCGGTGGTGGACGGACGGGTCTATTTTCAGCAAGCGTCCGATGCGCGCGAGGCCGTAACTGCGCTGCGTCTGTTCACCTTCGTTGCCCGCCACGGGGTCGTCTTGAGTCCGGAGACGGAACGCCGGCTCAACGATGCTCATCGCCGCCTGGCGGAGACCATGCCTCAGGATCAGTACCTGTGGCAGCATTTGCGTGAAATCCTGAGGCTTCCCCACGCCGCTGCGGCGCTGCGCACCATGCACTCGTTGAATCTGCTGACGCGTGCAGTCCCGGAGTTTGAAGCCGTCGATCTGCTGGTTCTACGCGACCTCTATCACAGATACACAGTCGACGAGCACACATTTCTGGCAATCGATGTGCTCCATCAGCTCGGAAACAACGCACGTGATATACCTGCAGCCTTTCGCCGATCTTCTGCAGGAGTTGGAATGTCCCGAACTGCTCTTTCTGGCACTGTTGCTGCACGATACCGGTAAGGGCCTGGAGGGTGCCGATCACGTGCAGAGCAGCCTCCAACTGACCGCCGCGGCGGTGAAACGCATGCAGCTTCCGGAAGAAGACGCCGAGACGGTCTGCTTCCTGGTGGCAGCGCATCTTGAAGTTTCTTCTACCCTGCGCCGGCGCGATATCTACGATCCGGCGGCCATCCGCGAACTGGCCGGGAAAATCGGCACGCCGGAACGCTTGAAGATGCTGACGCTAATGACGCTGGCCGACATCAAGGCGGTGAATCCAGAAGCGCTGACGCCTTGGAAGGCGGAGAATCTCTGGCGCCTCTATACCGGGACAGCAACCTATTTCGTGCTCAGCGCGGACAAAGAACGAGTGCACGCCGAGATCAGCAATGAACCGGCGGAGAAGGTGGTTGCCGTGCTGCCGGAGTATCGCAAAGAAGTGTTGGAATTTCTTGACGGATTGCCGCAACGCTACCTGCTGTCGCATTCGCCGGAGCAAGTGGCGAAGCACTTTATGCATGGCAAGTCATCTGGTCGCCGAACCGGTGCAACTGGGATTGCGAGAGACCGGCGGGCAGCACGAACTGACTCTGGTTACCGCGGACCGGCCCGGCCTGTTTCGCACCGTCACCGGCATTCTCTACGCCTGGGGCATGGACATCACCAAAGCAGCGGCGTTTTCCAATGGCCACGGAGTAGTGGTCGATAGCTTCTATTTCAAAGATCGGTTCCGCACCTTGGAGCTGAATCCGCCAGAGCGCGAGCGCTTCAAGAACTCTGTCCGTGAAATCCTGATGGGCGAGGCCTGGCTGGAACCGTTACTGGAATCGCGATTGAAAGCAGATCAGAGACCGGTCAAGCTCACGGTCGAGACGCGGTTAAGGTATGACGAGGAGTGCTCCGCGCAGCAGCACGCTGCTGGAGATTGTGACTCAGGATCGTCCCGGCCTGCTGCACACCATCAGCTCGACATTGACCAGCGAAGAGTGCAGCATCGAAGTCGCCCTGATCGACACCGAAGGTCCGCTGGCCCACGATGTTTTCTATATCACCTGCAACGGCCAGAAGCTGACGCCCGAGCGAATGCGATCCATCGAGTGGGCGCTGGCCACAGAGCTTGGCGACGCTTTGCCTAACGGCTGGTAGGCTGGTACTTCCCGACGCTCCTGGAGCCTATACCACGTTGTGAGATGTTAACCTGAGCTGCCCGGTCCTACACTGGCGGATTTCCAATCGCTGGCCAACATGGCGAAGATGAGGTCGTCGACCCACTCGCCATTGAACCAGAGGCTTTGCACAAAGTGAGCTTCTTGTTGCATCCCTACGCGTTGCATCAGCCGAATAGATCGAATATTCCGCGGATCGACCGAACCAAATACCCGATGCCTGCCAAGGTCGACAAGCACATAATTCAGCAAGGCTCGCAGAGCTTCGGTGGCGTAGCCTTTCGCTTGATACACCGGAGATAACGCGATGCCAAGCTCTGCCTGCCGGGGATCGCTCTCCAGTACCCGAAAGCCGCAATCACCAATCAGTTTGTCACTGGACTGGAGAACGATGCCCACCTGATACCACGATCCCGGCGTGCCCGGTTCCAGGGCTGACAGACCGCTGATGTACGCCTGAATCTCATGGCAAGATTCCGTTCCCCATGACTGGAAGCGCGCAACTTCTGGACGCGACCGATATTCGAAGATCCTTTGGGCGTCGCTCGCCGTTAGCTCACGAAGGGCCGCGCGCTCGGTCAGGATTTTGTTAAATGGCATGCGGTCCGCCAGCCTCGGCGTCCCGGGATCATACCGGATCGCCGACTGCGCTCACCAGTCTTAAATCAGGTCGTCCTTTCAGCGCGTTGCCCCACTGTGAAAGGTGCTCCGCGGGATTGCTATTGTGCGGAAGCAACCGGCTTCACCGGCTCTGCCGGAACAGTTGTGTGCGCAGCAGACCGATCGCGTCTCTTGGATCGACTAATTGTTCCCGGCGATTTTCCGAGAAATGATAGGCCCTCCCGGTCGCCGGTCCGCGTACTTCGATGGGTGAACTCTGCATATAGGCGAGCTTCAATCCCGGCTCGGCCGCCGGCGGCACGCGGGACCCTGCATTATTTCCGAGCGCGGCTCTCTTCTGTCCACAGCACATTGTCTTCCTCCCAGCTTTCTTTTTCATCGGGATAAACCGCAACCGCGTCTCGACCCAGGCGTTCCAGCAGGCAAGCGGCGCCGGAGAGCGCCAGCCAGTAAAACAGCCAGTCCATCCATACGCGGGTTATAGCCAGAGCTATCGGCGCTGCAATCCATAGGCTCAAGCAATAGAAGCAGTCCATCAGGCGTCCGGCCAGACTTTTTCCCAAGCGGGCCCGAAGGCGAACGATTATGTCAAAAGGTCCGTCTTCGCTGGCCAGAAGATGAGTAACTCGCCAGGTAGCTAGAGCACCAAGAGTGAACCGGAGCCAGACATTTGCTTCCATCATCTGCGCCACCTCGACCACAAGGAAACGCGGCCCAATTCTTACCTTTCTACCTCACACTGTCACGTCGGCATGAGGCAGATCG
The DNA here is from genome assembly GCA_963820175.1 of uncultured Acidobacteriaceae bacterium. GTDB lineage: Bacteria > Acidobacteriota > Terriglobia > Terriglobales > Acidobacteriaceae > Bog-257. The sequence goes on along the minus strand of CAWFYX010000006.1, from coordinate 918,579 downwards.
CCGACGCGAACAAAGATGGAGCGCACAACACCAAGGTTGTGCTGTGCGCCCCGATTCGCTTGCTATGACTAATCCGCCTGCAGACAGAAACCAGCGGACCACTGCGACCAGAAGTTCGTCTGGCCACTGTTGACGTTGGTTCGATCCGACACCCAGATGGTCAAGGAATAGCCACAAACGTCCATGCCCGTGGTATTGATCGAGTACGATCCACTTTGGCCGGGATCGGCGATCACACCGCCCAGGTAGGTCGATGCACCGGAAGGCGGTGTCGGCAACACCCCGTGCGCCGGGCCAGGAGGCAAGATCACGAACGAGAACGATCCAAAGTACTGGCTCGTCGCCGTGTAACTGCCATCGATGGTGTCGCCCGGGCTGAAGTCGCCACACTCGGCACCGCCGCCGCCCAGGTTGATGTCGACAAAGGCTACAGGTGGCGTGTTGTTGATCATCACGGTGACCACGTTGCTGTGAACGTCGTGAGCAGGATTGCCATCCGTGCTCAAGTCGATGCGCAGGTCGAAGGCGTTTCCGCTATCGGCAGCAGTGGTGTACCACACCTGCATGATATTGGCTTCCACCAGATGATCGGGGAGGTTCTCATAGGGATAGTAGCCACCGCCGAGGTCGTGGAAGGTCTGGCTGAATTGCGTCCAGACGCCGCCGCTGTACTGGTCGATGGTCAGCGTCAGCCCGCTCGGCTCGTTGCTGATTGCAACATAGGCACTGTCGGGCGCACCATGAGGCTTCTTCATGACCCGGTATTTCAAGCCCGCAACCGGGTTGGAAATGAAGCCGCCAATGGTAACCCTGCCTCCGAATGGAGCATTATTGAAGTAGGCGCCTGTTTCGAGAGCGTAAGCATTCTGAATGAAGCCATTGCTGTCGATCGACGACTCGGCAATATCTCCGACTCGGCTCAGGAAAGGCACGATGCCATCAGTGGATACCCCGGCCGGAATGAGGATGGTGGTTTCTTCGCTATTGCCCCACGTGACCGAAGCATAAGGATTGGTGCTCGAGGGAGGCACGTCCCAGGAAAGCACGGCGCGCACCTTGGCGGTCTTGGGTCCGTCATCACACGGCTGTTGATGATGCGAGAAGTCGACCGGCAAGAACACGCTGTACTGCAGGCCTCCGGCGGGAAGGGAACTGAAGTCGTGCACCGTGACCGAAGTTGTTCCGGCATACCTCCACCCGCTACCCCAGTCAATCCAGAAGGCGACGTACTCCTGACTACCGGCGGTACAAGGGCCGCCGGAATATCCGCTGGACAGCTTGACATTGATGACGCCGACCAGTTGATTGGTGTTGGGATTCAGACCTACGCAGGTAAGCTGTTCGTACTCCGTGCTGCCGTCTGTCCCCAGCAACGCCTCGATCAGTTGCGCCAGGTTGAGTCCCTCATAGGAAAGTGACGGCTTGGCCACGACGGCTGATGCCGGAGCCGCGGGCTTAGCGGGCGGTTGTGCCAGTTGTCCCGCCGGTGCGGCAACCTTCTGCTGCAACTCCGAATAGAGATAGCGGTGGCCGGGAACTTTGCCGCCTTTGTACAAGGCGTGCAGCTGCGCACCATTGAGCGCTTTCGGCTTCGCCAGGTTCACCGGCTGGTTCAGATCAAGAACCTCCTTGTACTTCGGCGCCAGCTCCAGTTTGGCTTGCGCCAGCAGATCGTTGAAGATGATGAGCTCGAAGCCTTCCACCTGGATGTTCACGTCGACCACATTGCCCCAAACCGGCGTCCATCCCGGCGAGGCAGCCGGAGGTGGCGTGTTCCAGGAGAGAATCGCTCGCGCCTTCGGCAGGTTTTGGATGAAGCAAAACTCTTCAGGGGGATTGATGTTCAGGGTGACGTCGTACTCCAGAGGCTTCGCTCCGGGGACATCATAGACCGTGAAATTGGTAAGCCCCTGATCCTGCCAGGTCGTGCCGCCGTCATAGGACAGATAAAAACGGACGAACTCCTGGGACCCGGCGGAACAGATATCGCCGTCGTATCCGCCATCCTGGTTGATGTGGACGACCGCCTCCAGCCGGTTCAACTGCGGATTAAAGCCTACACAGGCAATGTTTTCGTACGCCGTGTCGCCCGATATATTCAAGACCGATTGAAATTCGCTCTCTTTCAGGTTCCCGAAGTAGTTCGGGTTTACCAGAAGTAGAGCCTTCATATTGCCGCGTAGCGATTCCGGCGGAAGCTTATTAAGGGAGATATTCCCCAGACTGGCCGCCGCTTTCTTATTCGGAGTATTTGCCATGATGTGAATCTCTCTTTCTCTTGCGATCAGGAGCGTCGTCGCGGGTTGTAGGACCGATCAGGTCCGTTGACCAAAACGTGCCCGAGCACCTTCCACCGCCGCCTGTGTCGAGGCTGGTTAAATCAGCGACAACCAAGCCACGGGCTGGGACTGTCACCTCATCAAGTGTGGGTTGCAGGTGTCCTTAACCATGTGCAAGTTCTTGGCCAAATCAGGCTGGCGGGATTCGGCTAGTATGGCTACGCTTAAATCATTGATGGGTTGTAAGTTATTTCGTGACTCCCGTAAGCCGGGACGGGTGGAGGCCGGGCCCGGGCACGGAAAGGCTACACACTTGGTCCATAGGACTATCTGTTTGTGCTTTAACCGCGCAGCACGACTCGGGGCGTAGGCTGTCTGCTGTTTCTCGCGGGAGAAGAATTAGAGGTTGGGCTTAGCAGGAGCGAAGCGTCACAACAGACTCAGCGCGCGGATTCTGTAGCTTACTTCTCCTCTTTTAATTTCTTGAGCATGTCAACCCCATTCTTGTTGTCGGGATTGAGTTCGATGGACTTACTGTAATTCTGAATGGCTAACTCCTTCTGGCCGGCTTTCATGTAAGCTTCGCCCAGGCTGTCATAACAATTCCAGCCTTTCGGATACTCCTGCACGTTGAGCTTAAAAACCTCAATGGCATCCTCCGTCTTGCCTTGAGAGAGGACTTGATAGCCGAGCTGATTCAGAGTGGTCTCGTCGAACTCATACTGGGACGCAGCGGTTTGCTTTAGATAGTGGTATTCATGGATCGCTGCCTGGGTTCCGTTGCGCATCTCGACCAATGATATTGCGTCGGCCGCCCGCGTTTTAGGCGGAGTGTACTTCCAGCCATACTCTTTCGCGACGCTGTTGATGAAATACTGGCCCAACTCGACGCCATTATCGGAATTGGCCATGATGGCTGCGCCCTGACCGGAATCGCTGATCATGATGAGGATGGCCTGGAAGCCCTCATCAGCGCCATTGTGGCCGAAAGCATTGGGATTTCCTCCCATACCCAGGAAAAAGCCCAGGCCGACATCGTCAATCTGCGGGGTCAACATCTGGCGGGTCATCGTCTCCGAAAGTGCCCGGTTCGACTTCCCATTCTTCGACAGCGCAATTTCGATGGCGAACTTGGCAAGGTCGGTCGGAGTTGTCCACAAGCCGGCTGCGGCCATTTCAGGGTAGATGTGCCATTTTCCCGGAAGCACTTTGCCATCGGCGCGTGTTCCACTTGCCGCCAAGGCAGCCAGCGCGGGCGGAAGCGGTTGTTGATAGGTGCTATTGGTCATGCCTATGGGGGCAAGAACTGTCTCGTGCATGAACTGCGGAAAGGACTTGCCGGTCGCGTTCAGGATCAACTGCTGCTCGATGGTGATGCCTCCGCCAGAGTACCGGGACTTCGTTCCCGGCACAAAGTCCACCCGGATGGGCGCCGTATTGGCTGGCTTCTCTCCGTTGAAGATCTGCACCAGAGTGGGTAAAGGCTCGCCGATGGCGTATCCCGGAAAGCCGTGCACCGTCAGACCAGCGCTGTGGTCAAGAAGTCTGCGCAGAGTTACCTTCTGCGTCGCCGTAAATTCATTATCCGGAACCTTCCAGGTTTTGAGCTCTTGATTGACATTCTCGTCCAGCGATAGCTTGCCGTGCTCTACCAGGTAGAGCGCACCTGTAGCGGCAACGGGCTTACTGATCGAGCCCGCCTGAAAAAGAGTGTTGGCGGTCACGGACGTTGATGTTCCAGCTTCGGTGACCCCATACGTCTTCGTCCAAGCTATCTTGAAATCGTCGATGACGGCGACGCTGAGCCCAGGGACATTGAGGGCCTCCATCAATTGCTTCAGGTTGAACTGAAGCGGGGCCTGACCGCCATCCAATGGTATCGACACAATATCGGTTTCGACCTGGCGAATGCGTTGCTCAAGCGCAGGGGAAGGATTCTTCTGAGCAGCGGCATTCTGGCGCGGTAGCGGAGGAATGGCTTCGACCGGGATAACTCCAATGCTGATCAGCGCATAGAGAATGAAGAACAACGGACGCCTAAGCATGACGGCACTTTACTCCAGGTGAAGTCGGATCCCAAAGCGGTTCCGAAGGATTGTGGCCCTGGTGATAGTTGAAAGATTGGGACCCCAATACGTCGGATGATAAGGCGTAGTCCACTCCTTTGACGGATCGGGTGCGACTTTCAACGAAGTTTATAGCAACCCCTCGTCAGCCGAGGCGCTGGGCAAATAACCACTTCACCATCTCCGGTTCGGTGAAAGCCCATTCCCACACATTGTGGTCGACGCCGGCGTATTCGGTGTAAAGGGGATGGCCTCCAACCTTCCGCCTGGCCGCGATACGGTCGCGCGACACCGACACTGGAACGGCCTGGTCCGAGTCGCCGTGAAAGTTCCATAAGGGGGTGCTGATCGACCCAGTGCCATCGTCAGCCGAGACGCTTCCACAACAGATCACCGCCGCGGCGAAAAACTTTGGACGATAGGTGATTGCATTCCATGTGCCGGCTCCTCCCATCGATTGACCCATGACATAGATACGGCGCTCATCGATGGGAAACTCATGGCACAGGCTGTCGACAACCTCCATGGCCATACGCGCGCCTTCGCCTAAGCCGGAGATCACCACGGCATTTCCTTTGGCCCACTGCGCAGGATCGTAGCGGATCCATCCGCGATCGGTTTGCGGTATCAGGACGTAGCAGGGAAAAATCTTCTGGTTCTGCGGGAGCAACCAGACGCGCGTCCCGAAAATATTGCCTAGACCAAGCTGTTTCAGATTGTCGTCACCCAGTCCGCCGCTGCCGTGGAGATATACAACCAACGGCAACTTCCCGGTCGCCTCGGGCCGGAACAACCGATAGGGCATCACCCAGTCACCCTTGTAGCTGCGCGCCTCGTACTTCTTTTCCAGCCCCGCAGATTGCTTCTGAAATGCCTCAATCAGAGCCATCCTCTGTGGCGACGTCGGGGCTCCGGGTGCGAGTGGAGGAGTTTGTGCATCCTTGGCCGCCGCAGAGGTCTTTGGCTCAAGTGAGAAGCTGCGACCAGTCTGCGCGGCGGCAAACCACGCTCCGGCGGAGGCCATCCCCAATAGGCGAACTGCTTCTCGTCGAGTCATCATGTTGTAACTCCTCCCTCGTCAGTGCTGACCTGCGTAAGCTCAGTTCTCCACGTCTGTTAAGCGGCAAATGAATCCCCACCCGCCACCCAGTTCGCTGATGGCCAGAACCAATTCATTGCTGCCCTTCTTCAAGGGAAGATAGACCGCGTCGTTTTCCGGATTCACGATGCCCAGGAACCCGGGATCGCGGAAACCCTGGGCGCTTCGGCCACGGTAGAGAATCTTGCCGTTCAAGAACACGCTGACGTCATCGCTATAGCCGATGTAGAGTTTCTTGACCTGATCGCGATCGGAATCGATCGTGGTTCGGGCGTATAGGACCTTCATTCCCGGCTGGGGCTCCAGACGCTTGGAGAAGTTGCCCTGAAACGAGACGATTGGATGCGGCGCCTCGCGATAACGATAGAGGACGACGAAGCCGGGTGGCTCCGCCTCCACCTCCTGCCAATGTATGGCATCGATGTCGGCGGTCGAGAGCGGACGCTCGAGATTACGGGCCAGCGCATCGTACGACGGCGAAAGACTCCACTTGGTTAGAGTGTCCGCCGGCATCGGCGGCAGGTGCCTCGCCCAGGGCGCATCGGGAGTTGTCCGCACTTCGAAATTCGAGAAATAGGTCGCGCCGGTCAGGACATAGAGCGCCAGCTGGCCCTTCTGAACGCCGCTTTTCAGATCATCGATCACCAGCGCCGGCTTGTCCATGTCCTTGACATAGAACTTTGCCTGAGCCCCTACTACCTCTAAGCGCAGGTGGAACCAGACGTCTTTCGGAATGTCGACCGCGCCGGTGAAACCCGGCCCATTGAAGATTTGCCAGTTGCGGCCGGTGTTGAGCACCGGCGTGTACTGCATGGCGTCGGGAAGCCCCGACTTGTGCTGGCGCAGATAAACCTCTTCGTCGTCGGCGCCGTCGTTGACAATACGAAACTGGATACCGAAAAACCCGCGCTTTGCGGAGGTGGCGACATCCACATCGATAACGGCGTCGCGCATTTCAAAGTCTTTCACTACCGCCGCTCCCCCATCGAGCAAGAGGCACTTGCGGCCTTGATAGTCAACGAGCTTGGCTTGTCCTTGCAGATCCCAGCGCGGGGAGTCCGCAGCAAGGGACAGCGTTTGTGGCGTCTGGCAATCAGCCGCAGTGGCAACGAGAAGAGCAACAGCACAAAGAACGAGGTGTCGAAGCATACTTGCCTGCACTGGTTCCGTTCTCAAATCGAATAGGCGCGTCAAGCGGGCAACTCGCGCAAAAACGGTGTATTTTTCGGGGAGTATAGCAACGCTATGCTGATGACTACAGGCCTTAGGGCTGAATGCCCCTCACTCCGGGTTGACCCCACCAACCTTCGGGCTTGAACGCATGAAACATAGTCAGAGAAACGTCCTCCCGTAGTGGCAAATCTGGCTATTCCGCCGAGCCTGTCGCAGACATTAAAGGCAAGATCCCGCGGGACCTCAACCCAAACCAGCCTCCTTTACCGCATCGCGGGTTGGGTCCCGGTTTGGGACTGGGAGAGATCGCGCTTCACTTTCACATGGCAGAGCTTGGCGCTGCGCTTTATATTGGTGCATGGGACCTGGCAAGATGGGCTCCCGGGGCCTGAACCTTCTTAACGCTCGCTTTGACCACGAATCCTGTGGTGTCGGATTCGTTGCGACCCTACGCGGCACTTCCAGCCATAACATTGTGCGTTTGGCACTGACGGCGCTTAGCCGCCTCGCCCATCGCGGCGCCGTAGCTGCTGATCGGAAGAGCAGCGATGGCGTGGGTGTCCTGACTTCCGTGCCGCGGGCGCTCCTGCTCCGGCAGACGTCGATTGCCTTGGCGGAAGATCGCCCGCTAGCCGTGGGGATGCTATTCCTGCCGCAGCAGGAAGCGGCGGCCAGTCGCGATGCACAGCTCTTTCGGGAGTGCATTTCCGCGCATGGCTTGCAATGGCTTGCCTGGCGGGATGTCCCAATATGCCGCGAGGTCTTGGGTGAGCTTGCGCTGGATTCAGTCCCCGTCATCCGTCAAGCCCTGATCAGCGTTCCCAAACCAGCGGACTGGACTACAGATGCGCTCGAGCATCGTCTTTATCTGGCCCGCAAGGCTTTTGAGCGCCAAACCACCGACACCTACATTTGTTCGCTTTCGTCGCGGACAATTGTGTACAAGGCGATGTGCGCGGGCAAATCGTTGCACGAGTTCTACCCTGACTTGGACAACGATGAGTTTGTTACCCCATTTGCCATCTTTCATCAGCGTTACGCGACCAATGTGTTGCCATCGTGGCATCGCGCCCAGCCGCTGCGGATGCTGGCCCACAACGGCGAGATCAACACCATCTGGAGCAATCGCGCCCACATGGAAGCTCGTCGCTCCACCCTGCCGCGCAAGTGCGAGCCCATCCTCACCGGCGATGCCTCGGATTCCATGAGCCTGGACGAGGTTGCCGAATTGCTAGCCAACAACGGACGCAATGTGGCAGAAGCCATGCGAATGCTTCTGCCGCCGGCCGCGATCGGCTATGAGACCGCATTCCATCGTTATCACGCCGACTGCATGGAGCCGTGGGACGGCCCTTCCGCCCTGGTATTTACCGACGGTCGCCTGCTGGGCGCGGCCCTCGACCGCAATGGGCTGCGCCCATGCAGGTACGTGGTCACCGACGCGGGAGTTCTGGTGGCCGGGTCCGAGGTGGGACTGGCGGATGTCGATCCCGATTCCATTGTGCGCAGCGGGAGGCTTGGGCCGGGGCAGATGATGCTGCTCGACCTTGAGGCGAGCAAGTTGTTAGAAGGGGAAGCTCTCGACCGGTATTTCGATGAGCTGTCTACTTACATAGCCCTGATCGACGACTTCCCGCTAGAGCCCGCGGGGGATGCAGTGACTGTCTTGCCCGCGGACGAGATCACGCGCCTGCAGCGGGGATTTGGTTACACCCGCGAAGACGTCAAGATGGTCGTGGCTCCCATGGCGCTGGAGAGCAAGGAAGCCACCTGGTCGATGGGCGATGATACGCCGATTGCCCCGTTGGCCCACACCCCGCGACCGCTCTACGGCTTCTTCCGGCAAAGATTCGCGCAGGTGACGAATCCGGCCATTGACTCCTTGCGCGAGTATTGTGTGATGTCGCTGCGGACGCGGTTGGGCCCGTGGCCGCACCTGCTCGACAAGCACGCCCCTCTGCCCGGGTTGGTGCTGCCTTCGCCATTTCTGTCACTGGGACAGATGGCGGCGTTGCATCAGGGCGTCTATGCGATGCGCGAGGAGCTGCCATTGGCGGAAATCGATTGCACGTTTCCGGCCGACAGCTCGCTGGAAGCAGCGCTCAAGGAATTACGCAGTCGCGCCATTGAACTGGTACATGCGGGAATTTGCATTTTGCTGCTGAGCGATCGGGCAGGTTCTCCCCAGGCATTGCCTATTCCCATGGCAATGGCGACGGGAGCCGTCCATCACGCGCTGGTGAGGGCCGGTCTGCGCTCCAAAGTTGGACTGGCTCTCGAGGCTGGTGATTGTCGCGACGTGCATCATGCCGCCGTACTGATTGGATACGGCGCGGGCGCAGTTTGTCCCTGGCTGGCTTTGCAAACCGCGCGCAGCCTGGCGGGAGAAGCCGGTGAAGCCAGCATGCTGAGGGCACTGCAAGCCGGGCTGGCCAAGATCATGTCGAAGATGGGGATCTCCGTCCTCGACAGCTATCGGGCGGCGCAGTTGTTCGACATCATTGGGCTCGATGACTCGGTGGTGGACTGGTGTTTCCCCGGCAGTTCATCGCCGCTTGGAGGCCTGGGATTTGCCGACATCGAAACTGCGATACGCAGTTCGTGGATTTCACAGGAGCAAACCTCCGAACTACCGGACTATGGCTGGGTGCGATTCCGGCGAGACGAGAGAGCGGAGTTGCATAGCTGGGAGCCACAACGAACCCGTCACTTACAGCTTGCCGTGGGCGCCGCCAAGCCGGCCGTGCAGAGCGCCGCGGATGCGCCTTCCCACTTGCAGGCATGGTCTGCGTACGTCAGCGCCGGGGTGGAAGGTGAGCCGGTGGTGCTGCGAGACTTGCTCGATTTCCGGCCTGCCGGTCGGCGTTTGTCGGTCTATGAGGTTGAGCAACGCAGCAACTTGGTGCGACGCTTTGTCTCCAGCGCCATGTCCCTGGGATCGCTCAGTCCTGAGGCCCACGAAACGATTACGCTGGCCATGAATCAGTTGGGCGGGCGGTCCAACACGGGCGAAGGTGGGGAGGATCCCGCAGCCTACAGGCCACAGCCGGATGTGCCGCATCGCTTTCTGCCGCGCAACAACAAGATCAAACAAGTTGCTTCGGGGCGCTTCGGTGTGACCGCCGAATACCTGGTACATGCCGAGGAGTTGGAGATCAAGATTGCGCAGGGTTCCAAGCCTGGCGAGGGCGGGCAGCTTCCCGGTCACAAAGTTTCCGAACTCATTGCGCGATTGCGGCATGCCCAGCCTGGCATCTCGCTAATCAGTCCGCCGCCACACCACGATATCTACAGCATCGAAGACCTGGCTCAACTGATTTATGACCTGAGGCGCATCAATCCCCGGGCAGCGGTGGGAGTGAAGCTGGTCTCACAATTGGGAGTTGGCACGGTGGCGGCCGGCGTGGCCAAGGCTTACGCGGACTATATCCACATCGCCGGACACAGCGGCGGCACCGGAGCATCACCGCTTAGCAGCATCAAGCACGCCGGCAACCCCTGGGAACTGGGACTGGCTGAGGCACAACAGGTGCTTCGGCATAACGGCCTGCGAGGCCGGGTCCGGCTGCGGGTGGACGGAGGCATCACCACGGCGCGCGATGTGCTCGTCGCGGCACTGCTGGGCGCCGACGAATTTTCGTTCGGCACGGCGGTATTGGTAGCCCTGGGCTGTGACATGGCCCGACAATGCCACCTCAATACCTGCCCTACCGGTATTGCTACCCAGCGTCCTGAATTACGCGCGAAGTTTCGCGGCAAGCCGGAAAATGTGGTGCGGTTCTTCTTCAATCTCGCGGAAGACTTGCAGCGCCTGCTCGCCAATCTGGGTCTGTCGTCCCTGGAGTCGGCAGTCGGTCGCACCGACTTGCTGCACCAGGTCCGCTGGGATGGGAAGCTGGACCTGAAGCCTCTGCTCGCTTCCTACGGCGATGGCCCGCTGCACTGGGACGGGCAAGCGAACCTGCGGCCGGCGGAGCATCCTCCGGTTGACGATACATGGTTGGAACCAGGGTTGACAGCGGCTCGCAGCAGCGCGCCGTTCGAATACGAGGCCGAGGTAAAGAACGAAGATCGCACTCTCGGCGCGCGTCTGGCGGGAGAGCTGGCGATGCTGCGCACGGGTTTGCCAGAACTCAAACCCGATCTGGTATTTCGGATGCACGGCAATGCTGGACAGTCCTTCGGGGCCTTTGCCGCCGAGGGTATGACCCTGACCCTGGAGGGTCAGGCGAACGACTACGTGGGCAAGGGGCTCTCGGGTGGTGAACTCATCTTGCGGCCGCACGGCAAGCTGGCCTTGACCGACGGCGCGCAGGCCATCCTGGGAAACGTGGCGCTATACGGCGCGACCTCAGGTAGCTTGTTCGCGGCGGGCAGCGCGGGCGAACGCTTCGCCATCCGTAATTCCGGAGCTATCGCGGTGGTCGAGGGCGTCGGAGAACACGGGTGCGAGTACATGACCGGCGGTGTGGTAGTGATCCTGGGTTCCACAGGCAGAAATTTTGGTGCGGGCATGACTGGCGGCGTAGCCTACATCTGGGACGCCATTGGCCGCTCCGTAGCGCAGCAGAAATATGAGGCCGAATTTGTAGAGACGCGTCGTCTGAACGATTGCGACGGCACGGAGCGGACCCGAGTGCGCGAATTGATCCAACAACACGCTCGTAAAACCGGTAGCCGCATCGGACGACAACTGCTCGAACGCTGGCCTGCCACTGTTCAACAAATCTTGCGGGTCGCGCCAAAGGGCTGAAGGCCGACCCGCGGAAATGCCGTCCGTGCCTTACCGATCAGGAGGAGTGAGCGGCGTGATCAGATGCGAGCGAGAAATTCGCTGCGCGTGAACCACTCCGTCCGAGCCAATCTTCGCCTGAACGTGCACCGGCCTGCCAGGGGTCAGCAGAAGCGCGGGATGATGAGCCGGGGTCTCGCTGGTATCTACCAGCAGCGCATGGCCGTTGCGCAGCGCGAGGCGTATCTCGTTGTTGCCAGCCTGACAGATGGTTCCATAGAACTCGTGAACATGATCCGTCACGCCGTTGGCCGCGACCGGAGCAGCTCCGTCAGCCGGGCAGCTTATTATGTCTGGCGCGGAAGGGACAAGGTTGGCCGGCACGGTGGCGTTAACTCTGGGTTGCCCTAACAAGCCGAAGATCCGCAGCTGCTGGTTGCTGGCCACGTACACCTTGCCGTTGGACACGGTGGGAACAATATTGGCGTTGCTGTCCACCGCATGAGTCCACGTCCCAGCGGTAATCGACACTAGTTGTTGCTGGAGGTTGGAGGCAGAGTACGCCATGAGTGTGACTGGCGGCCCGGGATTCTGATCGGATGACGAAGCGGGCTTCTGCACGAACCATACGATCCCTGTACCCGGAGTTGTACCGTTTGATGAAACCACCGGAATCACGCCGCCATCGTCCGGCAGACCACTTACAACAGCCGAGCCGGTGGAGCCCTCCTGTATCAACCGAACCGATGGCGAGGTTTGCAGCGTCCAACTGGTGACGCCATTACCGCCGCCAGTGAGAATGCGCGACACGCCGTCCGCTCCTACAAAATACGCGGGCCCGCACCAGCACGAACCCATGCTGATGGTCTGCACGATGTTGTCTGGACCACCCGCCGTATAGCCGCCCATGTTGTCACGATTGACCAGAAACGCCCTCCCATCCTTGCCTCCGGCGACAGCCAGATGAGGGATGGATCCCGCCTGATCAGGAAGTACCAACGTCCCTCCCGAGCCCACGTCGACGTCGCCCTGATCAAGCCGAAAATAGTTGTAAGTGGTAAAGCTGTCTTTCAAGGTACTCAAGTCGCCCGAGAAGCGCATTATGCTATCCGGATGATTGAATAATTGCGAATAGGTAGGCCGCCTGGGATCGCTGTTGCCGGTGGAGAAGAATATATCCCCATTCTGGTCCGCGGCCGGACCATAACCTGATTGCCAGATCGAGGAAAGATAAAACGCAGGGCTGGGGGTGCGGACTTTGTTACTAATTTGGCTGGTCAGAGTAGTTCCATCGAAGCGTACCATCGAGCCACGGGACTGGTCAGGATTGATATCACCATTGCTGCCGAAGGCGACATATATGCTGCTGTTAGCTTCCAGCAAAGCCGCACGCTGCAAGTGATACTTCGGATTAAATGTCCATAAGGTCCCATCAAATAGCCGTTCAGAAAACTGAATCGCTACGGGATTTATGGTGTCCCGCCCGGTACTCAGAGAGACAGCATGCAACTGGAAGACATCTGCTGCTCCACCGATACTATCGGAAACGAAATAGATGACCCCTGCATTGCGATCGATGACCGGCGTCCCAACGATGCCCATGAAGGGGAAGACGTTGTCGTCGCCGCTCTTATACTGATCCGGCACCGGGATTCCAAAGTGACTGTGCCACAGAATCGAACCATTATCGGCATCGATGGCATAGAGACTGTCTGCTTCGGTGGCGACGTACACGACGTCGTGCGTACCCTGGCCTTGAATGAGTTGCCCGGTCACCACCAGAGGTTCAGCGTCCACCCGGGCATCGAGCGGGACGGTGTAGAGCAAGCCAAAGCTCGACGGCGTCACATTCGCCACGGTTAGCTGAGTCTCGGAAGAAAACCACCCGGTGCGGTAGTTGTCGACATGGTAAGTGAGGACGTCCTGCGCTGCTGCGGGCCAAGCCATCAGGATAGAAATCGTAAGCAAGACGAAGATCACAGATCCAGAATGATTTTTTGAAGTAGCGATCATAGACACTAACCCTCGTGCCGCCGTCCGGCCGCGGAGTATTTGGAATACCGCAATTCCCCTACATCTGTGTTGATTGTGGCTATTTCGGACGATAGGTGCCTGGTAGTGCACTGTCTAGACCACTGACGTAGAACACATTTCCGTTCTTAGATAGCACTCATCTCGACACCTTTAGGGTGGGGTAAATCTGCTTGTAGCGGCTTATTGAACTTCGTCACTGCATCCTCAGCGGCACCGGGATAGTCGTATTACCTGTAGTTGATCTTTCAATCGGGGCTACCTGTTTGGGTAAGACAGAGCATTATTTGCGAGCAAATTCAGGGGTTTTTCGTACAGAAGTGCCAGATAGTTAGCTATAGGAAAACGCTAACGCAGGTTGATGCCCTAATAAGGAAGAATGATCCAGCCTTAAGGTGCTAGGATACTATGGCCGCTGTAGCCGAGCCGCTAGTCATTCAAGGGAGGATGAGACTATCTGGAACTGATCGAGGTCCTGATTTTCCGTTGGCCGGATGGCGCAAGTCGATTTATTTAGCTAAACGATGCGAATCAGGATATGTTCCTTTCCCAACAAACCTATCAGTTGGAGAACAATGACCTTCCACTCGGCCGGAACTCCTGGAGTGTTTCACCGCATTTGGCGCGGTTTCGCTGGCCACGTCGCTGCCGGTGTGGGCCCTCGCTACCGCAAGATAGGAGGCCCAGAATAAGCGGCTGTCCAGCCCGTTTTGCGAACTGAGTCCCTTCTAGAAGCGGCAGGCCCGGAACACATCGACGCTACGCGCGCCCTGGATGATTTCTGTTTTATTATGAATTGAATCAGCGTCGTCATTTCCGGGTATTGCTCGAGTCTTATATTGTGACACATGCGGTTCGTACTTCTCGTTGCCCTGTCAGCCGTTTCCGCGCTTGCGCAAGAACCTCTCAGGCAACAGATTCGTGCCATTGCCGCGGAGGCTCAGGGCAAAGTGTCGGTAGCCTGCTCGTTGCGTGGCTCAGCTCTGAATTGCGACCTCAATCCAAACGCGCGGCCTCCCATGCAGTCAGTTTTCAAACTGCCGCTCGCCGTCATGGTTATGCATCAGGTCGAGCAGGGCAAGCTTTCACTGGATCAGCCAGTGCGTTTCCTTCCGCAGGACCGCATCCTGCCGCACGTCTACAGTCCTCTGCAGGACCAATATCCTGATGCCGGGGTCGATGTGCCCCTGCGCGAGCTCTCTACGACTGGCCGTTTCGCTGAGCGACAATGTAGCCGCCGACATTTTGTTGCGTCTCGCCGGTGGCCCGAAGGCGGTCGACACCTATATCGCCGAACTCGGAATTAGCGGTTTTCAGCTTCAGGACAGCGAAGCCGGCCTTCATCATGACAAGTCAGCGCAATACCGAAACTGGTTTGAGCCGGCGGGGGCCGTCCAGTTGCTACGCCGGATCAACGACAATTCACCGCTGACCGCCGAACATAGGAAGCTGCTCTTAGATTGGATGACGCCGGCCGTTCGGACCAAGCGTCTAGAGGGCGATCTGCCAGCTGGAGTGCACGTTGCCCACAAATCGGGCACCTCCGGCGTGGACAATGGAGTGGCGCCCGCAACCAACGATATAGGACTCATTCCGCTACCGGACGGACGTAGAATTGCGATTGCTGTATTCGTGACGGATTCGACTGCGGGCGAGGCCACCCGCGAGCAGGTGATCGCTCGCATCGCCAGAGCTGCCTATGATGCGAGTTTGCCCGGCGCGAATTCCGCCCCTAGCAAGCTGCCTTAACATCCTCGTTTTGCCGGCGGTTCACTTTCTGCCGCTTAGGATTTCACCGGTATTCGGATCCAGGATCAGCGGCTGGGTCACTCCAGGATGGGTAAAGTCAAAGGCGCCGAGAATCGATCCGGCTTCGGCGTCGAACGACTGGTCGCCAATTTGTCCCAAACTCCAATTGTCCTCGATGAAGCGAAGGATCGAGGTCATATCTTGCAGGTTGTGATTGACGAAATTCCTTCGGGCAAAGGGAGAGAGCACAAGAAACGGCAGACGCGGCCCATAACCGCAGCGGTCCTGATAGGCGCCGGCAGCGGCAGTGCCGCACAGTTCTGGACCCAGCAAGGCATCGTTGTTGGGATCGCTGGACTGGTTGACGATGGGCGGCATCACGTGATCGTACCAGCCGTCAGAATCGTCCCAGGTGAGAAGGATGGCCATTTGCGGCCACTGCGGCGTCTGCTGCAACTGGTTGATGGTATCTACCAGAAACGTCTGCTCGGCCAGCGGACTGGAGGTCGCAGGATGTCCGTTCATGGTGTGCGGCGCCTTGAGAAACGTGACGGCCGGCATATTTCCATCGGCTACCGCAGCCCAGAAATCACTGAGGCTGTATTGATGGTTGGCGCGGTCGGTCTGACCAATCGTGCTGATGCTGGTAGGGGGTAGGTGGTGCGGGTTGGCCGTCGATGCGTAGTATTGAAACGGTGCATAGTGGCCATCGTAGCCGGAAGTACAGATTGCCTTTCCCTGATTGACTCCGATCGGAGTCCAGTCGCCGTAGAACCAGCCCCAGGTAATGTCTTTGGCGTTGAGCAGGTCGCCGATGCTGGGCCCGCTCATGACGACCGAGGAGCCCGACGAGCAATCATCGTCCGTAGGATTGACTTCGCCAATGACCGTGCCATTGACCACGATGCTTCCGATGTTCGCCGGAGTGGCGCCGTGGGTCTGGCCGGCAACCAGGTTCAGGTGTCCCATCGCGGTGGTGCCGAACACCGGGGCGAAGAAGTTGTCGCTCAGTGTGAAGTACTGGGCATAGTTCCATAACGCTGTGACCGTGTTGCCATCGTAGTAGCCGAAGTTCAGGTTCATCCCACAGCCGTTACCGGTGGCGCTCAACAGCGAGAACATGTCCATCAGCCCGCCATGGTAAGCCTTCTGCTCAGCGGTGTAGGCGTTGTCGTTATCGCAGGTGACGTTCTGGCTGCGATCGAGGCGAAACGGAGCGATGCCGTTGGGATTGTTCTGCAGCATAGTGCGGTTGAATCCGTTCACCGCTGGCGTGTTCGGCCGGGGATAGAAGGCCGGCTCGCCCGCGGGATTTGCGGCGTTAGGATAGGAACCGAAGTAGTGATCGAACGAAACGTTCTCATCGAAGATCACAACCACGTATTTAACCGGCGTAGCAGTTTGTGCCGCTTGCTGGATTGGGGTGGGGGTAGCCGCGACTAGCGATGGCGTGAGCAACGCTGAAAGCACCACCACGACAATGAATCGTCTTAAACGGTTCGGCATCTGACACCTTCTCCATTTTGTAAGATTCGTGCCGCAAACACGGCACTGCGACTACTGCACAACCCAACTTCAGTCTGGAGCCCGTGACGCATTCCCTCGGCGATGACGGAAGTCCCGGGTCTCCAGCGAAATGGCGAATTTTCGCTGGCTATTCTCGCATACCACGATTCGGCAGGAAAGATGTGGCACGAAAGTATTTTTATTACGGTCTTGACACCGCCCAGACCGGCCATTTTTCGTTTGACTATGAGGCCGTTATCACCCAAATCGCCGAAAGGAGCGAAATCGTAGTTCCGGTTTCCGCGAGATAACGGCGATCGGAGTCTTGAGGTCGAAGGGCGTGCTCTGGCCCACAGCCGTGCTGGACTTGTACAAATTCCGCGCTATGATTTCTCGAGGATAGATATATGGTGTGTTGAAATCTAGAACGCAAATTCCGGATAGCGCAGGCGCAGCATGAGCGTGCAAACCATCAACGATGCAGTTTCCGCGCTAGGGGCCATTGTTCAGCAGTCCTATGATCAGGCCAGCCGTCTCGGCTACTTCGCGGCCCTGTACCGTCGAGTGACTTGCGCGGTACGTGACGGTATCGCCGCCGGTAGCTTCCAGAATGGGCCTCTGATGGAGCAACTCGATGTTGTCTTCGCATCTCGATACCTGGATGCGCTCGCCACGTTTCAAGCAGGCGGGACCGCGACTCGAAGCTGGATGCTTGCTTTCCGGGGCTGCAGCGACGCCGATCTTCTCATCCTGCAGCAATTGCTGTCGGGCATGAACGCGCACATCAACCTTGATCTTGGCATTGCCGCTGCGCAGGTCAGTCCAGGGAATCAACTGCCGCAACTCAAGCCGGATTTTGACCAGATCAACGCAGTACTCGCGAGTCTGGTAGGTACGGTGGCGTCGGAGATCGCAGCGGTTTCTCCTCTGATTGGTGATCTGGAAAAGATAGGCTTGCGCAGCGAGACTTCGTTAGTCAACTTCGACATAACGACAGCGCGCAACGCAGCCTGGTTCAACGCCGAGCGCTTAGCCGGCGAACCGTCGTTTCTGCACGACGCCACGATTGATGGGCTCGATCTCGCGGTGGCGATCGCGGGGCGCGCGATTCTGTATCCACCCGTAGGTGGGGAGGGTTTGAAAGTTATCCAGCAGGCTGAGAGCAAGGATGTTCGCCTGGTAATTCAGACGTTGGCAGAAGGCAACTTCGCCGCCTCAGTTCAAGCGGCGGGTGCGAGTTAGACCGTATGAGATAACGTCGGCCATTCTTGCCACCCTGGAGTAGGGAAAAGCACGCTAGGAAATTGGGACAGCTATTCCAGCTGTTGTCCGTCACTCACGAATCCAACTGCCCTGATCGAATTGGATGAAATCTGGGAACGCGTGACCGTGGCTTGATCCAACGAATTGTCCGCAGGAACGACAGCGCGCGGGCGCTTTCTGAAAAGGGCAGATTTAAGACACGACCAGCCGGTGTTCAGGCTCATCCACCGCACACAATCGCCCTATAATTTATCCATGCGCTTCCGAGGAGGCGACATGGATGCCATTGTCTTTACGTTAAACGGTAAGGAGCGTCGGGTCACGGCTCCTCCGGAACGGCCTCTTTTATGGGTTTTGCGCGATCATCTGCAGTTGACCGGAACCAAGTACGGCTGTGGCGAAGGACAGTGCGGAGCCTGTACTGTCTTGCTCACGGGGAAACCGGTGAGATCCTGCCTAACGTCCTTGTCGGCTGTTTCCGGAAAGGAAGTTGTCACCATCGAAGGGCTCGAGCAGAATGGGAAGCTGCATCCGGTTCAGCAGGCTTTCCTCCGCGAAGAAGCCTTTCAGTGCGGCTATTGCACTTCCGGCATGATTCTCTCCGCCGTCGCACTCCTCGCGAACAACAGGAACCCCAGCGACGCTGAAATTGTGCACACGATGAACGGCAATATCTGCCGTTGCGGAACCTATCCCCGGATTGTCGCGGCGGTGCGGCAGGCGGCGCAGCCTGTACAGACTGTGCAGAAGGTGAAGTGACGTTATGAGTTCTGCCCCGGACGCAAGCCTTGCGGCTGAACTGAAGCAGCATGAGGTGGACAGCGGCCTGCATCGTTTTGAACTCGACCGCCGGGATTTTCTGAAGCTCTGCAGCAGCGGATTCCTGATCTGTGCCTGCGCGGGACAAACGTTGGCGCAGGAGTCAGGCCGGATGCCTGGGAGCCACGAGTTACCCAAGGACGTCGCAGCCTGGCTCCACGTTGACGAAGATGGGAGAGTCACTGTTTTCACGGGCAAGGTGGAGGTCGGCCAGAACATCCGTACCTCTCTGTCGCAACAGGTGGCGGAGGAGCTGCGAGTTTCTGTCGACTCGATTTCCTTGACCATGGGCGATACCGACCTGGTGCCCTGGGATATGGGTACTTTCGGCAGCCGCACCACACCGACCATGGGACCCCAGGTGCGCACTATGGCAGTGGCCGCCCGCGAGATACTGCTGGCTCAGGCTGCCCAGATCTGGCACGTCGAGCCGGCCACGCTGGTGGCTGCGGACGGCAAAGTTACCAATCCGAAGACCGGAGATTCCCGCAGCTACGGAGAGCTGACGCACGGCCAGAAGCTGGTGAAGGTCGTTTCCGGCGATCCTAGTCTCACACCGGCTTCGCAGTGGAAGATCGCGGGCCAGCCGGTTCCCAAGGTTGATGGCTTAGCTTTTGTTACCGGGAAGCATCAGTACGCGTCAGACATGAGCCGGCCCGGGATGTGGTATGGCAAGATTCTCCGGCCTTCCGGATTTAACGCAACCCTTGAGTCGCTCGACGACTCGGCTGCGAAGAAGTATGCGGATGTCAGCGTCGTGCGGGACGGGGACTTCGTGGGAGTGGCTGCAGCCGATTTGTGGTCGGCCGAGCAGGCGGTTGGCGCATTGAAGGCCCAATGGAAGGTGCCATCACAGATCTCCGATCGCGAGCTATTTGCCTATATCAGGGCTAATGCCGACAAGCACGACAACGAGCCGCCGGAGGTCGCCGGCTCCGTATCCAAAGCCCTCGCGTCGGCGGAGGTTAAGCTCTCGCAAACCTATACCGTCGCCTACATCCAGCACGCTCCACTTGAGCCCCGCGCAGCGCTGGCTGAGTGGCAAGGCGACAAGCTGACCGTGTGGACGGGTACGCAGCGGCCATTCGCGATACGCGACACGCTCGCTGCGACGTTTCGCATTTCGCCGCAGAAGGTGAGAGTGTTGGTGCCCGATACCGGCTCGGCCTACGGTGGTAAACACACCGATGATGCTGCCGTCGAAGCCGCTCGCCTCGCCAAAGCCGCGGGAAGGCCGGTGAAGATCGTGTGGACTCGCGAAGAAGAGTTTACCTGGGCATATTTTCGTCCTGCCGGCGTGATCGACATCAACAGCGGTGCCCAGCGTAACGGAATCATCACAGCTTGGGAATGCCACAACTACAACTCCGGGCCGTCGGCGATCAGTACTCCCTATCAGATCGCTAACAAGCTAATCCAGTTTCACCCGGTCGACGCTCCGCCGCTGCGGCAGGGATCGTATCGCGGTCTTGCGGCAACTGCCAACCACTTTGCCCGCGAATCCCACATGGACGAACTGGCGCACGCAGTAAACATAGATCCGTTGCAGTTCCGACTGAAAAACACCAGCGATGAGCGGCTGCGCGCGGTTTTCGAAGCCGTGGCGGAAAAATCGGCCTGGGGCAAGCAGCAATCAACGGCGAGACGCGGCTTTGGAATCGCAGGCGGAATCGAAAAGGGCGGGCACATTGCTACGGTCGCCGAAATCGAGATCAGCGCCGCAAAACAGGTGCACATCATTCGCGTGGTCGAAGCCTTCGAATGCGGGGCGGTAGTGAATCCGAACGGTCTTCGCAATCAGATCGCGGGCGCGATCATGATGGGAATCGGCGGGGCGATGTTTGAGGCAGTGCGCTTCGAGAGCGGGCGTGTCTCCAATCCGCACTTTTCGCAGTATCGCGTGCCCCGGTTCAGCGATATGCCGCAAATCGACGTCGTACTCGTCGACCGGAAGGACCTCCCATCTGCGGGCGCAGGCGAAACCCCGATCGTCGGCCTGGCGCCGGCCGTAGCCAACGCCATCTTCGCAGCTACTGGTGAGCGCCTGCGGGCGATGCCCCTCATGAGAACGTGAGTGGCCTTCCTCGCCCATTTACCGACCATCACTTGTAATGATAACGGCACTCCAGGGTTCAGGTGGCCCAAATACGCATTGGATAGGTGCTGGCAACGTACACAATGTCCAAGCCGCCGGCATAGCAGCTTCCGAGAATCCAGAAATTCTCCACCCAGGACGACTTTGAAATCCCATACCAAAGATGCCGCGATTAACGATTCCTGTTGCTGCCCCGGCAGAAACTTCGAACGAACAAGTGCTACATACATCTGATCCGGGCAGACAGAAGGACCCTTCCTGGCGCAAAGTCTCGAGTCAATCCAGAAGTCTTACCGGAGACACGCCAAATCGAGATCGCGGTCAAGTCATTGATATCGTGGCTGTTCGGCGTCTTAGCCTATCGCAGGATATTGCCGACGCCCTTAAACTCGCTCCATAAATTTCCTTGATAGGGCTGATTAAGTTTTTTGACTGGCGGGCAGTATGCATCGGCCTATAGGCTCGAATCTCACCTGCAATTTCACCATGGCCGAAGACGGCCGAATTTATCTGAAGGAGATCCATGTCGACTGAATTGCGTTCCTTCCTCGCGCTCTCTTATGACGAGCTCGAAGACCTGAATCTGCAAGCTAAAGAGCAGCGCAAGAACCGCGTTCCTCTGGGCGATATCCGCGAGGAGCGCCTGAAGTACCTTACCGACGAGAAGCGCATCAAAGCCGTCACCGTGCTGTTCAGTGACCTCGAAGGGCGCTTGCACATGCTCGATTACGACAAGAAATTCCTGCTGAAGAGCTGGGACAACCTGACCTTCGATGGTTCGTCGATTCGCGGCTTCACCGCGCAGCGGGAAAGCGATCTCCGGCTGGGAATTGATTGGCCCTCGTTCTACTGGGGCCCGGCAGACATCTTTGGCCCCGGCAAAGTCCTGGTGTTTGGTGATGTGATCGACAAGGGCGGGACGCCCTACGCCGCCGATATTCGTGGCGTGCTTAAAACCTTTGCCGACGACCTATTTCAGCGCGAAGGCTACACCCTCAATGCCGCCAATGAGATCGAAGGCTTTCTGTTCAACGGAGCTGACGCCGAGCGCCGCTATCATGAGACCCAGAAGTTCGAATACGTAAATACCGGTGGTTACTATCATTCGCTCCCCGGCGATCCGCTGCGCAGCTTCATTGATACGACGGCCGAAGTCCAACGCGCCATGGGATTTCAGAACGAGAAAGATCATCCGGAAGTCGCGCCCTCGCAATTCGAAATTAATTATTCGTATTCCGAAGTCGTAAACGCCGCCGACCAGATCCAACTTTACAAACTGATCTGCCGCCAGGTGGCTACCAAGATGGGCTTCACCGCCTCATTCCTGCCCAAGCCCGTGGTCGGGGTGAATGGCAGCGGCATGCACACCAACGTTTCGGTCAGCAAGAACGGCAAGAACTTGTTTTGGGATGCCAAGGGTGAAGAGAAGCTGAGCAAGATGGGCTGGTCGTTCGTGGACCGGATTCTGACCCATGGTAACGACGTTTGCCTGATGCTGAACGCCAGCGTGAACGCCTATCGTCGCCTGGATCCGCATTTTGAGGCGCCCAATCAGATCAAGGCTTCGGCGGTAGACCGCGGCTCGATGATTCGCATTCCTATCGGCAACGAGAAGAGCATGCGTGTAGAAGTTCGCTCGGTCAGCCCGGATGCAAATCCGTACATGGTCATGTATGCCGTATTTAAGTCTGGTCTGGACGGCGAAACGGCAAAGATCAAGAACCTGCGGCAGGCGGAGCGGTACCTGCCCGACAACATCTACACCGCGATCGAGAACTTCCGCGACGCAAAATGGACGACCAGCATACTCGGCGATGACGTCAAGGGCCGTTACGCCGACTTGAAGCAAGCCTCGGCTGATCGCTGTCCGCGGCTGTTGGGAACCTTCGTGAAAGCGCCTGAGGTGCAATATCATCACGACGTCTATAACCAGTTCCTGTGGAATCTGTTCTAGGGCGCGGGTTCTGAAACACGGTTGAATCCAGGGCAGCTCGGGCCGAAACTGCCGGGGCCCCCTGGAGCAAACAGATATGAATTTTGGGCCAGGTAGATGGACTTCGATCAACTGACGACATTTCTCGAAGTCGCAAAGCAAGGAAACTTCTCGCGGGCGGGAGACAAGGTATTTCGCTCGCAATCGGCGGTGAGTGCCCAGATCCGACAACTGGAGCAGGACTATGGCACGAAGCTGTTGGACCGCTCCGGCAAGAAGGTCACGCTAACACCTGCGGGCGAAGTTCTGTTCGAGTACGCCACCCGCCTGCTTGCATTACGCGGAGAGTCGCTGCGCGCCGTGGCCGGTCAGGACACAGTTCCAGGAGGCGTGCTGGCGATTGGCGCCAATGAGGCGACTTGCCTTTATGTGCTGCCGGAGACATTCGCAGAGTATCGTCACCGCTATCCGGGAGTTCAAATTAACATCTATCGCAATTTTAGTCACAAGATCACGGAGCGCTTGCAGGATGGCTTGATCGATGTCGGTATTGTGACCATGCCGGTCAGATTGTCGCGCGTCGTAGTGAAACAAATTTTTCGTGATCGACTGGTGTTAATGACCAGTCCCAGCCATCCTCTCGCGCAGCTAAGTTCGGTTTCCGTAGAGGCGATTGTGGAGCATCCCGTCATCCTTCCTAAGATCGGAAGCACACGCAAGACGATGGATCGGCTATTCCGGCCTTACCAAACGCAATTGCGGGTCGCGATGGAACTCCCGAGCATCGCGATCATCAAGGCCTTTGTGGCGTCCGGCATGGGGGTTTCCTTGATCAGCGAGACGTTTGCGGAGAAAGAGCGGAATGCGGGCGAATTGAAGTTGATCCCTCTTTCCGATGTCACGCTCTGCCGTGAACTGGCCTTGATCTATCACCAGGATCGAACCTTACCTCAGTCGGCGATGGCGTTCATCGAGCTTGTGAGGAATGGCATCGTGCGTCCCAGCCCGAACAACGTCGCCCTGCCAATTCCGAACTAACCCATCCTTCCGTCACTAACTCTACAAGCTAGGAAAGTACCGAGTAACCCTCCGGGCAGTTCGCTTGCTATCGCGACCCCGCCTACCCGAATTTCTGTATCCCAAACCATCCAGAACCTCGATAGCTTGCCGAAATAAGCCTTGTTTATTCCGCTCATAAAAACATTTTCTCGGCAAAGTTTTGATCGTGTCGAACAGAAATATGCGTTGGACTGTCGTAGCGCTGCTCTCGTAAATTCGCACTCGCTGGTAGGAATCGCGCGTTCGGTGAGGAGAGGGTTAGAACAATGAGGTTTTTCTACCGGAGTTGGGTGTCGCGGTTGGGTGGGCGTCGGAACTTTAGCCGCCTTGCGCCGGCAAGCGATAGTTCGAAAACAACGGGCCGGATTTCAGGCTTCGACCTAAATTTCGCAGAGCCCGTAAAAGCCATTCACCTTAAGTTTCCGAAGAAACTAGCAACCGCCGCCTTGTGCTTCGGATTGGCGTGCATTGGCCATGCACAGGATGCGTCGACTCCAAAGCCGACAGACCAACCGCCGGGATCGGATCCAACCGCTGCGTCGGCTTCAGCACCCGCAGCTCCGGCTCCCCTCCCGACGCCTGCAATCACCGGCCCGCTGCAGGCAGCGGTGCCAATCAACTTCGAAGCTGGACCTCTGGGCAAGCTGAGTCTGAACGGTGTAGTTAGCGGGTTCGGGCTATTTCAAAACAACACCGTAGCGGGTAACAACGGGGCAGAGGGCGCCTTCAGCAATGCGCAGATCTTTTTTCAGAAGGCAACTGGCTGGTTCCAGTTCTATGTTCAGGCGGGCGCCTATGACGTGGTTTCTCTGGGATCGCCTTTTATTTCGAACGCGACGACTAACAATGACCTCTGGGGCCCCGTTCCGGTGGCATACGTAAAGCTCTTGCCGGCGAAGAATACCAATCTAATGATCGGGATATTACCGACGTTAATGGGCGCTGAGTCCACGTTCGACTTTCAAAACATGAACATCGAGCGCGGCCTGTTATGGAACCAGGAAAACGCGATTACTCGCGGTCTGCAAATTAATCAGACTTTAGGGAAATTCACTGCCTCGTTCAGTTGGAACGATGGCTACTATTCCAACCGCTACTCGGGATTGAGCGGTGCTCTGACTTACACCAACGGTCCCCACAGCCTTACATTCTCCGGCATGGGGTACCTCGGGCAAACCGCTTGGCAAAACCTGGCCACGCCTCTCCAAAACAACAGCACGATGTACGTCGCCGAATACACGTACACGAAAGGGAAGTGGATCGTTCAGCCCTATTTGCAATACAGCAACGTTCCAACCAATCCTGCGGTCGGCGTCGCGCACGGCGCCTCTACCTGGGGCGGCGCGATTTTGGCAAGTCGCACCTTAAAGCGTGGGTTCTCGCTCACCGGACGCTGGGAATACATCGGGAGTACAGGGAATGCCGCTCAACAAGCTGTCAACCTGATGTACGGCCCGGGTAGTGCGGCTTGGTCGATTACGATGACCCCAACTTATCAATATAAGAAATTCTTCACCCGTGCGGACATTTCCTTTGTACAAGCCAGTAATTTCACGCCGGGTGATGCCTTCGGATCATTTGGAACTGATGGAAGCCAGACCCGAGGATTGGTCGAGATAGGTCTGCTGTTTTAGTCAGATCGGCTGTAAGGACTGGATGAAGTGTCCTTACTTATCAGGGTCGGTGGATTCAGTTCAACAAGCCGTGAAGTCGGCGAACCGTACGCTAACACGCCAGCTACGTGAGATTGAATGCGCAGCAGCAGACCAGTGCAGTTGCAGGAGCGAGAACAGGTGGCCACCGCTCTACAAAGGGTCCTCTGGAGCATGGCGTTAGTGCTGGGTCTCCCGGCGCTGGTCGGCGGACTACTGACCCTAACCTTGCAGCCCATGCTCGGTGTATTGCTGCTGATTGCCGCCATGGCGGCTCTTCTGTACTCGGTCGACGGCTTCTGTCGCGGACCGGGCGTCTCCCGATCAATGCAGTCGAGAAAGTAAAAGGAGAATTATGTCAGAGAATACTTCAGTTGAGATGAAAGCAACCCTCGGGCTCACAGGATTGACGATGAATGCCATGGCGCTCATAGCGCCTGGCGCGTTTCTGTGGCTCACCTTTTACATTCAGGCAACGACGGGAGTGACCGCACCCTCCATGTGGCTCGGTATCATCGTCGCACTGGCCCTATGCCTGGCAACGGCTGTTTGCTATGCGGAACTGGCAAAGCTGTATCCGGGTACTGGCAGTTCCTACTATTTTGCAGAACAATCCTTTCTCAACCACGACAAGGCCTGGCGCTATGCCCGACTTTCGAAGTTCGTAGTGGGATGGGCCTCCCACCTTTACTACTGGATCTACCCCGGAGTGATGGTGGCCACCATGGGCATACTCTGCGGCTACCTGGTCGGAACTATCTGGCCAAACCTCATGAGCGCCTCCAATCCCGGACCCGCGTTCATGATGTTGGTTGCCATCGGGTTTTCTTTCCTCGTGGCTTATATCGCTCACCGCGGCGTCACGGGATCTACGTCAGTTAACATTGCGATTAATGTCATCCAAATAGCTGCCCTAGTCTTATTTGCGGTGTTGGCCTTGGGCTATCGCATGAACCATCCACCAGGAAGCATTGCCTACCAGTTCGATTCTGTGTCTGCCCGAGCTTATAGCTACGAATTTCAGACACAGAAGAGCGTCGTCAACGGGCAGGAGACAGACACCATCGTTCGGGATTCGGCGGGTGTGGTACCACAGCCCAAGTTGGATGCCGCGGGCAAACCAGTACCCTATCGCATCAGCTATCCTGAAAAGGACAGCACCGGCGCGTTCCTGACACATCCTTCTGCCAAGTCCGTCATCAGCGCTCACAATTGGGGCTGGGTATTTATTCAGGCGACAGTCGCGATTCTGATTCTGGTTGGTTTCGAGTCGGTGACGGCTATGGGCGGCGAGGCCAAGAATGCCAAGCGCGACATCCCCATTGCGGTCATTGTTTCTCTGCTGGTGCAGGGGATGTTCTGCTATCTGTTCGAGTATTTTGCCGCTAACTATTTTCTGAACAGTGGGTACACGATGCAGAGTGCATCAGCGTCGGCGGCGCCAATTGGCGACATGATGGTGATAGTAGGCGATGCTCTACTCGGCGCCGGACGAGGACGGATCTTCATGCTGTGTGAAGCGTTCACGGTGTTCCTGGCATTGATAGGCACCACACTGTCGTGCATGAACACCGGTGCGCGTGTCACCTATGCCATGGGCAAGGACAAGGAAGCGCCGGAGCACTTCGGCATGTTGCATTCGAACAATCTTACCCCGCATCGCGCGATCTGGACGCTGGCGGCAATTTCGGCCGTGGTGGGCTGCCTCGCCATTGTTTTCGTGTTTGGCGATGGCGGAGCGCCCACTGATTCTGCGATCCAGGCATTGCCTCATGGCTTCTGGTCCAGCTTCGGATACGTCAGTCACGACCGGTTGGCAGCCATGCCCAATACTCTACTGACCATGACGCTGGCCTCCAACTTCGGGACATTCCTGTTGTACGGGCTCAGTTGCATCATTTGTCTGGTCGGCTACCACAATCACCCCAAGTTCAAGCCTATGCGCCACCTGGTGATTCCGGTGTTCGGATTAATAGCCAATCTGGCGTGCATGATTTTCTATCTAATCGGTCCATTCATGGGCTTTGGCACTAAGAAGGAACCATTGCTGGCCCTGGGAATAGCGCTTGTCTGGGCGCTGTATGGTGGAGTCTACTTCGTTCGTTCCAGCAAGTCCGCGGGAAGAACGACCCTGATCGAAAGACGTGCAGAGGCGGCGAATGCCATGTAAAGGTAGCGAAATCAGATGAAGGCCTGAAGGCGGGAGGCGTCCCGCCTTTTCGCCTGTGTGAGTAGGAACAGGGTCCGTAGAGCCGTACAATCCGGAGCAGCGGAGTCTGAACGAAACCTTGGCCCGCAGGGTTCTATGCTGGATGTGCAGTTCACTCAACTTTCGGATCCTGGACGCGTAAGGGAGCACAATGAGGATTACTTAGGATATGTGCTGCCCTACAATCCGGCGCAACTGCGCTCGCATGGCTGTTTATTCGTGTTGGCGGACGGAGTTGGTGGACAACAGAAGGGCGAAGTCGCTTCGCGCATGGCTGTGGAGAGCGTGTTAGCGGGCTTTGCCCAAGCACGTGCCGGAGAGCCTCACAAGTCGCTGCTGACTCGCCTGGTACAGGCTGCCAATACCAAGGTGTATGAGCAAGGTGGCTCCTCCGGGTCTCAAACCGCGATGGCCACAACCCTGGTCGCCTGTGCGCTGCGGTTCGATCGCGCCGTCATTGCGCACGTCGGAGACTCGCGATGTTATCTGATTCGATCCGGCCAGCCCAAGCAAATCACAGCCTGATCACACGGTTCCCAACGAACAGGTGCGTCTGGGAATCCTATCCAGTCGCGAAGCCGCGAAATCATCCCAACCGCCATGTGCTGAGCCGTTCTGTAGGCAATGATATGTTCGTTGCCGTGGACATCAACGATGTCCAAGTGCAGAAGGGCGACTTGTTGGTGCTATGCTCTGACGGACTTCACGGTGCTGTGCCCGAGTCGGACATCGCGAGCGTTGTAATGCGAAATGAGAATCTGCCTACGGCGGCGGAAAAACTTGTCGCACTCGCCAACCAGCGCGATGGCAGCGACAACGTCAGCGTTCAGTTGGTACGGATTCACGACGTCGAACGGACGGGCATGTATCGCGGTCGACCCTACAAGCTTCCGTGAGTTTAGTCTCGCTGACGGCCCCGCTTCTTAGCCTTCTGGACAGGCAAATTATTCGGACGAATCTCCCGGTTCCTTACGGAATCTTTACGCCGCGACTTCAGTTTTTCTGGCATCATTGAATGGGCGCTCTCACTCAACCAGTAATCCGTTCCGGGAGCTGCGTTTCGAACTCGGACAAGAGCACAGCCCAGGTAGCCATGACTACAGTCCATACTGACGAACAACTCGATCACTACCGCATTGAGAAGCTGATTTCGCGCAGCGGCATGGCCTCGATCTTTCGGGCCACCGACCTTCGCAATGGGCGTGAGGTTGCCATCAAGATCCCCCATCCGGAAATGGAAAGTGACCCGCTGCTATTCGATCGCTTCCGTCGCGAGGAGGAGATCGGCAAGAACATGGACCATCCTGGCGTGATGAAAGTCTTCGCGGACGATAATCGCAGTCAGGTCTACATGGTCATGGAGTGGGTGAACGGCCGGCTGCTACGTCAGATCCTTAATGAGCAGAATAACCTTGATCCGGAGCGCGCGGTCAAAATCACAAAACGTATTCTGGACGCGTTGCAGTACATCCACGATCGCGATATCGTGCACCGCGACCTCAAGCCGGAAAACGTTATGGTCGATGAGCAGGACAACATCAAGCTTATCGACTTTGGTATCGCATCCAATCTTCGCGGCCGTCGGTTGACGTTCGCCAAGCTATCTCAAACCATGGGAACGCCGGATTACATCTCTCCCGAACAGGTTAAGGGAAAACGCGGCGACGCACGCAGCGACTTGTATGCAGTAGGCGTCATGTTGTATGAAATGCTGACGGGCAAAGTGCCGTTCACTGGTCCGAATCCCTTCGTCATCATGAACGACCGGCTGCTGAATAATCCTGTCCCGCCGCGCGAAGTCGACCCTAAGATCTCGCCACAACTGCAGGAAATCATCTATCGCGCGATGGAGCGCGATCCGAAGAACCGATACGGCCGAGCCAGCGAATTCATTCGAGATCTGGAACATCAAGACCAAGTCGGTATCGCCGAACGTCCCGAACTTAGCGAATGGAAAAGACGGCGCAGCCCGTGGCCTAGGAGAATCGCTTTCTACGCAGCGATGGCGCTAATCCCAATCGTGGTCTTTACCCTGTTGCTTTGGGTGGCTCGCCATAGTTGAGTCAACGGCCCATTCGGTTTCCCTCATATTCTTTCGATGTAAGTCTCTACCTCGGGATGAATTCGTCGTTATGAATCACGAATTCCGGATAGGCGCCCGCGCCCAACTCGTAAAGGTCCATACCTTGCCGCTCTCCCTCTGGATCGACCCGCTGCGGATACCAGCGGTCAAGGAGCCAATTCAGAGAATAGGTAAGGGGTAACACAAAACCTAACAGGGCTGCGATTCCAACTACCTGAGCCAGCCACTGCCCATGGTCTGAGTTCTGAGCGGGAAGGTTAGCGAATAGACCAGCCGCAAGCAAACCCCATATGCCGGCCACAGCGTGCACGGGAATAGCTCCTGCTGGATCGTCAACCTTTAGCCACATTTCGAACCAGTCGACGGTAAACGTGACCAGGATGCCCGCGATGAAACCGATGAGCAAAGAAGCCGCCGGCTTCGTGAATGCGGCGGCTGCACTGCTAGCGACCAATCCACCGACCCAGCCATTGGCACTGATGGAGGCATCAGGTCTACCGAAGCGAATACGCGTGATGGCGACTGCCGTCAATCCCGAAGCCGCCGCCGACAAGGTCGTATTCAGCGCAACCAGCACTACGCGTCCCGGCAGGACGTGATAGAAAACAATAGCCGCGGAGGAATTCAGCCCTAACCAGCCAAACCACGCGAGAAAGCAGCCGAAGACAACGAAGACCAGGTTATGTCCGGGGATGGCCGTGGGCATACCTTCCGAAGAATACTTGTCGCGGCGCGGACCTAGTATCCAGACGACCGATAAGGCGGTCAGGCCGCCCAGAACCTGGATTGATGCCGCGCCTCCGGTATCGATGAATCCTAGTCCAAGTCCATGGTTGTTCCCCAGTTGCGCCAGCCAGCCGCCGCCCCACACCCAATGCGTAAAAATTGGGTAGGTGCAGCCGGCCAGGATTGCTGTGGAAGCGCAACTGGCACCCATGCGCCAGCGATCGGTCGCGGCGCTTAACGGAATCAATGCCGCAAGTCCGGCACCGAACATTTGCAGCAGGGCCGTAAGGGAAGCAGGCGAACCGTCAAGTTCCAGGCCTCGAAGGACGAATGGCTCCGCAGCTATCCAGTTCCAAGGCTTTGCTCCGATGATCAACACATGTGCTGGTCCGCCGGCAAAACCAGCCCAGGAGAAACCGCACACTACATAGACGATCGAGGCGACCGAGATCACGCATAGGGAAGTCAGCATGGCGTGCGCAGCACTGCGAGACCGGCCGAGCCCGTTATTGATAAGCGCAAGGCCAGCCATAGCCAAAGGAATCAGAAGGATCGATAACAGGCAGACTGCCCAAGCCGGACTTTCGGAACCCGGGGGCACAGAGCCGGGAATCACCGAGTTCCCTCATTCACATGTAGATGGGAATGAAACATGAGGAATAGACCGATCAATTCAACCGCGGTACCCGCCAGCACAAAAGCAGCCAGCTCCGCCGCTGAACGTAGAAGAGCCAGAGCCGACAGGACAATCACCCACCCCGACAGCAGCAAAAGAATGCCCGCGAGTTTCATGAATTTTGCCGCATAGCAGAAGCAGGTGTGCAAGAAACCTATAGGCGATCCGGCCCCCATCGGCCCACACGAAACGCCCACCCTCAAGCCTATGGTCAGCCTGCAAGGCCGTCCAATCAATTTTTTTGATAGTGGCTAGAAGCGGAACCATGTCAGAGCTGAACACGCCAGTTGTTACTATAGCGACCAGAGTCGCCATACCAACCGAATAATTATCATGCGAGAAATCCTGAATCAGATAGTCGCCAGTCGCGTCGGTACGTTTCTTGTGTTGCTGCTTGCAGCTTTCCTCGAAGCAGGTGGAGATTCCTGCTTTCAGACAGGTCTTTATCGCTCATCGGGGGCGACGCGTTATCTTTCCTTTGCCGGCGGTGCAATAACTCTGGCGCTGTATGGGTTGGTCGTCAATACTCCTCCTTGGCAGTTCGGCAAATTGCTCGGTTTGTACGTTGTCCTCTTCTTTCTGGTAGCCCAGATTCTGGCAAAGCTGAGATTCGACGAGTCGCCGACCCCGCCCATCCTGTTGGGAGGATCGCTCATCGTTGCTGGAGGGATGATCATTTCGTTTTGGCGGAGATGAGGGATTGGTGGGAGGCGAGTTTTGTGTAGCCGTCAGAGAGCAACAAGATTGAAACCACACCGCGTCACAGCAAGGACGATGTCAGTGACGACAAGTTCGAGCCTAGCTGAACAACAATTCCTTGGCAGGTTGTGACGCTTTCACCACTGATTAAAGACCTTATCGGGATGTGTAGCTTCGAATCATATGCCACGCTGATGTTGAGTGCCCTGCAATGCCTATCCTCGCTGAAGGACCCAGTCGGTTCTCAATAGCACGCCTCGCACTCACATTTGACCGCGATTCGAGCCTCAGCTCTGATGTCGTTTCAACCTTGAAACTAAGTTTCTCCAGTTGAAAACGATGCGTGGTCCAGCATTCCCAACGTACTCTCCCCATCCCGCACTGCCCAATCCCGGTCCGCCAAGAGCCTCGAAGTCCTGTCGGCGGTACTCGCTATCGGTTTCGTGGTTTGGTGAAGTACCGGAGCAACGCAAGAGGATCGGGGCTTTACGAATATTTTATAAATAACTTATTCGAGGATTATGACCGTCGTTATTCAATCGAGGTGTCGGGATGTTGAGCGATAACAGGCCTGCGCATAGGAAGGTGACGTGATCCGTTATGTCCGCTGAAGAACGCTTTATCCAGCAGTTTGCCGGGTTGTTCGTGCATTATCGCGATGCCTTAATCTTGGATACCAGCGGTGAAAAGCTAAGACAGCTGCAAAGTTTGAATGAGGATCCGGCGGCGGAATGCGATCGCATGATAGCCGCCGCGCGCTTGGCGTTGCTGGAGATCGAAGCCCGTGAACACGATCCCCCCGGCTCCGGCGCCAGGCTGGGGGAGGTCGCGGGCGGCAGCCGACGCAGGCGACTCTAGCTATTGGCATCGGGGCCATGGGCGCGAACTACAAGGCTCTAGGCCAACGGGCAACATCAACACGGCGGCGGCACTGTTCTGACCACGGGTAAGGCGGCGGAATGGTGTGCGCAGTTGTGTCCCGGGAAGCCGGTCAAGCCTGAAGCGGCTGCCTGTCAATGGTTAAGTCGCAAGCAATGTCCTTGAGAGGATGACAGTGACAACGACGGCACTCACAACTTTGATCATGAGCGCGATGCTTGGGACAAGTGTGGCAAACCCTCCCCAACCGAACCCAGGCGGACCAGACACCTCTCGGCATCTGACTCATAAGCAGGTCCAGATGATCAATGCCGTCAGTACCCCGGACGACCATCGTAAACTCGCACGATACTTTCGCCAGGAAGCTCACCGCCAGAGAGAAAAAGAACAGTACAACATGGAAATGGAAGCGAGGTATCGGCTGCATCCGCTTCGGGTTGACTCCACTCAGAACATCTCGACGGCGGATCGTTACAAGCATTGGGCCGAAGAAGCACGGGACACTGCGACGGCCGACGATCAAATGGCAATCGTCCAAGACAAACTTGCAGAAGGTATCGTGCACTCGAAGTGACCTGCAACCTTCCGGGCCCGCTGAGGTTTGCAGATCGGCACGGATTTCCGTAGCTGTTTGGGATAGAAGTCATGGCATCGCGGACAACGACTGTCATGTCTCCGCTGAAGGCCGGCTGGCCGTTACGATTTCAATCCATCATGAGTCCGAAGACTGTTTTCGCGCCCGATCAGCCCGGGTATTCTTCGTCGCTGAGCTGTTTCATCTAATCGACAACTTTCCCGTCGAGGTTTTCCTGAACGGCAAATTTCACTTTCCAACGATGAGGGTGGAATTCGGAAACAGTCGAAAAGTTCACTGCTAATCCAGTCACTGGCACTGGATTGTTAAGCGTCCTGATCGCCCGAGGAGCCGCCGGTCATATCATGTTTTGGGGCCCAAATCATTAACTCAAACTGAGCTTAGAAGAGTACATATAGAACTCCTGTAAAAATAAGACCGCCCACTAATGGAAAAGACTGTCGATTGTGTTTTTGGTCGAAATGCCGTATTGTGAGCGGCTGATGGGTACGGTGCGCCGGGAGCGCCCTGGGTTTCAGCAAGCATGATCTGCTGGTGAAAAGCTTAGCCGACTTCACCAACATAACGAATTTGCTGTTATTCAATGCCATGCTCGGTCTCGCGCCGACGATGGCGCCTGGCTCCGCCTTGGGGCCGCCGCGAGTCATGCGGAGGGGTCGAACCACTCGGAGCCGCACCTAGAACGAATGGTCTTCAAACTCAAAGAAAGGAAACAAACTCATGGAGAAACAAGAGGCCGATCAGCTTCAAGAGGGGTTGAATGCAATCAACGCCACGCTGAAGCAGATCAAAGATGACCTAGCTTCGGTAAAGGCAGAAGTGCACACCATCCATGGTCGAATTAATGACCTGCCCACCGGCGTAAAGTGGGTCTCGGAAACCTAAGACGACCCGCCGCCACAGTGTGGAGCGTAATGGGGTGTTCATTTTTTATGTAACCGCCAGTTTGGCAGGTTGCGCTGCAGGCGATCCGTCTTTTGCCTCACGCATTGGAGCGATACTCAACAACCAGGACTGTAATAGCTGCCTGAAAACTCATTGACGCCGATTGAGCGCTGGGGAGCGCGAACAACCGTTTGCGCCCCCAGCTTTGGCACCTCCTGCCTCGGACCAATTTTCTCTGGAAAAAGCCTGCTCGTCCTTATCCCGATGACGTATAAAAATCGTAAGCTTCGCTCAATCTCCAGCGGCCGAAGATAGCCTAGTGCGGCAAGCGGTTGAATCGCTTCAGGAGCCGCTTAAATTCAATTCCTGGCCGGCTCGCGCTCCGTGGTAACGAACCCTTATGCCCGCGTGCGGCTGCCTCGTGGAGCTGCTTTCTCTTGCTGGTAGCCCAACCGTCGCGTTTCAGTTGAAAATCCTCAAGCATCAGTAAAATATTGGGCGGCCACTTTCTGGAACGAAACATCGCCTGGACCTGAAAAGTAGGGGTGTGGTTCTCCGGCGACTCGCGTACGGTGATAGACTCTCCTAGGGCAAATCGAAACACATCGCCACGGACAACGGCGGTAGTAAAACGCATTCACGCATGGCAATCGCCCAGTCGTGAAAAATCAGCTTGAACGCGAGGGCGTGATCGTAGAGAAAGACTACCCAATCCAGAAAGCACCAGGCTTGGGGGCTTCAGGTCGAGACATTCCTTCGCGAGACCGCGCCGGGGAATTGATCAGACTGCTGGAGCAGACTCCCATCATTCCTGCTGTGCGAGCGCCCGAATTCCTGCTGCGCGGAACTCAGGCGCCGGGGAAGATTGTCTACTTTCTTTTTGGCAATCCAGAAGACATTGGTGAGATGGTGGACGCAGTGGTGGCAGTGGGCAAGGTGCCGATCGTGAATCTGGATCTGGTTTCCGGTTTCGCTCGCGATCAGGCCGCGATCTCATATATGGCGCGTCGACAGGTGCAAGGAATTATCTCAACCCATCCTGAGCCCTTGCGCGCGGCGCGCAACTTTGGACTGTTCGCGGTTAAGCGCACTTTCCTGTTGGATTCAGCGGCCCTGCACAGCACGGTTCGGAGTCTGGACCAGTTCCTTCCTGATGCGCTGGAAGTTTTGCCAGCCATGGCGGCTCCTCACATCGTAGCGAAACTTCATGAAGAACGTCCGCAACTACCGATAATTGGCGGCGGACTTGTGCATACCTTGCGCGAGGTCGAGGACCTGGTGAAGCAAGGCGTTAGTTCAGTTTCGGTGAGCGATTGCAGTCTGTGGATCGCCTGATGCATGAATGTAGCGCCCGCTCCTGGGTTAGATTTCACGGCAGATAAGTCCGCTAATGCCAGTCGCCTCCTAGTTCAGCCCGCAGTAGGTCTCGCATGACCAAAGCTGCTCCTAGCGGCTCGACAGACAACCGACGTGTCTTAGTTGTCGTTGGTCAACGCTAATTAGCGAATTGCGACGATTTGTGAAATTTAGTGTTGACATTACGGCGCCGGCGCGTTAGATTTGGCGCCGTTCGGCTGAGACATACAGACGCCGCTCAAGATTAGTATGTTGCGCCCTAGAGACGCGGGACATACCTGTCTTGAGCGGCTTTTCATTTTTCGGAATGAAATGTCTCGCACAAAAGGAGAAGTTATGGCGATATCATCTCGGCTTCAAGAATCCGAAATGTCCACGTCTTCGGTCGCGTACTTCCTGTTGTTGGTGCTCGCATCGGTACTGATGTTTTCTGTTTTCGCTGCAGCTCAAAGCACAACTCCTCCTACCACTGAACCTACGTTCATGACCCAGAAATATCTGCTTGGAGACTGGGGAGGCGAACGAACTAAGCTGGCCGACAAGGGCGTGACCTTTGACTTTCACTACATCGCCGATTTCCTGGCAAATCCTTCGGGTGGCATTTCCAGCGCAGCAGCTTGGAACCGTGTCCGTGGAACCGTGGACATTGACTTCGGCAAGCTAGCAGGCGCGAAAGGGCTGACTTTTCACGTGACCGGTTTGTGGCAGGGCGGCGTCAACCTCGGCGGCCAGTACCTGGGCAGCGTCGCTAACCCCAGCGGCTTGGTCAGCGCGCACACTACCCGCCTGGACTCCTATTGGTTGCAGCAGGAAATGTTCAACGGCAAGCTAACGCTTCGAGGCGGCCAATTTGCGGGCCAGGACTTTTATGGCGTGCAGTACTACGGGCGCGACTACCTGATGGAGCCGTTGGACTACGCGTTCGGCAACTTGTTCAGCGCGTATGAGTCGTTCGATCCGGCATCGGGTCCCGCGGTTGATATGAAGATTGCGCCGCTTAAGCAAGTCTATCTCCGCACAGCGTACATGTCGGGCAACCGCAATCCCTATGGCATCAACCCTACCGGAGTTCCGTTCACCTGGCATAACTCGGGGTTGATCATCAATGAGTTGGGATACTTGGTTGACCAGCCTAGTTTCTACGGCCAGAGGGCTGCGCAGGGCCCTGGAGCGCCAGCCCCCAAGCCGAGAACGAAGTTCTATCCCGGCCTCTACAAGGTCGGTTTGGTCAACAATCCCGGCCGCAACGCGTTTCCGAATCCCTCGGGAACCGTCTTGTACAGCGGCGATTACATTTTTTACCTTATGGCCAACCAGGCAGTGTGGCGGCCGACAGAAGGCTCGACTCGCGGACTCGATGCCCACTTCGGATTTGACTATTTGCCAACGGACCGCAATAAGGTGAATCAGCAGTTCACCGGTGGGTTCATTTTCAACGCTCCGATCACCTCGCGGGCTAATGATTCAGCATCGTTCGGTGTGGTCATCAGCAGGATCAGCGACGTTTGGAAGGCGTACGAACTGTCGACCTTCCAGCCTATGCAGACCTCAGAAAAGGCGTTCGAGTTCAACTATCTCGCGCAGATTACTCCGTTCTGGTACGTCCAACCGGTAGTGCAGGTTTATGCCAGTCTGGGTGCGCTTCCGAGCAATGGTACCGGTGTCGTTCTAGGCTTCCGCACCAAAGTCACATTCTGAACGGTAACGGCTGCTTGAATCGAAAAGGGGAAGTATATGAAGAGCCGCTCCGAAACATTGCAGAAGATCGAAGGCGGAACGTTCGACGTGTGCGTGATCGGCGGAGGGGCCACGGGGGCAGGCTGCGCTTTGGATGCGCAATTGCGTGGCCTGAGGACCATCCTCATCGAAGCGGGGGATTATGCCTCCGCAACTTCCAGCGGTTCCACCAAACTCGTACATGGAGGTGTTCGCTATCTGCAACAGGCCGTATCGGACCTGGATGCAGGACAGTATCGTGTAGTCCGCCGCGCCTTGCATGAGCGTCGGCTCATGCTGGATAACGCTCCTTACCTGGCTCATCCCTTGGAGATTCTGGTCCCCTGTTATAGCCGCAAGGAAGAGCTGTACTACCGGATCGGAATGAAGCTGTACGACCGGATTGCCGGTAAGGGCAACTTGTTTCCCAGCAGGCATCGTTCCGTAAAAGAGTCGCTGGAACTTATGCCGATGCTCAAGCCGGACAGGCTGATTGGCACCGTAGCCTACGGGGACGGACAATTCGACGATGCCCGCTACGCCATGGCGCTGATCCAGTCTTTCTGCAACCAAGGCGGTCTGGCCGTCAACTATGCACGGGT
Source organism: uncultured Acidobacteriaceae bacterium (assembly GCA_963820175.1). Lineage (GTDB taxonomy): Bacteria > Acidobacteriota > Terriglobia > Terriglobales > Acidobacteriaceae > Bog-257. The sequence continues at coordinate 880,697 of CAWFYX010000006.1, read as the reverse complement.
AGTTGGGTTGGGCAAGGATGCAGGCGGCAGACTGGTGGAAGCGGAGATCGAAGATCTCATTGAGCACCGCAGATTCAGGGTGCGCGCCCGCGCCTTCGTAAATGCCACCGGGCCGTTCTCAGACCACATCCGGGAGATGGCTAAACCGGGCATCAAGCCGCGTCTTTGCCTGAGCAAAGGCGTGCACATTCTGTTGCCCCTCGACAAGGAGGACACGAAGGACGCCATCCTCATTCCGGAGACGGATGACGGAAGGGTGATCTTCGCGATCCCGTGGCTGGGTCGATTCCTGGTGGGCACAACCGACGACGAAGCGAAGCTGGGCGACCCCATGGTCGTCACTAAGGCAGAAGCTGAGTATCTGCTGCGTCATTTAAACCGCTATATCGTGCATCCGCTGAGGGCGGACCAGATCGTCAGCGCGTTCGCGGGTGTGCGGCCGCTGGTCAGAGCCAAGCACGCTCTCGACACCAAGAAATTGATCCGCGATCACGAAGTCGAAATGGAGTCGGAGAGCGGCCTCATCAGCGTACTCGGCGGTAAGTGGACAACCTATCGTGCCATGGCCGAGGATGCCATCGACATGGTGCTGGGCTACCTCGGAAAGCCGCTCATCCCCTGCGGTACCGCGCGTCATTTGCTCCACGGCGCGGAAGGTTACGGACCGGAGTTCTGGCGAATTCTGGTGAAGGAGTTTGGGGTATCGCAGGCGACGGCCCGTCACCTCGCGGAGAAGTTCGGCACTGCTTCTCTTAGAGGGGTAGAGATTGCCAAACAAGATATGCGCTACGCCTCCTCCATCGTTCAAGGTTTGCCGCCAATTCAGGCGGAAATCGTGTACAGCGTCCGTGAGGAGATGGCGTTGACGATTGAAGACGTACTAGCCCGGCGCATCGGTATGCAGTTGTTCAGTTGGACGGCTGCCATCGAAGCCGCGCCGGTGGTCGGCTCAGTACTGGCTGGGTTGCTGGGATGGAGTCCCAGTGAGACAACCCAGGCGGTCGAGGAATATGTGCAGAAGATAACCCGCCTGATGACGGGAATCGGTCTGCTGCCCGAAGCCAGGATTGCCTAGGGTGGTCAGAACCGAAGGTAGAAACAGCATTCGCCCCATGAAAGGAGGCAAGGAGTAATGGCAAATTATATTGGAGCTATCGATCAAGGCACGACGAGCACCCGCTTTATCGTGTTTGACCGTTCCGGAAGGATCGTCACCACGGCCCAGAAGGAACACGAACAGATCTATCCCAAGCCGGGATGGGTTGAGCACAACCCTGAGGAAATCTGGACCCGCACGCAGGAAGTCATTGCCGAAGCCTTGATCGCTAAGGATTTGACAGCGAAAGATCTCGCGGGGGTGGGCATCACCAACCAGCGCGAGACCACGGTGGTGTGGAATCGCAAGACCGGTAAACCGGTTTACAACGCGATCGTGTGGCAGGACACCCGCACCGCTGATTATGTGGCCGAGTACTCTCGACTGGGCGGCCAGGATCAGTTCCGCCGCAAGACCGGCCTGCCCTTGGCGACCTATTTCAGCGGATTGAAAATCAAGTGGATCCTGGAGAATGTGCCGGGCGCCGCTGCTCTGGCCCAAACCGGAGACGTCCTGTTCGGAAACATCGACACCTACATCATCTGGAAACTGAGCGGCGGGCCGGACGGTGGAATTCATATCACCGACGTCAGCAACGCCAGCCGTACTCAGTTAATGAATCTGGAAACCCTCACCTGGAGCACCGAGATCACGAAGATTTTCGGGATTCCGCTGGCGATGATGCCGAAGATTTGTTCGAGCAGCGAAGTTTACGGCTATGCGAAGAGCACGGCGATCGCGGGCGTGCCCATCGCGGGCGACTTAGGTGATCAACAGGCGGCCCTGGTGGGGCAAACCTGCTTTAAACCGGGACAGGCCAAGAACACCTATGGCACGGGCTGCTTCCTGCTATTGAATACAGGAACAGAACCCGTGCAATCCAACTTCGGGTTGATCACTACCCTGGCTTACAAGCTGGGGAAAGAACCGGCGGTTTACGCGCTCGAGGGCAGCATCGCCATCACCGGAGCGCTGGTACAGTGGCTGCGCGACAATCTGAACATGATCAGCAAGAGCACCGACATCGAGGCCCTGGCCAAGACAGTCGACGACAACGGCGGAGTATACTTCGTTCCGGCGTTCTCCGGCTTGTTTGCTCCCTACTGGAAGGCCTCGGCTCGGGGCGTGATTGCCGGCCTTACGCGTTACGTCAACAAAGGCCACATCGCCCGGGCGGTTTTGGAAGCGACCGCATTCCAGACCCGGGAAGTGGTGGATGCCATGAAGAACGATTCTGGAATCGAGCTTGACGTGCTGCGTACGGACGGCGGCATGGTGGAGAATGAACTCCTGATGCAGTTCCAGGCCGACATTCTCAACAAGCCCGTCGTCCGGCCCGTCATCAAGGAAACGACCGCACTGGGAGCAGCTTATGCTGCCGGCTTGGCGGTTGGCCTCTACAAAAACCTCGACGATCTCGTTGCCAACTGGGCGATTGACAAAACGTGGACTCCGAACATGGCCGCAGACAAGCGGCAGGCTGAGTACAAGCTGTGGAAGAAGGCTGTTACCCGGACCTTCGACTGGGTAGAAGAATCGCCCAAGAGCGAAGAAAAAGAAGTCGCGGGAGCTGCGAAGAACTAGAAGGCAGGAGACTCACACTAACGAGAGGATTAACACAATGAACGGACCAATATTCGGAGAATTCATGGGTACCCTGGTGCTAATCCTGCTGGGCGACGGCGTGGTAGCCAATGTCCTCCTCAAGAGATCGAAGGGCGAGGGTTCCGGCTGGATCGTCATCACCACGGGATGGGGCCTGGCGGTAACCTGCGGTATCTTCACCGCCATAGCCTGTGGCAGCCCGGGAGCTCATATCAATCCCGCGGTTACCTTGGCCGTGGCTCTCTTATCTCATAACTGGACCAACGTGCTGCCCTTCTGGGTAGCGCAATTTGCAGGCGCTTTTGTGGGCGCTACCTTGGTGTGGCTGGTCTATCTGCCACACTGGGCAGTCACCGAAGACCAAGGATTCAAGCAGGGAATCTTCTGCACGGCACCCGCCATTCGTAACCTCCCAGCTAACGCCTTGACCGAGATCATCGCGACCACTGCCTTGATCGTAATCGGCTTCACGTTCGGGTCGAAGGCCGTTTCCCCGACCGGCTTGATGCCCGGATACGGCCCCTACCTGTGGGGCATGCTGGTTTGGGTGCTCGGCCTCTGTCTGGGTGGCCCGACGGGATATGCCATGAACCCTGCCCGTGACTTCGGTCCACGAGTGGCTCACTTTGTCTTGCCGATCGCAGGCAAAGGCAAGACGGATTGGGGTTACGCGCTGGTTCCGATTATTGCTCCATTAGTTGGAGGTGCAATTGCTGCCGGGCTCATCGTGTTCGCCCACATTAGCGGTTAGCTGCACCGAACGATTGAGTTGAAAGGCGAAGGCAACCTGAGCCTTGCCTTTCGACTCGCTGGAAAACACGCCGGGACGGCGCCGAGCTGGGCGTCCCTAAGCCGACGGAAGCTTTTGTTTCTGAGCGAAGAGCTTACCCCGCGCCGAGCCAACGCTCTCGAAACTGGTGGCGCGAACGCAGCAAAGGAGGCAAACAGTGGCGGAAGTGCTTCATATGAAAAAACTCATCAACTCTCCCCAGGACGTGGTGCGTGAGGCTCTGGAGGGGATGGAGGCAGCCCATGGTGATCGCCTCCGTATTAGTTATGACCCTTTCTATATAGCTCGCAAGAATACACCGGCCAAAGGCAAAGTAGCTCTGGTTTCAGGAGGAGGCAGCGGGCATGAGCCGATGCATGGCGGATTTGTCGGCAAAGGAATGCTGGATGCCGCTTGCCCGGGCCACGTTTTTACCAGCCCTACGCCCGACCAGATGTTTGAGGCCAGCAAGGCGGTTAATTGGGGTGGTGGGGTATTACATATCGTTAAGAACTATACTGGCGATGTTATGAACTTCGAACTCGCAGCCGACATGCTGCGGGGAGAGAATATTAACGTCGAGACCGTACTCACCGACGACGACGTGGCGGTGGAGAATAGCCTTTACACAGCTGGCCGGCGCGGCGTTGGCCTGACTGTGCTGATGGAAAAGCTCTTAGGCGGGGCGGCGGAAGCCGGGATGAAGCTGGCCGACATCAAGAAGCTCGGCGACAGCATGCGCAATACCGGAAGAAGCATGGGCATGGCGTTGACGCCCTGCACCGTTCCTCATGCCGGCAAGCCCTCGTTTGAACTGCCGGATGATGAAATGGAGTTGGGCATTGGCATCCACGGGGAGCCTGGGCGGCGGCGGGTCAAACTGGCGAGCGCCGATGAGATCACTGAGATGCTGATGGAGCCCGTCATCGCCGACCTGCCCTACAAGAAGGGCGATGATGTACTTTTGTTTGTCAACGGCATGGGCGGCACGCCGCTGATCGAGTTGTATATTGTCTATCGCAAGGCCGCGCAGATTTGCAAACAACATGGCCTGAATATCGTGCGTAATCTTGTTGGCAGCTACATCACCAGCCTGGAGATGGCGGGGACGTCGATTACGCTGCTCAAGATGAACAACGACCTGACCAAGCTGTGGGATGCTCCTGTAGACACCCCAGCCCTGCGCTGGAGCTAAGAAACCTAAAGACGATGGAATATCTGACCCTGGAACAAGCGCGGTCGTGGATTCAAGCGACCGCGCTTCTTATCGCAGAAAATGCGACGATGCTGACGGAGTTGGACACAGCGATCGGTGATGGCGACCACGGCGAGAACATGAGGCGCGGCTTTACCGCCGTCACCAAGAAACTCGAGACCGCAGCGCCGCCGGAAGATATGGGAGCGCTGTTTAAGCTGGTGGGTATGACGTTGCTCTCGTCGGTCGGGGGTGCGTCCGGACCTCTCTATGGTGGATTCTTCCTGGAATTAGGCAAGTCATCCGCCGGCAAAGAGAAACTGGATAACGCCGAGGTCGGGCAGATTCTCGCTAATGGCCTAGCCGACATCCAGCGACGTGGCAAGGCGCAACTGGGCGACAAGACGATGGTCGATGCATTGTCGCCGGCGCTGGAAACCTATCGGGCATCGGTGAATGGCGATTTCGCCGAAGCGTTGCAGGCGGCCGCCGATCGAGCGAAGCTGGCGGCGGAGGCCACCATTCCGCTACAGGCGCGAAAAGGGCGAGCCAGCTACCTTGGCGAGCGCAGTATCGGACATCAGGACCCGGGTGCGACTTCCTCCTGGTTGCTGCTGAAGGCATTGGCATCGGTCTGCGCCTCGAGTTCGTCTTAAGTTAGCGGAGGCGGTGCAGCGTGGTCGGGTTAGTTCTCGTTTCCCACAGCAAAGGGCTGGCAGAATCGTTGCGGCGACTGGTTTTGCAGATGACGGCGCCCGACTTCCCGGTCGCGGTGGCTGCAGGCGCGGGCGACAATCATGACGAACTGGGAACGGATGCTGTTCATATTGCCGAAGTCCTGCAAGAGTTAAGCCGACCTGACGGCTTGCTGGTCCTGATGGACTTGGGCAGTGCGGTGTTGAGCGCAGAAACCGCTCTCGAGCTATTCGATACTTCCGGGTGTAAAGTCCGTCTCTGTGCGGCGCCTCTGGTGGAAGGTGCGATTGCGGCTGCGGTGCAAGCCAACGCCGGGGCCGACCTGGAAGAGGTCGCTCGTGAGGCCGAAAAAGGGCTTACTGGCAAACAACAACAGCTCCAGACTGAAGATACAATTCCTCTTCATGTGGAGGCTCCTCCTCCCGCGTCTGTCGCGGAAGACACTGCGGAATTGGTGCTGACGATCGAGAATGAGCACGGGCTGCACGCTCGGCCTGCAGCCGCCTTTGTGCGGGAAGTCAGCAAATTTTCCTCCTCCATTCAGATCAGCAATTTGACGAGCGGGCGAGGGCCGGCTGCCGCACGCAGCCTTACCAGCCTGGCGCTGCTGCAAATCCGTCGCGGCGACCAGATCAAAATCCTTATCACCGGTGGCGATCGCGAGGCTGCGTTGCAGGCCATTCGCGAGCTCGCCAGAAGCGGTTTTGGGGAAGGAGTCGCTGCGGCGGCTTCCCCGAAGATAGTCCCACCTGCTCGCGTGGTCTTGCTAAATACGAAGGAAAGTGGACAGGTTCATGGAGTGCCCGGCTCGGATGGAATTGCAATTGGACCGCTGTTTACGCTTGAAAACAATCTGCCGCTGGCAGCGGACGAACCGGTTGATGATCTCGCAGCTGAATGGGAGAAGCTCACGGCCGCGATGAAGGATGTCAGCCAGGATCTTTCGCCGGAGAATCTTTCTGCTGTGCCAGGAGCTGTGCAATCCGCTGAAATTCTTGGTGCTCAGGCGCTGCTTCTGAGCGACTCGGTGCTGCTGGAGCGGTTGAAGTCGGGACTGCAAGAAGGGAAGAAGTCGGCGGCGCGAGTGTGGATGGATGTAACCGAAGATCTGGCGGTGCAATATCAGTCCATGGACGATGAGTATCTGCGGGAGAGGGCGGCGGACATCCGCGATATTGGGAGACGGGTTCTGCGGCGGCTTTGCGGCGCAGCGGCGTCCGGCTTGATTCACCTCGATCATCCCGCGATTCTCTTTGCACCTGAGCTGCTTCCCAGCGAGGCCGACGGGTGTGATCCTGCGACGGTGCTGGGTGTGATCACAAGCGGGGGCAGCGCCACCTCGCACAGCGCAATTCTGCTACGGACCCGGGGCATCCCCATGGTCGTGGGTGCGGTGGGGATCGATGAAAAAGCCGTCGGCAAAACAGTTGCCATCGATGGCGGCAGCGGCGAAGTGTGGATCGAGCCAGCCCAGCCGACACTCGCAGCTTTGCAGCAGCGCAAACAGAGGCTGCTCGACCGCCAAGCGCAGGCTGTAGCGGCGAGATCGCAGCCCAGCGTCACCCTCGACGGCGCTCGCATGCAGATACTGGCCAACGTCGGGAACGTAGCCGAAACCTGTACAGCCGCGGAGAACGGTGCTGAAGGTGTCGGCCTGCTGCGTACTGAGTTCCTCTTTTTGCAGCGCAGCGATGCTCCCAGCGAAGAAGAACAAATACGCACGTTGCGCGAGATCTATGAACAGATCTCCGGCCCCATCATTGTCCGCACGTTGGACGTCGGTGCGGATAAGCCACTGCCATTCTTGCCACAACCAGAGGAGCACAACCCATATCTTGGGCTACGCGGGATAAGGTTGTCCTTGCGAACTCCGGAGTTGTTCCTGCCGCATTTGCGCGCCATTCTAGCGGCTGGGGCAAAGCACGACACATGGCTCATGTTCCCCATGATCTCTACCGAGCCTGAGGTGTACGAAGCTTTGCAGATGCTCGAGCAGGCGCATCGGGACTTAGCGAGTCAGGGACGGGCCCACGCCTGGCCAATCAAGCGCGGCGCGATGATCGAGGTTCCATCCGCTGCCCTGATGACTGAACAATTGGCCGAAGATCTGGACTTCTTCAGCATTGGGACCAACGACCTGACGCAGTATGTGATGGCCGCCGAGAGGGGCAACGCATCAGTGACAGAGCTGCAGGATGCCGTGCACCCCTCGATTTTGCGGCTGATCAAAACTGTAGTAGACGGAGCTCACGCGCGTGACCGCCATGTCTCGGTCTGTGGCGATGCCGCTTCAGATCCGGTGGCAGCCGCGATCCTTGCGGGGCTGGGAATCGGCAGCCTGAGCGTCAGACCGAAACAAGTCGCGGAGATCAAAGCACTGTTCCGAAATCTGAAGATGGCTGATCTGAAGCATCTTGCCAAAGACGCCCTCAGTTGTCGCGATGCGGCGCAAGTACGGAATTTGGCGAAGGATTATCTCTATGCCGCTCCTGCGGCGAATCGGGACTAACCGATCTGTTCCCGAGTGACAGACCAGTGCTCGTCAATCGGCTGATTGAGAGATTTCTCTAATCGGCAGTCCGCTCTCCTGCCGAAGGAGGTTCAGGAAAACCTAAACCTCCTGGTGCTACGCACAATTTCCTAGTGTCGGAGCGGAAATTGCTCGCGAGCCAGCGGCCGCAACAGCAGCACCGGGCAAGGCGCATGATCCAGAACAAAACGCGCAACGTGCCCGACCGATCGCGGGCCGATATGCGGTGGCTCTCCGTATTCCGCCCGCGAGCAAACCAGAATTACATCCGCTTTCCACTCCGCAGCGGCGTTTACGATTTCCAGCTCAGCACGACCATGCCGCAACAATGTTTCCGCCTGCGGCAAATGAGCGAGTGCTTCCTTCAGAATGTCCTCCGCAGCCGTTTTCTCTGCTCCCTGCATCTCGTCCGTTATTGGTTCGTGGTGCAGCGGCGGCCGCCAGAACCGTTCGCGCGTTCGATCCATGTCTCGCCGCGGGCCGGTATCCATCACCGTCAGAAGTGCGATCGTCAGAGGCTCAGCCGTGGAGAACATCTGGGCCGCACCGCTGACTTGTTTGGTGTTTGTGCCATCCAGACAGCAGAGAATTCGCATCGTTGCCTCCTTTTGCAAGACCGGCTACAGACACAGCCAGATTGCGCATGCACCTGCGAGCAACATCAACGGGGTAACGACAACGCCCACTTTGAAATAGTCGAGCCCGGAAACGTCCACATTGCGCTGCCGCAAAATGAGTAACCAGAGAATCGTGGCCAGCGATCCGACCGTAGTTAGATTGGGGCCCAGATCGCACCCAAACATGGTAGCCGCGACGAAACCGTTTCGTATGGCGGGAGCTGCGTGTTGAATGCTGGCGAGAGAAGAATTCATGACAACGGCCATGGGCACATTATTGATGAGGTTTGTTCCCAGGGCCGAACCCAGCGTGCCGACCATCACCGCACCAAAGCTCGTGCCGCCGGATAGACGCAGGAGCAGATTGCCCAGTTTGAGCGTAAGTCCCGTGTCCTCGATGGCGCGTACAACGATGAACATTCCGGCGATGAATCCAAAAATCGGCCACGAAATCTCTTTGCCCGCTGCCCGCAGGGTCGTTCGCTTCCAGAACAGCGCGCCCGCTAGTAATAATGACCCACCTGCTACTGCGACTAGGGAGAGGGGAAACTGAAACGCCGATGCGATCACATAGGAAGGAGCAACAAACGCCAGCACCCACAAGGTATAGCGAAAATAAGCCCTATGTTTGACCGCGTTCTCCGCTGTGGGTAAATGGTCGAGGTTGAACGTTCCTTTCAGTTGTGAGCGGTAGAGCAAGTAGAAGATTCCGATGTTAAGTGCGATCACGACCAGGCTGGGAAGAAAGAGCAGGCGCAAGAAGGTGCGAAGATCGAGCGGGAAGTGCGACGTAATAATGATGTTGATCGGATTGCTTATCGGTAGCAGGAACGACGCGGTATCAGCGATGAACGTGCAGGCGAATAGGTAAGGTAGAACTGGAAGTCGTAGCTTGGTTACCAGGACATAAACCACGGGGGTCAGGATCAGCGCCGTGGCATCGTTGGAAAAGATCATCGTGATAAGTGTGCCCAACAGAAACACATTCAGAAACAATCGCGCCGCGCTTTCCTTGGCAAATCGCGCCGCTTGCGTTGCCAGCCAATCAAACAGCCCCGCCGTTTCCGCCAGCGCCGAAAGCCCCATCATTCCCAGGAAGAAAAGAAAGGTATTCCAGTCGCGCAGCAGAGTAAGAAGAGCGTCGCTCGGCCGAATCAGCCCCAGGATAAGGAGAGTGCCCGCGCCGGCCATGGCGATCCGCGCTTCACTCCAACGAAAGGGGCGAGTCATGATGCCGGCAAGGGTCAGCAAGCCGATGATCGAGGTGAGAAGTGTTCTCCAGAATCCCGCCAGGGGAAAAAACAAAAACACAGGCCCCATCCTTTCAAGTTTTATGCAAGAAGGACAGTCCTAGGAAGCGACCGCACTATATTCTTCATCGGCGCTGTCTCCTGGATCTCCCATCGGTCTTGCCCTGGGCTACGCGTGTACTAAAGCGCACTCTTCCAGCTTCGTTATCAAATCCAGTGGCTCGAGTTCGACCACCGGTTACGCGGAGCCTTATTACGGTGCGGCAATGGTTTAGAAGGAGAGGCAACGTATGGAGTGTTGCCTCCACGAGGTGCGCCTCCCAAGGCGGAAGACTTGTCGAGGGGCTGGCGCCGGGCGAGAATTCAACAAGCCCCCAATTAATCCTTGGATAATTTTCTCTTCACCTTATGGCGAAAGCTGCTGCGATGCCCTCGACGATCTTCTTGTTTAAAGCGGACCTCCTTGGCCTTCGAACCCCACTCTGTTTTCTCTTTTCCGCTGACCCAGTAGCTCTGGTAGCCGCCCTTGTGCAAATCGAAAGGCCGCTGCAATTTTCCCATGTGGTCGAAGCGAGTGGATCCCTTCTTGTGGAATGTCTCGAAATAAGCCGGATACACAAAGTCGGTCATGGGGATTCCATCCACTTCAAAAAACAACTCCTCCACCGGGTCGGCCACTTCATAGTCATACAGGTGGTTCTTCTTTGGCCCGGTGGAGTACAGATTGGCTGCGGGATCGACCAGCATCTCGGCCAGTTCATGGGAAGCTGCCCCGCTCACCTTGTCCTCTTGATCCAGCGTGTTCTTGACGAAGACCTTTGCCATCGGCAGTCCCTCAGGAGTCACGTCGTGGTAGCCCTCCATCTCCGCGTCGCGGGTAGTGTCGATGAATGCCATGGCCCACGCGCCCTTGAGGAAGCCAGTTGCCTTCACCAGTCGGGCCGGCGTTCCCCAGACCGGGGCGAAGTGCAGGTCTACGAACTTCTGCATGGCTGCAATGAGGGCATCGAACCCCACACCCATGGGAGTCTTGGCTTGGTTGAAGCAGGCAATGGTAGGAACGTGCAGGCGAAGGGAAGGTAGATGCTTCGATGGCTTTCTGGGCACGCATTTCTCCCCGATACGATTTGCTGTCCCGTTTTCCACGGGACAGATTACGTGGATCTACGATGTTAACTTAGGTGAAAGTAATAGCAACAATATACTTCGCGAGAATCTCTGGCATCTTGTGGTGATTGCACGCCCTTAAAGGGCTCGCCGTAGGTTGTGCCTCATCTGGAAGCGGTCTTCGGAAATCGCAAGCCGTTCGGTGTCGAATATCCAATCGTCATTAACACTGAAGAAGAGCTCGATCAATTTCTAGGCAGCCATATTAGCGATGTCAGTTCAGCGCGTCGGGTTGGTCGTTGCCGGAGTTGCCGACGGCGCGGGAACCGGCACTCCAAGTAAGACTGCCTAGTTCGCAAGCTGAGCGGCTTCATGGGAATTGGCGCTCACGGTTGCTGACCATTAATTTTCTTCGCGGTCACCTCGGTTCCGGTCACCCAGCCCCTCGGCGCGCTTGAACCCCAGGCGGACGCGTAGCCAGTTGCAGGTTCGTCGCTCTGGTGGAGTACCAATCGAGAGATCCGGGATACTTGAAGTCGTGATCGGCTAGAGAATCGACCACAGTCAAAAGCACGAATAAACAGCGAAAGCCGAGAGGATCCGTACGTCGCTTGATAAGAGTCACGCAAGGCGGCGCCGTCTCTGATAGGCGGCCACCTTCAATCTGTTTCCACAGATATTCATACTGCACCAGCGGCGTGATCCCTTTTTGCTGGTGTCGTAGAAGTGAACGATGCAAGACTCCGATTCGCATTGGCGAATGCGAGATGGCTCCAACTCGGTGAGCAATTCAGCCGTAGCCGCGACGATCGGGGCCCAGACGTCCTCGGGCTTCCGCGGCTCGAAGAAAACTTCGAGCACCAGCTTAGAACTTTCCCTCCTGAACCTGGTACGTTGAGGGTGGTCTTTCAGGAGCATGTCCATTTCCGCCAGGAACGCATCTCCAGGCAGAGACCCAGCCTCCAGCCGGAGTACCGCAATCCGTAAGCGCTCTCGAAATGCGATTAGCCTTTGTACGAAAACCTGTGCTTGACGTGAGTCACGCCAGGCCCGCAGCAGCGCTCTGTTTTTCTGAGATGTGACGATTCCAGAAGCGATCATCCAGCGTTCCAGCGCTGCGGCATTGGTCAGAAGCTCTTGAGGTTTACTTTCCAAAATCGGCTTTGTATTTAGAAAATCCAGGGCCAGCTGATTGCCCACGAACAGAAAGCCATCCACCCATTCCTGCTGCTCTACAGACGAACCCGCCATATGGAAACTTCTCCCAACAATTTAATCATAAAATCAACACCGCCAACGAAACTTTTGATGGTGTCACGACATCCTAGGTCGTGACACCGCGACGTCGTCGGCCAACCAGTGAAAGTCTGTGAATCAACTAAAAAGAGAGGACGCTTTATGACAACGTATCATCACGCCAAGGTAAGAGGGCAAAAGCTTTTCTATCGCGAGGCCGGATCCAAAGATTTGCCGACGATCGTACTGTTGCACGGTTTCCCCAGTTCTTCCCACATGTTCCGCGACCTGATACCGCAATTGGCGGACAAGTTCCACGTGATTGCTCCGGACTATGTGGGCTTTGGCTACAGCGATGCGCCCCCCGCTCAGGAGTTCCCATACACCTTCGACAACCTGGCAGCGCATGTGGAGGGTTTGCTGTTCGACAACCTGGCTTTAAAGCAGTTCAGCATATATGTGCAGGATTACGGCGCGCCCGTCGGCTATCGCATCGCCTCAAGCCATCCAGATGCTATTCAAAGCATCGTCGTGCAGAACGGTAATGCATATGTGGAAGGTATCGGCGCTGCATTTGATCCGATGAAGCCCTTCTGGGCCAATCGCAATTCCGATACCGAGAAGCCCGTGCGCGGTCTTCTAACCAAGGAAATGACTCTCTTCCAATACACACATGGTGTCAATGACCCTGCACAAATCAGCCCCGATTCCTATACGCTGGACCAGTTCTTTCTCGATCGTCCGGGCAATGCCGCAATTCAACTCGATCTTCTCTACAACTATCGGTCGAATGTCGCGCTCTATGACCATTGGCATGAGTACTTCCGCAATCGACAACCGGGAATGCTGATTGTCTGGGGCAAGAACGACCCGTTCTTCACTGTCGAAGGAGCCAAGGCCTACCAAAGAGATCTCCCCAAGGCGGAACTGCACCTGATTGATACCGGTCACTTCGCTCTTGAAGACTCCAGCGGTTTCATTGCGGACCGCATTCTGAAATTCTTCAGTTAAGTCGCGGTGCCGAGTGGGGAACTCTTCTCTGGGCTAGCGAAAAAGGATTCGAGAAGTGACAGCTCCTGGAAACATTACCGTAGTTGTGGTTCATGGCGCGTGGGCCGATGGGTCGAGTTGGAAAGACGTGATTCTCGACCTTGAACGGAAGGGCGTGCGAGTAGTCGCAGCCCCGCTCCCACTGACATCACTCGGCGATGACGCTGCTGCATTGAAGCGTGCTATCGCCCGTACGGAAGGACCGGTGATTCTGGCCGGTCACGCTTACGCCGGCGCCGTGATCGCTACGGGGAATGACGAGCGCGTGAAGGCATTGGTCTACATCGCCGGGCTAGCTCCAGACGAGGGCGAGACCGTTGCTCAGGTTTTCTATCGTGATGAACGACATCCCCAGTCGCCTCAACTCGCGCCGGATGGCGACGGTTTCATCTGGATGCCTGAGGAAGGCTTCAAGAATGCTTTCGCACAGCATGCGACAGCAGAGCAAATCGCACTATCGGCAGCCGTGCAGAGGCCGATCTCGCTGAAGTGTATACAAGAGCCGGTTTCAAAACCGGCGTGGAGATCCAGGCCTTCCTGGTTCCTGATTGCGGAAGAAGATCGCATGATCAATCCCAAAACACAACACTTCATGGCCAACCGGATGAAAGCTACAACCCGGTCACTCGCCGTAGATCACATACCATTGCTCAGTGCGCCGGAGAAGGTTGTGGACATCATCCTGGAAGCGAGGCAGGCAGTGTCCTAGCTGCGATTTCGAAGTCTATTTGTTTAGCCGAAACAAAGAAAGGGAGGCGCTGTGAATTCCGTTGCGATTGTTACCGGAGCGAGCCAAGGTATCGGTCGATCTACCGCCATTCGGTTGGCGCGTGACTTCTCGGCGATTGTGCTGGTTGCACGAAATGCCAATGCACTGAAAGAGGTGGCGGACACGGTAAAGACTGTGGGAGCAGAGCCTCTTGTTTGCGATCTTGATTTGAGCAAACTTGAGTCGGCTGAAGCAATCGTCAAGACCACGCTTGATGGTTTCGGCCGGATCGACGCGCTATTGAACATTGCGGGTGCAGTGCCGCAAATCGATTTGTTCGAGATGACGGAAGAGCAATGGCGAGCAGGTATGGAGCTAAAGCTGCACGGTGCACGGCGCCTGACGATATTGGCGTGGAAGGGACTTAAAGAGTCGCAGGGCTCGGTCGTATTTATGTCGGGGAGTGCCTCCCTCGACCCGAAGCCCGCCTTCGCAGCGGTTGCCGCGACGAATGCGGCCATCACTGCGCTGGCGAAAGCCTTCGCTGAACAAGGTATTAAAGATGGCGTGCAGGTGGACAGCATTGTGCCGGGTCCGGTGATGACGGGACGGCGGCGCTCCTTCCTGGAGAAGTGGGCGCCAGCGCACAACATGAGCGTTGAAGAGGCGATAAAAGAATTTCCGGAAGAAGTGGGGATTAGTCGCTACGGACGTCCGGAAGAGATCGCCGACCTGCTCGCATTCATGGTGTCGCCCGCAGCGAAATGGATGACCGGTACATCCGTGCGAATGGACGGAGGTGAAATCAAGAGTATTTAGCCTGGGCCGATAAGCTCATAGCTTTCGATTCCGGGTACGAAGTCCGCGCCTCGCGTCTATTTGATTGGCCGTGAGCCTGTGATGAGGATGTCCACGAGTCTCCTCGCGCTTTGCTGCCATTCAGGACCGGACGCGACGTGGCAGACGCCGATCAGCGCCCGCAGCAGGTCGAATGGTTCCAGATCTCTACGAATGTCTCCGCTCTTGATTGCGCGTTTCACCAGGGAATCAATCGCTCCCTGGATTTGACTGCGTGAACCTTCAAACAGCTTCGAGGGGCCGCCCACAACCGAGTTCAGTGCAGGAGCGATGATCTGCTTGGTTGCGATGTAATCCACGAACAAAAGCATCCAGGCTCGCAAGGCTTCCACCGCAGGCATGGCGTCAGAAAATTTCCGCTGTGCGGCGGCCAGCTTTTCAACTTCAGTCCGATAGACCGCCTCGATCAGTGCGTCCCGAGTAGGAAAGTGGCGATAGAGAGTTCCCGGTCCAACCGCGGCGTCTTTGGCAATGTCATCGAGGCTGGCGTTCGCACCGGACCGGGTAAACGCCTGCTTGGCGACCTCCAGTATGCGCTCGCGGTTCCGCTGCGCGTCGGTGCGCGGTTTGCGCGGAGAAATTTTGGGTTTCTTGGGCAGCATAAAAAAGTTGCAACCGGAGATAGTCTCCGGTTATCTTATCTATAGATTCGGAGGCACTCTCCGTTTTAGCCGGAAGCGGATGCTCTGTCAATAGCGGTTCCCGGGTTTTCCGGCTTCGAGAGGTGAGCAATATATGAATCCACTCGCTCGTTACAAACCCTCAAGAAATTCCAACACTCGTTGCGCCGACCTCATGACGATGGCGGAGCGAGAATTGTCAGCCCTCTTCAACGCTGTCACCCAGTTGTTCGGGTCAGAACAGGCGGAGCATTCAGCAGAAGACTGGTTACACGAGTTGATCGAGATCGATGATCTACCCACTTCCGCCCGCGAATGGAGATCGATCAGTGCGAAGGTTTTGACTCGGCTCGCAAGTCGAATGAGCCCTTCGTCTCTATCCGCTGAACTAGAAACTGCTTAGGAGGAAAAGATTATGCGTGTTTTTGTTACCGGTGCTACAGGCTTCATAGGTACGGCAGTCGTCCGGGAACTGATTGACGCCGGTCATCGGGTCCTCGGTCTTGCTCGCTCGGATGCGGCAGCCAAATCCCTTGTCGCGGCGGGAGCCGACGTGCATCGCGGTTCGCTCGAAGATCTCGAAAGCCTTCGCAGCGGCGGAGTGGCTGCCGACGGAGTGATCCACACGGCTTTTATCCACGATTTCTCAAACTATGGGCCTGCGGCCGAGGCGGATAGGCGTGCCATCGAGACTCTCGGCGCCGCGCTGGCGGGCTCTGGACGCCCGTTGGTTGTCACTTCCGGGACCTTGCTCACGCAACGCCAAGGCTCGCTCGCAACAGAAGAAGATGCGCCCAATCCCAACTTCCCCCGCAAGTCGGAGGAGGCGGCTCTTTCGCTGGCGGCACGCGGAGTCCGCGCATCTGTGCTGAGACTTCCCCCATCGGTCCACGGCAACGGTGATCACGGTTTTCTGCCACGTCTGATTAGCATCGCACGTGAACAAGGTGTTTCCGCATTCATAGGCGACGGGCTCAACCGCTGGCCCGCGGTGCATCGACTCGACGCTGCTCGTCTCTACAGACTCGCGCTCGAGAAAAGTTCCGTCGGAGCACGGTATCACGGCGTGGCTGATGAGGGCATATCGACTCGAGAGATCGCTGAGGTTCTTGGCCGGCATTTGAACGTACCGGTCGTCAGCAAGTCTCGAGAGGAAGCAGTCGATCATTTTGGCTGGATCGCTGTCTTCTTTGGTATCGACGGCCCGGCTTCCAGCGCGCTGACGCAGGAACGGCTGGGATGGCGGCCGGTTCAGCCTGGGCTCATTGCCGATCTGAACGCGCAACACTATTTCGAACCTACTGCGGACCCTGTGGTTTTGCACGGTTAACGCGTGAGCGATAGTCAACAGCCTACAGTCTACTCAAGAAGGGTTAGTACAAGGAGGTAGAAAAATGACGAACATAGTTGAGGCAATTTCATTTGGGGCCACTTCGACCACAGACGACGTTTTGTCTGGAGTGAATCTAAAGGGCAAACGGATCCTGGTAACGGGTGTATCGGCCGGCCTGGGCGTGGAAACGGCGCGATCATTGGCCGCCCATGGCGCTCAGGTTGTAGGCGCGGCACGGGATTTGAAGAAGGCCAAGGCCGCGACCGAGCAAGTGCAAAAGGATGCCGCGGCTAATGGCGGAAGCTTCGAATTGGTTGAACTCGACCTTGGCAATCTGAAGAGTGTGCGTGCCTGTGCCGACAGGTTGCTGGCAAGGGGAAAAGAGTTCGACGTGGTCATTGCCAATGCCGGAGTGATGGCCACACCGTTCGGCCACACAGCCGATGGGTTTGAAACGCAGTTCGGTACGAATCACCTCGGACACTTTGTCCTGGTCAACCGGATTGCGGCGCTCATTCGCTCTGGCGGGCGGCTGATCAATCTTTCTTCTTTGGGGCACCGCTATTCTAATGTCAATCTCGAGGATCCGAACTTTGACCGGACGCCCTACGAGCCTTTCGTTGCCTATGGAAGATCCAAAACGGCGAATATCCTCTTCGCCGTTGCCTTCGACAAACGCCACCGGGACCGCGGCGTACGTGCCGCCGCTGTGCATCCGGGAGTAATACAAACCGAACTGGCTCGCCACGTGGACCGCAGCGAAATAGAGAAGATCATCGAGCAAAGGAATCAGCAACTCGCGGCGGAAGGCAAGGCGCCGTTTCGCTGGAAGAGCATCCCGCAAGGAGCCGCAACTTCAGTATGGGCTGGTATCGTTGCTCCCGCCGAAGAGATCGGGGGCCAATATTGTGAGGACTGCCACGTTGCCCATCTCCTGCCGGACAACATGCCCATCAATACCATGAGTGAATGAGTCCTTGGATATGCGCTCGATCCAAACAACGCCGAGGCGCTCTGGAAGAAAAGTGAAGAACTGGTGGGAGAGTCTTTCTAGCTTTCCTGGTTACAAATAATCAACAGTCCTAGGGGGAACGGAATGATCGAACAGACTGATCTGGCCGGCAGCTTCACGCTGCCGGGCACGTCGATGACGGTAAACCGCATGGGTTACGGTGCCATGCAACTTGCCGGGCGAGATGGTAACAAGTTGGTATGGGGGCCTCCCCGCGATGTCGATGTGGCGATCGCTGTTCTGCGAGAGGCCGTCGCCTGCGGCGTGAACCACATCGATACGGCCGATTTTTATGGTCCCCATGTTACGAACCAGATCATACGAAAGGCGCTGTCCCCGTATCGCGATCATCTAGTGATCGTCACCAAAGTCAGCGTCCGGCGCGGTGAGGATGGATCATGGATTCCAGCTTTCTCGCGCGAGGAGCTGACTGCAGCGATTCACGACAACCTTCGCAATCTGGGACTGGATGTGCTCGATGTGGTTAATCTGCGCAGTACGTTTAGCATCCATGAACCCGCCGAAGGGTCGATCGAGGCCCCGCTCACAGTTCTAGCCGAACTCCAGCAAAAGGGCTTGGTGCGTCATATCGGGCTGAGCAATGTCACGCCCGCGCAGATCGCGCAAGCCCGGCGGATCGCTCCGATCGTCTGCGTGCAGAACCACTACAACCTCGCTCATCGGACCGATGATGCACTCATAGCCGGCCTTGCTCGTGACGGCATCGCTTACGTGCCATTCTTTCCGCTCGACGGGTTCACTCCTCTCCAGTCGGCTACCTTGTCCGCAGTCGCTGCGCGCCTACGCGCCACGCCCATGCAGGTTGCGCTTGGTTGGCTTCTCCAGCGGTCGCCCAATATCCTGGTGATCCCGGGAACATCTTCCATCGAGCATCTTCGCGAGAACCTTCAGTCTTCGGAGCTTCAAATTCCTCCTGAAATGATTGCCGATCTCGACGCAATCGGCGGGAATGCAGGGAGTGGGAGGCACACAGCGTAAGGGCTAGTCTGCGATCTTTTCCAGAGAGTTGAAGGGTTGAGCTTCTCTGGTGGGATTGACTCTGCGGGAGCCTTTTCTGACGACAGCAACCCCGAGATTCCCGAAATGGGTTCTAGGTATTTCGTGCTGGAAGTCGGCATAGAGAGAAGTCGGGAGGCAGATTTCCCCAAGCCGGAAAAAACGGACTTCGTTCAGGTTAACTCGTGGTCCGTGGCGTGCTCGGCGAGTCGCATTGGTAAGCCCCCGTCGACTTATCGGTGCGAATCGGAATAAAGGAAAACGCCGCGGTCGGCTGCGAGGCCTAACGACCCAGCCCACGGACAGCGCTGTTTTCGTCAACTTGCACCAACTCCCATACCCGGTCAATCGGGCATAGCCGATTCAGAGTTGGCAGAGACGACGATTTAAGTGGGACTTGTTCCTGGCCCTTCATAGGGACGAGAGGGGAGGAAAATTGAGAAACACGTTCCAGAGCGACCGGATACAACGGAGCTACGCAGATGCACGTGGCCGCCATGCTTATGAAAAATTCCCAGGCTAAGCCATAAACCCAACCCAGAACCCTTCGTACCTTTGGTCGTGAAGAAGGCGTCAAAAACACGTTTGCGAAGATCGAACGGGATCCCGCGGCCCTGATCCGCGATCAGAACGCGCACACCTTCGCAGCGCAACGAGCGCCAGTCACGTGAGCGAGAGACGCGTACCGTTATCTTGTCCCCCGGATTCGAGGCCTCGATAGCATTCGACAGAATATTTGCAATAGCTTGCTGGAGGGCTGACGGCAGCCCGGGGATAGTCAGGCCCGAGGCGTACTGGCGGTGAATTGAAATCTTTCGCGATGCCAATTGGGGCCCGTAGAGCGACAAGACACTGTCGACGAGTTCCCCAACATCAAGGTTGACAGGAGAAGTCGCCTCCCGGTAAAAGGCAAGCGTTTGCTTGGTGATTCGCGAGACGCGAGCCAGCTCGGCAGTCGCCTGCGTGAGGTAGGTTTTCCTCTCAGCCTCGCTGCATTCCTGCTCAATAAGATAGAGCAGGTTTCCTACCGCTTCCAGCGGATTGTTGATTTCGTGCGCGATGCTGTGAGCCAAACGTCCGGTAGCCGCGAGACGCTCACTCATTTTTAAGGCTTCTTCCGTACGCTTACTGTCAGTAATATCTGAAACCACAAAGATGGTTCCGGAAGGATGTCCATCCTGATCCATAATCTGATCGGTCGAGATGACGAACCATCGCTGGTCGCCCGATTCAACCTCCATCCTGCGCCGCCCAGATTGGTTATCCGAACTGGGCAACGCAATGCCCAGAGATTCAGCCACAATTGCCGACAAAGACTGCCCCTCAATTTCAGAATAACGCCGCCGGGTTAACTCCGACATGGCGCGATTACAACGTTGGACGCGACCCTGGTCGTCGAGCAGCCCGATAGCCTCTGACAACGAATCGAACGTCCCTTGCCATTGCCGAGCTGACAGCCGGGATAGAGCTTCCGCTTTCCTCAGCCGCAGCAAGGCTTTGACCGTCGCGAGTAGTACCGGAGGCTCCACCGGTTGCGTCAGGTACGAATCGGCGCCACCCTCCAGCGACATTACCTTACTCTCGCTGGTAACAAATGACGCTGAAAGATGGACGACCGGAATGCCCCGGGTGTTGGGGTTCGCCTTGATCCGCTTACAAACCTCGAAGCCTGTCATATCGGGTAAGCGAATGTCGAGCAGGATCAAGTCGGGGAGTTCGGCTGCTTTAGCGAGCGCCTCCCTGCCGGTGCAAGCTTCCACTACCAGGTAGTCAGCGCTCCGCAAAGTGCGCGAAGTTATGTAGCGATTCTCTTCGCGATCGTCAACTACAAGTATGGTCGCAGGGGCGACATCAGGCATGGCGTTGCATCCGGGCTGCCGACAGTACTTTGGCTTTGACTAAAAGGTCGTACAGTTCTTTGGTCGCAAAGGTCTCGCTCAAGGTACGCTTGGGAAAAATCGCAAGTGCCTGAGCCCGGAGTGCTTGTTCTTCCGTCCCATCTAGGGCCTTCGAGCTGTGGATGATGACAGGGATCTCGCGTGTATGTGGGCTGGAGCGAAGCTCCTCCAGGACCTGAATACCGCTCATGTCTGGCATCAGAAGGTCGAGAAAAATAAGATGGGGGTTTTCTCGATCGATCAACGCCAAAGCTTCCCTCCCTCCGCGCGCTTCAAAGACTTTAAAATCCCACTCTGCCAATTTCTCCCGCAAAACGTACCGCGAGACTTCATTGTCGTCAACCAGGAGCAACCGTTTCCGTTCTCTCCGGCCGCTCAGCTCATGGAGGGTTGCACAGAAAGCCTCCTGATCAACCGGCTTGCGCAAAAACTTGTCGGCTCCATAGGAGAGTACCTTACGGGCCTCGTCCATGACGCTGATGACCGCTATGGGCACGTCCCCGGTGTGCGGTGAGGCTCGCAGCTCGGTGACATATTCTGCACAGTTCTGTCCGGCCAGATACAAGTCGAGGATGATGGCCGACGGCTGAATACCGGCCAGAACATTGCGCGCTTGCTCAAGTGAGGTAACGGTTATAGGTTGGAATTCTGTCTTCTGCAAATAACTTTGGTAAATGAATGCCGTCTCAGAATTGTCTTCGATGATCACAACCGGGCGTTTGCCAGGCAACAACGCCACCGCGCTCGGTTCGGGTACGGTCTTGGGGCTGGCACCTCGATAATTTACGGGGATCACCGCATAGAAACTGGAGCCCTTGCCCACTTCACTTTCGACGGACACACTGCCGCCCAGTAGTTCGGCAAGATTGCGGCATAAGGGCAAACCCAACCCCGTGCCCTTGACCCTGTCCTGAATCGCATTTTCAATTTGCGTGAACTCCCGGAAGATCAATTCCTGGTCGGCTGGGGCAATTCCAATTCCGGTATCTTTCACGGCAAAAATCACAGTGCCGTTCACCCCTCTTGAGGCAGACACCCGGACTTCGCCTTTGGGGGTAAATTTCAACGCGTTGGATATGAAGTTTCGCAGGATTTGCGATACTTTCCCATCATCGGTGTGCATGACCGGAAGATCGGAAGAGTCTTCAAAGACTAGTTCCAGGGAACTGTCGAGCAAGAGTGGCCGCAACATGCCTCGCAGGGCACCGAAAAGCTCGCCAATCTCAAATTCCTTCGGTTTAACGGTTACCTTTCCGGCTTCTACCTTGGCCAAATCCAAGAGGTCATTCACCAGTTCGTAGAGTTCCTGTGCCGACCTCTGAATGAATCGCACTTGTTTTTCTTGCTCGGGGGAGAGGTCGCCGTCGGCTTTTTCCTGCAGGATGCGGGTCAGGGAAATAATCGAGTTAAGCGGCGTGCGAAACTCGTGCGACATATTGGAGATGAAGTTCGTTTTCAGCTCCGAGGCGCGGCGCAGATAATCCGCTCGCTCATCGAGCTCGGCATAAAGAGCCACAACCCCACGATTGGTGTCCTCGAGTTCACGGTTTAGAAGCGCAAGTTCTTCCTGTCGGGCCCGAAGGTCAGCCAGGGTCCTTAGCAACTCCCGATTCTGCCGTTCAACTTCTTCAAAAGGATTCTGCGGTTCGCGATTATTGAGCTCGTCGACCAGCTTCTTGAGTTTGGCTGTGGTGAGGGCCGGGGCCTGCTGCGGCAAGTTTTTGCCCATCGAGACCTGCGTGCCGGTTGCGCCTGTCTCAAGGTGAAATGAATCCATCAAGCGGCGAGTTCCGACGATACCCATGCCCAGACCGGTGTCCGATTTGTAAGAACCATCGAGAACTTCTTCCAAATTTGCGATTCCCGGACCTGCATCCGCCACTGTGATTTGAAGCACTTGTTGCGGTTGCGCCTGCAGAGCAAATTCGACTTTTCCCTTGCGGGCATAGCGGAAGGCATTGCGAGCGATTTCCGAGGTGGCGGTCGCCAGACGAATCTGGTCCTGACGATCAAAGCCCAGCAGCGCCGCAATTTCGCGCGCCCGCTGGCGTGCCTGCACCACATCACGTTCGTATCGCAGTTCCAGCGAGAGAATGATTTGATGCTTCATGCAGCAACAACCTCGGCCGTCTCCCGAATTACCATGATCGAGGCATCGTCACGCCCACGCTTGAAATCGCGATACAGGACACCGGCGATCAATCCCGGATGTCTTCTGCGAAGGCCAGCATATGTGTCGAGATTCCACTCACCTTTGAGTCCATCGGAATGCATTATCAACAGCGACTGAGGAGGAAAATCATACTCCAATTCCGCGGTGCGGCTCATGACGTGTCCGACCGTGCCGTTATGTGAGACCAGACTCTGCGACTTTGCGTCGTTGATAATGGACCCCGAGATATTTCCTACTCCGCAATATCGAAGTTTCCGAGTATCGAAATTAAGTTCCGCCACGCCCACCACCGCCCCCCGAGTCGCACGCAATGCCGAATGCAGACGATGGACAATTCTCTCAGGAGATTTCTCCGAATTTTCCTGGAACAAGCTCAGGGCCGCCTCGGTTGCATCCGCGGCGCCACGCCCATGTCCGAGCCCATCTACCGCAATGCAGATAAAGCGTCGATCTTGCATGTGAAACGCCACTCCATCGCCGGAAACGGATTCCCCGTGAACCGGGGTAACTAGACACCCCAGGTCCACCGGTCCGTGAGCCAGATGATCCAAAGGCTTATTCAGAATGCGCGCGAAGAGGACCGTGCCTGATGCATTACTAAAGACTTCAAAGCCAGACGCCAGCCGCGAGATAGCCCCTAAACCATTGCCGGGAGTTCCTGCGGTGGAGTATCCGTCCTTCAGCGATTTGCGCAGATCAGCAATACCCGGACCCTTATCCAGAGCGAATATGTCGATTCCTTTGCTTTGGCCGGTCTGCCAGCCGAGCAACACCATCTCTCCCGACACGGCGTGCGAGAGGATGTTCTTTGCAAGTTCCGTGACAACGATACTCAACTCCCCTGCGCGGGTTACATTGAATGCCAACTTTTCAGTCAGTCGAGAGGCCGCGCGGCGTGCTTCCCCGACATGGCTTGGATCGGTAATCCCGATATTATGGTGCGCAATAATCAAGCTATTTCCACCGCGTTATCGTTACCGTAGTTCCCTGGCCAGGCCGCGAGTGAATCTCGAAATCGTTGACCAGGCGTTTGCTTCCGCTCAAGCCCAAGCCCAAACCGCTGCCGGTTGTATAGCCATCCTTCATGGCCAATTCAACATCCGCGATGCCGGGACCATGATCTTCAAAAACGAGCCGTAAACCATGGTGCGTTCCGTTCTCAACCACTTCAATTTTGCAGGTGCCTCCCCTTCCGTGAACCAGGACATTGCGAGCCAGTTCACTGGCGGCAGTCACCATCTTGGTTTGATCAACCAAGCCGAACTTTAGTTGGATGGCGAATTCCCGCACCTTCTGTCTAACCAGAACTATGTCTGATGCAGACGTGATGGGCAGTGCCTCAAGCGTCGGTGGAGTCATCCTGCATCCCTCTGTGGAAAGTTCCGCGGCTGGCTTGCAGGAGTTCCATCCCCGATTCCACATTCAGCGCCGTTCTGACGCCCGGTAGGGACATACCCAACTCGACCAGGGTGATGGCAACCGCGGGCTGCATACCGACGACCACGGTTTCCGCGTCGAGGACCCGAGCCATTGCCGCAATGTTGGCCAGCATTCGGCCTATGAAGGAATCCACGATTTCAAGCGAGGAAATGTCGATCAATACTCCAATAGCTCCCGACTTGGAGATTTGCTCGGTCAGATCGTCCTGCAGCGTCAAGGCAAGGCGATCATGCATGTCCACCTGGATGGTTACCAACAGGTAGTTACCCATTCGTAAAATAGGGATGCGTTCCATTAGACCTCCCTGATGGGGGTGCGGGCCGTTGCCTCAGACGTCCTTACGACCGTTCGGCCACTCTTTCCCAACGCCAGAGCGAATGCATCGGATAGCTTAGCCTTGGTGATGACATCGGTAAGATTGATGCCGAGGTGGACTATCGTCTGGGCGATCTGCGGACGAACTCCGCTGATGATGCAATCCGCTCCCATGAGCCGCGCGGCTGTTATCGTCTTGATAAGATGCTGGGCCACCAGCGTATCCACGGTCGGCACACCGGTGATGTCGATGATCGCCACTTTGGAGTTCGTTTCCACAATGGCCTGGAGCAGAGATTCCATCACCACCTGCGTACGCGCGCTGTCGAGCGTGCCGATCATAGGGAGCGCCAAGATGCCGTCCCAGAGTTTTACGACGGGAGTAGAAAGCTCGAGCAGTTCCTCCTGCTGGCGAGCAATTATCTGTTCTTTTGTCTTGATAAACCCTTCGGTGGTCAGCAGCGCCAGTTTGTCAAGAAGCGTTGTGGCGGCCCAGATCTCCTGGTACTGGGTATCGGGGTCTTTTCCAAATTCACTGCGGATGGCCACGAAAATCGGTTGTTTCAAAGACAGCACGAATGTAGCAGTCTCCGACGAGGTGAAGCCCTGCTTGGCTCGCGTCGCGGCGATGCTCTGCAGCATTTCGAGCGTGGACGACCATTCCGGTCCCTTGACATCGGTGACATTACCGCTACGAGACGAAGCGATGATCGAACCCAATAGTTCGGTTGCTTGCTCCTTCAGTTCCCGATCGCTGATAAGGTCCGACCGGCGCCCACCATCAAGGAGGTTTTTGGTCCACCCCTCTAGTACTTGGGCTTGCTGTTTTTGCAGGACTTCGGCAATTTTACTCATGCATTCCTCCTGAAGTTGGCCTACAGCGCCGTCACAGACTGCTGCGGGAGCGACCGAGCAAGTAAGCGATTATATACACCTCGCCGCTGTCGATTTACTGCTACGGACACCCACGCGGTGTCTCACCTGACACCGTACTCCGATGTCATGTTTATGGATAACGGTTGTCGGTCACTGTTCTTGGACATGCCCAAGGATCTGCGTCCAGCAGATGCCCACGAACTGTTTTCACCCAATTCGAAGACGGAGTTGTCGGACCGTCTTCGTGGCATCCGAGAAGGGATCTCCAAGAAATAGCTTGAAGCGGTACGCGAGGTATATGGATCACTATTCGAAAGGACTGCCTGCAAGACCCGATACGTGAAAAGCGAAGCTTGGGTAGCGATCTAATCGATGACGGCTTCACAGATCGATTCCTTAGCTCGACCGCATTAGTCCTCATAAAGGACGTTAGCGTTTCCTAAGATCGACGGCGAGAGAAAGAAGCTGCGGCAACCGCTCGCTTGCCTTAACCGGCGCCGACTTACCACTAGGGAGGCGAGGATGCTCTAGCCCCCCGAAGCTGACGCCGGGTCTGCCTCGCATCATTTCACCGGGCCGGGCGTTACACGTCAACTTGACCCCGAACAGCCCGAGTTCGGGATTGGCCCTCACCCCTTAATTGAGCGGTCACTCGAGAGATGGCCCGTGGGTATTGAAAAACTCCGTTTTCACAAGGCACCGACCAACGCAAATGTATCCGAACTTCAAGCGGAGCGTTTATAGGGCATCCTGGCGGGCCGTTTTTCTGGCAAAATCTCCGGGAACGACGTTTTCAATACCCACGCCTGTTATCGCCCCAATATGGAAACATCTTCGGCGTGGAATACTGCCGTGAGTTTCTTTATCTGTGTAAGTGCTCGACAGAAATGAGATAGCAGATGGCAACTAGGAAGTCGCCAAGTACGGAGTTGCAAATTTCGTTGGCGTTCGTAGGGCAAGTGCTATCGGATTCTTCGTTTATGAGGCTGGGCTGGCACGCTAATTACGGAGGCTTAACGGGTAATGCGTCAAGCAAATGACAATCGGGCTGCGGCCTGAATGGTCTATACAACAGAGTCGGATCGCCTTCCACCTGGCGACCTTGCAGCAAGCTGACCGATGGCTAGAAACGTCCCAGCGTGAACTGGGGCGCGAGGAGTGGGCCTGATTGAGTTTCCTCCCTCGTTCTCTCCAGGTCCCGAAGCTGGTTGGCGCGGCCGGGGCTGGCGATGGTCTCGAGGTTGCTTTCTATCACTGCTCCCAGCGGTTTGGGGAACTGCGTCGAGGCCAAACTCCGGCCCCGGTACATCACACCTTGCACGTCCGCTGCAGCAGCCGGGATATACGCGATGGCCTGGCTGGTCGCACGTTCGATCGTCGCATCGTCGGGCATCAGCGCCTCAACGTCCTTCGGGTCTGGCTTTTCGCCCTTTTGCGCCGCGTAAATCTGCTGGCGCGATTTGAAAAGGGCGAGCGCCGCGATCCTGCTCGTATCCGGCGCTTTTGCAAGCTGCGCGTCGCCGAAGGTACGCCATTTCATGCCGGCGGCATTGGTGACGTCGAACCCCTCGTTGTTCATTCGGTCATGGACGGCTTTGAGCACCAGCTGATCGGCATTGCCGCTGAGCGTGACGATACCCGCATAAAGCTGCGCTTCGGGATTCTCGGTGCGCAGCGGGCGAGTCTGAAGATGAAGTCTGATTGCGGCCACCAACTTGCCCTTGTCGAACAAGTGTCCTGAGGCATAGGCGTCGGTCAGGAAGTGTCCGCCGCTGGCATCGACCAGCAGAGCATGTTGCAGGGCGCGGTCATCCTTCCCGGCCGCTGCCTCCGCGATCGCCTGCACATGCAAACGCCGCCATTCGACTCGATTGAGCGGTGCGAAGTGGACGTCGTTGGTCTTGGCGAGATCCAAATAGCGGCCCTTCGTGATTTGCTCGTAGGCCTTGTTCGCATCGGGAAGCTCTCCCTTTCGCTCCTGTTCGATGGCTTGCCGCAGCTTGTCCAGCTCGTTCTTGCCGCCTTCCTTCTCGAGCGGCTGCGAGGCGGCTCTGGCGATTTCGTCAGGCCCTTTGTAGAAATCACCGGATAGCGCCGTGACTTCGCCCGGTGTCAGTTTGACGTCCTCCTTGCCCTTGGCTCCGACCTGGCGCGTGCCGGCGGTGATCTTGCCACCGGCCTTCTTCAGCGGATCGGCTTTGATCTGCGCGACCAGTTTGTTAGGCTCGATCCCACGGTCCTTGGCCCATTTCTTTCCCTCTGCGGTTTGCAGGAAGTCCAGCAGTTCATCGAGGCTTTTGTCGCCCAGATCCTCGTGCTCGGGAGATTCGTAGCAATGAATCGCCGGCGCGGCCGGTTGCAGTGCGGACTGGATGACATGGGCGACTTCATGCGCCAGCACATGCGAGCTCACCGATCCGTCCAGCACGATCTGGGTTCCGGCGGCGAAGGCGGTCGCGCCGATTCCGCGTGCCACGCTGCCCGACATTGCGTCGTCATGCAGGCGAACGGTTCGCAGGTCATACCCAAAAGCGTGCTCAAGCCTGTGGCGAGCCGGATCGGGCAGCTTCCTGCCGACAGAGACCGGTGCGGCGGAAGGGCGTCGTGGCAGAGGTCTTGGCCGTTCATGTTCCCTCGGAGCAGGCGTGGTCAAAGAGAGCGCTGCAAGCGAACCAGCCGCCCGTTCCGCTTCCGCTTCATTGGCCTCGCGCTGGGTTGAGCCGCGGATCTCGGCCGCAGTGCCCGCAGGCGTGCCGCCTGCAAAATTCGCAGACTTCACGTCGGGATGGATCGGAACGTCCCCGAAATTCCACGAGACGCTACCCGTCTCCCGGCCCGCCGTGCCGCTGTCCATCGGTCGCGTTGCAAATGTCGAGCGCTGCGTGACGTGCTTGCTTGGAGAACTAGAGCGTGTCTTCGTCTGAGCGATCGGCGGTGCGAACACGGCGGGGACCTCTTGGCACGTGGATAAAGCGAAGCTGCAATTCTAGCCGATATTCTAACCAACGGTGCACAACTTGGGGATATTCGCCGCTCACCTGAAGCGGCCAGCAATCATTTCAGGGGAACTCCAAAAAGCTGGAATGATTCCGGCTGGCTAACGGGGAAGATTCGGATGGCATAACCTCCGCCACTCACTGGCCACTTTGTTCGGCTCGAAAGATGATGTGAGTTTGTCGACCATTCAAACCATGATGCGTCATGCGAAACCCGCGACCACGGCCCGGCACATTCATCGGGTCGACAACGCCCAAATCGCCGCGCAGGCCAAGTACCTGGATACGACAAAGGTCACCTCACCCGTGGTTTGGGAACAATGTTGGGTGACCGGTTGGGTGATTGTTTTCTTGGGATAGTCGAAAAGGTCTCTAAGTGAATGAAAAGAAATGGTAGGCACGAGGAGACTCGAACTCCTGACCTCTACCGTGTCAAGGTAGCGCTCTAACCAACTGAGCTACGCGCCTACAATCACTTACAAGTTTATCACGGTGCCCGTGGGAACAAGTCCTGTTCCCACGGCCTGAATGATGCGTGACTGAGCCAATCGCTTCTCTGGCATTGTGCCTTGGGCGTACAGCTCGAGCGTCAAACGGCTGGTGGCATGACGGAGCATGTCCTGAGTCGTTTTAACGGTCTCGCCATTGCCTTGTAGCAGCGTCGCCAAAGTCCGCCGGAAAGAATGCCAGCCGATGTGCTTGCAGATTCCTGCACGCACGGCAGCCGGACGTACACCTTTCCTCATCAGACTGTCGGGCCAGTAGGGTTGCCGTCCATCCTTTTCCGGGCTTCCGAAGATGAAGTCCGAGTCTTGGTTGAACGGGCAGATCCCCCGCCACTCCATCAGCACATTAGCGAGTGCGGTGTCCATCGGCACGGGCTTATCACTGGCGTCGGTCTTGAGAGGTCCGATGACTTGGTCGACGATGGCCCGGGATAGCCGGATCTCCATCGTGTCAAAGTGTACGTCTTCCCACTTCAAGCCCAACAGCTCAGAGACTCGCAGCCCGGTGGAAAATGCCAAGAACACCGCTGTCTTGCATGGCTCTCGCAGTTGCGTCAGAAGGGCGGCAATCTCACCCACCGTCAAAACATCGGGCACACGCTCACGCTTGGCAGACTGGCGTACCAGTGAGATGGGATTTTTGTCCAGCCACTCGTACCGCATCGCGTGATTGTAGAGCGCGTGCATGATGTTCCTGATTTTCGCCCGGCTAGCGTTCGCCAAAGGCAACGCTCTCAGCCATTCCTCGACGGCCACTGTCCGAACGTCGCAAAGCGCAAATTCGCCCCACTCGGGTAGAATCCAACAGCGGATATAGCTGCCGTACATCTCCCGCGTGGAATGCGCTTTTGCTCCGTCGTCATTCAGTTCTTTTTCCGTGTAATGGTCCACTAGTTCCGCTAGTTCCGCCACATTCAGCGGCGATCCAGCGTCCCGATTGATTGTTGAGCGGAGAGACTCGCAAGCCTTTGTCGCTTCGGCCTTCGTTCTGAGGTTCTCGATCGAACCGACGACGACCTTGCGGTGGGACCGCCCATCCCGGAAACGGAACACCCAAACAGACGGACCCGCCTTGCGTTTCTCCCGATACAAACATCCCTGTTGATAACTGACCGTTCTTCTCATTGTGTCCTTCCCTTCGTGAGAGAAACGGACGCATTCGGGTATTGTGATTGTACTCTCAGCCATTGGTCCAGTTCACTCGCCCGGTAGCGCCAGTATCTCCCGACGCGATAAGCGGGAAGCTCTCCGCGCCTTGCCATGCGCTGTACCGTTTTTACGTGAAGCCCGCCCAAGAACTGTGCGGCCTCAACATCGCTTATCAGCCGTTCGTATTCCACGGAACGCTCCCTCGACCGGGTGCCTCCCCTCACCCTCATGTCTTCGAATTTTGCTAAGCGCTTTCCTGTAAATAAATATGAAAAATGGGATATTTCCCGTCTATGTATCAAAATGGATTGCGGCGGTCTTTTTAGCCTTTGCTTTCAACATTCTAGCCCCTCCCCCCTCGCCCTCATGAGTTCACGATACCGGCGCCGCGCTTCCAAAGCCGTGGCAGCTATACAGACCAGTACCTCGCCGTTGAACGCAGCAAAGACCGTCCGCCCATTGCGGCTAATTCTCGCCATAGAGGACGCTGCTGGCCGGAACCTTGCGGATGGTAGGTGGGCTCTCCTCGGGAGAGCGCCTGTTAATTCGGTTATCAAAGCGTGTAGCCATGTCTCGCCTCATCGGGATAGGTGGCACAGTGCCACCGGTTTCCATTGATTACGCCGTATGTTGCACATATCTAATTACTTATTTTCCTAAACCCAAACAATAGGCTGTGCCTGGCACAAGTGGCACAGGATCACGATGAGGGCCGCAGGCGTACGCCGACCAGACCACGCACGGGGTTGGCCCGGCCAGCTACACGTCTACGCCCATAGTCCCATTTCGCTTTGACCCCCTGAATGATCCTGTCGAACTGGGCGTCTCCCGGAAGCACAATCCCGCCAATCCACTTCCTGGCGGCCACTTCTACCTCAGGTAGGGGCGTCACAGCGTCCGCGTCATCGACAAGGCAGGCTTCGATGAATGGGCGGGCTGTATCGTTCTCCTCCATGATGTCATCGGTCGCTTCACGTACTGCTGAGGGCGGATCGTCACCGTTCGCAAGCACGGCGGGCGCGGTCCTGATCAGCTGCCACAAGATGCCTGGCATCTCCCGGGCAAGATCATCTTCGAGCGTGAAGTCTTTGGACTTGCTGAAGTCCCCATTGAACGGAACAAACCGGAGCCGTTCTTTGAATGCCACCGTAGGCGGTAACTTCGGCCGGTCATTAGTCGTGAGTATCAGCGTGTGTGACGGCTGGAATCCTTCTGTGTTCTTGTAAAGCTCAGCCCCGGCGAGCGTGTCACCGCCGGTGAGGGTCTTGAGCAGCGTCCAGTCCAGGTGACCGCTTACGGTCTCGCCGGTGTAGGCAAGCCGCTTACCCCTGAGCCGGCCCATGAGGCGCTTATTGCGGTCCTCAGAGCCACGGTGATACTCCACATCGTCTGGCCTCAAGGAAACGGCGAATAGCTCGCGGCCAAGGATCTTCTCCACCAGCCGAAGCGCCACCCCTTTGCCGTTGCGGCCGCGCCCGTAAAAGAAGATCAGCAGGTGCAGCGCCCTTCCGGTAATGCGAAGCGCCATCAGCCGCTGAATGTACGCGGCAAGTTCATCATCGCCACACGTAATCTCGCGGAGAAAACGGTCCCAGCGTGGGGTGGCGATATCGACAGGCATTATTGGAAGCCGCTGGGTCTGACAGTCCTCCCGCTCCATATCGCGGATCAGTCCCGCTAGCAGGTCTGCAACCTTGCCATTCTGCAGCGGCAGGATAGTGGGGTCGGCATCGAAGTCCCGGCTCAACTTCGGCGGGAGCCACGGCTTCACTTCAGCGAGAACGCCGCTGACAAAGGCGGCTTGCTTCAGCGCCCGGCGTGGGTCCCTCTGTCCGGGTTCGGGCGGGCTGTAGCGGCCGTGTAGTTCGTCCAAGTAACGCCGAATGGCCATTCTCAGCAACGCATCGCCAGGGTCTCCGAGCGCCCAACGCTTGCCAGGAATCCATACGCCGGTCAGGTTCTCGTGATCATAGACGCGGACGAAGTCATCGTGAGACTCGACGAAGGTACG
Source organism: uncultured Acidobacteriaceae bacterium (assembly GCA_963820175.1). Classification (GTDB taxonomy): domain Bacteria; phylum Acidobacteriota; class Terriglobia; order Terriglobales; family Acidobacteriaceae; genus Bog-257. Next base: position 848,633 of record CAWFYX010000006.1, on the reverse strand, counting down.
GGCAATATCACTGTGCGTCATCGGCGGCAGCTTGCCATAGTACGGCGCCAAGCCAGGGTTGCGCCGCTCCAGCTCCGCACGTAACTCACGCCAATGCCTATGGGCGCAATGTGAGTGAAAACACTTGAAGCCATTGCCAAGGCCGGCGATAAAGCTTACGACCGTATCGCGCCGCGCTTCGTCGCTGTGCTCTGCACTCCACGGGCACTCAACCTCGACTTGCCAACCGCCGGTGACCTCTCGTGGCCGCGACCGCAGAGGTACGCCGTAGTAGTCGAGGAAGCCCAGCAAGCTCGCCAGCTTCACGTCGTCGACTTTCTTTGCTGTTGCCTGAGCACTCGATGCCGGCGTCGGCACCAAGGCCCGGATCTGTTGCTCGGTGACGATGACATCGGTTCCTTCCTCGACTATCGCAGAACGTCGCCACGGCCGCTCGTCGGAGTGCTCACCTTTACGTGCCCAGGAGCCGTAGAGTTTGCACAACCGCGGCGCATCGAAGTTGCCGGCGTCGACCATTGGAAAAAGCTGATGCAGGCGTGCGAGGATACCTCGCACCAAGTCTGTTGTACTGTCGTCATTGGGAAGATCAATGCGGTAGAGCAAGTGCCAACCGTTCCCGGAGTCACACACCATCGGCTCCGGCCAGTTCCGGCTGGTGAGATATTCGCGGACCCGATCCGCTTGCTCACGAGCGGCCTGCTTCTCGGTCTTTGTGCTGTTCATGCCAGTGGGCCGAGGTGGGTCAAGGTCGACAAGCAGCCATGTGCGGCGGGCGATATCAGCTGCGCCTGCCGCGTTCCGTGATGGCGTGAGCGCTTGGGGATTGAGCGGAATCCCCGCCGGCAACTTGATAGGGTTCAACGTAAAATACGCTGCCTTGTACTGCGACGGCTCGTGCTCTACCGCCTGCAGCGCATCTTCCCAATTGTCGAAGTAACCCACCGCCACGCCCGTAGGACGGAGCAGACGAACCTCATGCACGCCATGAAGGAGGCTCATAGCTTCCCCCGCTCAATCAGGTCATCAAGCGTGGTGGAGCAGCGCCCCGGCGTATGGTACTTCTCGCGCCGCCAACGCTCCTTGCGCTTTGTTTCGTTCTCAGCAAGCACCGGGATCTCGGAGCCCTCCATCAGCATGCGGGCGCACTCAACCCCAACGGCAATCTGTCTCTTGTTCTCAAGGTGCTCTAGCGCGTGGATGAATCGCAAATTAGTGTTGCCGCAGGCAGCGCATTCGTAAGTGATGGTTACACCGCCCCCGCCACTGAATCGCACAATGCAATGACAGTCGATGTATTCCCACTGACCTGCAGTAAGCGCCAACTCCGGCTTGACCCTTGTTCCCTCTAACATCAGTGATCCGTCCTTTCTAGCGAGTGGAGGCAAACATGTCGTTGGATTGGAACCACCGAGGGTGGTCAGTTTTTCCAGCCGGCGCAGCGAACTTGCCCCTCACTAATAGGTAACAAAGGGCTTAGTTAGCTGAAACGTCGAGACTTAGGCCCATTTTGCCAACTAAGTAAACTTCCACATCGCTTGATTACCAAATAGTTAATCTGCCGTGCCTCCGCCAGCGAGAAGCTACCCAGGCTGGTGCATTGTCTTGTGGCCTCCAACAAGGCGCTGAGATCATGCCAAGACCTGGCCCTCCTTGGCTCAGCACCCCACCCCAACTTTGGGCGGTGGGGAGGGTCACCGCCATGCTCCGTGAACCGTTAGGGTTGTCCTCCCCTTGCCTCGAGAAGGATGTTATTCGCTGCGCGGGTCCTCCAGTCGGTGAAGGCGCTCCTGCCCCTCCACGCTGTCGTCGACAGGCAGCGTCGCGGCTACTTGCTGCATGGGCAGTGGCAGACAGCTCGCTGCGGTACGGCGCGCACGTACCCCGCCGGACCGCTGTTTGTTGCGTATACGAGCGGCGCGTTTACAAGCCTGCTCGGCTTTCAGTAGCTCATCAGAGAGGTTGTGCTCTTCGTAGTCGTTGATGTACTTGCACACCGCTTCTGGATCGTAGCCGCGCTCCCGAAGCGCACCCTCGAAATCGTTGTACCCGAGTACCGACACCACATCGCCCTTGGTGTCGCTGTATTGTGACTGCAACTTGCTAAAGCAGAATCCAAGATCATGGCGGTTCTGCAGTTTCAGTTCTTCAAGTTTGCTCCACAGGTATTCGACTTCAGTGTTGTCCATATTGTTCACCTTCCTTTAGGGATCCGATTAACGCGTATCCATTACCGCGTCCACTTAAGAAACCCTAATGGTTTGGAGTGGTAAAATCTAGAAGTGAAAGTGTGACTAACTGTGACAGTACCTGTTAGCCCGAATCCGTTCGTCTTCCACTGGCAACGCGAAGAGCAAGGCTATGAGTGGGTGCAGGGACTCGCTTCAGAGCTGCGCCTCGTGGCCAGTTTGGATTCTGCCACCCACAAAGGAAACGTCGTCCGGTATGTCCCGCTAGTGGATGACCACTTGTTCGAGAAGTTCGCCGATCTCAAACTGACGCCTGCGAGCATTCAACCATTCGCTAATCGATACGGCGACCTTTCTAACCGATACAGCCCAGCCACGGCTGTTCGACGGCCGGCCGGGACCTATCGCACATCGCAGTTGCACGGGAGTTCGCTTCGCAAATGGAAGGGCGAGATTCAAAGGATGCGGATCCTAGTTGCAATCTGGAGGGCCGTGAAGGCTGCTCGCAAGCGAGACCTGGAGGGGGTGATCGTTTGGACGCGTCGAAACACAGTAGAATACGGGCTTCCCTGGACAGAGACGTTGATAGCGAGCCCGCATTACAACAAGCACCTGCTCGACCGTTTCAAGCCGCTAGACGTAATCAGACCCGCAATGTACCTGCTACAAGCAGAAATCAATAGGCGGATCGCTGATCCTACCGACGATGACTTTTTGTCAATCGTCCCCAGATTCGTATGGTGTCCGGGGCCGCGGAACGACGAGGGAAAAGCCAAGCCTGACCATCATCAGCGGATCATTTTCGAGCCGACGAATCTGCTCGCGGCTATTTGGCTTCAGTTTGCCCGCGCCGTGACCGAGGGTTATCAGCTTCAAACGTGTGCCGGTTGCGGAGAGTACTTCCAGGTTGGCAAAGGCGCACGTCGAGCACACACCAAGACCTGTAGCGACAAGTGTCGGCAACTCGTCAGCCGGAAGAATAGGAGGGAAGCAGCTCTTCGCGGTAAACGCCATTAGGGCTATGTTGTCCCGGCCTGGCTTAAGGGTCTGAGTGAGAACTAAGCTTATTGTTTGGTAGGGAATACGCGACCCAGATGAATCGGCGCCGTAGGTGCTGAGTCAGCTTAGCTCAGCACGCAGCGAAGCGGAGCGCAGGGTAGATTGGGAAAAATCATCTGAGTCCCGTAGGGACGGCACCGTTTCTCACAGACTTAAGGGCTGGATGATGTTCAGATCCCAGAGGTGATCGTTTGAAAGATAAAGGGCCAGGCGTCCACGGATCCATCCTTTAGATCATGCGTCCCAGAAAAGACCGGACGCGGAGGTCCGGCACGTCGAAGGAGCCCTTATTGCCGAATCTCTAGGGGTAGACTCCCGCTCGGGCATGGCCATGGCGCGCGCCCAGGGGAAGTGCATCCTGCGCGCGGGTCGGCCCGTGGCTGCCGCGAGGGTGGCTGAGTTCCGGGCGCAGGGTTGGTCCTGGGACAAGATCGCGCGCGAGATGGGGTAGGCCGCCCGGGCACTGTGCATCGGGATCCAGCGCCTCCCAGACCTTACTCCTGCTGGTGCGTGGGTCGCCCGGCATTCATAGAGTCAAGCGCTCAAGCGGCTAGGTTGTTAGCATGATGGCGCCCTTGCGACAACGATCCTACTAGCCGACGAATCAGGAGTTGTAGTCGTCAGACTGTGGGATGAGAGCTTTGAGGAGAACCACCACTGGTTCCCAAGGGAGCAATCTCGCTGTGCGATAAAGAGGCCGACACCCATCCGAGGATGCCGGCCGATGCGTACCCGCAGAATTTCAGTCAGGGCGTGACCTCCCAGACCAGGCCGCAGCCGAGTTGGCCGTTGCAGTTCCCTGTACTAAATTGCGCCGTACCGTAAAGATTGCCTTGGCTGTCAAAGACAACGTTGGTGCCCGGTCCATAGCCGCCGCTGCCACCCGTAAAGTCGTGAAGGTCGGTATATGTCCAGCCGCCGCCCGATGGCGCCAATTTGAAAACAGTGCCGACTCCATTAGCGCCGCCCTCCTGGGTCGTGCCATACAGATTGCCAGCTTGATCCATAGAGAGGCTGTACCAGGGCCCGGGAAGATTTCCGCAGGTGCCGTTCCAAGTGAAGCTGTGCAGCAAGCTGAACGTCCAACTCCCACCCGAGGGCGTCAACTGGAAAACCGTGCCGCCGCCACCTGAGCCGTAGCAGAGTGTCGCGCCATATAAATTACCCGACGGGTCAGAGATCAGGCCGGCAAAAAGCACACCTCCGTCGTTGCCACCTTGAAAATCGTAGACATTATTCTCTGTCCAGCCGCCGCCCGAGGGTGTCAGCCTGAAGACTGTCCCGTTATTGCCGGAGCCTTCAGAATAGGTGGTGCTGTAGAGGTTTCCGACGCTGTCGAAGATCACTTCGGCATAGGGACCTGTCCCATTGCCTCCCTGGAAGGAGTAAAGAACGCTATCCGTCCAGCCGCCGCCTGAGGGTGTCAGCTTGAAAACTGTCCCGTTATCGAAGGAGCCACCAAACAAGGTGGTGCTGTAGAGGTTTCCGGCGTTGTCGAAGGCGACAGCAGCAAAGGGATTGCTTCCGTCGGGGCTTCCGCTGAAGCGGTGAAGCACGGTCTCCGTCCAAGGGCAGAGCGCGGTCTTGCAGGCTGTGGCTGGGGGTCTGAGCTTGAAAACTGTGCCCTGACCTCTGTCTCCTCCTCCGACCGTGGTGCCATACGGGGCCCCGTCGGGGCCGATCTTTACAGTTGCACCAGGATTGGCTCCGTCGGCGCCTCCACTAAAGCTGTAAAGTGAACTGAAAACCCAACCTGAGTTCTTGGGGGTCAGTTTGTAGACGGTGCCGGCATCGGCTTGCCCGCCCGCATAAGTCGTGCCATAGAGACTTCCGCCTCGATCTATCGTCAAAGAATACGGCGTCGCCCCATCCGCGCCGGTGAAGTTGTGAATCACTTGGTAGGTTTGGGCCTGCGCCGATTGGATCGCAACCGCCAATGCTGGCGTGGCACATAGACTCATTACGGTGATCCGCATCCAGGTGCGGGATTTCACACGGTCATCGTTCGATTTCGTTGCGGTTTTCATGTCGCCTCCTTATGGTTTTGTTGAGCTGATACCGATTTCTTGGCGGGAGCTGTGCTCCCGCCCGAGTGGGCGTCAGCAGCACAGTGGCTGCGGAGTTAGCGAGCTTGAGTGTCTCGCTCGCCTGCGTTTTCACGATTCACCCCAGCTTGTGCTGCCCTGGCGCGCAGTGTGTGCGAATCGGCTAGTTGCGACAACGGCCTGACGGCGATTTCTCAGCGATCTGTGAGTGACCTGCGTAAGTCTCTTATTTCGCTGCTTTTCGCTAAGCGTGTTCCGCCCTCCTGGTGTGACTGAGGGTTGAATTTGCGGTTATTCCGGGGAACAATGCTAGGAATTGGCTATGCCGGGTAGTAAACTCTGCCAATTCGCTCCCAGAAATTTCCGCCATGAGAGACACGCTGCCAGATCGCGTGCGCTTCGGAGACTTCGAACTCGACCTGCGAGCGGGAGAGTTGCGCCAAGGCGAGCGGACCATCCTGTTGCAGGAACAGCCCCTCCGACTGCTGCTGATATTGGCGGAGCGTGGCGGCCAGATTGCGACCCGCGAGGAAATCCAGAAGAAGCTTTGGCCGAATGACACGGTGGTGGAGTTCGACAAGAGCATCACTGCGGCAATCAAGAAGTTGCGCAGAGCGCTCGGCGACTCGGCGGTGGATCCGAAGTACATCGAGACGCTGGCACGACGTGGCTATCGGTTGATGCAGCCGGTGGAGCGGGTGGCACCCGCTGCGGATGATTCTTCCGATTCGAACAAAATCCCCGCCCAAGCAAAAGAGGCTTGGACGGGGCACCCTCCGGGAGACTGCAAGCCTGACCGGCAAAACGGTCTCCCACTATCGCGTGCTGGAGATCGTGGGCGGCGGCGGCATGGGGGTGGTGTACCGGGCGGAAGACCTCAAGCTGGGGCGAGCCGTAGCACTGAAATTCCTGCCGGAAGAGCTGGGCGACGACCCTAAGGCGCTGGAGCGTTTTGAACGCGAGGCGCGCGCTGCCTCGGCTCTGGACCATCCCAATATCTGCTCCATCTACGAATTCGGCGAGCACCAGGGCCAGCCTTTCATCGTGATGCAGTTGCTGGAAGGGCAAACCCTGAGGGAGCACCTAGCGTCGCTCGCTCTTGCGCGATCCGGCTCCGATGGCTCCTGCCCGCAGGCCTTCCCGCTCGAGCAATTGCTGGATGTCGGGACGCAGATAGCTGCCGGCCTTCAGGCCGCACATGAGCGCGGCATCATCCACCGTGACATCAAGCCGGCCAACATCTTTCTGACAGAACGCGGCCTGGTCAAGATTCTGGATTTTGGGGTGGCGAAGTTGACGGTGGAAGCGCCGGGCTTTAGCCCGGCGAATGAGGACGATGGAGGAATGGGGCTTCAGCCCCGGCCTGGGCTAAAGCCCGATTTAAAGGCGGGGCCAGATCACCGGGCTGAAGCCCGGTGCTTCCACCAGCTCTCTGCACCCGTGGACGCCACCCTTACCCGTACCGGTGTGGCCATGGGCACTGCCGGCTACATGTCGCCGGAGCAGGTTCGCGGCGAGAAGGTGGATGCGCGTACCGATCTGTTTTCCTTCGGCCTGGTTATCTACGAGATGGCCACCGGGCAGCGGGCATTCAGCGGCGACACAGCAGCACTTGTTCGCGAAGCTATCCTGAACCAGACTCCTGCTCCGGTTGGCGAGCGAAACTCCGCAATACCGCCAAAGGTGGAACAGATCATCAACCGGGCAATCGAAAAAGACCGTGAACTGCGCTACCAGAGCGCCGCAGAAATGCACGCCGATCTGCAATCCTTAGCTGATCAGCCCAGGGAATCTGACAGCGGCAAACTCCCCATGCCTTCGCAGTGGAAATGGCTGGTAGCTGCCACAGTCATCTGCGTCGCGCTCGTTGCCGGAGTGTTGTATTGGCACTCCCACAAACCCGTCAAGCTCACTGAAAAAGACACCATCGTGCTCGCCGACTTTGCCAACTCAACTGGCGATCCAGTCTTTGTTGGTACGCTGAAGCAGGCGCTGTCGATCCAGTTGGAGCAGTCGCCATTTCTGAATGTGCTCTCCGACGACAAAATCAGGAAAACGCTGAAGCTCATGAACCGCCCGGCGAGTGAGCGGTTGACGCGGGAAGTAGCGCAACAGGTTTGCCTCCGTACAAGTAGCAAGGGGCTGCTGGCTGGGACGATTGCCGCTCTGGGAGATCATTACCTTATCGGGTTGAAGGCCCTCAACTGCCAGACAGGCGACACGCTGGCGAGTGCCGAGGCGGAGGCGGAGAACCGCAACCATGTGCTGCAGGCCGTGAGCGAGGTGGCCACCCGGGTGCGCGAAAAACTGGGCGAATCCTTAGCCTCAGTGCAGAAGTTCAATCAGCCACTGGAAGAGGTCACGACTTCGTCGCTGGAAGCCTTGCAGGCTTACACACGGGGCCAAGTTGAAAATAACGATGATGCTGCCCTTCCTTACTTTAAGCGCGCAGTTGAACTGGATCCGAACTTTGCCATCGCCTACGCGTCGCTAGGAAGTGCATACGAGTATGATGTCGACTTAAAAAACCGGTACCTCATGAAAGCCTACGAATTGCGCAACCGGGTGAGCCCGCGGGAGCGCTTCAGAATCGAGTCAACCTACTACGGTGGAGTCACCGGCGAAACGGAGAAGTCCATTCGGACCTACACAGAGTGGATACGGAACTATCCTAGCGATTACTTTCCGCACAGCTCGCTCGCGACTGCCTACATGGTCCTGGGACAGTATGAGAAGGCTCTCGTTGAGGTCCGGGAATTCGTTCGGCTAAGGCCTGATTTTGGAAGTTATAAACAGCTCATCTATTGCTATATGGGTATGAACCGGCTGGAGGACGCCAAAGCTGCTTTGCACGAGGCAGAAGTGCTTAATGAGGTACAAGCGGGCAACAAAGCGGCTCCCATTAGGCAGATGCGGTATTACCTTGCCTTTCTCCAGCGTGACACTACCTCGATGAAGGAACAGGACGCGTGGGCGATGGGCAGGCCGGACGTTGAGCCTTTTCAGCTCCAAAGTCAGTCTGCCAATGAGCTCTATCATGGCCAGCTCAGCAAGGCACGCGAGTTATCTCGACGAGCAGAAGAGTCGGCCACACGGGCGGGGAGACGGGAACTGTTGCCAATCATGAAGATTGCTCATGCCCCTGGTGAAGCCGAGATTGGCAAGATAGGTCTTGCGCGACGAGCGGCGGAAGAGACTTTGGCGCTGAATCTTGGGAACAATGGGGCTATAGAAGCAACGGTCGCATTGACACTGGCACTTGTCGGCGAAGTAGCGCGGGCACAGAACTTGGTTGACCACATGAATAAGGAATCCCCCTTAGACACGATGGCGCAGACCTACACACTTCCAACCATCCGGGCGGAAATCGAGCTGGCGTTGAACCACCCAGGTCGGGCGATTGAGATTTTGCAGGTTGCAACGCTCCACGAACTAGGGGGCCTGGACTTGCCTCCCACCGGCGTCTACCCGGCCTACGTGCGTGGTCTCGCATACCTGAAATTGGGACTGGGGCAGCAGGCAGCAGCCGAATTCCGAAAGGTCTGTGATCATCCCGGCATCGTTAGGCTGAAGGTACATGGCGCACTGGCGCACTTGCAGCTTGGCCGCGCTCAGGCAATGATGGGCGACAAGGCTGCGGCACGCAAGTCATACCAAGACTTCCTCACCCTCTGGAAAGACGCCGATCCCGACATTCCCGTCTACAAGCAAGCCAAAGCCGAGTACGCGAAGTTGCAGTAGCGCCAGACAACGACAAGATCAGACACAAAGCTCGTCAACCATGTGCTTCCTCTGACGTTTACCGTTCGGTGCTGTTTGAGACGCTGGGGGTTTGGAGGTCTTCGACGGCGATACCGGCAAGGACTCGGCCCGCGAGATACGCGAGTACTTCATCCCTGACTTCAGCAACTGGAAGGACCACAACTCGTACCAGGCGGCGTTTCAGCGGCTGGTGAGTGATCTGAAAGCCGAGGCAAGCGAGTAACAGCATGAACGAGATTGTCCAACAGCCTAAACAAAAGCGCAGCCGGCTCGATGCCGCGATCCAAGCTCTGGAGGGCATAGGCGGTAGGGGTAAACGTCGGGCAAGCCTCTGGGAAGCGCGAACAAATTAGCTGACGATGTCGGCGGCGGCTCGGAAGCGGATCTCGGAGATGATGAAAAAAAGCGCTGGGCCGAACGCACAGAAGTAAGCCGGGCCACAGTTGAGCTCTGGCGGGTCGGGCAGAAATGTCGGCTTTTCGGTTGATCGAGCGGATTGACCTGCAATGTGGCAGAACACCGCGCGGGATCCTCGAGGAAATCAACGGCGGATGTTACCAGCCGTCGAAAACAGGGGTCAAACCACTCAGGGGATAGGAGATAGCGGCCCCCAAAACTGCCCTCGTAACTTTATGGTATATGACCAAAAATAAATGGATATTACTATGTAGTACATACATTGAAAATGTCATCACGGGAACCAAGCGTGGGACTTAGCGGATTTCTCTTGCTTTCGGAATTCGGCGCTTCACATAATGACGATACTTAGGTTGCAAAGCTGTGAGGTGCGCCATGTCACGGCTCAAAGTGGCACTGATCTTATTGTGTGTCTTCCTTCCCATCCGCCTTTCTGCCGGCACAAAGGAAGTGAAAATTGAAACCATTCCTTCCGGTGCACAAGTGGAAGAGAACGGAAGCCTCGTCTGTACGACTCCCTGCTTTCTGAAAGTTCCGGGTTACTATTTCGGGTCCAAACATTCTGCGTTCAGTGGCCACGGCATAGAACCGATTCAATTGCGCCTCACGAAAGCGGGTTTCGTTCCAAAGACCTTCGACCTCACTACCGGACCGATCCACTGGAAGAACCTCTATGGTAACAATCTCTACGACTATTACCTGGTCACGTCGACTCAATTCACAATTCGTCTCGATGCAGTGCAGGACTTCGTCGGAAGCGGCGAACCGAAAGAGTCTTCTGTTGTGCAAACAAGCACTGCGGTAGGGGCAACGTCCGTCGAAAATACTGTTCACAATGCCATGCCAGCAGTCGTTCGAATCTCTGGTTCAAGTAAGGCGGGCAGCGGCTTTTTTGTTACCTCGGATGGCCTGATCGTCACTAATGCGCATGTAGTGCAAAACGAGAGCTCTGTCAAAATTACGCTGGCAAATGAACCTCACTACAGAGCTCAACGATTTATGCCGATGAAGATCGCGACCTCGCTTTCGTTAAGGTTGCTGGCACAAATTACCCGGTGCTGCGGCTTCAGACCACGCCGCCGAATCCAGGAGCCGATGTGATCGCCATCGGCTCTCCCGTGAGCGATCAGCTAACGAACAGCGTTACAAAGGGGGTGGTGAGCGGCGTCCGACATGGTAATCATGGCACGTGGATACAAACGGATACAGCCTTGAATCCCGGGAATTCTGGTGGTCCTTTGCTGAACACATCTGGAGAAGTTGTGGGTGTGAACACTATGAAGCTGGTCGACTCAGATGTGACTGGAATTAACTTCTCTTTGGCAAGCGCAGAGGTTGCTGATCTTTTGAGGATCAGATTTGGAACGCCTGCCACCCAGCCTCTGGCAGCCGCGCCGAGCTTGTCGACGGTGTCGATCACTTCAACGCCAGCTGGAGCGGACATCGAAGTGGATGGAGTGTTCTTGGGAAACACCCCGTCGGAATTGCCTCTCGCCGTCGGCGACCGAACGGTTAAGATGTAATAGCTCATACTTGATCTGACACTCTGATTAAGGTCAAGCGGCGGTCGCCGGGGACGCGCCGGCGCCTGCGCTGCGCTGTTCGGGGCTCCGCTCCGGCGCCGGCGCTGCGTTCACGAACGAGTCCAGCATTTTCTCCCTGGCCAGCGGCAAAGAATCCAAGAAGGTCTGCATCGGCGTCTTGCCATAGCAGTATTTGCCGGAATGCGGGCGTGTCCGATTGTACTCGTCGAGCCACAGATCCAGATCGGCTTGCAGCTCCTCCAGGCTGTGATAAAGCTTCTTGCGAAAGGCTGTGGCGTAGAACTCTTCCTGGATGGTGCGATGGAAGCGTTCGCAGATGCCATTGGTCTGCGGATGGCGAGCTTTGGTGCGGCTGTGGTCGATGTTCTCCACCGCCAGGTACAGCTCGTACTCGTGATGTTCACGCTGCCCGCAGTACTCCGTGCCCCGATCGGTAAGCACACGCAGCAGCGGGATGTCATGCTCTTCGAACAAGGGCAGCACTCGGTCGTTGAGCAGGTCGGCGGCCACCAGCGCATTCTTGCGGTCATAGAGCTTGACGAAGGCTACCTTGCTATAGGTATCGAGGAAGGTCTGCTGATAGATGCGACCTACACTCTTGATGGTGCCCACGTAATAGGTATCTTGCGTACCCAGGTAGCCAGGATGCGCGGTTTCGATCTCGCCGTGCGCTTCTTTCTCTTCGCGAGCCCGTTCCAGAGCGCGAAGCTGCTCCTCGGTGAGGACCAGATGTTCCTGAGCGGCTTTGGCTTCCAGAGCCTTGAGCCGCTTACGAAAGGTCTCCAGATCATGCCGCAGCCAGACGCTGCGCACCCCGGTGGGAGAAACGAACAGACCGCGCTGGGTCAGCTCGTTGGCCACTCGTACCTGGCCGAAGGCCGGCTTTTCCAAGGCGATCTCCAGCACTGCCTTTTCGATGTGCTCTTCGACCCGATTCTTGGGGCAGGGTTTGCGTCGGCTGATCTCGCGCAACGCCATCTCGCCACCCGTCTCGTACAACTCCTTGAAGCGATAAAAGCTGTCGCGGGAATAGCCCATCACTTTGCAAGCCTCCGAGACGCTGCCTAGCATCTCGGCCAGCTTCAGCAGACCCACTTTGTTCTTGATGATTTTCTCTTCGGTGCTCATCTGACATTCTCCTCCGCGCTGGTCGCGCGAGTTTAGCAAATGTCAGATCAAGTTGAAACTAGAACAGTTAAGATCAGCAAGAAGGGATTCAAGCCTCATTTTTCAAAGCATACAGCCTTACCGGTTTTCGAATTACTTTCCGCTCCGCATCCAAGAACTGCCCTCTCAAGAGTTGGATCATCCACGTTCGCATACAAGCTGAGCCTCACAACGGCCTTATTGGCCTGTGTCGTAAGCTCATATATCATCGTTACGAGCCTTATCGCCGCCTATCGTGTTTACTGTCCTGTCCCTTACGGAGACATGTGGTGGTTTGTCCGGGATATGGCTTTATACAAGAGCCATAAAATAGGCTTAAGCCATCTGTGGGCGCAACATAGTGAGCATAGACTTGTTTTACCGCGCCTTATTTTTTGGGCTGATCTCAAGCTAGATCACTTTCGCGGTTTATTCACTATCCTCTGCAGCTCACTGCTTTTGGCGGGAGAGGGCCTCCTGCTATGCTTTGCATTCTCGAGAATATTAAAGAGCGATTTAGCCTCAAAGCTGTCGTATGCAGCGCTGGTATTCGGCATGATGTTTTCCGCATCCCAGATCGAAAATCTCATGTTCCCTTTTCAAGTTCAGTTCCCGCTGGCTTTCCTGGCTGCCTCAGCCTCTATTTTCTCACGCTTCATCATTGTTCCGTGCCCGATAACCGATGGAGTTCTTTGAGTGTCGGAATCGTTACGGCGGTATGTGCGACACTCTCGCTTGGCTGTGGGCTGTTGGTATGGCCGGTTCTGGTGCTTATCTGTGCCGTCGAGCGACCACACAAGATAACGATTTGGGCAATCGCTATTGCCGGCATCGCCACTTGGCTGCTGTACTTTCTCGGGTACGTTTCACCAGATGATAGCGCCAGGCCGTGGCTTTCGGTGGCTCAGCAACGGCCGGTGGCAGCATTTACTTCAATGTTCTTGGTGAGCGTTATACATTCGACAACGATACGTTTTCCCGGTCTGCTCGCTTGCACAATCCTATTAGGCACGACAGCCGGGATCCTCATTTACTTGCGCACTAGCTCGAAGGCTTTCCGCAAGAGTAACGCATTCTTTATGTACTTGGTGTTGTTCATCCTCGCGACAGCTGCCATTACTTCGTTATGTCGCATCAAGTGCGGAGTTGAAGAAGCCTCGGCAATTCGGTATCGATTGCCAGTCCTGATCTTCTGGGCTTCTATTATCGCGATTGTCTCCTCCTTCTCCTTGTCCCGCAGACCGTTTCTTAGTCGCTCCGTAAGCACGCCGATTATCGTTCTTCTTTTTCTTGTGTTTGTGCTTTTACCGGCTCAGCGACCGACAATATCGTACTTTGCTGCGCTCAGCAGGCAAATTAATGCCAGTGGCGTCAACCTTGCTTTCAATCCGTCCGACAGCACATACACTGAACTATTTCGAATTAGACCTGACTTAGTTCGTGAGTATTCGCGGTTTCTGCGACAAAATCACCTTGCGCTTTTCTCAGATTCGTCGCTTCGCAGGAACTGAAGACACACATGCTCTCAGTTTAGGATTGACGCACGCGGGTGCGTGCGAAAATCGTAATGAGACACTCAGTGGCCAACCCAATTATGACCCTGATTGCGTTGACTCGTTGACTGCCATCTTTCGTCGCGGCAATACGCTCGTAGCTTCTTTCTATCGAGGAAGATTACAAGGGGTCGATTATCCTTAGATGCTCAATGTTCAATGAACTCATAGGAGGGGCGGCCATTTTGAGGCTGTATCAACTCGGAAGAGCAGCCAAGACAGTTCCCAACTCCTGGTCCGACTCCCATCACTCCCAAATTAGGGATTGGGGTTTGACGCTGCTCAGCCCTTCGCTTTCGGCTCTTCGAGGCGGAGGAAGTGCACGTGGCCGCCGGCGTCGCCGGCAACGATGAGCTTGAGAGCGTCGGAAATTGCGCAACAATTCGCGCCGCTGTCGCAGGTGAAGGTGGCCAGGACTTCTCCCGTTTCCAGCTTCCACACCTTCAGGGTTTTGTCATCCGAAGCGGAAACCGCTCGCTTCCCGTCCATCGTCATCGCGACCGCGTAGACCTCACCCGAGTGGCCCCGGAGTGTGCGCAGCTCGCGCCCACTCGCCAATTCCCAAACCTTGAGCGTGTTGTCCTCAGAAGCTGAGATCACAAACCGCTCGTCCCCGCTCAACGCCACCCGATAGACAGTCCCAGAATGCCCCTTGAGGGTGTGCAACTCACGCCCGCTGGCGACATCCCAGACTTTCAGCGTCCAGTCACTAGAAGTTGAGACAGCTAACGTACCATCCCCACTCAACACCACGCGACGAACCTTATCAGAGTGGCCTTGTAGAGTGCGTAGCTCCTGGCCGCTCACCACATCCCACACCTTTAGGGCTTTGTCCCAAGAGGCGGATATCGCCAGCCGCCGGTCACCGCTTAACGCCACGTCAAATACGGGATCGGTGTGTCCCGTGAGGGTGTGCAGCACGCGCCCACTTTCCACGTCCCAGACCTTAAGTGTGGAGTCAGCAGATGCGGAGACCGCCAATCGCCCATCCACACTCAACGCCACACTGTAGACATAATGGGTGTGCCCCGTGAGGGTGCGCAGCCCGTGTCCGCTTTCCACATCCCAGACTTTGAGGGTCCGGTCATCAGACGCGGACACGGCCAATCGACCATCCCCACACAATGCTACGCTGCGAACCCAATCAGTGTGGCCCCCCAGTGTACGCAGCGCGCGACCGTCGGCTAAGTCCCACACGGTCAACGTCCGATCTAAAGAGGCAGAGATCGCCAGCCGCTCGTCTCGACTCACTGCCAGATGAATGACGTCGCCTTCGTGGCCTTTGAGGATGGGGGGTCTGTGCTCCTTAGTGACCGCCCAAACCATCAGCATCTTCTTGACGCAAGCAGAGACAGCTAGACGGCCGTCGGCGCTCACCGCCACCCCGAGGACTGGCCCGGAGTAGCCGAAAAGGGTCTTGATCCCGCTCCCGCTTTCCACGTCCCACACCCGCAGCGTCTGGTCCCGAGACGCCGATACTGCTAGGCGCCCGTCTCTACTCATCGAAATGCCATACACAGTATCAGTATGGCCAAGCAAACTGCGCAGCTCGCGCCCGCTTTCAACATCCCAAACCTTCAGTGTGCGGTCAGCGGATGCTGAGACCGCCAGTCGCCCATCGCCACTCAACGCCACACCGTAGACATAATCGGTGTGCCCCGTGAGGGTGCGCAGTTTCGATGCCGCTCTCCATGTCCCACACCTTCAGCGTCTTGTCCCAAGAGGCGGAAACCGCTCGCCTCCCATCAACACTCCTCCCTACGCTAACTACCCGGGCGGAGTGACCGTGCAGGGTATGCAGCGCGCGCCCGCTCTCCACATCCCACACTTTCAAGGTATTGTCGTCCGAAGCTGACACAGCCCGCCGCCCGTCCCGCGTCACCGCCACCGCATTGACTCGACCAGAGTGGCCTTTGAGGGTGTGGAGTTCGCGGCCTGTGCCCACATCCCACACTTTTATGGTCTTGTCCCAAGATGCGGAGACCGCCAGGCTACCATCTTGACTCAAATCCACGCCTGCGACACAGCCTGTGTGGCCGGTCAGGAGTCGGATCAGAGGCGTCCCTGGCGGATGGAGGGCCGGCCGCAGTAATCGCAGCCAAGGCTTTCGGGTTCCTTCAGCTACTCGCTTGGTAAATTTGTCAATGGCAGGCATCTCCTGATATGGCAACAGCCGCCCCGCAATCTGAGAGGCAAACTGGCCGGGATCCTGTTCGATGACATTAGACGAGAGCCGAACTGCGCCGTGGATGAGTTCGAGAGCTTCGCGCTCCTCTCGCGGCCACTGCGCCCGCACAAAGTCGAGCTGCAGGTCGTGCAGCCGAATACTGCCTTCGGGCTCTTCGCGCTGCGCCAACGACAGACTGACAAACTGTTCCGCAGTTTCGGCTGCCTGGTTCTCATCCACTCCCCACAGGCACTGTTGCACCGGCGGAGCAGCCGCCATTTCCTCCAGCAAAACCGCCAGGGCGAGGTAACGAGCGCGCGAGGTCTCGTCAAGCGAATCCACACTCACCTGGATGGCGCGCAGCACATCCGTGTAGGGATAGTCGGGAAACTGGGCCTTGATCTTGTCGAGTTCGGCGTTACGCAGATACTCGAGGACCGTCTTCCAGTAAGCGGCTGGCTTGCCGCGCAGCATGGCGCCCACCATGGAAAGTGCCAGCGGAAGCCGTCCGCATTCGTGGATGAGTTGGGGAGCGATGGGCGGCAGATCTGTAATCTCTGTGCGCGACCAGCGGCCGAGAACCTCGCGCGACTGCTCCTCGGTGAGCAGGTCGGCAACGTGTTCGCGAGCGCCAACCGCTGCCGCGATACTGGCGTCGCGCGTGGTGAACAGCAGCCGCGAACGGGGCGAGCCCTCGGCCCGCAGTGGCTCCAGGTCGGTGGAGCGCCACACGTCATCGACCACGATGAGGGCCGCCTTCCTGCGGATGTTCGAACGGTACTGGTTCTTCGCCGCCAGCTCGTTTTCGTAGAGGGAGAGGTCGTCGCCCAAAGCCTTAGCGACCTCGCGCATGCGGGTGAGGGAATCGAAGGTCGATTCCTTGCCAATCGTCATCCAGACGATGCCATCGGGAAACGCCTGCTGCACAACCTCGTCATGGCAGAGGGCCTGGGCCAGCACCGTCTTGCCGATGCCGCCCATGCCCTGCAGCGCGGTCAGGGCGATGTGACGGCCGCCGTCGTCGGTGATGAGGGCGTCGCGCAGAGCGGCCAGCGCCTCGGGGCGCTCAACGAAATTGACCGGCAGAGGTGGAACGGTGACGTAGCTGGTTTCGCGAAACTCGGGTTTGAGCGCAACGCCGTTGCGCGCGTGCAAGTCGGCGAGCAGTTCGGTGAAAGCCTGCGGGTAACGGCTGTCAGCGGTGAACTCGCGGTAGTTCTTGGCTTCGAGGTGCAGCGGGACGTCGGCGCCGGGTTGCGCTTTGAGGGGGATGACGCATTTGTCTTTGCGTAGCGCGCGCAGTTGCTCGGCGCGGCAGATTTCGGAAACGTAAGAGCCGGAGGTCATCAGCGCCAGGACGTACTCGGCTTCGTCGAGAGCGTGCTCGATGTCGGTGGTCCAGGTGGCGCCGCCCTTGATGCGCTGGGTGTCAAGCCAGGCGTCAAAGCCCTGGTCTCTTAGGTCTTGTTGCAGGCGCTGGGCGAGCGCGGCTCCGTCTTTGCGGGCGTAGGAGATGAAGACGCGCAATGGTTCAGACGGTGGCATGGGGCGACAGGCCATTATCGATCCAGAAGTTGGCGCCGCCAAGTAACTGTTCACGATGTCGGCCTGAGACCCCTGCGTGAGTGCTTAGCACAACCGTTTGGGGTCTCACCCCAGAGACGTCACTTCACTGTAGTGCGCTCCACGGCTCGAACTCAGGCTGCGAGACAGCCTCGGTTCCGGCCCAGATCCCAATGGTTCCCAGCTTCTGAGCAGACCCGTGATTCATCTGAAGCGGTCTAAACGCGTTACATTCGCACTAAGACTTCTGGCCAGACATGTAGTGCAGCCGCCAGAAACTGCTGTTTTGGATCTCCGCGACCTCTCTATGGCTCGCGGACAAAACCCAACTCAATCGGATCAGCGCCCTCTTGAAGTCCATCGCTCGACCAAGCACCTGATTCTCGACTTACCCATTGGGAGCAAAGAAGGAACCTACGATCTCGCCCTTCTGACTGACACGGGTGCTCAGATCATTGCCGCGAGCGGCACAGCGCAGTTGCAGGATCACGTTGTCAGCCTTCGAACCGATGTGATATCAGTAGCGTTAAGCCGGGCGTGTATTTTCTTGCCCTCCGACAAACCCGGTCTCGAATGGACGAAGTACCTAGTTCGCGTGTCTTGACCTTGCAAGCCCAAGCGGAAACCGCGACTCATCGTTCAGTCGAACGCATAGCCGCCGTGTGTGAATTCCAGCGAGAGTGCCGACTGATCCTTGGCTGGCTTGGTCAAGGGAAATGCCTCGCGCAGAAAGTCTGGCTGCTGGTCATAGAGACACTTCGCGTACTTAACTAGCTGAATGGCCTTGTTCTCTTTCTGGGTCTGGAACAGCACGCCGCATTCAGGAGTCGTCATGGCTTTCAGGGTCAGATAGGCCACGCACGCCCAAGAGACCATCAGATCGCGGGATTTCTCAATCCAGACGATGCGCGTGGCATCGAGGATCTCGAAAAGAATGGCGAGATAGTCATAGCGGGGGAACGACTCGTAGGGTGAGGGGCGGCCTTCTTCTACCCAGTGTTCGTTGAACGTCTTGGTGTACTCGGTGACCCATGTGTAGGTATCGCGCACGGCGTCCCCAATGTCTGCGCTCCGAGCCTCGCGTTGGCTTGTGGCCTGCCGTTCTACCAGCATCATGCGGACGGCCGCACGCGATTCGGGTGGCTCAGGGGCAAATCGCTGATGACGTGACTCAATGAGTGATCCGCCATACCCCCATCGCGAACAACTTGATCCACGATCCCAGGTGACAAGGCAGCTAGCCGAAGAATGCGGGCTGCGTACACCTGAGAAAAGTACTCGCTGACCGCGTTTGGCCTCGGCACCGAGGTTTTTCTCCGGCGCCTTCACTAGTAGTACGGTTTCAAGAACCCGCTCGGGCGAATGGTCGGCGATCACGAAGCGAACACAGCGCGAAAGCCAATTTGTCATCGAGGACAGCGGCGAGCACTACGGCCAGCTCGTGGTGTACTATCGCGCCAACAACATGGTGCCGCGGAAGTGAAAGATTTGACCAAGGTGCGCTGATCTATCACTTGAGAGCGCGTTCGCTCTTATCGAGCCGTCGCCCACCGAATCGTACTTGGGAATCCAATGACTGAGACTGTGCCGTCCCCTTGATTGGGAACATAGACTCGGTACGTGATCGGGTCTGTCGCTGCAGCCGCGGGGTAGTTTCCGACCGCAACCGACGTGGTAGCGTCCGTACGACCGTTAAGCATACTCACGCTACGTCCGGTCGTACCCTGGCTCTGACGTCCGTCACACGGCATGTAAATTTCATTGGTCAGAGTATTTATTTGCAAGTCAGATGGATAAGTCATGGGACTACAGATCGTGATCGTATCTGTTGAGAGAGTATTCCCGTCGATCACGGTCACCGATGGGTTGTTGAGGCAGGAGTTATCGCCGCCGCACTGATTGCCCGCATATATCTTGTTGGTCGTCGGGTTCACCGCGATGGGGCTGGGGAAGAACCCGATGGTCACAGTCTGGGTTTCCAGCGTAACTCCGTCGATCACGGTCACGGTGCCGGTGCTTTGGCAGGTGGTATCGCTACCGCAATTGTTGACGACATAGATCTTGTTCGTCGATTGATTGATCCCTATCTTAAGTGGTGTCTCCTCGGCGGTTACACTTTGCGTGGCAAGCGTAGTGCCGTCGATAACCGTGACTGTCCCGTAGACGCCGCAGTCCCCATTATTGCCGCAGACATTAGCCACATAAATCTTGTTGGTAACAGAATCAACAGCCAAACTGTACGGGGTATACCCAACATTGACAGTTTGCGTCGCAAGCGTAACCCCATCAATCACGGTTACAGTTCCCTGCACGTTACAGGGAATCGTGTTGCAGTTTAGATTCAGCGCATAAATCTTATTAGTCACGGTATTAACGACTACATCGTTGGGATCGATCCCGACAGTTACATTTTGGGTGGCGAGCGTAGCCCCATCGATGACCGTCACCGTTCCATTGCTCGTGCAGGAAGGATCGCTGCCGCAAGTAGCGACGTAGATCTTATTGGTAACGGTGTTAACGGCAACGCCATACGGATAATCGCCAACCCCCACGGTTTGAGTTCCCAGCGTTGTGCCGTTAATAACCGTCACCGTCCCGTTGCCGCTCTGGCAAGTGGGATCGTTACCGCAGTTGTTGGCCACGTATATCCTGTTGGTGCCGGAATTTACACCCGCACTGGCAGGCGACGCGCCTACGGTTACTGTCCCGATGACTACTTGCGCGACAGCAGGCAGCGAGATTGCTGCAAACAGAAACGTGACCAGAGAGGCCGGAATACGACCACGAATTTCCATGTGTTTTCTCCTCGTTGCGGAATCGGCGTGACCAAGATAGGCAAACATCCGCGCTGGCAACGCGATGTTCCCCCCGTGTTTGATGAGCAGCTTTGGTTTTCAAAGATGCGGGAGCGTTGATTTCAAGAATGCGGCAGCGTTGCATTTACCGGTTATCGAAGCAACGGGCACTACGGGGCAACTCGGCGCAATTCGGCGCATTTCACAGAAAATCAGCTGCCTCCATCCAAAAATGGCACCTTGATCTCGCCCAGCGTGTCTCCTTCTTCCACCCTTAACCTTGCTGCTAAGGTGCTACGACTTCTACCCCAAGGTGGAGGAGCTGCAAGGTTTCCGGGATTCCGCCGGAAGTGCAACGAATCTTGTACGGCTTGAATTTTCCGGCGATATAATTGCCACATTTCGATAAGCCCACAAGGAACACTCCGGGACAGTACTGTTCACTAGCGGTCATTGCGCCATATGCAGTCGCTTTACGAGGTAAACACATCTAACCGCCGGTTGGATTCGTGGAAGGAAATTGCTGCCTTCTTTGGCCGGGATGAGAGCACGGTCAAACGCTGGGAGAAGGAACGGGCCATGCCGGTCCACCGCGTACCCGGGACGTCTCGTGGCCGGATATTCGCCTTCACGCACGAACTTTCTCAATGGATAAATTCTGACGGTTGCTCCAGGGCCGAGGCCGCGAGTCAAGCGTCGGACACTACTAGACGCGCAACTCTCCAGCCCTCGATCTTATCTACGGCTCACGCCAGGAGGCGATGGATCGCGCTGGCCGCATGTGCGATCATCGCCGTACCCGCCAGCCTGGGCTTGCTGGGGTCCTATCGTCAAGGAAGTTTCCCCGCAACGAATCGATCCGCATCGCCCGCGCAAAACACCGCCCCTGCGACGCCTCAGGCTTCGAAGCCGGTCGACCGCGCCAACGTTGATACAGAAGCTCAAGACCTGTACCTGAAAGGCCGTTACTACTGGGATAAGCGAACCCCGGACGATTTGAACAAGGCAGTCGTGGTACTAAACCAAGCCATCATCATGGATCCAAAATATGCTCAGGCCTACGTAGGATTAGCTGATTGTTACAACCTTCTTCGCGAATATTCGGCCATGCCCCCGGAGGAAGCCTACCCTCGCGCGCTGGCAGCAGCCCGGAAGGCGATTGAGCTCGACGATTCTTCCGCCGAAGCCCACAACTCCCTGGCATTTGTAACCTTCTACTGGAACTGGGATGCAGCTGGAGCGGAACGAGAGTTTCGCCGAGCGATTGAGCTAGACCCCAAGTACGTGGTAGCTCACCATTGGTATGCAACTTTCTTAATGACGATTGGTCGCCTCCCGGAGGCTCTGAAGCAAATCGACCTGGCACAGCAGCTTGATCCCGGTTCCACTACGATACTGGCCGATAAAGCGTTAATTCTCTTTCACCTGGGTCATACCGATCAGGCTATCGGTCTCCTGAAGCAGCTCGAGATCGCCCAGCCCACATTTTTCTCCACCCACAAATACTTGGCCGACATCTATCTGGCGAACCGCGACTATGGCACCTATCTCAAACAAGCGAGAGAATCGGCTGAGTTATCGCACGACGAGAGCCAACTCGCAATATTGCGTGTGGCGGAGCAGGGATTCAAGTCCCGCGGCGGTCAGGGGATGCTGAAAAACATTCTCGACGCACAGAAGAAGCTCTATGCCGAAGGACGTGTGCCCGCCTTCTCTGTCGCCACAACGTGTTCGTATCTGGGCAACAAACCAGAGGCGCTCCGGTATCTTCAACTTTCCGACCAGCGACACGAGACCTCGTTTGCCACAATCCGTGTCCACCAAGCCTTCGACAGCCTTCACGATGATCCATCCTTCCGAAACCTCGTCGTGCAAGCTGGACTGCCGCCACTGCCATAAGGTTGACGAGCGATACGCAAGCTAGTCATGCAACTTCAAAAGGAGCACGTCTGAGGGTCGTTGCGCACTGGCGAGCTGAAAGTCCTGGCCACGAGAAATACTCCAAAAGCCAGCTGCACAAGAAATCGTGCCGATCCTTTCTGCTTTCGGGCTGTGTTCGCTTTGTGATCGGCGACCATTCGCCTGAGCGGGTTCTCGCTGGTCCGGTTTGCGTAGCAAATTCTAGAAAATCCGGCCTTGTTTCGCGCACTTCACGGACAAAGTAGTTTTAGCACTGAACTTGCGCTCTAACTGCGCTCTGTTTGTTGGATTACCAATGCTTCTCGTGGTCTTAGGTGTCATTCCGCTGACCTGCATGTTGTTAAATTTACGTTTAAGCGCGGATTCGATTCCTTCCGCGCTCATGCTTTCAGCGCTGCGCAAAATTGTGCCCGGCACCTCTTCTGTTCACCACATCATAAGGTTTTGGCAGCTGTTGATTCTTAGGAAAAATAATGGCCCATGGCACAGTCGAAAGAAAAGCGTTCGAGCATGGTGCCGATCTAGCGCGCCGGGGCCTGCAAGCCGGCACGCCCGTGCTCATTGTGTTCTGCTTATCTCCGTTGTTGGCCAAACCACACCTCCGGGCGTGACGAAATCAGGTGCCCACTTAGCCAAGTAGGGCTTCCCATTCAACTTAAGAGTCATGCCCTCCAGAGGTAGTCCGTAGTTTTCGATTCTGAGGACGATTTTGTTATTTGCCACAAACTTCCTCGTTTCGCCCCGAACCCAATCTGAGTGCTCTTCGCCTCCGTCAATTCCTACGCTGTACCGAACGCCACTGAGTGGAAATGAAACCTCGAGTGACAGAGGCCGGTCCCTGTCGATCGTTTCGCCCACAAACTTGTGAAGGACTGCCCCCGTACGTGCCTGGTAGACCCAGAGTTGTTCGGCGATCACGTAAAGGTGGTCTTCCTCCGCAACTCCCTCAACGGGCGCAGTGAACGTCGGTTCGTAATTCTCGGAACTCTGACTGATCCAGGGCTTTGATAGACGACAGACGAAAACCAACCTGCCGTCGCGCTTGAAACCCGCTGCCTCCGCAGCCGTCATCTTTATCCCGTAAGTGGGAGATTGAAAAAGCCATTCATCAAGAAAATCAAGGTAGTAGCTGTATCTGTCGGATTTGAGAACCGTGACGGAGGCTCCGAACCCGTTCGTGCCTACGTAATGCCCCCGGCGCTGCCACGAGTCTCGAATGAGGACGCTAGGAAACGTGCCAAGATTTATATTAAGTACTTGATGGTCCGCATCATAAGCGCTGTCAACGCTGTCAGACACGAATGCAAGATCGCTGTCTGCCGTAAGTTGACCATAAATCGTTGTAGTGGGGAAAGCCTCCAGACGAGCGTTGTATGCCGCCGTTGTCTCAAACTCCGACCTTTCCCGCACCCCTTTCGCCACGGCCGCCACGACTGCGCGAATATCATGTCCTCTAAAGTTCAGGCCAAGGCTTCTCAGGTTCAGATCCAGCGGAGCCGCGAGATAGCTAGAACGCGCAGCCGCGCCTGAACCGGAACTGGCGACGCCGTTGGCCGCATTCTGCGCTGGTAAGTGCGCTTCGAAAACAAGGGCAACTAGAATGAATGCTCCGAAGAAGAAGGAATGATCTCGCACTTTCGAATCTCCTCCGTTACTCTGTCACACTTCCTTCAAACGACACTAAGGTCTGCGTCACACAGCTTTGTGAGCGAACTATTGGTGACACGAGCAGAGGGGCAGGCAGGAAATGCTGCGTCGCCAAGCCTCACCGGACTGAACCGACTGAGATCCGGAGCCGGACCGAAGCCCGCTCTGTCTGTGCGCTCTGTTTGCTGATTGCGACTGCTTTTCGTGGCCGTAAGTGTCATCCGCTGACCTGTATCAGGTGGAAGTCGGTTACAAGCACCGGTGTAGTTATTTCGTCCACGTGGCGCTTACGAGCATTTCCAGCCGGTCTTGCCGTCCCATCACCCACTTTGCATAATGGTGCTCTGTGGTGGTCACGCTTCGATCCCAAAGCAACTTTGACGCGTGCTCCAGCTCAACAAGCCTGAAAACCCACCGACAAGGATGGAAGGGCAGGTTAGGTAGGTACACTAGGAAGGTAGCGACCCACGCGGGAACAACCGTGGGAACAAGCAAGGGAACTGAGTGCTCTGAAGGTGTCTAAATGCTCCCGAATGCGCCCGCTAACTCTCTGATTCTACAACGCTAAATAGAGTGTCAAGGTAGCGCTCTAACCAACTGAGCTACGCGCCTATTTTGCGAGCACTCCTATTCTAGCGGTCCCTAAGAGCCAGAGCAAGTTTGCTACGGAAGCTGGCGGTTAGCTCCTGTCAGGCCTCGGCATAACGTCGACGGCCGAAACTTCGCACCATGCGAGCCGCCAGCACCGCGCCCGCTGCTACTAGTCCTACGCCCACTGCGAGACGTCTAAGGTACTGTCCATCGCATGCCGGTTTCACTCTAGCGCCTCGAATGTGCTCGGGACGGACGCCAATGCCCACCACGCGCGCAGTTAGGTGCTGCAGTCCGGGTATACGTACGGCGGCCTTCAGTTGCCACGGGGCTTTAGCCGGACCGGGATTCTCGAATATCTTTTTGATTGCCTTGTGGGCATTGACCTGTAAGAACTGTGTCACCCGGGTGGGAAACTCCCGGCGTTGTTGGATCTCTGCCAGCATAGCTTCCGTGACGCGTCCCTCACGCAAGGGGTCGGCCAGCAGATTCGCGGTCGCCACCGCATCCTGGATGGCGAGGTTGATGCCGACACCTCCCGCGGGCGACATCGCATGAGCGGCATCGCCTATGCACAGCAGCCCCGGACGATGCCACTGCCGCAGCCGGTTGATCTGCACCGACAGCAGTTTGATCTGCTCCCAATCCTTCAGTTCCTCCACCCGATCGCCGAGATAAGGAGCGATGCGCCGAAGCAAGCTACGGAAAGGTTCCAGCCCTTGACGCTTGAGCTCCTCGAACGAGCCTTTGGGAATGATGAGCGCGGCTTGAAAGTAATCGTTGCGTGGGATGAGAACCAGCGCTTTGCCGTAGTTGAAGTTCCCGAGTAGTTGCTCAGGATCATTGCCGACGCGGCTGATGCGGAACCACAGCACATCGATGGGGACACCAAATTCCTGCACTTCCAGATGCGCCGCCTGGCGGACGCTGGAGTGACGGCCATCGCAGCCGACCACCAAATCTGCGCGAATCTCCACCGGCCCGCCGGGGGTCTGCACTGCGACCCCGGTGATCCGCACGCCATCGCGCGTCAGGTCGACCGCTTGATTCTGCATTCTTAGATTGAAGGCGGGGAACTGCTTAGCCTTGCCAGCCAGGAAGTCGAGGAAGTCCCACTGCGGCATGAGGGCGACAAACTTGCAGTGGGTCGGCACATAGCGGAAATCACCGACGCGAAAAGCGAAATCACCGTAAATCCCACCGACCGACGTTAGCTCCTGGTGCGGCACCTTCAGGAAGTCTTCCAGGATGCCTAGCTCGTACATCAACTCCAGCGTCGAGGGATGCACGGTGTCACCACGAAAATCGCGGAAGAAGTCGTTGTGCTTTTCCAGCACAGTGACGGCTACTCCAGCCCGCGCTAGCAGATAGCTGAGCATCATTCCAGCCGGACCGCCGCCGACAACGCAACACGTAGTTTCGTGAGCTTCGTTTGCCATGCACAAACCTCTCTTCGAGATGAGCCCGATTATTCGGGGTACCTAGAATTAGATTACTAAATTGGCTAAGGCGCCAGGACTGACGCCTGCGGTGCGGGATCGGAACATGGCGGAGAGGGAGGGATTCGAACCCCCGATACCCGTCAAGGTATGGCCGCTTTCGAGGCGGCTCGTTTCAACCACTCACGCACCTCTCCGCGCGAGACAACGTGGTTGCCTTTTATGATAGCAGAGCTTTTGCGGCGGTCGGAGAACAGCTACCCAGTCGGCAATCCCTGGGCATCGGCCTCAGGCCGGCGCTTATCGCGGAAGAAGGTCTGCAGCAGATCCATGCAGCGCGCCGCCAATACTCCTGAACACACCTCAACTTTATGGTTGAGCCGGGGATGGTTGAGCACCTGCAACATCGAATGCACCGCTCCAGCCTTGGCGTCTTCGGCGCCATAGATCAGGCGGCGAATGCGCGCATGAGTGATGGCTCCGGCACACATGGCGCAAGGCTCGACTGTTACATAGAGATCACAGTCGAGCAGGCGGTAATTGCCGACGGTCTGCCCAGCCTCGCGCAGGGCAAGAATCTCGGCATGAGCGGTGGGATCGTGGGCGCTGAGCGGGCGATTGCATCCCCGACCTACAACCCGGCCATCGCAAACTACCACAGCTCCCACCGGCACCTCGCCTAATGCGAGCGCGCGATGCGCTTCGCGCAGAGCCTCTTCCATCCACAATTCGTCGGAGTGGGGCATAAGAAACGTAGTTGGCAGTTAGCATTTGGCACTTGGCAAAACCCTCAGGTCTCGCCACGTGCCGCGACGATCATAAGGGGCGGCACGATCAGGCACAACATCATTCGCGCAATTTCGATTGATTCCTGCGTTCAATCGGCGGAAGTTGCTAAACGCCAACTGCCAACTGCTGCACTCTACTCCTGCCGCAGCATGATTCGCTCGATGCCAGTCGCGCGGCCGGTTTCGGCATCGCAGTCGATCAACGATGGCGCACAGGCGCACGTCATCGGTCGCAGGTTCGAATCGCCCCGGCATGTTGGTCAGGAAGCGCTGCAGGATCTGTTCCTTCTGCACGCCGATGACGCCGGCATAAGGCCCCGTCATGCCCACATCGGTTTGCACCGCGGTCCCCCCGGCCAGTACTTGCTCGTCGGCGGTGGGAACATGCGTGTGGGTGCCGAGCACAGCGGTTACGCGACCTTCCAGATACCAGCCCAGCGAAATCTTCTCCGACGTAGCTTCGGCGTGAAAATCCACCAGCATCACCTTCGCCGTGATCTGCTTCAGTAGTTTGTCGGCGAGGCGAAACGGATCATCATTGTTGGTCATGAAGACGCGGCCTTGCAGATTGATGACCGCGTAAGCGACGCCGCCGCGGGTGCGTCCCTGATACCAGCCGAAGCCGGGTGAACCTGCGGGATAGTTGGCCGGGCGCAGCACGCGGCGCGCCAGCGAAGCCTCGTTGCCGTTGGCCGAGTTCATGTAGTCGATGATCTCGCGCTTGTCCCAGATGTGATTGCCGGTGGTAATGACATCGATGCCAAGCTCGAACAGCTCTTCGGCAATTTGCGGCGTGATGCCGAAGCCGCCGGCCGCGTTTTCGCCGTTGGCGATGGTGAGATCGACGGCATGCTCCTTCTGCAACTCAGGCAGCCGCTCGTGAACGATGGTGCGGCCGGGCCGGCCGAAAATGTCTCCGACGAAGAGTATTCGCAAGGTGCAAGGTCCTTTAGCGCTTAAATTTCGATGGTAACACGCAAGTGAAAGATGCCGGACACGGGCGGAGATGCCCTGATGATGGTGGCCTCGCTTTGTCGCCTGGCGCGCGCCTTAGTCTTTGTGGCAGGTCAGTTTGCCAGCTCGGCGGTGCGCAGGAAATCGTAGCTGCCCGACGGCCCGATCTCGATTCCGTGCACGCGATTGGTGTGCACCAGCACGTTGTCCAGATACCACAGATTGATGTAGGGCAGGTCTTCGGCAAGGATCTGCTGAATCTCGTCGTAGATGACTTTGCGCTTCTGCCTGATCGAGCGTGCTGCGGCCTTCGCGAATCAGTTCATCGACTCGCGGGTTGGAGTAGAAAGTGCGATTGGCGCGCTTGGGAGCGAAGCTGGCGGTATCGAAGACGTGCTCGAAGATGTCGGGATCGAGATTGCGCGCCCACCCAGCGCAGCGAGTGAATCTGGTATGCGCCCTTGGTCACGTCAGAGAAAAACGTCGCGAACTCGAAGGTGCGAATGTCGAGCGCGATGCCGACCTCCCGCAACTGCTGCTGCAACACCGCCGCCAGCAGACGCGTGGACGCGTCGGTCGAAGTCTTCATGGTGATGTGAAAGCGCACGCCGTTGACCGCATGATAGCCGGCGTCATCCAGAAGCTGGCGCGCGCGCTCCGGATCGTGCGGATAGCGCGCCACGTCGCCGTCATAGGCCCAGTGCTGCGGCGGCAGAACGCTGTAAGCAGGGCGCGCCTCGTCGCGCAGCAGGTAATGAATGATGGGCTGCACGTCGATGGCATAAGCGATGGCGCGGCGCACGCGCACATCCTTCAATGTGGGATCGCGCAGATTCATGGCGAGATAGGCGTAGATGGTGCCCGGCGCCTGCATGACGGTGAGGTTGCGATCGCGCTCCAGCGCAACCACGGTATCGGCGACCAGCGAGTTGATGGCGACGTCGGCGCTCTGCTTGCGCAGTTCGAGCGCGTGCGTGGTGGCGTCGGGAATGACCTTGAACTCCACGCGACTCAGCTTGGCAGGCGTGGCCCAGTAGTCGGGATTGCGCTCGACGATGACGTTCTTGTCCTGCTGCGCGCTGACGAAACGAAATGGCCCCGAGCCGATGGGATGGCGGTTGAAATCCTCGCCGCTGCCGTAGGGCACGATGCCGACCGTGCCGTTGGAAAGGTTCCACAGCAGCGGCGCGAACGGCTGCTTCAGATGGAAGACTGACGGTGTAGTCGTCGGGCGCTTCCACGCTGCTGACTTGCGCATAGGTGCTGGCCTTGGCGCTGCGAAGCTTGCCGCTGAGCAGCGAATCGAAGGTCCACTTCACGTCGCGCGCAGTCAGCGGCTGTCCGTTGTGAAAGCGCACGCCGTGATGCAGATGGAAGATGTAGGTCAGCGGATCGGGAATCTCCCAACTCTCGGCCAGCCAAGGCTGCAGATTGAAATGATCATCGCGGCGGACCAGTGAGTCGAAGAGCAGATCGTCGATGCGCTCCGACTGCGCGTCCACCCCGACCCGCGGATCGAGGTTGGTGGGACTGCTCTCGATGATCATGACCAGCGTGTTGGGATCGGGCTTGCTGGAACAAGCCGTGAGTAGCAGGGCGAGAAAGAGCGTCACCACGGAGAACACGGAGCGCACAGAGAAGACCCCGAACGTATCTACCGCAGAGACATGGAGACGCAGGGAGAATTTGGATCTAAGATCTCGCTGACAGTAACTTTGCCATTGTCCTGCGAATCCGTGTAGCCCGTTGTTCTCTTCCTTCTTGTTTTTTCTTTCTTTTCCTTCTTCTCTGTGCCTCCGTGCCTCTGTGGTGAATTGGTTTCTAGTTTTCTCCGTGCGCTCCGTGTTCTCCGCGGTGAAACGAGCTCTACGCATAGCTGACTTTGCCCAGGATCGCCGGCCGCTTGGCGCCGGTGGCGGAAGGAACATTCGACGGCAAGCGCCGCCAGGTCTGGTACGCCAGCAGCGCGAATGCCACCGCTTCTTTCGCTTCGGAGGGAAGCCCGAACTCGTCGGTGGTGCGCACGCGCATCTTCAGCGGCGCAAGTTCTTCGCGGATCATCCCCATCAGCGTCGCATTCTTCGTTCCGCCGCCGGAGACGACAAACTCGCGAAAGCGCGCCGGCTTTGCGTTTCGTGTCTCCAGCAGCGGCAACACGAATCTTCTGAACCGCGACGCCGATCGATCGCGCCGTGAGCGCGGTCGCGGTGGCGACGATGTCATTCTCGTCGGCGCGACGGCAGAGGCGCAGAAACTCGCGCACAAATTCGCGTCCAAACTGTTCGCGGCCGGCAGTCTTCGGAGGCTTCTGGCGGAAGAACGGATGGCGCAGCAACTCGCGCAGCACGCGCTCGATTGGCTCGCCGCGAGCCGCCAGCCGTCCATTGCGATCGAAGGGCTTGTCGAAGAGATGCTCGGTGACGGCGTCAATCACCATGTTGCCCGGCCCGGTATCGAAAGCGACAAGTTGCTCGGGCAGAGCGCGCGGCGGAATCGCCGTCAGGTTGCCGATGCCGCCAAGGTTCTGCACGATGCGTCCGTAGCGGCGATGGCGGTAGAGCACGTAATCGAGGAAGGGAACCAGCGGCGCGCCTTTGCCGCCCGCGGCCATGTCGGCGGGACGAAAATCGGAGACCACGGGCACGCCGACTTTTGCCGCGATGATCGCCGCCTCGCCGGTTTGCCAGGTGCACGCGATCGCGGCGGCCGAGGAACGGGCGGGATTTCCCTGATGATAGAGCGTCTGGCCGTGGCAGCCGACGAGTTCGCATTCCAGGCGCGCGCGCCGTTGCGCGGTGCGAACCGCGTCGGCATAAAGCTCGCCCAGCACGAAGTTCAGCCGCGCAAGATCGGCGACGCTGGCCGACCTCGCGTTCATCGCCGCGAGTACCGCGCGCCGCACCTCGGACGGGATAGGGAAACTGGTAGTGCGCCAGCAGTTCCAGACGCGAGCGGAATCCGCGTCCTTGGATGCGCACCAGCGCGACGTTGATGCCGTCGGCCGAGGTGCCGCTCATGACGCCGGCGACAATCACGGCGTTGCCTCGCCGCTGGCCAGGGTATAGGCCCGCACCTCTTCGCTGAACTCCCAGATCTTGCGGGTCAGGCGCTCCACGGTTTTCTGGGTGGGAGCGGGCGCCATGCGGGCCTTCAGCGCCTTCGACTTCTTCTTGACGGCGAGAACGCGCTGCGATTTTTCGGCGATCAGCGCTGGCGAACTTCTTGTCGCTCTCGGCCCGCTTCACGACGGCTTCGAAGGCGCGCCGCACGCTCTCTTCTTTCTGGCAGACAAGGAACATGTCAGCCCCGGCGCGCAGGGTCTCGACCGCGGCGTCTTCGATCGGCGCTGCCGCCAGCACGCCACCCATGTCGAGATCGTCGGTGATGATGAGCCCGCGATAGCCGATCTTCTTGCGCAGGATGTCGCTCATCCACTTCTTCGAAAGCGACGCCGGCGTGTTGTCGCCGGTCACCTGCGGGTAGGCCGCGTGCGCCACCATCACGAAAGGCAGCCGGTCGCACAATTCGCGATAAGGCAGCAGGTCTTCCTTCCACAGCCGCTTCCAGGGCTTCTCGATCACGGGCAGCTCGTGGTGCGAGTCCAGTTTGGCCTCGCCCAGGCCGGGAAAGTGCTTGCCGCAGCCGACAATGTCGCAGTCGCGCAGGCCGCGCAGAAACGCGCGCGCATAGATCACCGTCTGCCTCGGGCTGGGCGGAGACGGTGCGCGTGGTCAGCACGTTCCGGATGCGGGAAATTGCAGATCGAGCACGGGCGCGAAATCGGTATTGAAGCCGAGCGCGCGCACCTCTTCGCCGATCAGGCGGCCATGCTTGCGGAAAAGCTTCCTTCGATCCACTCGCCGCGACCTCGGCGACGGACGGCACCGGCGCGATCACGTCGCGCAGCCGATCGACGGTGCCGCCCTCCATGTCCACGCAAAGGAACATCGGCGTCGCGCTGAGCTTCCGGGCCTCGGCAGCAGGGCATGGGTCTGCTCGGCGTGCTCGAGATTGCGCTTGAAGAGAATGATGCCGGCGGGACAAAGCGTCTCCAGCATGACTCGCAGGCGCGGCGACATCTCGGTGCCGTCAAAGCCCATGATGAGCAACTGGCCGACCTGGCGGCGAAGTTCGAGGCTGCGTTTGGAAGGCATGGGAATAGAAGAGTGTAACGCGAGGAACCGAGAAATTCAGGTGTGAAGGCTGGTGCGGACCGTTTCTTTCACTTGCGACTGGTAACGATCGAACGCGTGTTTTCTTCGCATGAACTCACTCCATCTGCTTCTTCAGTTCGTGCAGCAGGTTCAGCGCCTCCAGCGGGCTGATGCGGTTCAGGTCGGTTTCCTTGATGCGGTCCACGATCTTCTGCGACAGCGGCGTGAAGATGGTCAACTGCATCGGGCCGGAGTCGCGGGCTTCGTCGTGCGCCAGATGTTTGACGGCGCTGCGCTCGGCGCTCTCGTGTTCGGCCAGCACTTCGCGCGCGCGATGCACCACGTCGGCCGGCAGTCCCGCCAGCTTGGCGACTTCGATGCCGTAGCTCTTGTCGGCCGCGCCCTCCTCCACCTTGCGCAGAAAAACAATTCCGCCGCCGCTCTCTTTCACCCCAACGTGAAAGTTCTTCACGCCGCTGAGGCGGTCGGCCAGCTCGGTCAGCTCGTGATAGTGCGTGGCGAACAGCGTCTTGGCGCGAGTGTTGGCGTGGATGTACTCGATGGCCGCCCAGGCAATGGCCAGGCCGTCATAGGTCGCGGTGCCGCGGCCCACCTCGTCGAGCAGGATGAGCGAGCGCGGCGTCGCCGTGTTGAGGATGGCCGCCGTCTCCGTCATCTCGACCATGAAGGTGGAGCGGCCGCGCGCCAGATTGTCGGACGCGCCAATGCGGGTGAAGATGCGGTCCACCAGTCCCAGCCGCGCCGAACGCGCCGGCACGAACGATCCCATCTGCGCCATCAGCACAATCAGCGCCGCCTGCCGCAGGTAGGTGGACTTGCCGCCCATGTTCGGGCCGGTGATGAGCAGGATGGAGTGCGTGGTGCCGTTGAGGTAAAGATCGTTGGGCACGAAGCGGTCGGCGACGCCGCTGATTTCCAGCTGCTCGATGACGGGATGGCGGCCTTCGACGATCTCGATGTCGCCTGCTGTCGTCAAGTTCCGGCCGGCAATAGTTGCGATTGGCTGCAAGCGAGGCAAAGTGCGCGAGCACGTCGATCTCGGCCAGCGCCAGCGCGGTCTGCCGAATGCGGCGCGCCTCGGCGGCGATGGCGGCGCGCAATTCGGCGAAGAGCCGGCGCTCGATCTCGACCATCTTCTCCTGCGCGTCGAGCACCTTGGCCTCGTACTCCTTCAGCTCGGGCGTGGTGAAGCGCTCGGCGTTGACCAGCGTCTGCTTGCGCTCGTAATCGGGGGGCGCGAGGTGCAGGTTGGCCTTGGAGATTTCCAGGTAGTAGCCGAAGACGTTGTTGAACTTCACCTTCAGCGAGCCGATGCCGGTGCGCTGGCGCTCGCGCTGCTCGATCTGCGCGATGTACTGCTTGCTGTTGCGGCTGAGGTCGCGCAGTTCGTCGAGCGCGGCATCGACGCCGGCGCGGATCACGCCGCCGTCGGCGAGGGTCAGCGGCGGCTCGTCTTCCAGCGACGAGACGATGCGCGCGCGCAGGTCGCCAAGCTCGTCGCATTGCGCATGCAGCGTCTGCAATCGCTCGGCAGGGAAGTGGGACAGCGACGCTCGCACCGCGGGCAGCTTGGCCAGCGAAGCGGCCAGCGCCAGCAGATCGCGCGGGTTGGCGGTCTCCAGCGTGACGCGGCTGAGCAGGCGCTCCAGATCGAGGATGCCTTCCATCGAGCGGCGCAGCTCTTCGCGCGCCGACCAGGTCCCTCACCATGCCTTCGACGGCGTCGAGTCGCTGGTTGATTTCGCCGATGTCGATCGAGGGCCGCAGCATCCAGGCGCGCAGCAGGCGCTTGCCCATCGGCGTCACCGTGCAGTCGAGGCAGCGGAACAGAGTGGCGTTGTCGCCCGCGCCGGCGAAGAGCGGCTCGATCAGCTCGAGATTGCGAACCGTGACCGCGTCCAGCACCAGGCAGTTCTGCCGCTCGTAGAAGCCGATGCGGTCCACGTGATCGAGCGAGCCGCGCTGCGTGGTGCGCACGTAATGCAGAATCGCGCCCGCCGCTGTTGCTGCCGCCGAGCGGTTCGCCAGGCCAAAGCCTTCCAGCGAGAGCACGCCGAAATGATTCTCGACCTGCGGAATGGCGTAGTCGGGAGCAAAGACCCAGTCGTCGAGCGGAGTCTCCGCCCAAGTGGCGTTTTCCAGCGAAGCCATGCGAGGCGCGGCGGCGGCTTGCGGCGCGGAGGAGGCGCGCGGCTGATCGAACAGCGGCAGCGACGAGGCGAACAGCACCTCGCGCGGACGCAACACCAGCAGCTCCTCGCGAATGCGGCGCTCAGCGTCGTCGCCTACAAACTCGGTGGCGCGAAACTCGCCGGTCGACAGATCGAGTGCAGCAAAGCCGGCGGCGTTTCCGGCGCGGGCCACGCAAGCCAGAAAGTTGTTCTCCTCCGAGCCCAGATGCGCGTCGGCCGCGGTTCCCGGCGTGAGCACGCGCGTGACCTCGCGCTTCACCAGCTTCTTGGCCAGCCGCGGATCTTCCATCTGTTCGCAGATGGCGACCTTGAATCCCTTGCGAATCAGCTTGGCGATGTAGTTCTCCGCCGCGTGATAAGGCACGCCGCACATGGGAATCGCGATGCCTTTTTCCTTGTTGCGCGAGGTGAGCGTGATCTGCAATTCGCGCGCGGCCACCACCGCGTCCTCGAAGAACAGCTCGTAGAAGTCGCCCAGGCGGAAGAACAGGAGCGCGCTGGGATGTTCTTTCTTGATCGCGGCATATTGCCGCATCAGCGGAGTGGACGGCTCGGTCATGGCAGGAAACTGCGCGGATTATAGCAGCCGGTCGAGCGCGTTCACGACCATCTTGCCAACCGCTGCCGGAGGCTTCTAGAGTCAATGATTCATGGCAACCATCATTGCTTTCGAATGCAGCAAGTGCGGTGAGAAGTATCCACCGCAATCCGCTCCGACGATTTGTCCCAAAGACGGCGGCCCGCTTTACGTGCGCTACGATCTCGCCGAGATCCGCCGCCAGACGCACGCGCGACGCGGTCAATCGAGGGCCCGAAGAGCATGTGGCGCTACTGCCGCGGTGCTGCCCGATGCCGAGCCGGTCACGCTGGGCGAAGGTTTCACTCCCATGCTGCCCAGCCGCAAGTATCCCAACCTGCTGATCAAGGATGAGGGTCTGAATCCCACCGGCTCGTTCAAAGCGCGCGGGCATGAGCGCGGCCATCACCATGGCTGCGGCATTACGGCGTGAAGAAGCTGGCTGCGCCGTCGGCGGGAAATGCCGGCGGAGCGCTGGCGGCCTACGCGGCAGCCGCGGGGCTCGAAGCCTATGTCTTCATGCCGAAGGATGTGCCGATCGCCAACCGTCTGGAGGTCGAGGCCGCGGGCGCGCATCTCACGCTGGTCGACGGCCTGATCAGCGATTGCGGACGGATGGTTGCCGAGCGCAAAGGACCCAGAAGGCTGGTTCGACATGTCGACGCTGAAAGAACCGTTTCGCATCGAGGGCAAGAAGACGATGGGCTACGAGGTCGCCGAGCAATTGGACTGGACTTTGCCTGATGCGATCCTCTATCCCACCGGCGGCGGCGTTGGCCTGATCGGCATGTGGAAGGCGTTCGAGGAAATGGAAGAGCTGGGCTGGATCGAAGGCGGCAAGCGGCCGAAGATGATCTGCGTGCAGGCCGACGGCTGCGCGCCCATACCGAAGGCGTTGCAGGAGGGCGAAGCCGTCTCGACCATGTGGCCCGACGCCCACACGCTTGGCTGCCGGCCTGCGCGTGCCCAAAGCTTATGGCGACTTCATCATCCTCGACATCGCGCGCAAGAGCTGCGGGACGGCGATTGCGGTTAGCGACGACGCCATCATGGAAGGCGTGAAAGAAATGGCGTCGAGCGAAGGAATTTTCCCGGCGCCCGAAGGCGGAGCGGCGCTGGCAGCTTACAAGCAACTTCTGGAGAGCGGGTTCCTGAAAGACAGCGACAAAGTCGTGCTGTTCAATACCGGCTCGGGGTACAAGTACCTCGACGTCTTCGCGAAGTACTGGGGAGTGGAGGCCTTTCCGCCGGCAGTGAAGTTGCCGGCCTCACGGAATATCGGGGGAATCATCGGGCCGTATTGATGAGGTGATCAGGCTCATTTCGATGGTTGACATCCGCAGGTGGCGTCCCTGAAGGGACTCAATCATGAAATGGGAAGCGTACCCAGCGTTGAAACGCTGGGCTATGATCTTTCATCCCGCGAGGCGGGACTTGTTTCCCAGCCATCAAATTCCATCGCAAAACTCAGGGCTCTTTTCGGGATGTCAGCAGTCCGTTCGCGCTACGGCCGCGGCTGCGTGGCCCAATAGCTGCTGCGGGCAAGCACAGTCGCGTCGCCGGGCTCCTTTAAGCGCACCGTCAGGCGGTGCAGTCCGGGATGCGGTTGCGCAGGCTGGAAGCTCAGCAGATAGCGGCTGTGCACGTGATTGTCGAAGTCGTTCAGGCGCGCGTCGAAGCCCTTGGCCGTGTCGAACATCTGGTATTCTCCGCCGCTGAGCGAGGCGATGGCCTTGGCCGTGTTCTTTCGCATGGCTTCGACCAACAGGACAAACGGCGCCGTGATGTCGGGCTGGTCCTTCACCTCGGTCTGTTCGGGATGCAGGTCGGGATTGTTGTTGCCGCGCAGCGTGTCCATTATGTTGGACTTCCACGGCGCAAACGCCAGCGTATAAACCACGATGTTGCTGTTGCCGATCGCCTTAATAACGTCGTCGATGGTCGCTGAATGGCTGCCATGGTCGCGAGTTTCGCTGATCAGCAGCAGCACCCGCTTGCGGTTCTTCGGGACGCCGTCCAGCAGCTTGACGGAATAGTTCACGGCATCCAGGATCGCAGCCCCGCTATCGCCCGCCTGCAGCCCTTCCAGATCCCGCGTAACGGCGTTCTCGTTGCCGGTGAAATTCTCAATGGCATGAACCTGGCTGTCGAAGGCGATAATGGCGACCTTGGTTTCGGGCTGGGCCATCAGCGGCTGCAGCATAAGCCCTAGCCCATGCATGCGCGGCAGTTCGAAGTCAGCCCGCCGGCCGCACTGGACGGCGACCACCAGGGAGACCGGCTCGGACTCCGCGGCCTCGTCCAGGTGAACCGTCTGGGCGACGCCATCGTCGTCAATGACGAAGTCCTTGGCCTGCAGGCCGTAGACTATCTCGCCGCCTTTGTTGCGAACCAGCGCCGGTACCAGCACGACGTTCGACTGGGTACGGAAGGTTGGCTCTTCCTGAGCCGCGGCAACTCCAGCCGACAGCCATAGCAACAAGACCAGGACAATTCCGCATTGACAGACGTTTTTCGAAGCAGTGGGCATTAAAGTGGGCATTAATGTGTCTTCCAAAGCAAACCCTGCTCAACAGTTTAGTTGCTCTCGCCATGTCGAGTCGGCGGCCAGGAAAAGTGCGACGCCAACCGCTCAAGAGACGTAACCGGGAGCCGTTTGCACCGCCGACGTTGCACATTGAGGTTCGCCGGCGATAAATGAGAACGGAATCGTGGATTGCCCGCTCTGCAGCCAAACTTCCTGCGATATACTGCCTCGGAACGGCAAAAAAACACTTGCGAGAGTTACGGATCTACTATGTCAGCAAATGCAGTCGAAACAGCTTCTTCCTCCTCCACCACCACCGATTTTCGGCCCTTGGAAGAAAAAATCCTGCGCACCATCGAGCTTCTGAAGTCGGCACGTGCGGCCCGGGCGGTCGCCGAACGCGACGTGGCCCGACTGCGCGAGCAACTGGACGAGCGCGAAGAAGAAGTGGAAACCATGCGGCAGGAACTGGTCAGCTTGCGCCGCGAGCGCGAGGAGGTACGTACCCGAGTAGAAAAGATGCTGGGACAAATTGAGGCTTTGGCGCTGGAAGAATCGGCGGGATAATGAGAAGCAGTGGATAGTGGCTGGGGGATAGAAAACCGCAGTCTTAGCATTTCTATCCACTATCCACTAACCACTATCCACCAGGCGGAGGCTAGCTTGAGTCAGTCGAACGGAAGCGGCAATGTCCGCGTAGAAATCTACGATCAGACCTATCATCTGCGGGGCTCCGATCCCGAATACATCGCTCAGCTGGCGGAGTATGTCGACAACAAGATGCGGCTGATCTCGCAGCAGGCGGCGACCGTCGATTCGCTGCGGGTCGCGGTGCTGGCGGCGCTGAATATCGCCGACGAACTTCACGTGCTGCGGCGCAAGTACGACTGCGTCGCCAGTGATTACGTCGAGCAGGCCGAACACCTGGCGGGCGCGCTGGACGAGGTGCTGCAGGAAGATCGGCGGGCGGGATAGGTCTTAGGTTCGCTCGCAACGCCGATCATAGTATTCTCTTCGGCAGATTATCCTTGCTGGCACCTTCATGGCATCTAGCCTTTTAGCACGTTATTCGCCAAATATTTGCCACTTGCCCCTTGTCATCCACCTGCCTTTTCCATAGCATCTGACCATACAGCCGGCCTGCAAAGTTAGTGTTGGTGGTCACCGTTTTTTGAACCAATGCTCAATGAACAGGGAGCCTGACTCGTATTCGGTTCGGTGTGCAACGTTCCGCCATGCGGAAATGCCTAAAGAGCTGCGGCGGGTTCCCACCGTATAGGACGGGTTCATTGACGGCCCACCGAGCACGGCCCCGCGGGTCGGCTTTTTTCTAGCTATCAGCCATCAGCTTTCAGCCGTCAGCCATGGCGCGATAGATGTCGTCGACAAAGCGTCCTTTGTCATTTCCTAAATCGTGGTTTCAAGTACGGTCTGGATCATGACAACCCGGTTTGACTGACGGCTGATGGCTGACAGCTGACGGCAAGCCAACAGGCTCTCGCTGAAGCGCGCAGCCCTCAATTGCATCTAAAATAGAACTGTGTTTCCCCGTCTATTTCACTTTGGCAGTTTCAATCTTCCTACCTACGGGCTGATGGCGGCCTTTGGCCTGATTTTTGGCCTATTGCTCATTGTTAAGCTCGGCCGCGAGCAGGGCCTCGATCCCGACAAGCTGTGGAACCTCGGCATCATCGCCATCCTTTCCGGCATCTTCGGCGCCAAGATCCTGATGGTACTGGTGGATCTTGGCTACTACCGCGCCCACCCCGGTGAACTCTTCAGCTTTTCCACCTTGCAGGCCGGAGGCGTGTGGTCGGGCGGGTTCCTGCTGGCGCTGATCATGTGCATCTGGTATATGCGCGCCAACCATATGCCGGTGCTGCGCACCTGCGACGTGTTCGCTCCCGGCCTGGCGCTGGGACACGCTTTTGGACGCGTCGGCTGCTTCGCCGCCGGATGCTGCTATGGTCGCGAGACCCACGTGCCCTGGGCGGTGACCTTCCGCAACCCTCTATCGAATGAGATCGTTGGCACTCCGCTGAACGTACCGCTCCATCCGACGCAGCTCTACGAGATGGTTCTGGAGCTTTGCAACTGCCTGTTCCTGGTCTGGCTGATCCGGCGCAAGAAGTTCGAAGGCGAGATCATCGGTACCTACATGATCATCTACGGCATTGGCCGCTATTTCATCGAGTTCTTCCGCGGCGATCCCGGACGCGGCAACAACTTCCTCGGCTTCATGAGCGGCACCCAGGCGATCGCGATTTGCCTGGTCATCTTCGGCGGCCTGCTGTGGATGCGGCGGGTGGCGCTGGCGCCGCCGATGCCCCTCAAAGCCGCGCGGTAGAAAGCCTATTTCACCACAGAGGCGCGGAGGACACGGAGTTTTGGGGGAAGGTCCGGACCAGGACTATTTTGAAGGGGACGACCTTTAGGTCGTCCGTAACCCAGCAAAACTGCTCCGGCTTTAGCCTGTGGGGGACTTGGTCGTCGCTCAATTAGAATCGTCGCTTCATCAGAATCTCCTCGGACCATTTTTCCTCGATGTCGTCCCACCCTTTTCTGACCTTCACGAGCGGTGAGATCTCCTAACCCGATGATTTACGCCTCTTTGATCTCGCCGCCCCGTGCCCCCCGTGGCGAATCTTTCTTGTTGTATCCTCGTCGCCATGCCTCCTTCGCAATTTCCGGTCACAATTTCCGTTCCGGCCGAAGCCGCGGGCCAGCGACTGGATCAGTTCCTGGCGACGCAAATCCCCGACATCAGCCGCGCACGCGTACAGCAATTGCTGCTCGACGAAATGGCGCTGGTCAATGGTGCGGCCGCCAAGTCATCGCTGAAATTGCGCGGCGGTGAGCAGATCACCCTCCTGGGTGATCCGCAGCCTCCGCCGCTGCGCGCGATCGCGGAAGACATTCCTTTGGACATCGTTTACGAAGACGACGATCTGGCGGTGGTGAACAAGCCGGCGGGAATGATGGTGCACGCCGGAGCGGGCGCCACCGACGACGAACGCAATCGGGGCACGCTGGTGAATGCACTGCTGCATCGCTTCGCTACCTTGTCGCAAACGGCAGGCGAGCTGCGGCCGGGGATCGTGCATCGGCTCGACAAAGAGACCAGCGGCCTCATCTTGGTCGCCAAGAACGACGTCGCCCATCGCAAACTGGGACAGCAATTCTCCAAGCGCGAAATCAAAAAGCGCTATGTGGCGCTGGTCCACGGCTGGCCGGCGAAAGACCGCGGCACCATCAGCGCTGCTATCAGCCGCGATTCCGTTCGCCGCATCCGCATGACCACTCGCGGCAGTGGCGGCCGCACAGCTGTCAGCCATTACGAGGTTCGCGAAAGAATCGGCTCGCCGTATGGAAAGTTCGCGCTGCTTGAGGTTCGCATCGAGACCGGACGTACCCATCAGATACGGGTGCATCTGTCGTCGGAGGGGCATCCGGTCGTGGGAGACCCTTTATACGGCGCGCCTAGGCAGCTGAAACGCACGGCGCCGACGGGCCGCGGGCAAATGGACGCCAAGCCCGCCGTGCTTGGGTTGGAGCGAAACTTTCTGCACGCCGCGGCGATCGAGTTCCTCCACCCGCGCAGCGGTAAGAAACTGATGTTCGAAGCTCCGCTGCCGCCCGAGCTGCTGAAATTCCTGCAGCAACTACGAGGCTAGTCTTTCGCTTCGCACACGGATCTACTGTCAGGAGATACAGCCGCGACAAAAAGGCTTTAGAATTCACGCGTGCCCGATCCCGACAATTCAGCGGCGGAGAAACCTCGGTTCACGCTGCTGCAGCGTATCCAACTCACCCTGGTTTCCTGGATCGTCCCCGCCCTGCTACGGCTGATCGGATGCACCCTGCGCACCACCATGACCTACGAGGAAGGCGCGATTCAGAGCCTCGACGAGGTCTATCCCGGCATCTTCCCCTTCTGGCATCGCTGCGTGCTGCCAGCCACGTGGCTGTATCGCCATCAGCACCCGGCAGTGATGACCAGCCGCAGCCTCGACGGGGAATTTATCGCGCGCGTGATTCAGCGCTTCGGATTTATGCCGGTGCGAGGCTCCAGCTCGCGCGGCGGCTCGCGGGCGCTGCTGGAAATGAACCAGCAGCTGGCGCAGGGGAACGCTGTGGCGTTCACCATCGACGGCCCGCGGGGTCCGCGCTATGTCGCTAAGAAAGGGCCAGTGCTGCTGGCGCGCATGAGCGGCGCCGCCATCACCGGGTTTTACGTTGCAGTGGAGAAAGCCTGGGTGCTGAAGACGTGGGACGCTCTGGTGATTCCCAAACCCTTCTCGCGGATC
This sequence comes from uncultured Acidobacteriaceae bacterium, assembly GCA_963820175.1. Lineage (GTDB taxonomy): Bacteria > Acidobacteriota > Terriglobia > Terriglobales > Acidobacteriaceae > Bog-257. The sequence continues at coordinate 807,279 of CAWFYX010000006.1, read as the reverse complement.
TATGTGCGCTTTGCCCGCAAGATTTTTGTCCCGCCCGATGCTGACGACGTGGCCATGGAGCAGCATCACGCAGAGATGCAATCCGCGCTGGACCGCATTACGGCTTTTGCCGAATCGCAGTTTCGCCTTGATCTGTAGAGTGGAGCACCGGTCAGAGAATGCTGAAAAAAATGAAACAGGTTCAGTCTTTGCCCTGAGCTATGGCGTGGCGCTGGGCGTGATACTTGGTGCGGATCTCCTGCAGCTTATCCACATGCTGGTCGCTGAGCGGTTGCTGTTTGCCCAGCAGATGTGTGACCAGAGCAATCTTGGCGAAGTGCTCTACGGTTTCCATGTTCATGTAAGCCGTGAGCAGGTCTGCCCCGCAAGTGACTACGCCATGGTTCGCCATGAGAATGGCATCGTGATCGACCACCAGAGGCGCCAGTGCCTCGGCCAACTCGGGTGTACCGGGAGTTTCGTAGTTGGCGAGCGGGACAGACCCCAGGGTCACGATGATCTCCGAGCACAAGGCGCGATCCAGCGCCAGACCAGCAGCGGCATAGCCGGTAGCGGTAGGAGGATGGGCATGCACCACCGCGCCGACATCGCGCCGGCTGCGGTAAATCACCAGGTGCATGTTGACTTCGCTGGAGACGTTGCGTTCACCGCTGACTTTGTTGCCGCGAGCGTCCACCACTACCAGGTCCGTCGTTTCCATCAGCCCTTTGCTCATCAGGGTGGGAGTGCAAAGGATATGGCCGTTTTCCAGGCGCACAGACAGATTGCCATCGGTAGCCGCCACCAGCCCCGTCTGGTGAAGCAATTTGCCGAAGCGGATAATCTCTTCTCTGTGTTGTTGTTCGGTCTTCATGCGCCGAGTCCCGCAACCGTGATGACAAGCCAATGTTGTATCGTACCGCAGGTGCCACCCCCCCGAAAAGGAAAGATGAACAGGTCCGTGTGACGCGCGCGGCTCGGGCATAATATTGACGAGCCCGGCGGCGCGTTTTCGCCGGCGGGAGGGACGCGGTTTCGTGCTTGTCGCCGAATTTGACTACCACTTACCCGACGAATTGATTGCCAAACAGCCATTGGCAGACCGGGCTGCCTCGCGGTTGTTGCACCTTGGTCGCAATCTGGACTTGCTGGAAGACCGGCAGTTCCGCGAATTTCCCGAGCTGCTGCAGCCGGACGATTTATTGGTTTTTAACAACACGAAAGTCTTGCCCGCGCGGCTCTACGGACATCGTAGCGGGTCACGGGCACAGCGGCCGGCAGCCGACAACCCCGCCGCCAGAGAGTTCTTGCGAGGACAGGTGGAAGTGCTGCTGACCAAGCAACTCTCCGCCTCGCCTATGGAGTGGGAAGCTCTGGTGCATCCGGGCCGGAAGCTGGGGATTGGCGAGCGAGTTTATTTTGGCGGCGATGCGGGCGAATCGTCGCACGAACTGGCGGCCGAGATCGTTGGCCGCGGGACATTTGGCGAGAGGCATCTCCGCTTCGATCCGGTAGACGATTTCTTCGCCGTTCTGGGCCGTATCGGACACATTCCGCTGCCGCCGTATATCGATCGTCCGGATACTCCCGCGGACCGCGAGCACTATCAGACGGTGTACGCCAAGCCGCCCGGTTCGGTGGCTGCACCTACTGCCGGACTGCACTTCACGCCTGAGATTCTCGAGCAGATTCGCCTGCGCGGAATTGAGACTACCGAGATCACCTTGCATGTCGGACTGGGGACATTTCAACCTGTCCGCGTGGAGGTGGTGGAGGAACACAAGCTGCATCGTGAATGGTTTGAGATTTCTTCCCAGGCGGCCAGCGCCATCCAGGCGGCGCGCGATGCTGGCCGGCGCATTGTTGCTGTGGGGACGACAACCGTGCGGACGTTGGAGTTTGCCGCGCAACAAAATACAGACAGCCGCGTCGTGGCCCAGAGCGGCGAGGCCGACATCTTCATCTATCCTGGTTTTCAGTTTCAGGTGACCGGCGCGATGCTCACGAATTTCCACCTGCCAAAGTCCACGCTGCTGATGCTCGTATCGGCCTTCGCCGGGCGAGAACAGATCTTGCGAGCTTACGAACACGCCGTCCGCGAGCGATACCGCTTTTATTCGTACGGCGATTGCATGTTTATCGAGTGAGTGGCTGCATCCCGAGGCACGACACCAGGCGCGTACAATGGCCTGTAGAGAGAGCGGCAATGATACAGCCTAGTCGGCCCGGCAAAGCGCTGCTTGCCCTGCTTATCTTCTTTGCTTGTTCCGTCGCTACGGCGCAAAGCGCCAATCCACCCGGGCAGAAGCAGGGCAGTTCGGACCGAACACATGGGCTCGCAACCAACCCGCTCAATCCGTTTCCCGGTGCCGCAGGGTCGTACTGGGTTTATGAGGGACTGGTCCTCTACCAGCCGCCTAACAACGCACCACCCCGACGAGAGAAGGTTCGCTGGCGAATGAGTATCGCACGGGTTCTCCACCGCGACGGCGCCACTGCTCTAATCCTGAGGGGATTTCCTGGCGATTTGAATTGGTCGGACGGCAATGTCTTGCCCAGTGAATCGATGTTCGTACAAACTGATGATGGCGACTATTATCAAATTGAGTCTGAATCCAAAAGCTTGGTGCAGGAGTTCACTGACACTCGTGTCGATGTCGAGCCGCTTCTTGATAAGGGGGAGCTGTGGTTTCGATGGCCGATTACGGAAGGCGCACAGCCCGGCGGTGGTAATTGCCCAGAGCGTGGTGACCAGATGTATTGCTGGGTTTTGAGGAAGGCGCGTGGCGTATCACTAGGCGATGTAAAGGGCGCGAGCACAAGCGCAGGAACGGTTTACTCTCTGGACTATCGGACAATGCCCGATAATATCCATATTGAATTAGCTTCTGGGGTGGGGATAGTCGAATACGAATATCATCACCACGGCACAGTGGCGGATACAGTGCTTCATCTGGTTGAAGTTCATTTGGCCGAAGGAAAATGAGGGACTTGGCCTTCAACCACATCAGAACCAGATCGCTTCTCAGCGGCGTAGAATGACAGCAAAGGCACACGATGGCGAATTCCATCACCATTCCGCTTGACCCGCAAACCGCACGAGCTTACGATTCGGCCTCGCCGGAAGAACAGAGGAAGATTCAGGCGTTCTTGAGTTTGTGGGCGCGAGAGTTGGCGAATCGCGATGCCTCTTCGCTCCAGCAAGTACTCGACGAAGTCGGCAACAAGGCGAAAACTCGCGGGCTGACGCCGGCGGCCTTGGGCCTTATTGCCTGTCCCTGATCACTCATACCGTTGTTATCCAACTGAATAGGTGTTACTACGCCGGGCTTGTTAGAATTCTCTCTTGCCCTCCACGCGCAAAACCGCAAAATCGGCTACCGTCTCCAGCGCTGCCAAGCCGGCGAGTGCGGTGAAGAGCAATGCCGTGAAGCCAGCGGTGGCTTCGCCGCCTGAGCCGGCCGGCTCGAAGGGTCGCATTTACCTCATCGACGCGATGTCGTTTATCTTCCGCGCCTATCATGCCATGGCGCGGCAGCGGCCCATGTCGACCAAGACCGGCATTCCGACTAGCGCGACCTTCGTGTTCGTTAATATGCTTCGCAAGTTGCGCGCCGACTTTGCGCCGGAATATCTGGCTGCCGTCTTCGACGTGGCGGCGCCTACCTTTCGCGACGAGCAGGCCACGGCCATCACCAGCCTTCGCAGGTTCGACAGCAAGACGCAGACGTTCGTTGATAAGGCCTACGACGGCTACAAGGCCAATCGCGTGGCCATGCCCGACGATTTGGCCCAGCAGGTTCCCTACATCCGGCGCGCGCTCGAGGCTTATCGCATTCCCATGCTGGAAGCGTCCGGCTTCGAGGCCGACGACGTGATTGGCACGCTGGCCCGCAAAGCTGTCGACGCGGGCTACTCCGTCTTTGTCGTTTCCAGCGACAAGGACATGATGCAGCTGGTTAGCGATCGCATCTGCGTGCTCAATCCTCCCAAGGACAACCTGATCTGCGACGCCGCCAAGGTCGAAGAGATTCTCGGCGTTCCCCCAGACAAAGTCGTGGACGTGATGGCCTTGCGCGGCGACAGCATCGACAATATTCCGGGCGCGCCGGGCATCGGCGACAAAGGTTCGGTGGAGCTGATCCAGCGTTTCGGCAGCGTGGAGGGCGCTCTGGAGCACGCGGCCGAGGTCGAACGCAAGACCTATCGCGAGTCGTTGCAGAACAATCGCGATGCGATTTTAATTAGCAAGCAGTTGGTCACGATCGATAGGAATGTCGCAGTCGATTTCGATCCGGACAAGATGCGGGCACAGGAGCCCGACCCGGTAGCAGCCCGGGCCCTCTTTACCGGACTGGAGTTCACCACTCTGGTGCAGGACTTCCTGAGCGAAAGCATCGAGCTGGGCGAAACCGATTATCGCGAGGCCAAGAGCGCGGCTGATGTCGAGGCGGCGATTGCCGCAGCGAAGAAGCCCGGCGGAATGCTGGCGATCGCGCTGGAATCGCCTGCAACGCAGCCTGCGGTCGAGGTAGAAGTCGAGGTCGCCGACGAGCCTGAGCCCGAGCAGCTTTCGCTGACCGCAACTCCGCAAGCCGCTGCACAACCTGCCGCGAGCCGGCGCGTCGCGATCTCTTCGGAATCTGGCAAAGCATTGACGCTCGCGCTCGAGGATTCGAAGCTGGCAATAACCTTGCAGCCTGCGCTGGCCGACGAAACAATCCCCAAGACGGTGCATGACTACAAAGCGGCGATGCATGTTTTCAGCCAGCTGGGACTAGAACTCGCGGGTGTGCAGCACGATCCGCTGCTCTACGCGTATTTGCTCGACCCCACTTATTCGACGTACGGCTTGCGCGAAACCGCCTTGCGCAAGTTCAACTTGAAGCTGGGTCCGTCGCCGGCCGAGGCAGCCGATATTACGCTTCGTCTTACAAGTAAGACGCGTGAGGAAATTGAGGGCGCCGGGCTGCGCAAGGTTTATGACGAAATCGATCTCCCGCTGGTGCCGGTGCTGGCACGCATGGAAGAGGCCGGCGTCAAGCTGGATTGCGACGTGCTGGCGGAAATGTCGCGGCGCCTGGAGCGCGAGATCGACGCAAAAGCGCGAGAGATCTACGACAAGTCCGGTTTCGAGTTCAACATCAACTCACCCAAGCAGCTAGGCGACGTGCTGTTCAACAAGCTGAGCTTGCCCAAGCCGATCAAGTATGGCAGAGGCAAGACCATCTCGACCGCCGTGGACGTGCTGGAGGGGCTGGCCGGCGACCACGAAGTCCCGCGCATGGTGCTGGATTATCGCCAGCTCTCCAAGTTGAAGTCGACCTACGTGGACGCGCTGCCGGCATTGCTCAACTCTTGCACCCTGCGGCTGCATACCACGTTCAACATGGCGGGATCGGCGACCGGGCGGCTGTCTTCGGTGAATCCCAATCTGCAGAACATTCCCATTCGCACCGAACTGGGCCGCGAGATTCGGGCCGCGTTTGTCGCCGAGCCGGGGCACGTCTTGCTGAAAGCTGATTACTCGCAGATTGAAATGCGATTAGTGGCACATTTTTCTGGCGACAAGCTATTGGTTGAAGCTTATCGCGCCGGGGAGCAGGACATTCATCGTCTTACAGCTTCGCAGGTATTCGGCGTACTTCCTCTATTAGTGACGAAGGAACAACGCGACCGCGCCAAGGCTGTAAACTTCGGCATTATGTATGGGCTGAGTGCGTTCGGGTTATCAAAGCAGGTGGGCATTGATGTGGGCGAAGCGAAGCGCTTTATCGAAGCATACTTTGAAACCTATAGCGGAATTCGAAGGTTCAGAGACGATACGATAGAGCAGGCGCGGCGCGATCAGAAAGTCGCCACCCTTTTCGGGCGGGTGCGGCCCATCCCCGATATCCACAGCAAGAATTTCAACCTGCGCGGCTTTGCGGAACGCACCGCGGTCAACACCCCTCTGCAAGGCACGGCAGCCGATCTCATCAAGCTGGCCATGATTCGTATCGACTCCGAGTTGCGGGAACGCAGTTTAAGCTCGAAGATGTTATTGCAGGTCCACGACGAACTGGTGTTCGAGGTTCCCGAGGACGAGGTCGACGAGATGAAGCGGCTGGTCACGGATCGCATGGAGAACGTTTATCAACTCAAGGTTCCGCTGAAAGTGGACGTAGGAGTGGGACCGAACTGGCGAGACTTGGAGTAGGCCGTGCCGTTCGCGAAGCAGGCAAGAGACGACCAACCGGGCGGGAAGCTCACGTCCCAGCAGATCAACACGTTTTCGCACGCGGTGGCCGAGTACATTCACACCCAACGCAGCCGTTACTACCCTCGGGCGGTGACCTTGGCTTTTGGCGAGGTCTGGTCGCGCTTCTTGGCGGGGGTGGATCTGGAACGGATCCGAGTGCTGCAGCCTGGGCAGGAACGGGTTCCCAATCCGCCATTCTACGACGATCTGGAGAAGCTGGGCTTCACCGGACTGCCCGACTTTACTACCATGGCCGCCATCACCTTCGACGATGTGGTGGTCTTCCACGAGCCGCTGACTCCGCAACTCATCTTTCACGAACTGGTGCATGTGGTGCAGTATCGGTTGCTGGGGATTGAGGAGTTCGCTCGCCTATACGTACGGGGATATTTGCAAGGGGGCTATGATGGGACGCCGCTGGAAGTCTGCGCCTACCAGCTCGATGGCAGGTTCATCATGGGTAGTGTAGGGTTTGACGTTGAAGCCGAGGTGCGCGGCTGGATTGACAGTGGGAAGTTCTAGACCTGTGCACCAGCCGCAAGTTGCCGGTGGAATGACAGCAGGTTTCATTCTATGAAGGAAGTCACAATGTCAGATATTGGTGCTCGCTATCTCGACGAAGCTTTCCGCAGCCTGCGTGGACACAAGCGTCTGGCCGACGACGCCATCGCGCAGCTCAGCGATGAGCAGTTCTTTGCGCTCCTCGATGCTGAATCCAACAGCGTTGCTATCATCGTGAAGCACATCGCCGGCAATCTGCGTTCGCGTTTCACCGATTTTCTGACCAGTGACGGCGAGAAGGCCGACCGCAATCGTGACCGCGAATTTGTCATGCACAACGATGCCAAGCGCGAGGAGATTCTCGCCGCGTGGGAGCAGAATTGGCAGCTGATTTTTGAGACCGTCAACTCGCTTCAGCCCGGCGACATGGAACGCATCGTCACCATCCGCGGCGAACCGCACTCCGTTTTACAGGCGGTCAACCGAGCCGTATCCCATCTGGCCTATCACACCGGACAGATCACATTTCTGGCCAAGCACTGGAAGGGTGCCGACTGGAAGTCGCTCAGCGTCCCTAAAGGCCAGAGCGAACAGTTCAACTCCAGGATGCTTCAGAAGCACAAAGACCGCACCTGAGTGGAAGCTTGCCGTCAGGTAGGTTGCTGGTACAGCCCAATCACATTGCCGGCCGGGTCCCGGAACCTCGCGGTGATCTCAGGCGCGTCTGCGCCGATGGGCTGGGCGATCTCGCCTCCGTTGGCGACGACTGCTTCCAGCGTCGCAGCCACGCTGTCGACCATGACGTACACCATCAGACCGGGCGCCGTAGCGGGTGGCCGTCCCAGCACCCAGGCGCCGCTCACCTGACCGACTGCGTCGTCGAACGCAGTAGAACCATCTCCCCGTTGCCGGATGTTCCAGCCAAAGACCTGGTGGTAGAAGCCAGCCGAGCGGGCAATGTCGGTGGCGGGAATCTCGATGTAGCAGATCTTGCCATTCCCCAGCGTGGGAGCCATAGGCAGTCGTCCCGAAAGGCCCTTAATTCTAACAGGCTCTCAACTTCGATTCAGACTCGTAAGTGAATGCCCAAGAAGCAGTCCGCCGCATGGGACGCCGAACAGAATCCAGCGCCCCGTGCGGCTAGAGTGGCGATCAAGTCTTACTTCTTTAGCGACGCCATATCAATGACGAATCGATATTTCACATCGCTCTTCAGCAAGCGCTCGTAGGCTTCGTTGATCTGCTGGATATCGATTTTCTCGATGTCGGCGGTAATGCCATGCTCCGCACAGAAATCCAACATCTCTTGGGTTTCCCGAATGCCGCCGATACTAGATCCGGCGAGCTGGCGCCGCTTGAATATCAGCTGAAATCCCACCACCGGAGCCGGCTCAGGAGGCGCTCCCACCAGAGTCATCGTTCCGTCCCGCTTCAGCAGGTTGAGATAAGCATTCAAATCGTGTTGGGCGGAGACTGTGTCAAGAATGAAGTCGAAGGTGGCAACATGTTTTTCCATGGCCGCCGGGTCTTTAGAAAGCACCACCTCGTCGGCGCCCAGCCGCAGCCCATCGTCGATTTTGTTCGCCGAGGTCGTGAAGAGCACTACGTGCACCCCAAAGGCGTGGGCGAACTTCACCCCCATGTGACCCAGGCCGCCCAATCCCACCACGCCCACCTTCTGTCCCTTTTGCACGTTCCAATGACGCAATGGAGAGTAGGTGGTGATGCCCGCACACAGCAAGGGAGCGGTCGCAGCCGGATCAAGCTTGTCGGATACGCGCAGCACAAAAGCCTCGTCGACCACAATGCTGTCGGAATAACCGCCGTAGGTCACGCCGCCCAGGATCTTGTCTTCGCTGTTGTAGGTGAAGGTAGCCATGCTGTCGCAGTACTGCTCCAGACCCTCCTTACAGCTGGGACACACGCGGTCCGAATCCACCATGCAGCCCACCGCCGCGATGTCGCCCTCTTTGAACTTCTCCACCGCACTGCCGACTTTCGTCACCCGTCCAACAATCTCATGACCCGGCACGCAGGGATAAACCGTGGGCATGACGCTCTCCCACTCGTTCCGCACGGTGTGCAGATCGGAGTGGCAGACGCCACAGTAAAGAATTTCGATCTGCACGTCCTGTGGGCGGGGAGCGCGGCGCTCAATGCTTCCCGGGGCGAGCCGGGAGGTCGGGCTTGCCGCCTGGTAGGCTCGGGCGGTAAGAGTTTTTGCCTGTTTCTTTTCCTCAGGAGCAGTGGTTACGGTCTGGCTCATAATAGCTATCTCTCCTCATCGAACTTTATTCCTCTGTGCTTCCGAGCGTATTGGGACAACGCCTGGGTGTATTTGCAAAACGGAACAACCCTCGGAGTTGCCAGGAAGTTTGCTCTAACTGGTAGTCAGAGTACGGTATTCAGGCTCTGGCTTCGATTTGTGTGTTCTGGTTTACGAGTGCCACGCGAAGTGGCCTTCCAGTACTGGATCGATCACGCCGCCGTATAAGGTTCGTCCGGCGATTTCTACTGCCCCTATTCGATGATCGGACGCCATCGAAGGTCGCGATTTACCGCATCTTTCAGCGTGGTACACTTGTCCGTTTGCCTGTTGTGCGCTGTACGTGCAATTAAGGTGCACCGCAGGCGGCATCTCCTTCTCTCGCGGTGGCAAAGTTACTAACCGGGCCGTAACGGGGAATGGGAAGCAATATCCAAGAGCCATCTTTATGTCGAATACCATGATTGCTGTCGTTAAGCCGGAGCCCGCGCCAGGCACCGAAATCCGCGAAGTTCCTAAACCCAGCTTCGGACCGACCGACGTCCTGGTCAAAGTGAAAATGGCGTCCATCTGCGGCACCGATCTGCACATTTATCAGTGGGACCAGTGGGCGCAGCGCCGCATTCATCCCCCGCTCATTCCCGGCCACGAGTTCTGCGGTTACGTGGAAGCCGTGGGCAACGAAGTGACTAGCGTGAAGGAAGGTGACTTCGTATCCGCCGAGATGCACGTGGCCTGCGGCAAGTGTCTGCAATGCCGCATCGGCGAGGCGCACATTTGCCAGCACGTGAAGATCATCGGCGTCGACGCCAACGGTGCGTTCGCCGAGTACGTGGTCATTCCCGAGACCAACATCTGGAAGCTCGATGCTTCCATTCCACCGGAGTACGCCTCCATCCTCGACCCGCTGGGCAACGCGGTACACACTGTGCTGGCTGGCGAAATTGCGGCCAAGAGCGTCGCCATTACGGGCTGTGGACCCATCGGGCTGTTCTCCATTGCGGTGGCGCGCGCCTGCGGAGCTACGCAGATCTTCGCCATTGAGGTCAACCAGCATCGTCGCAAAATAGCCCAACAGATGGGTCCGGATTTCGTGCTCGATCCCACCAAGGACGACATCTACCAGAAAGTGATGGACAACACCGGCGGCACCGGCGTCGACGTGGTGCTGGAAATGGCGGGACGAACCGACGCTATCCGAACAGGATTCAAAATCCTGCGTCTCGGCGGCCGCATGTCCCTGCTCGGGATCCCCTCCAAACCAGTCGAACTCAATCTCGCCGAAGAAGTCATCTTCAAGGGCGCAACGGTGCAAGGCATCAACGGCCGCCGCATGTACCAGACCTGGTATCAGATGACCGCGCTGCTCAAGGCCGGCAAACTCGACCTGCATCCCGTGATTACCAACCGGATCGCGATGAAGGATTTCGCCTCAGGCATGGAACTGCTGAAGACCGGCGAGGCCAGCAAGATTCTGGTGTATCCGAATGGGACAAAGTAGAGCATTCGGTAGATGCGCACGCCAGATTCTTGAGCCGCAAGAAGATGGCTGCTAAAGTGAGCCCCAGGGAGAAGATTGAATGGCCACCGACCGAATCACAATTGATCCTCAAGTGATGGGCGGCAAACCGTGCATCCGCGGAATGCGCGTCACAGTTGGCATGGTCGTCGGTATGCTTGCCGAGGGCCATACGACCGCTGAAATTCTCGAGCTTTATCCCTATCTCGAAGCCGAAGATATTCCTCAGGCTCTCTCGTATGCGGCGCTCCGTTCGGAGGAGCGCGAGATCGACCTGAAACCAGCGTGAAGATTCTTGTCGACATGAATCTTTCGCCCGGTTGGGTTGCCCTGCTGCGCGAGCAGGATTGGGAAGCGATTCATTGGAGTACGGTCGGACAAGCGAATGCACCAGACAGCGAGATTCTTGCTTGGGCTGCGGAGCATGATTGTATCGTCTTTACACACGATCTAGATTTTGGAGCACTGCTCGCCGCCAGGTCTCATCGCAAGCCCAGCGTGATTCAGCTTCGGACCCAGGAGACGTCTCCGGCTAAGATGGGGCCTTCCGTGGTAGTCGCTCTCCAACAACTCAGGCAGGAATTAGAACAGGGCGCATTGGTCACTATCGATCCCGCTCGTGCTCGCGCTCGTATTCTCCCCTTCTAATATGCAAACGTTCTTTTTCTCCTAGTATTACGCTTCGTCCCCGGTCGCTTCCCGACGAGCACTTACCTTCCTTGCGCGATAAAATACTTGGTCGCATTGGAGATACCGATTTCATGGCTACCACCACCCGCACCAATCCGCTCTCCTTCCTCACCGACCAACTGAACGACCTCAAGCAGAAAGGCACGTACTTCAAGCTGCGCGTGCTGGACGACGAGCAGGCCGCGGTCTGCACCTTCGACGGCAAGAAGGTCATCAACCTCGCCTCCAACAATTATCTCGGGCTCACCACCCATCCCAAGCTGCGCGAAGCCGCGCTGGACGCGACCAAGGAGTACGGCGTCGGCTCAGGCGCGGTGCGCACCATCGCCGGCACCATGAAGATCCACATGGAGCTGGAAGAAAAAATCGCGCGCTTCAAAAATGTCGAAGCCTGCGTGGTCTTCCAGTCCGGCTTCACCGCCAACGCCGGCACGGTCTCGGCGATCCTGGGCAAGGAAGACTTCATCGTCTCCGACGAGCTGAACCACGCCAGCATCATCGACGGCGCCCGCCTTTCGCGCGCCAAGATCAAGGTCTTCCGCCACAAAGACGTCGCGCACGCCGAAGAGCTGCTCAACGAAATCAAGAACGAGCCCGGCCACAAGCTGCTCATCACCGACGGCGTCTTCTCCATGGACGGCGACATCGGCGCGCTGCCGCAACTGACCGCGCTGGCCGAAAAATATGGCGCCATCATGATGGTCGACGACGCGCACGCTTCCGGCGTGCTGGGCCGCAACGGCCGCGGCACCGTCGATCACTTCAACCTGCATGGCCGCGTCGATATTCAGGTCGGTACGCTATCGAAGGCCATCGGCGCGCTGGGCGGCTATGTCTGCGGCACGCGCGATCTCATCGAATTTCTCTACCATCGCGGCCGGCCGTTCCTGTTCTCGACCTCGCATCCGCCGTCTGTCGCCGCTACCTGCATCGCCGCCTTCGACGTTCTGGAGCAGGAGCCCGAGCGCATCGAGAAGCTGTGGGAGAACACGCGCTACTGGAAGCAGGAGCTGGGCTCGCTGGGATTCAACATCGGCGGCGTCAACACTCCGGCCAGCGAAACCCCTATCACGCCTATCATCATCGGCGACGGCCGCCTGACGATGGACTTCTCGCGCGAGCTGTTCAAAGAAGGCGTCATGGGAACCGGCATCGCCTTCCCGACGGTACCGGAAGGCAAGGCCCGCATCCGCACCATCGTGACCGCGACCCACACCAAGGAAGAACTCGACCAGGCGCTGGAGACGCTGAAGCGCGTCGGCAAGCGGATGGGAATTCTGGCGTAGCGAGATGCGTGACAGGCGCCGCCTTGAAGAGGCACACCAGGCTACCGAAAAGGTCAGGTTCTACAGCCGGCCGGCGCGCAAGTATCAACCCGATTGGACCCGATCGCGTTTTGAAGGGGCACGCCTTCAGGCGTGCCGTAAGGTTTAAGAATGGCTCGGCTTTAGCCGCTGAGGAAGGTCTTGTCACGCCATGGTGCGCCCATTGTTGTCGAACCCGAGTTACCTCAGGGGCTGAAGCCCAGTTCTTCAGCGGGCCTATACGGCGCAGCTGAAGCTGTGCCCCTTCCAAGCAAGAGCTCAAGAAATCTTATTAGCCCAGGGAATCTCATTAGCCCAGGGAATCTGCTTGTTCGCTGGAACAACTGGGCGCTTGCCCCGATCGCGCTAGTCACTGCCGCCCTCGCCGTTCCCTATTTTCTGACACATGGTTTCTTGCCCATCACGTTCGCCCTGCAGCGCGGCTTCGCCCTCGTCTGCCATCAACGGCCCGAGCGCTCTTTCTGGATCTTTGGTGCGCCGGTCGCGGTTTGCGCGCGATGTTTGGGAATCTATCTGGGAGCGGCGATTGGATTGCTGTTGCGAACGTCTCGCCGCATCGCCCTGCGATTCTTGATCGCATGCGGCGGCGCTCAACCTGCTCGATGCCGCTACCGAATTCGCCGGCCTGCACGGACAATTGGATGATGGTTCGGTTTGTGCTGGGATTGATGTTGGGAGCAGCAGGCGCGCTGCTGATCTCGTCGGCGATGCCCGCACAGTTCGCCGGCTGGATACTCTGAACAATTCGCTGGCCTGTGGGTCAGCTTTACGTACGCCGTTGGCCAGCCTGCCGTCAGTGAGAATTTCTTGTGGAGACATTTGGTACTCGAGACGGATAATAAGAGCCATGAAAAAAGCCTTATTCATTGCGCTCTTGGGCTTTATTATGCCGTGGCTGTGCTGCCCAGGAGACGAATCCGGCTTCCTTCCACCCGCAGCCCATCACAAACCAACTCGTCCGGTTCCGATGCCGGAGGTGCCAATCCGGCCTGGAGGTGGAATTGTAGCGCCGGGCCGTCAATTCAGTTCCGGCTCGTTCGGGGGGCGGTCGCAGCACCAAAGGCGATCTATACACCCGACCCAAATTATCCCGAAGCTGCACGGCATAGCCGGCTATCAAGGAACGGTTGTCATTTGGCTGATCATCGACACCGACGGAACCCCGAAGCAAATCAAGGTTGTGCGCAAACTGGGCATGGGATTAGACGAGGAAGCCGTCGCCGCTGTGAAAAAGTGGCGCTTTCAAGACCCGCCACGAAAGACGGAAAACCGATTCCAGTTATGATCAACGTGGAGGTGAACTTTAGAACCGGAATTTCTGCAACCCGATCTTCCCGCTGCATTCGCCGGCACAAGCGAAAGGGATTCCACCGCAGTTTCCGGGCGCTGACCTGAAGAAATATCCTTTGGTCGTTTACGTCTCTGATATCACGCCAATGCCAATGGGAAAGCGATATGAAGTCAGGGCAAGCGCTTCCTTCGACTCCGGCGAGCAATTCTAAGACAACGCAATCGATGCTGGTCTGCGAATCGAATCAAAAACACTGCTCCTTGCTTTGGAGCGGCTATTACCCGGCGCGCTGGATCGTGGAGAACCAACAAGTCGAACTTATCGGGCAAAAAGGAAATAGCAAGAGCGTGGGAGAAGGCTCAGTACAACATGCAGCCCACCAAGAACCCGTAGCGATCCAAAATGCCACTGAAAGTTGTCATGCAGCCCACTGGGGAGAACCGGGGAATCCGCCGTCTCCTTCTACCCCTCGTGCACGACCTTCCCGCCGACAATCGTCATCACCGCTCGCCCGGTAAAACTCCAACCGTCGAACGGCGTATTCTTCGACTTCGACAATGACTGCGAGGCGTCGAAGGTCCACTTCTTCTTGGGATCGAAGATGGTGATATCGGCGTGCGCGCCCTTGGCGAGCGTGCCGCGATCAGCCAGTCCGAAGATCTTCGCCGGGTTCGTCGACAGCAGCTCGACAATGCGCCACAGCGGCAGCTTGAAATGATGATGCAGCACCGTCAGGACGATGGGCAGCGCCGTCTCCAGGCCGGTGATGCCGAAAGCGGCGCGCTCGAACTCGACCTGCTTCTCGTGGAACGCATGCGGCGCGTGATCGGTGGCAATCGCGTCGATCGTGCCGTCAAGGATGCCCTCAATCAGCGCATCGCGATCGGCGACCGACCGTAGTGGCGGATTCATCTTGTAATGCGTGTCGAACTCGCCGACATTCTCATCGATCAGCGTGAATGTGATGCGGCGTGACCTCAGCCGTGACCCGAAGCTTGGCTTTCTTGGCGCGCGCACCGCCTCCAGGGCCTCGCGCGTCGAGAGATGCGCGACATGCACGTGCCCTTTGGTCTCGCGCGCCAGCGCAATGTCACGCTCCACTACGCTCGACTCCGCCGAATTCGGCATGCCATGCACGCCCAGACGAAACGAGGTTGGCCCATAATTCATCGAGCAGCCGCCGGTCACGCGGTGTCCTCGGCGTGCTGCACCACGGTCATCTTGAGCCGCGCCGCCGTGCTGTAGCGCGTTGCGCATCAACCGGTCATCCAGGATGGGCTTGCCATCGTCGCTTACCGCGACCGCGCCGGCTTTCTTCAGGGTCGCGAAATTCGTCAGCTTCTCTCCCGCACTGCCCACGGTGGCGGCGGCGATGGGAAACACGTTGACCAGCGCGCCGCGTTGTGGGGCCTGCATCCAGCGCGTGATCTCCGCCGAGTCGTTGACCGGGACGGTATTCGGCATCGCGCACACGGAGGTGAACCCGCCGGCCGCGGCGGCCGCTGTACCGGTGGCGATGGTCTCTTTGTGCGGCTGGCCTGGCTCGCGCAGGTGCACGTGCAGATCGATCAAGCCCGGGCGCGACAATTGCGCCCCGCGCGTTCAGTGTCCTGCTCGGCCTGGCCGCGCAGCTTGCCTGCCGGCGCGACTGCCACCACGCGCCCATCGCGCAGCAGAACATCCATTTCTGCATCCATGCCGCTCGCCGGATCGATCACGCGCCCGCGTTGTATCAGTAACGATTCCATATTTTGAAGAGGCACAATTTATTGACGCTTACAAACGAAATGCCTGCAAAGAAACTCGGTGGAAGGGCACGACTTCAGCCGTGCCGTAAGGGTAATTCCAGGAAGCTGGCTTTAGCCGCGGTCCACCGCGGCTAAAGCCGATTCCCCTGCCACTCTCCGTCTTCGCCTGGGCTAAAGCCCAGCGCTTCCACCCGTGCAAAATAAATTCCAACGCAGCGCTAAAGCGCTGCTCTACCCACTGCTAGCTGCGCCGCTCCCAGCGCCATGGCCAGAATTGCCATGCGCGTCTTCACTCCGTTTCGCACCTGCTCGTGAATGCACGACTGCGGCCCATCGGCCACCTCGCTGGTCAATTCCATGCCGCGAATGACCGGCCCGGGATGCATCAGAATCGCATCGGGCTTGGCCAGCTTCATGCGCTGCGGCGTCACCTGGTAGTGGGCAATGTAATCCTCGACGCTGTGATGCCGTCCGGCCAGCCGCTCTTTCTGCACGCGCAGCGCCATCACTACGTCCGCACCCTGCAGCGCGGAGTTCAGATCGTGGCTGACCACCACACCCGGCGCGAGCGTCGCTGCAACCTCAGGCACGAATCGCGCGGGCCGCAGAAGATGACGTCCGCCCCAAAGCGCGACAGCAACTCCGCATTGGAACGCGCCACCCGGCTGTGATACACGTCGCCCACGATCACCACGCGCAGCCCGCGAAGCTCTTTCTTGTGATTCAGAATGGTGAGCGCATCCAGCAATCCCTGCGAGGGATGCTGATGCATGCCGTCGCCGGCGTTCACGATCGGCACGGACATGTAGCGCGCCAGCAAATGCGCCGAGCCGCTGTTGGGATGCCGCATCACGATCACGTCGGCGCCGATGCACTCTACCGTCCAGCCGGTGTCGATCAGCGATTCGCCCTTCTCGATGCTGGACGAAGTCGCCGTGACCAGCGTCGTCACCGCGCCCAGTGCCTTGGCGGCAAATTCGAACGAGGTGCGGGTGCGAGTGGAAGCTTCATAGAACAGCAGCACCACGCGCTTGCCGTGCAGCAGTTGCGACGGACGGTTCGGATCCATGCGCCGGGCCAGCGCCAGAATCGCCTCAATCTGCTCGGTCGTAAGCTGGTTGATGCTCAGCAGGGAACCCAGTTGCGGCTTCATTGTTTTTCCGCCACCCGCTCCATCAGCAGCACTTTGTCGCCGCCGTCCATCTCTTGCAGCTTTACTTCGATGATCTCGTTAGGCGTGGTCTGGACTTTGCGGCCGACAAAGCCGGCCTCGATCGGCAGCTCGCGATGTCCGCGGTCGATGAGCACGCAAAGCTGAATGCGCCGGGGCCGGCCATGATCGAACAGGGCATCCAGCGCGGCGCGTGCGGTGCGGCCGGTGTAGAGCACGTCATCCACCAGCACGATGTCCTTGTCCTGAATGTCGAACTCCATCGTGCTCTTCTTCACCTCCGGACGATGGCCCACGGTGGACAGATCGTCACGATAGAGCGTGATGTCGAGCGTTCCCACCGGCACCTCGGTCTTCTCGATGCGGCCCAGAATTTTCGCCAGACGCTGCGCCAGGGGCACGCCACGGCGCATGATTCCCACCAGCCCGAGGTTGGTGGCGCCATTGCTCTTCTCCACGATTTCGTGCGCCAGGCGAACCAGCGTCCGCTCGATTTCAGAGGCGGAGAGGATTTGCGATTTCTCGCGGAGATTAGAAGAAGCAGCGGAGGCTTTGGTCATGCCGCTCGCATCATACGAAAAGCGCCAGCCCCTGAGCAACTGCGGGTGCCACGGATGTGATCCAACGCACACGGGCGGGTGATCAATGGAATTCTCGCCGCCGTCCGGTCAACGATGCCCCCAGCGCACCTCCCGCCGCGGTAAACAGCAGAAATACAACTGCCAGTACCAGCAGAACCAGTACCATCATCGCGGCCGCGCCTTGCGGCGTACTAATCCAGTCGATCATGTGCTGCATCATCTCCTGAACCTTGGGGTCTGGATTGCTCGCCAACTGTTTATCCATCTGCTCTTGCATGGCGTGCCGGAAGTCTCCGTTAGAGCGAAACGCCACGAACGAGACCGTGGTGACCACGGCGTTGACCAAAAAGCCGAATACTCCGGCCAGAGCCCCCACCTTCATTCCCATACCGGGTGTGATTAGCGTGTCGGAGACTTGCTTTTGGTAGAGCGTAACCGTAAGTGCGCCGGCCCCTAACATCCACAGACAGCAACCGAAGGACACGATTGGAATAGCGGATAAGACGGCCGCTCCCGTGCCGCATAGAAGAGCACCCTTCCAGGCCAAGTCCCAGCGTATGGCGCCGGGCTGCGGCGGGTACGAAGGGCTGCCCATCGTCCAGGCGGGAGGCGCCGGAGGTTGAGGCGAGGGATGGATTTCTCCTGAGGTGTCCGGTGTCGGCGCAGGTTGATTCTCGCCTTCGGGAGGAATAACTCGGATTTGCGGAGCGCCGCAATGCGGACAAAAGGCAGCGCCCTCCTGAATCACGGCCTGACAGCGATAGCAGGGATATTCCACTTGCCGAACGTTACAGGATGGAGCGAGCAATTAGCAACTGGTGTTGTGAATCAGAAATTCGTTACATAAATCGCGATTTGTATCAGGAGCACGACGTCAGTCGTGCCGACCCGCGGCATTAGAAAACATTGGCCTTTAGAGACTGTGTCGCAACCCAGGAGGAAATTCTGTAGTGGAACAAAAGGGTGGAATAACCGATCAAACTAGCCGCGACGCGGCGGGATGAAGTTAGCCGGGCGGCGTAAGCCCCCGGTCGAGTGGGAGATTATTGGAGCCGCAGAGCGGCGACACCGGTCGCGACTCAGTCTCTTTAGGCCCTGAGCAAAAGTCGAACGCCTCATTCAATTCTTAACCGAATTTTTGATTCGCCACACCTTGCGGACGGCATTGTCGGACTAACAAGCTACTCTTCCAGATCCGGGTCAGGCTCCTCGGCAGGCTCGGTGGACGACATACGCTCCAGGTGGGTGCGCCAGTCGGTCTCCTGCACGAAGTCGCGGGAATCGCGCCAGCCTGCCCGCACCTTCACGAACAGCTCGAGAAACACTTTGGTGTTCAGCAGAGACTGAATCTGCAGGCGCGCTGCCGTCCCGATTTTCTTCAGGTTGGCCCCTTGTTTGCCGATGAGAATCGCCTTCTGGCCATCGCGCTCGCAATAGATCGCCGCGGCAATGCGCGTCAACCTGGCGCCTTCTTCATATTGCTCGATCAGCACGGTCGTCGCGTACGGCACCTCCTGCTCCGTGGCCAGCAGCACCTGCTCGCGGATCAGTTCGGCCACCAGAAAGCGTTCCGGCTGGTCGGTGATCTGGTCTTTGGGAAAGTATCGCGGGCCCTCCGGCAAGGCCTTGATTACCGCGGCCAGCAGCGTGTCCAGCCCTTCCTTCTTCAACGCGGAGATAGGAATCACGTCGGCAAATTCGTGCAGCTCCCGGTACTGCTCAATCAGCGGCAGCAGCTTCTGCTTCTCCACTGCGTCGATTTTGTTCAGCAGCAGGAACGCAGGCTGGCCCGTCTTCTTGGCGATGTCGAGCACGAACTGATCGCCGGTGCCGAACTTCGCGCTCGCATCCACGATGAGCAGCAGCAGGTCGCAACCCTCCAGCGCGTCGTAGACCTCTTTCATCATGCGGCGATTGAGCGAATTGATCGGCTTGTGAACTCCGGGCGTGTCGATCAACACGATCTGTCCGGTGGGCCGCTTGCCCTTGCGTTCGACGTTGACGACTCCCAGGATGCGATTGCGCGTGGTTTGCGGCTTGCGGGTGACGATGGCCAGCTTCTCGCCGACCAGCGCGTTCAGCAGCGTCGATTTGCCGGCGTTGGGACGGCCGATGATGGAGACAAAACCGGAGCGGAATGGCATTGCTGTTCGAGGATAAACCTTCAAGCGATTCGGTGCGACGGAATCCCTCGATTCGAGGGCAGTACAGGCTTGCCGAATAAAACAGAAATTCCGCACAAAAACCTGTTAGAAAGCTCCATGGCCGCCGACTACCTTAGCTGTGAGCAGGCTTGAGGCCATACCGGTCGAAGATGTGAGCCAAGATTCTCTCTACCAACAGGCTGCCGACACCTACGGACCTGCACTCGACCGCCTGGCGCGGGCTTACGAGCTTGACGCCGAAGTGCGTCGTGACCTGCTGCAAGAGATTCACCTGCAGCTTTGGCGCAGCTTCGCTTCCTTCGACCAGCGCTGTTCGCTGCGTACCTGGGTGTACCGGGTCGCCCACAACGTAGCCACCGGGCACGTGATTCGGCAAAGCCGGATCAGGAATCGGCTGGTGGGCATCGAGGACATCGAGACCATGCCCGGGAGCGATCACGAACTCGCTGCCGGCCAAGCCCTGGCCCTGGAGCGTCTATCGATGCTGATTCAGCGCCTGAAACCGCTCGATCGTCAGATCATCGTTTCCTATCTCGAAGGGATGGATGCCGGTTCGATTGGTGAAATCACCGGCTTATCGCCGGCCAACATCGCCATGAAAGTTCACCGGATCAAGAACATCCTGAAGCGCTGGTTCGACGAAGGAGGCCCTCATGCCAAGTGAGATTCCCATGAACGACCCGCAAAATGTCTGGCAAAACCAACCTACGGAGGCATTCAAAATGTCAGCAGAACAACTACGCGCACAAGGCGCAAAAACGCGAGAGGAAATCACGTTTCGAAGTGGTCTACTCGACACATCATCGGGCTCACCCTTTTCGTATTCTTCGCGTGGGCGTATCACGTCGCCGATGTGACCCATCGAGTTGATTCCACGCATAGGCTTTGGCGCTCGCTCAGTCTGCTGGTGCGCTGTGATCTTTCGCATATCAAGTCATGCAAAGGGATTTTGGCCGGAGCGGCTGTCGCCGGACGCGACGCTGGACATCACGGCCCGCTCCTACAGAAGCGAACTAGAGAAGCGGCGCGACTTTGGCCGGCGCGTCTGGCTCACGCTGACACCTGTTTTCGTGGGCATGGCGATGGTTATCGGGCCGGCACTGATTCAAGTCGCTCTACAACCCCAGCGACTGTTGTTGAATTTGGCGCCGTTGTTCGCGCTTCTGGGAATATGGCTTGCGATTTTCTCTCCCCAAGCGAAGGCGCGGCCAGCAGAAGCTGCAGCAGGAGATCGAGCAGCTACGGGCGTTTGAGAGAGAGTACCACGTCTGACTCTGAAACACTCCAGGTCCGCAGTAATAACGGGCGCTGATCGCGGGCATTGCTCTACGCCGTGATCAGCGTCAGGCGCCCACCTGCTTGGCCTGAAGGCTGACACGCACGCGATCCACCCGCCGCTCGGTCGATTCCAGCACTTCAAAGCGCAGCCCATTCTCTTCGAACACTTCGCCGGCCTTGGGAATGTGACCCGCGAGTTCACTCACCAAACCAGCAATCGTGGTCGCTTCTTTCTCTTCCGGACGAACGCCGAGCAGCTTCTCCAGCAGATCGACATCGGTGTTGCCATTGAAGATGTAGGAGGTGTCACTCTCCTTCACCACATCGCCCTTCTCGTGCTCGTCGCGGATCTCGCCCACGATTTCTTCCACCAGGTCTTCGATGGTCACCAGCCCGGCCACGCCGCCGTATTCGTCGATCACGATAGCCAGCCGCGCGTTGTCGCGCTGCATCTCGCGCAGCAGCTCGCTGCCGAACTTGGTTTCGGGAACGAAGTACACCTCGGGCCGCATCAGGTCACGAACCGTCTTGGTGTGGGCCTCGACATCGGCGACCTGCAACAGATCCTTGGCGTAGACGATTCCTTTGATGTGGTCGATGTCGCCTTCGTAGACCGGAATGCGCGAGTAGGGATGGTTCTTCAACAGATCGGTCAGCTCGGCGATGGTCATGGTAGTCAGGAACGGCGAAAATATCGGGGCGTGGCGTCATCACCTCGCGCACCGTCTTGTCGCCGAACTCCACCACCGACTGAATGAGGTCGCGATCGCCCTCCTCGATGATGCCCTCTTCCTGTCCGGCTTCGATGAACGCGTCCACGGCCTCCGAGGAATCCTCGGGCTGGCGTTCGACGTTCTCCTTGGTGAGCGATGCCACGGAAAGTCCAAAGCCCAGAATCAGCGTCGCCGGGGAAGCCAGGTAAATCAGGAACCGCAGCACCGGAACCCAGCGCGCCAGCCATTCGCCGCGCGTGCGCACGAAGAAAACATAGGGCAGCAGCTGATGAAAGATCACGATGATAAAGATCAGGCTGACCGCGGCCTGCACCAGGTCCAGCACCACCCAGCGCTTCTCCATGAACAGCACGTAGCCGATCAGCACTCCGATGCTGGCCATGCACAGTTGGGTCAGCACCGTCATGGCCATGCGCGGCTCGCTTGCGGCTCACGTGCAGGCGAGGCTCGACCCGCTCTTCGTAGGCTTCGATGTTCTCCTCGAATTCGCGCGAGAGAAACTTGCCCATCTCCGCGTAGACCCGGTCCACGTAGGAGACCAGCGCCAGCAGCCCCATCAGCACCAGCAGCAGGATGGCTAACGGAAGGCTCATGGGCGGACGCCTCCGCGTTTAGCGGGCCGCGGATTTGCCGGATCGGGAGGCCCGAGGAATGGACACTTTAGCCGTCGCATGCGGCACGCTCGATCAAGCCAACCGGCAGCTTCAATTGCTGCCGCAGCTTGGCTTCGCGCGCTCTGCATTTCGCCGTCGTCGGTTTCGTGATCGTAGCCGGCCAGGTGCAGCAGTCCGTGCAGGATGAGAATCTTCAGTTCAGTCTCGGTGGAATGGCCGAGTTGCGCGGCATTGGCGGCGGCAATCTCTGCCGGAGATGGCGATGTCGCCGGCCCACTTCGGCAAGCTGGATGGAAACGATAGAACGTCGGTCGGCTTATTCTTCCGGCGGAAGCGCCGGTTCAACTCCCGCATCTCCTGGCTGGAGGTGATGCGGATGCTGACCTCGCCGCGCAATCGCACCGCTCGCCGGGCTTTTCCTGCGAAAAGGGCCAGCGCCCGTTCGCGAATGTCTTCGTCTTCGTGCTCCAGAATGATCACTTTCGTTTCAAGAACAAAGGGGAGGGCGAAGTAGCCCTCCCACAATATGGTACCAAGTCTCTACTCGGAAATGCGATCTTGCGACGACAGGGAGTCAGCGGCGGCTCGGCGGGCGGCAAATCCGGCAGCGCAGCTTCGCGCTCAACGTTGGCGGTATAGGACTCGACCGCTCGCGGTTCGTCGGCGCCGCATAGCCATTGCCGTTCCTCACCTCGAGCGACAGCGAAAGCTGCTCGTTGCGGCCCTTGTAATCGTCGTAGGCGCGGATGATGCGCTGCACCAGATGATGCCGCACCACGTCGCCCTCGTCGAAGTAGCAGAAGTGAATGCCCTCGACCTTGCCCAGAATGTCGATCGCCTCCACCAGCCCGCTGCGGTTGGCGTTGGGCAGGTCGATCTGCGTGATGTCGCCGGTGATCACCGCCTTGGAGTTGAAGCCCAGGCGGGTGACGAACATCTTCATCTGCTCGGACGTCGTGTTCTGCGCCTCGTCGAGAATGACGAATGCGTCGTTCAGCGTGCGTCCGCGCATGAAGGCGATGGGCGCAATCTCGATGACGTTCTTCTCCAGGTAGCGATCGACCTTGTCCGGCTCCAGCATGTCGTAGAGCGCGTCGTACAGCGGGCGCAGATAGGGATCGACCTTCTCCTGCAGCGTTCCCGGCAGAAAGCCCAGCCGCTCGCCGGCTTCCACCGCCGGCCGCGCCAGCACGATGCGATTCACGCGCTTCGACATCAGCGCCGAGATCGCCATGGCCACGGCCAGATAGGTCTTGCCGGTTCCGGCCGGGCCGACGCCGAAAACCATGTCGTGCTTCTCGATGGCTTCCAGATAGCGGCGCTGATTGATGCTCTTGGGCTGCACCGTGCGCTTGCCGAACGAGCGCTGCTTGCCGGCCTCGGCCAGTCCGCGCAGCGTGGCTGTACGGTCCGAGGTCAAGACGCGAATCATCGCGCCCAGATCGCCGTTGACGAAGTTGTGTCCATTGCGCAGCAGGTGCTCGATAGTCGGCAAACACCTGCTCCACCCGCGTGACATCGCTGGCCGCCCCGATGATCTCGATGGAATCGGCCTGCAAGGTGATGGTGACGTTCAAACCATCTTCCAGCAGGCGCAGGTTTTCGTCGCGGGTGCCAAACAGGGTTTCGATATTCGGGCTTATCTCAATATTCTTCTTCATCTAGGGTCGGAAGACAGCCTCCGCTTGTGTTGGAGCCTCCCATTCGTGGCACAGTTGCCCGGATTGGGGTAGTGGGGCCCTGAGGTTCCGAAAGCACCGAAAGCTGGATGGACAGCGAGCAGACCAACCGCTTCGGTCTGACCTTGGAATGCGTGACAGCGTGGTGGAACGGAAGAACGGAATGCGGCCGGAAGTGCGTCCAAGCCAAAAACTACTCTCATTGGCCGCTAGCGTACCCCCGAATCGGGGCAGAGTCAATCCTGCTGATAAGCAATTCGGTGCTGGTTGAGATAC
The DNA here is from genome assembly GCA_963820175.1 of uncultured Acidobacteriaceae bacterium. Taxonomy (GTDB): domain Bacteria; phylum Acidobacteriota; class Terriglobia; order Terriglobales; family Acidobacteriaceae; genus Bog-257. The sequence continues at coordinate 783,221 of CAWFYX010000006.1, read as the reverse complement.
GTTGCTGAAACTCAGTATTAAATTCCCCTTCTACGGATTTAGATGTTGCAGCCGGACAAAAGGAGCGCCTGGACCTTAGCCGGTTTTTGGAGCGTAATCGAGCCAAATCCCGGGCCACCCAGAAGCCGACGGATAGCGGGGATTGTTGAATAGGACGTGAAAGTAGGGAGGAAGTTAAGCGGGTGCCCAGTCATCCGCCGTTATATCGTTAGCCCGGCTTGGTTCGCGTCTTCTTGGTCCATGTATCGGAGAGCCGTCCAAGGAACGCCCTCCACTACAGGACCGTCCCCGGTTACAAACTGGAGATCGGCAGATTTCGATCCCTCGTCGACGTTTACAACGACAAGTACTCCATTGTGGCCCACGACGGTAACGCGGTCGTGCTTTCTAGGAATACGATCTGCCATGCCCCAAGTTTACGCCGTTCGCCCAAGTATCGAGAGGCCGGGTGCCCCCCTCATTCGCCGTTCTTGCGACTGAGGGGGAGATTCCACGATCCCACACATTCGAAAGTCGCGAATGAGTTGATTGGATAAGAGAGAAGGCTCGCTTCGAACCCGGTAGTCTTGGTTTGAGGACTAAGACACTGGGGAAGGAAGGAGCCTTCCATGCTTATTGTAGGGTGTGATTACCATCCGCGGTGGCAGCAAGTGGCTTGGTTAGATACGGAGACAGGAGAAACCGGTGAACAGAAGCTGACGAACGGCGATGGCGAAGCCGAGCGTTGGTATCGGCAGCTGCCGGTGCCGTCGCTGATTGGGCTGGAATCGACCGGCAACAGTCAGTGGTTCGTCGATCTGTTGAATCGGTTAGGCCATGAGGTATGGATCGGAGATGCCGCCCAGATCCGGGCCAGCTATGTGCGTCGGCAGAAGAACGACCGGCGCGATGCCGACCATATTCTGAAGCTGCTGCGGGAAGGCCGCTTTCCGCGGCTGTGGGTGCCGAGCCAGGAGCAGCGCGATCTGCGGCAGCTGCTGATTCATCGTCACAAGCTGGTGCAGATCCGGGCCCGAGTGAAGAACGGACTGCAGCACCTGGCCATGAACCAGGGGATGCAGAAGCAATCGCGACTGTGGAGCGTGAAGGGACAGCAAGCTTTTCTGCAGTTACCGCTGGCGGGATGGACGCAGTGCCGGCGGCACGATCTGCTGGAGCTGCTGGTCTTTCTGGACGCGCAGATTGCGCCTTTGGATCGAGCCGCGCAACAAGCGGCCGAGCAGGATCGGCAGGCGCGGCTGTTGCTGACCCAGCCAGGAGTGGAACCGATCACGGCCTTGGCATTCGTGCTGACCATTGGCGACTTAACCCGCTTTCCCCGCGGCAAACAAGTAGCCAGCTATCTGGGACTGATTCCGCACGAGCACAGCTCGGGTGGACGGCAGCGGCTGGGAGCCATCAGCAAGCAGGGCAATGGTTTTCTGCGCATGCTGCTGGTGGAAGCGGCGCAAAGTGTAGTTCGTCTGGATGAAGGATTTCGCAAGCAGTACGCTCACCGCTGCCACAGCAAGCCGAAAGGCATCGCCAAAGTGGCGGCGGCGAGACGCTTGGCCGTACGACTCTACTGGATGCTGCGCACACAAACGCCGTATCCGGAGATCGTTCGTATCGAGAGCAGCCCGCGGGTGCCCCTGGCCGGCAAAAGCTAGGCCGATGTGTTGATTGGGCGCTCTCGCCTCCAGACGGCCGGTGCAAAAGACGCGCTGCGCGCTTGGAAAACGATAAAACCGTTTTCCACTTTCGCACCGGCGACGGCGGCTGGAGGTTCGCATAGAAGAATCATGGTCGAGGTTGTCGGCCGAATCGATGGTTGGTGGAACGAGGTAAGTTCCACCGAAGAGTGATCAATCGCGAGATTCTCCCGTGTTAGTCCTCAGCTGTGATGAACCCAATGACGAAGCCAGCGGTGCTCCCACACCGCTCAGGAGAAGTTTCGCTTGACAACGCCTTCTCTCTTATCGAGGGGCACCCGTGCTGTTGTACTTGATTCGTGAAGGGAGAGCGCCCGACTCTGATTTGCCCTCGGCCCTACCATTCCGGTAGAATCAGACATTCGGCGTACGTCGAGATTCCTCACTAAGGACTACAACAAAGTTATGGCTGATCATTTTTCGGCGCTCAAGCGTGTGCGTCAAACCGAGACCAAGACAACGCGCAATCGCGCCAACAAATCACGTCTGCGCGGAGCTCTGCGCTCCCTGCGCGAGGCCATCAGCAAGGGCGACAAAGAAGCTGCCCAGACCGCCTATCGCGCCACCGTTTCGGTGGTGGACAAGGGCGTCCAGAAGGGCGTGCTGCACAAGAATACTGCCAGCCGCTACAAGGCCCGCCTCAGCAAGCGGGTAAAGGCCGTAGGCGCGGCGAAGTAACGAACGCTCTATACAAGTTCCACGTGGAACCAGGGCGGGCCAGAGCCCGCCTTTTCAATTGCTTACCATAGCCTGGTAGGCTTTGACCTTCGTCGGCCGCTTCTCCTCACGCCGATTCTCATAGACCCGGCAACTCTGTACAGTCTATCCTCGCGGGCTAATCGTTTGAGGCCCATCCCCTTAGGCCCATCCAGGCGAGGTAGAACATGCGTCGCTTTTTCACTTGGCTGCTTCGAATTGGGGTAGCCGTCATGGCGTTGGCCGTGATCACAGCTGTTGTTGGGTTGGTGGTCCACGCTCGCCAAGTCGGCCGGCTCCAGCGACTGGCGGCCATTCCGGCTTCCGCGTACGTCGTGGAACAGTCGCCATCGATTGTGCTGGATCACGTTCGCGTGATCGACGGCAGCGGAGCGGCGCCGCTGGAAGATCAGAGCGTTGTCATCGAAGCCGGCAAGATCACCTTTGTCGGCGCCAGCGCTGTGCGACCAAGCTTGCCTTCCGCCAAAGTCCTCAACCTCACCGGACGCACGGTGTTGCCTGGACTGGTGGGCATGCACGAGCATCTGTTTACTGACGCTGATTTCCTCAGCAAACATCATGTCCTGGCGCAACAGTCCACGGCCTTTCCGCTGATGTACCTCGCGTCTGGCGTGACCACCATGCGCACCGCGGGAAGCATCGCGCCGGAAAAAGATCTGTTCATCAAGCAGCGCATCGATCAAGGCGAGGCCGCAGGTCCGGAGATGTTTTTGACCGCGCCCTATCTCGAGGGCAGTCCCTCGATCTATCCCGAGATGCATGTGCTGGACGGGCCGGATGACGCGCGCCGCTTGGTGGACAAGTGGGCCGACCGTGGCATGACGTCGTTCAAGGCGTACATGACGATCACTCCCGACGAGTTGCAGGCAGCCGTGAAGGAAGCGCATGCGCGCGGTCTTAAGATTACGGGACACCTTTGTTCGATCGGCTTCCGGCAGGCCGCGGACTTCGGCATCGACAATCTGGAGCACGGCCTGGCGGTCGATACGGAGTTCTTTTCCAGAAAGCAATCGAACGTGTGTCCCATGAGAGACTTGATAGCTTATTGGCGCGAGTACAGCAACCAACTCGACGTGGAATCCGCTCCGGTGCAAGACATGATCCGCTACCTGGTCAGCCACCAGGTTGCCGTCACCTCGACGCTCGCACCGTTGGAAGGGATCATTGGGCGTCCCAAGCCTGCTGCGGACATCGACCGAGTTAAGCGCGCCATGACTTGGCAGGGGTGGCAGCTGTCCCGCTTGCGGAGCGCGCCCGCCGCGCATCTTCACCTCGATCATCTTCTGGAGAAGGAGATGCAGTTCGAGCACGACTTCGTGAAGGCCGGAGGCACCCTGCTCGCCGGGAGTGATCCCACGGGAGACGGCAGCATCATGGCCGGATTTGCCGATCAGCGGGAAGTTGAACTTCTGGTCGACGCCGGCTTCACCCCGCTCGAAGCCATCCACATCGCCACTGAGAATGGCGCCGAGTTTCTGGGAATTGGGGCTCGCGTGGGCACCATCGCCGTCGGCAAGCAAGCGGACCTGTTGGTGGTCAACGGCAATCCGGCGCAGAAGATTTCTGACATTCGCAATCTGGAGATCGTCTTCCGCAAAGGCATCGGATACAGTCCGGCGAAGTTGCTGGAAGGAGTCGACGGCGTAGTTGGGCTGCAGGATTAACGTGGGCGGCGATCGAGACGGCCCCACCGATTGGCGGCCGCGTGGAGGAGGCCTTCAGACTGTGTCACAGCCGGTGTCGCCGCTCTGCGGCTCACAATAATCTTCTACTTCACCGGGGGCTTACGCCGCCCGGCTAACTTCATCTCGCCGCGTTGCGGCTAGTTTGATCGGTTATTCCACCCTTTGTTCCACCACAAAATTTCCTCTTGGGTTGCGACACAGTCTCTGCAGGCTCGTTGATTGACATTAAGAAGTCCTCCATGACCTCCGTGTTCTCATGGTGAAGCCGCTTCACGCTCACTCGTTGCGCAGCGCCTGCATGGGCTCGATCGATGCTGCGCGGCGGGCCGGCAGCAGGCTGGCGATCAGTCCGACCAGGCTCAGACCGATAGCTAGCGATGCAATTGCCATGGCATCGCGACTCGCCTCCATCGGAATGACAGTGGCCAGCAAGCGACGCGAGGCCACGCTGCCTACCACCCCTACCACGACGCCAATCGACATCAGCAGCGCCGCGCGCGTCACCACCATGCGCACAATCGCCGGACGCGAAGCCCCCAGCGCCATGCGCAAGCCAATGTCGCGCGTCTGCAGGCCCACCTCCTGGCTGAGCACGCCGTACAAGCCGATCAGCGCCAGAAGCAGCGCGATCGCCGCAAAGATGCTGAACAGCCAGCCCTGCATGCGGTTGAAGACCAGCGCGTCGGCCAGCACATCGTCCATGCTTTCCGGCGTGGGGAACGGTACCGACGGCGCCACCTCGTGCAACGCCTGGCGCAACTGCGGCACAATCGTCTCCGGCGGAACGCTGGTGCGCACAAACATCGCCATGGGTGTCAGCATCTCGCTGCTGTCTTTCAGCGGCACCTGCGACATGGGATAGTCCACCTCCGCCAGCGGCGGCTGATCCACCGCCTGCCGTGCGTTGCTCACCACGCCGATGATGGTCTGATTATCTTTGTCCTGCTTGATTTGCTGGCCGAGCGGTTCCTCGCCAGGAAGAAACGTGTCGACGAACTTCTGATTCACCACCACCACTTGCTGCGAGCCCGGCTTATCGATCGCCGGATCCGGCAGACGTCCGCGCAGCAGGCGCAGGCCCATCGCCTGATACCATCCTGGCGACACCATGCGCACTTCCGCCAGCCGCTCGTGGTCCGGCGGATCTTCCGGCTTGCCGACCATGTTGATGCCGCTGTTCCATCCCCACTCGATGAGCGGAATGAGCCGGTTGTAGCCTGCCGCCTTCACCCCCGGAATCGCGCGCGCCCGCTCTTCCAGCGGCCGATACAGCACGGCGTCCAGGTCCTTGCCGGCATACTCTCCCGGCGAAACGTTGATCTCCAGCGTCAACACATGATCGGTGGTGTAGCCGAAGTCGACGTGCTGCATGCGCCACAGCTGCAGCAGCACCAGCCCGGTGCACACCAGCAGCATCAGCGACAGCGCCACCTCAGTCACCACGAATACCGAGCGGAGGCGATAGTCGCCGCGTTCGGTGCCCGCCGCCGCACCCGACTTCAGCGACTGATTCGGATCGGCCGACGACATCTTCTTCGCCGGGATCATGCCGAAGACCAGGCTCGACAGCGATCGGCGATCGCGAAGGCCGCGGCAAACACCGCCCAGTTGAGATGAATATCGCCGCCGCGCTGAAACGACTTGGTCAGGAACTGGCTCACGGTCGCCGTCAGTCCCCACGCGATCAGCAATCCCGCCAGCGCCGCCACCAGACCGAGCACGCACATTCTCCAGCAGAATCTGCCGCATGATGCGCACCCGGCCCGCGCCGAGCGCGGTGCGAATCGCCATCTCGCGTTGCCGGCTCACGCCGCGCGCCAGCAGCATCACGGCGACATCGACGCAGGCGATCAGCAGCACGAAGACCACGCCCGCCGCCATCATCCACAGCGCCTGCCGCTGATCTTCGCCGGTAATGTGCCGGCTCAACGGCATCAACCGCGCGCGTGCGGCCTTTGTCGGTATCCGGATGAGCCTGCCCGATATTGGCCAGCACATGATTCATGTCGGCCTGCGCCTGCGCCACGCGTACAGCCCGGCTTGAGCCGTCCGATCACCTGCAGCCAGTGATCGCCGCGCGCGGTGCGCAGCTCCTTCGGAATTCGCATCGGCGTGTAGACCAGATTAGGCAGGCTGAGGGGAAAGCGAAATCCGGCCGGCATCACGCCCACGATGGTGTAAGGAAATCCGTCGATGTGGACCGATTGGCCGATGACGCTGGGATTGCCGCCGAAATTCTGCTGCCAGACCTCATAGCTGAGCACGGCGACGCTGTTGCGCCCGTCCTGCTCTTCGCCGGGAAGGAAGGTGCGACCCAGCAGCGGCTTCACCGCCAAGCACGTCGAAGAAGTGATCGCTGGTCGAGGTGTTGTGCAGATGGACGACCTGCGATCCGGTATCGAGATTGACGCCGGCATATCCGCTGAATCCCGGCCAGCGCTTGAAAGTCTGTGTTCTGCTCGCGCTCCTCCAGGTATCCGGGCCATGACGCGGGTTGCGTGTATCCCGCCGGCGCGTGTGTCTCCACCCACACCAGGCGGTCCGGCTCGGGAAAGGGCAGCGGCCGCAGCACGGTCGAGTAGATCACGCTGAACATCGCCGTCGCCGCACCGATGCCGAGGGCGAGGGTCAGAACCGCGACCATGGTGAATCCCGGCGACTTGCGCAATTGGCGCAAGGCGAAGCGAAGGTCCTGGCGAAGCGAAAGCATAGAAGCTCCCCAGGCGAGAAAAGGCTGCGGTGATAGACGGAAAGGAAGGAGATTTGGTTCCAGAAAAAGCGAGCGAGGATTGGGGCACGAGGCCAGCTAGAGATTGGGGACCAGATGGGGTCGGCTCAGGGCTGCCGAACAAAGAATAAGAGACAGAGATAATGGGGGACTTTCCTGAGTCCCCGCGATTGGGCTACCCGCGACAGTCCGCAGGTGATGGTATGGCGCAGATCGACTCGTCCACACCGCGCAGGTCACGAGCAAGTTTTCTGGTACTTGTGAAACGGTCTACAGGTTTTCTCGTTTGTCAGCAGGCTTCTGGACTCCCAAGAGAGCATCCCGCGCACTCCTGAGTTCTTTAGTCAGCTTTCGTCGTTTGCGTTTCTTAGTGCGATTCTTGTTGGACTTTTGATTTGCCATCTATCGACGCTTTCCTAAACTTGGAAGACCGCCTTGTACCCATGAGAAGCCTCCCTCAAACCGAGGCTGACCGTCGGTTTCAAATCGGGGCGAGGGCTGTACACGTTTACCCTTCTTTCGCTTAGGCGGCTTAACCTGCGGAGCTCGGCTGACCGTCCTCTGATCGGACACTTGGGTTCCATTGGCAGTGCCTGCCGGCAAAGTGTTCCATTGAAAGTAGTTAGAGGGCACTCTACTTCTAACTAACTCCCTTACCCGTTTCCTGGTTTCCTTGTCCATATCAGACCTCCCCCGTTGCGGCTCTCTTCAGCCGATAGTAGATATTCTCCGAGTCTTTCTCGCCACTGGGTTCCACGTGTTCGCGCACCTCGTCAATAGGCACCCAGAGATAACGGGCTACGCCATCATCCTTATGAAGGTAAGCAGTTCGGTGCCCGTTGCGCCCCTTCTTCCAAAAGAAAAACCGCTCTGGGTTTGTACTGGGCCACGTACTCGCTTTCTCGTATTCGCGGAACAATTGTGCTACCTCTTTATGTGTCATCGCGATTGACCCGTTGACGGTTCCATCTTTCTCCGTCGCAGCAGGTGGGAGTGCGTGAGATTGTGCTGGGAGATAGGGAGAAAGTATCAAGCTGAGGAGCAAGGCGAACGCCACGGAACCACACCTAGTCATCAAGGCGAACCCTCCGGAATCAATCGTTGCTGTGCGGACGGGTCGTCGTATTCTACGTTCGGAGTTTCAGTTTTAGATTCTTGCCGTTTCTTTTGAGCGGTGCGATCAGCGCCGTTCGCAGTCACACTTACGATCTCCTTCGAGACTGCGGCGGACTCCACCCAAAATCTATAAGCTCTTGGCATCTGGCATTTAGCCCTTGGCAGTGGCCAGTTGCCATCTAGAGCAATTTCACAGTGGCTGTATCCGCTTTGAAGGGGCACGCCTTCAGGCGTGCCGAAAAGCTGGGCGCAAGACATCGGCTTTAGCCGCCGAGGGGCGTCCCCCTCAGGGCCTAAAGGCCGAGCTCGTGTAGCACCGATCGGCGCGGCTGAAGCCGCGCCCTTTCAAGGCGGTTACAGCAACCCAGAAACTGCTTTAGCAAATTCCTGCCCAGCAGTAAGTTTGGGTTTGGACAACTGCCAATTGCCAAATGCCAACTGCCAAGTGCCAAATGCGTCTCTACTTCGCCACCGCCTCGGCTTGTGGCTTCCAGCGCAGCACCGGCTTGCGCGCGGCGGTGGTCTCGTCCAGGCGCGAGATGCGGGTGTTGTGCGGCGCCTCGGCAATGATCTCCGGGATGCTGCTCGGCCTCCTCGGCGATCGCCTTCATCGCGTCGATGAACTGGTCGAGCTCTTCCTTCGACTCGCTCTCCGTCGGCTCGATCATCAGCGCGCCGTGCACCACCAGCGGGAAGCTGACCGTGTAAGGATGGAAGCCGTAGTCGATCAGCCGCTTGGCGATGTCGCCGGTCCTGATGCCTTTGGGGTTTTGCAGGCGATCGCTGAAGACCACCTCGTGCATGGTCGGCGTGCTGTACGGCAGGTCGTAGACGCCTTCCAGCTTCTTGCGGATGTAGTTGGCGTTGAGCACGGCGTCTTCCGTGGTCTGCCGCAGGCCTTCGGGACCGTTGGCCATGATGTAGGCCAGCGCGCGCACGTGCATGCCGAAGTTGCCGTAGAACATGCGCACCCGGCCCGACTGACTTCGGCCGATTGTAGTCGAAGCCCAGCGTGCCATCCTTCTTGGTGATGACCACCGGCGCCGGCAGAAACGGCTCCAGAATCTTCTTGCAGGCCACCGGACCCGAGCCCGGACCGCCTCCGCCGTGCGGCGTGGAGAAGGTCTTGTGCAGGTTCAGGTGCATCACGTCGGCGCCGAAGTCGCCGGGACGAACCTTGCCGACCAGGGCATTCATGTTCGCGCCATCCATGTACATCAGCGCGCCCTTGGCGTGCAGCACGTCGGCAATCTTGTGAATCTCCTGCTCGAAGACGCCCAGGGTGTTGGGATTGGTGAGCATCAGCGCGGCGACATCTTCGTTGACCTGCGCTTCCAGCGACGCCATGTCGACCATTCCGGCAGCGTTGGACTTGAGGTTCTCGACCGCGTAGCCGGCCATCGCGGCCGTCGCCGGATTGGTGCCGTGCGCCGAGTCGGGAATGAGAATCTTCTTGCGCGGATTGCCGCGCGACTCCAGATAGGCGCGCACCATCAGGATGCCGGTAAGCTCGCCATGCGCGCCCGCCGCGGGCTGCAGCGTGATCGCATCCATGCCGGTGATCTCGATGAGCTGCTCGCTCAGCATTTTCAGAATGCGCAGCGCGCCCTGGGTCACGCGCTCCGGCTGATAGGGATGCGCCTCCGCCAGTCCCGTCAGCCGCGCCACGTATTCGTTCACGCGCGCGTTGTACTTCATGGTGCACGAGCCCAGCGGATACATGCCGTGATCGACCGCGTAATTCCAGGTCGAGATGCGGGTGTAGTGGCGAATGATTTCGATCTCGCTGACCTCGGGCATCTGGCCGAGATCTTCGCGCACGTTCTCGCCCAGCAACTCGGCGGGATCGACCGCAGGCACGTCGAGCGGCGGCAGCTTGTACGCCTTCTTGCCGGGCGACGACTTCTCGAAGATCAGGCCTTCGTTCTGGCTGATGTGGGTGGTGGCTTTGCGGATCTTCTCGTTCAGGTTCACAGCGCCACCTCCTTCGCGGCCGCGTCAATCGAGGCTTTCGCTGTAGTCTCGGTGCAGCACCACAACGCAGCGTTGTTCAGCTCGGGATAAAACTTCTTCAGCGGGAAGCCTCCGATAATCTGCTTCCCCAGCAGCTTGTCGTTGATGAGGTAGGGATCGTTCTTCGTCTGAATCACAAACTCATTGAAGCGGGGAGCGCCTTCGAACAGCAGGGTCGCGCCGCTCTTCTTGAACTGCTCGGCAGCGTAGTGGGCCTTGGCGAGATTCTGCGTTGCCAACTCCTTCAGTCCTTCGCGGCCGTAGACGGTCATGAAGATGCCGCACATCAGCGCCACCAGCCCTTGATTGGTGCAGATGTTGGAAGTCGCCTTCTCGCGGCGAATGTGCTGCTCGCGAGTGGCCAGCGTCAGCACGAAGCCGCGCTTGCCGTTGCGGTCGCGCGCCTCGCCGACCAGCCGGCCGGGCATCTGGCGAACGAACCTGTCGCGCGTAGCCATCACGCCGCAGTAAGGGCCGCCAAATCCCAGCGGCACGCCGAACGACTGCGCTTCCATGCTGACGATGTCGGCTTCGGCGGGCAGGCTTCACGATGCCGAGCGAAACGGCTTCGGCGATGGAGACGATGAGCAGCGCACCTTTCTCGTGCGCGATCTCGGCGATGGCGGCGACGTCTTCAATGGTGCCGAAGAAGTTGGGCGACTGGATCAGCACGCCGGCGGTGTCGTCGTCGATCGCCATGGCCAGCTCGTCCACATCGACGCGGCCATTCTTTGCCGTAGCCGAAGGTCGTGATGGGCATGCCCTGATAACGCGCGTAGGTGGTGATGACCTCGCGATACTCGGGATGCACCGTGGCCGCGACTGCCGACTTGGAGCGCCCGGTGATGCGCGCGGCCATCATCAGCGCTTCGGCCGCGCCGGTCGAGCCGTCGTACATGGAAGCGTTGGCCACGTCCATGCCGGTCAGCTCGCAGATCATGGTCTGAAATTCGAAGATCGATTGCAGCGTGCCCTGGGCGATCTCGGGCTGGTAGGGCGTGTAAGCGGTGAAGAACTCGCCGCGCGAAATCAGCGAATCGATGACCACAGGCCGGTAGTGCGAGTAGGCGCCGGCGCCGAGAAAGGTGGCGTAGCCTTGCGCGCTTTCGGCGGCGCGCTGGCGAAAGAAATCCACAATCTCGCCTTCGGCATAGGAGCGCGGAATGTTGAGGTCGCCCTTGAAGCGATACTCGGCGGGGATGGCAGCAAATAAGTCGTCAATCGATTTCGCACCGATCTCGCGCAACATGGTTTCGCGATCGGATTGCGATTTAGGAAGATAGCGCATGGGTACCTGTAACTTTCCTGGGCGACAATAATGAATGAAGATCGTTAGAACTATCTGAGCGAAGATAGTAGAACCTCTGGATCAGCCGCTTTTGCATCAACCGCTTTGTGTCAGGGCACGTCCTCAGACGTGCCGCAAATGTAAGACGTGCCGCAAACGTATTCTCGATGACTTGGCTTCAGCCCCTGAAAGACCTATTTTGCAGGGGCTAGAGCCCGGCTTCGTCGGCTCTAGTGCCGGCCCGACTAAAGTCGTGCCCTGATACGACCCGTAAACCATTCTTTCGGTTAAGCCTCAGTGCCCGCCTTCTTCGGCAACGAACTTCTCGTAATCGGCGGCGGACAATAACTGGCTGGCCTCGCCCGCGTCCTTCAGCGTGACCTTGATCATCCAGGTCTTGTTGGCGTCCTTGTTCACCTGCTCGGGCGCGGTGTTCAACGCTTCATTCACTTCTGTCACCGTGCCGGAGACGGGCGCGAACAAGTCGGAAACTGCCTTCACCGACTCCACCGAGCCGAAGGTTTTGCCGGCGGCAATCTCCGATCCGGCCTTGGGCAGCTCGACAAAGACGATGTCGCCGAGCGAGTTCTGCGCGTAATCCGTAATGCCGATGATGCCGGTGTTGCCGTCCACTTTCAGCCACTCGTGTTCCTTGGTGTACTTGTAATCTGCGGGATAAGCCATTTGCTTTTCTCCTCGGCACGCGACGGTGCACCGGCAAGAATGTCGGGTGCCGAAGCCCCTGTTCTTCATAAACTCATGTACGCACGGCCTGAAGGCTTGCTCTTCCAGCTACGACTGCTTCTTTGGGCGCTTGTAAAACGGTGTTGGTACCACCTTGCATTTGACCGGCAGGCTCCTGCATTGGACAGCCACTTCGTGGCCGATCTCCGACTGCTCGATCGGGACGTAAGCCAGCGCGATGTTCTTCTTCAGGAACGGCGCGTACGAGCCGCTGGTCACGTATCCAATCTCGTTTGCAATCCAGGTCCGAACACCGTGTACCCATCGCGCGGAATGCCGCGATCCACCGACTCCAGCCCAACCAGCGTGCGCTTGATTCCCTCGGCTTTGGCGCGCTCCAGCGCATCGCGGCCGATGAACTCGCCCTTCTCCATCTTCAGGAAGCGATCCAGTCCAGCTTCCCACACGTTGATCGAATCGGAAATCTCGTGCCCGTAAAGCGGCAGCTTGCCTTCCAGTCGCAGCGTGTTGCGCGCGCCCAGTCCGCAGGGCACGATGCCGAACTCCTTGCCCGCCTCCAGCACTTCGTTCCACACCCGGGCGCTGGTCGCCTCGTCGGTGGGAACGTAAATCTCGAAGCCGTCTTCGGCGGTGTATCCGGTGCGCGCGATCAGGATGTTGCGCAAGCCCGCAGACGGTTCCGTGGGTGAACCAGTAGAACTTCACCTTCGACAGATCGGCGTCCGTCAGCTTCTGCAGGGTGTCGACGCCCTTCGGTCCCTGGATGGCGATCTGGGTGAAGTTGTCGCTCAGGTTCTCGACTTTGCAATTGAACTGGCGAGTATTGTCGGTGACCCAGTTGACGTCCTTCTCGCGAGTGCCGGCGTTGATCACCAGCATGTAATCTTCCTCGCCCATGCGATGCACGATGACGTCGTCGACGAACGTGCCCTCGGGATACAGCATGGCCGAGTAGCGGCACTGGCCGATGCCCATGCCCGCAGCATCGTTCATGGTGATGTGCTGCACCGCTTCCAGCGCCTGCGGTCCGGAGATGCGGATGTCGCCCATGTGGCTGACGTCGAAGACGCCGACGCCGGTGCGCACCGCCAGGTGCTCCTTCATCAGGCCGCCGACGGAGGGATATTCCACCGGCATGTCCCAGCCGTTGAAGTCGACCATTTTCGCGCCCATCTGGCGATGGACGGCATTCAACGCGGTCTTGCGAAGGGGGGCGGCTACCTGGGTATCAGATGACAATCCGGAATCCTTCAGCGCACTGACCACCCCAGAGTCGCAAAGACGGCGTCTCTGGGGACCCCGGGGGATGGCGCGCGGTCGAGGTTGGTGTAACCAAGTACGGTACCACGCGCGATTTTGGGCGGTCAACGCAAGCCGGTTGCCGCTGCCGCCGTCTCTTCCAGAATGGGAACTCACACCTCGGTGGGGCTTGGCAAGGACTTTGCGGGTTACCAAAGTACAATCGCTTCCCAATCCGGCACTGGCCTTTCGTGCACTCCCCGCACCAGCCTAATCACAGACCACACCCGCTTACTTTCCGCAAGATAAAAAGCGGTTGTTGAGAGCAGGAAATTCCCCATGCGAACTTTTCCCGTTTCGGTGTTTTGCTGGCGTTTCGGCTTGGTTTCCTGCTTGCCTTGGTTCGCCGCTGGCTTGCTCGGCGCTGGCGCTGCTGGCGCCTGCTAAGTGCAGCGCGCAGGATGGTTCCACCTCGCTGCAAGGCATCATCGAAGACGCCAGCGGAGCGCGCATCTCCGCGGCGGTCATCACCGTCACCGATCCTAGCCGCGGCTTCCATCTGCAGGCGGTCACCGATGGGCAGGGAGTTTTCATCTTCGGCATGCTTCCGCCCGGCCGCTACGACGTGAGCGCGTCGACGCCGGGCATGGCCACGAAAACCAGCAGTGGAGTGGAACTGTTCGTCGGCGGGGTTGCGGTGGTGCAGCTGCGGCTGGCCCCGGCCGCACTCACGCAGACCATTACTGTCCGAGCCGCCCACGCCGGTGGCGATCGACACCCAAAGCAGCGGGCTATCCGATGAGGTGGCGCAGCAAGCGATACAGGGCTTGCCGCTGAATGGAAGGCGCTTCACCGATCTGGCGTTGCTGTCGTCGGGAGTTGTCCAGGATCCGCGGGGTCTGACCTCCGATTCCAACGGAGATCTCTCGTTTGGCGGGGTGCGAGGATTTTCCAACAACTTCCAGGTGGACGGCGCCGACGACAACAATTCTTTCTATGCGCAGGCGAACGGACGCTATCGCGCCCCGTATCAATTCAGCAACGAAGTGATCAAGGAGTTTCGCGTCTCGTCCAACTCCTACAGCGCGGAGTTGGGACGGGCGGGCGGCGCGGTGTTCAACGTGGCCACCAAGTCGGGCACCAATCAGTGGCACGGCAGCGACTTCTACTACTTGCGCGATCGCGATTTCGATGCCCAGCCGGCCTTCACCGCCGGCAAGCCCGACGATCGCCAGCAACAGTTCGGCGCCACCCTGGGAGGCCCGATCCGCAAAGACCGCATGTTTTTTTATGCCGGCTTTGATCAGCACCTGCTGACCGTGCCTTCGATGATGCAGTTCGCCAACGGAGCTACCGCGATCGTCCCGCAGCCCATCGACTACGACTATCTGGACAAGCCGCTGGTGATGGCGGCGGCGCAACAGCTGAACAGCATGGGCGGCTACTACCCCACCACCATGCAGGGCAATGCCGGATTCGCCAAGCTGGACTTCACCCTGTCGCCAAAGCAGTTGGCCTTTCTGCGCATCGGCACCTCGCGTTTCAGCGGCAACAACAACGAGTTTTTCGACCCCTCCAGTCCGATCACCGGCTATGCGGAAACCGGCAACGGAAGCCAGTCGGTCAAGACCGAAAGCGTGGCCGCGTCTTTGACCAGCGCCTGGACAAGCAGCCTCGCCACTAACCTGCGCTTGCAGTTCTCCCGCGATGTGCAACAGGCCGCGGCCAATTCCGATCTGCCGTGGACCAAGATCTATGACGTTATCGCCGGATTTGGCGGCTCCGACATGCTGCCGCAAGATACCCGTGAGCACAAATTCTTTGCCGGCGAAACCCTGAGCTACGAAACCAGTCGGGTGCATTGGAAGTTCGGCGGCGACTTCATCCAAAACTGGGTCTACGACTACTATCCCTATTTATTCGGCGGCGAATATTACTTCGATGACGTGAAGGTTAATCCCTGGACCTTCGCTCCCATGAAGTATGGCGAGCCGCTGACGCCGCTGCGGGCCTATGCCCACGATGTTCCGCGCTATTACATGCAGGATTTCGGCAACCCGGTATCACATCCCAACTCACGCTTGTACTCGGCTTTCATGCAAGACACCTTTCGCGTCACGCGAAATTTCACGCTGAACGCTGGGGTTCGGTGGGATCTGCAGACCTTCGAACCCGGCAAGCTGATGAGCAATCCGCTCTACGCGCCTTCGGGAAAAGTCCCGACCGACCTCAACAATTTCGCGCCCCGGCTGGGCTTCGCCTATTCGGTTGGCCAAAACCACACCCTGGTGATCCGGGGAGGTGCGGGGCTTTTCTACATGCCCATTCCGGCGATGTATGCGTCCCAGGTGGCCAACGACAATGGCATCCAGCAAAGCCAACTCTTTCTTGACTTGATGGTCCCGGCGCAGGCGGCTCTGTTTCCCACCTATCCCAATCCGCTGGTGAATTGTCCGCCGGGAACTGCGATCTGCAATCCGCCGGCTTCGCTGGCCGGACTGGTCACTACGCAGATTTCCGCTTTCGCACCCAACTTCCAAACCCCTTACACCGAGCAGGCCACGTTAGGCGTGCAGCGGGACTTTGGCGACAAGATCGTCGGCTCCGGTGAGCTATGAATACGTGCACGGCCTGCATTTGGTCCGCTCGCTGGATGTAAACCTGCCCGCCCCGGTCATCACCCAATATCCCGTGTACAACGACAGCGGCTCGGCATTTCTGGGGATGTACGACGTGGCTTCGTTCAGCACCTGGCAAACCACGCAATCGGCGACTTGCCCTTATCCACCCTGCATTAATCCGGTACAGAGACCCGATCCGCAACTTGGTGCCATCAACTCTTTCGAATCGCAATCGAGCAGCGTCTACAGCGGGCTGACCGTATCGCTTAAGCGGCAGATGAGTCACGGAATGTACTTCCAAGTGGGCTACACGCTGGCCAAAGCTATCGATGATGGTCAGGACGCGCTGGTGGTCGGGCGTTCGGGAAATGTGCAGGACTCGTATGCCACAACGCTGGAACGCGGGCCCAGCGTGAACGACCAGCGGAATCGTTTTGTGGCCGCCTGGGTGGCTGAACCTAAGTTTCATCTCAACCAGGGAACGTTCAGCCATCTGGCCAACAACTGGAAGTTCTCCAGCGTCTTCACTGCCGGATCAGGGCGTCCGGTGAACGCGACCATGGCCGGCGATCCGAATGGCGATGGCAACATCTACAACGATCGCCTGCCGGGCTACGGCAGAAACGCGTTTCTCGGCCCGGACTACTTGTCAGCACCGACCTGCGCATCACCCGGGCGGTGCGAGTGCGGCCAGCGCGCCACGCTGAACCTGCTGGCCGAGTCGTTCAACCTTTTCAACCGCACTAACAGTCGAGTGAGATCAGCGATGACGGCTTCTACAATTCCGCCGGACAATTTGTCGCCTACAGCACCACGGTGACCGGCAAGAAGTATCCCGGCATGTTTCTGGTGAACTCGCAGTTTCTTATGCCGACCAATGCCTATGCACCGCGGCAAGTGCAGTTTGCCTTAAAGCTTAGTTTCTAAGGAGGATAGCTGTTATATTTGTACTTTAGTGCCACTATGGCTTAGAGCTTAGGTCGGGAGAAGGGAAGCAACTCTTTGCTTGACTTCCCCCTGTAACATAGGGATAACTACTAGAGTCCACTTGGGACGAGTTTGGGGGTGTTTCCTGTTTGGCGGAAGTTCGCATTCAAGAGGGCGAATCGTTAGAGAACGCTCTGCGGCGTTTCAAACGCAAAGTCCAGCAAGAGGACATCATCAAGGAAGTGAAGCGTCACTCCTTTTACCTCAAGCCGGGCGAGAAGAAGCGCGTAAAAGAAGCGTCTGGCGCGCAAGCGCAGCCGTAAGAAGGCGCGGAAAGAGCAGGACTAATTCACCGCTGGGCCGCCGTTTCAAGGGCGGCCCTTGCTTTATCTATTCCTAGTTGGAGAGTTGATTCAGTTTGTACTGCAGTCTTATTTAAGTAGTGCCATGCGCTTCGGCATGGTGGGCCGAACCCAGGGGGATATACCTGAGCAGTGGAATTTGTGAGCTGCCGGTTGGGACGCTCAGTCCGGTTCTCCTGTCAGTTGCAACTTGACCCCGTCCATGGCTCGGGAGTCGCGGGCTGAAGGGAGCAACTCTCCATGGAATTCCAGGATAAGGTTCTGAAGTGTATCGACTGCGGCGCTGACTTCGTTTTTACCGCCGGGGAACAACTATTCTTCCACGACAAGCAGTTCAAGAATGAGCCCAAACGCTGCAAAGCCTGTAAAGCGAAGCGGGCCTCCACCTTGGGTACCTCCGCTCCAGGTAACTATCCCAAGGTGGAGACTCGCACCAACTGTTCTGGCTGTGGGAAGGAGACCACCGTACCCTTCAAACCTACGCAGGGCCGGCCAGTCTTCTGTCGGGAGTGCTTCCAGCAACGCCGAACCAGCGCTGCCACTGCCTGACCAGTCGCATTTCAGTCATCCTAGAGCGCCAGCTAGTTCCATGCCGCGGACGCACAGGCTGATGGTGTGTCTAGGCAAATTTCGCCTGGCTCTTTGTGGATAACTTGAAATGCGCTTGTCGCTTTCGATTGCTCCTCACCCTTCTGACATTGCTGATGCTATTCCTGCCGGTCGCCGCCGAGAGAATAGCCATTCAGAATGTTTCCTGGACTCCACCGCAACTCACTACCGGCTCGCCTTGCCTGTTTACGATTCATGTGGAAGGTTCGCCCTCGTCCTTGCACGCCAAATGGATGGATCACGACATCGTCTTCTTCCCCGGTGCTCCCCACGTCTGGTACGGTCTGGCGGGCGTCGACGTGGAGGCCAAGCCCGGCGAGTACAAGCTCGCGATCGAAGCGGAGCTGCCTGACGGAAAAGCAATCCACGAGGAACGGACCGTTCTAGTGGAGCGGGCCAAGTACAAGACCGAAGTGCTGCGTGTGCCTGACCGCTACGTGCAACCCGATCCGGAGACCCTGCGCCGCATCGATGCCGAGAAAGAGATCAAGAAGGCTGCGTTCGCACACGAAATCGCCGAGCCGGAATGGTCAGGCAAGTTTGTGCCTCCCATTGATACCGGCGTGTCCGAAGGGTTTGGCACGCGCCGCACCTTCAACGGAAAACTTGCCAGCATCCATCGCGGCCTGGACTATCACGCCAAGCCCGGCTCGCCGATCACGGCGGCAAACTCGGGCGAAGTGGTACTGGCCCGCGAACTTTTCTACGAAGGCAACTGCGTCATCATCGACCACGGACAGCAGTTCATGACGCTCTACATGCATTTGTCGAAACTGGAGGTTAAGGAAGGCGAGAAAGTGGAGAAGGGTCAGCAGATTGGACTCAGCGGCGCTACAGGCCGCGCCACCGGCCCGCATCTTCACATCGCCGCGCGCTGGCAAGGCGCCTATCTGGATCCCGCCCAGCTATGGATGTTGCCGCTGCCCAGCCTGCCGGCAACGCTGTCTTCGCAGCCCGGCGTGCAATAAACAAGACTCGGCACTCGCACACGACTGGCAGCGGGGGGGAATTCGGCTGGAAGAATCCTACTCGGCGGGCTTGCCTGCCGCGCGCCGCTCGTGTTTTGCACCACCAGGATTGACCACTCTGCTGGTAGCAGCCTTGCGCGACTGCGCAACCTTATGGTCCTGGTGCGTGATCAACAGAGCTTCCAGTTGGCGCAGCAGCTCCGGTGTATTGACCGGCTTCACCAGCAAAGAATGGGCTCCATTGTTCTGCCACTCGCTGCCCAGCGTGGGATACGCCGTGAGCAGGGCGGTAGCGGGATCGTAAGCTTGCTGGCGGGCGGCGCGAATGACGTCGTAGCCCGAGGTCTCGCTCTCCATGCGCATGTCGGTGATCACCATGTCGAAGACGCCGCTCTTCAACTTATGCTGCGCTTCCTTGGCCGAAGCAGCGGTTTCCACTTCGAAGCCGTTCATCTCCAGCACGGCGCGCAGGGTCAGAAGGATTGCCAATTCATCATCAACCAGAAGGATGCGACGTTTCATGGGAGGACTCCAAGGGTGTGCTATCCGGCTCGTGCAGCGGCTCTTAAGATGCTCGATTGACCGGTAAGGTTGCCGCCGGTTTCGTTTCCTAAGCTGCGTCAATAGTGTGATCGTATCACCGCAACCGTGGCGCGCACCAACCGGGGCCAAATCTGTGCTCAGTATAATAGCTGGGTGGCGCCTAATCGTACCTATCATGTGGAGAACTTCGGATGCCGCGCCACCCAGGCGGACGGCGCCAGCATTGAGCGCCAGTTGCTCGACCGCGGCTTGCAACGCGCCGGCAACGCCGGTGACGCCGAAGTCGTCATCCTGAATACCTGCACCGTCACCGCATCGGCCGATCAGGATGCCCGCGCCGCCATTCGCCGCATTCACCGCGAAAATCCTGGCGCCGAGATTCTGGTCACCGGCTGCTACGCGCAGCGGGCGCCGCAGGAATTGTCGGCGCTACCGGGCGTCAGCCTGGTGGTGGGAAATTCGCATAAGCACCAACTGGCCAGCTACGTCTCACCGCTAACTCGCGAGGCGGGATTTGTTCCGCTCGCGGAGATTGGCATCGGCTCAGCGTCGAACGTCATCATCGGTGACATCTTCGCTCACACCGAACTGATGGCTGCGCCTGTCTTCGACGCAGGCTCGTTCGAGAAGACGCGTCCCAACCTGAAAGTGCAGGACGGCTGCAATAATCGCTGCTCGTTCTGCATCATTCCCGTATGTGCGAGGCCAGAGCCGCTCGCTGAAGCTGGACCAGGTGCTGCGCGAAGTCGACGCGCTGGTCGCGAACGGTTATCGCGAGATCGTGTTGTCGGGCATCAACCTCGGCCGCTGGGGACGCGAGCTAAGGCCGCAGATGCAGTTCTCCGATATGCTGCGCGCGATCCTGGAGCAAACATCGATCGAGAAGATCCGCATCAGCTCGGTCGAGCCCATGGACTGGACCAACGAGGTGATCGAGCTGGTCGGCATCGTCGCCGCGGATCTGCAAGCACGCGCATGTGCCGCTGCAGTCGGGCAGTGACAGGATTCTGCGCAAGATGCATCGCAAGTACCGGCCGTGGCATTATGCCGATCGCATCGAGCGCATACGCGCCGCCATGCCCGACGCAGCCATCGGCGCTGACGTGATGGTTGGCTTCCCCGGCGAAACCGACGACGACTTCGAGCAGACGCGCGCGCTGATCGAGCGTCTGCCGTTTACCTATCTGCATGTCTTCACCTATTCGTCGCGACCGGGAACGCCGTCCGCTGAAATGCCGGATCAAGTTCCTGTGCAAGTGGCGCGCGAACGCAATCGGGTGCTGCGCGAGCTGATCGCCGGAAAGAAACAAACGTTCATGCAGTCATTCGTGGGCCGCGAAGTGGAGGCGATCACGCTGACTCACTTCGATGGCGAGTTTACGGAAGCGCTGACAGACAACTACCTCAAGTTGCTGATAAGGGGCGAACGTAACTCGAATGAACTAGTTCGACTGCCGGTCACTGGAGCCCGAGCGGATGCTCTAGTCGCTTCGCAAGGGACCGCATAACCTAAGAGTGTCATCCCGACCAAGGACTTTAGTCCGCGTGGAGGGACCTGCTGTTCGCCCGCAGCCTGACGATGCGCGGAGAAAAGCAGGTCCCTCGACTGCGTGAGTCTGCTCGCTGCGCGATCAGCCTCAGTCCGCTCGGGATGACACAACAAAAGAGATCGCGAACGGCACGGCTGAAGCCGTGCCCTGATACAAGGCACCACCCGCGATCGGTGCTGATCTAATTAGGTCACCACCCTGCGGTCCTATGGCTGAGAAGCCGTGCTGGATCATGCTATACTTTTCACAGTACTGCAGTTACTGCGGAGGACTGTATCGACAAACGTTTTATCCGCACGAATGAACGCATTCGTGTCCGTGAAGTTCGCGTAATCGACGACGAGGGTAATCAGCTGGGGATCATGACTCCCTACGATGCGCTGAAGATTGCCCGCGAAAAAACTCTCGACCTGGTAGAAGTCTCGCCCACCGCTCAACCTCCTGTTTGCCGCATCATGGATTACGGGAAATACCTGTACCAGCAGGAAAAGCGCGAGCGCGAAGCCAAGAAGCACCAGCATCAGATCGTGGTCAAGGAAGTGAAGTTCCGCATCAATGTGGACGATCACGACTACGAGACCAAGAAGAACCATGTGCTGCGCTTCCTCGGCGAAGGCGACAAGGTGAAGGCGACCATCTTCTTTCGCGGTCGCGAGATGACGCGGCAAGGTTTGGGACGCGGTATTCTGGACCGCCTGATTCAGGACCTGGGCGACAAGGCGATTGTGGAATTCCGGCCGCGGCAGGAAGGCAATACCCTGCACTTGATTCTGGCGCCGCCAAAAGTACAGGCGCCGGCCAAGCCGCCCAAAGCAGAAGCGAAGCCGCAGACTCCGAAGCCGGAGAAGCCTGCTGCTCCGCCCGCAGCGCCGCCGTCGCAGCAACAGCAGTAGCGATCCATCACCGGGAAGAACCGCCAGCATCATCGTTCCCGTGCAACCCAACCTCTCGCGTGCCCGTTCCTGTGGCCGGTACTCGGATTTTATGTTGTAATAGAAAGACACTATGCCGAAGCTGAAAACACATAGCGGAGCGGCGAAGCGCTTCCACAAGACAGGCAGTGGCAAAATCAAGCGCGGTCACGCGTATAAGCGCCACATCCTGACTTCGAAGGCAACCAAGCGCAAACGCCAGCTCGATAAAGACGTGATTCTGGATAAGGCGGATCAGAAGAAGATTGCCCGCATGATCCCTTACTAGAATTGAGCGAGTTAGCCGCATGGTGCGGCATCCGGCGCGAATCACCAGGTTGCGACGGGAAACAGCGTGTGAAGAGGTACATCCGGCCCCTCACTTTCCGGTATTCCCGGGCCCCCAACGAGCGCCGTTTTTGAGCTTGTTGGGGCGTTGAGCGTGGTCAACTTCTTACCTCCAGCCGCTTAGCGAAGTGAAAAAGGAGCAGCTATGCCTCGCGTAAAACGTGGAACCAAGCGCCGCGCGCGCCGCAAAAAGATACTTGAGCGCGCCAGTGGCTATTACTTAACAAAATCAAAGCTCTATCGCTCGGCGAAAGAGTCAGTCGAGCGCGGGCTGAAGTTCGCCTACAGCGGACGCAAGCAGAAGAAGCGCCAGTTCCGCTCCATCTGGATTGTGCGCATCGGCGCTGCCGCCAAGCTGAACGGCCTGAGCTATAGCGTATTCATCAATGGCCTGAAGAAGGCCGGCATCGAGCTGGACCGCAAGATCCTGGCGGATCTGGCAGTCAACGATCCCTCTGGGTTTACGGCGCTGTGCAAGCAGGCGCAAGCCGCCACGGCATAGTCCGCCCATCCCAGAAACATTGCAGTGACTTCCGATGGGCGGCCCACGTGGCCGCCCGTTGTGTTTGCGGATAAAGAATATTCACCACAGAGGCACGGAGAGCACAGAGAAGGCAGAAAAAAATTCGCTCGGCGTGCTCCTTCTCGGTGAGCTGAAACTCGGCGAAGCAGCGAAGGTTCGGCTACACGAATTGGCTTCTGATCTTGGCCAAGACGCTAGGTTTGCATTTGCGGATCTAATCCGCGGAACACAAGTCTCGCGCCGCGAGACGAAAGAAATTAGCCCAGGGCGGAAGCCCTGGGTAGACGTCTAATTTGAGATTGAGCCCCTTCAGGGGCGACACAGATTTTCGTCGCACCGAACCGCAGATCCCTCCGCTCCGGCTGAAGCCGTCGGTCGGGATGACAATTTGGCAAAACGATCATGTACACCGTCCCCAAACTCGAAGATTACTCGGCCGAATCTCTAGACCGCGCTGTCTCGGATCTGTTCGCCGCGCTCGATGGTGAAATCGCCGGTCTGCACAACGAGTCGGACTGGAAGACGTTTCGCGATCGCTGGCTGGCGCGCAAGAACGGCGTGCTCACCCAGGTTAACGGTACCTGGCTGAAGGCCGCGCCCGGTCCGGCTAAGCGCGAGGTCGGACAGCGCGTCAATGAGCTAAAGGCACGCGTCGAGTCGGCCATCGAAGAGGCGCACGACAATATCCACGCGTCGTCAAGCGATTCCAAACTCGCCGCCGAGCGTCTCGACATCTCGCTTCCCGGCATCCATCGCCCCATCGGCGTCAAGCATCCTGTGCTACGCGTGATGGACGAAATCGTCGCCGTCTTCAAGGCAATGGGCTATTCGGTCGGCGAAGGTCCCGAGGTCGAGACCGACTACTACAACTTCGAGTCGCTGAACTTTCCGCCGAATCATCCGGCACGCGACACGCAGGACACGCTGTTCATCGCCGGCCAGGAGCAGAAGCCGGCGCGCGATCGTCTGCTGCTACGCACCCACACTTCGCCAGTGCAGATTCGCACCATGGAGAAGCAGCCACCTCCGGTGCGCATCGTCATCCCCGGCAAAGTGCATCGCAACGATCCGCTGGACGCCACACATTCGCCGGTCTTTCACCAGGTCGAGGGCCTGGCGGTCGACACCAACATCACCTTCTGCGATCTGAAGGGCACGCTCGACCACGCCATGAAGGCGCTGTTCGGCTCCTCGGTGAAGACGCGCTTCTATCCGTCATTCTTCCCCTTCACCGAACCCAGCGCCGACATGCAGGTGAGCTGCATCTTCTGCGGCGGCAAGGGTTGCCGCAAGTGCAAATTCAGCGGCTGGATCGAGCTGCTGGGCTGCGGCATGGTCGATCCCAACGTCTTCGACTTCGTCAAGCAGAACGGCTATGACTCGTCGAAGATATCGGGCTTCGCCTTCGGAATGGGCGTGGAGCGCATCGCGATTCTGAAGTACGAGGTAGAGGAGATCCAGTTGTTCTATGAGGGCGATGTGCGGTTTCTGGAGCAGTTCGCATGAGAATCCTACCCGCATGGCTGCGTGAGTTCGTCAAAATAACCGCTGATGACCGCCAACTCGCCGAAGATCTGACCTCGGCTGGAATCGCGGTCGAATCGGTCCAGCGAGAAAACGGCGAGGCCGTCTACGAGATGGACCTGACCACCAACCGCGTGGACGCCATGAATCATTACGGCGTCGCGCGCGAGGCCTCGGCGATTTATGACGTCGAACTGAAACCGATTGCACCGAAGGTGTCGGGAACAGCAGGTCCCTCCGCTCCGGCGGCAAAAACCGCGCCGCCTCCGGTCGGGATGACAACTAGTGGGTTCCCGATCGTGATCGAAGATGCCCAAGGTTGTGCGCGATACACGGCGCGAATTGTCCGCGGGGTGAAGATCGGTCCGTCGCCGGAACATATCGCCAAGCGGCTTGAGCTTCTGGGCTCGCGCTCGATCAACAACGCGGCCGATGCCACCAACTATGCACTGAACGAGCTGGGCCATCCCACGCATGCCTTCGATCTCGATCTGCTCGAAGGCGGCACGATCATCGTCCGCCGCGCGCGCGAAGGCGAAGCATTGAAGACGCTGGACGGCGTGGATCGCAAGCTCTCGCCGGACGATCTCGTCATCGCTGACGGGAAGAAGCCGGTGGCGCTGGCCGGTGTGATGGGCGGCTTCGACTCGATGATCACCGAGCGGACGAAGAACGTGCTGATCGAGTCGGCATGGTTCGATCCGGCGACGGTTCGCAGCATGGCCAAGCGCCACGCCATGCACACCGACGCGTCGCATCGCTTCGAGCGCGGTGCGGATTGGGGCGTTACCCCGCTGGCTTGCGATCGGGTGGCGGAATTAATCCTGCGAAGCGCCGGCGGCGAGTTGCACGGCGATCAGATCGATGCGGTCGCCCGTAAGGTGGAGCGCGCGCCGATCGTGCTGCGCCGTTCGGAAGTGAAGCGCCATCTCGGGATTGACATTAGCCAGGATGAGATCGAGCGCATTCTCCGCCGGTTGGGATTTGGAGTATCGAGGCAGGTCTCCGCAGACAATAGTGGTCCCTCGGCTCCGCTCCGCTCCGCTCGGGATGACAAATCACAGGCGCGCCCGGTTGAGTTCAGTGTTCAGATTCCCACCTGGCGTCTCGACGTTGAGCGCGAGATCGATCTGCTGGAAGAGTTGGCACGCATTTACGGCTACAACCGATTCCCCAATACCTTGCCGGCTTTTGTTGGAGCGGTGGTCGAGCTGCCGGACGAGCCCAAGAACGCCAAGGTTCGCGAGACCATGCTGGCGCTGGGCTATGACGAGTCAATCTCGATGACGTTTATTTCCGAGCAGGACGCAAGAACTTTTGGAGATTCCCACTCAAGCAAGAACGGCTTGAGTGGGGCACCCGACGCGCTTCGGGGGGCGCCGGCTGAGCCGTTGGCACTAGCTAACCCCTTGAGCGAAGAAGCGGGATATATGCGAACCTCGTTGCTGCCCGGCCTGCTCAACATGGTGAGTTACAACCTGAATCGCGGAACCAGCAACGTGCGGCTCTTCGAGGCAGGCGAGGTCTTTGAGAAGCTGGACGACCGCCATGACGAGCGCCGCCACCTCGGCTTCGTCGCCACCGGCGACGTTTTCAACAAGAGCGTTCACTCAGCTGCACAGCCGTACACGTTCTTCCACATGAAGGGCGACATCGAAGAGCTGCTGGCTGCGTTTCAACATCAGTCGCTGCACTTCGACACGATGGCTCCAAAGTACTTGCATCCTGGCCGCTCGGCTCGCGTGGTGATGGACGGAGAGACGGTGGCGCATTTCGGCCAGTTGCATCCCGAGTTGGCGGCCGCGCGTAAATTGCGCCAGGACGTCTATCTTGCCCAGGTCATGCTGGATCGGCTCTACCGGCATGGCCTGCGTGAGCCGCGCTATCAGCGTATCTCGAAGTTCCCGGCGGTCGAGCGCGATTTCTCTTTCGTGTTCGACGACGCGGTCACCTTCGACAGCATCAGGTCAGCGGTCATGGAACTCGGCCTCAGCGAGTTGCAGAGTTTCCTCCCGGCAGAGATCTATCGCGGGGAGAAAGTCGGGGCGGGCAAGTACTCGGTGCTTCTCCATGCCGAATTCCAATCGAAGGAGCGCACCCTGCGCGACGATGAAGTGGCGCAGTGGTCAGCGCAGATCATCGCCAAGCTGGAAGGGTTGGACGGCACGCTGCGAGCGCAATAGAAGCAGGCGTTTCGCACGATAGCGGTGTGATCCACCGCTTGCTTCAAGAGCGATGTGATTCGAATATGCGGTTGTTCGTAGTCCTGATCCTCGCGTTATCGGTTTCGCCGCAGGCCTGCGCCATCGATCGCGAAGCCTTCACCGTTACCCGCTATCAGCTGGAAGTTCAGGTGGACCGGCACTCGCATGTGATGGCGGTTACCGGCAAGCTCACCCTGCGTAACGATTCCAAGCAGCCCCAGAAAATTGTTGCGTTGCAGGTTTCGTCATCGTTGGCCTGGAACAGCATCACGCTGGATGGCAAGCCGCTGCAATGGCTCAGCGACAACTACACCTCCGACATCGACCACACCGGCAGCCTGTCGGAGGCGATCGTTACTTTGCCGCAGGCGTTGCCGCCCGCCGCTTCGGTCACCCTCGATGTCCAGTACGGTGGGACGGTCCTGCCCGATAGCACGCGGCTCACCCGCATGGGCGCTCCCGACGATGTGGCCGCGCGCAACGACTGGGACCAGATCAGCGACGCGTTCACCGCGATTCGCGGCCTGGGCTATGTCGTCTGGTATCCGGTAGCGATCGAAGCGGTGAGCATGAGTGACGGCAATGCGGTCTTCGATGCTATCGCCGCCTGGAAGCATCGCCAGGCTCGCAGCGAGTTCGATGCCCGAATCATCGTGGTCGGCGCGAGCACGGAAGCTTTGTGCATTGCCGTCAACACGGCGGTCTCCAGTTGCGGCGAAGCCCGTGATATCAACGATTCCGAAAGCGGCGGCAAACTTAAAGAGTTCAGCAACACGTTGACGATCAGCGGCATGAGCGAAACCGTTCCGGCTTTCGCGATTGCCAACTACGAGGAGCTTTCCCGTCCCACCATCACCTTGTTGCATATTCCCGATCACACGTCGCTGGCGCGAGATTACGCGGTGGCAGCCGAGGCCAACGATCCCCTGCTGCACGACTGGCTGGGCGAGCCCGCGCAGCCGGCGCGAGTGGTGGAGTTGACCGATCCCAACGCTAATCCATGGCAAAGCGGGGCAATCCTCTTTACACCTCTGCGCGAGGCGCAGACTGCCACGCTTGCAACTCCTGCTGCTGCCCACCCAGGTGGCGGCTCGCTTCCATTCGCCGCATCCGTGGATCCAAGAGGGGCTGGAGCGCTTTCTGCAAACCGTTTCGGTCGATCAGCGGTCAGGCCGCAAAGCCGCGCTAGCCTTTCTCGATGAATACCGCGAGCCGCTGGTGAAGGCCGAAGAGGAGGCACATCCGGCAACTCCGCAGGCGGGCGCAGCCTCGAAAGCCGCGCCTGATACGACCGCCGACAACACCCTGCTGAATACCAATGACGAGCTTTATCTGCGCGGCAAGGGCAGCTTCGTCTTGTGGATGCTGCGCGACATGGTGGGCGACCAGGCGATGCAGTCGGCGCTGGCCGCTTATCATCCCGGAGCCGACAAGGATCCCAGTTATCTGCAACGCCTGCTGCAGACCAGTTCGAAGCGCGATCTGGAGTGGTTCTTCGACGACTGGGTCTATCGCGATCGCGGCCTGCCGGACTTTCATGTGGAGTCGGTGTACGCCCGGCCACTGCTGAGCGAAGCTGCCAAGAGCTTTCTGGTCACCGCGACCATCGAGAATCGCGGCCATGCCGGAGCGGAAGTGCCGGTGTTGATCCAAACTCCTTCCGGCGAAAAGAGCCTGCGTGTGCTGGTGAAGGCGGGAGAAAAGGGCACCGGCCGCATTGAGGTGCCGGTTGCGCCCGACAAGATCACGGTCAACGATGGCAGCGTTCCGGAAGCAAATATCGGCAACAACGTCTACGACGTGCCCGCTCCCCAGAAACCATAAACATCGCCCTTGCCAGCCATGGCCTGGGGACGATACAACCGTCTGTTGTCACGTGATGGGCGGCGGCGGCTGTCGAGGTGAGACAGTTTGAGCTACATTCAATTTCTCGGTGCTGCGGGTGTGGTGACCGGATCGAAGCACCTGATCCATGTGGATGATGGCGGTGCTCGCGGCTTGCAGGTGCTGGTTGATTGCGGCCTCTTTCA
The DNA here is from genome assembly GCA_963820175.1 of uncultured Acidobacteriaceae bacterium. GTDB lineage: Bacteria > Acidobacteriota > Terriglobia > Terriglobales > Acidobacteriaceae > Bog-257. The sequence continues at coordinate 754,919 of CAWFYX010000006.1, read as the reverse complement.
GGGACAGAAAGAATGGCGTGAACGCAACTGGCAGGACCTGCCGGTGCCGGCCGCTTCCATCGATGCGGTCATTCTGACTCACGCGCATCTCGATCATTCCGGCTGGATTCCGCGACTGGTCAAGCAAGGCTTTCACGGTCCGATCTATGCCACCGCCGCGACCATCGACCTGTGCGGCATTCTGCTTCCCGACTCCGGACATCTGCAGGAAGAAGACGCCGAATTCTACAACAAAACCAAGGCGTCGAAACATCACCCGGCCTTGCCGCTCTACACAATGGAAGAGGCGCAGCAGTGCTTGACCCTGTTTCGCCCGGTCAACTTTGGCGAAGTCAAACAGCTCGGCAAGCAGCTTTCCTTTCGCTTCGTGCGCGCCGCGCATATCCTCGGCTCGTCGATGGCGGAGATCTCGGTGAATTCGAACGGCAAGACAGAGAAGCTGCTGTTCACCGGCGACATCGGACGGGTGCATAACAGCGAAATTGCGCCAGGCAAAGTGGTGCACTCCGGTCCCACCGAAGGCGAGGACTGCGATGTCCTTGTGATGGAAAGCACCTACGGCAACCGCTTGCATCCGCGCAACGATCCACGCCCGGAGATGGCCGCGCTCATCCGCACGACTCTGCAGCGCGGGGGCAGCGTAGTGGTGCCATCCTTCGCCGTCGAACGCACCCAGAAATTTCTCTTCCTGCTGAAGGAATTGATGGAGACGGGACAGGTGCCGCGCGTGCCCGTGCACGCCGACAGCCCGATGGCGATTAAGGCAGTACAAATCTTCCTGAAACACTCGGAGGAATTTTCGCCGCAGACGAAGGAGCTGATTCAGAAATACGGCTCCCCGCTGGATTGGTCGAATTTTTATTTTGATGTAACGCAAGACGACTCGAAGAGGATCAACGAATCGAACTACCCTATGATCATCGTCTCCTCCAGTGGCATGGTCACCGGCGGACGCGTGCTGCATCACCTGATGCTGCGACTGCCCAACCCAAAGAACCTGGTGCTGTTCATCGGCTTCCAGGCGCCGGGCACGCGCGGCTTCACCATCAAGAGCGGAGCGCCCACGGTGAAAATGTTTGGCCAGGAAGTTCCCATTCGCGCCCAGATCGCATCGCTGGAGCAGTTCAGCGATCACGCCGATACGCCTGAGCTGCTGGAGTGGCTGCACACCTTTCGGCGTGCGCCTGAAGCAACCTATTTGGTCCACGGAGAACCTCCGGCATCGTCGCAGCTCCGCGACACCATGAAGAAAGAGCTGGGATGGAACGTGCAGGTTGCGAGCTATCGGGAGAAGGTGGAGGTAGATTGAGCTTCACGGACTTGGCGTGCCGCCCGGTATCCTGGAGCCGCTTATTTATCTCGTGTGAAAGGACAACCCCCGCTATTGCGGGACGAGTTCCTGGCGTAGTTGTTTCGAAATCTTCTCAATGCGCTTCAACTTACCCTTCAGATCTTTGGCCAGAAGTCCCTGGGTTGCGTGCTCCGTGTCCACGCGTACCTGCTGTGCGAGCGAGACCAGTTCATCTGCCTGTTGCAGCACTTGCGCAGCGGTAACGTTTTTGTCGGGCGGGGCAGGAGGCTCCACGTTTTCAGCCTGCCGCGTCGCACGATTCGCGGCGGTATGACCAGGGGGAATCATTCCGGAGGTTTGCGACCAGGCTGTTACCGCGAGACACAACGTCGCCATTGTCAAAATGAAAGGGCATTTCCTGAGTGAACAGGTAGTCACGGCGCACCTCCCGTGAGATCGTCCTTTGTCTCTAAAAACGATACTCCAGTGCGCCTCGATGGCCCACAGTTTCTTCTGTTAGGCTATTTCTAGTCGGCGGATTTCTGGAGGAATGCATGGCAACGTTTGGCTTGGTCGAATACCCCGACGCAAATCCCGAGGTGCGGGCTGTCTATGACGACATCATAGCCACGCGCAAGACCGACTGGATCAATAATTTCTGGAAGGCGCTGGCGAATGATCCTGCATTGTTGAAGCGCACCTGGGACGACATCAAGCAGATCATGGCTCCCGGCGCGCTCGACCCGCTAACGAAAGAGATGATCTACGTTGCGGTGAGCGTGACCAATGGCTGCCCTTATTGCATCGCGTCGCACACGGTGTCGGCACGTAACAAAGGTATGACGCCCGCGATGTTTCACGAGCTGATGTCCGTGGTGGGCATGGCCAACGAGAGCAATCGCCTGGCCAATGGTTATCAGATCGAAATTGATGAGCAGTTCAAGTGAGCTGTCAGCCGTCAGTTATCAGCCGTCAGCTAGAACCTGTTGATGTTTGCCCGTCTCCAGAGAGAGTTCTGGTACGTCGACTAAGGCGTGATTTCCCAGCACCGCCTGCGGCCCGGTCCGTGAGTATTAGCTGACAGCTGACGGCCGATGGCTGACAGCCTATAATAGTTCTTCCCATGAAAGCCTACGTGTACGTCTCGCTCAAAAAAAGTGTTCTCGATCCGCAAGGCAAAACCATTCACGGCGCCCTGAAGAAGATGGGCTATCGCGGCATCGACGATCTGCGCCAGGGCAAGTACTTCGAGATCGCGCTGGACAACAGCGTCAGCCGCGAAGATGCGCAGGCGGAAGTGGAGCGCATCGCCCGCGAAGTGCTCACCAATCCGGTCATCGAGGAATATCGCTTTACGCTGGAAGGCTAGGCGCGGCTCGCCCAAATGGGGACGCGACTGCGGCCCAGGTGCAAACTTCCGCATCACGACCTCCCGCTGTAACATCAAATCGAGTACCATTTAAAATTCAGCAGCATTCGTCTCTTCTTCGCCTCCGTTGAAGCGGAGGGGGATCAGGACCTATTTCAGGGAGTTGAACTATGTGTGGCATTGTTGGTTACGTAGGGCAAAAGCGAGTTGTGCCGGTCATCATCGATGGCTTGCGGCGACTTGAGTATCGTGGCTACGACTCGGCCGGCATCGCGGTCGCCGGTAACGGCGAAGGCCTGCAAGTGCGCCGCGCCGAAGGCAAGCTGCGCAACCTGGAAGAGGTCATCCGGCTGAAGCCGCTCGACGGGACCTACGGCATCGGCCATACTCGTTGGGCCACGCACGGCCGTCCCACCGAAGAGAATGCCCATCCGCATCGCGATTGCACCGGCAAGATCGTGGTCGTCCATAACGGCATCGTGGAGAACTACGTCAGCCTGAAGAAGAAGCTGATCGACGAAGGCCACAAGTTCCGCACTGAAACCGATACCGAAGTCATCGCCCATCTCATCGAAAAGAACCTGAATCCGGACGGCAACGGCCATCCCAACTCGCTGGAGGAAGCGGTTCGGAAGACGGTGAAACTGCTCACCGGCGTGTTCGCCATCGCCGTCATTTCGTCCGACGAACCCAACAAGATCGTGGCCGCGCGCAACGGGCCGCCGGCGGTCATCGGCCTGGGCAAGAACGAATACTTCGTGGCCAGCGATGTGCCGGCAATTCTCTATCATACCCGCGACCTCTTCTTCCTGGCCGACGGCGATCTTGCCGTGATCACGCCGACCGGTGTACAGCTCTCCGACTTCGACGGCCGGCCCATTACCCGCGAGGTGCAGCACATCACCTGGGACCCGATTATGGCGGAGAAGGGCGGCTTCAAGCATTTCATGCTCAAGGAAATCTATGAGCAGCCGCGTGCGGTTCGCGACACCACGCTGGGCCGGGTCTCGCTCGATTCCGGCAAAGTCTTTCTTGACGAGATGGACATCACCGAGGACGACTTCCGCAAGCTCAGCAAGGTGTACATTGCAGCCTGCGGAACTAGTTGGCACGCCGCGCTGGCCGGCAAATTCATGATCGAGCGCCTGGCCAAGCTGCCGGTCGAGGTCGACTACGCCAGCGAGTTCCGCTATCGCGATCCTCTGACCGACGAGGGCGATCTGACCATCCTGATCACGCAGTCGGGCGAGACCGCCGACACCATCGCCGCCATGCGCGAGTCGCGGGCCAAGGGCTCCAAGACGCTGGGCATCTGCAACGTCGTCGGCTCCATGATTGCGCGCGAGTCTAACGGCACCATCTACACTCACGCTGGCCCCGAAATCGGCGTGGCGTCAACCAAGGCGTTCACCGCGCAATTGACCGCGCTGTTTCTCTTCGCCGTGCATCTGGCACAAGTTCGTGGCACCCTCGATCTGGAACGGTCGAAGGAACTGCTCGAGGAGCTCACGCGCATTCCCAGCAAGCTGGAGTCGCTGCTCACCCACGACGAAGAGACCGAAGATCTGGCCAAGCAATATCACCGCGCCCACGATTTTCTCTTCCTGGGACGCGGCATTCATTACCCGATCGCGCTGGAGGGCGCGCTCAAGCTGAAGGAAATCTCCTACATCCACGCCGAAGGCTATCCCGCGGGCGAGATGAAGCACGGTCCCAACGCGCTTATCGATGAAGACCTGCCAGTGGTGATTCTGGCCACGCACGACAAGAGCGATCCCGACTCGGTGCTGCGCTATGAGAAGACGTTGTCGAATCTGAAGGAAGTGAAAGCGCGCTCAGGAACGGTAATCGCCATCGCCACCGAAGGGGACGAAGAGATTCGCGAGGCCGCCGATCACGTGCTCTACGTTCCCGACGCTCCCGAATTGCTGGTTCCGATTCTGGAGGTCGTGCCGTGCCAGTTGCTGGCCTATCACATCGCCGTCCGCCGCGGCTGCGACGTGGACCAACCCCGCAACCTGGCCAAGTCGGTCACGGTGGAGTAGCGATTGCGCCCGGCATGGGCCGATCGCAACTTTCGGCGAGAGGGCGTTGTGGCCCAACTGTCTCCGGCCTTTTCACGCCTGTCATCCTGAGCGGAGCGAGGCAGCAGCCGAGCGCAGTCGAAGGACCTCTATGCCCGCTCGGAGCCCGCTGGTTCGAGGCAACTGTCCACCCCCTCCCCCTATTTTCTGCAAAGTATTCAAAACACTAGGCCCAGATAGGGAAAGTATTCAATACAAATACTTTATAGCCAAAGTATCAGAAACAAGATACTTAGCAGAATTCGTGACGCGCGCCTCCACCTAACTCGTTGAAAATACTGGAGACTCTTTTCGGCTAAGCTGTGCCTTGCCGGATAAAGCATTCTAAATATTGTGCTTAGCTAGACAAGGCCGCCGTGCCGACGCCCATCGGCGGTAAAACAATTGTCAAAGATCGTTCGCATCGGGGCGCAACAAAACAGCGCGCGACGATCGGGCCTTTGGCCCAAGTTTCAGGCTAGATGGCGGCCACCTCCCGGTCAACGTTACGAAGGTAACAATCGATTCACCCACGCCCGATGTGGGAAACGATGAAGGCTGGTCCGTTTACGCTTCCTTCTTTACCGCCCTTCTTACCACCCAGCTCCTCAAAACGCGCTCGCTGATCTCTCCTGCCGCCGCCTTCAGAATCATGGTTGTCTCCTCCACTTCGTTGCACGCCAGCTCCCAGCCGTTCAGATCGAGGAACACCGTCATCGCCGCCAGGGCGACCCGCTTGTTGCCATCCAGGAAGGGATGGTTTCGCAGCAATCCCCACGCATAGCCCGCGGCCCATTGCGGTACTCTGACGCCGGTTTCGTAAGTAGCGACGTGCTTGGGACGGGCGATCGCGGATTCCAGTAGTGCCGATACACGCAAGCCGGACGCGCCTCCGTACCTGGCGATGAGATCCTCATGAATCGCGAGGACGGCGGCTGAGGTCAGCCAGCGCAGGCGCTTCACTTGGCCAGTTCTCGATAGCTGTTACGGTGACGAGGCTCAGTTCGGCGGAAGGCCTCCACTTGGTCCGAGAAATCAGCGTCAAATGGCGACAACTCGATGCCGGAACTCGTCTCTGAAATATTGAGGACGCTTCCCTCGGTCACCCGCAGCCGTTCGATTACCTGTTTGGGCAGTAAGACTCCATATCCATTGCCGATCTTCCGCAGTTTGGTCTTCATAACCAGCGATTATAACCTATGTTATAATCCAAACTGGATGCATGTGCTTGCCCAGCTGCGTCATCAGCGTCGCGCACCCACACTGCCGCATCTACATAACTAAACATCATGAGCACCCTACCTCAGGAACGCACCACGTTCGAACGTCCGCTGCTGGATGCGCGGTTGACCAAGTCGATCCTGCTATCGCCGCAGACCAAGCATCTTGAACTCCAGGTAGATGGACTCGACGAGTTTCGTTTTGTGCCCGGCCAGTTTGTCTCCATCAAGCACGCACGGGCTGACGGCAAGGAGCACACTCGCGCCTATTCCATCGCCTCTGCGCCGCGTTCCGATGCCACGTTCGATCTGTGCCTGAATCGCGTGGAGGCAGGCCTTCTCTCCAACTGGCTCTGCGATCTGGAAGTGGGGACAACGGTGAGGTTTCACGGACCGCACGGGCTCTTTACCTTACGTGAGCCCCGTCAGGACGCCGTATTCATCGCTACCGGCACCGGCATCGCCCCCATTCGCGGCATGATTACCTGGCTGTTTGAGGAGCCCGAACGCAATCGCGGTCGCGAATATTGGCTGGTTTTCGGCACCCGCTACGAGCACAGCCTTTACTATCGTGACGAGTTCGAGCGTATCGCCCAGGAAAATCCAAACTTCCATTACGTTCCCACGCTCAGCCGCTGCGGCGATCGTTGGCAGGGCTGCCGGGGATATGTGCAGGACCATGTGCGCGAGATCGTCGCCGGACGTAATGACATGCAAGCCTACATCTGCGGGCTGCATGAAATGGTCGATGCCAATCGCAAGCTGCTGAAGGAAGAAATGGGCTGGGATCGCAAACAGATCGTCTTCGAGCGCTACGATTAGAAGCAGCATGCGTCCGGCCAGGGCATGTTGTTTTGTTGAGGCTCTGTTCGTGTGGCCCCGAAAAGGGACTCGATCATTCAATTGCGGCCTACCCAGCGCTGAAGATCTGTGTGGGAGCGGCTGCCGTCCCTACGGGACTCGGCTTTAATTCTCTTGTGTACCCAATCGTCCCGCCGTCTAACGTTTGCCGATGATCTGTAAAGTAATTAGCCCAGCGCGGAAGCGCTGGGGAAAGCCGCGCCGATCAGGAACCGAGCCCCTTCAGGGGCGACACTCTGTCCGAAAAACTGGTCGCGATGGAAACCCATCTTGGCCGCCTCTAACATGGCCAGAAACTCATCTTCGAAGGAGCGGCTGCGACGATGCTGGGCTTGCTTTCCGATGTAGTCCTTCACCCGATCGATTTGCGAAGGGCTCACGCTAAAGGCGCCGTAACCCTCCTGCCACGCAAACAAACGGTTCTCCTGATGCAGCCACCGGCTCGAGTTGCATTTCAAAGTCCGCACTACGTCGGCCAGCTTTGCCTCAGCCGGGGCCAGGCGCTCACGAATTGCTCCCAGCCTGCGGCGACCAGTATCATGGAAAAGTTTTTGCCGTGACATAATCTCCATTGCTGGAAGGCGCAAGGGTTTCCGAGCGGCATGAAGGAAGAGGGCAGTCGTTGAGCACCGTGCAGACCAGCGCAATTCCAGCAGCCGATCCGGTTTCCCCAGTTCCCACCCAGCGACCGTGGGTTAAGCCTGCGCTATTCGTGATGTCGTTGGTTTTGAGCATCGCCGGCTTCGTCACCTTCGATTATTTCTACAGTGCGGCGATCCTGGGCGCAGCCGTATCCGGCGGTCCGCACGGTTTCTGTTTTGCTCGCGATCCGATACGGACCTTCGCTTTCCTGCCCAACTGCTCCTGCATTCGCCCCTGGCTAGGAAATTCGTACGAATTCAACACTAACAGCCTGGGCTTCCGCGATGAAGGAATTCGAGAAGTGCCGCGCACCAGCATTGAGCCACGCATTCTCATCCTCGGCGACTCCGGTCCGGAAGGCATGACCAGTTGGCACGATAGCTCGATTGGACGACTGGCCGACAGTTTTCCGCAATACGAGTTTCTCAACGGAAGCGTGGAAGGCTACTCGCCCTCGAACTATCTCAATACGGCGAGAATGGTGATTCGCAAAGGTGTCGAGTTCGACGAGGCCATCGTCTTCATCGATATTTCCGACGTGCAGGATGAGGCTGCCTTCTTTCACGATGAAGGCACCGCCGGAGCCGTAGGGATTGCCAATCAGAAGCGCGCAAAATCCAACTGGTACTCGAATCTGCGTTTGAACATCAATGACCACCTGCTACTCACCAATGATGTTTTCGACTTCTTCGAACGGCAGCTGGTGCGGCTGGGCTGGTATCACCTGGAGCTTGGCCACGGGGGCAACGAGTTCGATCTGGAGCGCTCGGCCTGGACCTACCGCAAAGTTTCCGACACGGAACCGTACGAAACCGGCTACGCGCCGCTGGGTTTGGAGGGCGGCATCCGCAAGGAGCAGGAAAAGATGGATCTTCTTTGGCGGGAGCTGAAGGAGCGCAACATCCCGATCAGCGTGGTGGTGGGTCCCTGGCCGGCGCAGCTGGCGCACGACAACGTTGATTCGCGAGAAGTGAAAATCTGGCGCGACTGGTGCGAAGGCAAATGCAAGCGCTTCGTCGACCTCTTCCCGGCGTTCTTTGCGGTCAAGGATCAATGTCCGCGCACCCAGCCAGGCTGCTGGTACCTGAGTCATTTCATATTCGGGGACACACATTACAACTCGGCCGGCGACGCTCTGGTCGCAGATGTGATATCGAAAGCCTTGACTGAGAGCCCGGCACTGAAGCGCCCGGCGACTGTCGCAGGTGCTGAGGTTCCGTCGGGCCATGTCGATGGCGAACCTAGCGGAGGCCGGCGATGAACTGGGATCCGGGCATGACGGTCCGCATTTTGCTCTATGCCCTGGGGCTCGGGTTAGGGCTGATCGTTCTGGGCAAGGTGCGTTCGCGGGCGGTTCGGCAAGCGACTCTGCTGCTTGTCAGCTACGCGCTCTATCTCACTTGGGGAACGTGGTTCCTGGCGGTGCTGCTGGCATCCACGCTCATCAATTTTCTGGTGGGCCGCTGGATGAGGCGCGATCCTTCGCTCGCAATATTGTGGACGGGTCTTGCCTTCAATTTGCTGTTGCTGGCGACGTTCAAATACGTGCCCGGAATCGCGGTGTCGATTCCATTGGGGTCGCTGCAGAAGTTCTCCCACCTGGCCTTGCCGCTCGGCATCTCGTTCTGGACGTTTCAGGCGATGAGCTATCTGTTCGACCTGTACCGCGGCAAAGAACTCGATCCCTCGCTGCTGGAATTCGCGTTGTACATGGCGTTCTTTCCGGTGGTGATCTCGGGTCCGATCTGCCGCATGCCCGACATGCTGCCGCAATTCCGCTCCTCCGAAGCGCCCTCGCGCAACGACATTGGCCGCGGCCTCTGCCGCATCGCGACCGGGCTGCTGATGATGCAGATCGCGCAACTTCTGGGCAAAGGAATTTTCAGCGGGCAGGGCATCAACGGCGGCTTCGACCAGACTACGGGCTGGAGCGGACCGGACGTGTGGTGTCTGGCGATCGGCTACGGGCTGCAGGTGTTCTTCGATTTCGCCGGCTACTCGCACCTGGCGATTGGCGCGGCCCGCGATGATGGGCTTTGTGTTGCCGGAAAACTTTAATCGGCCGTTTGCCTCGGCCACGCCATCGATTTTCTGGACCCGCTGGCACATGTCGCTGTCGTTCTGGATACGCGACTACGTGTTCATGCCGCTGGCCATGCTGCGCCGCGAAGAATGGTGGCGCAAGTTCTGTCTGCTGATCGCGATGGTTCTGTTCGGCATCTGGCACAAGGGAACGATTCTGTTCGTGCTGTTTGGCTGCTATCAGGGGATGCTGCTCATTCTGCACCGGCAGGCGCAACAGGTGGAGCGGCGATTCAATTGGGCGCCGTCGGGAAGAGCCTGGACCTTTCTCTCGTGGCTCCTGACTATGGTGTTGATCAGCCTGGGATGGATCTTCTTCCGTGCTAACTCCCTGGCGCAGGTGGGCGCAATGTTTTCTGCACTGCTGTCACCGGCGAACTACGCGCGTCATGTGGTGGATCTCAGCCTCTATCTGCTGGTGCTGAGCCTGGCAGTGTCTTACGCTGTAGTACTTTTTGTGATCGATGCGCTGGACCGTTCCGCCGAGCGGCTGGAGACGGCGGCGATTGCATCCCGCTCTGAGTGGATTGTCGCTGCGGTGCGCGACCGCTGGGTCTGGATCGCTCCTATGTGGGCGGCGGCCTGCGTGCTGGTCATTACGATGATTCCTCACCAAAGTCGTGCCGCCAATGTCTTCATGTACCGCTTCTTCTAGGCGGCGCCAAAGACCATTCACGGCTCGAAGGATGTAACGGCCTCCGCTGGCACGCCGCCAGCCAGCTGGGGTAAGATTTCGCTATGCCCAAGAATCCCGCCCCGTTCGAGGTCGCCTGTCCGTGCTGTGGCGCAATGCTCAAGATCGACGCCGACACGAAGGCCGTGATCGCGCACACGCCCAAGGCCGTGCCCAAGACCTTCGAGGATTTGGAAGCGGCGGCGCGCGCCATGAAAGACCAGGACAGCCGCAAGGAGTCGCTGTTCCGGCAATCGGTGGAGGCGCAGAAACACTCGGGCGATCTGCTGGAGAAAAAGTTTCAGGAAGCCCTCAAGCGCGCCAAGGAAACCCCCGACACGGGCAAGCCGCTGCGTGATTTTGATCTGGATTAAAGCGGCGGCAACGAATCGATCGTTTGAAATCCTCGAGACCGAAGGGGGCGGCCAAAGCGCCTCAGTCAAACTCCTTTAGTTCCTCCGGATGCCGCTTCAGTTGCCGACGCCAGAAGACGTAAAAAGGCGCGCCAAGCAGCACGATGCCAATGCCGACCAGCGTCTCTTTGGGTCGGGTCACGACCGAGTTGAGCGCCCAGGCCCCCGCGATTAACACATAGAGTGCCGGCAAATACGGATAGCCGGTGCAACGATAGGGACGCGGAGTATCGGCATGGGTGCGCCGCAATACGAAAAGTCCGGCGACGGTGGCGGCGTACGACAGCACCATCACGAACATCACGTAGGTGTAGAGCTGATCGAAGCTGCCGCTGAGGGCCAGCACGATGCCCCATGCGCTGAGCGCAATCAGGCTGACCGCAGGCGTGCGATAGCGCGGGTGCAGGCGTCCCATGGCGTGGAAAAACGCTCCATCGCGTGCCATGGCGAAGGGAACGCGGCCGCCGCTGAGGATGGCGCAGGACAGCGCTCCGAAGGTCGACAACGCGATGGTCGCGCTGAGCCAGCGAGCGGCGCTCGACGAAAACAGCGTGACCGCGGCGGCCTGTGCGATGGTCTCCTCTTTCGCGACTTGAGTGATAGGCAGCGCGTAGAGATAAACGGCGTTGATCAGCAAATAGACGACAGCGACGAGGAGCAGTCCAAGCACCATGGCGCGCGGCAAGGCTCGTTGCGGGTTCTTGACCTCGCCGGCAACCCAGGTCACGTAGACCCAGCCATCGAATGCCCAGAAGACGCCGATCAGGGCCACTCCGAATCCCGAGATCACGCGGGCGATCGTCAGCGGCTGACTGGTGGAAATGCTAATCGAGTAGTTCGACCAGTGTCCGTGGCCGATGGCCAGCCCCAGCAGGACAAAGCTTCCGATAGCCACAAACTTCGCCCAGGTGGCGACGTTGATCAGCTTAGAGCCGCGTCTCACGCCCATAACGTTGATCGCGGTCAGCAAGACGATGGCGCTGACAGCGACGACATCGCCGCGGGTAAGAGTCCAGGCGCCAACTCTGAAGATGGCGACATGCGCCGAGGCGAAGGGAAGCATGGCGCCGACGTAATCGGCAAATCCCACCGCTAGTGCTGCGATGCTGCCGCTTTGGACCACGGCGAAAATCATCCAGCCGTAGAGAAAGGCAGGGAATTCGCCGAAGGCTTCGCGCAGGAAGACGTACTGCCCACCGGCTTCCGGAAACATGGTGGCCATCTCGGCAAAAGCGAAGCAGGCCAGCAGCGAGATGAGTCCGCCGATCAGCCAGACGCCGAGAAAGAAGAGCGGCCGGTAGACAGCGGCCGCAATCTGTCCGGCAGTAAGGAAGATGCCGGAGCCGATGATGCCGCCGACCATGAGCAGTACCGCGTCACTGAGCGACAAGCCGCGAAGCAGCGAGTTCAGATGGGTCGCGGGCTCTGCCTGGGATGTGGCCGGATGCGCCATGAGCTAGCCGATGCCGAGATCCTCAGGCATCTCGAGCGGGGTGCCGCAGACCCGGCAGATCACTGCCGAACAGTCGCCACAGGTGAGTGGGTCGTCGACTTCGCGAGCGCAGTTGGGGCAGTAGAGCAACGCGGGGTCGTGGCCGTTCGAGTGAGTTGGCGGGGTTTGAGCCATAAGTTCCCGCGACTGTAACATAGACGTTCGAAAACCGCGAGGAGAGGATGACTAACAATAAAGCGATTTCCACCGACGAGCGCATGCGGCGCGAGTTTAACGAATGGGCCGAAGCCGGCAAGGGCGAGGAGATGGAGCAGCACCACATCAGCATCACCCAGCAAACACTGGGGCTGATGGGATTGAAGCCGGGCCAGCGCGTGCTCGACCTGGGCTGCGGCGCAGGCTGGGCGAGCCGGCTGCTAGCGGAGCACGTGGGCGGCGGCGAAAGGCCGGGGCAAGTGATTGGGCTGGACGTGTCCGACGAAATGATCCGGCGGGCACGCGCCAATTCCACCCACTATGACAACCTGATGTTCGTGGTCGGATCGGCGCAACAAATTCCGTGGGAAGAGAACTTTTTCGACAAAGTGCTTTCCGTGGAATCGTTTTATTATTACGGCGATCAGGAAGGCGCGCTGGCCGAGCTGTTTCGGGTGATGGTGCCGAAGGGCGAGCTGTTTATCCTGATCAACCTCTACCGGGATAATCATTACTCGTTGCGCTGGGTGGAGGAGTTGATGGTCCCGGTACAGGTGCGTTCGGAGCAGGAGTATATCGATCTGCTGAAAGAGCATGCGTTCGAGGATGTGCGGGCGGTGCGGGTGCCTGATCTGACGCCGACGCCGGAGGAGTACAGCGGCAAGTGGTTCAAGAATGCCGAGGAGTTACGCGACTTCAAGCGCATCGGCGCGCTGTTGTTGATCGGGCGGAAACCGGACTTGGTTTCGCCCCCGAAGGGGTACGAGGTGGAATAGAAATGATTGGGCTGCGTTGACGTTTTTGCGGGGAAAGGCCGAAGTCCCGCCCTGCGGGACGAAAGATGATAGCCCAGCGCTTCAGCGCTGGGTAGACCGCAATTTTACAGTTGAGCCCCTTCAGGGGCGGCACATAAAGGTAGTCGACGGAATGTAGGGTGAAGATGGGAGTACCACCCGAAAGCTTTCGGGAACCCTCTGCCGTCCCTACAGGACTCTCCTTTGATTTTTAGCTTGCCCAGGACTTCGCCTGCGCCTGCGTCCTGGGCTAACCTGAGTCGTCCCGCGCGGGCGAGACGGGCTCATCGTCGGTCGATGTCCCTGCCGGAACCATGATGGCGGCTAGATTCTTGTCCCACCCCGGTCGTGGTTAGAGTTGGCTAACGCGAGTCGTATTGGGTGCGGAAGGCTGGGTCCGCCTGAATATTTCCAAACCTTACGAACTGGATCAACCGGTGCCGGGCAGCTAGCTCACACTGCGCGACGAACTACCGCGTAGACGTGAATTCGGGTTGCGGAACGGCTGTGCGGCGGAGTTTGAGCGCGTGGGTCGAGAGCAGATAGATCATCAACTGCACCACCATGGCTCCGCAGCTGTCGAGAACTACGTCCTGCCACCGGCCGGTGCGGGAGGGAATAAAGGTCTGGTGAATTTCGTCGTAGGTTGCAGTGATCACGGTTACCATCAGGCCAAGGAACGACCACTCCAGCCGCCACAGATCGCGCAGATGGATTCCCCAGGGGCGCCGCAGAACCGCGAGCAGCCGGTCGCGATTGGTGTTGCGCAAGGCAAGAAAAACCAGCGCACTGAGGATTCCGTATCCCAGGAAATGTCCGGTCTTGCGCAGAACCTCATCGAGTTGGGAGACGAACGATGGTTCCACGTGGGGCACCACAGCCGCTATCACCTGGTAGAGCACGGTCGTCGTATTGTTGGCCGAGGCCATGTCGGTGGATTCCAGGCGGATGATTCCCAGCCAGACCACGACCATCCACCAATTGCGGACCAGAGATCGAAATGACGGTTTCAACAAGGCCAGATGCTCCGAAAGGGGTGCGCGCCTTCTGGGAATAGACGATGATGTTGGCGCAAGGTTTTATTCGACACGATAGTTAGGGGCCTCGCGGGTGATCATCACGTCGTGGACGTGGCTTTCGCGCAAGCCAGCGCCGCTGATGCGCACGAAGCGCGCCTTCTGCTGCAACTCCGCGATGCTGGCGCAGCCCACGTATCCCATGCCGCTCTTCACCCCGCCGACCAGTTGATAGACGATCATGCCGACCGTGCCGCGATAGGGAACGCGGCCTTCGATGCCTTCGGGCACCAGCTTGGCCAGGCGGTTGCCTTCGGTGCCGTCTTCCGACAGAACCGGAACCGAGGAATCGGAATCGGTAGTCTGGAAGTAGCGCTCGCTGGAACCTTGCGCCATGGCAGCCAGCGATCCCATGCCGCGATAAGCCTTGAAGGAGCGGCCCTGGTAGAGAATCGTCTCGCCCGGACTCTCTTCGGTGCCGGCCAGCAGCGAGCCGATCATCACGCAATGTGCGCCTGCGGCGATGGCTTTGGTAATGTCGCCGGAATACTTGATGCCGCCGTCGGCGATGACCGACACGCCACTGTCACGAACCGCGCGGGCCGCCTCGGCGATAGCCGTGATCTGCGGCACTCCCGCGCCGGTAACGATGCGCGTGGTGCAGATGGAGCCGGGGCCGATGCCGACCTTGATGCCGTCAGCTCCGGCGCGCGCCAGCTCGCAGGCGCCGTCGAAGGTGCCGACGTTGCCGGCCATCAGATCGACTTGCGGCAGCTTCGCCTTGATCTGCTGGATGGCCTCAATCACGCGCGTGGAATGGCCGTGAGCGCTGTCGATGGCGAGCAGATCGACCTTGGCTCGCACCAGTTCCTGCGGCGCGCTCCAGGTAATCGCCGGTCGCCCCGATAGCCGCGCCAACGCGCAGGCGACCGTGATCGTCCTTCGCAGCATTGGGATATTTCAGCCGCTTCTGGATGTCTTTGACCGTGATCAGTCCCTTGAGATTGTATTGATCGTCGACCACCAGCAGCTTCTCGATGCGATGCTGGTGCAGGATCGCTTCGGCGTCGCTCAGGGTGGTGCCGACCGGAACCGTGATCAGGTTCTCCTTGGTCATCACTTCGCTGATGGGAATGTCGGTGCGGGTCTCGAAGCGCAGATCGCGATTGGTCAGGATGCCGACCAGCTTCTTGTTCTTGGTGACCGGAACGCCGGAGATGCGATAGTGCCGCATCACCTCCAGCGCGTCCGAGATTTTCTCCTCCGGCGACATGGTGATGGGATCGACGATCATGCCGCTTTCCGACCGCTTCACCTTGTCGACTTCGGTGGCCTGCTGCTCGATGGTGAGATTGCGGTGAATGATCCCCAGTCCACCCTGCTGAGCCATGGCGATGGCCATGCGCGATTCGGTCACGGTGTCCATGGCGGCGCTGATCAGGGGCACGCGGAGTTCGATGTTGCGGGTCAGACGGGTTGAGGTGTCGGCCAGGGCGGGAACGACATCCGACTTGCCAGGCAACAGCAACACGTCATCGAAGGTAAGTGCCTCAGGTACAGGAAAATGAATCATGATAGCGGTTCCGTGGAAGGATAATCGTTTATTGTAGAGTTGCGGGGACGGTTAGGCAAACCGGGTGCAGAGATTACCGTCGCTGCTTGAGAGCCACACGAGGCGCCAAGACGGATTGCGGATCAAACGAAGGATTTTGGTCATCTATATGGAAGGCATCCGCCGTTAGGGTGGCTGCATTCAAAAGGACCATGATCCTTGAATCTCGCCCAAGTTCGGGCGTATATTTGGGGAAGTACTGCTGTGTTTTGGGGGTCCTGTCGCTCGCTCCCGGGGTGACGGTTTGACCCGCGCAGATTCGGCGAAGCACATCGGTGGGCGAGAGCCCACTTTTTATTTCCACCCCGTAATCCGCTGTGCACGGCGAGTCCAGGCGGCAGCCAGAGCCTGACGGGCGCTCTTTGCTTAATCGCCGGGAGCCGTTACGGAACACGATGGCAGCAAGTTTGAGAAAGTTCGGGAGATCGCGGAGCGGGTGGCGCAATCCAGCGGCCTGGAAGTGGTCGATCTGGAACTGCTGGGCGGCGGCAAAGCCCGCATGTTGCGGATCTACATCGACAAGCCGGGCGGCGTGACCCACGAAGATTGCGCGAACTACAGCCGCGAAGTGGGCACGATTTTTGATGTCGAAGATGCGGTGCCGGGCAGCACGTACATCGCTGGAAGTTTCGTCGCCTGGGTTGGACCGCAAGCTGTCCAAGCCGGAAGATTATCAGCGCTTCGCCGGCAGCCTGGTGAAGTTGATGACGCGCGATCCGGTGAACGGCAACCGGCATTTTGAGGGACGGCTGAAGGCGTTTCAGGATGGCCGGCTTAGCCTGGAGCTGACCGGCCGCAAGCAGTCGAAGAAGCATCAGGCGGTAGAGGCGGGAACGGAAGTGGAGATCGCCTTGGCCAACGTAGAGAAAGCGAACCTGGTGCCGGAGTTTTAGATCCCCACACCGGCTGAAGCCGGTTCGGGATGACAAGAAAAATGGTTTATGGCGCAGCTAAAGCTGCGCCCCTTCGAAACCCGGGGATGAAAAGCCCATGGGTCGGCCCAGGATTAGGAAGAGAGAATCGGGCCGCGAAACTCCAGCCCGAAGGGCGAAACTAATTAGCCCAGCGCGGAAGCGCTGGGTACAGACGAATAACGAATTGCGAGTCCCTTCAGGGACGACACAAGCTGCGGAAGCAGATCCCTCACCGGCTGAAGCCGGTTCGGGAATACAAAAATAAGGGTTGCCGAACGCGAACCTGGAGGTTCGCTCTACCAACACCGCGGGCGCGTTCGCTCTACTCAATACACGGGGCGCTTATTGCGGAGTCGTGCGAATAACAAGGTGGCAAGGAGTTTATGGCGAGTGAACTGTACAACGTAATCGACGCTCTCAGCCGGGAGAAGGGCATCGATCCGCAGATCGTCGTGAGCGCGGTGGAGGATGCCATCGTCGTAGCCACCCGAAAGTATTACAAGACGCAGGAGAACCTGCGCGCCGAACTCGACAAGGAGAGCGGCCAGATTCGCGCCTACGCGGTGCGGACGATCGTCGAGAGCTCCGACCAGATCGAAGATCCCGATCTCGCAGATCACGCTGGACGATGCCAAGCGCGTCGATCCCGGCTGCCGAAGTTGGCGGCGAGTTGCGTACCTACAAAGCCACCGACGTGCTGGGACGCATTGCGGCGCAGCTGGCCAAGCAGGTCATCTTTCAGAAAGTGCGCGAAGCCGAACGCGACACGATTTACAACGAGTACATCGGGCGCGTGGGCGAGATCATCAACGCCACCGTCAAGCGTCAGGAAGGGCAGGACGTCATCGTCGACCTGGGCAAGGCCGAAGGCCGCATGCCGCGCAAGGAACAATCGCGGCTGGAGTCGTTCGCCCCCGGCGAGCGCGCGCGTGTAGTGATCTTGCGCGTCGAGAAAGCCTCCAAGGGGCCGCAGGTCGTCGTGTCGCGTGCCGTGCCGGAACTGGTGTCGCACCTGTTCCAGACGGAAGTGCCGGAGATCTACGACAACACGGTCGTGATCCGCGCCATTGCCCGCGAAGCCGGCGAGCGCACCAAGATTGCCGTCATGTCGAAGGACAAGGACGTCGATCCCGTAGGCGCTTGCGTCGGCATGAAGGGCATGCGCGTGCAGTCGATCATCCGCGAACTGCGCGGCGAGAAGATCGACATCATCGAGTATCACGACGATCCGGTCACCTTCGCCGAAAAAGCGCTGCAGCCTGCAAAGGTCAGCCGCGTCACCGTGCTCGAAGGCCAGGACAAGCACCTGGAAGTCATCGTCGACGACAGCCAGTTGTCGCTGGCCATCGGCAAGAAGGGGCAGAACGTTCGCCTGGCCGCCAAGCTGCTGGGCTGGAAGATCGACATCAAGAGCGAGGAAGAGAAGCGCCAGGAAGTCGAAGAGCAGATGCGCGGCGTGATGAACGTGACCACCACTCCGCTGGAGTCGGTGCCTGACCTGGAGCCCGGCATCATCGAGAAGCTGGTGGCGGCGGGCATCACCACCGTGGAAGCGGTGGCCGACATGACGCCGGAGCAGCTGGAAGAAGTTCCCGGTATCGGCCCCAAGACGGTGGAGAAAATCAGTATTGCAGTCAATAATTACTTCTCCAGTCTGGATGCAGCCGAGGCCACCGCGGCCGAAGAGCCCGCATTGCCGACGCCGAGGAAGTGGCCGGCGAAGAAGTGGCGCTGGCCGACGAAGATGCGGTGGACACCGGCGAAAAATCGCCGGAGGAATCCGCAGTGGCGAAAGAGGTTGCGGAAGAAGACGCCGAGTTGGCCGACGAAGAAGCTTCGCTGGTCGCGGCGGAGGCCGAAGGTGCTGGCGATGATGAAGAAGGTCCGGATTCTGGCGGTCAGTCCGGCGACATCGAAGGACTGCCGGACGAGCCGGAAGCCGATTCGGAAAGCGTTGAAGAGCTGGTCGAAGAAGGTCAGTACTTCGAAGCCGAAGTGGTCGATGGCGTGGAGAACGCTCCCCTCGCCGACGAGGCTGAGCTAGAAATTCATGAGCGGCCGGCCACCGAGAACGAGAATGTGCCCGACGAAGAAGAGCCGGGAGAAAAACGTTAGCGCGGAAGTCCGCACTTAGCACTTGGCAGTTAGCATTTAGTGCTAAAGGCCAACGGCTATTACAACCTAAACCGTGAGGATGCTATGAACGGGTAACCGGACGGGACATAACGGAGGAAACAGGGCGGAATGCAGCATAAGATTCGAATCAACGATCTGGCGAGAGAACTCGAGGTCAAGAGCAAGGCCATTCTCGACGTTCTTATCAAGGTCGGCGTAACCGAGAAGAAAACGCACTCCAGTTCCATCGAAGAAGACGAAGCTGAGCGCGTTAAGAAGTACTTTGCGGAGCACGAGCCCGGAAGCAGCCGTAGTTCGCGCGCTTCCGCGGCGGCCGACGAATTCAAGCCCAAGATTGACCTGTCACACATCTCCAAGCCCGGTGATGTGCTGAAGGCCATTACGCAGCGGGCCGCCCAACCTGCCGCGCCTCCGCGTCCAGCAACTCCGCCGAGCCAGGCCACGCCCGCTGCGGCTCGACCTACTATCGCTGCGCCCCCAGCCGTTCCTCCGCGGCCGCCCGCTCCGGTTTCTCATCCCGCTGTAGCGAGCACGCAGCCGGCAGCTCCGCTGGAGCCGCCAAAACCTGCGCCGCGCTTCATCACCCCGCAGTCGGTGGCGCGTCCGCCGGCTGCCATTGTGATCCCACCCAAGCCGCCAGCTCCTCCTGCGGCGCAGCAGACCCACGCCCCATCTGTTTCCGAGGCCGCGAGGCCTTCCGAGGCAACAATCGACAACCAAGTAGCAGTCCTCGAGGAACCCGAAACCGAGCTTTCCGTACCCGAAGCTACGGCCGCAGAGTCAACCATTGCCGTCGAGCCTGATGCGGCAACATCGATCGCCGCATCCGCTCCGCCGCCGGCGAATCGTATGGCGCCGGCGCGTCCGGGAGCTCCGGCTCCGACGCCCGCACAGGGTGGATTGCGTCCGCCGCTGCCGGGAGTTTCGCCGCGTCCGGGTCAGCCGCAACAGCCCGGCGCCACTGCAACTGGCGCACATGCAGCGCCGCGGCGATTGATTGTGCCGCAGACTGGGCCGCGTCCGGTCTACACCGCGCCGGTGCGTCCAGCAGCAGCGACTCCGCCGCGCGGAGCCATGCCCGAGCGCGGCAAGCCGATCTTCCAGCGCCCGCGTCCCGGAGGTCCACCGATGAGCGGCGCTCCGGGCACTCGTCCGCCGATGCGTCCCGGCGAGCGGCGCGGTCCGCATCCTACGCGCTCGGGAGCTCCCGGCACCCGTCCCGGATTTGCCGGCGGTCCCGGTGTGGGAGCTCCGCCGCCGCCGACTGGGCAGCGTCCCATGGGGCGTCCGGCGCGTCCCGGGCAGCGCTATGTTCCGCGTGGCGTGAAGGAAGGCCCGATGAAGGGCTTCGTTCCGCCGCCGCGGCTTTCGCTTTCCAGCGAGCCGCTGCCCATCACGCGCAGCATCACGATTCCCGAAGGCATCAGCGTGAAGGACCTGGCTGAGAAGCTGGGCATTCGCGCCAAGGACCTCATCGCTCGCCTGCTGGCGCGCGGCGTTTTCGCCACCGTCAACCAGACGCTCGACTCCGACCTGGCCACCGAAATGGCTCGCCACTTCGGCGCGGAGACTTCGGTCATCACCTTCGAAGAGCAGTTGGCCAAGGACACGGCGCCGACCGAGGGCGCGGGCGAAGATGGAGGCGCAGGCTGTGACGCGTCCGCCGGTGGTCACCATCATGGGCCACGTCGATCATGGCAAGACCAGCTTGCTCGACGCGATTCGTTCGACCAACGTCGCTGAAGGCGAAGCCGGCGGCATCACGCAGCACATCGGCGCCTACAAAGTTGCGATCACCGACACCAACTCGCCGGCCTTCGGGCGCGAGATCGTCTTCCTCGACACGCCGGGTCACGAAGCGTTTACCCGCATGCGTGCTCGCGGATCGAAGGTCACGGACATCGTCGTGCTGGTGGTTGCGGCTGACGACGGCGTGATGCCGCAAACGCTGGAAGCCATCGATCACGCCAAAGCGGCCAACGTTCCGATCATCGTTGCGGTCAACAAGATCGACAAGCCTGATGCCCTGCCCGAGCGGGTGAAGAAGCAGCTGGCCGATCGCGGCCTGATGCCGGAAGACTGGGGCGGCAGCACGGTGTTCGTCGATGTCTCCGCCAAGCAGAAGACCAACCTCAATCTGCTGATGGAAATGATCTGCCTGGTTGCCGACCTGCAGGACCTGAAGGCGGTGCCCGATCGTCTGGCGAGCGGCACGGTGCTGGAAGCCAAGCTGGATCGCGGACGCGGTCCGGTGGCGACGGTGCTGGTGCAGAACGGAACGTTGCACAACAGCGACAACTTCGTCGTTGGCAACGTGTTCGGCAAAGTGCGCGCCATGTTCAACGATCGCGGCGTCGCGCTGGAATCGGCCGGGCCGTCGACTCCGGTCGAGATTCTCGGCCTGGAAGGCTTGCCGCAGGCGGGCGATCAACTGGTAGCGGTGGCCGATCGCGAGAAAGCGCGCGGCATCTCCGAGTATCGCGAAGGCCAAGGCGCGCGAAGCGCAACTGGCCAAGAGCTCGCGCGTGTCGCTCGAAGGTCTGGCGGAACAGTTGAAGTCCGCCGGCCAGAAAGAACTGCTCATCATCCTGAAGGGCGATGTGGAGGGCTCGGTGGAAGTGCTGAGCGACGTGCTGACCAAGTTGTCCAACGAGCGCGTGAAGATCAACATCATGCGCGGCAGCGTGGGCGCCATCACCGAGAGCGACGTGCTGCTGGCTTCGGCGTCGAATGCCGTCATCATCGGCTTCAACGTGCGGCCCGAGCGCAAAGCGCAGGAACTGGCCGAGCAGGAGAAGGTCGACATCCGCCTGCACTCGATCATTTACGAGTTGCAGGACGAGATCAAGCGCGCCATGACCGGCCTGCTGGAGCCCATCGTCAAGGAAACCTACCTGGGACGCGCCGAAGTGCGCGATACCTTCCGGGTGCCCAAGGTGGGCACGATTGCCGGCTGCCAGGTGATCGACGGCGTGGTCAAGCGCGACGCCGAAGTGCGCCTGCTGCGCGACAACGTGGTCGTCTTCAAAGGCAAGATCGGCTCGGTGCGGCGCTTCAAGGAAGATGTCAACGAAGTGCGCAACGGCATGGAGTGCGGCATCTCGATCACCAACTACGGCGACATCAAGGTAGGAGACGTCATCGAGGTCTTTGTCACCGAGCGGGTGGCGGCCGAAGCGTTCGTTTAGAAGCAGTTGCCAGTGACCAGTTGTTAGTTGTCAGCAGCTGATAAGACAATTGGCGGATTGGGTAGGTTTGTATCAGGGCACGACTTTAGTCGTGCCGAACAATTGCCCTTTATTTTTGTCATCCCGAGGAGGGCTTCAGCCCGACGAGGGATCTGCTTTGATCTTGGGTTGCGGTCGTCCCCAATTGCCGCGAGAAACTTTGCGTCCCGGAACTGAATCCTCCGCAGAGAGGACCCGGTATCCGGGACGTTGTGCAACAGGAAACACGAAATGATCGCGTATCTCACGCTCGAGATTCGCATCGAAGCCGCGCACTCGTTGAAGGACAAGCGGCAGGTGGTGCGCAGCGTGAAAGACGGCCTGCGGGCTCACTTCAATGTCGCCGTCGCTGAACTTGACGCCAGTGATGCCTGGCAGCGCGCGACGCTGGGCGTGGTCAGCATCTCGGACTCGCGCGACTACCTCGATGGCCTGATGCGCAATGTGGAGCGCCATGCCATGCGGGTCGCCAACAATAGCGGCGGAGAGATTACCGACTCGTTTCTGGATTTCCTGAGCGAGGCGGAATTCGGCGGTCGTTTGACCGGGGAACCGTGATAGTCATCACCGCAAGCTGGTGTAGTAGGCGTATGCTCTAACGTTCCCCTTTCTCGGAGGATGAAGCTGAAAACATGGAGAACCGGGGACAGAAATATCATCGCGACCGTGTCGGCGAGGCGTTGCGGGAAGAAATCGGCGCGCTCGTCGAAGGAGAGCTTGGCGACCCGCGGATTGGCCTGGTGAGTGTCAGCGAGGTGCATTTGGCGCCCGGCGGCAAGACGGCGCGAGTTTTTGTGGTTGCTGCCGGCGACGACAGTGAAGCCGAAGAAAGCATCGCCGGATTGAACGCCGCCCGCGGCTATATTCGGCACGAGCTGACCCGGCGGCTGGGCGTGCGGCAAGCGCCGGAAATCGTTTTTGTGCTGGACCGTTCGGAGCAGTACGGCGGCAGAATCGAAGAACTGCTGCATCGAATTCAGAAGAGGAAGAGAGGCACTTAGCAATTGGCATTTAGCAATTGGCCTCTGGCATTTAGCCCTTAGCTAAATGCCAACTGCTAAATGCTAACTGCCGTCCCTAGTGAATCGGCCATGCTCGACGAAGTACTGAATCAGATCGGTAGAAGGCAGAGGTTCATTCTTACCTCGCACGCGCGGCCTGACGGCGATGCGGTGGGCTCGACGCTGGCTTGCTGCCAGATTCTGCGCAGCATGGGCAAACAGGCCATCGTGGTCCTAAGCGATGGCGTGCCCGGCATCTACAGCCCGCTTCCGTTCAGCGATTCGGTGCTGCAGGACGCGAATCAGGCTCCCGAAGCCGAAGCGGTCATCATCCTGGAGTGCGACAGCGTGCAGCGCACCCGCCTCACCGGGCTGGAGCGGCACTACCTCATCAACATCGATCACCACGCCACCGCGCGTCCCTTCGCCGATGTGAATTGGATCGATCCCCATGCCTGCGCCACCGCCGAAATGATTTTCCGGCTGGCGCGCGAAGCCGGCGTGCAATATCTCGCCGGAAGTCGCCACCTGCCTGTACACGGCGGTGCTCACCGACACCGGCTCCTTCTGCTTCCACGGCACCACGGAGCGGACTTTCGCGCTGGCGCAGGAGTTGGTTCGCTGCGGCGCCGATCCGGTCAGCATCGCGCACAACGTGTATTTCTCCACGCAGCTGTCCAAGATGCGCCTGCTGGGAGCGGCGCTCAATGGCTTGCAGCGCGATGGCAGTCTGGCGTGGATGCACGTGGACCGCGAAACCATGGACCGCTGCAAGGCGGCCGAAGAAGATTGCGAAGGCCTGGTGAACTACGCGCTCGCTATTAAGGGCATCGAGGTAGCGCTGTTCTTCCGCGAGCAGCCCGACGGCCGTTTCCGGGTGAGCCTGCGTAGCAAGGGAGCGGTGAACGTAGCGGCGATTGCCCAGGCTTTCGGCGGCGGCGGTCACGAATGCGCCAGCGGTTGCGCCGTTGACGGACCGCTCGCGGTGGCGACCGAGCGCTTGCTCACCCAGTTGCGGATCAGCGGTTATCAGGCGCACGTGCAGTGAAGCATTAAGCGGATCTTCAGCATCCGCAGGCTCTCCGATAATCCTGCTATGTCCATTTCCTTTACAATCGGTGCGACGGACTAACCGATATTGCGGCCGACTCCTCCCAGCCTGAACGATCGCACCCGGCGCTCCACCGACGCCCTCGCGCTGATTGCGTTCTGCGGATTCCTGTTCCTGCTTGGATTGCAGCTTGTCGGGCTAGTTGGAGCCGATGAGCCCCGCTACGCCCAGGTTGCGCGTGAGATGCTAGCCCGCCACGACTGGGTCACTCCCGTGCTCTATGGCCATCCCTGGCTGGAGAAGCCGCCGCTCTACTACTGGTGCGCGATGGTGGCCTACAAAGCGGCCGGCGAGGTGAGCGATACCGCCGCGCGCCTGCCTTCGGCGATTCTTTCTTCGCTGCTGATCTTCTTCATCTTCGTTTGGACACGCCGCTTCCGGCGCGGCATGCAACTTGACGCGGCCCTGATCACGGCGGCTTCCGCACTCATCGTTGGATTTGGACGCAGCGTGTCCACCGACATGCCACTGACCGTCATGTTCACCGCTGCCATGCTGTGCTGGTATGGATGGTATGCGAGCAGCAATCGGGGATGGCTGCTCGGGTTCTACATTTTCAGCGGACTGGGAACCTTGGCCAAAGGGCCGGTAGCGGTTCTCCTGGCCGGGCTTATCATCGTCATCTTCGCCGTACTGCGGCGCGATGGTCGACTTCTGCTTCGCACCTTGTGGCCCATCGGCATCGCGCTCTATCTCGCCATAACTGTGCCCTGGTTCATTGCGGTGCAGCGTGCGAATCCCGATTTCCTCCGGGTCTTCTTCCTGCAACACAACCTGGAGCGCTTCACGACCAAGCTCTATCACCATCCCCAGCCTTTCTGGTTTTACCTGCCGGTGGCGCTGCTGGCGCTGGTGCCGTGGACGGTGTTCCTAGTCGAGGCGGTAGTTGACGCGATTCGCGACTGGCGCTTCTCGGTGCAACAGCCTGCCGGGCAGGAAGACTTCCGAACCTATCTGACGTTGTGGCTGCTGGTGCCGATCGTGTTCTTCTCGTTTTCGCAATCGAAGTTGCCGGGGTATATTCTGCCGGCTATTCCGGGGGGAGCCATTCTGTTGGCCGACCTCATCCGGCGACGCGAAGAGGACGCCCTCAAGCCCAGCATGTGGATGGTCTCGCTGCACTCGCTAGTTTGTGCTGCCGTGCCGGTAGCCGCGCTGATTGTGCCGTTCAAGCTGCTGAAGCTGCCTTTGCCGCGGAACGTAATCATCGTGGCGGCGGCGCTGGCCATCATTACGATTCTGATGATCTGGTTCATTCTTCAGAACCAGGGCTATCGGGTGCTGCGCTTTGCCACGCTGGTGCCGGTGGTGATTGCTTTTGCGCTGATACTGCGGGGGACCGCCCCCATCATCAACTTCCTGCAATCGCAGCGTCTGGTGGAAGCTACGCTGGCGCAAACCGAAATTGGCCGCCTCCCCGACATAGCGGTGTATGACGTGTCGCCCGGCGTGGAGTACGGTCTCGCCTTCTACCGCAATCACCGGGTCGCCAGTTATGAACGAAACGAAATTCCTCCCGGCGACCATATCGTCGTCGCCGCTACTGGAACAGGAAGCGAACTGGCATATCGTCTGCCTGGACGCCGGGTCACCAGGTTCGGAGGTTTCCAGTTGCAGCATCTCGATTTCTATCTGATCAGCGGGACCGGCACCGGTCAGCAGCATCAATAATCCGGCTCGACCCGGTTGGCCCGACGCCAGTGGAATATATGGCTTCGTGATGCCCTGGCTGCTACCATTGGCCGGCCCGGCTTAGGCTGTTGCCACTACCGAATTCGCAACGTGTGGAGGTTCCCTGGATGAGAACGATCACTTTAATCTTTGTTGCGATAACAACCTTGGCGTCGGGCGCCAATGCCCAGTCGCTACAACAGCCCCTGATCCCGCCGCATGCTCAGACGGTCAACGTCGTGCTATTCGGCCATTCCTGGATCTACTTGATGCAGGGTTTCCAGCCGTGGGCGTTTCCCAACCTTCCCAGTAATCACATTGCTATCAAGGGATATCCCGGCTATACCTGCGCGCAATTGCTGCCGCTGGTAGCTTCCAATGTCCCGACAAGTACGAATGCGGTCTTCATCATGGCGGCCACCAACGACGTTGCCCAAGGAGTGACGGTGGCGCAACATATGGCGTGTATGGAAGATATGATTAATCAGCTGATCGCGGAAAATCCCCACATGCTGATCCTGGTCTCGAACGATCCTCCCTTTTGCCTTTCCACATTTCCGATTCTCCGAGATAAGCGCTCGGTGATTGCTGCTTACAATCGGGCCTATGCCGGCCTTCCTATGCTCTATCCCAACAACGTACAACTGGTCGACATGTGGACGCCGATGGTGGATGTGAGTGGCTGGGGCCTGGCCAACATGTTCCTCAGCGATGGAGTTCATCCTGGTCCCAACGGCAACGACCTGGTGATGGGAGTCATCCGGGACGCGCTGTACGCAGGTCTGGCGCACTAGAATTGGGGTCGCCAGTTGCTTGCCTTACGGTGTTAACTCAAAAACCATTCCGGCGTTATGAGTTCCCCCGGCGGCCGTCGTTCCGAAGAAGTTGCCGGCGCCGTCGGGAGTCAGACCGTAGTACGGATAAGCTCCATCGGGAGCAGTTCCGAAGGTATGAAGAACGGTCTCGCTCCATCCGCCATTGGCTGGACTCAGTTCGAACGCGACTCCGCAATCACACCCTGGATCGCCACCAGCGGACGTAGTGCCATAAAGATTTCCGGACGCGTCAAACAGTAGAGTGCTGGTGGGGGAACCTCCGTCCGTCCCTCCCTGGAAGCTGTAGAGCACGCTGTCTCTCCATCCTGCTGTCGTCGGACCGGGACTGACCTTGAACACTGCGCCGGCTCCATTGGCCCCGCCATAGTAAGTGGTGCCGTAAAGATTTCCCTGAGAGTCGGCAATCAGACCGCCATAGGGATAACCGGCATCAGGCTGTCCCAGGAAGGCGTAGAGCGTAATGAGTTTCCAGGTACCGCCAGTGAGAGAAAGTCTGTATACCGTTCCGGCTCCGTAATGGCCGCCGAGTTCCGTCACTCCATAGAGGTTGCCGCTCGCGTCCAGTCGCAGCAATCCCAGCGAGCCAATGGCACCGTCGTCGCCGCCCGTGAAATCATGAATTATGGTCTCTGTCCACTGATTGCCGTTGGGCGACAACTGGTACACGGTGCCGGTGGCATACGTTCCTCCGTCCGCCGTCGTTCCGTAAAGATTTCCTGCCCGATCGAAGATGACTCCGCCACCCGGTCCAGAGCCGTCAGGTAAGTCTCCAAAGCTGTACAGCACGCTTTCGCTCCACACTCCGTTGGACTGCGTGAGCTTGAAGACCACGCCGCATCCGTCACCGCTGCAAATTCCGTTAGAGCCGCCGGCAACGGTAGTGCCGTAAAGATTTCCCGCCGGGTCGAAGGTCACCCCTCCGTAGGGATTTTTTCCGTCCCCGTAGCAGGTGAAGCTGTACAGTACACTTTGCTGCCACTGGCCTCCCACGGTAGGTGTCAGTTTGAAGACCGTGCCGCAGTCCGATGTGCCTCCCGTCACCGTAGTACCGTAGGCATTTCCTAGGCTATCGAAGATCAACTGAGAAGCCGGATCACTTCCGTCAGTTCCACCCGTAAAGCTGTACACCGATTGCTCGCTAGCGGCCGCCCAAGCGCCGGTGACTAGAATTGCAGCCACTGCCAGGACGCCACCTGTCATCTTGAAAGATCCAATGCACCGGGTTTTCATTGCAATGCCTCGATGAAGATAGGTTGAGCTCAGGACAAACCATTACTACTTTGGAGCGGTGAAACTTTAGCACGATTTCAACAGAGGGCAGACCGGAGTTCGAAAATTTGACAATTCGAAGAACATCAGTCGTCCAAGAGCTGAGAATGAAGGCCACGGAGAAGAGCTTGTTGAGTAACGATTCGCTGGATCTCGCAACGGACGATTGTAAATTTCTCATGCCAACCGCAAACAACTCTTGACCACCCGCCTGCAGTTGTGGAGAATCACCTTACTTCACTTAATCAGTTTATTAACTGATGAACTGATCGCCACCGCCTCTTCGTGTCAGCCACGCGAAGTCTGCATCAAACGCCGCTTCCATCGAAGGACAAATTAAGAACGTGCAGGCAGATTGCTTGCGCTGTCCCGGGCTACGCACATTTATCACGCGGTTAAGCCAGACCGGTGTCGCATGAGTGCCGGTATGCCACAGGTGTGTGCGTTTTGTCAGTGATGTGACAGTTACGAAAGATCAACCGGCCTGCTTGTACCTTCGTAACTTTCAGGACGTGATCAACCCGAATAGGCTGCTGTCAGTCATGGTCATAAGCCGCCTGGTCATCGCGCTCTCATTGCAATCAAAGCGAATTATGGAAGTCCGATGAGATAGGCGGAACAAAAGGACTCTGGCCGAGAAGGAAAAAGAATTAATGAGGAATCATAAGCAGTTTCAGGGTTTGATATGCAGTATTCGTCGGCTGGCGGTAAGGCCTGGCACGCTGGCATTGATATTGATGTTTGCGTTGATCGGGTCGGTAACGGCCAACCGTGCGCAAGCCCAAACTTTCCATGTCATTCACGACTTTGCCGGCGGGCAAGACGGAGCCAATCCGTTCACCGGGCTGACGATTGACGCCGGTGGAAAGCTGTACGGGACGGCCTTTTCCGGTGGAAGTCACGGTGTAGGCACAGTTTTTTCCATGAACGCCACAGGAGCCGGGGGGTGGATTCTGAGTCCGCTCTACAGTTTTGCCGGCGGTTCTGACGGAGAAGGACCAGTTTCCAGGCTGGCCATCGGACCCGACGGCGCCCTGTACGGAACCACGTCTGCCGGCGGGGGAGCGAACTGCATTAACTACAATGGGAACCAGGGCTGCGGCACGGTTTACCAGCTGCGGCCGCCACTGCGCTCTCCCGCTTCCGCCATTGCTTATTGGAGTCCCAATGTACTTTATCGATTTTCCGGCAGCGATGGAGCTTATCCCCAGGGTGACCTTACATTCGATCAGGCGGGAAATATCTACGGCATCACCATCAATGGGGGAACTCTCGGCTGGGGCGTAGTTTATAGCTTGACCCGTTCCGGTGGAGGGTGGACGCAAGATCTGCTTTATCAAGCTCAGAATGACGGCGATGGCCAATATCCCTGGGGGGGCGTGACCTTCGACAACTCAGGCAATCTCTATGGCGTGTTCTCTCAGAATGGCCCGAGTGGTTACGGGGCGGTCTATAAACTGGCGCCATCGGGCGGAAGCTGGAGGGAGAGCACCGTTCACGGCTTCACCTTTCACGGCAATGACGGGGCGAATCCCCAGGCCGGATTGATTCGCGATTCGGCCGGCAATCTTTATGGCACCACGGTTCACGACCCCACCGGAGGCGGAACTGTGTTTGAGCTGACCCCGTCGGGTGGCAACTGGTCGTTCAACGTTTTGTATGGCTTGACCGGCGGCATCGATCTGGGGCCTTATGACAAGCTGCTGATGGACGCGTCCGGCAATCTCTACGGCACAACCTTCGGCGATGGGCAATATGGCTACGGATCTGTCTTCAAGCTGACGCGCTCCGGGGGCAGCTGGACCTACACCTCGTTGCATGACTTCACGGGTGGCAGCGATGGAGCGAATCCCATGTGCAGTTTGGTATTCGATGCCAGCGGCAATCTGTATGGCACGGCGTCGGGCGGGGGAACGCACAACGCTGGCGTGGTATTCCAGATCAGACCGTAAACCTTGGTGCGGCCGTCCGCTTTTTCGGGAGGTGTTAGTCGATAACAAAGGACCATTGGTGGCGCAGGCTGAGTTGACGGCCCCCGCCACCAATGGTTGGTTGTGACTCAACTACGAGTTCTTTCCGCAGCAGAATCGATTTCCGCTTCCGCTTCTAACCTTTGCCGCGCGGCTCGGACTCGCTATGCGCCGGATGGCCTTCGCTCGGATGAGGCGCGCTCTGATGGGGAGCTGAGGCATGCTGCGCCGGCGGCTGGCTCGGATGAGGCGCGCTCTGGTGCGGCGTCGAGGCATGCTGCGCCGGAGGCTGGCTCACATGGGGCGCCGGCTCGTTATGGTTGGGCGCCGGCTCGCTATGGTTGGCGTGCGACGGCGGACGCGGCGTTTCCCTGGGAGCTTCCGAAGGAGCAGGGTGCCCCATGTTGTGCGCAACGGTTGGGTTGCTGGCATGGGGAGCAGGGGCGTTACTTGGTCGCGAGGAACTTTCACGCTCCGGTGGCGGGGGCACATTGTTGGTATGAGACGCATTGGCGTTACCGCTATTCGCGCGGGGTGCGGGCTCGCCCTGGTTCACGTGAGCCGGAGGCTGCGGAACCGGACGCTCTGGGTTGTTGTGTGCGGCCGTCGAATTATTAGCATGCGGAACCGCCGCAGTGTTTGGGGCAGTCTCTCTGGCCGGCGGTCGTGGAACCGCATTGTTGGGATGAGACGCATTGGCGGCAGTGCCATTGGGATGCGGAACGTTCGCATTCTCTGGAGCGCGCCCGTTGTTGGCAGTGTTCGGTCGGGCAGCGTCGATTGCCGGATTGTTCTTCACCGGCGCGTTTCTCGCGGCTACCACGCCTGCCTCGCGGAAAGCTGCTGGCTTGGGCGTGGCCGCGATGGTCGGACGCCCATGATTGACCGATGCCAATTGATTGCGATCCGCGGCCGCCATCTGCTCATGCTGGCTCTGCACCTGGGTAGGAGCCTCGTGCCTCTCTCGCATCGCAGTTTCTTGCGCCGCAGTGGGCCGGGCCGCGATGCCGCCCTGACCTCCGTTATAGCTGACCCGGTTGACCGTAACGTTGTTGACCACCGTAGTGTTGTAGGTGTTGTGAATGTTGGTTACGTTCACATGATTAACTGAGCGGTTGTAATAGAACTGCCGATCGCGCCAATATCCGCCTTCATAGCCGTAGCCGGTGTAGCCGTAACCATAATTGACTCCGCCGTAAAATCCGACCTGCGGACCCCAGTAACCGGCGTGCCAGAGATAGGCTGAACCACCCCATCCCCACCAGCCAGGTGTCCACAAGAATCCGACTTGGGGAGCAATCACCCAGGTTCCCGGTACCCAAAAATAGCCCTCTGGACCGTAGGCCCAATAGCCTGGAGTCCATATGTAGCCAGGCCCTGGGCATAAAGGCTGTGAATAGACCGGCAGGGGAGGGGGAGCAATTCCCACCGAAATGAAAACGCCAGCAAAGGAAGCTAACGGTACGGCAAGAATGACAGCCGCGAGGAGCAACAACCGACTGGAACGTAGGATACCCATATTGACCCTTTCATGTCCGATCATCCATCGCCCGGCCAGCCGCGTGAAAGACGGCGAAAAACCTTTGCAAGTGGCGTCAGAAGCTGCCTGACGCCGAGAAAACTTTTCAAACTGTGTGATTAGTTGGAGCCGAACGGGTGAAGATCAGTTGCTCAGTTTGGCGCGCTGGATCGTGACAAAATTTTCGCGAACGAGGCAAGAGCCGGGCAACCTATCGGCGTGACCATTCCTGGAAATTGAATTGAGAGTCACAGTGGAACCTGACGGCTGCGGCAATCTCCGCCAACGCAGGCATCAGTTGGATCGGTCTCGACCGTATCGTAAGTTGACGCGAAAGAAGAAAACACGAGAGCCGTTGCGGTGTCATGAAGCAACGCGGTTTATTTCCAAAAACGCTACTAACTAACTTGCTCGCAATAGATTTGGAATTGTCGGTGTTCCAATAGGATGAGACAATTTGTTGCCCTGGACAACCTAGTAGCGTATCCGCTCCCGTAAAAACTACTACTACTATTAACTGTCGATTTCGCAGACGCTTCGCCCATATTACTTAGGGACGCGCCGGAAAATAGAAGAGGACTTGTGGAACCGTGATCGGATGCGAATCGTATCGCTTGGATAGAACTGGTCTCCGTCCTAGCAGGGACGGTAAGAAAACGGGGTATTCTTGTAACATGGAGTGTCTATGAAACTGTGGTTCGCTAACACGATATTCCTTGCACTGGCCATTTCTCTGTGCAGCGCGCAGGGACCGACCCCCGCAGGTCATCCCACTCAATCCGCCATGCAGTCTTCGGCTTCGGCCGGCCAGCAACACGGAGTCTTCCAGATAGAACTGACCAAGCCTCTCGACTCCAAGAAGCTAAAGCAAGGCGATGTAGTGGAGGCCAAGGTCCTGTCGCAGGTGCGCACCCCGAACGGCACCACGATTCCACGCGGTGCCAAGGTCACCGGCCATGTGACCGAGGTGAAGGCCCGCTCCAAGGGCGATGCGAATTCGCAACTGGGAATTGTCTTCGACAAGATCAGCCGTCCGGGCGGCGAGGATTTGGCCATGAAAGGGGTGATCCAGGCACTCGCCCCGAATCCCAACGCCGACGTTACGACCGGCGGCGGTATTGGCTACGGCGGAATGAGCGAAACCATGGAAAAGCCTCTTACTCCCTCGCAAGGCACGGGCAACGTACCGCTGCTGAACGACCAGTCTACCGGTGTGCTGGGAATCAAGAACCTGGAACTGGGCTCGGATGGGGTGCTCACGTCCAGTGGTAAAGAGATAAAGCTCGATAGCGGAAGCCGAATACTGCTGAACGCGACGCTGTAGCCGTATCCCATTAGCAAAAGCAAAGGGCAGCCGTGTCACCGGCTGCCCGGCAACCAACATTAAGCCCATACCTCTTGGCTTCTCCAGGTTTTCGCGGTCCCCCGGTTTGCCTGATCCTCCCGCCCCGCACTAGACTGACTCAGCGCCCTTGGACGACGCGCCTATGGCCGCAACCGTATTTCGACGTACGCATCAACTGACTACCGTGGAGATTCTCGATCTCAGGCATTTCTCATCGACCGACTTGCGTCCTTTGCTCGACGCAGAGGTTGAAGCATGGGGCAGCCTGCTGTGTTGGGACTATCGCAGTTCGGCCGAGATGATCTTGCGCTACGTGGATGCGAAGATCCTGCCCGGCTACGCCGCGGTGGAGCGTGGCAGCATCGTCGGCTACTCCTTCTTCGTCTACGAAGGCAGCAAAGGTGTCGTGGGTGACCTGTTCGTTTCACCGCGTCGGCCCGACGCTTCGCAAATCGAGGCGCAGATGGTCGAGCACGTCATCGAGACGCTGCAGCAATCGCCCGGTATCCATCGGGTAGAGGCTCAACTGTTGACCCATCCGACGGGTCACCTGGCGTCGGCGTTCACCTCATCGGGCTTCCAGCGCTATCGCCGGTTATTCCTCTCGCTAAAGCTGCGAGGAGCCGACGCTCCGCAAATTCCGCCGGTGCGGTTGCCCCCGGAAATCCAGATTCGCCGCTGGATGGAGCAGGACTATCAGCCGGCAGCCGGCGTCATCACAGCCGCGTATCGAGCTCACATCGATTCCGAGATCAACGATCAGTACCGCACTAACGCCGGTTCTATCCGCTTTCTAAACAATATCGTGCGCTTCCCCGGCTGCGGCGTGTTTGATGTGGAGTCGTCGTTTGTGGCAATCCATCGGCCAACCAATGCGCTGGTGGGACTGATCCTGTGCTCGCGGGTGAAAGATGATGTTGGGCACGTCACTCAGGTCTGTCTGGTTCCTGAATATCGCCATCAGGGCATCGGCGAAAATCTCATCGCCGGCACCTACAACTCGCTGCGCAGCCGGAATTTCAACCTGCTTTCGCTTACTGTAACCGAGATGAACGAGCGCGCTGTCGACCTCTACAAGCGCCTGGGCTTCGTGGAACTGAGTGTGTTCGATGCGTTTGTGTGGGAAGGGTGAGAAGCAGGGGCTAGGGGTCAGGGGCTAGTTGTAGTTTCGCTCTTGGCGCGAATCTGCCACTCTCTTGTTGAGGCAGATTGAATCAAGTCCCCGATCGTGATAGGCACCTTACGATTCCGAAACCACAACGATACAGGATTGAGCGAGGCCTCAGGTCCGAAATGATCCGGGTAAACTAGGCCTTCTGGTGGAACGTGGAATTTCTCCGAAAACGCGATCAGCAACTCATAGGCATCGTCACCATCGACGCCCAGATCTTGACTCAAGCGACGGTCTGGCTGTAGCCGATCGATGGGGATTTTCAGCCGCTCTGCAATAAACTCTACGACGGATTCAGACAGCGGCGTTGGTGCGTCGGCGTTCATTCTGTACTAGCCCCTAATCCCTGACCCTAGCCCCTGCTGTCAGCGCTTGATCGCCCACATCGCCCAAGCTGCCACAATCACTCCGCCAACGAACAATGCGAAGCAGTAGGCGCCGTAGCGGAACATGTCGCGCGGGGTACTGCGCTGCGTGATGCCGAAGACGGTCGAAGCGCAGAGCGCGAAGAGCAGAGCAGCGTTGAAATGTGAAAGTTCGAAGGTCATGATTTCTTGCCAATCGCAATCTGGTGAGCATCGACCGCGGCGATAATATTCAACAGTCCGGCCACCACAATGTACTTGGTGCCGTAGTCAGCCACGGCGCGATGAATGTTGCCGATACCCCAATCCATCATCCGGGCCGCAAAGTACAGCGCCCCTGCGCCCAGGTCGCCGACGAATCCCAGGATGTCGAGCAGGTCTCCGGTGTTAAAGGAATAGACCTTGCCTTGCATGCCGAGGCCGGCAAAGAACATGACGAAGACCGACAACATCAGCAGTAGCCCGCGAATGTAGCGGCGCTGAATGAAGTGTCCCAGGCCCGGGAGCAGCCATCCCGCCAGCGGTGCGATGGTGGCCATCGAGTTCGACTGCGCCGGCGCCGCTTTGGCCGAGCGCGGCAGGGTGGCTGAGTTTTGCGGATTCGCCATCAGATGAGCACCAACTCGTTCTGGATCCGGCCGGTCACTTCGCCTTTGCCGTTGCGGATCATCATATTGATTTCGCTGCGCACCCCGAATTCCGGCAGATAAATACCCGGCTCAACCGAGAAGCAGGTGTTGGGCAGGATCTCGCGATCGTCCTTGGTCTCCAGATTATCAAGGTTCGCCCCGTTACCGTGAATGTCGCTGGTGATGGAGTGTCCGGTGCGATGGATGAAGTACTTGCCCCAGCCCTTGCCGTCGATGAATTCGCGCGTCGCCTTGTCGACTTCCCAGCCGTGGATTTTCTTTTTTGCCTCGAAGGCCTGCTGCACGGTCTGAATGCCAGCATCACGGGCCCCCCGCACGATCTCGAAAATCTCGCGTTGCTTGTCGCTGGGCGTGCCCAGGGCGCCGGTCCAGGTGATGTCGTAGTAGACGGAGTCGGGCTCGACGCGTTTCGCCCAGATGTCGAGCAGCACAAAATCCCCTTGGCGGATTGGTGCCGAAGTGGCCGAGGTTGGCTCGTAGTGCGGATCGCCGCTGTGCGCGTTCACACTGACGTTGGGCGGATCACAGGTCTCCAGACCTTCGCGGCCAAACGCCTCCATGATCCACTGCTGCATCTCAAACTCATGCGTGCCGCCATTGCGGACGCGGCGGCCCATTTCCGGGAAGCATGCCGCCACGATTTTGTCGACACCATCGCGAGCTTTGAAGTGCGATGTCATCTGCGCGTCGGTAAGTGTCGCTTCGAAGCGCGCGACTAAATTCGCCGAGCTAACAATCTCTTTGCCGAAGCCGCGCACCAGTTCCAACATGCCCCCATCGACCAGCGAGATGTAAGGAATCTGGTTGTTGGGCGAGTACTGCATGGTGATGTTGTGATACGGCTTGAGCATGGCCTCAAGGTTCTGCCACAACTCCTGCCACGCGGAATATTCCATCCGGCTGCCGGGGAGCGAATCGAGATGATGGCTCTCGATTCGGTGAACCAGCTTCATCGGCTCGCCCTGCGCAGGGACGAGGTAGAACCAGCGGCGGGTGACCATCATGCTGGGCGAAAGGCCGAGCACGCGATAAGCGATGGGATCGCGATGATGGTGATCGTAGAACAGCCAGCATTCGTGGCCGCCGTCACGTAGCGCAGCCTGAATTTCGGGAAGATTCATTGCGTGATCCATTGTAAATGAAGGAAGGGCTGTGGTTCGCTCTCCGCTATTCGCTCCTGGCCTGTGGCTCTTAGCTCTTAGCCTTTAGCTGTTGCTTGCGGATTTCAGCTGTCAGCTTTTGGCCTGTAGTTTCAGCTGTCATCCTGAGCGGGGCGGCCCGCCTTTGGCCGCAGAGTCGAAGGACCTCTATCCTCGCGCTTCTGTCTTGGCTGGCTTCTTCCCAAGCACTCTCTCATGCGTGGCCGCCGGCAGCGTCTCACACGCCGTACGCAGTACCAGCCTGCGGCGAGCGTTCGCGGATCGTCATCAGGTATTCGACCGTCTGCTGCGGATTAGCCTTGGCAGCTTCGCGCAGTAACCAGCCCAATCCTTTCTGAACCATATCGTCTTCGTCATTCAGCAGCATTTCGGTGATGCGCTGGATGTCGTCGAAATTCTTGTGCAGGCGGGTGCTTTGGATCAGGCTTACCGCTGCGGCTCTCCGATGCCAACGGCTCTTAGCTTTGGCCCAGCGCGGCGGACGGGACAATAAGGTCGCATCGGCGGCGAGGATGGGTCCGATGAGGTAATAGACCAGCGCATCGTGATCGGCCCAGCTGCTGATGCGATCCAGCCAGCTCTCAAACAGCTTGAACTCGCGCTTGCCGAACTCCCCGACAAGACCCTGTAACATCAGAACCGCGAAAACTTTTTCCTCCAGCATGTTGCCACGAAAGAGTTGATCGGCAACCTTGAGCAAGTTGGCCGGATCATGTTCGGCAAGGATCGTACGCCGGAAGCGCACGGCTACTTTTCGCAGCTCGGCGGTGTACCAGCCGCGCGATTTTATTTCATGCTTAAAGAACCACTGCACTTCTTTAACATGCGGCGCCGAGCCACCGTTCTTGAGCACGGTACGAATGTGCTTGGCGATGGAGGCAGGAGTTTTGCTCATGAGGTTTTCGTCATTACGCTGTCATCCCGAGCGAGCAGAAGCATCAACTGTGGGTCAAATTCAGGGTGTCATCCTGAGCGCAGGCGGCCCGACTTCGGCCGCCGGAGTCGAAGGACCCGCTGTCTTGTGTCCCGCGAAGAGTTTTGCCTGGGCGACAACAGGAGGTCCCTCATGAGTTCACGAATCAAGTGCAACACCGTACAAAGGTGTTGCGATGGAAAAGAGAAAGTATGAGCAGTTGGACCTCAGGGAGCGGATTGAGATTTACCGTCTGCATGCAGACGGTAAATCTCTGCGTTGCATCGCTGGCGTTCTGGGGCGAAGCCCCGCGACCATCAGTCGTGAACTGAAGCGCAACAGCAAGCCCTCCAAGCGGTGGACCGGGGGCTACGATCCGCAGCGCGCGCAGCAGTTGATGCTGCGTCGCCATGCCCGCGGCCGAGCCCACAAGCTCCAACGTCAGCCCCAACTTCGGGAGAAAGTCTTGCAACGCCTGGCCGAGGGATGGTCGCCGGAGCAGATTGCCGGACGCCTGGCCCGGGGAGCGGGCAGCGACCGCATCAGCTATGAATCCATCTATCGTTACATTTATTGGCGCAGTTGGTCTTTCATGGAAACCCTGCATCGTTGGCTGCCTCGTCAAAAGTACCGTCGTGGAAAGCGTCAGCCCAATGGCCGATGGTCGAAAACATCCATCCTGGACAGGGTTTCCATTCATGATCGTCCCGCCGTGGTGGAAAGCAGAACCCGCTCCGACGATTGGGAAGCCGACCTCATGAGCTTCAGCCAGCCGGGACAGTTCTTGCTGGTGGCCCAGGAACGCCGATCGCGGCGCGCACTGCTGCTGCGGCAGAAGACTAGAACCGCGCAGTCGGTCGCCGACAATCTCAGCTTCATGGTGGAAGCCTTGCCCGCGCGCGCCTGCCAATCCATCACCTTCGATAA
This sequence comes from uncultured Acidobacteriaceae bacterium, assembly GCA_963820175.1. GTDB lineage: Bacteria > Acidobacteriota > Terriglobia > Terriglobales > Acidobacteriaceae > Bog-257. The sequence continues at coordinate 717,050 of CAWFYX010000006.1, read as the reverse complement.
TGGAGGAGAGTTCAGCAAACACTATTTACTGAGCCAACGCTTCGGCATTCAGACCTGGTTCTGCGATACCCACTCGCCCTGGCAGAAGGGCGGCATCGAAAACGCGATTGGCCGTTTCCGCCGTCAACTGCCCAGAAATACCGACCTCGATTCCCTGTCCGCCCCGCACCTCGCCAGTTGCCTCGAACGCTTCAACGACACTCCCAGAAAATGCCTCGGCTTCAAAACTCCCAACGAGGTATTCTTGGAAAACACTGTTGCACTTCAAACGTGAATTCATCCCTCGGCTGCGCTCGGGATGACAAAATAAAAAACGGGATGACAAACATAAACGCGTTTCACCCGGCTACTTCCTTCGGCAGGACAAAACGATCGTAAATCCACAGTAAGACCGCGGTGAGAAGGCCAATCGCCGTGATGACCACCCACATCATTCCCGGCTGATGTTTTACCTCGCCATAGTGATGGATTAGAAAGCCGCCAAAGTTTCCGCCGATCAACGACCCGATTCCCAGGGGCAGAAAAGCAAAGCCCATGTAGGTCCCTTGCTGCCCCGAGGGCGCCAGCCGGGAAATGTATTCGTAGTAGCGAGGCGATTGGGTAATTTCGCCAAGCGCGACTACGACCAGGGTCAGGATCACGCCCGTGACGGTGGGCGACAGAATAAGGATGATCCATGCCAGCGCTGTGATCACTGTGCCCAGAATGATGGCGCTGAAGGCGCGTATCTTCTGAGTGAAGATATTGATCGCCAGGGTCAGTGAGATGACGACCAGCGGCCCCGTGACCAGCAGTCGCTCGGTGTTGGTCAGCGGATTCACGTAGTCATGGACGTAGATGGGCAGGGTAATGAACTCCTGCCAATAGACGATCCAGTAGCCGGTAAAGATCAGCAGAAACAGCATGAAGCGCGGATTGGTAACGACGGTCCAGAAATTTCTGGCGGCTTGCGACAGGCTGGCCGTCTCGACTTCATCGCTGCGGCGTGGCTCGCGGAAGAACAGCAGGACAGCAATGAACATCAGGAAGACGCTGAGCGCGGCCACGCGAAAGACGTTCTCGACGCGCATGTGCTGGTGCACATAGGAAGCCACCAACGGACCGGCAGCACCGCCAATATTCACCAGCGTGTAGTAAATGGAATAGCCGATGGAGCGAACATTTTCCTTGGAGGCGCGCGCGGTGGTTCCCACCACGCTGGGTTTCACCAACGCGATTCCCAGCGCCGGCAGTGCCAAGATGAAGGTTGCCAGAGCGACGAGGGGCACATTGTCGCGAATCGGTGCCAGCCACGGCGCTCCCAGCGACCCCAGCAGGAAGTACGAGCAGCTGAGGATCAGGTACGCCAGGGAAAGCGCGCGGCGGAAGCCCATCCGGTCGGCAACCGTGCCACCGAAGACCGCCAGAAACCAAACCAGCCCGCCGAAGAATCCGGTGAGCGTGCTGGCCTGCTCGACCGGGAAGCGCAGAACCTCGTGGAGATAGCGCGCCAGCGACGCAAACGCCGCGTAATAAGAGAGCCGCTCGAACAACTCGCTGATGTTGGCGACCCAGAAGGGCCGCTCGAAGCCGGTGCGGATGTCGCGCCAACGCTGCGCAAAGGGCATATTAGTTGTCAGTTCTCAGTTGTCGGTTGTCAGTCATAAGGGCCGCTCGATCACGCTTGGTTTGTATCAGGGCACGACTTTAGTCGTGCCGAACAACGCACAGTAAGAAGTAAGGGCTTTGAGCCCCTGCTCAATCCAAGACCAGCAGGGGCTGAAGAGACTGTGTCGCAACCGGTGTCGCCGCTCTGCGGCTCACAATAATCTCCCACTTGACCGGGGGCTTACGCCCGGCTAACTTCATCTCGCCGCGTTGCGGCTAGTTTGAGCGGTTATTCCACCCTTTGTTCCACCACGAAATTTCCTCTTGGGTTGCGACACAGTCTCTGAAAGCCCACATCTTCCTGGCACTATTCTCGGCACGGCTGAAGCCGTGCCCTGATACAGAGCGACAGCGACAATGAAGACCGCGTTTGGCCTCAAGGTGCCCTTCCTGACAGTCTCGCCTGGACCTGCGCTGCCGTCAGCCCGGCTACCCGAATCACTTTATTTCGGCTGCTTTCCCCGGCGGCTATCGTAACTGAGGAACGCGATACATTCAAAAATTCCGCGAGGAACGCAATGCAGGCCTCATTCGCCCGGCCTTCCACTGGCGGTGCGGTCAGCGCCAGCTTCAGGGCGTCTCCGGCCTCGCCGGTGATGGCATTTTTCTTCGCGCGCGGATGCACCTTCACCTGGAAGGTCGCGCCCGACGGGGTGTCACGGACAGGAATCACAGCTGAGAACGCTCGCCAAAGATTGCGGTACCGACACGCACGCAGGTCGAGCCTTCTTCGATGGCAACTTCGAAGTCGTGCGACATACCCATGGAGAGCAGGTCGAGCCTAACCGACGGCAGATCGCACGCAAGCAGACGGTCGCGCAGCTCACGTAGGTACCGGAAGTATGGCCGCGCCCCTTCGGGATCGTCAGTGAATGGAGGTACGGTCATCAGTCCGCGAATCCGCAGGCGATCCCATTCAGGCCCGCCCGCGAGAATCCGCTCGAGCTCGGGGGATCCAGGAGAGACGCCGCTTTTCGCCTGCTCGCCTCCCACGTTGATCTCGATCAGGACGTCAAGCGTCTTGTGCTGCTTTCCAGCCGCCGCGTTCAGCCGTTCCGCAAGTTTCGCCGAATCGATGGAATCGACCGCGTGAAAGATCTCGGCGGCCTTGGCGGCTTTGTTGGATTGCAGGTGGCCGATCATGTGGAATTCGCAGCCGCGCCGATCGGCCAGGGCCGCGACCTTGTCGGCAAATTCCTGCACGCGGTTCTCGCCGAACAAGCGTTGACCTGCTTCGTAGGCTTCGATAATGCGCTCGGCGGCAAAGTTCTTGCTCACAGCCATCAGCGCCACGTCGTCAGCGCTGCGTCCGGCGCGCTGAGCAGCGCGTGTAATGCGTTCGTGGATGGCTGACAGATTAGCAGCGATGGTCATGCGAAGAGCAATTGTATTCCGGGCAGGGCCGTAACCGGCGAGGTTGAGTAGGGCACGTGTCGCCCCTGAAGGGGCTTGAAATCTCAAAGACACCGTTACCCGGGACTACGCCTGCGGCTCAGCCTGCCCTGAGCGTAGCCGAAGGGTCCTGGGCTGAACTGAATCATCCCGCAAGCGGGACGGGCGTTGTCGTAGTTCCAACCTTGTCGCGGCCCTAAGGCGCAATGGTTCCACCACCTTTATAGCCAGCCATAAGGCACAACGGTCGAAGCCGCGCTTTTACCTGCAGCCGTAAGGTGCAAGACGCGAACCAGCGGTCTCATTGCCGCCGCGCGCCCGCCGCGCGAACCGCTCAATATGCCGACGATCGCCTAATCCTTCTTCACGCTGACAGCGATGCCCAACTCCTTTAACTGGCGATCGCTGACCGGAGTCGGCGCGTCCACCATCAGGTCGACGGCCTTCGCGGTCTTGGGGAAGGGAATCACCTCGCGCAGGCTTTCGGCGCCGGCCAGGATCATGACAATGCGATCCAGCCCCAGCGCAATGCCACCGTGCGGGGGCGTGCCGTATTGCAACGCCTCCAGAAAGAAGCCGAAGCGCGCCTGCTGCTCCTCCGGAGACATGCCCATCGCCCTGAAAATCTTGCTCTGGATGTCCTGGCGATGGATACGGATCGAACCCGAGCCGAGCTCGGTACCGTTCAGCACCACGTCGTAGGCCAGCGAGCGCACCGCACCGGGATCGCTCTCCAGCTTGTCCATGTCCTCCTCGTGCGGCGAGGTAAAGGGATGATGCGCGGCGTTCCAGCGGCCCTCGGTTTCGTCCCATTCAAACATCGGAAAATCCGTGACCCACAACAGCCGGAAGGTGCCCGGCGCGAACGCGCCGTGACGTTCGGCGTACTTCTGTCCCAGCGCGAGGCGCAGTTGTCCGGCGGCGGAATAGACGGCGTAGGCCTGCTGCCGAGCTTTGGACGGGCTTGCTGGCTCGGTACGCTTGGCACCTGCGACCACGACCAGCAGGTCTTCAGGGTTCGGCTTGGCAGTCTCGCGAATCTTGGCGACGGCATCGGGAAACGACTTCTCCAGCCGCTTGATGTCCTCGAACACCTTGGCTTCTTTGCGCTCGCCGAACATCGTCTTGATCTCGTCGCGCTCCTTGCGCGAGAGCTCGCCGACTTTCGGAATGACGATAGCGACCACCGGCAGCTCGGGATCGACGTGCAGCGTCTCCAGATTCTCGGGCGCAAAGGCATGGCTGACGTCGGCCATGCAGGGCAGGCGCAGGTCTGGCTTGTCGATGCCGTACAGGCGGATGGCCTGGTCGTAAGTCATCTGCGGAAACGGAGTGTGCAAATCGACGCCGATGGTGGAGAACGCCGCTTTGAGAAAACCCTCAACGGTGTGGAAGACCATCTCCGGACGGGCGAAGCTGATCTCCAGATCGATCTGGGTAAACTCGGGCTGACGGTCGGCGCGCAAGTCTTCATCGCGGAAGCAGCGCACGATCTGGAAGTACTTGTCGAAGCCCGAGATCATAAGGATCTGCTTGAATAGCTGGGGCGATTGCGGCAGCGCGTAGAACTCGCCCGGATACACGCGGCTGGGGACCAGGTAGTCGCGGGCGCCCTCGGGAGTGGAGCGGGTCATGAACGGGGTTTCGATCTCGTAGAAGCCCTGCGAGTTCAGGTGCTCCCGAATGGCGATTGCCACTTTATGGCGCAGCTGGATATTGCGCTGCATGTCGGGACGGCGCAGGTCGATATAGCGATACTTCAGCCGCACTTCTTCGTTGGCCAGCACGGTGTCGCTGGGCGAGAAGGGAAGCGTTTTGCAGTCGTTCAGCAGGCGCAATCCGTCGGCGACGACTTCGATCTCGCCAGTGGGAATGTTCTTGTTGATGGTGCTGGGCTCGCGCAGCTTCACATGGCCGACGACAGCGAGAACAAATTCCGAGCGTACAGCGTTGGCCTTGTCGTGGACCTCGGCACCGGCGTCAGCTGTGACGACAAGCTGAGTAATACCACTGCGGTCGCGCAGATCGAGGAAGATGAGGTTGCCGAGGTCGCGGCGGCGGTTCACCCATCCCATGAGCACAACTTTCGAGCCGGCGTCAGAGGCGCGCAGCTCGCCACACATATGAGTCCGTTTCAGATCACCTAAGAAGTCGAGCATAAGGTCCTTGGAAGTCATCTCACAAATGATTCTGGTTTATATCAGGGCACGACCTTCAGTCGCGCCGAACGATGCCCTGCAAAAGGTCCGGGCTTCAAGCCCCTGCCCGATCGGACGTTCAGCCGCGGCTGAAGCCCGAATCTTCCTGGCTCTGCCGACAGGCACGTCTCGAACCGCACGTGCCGCTCGATGACAAAGCGATTGATGGGAACAGCTTCTACCTATTTTCGCAGGTATTCGACGAGTTGGGCACGCGGGACTTGTACCTGTTCGCCAGTCGCAAGATTTTTTACCGCAAACTGATCGGCGGCAACTTCGTTCTCACCGACGATGACGATGTAGCGCGCGCCCGCTTTCTCGGCCAGCTCAAACGACTTCTTCAAGCGAAAGCCTTCTTCGCCGAGGTCGGCGCTGATAGCATCGCGGCGCAATTCACGCGCCAGCTTTAAAGCATGGATGTTCATCCCGCTGCCTAGCGGAGCGACGAAGGCTTGGATTTTTTCCTCCGGCTGCTCACCCTGCGTCTGCAGCGCCAGAACCAGGCGGTCTTCGCCAATAGCAAAGCCGATCCCGGGAGCTTTCGGTCCTTCCAGCGATTCCGAAAGTCCATCGTATCGTCCGCCGCCGAGCACCGCGCTCTGCGCGCCCAAGCCGCCGTGAGTGAACTCGAAGGTGGTTCGCGTGTAGTAGTCGAGGCCGCGCACCATGCGCTCATTGACGGAATAGGGCACGCCGACCGCGTCGAGCATCGCCTTTACCGCAGCGAAATGCTCGCGGCAAGGCTGGTCGAGATACTCGCCGATCTTTGGCAGCTTCTCGATGATGGGCTGATCTTCCGGCACTTTGCAGTCGAGCACGCGCAGGGGATTGGTTTCCGCACGGCGCTGGCAGTCGGCGCACATCAGGTGCACTACCGGCTGCAACGCTTCGCGCAGTGCCTGGTTGTAGCGCGCCCGATCTTCAGCGCAGCCTACCGAATTCAGCTGTAAATTCCAGCCGTTGAGGCCGACTTCGTCGAGCAGCGTCGCCAGCATTTCCAGGACTTCGGCGTCGCGCGCCGGCGACTCGCTGCCCGCACTGGGCGGCCCGATAATCTCAGCGCCGATCTGAAAGAACTGGCGATAGCGTCCTTTCTGCGGACGCTCACGGCGGAACTGCGGCCCGATGTAGTACAGCTTCTGCAGCGTCCCCTTCTTGTCGAGACCGTGTTCGATGTAGGCGCGAACCACGCCGGCTGTATTCTCCGGTCGCAGAGTCAGCGATTGAGCCTTCTCGCTTTGGGCGCGTGCCTTGTCCTCCCAGGTAAACATCTCTTTCGACACAATGTCGGTCTCTTCGCCGACGCTGCGCGAGAAAAGCTGAGTATCCTCGAAAATCGGGGTGCGGATTTCGTGATAGTTGTAGCGCGCGAAGACGTCGCGCACTTTGGCCTCGACCCGGTTCCACAAGTCGGTGTCGGGCGGGAGAAGATCGCGAGTTCCGCGGACGGCCTTGATCATAAGCAGTTGCCAGTTCCCAGTTGCCGGTAGTCAGTTTTGGCTTTCACCACGGGGCCCACAGAGTTCACGGAGGAAAACGAATCACTGAAAGTCGAACTCATTCCAATCAACTCCGTGTACTCCGTAGTGGAGAATAATTCTGTTGCTGACAAAGGCAGATCCCGCGGGCTGAAGCCCGCTCGGGATGACAAATAAAAAGTGGAGCCAGCGGCGCACCTGAAGGCGCGCCCCTTCACCTACTTCCTCATCTCAGCTAAGTAGTTGTCTTTGTATCCCAGATAATTCCGCCCATAGCGCAGGATCATCTCCTGATCCTCGTCCGTCAGCGTCTTGCGGAGCTTGCCGGGCACGCCCATCCACAGCGAGCCAGGTTCGACCACCGTGCCCTCGGGAATCAACGTCCCGGCGGCGATGATTGAGCCGGCGCCGATGCGCGCTCCATTCAGGATGACCACCCCCATACCGATGAGGCAGCGGTCCTCGACGACGCAACCGTGCAGGGTGACCGAGTGGCCGACGGTGACCCAGTCGCCGACAATCACCGGCCATTTATTCAACATGCCATGAAGCACGCTGCAATCCTGGATATTGCTGTTGGCGCCCACCCGGATGAAGTGCACATCGCCGCGCAGCACAGCATTCATCCAGACGCTGGCGTTTTCGCCCAGCACCACGTCGCCGATCAGCTGTGCCGACTCGTCAACATAGCAGCTGGGTGGCATTGCCGGCGTATGTCCTTGGTAGGAGCGGATCATGTTTCCTCTGCGAGAGATCTGCGAAAACCGTCTCCAGTGGGTGAAAAATACGGCCGTTCTGGCAGGCGCTGAATTCTCGGAGCGCGTCCAGCGGAGCGCATACGGGAGGGAAGGTTATCCAGTCAGTAAGTCTTTGAAAATACCATGCCGGGTGGGCACAGCGAAAGGACGTCAACCCCGGTTTACGGCGACGCCTGCCTCTGGCGCTGAACCCCTGTGTCATCTTCCGGCATTCAGCCAGGAACTGCCATCGTCTTTCTAAGTAATTTAGAAACAATGACATACGGCTCCCTACCACTTTGTCGGGATATCCAAACTGGGGAGGTTAAGGTACAAAGTTATTCCAGCGCCACTTCTTGAACGGGGTGACCCTCCGCGAGTCCAATGTGTGTAACCGAGCTGCAGTGTTAGATGGTAATTTGCTGGTGGGGGCCGAACCGCAAGTGGAAACAACGGTGAGTTGGATGAGGACTCTCGGCCCGAAGACTGTGCTTTGCGTCGACGACGAGAAGATTGGCCTGCGCGTGCGAAAGATCATGCTGGAGAGCCATGGCTTCCGGGTATTGACGGCCAACAATGGACAGCAGGGTCTCAGCCTCTTCGACAATAACCACGTCGATCTGGTGGTGCTGGACTACTACATGCCTGGCTTGAACGGTGGGGATGTAGCTGCCGAAATGCGTCGCCGCCGGCCCAACGTGCCCATTATCTTCTTATCGGCTTATTTCTCTCTTCCCCCGGCTGCGCTTGAGCTGGCCAACGCCTTCATCACCAAGGGCGATCCGCCCGATGTCCTGATCGAAAAGATCCAAGAGTTAGCCTGAAGGGCGAGCCGAATCGCCCTTTGCTACTGCTTCATCGCTGTCACCAGCATTCCCTTTCATGCGTGCGTGCCAGATCGTCGGCGCGGCAGCTTGCCGAAGCGGTTGCGCGACTTGCCTTTCCGGCGGCTAACCGCCGAACTGGACGAGGCCAGTTACAATAGAGGGAGTGCCAAGCAGGCCTCAAGCGGAGTACACATTCGATCTTTCAGGCGGAATTCTGTGTCTTGACTTCGCTAATACGATTAGCCGCCGGCACGATGCCGAGCACCGCAGAGAACACCTTACCGACTATGCTGATCTGCTCTCCTTCGGCAAACAATCCGGACTCTTCTCTCGCCAGCAAGGCCAAAAGTTGAATTCATACGCCAAACAGCAATCGAACCGGGCGCGCCGAGTTTTCCGTGAGGCGATAGAGCTGCGCGAGGCGCTTTATCGCGCGTTCTCCGCGATCGCGCAGGACAAGCCAGTCGCGGCGATCGATCTGCAACCGATCAACAATGCCGCGCTTGAGGCTATGCAGCACCGCTGCCTGGCTCGCTCTGATGGGGGTTATCGCTGGCAATGGCGCTGGGACGAGAAACATCCACTGGAGCGAGTTCTGTGGCCGATTGCGCAATCAGCGGCTGAGCTGTTGACCTCCGACCAACTCGGCATCCTGCGATTCTGTGAGGCTCCCGATTGCGAATGGCTGTTCCTGGATCACAGCCGCAATCGCAGTCGCCGCTGGTGCGACATGACCAGTTGCGGCAACCGTCAGAAAGCCCGGCGGCACTACCAGCGCGAGCATGCGTGAGGGGATTTGCCAACGCAGTGGCTTAGAAGGGGAGCACCTTCGGGAGCGTCGTTAAGTCCTGAATCGTCACCGCCCGGCGGTTACGCGGTTCTCCACCGGTTGCACCAACTGCTCGGGATTAGCGAAGTTGGCTTGCGCGACCCGGATCTGCTCCTTGAAGTTGTCCACCATGTTCTCGTGCAGGCGAACTTCGGTGGGCTTCTTGGCGATGCTCATTTTGTCGATCTTGTCCTGCAGGCGCAGCAGTCCGTAGAAGAGATTTTCCGGCCGCGGCGGGCAGCCGACGACGTACACGTCAACGGGCACGATACGGTCGACACCCTGCAGCACGGCATAGGTATTGAACGGGCCTCCCACCGACGAGCAAGCGCCCATGGAGATGCACCACTTCGGATCGGGCATCTGGTCGTAAATGCGCTTTAACACCGGCGCCATCTTGAGGGTGACGGTGCCGGCCACGATCATCAGATCGCTCTGCCGCGGGCTAGGGCGAAACACTTCCGAGCCAAAGCGCGCAATGTCAAAGCGCGACGTAGAAGCGGCGATCATCTCGATCGCGCAGCAAGCCAGGCCAAACGTCATGGGCCAAATTGCGGACTTCCGCGCCCAATTGAAGACGTAGTCGACTGTGGTGACCAGAAAGTTCTTCTCGAACTTATTTTCGATCCAGCCCATGCAATACCTTCTCTCAATGCCGCATCGTCCAGCTCATCGCCATCCCGGTCAACACTGCTGAAGCGACTGAGCGGTGGCCTGCGAACAGGAATGCGGTCACTAACTACCCTCTGGCTTTCATCTTCGCCGATCGATGTACCAGGAGGCTGTGATGAGCATCACACTCCCCCTTAAGTGTGAGTCTAGGCCTGACCCGGGAAGGTTACAAGGGAAGCGCAACGGAGAAAATCTCAGACGTTAGAAGATTGAGGCGGGCTCTGGTTTAGTGTGGCGTCGCGCAGCCGCGCGGAATTAGGTACGATTTTGCTCGAGAATTCAGCAGGACGAATCTAGCGCTGCCGTTTCCCCAACCAAAGCGACGACGGTCCACAACTCTGTGGGACTCAGCAGTCAGGCCACTCGCTGCCATTCGGCCTCGAAAGCATTCTCGACGGTCGACTCGCTAGCGATCACGTCGTCGAACGGAAGCTCGAGGAATCGGACATCCACCCGTGGCTTCTCCGCGCCAACGCCCATCAGCCACGCCAACCTGTTCTTTACATTCAAATGCAAGGACCGGATGAGCAGGGGCGCGACTTCCTCGGCGAAGGCTCTGCGGTTCATGGAGGTCAGATTGTGGCAATGAACTTCGACGCGGCAATCGGCGCGTGGTTGGGACAGAAACTGGATGGTGATTTGATCGCGATCCCAATAGCGGCGAAGGCGGGAGGTACACAGCGTCAAGTCGATAAGCTTCTGGGCGATGTGCCGCTTCTGCGCTATCGAGATTTCTGGCAAGTAAAGTCGTAGGTACGGCATCAGGGGGCCTCCTACTCAATGAGAGTGTAAGATGCATTCCACGTGCCAAGAGTTAACTTGCTTGGAATAAAAGACTTAGGTCGCCGTCAGGTTGAGACGACTAAGTAGAATCTTCCGGCGGCCCGAAAATTCCGCCGGTATTGGGCTTCCGGATGTCACCCTAAAAGGATCCGGACCGCCTCTAGTTATGGTATAACTGTTATACCATATGCGATTCCATTTTGACCTGCGCAAGAGCCAGCGATTGCGGCAGAACCCCAAGCGCGGAATCGGCTTTGAGGAAGCAGAAGAAATTTTCTCCCACCCATTTTTTCTTGACCAGCGCTCGGACGTTTCCGAGCAGTGCCGGGGCGATCGGGTGGGTAGGTGAACGCTTGTATACCCTAATTTTCGAAGTTAGAGAGGACAGCGCTGGCGAATACTACCACCTGGTGACTTTATGGAAAGCCACCAAAGAGGAGCACCGACTTTATGAAGAGCACTCGTGACTCCAAGAACAAAGTTGTTTCCGCGGAAACCATCGCCCACCTCGCCGACCGGGGAGAAGATGTTTCCCGCTTTTTCACCAACAGGGGGCGCATGATGCCGCCCATCCAGAGAGTGAATGTCGATTTTTCGGCTCCCATGCTCGGCGAACTGGACGATGCCGCCGAAGAGCTGAATATCAGCCGCCAAGCGGTGATTAAGACCTTGGTCCGCCAGGCTCTCGATCAGCGATACCTGGCGCGCAACGCCAATCCCAAGTCGCGGCGAGCCTGAGAAGAAGTTCCTACTGCTCGGCGTAATAGCCTTCGCGGGTTTGCACGATGAGGTCTTTGTTGGTCGTGGTCAGGGTAATCTTGTGATAGCCCGCGCCGGCGTCGGCTTTGTCCGGCGCATAACCCAGGCTGTACTGGTTGCGCAGCTCATCTTCGATCTGGGTGTAGATCTCGTTGATCGGCTGCTTCTTGGAAACCTCGAAGAAGCGTCCGCCCGTTTCTTTCGAGATGCGCTGCAGAACCTTCTTGCCGTCGGCCGGCTCGGCCTGCTGTGGATATCCTCCGCCGCCGCCCGGATATCCCATGCCGCCGTGCCGGCCCATGCCGCCTCCCATGCCGCCCATGTGACCGAAGTTGTGTCCATAAGCATCCGGATCGGCGTAGAGAATGCGAATACACCAGCGTATTGGCGCGCTGAGCCGTCTCGATGGCGCGGTCGAGGCTGACTTTGCTGCCGGTATCCACACCATCGGTCAGCAGGATCAGCGCCTTGCGGCCCTCCTGCTTGCGCATCAGCTCATCGGAGGCCAGGAAGACCGCGTCATACAATGTGGTACCTCCGCCGCTGCGATGGTGTCCGCCGCCCCCGCCCGGGCCCCCGCCGGGAGAACCCCGCCGGCCGGATCGAACTGCGGCATATCGAGTTTTTCCAGCGCCGCCTCCAGCTTCTGGTGCGACGAGGTCAGGTCCTGCAGCAGTTCGATGTCCCAGTCGAAGTGAATGACGAAGGCCTTGTCCTTTTCAGGACGCATCAGGTCATTCAGGAAGCCATAGCTGGCGCTGCGTTCCTGCTCCAGCACGCGCCGCTGGCTCATGCTGGTGTCCACCAGCAGACCCAGGGTGAGCGGCAGGTCGGTTTCCTTGGCGAAGTAATGGATGGTTTGCGGATGGCCGTCCTGCTCCAGCTTGAAGTCGTCCTTGGTCAGGTTATTGACGATCTGGCCGTGTTTGTCGCGAACCGTGGCCAGTACATTCACCACCTTCACGTTCGAAGAAAATGTTGCCGCCGGTGTTGAATCCTGGGTTGGCGTAGAGGCCTGGCCCTGTTGGCTGGAAGATGTTTCCTGGCCAGACGATGCCTGCTGGCTGGGAAGAGTAGGGCTAGCCAGCAACAGAAGAATTGCCAGCACCAGCCAGCGTTGCCACAATGTGACGTGCGATCGAACCGCCACGGGACTCCTTTGGTCGAAGAGAATTTGCGGATGAATTGCCGGTCAACCGGTGGTATCGGTGTTCACCCGCACAAACCCTATCGAAACACAGAAGTTGCCGGAATGCGAGACAGGAGAAATTTTGGAACCGTCACCGGCAAAATCATGAAATAGCGCCGCCGATTTTGTTCGGCCGAAGGCAGCGGGCTTGGGAGGACTCCGGCAGGCGCTTTGGGTCAGCAAATTACCACCCATTTCTCGTCATTTACGCCTTCAGTAACATTTCTCTTGTGCTAGGCTCAGGTGGTACTCTGATCGCAAGCGACAGGCCATTCGGCGGCTTTCCTCGGACGACAACCTGCGAATCTGCCGGAGTAAGGCATTCAGTTGAGTGCGCTCCTGCGCCGCTGTGTCATACACTGTTAACACCGCTCCAACTAGAAAGAATTAGCAAGTAAATGTCATCTAACGGCTTTCATAGCAGTTCCTCGCGATTCAGCAACATGCGTTCGCTGTTCAGCATGTTCTCCAGCGATCTTGCCATCGATCTGGGAACGGCGAACACCCTGGTTTACGCCCGCGGCAAGGGCATCGTAGTCAACGAGCCCTCCATCGTCGCCATCAACAAAAATACCGGTGAAGTCGAAGCTGTGGGCAAAGAAGCCAAGGAGATGCTGGGGCGCACGCCCGGCAACATCGTCGCCATCAAGCCCATGAAAGACGGCGTCATCGCCGACTTCAAAGTCACCGAGAAGATGCTGAACTACTTCATCCAGAAGGCGCACAACCGCAAGATGCTGGTGCATCCGCGCATCGTGATCGGCGTGCCCTCGGAGATCACGCAGGTGGAAAAGCGCGCGGTCATGGACTCCGCCTATCGCGCCAAGGCCAGCGAAGTGCACCTGGTGGAGCAGGCGATGGTAGCCGCGATTGGCGCGGGCCTGCCCATCACCGAGCCTAGCGGCAACATGGTGGTCGATATCGGCGGCGGCACCACTGACATCGCTGTGATCTCGCTCAGCGGCATTGTGTATTCGCGCTCCGTTCGCATGGCCGGCAACCAGATGGACGAGTCGATCATGAATTACCTGAAGCGCAAATACAACCTGCTGATCGGCGAGCGCACGGCCGAGCAGATCAAGATCGAGATTGGCTCGGCGTATCCGCTGGAGCGACCGCTGACCATGGAGATCAAGGGCCGCAACTTGATCGAGGGCGTGCCCAAAACGATTACCATTGACGACAGCGAGATTCGCGAGTCGCTGAGTGAGTGCGTTTCCACGGTGATGAACGCCATTCGCGTAGCCCTCGAGCGTACACCGCCAGAGTTGTCGGCCGACATCAGCGACCGTGGCATTGTGCTGACTGGCGGCGGCGCGCTGCTGAAGAATCTCGACAAGCGCATTCGTGAGGAGACTGGCCTGCCGGTGTCGATCGCCGACGACCCATTGTGCAGCGTGGTTCTGGGCACGGGGAAAATGTTGAGCGACTTCAAGCTGCTGCGCAAGATATCGATTGACTAGCGCGGATGAGGCCGGGGCTAAAGCCTCTGTGCGAAGCGCAAAAGTTCGCGGGCTGAAGGCCCGCGCTTCCGCCGGATGGAAGAGCGGCGCTTTAGCGCCGCGTTGGGTACCGACAAATACGCGGCTTTAGCCCCGGCCCGTCAGCGTCGGCAATAGTATGGACACATTCCTCGGCCGCTATAAGAACCTGATCGTGCTGGCGGCCATCCTGTTCGCCCAAATTGTTGGGCTGGCGGTGCAGGTACGCCGGCCGGCGCAGGAAGGCGAAACCCGTCTCATCCGCCTGTGGGCCATCTCCGCCGTTACTCCTATCGAAAAGGCTGTCGTTCACAGCCAGGAGTGGGTACAGAATCTGTTTACAAACTATGCCTACCTGCGCGGGGTTCGCCGGGAGAACCGCCAGCTCAAAGCTGAGCTCGATCGCATGAAGATCGACGACGCGCGGATCAGCGAAGACGCCCGCATGGCGCGGCGGGTCCAAGCACTGCTGGCCTTCAAAGAACAATACGTCGACAGCACGATTGCCGCACAAGTGATCGGCACCAGCGGCAGCGAGCAGTCGCGCGTCCTCTACCTCGACAAGGGCTCGAACGACGGCATCAAGACCGACATGGCCGTCATCACTCCCGACCGGCATCGTGGGCAAGATCGTGCAGGTCTTTCCCGATTCGTCGCAGGTGCTGCCGATCAACGATCAGTTCAGCGGCGTCGGCGCGGCGCTGAAGGACTCGCGTCTGCAGGGCATCCTGAAAGGCGCGGCCAATGGCGCGACCACGCTGCAATACATCATGAGCGACGAGAAAGTCGTTCCCGGCGAAGAGGTCATTACCAGCGGCGGCGATCGCATCTTCCCCAAAGGCTTGCCCGTGGGCAGGGTGGTTTCGGTTGAGCCGGGCAAGGATCTCTTCCTCAACATTCGCGTGGTGCCGTCGTCGCGCCTCGATCAACTCGAGGAAGTGCTGGTGGTCACCAAGATCACGGAGAAGATGCCAGACACGAAAGACCTGGGACCGCTGCGCGCCTCTGACATTCTCGCCGAGCGCTTGCCGACCGTGCCTACCAAGACCGATGTAGATGCAGCGGGCAATGCCAAGCCAGGAACCGCGACCCCAGGCCCGCCCGGAGCCGCCCCGGCCGGATCGGCTACTTCCCCCGGCGCTCACCCGGCTACCGGCTCGGTCAGTAAGCCAGTGACCGGCTCCGCAGCCATGACAGCAAACAAGCCAGCGGGCACGACGACGCCTCGCACGGCTGCACCCGGGACAACGCCCGGAACCGCCGGAGCCGTGAAGACGAAACCGGCGAACGTTGGTGGCGCTCGTCCCGCCGGCACTATCGCGAGACCGTCAAACGAAGCAGCCCCGGCGACAACTACTCCTTCACCGAGTGATGCCGGCTCGCAGGCTCCAGCCAATGGCGATGTTTCAACCCCCGCATCCGAAGCAACCCAAGACGGAACCGGCCCCGAGCACGAATTCCGAGCCCCCCGCCACTCCTCCGGCAGGAGCGCCGCCCCAGCTATGAGCACCCGGGTCATGCCATTTCGCGGAAGCCTTACCTCGCGGGAGCAGGTCTCGGTTTACGAGTTTAGCTGGGTTGCGATCATTTTCATTCCGCTGGTCGCGGTCCTGATTCAGATCTTCATTCCGGTGAAGGTCCGCTTCCTGCCGATCATCGATCTGCCGTTCATGGTGACGATTTTCTTCGCCACGGCGCGCCGGAACCCCATCAGCGGCTGTATTACCGGCTGCCTGATTGGCCTGACCCAGGACCTGTTCGCCGGCCCCATGCATCCCCTGGGCATGTACGGGATTGCCCTGACAGTCATTGGGTATCTAGCGTCTTCTCTAGGCCTGAAGATCGATGTCGAGAATCCCGGTTCGCGCTTCCTGATCACCTACATCTTCTTCGTGATCCATCAGGGGGTGTACTACGGTGTGGCACACGGCCTGCTGCGCCAGGGTTTGCAGTGGAGCTGGAGCCATACCGCGATCTCCGCCTTGGCCAACGCCGTCATCGGTATCTTCGTGTTCAAGTTTCTGGACCGGTTCAAGCAGCGGTAAGCACAGCGCCCTGGGTGCTAGGATCAGCGAAAGCTCCATCGCACCTCTACTAACCAACCTGTTTCGCTGGGCCACTTATCTCGCCTTTTTCTCCTGCTTTCCGCACCGGAACCGGACTACAATAGTTGCGAGCTCCCGATCCGCCACTGGTCACAAAATCGAGTGCTTTTTCGCGTTGCCTGGCTGCGCCGGCCGCAGTTGGCACCGGAATGGAACACTCTGTCAGTTTCATAACTTTGCAACCGTAGTGCCGCGAAAGATGTAGTGGATGTTAGGTCGCGACGAAAAAGTCTCTCAGCTCCGGCTCACCGCAGTGCAATACGTCCTGCTGGGCATTTTCCTGGTGCTGGCCTTCGGGCTGTGGCGCCTGCAAGTTGCCCGCAGTGATTACTACAATACGCTGGCCGAGCAGAACCGCATCAAGCAGGTCCCGATTCTGGCGCCTCGCGGCAAAATCCTCGACCGCGAAGGCCGCATCATCGTCGACAACTATCCTTCATTTTCTGTGCTGCTGATGCGCGATCAGAAGCGCGACTTGCAAGCCGATGCCGACAAAATCGCCGCTCGGCCTGCACATGCCGCCTGATGAGTTGCGCGCGCGCTTGAAACGGATGGCCGCGGTGCCGGGCTATCAACCGCTGTTTCTGAAGGACGACATCACGCCCGACGAGTTGGCCTTCATCGAATCGCATAAAGCCGAGTTACCCGAACTCGACACCATCACGGTTCACCGCCGCTTGTATCCCAAGAACGGCTTCATGGCGCACGTCATCGGCTACGTCGGCCAGGTGAGCGAAGACATGCTGACCCAGCCGCAATGGGAGCTCTACAACCCGGGCGACATCGTCGGCATGTCGGGCGTCGAGCAGTACTATAACGATCTTCTGATGGGCAAGAATGGCTCGCGCCAGGTGCTGGTCAACAGTCGCGGCAAGGAAGTAGGCACGCTCAGCGACGTGCAAGCCGTTCCCGGCAAACCGCTCAAGCTCACTATCGATCTCGACCTGCAGATCGCGGCCGAAGAGGCGCTGGAAGGCAAGAACGGCGCGATCATTGCCATCGATCCCCGCAATGGCGAGATTCTTGCGCTCGTGAGCCGTCCCGCATTCGATCCCAACGAATTTGCCGTGCGCATTACTCGCGACGAGTGGAATGCGCTCGTCACCGATCCCAACAAGCCCCTACTCGACAAGGCCATTCAGGCGCAGCTGGCGCCGGGCTCGACCTTCAAGATTCTGATGTCGGTCGCTGGACTGCAAGAGGGCATTGCGCAGAAGCTGATCGTCAACTGCGGCGGCGGGGGAACGTTTTACGGACGCTTCTTCAAGTGCGATCAGAAGCATGGCCGGGTTGACATTTCCAAAGGCATTTACGCTTCCTGCGATACCTATTACTACACTCTGGGCGAAAAGCTGGGCATCTGCCGCATCGCCAAATACGCCATCGAATTCGGCTTTGGCCAAAAGACTGGCGTCGACCTGCCGCAGGAAGTCTCCGGCGTAATGCCGTCAGAAGAGTGGAAGATCAAAAACTTCAAGCAGAAATGGTATGCGGGCGAAACCATCTCCGTCAGCATCGGCCAGGGAGCGGTAGCGGTGACGCCAATTCAACTGGCGCGCGCCATTGGCGCGATTGCCAGCGACGGCGTGATGGTACGGCCGCATGTCGCATTTCCGGATGAGCTTCCGCCGGGCTTTAAGAACGCTTCCAGCTACAACGACAAAATCCATAACCAGATCGATCAGGACAACTGGGATGATCATCACCAACGCCATGGCCGATGTGACGCGGATCGGAACGGCGGCCGCCGCCCACATCGACGGAATCGATTTCGCCGGCAAGACGGGTACGGCGCAGACCATCTCGGCCGAGGCGCGCAGCAAGATGGGGGCCAGCGGCAAGTCGAAGTTCAACGACAACTCCTGGTTCGTCGGAATGACGCCGCGGCGCAATCCGGAGATCGTGGTGGCCGTGCTGACCCAGGGCGGCGGCTGGGGCTGGCGCTCGGGCCTGCTGGCCGCGCAAGTGATCAAGGCTTATGTGGCCAAACAGCGCTTGCGTCAGACGCAGGTCGCCAAGGCCAATGGCGCCGCTCCCGCAGGAACCAAGCAGGCGGAGGTCGCTGCCGTCTGGCATGAGGGCGATCCCAAGAATCCTGACAAGGCGCAGGCTGGACATTTCACAGTCGCCGCCGACGGCACAATGAAGCCGGTGAGCACCGCTCCTGGGGTTGCAGCGGCCGACAAGCCGACTCCTGCTGCCGACCTCGAAGCTACAGAATCGCACCCCAAGGTGGCACACCCCGAAGGCGACGCTTCTGATCCAGCCGGAGCTAAGCCCTCCCGAGGCGCAGCCCGACGCTGAGCCCTCGCAACAAAACTCCTGCCAAGAAAAAGCCGCCAGCCCCCAGTCCGCCGGTCACTCCGCCGGCCGTGGCTCTTCCCGAGAGGAAGCCGTGAGCCGTTACGTCTCGTTCCGCGATTTCGATTGGGTCCTGCTGGTGCTGGTGCTGCTGATTTGCACGCTGGGTGTGGTGGAAATCTACAGCGCAACCTTGAGCACGAAGTTTGCCGGCGTGCACCTCAAGCAGGTGTATTGGATTCTGGGCGGCGTTGCGCTGATGTTCGTGGTCAGCGTGCTGAATTATCAGGTTCTTATTGAGCGCGTGCCGCTGATGTATCTGCTGTCCATCGCGTCGCTGCTGGCTGTGGAAGTGTTTGGCAAGAAGTATCTGGGCGCGCGTCGCTGGGTACAGCTCGGCTCTTTCCACTTCCAGCCGTCGGAATGGGTCAAGCTGGTACTGATTCTCGCTATGGCGAAATACTTTGCTGACACCAAGTCGGAGTGCACGGCACAAGACATCATCAAAGCCGGAGCGCTGGTGGGCGTCCCCATGCTGATGGTGCTGGCTCAGCCTGACCTGGGGACGGCTCTTACCTACCTGCCGATTGCCATCATGGGTCTGTTCCTGGGAGGGATGAAAGCCAAACATGCCTTGGTCATTCTGGCGATAGGAGCCTTACTGGCGCCGGTGGCCTGGCACGTCCTGAAACCGTACCAGCGCGACCGTCTGACCAGCTTCATCCAGCCCGAGGCCGACTCTCAAGGCCATGGCTATCAGGTGATTCAGTCGCTGGTTGCCGTGGGATCGGGCGGGATTTTCGGCAAAGGAACGGCTCAGGGCAGCCAGACCCAGGGACAATTCCTGCCGGTGCCGCACACCGACTTCATCTTCGCCGCTTTCGCCGAGGAGCACGGATTCATCGGCGCGATGGGCGTTCTCCTGCTATACTTTATCGTGCTGATGCGTCTGATTCAGAACGCTCAGACGGCTCCCGACCGGGCAGGTGCCTTCGTGGTCATGGGCGTGGTTGCGGTTCTGGCATTCCACCTCCTGGTCAACGTGGGAATGGTGGTAGGTCTCATGCCGGTTACGGGTATCCCCTTACCGTTAATGAGTTACGGGGGATCGTCAGTACTCTTCATGTTCCTGGCCTTGGGGATTGTGATGAACATTCGCATGCGCCGGTTCGTGAATTGAACACAGAAGACCACCGAGGTTCAACTTTACGGGCGCCATCGGGCGCGAAGCATTGACAGCCGGTCGCATCCGCCGGGAAGCTCTTGCAACACGTTTGAGCCTCCACAGGATGACAACAAGATTACGCCCGCCCTCACGAACGAGGGCACTCACCGGCCGCACGCAGAAAAGGCCGGATAGGATTGCAAGGCACGTTGTTGGAGGCAGGAAACGGCCCCTCAGCAAGAGCTGGGTGCGACGCCACAAACCCCTACGATGTGCTCGATACGGTGCTTAAGATTCCACAAGTTGTTGCTGTACGAATCAGATCGGGTCTGCGCCCGGACGAAAGTCCGGGTGTGTCCTCGCCTAACCACCCGTCCCGTACTCCTGTCCCGCATTTCGCTGCCTGCGTCCGGCTAAGCCGGAGCACCTATGAACAAAGAACTCTACGTGTCCTCTACGCCCCACGAAACCAAGGTGGCGTTGACGGAGGACGACCAACTCGCCGAAGTTTTCTTCGAACGAGATAATGAATACACCTTAGCGGGATCCATCTACAAAGGCCGGGTGACGCGCGTGCTTCCCGGCATGCAATCTGCTTTCGTCGACATCGGATTGGAGCGGGATGCGTTTCTCTATGTCTCCGACTTCCTCGAATTGACGGGCGACGAAGAGGAGGAGGAAGAATTCGGCGCCATTCCAGCGCCGCGCGGGACCATTGATGTAGGCAAGCCGCAGCCGCCGGAGGAAACGCAGTCCGCTTCAACCCAACCTACTTTTGTTGGACCTGACAGCGAAGAAGAACCCGAAACCTTTAGCGAAGATTTTTCCGCGCCCGCCGAGGAGCACTTCGCAGCTGGCGAAGAGAGCGAATCGGCTTCCGGCGAAGATCGTGAATCCAAGGAAGGCGCTCGGCGTTGGCGCGGACGCCGTCGTCGCGGAGGCCGCCGTGGCCGTCCCGATGAACGTGATGCCAAGTCCGAGTCGACTGCGGAAGCGGCCGCTCCGGTAGAAGAGAAACCCGCGCCGCTACCGCCGCGTGCCGAACCGCGTCAAGAGCCGCGTCCGCGTGCGGACTACGGTCCGCCTGCCGGCTACACGCCGATCATTCTCCCAGGAGAATCCATCTCGAAGTATCGCAACCTGGCTCAACCCTCGGCCGAGACGCAGATTGCCGGTCCGGTCGAAGAGAGTGTCGTTCCGGCGGCGTCGGTGGGTGATTTTCCTCCGCCGGAAGCGAGTGTTGCGGTTCGGGAAGAGATCGAAGAAGAAGCCGCTCATCTCGATCAAGGCCTTGCCGTCGCCGAAACCGAGCCGGCGGAAGCGCCGGCCGCCGTCGACGAGCCGCAACCGCGATCCAGGCGCGGATTGTGGCGCTCGCGCCGCAAGCCGGCCGCTGCAGCAGGATCGGAAGAGGCCGCGGTAGTTGCTCCCGAAGCAACCGTGGCCGAACCTGAAGAAACCGGGGAGACGGAAGCGGCGCCGCATCCGGAAGTTCCGGCTTACGAGAGCGCTGAGACCACGAGTGAAGTTGTTGCCGCCACGGCGGAGTTTCACCGAGAGACGGTGGTCGATGCCGAACCCGAGATTTCATCTGAGTCCCACAATGTGGCATCGCCGGTTGCAACCGAAGAGCAGATTCCAACCGAGTCGCACCCCAGTCCTTTCGTCCAGCACGATGATGCCGACGCCGAACGGCTAGCTGCTCCGTCCGTAGCTCCCGAAGGCCGCACCCTGGAACACGAAGTTCTGGAAGACGAGGAGGCGGAATTCCAGCCTGTTCCCGACGACCTCAGCGCCATGAGCGAGGTGGCCGGCGATGAGGAACTGGTGCTCGAGGAAGAAACGCTCGACTCCGACAATGGCTATTCGGAGCGCTGGATTCCCAAGATCGAGGACGTTGATGAGGACGAAGTTGTCGCCGCGGAAATGCGCGGGGAGAACATCCTCGCCTCCGAGGAAGAAGAGGACGAAGACGACGAAGAGAATGGGGAAGTAGAGGAGACCAACGGCCGCGCAGAGGTACGTGCCGCATCCCCCACTGTGGGATATCAGCAACGTCCTGCCGAGCGTCCGGGTTACGGCCGTCGTGATTTCCGCGATCGCGGCCGCCGCGGTGGTTCGCGCCGCAACCTGCGCGCCCGTCCTAACAACAGTCGCAATCAGCCGCTCATCACCGACCTGCTGAAGGAAGGGCAGGAGGTGTTGATCCAAATTGCTAAGGAGCCTATCGGCAAGAAGGGCGCGCGCATCACCAGCCACATCGCGCTGCCGGGCCGCTTCCTGGTCTACATGCCGACCGTCAATCACGTCGGCGTCTCCCGCAAGATCGCTTCCGACGAAGAGCGCCAGCGCCTGAAGCGCATCGTGACCAGCGAGCGCGAAAACGGTGTGGGTGGATTCATCGTTCGCACCGCTGCCGCCAGCATCAAGGAAGAAGATCTACGCGCTGACATCCGCTTCCTCAAGCATCTATGGGCGGAGATCAAGAATCGTGCTGAGAACAGCAAGTCGCCGGCGCTGATCTATCACGATCTCAACCTGGTGGAGCGGGTGTTGCGCGATCAGGTCAATGCCGATTTCTCCCAGATCTGGGTCGACACCGAAGACGAGTACGAGCGCGTGGTGCGCTTCGCCAACCGCTTCCAACCCTCGCTGGTTCGCCGCGTCAAGCTCTACACCAAAGACACGCCACTGTTCGAGCAGTTCGGCATTCAGGACGAGATCAACCGCTCCCTGAAGTCGAAGGTCTGGCTGAAGAGTGGTGGCCATATCGTCATCAACCAGACAGAAGCGCTGGTCGCCATCGATGTCAACACCGGCAAGTTTGTCGGCAAAACGCAGCGTCTGGAAGACACCATCGTGAAGGTCAACGTTGATGCCATCAAGGAAATCGTGCGGCAGATTCGGCTGCGCGATCTGGGCGGCATCATCGTCATCGACTTCATCGACATGGACGAGCGTAAGAACCGCCAGAAAGTCATGATGGCTCTGGAAGAGGCTTTGCGCTACGATCGGGCTCCCTCCAAGGTGCTGCAGTTCAACGATTTTGGATTGGTCGCCATCACCCGCAAACGCGTGAAGCAGTCGCTGGAGCGTACTCTGGGTGAGCCGTGTCCGTACTGTACGGGCGCGGGCTTCGTCAAATCCGTCACCACCGTCTGTAACGAGCTCTACATTGAGATGCGCAAGATGGCCAAGATCCATGATCTCGACGACATCACGCTGCGGGTTCATCCTGAAGTTGCCAAGGCACTGAAGGCCAACAACGGAAAGCTCATCGGTGAGATGGAGGAGTTGACCGGCAAGACCGTGCTGGTGAAGAGCGATCCCGCGCTGCACCAGGAGAACTTCGACATACACTAGTGGGTCGTGGTCAGTGAATGGTAGATAGAAAGAGCCGGGTCTCGTGCCCGGCTTTTGTCTACACTATCCACTGACCGGATGTGCCATCGGCACATCCAACATGCCCAACTCCTGCTCAAACGGCAGGAATACCGAGAACGCGGTCCCGCTTTTTCCCTCGCGAATGCGGCTGCTCACATGGACCGTGCCCTCGTGCTTGTCGATAATACCGCGGCTTACCCACAGTCCCAGTCCCGTACCCTTCTCGCCCTTGGTGGTATAGAACGGAGCGAAGAGGTTCTTGCGCACGCCCGTCGGAATCCCCGACCCATTGTCGAGCAAGGTGACCCGAACTCCTTTGCGCGTGGGATCGGAGACGAGACTGGATTCGCGAGTACGCAGAATTAGTTTTCCGTTGGCCGGCATGGCGTCGAGGGCATTGCCAATCAGGTTGGAGAAAACTTGCCGCAGCTCGCCCGGAAATCCGCGAACGCAACGAGCGGTTTCGAAGCGCGTTTCCACGACAACATGGTTTTGCTTGATCTGCGGTGCAAACAGCACCAGCACGCTCTGGAGAACTTCGGTCAGGCTCACCTCAACCGGACTGCGTGCTTCACGATGGAAGGTCAGCAACTGGCTCGTGATCTGCGCGATGCGAGTCAGTTCGTCACTGGCCATCTGCAGATACTGCGCTGAGAGCAAGCTCCCGGTGTGGTCATGTTGCAACAAATAAACCAGGTTGGTGACAGTATCGAGAGGATTGCGGATTTCGTGCGCAATCGTAGCCGACAGGCGTCCGGCGAGAGTGAGGCGTTCGCTGGCGCGCAGAGTCTGTTCGGTCTGCCGCCGCTGGGTTACGTCGCGGAAGACGACCACCACCCCGCCCACCTCGCCGCGCTCATTGAGAATCGGCGCGCCGGTCAGCTCGATAGGATAATCCCTGCCCGAACGGCTGGTGAGAATCAGGCTATTGGAGAAACCAACCACGCTTTGCGAGCGCCGCACTGCTTCCACTGGGTCCTCGGTCTCGGACCGGGTCTTTTCATCGCTGATGCTCAGCACTTCCCGCAGCGGCCGTCCATGGGCGGCGGCGTACTCCCATTCGGTCAGCTTTTGTGCCACCGGGTTGAGGAAGGACACGTTGCCCGCCTGATCAGTGGAGACAACCGCCTCGCCCAGGCTATTTAGTGTGATCTGAAACCGCTCGCGGCTTTCCTTCAGTTCCTGCTGTTGTTCCAGCTCCGCCTGTAAGTGGCGTTCGTAGGTGGAAGACAGTGCCATCAATTCGCGCCGGGTGAGCGTAAACAACAGCGCTGCGATCAACAAGGAAAGCCCGACTGCGGAGCCGATCACGGCAGCATTCAGGACGGTAGCGCGGCGCGAGCGTTGCTGTCGCAGCACCTCTTCGACGCTCACGAATTCCCGCTGCTTGTTGCGCATACTGGTCATCAATTGCTGTTCGCTGAGCCGCTCGTCAGGCGATGGAACCGCGCTCCGGGGCTGCGCCAGTTGCTGGTCGGCCCACTGTACCCACTGCACATACAGATCGCGTAGCTGGCGCACGCGCAGTTGCTGACTGGGATTGTCGGCGGTCAATTCCTGCAAATGGTTGAACTGTTCCGTCACCTTCGACCGGTTATCGTTATAGGGATCAAGAAAGGTCGGATCGTAGGTGAGGTAGTAGCCGCGGAAGCCGGTCTCCATTTCAACGATGTTGCGCATCACTTGTCGCGCATTGGCGATGACCTGGTCGGAATGATCGACCCAGTGCAGTAGGGTTGTGAACAGTAGGATCTCGCCCCCCAGGATTGCCGCCAACAACACCAGCATAACCACGGGGATGGCAACGGTGCGGCGTAGCAGTCTCTGGAAGCTGCGTTGATCCATGGGTGGGCGACCGGCCCGACGAAGGTTAGATGATACCGCAACCATCCGCTCGGCTTGCGCAAGAACCCTGACCGTAGAGCGGCAATTTCATGGAATCAGAGCACAAGCCCCGGCGGAGCCGCACAGTAGGAGATGCGCAAGCCTGCCGCGCAGGAATTCGATAACGTGGCGAGCCGGGCTCAGTATCGCCGCACGCAAGGCCCACGATCCTTCCCCGGTTTGATGCCGCCACCCTCGTCAGAACATATTTGCTGTGATTCAAGGTAAAATTTGATAGAGCCAGCAGCAGCTACGCTATCCCAGAAAACCATGTTCTTTCGAGCGAAGCGTCGCGGTTTGATAGGCTTCACCGACCAGTGGAGCAAGCCGGCGCTTATTTCCCTGCTGCTCCTGAACGTAGCGGTTGCCGCTCAGGGTCCAACGCAAATCAAGCCGGGCTTCAACCTCTTCACCAAGCAACAGGACGTGCAGCTTGGTCAGGAGGCTGCCGCCAAGATTCGCCAGCAATCCGTCATCGTTCATGATCCAACCCTGACGGCCTACGTCAATGCCGTTGGAAAGCGACTGGCCGCGTCACAGGAGGCGCGGGATAGCGGCTTTACCTTTACTTTCGAAGTCGTTGCCGACCCAGCTATTAACGCTTTCGCCTTGCCCGGCGGTCCCATGTTCATTAATACCGGACTACTGAAAGCGGTGGACAACGAAGCGCAGCTGGCCGGCGTCATGGGACACGAGATGTCGCACGTCATCCTCCGTCACGGCACGAACCAGGCATCGAAGGCCAAACTTCTTCAGCTGCCCTTGGAGCTGGCAGCGCAGATCACCGACAACAACAGCCTGGTGGGTGAACTGGCGCAGCTCGGCATTGGACTAGGCGCCGATAGCGTGCTCCTCAAGTTCTCCCGTACTGACGAAAGTCAGGCCGACCTGATGGGAACGCATTTGATGGCCGAAGCCGGCTACAATCCCGCGCAACTGGCCAAGTTTTTCGACAAGCTCAACGCGCAAGACAACGTTGGCGCCCTGGTATTTCTCTCCGACCATCCCAATCCCGACAACCGCTCGCACGCCATCCGGCAGGAGGCTGCCCGTCTGCCGCAGCAAAGCTACGGCTATCAGACCGGTCAATTCCAGCAGATGAAGCGCGCTCTGGCTAACGTCAAAGAGCCTCCGCCCAAGTGGAAGACGCCATAAGCGGCACTTTGCCCGGATCCCGTCGCCCCGCGTCGTCATGCTTAGACGATATACTTCCCTTAAGCCCCATCATGAGAGTGCATAGAAAACCCAGGTTGTTGCGCGCTGGTATCGTTCTCTTTTTGCTGCCACTGGTTCAGTTCGATTTGCCATAGCGCAGGACGCGCCGCAGCCCCAGCCTGCGCCCAAGGTGAGTCAACCCAAGCCTGTATCGCCGCCTACGACTCAACCGACCTCGCCGGGTACAACTGAGAAGGAAGGGAAGATTGTTCCCGCCGAGGCCGAGCGGCACTTCCATCGAAGGAGTGTCGTTTGAACGCGACGGCAACACCGAAAACGCGTCGTGGAGTACAAAGAAGCGATCAAAAGCTACCCTGACTATTTTGAGGCGCACTATAACCTGGGGCGCATCTACCTCGATCGCCAGGGTTACACCGAAGCCACTGCTGAGTTCAAAATTGCGGTGCAGCTCAAGCCCGACGACGCCAACGCCCACAATAATCTGGGGCTGGCGCTGAAGCACAACCGCGATTTCAACGGCGCGATTGTGGAGTATAAGGAAGCGGTGCGGCTCAACCCCAAGCTAGCCAGCGCACAGAACAATCTGGCGAATGTCCTCTACGCCAGGCGCGACTTTAACGGGGCCATCGAACATTACCGGGCAGCCTTGGAAATCCAGCCCAAGAGCGCCGAAACCCACATGAACCTGGGCAGCGCACTCGATGATGCCGGCCGGTCCGACGAAGCAATCGCGGAATACAAGCAAGCCATCCAGCTGGAGCCGAACAACGCCAGTGCACATTACAACCTCTCCATCGTGTATCAGAAGAAGAAAGACATGCCGACAGCTATCGCCGAGCTACAGACTGCAGCCAAGCTGTCGCCCGACTGGCCGACGCCACACATTATGCTGACCAATCTGCTTAAGGACTCTGATCCGAAAACAGCTTTCGACGAGTGCATCATTGCCGATGGTCTCACCCATGATGCCAAGCTCCACGATGAATGCTTGGAGCTGCAAAAAAAGATACGTTGAAAGCGCTAGGCAGCGACCGGCAGAATCTGGCAACCGATCGTTACCGGCGACATCCAAACATGCAGACTACAACCGAAAGATAGGCGCTTTTGCAGATAAAACCGATTCTTCAGACTTGGGGCCGAATCCTTCACGGAGAAGTGCCGGCTCTTTCCATTGAAATTACCCGCGAGTGTCCTTTGCGCTGTCCGGGATGTTACGCCTATGAGGACGCTCATCTCGGAGAGACGAATTTGCGCAGCCTGTCCGACTTCAAGGGTGACGAACTGGTGCGCCGCGTGCTCGCGTTGGTCGACAGGCATAAGCCTCTACATCTTTCGCTTGTCGGGGGTGATCCTCTGGTTCGCTATCGTGAACTCGACAAACTCCTGCCCCAACTTTCCCAACGCGGAATCCACGTTCAAGTGGTGACCAGCGCTTTCCGGCCGATACCGCTGGCCTGGGCTTCTATTCCTCAGCTACGAATCAGCGTTTCCGTCGATGGGTTGCAGCCAGAGCACGACGAACGCCGCAAGCCCGCCACCTATGATCGGATACTCCGCAACATCGAAGGTCAACACGTCGCCGTCCATTGCACCATCACCAGCGCAATGATGCGCCCCGGATATCTGCGGGAGTTTGTTGCGTTGTGGTCGGCGAACCCTGCGGCAGAGAAAATCTGGATGAGCATTTTTACGCCCCAGCGAGGCGCAAATCCTGTCGAATGCGTGTCGAGCCCTCAGCGGCAACAGGTGGTCGACGAGTTGTTTGAACTGCGGCGGATTTTTCCCAAGCTCGACATCTCGGAAGATACGGTGCGCGAGTTTCTGACGCCGCCCAAGTCTCCCTCGGAGTGTATCTTCGCCCGCACCACGCGGACAATCTCAGCCGACCTGAAAACGAAAGTCGAACCCTGCCAGTTTGGTGGTGACCCGGATTGCTCGCGCTGCGGTTGTATTGCGTCGATGGGACTGGCCGCGATCGGTCATAACAAAGTGGTCGGGTCACTGACGGCGGGACACATCTTCTTTGCGTCGGCGGCGATCGGCGATGCCTGGCAGCGTGTCAAGGGTCTTACAGGGCGGGACGCTGGATCGGAGAAACCTTCGCCCCCAGTTGCCGAGGATCACGATGAGTTAATAAGAATCGCCGGCTGAAGTTGCTGGCCTGTCACGCTGCCGGAGTTTCACATCTCCCACAAGCACTGACCGCCGCGATACATCGAGATCAGGCCGTCTTCGCTGATCTTCAATACCGTTCCAAAATGCGACGCCGCAATAGCCGCCGTGGTACGTCCGCCTTCGACGGTGCGATTCAGCGCTTCTTCGGTGGAGTGATGATGCAGAATCGCGCCGAAGGCAAGCAGGTTAGCATCCGGACAAAGCACTACAGCGCCATCGATACGAGCAATATTCTCCAGCACGGTAGCGGGAACGTCGAGGATGCTCTTGTCGCGCAGCAGGTAGTGCAGCTGATCCTTGCTGGTAATTCCTTCCATCAGGTCGTCGTGATTGAGATGGTCGAGCAGATCGGGCTGCGAGACCAGCATGTTCGCCGAATCGCGATCGTCCAGCACGACGAACAGGGCGCCACGACGGCTCTCGGTGAGGTTCAGCGCGACCGCAAACAGACGCTCCGCCAGATCGGCGTTGCCAATCGCCTTCTTCCACAACTCGTAGCGATGACGCGCATCTACCAGCCGCCACTTGCCGTCGATGAAACGAAAGACGGGCACGCCATCGGAGTAAATCTTGATCTCGCCGTTGGGCGAAAGGATGAGACAGATGTGGCCGCCGCACAGCGTGGCGCGACAGTGGTCGGTGTACTGCGCGGACGGCGGCACGGCCAGCGGCAGGTCGCGGTAGGGCTCGGCCCAGTCATGCACGTCAACCAGTTCCGCCAACAATCCATTTTGATCGACCAGCGCCAGGGTGCGCAGGCCGTCGCACAGACGATGGAAGCTGCGAATGCCGGTGAGCAGATGGGAATAGCGTAGCGCCCGCTTGGGTGTCTGCGGCGGGGCGTGGCAAGGCTCGGGCATGGAGCCGAACAGCAGCACTCCAGTAGCGATGCGCCGGTTCTCGTAGGTACTCATGCTGCTGGTGCGCAATACCTCGATGGCATCGGCCACGCGATCAGGCAGGTCGGCAATGGCCTCGGCACTGGTGTGCGGTGCGGGATCGAGGAAGGCGGAGACGAAACGGTCTTCCGGCAGACCGCGAAACAGCTGAAAAGTCTGTGCCGCCAAGGCCTGGTTGGTGATCAGTTGATAGCGTGCCGACAGCACCATGCCGATGCTGCGCAACAGACGGCGTTCGTGGTCCGATAGCTTCGAACTCGCACTGAGCGTGTAGCCGCTGCCCATCCACTCGAACTCCACTTGCCCACCGCTGGGAACAGCGCCCAGCAAACCCGGCATCTGTTCCGCGCCTTCTGAAACGCGGTCCAGCGTAGCCCCGGGAAAGAAGTATCGGATGCCGTTTTCCAGCAGGTCGCGATACAGTCCGCTCAGGAATCGCGTGCGATTTTTGAGCGACTCGAACGTGATAGAAGCAGATTCCTTCACTACTCTCAGATTACATCAAAACGCAGCTTAGTTTGCGGGCGGAACGGACATTCCGGCCAGCGTTTCAATCGACTGAGAAGCGTGTCGACAAGCCCATTCTTGATGTCGCTGAATCCGACTCCAGGCTTCGCGTACAATGCCGGATTGCCGAGGACCACATCATGAGCCACATCGAAAGCGAACATAACGGCGCCGTGTTGCGCATTGCTATCAATCGTCCAGAGAAGAAGAATGCACTCACTGCCGACATGTACGACGCGTTATCGAGCGCGTTAGAAAAGGCGGAAAGCGATGACGCCGTCCGCGTGATTTTGCTGCACGGCCAGGGCGAAGCCTTTACCGCGGGCAATGATCTCGAAGACTTCCTCAGGAAACCCTGGAAGGGGCAAGCCACACCCCCGGCGGTGCGCTTTATTCACGCGGTTGCCCGTGCCAAGAAGCCGCTCGTGGCTGCCGTGCAGGGGTTGGCGGTGGGAGTAGGAACCACGATTCTGTTGCATTGCGACCTGGTGTATGCCGCCGAAGATGCCAAGTTCATCATGCCCTTCATCAACCTGGGCATTGTGCCGGAAGCTGCCTCTACCGTGCTCCTGCCTCTGGCCGTCGGACGTCAGCGGGCGGCAGAGTTATTTATGCTGGGCGCTCCGCTGAGTGCACAACGCGCTTACGAGTGGGGGCTGGTGAATGCAGTTGTCGCGCCCGACACTTTGCTGGCGACCGCGGCCGCTGCCGCCCAACAGCTGGCAGAAAGGCCTGCGGGAGCGTTACGCGCATGCAAAGCCCTGATGACTCGGGCCCAGCAATCCGAAGTAGAGCGCGCCATGCGCGAAGAAGTGATGGTAATCTCCGAACGGCTGGAGTCTCCCGAAACCAAAGAAGCGCTCAGTGCGTTTCTGGAGAAACGGAAGCCTGACTTCTCCCGGTTCCGATAGTTTCAGGTAGTTGATAAAACTATCCGCAACCATCCATTCTTGAAGGACTTTAGGTATAGGGAGGCCAGCGTTTGCATTCCCTGCTTGACGCAAGCGCTGGGAAGGATTACCTATGTGTTATCGGCTTCTTGTATGGGGTGGTAAGACAAGATCGGGTAATGGATAGCGTCATACTTCCCGAGGTGTTTGCGCGCCTGCGGCAGGCTACGGCCAAAGATCCGGCAGTCTTGGCGGACCTATGCCGGGAATACCTGGCTGAAGCTCGCAACACGCTGGTTCAGCTGCAGGATGCCTTGCGAGTAAAGGACGCGAAGGCATTTCGCGATCGCGCCCATTATCTGAAAGGCAGCAGCCTTATGGTGGGCGCGCAGGGATTGTCGCAGTGTTGCGCAACTTTGGAACGGATGGGTCGTGACTCCGACTTCCGGGGAGCCGAAGCTGCGTTGGAACAAACCGCGACCGCTCTGCGTGAGGTGGAAGCGGAATTGAGCAAGCAAGTCGGCCCGGCGGTAATTCCGGCCGAAGGATCGGCAGCATAGAAGAGACCATCCCTCAAGGTGAGGAAGTAAGATGGCGGTGACTTCAATCAGGGTCCTGATAGCCGACGATCATCCCGTGGTGCGCATTGGTCTGCGCAACATGCTGCAATCCGACGGTCAGATTAAAGTGATCGCCGAAGCCAAGGACGGCGTCGAAGCGCTGCACATGGTGCGCACCTTGCGTCCGGATATCCTGCTGCTGGATCTGGCTATGCCCAAGATGCCGGGCATGGAGGCGCTACGCGAAATGACTGCCGAGGGCGGCACCACTCGCACCATCGTTCTTACCGGACAAGTGGACAAACGGCAGATTCTGGAAGCGCTGCAACTAGGCGCCCGCGGCGTGGTATTGAAGGATGCCATAGTGGCCCATCTGTCGGCCTGTATTCGCGCCGTAATGCAGGGTCAGTACTGGCTGGATGGACGCCCAGTGCAGAATCTGGTGCAGGTCCTACGCGACCTTACGGCCCAGACCGCGCCGCCGCCGCGCAAGACCTTCGGCCTGACCTCGCGCGAACTGGAAGTTGTCACCTTGATCACCGAAGGCTCGACCAATAAGCATATTGCCGAGACCTTTGGCATCAGCGAAGAAACCGTTAAGCGCCATCTCACCAACATCTTCAATAAACTCGGGGTCGGCAACCGGCTCGAACTGGCGCTATTTGCGCTCAATCACAACTTGCTTCCGCCAGCCGCCAGCGCCGATGTTTCCTGACCAGCTTTGGTCGCGAAAATATTCCAACTAAATCACGGGAAATTGGCTTAATCGTTCCATTCCCGTTTCAGCCATCGCCCGTTACTTTTCTGCTTCTTCCACCAGAAGGTACTTCCCCAGTCCCCGGGGCGACAGCTACCGTTAAGCAGAGAGTCTTCTATGGACGAAGGTCACAAGTGGGACCCTATTCTGAATTCTGTTCCTTTGGTGGAAGCCGTATTGTGCGCGGACTGCGAGATCATCAGCAATAGCGGTGGCGAGGCTTGCGAAGTCTGCGGCAGCCGCTCGTTGCTCAGCTTAGGACGCGTACTGGGTGGATGTATTGAGGGCGAACGCGCTACGCTCGTGGACGCGGATTCCAACCATTTGCGGCAGGGGTTCACCGTGTTGGTAAATCCAGACGCGGCGGGCGTGCTGCAACGGCGCCGGCGAAACGGTAGAGGATAATGCCTGGACGCAGTCTATAGGCTTGCCTGGACCCTCTGGGTCTGCTCCGTTCCAGAAACTAAGCTTGCCACTCGACCTACCTTTGCGACTATCTCATGTCTAGAACGTGCCTCAGCCATCCTTGGCGTGCAGGCCTGCCCGTTCTGTGAAGCACGATCGGGTTCGTTGCGGCCCAAAACTAGTGTCCTGTACTCGACAATTGGTAGGATGAAAGAGAGCTCTAGTGGTGAGAGGC
Source organism: uncultured Acidobacteriaceae bacterium (assembly GCA_963820175.1). Lineage (GTDB taxonomy): Bacteria > Acidobacteriota > Terriglobia > Terriglobales > Acidobacteriaceae > Bog-257. The sequence goes on along the minus strand of CAWFYX010000006.1, from coordinate 684,615 downwards.
CTCTGCGGCATCGCTCATTATTCCGAACATCTCAGCCCCTCGGCTTATGCCCAGGGTGAAATGCCTGCGCGGAATTCAGCTTTCCACAAGTGGCCGCTAGCCACTGTTTTAAAATGAATTGGTAGTCGAAAACTATGCGCCGCCCGGGAAACCAGAATGCTACGGAACCTAGGTCACATTCCGCAATTGTCGGTGATCTCCATCATCGATATTCTGGTTGTGGCGTTGCTGATCTATGAATTCCTTAAACTGATCAAGGGCACCCGCGCCATCCCTATGCTGGTCGCGGTAATTCTGCTGGTGGCGGCGTTTTGGCTGGCTCATATGGAGCAGCTCAAAACGGTCGACTGGCTGGTTACCACGCTGTTTCCTTATGCGGTCTTTGCCCTGATTGTGGTGTTCGGCGCCGAAATTCGCCATGCTCTGGCGCGCCTGGGCCGCCGCTTGTCGGCTTCGCGTGGCGGGGTGTTTAACGGCACGGACAGCTATGAAGACATCGTGCTGGCGGCCGATCATTTTTCGCAGGCTGTCACCGGCGCGTTGATCGTCATCGAACGCGAGATCGGCCTACGCACCTTCATCGAAAGCGGCGTGCCCCTGGATGCCAATCTTTCCTACGACCTGCTGATCACCATCTTCCGTCCCAGCGCACCGTTGCACGATGGCGCGGTCATCATCCAAAAAGGCCGTATCGCCGCCGCCGCCTGCTTTCTGCCGCTATCGATGAATCCCGTGCTCTCCACCCAATTCGGCACCCGTCATCGCGCCGCGATCGGCATCACGGAAGAGACGGATGCAATTTCGGTGGTGGTGTCGGAAGAAACCGGTTCGATCAGCATTGCCGTTGCTGGCACCATCGAGCGCGACATCACTGTGGAGTACTTGCGCGAGCGACTGAGCGAGGTTCTGCGCCGTTACGTGCCGCCGGCAGCGCTGCCCACGACCGTCACCGATCGCGAGATGGCCGCCGAGGATCGCGAAGTCGAACGACTCAGCCACGAGAAAGATCTGGCCGACGGAGCGGAGCGCTAATATGGGCGAAGCGATCCGCAATTTCGTTCGCAAATATGTCCTCAAGAACCTGTCCTTCAAGCTGATTTCGCTGGCCATCGCGGTGATGCTGTGGTGGGCCGTCGGACGCGATCAGCCTATCGAAATCCCGATGACTGTTCCGCTGGAATTTCAGCACGCTCCCGGCAACCTGGAGATCAACTCTGACTACCCGTTTCAGGCGCAAGTCACGTTACGAGGGCCCGAACGCCTGCTGCAGAATCTACGGCCTTCGGAAGTGCACGCAATTCTCAATTTGCGGGGAGCCGGTCCCGGCGAGCGCACTTTCGATCTTACCGCTCAGGATATTCAAGTTCCGCACAGTGTTAGCGTGGTGCAGATTGTGCCGTCGCAGTTCCACATCAGCTTCGATCGGAGTTCTACGCGATCGGTGGAAGTGCAGCCGCGGGTGATTGGTACCCTGCTGAGCGGCTATGACATAGCCAGTGTGACCGCCGATCCGGCCAGCATTACCATCGTAGGGCCGGAAAGACGGGTGCAAGCGATCCAGTCGGCCATGACCGATCCGGTGGATGCTACCGGTGTAGTGGGTAGGGCGACGTTTACCACGCACGCCTACGTGGCCGATCCCCTGGTGCGGGTGCAAATCGCAGGACCGATCCGCGTGACGGTCAACACGGAAAAGACTTCGGGAAAACCTGGCCAGCCTTAAGCAGTACAGCGCTATCGTGGGCGACCCGCGCAGCGCCTGATAGGATCGAAGATCCGGTCCCCGTTTCGGCGAGATCGTGTGAAGAGCAGGCAGGAGCGAAAACAAGGATGCGACAGCTATTCGGGACAGATGGAATTCGGAGCGTCGCGGGCGAATATCCCCTTGACCGGCAAACCGTTTTCGCCATCGGACGCGCCCTGGGGCAGCGGTTGGCCGCACGTGATGCCAACGCCCGCGTCCTGATTGGTCAGGACACGCGCGAGTCAAGCGCCTGGATCAGCTCTGTTCTGGCTGCCGGGCTAGAAGCTTCGCATGTCCGGGTCGTGAGTGCCGGCGTAATCACTACGCCTGGCATTGCTTATCTCACCCGAGCGAATGGCTTTTCTGCAGGCATCGTAATTTCCGCGTCGCACAATCCTTGGCAGGACAATGGCATCAAGATCTTCGGCGCCGACGGCTACAAGCTGTCTGACGATCTGGAGCATAACATCGAGGCCGATATCTTCTCCCACCTGGAGCAGCTGGCGGAGGGAGCATCCGACGCTGTCGGATCTGCACAGCCGATGTTGCCTGGCGACAGCGAGCTGCGAGAACAATATGCGGAATGGCTCGCAGGCTTCGTGGCCGCCACCAACTTCGGCAAGCTTCGCGTGCTGGTAGATTGCGCCAACGGAGCCGCCGGCACCATCGCTCCTTTGGTATTCCGCGATTGCGGGATTGCCGCCGACTTCCTGCATATCGAACCCAATGGCCGCAACATCAACGCCGGTTGTGGCGCACTCTATCCCGAGCACGTTGCCCAAGCCGTAGCCGCTGCTCAGGGAAAGTACGATCTCGGCATTACCTTCGATGGCGATGCCGACCGCGCCCTGTTCTCTGATGCAGCCGGGCGGGTGGTGAACGGCGATGGCGTCCTGCTATTGGCGGCACGCGACATGAAGACCCATGTCCACCTGCACAGCGATACGGTGGTCGCGACTACCATGTCGAACATGGGGCTCGAAGCCGCCCTCAAAAGCAGCGGCATTCGCATGCTGCGGGCGCCCGTGGGCGACAAGTACGTACTGGAGCAGATGCTGAAGACGGGCGCAACTTTGGGGGGCGAGCAGTCCGGCCACATCCTGTTTCGCGACGTGGAAACCACCACCGGCGACGGCATTCTGACCGGGCTGCGCGTGTTGGAGGTGATCGCACGAACCAGCATACCGCTGGCCGAACTGGTTGCCGAGATGAAGATCTTTCCGCAGGAGATCAAGAACGTGCACGTGCGCGAAAAGCTGCCACTGAATGAATTGGCGGAGGTTATGCGCGCCATCAGCGAAGCCGAGCGCGAACTTGATGGCAACGGACGCGTGGTGGTTCGCTACTCGGGAACCGAGAAGCTGGCCCGGGTGATGATCGAAGCTGAGTCGGAGCAGACGATGCGCCGCCATACCGACGCCATCGCCAACGCAATTCAGCAAGCGATTGGTGTGTAGCAATTATCAGTGCGAAGTTCGCTTCGCATCCGCCAGAATCACGTCGGCGGCTTTCTCTCCAACCATGTAAACCGCACTCACGATAAAGAAACCGGGGATCCGCGGAAAGACCGAAGCATCCACCACCCGCAGCCCCTGGGTGCCATGCACGCGGAAATCGCTGGACAGGACCCCGTTCTGGTCTGGCGCTCCAATGGGGCAGCTGCAAGACGCATGATGTCCCCACGCGGTGTGGCGGACATAGTAGCGCAGGTCCCCATCGGATTGCACTTGTTTGCCAGGGGACTCTTCCTCGGCAATCAACCCGATTCTTTCTAGGTACGCCGTCATCTTGCGCACGAACTTGATTCCGTCGACCACCGAGTCGAGATCCTGCTCGTGATCCGGGGTGCCCTCCTGGAAATAGCGAAAATTGATGTCTGGCGTGTCGCACGGGTCGGCCGAGCGCAGCGTTACTTCGCCGGCACAATTGTTGGTATGCGCCTTCAGCACAGCCCAGGTCAGGTAGTTCAGATGTTCGGCAAACTGTTGGGAATAGCCGGGATAGTAACCATCGAAGTGTCCCAGTAGAGCCATGCAGAACAGGTCGGGCAGCGGCCGCTCGGGCGCTGACTTCTTGAACAGCGTGAGCACCGCGCCGTTGGTGATGTAAGGGCCATCGCGCTTCGTCTGCCACTGTTGGAACTGCGGATCGCTCGAGTCGAACTTCGCGCTGCGGAACAGGTTCCACTCCTCGAAGTTCATGCGATGGACTACGCCGGCTTCATAACGGTCTTGCAAGTTCTTACCCACGCCGGGTAGATCGACTTTGACTGCGATGCCATGGCGTTCGAGATCGGCGCGCGGCCCAATGCCCGATAGCATCAATAACTGCGGAGTGTTGAACGCTCCGCCCGCCAGAATCACCTCGCGCGAAGCGCGAAGCTCCCGCCGCTCGCCGCCATTGCCGGGGCGGGCCGACGCACGATACAACCGCTCTCCGTGCAGATACTCCACTCCGACCGCGCGGCGGTTGTCATCGAGAAGCACACGCGTGACCAGGGCATTCAATTCGATCCGCAGTTGCTTGGGGTATTTCGCTGCGACCTGCAGCACGCGCTCCCGCGAACCATTGCGCGCGTGATTGTGCGTGGTCAGCGGCAGAAAGCGCAGGCCGACGGAATTTTCCTTCACCGTACGCCAGTCGTTGGGATCGAGCTGGCTTTCCAGCATCCAACGCACCCGATCCACCTTCTCGCCAATATCTTCAATCGCTACCGCAGCGGAATCGGCGATCACCTCAAACAGCTTGTAATTGTCGATTGGCATCATAGGGATGGCTTTTTCCGTGTGCAACCAGCCTCGGAAGCCATGGCCCGTCGGATTAATCCCCAGCCAGGAAAGCCAGCGATAGGGGAGCCGATAGTGACAGTTCTCCAGTCGCTGGAAATATCGCTGCATGTTATTCGCGTTCCACGAAGCATCGCCAGTCAGTGCGGCGATGTTGTCCCAATCCGCATCGTGGGGATACACCAGGATCATCGCGTTGTGAGCGGTGCATCCGCCCAGCGTGCCGGCTCGCGGATAGAGAATTCCGTCCACGCGCTGGCCGGCGTAGTCGGCTACATATTTCGGATCGCGTTGCTGCGCCTGCTGGTCGCAATAGTGGCGCACGAAGAAATCCCATCGCAGCGCTTCGTTCTCGCTGGCGAAGGCATGAAAGACCGGGACATCGTAATCGTAAGGAAGCCGATTGACCTCAGGCTGAGCGGGGCCTCCACCTTGCAATTGTCGCGGGTCTCCACCGGCCTCCAGCAGAATGACCGTGTGTCCGGCCTCGGCCAGCCGAGCTGCAACGGTTCCTCCGCCCGCACCTGAGCCGACCACGATGTATTCGCAATCTGCCTGCGCGGCAGTTTCCGAGCCCATTGCGTATTCTCCGTTGGGAATGACGACTCACAGCTTACCCGAAACTGGTTTGCAGTTTGTAATTCTTCTGCCAGAACGTGAGCAGAGTTCGGGCATCAGCAATGCGATTCCAATCGAAGGCGCCGAGCCACGCGCATCGAGTGCGGCACGGCATTGCTTCTACCGCGCCCGTCACCACTAATATGCTATGGCTGTTGCGAGATGCTTTCGCTATAGTGCTCAACAACGAAACATACAAACGGGGCGAAATTCGGCCGGCATTCAGTCGCCAGCCATTGGCGCAGGAGTGGGAGATGCCTCCCTGTGCTCACCACTTCTGTCCGTTGCATTACTCTGAACGCCCCGGCAAGCGGTCATCCTACGGTTGGCAAGGAGCGCTACCTCATGACTCGGTCGAGATGTCTGTGGTCTTGGTGCTGTGGGCTGATGTTGGTTCTATCGCTGGTGAGCTGCAGCAAGACTCCAAAGCCGGGAGAAGTTCTGGACGAAGCGCGCCTGGCGGGACGTCCGGCTTCGTCGTTTCCAGCAGCCGAGGAGGATTACTTCCACGATATGGATCAGGATGCGCACGGCATTCTCGCGCTGACTCCCGACGAGATCAAAGGCCGCAACATGTGGCTGGTGTGGACGGGCGGCAATGATCGCCTGTGGGACGTCATGACGGTCAAGAGTGTCGGCACCTTCGATCTGCTGAAGACCATTTCGTCCTACCCGGGTTTGAAAGCCAGCCGCGACAATCGCTGGAACTATCTGGGATTGGTGAATGAGCCTTGCTTTAAAAAAGCCACTGGCCCTGATCCCAATCGATACGGCCTGTGGCTCGACAGCCGCGATCCCAGTTGCCCTCCTGACCCTTTCGAGAACGAGACCAAATATCCGGGAGTGAAGGTCGGCGCACGCGGCAAGAATATCCCGGTCGGTTCGTACTACGGATATGCCACCGGCATCGTCGGACTACGGCTTTTCCCGAATCCCGCCTTCGACGAGGCGGCCGCCAAGAAGTGGGACCCGAAGCGTTATTACGACGATCCCAGCTATTACAACGATAAGAATCTGGTGCGGCCGTATCGGGTCGGCATGTCGTGCGCCTTCTGTCACGTTGGGCCTAATCCGATCAAGCCTCCCGCCGATCCGGAAAATCCCAAGTGGGAGAACCTGTGCTTCCAACGTGGGAGCTCAATATTTCTGGATCGATCGCATCTTCGCCTGGCAATCGGATCCGACCAGCTTTCCGGTCCAGTTGTTCCGCACCTCGCGGCCGGGCACGCTCGATACCTCGCTGGTCTCGACCGATAACATCAACAACCCCCGCACCATGAATGCGGTTTACGGACTGCTTCCGCGCCTCGATGTCGCCAAGCGCTGGGGAAAAGAAACGCTGGCCGGTGGCGAGCTCAACAACAAGCAGTTCAACGAATATGTTCACCAGGGACCGTTGATGGCATTCTTCAATCCGCCCGACACGGTCTACACCGCGCGCATCCTGAAAGACGGGTCTGACTCTGTGGGAGCTCTGGGAGCGCTTAACCGCGTCTACTTGAACATCGGCCTCTTCAGCGAAGAGTGGCTGCTGCACTTCCGCGCGCTTGCTCGGCGGAGAGCCCATCACTCCCATCGAGATTGCGGTCGCTAACAAGAATTCCGCTTACTGGGAAGCCACCGAGGCCCAAACGCCCGACATGGCGCTGTTCTTCCTGAAGAGCACCGCTCCGCATTTGCTGAAGGATGCGCCCGGCGGCGATGCCTATCTCACCAAGGACAAGGCCAAGCTGGAGCGTGGCAAGATCGTCTTCGCCGAACGCTGTGCGCGCTGCCATTCCAGCAAGATTCCCGCAGGCGCGCCCGGCATGGATGCCGGCCAAGGCTGCTCCGGCAAGGACTACCTGAACTGCTGGAATCAATATTGGGCGTGGACCAAGACCGACGACTTCAAGACCAAGATGCGAGCTATGGTTCAGCAGCCTGACTTCCTTGACGGAAACTATCTTTCCACCGACATGCGCGTGCCGGTGACGTTGCTGCAGACCAACGCTTGCAGTCCACTGGCGACCAATGCCATCGCGGATAACATCTGGGACAATTTCTCCTCGCACACCTACAAAGACCTTCCGTCGGTCGGCAACATCACTTGGTATCACCCGGTAACCGGTCAGCCGCAAACCTACCAGATGCCGGCAGGCGGCCGCGGCTATACCCGGCCGGCATCGCTGATCAGCGCCTGGTCGACGGCTCCGTTTCTGCAGAACAACAGCGTCGGAAAATTCAACGCGAGTCCGTCTGTCGCCGCACGCATGGATTCGTTCAACGATTCCATCGAGAAGATGCTTTGGCCGGAGAAACGCGAGAAAGACTCTGTACTGGGCGACAAGGTTCCGGGCACAATCGACCGCACCACCCAGACCAGCTATCTGCGCGTTCCCTCCGGCTACTTGCCTGATCTGCTGAAACCACTGCAGAGTTTCGGGCAGCGCTACTTCCCCTGGCTGGTGGGCGATGACGGTATCGTGATCGGTCCCATCCCTGCCGGAACTCCGGTCGACCTGCTGGCGAACCTCGATCTGCTGGGCGAGACCACCGGCGTCGAAGACAAGTTGCAGCATCAGGAGAAAGTTGTGAGCCTGCTGCTCAAAATGAAGCACGATCTCGAGAGCCTGCCCAAAGGCGCGAGCGATGAAGAAGCGAAAAGGGTTTTCGCCAATCTGGTTGATCCCCTTCTGGCGGTCAGCAAGTGTCCCGACTTCGTCGTCAATCGCGGTCACTATTTCGGTACCAGCTATTTCAATGAGGAGCCGGCTCTCAGCGATGACGATAAGCGCGCGCTGATCGAGTACATCAAAACATTCTAGAGCGCAGTAAACTGATGCGAGGCTGTTCCCGTCGACGGCCGCCGTAAGGATGCCATGGGAAAAGTTGTCGTATGGCTCGGCGTTCTGATCACTGTCACTCTCGCGGTCACGCTCTTCTTTCTGCATCGGTCACTGGACACCGGCGTGCCCGACGACGCCAAAGCTGCCGGCAAAACCGTTGCCGACTTTCCTCAAACCGCTTCCCACGCCTTTGATCCGATGGACGGCGGAATCGCCTTAAGCGATGACGAACGCCAGGGCCGAAATACCTGGCTCCTGTGGACTGCCGGCGATCAGGTCTTCTGGGACCGGATGGCGCAGCACGGCCTGGGAATCGTCGACTTGCTGAAGACCATTGACTCTCGCCTGCGGAAATCGCGCTTCAAAGATATGGGGCTGGTGAACCAGCCGGGCTTCGAGCAGGCGGCTCAGCCCGATGAATACGGTCTCTGGCTCGACACCGGCCCGCAAGAAGACGGCGTGGACGCGGCGGTTTATGGAAGGCCGTCGGGAATTGTCGGCCTGCGGGTTTATCCCAATCCCAAGTTCGATGACGCAGCTCGCAAGCGTTGGGATCGCAACGCTACTACACCGATCCCAGTTACTACAACGACCCGAAACTGGTGCGGCCTTATGTTGTCGGAATGGCGTGCGGATTCTGCCACGTGTCGTTCAATCCGGTGAAGCCGCCCGACGATCCCGAAAAGCCGGCGTGGGAGAACCTGTCGTCGACGATCGGCAACCAATACTTCAACGCCAGCCGCATCTTCGGCAACGGCGCCGCCGCCGACAGCTATGCCTATCAACTGTTTCATTCCTGGGCGCCGGGCACGGTCGATACGTCGTTCCTCGCCACCGACAACCTGAACAATCCCGGCAACATGAATCCCATCTACGCGATTCCGGCGCGCATGACGGTGGCGCATGAGGAAGAAATCGCCGGCGGCGCGCTGAACTTTCCCGGCGAACAGAAGCGCATGGCGGTGCCCCACGTTCTCAAAGACGGCGCCGACTCCGTCGGACTCATCGGCGCGCTGAGCCGCGTCTACGTCAGCATCGGCGAATACAGCCAGGAATGGCTGCGCGATCACAACGCCCTAGTGGGAGGCATGCCGCAGCGGCCATTCGAGATTGCTAAGGCCTATAAGAACTCTGTCTACTGGCAGGCGACGGCCGAACGCATGCCCAACCTTGCGAAGTTCCTGATGAAGATGCAGGGCCCGAAGCTGGCGGACGCGCCCGGCGGGAAGGCGTACCTCACGCAAGACGAGAAAGTTTTGCAGCGCGGTGAAATCGTGTTTGCGGAAAATTGTGCCAAGTGCCACTCCAGCAAACAGCCGCCAGCCGGCTCTGCCACAACCCAACAGCAATATCTCGACTGGATGAGCGCGCCGAGGTCCAGAAGCCCGATTTTCTGGACGGCAATTTCCTCTCCACCGAGGAGCGCATTCCCGTCGATGTGGTGCAAACCAATGCGGCGCGCGCGCTAGCCACCAACGCCATCCGACGGCCACGTCTGGGACAACTTCTCGTCCGAGACCTACAAGACGCTGCCCCCGGCCGGCGACATCGAGGTGCAGAATCCTCTCGACGGCTCGACGCAAGAGTTCACGCTGCCCGGCGGCGGACCCGGCTACTATCGCGTGCCGTCGCTCATCGGCATCTGGGCGACCGCGCCCTTCCTGCACAACAATGCGCTGGGAACCTACACCGGCGATCCGTCGGTCGCCGGCCGTATGAAAGCCTTCGACGATGCGGCGGAGAAATTGCTTTGGCCGGAAAAGCGTCTCGGCGTTGCTTCCATCCCGCGCACGACGGCCGAGAGTTATATCCAGATTCCGGCGTCATACCTTGCCCGCCGAGTTGCGGCCGCTGACCAACGGCGGCTTTCTGCAACATCGGCCCGATTCCTGCGGGCACGCCAGTCGATCTGCTCGCCAACGCCGATCTGGATCTATCGACCGCAGACAAGGCAGCCGATCGCGTGAAGCTCATCGCCAAGGTGCAAGCCGATCTACTCCAGATCAAGTTGAAGCACCTGGACGCCGAACGCCGCGCAAGCTGTGCTGAAGAATCTTGTGCCCGACCTGTTGAAGATCAGCAAGTGTCCGGACTTTGTGGAAGACCGCGGGCATTACTTCGGCAGCCAGCTACCCGACGCCGACAAGCGAGCGCTCATCGAGTATATGAAGATGTTCTGATTGGCCACGGCGCGGCTCACAGCTTTTCGACCGCTTCCATCACGCAGTCGCACAAAGCTTGCCGGCTGGTCACCAGTGCGGAGAAATGTCCTGCCGAAATCCAGCGCAAGGTGCTTCCCGGCCAGTGCCGATGCAGGCGCTCGGTCTCACTGCGTAGCACGTAGCCATCGCGGGTGCAGCCCCCAATGACTGCGGCGTCGGTTCGAACCGGAGAGCGGTAGCGGGTAATGTCGGCGGCGTCGAAGAAACTTTGTAGACGCTCCTGCGCCGCTGCGCGCTGTGCCGGTCCTCCGCCCAGCCCGTCGAAGTCCACGCCCCATGACATCAGCCCGCGAGTGTAGATGTTGCTGGCCGAAGCGCCTGTGGCCAGCGCCGCACATGCCACCGGAAATGGCGAAACCGCCGCGGTGATGGCGGCCATGTGTCCGCCCATGCTGTAGCCGGCGACTGCCAGTCTCTCGTAGTGACCCAGCAACTGGGTGAGCAGCGCCCGCGCTTCCAGCACCATGCCCAGCGCCATCAACGCCTGATCGCTGACCGTGATCAACGACAGGCCTCCGGGAGTGCGGCGGCGTCCGTAGAAAGGATTCTCCACGAAGTAGAGGTCAATGCCGCGTCCGACGCAGCGAACCGAAGACGCGTTCGCGCACGAAGTAACCTTCGTCGTGCGAGCCCGCCAGTACCACGCAGGCGTTTCGATTACCTTTGCGCGACCATGAGCGCACATGGACCGTGTGGCTCTCACTAGGGAGTGAAACCAGCGGCGAGGCGAAAGTACCGTCGCGTCGTGTCCTGCGGTCATTGCAGCTGGTGGCGTGCCAGTTGACCGAAACTCGGCAGGGCGGATCGGCGTCAGATACCGTTCCCCAAAGCGTGGCCAGGAACTCTTCGTCGCCCCAACCTCGCGAGAACATCTTCGAGCGCCGTGACAGCAAAGCGACCAGCACATCGAGGGGATGCGCTCCTCCAACCACACCTTTGGCCGGCAATCTCCGCCGCAGGCGAGCGATCTTAGGTTGCATTTGGACAGGTAGTTCCATCGAAAATAGGGAAGATGATACCCCATTCGTTGGTTGCACAGAGCAAGAAAAAGGTAGGGAGGAAAGATTGCGATTCCTATCGACCGGAGGATCAGAAGTGGACGCCGAGATGTTCAAGCGCGTCTTTAATCCGCGGATAGCTGGTGATTTCACTCATTTGGCCATCGTCGAAGCGCACGTCAAACTGCTCTTCCAGCGCCAGAACCAGGTTAAGGTGTCCGGTCGAATCCCAGCGCTCGACTGTCTCCAGAGACGAGGAATCATTGATCGCGTCGGCGGGAATGCCAAACACATCGGCGATCACTTGCTTAAGCCGCTGTTCATTATTGTCATTGTTCATCAAGTTTCCCTGAGCATTAGGATAGAGAGATTCTTACGCTATGAAGTTGCTGGAGAGGCACGTCTTGCCCGTTGCGCGGCTGCACCGATGTGTACTGTCATCCAATGCGGGAAGGCTGGTGTCCGGTTGCCGATACGTAGTTTCCAATCGCTGCCATTCTGGTCAGAGCGAATACACTGAAAACCTTGCTTCGCGTAAAACTCGGCCACTTGAGCGTTTTTCTTGGTTGGACGATAAGAGCCCACAATACTGGAGCAGCCATTCGCCCGCGCCGTGTTGATCAGGAATGTGGCCAGAGCATTTTCGACACCGCGGCCCAAAGCACGGCAGCTTATGAGCAGGCTGTCGATCACGGCGGTTTCGCCGTCGTAACGCAGAATTCCAACTCCGATAATTCCTAGATCGGCGACTCGATCTGCCAGTCCGATGTAGAAAACGTCGCTATCCATTGCGTTTGCAAGAGAACGGATCTGTCCTTCGGCATAGCGAATTGTGGTCAGGTTAAATTGATTTGTCTTTTGCGTGAGCTGCGCCACGCGCGACAGCGTCGCTGCGTCCGGCACGTCGATCCGCGCCACTAATTCCAGCTTGGCGAGATATTCTTCCAGAGACCCAGCCCTCTCCAGAATCTTCTGCCGTTGACTCTCGGCGCGATACATCCCGGTACGCTCCCGATCTTCCCGCGAGATGGTAAGCGTATCGAACAGTCCACGTGCCAGAAGCGCCGAGCAGAAAGACGAAGGGTCTTTGGGCAGCTCGATAACCTCCACCTCAGGCAGTTGCTGACGCACGAACCCGCATTCCAGGGGATTGTCGTCGGCAAAAACCAGGCTATCCAAGCCGATGTTGAGTTGCTCGGCGATGCGGCGCAGATTGGTTACCTTGTCGTCCCAATTGATCTGGCAGACCGCAAAATGCTCTTCCCGCAGAATCTGTGACGAGTGCCGTCGCAGAACGTCAAGCACGTCCTCTTCATTGTTCTTACTGCAAAGCCCGAGAATGACGCCGCGATCATGCAGGTTCAGAATCTCTTGCTGGAATTCCACGTACCAGGAGCCTGGGTGTGTAGCTCCGAGCTGGATGTTATCGATTCCGTCTTCGCCGATAATTCCGCCCCACAAGGTGTTGTCGCAATCCAGCACCAGGCACTTGCGGCTCTTGCCCCGCAAAGCACGGATAAATTTGCCATACTCCTGGCCAATTGGCACGAGCCCATGGCGGCTATAAGGAGTACGGCTCATGTGCCAATCGCGACTGGAAAAGCCTTGTTCACTGCCGATATGGGCGAACAGCTGCAGGAAGTCGACGACGAACGTGTCGGGCACGCTAGCGGCGAGCGCGCTTAGTTCGTGGTTCAGACGCCTAATCATCTCTGACTGCGAGCCCTTGCTGTTCGCTTCCAGAATTCCCCACGCCGGGAAGTCGGGCAGGGGGAAATTGTTGAGCAGGATCGGTGCGCTCGTAAACTTGCGCACCGCACTGAGGTAACGTCGGGTGTCCGCCAGGGTTGCAGAAACCTCGGCTTCGCCTGCTTCAGCCGAAAGAGAGCTGAACCGTCGGGCCAGGCGATAATTCAATGCCTCGAGCCACAGCGTCACGATAATCAAATCAGGCTTGAAACGGTAAAGATCGCTGTCAGCATCAAGTATCTCGCTGGCGATGGCATCGAATGGTCCGACGTAGAGCTGCGGTTTCGCCTCGGTAAAAGCAATTTCTGCTTTCAGCGCTGGGAGCAACGGCTCCACCGTGATGTTTCGCAACCACGCGACCCTATACTCCGGCAGCTGCAGGTCCGGAGCGTCAACTGCATTAGCCACCGCGCAGTACGCCGCATAGCTCCATTCTTTGCGGAGCCGCTGCAGCGCCCGGGAAAGTTGTTCAGAGCTCATTCTGCCCCTGCGATCGTCTCCGACAGCGGTTGCACGATTACCTGCTTTTTCTGCTCGACGAATTCAACGATGTCGCGCTGCGGGGTGTATAGGAAGGCCACCCGCCTTCCGCCAAAAGCCACCGCCGGTTGGGGACGGCTGATCACCAAACATCCCCGCTTGCGAAATCGCTGGAGTTCCTGCTCGATGTCGTCCACGGCGTAACACAGATGATAGAGGCCGCCGCGCTTAGCTTGCAGAATCTTTCGCACTGGACTGTCCGGGCTCGCAGGTTCGATCAGTTCAACCCGGCCGCGACCTGGGTACTCCACGAAAGCGACTCTCACGCCCTGTAGCGGGTCTTCGATGGTTTCTCCCACCACCGTACCCGGGAATAGCGGCAGTACGAAGCCTCGCACATACTCCGCGATATTCTCTACCGCATACCCGATATGGTCGAAGTAGAGCATTGCGGGGAGTCGCGTCGCCGTCGTACAGCTTCTACCACTATACAAAACTGTTACGTCCTTAATCGGGAGCTGTCCGCCAGCGGACGGGCTGACGCGGGATCGGACAATTGTTGTCCGGTGCTGCACCGGGAGACGAAAGCTTTTCTCCTTTGCACATAATGGTTTATCGACGGGGTACCTTTGGTGGAGCGATTGCTCATAACCAATTGGAGCGCTTGCGTCGAGCAGGGAATCAGGCCGGCAGCGTTTTGTAGACATGGGCTGCAAGAAGTACGAAACTCTTCGTTGACAATACGAACATTTTCGTATATCGTTCTGAGCCATGAGACGTCCAAGCATGCAGAAACCCACCGCCTCCGAACTCGAAATCCTGCGGGTGCTGTGGGAGCGCGGTCCCTCCACGGTGCGCGAAGTCTTCGAAATCCTGAGCGAGCAAAAGCCCATGGGGTACACAACCGTACTGAAGCTGCTACAGATCATGGCGGCTAAGGGTAGTGTGAAGCGCAATGAAGAGCAGCGGGCGCACGTTTATGAAGCGGTGCAGCCTGCCGATCAGACCAAACGGCAGTTCGCCGGCGATGTTCTGCAGCGTGTCTTCGCAGGTTCGGCGAGCGATTTGATGATGCATGCCCTGGCGGGCCAGCGAACCTCGCGGAAAGAACTGGAAGAACTGCGGCGCGTGCTGGATGAGTACGAAAGGAAACTGCGATGACCGACTTTTCCGCCTGGTTCTCTCCCGCGGTAATGCGGCTGGTGGCGTGGGCGCTGTTGCACTTTCTGTGGCAGGGCCTGGTTCTCGCAGCCGTGTTCGCTGCCTTGATGGCTATCGCCCGTAGTGCAGCTACCCGTTATGCCTTGGCGGTTTCCATCCTGGTGTTAATGGTCGCGGCGCCGATTGCTACCTTTGTATTCCTGCAGCAATCAACCTCTATCATCCAACCAGCGATCGCGGCACCGTTGGCTCCGTCCCCAGCGTCGGCAGCCGCAAAGCCGATGCAAGTGGACTCAGCCCAAGCTCTAGCGAGCCCAGCTATTTCCCCCGACACGTTCGTTTGGCTGGTGAGGATCTGGATCGCAGGCGTTATCTTCTTCAGCCTGCGCACCGCCGGCGGCATGCTGGTGGTTGAGCGACTGCAGCGGCGAAAGGCCACTCCCGTTGCATCCCGGCTCTTGCAGACATGCCTGGACTTGCAGCGCAGAGTGGGTATCAAGCGGGCCATCCGGTTTTGTCAGTGCAACGGGCTTGATGTGCCCGCAGTCATAGGCTGGTTTCGCCCGGTCGTTCTGCTTCCTATGACGGTATTGGCTGGTTTGTCGCAGGCGCAACTAGAAGCGGTCATCGCCCACGAACTGGCGCACATCAAGCGTTGGGATTACTTCGTGAATCTCTTTCAGATCGCGGCCGAGACGCTGCTGTTTTACCACCCGGCGGTCTGGTGGGTTAGCCGGCGGATTCGCCTGGAACGCGAAAACTGCTGCGACGATGCGGCTGTCTGCTTGTGTGGAAACGTCGTGGATTACGCTCGTGCCCTTACCTATATGGAAGGTGGCCGAACGGCGCCGTCGCTGGTGATGGCGGCCAGCGGAAGTCCTCTTGCCGCCCGGGTGATGCGCTTGCTCGGTACCAGAAAGTCGGCAGGGAATGTTCTCGGCACCGGATTAGCCATCGGTATGGTTTGTCTGGCGGGAGGACTCTTTATCAGCCAGGCGTTTGTTCGGGTTGCGCACGCCGACCCAGGAACGGGCGCCGCTCCTGCCATGGTCGCCAAGATCAGCGTCGCTCCGAAAGCCGTTGCCCACCCGTTGTTAAGCAAACCATTCATCGTGCCGGCGGTTAGCCCTGTAGCTTCTGTTGCACAGCTGGCGGCACCGGCACCGGCTCCTGCTGCCATTGCTATGCCGACACCCGCAACGCCTCCCAGTCCGCCGACGCAAGCGACAACCCATGACCAGGCTCCCAGCCAAGGGTCGTACATCGAAAGCCTGAAAGCGGTGGGCTTGGACAACCTTTCGGTCGATGATCTGGTGGCGATGAAAATCCAGGGCGTCACCGCTGACTATGTTCGCCAACTTCATGAGTTGGGGCTGAAGCCCGGAGCCGACGACCTGATTGCCATGCGCATTCAAGGGATCACTCCGGACTACATTCGCGACATGCGCGCCGGTGGTATTACAGCCGACGCCGACGATTTGGTGGCCATGAAGATCCAGGGCGTGACTCCGGAGTATCTCCGCTCCCTGCACGATCTTGGTCTGAAGCCCAATGCCGACGACTTGGTGGCGATGCGAATCCAGAGAGTCACTCCGGAATACATCCGCGACATTCGCGCGCTGGGATTGAATCCCACAGCCGACGACCTCGTGGCCATGCAGATTCAAGGCGTGACGCCTGCCTACATCAAGGCCCTTTCGGTGGCGGGGATGGCAAAGTTGGATGCTGACGACTATATCGCCGCGAAGATCCAGGGCATTACGCCGGAATTTATCGACAAAGCGCGCCAGCACGGATTTCACAATCTGGACCTCGATCAAGTGCTCGCGCTGAAACGCGCGGGAGTGCTGTAACCCGTCAGCAGAGGGGAATCGCATGAAATCGCCCAAGACGAGAATTGGCATTGCACTCCTGGGATTCTGCTTCGCCGGTGCCTTGGCATTTTGCGCCGCTCCGGCTTCCACGCGGAGCGGCGACTGGATCGTCAAACGCTCCGACGTCGCCGGCGAGGTCGACTTTTCCTTGATCGAATCTCATCATGGAGGACGCTCCAGTCATGAATCCGATTGGCCGCTGACCGCGTTTCAGGGCCTGGACACGAGCAAGGCCGGGCATCAGGATGTGCACTTCACCATCGTCCGCGATGCCGGGAGGTTCGAATGTGAAGGCTTTCTGGATAACGGAGAAGGCGCTGGACTGTTCCACTTCTATCCTGATGCAAAGTATCCCGCGGAAATGCAAGCCTTAGGTTTCAGCGGCGTCGACGAGGAAAAGCAATTCAGCATGGCGGTTCAAGATGTGAGCCTGGCGTTCGCCAAGGAAATGCAGCATGAGCATCTTCAAGGTCTGGACACCGACAAACTCATCGCTTTCAAAATCTTTGGGGTCGACCATGGCTTTATCCAGCAGTTACGGGCGGCCGGTCTCAAGGCTTCCGACAGCGACAAACTGATCGCCTTTCGCATTCATGGAGTGACTCCAGAGATGGTCCGCTTCCTACGTCAGGCTGGCTACAATCCGGATGAAGATACGCTGATTGCCATGCGGATTCACGGTGCGACTCCGGAATGGATTGAGCAGCTAAAGAAGGATGGGTACGAGCATGTAGCTCTCGACAATCTGATTGCATTCCGCATCCACGGAGTGTCGCCCGAGTTCATCGAGAAGCTGAAAGGCCTCGGCTACGCCCACCCCGACCCCGATCACTGATCGCGATGCGGATTCACGGCGTCACCCCGCAGTTTATTGCGGACCTGCGATCACGAGGCATGCAGAATCTCACGATCGACCAGTTGGTGGCGATGAAGATTCACGGCATCGACTGAGAGACTCCTGGCCGAAGGCGTTCGACCCTGCCTGATTTGGCAGTTGTTACTGCTTTGCTCCCCTCGTGTGTTCCGACGGTACTGACCAAGCCTCGCCAACTCACAACCAGGCTACCACTTCCTTCTGCGCTCTCTCCGCGCACATCATAAGTGATTGGTTCCAGCACAGCCGCAATACATTATTGCTAACACTACTAAGTGACCAGTACGCCATATTACGGGTCTAGTAGCGGAACAATCACAATGTGTCATGCGTCTATATACAACTACATTATGTTTTCTATATTAGGTGAATAAGATGTAAGCCTGGATGGATTAGAGAAACTAAGACAACCTCGTAAAACAAACTATGGCCTACTCAAGGCCAGATCAGAGAAATGGCACCTGCGATGGAGCTAAGTCAATAGATGGCGGCCCAGATGTTCGTACATTCGTCCCTCGCTTCGACGTCGGCTCGCAGCATCAGGGTGGTTGTATGCGAGCCCCAGGCTGAGATTCGAGCCCAGATAAAGTCGTTCCTCGATCCCGATCCGGTGCTGACCTTAGTTGCAGAAGTTGGCAACTGGATTGAATGCGAGGTTGCTCTGGAGGATTTTGGGCCCGAGTTGCTGATCGCAAACTCTAATCTTATTCCAGGTGACTGGACAGCCCGCAACAGCCAGCCCGACTCGTTCCCAGTACTGATTGTCCTGCAACCCCCTTCGGCGCGGGATTTTAGTTCCAAGTATCATAGCTCTCTTCCCATGCCGGCAGCACCCGAGGCAATTCGCATATCGCTGAACCAGGCTGTACGGGATATCTATGATCGTAAGGCGAAGCAACTTCTGTACCTGATAGACAGGTACATAGCAGCCTCGAATGCAAGGCCAGGATACTGTTCTACACTCACCGTCGAGAGCGATGGAGAGCTTATCGAGTTGCCAACAAAAGATATCCTGGCAATTGTGGCAGCCAGAAAGTGGGTATCTATACATACCCTTAGTGGTCAGTATATTCTACGTGAATCCATACGCTCGGTATCTGTAAAACTAAATCCTAACGCCTTTGTCCGCATTCATCGTTCAATCATCATCAACTCTCGTTATGTCGATAGCTCGCTACCGGCTACTTCTAGACCGTCGCACGCGGTGATGGTGAATGGGAGTAAGTATCCGGTTGGTCCCAATTACCGTGACACACTTCGTCATGTTATAAAGTCGGAAGGCAGCGCGACTCTACACCGCACGATATCGTAGTTGTAAGTTAATTCGTACCGCCCCAATCATCCCGTACCGTCCCGATAGACTAAGAGTGGACCAAACCATTAGGATTCAGCCATCTCTAGAGCGTGATGGAAAAGTGTCCGAATGTAACTGAACCCCTTTCCCACACCTCTCACCCCAGGGTTAAGCGCCGTATCCAAATCAAGCCGCAAGAAGTCGGATCAGGGACAGCAACGTGCTGGTACCCATCCGGGTGGCCAAGCGGAAGCGGTGCGGAGTCTGCGCCAATTGGTTGTCTAGATACGAATGGCTCGAAGGGTAGGAGATAGCAAAGTGAAAAAACGGGAGATCGGAAGTCTTCTGCTGTTGCTGGTAATCGTCGCCGTGATGACGCCGTCATTGGTGGCCCAGTCGCTGGTTTCCGGCGATCTGACCGGCACGGTGACAGATCCAAGCGGTGCGGTTGTGCCTAATGCCGCCGTGACGCTAAAGAACAATGCCACGGGCGAAACCCGCACCACAACCACAAACGGCGATGGCGGATACCGTTTTGCGCTGCTGCGCCCGGGCGCATACGCCGTAAGCGTGATCGCTCAAGGCTTCAGCAAGGCTGATGCGACAGTCAACGTCAATGTCGGACAGGCTTCCATCGCTGATGTCAAGATGGCGGTGGGCGCCAGTTCGCAAACGGTTGAAGTCACTTCGGCGGCACCGCTGGTGCAAGCCGATAATGCTGACTTGTCAACCAACTTCAACCAAAACCTGATAGCCAACCAACCAAACGGAGGTAATGACATCACCTATGTGGCACAAACCGCTCCCGGTGTGTCGATGAATACCGGTGGTGGTTATGGCAACTTCAGCAGCTACGGTCTTCCCGCCACCTCCAACCTATTCATCATCAATGGCGAGAATGACATGGACCCTTACTTCAACCTGAACAACTCGGGCGCCACCAACCTGACGCTGGGCAAGAACGACATTCAGGAAGCTACGGTGGTGAGCAACGCTTATTCCGGCCAGTATGGTCAGCAGGCAGGCGCGCAGGTGTCCTATGTGACCAAGTCGGGCTCCAACCAGTATCACGGGAACGCGGAGTACTGGTGGACGGGAGCTGCGATGGACGCCAACGACTGGTTTAACAACCTGAACAACACGCCACGTCCCTTTGCCAACAATAATGAGTGGGCAGCTTCGCTCGGTGGGCCAATCAAGAAGGACAAGGTGTTCTTCTTTGTCGACAACGAAGGTATCCGCTACATCGTACCCTCCAGCGGACCGGTTTATGTACCTTCGCCAACCTTCATTGGTCAAACGCTCTCCAACCTGGCGGCAACGGCGCCTGGCGAGGTGGCGCTCTATCAGAAGCTGTTTAACCTCTACACCTCGGCTCCGGGATACAACGGCACCAACTATATTCCGGGGAGTTGCGGTAGCGTGCTAGGCACAATCAATCCTGCGTTTACGGCCAACAACTGTTTCTCCACGTACCAGGCTACTCCCGCACTGCCAGGCACGGAGTGGATTCTAAGCGGACGTGTAGACGTCAACTTCTCCGACAAGGATCACGCTTTCTGGCGCGTGCGTATGGATCACGGTACCCAGGCAACCTTGGCCGATCCCTTTAACAGCGGCCTGAGCTCCGCCAGCTATCAGCCACAATATGATGGGCAGGGGCAGTGGAACCATGTGTTCAGTCCCAGCGCCACCAACCAGCTGATTTACGCTGGCAGCTATTACCGCGCGATCTTCACCCAGAACGATCCTAGCGTCTTCCCCTACTCAGTTATTTCCACGGGCTTCAACCTGGGGACGCCGCCGCTTAACCTCACCAGCAACGCATTCAATTTCCCCCAGGGCCGCAACGTCACCCAGTACCAGATTGTCGACGACTTCTCCTGGACCAAGGGTGCACATTCGCTGAAGTTTGGCGGCAACTTCCGCCGCTACGATGTTACCGACTACACCTTCAGCATCCTCAACAACCCTGAAGTTTTCCTGGGCGACATTTCCGGTTTCGGCGATGGCGGGCAGACCGACTTCTATGACGGCATCGCGCAGCAAACCCGGCAACGCTTTCCTTCGCGCGCCACCCAACCGGTAGCGCTATGGGGCTTGGGCGTTTACGCGCAGGATGAGTGGCGGGTCAATAAGGCCTTGAAACTCACGCTGGCGATCCGCGCCGAACACAACTCCAACCCGGTCTGCCAGACCGATTGTGCCGCCCTGCTGACGGGCGATTTCAATACCATGCTGGCTAACGGCTTGATCACGCCTAACACACCGTACAGTCAGATGATCGATGCCAACCGTCATCAGATCTACCGCTCGACCGATGCCCTCGACTGGTCGCCGCGGGTGGGATTTGCCTGGTCACCGGGAGGCAGCGACCGGACGGTGGTTCGGGGAGGCTTCGGCATCTTCTACGACGCCTTGTCCGCGGTTCTGGGCGATCAATTCATGTTGAACTTGCCCGACGTGGTGACGGTGTACAGCAATGGCGTGCCCTGGGGCGACACTACGACCCAGGCCAGTCCTTACATTCAAGGTTCGCAATCGGCTGCGGCCATCATGTCGGGATTCGCCGGCGGCGCGACCTATAACAGCTTGAAAGGGGAGCTAGGCGCTGGTTTCAAGACCCCAACGTTCAATAGCCAGGTCGGCACCTTCCACACTCCCTATTATGAGCAATGGAGCTTCGGTATTCAGCAAGCGCTGGGCGACAAGAGCTCGCTGAGTCTGGGTTACGTGGGCAACCACGGCGTGCATATCCCGGTTTACAACCAGGGTTTGAACGCCTTCATGAACCTCAACACCTCAGGCATTACCGTGCCGCCGTTTCCCGCCGTTCCGCCTACGGGATGTGGCAATGCAGCCTGCACCAGCTCGGCGATTTTTGCCAACGTGCAGCAATACAGCTCCAGTGCCGTGTCCAACTACAACGGGCTGACGGCCAGCTTCAGCCAACGCCTGACGTACGGCTTCACCGTACAGGCCAGCTACACCTGGAGCCATACTCTCGATGAAGTTTCCGGCGTCGCTCAAACGCCGTACAACATCGACACCTCTCTGGTTTACCAGATCAATCCCGTCTGTCTGCGTTGCAATAACTATGGCAATGCCGACTACGACATCCGCAACTACTTCAGTGCTAGCTTCGTCTGGCAAACCCCGTTCAAGTTCAGCAACAAGTACATGAACGGCGCGCTCGGCGGCTGGACAATCTCGCAAAACTTCTTCGCCCGCTCCGGCCTGCCCACTACCATCCTGGACGGCAACTCGTTCATCGCCAACTTCACTCCCAGTGGAGGAAGCAACATCGCATCGGTGGTTCCCGGAGTGGCAGCGCAGGGAGGCTGCACTAATGGCTTCAGTCAGTGCCTGAATCCGGTCGCCTTTACGTCGGCGACGACGAGCTTCCCCAACCAGACTCGAAACCAGTACCGTGGCCCCGGATTCTTCGATTCCGACTTCACCATCAACAAGAACTTCAAGTTGACGGAACGCTTTGGCCTCGGCATCGGCGGCAACTTCTACAACATTTTCAATCACCCCAACTTTACCAACCCGGACAGCAATCTGGCCGACAGCACGTTTGGCCAGATACAGACCACGACTGCACCGCCCACGGGGCCTTACGGAGCATTCTTCCCGGGCCTGCCTTCGGGGCGCATCATTCAGTTCCAGGGCAAGCTGGTGTTCTAGGCACTTCCAGTCTTGCTCTCCTTGGACGGCCCTCCCTTTGGGCCGTCCTTTTTTGGTGCTGATCTCATGCTTGACCACAATTCGGATTGGAGGACAGATCACCAACGCTGAGACTGCTCTAGAATGCCAATAAGAGAACAATTGAGGCGTCATCTTGGCAACGGTTCTTCTAGCCCGGCAGCTGTTGACTCCGCTGGAACGGATCGCGGATGCAGCGCTGGTGATGGAGGACGGGATCATTGCGGCGGTGGGCCCGCGTGAGCCCTTGCGGTTCCGGCCGCTGCCCGAACCGTCGACTTTGGCGGTTCAGGGATGATTTGTGGTCCGGCTGTTCGCATGTGAGGTGAACTTGCGGAGCACGAATTCTTGGAAGACGCCGCCGACCGCACGGCCGGCGATCCCAACCAGCGCGTTCTGGAGCACCAATCCGCCGCTACGATCGCTCTCAGGATAATACAAAGAAGTAAGACCGCTGGTGGCGAAACTGCCGATGATACCCGAATAGTTGGGCTGCCAGAGACCATTGTCGCCCTTGCGAATGATCGCATGGCTGAGAGCGTGCACCAGCCGCGAACCCGTTGTGCCGGTACCTTGATAAAAGTAGCGAGGATCCTGTTTGAGCAGGGACCCCAGAACAGCGTCATCGATAAAAGCTCCGGTAACTAGCGTGGCGTAACCCACCGAGAAGCGTTTTCCATAGCCTCCGGCCTCTTGTCCAAGCCCACCATAATCATTGGTAGCCTGTCGAATCCCTGCTAAGGTGCCGACCCCCAGCAATGTGATGGGATCTGAAACCGACCTCCAGGCAAGCTGAAACTTCTGCTTGGCGGTCAGCGGAGCTGCATCGGGAATATAGCTGACGTAAAAATTAGGAACGATGCCGAGGACCCGCTGCTTCTCCTCCTGTTTAATCTGGATCTGCGCCACCTGCTCGACCGTCAGCCCGACTTGTACCGTCGTGGTCGTGGGCGCAACCTTCAGAACCATCTCCGGTACCAGAAATGGCTGCCCCGATTGCAACCATCCAGTAAAAGTTTTTGTTTCGAAGCCGGGAGCTGTGATGGTGAGTTGAAACGAACCAGGGGCGAGATTGCCAAACGTAAATTGCCCGTTGTCACCGGAGGACACTTGCTGAGCTTGCGGCTGATCCGGGCGCGTCAGCTGTACCTGGGCTCCCACGGCGACCGCGCCCCCTTGCTCGAGCACGGTGCCAAAGATGCTGCCCCCAGGTTGAGTGCCAGTCTGTCCCGAGGACACGTCCGGCGCTTGAGAAGTTTGCTGCGTCGGGGTGGCACCTTGTTGATGCAGACTGGATGGCTGCTGGGCGTGAGCTACGGCGACCAATAACAAAGTACACGACAGCACCGAACCTGGGAGAGCCCGCACTCTGCCGATGAGATCCATTTCACGCTCAAACCTTCTCTTGGCACAGCCCGCCTTTGAACTCTATTGTGAGGCAGACATGCACGATTGAGTGAGATGCCAGTTTAACTAGGATTGTTCGCAGCGTGTGGGATAAGTTGGAAGTATGACTAACAAGTAATTCAGGTTACGAAAAAGTAATTTCATTTAGTTGGCTCGAGGCGAGTTTGGCCAGATCGCTGCAACTAGGGCTTCTCCCGCCGGCCCCCGGCGAGACATGACTTCACTGGACCGCCTTCCGGAAGCATTATTCAGTTCCAGGCCTTTGGGCGGACCTCCTTCGGGCCGTCCCTTTTTGGTCCCCAGTCTCAAGTTGACGACGATTCGGAAATAGAGGACGGATCACCAAAGCCGGGACTGCTCTAGAATTCTAGTAAGAGAACAATTGAGGCGTCATCTTGGCAACGGTTCTTCTAGCCCGGCAACTGTTGACTCCGCTGGAACGGATCGCGGATGCAGCGCTGGTGATGGAGGGCGGCATCATTGTCGGCGGTGGGCCCGCGTGAGGCGGTCGCCGTTCCTTCCGGTGCCCGAACCATCGATTTTGGTGAATCCATCCTGGCGCCTGGAATGATCGACATCCACGTGCATGGCAGCGCGGGACATGACGTGATGGAAGGATCCGGCGACGCTCTGGAAGCCATAGAACGCTTGATGGCTCGCCACGGAGTTACCAGTTATTGTCCGACGACGATCACCGCGCCGATGGACGAAACTCTGAAGGCCCTGGAGGATCTAGCCGGAGCCATCAAAGATTGCGAGTGCCGGGGCTCGGCCGGCTTCCAACGCGCTCGTCCGCTGGGAATCCATCTGGAAGGACCGTTTCTCAGCCACGCGCGCCGCGGCGTGCATCCTTCGATGTATCTGCAGCCAGCCTCTGCGGAAATTTTCAACCGCATGTGGGATGCCGCCGCCGGACATGTGCGAGTGCTCACCATCGCTCCTGAGCTGGAGGGCGCGCTGGACCTGATCAGCGATGCCTCGCGACGCGGCATATGCGTCAGCATTGGTCATTCTAATGCCACTCTTGCGCAAGCCAATGCCGGCATCAAGGCCGGAGCGCGTCACGCGACCCACACCTTCAATGCCATGCGGCGGCTCGAGCATCGCGATCGCCGGACTGCTGGGCACTGTTCTCACCGACCGCGCGGTGACCGCCGACATTATCGCGGACGGAATTCACGTTGAACCGGTCGTGGTCGATCTGTTTGTGCGGGCAAAAGGGGTTGACGGCGCAGTCCTGATTACGGATGGCGTCAGCGCTACAGGCATGCCGGATGGAACCTACCGCCTGGGCTCGTTCGAGGTGCAGGTGCGCGATGGCCGGTGCGAGTCGCACGGCAAGCTTGCGGGCAGCGTGCTGACCATGGATCGCGCGGTTCGCAACGTGATGGAATTTGCCGAAATGAGCTTACAGAACAGCATCCAGATGGCGACGCTGAATCCGGCACGGGTGCTGGGCATCGAGCAGCGCAAAGGCATCCTGCGAGCGGGTGCTGACGCCGATATCGTGGTCTTGTCTCCTGCTGGCGAGGTTGTGCGGACGATCGTAGGCGGTACGCTTCATTAAGCAACCAAACGCTAAGGCACTCTCCGTCACTCGAAGCACGCCTATTCATCCATCACTCTGCCGAAGTGACCCAGGTCACTGCCCTTGTGGCCATACTGAGCGAAGGTCAAAGAGGAGAGGTAGATGTTCCTCCCAGCCTTCCTGATTGGCCGCGGTAGGGCGGCACGTCGCAGTGTGCAGCGTGCCTCGCACTGGCGCACCCAGTTTCTATTCTTGCTCGCGCCGCTACTTTTATCTGCCGAATCCAATTCGGCTGGACGCGATGCTCCCACGCAAGTCACGGATGGTGGGGCGGAGTCCTGCTCGGTCTGGTGTTGGCTGTGCTGGTAGGCGTCTTTGCGCGAACCAGAGTCAAGACCGCGCAGCGCGAGACGGCGAAATGGAAAGAATTGGCCAATCATCGCGAGTACGAACGCAACCTTGCGCAACAGGAACTGGTGCGGCGGCTGGAAGAAGAGCGCGAACTGGCCAAAGAGAAAATGCAGTTCGAGTCGCAGCTCACCGACTACGAAAAGTATGCCTCTCTGGCGCAGCTGGCTCTGGGCGCGGCGCACGAGATCAACAATCCGTTGCTGGGAATCCTGTCGCATCTGGAACTGGAGTGGAGAGACGCTACCGACGAGCGCCGGGAGGAAATCGAACAATGCATTGAAGGAGCCAAGCGCATCTCCTCCGCAGTGCGCGGCTT
Source organism: uncultured Acidobacteriaceae bacterium (assembly GCA_963820175.1). GTDB lineage: Bacteria > Acidobacteriota > Terriglobia > Terriglobales > Acidobacteriaceae > Bog-257. The sequence goes on along the minus strand of CAWFYX010000006.1, from coordinate 658,617 downwards.
GCTCGACTACGCGCGCCCCGGACCGCTGACGCTCAGCAAGGTCAATCTGCAGCGGCTGACCAGCGAGACCTTGAAGTTCCTGGAGCATCAGCCGATGTTCCGCCAGATCGAATTGCAGAACTGCGTTCCCGCTGACCTGCCCAACCTCAGCGCCGATGCCAACCAGTTGTCGCAGATCCTGATGAACCTGCTGCTCAATGCCGCCCAGGCAACTGCGCCCGGGGGAAAGATCACCATCCTGGCCGACAAAGTGAAGTTTGCTGAGGTCATCGAGTTGCGGGTGCGCGACACCGGCTGCGGAATTCCGGCCGACATCCTGCCGCACGTCTTCGAGCCGTTCTTTACCACCAAGCGCGGCAAGGGAACTGGCTTGGGCCTGAGCATCACCCAGAGTTATGTGCGCAGCCACGGCGGCGACATTTACGTGGAAAGCATTCCGGGCGCAGGCACCACGGTGCGCGTAACGCTTGCCCATCCGGCAGGCGGGCAAAGTGGTGCAGCACAGCGAGGAGGTCATCGCCTAGCCATGGCGCATTCCATCCTGATTGTCGACGACGAAGCTCTCACCCTGCGCACCATCGGACGCGCGCTGGAGACCGAGGGCTACGAAGTGTTGCTCGCCGCCAGCGGCGAAGACGCGCTGAAAACCATCGCCGAGGAGAAGCCCGACCTCGCCCTGCTCGATGTGGTATTGCCGGGCATCAACGGAATCGAGGTCTTGCGGCAGGCCAAGAAAATTTCACCCGCAACCATCGTGGTGATGATGAGCGCCTATCACATGGTGGATCGCGCTGTCGAAGCCATGAAGCTGGGCGCCTATGACTACCTGATCAAGCCCTTCCACATCGCGGACATGGTCAACACCATCCAGCGGGCTACGGAGATGCTGTCGCTGCGCGTGCGGGTTCACGACACGGTGGAGACCGCTAAGGATCGCTATGATTTTGGGCGGGTCGTCACCCAAAGTCCGGCCATGCGCGAAGTGCTGGAGATGGCGCGCCGCGCGGCCGAGAGCGATCACACCACCATTCTGATCCAAGGCGAAAGTGGCACCGGCAAAGAAGTCCTGGCGAAGGCGATCCATTACAACAGTTCGCGAGCCCAGGCGCCGATGGTTGCGCTCAACTGCGCGGCGCTGCCCGACACGCTGCTGGAGAGCGAGCTGTTCGGCTACGAGCCGGGAGCGTTCACCGACGCGCGCCGCCGCAAGGAAGGATTGATCGAGAAAGCTTCGGGAGGCACGCTTTTCCTCGACGAGATCGGCAACACCTCCTTCAGCCTGCAAGCCAAACTGCTGCGCGTGCTGGAGGAGGGCATCTTTCTGCGGCTGGGCGGCACCAAGCCGATCCAGGTAGACGTGCGCATCATCACGGCGACCAACAAGGTGCTGAAGGAAGCGGTTACCAAAGGCGAGTTTCGCGAGGATCTCTACTACCGGCTCAACGTGTTGCCGCTGTTCATTCCGCCGCTGCGCGAGCGTCGAGAAGACATCCTGCCGCTGGCGCTCGACATCATGCAATTCTTCAACAAAGAGCTGAAGAAGAACTTTGCCGGCTTCACTCCAGCTGCAGCCGAGTTACTCCAGCGCTATCCCTGGCCGGGAAACATCCGCGAGCTGCGCAACGTGATCGAGCGCACCATGATTCTGTCGAAAGAAACGAGATCGACGAAGAGGCTTTGCCGGAAGAGGTTCGCGACTACCACGAAGAGCCGGCGCATGAGGAGATGTCTTCCTCGTTCGACCTATCGCCCACCGGCAATCAGTTTGTCAGCTTGCGGGAGTTGGAAGACCGCTACATCCACGAAGTATTGAACGCCACCGGTCAGAACAAAACTCACGCTGCCCGCATCCTGGGCATCCATCCCACATCGCTGCTCCGCCGACTGAAGAAAGCCCCCGAACTGGCCTAGATTGACTAAGTTGCGCAGGAGTCACTACTGCAAAATGCGACGGTAGTCCTGCAAAACGCAGTAGTTCGAAGTCCGCAATCGGCACTCCCTCAGCTAACCCTATTAGAATCGCAGCCCCATTCGGGAAGCGGTTTGCACTCCACATGCACGTGTCAGGGTGGAGCACGATGTCATGACGATCTGCCCAAACTGGGACCAGTCAACAGACCAGGCGGTACTCGTCGGATCGTCCTCCGCTCCGCGCAACCATCCGATATTGGAAGTTGAGCGGCGCAGGTAAGGAGGCCTTATGTCGATCCTATTCGTCCTGCTTACGTTTCTTCTGATTCTTACGGTCATGTATTTTCGCCGCCCGCAGGATACGGCCAACCCGTTGCAAGTTGCGCCGGTCAAGAAAGTCAGTTCGCCCGTCATGCTGAAACATATCGGCTTCGACGTTCCCGAGGGATATTGTTTCCATCCCGGACATACCTGGGTGATCGATGAAGGCCGGCAGAACGCCCGCGTCGGCATCGATGCTTTTGCCGGCAACCTGTTCGGCAAGGTCGACTCCATCGAGGTGGCCGACCTGAATCGCTGGGTGCGGCAGGGACAGAAGCTGTGCACCGTCACGCGCGAAGGGCAGAGCATCGATCTGCTGTCGCCCGTCGAAGGCGTGCTGATCTCGGTAAACCACGAAGTACTGAAGAATCCGAACCTGGTCATCGACGACCCCTATAAGAATGGCTGGCTGTGCGTGGTCAAAGCTCCGGAAATGAAGACCAACGTTAAGAACCTTTTGCAAGGACCGATCGTACTGCCGTGGATGCAAAACAGCCTCGCCCGCATTGGAGCGATGGTCCAGCAACTCACTCCCGCCTTGGCGCAAGACGGTGGCCTGCCGGTCAAAGGTTTGCTCTTCCAGGTGGAAGCCAGTGCCCGGGAGCAACTGGTGAAGGAATTCTTCCTGACCTAGAGCCAATCAAAAAACAGACATGGAGAACGCCATGGCACAAGAAAAAGCATTACTCATCGACATCAAGCGCTGCATCGGTTGCTTGAGCTGCGAAACGGCATGCAAGCAGCTCCACGGATTCAGCACTGACCCTGAACCAACTCTGTCCGACACTGCTTTTACTGTGGTCGAAGCGCGCGGCGACAAGTTTGTCCGCAAAATTTGTATGCACTGCGAAGATCCAGCTTGCGCGTCAGCTTGCCCGGTGGGAGCCATCGGTAAGACTCCTCTCGGCCCGGTGGTGTACAACGCCGACAAATGCATTGGTTGCCGCTACTGCATGCTGGCCTGCCCTTACCAGGTACCGCGTTATCAGTGGACCAAGTTGGCGCCGTTCGTGAAGAAGTGCGATTTGTGCTCCGACCGGCTGAAGGCCGGTAAGTCCACCGCGTGCGCCGAGGCCTGCCCGGTGCAAGCTACCGTCTTCGGCAATCGCGACGACCTGATCAATGAGGCCTGGAACCGCATTCGCGGCGACAAGTCGTATGTCACGCACATTTGGGGAGTGGAGGAACTCGGCGGAGGCAGCGTGCTGTTTGTCTCCGACGTTCCTTTCGAGAAGCTGGGATTCAAGCCCGCGCCCAACGGCAATCAGCCGATGCCGACGCTTACGGCCAGCGCCCTGGGCGACTCTCCCAAAGTCGTCATCATGGGTGGAACCATCCTGTCCGCGCTGTACTGGGTCACGCAACGCCGGCGCGACGTAGCGCTGGCTGAAGCCGAAGAGAAGGCCACCATCAACAAGATCAAAGGCGAAAGGAGCTAGCCGTGATTGCGCGAATCAAGTCAGAAATTACTTTATGGCGCGTCATTATAGCCATCATCTTTGTTACTGGAATTTATGCGACGTATCTTAGATTTTTCGTGGGATTCAGGGCTAGCACCAATCTGAGCGACCAGATGCCATGGGGTCTGTGGGTGGGTCTGGGTACGCTCTGCGGTATCGGATTATCGGCGGCCGGCTTCGGCATCAGCGCCGCGGTCTATCTGTTAGGGATGGAACGCTACCGGCCCATCCTGCGCGCGGCAATTCTGATTTCATTTCTGGGTTACATGACCGTCTGCGTAGGATATCTCTACGAGATCGGTTTGCCCTGGCGCTTCTGGCATCCCATCGTGATGTGGAATCACCGGTCGGTGCTGTTCGACGTGTGTGTCTGCATCATGACTTACACCACGGTGCTGACCTTCGAGTTCGCACCGGCGGTGATCGAGAAGCTGCCGTGGAAGCATTTCCGCGAAACCATTCTCTACTATCACCACAAAATCCTGATCGGGGTTGTGCTGGCGGGTGTGTTGCTCTCGTCGATGCACCAGTCCTACCTGGGCGGACTGTTCCTGATCGCCCGCGGCAAGATTCATCCTCTGTGGTACTCGCAATACATGCACGCCATGTTCTATTTGTCGGCTATCCCGGCCGGTCTGGCGCTGACGGTAATGGCTATCTATCTTTGCATGCGTTCACTCAACGTGCGGATTGACTTCAGCATCCTCAGCGACTGCGGCCGGATGATCCAGCTTCTGCTAATCGTCTACGCATTCTTCAAGGTGCTGGACTTGATCGCCAACCAGGCCCTCGGTTATGCCTTCCAGCGCACCAATGAGGCGGGATATTTCTGGCTCGAAGCTGCGCTGTTTCTGATCATTCCGATCGCTCTGTTGAGTTTGAAAAGCGTGCGCTCGAACCCTGAGCGGCTGTATTGGTCTTGCGCCATCGTCGTGGCAGGATTCATGGTCGACCGCCTGAACGTGTCGATTAACGCCCTGCAAAGCGCCATGGGTACACACTACGTGCCGAAGTGGAGTGAGCTGGCGTCGAGTGTCCTGGTGATTGCAGCCGGTGTGATTGCCTTCCGCTACGCCGTCATCTATCTCGACATTCTTCCCAAAGCAACTCCCAAACCGGCGCACCGTTGGATCTCCAACGGCGGTCTGCCGGCGCAGGCGTAAGAGATGGGCGACGTTCCTCCGGGCCAGACGGGCCTTGCCTGAAGACAAGGCCCCATGAGGTTTCCAATGAGCACCATGAGTCTTCGAGAACTGGGGCTGGGAAGGGAGGATCCGCTCGATGAATTAGCCCAGAATTCTGCCCTGGCCTTGGAGGAGGCAGCAGCCGCGCTTGACCTGGAGTCGTGGATCACAGACCGGCTCCGTCATCCGGTCGACGAAACGACCTCGTTTCTGCAGTTGGTCCGGGATTCCGGCGAGGCGACCTGTGTGCCCCTGTTTCAGGTACAGCACAGCGCGATGTTTGGGTCGACCGCCGGAAGTTTTTCGCTGCGCTCCGATCTTCAACTCCACACCTGCGAAGCGATCGCGATGGAGCGCGCCTGGCAGGCGGCATTGCTCGACCTGCCTGTCGACGGAGCGTCGTACGGCCTGGTTTGCGATCCCGACGCACTGAGCGAGAGGGAACTGATGCGCTTGCTCAGCACTGCATCCCGCCGTTTGCGATTGCCGGGAGGACAGCAAGCGATCATTTTTCCCGGCGGCGGCTGCCGACGCGAGTGTATGGCTAAGCTGTTTGCCGAGACCCGTGATAGCGGCGACCTGATCGTTACCGGCAAGCCGGATTGTCTCGGGGGACTGAATCTCGATCGCTTCCAGGCGGAGGGAGTCGCAGCGGTCGTGTTCGCGGAGCTTCGGCGCATGGGCAAAGCGCTGGCCACGGCCAGGGTTGTGATTCAAGGCTTCGGTCCTTCTGGGCAGGCGGTCAGCAAGCGATTAGCGGGCGAGGGACTCATGCTCGTCGGTCTCAGCGACAACTCAGGAGGTCTGTATCGTGCCGACGGCCTGATCCTCGACGATATTCTCTCCCGTTATAATCGCGAGCCGCTCTTATTCGGATACTCCGAGGCGGAACACATCAACCGTGCCGATCTGCTGGGTGTGAACTGTGATGTCCTGGTTCTCACCAGCGGCTCACACGAAATCCACGGCAAGAACAGCGTCACAATCTCTGCGCCGCTGGTCATCGAAGGCGACTGGAATGCCGTGACTGCTGGTGCCAAACACAAGTTGACGGAACGGAACATTCAGGTCGTTCCCTGGTCGGTCTCTACCGCGGGAGCGCTGCTGGGTGCCTGGTGGGAACGTTGCGAGATGCCGATTAGCTGCAGGCCGGAAGACTTGCTCACCAAGACCTATGCCTGCGTCGAACGAGTGCTGGCCAAGGTTGCTGGCTATTCTAGCCGGCAGGGACAATCATTGGATCAAGCGGCACGACAGCTGGCGGTGGAACGGGTGGCAGAAAGCCGGCGCTTGTGCGGAGCCAGAGACTAGCGCGCAGTAAGCTATCTCCGGGTGCCTAGCAAGCGGTCGAGAGTCCAGCCGAGTTCACTGGCGGTTTATTTTCTAGGCAATAACACCTTGGCTAGTAACGCTAGAGCTATACGCCAACTCGACAGGAACGTGGTTGCCTGCTGGGAATTCTCACAAACCGACGAGCAGTTTTGACCATAGCGCGCTTTCCCACATATGTAAAAGTTTCCCTTCGCTCCAGAGAGCAGATTACCTTAAGCTCCCTGTTTTCTTTTGCCGGCATTTGGCCCTAACCTTGCAATCTTGTAGCTGGGCACGGCGCCAATTGCGGAGATGCACAGTCTCGATTAGCGACAGAGGGGATATGACAACTGCGATTAATCCGGGGGTGTACATGCACGAACGCCGTAAAGCAATTCTCTGCTTGTGTTACGACAGAGATATGCTTCAGGTGCGCCGAATGTTGCTAGAACATTTTGGCTACCAGGTCTTACCGACCAGTTCGGTCGAAGATGCCAAGACGCTTGCGGGAGATTCATGTCCCGACATGCTACTGATGGACAGCAACCATCCGGGAATTGACTTCGAGCAAGTAGCGGAACAGGTCAAGAGAGTTTGTCCCACGATGCTCACCGTCGTGCTTTCTCCCTATTACGGAGTCCGTCCAGGGTCCAGTGGTTGCGTAGACCGGTTTGTAGCGAAGGACGACGGTCCCAACGTTTTGATCGCCCAGATTGCGGAATTATTTGAACAGCGTGCGGGCGAACCGCGAAGGCCGGCAATCATGTGATTGAAATATCTTCACAGAAGCATCTCCGCACACATACCCCATAGCGCATGGATTAAAGGATCGGCGGACACACGCATGTTCCGCCGTTCCGGGTGCGACGGCTGGCGCGGAAGCAGAAAAAGCGCGTCAGCCTTGCCGCTCGCCCGATCATGAGACGTGGTTTCCAACCCCACAAAACGTTCTGGCAAAACCTTGAAATGACAGTTGGTTGGGACTCCCCCTGGTTGGTTCACTTCAATAACGTCCCATTCCGCGACGTCCCATTCCGCGCACCGGCGGCCAAAATGCGGCACACCCCAGGCAAATTGTTATGTGAAACGGTCAGGCGCTAGCTTTCCCAAGAGCGGTCGCCAAAAGAGGAATCTTCCGGATTTGGTGCCGACACGGAATAGATCGTGTTTTCGCTTTTCATTCGTATCCTGCTGAATGCGCTGGAGGCTAGCGTTGTTACGACAGATGCCTGCAAATTGGTAGCTGGTTTGCATTTATTTATCTCGCCAGCAGCAGAAGATTGGTGAAAGCGCTGGCGCGGTGACGAAATGAAATTTCCTGCAAATCGGTTGGCGCTGTCGTTCAATTCGCAGACAGCTACCTCCCGTCCAGTTATTTTATTGGTAGAAGACGAAGCGATCGTGCGTGAGGTTACGTGCGAGGTGCTGGAGCACGCGGGTTACGACGTGTTGCCTTCCAGTGGCTCGGAAGAAGCCTTGCGGGTGACAACCGAGTATCCAGGAAAAATTGACCTGTTGCTCACCGACGTGATCATGCCGGGAATGAATGGCGCCGACCTGGCACAGCGGCTGCAAAGCAGGCAGCCCGATCTCGTCGCCGTCTTCATGTCGGGATATGCGGAGAGCGATGTTGTCCATCATATGAAGCGGAGGTCAGTCATTCACATCCAAAAACCATTCACCGTCGGTCTGCTGTTGGCGCGGGTCGCGGAGGCGTTGGGAACCCAGGAAAGGGGGAGCTCTGAGGCTAACCTACCCGGGCTTTCCGCTTAAGGCAGGCTTGGCGGTTGTTTTCCCCAGGTCGATGGCCGGGACCGTGCCTTTGGGCCCAACGGCGGGATGAACAATAGGAGAGCGAATGGGAGCCGACAGAATCACAATATCCACTCTGCGGTTGAGTTGCCGCCCCTTGGCGCTGTCGTTGTCGGCAACGGGGTGGAATTCTGCATAGCCTGCGGCCGAGAGCCGGTCAGCGGAGATGTCGTGGTTCTCAATCAGCACTTTAACGATTTCCGTTGCCCGGGCGGTCGACAATTCCCAGTTGGAAGCGAACTGCGCCGTATGAATGGGGATGGTGTCGGTGTGGCCTTCAATTCGCACCGCGCAAGAATTTTCTTGCAGGATAAGAGCGACGCGGGAAAACGCTTCCTCGGCGCCGGGCTTGATGGTGGACGAACCACTGTCAAAGAACCCGACTTCGCGCAGGCTGATGACCAAGCCGTCAGGGTCCATACGCAGCGCGACCTCATTGCGTTTGATCTCGGCAGCCAGAGCCTTCTCTAATTCGGCTCGAATGGTGTCGAAGTCCACCTTCTTATGATTGACCCCCGGCAATCCCGCACTTGAATTCTCCACCCGCGACAGGTTTTGGGCGGGATCGTCAGCGTCGCCCAGATCGCTGTTTAGGATCTTATTGGAGGAAGTTCCCCGCCCTTCGTGAGGATCGTTTTGAGCTACCCCGAGCTGTTGGAAAGCCGCTTCAATCGCGTTCGACAGCCGGACCGCCTTGCGTTTGTCGATCTGCGCCGAGGCGTAAAGGACCACAAAAAAAGCGAACAGCAAGGTTACGAAGTCGGCGTAGGAAACCAGCCAGCGCTCATGACTGATGTGGGCGGCAGGCCGGCGGCGGTCCTTCATCGGAAATCCCCCGCCACCGGCTTGGCGTCTGGCGGAGTCTCCTGAAGAAATCCAAATAGCTTGCTCTCCAGCATGCGGGGATTCATGCCCTCGAGAATGGAGATGACTCCCTCCAGGGTCATCTCGCGCACAATCTGCTCTTCCCGGATGCGGAGTCGCAGCTTGCCGGAACTGGGAAGGAAGAACAGGTTGGCCGAGCCGACCCCGTAGACGGTAGCGACAAAAGCCACCGCGATACCTTTTCCAACTTCGTTGATGTTATCCAGGTGTTGCATAACCTGGATGAGCCCCAGGACGGCTCCGATGATGCCGATGGTGGGTGCGAATCCGCCGGCCGACTCGAAGACCTTGGGAATGTTGTCTTCGTACTCGGATTGGTTATCGATCTCCAGTTGCATCATCTGGCGCAGCTCCTCGGGCTCGGTGCCGTCTACTGCCAGCATCAAGGATTTCCTGAGAAATGGGTCCTGAACGCCCGGCAAGTCGGCGTCCAGCGAAATCATTCCGTTTCGGCGCGCCTTGTTGGCAAAGATTACCAATTGCTTGATGACCTGTTGGGGGTTCAGCTTGGGTTCGAAGAAGACCTGAATTAGCCGCCGAAAAGCCGCGGCAACCACAGGCATGGGATATTGCAACAACACCGCCCCTAAGGTGCCCCCAAAAACAATGATGGCTGCCGTGGGCTGCAACACCTGGGAAAGTTTGCCGCCTTCCAGTAAGAGTCCGGCAACCACCCCGCCCACGCCGACGATAAGTCCAGCGAAGCTGCTTTTATCCACGGTCAAGCTCTTCTGAGCTCAAGTGGGGGCGGATGGAACTGCGGTCAGGGCTAAGCCCGGATTGAATAGCTGCAAGGTTCCCAGTGCCCGCCAGGACCGATCGGCGGAAGTCGCGAACTCGTTCGATGACCTGCTCGGTGGTCTCGCGTACCAGCAGCTTCTCTCCGCTCAACAAGGTGATGACCGTGTCTGGTGACTGCTCAACATATTTGATGAGGTCGCAGTTGACGGCTAAATGCGAATTGTTCAAGCGGGTGAGCTGAATCATAAGAGACTCCTCCGCCCGGGGGTACATCAGCCAACCCATCGGCAAAATTTGCCGGGTGCTTGAGCTGATGTTGGCAGACCGCCTGCAAATCATCCATGGGAGTCAAGGGCTCGGTTGCTGGGCATGAGAGGGCTCTAATGCTGCGGATGGGAGGGCTGAAGCCCGTTTTCTTTGCCGGGGAAGATTGCACCGGAATTAAAGCATCGGGATAACGGGCCGATGAAGTGGGTGAAAAGGCAGAAGGTTCCGCCGGTCAGAAAAAACCCGGCAGCGCACCTGCGGGAACGAACTCACGTTGAGTTTGGGCAAGGTGGAACCATGAGAGAGGAGCTATCCCATGGCAATCAGTATTCTGAATAACATTCCATCCCTTGCCGCCCAGAACCAGTTGTCCATCACCCAGGCGAACCTGCAGAAAACCCTGGAGCAGCTGGCTTCGGGCTCGCGTATCAACACCGGAGCCGACGATGCCGCCGGTCTGGCTATTGCCGATGGCTTGCAAGCCAACGTCACCGCCCTTACCCAGTCGGCCATGAACGCCAATGAAGGCGTCGGCAAACTACAAGTGGCCGATGGCGCACTGTCGCAGGTTACGACGCTTTTGAATCGCGCCGTCACCCTGGCCACCGAGTCGGCCAACGGAACTGTCAACGACGGCTCGCAACGCGAGGCGCTGGATTCGGAATTTCAGTCGATCAAGGCTGAAATCGACCGTATCGGCACCAACACCACCTATAACGGCTCGGCCATCTTCCAGGGCGGATCGACGAACAACAACCAGCTCACCACTGCGGTGACGACCCCTGCCGGAACCGCCACCACCATCAGCGGCGACCTTTCGGTCAAGTATTGGGATACCACGCTGGCAACGCCTGCTTACACGACAGCAACCTTCACCGGCGATGCCACCGTGGGCGATCTGATCAACGACGTCAACAGTTCGGGCAAGGGCCTCATCGCCACCCTGGACAATACCGGCAACCTGGTGGTCACCGACACCCAGAATCGGGGCACTGCGACTGATCCGCTGGCCAGCGCCGGCGCCACCAACACCCTCAAGATCGGTACCGACGCTGCGGCGGAAACGCTTACCAACACCACCAACTCCAGCACCATGGACGTGTACCTGAGCGACTCGACAACTGCGGGCAGCAGCACCATCGGGGTAACTCTGGGCACCTTCGACAGCAGCAACATGAACGGCATCAGCATTTCCAACGACAATTTGCAGACGGCGGGAACCGCCCAGGCGGCTCTGACCGACATTAACAACGCGATTTCGCAGGTCGCTGCTTTGCGCGGTTCCATCGGCGCGGGCACCAACCGGCTACAGGCAGCCGGCAACGTCATGGCTAACCAGACGCAGAACCTGTCGGCCGCGCAAGATGGCATTCAGTCGGCAGACATTACCCAGACGGTGGCCAACCTGACCAAGTACCAGATCCTGAGCCAGACGGGTATTTCCGCCCTGGCGCAGGCTAACCAGATGCAGCAGAGCGTGCTCAAGCTGCTCCAGTAGTCTTCCCGCTCTGCCGGTGGCGGATAACCAGCCGCTCCTTCCGGCAGAGTCCAGGTTGCACGGGGGAGAAGGTGGGGCCTTCGGGTCCCCCTTCTCTCCCCGCAAGTTTTCCGGAGCGGAGGTGGCGGGCACGGAAGTTAAGACGCTTGTCGGGAAAGGAGCCGTGGCTCAATCATGAGTACTTCCAGCCTTTATGGCAGCACCATCAACAGCATCCTCGGCAATGTGAACGATGCTTTCAGCGGCAAGACTTCAGGGATTGACGTTGGCACCGTGGTCAATGAGCTGATGCAAGTTGAGCGCCAGCCCGAAGCCGTGCTGCAACAGCAGCAGACCAGGATTGCCTCCCAGACCAGTGCGTTGACCACCATCAGCGGCCAGATGACCGCGCTCTACGACAGCGTAAACGCTCTGAAGGACTTCACTGGCGTATTCACCCAGAACACCGCCGCGTCCAGCAATGACGCGCTGGTTTCGGCCAGTGCCGACAGCACGGCGGTAGCGGGCACGCATACAGTCACGGTCAGCAAGCTGGCGACCATCTCCAGCAGCTATTCCGATTACATTCCCTCGGGCACATCCCTGGCAGGGGCGACTATCAACGTCGCCTACGACGACCCGGCTAACCCCCTGAAGACCGACACCATTAATATTCCGTCCACCGCGACCACTTTGCAGCAGGCGGCGACTGCCATCACCAACGGCGGCTACGGGGTCAGCGCCAGCGTCGTCAGCGATTCCAAGGGATCGCGCCTGGTTTTGACCAGCAACACCTCGGGGGCGAACGGCAATCTCACAGTAAGCAGCACGGCAACGAATTTCACCAGCGCGATCGGCCAGGACGCCGCACTGACGGTTGATGGAGTGCCGGTGGACAGCGCCAGCAACACGGTTACCGGATCGATTCCCGGGGTGACGCTCAGCCTGGGCGCCGCCGATGCGAACACTTCCGTACTGATCAGCGTACAGCCCGACACCACCGACGCCGCGACGGCGATTCAGACCTTCGTGACCGCCTACAACGCCGTTATCGGCTCCATCAACAGTCAGTACACGGTGGGCTCCGATGGCAACGAGGGGGTGCTGGCCGGCGACAGCATGTTACGTACCCTGCAGAGTCAGCTGCTGGGAATCGCGTCGACTGCCGCCAATGGCGGAGGCATCTACAACAACCTGCAATCGATGGGCATCGAGATGCAGGATGACGGCACCCTGCAAATTAACTCCTCCGCTCTCAGTACTGCACTCAGCAGCAATTACTCCGATGTACAGAAGTTTTTCACGTCCACGTCGCCCGTGGGCTGGGGTCAAACCGTAGGCACCCAATTGCTGAAGATGACGGATCCCACCGTGGGCTTGGTGGCGGCCGATATTAACGGTCTGAACCAGACGAACAACAGCCTAACTCAGCAGATCAGCGATTTCGAAGTGCGCATGACAGCGGTGCAGCAGCAGTTGACCACCCAGTACAGCAACCTGAGTGCACTACTACAACAATACCCCGCACAGATGCAGCAGGTGGCGGCGCAGTTGGGTAGCCTGCCCTCGAGCACATCAAGTAGCAGTAGCAGCTAGAAGGCCCTATGAAAACCATTGTCGATCCCAGGCAGATGTATCAGGACAGTGCCGTACGGGGAGCAACCCCGATTGAACTGGTGGTGCTCCTCTATGATTCCGCCATCGAGGACATGCGGCGCGCCTTGCTGGCGATCAAGAAGGGCGACATCGAGACCCGCTCGGCACAGGTAGGACACGCGCTCATGGTGCTGCAGCAACTGCAAGGCACCCTGGACTTCGAGCGCGGAGGCACCGCCGCCAAGCAGTTCGAACAATTCTACAACCTGATCCGGGCAAAGCTACTGGAAGCCCAGATGCGAAGCTCCTGCGATCTGATGCAGCAGCAAATTCGTTTCCTGTCTGAGGTGCGGGACTGCTGGATACAGGCCAAGAGGCAACTGCAGCCCGGAGCGGATTCAGTGCCGTCGGCGCCGGCCGAGCCAACCGGGGAAGGAGGTCACAACAGCGTATGGGACGCCTAAATAACAATGAGAGTCTGGAGTTGCTGCGCCGAGCCAATGCCCAGTTCAGGCAGTTCTTCGAGCGCTTCTCCGGAGCTCCGGTGATGGGTACGGACGAAGAGGTCGAGGCGTTGCTGCACGTGGAGCGCACTTTGCAATCGGTTGGCGCTTTACTCGACGGGCAGCTAGAGAAGAGCGAAGAACCTGAAACTCGCGAGGAGTTGTCTCACTATCGCGCCAACCTCATCCGTCTACGCAATGAGTTGGCCACGATGCAGCAGTCGGCCACGAGTTGTCGCGCCCACCTCGACTCCCGCCAGAAGCATCTGCACGCAGCCCAAGCCTGGTGTGCAGCTTCGCGTGCCACCGGCTGAGGACCGGCCGCGGTCGGCTGTTCGCTAGTGGCTTTTCAGCTTTCGCCATCGGCTTTTTCCCCGAGCCCCAAGATAGCTTACCGCCAGCCTAAGAACTCGCAGGCAACCGCCGGACAACCCCTCACCCGTTGTCCGCCAGCGGACAACCCATTCTGAAATTGGACGTCGGGCTCGGCAAGAGAGAGCCTTCGTCACCGGCAACTACATATTCCACAGTCACTTACGGAGGGTGCACGATGGCCTTCGACGTGTACCTTGTGAGCACAATGCAGGCGTAACTGCGGTTAGTCACAAACTCTCTAACCGTCCGGTTGGTTTCACGTCTTAACGGGTATGAGGAGGCAGTATGGAGCGCAGATACCTGGTTGCGGCCTTGGCTATCATAGCGACCTTCGCAGGATTCTCCCACGGCTTTCGATGCTTGCAGCATCTTTCGGTGTTGCACACCGAGCACCTGGACGCCATGGCGAAGCAGAACGACCATTCCGGGTCAGCCGCTTCTGCGATGGCGAAGATCCACACCCGCCTCCGTCCGGGATATCCCGAAGAGGCCCAATTATTGGCTGAAATGAATGTGCCCATTGGCGCCATGGAAGCACGAGCGGCCGAGCAGATGGCTAAAAGAGACCTTGCCGCCCAATGTGCTCGCGCTACCGCCGTGCGGGAAGCGGAACGTGCCCGCCGGGATGCCATGAGGATGCGCGACAAGGTGGTGCGCGCCAACTCAGGATCTGGTCCAGCTCCAATCTCTATCCAAGTGAGTGTGCCTGACGAAGTGAATCAGCGAATTGCAGTCCACATGGCAGGGCTTGCTTCGCGCCTGGCGGCGCAGCAGGTGAGGCTACAGATTGCCGCCAACCAGTTGCAGGCTGCCTCAGTGCACATCGCCGACCCCGACCTGTTAATGGTCGACACCGATTACGTCAATCAGGAATCAAGCAGTGAAGCGAGTCGCGCGGGTTGTCGGCATAGTACGTATTCACAGACGGAACGCCTTGCTCGCGAAGCCGCACGCGACGCCATGCGTCAACTCGAATATTCCTACAACTCGAAATAGCGAGCTCCCTCACGCGCTAAAAGCACAAGCAGAGCATAACGGCCATTGCTGCCCTGGCGCTGGCCCGATCGAACCACGCCCGAACAATTTCTCTGAAAACGATCTCACAAACTGGCGATTGGTTGAAGTGCTACACTCGCGTGCGGCGTTGTCTTGAATCTGGTCTTGCAGGTGAAGCATGAGCACGAGTGCCATTGTCAGGGCAGTCCGGAAGACGGCGGAGCGTTATCCTGATCGCGCCGCTTTGATCGCTGGAGCGGAGCAGATCTCCTTCGGCGAGTTGGTAAGGCGCACCCAATCGGCTGCCGCCAATGTCTCCAGGCGAGCTCCTGCGGGCAATGTTGGGATCTTCCTTCCTAACTCGCTTCATTTCCCGCCGCAGGTGCTAGGAGCGCTATGAGCGGGTAAAACGGCTGCCGTGCTGCCCACTTTAGCTCCGCTCCCGCTGCTGCAGTTGATGTTTGCCGAGGCGAAATTGTCCACCGTGTTTACCTCAGAGGATTTGGCACCGCGTCTGGCCGAGGCCGGCGTACCGTACGTTCTCATCGATACTGCTTATGCGTCCGCGCCAGAGTTTGGTCTGCAGTCGCGAGAAGGGGAAGCGGCTGTCCTGCTCTATACCTCCGGTACCACGGGGCGGCCGAAGGCCGTAGCCCTGAGCGATGAAAATGTCATCACCAACGCGGAAGGCTGCATGGCGGCCACAGGTTTTGACGACCGACAGGTGATGCTCGCGATTTTGCCACTCTTTCATGCTTACGGTTTGAACGTAACTATCCTGTTGCCGCTGATGGCCGGATCGACCGTGGTTGTGCTGGAACGCTTCACTCCAAGAGCGGTATTGGACGCCATTGAACGGCATCGCGTGACGTGTCTGGTGGCCGTGCCCAGCCAGTATCGTTTGCTGGCTCTCGATCCCACACCGTGTGATGCCAGTTCGCTCTGGCTTTGCATCGCGGGAGCCGAGCGCCTTCCGGAAACCACGGAGCGTGAGTTTACCGACCGCTTTGGACACCCCATCCTTCCCGGGTACGGTGTGACCGAGGTCGCGCCTGTCATCTCGCTAAACATTCCCGAAACCAACCATCCCCGCCAGCGTGGGCCGTCCGCTGCCGAATCTGAAAGTCACCATCCGTGGAGAAGACGACGGTATTTGCCCGGTCGGAGAGATTGGCGAGGTATGCGTTGAAGGCCCGAATGTAATGCTCGGCTACCTTAACGACCCGGAGGGCACCGCACGCAAGCTGCGAAAGGGCGTTTACCATACTGGGGATAAAGGATTCTTTGATGCGGAGGGATATCTTTATCTTGCAGGGCGCGCGGACGAGATGGTAAAGATTGGCGGCGAAAAGGTATACCCAGCAGAGGTCGAGAACGCATTGGAGCGGGTCGAAGGAGTAGAAGAAGCTGCGGTCATCGCCCTGCCCGATTCCAAGCATGGCGTCCGACTGCATGCTTTCTTGCAGCGCAAATCGGGGGCCGCGGTCGATGAGGGCAGGCTACGCTCGGCGTGCCGCGAGTTGTTGGAACCGCATAAGATTCCGCGGACCTTTACTTTTGTCGACAGCCTGCCCCGTACTATCACAGGCAAGACAGACAAGCGCAGCTTGACGGCTGTCGCTCCGCGATAGAATCATTGAGACATGAAGCACCACCGTCCTCCCACCTGTCCCAGGTGCAACAGCAACGAAGACGTAAAGAAGATCGCCTATGGGCGTCTGCCCTCGGAGGCACCCCGGGACCTCGGTCCGGAAGGATACGTCTTGGGAGGATGTTGTATCCGGCCAGACAGCCCGGAGTGGTACTGCGATTCCTGCGAAGAGACGTTTGGAACCTGGCGCGAGTCCTGGGGCGAGCCGCTGAGCGACAGCATCCAGTAGGGTTGTATTTTGACCGCGCAAAGTCGGCGCTTGAAGCGCGCTCCACCTGGCACAGCTAATCCGAAACCATTTCGCGCGATACATGATTCTGAACGCGTTTGCGCAACGGCTACTGTCGCCGAGACTCTATAATGTTCCACCATGCGCGTTCCGCTGGCAGCTTCGGTTGTGCTTCTGTGGCTTGCGACCACTGTGGCGTTTGGCCAGGCGCTGCAGATTCCTGCTTTGCCGCAGCAGACCGCCATTTTGGGATCGAACTACACGTTGCCTTTGGTGGCCAGCGGCGGATCGTTGCCTTACACCTGGCATGTGGAGGGTGGCAGTCTCCCCCCGGGGCTGACCCTGCATCCGCATTCCGGCAAGATCTCCGGCGTGCCCACGACTCCGGGGGATTACCACGTCACGCTGGTAGTTGTTGATTACAGTGTTCCGAAGATGCAAGTGCAGCGCGACCTCATTATTCAGGTGATCGCCGGGCTGAGCATCGACTGGAAGGAGCCCCCCGGGGTTCATGGCACTGCCATCTCCGGCTCCGCCATAGTGACCAATCAAACCGCAAACGATTTTGATCTGACCGTGGTTATCGTTGCCGTAAATAAGATTGGTCGTGCGACCTCCTTAGGGTACCAACACTTTAAGCTGGCCGCTCAGACCACTAGTCCGGTGATTCCGTTTGGATCGAGTCCGGGTCCGGGAACGTACTTTGTACGCGCTGACGCAGTGGCGCATCGCCCGGGACATCAACACATCTACCGCGCTGATAAGCAAACATCGGATACCGTTAAGGTAACCCAGTTTTAGATAATCCGGACCGCGCTTCGCAGCCCGACGGGGGCCGGAGATAAGCATGAACTATCGATCCCGCCAAAACGAGTTTCAGCAAACCCTGGCCGACGATGACCTCGACGGGTTTGTAGTTACGCATCCCGCGAACCTGCGCTATCTGTGCGGCTACACCGGGAGCAATGGGCTACTGCTTTTTCTAGGAGGAAGTCGCGTTTTCTTCACCGACGGACGCTACACCGAGCAAGCGCATGAGGAGGTACAGGGAGCACGAATCGTTATCACCAAGGGGCCGCTTCTGAACGAAGCTGCTAAGTTTTTTGGCCAGCTAAAGTCAGCCGAGCTGGGTTTCGAGGCTGATCACACGACGGTTGTGGCCGGTGCAGAGATGCGCAAGCTGGTCCACAAGAAAACCACGTGGAAGCCGACCTCAGGCCTCATCATGCGTCAGCGAATGCGGAAGGATGCCGACGAGCTGCGCATCATCCGTGATGCAGTAAAGATGGGAGCATCGGTCTATGAGCAGGCCGTGCGATCGATTCGCCCTGGAGTCAAGGAGTCGGAGGTCGCCGGTGGTTTGGAGTTCGCCGCGCGCCAAGCGGGCGCGGATGGCATGTCGTTCGACACCATCGTCGCTGGCGGCAAGCGCTCGGCGTTGCCCCACGGACGCGCCTCCGGCCAGGCGATACCGAAGCGCGGATTCGTGGTGGTAGATTCCGGTGTTGTGCTGCGTGGTTATTGCTCAGACATGACTCGGACCGTGCATGTGGGGTCGGTGAGCCGGGAAGAGCGCCGCTGGTATGAAGCCGTCTTGGCAGCGCAGTTAGCGGGAATTGCCGCGGTAAGGCCGGGCACAACCGCTGGTGAGGTAGACCAGGCTGCGCGTGAAGTGCTGCGCAAGGCCAGGCTGGATAAGTTCTTCACTCACTCTACCGGACACGGAGTGGGGCTGGAGATTCACGAGCCGCCGCGGTTGGGTAAGCTGCAGGAGGAACGCTTGGAAGCGGGCATGGTGATCACGATTGAACCGGGTATCTACGTGCCGGGCAAAGGGGGCATTCGCATTGAGGACATGGTGGTGGTCACCGCGCGAGGTTGCCAGGTGCTGACGCCGGTCACCAAAGAGCTCATCGAGATCTGAATTCTGGGCCGCATCGCAGCGACGGAGGTTACGGCACGGTCCGCGTAGGGACGACGGAGTTCTTAATTAGCTCCTGAGGTATCTCAAAGATTTTTGAACTACCTCTCGGGTGGAGAGGCAATAGAATTTTTGGCGGTGCTGCGCGAGGCAGGACATCGACATGCGGAACCCTGAAAATGAAATCCAATCGCCGCCCGCCGCTAAGCCCCGTTCGCAACCCATTCGCGCGTCCCTTATAGCTCTCGCCCTCGTAATCGTTACCATCGCACTTTACTCACCCGTGAACCGTTACGACTTCGCGGACGTCGACGACGCGGCCTACCTTACCGACAACTTGCACATCAAGTACGGTCTGGACTGGGACGGCGTGAAATGGGCGTTCACTACCTACTATGTGTCGAACTGGCATCCCGTGACTTGGCTCTCCCATGCTTTGGATTGTGAGTTCTTTCACCTGAATCCTGGCCGCCATCACAACATGAATGTGCTGCTGCATGGGCTGGACGCCGTGCTGCTGTTCTGGGTTTTGCTGCGCGCGACGGGATACCTTGGCCGCAGCGCCATGGCGGCGGCCCTCTTCGCTCTCCATCCCATCAACGTCGAATCAGTCGTGTGGATTGCCGAGCGCAAGAATGTACTGAGCATGTTGTTCTTCCTGCTGGCGCTCGCAGCCTATTGCTGGTATGCGGTTCACCCTCGCGTCCAGCGATACCTGCGTAGTCGCCCTGTTGTTTGCTTTAGGGTTGATGTCTAAACCGCAGGTGATCACGCTGCCGTTTGTTCTCCTGCTATGGGATTACTGGCCACTGCAAAGGATGTTCGCTGTAAGTCGAGAACCTACTTGGGGGATCACTGCAACGGTAGCCGATATTCCGCCGCGAAAACTTTCCTGGCTGATACTAGAGAAAGTACCGTTGCTCCTCCTGTCTGGCGCCAGTGCCGTCATCACCATGAAAGCGCAGCAGGCTGGAGGCGCGATCAATCCTCTGAACTCGCACCAGCTTGCCACCCGCATCGAAAACGCGATTGTGTCATACGTTCTATATATAGGAAAGGCAGTTTGGCCGGTCCGCCTGTCGGCCTTTTATCCTTATCCAGCGGGATCGTTGAGCACTTTGCAAGTAGTGGCAAGCGCTCTTTTCTTGCTTGCGGTGACGGCGCTGGTTATCGTCATGCGACGGCGCCGCTATTTGCTGGTCGGTTGGTTTTGGTTCTTGGGAACATCGGTGCCCATGATTGGTCTGGTACAGGTGGGCGACCAAGGTATGGCTGACCGTTATGCCTATCTACCCTTTATCGGACTGTTTATCATGATTTGCTGGGGCGTCGCGGATTTGTTGCCCAACCGACTCAGCAGGGAAGAGTACTTGAAATCCGGGACGCCCCCTGCAGAAAAAGATCTTTCTGGCATGGTTCTGATCATTGTGAGCATTGCTATCTTGGTGGTATTGGCGGCGCTTACGCATCGCCAGATTGGTTACTGGAAAGACGACGTCACGCTCTGGTCCCATGCGGCGCAGGTCACACCTGGCAATTACCAAGCGGAGACCTATCTAGGACAAGCCCTGTTGCGGCGGGAAAATCCGGATGCCGCCATCCCCCATTTTCAGACCGCGATTGCCATGCATCCCGCCGGTGCCACAGCCTATCTGTTCCTGGGTTACGCCGAGCAGCAGCGCGGCAATTTACGGGAAGCCATTGCGCAATACCAGAAAGCTTTAGATGTTACCGAAACCTACGGTCGCGCAGCCGCTCGTGTGCGGGTGCCGGCGCTGGAGAATATGGGTTATGCGTATCGTGCTTTGGGCGAATACGCACGCGGCGAGCAGTGCCTGGAAGCGGCACAGGACCTGCGCAGTCCATAGAGCGAGTTCGGCGGACTACATTGCGGGAGCTGATCCGAGAATGTGCGAATGCGCTCCGCAGATGTCCGCGAAGTCCGCTTGATCTTCGAACAGCCTGCGAGGGTAGGCGCAGTGCAGGTGAAACGCTTTTTCGCTCATGACATCGTTCCAGAGCGTCTCCAGGGCGAGGGCTCCGGACTTGTTGCCATCCTCCCAAAGGATCGCAACCATCTCGCCAAATACGGTAAGACCCTGTTCCTTGCTGCTGGCAGCCTTCTTTGAGTCAACCAAGAGTCTGCCCATGGAAGCCATGAACAGCTTGGTATCGGGTGACCCATCCACCATAAACATGGCCAACATCTCTTCCGCGTCGCACATGGCGAAACGACCCGCTCTGGCATAATTCCGAACATCAACTTCCAGTCTTTCCAGCTCCTTTATCAATTGCAAACGATGGGCCGCGGTGGAGATGATTAGTACGGAATTGCCGATAAGAAGGCCGGAACAAACCACTCCGCATAGCCTGTCAATCAAGGCCTGATGATCATCATAAAACTGTACGGAATGAACCGGCGCCAGGCTGGCCATGCACACCTCTCTGTTCTGGTGAAATATCCCTAAGGGTTTGAAGATGCTGCCATGTTGGCTCAGAGTTGGCCAAGCTTTCTAATTTATTAGTGGAGCCCCCTCCGAACGGCTCATGACAATAGCCGGACCTCAAGATCTTCCACACAACGGACCTCCTGTTTTGGCGCAGGATGTTCGCAGGTTTCCCAATCGCCGTGCTCGCCACCGGACGCCAGCAGGCGAGCGACGGCTTCTGTCACGAGCTGCCCGGTCAGCGGGTCAAAGCAGGTAAACCCTGGAGAGGAATTGACCTCAAAACAATACCAGTTGCCCTCCGGCGTACACCGCAGGTCGAGGCCCGACAGTAACAGTCCCATCGACCGGGTCAGTGTCTTGCACAACGCGGCGACTTCGCCCGGCAGTTGGCAAGCTTGCATGTCGACCGCTTCGCTGGAATACCGGTAATCATCCGCGTTGGAGACGATCTTGCAGGCAAAAACTTCATCCCTGACAACATGCACTCGGTATTCGGTGCCGGGGATATATTCCTGGAACTGGGTTGGACACGAAGCGATATCGTCGAGCCTCTCCATATGTTCGGGAGTCAGACGCGACACGATGCTGCGAATCCCGCTCACCGACTTGTAAATGACTTGGCCATGTCGTCTCCAGAACTCCAACGCAACGTCGGGATCCGTTGTGAGTAAGGTATCCGGAATGAGGAACCCCAACGACTCAATCCACGCCGCCTGATAAGGTTTTGAGCTATTCGCCGCCATGGCGCCCGGCCGGTTCAGCACCAGCGCCGACGTCAGGTCCGCCCAGGAAAGCAGGATGTCCTGGAGCGCAAGAGCATGGCGCCATAATTCACTCTGCGGACCGGCCTGGGCAACGTTAGGTAACTCGCGCGAGTCGTGGGGACGAAGATAGATCGCTTTCACCGCCCCCAGGTCGACAGTCTGGTCCTTGATGCGCAGCCGCCCTTGCACACTGGTATCCGCTACCAACTCGACCTCGGTATCGAGGACGGCCCGCTGGTCGATCACAGTTACCGGACTGCCGTTTCTCCGCAGCGCATCGCGCACCGCGGCAAGCGGTGGGTCCGCCGAAGGACCCCACAGCAGAATTTTTCCTGTATCCATCACGCGTATTTCGCCTGTCCGCCGCCCAGATACTCCAGCACAGCGTCTGCAAATCTGGTGTCAGATAGATCCGGAGAAATACTGGAGCTGACGAAACAGGCGTCGTGCTCAGGGCTGGAAAATTGCACCGCAAGCAATTCGACTCCAGCCAAGTCAGCCAGATATCGGGCGTGTTGCCGCAAACCGGGGTCAGTCTCGCCGAACACACATTTGCCAATCACAGTTACAACAGTGAGATTGGGCGTGGATTCCTCCTCAGCCACGGAATCAGGCTGAGCCACTAGCCGGCGCACAGGCTGCACTGGAATTCCGGCTTGAGCTGCAACCTGGGTCCATTTTTCCCGCCGCCAGTACGGTCCGGAAAGGCACATCGGCGTAGGCCGGTTAAGCACCGGGCAGCGCAGGCTGAGACGCGAGAGCCAATACAACAGAAAGGCGGTCATCTCAGTCGCGACATAGGGGCGATCCTGCGGTCGGATTTCAGCCAGGTCTTGCTCCATAATGCAAGGCAGAAGGGTTAGGACACCGGAGATTTCGTCCTGCGCAACCCGCTGGCCTCCCACCACTGCGGTGCAGCGACTTGTACCGCTTAGAGACTGACGCCAGCCCCGTACTGACAGATCCTGTGCGGTCAGCACCGCAACGTGGTGATCCATCCAGCGCGCAGCCAGGGCCTTCGCGGTTTGGTCCCAGCGATTAGCGACGATGACAATCATGAGGAACCGGTCTCAGGTCTCACTCCTTTTTTGGTTCTTCCGTGGGTGGCTCATTCTCAGCTTGGCCTGAGGCCGGCGGGCCGACCGCTGGGCGTTCTTCAGGACTGATAAACGCCTTCTGTGTCCCGGCTTCCGTTGCTGCCTCTGGCGCACCTTTGGCCGGAGTCTCAAGAGAAGCCCCCTTGACGAAGTCCGTAGTCTTGACGTCCTGCAGCTTATCGGTCGTCTTAACCTCTACTGTCTTGACCGTGTCAGTTGTCTTGATTACGTCTGTCACCTTGTCGGCTATTTTGTCCAAAATAACGACCTTCTTGGCCTGGCCGCTGCCGCTCAGGGGAACGTTAAGCGGACTCCCCGCGGCATTGTGGCTGATTACTAATTGGGCGGTCTCGGCTCCGGCGGCCGCGGGCTTGAACGTAACACTGATGGTGCAGGATTGATTGGGTTGTAAGCTGCCGCAGGTGCTGCTTTGCGAAAAGCTAGCTGCGTTGGCGCCGGTAATCGTAATACCGGTGATCGTCAGCTGAGCATTGCCGCTGTTGCTCAGGGTCAGGACCAGTAGACCCGCTTCCGCCGATCACCACGGTTCCAAAGGCCAGGCTGGTGGCGGAAGCATTGACTGCCGGTACACCGGGGATTCCCGAGCCGGTCAGCGGGACGATGAGCGGACTGCTGGGAGCGTCGTGTGCGATCACCAATTGGGCGGCCCGAGCTCCGACCACGGTGGGCTTGAACTGCACCTCGATCGTACATTGCTGGCCTGGTTGCAGGGTTCCACTGCCGCCGGCGACAACGCAGTTGCTGGTCTGCGAATAGTCGCCCTGCGCTCCGCTGGTGCTCGTTATGGTGATGGAAGAGATGGACACTTGCGAACTGCCGGCGCTGTTGAGGGTCAGGGTTTGCTGCGCGCTGAGGGTGCCGACCGCTTGTACTCCGAAGTTCAAGCTGGGCGGCGAAAGAGTCAACTGAGGCGCGATACCGGTGCCGGTCAACGCAATCAGCAGCGGACTACTGTCGGCGCTTTCGCTAATGCTGATTTGGCCGGTCCGCGTGCCGGTAGCCGTCGGGGTGAAGGTCACACTGATCGTGCAGTTCGCGCCTGCGGCTACGGTCGCACCGCAGGTGTTGGCGCTTACGGCAAAGTCGCCAGTCGCCGCAATGCCTTTGATGGTTACCGCCGCGCTGCTGTTGTTTGTCAGAGTAACGGACTGCGCGGCACTGGTCGTCCCTACGTTCTGGGGAGTGGTGAAAGCCAGGCTAGTAGCCGACAAGGTCACGGGTGGTTGGGATGTAAGCCAGAACCACATGGTGAAGTCGGCCGAGGCGCGGCCGTCACCGCCGCCGCCTTCCGCCACGGCCCCGTTCAAATGCATGTTGGGGTTGCCTAGCGCCCAAATGGAGCTGCCCTTCAGGGTGAGGTGCGCTAATACCGGTGGACCATTTATGGGGAATTGAGCCTCCAGTGCGGTTTGGGCCGTACCGCTGGGGAAGGTCGGCGTCCAGTTGATGGTATTGGTGGTCGAAGGAGCTACTTTAGACGTGCCCACGCTGACTGTCGCTGGAAGTCTGAGAGCACTGAATCCCCCGCCGTTTGCAGCCGGGGCAGGAAGGTCGACGGTAACTGAACAAATAGGACTATTAAGTTGTGCAGGCTGGGTGACAATTGCGGGGTCGACCGGAGCATCGCAGAGTACGTTGATACCGTTAACTAGGTTTTGAATCGTACTGACGCCATCGTTCAGGATCAGGGAACCCCCAAGGTAAACGCTGCTGACATGGATCGCAGGATTCGCCAAGGGCGGAAAAAGCCGGCGGCAATCGGAAGCCGTTGCCGTGCCGGAGAAAGTAACGACACTCAGACGGCAATAGTGGTGGTGGATACCGAAAGGCGCAGCAGCTGTAAGCGTCTCCACTGAGCCGTCGGCGGTGCGGGCAGCGAAGGTCCAGAAATCTCCGGCGCGAAATCCGTTTCCCGAAGGGTCTGGTCCCAGACTGAAAGTAACCGTAATCCCGTTTTCCAGGATGAGATTGGTCCCGGGTGGCGGAATAGGAATGCCTTGGCGGCCGTTAGCCGCGCCGGAGCTGATGGCGTCCAGATCCACCCAAAGGGTACCGTCGCTCTGCAACACCTTGCCTGCCTGGTCCCACCGCTGGATGCGGATGTTCGGGTAGGGTTGGGCGCCGTTGCCGAAATTAGTGGCGACTATGGGCGAGTCCAGGGTAAGGGTTTTGGCGGTAGCGTCCAGATCGACGATGCTATGCAACTCTCCACCTTGGCCGCTCAATTCCAGATAGTCATTGGTGATTTCTATCCAATCTCCGATATTGAAACCCAGCACCTGGTCGCGTCCCATGCTTTGCAACGTAAGCTGACTGGCGCTCTTACCGGCCGAGTTGATAAAGGGCGTGGTGATAGCGGTGACCGCCGTTGCTACCGAGGCATTGTCGCGCGACCATTTGAATGTTGCCACCGGCGTGGCGCCGGCAAACCCTCCGCCCTGATGGATTTGGACGCGATAAAACTGGTTCTCCAGGCCGGTATAG
Source organism: uncultured Acidobacteriaceae bacterium (assembly GCA_963820175.1). Taxonomy (GTDB): domain Bacteria; phylum Acidobacteriota; class Terriglobia; order Terriglobales; family Acidobacteriaceae; genus Bog-257. The sequence goes on along the minus strand of CAWFYX010000006.1, from coordinate 633,161 downwards.
CCGGTGGCGGGATTGACCGCGCACGGTCCAGGAGCGGCTAGCTGCACCACACCAGTGCTGAGCCGGCTAGGCGAGGGCTGGATCACGTTTTCCCAACTCTGGATCGCCGAATCCGGGGTGGCACCAGTTACATTGCCGGCAATGGTTTTGACCGTGCTAACGTCCAGCAGCTTCACCTGCCAGACGGTTTGCAGACGGCCCGTGGTATCGACCCCTACCGCCTTTTCCACCAGGTCGGGATCCTGCAGGTAGGTTATGTCTCGCTGCCACACATCGAGGTACACCAGGAACGGCCCGCTTCCAGTAATGGGCGGAGGTGAAGGGTAATAAGGCTGCTGGGTGGCATAATCCAGGTCCACTTCCGCAACGCCCAGTATTTGCGGGGCCTGTGACCATTCGGCCAACGCGGGATCCCATTGCGGCGAAGGGGAAGACATCGGTCCATGGTTTTCGGCAAGAATCCCATCCACATAAATTCGTCCCGCCCCAATGGCGATGCTGGGCGCGTTCGTGGCCGTGATCCTGAATCCGAAGGGCGTAGTAGACGGGACTCCTGATACTCCTAGGATGTCCAGAGTTCCGGCCTGAATGCGTCGCGCGAATTCCGCCAGCCATTCATTCCAGTCGGAATCCAGCTGGACCCGGCCCTGCTGCATCACTACGCCGAAATAATCGCGCCAAGCACGAAACGTGGAACGGCTTTTGTCGAAACTCATATTGGGCTTCCTTCAAGTTTGATAAGAAATGCCGAATTCCAGACCGACCGGAAGATACTCGCGCAGGCGAGTCAGGAGATCGGTCTCGCGTAACGGCGCCAGCACGAAGTGGAAAGCTCCCATCTCGCCACCGTCTTCGGCCCCGCGGCGTATTGAGTCATCCGTCGATGGCCAGAGCTTTCCATACCCCGGATCGCCATAGCGCAAAGAGTAGAACAACGGTTGCGGCGCACCTTGGGCTTGTTCGACGCACTCGAACTGCCGGGGTACGAGCGGGCCGGCTGGCAAATAGCTGAAGCGCACGCAGCCCTGCTGCTTGCGGTCGGACCAGAGAGCTGCCGACCAAGTATCGTTCTGGGCCAACCAGGCCCACACGATACTGTCCGACACCAAGCCGAGCAGGGTAGCGTGGAGCTTCCCTACCACCGTGCAGCTCTGCATCGTCAGGCTTCCGCCTCCACTGCTGCCGTCAAGCGCGGCATAAGCCACTCTCGTCGGGGAGCATGCGTCCACGATGCTGTCGGAAAGACTTGACGTCGCCAGCGGGTGTATCTGGATCGCCCCCACGACGCAATTTTGAATGACCACTTGCAAGCTTGGCAGTTCCGCCACCAATGCGGGCTGGCCGACGAACTGCGGAGTGCCATGCGGAGTTAAAGCCCAGCCGGGGACCAGGGTGCAGTGTTTCAATATCAGTTGCGCCAGTTGGTTCGCGCTCGCGTTAGGCACGTGAACCAATGCGGCGGGAATTGGGGCGCCGGCGGAAGGAGGCGCATAAGTGATCAACAGACCGTTCAGGTGCAGAATGCTGCTGGCACCACCGGATGCTGTGATTTCGCCAGCCAAAACCAAGGTTGGCCGGCAGCCATCGGCCGCGCGCAGCTCCAGCGTTACTCCTGCTGGAACGCTAATTTGCAGGCCGGGAGAACTCGTGGAGTTGAGCTGGTAAGTTTCGCTGTCGCCGATTTCGACCGCGATCTGTCCAACTCCACTCACGGTGGCGGCGAAATTCAGCGCGTCCTGAAGAGTCGAATAGCGGGGAGGGTTGGGAGCCACCGGCTTGTCGGGAAACGGAAGGACCATGGTTTCCGTTTGCACTGCGAAACTATCCTCGCGCGGATATTCTCCTCCTCCCATGTCGCCGTTGAAGCCGTAGTAAAAGGACGCTTGCAGTTGTGGTGCCGGTGTACCAACCGATGGAAGTGGCGCAATCGCATTTGCCAGGACGATGCGGCCTAACTGGGGATCGACGGAAGCCACAATAAGACTTCCGGCCCCGGTAGCGTTTCCCCAGGCGCCGTCTTCTCCCGACAGATCGCACACCCGGATTTGGTAGGGATTTAGCAGGGTTCCGTTCAGATACAGTGCCAGGCTCTTGTTGTCGCCGTAGTATGCAGCGCCGGCCCCGCTTTGAATGTCCTGGCACAAAACCCGGCGGCGCAGGCGAGCAGGCACATTCAGCGGTTGGGCCGCCTGGGTAATATCGGAACCCTGGGAAACCGGATTATTGAACAGCGGCATGTCTGCGCCCAGCGGGCTGAAGCGGAAGAACCGGCCGCTGGCATCGACTGCGGTAGCCGGCACCTTGGTAAGGCTGTAGGCGTTTAGCGACCAAAGGAAAATTCCAATGTTCTGGATGTTGTAACGGCCCCGCTCTACCCCGATGTTGCGGACATCGATTTTGTGGGCGGTGGCGTCGAAGCCGGTTTCCATATACGTTCCGGCCTTCCAGTTCCGCAAATCGGGTGAGTAGTGATTGTCAGGGCGGATGTTCTTCATGGATTGGGCGACTGCCAACACTTTGAAAAACTCGGTCGCGTGCGCGCCCCAGCCAGTCACGTCGCGAGCCAGTTGCTCCAGCACCAGGACCGTGCCTTTGCGGCGCCGAAACGAAATGGTGTGCGCCACCTCGGCCCGCGGACTGGCGATTGCAGCAGCTACTCCATGCACGGGCTGATACCCGATCAAATCCCCGATATAAGGAATCACCCACGGGGCACAGGTTTCGATGAACTGGTCGTCGTAGAGCTGGTCGAGATCCTCGGCCAGGATCGCCAACTGCTCCTCAACCAGCATCAGGAGCGACTGCAGGGGCCCACGCGACTTGGCCTGCAACTGAACCAATTGTTGCAATTGAGCGGGCGTCAGGGTCGAAGGATCCGTGCTCTGCAACAGCTGCAGTTGGGCTGCGTCGGAAGGACTCAGCAAACTCAGTTGCGAGTCCTTCACTCGATAGACCGATGGCAGCAGATCGAAAAGTCTCTGTCCCGGAGAACTCATGCCATCACCCCCAGGTTCACCGAGCTTGCGTCAGGATCCAACACCAGAATCTCCGCCGGCTGTGGCATGGCCTTGGGATCGGCCACCGGCAGCGAGGGATAAATCTGGGTCGGAGCAGGCGGCCGAGGTCTCAGCAGGAGAATCAGATTGGACTGCCAATAGACCCGTCGCGAGAGGATCACCGAGCGGCCCTGTCCCAGATCGCCGCCGGTGCTGCTGGCCCCAGGAATCAGTTGCTTGACATTCACGGCAACCACGCCCGGCACGGTCTGGATAACGGTTGCGACCTCGTCTTGCGAAACTCCCTGACCGAAGGTCCTGGCTGCGAAACCATATGCTTGATAGAGAGCTTGCAACACTTGCGCTTTCACGGTCCCCCGGTCATAAGCTGGGTCATACTTCAAGTCGGCGGAAAGCCCGAAGTGAGTTTCAACGAACGATACGGCAGTAATCGGAATCAGAGGGTTGCCGTAATTCTGTAGCGCGGCCACCAGATTGACGAGTGTGGGACTTCCCGGAGGCAAGGGAGATCCGTTGACTCCAGCCACGGTCAGGAACACTCCCTGGCCCGGTCCGCTGGGAATCCAAACTGCGTAGGCTTTGGCAACCCCGGCAAAGCTGCTGGCGAAGTTCTGATAGTCTGCGAGCGAGACCGCCCGTCCCAAAGTGAGCACTGTCAAAGGAGCGTTCGAGCGCACGTCCCCAATCAACTCTGCGTCTTGTCCGCCGGTAGCGGCTCCCGGGTTGGTAGCGCCACTGACTCCTAGCGGCCGGTCGATGAGAGTGGTCAGGGTGTTCGCAGCAACATTTCCCGCCGAACCCAGCCCGACTCGATAATTGGCCTGGATATTGTTTTGCCCAGTGGGTAGGGTGGCGCCTTCCACGCCGTCACCGAAGAGAATATCGGTGGTTCCATCGGACTGCTTCATGGTGGCGAACACCGCTTGCGACGGACCTTGCCCGTAGAGGCTTGGCACCTCGGTCCAGGTCACTCCGTTGGCCTTCACTTGCAGAGTGCTTTGTCGTCCTGTGGGCGTAGGCGCCTGGACATAGGTGAGCGGCGGCTGTCTTAACGTGAAGCTCTGGTTGGGCGTGGCCGCGCTGCCGTTCCCTAAAATCTCGCTCACCGATCCACCGTTCGTGGCCAGAGCTACATTCGCATTTACGCTCGTGCCATAACGGTCATAGCAGTTACTCAACGGCGACATGAGTTGGATTTGGGTGTGAGGATAAGGAGTGAGGACACCGATCGCCTGCGACACCAGCGCATATTCGCTAATGTTGGGATCGTTTGCGCCCGACGGCTTCAAGGTAAATTGGTTGAGCGCGGCCCAAACCTTCCCGCTTCTTCCGTTGGCGTCCTCCACGCTTAGAGAAGTCTGGTTCGCGGACTGGCTCCAATCTGGAAACGATCCATCGCTGTTCAGCGGCGGCGGCCCGGTCAGAGTCAAAGTGTCTCCCGGGTTCAGAGACATCGAGTTCGTTCCATCGTCAGGAATGAACACCAGATCGGAAATCCCCGAGGCTACAGTTATTTTTTGCCGCTTGCCAAACAGGGCTACCACTTGCACGTTCGTCAGGTCCGGTCGCAGATCTTGCAAGTCCAGTAAGGTGCCATAGAGGGGATAGTTCAAAGGCTGTTCTGCCACCTGCAACAGATCGCTCTGTGCCCAAACTTCTGTTCCCTGCAGGGAGAAACCGCCGTGAGTGCCCGCAAGCGGTGTAGTGATGTAAGGATCCTGATAGTCGGGCGCGAGTTCGCTGACTTTGCCACTCAACCCGAAGTTTGAGATGGACACGGCGTGCGCGTTTTGGACCTTGTAGAGTTGGGCATAACGATAGACCGATTGCCCACTGACCTGGAAACTAGTGAGCGCGAACCAGCTTTCGGCTACGACCTTGGGATAGGGCGTGTCCAAGTCAATTACCAAGGGCGATGTCGAGGTGGGTGGGGAAATCGCGAAGTTTTTCCACTGCCAGGGAGTTACGCTGTTATCAATCAGGTTGGGATTGATGGGAGCCACCGGGTTCGCGTTCAAGTTCACAAACAGATTCGGGTTGGGCGCGTTGTGACCGAAGAGCGATGCCTTTTGGCGAAAGGCGAAAACTTTCACGGTAGTCCAAGGAGCGAAAAGTTCCTTCTTAATGAAGCGAGAAAACACGGGCAGTTGAAGTAAGCTGCTGGCGTGGGTCAATTCGCTGTCCCACGAGACGTAGGTGAGCTGCCGAGCGGTGTCCACGCGCACCTGGTTGAGGACAACAACTGCCCACTTCTCCACTGGCGGTCCCACCTGGTTGGGGTCCCAAGCTTCACGCTCTGCGCCCAGAAACAGCAGTGCATCCCCGGGTTGCAACTGAGTCGAGGTGCCGCTGAGATAGATACCGTTTGTGTTACTGCCTCGATTTGCGAGGCCCGGAAGCGCCAAGTTGGTTGCCGGTACCCAAGGCTGTCCGGTCTGCAGAGGCAGCGCATTCCAATCCGCTTTGGCGGAGATGTCGGTGGAGGTCTCGAAGGTCTGCGCGGTCTGCCCCTGTGCCGGGACACTTTGAACCTGTGTTCCCTCGGGGATGGTGATCGCGGGAGTAGAAGGATCCGGAGGTTGACCCGGTGCGGCTTTCAAGGTGAAAGCGACATAGGCAGAAGCGGCCACGCCCGGCGCGGGTTGATAGCCGATCAGTCTGGAAAGCTCAATCAGTGATTGCAGTTGTCCTGCAGTGCGCAGGTAGCTTTCGTTGGCCAGGCGCTCCTGATAAAAAGTCAGGATATCGAGCACGATAGCGCTAGCGTCCAGGAAGGCGACGGTGAAATCGTCGTCGTCGCGGGTCTTCAGCCCGGCCAGCACCGGATAGTCGGAGCTGGAGAGCCGGGCCAGCATCGATTCCTTGAAGCTGGCCCAAGTGCCCGCTCGATAGGCTATCGAAGCCAGCCCCGATACATTGCTACGAGGCTGTGGCGTCTGAACGCTGGTTCCGGCGCAGCAGCCGCAGCCACAATCGGAGGTTCCCGTGCAACTCATAAGCTCGCTCGCAAGACACTCAATTACGAATCGTCACCAGCTGCCCAATCACTTTCCGCCCTGCATCACCAGTGTCAACTGACCGTGGTCGGGATAACTGGGATCGTTTTCTAATCGCGCCACTTGCAGGGTGCCAAGCGGGATCTGTCCCGAAGTCAAATACTGACTGGAGTTCACTCCCTGCGGCTGGAACTGGGTCGCCGTTACCGAAACGACGCCCGCCACCGACCGCGCCGCGGCGTACACCGGACTCAAGTAAACCGTTTGTCCAAAGGTGAAATTGTCGGGATAGAAGAGTCCCTTTTGCCCGTTCGGCAAAATCTGATTGCCCAGCACCTGCAACAGAGCGCGTTCCACGTCGGCCTGGAAGTAATTCGGATCAACGCAAACTTGCAACGTAATCTGCAAGGAAAGATATTGGGGAGATTCCAGCTTCAAATCCCGGCCGGCGAGCCGGTAGCGTTCTAAATTGCTCTCCAGGGTCTTCTGTAGAGCTGGAGTTAGGTTACCGCCGCCGCGCGGTTCCGCTGCGATGAAGACCGAATACCAGCTTCCGGTCCAGCGCAGCGAAGCCACGGCTTGTTCGACCTGCGGATTGGTTTCTGCAATTGCTTCGTAATCCGCCATGGTCACGGATCGTTCTTGCGCCAGAAAAGCTTGTGGTGCACGGCGCCGAATCTGGTCGTTGGTCTCCGGATCCGTGCCTCCGCTGGCGGGGAGCGGGTTAGTGCAAGTTAGGATTCTGGCGTCGCCGGCTGCCAGACGAGAAAGACTACCGGCTCCTACATTCCCCGCGCTCCCGTTACCGATTCGGTAGTTCGCAACAAACGTTGTGCCTGACTCCGGCACCATGCCGTTGGTTGGCTCTGAAGCCGAATTGGGATCAATGGGCGTGCCGAAACGCAAGGTGGCTGTACCGTCGGATTCGATCTCAACTACGAAGACTCGGTCCGACTCAGTGTTCTCCAGCAGGTCTTGCTCGGGATTCCACAGGTTTGTGGCTCCCTCAAAAGTTCCTTCCAGCGAGATTTCCGGCACTGCTTGGCCGGGATCGAAATTCAGTAGAGCATGGGCAGAAAGGCTGGGGTCGGGAGCCTGGGCAAGGTTCTTCATCACGACCAGTTGAGAAGTCGAGTTAAACAGCCCGCCCATGGTGGCCAGAGACAGCTTGGTGAACTGCTCGACGATAACCTGCGCCGGTACACCTACCCCGCTCGAAGGCGGGCTGTACACCATCGCCAGATCAAAAGCAGCTCCATCTTCTTCGCTTCCGTTCACCAAAACTCCAAAATCCTGCAGCCAGCCAATCGGACTGGTGGCTTGCACCGTCAGATAGGTCACTGCCGGGCTGCTTGTGTCCTGCAGATTTACTGCGGCTGTCGCGGAGAGCATGGTGGGTGTCGCCGGAAAGCCCGCCGGAGCGGTCTTGGGTGGAACATAGCCGGAAGGAACCTGGATCAATCTCGACAAAGCATTGATTTGGGTAACGACGTAGTTTGGGTCAGTGGGCGTCAACGAAAGGTCAGGAAAACTCTCCAGCGTGACTTGCTTCCCGATGCCGACTGCTCCACCCGGCGGGTTGTAAACCACCGAGAGATCGAAGTTGGTGGGAGTGGTTGCATTCTTCGTTACCATCACGCCGAACAGTTGCGGCCAGTCGAGTGGGTCAGCGGCGCCCACCATCAGACAGACGACGCCATTGGAGTCGGTCAAGCTGACCGGATTCACTCCTGCCAGAAGGACCACGCCCGGCGTGACCGGGCTTCCAGCCATCGTGACCGGAACCGCCTGCGTGAGGGGACTGTCCGGCAGCGGCGGCCGAAAACGTACCGGCAAAGGAGTGGGCGCGCTCAGCTGACACCGGTCGGCGGTCGGACTCGGCGGCAACATGATCCGCGGCTGGGGAACGGTGCCCAGACTTTTTTCCGAGATCGACAAGCCATGATCGGCTAACACGACGTTGCCGTAGACAACGCTGACATCGGTCACCGTGGTTTTGTTGCCGTTGGCATCGGCATAAGTTGACGAAACGCAAACCGGGAAGAGAAGAGCGTCGTCCTGCGACCACTGGATCTCGGTCACCGGAGCGTTGCTGAACAGCGGGTCAACCAGGGGCTGCCCGTTCGCGCCTCGGATGGCCACTTGGGTGAGCCTGACCGCGCAACGGTGCCGCAGGTCGGCGTCAGCGGCATTTCCAGTTTGCGGGCCAAGCACCTCCTGGAAAATCAGCACGTCACCTGGTTGCAAGTTGGGATACGACCCCTTAAACGTGGCCTCGGTAGCTCCCGCGGGCAGGCAGCAATCGAGATTGCCCCAGGTGTAGAACGACATTTGATTGTGTTCCACATACAGCAGAGCATCTTGCATGGGCTCGAAAACCTGCACTCCGCTCGACAACGCAGCTTCCTCGTTGCCGGAGCCCACTGCCAGACTGGTCGGCATACCCGGCGCGTAGGTATAGAAGCGAGTGAGAGTACGATCCAGGAAAACTCCCTGGCCCGCCGTTCCCCCGACCTGCAATTGAATCCAGGTCCGCGCGTTGCAGCCATCGTGTACGTGATAATCCACTAAAAGCGCGTGACGCCTGAGCGAGATGCGGCTGCGCGCGGTTTCCAGATAAGCTTCAGTAGCCACCGCGTCCTGTTGGTAGCTGAGATGATCGCCGGCATAGGCAATCAGTTCGGCCAGTACGATGCCCAGGTCAGCTTCGCTGGTAGCTCCCCAGTTAGGCAGCAGTTGGTTCAGGCGGTCCAGGATGAGGGTACGGAAACTCCCATAGTCCTTGGCCAGGTAATTAATCGGCGGCGGCGTAAGCGACGCCGGAGTGCACGCGGGAGATTGCGGGCCGCAATCGAAATCCGGTCCACATTCAACCTTGAAAGAGAAACTCACCTCGGCCAGTTGCGGGTCGAATCCCGTGAGCACTTCTGTCACGGCGAACGGATCTTCTGCCGCCTGCACCGCATTGTTAACCAGGCGCAATGTGTAAGTAGAAAAATCGCCAGGTTTGTTAGTCCGAACTACCAGAACATTGGCGGGCAGCGAGGCGAAGTATTTTTGTTCCTGGGCGGTGGTTTGCGCAGCGGGCGGTGCGGAGGCTGGCGCAACCCAGACCGCTGCCACATCGGTAATGCTCTCCCCACCCTCGATCAGCACGTTGCTGGATTGCAGGGTCGTCGGCAACGTTACGCCAGGTAGACAATAGATCAGCAAAGTCTGCTGCGGCGGACTGCCCAGCGCTGAGACGGTCTGCTGATCCATCACCTCCAGGTAATCGATGCCGTTCAGCCCGATCGCCGGATTGGCCAGGATCGTGTTCTTCCGGTTCTGGTTGCAGCAACGGTAGATCATGAAGTCGTCCCAAAGGTAAAGGTCTGCACCTGGGTCACGTCGGTATTCAGCGGAGAGTAAGTTACGGTGACGGTCAGAACAGCCTCCTCGGCAGTAGCGACTACCGATTGCACCGTCACGTAACTGGCCAGCCATCTCTGCAGCGCTGCCTGCACCGAGAACTGGGTGGCAGCGGCCATTTCCACGCTATTAGGAGCGAAGGCAAGTTGTAGAAGTCCGCTGCCGAAGTCAGGCATGTTCACGCGTTCTCCCGGGGAAGTAAAAAGCACCTGCTCCACCAGTTGGGTCACGTAGTCCTGCACCGTTGCTTCCTGAGTACGGCCCCGTCCATCGAACTGATATGGAAAATTAAGCTTCATGACCGTTCACTTCCTCAGTCGTTGTCCCGAGCCCGACCTGACCGCGCTTCGATCGCATTGACATTCTTCTTCAAGTCGCCAGCACCAGCGTCTGCGCCATCACCGGCACCAGCGGAGTTCCCGTCGGCACGCAGGTTGCCACGCCTGTCAGGATGGCCACCGGCTGCCCTTGCGACATCACTTGCACCGCTCCCACTACCCACTGCGCGGTGACGCACGGTCCGTTGCCCGCCGGAGGCACGAAGGCGCAACCTGCCACTGCATAAGGCGCGGCGATGGTCGCGATCGGCATGCCCGACACCAAGACCACCGGGCTGGGCACGGTCGGTATCGCTTGTCCGCCGTGCGCGCAAAGAACAGTTGCTCCCACATGTAAGATCGGTCCGGGCATGGTGCTATCGTCTCCGTCTCCAAGATTTTTGCTTGACTCAGAAAACTCTCTCGCCCGTTCGCCATCACGGCCCTAGCACGGTTAACGCGCTGACGTTGATTGCCACTGCGGGGCCGATGAGCGTGATCGTCGCCCCCTGGCCATTGCTGATATAAATGCCGGTCTCATTCACCACGATCATCGCCCCGCTGGCGCCCTTCAGCACGATGCCGCCGGTGACCGGCGATGGCGGCGCGTCGCTCACCATGATCATGTTCTGCCCCGTGGTCTGAAGCACAATGTTCTGCCCCGGCGGAATCGCGGGCGGAGCGGTAGCGAAGATCGGCACGTCCGCCACCAGTCCCCAGAAACCTCCCGTCCAGATGGGATAGTCCGGATCGCCTTGCTCGAACTCCACCCACACTTGCGAGCCGATCGGCGGCACGATGAAGCATCCTGACTGAATGCCCGCTGCCGGCACGCAAGGCATCGCCCAGCTGGAAGGAATCTCTCCCAGAACGTCCGGCACCTGTACCAGCACCCGGCCTATCTGTTCCGGATCGATGTTCTCCACCACCAGTCCCCGGTACTTGCCGTAAAAACGCTTTGCGCCACCGCGAAGAATCGTCGTCGCTCATGGGTTCACCGTATTCACCGTGGAAACCAAACCATTTCGGGTCAGAGTAAAATCCTGCTTGTACTCGCCCCGCTTGATCTTGTGAGTAACACTCTTCACGTAGTAAAGGCCGTCAAACGCCGGCCCCGCACCGCGCACACCCACCAGTTGCCGCGCCTTCAAAACTCCGCCATAGCGAGTCACACTCAGGCTTCCCTCACACGAGACCGCCTCCGCGTTTTGCGCTGCCTTCGCCAGGCCCATCATGATGGCCTGCGGGATGGGCTTCTTGGCCAGGTCGTCGCGGAATGCCGATAGGTCCGGCGGCAAAAGGTTCGTGGGCAACGGCGGAATCAGGCCTAGCGGAGGATTCAAGGGCGTGATCGGCGGCAATGGGATCGGAATGCTGACGCCCGTTTCGGAGATGTAGACGTAGACCAGGGGAATCTTGTTCTTCTCCTGATCGAAAGAGAATCGCAAGCTCTCCACATTGGTGTAGGCGTCCATGTCCGAGCTGAGAGCAGGCTGCACCGGACCGACCTTCACCTGCGGTCCCCAATAGGCCTTGCTCATCCCGACCGCCGGTCCCGGATCGATGTAAAAAACGTAGCCCGCCTGCTCGGCCAGATAGCGAATGTATTCCAGGTCGGTGCCTTGCTGGCTGGGAATCTGGTCGATCGGCAAGGGAACAAAAAGCAAGACGCTGGGGATGACGATAGGCGCGACCCCGAAGAATGCATATTTCAGCAAGATCAGCGCGACCCTGGCTTCGGCCGGCATCGCCGGGAAGGGAAGCCCGCTGAACTTCGCCTGGTCCATCAAGACGGTGAGGTCTTTCCCCATCAAAGTCAACGTGGAGTTCGATCCCTTGTCCCCGGGCGCTATGTGGTTCTCGGTGATTACGCCGTCGATCAGCACATTGCTGACGCCGTTGACGATGGCAACGATGACGACCCGCATGAATAACAGCGGCAATCCTCCGGTCAGCAGAAACAGAATTTGCAGCGGCGACTGTTTGTCGATGCTGAAGGTAAGTTTGAAGCCGCTTTGGCCAACATCCTCAACCTTCACCTCGACCTCGGCCAGCGCATCCATCACGGCGCGGGGCGGAGTGATGGGAAAAACCGGACCGATCATCATCCGCAATTGAACGCTGTCAAGCATTCGGCGCTCCCGGCACTCCCTGGGGTGTGGTGATGTTCACGACCTTCCCCGGCGTCTCCACCAACTGATTGGGCCGAATCGCTCCGTTAGCGTCGCAGATCAGCCAGAACATCAGCGGGTCACCCAGATACTTGGCGGCGATCATGTCGAGCCGGTCTCCTTGCTTCACCGTGTGCGTAGCGACAGTCGAGTAATTCGGAGCGCCGGGTTGCGGTACGATACGACGCGCCAGGTAGGAAACCATGTTGCCGCTGGGGTCGGTGTAGGTAAGCGTGCTGTAGGCGTAATAGCGGCTATCGGTCGGAAAGGAGACCGATGGTACCAGCCCCATCTGAATCAGCGCTTGCAGGGGATTCTTCATGGCAAGCCTCCCAATCCCAGCACCGAACTGGCGACGTTGATCACCTTAGCGGCCAGTTGTTCTTTATTGGTGAGGTAGGCCATGAACATCTGGCCGCCCGCACTGTCGAAACCCAGATCATCGACGTTAAGAACCCGCAAACCCAGGCTGACCTTGGCTCGTATCGGGTTCAGGTTGGCATCGAAGGCCTCCTCGGTGATGGAGAATTCGGTGAGCCGCACTGGGACCACCCGGCTCTTGCTCCATACGAAGAGCGTGAGCGGCTGTTCCAGCGGAATGATTTCGAGAGTGCCGTTGTTTGCCATGCTGTCGTCGGCCATCAGAGTCTCTACCGTGGGGTTGATCAGCATCTCCAATTGCGCCAGTTGAGGATGCAGGCCGTACTGGATCGCGCTGGGGAACTTCTTGGGAAATTCCAGCTGGTCGGTGGCATCCAGTTCGGCTTCAATCTTGATGGTCTCGACCGCAGGACCGCGCAAGCGTAGCGCATCGACACGTACCCCGTCCTGCCCGCCCGGCAATGCCTGGATCTGCAGCGTGCGGCTCAGGGAGTCAGGGTTGTATTGCAGCGCAATGATGCTCCGCACCACGGACGTATCCGGATCCATGGTCACGATGCCACCCTTTACCAACCGCGGCGAATTAGGAAAACCACTACTCATGGATCAATCCTTTCCCAGCAAAAATCGGCGCGGCACGTTCACTCATCGTTCGCTGCTTTCCACAAAGGCCTGCGCTTTCGCGTCCCAGCGCAGCTTGTCGCGGTGCGACTTCAGCCACTCGCTCCAGCGTTCATAGGCGTTCTGGCCCATCGACTCTTGCCACTGCGCCGGTTGGTTCGTAAAGGCATTAACGACACTCGCTTCGTGACCGGTAAGCGAAGCCAACACGACCTCGGCGGCCCACGCCCGTTTCGGATCGCGCAGCAGATTCACCAGTTGTTCGAGCACGCCTACGTCGCCGAGCGAGATAAGCTTCACCACCTCCGGCGGTCCGGTGACCACCACCCGCCGACTCGCGGTCGGCAGTGACGCGCGGTCGCCACGCGTGGTGACAAATTCGATCTTGTCGTTGCTCACAGCACTCAGCAATTTCCTCACCTGACTGGATTGGTTTTGCTTACCACTTGCTACGCAGCCATCCAGCAACATCCAGAGCGAACACAGCAGGCAAAATGTCCGCCTATTTCGCAAGGCCCTGGTACTCCTCGATGTAGAACTGCTCAACCGTTTTGCCCCGCAGTGTCCCGGAGTCGTATTTTCGTGCCAAAACATCTTTGACGATGTCGTCCTTAGTTTTCAGCCGGTCCTTGAATGACTTGTACTCGGCTAGATAAAAATCGTTGTCGTACTTGTCGAAATCGTGAGCCTTCGTGCCCAAAGATTTCGCCTTGGTTTCAAACCAAACCTCTCCCAGTCGCAACATGCCTTCGACTTCTCCCTCGGCTCGGTCATAGGCGTGCTGTTTAGCCGCTGCTGTGTCGGTCTTCGCACCCTTGGTTGCAGCGGTTATCAGCGCGGCGACCCTGGGCGCTCGAATCGCATTGTTCAACTCGAACAGGAAATCTCTCATCGCCATCACCGGAGGGTCGATGTGGGCTTTAAGAACGTAGACCGCACTGCCAACGGTATAGGCCCGCCCAATCTCTTTAGCCGGTCCGTCCTCGGCGAACCCTCCGAAGGTAGCGCCGGCATCAAACGCTTCTTTGATCAGCTTCATTGCCGCCGGGTTGGGCTTGATGAGATTGGCGGCGGCGGGAAACTTCGCTGCAAAATCGTCCACCAGCTTCATCTCCGGCTGCGCCGCTGGCTGCTTGGCCGGTTGGCGCCGGAGCGCTGTAACGTTGTCGCGCTCCGGCTGGAACGTATGGACCAGTTCATGAGCGATCAGCCGGCGGTCGGTCGCCTGTCCCAGAACAACGTCGCAGCCGACGGTATAAGCTTCCGCCTGCACCGCCCGGGCCGATTCCGCCGCCTGCTCGCCGGTGTGCACGCAAACCCTACTGAGGTCGCGCCCGAATCTGGGCTCGAAGAATTCGCGCGTGGCCGCATCCAAAGGCTGCCCCGCCGAACCTAGGACGTCGTGCACAACGGGAGGCGCCACGGCAGTTTCGACTGCGTCCCCGCGCTGCTGCGACGACGTCTCGGCTGCTTTGCTTTCCACGCTCCGACTGCCTGAAGTTTCCGGGGTTCCAACGCTCACCCGCGAAAACGACCAATCCCGATTTGCAGTTCCGCCAGCCATGACCCGGTTTGCCACCAGGTCAGCTTCTTGTTCCGAGGAATCGTTGACGGCTCCGATGCGCAAGCGATCGGGCGCCGGCTTCGCAGTCGACAGATTGTTGTCGCCAGCTGCTCCTCGTTTTTTCGCGAACGTCGGATACCTCATGGCTTCAAACCCTTGCCTACTGCCCGGGCCACTTGCTTGCCAAACTTCCTGCCTCCGGCGGTACCGGTCTCGAGCGGCATTCGGCCCAGCCTTAACACCGGCGTTCGATGTGAGTGCGCCCACTCGGCGCGAGCCCCCGGATCGGACAGGACTTGCGACAATTCCGCCTGCAGTCCCTCCACCAGCGCCTTGCGGTCCGCCGCTTCCAGCCCTTTCAGAACCAGGCGGTTGATCGTCACTCGCACCCGGCTCATACCCAGCCTCGCACTTCCGCCCCTGAAAGCGGGCGCTCGATCTTGTGGGCCTCCAAGCCGGCGGCCTCAGCCAGATGCGCCATATCCACGGGTTTACCCGCCTGCGCCGCCAGGAAGGCTGCGTTCAAAGCGATGTTGCGAATGTTGCCTCCCGGAACATTGAGTTGGGCCAGCTTCTTGGTGTCCAACCCTTGCGTCGGGGTCGCGGCGGGGAAGATCCGGTTCCAAATGGCTTCGCGCTGCCCGGCATCGGGAAAAGGAAAATGCACTGTGAATCGCAGGCGGCGCTGAAAGGCCTTGTCCAAGGCAGATTTCAGATTGGTCGTCAGAATTGCCAGACCCTGATAGGTCTCCATGCGTTGCAGCAGGTAGCCGACCTCGATGTTGGCGTAGCGATCATGGCTGTCCTTCACGTCGCCCCGCTTGCCGAAGAGCGCATCCGCCTCGTCGAAGAGCAGCAGCACTCCACCCTCTTCGGCGGCATCGAACACCTGCTTCAGATTTTTCTCGGTCTCACCGATGTACTTGCTGACCACCGCCGAAAGATCGATGCGATACACATCCAATCCCAACTCGTGAGCCAATACCTCCGCGGCCAGCGTCTTGCCGGTGCCGCTCTCCCCGGTGAACAGTGCGCTGACTCCCAAACCGCGCCGCCCTTTGGCGGAAAATCCCCAGGTCTCGTAGACCTTCATGCGGTGACGAACTTGCGCGGCCAGGTGCCGCAAAGTCTGTTTTTGCGGTTCCGGCAACACCAGATCGTCCCAACCGGCAGCAGGAACAATGCGTTGCGCAAGGTCCTCGAGCTTCGGGCGAGCCAGCGAGCGGCAAGCATTCCACAAGTCCTCAGGACGGAAGGGCTCTTTGCTGGAAGCCATTAACGCGCCGGTGGAGAAAATCATTCGCGCGCTTAGACGAAATTGTTCCGATAAATCATCGAGGGTCCCGTTGAACCTGGCAGCTGCCGAACCTAAAGCCTGCTGCCAAAGCCGCTTCTGTTCCGGAGGCTGCGGTTTGTTTACCTCGAAGCGAAGGAAGCGCCCGATTGAAGCGGACGGGCTCGCGGCTGGCCACGAACACGACACCTTGCAGCCTCTCTGCCAGTGGGCGGGCGGAGGCGCTCAATCCCTGTGAGCCGCACTGAATCAGCAGGGCGGCGGGAACCAGCAGCGCTTCTCGTTGCCACAGCACGATGAATTGGTCCAGGTCAGGGCCGATTCCCGGAAGGTCGTCGATGCGCACCACGAACAACTGCCGTCCGATCGTTTGCGCGGTCAGGGCGGCAACATCCTCCTGACCGTTGGGGTCGTCGCCGCAAAGATGAACCACCGGGGCATAGGTTTCGTAGGCCTGGAGAACGCCAGCCGTTTGATGGGCCGTCAATTTATGTTCGCTGGCGATCCAACTGGGGAGCGGGCTGGCTTGCAGCAGACCCTCGAGTCGTGGATCCAACCCGTTCACGCCCGCCAGGTAGTGCAGAGTCCGCTCGTCGATACGCAGGGGCGCAGAGGTAAGCCCGTGGCCTGTTTCCACTTCTATCATGCGCGAGCGCCGCAACGGACGCGAAGGCGTCAACGCGCTCCAATGGGGATCAGGGAAAGTGGCCATCGCCAAGCCAAACGTGGCGTAGGTTCGTTGAGGATGCCCTTGGGCCTCGGCGCACTGGGCTGCCAATTTGGAATCCATTTCCACGCCGGCGCACAGCAGCAAAACTTGACGCTCGAACTCGCTCAAGCCAAAAAGTTCAGACAGGCGATCAATCGCTGGCGCCCGTTTCAGAGCTTTTCGCGCCTTCGCGACAGCGCGCTCAATTCGAATTGCAGCGGCGTCCGGCGCCTCCGGTTTCGCCGCCAACTGGTGTTTGAGGCGAGCAAACTCCGCCACCAGATACGCCTGGTTGGCTTCGACCCACGGAATGGCGGCTTTCTTCGCACTCATATCGTCACAAAAGGTCCGGTAAATACCGGCGGCGTGACTGACCAATTCACAGCCACCGGGCTTTCCACTCCGTCGACCTGCAGGCGAGCCAGATAGGGGCCGGCCGCCAGGGCTGGAAACTGGAAGGAGAGCGTGTCTGTCGCCGCCGTCAGAGGCTGGGCGGGAACCGCACTCGAACCCAGCGCCAACGAGACGCTTTGGGTGGTTTGCACCTTGGGATTGCAAGTGATGGTCACTAAGCTTCCCGAAGCATTCGTCACCGGCACAGGTGTTGTCAGAATGGCGGGAGCGAGCCCCATGGGCAGGCTATTGCTGCTCTGCGGCGCGCCACTGGTGTCGGTGAAGGTCACAGCTACGCTGTAAGCGCCGGCTGGCAGCTTGTCCGGCTCATTAGGAACCGTGAAGGAGACTGAGCCATCCGCTAGCGGCGTATTCGGAGCAGCTGTGTACTGGATGCCTAGCCGCGCGTTCGACAACAACACGCTAGTGACAGTCCCCAGACCGGTGCCGCTCAAGATCACCGTATTTCCTTGAGCGGGAGCGGACTGGCCCGGAGGAAGCTGAATCGATAGCAATTGCGCAAACCCACTTCCAAATTGCCCTGAAGGCATGGCTTGCGCTGAAACCGCGCGGCTCAAGACCGGCGGGCCAGAAGAACTGGGAAGCTGCGACTCGATCAACACCATCGAAACCTGGAAGCAATACGTCGGACGATAGTCAGCTTTCAACGCCGTCCAAAGCCATGCCAGTTCTTCCCGGCCCAGGGTTGCCGGAGTGATCTTGATCATTTCGATCTGTTCTGCCAAACCCGACGAACCCAGCACGGCGGCCAACGGATTCGTCGAAGGAAGATTGCTCAGTGCGGTGTTGATTTGGCTTCGCGGCAGGACGGCGTTCTCATGCAGCATCAGGATCGCAAAACCTAACAGAGCCTCGGCCTGGGTATCTTCGGAGGCGTAGGCGGTCAGCAGGTAATGCAGGTCCAGAGCCAGCGGCGGGTTCTTCAGCCGGGTGCTGCCATCGGCGGCGAGCGACGGCAGGTCTACATTGCGCCACGCCGCATTCGGCGAGACTTGGTGCAAGAACAGATTCACATGAAGCTGGGAACTTGAACCGGTGGCAAAGTTGGTCTGAGCAATGTCTGGCGCCAGCGCGGAAACAGATACGCCTCCCAAGACTGCGCTGGGATGGTTGTAGACCAGATTCAGGCAGTACTCCAGCGTAGCCGTGACCGCAGCGATGGCGAGGGCATTACTCATCTCGCCCTCCCGTTTCCACGTTTGAGGTAATCGTCCAGGCTCAACGGTTTTTGGGTCGGTCTCACTTCGCGGACTGGAGGCGGCGGCGGCACGGCAATGACTTCAATGCGGCCGATGTGAATCTGAATTTCGTCGGGCTCGCGCGGGGCCGGTTCCCGGGTATGCCTTGAGTCACCACGCGCATGTTTCCTCTTAGCGTCGGACGGAAATGCATTCGATACGGCGGGGAAAATTTCCGGAGTACGCCGAAGGTTCTCCACCAGCAATTGCTGGGAAGGACTTCGAGAAACCAGCGCGGACTTCTCGCGGACTTCCGACGGTGACTGAGCCGCGGCTTGGAAGGATGTTCTCCTCGCCGACGCGGGCTCCAGACCTTCGTTCCGCCGGGCCTCGTCGGAAGGCGATGTTGCGGGCGGGGAAGAATTGGACGCCGACGGGCCGGCCTCCACACGCTCCCGCGAGACGAGGTCATCGGGTTGGCTCGACTGCCCGTCTCCAAAATTCATTTTGAGGGAAGGGATGGTTAACTCTTCCGCCCTCGCTTCTCCTTTTGTCACCAACGGCCTGAAGGGTGCTCTTTCCTGGCTGGCCGGTGCGATGCCGGCCTGCGCCGCAGCCTTCCGGGAGGGCGCTGCCAGAGGTTGGAAGGGAGGCACAGCCGAGATTGACAGGGCAACGCCTTCGCCCCGCGGCGTCGCCGCCGTCGAAACCGGCTCTGCAGCTCGGACGCGAGAGGAATCGCTGTGCCCCTCTGGTCCCGAAGCTAGCGATTCAGTCGCTGTTGAGGAAGGAATGACGGTTTCCTCCGCGAGATTTTCCGGCATGCCGCGTCGTGCCGAGGGAGAAAACACCGATCCCAAGACCGGATGGATGTTGCGATCCGAGTTCAGGACCGCTGAGGTCAGTCTCTGGAGATAGCCGCTCACGTGTTCACCATCTCCAGGTAAAGGGCCCGGCGCTGCTCGCTCAACGAGAGGATTTCCTTTTGCGTCCAGCCATACGCCGAGGCCAAAGTGTGGACATCGAAAAGAAGCCGCTTGGCGCGAGCTTCGATTTCCGCCCAGAGAAAAGCGGCGATATCAAGAGTTGGATTGGATTCGTGGTCACAAGCAGGACAACGGAGGTTCAGGAGGATTTCCGCCATGGGGTCGGCCATGGCCATGCTCTGGCCCACTTCCTCCAAATCCTCTTCGGACCAGGTGGCAGATTCTGCAGCATCCAGGCGACAAGCCTCCAGGATGCGAATGGCCGCCGAATAGGAATCCGTTTCCTGCGTCGCCAAGGCCAGGTCCCGAATGGTGGGAAGACGAAAGGAGTGACCTTTAACCACAATCGGCTCCCGCAGCTTTGCTTCCGTGTCCCCTGCTTGCCTCACAAAGGCGCGGCTGTCCACTTCGAACTCCAATTTTTCCCGGCATTGCGTGCACGAGGTGTAGCCGTGGAGACTCCAGCCAAAATACGTGGAGCGCAACTCAGCCAAAGCCTGATTGCGGCGGCCCAAGGGCCAGTCAGCCAGGCTTTCATACGGTGTTTCGGGGAGAGCTGCACCCAGGAGCAGAAGGCCCTGATCCAACGGATGCAAGCCAAATCCCCGTTCCCAAAGATCGAGAAAATCGGAATTGGAAATGACCCTCATATCTGATTGGTAAGTGCGTGCAAGTCCGCTGCACTCGCTGTGCAGCCGGCATTGATCGACCCCGCTTGCCGCTTTGGCCCCGGGGTGCAAGACAGAAGATCGCTAGCCAGAATTAGGTTATACGTTCACCGTGCTTAATCTGGGTTCGGCCGGTTCGCTGATGCTGAGGTCGCGCTCAAAACCTTCGTTCTCCAACTTAATGTGCTCGACGGCAATGGCATTGGCGTTGGCGTCCAGATCCGGCATGGCCTGATATTCCGAAACCCAGCAGCGGTAGATCTTGTACCCGATGACTAACTGACCCGCCTCGTTATAGAAA
The DNA here is from genome assembly GCA_963820175.1 of uncultured Acidobacteriaceae bacterium. Lineage (GTDB taxonomy): Bacteria > Acidobacteriota > Terriglobia > Terriglobales > Acidobacteriaceae > Bog-257. Next base: position 613,133 of record CAWFYX010000006.1, on the reverse strand, counting down.
TCCAGTTGGATGTCCTTGCGGAAAGTTGCCAAGGATACTTCCGACCCAAGTTTGGCGCCGAAATTCCAAACCAGGCCGGCCCACTCGTGGAATACCAGATCCTGAGTCAGTCCTCGCTCCAGGGTGATGGCTTCGAATTTGTTCCGGCCCGGAGACTTGTGGGAGGTAGAAGGGTCGCCACCCTCGCGGTGCTCGACTACTTCGGTGGTGCGCTTTAAGGCGCTCATCTTGCTGCAGCCGAATACATACTTGCCGTCCCATTTCAGCCGGAACTTGAAGTTCTTGTAGGGATCTAAACGCGTTGGATTCGCTGGAAACTGCGCCATGAGATTGCCTCCTTACGATTGGGCCTGACCGGCCAGCTGTTGGATCTGGATCACTACAAATTCGGCAGGGTACAGAGGAGCGAAACCCACCAGGATATTTACGATTCCCTGGTCGATGCTGGCCTGGGGATTGTTCTCGGAATCACACTTGACGAAGTACGCCTGTTGCGGGGTGGTGCCTTGAAATGCTCCCTGCTGGAACAGGCCCTGCATGAACGAGCCGACATTCAGGCGGATCTGGTTCCACAACGTCGCATCGTTCGGCTCGAACACCACCCACTGGGTACCGGCATACAAGCTGGACTCCAGGAAGAGTGCCAGCCGCCGGATGGGAACATACTTCCATTCCGACCCGACCTGGTCGGAGCCACGCAGCGTGCGGGAGCCCCAAATCACGTCCCCATAAACGGGAAAATTCCGCAAGCAGTTAATGCCCTGAACGTTGAGGAAACCATTTTGTGCGTCGCTGAGGATGGTGGTTAGACTTGCTTCTCCGGTCAAACTGGCGTCAATCCCCGCAGGCGCCTTCCATACTCCACGCGAGGCGTCAGTCGCGGCATAAAGACCGGCCACAAATCCACACGGCGGGAATGGTCTGGTTACGTTGAGCTGCGGATCGAAGACGTTGATCCAGGGAAAATAGAACGCAGAATTGATCGCGTTCGTGCCGCTGATACCGGCAGGACCATTTTGCAGAGTTGCAAAAGTATCGGTCGCTTGACAGTCCACGACGAGGAAGGCTCTCTGGCCATAGCAATAGGCCTGCAGCTGGGATATGGTCGCAGGATCGATCTCACCGGGAACACAGAGAAGATTGAAAATGGGCAGGCTGTCCAGCAGATGCACTCCTCCTCCGCTGGCAGTGGGCGAAGCGTTGAGGGCGGTTTCGAAAGCGCCGGGAGTTCCCGGAGTAACCGTGGGCTGCAAGACGGCCCCATCATTTCCCCCGGCTAACGAAACACTGGCTTTTCCGGCGGGAACAACCGTTTTCGGTACGCTGGGAGTGTTGGTAAGGGTGAGCGGCGTAGTCGCATTCATGGCCGCGGTCAGATAGTTGGACTGCTCGTTGATGATGTTGACCACATACTGCATTTGGGAATCGGTTGGGCTCAACGAGAGGTTCGCGAAATTCTCCACTGTCTTTTGGGCCAGAGTGTTGGGATCGGTGTAGATCACCGACAGGCTGAAACGCGTGTAGTCATCGGGGCGGGGCTGTATCTGTACCGAGTAGTTATTGCCCCAGGCGCCAAAGTTCACCGCCGATAAAGTAAGGCCCCCGGCGGTCCCGGTAGCGATGGTCACGGTGCTGGCTGCGGGCGGCTTGGCGCTGCTATCGAACGTCAGCCCGGTAATCTCTACGGAAGCTGCCACGGCGGCGGAAGCCGTTGCCGAATAAAGCCTGACGATGTAGGCTTGCTGGCCGCCATTGGCGAAGAACTGATTCACCGCGTAGCCCAAGTAGCTGCGGGAATCCAGACCCCCGAACTGGTTGGCGAAATCGGACCAACTCTGCACCAGCGTGGCTTGGTTGGTAGGACCTTGGGCCGCCCAGCCGACGAAAGCAGCAATCGATGTCGCCACCCCGGTGATGGTATGCACCCCACTGGGAATTTCCTGGATATAGACACCAGGATACGTATAGGTCGCCATGACTCAATCCTCCTTACCGTCGCTAGTCAGAAATCGTTAACCCATCTGGGGCGCAAACTATCGCCAGGGTTTTCCCCGCGAGCGAGCAAAAGCAGATCGCCTCAATCCGGAAATCCGTCACCTGTTCGGTAGTTTGACTTGCCGCCCCTGCTTTAGGCTCGATGAACTCCCGGCCCCAAATTGGCCACCGGCACCACTACGGTCTGCATGTGCAATACTTCTATGACTGCAAACATCCGAGGCACATCACCTGAGTCCGAGAAATCAACGATCGTGCCTTCCACTACCGCTGCGTCAGCCCACATTGCTCGAAGCTCCTCCGCACTGGGAAGAAAAACGTCAGAGACTCGAAAAACAACCTTGTCTCCTTTTTCCGTGAGGAACCTCATCTTTCCTGTAGCGGAGAGTTTGAATTGAATGGGAGCAAGCTACTGGCCATTCCGTGGACTTTTCCAGCTCTGCCGCGTCTAGAATGCGCACCAATGAGAAACTTGAACCTCTTGCATAACTTAGAGCTGCACCCCGCACGGCGCCGAAGCCGCTATTTCCTCGCTCGGGGTTGGATACCATCAACGCGTACTGCAAGGAGTGGCAGTGTCAAATGCAGCGATCTCTCACAAGCAGGACGCCGATGGTTGTAGTAAGCGAGTTGGCGTCTCAAATCCGGAGAGATACAGGGAAGACAACACTACTGCAGACCTTGGCAGCAGCTCTGACAATGTAGGCAGAATGCTTGTGCAGAAAAAGGCAGGGTTACGAAGCGCCCGGCCGGCTCCCGAGACGGTGGGCCCGGATCATGTGATAGAGAGTGCGCTCGCTGGTGCGCAGGGTTTTGGCGACCTCGCGTCGGGTTCGCCCCCCGGTAAGCAGCGCCGTGGCGAGCAAAGCCTTCTCCAACTTTCGAATTGCGTGGGCGTAGGACAATCCGCTCTGTGAAATTGCCTCCCACAGATTTTTCGCCGCATCACCAATGAGGTCGCGGTCAGGTTCACACTTCTCGTCTCCAGCCTGTGCCACCCAGTCTTCCAGCTTCAGAGACGTGCCTTCATTCTTCGCGAACAGCATTCGAACCACGGCATTTTCCAGCTCCCGCACGTTGCCGCCGAAGGATTGCATACGCAAGAAATTCAACAGTTCCTGCTCAACGCTGGTGATCGGGTGGTAAAGGGTCCGATATCTGCCCGCGAAGGCCGATACCAGCGCAGCTAAGTCGTCGGGACGTTCGCGCAGCAAAGGCAAGCGCAGCCGGACGACGTTCAGCCGGTAAAAAAGGTCCGACCGAAAGCGGTTTTGCGAAACCAGCGGTTGTAGTGGCTGGTTGGAAGCTGCGATGATGCGCACGTTGACCGGTACTTCCTGGTCCGAGCCCAGCGGGCGCAGCATGCGCCGTTGGATCACGTCCAGCAATTTGGCTTGCACACAAAGCGGCAACTCGTTGATTTCGTCCAGGAAAAGAGTTCCGTGGTTGGCAGCCCGGAATAAACCCGAGCGTTTGCTGATGGCGCCGGTAAACGCGCCGGCACGGTGGCCAAACAACTCGCTCTCGGCTAGAGATTCAGTAATGGTACTGCAGTGGGCGGTGACAAAAGGAAACCTCGAGCGCTTCGGATCAACGCGATGGATCGCCTGCGCCAGCACCAGCTTGCCCGTGCCGGTTTCTCCCTCCACCAGAACCGTTACATCGCTGGCCAAGGCTGCCTTGAAGGCCTGTCGCAGCACCGGCAAGGTAGCGTCGGACGCGGTGACAAAGCCCGCGCAGGCAAAGATCTGCCTTAGCTCATGGTCCGATGCGTCGTGGCGAATCGTAGCGGCCACGTGGAGAGCTCCAATAGACAGTGGGTTCTTAAGAGCCAATACTATATCCCCCTTATTGGGGGAGAGTCAAAAGACTTCCAAGCACTTTCGTTCCTTACACGTCGACTCGTGTTGACCGGTTTCTTGCCCTCCGTATTTTGAATGCAATCCGGTTTCTACCGACGGCTAAACAATTGAAAGATAGGTTGAACTGGATCGTCAGGCAGGAGTGCGGTCCAAGTACCCGGTTGAAATCGACCATGAATAAACTTGCGCGACTCCGGCTTCCGAATCCTTGTCTCAGCGCAGCAAGCGAAAAACCATCGATCAATCCGCCTGAAACCTTTTGCCCTGTGAGCCTCATGAACCGCTCTTTTCAAATTTCGGCCTAGCGTTCATAATGGCTGATTGCGCTGTATTTCAAGGTCTAGACTGAGGGTCAGTGAAGGGTCCCAATGCGAAAGCTCATTTCCCGGGTAACTACTTGAAAATCTGACCATTTGGCAGGTCTACGGCATATCCGATGAATCAAAAGGAAATTAAAGAGCTCATTGAGCTCTTGGTGGAAAAAGACATCACCGAGTTCGCGCTCGAACGCGGCGATATGAAGGTGCATGTAAAGCGGGGCAGCGCCGCGGCGCCCGTGGTACACGTCGCATCCCCCGTACCTGTAATGCAACCTGTTCCGGTCGCAGTTGCGACGCCGGCCGCTGCCAGTTTCACGCCTCCGCCAGCCGCCGTGGCAAAGACTTCCACCCCGCCGCCGTCAGCTCCGGAAAGCGAAGCAGCTACTGACGCGGACCTGTTTGTCGTGAAGTCGCCGATCGTGGGCACCTACTACGAAGCTCCTTCGCCCGGGACTCCGCCCTTCGTCAAGGTCGGTGACACAGTCAAAGAGGGACAGGTGCTCTGCATCATCGAGGCCATGAAGCTGATGAACGAGATCGAAGCGGAAGTGTCCGGCGTTATCGACAAGATGTTTGTCGCCAATGGGAGCCCAGTTGAGTACGGAATGCCGCTGTTTGGCATTCGCCAACAATAGTCGCATGCCTCGATCCGGCCGCTGCCAATCCATATTCCATGTTTAAGAAAATTCTAGTTGCGAACCGTGGGGAGATCGCCCTGCGGGTCATCTGCGCCTGCAAGGAACTCGGCATTAAGGCGGTGGCGATCTATAGCGAAGCGGACCGCAACTCGCTGCACGTTCGCTTTGCCGATGAAGCCATCTGCATCGGACCTCCTCGCCTGCAGGAAAGCTACCTGAACATTCCGGCCGTGATCAGCGCCGCTGAAATTGCCAATGTGGATGCGGTCCATCCTGGCTACGGTTTGCTGAGTGAGAACGCCAATTTCGCTGAAGTTGCGCAGGCCTGCGGTATCAAGTTCATCGGCCCGCCGCCGGAAGTGACCCGGCTGATGGGCGAGAAGGAAAAAGCTCGCGCCACTATGAAGAAGGAAGGCGTGCCGATTTTGCCCGGGTCAGATGGAATTGTCGCCTCGGCCGACGAGGCGCTGGAGTGGGCGCGCAGCGTCGGCTTCCCCGTCATTGTAAAAGCTTCGGCGGGCGGCGGCGGACGCGGCATGCGCGTTATCCGCGATGAACCGGAGCTGCCGAACTTGTTTCATTCCGCGCAGTCGGAGGCGGCAGCCGCTTTCGGCAACGGCGATCTCTACATGGAGAAGTTCATCGAGCGCCCGCGGCATATCGAGTTCCAGGTGCTGGCCGACGAGCATGGCAACGTGATGAGCCTGGGCGAGCGCGAGTGCAGCATCCAGCGCCGCCACCAGAAGCTGGTGGAAGAAGCGCCGTCGGTGATGGTTACGCCGGAACTGCGCGAACGCATTGGCGGCATCCTGGTCAAGACCCTTAGCAGTATCGGCTACATGAATGCCGGTACGGTCGAGTTTCTGATGGACGAGGACGGCAGCCTGCACTTCATCGAGATGAACACTCGCATCCAGGTGGAACATCCGGTCACCGAGATGACCACCGACGTGGATCTGGTGAAGTCGCAGATCATGATTGCGGCGGGTGAGAAACTGAGCACGATTATCCCTCAGCCGGTCATTTTTCGCGGACATGCTATCGAATGCCGCATCAATGCCGAGCATCCCGAGCGCTTTACGCCGTCGGCGGGGAAGATCACGGTATTCAACATTCCCGGAGGGACGGGGGTTCGGGTGGACACCGCCGCTTACGCCGAAGGCGTCATTCCCCCGTATTACGATTCGTTGATCGCCAAGCTGGTGGTTCGCGGACGCGATCGCGCCGAAGCTATTTCACGCATGTCGCGCGCGCTGGATATGTTCGTGGTCGAGGGCATCTATACCAGCATTCCCTTGCACAAGCGCATCATGGCGGATCCCGACTTCCGCGCCGGCAACTTCGATACCAAGTTCATGGAGAGGTTTCTTGCGCCGGGCAAAGAGGCTGCCAAGTGAGCGTCATATTTCACCACGGGGGCACGGAGAACACGGAAAAGTCGATCCACCACAGGGGCACCGAGACACGGAGGTTTTTATTTCTTGGGTTCATTCTCTGTGCCTCTGTGTCTGTGTGGTGGAAATGACTTTCGTTCCGTATCCCCCGTGCCTCCGTGATGAACCGTTCTTGTTATGTCGATCGAAATGAACCTACCCAAGCTCTACGCCATCGTTGATGTTTCCTGCTTTGCTGCGCCGCTGCGCACCACCACCGCCATTGTGGACTATGCCCGCGAACTCGCCGCCGGCGGCGCGACTCTCATTCAATACCGCAACAAGGTTGGCACGACCCGCGAAATGCTGAGCCATGCTCGCGAGCTCCGCCGCGCGCTGGGCGCGGGCGTGACTCTGATGATGAACGACCGTGCCGACATCTGCATTGCCGCCGATTTCGAAGGCGTGCATGTCGGGCAGGACGATCTATCGCCCGAGGGGGCGCGCACCGTGATCGGCCCGAATCGTATCCTCGGCGTTTCGACGCATAACCTGGAACAACTCAAGGAAGCTGACGGCGGTCCGGCGGACTACATTGCTTACGGCCCGGTATTTCCAACCTCAGGGAAGCGAAATCCCGATCCCGTGGTTGGGCTGGACGGAATTCGCGCCGCAAGAGCCGCCACGGGGAAGCCGCTGGTTGCCATCGGAGGCATCACTCGTGCCAACGCGCGTTCGGTGATCGACGCTGGCGCTGATTCGGTTGCCGTGATCTCCGATCTGCTCAGCTCCCCGACCAAAGCTGCTGCAGAATTCTTGCGCGTGTTGGTGTAAGCTGACCTGCGTTCGGGTGGTGACAACGGCAAGCAGCCTTGGTAACAGCAATGTTGTCGCCACCGGGCGAGCCTTTGGTGGCTGCATCAGCATTACCTCAGGTCCGCGAATGCGCTATAGGCAGCCCGACATCGATCCCGCGGATGGCTCGGCATTTACGGTCTTTGAGAACTATATCTTGGATTTGCGAGTGGAATAGATTGACCGAAAATCCCGCCCGTAAGGGCGACTCAGTTTAGCCCAGGACGGAGCCGCAGGCGGAGTCCGGGGTAGACAACCCGAGTCCCTTCAGGGACGGCAGAGTTTCCGAATTGCCGCCGGCCGAAGCCGGCTCAGAACCATCAATAATGACGTGGATGCGGCGCTGAAGCGCCGCGTTACCCGAGCGCGAATCACGCGAGGCTTATTGGCCACTGAACTGAAAACCGTATCTATCGCCTCCGGCGAGAGCGAGTTCGTCAAAGGGCTGGGCCTGACCAGCGCCACCACGCTGGTCATGGGCTCTATGATCGGCTCTGGCATCTTTATTGTCTCGGCCGAAATCGCGCGCCTGGTCGATTCGCCGGTGCTACTGATCGGCGCCTGGCTGGTTACCGGATTTCTGACCATCACCGGTGCCCTCGCCTACGGAGAACTGGCGGCGATGATGCCGCACGCCGGTGGCCAGTATGTCTACCTGCGGGAATCGCTGGGTTCGCTCTGGGGATTTCTCTATGGCTGGACATTATTTCTGGTCGTTCAGACGGGAACCATCGCGGCTGTCGGCATCGCTTTCGGAAAATTCCTGGGCATCTTCTTTCCTGCGGTCTCGTCGACGCATTGGCTCATCCACATCGCGCACGTACCGCCCATCCCGATTGGCCCGATGGTTCTGGGCAACATGGATGTCGGTCTGAACACGCAAAATCTTGCCGCCATCCTGCTGGTTATTTTCCTCTCGGTACTGAACGTCTTCGGCGTGCGCACCGGAGCGGCGGTGCAGAACGTGTTCACCATCGCCAAGACGGCGGCTCTGCTCGGGCTGGTGCTATTGGGCATTTTCGTGGGGCGCAACGCGCAAGCCATCGCCGCGAATTTCGGTGCGAACTTCTGGCACAATGCGGGGTGGCACGCGCTGCATCCGGTGCAGGTCGGAGTCGGCGGCCCGATCGCACTGGTTGGAACCCTGACCATCATTGCCGTCGCGCAGGTCGGATCGCTGTTCTCCTCGGACGCGTGGAACAACATCACCTTTACTGCCGCCGAAGTCCGTAATCCGCAGCGAAACCTGCCCTTGGCGCTGGTGCTGGGAACCGGAGCCGTGACCCTGCTCTATGTCCTGGCCAACTTCGTTTATCTCAGTGTGCTGCCGCTCCATGGCGACGCTCATGGAGCCACGATTCTGGCACGCGGCATCCAGCACGCTTCAGAAGAGCGCGTCGCCACCGCCGTTATCGAGCAGATCTTCGGGGCCGGCGGCGCCAAGATTATGGCGGCCGCGATTCTGGTATCCACCTTCGGCTGCAACAACGGATTGATTCTGGCGGGCGCACGCGTTTATTACGCCATGGCGAAGGATGGGCTGTTCTTCCGCAGTGCTGCCAAGCTTCATCCCAAGTACCACACGCCGGCCCACTCTTTGATGATGCAGTGCATCTGGACTTGTATTCTGTGTATCTCCGGCAGTTACGGCCAACTTCTCGACTACATCATCTTCGCCGTGCTGGTCTTCTATATCCTGACCATCGCCGGGCTGTTCGTGCTGCGGGTCAAGCGGCCTGACGAGCCGCGTCCCTATCGCGCCATCGGATACCCCGTGCTGCCCGCAATGTATATTTTGATCGCCACCTTTATTGATGTAGTCTTATTGCGTTACAAGCCACAATACACGTGGCCCGGCCTCATCATCGTTCTGCTCGGGATCCCGGTGTATTTCCTGTGGTCGAAGCGCAACCCGCAAGCGAGTGCGCGAGCCTAGTTGTAGAGAAGAGGCGAATCGGAATGGCCGATCTGTTGAAGTGCAAACCCCTCGACATGCTGATGCGCGAGGCATCCGAGACGGGAGAACATAGTCTTAAGCGGGCCCTGGGTCCAGTCAACCTTATTACTCTTGGCATTGGCGCAATTATCGGCGCAGGAATTTTCGTGCTCACCGGATCGGCGGCAGCAAAATATGCTGGCCCAGCCATCGTGCTTTCTTTCATACTCTCGGGCATTGCTTGCGTTTTTGCCGGCCTGTGCTACGCGGAGTTTGCCTCCCTGATTCCCATCGCCGGTTCGGCCTACACCTACGGCTACGCTACCCTGGGAGAACTGTTCGCCTGGATCATCGGCTGGGATCTCATTCTGGAATACGCCTTCGGAGCAGCGACCGTGGCCTCCGGTTGGAGCGGCTACCTCCTGAGTTTTCTGGAGGATTTCGGAATTCGTATCCCTCCCCGCCTGACCTTGGCGCCCAGCGAGAAGCTTGTCTTCTATGGTGGTCACTGGGAACATCTGGAGCGAATCAAAGACAGTCTGGCCACCCAACACATCAATCCCAACACTTTGCCCATGCAGACCGGCTTGTTCAATCTGGTCGCGTTTCTGGCCATCGTCGGCGTGACCATCCTGCTGGTGATCGGCATCAAGGAATCGGCCAACTTCAATTCTGGAATTGTGATTGTGAAGCTGGCAATCGTGGTCATGTTTATCGTCATTGCCGGCATGTTTGCCCTGAAGCATCCCGCGCTAGTGAGTGCCAACTGGCATCCCTTCATTCCTCCCAATGACACCGGAGCCTTCGGACACTATGGCTGGTCAGGTATCGCCCGAGCAGCCAGCGTCATCTTCTTCGCCTATATTGGTTTCGACGCCGTTTCCACCGCAGCCCAGGAAGCCAACAATCCCCAGAAAGACATGCCCATGGGCATCCTGGGATCGCTGGTTATTTGCACGATCCTCTACATCCTTGTCTCTGGCCTGTTGACCGGAATCGTTCCTTACACTGACCTGAACGTTTCCGACCCGGTCGCCCTGGGTATTGACGCGACGGGCGTCGTCTGGGCGAGGTTTCTGGTGAAGCTGGGCGCGATTTTCGGACTGGCCACTGTGATGCTGGTGATGTTGCTGGGGCAGTCGCGCGTGTTCTACTCCATGTCGCGCGATGGTCTGCTGCCCGAGTGGGCTGGCGCGGTGCATCCGCGATTCCGTACACCGTGGATCTCGACCCTGCTGGTCGGAGGATTTGTCGCAGTGTTCGCGGCCCTCATTCCCATCGAAGTTTTGGGTGAACTGGTCAGCATCGGCACGTTGCTGGCGTTTGTGATCGTTTGTTTCGGAGTATGGATCCTGCGTGTACGTCGCCCCGAGTTGCATCGGCCGTTCAAGACGCCTTGGGTGCCGGTGGTGCCGATTCTGGGCATCCTGGTCTCGCTTGGCTTGATGGCCAGCCTGCCATTGGATACCTGGATTCGCCTGATCGTGTGGCTCATCATTGGCATGGTCATCTACTTCACCTACAGTCGTCATCACAGTCGGGTGCAGAAGCTCGTACCCGATAAAGTGGAAGTTGCCGGCGACTGACCTCGCGCTATCGGATTGTAGAAACGCCTTCCTGTGGGAGGGCGTTTTTGTTAGTGCCGCGTCTGGTGGGCGAATCGCCGAAAAGATTCCTTGCTTCACCGGCGGATGTCCGCTATTTTGGGTCTCCCCAAGGAGGCGCCCATGTTGCGTAAGCTTCCACGCGCTGCCTATTTGCTGGCTCTGATCTGTTTTCTGCTGCCCTTCGTTGAAGTCTCGTGCAACGGACAGAAAGTGGTTTCTCTGACCGGCTTGCAATTGCTGGCCGGACCGCAAGTAGGCGACGGGAGCGGAATGTTCGCCCAGCCGAAACAACAGGCCAAGCCGGAAACGTCCGTGGTGGTGGCTTTTGTTGCCGGCATCGCGGGACTGGTGCTCTCCGTCCTCAAGCAACGCCGCACCGACATCGTCGCTGGTGTGTGCGGCATCGTTGCTGGGGCCTCTTTGCTGGAGCTGCAACAATCCATCTTGTCCGGCGCTCCTCCGCAGGCCATGGGGCTGATTCAGGTTCAGTATCAGCCAGCCTACTTTCTCAGCGTGTTGCTGTTCTTCATCGGCGCTGCTGTCATGCTTTATCTCGCGTTTGCCAAACAACAGGAATCCGCTGCCAACGTTCGCGCCCCCGCTGCTCCGTATCCCGCACCTTCGCCGCCCGTCAGTCCACCGATGTTGCAAACCAATGTCTCTCATGCTGCACCGAGCCACCCGCAAACTGTAATCATGCCTCCTCCGCTGTCGGCCTCGACCTTGCGCTTTTGCCCGCGTTGCGGCCAGCAGCTTGCCGGGGACGCTCGTTTTTGTCCGAAGTGCGGATCCGCACAACCCTGACTCGTGCCGCCGATTCACCTCGCCCGTCGCCGCTGCGTGACGGGCGTTTTGTTTTTTGCGACGGCTCTGATTGAATGGAGGCACGATGAAGGCCTTCTTCAATCTGAAGCTCATCTTCCTGGCGTTGGTGGCGCTGGTCCTCATCGGGGTGGCTGGATTTCACTTCATGGAAGGCTGGCCTTGGTTCGATGGCTTCTACATGGTGCTCACCACCATCACCACCATCGGCTATGGCGAGCTTCATCCTCTCTCACCCGCCGGCCGCATCTTTAACACCTTTGTCATCGTTGCTGGTGTCGGGCTAGTGTTGCTCTTCTTCGGAGCAGCGACGCAGGCTCTGCTTGAATTCGAGCTACAATCGGTTTTCGGCAGGAGACGGATGGACCGCGAGATCAGCCGATTGTCGGACCACTTCATCCTCTGCGGCGCCGGACGCGTCGGCCGCAGCGCAGCGCGGGAACTGGCGCGCAAACCGTTGCCCTTTGTCGTCATCGACAGCGACGCCACCAAGCTGGCGCGTTACTCCGACGAAGGCTGGCTCACGTTGGTCGGCGACGCCACCAATGAGCACGTTCTGCGGCAGGCGCACATCGAAAGCGCTCGCGGTTTGGTCGCTGCCACGACCACTGATGCTATCAACGTCTACATCATCCTGACCGCCCGCAGCCTGAATCCGAAGCTGAAGATCATCGCCCGCGCCAGCGAGGAAGAAGCCGAGAAGCACTTGATCACCGCCGGCGCCGATCGCGTGGTCTCGCCCTACAACTTCGCCGGATATCGCATTGCCCAAACTTTCATGCGCCCGCACGTGGTCGATTTCTTCGACACAGCGATGAACCAGCAAAAGCCTCTGGAAATCGAGGAAGTGCAAGTCCAGCCGCGCTCGCGCGTCGCCGGTCAAACCCTGGAAGGCTCGCGCATCCGACAGGAGATGGGCGTGATCGTGCTCGCCATCAAAGGAGAAGATTCTCATATGCGTTTCAATCCTCCGCCCGACGAAATGATTCACGAAGGCGATCACCTGATCGCCATGGGCGAGCCCGAAGGTCTGCGGCGGCTGGAACAGTCGGCCACGGAGCGCGCATGAAGATCACGACCGCGGCGGAGATGCGCGAGATCGATCGCGTCACCAGCGAACGTTTCGGCATCCCCTCGCTCACCTTGATGGAAAACGCAGGCAGCGCGATCGCAGATTTCATCCTGCACCACCACCCGCAAGCCAATCGCGTGACCGTGGTTTGCGGCAAGGGCAACAACGGCGGCGACGGCTTCGTTGTAGCCCGCAAGCTGCACCGCGCCGGCCGCGTGGTCGAGGTGCTGCTGCTGGCTTCGCGCACCGAGTTAAAAGGCGACGCGCTGGCCATGTTCGAGCGCCTGCCACTGCGTCCCATCGAGGTGACCAACCAGGAGCAACTGAACGCCGAGGCCGAGCGCAGCCTGGCCAATTGCGATCTGCTGGTCGACGCGATTCTGGGAACCGGCTTTCGCCCTCCAGTCACCGGTCTGTACGCCGATGCCATAGCGGTGATGAATCGCAGCGACCAGCCGGTGGTCGCCGTCGACATTCCGTCGGGCGCCGATTCCGACTCCATGACCGCGCAGACAGCGGCTGGAATCGCTCGCGCCGATGCCATCGTCACTTTTACCGCGCCACGTCCGGCGCATGTCTTCGGCAATCTGACTCGCGGGCCAATCGTCGTTGCTCCTATCGGTTCGCCTCCAGAAGCGATCGTTTCAGCTCTGAATCTCGAGGTCACGACGCCGCGCGATTTTGCTGCGCTGCTCGCCCCTCGTCCGCGCGACAGCAACAAGGGAATGTACGGTCACGCTCTGATTGTGGGCGGCTCGTTCGGCAAGTCGGGAGCCGCGGCCATGGCCGGTATGGCTGCGTTGCGCGCGGGCGCAGGACTAAGCACGGTTGCTACCCCAGCGCGGGTGCTCACCAGCGTGGCTGCCTTCGCCGCCGAGTTGATGACCGAGCCTTTGCCGGAAACCGCGGCGGGTTCGATCAGTATGGCTGCGGTCCAGAGCCGGCGCTATTCCGATCTGACCCAGCCGATGACCGTGGTCGCCATCGGTCCCGGCATCGGCCGCAATCCGGAGACGGTGCAGTTCGTGCACGAAGCCGTGCACCAGACTAAGGTTCCGCTAGTACTCGATGCCGACGGACTGAACGCCTTTGAGGGCCAAACGAATCTGCTCGATGGCCGTAAGCGCCCTCTCGTTCTCACGCCGCATCCCGGCGAAATGTCGCGACTGGCGGGCATCTCCATCAAGGCGGTGCAGGCCGACCGGCTGAACGTCGCGCGCAAATTCTCGCGTGACCACGGCCTGGTGCTGGTGCTGAAGGGCGATCGCACCATCATCGCCTTACCCAATGGCAGCGCCTGGGTGAATCCCACCGGCAATCCTGGAATGGCTACCGGCGGCACTGGCGACATCCTCACTGGCATGACCGCCGGCATCATCGCGCAGATGCCCAACGACTACGCGCGCGCCGCCATCGCCGCGGTTTACCTGCATGGTCTGGCCGGCGACGTGGCCGCCGAAACCATGGGAGAGCACTCGCTGGTTGCTACCGATCTGTTGGCCGGATTGCCCGAGGCCTTCCGTCGGGCAACGCAGCGGGCGAGCGCAAGCACCACTCGCATCGGCGGTTGATCCCACCACGGGCGATCCGCGGCCGGAGCGTGGCCTTTGAGTCCGCAATTAGGCGAGTGAGCACTGCGGCAACGCTTGCCCTCCCATTTTCGAAGCAAGCTTTCCTGGACGTTTGGGGGTACCCCCCTCCCCCAATTGTCCGTAAAATCTTGAAAACACTAGACAGCGTCCGCAAAATCTTGAGGCTTCGGGAGTTGCTCGTAAAATCTTGAGCCATCAGGGTTTAGCCTTTAGAAGAACTTCGGATTTTTCCCTTTTCGGGAACGCGACACCGGTATTCCGCAGTGCCGGAATAGCCATTGGCCAGACCCTCCGCCGCCGGTCCACGAAGGTTGGCCTCGGACAAACTGCTTTTCAAAGAACTCAGGTCTGATCGCGACAGACAGCCTCGACCAGCCATCGGGCACGCTAAGCCCAACCTAGCAGCGTAACGCATTGGGCAGATTCGTCAAGATTACGAAAGTACAATTGCCGCGCATTGTACTTTCGTAACCTGCAAGAGGCTCGGGTGGCGCCGGCCGCTGCCAGACCGAGGCTAAAGCCGTTTGTTGAGGAGCAAATTTCGCGGGCCTGAAGGCCCGCGCTTCCACCCTGATATATGCCGCCCCCGAGGGGCTCAAAAAGATTTTTCCCACGCACCCAGGACTGCGCCCGCCTGTGGCGGGCTGGGTCCTGGGCTAAGCTGAGTCGTCCCGCAGGGCGGGACGGCATTGTCGCAGGCACGAGATGGATGGCGATCCAGGCTGCGTGACAGGACGTCAACAGCGCCACAGCTCTAGTGACAACTGACAACTGACGACTGGCTACTGACAACTGGCTACTGACTACTGACAACTGACAACCAGCAACTGCTTCTTCCGAATCCCCTGCTAGAATGTTCGGTCCTAGGCGATGAACCCGCACGATCACATCACGCACTCGGCCGAAGAGACCATGGCGCTGGGGCGCAAGCTGGCACCCACGCTGAAGGGGGCGCGCATGGTCATCCTGCGGGGCGATCTCGGGACCGGCAAGACGACGCTGGTGAAGGGCATCGCTGAAGGCTTGCAGGCCGCCTCGCAGGACGACGTCACCAGCCCCACCTTCACCCTCATCCACGAGTATCGCGGCCCCGAGGTCAACCTGTATCACGTCGATCTCTACCGCATCGACACTCCGCGCGAGCTCGACACCCTCGGTCTCGACGAACTCTTCGCCGAGGAGGGCAACCTGGTGCTGCTGGAGTGGGGCGAAAAATTTCCCCGCTTCGAAAGGGAGCGCGACGTGGAAATCGTCATCGAGCGCCGGGGGGATCAGGAGCGGAAGATCGTGGTGAAGCGGAAGTAACCGGGTTCGCGGTGAAGCGGAAACGCCGGTTGGCGGTGAAGCCTTCTTCAGCTGTCATCCTAAGCGGAGGCGGCGCTTCGCCGCCGGAGTCGAAGGATCTGCGGTTCGCCCGCAGTGGTAGAGATGCGTGCGATAGGATCCTTCGTGCAGACACTGGAGGCATGGGTATTTTGGCGATAGCGGTGGATGAACGGGTAGCCGACGTTTCCTTCGACCAGGATTCACTAAGCGTACGTCTGAAAGACGGACGGACGATTTCGGCGCCCCTTGCTTGGTACCCGCGACTGTTCCATGCCACCGCTGAGCAGCGGCAAAACTGGATGATCGCCGGTGGCGGCTACGGCATCCACTGGCCGGAAATCGACGAAGACATCAGCACCAAAGGCCTGCTGCGCGGAGCGCCTGCTCCGAGCCCACTCAAGCAGAACAGACTTGATAGACCTGAGGATTCTCCGCAGCCTCGCCCTAACGATGCAACGTCAACGCCCAAGAAGGTTCTTGATCTTAATGCCCTCGTGTGGCCCGCCGGACTTGCCGTGGTAACAGGGATTATCAGTTGTCTCGGAATGGTACGTGATAATGGAAAATACAGGGCTCTTGGACTCTATTGTTTGTCTAGGCCAACAATTGACCAATCAGACATATATAGCGGCGCCTCCATTTTTCTCGCCGTTACGTCGTTCATATTTATTGCGTTTCTTGCTGCCCGCCTCACGTACGAATTCGCACGGCTTACCTCGCGACGTCTCTCTCCGAGGATCAAAGATCGCTTTCACGTTCTTCTGAGGAGCCGGTTTTTACTATGGATTGCGCTCATTCTCGTTGTTGCTGATGCGACGACCTTGGGAGCGACCCTGGACATGCTTTCGGAAAAAACCAACGGCATTATACTAAGGAATGCTTCAGAGGTTGGAACAATTTGGTTTAGGGTTTTGCTAGACCCAGGACATGATTACGTTGCCGCTTATAGAGCGCTGTATGGCTTGGGACTCGCGTTTCTCATTGGAGGAAGCTGGTGGTTGGTAAGAGTTTTTTTTGAGAAACGGTGGAGCCGAATTGCTTTCAGTTCTTGGGTCGTACTGCAGGTGCTGGCCCTCCTCATCGCGTACTCATTTCTGGAGGGTGTGGCAGATACAATAGATGACTTCCCAGTCGTAGCCTTCTCAAGCCAAGAGGCCTTACTGGGACCTCACAGCCTGCCTGTCCTTATTGGATCGGACGACAAACAATTCGCTTTGCTCATTGTGTTCCCCGACGCAAAGCCGGGAGAGGTAAAAAAGGCCCTACTTTATATCCCGAGGAGCGAAGTCAAGTGGATGAGTGTAGTGCGCCTTATGCCGCTGCAACCTCTCGGCAAATACGATGATCTTAAACACCTATTGGAGGAACGAGACAAGGCTAATCATATGGTTCAATAGAACCGCGGGCAAGCCCCGAGAATGTCGGGCAATAGAACTTGCCCATCTCGGCGTCGCTTCAGTCGACAATTTCCGGCATCTCGGAAAGATCGATCTGATCGTCGGTTCTTGCGGCGATGGCTGTGATTTCGCGTCGCTGTTCTTTCGTGGGCTTCCTCATATCTTCATGCATTGTTGCTGCAGCGGACGTGCCGCCGCTCTGCGGCTCAGTTCAAGAACTTGTAGCCTACCGCGGGCTCACGCCCACGGCTCACACAAATGCCGCCGCGTACGCGGCTGCAGGCGCCGAGTACCAAGTGCTAAATGCCAAGGGCAAACTGCCAACTATCCACTATCCGCCAACCACTATCCACTAACTTCAAAATCCCATAATGTTGTAACCGCAATCGACGTAAATCGTCTCTCCCGTAATTCCGGTACTGGCGTCGCTGGCCAGGAAGACGGCGGTCGACGCCACTTCCTTTACATCCACGTTGCGTTGCAGGGGAGCGCGTTCGGCCTGAGCGCCCAGCATGTCGCCGAAGCCAGAGATGCCGCGCGCGGCTAGCGTCTTGATGGGGCCGGCGGAAATTGCGTTGACGCGAATTTTGTTCTTCCCCAGGTCATAAGCCAGATAGCGGACGCTAGCTTCCAGCGCCGCCTTGGCCACGCCCATCACGTTGTACTTGGGCACGACCTTTTCCGCGCCGTAGTAGGTCATGGTCATGATGCTACCGCCGTCGGGCATGAGCGGACGGGCGGCCTGGGCCAGCGCCACCAACGAGTAGACGCTGATATCCATCGCGATGCGAAAGCCCTCGCGGCTGGTCGTGGCGAATTCGCCTTTCAGTTCTTCGGCAGGGGCGAAGGCCACGCTGTGAACCAGCGCATCGAGTTTGCCGTAGCGTGTCTTCAGCTGCTCGAAGAGCTGGGCAATTTCCTCGTCGCGCGAGACATCACACTGAAAGGCCTGGGCATTCGGCAACGCCGCAATCAGGTCGTCGGCTTCCTGCTTCAGCCGCTCGTTCTGATAGGTGATGGCCAGCTGCGCTCCAGCCTGCTGCATCTGTTGTGCAATGGCCCAGGCGATGCTGCGCTTGTTAGCCACACCAAATACCGCTACCGTCCGCCCCTCTAGGCTATTCGACATTCCTGTTCTTCCTCCGTGCCGCCGTCAAACGATTGAGAATATCAGCCGCGGCGCCGGAATGTCTTGGGCAGCGATGCTGGCTAGGACGAGAAGCTATGCGTGATCGTCCACAAAAGTTGTATCCGAAGGCCAAAATTTTCCCATGTCGAAACGCGCAATTCCGCTTCCATTGGCTTGCCGATTGGGGCTATACTCGCCTCCTCCTCGCTCCCGAGGCAAGCGTGCCTATCGCATTTATGCTGGACGCGCTGCTTGCGACGCCGCCGGATCGCGGAGGCCCAGGAACTTCGCCCATCGGGCGAATACCCGCCCTTTTAGTCCATGACCTTCAGGAGGCACTATGGCGACGATCCGGGATCTCCTTAGCAATCGCACCATTCACTACGTTCAACCCAATCAAACCGTATTCGAGGCGGCCAGCTACATGGTGGATTGCAACGTCGGCGCGGTGCCGGTGCTGGACGACACCAAACTAGTGGGCATTTTCTCGGAGCGCGACATCATGCGGCGCGTGGTGACCGAGGGACGTAACCCGCTGACCACCCACATCGCCGAGGTGATGAGCACCGATCTGCGCACCGTGACTCCCGGCGCCAGCTCGGAAGAAGCCATGTGCGTGATGCAGACGCACGGGGTCCGCCATTTGCCGGTGTGCGAAGGCACCACCCTGGTCGGCTTTCTCTCGTTGCGCGATCTGCTGCGCTGTCATCTCGATGAAAAGTCGGGCGAGGCGGACATGATGCGCGCCTACATTCAGACCTCGACCTAGCCGGCGGGCCGTGTCCCGGTTTTGGGCTTGAGACGCGCCTCGGAATTCCGCCGTGGAGGCGCTCGCCTTGCGGTGTACACTGGCGCTGTCCCGCCATGAGCCTGCCTGGAGTAATTGACGACCTCCGCAAGATTGCCGGACGTGACGCCGTTCTCGACCGTCCCGAAGATCTCATGTTGTACGAGTACGACGCCGGCATTCGCAAGAGCACACCCGGTGCTGTCGTCTTCCCGCAAAACACGCAACAGGTTTCCGAAATCATGCGCGTGGCGTCTGCCGCCCGTATTCCGGTAGTGGCTCGGGGGGCAGGGACGGGTTTGAGCGGTGGCTCGATCTCGCAGCAAGGCGGCATCGTGATTGCTTTCTCGCGCATGAACCGCGTTCTCGAAGTTGATGTCGAGAACCAGCGTGCGGTGGTGCAGCCGGGCGTGGTGAATCTGCAACTGTCCGAGCATGTCGCCCATCTTGGGCTGTACTTCGCTCCCGACCCGTCCAGCCAGAAGGCTTGCACCATCGGCGGCAATGTCGCCGAAAATTCCGGAGGACCGCACACCCTGATGCACGGGGTCACGGTAAATCACGTGACCGGGGTGGAAGTCGTCATGCCGAACGGCGACGTCGTGCAATTCGGCGGCAAGGCGGCCGAGTCCGGTGGCTACGACCTGACGGGGTTCTTCGTGGGCTCGGAGGGAACGGTGGGAATCGCCACGGCCATCACGGTGAAATTGTTGCGCAAGCCGGAAACAGTGGCGACGCTGCTGGGCATCTTCGAATCGGTGGACGATGCGGCCCGCACGGTTTCTGCAATTACAGCCGCAGGCATCACGCCGGCGGCGCTGGAGATGCTCGATGGCTGGACCTTGCGCACCATCGAAGCCTTCTGTCACGCGGGCTATCCGCTGGATGCGGGAGCGGTGTTGCTGATCGAACTGGAAGGCCTGCGCGAGGCCGTGGAAGAGCAGGCGGTTGCGGTGAGCGAAGTTTGCTTCGGGCAG
This sequence comes from uncultured Acidobacteriaceae bacterium, assembly GCA_963820175.1. Classification (GTDB taxonomy): domain Bacteria; phylum Acidobacteriota; class Terriglobia; order Terriglobales; family Acidobacteriaceae; genus Bog-257. The sequence goes on along the minus strand of CAWFYX010000006.1, from coordinate 593,445 downwards.
AAGGCGCGCGAAGTGCGCCGCGCCCAGAACGACGAAGAGCGCGCGCTGTTGTGGAAGGGCCGCAAGCTGGCTTTTGCCGCGCTGGGACGGGTCAGCCCTTCGTACTATACCCAGGACGGCGTGGTCCCGCGCAGCCAGATACCCGCGGTGCTGCAGCACATCGGCGAGGTAGCGAAGAAGCATGACCTCATCATTGGCAACATCTTTCACGCCGGCGACGGCAATCTGCATCCGCTCATCCTGTTCGATATGCGCAATGCCGAGCAGTTCCAGCACGTGCTCGCAGCCAGCCGCGACATCCTGCAGTTCTGCATCGATGTAGGCGGTTCCATCACCGGTGAACACGGCGTGGGGATGGAAAAGCGCGACCTGATGCCGCTGCTGTTTACCGAAGAAGATCTCGACGTCATGATGAGCCTGCGCGACGCGTTCAATGGTCACGAGATTCTGAATCCGCAGAAAATGCTGCCCACGCCGCGCATGTGCCGCGAGATCGCCGGCCCGTCGCAGAATGCCGTACTGGCGCGGGAGGGTATGTGAGCACCGTCGGCGCGACGGCGCGATTTGGACGCGAGCTGCGCGAGATATGCGGGGCAGAGCATGTCGTCGACGATCCCGCTGAGCTGTATCGCCGCCTGATTCTCGGCATTGCACCTGCCGTCGCGGTTACGCCGGCTTCGGCCGGTGAGATCGCTGCAGTATTACGCTTCGCCAACCAGCACGGCTTGAGTGTCGTTCCCGCCGGGGGCTTTACTCAGCAACAGGCTGGCAACCTGCCGCCTCAGGTTGACGTGCTTCTGTTCACTTCGCGACTGACCGATGTGGAGCATTACGATGCGGGCGATCTTACCGTTGGCATCGGAGCCGGTTGCACAGTTGCGCAACTGTCTGCCATGGTCAAAGCGGATGGATTGCTCTTCGCCGGCGATGCGGCCTTGCCGGAACGCTCAACCGTCGGCGGACTGCTAGCCACCGGAATGGCTGGTCCGCTACGCCAGGGTTACGGCGGACTGCGTGATTACTGCATCGGAATCAAGTTTGTGACCGGCGATGGCCGCAAGGCCAAAGGCGGCGGCCGAGTGGTGAAGAACGTTGCTGGCTACGACTTGATGAAACTGCTGATCGGCAGCCAGGGAACTCTGGCGATCATTACCGGAGCCAGCTTCAAATTGTTTCCCGCGCCGCGGCAGACGCGGACTTTTGCCGCGGAGTTTGCCACTCCAACCGAGGCGATTGATTTTCGCAACCGCGTTCTGCGCTCCCCGCTGTCGCCGATTTGCTTGGAGCTGGTCTCGCCGGGCGCAGGAGCTCTGCTGCCAGCGGGCAAGGCTTCAGCTGCATGGTCGATTTATGTTCGCGCTGCGGGGAGCGACGTGGTGCTGGCTCGTTATCGCGCGGAGTTGGGGACGGCCGTAACCCACGAGATCGAAGGGGAAAACGAACGCGACGTATGGCGGACGCTCTCCGACTTTTCGCACACCGTGGTTGAGCGCCACCCGCGTTCTCTGCTGATCTCGCTGGCACTGCCGCTAAGCGAGGTTCAAAAGCTCCTGACGGGTTTAGCGAGCGCCGCTGAATCGAACGGCCTGGCACTTGCCGTCATAGGTCGGGTTGGAGTTGGCCATCTGCTGGCAGGCTTGTGGCCCGCGCCGGGCGTGGAAGTTAGCCTGGTGAACTTCATCAACGCTGTTTCCGCGCTGCGCAATCGATTGCCACGCGATGCCAGCATGGCAGTGCTGCAGTGTCCGCCAGAAGCGCGACACCACGTCACGGCTTGGGGACCGACGCCGACGAATCTCGACAGCATGCGGGCGGTGAAGCGCGCGCTCGATCCCAAAGACATTCTGAATCGCGGGAGGTTTCTCTTCTGAGCCTTCGCAACCCCAACCGTCGATAAGCCGGCCTCGAATTTCTCCGCGGGAGAAAAGCCCACCTGGGAGCTGTACTCCAAGTGTGTGCATTGCGGCCTGTGCCTTGACCAGTGCCCCACCTACCGCGTGCTGGGCACGGAAATGGATTCGCCGCGCGGCCGCATCTACCAGATGTTGCAGGTAGACGCTGGCAGGCTGGCGTTGGCAGATTCGTTCGTCACTCACATCGACCGCTGCCTGGGCTGCCTGAATTGCCAGACCGCATGTCCCTCCGGCGTGCAATTTGGAAGCCTGCTGGAGCGCACTCGTTCGCAGATCGAGGAAAACTACCGGCGTCCTTGGCTGGTTCGGAGGCTGCGCCAATACTTTTATGGCCAGGTGCTGCCGTCGTTCGGCAAGCTGGCGCGATCGGCCAAGCTGCTGCGCTTCTATCAGCGCTCCGGGCTGCAAAGCTTGGCACGGGGAAGCGGACTGCTAAGGCTTCTTGGGGTCGCTGATCTCGATGCGCTGTCGCCGCGCATCGAAAGCGACTTCTCGTTTCGCGATCTGGGGAAGACCTTTCCAGCTGAGAGTGTTCGGCGTGGGCGTGTAGCTTTTCTCATCGGATGTGTCAGCAGCGTGGCCTTTGCGGAGCTGAATCGCGCGACGATTCGCGTGCTCAACAAGAACGGCATCGAGGTCTCGATTCCTTCAGGGCAAAGTTGCTGCGGCGCCTTGCATGCTCATGCCGGATTGCTGGACATGGCTCGTGCGCAGGCTCGCAAGAATATCGACGCCATGCTCAGTCCGGAATTCGACGCTATTGTGAGCAATGCCGCCGGCTGCGGCGCGACCATGAAGGAGTACGCCGGCCTGCTGGAACACGATCCCAAATATGCCGAGCGGGCACAGCAGTTCACGGCCAAGGTTCGCGATGTGACCGAATATCTGGGCGAGGTAGGTTTGAGCGAGCCCAAGCGCCGATTGAGTGCCCGAGTCACCTACTCTGATCCCTGCCATCTGGCGCATGCGCAAGGCGTCCGCAAACAGCCGCGTGAATTGTTGAAGACGATTGGCGTGCAGCTAGTCGAAATGCCGCGCGCCGATTCCTGCTGCGGCAGTGCCGGCGTCTACAACGTAGTGCAGAACGAGATCTCGATGAAGATTCTCGACGAGAAGATGGAGCACGTGGCCATGGTCGAGCCGGAGATCGTGGTAACGGCGAATGTGGGCTGCATGTTGCAACTGGCGGCCGGCGCCAAGCGCAAAGGGCTCAACACCAAGGTCAACCACGTGATTGAGCTGCTGGATCAGGCCTACTAACCGGTGGAAGCGCCGGGCTTTCAGCCCGGCGAAATCCGACGCAATCAAGAATGGCTTCAGCCACGGGTGTCCGGGGCTAAAGCCATCGCAGATGGTACGCTCACGGCACGGCTAAAAGCCGTGCCCTTCCACCTTTTCTTGCGACACTGTCTTCGTTCAGTCTGGCGTGATCGCTTCTCATGCGACACTGATTGCCGCTCGGAGCGCTGCCGACAACTCTTCGAGCGTGGTGACCGGCGGTTGGCAAGTGAAGTTGGTGCACACAATCGCAAACGACTTCTGTTCCTTCAGCGCGGGCAGATTCGGGACCGTCTCCGCCAAAACCGCGGGCAAGTTCTGCGCTACCGCTTCGCTGTCGGTCAGGTGCACCACCGACTTGTTGACCGCGAAGGGACGCGATCGCGGCTTTCAGCAACGCTTCGGCCGCCGCATCGTTTCCGACGACCACGACCTGGGTATGCGGCCGCGACATCCAGGTCGCGGCGATGCCGTACGTCCCGGCGTAAATTCCGAACTGCTCGGCCGCACCGGCAAAGACTTCCAGCGTGTCTTCGGCTTTGTCGCGATAGGCCGCGTCGTTGGTGTAGGCGTAAAGTCGCAGCAGCGCAATCGCCGCGCTGGGATTTCCGGCGGGAGTCGGGGCATCCTGAAACGGCTTGCGCCGCGCCGACAACGCCCCCAGCTGCAGCTTTTCTTCCAGCGACGCTTCCGTGTCGAAGAAGCCGCCCGAAGTCGCGTCGCCGAAGCGGCGAATCATCTCGTCGGCAATCTGTTGGGCAAACTTGAAGTAACTCATCGCGCCGGTGACTTCATAGGCATCGAGGCAAGCCAGCGCCGTGAACGCGTAGTCGTCGAGCAGAGCGCGCACAAATCGCTTCTCAGCTTTAGGATCGGCGTAGGCGATCACGTGAGACAATCCGCGTCCCTTGTCCCACGCCTCCGCCAGGATGCGGTCCAGCGAACGCAGCGCGAACTTGCGAGCTTCGTCCAATCCCAGCACCTGCGCAGCCTGCAGATAGGCTGAGACGCACATGGCATTCCAGTTGACGTAAACCGTCTTGTCGACAAACGGAGTCGGCCGCAGCAGGCGCGCCGCATAGAGTTTGGTCTTGGCCGAAGCCAGCAGATCGAGCGCTTTGGAAATATCGACTCCCATGCGCGAGGCAACTTCTTCCGGCAGCGCCCGCACCCATAGCACATTCTTGGAGCGATCGTGCTGCATCTCGCCGACCTCTTCGATGTCGTAGTGCAGCGCCGCCGCTTCGAACTCTTCTTCGCTCAGGACCGCCTTGGCTTCGGCGCGCGTCCAGGTGAAGTAATCGCCGTCGTCGTCCAGATTGATGTCGGCATCCTGCGAGGCGTAGAAGCCGCCATGCTCGCGGTCGCTCAGCCACTCATCCATCCAGCGCACAATGTCGCGGGCTACGTGAGCGTAGAACTCGAAGCCGAAGACCTGGTAGCCGTGCACATAATTCTTGAGCAGCTCGGAATTGTCGTACGCCATTTTCTCGAAGTGGGGCACGGTCCAGGTTTCATCGACCGAGTAGCGATGGAAGCCGCCCGCCAGCTGGTCATAGACACCGCCTTGCGCCATCTTGGTCAGCGTCGTGGTGATGACCGTAGCGACGCGCTCCTCGCGGGTGCGGACGTACCAGTCCAGCAGAAGATCGAGGGAAGCGGGATGGGGAAACTTGGGTGCGCTGCCAAAACCGCCGTTCTTCTCGTCGAAGATGGGCATTGCCGACTGCACCATCACGCCTACGATGCGCGGCGAAAAATCCATGTGGTGTCCGGCAAAGCCTTCCGCGTTGGCCAGCACCAGCATGGCTTCATCCGCGGATTTCAGTACCTCGTCGTGGCGATCGCGATAGGCATCGGCAATGGCCAGTAGGATTTTCTTGAAGCTGGGCCGTCCCCACTGATCGACCGGCGGAAAATACGTGCCGCCGTAGAAGGGGTGGCCATCGGGCGTGAGGAAGACGGTGAGCGGCCAGCCGCCGGTGCCAGAGATGGCCGAGACCGCTAGCTGGTAGCGGCTGTCTACATCCGGCCGTTCATCGCGATCAACTTTTACGGCAATGAAATTCTGATTAATGATCTCGGCGACTTCGGCGCTCTCGTACGACTCGCGGTCCATGACGTGGCACCAGTGGCACCACACTGCGCCGATGTCGAGCAGCACCGGCTTGTTCTCGCGTTTCGCCGTGGCGAAGGCTTCCTCGCCCCACTCGTGCCAGCGGATCGGTTGATGCATGGCAGAGCGTAGATAAGCGGAGGAGGCACGCGCTAAGGAATTCGTGGCTTCAGACATGAGGATTCAGTCTAGCAGGGAAAAAGTGAGGGCGCTGACGCGAACGCAGCCGCGAAGACAGGACTTTTCCGCGACCGATCTTGGCCGTCCCGGAGTTCGATACACTGTCATTGCGGACGCAGGCCGCGTTGAACCTGCAAAACATTTGGGTGAGGTTGCTGGTGGCAAAGAGTCAGGAAGCGTTAACCAGAATTGCAGAGGGCGTGGCTAAATTTCAGGCGGAAGTTTATCCGGCGCGGCGCAAACTCTTCAAAGAATTGAAGGACCACCAGGAACCGATTGCGATGTTCTTCACCTGCGCCGACTCGCGCATCGATCCGGCGATGCTGTTGCAAACCCGCCCGGGAGAGATCTTCACCGAACGCACGCCCGGCAACATCGTTCCCAAATACAGCGAGCACGTAGGCGGAGTGACGGCCAGCATGGAGTACGCCATGCTGGTGTTGCGCCTGCCGCTGATCATCGTTTGCGGACATACCGATTGCGGGGTGGTGAAGGCGCTGGCCCATCCGGAGCGAGCCAACGGCATGCCCGCGCTCCAAGGCTGGATGCGGCATGCGTTTGATTCACGGGACCGGTTGTTGCGGGAGCATCCAAATGTTTCCGAGGAAGAGAAGATGCAACTGCTTACCGAGTACAACGTCCTGACGCAGCTGGAAAACCTGAAGACGCATCCGGCCGTGGCCTCGCGGCTGTTGAGCGGAGAGCTCGAGGTCCGGGGCTGGATCTATGACATCGGCGATGGTTCGGTGCGGGAGGCCGATGCCGAGTCGGGGAAGTTTGAGGTGCTGGGTCAGGTGAAAAGCAGATCCCTCACCGACTAAAGTCGGTGAGGGATGACAGAATATAAAGGACTTGCTACGGCGTAGCTAAAGCTACGTCCCTTCAAAATCGCTTCGGTGCAGCTAAAGTCAGCAACGCTTCAAATCCACTTCGGTGTCGCTAAAGCCGCAAGCTTCAATGTGCAACTCATGCTGAGCTTCTCAGCAAACGGAAGTTGCGTCCCAGTCACTTCGCCACGAAGATAGCCACGCTGCGCGCCTTCACTGGATAGCTTTCCTGCGACAGCAGCGGAAATTCCTGGCCATCTTCGGCGATGTCCTGCGGCGAGGCCTGCGCGGTATCGACCAGGCGAAACCATTCGCGCTCGCCAATCTGCGGCAACTCAAAGTCCAGATCGCCGGAATATGCATTGGCGATGAAGTGGAGGTCGTCGCGCGCGCCGCCATCGTGCAGTTGGGTAAGCTGCATGGCCAGAGTGCGCGACTCGTATCCCCAGTCGGGCTTCACGCGCTTGGTGCCGTGCCACGTGATGTGGAAGCCGCCTTCGCCGTTGAACTCGAAAGCTGTCGCGGCGCAGCAGGCGCACAGCGCTTGCGGAAGGCGATCATCAGCTGGAAGAAGCGCAGCAGACCGGCATTGCTTTCGGCCATGCGCCAATCGAGCCAGCTGATTTCGTTGTCCTGGCAATAGGCGTTGTTGTTGCCCTGTTGCGTGCGGCCAATCTCGTCGCCCGAGAGAATCATGGGCACGCCGTGCGCGACCAGCAGAATCGCGGCAAAATTCTTGCGTTGCCGGGCGCGCAGTTCGTTGATCGCGGCGTCGTCCGTCGGGCCTTCGGAGCCGCAATTCCAGCTGTAATTCGCGTTGTTGCCGTCGGTGTTATTGTCGCCGTTCGCCAGATTGTGCTTCTCGTTGTACGAGACCAGATCGTTCAGCGTGAATCCGTCGTGGCAGGTCACGAAGTTGATGCTGTGATAAGGCTCGCGCGCGCTGGTCAGATACAAGTCGGGGCTGCCTAACAGCCGGGTCGCCAGCGGCGAGGTCATGCCGGCATCGCCTTTCACGAACTTGCGAATGTCGTCACGGTACTTGCCGTTCCACTCCGCCCACCGCCCCCAGGAAGGAAGAGTTCCGACCTGGTAGAGTCCCGCCGCATCCCAAGCTTCGGCGATCAGCTTGGTGTTGGCCAGCACCGGATCGTACGCCAGGCTCTCCAGCAGCGGAGGATTGCTGCAGCACCGAACCGTCCTGCCCGCGACCCAGAATCGACGCCAGATCGAAGCGGAAGCCGTCGACGTGCATCTCCATCACCCAGTAGCGCAGGCAATCGACGATGAAGTCGCGCACCACCGGGTTGTTGCAGTTCACCGTGTTGCCGCAGCCGGTGAAGTCTTTGTATTCCCCGGCGGAATCGAGAATGTAATAGGTGGGATTGTCGATGCCGCGGAACGACCAGGTCGGCCCCGTGGCATCGCCCTCGGCGGTGTGATTGAAGACCATGTCGAGGATGACTTCGATGCCCGCCTGATGCAGGCTGCGAACCAGGGACTTGAACTCGCGAACCTGTTCGCCGTCGGCGAGATTCGAAGAGTAAGCCGTATTGGGCGCGAAGAAGGCAGTTGGCTGATAACCCCACAGATTTCTCAGCGATTCGCCGGTAAAAGGATTCACGCGGTCGGTGTCAGACTCCTCAAACTCGTTGACCGGAAGCAACTCAACTGCGGTCACTCCCAGCTTCTTGAGATAGGGAATTTTCTCGATGATGGCGGCGAAGGTGCCGGGATTGGCCACTCCCGACGAGGGATGGCGGGTAAAGCTGCGGACGTGCATTTCGTAGATGATGCTGTCGACCAGAGGAATGTTCAGCGGTTGATCGTGATTCCAGTCGAAGTGGTTCTCCACCACCACGCCATTGCGGTAAGGCCGGGTTCCGGGCTTGTAGGCATCCCACGCGCCGCCGTTGGAAAGCACGTGCGCGTAAGGATCCAGGAGCACTTGCTCGGGATTGAACCGATAGATGCGGGGATCGGGATTGGGCTGCATGTCGAAGCGATAGCCATACTGAATGCCCGCGTCCAGACCTTCCACGAAGGCGTGCCATACCTGACCGGTGCGGTTGGAACGGGGGTCGAGCGGAATCTCGACAAAAGGATCGGCCGCTCCGGGCTGAAACAAGACCAGGGTGCAGGAGGTGGCGTCCTTGGAAAAGATGGAGAAATTCACCCCCTTGCGTTTCAAGGAGGCGCCGAAGGGAAGAGGAACTCCGTGGGCTACACGATAGCCAGCAGCGGCGGTGACAGAGGACTTTTTCGGCGCGCTTTTGGCGCCAACCTTGAGTGGCATAGATGTCGCCCATTGTGCGCCACCTACGCCGGGTTCGAATAGCAGAAAATTGCGGAAATCTGCGAAAGGGAACCGAAATCCAGGCGCGGCCGGAGGGGGAAGAGGCGATTTTGAAGGGGCGTAGCTTGAGCTACGCCATAGCAAGGCCTCTATTTTTGTAATCCCGAACCGAACTTTAGTCGGTGAGAGAACGGCGGTTCCAGCCCAGCCGACTATAAGACCTAAGGAAACGCTGATCAAGTGAAAGCGAGGTTCCCGCAGCGGCTAAAGCCGGATGATTTTCGGGCACTTAACGGACGGCCTAAAGGTCGTCCCCTTCAAAGAAGACTTAATCAGAGTTTCCCTAACGCGATCGACGTGATGCCGATTTATGAGATAGGCTTCGCGCTAGTTTGCATTTGGCCGCAGCAGGTGGCGCGCGATGTGCGCGTAGAGATCGATCGCGTCGAGCAACTGCTGCTTCTCGATGTACTCTCCGTCGGTGTGGGCGACGTGAATGGAGCCGGGACCGATGAGCAGCGGCCGTCCCCAACGGGTGAGTGCGGGAATGTCGGTGGTGAACGCCGCAACCATGGTTTCGATGCCGGGAACCGTGCCCAGCTCGAGGTAAGGAATCTCAAGCTTGAAGTGAGCCTCGGCTTTTCCGGCGACGGCGTCGGTAATCTGTTGGCGTAATTCTTCCGCCGGACCGACGAGGCGAAACAGCAGCTGTGCCACGGCACGATCCGGAATCACGTTCGGCGCGCGGCCGCCCTCGATCTGTCCGATGTTCAAGGTGCAGGGGCCGGCTTTGGGATTGGTCGGCAGCTTGAGCTGACGAACTTTCTGCAGCGCGTCCAGGAGTTTCTCGATCGCCGACTCGCCTAGCTCGGGATAGGCCGAGTGCGCCATCTTGCCCTGCGCGATCAGCTCTACACGGAGCGTGCCCTTCGAGGCAACCGCCAGCCGGTTTTCCGTGGGCTCGCCATTGATCAGAAATTTCACTCCGCGGGGCTGTTGATTGGCCGTTTGCGCGCCTTGGCTGTCGCGCTCCTCTCCTACCAGAAACAGCAAGCCGACATGAATGCCTTCGGCCTTCAACTTCTCAGCCGCAGCAATCTGCGCCACGATGATGCCCTTGGCGTCGCAGGAACCGCGGCCGTAGATGCGATCCGGCGTTTCGGACGAAGGAATGAATGGCGGCACTGTGTCCATGTGGGTGGAAAATGCCAGCTCAGGCGCAGGATGTCCCGGAGTCGTCGCCCACACATTGAAGCGATCGTCGTCCACGGGAATACGCTCGACGTGGTAGCCAAGCTGGGTTAATTCCGCGGCGAGGGTTTGGCCGACAGCGGCTTCCATTCCGGTGGTGGACTCGATGTCCATGAGCTTGCGGGTGAGAGCGAAAACGTCCATAGCAGACATATTAGAACGTTAGGCGATTCCGGATTTCATCACAACGCAACCGAGGGCGGGCGAGGGAAAGCAGTCGGAGACTGTATCGGCTCTGGGGATTCCGTCAAGTCTCACCTAAGGGCGCGGGCCGAAGTTCACCAAGCCAGCCCAAGTTACCGCTCAGCGTTCCACTTTGCTCCACGGTCATCGGCCGACCTCGGGCGGCTTCCACACAAAGTCGTACGGGCAATGACGTCAACTTTGGGCTTCCGCCCACTGCCGCCTGGGTTTTGTCCGGTTTCGTCGGAAGTTGGCGCCGCGGAACCTCGCCAGTTAACGCAATTGGTTGGGTAAGGAGCGATCGAAGGCTACTACGAATTGTGGCGACTCCAGCAGATGCAGTTTTGCGCCTCGTGCCGTCACTTTCCGCTTGACAGACAACCGTTTAGGAGTAGGATACGTCCCAAGTGGTACAAAGTGGGATGGAGTGGTAATAAGTCCCGCCCCGTGGGAGTAATTGAGTCGAAGATGGTTCCATCGCCCCAAAAGCTATGCAACCTGATCGCAAATACCCGTGGGGGACGTTGATGCTGACCTCCGTTGAGCGAGTTGAAGTTAAGGCCGAGCGCTATGTTTCGCGGCACGCATTTAACCCGGCTCGACGACAAAGGGCGTCTCAAAATGCCCGCGGAATTCAAGCGCGTGATCGACGAGAACTACAGCGCGCAATTCTACATCACCAGTTGGGATGGCAAGAGTGCCAAAGTTTATCCCATGCAGGCCTGGGAAGAGATCGAGCGCAAGCTGGCGGCGCTGCCCGAAATGCACAAGACCAAGCAGAAATTTCTGGAGCGCACCAGTTACTACGGACAGGTCGTGGATTTCGACGGGCAAGGCCGGCTGCTGATGCCGCAGATTCTGCGCGATACCGCGAACCTCAAAGGCGAGGTTGCGGTGATGGGCAATTTGAAGCACCTGGTGGTGCGCAATGCCGAAGAGCTCCGCAAGTCGGTAGCGGAGCCCTTCACCGAGGAAGATGAAACCATCCTCAGCGGATTGGGCATTTAGAGCGGGGGAGTTTTCGAGTTCCATTCGCGATCTCGGATTGGGAGTGAATGGACGACGAGATTTGCAGAAGCGAACAGCGCCCCTGGGCGCGGACATGGCGAGAGTCGATTTGGCCATGTGCCAGTTCTTTTAAAACCAGCGATCGAATTCCTGGCCGTACGGCGCGGCGGGACCTATATCGACGCCACCCTCGGCTTAGGCGGACACAGTTGGGAAATCGCAAAACGCCTGGGCGCACAGGGTCATTTGATTGGCTTCGATAAGGACCCGGCAGCGTTGGAACGGACGCGCGAGCGGCTGAGCGAAGCCGCCGGCAGAGATGGCAGGCGACTGGCCGAAGATCGAGCTGGTGCATGCGTCTTTCGCCGAGGTGGCGCAGCATGTGGCGGCAGCATCGGTGGATGGATTGCTTGCCGACCTGGGTGTCAGCTCCATGCAGCTGGAGAACGCAGCGCGCGGATTTAGTTTTCAGGCGGAAGGCCCTTTAGATATGCGGATGAATCCGCAGTCCGGGCTGACTGCCGAACAAGTGGTAAACCGCTTCGACGAGCGCGAGCTTGCCGATGCGATTTACGAATTCGGTGAGGAAAGGAGGTCGCGGAGAATCGCCAGAGCCATTGTTCGGGCGCGGCCGATTCACACCACCGCACAACTTGCGGAGGTGATTTCGGCTGCGGCCCGGCCAATGAACCAGGCTGAGCGGCGCATTCATCCGGCGACCAAAACTTTCCAGGCTCTCCGAATTCTGGTGAACCGTGAACTCGACGACCTGCGAGCGCTGCTGAGTGCAGACGCTGCGCCGCAGGTCCTGAAGCCGGGCGGCAGGTTGGTGGTCATCAGCTTTCACTCGCTGGAAGATCGCATCGTGAAAGATGCGTTGCGAGATGGAGCGCGTGAGGGGTTGTATCGCGTGTTGACGAAGAAGCCGGTGACCGCCGAAGAGGAAGAGATCGATCGCAATCCGCGGTCGCGCAGTGCGAAGTTGCGAGCAGCCGAGCGGATGTAGAGATTCGGGAAGTGCTGGTTTAGAAGTTGCGAGATTGCAACGTGTTCCTGCAGAGGCTTTATCCGACAGCAGATCGGCGCAAAATGAGTCTAGTTGCGAAATTGTGCAACTATCCGCAGAGAGCTTGCAGACGCTGCGGAAAAAGCTGTGAAGAATGTGAATAAGTTCAGGGCCCGAAATTCGGCCCGTTCGTTTATAAGCCGGACGATGGCGAAGCGGTGACGCGGTCCGGCAGGAGAAAGAGATGGCAGCCGGAGTTCTTTATCCAACCATGTCACAAGCAGGCGAGTGGAATGACCACGCCGCCATGCAGCCACGCGGCATGTTCATCGGCACGCCGGAAATCTACTTCACCAAGCGCATCGACAACTCGCGAGTGGTGAAAGTCACCGACCCGAAGCGCCGCCGCGAAATGATGACGTTCGGCATAACTCTGGCCATGCTGTTCTCTGCTGGTGATGGTGTATTTGTGGCAGCATTTCAGCGCCATCGAGTACGGCTACAAGATCGAGCAGCTCAAAGCTGGAGCGCGACACTATCTCCGAATCCAACCGCGCCTTGAGGCTGGAAGAGGCTTCGCTGAAGGACCTGTCGCGCATCGACCGATGGCGCGCGAGTTGGGCATGCAGCGTCCGGTGGACGGGCAATGGCAGCCAATGGACACGGCTACCACGGATCCAGCCACGCCGGTGATGGCGAAGGTAAACGGAATATCGTGGTGTCGGCTTTGCAGTGAGTCAGGCTAGGCTTTAGACTAATTCGCAGGTTGTCACCCGGCGGTCCGCGAAATGGACCGCCTTCGCCACGTAGAGCGGGCAGATGTCTTACGAATAGAGTCGCTCTACTGCGTAAGACAACAGCCGCGCTTCGAGAAATCACCGGCAAAAGCCGAAACACCACCGAACGGAGTAGCCAAGGGAATGCGGGCGAGCGCTCCTAAGACACCAAGTCGCAGGCTCTACATCTTTGCCGCGCTGCTTTTTCTTTGGATTCTCGCCATTTGCTTCCGCCTCGTCCGGCTGCAAGTCGTCAAGTACGGCGACTTCGTCCTGCGGGCGCAGCGCCAGCAGAACCGCACCATTCCCACTGAACCGCGTCGCGGCAATATCTACGATCGCAACGGCTACGCCCTGGCCATGTCGATTGACGTGGATTCGGTGTTCGCCGTACCCAGCGAAATCCACGACCAGGAAACCACAGCGGTGCTGCTGGGCAAGGTGCTGGACATGGATCCGCAGGAGATCGTGGCCCGGATGCAGGCTTCGCGAAACTTCGTTTACATCAAGCGCAAGATCGATGGCGAGACCAGCAACCGGGTTCGCGAGTTGAACCTGCGCGGTATCTATTTCCGTAAGGAGCCGAAACGCTTTTATCCCAAGCGCGAGCTGGCGGCGCAGGTGCTCGGCTATGTCGGCATGGACGATGAAGGCCTCGGCGGCCTGGAGCGTGAGTTCGACGACGATCTGCGCGGCATTCCGGGCCAGGAGCTGATCTCGATTGACGCCCGTCGCAAGTGGTTCAGCCGGGTTGAGCGGCCGCCCGATCCTGGGCAGAACCTGGTGCTGACCATCGACCAGACCATCCAGTACATCGCCGAGACCGAGCTGGAAAAGGGGATGGAGGACACCAAGGCGATCGCAGGCACCGTGGTGGTGGAAAATCCGCGCACTGGCGAAATTCTGGCCTTGGCGAATCGGCCTACCTTCAATCCCAATGTCTTTAACAACGTGCCCACCGAGTCGCTGAAAAACCGCGCGGTCAGCGATGTCTACGAGCCCGGCTCGGTGTTCAAGATCGTCACGTATTCGGCGGCCATCGATCAGCACGTCGTGACGCCGGACGATCATATTGATTGCCAGCACGGCTCCATTGACGTGTTCGGCATGAAGATTCACGACCACGAGAGTCTGGGCGTCGTGACCATTGCCGAGGCGCTGGCACATTCCAGTGACGTGGCCGCCATCAAGGTTGGCATGAAGCTGGGAGACCAGCGGCTGTATCACTACATTCACGACTACGGTTTTGGGCAGCAGACGGGAATCGAGCTGCCCGGGCGAGACGCGGGGGCTGGCCAAGCCGGTCAATCGCTGGTCGAAAGTTTCGATCGGCGCCATCTCCATGGGACAGGAGATCGGCGTCACGCCGCTGCAAACGATTTCGCTGGTGTCGACGATCGCCAACGATGGGGTGTATACGCCTCCGCGCATCGTGGCCGGCGAACTGCCGCCGGACAGCAAAGCCCTGCCGGTGGTCTTTCATCCCGCGCAGCAGCATCGCGTGGTTTCGACCATGACTGCGGCGGAGATGAAGAAGATGATGGAAGGCGTGGTGCTGTTCGGTACCGCGCGCCGAGCGATCCTAGATGGGTATACCGTGGCCGGCAAAACCGGCACCGCGCAGAAGGTTGACCCGGCAACCGGCGCTTATTCGAAGACGAAGTATGTGGCGTCGTTCATCGGCTTCGCGCCCGTCAATAATCCCGCCATTACGATTGCTGTGATTCTGGATTCTCCCATCGGGCTGCATCAGGGCGGACAGGTCTCGGCGCCAGTGTTCAAACGAATTGCTATGCAGGTCCTGGAATACCTGCACGTGCCGCACGATCTGGACGTGAAGAGTCCGCAGCGGCAAACCTTGCTGGCATCGACGAAGGACGGCGATTTAACAGACGAATCGCCTGATCACCTGGGAGCTCCGTTGCAGGACGACACCGCGCCCGCCTCCGCTGGTACGAGGACGGCGACGACCACTCCGAAGCCCGTGAGCGGAAACGCCTCTGCCCCAACGACAGCAGCCCACAGCACCGAGACGAAGCCGCCAAGCTCCTCCAATACCGAAATAGCGCAAGCGGCGCTTCCCCCGGCAACACCGGCCGGGCAATCCGCGGCGAACGGCACTGTCGTCCTGGATGTCGACAGCGGAGTGGTGGTGCCGTCTTTTCTTGGCAAGCCGCTGCGCTCGGCGGTGGAAACCGCGCAGCAGTCTGGATTGGAGATCAACGCTATCGGCAGCGGCGTGGCGCGTGAGCAATGGCCGGCTCCGGGCAGCCACCTGCCCTCCGGGCAGCACATCACGGTGCGGTTTACGCATTGAAAATAACGCGTAGGAATTGCCGGCAGGCCGAGGGCATTTTGGCGACGCTGATTATAAGATCCGGAAGCCTGGAAGTCGCACTGCCTTTCGATCGAAGGTGAAAGTTTGGGAGCAGCCGGCTTGATCGTTGATGGCGCCAATAAGAGCATCGGCAAACGACCCATAGCCCTCCCACAGCGCGACCAAAGCAGAGGCGACCGCTGCTTCGTGTTCCACGACTAACGTGTCGGCCTGTAGCACCCGCTCAAGCACAGCGGCAATTTCTTTCTCGGTGAGGCCATAGGCGCGGTTCAGCACCCATATCGTCTCTGCCAGTGCAACAATACTGATGAACCCTGGGGTTTGCTCCGTCAGGTGTCCTTCGATAAGGACAGTGGCTTTGCGGCTTTGCACTGGGTCGTCCTGCGCAAAGTAACGCACGAGGATGTTGGTATCGAGGCCGATCATTTTCGTTTGAGGCGGCGCAACCTCTCCGTGGCGCCCGCGGCAATGGCCTCGTCCATTTCTTCGAGCGTCACCCGCCGCCGGGCTTTGACAATGCCTCGCAACGCGGAGACCGGAAGTTTGGGCAAAAGAAATACTGTTCCATCGGGATGGACGAAGAACTTGACTTTGTCGCCCGGCTTCAGGTGTAGGTGTTCGCGAATGGCCTTGGGGATCGTCATTTGCCCTTTAACGGTGAGTGCAGACTCCATAGAACTCCATTACTTTTTGTAAAATGTAATACCGTGTTCCTTACATGTCAATCTCGCCAACTATAATGCGGGTAGAATGAACTTCCTCGAGCTGTTGGATGGGGCGGAATATGTCGCCCAGCAAGGTGATCCGCCCATTGCCGGGCTGGACTACGACAGCCGGCGGGTGAAGCCGGGCTGGTGTTTCGTGGCTATGCGTGGCGAAACCACCGACGGCAATCAGCATATCGATGCTGCACTCCAGGCCGGAGCGGTCGCCGTTGTTAGTGACTCCTTGCCTCCCCGGCCGGGCGTGGCCTGGGCACAGGTTGTACACGGACGCCGCGCTCTGGCCCGCTTGAGCGCCAACTTCTATGGCCATCCTGCCGAGCGCCTTTTCATCACCGGAATCACCGGCACCAACGGCAAGACCACGACGAGTTTTCTGCTGAATGCCATGCTGCGCCAGGGCGGCCGCACGACCGCGTTAGTGGGTACGGTGCAGTATCGCATCGAGGAGGAAACGTATCCTGCGCCGCACACTACTCCCGAGGCGCTGGAACTGAATCAATTCTTTGCCCGCGCCGTGGCGGCGGGATGCACGGAGGCGGTGATGGAGGCGTCGTCGCACGCCCTGGAGCAGCAACGCACCTATGGTATTCCCTTCGATGTGGCTGTCTTCACCAATCTGACCCGCGATCATCTTGACTATCACGGCACCATGGAAAATTACTTTGCGTCGAAAAAGATTCTCTTCCAGGGATCGGGCACGGAGCCGCCCAGAGCCGCCGTCATCAATCTGGACGACGAATACGGCCAGCGCCTGATCAAGCTTTGCAAGAAGCAGGCGGAGTTGATTACCTACGGTATGAACAGCGGCGACTTCCATGCCAAGGATGTCAGCATCGAGGCCAACGGGACGCGGTTTAACCTGGTCGCGCCTGGAGGCGAATATCCCATCTGGAGTCCGCTGTTGGGACGGGTGAATGTCTTCAACTTGCTCGCCGCATCGGCCGCGGCCTACGCTCGCAATGTCGAGCCGCGCGCTATCGCCGAGGCCGCCTACGACCTTGATCGGGTTGCTGGCCGCTTCGAACGGGTCGATGTGGGTCAGCCATTCACGGTGATCGTGGACTACGCTCACACCGACGACGCGCTGCGCAATCTGACTGCATTGGCCAGGGATTTCGTAGCCCAGCGCGGAGGAATGGGGCGAGTCATTACGGTTTTCGGATGCGGAGGAGATCGCGATCGCAGCAAGCGGCCCTTGATGGGCGAGGCGGCAGGATCGGGAAGCGACTTCGTGATCCTGACCAGCGACAATCCGCGCAGCGAGAACCCGCTCGATATCATGAACGACGCCATGCCCGGCCTGCAGCGCAGCGGCGCCAAGTACGTACTGGAACCGGATCGCCGCAAGGCGATTGCGCTGGCCATCAACGAAGCGCAGCCGGGCGACATTGTGTTGATCGCCGGCAAGGGTCATGAGAAAGTTCAGGTCACTTCGACCGGTACGATACCGTTCGACGACATCGACGTAGCGCTGGCGGCCTTACACGCAGCCGGATACGGAGCTGCGCACGTGCAGCCGGCGAAGCCATGAAGCTCACTCTGGTACGTGCTGCCGAATTCCTGCAGGCCACCGGCGAGTTCGATCCCGCAGCCATCGCCGCCGGTTATTCCATCGATTCGCGCACCTTGCAACCCGGCGAGTTGTTCTTCGCGGTTCGCGGAGAGCGGCTGGATGGACACGACTATGTTGAGGCTGCGCTGTCCAAAGGTGCCGTGGCTGCCGTGGTAGAACATGGTCAGCTATCGCGATTTGCGTCGAAGGCGCGATTGCTGGTCGTCGCCGATGCGCTGACGGCCCTGCAGAATCTGGGCGCGGCGGTTCGCCGGCTATGGGGGAAACCGCTGATCGGCGTGACAGGCTCGGCGGGAAAGACGACGACCAAGGAAGCCATCGCGCACGTGCTGGGCAAACGGTATCAGGTACTGAAGTCGCAGGGCAATCTGAACAATCATTTTGGCATGCCGCTGCAGTTGCTCAAGCTAGAACCCAAGCACGAAGTTGCGGTCATCGAGATGGGCATGTCACACGCCGGCGAAATCACTGCGCTGGCCAAGCTGGCGGCGCCCTGACTGCGGCGTGGTGACCATGGTGGCGCCAGTGCATCTGGAGTTCTTCGACTCGATCGCTGCCATCGCGCGGGCCAAGTACGAGCTGATCGAATCGCTGCATGCCGGCGGTATTGCGGTGCTCAATGCCGATGACGAATATGTCGCGCAGTTTGGCCGCGACTTTCACGGCCGGGTGGTGACATTCGGTCTTCACAAGCACGCGGAGGTGTACGCTCAGAATATTGAATCGCGGGGTCCGCTGGGCTCTGCGTTCGACATTGTCGCTGATGGCGAACGGGCGCGGACGAACCTGCCGCTGTTGGGCGAGCACAATATTTACAACGCTCTGGCTGCCGTGGCTGTGGGATTGCAGTATGGCGTCCCCCTGCGGACGGCAGCGGAATCGCTGGCCACGTTATCAGCTGGTGACAAGCGCGGAGAAATTCTCCACATCGGCGGGGCCACGGTCATTAACGATTGCTACAATTCGAATCCGAAGGCCCTGGACAGCATGGTGCGATCGCTGGCGGAGATTCCGGCGCGGCGGCGGATTGTGGTTGCCGGCGAGATGCTGGAGCTTGGACCCGCGGGGGAAGCGATGCATCGCGATGCCGGTCAGCATATGGCGCAGGCGGGGATCGACGTGCTGCTTGGGGTTCGCGGGCTGGCGAAGGCAATCGTCGACGGGGCGAAGACGGCAGGAATCAATGCCGAGTTTGTATCTACGCCGCAAGAAGCCGGCGAGTGGTTGCGCCGCGAGGTTAAACCGGGCGACATGGTTTTGTTGAAAGCCTCGCGCGGGGTGCGGCTGGAACGCGCCTTGGAGATCTGGATCGGTAAAGAAACTGGCAGCTCAGAGGGCACAGCGAAAGGTGTGCCCCTGCAAAGTTAGGAACGGGGAAGAATTTGCTCTATTGGCTGCTGTATCAGAAGGGATTCGTCGTCTTTCATATCGGCCCGTTCCGAATCTTTCGCTATCTGACGTTTCGCACCGCTTTCGCCAGCCTCACTGCGCTGTTCATCGGTCTCATCATCGGTCCGGCCGTCATTCATCGGCTGCGCGAATTTCAGATTGGCCAGTACATTCGCGAGGATGGCCCCAAGGCCCATCAGCAGAAAGCCGGGACGCCGACCATGGGCGGCGTTCTCATCGTTGTGGGCATGATCATCCCCACGCTGTTATGGGCCGACCTGGGCAATCGCTTCGTCTGGATCGCTGTGGTGGCGACGCTGGCCTTTGGGGCCATCGGATTCGCTGACGATTATCTGAAAGTCGTGCACCGCCGCAACCTTGGCTTAACCGCGCGGGCCAAGCTGCTTCTACCAGTTCCTGGCGGCTCTTGCCGTGGGAGCCACGTTGAGCGCTCTGGAAACTCACGGCCTGTATTCGACCCGCCTGATCGTGCCCTTCCTGAAGCACTTCCGCCCTGACCTGGTGATCAGCAAGCTGCATCACGGATATCTGTCGCCGCTGGCTTTCTTGCCGTTCTTGGCGTTCGTGGCCATCGTCATCGTCGGGTCGAGCAACGCCGTGAATCTGACCGACGGCCTGGATGGCCTGGCGGTCGGCTGCACGGTCATTGCGGCCGGCGCCCTGACGGTGCTCACCTACGTCAGCGGCCATGCGGTGTTTGCCGACTATCTTGAGCTCTCCAAGATGCCCCAGGTGTCGGAGGTGACCATCTTCTGCGGTTCGATGGTCGGCTCAGCGATCGGCTTCCTCTGGTACAACGCCCATCCGGCCGAGATCTTTATGGGCGATGTCGGCTCGCTGGCGCTGGGCGGCGCGATCGGCACGGTCGCAGTCATCATCAAGCAGGAGCTGCTGCTGCCCTTCATCGGCGGGATCTTCGTGATCGAGGCGCTGTCGGTGATCCTGCAGGTGGGATCGTACAAGCTACGCAAGAAGCGCATTTTCAAGATGGCACCCATCCACCATCACTTCGAGCTGCTGGGCTGGAGCGAGTCGAAGGTGATTGTGCGCTTCTGGATTGCGTCGCTGGTGTTTGCACTCTTTGCTCTCACCACTTTGAAGTTGCGGTAAGCGCACGAAGAACGTGACACAATGGCGGCTTGCGGCCGAGTCAGCGAAATCAACGATGGACCTTAAGGGCAAACGCGTGCTGGTGGTGGGGCTGGGCAAATCCGGCGTAGCCAGTGCTTTGTTCCTGGAGGAGCGCGGAGCGCGGGTCGCGGTTTCCGACGCCAAGTCGCCCGAACTGCTGCGCGAGGAAATTCCTGTTCTGCTGGACCACGGCATCAGCGTGGAGACCGGGCAGCACGGCGAGCGCACCTTTCGTGATCAGGACTTGATCGTGGTCAGCCCAGGCGTGCCGTTCGAGGTTCCACAGTTGGTGCAGGCGCGGGCTCGCGGCATTCCGGTGATTGGTGAAGTGGAACTGGCGGCGCGCTACTTGCGGGGCTGGATCGTCGCCATCACCGGTTCCAATGGCAAGACCACGACCACTACCCTGACGGGCGAGATCCTCTCTGCCGGGGGTCGGACGACGCTGGTTGGCGGAAACATCGGCACCCCTGCCATCAGTCTGGTCGATCAGTCGACTGACAATACCTGGATTGTGCTGGAGATCAGCAGCTTCCAACTGGAGACGATCGAAACCTTCCATCCTCGTATCGCCGTAGTTCTGAACATCACGCCAGATCATCTCGACCGGCACCACACGTTTGAGAATTACGCGGCTGCGAAAGCGCGAATCTTCGAGAACCAGACCGCGGAAGATTTCGTGGTCCTCAACGCCGACAACGACGCGTGTGCCGAGGCTGCGTCGAAGGCCAAGCCGCCGGCGCGGTGGTTCAGCCGTCTGACCGAGGTGGGGAGCGGCGCCTTCGTGCGTGATCAGCAGATTATCTGGCGCGATGAGAAGGGCGATTGCGAAATCATGCCGGTCGGCGAGATCGCTCTCAAAGGCTCACACAACGTGGAGAACGTGCTGGCGGCAGTGTGCGTTGGAATGCTGGCCGGAGTCGAGCCGGCAAAAATCCGCAGCGCGGTTGCGGCTTTCAAAGCAGTGGAGCATCGCCTGGAATACGTGGCCACAGTTGGGGGCATCGAGTATTACAACGATTCCAAAGCGACGAATGTCGATGCGACGATCAAGGCGCTGGAATCGTTTCCCGGCCGCATTCACCTCATTCTGGGCGGCAAAGACAAAGGCAGTGATTACGGCGTGCTCAACTCTCTGCTGAAAGAGCGGGTGAAGCGGGTATACACGATTGGTGCCGCGGCGGCGAAGATCGAGTCGCAGGCCAGGGGAACGGAGATCGTAAGCGTGGGGACCCTTGAAGCTGCGGTCAGGCGTGCCAGCGAGTCGGCGACGGCGGGCGACATTGTTCTTCTGGCTCCGGCCTGCGCCAGCTTTGATCAGTTCGACAGCTACGAGCATCGCGGCGAGGTGTTCAAAGATCTGGTGCGGCAGTTGGCGGCAAGGAAGCAGGAGCGCGAACGCGTGGAGAGCGGCGCTCCTGGAGGCGATTCATAAATGGCCAAACGCGTGAGCGTCGACAAGTGGCTGTTCACGGTAACGCTGGTGCTGGTCTTCATCGGGCTGGTCATGGTCTTCAGCGCCTCGGCGGTGATGGCCAAGGAGCGTTTTGGATCGCCCTACGGATTTCTGGTGCGGCAGATGGCGTGGGCCGCGGCCGGCCTGTTGGCCATGATCGTGATCATGAATGTTGACTACAAGAAATTTCGCCGGCCTCCCATCGTATTCACGTTTCTCGGTATTACATCGCTGTTGCTGATTGCTGTCTTCCTGTTTCGCGATTCGCACAATACGCATCGCTGGATCAAGTTTGGCGGCTTGTCATTTCAGCCGTCGGAGGTCGCCAAGCCGGCTCTGATCTTGTATCTCGCATATTTCCTGGAGTCGCGCTGGCAGCAGATCACGGACTGGAAAAACGTGTTGGTGCCGGCTGCTGCGCCGACCATTCTGTTTGCGTTGCTCATCGTCAAAGAACCTGACCTGGGCACGGCGATCGCTTGCATCGCGATCTCAGCTGCCGTATTGTTCGTGGCCGGGATGAACATGAAGTATCTCTGGTACGCGCTGGGGGCATCGCTGCTGCCCCTGTATTTCCTGATCGTCCGCGTACCCTGGCGATGGGCCCGCATGCAGGCGTTTCTCGATCCCTTCAAAGACCCGCAGGGCAAGGGGTTTCACATCATCCAGTCGATGATCGCGGTGAGCACGGGAGGCCTGACCGGCCTGGGCCTGATGGAAGGTAAGCAGAAGCTGTTCTACCTGCCGGAACCGCATACCGACTTTATCTTCGCGGTCACGGCAGAAGAGTTGGGCTTGTGGGGCTCGCTGCTGGTGGTTTCGTTGTTCGGCATCTTCCTATATCGCGGCATCCGCACGGCTTTACGCACTGACGACATGTTCGGAAAATTTCTAGCCACCGGCATTACCGCCATGGTGGTGGTGCAGGCGCTGTTCAACATTAGCGTGGTGCTGGCCATGATGCCGGCTAAAGGCATTCCGCTGCCGTTTATCTCCTACGGCGGCTCGTCGCTGTTCATCACTTTGGCCAGCGTGGGCGTTCTGCTCAATATCACCCAGCAAGCGGAATAGACATGCGCGTGATCGTGGCAGGAGGCGGCACGGGCGGGCATGTGATTCCTGCCCTGGCCATCGCGCAGGAGTTGCGGTCGCGTTACGGCGCTCGTGTGATCTTCATCGGCACCTCGCGTGGCATCGAGACGCGCCTGGTGCCGGCTGCCGGATTCGAATTACAACTCATCGAGGTGGGCGGGCTCAACCGCGTCGATTTCGCTACGCGGCTGAAGACGGTGCTGGATCTGCCCCGAGCCGTGATGACCTCAGCCAAACTGATTCGCGAATTTGGTCCCGACGTGATGGTTGGCGTAGGAGGCTACGCCTCCGGCCCTGCCATGCTGGCGGCGGCCTTGATGAACATTCCTACCGTCGCCTTCGAGCCGAATGTGGTTCCGGGATTCGCTAATCGCATGATTGCGCCTACCGTGAAAGCGGCGGCCGTGCACTTTGATAAGACCTGCCACTATTTCCGCAACTGCTACGTTACCGGCGTTCCGGTACGACATGAGTTCTTCAACGTCCCCCAGCGGCCGAAGGACGCCCGTCCGACATTGCTAGTCTTTGGGGGCAGCCAGGGCGCACACGCCATCAACCAGGCGATGTTGCAGGCTTTGCCTAAGCTGATGGAAGCTGTGCCATCGATTTACGTGATTCATCAGACGGGCGAGCGAGACTATCCGGAGGCGCAAGCGGCCTACCTGCAGGCCATGCTCGCGGCCGAGGTTTCGCCGTTCATCGATGACATGCCAGGAGCCTTCGCGCGCGCTGACCTAGTGCTCTGCCGCTCCGGCGCCAGCACGGTAGCGGAAATTGCGGCCGCGGGTAAGCCCGCTATCTTTGTTCCGTTGCCGACGGCGGCCGACGACCATCAGAGCCATAATGCGGCAACCCTGGCTGCTGGCGGAGCGGCGCGCGTGTTGCCGCAGACAGAACTCACCGCCGAGCGTCTGGTGGCCGAGATCGCGTCTCTGCTGCACGACCGCGCGGCTCTGGCGAAGATGTCGGAAGCGGCGCGCAGCTTTGCCCATCCCGATGCAGCTGCTAAGATTGCGTCTCTTGCGGCGCGGGTGGCTGGCGTCTCGGGTAGAGCGGCGCTTTAGCGCCGCGTCGCACGGTAGAGTGAGAATAACCGACTTTTACCAGGGTGCACTTACACCGACCCTTCGACAAGCTCAGGGCAGGCCCTGAAGGTCGGCTCTACCCAATCGTTTAAGAAGACGTCTCTCCCATGTTTGCAAAGATTCAGCGGGTACATTTCGTGGGTATTGGCGGCATCGGGATGAGCGGAATTGCCGAAGTGCTGCTCAATCTCGGCTACCAGGTTTCCGGCTCCGACCGCAAGCCCTCGGCGGTGACAGCACGTCTGGCTGGAATGGGAGCGATCATTTGCGGCGAGCATGTGGCGGACAATGTCGCCGGCGCCGACGTTGTGATCGTTAGCTCGGCCATCAAGTCGGACAATGTCGAGGTCATCGCCGCGCACCAGCAGCACATTCCGGTGATCCAGCGAGCCGAGATGCTAGCCGAGCTGATGCGGCTGAAGTACGGCATCGCCGTAGCCGGCATGCATGGCAAGACCACGACCACGTCGATGGTGGCGGCGGTGCTGGCGGCGGGCGGACTCGATCCCACGGTGGTGGTCGGAGGACGGGTCGATGCCATGGGGTCGAACGCGCGGCTGGGCAAGTCGCAGTACCTGGTGGCCGAGGCGGACGAAAGCGATCGTTCGTTCCTCAAGTTGTCGCCGATTCTGGCGGTGGTGACCAACATCGATCGCGAGCACATGGACACCTACCGCGACATGGAAGACGTGGAGCAGACCTTCCTGCAGTTCATGAACTCCGTGCCGTTCTATGGCATGGTGGTCGCCTGCAGCGATAACGAGGACCTGCGACGGCTGCTGGCTGGAGTTCAGCGGAGAACCGTCACTTACGGTACGCACGAGGGTTCGGATTTTTGCATCTCCAACATGCAGTGGGGGCCGTCGCGCGAGAGCGCGGCTCTCAGCAGCTTTCAAGTCAGCTATCGCGGCGACGAGCTGGGACAATTTCGATCTGCGGGTTCCCGGCGCGCATAACGTCAGAAATGCCACGGCGGCGATTGCGGTTGGACTCGGGCTGGATGTTCCGGTAGACGAGATTCGCCGCGCGCTGGAAAACTTCAACGGCGTGGATCGCCGTTTCCAGTTGCTGGGCAGCGCCAACGGCGTAAGCGTCATCGACGATTACGGACATCATCCCACCGAGATTCGTGCCACCCTGGCGGCGGCGCGGCAATGCGGCTTTAATAAGGTTCACGTCATCTTCCAACCACACCGCTATACCCGGACGCAGTTACTGATGGACGACTTTGCCATTGCGTTCCGCGACGCCGATTCCGTGCTGGTGCTGGATATCTATGCCGCCAGTGAAGCGCCGATCCCAGGAATCACAGGAGAGTCACTGGCGAATCGCATCACCGAAGCCGGTGGACAGGAAGCGCTGTACGTCCCTTCGTTTGCCGAGGCGGTGGAGCTGGCAACCGGCGCGGCCGCAGCCGGAGATATGATCCTGACGTTGGGCGCAGGAAGCATCTGGCAGCTAGGGCCTCAGGTGTTGGAGGAGTTGGAGAGCCGGGTCTCGAAGCCTAGTATCAGCCGTGGTGACAAGATCAGCTCCCGGGACTTGCCATGAGGCCTTTAACTTCGTCACGCAGGGTCAGCAGGTCGGTATGGATGACGCTCCAAACGATCTCGTCGTTGATCAGGCGTACCCATGAATCAGGAAGTTCCGGAACGAGATAATTTTGACATGCTGGCTAATGTGGGCTGTAGTCCCTGGAAATCGCCTTGTAAGTTGAGCTAACGCTTCCCCTATGATTTCTAATTGTCGCTCGACAGCGGAGCGGAGCATTGCGTCCTGCTGGTATTCATCTAAGGTCCGGTTCGCGATAAAATCCCCAATCAAGTCGGTGGAGTTGCGGATATCCCAGAGATAAGCTCTCCGGTCACGCTGCATAAAGCGAGACCTGCGAGGCTTCGATGCTCCGCCGGACGCAGGGATTGCGAATGGCGGAGGCTTCCACTAGATCGATCTTGCGCTGAAACAGGTTTTCCAGTTCTTTGAGCAGACCAAAATAAGAGCGGGCATGGTTGTCAGGCGCCATGGGGGCAAATTGGACCACGAAATCAAAGTCGCTCGCCTCCTCGCGAAAATCCTCGCGAGCGGCCGAGCCAAACAATCCCAGGCTGAGCACACCAAATCTCCGACAGATTCTTGCAAGTTCTTCTGTGCGCTTCGCAATTACGTCGACCATAGCAGCTAAATCATAACTCAGTCGCGATCCTGGTCGTGCACCAACTCAAGAACTAGGGCTCTCCCGCTTGCAGATCACAGCCGCAAGTTTACCTTTGTGGTTCCTGCTCTCTCAGGCAGCCGTGTAAGGTCAAAAGCGTCTCCTGAATCCCGAAGAAAACAGTTATAGTGAGGCGAATGGCCTGAAGTTGTAGGGGTTTTCACCCGGTTTTCATGGCGCGAAAGAACTCATCGACCATCGCGGACGAGGAACTCGAAGCGACAGCGAGCGAAGCCGCGCGCAAGAACGATCTTGAGGACTCGCCGTTGGACGCGCGCATGCTCGACCTCGACGACGAGGCTGAGTCGCCGTTTCTGCGCGGGCAGAAGCGCGTTCCCGTGCGCCGGGGAGCGCTCCCACGCAACGCAGCCAGCCGAGTCAAGCTTGCTCTGATCCTAATTTTGGTGGTGACAGTCGTAGGCGCCGTCTGGATCACGTTTCACCGGTACGCGACCCAGTCCTGGCGTTTTCGCCTCGATTCCAGCGACAATATCACTATCGCCGGCACCGACAACGTCAGCCGCTCGCAAATCCTGGACGTACTGGCCAGCGACATCGATCGCAACATTTTCTTTGTGCCCTTGGATCAGCGCCAGAAACAGCTGGAGCAGATTCCCTGGGTGCAGTCGGCGTCGGTGATGCGCCTGCTTCCCAACCGGTTGAAGATTGTGATTCATGAGCGGACGCCAGTGGCGTTTGTCGAAGTCAACTCGCATATCGAACTGATCGACGCCAGCGGCGTCATCATGGATCTGCCTGCGAACCAGCCGGAAAAATATTCGTTTCCCGTGATCGTGGGCATAGCGGATACCGATCCGCTTTCCACCCGCGCCGCGCGCATGAAGATCTACAGCCAGCTTATAAAAGAGCTAGACGCGAGTGGGGCGCACTATTCTGCCAGCCTTAGCGACGTCGATCTTTCCGATCCTGATGACGTGAAGGCCACGGTCACCGATCCTCATGGAGCAGTGCTGGTACACCTGGGATCGTCGGACTTTTTGGAGCGCTTCAAGGTTTACGTGGCTCACGTGCAGGAATGGAGAACGCAATTTCAGAAGCTGGAGTCGGTGGACTTGCGCTATCAGCACCAGGTGATCGTCAATCCCGATTCCAGCAGTGCTGGTGCGAAGATCAGCGCCCCCGACACCGCCGTAGGCGAAGCGCCGGCGGGTGCGGTACATCAGGCTCCGCAGAATAATAAGAAGGCTGGGGTAACGAAGAAGACGAAGAAGCACACTTAAACCATGGGAAGTCAAACGGAAAACCTGCTCGCGGTAATCGACGTCGGTAGCGCGAAAACGTGCGTTATCGTCGCCGAAGTGAATGACTACGCTCTGCGTTATCGCGGCCACGGCATCTCCGATTCGCGAGGCATGCGCAAGGGCGTGATTGCCGATCTCGACAAAGCGGTCTCTTCCATCAAGAAAGCGGTGGAAGAGGCCGAGAACGTGGCCCAGGCTCCGGTGGAGCATGCGGTGGTGGGCGTCGCCGGCTCGCACATTCGCGGTGTCAACAGCCATGGCGGCATCACCCTGGGATCGCGTTCGCGCGAGATCAGCCGCGACGATGTGCGTCTGGCAGTCGAGAAGGCGCGCAGCATTGCCATGCCCGAAGATCGCGAAGCCCTGCACCTGCTGCCGCAGGAGTTCATCCTCGACGGCCAGGGCGGGGTGCGTGACCCCGCGGGGCTGATGGGGCGGAAGCTAGAAGTCCGCGTGCATATCGTGACCGGAGGAGCGACGGCGACGCAGAACGTAGTGTCGGCCGTTAACCGAGCGGGGATTCATGTGGACGACACGGTTTTCGAAGCGCTGGCTTGCGCGGACTCCGTGCTGCAAACGGATGAGCGCGAACTGGGCGTTTGCCTGGTCGATATCGGGGCTGGATCGACGGATCTGATTGTCTACTACGAAGGCGTGGTGATCCACACCGGCGCGATTCCGATTGGCGGCGACCACTTCACCAACGACGTGGGAGTTGGTTTCCGCACACCGATTCCCGATGCCGAGAGCATCAAGAAGATGTTCGGCTGCGCCATCGTGACCCGCATTCCCGAGGGCAACGAGATTGAGGTGCCTTCGGTAGGCGATCGGCCGTCGCGACTGATGCAGCAGCGCATGCTGGGCGAGATTCTGGAGCCGCGCGCGCGTGAATTGATGGAGTTGCTGCGCGATCATTTGCGGCAGGCGGGAATCGCCGAATTACTGGGCGCGGGATTGGTCTTTACCGGCGGCGGATCGCGGCTGAATGGCCTGCTGGAAGTGGCTGACGATATCCTGCGCCGGCCGGTGCGCCAGGGATATCCCGTGCCCATTGCCAAGCTGCCATCGAACTTGTTGGAGCCGGAGTTTGGCACCGCGATCGGCATGGTGTTGTACGGGCATCGGGCAAGGCAGGCGCGCATGAATCTGGATCGAGGGCTGGGAGCGAAGATCAAAGCCTTGTTTGCCCGGCAAGGGGCATAAGAGACGCTGGTGAGAACGGATCGGCAGCTTCGGCTCATCGATGAAGGCAAAGCAGGTCCCTCGGCTCGGACTAAAGTCCTCGCTCGGGATGACAACAATAAAAAGAACTGAACCGCGCACCCTTCGGCTTTGCTCAGGGCAGGCTCTGAAGGTGCGCCCCTTCAAAAAAGCAGCGCCGCTACCGTGGCGCCCACTGGGGTAAAGATGATTGAAGACTTCAACGACAAGACGCAGCCGGAAAGCGACATTCGCATTCACTTCAACGAAGAGCTGCTGAACAGCGCCAAGATCAAAGTCATTGGCGTAGGTGGCGGCGGCGGCAATGCGGTCAATCGCATGATCGAATCGCGCCTCGAAGGCGTGGAATTCGTGGTCGCCAATACCGATCTGCAGGCGCTGAAGGGATGCAAGGCGCCGGTCAAGATCCAGCTTGGCGTCAAGCTGACCAACGGCCTGGGCGCGGGCGCCAATCCCGAGGTTGGTCGCAAAGCCGCGCTGGAGGACGCCGACAAGATCATCGAGGCTCTGGAAGGCGCGGACATGGTTTTCGTAACCACCGGTCTGGGCGGAGGAACCGGCACGGGCGCGGCCCCGATCATCGCGTCGCTGGCGACTGAGATGGGCGCGCTGACGGTTGCGGTCGTGACCAAGCCGTTCGCCTTTGAAGGCAAGCGCCGCCAGAACCAGGCGGAGCGCGGTTTGCAGGAGTTGATCGACTCGGTCGACACCACCGTCGTGATCCCCAATGAGAAGCTGCTGGCCGTAGCGAAAGATGCCGGCTTCTTCGAGTCGTTCCGCGTGGCTGACGACATTCTGCGCCAGGCAGTGCAGGGCATTTCCGACATCATCACCATTCCCGGCATCATCAACCGCGACTTCGCCGACGTGAAGACCATCATGGCCGGCATGGGCTACGCGGTGATGGGCACGGCCACAGCGAAGGGCGAAGGCCGGGCGACGGCGGCGGCGCAGGCGGCGATTGCTTCTCCGCTGCTGGAGGCGGGAGCGATCGACGGCGCGCGCGGCATCCTGATCAACATTACGGGATCGAGTTCGCTGCGGCTGGCCGAAGTGAACGAGGCATCGACCATCATCCAGAGCGCCGCTCACGAGGATGCGAACATTATCTTTGGCGCCGTGCTCGACGAGAAGATGAAGGACGAAGTGAAGATCACCGTGATCGCGACCGGCTTCAAGGAACTGCACCGCAAGCGCGAGCAGCCGGATTCTGCAGTGGCGTTACAGAGTGCGCGGGCTTCTGCGGCCAGCGTGCACGCGACCTATGAAGTTCCTGCGATGCGCGACCCGCAGCCGGCAAAGCCTGCGGCCAAGCTGGAGCCGGCAAAGCCAGCCGAGCCGGCGCCGCAAGTCCCAGAACGTCCGCGGGCGATTCCGTACATTCCCGACAATCTCGACGACATCGATTCCGAGATTGTTCGTCATGCGACGCCGGTGGAAGATTTTCCCGACCCGAGGGTTTCTGCCGCCGATGCGAGGCAGGAAGCAGCGCCCATGGACACCACCACCAGCAGCGTCGAGATCAACTACGATGCCGACGATCTGGAGATTCCGGCGTTCCTGCGCAAGCGGGGAGACAGCTAAGGGGAAAAGTCGTCGAGCCCATGGCCTAGCGTTTTGCCCAGCTACTGGACTTTGTCAGACAGCTACGGAATGGCTTGCGGCCGTTGCGCCATCAATTCTTCAAAGCGCTTGTCGGTGCGCAGGGTGGCAAATTCAGAATCGGTGTAAACCTTGTTGATGTACTTGTAACCATCTTCCATGGCTTTGCGCAGATATTCCAGCGACTGATCGAAATTGCCAGCCTGGGCGTACATCTTGGCCACCATGAAGGAGAACGCAGCCCGATCTTCGGGTGAGGTGGCTTGCGCCATGACGCCGGTGCGGGAGACGCGGTTGAAGATATCGGGATCGAGCGCGAAGGCAGCCTTGTAAGCCTGTGCCGCCTGCACATAATCGTGCTTGCCGAAGTATGAGGAGCCCATGTTGTACTGGAAGACGGCGTCGGTCGGCCGCAGCTTTAAGGCTTTCGTGTAGTACTTGATGGCCTTGTCGTACTTCTTATCCATCTGCTCAATGTAGCCGCGGTTGTTGTAGCCTTCGGGAGCCCGCTTGTCGATCTTGATGGCATGATCGAAGCACTTGGCCGCCTGTTTTGGGTGCTGCAGCAACAGATATGACATGCCTTCTTTGTTCCACAGCAGGGCACTGGGCTGCTTCGCCAGGGCAGCATTGTAGTAGTCGATGGAGTCGAGGAAGCGTTTCTGCGCCCGCAACTGATCGCCTTGAATCTCCAGCTGCTCTGCCGAGGCGCTGGCGTCGGGGAGAGGTGGCGGCGAAGTTCAGCTGCGCGTTTAAGGCGAGAGGGAAAATTGAAAAGGCGAGCAAAGCGATGCTAAAGCTGCAGTTGAGGAAGAGAACGCGCGACCTTAGGTGCCGAGCCATGGCCGAACCTCCAGCTCAGGGTCCCGATGGCGCGCTGTCGGGAGCGCGGAATGGGATCCCAAGAGCCCCACTGTCACATATTAGACTTATTTCGGGCTGGGATTGTTCCCATTCTCTGTAGTGCTGGCCCCACTATTCTGCTGTTCGTCCCCGGCATCTCCTCGGCCAAACAATTTGCTGAAAAATCCCTTCTTCTTTTTCTTCGCTTGCGCCTCCGGAGCCGGGGGAGGATCGCCGCTCGACGATCCCTGGGTAGGAGTACTGCTGGCTGCCGATTGCAATGGCCCGTTGGTCGTCGGTGGCGGAGCAGTCACAGGCGGCGATCCTAACCCGAAGATCTTGGTGAAGAAGCCGCGATGATCGCCAAAGGCCTGATCGCAGGTTTCCTTGGGCTCGGTGCCGGCGATGAAGGCGACGGTAGTAGTCCTGCGGGCAGGATGGTGTCGCCAGGCGGTTGGTCACCTTGTCGAGCTGGACCTGCACCACGCCCGAGGGTGCGGGAAATCCTTCAGCGTCGGCGTATTGCGGCAGCTTGACTGCGCGCTTCATGAACTCGGCCCAGATGGGAGCAGCGGCTGCGCCACCGGCCAGCTTGATGTCGGTGTAATCGTCGTTGCCCACCCACACGATGCACAGCAGGTTGCGTGGTGTATCCGGCGAACCAGGCGTCATGCGAGGTGCCGGTCTTGCCGGCGGCGGGCGGTTAAATCCGCGCGCGCGCACCGGATAGCCGGTGCCGCTGTTGATGACCGCCTCCATCATGGTGGTCATCACGTAAGCCACGCGCGGATCGAGCACGTTCTTGCTGTCGCTGTGATAGTTGTTCGAGGACGCTGCCGCGGGCATCGCGCACCGACTTCACCATCATGCGGCGACATGCGTGTGCCGCCGTTGGCGAAGACCGTATAGGCGCCGGCCATTTCCAGCGGGCGTGGCGTCGTAGGCGCCGAGCGCGATCGCCGGTGTCGCCTGCACGCTGGTGATTCCCGCCGCCTTGGCCAGCGCCGCAACTTTGTCGAAGCCGACCTCCTGGCCCAGTCGCACGGTCGCATTGTTCAGCGACTCAGCCAGGGCGTAGCGGGCGGTGACTTCGCCGTGGAAGTTCTCGTGGTAGTTGCGCGGCTCGTAAACCTGGTCGCCGTAATGGCGATGCTGACCTGCGAATCGTCGATCAGGCTGGCCGGCGTGAACACGCCATCGCGTGCTGGTTGACCACGCCGGTGTTGGGATCGGAGCTGGTATTGGCGAACATCGCCTGCCCGGTTACCGCGGTATTGACGGCGGCGGCATAAACGAACGGCTTGAAGATGGAGCCGGTGGGACGCTTGGCGAGGGCGTGGTCCAGCTGGCTCATGCCGTAATTGCGGCCGCCCACCAGCGCCAGCACTTCGCCGGTATGCGGATCGATGCGCCACCAGTGCGACCTGCGGCATCGGCCCGGTCTCGACCTTGACTTCCGTCTTCGCGTCCTTGCCCGTGCCGGTCTTGATCTTGTGGGTGCGCCTCTTTTCGACCTGCTCGTCCACCAGCTTCATGCCTTCATCGACGGCCTCGGCGGCGGCGCGCTGCAGGTCAGGATCGAGCGTGGTGTAGATCCGCAGCGCGTGATCGTTCAGCTCGCTTTCGCTGAACTGGCTGGACGAGCTGGTCCTTCACCAGATCGACAAAGTAGGGAGCGTCGCTGGCTTCTACGTTCGGCGTGGCCAGCTTCATGCGGAGCTGGCCTTGGCGCGGTCGGCCTGCTCGCGGGTGATGGCTCCGGTTTCCACCATGGAGTCGAGCACCAGGTTGCGGCGCTCCAGCGCGCGCTTGGGATTCTTGTACGGGGAAAGATAATTCGGCCGCTGGATCATGCCCGCCAGCAGGGCGGCCTCGGGCAGCGTCAGGTTCTTGACGTCCTTGTTGAAGTAGGCGTGCGACGCCTCGCCGAATCCGTTGATGGTGAACGAGCCGCGCTGGCCCAGGTAAACCTGGTTGGCGTACATCTCGAAGATGCGCTGCTTGGAGAACTTCTGCTCCAGCTCGATGGCGATCATCATCTCGATCAGCTTGCGCTTGACCGTCTTCTCGGGAGTCAGGAAGAAGCCGCGCGACAGCTGCATGGTCAGGGTCGAGCCGCCTTGCCCATGGCGGCCTTCGCGCACATCGACCGCTGCCGCTTCCATCAGACGGCAATAGTTGACGCCGCTGTGCTGGAAGAAGCGGCGGTCTTCGATGGCCAGCACCGCGTTCGACCAGGATGGGCGGGATGTCTTGAAACTTGATGAGCTCGCGTTTGGAGCGGTCCTGGCCCTCGAACAGCGCGGTCACCAGTTGCGGCTCCAGCTCGTAAGCCTCCAGGTCCTGATTGCTATCTCCAGCTTCCGCAATAGAAGCGACTTTGCCATCGCGGAAGCGAATCACCGCCGCCTCCGTGCCGTGGAACGACTGCGGACCGGGAACAACCTGGATGCCGTTGGAGAGGAACTGGTAGTGTCCGATGGGCGAGTCGGGACTCTTGCGTTCTTCGCTGTATCCCGCGCGGCGCAGGTCAGCGGCGACCTCCTCAGCATCCAGCTTCTCGCCCACAGAAACCGCCTTAGGCCGAGCATAGATTTTGGCCGCATTGCTGAATACGCCTCCGGCCATACGGCGATCCACCAGGCGCTCGTATTTGACATAGAAATACGTAAAGGCGCCCATGACGATGACGCAGGCGATGAGGAATCCGGCGAAGAAGAGCTTCACCATGGGATCATGGGTGGAGAAATGACGAATTCGTGCCGGTCTGGCCGGGGGACGCATCTTGCCTTGCGACGTGCCACGGGGGACTGGCCGGCGATCAGGTACTTTTAGCTTGATTGCCACGTTTATGAATACGCAGAGAAGCCGCTAGGGTCTTCCACCCCGCCGCGCGCAAGAAACCACACGCGCCGGGGACCCCGGTCTTGAAGATAAGACGGCAAATTGGCGTCTTTCGTTATCTTAGATGCCGTTTTACCGAAGGAAATCCTCGCCACCTCAGGCTGCCATTATGGGCGCCGCTCAAGACCCAGGCGCAATTGCCGCAGCGCCCGCACCGACCAAGGGTAAGGGACAACAGCCAAAGCAGACTTCATTGTAAAACAGGCGCGAGCCCAGGCGTTAGCCAAGTAAGCGAAAGGTTAATGGCGCGTCCGTGCCCAACCGGGCGCCGATTAGTGGAGGAATCCTGGCGAACGGACCTGTGGTTTACATCGATAAAAAGCGGCCTGGGCGGGGAGTTTGGTGTATAGTGCGTGGGCTCAAGACAGGAGGGAAGGGATGAAGCAAATCACGCTAACGGTGCTGCTTATCGGTTGCTTTGCGATCGGAAGCCTGTGTGCCCAGGACGCCCAGGAAAAGAGCTCGACGGGAAGCTCAACAGCCGTGGCCGGGGAACCCAGCTCGCAGGAAATGCGCGACGCCGTGCAAGCCAAACTTGACGCCTACAACGACAGCATGAAGCGGAAAATTGACGCCTGCAAAAATGGCGACGTCCAAGGCAATCCTGTCCTGGCGGCGCAGTGTCTGGCGGTCTATGCCGGAGGCAGCAACGGCAAAAGCGACTACATGATCAAGATCACCAAGTTCAAGAAGATCGCATGCGCCAGTGCCCAGGCGGTAGGCAAGCCCGGCTACAACTGCGATTACGTCCTGAACCTGTCGGAGAACACTCCGGCTCTGCTGGGAGCGCTGGGAATCACGACGCGATCCGGCGGGACAACCAAGGGGCGGTTCGTCCGCGAGGACGACAGCTGGACGCTGATTACCGACACCGACTAGTAAAAGCAGGGTGTTTGATCCTGGGCAACCGTCAAAAGGGAGACATGTTTCATGCGTCTGGCACGCCTGCTGTTGATCACCCTGACAGTAGCGGTATGCATGGTTCTAGGTGCCAGCGATGCCGTGGCGCAGTCCTGGTGGGTGCAGAGCGCCGACTACGGCGCCGGCAATCAGCGCCAGGATGTAACCAACACGGTTCGCCGTCTGGTCAATGGCCCCAACTTTCGAGTCAACAACACAAATCTGGGTACCGATCCCGCCGTGGGCCGGGACAAGACTTTGCGAATCGTGGCCAAGGACGCCAATGGCAAGGTTCGCGACTTCTACTACAAGGAAGGGCAGACGGTAAACGCCCAGATGTTTACCGGTGGACCCAACTCGGGACGTCCGGGCTGGGGAGGCGGCCCCGGGGGTCCGGGTTGGGGAGGCGGCAATTCCGGTTTGCGCATCACCTCGGCCATGTGGGGCTTGGGATCGCGCCAGCAGGATGTTACCAATCGGCTGCAGAGCATGGTGCGCAACAATCAGCTTTCGGTCGCCGTCACTCCCAAGACCATGGGTGGCGACCCGGTCGTTGGGGCTACCAAGACGCTGACGGTAAATTACAACTGGGGTGGTAAGAATCTCAGAAAAGTCGCGCCCGAGAACACCATGCTGAATCTGCCTTGAACGGCGCACCGAACCGTTTGTTCCCAGCCGATGCGATGGACTCCGTCCCGCTTCCTGAGCTTTTAACGTGGCGGCAGATTTGGCCGATAAACTCAGCAGACCACTGCGACTATGGCCATGATCAGCCTAAAGCGATACTTGGACTCCTCCTCGGGCGAGACCTACCAACGCATGCTGGCCCTGTTGGCCGACATGGCAGCTCAACAACCAGTCGACATCGATCATGCCCAATGCGCGGTCTTCAAGGACGAAGTAGCGCGCATCCAGGCGCGCTTCAACGCCGAGGCCAGGAGCGAGCAGTTGCCGCTGGCGGCAGGAGCGATCGGCCAGGCGCTGGCGGCGTATAACCAGACGGTCAGCAGCTTTGTTCGCCGTCAGGGCAGCGAGTTGCAGAACATGATTTCCATGCTGACCGCGACCATCATGTCGCTGGGATCGGCCAGCGAACTCTCCACCAAAAATCTGGGCGCCATTGAGACCCAACTCAAGAGCGCCTCCGCGCTGGAGGACATTCGAGCCCTGCGTCTGCGCCTGCAGGAGTGCCTCAACCATGTTCGCGAGGAAGCCCTGCGCCAACGCAACGAGACCGCAGTCAGCATTGACGGCCTGAAGCACCAGCTGGCTTCCTCGCAGCACCGGCTGCAGCACCACGGCATCGCCACGGCCACCGATCCGGTTACCGGACTAGCCGGCCGCTCCGCCGCCGAAGTTGCCCTACATGAGGCGGCGAATGCACCTGAGATCCACTACGTCATGGTGGCGGTGCTGGGAAAAATGCAGGCCATCAACTCGCGATTCGGTTATGCCGTAGGAGACGAAGTGCTGTGCGAATTTGCCGCTCGCATCGCCGGGCGACTGTGCAGTCATGCCACGTTCTACCGCTGGAGCGGGCCCACCGTCATCGGCCTGCTGCAACGTACGGAGCCGCTGCATGTCATCCGCACCGAGGTATCCCGGGTTGCCGAGATACCTATCTCCAGGTCGCTGACCGGTTTGCAGAATGCCTTCATCACCACTTCGCCTGCCTGGCTGGTATTGCCGGTCGCTGCGCCGGCGGCTGATCTCATCATGCAAATCGACAAGTTCGTCAGCCAGCAGGTTCCACCGGAGCACAGCTAGCGAATCCGGCGCATCACTTCTACCCGGTAGCTTGATCTGCTAGCGCAGCGCTTCTGCCAGCTTACCGCTGGCGATCAGGGTGGACACCCGCGCGAAGTCGGGAGCGAAGATGCGGTCTTCGGTGATAGGAGGCGATACCGAGCGGATTGCTGCCATCGCGGATTTAGCCCGTTTGCTGCTCTCCAGTGGCGCTCGGAAGTCCAGCGCCTGCGCTGCGGCCAGCGCCTCAATCGCCAGAACGTTCCTAGTGTTGGTAACAACCTGCAGCAGCTTGTTCGCTGCCGTCATTCCCATGGAGACGAAGTCTTCCTTGTTGCCCGAGGTCGTGATCGAGTCCACCGAGGCGGGATGCGACAATACCTTGTTTTCGCTGACCAGGGCCGCAGCCGTGACTTGAGGCATCATGAATCCTGAATTGAGGCCGGCTCCTGGCGCCAAAAACGCCGGCAACCCTTCGTTCAGCGCAGGATTGACCAATCGCTCCAGGCGACGCTCCGAGATGCCGGCCAGCGCGCTGAGCGCGATCGCCAGGAAATCGAGCGCGAAGGCCAGCGGCTGGCCGTGGAAGTTTCCTCCCGAGAGAATGACTCCGGGGACAGCCGCGCCTACGGCGCGTTTCGGCGCTCCCACTTTCCGCTCTTCGGGAAAGACCAGCGGATTGTCCACCGCCGAGTTCATCTCGATCTCAAACACCTGGCGGCAGTGGCTGAGGGTGTCGCGAACCGCGCCATGCACCTGTGGCATGCAGCGCAGCGAGTAAGCATCCTGCACCTTTTGGCAGTCGAGATGCGACTCGCGAATCACGCTGCCTTCCAGCATGCGGCGCAAGTTTTGCGCCACCAGTAACTGTCCGGAATGCGGCCGGGCTTTCTGAATGCGCTCGTCGAAGGCGACGTCGGTGCCCTTCAACGCATCCAGAGTAAGCGCGCCGATGACGTCGGCCGTGTCGGCAAGAATGTAGGCCTGCAGGGTTACCAGAAGTCCGATGGCCAGCATGCCCTGAGTGCCGTTGATCAGCGAGATCGCCTCCTTGGCCTCCAGGGCCACGGGCTTGATGTCGCTGCGCTTTAAAGCGTCAGCGGCCGGCATGAGTTTGCCCTGGTAGACAGCTTCGCCCTCGGCGATCAGCACCAGAGCAAGATGCGCCAAGGGAGCGAGATCGCCGCTGGCTCCCACGCTGCCTTGCGAAGGGATGACGGGATGCACGCCGCGGTTCACCATGTCGCACAAGGTGTCGATGATGAGCGGACGCACTCCGGAGAAGCCTTTGGCCAGCGAGTTGGCGCGCAGCAGGATCATGGCGCGGGTTACATCTTCCGCCAGCGGCTCGCCCACACCCACCGCGTGCGAGCGCAGCAGGTTGACCTGCAGCTTGCGAATGTCCTGATGGGAAATGTGCAAGTCGGCGAGATGGCCGACACCGGTGTTCACGGCGTAAGCGACGCGCTCGTTCTCTACCAGGTCGTCGACCACGGCGCGGGCGCGTTCCATGGCTTGGCGCGCTTCGGGTTGCAGCAAAACCGGGCGGCGCTCGTAAACCACCTGCCGCACGTCTTCCAGAGTGAGATCGTTGCCGTTAATGTGTAGAGCTTGCATGGCCTCTCAAGTGTGCCACAGCGAGCGGGAGCCGCTAAGACGCAGGCTGCAACGAAGTAGTTTTGGCTAGCTCTTGCCGGCAGCCTTCCGAAATGACACCAGGTACTTCTGGGGAAGTGGCATGCGCTTAAACGCCGCGTCCACCACCAGGTGGATGCTCTCGCCTTCGGCCAGCAAGGCGCCATCCTCCTGCCGAACGACATCGTATCCGAAGTGCAGCAGCGAATCGCGCACATTCAGCAGCCGCGTGCGCAGGGTGATCAGGTCGTCGTAACGGGCCGGAGTCTTAAAGCGGCAGCGCACTTCCACCACAGCGAGATTGGTGCCATCCTGCTTTTCCATCTCGCGATAGGTGAAGCCGAGCTGCGCGCAGCATCTCCACCCGCCCCACCTCGAACCAGACAATATAATTCGAGTGGTAGACCACGCCCATCTGGTCGGTCTCGGCATAACGCACCCGCAGCTTGGTTTCAAACACCTCCGGCTGAATCGCTGATCGCGGCAGACAACGCTTCGGTTTTCAAGCTTGGCACCCATCAGAAAAAATCAGCGGACGCAAAGCCTGTACCGCCCTCCGCCCGCTGAATCCCAATTCCCGTTTGCTGCTCCATCGGTTATTTGGAGGTTTGCGGTGCGTAGTCGTGGTGCGCAGCCGCCGGGGTAGGCGCATTCTTCACTAACTGCCCCTTCTTGACCTCGCCGTTGGCGATCAGCTTGCCGTCGGCGTAATAGTCGTTGAACTGCGCCGGCAGCAACACGCCCGGGCTCCGGCGAAACTCGTAGTGCAGATGCGGAGCGGGCGAAGCGCCACTGTTCCCGCACTCGCCGAGCACATCGCCCGCTTTGACCTTGTCGTCCAACTTGACCTTGAGGCTGTTCTGCTTGAGGTGGTTGAGCATGGAGAACTCGCCGTTCCCGTGGGAGATGATGACCATGTTTCCGTCCGGGGAGTCGGCGGTGTTCTTGCCGGGATCGTTATCGTCAAAGCCGGCTTCGGCCTTGATCACCGTGCCGTCAGCGGGAGCCAGAATGGGTTGACCAAAGCAATAGTAATCCGTGTTCTTGCTGCCCGCGCCACCGTAACCGGAGAACAGGCGGCCATTCTTGGTATAGACAAAATCCATCGCAAAACGCAGCTCGTCGGAGCCGGCGTAGGCGTTCTCGAACGGTGTGCGGCCGCCCTGATACACCAGCCACTCGCCCTGGAAGGGAAGCTTGCAATTTGGCTTGGTCCGTATAGCCGGCATAACGGCCTTCGGAGATCGGAGGCTCAGGACCGATGGTGAACATGTCGACTTCGCCACGTTGATTGATGGTGATGGTGGTAATGACTGGAACTCTCACATTAGCAGAACTGGGAAAGACGGGAATACACCGTATCCGGCGCCATGACGTAGGGAACGATGTTCTCGGCCAGTACTTTTGTCTCGGCGCCCATCCGTTCGCGCATTTTCTTGTTGGCTTCGGAGTACTTGGCCTCACTGGTAGCACGTTTCTTTAAGCCGGGTGACAGGGTGGCCCAAAAAGCGCTCGACTGCACATTGTTGAACATCTCGAAAATCTGCCGGGCGCGAGCTTCAGCGGCCTTGCTCATGACCGGATATGGTCCGCTCATGACCGGCGGAACCGTCTCCTGCTCCAGGGAGGTGCTGTTTTGATCTTGCGAAGCGCTGGGTTGAGAAGGGCTGGCTCCAGACTTTGCCGGCGGGGTCGATTGCTGGGCCAGCGCCAGCGTGGATAAGAACG
This sequence comes from uncultured Acidobacteriaceae bacterium, assembly GCA_963820175.1. GTDB lineage: Bacteria > Acidobacteriota > Terriglobia > Terriglobales > Acidobacteriaceae > Bog-257. Next base: position 553,748 of record CAWFYX010000006.1, on the reverse strand, counting down.
ATATTGCAATGAAGATTGCAACTATGGATTGCAGACGAAATCTCATCATCATCTCCCTGTGTTCGCTGCGGTTTGCCCTTCTCAGCCGAGAGCCCCGCGTTCGTGAAATTTTCGGTTTTCCAACCCGCGTTTACGTACGACAGCCGCAGCCTACTGTCTTTCGAGTCTCCAAAGCGGATAAATGCTCGAAGAGAGGCATTGTATCAAGAGAAGCCGCCGTTCTGCTGTGCCCGCACTGATGATCGCCCGGGTTCGCGCGCGAAACCGCCGCAGTTGGCGCTCCTCCCTGGTTGCCGCACCTGCGGCAAGCCGGTCTACTTCCCCGTCCAGCGGGGGCTGCGCTTCTCTAGAGAACGAGCCTACCCCCTCCTGAAAATCGGCGGTAGCGCGGATGCGCGCATTCTCTTCCACCGCAGCGGCAATCTGCCGGGCAAGCGCGTCCGAAGAGATATGGTTCAGCAGACGCTTGGTCGCGAGCAGCGACGACGGGCTGTTCTGCAGCAGAGTGGCCGCCAGCTCCCGGGCACGATCCAGAACTTTCTCCGGAGCCACCATCTCATTGATCAACCCCAGACGGAACGCTTCTTCCGCGCCGATGATCCGTCCGGTGAGCAAGAGATCGCGCGCCTGCTTCTCTCCAATCTGGCGCAGCAAGAAGGTCGAGACGATTGCCGGGACAAATCCGATCCGCACTTCGGTATAGCCGAACTTGGCTTCAGTCGAGGCCAGAGTGAAATCGCACAAGGTTGCTACTCCGCAGCCGCCGGCAATTGCCGGTCCGTTGACCGCGGCTATGGTGACCTTGGGAAACTCATAGAGCGTGCGGAACAGCAGCGCCATGGTGGCCGAGTCGGAATGGTTCTCCTCCGGAGTGCGGCCAGTGATCGAACGCAGGTTGTCCAGATCCATGCCGGAGCAGAATGCCTTGCCGGCGCCGGTGACGATGAGGATCTGGGCTGGGGACGACTCAACTTCCGCCAGTACGCGCAGCATGTCGGCAATTAATTCGTAGCTGATGGCGTTGCGCTTGTCGGGACGATTCAGGGTGACGGTGGCGACGGGACCATCGTAGGCGAGAAGAAGTGTGGAATAAGGGTTCTGTTGTTCAGGCATATCGAGACATTACGGCTTGTTGCTACACGTGAAGTCAGACACATTACTTCCCTTTGAATCCCCGAGCTCGCATTCCGCCCAATCAGCCTGGGACCTGGTACTGAAGCTGCGGCATACCCGTCAGCCTTGTTAGGTCAGCACCGGAGGTGCGGTATAAGTTAGCCCAGCGCTTCAGCGCTGGGTACGTCCAAAATAGAAACCGAGTGCCGTAGGCACGATATAGAAAAAGGTGCTGATTCGTTCTCTGCCGTCCCTACAGGACTCCAATCTACTCTCCGCTGTTACCAGGGCTGCCGCCCTGGGCCAAGGTAGTTTCGCCCTGCGGGCTGGCGTCTTCGGCGGCTCTGTTCATCCGCATCTTGGCGAAAAGCGAAGAGCGAACAGCGGCTTTCTCACATCTTTGGTCCGCTGAACTTGTCGCCGATCTCGCCCGCCAAACGTAATACTTCGCTAATCGACCTGCGTATCGGCAACTCCGCGCCGCGACTTCTCAGGGCGTCCAGCAGCTTCTCGGTCGGAATGTTGCCCACCAGCACATCCTGCGCGAAGGGACAGCCACCCAGTCCCCCAATGGCCGAATCAAACCGCCGGCATCCCACATCGTAGGCCGCCAGAACTTTGGCCGTCGCATCGTCGGGCCGGCTATGCAGATGTACCCCAATCTCCACCCCATCGAACCTCTCCAGCACCGGGCCCAGCAGGTCGGCAATCTGCTGCGGAGTTGCCAGTCCCACAGTGTCGGCCAGCGAGATTGCCTGCAGATCCATGTCGGCAAGCAAGCTGACGCCCTCGATCAACTCGTCCGTATTCCACAAGTCGCCATAGGGATTGCCGAAGGCCATCGAGATGTAGGCCACCGTTCCGAGGCCAGCCTCGTCTGCCTTCTGCTTCACCTTTTCCAGCATATCGAGATTTTCTTCCAGCGTCTGGTTCTGATTGTTCTTCAGGAAGGTTGGCGACAGGGAATAGGGAAAGCCCACGGTTCGCACCGAGTCGGTCGCGACAGCGCGCTCGGCTCCACGCTCGTTGACCACGATACCGATGATCTCGACATCATCGGGCGGATCCAACTCGCTTAGAACGCTCTCCGAGTCAGCCATCTGCGGCACAGCTTTGGGCGAGACAAACGATACCGCATCGATGTTCTTGAATCCTGCAGCAATCAGCGCCTTCAGGTATTCAACCTTGATGGCAGTAGGAATCTGGCCGCGCAGGCCTTGCCAGGCATCGCGAGGACATTCGATGAGAATGATGGAATCAGACATAGGAAATCAGCGATTAGCACGTGGCATTTAGCGCTAGCAATTACCTTTCAGATTCGGTCATCACGAGTGCAGCCGAGGGACCTGCGGTCGCTCGCGGTGGCAGTAAACTATCCACTTCGGCGATGTAACCTTGACGGGTACTCGACGCCTTGCACTTCTCGCCGCGCGGGGAACCGCAGATCCCTCGGCTCCGCTGCGCTACGCTCGGGATGACAAATTAACTGACAACTGAGAACCGACAACTACCTTTACGTCTGCAACACTCCCACGCTGAACTTCGGCACCTCGGGATTCAGTGCCGCCGCCTCCAGCGCGGTGATGATCGCCTCGCGCGTCTCCGCCGGATCGATGATCTTGTCGATCCACAGTCGTCGCGGCCCCATAGCGCGGATCCATCTGCTCGTCGTAGGTGGCCTTCACCTCGTCGTACAGTTTCTTTCGGTCTTCTTCGCTCAGCTTGGTGCCCCCGCGCTCCAGTTGCTTGATCTTGATTTCCACCAGCGTTCCCGCCGCCGAAGCCCCGCTCATCACCGCGTACTTTGCTGTTGGCCAGGCAAAGACAAAGCGCGGATCGTAAGCCTTGCCGCACATGGCGTAATGTCCCGCACCGAACGAGCCGCCGATAATCACCGAGATCTTGGGCACCACGGAATTCGACACCGCATTCACCATCTTCGCGCCGGCACGAATGATGCCGCTCCACTCGGCATCGCGGCCCACCATGAATCCGTTTACATCGTGCAGAAAGATGAGCGGAACCAGATTCTGGTTGCAGTCCATGATGAAGCGTGCCGCTTTCTCCGCCGACTCGGTATAGATAACCCCGCCGAATTCCATGCGCCGGTTGCCGGCGTGGTCCACCTGCTGCACGTGTGTCTTCTGATTAGCCACGATGCCCACCGCGAAGCCGCCAATGCGCGCGTAGCCGCACAGCACCGTCTCACCGTACTCGGACTTGTACTCGCTGAACTGGCTGTCGTCGACGATGCGCGCAATGATCTCCTTCATGTCGTACTGGCGCCCGGGATCGCTGTCGTAAATCCCGTAGATCTCGTCCGCCGCGTAGCGCGGCTCCTCGGCTTTCTTGCGGTCGAAGACGCCCAACTGGCGGTTGCCCATCTTGTCGACCAGTTGCCGGATGCGGGTGATACACGACTCGTCGTTGGGTTCGCGGAAATCGACGGTGCCGCTGATCTGCGAGTGCATCTTCGCGCCGCCCAACTCTTCGGCGGAATACTTCGCGCCGATCGCCGCCTGCACCAGCGCCGGTCCGGCCAGAAAGAGCCCGCTGCCCTCGGTCATCAGGATGTGATCGCACATCAGCGGTAGATACGCTCCGCCGGCAACGCACATGCCCATGATGGCGGCAATCTGCGGAATTCCCATGGCCGACATCACGGCGTTGTTGCGGAAGACGCGGCCGAAATCGTCGGTGTCGGGAAAGACATCCTCTTGCAAGGGCAGAAACACGCCCGCCGAGTCGACCAGGTAGATCGTGGGGATACGATTCTCGATGGCGATGTTCTGCGCGCGGATGACTTTCTTGGCCGTCATGGGAAAGAACGCGCCGGCCTTCACCGTGGCATCGTTCACGATGAGCATGACCAGCCGGCCTTGCACTCGTCCCAGCCCGGTAACCACACCCGCCGACGGCGCGCCGCCCCAGTCTTCATACATGCCCCAGGCGACATAGGAGCCGAGCTCGAAGAACTCTGTGCCCGGATCGATGAGCAGAGCGATGCGCTCGCGCGCTGTCAGCCGGCCTTTCTTGTGCTGCGACTCGATTGCCTTATCGCCGCCGCCCTGCCGGATAATTTCTTCTTCGTTGCGCATCTGCGTGACCAGTTCGGCCACGGCTTTCTGATTGCGCTCGAAGCGGGACGAGTCGGTCTTCACTTTGGTATGGAACTCAGACGGCGATGCGGAGTGGTGGTGATGGTCAGTCATAGTGGGTCAAGGGCAAACAATCCACGATAAAGCACGCAAGCGCGGAGGCGCAAACGCGGGAAAGCACATTCACCACCCTTCGGCTGCGCTCGGGCAGGCTCCGGCACGGAGGACACGGAGAAGATTAGGTCAAGTCGGTCGAGAAAACGTATCGGACCTGGGTAAGGAGACATCTTGAGCTGAGACCGAAGGTTTCCCAGTTCTGGGAACTGCGGCAGAAGGCGATTCCCCAGCGCTTTGAAGGGGCGCACCTTCAGGTGCGCCGATAGCTGCCCTTCAATTTGGAATTCGAGCCGGCTTCAGCCGGCGACAGCTTTACGCGTCGGCTGGCTAGCCCGCAACGCCAGAAACTGAGAACAGCTATAGCCCCACGGCAAACGCGACGATGGTTCTGCCTCGCCGCCCGGTGATCCGTTCCAACTCTTCCAGCAACGCGGCCTCCACGCCGTCAGGATCGACTTCCATCTCGCAGGCGGCAATTTGCTCGTCACTGGCGCCGTGGTAGCACAATTCGCAGACGCCCAATCCATCTTCGGAGCGCACGGGAGGTCCAAAGACGCGGCAGGTCATGGGGCGAGCTGCATACAAATCGCACGCACCGGTCAGGGGATCAAGCACCGGACAAGGCTCGTCGTTGGCGAAGGTTTCAAAGCTCGCCGCAGAGGCTGCGTCTTCATAGAGAATGCCGGTCGTGGGATCGCCAGGAAAATCGGCAGCCAGGCGAGCGATCGATGCGCGGGCGCGCCCGCGAATCCGTGTTGCACGTTCGGGATCGGTCGCGTCCAGATCGGCAAGTCCTTGCTGCAAGCGAAGCGTGTCAAGCTGATTGATCGCGAAAGCTCCCATGCAGCACTGTGTACATCCCAACTTGCAGACCAGCCACTCGCCGCTGCGGCGCGTCGTGTCAGCCAGGGCTGCGTCTATGATCTGCACCAGTTGCTGATCGCCGGCAGGAAGCGGGACGCGCATGGCAAGAGGATAACCCAGTTGCGCACGACAAAGATTCCCGGAAACGCGTACCTGCCGCCGGCTGAAGCCGGCTGGGGAGAAAAAATGAGGATCTTTCTACGGCGTAGCTAAAGCTACGCCCCTTCAAATCACGGCTGACGGCTGCCTTAATTCGGCGGCCCCAGGTAGCGATAGTCGCCGAAGCCGAGGAAGAGATAGCCGATGCCGCCAAACAGGAACAGCAGAAAGAACCCGAACATCGCGCTCTGACCGAAAGCCCTGGCAACATCGATGGCGACGACGATCCCAATCACGACGTTCACTACCGGAATGCAACACAACAGCAGCCACCATCCCGGACGGCCGGCGATTTTCAGAATGATGTAAGCGTTATAGATCGGGATCAGGACGGCCCAGCCCGGCTGCCCCGCCTTCTCAAATACCTTCCACCCGCCAATGATGACGATGAGTAGTACGGCCAGCCCAAACAGCAGAAAACCGCCGCTGAAAAAGGGACCGCCGGGATTTCTGTACTGGTGCAGCCACAGCGCCATCGCAATGGTCGTCATCGGGGTAGCCTCGTTGTCTCTTGGAAAGAGGTTTGCATTGTCCCCGAAAGGACACGCTTATGCAAGACAATAGAAAGCCGGTGTACTCCCTCCATAACAATCGACCGGGCTCCGGGTCAGCAGGCTCTCTCCGACGCTGCAACCAGCGGATCATCGGCAAGTGCGTCCACCAGGCCGATTTCGAGTGCGCGTGAGGCATGAACTTTTTCTGCGGCCAGAAACATTTGCAGCGCGCGAGCCTTGCCGATCAGCCGCGGCAGACGCTGCGTGCCTCCCCAGCCGGTGATGAGGCCTAATGCCGCGCCTCGATGCCCGAACAGCGCATGGGGAGCCGCGATGCGTCGACTGCACGCCAAGGCCAGGTCCAATCCCCCTCCCATGCAATAGCCGTGGATGGCAGCAATAGTTGGAGCAGGGAAGTTGGCCACCGCGTTCATCAGCCGTTGACCCATGTGGGCGAAGCGAAAAGCTTCCGGACCGGTCAGGGCCGCGATCTCGTTGAGGTCGGCGCCAGCGGAGAAGAAATGAACGTTCCCGGCGATGACCAGACGCGTTGGAGGACAACTCGCCAACTCTTCAACCGCCGCGGTGAGCGCCTGCACCCGCGCCCGGGTAAGGCGGTTAGTGCCATCGACGGAAACCAGCCGCACGATGACGGCATCGCCGTGCGATTCGATCGCGTACAGATCTTCGTCTCGAGTGGAACTCACGAAGGTAGGTTAGCAAACGGCTTTATGGCGAACCCTCCCTGACCACCAGGAGTGTGGGCCCAATTGTTTTGAGGAAGCGCAGCTTTAGGTGTGCCGTGGAGGCCATCTATTCTGTTGTTGTCATCACGAGACGGCTTCCGCTGGCGAGCGATCTGCTGTTCCCTTTTCACCAGCTTGTGGGAAGGCAGTTCACCTATCTTCTATACACTCATCCTGAGACGGGGTTAACATGTCCGCAACTCGCCTGACGGGGGCATCTACTATGGCGTCGAAGCAAGCACGCACTTCGTTCTCTCGCCGGTCATTCCTGCAGCTTTCCGCGGCGGCATCTGCGGCGCTGGCTTTTCGCGTCGTCACCGAGCCAGAGCTGGCTCTCGCCGCTTTGCCGAGCCCTGCCCAAGACAGCGCCGTCATGATCAACGCCAACGAGAATCCGCTTGGTCCCTGCGCCGCCGCCCGTGAGGCGCTAGTCCCATTTATCGCGCAAGGCGGACGCTACCGTTTTGAACTGACTCGCGACCTGGTCAAGCTCTACGCGCAAAGCATCGGCGTTTCCGCGGACTACGTCAGCATCTTCCCCGGATCGAGCAATCCATTGCACTACACGGTGATGGAGTTCTGCTCGCCCAGCGCAAGCTTCGTTACCGCAGATCCCAGTTACGAAGCCGGAATGCATGCCGCTGCGGCTGCGGGCGCGCGGGTGGTGAAAGTTCCGCTGACCAAAACCTACGCGCACGACGTTCGCGCCATGGTCGCGGCCGCACCCGATGCCGGTGTGTTCTACATCTGCACTCCCAACAATCCCACAGGTACGTTGACCAGCCACGCGGACGTGGAGTGGTTGCTGGCGAACAAGCCGAATAAATCCGTCGTGCTGGTCGACGAAGCCTACATTCATTTTTGCGATGCGCCGTCGGCCATCGATCTGGTGAAAGCGGGCAAAGACATCGTTGTACTGCGCACCTTCTCTAAGATCTACGGCATGGCCGGACTGCGCTGCGGCTTTGCCATTGCTCGCCCCGATCTGATTCAGAAGCTGGAGAACTACGGCGGCCATAATCCCATGCCGGTTATGGGTGTGGTGGCGGCGTCGGCCAGCCTGCAGGATCCGCAGCTGGTAGCCGATCGCAAGCGCATCAATGCCGAGGTACGCAGCCAAGTTTTTGCCTGGCTCGATCGCAACGGCTACTCCTACATCCCATCGGCATCCAACTGCTTCATGCTCGATACCCGGCGGCCGGCGAAAGAGGCGATCGCGGCCATGGCCCAGCAGAACGTTGTGATCGGGCGAGTGTGGCCGGTGATGCCAACCTATTCCCGTATCACCGTGGGAACTCCGGAAGAGATGGAACGCTTTCAGGTGGCTTTTCAGAAGGTGATGAGCGGCGCGGTCACGGGAAGCTTGAAGGGAAATACCGGGCTTCCGGAACAGCATCTCGATGGCTACGTCCGGGCATGACCGGCCACTGAAAAATCGGCGACGGTATCGAAAAGGCGCAGCGTTAACCGCGCGTCGTCAACCCTTGGTGGCGTCCTTGTTGTTTTGTCGTCACGAGTCTGGCTTCAGCGCGGCGAGGGATCTGCTGGTGATCTTGGCGGAGTGATTCGCTTAATGGTTAGCCGTTACCCCGCGCGACTTCACGTTGGCGCGAATGAATTCGATGATGGAGTCCATCGGCGTGCCTGGCTGAAAGACTGCGGCTACGCCACCCTTTTTCAGCGCCTCGACATCCTGATCGGGGATGATGCCGCCGACCAGCAGCAGCACATCATCCATCTGGTTCTGTTTCAGCAACTCCATCACGCGGGGCACGATGGCGTTGTGCGCACCGGAAAGAATGCTGAGGCCGATGACATCGACGTCTTCCTGCAACGAAGCATTGACCACCATCTCTGGGGTCTGGCGCAGGCCGGTGTAAATCACTTCCATGCCGGCGTCGCGTAGGGCGCGGGCAATTACTTTAGCGCCGCGGTCGTGGCCATCGAGGCCGGGCTTGGCAACGAGTACTCGGATTTTGCGGTCTGGGGACATGATTACGCTCTTGGTTGTTCGCGTTTCGCTCTTCGCTTGGCGCCAGAGCGAGAACTTCGGTCCAAGCCGAAGCAGATGCGGTTCGGCGTTCGACTCAACAGAGAATCATAAACCCTGTCTCGAACTTTCGTAAGTGAGCAGCGACACAAGGCGAAGTTTGCATTTATGCCATCCATGAACATGCGTCAATTGCGGGACACGCGCCGGTTAAAAGCCTGGTTGCAAGCCGGAAAGACGATCGAACTGCGTGAGCGGGATCGCGTCATCGGGCGTATCGTGCCGGAAACGTCGCCCGAACCGCCCCGGGAAGTGCCGGATTTCGAGGCACGCGCGAAAAAGATATTTGGGGACCGTATTCTCCCAGGAGCAGATCTGCTCATTGAACAACGGAGAAGAGCACGCTATTGAGCATCTACGTGGACTCGAGTTTCTTCGTCTCCATCTACCTCCGCGACCGCCATTTCGCAGAAGCCAAGCGTAACGTTTCGCAACACGTCCGAATTTGGTTAACCCCTCTTCATCGGGCAGAATGGGCCCACTCTGTCGGGCAGCACGTTTTTCTGCAAAAGATTTCCGTTGACCAGGCGCAGACCGTCTGTGCCGACTTCGAGCGCGATCGCGCGTCACGGTTTTGGCTCGAGGTAAGTGTGCCGGAAATGGCGTTCGAACGCTGTGCTAGCCTGGCTCAGCAGTACGCGACTCGACTGAGTTTCGCAACCCTAGACACCCTGCATGTTGCTTCCGCCCTGGAATTAGGGGCTGAGCGGTTTTGGACGTTTGATGACCGGCAGGCAAAGCTAGCACGTGCAGTCGGGCTGAAGACCTAAACGCGGAAGACCTTCGGGATTAGCCGAGAGCTGACGGCTGAGAGCTGATAGCAGCTTCACGCAAACGCCGTCTCGGTGTACTCGCCGTAGACCTGGCGCAGGGCATCGCAGATTTCGCCGACCGTCGCGTAAGCCTTCACTGCTTCCACGATGAACGGCATGGTGTTGACCGGCGAGATCTGGCCGCTGTCGCCAGCCTTCGGCTCCTGAGCTGCCACCTTCTTCAGCGCGTCCAGACGCCGGCGGACTTCTTCGTTCGAACGGCGGCTGCGCAAGGCGTTCAACTTCTTGATCTGCGCCTGGGCGACCTCTTCACCGATGTAGAGAATGTTAGGCGACGGCTCGTCGACCACGAAGTCGTTCGCGCCGACGGTGATTTTCTCTTTGGCTTCGGTAGCGCGCTGGAACTGATAGCTGGCCTCGGCGATTTCTTTCTGTGGATAACCTTTCTCGATGGCCGCGACCATGCCGCCCATGGCGTCCAGCTTCTCGAAGTAGTCGAACGCGCCGTTTTCCATGTCGAGGGTGAAGCGCTCGACGAAGTACGAGCCGCCCAGGGGATCGACGGTCTGCGCCACGCCCGACTCGTAAGCGATGATCTGCTGGGTGCGCAGCGCGATGCGCACGGCTTCTTCGGTGGGCAGCGCCAGCGCTTCGTCGTAGCTGTCGGTGTGCAGCGACTGCGTTCCACCCAGCACGCCCGCCAGCGCCTGAATGGCGACGCGAGCGATATTGTTCATCGGCTGCTGCGCGGTCAGCGAGACCCCAGCAGTCTGGGTGTGGAAGCGCATCAGCCAGGAGCGCTGGTTCTTGGCGCCGAAGCGGTCCTTCATCAGGCGATACCAGATTTTCCGCGCGGCACGGTACTTAGCAATCTCCTCGAAGAAATCGTTGTGCGCATTGAAGAAGAAGCTGAGGCGTGGACCGAACTCGTCGACATCGAGTCCGCGACGCCGCGCCCACTCGACATACTCGACTCCGTCATAAACGGTGAAGGCCAGCTCCTGAAGCGCGGTCGAGCCGGCTTCGCGAATGTGATAGCCGCTGATGGAAATGGTGTTGAAACGCGGCGTGAACTTGGAGCCGAACTCGAAGGTGTCGATCACCAGACGCATCGATGGCGCCGGCGGATAAATGTATTCCTTCTGCGCGATGTATTCCTTCAGAATGTCGTTCTGGGTGGTGCCGGAAATCTTCTTCCAATCCGCGCCCTGCTTCTCTGCCACCGCCAAGTACATCGCCCACAAGATTGATGCGGGCGAATTGATGGTCATCGAGACCGTAGTCTTCTCCAGATCGATGCCATCGAAAAGAATCTCCATGTCTTCAAGCGAGTCGATGGCGACGCCGCACTTGCCGACTTCGCCTTCGCTGAAAGGATGATCGCTGTCGTAGCCCATCAGCGTGGGTAAATCGAAAGCCACCGACAGGCCCTGGCCGCCGTGGGCGAGCAGATATTTGTAGCGCTGGTTGGTCTCCTCAGGCGAAGCGAAGCCCGAGAACTGGCGCATGGTCCACATCTTGCCGCGATAGCCCGAGGCGTGGATGCCGCGCGTGTAGGGCGGCTGGCCGGGATAGTTCAGGTACTCGTCATACTTCCAGTCTTCGGGCAGATCGGCGGGCGTGTAGAGGCGGCGAATCGGCACACCCGAGATGGTGGTGTAGCGGGCGTCGCCGTGCTCATCGACATTAATGCCGGTGGGCGCGCCGATAGGCTTCTCCGGAGCCTTCTCCAGCGTAGGCGCCAGCGTATTCTCGGCCCATTGCTTCTCAGACTCGGACGGATGACGCCCTGCTTCAAACACATCGGTAACCGGTGATTCGGATACAGCTTTCCCGTTGGACTTGCGGCTGTTGGCCATGATCTACCCCACAGTGAGACGAACCTTACATGCTAGTAGATGCGAGGGAAGGGAGCAAGGAGGGAGCCGCCCTACCGGCTCCACGAAGTCCCATTATCCCAGTTGATGCGGCCGGCATTGCTCACCAACGTTCCGTTGATGGTCTGGCCGTTCCAGTTTGCGGTGATGTTGCTGGAATCCAGAAAGCGTCCTCGGGCGGTTTGACCGCTTTCGTTGGTGAAGGTGAGGCTCTTGTTGTTCTGATTGATCGAGCAGGCCAGCGAGTGGTTGCCGTCGCGATACCAGGTGCCCTGCAGGTTGGGCAGCCGGCTGTGGTGACCGCCCCCGCTACCTCCGCCTCCCCCGCTATTGCATCGCGCCCAAAACGTACCGTTGGACCAGATAATGCGACTTCCATCGGGGCTTAGGGTGCCTGTCACAAACTGCCACTGGGGGGCGACGATCGTGTTCTGGTCCATTCCCTGGTAGTTTGCGATGGAAGAGGAGCCCTGCTCGTTAGTGACCGTCAGGGACATGCCGCTGGCGGTGATCGAGGCCTGCTTGTTGCGGTCGCCCTGAGCGCACCATTGACCGAGGAAGCCGGGATTCTGATTGAACTGTGGAGGAGCGGCGTGAGCCGAAATAGCCAGGAGCGGCAAGCCCGCACCCAGAATAGCGATGCACAAACGACGCCGAGCCCGAACGATTCGTGTCGAGTTCATGAGCCCTCCGTAGGTTTTCTCATACGCTCTGGAGATCGACGTGGCGCGGCCCATTGTATCCCGACTTGTGGGCTCTCAGGCCTTCAATTTGCGGCTTCGTTCCCAGGCTTTCGCGTACTTCCAGCTGACGTAGTTCGCGTGATAGAGATGCAGCAGCAGGCCTTCGCGGCCATCGAGGAAGCCTCCGCGCAGGACGTAGTTGTACAAGAACGTCAGGCGCGGGCGAACCACGATGTCGAGGAAGCTGAATCGCGTCTGACCATTCTTCGCGACGGCCATCTCTGCGCCCAGCGACGAGTAGCGGTTCATGTGTTCCAGATAGCTCTTGAGCGTGGGATAGGCGTGATGTAGCAGATGGTTCTTCAGCCTTGCCGTCGAGCCACTCACCTGAATGTCTTCATGCACCAGCCGATCTTCGAACTGCCCCGCTCCCCGGCGGAAGAGCCGCAACTTAGGATCGGGATAGAAGCCGCCGTGACGAATCCAGCGGCCGAGGAAGAAGTTCTTGCGCGGAATCAAAAAGCCTGCGGCGGAAGGATTCGCCGAGAGAGTTTGCTGGATTTCGTCGGCCAGAGCGGGCTCCACTTCCTCGTCGGCATCGAGCGAGAGAATCCAGTCGCCGGTGGCCTTCTGAATTGCTGAGTTCTTCTGCGCCGCGAATCCCTTCCACTCCTCGACGAAGAACTTTGCGTGAAAGGATTCAGCAATCTCGCGGGTGCGATCGGTCGAGCCGGAATCGACAACGACGATCTCGTCCGCCCATGCGACGCTTTCGAGCGTGCGCGCGAGGTTGGCTTCCTCGTTCTTCGTGATGATGACGACGGAGAGACTCAAGCAGACCATGCTAACCGCAAGCCGCGGCGGCGGAAAGCAGAAACACGGTCTGCCGACGTCCAGACTGGCGACGCCCCCATGAGCTATCAAGTGGTTGCAAAGGGCCGACACCTAGTCTCAGATACCGGCCGCTGTATAAGCACAGAATTTCAGCTAGGGGAACGTGATCTCGAAAACGACACCGCAGCCCTCGCTGCACGCAGCTGCGCCACCCCAATAAGTCGTGCCGTAGAGATTGCCGCTCTTGTCGAATATCAGAGCGCTGCCGGGGCTTTCTCCGTCGCTGCCGCCAGTAAAGTTGTGCAGCAAGGTGTACGTCCAGCTGCCACCTGATGGTGTCAGTTTGAACACCGTGCCAGCGTTGTAGGGGCCGTCCCAATTCGTGGTGCCGTAAAGATTACCGGCCCCATCCATGACGAGATTGCCCACCGGACCACAATTGCCGCCGGGTCCGGTAAAGCTGTAAAGCAGGGTATACGTCCAGCCACCACCTGAAGGCGTTAGCTCGAAAACCGTACCACCGTTACCCTGGCCGCCGGCAGCGGTGCCCCCGTAGAGGCTGCCCGACGGGCCGAAGATCGGTCCGGGGTAGGGATCATATCCGTCGTTCCCGCCTCGGAAGGCGTGGAGAATATTCATTGTCCAGCCCGATCCTGAGGGAGTCAACTGGAACACGGTGCCACCCAGATCTGTGCCGTAAAGATTGCCGACGTCGTCGAAGACCAGCGCGGAATTAGGCATCGACCCGTCGCTTCCGTTAAAGGTGTGAATAACGCTCTCCGTCCAGCCGCCGCCCAGGGAGGGCGCGAGTTCGAAAACAGTACCTGCCCCATAAGCGCCGCCCCAAAGGGTTACGCTGTACAGGTTACCTGCCTGGTCGAAAATGACTGAACCGCTTCCAGGATTCGCTCCATCACTGCCTCCGCTGAAGCGATAGAGCACGGTTTCCTGCCACGGGCAGGGTGCGGTTTTGCAGGCTACTGGCGGCTTCAGGTTGAAAACCGTGCCGGCGCCGCTTCCCCCTCCGTGAAAAGTTGTGCCGTAGAGATTGCCGTCCGGACCGAAGACCACTCCGGCCCAAGGCGTAGCCCCGTCATTGCCCCCAGCAAAGGTGTAGATCGGCGTAAGAAGCCAGCTGGAATTCGTAGGCGTCATCTTAAACACGGTGCCGCAGCCGTTACACTGAGCGCTGCGGCCGCCCACCGTGGTCGTTCCATAAAGACTTCCTGCTTCATCCCATGTCAACCCGATGTCGATCGGTTGCCCCCCATCCGCTCCGCCAGTGAAAGTATGAAGTACCTTGAATGTCTGGGCCGGCGTCGATTGGGTCAGAATAACCGTTAGCGCGAGCACGATTGCTATTGCGAGCGTGGTTGTCGCCAGGCGCGAGATAATGTTCAATAGCTGTCTGTGATACATGTTCTTTACCTCCTCAGCATGTGGCAGCCCTGAAGCTGACTAAAGGGAAGTACAGGGAGGACGGGGAGAAGTAGGTCGGCGGTCTAACTTCTAGCCGCGCCCGAGCAATTCGAGGGTGAGAGATAGGCGGGAGAGACTTTCCCGATCTGCTCGCTTGTATTACGCGCCTCTGGTAGGTAGTTTGTCAGTGACCGCTACCGCTTCTCGACGTGATAGCCGGGATCACGATGGGAGCCTCTGATAGTCATTTCTAAGTGTGGTGGGGCTTCACTAAAAAGAAAGCCCCGCTGGCACCGATTAGCGGGACTTTCGATTGTCTTTGGTTATGGATAGCTGTTGCGGGGTGGCCCCGTCGTAACCGACCAAAAGACTGCCGTCCTACGGGACTCGGATACTATTTTTCGCATTACTACGGCGTGATCTCCCAGACGACGCCGTACCCATACGCTCCGCCAGAGCTGGTAGTGCCATAAAGGTTTCCATTCGCATCGAGGACGACACCGCTGGCAGGGTATTTTCCGTCAGTTCCCTCGAAGTAGTGCAACAAACTCTCTGTCCAGGTGCCGTTGGAGAGTGTCAGCTGATAAACGGTGCCGTCCCCGATGCCCAAAGGCCCATCGTCGCCCGTGGTGCCGTACATGTGGGTGCCGCTCGCATCGAGTGTCACAGGAGCAGTCGGATACGACCCATCGCCACCACCGCCAAAAGCGTGAACTAGCGAATACATCCAGCTTCCGTTTGAAGGAGTTAGTTCGAAAATCGTTCCACCGTTGTTGGGCCCAAGGCCAACGGTTGTGCCGTAGAAGCTGCCATGGCCGTCGGGCGTCAAACTAGCCTCTATCCCGTCGCCATTGCCAAAGCCGTTGAGGCTAAGGAGGATATTCTCGGTCCAGCCTGAGCCAGAGGGTACCAGCTGATACACGCCACCGTACCCGCATCCGGTATTCGCGGTTCCATACAGGTTGCCGGAAGCATCAAACACCAAGCCTGCCATGGGATTATTACAATCGCCTAGATCCGGGTTAAACGCATACACAATCTGCTCGGTCCATCCGCCGTGATATGGCGTCAACTCGAAGACATAGCCGCCTTCATACTGGCCGCCGAGAGCCACCGTGCTGTATAGGTTACCTGCCGAATCGAAGACCACGTCGCCCCGGGGTTCTTCTCCGTTATCGTGAGCGGCGCTGTAAAGGACGGTATCCGTCCAGGGACAGAAGGCGGCTTTGCAGACGGTAGCCGGGGGGCTCAGTTTGAAGACCGCCCCGCAGCCGTAGCCGCCAAAAGAGTTACACCTCCCGCCGCCACCTGTTACCGTCGTGCCATAGAGGTTGCCGTCTGGCCCGAAAACTACTCTGGCACCGGGATTGGCAGGATCATTGTTGAGCCCGGAGTCGCCCTTGAAGGCGTACAGAGGCGTGAACGTCCACCCGGAGCCGTGGTGGGTCAACTTGAACACAGTTCCACATCCCGAGCCGCAATAGCCTCCGGTGTAACCGCCGGAGTTAGCCGTGCCATAGAGATTGCCGGCCGCATCGATGGTCAGCCCGGCATAGGGACTTGCTCCGTCAGCGCCACCGGTGAAGTTGTGCAGCACGGTGAGGGTCTGGGCCTGCGCCCAAATTGTTGTGGCGAAGAGGGCCGCACAAAAGAGCTTAGTCATTATTCGCAAGAGTCTGTTCAAATCCGAAGTCGCACATTGAGAGATCATGGTTGCTCCCTTCCGCTGTCGCGGCGAACTTCCGCCATGCGGCAAACTATTCCGCCATCGCGGGTAAGAGTCAACTTAATTTCAGATTACGATCTAAGGGTTTGAAATTTCGAGACTTGACGCATTCGCTCTAAGAGGGTTGGCGCTAACAGACCTTATCGGAACCGACGGAAGGACGGCCGTCCCTACCATCGACTCGAGTCTATTTTCCGCGCCGACGGCCGAGGTGCCCCACACATTCGCGATTTTCGAATGTGTGGGAAATCAAGAGTCTACCCGAGTCAGCTTCTGGGTCTGTGCTCTTACTATCTCAGTTCCCACTCACTCCAAAAGCAGGAATGAGGGGGCACGCCGGCTCCGAGGGCAACTACTACTGCTGATTCGGCACCTGTGGCTGCGACGGATTCTGCGGCTGCGGACTGTGGTGCCATGGTCGGGCCGGTGTCCGGGCCGCCCGGACCCAGCGGCTGCAGCTTCGGTGTTGTCAGGTCATTGTTATTCGCCGGAACTACTCCCGGAACCTTCGGCATCTGCTTCACCTGCGCCGTTTCGGCGTCGGTGAAATTGATGCCCAGCTTGGTGAGCGTGTCGGCGGTTGACAGATCAAGCTGCACCTTCGACTTCTCGTAGTTGGTGGCCGCCGCCAGAACGTTGGACTCAGCCTGGGTCAGGTTGCTGGAGGCCTGCAGGACCAGAGTGCTGGTAGAAGCGCCCATGCGCAACTTCTTCTGCTCCGCATCCAGAGCTTCCGCGGCATAATCCCGGGCCGCGATGGCGGCCTGTAGGGCGACGTAGTTCTGTTGCAAGGTGAACTGCGCCTGGCGAACCTGCAGCACGATCGTGTTTTCGGTTTGCAGCAGGCTCATTTGGGCCTGGCGGTATTCCAGGTCGGAGCGCACCTGATCGGCTTGCACCTGGCGATTGCGCAGCGGGATGTTGACGTTGACGCCGACGCCCTTGTCGGGGAAGCTGCTGTTAAACAGGTTGCTAAAGGCGCCGCCGTAACCGACGGGGAATCCCGGATTGGTGCATTGGGTGGGATCGGTGCACAGTGGATTGCGCGGACCCGCCAGCGCAGAAGCCCCGTAGAAAGCGTACAGATCCACCGCCGGCTTCAACTCATTGCGCAGCGACTTCTTGGTGATCTCGCTGTTGGTGAGGGTAAGGCGCGCGGTAGCAATCTCCGGCCGTTGCTTCAAGGCGTCGGCAATCAGGGTCTCCACCGGACCTACCTCATATTCCTGCGTGGTATTGAGTGTGTCAGTCGGAATCACGGGTGCAATGGCGAGCATGGGATCGGCCATGTTCCGGGTGATGGCGTTCTTCATCAGCAGCTGTTCCAGCTGCAGGTTGACCTGGGCGGCGATCAAGTTCTGCTTGGCCGTAGCTACGGCGCTCTGCGACTGGACGACGGTCAGTGGGGCCAGCGTTCCCGCCGTCACCTGCTTTTGGTTGTCGGAGAGCGTTTTGTTGGCCAGGTCGAGCGCTCGTTGCTGCACGTTCACGTTCTCATAAGCGTTCACCAGGTCCCAGTAGATGTTCTCGATCTGCGACACCGTGGTGATGATCTGGTTGCGGAAGGTGACCTCGGTAATCAGCTTGTTGTTTCTGGCGATGCGGATGTAACGCAGGTTGGGATCGAAGCCGAAGCCCTGCAACAGATGCTGGCGCAGTTGGAAGTTGAAGCTTGGGGTCAGAGTCGGGTTAAGTGTATTGAACAATGCATTCGAGGCCACGCGGCTGTTGTCTGAAGCCCACGGTCATCAATGTTCCGGTGGAGAATCCCTGGGTATAGGCGTAGTTGGCGGTAGTAGTATTCGGCGTTCAGTTCATTGGTACCGGTAATGACGGTATTGGACTCCGGAGTGATGGCACGCTGCGATCGACATGGTCCCGGTAATGACGGGATCGTAGTTGTCGAGCGGGGGACCTTCGCCCTGGGTGGAGGAAACGATACCGGCCGCGCCCGCGCCGGCTCCGCCCACACCGATGGTGGTGCCGCCAGCGCCGCCGCCAGTCGATCCGGTGGTCGAGGTTCCGGTGCCTCCGGCCGAAGTCGTGCCCGTGGTGCCGCCGGGCGTGCCTTGCACCAATCCGGCGTTGACGCCCAGGGCTACCGCATCCCGAAGATGTGCGCAGAATGTCGGTGTCGGCAATCGCCAGGTTGTAGCGCTGAATGCCGATGTCGAGATTGTTCTCCAGCGCCATCGCCACGGCATCATTGATCGACAAATACATCTTGCCGTCCTTCAGCAGTTGGTCGACCATTGGCGAATTCGCCACGTTGAGCGGCCCACCTGCGCGTGTCGTGTAGATCACAAACGGATTCGGCCATTGCCTCTTTCCCCGGCTGTAGTCCTGATCGGCATAGGGATGCGCGTTATGCTGCGGCGCGGGGGCTTGCGGCAAGGGCGTCAGTTGCGATTTCAGGGTCGCATCCGTTGGCGCTGTACTTGGTGGTGCGGGACTTTGCTGCGAATTTTGTGGCGCCGGATCTTGAGCGCAGCCCGCGGTAGCCAGCAGGCACAGCAAGAGCAACCCGACCAGCCTGGGCGCTACCGTGGTAACAGAATTTGAAATCGCACGAATCGGACTAAGAAGAGACATTCTTTCGTTCTCCTGGAAAGGACGATAAGAGTTCTACATGCCTTGGCGGCAACTGGTTGTCGGATGACATAGATTTCGTGACAGTTGCGGAGATTCGATCTCAAGATAACGTCGCAGGGGGACGGAAATTGATTTCAACCTCGTACGTCGCAGAAAGTTAGTATAGCTGACACAATGCGGCGACAAATGCATGCTTTACATACCTTTACACTGCTTAACAGATCGAAAAGGTTGAACTGATGAATCCCTTGATTGAGAAGAGAAGTGAGTCGAAATCTCAAAATCACGCTGGCCTATGACGGCGCGGAATTTCACGGCTGGCAGGTGCAGCCGGGTATGCGCACGGTACAAGGCACCCTGGCCGATTGCCTCAAGCGGCTAACCGGCGAGGACGTGTTGCCGCAGGGATCGGGACGCACCGATGCCGGAGTCCACGCGCTGGCGCAAGTTGCGTCGGTGCAAATCGAGAGTCCGATCCCGGAGCGCAACCTGGTCACCGCGCTCAACGACGTTCTGCCGCCTGCGGTGCGCGTGAGTTCGGTGGAGCTTGTGCCTGACGATTTTCACGCGCGCCACTCCGCCAAGGCGAAGACCTATCGTTACCGCATCTATCGCGGAGACATCTGTCCGCCGTTTCTGGCGCGCTACGTTTATCACGATCCTTATCCGATGGACGAAGAAGTCGTTGATGCGGTCGTCCGAGCACGTGGTCGGCAAGCATGATTTCACCTCGTTTGCCGCGTCCGATCCCGATCGCAGCGCCCGCATAAAAGAAATCGCTGAGGAGTCAGGCTTCCCCTTTTGGAACCGTGAGCAACGTCCGCACGATTCATTCCTCGCAATGGGTGCGCACTGGCCACGAGCTGATCTACACTGTGCGCGGAGACGGATTTCTGCACCACATGGTGCGGAATCTGGTGGGAACTTTTCTGCTCGTCGGCAAAGGGGCGCTGAAGGTCGAGGATGTGCCGGCGATTCTGGAGGCCCGCAATCGCAGTGCGGCTGGACCCACGGCTGCGGCGTGCGGACTGTATCTGGTCAGCGTCGAGTATTGAAAGATGGCAAGCGAAACCAGGATTGTCAGCAGTGGCGTGATCGTCACCACGAATCCCGCGAACGGAGAAGTGTTGGCGGAACTGGTGTCGGCAACCGCCGACGACGTGCAGGCTGCTGTGCGTCGCGCCAAGGCGGCGCAGCCACAATGGCAAGAGACGTCTGTGAATCAACGTGTCGCAGTTTTGCGGCGGTTTCAGCAACTCCTGCGGCGAGCAGCGCGACTCGGTTGCCACCCTGATTTGCCGCGAAGCCGGCAAGCCTGCAGCTGAGGCGCTGGCCACCGAGGTGCTGGTGGTGCTGGATGCGGCCGAATTCTGCATTCGCAATGCGCACCGCTTTCTGCGCGACACGCCACTGCCGCACGGCAATCTGGCCATGAAGACCAAGCGCGGCAAGCTGGTGCGCGAGCCCTACGGCGTGATCGGCATTATTGCCCCGTGGAATTATCCGTTCTCAATTCCTGCCATCGAGACGCTGGCTGCGCTGGTCACCGGCAATGCGGTGGTGCTGAAGCCGTCGGAGTTTACGCCGCTGATCGGATTGGAGCTGCAACGTCTGTTGCACGCAGCGGGCCTCGAACCTGATCTCATGCAGGTGGTGATTGGCGAGGGCGCGGCCGGCGCGGCGCTGATCGAGTCGCCCATCGACAAGCTGATCTTCACCGGCAGCGTTGCCACGGGCAAGCGCGTGGCAGAAGCGGCTGCGCGTCGGCTGCTTCCTGTCGTGCTGGAGTTGGGCGGCAAAGACCCCATGCTCGTGCTCGACGACGCCGATGTTGACATTGCTTCCAGCGGCGCGGTGTGGGCCGCGTTCATGAACTGCTGGTCAGACCTGCCTGTCGCTCGAGCGCTGCTACGTTCATCGCAGTCTGTATGAGCCGTTCCTGGAAGCCTGCCGGACGAAGATTGCGAAGCTGCGGGTGGGAAATGGCGCCGACTCCGAAGTCGAGATCGGGCCGATGATTCATGAACGCCAGCTGCGAATTGTCGAAGAGCAGGTGCAGGACGCAGTCGAGCACGGCGCGCGATTGCTGGCGGGCGGAAAGCGGCTGACCGAACTGGGGCCGAACTTCTACGCGCCGACGCTGCTGGCCGATGTGAACCACCGAATGCGTCTGATGCAGGAAGAAACATTCGGGCCGGTCCTGCCGGTGGCGCCGTTTGAGGATGACGAGGAAGCCGTCCGGCTGGCTAACGACAGCGACTTCGGACTGGCGGCCAGCGTGTGGACACGGAACCGTCCGCGCGGCGAAGCCATGGCCGCGAAGGATCAAGGCCGGGACCGTCATGCTCAACGACATGATCTCGTGTTTCGGAATCGCCGAAGCTCCGCATGGCGGCTTCAAGCAAAGCGGCATCGGCCGCACTCACGGCGAGATGGGGCTGGAGGAGATGGTGCAGGTGAAGTACGTTGACGTTGACCTGCTGCCCGGAATGCCGAAGGTCTGGTGGTTCGGCTACGGCAAGCAATACCAGCAACAGATGGGCGGATTCGTCGACTTCCTATTTGCCAGAAACTGGGGCACGAAGCTGAAAGGCGCGTTGCGCTCGGCTGGACTACTGCGCCGCAGCAATCGTGTTTAGCCGCTTAGTCCTGGACTCTGCGTGCTGCTGGAAAAGCGGGAGAAAGCAGATCCCGCACCGGCTGAAGAGGTGGCTGAAAAACTCGGCAAGAGGTAGTTTTGAAGGGGCGCAGCTTCAGCTGCGCCGTTGCAAGTCCCTTACATGTGTCATCCCGAGGCGGCTTTAGCCGCCGAGGGATCTGCTGTTCCGAGGTTTCCAGCGGCCCCTGAAACCGGTTCCTCATGACAAAAAATAACTCTCTCAAGCCGCTCGGGGACGATAGGTTTTCGGCTCACTTTTCTTTCTTGGTTTCAGCAGCAAATCGGCCAGGTCTAAGTACTTCTGAACCCACGCCGGTGGTTCATCCGGGCTCTCTTTATTCGAGATCTTGAGCCATGGGATTGCTGGTCGCTCCTTCCATTGCCCGATATCGAGACGCTTTTTCTTCCCCATGGACTCGGCCGCGGCTTCGACTTCTGATAATTAGGAGTGTTCCTGGCAGCGGGGAGTGGCCTCAAGCCTGGCAGCCGGTCTACTAATTCGTACTTATGTCATCCCCTGATTACCTGGGATATTGAGATATTCGTCGCAACCAGCGATACTGCCATCATGCCCGAGAATGGCTTGCCGGAAGCTCCGCAGCTTTCCCATCACAAGGTGAAATACAAGAAGCCGTTTCAGCGAGCCTGTAACGAACCCTGCGATAAAGGCAAGATGTGCGGCGGTCATCTGAAGCGCTGGTTCTACCTGGCTGATGTTCTGGAGCAGAAGTGCGGCGATGTGCGGCAAACGTTCGGAGACCGGGCGGAGATCTATCGCTGTGAGCGCTGCCGGACGCTTTACTTGCCGAACGACGAAGAGCCGCGGGGCAGAAATGTCGCTGGCCTGGGCCGTCAATCTACATTCGGATTAACGTTGTTACCCAAATCCGGCGAAGAAAAAGACCAGCAATAGGCCAGGTTTGGGCGATAATTCGAAAAGAACGAACTCCAGCGGGCCAGTTGCCGCATCAGTTCTAGCAGGTCCGACGCTGTGGGGCGTCGGAATGAGGCCTCCAGCGGGCGCTGAAATAGCGACTCGCGGAGTAATAACGGGGTGTCAAGCTAACGTGTCTGCTAATGTCTCGGAATTAATTTACGACTGGAACACGATCTATGCCCGCTCGATGGTGCCGGCCGGCAAAGTTCTGCTGAATGACGAGTCGCTGCGCGATGGGCTGCAGTCGCCCTCGGTGCGCGATCCCACCATTGAAGAGAAGATCGAAATCCTTCACCTGCTGGAAGGTGTTGGCGTCAACATGCTCGACATCGGACTGCCGGGCGCCGGCCCTCGCGCCGTAGCCCACACCGAAGCGCTGGCTCGTGAGATCGGCCGCGCCAAGCTGAAGATTAAGCCCAACTGCGCGGCTCGCACCCACCAGAACGACATCCGCCCCATTGCCGAGATCGTGGAGCGCACCGGCGTTCCCATCGAGGCAGCAACCTTCATCGGATCGAGTCCTATCCGCCGCTACACCGAAGATTGGACCGACGACTTCCTGCTGCGCACCACGGAAAATGCCGTGAAGTACGCGGTTTCGCTCGGGCTCGAGGTCATGTACGTAACCGAAGACACGACGCGCTGCGATCCCGAGACCATCCAGCGGCTATACAGCACCGCCATCAGTCATGGCGCGAAGGCGATTGTGATCTGCGACACCGTGGGACACGCCACGCCCATGGGGGTGGTTGCGCTGATGCACTTCGTCATTAACGAAGTCGTGAAACCGTCTGGCGAGAATATTCGCGTCGAGTGGCACGGCCACTGCGATCGCGGACTGGCAGTGGCGAATTCGATTGCCGCGTCTGGTAGCGGGAGCCGAAGTCGTGCACGCGACGGTGTTAGGTATCGGCGAGCGCGTAGGCAATACGCAGATGGACCAGATGCTGGTGAACCTGAAGCTGCTGGGCATCGAGCCCTGGAAGAGCCAGGACCTGACCAGGCTGAAAGAACTTTGCGATGCCGTCTCCAAAGCCACCGGCGTACCCATTCCCAAGAACTACCCCGTGGTCGGCGACGACGCCTTCCGCACCGGAACCGGCGTGCACGCCGCAGCGGTGATCAAGGCCTATCGCAAGAACGATGTGATGCTGGCCAACAGCATTTACTCCGGCGTGCCCTCGCACTTCTTTGGCATGGAGCAGATCATCGAAGTCGGCCCCATGAGCGGCAAGTCGAATGTGCAGTTTTGGCTGGAACGCCACGGTATTCCCGCGACCGAGGAACTGGTTGACCGGATCTTCCAGCGCGCCAAGGAGTCCGACCGGACGCTGACCGATGCCGAGATCATGGAATGCGTGCCAGGCTGCGAACGGAGTGCAGTCGGAGCTGGCGTCGTAAACTTATTCGGGCGCGAACCTGGCTAGCGTTTGTGCCCTCCTACCTCTCTCTTCCACAGCCGTATTACTATGAGACATCCGTATGGGCCCGGGTTCTCCAGTACGAACGCCTTCCGCCAGCGAGTCCCAGGGATCCCGTTCGGCTCAACAGCAGGTGGCTCGCACTGCCGAGCTGCGTCGCGTACATCAGGCCTTCGCCTGGTTTCGCTCACACGCTCGTGACCTGGAAGACTGGCAACTGCAGGTGACGGCTATCGCCGCTGCGCCTTGGGGCGAAGCAGCGCGCAGTGAGTGGCTGGCGGCCCGCTTCGAAGAGTTAGCGCTTACCGACGTCCACCGGGACGAGATTGGCAATGTCTTCGGCATTCGCCCCGGAGCCGATCCCAACGCTCCCTACATCGCGCTCAGCGCTCACATCGACACCGTCTTTCCCGAAGGCACGCCCATCGAGGTACGCCGCGATGCCGGCAAGACTCTACGGACCCGGCATCTCCGACAACTCCTCGGGCATGGTGGCGCTGCTGGCGATTGCCGGCGCTATGCGCACGGCGGAGCTGACCAATACCGCACCCATTCTGTTCATCGGCGATGTCGGCGAAGAGGGCGAAGGCGACCTGCGCGGCATGCGGCACATCTACCAGCAGCCGCGGTGGTCGGCGACCATTGCTTCGTTGATCGTGCTCGACGGCGCAGGGACAGACACCATCATCACCGAAGGGCTGGGCAGCCGCCGCTACGAGGTCACGGTTCGCGGATCCGGCGGCCACTCCTGGAGCGACTTTGGCGCGGCCAACCCCATTGTTGCCCTGGCGCGCATGATCGACCGCTTCACCCGCACGCCGGTGCCGCCATCCCCCAAGACCACCTACAACATCGGCATCATCCGCGGCGGAACGTCGGTCAACTCCATTCCTGAGTCGGCCACCATGCGGGTCGATACCCGTTCGGCCTCGGTCGAAGAGCTCGATCGCCTGGAGCGCGCCCTGCACGAAGCCATCGATCACGTCATTCCTGAGATCACCAGCCGCAAGAAGCAGGAATTGCTCACCGCCGAGGTGCGGGTCATCGGCAATCGTCCCGCTGCTGATCTGCCGGCCGAATCGCAGCTGCTGAAGACGATTCGCGCCGTAGACGCTCAGCTCAACAACGTGGCTCGCATTCAACGCGCCTCCACCGACGCCAACATCCCGCTATCCCTGGGGCGGGAAGCCATCGCCATCGGCGCCGGAGGCAGCGGCGGCGGTGCTCATACCATTCACGAGTGGTACGATCCTGCCGGCCGCGATCTGGGATTGAAGCGGATTTTGCTGCTCACCTTGACGCTGGCGGGAGTGTCCGGCGAGTGAAGCGATTGGGTGCGTGACTCGCTGTTGCCAATGTCTATCCCTACGCGAGTCCAGCTGGCTGGTCTGCACATTCGCCAAATACCAGCACATATCCGTTGGGGTCGGCAACCTCAAATTCCCAATTCCCATAGGATTGTTTTACTAGCTCCATTTTGATCGGAGTCGTCTGCCGGACCGAGTCATAGAACTCGCGCAAACCCTGCATACGAATGTAGGCGTCCCAAAGCCCGGTTGGCCGCTCCACCACCGGCTTGCGGTAACCCTCCAGGCGCAGGAGCATGATTTCTACCTGATCGCGCGCGAGACTGGCGAAGACGTGTATGGGTTTACTTGGAACCAAGTTTGCAGTGAAGCCAAGGTGTTTCTCGTACCATTCAGCTGCGGCTCCAACATCGGGGACGAGAAAAGTCGGTGCGGCAATCATGAATTTGGGACTGGCCATGATGCTCTCCGATACGCTCACATTCTAAAGGACCGCGCTTCTTTTTCTACATCTCTGTTCTTCGCGGCATTATTTCTGACTAATCGAGCGCCCGGTCTATACTTTTTCCGGCTGACAGAGAGGAGAAGCAATGAAAACATGTTTGGTTGCTTTCTTGTGCTGCATCACGATGGCTGCGATGCTCGCCCACGGGCAGAATGCGGACGAAGGTTATCAGATGGCTAGAGTTGTCGCTTTCGAGAGAATCGCCGCCAACGCCCAGCACATGGAGAATTCGGAGCAGTACAAGATTTCCATGCGCCTGGGCGATTGGATCTACAACTGTCACGCCAGCGCACCCGCTGCAGTTTTTATTGACTGGAGCACCGGGAAGGAATTTCCCACGAAACTGAACGGCAAAGTGCTGCTGGTGAAAAATACAAATGGCGAAGTCGTGGAACTCAATATTCTCAACAGGAAAGCTCCCAAGTAGAAACAGAGATTGAAGGAAGTAGAAACACCCATTGAATTTCGTGCTCCAGGTTCGCCCTTCGGTCGGGCTAACCTGGGATCACGCCATAATAGCGGGTGCACCACTCATTCGCTGTGTTTGCGAATGAGTGGGAGAACGCACGATGCTTGGATCGCTCCTGGACCAGGCGCGAACGACTACGTTCTCTAACTGGCGATTTATCGCTCCGCACGATCAAAGCACCCACTGGTGAGGACTCCACATTCGATAAGCAATCTGGCTGCGGCGACCCGTTTTCGGGATTAACTTATTGCAATCGATCCCTTGAAGAATACTGCACGCTGTCGAAAGCAGCGCACCTGGTGATGCGCTGCTCCTAAGCAATCTGGCTCTTAGTCTACTTCGCCTCGACCATAGGGATCTGCGATGCCAGCTGGAGCTGGATCATGAGGTCGATGCGGTGGTCGATCTGGCAGAACAGCGCCGTCTTCTTCGCCGAGATGACCTTCTCGAACATCGGAACATACTGCATGCGCAGCGCGATCACTTTCTGTTCATTGGCCGCTTCGCGCTTGATGTAGTCCTGCGCCTGCGCGTCGGTCATGGTCTGGTAGTTCGTGGCATAGTCCTGGATCAGCGCCCAGCGCTCGTCGCCGTTCTTGCTGGCGGCTTGACGGTACTGGTCATAGAGCGGCCAGAACTTGGTAGCCTCGTCGGGAGTGAGCGGCATGTTGGCGGCAGTAATCTCCTTCCGCTGCCCTTGAATGTTCTGGCGCAGCATCTGGATTTCCTGGTCGCTGGCGGCACTGGGCTGAGCGCCGGCGCCGGGAGCTTTCTGCGCCGAATCCTGGGCACAGACCGGTACGGTCGCAAGCAACATTGCGCTGACCACGATTAAGAGAACTGCAAAATTCTTCTTCAGCATTTTTGCCTCCTGGTTTCATTGAGTTGGTACAACGCGGATTCGTGCTGGCGATGGGTGGCCGTGCCAGACACCCATCCCGGAC
The DNA here is from genome assembly GCA_963820175.1 of uncultured Acidobacteriaceae bacterium. GTDB lineage: Bacteria > Acidobacteriota > Terriglobia > Terriglobales > Acidobacteriaceae > Bog-257. The sequence continues at coordinate 526,961 of CAWFYX010000006.1, read as the reverse complement.
GCACGCAGATGGGAAGCCGACTCCGCTGTAGGTGATGCAGCAGGATTATATCGGAAGCAGGTCCCAGTGTTGCGGCGCCTGACTGGCGGTAATTTCCCAGTGGGAGAGAAGGCGGTCGGGTTGCCGCCCGCGCATCTTCTTCTCAAGTCGAGCCATTCGACCAGCCGTTGGTTTGTAAATCTAGGCATGGATTGGCTCAACCGGGGTAAACGGATGCAGTTGATTTCAGGCGATGAGGTTATCGCTCAAGTAACTGGGCGACCTTAATTGCATAACATCGCCATATCGTAAGTAGTCCACCTATCGTGTTAAAAGTAAAACGTCGATGGGTAGGGGAGTATAAAGACTGAGAAGCCCGGGCCAGCGGAATTGCCGTGTAGCGCAGACCTAAGAGCGCCCGAAAGCGTAGGGAACCCATGAACCGTCTTTGCGAGCTGGCGTTCTGTGCGATCGCTGTCGTTCTTGGTTTTGTGACCCACGCACGCGCGACGCCTGCCCCCGCAGACCAGCAAGTTACGGTTAAGCAATTTGTCATTGAGGGTGCGGATAGCCTATCCACCTCCCAGATTGAGGAAGTTAAGTCTTCGGTGATGGGCAGGCCGGAAACTGCCGAGGCGTTGATGGATACTGCCAGGCACCGCCTCACCGCTTTTCTGGACAGCAACTGTTATATCCGGTCAGACATTCAGTTGGAGATCGTGAATGCGAAGGCTTCGCCCGACGCGGCCTGGATGCATGCTACGGTCCGGCAAGGCCTCCGGTATCGGCTGCGCAATTTTCGGGTCCAATGGGCACAGGTCTTTTCAGCGCAAGAAATCGAGCAGCATTTACCGCTCGACGCCATGCGCCGAGGTGACTGCTCGGGCTTGGCAACCGTGGTTGATACGGTTACTGACTTCTACCAAACTCGAGGTTTCCGGAATGTGAAGGTGCATCCCCTGGTGCAGGCATACAAGGCGACCGAGCAGTTCGACTTGACGTTGTATATCGACGAAGGCAAGTAATCGCGGTAAAACAATCTCTACTGCTGGCAAACTTCCAAGAGGTCAGAGGACCGGGAGCTGTGCCTTGCAGTCTATTGGCGAAATATCGCCATAGCACTCATTGACCCGGTTCTGAGTGTGATGGCCCGTTAACACCACCGACACCAGAACAAGGACGACGCGTAAAATAAGGTGTTCTCGCACGGGGCAGAACGAACATCCGGTCAAAGATTCGAGCGAATCGTCGCCGACAGAGAGGACGGACATGAAGATACGACTCATTGTCGTCTGGATAGTATTCCTGGGGGCATTCCAGCTAAGCGCTCAGGATTGGTCGTCGTGGACCACCGCCAATAATCGCGACTTCCAGTATCGGTGGTTGGGGAGCGCCCCGGATAAAAGCGGTGAGTGTTACCTGCAACTGCGCGACCTGAAGAGGCAGCCAAACGCCACGACAGTTGCTACCGTGCTCATCGATTACAAATCTGGACAGGCCGAATCGACACGGGACGTAATCGCTATCACCGACTCCAAGGATGAGGACCAAGGACCCAGTATCCTAAGCCCTTGTGTCTCGGTTGGCGCCGTTCATGTGAAGGACATTGTCCGATGCGAGGCGTCGGGCTGTGCAGCCAATGGTTGGCCTTGGCTTTGATTCGATAGTCCCCAAAAGTCTGCAGGCGCTTAAGACAGCGTGCCATCACCGCAGCATGCCCGAAGCCCTATCAACGGGCCTTCGTCATGGCTCGCGTGGAGTCGCCACATCGCAAGTAACCGGGCTGGCGTGGATTGTGAGCGTAATGGCCTGATTTCGACAGTTAGCATGTCGTGCTTGGAATACCTCTCTCACATCGCCCTGTATCAGGCGTCACCGACAGGTGGTCGCCACGGGGTCATAATCTGCCGGTAATGCGAGGGAAGCTTTGCCGGCCTTTTTCCCCACCCACTCCCCTCGAGTCCGCGCGAGAAATAAGACCTCGACCTTCCTTTTCCCAAGATGCGCCCCGTCCCTTGGTCTTTTTCATTTCGAGCCACATGGCGAGGAGGTAAAGCCAATGCAATGCAAAGCACAATCTCACGATTCAATCTTTGGGATCGCCTGGAATTCAGTTCTAGCGCTTATGCTCGTGCTGCTGGTCCTGATAGTCGTTGTCCTATTCATAGTGTTCACGGCTCAACCCGCGCAGGCGCAGCTCTCGATCATCTACAACTTCAGCGGCGGACAAGATGGATTTCTTCCCACCGCCGGCTTGACCATGGATCAAGCAGGAAATCTCTATGGCACGACCTGCGGTGAGGCTTGCTACACCTTCGGATCAAGATTGAGCGGTTATGGCACCGTGTCGTCAATCGTTTCGATAGCGCAAAACGCTGGGCGAACTGCGGCAAGGGGTGCAGCGACATCGTCCACCGAACGACCGGATACACTTCATTTTCCGAGGCAGACCCCAACGGCAGCACCGGCTAATACTCGAAATGCTGTCGCATCGCCACTGGACCAGCTGCTCTATAAGAATGGCCCGAGCACCGGCATCTGCGATGTGCAGGGCTGCACAGTAAACGTCTGGCCAATCGGTTATGGCTGGGAAGTGAGCGATTCTTTCGATCTGTCTAGTGCGTCAACAATCAACGGCGTGAATCTCGCTTTCTGGGAGGCTTATCCCCCGTACCCCGTCAGTAATAGTCCTTTGTACTTCGTGGATTGGTCCATAGGCACAGCGGCGTTCGGTTCAGACATTGCCCATGGCACCGTAAAGGCGTCGAACTTTATTCCTCAATACTTATTCACGAACTCCGCGGGCAGCCGGGTTTATATGCTGTCCTTGACGGGTTTGAATGTTTCGCTCGTCGCGGGCAATTATTGGCTAACCTTTACCAACAGCGGACAGCTGAGTGTCTATCCGCTGTGGTGGGATGAAAACAACGGTCCATCGGAAGCTCAATTTCTGGACACCGGCTCGATCCCTTCCGAATCTTTCAACATCAGCGACGGCCTGAACTTCACCTGCTTTCAACCGGGAGGCAATCTCAAGGTTCTGCATGATTTCAGCGGCGAAGGAGATGGGTCCGGTCCGGTTGGCGTAGCCCTGGATCAGGCTGGAAATGTTTACGGAGCTACATACGAGGGCGGCAGAAGCCGCGATGGTTCCGTGTACAAGCTTAGCTTCAAGAATCAAGGGTGGATCTTGGATCCCCTTTACAGCTTCACTGGGGGCGGTACCGGCAGGAACCCGGCTACGCCCATCATCGGGCCGGGTGGGCTTCTGTACGGCCTGGCGGCTGGTGGAGTGGATAACAATTGCTACAGTGGCGACTGCGGACTGGTTTATAGCCTTGCGCCGCCTCCCAATGCCTGCGCGACGACGCCGTGTGGTTGGAACGAAAGCGTCTCATATCTCTTCCCAGGGCCTGCGCAGGGCGGTGGTGGAGATTTTTGGGGTTGGGCATCGCCTACGCCCCTTCTCTCGGACAGCGCGGGAAATCTCTATCACCTTTATGTTCTTGGCTCACATAACAACGGCGCAGTAATGCAGCTATCCCGTTCGGGTGGAACTTGGACAGAACAGGCCATCTGGAACTTCCTCGGATACTCTGACGGCGCACAACCGCAGGACTTACTGCAAGGCAATGACGGAGCCTTTTACGGCGTTGCTTCCGCAGGTGGGCAGTATGGATTTGGAACCGTGTTCCGGCTGGTGTTCTCTGGGGGATACTGGAGGGCAGGCGCTATTTACAATTTCCGCGGTCAAAGCGATGGCTACGCTCCTTACCATTTGGTCCAGGATAGCTCCGGCAATTTGTACGGCATCGCATATTCAGACCAGGAACGAACCCAGACCCAAAGTACCGTTTTTATGCTATCGCAACAGAACGGCCAGTGGATTTTCACTACACTCAAGTCCACCGCAGGGCATGGATTTGAGAACTATGCGAATTTGGCGATTAATGCTGCCGGAAAGCTGTTTGTGGTCGGGTATGGTCGTGACAACAACGGCGCTGAAATCAATGCCATCCTCAATTATGTCCTCGCCGGAGTGCAGCAGAATGGCGCTTGGAGTTGGACTACCCCGCTTTACCTTCCGAATCAATACTTCTACACCATTGGACCGTTAGGCGTAGATGCTCAGGGGAATCTCTATGGCGCTACCTTCGACTGTGGAGCGCACGGCCACGGTGCAGTGTGGCAACTTTTGCCCAATTGAGTGCAGTCGGACGGGTGGCCGAGCCTAAGAACAGGGGGGTGCCCCATCCGAGCTTCCTCTACGCGGGATGGGGCTTTTTTCTGTTTACATGAGCGCGTGAGATCAAATTCCTCTCCGGCACCGAGAGTAACCGCCTGCCGGGAACGGTCGGTTTGGCGACCCGTGGATGGATTGGCGTAATATCGCCATAGCACTCATTGACACTCTGGCCTAGGCTGGCGTTTTGAGTGTAACCGCTGTTAACACCGCCGCACTCGGCTTTCCGCGTGCAAACTAAGCGCTGTCTAATCAGCGGTCCCGCACCGAGCCCTGCAAAGTACCATTCGAACGGATTATTCGCCCCGCCACTGTTCCACTTGCTTACCGAGTTGAGAGGTGCTAAGCTGCCCCTGGCTGGTGGGCAGGGACCGGCAGGAGTGCACATACAGTTGCTTCCTCCCTGATCGAAATGGCTGGTGATACATCGCCCTTCTGCTAAGCACCTCCAGCCCCTGAGGCCGTCGTGTTTGCTGGCTTGCTCGGTCGTTCCTTTCGCGCTCATCTGCACGGCCAACCGAGGCTGATGCTTCCGCCTGGTTCAGAAAAAAATTCATCCTTTGTATCAAAGAAGGAGTTGGTTATGACAAACCGGCCACGTTCCTCGTCTCGCGTGCTGTTTTCCGCGTTCACGCTCGCGATGTTTGGTGTACTGACCGTGAGCACCGCGCAGCCGGCACTAGCGCAAACCTTCACCGTGCTGCACACCTTCACCGGCGGAGCGGATGGCGGCAATCCTTTTGCCGGTCTGACCATGGGCGGTCCAGGACTTTTCTACGGAACGGCGGAAAACGGCGGAACGCACCAGGACGGCGTGGTGTTCAAGCTGGTGCATCGGGGTTCGGGTTGGACGCTGAACCCGCTCTACGAATTCCAAGGCGGCAACGACGGGCTTGATCCGCTGGGCCCCATAACCATTGGCCCGAACGGCGCACTTTATGGCACAACCCAGTACGGCGGTGGTCGGAACACTACAGGCACGGTTTTTGAACTGCAACCACCGGCCACAGAATGCAGAACGTCCATGTGTTATTGGAGTGAAACCATTCTCCACTCCTTTCACGGGGGACCAAATGATGGAGGGTACCCTTTTTACACGAAGCTGATCTTCGATCAAGCTGGAAACATCTACGGCACGACAGAATTGGGAGGAGCTTACGGCGTCGGAACAGTTTTCGAGCTGTCGCCCTCCGACAGGAGGTGGACCCTCAGTCTCCTTCATAGCTTCAGCGAGAATGGCATCGACGGGTATGAGCCACTGGTTGGTGTGATCTTCGACCCTGCAGGAAACCTTTATGGGGCGACGTGGTTGGGAGGGAACTCAGGAGGAGAAGGAGGAGGGACGGTTTTCCAGCTGTCGCCGTCCGGCGGGACGTGGACCGAGAATATCCTCTATGACTTTCCCCTGGATAGTCTTGGCGGCCCGTCTGAGCCGGGCGCCTTGATCATGGGTCAATCCGGTAATCTCTATGGCGCTACTGCCCAGGGCGGAGATGGCAGCAATGGCACCGTCTTTGAACTGACGCCGTCCGGAGGAAGCTGGGTTTACTCTCTGCTATACAATTTCGCCAACGATTGCTTCACCAATCCCGTCACCCTGGACACAGCCGGCAATCTTTATGGAACCTGTGTTATCGGCGGCCGGTACGGATACGGCCTGGTCTTCAAATTAACCAACTCCGGCGGGTCGTGGACCTATACCGATCTCCACGACTTCATTGGCGGCAGTGAGGGAGGCATTCCCTTCGGCGCCCTCACCCTTGACGCCAGCGGCAATGTCTACGGTACGACCTCGGTCTACGGCAACCTTTATGGTTGCACCGAAACCGGGCCCGGTTGCGGCACGGTCTGGGAGATCACACCGTAGGAACGCTTCCTTGGCCGGATTACGCACCCAGCGCCCTTACAGACGAAGTTGTCCCTTACTTCATCGGCAATCGTTCGACATCCAGCTCGAATGACGTGCGGGCTCCGGCGTCAACCGCCCGCCGGCTAAGGCGAAAACTGCCATACCGTTCCATAGCCATAGCTTCCACAGCCGGAGGTGGTCCCGTACAAGTTGCCACTCGTGTCGAGCGCCAAACTACCACCCGATGGGAGGTATTCATCGAGAAGAAAGTCGAGGTCTTGGTAATGCCAGCCATTGCTGTCATACCAGGCTTTGAAGATGTAACTGTAGACGCACTCTTGGTTACCGGGACTCCTCTTACCCAAGCTGCCGAGGTACTCCTCACCGCCTGCTCCCGTGCCATATAGCTTGCCGGCAGCATCAATCGTAAGATTATTCAGGTTGTCGAACGGAATGTCCTCGGGCATACAACTATGCTGGACGAGATTCTCGCTGAAGGCCCAGCCGGAACCTGTCTTTTGCAGCGTGAACATTGTGGCGTAGCCAACTAAGCTCGCGATGCCGTACAGATTGCCTGCACTGTCCTGCACCAGATCACTAGGGTTGGAGCCTTCGGTAGGTTGCAAGGTATGGAGGACGCTCTCGGTCCATCGGCCACCGGAAGGCGTCAGCTGGAAAACAACTCCAGGCTGGAAATGAACTCCGTTGCCAACTCCGTAGAGATTGCCGTCATTGCCCACCAGCACCTGGGTTGGATTGCCGCCGTCGATACCTCCGGTGAAGGTGTACAGGACGGTTTTCGTCCAGCCTCCCCCGGATGGCGTCAGCTCAAATACAGTACCTGCAACATAAACGCCGCCAGAGGAGGTCGTGCCGTACAGATTGCCTTCCTGGTCGGACGCTGAGACATTGATCGGCCCGGAACCATCACTCTCACTGCTGAAGCGATAGGGCACGTTTTCGGTCCACTTACACGGAGCGGCGCGACAAGCCGTCGGCTGCGGCGTCAGGTTGAAAACGAGGCCGCAGTATTGGCCACCATTGGTACCGCAGTTCTGGATGCCTCCGTACGCGCCGCCGTAAAGACTTCCGTTCGGGCCCACGATCACGCCGGTCGGATTGCCAGCATTGCTACCTCCTAAGAAGCTGTACAGAGGATCCAGCAGCCAGTCGGCAAAGCGAGCCAGCTTGAAAGCAAAACCGACGCCGTTGTCGCCGCCGTTAGGGAATGCTCCATAGAGATTCCCTGCGTTGTCCATGACTACGCCGTCTTGGCCGAAGGTCCCCGCCTCCTGCTGGGTAAAGTCAGAGATGATCTGTAGGTTCCCTTGTGACTGGAAGCACGTGGGCGGCCCGCCCTCTCCCAACATGGTGAACGATTCCGAAGGAATTATGCCGACACCATTGCCGGAGGCCTGCGACGGGCAGCCGTTAGACATGCATCCGACCCCACTGTTCTGGTCCCAGTACACCGGATCGCCACTAGTAACGACCGCATTCTGCAGATTTACCCAATAGGTTCCCGCCTGCAGCATAGGACTGCTGAAGCTGCCGCTTGTCTCGGTGCAGACGTTGTAGCCAAACATATTGCCAGTGCAGCCATTCTGGGTGAAGTTCACCGTCTGATCAAAGTAGGTGGTGCCGCCGTTTGGCTCCGAGGTGATGGAAAGCTCGGCCGAGGTCAACGTGTCGCCCGGAAATAACCAGGCCCCGAAAGTCATTCCAGTGATGCTGCCGGGACTCACGGTGAACGTATCGCTAACGACATATCCGAGGTTAATAGCCCAGGCATAGGTGTTGCCGTTGATGGGTCCGTTGTCGTAGATAGGGCCGCCTTGCGGCGGGCCACTACGAGACCCTTGGCGCGCAAGCCCTGAGTTCGGCGGTGATTCCGGTCGAGGGGCAGGATGGGCGAGTCGCGACGCGAACTCCGGCATTCTTGCTGCCTGAGCCGCCGTTGGGGGAACGGAATTCTGTGCGCGTGTGGGAAGCGCAGCCGACACTATCAGGACCGCGGTGACTCCTGCCAGGACGATTGTCCGAAACAGGGAGATAAAACCTCGCCCTTGGCTTTGCATGGCTTGTGCTCCTCGCAATGGCTTTAAACGTTCGTGGACCTGGACAGAACGTGTGCGACGGGGGCGCGCGGGAGAGGAAAAGAGGTCTACTTCTAGCCGCTTGGGAGCGAATCGGAGCGGGCAGGAAAAACGCTGGGAACTCTCTCGCCAGTTACCCGGCGGGGATTTTACAACTGCCAGGGAGCGTTTGTCATTTTATTTATGTGTAATTTATGCGTAGCGCCGGGTGAGGTGATCGCGTATCCGGCCGGAACGCCTCACCAGACGGTCGGTCACTACGATGGTCGTTCCTCGACCCGGCCCTGGATACAGCCTCGTGGCAGTTTAGTAGCCGAAGGCATTGTAAATGGCGGGGGCAAGGGAGAGTGTCATGTCGGTTGTCAGTGTCAGTGATCCCAGGTTAGCGTCCAAAAGAGGGATGCGAACCTCGGGGGAACCAGGCACTGGGCTGAGCGCCGGCGCCAGGGACGTTCTGCGCAGAATCCTGAGCACAGACCGGTACGGTCGCAAGCAACATTGCGCTGACCACGATTAAGAGAACTGCAAAATGTTTCTTCGACATTTTTGCCTCCTGGTTCCATTGAGTTGGTACAACGCGGATTCGTGCTGGCGATGGGTGGCCGTGCCAGACACCCATCCCGGACACGCCGATGGGAAGCCGACTCCGCTGTAGGTGATGCAGCAGGATTATGTCGGAAGCAGGTTGCAAAGTTGCGGGTGCCGAGACCTATCCTAAATCCAGGCTCAAGAAGTCGCCGCTGGGCTGCGAAGGGACGCTTCCCCGTCAAGCCGATCGCCCAAAGAAGTGTCTCTGAAATACTCCCGTTGTTCTTCGGGTATCACCTCAGGCAGAAGCAGGGGTCACTGACAAACCACCGGCCGCAGGCGTGAAATCCTGGTGGATGCTTCGGCAGCAGACTCCCTAGCCTTTTTTTTCACCCCCAGCTAGCGCTCCTGCGAGGCGAGAAACAAGACCCGCGACCACTCTTCTCCCCGGCGTCCAGATCGTCCCATTCTCAGGCCCAACTGAATTTGGAACTCCTGCAAGGAGGAGAAGCCCATGCACAGCAAAGCTCACACGCACCCTTCGATTCCGTATGCGGTTCCGTTCCTGGTCATGGTCGTACTGGTGACGGCCGTGATGGTCATGCCCGCTGGGGCGCAGAACGCAGCTCCACCCCGATCATGGCAGGGAGGAACGGTACAGGCTTTTGCCCCTCGCCTCACTCCTCCAGGCACGCCGCATGTAGGCCGCAAGCTTCCGGCTCTTGCACGCCCTCGAACTCGCCGCGGCTGGCCGCTCGACTTCATGGATGTTTACGACAACGGCCCGGTCAATGGAGAAGACTTGGGCTGGACCATCAACTTTGGTTTCTCCGTTAGCGACAGCTTCACGCTCGGCGACAGCGCCACCGTTACCAATGCGTCGTTCTGGGCTTGGCTGATCCCGGGCGATACTCTCACGTCGGTCGAAGTGCAGATTGGAGCGGCACCGTTCGGTAACGAGCTGTTTGATCAAACCCTCAACTTCACTTCGTCGAACTGCTTCCCGAACCAGTTCGGCTACAACGTTTGCGCTGAGACCGCGACCTTCATCGGCGGCGGCGTGAACCTTGGCGCCGGCACCTACTGGATGACCCTGAGCAACGCCAGCGTACCCAGCGGCGATCCGGCTTACTGGGACATGAACTCCGGCCCCTCGCAGGCCCAGGAAAACACGATTGGGACCGTTCCTTCCGAAGCCTTCACCCTTTGGGGCAGTGGCACCACCACCACCACGACACCGCCTCCACAGTGCTTTCCCGAGAACAGAAACCCCCAGGTCATTCACGACCTCACGTTTCAGCAAAGAGAACAACCCCCAGGGAATGGCGTTGTAATTGACCGAGCAGGGAATCTTTATGGAACCACGGTTGGGGCCGGCGAGCATGCCTCCGGTTTGGCGTTTAAGCAGTATCGCTCAGGCGACGGTTGGATATTCGATGCTCTATACAGTTTCGCTGGAGGTTACAACGGAGGCTTCCCAACCGGAGTGATCGTGGGCCCAGAGGGAGCGCTTTATGGCGGCGCCCAGGGAGGTATCGAAAGCTGCGGGAATAACGGCAGCCAGTATTGCGGGCTGGTTTTCAACCTGACCCCTCAGCCAGCCACCTGCCAAAGCACCTTTTGTCGCTGGATGGAAAGAGTGCCCTATCGCTTTAACGGAGGCAACGATGCATCCGGATCGATCAACATATCTGCGTCCGATCAGGAAGGCAACCTGTATGGAACCTCGACCACCGGCGGCGGTGGAGGCTGCAACGGCTTGGGCTGCGGCACCGTCTTCGAGTTATCACCAACCCTGGGGGGATGGACGGAGAGCATCCTTTACAGATTCACCGGAGGCAATGATGGTTCCACCCCTCGCCAAGTGCTGGTAGGCAATGACGGTAATCTGTATGGACTGGGCTACAACATTGGCTACGACGCGGGAGTAGTTTTCCAGCTAAGGCGATTGGGCGACCACTGGATAGAGAGCGTCCTCCACGCTTTTCAAGGGCCGGGAATCGACGGCGAGTCTCCCAGCTATTTGGTCCAGGACAACGCGGGCAATCTCTACGGCATTGCCTTTTGGTACTACGCGGACTCGACAGCCCCGATTTTCATGCTGGAGAAGTCGGGGGCCGGCTGGATTTTCAGTGAGTATTTTGTCCATCATGGATCCGATACCATGGAAACCCTGAACAATCTCACGATCGACGCGGCAGGAAATCTCTACGGCACGGGAGGAAGCGACCAGGGCTATCGGCGCGGCGGTAGTTATGGAAGTCCGGCTTCGGTTTCCTTTCCCTATGCCTACATCTTCAAAGCGTCGTATGGCAGCGGTGGCTGGCATTATCAGGACCTCGCCTTCTTCAACTATCAGTATTTCGACGCCGGGGGTCCCTTGGCACTCGATGCGCAGGGCAACCTCTATGGCACGACTTGGACCTGTGGAACGGACAACGCGGGAACCATCTGGCAGTTCTCGCCTTAGCCAGTGATGATTGAAGCGGCCGGCATTCTGACTTGGATGCCGGCCTTCTGTCGGCTTTGCGGGTGCCAACGCGCCGATTTGACTCTTGCCTGCTCTGGCGACTGCCGGTGGCAGATAACCATATCGCAACGAACGGAGGGACGCGTTCCGCCCGACAGACAGTGTCACAGGCATCTGTGACGGCGCCGCTAGGGGTCACTTCTGTTTCGTTGATACAATCGGAAATGGAAGGATGATGAAGGCGGAGCTGTGTTCGGGTGCGACTTCGCGTAACATCCTCCAGAGCGTGACTGCGTGCTTCGACTTCAGCTTCTTTTTTCAAGCGGCCCGCCCTGCCCCACCCCAAACCGTCTAACCCCCGCTCAACTCCGAAAATTATGGCTTAAGTGCTTGCGGCTCAAGATTTTGACGGTAAGCCTCTGGGGCTCAAGATTTTGCGGCAGTCGTCTAGTGTTTTCAAGATTGTACGGGGAAATAGGGGAGGGGGGTGGGGCAGTAGTTGGCTGCGGGTCGACGGCGGTCCTTCCGCGACACGCCTATCGGCGGCGTAGAAGAACCGCAGATCGCTCAGCGGCTGAAGCCGCTTCGGGATGACAAGGTAAAGGTTGGTCATTGCTGCCTCTCTTCCAATTCGATCTGGCGGTTATCGGCGGTGGCCCGGCAGGAAGCTCCGCGGCCATCACGGCAGCGCGCTTAGGAGCCCGGGTGCTCCTGTTGGAGGCGCGCGATTTTCCGCGGCATAAGGTTTGTGGCGAATTTGTTTCGGCGGAGGCGCTGGGCGTGCTCGCCGGACTTGTTCACGATCTGCCGTCAGCCAAGTCGCTGTTCGACGACGCACCGCCCATCGATCGCACCCGTTTGTTGCGGGGAAATCGCACCCTCGAAGCGCCGGTTGCGCCGCCTGCGCTCAGCATTACCCGCTACGATCTGGACGCCGCGCTGTGGAAAGCAGCTCAGGCCGCCGGCGTGGAAACCCGCGCCAATTGCGAAGTGTTGGCCGCAGACGGCGATGGTCCCTTTCGCCTGCAAACTTCGGGCGCAGAGTTCTGCGCCCAAGCGCTGATCGTAGCGGCGGGCCGGTGGTCGCAATTCACCGCCGACCGGTCCATGCCTCCCGGCCCGAAGTGGATTGGGCTGAAAGCGCACTTCCACGAAGCTCGACCTGCGCGATCCACGGATCTTTACTTCTTCCAGCATGGCTACTGTGGAGTCCAGTCGGTCGCAGCCGAGGTAGTGAACGCCTGCGCCATGGTGCGCTCCGACCGCGCGACCTCGCTGGAGGAAGTGTTCGCGCAGCATCCTCAACTGGCGAAGCGAGCCGCTGGATGGAAGGCCGCGACCCCGCCGGTCAGCACCGCACCCTTGATTTATCGCCCGCCGCAACCCACCCGCGGCAATGCCGTCTTCGTGGGCGACGCGGCGGCATTCATCGATCCCTTCGCCGGCGACGGCATCTCGATCGCGCTGCGCAGTGGGCAGGTGGCCGGGCAGTCGATGGGCAGGTTTCTGGCGGGAGAGAAAACATTGGCGGAGTCGGTTACCGCCTATCGCGACGAGTACTCTCGGCAATTCGCTCCACTCGTGACGGCTGCGGCGCGGGTGCGTTCGCTAATGTCGTTGCCGGAATTCGCTAAGCCTGCCGCTTTCGAGCTGCTGCGATTTCCCGGCGTCATTCCCTTCTTCATTCGCAAGACCCGACGGGCCGGGTGATTGCATAAAATATTGTGGTGACTGATTCGCAAAAGACGGATTCGCAAAAGAAAGAGAGGGACATCCTCAAACTGCTGCCTGCGCCCAAACGGCCGCCCCAGCTTACCTCGCGTCGCATTGGGATCCACACTTCGACCGCAGGCGGGACGGAACTTGCCGCGGAACGCGCCTATCGCCTGGGCTGCAACACGTTTCAGATTTTCTCTTCCAGCCCGCGACAGTGGAAGCCTTACGAGCTGGCGCGGTCGCAATGCGAGGAAATGGCGCGTCTGCGGAAGCGCTACGGTTTGCAGCCGCTGGTGATTCACGCCAACTACCTGGTGAATCTGGCGGGAGGCAACGCCGAATTTCACTCCAAGTCGATCGCCGCATTTCGCGGAGAAGTGGAACGTGCTCTGGCTCTCGGCGCTGAATTCCTGGTATTGCATCCTGGTTCGTTTCGCGGCGGCAGCCGGGAAGACGGCCTGCAACGTGCCGCCCTCGCGATCGAGCAGAGCGTCGATGGCCTGGATCTCGCGGGCGGGAAGTTACGAATCCTGATCGAGAATACGGCTGGCTCGGAGTTCTCTCTCGGCGGCAACTTCGAGCAGGTTGCCGAGTTGTTGTACCTGCTAGGCAACTTTGTTCCTGCAGGCGCCTGCATCGACACTTGTCACACCCACGTCTCGGGTTATGACATAGTCAGCGACGCAGGGTTCGCCGATACCATCGACCAACTGGACCGCACAGTCGGCGTGAAGAACGTGTACGTCTGGCACTGCAACGATGCCAAGGCCGAACGAGGCTCGAGGCTCGACCGGCATCAGCACATCGGGAAAGGAAGCATCGGATTGAAGCCGTTTCGCCGCCTGTTGAACGATCCGCGTCTAGCGCATGCGGCCTTCATCGCCGAGACGCCCATCGACGAACCGCTGGACGACTTGGCGAATGTGAATGCACTGAAGCGGTTGGTGGCCAAGGCTTCAAAGTAAAATCTTTCTGCCGTTCGATCAGCGCGGTCGCTCTTGAGTCAAAAGCCAGGCTGTAGAATCAAAGTTTGTCTCTCACTTATCTAAAGAGCACATATGGCCAAGTCATCGAAGCAGGATAGTGGTCCGAAGAAGGTCCCCATCGGCGCGCAAACCGAGGTCGCCAACGGCGAGCATGCTACACGCGCCGACCGTTACGATCCGCAGGCGATCGAGCAGAAATGGTTCGAGCGCTGGGCCCAGAATCCCGATCTCTATCGCTCCGAGCCACCAACTTCCTCGCGCAAGAAGTACTACGTGCTGGAGATGCTGCCCTATCCTTCCGGCGCGCTGCACATGGGCCATGTGCGGAACTACTCCATCGGCGATGCCCTGGCGCGCTACATGTGGATGCAGGGCTACAACGTGCTGCATCCCATGGGATGGGATTCGTTTGGACTGCCCGCCGAGAACGCGGCCATTCAGAATCAGACTCCGCCCAGAGAATGGACGCTGGGCAACATTGCCAAGATGAAGGCGCAGATGAAGCGCCTGGGCTTTGGCTACGACTGGTCGAAGGAAGTCACCACCTGCCTGCCCGAGTACTACCGCTGGAACCAGTGGTTCTTCCTCAAGTTTTTCGAGCGCGGGTCTGGCCTATCGCAAGAAGAGCAAAGTGAACTGGTGCCCCAAGTGCGCCACCGTGCTGGCCAACGAGCAGGTGTTGCCCAACGGCTGCTGCTGGCGGCACGAAGACACGCTGGTGCAACAGCGCGAGCTGGAGCAGTGGTTCCTGCGCACAACCAACTACGCCGACGAACTGTTGCAGGATTTGGAAACTTTAGATGGCTGGCCGGAAAAAGTTCGTACCATGCAGCGCAACTGGATCGGGCGCAGTGAAGGCGCGCTGGTCGATTTCAAACTCGACGCTGCGGCTGGCCCGGCGGGCGACAAGATCTCTGTTTTCACCACTCGCATTGACACCATCTACGGCGCGACCTCACTGCAGCTGGCGCCTGAGCATCCGCTGGTAACCGACTTGATCGCCAACAATCCCGCGCTGCTTGCCAAAGTCGAAGACCTGATGAATGAGCAGCACAAGGCGAAGGAGGCCGGCGACATTGGCGCTATCGAAAAGCATGGCGTCTTCACCGAAAGCTATGCGCTGAATCCCTTCAACAACGAGCGGGTGCCGATCTGGGTGGCCAACTATGTGCTGCTCGACTACGGCACCGGCGCCATCATGTCGGTTCCGGCGCACGACGAGCGCGACTATGAGTTCGCCAAGAAATACGACCTCGACATTCGCGTGGTGATTCTACCGCGGCGCGAGGGAGACGCTCCTGATGGCGAGCCCAATGAACCGGTCTTGCCCTTCGTCGAGACCAACAGTCTGCTGATCAACTCCGGCGAATACAGCGGATTGCCTTCCGAGGATGCGATCGAGAAGATGTCGAAATACGCCGAAGCGCACGGCTTCGGCAAAGCGACCGTCACCTATCGCCTGAAGGACTGGGGCATCAGCCGGCAACGCTATTGGGGCACGCCCATCCCGATGATCTACTGCGAGGGGTGCGGCATCGTTCCGGTTCCGGAGAAGGATTTGCCCGTACTGCTGCCGGAGAACGTCGAGATCACCCTGGCCGGCGGATCTCCCCTTGGCCAGGTGCCGGAGTTCGTCAACGTGACCTGTCCCAAGTGCGGCGGCCCGGCGCGGCGCGAGACCGACACCATGGACACCTTCGTCGATTCGTCCTGGTACTTCTATCGCTATACCGATCCTACATTGTCGTGACAAGCCGCTTGACTCCGACACTGTGGGATATTGGTTTCCCATCGATCAGTATATCGGCGGAGTGGAGCACGCCATCCTGCACCTCATCTACTCGCGCTTCTGGACCAAAGCGATGCGCGACATGGGAGTGGTGCGCAACTCCGAGCCGGCCCAACGGCTGTTTACCCAGGGCATGGTGATCAAAGGCGGCGCCAAGATGTCGAAGAGCCTGGGCAACGTGGTCTCGCCTGACGACATGGTGGCCCGCTACGGCGCCGATTCGACCCGCATGTATACCCTGTTCGGCGGGCCTCCGGACAGGGATCTCGATTGGCAGGATGCGGGAGTGGAAGGCATCAGCCGCTTCTTGTCCAAGGTCTACCGATTTGTCGCGCGCAACGCAAAGCCAGACGATCCGGGGTGGAATGTCGGAGCGGGCGGTCAACTTTCTCCCGCAGCACGCAAGTTGCAACGCAAGTTGCACCAGACCATTCAGCGCATCACCGAGGATTTCGCCGGCAGATGGCATTTCAACACTTCTATCTCAGCGCTCATGGAGTTGGCGAACGAACTGCACGCTTACGAAGACAGCGTGCAGCACGGGCAGCCGGCGGCTCCGTTGTCGCTGATGGCCGACGTGCAGCGCAAGCTGGTGCTGATGCTGGCACCGTTCGCGCCTTATCTCGCTCATGAGTTGTGGGAGATGCTGGGCGAGACTTCCGACCTGTTGCGCGCTCCCTGGCCGCACTACGATCCGACACTCGCCAAAGAAGAAGAGGTCGAGATCGGCATCCAGGTGAACGGCAAGATCCGCAGCCGCATCGTGGTTTCCGTCGATGCAACCGACGATCAGGTGCGCGAGCAGGCGCTGGCCGACGAGAAGGTCAAAGCCGCGATTGCCGGCAAGGAGATCGTGAAGGTGCTGGTCGTGAAGGGAAGATTGGTAAATATCGCGGTGAAGTAGGAACTCCCACTCAGGCAAGGGAAGCTTGGGTGGTTTCGTTCTTTCCTTCGAAGAGAGTATTAACGCTGGCAATCCGCGTCGGGCATACGCGGCCACTGCTGCCTTAGTTAATCTCCACGAAACAACCCCGTTGCCAGTCGAGACGAAAATCTTGCCGGCAGCCGTCCTCTTATCAGGAGTCAGCATCATAGTTCGAGGAGCCGTCGGTCAACTGAGAATCGAGGAAGACTGTATTTTTTTGGAGTGAGTTGATGCACCTCGAAAAGCTGACCCTGAAGTTTCCTCCGATCGAGCCTGATCCGCAGCCGGAACCGAAGCCCGATCCCGAGCGCGAGCCTGGTTCTGATCCTGATCTCATCCCCGCGATCGATCCGGAACCTGAGCCTCTGCCAATGTAGGACATCCCCGCCTGTAGGACGTTGGCGGCTGCCCCGTCCCTCGGGGGCCGTCTAACCTACTGCTGTGCGCCTTGTCCGAGGGCTGATTTTGTCCGGGGGCGGGCGATCTCCGCCGTGTTCGCCGCCAGATCCGGCGGCAATCCATTCTGCACCCAATTCAGCAGAGCGTCTTTCCCATTCTGCTGAGCGAGTTGCGCGACCCGCGCGCGCGCTTCGGCGTAGGCATGTCGCAATTCCTCTTCGCTCTGCGGAGCGCGCAACGCTTTTTCCAGGCTAGCCAGATCCTCGAATCCGGACGCAGAAGACGCCGCCAGGTTCGGCCCGGTGAGATACAGGACTAACCCCTCGCGGAACCATTGCGGCGTGCCCGGACGCGCATACGACTCGATCAGCATATGCAGCAATTCGTGATGAAGGGTGCTGTCGAGTGTGCCCGCGTCGCGCAGCACATCGGCAGGCTGCATCTGGATCGTACGGCCGCGGGTGGAGGCGGCGACCCAACCCGGCTCCCCGGTTGAGTTGCGAAAAGCTGCAACTGTGTCGTAGACCTTCAGTCGCGGCGTGGCCCGATACACCAGGCCCGTGCTCTCTTCCGACTCATGCAGGAAGCGCGTGGCCAGCGGCAGCAGCGAGCGGTCGCGATCGGGATGCGTGGTCAGCAGCTCGATGTCTTCGTTGGCCAGCTGTTGCCAGGGAATGCCCTGCGCCGCCACGCCCAGCCGCGTGCCGGGATAGTAGAAGCTGAGAATCTCGCGATAGGAATGGCCTTCCTCGCCCATCACCTCCGCGCCTACCTGGCAGAGACCGACGCCGTGGCCCGAGCCGCGGCCGTGAAACACGATGCGGTCACCTTGATCGCTCATGTCGTACAGATTGCTCTTCAGGCGGTCCCACCCGATGTGGCGGCCCACCGCGGAACGAAACAACCAGGCCGGAAACGGTGACGCTGCCGCTGCCGAGCACGCGCACGAATTCCACTCGTCCGCTGGAGGTGCGGTGCAAGACCGAAACCGTGCGCAGCTTCCCGGGAATGTCGATGCCGTCAGCCGCCAGCGCCTGCTGCAATTCGCGCTTGGAAACTTCGCTGCGCCACTGCGTACCACCGTTGCGAACGCAATAGCGGTCGGAGTGTTGCGTGAGGTAGGGCGCGCGCGCTTCGTCATTGCCCAGGATGTAATGGCCGTCTTCGGTGGTGCCGCCGCAATTGGCGAAGTAGTAGGTCGCAGCCGGCTCGCCGTCATACCACAGCACCTCGCCCGCGGTGGAGTCGGCGATCCGGCGCAGATGCGGGTCGATGCCCGCCAGGCGCAGATCCTGGCAATGCGTGGTGTCGCAGAACTCGAAGCCCTCCATGGCGTGACGGCTTCCGAAGTGAATAGCAAAAGTACGCGCGGCGACGGCCATCGCCTTCAGCGCCTCGTCGGATTTGAAGTTGCCCGTTTCCCCAGCCAGCACGCCGGCAACGTATTCCTCCATCGGCATCAGAGCGGTGACCAGCAGGTGGCCGTCGTTGGCGCGCAGCTCAATGGGAAAATCGGCTTGGATGGGCGGCTGGCCGTCCGCGTTCATCTGATACGCGCCGCTGATGCGCAGCTCGGTAGCCGCTGACTTGTCGCTGTCGATCTGCAGCGACGAACCGGAGGCGTGCACGGCGAGCGAGCTGATCGCGCCGTCTTTGCAGCTTGCACATTTGCGCAGCTGGGCCTGACCGCCATCGGCGCGGAGGCGAAGTTCGTGCGGCGGATGCAGATACCACAAGCGCACCCGAACGGTTTGCGGAAAGCCGCTAGGCGAAGCCGGCTTGGTGGTGGCGTGATTGTCAGTTCCGGGCGCTGCGCCGCCTGCAAGCAAAGACGTCAGGAGGAACGCGATGGCCGCGAGCAGGCGTTTCATCGATGCGCTCCCGTGGATTGTTGCGCGACCTTCGGCGTGGCCTCGCGAGGATCGGCAAACGCAGCAAAGATCTCACGGGCGACAGCGGCAGCGTCGGCTCCGCCATGACCTTTTTCCAGAAACACCACCAGCACGATCTGCGGATTGTCTGCCGGAGCATATCCGGCGAACCAGGCGTGAGTCCACGCACCTTCCTCGGCGGGAGCGGTGCCGGTCTTGCCGGCGACCTTCATGGCCGCGGCCGGCTGCGCCACGCGTCCCATGCCGTAGCTCACCGATTGCTGCAGGCCATCGAACAGCGGAGTCAGCTTCTCGCCGTGGTTGGTCTGCAACAGCGCGACATTGCGGTAGGCGTGCAGCAACTCCAGCGGCGTCACCTCGATGCCCCATTCGCCAATCGCCTGCAGCTGCAATTGTTCCGGAGACTGAGCCAGCGCGACGCTTCCCGCAGCTTCGTCCGGTGCGAGTACAGTGGTCGAGCTGAAACCGTCATGCACGAAGCTGTCGTGTAACTGCGCCGGCGTGAGCCGGGTGGCGACGCTGGTGAAATACGAATTGCACGAGTAGGCCAGCGCAGCCGCGGGATCCAGCGGCTGAGCAGTTGCCGGATGGGTGCAGTCGAGCCGGTGGCCGCCGAGCGAAACCCGCCGCCGGCACATCAGCGAAGTCTGCTCATCGACTTTGCCCGCCTGCAGCAAGGCCAGCAAGGTGAACGGCTTGATGCTCGATCCGGGATGAACTAGTCGACGGGCGGCCACGTCGAGATGATAAGTGGCCAGCACCCGGTCGGAATGAACATCCAGGACTACGGCCGCGCCCCGACGGCCGGCCATCGCTTGCGTAACCGCAGGCTGCAACTTCGAGTCCGCTGGCTGTGCGGATGCCGGCGTCAGCGTCGCCAGACACGCGAGCGTCACAGCAAAACACCGGCCGGCCAGATCCAGGCGAAGCATGGCTTGATTGTAATCGTGACCTGCAAGCGAAATCCTGGGTTCGGGAGAGAAGAATCCGGATTGGTACTCCGGCTCCGGTACAAGCTCTCCCGAACGCCGCTCAGTGTCCGGGTGCTTGATCCCAGGACTACAATTGTTAGTAGTCTCCGCTATCGGGAGGTCACCATGGAACTACGGTTGACCGACAAGGAACAAGAGCTCCTCGTGGCGCTCTTACAAGAACAGCAAAAGCACTTCCTGCGCCAGATCGCAAAGGCGGATCACCACGAGTTCAAAGCCGTGTTGCGCGATCAGTGCACTGTGCTGGAGGGCATCCTGCACGAACTGAAAGTGCCGGTGTCCTCGGCGGCGTAATCCGATCACGGCTTGAGCGATGATTGGCATATCGAAGACTGGGGAGTTTTTTGTTTTGGATGACCGAGTTTTCTGCTGCCGCCCGTTAGGTTCCTAAAAGCCCCCGCAATCACGGTATCAGCACGATTTTTCCGTGCGCGCCGGAGTGCTTCATGATCTCCTCATGCGCGCGCGCAGCTTCGGCCAGCGGAATCTTCTGCCCGATCACCGGACGCAACGTCCCGTTCTCCAGCCCGGCAACCAGCGCGGCGTGCATGGCGCGATACTCCTGCTCCGAGGTATTCATGAGGGTCACGCCCCGGATGTCGGCTTCGCGCGACATGGCGTCGCGGGGATTGATCTCGATGGTGCCGCGACTGCCGATCACGGCCACCCGGCCTTTCTTCGCCAGCACAGTCAGATCCTTCGCCAGGTTCTTGTTGGCCAGCAGCTCAACGATGACGTCGACGCCGCGGCCCTCGGTCAGCTTCATCAGTTCGTCGAGATAGCCCTCGGTGGAGTGATTGAGCACATGATGGGCGCCCTGTTGCTTCACCAGCTTCATTCCCTCGTCGCTGCCGGCGGTGCCGATCACGGTCATGCCCGCGGCACGCGCCAGTTGCACCGCTGCCGTGCCCACTCCTCCGCTGGCGCCGTGCACCAGGACAGTTTCCGCAGGCTTAGCTTCGGCGCGCACCAGTAATCCGCGATAGGCCGTGGCGTAGGCTACGCCCATGGCCGCGCCTTGTTCGAAGCTCACGTTGCCGGGCAGCGGATGTACCTGCGCTTCGCCGCACAACACCTGCTCGGCATAGGTGCCGCTGTTGGGACTAGTGGTGTAAACCCGGTCGCCGACTTGCACGCCCTTGACGCCGGCGCCGATGGCCAATACCGTCCCGCCCGCATCGCTTCCGGGGTGTAGGGCAAGTTGGGTTTGGAGGCGTAGCTGCCGGTGCGAATGTAAGCCTCCACCGGGTTGACGCCGGCCGCATGAATGCGAACCACCACCTGCCCCGGACCGGCTTGCGGATCGGGCACCTCTTCCAGCTTCATCACTTCGGGGCCGCCGAATTCGTGTACGCGGATGGCTTTCACGTTGTCCTCCTGCAGGAAACCGTAGCAGATTTTGCACTGGGAGTGTGTGATCAGTGGCGGTTCAGTGCTCCGGCTTGACTTGGCATCGGGCTTGGCATAGTGTCCGGCTGAACAATCTGCTGCCCCCGGATCCCTCGGCGGCTGAAGCCGCCTCGGGGCGACAAATCTAAAGGCTTTCGACGGCGCAGCTGAAGCTGCGCCCCTTCGCAAGCGTACCGGCAGAAGTTTTCGGCAGTTGTGGAATCGCAGAGGAGAGGTGGCATGCGTCCAACCGGAGTGGTCCTGATTGCGATTTACCATTTCCTGAGCGCGTTATTTCTGGTGCTGCTGGCGATTTCGCTGATGGTCGGCGGGAGCGTGCTCGCCTTGCTCTTCGGCGGCGCCGGAAGGGAAGGCGCGATGGCTGGGCTGGGCCTGGGGCTGCTGGTGGGGGTGATCGGCGCCGCATTCTTCTGTTTCTACGCCTTGATTGCGGCGGTCGCCGGCTACGGAATCTGGGCGTTACGCGAGTGGGGACGCATTCTGTCGATTGTACTGGCGGTTATCTCGCTGCTGCTCTCTTTGCCCGGATTGCTGGCACTGGGCCTGCACTTCTCCCTGTTCTTCGGCACCTATCGCCTGTTCCGGATCGCCATCAGCATCCTGATTACTGGTACCTGATGCAGCCGGAGATCAGGTTGCTGTTTCAGAAGAAGGCGCCTGTGCTGCCAGGTTATTAGAGAAAGGGTTTCAGCGCGGCGGGCAGCGACGGTCGGTTGAAACCCCGAACCAATCAGGCGGCGGGCTTCATCGGGATTGGCTGCTTGATTTCTGTAGCGCGGCGTGTGACACCCGATGACGCGCCACCCATCGCCGCCAGCCACAGGGAGCGGATTCTGCATGCGAAACGCTGTGTCAGACATAATCACTCCTCCTATTTTTCCGAGTTCTAATAAGAGCCATGCGGAAATATCGTCTTACGATGTATGGCTATGGCGGCGGCGACGGGGGATTCATCAAGAAACTAAGGCCCTGCCATGCACGGGCAGTTGGAGGGCACAGCAGGCCTCGCCCCCAAACGCCAGGCTACGGAACCTTAGAAGCAGCAGCCCCGCAAACTGGCTGTGTATGGGCGGGGGATTACGGTCGAACTGAGGCTTTCCAGTAGTTTGCCTACGACCCCGGCTGAATGTCGGTCGCCTTATCGTCAGTGAAGGTCACCCGCAGCGGATGCCCTTTGTTGGGGAAATCCAGATCCGCGGATTGGACGCCCCGGTTCCTTCCGGGCTACCCACCCCGATCGCGAACCAGGCCTGCAACTCGTTCATGCCCGGCTTGACTTCGTGATTGTCGATGGCTTGCCAAACGTCCGCCGGCCAGTGCTTGTACAGCTGGTGCGGGTCCTGGATGAACAGCATGTCGTCGGAGTAGATCTTGTAATCGCCGTTGTCGTCGATGCCGATGGGAAACGCATAACGCTTGCCATCTCTGTCGAACAGCGCCATCACCTGTTTCTCGAGCGCGGAGCCGGGCGTGCGGTCCACCACCACGTCCTTGATGTCGAGTTTTTCGATCGGCCCTAGCGTTCCGGCGGCATGCTTGAAGTCGCTGTGCCCGTTATACGGATAGTAGCTATAACGATATCCTTCGCGCACCCATACTGGCTGCTGCGTGAGTTCCTTGGCGTCTTTCAGGTCTTGAGGATGCAGCTTTTTCGGAGTGACGTAGTAGTCGGGATTGAGCGCGACTTCCGGTCGCTTGGCCACGGTGAAGCCAGTGCGGCGCTCGCGCATGGTGAGATAAAAGTTGATGCCCGCCGCCACGATGGCGACGAGCAAGACGATCTGAAGGATCCGGCTGGTCTTCGACATAGGCTAGGTAGATATTGGATGAAGTTGGCGGGATCGTGGATTACTGGTGATATCGCGATAGGACTCATTCACTCGCTCAACGAGGTACTGGGTGCTATCGCCTCCCATCGTCCCCTATCGAGTCACGGCACGGGTACCCCGACAAGATCATCAAGAACTTGGAAGACGCGGTATGGCCGATCGTGGTTTCGTAACAACGAGTGCAGAATCTCGACGGCCAAGGGATGGACGCTGCTGGCTTCCTGCAGGAAGGTTTTCTCTGGAAGTGGAGCTTTCGTCATTCGCCGGAATCCGGTTCCGCTCAGTATTAAACAGAAACTCCTCGAGGAGCCTCACATGTCGTCTCGTCCCGAGCGCTGTTCTTTGAAGTGGATGACGCCACGCTCTCTAATGCTGGTCTTCGTCGCCCTATTAGCAATTAGCATTCCGGCACCGGCAGGAGCTCAATCCTTCAACGTGCTGCATAGCTTCACAGGAGCGAGTGACGGTTTCTATCCTCAGGGCCTGGCCATCGACCGCGCTGGAAACCTCTATGGCGCAACGCTGGGAGGAAGCCATAATCAGGGCGCAATCTTCAAGCTGACGAACAGGAATTCCATCTGGACGTTATCTCCCCTTTATAGCTTTGCCGGCGGAACCGACGGTGCGTTCCCCGTCGGCCTAACCGTAGGAAGCGATGGCCGACTCTACGGAGCAACCAACGGCGGAGGCGGAGGTTCTTGTGGCAGTGGAGGGTGTGGCACCGTGTTCCGGGCAGCGCCTCCTCCGGCGGTTTGCCGCAGCACGCGCTGCCCGTGGTCGGAACGAGTTCTGTATGTCTTCCAAGGGGGACGCGATGGTGCGCTTCCTTACAACGGTGATCTACTCTTCGATGCAGAGGGCAATCTATATGGGACCACCTCCCAAGGAGGCGGTCCGGGCCCAAACTGCGAAGCCTTCGGCTGTGGGACGGTCTTTGAGCTTTCAGCCTCAAACGGTGTGTGGACGGAAACAGTCCTCTATGCCTTCCTCGGATCCTCCGGCGCCTCGCCGTTCAGCGGAGTCATCTTTGATCAATCTGGCAACCTTTACGGGACCACAGGCTATGGAGGGCCGGTCAATGCCGGCTCCGTGTACCAACTCGTCCCAACTAACGGTTCATGGGCATACAACCCGCTCTATAACTTCACCGGGTTAAGTGACGGCTTGCGCCCCTCAGCCGGACTGGTCATGGATCCTGCGGGGAATCTCTACGGGGCAACCGTGATGGGAGGACCATCGCAAGGTGGTACTGTCTACGAACTCTCGTCCGGAGCAAACTGGACGTTTAACACCCTCTACGGCATCCGTGGATCGAATGGCGGTCCGTCGCAGACCCTCGCAAGGGACGCCGCCGGAAATTTTTACGGAGCCAATAGTGCCAATGGAGCTTTTGGTTTCGGCAGCGTCTTTAAGTTAAGTCCGGCAAATGGATCGTGGATCTATACCTCGCTTTACGACTTCACTGGTGGCGCTGACGGTCGATTCCCCAACAGCAAAGTCGTGATCGACTCGCAAGGAAATCTCTACGGCAGCACAGCTTCAGGAGGCATCCAGAATGGAAACTGCAGCTCCGGCTGCGGAGTTGTGTGGAAGATCGAGCCGTAATCTCCGAGGTGGGAGACTACAAGTAATCGGGAGCGGCTGGCTGATCGTGAGTGAAATCGCCTGTGGCTGTTGAAAAACTCTTTCGGCCCGCCACACGGCGGGTTTTTCATGGTAGAAAATCTGTCGCGCTCCGGTTCTTTATCGGACCACAACGATGCCGGTGCCTCGCGGGAGTCCAGCAAAGCTAATGGTTTTTCAGCTGAGCCGCGACCTGCTTGATACTTCGACTTCCGGATTACCAGTTGCCTGGACAACGTAAAAGGGTAACGCGGGCAAAGGCCCGCGTCCTGACCAGATCGAACTGGCAATCCGGGGAGCCTTGTTGGGTTACTTGCCGGCGTAAGTATGGGCGGAACCGAGGCCCGTGCACAGGTCCCAACCAATTTTGCAACGCGGATCACCGGTCGTGATGTCGTTGAAATCAGCATGGTACTTGATGGGATTGGCCATGTCGTTGTACATGGTGGTGAGCTGCGCCAAGGACGACTGTTGTCGGCTGCCGGCCGCGTTCACGATACCAGCAAAAGTAGGAGACGACCAACTGGTACCTCCGACCGAACCCCAGCCTCCTTCGAGGTAAATGGGCGCACAGCAAAAGTCGGAAGCAACATCAGGATAGCCGCGATGGTTTCCTACGATGCTTGCAATGCCATTCTGGTAGCTGGGACGCGACTCGTATGGACTGATGTCTCCCCCGCCGCCGCCAGTGTAGTACTGCTCGGAAGTGAAGTTTCCGTTACCGTCGCGGTTAAAATAGGTTCCTCCGACCGCCACCACGTTCGGTGACGCTGCCGGATAGCCGCTCACGCCCAGTCCCGAATCGCCGGAGGCTGCAAAGTAGACGACTCCCGGAGTAGTGAAGTATCGATCAAAGCTAGTTTCCTGAGAAATCTCCGCATCGCCAAAGCTCATGCTCACCACGCCGCCGCCGTTCTGAGCGACAAGATATCCGGCGAGCTGCACCGCTTGCCAAGTCGGATCGGTGACGCACCCCGGGTCTGTACAC
Source organism: uncultured Acidobacteriaceae bacterium (assembly GCA_963820175.1). Taxonomy (GTDB): domain Bacteria; phylum Acidobacteriota; class Terriglobia; order Terriglobales; family Acidobacteriaceae; genus Bog-257. Next base: position 501,247 of record CAWFYX010000006.1, on the reverse strand, counting down.
AGGGCCGATACGACCAGGAACAGCTTGGCCTGCGGCGCCATGGCGTGAGCCCACTCGATGTCTAAGGCCTCCTCGACCTCCCAGTCCCCGTAAACCGGTGGCCGTATCGGGGTGGGCCAAACTTGCGTAATGGTGGTAGCCGGAATAGCAAAGTAGGAGTCAAAGGCGTCCAGGTCAGACTGTGCGGTCGGGTAGTAACCGGCGTCCACAATGGCAATAGCGCCGATACCACCGGTGGGCACGGTTGTGCTTGTGGCAATCGGGCAGCCGGCCGGTCCAGTTACTAACTTATAAACGCAGGCTACGGACCCTGGGGTTTCGTCACCCGAGTCGGGATTCGGTTTCGGTTGGTCCGAGTCGACAAAAAAGTAATTCGTGTGTGGGCGACCGGGCCAGGGGATGCTGGATTCTGGATAGATAATCCTGTGTCCGTTGTAAACGGACTCGTAGCGGGTTTGTGCAGATGCTGGGCAAAGGGCTGCGCCTGCAAACAAGACAACTGCAACCATCGTTAACATTGCAATCTGGATATCTCTGCGGATAGTAGTCATTCATTGGCTCCTGCGTAACGCCCCGAAATCATGCAGGGAGTTCAGGGAAAATGCAAGCTCAAAACCCATGCGAGTTGTTCTGTCTGAAAAAAGCGTGGCATGCGCAGTTCTCCGCCAGGAGCCGCGAATCGTGTGCGCTGCGACGCCCCAATTGCCAAGCGAGAATCAGCTTCGCGTTGCTCTCGATTCCCACGGAGCAGTAAGCGTCTCCTAACAGGTCTGTTTTGTAAGGCTTGTTCTTTTCTTTCATTCCCAAGAGGCTGAGAATCGGTCCATGTGAACGCCGACGATGCGCGCCGTGCTCGAATGGACTTGCCCTCTGGCAGCAACTGTAGGCAGAGGAGCGCACTCGTAGGTTTGCCTACCTCAAGCTACGCGGCGAAGTCACACACGAGCAGCGTCATAGCGAACGTAATTCATACGGCCGACAAGAGCGACATCCTGTCTTTTATAGCCTGTGTCGTAAAGGTGACCTGGAATGGTCACTGCAGCACTGAGTGTCGTGCTTCAGATTCCCGACATCGCCTCAGTTGGGAATTCCCTCGCCACGTTCGAAAACCGGTCGCAGATTGCGATAGCCCGTCCGGGCCAAAGGTGGGGTCACTCCCCTGATTCCGTCCTGTTTACGTGCTTGTTCGCTCCTGCCTGCAACCTATAATCGAAATGCTCTGGACGATTACGTCTCCACCGGACTGCCTGGCAACTCCGCGGCGCAATTGTGCCCACGGCCGTCAGAGGTCCGGAAACTTGTGCCGATGGCGATCTCCTTCCTCGCAAACCACGGCCACGCACACAGAACTTCCTTGTCTTGCTGCCGCCACCGGCGTAGTTGTCTTCAAGCCCTTGTAACCATAGCGCTGCTGTCGGTCCTGACCACTGCCAGCCTCAACGCTTCGCCGCCCAGCTCCGCCGCCCGCAAAGAGCAGGCCCGCGAACAATTCGACAAAGCCGAGCAAATGCGCGAGGCATTGAATGGACGCCCCGCCGATCAGCGCACCCGCAAGGACTACCAGCACGTGGCTGACGCCTATCGCAAGGTCTATTACGTCGCGCCCGCTTCCAGCAAAGCCGACGCCAGCGTGGTCGCGGTTGCCGAGATTTTGGCCGACATGGGCCGCCAGTTCCAGCCCGACGAAAAAGACCTGCGCGCCGCTATCAGCCAGTACGAATTTCTGCGCCGCGAGTATCCCGGCAGCAAGTACCGTTTCCAGGCGCTATTCACCATCGGGCAGATTTATAAGGAGGATCTGGACGATCCTGACGCAGCTCGCCAGACCTTTGAAGATTTCCTCAAGCACTATCCCCGGAACTCGCTGGCGCGCGGAAGCCAGGCAAGCCTTGGCTGAGATGAATCAGCCCCAGCCCAAGAAGAAACCGGTCGAGGAGGCTCGTAGCGAAAGGGAAGACGCACCGGTTACCGAAACGGCGTCCCTGTCCACGGAGAAGAAACGGTCGCAGCTTGCCCTGGTGACCGGAATCCGGCATTGGTCGACGCCTGATTACACCCGCGTGGCCATCGATGTCGACAGCGAAGTGAAGTATGAAGCGGGACGGGTCCCCAATCCGGATCGCATCTTCTTCGATCTGCCCGATACCAAGCTGGCCTCGGTGCTGGTGGGCAAGAGTTTCGAGGTGCAGGACGGCTTCCTGAAGAAGATCCGGGTCGCGCAATATCAGCCGGGATCGACGCGGGTCGTGCTGGAAGTCGCCGACGTTTCCGACTACTCGGCATTTCTGCTGCCTAACCCCTACCGGCTCATCATCGACATTCATGGCCGGCAGCCGCAGTCGCCAACCCAGGTCGCCCGGGCCAACGCTGCTGCGCCTCCGGGCAGTAGCGATCGCACCGTCACCGCGATCGAGAACGAGAAGCCCTATCGCTCGGTGGAGAAGGCTAACGAGGCGGGAAAAACAAACGCTGCTTCCGCCAGTCCAGCCACGAAGAAAGCGGCTTCGCCGCCGAACCTGACTGCCGGAAATTCCATGCCCACGCAACCTGCGCATCCGGTTGCCGGCAGTGCCTCCCGCGCGACGCCCCACAAGGTGGTCGTGGATGACGGCGACGAGGATGACGCCGGCTCTGATGGTAACGCTGCCCCGCCAGCAAATTCCAAAACGCTGACTGCGAAGTCCGCTAAGCCGGTCGACGAAAGCTCGACCTCAAGTGCGTCAGCCGGTGACGGCACGCCCTCGCAGAAGCCGGCCAGCAAGCCCAAGTCGACTACAACCGTCGCAACCGCCAAGCCGCCTGACCCGTTGTTCTCTGGTCCGGGCGACACCAGCGGCCCGGAGTTGAAAGCGACAACGCAACCCACCACCGCTCCGACCGCGGTAGCTGTCGCTCCGCGCTCGAATAAGAAGACCACGAAGACTGCGGCAGCGAACATCCCGGCAACCCACGAAGCCGAGCCCACGTTGTCTGGCGACCGCAGCCTGACGCGCGCACTCGGCCTGAAGATCGGCCGCATCGTGGTCGATGCCGGACACGGCGGTCACGATACCGGCACCATCGGCCCTAATGGTTTGCTGGAGAAAGATCTGGTGCTCGACGTGTCGCTGCGTCTGGGCCGCCTGCTGGAAACTCGTCTGGGCGCCGACGTGATCTACACCCGCGATGACGATACGTTCATTCCGCTGGAAACGCGGACCGCCATCGCCAACGAGCATCAGGCCGATCTGTTCATCTCGGTGCACGCCAACTCCAGCAGCGATCCGTCGGCGCGCGGGGTCGAGACCTACTACCTGAATTTCACCTCCAATCCCGATGCGCTGGAAGTGGCGGCGCGCGAGAACGCGGTGTCGGAGAAGTCGATCTTCGAGCTACAGGATCTGGTGAAGAAGATCACGCTCAAAGACAAAATCGACGAGTCGCGCGAGTTGGCCACCGACGTTCAGCAATGCCTCTACGCCGGACTGGCCACTCGCCATTCCACACTGCGCGACCGCGGCGTGAAGAAAGCACCGTTCGTGGTGCTGATCGGCGCCAACATGCCCAGCATTCTGGCCGAGATCTCGTTTGTCTCCAATCCCACGGACGAAGCCAAGCTGGAAACCCCCGAGTATCGCGAGAAGATTGCCGAGTCTCTCTATAAGGGCATCGCCAAGTATGCCGACGGCCTTAGCGGGGTCAAAGTGGCATCAAAATTCAACAAGCAAGACGGACAGTAGGAAGCTGTCAGCTCTCAGCTATCAGCCGTCAGCTCTCAGCCATGAGCTATCAGCTTTAGTCATTAGCTCTTGGGCTGCGCGTCTACCACATCTCGCCTCCACATGCTTGTCATCCTGAGCGCAGGCGGCGCTTCGCCGCCGGAGTCGAAGGACCTGCTTTCCCGCCCTTGTCATGTTCAGTGCCATGGGCGCACCACCACACTTCCCGGAAACTTTTCTCCCTCCCGGTAGTCTAAAATCAATAAGTAACGTGCCTGTTTGATGAAACGCCTTCTTATCCTCGTTCTTCTCTGCTTCACGTGTTGCACGTTCACCTTTGCCGCCGACAATCCCGCTCTGCTGCCCAAATCGTTTGCCGGATGGACCCAGACCGGCCAGTCCACACCTACTACCAATCCCGGCGCAGGCGGACTCGGCGTATCCCGCTGTCCTGCAGGAGTACGGTTTCGCCGATTCGGAGACGGCCACCTACACTCGCGACGACGGACGCAAGCTGACCATCAAGGCCGCCCGCTTCAACGACGCCACCGGCGCATATGGAGCGTTCACCTTCTATCGCCAGCCGGCGATGCGAACCGAGCAGATCGGCACCAAGGCTGCCTCGGCCAACGACCGCATCCTCTTCTTCCGCAGCAACGTGCTGGTCGATGCCAACTTCGATCGCGTTACCGCAATGTCGGCTGCCGAGTTGCGCGAGCTGGCCGGGCTGTTGCCGGCGGCGTCGGGCACGGCGGGAAATCTTCCCACGCTTCCTGAATACTTGCCCAAGAACGATGTGGTGGAGAACTCCGCGAAGTACATTCTCGGACCGCAGGCACTGCTGGCGGTGAAAGCGCCGCTCACTGCCGATGAGGTTGACTTCGGCCACGAACCTGAGATTCTGATGCAGGATTACTCGTCGAAAGACGGGCCTCTCACGCTGACGATCATCCAATATCCGACGCCGCAGATCGCCGGCGATCGTTTGCGTGCTTGCAAAGTGCAGAGAAGGCAGCTCCTGGCTCTCTCATCGCCCGACGCAGCGGGCCGCTGGTGGATGTAGTGACCGGCGCCACCGGCAGCGGCGATGCGCAAACTCTGCTGAACTCGGTGAACTACGAAGCTGAAGTCACGTGGAATGAAGCGACGTCGGTCAGCAAACGCGACAACATCGGCAATCTGATCGTCGGCGTCTTCGCTCTCATCGGCATCATTCTGCTGATCTCGATCATCTTCGGAGTCTTCTTTGGAGGGACGCGCATCCTGATGAAGCGTCTTTTCCCCGACCGGGTCTTCGACCGGCCCGAGGACGTGGAGATCATCCAGCTTCACCTGAAAGAGTAGGAATCCGTTCTAAGCTATTGATGGTAAATGTAGTTACGAGATAACCACAGAAATCCGGGAAATTTCGGTCAATAATCGGGAATTCCCTGAATCCGCTGCAAATAACTGAAAACAAAGCAATTTAAGTTCCATAAATTGCTTGACACGCACTTTCCGGAACCCTAGTATTTGTCCAGAAAGTTTTGACGGTCTAGCCTCCGTTGGAACTATTCTCCCTTGAAGAGAAGGCCGCCCTGTTGCCGGGTGGCCTTTTCGTTTGCGCGGAGCTGTGGGAAAGTCGAGCGCGTTGTGAATAACTACCGCTTCTTCTCCGGGTTCACGACTCACACTTGATTCGCTGCACCGCTGCCTCACGGCTTCGCACTCAATCCATAAAGCTTGATCGCGTTATCCCGCATCACCTTGCGCGCGATCTCGCTGGCCTCCGCACGCGTAATCTCCCCGTCCTGCATCATGCCGGTGAGTGCAATCGCTAGCGCGGTTCTTCCTGCCGTTTCCGTCTGATATCCCGTTTCTTCCCAATTCACCTGCGGCGTCAGCGGATACAGATCGGTGCCGAACAGCACTTTGTCGGGATAGAACTCCAGCATGAAGCGAATGCTGGCGGCGATGTGGCGTGGCGACGTCATCCAGGTTTGCTCGGAGAAATCGGCGTAGACGTTGGGCTTCATCAGCAGATAGGGCACGAACTGCTCGAAGCCGCCGGCGCCTCCGTGCAGCATGACGAACTTAGTCTGGCGCAACGTAGGATCGTTGAACAGCGAGTCCAGCAGCAGGGGATTGGCGCCTTCCATACGGAAGTAGCCACCGCATCCGCCGCCGGTATGGAAGTGCACGGCCAGGCCGAGCCGTCCAGTTTCGCGCGCGATGTAGCGGAGAAGATAGTCCTGCAGCGTTTTGTAGTCGGCGTCGCCGGGCACTCCGCCTTTCACGTAGCGGGCATAGACCTGGGCCGCCGCGCTTTCTTTTGCGGGAGCGAAATCGAGCGATCGCAAATAGGCGGCCTCAAACTTGATGGCCACAGCTCCGTTCTTGCGTTGCAGCTCCAGCAGAGGCGTCACTACCTTGGCCGTGTACTGCGCCAGAGTTGGCGGCATGCCGGTAATCTCCAGCTGATTCAGGTAGCGCGCGAACAGTGATTCCTCGCGACCAAAGAAGATCTTGCGATCGGGCGATTGCGCCTGCCAGCGACGAGTTGTTCAGCGGAAACAGCAGTGTGTCGTCAAACGCGACCCAGAGAAAATAAGGAGGCTGCAGCCCGCGACCGAGCGCGACGCGGTTGGCCAGTTCGGTCTCAATCCCCAGCTGATCCAGCACCCAGTTGGGATAGTTGTCGCCCTCCCGCTGCTTGACCTGCTCCTTGGCGGCGAGCAACTCCTGCACATGTTCCGGCTTGGAGTCGTCGTACTTGTAGCCGAACATCGTCTGCCACGCCTTGATGTAGACCGGGTTATCCTCGCGGAACATCAGGCCCGAGTCGGTGGGCTCCAGCGGATCGCAGGGCAGAGCGTCGAAGTCGTCGTCCTTCTCCCCATGCGGCCCGTCCAGCGCTGGAGGGTGGGAGTGGTTATCGATGGCCTTGATCTGATTGATCTCAGTCATCAGGCCGGGATCGGGCTGGAGTTGCTGGTTGGTTTGCGCAGAAAGCGTGGAGGCGACGACGAGAGCGAAAACGGCGGTAAGCGTTTTCATGGGTTACCTGACGGACAATCGGACCGGTCAACTCCGAAAATCCCATCGCATTGGGTTGCGGGAGGGAGTCGAGGCAGTCTATCGCGCCGGGAATCCCTCCCACAACTTTCATTTGTGCAGCCACACGTCCAGTGCCACCGGATGCTCCTCCATCTCGTAGCGCAAGAAAGGCGATGAGGCCACGAATTGGCGAAACTGCTCTTTCGTGTAGGCGCGCTTGATCAGCATGAAGCGGAAGGTGAGCTTCATCATCCAGGCGCTGCCCAGGCCGACTCCCAGGTTGTCGACGTATTGACTGATCGCCCGCATCGAGACGTCACGCCGCAAGTCGATGATCAGCGCCCGACCGCCCGGCTTCAACACGCGCCACATCTCCGAGATCGCCTTGACCGGCTCGGAGAAGTTCTTGAACGCCGCCCGGCATACCACCAGGTCGAAGCAGTCCGCCTCGTACGGCATTGCGGAAGCGTTTCCCTGGCGAAAGTCCACTGCGACCTTGGCCTGTTCGGCATTCCTGCGCGCCATCTCGACAAAGCTCTTGCTGATGTCGAGACCCGAAACCTGATAGCGGCTCTGCTTCGCCAGTTCCACCGCCAGGTATCCCGGTCCGGGCGCTACTTCCAGGATGCGGCCTCCAGCAGGCAGTTCTTCCGACAGTCGTACCGCCAGCTTCTTGAACTCGTCCAGATCCCGCAGCGTGTTCCGGGCGTACCAGCGGGCGACGGCCCCTTCCATTCCTATTCCTTTGTAAGCCCGTACCATATTGTTTTCCATGGAACTCCGTCTTCTATTTCTTCAAGTTTGCTTACAAACTAACTTAGTCTATAAGATTCACATAAACTAGTATAATTGGGTCGACATGTCAACCCGTAGAACTGCTACTCGTCTCGCTTCTCTGGTCGTCGAGATGCGAAAATTTATCGCTGCCGCCATCTTCTTTAATCAGACGGTTGCGGAACGGTTCCAGCTCAATTTGACCGACACCCAATGCCTGAACATTCTGGACCTGACCGGATCGGCCACGCCTGGGCAGCTCGCCGCGCAGACCGGGCTAACCACCGGTGGCGTCACCGTGGTGCTAGATCGCCTGGAGAAAGCTGGCTTTGTGAAACGTGAGCCTAATCCCAACGACCGGCGCAGCCTCATCATCCGGCCGGTGCCGGCGAGTCTGGCGCGGATTCAGGCGATGTACACGGAGATCAATAAAGGAATAGGTCAATTATTATCCGGCTACAGCGACAAAGAATTGGACCTTATTATTGGGTTCTTCGAAAAGGCTAATGCTATGCGCGGGAACTCTCGCTGACAGTGCGGAAGCAGGGGCGGGAGTGCTTCCCGCTGTTCCGAACCCAAAACACCTTTTCGCGAATCCAACTAACTTGCACTACATGATGGGAGCCGGTCCCTCAGGACCGGCAAAGAAAACCGAAATCTTCAAGGCGCTGCCCGAGATCTGGCAACTCATCCGGCCCCGCCGGGCCCTGCTTGGCCTTGGCCTAGGCCTGATGGTGATCAACCGTGTCTCCGGCTTGGTGCTGCCGGCCTCTACCAAATACCTGGTCGATGACGTTATCGGCAAGAAGCATTTCCATCTGCTCTACCCGCTGGTGGGAATCGTGCTGGCGGCGACTTTGATTCAGGGTTTGACCTCGTTCGCCCTGACTCAGACACTCTCCAAAGCCGCGCAAAAGCTGATCGCCGAGCTGCGCCGCCGGGTGCAGGAGCACGTTGGCCGGCTCTCTGTCGCCTACTACGACGCCAACAAGACCGGCATGCTGGTCTCCCGCATCATGAGCGATGTGGAGGGCGTGCGCAACCTCATCGGCACCGGACTGATCGACTTCACCGGCGGCCTGCTGACTGCGGTGATCGCATTTGTGGTGCTCATGCGCATCAGCCCGGTGATGACGGCCATCGCTTTTACCTTTCTGCTGGTCTTCGGAGTCGGCCTGCGCAAGGCTTTCCGCGTGATCCGTCCCATCTTCCGCGAACGCTCCAAGATCACCGCCGAAGTCACCGGCCGCCTTACCGAATCGCTGGGCGGAGTGCGGGTGGTGAAGGGTTACCACGCCGAATCGCGCGAGCACGAAGTCTTCAGCCGAGGCGTTGAGCGGCTGCTGCAAAACGTCTTCAAGACGCTGACCGCAACTTCGGTGATGAGCCTGTCGTCGTCGACCCTGATGGGCATCATCGGCACAATCGTCATGTTCATGGGGACGCGCCAGATTCTGGCCGGCAAGCTGACGCTGGGCGGGTTCTTTACCTACACCATGTTCCTGGGATATCTGGCGGCGCCGCTGGTACAGGTGGTCGGCATCGGCACCCAAATCACGGAAGCCATTGCCGGGCTGGAGCGCACCCGTGAGGTTCTGGATGAAACGCCGGAGAACGAAGATCCCGGCCGCACTGTGACCCTGGGCGAGATCCGCGGTGATGTCGCTTTTGAAAACGTTGACTTCGCTTACGAGCAGCAAAAGACGGTGTTGCACGATGTCTCGTTTCACGCCCAGCCGGGCACGGTGACGGCGCTGGTGGGATCGTCGGGCTCCGGCAAATCAACCATCATTGGATTGATTGCCGCCTTCCACAAACCTAATGAAGGCAAAGTTCTGGTCGATGGCGTCGACCTGGCGACGGTTCGTCTGGAGTCGTACCGCACGCAGTTGGGAATGGTGTTACAGGATTCGTTTCTCTTCGACGGCAGCATTCGCGATAATGTCGGTTTCTCCAAGCCCGATGCCACGGAGGCGGAAATTCTGAATGCCTGCGCCATCGCACGCGTGGACGAGTTTGCGGAAAAGTACGAGCAGAAATATGACACCATCATCGGAGAGCGCGGGGTGAAGCTCTCCGGCGGCCAGCGGCAGCGGGTGTCGATCGCGCGCGCCATCCTGGCTAATCCGCGAATCCTGATTCTGGATGAAGCGACCTCCAGCCTGGACTCCGAATCCGAGGCCATGATTCAGGAAGGGCTTTCGTACCTGATGCAGGGACGAACCACGTTCGTTATCGCTCACCGCTTATCGACCATTCGCCGCGCCGACCAGATCCTGGTAGTGGAAGGCGGCCGCATCGTCGAGCATGGAAACCACCACACGCTGTTCGATCTGGGCGGCCGCTACTATGAGCTCTACACCAAGCAGCACGGCATCGAAGAGAATCTGTTCCTGGCGCCGGGCGAAGGCGACATCGTGGAAGAGACATCGGAGTTGCAGTCAGCCGCGCCCGCGGCCGATCCTGACCCCACTACTCTGCTTCGATAACCCCGGCAGCACACTTTTGCTTTGAAATTCCGCCGCGCTTCAGAATACCCTTGGCCTCGCGGAGTACCCCGCAGGGAGGATCGTTCTTGTCTGCCAGCGCTTCGGAGCCCACAGAAAAGAAGGCGTCTGCCCCGCGCAAGCAGCACCACCATTACACCGTGCTGCTGCTTACCGAACTGATCCTGATTCTCGGATTTCCCTTCCTGGCGGGAAACGCGCGCGAGACGGAAATTTTTCGTCTGCTGGCCGTGGTGGTCTTTGCCGCCGCGCTCTACGCCTTTTTAGGGCGAGGGCGGTTGACTCTGATCGCGTTTGCGCTGGGGGTTCCAGCTGTGTTCATTCACGTGGCCAACTTCCTCGGCTATGTCATCCGGCTGCAAACCCTTGCCACGTTTCTGGGGCTTCTGTTCCTGATTTTCGTGACCAGTGTCTTCATCATCGGAATCGTGTCCATGCCTACCGTCACCCTGGACACGTTGGCGGGAGCAGTCTCGGCGTATTTCCTGGTGGGAATCACTTACGGGCTGGCGTACGGATTGGTGGAGCAGCTGCATCCCGGATCGTTTCGCGACACCATCATGCCGGGACATGTCATCAGTCCCAACGAGTACATCTTCTTCAGCTTTGTGACCCTGACCACGGTGGGATATGGCGACATTGTTCCCTGGGGTCCGCACGCCCGGGCCTTGGCCATTATTGAAGGCGTCACCGGAATCATGTATCCCGCAGTATTGATCGGACGGCTGGTCGGCCTGCGCACTTCCCGGCCGGAGAATTCCTAAGCTGCGGGCATCCTTGCGTAACCTGCATGAATAACGGCGACGGCGGCGGGCACGAGTCATGCCGTCAACCGCAATATCCCGCGGCTACTTCCCCCAAAGCCCATTGCCATTTAGCATCGTAGAGGAGGTATTTGCTTTGCACCGTCTGTTCCGAGTGCCATTCTTTTCCATTCTTTTGACCACTCTCCTACTGACTGCCATCGCTCAACCGGTTTGGGCCCACGCGGTGTTGATGCAGTCGACCCCCAAGCGCAACTCGACCGTCAAGGGCCCCGATGTTCCAATCTGGCTACGCTTCAACTCGCGCGTCGATGGCGGCCGCTCGCGCTTGCACCTGCTGGGGTCGGATGGCGCCGAACAGAAGCTGGAAGCGGTGAAGCAGCCGACGCCCGACACCCTTACCGTGCAGGCCAATGGGCTGAAACCGGGAAGCTACAAACTGCAGTGGCAGGTACTCGCGACCGACGGGCATATCAGTCAAGGTGAAGTCACCTTTACGGTGAACTAGCCGCCCATGATGCTTAAGCTGGTCGACATTTTTGCGTACCTCGCGGTCGTGCTGCGCGCCGGCACCCTGATCTGCCAGTCGCTGCTGCTGGGCGGCTTGCTGTTTTTGTACTGGATCGCGCGGCCCAGCCCGGAAATCACGGAGGGCGGCTTCGCTCGGGTTCGCTCGGCATCGCTGCGCATGTTTCGGGCCGCCGCTCTAGCACTGGTCGTGGTGCAGATCGGGTACCTGTATGTGAATTCGGCGGTGTTGATGGCGACCGCCGATATCGGGCTGGCCGGCGTCGCGGGTGCAAACTTCTTCATCGCCGGAAGCGTGATTCTGGTGGCTGCGCTCCTGCTCGCGATAGGCGCAGGCTTGCCCGGCAGGTCTGCCGGCTGGCTTCTGGCCCTGCTGGTGCTGATGGTGCTTGCGGCTTCGGTGACCACTAACCATGCCGCCGCTCGCATGGAAGGCCGGGTGCCGCTGATTATCCTGACCACCCTGCACGAAGCCTGCACCGGATTCTGGATTGGCGGACTGCCCTTCCTGCTGCTGGGACTGTACGTTGCCAAGGACCGTCCCACGCAGTGGTACATGACGCAGCGCTTCTCGCGGCTGGCCCTGGTGAGCGTCATCGTGCTGGTGTTGAGCGGCTTCGGGATGAGCCTGAGCTATATCGGCTCGTTCCACGCGCTCATCGGCACTTCGTACGGCATCATGGTGATTGCCAAGATCATGATGCTTGCGGCGATGCTGGCCTTGGGCGCCATCAACTTCCTGATGCTGCGCAAGTACGGCCCTGACGAGGTGATGCCTCGGTTGCGCAGGCTGGTTGAGGCCGAGGTTGGCATCGGCATCACTATTGTGCTCGCGGCCGCCTCGCTGACATCGCAAGCGCCCGCCGCCGACCAACCCGATGACACCGTCGATCTGCCGCGCATCGTGCAGCGCCTGGAGCCGGCGTGGCCACGTATGGATAGCCCCGAAGCTGCTGCGCTGTCCACCAAGTATCCCGGCCGGGTCGTTAAGCCGCTCGATCCCAGTGGCGCGCCCGCAGCTTACCTGACCGACGGCACGCCGATCTCCTTGCGCGTGCTGAATGACATGAAGTGGTCGGAGTACAACCATCACTGGATGGGCATTATCGTGGTTGCCATGGGGCTGCTGGCGGTGCTGGCGCGCACCGGCCACGCCAAGTGGGCGGAGTACTGGCCGCTGCTGATGATCGGCATCGCCATCTTCATCTTTCTGCGCGGCGATCCCGAATGCTGGCCGCTGGGACCGCGAAGTTTCTGGGCGACCTGGGCCAAGCCGGAGGTATTTCAACATCGGCTGGCTGCGCTGCTGTGCATTGCCTTCGCCATCTTCGAGCTGCGCGTGCGCCGCAAGCCGTCGCAAGGCGGCGTGTTGCCATTAATCTTCCCGCTGCTCTGCGCGGTGGGAGCGGCGTTGTTGCTGACTCACTCACATGGCACCGCGAACGTAGAAGAAGAATTCATGGCGGAGTTGAATCACGCGCCGATGGCGGTGCTGGGGGTGATGGCCGGCTGGTCACGCTGGCTGGAGCTGCGTCTGCCGCCGGAGGACCGCGCGATCCCATCGTGGATCTGGCCGGTGTGTTTCGTGCTGATCGGAATGGGGCTTCTGAATTACCGGGAGATCTAATGCATCGCCGCGGCCTCGCCTGAGCCCGGGTTATTCGAGCGCATCAGGAACACGGCAGGCGCTACCAGCAGGAACATCATCCCCAGAATCCAGAACGCGTCATTGAACGACAACATGGCCGCCTGTTGCTGCACTATGCCATCGACCATCGCCCAGGCGCGATGCGCCGCGTCGGTGGCCGAATATCCGCCAGCCATGAGCGCCGCTTTTGATCCCGCCAAAGCCTGCTGCAAGGCAGAGCTGCCGCCGTAGAGATGCTCGGCCAGAATGCTGCGATGAAATTGCAGGCGCCGCGATTCAATCGTGGTTGCGATGGCGATGCCGAAGCTGCCACCCAGATTGCGCATCAGGTTGACCGCCGACGACACGTCGTTATTCTTCTCCAGCGGAACGCCGACGTATGCGGCGACGTTGATAGGAATGAACAGGAATGCCAGGCTGGCCGACTGCAGGATGCGAGCCAGCACAAACGTTTTGTAGTCGGTGCCTAAGTCGAAGTGACTCATGTGCAGCAGCGCCAGCGCCTGTCCGACGAAGCCAATGCCCAGCAGCCAGCGCGCCTGAAATTTACCCACCAAGATTCCCGTGAGCGGCATCATCACCACGATGACCAGGCCGCCGGGAGTCAGCACCCATCCGGCGCTGGTGGCGCTGTAGCCGAACAGCGTCTGCACCATCAGCGGCAGCAACGTGGTGCTGGCATAGAGCACGAAGCCGACCATGAACATCATGGCTTGCGAGGTGGCGTAGGAGCGGTTGCGAAACAGCGAAACGTCGAAGACCGGCTGTTTGTGTCGCGCCTCCCAGAAGATCACCACCACCAGCGATACCACGGCAATCACGCTGAGCCAGACAATCTTGTCGGAGCTGAACCAGTCATCGCGCTCGCCCTTGTCGAGCACAAACTGCAGCGACCCCAATCCCAGGGCCAGCAGGCTCATCCCGATGTAGTCGATGCGCAGACCGCCGCGCAGGCGCCGCAGTCGCTCGGTGACCAGCGCCGGCGGATCGTGGATCAGGCGTGAGACCAGCACCAGCGACAGGATGCCGACGGGAACGTTGATGAAGAAGATCCAGCGCCAGCTGAAATTGTCGGTAATAGTGCCGCCCAGCACCGGACCCAGCACCGGCGCGACCACCACGGCCATGCCATAAATAGCGAAGCCCATGCCGCGTTTTTCCGGAGGAAAGGTGTCAGCCAGAATCGCCTGCTCGCTCGGGCCCAGGCCGCCTCCGCTGGCGCCTTGCAGCACGCGAAAGAAAATCAGCAGCGGCAGCGACGGCGCAAAACCGCACATCATGGAAGACAGGGTAAACAGGAAGACGCAGCTCATGTAAAAGCGCTTACGTCCCACAATGAGGGAGAGCCAGCTGCTCATCGGCAAAATAATGGCATTGGCCACCAGATAGCTGGTCAGCACCCAGGTCGACTCGTCCTGGCCCGCGCCCAAGCTGCCGGAGATGTGCGGCAACGCCACGTTGGCGATGGAAGTATCCAGGACCTCCATGAACGTGGCCAGGGTCACGGTCAACGCGATGATCCAGGGATTGAAAGGCCGCGTTGTCTCCGGCCGGCTGATTGCGATTACGCCGCCCGGAAAAGCGCTAAGATTGGGAGTCGATTCCAGGCTCGCCATGAGTCCTCATACGTCGCACCACGCCAAAAAGGAAGATGATTAGCTCCCTAAGGAGAATAATTAGCTTCCTAACTAGATTGCCGCGGTCGCGCTGAGGATGCACAAATTGCCTGGGCAAAAGTTACCAGCTGCGAAGAATGTGGGGTCAACTGCAGTCGATTACGGAAGTACGTTGGGATCGATCTTGCCCACCAGACGGATGAGCTGCCGCCGCTCCTGCTGGCTGAGATTCTGCATAACCCGAGCCATCCAGGTGAAATGCGAAGGCAGCATTTTGTCCAGGAAGCGCTTGCCCTTCTTGGTGATGTGAACCAGGCGCACCCGGCCGTCGCGGGCGCCGGCTTCGCGCTGCACCATGCCCGATTTCTCCAGACCGTCGATCAGGCCGCTGATCGAAGCGCGACTGACACCGCTCATCTCCGCCAGATCGGAGGGGCTGAGATCCGCTTGCGGGCAATTCTCCAGCAGCATCAGGATGGTGAATCGTCCCTGCGATGTGCCATGACCGGCGAGTTCGGCATCCATGGCGGCGATCAGATCGGAAGCCACGCGCAACAGTACCAGCGAGGTTTGCAGAGCGGTGGGATCGAGCTGGGGATACCGTTGCGCGCACTCCCGCATGGTTTCGAACTTGGGCAGCTTTTTCAGCAGCAGCATGCGATCAGTGTAGCGCTTCAGGGAAGAGACCGACGACGCGGCCAAGATGATAAGCGTTTCTGCCACCCGAGGCTAACGCGCCTAGGAGTAACGGGCAAAGCCTAAATTTCTCCGCCCACTTCGACAGCCAAGCCAAGCGCAACCGCAGCGCCTGGCAGTGGCTGTCTTTTCTGGCCGAGAGACAAAGGTGGAAAACAAGCTAGCGAGTTGCCGCTAGTTGTCTTTCACCGTAGCCCAACACGCGATCGCGCTGGGAATCGTCGTCCAGTAGCCGAACTTCTCGTAAATCTGCCCGGCTTTGTCCGCCCCTTCCTTCAGGGTCAGACCGGAGTCGTTGATCTGCGGATCGGAGGCATTGCGAATCGCCGCCCAGCGCGGAGCCGCCGATCCCAATTCGCTGATCACCATACCCAGAACGGCGTCGCCCATCTCTACCGCCGCCCCCAGACTCTGCAGTCCGAAGGTATTGGAGCTATCGTCGAAGGCGAAGAAATCCGTCGTCACCACATCCGGCAACTTGGCTGCGGCCACCGGCTTGGTGAAGATTTCCGGCGCCCGGGACGCGGTTGGAAGATGTGAAACGTTGGCGGCGAACAGCTTCTGCGCCGCCGGATACGAGGTCTGGTTCAGCGCTGAGCACTGGTAAATGCTGTTGTGGAAGGGCGACGACTTGAACGACTTCTGGCAATCGAAGCGCACTTCCGAAGCCACCACTACGTCGCCCAGCTCAAGTCCGGAACCAATCCCACCGGCGGTTCCGGTGGTGATGATCAGCTTGGGCTGCGCCTCGGTAATGATTTGCTTCCACAGCTTGGCGATTGGCAACGCCGGCCCATCCTGGCTCATGTGCAGCTCTGATTTCATGCAGAGCACACTTTTGCCGGCGATGCTGGTCAGGAAATAACTCCCCAGCCGCTTGCTCTGCGAGGCTGGAGCGCCATGACGGATCAGAGACGCGTATTCACTTTGAAAATTGTGATCGTACTCGTACCATGCCGTCTTGCTGGGGAAGCCAGGCGTCAATGTATCGGCAAGACATTTGGCTTCTTCCACCGTCCAGGTGACGATCACATATTCGCATTTAGGCAGCGCCGCCGACGTCGACGGCTTCTTCGCCATAGGTTGTGGCGTAGGAGCCGCGCCTTTCGGCCAGGGAATCGGGGCTCGCGCCTCAGCGCCCATGATCGCTGCCGGGGGAAGTGTGTGCGGCGAGTAGGTGGCAGGATCTTCGCGGTCGAACATGATGATGTGCCGCGACAGATCCGGCATGGATTGAACCGCGGCGGCAACCTTCGCCGCCGACGGTTCCACCGCCGCTGTGACTTTCGCTTTCGTAGCTGCGGTATGCATTAGCTTGCAATCTCCTTCAGGTCCTGCTGCAAAGTCGCCAGGTCGAAGCCGCTCGGCGCTGTTCCGCCCATCTGGGTGTTGAACCAATCGTGGCCGAGCACGGCATACGCCTCTTCCGCGTAGGCGTTGTAAAACTGCCAGCTCATCGATTTCACCTGGCCCCAGGTCACGATATACAGGTTGCGCTCGTCGTAGCCGACCGCCGGGATGCAGTGTCCGTTATTCTGGTTCGGCGCGGCATTGCCCACCGGCCCTGAAGAGGGAACCACCCACGGGATCTTCAGCAGATCTTTGTTAGGGGCGACCGCAAAGTCCGGCAGAGATACGCCGATGTAGCAGGCGCCGAACAGATTGACCGCGTCCTTCACCTGAATATCGGTCTTCAGCTCCAGGGCGGCAAATGCAATGACCTTGTGCTTGTCCAGGCCCTGCTTGCGCCAATAGTTCAACACGTCGAGCATGTTGGCCCCGGCGTCGGCATGGCCGTGAGCAAAGTGGTTGTAGAACGCCAGAATGTCGGCGTCGGGGATCACCACCTCTTTCCCTACATTGGCGCTCCATTCCATGATCATGTGGCCAGCTGCGGCGCAGGTGCAGTCGCCATACCTATCGTTGTCCATCATGCCCCAGCCAGTGGGAGGAATTTTCGCCGTCCACGACTTCGTCGCCGGCGGCGGGGCCAGCCCCTGTTTCAAGTAAGCTCCAAACTGTAGCGTGCGAGGATCGTGTTTCACCGGCTGTTTGCCCAGCTTGTAACCTTGCATTGCCGGTACAGACTTCGTTGCAGTAGCCATGATTTTCTCCTTGATGGGTTCCTGAACGTGCCAGCCCCTGAGAAGCTATGCACGCGGAACGGATGTTTCGGTCCCCATTAGTCCGGTGTGAAGACTGGCGACGTTGCTGATCTGGCCGAGTGGTTGGACTCGCCCTGGGAACCGAATGCAGGTAGTAGTGCAATCCTTTGTCCACATTGACGGTCACGCATCCCCGCCCGTTTCTCTGATAAGTGCCCACGCTGCAACGGCAGGATCTCGAGCGCTGAAGAATCGCAACACCGATGCCGCCGAACGACTATCCGCTCGGATAAGGCGCTGTATCCAATTCGATAGGCTGGCCGTCGGTTTCCTCGGAGCCTGCCGTCTTTCCGCCCCGTTCTCACCGCGCCGTCTTTAACGCACGATGACGCCAGGCCGGTGCGACGGCCACGGCGGCCCCATCTCGGCATCGCAGGCCATCTTGGCGATGTGGACATCGAAATCCGACTTGGGCGTGAGCGCGGTGAGGGTAAACACTTTGTAGCCATCGCCGGTGATCTCCGCGCGGCGATAAACGCCGGGCTCGGTTTCGATGACCTCACGATTGCCGGTCAGCCGGTCGAGAAATACCTGTGCCGCTTTCTGATCCGCCGTCCCCTTGGCATTCACCGCGGTTATGGATTCGGCGGCATAGGAGCGAATCAGCTTCTGCCAATACTTGGCGAGTAGGTCGTTGCTAGCGAAAAGGTCGGCCCACACCAGGTTCCCATTGATCGCGACCACTACGCCTTTGGCGCCAGATTTGCGCAGCTCGCGCAGAATTCCGTCGTAGTCTTCGACAACCGTGTCGAGCCGCGCCTGCACCTGCGGCGAGGCCATGGTCGCCGCATACGAGGTGGTAGCGCGCAACTGTCCGGCGACCGCTGGGGGACTGGCAGCTTCCATGGCCCGCTTGGCCGATCCCACCATGCTCCACACCTGCTGCTGATCGCGTGCCGCCATCGCGGGCAGGCGCACGCTGGGCTGCGCCATCTGTTGTTTCAAACTGCCGAAATGTTCGCTGCGCTCGACCCAACGCCCCGGCTCGACGCAGAAGACAGACAGGTCGATAGGCTCGGACTTGGCCGGCACCAGGCGGTCGGCGCCAATCACGCGGTCCTGCTTGCCGCCGGTAACGATTTCGCCGGCCAGCAGTAACAGCGAACGATCGGAGTTGTTGATCAGCACCAGCCGGTTGACCTCGGCCCCCGATTGCTGATGCACCGGCGTGCCCGGCCGGATCAACCCTTGCAACGAGCCCTGTTCGGTGACGACTACCGTCCCTGCCTGAACTCCCTCGTCGAGAGTGAGGAAGCGCGAGGTGTCGTGGTCAGGCCCGCCGACCACGGGAAAGATGGTGAGATGGCCGCGGGTGATAGGTGGCAGAGCCTGAAGCGGCGCAGGTCCAGGTATGCCGCCCAGGCCGGACGTGGCGCCGGCAATCATCAGGAACAGAGTGGCGAGAATTCTGCAATTCATGGTTGACCTCCGGAGACTTGGTGGCGTCTCTAGAGCAGGAACGCTTCGCCGTATTTTTCTTGCATCCGAATTGATACGATTCGCACATATGGCCTCGGTCCCGATTTCGCGGCCCGCTTGCCCTCAGCCGTCGGCTGCGGTCCAGGCCTTTGCTGCGGGACACTACCAGCAAAGCGGCGCCGGGCGATTTGGGATTGACGTTGAGGGACTGGCCAGGCTGCTGGCGGAGGTGATGGCGCAGCGCGATCCTGCCGGGCCGTCAGCCGACATGCCGGCGGTTCTGGTGTCGCTACGCTTGGAGGAATTGGTGCTGGCGCGGGCCTGCATGGCCGGACATGCCACAGCGTGGGAAATCTTTCTCACCCGCTATCGCAGCCCTATGTACGAGGCCGCTTACAAGATTGCGCACGACGAAGCCACGGCGCGAGCTCTGGCCGATTCACTCTACGCCGACCTGTACGGAGTGAACCAGCAGGGCGAGCCTCACACCTCCAAGCTGCATTACTATCTGGGGCGCGGCTCTCTGGCGGGATGGTTGCGCACCGTGGTGGCGCAGGAATATGTCAACCGGTACCGACGCGGCAAGCGCGAGACCAGCCTGGAAACGGCCGTGGAAGCCGGCCTGCAGTTCCCGGCCGCCGAGCCGGCTCCCAGTGCACCGGAGGATCCGCGCATAGCGATGGCGACCGCGTCTGAACTGGCCGCGCTGGATGGCGAAGAGCGCTTCCTGTTGGTGGCGTACTATCTGGACCGTCGCACCCTGGCGGAGATTGCCAAGCTGCTGCGCGTGCACGAATCCACCATCAGCCGCAAACTGGATAGGGCAGCCACGGGATTGCGAAAGCGAATCCGCAAGCGGCTGATCGCCGCCGGCATGTCGCCGAGACACGCGGACGAAGCCATGCACGATGTAGAGGTCCGCGATCTGCCTGTGAAGGTAAGCGAAACTTTGCGGCAAGGAACACGGCAATCATCGTTCTATCAGGAGAAGAGCAAAGAGCAGGGATGAATCCGGGAATTCCAAGATCGGCGCGCGACGCTCTGGCCAACCAGAGGCCGGGGGAGGAACATCCGTCCGCAGATATGCTCAACGGCTACGTTGAGCAGTCGCTGTCGGCGGCGGAGAAGGCTGCAGTGATGCAACATCTCGCGGCGTGTGAAGATTGCCGCGAAGTTGTGTTCCTGGCCGGCGCCGCTGCCGGGGAGCCAGCAGTCGCCCCGGTCACTGAGCCTGCTCGCGCCTGGCGCGGATGGAAGTGGGCGGTGCCGATCGCGGCTGTGTTGGCACTAGCCTCCAGCATTCTGGTCGAACGTCGTGAGGCGTCTGTTCCGCCTCGTCCAGCGATAAGCCAGACGGCGAACAACCAGGCCGGTACTCCTCCGTCGCCGCCCGTTCCCAGTCAAACCACGGAGAGGAACGAGGGCCCTACCTCGGAGATGGCCGCCAACCCGACGCACCAGGCAAAGCCCGCTGTACAGAACCGAGCGGCGGTCACCGGCGGCAAGAAGTCGCTGACTCACGAGCAGGTCGCGCCCGCTGCCGGGATGACCGCCGAGACTTCGCGAGAAGAGCGAGAGGCCTTGGCCGAGTTGACTAAGCCAATCCCATCGGCGGTGGCAACAGCTGCTGTGGCACAGAATGCCGCCGGAACCTCGTCCCCCGCTGCCTCGCCCTTGCAGGCTGCCGTCGGGCAACAACCCGCGCCGGCCCTGGGTGCATTGGGCCGCTCCAACTTTGCGAGCGCAAACAAAACCGCACTTGGAATTGTCGGCGGTAACCGGCTTGCGATTGCCCCGCATTCGCTGTGGCGTATTGCGCCCGAAGGGCACCTGGAGCATCACCTGGCCGACGGAACCTGGACGCGCGCGCTCGCCGATCAGCCCGTGTCGTTCCGAGCTGTTGCCGTAGTGGGGAACGATGTCTGGGCGGGAGGCGATGGCGGAGCGCTGTTTCATTCGGTGGACGGCGGCGAACATTGGAGCCGGGTAGTGCTGAGTGCCGATGGGCATGCGGAAACCAGCGCCGTGGTTTCTATCGGCTTTGTCACCGTTTCCCAAGGCAGCATCGCAACCGAGGCCGGCACGAAGTGGACGACGTCAGATCGCGGACAAACCTGGAACAAGCAGTGAACCGGCCATCTTTGTACGCGGGGACATGAAAGCCAACTTATCGCATCAGTCGATTTGTGTCAGGGCCCGTCTTTACAGGCTGCTGAAAAACTCCTCGGACGCCTAGTTTCGAGTAGAGCTGGCCTTTAGAGACTGTGTCGCAACCCTAGAGGAAATTTTGTGGTGGAACAAAGGGTGGAATAACCGCTCAAGCTAGCCGCAACGCGGCGAGATGAAGTTAGCCGGGCGGCGTAAGCCCACGGTCAAGTGGGAAATCATTGTGAGCCGCAGAGCGGCGACACCGGTTGCGACACAGTCTCTTTAAGGCCAGCGTCTAAGTGGCTGTGTTTTCGTTTCTGAGCCGGCTTGAGCCGGCGGCAGCAAGCCTTGTTCTAGAGTTTTTCAGCAACCTGTATAGACGTGCCGCAACCCCCAGCACAATTTGGGCTTCACAGTTTGCTGAAAAAGTCGGGATCGCAGATCCCGCACCGACTAAAGTCGGCACGGGATGACAAAAATAGAGGACTTGCTACGGCGTAGCTAAAGCTACGCCCCTTCAACATCAACCTCTCCTGTCAGTTTTTCAGCAACCTGTTCAGCCCGTGAGCGATTTTGCAGGGCCAAAGGCCTTGCCTTTGCGACGTCTTGATCGGCGGACTGCAACGTCGGTCCCACACACGACCCGACTCACTAGTCACTTCTGACGGCGGTGAGGAAATCCGCGAGCAATCCGTACGCTGTGGTTTCCAGGCCCGGGTCCTGCTCGATAATCATCAGTTGGGGAAGAATGTCGGTCTCAAAACTAATGACTGACGACGTTCCCTGCACCAGGGCCAGGGGATCGGAAAGCTTCAGCCGCTCCGGCTGAACCGACGCCACGACTCGCCCATCCGTTGCGCGCGTCGCTGCGCAGACCAACTTCCAGACTTCGCCGCTTGCCCGCGCCTGGCGCAGCTGTTCGCCGGTGATTCCGCGAATACCCTGCCGCCGCACCTGGTCCAGACTGAGATGGGCATCCATCAGCACGTTGGCCAGGGCAACCACCTTGACGGCGGCGTCAATCCCCTCGATGTCGTCGGTTGGATCGGACTCGGCAACGCCCAGCTGTTGCGCCCGGATCAGCGAGTCGTCGAAACTCATCCCCGATTCCATCCCCTCGAGAATTACGTTGGTGGTGGAATTGAGGACCCCGCGGAAACCGCGAACTTCGACCGCCGGCATAGCTTCGCGGAAGAGAGAAAAAATCGGCACCCCATCCATCACCGCCGACTCGAAGAGAAATCGCCGTCCGTGAGTCGCAGCCAATTCCGTCAACTCCCGATAGGCGTGGACGACCGGACCCTTGTTGGCGCTGATGGCATGGGCGCCCAGTTCCAAGGCCGCGCGCAGATGGTCGGTCGCCGGCTGGCCTGTCGCGGCGTTCAGCGACGTTGTCTCGAAAAGCGCGTCGGCGTTCGCCAGCTGTAACCATTCGTGAATGTCAGTGACTTTTCGCGCCTCAGAGAAATCCCCTGCCAGAATCTTTTCGGGCGTAAATCCCTCTGGCGCCACCAGCCACCCCAGGCGCCGCGAGGCCACCCCGGTTGCGCGCCACTCAATCCCATGGCGGCGGTTGAGTTCCTGCCGCTTTCTCAGCAGGAGGCCGACGAAAGCCTTGCCAACATTGCCCAAGCCGACCACGCAAAGGTTATAGGTGCGGATGCGGATGTCTCCGGACTGAAGTGGGTTACCGGCCATTGTAAATGCGGTCTTTGGGGGCAAAATTACCCGAGCATTTTTTCGGGTTTTCGCAGGATTTTCGTACCCCCATGCCTGCGCTGTGCATCCATTTCGGTGGGGTTGGTCACAGCCCGTGGAAATCCGAAAAATGGGTGGTTTTGGGATTGCGCTCCTCGGATATAATCTCCAGTTAAGCTGAATTCCCTATGGTGAATTTCCACCAATCGCCGCCGAGTATGAATCGACTCAGGTACGCAGGATCTTCGGGCCCGCAGCCTAACAAATTTCTACTACTCCGCTTTTGAAGGAGCTCGGAATGGCCATTAAGGCAAGTGACTTCGTTTGGCACAACGGTCACCTGATTCCCTGGGATGAGGCCAAGATCCACGTGATGTCCCACGTGGTCAACTACGGCTCATCGGTGTTCGAGGGAATTCGCTGCTATCACACGCCCAAGGGTCCCGCCATTTTTCGGTTGCGGGATCATACCCTTCGCCTGCTCCAGTCATGCAAGATCTACCGCATCGACCTGGACTTTTCGCTGGACGAACTCTATCAGGCTACCGTCGACCTGGTGGCTGCCAACAAAGTTTCGCCTTGCTACATCCGCCCCATCGTGCTGCGCGGGTACGGGCAGGTGGGCGTCAATCCTTTCAACTCGCCTACCGAGGTGTACATCGCCAATTACGAGTGGGGCAAGTACCTGGGCGCCGCCGATTGCGAGGACGGCGTCGACGTTTGCGTTTCTTCCTGGACCCGCCTGGCGCCCAATACCATGCCGACTATGGCCAAAGCCGGCGCCAACTACATGAACTCGCAGCTCATCAAGATGGAAGCCATCGTGAACGGCTACAGCGAAGGCATCGCGCTCGACGTCAACGGCTACGTCAGCGAAGGTTCGGGCGAGAACATCTTTGTGGTGCACAAAGATCGCATCTACACTCCGCCGCTGGGCAACAGTGTCCTTCCCGGCATCACCCGCAACTCGGTGCTGCACATCGCTCACGAGCTGGACATTCCGGTGATCGAGCAGATCATCCCGCGGGAGATGCTCTACATTGCCGACGAACTGTTCTTCAGCGGCACCGCCGCCGAGATCACGCCCATCCGCTCGGTCGACAAGATTACGGTGGGCCATGGCTTGGTCGGCCCCATCACCAAGGCAGTTCGCAAGCAGTTCTACGGCATTGTGAACGGCACCGCCGAAGATCGCTTCAACTGGTTGACGCCGGTACCGGTGCCGGCCAAGCAGCCAGTCACCGTTTAGTAAGCAGGTCAGCAGAAGAAACAAGGGCGCACTGGTTGCGCCCTTTGTTTATGGCAATTGCTCGTCTACCACGGACCTTCAGATCCGCGTCAAAATCGCTATTCTTAATTTCCTGTCCGTCCTTACAATGTTATGAAAAACCCGGTGAGAGCTGATTTTGAAGGAGCGCAGCTTTAGAGTGTGTGTGAGAACTAACTTTGCGCTACGGAAGTGGAGTGCGAAGCGGAGAAAACGAGCGCCGCCGGCTCGGAAGAGCTTAGCCCAGCATGGAGCCGCAGGCGGAATGCTGGGTAAAGTGGGAAATTGATCTGAGTCCCGTAGGGACGGCACGGGTTTTCATACAGACTCGAAGTGGCGGACAAATTCGACTCATGCGCTAAAGCGCGGCAGCGAGGAAGCCATCCGGATCGCACGCCTGAAAAGGCGTGCTCCACCCATTGCATCTGTAGCTGACGCAACACCGCTGGACTGGTCTCGTCTTCAGAACTCCATGGTCTTCAGCTCCGGGCTGACAATCAACGGCGCGTCGGTGGCGCGCTGCACATCGTCCATGGTCAACCCAGGCGCAATCTCTTCCAGCACCAGGCCACTCTGCGTTACCCGGATGTACGCCATCTCGGTCACAATGTTATGCACCACACGTAATCCGGTGATTGGCAGGGTGCAACGCTTCAGGATTTTCGGAGCGCCGTCGCGCGTGGTGTGCTCCATCGCGACGATCACGTGTTTGGCGCTGGCCACCAGGTCCATGGCCCCGCCCATGCCCTTGACCATCTTGCCGGGGATCATCCAGTTGGCCAGATTGCCGTCCTCGTCGACCTCCATCGCGCCCAGCACGCTCAGGTCGATGTGCCCGCCGCGGATCATGGCAAACGATTCGGCGCTGGAGAAATACGCGGTGCCCGGCAACTCGCTCACGGTTTCCTTTCCGGCATTGATCAGGTCGCCGTCTTCGTCACCGGCCACGGGATAAGGACCCACTCCCAACATGCCGTTCTCGCTTTGCAGCACAACTTCAATTCCCGGAGGCACGCAATTGGCCACCAGCGTCGGCATGCCAATGCCAAGGTTGACGTAGTACCCGTCGCGCAACTCGCGGGCCACACGCTTCACAATGCGGTCGCGCTTCTCGGTGTCTTTCTGTTTTCCAATATTCGGAGAAGTTGTCACTGGCTCACCCAATTCGTTCAACTGCAGTTCGATCTCTTGAAGGGGCGCACCTTTAGGTGCGCCGACCCTGCAACTCTTATTAAATTGTCATCCCGAGGAGGCCTTTAGGCCGACGAGGGATCTGCTTTTCACTCTGAAGCAGCCGCTACTACCTTTCAGCTAAGCCTTCCTCACCGTCCGGCGCTCGATCCGCTTCTCGTACTCCGTCCCCTGAAAAATGCGTTGCACGTACACGCTCGGAGTGTGAATCTGTTCCGGCTCGATCTCGCCCGGCTCAACCAGATGCTCAACTTCGACGATCGTCACCTTCGCCGCCGTAGCCATCATGGGATTGAAGTTTTGCGCCGTCTTGCGATACACCAGATTTCCCCAGCGATCGCCCTTCCACGCTTTGATCAGCGCGAAGTCGGCTTTCAGAGCCCGCTCCAGCACGTAGGGACGTCCGGCAAACTCGCGCGTCTCCTTACCTTCGGCCACGACCGTTCCGAATCCAGTCGGCGTGTAGAACGCAGGAATTCCCGCGCCGCCAGCGCGAATCCGTTCGGCGAACGTGCCCTGCGGGATCAGTTCCAGATCGATGCGGCCGGTCAGTACCATCTCTTCCAGGAGCCGGTTCTCGCCGACGTAACTGCCCTTGTGCGAGACGATTTGTCCAGCGGCGAGCATCAACCCCAGACCGAAGTCGTCCACCCCAACATTGTTGCTGATGGTGTGAAGGCCCTTCACGCCTTTCTTGACCAGCGCGCGGATCAGGTTTTCGGGAATGCCGCACAGGCCGAAGCCCCCAACCATAAGCGTGGCGCCGTCATGAATGTCGTGCACGGCTTCATCGGCGTTCGCAACTACCTTGTTCATTGGCATAAGATTTCTTCAGTTGGAACGGACGATTGTACCGAGGTGCGTGGCGATGGCGCAAAGGCTATGGGCGAACCAGTTCCACACAGTCCGGCTCGATCCAAATACTTTCCATACAAGCGTCCCTCCCGCTCAACTCTCCCACATCGATTTGGATAAAGCCCTCTTGAAAGCCCATGATCGGGAATACACGGCCGACACATTCCTTCAGAGTTGATCGCGTCTTGAACTCTTTGGAATCCTGCACGCCATCCGGAACCCTGACAACGCGAATCAAATCGCCTTCTTTCAAACACCGCCCCCGCGTCAACATTTGTTGTGCCAGCCGGGCCATTTCGAATTGTCATTACGAGCGCCAGGGTTTGGCGCGAGGAATCTGCTTTCTTGCGGAGCGTCGGAAAGCAGATCCCTCGCTGCGCTCGTGATGACAATTTTCAACTGACTACCTGCTACTGATCGCTGCCTACTGGCATCTGGCAACTTACAACTGACTACTGACTACCGCTTCTCCCCGAATTTATTCGCGCTCTCAAACATTTCCCGCAGCCCCGGCCCGCGCAGGTTCTCCCGCAGATGCGCCAGTTGCTGCTCGAAGCGCTGCAGCGCCTCATCGATGTTCTGGGTGTTGGTGAGCGCAATATCTCGCCACATCGAGTAGGGACTGTGCGCGATACGCGTCATCTCGCGCAAAGCGCGACCGCCGACCTGCGCCACTTTTTCATCATCTCCGAGTTCCTCGCGCAACATCGATGCCAGAGCTGTAGCCATCATCTGCGGCAGATGGCTGATCCAGGCGCACAGCCGGTCATGCCGCTGCGGCATCTATGGCCATCACGCGCGCGCCGATCGAGTGCAGCAATCCCAGATACTCTTGCTGCCGCTGCGTGTAAGGCTGCTCGGGAGTGATAGGCGTGATCAGCCAAACCGCGCCGCGAAACAAATTCGCGTCGGCATGTTCGGTGCCGCCGTGCTCTTTGCCGGCCATGGGATGTCCGGGCAGGATGCGCTTTCCCGCCTGATCGCCCAGAACAACGCGCGCGCGTTCCACCACCTGCTCTTTGGTGCTGCCGGTATCGGTGAGCAGCGTGCCCGGCCCCAGGGTAGGCGCCAGCCGCTCGAAGAGCGACAGGATCGCGCCCACCGGAGTTGCCAGTACCACAACGTCAGACTCCTGCGCCGCCTCGCGCGGGTCCGACCCGCCGCGATCGATAGCTCCGCGGCTTATGGCCGCATCCACGACCTCCGGCTTATCGCATCCCACGATGGTTCCGGAGAACCCGCTCTGGCGGAGCGCCAGCCCGAGCGAGCCGCCGATCAGGCCGGTACCCACAATCGTGATTTGCCGGATAGGCATGTGTATTTAGCCGCCGCGCTGAAGGGGGGTGGCTTCAGCCACGCCGTTTACAACCTTAACGATCGACGGCTTTAGCCGCTGCGGGAATTCGGTCTTCCCGATGTAGCAACTGCATCAAGGAGAAGTCTTGAAGAGGGCGCCTAACGGCGCAGCTGAAGCTGCGCCTCTTCAAAACCTGACCGCGCCACACTCCGCTTAAATCGTCCGTCCGACAGCCGGCGCAATCATGCGCAACTGATCCATCAGCTCGGCAAACTGCTCGGGAAACAGCGACTGCGCGCCGTCCGACAGCGCTTCGTCGGGCGAGGGATGCACCTCGATGAGCAGCGCGTCCGCCCCGGCGGCCACCGACGCGCACGCCATGGGCGCAACCTTGTCGCGCAGCCCGTTCCGTGCGATGGATCGGACGTGATGGGCAGATGCGACAGCTTGTGCACCACCGGAATGGCCGAGATGTCGAGCGTATTGCGGGTGTAGGTCTCGAAGGTGCGGATCCCGCGCTCGCACAGGATCACCTGGTAGTTGCCGCCGGACATGATGTATTCGGCCGACAGCAGCATCTCTTCGATGGTGGCGGCGATGCCGCGCTTCATCAGCACCGGCTTGCGCACCTTGCCCAGTTCGCGCAGCAGGTTGAAATTCTGCATGTTGCGCGCGCCCACCTGGAAGATGTCGACGTAGGGCATCATCAGCTCGATCTGCGAGATCTCCATCACCTCGCTGATCACCATCAGGCCGAAGCGATCACCGGCTTCGCGCAGCAATTTGAGCGCGTCCTCGCCCAGGCCCTGGAAGGTGTAAGGAGAGCTGCGCGGCTTGAAAGCGCCGCCTCGCAACACTTTCGCGCCCGCCTTCCTGACGATCTCCGCGGCAGCAAAGATCTGTTCGCGCGATTCCACCGAGCAGGGACCGGCCATCACCACGACTTCCTTGCCGCCGACTTCGACGCCGTTCGCCAGTCGCACGATCAGTCCCCTCGGCGCGGAACGTTCGCCCCACCAGCTTGTAGGGCGCGCTGATGCGATGCACCGTCTGCACGCCAGGCAGCACTTCGAGTTCGCGGATGTCGAAGTCGATGCGCTTGCCCACCGCCGCCAACACGCTTTGTCGCGCACCCGTAGTGCGATGCACCGCAAAGCCCATCTTCATCAGGTGATCGGTTACGCCCTGAATCTGGTCTTCGCTCGCCGTCTCCCACATCGCAACAATCATGATTCTTACGCTCTTCGCCTTTCGCCGGTCAGCTTTCAGCTATCAGCCGTCAGCTCTCAGCTATTGCTTGCTCTTAGCCATTGGCTCTTAGCCTTTAGCTAGTTGCTAGTTACTAGTTACTAGTTACTAGTCCCTGTTATCTGGCGTCATCTCTTCGCGCTGGATCTGCCGCATCACGTCAATCAGGCGCTCATACACCTGGCGCAATTGAATCTGCGACAAGGGCCATGATTCATCTGCGCGATGTTGTCGAAGATGATGCGCTCGCGGTCTGGCTCATACACCGGCATCGCCGAGTGTGTGCTTGAGCTTGCCGATCTCGACCGCGCAGGTGGCGCGCTCGTTGATCAGTTGCACCAGCTTCCGGTCCAGATCGTCAATTTTCTTGCGCCAATCCGCGATGTCCATAAGTGCTTTTCGTGTTCACTCCCGCGGCATTGGAAGCGCGGAGAAAACAAGAGAACGGTTCTTCGAGTGCTCCGTGCCTCCGTGGTGAATTCGCCTTCCGTTTACGAACTCGCTCCGGCCTGTTGTGCGGCTGCGGTGAGGGAAGACAAGAATTCTGCCACAGCCGCCGCCTCCCGCCCCGGGTTTTGTTCAATCCGCTGAACGATGGCGCTGCCAATCACCGCCGCATCGGCGAAGCCACCCACTTCGGCGAACTGCTCCGGAGTGGACACGCCAAAGCCCACCGCAATCGGCAGCTTGGTGTAGGCCCGCAAGCGTTCGACCAATGATCGCGCATCGCTCGCCACTTCCTGCCGGGTTCCGGTGATGCCCGTGCGCGAGATGGCATACACAAAGCCGCGCGAGTGTTTGGCGATGGCGCGCAGCCGTTCATCCGTACTGGTAGGAGCCGCAAGGAATACGGGCGCGAGTTTGTGCGCCTTCATCGCCTGCAGATAGTCGCCGGCTTCTTCCAGCGGAAGATCGGTCACCAGCGCTCCATCAGCCCCAGCTTCAGCTGCAGCAGCGCAGAACCTCTCCAGCCCAAACTGCAGGATAGGATTCAAGTAAGAGAAGACGATGAGCCCGGCATCGGAGTGTTTCCGGATCTGCCGCGCCACATCCAGAACGCCGGCCAAGTTTGTGCGATGCGCCAGCGCGCGTTCGCTGGCTCGCTGGATGACTGGGCCATCCGCCACCGGATCGCTAAAGGGCACGCCCAACTCGATGACATCAGCGCCAGCGCGAGATCGCCGCCAATGCGACTTCGCGCGAAGTGTCCAGGTCGGGATCACCGCAGGTGATGTACGCCACCAGCCCAGGCCGTTTCTTGAATCGGATCGTCATGAATTGATTTGACGTTCAGTAGTGTCTCAGTTTGAAATTCTCCGATAAACATGCCGCCAGCCAAAAGCGGCGGCTATGAATAGCGGTATAGAAAACAAGAGAGCGTACAGCAAGACTCCGAAAGTATCTCCAGGCGCAAAATCGCTGCGCTCACCTTGAAAGATGAACCTCATGTAGAACGGATCAGCAATCGCAAAACCTGCGGCCAATGTCACTGGATAGGTGACGATTACGCCCGCAATCACCAATGCCTTTTTCTAAATCATGTGTGGCAAGCCTCACGCCGCTCAGAACCGCAGGTTCTCCCGCAAAATCCCAATGTCCTTATCGCCCGCGACCGCTACACATTCACTATCACAATGTCAGACTCCTTCATTGTGGGAGCTCGCTTGATGCATTCCGCAATAGCGTGCGCCGACTCCAGCGCCGGAATGATGCCTTCCAGTCGCGCCAGCTTCTGACAAGCGTCCAGCGCTTCCCGATCGGTTGCCGACACGTATTCCGCGCGGCCTTGATCATGCAACAACGCATGCTCGGGGCCGATCGCGGGATAATCGAGCCCGGCGGACACCGAGTGGGTCAACGCGATCTGCCCGGCCAGCGTCCTGCAGCACGTACGAATACGTGCCCTGCAGCACCCCCGGACCTCCGCCATCGAAGCGCGCCGCATGTTCGCCCAGGGAATGCCCGCGCCCGCCGGCTTCGACGCCGATCAGCTTCACCTCGGGATCTTTGATGAACTCATAGAATGCGCCGATGGCATTCGAGCCGCCGCCCACGCAGGCAATCACCGCCGACGGCAGCCGGCCTTCGGCTTTCAGAATCTGCTTGCGCGCTTCCTGGCTGATGACGCGGTGAAAGTCGCGCACCATCGTAGGATAAGGATGCGCTCCCAGCACGCTGCCCAACAGATAATGCGTACTGCGAACGTTGGTGACCCAATCGCGCATGGCTTCGTTGATAGCGTCTTTCAGCGTGCGCGAACCTGATTCCACGCCGCGCACCTCGGCCCCCAGCAAGCGCATGCGGAAGACGTTCAGCTCCTGCCGCCGCATGTCTTCCGTTCCCATGTACACCACGCACTCCATGCCAAACAGCGCGCACACGGTAGCCGTGGCCACGCCGTGCTGGCCGGCGCCGGTCTCGGCGATGATGCGATGCTTGCCCATGCGCCGGGCCAGCAGCGCCTGTCCAATGCAGTTGTTGATTTTGTGCGCGCCAGTGTGCAGCAGGTCCTCGCGCTTGAGATAAATCCGGGCGCCGCCTAACTCTTTCGTCAGACGCTCAGCGAGAAACAGCGGAGTGGGACGTCCGGCAAAGTCGGCCAGCAAGCGGTGATACTCGTCGCGGAAGGCTTTGTCTTTGCGCGCCGCGGCGTAAGCCGTTTCCAGCTCCTGCAAGGCCGCCATCAAGGTTTCGGGAACATAGCGTCCGCCATAAGCGCCGAAGCGGCCTGCGACCGGGCGCGCCGGTTTTGGCGGCTTGTTTTCGCTGGCCGGAATTGCGCTGGGCGGCGGAATTTGCGTGCTGCTCATGTCTTCCATGGTCATGGTCTCAACCTACCTCACCCGGCTTCTTGGCTGCCGCACCGCTGCGATGAACGCCCGCAGCTTCGCTTCATCTTTCCTTCCCGGTTCCAGCTCCACGCCGGAGACTGCATCCACTCCCCAGGGATGAAATAAATGCAACGCCTCGCCAACATTCTGTGCATTCAACCCGCCAGCGATGATCAGCGGCATCGTTACCTGAATCTTTCGCGCCAGCGGCCAAGCTTTCTCCCAATCGAAGGGAATGCCTGTCCCGCCCCGCTTTGCAGCCGATCCCGAATCGAGCAACACAGCGTCGACGTCCCGACCTTAGATAGGGCGCCGACAAATCCTGTCCCGCGCTAAGCAATCGACTTGCCTGCAATGTCTTGATGATTCTTGCGATCGCCCAGCGCCTGGCGAAACTCCGCCGACTGCTCTGCCGATTCGTCGCCGTGCAACTGCACCCCGGTCAAGCCGAACTGCGCGGCAATCTCTGCCCACCCGTGCGGGCGCTTCGTTTACGAACACGCCAATCTTCTCTACTTCCGCCGGCAACGCGTCGATGATTTCGGCCGCCAACACCATATCGATCCGGCGCGGGCTCTCAGCGAAAATGAACCCCAACGCATCGGCGCCACAAGACACGCTCAGCTCAGCGTCCGTCAGGCTGGTCGTGCCGCAGATCTTTATCCACGTCATGAGCGCCACGTCCCCGGAGACATCAGGTTGCCGCTACCGACTGGGTCAGCAGGGTGCGCAAGGCTTCGCCGGGAGACTGCGCCCGCATCAGCGATTCGCCGATCAGGAAGGCATCGAAGCCCGCTTGTCGCAATCGCGCGATGTCGTCGCCATTTTCAATCCCGCTTTCGGCGACCTTCAGCACACCGGACGGCATCAGCTCGGCCAGTTGCAACGACGTATTGAGATCGACTTGAAAGGTATGCAGGTTGCGATTGTTCACTCCGATAGTCTCGCAGCCCGAGTCGAGAGCGCGCTGCAACTCCATCGCGTCATGCACTTCGCACAGTACGTCGAGTTGCAGTTGGCGAGAGCGTTGGTACAGCGTACTCAGCTCGGCTTGCTCGAGCGCGGCAACAATCAGCAGGATCGCGTCCGCTCCGTGCGCACGAGCTTCCAGCAGCTGAAACTCGTCGACCATGAAATCTTTCCGCAGACAGGGAAGATGAGTCGCTTGCGAGACGAGTTCTAGATTCTGCAGCGAGCCTTGAAAATACTGTTCGTCGGTGAGCACCGAAAGCGCGGCCGCGCCGGCGATCTCCAATTCGCGCGCCAGGTCGGCCACGGGAAAATCCGCGCGGATCAGCCCTTTCGACGGCGAAGCCTTCTTCAGCTCCGCGATCACAGCGATGCCGCGTCGCGCCGCCGATTGCAAGCCGTTACGAAATCCCCTGGGCTGATGCTGCTCCGCGGCCACGCCCAGCGCGCGCAGATCGGCCGACGCTTTGGCAGCAGCAACCTGGCGGCGAGTATTGCTGATGATCTCTTGTAGCTTGGTGGGCACGGGTGCAAAAAGTATACCTGTTGAAGCAGGTTGCTGCTTCGCGCCTTCATCAGCGGAAGCAGACACGCGTTGGAAAATCCTCCCCAGACCTCTCTGCCGCGGGGTTGGGTTGCTGGTTCACCTTACGGCGTCAAGCACCCGAAAGTTGTAGATCTCAGGCGAAAACCCGCTTCGCAACTGGGTTTTTCTGAGCTACGCTGCAGGTATTCCCTGAGACTCAGGCTGCGGAGTGCCCGCCCTGGCGGCGGGAATCGTTTTTCCGGCTAACCCGACCGGGGGAACCTGTTTGAACATGAAGCGCTCACTTCCGATTTACCTTGGCCTGCTCGCGATCTGGTTGGTCTCGTTTGCGCCAGCACAAGACGCAACTTTGGCGGGCTTGAATCACGAAACGGCTCCCGACATCACGCGCTCCGAAACTACTAGTCGCGTCAGTCCACCCGCCGGGCCTTCCGCACGCGTTACGGTGCCGTTGCCGGACTCGGCGTTATCGCGTTCGGCGGCTGAGGCGCTGTTCGTGCACTCTAACCTGAGCCGCCCCCGCACCCTGGCAGATCGCGCGTGGCGACGCCATCCGCGCGACGGGGAAGCGCTCTTCGTGGTGATGGAAAGCTCAGGCATGCAGGCCGACGATGCGGCGATGTTGGATGCGGCTGTCCGCTTGTGCGGGCTGGGCGAGACCGATCGCGACGATCCTCGAGTGCGGCTGGCCGCGGTCCGTATTCGCGAGTCAGCGGCCAACACGCCGCAGTTTCGCAGCATAATTCCGCAGCTGCGGTCGCTGCTGGCGAGCTCGCCAGAGAGTTGGCCCGATCTCGACTGTGGCATTGCTGGACGCAGCCATGGACGGTGTCCCCGGCCTCGATCCTTACGCCTGGTCGCGCGCTGCGGGCATTCTGACCGACTGGCGCATGGTCGGCCCGCTGGGACGGCATGCCTTACTGGATTTCGACCAAGCGCTGATCGCGCCTGAGGGCGACCTGGCGCAATCGTCGTATCAGAATCATCCAGTCGAGAATTTTCAGTTTCCCGACGGACGAATCAAGCTGCCGGATTATCTCCCACATCGTGGGATGTATTATGCTGCCTCCCATTTTGCCTCGCTCACGCCAGGCTACCTGGACGTTGCATGTGGAAGGCAGCGGCGCGGTGGATGTTTTCGTCGACGGGCAGCGCGTATTGCACCAAGCTTCTTCACCGACCGAGCGGCGCGATCACCTTGCCGCAAACTTCGAGGTGATCGCGGGTCCGCATCGGGTGTTGATTAAGTTTGCTGGTTCAACTCCGCCACAACGAATTTCGATTTCGCCGGCGCTGGCCGATGTCCACATGGCCGTGCGAAGCAATATTTCTTCGCAAGAGCTGGCCTACGAGTTGGCGGCGGAACGCTATGCCTCGGGAGAATATCGGACCGCGGTCCAGCAGATCGTGGCTGTTTCCTCGGCGAGCCGATCGGCTGCCCTGCAATTCCTGCTGGCGCAATCGTTGATGCAGCTGTCTCCGGCGGGCTCGGACGCCGTCGCAGCCTGGTCGAATCTGCTTTCGCTCGCGCCGGCCGCGCTGGCCGCCGATATCGGCCTAGCCCAGATCGCCTTGCGAGAGCGGCAACTTGCCGGAGGCAGCGAAATTGTCTCGACATGTTCTTGCCGGCCAGCCCGCAAGTGTCGCCGCGCTGGAAATTCTGGCGGCCGACGCAGACCGGCGACCCTGCAGACGACGATCTGGCCGGTAGCGGTGCGGCGGAGATCTGGTCGCGTCGTCTGGCAGTTCATCCCTCATGCGAAGGGTTGCAAGCTGCCATCGGGTTCTACGGCGCGCATGGGCGACCCGCGGAAGCCGACGCTGCTCGACAGAAGCTGGATGGCTGCGCGCCCGAGTCGACCGATTACGCGCAATCGCTGGCGGAGCAGGGAAGACACTCGCAGGCAGCGCAATCGTTGCAGCGTCTGCTGGCGGCCGCGCCGTTGAACCGCTCGGCGCGATCGATGTTGGTGCGCGAGTTGCAATTGGCAGGCGACGATGCCGCGGCCCAACGGGCCGCTGCCGAATGGCTGCGAGTCGCTCCCAACGCGGAGAATTATCATCGCCTGGCTGCCAGCGAAGCGGATGAGCCGGTTGCCGACTGGCAGCGAGAACGCCGCGAATTCTACCTGCCGTACCGGCGCGACGCGATGCCGGCGGCTCGTCAGAGTGCGACGAAAGAATTTGCCGGAGCGGCAGTGGTCCTGCTCGACGATCATGTGGCCATCGCGCGGCCCGATGGCAGCGTGTCGCTCTACGTCCACACGGCGACGCGCTTGCTCGATCAGCCACGGAGCGGATCAGATTACGCAAGACATTCCGCCAGGCGCTCAGGTACTGGAGTGGCGCACGATTCACAATGATGGCACGCGTGGTCAACCTGCCCCGCTGACTCCGCATTCAGAACCTCAGCCTCGCGGCCGGCGATGTGCTGGACCAGGAATACGTGGTGCACTACGCGGGCGATGGTGGGATCGCGGAACATTCCGAGGTATTCCAGTTCGTCTTCGGTAGCTTCGACCGGCAGGTGCTGAGCGCCCGCTTCGTAGCTCTGACCCCCGCTGAAAACGCTGATCGCGGCGTGGTGATCGCTACCGGAGATGCTCCTCGCGTGTCGGCGTCGATCCGCGACAGGATGCTGGCGCGAGTTTGGCAGAAGGATGTCACCGCCCAGAATAACCGGACGTCTGCGATTCTCAGCGACCGGTTGGCGATTGTGCGCATCGTGGAGCAGGATAACGGCTGGGCCGTGCCCAGCAATGCAGAACGTCAGCGCCGCATCGAAACCATCCATCGCGGGCCACGCTTTGAGGAGTCCGCGCTGCGATTCAAGGAAAGAAATGTCGCAAGAAACGGTGGAAGGGCCCAGCTTTAGCCGTGCCGTAACCATGCCATCTGGAAAGGGCTCTTAGCCCGCGGCAACCGCGGCTGAAGCCGTTTCTAAGGGAGTTCGATTTCGCCGGGCTATCGATACCTGCAAAAGAAATGTCCGCTACGACCGGTGGAAGGGCTCGGCTTTAGCCGGGCCTAGAGGGTGCAACCAATCGCTCACGTTCCGCTGATAGCTGAGATATTACGGCCGTCGTACGTGAGGAAATGATTGGCGGGATTGCGCGGGCAGAAGCGGCCCGCACAAATTCAGCCGTCTTCTTATAGCCCTGCTTCTCCCATACATCGCAATAGATCTTGTATGTCTGTTCAGCCCACTTGTCCGTTCGACGTTCTTGCATCTGGACTAGCAGAGAGGGTACGGCTTGGCTGTTCCGGTTATGACGGTTGTCGAACCTGATTTGTCGTTCCTCAGCATTGATGTTCTTTCGAAACTCCTCCGACAAGTCCGATAACTTCAATCCTACTAAGGTATGGTCAATCAGGTTCCAGGCAGATGTGTCATCACCCATTCGTCACCTTTCCGTAACCCCGCCGCACTCAGGAATAGCAACTTAAGCGGGGCGGAACGTGCCCAGCCTAGGCGCCATCGCTGATCGGTCAACAGCTATCGGGTTCGAAACTAAGTTACCATCGGAGAGAGGCAAAAGGGGACTGTTTTCAGTCGCGGATGAGATCCTAAGGCAAGTTACCTCGGCACTACTGAGGCCACAAAAGCACACGTGGCGTGAACCACTCGCTCCGAGCGAAGATTTTCAACTTCGGCCCTGGCTTCAAATGTTCGATTCACTGCGTCAGAAACGATGCGCCCTTCGGCACGGCGTCCACCGCTTCGTTGAAGCGTCGCAACAGCCGCTCTCCATCGCGGAAGCGGTCCCCAGCCTGCGCGAAAATGGCGGTGAAAGTCTTCACCACCTCTGCCCGATATTCCTCCAGCCCTGCGATCTGGTCTTCTGTGAGCGTTGATCCTGACACCTGATCCCTCCCCCGCGCTGCCGCTTTTACCC
The DNA here is from genome assembly GCA_963820175.1 of uncultured Acidobacteriaceae bacterium. Taxonomy (GTDB): domain Bacteria; phylum Acidobacteriota; class Terriglobia; order Terriglobales; family Acidobacteriaceae; genus Bog-257. The sequence goes on along the minus strand of CAWFYX010000006.1, from coordinate 464,449 downwards.
CCAACGCGCAGGCACACCATCCCAAAGGTAATAAAGCAGGCTGCGCGTGACCGACGCGAACATCTCCCTGAATTCCTCTAACTGCTCATGCCTGAATGTGCGCGGATCGTAAGACTCTTTCAGTGCGCGGCCGGGGTGAATCAGGTTGCGGAACCGCCTGATTTTATCGACAACGTCCCTCGCAACGTGTCTCGGAGGATCGGTGTCGTCGTCGCCACCGGCGTGAGAGGGAATGTCGATCGGCGCATTCAGCACATCGATCTCGTTTGCGGCCTCGATGAGCTCGGACATGTTGACGCTGTCCGGAATTTCTAGTTCGCCGCCGTTATCGTCCCCGAACTCGACCAGCAGGTATGTGAGCACGGCCGTTTCAAGCGCGAAGGCCAGGGCGACCGCCGCCATGAAACACTGACCGGCCTCCTCCAACTCATCGGCTTTGTCCCCGTAAAAGGCGAGGAGGTTATTGGCGGCATCGCCGTGCCGCGTTCCCGTTAGCTTTCCCATATCGACCATTCCTTCGGCTCGCCCGAACCACATCGCAGCAGCACAATCTGTGTTGTGCGTTGACAGTCTGGCAGATGTGATAGTACATGTTGAGGCCGAAGTGGAAGCGATTCCCCAAAAGGACATCGCGATTGCCGTCATTAGCGTAGCGGCCTCGATTGCGGCCATATTGCTGCAAGTTAGGAACTTTCGTAATTGCCTGTCCTAGAATTAATAATGGCCCAAAAGTTGCCCTTGTCCGACTTCCGCGCAGTTCGACACAAGCTCGAGCCCCATGAATTTGCAATCAATGAAGGACAGGACGTTGCACCGACAGACCTAGTCGATGAACCGACCTGGGCCGGCATTATTCATTTGCCAGATGATGTGATGATGTCGCAATCCGTATATCGGACCATAACGGTCTTCGGCTCGCACTGAGGCCTTTTTGCGTGGCCGCATCCCTGACAATCGGATGCCAGGTTGGGATCAGTTGTGTAATGGGGATTTGCACTAAGCCGCTAGCGCGGCAAAGGTGTGCAGAGTGTTGATTGGGTAGAGTTCATGGACACCTGAAGGAGGTGTCTATGACCGTACTACGTCAGCGCATGCAGGAAGAACTCCGGCTGCGCAACTACTCCCCACAAACCATTCGCGCCTATACCGCGACGGTCGCCGATTTCGCCCGCTATTTCCATACGTCGCCTGACCAGCTGGGCCCCGAGCAGGTACGCCAGTATCAACTTTATTTGTTGAACGAGAAGAAGCTGGCCTGGCAGACCCTGCAGGTGCGCATGGCGGCCTTGAAGTTCTTCTACACGCGAACCCTGAAGCAAACCTGGTTCGACCACGAGGTCGCCAAGCCGAAGGTGCACCGCAAGCTGCCCGTGGTCTGGAGCCGGGAAGAAGTCCGCGCCCTGCTCGACAGCACGGTGAACCTGAAGCATCGTGCTCTGCTGGCCACCTTCTACAGCGCCGGGTTGCGCTGCCAGGAAGCCCTGGATCTGAAAGTCACCGACATCGACAGCCCACGCATGATCATCCACATCCGCGCCGGCAAGGGAAACTTCCCCCGCCAGGTCATGCTCTCGCCCAAGCTGTTGCAGTTGCTTCGTATCTACTGGCGTTGGCGCAAGCCCGAGGAATGGCTCTTCCCTGGAAGATTACCGAAGCAACCGATGCGCGATAGCGGGGTCCGCCTCGTCTGCCAGAATCTGCGTCGCCAGTTGGGCATGGTCAAGCCGCTCAGCCCGCATGTGCTGCGCCATTCCTTTGCCACCCACCTGCTCGATGCAGGCACCGATCTGCGCAGCATTCAACTGCTGCTCGGCCATCGCGACCTGGAGACCACGGCCCGCTATCTGCATGTCTCCGAACACCGACTGCATGCCACCGCCAGTCCGCTCGATGATCTGGCGATCCGCGAGATCAAGACTTCCGATGGAGATGGCAGAAGAAGATGAGACCACATCGGCTCGAAGTAGCCGATGTCTTTCACGCTCACCAGCAACAGTTCCTCGAACGCTGGGGACCGGTGGTCTCCCGCCAGCAGCACAAAGCCCTGCGTGACATCGGCCTATGCCGCACCGCCGCCCTCGGCGCTCACCTGCAACAGTGCGACGCCTGTTCCTATCAGACGGTCAGCTATCTCTCGTGCCGCAACCGGCATTGTCCCAAGTGCCAGTCCACGGCCCGCGATCGCTGGCTCAGCAGGCAAGCGGCCAGCCTGTTGCCGGTGGCCTATTCCCACGTCGTCTTCACCCTGCCCGAACAACTGGCACCGCTTGCACTCCGCAACCAGCGCTTGCTCTACGACCTGCTGTTTCGCGCCGCCTCGGAAACCCTGCTCGCGATCGCCGCTGATCCTCGCCATCTCGGTGCACGCATCGGGGTGCTCGCCGTGCTCCATACCTGGAGCCAGGACCTGCGCCACCATCCTCACCTGCATTGCCTGGTCCCCGCCGGTGGACTCGCCCTTGATCATTCCCGCTGGATCGCTTGCCGACCCGGCTTCTTCCTGCCGGTGCGCGTACTCAGCCGCCTGTTCCGGGGAAAGATGCTGGCCTTCCTCCAGCAGGCTTATAAGAAAGGAGAACTCCGTTGCCTCGGCACCATGGCCAATCTCGCCGACCCGCGTCAGTTCCACTCCCTGTTGCGGCGGCTGCGTTCCATGGAATGGGTCGTCTATGCCAAACCGCCCTTCGGCGGACCCGAGCATGTGCTGCAGTACCTGGCCCGCTATACCCACCGCGTTGCCATCGCCAACGGCAGGCTTCTCGATCTCGTTAACGGCCAAGTACGCTTTCGCTGGCGCGACTCCAAACACAACAACCGCATCCAGGTCATGAACCTCGATGCGGTCGAGTTCATCCGCCGCTTCCTGCTCCACGTCCTGCCCTCGGGCTTCGTCAAGATCCGCCACTTCGGCTTGCTCGCCAACCGCAACCGCCGACGGGCACTCGCCCTTTGCCGACTCCATCTTCACGCAGCCCCTGCAGAGCCAACCCGCGATTCTTACTCCACTGCAGCAACAAGCTCTCCATCGCTGCTGCCCCAGTTGTCAGCGCGGAACCCTGCATATCATCGCCCGGCTTTCAACCTATGACTTGGCCACTTACACAACCCTGGCGTCCACCAGCCCGATCGACTCTTCCTGAACCTATGACCATGCGGACACCAACTCGCAGGCCCATGCTAACCACTTCATTCCTGGTCGCCCCACCCTTGTGCTCAAAATCACTTGCACCAACCTCCCGCACACCAATCCTCTATCTCACCACCCTGCAATCTCCATCCTCCGGTCGCTGTCCTCGTCCCATCCAGGCTTCCAAAGCTGCCCACGCTATATATCTCGCCAGCCCTCGAACCGCATTCAATCCCCATAGAGACGCGCTAGCGGCTTACTGCAAATCGCCCTATCGACAATGCTCCGCCCAACGTCATCGCCATCCCCGCATTCTGCCTGCGGAGCACTGTCGATACGGCACTACGGATTTTTACGCCAACCATAAGTTGCCCCCACCCTCGTTGACAGGCTTAATGTATGATGTTCGGAATCCGTGATATGTATCCTGCGAACTAAATGTTGGGGTCCCCGCCCGTATTCTGAGATGTTCGGCCTTCGGGGAACGTCGTGACCGACCCAGCGTGGCAAGCGAGCGCTTTCGAGGAGTGGAATGCGAATTCTGCTCTACAACCCTGACAATGGGGTCACCCGCAACTTCATGCCCCACCTCTGGATGTTTCTGCTCCAGGCTCTCACACCTCCCGGACATGGAGTCCTGCTAGTCGATGGCAATGCCCAACCGATGGACGAGACCCAGATTGCGCAATTCGTCCGCGACCAGAACATCGGACTGGTTGGTATCGGCGCCATGACCAGGATGGTCGCCAGAGCATATCGTATGGCGGACGCGATTCGCGCGACGGGAGTTCCGGTGGTGATGGGAGGGCCGCATGTGACTGAAGAGGCCGATGAGGCTCTCGGCCGCGATGGTGGCCCCCGCCACGCCGATGCCGTTGCCTTGGGAGAAGCCGATGAGACCTGGCCGCAAATCGTCGAAGATGCGGCTCGCGGCGAGCTGAAGGAAATCTACGCGCCCATGGATGCGCTGGGCAAAGAGCGCAAGCCTTCCCTGAATCACTATCCCACGATTCCGTGGGACAAGCTTGATCTCGACCAGTTCAATCTCATTCCCAAGCTGATGCACCCCTTGCTCAAGGGTTTCCGCGAAGGATGGGGGAGCTTTCGCATCGTGCCGGTGGAGTCGGGACGAGGCTGTCCGTACGGCTGCGAGTTCTGCACGGTCACCGGTTTCTTCGGCGACTCGATTCGCTTTCGCACGAATGCAAGCGTCGTCAACGAATTGCTCGTGCTAAAAGCCCGCGCCCGCAAAGAGGGAGGCCAGATCGCGGTCTTCTTCATCGACGACAACTTTGCCATCAACCTAAAGCGCACCAAGTCCCTGCTGCGTGACATCATCGCGGCCAAAGCCCAAGTCTATTGGGTGGCGCAGATCAGCGCCAATCTTCTGCGCGACGAGGAACTGGTCGATTTGATCGCCGCCTCCGGAGGCAAGTGGATCTTTATCGGAATGGAATCGGTCGATCCGGCAAATCTGAAGGACGTGAATAAAGGATTCAGTAAGCCCGGCGAATATGTCGCCGTGCTGGAGCGACTGGCAAAACGCAATCTATACGCGATCACCTCGTTCATCTTCGGCATGGACAACGACACCCCGGGAGTCGCGGAACGCACCCTGCAGCAGGTCCGTACATGGCCTCCGGGCTTGCCGATCTTCGGACTACTCACGCCGTTACCCGCAACGCCTCTATACAAGCGACTGGAGGCCGCCGGACGGCTCACGCGCCCGCGGCACTGGATGGATTTCGTTCCTTTCACCATGGCGCACACTCCGCTGAAAATGACGATCGAAGAAGCGCATGCTGAACTGAACTATGGCTGGGCTCACTCCTATAGCCCGGAAGCACTCGCCCAGGCCGTTGCGGCGCTGGACGACCAGCATGTCGGGGATCGCTTCAATATCTTCCTAGCGCGTCTTTGTTTTCGCGGAATATATTTCCCGATGGTGAGGAAGTCGTCGTGGCTGCGTGTCGTTCTCGAGAACCGGCGAACGATTCTGAGGCTGCTTAAACAGGGAGTGTTCCGGTGGATGCGTCCAGGAAATTTTAGCAGCCGGGATCCCTTTGGCGTGGCAGCGCCCAACGTCAGCGACAAAGCCAACGCGTAAACAGATTTCCTTGGAGAACTGTGCACGACCCAACGCTCGCCTCGCCGCTGCGCGAGATTTTGGAGGAAGACCTCAGCCACGCGTGGGACTGATGGCACCGTGGAGCATTATCGCTCTGCCCTTCCCATGGATAGCTAGCGTGAACAGCCCAAGTCGTAGCTTATCCAGAGGCACGACGGCTGGGATTACCTACCAGATGGCGATGTTACGACAATTGAGAGCTTCATCCACGTTGGGGTGCGGCATTGGTCTCAATTAGCTCCCCGACCGTGACCTTGCCTTTGCAATACCTCAGTTCCTGTCTGCAACAGCACGGAGACCGCTGAACCACCATTGTCAGCTACGGCAAGGTCTAGTCTGCCGTCGCCGTCGAAGTCGCCAACTGCCACGAACAAAGGTTGGGCACCCGTGACAAAAGTCACAGGAAGCTGAAACGTTCCGTCGCCGTTGCCGAGCAGCACCGAAACTACGTTCGAATTGTTCCAAGGCGCTACGATCAGGTCAAGTTTGCCATCGCGATTCAAATCGGCAAGCTCAGACCTCTCGGCACCCGCTGGAACCGAAAAGTCCAGATAAGGCTGGAACGTACCATCGCCGTTCCCCAACAGCACCGAAACGGCCGACGAGTATCCGGAGGTCACGACCATATCGAGAGTGCCATCGCCGTTCAGGTCGGCGAGATTGGTCCACCCCGCTCCGGGAGCGGTCACGTAAGTCACCGGCGCCTGAAAACTTCCGTCACCATTTCCCAACAACACCGCCACCACACTATTACCAGGGTTGTTAGGGTTGTTGACCACAACGTCCAGCTTGCCATCTCTGTTTAAGTCACCTACAGCCATAGAAGATGGGCCTGAGCCCGCGGCGTAAATCCGCTGGTTCTGAAACGTGCCGTCTCCGTTCCCCAGCAGCACGGAAATGGTGTTGTCGTAATAGTTGCTGGCGATCAGGTCCAGGTTCCCATCCCCGTCGAAGTCGCCAACCACCACCCGAGAACCAATAGTACCCAGGCCAACGGCAAAGCTGCGGGCGGGCTGAAACGTTCCGTCGCCATTTCCTAACAGGACCGAAACCGTATTGGAGCTCTGATTCCTCACAGCGAGATCCAGCTTGCCATCCCGGTTGAAGTCGCCGATGACCACGGTGTCCGGCCCAAGCTGGGTTGCATAATCTGTATGCGGCTGGAAGGTGCCATCACCGTTGCCGAGGAGAACCGAGATCGTGCTCGCGTAGTAGTTAGAAGAAGCTATGTCAATCTTACCGTCCCTGTTGAAGTCTCCGAGGGCCAAGGAGCTGGGTCCGGATCCCACACTGAAATCTGTTCTGCTTGAAAAGGAGACGAACGAGCTGGGAGCTCCGACCGGAAAAAAGAGGAGATTTGAAGTACCGCCGCCAGGTGCAGGATTAACTACCGTGATCCAAGCCGTGGTGGGGACAGCAATGTCCGACGAAAGGATGAAAGCAATCAGTCGCGAGCTGTTCACAAAAGCCGTAGTCCGCGGCCTGCCATTCCAATTCACAATCGATTGCCGGACAAACCCCGTTCCATTCACGGTAAGCGCAAATGTGGATCCAGGTGGACCGGGTGCAACGGCGTCGGGAACCAAGGGTTGGTTGATGAAGGGCACAGGATTCTGCGCCATAACAATGGCAGTGGACGAGAGCAAAAGGGCGATGATGCCCAAAATGCCAACTCGGAGGGTACGCTTGCAGATCATGAGTGACCTCCTTTATTCGGAAGAACGAGCACGGTTGGACGCTGGGAAAAGGAAACTCGAAGGTCTTAGTTCTCGCCGCGCGGGCGCGATGGCGGTGGGTAGAGAAGGCCAGAAGAATCCTCGCCTCAGGGACCCACGCACCATTTCACTCCGGTGGACTGCCGTTTGTCAGTGACCGCTGTCGCGGGGGCGAGTGACGCACTGGCAGCCTGGAAACCCGCCAGCCAATCGAGGATGGTCTGGCCGTGAGATTCCCAGCGACTTGCCATTAGGTGTTGCGAACAGGCCAACTCAGACCCAATCGCGGAGCCGGGATTCTCGGCGCAGATAGCGAGTGACTTGGGGATTTATCAACAGTGATCTCATACCTGAACCTGCGCCATGCCCGACCCGACTGCTTGCTGGACATACAACTGTCAAGGGCGGAGTTAAACCAGACCACCGGGGCGGAGTAAAAGTAGACCAGTACAGTATGTATATGTAGAAGACCGGCGATTGTCGGGGAGGAGGGCGTCTGGAGCGGAGGCCTGCGCCGCCTGCAAGACGGCGCGTTTAGGCCGGAGCGGAAGACGTCATCCTCCCCGAGGCGTGTTCGCCGCAGTAGGTAATAACGGTCGGCGAATTAGGAGTTAGGTTGTGAGCCTCGCTTGCGCTTGCTCTGCTTCAGGCGGTAGCTCTCGCCGTTCATTTCCAGAATATGGACGTGGTGGGTGAGCCGGTCCAGCAGGGCGCCGGTCAACCGTTCCGAACCGAGGACTTCGGTCCATTCCTGAAACGGAAGATTGCTAGTCACCAGCGTCGAGCCACGTTCGTAGCGCTGGCTGAAGACCTCGAAGAGTAGTTCTGCGCCAGACTTGGACAGTGGCACGAAACCCAGTTCATCGACGATCAGCAGTTCGTAGCCGGCCATCTGCCTCTGATAGCGCAACAGCCGTTTCTCATCCTTGGCTTCTATAAGCTCGTGTACCATCGCCGCCGCCGTTGTGAAACGCACGCGATGGCCACGTTGGCAGGCCGATAATCCGAGGGCCAGCGCGAGGTGCGTCTTTCCGGTACCACTGTTGCCCAGCAGCAGCACGTTCTCGCGCCGCAGTAGAAACTCGCAGCGCGCCAGCTCCAGCACCAGCGCCTTGTTGACCGCTGGAATAGCGGGAAACTCGAACGTGTCCAGGCTCTTGACCACCGGGAAGCGTGCTTGATGAATGCGGCGTTCGGTGGCCCGCCGCTCGCGGTCCAGCAGCTCTTGTTCTGTCAAACGCAGTAGGTAGCGGGGATAGTCCACGCTTTCGGCGGCACACTGCCGCGCCACTTTGTCGTACTCGCGCAGGAAGGTCGGCAGCCGCAACTGCTTCAGGTGATGTTCCAGCAGTACCTGGGGAGTGTCCGTGATGGGGGTGTTCGGTTCGTTGCTCATCGCGTCCCCTCACTCGGCAAGCTGAGTGGTGATACCGAAAGTAAAGTCATGTAGTCGGCGGCTTGCGTGGTCTGTACTTCGGCCAGCGGCAGATGCGGATAGTTCTCCAGGTCCAGCCGCGGCGGTCGCCGCTCGATGCGACACAGCAGCAGATGCTTGACGGCATCGAAGCCGATCGTGCCCATATGCAGAGCATCCTCAATGGCCCGCTCGACCTCTGGCAAAGAGAAGGTTTCCAACAGACGCAGCACCTGCACGTACTCCCGCCTGCCGTTCTTCTTGAGCCGGGCTTCCAGCAGCCGACGCAAGTGGGCGAAGCACTCTGGCAACTCCCAGCCCACCAGCGGCGCCGCCTGGTCCAGTGCCCGTGCCTTCTGTTCCAGCAAAGCGAGGTAGTGCAGCGGATCGAAGACCATGTCTTCGCGCTGGTAACTTCTGCGATGACGGGCAATCACCTGGCTGCCGCAGACGATCACCACCTCGTGCACGTAACCCTTCACTAGCACGTCACGATGCCCATACTCGGTCGGCACCGAGTAGTCGCTGCTGCGATAGCGCACCAGCGACATCGAACTTACTCGCGCCACTCGCTTCTCGCAGGCTTCATACTCGCTGACCGGCAACGGCAACAATGCTGCCCGGTCCCGCTCAAAGCGTTCTCCGATGGTCTCCTGGTGGCCGCGTAGCCGCCGCGCTCGCCGCGCCCGGCACGCATTCAGCAACCGCTCGTTCAACTCCTCCCAGCTCGCCACTCGCGGCACCGGGACCAGGAAGTTGCGCCGTGCGTAGCCCACCAAGCCCTCCACCTTGCCCTTGTCGTTGCCCTTGGCCGGGCGTCCGAACTTCTCGGCAAACAGATAGTGACTCTGCAACTCGGAGAACGCCCGCGTCTTCTGCCGGGTGCCGTCGCCCAGAATCCGCGCCACCGCCAGCTTCGTGTTGTCGTACAGAATCGAGGTGGGAACGCCGCCGAAATAGGCGAACGCCTGAACGTGGCTTTCCAGAAACGCTTCGGTCGTCTCCGCCGGAAACGCCATGACGAAGCCGTCGTCCGAGTGTGGCAGGTCGATTGCAAAAAAGTGGGCCTTCCGCTCCTCGCCGCCCACGATCACCAGCGCTTCGCCAAAGTCGCCCTGTGCCGTACCTGCGGCATGCGTCAGCGGAACGAACATCTCTCGCTGGCGCAGTGAGGCGGCACGCACGTAATCCTTCACGATGGTGTAGCCGCCCGGGAACGCGTGCTCCGCTCGCAGGCGATCGAAGATCCGCTGGGCGGTGTGCCGCTGTTTGGCTGGCTTGCTCTTGTCTTCTTCCAGAATGGCGTCGATCACGCCTATCCACGGCCCCAGCTTGGGCCGCTTCGGCGGCTCTTTCCGCCGGTAGCCCGGCGGAATCGAATAGCCCACCATCTTCCGTACTGTTACGCGCGCCAGTCCGAACTCCCGCGCTACCGACCGTTGACTTCTGCCCTCCACCAGAACTGCTCGCCGTACACGCCCATAGAGTTCCACTGAGTACATCCCTCCGGTGTTCCACGATCTCTGCCGTTGGTTCAACGGAACCGAACCAGTTCCGTTACCCCCGCAGGCAGCCGTGTCTCGTGAAACAAGAATCCGGCGGTCTTACTGTCTACTTTTACTCCGCCGCATCACGCCGCTCACGCGGCGTAACGCGGTCTATTTTTGCTCCGGCGCGTACACGTGGCTTCGCCAGCGCGGTACGGAACTGGACGTGATCGCCAGCCAGTTAGGTCACCGGGATTTGAGGATGACGAAGCGCTATGCACGTATTGCCAGCGCCCAAGTACGGCAAGCAGTAAATGGCCTAGATTCGATGCTCGGGCCTTCTCAGGAAGTCGAAACGAGTGGCGTTAGTCACCCATTAGTCACCGACACCCTTTCACTCAAGGGCGGAAGCTCTGTAAATAATTGAATTATTTGGCGTCCCCGACGGGATTTGAACCCGTGTTACCGCCGTGAAAGGGCGATGTCCTAGGCCGGGCTAGACGACGGGGACGCTGGCGTGGTGGGAAGCTTTCGGTCGAACATCTGATACTAGCAGCCGCTTGGAATGAGTGTCAAAAGCAAATCCCCATCGCCGGGTAGTGAATCACTTTGCAAAGGACAACTACCGATCGCCGGCATAATTGATCCAGCGCCCAGGCAAATATTCTCTTCGTCGATTTACAGCTTCGTGCGGCTGCCGGCTAAGATCCGCTTTAGCCATCCGGCGAGACGGCTGCCGACAAAGACGCCATCCGGCGAGACGTCCTCGATAAGGCGGCTGACTTCCCTCCCGTGGCTCTCCTTCAAGGCGCACTCATGACGTTGTATTTGCACCAAGCCTGTCAGCGCGCAGCCCTGGACCTGATGATGTCGCGTTTGTGTAGACTCCAAGCAGGCGCTCGGGGCGCCTCTGTTCGATGGGCAATCACCTAGCACGGCAAACCAGGCGGCTGCGCAGACTGTTGTTCCTGACCGTGGCCGTTTTCTACGGACTTTGGGAGCACCGCAAACTGCGGCCACAGGCCTCGCGCGAGGGATGTGCTCAGTGGCTGAACGAAACTTGCGCCCGCGGATTGAGGTCGATCGACGTGCAGTTGTCGGTCGAGGGACGCCGTCCCCAGCGGGGTCTCATCGTCAGCAACCACGTCAGTTATCTTGACATTCTGGCCTACAGCGCTGCGGTCCCTTGTGTGTTCATCTCGAAGGCCGAAGTGGCAGATTGGCCGATCTTCGGGCGCTACGCCACCTGGGCCGGGAGCGTGTTTGTGAAGCGGCACGACCGGGGTGACGCCGCCCGAGCCAACGTCAGCGTCGGTGAAAGTCTGGACAGCGGAGTGCCCGTGATTTTGTTTCCCGAAGGTACCACCACCGACGGAAGTCGTGTTCTGCGCTTTCATTCGACCATGTTGCAGCCGGCGGTAGACGCGAGCGCCCCGGTCACACCCTGCAGCATCCGCTACGAACTGGAAGACGGGGATGTAGGCCAGGAGGTCTGCTGGTGGGGAGACATGACTATACTGCCGCACGTGTGGAATCTGCTGAGCAAGAAATCGATTCGGGCGAGGATTGTATTTGGCGAATCGATCGCAGCCAGAAAAGATAGGAAAGAGTTGAGCCAGATTCTGCATCAGCGGGTGGTAGGACTGCAGGAGGAGTTGCGCCCGGTGGAGCAAGACGCGGCGAGTATGAATGTCTTCGCGAGGGATTAGACCAAGGCCGGTTTGGGCGCGAATTCCGTTAAGTTCCCAAACAGACCTGATTTAAATCTTGGTGAAGCTCGGGAGGAAATTGCTTTTGCATTGAGCGCAACAGTGCCTCGCGCCTCCGTCTGATCTCACTAGCTTGGCCGCCCAATGTCGCACTTTCATCCAAACTGAAATCGTCGGTTGAATGAAAAATGCAGTCCCCCTGCCGTGGCGTAATACACCATCGCGATGTTTCGGCGGCAATATCCCACGCTTCTCGCCTTTCGGCCCATCTCACAAACACCCTTTGTTTATGCCATAGGTAACAAATCGCAGCTTCTTCTGAACGTGGATTATGCACGCAGAACTGTATGGGCGGCCTTCTCCGAAAATGAATCGCCAGGTTTCGCCGCATGAAGTGCAAATGAGTTCTCACTGTATCCAAATTGCGTTGCATGGCTGCAGACGACTCCCGCAGAGGAGCATCGGACGAAATCAGCCCCACCGTGGCGAAGTTTGACAGGAGGTGTGCCACGCGCTCGATGTTAGTTGCGAAGTCGCCAAAAAAAAAGTCGTACCTTGCGCCCGCTTTCATGTTTCTTAGAACTCTGGCGGAGTATGTTTGATCGCGCTCTAGCGGTTCAACCGCAACCACCACGACCGCGACAGTCTCCGGGAGAATCAGCAGCTCTCCACCTTCCTGAATAGGCCCTTCTAATTCCAACATCTGTGAGGGCTTTAGGGCCGACAGCTCAAGCGCCGGAGCAGAAGAAGCGGATTCCGCAAATTCCGGACGAGGTGCAATATGGGTACTGGCTTGCGGCGGGCTCAGGATACGGTTGAGGACCTCCACTAATCTCTGGATACCTTCGTCAAAATACGTGTCCGATATTTCATGCGCCTGACGGAACGCCAGGAGCTTGAGATCCGGTGGCAGGTCGGTTTCTCCAGGCATTTGGGCTCCTCCAACCAGCACCGGAATGATGGGTATCTCTTTCCGCAGTGCGGCAGTAATCTCGAGGCGCACGAAATCATTTTCGTCCAATAGCCGCAACTTGTTTGAGTCGTCGCGGACAGTCGCCCAATCCGGGCCAATGATCGCCAAAACAACACCGCAGGTCGGCCAGGTCTTCTCAATCACATCTCGGAAATCCTCGCCCGGATTGATCGAGGCGATGTCCATGAATACATTTGGAAAATGTGCGGCTAAAATCCCACGAAGCATGAGGGCGTAGCCACCGCTATTCCCTCGTCGATAGTTGATGAAAATCCGCTTCATTGAACAAAATAGTGCGAATAATCGCAAGTAGTTCCGCACCGAGACATTACGATAGTTTGTTGGCGGAGACCAGGACGAACCATTCCGCCGGACTCCCCCGATCTGCCTGAACGTTACGCCTTGGCACGGTCCACTTTATCCTCGGCGAAGGGCAGCTCCGGTTCTTCGATGGTCTCTTGCCAATCTTGAGCTTCCAACTCACGCGGCGTTCTCTCCAGCTGTTCCGGCTCGGGTAACGATTCGGCGGCCAGGGAGCGATCGAGTTCGGGAAACTTGCGGGCGATGGGCAAGACGCGCCGCTCCACCGAAGCGAGCATCTCGTTGTAAGACTTCACTGCGCCACCCAGTTTTTTCCCCAGGTCCTCCAGATATCCCGTCATGGTGCAGAGCCGTTCGTACAGCACGCGTCCGGCATCGCTGATTTTGCGCGCGCTTTCAGCCAGGTTTTTCTGGTTCCAGCCGTAAGCCACAGCCTTCAACAAAGCGATCAGCGTGGTGGGCGAGGTGACAATCACTTTCTGACTGACGCCGTATTCGATGAGTTCGGGGTCGGCGTCCATGGCCGCGCGAAAGAAAACTTCGCCGGGAAGAAACAGCACCACAAACTCCGGCGTGCAAGGCAGCCGCGCCCAATACGTCCGGCTGGCGAGGGAATCGATATGCTGCCGCACCTGGCGCGCGTGGTCGGTCAGGCGTGCATTGCGCGTCGGGTCGTCAGGAGCCTCCAGCGCGGCAAGATAGGCAGCCAGCGGAACCTTCGCGTCCACCACCACCTGCTTGCCGCCGGGCAGGTCGACGATAACGTCGGGGCGGAAGCGGCGCTCGTCATCGTTGAACGAGAGCTGCTCTTTGAAGTCGCAGTATTCCAGCATACCCGCCAGCTCCAGCACGCGATGCAATTGCAATTCTCCCCAGCGTCCACGCGCCTGCGGCTCGCGCAAGGCCTTCACCAGATTGCCAGTCTCTGTCTGCAGTGCCTTCTGCGTATCCAGGAGCGAGGCGACTTGTGATGTAAGCGCTCCGTAGGCTTGGCTGCGCGCCTGCTCCAGCGATTGGATCTGCTGATTCATGCCAGCCAGCGACTGGGCGATCGGGTCGACCAGGTTCTTGACCGCTTGTTCTTTCTGAGCCAACTCGCCGGCGGATTGCGTTTGGGAGTTACGCAAAACGCTGCCGGCCAATTGCAGAAAGTTCGCGTTGTTGTTCTCCAGCGCCGACGCCGCAAGAGCTTTGAACTCGTTTTTTAGCGTCTCGCTAGCCTCGGCGAGCAAACGCAGTTTCTCCTCGCTGTTGCGGCGTTCGCTGGCGAGGGTGGCATCCAGGGCGGACTTGGCGGCGGCCAGGGATTGGACATCAGTTATCTGGCGCTGCAGCGCCGCTTGCGCAGTGGTAAGTTCCCGTTGCAAGGCTTCGGTCCGCTCGTCCAGTGCGGCGGAATTCGACTTTGCTGCCAGCCACGCGATGGTAGCACCCAGAAGAAAGGCGATTACCGTGATTACTACTATCGAGACGCTCATGAATGAATTCCGAAGACGATGTCGCCATTGTATGGCTGCGAGGTACGGAACGAAAGCCGAGTATCCGCTGAGTCAAATTGGCCGCACCTATCGGAAATTCCGCTTTTTCGTCCAACACTGGAATTAATACTTTATTGTTCTGATGATGTATTGACCCTTTTGCCTTGCAGGGTGTAGGCTCGCTAACCATCGGGAGGTTTCCGCGCCACCCGAGCTAGTGTGGGGTTCCAGAGCCGGAACTGGATCATGCAAGCCTTCGCCGTCTCAACTCGGCGTCCCCTCGTATATCTGTCGTTGTCTCCCCGCATCTATTCAGCCGTGCGTCTTCGGCCATGGAGGACTGCGTAATGGATGTTTCTCGACGTACATTCGTCAAAACGGGTCTGGCGGGCGCTGTAGGATTTTCCGTCTTCGGATTCGATCTCACGCCTCTACATGCGCAGGCTCAGTCGCTCAAGATCTCGCGAACCACCGAGACCCGCAGCACCTGTCCTTACTGCGCGGTCGGGTGCGGCGTGATCATCTACACGATTGGCGACGGCGCCAAGAATGTCACGCCGCAAGTCGTCCATATAGAGGGCGATCCCGATCATCCCACCAATCGTGGCACACTATGCCCGAAAGGATCGTCGCTGGAACAGGACGTGATCAACCCACGCCG
This sequence comes from uncultured Acidobacteriaceae bacterium, assembly GCA_963820175.1. Classification (GTDB taxonomy): domain Bacteria; phylum Acidobacteriota; class Terriglobia; order Terriglobales; family Acidobacteriaceae; genus Bog-257. The sequence goes on along the minus strand of CAWFYX010000006.1, from coordinate 449,436 downwards.
CCTCACCAAGCCGCAAGTACGGCGACCAGGCGCGACGGATTGGCAGGACATCTCGTGGGGTGCGGCCCTGGACGAGATTGCGTTGTGGACCAAGAAAACCCGAGACGCGACGTTTGTCGAAAAGGATGCGGACGGTCGCACGGTCAACCGCTGCGAAGGTATTTCCTTTATCGGCGGCTGCACCGATACGAATGAATTCAATTACCTGGTGGTCAAGACGATGAGGAGCATGGGCTTGGTGTATATGGAAAACCAAGCCCGGGTTTGACACGGCCCCACGGTCTCAAGTTTGGGACCAACTTTCGGACGCGGGGCGATGACCAACGGCTGGATCGACATCAAGAATACCGACATGATGTTGATCATGGGCGGCAATCCCGCCGAGAACCATCCCTGCGGATTCAAGTGGGCGATGGAGGCCAAGCGCAACCGCAATGCCAAGCTGATTTCCGTCGATCCACGCTTCACTCGCACCTCGGCCACCGCCGATCTCTTCTGCCAGATCCGCGCGGGCACTGACATCGCGTTCCTGGGTGGGCTGATCCGCTACGCCATCGAGAACAATCGCATCGCGCGGGATTACCTGATCAACTACACGAACGCCGCTTTCGTCGTGAAGGAAGGCTTCAAACTTCCGGACGACGGGCTGTACTCGGGTTTTGACGCCGCCGTGGGCAAGTACGACATATCCACCTGGAATTACGAAGGAGCAGGAGGTTCCGGCGGGTCAGCGGGCTCAGCTGGAACGACCGGTCACGCCCCCGAACCTATGCCGGGTAAGGTCGGGGGAGCGGCACCTGCCTCTCTGCCGCCAAACGTCGAGTACGATCTCACGCTGCAACATCCGCGCTGCGTCTTCCAACTGCTCAAGCAGCAGTATTCCCGCTACACGCCGGAAGTGGTCGAGCGCATCACGGGCATACCGCAAGCGCAGTACCTCAAGGCCGTCGACATGTTCACTTCGGTGCGCAAAGACGGCGACATGAAGCAGGTCGCGACCATTATCTATGCCGTGGGCTGGACGCAGCACACCTTCGGCACCCAGATCATTCGCACCGCGGCCATGATTCAGCTTCTGCTCGGAAATGTTGGCAGGGCGGGCGGAGGCGTCAATGCGTTGCGCGGGCATTCCAACATTCAGGGCGCGACCGACATGGCTGGCCTGTTCGACAGTTTGCCGGGATATCTGAAAGTGCCGACGCCGAAAGACGCCGACCTTGCAAGCTTCCTGAAGCGCATCACACCAACCGCGTCGAAGCCAGCGGCATGGGACTCGTTCAACTATTACTCGAATACTCCAAAGTTCTTCGTGTCGCTGATGAAGGCGATGTACGGCCCCGCGGCCACGAAAGAAAACGGCTTCGCCTTCGATTATCTGCCAAAGGTGGACCGCGACTATTCCTGGACCCACATATGGGAGGACATGTACAACGGCAAAGTCAAAGGCATGATGGCCTTTGGCATGAACGGGGTGATGATCGGGCCCGACACCAACAAGAACATCAACGCCCTGAAAAAGGCCGACTGGTTAGTGGTAGGTGAGATTTATCCGGACGAGACCAGCGAGTTCTGGCGCGCTCCGGGAATCACTGCCGAAGAGCAAAAAACCATCCAGACCACCGTGTACAGGCTGCCCTGCGCCGGCTTCGCTGAAAAAGACGGCAGTATGACGAATTCGGCGCGTTGGGTGACTTGGAAGTACGCTGCGGTCCCGCCTCCGGGCGACGCCCGCCTGGACCAGGACATCGTTGCGCAGATCTTCCTCAAGGTCCGCGAGCTCTACAAAAAAGAGGGCGGCAAGTTCCCCGATCCCATTGTGAACGCGACGTGGAACTACACCATTCCGACGAAGCCGTCGCTGGCCGAGGTGGCGAAGGAGATCAACGGCAAGGCTGTGACCGACATCAGCGACGAGAAGACGAATCTTTCCTTGAAAGCCGGACAGCAATTGCCGGGCTTCGCCGCGCTGCGCGACGATGGCTCAACCAGTTGCGGCAACTGGATCTACTCCGGCTCATGGACGGAAGCCGGATCACAGATCCAGCGGCGCGGCACCGACGACCCGTCCGGCTTAGGCATTTATCCCAACTGGGCATGGTCGTGGCCGGCTAACCGCCGCGTCCTTTACAACCGCGCTTCCTGCGATGCAGACGGAAAACCGTGGGATCCATCTCGCAAGCAGGTATGGTGGAACGAAGCCGGCCAAAAGTGGGCGGGCAATGACGTACCGGACTTCAAGCCCGATTCCAAACCGTCGGATCACATGGGACCGTTCATCATGAATCCTGAGGGCGTGGGTCGTTTGTTTGCCCCGATTGGCGTGCTGGCTGACGGCCCATTCCCGGAGCACTACGAACCCATCGAGAGTCCCACCAAGAACTTGCTGCATCCCGCCCAGTCGAACAACCCTCTGGTGAAAAAATTCAACACGCCATACGACAAGTTCGGCGATCCGGCGGAATACAACATCGTCTGCACAACGTATCGGCTGACCGAGCAGTACCACTACTGGACAAAAAACAATCCGATGAACGTCCAACTCATACCTGAGTCGTTCGTCGAGATGCCGGTGGAACTGGCAGAGGAAAAGGGGATCAAGGGAACGGACAAGGTGAAAGTAATCAGCGCCCGTGGAACTTACATCGCGAAGGCTTTCGTTACTCGCCGGCTGAAGCCGCTGATGATCGACGGCAAGAAGGTGTATCCCATTGGGCTGCCGATTCACCAGGGCTTCCGGGGAATCATCGAAGACGAAGGCAAAGACGCGCGGACCCCGGCGAATCTGCTGACTCCCGCGGTCACCGATCCAAACGCACACACACCGGAATCCAAGGGTTTCCTGGTGAAGCTCGAGAAAGCTTAAGGAGGGCACGAGATGAGCGATCGCAGTACATTACGCATCCAGCAAATTTCGGCCCACCCCGGACCGATACCGGGCGCGGGTACGCAGCGCCAGGAGAAAGTTTGCAAGCTGATCGACACCACCACCTGCATCGGGTGCAAGGCGTGCGAAGTAGCCTGCGTGGAATGGAACGACATGCCGTTCCAGGAAACCTATTTCGACAATACCTACCAGACGATGCCCGACACCGACTGGAACTACTGGAACCTGATCAAGTTCAACGAGGATGAGCACGCCGACGGCAGCTTCGCCATGCTGATGCGCAAGCATCAGTGCATGCACTGCGCCGATCCGGGGTGTCTGCGGGCGTGTCCCGCCGACGGCGCCATCGTGCAATACGAGAACGGCATCGTCGACTTCCAACAGGAAAACTGCATCGGCTGCCAGTTCTGCGTTTCCGGTTGTCCGTTCAATGTTCCGAAGTTCAATCCCAATACCAAAAAAGTTTACAAGTGTACCTTGTGCTCTGACAGAGTGGGGGCTGGGCTGGAACCCGCCTGCATCAAGGCCTGTCCGACGGGCTGTCTGCATTTTGGCACTAAGGACGATATGAAGTTCCTGGCCGAAAAGCGGGCCACGCAATTGCGCGACGTGTCGGGCTTCAAAGACGCCGGCGTGTACGATCCCGACACCATCGGTGGCACGCACGTCATTTATGTTCTGCACGACACTACCAAGCCAGAACGCTATGGCGGTCTGCCGGCCAAGCCCCGAATCCCGCTAAGCTTCACCATCTGGAAAGACATCTTTAAGCCGATCGGACTGGTTGGCGCCATGCTGGGCTTCGTGGGCGTGGTGATGCATTACGTTTTCGAAGGCCCGTTGCGAACGCATCCGACTCCGCCGGTAAAAGAAATCGTGCCGCCGGACGCGGGAAGGGAGAACTAGATGGCGACTTCAGCCGATCGTTTTATTCATCGTCCCAACGCCATCGATCGCTTGGGCAAGACCGTGGTGTACGTGGGCGAACTGCTGCGTCATCCCGTGTACACACGTTTTCTCCACTGGATGGTCGGCATCTTCTTTTTCCTGGCGCTGCTTTCCGGCTTTGGTATTTATCTGCCCTGGATCTTCCGCTTTTTTACCCCGCTATTTGGCGGCGGAGCGATGACGCGGTTCCTGCATCCCTGGTTCGGCCTCGGTTTCGTCTTCTTCTTTGCGTTGCAGGCCATCAATTGGCTGCAGGTGATGAAATGGACGCCCGCCGATTCGCGCTGGATGAAGCACATTAGGAAGTACATTATTCGCAGCGATTCGACGGAATCGCCGGAGACCGGCTTCTTCAACGGCGGCCAGAAGCTGATGTTCTGGGAAATCGTCTGCGGCTCCATCGCTTACCTGATCACGGGTGTCATGATGTGGTTTCCCGAGATCTTCGGTCGAGTCGCAGTCGCCATTTCTTACGTGATCCACGACATCTCGGCGCTGATCATGCTGTTCGGAATTTTCTTCCACGTCTATCTGAGCACGTTCGGCGAGCCCGGAACAATTCAGGCGATGACGCGCGGCACGGTGAGCGAGGCCTGGGCGTGGACACACCATCCAGCATGGTACAAGGCTGTAACCGGACGCGATCCCCAGGAAGCAATCAAGGAAGCGCAGCGGCAGATGGAGCGCGAGGAAGGTATGCGGTAGAGAATAGAAAGGTAGAGAATAGAAAGGTAGAGAATAGAAATTGGTTATGCCGGATGACTGGCTGCGATTCATCTCTTCGACGAAAACGAGCCGAGACCAGCTAACCGCCAGCCTTAGCCGTTTGCTCCAGACAGGCAGCCTCGTAGGCTCTCACCGACACCTCCAGCAAGAATCCCAGGCTCTCACCGATTTCCACCAGATCAGCAATCAGGTTGCTGAGATCAATTCCCAGCAGATTGCTTTGCACGCTCGAGGTAATCGCGCGTTGCAATAAGTGAGCTTCCAGCAATACTTGCGGAATGGAATAACCCTGCTTACATCGGGTTGCGCCGTGCTGCTCGGCGGCAGTAACCGCGGCCTGGCTGATTCCCAGCGAATGCTGCTCGACCCGCTCAATGAGTTCGTTCAGAACTCCGGGAACGTGATCGGTGCGTTGTGGCTGCGACAACGGGATCGCCGCCAATTCCGGAGTTTCGTTGACCCACTGCAACCACTGGCTGCAGATCGATTGAGTGTTCTCCCGGAGGATGTCGGAAACCCGGCGAAGCTGCGTCGGACGGCCCGTGAGCTTAACGCCGCTCAGCCGCTTCATCATCCGGTCGACCAGCACATTGATGTCGGCGGGCTTGGTGAAATAGTCGTCAACCTGATTGCGAATGGCCAGCAGCGCCGATTCGAAATCGGGATAGCCGGTGAGGATGAAGGTAGCTGCCTCGGGCTGGACGCGCCGCATGGCGCTCACTACGGTGAAGCCGTCTCCCGGCTCTCCGATATTGAGGTCCGACAAAAGCACATCGAATTTTTGCTCTCCGATAACTTCCAGTGCTTCCGGCACGGACGCGGCGGCAGTAACGTCGAATCCTTTCTGTTTCAGGATGGCAGATAAGGTGAGGCGAATCCCCGCCTCATCATCAACGAACAAAAGCCTTGGGTTCGGCATCTCTCCAGTATACGTCTCCGTCGAGCCCTTACGGCTTCAGCGCGGTCCAGCTTTTGTCGGGATTGAAGTCGGTCATGGCGGCGGCCGTGTCCGCGGTCGTCTTGCCCAGGTCTTTCTGGTAGATTACGCGATCCTGGTCAACGATAAACGTCATCACCCCCGAGCTGCCATATTCGGCCGGGTAAGCAATGAAAGCGAAGCCGCCGGTCATCTTTCCGTTGACGATATAGTTCTTTGCACCGCCTTTCGCATTCGGCCCCTGCTCGTACATCATCCGGAACAAATATCCGTGAAAGGGTTGTTGCGACTTGGGCTGCACCTTGTATCCCTCGGCGGTAGCGAAGGCCACCAACGGTCCCAGCGGACTCTTGGGCTTACCCTCAGGCGACTGCCAATACAGCCCGTTTTGCTGACCGTCGTCGCTGATGAACTTCTGCGCGTATTGCGCGTTGCCATCGTGCTTCTGTGCGAAATATTCGGCCTGAGCGTCCACCAAGGCAGCAGAGACATCGATAGCCGCGAGCTCGTTGCGGCCGATGCGCCGCGCCAGGAGTTCGTCTTTACCTGCCAGAGTATCGAAATACCATTGTCCAGAGGGGTTTTTCTTCAGAGGAATGGGGAACGCGGTATTGGTTTCGCCGACCAGCAGGATCTCGCTACCGTCATTGAGCTTGCGCCAGCGATTCATTTTCGCGTAGGCGGCAGAAAATCCCTCAATCGATGTCTTGTCCTCTTCGGCATCGCCAGAGTAGATAATGTCCTTCGATCCGGGACCGAAAATCGCCAGCAAGGCATCGCGATTATCCGCTTTGGAAGCTTCGGCCAGCGCTTTGCCGGCATCGTCAGGGGAGGAAAACGTTTTCTGCGCAGCCTCAGTCGCGGCCGGGGTTTCCTGTTTCTTGCACGAAGCGAGTGAAATCGTCAGCGCCAGAAGCGCCGAAACCATCAGGAAGTGGCAAAAACCATAACCGCGGTTACGGCCGACATGCAACGCCTTTGTCATCCCAAGCCTCCAGTTAATCGCGAAGGGTTTCTTCCTGCCATCTACCGGGCTCATCTCCGGCCTCCGCCACCGAAACGGCCTCCGCCACCACCCCATCCACCACCTCCGCCACGGCTGCCCCAGCCGCGCGAACTCGCCGACCGGTCGCCCCAGCCTCCGCTGCCGAAGCTCGAGGAGCCGGAGTGATTGCCCCAACTGCTGAACGCGGTGGAATTCCCGGCATGACTGTCACTTTGTCCCCAGCCACGCGCTGCATCCGAACTTCCCCAGCCGCCCGACTTGTCCCAGGAATTGGAACCGCTGGCGTCGCGGTTCACGTTGACCGTGTTTCCACTTACGTTGGTATTGCGGTTGTAGCTGGTATTGCCGGTGTGGTTATAACCGCTGTTGTAATTGTTGGCGTGATAGCCGTTGCTGTTATATCCGCCATTGTAGGAGTGGTTGTAATTGTTGTAGCCGTTGTAGGGATGGTTTCCGTAATCGTTGTATCCGCCGTAATAGCCGCCATGCCACGCATTGTTTCCGTAGTACGGATAACCGTGGTAATAGGCGCCGCCGTGATACCAGTTGCAATTCCAGCTGCTCCATCCCCAGCCGCAACAGCCGCCACTCATCATTGCGCCCACGGCAATGCCCGCTCCGAATGAGAGCAGCCCGGTCGCCACCAAGTCGCCAGTACTGTATCCAGGAACCACATAGGGTGTGCCATAAACCACAGTGGGGTTGTAGGTCGGAACGTAAACCACTTGCGGATTTGCCGGCTGAATCACGATGACCTGCGGGCTCTGCTGCACCACCGTCATCTGCGGCGTGGATTTCAGATTGCCGGCGGCCTTGGCCTGGGCCCGCAAGGTTTGGATCGCAGTCATAACGTCGGCTTGCTGGTTGTGATAGGCCTCGCCCAGTTGCGACGTCCAGGTGAGATTCTGCGCCATATTGTTCAGCACCGACGGAAACTGGGTGAGCGCCTTCACGCTGGGGTCCCAAGACTGGCCGTCGACCGCCTTCATCAAAGCGTTGCCGGTGAGGGTCTTGTTCTGCTCCAGCCAATAGTTGGCCACGGCAATCTGGTCCGGAAAGGTCGCAGCGTTCAGAATCTGCGCCACCAGCGAATCCGGGTAGAGCGCGATGGGAGCTACCAGCGATTGCAGTTCCTCAGCCGTCATGGGCGTCCCTTGTCCGGAATAGCCGGGCTTGGCGTTCGCCGCTGGGGCCGGGGTTTGCTCTTGATAGAGCGTGACAGCCCCGGAATCGGACGGCAGGGTGACCAGCACCAGAAGAAAACACAAGACCAACGACAAAGATTGTTGCTGACGCGACCTGATCATTGTTTCTCCTCCTGGGAGGTCAGTTGCGGCGGGCGCGAGGTCAAATACTGCGTCGGCCCCAAGGAATTTGCGCCAGCTCGACTCTCATCGACAAACCGTCACTTTCTTGTAACTCGCACGGTCACGGATGGCTACTAGGAAAACTTCTAGATCAGGCGGGTAAATCGTACAGAGTGATTTCGTCCCGGGAATTGTTGCCCGGTGCAGGAGCCAGGCCGTAACCATCTAATCTGCCAGCGGCTGATCTGCCGCACCGGGTCAGACGGAAGCGGCTTCCTCCGGCTACACTATTACTTTATCGACCATTCCTTCGACCGAGGTATCAAAAGAGGACTTCATCATGGCAAGTGGTAACGGCAAGAAGGGCGTCATCGGAATTCTAACGGGAGGCGGCGATGTGCCGGGACTGAATCCGGCTATCCGTGCAGTTACGATCAGGGCGCTGCGCGAGGGCTACGAAGTGATCGGACTGCGGCGTGGCTGGGCCAGTCTGGTCGATATGGTCCGCGACAAGGACTACGACAATACCGACAATTATCAGCATCTGACCGAAGAACTGGTCAACCGCGCCGGCCGTACCGGAGGCACGTTCCTGCACACCTCGCGCACGAATCCGGGCCGGGTTAGAAAGCGGGATGTTCCGCTGCATCTGCAGGAGACCTACAAGGACGACCGAAACGATCTGACGCCCGAGGTGCTGAAGAACCTGGAGTGGCTGAGAATTAACTGTCTGATTCCGATTGGCGGCGATGACACCCTCAGTTACGGGGTACGGCTGTTTCAGGAAGGGGTGAAAGTGGTCGCCATCCCTAAGACCATGGACAACGATGTTCCGGGAACCGATTATTGCATCGGCTTCAGCACCTGTGTGACCCGCATCATCGAAATGGCCAACCGGCTGCGGACCTCGGCGGGCTCGCACGAACGGATTCTGGTTCTGGAAGTGTTCGGCCGCTACGCCGGATTTACCGCCATGCTCCCCACCATGGTCGGGGCGGCAAACCGCTGCGTAATTCCGGAGGCCAAATTCAACGTCGATCGGCTGACCGAGTTGCTGATCAAAGATCGGCGCAAAAACCCCAGCAAGTATTCGGTTGTCCTGGTATCGGAGGGAGCGACGCTGGAAGGTGACATGATCTTCGAGCACGACACCACCGACGCTTTTGGTCATAAGAAGTTGGGAGGAATTGGCAACCTGGTGTCGGAGAGAGTGAAGGAGATTTCGCCCAAATACAATTCCGGCAAGGCAGTCGACGTGATGAATCAGAGCCTGGGCTACCTGGTTCGCTGTGGCGATCCCGATGCCATCGACTCCATCGTGCCCATGGCTTATGGAAACCTGGCGCTAGATCTGTTGCTGACCAACGTTCACGGGCGGCTGGTGGTTTTAAGAAACGGCCGCTACGACAACGTTCCCATCGATGTGGTGGTCTCGACCAAGAAAGTCGTGAATGTGAAGGAGCAGTACAACACCGAGCGGCTTCGGCCTCGCTACAAGAGTTTCGAGATGAAGCCTCTGTTCATCATGACCAGCGACTTAGGATAGATCCGGCTGAACCTGTCCGCCTGCAGGCCCCCTCACGCCTTGTCACTGTCGCAAAGCGCCGCGGCGGCAATCTGGTGGAGATATCTCGTGCCTTGAGACGAGACATAGCTGATAGCCACAGGCTTAAGCTGGTACCTGGCGGAACCGGGAAGCGGGTCGAGAACTTCGATATACAAATGGAAAGCGCCGCCGTAAGAAGCGTGATTGTATTCTCCCGAGGTCTTCTGGATCTTGAGCGACATGGTCAGGTGGACATACTGGTTGAAAACCCCTTCTTCCTGGTGGGTGCCTTTGAAAACCCGTAAGAAGTTGCCGTTCACCGGCGGGGCCGCGGAATTGGCTGCTAAGATCCAATTGTAGATTTCCATGTGCTTGTTGTCGGCAAGAGCATTGCGTGCGTTGTGGATCAGCGTCAGCGCTTTGGCCTGGGTCAGCACTTGGTCGTCACCATGGGTAAGCCACTGTGGTGCGAAAACAACTCCCATAATCCCATCCTTCCCAGACACGGCGTCCCCGACGTGAGTTTCGCCTGTCCCATCTGCCGCGGGCCAGACACAGATCGTCGCGGATTTCCATTTTGGTCGCTGGGCTCTAAGTGAAAGGTGAGGGATTATATACCGAGCAGCCGACGCTTTGATCCTCGAAAAGGCAGCCTTCGCAAATTGCAACTGCTCACCCGGGACGAACCAAAAAGCTCTTTCATCCGCAGGTGAGATTGGCTTGGGACAGGAGGGAAAGGCGCTTGACAATTGTTTTCCACCCGACCATACTTGCGCCGCTCGGGGTGGGGTAGCCTCCCGGCTAGGTCATGAAGAAGAAAGCTTCCACGAAGAGATCTTCGGCGAAGAAGACGAGCGCTCCGCGAGCGGCGAAGCGTGCAGCCAAGCCCGGCAAGCGCGCCGCGACCAAGTCAGCTAAACCTGCAGCTGCCAAGCCGGTGAAGCAAATCAAGCCGGCGCCAGCGCCTCCTGCCGATGAAGGCAAGCTCACCTTCAACCACGCCATGATCTACGTGAAAGACGTAGCCCGCGGCATGGCTTTCTATCGCGACCTGATGGGGTTCAAGCTGATTGAAGATTTCCGCTATGAGGGTACTCCAGTTTATGCGCGTCTGCGGGCGCCGGGCGGAGACGGAACCATCGCCCTGCATCAGGCGGGACCGGGAACTTCCATCGCGAGCGACGGAGTGCGCCTGTACTTCGAGGTCCGAGAGCTCGACGACTTCTGTAGTAAGCTGCAGCGGAAGGGCTTCTACATTACCCAGCTGCCGCGCATGATGCCTTGGGGTTGGCGGCACGCCTATCTCAACGATCCCGACGGCCACGAAATCAGCCTGTACTGGGCTGGCGAAAACCGCATGGCCAAGACGGTCATGAAGGCCGCCAAAGAAGCTGCCAAGAGGTAAGGCTGCTACTACGCGTTGCCCTCAATGCTCTGCAACAATTCGCGTCCCGCCCGCTCGGCATCCTGATACTTGAAATCGCTGTGCAGCTGAACTGTTCTGGCGGAAGGCGCCAGCGGCTTCAACGAAGCTACCACAGTGTCAGACGGTAGCTGCGAGCAGTCGGGTCCCAGCACAATGTACTCCACCGGGGACGCGCTCAGCAGCATCTTGGCATCGTGCACCCGGCAGGTGGACAACACCTCATAGCCATGGTTGTGCAACAAGCCTCTGACAAAAGCGCAGAGATCGGCCGACTGGTCGACGAATAATACCTTGGGGCCGGCCGCGACAGCGTCTTTCCTCGCAGTTCCCGTTTCCTTGAGGAAAGAGACGATGGCATCCTCTTCCGAGCCGTACCGATGAAAGATGGTGGAGAGCTTGGTGATCTGCAGCAGATGCTCGAGGAACGGCGGAGCCGACGCCAGGCGAAGGTCGCCTCCCCGATTGCGGGTGTGCGAGAGGAAGCGTACCAGCAGGCCCATACCGGTGCTGTCCACGCGAGTGACCTCGCCGGCATGCAGCACGACATAGTTGAACTCGCGCAAGCCGCGGTTGATCGAGGTTTCCAGCACACCGATCTCTTCACCGGCGACGATGCGGCCGGTGCACCGAACGACATACACCGGGCCGCAATGGCGGGAATCTGTGGACAGCGACATGCTCCTCCTTCATCCGAAAAAGCGGGCCCAGGTACTGCTGACGAGGCCGTCACTTGCTCGGGCTGGCAGTTTTCCCTCAAGCCAACTGATCGCATCTGCGAAGTGCGACCCAACTGATTCGCCAAAGCGAGCCGGCAGAGAGCAAGCCGGCATTTTGCTTCCATTTCCGAGAGACCCACACTATATCCTCTTGCAGGAATTCCGGCCCAGTATTTTTTCCACAGGCGGACCCGGGGGCCCGGCATAGAGAGGCAGCGGATTCGAACTTCGCGCGAGCGCGTACTTACTCATCTGGTAAATGATTCGCCGGATTTTGCCGGTTACAGTTCTTCGTGATGCGGCTAGAATCTCTGCATGCCGACACCAATCATCCCAGGGAAGGGCGGTCAGGCCTCGAAATGAAAGCTCTCGACCGTGTCATCAAGGGCGACATGCACGGCATCCACTATGCGGTGAGCATCTTCCTCGCCACCGCGGTGCTTTGGGTTTGCGTGCACGAACTGGCTGAGGCCAACCCCATCTGGGCCATCAGTTCGATGGTGGCCACCAGCGATCCTCTGATGAAGCAGGCCATTCTCACCTTTCGCTCCCGCATCATCAATGCCCTGGTCGGCTGCGCCGTCGGACTTCTCTTCATTGCTGTGGGAGGCACTCGAGTCATCATGCTTCCGGCGGCGATGGCGGTGACCGTACTGCTTTCCACCTACGTGATTCGCATTCCCACCATGTGGCGGCAGGCGCCGATTACCGCCGCGTTCGTTATCGCAGCGGGATTGGAATATCACTCCCGGCGCCATGGGCTTCAGGCAGGGGTACGCCGCATGTCCGAAGTGCTGTTCGGCTGCGTGGTTGGACTAGCGGTCGCGTGGTTCGTCTCGGTGGTGTGGCCTCTGCCCGATCCCGTGCCTGCCACCACTCCAGCGAGCAAGTGAGTAGCGAATCGTGGCGCTGCCTCCACGTCATGCCCAGGCGTGACCCAGCTCACAGACTGAAGTGCACCGCGGTCGGCAAAATAAATCAGCCTTGTCTGTCTGATTAGCACCCTGCTCGGGCAGGGACCCGAGCTCAGGTGCAGTGTCCGCAAATTGCCGGTCACGCACTTCAGTTAGAGCCATAACCCATTCCCACAGGAGCCAAAATTCATGTCGGCAGACCCTCGACCGCCATCGCCAAAGTGCTTGCGGCTCACGGTTGACGGCTGGGCGGTGACCGTAGCTCTGGTTCTCGCAGTGCTGGTTCGCCTGGGGCTCATTCCCCGCGTGCCCTGGTAAACACCACCCACCCCCTCGGAGGAGAAAGTAATTGGCGGAAGGATCGATCGCTTTACCCCAGGTCCAGACGTTTCGTCCCGGACCAAAATTCGTGCAGCTGATTCCAGGAGTTCTGCTGTTGGCGGCCATCGGCTATCTCGGAAAGCTGGTGGAGCAGACCACCAGCGCCTACGCCAAGGCCCATCATCTTCATCTTCCCAACATCGAGTACGTGCTATGGGCCATCGTCTTCGGCACGGTGATCTCGAACACCATCGGCGTGCCCCGGGTTTTCATGCCCGGAGTGTTGACCTATGAGTTCTGGCTGAAGGCGGGAATCGTTCTGCTGGGCGCCCGCTTTCTGCTGGGCGACGTTGCCAAGCTGGGCGGGATCAGCCTGGCGCTGGTCGTGCTGGAACTGGCTGTGGCGTTCAGCTTCATGACCATGCTGGGCCGGTGGTTCGGGCTGAAGCCGAAACTAACCAGCCTGCTGGCGGTGGGATCGGCGGTGTGCGGTGTGTCGGCTATCATCGCCACCAAGGGCGCCATCGATGCCGACGACGAAGACTCGTCCTATGCCATCGCCGCCATTCTGGCGTTGGGAGCCATCGCGCTGTTTACGTTCCCGCTCATCGGACACTGGCTGCACCTGGGCGATCGCGCTTACGGACTCTGGGCCGGGCTGGCCGTGGATAATACCGCAGAAGCAACGGCCGCGGGCGCTCTGTATTCCGATGCGGCCGGCAAAATTGCTGTCCTGGCCAAGACCACGCGTAACGCGATGATTGGATTTGTCGTGCTGGGATATGCGCTCTATTGGGCACGCAAGGGGCAGGCGCAGCAAGTCGGCAGCAAGGCCGCTTTTCTGTGGCAGAAGTTTCCCAAGTTCGTGCTGGGCTTTCTGCTGATCTCGCTTCTCGCCACTGCCGGCGTCTTCACCAAGCCGCAGATTGGCAGCCTGGCTAATTTGTCGCGTTGGGCTTTTCTGCTAACGTTCGCCGGTGTGGGTTTGCGAACGAATCTCAAGGAGTTGAAGTTGCAAGGCTTGCGACCCTTCGCCGTCGGCGCCATCGGCGAAGCCGTGATTGCTGTACTCACGCTGGGAATGGTGCTGGCCGCGGCGAAGCTTTTTCAACTGTAACCAGGCCCAATTCGTGGCACCGACCGAGCAGGGGGACGTAGGTGTCGTGATGTACAAGCCGGCCATTCCATGGTTGCGCTCTGGTTGTCGGCATCAAGCGAGGGTACCCGTGTGATCCACCTGCGTGTGGACTCGGGCGCGGGCGGAGTATGGAGGTCAAGACAATTTGCGGGCCGTTAGGCGAGCCCTACTCTTTCTGCTTCACGCCGTACCAGCGTAGAAAGTCGCAGTGGCCTTTCACTTCGCATTCCAGCATGTCCTGCGCCAGCAGGTTCCATCCCACAAAGCCGGTGAACACGTGGTTCTCCGACTGCTCCGGAGTCGGCGCCAGACCCAGCCCGGTTTCCGCGTCGTAGCACTCGTGCATCGAGCCCCACTTCTTGATGTCGGCCACCACCATGCGGCCCAAAATGCCGGACAACTCCGCCGCCTCCTTATTGAAGCCATAACGCTTGAGCGCTATGTAGTCGAGATAATTCGCGTTGATCCAGATCGGACCCTGCCAGTTGGAGTAGGGAACGATTTCGCTGATGTTGTTGTAGTCCGGGTCCTGCTTGGAGAGACTGCGGATTCCGTAGGGCGCGAGCATGCAGTCCTTATTCCACAAGTAGCGGCGAATCATCTCCTTCGCGCCTTTCTCCGGCGCAATGTCGTCGATCAGGGGAACGAAGTTGGAATAGCTGATGCGCTTGACCGGCTTCCCGGTATCGCGCCGGATGTTGTAGAACATCGCCTCGTCGGCAAACCACATGTGCTTCAGCATCGCGGCTTTCAGTGCGTCGGCTTTCTGGCGATATTCGGCGGCCTGCTCAGGATGGCCAAGCTTGTCGGCGAGTTGCGCCATGGCTTTGTACTCGCGGAACTGGAAGGTCGAGATGTCGGTGGCTAGGATGGCGCTCTTGTCTTTGTCGTCATTGGTGAGCGCGACGTTGTTATCGGCTCCGGAAGAGATCGCGTTTTCCCAGAAGAACAGGCCGTACTCGGGATCGAACTGCGTTTGCTCGCGATAGGTGATGACCTTGCGCAGGCTCTCCCACACCGGTTTCACCCAGGTGTAGTCGCCCATCCGCTCGGAGGCAATCACCGCGCCCTGCGCCAGGAACGGCTTCATGGCGAACTTCCCCATCAGAGGACGCGGGCCCTTGGTGGTGATGCAGCCGGCAACGTAGCCGTCCTGGTCGATCGCGCCGGCGAAATCCAGCACCCACCACTTCAGATACTTCGCCTGCTCGGGACTTTGCTGCGCCAGGTGGCAGCCGATGAAGAAGCCGTCCCAATCCCACATTTGTTTGTAATAGCCGGCGGGGATTAGATAGTCGTACTTGATGAATCCTTCGGCGGGACGTACGGACTGCGGCTGTAGCTTGGCATAGGCCGCCGAGACTTCGGACAGAGTCTGGGCGAGATCGGAAGGCTGGTTGGCGGGAAATGCGAATGCGGATAGACCCAGGCAGACCGTAAGAATCGATAACCATCGCATGCATTGCATTCTACCGTCGGCTTGGTGAACGATTCTCGCGGGAAAGAGTGCGATAGTGGGTTTCCAGCATTTGAGGAACGTGTCCGACTGATGTTTCGCAGAAACCCGACGAGCACTTTTCCCGAGATTCTCTTCTCAGCGAAGCCCACCATGCGGAGAAATGACTATAACGGACTATAGAGGTTTCATCGTGATCTCGGCTATCACGTGCCGAAGCGGCAGGGGTCACTGACAGACGGTAGCCGCAAGATTGAAAATTTGTTTGGTAGCCGGGGAAGGATTTTCGACTTTTTTCTCATCGACCCCCTCGAGCGCACGAGCAGCAAGACAAGACTCTCCGCATTCCTTCTTCAGGCGTTCAACTGCGCCGGCCATTTCCACGGAAGTTCCAGGCTAAAGGAGATGACTTATGGAAGGCAGGAGACTCTCTATCGGATTGAGGGCGGTCCTAGGGATTTTTGCTGTGGCCCTGGCGATCGCACCATCCCTCGCCGTTGGCCAGATTGTTTACAGTACAGGAACCCAAGGCTGTTGCGATTTACTCGACCCCCACTACACGCTGGTAGCCGCACCTCAGGGGGTGACTCTTGGAAGTGTCTATTCCACAACGCTTTGTCCGTGTTGGGTGCAGTCTTTGTCCGGTTCCTGGTGGATAAACCCCCTTGGTACCTGGGATGCCGAACCCGTAGGAAGCTATACATTCCAGCAGACCTTCACGTTAACCAACAGCGCCGGGGCCATATTGGCGGGTGGGTTTGCTGCTGACGACAATGCCTGCGTGACCCTGAACGGAGGGCGGTCGCAATGTACCCCCGGCGGCTATGGCGGCTATTCACAGTACACTCCTTTTGAGTTCACCACCGGCTTTCAAGCCGGAACCAACACCCTCGAGTTCGTCGTTAATAACTTGGTTGGCGCCGTCGGGCTCGAGGTCGCCGTAAGTAACGAGAAGAAGCTGTATAGCTTCGGCGCTGGCAGTAGCGGCACCAACCCCCAAGCTGGTCTCATCAGCGATGCCGCCGGCAATCTTTATGGCACGACTTACGATGGCGGTATTCACAGCGCAGGCACAGTATTCGAGTTGTCGCCCACAGAGGGCGGGGGCTGGACAGAAAAGGTGCTGCACAGCTTTCACAACAACGGCTCGGATGGAGCTAATCCCCAAGCCGGGGTCGTACTCGATACAGCGGGCAATCTCTACGGCACCACCTACGATGGCGGCATTCACAACTTAGGTACGGTGTTCGAGTTGACGCCTAACCCCGACGGCGGCTGGACGGAGTTCGTCTTGCATAGCTTTGGTAACGGTAGCGACGGGCAAAACCCCACGGCTAGTCTAATGGGGGACGCCGCCGGTAATCTCTACGGCACTACCGTAAATGGTGGCATCCACAGCGCAGGTACGCTATTCGAACTGACGCCCAGAGCGCGCGGGGGCTGGTCGGAGAAGCTATTACATAGCTTTGGCCTCGGCACCCACGGACAACATCCTTACGCTGGTGTGACTTTCGATGCCGCCGGCAATATCTATGGCACAACCTACGATGGCGGCATTCACAACTTAGGCACGGTGTTCGAGTTGATGCCAAACGCGGACGGCGGCTGGACGGAACTCGTGCTGCGCAACTTTGGCAATGGCGCCGACGGGCAAAATCCCACGGCGAGCTTGATCTGGGACGCCGCCGGCAATCTCTACTCCACCACTGTAAATGGCGGCATCCACAACTTAGGTACGCTGTTCGAACTGTTGCCCAGAGTAGGCGGCGGCTGGGCAGAGAAGGTATTACATAACTTCGGCCTCGGCACCCACGGACAACATCCTTACGCTGGGGTGGTTTTCGATGCCGCCGGTAATCTTTACGGCACGACCTACGATGGGGGCATTTACAACTTAGGCACGGTGTTCGAGTTGATGGCTAACGCGGACGGCGGCTGGACGGAGAACACGCTCCACAATTTGGGCACTTGGGGCACAGACGGGACAGGGCCCTACGCCGGGCTGATCTGGGACGCCGCGGCCAATCTTTACGGCACAACCAGCGCTGGCGGCATTTACCCCTGCAATGGCAACGGATGCGGGACAGTATTCAAGGTTACACCTTAACTTTCAATTTCGGTTGTTGATCACACCTTCGGCTGCTGCAGGAGGACTCATCATGCGAGGCAAGAAACTTTTTCATTCGATTAAAGGCGGCTCTGGCGATTCTCACTGTAGTTCTGTTTGCGACGAGCATCTGGGCTAGTGACGAGAAGGTGCTGCACAGCTTTGGCCGCGGCACGGACGGGATTAACGGCGCCGTCGACTGGATTTCCCAAGGCAGCCTAATCATGGACGCCGCCGGCAATCTCTACGGCATGACCACCTATGGCGGCATTCACGGCTGCTGGGACTATGACCAGGACGCCGGATGCGGGACAGTGTTCGAGTTGTCGCCAAAGCAGGACGGAGGCTGGACCGAGAAAGTGCTACATAGCTTCGGCAGCGGAACGGACGGCGCTTATCCCTACGGTGGTCTGATTTCCGATGCGGCCGGCAATCTCAATGGCACAGCCGGTGGTGGCGACGTTGGCTGGGGAACGGTGTTCGAGTTAACGCCCAACCTGGACGGAGGCTGGACAGCGCTGGTGCGGCACAACTTCGGCCGCGGCGGCGCGGACGGGGCTATTCCCGTTCGCAGTCCGATCTCTGATGCCGCCGGCAATCTCTACGGCACAACCTACTGGGGCGGCATTCACCAGTGCTCTAACAACTGGGGGAGCTTCGGATGCGGGACGGTGTTCAAGATCATGCCTTACTTCGCTCCTGAGGGAGTCGGTAACTCTGAATCCCGACGCAGTCTGCTCATCCTCGGGTGAGGAGCCGCCATCCCCTTTTCACTTCACAGCGGATAAATTGGTGGGCAGTGCAGGACTCGAACCTGCGACCTTCTGGGTGTAAACCAGACGCTCTAACCAACTGAGCTAACCGCCCCGGTGTACAGCTCTGAAGGAGCTTACTAGAACGGAATCAACTGTTTGACTGTACATGACGGGGTTGGCGCGGTCAAACTGCCGGGCTGGTCCGCGACCGCTGAGAGCCGGCGCGGCAGCGATCTCCACTGGCGTCCGCACCCAGCCCGACGCCGTCCCGGCTGGAAGCGGCTGGCGAAACTTTCGGGCTTGGGCATCTTTTCACACCGCTAAGGAAACCAACCTTAATAGTCCGAAGAGTATTGCGTCAGGATAAGGAAACAGGTGTGGAATGAAGGCGATCCTATTTGTAGACGACCATGAGGTGCTTGCCCGGTTGAGCTGCGAGATCCTGGAAATGCAGGGCTACCGAGCGGTGAGCGCCTACAACGGCCAGGACGCGCTGGACAAATTCAAGCGCGAAAAATTCGACATTCTGGTGACTGATTTTCGCATGGAAGGCATGAACGGACTTGACCTCGCCAAGCAGGTGCATGCCACTCACCCGGAAATTCCGGTGATCATGATTACCGGATACGGCTACATCGAGGGCGGAAAAGATGTGAATGCCTGTCTGCCGAAAGAACAGATGTTCCCGGCACTGTTGGACAAAATCAGGACCTATCTGGGCGAAGGCGAACGGCGATCGTTTCGCAATCTCAAGACCGCCTAGTAGTGCTCCCGCGTGGGTGGCGGCTGATTATCCGTCACCCCGGAATTCACCCCCGAATCCCTACATCTCATAAATGATTTCGGTTTGTATCAGGGCACGACCTTTAGTCGTGCTGAACGACGACTTACCGAGGTTCGGGCTTCAGAGGCTGTGGTGCAACCCCTGTCGCCGCTACGCGGCTCACGATTATTTCCCACTTCACCCGGGGCTCACGCCCCGGGCTAACTTCATAGCCGCCGCTGCGCGGCTAGTTTAATGCTTGCGTCTCAGTTTTGTTCCATCCGAAAATTGTCTTTGCGGTTGCGACACAGTCTCTTCAGCCCCTGCAAAACGGGCCTTCAGGGGGCTAAAGTCCGAGTAATAGGGGGCCGCTTTGTGGCACGTCTGAACAGGCCGCTGAAAAAGTCAGAAAAGCGGATTCCTCGCGGGCTGAAGCCCACGAGGAATGACGAAAATAAAGGCCTTGTACGGCGCACCTAAAGGTGCGCCCCTTCAAAAACGCGTCGAACCCGACTTTTTCAGCGGCCTGTGAAGACGTGCCCTGATACAAATCTCAGCTACATAGCGTCGATGAGATGACGCAAATCTCAGCTACATAGCATCGATGAGATGAGTAGCTATACCCACGCCATGTAATCGTGAACGGCTGTGTTGCCAACCCTTGCGCAGGTATGGGCAGCCGCTTGCTAAACTGAGACGGTGCGCCGATTGATCGTCAATGCCGATGATTTTGGACTGACCTCGGGGATCAATCGTGCCATTGTGCAGGCGCAAGAGTCTGGCATCGTAAGCTCGGCAACTCTGATGGCTAACGCCGGCGCCTTTGATCAGGCTGCGGAAATGGCGCGCTCCCGGGCCGCCGCTGGCGGTACCTTCAGCGTTGGCTGCCACGTGGTATTGCTCGACGGCGAACCCGTGTTATCGGCAAGCCGCGTGCCCAGCCTGTTGCAACCTGGCACAAACCACGGCAACCGGTTTCGCACCAGTCTGAACCAGTTCGTGATGGCATCCTTGCGCCACCGGCTCAACCCCGAGGAAATCGAAGCTGAGGCGACGGCGCAGATCGAGCGCATCCAGCGGGCCGGCGTCCAGGTTTCGCACTTCGACACCCACAAGCACGCGCACATGTTTCCGGCGGTGCTGCGACCGCTGCTGCGCGCGGCCCGAGCGCGCAACGTTCCGGCGGTACGCAATCCGTTTGGCCAGGTATGGCCGCTTCCCTTCAGCAGCCTGATCCGGACCCGGCAGGCCTGGAAGCGCTTTGCGCAACTGAATGTGCTGCGCGGCTTCGCCGCTGGCTTTCTGCGAGAGGTAGCCGCTCACGGACTGCGCACCACGGACGGTTCGCTGGGAGTGCTGGTGACCGGCGTCCTTGACCTGGATCTTTTCGCCGGTATCGTCGCGAGCATTCCCCAAGGCACTTGGGAGCTGGTCACTCATCCCGGCTACAACGACGCCGAACTCGACCGAGTGTCGACCCGCTTGCGCCAATCGCGCGAGCAGGAGCTGCGTCTGCTGACCTCGCCCGAAGCGAGAGCGCTGTTGCAACGTGCCGGCATCGAGCTGATCAGCTACCGCGAACTGTGAGCCGCCGGCGGGCGCGCTACAATGAAAATTCCCGTCCGTGGCAGCGGACGCGTTGGCCATGAATCCGCTCACCCTTTCGGACCAGGAACACCGCGCTGTTTTCCACCGCATCTTCGAGCTGTCGCTGGAATATTTGCAGAGTATCGATGAGCGCCCGAGCTTTCCTCCGATAACCGGAAGCGAAACTCAAGCTTTATGGTCTAATCCACTGCCTTCGAATGGCTTAGGCGAATCAGCTCTCGACGATCTACGAGCTGTAATGGACGCTTGTCGGCCGAACAGTCCACGCTTTTTCGGGTATGTGTTCGGTTCCGGAGAGCCAGTAGCCGCTGCGGCCGATCTGCTGGCCAGCGTGCTCAATCAGAATGTAACCGCGTGGCGATCGGCGCCTTCGGCGGTGACCCTGGAGCGCACCGTCGTCGGTTGGTTGGCGCAGGCGGTTGGCTGCGAGGGTTTCGGCGGCAGTTTGACGGGAGGCGGCTCGGCCGCCAATCTCATGGCGCTGGCCATGGCGCGCGAGTCGCGTTTGCCGGCGAATGAAGGTGGGGCGCGGCCGGGAACCGTCTATGCTTCCGAGCAAGCACACATGTCGATTCCCAAAGCAGTGGCACTGCTGGGAATTGGCCGCGACTACTTACGCTACATCGCTTGCGATGACGACTTCCGCATGCGCCCTGACCTTTTGCGTGCTGCGCTGAAGCGTGATGTCGCATCCGGATTCACTCCGATCGCTATCGTCGGCTCGGCCGGCACGGTGGCGACGGGTAGCATTGATCCATTAGCCGAGTTAGGCGCGATTGCCCGCGACTTCGGGGCCTGGTTCCACGTCGACGGCGCTTACGGCGCTCTGGCTGCGATTGCCGAGCCCAGCTTATTCGCCGGACTGAATCAAGCCGATTCATTGTCGCTGGACCCGCATAAGTGGCTATATCAGCCGATGGACTGCGGCTGCCTGCTGTATCGCGACCCAGACCACGCCCGCCGTGCCTTCTCCCATACAGGCGATTACGCCAAATCGTTACAGAAGGATCCGATCGAGAGCTTTGCCTACTTCGAGGAATCGCTGGAGTTGTCGCGGCGCTTTCGGGCGCTGAAGCTTTGGCTGTCGCTTCGCTATCACGGGCTCGACAAGTTCCGTGAGGCTATCCGAAACGACTTGCAACACGCCCAGCTATTGTCGCGTTTGGTTGACGCCGCGCCGGAATTAGAGTTGCTGGCGCCGGTAAAGCTCAGCGCGGTTTGTTTTCGCTTTCTTCCCAAGCAGGGACTGGGGCGCGATGCGGACGAGTTGAACCGGAAGATTTTGCAACGCGTGGTCCGGCGTGGGAAAGTATTTCTATCGAACGCCAGCATTCACGGAAAATTCTCTTTGCGCGCCTGCTTTGTCAATCATCGTACTACACCCAATGACGTCGAGCAGATTGTTACGGAAGTGCTGGCGGCGGGCAGGGAACTGTCGACAGGGGCTGAATCGTAATGCAATCGGTTGCGGAATTCATATCGGAAGGCAGTGAGGGATCGATTGTCACCACAGCGCCCTGTCGCGCGGACCTGGCCGGCGGCACCCTCGACATCTGGCCGCTGTATCTGTTTCATCCCGGAGCGGTCAGCGTTAATGTCGCACTCAGCATACTGACAGCGTGCCGGATTACGCCCCAACCGGGGCAGAGAATCGATTTGCGGTCGCACGATACGTCGCGGGAAGAAAGCTTCGTCAGCCTGGACGAACTGATGGCGGCCAAGGACTACCAGCATGCGCTGGCCGGTTATCTGATTCGCTTCTTCCAGCCCCAGGGCGGATTCGTGCTGGAGACCTTTTCGGAGTCGCCGGCGGGCGCGGGGATTTCCGGCTCCTCGGCGCTGATGATTGCGACGGCTGCGGCGCTAGCCAGCTTCGCGGGACAAGACATTGACCTGGAGCAGATTCGCGTCATCGCGCAAAATGTCGAGGCCCAGCTAATTCGTGTTCCCACCGGCTGCCAGGACTATTATCCTGCAATGTATGGAGGGGTGAGCGCGATCCATCTCGCCGCCGACGGGGTCAGGCGGGAGAGTATTCCCGTTGCCTGGGATGAAATTGACCAGCGCCTGTGCTTGTTCTACACCGGTGCACCGCGGCAGTCAGGAATTAACAACTGGGAGGTCTTCAAGCAACACATTAACGGCGACCAGCACGTCATTCACAATTTCTCCGAGATTTCGCGCATTGCACAGGGGATGCATCGCGCCCTGGCCAATCAGCAGTGGGCCGAGGTCGAGGAGCTGTTGAGCGAGGAATGGAAGTTGCGGCGCACCAACGCTCCCGGCATCGCGACCCCACTAATTGATAAGCTGATTAAGGCGGCTATGCAAAACGGGGGACGCGCAGCCAAGGTTTGCGGCGCGGGAGGAGGCGGCTGTGTAATTGTCCTGGTCCAGCCCGGGACACGGCAGCGAGTGGAGCAGGCCATACGCCAACATGGCGGACAACCGCTGGATTTCACCGTGGCCCGCCGGGGACTTGACTTCCCCCTAAGCCGGAAACCGCAAGTAGTGAAGGCATAATCAATGTTCACCACCGACTCGGGAAAACTACAGCCAGTTTGGGCCTTTGTCTTCTCAGCCATTCTGTCGGCGATAGCATTTGTCATTTCCGGCCACATCGCTGCCGACATCGTGGGCACGCGTCTGTTCCTTTTCGAGCTGGTCTTTCGTTCCTTGTTGTGCCTGCTGCTGATCGGTATTTTTGTCTGGTTGCTGACTGTGGGCGATCATATTGAGGACCATCGTCTGGCCGCTCAGGGCCTGCCCCGGGTGAAGGGCTGGTTGAAGCAATTTGTCAGCGGCGCGGCCATCGGATGCCTGCTTACCGCGCTCACGGTTGTTCCTATTCATTTCTGGGGTCACACCAAAATTGCCTACGATCATGGGTGGCTCATCCTTCCCTAAGGTTTGTGTGGTGATCGTGGTTCTGCTCTGTGGCGCTCTGGCGGAAGAACTGATGTTTCGCGGCTATCCCTTCCAGCACCTGGAAAAGGGAATTGGCGCCATGGGAGCGATTGCGGTCTTCTCGGTGCTGTATGGCCTGTTACATCTGTTGAATCCAGGCGCCGGCCGCTGGGGCGTCGTCAACACCATCCTGATCGGCGTCCTTTTTCGATGGCCTATCTGCGTACCCGAGCGCTTGTGGCTTCCCTGGGGTATTCACTTCGGATGGAACGCAACCTTGGGATCAATCTTCGGCCTGCCGGTCAGCGGTTTCCGATTCTTTAACGTCTACGCCCGCACCACGGCCACCGGACCCTGGTGGGTTACCGGAGGCAGTTACGGGGTGGAAGCCGGCGCCGTATGCTCAGGCGCTATCCTGATCGGAATTCTGATCGTATGGACGTTGCCCATGGAAAAATTGCCTCAGCCCATTGCCGTGCGCGCGCCTCGACCTGCAGTGCGCGACAGCTTCTCGCATACCAAGGGGTAGCTTGGGCAGCGGGCCAGTTGAATTGTTATCCTGAGCAAGCCTCTTTTAAGCAGTGAGGGATCCGGGCGTGCCGATTCGAGCCTCGGGGTCCCCAGCAAACGCCGCTTTTGCGTTTGACGGGTTAGCGTCGGCGCGCGAAAAGCACGCGTCCTTATTCCGCTGACCCTAGCCGGCAGAGGCTCCTCGAATAGGCATATAATTTAGGGAAATCCGGGGTTTCCCATGAACCGCCTCTATCTTTCGCTCTTCGCAACGGCAGTCTTGCTGCTGGCGTTGCCCGTCTGCGCCGACGACACCAAATCGCAAGCCAATTCGCCATTGGACAAGATGACGCCGCGAACCCGGCTGGAAGTGATGCGCGATCTCACCGCGGAACGAGTGTTTGTGCGCCATCCCTTTCCCATGGGCGAGAAGGGGCTGCAGATCAAGAACGGAGTGGTGACGCCTACCGATCAGCAGATCGCAGCCTTGATCGCGGAGCACGGGCTTGCGGCCAAGCCGGGCGACCGGGTCATCATCACCAACGTCATCCTCAAAGAGAAGTCGATTGTCCTGGAAATCAATGGCGGTGGCAAGAAGCATGAGAAGTGGTATCAGCACGTCTCGGTCGGGGCCGGGGGATCAACCACGCCGGTGGGTGGCGCTCCCCAAAGCCTGGAAGCCAAGGGCTCGCAGCTTACCCTCGAGTTCGACAAGTATATTCCCGAGCTAACCGGCGACCAGGTGCGCGACCTGCTGAGTCCGGTATTCGATTTCAAGGCACTTACTGAAGCCGAGGCCTACGAAAAGACGTTGCCGCCCAAGGTGCAGGACGCAATCAAGAATCACAAGGTACTGGTGGGGATGGACCGTGAGATGGTCATTTACGCCGTGGGACGGCCCCCGAAGAAGATACGCGACAAGGATGACAGCGGAGCAGACTACGAAGAGTGGATCTACGGTACTCCGCCGCAGGAGGTCCAGTTCGTGCGCTTCCAGGGCGAGATGGTTTCGCGGTTGGAAATCATGACGGTCGACGGTCAAAAAATTGTTCGCACGGAGAAGGAAGTCGATTTGAAGTCGAATGAGACCGAAGTGGCCGAGAAGAAGCCGGAAGAGAAGCCGGCCAACGCTCCCACGCTGCGCCGGCCGGGCGAGCAGCCAGAAAATTCGCAGGGCAATAACATGCCGAATAACCCGTATCCGCCTCCCGGCAACACCACGCCAACCGATTCTCCCGGGGGCATGCCGCCGCACTGGAATGTGGCAGAGCTCCACCCGTAGGATTTGGCGGACCCAAGGTTGCACCTTTACACTGGTAGGGTGAGGATTGCACTCGGCCAGATCAACACTACCGTCGGGGACTTTTCGGGTAACTCGGCCAAGATAATCGAATATGCGCGGCGTGCCCGCAGCGGCGGCGTCGAACTCATACTGTTTCCAGAACTGTCGATCTGCGGTTATCCACCGCGGGATTTGGTGGAGCGCCCCTGGTTCGTAAAACGCAACTGGGAAACGGCGGAAATCATTGCTCGCGAGACCCAAGGCATTGCGGTCATCTGTGGTCTGGTGACTCCAGCCCACGCCTCCACCGGCAAATCGGTATTGAATTCGGCGGCGCTGCTGCGCGACGGGAAAATCGCCTTCGTACAGTCGAAACGTTTGCTGCCTACCTACGATGTCTTTGACGAAATGCGGAACTTCGCACCCGCCGAACGCCAACAGCTGGTGGCACTCGACGATAGTCAACTGGCACTGACGATTTGCGAAGACGCCTGGAACGATAAGCACTTCTGGGACCGGCGACTCTATGGCATCGATCCGGTGGAAGAGCTGGTCGGGGCGGGCGGAAAAATTGTGCTCAACATTTCGGCATCGCCTTTCTATCTGCGCAAGCGGGAGCTGCGCCACGATATGCTGGCCGCAATCGCCAGGAAATATCGCGTTCCGGTGGCAATGGTGAACCAGATCGGCGGTAACGACAGCCTGGTGTTCGACGGCTCCAGCCTGGTGCTGGGGCCGGACGGAGAAGTGATTTCACAGGCCAAGTCATTTGAGGAAGATTTGATTTGTTTTGATACGCAGTCGCTGACCGGCGACATGCGGTTTCGCGATGAAAGACTGGAAGCCAGCGCCTACGACGCGCTGGTCCTGGGCACTCGCGATTATGTCCATAAGTGCGGATTTCGGCGAGCGGTGCTGGGATTGAGTGGCGGCATCGACTCGGCGCTGACTGCCTGCATTGCTGTCGATGCCCTGGGATGTGAGAACGTAGTCGGTGTCGGTATGCCGGGACCATACTCGTCACCGGGAAGTATCGATGACGCCGCACAACTGGCGCGCAACCTGGGGATAGCCTTCCAGATGGTTCCCATCAGCGACATTTTCGATTCCTATTTGCGCGGCCTCGATCCAGTATTCGCCGGACGGCAACCCGACGTCACGGAAGAGAACATTCAGGCGCGCATTCGCGGTTCGCTGATGATGGCCATGTCGAACAAGTTTGGAGGGTTGCTGCTGACCACGGGAAACAAGTCGGAGATCGCCGTGGGGTATTGCACGCTGTACGGCGATATGTGCGGCGGACTGGCAGTCATCTCCGATGTACCCAAGACGCTGGTGTATCGCCTGGCGAACTATGTAAACTCGCGAGCACCCTTGATTCCGCAGGCTACGATCGATAAAGCGCCTTCGGCGGAGCTGCGTCCCGACCAGAAAGACAGCGACTCGTTGCCGCCCTATGACGTGCTCGACAATATCCTGGAAGACTACATCGAGGACAACAAGGCTCCGGACGCGATTGCAGCAGCCCATGGTTACAACCTGGAGCTCGTCCGTAGAGTTGCGTGTATGGTAGACCGCAGCGAATACAAGCGGCAGCAAGGCGCGCCCGGTCTGAAAATCTCAGAGAAAGCCTTTGGATTTGGCCGGCGCTATCCAATCGCGGCCCGGCAAGAGATGTAAGGAAGAAGTAACTAGCAACTAGTAACTAGCAAAAACCAACTAACTTTAATACTTGATGGTTAACAAGTATTCCTCCATGTACAACCGGTCGTAAACGCGCTGATTGGTTTAGCTAGTTACTAGTTACTAGCTACTTGTTGCTAGCTACTAGTTGCTCCCCACGAAAGGAACCATGAATCGTCGCATACCTGTAATGTTAACCGCCGTTCTGGCTTTGGCAAGCATTTGCTGTGCTGCGCAGGACGCGGGCACGGCCAAGTCGAACCCACCTGCCAAAAGTGCAGCTACTCCTTCCAGCGCCACTAGTGCGTCACAGCCTTCAGAAGCCACCTTTAATGAGTTTCTGAAGAAAATGTTTGGCTGGGACAGCGAGCTGAGTTGGAAGATCGCCGAGATCAAGCCCTCCGAAGCAGCGGGCATCGCCCAGGCAACGGTTGTGTTTAGCACGCCCAAAGGCCAGCAGGTGACCCGGATTTACGTTACTCCCGATCAGAAATATGCCTTCACCGGCGACCTGATGCCGTTTGGAGCCGATCCTTTTGCCGCTACGCGTCAGGATCTGAAAGCGGCTACTGGTCCGTCGCATGGGCCGCAAGATGCGGCGATCACCATTGTTGAGTTTGGCGATCTGGAGTGTCCGGCGTGCAAAGCGGCGCAACCCAACATCACCAAACTGATGGAAGAAGAGCCCAAGGCCAGGCTGATCTTTCAGAACTATCCGCTGGAGCAGATCCACAAGTGGGCGCTCCCCGCTGCCAAGTACCTGGACTGTCTGGGCCGGCAAAACAACGAGGCGGTGTGGAAGTTTATCGCCACGGTTTACGACCATCAGTCGGAGGTCAACGAGCAGAATGTGGACCAGATGCTCAAGGGCTACGTGAAGGACTCGGGAGGCGACCCCGACGCCGTCGCCGCCTGCGTTGCCAAGCCGGAAACGGAGAAGCGGGTTCGCGACTCCATGGCGTTAGGTGAGAAGCTGGATGTGACCAGCACGCCCACGTTCTTCGTCAATGGGCGCAGGCTGGTTGGTTTCTCCAATACCAGCGCACCCTACGATGCGGTGAAATCGATGGTCGATTACGAGATTGCAAACCCCTCCAAGTAGCTCACCGGGATGAGCCAAGCGGCGGCCTGCGGGCCGCCCTTTTTAATGGTTGGGAGGCAATCGCACGGCAAACGAATTTCTGTCCGGCAGGCGCAGGATGTGCGGCGTGATGACCACCAGCAACTCGTCGTCCTCCACGTTCTTGTTGTGCAGGGCGCTCGCATAACTGAGGCCAGGGACGCGGCCGAGGAACGGGTAGCCGGTGATGCCGCGGGTGTCATCAATCGAAATCAAACCAGTCACCACGCTGGACTCGCCATTCTTCACCGTGATATAGCCGCTATATTCGCGGTTGTTGATGATGGGAATGCCGTTGTTGCTGGTCGTTCCCAGGGAGCGGAGTTGCAGCTCCAGCTTCAAGGTGACGTCCTGGTTGTAATGAATAAATGGAGTCGCTTTCAGGATGAGGCCGAGGTCTTCGAACTGGAAGGAAGGAAAGGGTGCGATATAGCTTTGATTGCCCACAACCTGCGAGATCGCGGCTGAGTTATAAATCGGGGCGAAGGTGGCGTTCACGATAGGATAGCGCTCGCCGATTTTCATGACCGCAGCATCGTTTTGCGAGGCGCGCAAAGTCACGTGTTCCAGATCGCGAATATCGGACTCATTCAAACTGAAGGTGGGCGTAATTCCCACTCCGCCCGCATTCAGCCCAAATAGAGTGAGCCCGCCGCCAAAGGTCACGAAAGGCGTGGTCAGCAGAGAACCGGTGGCGGAATTCTGCAACTGCCCCAGCAATGCCGAGACGGCCGTGGAGTTAGCCTGATTGATACCGCCAGAGGAAATCAGCTGATTGATCAGGTTGCTCGCGCTTGCGCCCAGGCCGGCAAGCAGCGCTGGGCTGATATTGAACAGCGTGAACTGCGTAGGCAAAGCCGTGCCCAGTTGCCGGGCCACGCTGCTGCTGACGGCATAAACCCGAACGTCGAGGAGCGTTTCCGGCCGGCCGGTGGTCAGGCTCTTGATCAGCAGATCCGCGGCCTCCAGTACGGGCAGCTCGGCGCGAATGGTGATCGCCGATTCCGCCTTGTCCGACGAGATATAGCGCAGATTCAGCAGCACGCGCAGCGAGTTGGTCATTTCCGTGAGCTGCTGGTCGGTCAGTTCGGGAAGGAAAAAGGTGCGCAGCCCCATACGCTCGAAGTTGCGATGGTTCTCCACCGTGTCGTTTAGTACGAGGATTTGCTTCGCCGAAAGTGGAACCCAGAATGTCTTGGTTACGGCGTTGGCCGCTTCCATCGCGGTGGCAAAGTTTACGTCTTGAATGTCGAAGTGTACGCGGCGGGTTTGCACCGAGTCGTCAAACTGGGCGGTGATGCCGTAAGCATGGGCCACCTGGGTGAGGAGGGTGCGAGCGTCTCCGCGAAAGTGGAAATCCTGATGCGGAGCTGCCGGCTGCAACTGAATGGGCATAGACTGCTCGACCACGCTGACCGATTGGGTTGGCTGCTGGTCCTCAGGAATGGAATCACGTAGCCGCTGCAGAGCGTATTCGTTGGTGGGATCATATTCCAGCGCCCGCCGGAATTCCGCCATGGCAACAATGTCGTTGCCATCGAGCATTGCCTTGTTGCCCTGCTTAAGGGCGTTCGTGGCCAATTCTTCGCGGGCAAACTCGCGCGCGGTGAGGTAAGTGATATTTCGCGGATCAAGCTCAGAGGCGCTGGAGAACTTGTCGAAGGCGGCGTCCAGATCGCCTTTCGATTTCAACTTCAGACCCGCCTGGAATTGCCGCTTGGCTTCGACCGTCTCGCGATGAGTGGGCGGGGGAATTGCCGGCGACGTGGTGGGCGTGTCGTTGGTAGCCGCGGTCTGCTGCGAGGAGGGCGAAGTCTGGCCGGCCGATGCTGTCGCGGTGTCCGGATCTGGGGAAGGAGTAGTCGTCTGCGGTGCGCTTTGCGCCGGTGCTGCTTGCGGGATCGAAGCTGAGCTTGGCGCAGCGGCCTGCTGGGCCGCGAGCAAACTCGCCAGTGCCAGCCAGAGCCATATTCCAGCAAGAAAACGCATGCGTAGGGAAATTGTAAGCGACCGCACTCGACCTTGTCGCCTGTCAGACCAAAGAGAGTAATTCCGCGCAGCTGCTTACGCAACAAGTGGGCGATTGCGCTGCCAACTCTTCCACCGAGAAGATGCCGGTAGCGACCGCCAGCACCGGTAATCCCAGATGCGCGGCCGCCCGCACATCGTTGGGCGTGTCTCCGATGAAGCAGACGCGGGTTTGTGGACCGCGCAGTTTCCGTGCCAGTTCGAGACCGTGGCGAAAAATGTCTTCCCGTTTTTCCCAGCGATCGTCGAATGAACCGAAGTCGAAGAATTCGCGCAGGCCGGCGCGTTCCAACTTGCGCCAGCCAATCCGCTCCAGATTGCCGGTCACCACTCCAATCAGTTTGCCGCGTTGATGAAGCATCGCCAGGAGATCGTGGATCGCGGGACAGGCTTCGACGTTCATGCGATCAGCATTGCGATCCACTTCCGCGCACATCAGCTCGAACGCAGCCGGCAGACGCGCTTCGAAGTCGGACGGAACTTTGCCGTGGTGTTCCAGGGCCGCACGCAGGATACCGATGTCGGTGTTGCCATGAATGGGCACGGGATCGATGCGGCCTTCGCACCCGTAGACCTCACGCAAGGCGGCATGAAAGGATTCGTAATGTACGCGGCCGTGTGAATTCACCAGCGTGCCGTCAATGTCGAACAAGTACGCGTCGAAACTCCACCAGTCGAAGTTTTGAGTTGTCATCTTATCCAGTTTATCGGAAGGGCCGTGGCGGCGAGCAATCCATCTCTTACAGGAAACCCGGCGGCTTGATTGGAGTTCTAAACTATTTAACAAACGAACTTACAGAATAACTTAGCCGAACAGATGTTCAGCAATGGGCTGGGCACCTGAGGGGACGCAAGAGCTTTCGAAAGGAGTCGAGAACATGACCAGGATATTTATGCTGATTTCGTCCTTATTGTTGGTCGCAGCCCTGGCCGGCGCGCAGGATACGCTGGGCAGCGGAGCCAAGCGGGGCGGACGGGAGCTACCTCCTCGCTCGGCTGCTGCATCCTCAAACTCGCAAAGCACCGTGATCCGAGGCTGCCTGACGGGCTCGCCCGGCAACTTCACGCTTACCGATCAGAACGGCATGCAATACAAACTGATGGGCAGCGACAACCTGCTGCAATCGAAAGTGGGTCATGAGATTGAGATCACCGGTACGGAAAATCAAGCTGGTGAGACGAATGGCAGCGAAGCCCAGGAATCGACAGCTCCGGTGCAAAATGGTGTTCAGGTTTCGGATGTCCGCGATGTCTCCGCCACTTGCCGGTTGGGACGCCAGGGAAATTCCCAGCCCCCGACTCAAGCGCAGCCGGATAAATAAAATTGTCGATGCCAAAAGCCCGCACCCAGGCGGTGCGCTTACCTCCTGACGCTGTGCTACACTTCCCCCAAATCGAGGGTCGAGGATGAATACCGTTCTTCGCAAGATGTTGTTTGTGGACTTGATTAAGGGACTGAAAGTCACGTTCCGCAATCAGGACCCGAAGAACGTGTATACCGAGCAGTATCCGCTGCAACGGCCGCAGGTGGCAGAGCGCTACCGTGGCGCGCCGCGGCTGAACAATCATCCCGAGACCAACGAAACGCTGTGCATTGCCTGCGATTTGTGCGCTCTGGCGTGTCCGGAACACCTGATCATTGTAGGCAGTGAGCGCAATGAGAAAACCCGCCGCAAAGAGCTCACGTTTTTTACTTATGACCTGAGCCGCTGCATGTTCTGCGGACTTTGCGAAGATGCCTGTCCGGTGGACGCCCTGGAATTGACCCAGGATTTCGAGATGGCCAACTATAGCCGGGAAGGTCTGATCTGGGACCGCGAAACCTTAGAGAAGGGACCCGAGCCGAAAGAGTATCGGCGATAGGCGAGGGTGTAAAACTAACGCCGTCGTGACACTCTTGTTTTTCCAGGATCGGCTTGAGGAGATCGCCGCTCCGGCTCCGGTTCAGGCCCGGCAAGGTCTAAACCCCGGAGCCGGCGTAGGCTTCCGCGGAACTTTGCATCGAGAGCCACGATTCTCTGGGCATTTTCCTCGACGAACCTCTTATTCGAACTAACCCCTGGCCCCTGTCTTTCCGCACTCACGAAACGTCATGTTCATTACCTTGCTCTTAGTTCTACGTTTCCAATCGAAGAAAAGTTCAGCATACGATTTCGTAATGTAGTTCTTGCCATCGATCCCCAGAGCGCGAGCGGTGCGATCGATCCAGCGTGACTTGCCTTCGATCTCGGCGACGTTGCCGATCGGGGTGTGATCGAGGACGACCTGACCTTCACCATCGCTCCACTCGGAGCGAAACTTCTCATAAACAAATGAAGGCGAGAAGCCCAAGGTACGCAATATGGCGTCCATGGTGTGCCCATCTTCCACGCCGGTTTCAAGTTCGCCGCGCGACTTGTGTCGACCGCCTTGCACCTTGGCCTTGTGAGTCAGCTTCCACTTGCCCCCGTAGTCGCGCAGACGCAGCAGCTCTCCCTTGCGGCGCAGCTTTTGCCCGGGCAGATCGTACAGCGTGTTGACCTCGTGGGTGGAGGGAGTCTCTTCGCGAAAGCCCTGTTCGCGCAGCCTCTTCTCCAGAGCCTTCAAGTCAGCGATGAGAAATTTGATTTCGATTTCCTGAGGAGCGGCCATGGAGAAAGTGTAAAGCAGGCTGTCAGCCGTCAGCTTGGGGAATCAGCCCTTCCTGCTTCGGCGAAGGAGGGTGGCTGGTGGCTGACGGCTGGCACCTAGCTTTCCCGTTGCACTACGAATTCGGGTACCCACAGCAAGACGCGCTTGATCTCAGAGTCAGGGAAGGTGCAGATAGCTTCTCGGGCTTTGTTGGAGAAGTCGACAGCGAGCGCATACGCCGCATCGATCGAGCCGTGGCGATTCAGGATGGCAACAATGTCCGCTGGAGTAATGCCGTTGAAACCGCCATTGCTGAGGACGGACAGAATCGTTTCGCGCTCCTGTGGGCTGCAGCGCTCCAGCGCGTGCAGCACGGCCATAGTGGCTTTGCCTTCGCGCAGATCGCTGGCCACGGGCTTGCCTAACACCTCTTCGGAAGCGGTGAGGTCGAGCACATCGTCGACAATCTGAAAAGCCATGCCGAGATTGCGACCATATTCCGCCAGGCGATGCTGGTCGGCGTCGCTGGCCCCGGCAAGAATTCCGCCCAGCTTCATGCAGACGGAAAACAGGCAGGCGGTTTTGCGGAAGATCAGTTCGAAGTGTTCGTCCAGCGAGATAGCTTTTCCCAGCCGCTCGATCTGCAGGAGTTCGCCTTCGACCATGGCCTGCGTCAGATCGATGAGCGCGTCGAGAATATGGAAGTTGCGTTCCTGGACCGCAATCTTGAAGGCCTGCATGTAGAGCCAGTCGCCGGCGAGAACGCATTTCGAATTACCCCACTGCGTGTTGGCGGCGGGACGACCGCGGCGGGTCTCGGCTTCATCGATGATGTCGTCGTGGACCAGGGTCGCGGTGTGAATGATCTCGACTACAGCGCCCAGCTTGATGGCTCCCTGGCCGGTGTAGTTCATCAGCTTGCAGGAAAGCAGCAGCAGCGCAGGGCGGAGCCGCTTGCCGCCGCCGGCCCGAAGGTATTCTCCGATCTCGGTGATGGCCCGGACGCCGGAAACCGTGTCACGTCCGAACTCGCGCTCAATGGCCGCGAGGTCGTCGTGCAACAGGTCAAAAACTTCCTTGGCATTGCGGGTTACGGTATTCAAACGTGTTCGCCCCGTCAGTTAGATCGATAGTTGGTGAACTGCATATCGATGCCGAAATCGCTCTGCTTCAGAAGCGCAATGATTTCCTGCAGTGTATCGCGGTCCTTGCCGCTCACGCGAACCAGGTCGCCTTGAATCGCAGCTTGCACCTTCTTCTTCGAGTTCTTGATGAGCTTGACGATCTCGCGCGCCTTCTCGATCGGGATGCCTTGCTGCATGGTGACCCGCTGGCGCACCGTCGAACCCGCGGCCGGTTCGATGGCCTCATAAGTGAAGGCCTTCAGCGGCACGCCGCGCTTCACCAGCTTGCTCTGCAGCACATCGTTCACGGCTTTGAGCTTGAAGTCGTCGGCGGAAGTGAGCACCAGCGCTTCCTTCTCGTCCATTTTGATGTCAGATTTCGAGTCCTTCAAGTCGTAGCGGGTGTGGATTTCCTTCAGCGCCTGTTGAATTGCGTTGGAAACCTCCTGCAAGTCAACCTTACTGACTACGTCGAATGATTCAGCCATAAATGTCAGTGTAACAAGAGAGGTGCAGAATCTGCTGCAAAACAGGTATTGGCCGCACCCTAGCCGGGCGGCGAGAGTAGCACCGCGGTTGGGCTGGTCAGGCCGAAAAAGTTGTAGAAGTTGCCTGAGGTTTGGCGGCCGATCTCCTGGTACGACATGCCGCGCAACAGGCTAATCTGGCGAGCGACTTCAATGACGAATGCTGGTTCGTTACGCTTGCCGCGATGGGGAATGGGCGCGAGGTAGGGCGAGTCGGTCTCGATAAAGATGCGGTCCAGCGGCGCCATGGCTGCCGCGTCGCGAATGTTCTGCGCTTTGGGATACGTGATGTTTCCGGCAAAGGAGAGGTTGAAGCCAAGATCGAGCGCCGCCCTGGCGTGATCGAGCGAGCCGGTAAAGCAGTGCAACACACCTTTCAGGCCGCTCGACGCCCAATGCTCGCGAATCAGCCGCAGCAAGTCGTCCCAGGCGTTCTCGCTGTTGTCGGACGGGCGACAGTGAATGATGATAGGCAACGTGGCCGCTCGTGCCATCTCCATCTGCTGCACGAAAACCCGCTGCTGCACGTCGCGCGGCGAGTGGTCGTAAAAGTAGTCGAGTCCGATTTCACCCCAGGCGATGACTTTGGGATCGCGCGCCAGGCGCTCCAGTTCGTCGAAGTCGGCTGGCTTGGCGAGCGCGGCTTCGTGCGGATGAATGCCAACCGTCGCGTAAACGTTGTCCTGTTGCTGGGCGAGTTTGATGGCACAGTCGAGCGTGCCGGTTCCCGGACCGTCGCCGTTGCCGATGGCCAACATCGTCGTGACGCCGGCTTCCCGTGCGCGGGCGAAGACCTCGGCGCGATCGGAATCGAAACGCTTGTTCTCGAGATGGCAGTGGGAGTCGGTGAACATGAAAGCAGTTGTCGGTTGTCAGTTATCAGTTGTCAGCGCAATGCGGCGGTCGCTTGCAGTTCCACCATCGCCCGGGCCTCAAGATTCGCGCGCACCTGACCTCATACCGTCTCCAACTCCTCTTCCAGCAACTGCTTGTTGTACAGCTGGGTGTAGTAGCCGTCGCGCTCGATCAACTCGTCATGCGTACCGTACTCGACAATCTGGCCATCGTGCAGGACGGCGATGCGATCAGCGTTACGCACGGTCGAGACCCGATGCGAGATGAAAATCGTAGTTCGACCCTGCATGATCTCGCGCAGGTGATTCAGAATGCGGTCTTCGGTTTGGGTATCAACACTGGCCAGGGCGTCGTCGAGAATCAGAATGCGCGGGCTGCGGATTAAGGCGCGGGCAATCGCGGTGCGCTGCTTTTGGCCGCCGGAGAGGGTCAGACCGCGCTCTCCCACCAGCGTGTTGTAGCCGTCGGGGAAGTTCTCGATCTCGGCGGCGATGTTGGCGGCTTCCGCAGCGCGCCGGACGTCCGCGTCGGTAGCATTCTCGGCGCCGAAGGCAATGTTGTCACGAATCGTATCGCTGAATAGAAAGGTTTCCTGCGGGACGAAGCCGATATTGTGCCGCAAGACCGCCAGCGGAAATTCGCGGATCGGCTGGCCGTCGATCAGCACCATCCCCGGCTCAGCGTCATAAATACGCGGGATCAAAGAGACCAGCGTCGACTTTCCCGATCCCGTCGGGCCCACAATGGCCAGGCTCGTTCCGGCAGGCACACGGAGGCTGACGCCCTTCAGCACTTCTTCGTCACCATGGGCCCGACCATTGCCACGCTCGGCCGCCAGGATTGTGTTTCCGTAATGGAAGGTGAGATTGTGAAACTCGATGTCGCCGCGAACGTCGCGCGGAGCGCCGCTGGATGGGACGGTTGCGTCGGTAATCTCGGGCTGCTCCGACAAGATGTTTTGGATGCGGAGCACCGAGGCAGTGCCGCGCTGAAAA
Organism: uncultured Acidobacteriaceae bacterium; assembly: GCA_963820175.1. Lineage (GTDB taxonomy): Bacteria > Acidobacteriota > Terriglobia > Terriglobales > Acidobacteriaceae > Bog-257. The sequence goes on along the minus strand of CAWFYX010000006.1, from coordinate 413,237 downwards.
ATATTGATGACCCATCCCAGTGCGATGATCGGCCACATCAATTGCATCATGTAGGTATTGAAGGCCACGAAGCTGCCAACGGTAATATGATGTTGCAGCACCTCGCGGCCGCCAACCCAGAGCACGATGACGATGGCGACGCCCAGCAGCAATTCCAGCGTGGGCCACAACATGCCCATCAGCCGGACCAGCTTCAGGCTGCGCCCGATGTACTCGGTGTTGTCGCGTTCGAAACTCTCAATCTCCGCCTCTTCTTGCACGTAGGCGCGAATCAGCCGGGCGCCGGAAAAGTTTTCTTGCGCGCGCGCCGAAATGTCGGAGAACATCGCCTGAATGCGTTCGAACCGTTCATGGATGCGGGCGCCGAAGTACTGCACCACGATGCTGAAGATGGGCAAAGGAGCGAAGGCGAAGAGGGTGAGCTTGGGGCTGATGCTCAGCATGAAAATCAGCGCGCCGGCGGTAAAAACGATGGTGTTGGCGGTGTACATGATGCCCGGGCCGACCAGCATGCGTACCGCGTTCAGATCGTTGGTGGCGCGGGCCATGATGTCGCCGGTCCGGGTGCGCTGATAAAAGCCGTAGGAAAGCCGCTCGAGATGGGCGAATAGGTCGTTGCGCAGGTCGAATTCGATTTCGCGGGAGACGCCGATGAGGATCCAGCGAGTCAGATATTGAAAGATTGCTTTGGCGCCGGCCACGGCCAGCAGTTCCAGAGAGTAAGTCAACAGCTTGTGGTGGGTAACGCCGCGATTCAGATCGTCAATTGCCCGTCGGATGACCAGGGGGAACAGAATCCAGACGCCGTTGTTACACAGCACGCACAAAGCGCCGATGATGAACGTCGAGCGGTATTTGCGCAGATAGGGAAACAGCGGGCTTAGATTCTTGAACATGTTAGCTATCAGCCGTCAGCTCTCAGCCGTCAGCTCTCAGCCATCAGCAACTAGCAACTAGCAACTAGCAACTAGCAATCTTGCGGCGATGCGAGTCCAGGCGATTGGATGGTCGCAACGACGTGTCAGATTCGAGCAACGTCCTTAGAACGGTACGCCGGTTTTACGGGACTCCCGCCCAACCCTTGCGGCTCTCACGACGGCCATATCCGCTTACTTCATTCAGCGGGTTGCTAGTTGCTCGCAACTAGTTGCTGCCTTACGTCGGTACCCGTAGCAGCAAATAACCACCGGCGAGGGCAAAGATAATATCCGGTGCCCAGGCCGCCATGATTGCCGGAAGCTGGTTCGCGTCGCCCATGGCCTCGAACAAGCCCGAGGTCACCCAGTAGACGATTGCGATTCCCAGCGCGACTGCGACTCCGACCAGGGCGCCCCCGCGACGTCCGGAGGCCGCGAACGGAATCGCCAGGATCGCCATTACCAGCGTGATCAGGGGGAAAGCGATCTTCTTCTGCAACTGCACCTTCAGCCTTACCGTATCGAATCCGCTTTGCTGCAGGTCTTCGATGTAGCGGCGCAACTCATCGTAGTTCATCTCCGACGATTGCTTGACTTCCTTCTTGAAGTAGCTGGGATCCTCATGCAACTCGTTGAAGGTAGCCACGTCAAACGTCCGGTAATCCTGGATCGACGCGCCATGCAGGCTCCGCACCCAGCCTTGTTCGAACACCCACTTCTGCAGGCGGCTTTCCCAGCGGGCGTGTTCGGCATGGATGCGGCGGGTCAGCTGAAACGTGTTGGGATCGAACTCGAAGATGGAGACTCCGCCGAAGGTGTTGAGGTCGGGATCGAATACCCGGTAGTAATAAATTTCGTTGTTCTGCCCGAAAATCCACTTGCGATCGGCCTGCAGATAAGTCTGCGGCGGCTTGCCCTTGATTTCGTTGCGCAGGATCTCCTGCTGGCGGTTGGTGTGGGGGATATAAAGCTGATCGAAGATAAACAAGCTGACGGCAAACAGTCCGCTGATGACAATGACGGGAAGGGTGGCGCGATAAATGCTGAATCCCGACGCCTTCATCGCGATCAGCTCACTGGATTTCTCCATCAGGCCGAAGGTAATCAGCACGGCCAGCAACACGGCCATGGGAGCCATCAGGTAGATAAGCGATGGGCTGAGGTTCCAGAGATACTCGGCCAGCATGATGAAAGGCACTTTGTTACGCACGATGTCGGTGAGCAACTCGAAGAAGGTGAAGACCAGCGCGAGCACCAGGAAGGTGGCCAGGATCAACGTCAGATACAGCGCAAAATCCCGCAGGATCATGTCATCGAGGATCAAGGGAAAACGCGCGCTGAAGCGACGCCGGTGTTGTGACGACTCGGCGGAAATCCGGGCGCTGGCAAACTGTCTCCGCCGGGCGCCTATCGATTGCAGTTTTTGCAGCAGTAATTTCCATCCCGCCGTCAGATTGGCGATCTCGATCGGCATGCGGTCTACCCGCCACAGCAGGATCAGTCCGCAAACAAAGAAGAAGATGTTGCCCATCCAGGCGCCAAACCAGGGAGACATTTTTCCCTGGCGCGCCATCTGCACCCCAATCATGGAGAAGAAGTAATACACCACCACCAGCAGAATAGTGAGCACGAAACCGGTGCTCTTGCCGCCTTTGCGCGCCGACAGTCCCAGCGGGATGCCCACCATCGCCAGCACCAGGCAAGCTGTAGGAAGCGCGAAGCGGCGATGGAACTCGATCTCGTAATACCGCGCCTTGATGAGGTCGTAGGTGTAGCTGCCGGGATCGGAAAGCCTGACGGTTTCGGCCGCGTGGCGCTCGCGAGCGGCGTTGCTGAGCAGGCTATGCAGACTTAATTCCGGCACCGGCAGCAGATCATGAGGATGCTCATCATTGCCCGGTACGTCGATGGGGATATCGGTGTTGTCGAAGGTGGTGATGGAGTACTGATCTTTGGCCTTGGGTACGATCTCCTGCTGGGTGCCGTCTTCCAAATGAAAGCGCAGGTTCTTGGGCGAATCGCTGATCAGGGCGCCGCGCTGCGCCAAGGTAACCTTGGGAGAAGCCGGGTCGCTGACATCGGCCAGGAATATGCCCCGCCACAGCGCCCTGCCATTGGAGGGAATCGCGTCCTGCACATACAAGACGATGTTCTTGAAGTCTTCGTAGAACACCCGCGGTTGCACTTCGAAGGATGCCTGCGAAGATTTCAGGCGGTCTTGCAAACGATCGAGCGCGCTCGCCGACTTGGGCGCGACCACGATGCTGTTGAACAGGCCCAGCATCAGCGCACCGATCGCAAAGATGGAAATCGCCCGGACAAACATCCCGACGCCCATACCGCTGGCCCGGATGGCGGTGACTTCGCTATCGGCGGCCATACGGCTGAGGCCAACCAGGATGCCGACCAGTACGCCCATAGGCAAGGTGATGGTGAAGGTCTCGGGTAGGGTGTAAAGGAAGATCTCCGCCACACTGGGCAGGGGGGCGCTATTGCGGACGATCAATTCCAGCAAGCGCCCTAAATCGCGCATGAAGATAATGAAGGTGAACAGCGCCACGCCCAGCAGAGCGTGCGAGCTGACCTCCTTCAGAATGTAGCGGGTAAGGATGCGCACAATTCTTTAGTTTACCGGAAGAGGGGGTCTGCGAGGCTCGGATCCCGCAGTCGAGCCAAATGATTTTCGCCGGCGCACTGTCTGGAAATCGCTACCGGGGAATTGCCTGCCGCGGGGAGGCAAACTGTAACATCCGCAGGCCGTTGCGGATGTGCGACTCTGTCGGCCAGCGGGCATCCAATGTGGTAGCCTTCTAATGGGTGAGGTGTATCTGGCCGGGGTGAATCTCCGCTCGCGGACCTGCGCTCCTAACCACCGTCCCTCAAGGAATAGAGCATTGTTTAACAAAGTCGCCGCCAAGATTTTCGGCACCAGTAACGAACGCGAGATCAAGCGCATTATGCCGCTGGTGGAGAGCATTAATGTGCTCGAACCGGCAATCAAGCAGCTTACCGACGAGCAACTGCGCGCCAAAACCGAAGAATTTCGCCAGCGCATTCGGGAACGCATTGACCCCATCGAAGATGCTGACGAGAAGGACCGGGAGCTGAAGGCAGCCCTCGACGAGATTCTGCCGGAGGCCTTTGCCGTGGTTCGCGAAGCTGGTTGGCGCGTGCTGCAGATGCGCCATTTCGACGTGCAAATGGTGGGCGGCATCGTTCTGCACCAGGGCAAAATCGCCGAGATGAAGACCGGTGAAGGTAAAACTCTGGTGGCGACGTTGCCGGTGTACCTGAACGCGCTCTCCGGTCGCGGCGTTCACGTGGTCACGGTGAACGATTACCTGGCCAAGCGCGACTCGGAATGGATGGGCAAGCTCTATACCTTCCTGGGACTGACGGTGGGTGTCATCGTCCATGATCTTGACGACCGCCAGCGGCGCGAGGCATACGCCTGCCGACGTCACCTACGGAACCAATAACGAGTTCGGCTTCGATTACCTGCGCGACAACATGAAGTTCGACTTGAACGACTGCGTGCAGCGCGGACATAACTTTTCCATCGTCGACGAAGTGGACTCCATCCTGATCGACGAAGCCCGGACGCCGCTCATCATCAGTGGACAGAGCGAGGAGTCGACGGACAAGTATTACAAGGTCAATCGCATCATCCCGCAACTGGAGCAGGGCGAGGAGATCGAGAAGGGTCTGGGCGAGGACAAGGTCCTGACCGGCGACTTCGTGGTCGACGAAAAGCATCGCACCATTACCGTTACCGACGTGGGATGGGAAAAGGTGGAGCGGTTGCTGGGCATCGGCAACATCGCTGATCCCGAGAACTGGGACCTGAAGCATCACGTGGAGACGGGCATCAAAGCGCACGCGCTGTATCGGCGCGATGTTGAGTATGTGGTGAAAGACGGCGAAGTCCTGATCGTCGACGAGTTCACCGGCCGCCTGATGCCGGGACGCCGCTGGTCTGATGGCCTGCACCAGGCGGTGGAAGCCAAAGAGAACGTGAAGATCGAGCGTGAGAACCAGACGCTCGCCACCGTTACCTTCCAGAACTACTTCCGCATGTACAAGAAGCTGGCCGGAATGACCGGTACAGCTGAGACGGAAGCGGCCGAGTTCGACAAGATTTACAAGCTCGAAGTCGTGGTGATTCCGACCAACAAGCCGCTGCTGCGTGTCGAGAACTCTGATGTTGTGTACCGCACGGAGAAGGAAAAGTTTTTCGCGTCAGCCGATGAGATTCAGAAGATAGCCGAGACGGGGCAGCCGGTGCTGGTTGGTACCACGTCGGTGGAGAAATCGGAGCGGCTCTCCGATCTGCTGAAGAAGAAGGGCATTAAGCACGTCGTTCTGAACGCGAAGTATCACGAGAAGGAAGCCGAGATCGTGGCCCAGGCCGGCCGCAAAGGGCGCGATCACCATCGCCACCAATATGGCCGGCCGCGGCACCGACATTCTGCTGGGCGGCAATGCCGAGTTCATGGCCAAGCAGGAATGCCTGAAGAAAGGGCTGGCGCAGCAGTTGAAAGTTGTGGCCGGTGAAGTTTCGGCCAAGCCCGACGATCCCAGCATCTCCTACTTCTACTACGGCGGCAACGAGTATAAGGTCGACACCGCCAAGTGGAATGAAACCTTCCAGCGCTTCAAGCAATTCACCGACGGCGAGCACGACGAGGTGATTGGACTCGGGCGGTTTGTTTATCTTCGGAACCGAACGTCACGAGGCGCGGCGCATCGACAACCAGTTGCGTGGCCGTGCCGGCCGTCAGGGTGATCCCGGCGCTTCGCGCTTCTATCTGTCGCTGGAAGATGACCTGATGCGCATCTTCGCCAAGGAGTGGGTCTCAAACCTGCTGCAGCGGCTGGGCATGGAAGAGGGCGTGCCCATCGAGTCGAAGCTGATTACGCGGCGTATCGAAGCCGCGCAGAAGGCGGTTGAAGGCCAGAACTTCGAAGCCCGCAAACACCTGCTGGAATACGACGACGTGATGAACAAGCAGCGCCAGGCGGTCTATGGACTGCGCCGGCAACTGCTGGAGGGACTCGACCAGAAAGAGCTGATCCTCGAAGACTACGTTCGCGACATTCTGGGCGGTCTGCTCGACAAATACGCCGGTAAAGATACCCGAGCCGAAGACTGGGACATCAAGAGCCTGAAGAACCAGGTCTTCACCCGCTTTGGGGTGGATATTGCGGCCGAAGGAGTTGACGCTGACAAACTGAACCGCGGGGAACTCGGCGACGCGATCTTCGACAAACTGAAAGAGCGCTACGACGCCAAAGAGCAGTTGATCGGCCCCGATGCCATGCGCCATCACGAGCGCATCATCATGCTGAGCGTGCTCGACCAGCAGTGGAAAGACCACTTGCTGTCGATGGACCATCTGCGCGAAGGCATCGGCCTGCGCGGCTACGGTCAGCACGATCCGCTGGTGGAGTACAAGCGCGAGTCGTTCGACATGTTCGAAGCCATGATGGAGCGCTTCGAGGAAGAAACCGTCCGCTACCTGTATCTCATGCAGGTGATCGAGCGCCGCGACGAAGGTGCAGCGTTTTACACCAGCGGCGGACCGACCGACGGAGGCACCGGGTTGGCTGGTGGTGTACCCGTGCCGGCGGCTGGCGGCGGCAACGGACAGTCTCCGCGGCGGTCAAACCGTGCAGTGACTTCCATGGACGACATGGAAGAAGCCTTTCAACGTCGCAAGCGTCGCGAGCTGGAGCAGGCTCGTATGGCCGGAGCGGGTGAAGCGGGTACCGTACAGCAGGTAGTGCGGGGAGATAAAGTGGGCCGCAACGATCCGTGTCCCTGCGGCAGCGGCAAGAAGTACAAGAAGTGCTGCGGAGCGTAGAAGAGCTGCTCTGCGCTCTCGGCCATTTGCATTTCGTGTAGTGTGGTCGCCTGTCGCTAAGTTCGGGCGGAGTGGAACTTCAGGTCCGCGCTGAGGCTTCTTTTCAACTTCCGGAGCCGGCTTCAGCCGGCGTCACGTACGACGCCTAAGTCCTTCGCATATTCGTGGAGCGGCATTCCAAAGAAATCTGTGATCGTGCCAGAACGGCGATAGCCGTGGCTTTCATAGAATCGGATCGCGGGACCTAAGGGCTCCGTGGTATCGAGGGTGATACGCGAGCAACCTCGGTTGAGGAGTTCGGCTTCTGCGGTATCCAGCAATTTTCCCGCGAGCCCCCGGCCCTGCCACTCCGGCAGCACAGCCATGCCCCGCAGATGGCCCTCGCCACCTTCGGATGGCAAGCATGCCAGGGTGCCAACCACCTCCTCATCTGGAGTTACTGCAACCAGCACCTGCATGGATTTCAGCCTCTGCAGGATTGTTTCCTCTGTCAGCACAGTGTCGAGGTAAGCGTCTGGAGTGTAGCTGGCGCGGTACGGCTCAAAAGCTGCGGCAAGACATTCCAGAATGCCTCGGGCGTCGGCCGCAGACGCTCGGCGAATTACGATACTGCCCTCTGCCCTAAGCATGCGCAGCCAAGAATCTAGAGTTTCAGCTCCCAGGTCTCGCCCGGTGTTCCACACATTGGCGATTTTCGAATGTGTCGAGAATTGAGAGTCTACCCGACTAAAGCCTCCCGATCCTGTGGTCTTAGTATCTCAGTTCGCACTGATTCCAAAAGCAGGCAGGAGTGGGGGCACCCGGCCCCGGTCAAAGATCACACGGTACGGTGACTCAATGCACGGAAACGCTCTTAGCTAGGGGAGACGATAGCAAAGGATAGAATCACCAACTTTGCGGCATAGGTTTGCGCCCCCATCGGCGCGCTTCCAACAAGCAAGTTGAACGGTAGAAGCGCCCTTGCTGTGAATTCACCTCCGCGATCTCTTTCTGTTCGCGGGATTGGAGGGCGGAATGACCAGCCGAAACTGCCACTTCGATAGTGTTCGCATCAAGTCCACCGGTTCTTACGTTCCGTCCAAGATTCTGACCAACGAAGAAGTTCTGGCAAACCTGCCAACCTCTCCGCAGTGGGTGGTTGACACGCTGGGGATTCGCGAGCGGCACATCGCTGAACCGGACGAATACACGTCGGACCTGGCTGCTCGGGCCGGACTGGACGCAATCGCAGCGGCGGGACTCGAACCCAACGACATTGAATTGATCATCGTTTCCACCGCAACTCCCGACCGCAAGATGCCCTCCTCGGCATGTCTTGCACAGACTAAGATGGGCATTCGCAACCGCTGTGCGGCTTTCGATGTGGCGGCGGTTTGTGCCGGATTTGTTTACGCCGCCACGATCGCCGGCCAATTCATCCAGAATGGCATGTACGAGCGTGTGCTGGTGATCGGTGCCGATACCTTCTCCAAGGTCACGGACTGGAACCATCGCGACTGCGTCGTGTTTGGAGACGCTGCCGGTGCGGTAGTCCTCGAAAGGAAGGATCGGGAGAATGGGCTCTTTTCGAGCATTCTCCTCGCCGAGGGCGAGGGAGCGGACCATTTCACGGTTTACTCAGGGGACGCCTACTACAAAATGAATGGCAAGGAGGTTTTTAAGGCGGCTACAGCCGCGGTGCCCGAGTGCATTCTGGAGATTCTCCGCATAAACGGGTTGGGACTAGAAGACGTCTCGATCATCGTTCCGCACCAGGCCTCAGCTCGCGTCCTGAAACGCATCGCCGAAGTACTCAACATCCCTTTTTCACGGATCCAGACGAACCTGGAGTCGTACGCCAACACCGCAGGAGCCACGGTTCCGCTGCTTCTCGACCAGATAAACCGGCGCGGTCTTCTTCACGAAGGCGATCTAGTTTTGCTGGTGTCCATTGGCGCAGGCTGGACTTGGGGCGCAAGTTTATATCGGTGGTGAATCCCGATCTAGCCAACCTTGGAGGAGGTGCTTTTGTCAACCGATCGTTTCGGCAGGCTCGGCCGAAAGACCGGGTGCGGGTTTTATAGATACTAGCCCGTGAGTGGTCACCTTCTAAACCAGCATCCCGGAAGTTGGGCTTTCCACAGATAGATGCCGTGAACAATGAGGCCATATCACAAGGGATCCTGAGACTTCGCGTTGGTGACGACTCCCAAAACGCAAAAAGCCCAACCTGGGGGCTGGGCTTATGGTATTAGGGCAGGACAGTTTTACTGGACCCTGGTGACGTTTCCGGCCTGGGGCCCCTTTTGACCTTCGACAATCTCGAATTCAACCTGATCGCCCTCCTGCAGACTTTTGTAACCCTCAGTGCTGATCGCGCTGTAATGCACGAACACATCCGCACTGCCATCCTCACGGCCGATAAAGCCAAAGCCTTTTGCGTTGTTGAACCACTTCACGGTTCCTTTCAGTCTCACGTGCGTTCTTCCTCCGGGCAAAGCCCATCAGCACCCTCACCCCCGAGGGTGCCGGTCTTAATTTGAGTCAATCAGGTTGAGCCCAGAAGCCAAAGTCTGGAAATGGCGAAAGCCAGCGCGAACCATTGGCACGGTGGTCGGAGCCTGCTTGAACTACTTATCTCAAGTCTGCTCCCGGTAAGTGGTGTTGTCAACAGAGTATATAGCTGGTGCCACCATTTTGGTTGGGTTTTTGGATAGGTTTGTCATCAAGCGTGCCTTAACCATTCCGCCAGCCATAGCACCCCAGCGATAGTTTTGCCGTCGTGGATCTTGCCCGAAAGAACCATTTCAACAGCTCGGGTCAGCGTTATGAGTTCGTATTCGATGCACTCGTCCGCTTCCGGTTGAGCCTGGCCGGAAGTAAGTCCGCGGGCCAGATAAATGGTCATAGTCTCATCGACGAATCCGGGGCTGGCGTAGAAGGACAAAGCGCGCTTCCACTCCCGGGCGCGGTATCCGGTTTCCTCCAGCAGCTCGCGCTTGCTTCCGGCAAGCGGCGTTTCGCCGGGATCGATACGCCCGGCCGGCAGCTCCCAGAGATAATCCTGTGCGGCGTAGCGGTATTGGCGTTCCAGCAGGACGCGCGGTTCCAGCATGGATTCATCGACTGCCAGGATGACCACCGATCCGGAATGGCGGACCACATCGCGCTGGGCGGTGATCCCATTCGGCTCTTGCACCCGGTCTGAGGTCACGCGGAAGACCGGCCCCTGGTAGACGACTTTGGAGGAGACGATCTTTAGTCCGGCTTTTTTTTTGGCGGCTCGAGGTGATTTGGCGGACGGGGATGGACGGGCTGCACGTTTAGGAGATGGCATGACTACCAATATAAGGCAGACGCGGCGGCGATTCCTATGGCGGCAAATCTGCTATTCTGCCCGCCGTGCCCCAACGAAAGCACTCCGCCGGCCGGCTAACGATCAGTATGGTTGGGCCGGGTAATCTCGGCAGCACGCTGGCTGCGACTTTGACTGCGGCAGGATACGCCGTGAAGTTCATTGCCGTACGGAAGAAAAGCTCCACGACCAGCTCGGCGCAAGCTCTGGCGCGACAGGTGCAGGCTCGCCTGGTCGGACTGGGAAAGCAGCCGCTCGATACGGACGTTGTCTGGATCACAGTCCCCGACGATGCCATCGCATCTGTGGCCCGGGCCTTGGCGCCAACTCAGGAATGGAAACAGAAGGTGGTCTTGCATTCCAGTGGAGCGCTCACCAGCGACGAGCTTGCGCCTTTGCGGGAAAAGGGCGCGAGCGTGGCGTCGGTGCATCCCATGATGACTTTCGTGCGCGGGGGTGTGCCGCAGATGGCAGGAGTAGCCTTTGCCGTGGAAGGCGACACAGCGGCTGTGCGCGTGGCTAAGACGGTGGTCGAGCGTCTGGGCGGAGAAGCCTTCTCTATCAGGAAGCAGAACAAGGTGCTGTATCACGTCTTCGGGAGCTTCGCTTCACCGTTGGTTATTGCGCTCATGGCTTCGCTGGAGCAAGTAGCCCGAGCGGCCGGGATACGTAAGCAGGACATTAAGCCGATCATGGTGCCGCTGCTGTGGCAGACCCTGCATAACTATCTGAAGAGCGATGCCGCGTCGGCCTTCAGCGGGCCGCTGGTGCGCGGCGACGTCGCGACCGTGCGCAAACATCTGGCCGAGTTGAAAAAGCTGCCGGAGGCGAGGGAAGTGTATGTGGCGCTGGCCAAAGCGGCCATTGAGAATTTGCCGGCGAAGAATATTGCAGCCTTAGCGGGAGAACTGAAGCGCTAATCACAACTGTTCTCGACAACGAAGGTTGACACACTGTTGTCGATCCATGTCCACGTCGGATCAGGTGACAGATAAGTCGAAATCGACTAACTTTGCTACATGAAGACAGTGCGCCTCGAATTACCTACCGCACTTCTAGAAGCAGCAGACCTGGAGCAGGGCGACCTGGCGCAAGAAGCTGCTCGACTAATGGCGCTGGAACTGTATCGCGAACAGAAGGTTTCGTTGGGCCGGGCTGCTGAACTATCCCAAACGCCGCTGGCTGCGTTCATGGATTTCGCGGCCAAGCATTCTGTTCCTCCCCTGCAATATAGCCGTGAAGACTTGGATGAGGAAAGCCGTTCGTCTGAGCGGCCCGGCGCGTGACTGGTCGTTGCCGATTCTTCTCCTTTGATTGTGTTCGCGAAACTGTCTTGCTTCCATCTGCTTGAAAAGCTTTATTCGTACCTCCACATTTCGTTGGAAGTGCACCACGAGGTCGTAGTGGCGGGTGTGGGACTCCCCGGAGCCTCGGAGGTTGAGCAAGCCAGTTGGATCGAGGTCAAGACCCTGAGCAATCCGACGGCCCTAGCTCAGAATCGGCAGAAGTTCAGCCTCGGACTTGGCGAACTCAGCTCGATTCTGCTAGCGCAGGAGCTCGGCGCCGACATCATTCTACTGGATGATTTCAACGCTCGCAGATTAGCGAGATCGGTAGGGCTGGAAGTTCGGGGCAGCGTCGGTTTGCTGGAGATTGCGTATACGCGAGGTTATGTGGCTGACTTGCGAGCGGTCTTTCAGCAGCTCTTAGAAAATAGTGCGTACGTGGATCGACGATTGCTGAACCAACGTCTGGGCTTCTTAGGACTGCGTCCATTGTAAGGAAACCCGCAACGCTCGCAACTTGACTGGAGTTCTTACCACCCGCTGAACAAGTGCCCCATCTTCTCTTTCTTGGTGCGCAGGTAGTTCTCCGAGAATTCGTAGGGTTCGACTTCGGCGGAGACGCGCTCCACCACCTGGATCCCCGCTTTCTCCAGGGCAGCGACCTTGTCGGGATTGTTGGAGATGAGGCGGACTTCCTTCACCCCTAGCTGGCGCAGCATTTCCGCCGGCAGCTTGTACTGGCGATAGTCATTGTCGTAGCCGAGCTCATTGTTGGCCTCAACCGTGTCGAGACCTTTGTCCTGCAGTTCGTAAGCCTGCAGCTTGGCCATTAGCCCGATACCGCGGCCCTCCTGCTGCTCATAGATGAGGACGCCCGCGCCAGCCTCGGTGATCATGGACAGCGCCAGCTCCAGTTGCTGTCGGCAGTCGCAGCGCATGGAGTGAAAGACGTCTCCGGTAAGGCATTGCGAATGAATGCGTACCAGCGGAGGCGCGGAGTGGATGTCGCCCATAACCAGAGCCACGGCGGCTTCCTTGGCAGCCTCACTCGTGCCTTGCCCGTTAGCGCCAGCCGACGAGCCGTTCGCCGGGTAGTGCAGATCAGCTTCAAAGCCGTAGATACGAAACTGTCCCCAGCGGGTGGGGAAGTTGGCCTCGGCTACCTTCTTGATAGCGGAATAGGTCACGCTTCGATTATAAGCTGCAAGCCGGTTTGGCGACGTTCAGACGTCACAGCCGACACGGCCACCCGGCACAGACAGCCCACTGGCGGAGCAATAAAACGGGCGGCCGTTGCCAGCCGCCCAGGTTGCTAAGTTCTAATCGCGGCTTAGTGTCCGTGTCCGCCGCCCGAGTGTCCTCCTCCGCCACTGCTGTGGGAGCTGCCACCGCCACCGTGGTAGCCGCCGCTGCTGCCGCCGCCCGAATAATGCGGGGCGGAGTAGTGGGGCGCCGAATACGAGCCTGAACTGCGGCCCGAATATGCCGGGCTGGCGCCATAGCTGCGAGCAGAATAGGTCGGAGCGGCGCTATAGCTGCGGCCAGAGCCATAGCCGGGATACGAACTGCGGCCAGCGCCACTGTAGCTCGAGCTGGGATTCGAGCTGCGACTGCCGCCGTAGGAGTTACCGAACGACGGACGGCTCGCGCCGTACGCCGAGGACGCGGTGTAGGTCGGAGCCGCGTGATACGAGTACCCGGCCGGAGGCCGCGGAGCCGAAGTCGTTGAGCCGTGCCCATTCGAGGAGTTGCCGCCGTGCGACCCCTGAGGAGCTGAATGATGGGACGACGGGTTGGAGTATTGCGGCGTTCCCGACGAACGGACCGGAGGAGTGGTCTGCGACGGACGCGGCGCGGAGTTGTTCGTCCCGTAATGCTGGTTGTTGTTCACACCAGCGGTATTGTTCTGTGCCGTGTTCGTCGTCGGGCGACCATAGGTGGTCTTCCCGTTCGGGTGCGCAAAACTGTCATTGCTCGCGGGTGGACGAGGAACGTTGTGACCGGAAGCACCGGCGGTGTTCATGGCGGGAGACGTCGCACCATGAGGGGCCATCCCACCCGCGGAAGGCGGACGCGGAACATAGTGTCCGGCGCCAGCAGGATTCGCAGGAGGAGTAGTGTGGGCGATTTCATTGTTGCCGCCGACCGGTGACCGGCTAGCATTTTGCGCTCCAGGGTTGCCAGCCGTTCCACGCGACGCTTCCGTGTTCAATCCGTGGTTTGCGGTGGGAGCGCTGTTGGCGTGCGATGCAGCCGTTTCGTTGCCGCCGAACCTTGCCGGTCCGGCAGGCGGCCGTGCGTTGGTAACCACGCCGCGACCAGCCGTCGAGGCTGGAACACCACTGGTGCGCGGCGTTTGTCCACCCAGGACCGAGGATTTGGTCGGGTTAATATTAGCTGCACTCAAGGGCTGTGCTTTGCCAAGTGCGGAGGCTGGTACAGCTCCACCTACCTTGTTGACCGCCGCTCCCGAAGTGAAAGCCGCCCGGGACGCTGACGTCACCCCGTTTCTGATAATCGGATCGGTATTGTGGATGTTGCCGAAATTGTTGTGGTAGTAGTTGTTAGTAATATTGTTGATGTTGGTGATGCGCGTATTCGTAATGTTGACATTGCGGAGGTACGCATTGCTGACGTAGCCGCCGCCGCGATACCAACCACCATGTCCCCATCCGCAATAGCGGGGATAGAACGGCTGACCCCAGCCCAGCGGATACCAGCCAAAGCCTACGCCGATGCCGAAGCCCCAGCCTCCGCCCCAGCCAACGCCAAAGCCCACTCCGAATCCGCCGCCGCCGCCGCCGCCGACCCAACCGACCAGCGCCGGCGCATAGTACGGATTCCAGTAGCCGCCGTACGGACCGGGCGCCCAGCCCCAGCCTCCGCCGTAATACACCCAGCGGCCATAGTGGAAGGGAGCGAATCCCCAAGGCTGATCGTCAACCCAAGTCCAGCCCCAGGGAGCAATCCACACCCAGTGGCCATAGCGATACGGCGCCCATCCCACAGGCACGGAATTCGGCACCCACACCGCACCGTAGGTTGGCGCGTTGTCCCAATGACCGTAGGCGTCGAGATCCTGATAGCCAATCACGCCCGGCGAAACATACCGGGCGGAGACTGAATCGTCGAGGCGCTTGTCGCGTACCTGGGCCCAGTCTTCAAAGCCGTCGCGAGCGGGCGCGGCATAGGCGGTGTGCTGCAGAGAATTGTCGGCGCGGAAGCGGATCTGCATGCCGGAGTTCACGCGCACGGCCTGTCCTTTGCCGGTCGCCTCGCCGTAACCGCTGCGCACCGTCACCCAGCTTTCATCCTGACTGGGATACACATCGAAGCGGTATACGCCGGTCTTCATCACCGTAAAGGCAAAGTTGGGAGTATCGACTTCGTAGACTTCGCCTTTTTCCAGATGGCGAACCGTAAGGCTCAAGGTCCCCTGATCCAGTTCCATCTGAACCGTGCCGTCGCTGACATTGGTCAACGTCAGGCTGGTCTCCGAGTTCATGCGGATGAAGCCGTCGCCCACGTTCAGTTCGGCGCGCGAATCTTTATCCGTCCAAACCCGGTCAGCGGTGGTCAGCGGCCGATTCATGTTGGCGGCTATCCAATCGTTCACCCCGCCCGGCTGCATTGAAACCTGGCCCGACATGTACTCCACCCGCGCCACGCGGCCGGGAGGGTCCTGCTGCTGTGCGCCTTGTCCGGGATCGCCTTGTTGCACGGGAACATTGGCCGGTGGCGGAGCAGTGTCCTGATCCTGCGCCAGGACTGTTCCAGCCAACACGGTAAGTAACAGCAGCGCTGCGAAAACGCATTCCAACCGCCGCCGTGATTTCATCTTCAATCTCCTGTCGCCTCAGACCCTAACAGCATCGTCCTCTGCGAGGCGAACTTTCTTCAACCCAACCCGCGAACACCGTCGGGGCTGTCGTCATCTCTATAAACCCTATACGAATGAAGGTGTTTCGCGCTTCTTTTTTATATAGATGCAGGTCAAAACTACACGGAAACCTGAAGCCAAACTTAAATCTGGTCCCGCATCTAGCGCCGGGTTACGTTTGCCCTTGAGGGGATTTCGCTCGTTATCAAGTGGTCGATATGCCATAAACTTCGGCGGGCGCCAGATATTCTGGACAAGCTGATAAGAGCAATTTTCTGGCCGTATAGCACAGATGGCATTCGTCGACGTAGCCCGGGGATACTGCGATTCCGAACTGCTGCACCAGGCGGGCGGGACCGCCAAGCACTAGCGGGCCCACAATGGGATGTTTGCTCGCATCATACAGCCGCAACAGTTTGGACAGCGGGGTTACCCACATGTTTCCGATACTGATGCCCTGACAAACCTGGACATTGCCGTAGGCGTCCACATGGACGCGCTCGGGCGAGACAAGTTCTTCGTAGGGACACGTATTCAGCTGCTGCCAAGGGCGTACTGGCAGACCGGCCGTGAGCCTTTCCGCGGCGCGGCCCTTGTAGCGTACGGGACCACCTGTCACGGGTTGTCCTTTCTCGTCGCGCAGCGGCACGGAAGCCTCGCTCCCCGGACCTTCGATGCAAATCTTCTTGCAGGGTAGACCCAGGCTCCTGACGGCGCGGTAAGCGATTGCGCCCGGACTGTTTTCGCCCTTCGTACTATGGAACTCATCGTCGCTCACGCTGAAGTCAGAGATCCCCATGTCGAGCATGGACCATAGCCATTCTTCCGCGTCTTCCGCCGCAGTCGCCCAATATCCGTTGGTGACAATGCCCGACTTTAGTCCGGCAACGTGGACCAGTCGTAGCGCCTCCAGCAGCACAGGATAAAACAGGAATGGCTCGCCGCCTTCGAAGTACACCATCTTTACGGTCGGTATCTTGACGATTTGCCGTAACAGTTCGCGAAGCTGATGCAGCGTGAACGTGCCCTCGCACCGTGGTCCGCAATGCAGAAAGCAGTGATCGCATTCATTGGTGCATTTGTAGGTGAGCAGAACGTGGATGCCAGTCAACATGGATCACGCTCCCCGGCGGGCTGTTTTGATAGGGTCGATCTTCGTTCGGGATACTGGAGTCCGCTGTGCTTATCCTCTTACCCGGGCCGAAGTTTGTCAGTGACTTGAAAAAAGAAAACCGGAGCGGTCAGCCCAAGAGGCGTTCGTCCTTGCCTTCGGGATCAAAACAAATGCCGCGATATAATCCTTGGCCGATCATTATGCTCACCCAGAAAGGCGCTCCATGACGCTTCGCAGCTACGCGTGCCGTCTTGGCTTTGGTATGCACGACCGTGCTGTTCGCGGTTCTTGCCTTCGCCCAGGCTCCAGGCATTCCGCGCCCGCCGCCCACGCCAAGGCATCCCGTCACCGACACCTATCAAGGCGTGAAGGTGATCGACGATTACCGCTGGCTGGAAGATTGGAACGACCCTGCGGTCAAGCAATGGAGCTGCGGCGGCGAACGCTCGCACTCGCGAATATCTCGATCACCTGCCGGCCCGGGCGGCGATCAACCAGCAACTAGAGCAAATGATCACTGCCACCTCGGGCCAGTATTTCGAGGTGAGAGAGCGCGGCGGAGTTTTGTTTGCGATGAAAGCTCAGCCGCCGAAGCAGCAGGCCTTCCTGGTGGTGCTGCCTTCGCCCGACAAGCCCAGCGCGGAGAAGATTGTGGTTGATCCGAACGCCATGCCCAACGGCGGCTCGATTGCCATCGACTTCTACGTGCCTTCCCTGGATGGCAAGCTGGTCGCGGTTTCGCTATCCGAAGGCGGTTCGGAAGACGGCACCGCCCATGTGTTTGAAGTTGCGACCGGAAAAGAATTGCCAGATCACGGTCCCGCGGGTGAACTTCGCCACTGGCGGCGGAAGCATCGATTGGAACAAGGATGGAAGCGGCTTCTACTACACCCGCTATCCGCAGGGCAACGAACGTCCGGCCGACGACGCAAACTTCTATCAGCAAGTTTATTTTCACAAGCTGGGTACCAAGCAGCAGCGAGGACGTCTACGTCATCGGCAAGGATTTTCCCCGCATAGCCGAGATTCAGTTGCACACCAGCGATGACGGACAGTGGCTGCTGGCCACCGTAGCCAACGGAGACGGAGGCCAGTTCGCGGATTATCTCATGAACTCTTCCGGGCAATGGAAGCAGGTAACCCACTTCGAGGACGCCATCGTCTCGGCCAAACTGGGCACGAACGGTGACGCCGCCTTGTACCTGCTCTCCCGCAAAGATGCGCCACGCGGCAAGGTATTCCGTCTGCCGCTGGCGGACCCCACGCTGGCCAAGGCCGCAGCTCATCGTTCCGCAAAGCTCGGGAGTCGGTGCGGACGACACCGCTCGCGCCTCGATCGATGCAATCGTGCCGGCGGCCACGCGATCTCTATGTGCGCGACATGGTCGGCGGACCATCGCGCGTCCGCATCTTTGATCACCAGGGTCATGAAACCGGCACGCTGCCCACGCCGGCCGTGTCTGCGGTGAGCGAAATCGCCCACACCGAGGGCGACAATGTGCTGTACGAAGTTTCCACCTATCTCGAGCCTCCGGCATGGTACAGCTACGACTCGTCGAATGGAAAGTCGGAGCGCACTGCCATGTCCGCAACTTCGCCCATCCAGTTCGACGACGCCGAGGTAGTGCGCGAGTTCGCCGTCTCCAAGGACGGCACGCGTGTCCCGATCAATATCATCCGGCGCAAGAATGCGAAACTCGACGGCAAGAATCCCACCCTGCTGGAAGGTTACGGCGGCTACAACATCAGCATGACGCCGGGCTTTGTGGGAGTGTTTGGGCGGGTGTGGCTGGACGAGGGTGGGGTCTACGCAATCGCAAACTTGCGCGGTGGGAGTGAGTACGGGGAAGAGTGGCACAAGGCGGGAAATCTCACCCACAAGCAAAACGTCTTTGACGATTTCATTGCTTGTGCCGAGCACCTTATCCAGCACAACTACACTTCGCCGGCGCACCTGGCCATCATGGGAGGCAGCAATGGCGGCCTGCTGATGGGCGCCGTCCTGACGCAACGCCCCGATCTGTTCCGCGCGGTAGTTTCGTTTGTCGGCATCTACGATATGCTGCGGGTCGAACTCGATCCCAACGGCGCCTTCAATATCACCGAGTACGGAACGGTGAAGGATCCCGAGCAGTTCAAAGCGCTGTTCGCCTACTCGCCTTACCATCACGTGGAAGACGGCGCCAGCTATCCGGCAGTGCTGTTTCTAACGGGCGAAAACGATCATCGGGTGAATCCCATGAATTCTCGTAAGATGACGGCGCGTCTGCAAGCGGCCAATGGCTCGGCCCATCCTATCCTGCTGCGCACCTCGTCGAACGCTGGACATGGGATCGGTACCGGATTGAACGAAGAGATTGAGCAAGGAGCCGATCTGTTCTCCTTCCTGTTCGATCAGCTGGGAGTGAAATACGTTCCACCGCCGGCAAAGTGATTAGAGCGGTAGCCACGGACATAAACAGAACTTTTCCCCGCCATAAGAATTTCCGATGGGGAATGCTGGGTCGGTAGAACCCCCGCAATAATCTACTTAGGTAAGACGGGCTTGATTCCCACTGCCCGCACGGAGCCTGCGATGGATCTCGCCAGCCGCCCACCCACCTGGAAAATTCTGCTGGCCTTCGGCATCGTCTACTTCGTTTGGGGTTCGACCTTTCTCGCGATTCGGATTGGGGTACGCGATGTTCCTCCCTTCCTGTTGGCTGGCATGCGTTTTCTGCTGGCCGGAGGAGCCCTATATCTTTGGATGCGGGCCAGGGGGACCAGTTCGCCGACGCGTCGTGAATGGCTTTCGGCAACGCTTCTGGCGGTGCTGATTTTCGTGCTCGATTACGGGTTGCTATTCTGGGCGGAACAGCGCGTACCATCGGGCGTTGCCGCCGTCATGCTGGCAACCATCCCCCTGTTCATGACGCTCTCGGAAATTCTGTTTCTCGGAACACAAAAGCTTACCTTCCGCCTTGGCTTGGGTCTATTGGTGGGTGTTGGGGGCGTAGCCGTGTTGGTGAGCCCGTCGCTGAATCTGGACGAGGTGCCTATCGATCGCGCCGGCGCTGTCGCCTTGATTGTAGCGGCGATGAGTTGGTCCGTCGCTTCCGCACTCACCCGCAAGTTGCCGCTGCCCGCTTCCAAGGCAATGAGTTCGGGAACACAGATGCTTTGTGGAGGGGTGTTGCTGACGCTGACCGCGGGCGCGCTGGGAGAATTCGGTGGCTTCCATCCGCAAGCGGTTTCGCGAGGATCATGGATGGCTCTCGCTTACCTGACGGTTGCGGGATCGATCATCGCATTTACCGCATATGTATGGCTTATCCATCACGAGTCTCCGACTAAAGTTGGTACCTACGCGTATGTGAATCCCGTCGTCGCTGTGACTCTGGGATATTTCCTGGGCGGCGAAGCAGTGGGCCCGCGAACCCTGCTGGGAACGCTACTTGTGCTGGTCAGCGTGGTGGTCATCACGACGACACCAAAGCGAACTGCCGTGGCCAATCTGGCTGAGGAAGCGCCTTAGGAAAAGCTCCTGGACTCATAACTGAGTTCTAATACTTCCAACTACTCACATCAGCTCCCGCAGGCGCGGTCTGCAGCATACGCTCCGCGGCCTTGCTGATGACGCGCTGATTCAAAGTCAAACCGGCTTCCGCCGCCGGCAAGTCGTCCTTGCCGGCATAACAATGCGGACGGCCCGGGCCGTAGTCGAAGTCGCCGGCATAGTAAGGATAGTTCGTAGTCTCCAGGAAATCCTGCATCAAGTGCACAGCATTGTTCAGGTAATACGAGTCCATATCGCCGACGGCGAAGTGTAACTTGCCGACCAAGTTAGGGCCGAGCGTCTTCCAATCGCGCTGCAGGATGTAGCGCAGATCGTAATGTTCCTTCCAATAATTCGCCACATCATGATCGATGACACCCGTTAATGGATTCCAGATCGGCTTGGGATAACCATCGGCTCCGGTTGGGCTGAAGACCGCCTGCCAAATGTCGAACTGCTCGGTCGAGCGGCCATGGGTTCCGATCACCAGTTCGTAACGATTCATCCGGTCCATGGTGGTCACCAGAGCGCCATCGGTTTTGCGTTCACCCGGACGCGGGACCTTGGCCCAGTTGCTCTCGATCCACAGGGCATTCTTGTCGTCGTATAGGTTGACGGTCTGGTAGGCACGAAAGTCCACGGGGTCGGGACACAGAATAAACGCGTCATTAAAGAATGTTGGATAGAAGATCTGCATGGCCGCAGCTTCCCAACCTCCGGTCGAGCCACCATAGGTGGCGCGCGCCCAGCCCTGCCCGATGCCGCGAAACTGTTTTTCGACGGCGGGAATGACCTCTTGCGTGATGGCATCGCCGTAAGGCCCCAAGTTGGCGGAATTCACCGCGTAGGAATCATCGAAGTAAGGATTGGCGTGCTGTATTTGCAGCAACAACACGTGCGGCAGGCGTCCCGAGGTCCAATCCTGGTAGAACTTGTACGCATAGGTGGCCCGCAGACGGACGCGGCCGCTCATCTCGGCGGTTGGAGGTGTATCCCGCCAATCGACTACGGCGCGAAAGTCATGCGAGTAGTGGCTCTGATAGACAAAGAGTGGATAATGCGCGTCGGGATGTTCGTCGAACCCTTCCGGCAATAGAACGATGGCTCCGATATAGACCGGAGTTCCCCAAAACTTAGTCAGCAACTCGCTCTTGATCTTGAGATGCTTAACATACTTTGTGTCTTTGGGTTCGTCAATGGGAGGAATTTTCTCGGTAAGTGAGATCTTAATCGTGCCAGCCTGTGCGGGATCAACGTGAATCTTTACCGGCTTGCTATAGAGATTTCCCGGCTTGCGATTCCACTGTTGTCCTTCGCCGCGATCGGGAGGCAGCTTTACGGTGCGGCCGTTGGCCAGATGATACGTCTCATAGACATTGAGCAATCCCTGCACATAGTAGTCGCCGGCGGGAATGGCGGCGAGGTTCTCCGCGGGGTAGCCTACCGCTGTCGCATCCACAATTGCTGCCTTGGCTGGTGTCAATCCGTTGACATCGACGCCAAAAACCTGCTGGGTGTCGGGACTGTAGTTAATTTGAAAGCGCGGCTCGTCTGTGTCGGTGGTGGACAGCATGACGTAGACGCGTCCGTCCATCGGCTGCGCGTCCGGGTCTTGGGGAAGCGAAACTTCAAAGTGTAGCTTGGTCAATCCGTGATTTGCTGGAGTTTGCCCGCCGGCCGGCGAAGCAAACACGAATGCAAGGATGGCAAGGCAAGAGGTTCGTAGCAGAGAATGATGCATTCAGCCTAGTCCTCCCAGGTTAAGAGCGACACGAGAAATCTCTGATGGTATACAGTTTCACAAATTCAGCTCGAAACAGTCTTAGAAAATGTGAAGTGGCATTCACAATGCTCTTGAAATTTCACTCACAATTACCCGCCTAAAATAGATAGTTGCAGAACTTTGCAACAGTCATTTCACCCGCTTTTGACCGGGTGTTTACCTTGGTATGGCCTGAAACCCGTACCTTTCTCTTCGGAGGAAGGTATGACCCTGCATCTTACGCCTAAGAAGTGGCGCGCTACCGCTATGGCCAGCGCGCTTGCGCTGCTGAGTTCTACCATGCCCATGAGTGCCGAGACGGCTCCGTCGACACAGCACTCGGCGACCCAAACCCCGATTCAGCACGTGATCGTGATTATTGGTGAGAACCGCACCTTCGATCACATCTTCGCCACCTACCAACCGACACAAGGCCAGACGGTCAACAACCTGCTCTCAGAAGGCATCGTCCGCGAGGATGGTACTCCCGGGCCGAACTATGCTATCGCTAATCAGTACTCGGCGGTTGACACCAACAGTGAGGGTTATCAGATCAGCCCTGGTGGCAAGACCCTTTATGGCAACTTGCCGACACCGCTAGTGGGAGGGCCCACAAATCCGTACTTTCAGAACCTGGCTCAGGCGCTGCGGGCCGAAAACGGACTGTCGCTGGCCTACTACCAGTACCTGTTGACCGGTGGCACAGGTTTGCAGGGTGGTCAGCCCGATATCCGCATCCGGAACGTGTTCAACCTGCCCCCGGGACCCTTCCAGCTCACCAACTCGACCACTCATCCCTACGATGTCTACGACAACAGCCCAGTGCATCGCTTCTATCAGATGTGGCAGCAACTGGACTGCAATGCGGGATACATCACGCTAGCCAATCCCAGCGGTTGCAATGCCGATACCTTTCCCTGGGTCGAAGTAACCATCGGCGCGGGCAGCAACGGTCTGCCGCGGCCGCAGGGCTTCAACAATGCGAGCACCGGCGAAGGCGCGACCTCCATGGGCTTCTACAACGTCCAACAGGGCGACGCGCCGTATCTGAAATATCTGGCTGACAACTATGCTATGAGCGACAACTACCACCAGGCGGTTATGGGCGGCACCGGCGCCAACCACATCATGATGGGAACCGGTGACGCGATCTGGTTCAGCGACGGCAACGGACACGCTATGCAGCCCCCGCACAACCAGGTAGTTGGTCAGGGCTCCTTGAACCAGGGCATCGTCGATGAGATCGAGAATCCTAACGCTCAGCCCGGCACCAACAATTGGTTTAGCGAGGACGGTTATGGTGGCGGTTCCTATGGCTCTCCCTCCTACGGCGGTGGATCGTACAGCAACTGCTCCGATTCCGACGCCCCCGGCGTCTTCCCGGTGCAAAACTATCTTGCCTCACTGCCGTATGAAGTCGATCCCAAGTGCGCCGCCGGACACTGGTATATCCTGAACAACTACAACCCCGGCTACTTCGGCGACGGCACCAACGCTTACACCGACAACAACAACGCCAACACCGTATTTACCATTCCGCCGTCCACCGTTCGGAACATCGGCGATGAGTTGCTGCAGTACAACATCTCCTGGAAGTACTACGGCGACCAGTGGAACCGTTACGTGCAGGACAAGTATTTCCAGAATCCGCTGGATGTATATTGCAACATCTGCAACTTCTTCCAGTACTCCACCTCCATCATGACCAATGCCGCAGTCCGTACGGCGCACCTGCAGGACACCACTGACCTGTACGCCGATGTCGCCAGCGGCAACCTTCCGGCCGTGTCTTATGTGAAGCCTAGTGGTCTGGTCGATGGTCACCCCGCTTCTTCCAAGCTGGACCTGTTTGAGGGATTCACCAAGAAGATCGTGGACGCAGTGCAGGCTAATCCTTCCCTGTGGCAGAGCACGGCCATCTTCATCACCTTCGACGAAGGCGGCGGCTACTACGATTCCGGATACGTCGAGCCTGTCGACTATTTCGGAGACGGCACGCGCATCCCAATGCTGCTGGTCTCGCCCTATACTTCGGCGGGCCACATCTCGCACCAGTACAACGATCACGTCTCGATTCTGAAGTTCATTGAGTACAACTGGCAGCTGCCTCCAATCACCGACCGCAGCCGCGACAACCTGCCTAACCCGATTCCCAGCGTGACCAACCCGTATGCTCCGTCGAACGCCCCGGCGATCGGCGACCTTACGGACTTGTTCAGCTTTGGCGGGAATAAGCAGTAAGAGTTGCGGCTGCGGCATCGTTACCGATGCCCTGCCGCAAATGGGGGTGGACTCGGTCGCCAACCAGCCTCAGGGTCCATCCAGAGTTCACCAGCGCCGATCGTCAACGCGGTCGGCGTTTTCTCGTTTGGGAGAAGGGAAAGGAACGAACTCGGCTGATGCCGGCCATGGAAATCGAGTAAAGTAGTTAGCCGGTGGGGAGGTGGTGGATGGCGATCGAGTCCGCGCACGTCGGTTCGGGTGGCGAGGCCTTGCCGGCCCTGCCCTTCGATTCCTGGAAAGACACCTTGCCGACGCTGCATATGTGGACGCAGATCGTCGGCAAGACGCGTTTGGCGCTTACCCCGCTAGTGAACCACTGGTGGAATGTACCTCTTTACGTCACCGCCCGTGGCCTGACGACTTCCCCCATGCCTTATGCCCATCGTACGGTGGAAGTGAGCTTCGACTTCATCGAGCACAAGTTGCTGATCGACGATTGCGACGGAGGGCATCGTACGCTGGCTCTGCGGCCACAGACGGTTGCCGAGTTTTACCGATCCTACATGGCGGCTCTGTCGGATCTGGGATTTCCAGTGAAGATCTGGACCACACCGTGCGAGATCCCCGACCCTATTCCGTTCGAGAAGGACACGACGCACGCCTCTTACGATGCCGAGTCGGCTCACAAGTTCTGGCACATTATGAGTTGGGTTGACAGCGTCTTCAAGGAATTCAGGGCGCCATTCCTGGGCAAAGTGAGCCCGGTACATTTCTTTTGGGGAAGCTTCGATCTGGCGGTAACTCGTTTCTCAGGAAAGCGGGCGCCGGAGAGACCGGGGGCGGACGCCATCACCCGCGAGGCCTACTCGCATGAGGTGAGCAGCGCAGGCTTCTGGCCGGGCGGAGGAGATATCACCGGCCCGGCATTTTATTCCTACGCAGCGCCCGAGCCTCCTGGTTATGCGGAACAACCTGTGCATCCTCAGAGCGCGTTCTACCATCCGCAGATGAAGGAGTTCTTGCTGAGCTACGACGATGTGCGGACAGCCGGTTCTCCCAAGCAGGCGCTGATGGAGTTCCTGCAGAGCACCTACGAAGCCGCCGCCAATTTGGGCCAGTGGGATCGGAAAAATCTGGAGCGCTGAGAGAAGGAAGGTTCACATGGCTGAGAAGTGTAGTCATCTTAAGTCGATCAAGTTCACCAATACCGATATCCACGTGTGTCCGGAATGCGTCGAGTTAGGCGATACTTGGGTCCACCTGCGGCTGTGTCTGGAATGCGGCCATGTAGGTTGCTGCGACTCATCCAAAAACAAGCACGCCACCAAGCACTTCCATCGAGTGAAGCATCCATTGATTCGCTCTATCGAGCCGGGCGAAGCCTGGATATGGTGCTATGTGGATGAGTTTTCGCCCGGCGAAGTATCCGGATAGATAGTCTCGAGTAGAGGTAACCTGGGCCGCGTTACTGACCCTCAATCTTCTTCCTCTGTTTGAACAATCATTGGTGATTACAGAGGATTGCGCCAGCGGATATTGTGGTGTAATTTGCCGCTATGATCCGCGCCATAACCTATCTGCTCTTCGTCTGGATGGCGATTTCGGCTAGTGTGGCCGACCAGCTGCCTAATGCCGATGGTACCTACCAACAATTGCGCAATATCAGCCTGGGAAGCGAGGCGGTCAGTGTAAACGACGTCACTCTCAAGCGGGATGCTGCTACATTCCAGCTGAATTCAGGAACGGTTTGTTTTCTGTCGGCGGTGCAGGGAAAAGTGACGGGCGCCATTTTTGTGGGGGAGGGAAGACTCCTGTTGACGCCACCACTGCCGTCTGAGCAGCGTAGCCTGTCGCTCCTGACCCGGGAGGCGGAGTTCAGCGAGAGCTTTAACCGGCTGGTATTGCGATTTACCGACGGCACCTACGATGAAATCAAAAAGGCGGGCAAGCCGGGCTCGCCCACTTCCTGTGATGCCGGTCTTCTGGCGGACAGCCAGCACACCACTCGCAAGCAAATACACTACAACCTGGACGCGCGCGTTCTGCAGGATGTGTTGAGTCCGGAGCCCGGCGGCTTGTTTGTGGCTTTCGTGCACGGCAAGAAATATAGCGACAAGATGCTCTTCGTGGTTGATCCTCACGGTGCGCCGGGGGTCTATCCGGAAGAAATCGAGTTGATGACTTATAACGACAATAAGGAAGGGATCTGGGCGGCGTTTCACTACAGCTCAGAGTATGCTGAGGGCACCGCGAGAGGATCGCAGAAGAATCGAGCGGTTGCGATTGAGCACCAGCAAATCGATACCGAGATCGAGAAGAGTGGGCATCTGAACGGAAAAGCCGCGGCCACTTTCGTTGCACGCTCGCCCGGAGTTCGGGTTGTTCCGTTTGCTCTATTTCCCACCCTCCGGGTGCAATCCGTCGTGGGAGAGGGCGGGCAGGCGCTGAACTTTATTCAAGAGGACAAGTTAGACGACCCGCAGTTCTGGGTAGTGTTATCCAAACCGCTGGCTGCCGGCGAGAGATACACCGTTACCACTACCTACAATGGCAAAGAAGCAGTCAGCAACGAAGGTGGAGGAAACTACTTCCCGATTTCGCGAGAGGATTGGTATCCCAACGCTTCCAGCGGAGCGTTAGGCGATTACACCAACTATGATCTGACATTCCGTATCCCCAAAGGGATGAAGATGGCCGCCACCGGCAACCTGATCAGCGATACCAACGACGGTGATCACAACGTTACCGTGTGGAAGAGTCCGGTGCCGTTGGCCGTTGCTGGCTTCAACTTTGGCCGATTCAAAGTGGAAGAAGGCAAACTGGACAAGCCAGAGATGACGGTGCTCTCCTATGCCAACGAAAATCCTCCCGCATGGGTCCAGAGTTTGCAGGGGGCAGCGAATAATACCCAAACCGGAATGCTGCACGGCGTAGGTGGCGGCGATAACGGAGTGAATGAAGCCATTGGCGGAGCGCTGGGCAACATGAGCACGGTTGCTCTTAGTAAAAAGGCCCTGGCCGAAGGCGAGATCGCGGTTCGCATCTATTCTGATTTCTTCGGCCCCATTGCCTACAAGCGGCTGGAAATCACGCAGCAAACCGCTACCGACTTTGGGCAGTCGTGGCCGGGACTGGTCTATCTTCCCATGACCTATCTTTTCGACACGACTACGCGGCACGCGCTGAACAATATCATTCGTATCCACTATCCAGCTTATTCCGACGATCCTTCGGGTTACTACACGGTGGTCGCACCGCACGAGGTCGCTCACCAGTGGTGGGGACACGCAGTCGGCTTCAACTCTTATCGCGATCAGTGGATGAGTGAAGGTTTTGCAGATATGTCGGCGTCGATGTATTTGCAGTTCGTCTATACCAAAGAGCCGCAGCGGTACATCAAATTCTGGAACGACGAGCGCAAGATGCTGACCGACCGCAACGCCCAGGGCTTTCGCGCCATCGATGCTGGTCCGCTCACCATGGGATACCGCGTTGCCAATAGCCGGGAGGGATTCGACAGCTACCGCCGCCTCATCTACCCCAAAGGTGCGTACGTCCTGCACATGATTCGGCAGATGATGTGGGACCGCAAGGATGGGGATCAGCGTTTCAAGGAAACCATGCGCGACTTCGTAACCACTTACAGCGGAACTGCCGCGACCACTGAGGATTTTCAGGCCATGGTGGAAAAACATATGAGCCCGGAAATGGACTTGCAAGGCAACCACAAGATGGATTGGTTCTTCCGGGAATATGTGTATGGAACGGCTTTGCCAAGCTACGCCTTTGACTATTCGTTCGACAAGTCTCCAGCCGGTGACGTAGTACTGAAGTTCAAGGTGACGCAGTCGGGAGTGGACAAGAGCTTTGGGATGCCAGTGCCGATTTATTTGGATCTAGCCAATGGAGCCGTTGTCCGCCTGGGGTCGCCGCGCCTGGTCGGTAACGCGACCATCGATCAGACCATTACCCTGAATGGACTGAAAGATACGCCCAGGCGTGCCATGCTTAACTACTACGATGACGTGCTAGCGGCGAACTAATTGTGCGAGCTGTCGTGGCCGAGGAACCGCCGTCCTGATCGACTCAGCTTAACGTCCCACGTTACCAGATCCCATTTTTTCCAAGAGTCGAGGATGCTGGCTCTTGCCTTAGGTGCCCACCACCACTCCGCCATCGACCGATAGCACTGTACCAGTGATGAAAGCGGCGCCGTCGGAGGCCAGCCAGCAATAGGCTTCGGCAATTTCTTCCGGTTTGCCTAACCGGCCCAGCGGCGTGTGCGAAACCATGGCGTCGAGAATCTTCTCCGGCATTTGCTTGACCATCTCGGTACCGATGTATCCGGGAGCTACGGCATTGACGCGGATCTGGTGGCGTCCCAACTCGCGCGCCCAGGTCTTGGTCATACCGATAACAGCGGCTTTGGTCGCAATGTAGTTGGTCTGGCCGAAGTTGCCGTAGAGTCCGACGACCGACGAGGCGTTCAGCACCACGCCTCCGCCACCAGCAATCATGTGCGGCACGACCGCGCGGGTGCAGACGAAGACGCCCTTGAGATTGACGTTGATCACGGCGTCGAACTGCTCATCGCTCATGCTGGAGACTACGGCGCCATCTTTTACTTTCACCAGCAGACCATCACGCAGGATGCCGGCGTTGTTTACCAAGACGTCCACGCGCTTCCAGCGCTCCACCACTTCGTCCACCGCAGCCTTTACCGAGGCCGCGTCGGTCACATTCACCTTGTGGAAGAGTGCCTCGGCGGCGCCGGCATCTCGTAGTTCCTGCAGCAGTCTTTCTGCAGCATTGTCATTTACATCCCAGGCGGCGACCCTCGCGCCTTCCTGCGCGAAACGTAACGCGGTGGCGCGGCCAATGCCACTAGCCCCGCCGGTAACAATGACGACCTTGTTGCGCAATCCAGACTCTCTCATGAACCCTCCGAAGGATGATGGCGATTTGTAGCTTACAGCGCGCCAACAGATTAATACATCCGCCCGGCTGCCCGCACGCAGCGATCTTCGCCGGTAAGCAAGATTCAGCGCGGGTAGTGCTTCAGTTTGAAGTCAGCGATATACTTTTGGTCGTTGGGGGCTGACCGGAGCCGAATGGCAGACGTAAGGATGGGGTACTGAAAACAGTGCATCTCCGCTCGGCCCCCACGTTTATTATCATGCCCTCTTTGCGCGGGCCGCGCTTTGCTTGAACCGTAGCTGCGTTCGACAGCGTGGCGATCTCTTCGAGTGACCAGAC
The DNA here is from genome assembly GCA_963820175.1 of uncultured Acidobacteriaceae bacterium. Taxonomy (GTDB): domain Bacteria; phylum Acidobacteriota; class Terriglobia; order Terriglobales; family Acidobacteriaceae; genus Bog-257. Next base: position 384,066 of record CAWFYX010000006.1, on the reverse strand, counting down.
GTGATCTGAAACGCCAACTCAGCGGGCGAGATCCTGCGGGAATGCCACCCCATGTTTTATCCTGATCCTTATGCCCGCACTCGTCGAATGTGTACCCAACTTCTCTGAAGGGCGCGACAAAGCCAAAGTCGACGCCATTATCGAAGCCATGAAAATGGACGGCGTCTATCTGCTCGACCGCGAGATGGACGCCGATCACAACCGCTGCGTCATCACCCTGGTGGGCGATCCGGTGAATGTAGCCGAGGCCGCCATTCGCGGCGTTGGCAAGGCCGCCGAACTGATCGACCTGACCAAACACACGGGAGCGCATCCCCGCCTGGGTGCGGCTGACGTGATCCCGTTTATCCCCATTGAAGGCGTGACGCTGGAGGACTGTGTGGCCATCGCGCGGCGGGTGGGCGAAGAGATCTGGAAGCGGTGGAAGGTTCCGGTGTACCTGTATGAGGCCGCCGCGCAGAGTGCCGGAGCGCCAGAATCTGGAGAACGTGCGGCGCGGACAGTTCGAAGGCATTCGCGAAGAGGTGAAGACCAACCCGGCGCGCAAGCCTGACTTCGGCGAAGCGGCGCTGCATCCCACCGCGGGAGCGACGATCGTGGGCGCGCGCAAATTTCTGGTCGCGTATAACGTTTATCTCAACACGCCGGAGGTGGAGATCGCGAAGAAGATCGGCAAGGCGGTGCGCTTTTCCAATGGCGGGCTGCGCTATGTGAAAGGCATGGGCGTAGCCGCGTGCGCGGGCTGGCCCAGGTTTCTATGAACCTGACCGACACCGATCAGACGCCGATCGCGCGCGTTTACGAGTATGTCAAGCGCGAAGCCGCTACGCTACGGAGTGATGCCGCTGTCCAGCGAGATTGTCGGGCTGATTCCGAAGAAGGCGCTGGAAGATGCGGCCGAATGGTTTCTGCAGATCGAGAATTTCGATTCGTCGCTGATTCTGGAGAACCGGCTGGCTGCGGTGATGAGCGGCAAGATGGCGGTAGGCGGACTTCGCGCCGGAGTCGAGCCTTTCATCGAGCAACTGGCGGCGCCGACGGCGGCGCCCGGAGGAGGCAGTGCGTCGGCGGCAACCGCGGCCATGGCGGCGGCGACTGGGCAGCATGGTGGCCGGAATGTCGCGGGGCAAGAAAGCCTATCTGCAATATGAGCGCCAACTGAGCGATGCACTGGCCCGCCTGGCGGAATTGCGCGAGCAGTTCAAGGCGGCGATCGACGCCGACGCCGAGTCGTTCAATGAAGTGATGGCGGCGTTCAAGAAGGCGAAAGAACATCCCGAGGCGCAGGCGGAGGTTGAGGCAGCGACCAAGAAAGCGACGCTGATCCCGCTGGTAGTTGCCGAGCGGGCGAGAGAAGTGCGGCAGATTATCGAGTCGCTGCGGCCGATAACGAATCCGCGGATGGCGTCGGACTTGACGGTAGGAGTATCACTGGCGCGAGCAGCCGCCGAAGGCGCGCTGGCGAACGTCGAGATTAACCTGAACGACATCAAGGATGAGGCGTTTCTTAGCCGATGTGAAGCAGAGGGTGACGGCGGTGAGGGAAACTCTGGTCAAGTAAAAGCGAGTCCCCGCAGCGGCTAAAGCCGGATGTAACGGACGGTCTTAAAGGCCGTCCCCTTCAAAATAAGACTTAGTCAGAGTTTCCTTAGGAATTAGCGAGGCCGAGTGCTGCCGGAGATTTGCCCGACCCGGGTTTGTCGAAGCCCTTCCGGCTCATCTTTGGAGCCAAGTTGCGTCTAACCCCTGCCCGGCGCCTCTGTCGCGTTCAAGCAACAAAGCGCTGAAATTGGGCATCTTTGCTGACATTGTTGAGTAGAATGATGACTATGAAGCAGTTCCTTACCTGTCTTTTCCTGAGCGGCGTGCTATGCCTGCCGGCCGTCGCCGCGCCCTTGAGCAGCAACGCCCGGACCGTCGTTCCCTCAGCGGTGCAGCAGATCATTTCGGTGGACTATCCGGCGCTGCGCAATTCGCAGTCGGCTCTGGCTCTGCGCGATCGCGTCATGCCCGACAACATCAAGCAGTTTGAGACCGCGCTAAAGGGCGCGGGCATCGATCCGGATAAGGATGTGGAGCAGCTTACCTTTGTCAGTTATCGCGGGGCGAAGGGTACGCTGTACAGCAATCGGCATCGCGCAGGGTCCGTTCAAGCAGAAGGAATTTCTGCAGAAGATGCAGGCTCAAGAAGATCAAGCCGGAGAAGTATCTGCTGTCGTACATCTACCCCATGGGCTCGGGAATGCAGATGGTCTTTCTCGATCCGTCGACGATTTTGTTTGGCGAGAATGCGTCCATCAAAGGTGCCATCGATGTGCGCGATAATGGCGCCGAGTCGGTGCAGACGAACAACACCATCAACGATCTGATCACCAGTGTGCAGGACTCGCCGGTGTGGAGCGTGCTGGACCAGGCAGGTACGCAGAATATGATGCGGTCGGCGCTGGGGCAGGCAGCATCGCTGGCTGACTATGACGTGATGAAGAAGCGCCTGCTGGCCTCGGACTACACGATGGACTTCACCAATGGCGTGACCTTCGACCTGAATGTGAAGACCTCGGATACCGTAACCGCTGCTACTTTGTCGGGTCTGCTGAAGGCGGGCGTCCTGTACCGCAAGATGAGCGGCAGCCCGGCGGAAAAGATGGCGCTGGAGAACACTACGGTCGACAGCTCCAATGACTTGCTGCAGATGCACTTCAAGGCCGACGATCAGCGCTTCGAGGCGTTGTTGAAGTCGGACTTGTTTGCCGCGGTATCGAAATAGCGCGACGCTTGATGTGAAGTCGTTTCGTTGAGGGGACGGCCTTCAAGGCCGTCCGTTATATATCCACGAAAGAATCTGGGTTTATCCCAGCCACGCTCTCGTCAGATGCCGCCAAGCCCTTCCAGTATCATTCCTTGATGCAGAGCTTCTTTGCCCAGCGTACTTCCTGGAATCTCGCCACGAATCGCTACACGGAAGCGCTTGAGGCGTATCGCCGGGCGGGCAGGGAAGTGCTCGACCTTACCGCTTCCAACCCAACCACCATCGGATTGCGCTATCGCGAAGAGGAATTACTGCGCGCGCTCGCCCGGAACGGAGGCCCTGACCTATGACCCGCAGCCGAAGGGGTTGCTCGCGGCACGCGAGGCGATTGTCGGCTTATTACGCGGAACACGGAAGTTCTGTCTCACCCGACGACCTGATCCTGACCACCAGCACTAGTGAGGCGTACTCGTTTGTCTTCCGCTTGCTGTGCGATCCGGGAGACGCGGTGCTGGTTCCAACCCCGAGCTATCCGCTCTTCGACTTTCTGGCCGACCTTCAAGACGTGAAGCTGGTTCCGTACGAACTGGTCTACGACCACGGATGGCAGATGGACTTTCCTTCGCTCCAGGCGGCCATCGAATGCGGCAGACGGCCGGTGGCAAATGCCGGGCCGTGCTGGTTGTGCACCCCAACAATCCCACCGGGTCCTATGTGAAGCCGTCACGAGGCGAAGGAATTCAACCGCATTTGCGCGGCCAACGATCTGGCGATTATCGCGGACGAAGTTTTTCTCGACTACTCGCTGGGCGAAGAAACGCCGCTCACTTTCTCGGCGAATCGTGAAACGCTGACATTTACGCTGAGCGGGCTTGTCGAAGATCTCCGGCCTGCCCCAGATGAAGGTCGCCTGGATCGCGGTGAGTGGACCGGAGGCACGAAAGGCCGAAGCGCTGGCGCAGGCTGGAGGTTATTGCCGATACCTATCTCTCGATGAATGCGCCGATACAGTGGGCGATACCGGCAATGCTGGAAGAGCGACGCAGCGTCCAAAGCGCAGCTCATGCAGCGCATCAGGGAAAACCTGCGCGAATTAGACGCGCAATTATCGTGCGCAGAAACTTTGCCGCCGGCTCGACGTCGAGGGCGGCTGGTATGCTGTGGTGCGGGTTCCGGTAACCGGCATCTGACGAAGACTACGCGATCGCGCTGCTGCAGGCGACGGGAGTGCTGGTGCAACCGGGACATTTCTATGACTTTCCGGCCGACGGTCACCTGGTGGTCAGCCTGATTACGCCGCCGGACGTGTTTCAGACCGGGATGGCCACGGATTCTGAAACATATTGCAACCGCTGGCGGCTGAGACTCGTCCACATTGGGGTAGGCTTTTGGCGCAGTGCAAATTCTTGCATTCGGGTTTTATCCGATAGGGAAAGTCCGGTTCAGAATGTCCATGCCAGATTGCAGCGACGGGACGGTATAATTAAAAGCCTGTGCTCAAGTACTCCATCGTCGTACCGTTTCACAACGAAGAAGAAAACGTCACCGAACTCTACGATCGGCTGAAAGTGGTGATGGAAGCGGCCGGCGAGCCGTTCGAGCTGGTCTTCGTGGATGACGGCAGCCACGACAACACCTTCTGGATGTTGCAGCAGATCGCGGCCGTCGACCGCCGGGTCGTAGTGGTCAAGCTGCGCCGGAATTTCGGACAGACCTCGGCGCTGGCTGCCGGCTTCGATCATGCCGAAGGCGAATACGTCATCGCCATGGACGGCGACTTGCAGCACGATCCCCACGACATTCCCATGTTCCTGCAGAAGCTGCGGGAGGGATACGACATCGTCAGCGGCTGGCGCAAGCAGCGCATCGACAATTTCGTCCTGCGGCGCATTCCGTCGAAGGTCGCCAACTGGCTGATGGCCAAGCTGAGCGGCGTGGAGCTGCACGACTTTGGTACCACGTTCAAAGCCTATCGGCGCGAAGTGGTGCAGGAAGTTCCGCTCTATGGCGAGTTGCACCGCTTTATTCCGGCATTGGCGTCGGCTTACGGCGCGACCATCTGCGAAATTCCCATCCGCAACGTGAATCGCGAGCGCGGCGAATCGCATTACGGCATCTCGCGTACCTTCCGCGTCTTCTTCGACCTGATCACGATTCGCTTCCTGCTGAAGTACATGTCGCGGCCGCTGCACTTCTTCGGTAGCGTTGGCGCGCTGGGCGCGATGAGCGGCTCGCTGATCGCCATGTGGATGGTGGTGGAGAAGTTTGTCCGCGGCAAGAATGTGATGGACGAGCACGGACCGCTGCTGGTCTTTGCCGCCGTGCTGATCGTGGCCGGCGTGCAGTTGATTGCGCTGGGACTGCTGGGAGAGCTGCAGGTCCGGCACTTCCACGAGCCCTCCAAGCGCGCGCCGTATACCGTCGATCGCGTGCTGCGTTCCTCGCACAGCCAGGGCGCGCTGGCCGATTGAAGAAACTGGTTAGCGGCTAGTGGATCGTGGATAGAAACCACAAGCAAGATTCACGCCAACGAGCCACGCCCTTCGAACCGCCAGTCCCTCACTCATCCCACCCGCGGATACCTGTTCATCGCTGCTGCCACCTTCTTCTGGGGACTCGCTGCCGCCATGGGGCGCGGCATGTTCACCGGACGATTAACCGGCGGATCTCATGTCCTGGCACCCATCGATCCCCTGGTTCTGGCCCAGAGCCGCAGTACCATCGCGCTGCTTATTCTGGCGCCGATTCTCGCGGTGAAGAAGCCGATCCGCACTGCGGGTGCGCCGCAGCCACCTGGCGCAATTCTTCCTGCTGGGAATTCTGGGGCTGGCTGCTTCGAACTACTTCTATTATTTCGCCATCGAGAAGACGACGGTCGCGACCGCCATCGTCTGCAATACGTTGCGCCGGTGTGGGTGCTGCTTTACATGCTGGCCCGCGGACTGCAGCGGGCGACGCCGCTGCGAATCAGCGGAGTCGTCCTGGCCGTGATCGGATGCTGCCTTGGCGGTGGGCGAGGTGGCCGCGCAACGCTGGCTTTCCGTGGCTGACGCTCTCCGGAGTGCGCTTCAACGCTATCGGAGTGATCGCAGCAGAACTGGCGGCGATTTCGTTTGCGTTCTACAACGTCTATGGGCAGCACTTGCTGCAGATCTACCAGCGCTGGACGGTGCTGGTGTACTCGCTGCTGGGCGCCAGCGTCTTCTGGCAGCTGCTGAACCCGCCGTGGAAGATCGTCGCTCAGCATTACAGCGGCGGCCAATGGTTGTTCATGCTGGTGTTCTCCATCGCGTCGATGCTTATCCCGTTCTCCCTGTACTTCGCGGGATTACAGCACCTCGATCCCACGCGTGCCATCGTGACTGCCTGTCTGGAGCCAGTGTGGGCTATCCTGCTGACCGCTATTACTCTGGGCGAGTTGGTTTCGCCAATACAGGTGGTGGGCATCGCGGTGGTGCTGTCGGCGACCATCCTAGTGCAGCGGCCCGACCGCACAGCCCCGGCCGAACCGAGAATCGTTGTCGAGCCGATGGAATGATTCCGACGGACCTCAGCGAATCCCAAGTAGAACCGCGAGGTATTGACGCACTTTGTTGACCAGTGCAGGAGCAGCTTGAGAGTGGAAACTCGCTTTGCGGCCCGCCCAATCGATGCTCTTTAATTGGTCGACCAGAACAGCGCCGTCGACCTTGCCGACGGTGACGGGCAGCGCAAAAGGATAAGGCTTCCGCTTACTGGTCAGCGGGCAAACGATTGCCAACCCGCTGGCCCGGTTGTATCGCTGATCGGTGAGCACCAAGGCGGGCCGGCGCTTGGCTTGCTCGCGACCTATTTGGGGATCGAAGTTCATCATCACAATTTCGCCGGCGTCGGGTACGTACGGAGTCACCATTCAACAATTTCCTTCCCCACTTCCTCGCCGGTGGAAATCTCCGAATAACGGTTCTCGGGAGTAATTTGCGCCACCAACTGCGCCAGGGTTGGCGTCTTGCTGGCGCGGCGCAGTTCCAGGCGGCCCTCGGCGGCGGCTTCAATCTCCAGGGAATCGCCTTCCTTCAACCTGGCCTGCTCGACCACCGGCTTGGGAATTCGGATCGCTAGACTGTTCCCCCATTTGACCATCTGTGCTTTCATGGCGTGGTTCCTCGCTGACGATACGCAGTATACCAGATGTATCTACATTGTTTATACGTGAGCGCGGCCAAGACTGCCGTTCGCCCGAATTGAGCATTAGGGATAGGCTGCGGAATCTCGGGACGGAATACAGCCTGACCTATTGCTTCCCCATACAAACCGTGAGACAGTCCTATGGGAAAACAAGAGGAGCGCATGGGCGACAAGAAAGATGTTTGGCAGGGAACCCTTGCCTTGATGGTGTTGAAGACGCTGGAGAGCATGGGGCCGCTGCACGGATATGGGATTGCCCGCCGCATCGAGCAAACCAGCGGAAATCTGCTGTCTCTAAACTACGGCACGCTCTATCCGGCGTTGTTAAAGCTGGAGCAGGAAGGATCGATCGCCTCGGAATGGGGAATATCGGACAACAAGCGCAAAGCCAAGTTCTACCGGCTCACGCGGGCGGGCCGGAAGCAACTGCAAAATGAAGCGCGCGATTGGGAACAGGCCACTGCCATCCTGGCCCGGTTTCTGTCGCCCACGGAGGACCCGGCATGAAGACGATGCGCGCGTGGTTCTTGCGATTGGCCGGAGTCTTCTCCAAGATGCGGCGAGAAGGTGAGTTTGCGGAGGAGATCGAGAGTCACTTGCAGATGCAGATCGACGACAACCTCCGCGCCGGCATGACTCCTGAGCAGGCGCGGCGAGAAGCGATTCTGAAGCTGGGCGGGGTTGAACAAGCGAAACAGGTTTATCGCGAACGCGGCACCATGCCATGGATCGAAGACTTAGTGCAGGATCTTCGATTCGCCCTGCGGCAACTGATTAAGAACCCGGCTTTTGCCTGCACCGCCATGGTTGTTTTAGCCCTCGGGATTGGCGCTTGCGTGGCCATCTTTGCCTTTGTGGATGCAGCCTTGATCAAGCCGCTGCCTTATCATGATCCCAATCGGCTACTCAATGTGACCGAAAGCGTGGCGCTGATTCCGCGGGCCAATCTTTCCTATCCCGACTACCTCGACTGGAAGGGGCGCAACGATGTCCTGAGCTCGCTGGATGTATGGGACCAGCGAGGCTATATGCTGGGTACCCGGGAAGGTGTTCAGCTGGTACCCGGCGCTCGCGTCAGCGACGGATTCTTCCATACGCTGGGCGTTACGCCGTTGATGGGTCGCGATTTCTACGCCGGCGAAGATTTGCCCAGTGCGCCGCACACCGTGATGCTGAGCTATGCCTCGTGGCAGAAGTGGTTTGGCGGAAGACCAGGTGTCATCGGACAGGCCGTGAGGCTGAGCGGTGATTCCTACACCGTCGTTGGCGTGTTGCCGCGAGGCTTTCAATTCGCGCCTGCGGGCAGCCCTGAGTTCTGGACAACCCTGCATGTGAAAGGCACCTGTGACCTGCGGCGCAGTTGCCACAGCCTGACCGGCGTGGGACGGCTCAAGGATGGTGTGTCCGTTGAGAAGGCCCGGGCGGAGATGCAATCGATCGCGATACAGCTGGAGAAACAGTATCCCGACTCCAATCGCGGGCAGGGCGCCAGTGTCGAGCCGTTGTCAGGAGTAATCATCGGTGACGTACGTCCTATTCTGCTGGTCTTGCTGGCGGGAGCGGGTTTGCTGTTGATCATCGCTTGCGTGAATGTATCGAGCTTGCTGGTCGTCCGCTCTGAGAGCCGCAGGCGCGAGATCGCGGTGCGCGGCGCCCTCGGTGCATCCCGTCCGCGGCTGATTCGCCAATTCGTAACCGAAGGATTGGTGCTAGTCGCGGCCGGCACGGCGTTGGGACTGACGTTTGCTGCCCTTCTGGTGAGAATCCTGCTGGGACTTATTTCAAAAGACGTGATGTCGTACACGCCCTATCTGACCGATCTTGGCCTGAACTTGCATGGCGTCGCATTTGCAGCCGCTCTCGCGCTGTTGGCGCTGGTGCTATTCGCGCTTGCGCCCACCTTACGGCTAGCCGTTTCGAGTAATATGCGCGAAGGCCTCAGTGAAGGCGGCCGCACTTCGGCTGGGAACGTATGGCGGCGTCTCGGTTCCAACCTGGTGGTGATTGAATTGGCCATGGCCGTGGTGCTGTTGGCAGCCGCAGTCCTATTGGGTAAGAGCTTCCACCGTCTCCTGCATGTGGAACTGGGTTTCCAGCCCGACCACCTGGCAACCGCCCAGATTGCGGTACCGCCCAATTACTCCAAGGACGAACAAATCGTCGCGATCACGCGGCAACTGCTGGGCCGCGTGGCTAGCCTGCCCGGGGTGAAGTCGGTCGGCATCACCAGCCGCGTGCCGGTAAGTTCCAACGGCAATACCACCTGGATCCGCTTTGTGGGCCGGCCCTATCATGGCGAGCACAATGAAGTGAATGAACGCGACGTGAGCCCTGAGTTTCTGCACACCATACAGGCGCGGCTGCTGCGGGGCCGTTACTTTACCGAAGCGGAGGATTTGTCGAAGCTCAACGTGGTGATTATCAACCAGGCTCTGGCCAAGCAGTACTTTCCCGGAGAGGATCCCATGGGCAAGGTAATTGGCGATACCGATCTGTCGCAGAAATCGCTTGCCCAGGTGATTGGCATCGTGGACGATATCAAGGAAGGCTCGCTCGATTCCGAGGTCTGGCCCGCAGTGTACTACCCATTCAACCAGGGCCCGGACGACTTCTACACCCTGTTCGTTCGCACCTCGCAATCTGAGCAGGCGCTTCTGCCCACGCTGGTGGCTGCCATTCATGAGATCGATCCCGGAATTGCCGTCTTTGACGAAGCCACGATGAACCAGAGAATTCAGAACTCGCCTTCGGCTTATCTGCACCGCACCTCGGCGTGGCTGATTGGAGGCTTCGCCTCGCTGGCTTTGCTGTTGGGCGTGGTAGGGCTTTACGGTGTGATTGCCTATTCGGTGAGCCAGAGAACCCGCGAGATCGGGGTGCGCATGGCCCTGGGTGCGCAGCGTGGCGCGGTGTATCAGCTGATCATGAGCGAGGCTGGATGGCTGACCGGCATCGGCATTGTCGCCGGGCTGATGTGCTCCGTGGCAGCGGCTACCTTGATGCGCTCACTGCTGTTTGGCGTTCGCTCCTGGGATCTGTCGACGTTGGCCGGAGTGGCTGCCTTGCTGGGAGCATCCGCTCTCTTGGCCAGCTACATACCGGCGCGGCGAGCGGCTTCGGTCGATCCGGTGGAAGCGCTGCGGGCGGAGTAGTGGTGCGGAACTAACGAGACTTGCAGCTCTGGTGATCTGTCCGGGCTCAGCGTTTGGTCGAAGCCGGTGCCCGTTGATGCGATTCCGCTTCGGCGTAGAGCGCGTCGATCTCCTTCTTGTAGCGATCGACCAGGTTGCGGCGACGCAGTTTCATGCTGGGAGTGAGAGTGCCGTCGGCAATGCTGAGTTCGTCCGGGACAACCAGTACCCGTTTGAGCTTTTCGAACTGCGCCAGGTTCTGATTCATTTCCTCGACAATGCCCTGATACAGCGACTGCACCTGGTGCGACTTCACCAGCTCCTTGCGGGTTGAAAACTTCACCCCATGATGACGCGCCCATTCTTCCAGGTCAGCAAAGCTGGGAATGATGAGCACCGCAGGGAAGCGTCGCCGGTCGCCCAGCAGGGCAGCCTCGCTGATGAACTGGTTCACCTTGAGCGAGTTCTCTATGGGCTGAGGCGCAATGAATTTGCCGCCCGAAGTTTTGATCAGATCCTTTTTGCGGTCGGTGATCGAGAGATACCCATCTTCATCCAGGGTTGCGATGTCGCCGGTCTTGAACCAGTCCTCTTCGAAGACGGCGGAGGACTCCTCCGTCATTTTCCAGTAGCCCTTGAAGATGGATGGACCGCGAACCAGCAGCTCGCCGTCATCGGCGATGCGAACCTCGACATTCGCCAGCGGCTTACCTACTGTGCCCAGACGATGGTTAATCGGGTTATTGACGGCGATGACCGGAGAGGTCTCGGTGAGACCGTAGCCTTCGTGGATGCGGATCCCAATGTCGGCATACCAGGTGGCAATCTCGCGTCCAAGCGGCGCACCACCGGAAACGAAAACGCGAGCGCGGCCACCCAGACCCTGCCGGACCTTGGAGAATACCAGGGCGTTCGCCAGCTTCCAGGAAATCGATTTTGGAGTTTCGCCGCGCAGGATAGTTTCACGATTCGCAGCGCCGACCGACAGAGCCCACTTGATAAGCGAGTGCTTCAAGCCGTGGGATGTGTACTGCACTTTGTTGTAGATCTTCTCGTAGACTCGGGGCACAGCCACGATGATGGTGGGATGCACCTCGGCCATGGTGCGCGGCAGATCGTCAATGTTGGGGCAGTAAGCCAGGGGCACGCCGATGTTGAACAGGGCATAGTCCAGATGCCGCGCGGTGACGTGTGACAGGGGCAGGAAGGACACGCACAGGTCATCCTTGTCCAGATCGTACATGTCGAGCGAGACATTCAGGTTCGACGCAAGGTTGCCGTGCGTGAGCATCACGCCCTTCGGTGTACCGGTCGTGCCCGAGGTGTAGATGAGCGTGGCCAGATCGTCGGGCTCGGCCAGCCGGCCAAGGGCCTCGAGTTCCGGATCGTCGTCCAGCGGAGCGTTGCGCAAGAACGACTGCATCGGCACGGCCTCGGTTAATTCCGGAGCTTCGTCCATCATGACGACATACTCGAGGCCGGTCTGTTGCCTAATGGCGGCGATCTTTTCATACTGCTGGCGGGTAGAGACGAAAGCCACACGCGCTTCTGAATTCTGTAGCACAAACAGACACTGCTCGCTGGTTTGCGTGGCATAGATGGGGACGTCCACCCCGCCCAACAGGAGAGTGGCGAAGTCGGCGACAGCCCACTCCGGCCGGTTCTCGCTGAGGATGACCACGCGGTCGCCTTTCTTAACGCCCCAGGCTTGCAGCTGACGGGCGGTCGCATAGACCCAACTCCGCAGTTGCAGGGCGGAGATGGGCCGCCAGGCATCGCCTTCGCGGGTGAGCATGAGGCGATCACTGTTGCGCTCGACCAAAGTGAAGAAAACGTCGTTGAGGGTTCGAAGTTTCATAGCTCCCGACTGCTACCGTGTTGGGATTTTTTATGCCCTGTCGGCAGATAACTCGACGAAGGATTCAACCGTGAATCCAGTGGTGTGCGTCTCGGTCAGAATCCTGGGCTTGTTGCTTCAGTGTACCGTCCTGGGAGCCCGTGGGCTGTGACCTTTGCGGTGGCAACTTGTCTTTCCCCAAAGCGATTGTTCCCGAAATGGAACAAGCAGGTTTGCTTTGACTGTGTGTCGTGGGCGAGAGTTGGACTTTTTCGCGTGGACTGACACGGAACAACTCTCCAATACAGAGAACTGGTCTAACGTTTTCAGCCTGCCGCTGAAAGCAGCTGATACAAACTGGCAGCTGAAAGAATTTTCTGAAGCGGAAGAAGCCGGAGCGGCCAACTCCGGCTTCACTGCGATTGAATTTTTTGCGAACCGGGACAGGTCGCTGTTTAGGTTAGCGGACATGCCGGATGATCGCACTGGCAAGCGATCTCAACTTCCTTCGCTCCGGCTTCGCGACAAAAGTCGCTGCAATATTTTTGCCCTGCGGGAACCGTGCACTGGCACGGCTCATGAGCACAGGACTTATCTCCAGATTCTGCCATCGTGGTCTCCTTTGCGCCAAATACCCAGGGCGGAATTGTGCCCGTGTCCGGGGGCGAAAGTCAAACGCAGACACGGCGAATCGTCATTGCCGAATGAGCTGTGCTTTCCTTAGTTGCTGGTAGTAAGCCGGCGCACAGGGTGGCGCGCGATTCGCTTGCCTGTGTGGGATAAGATGTTGCGCTGAATGTCAGTCGCCGACAAGGGAGAATATGAACTTTCCGCAGTTGGCCCAATTCAACGATCTCGCTTTGCTGCTTTTGCGCCTGATGGTGGGCGCCGTGTTCCTGACCAGCGGATGGAAACACCTGCGCGACCCGGAAGGGCGAAGCAAGGACATCGGGATGAGTAAGGGCTTCACCATCTTTCTGGGCGCCGCCGAGTTCGCCGGAGGGTTGGGCGTCGTTCTCGGACTATTCACACAGCTGGCAGCGATCGGGCTCATCCTCCTCATGCTGGGTGCAATCCAGAAAAAGATGTTTGTGTGGCACACCGGCTTCTGGGGCAAGTCCGGAACAAATGGCTGGAGCTACGACACCATGCTGGTGTTGATGAACCTGGTCATCGCTACCAGTGGCGGGGGAAGTTATGCGCTGATGAGTTTGTGGGGCGGAAGGGCATAGGCTTCAGGTCGTAGCTCATTCCGCTGGACGGCCATCCCCCGCCGGCAACCGCAGCAGGTCCCTCCGCGCGGGCTGAAGCCCTTGGTCGGGATGACAGATCATTAGGAGAGCTAAGAGCCGTTCTCTTCGCTAGCTGCCGATTGTCAGCAGTTGCTTGTCCTTCGCGGCGTAGTGTGAGTCTACGTAATCGTCGACGATCTTGATGAACTCGGCGACGATGTGATCGCCCTTGAGCGTCAGCATCAGACGGCCGTCGACATAAACCGGAGCCTTGGGCTCCTCGAACGTACCCGGCAGCGAGATGCCTATATTGGAGTGCTTCGACTCGCCGGGGCCGTTGACCACGCAGCCCATCACCGCGACCTTCATCTCTTCCACGCCGGAGTAGCGCGTCTTCCAGATCGGCATCTGCTCGCGCAGATAGCCCTGGATCTGCTCGGCCATCTCCTGGAAGAAGGTGCTGGTGGTGCGGCCGCAGCCGGGGCAGGCGGTGACCTGCGGGGTAAAGCTGCGAATGCCCATGGATTGCAGAATCTGCTGCGCGACCGTGACCTCTTCGGTGCGATCGCCGTTAGGCGCGGGCGTGAGCGAAACGCGAATCGTATCGCCGATGCCTTCCTGCATTACGACGCCCAGCGCCGCCGTGCTGCTGACGATGCCTTTGGCGCCCATGCCGGCTTCGGTCAGGCCGAGATGCAGCGGGATACTGGCAGCGCCGCGCCAGCTCGCGATAAACGTCGATGAGGTCCTGCACGCCGCTGACTTTGGCGCTGAGGATGATCTGCTCGGGCTTCATGCCATAGCTGACGGCGAGGTCGGCGGAGCGCAAGGCACTTTGCACCATGGCTTCCATGGTCACGTCGCGCGCGTCTTTGGGCTCGTCGAGCTTGGAGTTGGCATCCATCAGCCGCGTCAGCAGCGACTGGTCCAGCGAGCCCCAGTTGACGCCGATGCGCACCGGCTTGTCGTTCTCGATGGCTACTTCGATCATGGCGCGGAAATTGTTGTCATCCTTCTTGCCGATGGAGACGTTGCCGGGATTGATGCGGTACTTGGCCAGCGTCCGCGCGCACGCGGGATATTTCTTCAGCAGGATGTGCCCGTTGTAATGGAAGTCGCCGATGATGGGCACGGGAACGCCCAGGCGGTCGAGGCCGTCGACAATGTGCGGCACGGCTTCGGCCGCGGCATCGTTGTTAACGGTGACGCGCACCAGCTCCGAGCCGGCGCGAGCCAACGCCATGCACTGGCGGATGGTGCCGTCGATGTCGGCTGTGTCGGTGTTGGTCATGGACTGCACCACGATTGGTGCATCGGAGCCGACGCGAACCCCGCCTACAACTGCTGTGTACGTTTTTCTACGCTGAATTTGAGCCATACAGGATGTGTAGAAAAGTGTATCACGGGTGCGCTTGGTTGCTGAGGGAAGGGAATTGGCACACATATGCCGCTGCCCTAAAAGCCGACTCAGGTTTCTCAAACCCGACCAGCACATAACAGGAGGGCTGGCTTTCCAATCCAGAGCCGAGTGGTTATCAGACTCCCAAAAGAAATTGAAACCGCCGGTCCCAATATCTGGAACCCTTATTAGGAGTCGTTACATCTGACGTAATAGACCGTCCATACATTGATATATCGAGTGGACTTTGCTCCCAAAGGGGACGAGAATAGAAGCACAGGCCGGGCAACAAGTCGGCCGAATTTGGGTTTATGAGACAGGGCCAAGGGTTCGAGACACGGGGTTGTGGTTTCCGTCAGATCGGGCCCGAAAAGGTGTACATCATGCGTTCCGCATCGCGTTTTCTCAGCTTCGGCGCTCTTGCCTTGATGCTGGTTCCGTTAGGCGTCGCCCAAAACCAGGGCTCGTCTACACCGGGATCGAGTTCGCAGGGCTCTTCCAGCCAGAGCTCTACATCGCAAGGCACGTCGTCCGGTTCCAACGACCAGTACTCCCCGACAAGCCGGACAAGAACACGCCCTCGCCGGATGCGATGAAGAATATTGACGCCATCGGCAATCGCAATGTGGGTTGCAACAAGGGCCTGGGGAACTGGTACTCGCTCGACAAACAGGTAGCGATGGGTCGCCAGTATGCGCAGCAGGTAGAGCACGGCGCCAAGATGGTCAGCGATCCCGTGATCACCGAATATGTGAACCGCATTGGACAGAACCTGGTGCGCAATTCCGATGCTAAGGTGCCGTTTCACCATCAAAGTAATCGACACTGACGAAGTTAACGCTTTTGCGCTGCCCGGCGGTTTCTTCTACGTGAATTCCGGCCTGATTCTGGCGGCGGATAATGAAGCCGAGCTGGCTGGCGTCATGGCTCACGAGATCGGCCACGTTGCCGCCTGTCACGTGGCCCGGGAGCAAACGCGAGGCAACATCGTTAACTTGGCTAGCATTCCCCTGATCTTCGTGCCTGGCGGCTGGGCAGTTTACGAAGGAGCGCAGGCCGCCATGGGAATCGGCGTACCCTTGGCCTTTATGAAGTTCTCGCGCAACTTCGAAGCCGAAGCCGATTTCCTGGGCATGGAATACATGTACAAGGCGGGCTACGATCCGCAGTCGTTTATCTCGTTCTTCGAGAAGATTGAGGCGCAGGAAAAGAAGAAGCCGGGCACCCTCGCCAAGGCTTTCGCTTCTCACCCCATGACGCCGGACCGCGTCGCCTCCGCGCAGAATGAGATGAGGACGGTCCTGCCGCCACGCGATGAATACATCGTGAACACTTCGGAATTTGACCAGGTGAAATCTCGCTTGGCGTCGCTCGAGAATCGTCACAAAGTGCAGAACGACAAGGACAATAAAGATCGCCCGACTTTGCGGCGGGCGACCGCCGACAATCCTTCGGATAACGGCAATGGCAGCAGCACCGGTAGCGGAAGCCAGCCCGACGATGATCGTCCCACCCTGAAGCGTACCGACGGCTCCAGTTCGCAATCGTTCAATTGATTGCCTGAAACATACCCCTCGGAAGGCTCCCGGTAATTGGGAGCCTTTTGATTTTCCAGTCCCTCGGGAATGAGCCGAGCGTTTCTGCGTCCTGGCTACAACTTTGGTCAAAAACAGTGACATTTTTCTGGAATTGAAGCAGGCGCTGAACTAGACTCCCTCCAACTTGTAAGCGATGTGGCTCTGGGTTGGAGGGGCGTATGGCCATTCGCAAGTATTTGGGCGGAGTGGAATCAATTCTGGTTTTGGGCTGCACCATGATCCTGGCAGCGGCAGCAGCCCAAGCTGGCAACACCGCAAAAGAACAACTGGCAAAGATAACCGCGAAGCAATTCGCTCAACTGCAAGATCAGGCGCGGCACGGTGACCCCGGCGCCGAAGCGGTGCTGGCCGTGGCCTACGAAGAAGGCATCCACGTCCAGCAGGATCTTGCCGAGGCGATCTATTGGTACCGCAAGGCCGCGGTACATGACAACGCCGAGGTGCAGCATCATCTTGGCATGCTCTACGAAGAGGGGCGCGGAGTAGCCCAGAGCTTCGCCCAGGCGGCCGAGTGGTACCAAAAAGCCGCTGCGTTGGGGTATGTTCCGGCTCAATGCAACTTGGGCAATCTGTATCAAGCCGGCAAAGGCGTGCCGCGTGACCTGGAGCGGGCTGCCAAATGGTACGAAGTGGCGGCACGTCAGGGCGATGCACAAGCTCAGAGCAATCTGGGGTACGTCTACCAATATGGACAAGGGGTGATCCGCGACCAGCAGCAGGCCGTGTTCTGGTACACCAAAGCGGCGGAGCAGGGCTTTAGTATCGCGCAGGCCAATCTCGGCGTGATGTATATGTTGGGCCTGGGCGTTCAGGCGGACGAAGCCGAAGCGCTACTTTGGCTCAAAAAAGCGGCCGCCCAAGGCTCGTCCCGGTCGTTGGTAAACGAAGCGCGTATTTACATGTACGGGAAGGACACGCCGCGAGATTATTCGCTGGCGTACAAGCTCTTGCTCCAGGCAGTAGCCTCAGGAGAAGCCGGGGCCGAAGGGTTTCTAAAGCAGTGTCACCAGTTTCTGCAAGGCGACCAATCCCCGGAAACTGAGACAGCAGCCGCGATCAACGATAAAAAGCGCTAACACTGCCCCACATCAAATAAGAATGGGACGCTCCGGGCGTCCCATCGATTCTTTAAGCACGCTGCTGCCTTACGGTAAGCGCTGCGCCAGTCCTGGCAAAGCCTTCATCAGATCGTTATAGATCACCACCACGAAGAACAGCACCAGGAACACAAACGCAGTTTGGTAAATGCGTTCCTTGATGCGCAGGCTGATATCCCGCCGCATAATCGATTCCACGATCAGCAGCATGATGATGCCGCCATCGAGAATCGGAATGGGCAGCAGGTTGAGGATGCCGAGGTTCAGGCTGATCATCGCCATCAGGCTAAGCAGCGGAGTCCAGCCCGGCTGACGTGCCGCGTCGCCGGAGGCGCGCGCAATTCCAATCGGACCATCGAGCTGCTTGATCGAAACCTTGCGCTCCACCATCTTGTGGATCAGGTCGACCATCAGCAGCGAGAATTTCCGGTTCTGGTCCAGAGAACGATCCAGCGCCTTGGCGAACGGCAGTTTGTCGACCCGAACCGGCTCGGCGCGGAAGCCCAGACGGTAGGCCTTCTGGCCGCCATCTTCGGTCTGGACAGGAGTCACCTTGAAGTTCAGATGTTGGCCGTTGCGAATGGCCACCACGTCCACCGGCTTGCCGCCGTTCTGCTGCAGAAAGTGGATCATCGAGAATACGGAGCGCATGGGCGTGCCGTTGACCGACACCAGGTCGTCACCCAACTGGATGCCCGCCTTGGCCGCGGGCATGTCCGGCTCGAGTTCGGTTACGATGACCGGCTGCTCCGGCAACCAGCCAACGTTACCGTACTGGTCCGAGCCCTCGGCATCGGGCCGAATCTTCTTTTCCAGAATGTCATTGCCACGCTGAACCGCTACCTCGACGGATTGCTTGGGGCTGATCATCACCTTCAGCATCACGTCTTCCCAGGTGGGATTCTGTTCGCCGTCAATGCGTACGATGCGATCGCCCTGCTCGATGCCCGACTTGGCCGCGGGCGAATCATCCATCACCCAGCCCACGACAGCTGGCTCGTCGAGGTACAACGGATGCTCGTAGTGCACCATGAACACGCCGGTGAGCAGCGCGATGGCCAGCAGGATGTTCATCGCCGGTCCGGCGACAGCGATCACGAAGCGCTGCCAGCGCGGATGCGACATGAACTCATCAGGCGCGCCGCTGCGCGATTCCAGCGGATTCTCGCCCGCCATCTTCACGTATCCGCCCAGCGGCAGCGCGCTGATGCGATAGTCGGTATCGCCGCGCTTAAAGCCGGCCAGGCGCTTGCCGAAGCCGATGGAAAACACGTCCACCCGGACGCCAAACCACTTGGCGGCGGCATAATGGCCGAACTCGTGCACCAGGATCATGATGCCGAGCACGACGGCCATCGAGACCACCGCAATCAGGAACGATTCCATAGACCTCTTCTACTTGGGGAGTTGCTAATGTCGAGTCGCCGGGATAACGGATTTTCCCTGAGCCAGAGCCTGAACTCGCCGCTGCGCCCGCGGCGCGCGTCCGCATCCATGCTCAATACCTGTTCTATAGATTCCGGCACCCGGGCCGGCGTTTCACGAACAATCGCCTCTATTGTAGCCGGAATTTCCACAAACCCAATACTACCTTCGAGGAATGCCGCCACCGCTACCTCGTCCGCCGCGTTCAGGGCAATCGTTTTGGCGCCTCCCGCTTCGACTGCCTCGTAAGCCAAACGTAAGCAAGGAAATTTCTCCAGGTCCGGCGGACTGAAATCCAGCCGCCGCAACTCCTGCACCGGGAAGCGCAGATCCGACTCGATACGGTCGGGATACGTCAGCGCGTACAAGATCGGCAGTCGCATATCCGTGACTGAAATTTGAGCAAGCAGGCTGCCATCGACGAACTCGACCAGGGAGTGAACCGTGCTTTGGGGATGAACCAGCACGCTGACGTGGCTGGGCGGCATATCGAAGAGACGGCAAGCTTCGATCACCTCGAAGCCTTTGTTCATAAGCGTGGCCGAATCGATGGTGATGCGCCTGCCCATCTTCCAGGTGGGATGATTCAGCGCCTGCTCAACCGTAATCTTGGAGAAATCGCTGGCCGGGGTATGAAAAAATGGACCGCCCGAGGCGGTCAGCCAGATGCGCTGCACTTCGTTGCGGCGTCCGCCGCGCATGCATTGGTGGATAGCGTTGTGCTCGCTGTCGATAGGCAGCAGCGGCTTGCCCTGCCGGCGCGCCTCGGCGGTGATCAAATCGCCCGCCGCAACCAGGCATTCCTTGTTGGCCAAGCCTATGGATTTGCCGGCCTTGACCGCTTCGTAAGTAGCTTCCAGTCCCGCGACCCCGACGATCGCGCTGACCACGAAGTCCGCGTCGGGATGAGTCGAGACCTGTACCGTGCCAGCCGAGCCGTACGTCACTTCGATGGCATTGTTCAGACCGGCTTGCTTTAGCCTGCTCTGGAGATCGTCGGCAGCCTTGGCGGTCGCCATCGACAGAATGTGCGGACGCCAGCGGCGCGCCTGCTCGAAGGCGACTTCGACATTGTTGCCCGCCGCCATGGTGATGACAGAGAAGCGATCGGGAAAGCTCTCGACGATGTTGAGAGTGCTGCGTCCGATGGAACCGGTGGAACCGAGAATAGCGATGCGTTTCATGAAAGGTTATTGATTCAGTATCCCATGGGGATTGAAGTATCTGCCCAAGTCAACCACGAAGAAAATTAGACCCACAGGCAGAGCGAACAACAAGGCGTCAATGCGGTCAAGAACACCGCCGTGTCCTGGCAATAAGCCGCCGGAGTCCTTCAAACCCGCGCCACGTTTGAGAGCTGACTCGACCAGGTCCCCTAACTGCGCGGCGATGTTGATGCAGATCGCGAAGGCCAAGACCTGCCAGACGGGGGCGAGCGGCATATTCGAGTCTGAAACGAAAGGTGAGTCTAAGACAGACCCAGACGGACCGAGAAGGTGCGCTCGGGCAAGTCCATTGTGAATTGGATTGGCAAAATGAAACAGCAGCAGTCCAATTCCAATCGCCCCCAGCACCGACGCAGTAGTGCCCGCCCAAGTCTTCCCCGGGCTGATCCTAGGTGCTAGTTTACGTGTTCCGAGAGTTCGGCCAACATACAAAGCCGCAATATCACCCGCCCAAACCATCAACATCAGAAATAGAAGGTAGGTTGCACTGCCGGGGAAAATGCGCAGAAGCGGCAGACATATCATCGTTGCACCGATATACGGATAGACCATGAATGAGACAGCCGCATCGGGTAGCAATTGGGAAAGGGGATCGCGACTCATTCCCGCAACCATGAGGGTAAAAGGCGCCAACAATGGGATCAGAAACAAGACGAACAATCCAAATCCCATGAACAGCCCAAAATCCTTTACCTGTAGGTGGGAATCCTTATAGGCGGAGAAAAACATCAGAATTGCGAATTCGGAAATCAAGAACAGATAGCCAAGTACGCGAAATGGACGGAACCCCGTAGCCTCCGCAATATCGAAGTACTCTCGCGCCGCCAGCAGCGCCACGCCCAGCACTAGCAGCGTGAACAGCCACAGCGGCGCCTTGAACAGCGCCAGCACAACAATGGGAATCAGGATGACAGCGGTTAGAACGCGCTTCACGAAACGCTTCCGTTATCGCTGCCCAGGCCTCCGAAGCGGCGCTCGCGTTTTTGGAACGCTTCGATGGCCTCCAGCAACTGGGTACCGCGAAAGTCCGGCCAGAGCGTCTCGGTAACGTAAATCTCGGAGTAGGCCACCTGCCAGAGTAGGAAGTTGCTGAGCCGCATTTCACCGCTGGTGCGAATGACGAGGTCGAGGTCGGGCAAGCCGTGCGTATAGAGATGACGCGCGATCGAGCGCTCGTCGACCTTCAGGTGCTCGATGCCGCCGTTGCGTGATGCCTCGCGCACCAACGCGTTGAAGCAGTCCACCAGTTCCGTGCGCGAGCCGTAATTGAGCGCCAGAGTGAGCACCATGCCGGTGTTGCGCTCGGTCATCTCGCGCGCCCAGGCCATGCGCTCCTGTACTTCCTGCGGGAGTTCCTGCTGCCGGCCAATGTATTGCAGCCGGATGTTGTTTTCCATCAGCGTAGGCAGCTCCATCTTCAGGTAGCGCCGCAGCAGGTTCATCAGGAACTCGACCTCGCCTTTGGGCCGCTTCCAGTTTTCTACGGAGAAGGAATAGAGGGTGAGGGCAGGGATGTGGATACGAGCGGCGGTTTCGACGGTCGAGCGTACCGAAGCCACACCCGAGCGATGTCCCGCGATGCGGGGCAGATGGCGGCGTTTGGCCCAACGGCCGTTGCCGTCCATGATGATAGCGATGTGGTGGGGCAGCCGCTCCGGATCGAGGCGGGCATAAATCTCGGCCTCTTTGCGGTTTAGCCCAGCGGGCACTTGTGCGCGCAAAGCGTACCTCTAACCATCCTTGAAAGTAGCATACGTCCCACAGGCTTGCAACGAAAGTACGATCTCGGCGCGCGGGTCTTCGTGTCCCGTTGGCGGACACGGACCACGCCACGTCGAGACTTGTCACGCGCGACTGCGGTAGGCGTCACTGACAAACCTGCAGGCGAACTGAGACACTTACAAACGTCGACCCGGAGAAGAACCCAAGTCTATTTCCCACCACCCTGACCATCGCTCCAGCGCGGCGAGAGACCAGACCAACTTCCTTCTCCCCGCATATCCAAGTGTGTTTCATCCTCTTCGGCCCTATTTCGCCCTCGCCGCCCGGCGAGCGGGAGGAAGCCATGCAACGCAACACTCCGCGTCTCCAATTCACCCTCCACACAGTTTCACAGCTATTCATAATCGCGCTGGTGATCGGTGTCCTTCCCGCGGCAGCGCAAAACACAGGTTCAGCGCAGAATGCGGCTCCGCATACAACACGGCAGGGGATAGTCGTGCTACCGTACGCGCCGCGCCTACCCCAGTCAGCGTCCTCGCCAGCCACAACCCGACCGAGACCACATAACCGCCGGGCGGGGATGTGCGACGGGATTCGTCGCAACTCGCCCCAGGATGGAGTCGACTACGACAACGGTCCGGTTGACGGACAGGACCTGGGTTGGACCATCAACTTTGGCTTCTCGGTTAGCGACAGCATGCAAGTTGTGAATGGTACAGTCACTGGATTGAGCTTTTGGGCATGGCTGATTCCGGGCGATACCATCACAACGATCGAAGTGCAGATTGGTGCGGCGGCCTTCGGTAACGAGCTGTTCGACCAGACCCTCAGCTTCACCGCGTCGAACTGCTTTTCAAACCAATTCGGATACGATGTTTGCCTGGAGTCATCACCCAGCTTGTCGGGTCCCGCTCTGAACGGCACTGCCTGGGTGACATTGTCGAACGCGAGCGTGCCCAGCGGCGATCCCACCTACTGGGATATGAATTCTGGTCCTTCGCAGGCCCAGGAAAACGCTCTCGGCACGATTCCTTCTGAGTCGTTCACGATTTTCGGCGGGCAGTCGCAGAACAGTTGCATGCCTGAACAAAGCGGACCCTTCGCGGTGATCCACGATTTCACCGGTAATGGCGATGGAGGCACGCCCTCCGGGGTGGCGATTGACGGCGCAGGGAACCTCTATGGACCAACCCTATGGGGCGGCAGCGGAGCAGGCACCGTTTACAAGCTGGCGCAAACCGCTTCCGGCTGGGTGTTCAACTCTCTGTACGACTTCCTTGGGGGCAGTGGCGGAAGCTCTCCACAAGGGGTCATCGTCGGCCCGCATGACATTCTCTACGGCGCCGCCGCCGGAGGACTACAGAATTGCAACGGAGGCTACTGCGGCCTGATTTTCCAACTGAGACCCTCGCCGAAAACCTGCCCGGCAATCTCCTGCAGTTGGACGGAAAACCCGCTGTACAGCTTTGCCGGATCCACCGACGCTTGGAACAGCGGGAATCTCGTCTCCGACCAAGCCGGCAATCTGTATGGCGTGTCGGAGTCTGGTGGCGCACAGCAACAAGGGGCGGTCTTCGAATTGACGCCCACCCTCGGAGGTTGGGCTGAGAGCATTCTCTACAATTTCACTGGGACGAGCGATGGTGGAGGCCCCACAACTGTGATCATCGGCAATGACGGCAATCTGTATGGCATGGCGGGGTGGGGCGGCACCTATGGCGGAGGGGTGGTCTTCCAGTTAACGCCATCCGCAGGTGGCTGGATCGAATCCGTCCTCTATAACCTGCCAAACAATCCATACTTCGGAACAAATCCTCAGTCGTTGCTTCAGGACAACGCTGGTAATCTCTTCGGCATATATGATGAGCCGGGTTGCTGTGTTTCCACCGTGGGTGTGATCTTTATGCTCTCCCCCTCCAATGGCAACTGGATTTTCAACGAGCTTCATCAGGGTAACCAAAACCTGGACGGCGACGACCTGTTTCCGAACATGACCTTGGATTCGGCTGGGAATCTCCATGGCACCGAATCAGCCTACAGCGGCTGTATGAATACCGTTGATTACGCCAGTATTTTTGAGCTGACTCGCGGAAACAACGGTTGGCAATTCAACACTCCGGTGAGTTGGAGCTACACGCATTGGGACCCCGGGGGAAGCTTGGCGCTGGATGCGCACGGTAATCTTTACGGCACTACGAACTTCTGTGGAGCGCACCAACAAGGCACGGTCTGGGAACTCACCGCAACCCGGTAGCACGGAACAACGGACCGGCGTCCGCAATGGGCGCCGGCTTTTGTCTGTGAGCCTCCGACGCTGTCAGCGCACAGCTTGCCGTTTATGATGGCTATCTAGGTCTAAACGCAGGTGAACTGCGACCGTCCCGAGACTTTAAGCTCCGGTCCGGCAATGCAGAGGCAGGGCGCAGCGCCGCCGATCGATGCTGCCCAAAGAAGAACGCCGAGGCGGCGAGCCTCGGCATCTTCCGGTCGTTGTTAGGTTCACGCCGCTTCTGTCCTCCACGCCCGCGGGATTGCGCACGTCGAGACGGAATCTAACCGCGCAGGTTGAAACTCACCAAGAACTAAGCCCCGCGGCGAGGATGCATAACCATATCCCGCACCTGCGTCAGCACACTCGATAGCTGCATGGCGTTCAGCTTGGACGTGAACTCCACCAGCTCAGCCAGGAACGGGTCGGCCAGCAACTCGTTGATCTCGTCGTCACGCGACGGACCACAAGCCCGCAATAGATCAGGCACGCTCACTTCCAGCGCCTGAGCCAGGCGCGCGAGGGACGACAACGTCGGGGTAGCTTTCTCGTTCTCGATCTTGGAGACATAGGTCCGAGGCACGCCCATGCGCAACGCCAACTGGCGCTGGCTCAAGCCTCCACGCTGGCGCAAGCTGCGGATGGCCTTGGCCACCTGTACTTCCGAGTGGCTGGATTCTTCCGGCTCCGCCAGTTGCAACTGCTGCGTGAGGATGGGCTCCGGCTCGTCCTCATCCAGCGACGTGCGGCAGCGACGGCAAAGATTGTTGACGGTTCTAAACTGGACGAGATGGCACTGGTCGCATCTCACCACTTCCCGGGAATCTACCGGTGCGAGAGTCGTAGCCATTCAGGTTGCGGAAGTGCCAGAGCAGGGCACTACAATCAAACGTATGCGTACTGTGCGGCATTTGCGCTGCTAGAGTCAAGTACATTGTCGGGTGAAACCCGAGAAAGCTGTGCAAATTCCACAACCGCAGCCCAAGAGATTGGAAGAAAGGCGGGGAAATCCCGGAGAAACACGAAATGAATCGCACCGACGCGTGGTGTTTACTAACTGTATTCGGGGCCATGTTTTTTCTAAAGGACTTGCCGTGTTTTCAATCGGCTAGATTCACCAGAAATGATGCATCCCAACATCGGTAGCACAAATTAGCACAAAACAGCGTCCCCGCAATCCCACGGAAAAGTGCCGTTGCTCCGCTCGCCAAAGCCAAGAGCATGGTGATTACTAAAGTTGCCACTGTACGACAATGTGGGAAATGGCGGCCCTGTGCGGGTGGCGTCCGGGCCGATTACTTGTGTAACGGCGATGTTACGCCAAAGACCTGCCTTGGACGCCGCCAACGTCCCATTGCTCATTGACTTACCTGCTACCCGCACGTAAGATTCGCGCCAGTGATCGACCAGACAATCTCCCACTACCGCATCCTGAGCAAGCTGGGTGGCGGCGGCATGGGGGTGGTGTACAAGGCCGAGGACACCCGGCTGCATCGTTTTGTCGCACTCAAGTTCCTGCCCGACGACGTGGCTCGAGACCCGCAGGCACTGTCGCGTTTCCAACGCGAGGCGCAGGCCGCTTCTGCCTTAAATCATCCCAACATCTGCACCATCCACGACATCGGCGAAGAAGACGGCCGCGCTTTCATGGTGATGGAGTTCCTCGACGGGGTGACGTTGAAGCATCAGATCGCGGGCAAGCCGCTGGAGCCCGAGCTGCTGTTGGATCTGGCTACCGAGATCGCGGACGCGCTGGATGCTGCGCACAGCCAGGGCATCATCCATCGCGACATCAAGCCGGCGAACATCTTCGTTACCCGGCGTGGCCACGCCAAGATTCTGGACTTCGGGCTGGCGAAGGTGACGGCAAAGGTTGCCGCTACCGGCCAGACCGCGACCGAGATGGTATCGTCCGACGCCGCACACCTGACGAGCCCGGGTGCGATGCTGGGCACGGTGGTCTATATGTCGCCCGAGCAGGTCAGGGCTTGCGATCTCGACGCGCGCACAGACCTGTTTTCCTTCGGCGCGGTGTTGTATGAGATGGCAACCGGCAAGCTGCCGTTCGAGGGTGAAAGCTCGGGAGACATCTGCGGCGCTATCATTCGCGACCAACCCACTCCCCCATCGCAGTTGAATCCGGAGACTCCTGCCGGCCTGGAAGCGGTGATCGGCAAAGCGCTGGAGAAAGATCGCAATCTGCGCTATCAGCATGCTTCCGAAATGCGCGCGGACTTGCGGCGGCTGAAGCGTGACACCGAACGCCCCCGCTTGGCGACGGTGGGATCGAACTCGGGCCCGGTGGCTGTGGCTGCCGGCGGAGTCTGGGCCGAGAGTTCAGGAAAGGCCAAGGCCCTCGACGCGCCATCCAGCCAGAGCCGGCCTGGCACAGCGAAGAAGAGCTGGCCGATCATCGCCAGGGCATCGCTGGTTGTCATCGCCGCGCTGGTTGGCGGTCTACTCTATTACCGCTCGCATCAATCTCATCGGCTTACTGACAAAGACGCCATCGTTCTCGCCGATTTTGCCAACAGCACGGGCGATGCCGTATTCGACGACACGCTGAAAACCGCGCTCAGCGTTTCTCTGCGGCAATCGCCTTTCCTCAATGTGCTCTCCGAGCGCGACGTTGCCGAGACCTTGCAACATATGGCCCGTCCTGCGGGCACGAAACTCACACCTGATGTGGCGGGCGAGCTTTGCCAGCGGGCAAACAGCAAGGCTTACATCGCCGGAGCGATTGGCAGTCTGGGGAGCGAGTATGTAGTGGAATTGAAAGCGGTGAATTGCCAGAGCGGAGACATGCTCGCCCAGGAACAGGTGACGGCGGCGTCCAAGGAGAAGGTGTTGGATGCGCTGGGCGAGGCGGCAACCAAGCTGCGCACTGAGTTGGGTGAGTCGCTGGCTTCCGTGCAGAAGCTAGATGTCCCGCTCGAACAGGCTACGACGTCTTCGCTCGAAGCCCTGAAAGCATTCAGCCTTGGCGACAAGGCCCACAGCGAGAGAGGCGCCGCCGCCGCCCTGCTTTACCATCAACGCGCCATCGAGCTTGATCCGAGTTTTGCCGAGGCCTACCGGGCAGTAGGCAACGACTATACAAGTCTTGCAGAGCTGGGGCGGGCCCGCGAGTACTTCACCAAAGCATTCCAGTTGCGGGAGCACGCCAGTGAGCAGGAAAGGCTGGTGATCGCCAGTTACTACTATCGAACAGTAACCGGGGAACTGGACAAAGCGGTCCAGACGCTTCAGGAGGAGATTGAGACCTATCCGCGAGAGTCCGGAGCCTATTTCCGTTTGGGCATCGAGTACTCCTTACTGGGGCAGTATGAGAAAGCCGTGGAGGTCACGAAGCAAGCCCTGCGCCTTAGTCCGGATAGTTCGGTTATTTATCCGAACCTCGCCAACTACATTCTTGCCTTGCAACGCTTCGACGAGGCGCGGCAAATCATTCGCGATGGGCAGGCGCGAAAAATAGATACTTTTATATTCCACAATTCTCTTTACGCCCTTGCCTTTCTCGGCAACGACTCGGCGGCAATGGCTGAACAGCAACAGTGGTTTGTAGGCAAGCCCGAAGAGGATTTTGGACTGGCGCTCGCATCCGACACCGAGGCCTATGGCGGTCGCCTGCCCAAGGCACGGGAACTGACCAAACGGGCGGTGGACTTCGCCATGCGAGCCGACAACAAGGAAGAAGGGGCAATATGGCAGGCGAATGCTGCCCTGTCAGAAGCCGCTTTCGGCAATGCCACAGAAGCGCGGCAGTCGGCAACTGAAGCTTTGAAGCTGGCTTCCGCGAGTCAAGGCGCCGAGGTCGAATCCGCGCTGGCCTATGGCATGGCGGGCGATACGGCACGGGCCGAATCTTTGGCCCAAGATTTAGGGAAACGCTTTCCGCTGGACACGCAGATGCAGTCGCTTTGGCTGCCTGCGATTCACGCCCAATTGGCGCTTGGTAGGAAGGATCCGGCTGCCGCCCTGAAAGACTTACAAGCCGCTTCTTCACCCCTTGAGCTGGGGGGAATTGCGTTCGTCGCCAATATCTCCTGCTTGTATCCGACGTACGTACGCGGGCAGGCATACTTGGCAGCCGGACAGGGCACGGCCGCGGCGGCCGAGTTTCAGAAGATTCTCGACCACAGCGGGATTGTCTGGAATTGTTGGACCGGGGCTTTGGCGAATCTTGGCGTAGCTCGCGCCAACGCCTTGCGATCGAGAACCTCGCAGGGAGCGGACGCCGACCTGGCCCGCACTCGCGCCCTCGCAGCCTACAGAGATTTCCTCACCCTCTGGAAAGACGCCGACCCGGACATCCCGATCCTGAAAGAAGCCAAAGCCGAATACGCGAAGCTGCAGTAGGACGTAAGAGCTCGGACAGATCGTGGTAGTGGAATATGTCAGTTGTTGCAATCAGGCCTTATCGTAACCTATCGGGCTAGCTCAGCGCGTGTAACGCCGTATGACCCGCTCATAGACGTGCCGGGGAATCTTTATTGTCCGGTAGCTGGCGCGCTTGCGCCGGGGATTCGGGACCTCGTAAACAATCACGCCCCGCTCACCCTCAAACAGCTTGGTGACCGTGCGGGCCGAAAGGCCGGTCAACACCGCGACTTCGCTCACGGTGTAGGGCGTTTCAACTTCGGCGGTCATTTGTTTTCCCTCCACATTCCAGCCATTCCGAATTTGCATCCTCGAGAATGCCCCGTAATCGCGGTGTGAAGCCCACTGACACACGATAGAAAAACGATGCTGGGGTCCAACGGCGAATGTGTCTTTGACACCTGGATGCCTGATTCCTTCAGCTCGCCGGTAATCCGGTCCCACTCTTTTGAGGCCCGCTCGGAGAGCCCGGAAGGCTTTAGCGGTTGGCTGGGCGTCATGTGTTGACTTGGAAGGCGTGCCATGTGCTAACTTCTCCTGTGTTTTCTTTAGTTAGCGGCTACTATGTAACAATTACCGTGTAAATATTACTCGTTTTCGATATTTAACGTTTGTGTTTAAAAATGAGCGGCTGAGGGCTATAAAGGGGGTCAGTGTCAAGATTTAGACCCCCCTATCCTATTGATTAAATTTGACTTAAAAGCACAATTCATGAGCAGGCACGACTGACTAAATGACGAACCTGCCTAATTGAGCGAGATGGACCGGTTCAGGCCGTCCAGGTATGCCGCGTAAGCTTTGGCTTCGTCCGACAACTCGGAATGGGGTGTACATTCATATAGGATCTCGCCGTTTTTCAGTCCGCACGGCCTGATTAACCCATTGACCAACAACATGATGAGTGCGTCGTCAAGCTCTGGGTCTATCATTTTGTAGTCTTCATTCGAAGGCCAAGCGCGGGCATGAGTTCACGAATCAAGTGCAACACCGTACAAGGGTGTTGCGATGGAAAAAAGAAGGTATGAGCAGTTGAGCCTCAGGGAGCGGATTGAGATTTACCGTCTGCATGCAGACGGTAAATCTCTGCGTTGCATCGCTGGCGTTCTGGGGCGAAGCCCCGCGACCATCAGTCGTGAACTGAAGCGCAACAGCAAGCCGTCCAAGCGGGGACCGGGGGCTACGATCCGCAGCGCGCGCAGCAGTTGATGCTGCGTCGCCATGCCCGCGGCCGAGCCCACAAGCTCCAACGTCAGCCCCAACTTCGGGAGAAAGTCTTGCAACGCCTGGCCGAGGGATGGTCGCCGGAGCAGATTGCCGGACGCCTGGCCCGGGGAGCGGGCAGCGACCGCATCAGCTATGAATCCATCTATCGTTACATTTATTGGCGCAGTTGGTCTTTCAAGGAAACCCTGCATCGTTGGCTGCCTCGTCAAAAGTACCGTCGTGGAAAGCGTCAGCCCAATGGCCGATGGTCGAAAACATCCATCCTGGACAGGGTTTCCATTCATGATCGTCCCGCCGTGGTGGAAAGCAGAACCCGCTCCGACGATTGGGAAGCCGACCTCATGAGCTTCAGCCAGCCGGGACAGTTCTTGCTGGTGGCCCAGGAACGCCGATCGCGGCGCGCACTGCTGCTGCGGCAGAAGACTAGAACCGCGCAGTCGGTCGCCGACAATCTCAGCCTCATGGTGGAAGCCTTGCCCGCGCGCGCCTGCCAATCCATCACCTTCGATAATGGAGGAGAGTTCAGCAAACACTATTTACTGAGCCAACGCTTCGGCATTCAGACCTGGTTCTGCGATACCCACTCGCCCTGGCAGAAGGGCGGCATCGAAAACGCCATTGGCCGTTTGCGCCGTCAACTGCCCAGAAGTACCGACCTCGATTCCCTGTCCGCCCCTCACCTCGCCAGCTGCCTCGAACGCTTCAACGACACTCCCAGAAAATGCCTCGGCTTCAAAACTCCCAACGAGGTATTCTTGGAAAACACTGTTGCACTTCAAACGTGAATTCATCGGGCCGCTGTAGCGTTGATGTCACTGCCCTCTTTCTGTTTCTTGGACACTTTCCGCCTCCATTCGCTGGTACCTACCGTCCACCTCACTCCACTACGAAGAACGAAGTTCGTAGTAGTGGGTGAGTGGTACGTTGTGATGTTCCGTCGTCCGTCCACTAATTATTCCTACTAAGGGGTGGAAGACGATTTGACCCCCGTGTTCAGCAGATCGTAGCGTTTGTTGCCTGCCCATGATTTGCTGCGCTTGATTCCCACTTCCGCCAATTTGCGGACTATCTTGCTGAGGCTCAGCGTAGGGTTGTCCCGAATCACCTGCAAAGCCGCTTCCTCTTTCCCGTCCGCGTCTGCCGGTGCGCCCACATTCTTACTGCTCAGCTTCACGTGATTCCCCGGTACCTCAACGATGTGAAGGTGACAATCCGGCCCGGACGTGACCTCAAACGGCTGGGATGAAAAGTCCCTTTGCTTGACGTTGGTAATGAACGATGCCGATTGGTACGGCTCTGATGGGTCTTGTAGCCGTGTTGCCCAACACGAAGAGAGAAACGCCCCCAACTCGCCACTCCCGCGCATACTGTTTTCCAGGGTCAGCTCGTTACTTTCCTTGGTTCCTTTCGCGCTGTGGTGGAGTAGCAATACAGAGGCTGCCCCGTCGCGCATCAGCCTGAATACGCTCTTGGCAAACTGACGCATGTGCTCGCTGCTATTTTCGTCACCCTTGAGGTAGCGGACGGCAGTGTCAATAATCACGGCTGCACCCGCTAGCTCTTCCGGGGTCATCTGATCTAGTTCAAGCGTTCCCTCAGCGGTCATGGTCCGGCAAAAGAGCGTCTTGCCCACGTAGGGCATTAGGCCAATCGCCCGCAGCCGGTCCGTGAAGGACCTTATGCCCATCTCCGGGCATAGGTACAGGACCCGCGTGGGTCGCTGTGTTACGGCGAAGTGGTCAAAGAGCTTTTCCGAAGTGCATAACGACCAAGCCACATTCAGCGCGATTAAAGATTTGCGCTGTGCAACCGGCGCGGCTAACGCGGTGATTGCATCTACCTGTAGAAAGCCATCAATCAGGAAGGTAGCGGGAGGGGCTGTGTCCATTTCCTCAAAGGTGTGGTAATGGATCCGCCAATCAACCGGCTCTAGTGGCTCTGTGGGCGGGCCAAGCACCGCGATAGGTTGCGACTGTCCATTGCCCTCAGCGGTGAAAGAAAATTTCCGTCCTGGGAAGCGGCGCTCCAACTCGGCCCTAAATTCTTTCCAGCCCTTGGAGGCGCAACGGTGTTTGCAATCGAAGCCGTAGCCACCGCCTTCGGTGTAGACCAGACAGGTGGACGTGCCCTCGTTCGGGTTTTCATGCTCATCGCGCCAAGGGCACTCAATTGGCCTGTACCACTGCCGCCCCTTGTTGAACCACTCACCGGCGACGGCTACCTCATACGTCTGGAGGAAGCGGTCCAGCAGCGCCGTTTGCCGCGCCACCTCATCACTCATCGCGCTGCACTCTGCTGCCTTGGGCTTGCCGTACAGCTCGCAGAGCCGGTTGAGCAGAATATCCGGCATGGCTGGGATTGTGCGCCACTCCACCGCATACGGCGCGTTAGTCTTGGGGTGAATGCTGCCGGGGCCAGTCACATAGACACGGTGCTGCTTAAACTCAAAAAGGTTTTCTTCGCCCTCGCGTGTCGCGGTCATGTTCCCGGCCCGCTTGGTCCGCATGGTCTGGCGGAAGATGTAATAGCAGCGGTTGTCACGTGCGCTGACACGCGTCGTATCCCAAACCTCAGGCGAGACGTCAGCGCACGCCTCCTTCAGTGCTTGCTCGTCGTCGGTTTCCAGGAAGCAGAAAATCTCATCCGGCGAGAGGCCAACGTTTGCAGCAGGCTCTTGCGCGTTCCAGGCGCGAAGCTGCCCCCTCATCTGTGCTGGCGACGTCGACGTGGTCATACTCGCCCTGCATAGCTAGCGGGCGTTTTTGTTTGGGTATCAGCGGGAAGACCCGGAAGCCGCGCTCAGTAAGCGGACGAGCAATTTCCAAGAAGGTGCTCATCCCCGCCTCCCACCCCGCGTGAGCAATTCGCAGAGGTCCTCAAGTATCTTGCGCGACAGTTGTAGGGCACAGTCCGCGCATAGGAATAGGTCTGACTCCGTGTAAGAGCGCATCTGTATTGGTCCGGGGCGCTTACCACACGCTGTGCAGGTAACGTTATGGGGCATTCCGGTCTGGTTCGGTTTAGTTATCATGGACTTCTTCTCCGAGTTGTCGCTCAGTTCGTTTCCCACCGCGGTTTGACAGTCGGTTGATGTACGCCGACGTTTCAGAGGCGGCGTGGTGGCTGTCCAAATACCGTTCTCCGACGTGCGCACCAATTGTGGCTTGCGGACATTGCCTGGGTGGATGATGAATTCCTCCTGCTGGCCGTCGTCGATGTATGCGAGTACGTCATCTTCTGTCTCCACGATACGGTAGACTCCCGCGATGCGCAGGCCGTAGCAGGCCCAGGCCCGGTGAGCAAACCATTGGGCGTCCTCAAGCGACGGAGTCCACGAGTAACCGTACACGCACCGAGCTGGGCCCCTCCCAGCGACGCCGCGAAACAGAGATTCATGCCCAAAAATTTGCTGCAAGAGAGAAATGCGGCACAGAGATCTTGCAGGACGTTGTTATTGATAACGGATATCTTGAGTTCTCAGGAGGTTGCTGGTGGCCCCCGTCGCATTTTGTGGTCTTCCGCTCCGGCAGAGTACGACCATTTTCCGATAAAGCGTTCGCGGAATGGGTGCAGCAGACTTTTCATTGAAGCACCCTGCTCCTCAGCCCGTGAGATATGTATTGCAACTGTCGGAGTCGTGCGAAGTGGAAGGTGAGTAGCACCAAAGAGAAGCTTGCGGCTACGGAGCCCAAGGAGATATACGCAGGCCCAGCCGTTTCAACTTTCCTTCAGCCCCGCTTTGAACCTGCTGGCATTGGCAACCCCCAATCTTGCTAGCTCTTCGCAGATCAGCCCGACGGTTTCTCTCGCCTCAGACGTCGAGGCGAGTTGCGTCACTAGGGGCTCTATCCAGCGGGTATCCCAAGGAAGGCAGGTTGCGTTCTTAAGAAGATAGAGAACCAAATTCGCTACGGCTGCCGGGAATCGACTGGGCAGGCTAGATTCCGAGAGATCTGTATGTAAGAACGAGTTTCTCAGGTCTGGGACAGGAGTCAAAAGCACGTACTCAACGGCATCCGGAAAAACAGGTTCCAGATGAGCACACCATTCGGCCATCTGTTCGCCTTCGCGTTCGGTAAGCGGAACGGGTATGCCGTTCAGGCGGTTTCTCCAATACTCTTCCAGCCAGCTTTTCCAAATAGTGGCCTTAGTTTGCTCTTCTGTTCCGTGGAGAACTCGTTCAAACGAGGATGCCCACATCACCCTCTCATCTTCTGTAACCGCCAGCAGGAACCTATTCAGCCACCCTTGTGCCAGGAGGCCGATTGTGCTCCAAGCAGCAATGCCAGCAAGATGGTTACAGAATGATTCCCGGAGCTTTCCAAAATCAGAGTGCAAGAACAGAAAAGCACCTTCATAATGCATCAGCAAATGAACCAAGAGTCTGTTGTTCCAACGCCCCCAATAAAGGAACCCATGCCACGCCTGTAGTCCTCGCTTGAGATTTAAAGCGAGGTCAAACAACGGAAGTACGTTTTGAATTGTCCAGTTGTCATCGAGCGAAAACAAGAAATCAACATGGGACGCAATGAGCACTCGACCCAGTTCTGCCGCGTACGAGCTCCCGGATACAACGATGGTAAAGAATTGTTCGTCCTCCACCGGAAGGCTCTTCCAATCGTCCCCGTGCTCTTGTCTTGCCTTTGATAGCGCCCGCAACCAAAATGAGAGCAGCGCGCCTGCTGGATGGTTGATAGCAACAAACAGCCAATCGTCAGCCCGCTCCCGGGTGTCATTGGACTGCTCGCTTACAGTCCACGCCTTCCTAGCGACCGCTTTTGCGAATGGAAGCAGCAAGGGCGGTATGTCGTGGGCAGTTCCCTTGGTTCCCTCGTCCAGCAGATGCGAGACTTCGTAAAGGCAAAGTGCCATCACTCGATCATTGCAGTTCAGAAATGAAAGAATTTCCTTCCACTGCTCACCGTCTGGCCCCAACTGCCGCCATGCCGAAACCACCGTGCCCCAAAGTTCAGGTGTCCAAAGACCCTGAGAAAGCATTAACGCCGCGAGCTTCATGGTCCAGTCGAATGACTGCGAACCCGCATCGCGAATTGCCTGCATCAGGCCTTCTATCTCAGCTGGGTCATTCGACTTGAATTCGGATACATACTGTAGAAGCTCGTCCGGGCTTTTCTCCTTGGCTTCCTGAACCGAAAGGGGGCTTGGCCATCCAGTGGTAACCGGTCCGATCCAGGAATCCATGTCAGGATGCTCCCGAGGGCCAAATTCCTGATGCGCCGCGGAAAACTCCTCAAACTGTGCGCGAGCTTGGCCGCAATCAGGAGCGGCCTTTGTGATCCAACAGAGCAGGTTATAAATCTCGTAGAGGTGGACTTTCTTGTCGGCGATATGAGTCACATGCTTGAGAAACGTAGCTCTTGCCAGCTTGGATGCTGTAGGGTAAGCATTTCTTATGACGAGGAATAATTCGTGCTTTATCCCATAGCTATAAAGCAGATCGTGCTCCAGAATCCATGTGAGCTTCTCATCCGAGCTCCAAGTGCTCTTAGAAATGCCAAACAACGCCAGTCGGCGTAAGAGCAGGCTGTCCGAGGAAAACCAGGCTCGACTCAGGAAGTTGAAAGTCACGGGGCGATTTGAAACACTCCATTCAATCAACTCGCGCGCGGTATCGACAAGGACCCCAATCCCATCTCTGGGGCTGCCCTGCGAAGTTGACTCGATCATACCTCGGCTGTAACTG
This sequence comes from uncultured Acidobacteriaceae bacterium, assembly GCA_963820175.1. Taxonomy (GTDB): domain Bacteria; phylum Acidobacteriota; class Terriglobia; order Terriglobales; family Acidobacteriaceae; genus Bog-257. The sequence goes on along the minus strand of CAWFYX010000006.1, from coordinate 348,906 downwards.
AGGCAATCCCATCCCGAGCCGCTCTTGCCGCTGGTCTCCAGGAGTAGATGGGCCCTTTCAAGACTTGAAGATACGATCCAAATCAGTTTGTCCCCGAGCGCGTCGAGATGAGGCACAAAAAATTGAGCCCAGGCTTTCCGCAACCAAAATTCTCCATCTTCCGTCCTCAGTTCAAAGTCCACATCCTCAACTCCCTCGCTGAGTTCTTTCCAAATGTTCTTCTTTAGAACTATCTCTGGCTTCGTCAAATGCTCAAAGAGCATCAAGGCAACCGCTTGATCTTCGGGGAAAACGGCATGATCCAAGATATATTCCAGAAGCCGACCGCAAGAGGGTGTGTTGATTATGAGGGGTATCCACTTACCGAGAACATCTGGTGAGGGGCGCGGCTGCCTTGCGAACAGGTGATGGGCAATCGAAAACGCGAGCAGCGACCCGATGATCTGTTTTTGTCGGCCCACAAGTGCAAGGCCGGCGTTTGCGTTGTCGCAAACAAAATTCTCAGCGAACCACGTTGCGAGTTCACCGTCATGTTCAGTGAACTTAGTTTCTAGTCGGAACAGGCGTGAGAACGCCTCTTTGTTTTCAATCCAGGTAAGCCAATCCGACCTTATCGCATAGCGCCGAAAAAAACGGACTCTTGCTATATCACTCAAGGAGGCTTCAACATAATCCAAGTCCTCTACGTCCACCGCCAGTGGACGTTCCACGATGGACTTAATCTTTTGCTCGTGGTCTAGTGCGCCTCTTCTCGTCTCCTCCGCCCACTCACAAAGGGCCACCTTGAGTGGCGCGTGCGGATCGTCATCCGACCCTTTCGGATAGGAAATCGGATTGATTCCGCGATATATCCACTCCTCGTCATGTCCTGGCGCCTTCAGAGCAAATCGGTGGGGGTAGTGCGTCTCCGGAGGAAGACCCCGTGCCAGATAGTCCATTACGATGTCGCGGTGACTGTATCCGACGAACAGAACAACGTACTCCGCAAACAACTGCTGCAGGAACTTTGTTGCCCAGCCTTGCGTGAGATAGGCGCGCCCGAAGTCCGCGTCGGTTAACACCATCCGCTCTGATGGCTTCTCGACGCTGCCGTGTAAGTAAACGATCCCGTCGAATGAACTCCCCAACGGTAGTGCCGGAGCACAGTAAATCTCAGGTAGTCTTCCATCAAACAATGCCAGGGCCGCACTTGTGAAATGTCGATCGAAATTTGTCGTCACGAGCCGTACGGAGCTTTCATTACTAAACAAACGAAGTAAGGTCGAGTGCAGTCGATTGGGAGACGAGGAACGATCCGATAGAATGTTGCGAGCTCGATCGTGGACTTTGACTTTCCGATCAGCGAGCCGCCCTAGAAACCGATCCACTGGCTCATTCGCCCCCCTGGCCAAAACGCCAGCCGCTATCCTCTCAGCCAGTTCATCAAAGTTTGGATAATTCGAGGGGCTTGGCATGGAGATACCAGCTCCCGCAAAAATGACCAAGCGACCCTCTCGTTGGGCTTGTATCAGTGACTCAGGGAAGTCCACGCCGCGAACACGCATATATGCTGATATCATCCCGGCCTAGAGCTTCGGAGGTCAAGAGCGATATTGAACTTGTACAGCATTCCTGCGGATGGCAGAAGGATCTGAGGGGCGGGATTTCGTCCGAGACTCCGGTCCTAGCAGGTGTCGCGGGATCGCTACATTATCTTCCGAGACTCCGACCAGTTCCGCCAGCGCCTGCAAGTGCCGGCTATGCGGTCGGCGACCTTGCCGGATGCGCCCCGCGTACCAGCGCGATACCCGCGGGCCGAGACGGCAATGAGCGAGGTCGAGAGCTCGGCCAGTTTTGGCTGGATTCCTCGGCGACGAATCGCTCCATGAGCCAATCGATTGTGCTGATGATGACGAAGCAGCTTGGCCGAGGTAGGCCTAGGAACAGCACTTAGCAAGTAGCAAAAGCATGGGAGGCCGGAGTTGCCGACGTTCACGTTTGGCCCTGCTCGTATTTCCGGTACCCCCGCAACCACACCCACCCTAGCAGGTCACTCACGTGTGCGGCAGCAGTCACTGACAAACGCACGGGCTGCTTGGATCATATGAATTGCTGCCAGTTCCCACTGACAGCCTCTCCCGACCGACCTGAGGGAGGAAGAGCCACATACATCCATAGCGCACCTGCTACAGCAGCTACGCCCCACCCGCAATGTGCTCACCGCATTTTGGGAGGTGAACTATGGTGAACTCAGCGACTTTAGGGAACGTACGCTCACACAGTGTACCAACCCGTGGCGCCGTCCAAACCGTCGTAATCTCGGTTCTCTGCTTGCTGGCCTTTACAACAAGCAGTCAAGCGCAAACCTTTCGCGTCATTTACGACTTCATAGGTGCGAATGACGGAGGTCCGCCAGAGGCGGGCCTGACGCTGGACCGCGCAGGAAATCTCTACGGTACGGGCTGGTATATTAACGACAAAGGCTACGAAAACTACTCCATTTTCGTCTTGAAACACGGCAGCGCTGGGTGGTCGAGCCACGTGCTTTATCGTGCTCCTGGGACCATTGTCAGCAGGGTCGTATTCGGCCCGGACGGCGCTCTCTACGGCAACACCGAATCAGGGGGGCAAAACGGGCTTGGAACCGTGTTCAACCTCAAACCGCCAATGTCCACCTGCACCACTACCCTTTGTCCATGGACATCAAACACCTTGTACAACTTTCAGGGCTGGGCTGATGGGCGCGATGCTACTGGCGACCTCACGTTCGATGCGCAAGGCAATATCGTTGGTACAACTGAAGGCAACGGCAATTACCCGCCCAGCGACGGCACCGTTTTTAAGCTAATGCACTCAGGGGGGAGCTGGACGGAGGACGTTGTATACGCCTTTCGAGGCGGCAATGACGGTTCCAATCCCTTCGCTGGTGTGGCCCTCGATCATGATGGAAATATTTACGGCAGCACCTTCGATGGCGGAGCACGTATCTGCCCGGACGGGAATGGGTGTGGCATTGTCTTTGAATTTATCTACTCCGAAGGTCAATGGACTGAAAGCGTTCTCCACACCTTTAGCAACGGCATGGACGGAGGTTACGCCGCCGGCGGTGTCATTCGCGACGAAGCAGGTAATCTGTATGGAACAACCATAGGGCTTCAAACTGCGGGACCCTGCCCCGGCGGTACAGTGTTCGAGATGTCGCCCGCCAGTAATGGATGGAACTTCCAGACGCTCCATTCCTTCTTGGAGAACACGAGCTTCCTTGCCGGGCCCTGGCGCAGCTTGACGCGCGACGCGGGGGGCAACCTGTACGGGACGACCGCCGGAGACGGCCTCTATGGCAACGGCTCAGTCTTCAAGCTGACGCCGTCAAACGGCAATTGGATTTTCACGTCACTGTACGACTTTACCGGAGGCAGCGATGGCGGAGGCTGCTACAGCAATGTAACTATGGACGGGAACGGCAATCTGTACGGCACAACGTCGAGGGGCGGCGCTTATGGGAACGGCGTCGCTTGGGAGATTACGCCCTGAGCAACTCGCGAAAATCGGGCAGGCAGTACGTTCGGCCTTGCTCGCCGGGTTGGTGGCTTTTGGAGTCGGTGGGAGGAGTACGTCGCTTCAGGGCACGGCGGCAACAAGAGAATGCTGGATATTCCTGCGTCCGACTACCAAGTATTCATCCTCGAGGTTGCGTCTTCCTCGGCGAATGTTGAGGCGCTTGCAAAGATGGAGTCACGCTGGAAGGAGAAGCTCTTCAGCCGCCAATTCGGGCTGAACGCGAACTGACTGCTTGGACGGTGCTTGGATCAACGATCCACCCTTCGAAAGGATCTACTTCCGCCGGGATTCCGCTCGCGGCCCGAAGGAGATTGATGCATGGCTGCGAACCGCGCTAATCCCCCCGCTCAACAGAACAGCAAGAATCTTAAACTAAAACTCCGAATGTAGAATACGACGGCCCGTCCGCCCAGCAACGATTGATCCGGGAGGGTTCGCCTTGATGACTCGGCGTGCTTACATGACGTTCGCCTTCCTCCTCTGCTTGGTATTTCGTACCTCGCTCCTTGCACAATCTCACGCGCTCCCACCGCCTGTCGGCGGAATCACTTTCGACCAGGTGATAAGACTTTCGCAGTCTGGCCTTAGCGACAGGGCCATCATTGCGCAGGTCAAGAAGCGTCCCACACCGTTTGATCTAACGCCAGAACAACTGCTCGCCTTGAAGAATGCTCACGTAAGCGATGAGGTAATAGAAGCAATGGTGGGCACTGCCGACCCGCCCGCTCCGGCAGCCAAAAGCGCGGCTGGGTGGCCGGATACCCAGATACCCACCGAGATCGGAGTCTACGCAAAGCTGCAAGGGCGGTGGACTGAGCTAGAACCGGAAGTGGTGAACTGGAAGACCGGCGGTGTGGTCAAGAGCCATGTCACCCTCGGCATTGTGAAGGGGGACATCAACGGCCACATCAACCGTCCGAGCAGCCCAAACAAGGTAACGGTGCCGATAGACATCGTGATCGTGGCCCCGGAGGGAGAAGCTATAAGCGAATACCAACTGCTCCGTTTGCACCAACACTCCGATGACCGCGAATTTCGGACCGTGACTGGCGGCGTGTGGCATGTTTCAGGCGGAGCAACACGGGACCTATTGTCCTTCGACGGCAAGAAAGTAGTCACTCGAACGTACCTAGTCAAGCTGCCTATCGGGTTTGGGGTTGGTGAGTACGGCTTTCTTCCCCCCGGTGCGTATGCGTCCACGAATCTGGCGTCAACAGGAAAAATCTATTCGTTTCGGATAACCGAGTAATTCCGAAAGGAACTGCGTGAGGCATTAATCATGGCTGAAGAAGTTCGCATTTGGGAGGTTGGCTCCGGCGACAAACTGACTGAGGTAAGTCGAGCTAGGCTGAACCTTGAAGAACGCATTGAGAATTGGATCGCCCAAGACATCGCAGTTTTGTGGCCGGACTTGTTCGTAATCGGAGAGCAGGTGAGAACGGCATTCGACAAATATATCGACCTGCTCTGCATGGACGGCTCAGGCAATCTCGTTATTGTCGAGTTGAAGAGAGATTTGACTCCGCGAGACGTGACGGCGCAGGCGCTCGATTATGCTTCATGGGTAAAGGAGCTGGACGCTGAGGAGATTGAGAGAATAGCTGCGGATTATTTCAAAGGGCGATCTGATCTGCGACAGGCATTCAAAGAGAAGTTTGATGATGATCTCCCCGACGTAATCAACTCAAGTCACTCGATCAGGGTGGTCGCTTCAGAGATCGACGATAGCACGGAGCGCATTATCAAATATCTGTCTGAAACATACGGCGTTGACATCAATGCTGTCCGCTTCCAGTTCTATAGGGCCAAATGATGGCCGTGAATTTCTGCTAAGAACCTTCACGATTGCGCCAGAAGAGGTCGAAACCGCAACTGCTAAGAACAGGCGAGGCAAGCGGACACTCGCGACTCCTGAGGAGATGGAGAGTGCCGTTTCAACGGCTGGCGTTCTTGCGCTATACCGATTACTGAGACAGTCGCTTGGATCCTTGTTGCGGACCGGATATTCAAAGACGACCTGTTTTTTCAGCGGAAAATTATCCGATGCCTCAACAAAAGTAATCTTTTCACTTGTGCCAGGCCAGAGCAGTTCCCAAGAAGGACTCCGGTTCGTGCTTTATTCTAAGAGACTAGCTAACTTTGTCGGGGTGGATGAGGAAACGATTAATCAGCACCTGCCTTCGAGCCGGGAGGAATACGAGTACTATTCCAATGCGCCGGAGGACCTTAGAGGCTGGACTGGTTACTTCAAGAACGAGCAGGAAATCTCAGCATTCACGAACGTCCTGCAAAGGCCGGCTGGGATTGCAGCGGCGGCTGACTAGCCGCGCGATCTCAGTTATGAGGCGCGGGAGCGGAGCCGGTTTAACGTGGTGACGTGACAATTGCTAGTTTACCTCCACTGCGCTCGCCGCCTCAATCTTCACTCGGCTGAGAAAGAAATCCCGCGGGCCGGCATCCTAGAAGAAGATCACGCCCACGTAATCAAATTCAAATCCCTGGGCCGTATACACGCACCCTACTTGATTGATCCCGTTCGGGTCGGAGGCCCAGAAGTTTGACTTGGGGATCCCGGCCGCCCGCTTGCCCCCATCGGGCATCGCGTTCCAGGGCATGCTGAAGCCCTCGAGCTTTACGTCATCAATAAGCTGGCCTGAGCTGTCAGGGTTTGACCAGGGCCAGCACAAGGAGGGCCAGAGCCACCCGAACATGAGATGCGAACTCGGTAACCGCATAGCCAGGTTTACGTGAGATGGCAAAAGCTCTCGGTCCACGAACCCTCGGATAGCAAATTTGAGGCGAACCCCCGTCTTTCACCTCTCCGGTTGCGCTAACGAAGATGACCTAGCCGTTGGCCTATGCAATGGCCGCAAACTAGGTCCCATACCTAATGACAGTATGAGTGTCAGACGACATTTACGTTGTATCTGGAATTGAACAGGCACTGCCGGCCTTGCGTTCTTGTTATTAGCAATTTCGCTCTGCGTCCCCGGGCCTGCCGTTATCGTCTAACCATTTCAATAAAGAATGAAGGCTTCCTTGGGCCAGCGCTATACAGGAGTCGCCCGCACCGTAGTAGACATTGATGGTATCTCCGTCAGAACTCATGGTGTGCCCGCACGGAAACACCACGTCGTGCACATCCCCACCGCGCTCATATTCGGTTTCTGGCCCAAAGATCCAGGAATCGCTCCGCAACAGGCAAACTTCCGGCTTTTCAAGGTCAAACAGAGCCAGTCCCACCCGGTATAACGCGCCGGAGGCGGTCTGCTTTACTCCGTGGTATAGGACCAGCCAACCTCTGGGAGTCTGGATGGGTGGGGAGGACAAGCCGATCTTGTTTGCGTCCCACCAGGCGCCTTTGCGCGCTTCCATCATTACCCGATGACTGCCCCAGTGGCGGAGGTCAGGAGAGTAAGAGATCCAGATGTGAGCTCCTAGAGGGGTCATCGGTCGATGGATGAGCGCCCACAGTCCGCCGATCCTATGCGGCAGGAGGGCTGCATCCTTATCGTCTGCCGGCATGATGACACCGTATCGCTCAAATGTCTGGAAATCCTTCGTTAGAGCCAGAGAAACGCCGGGACCACCTTTCGAGTATGACGTGTAGGCCACAGCGTATTGCTGCAGCTCAGGAACATAAGTGATACGTGGATCCTCGATGCCCCAAAGCTCTTCCGGATATTCATCCGGATTAGGCATCAGGGTTGGCGCTGGATCGATGCTCCATCCATCCACGCCGTTTACCGACCGAGCCGCACAGAGATGGGAGAGGCCGCGACGATCCTCTACTCGGCAAAGCAATAGCGTAGTATCATCCGGGAGCAAAGTTGCCCCGGCATTAAATACACTATTGATCCGGTAAGGCCAATCCTTACTAACCAGGATGGGATTGGCAGGATGCCGACGAAGCAGAGAATCGGTAGAATCGATAGATTCAGTAGAGTCGATGACCAGGTTCATAAGTACTTTCACAGAACACAAAGCTTATATTCCAACATTGCAGCGTACTCTATTCGGCGAATACCAGGACTCTACTATATGGCGGCATCTGGTAGTTGGGCCTTCTGAAGCTGCCGCATCTCGAGAAGTGCCATTAGGAACGACAGAGTAGACTCCGCTCCTTGATTCTCATTGACCCGGTCAGGATGAATTCCATCCCGACAGCCGCCCGTGCTGGTGTCGTATAGAGCGGTTTTCAGGTCATTGTCTCCCAGGAACCAATTGAACGCAGCCCAAGCCTCGGTGCGCCAATGTTCATCTCCAGTTGCACGATAAGCTTGTAGGCACGCAGAGACGGTACCACTGGCCTCTAGTGGCTGCTGATCGAAACGGGCTTTCCCGCCCGCCTTGTGGTAGAAGCCTTGCGAACCTATGGGCACAAAGTGTCCGTTTACTGTACAGCATTGTTGCTTCTCCAGCCATTCCAGTGACTCAAGGCCGGCCGTGAGCCACTCTTCATCCGAGGTGCGCGATCCAGCCAATACCAAGGCCTGGGACAACCGGGCATTAGAATAAGCCAGGCTATCTTCAAACCAGTTCCAGCCCGGCGTGCGGGTGGCTCGATAGATGTTCAACAATTTATCGGCGAAGATGTCTCTCTGTCGTTGAGCAGACCTGTCGCCGGGAAAGCGATCAAGGTATTGCTGGATTCCAAACAGCGAGAATGCCCACGCCCTGGGGCTGGTAAAATTCAACGCCGCGGGAACCGCCAGTTCCAAAAGCCGGCCGGCCAGTCCTCTCAGACCTTCATCGACTGTCTGATTAATCGCCGTGCCTAGGGCCCATAATGCGCGGCCGTGGCTATCTTCCGATCCCTGTGACTCCTGCCACTGGCGTTCGTAGCTGAGAAAGTTGCGGAATCTCCCATTAGCAGAGTTAAAGGCAAGCCAGAGAAACGCCAAATACCGCGAAGCCAATTTCTTTGCTTCAGCTTCTCCACCCTCGCCGAGTTGCTCCACCATAATTGAGACGATCAGGGCGCGTGCATTATCGTCTGTGCTGTAGCCCTCATGATGATTGGGAACGGCAAACACGGCGTGCTGCAACATTCCCGTGTCGTCGGTCATCCCGGCGAGATGATTCAAGTTCACCGCCGGCAAACTATGCCCTGGATTTGCGACCGCTGAGTTCGGGCTAACCAGGCGAGGGTTCCACATACGCTCAGCTCTAGCTCTCTGAAAGCTGCGCATATAGTCCTGGGCCACGCTTTTCCAAACCATGTTGCGCGAGTATAGATAAGCGCGTTTGCGCATCGCATGTCGCTCGGCCTCATTTTCCAGGAGCCGAATAGTATGGTCCGAAATTGCATTGGGATCGTTGAATGGAACTATGACGCCGCGGCCCTGGTCGAGGAGCTCGAGGGCATGCCAATAAGGAGTCGAGATGACCGCCTTGCCCGCGCCCAGTGCGTAGGCGAGAGTTCCAGAAACGACCTGCGCCACATTCTTATAGGGTGTGATGTAGATATCGGCCGAGCCGATGAATTCCATCATCTCCTCAGGGCTCACAAACCGGTTGTGAAATATGACATTCTTCTCAACTCCTAGATCCTGGGCGAGTGACTGCAACGATTCGCGGTACTTATCCCCTTCGCGCTTCCTGATATGAGGATGAGTTGCGCCGGCGACGATGTAGGTAACATTGCTGTTGTGTTCAAGAATGCGGGGTAAAGCTCGTATGACGGTCTCGACACTCTTGTTTGGCGAGAGCAAGCCGAAGGTCAACAGTACAGACTGGCCACCAACTCCGAAGCGGTCCTTGTAGAAGTTCGGATCGACGAACGCCAGATTTGGCACTCCATGAGGGACGACATCAATCTTGGCCGCGGGAACCCGGTAGACTTCCTGGAGAAATTGCGCAGAGTGCTGGCTCATCACAATCAGGCGATCGGATAGCTCTGCAATTTCGACCATCACCCGATGCTGGTCAGGGTTCGGTTCGCGTAACACGGTATGAAGCGTGGTTACGATCGGCATGCGCAGGTTCCGCATCAACTCCAGGACGTGGCTCCCGGCTGCGCCGCCGAATATCCCGTACTCGTGCTGCAGGCACACCAGGTCGACATTATTGAAATTAAGGAACTCGGCCGCTCGTTGGTAAGACGATAGCTCCTCTTCGGTCAGTTCGAAGCGAACGCGTTCCGGATAGCCGTATTCAGACTCCGGATCGTTTACCGGCAGGGCAAATAAACGCTCGGTTCCGAACTCGGTCGAGACAGCATCGCACAAGTCGGTTGTAAACGTGGCGATCCCACACTGCCGGGGCAAATAGTTGCCAATGACAGCAATGCGGCTGGGAAGAGAGAGATTGGTCGCCGTGTCAAACGCCTTCGCAGACTTCATCTCAGACGCATGCGAGACTGAACCCGAAACTCCCAACGGCTTCTTGAATGGTATTGTCCTCGGCATCGGTAGTGTCTTCGGTAACGACATAGGCCCCAGTCTGTTCACCACCCCTTAGATGTTGTGAACGGTTCGCGTGGCGGAGCGACGACGACTCCTTCGCAGGCCACCACGCATCACAATGCTCCAGTTTTTCAACTGCCGGTATGCCGCAAGTGGGCAGGCACACCGGCAGTTCTCAGCTACTTGCCTTCAGCGGCTTCGTGCGCATTCGCCTTCTTGACAGCAGCACTTACCGCTGCCAGGAATGAATCTGTGGTAGCCGGCGCGTGTATCTCGCCCGACAGTGTTTTGCGGAACGAAGTATCCTTACCGTAGATCGCAATCGTGGAATCATTGTCCTGCTGGATCTTGGCGCCATCCACTGCTACTCCAACAAATATGCCTTTTGCGCGCGAGTAGCTCAGTGCCTCGGTATCCATCTTCCAGTCCGTACCGGCCGAAGCGTGTCTTCCTACGGGCCCGGCTGTCGCTGACGCCTCGCCACTCAGCTCGAACTTGCTGGAGAGCAGTCCTTGCACACCCTTGTCATTCATAAACAACATCACGAGATCAACCGACTGAGCGCCAGCCTGGAAGCCAAGATTGCCGCCACCAATTGAGATGAATGCTGGTGCACTCCACCCGTGGGCGGTGCGGCAGGTAACAACACCCCGTCCATGCTCACCGCCGACGATGAGTCCGCCTTTCGCCATGTTAGGAACCACGGCAATACACTTGGCACCATTCAGCACTTCTTCCGGGATGCCCTTATCCGGTGCGGCCATGATCTCGTTCATGACGACTCCGGCTGCTTGAAGGCGGGCAGTAGTGTCGTCCTGCCCCGAACCAGCGAAAGCAAAGGGAACCAAGAAGCACGCTAACAAGCCAACTATGTATTTCTTCATCAAACACTTCCTTTTCATTTTCAGTACAAGTACATGTGATTTGCGGACAACATTGTGAGAGCCTATATTCGCCGTAAAGATCAGGCAGTCCTGCGGCCCGTCACCAAGTTAATAACCAGGACCACCACGGCAACGACCAACAAAAGGTGGATCAGACTACCGGCTATGTGAAAGCTGAAGCCGAGCAGCCACAAAATCAAAAGAATGACAATGATCGTCCAAAGCATAGCTGTCTCCTTGGGCTGGTTGTGTGGGCTAGATTATGTGGCCAGACAGCAGGACAGGTGCGTAGCTACTCCTGCTAAAGTTCAGAGAGGTGCTCGTCGCTTCGCCATGAGCGAAAGGACCTTGGGGTGCGCCAAACCTCATCGGTGAGGGTCAGCTATATCCGGCCAAGCAGCAACAAAACAACCACAACAACCAGGAGCAACCCTAGTCCGCCACTCGGGAAGTAACCCCAGGAACGGCTGTGATTCCAAGTCGGTAGGGCACCCACCAAAAATAAAACCAGCAGAACAATCAAGATAGTACCAATCATACGTTTCTCCTCGTCTCTAAGAATCCAACGCTGGCCGAGTGCGACTTTCGTGAGCACTCACGCGGGCAGGGTTGGCTGCGATCAAACTCGCGATGGTTGTCAAGAGGTTGTGCGGATGCTCTCCTTTGGGGTAAAACCGGTCAGCGATGAGGCCGGCAGGAACTGCCTCTCCCCTGTAGTCGCCGCTCATTGCAACAATCGAAATCGAAGGGTACTGGCGGCGCACATGCGAGATCAGCTCGATACCCGACATCTGCGGCATGTTTAGATCGGTGACAATCAGGTCGGGCACCGTTCTGGTCATTTGCGACACCGCACTGACACCGTTTTCCGCCACGGTCACGTCGTACCCGGCGGACAATAACAACATCCCTAAGCTCTCCCGTATGTTCGGTTCGTCGTCCACAACTAGAATCTGTGGTTTGGAGCCTTCCAGCATGCACCCTCCTGGGGATGACAGACCGCACATCTCACTGACTACCATGACAGGCTCCCTGCCTCCCGGTCTGGTCAAAACAGAACACCGGCTTGGAGGTCCACGCAATGGTCGCTAATTATCACTTCCACGGCTGTATGTCGGTATCGAAAACTTGGTGCGAGTCCACGTCATGGACTCTCACCAAGCAAAGGTTAGTAAAGTTTCTTAACACTTGACGCACTACGTCGCGTTCAACTCCCGATCGAGACGCTGTTCTTTACCCCCCGGAGGTATGTGCCTTCTCCGACGCCGGACGCGGGGCAGGCTGCGCATGAGCTGCAGGCGCCGGATGAGAAGCCGGTTGGGCATGCGCCGCCGGTGCCGCATGAGGGGCGGGCTGCGCATGAGCTGTAGCCGGACGGGGAGCGCTCTGCTTGTGCGCTGCAGGTTCCGGACGAGCAGCGGGCTGCGCGTGCGCTGCAGGTTCCGGACGAGCAGCGGGCTGCGCGTGAGCTGCTGGCTCCGGACGAGCAGCGGGCTGCGCGTGAGCTGCAGGTTCCGGACGAGGAGCGGCCTGCGCGTGAGCTGTCGTCGGCGGACGAGTCGCAGTCTCTTTATTAGGCTCTGTGGGCGGACGAGCCGCGTTGGGGCGGGTTGCTGGAGCGGTACGCGCTGTTTCCGGGCGCGGAGCATTGCTCTCAGGTTTTGCAACCGCCTTGCTATTTGTTGACGGAGCGGCGCTGCGATTGTCGGCAGCCTTATAAGGCGCTCCTGCTTGCTTGGCCGCTACTACCCCATGACCGCTAAACTCTGCCGGCTTGGCAGTGGCAGCAATCGCTGGCCGCCCCTGGTTCACGGATGCCAAAAGTGCGTGATTGGTTCTGGCAGCTTGCACATGCTGGTCTTGCAGCTGTGTTGGCGGCTGGTGTTGTTCGTGAGCCGCTGTCTCTTCGGCCTGGGTCGGGCGGGCATTGATTCCACCAGCACCACCGTTGTAGCTGACCCGGTTCACATTTGTATTGTTGATCACCGTCGTGTTGTAAACGTTGTGAATATTGGTGACGTTGACGTTGTTTACCGAACGGTTGTAATAAAACTGTTGGTTCTGCCAACGTCCGCCCTGATAGCCGGAACCACCATAGCCATAGCCGTAGTTAACGCCTCCATAGAAGCCGACATTACGACCCCAGTAGCCGCCGTTCCACTGATAGGCATTGCCACCCCAGGCCCAGTAACCGGGCGTCCATAGTAGACCAACCGCCGGAGCTATCACCCACGTCCCGGGCACCCAGAAGTAGCCTTCATCACCATAAGCCCAGTAGCCTGGCGTCCATAAGTACCCGGCGGCGGGGACCATGGGTTGCGAGTACACAGGCAGCGCTGGCGGAGCGACTGTAATTTGCACCAGGACCTGTGAGAACGAGGAGGCCGACAAGGCTAATATCGCGACTCCGAGGACAAAAAGTACACCAACTGACCGGACAATCTTCATCTTACCCTTCCCATGGTTGCCTTAGCTTACCTGCTGAGTTCTACTCTCCGCGGCTGCGGAGAGCGATAGGGCTGTTGCAGTTCAAGGCAACTTATAGTTCAAAAGTAATTATTGTTGACGACTGGCACGCGCGTCTGGTCATTACAGACCACCCCAGGAAAGTAAACTCGGGCGTAAAAAAAGGGGCCCACTATCTGACGCGGATATCTGCCACAACTAATTCGAGGAAGTTATTTCCAGGCACACGCTGAGCTATTTTGGACAGACCCCAACTTTCAAACGAGGATATGATCACTTAGCTGTTCGGGGGGATATCGAGGCCCATCTATGAAAACACACTATCTTAGTCTATCCGCATTCTCCTGTGTTGAATGCAATGGTCCGGTCATCTCGGGATCCATTGCGACTCGGGAGACTGAAATTCAGCGCGAGACCGACGTTCGGCAGATCGGCTCTGTTTGCTTAGCATGCCGAAGGCAGTATGGCTCACTGCCAACCTCGCGCGCCGTGCGGCACATTGCGCCCTTCGAATGGATCTCGCCAGACCTCGGAGGCAAGAAAGATACTGCGGCGTAGCCAAGATCAGTCGTGTAGAACCACGTTCAGTAACGAGCTGTGTACTTGCATACTGTTGCCATCATAGGCGACGAATCCGAGCTTCCTGAACCGGTTCATGAAAAAGCTGACTCGGGAGCGCGTGGTACCCACCATTTCGGCGAGCGACTCCTGGCTGATCTTGGGAATCACCGTCTCCGGTTTACTCTCTTTGCCGAAATGAGCCAGCAGCAGAAGTATCCTGGCCAACCTTTTCTCGCTGGAATTGAAGAGTTGATCGACGAGATCCTCTTCATACCGGATGTTGCGCGCCAACAAATGTGAAACGAACAAATCCGAAAGAGAATGTTCCCGGTGAAGCGCCTCGATCATGGACTTTTTGTCGATTCGCAGAATCGTGCAATCGCTCATAGCTGATGCCGACCCCATGCGAAGCGCCTGGCCCGCCAGGCCCCCTTCCCCGAAAAAGCTGCCCTCTCCCAAAACTCCCACCGTTGCCTCTTTCCCGGCCTGCGAGACAACAGTCAGCTTGATTTTGCCCTTCTGCACGTAGAACACTGCATCCGTCACCCCACCCTGGGCAAAGATCGTCTCATCCTTGTCGAAGGTGAGAATTTTTCGACCGTCCCCGATTGTCGCCAGGAACGTCTTCGGATCGAACTTCCGAAAACCCTTCGCTTTCATTTCAGAAACCTCTTCTGCTGGACGTGGGTCTGGGCCGTTCAGGACCTGCGCGGGTGGAACACACCGAATACGGTACCCTCCCGGTTTATGTGATTCGCTAAGCAGTTGGGAATCACGTCCGGCGTCGTCCTCACAGCACTGTGTCTGGTAGGTAACATAAGTTTACGCGCTTTTCGGGATAAAACAAAGGTCGCGACAGCTGTTCGCCAGGATAGGCTCAATGCCATTGGCCGGGGGGTTGGTGGGAACAGTGCGCGTGAGGGCAAGTCAATTGCTGCGCTATGAGTGTCGGCTGCGTTGCGCTTCAGCGCCAGGAGTTAGGCACCGCCGTCCATCGCTGAAAAGTCGGCAGATACCTTCGCTTGTGGCAGACAATGCATTGCCCGGGGCACAGAAAAAGGCGAGGCAGCACGACCCTTTCGAGCCAGGTCTCAGCAGGAATGGATCTGAACTGGTCTCCCTTGCATACTCGGCAGTGGGCGGACAACAAATTCATTTGACTCAACACTCTTCTCGGTGTCGAACACCGGCCCTAGTTTTGTTAGCTACATTCTCCAATGGGCGGCGTAGGCCGTCCGACATCCCCGTTCCGACTCAACGCGCCCCGCCACTTCTCACCGCGAAGGTGCGGGTTTACCGGTGTTGATCAAGCTAGCCTCAGCGGGAGTCAGGAGCGACCGATCACAAGCCGTGTAGCCACCAAAGCACGCTAGATAATTGCGCTGGTGGTCAGCGATGGCTACCTCACTCAATTCCACTGGCGATAATTTGGAGCGGTCACAACTAGACCAGCCGTCCCAACACTCCGAAATGTTACGACGATG
This sequence comes from uncultured Acidobacteriaceae bacterium, assembly GCA_963820175.1. Classification (GTDB taxonomy): domain Bacteria; phylum Acidobacteriota; class Terriglobia; order Terriglobales; family Acidobacteriaceae; genus Bog-257. The sequence continues at coordinate 333,564 of CAWFYX010000006.1, read as the reverse complement.
TTGCGACACGGTTACGTCGCTCAACTCTGATGGACTCAGTTTCGATAAGTTGCAGGAGGGCCATCCGTTCCAACAGTCCGAGACATTTCGCTGCTTCTCCGCGATCGCTACGCCGGCAGCCTCGGACACCGTCAATTGAGTGTAGTCGCAAAGTCCCAGGCCATTCCAACAATCGGAAATTAGCTTTCGATGCACCGCTATCTGCACCTCGACTAGTTCCGGAGGGTTAAGAGTGGAACGATCGCAGGAGGTCCATGCATTGACGCAATCAGAAACATTTTGCTCGTGCCTGGCCGCCACCACTTCGCGGGTGTCAGTCTGGGTCAGGGCAGCATGGTCGCAAGAATCCCAACCGTTCTTGCACGCAAACAGGTTCTGATCATGATCTGGCGATTGTCCCCACATCAGGGTCGCACCGCAGATCATAAACACCAGCAGAGAGGAACAGCCTATTCGCGAGATAGCTCTCATGTAGTTATGCCCTCCTGAGCGCAGCGGATTACGTCGCCTGCCTACCAAGGAACAGTATCGGCTAGCCGAACTAGAAATAGCTGGTCAACTTTGATCAGTGAGCAATCCTGCTCAGACGAACAAGTTTCATGGACGGTAGCATCGGACTGTGGCTTGTCCTTGTGGGCGGGATTTCTGGATTGCACGGAACGCACTGGTTTGACCGCTTCCAGTACATGCTCGGACGTGCGGGGCCGTAGTGAGAGGAACAATGATCTCTACTCCATATTTGCCAGGAGTCGACCAGCTTCAGTTGGACTCAATACTCGCCGATGCCATTGTCCTTAACTGGAGTGATTTGATGCCCGAACCCAAATCTGGTCTGATCCATGTCGAGTATCGCGTTGACTCCCACGGGTCAGTCGAGTTCATGAAAGTGTGGGGATCTACGACTTGGGGCTACTGGAACTTGATCTGCCAACACTGGATGCGTCGGAACGCTTCCCACGAAAGTGGACTCCATTTCAATAACGGCTATAAGTCGGATGCCCTGAACAAAGCGCTGGGTTCAATCATGCAGCATCAAGAAATATTTCGACTGGGTACTTCTCCCGGCAGCGATCGCATGATTCAAGTCCAACCGCCAACAGCGTCCGAGCAGGCAACAGCCAACAAGATGATGGATGTCTTCCGTGACCGCTTGGCGGCTTGAGCGGTTGACATCTAAACTGGCCAAGCCTAGGGTTGAAAGTAAGGCATTGCTCCTTTCACCTTTCAGGTTCCCTGATCTAAGTCAGTTATCTGAAGTCGAATGTCTTCTTTCGGCCCATCTCTTTGGAACGTGGCAATGCCCGTTCGCAATAGGCGAGTTGTGAGTGTGATTGATTCCGTTCGACATCAACTGGCCAGGTCCGGAGTTATCCCTTGGCCAGAGCACCGGGGATGCCTGTGTGTGACCGTTCGGGCCTCGAAGAAAAAGGAGCGAAATTTCCATGCTAAACCAGATTCAGACTGGCACGGTGATGATCCAGCAGTCAGGGAGCCTACAGTCGCTTGGAATTGAAAGCGAGTTCTATAGCGAGAGTTGGAGCTCATTAGGGGTTGTCGAGAGCTCGGGACTCGATCACAAGGTTCGTGCTGCCGGATGGAAGCTGTTTTTCATGGCCGGCGAATTAAGAACGGTGGTCCCCGCATGGGGTGGACAGAGGACTCTGCGCGGCGGCGTGAAGCGGCTCCTGGCTCAGAGTCAGCTTCAACATTTCAACTGCCTGGAAGTGACTCAAGTAATAAGGAAGCGCTTTCTGGGCGTTCCGTATTTGTCCATAGCGGCACATTCACGGCATATCCAGCGAGGCTCTCAGATTGAGTCGCTGGAGCGGCGCGCACAAGATTGCAGAACTGGCGCACGGCAGTAATACTCCGCCAGCGAAAGTCCAGGAGAATTGCAGATGAGTAACTGCCCGCAGCTCTAACTGAGTCGGGCAGGCATCATGGCTGAAGAAAGTCGTTGCTATTACGTGTCGGTGTAGGCACCAATCACAAGGAGAACAATGAACTGGAACAATGTGGAAGACAAATGGAAACAATTGATCAGTTCTGCTAAGGAGAACTGGAGCAAACTGAGCGACCAGGATTTCGAGCAGATATCAGGAAGACGAGAGCAACTGACAAGCAAAATCCAGGAAGCCTATGGAATCACAAGACGAGAGGCTGACAAGCAAATCTGGGACTGGGGAAAGACTGTAGAGAACGTTCGGAAGACAATTGCTTAATAGCCGGCCCCAGCCGGTTACCACTTGCTGCAAGGTGACTGGTCGACGTGCTAATCAATGATCTGACTCGGATCCGGAGGTCGTCAGTGCCGTGCCCCGCTTGTGCGGCAGCTCCGCAGGAGCGTCATCGCGAAATTCGTACTGACGCTTTTCGCCAGGACGAATCCTTAGTTCACCTATTGTCCGCCGCCAGGCAAGCCGGGAACCGGAGTCGCGGTTCTTAATCTATCAATCAACGCAAGCGTGCTGGCCGATCGAATCTTGTCGCCCTGTCTCGGGGCCGACGCTGACACGGCGGGAATATCAGAATAAAATTGCAGGATGTTGTCGCGCAGCTCGGGCGTCGTATGGTCGAATTTGCCTTCCGCCAATTGAGTCATCAGCTTAGAGTAAGCCTCGTCGGCCAGCGAGTATTCTCCCTCCTTCGTCCCTTCACCACTATCCAGGTCACAGTTCGGTAGCATCAGTGGGGCATCGCGGCTGGCTTCCAGGACGAGAGCCCTATATTGATCCACGGTGGCATTGATGCTCTTGAAGTACAAATTCTCCGTCTGCGGCGTTGGGTTATTAAATGCCATGGCCCTGAAGGGACCGACCTTCGGTACGTATCGCAGAAGAGTCGAAAGCACGCGGGTGCCAAACCCCGGCTTCGTGTAGTTGCTTCCCCAGTCCCGCTGGTAATCGGCTCGCGAGAGCCGATATAGAAATTTTCTTTTGTTGAAGTTGGGCTCTTCCTGTTGCATGTCTTTCTTATGCGTTTGCAGGGCGACCTGGGTTAATTCGGGGATCATTCGACTCACCGAATAACGATACGAGCTAATGGTGAGATCTGCGTGCGGCAGGACAGCGCTTAACTTTAGCCCATAGACAATCGGGAAAACCCGTTCCAGCAACGGCTTGGAGACTTGGAAGCCGATGAAATCATGGTACTGCTGCGGTGCATAACGCTGTTTTGCGACCTGCACCATATCAAATCCGAACTCCGTTTTCAGATGCGCAGTCTTGTTCTGCGCGTACTCCACGGAGTTTCCATACTTAGCCCGTAACTTGGGATATTGGATCGCAACTGCCTGGTTGACAGCAGGGTGGCCATCGATGTCGGACACATAGTGTGCCAGGGCACCCAGGGCGAAAGCATACTCATCTGCATCGCTGCTCTGGGCCAACAATTCCCGGACGAAATCTCCGGTGCGAACGTAGTGCATCAGGTTGCTGAATTCAACACTGCCGAATGGATAGTAGCCAAGGTCTTGTATTACTGCCCCACCATAAGCGTAGGCATGAGCTTCTTTCAGTTGCTCTTCGGAGAGCCCTAGAAAGCGCTTAAGGATGAGTAGCCTGATCTGATCCGTCCAGAGTAAGTCGACGATCTCCTCGTGGGTCAGTACAGAATATGCCGACACACTGCCGGTCCACATCAGCATTACCAGCGCCAATGCCAACATGCGAATCGGAAGCGCCCGGCAGCTGCCTGTGGTCACTTTTCTCACAGCTGACCAGGCGCCCAGACGGTATCTGCCTCTTGTTCCGTAATTGCACACACTTCCCGCCCGGGTTTCGACGCGTGTTGGTACATCATCGCCGCCGTTACGGCTTGCCGATGTGGATGCTGGAGAGAGAATGGAGGAGCCCAAAGACGTTCAGCAACCATAACACTACGGCGATCACCACCACGGCGTTCATAATTGACTTAATGGAACTCGCCATGGGGATGAACCGATCTACCAACCAGAGAAGGACCCCAACGACGATAAGAACCAGGACAACTTGTACTAACGGCATGTTCTTTTACCTTCCTTTGTTTCCTGTAGAGATTGTTTCTGCTTAGGTACCCGGCATTTGGAGAGCGCGTTGGTCTCGGGGAGCAGTATCGCGGATGGTTAAACCAGGTTACGCGCTCCCACCGTGAGCAGCCGGGCAACTACGTAACGGCGAGGTAAGAGCGTTGGACCGATGTTCGACTATCTGCAGCGCCTTGGCCGGAACCCATCCATGTGCTGACATATATCTCGGTCAGCCAAAGCTCACCCTTCTGCTAGGAAGCTTAGACAACACAGAGGGTCAAGTCTGTTCACATCTGCTCACCAGTCAAAACTATTAGTTGGTCGAAAATAAGGGCGGCCAGTCTCAGCTGTGCTACATCCAATGTGGTGATGAACTATGCTCTTCATGTCGCGGCAATGGCCCTTCTTGGATGTCCTTTTTATTCGGGCTCGTCTGTGTGCGACGCTCAACAGTTTGCGCAGCACTTTATACGGGATGTTGTTGCGAATGAACTCGCTGATCGAGCAGATCAATGTAATTCCAACCGGATACAACCAACCGCGAACCAGCGCCCTCGCTCGTCAGTTGTGGTTGTATGATCCCGGGGAAGGCGGCTGAGGCTGGGGCCCCTTCCGAATTGCGTGCACGGCGTCCGTGAAGGCGAAGATGACCGTGGCCAGCCAAGCATAAGCGATATAGATTCCCCAGTGTTCCATTGGTTCGACCGTCCTATTTCAGAGAGTCAGGCCCGCGGACAGGTTTGCACCAGGAGGCCCGCTACGTTTAGGCTGAGGTTTTTTCGGGAATAAATCGTTCAGCCCCATGAGGATCGATGTGGGAAGCCGCAGTGTCCGTTTCTCCGGCTCCCTGACGGTTGTGACAAAGACAGCAATGCCATTACCGTCTGGAAACGGATCGGAGACTATCTCAAATCGTTCGCCATACATATGAATGTGGTGCGGGGCACTGTATCCCAGGTCTTTAATCCTGATGCAGGCGTCAGTGGCGGATGTGTCCCTCGCGTGGTTCAAAATGCTTCCTGTCTGTTGTGGCTGCAAGATACATGATGGCCATTTAGAGATGCGTGGCCGGCTCAAAGCACCCCCAACCGGAGCAATCTTGAGAGATCGGCCTACGGCACCAGGGATCGAGGAACTGTGTCGTCGCGGTGATGGCGGAAGGCGGTTCAGAGTCGACTTGCGCCATATCACAACGCGATCAGCCCTTGGTGTGCGACCTTCTTAAAGCGACTCTGTGCGCGTCGCGCTTTTGCTTCTTCTTGGCCCTTAAGACGTCATCACGCTTATCGCCGACACCATTGAGAGAATCGTTCTGTCTTGAGTGCGGTTGTGTCTGTACAGGTTCGGCGGTGTGGTTCGAGATCTCTATTACTGGGGTGGTCATCTTTTCCTTTAACGTCCTCGATGGGGGCACGACCATTAGCCGCGCCTGAATGTCCTAGGTCAGGGTAACGTTCGTACTGTCTTTCTGCTGAGCAAGAGTGCTCACTGCGGCCTTTCAGTCAGGTGTGCCGCCGCCGGTGCAGCGAACGAGGCTGAACCTCGTTTATTTGGCGTGTAGAAGTTCCATCAGCTCAACCTCGGCTTGACGCCAATCGTCATCGGGTTGGTTGCCGGCTTTGCCGCGAGATTCGTAAACTTGGTAAGCGCGAGTCCGTATCTCGGTCTCAGAGAAGGTAGTTACTGAATCTTTCCTTGAAGGCTCTGGCGGTTTAGAAGGGATAGACGTCTGACTGCCTTGAACTCGTGGATTACGCATTTCGACTCCTGATATTACAACTAAGAGGAGGGAACTCCAGAACAGCTGACCTAGTTCAGGCGGTCTGAATGAGAAGCAGGGTAAACTCTCTCACTTTTGATAGTACGCTGATCGATAAGCGTTGTCCACGCTCTTACCTTTGACCTTGTGCACTGACCCAAGCTGACACTCTCAACAGTCGTGGTAGCGTGGCGCCGTATATTACCATGCTGGGCGACGGTCGCAGTGCGAGTAATCATTGAGGAAGTTGTCACTAAATCATACTTGCCTTAATCGGAATAGCAATCGCCGGAGGCGGCAACATTTTATCTAATAATTTTAAGATCTCCTGTGTACTGAATTGACCGGTCGTGATTCTAGAAAGGTGCAATCATCGATTATGGCTAACAAGAACTCTAACAAAGAATCGGAAACAGCCACGCTCCGCCGGATCAAGAAGGAGATGGCGAAACCTCGTATTGCAAAATCTGCTCGGAGAGCGAAACCTGAGATGCTGCGAGTGTTCCCTCTAAGCGGAAGCGAGTGGCCAGGGGTAGCACGTCCAACGCGTGGCCCTCGCAGGCTGATAACGATTCCAGAGACTTCATGAGTTCGCGCCTAGAAGGCGGAAGAGTGCCTTGCGCGGATTACTCTCGAGCTCTTCTTCCAGAGACCTCGCTCGCCCGATTACGTTTCCGTCGCTTGTCGGAGTTGAGGTGCAAGCGATAGCCTTTTGAACTCGGACGCAGACAACCCCCATCCCATTCTCCATGTGACCTGCTAGCGTTAGAATCCTCCTGACCGACTCTGGCCTGGACGTCGAAGTCCTCATTCGCGGAAAGACGGCGGGCCGCGAGGTGGCTTTTGCGTCGTCAGGTGCGCGGTTGGGCAACATAGAACAGCACGGCGAAGTAGTGACAGGTGCTTCCGGCCAGCACAGAGAGATGCCATAAAGCGTGGAAGTAGGAACGACGGTCAAGGGCGTAGAAGACTATGCCCACTGTATAAAACAGGCCGCCCACCGCAATCCAGAATATGCCGTGCCAGGTGAGAGCATGCTGTAACGGGCGCATCGCAAAAACGGCCAGCCAACCCATTCCCAGGTACACGACGACCGACGCGACGGCAAATCGTTCTATTGCAAAACTCTTGAAGACGATTCCCAGGATGGCAAGGCTCCATACAATGGCGAACAGAAGCCATCCCAGATGCCCGCGTAGCGACACGAGGGCGAAGGGAGTATAGGTTCCGGCGATCAGAAGATAAATTGCCGAATGATCAATGATTCGCAGGATGCGACGCGCACGAGTGCGGATAAGTGAGTGATATAAGGGTAGAGCCGACGTAGACCAGCACCAGCGTACAGCCAAAGACCGAGCAACTGGCAACCTGCCAGGCGGTTCCACCCGCCGCAGTAACCACCAGCACAACCGCTCCTGTGAAAGCGAGCACCGCGCCGACTCCATGCGTGACGGAGTTTGCGACGATTTCGCCCAGACTGTGTTCCATGACCACAGGAAGATGATAAACATCGGAGTGTTCAGCACGCACGGTGCCGCAACAACGGTTCGGTAAACGGGTTCCGCTCTAACCCCAAGAGGGGCCGAGGCAGCGCGAGAGTTCAGCGTCGCTTCCCCACAACCCATGTCTCGCCGAAGCACAAACCAGCGGCACCTGGGCCCCTCCTTGGATTGTTGCTATTTCGCTCACGTGGCGCTTACGAACATGTCGAGCCGGTCTTGCCGTCTTTTGATCCACTTCGCGTAATGGCGTTCGATTGTGGGTCAGGTTTGATCCCCTAGCAGCTTGGATATGTGGCCAAGCGGCAGGCCCTTCCTCAAGAGCAGCCGTTCACAATTCCGTGCCGTTTCCGTGCCGTTCGCGGTGCGTTACATCGAAAACAACGTAAAATATGCCATCTGCTGCGCTGTAAGTTGTTGCAGTTACGTATTAGCGCGGATTCGATTCCTTCCGCGCTATTTCGCCCACGTGGCACTTACAAGCGCGTCAAGCCGGTCCTGCCGCCCCTTGACCCACTTTGCATAATGGCGCTCTGTGGTGGTCACGCTGCGATGTCCGAGTAATTTTGAGACGTGCTCAAGCGGGAGACCCTTTTGCAGTAGGTCCACAGCAAAGGTAGCGCGGAGCCGGTGACTAATCATGTGACCGTCACTGTGAACGCCCGCCGCCTCAAACGCCGCCGCGATCTGCTCGCCCATGTAACCGGCGTGCCTGTACTCCGACGAATCACTCGTCTGCCGATTCCAGAACACATAAACGGGACTGCCGTTGAGCACCGCTGTCAGCTCTTCTGCTACGTCTTTGGGGATGGGGATGTAGAGCGGCTCGCCTGTCTTGGTGCGGTCCCGGATGATTTTGTAAATGTCCTTCGCCTTATCAAAGTGGAGGTCCGTGCGTTGCAGCGTGGATGCGTCTCGAATAGCAAGGCCACTCCATCGCATCAGCTTAATCAGCGTGCGGATCTTGCCCGTGGCGGCCTTAAGAATTTTCTCGTATTCTGCGTCTGTCAGCGGCTCCGTTTCCGGCTCATCAATTTTGATGGGGGACAGTTTGGGGATGCGGTCTATCCATCCGGCGTTATAGCAGAAGCGGAGGAAATGGTTTAGGTGTTTCTGGACGACAGCCCGGCTGTAGGATGACTTATAAACTCGCGTCCAAGTCGCGCGGAGGGCTATGAGATTGTCAATCGTGAGTGCTTGCTTCACCACCAGGAGCCCCCGCCCTTCGGAGAAGTCAAGAAGGCGCTTCAGCTCGCGGGCATACATAGCCCGGACGCGGGGCTTGATACCCTGCGCTTGCTTGTTGGCGTCAAAGGTTTCGATTGCCTGGATGAGTAACAGGCCCTCCGTCGCTTTGTCGGGGACGCGGCCCGACAGCTGGGCCTCCAGTTCCCGTTTCTTGCCTTCGGCTCCGGCCCATGACCGCGCCCCGGTTTTCATGCGAAACTGTTTGCCGTTCTGGCTCCAGCGGAGGTGCTTTTTGCACTTGCAGCGTTTGCAAAAATCATCGCCAAAATACTTGCAGTCCTTGCCATGGCGGACAAAAATCGTAATGAGTGGCGCTTCCATAAAAGCTCCTTTTCGACAAAAATGCTATCACATTTCTAACACAAAATGCGGTTATACTTATGTAACATATTGAAAATAATGAATAGAAATGATGCATGGAGTTTGCTAACTGAGTTCACCCTGTCAGAAAGTTTGCGCAAACACGCACTGGCGGTGGAGGCGTGCCTGCGCGCCTACGCCCACAACTTGGGCGGCGACGAGGAGTTGTGGGGCCTGGTGGGCTTGCTTCACGACTTCGACTACGAGAAATACCCCAGCGCTGAAGATCATCCCTTCAAGGGCAGCGAGATTCTCAAAGGGCGGGGATACTCGGAGGAGATCCGGCGTGCGATCTTGTCGCACGCCAACTATTCGGGCGTCCCGCGCGAATCGAATCTGGAGAAGACGCTTTTTGCCTGCGATGAACTGGCCGGCTTCATCACCGCGACAGCGCTGATCAAGCCCAACAAGTCCCTCGCCGAGGTGGATGCCAAGTCGGTGCGCAAGCGGATGAAGGATAAGGCATTCGCTCGCTCCGTAAGCCGCGACGACATCATCAACGGTGCGGCCGATCTGGGAGTGGATCTGGACCAGCACATCACGTTCTGTATCGAGGCGATGAAGAACATCGCCGGGGAACTAGGGTTGGAAGGACGGGGAAGCCAAACGGTGGTCAGTGGCTAGCGAAAGGCGAAGACAAGCAGGTCCCTCCACGCAGGCTGAAGCCCTTGGTCGGGATGACACAAACACTGGCTAGCAGAAGGCAACACAAAATCGGTCCTTCTTACGGACAGCCGGTCGAAGGCTCCCTCCCCCGAAGGAGCCTCCGAAGCTTGTCCCTCCGAGTTATTGGGCCGTCGGTTCAGCGCCCGCTTGCGACAACTTCTGTACATGCTCGTTGATGCGGGCGAGCTGGTTCTGGCGCAACTGGTCGGCCTTGGCCTTTTGTTCCGGCGTCAGCACCGTGTTATAGATCTGGCTGCGGATGGAAGCCCTCTGAACCATCAACTGCGCCATGATCTGGGACTGTTGATTGGCCAACGACTGCACCTTAGCTTGATCGAAAGCACCGCTAGCCGTCGCCTGCAGCATGGCCGCGCGATTCTGTGCCATCTGCAGCATCAACGGACGCGTGGTGGTGCGCTGCGCCTGCATGATGGTCTTGATCTGCTGCTTCTGCGCATCGGTCAAATTCAGCTCACGAGCCAGGAAGCCCATGTGGCCGTGCCGATGGCCACTCCACGCCGAAGCGCCACTCTCGTCGCTCTGCTCTGCGTACGACAGCATTGCGGTTCCACAAAGCACCAGCGCCAGCAACGCGATCGCAACGCTCCAAAACTTCGTTTTCATCTGTTTCTCCTTGTCGACAGTTCGTCTGTCAAATGTTGAAACCCTATCCGCCGGAATTTGACGGTAAAGTCTGGTAACGCCAGGGTAAAGATTTGTGAAAGCCTTTCAGCGACCAGTGGCAGCTGTCTCTGTGCCTCCAACCTATCTGTCCCTTATTTCGGCTTTCGGGTGCAAAAGTTCCCCGAAAGTGAGCGCGAGCATTAATTTCAAACCACGTACATGCTTACGGTTGTGGCTCGGGCATAGCAGCGCTCTGCCTGCCGCGGGTCGCGTGCTTGGCGTTGCCGCGACGCATGGGCTGGTCGATAGGGAAGGCACAAAGACCACAGACACAACCATCCAGGAAATGCACGCGGACCCCTGACAGGGTGATGAAGAATAGGTGGGTCGAGGTAAGTGCTAGCATGACTGCGGTTAAGCACGGCCAGATGAAACCGAGCACACACCGAGCTACGGTGCTAATTTGGGAGATGCAAGATCTTGTTGGGAGCCGAGCGGATCGCTCCGTCGGTAGAGCGGTTGATAGTCGCTCCTCAGCCGCGGAGGCGATGGCCCCGCGGCTGGAGGAGGTTATTCTTCAGTATTCCTGCCGGATGCGAACCGCCGGGTGGCCCTGTCCCTTCCGCGGACGGGAGCTAGGTCACGCCAGCACGGCAAGAGCGGCCGCCCTGACCCTAGGTTACAAGCATTGCCTCGGCAGCAGCCGCCTTAGCGGCATCCGATGCGCGTTCCTTCTCTCCTACTTCATCCAGTTGGAGATGCTTAGTCTCCGGTGAATAGAGCAGGCTGACGAAAGTCATAATCGCACCAACCGTCAGGACCACCGCTGGGGAAAGCCACATGTCCTGTTTCTCGATAGCTGAGATAAACGGGATCTTGTGGGCCCACCACACGTAGACACTGAACCACGCTCCCAGGAGCGCTCCCGACGAATATCCGAAACCTACCCCGGCAGCGCGCCGCTTGGTAGGGAAGCGTTCACATAGATAAGCAGGAACGACCCCCCATGCCAACTTAAGCATGGCTGCCATTACACAGCCCAGGATTGCCAGCCAGAGGTTGCGTTGGATAGCGGCATGATACAGAACATAGAAGACTGGAATGCCGAAGACTACCAGGAAAACGCAATACCACTGGGTCAGGATCTTTCTTCCGGTCCGGTCTGACAACCAGCCATAGAAGTTGTAGCCCAGGAATGCCATGAACAGGGCAAACCCATAAATCAGGCTATAGGTCGTGGTGTTGAAGCCACGTCCTTTCAGAGTAAGGATATTGGGTAAGAACCCGTACACCGAATAGTCGGTGAGGAACAGGCCGGTCATAAAGAAGAAGACCTGCAGGAATTCGAACAGTTGCGGTGGCTTGAACAGATTCAAGAACGGAGACTTCTCGATACTTGCCTTTCGCCTTTGCCTTCTCAAATTCGGGTGATTCGTGCAGGTTCTTCCGGATATAAAGCGCCAGGAAAACAGGAACCACGCCGGTCATGAAAACGATCCGCCAGCCGTAGGCCAGCATAGTTTCCTTAGTGGTCAGGAAAGAGACCAGGGCGAAAACCAGCGAGCCGAAGACATATCCCAGAGGGAAGCCGGATTGAATGAAGCCGCCGATGGTGCCGCGCCTTTTCTGGGGAGCATATTCAATAGCAAAGGTATGACCTACGGCGTACTCGCCTCCGAAGAAGATCCCCATAAACAAGCGCAGAACGCAGAAGATGACGTAAGACCAGACGCCAAGCTGCGCATAAGTCGGTAGGAAGCCGCCCAGAAGCGACATCACACCCACGCCTCCAATGGTGAAGATCAAGAGAACCCTGCGGCCAATCTTGTCGGCAAACCGTCCGAAGATTGCCGAACCAATGGGCCGGGCAGCCATGGTGATGGAATAGGTAAACACGATGACAATATACTGCCAAGCTGCGCTACCCTTGGGCGAAACGAAAATCTTAACGAGTATAGGAGCCATGACCAGCACCAGCGCCATGTCATAGGCATCCAGCATGAATCCCAGGAATTGGGACATCATGGCCATCTTAGTGTCTTTGGATAAGTGTTGCTGCTCCGGCATGCAATACTCCTAAAATAAAAATAGATCTCGATGAAGCCAAGAATTAACACGCCTTGTAAAGAAAGCTTAGCGACAGGCATCACGGCTCCTTGTGATGGACAAACATAGGGCGCTATTTTCCGTGAAGCTTCGGGGCAACGTTAGCTAAGGCGTACAGATACCGGAATTTCGAGGCTGGGCCGCCATCGGCGTGTATCTGCTACCACGAAAGTTGCACCAGCTGTTTTCTTAGATTGGAACGATAGTCTAAACCTGGCTGAACCCCGCTAGTTACGGTACTCCGCGGCTTTCCCCGAGCAGGCTTTATCACAAAAGACGTGTGCGGTTGGTCACACCCCAGCATGAGGTATGTCCGCCTTGAGTAGTTTCCTTATACCGTACTGTTCTCCCCAGGCCAATCCACAGGTGGGATTATAAGTTCTAATCCCGGTGACTCCAGGTCTCCCATCTGGAACGGAATTGCGCCGTTATTTCTGGAGGCGACGATGCGATATTCCTTCCGTGCCCTAGTACTTGTCCTGGTAGCCACCGTTTGCCTGAGTACAGCTTTTGTTAGTGCTGCAGGCCAGAGCGGTACAACCTCAAACCCCACCGCCGAAAAGACTACAACCGCTAAAACCGGTGCAACCAAGAAAACTATGGCTAAAAAGCCGACCGTAGAGGAACAGCTGCAACAGTTGACGAATAAACTGACTCAACAACAGACGCAGATCCAGCAGCAACAAAGTCAGATTCAACAGCTGCAGCAGACTAACACGCAACTGACGCAGCAAGTGCAACAACAAGGTCAGACCCTCCAGAATTCGGTGCAGCAAGCTAGTCAACAAGCTGCTTCGGCACAGGACGGCGTGAATACCTTGCACACTACGGTTACCGACTTGCAGAGCACCACGCAAGCTACGGCCAATGCTCTGTTGGCGAACAAGAAGTCGGTTGACGCTTTGGAGAATCCGCTAGCTATTCACTACAAGGGCCTTACCATTACCCCCGGCGGATGGCTGGAGTCAACCTTCCTGGTTCGCGGCCACAACGAGAACGCGGACATCACCACCAACTTCGGCTCCGTACCTCTTGGCGGCGTGGCCAACTCGAATCTGTCGGAATTTCGCGCCAGCGCGCGCGGTTCCCGTCCGATCCTGGTAGCTACCGGTATGGCTGGCAGCACCAAGCTTACCGGATACTTTGAGATGGACTTCCTGGGCCAGGCTCCGACGGCCAATTATGTTGAAACCAACAGCTTCAACCCCCGCATGCGTCAGTTGTGGATGCAGGCGGAGTTTAAGAATGGCGTGACTTTCACGGCAGGCCAGTTCTGGGGCTTGATGACGACGGATCGCAAAGGTATCGCGACCCGGTCTGAGTTCATTCCTACCACGATAGAAGGCAGCTACGTTGTGGGTTACACGTATATACGCCAGAATGCAATTCGTGTTACCAAAGACTGGAACAACAAAGTGTGGGGCGCCTTGGAAGTTGCCGGTGCACAAACTACTGTCTCCAGCAGCTACACCCCGGCCAACCTGATGGGTTTCGCCACCAGTGCCAACGCTCTCTCTCCCAACTCCAGCACCCTGAACTACCTGGCTGGCAGCGCTACCGGCATGTCTACCGATCTGGCTCCGGACTTCGCCGGCAAGCTGGCGTTTGAGCCGGGCTACGGTCACTACGAAATCAAAGGCCTGGTGAGCATGTTCCGTGATCGCATCGCTTCGACGGCAGACACTACGGGCAGCACCAACACTACCGTTGGCGGCGGTCTGGGATGGGCTGCCATCCTGCCGATCGTACCCAAGAAAGTGGACTTCATCTTCGAAGGTCTGGCAGGCAAAGGCACCGGCCGTTACAATGCAGCGGCCCAACCCGATGTGACTTTGGAGCCCAACGGTCACATCGTTCCCCTACCTGCTATCAACTCCTTAGCCGGTTTCGAATTCCATCCCCAACCCAAGCTCGACGTCTTTGTCTATGGCGGCGATCAGTATGTCGGCAAAGAGGCATTCTCTACCTTGTCGAAGGGCGAGCTGGTGCCTGCAGGTTACGGCTCCTACCTGGTCAACAACTCGAATTGCGACCTGGAAGTCATTCCCGAAGGCGGGGCGGCTTGCGGAGCGCAGAACAAGAACCTGTGGGACGTCACTGGCGGTCTCTGGTACCGGATCTACTCCGGCCCCTTCGGCAGACTGCAGTACGGAATGCAGTTTGAATATATTTCCCGCAAAAGTTGGTCGGCCGTGAAGGGCGGATCTCCTACCGGCAGCGATGCGGTGGGGCTAACCTCAATCCGCTTCTACCTGCCGTAGGTTCCTACCAGCAAGACTGTTGCAAAATTCAACACTGCTGCCGGCTTCAAACCGGCAGCTTTTTTATTGCGGAGGGTTGCTGTCCGCTGAGGATTTCGAGTTATAATCCCCGCCCAAGAACGGCAATCGCCGAAAACGCAACGCGTCGGAGGTGGTTGTCATCGTATTGGTTTGAGCCGAACTGAGCCTGTCTAAGTGGGGTTTGCGACATCGGTAAGCGTAACCACGCAGGTGTATCGTAGCCACAGCACCGACTGTTATTGTGCGCCGATCATCTGCTTCGCCGTCGCTGATTGAGGAGAAACTTATGCGGTGTTTCGCAGTACTAGCCGCTGCGCTTCTGGCCACCTCGTCATTCGTACTTGCTGAGGAGATACCGGCGGGTACGGTGATTCCGGTCATGTTGACCATGACGGTCGATTCTGCCAAGGCCCACGCCGGTCAGCAGATCACGGGAAAAGTGATGGAATCGGTTCCGCTGGGAGAAGGAAATATTCCCGCGGGCGCCAAGGTTTTTGGCCATGTCGATCAAGTTCATCCCGGCAATGGAGTGTCTCCGGCGTGGATTGCCATACAGTTTGACCACATTGTGTTTCACGGGCGGGAAGTTCCGTTCAGGGCCAACCTCCGAGCCCTCGCCAGCATGATGGCCGTGCAGGATGCGCAGGTTCCGTTTTTTGAACCGGATACTACTCCCCGCAGTGCCGTGATGCTGGCCCCGGTTGGAGGCGATGCCGCCTTCCGGCCCGACAACCCGGAGAAGTCGTGGGGACGGATGGTGCGCTTCAGCGGCGACCTGAATCCGGGTTGCGGTGGCCGGGTCGACCAGCCAGGAACCACCGGCGCGCTCTGGGTGTTCTCGCCCTATGCATGCGGAGTGTATGGCTACGGCAAAGGTTTAGTGATCGTGTATGACGGCTCAGCCGACCCGGTAGGGAACATTGTTCTGGGGTCCCAGAAGCATGTTGAAGTGCATGCCGGCAGCGGCTTGCTACTCCGCGCGGAGGCGGCGAAGCCTGCTACAGAAGCCGCGGACGTGCAGTAGCTGGAGTCGTCGTCTCGCCCTCCTCCTAACAGTGTTTCATGGCTGCGGCGGGAAGCCGCGGTGGAGTCGGAACACTGTCTAGAGTTTCCTATGGCATGCCCGCAGGGACGCTGCGCAGCCGGCTTGGGTGTAAGATGTCGCCTTCGCTCTGCCGGAGGTGCTCTTGCTGGATCGTCGCCGCTTTCTTACCGCTAGTGCCAGATTCACCGCCGCTCTCGCTTTTTGCAATGACCTGTTCGCGCAACTGCAAAACGTGCCGTCGTCGCTGCCCGATCCCAAGCTTTTCGTCAGCGACGAGGAAGGGTATTGGACGGAGTTGCGCAAGCAATTCCTCATCCCAGAGGATGAGATCTACCTGAATAACGGCACGGTAGGATCGAGTCCGGCGCCGGTTCTGCGCGCCGTGTTCGACGGCTACACTTCGACCGAGAAACTGGACGAGACCGACCCGGAAGATTATCCCATCTGGGGTTACGGGCCGTGGAACGAGTTTCGCGATCCACTGGCGGCGTTCGTGGGCTGCAACCGCGACGAGATCGCGCTATTGCGCAACGCCACCGAGGCCAACAGCTACATCGCCAACGGCGTCGAAATGAAGCCCGGCGACGAAGTGCTGATGACCGACCAGGAGCATCCTGGCGGAGAACAGCCGTGGCAGTTAAAGGCCAAGCGCTACGGTATCGTGGTCAAGAAGGTCACTCTGCCGAAGCCGGTGCAAGATACGCCGCAGGTGCTGAACTTGTTCAACGATGCCGTCACGCCGCGAACCCGAGTGATGTTCTTCAGTCACATCACGACGGTGACCGGTGTGGTTCTTCCGGCGAAGGAGTTGTGTGGGCTGGCGCGTTCCAAGCACATCCTGTCGGCGGTGGACGGTGCCCACGTCACCGGCATGATGCAGCTGAATCTGCATGATATTGGCTGCGATATGTACAGTTCCAGCCCACACAAGTGGCTGCAGGCGCCGAAGGGATCGGGCTACCTCTATGTGCGCAATGAGGTGGTGGATTATTTGTGGAACACCATCGCGACCGAAGGTTGGGATGAGAAGCAGCTGCGCGCCGAACGCTTCCAGCGGATTGGATCGTCGAATGTACCGTCGCTGTGCGGATTACGTGCTGCGATTCAGCTGGCCAATGAGATTGGCATGGCTCGCATCGAGCAGAGGCATCGCGAATTGGGCGGCCACATGCTGGCAGCCATGATGAATCGCGGCGTGGAATCGTGGACCTCGCCCGATCCCACGCTACGATGCGCGATCACCACGGTGAATGTTCCGCCGATCAAGCGTATGCAACTGGAGGATTGGCTGTGGAAGACGAAGAAGATCCGCATTCGTGGCGGCGAGCCGTCGAAGCTGCGCTTGTCGACGCCCTATTACCTGCGGAAGAAAGACATTGATCGGTATCTGGAAGCGTTCGACGAATACAAGAGGGGAAAGGCGTGAAAGCGGATCCGAACCCAGATCACTTACGATATCGGGATGTTACGCCAATTGACTGAGCGTAGAATCAGCGTTTGCCATGAAACGCTTGTGGATTCTCTCTGGCTATCTTTTCCTGCTAGTGGTCTGCTTCGTGATTTGGTACGGCGTCGCCTCAGATTACGGTGAGGGCGTCGCCTCAGGCACATATTATCTTGCTGAGAACGGCGAAACCTCCACCCTAGTTCTCAAACCCGATCACAGCTTCCAACAAGAATTGAGTGAGCATGGCGAGGTAAAGCATGCAACTGGGACTTGGCGCCGCATTGGCGAAGGTGGGATTGAGTTTTCAAAGGAGTTTCTGCTCGTTTCTGGGCAGGAACCAGGCGCCGACGGATCAGCTTACGCCGACATCCATAAGGATTTCGGATTGTTCGTCTCCCTCGGCCTCCGCCAGTATGACGTGCTGTGGTACGGCAGAGTCGATCCTTCTCCCTCTAATACCGTCTCCGGTACCTATGCTGGAGACGAACCCGGGGTGTCAGCGACATTAACACTGAAGCCGGATCACACCTTTGAGCAAGCAATCCATACTCCCAGCATCACGAATCAGGCGAAAGGAAGTTGGGGTATAGGACAGAACGGCGACATCATCTTCTCGAAAGATTTTCTCAAGGATTCTGGGGAGGCGCTCAGAGCCAATGAGACTGCATTCGCGTGGGACTCTACAGGCAGCGCTTCATACAGCCACCTTGATCTTGGAATCAGCGTTCGTCAACCCAATCAATCTGACAATGTAAAGCGTGAAGCAGTATACGCCGGAGGCTGTCTGAGGTCATGGCTTAGACAGCGAAAACGATTGCCTAACCACAACCTGAGACCTGGTCCGCAACCGTTGTCCTTAAGTCGGCTTCTGGTCCATCACGGTATTCTGGAGATCCTGCTACGGCACATGTCCGCGAAGCCGGTTCCTGGACCGCGAGACAAAGCTGCTAAGAATGTGCTCGCTTCTGAAGTATAAAAAGTGCAACTCGACACTGACACTTGTCATTGTGGAGTAGTGAATCACGCATAGCCGGCAGTAAACTTCTCTGATTCGCTCCCGCCACCGTTCCTAGCCCATGAGAGACGCGCTTCCGGATCGCGTGCGCCTTGGAGTTATCGAAGTCGATTTTTGGGGGCGGACGGCGAGAGAAGGGTTCGCTTCCAAGAACAACTCTTCCGAAATCCCCTTCACGTTGTTCCTAGCTAGCGGCGAATTCGTCACATGCGTCTAATATTCCGCGACCGATGTGACGCATTTGCTACATCGTGCAGCTGAGAACCAACGTAAACACGACCAGATCACAGCCCCATCCTGAGCTCGTCGCCGCGTCGTAAAAGAGGACCTGCCCAACCCTCAACGACCTTGTGATTCTTTTCCTCGCAGAGCGGTTTCCGGCGAAGTGATCGCTATTGATTCCTGCCGGTGGACGGTTTGCCCAAAAATGCGTGCTTGGCGTCCTTGCCTGAAACCTGCCAGACCTTCACCATTTCGTAGACTATCGTGGTCGCGTAACTGACAGCGATCCACACCAGGACGGCTTCTATCGGCAGCCCTGCCCACGCTCCGATAAACAAGCCCATCATCTGTTTTTGCTGATAACCCCACCAGCCGTAGGGCACAGCCAAGGTTGCTTCCCAGAACATGCTGATGAGCAGCAGCATGAAGATCGTCAGGCTCAAAGCACGCCAGTTGATGAATCGGCGCGCGGAGGGTAAGAAACCTGCCGAGGGAATCACACCACCGATCACAAGCACCGTGAAGTAGCCAGGGAAACCCTCGGGATACGGGGAGCGTAGCTTTTTGTACAAGACGGCAGCTGCGATCAGCGCCAATCCCGCGATCAGAGAAGACGGATGAAATGTCAGCAACCGCTGCATTTGCCTTGCTTCATTCTGATAGTCAGCCACCTTATAAGCCGACAGCCAGTATTCATCCAGCCACACGTAGAGCAGAAGTGTCGTAACGAACCCTGTGAAGTAGAAGATGTATTCCTCGATGGGAACACTGCCACCGAGAGCCGGGGCGCCGATCCCCAAAGTAGCCTGGGTATTGGAAAACAAGAAAAAATGACTGGCAAAAAAGAAGTCGAGTCCAAAGCCGACCGGCACCAGAATCCAAATCGTCCGCCAAAAGGCACCCTGCGAGATGCGTACTCCCTCGCTGGGCAGGAACCACCATCCGATCACGACAATGGGCACAACAAACAATAGCAAGCTACAGCTATAGCCATAAGGCGTGGGGTTCGTGCTGGTCATTTGCACGACCGCTGGAGCTCGAACGGTGTGTAGTGCTATGCCCGCCGGGACAGCGATCATGGCAAGCATTGCAACGACAATCCATGCGCTCATCTGCGGGCTTGAAGAACGTTCAGGCATGAACTGCGAGCGCGGAAGTGACCCGCCGCAAGTGCAGAGATTCTACTCCTGACTTTTGCTGACCCGTGAGAGTCTTGGCCCAGAAAAAGGGTTATTTCCTCGGGCACCCGGTGGGAAGAATGCCGCAACAGCCAGGCTGCGCGGCTATCGATCAATTCAGGTCGGACGAAACCGGATGTAATCGGTCCATGAAATTCGCGGTGTGACTCATCGGCATTTGAACAGGCCTCAGCCCGGAAGCTTGCCCTTAAGTTGTTCAGAACTCGGCTTGTGGGAAGTTTTCTCGTGACGCCGACTGACCTCCGAATCGACCCGCCGTACTGAACTCGAATAGGACAGCGGCACAAAGGAGAAGGCTCGTTGGGTTTCTTACCCAAAGAGCTGCGTAACGTCCGAATAGTTATGATCAGAATCTCGCCTCTCAGCACAACAGACCGCTCACCCAATGGATATTTCCGAGCGAGAAGGACAATGCTCTTGCCCGATTTCGGACATTAAGTTCGACTGGACGTGACCGGGCGTGATCACCGGTCTCCGGTGCAGGAGCCAGATCCAGCTTTTCATAGAGATACACGTCATCACCTTATGGCCCAAAAGCTGCTACACCTTGGGTTGACATTTTACCCATAGTTTCTGGGCGCTGTGATCCTATGTCTACCAAAGAAGCAAAAGAAAGACTGGAACTATTGCAGGGCACCTTGGATCTGCTCATCCTGCGCACGCTGATCTTTGGACCCCAACATGGCCAAGGCATTGCACGCGTTATCCAGCAGACATCGGACGAAGAGCTCCTAGTTGAACACGGTGCCCTTTATCCTGCGCTTCAACGGCTTGAGGCGCGCGGCTGGATTTCTGCGAAGTGGGGGACTTCCAAAAGCAATCGCAAGGCTCGCTTTTGTTCACTGACATCTGCGGGTCGCAAACAACTGGTGAGAGAAACCAGCAAATGGAAGCGGCTCGCCGCGGCGATAGGACGCATTCTTGATCCTGAGGAGACTTAGGCCATGTTTCGACGCAAACGGGAGACAAGCGACTTCGGCGCTGAAATCGACGTCCACATCGAACTGGAGACGGAACGGTTGCAGGACCAAGGCCTCAGCTATCAAGCAGCGCGGACCGCAGCACTCCTGGCCTTCGGCAACGTGACGCAGGCCCCTGAGCGCTTTAACGAATCTGGCCGCTGGCTCTGGATAGAGCACCTCTGGCAGGAGTTCGTTTCGGTGTCCGCATGCTGCGCAAGAAGCCTGCTTTCACGGCGGTCGCGGTGCTCACGCTGGCGCTGGGAGTTGGAGCCAATACGCAATTTTCAGCATCGTGAATGCTGTGTTGTTGCGCTCCCTTCCTTATCGCGATCCTGATCGGCTCGTAAGAATCTACTTCAACGATCCGGGCTTGGGGCTGCGAGATGTTTTGTTTTCGGTGCCCGAGTTGGAGGATCTGCGAAATCGAGCCGGCGTTTTCGAAGATGTAAGCACGATAGGCGGCGGCAGTGTGAATTTGACGGGCGCCAAACAGGCCGAACGGCTTGAGTTTTTGTTGTTGCTCATCCCAACTACTTTTCCATGCTGGGCGCCGTGCCCCAAATTGGACGCTTGTTTGGCCCACAGGATTTTGCTCTGGGCTTTGCGCCGGTGGCGGTGATCACTGATGGCTTGTGGCGCCGCTCCTATGGCGCCGACCCGAACGTTATTGGTCGAACCGTGAGACTTGATAATGACTCTTAGACGATCATCGGTGTTCTTCCCCCGGGATTCCACCATCCCGGACCGACTATTTCCGGGGCTGTGGAAGTATTTCTGACCGCAGGGTTCAGTGCCGACCCAACCCCTCCACCCGCGCGTAGCACTCGCATTATGCCCGCAGCTATCGGACGTTTGAAGCCTAGAGTCACGCTGGAGAAGGCCCGGGCTCGTCTGACCGCCATGGCGAATCAGGTGCGTCACGATTATCCCAATGACTACTCGGCCCGGTCCCAGTGGACGATTAAGATCCAGCCTCTACGGGACTATCTGGTTGGCAATGTCAGACCCATGCTGTTGGTGTTGCTCGGGGCCGTCACGCTGATCGTCTTTATCGTGTCGTTGAACCTCGCCAATCTGCTTTTAGCGCGGGCTGTGGGACGACAACAAGAGATGGTCGTGCGTGAGGCTTGGGCGCGACTCGCGGCCGCGTGATTCGCCAGCTTGAGCGAGTCAATGCTGCTGTCGATTATCGGCGGGGTCGCAGGAATTCTCACTGCCATCGCCACCCTAGGTTTCGTCCTCCGTTTTGTGCCTTCGAACATACCTCGGCTCAGCGAAGTGAGCATGGATTGGAGGGTACTGACGTTTGCCCTGCTCATCTCGGTTCTTACCGGCCTGTTTTTCGGGCTTACTCCTGCCCTGCACTCGGCTAAGTCTGCGGTCGCGATGGCACTTCGCGAGGGAAGTCGTGGCTCCGGGTACAGCACCAGGACTGGCCGCCTGCGTGACGTTCTGATCGTATCCGAGTTGGCATTTGCCGGCGTGTTGATGGTGGGGGCGGGCTTGTTGCTACGTACCTTGCGAGACCTGTTGCGTGAAAACCCCGGCTTCAATCCTACTCACGTGGTGGTGGCACGTATCTGGTTGCCGATTCCCAACGATCCGAAGGCGGATCCTTACATTGGCAAGCGCCCCAAGATTGTTTTCGATCGTGAGTTGCTGCGGCGTATGAAAGCGATTCCGGGAATTGATTTCGCGGCCCTCACTTCCGTTTTACCCACCAGCAATCTGAGAGTTGATGATGGCCAGGCGATTGACGCTTTGAGCGTTGAAGATGGTGCGCTCGACTCCTCGCAGGATCTGCGCGGTGGGATTATCCGGGTAAGTCCCGACTACTTTTCCGCGATGCAAGCGGCCTTTATCCGCGGGAGGGCCTTTAGCGAAGGCGACGAAGACGGCAAGCAGCCCGTCGCCATCGTCGATCAAACTACTGCCAGAAAATACTGGGGTGATCGCGATCCGGTTGGGCGCCGCATCCGCTTCAGAAGGGATCCCAAGAAGCCGTGGTTGACGGTTGTAGCCATCATTAAAAACATCAAGAGCGACGGTCTGGACATTAATGGAGTTCCTCATCTGTACGTGCCTGTCTTTCAGAACCCGAGCAGGATACTGACGGTCGTGTTGCGGACGTCTCTCCCGTCGACGACCCTTGAGTCGTACATTCGGCATGAGATTCAGAGCGTCGATCCGGGTCTGCCGGTATTCGGCGTCTCTTCCATGAATGACATCATCGATCGCTCGCTGGCTTCACGCCGCTTTGCTGCCAATCTGGTGGGCGGGTTTGCCGGAGGAGCGCTGCTTCTGGCTTCCATCGGAATTTATGGCCTGCTGGCTTACATGGTCGGCCAGAGATCGCGTGAGATCGGTCTGCGCATGGCTTTAGGGGCGAGGCGGGCTGACATTCTGAAACTGTTCCTGCAGAGAGGTGTTGTTCTTGCCGCAGTCGGGATCTCGGCGGTGTCGTCCTTGCAGGATCGACCAGCTCCTTCATGGCGAGCTTGCTCTATGGTGTCCGTCCACACGATCCCGGTGTATTTCTCGTTGTGCTTTCGTCGTTGCTGGCCGTTGCCTTTTTGGCCAGCTATTTTCCAGCACGTCGTGCTACGAAAGTAGACCCCATGATTACCCTTCGCGAGGGATGAACTCGCCGCGTTTGATCCTAGATAAGGCAGGATCAACGCCTTACTGGTTAGAAAAAGTAATTCGATTGCTCCCACCAATTGGAGGTTGGCGAACGTCGCGCGTACTCCCAGCATTCTGACCGAAGATCGATAGCATAGTAGACGGACAGTTCAATGGGATCTGAACGGGAGCTGATACAGCTGCCTACGGTACTCTGCGACTTGGGCTTGGCGGTCGAAGCCATTTGAGGTGCTTGCCCAAAGAGCTAGAGTCCTAACTCCCACAAGAGGGCTTGGAAGCCCCGTCATTTTGCTACTTTGATTCCGACTTTGCGCATTGATTTGGTCAACTCGCGACACGTCGACGGCCTACCCGCGTTTACGCGAGGAAACCCACTATGGCTTCAGGCCGTACACGATGATCCAGGCTGTTCCCACAGCCAACGCATTGCCAGCGCCGTAATCAGTGTTCCAATCGTATTGCGGCGGCGGGGAGTCGCAGGCTTGGCCCGGAACGGCTTTTCCGGTTGGGTCAGCGAAGGTTGCCAGCACGACCTTGCTGTCAGCGATGATCGGGGGATTAAACTTGGCAAAATATAGAACGCAGTCGTCTCGCCATAGCTGATGCAGATCGAGGGCGTCGGCCGCCAGCAGCGTTCCGCGATGGACGCCGCCGGTGGCATCGTCGCCGTAGGGCATAGAGAGCCAGGCGATTCCATTCTGTCTACCATTCGCCGACAAGCTCAACGCCCCTCCCGGCATACCTTCCGGCACTCGGTAAGACGAGAAATTGACCGGATTCTCCTCAACCTTTTGCGTGAACATGTCAAAACGAAACTGGCGAAGGTAATCTTTCTCCGCCATGAGGTAAAGAAATCCGTAATTATCGGCAGGGTGCCAAAAGGCGAAGCCGGCGTGTATGTTAGGTCCATACGTCTGGCAAAGTTGATAGCAACTCACAGGGAGATAGCAATTGGGACTGGTGAAGTATGAACCGCAGACTTCGGTCCAGTTGTACCCCGGGCGGCCATCCTGGATGGTGTTGCTGTCACGACAATAGCGATCGGCGTCACCGCCATCAGGAAATAAACGCTGACCGCCAGCGTAATTAATGGGCAGATTTGTACAAGCTTGCGTTTCGACTTGCAGTGAGAACCACGGTTGCCAGTTAGGAGTAGCTTCCCACCACGTGGACCACACCGTGCCGTCAGTACCGGTGGAAAAAAGGCCCAGATGCGTGTCGTTGGAGCGCCACAGCGCCGTGACCGTCGCGCCCGGCTGCATCTTCACTTGCGGGCTGATCAGAAACCAGTGTTGCCAGCCGGGCGTGGCTTCCCACCACGTCGACCACACGGCACCGTCAGTTCCCGTAGCGAACAGGTCGAGGTGCGTGTCGTTGGAGCGCCATAGCGCCGTGACCGTCGCGCCCGGCTGCATCTTCACTTGCGGGTTGATCAGAAACCAATGCTGCCAGCCGGGTGAGGCTTCCCACCACGTCGACCATACGGCGCCATCAGTTCCCGTAGCGAACAGGTCGAGGTGCGTGTCGTTGGAGCGCCACAGCGCCGTGACCGTCGCGCCGGGTTGCATCTTCACTTGGGGGCTGACCTGGAACCAGTGCTGCCAACCGGGCGCAGCTTCCCACCAGTTCGACCAAACGGTGCCGTCGGCCCCAGTGACAAAGAGATCGAGGTGGGTATCGTTGGAGCGCCAGACCGCGGCGACGGGCGCACCCGCCTGCATCTTCACGCCAGGGTCAATCCCAAACCATGGCTGCCAGCCACAGCCCGCTTCCCACCATGCGCTAATTACTTGTCCTTGGGAGTCCGTTTTGAACAGGTCGAGGTGAACGCCGCCTCTCCATGCTGCGGCCACTTCGGGAGGCGCTGCAAAAACTGAAGTGGCTGCCATGCTGACGCACACGAACAGAGCAAATGCCCGCCACAGCCGCGGTACAAAGCCCTTCATATCCCACCTCCAGGCCTCTAACCGGCCGCAACTGATACAGGCCTCAAACTAATAACAAAACCGAAGGAACAGGGACACAAGTGTGTCAGTGAAAGAAAAGGGGCACTTTGCATGCCCGTTTCGATCGACTTTTTCAACAGCAACTATTGTTACCGACAGGTTAACTCATCAGTACACGATTGGGTCACTCCTTAGAACATTTTCCCTACCGAAACCTGCTTCCCACCTCCGAGCAGCGTCTGGTGGGCACTACCCATTCCCGACTGAGTGAATCTCGCCGCTTCCATGCCCAAGCTGTCGGGACTGAGCCCGTCTTTTGGGCCGAAACTTCCCGACAGATCCCTCTCACCATACGTCCAGCTCACCACCCTCGGAAATCTGCGCCCCCGGAA
This sequence comes from uncultured Acidobacteriaceae bacterium, assembly GCA_963820175.1. GTDB lineage: Bacteria > Acidobacteriota > Terriglobia > Terriglobales > Acidobacteriaceae > Bog-257. The sequence goes on along the minus strand of CAWFYX010000006.1, from coordinate 308,143 downwards.
CGTCAGCTGGCCGCGATCAGGTCCCCACCACACGGTAAGCAGGTCCTTACCATGGAACTATCCGACGTCCTGGCTGCCCTCCACGGTCTTACCCGAAGACGCATCCTGGCCATGCTGCGCATGAAAGGCCTCTCGGTCGCCGAACTCCATCGCAAAGTCAACCGCAACCCCAACAAGCCTTCCAGCTTGCTTGATCTGTCCCGGCCGGCCATATCCCAGCACCTGCGCATCCTGCAAGAAGCCGGCTTGGTGCAATGCCGGATCCAGGGTACGCGCCATATTTACCATCTCGACCGCCGAGGCTTTGACAAGCTGCGCGAGCACCTGGATGGTTTTGAAGGCATCCGACGCGAAGAGGAAGAGAAGGCGCGGCTAAGGAGCAGTTTCAGCACCAAGTCGAGGCGCAGTCTAGCAGCGCGGAGGAGCCGGCGTCAGCTCCCTATGGATACGTGCAGACGACTCTCGGGCCTAGTCGTACCGCAGGCACTCCGCCGGATCCACCTGCGCCGCGCGCCGAGCCGGAACGCTGGTGGCCAGCAGCGCGATGAAGAGCAACAGCAACGGAACGGCGCAGAATGTCAGCGGATCGCCGGCGGTCACACCAAACAGAAGGCTCTGCATCAGCCGGGTCAGCAGTAACGCGGCGGCGACGCCCATCGCTACTCCGGTCAGCGCCAGCGCGATTCCGTTGCGCAGCACCAGGCCGAGGATGGCGGTCCGGGTCGCGCCCAGCGCCATGCGGATGCCGATCTCGCGCGTGCCCTGGCTCACCAGGTACGCCAGCACGCCGTAGATGCCGATGGCCGCCAGCACCAGCGAGATGCCGGCAAATCCGGCCAGCAGCAGCATGGCGAAGCGCCGGCGCGCCAGCGAAAGCTGAACCCGCTGTTCCATGGTGACCACGTTGTACAGCGGCAGATCGGGGTCGAGCTCATGCAGTTGCTGTTTCACCGCGCCGGTCAAAGCGGCGGGATCGGTGCTGCTTCGCACCACCACGTTCATCGCGCGCACCGGGTACTGCGTGTGCGGTAAATAAAAGGCGATGCGCGAGCCGGAGTCCAGCGTGTACTGCTTCACCCGGCCGACGACTCCAACAATCGTGATCCACGGTGCGCTGGTGTCGTCGATGCCGCCGATGTGAAAGCGCTTTCCCACCGCATCCTGACCGGGCCAAAGTTGCTGCGCCATGTAGTCGTCGACGATGGCGACGCCGGGATTGGCCGGAACATCGTGATCGTTGAAGAACCGGCCCGCGATCAGCGGAATTTCCATTGCCTGGAAGTAATCGCCGCTGACCATGCGCGTGTCGGCGTTGATGAACTTCTCGCCTGGGGGCGGCACGCGACCCTCAACCGTAATCTGGACCCCAGGCATACATCTGGCTAAGCGGCAGCGAGGTCACGGCTCCCGCAGCGGTCACGCCGGGCAGACTTTCCAACCGCTGCCACATTTCGTGATAGCGCAGCCCAGATCGCCTGCTTGTCCTTTGTATCTCGGGCCGCTCATGGTGAGTTCCATGGTCAGAACATTGCGCGGATTGAATCCCGGCGGCACGTCTCTGGCGCGTAGGAAACTGCGGACCAGCAGCCCCGAGCCGATCAGCAGCATGGTGCACAGCGCCAACTCGGCAACCACCAGCAGATGGCGAAGACTGTGCCCGCGCCCCCAGACGGCACCGACGCCGGCCGAGGTCCGGCTGGTGTCCTGCAGAGTATTCTGCACATCGATTCCCGAGGCGCGTCCCGCGGGCGCCATGCCGAACAGCACCGCAGACACCACCGAGATGGTGAAAGTGAACAGCAGCGCCGTTCCATCGATGCCGACGTCGCTTACCCGCGGCACGCTCTGCGGCCCCAGGACGCGGATCCAGTGCACGCTCACATAAGCCAATAGCAAACCCAGAGCGCCGCCGCCCAGCGCCAGCAGCAGGCTCTCCGTCAGCAGTTGGCGGGTGATGCGAAGACGACTGGCTCCCAGCGCGGAGCGCACCGCGATCTCCTTCTGCCGCGCCACCGTCCGCGATAACTGAAGGTTGGCTACATTCGCGCAGGCAATCAGCAGCACGCAGCCAACCGCTGCCAGCAACAAATACAACGTGCGGCGCACATCGCCGACAACCTGCTCCATCAAGGGCACAATGCCGAAGGTCAAGCCGCCGTTGGGTGGATACTGCTGGGGATGATCGTGCCGCAGGCGCGCCGTGATGGTGTCCATCTCCGCCTGGGCCTGTTTCAGGCTTACGCCCGGCCGCAGCTTGCCGATAATGTTGTAGTCCTCGTGATCGCGGTTCTGGGCGGCGTCGCCGGGGAGCGGCAAAGGCAGCAACACCTCAGCCTGCTCGGCGCCGTCGAGCGTCGGTAGCACTTCGCGCGGCAGGGCGAACGACCGCGGCATCACACCCACCACTTCGTACGGCATGCCATTCAAGGTGATGGTCTTGCCCACAATGCCGGGATCGGAACCATAACGGCGCGTCCAGGTGCCATAACTGAGGAGCGCGGTAGGATTGCGGCCGGGCTGGTCTTCGTCGGCGACAAACAAGCGCCCGAGTTCGGCGCGCATGCCCAGCATAGGCAGCAGATTGGACGACACGCGGATGGTTCCTACGCGCTCCGGCTCGCCTTTGCCGGTGAGGTTGTAGTTGCCGCCAATCGCGATCGCGACCTGCTCCAGACCGCGATGGCTGGTCTTGATGTCGAAGTATTGCGCGGTGGAGAACCAGTCCTCGGTTATCCCCAATCCCGGTGAGCGGTTCCACAGAATCACCAGGCGGTCGGGATCCTGGTAGGGCAGAGGCCGCAGCAACAACGCGTTCGCAATGCTGAAGACCGCCGCGGTCGCCCCAATTCCAATGGCCAGCGACAGTACCGCGGCAACCGTAAAAGTGGGGGTCTTCCACAGCGTGCGCAGCGAATATCGGAGATCGAGCAGGATCGTGTTCATGCGAGCGGCAGTCCATTCCCGTCGCAGCCGCAATTGGCAGTCGGTTTCGTCACAGACGGACGATACAGCAATAGGGCAGCAGGAAAAACGTCAGTTGGTTTGAGCCGCATCAGGACGGGATGAACGACGACTCGCATGGCTGCCCCGTCTGTCGCTACTCCAGCGCGGCCATGGCGGGGGCGATTTCCTCGAGATAGTCCGCTGAACCGGAGACCGTTTATTTTACGACTCCAACCCCACGTCCCGTGCCCCCTGGTGGAGTACACGAAGGTACGGTAGCTACGATTGCCACTACGAGGGAACTGCAACACACTGATTCCTCCGAAGTCTTTTTGGGGGAAATACAGCTACGGCGCGCCGCTCGCGCTCTTGATCCTGGAAGACCGCTCCTGCCGACCTTCGGTTGGGCCGATACGGCGTGGCTCGAGTGTGAGGTTACGAAGTGTCGCGGTTCCTCTACCGAGGTGCCCTATTTTTCCAAAGCATGCACCTGAGATTCGTGAGAGCACCCTTCTCGCTAGAGCGACCGCAGGAAATCGACGATTTCCTGCTGCTCCTGAATGCTCAGGTTGTTGAAATGTTCGACGACCTTGTTTGCCTCGCTGCCATGGCTCCTGTGCTCTCTGATGGCGTCTAGCAGGTTGGTTGTCCGTCCGTCGTGGAGGAAGAAGACGCGTTGTCCGACGCCCCAGAGGGGAGCGGTGCGGAATTCGTCAGGGCCGGCAGCCCCTTGCGTGATGCCGTCGGCCAGGCCTTTGCCCATGTGGTGGAGGAGAAGGTCGGAGAAAAGATTCGCGGTCTGATTGGAAAGCGCAGCGCTCGGGCTGGTCGACGAGCCGCTCGCAACTATGAACTACCTTATTCCACGTACTTGATGAGCAGCACCTCGTTACCAATATCACTGTAAATAAGCTCATCCACAGTGCCGGCGGCCACAAGGAGACCGTATCCCCCAGGGCGCATTCCTTCTGCTTCACGCTGCGCAATGTGGGCCGCGGGATCGTCAGCCGGATTTGCAATCGCCGCATGGGTAAGCGATTCGCGGCGGAAGCCAGCCCCCGGGTCACGCACGTAAAACACCATGGCTCTTCCAGTGCGAACGGCGGTGACCTCAACCACCTGATCGGGATTAAACGCCGCTCCGTGTTCCATTGCGTTCAGCAAAATCTCGCGAAACGCGTGCATCACTTCCTGCCGCGTGTCCTCCGGTAATCGAGCACTCAACTCGTTGGCAAACGTGATGAGCCGCTCAGCTGTGATGAGGCGACAGTTGGCGCGAACTGATACCCAGCCAGGCTTAGCCGACAGAATTTGTATGTCGTCTCGCCCTTGGCTGTCGGAGGCGGCGCTACAGGCCAGGTTGGCGATCTCGCCTGAGTCAAAGGGAGGCGTGAAACAGGCGAACACTCGGGCACGCAGGGCAGCAATGACTTCGTCCGGAGTGCTGTGGCGAGCCAAGACGATGCTCTTTACCCCGGGCCGGATGGCGCGCATCTCCTCCAGCAACGCCAAATCTTCTTCGACCGTACTGTCGGGACTTGTGATTACGACCCCAAACGATCGCATGCGCAACCGCTGCAGGGCATCGGCGTGCCCGGCCGCGCATTCCATGGGGAAACCGGTGGCAGAGAGTGCACTAACTATCTCCTGGCTCACTTGGGCGTCACTTCCAATGACTAGGACCCGGCTCATCCTGCACTCCGAGGTGATGAACTCAGAAATCGAGAATGCAACACTTGTGCAGACAGATCATAGATCAAGAACTCCCATTTGGCCCACGTCCGGATTGTGCAGCCTGCCCGGAAGATCCCGCACGCCCCATCGAAGTGGCGCTGTGCTGCGTGATCGCGGCCGCATGACGGGCAACCCTGAAGTCATGAAGCCCGCGCACGGGGGCGGCTCTGCGATCTTACCCAGCGGTCAGCTTCGAGGAGATGGGCTTTAAGGGAAATCGTTGCTTGCGCCTTGATCCCCTATTAGCCAGTTTCGGGACAATGTGACGAGACGAATGCCGTCCGGTTTAATTAGGTTACGTCATGGCCGCCCTTGAATCATCAAGCCCATTTGTGGCAATACGGCCGACCCGGAGGAAGCGTTGTGTTCGAGTTCCGTCTAGGCCGTGGGCGTGATGGACCGAAGCAGTTCCTGGGACAGTTCGAAGGTGCTCTCCGAACCGACGGCTGTACGGCCTACGATCATGTCGGCGGGGCGAGAATGGTGCATGCCGCTTGTTGAGCTCACGCCAGAAGACAGTTTTTCGAGGCAGCTCAATCCACGAGACCCGGTTGCAACTCCGATTGTGGCCCGGATGGCCGAACTGTTTGCCGTGGACGCGGAAGCTCGCCGTAGAGTAATTGGTCTTACTGAGCGACATGCTCTGCGTCAGCAACGAGCCAAGCCTCTGCTGGATGACATTCGTAGCAAGATCGAGGCAGCACAGTCCGCGGCATTGCCGTCCAGTTCACTCAGCAAGGCTTGCCAATACGCGCTCGCATTGTGGGGGACTTAAACGATTCCTGGAATATCCGGGACTTGAGCTGAGCAACAACCTTGCGGAAAATTCAATGCGTCCGGTGGCACTGGGTCGGAAGAACTGGATACACATCGGCAGTCCGCAGGCGGGACCCAAGGTTGCGGCGATACTGTCGGTCGTGGAGAGCTGCCCCAAGTTGAAGCTCCCAGTACGCGACTCTTTGGCCACGGTTCTTCCCGGGTTTGCCGATCTCCCAATCCATCGCCTCCCCGACCTTACTCCCGATGTGTGGATTGCGCAGCATTCCTGAACTCAAGCGACGGGGTTGTTAGCATGAAGGTGCGACAACAACTGCATAGTCTTTATTTGCCGACAATCCAAATCTGAAACACTCCCACCCAATCGCTCGGCCTTAATTGGCCTGATTTTGCAAAGAAAAAACGCCGATACACTTAGGTTGTCGGCGTTCTATGTCTGAAGGCTTTAAGTTACGGCGTGATTTCAAACGACACCCTTGCTATTGGCACCGCCAGCGGATGCCGTGCCGTAGAGGTTGCCGTTCGAATCCATGCTGACGGTTCCATAGGGGCAGGAACCGTCGTCGCCGCCGGCGAAATCGTACAGGCTGGTGTAGGTCCAGCCGCCGTTCGCTGGAGCCAGTTTAAAAACGTTGCCAAGTTGCTTCGCGCCATCGCCGCAGGTTGTGCCGTAAAGATTCCCGGTAGCGTCCAGCGCCAAGCTCCCGCCAATCGGTCCCTCGGCCCCACTGAGGCGCTCGATGAAATTGCATCTCGGTCCAGACGACTCGAAAATCGTACCGCCCTCCGCGCTGGTGGTGCCGTAGAAGTTGCCCGCCTGGTCGAAAACCACAGTGGTGAGCGGCTGTGACTCGGGAGGTAATACGCAGCGACGGCCTTCGCTCCAATGTCCTCCTCCTGAAGTGTCCCAAAAAGCGTTGTTGGCCTTTGCATCCGGGGTTTGGTATTGGCAGCTGTATCAGTGCACCTTGGATCCGTACAGATCGAATTCTGACGTTCGCGGCCGGTGAGCGGTCTGACTGGATTGCGTGTTCAGCCAGACCCCAGCCTGCGGTACCAGTACTTGGTTGCCGAACGGACTACAGGAGGGGCTGTGCGCAACAGGACATAGCGTTAAAGGCGCATAAACCATTGGGCCCAGATGCTTTTCACGGCGGGGTTGCTGAATTCCGAAGGCTGCAGCCTCTTTTCACCTACATAACATTTGCCGTCTCTGAAACGAACCTGACTGTCACCATTCCAGCCCCCGTTGATGCCCGGACTTCTATCATCAAACCCTGAGGAGAAGGTAGCACGGTGCGGCTTGTAGTAATTCTTGCCGATTCCGCGTCACTTACCCCGGGGGACAGCCGTCACGCGCATCAGTGACGCGAATTATTGGTTTCATGACCGACTGTGTGTATATTCAGTTTTCTGTCGCCGCCAGGCGGCAGCCGCCAAATTGCGTTGGAGTGTCGCCAGACACAACCCGCACGAGGACCCAGAGCTAGGGCTCATGCCGGATTTCCGATCCCGGCATAAAGGGGGCGACAAAGCCGAAGGCACTCCTCACAGGAGGGAGTGAAGGCCGCCGACCATAAGCAAACTCAAATCCAGAGGTGTGTATGTCGGCTTTATCTATCGTATCGTCGTCCGTGAGTTCCGAGCCCTTGATCGACGCGAATGAGGCGTCGAAGATTCTCCACCTTCATCCGGCCACTCTTCGCATGCAAGCCGCCAAGGGAGAGATTCCCGCCCTGAAGATCGGCCGGGTCTGGCGCTTCCGCGTTTCTTCCTTGCAGGCCTGGATGAGCCGAAAGCTCGAAGAAAACCTTAAGCAGGCAGCATGAACTGTTCTGTCGTTGATAATTCGATAAGCAAACGGGTAGATTTATGCTGCCACTCGCAATCGCCGAAATCGGAGGAACGATGAAGCGATCGCGTTATCAACAAGGTAGCGTTTACTTGGATCAGCGCAGGGGCGTCTGGTCCTTCAAGTTCTATGAAGGGGGCACACGCCGAACTGTGCGCCTAGGAACCATTGCCGAGATCCCAACCCGGGCGAAAGCCCTGAGAATGGCAGACGGCTACCGTCTGAACCTCAATGCGGAAACCACTGACAGCCCGACTGTGACGTTCGAAGCGGCCGCGCGGAAATACATGGCGGAGCGAATGCCAAAACGTTACACAACCTCGGTCGGCTACAAGAACAACCTGGAGAAGCACCTTATCCCGAAGTGGGGCGCGACGGAATTGAAAGATATCAAACCCCTATCCGTGGACCGGTGGTTCTCTTCTCTTCCCTTGGCCGGCAAGACGAAGGGTCACATCAAAGGCGTCATGAGGCAGGTGCTCGAGTATGCCATGCTGTGCGAATTGTTCGAGGCCCAGCGTAACCCGCTGGACCTCGTCAGGGTGGAACGGGGAACCATGCGGGAACACGAGCCCCGTGTGCTGACCCGGAAGAATTCGCCCGATTACTGGAGTTCCTTCCCGACGCCATGCATCGCAACATGGTAATCGTTGCTGTCTGCCTAGGGCTCCGGCGGTCGGAGCTTTTTGGACTCAAGTGGAGTGACATTGACTGGATCAATGGCAGAGTGCTGGTCCAACGTGGCGTAGTGGCCAATCGGACGGATGCGGTCAAGACGAAGTACAGCAAGAAGCAGCTGCCTCTCGATCCGGCCCTGGTCGCCATGCTTCAGGATTGGCGCCGGATGTCAGAATTCAACAAAGATGACGATTGGGTATGGGCTAGTCCGTATGTAGCCGGGGAGATGCCCTATTACCCAAACGCAATCCAGTTCAACTACATCCGACCCGCAGGCAAGAAGGCCGGTCTAGGCGACAGCATCGGCTGGCACACGTTCCGTCACACCTACCGGGCGTGGCTGGATCAAACCAAAGCACCGATGGCGGTACAGAAAGATCTCATGCGGCATGCTTCCATCTCGACAACTATGAACGTGTATGGCGGCGGGATGCCGGAACCTATGCGTGAGGCCAACAGCGAGGTAGTTAAGCTGGTAATCCACTGATTGCCGTTAATGGAGTGCCAGTGGAGTGCCGCCGCTTGTAAGTTATTGAAAGTATGGCGGAGAGACAGGGATTCGAACCCTGGATACCCTTTCGAGTATACACGCTTTCCAAGCGTGCGCCTTCAGCCACTCGGCCATCTCTCCATCGGGAAAGGCGTCTTGCAGAAGCGCCCGATTACGGCGTTCGTCTATTGTAGCGTATTGTGCGCCGCCACTCCGAACCCAGGGGCGCGACGAAAAACCGGGGGCCAGATTCTGACCCCCGGTCCCCGGATTCCCTAAAGCTACGCTACTTGTCTTCTTTGAGTTGCTCCGCCAGGTAGTTGCCAATGCCCATTTCGCCGATGGCGTGCAATTGCGCTTCCAGCCAGTCGATGTGTTCCTCTTCGTCGGTGAGGATGCGTTCGGCCAGATCGCGCGAGGCGTTGTCGCCCTGAGCCACACAGAGCTTGATGCCGTCATTCAGGCGCTTCACAGCGTCCAGTTCGAGTTGCAGGTCATTTTTGAATTGCTGCTCCACGGTAGCGCCGATATTGATCTTGAAATAGTCGGTCATGTTGGGCGTTCCGTCGAGAAAGAGAATGCGCTCCATGCATTTTTCGGCATGAACCATTTCTTCGATGGATTCTTTCTTAACCTTCTTGCCCAGCCGCTCGTAACCCCAGTTCTCGCACATTTCCGCGTGCAGAAAATACTGATTGATGGCTGTCAATTCCGCCTTCAAAACCTGGTTGAGGAACGCAATAACTTTAGGATCGCCTTTCATTTCGCCTCGCAAACCTTAGATTCAAAGCACAACGCAACCGTCTGGGCGCAAAAGAAGATGTATTTGGGTTGCTCTTCCATTGTAGCCGGGCGAAGGAAGACTGCCTAACGAAAAGAAGCTATCGCGGTAGGCTCGTCATCCTCGACTTCGAAGATGGTGTATAGCTTGGTAATCTGCAGCAGGTTGTGAACATTCTTGCTGAGGTTCATCAACTTGAGAGTGCCGCCGTGGTTGCGGACCGAGGTGTAGCAGCTCATCAATTCCCCGACGCCAGCGCTATCGATGTGGCGAACGTCGCGTAAGTTGAGCAGGATGTTCTTGTAGTCGGTGTCGGCCAGCCCGCGGACGACATTGCGAACCACATCGGTTCCTTCGCCGAGCCGGAGCTCGCCGATGATGTCCACGATGACTACATCATCCACCTGGCGCGTGCTGGTTTTGATTGTCACGAGTGTCAGCCCCTGTCGGCGTGGGATTTTTCCCACTCCACCTGCCGGGACGCACCCGGACAGGCGTCTTATGGTACAACGCGGGCCAATTACCGGGGAAACAAAAAGGACAGGGAGCGGTTCGAATCTGGGAGCTATCGCATTTTGAACAGTGCGACCAGCAGGAACACGGCCTCAGCAGCCGCCAGAGAAATCCAGATTTTCCGGCGAAAACGAGTGCGAATGATATCCCGGGTGAGTTGCATGCGCGCCGCCAGAAGGCCCGGATGGGCGGGCGCTGCGGCGGGAGCAGCCGGCATCGCTGCCATCTGATAGTTGGCGAAGGCGGGTTGTGATTGCGGAGCGTCGGGCAGAAACACTTTCGGCCCGGCAATCAGGGTAGACCAATCCAGGATCTGCAGGCTGGACTCGGCGCCAAACGCCGTCACCGGCTGCGAAGTCAGATGCAGCGGGGCAAGCCTCTCCGGCGAAAGCCGATCGCGTAGGTTTTGCAGCAGCGAATCCCACCATCCGTGGCTCAGTTCGTCGCCCAATAGCTCGCCCACGTCCACCGGTTGGGACTCTAGAACCAGCGGAGGCAGGGTCTCCGGCGAAATCACGTCGCCCAAGTTGGTGAACACCGTGCGATACCAGGGTAGATTGAGGAGATCGCCCTCCAGAATGCCGACGTCAACCGGCTTCGAGGTCAGTTGCAAGGGGGGCAGGCGCTCGGGGGCAAAGCGATCAGCAAAGTTGATCAGCAGCGAGCGCCAGAGCGAAATTTCCAGTCCCTCAGGCGGGGAAAAATCGAGATCAAACATCCAGTTTACGGTCTACTCCTTAGGGCTTGGCGCTAGCCGTCGCGGTATCGCTCTGTTTCACTGTGTAGTCTGGCGGAATCCGGAACAACTGAGCATTCGGCTCTGTGCGCACAATATCAACCAGCTTCATACTATTATGACCCGACTGACCGTCATCCGTCTCGTTCAGCACCACAATTTGCAGATCGCGCGAGTACCAGGAATCGGTGACGGAAATGATTGGCTCGTTGTTACCCATCGCTCCCGCTGGGATAGTGCGCGTGGTTTTCGTTCCCACCGCCTCCACGCCTTCGATCGACTTCGTACCTAAGGCTTCGGTCTTAGCCGCAGCGGAGACAGTGGCCCCAGAGTGCTGCGTCTGGATTTTCATCGGAGCACCGGCCGGCTGGCCAGAGTCGTTGAGCGGAGTTCCTATCACCATCGTTCCGTGTCTGGGAACTGACGCTGCCTCGCCAGCAGCGACGGCTGGTCCGGTGCGCGCTACCGTAGCGATCTTGTTCCGGGGATCGAGGTGGATCACCGTATGTTGAACCGGATCCAGAATCGTGATTCGTAGAAATTGCTCGCCACTGTTGCCCGGAGTCGCGAATTCGTTCTCGGTACGCACGCGGCCCTGATCGTCGCGATAAACCTTACCTCGCGTCTCGCGATGAATATGATTGCCATTGTCGAGCGCCCGGTCGTACTGGGTGATCACAACCGCCGAAAAGGGAGCGTTCTTGATCGCGGCGGGGATCACCGGAGTGTTCGCGGGAAGAGGACCGGTGGGCGAAGCTCCAAGAATCTGCGCATTCAAAATCCCAGCTAAGGGCAGAAGCAACAATGCCAAAGAAATGTGCCGTAGTCGCATGAAAAGCACCTCTCGCTGAACCCCGATCGCTTGCTATCCAACTTTCTTTGCCGGGCGAGTAGCACTGCAACTATACCTCACCGGCACTCTGGTCGGGGAGAAAGAAGGACCTAAGTGCTCAATAGTAGATCGATAGAATGTAGAAAGAATACACAGTGTTTTCGCAGGTTTTTCACATTCGTGGGATGGCGGCATCCGTAGGCGGCAAAAGCGAGACGGGCGAGGGAGCGATATCGCCCGTCATTCCGCTCTGATCATCTTATTCAGTAGTTTCCACCACCTCCGGTGGCTCGCCCTCGTCCGGCTCGATGGCAAATTCCTGCCGAGGTTCTTCCGCAGGCAGCGGCTCTCCCTCTTTCTTCTTAAGGCGCACGACGGTGATCTTGGCAAACCCTTCTTCGAACTTCGGCGGGCGCAGCTTATTCGCCATGCGTTGCATGACATCCTCGGGAACGTTGCGCTCGCGGCGATGATTGCGCTCCATGCAGACTTCCGGCGGCACATCGAAGAAGACCGCATGCGCCTCGTAGCCGAAGTCGTTGGCCAGTTTGATCCAGCTGCGGCGCTCATGGGGAGAAAGATTGGTTGCGTCCAGGTAATTCCAGGGCCGACGCGCCAATAAACGCGCTCGCAACATCGTGCGCAGCGTCGAAAACACCAGGTCCTGATACCGCTGCTCGGTGACATCGTCGAACAGCAGAATGCGCACCATATCGCTGGACAGGGGCAGAATATTGTGGCGCTTGAACCAGGTACTCTTTCCCGAACCAGGAAGTCCTATCGAGAGGACAACTGCGCCCTTAGGTTTCTGCGGGGATCGGGCCGGCTGGCCTGCCGGCTCGGACACTTCGCTGGGGGCTTCGGCCTCGGCGGCTTCGCCGGTCGGGCCACCCGGTCGGGGAAGTGCGGGCGGCTGTCCGGGTGCTGGCTGCCGGTTTCCCCGGCCCCGACGGCCGCGACGGCGGTTGCGGTCGCGCCTTTGCTGTGGCGGCTCTTCTCCACCGCCGCTCTCGGCGACCGGCTGAGACTCAGGCAAATCAGCCTCGTCGGGCTGCGCCTCAAAGTCGGGCTGGCGGCTCTGTATCCCGCCTTCGTCGGAGACAGGGTCGGGAAACTTGGGTTGCAACGGAGCCGGATTATCCTGCCCCGACTTTTCGCCTGGCGGTTTGCGGCGCTTGCCGCGGTCACGCATCCATCTGCGCATGATGCACTTTTAACACGCTTCCCTAGGCCGGAGCAATCTGCCATATTCCCCTTTTGTGGCAGAAGGGTCATTCACGATTGTGATTTGCGGCATTGCCTCGCCCTAGCGCGAATGCTACGATTCTCTGTTTCATTCAATGTTCTGCTCGTGGCTGTGCGGCGTAGTAGCAAGTTTCCGCATAACGACGTGAGACTTTTCCTAGCGAGGCAATATGGCAATCAAAGTAGGCATCAACGGCTTCGGGCGCATCGGCCGCAACATTCTTCGTACCGCGCTCACTGACTCTAACCTGGACTTCGTCGCGGTCAACGATCTTACCGATCCGAAAACGCTCGCTCATCTGCTGAAGTACGACTCCATTCTGGGCAACCTGCCCAACAAGATTTCCGCCGGCGCGGACTTCATCACCGTCGACGGCAAGAACATCAAGGTATTCGCCGAGAAAGATCCCTCCAAACTGGATTGGGAATCCGTCGGTGCGCAAGTCGTGATCGAAGCCACCGGCAAGTTCACCAAAGCCGAACTGGCCAAACAGCATCTGCGCGGGCCGGTGAAGAAAGTCATCATTACCGCTCCGGCCACCAACGAAGACATCACCATCGTGATGGGCGTCAACGAGGACAAGTACGATCCGGCAAAGCACAACATCATTTCCAATGCCTCCTGTACCACCAACTGCCTCGCTCCCATCGCCAAGGTGATTCACGATAATTTCAAGATCGTCTGCGGAACCATGACCACCATCCATTCCTACACCAACGATCAGGTCATCCTGGACTTCCCGCACAAGGATCTGCGGCGCGCCCGGGCGGCGGCGCTTTCCATGATTCCGACTTCAACCGGAGCGGCCAAGGCGCTGCGCCTGGTGATTCCCGATCTGCAGGGTAAGCTTGATGGCTTCTCCATGCGGGTGCCGACCCCCAACGTTTCGGTGGTTGACCTGGTCGTGTTCGTCGAAAAGAAGACGACAGTGGAAGAAGTGAACAATGCGCTGAAGGCTGCGTCGGAGGCGGGTCCGCTGAAGGGTTATCTGGGTTATGAGACGGCGGAGTTGGTCTCCATCGACTATCGCGGTGATGCTCGCTCCTCCATCGTTGACGCTCCGATGACGCGGGTGGTGGGCGGCAATTGCGTGAAGGTAATCTCCTGGTACGACAATGAGTGGGGATACTCTTGCCGCATCCGCGACCTGATTCATTACCTCGGCCAAAAGGGACTGTAAAGCAGGAGCTAGCCACCAGCTGTCGGCCGTCAGCCGTCGGCTAAACCATCGGTTGGAATTTGTCGGCTACAACAGTTCTTGATAGCTTCTGGGCTCTCACTAGGGACAAATTTCGGGTTGGCCCACTTTTGTGTTGTAGCTGAGGGCTGATCGCTGATAGCCGACAGCAAGGGTTGCATTCCATGTCGAAGTTATCGATTCGTGATCTTCCGCTGAACAACAAGCGCAGTTTTCATGCGGGTCGACTTCAATGTCCCGCTCGACGACGGCCGCGTCATGGACGACACTCGCATCCGCGAGACGCTGCCGACCATTGAGTACGCGCTGCGTCACGGCGCGCGCCTCATCCTGGCTTCCCACCTAGGGCGGCCCAAAGGCAAGCCCAATCCCAAGATGAGCCTCAAGCCGGTCGCCGAGCGCCTGCGCATTCTCATCGACGATGTGCTGCGCCGCGGCGAGAACGTCGGCTTCTCTCCCGACTGCATTGGGGTGCAGGCCGAGGAGATGGCTGAGAAGCTGGAGCGTGGGCAATCGTTGCTGCTGGAGAACCTGCGCTTCCATCCCGAAGAGGAAGCCAACGATCCCGACTTTGCCCAGAAGCTGGGCCGGCTGTGCGACTACTACGTGAACGATGCGTTTGGCTCGGCGCATCGCGCTCACGCTTCCACCGAGGGCATCACCCACTTTGTGGAGAAGAGCGCCGCCGGGCTGCTGATGGAGAAAGAACTTGAGTATCTGGGCAAGGCGCTGTCGCATCCGCAAAAGCCCTTTGTCGCGATTCTTGGCGGCGCCAAGGTCAGCGACAAGATCGGCGTCATCAAGCACCTGATGACTAAGGTGGATGCACTGATTGTCGGCGGCGGAATGGCTTACACCTTCCTCAAGGCGCAGGGGCAAGAGATTGGCAAGTCGCTGCTGGAGGCCGACAAGCTTGATCTTGCGAAACAAATCCTGGCCGAGGCCAAAGCCCACAATGTGAGATTCCTGCTGCCGGTGGATCACGTGGTTGCCGACAAAATGGATGCCGGTGCTCGTATTCAGCAGATCGGCGAAGGCCAGCCGATTCCGGCTGACATGATGGCGCTCGACATCGGACCGGCGACTGTCGAGCTGTTCTCCGACGAAATCGGGGCTGCTCGCACCATCGTTTGGAATGGCCCCATGGGCGTCTTCGAAATCGAAGCGTTCGCCAAGGGCACCAAGAAGATTGCTCATGCGGTCGCCGACAATGGCGCGGCGGTGTCGATCATCGGCGGCGGCGACAGCGTAGCGGCAGTGAAGAACGCCGGCGTGGCCGATAAGATCACGCACATCTCCACCGGTGGCGGCGCGTCGCTGGAATTTCTGGAAGGCAAGAAACTGCCCGGGGTGGAGGCGCTGAGCAATAAGTAGGCATTTGTTCAGGGCTGGTGTAGCCGCACATTGTTCCTGCGAATCGTCGTTAGGCCGGGTGCCGGGTGCCCCGGCGAGGAATGGCACTCTGAAGCTCGCTGTGCCTGCCAATCCTCGGATAGCTGTCTAACTATCGCCCCTGTCACCTATCCCCCCGACCGCATCCGGGGTGTTGTTCACGGGTAGTTTCCACTGTCTTCTACCTACTCCAGCAAAAAAGAATTGTGCGCTGGAGTTCCCCAGCGGGTATGTAACGCCCATAGTCCCATGACGCCTGCATGGCGTTATTCCAGTTCGACCGGAATCGACCATAGCCCGCAAGATTCTCGAGAGCAGGTACATGAAAACTTTGGCGGCGATATTTTTGCTCGCGCTTTGCGGTTCTTTCGCAAATGCCCAGGTGCTTTACGACAACGGCCCTGATCCTGGAACCATCGGAGCCTGGCCGATTAACTTCGGGCAAGCGGTGGCCGATTCTTTCACCCTGAAAGCGGACTCTACCGTCACCAGCGCAGTGCTGTCGATATGGACGGTCGATGATCGCAATCCTCCGCAGAGCGCCAAGTGGAAGATTACTACCGAAGCTTTTGGCGGAGAGGTGCTGGCCAGCGGGGAATCGGTGTTAGGACTGGTCTCGTACTCCAGCGGCCGGCTCTACACGGTCTGGACTATGAAGATCCAGAACATGAACGCACGGGTTTCACGCGGCGCCTACTACCTGCAAATCTACGATGTGTTGACCCAGTGGAGAAGTTGGGCTTACTGGGGACAAAATAACGGCGGCGGTTGTACCTCGCCGGGATGCCCGTCCACCGCGGTTTTCGATCCGGCGCTGGCTAATGCCTACAGTCTCACGCAGGCCATCGGTTCCGAGTCCTTCGAAATCATGGGTACGCCGGGCGAATCGCCGAAGTCGCGGGAATAGCTTAGCGGCGGGTTCGACGAAACCCTGCGATAGACTCATTGGTCAGACTCCCATTCGCTCAGGGGATCGACCATGAAGCTGCTGACCAAGTTCAATCTCATCCTGGTGGTGTTATTCGGGATTTGCGGCCTGATCATTGCGCAAGTCTCCTACAGCTTTCTCATCAGCAATGCCCGCCGCGAAGTCCTGCAGGAAGCGCAACTCATGATGGCCAGCGCCCGGGCGGTGCGGGATTATACCGCCTCCGATCTGGGACCTTTGCTGCAGCAAACTCCGGCAGCATCAGACGAAGTTCCTGGCAGAGACGGTGCCGGACTTCGCCGCCATCACCATCTTCGACATGATGAAGCAGAAGTATCCCGAGTACGCTTACCGCGAAGCCGGGCTCAATCCCACCAACCCCAAGCACCACGCCGAAGATTGGGAAGCCGACGTCATCGGATACCTGCGCGACCATCGCGACCAACCGGAGGTGACGGGCGAGCGCCAGACGCCCACCGGTCCCTCGTTGTATCTGGCAACGCCCATCCCGGCAGATCCTCCGTGCCTGCAATGTCACAGCGAGCCGGAAGCCGCTCCGGCCAGCATGATTGCGACCTACGGAACCAAACATGGTTTCGGCTGGAAGCGGGGCTCGGTGGTGGCGGCGCAGATCGTTTCCGTGCCCATGTCGGTGCCGGTCGACATTGCTAACAGCGCCTTCCATCGCCTGCTGTTGTATCTCGTCATCACGCTGGTGATCACCATTCTGGCCCTTGACGCCGGCGTCTACTTCATCGTGATTCGTCCGCTGCAGCTGGTATCAGAGACGGCTGACCTCGTCAGCAAAGGCGAGAAGGACGTGCCGCCGCTGGCGGTGAAGGGAAGCGATGAGATTGCCAACGTGACTGCGTCCTTCAATCGCATGCGAGTAAGTTTGGAGAAGGCGCTGAAGATGCTGGGATAGTGCGCGCTCAACCGCGAATTGTGGCCAGGAACTTCTGGCGCTCCGCTGGCGACTCGATCTCTTGCGCTACCTGCAGGCAGAGATCCTCGATCGAAGTGCAATGCGAAGCGGTACGCTTCACCACGACTTCGGCAATCGGCCCGATGTAGCGGGCAAGCTGGCTGGCGACCCGCTGTAGTGCTGCGGGCTCAACCCCGGGAATGCTTTCGTCAACGAATTGTGCAGGCTTGCTCGCATGCCCTGTGTCGACGGCCACGTGATGGGATCCGGTCTGGGCGGGGCTCGATTTCGGATCTTGCAACAGCGGGCGCAAGGCGTTGAAGAGGAGTTGAATGTCGGACCTCCAGCGCACATGAGTCAACTCCACACAATTGCGATAGGCTAGGTCTGTCAATTCTGCCGGCAGTTGCTCCATCCGAGGCATTTTCGCGCCGCGCACCAGCACCGGAATGACCGGGATATCGCGCTTTAGTGCCGAAGCGGTTTCGATGCGCACGAAATCCGCAGGATCGTCAAGACGGCGCGCTCCCGCGGCGTCTTTGGCGTCCAGCCATCCCGGACCGACGACCACCAGAACCACGCCGCAGCCGGCAATGCTTTCGTCGATAGCTTGGCGAAAGTCGCGTCCTGCCTCGATCGCGGTGACGTCCATGAATACCGTGTACTCGCCGAAGTGTTTGACCAGGTCGTCAAATAAGCGGCCAGCCTCGCCTTCCGCGTCACTGCGTCGATAGCTGATGAAGATGGCGCGCAATGGCTTGTCCTTGCGTCGTGAAGATGATTGCCGGTTGCGCAGTGTGTTCCTCTGCGGCAACGATTGCACAAAGTGTAACTCGTATTCCGCACACCCGGCAGGCGAGCGGCTTCTAGCGGCGATCCAGCCATTGCATGATTCGCAACTAGGCGCCGGAAAGGTCCGGCTTTAGGTCCTGCAAGGACGGTGCTCAGCGAGACTGTGTCGCAACCCAACAGGAAAATTTGTGGTGGGGCAAAGGGTGGAATAACCGATCAAACTAGCCGCAACGCGGCGAGATGAAGTTAGCCGGGCGGCGTAAGCCCCGGTCAAGTGGGAGATTATTGTGAGCCGCAGAGCGGCGACACCGGTTGCGACACAGTCTCAAAAAAACCATCAGAGAGGGAACCGTTTTCGGCCCGGCTGAATCCGGGCCCTAACACAACCCAAGAGCGCCGTGCGATCTATAAGAGAAGGGGCTCGGTTGACATGCTTCATGCTGCCTGCTTGGCCATAGATTTCTTGCCTGCGAGAATCCCGTCCCGCCCTGCGGGACGACTCAGTTTAGCCCAGAATGCAGGCCTACCGCAGGTGGCCGCAGTCCTGGGTGGCCGTTGTATCGAGCTTCCAAGCCCCTTTCAGGGGCGGCATCTGAGAAGCCATTGCCTCTGCGCTTATTTCACCGCCAGCACCAGGAAGTAATCCATCTTGTCGCCCTTCACCAGATCATCGTGCTCGTCGATCAAGCGGTAGCCCGCTTCTCCTGCCTCATAAAGCACCACGTCTTTGTGCACGCCGTGGTCTTCTCCGTTGCCATCGCGGTCGATAATTCCGACACGCGCTCCGGGCTTCAGCGAAGTCCGCAAATTGCGCAACAGTGCCACCGGCTCCGCGACCTCGTGATACGTCTTCAGCAAAAGCACCGCATCGATGCTGTCGGGCGGAAGTTCCGGGTTATCGGCTTTGCCCAACACGGTCTTCACATTGTGCAGCTGCTCTTTCTGAACGCGGCGAGTAATATACTGCAGCGCGTCTGGATTGATGTCGACAGCGTAGACGCTTCCAGTGGGCGTTACCCGCCACGCTGCCCGAACCGTGAACCATCCCGAGCCAGCCCCAATATCGGCCACGGTTTTTCCGGGCGCGATAGCAAGAACATCCATCACCTGATTGATATGCAGCCGTTCGTCGCGCCCGGCGGTGTCGAAGATGGAGAGATCACCGGTGTAGGGCGTGCTGGTCGGACGATGCTGCTCCGGCGGCGCGGCATTCTGGCCGAACACGACCGGTGGGGGCGGGAAAAGCAGCGTGACCAAAATCGTGCAGGTGGATACCAGACAGCCAAATCGCATAAAACACTTCCACTAATCTCTAACTGTAACCATCATGACAGCATCGATGGCGAAGCAGAGCGCAGGCTATCACGCTTTTCTGCGTTTTGAAGTTGCGCTGCTTCAAGAGATGACAAAAGAAGAAACACTAACGCGCAGCTGAAGCTGCGTCCATTCAAGAACAGCTCAGGATGAGTTCCAGGGGCAAACCGATCTAATTTCCCGCCTCCGGCAGCAGGCCATACACGCTTAGCTGATTTGCCGTTCCGACAAATACCTTACCGTTGGCCACCGTGGGGACAGTGAACTTGGAAGCCTGTCCCGGATTGTCGCGCGCCGGGCGCTGATTCGAGTTGTATAGCTCATGCGCCAGATTTTTGGCATCGTAGGCGTGCAAGACCGCCGGCCCCTGATGCGGATCGTAGTAGGCGTCGTTATTCACCGCCCACACGATGCCGTTGTTGTTGCCATTAGCCGAGACACTGACGGTGCTGCGAGTCAAATGATACGCGGCTGCGGACTGGGATACGGGAGACGCCGAAAGCAGGCCGTTGCGAATCAGGAACGCCTTGATCGAATCGTTGTGCGGGCTGATTCCCGCGCCAAAATAGAGATGGCCATTCCAATAGGCCGGAGTACCCATCTGCTGGCGAAGCTGGCCCGAGAGCTCTTGCACGATCTGGGGATTGCCTTTGACCGTGGTGTTGTAGCCGCCGAAGTTGTCGCGGTCGAGCACGTAAATATGACCGTTCTTACCGCTGGTGATGGCCAGGTGGAGATAGGGACCAGGCTGATCGGGCAGCAGCACCACGCCTGACGATCCCAGATCCAAATCGTCCTGGGCCATCTTGGCCTGGCTGAACGGGGTAAAAAAGTCTGACAACGTCAGACCATGAATTCCAGACTTCAGTTTTACGATGCTGTCGCTGAAGTTCGAGCCAGGTTGTTCGCCATACACATCGAACGGTCCGTTGGCGATCGAAAGATACAAGTTGCCGTCGGCATCGGCGCTGGCGCCGCAGCCGCTCATCCAGATGCCGCCCTGGTAGCCATTGGGCGTGGAAACCCAGGCTCCCGCCTGCTTCATGGTGATGGCATCGTAGGCGACCACCCATCCGTGATACAGGCCGGAGTCGGCATTCGAGGCGAAGGCGATAAACACTTTGCCTTGGGAAAGCAGCAGGGCGGCGCGTTGCAACTGAAAGCGCGAAGAGAACGAAATCACGCCATCGTTGCCGTCCTGGGCGGCGCCGGGATAGGACGCCTGAATGATGCGCGGGCCGCCAAACTTCTCCGCGCCTGAGGTCATATCCAACGCGTGCAGCCGATGATAGAAGGCGCCGTTCTCTTTGGTGGCAGCGACCACGTACAGCGTGTTGCTGGCGATATCGATGACTGGAGTGCTGGTAATCCCGATCTCGGGCAGAATGTCGCTGGCGTTCACGTCGGTGGGCGACAGGGTGGTGATGCCCGCGTCGGGATTCAGGAAGCTGACCCGCCACAGTGGAGCCGGGGTGGGAGAGTCCGCGTCGAAGGCGTAGACGCTATCGTGCTGCGTCGCCACAATCATGACATTGTGGATTCCATTGCCCGGCATCGCGACCTGTGGCATGTAGAGGGGCTGCGCGTATACCGAGCCATCAACCGGAAAGGAATACAGTTTGCCGAAATGCGCGGCATTCACATTGCCAGGAGTGAGAACGGTTTCGATGATGTTCTGGCCGGTGCGGGCGTTGTCATTGTGGTAGGTGGCGACTACGGCCAATCCAGCCGCGGCCAGCGACTCGGCGGTGGCACTCTGCGGATGCGGCGAGGGATCAGCGGCCGCGATGAAAGCGTCATCCGATCCCGCGGTGCCTTCTCCTCCCCGGGCTTGGCGCAGCTGCATAGCCAGCAACACCAGAGCCAGGCCGGCTCCCACCGACAGCAATTGCGAACGATTGCGCGACAGCGCCGCAACTTTTTGCCAATTGTGCAGGGTGAAATAGATGAGGATGCCGAAGCTGAGACAGGTCACAGCCAGCGCAGCCATCGATTCTGAAAATACTAAGATAACGTGCTGAAACATGGGCAGGTTCAAGAAATGCAATCGGCGCTTATCGCCATAACCCCCAAGCCGGGAAAAAGTGGTGCCTACCCGGAAGTGGGATTGGGTTGCAGGACAGAAGAGCCATGGCGTTAAGCAAATAATTCTCCGCGTCAATCCAAGTACAGTGAGATGCTGGCGGCATTATGAATGATGCAGGCAGCAGCCCGATTAACGCCAGCAGGAAAGCGAGAATTATTTGTTAAGAAGTGTAGCAAGTGCGGCTGTGAATTTTAGGGGGCCATTTCTAGACATCCCTTAGCTATTCCTGACATCCCGGCAGTTCCTTACCGTCAGAAAGCATGGCCGCATGTAGAATCAGGCCATGGCTTTCCACGGATCCGGCGGTGATGCAAATTCGCGCAAGGGCAGAACTCCTCCTCCTGACGACACGCACCAGGAGGCAGCCTATCTGAAGATGCTGGGTGAGAAGCAGCGGCCGGTGCGCATTAAACTTATGGACGGCGAGTCCGTCCGCGGCTGGATCGAATACTACGACCGCCGCATGGTTCGGCTGACGCGCGACGGCGCCCCCAACCTCTTCATCTTCAAGCACGAGATTGCCTACATCGCCGAAGACACCATCCGCAAGCCCCGCGCCGAGGGTGCGGCCACTCCACGCAACGGCAATCCTCCGAGCCAACCGGAATGAGCGGCTACTTACCAGAAGTGGAGACCATTGCACGCGAGGCTGGCGCGTTGCTGATGGACCACTTTTCCCGGCGCGTGGTCATCGAGTACAAGGGCGACGTCGATCTGGTGACCGCGGCCGATCGTGCCTCGGAGAAACTGATTGTGGAGCGCCTGCGCAGCCGCTGGCCCGAGCACGATCTGGTGGGTGAGGAAGGCGCGCGCAACGATACCGGCGCCGATTATCGCTGGTACGTTGACCCGCTGGATGGCACCACCAATTTCGCGCACGGTTATCCGGTATTCTGCGTCTCGATCGCGCTGGTGCGAAAGGACGAGCAACTGGAAGTCGGCATCCTTTACGACCCGACGCGCGATGAGATGTTCGCCGCCGAACGCGGACAGGGCGCCACGCTCAACGGGAAATCGATCCATGTCTCCAGGACGGAGAGTTTGGCGGAATCTCTGTTGGGGACGGGCTTTCCCAGCCACAAGCGGCATCAGAATCCCAATATCCATTTCTATCAGCAGCTCACCCTGCGCTCGCACGGAGTACGTCGCGCCGGTTCGGCGGCGCTCGACATGGCCAATGTTGCCAGCGGCCGTTACGACGGATTCTGGGAGTTCAATCTCAATCCCTGGGACACCGCTGCCGGTGCGCTGCTGGTGCAGGAAGCCGGCGGAATTGTAAACCGCTTCGACGGCTCAGCGTTTCGCCTTGACAGCCGCGAAGTCCTCGCCAGCAACGGTCTTATCCATCAGCAGCTCATTACCAATTTTGCGGATATCTTCGCCGGCCGCGGGCTGGAGGAATTACCTTCCCCGTTGGAGTACGCCAAAACCCGCGAATAAATCTAGTCCGCAGCGCGCAAACGAGACCCGAAGCCCGACATATTCCGTCCGCTGAAGCTAGACAGCACGTACAGGATTGCTGTACGTTAACGGTGGAGGCTGGGAAAGCTATGGCGGTTGAAACCACCTACACGAGTTTGCGCGAGCGGTTGGCTGCGGTGCTGGATCAGGTAGCCGACAATCAGGAAGTTGTGATTGTGCGTCGCCGCGGCGCTAAAGATGTGGCCCTGGTTCCGGCCGATGAACTTGCGAGCCTGATGGAAACCGCTCATCTGTTGCGGTCGCCGAAAAATGCGCAGCGACTGCTGGCAGCCCTGCAGCGGAGCCAGCGCGGGCAGCCTAAGCCGCAATCGCTGGAAAAGCTTCGCCGGGAGATGGGACTTGGCGCGTCCCGTTGAGCGCGAGGCGGTTTTTCAGCCTGAGTTTCGTGAGGATCTGCGGTATTGGGTCAAAAGCGATCGGAAGATAGCACTTCACATTCTGGAACTAGTGGAAGCGGTAATGAAAGATCCTTTCACGGGAATCGGCAAGCCCGAACCATTGAAGTTCGTGCTGGCGGGTTGCTGGTCGCGGCGAGTAACTCAGGAACACCGTCTGGTCTACCGGGTCAGCGGTAATCGAATCGATTTCCTCCAGGCCCGCTACCACTATTGAAATAACGTTCCACACCCGCCGGGCCGTGGCTTGAATTTATTCGAACGGCTGTTCGGGCTCGTCACAGCCCCCTGTGACTGCGGTAAAATTGCTTAGTGAACAACTCGTTGCTGAACCGAACCGTTGAAATGCGCCCCGACATGGTCCGTTTGCAGGGGCGAATCCTTTTCCTCACCGAAGATCCTGAGCTCATCAAGCGTCAGCTGGCTGGCGAAGATCTGCCCTGGGACACCGCGCATCCCGAGCGCAATCCCAAGCTGCGCGACGACATCTCCACCGACGAGATCACCCCGGCGCACATCTGCTTCTTCTTCGACGAGACCCTGGGCGAGTTTCCCTACACCGGCCTGAAGTGCGGCAACGAGACGCCCATCAAGCGCGGCGACGTGAAGCGCGGCGGCTTCGTGTGCGCGGTGAGTGGCAAGCGGCGGGGCAAAGGCTCCAGCCGCGAGCAGTCGCCTTATGCCGAGATGTCGGCCGGCATCAAGCTGGTGATCGCCGAAAACATCGAGCGCATCTACAAGCAGAATTGCCAGAATCTCGGCGTGCTGACCTCGACCGACTTCAGCCTGATCGACAAGATCCGCGGCGGCAAAGAGATTCCGCTGGTTGAGTTCACCGCGGGCGAGGACGAAATCACGCGCCAGGTCATCGAGTATGGCGGCCTGTTCCCCTTCAACGTCGCGCGCATGCAGGGCAAGGTCTTCCTGCCTCCGATCACCACCAAGCCGCGCCCCATGACCATCGCGGAGAAGATTTTCGCGCGCCACATGGTGCACGGCGCAAATCAAGTCGGTGTTGAGGCTGTGAAGCCGGGCGACACCGGATTCGCGCGCACCGATCTGCGCTTCAGTCACGAATACGTGACGCCAATGGCGGCGATTTTCTACGAACATTTTCTCGGCAAGACGGAGCCGGTCACCGACCCCGGGACCATCATGTTCTTCCGCGACCATCTCACCTTTCTGGATGAGGTGATGTCGGAAGAAAAGCGCAAGATGGGCCTGCTCGATCTGGCCACCCAGTTGAAGTTGAAGCAGGAAGATTTCGCCAAGTCACGCGGCATCAAACTGCATGGCGAGTTGAAGGACCGCAAAGGCTCGGAAGGCATCTGCCACTCCATCGTGACGGAGAGTTACGCTCTCCCCGGCCAGCTCAATGTGGGCAGCGATTCGCACACCCCGCACGTGGGGGCGATCGGCTGCGTGGCATTCGGCATCGGCACCACCGACGTCTTCAACGCATGGTTTACCAAGGATGTGCGCGTCAAGGTACCCGAGTCGGTGAAAGTCATCATTCACGGCAAGAAGCGCGAGAACGCTACTGCTAAAGATTTCATCCTGAAGCTACTCTCGCTGGAATACATCCGTTCGGGCAAGGCACTGGCCAAGGTGATGGAGTATTCCGGCGAAGCCATCGAGGCGCTGGGGGTAGACGAGCGCGCCACCATGACGAACATGGCGGCCGAAATTGGCGGCTTCACCGGCATCGTGGCTCCCGATCAGAAGGTGGTTGACTTCCTGATGGAACGCCGCGGCATGAGCGAGTTCGAAGCGCAGGCGCTGGTCGAAGGCTTGTACAGCGATCCCGACGCGCACTACGCGCACGTGATCGAGCTGGATGCTGCGGAAATTTATCCCATGCTGGCGACGCCCGGCGACCCGGGCAACGGCAAGTTTGTGCGCGAGTTGAACACGCCGGTGCCAGTCGAGATCGCTTACGGTGGCACCTGCACCGCGGGCAAGAACGAAGACATGGACATGTAC
The DNA here is from genome assembly GCA_963820175.1 of uncultured Acidobacteriaceae bacterium. GTDB lineage: Bacteria > Acidobacteriota > Terriglobia > Terriglobales > Acidobacteriaceae > Bog-257. The sequence continues at coordinate 283,066 of CAWFYX010000006.1, read as the reverse complement.
GCGCTGGTGCTCGGCGATGCCTTAAAACACGGTCGCAAAGTTGCCGACAGCTGCAAGTTCTACCTGCAGTTTGGCTCGCAGGAGACGCGCGAGTATTGCGTGCGCAAGGGCTATCTCGACATCTTCCAGAAGGCCGGAGCGCACGTCATCGAGCCCAGTTGCGGCGCCTGCATCAATGCCGGGCCGGGCGTGTCTACGCGTCCCGACCAGGTGGTGATCAGCGCGCAGAATCGCAACTTCCCCGGACGCAGCGGCCCTGGCCAGATGTACCTGGCGAGTCCGTTGACCGTGGCGGCCAGCGCCATCGCGGGCTACATTGTGGAGTACGAGCCTGCGAGCGAGCGCGAGCCGGCCAGCGTTGCCTAGCTCAAGTTGTTCTTAGCTTGGTGACTTGCCAGACCCACAGCGTACGGCGTTTTTGGTAGTATCGATACAACTACTCTAAGCGGGAATCCTCCCATAGAAAGAGTTGAGGAGACATCGTTTTATGGCCTATGTAATCGCAGAGCCTTGTATTGGCACAAAAGACACGGCATGCGTTGATGCCTGTCCGGTGGACTGCATCCACCCCAAGAAGGACAGCGAAAAGTTTGCCGCCGAGGAGATGATCTACATCGATCCGGTGGAGTGCATCGATTGCGGCGCGTGCGTGCCGGTGTGTCCGGTTTCGGCGATCTTCGCGCTTGAGGATCTGCCGGAAAAATGGAAAGAGTACACCGAGCGTAACGCCAAATATTTTGGCCGCTAGCCAGCACACAGAATTACAAAGGGCACACCATGTGGGTGTGCCCTTGTTTATTGGCTGTGGTAGAGCGTTGCTCTTTAAATCGAAATTCTGTCATCCTGAGCGGAGGCGTCGCTTCGCCGCCGTAGTCGAAGGACCCCTTTGACGGTGGCCTCTTCGTGGCGATAGGGTTCTTCGACCGCGCTCGGCCGCTCCGCAGCCTTCGCTTCGCTCAGAATGACAAGTAACTAACCGTGTCCCGGGTCGCTGCTCCCGGCTACAGCCTTACGACATCCTTGCAAACGCCCAGAACAGCGTGGCCGACAGCACGATGGCCACGGGTAGCGTCAGTACCCAGGCCATGATCAGGTTGCGCACGGTTGCCCACTGCAGGCCGGTTCCGTTGGCTGCCATGGTTCCCGCTACGCCCGACGACAACACGTGGGTCGTGCTTACCGGCAAGCCGTACATGTCAGCGGCTCCGATGGTCAGCATCGCGGTAATTTCCGCAGCGGCGCCCTGCCCGTAGGTCAGGTGGTCCTTGCCGATCTTCTCGCCCACGGTGACGACGATTCGCTTCCAGCCGATCATCGTGCCCAGACCCAGCGCCAGCGCCACCGCGACCTTCACCCAGGTCGGGATGAACTTGGTGGCGTGATCGATCTGCTTCTTATAGCTGGCCAGCACCTTGGTATCGGCCGCCGAGATTGCGGGCTGCCCGGACTTCTGCATCAGACGCAGCGCTTCGCTGACCAGGTACATGTCATTGCGGAAGTTGCGGACCTGGTCTTGTGGGATGTAACGCAGCTCTTTGTAGTTCACGACTTCGGTGCTGATGCCGTTGATCAGGCTGCGCAGCGCCAGCATGGTGTTGGGAGTGAACTCTCTGGTGCGCACGTACGCAGTGACATCATCGTGCGGGTCGCCGACCACAGCCCCCGGCGATACATACTTGTCGAGCGCGTTGGCCGCCTGCTGCGAGATGGCCACGAACTCGGCCGACTGCTGCGAGGTGATGGCGTGGTTCAAGGCGTAAGCCGTTGGCACGGTGCCGATGAGGATGAGCATGATCAGCCCCATACCCTTCTGGCCGTCGTTGGACCCGTGCGCGAAACTGACGCCCGTGCAGGTAAGGATCAGCAAAGCGCGGATCCAGGGCGGCGGCGGAGCGTCGCCTTCCGGTGCTTTGTAGAGCCGCGGGTCGCGAATGAGGAATTTCGAGAGGCTGAGAATCGATGCGGCCAGAATGAAGCCCACGATGGGCGAGAACAGCAGAGACTTACCCACATTGAGGGCCTGTCCCCAGTCGACGCCGCTGGTCGCGGTGCGGGCCTGCATCAACTGGTTGGCCACGCCTACGCCGATGATGGATCCGATCAAGGTGTGCGAACTGGAGTTCGGTATGCCGAAGTACCAGGTGCCCAGGTTCCAGATGATCGCCGCCGTCAGCAAGGCGAATACCATGGCGAAGCCGGCGCCGCTGCCCACTTGCAGAATCAGTTCCACCGGCAGCAGCGAGATGATGCCGAAGGCCACCGCTCCGGTGGAGAGCACCACGCCGATGAAGTTCCACATTCCCGACCAGGCCACTGCGATGTGTGGGTCGAGCGAGTGGGTGTAGATCACGGTCGCAACTGCATTGGCCGTATCGTGGAAGCCATTAACGAACTCAAAGCCCAGCGCCACCAGCAACGCGATTCCCAAAAGTATGAAAGGGAAGACCGACGACGAATGTACGGCCGAGAGGTCGGAGATCAGATGGTAGGCCGCATACACAAACCCTATGGCCAGAGCTCCGAGAAAGATGGCGGAGCCTATCGCGCCGGGACCCTTATTGAGTTTTGCGTGTACTGCGCTCGGTGGTGCTACTGCTGGTTCGACAGGAAACGGCGAGGCGGTCGCCATGTTTAGTCCTCTTCCTACAGGAATGTTGGGTTGAATGCCCGTCGGCGAAAGGTACTACGCCGACATGCGTCGAATCATTAACAGGTGATGAATGGAGGATGAATTTCCGCCTGATTCTGCGGTTGGCTTCCTTGGGGTGGAGCATGCCTTTCACAGACTGCTGAAAAACTTGGCCCGGGGTGATTTTGAAGCGGCGTAGCTTTAGCTACGCCGTAGAAAGCCCTTTTTATTTTTGTCATCCCGAACCCGGCTTCAGCCGGTGAGGGATCTGCTTTTCGAGTTTTTCAGCAATCTGTTTCAGACCCGTGTTGAGGCAAAGTTTTTTGTTGCCTCAAGCCGCAATGAACCCCGGCTTTCACTGCACCGCTAAGTAGTCTGCATGAGAACTAAATTTTGGAGTTGCGAGCGGCATGTATCAGTCGAAATCCCGTCCGCAAGGACGACCCAGTTCAGCCCAGGACCCTTCGACTACGCTCAGGGCAGGCTTCGCCGGAGGCGGAGTCATGGGTGAAGAAGTAGAAAAACTGATCCGAGTCCCGTAGGGACGACACATCTCACAGGATCGGCCCCTTTGTCCCCTTGTTCACGAATCGAATCCCGTCACGCCAGCATCCACATCCCACGAGGTGTTATGGGCACTCTTCAATGGTTGGCGCAGGAGATTTTGCCCGACCCGGTTGCTTCCGAAGCCGATCTCCCGCAAAATCCCGATGCCGGATTGCTCGACGCTTACTCCCGTGCGGTAGTGGGAGCGGTACAGCGGGTTGGTCCGGCGGTGGTCCATATTCAGGTGCGGCAGGGACGTGGCGAAGGCTCCGGCTCGGGATTCGTGTTCACACCCGACGGCTTCATCCTTACCAATAGCCATGTGGTGCATGGCGCATCGGAAGTGCATGTCTCAACTTCCGTCGGCGAGCGCTTTTCCGCCGAGGTTGTGGGCGACGATCCCGACACGGACCTGGCGGTGATTCGCGGCGAGCTGGGCGCGGCATCAGTTCCGGTTGGAAGCTCGCGCAAGCTGAGCGTGGGACAGCTGGTGATTGCCATCGGCAATCCGTTGGGCTTCCAGCACACGGTAACGGCTGGCGTGGTTAGCGCTCTCGGGCGGACGATGCGCTCGCGTTCGGGACGGCTGATCGACGGTGTCATCCAGACCGACGCGGCGCTGAATCCCGGCAACTCGGGCGGACCGCTGGTCGATTCGCACGGTCAAGTGATCGGGGTGAATACCGCGACCATCATGGGCGCGCAGGGTATCTGTTTTGCCATTGGCGCCGACACGGCGGAATTCGTGGCTTCCCGGCTGATCCGCGACGGCCGCATCCGGCGCAGCTACATCGGCGTCATGGGACAGGGAGTTCCGTTGCATCGCCGGCTGGTGCGGTATTACGACCTGCCGTCGGAGAGCGGCCTGCTGCTGCTCAACGTCGTTCCCGGAGGACCTTCGCAGCGGGCGGGATTGCGCGAGCGCGACATTCTCGTGCGTTTTGCCGGCAAGGCCATCGCCAGCGTCGACGATCTGCATCGCCTGCTCACCGACGAACGCAGCGGGCTGGCCTGCGAGGTGGAAGTGGTGCGCGGCACCGAATTGCTGAAGTCCGTCGTTGTCCCACAGCCAAGGACTGCGTAGGGTAAAGTAAATTTGCGACGGCGTGGGTTCAACCGCTCGAAACAGATCCTTGGTTGATAATGTCGTCGGGATCATGTTTCGAATTGCCAGAGTAAGTTTTCCGGGGCTTTATCTCGCAATCGTTTCATCTGAAAACACGGGAGCGGCATGGCTAAACAAAGAGGTTATCCCGATCGCCGGGGTATGGGAGCCGACAGCGACTACATCGCCGAACTGTTCGTGCCCAGCGAACATTACAAAGCACAGCAGACAGCAATGGCTCAGGAGTTAATCGCGGCCGGTTTGGATCCTGAACAGGTGGCAAGTATGTTCTTGATTCCAGTTGATTTCCTTGCAGGCAAAAAGCCAGATTAGAAGCGGTGTTATCCGTACCTGACATTGTGTGACCAGCGTTATACTCCGCCGACCCCTGCCCACCTTTAGGTCTTCCCTCGCAGTAACCTTCGTGTAACATAGGAAAACTATCCGCAGGTGGGGTTTGCGTCACTCGTATGGTTCGCCGTTCCCTGGATGATCCGTCCCTGGTGTTGAATCGAGAAGCCTCGTGGCTGGCGTTCAATCGTCGTGTTCTCGAGGAAGCGGAGAACCTGCGCAATCCTCTCCTGGAGCGGGTGAAGTTTCTGGCCATCACTGCCCGCAATCTGGACGAGTTCTTCGAGATCCGCGTGGGTGGCCTGATTCAGCGCATTGAAGACGGCCAGACCGCGCCCGGCCCCGACGGCCGCACCCCCCAGCAGGAAGCGCAGCTGGTCGCCGAACTCACCCACGATTTCATGCGCGACCAGTATCGCTGCTGGAATGTTTCTCTGCGGCCGGAACTGGCGCGCGAGGGCATCCGCGTGGTCGGCATGAAAGACCTGACCGCCGAGCAGCGCGCCTTTGTGGCCGAGTATTGCGAGCGGGAACTGGATCCACTGCTCACGCCGGTCACCGTCGATCCGTCGCATCCGTTTCCCCGGGTCATCAATAAGGCGCTGTGCCAGGCCCTGCTGCTAAGGCGCCGTCGGCGGGCGTCGTCGACCTACATGGGAGTGGTGACGGTTCCGCGGGTCTTGCCCCGGCTGATCAAGCTACCCCCACGCAATGGGACAGAGGATTACATCTTTCTCGCCGACCTGGTGGCGTCCCACACTGTGGATATGTATCGCGGCTACGAGATTATTTCTGAGGCTGCGTTTCGGGTCACCCGCAACAGCAATCTCTATCTCCAGGAAGAAGAGTCGCGCAACCTGCTGGAATCGGTGCGCACGGAACTGCACAACCGGCGCAAGGGCGACGCGGTGCGTCTGGAAATAGAGGCGGACGCCAATCCCGAGATGATTGAGCGGCTACGCGGCTACTTCGAAATGGAGGACTGGCAGGTTTATCGCACCGAAGGGCCGGTCAACCTGTCGCGACTGTTTCATTTCTATGATGAGACCGAGCGGCCCGACCTGAAGTTCAAGCCGTTTGTAGGACGCGAGCTGCAGCTCAATCGCAAGTCGCAGGACATCTTCGAGGAGATCCGGCATCGCGACATCCTGCTGCATCATCCTTACGACTCCTACAACTCCATTGTGAATTTCATTCGCACCGCTGCCGAAGATCCCAACGTGCTGTCGATCAAGCAGACCCTGTATCGCACCAGCGAGAACTCGCCCATCGTGCGCTCTCTGATCGAAGCGGCCGCGAAAAAAGAAGTCACGGTGGTGGTCGAGGTGAAGGCGCGCTTCGACGAGGCCAGCAACATTCGCTGGGCGCGCTCGCTGGAGGACGCCGGCGTACAAGTCTTCCACGGGTTGGTCGGCCTGAAAACGCATTGCAAGCTGGCGCTGATGGTGCGCAAGGATCCAGACAATGAGACGCGTCTCTACGCACACTTGGGGACGGGCAACTACAACTCGATTACCGCGAACTACTACACCGATCTGAGCCTGCTGACTGCCGATCCGGAAATGACCTCCGCAGTGCACGGCGTCTTCAACTTCCTCACCGCCTACGCTGAGCGCCCCAACTACAAGCCGCTGCTGGTGGCGCCCATCGATCTGGCCGAGCGCTCGATTAACCTGATCGCGCGCGAGGCCGACCACGCGCGCCACGGACGTCCAGGACGAATCATCGTCAAGATGAATTCGTTGCTTGACCGCAACATCGTGCGCGAGCTCTATCGCGCCTCGCAGGCCGGTGTGCAGATTGACCTGATCGTGCGCGGCATTTGCGGACTGCGGCCCGGCGTGCGCGGCGTCAGCGATCACATCAAGGTGCGCAGCATCGTCGGCCGATTCCTGGAACACAGCCGGATTTTCTACTTCGCCAACGGCGGAGAAGAGGAAATCTATCTGGGCAGCGCCGACTGGATGCCGCGCAATTTGCTGGAACGGGTGGAGACGCTGTTTCCCATCAAAGATCCCATGTTGAAGCATCGCATTCGCTTCGAGATCCTGGAGGCTTACCTGGCCGACAATACGCAAGCCCGTATTCTGCAACCGGATGGCACCTACATCTGCGCCGACGCCTTACGCTCGCGCTCGGCTAAACGTGCCACTCACTTTAACGCTCAGGAATTCCTCATCGCTCTATCCGAGGGCAAGGTCACGCTGGACGCGATTCCAGTACTGCCGGCGCCGCGGCGGCGTACCCTTCGCAAGCCGGTTAGGGCAAAATAAGAGCCATCATGAATATCTATTTCCTGCGTCATGCCAATGCCGGCGAGCCGAAGATGTCAGCGGAAAAGGATGCCAAGCGGCCGCTGGACAAGCTGGGAATCGAGCAGTCCCACGATGTGGGACGTGCCTTGGCGGCCCTGGATACCACGGTGGACGTGATCCTCTCCAGCCCTTTGCGGCGAGCCACCCAGACCGCGGCCGTGATTGCCAACGAAATCGGATATGAAGACAAGGTGGTCATCGACCCGGCTTTGCTGCCCGGCGCCAGCTTTCAGCAATTCAAGGAGCTGCTGACCCGCCACAGCCGCAAGGAAGCGATCCTGGTAGTGGGACACAATCCCAGCATGACCGAGTTTTTGAACCTGATGCTGTTCGCCGATGCCCGGCACGATGCCATCGAAATGAAGAAGGGAGCCGTGGCCCGGGTGGAAAAGATCGGCCGCCAGACCGCAGTGCTGAAGTGGTGCATGCCGCCGAAAGCGGTTCGCCTGATTCAGCAAGCCTCGGCCAGCAGCTCGCGCCCGAAGACGGTTTCGAAGTAATTTTTTTCCTGCTCCACCGCCCAAAGTTCCAGGTCAATTCCTTCCGGCGGATTCGGCTTCAGCATCAGCCGTACTCGTCCATCCTGATGGACCCTGACCTTTAACTCCGCCGACCGCCGAGCGCCGTCCCTGCTCGAGTGCCCGGGCCAGGCGCAGCAGCGCCACCGCCTTGGAAACGTGAATCTGCTCGATGCCCGGTAGCACCCGCATGACCTGATCGCTGGGCGAGGGCAGCGACTTGCCCACATAACGCGCCGTGGCGGCGATGATGCGGCGCTGCAGCGGGGTGTAGCCGAAAATTTCCGAGTTGGAAATTACGTAGTAGGTGTGGCGGCGCCGGCCGGAGCGATTGATGTAAGCGCCCACCTCGTGCAGCATAGCGGCCGCTTCCAGCCAGTCCTCGTACTCCGGCGGCAACTGATGCACTGACTTCAGGCGGCGAAACAGTTGCAGCGCCAGATCGCGAATGCGCTGGGCAAACTGCAAATCCGCGCCATAGTGTTTAGCCGCCGCCAGCAAGGCGTCATGCCGCTCTGACTCCACCCGCTCGCGCATGGCTGTGCTGGCGTTGTAGTCGGCCATCATTTGCGCCAGCAAACCGTCGCGCAACCCCAGCGGCAGATAGCGGAAGCTGCGCAGCTTGCAGAGCTGCATCAGCTCGGCAAATACCATGGCGCCGGCAATGATGATCTCGGCGCGACGCGGGCCGATTCCGCGGCATGGCGCGCCGCTGCGCCAGATTGCGCTTGCTCAAGGCTTGCGCCTGCGAAACCGACGGCAGCCCTGGGCACGGTCTGCGGCTTGCTCTCGTCATAGCCGCGCAATTTTGCGGCGTACAGGCCCGACAGAGCCGCGGGCGTTCCTGAAGTCGCGATGGTGATCTGCACCTTGGCGTTGATGATGCGCTTGCGGATACGCGATACTTCGCGCTGAATCACGCCGCGCATCTGTTCCAGTTCCATGGGCCAGGGAGGATCGTGATGCAGAAAAGTTTGCGTGAGCCGCACCGCGCCGATGGGCAGGCTGACCATGTCGGCGATGTGTCCGGAGATGGAGAGCGTCAACTCGCAACTGCCGCCGCCCAGATCGACCAGCAAGGCGCGGCGATTGGCGATGCGCGCGGCAGAGAGCACGCCGAGATGGATGAGGCGGCCTTCTTCCAGGCCGGAGATGACCTCGACTTTCCATCCCGTCGCAGTGCGCACCCAATCGAGAAAAGCGCGGCTATTGCGGGCATCGCGCAGGGCGCTGGTCGCGACTACCCGTACCCGGTCGGAGCCGTGAGTCAGCGCGGCCCGATGGAAGCGGCGCAGTACGCGGAGAGTGTGCGCCATCGCCTGCGGATCGAGCGTTCCGTTAGCGAATACGCTCTCGCCCAGGCGAGTTACTTCGCGATCTTCGTGCAGGGTTTCGAGGCGGCCGTGAACCACTCTGGCGATTTTCAGCCGGACCGAGTTCGAACCGATGTCAACCGCGGCGAATGTTGGCATGCGAGACTGATCGTGAAAAGTATCAGTTACTAAACGGTCATTTACAAGGAAATTAGCCCCTTTTATTTGGCGCTCGCGAATTCAACCTGGATTTAACTTGGCGTTCACGGATTTGTAAACGCATTGTGCTTAAACCTGCTGGCCGCGGCCGCGCAAGGCTGCCTGGTTCGACAAATTTGAACTGCTATATTCGGGAGATGCCGTCGGCAGCTAGGGCGGGGAAGACGACTGCGCCGGAGGCGAGCGGGCACAGTTCCCTCGAACGTCGCACTGCGCTGTGGTTGTGGTCGATTGTCGCGCTGGGCGCGGTTCTTCGGCTGATTGCCCTGGGGCACAAGAGCTTCTGGATCGACGAGATCGCCAGCGTGGTGATCGCCCGGAAACCCAGCGCCGCCTTCTGGCATTTCTTGTGGCACGACGAAGGCAACATGGCGCTGTACTACATGTTGCTGCGGCCGTGGCTGCATCTCGGAAATAGCGAAGCTGTGGTTCGTCTGCTGTCGGTATTGCCCGGCGTGCTGACGATTCCCCTGATGTACCTGCTGGGCAAGCGCCTGTTTGGCCGCGACACGGGGATACTGGCGGCAGCCCTGTTCGCGCTCAATGCTTGCGCCATCGGTTCCTCACAAGAGGCGCGCGCCTATAGCTTTCTGGTGCTGGCGGTCGTCGTTTCGACATACTGCTTTGTGCGCCTGGTGGAAGAGCCGTCGTACCGATTAGCGGTCGAGTACGGAATTGTTGCCGGACTCACTTGCTATCTCCATTATTTCGGAGTGCTGGTTCCGGCGGCACATGCGATCTCCCTGCTGGCCGTGACGAGCGTCGACACCCACTCAAGCAAAGACAGCTTGAGTGGGGCACCCGGCTCAGGGCGGGCATCAAGCCAAGGCAGCTTGCGTGGGGCGTCCCGCGGATCGGATGAGGCCAGCGGCGGGTGGCCCTGGAAGCCGTACGCGATAGCAGGAATCATCTTCGTGGCGTTCGCGATTCCGGTTCTCTGGTTGATTCACGCCCAGGACATCGGCCATCTCTCCTGGGTGCAGCCGCCGTCGCTGCTGGAGTTCTATCACCTGGGAGTGTTTCTCGCCGCCGGCGGCGGCAAGGCCGTGGGAGCCGTGCTGCTGGCGTTTGATCTCCTGCTGATCGGCTTTTTCCTCGCGTCGATCAAAGCCGCGTGGCGGGAGCAGAATGATCTGCAGCGCTGGCGTTACCCGCTGGTGGCAAGTTCATTTTTCTCGCCCATCATCATCGTCTTGCTCGTCTCGGCTGTGAGGCCGGCGTTCTATCACCGCTTCCTCATCATCTGCCTGCCCGCGTTTGTCATGATGACGGCGGTCGGTGCTCTGCGGATTCGTCGCAGCCGACTGCGGATTTCTGCCGTGGCCTGCGTTTGCATCTTGTCGCTGGTGGCTACGGCCATCTCGTACACCCGGGTGACCGAGGACTGGCGCGGCGCGGTCAGCTATCTGATCGCTGAGTCTCATCCCGGAGATCGCGTGCTGTTCTACCAGTCGCTGGGCGCATTTGCCGCCGAGAACTATTGGAATTGGCTGCCCGGCGGAGGCGCGCCGCGTGCGAAGGAGGTTGACGTAAATCCTCCGAGCGGCGATTGGGAGCGGCAGATCGGGGATGCTCCGCGGGTATGGCTGGTGCTGTATCGCGCCAAAGTTGATGATCCCGAGTCGCGCGCCATCGAGCAGGAACTGTTGAAGAGGTATGACAAAGGGGGCGAGAAGAACTTTCGCGGCGTAACCGTGATTGAATACGATGCAAAAAGGTGACAAGCAGGAAACTTGTGGAGCAGCCACACAGCAGAGGAGAGCCCACACATCGGAGGAACAGCCAGACAGCGGAGGACGGCCACACATCAGAGGTGCGATTTGTATCAGGGCGCGGCTTCAGCCGCGCCGCGTACTAGTACTAGTTCATCACGGGGGCTTTAGCCCCTGTCCTCAGCGGCTAAAGCCGTGCCCTTTAAGAGCGGTTACGGCACGACTGGAAGTCGTGCCCTGATACAAACCTACCTGTTTCGATTTATGAATCCGTTAATAAGTTGAAGTGTCGGGCCGCGAGGAACCGGCTGCTTTCGCCGTGACGGGGACGAGAGTTATCGCGGCTTGCGCAGGGTGAACAGAATAAACGTGTACTCCAGCCCGAACTGTTCCCAGCGAATCGGTTTCTCTTCGCACTCCAGATCGACCTCGCCGGTCAGTTCGAATCCCACCGACTTCGCCAGCGCAAGAGCAGCCTCGATCTCGGGCCGGGAGAAAATCTTGATCGGCGTGCCGTGGGCAAACTGGCCGCGTGTGTCGATGGGCGTGGGATAGTAATCGGTGGAGGTGATCAGCACACCGCCCGGCTTCAGCAGCCGGTACATTTCCTGAAAATAGTCTTGCAGCGGCACGCCATGTTCAATCACGCTAAGGCAGGCGATAGCGTCGAAGAAGCCGTCAGCGAAAGGAGTCGCGCGTCAAATCGCCGGGCAGATAGCGGATCGGGCCGCGCCGCGTGGGATCGGTGAAGCTGAGGTTGATGCCGTAGAGCTCGCGATATCCGTAGAGAAACAGCGCGGGCAAAACATTGCTATAGATCTCGGCGCCGGCATCGAGAATCCGCGCCGAGCGATCGCTGTTGGCCAGAATGGTCGAGACTGCTGCCATGTGGTCCCAGTTTTTCTCTTCGCCACGATGCAGGGGAACGTGAAGCCGCCGGCCGCTCTCGGTCGCCGCATCCCGCTCGGCGCGGCTCTGCAGAGTTCCGTTGGCGAGGTGCGGTTCGGGAGCCTGCGACAATTCGCCTGCTCCGAATTTCATTCGTAAATACAGCCGATAGACGGCGTCTGGCCGCAATACCAGTCCCTTGACGCGGCGAAAGAATCGGCGCGACGCGGGAACCCGGGGCACTGCATTGGGTTGTGAGGATGTGGTCGGACTAGTCAAACAAGGAAGATATCCGTCGCAGGCCTGCGGATGCAACCCAAGCGCTTACCAAGTGCTTACAAAAGTAGTGGTGCAGTTTGCGCATTCCCGCATTCCTAAGAGCGATTCCGGTAGAGCGGGCCTAAAGGCCCGCGTTAGGGTCATCCATGGGATGCGAGTGCCGTAGGCACGACACATTCGCCATGGTTCTGACGCCCCTCCGAAGCTTCCCGTTTCGAGGAGTTCACGACGCGAGCCTGAAGGCTCGCTCTACCTCCTTGAAATCCGCAACCAAACTGCAACTCAATCCCTGACAAAATCCTAACGCCGAATCGCCGCGGATTCTCTTCCCGCAGTTGAAGTATTCTGTGGAGTGGCGCTCTTCCGGGCCACGCGAACGGCGGCTGTGGAACCCGCGTTTCGCTTGAGTATCCAAGAGCTAATGGCCGATCTGTCCCAAGATACTGAGCAACACGAATCCCTGCGCTCCCTGCTGCAGGAGGAGAAGCAGGAGTTTGCCCGGCCGGCCTCGCGCGAGTCGCGGCTGGCGCTGGCGGTGCGCGCCCTTCGCCATCGCAATTTTCAATTATTCTTTCGCCGGCCAACTCATCTCGCTGATCGGCACCTGGATGCAGACCGTTGCCCAGTCGTGGCTGGTCTATCGCATGACCGGTTCGGCGTTGCTGTTGGGCGCGGTCGGCTTCGCCAGCCAGATTCCCGTCTTCATCATGGCGCCCGTCGGCGGCATCGTGGCCGACCGGCACAACCGGCAGCGCGTGGTCATCGGCACGCAGACTTCGTCGATGATTCTGGCGGCGATTCTGGCCGCGCTCACCCTCAGCCATCGGGTGCAGGTGTGGCAGATCATGCTGCTCGCGTCGGGACTAGGCGTGGTTAACGCGTTCGACATTCCCGCGCGGCAGGCGTTTCTCATCGACATGGTCGGCCGCGAAGACCTGATGAATGCCATCGCCTTGAACTCTTCCATGTTCAACGGCGCGCGCATCATTGGCCCGGCGATTGCCGGCATTCTGGTCGCGTCCATCGGCGAGGGCTGGTGCTTCTTCGCCAACGCGGTCAGCTACATCGCCGTCATCGTGGGATTGCTGCTGATGCGCATTGTGCGTCCGGCAAAGCTGGCGACCCAAGGCTCGCCGCTGGAGAACATCATTGAAGGCTTTGCTTTCGCCCGCAACACCGGCCCGATCCGCGCGATTCTGCTGCTGCTCGGACTGGTCAGTTTTGTGGGGATGCCCTACGCCGTGCTGATGCCGGTGTTCGCGGATCAAATCCTGCACGGCGGCGCCAGAGGGCTGGGCATTCTGATGGGCGCCACCGGCGTGGGAGCGTTGCTGGGCGCGGCCAGCCTGGCGGCTCGGGTGGGGATCAAGGGACTGGGCAAGCTGATCGCGCTGTGCGCCGGAGGTTTCGGCATCAGCCTGGTCCTGTTTGCCTTCTCCCGAATCTTCTGGCTGTCGACCGTGCTGCTGTTGCCGGTCGGATTCTTCATGATGGTGCAGATGGCAGCGTCGAACACGCTGATTCAGTCCATGGTGCCCGACCGTCTGCGCGGCCGGGTGCTGGCCGTGTATTCCATGATGTTCATGGGCATGGCCCCGTTTGGAGCGCTCAGTGCCGGCGCGCTGGCGCATCACCTGGGCGCGCCCTGGACGGTGGCTCTGGGCGGAGTGGCCTGCGTCGGCGGAGCCATCCTATTTGGGATGAACATGCCGAACATTCGCCGGGAAGCGCGCGAGCTGATATTGGCGCAAGGCATGACTGGCGGCTCGCCTGCGGAAGAAATGACCAGCCGAGGGCTGTCGTAGGCTCGGCTTCCCCCAGGCGAAACTTCTTCCGACGTGCCGGGTTTCCAGGGAAGAGCACGCGGATTAACTCCTCAGATCCGTGAAGACAGGGTTCGACGCGATAGCATTTTGACTTGGCCTGCGTGACCTGGGAGAGGGTCTCAACGAGGGAACCCACGCAAGCCTAAGGTGGCCTAACGATCCTCCTGGATCAGGCCGCCTTTTTGTTTTGGAAACTACTGATTCGAAGCTGCCGGTTTGTGCACCGTGCCGCTGCTAACGCCCAGGCGGCGCAGCCGGTCGCGCGCCTGCGAAGCTTCAATCGAACGCGGATAGCGCGCGATCAGGCTGTTCAACTCGCGAACTCCGGCTTCGCTGCTGTCCCAGCTCCAACAAGGCATAGCCCTTCTTCAGTTGCGCTGCTGCAGCTTTGTTGCCGCCGGGATACTGCTCCAGCACCTTGTCGTAATCCTTAACCGCAGCTTCGAAGTTGCCCTGGCGATACTCGATGTCGGCCAGATAGAACTGGGCATTGCCGGCCAGATCGGTATTCGAGTAATACTGCAAGTATTGCGCGAACTCCTGCGACGACAGGTCATACTTGCCGGAGTTGTAATCGCGCAGCGCGTTGTTGTAAAGCACGTCGGCCGGCGGAGCGGCGTTGGCGGCATCGGCCGCCGGCGCGCCCGGCGCGGGCGGCGCACCGCCTGGCGCGGGCGTCATGCCGGGCTGTCCGGCTGCCAGATTCTGCCCGCCTTGCTGCATATCGTCGAGCTGCTTGCTGACCTTGGCCAGCCGCGACTTCAGCTCGTCCACCGAATCGTGCAGCGACTGCACCTGGCTGGATAGCTGATCGAGCTTGCCGCTGTTGTCGGAGCTGAGACCTTGCATCTTGTTCTGCAGGTCGTTGACGGCAGCGTTCATTTTGTTGACGCTGTCGGCACTCTGCTCGATGAGGTTCTTCATCACGCCCATGTTCATGTCGATGGACTGTTGCATGCGCGCGACCTGGTCCTGCAGCGCCTGAACCTGGGTCTGCAGTTGGACCATTTCCTTGCTCACCGCGAAGGCGGGAACTCCCGCTGCCAACACGATGGCCACGACCGCCAGCCAAACTAAGTTATTGCGTAGTCGCATAAGTCCCATTCCGTAAAAAGATTTCACTGTGGTCAGAACGTTGTCCCCAGACGATGTAACCCTTTGATGCCTCAGAAAGCTGCGTTGGAAAACCCGTTTTGCTTTAAGAAACTGTTTGCCCCAGGAATCTCCTGGGTCTCATGGATCTCCTCGCCTCGTGGCCTCGAAATCTCCTTGTGCCTCGGAATCTCCTTGTGCCTCGGAATCTCCTTGGTCTAATAGATCTTCTCGGCCTGGAAGGGGCACGCCTTCAGGCGTGCCGCACAGGTGCCTCCATCGCCGGCTTTAGCCGCGGAGGGATCTCGTTTTTCTGGACGCTTCCTCGGAAGATCCCTGTCCGCTCGTGGCCAACCGAATTACCGCAGGGGCTAAAGCCCCATTTTCTATCCTAGCTTTACGGCACAGCTAGAGCTGTGCCCTTTCAAAGAAAACGGAGTTAAGCCTGGGGCGGCGATCTGCCAGCGATCTCGCCGCCCAATCTTCCGCGTCACGCGTCAGCGCTGATACACGAAATGCGCCCGCCGATTCTGCGCCCAGCAGGCTTCGGTGCTCTCGGTGCAGAACGGCTTTTCCTTGCCATAGCTGATGGTCCGAATCCGATCGGCGGAAACGCCCAGCGAGACCAGCGCCTGCTTGGTCGAGTTGGCGCGATTGTCGCCGAGCGCCAGATTGTACTCGGTGGAACCGCGTTCGTCGCAGTGGCCCTCGATGGTGAACTTCATGTCGGGATGCTGTTGCAGGAAGCGCGCGTCGGCCGACAACACCTGTTGATATTGCTGGGTAACATCGTAGCTGTCGTACTCGAAGAACACGTCCTTCATGTTCTGCGCGAACAACTGGGCCTGTGTCTCGTCATTATTTTCCGGCGGTGGCGGAGCCGGCGGCGGGTTCACGGTCACCCGCGCGGTTGCTTCCTGGGTGCCGCTATCGTTTTTCGCGACCAGGCGATAGGTGGTCGAGATGGTCGGCGTCACCGAGCGCGAACCGTTGGGATCGACCGTGCCCAGTTGATCGATGACCACGCTGGTGGCGTAGTCGGTCTTCCAAATCAGAGTAGTGGACTGGCCGGCGTTAATGGTGTTGGGATTGGCCGTCAATGAGGCAGTAGGCGCCGGCGCAGGTGGCGGCGGTGGCGGCGGTGGCGGCGCGGCCTTCTTCTTGCCGCAAGCACTTACAGCCAGAACAGCAGCAAGTGCGACGACAACCTTGATCCATTGACTCCTTGAAAGCTTCAACTCTTTCCTCCATTCTTGCGAGAGCACTCGCAGCAGTTCAGGGTAGGGCCGAAGTGTGCTCCTTCCGTCGCCCTAACGTAACTCGACCCGATTCCCAGCATGATGCAGAATCGAATCTTGGGGCCCAAGAAACGGCCGTCGATTTCTTTCACGACCGGCTCAAGCCGAGTACTGCTCGAGCGCCCAGCCAAACTATTCAGATTACTTGAAACTCCAATTAGGCTGCGAATTTTCTCCCGACGTCGTCAGCTGCCGGGTCTCGCTGCCATCAGCCAGCATGCTCCAGATCTGAACTTTGCCCGTGCGGTTCGACTGAAACACGATGTGCCGGCCATCCGGTGACCACGACGGAAAATCGTTGCGCCCGCCATCATGGGTGAGCTGCGCCCATTGTTTGCTGGCAATATCCACCACGTAGATATCGCTGGCACCGGGCGCTCCCGGGCCGTAGTGCCGCACCCAGGCAAAGGCGAGAAACTGCCCGTTGGGCGACCATGACGGCGACACCGCATAGCCCTGATCGGTAACCCGCACGACATTCGTCCCATCCGATGCCATGGTGTAGATCTGCGGCAACCCGGTGCGGCCGCTGACCCAGGCAATCTGCGCATTCGTCTTCGGATTCCAGGTCGGCGAAACGTCGGGTCCCTTGCTTTCGGTAAGCCGCCGAGCGCTGCCGCCCGACGCGCTCACGCTGTAGATCTCGGTGTTGCCGGTACGCGACGAGGAGAAGGCGATGTTCTGTCCGTCCGACGACCAGGCTGGCGAATAATTGTCGCCGCCAAAATGCGGGAAGCTAACCAGACGGTTCAGATCCAGCGAGTACATCAGAATCTGCCAACCGTCTTTGGTGACGCCGGAAAAGGCCACGCGCGAGCCGTCGGGCGAAACATGAGGCGACAGTGCGATGTCGCCCAGGTGGGTCAGCTGCTTTTGATTAGCGCCGTCGTAATCCATCTGCCAGATTTCTTTCGCGCCGCTACGGCTGCTGACGAAGTAGAGCTTGGTCTCGGCGATGCCTTGCAGGCCGCCGCCCAGCCGGAAAATAATCTCGTCGGCGAAGCGATGGGCAATCAGCCGCGCGTATTCGTCGGTAGCCTGTTCGCGATATTGCTTGCCCAGCACCTGCGGCGATTGCGGATTCTTGGTGTCGTAAAGCCATCCCTGTACGTTAAGAGACCCTCCCTGGACACCAAGGTTGCCAAAGGCCAGCATATTCGCGTTCGGCGGAGGGTTACCCCAGTCGGAAAGATGCACCTCCTGCGGCGCGCCGGGGACGGACAGGGGAAAGAAACTGCGCGAAACCATGTCGAAGATTCCGGCAGAGCGTAGATCGTTCGACAACACGGTATTGAAGGTCATGGCCAGATTTTGAGTGTTCGTGTCGCTGGTGACCTGCTTGAAGTCAGGCACAGCCAGACGAATCTTCTCGACCCCAAGCCCAGTGCCGGTGCGAATCCAGTCCTGGGCCGAAAGACTAGCGATGGAGAAAAAAACGAATAGCAGGATTGCGGCGAAATGTTTTGTCCGAGACATTTCCAAATGAAGCTCCAATCCGACTCGATGCAAATACCTCAATGCTTTGGTGCGGCTTGAGTGTGAATCCTGCGACACTCGAGCCCGAAGGGCGGAACCTTGATTAGCCCAGGGCGTAAGCCCTGGGTACGCGCGCGATAGCAAACCCAAGCCGCGTAGCGGCGGCACACATGCGTGACGTTCACCCCGTGCGATTTATGGTTGTCAAAAACCGTGCCGTCCCTAGGGAACTCATCCCAATTTTCTTGTCTACCCCGGGCTTCCGCCCGGGGCGAATAAGAGTTCCGCCCTTCGGGCTCGATTCTTTACCGCGGGTGGAAGAGCTGGCCTTTAGGCCAGCGTCCAGTCCCGGTCTTCGGCGTCGAGTCGGCTTCAGCCGACGGCAGAGCCGTTTCTATGTGTTCCCTGTTTTAGATCCAAACAGCAGATCCCTCGTCGGCCTGAAGGCCTCCTGTTGATGACAATCGACAAACTGCGTCCATTCACCGCCGGTAATCGAACCAAAACTCCACTGCAACATACCGCCCCGCGTACTCCTGCGGCAGCGGACCGAAGGTGTCAATCCTCTGCAACGCCCGCATCGCCGACTGATCCAGCGACGGAATCCCACTGGACTGTTCAACTCGAATATTCTCCGGCTGGCCGCCGCGACTGATCTCAAAGTAGATGTAAACCCGGCGGGCCGTGTCGATGTTGGGATCGACTTCGTACTTCAGCCAGTTCTCCGATACCTTTCTGCGCACCCCATCGACATACCAGCCGAAGCGGCTGCCGAAATCTCCCGTGCCTCCGGTGAAGCTCAAGCCGCCTTTGGTGCTGCCCGAGGTGAACGAACCATACGGCCCGCTCACCGGACCGCCCTCGCCGAAGGGAATCTTGTTGTCCTCAACCTTGGCGACTTCTTTCGGCGGCGGCTTCTTCTGCGTGGTTTCGTGCGGTCCCACGCGCTTGGCATTGCGCTCGGGAATCGGAATCGCCTTCGGCTCCTCCTTAGGAGTTTCCTTGGGCTTCGACTGCGCCAGCCCTTTCGATTCGTTGGCCAGCACGTTCTGCGTCTGCGTTGGAGGAGTGGGCAAGGGAATGCTGCTGACCAGGGTTGCGCTCATCGCGCCGCCGCCCCCGGTGGTGCCTCCCCAACTCTCGCCGCGTCCGCTGGGAAGCAGATAACCGAATAGCGCCAGGGCGAACAGCGCGGCATGCAGCGCCACCGAGCCGAGCAAGGGCCCGCGAACATTGCCCTCCGTCGGAAAGATGTCAACGTCGGCTGCCATTCTTCTCCAGCGGTTGGGTCACGATGCTCACGTTGGTGATGCCGGCTTGCTTCACCGCGTCCATCACTGTCGCAAATGCGCCGAAGGGAACATTCTCATCGGCGCGCACAAAGACCGACTGGCCCTCGGGATCGCGAATCTTTTCGTGCAGTTTGGCGCCGATCTGGTTGATGTTGACGGGATCGTTGTTCAGAAAGACGCGCTGCTCGCGATCGATGGAAATCACCAACCGCTCCTCGGTGATCTCCTTCACCGTCTTGGTGTGCGGGATGGCAACCTCGATGCCCGACTGCAGCACCGGCGCGGTCACCATAAAGATGATCAGCAGCACCAGCACCACGTCGACCAGCGGGGTGACGTTGATGTCGGATAGCGAAGTCTGGGTGCGTCCCTGCGAATTCGTGAACGCCATTACCGCCGCTCCACGCTCTCGGGAACCCGGGCCGCTCCGGCCTGGGCGCGCTCCACTTCGTTGAACAACTCCAGGCCGAAGTCGTCCATGCGGGCGCCGAACTCGCGAATGTGCTGGGTAAACATGTTGTAAGCGATGACGGCGGGAATGGCGGCGAACAGTCCGGCAGCCGTGGTGATCAGCGCTTCCGAGACGCCGGGCGCGACCGCGCGCAACGTCGCCGCGCCCGCCGTGCCGAGACCGTGAAAGGCGTCGATGATGCCCCACACCGTTCCGAACAATCCGATGAACGGCGTGACCGCGCCGGTCGTGGCCAGCCAGGGCAGGCGGCTCTCCAGACGCGACAGTTCTTCGGAAGAGGCGATCTGAGTGGCGCGCTGCAAGGCGGGCATGCGAATGGGATACGACGCCTGCTTGCGCAATTCGTCATACGCGCCTTCGAAGACCGCGACCAGCGGGCTGGGCTTGAACTGCTCAGCCACGGCGGCCACATCTTGCAGGCGCTCGGACTTGCGAAACGCACGCATGAAGCGGTTGCTCTGCACTCGCGCGCGCCGGAACAATCCCCACTTGGAGAAGATGATGGCCCAGGAAGCGACGCTGAAGAACAGAAGGATGACGAGAACAGTTTTGGCGACGAGACCGCTGGTTTCAATCAGACCTGAGATTTCACCGCCGATAGCCGAAGCGAGCACGCAACAGTACACATTCATGAGACAGAACAGGCTCAACTTTCGTTACTCCCGATTATAAGCATTTGACGGATTAGAAGCAGGATTGCGCAAACAGGTGCCTGTGGAGTTAACGGAGAAGCCGTCAGCTGTCAGCCATCAGCCGTCAGCTAAGGCGCTGTTCGCTCCTCGCTCTTGGGTTTTTGTCTTTCGCTCTCCGTCGTCGCTTCGATTACATCCGGTCGCCTGCTGCTCCTGCATTCCGAAATTGGCGTCTTACGTTCCGATTTCGCAGTCCACGGAGGTCGCGAGGTAAGTTCCGCCGGCCTTGAACCGAGCCCGAAGGGCGAAAGTAATTGGCCCCGGGCGGAAGCCCGGGGTTCACGGAAGACGTGACGGCGAGTCCCGTAGGGACGGCACCTCCCAGAAGGGCTGCTTATTCAATTGAACGAGGAGCAAGGATCGCTGGCGGTATTGAGTCGGAAGAGCTTACCGCTATATCGTGGCTCTCTTTGCCGTATTAACCTTTTGACAGACCGTTTCCACCGCAAGACCGAACAACGCATAGGCAGCAGCATTCGCCAGAATCACCCAATAGAAACGAAGGCCGACGCCGAAGTAGGAACTTACAAACACGATCGGTTGAGTCAAACGGGCAAGAATCCAGAGGATCGGTTCGGAGGACGTCAGAGGAGCCGGCATTCTGAGAAATAGGTAAACCGCCCAGCAACCGGCGATGACGAAGCCCGCTAGCGTCCACATTGCGATTCGGTATAACATCCGGCACCTCGTTCCTCTTCGATAGTGCAGATGATCCCACCAATTCTCGTAAACACCAAACTTAATTTCCCGGTCGCCTTCCAGCGCTGCCGTCGAGTGGCCGAACGACCCTCGCGCAGACCAGATGTGCCTTCCTAGGGTAGGTATGGGTGCCTGACCCCGGGCTTCCGCCCCGGGCTAGTCACTTTCGCCCTTTGGGCTCGGTTCAGCGAGGATCCAGAAACTGTGCCGAGGCGATAAGTTGCAATTTCTTCGAGTTCACTGTCGCCTTCGTTCGCTCCGTTGCGTATTCACTTGGGACGGTGGTCGGTTTCTACTTCGCTAATCCGGTGACACCGCCGGTCATCGAGACTAAAGTTGTGATGTAATCTGAAACTGAAAGCTGACGGCTGAAGGCTGACAGCCCCGAGACCTCCCGTGCTGCTGGAACTGCGAGTCGAAAACTACGCGGTCATTGACAACGTTGCCGTGGAGTTCGCCTCCGGTCTCAACCTGCTGACCGGCGAAACCGGCGCCGGAAAATCCATCCTCATCGACGCGCTTGCATTGCTGCTCGGCGACAAAGCCTCCAGCGATGCAGTTCGCCATGGCACCGAGAAAGCGACCATCTCGGCGGTGTTCGACGTCGACTCTTCCGCGATCGGCGCGATTCTTGAAGCCAACGGGCTCGACGCCGAGGAAGGCCAGATCATCTTGCGCCGCGAAATTGCCGCTGGCGGCAAAGGGCGCGTCTTCATCAACAACCAGCCGGCGACGGTCACCGTTCTGAAACAACTGGCGTCCCACCTGGCGGTAATTCACGCCCAGAACGAAGCCGTGTTGGCGTTCGATGCCGGATCGCGGCTGGCGCTGCTCGACAGCTTTGCCGGCGCCGACGATGCGCGCCGTCGCGAATGCTTTCGACGAGTGGAATCAGGTGCGGCATCGCATTGCCGATCTGGAGCGCGACGAACACGATCGCCTGCGCCTGCTCGATCTGTGGAGCTATCAGCGCAAAGAGATTGCCGACGCCCGCCTGCAGCCGGAAGAGGACATCAAGCTGGAAGCCGAAAAGCGCGTACTGGCCAACGCGGAGCGAGTTCGCACGGCGGCGATGGCGGCCTACGATGCGCTGTATGAAAGCAACACATCGGCGGCCGGATCGATTCGTGGGGCGATTCGCCAGATCGAAGAATTGTCGCGCTTCGACGATCAGTTTCGCGATGCCGTGCCCGAGTTGGAGTCGGCGCGCATCACCATCGAGGACATTGGGGCGAGGCTGCGCGATTATGCCGAAGACATTGAGGCCTCGCCCGATCGCCTGGCGGAAGTGGAAGATCGGCTGGCCGCGCTCGACCGCCTGAAGCGCAAGTATGGGCCGAAGCTGGAAGATGTGATCGCGTTGGGCGACGAGCTCGAGCGCAAGCTGAACGAGATGGAGAACAAGGACGAGGTTCTGCGCAAGCTGCGCGCTGAGTTGGCGAATGCGGCGCAGCTATATCTGGAAGCAGCGCGGGCTTTGTCGCGGCAGCGTTATGAGGCCGCGCGCAAGCTGGAGAAGCTGGTCGAGAGCGAAGTGAACGAGCTGGCGATGAAGGCGCGGTTCAAAGTTGAGGTCGGCGGGTCCGATGAGGAAGGGAACTGGACTGCTCGTGGCTTCGATCAGGTGCAGTATCTGATCTCGGCCAATCCCGGCGAGCCGCTGGGCCCGGTGGATGAGATCGCCTCCGGCGGCGAACTGTCGCGCGTGATGCTGGCGCTGAAGACGGTTGTGGAATCCGGCCAGAGTAAGAGCGGCGGCCGCAACGGCGGTCGTCAGGGTGCCCCATCCTCGTCGCCTTCATTTGGCGACAGGGTGGGCGCAAAGAGGGTGGGCTCTCACCGCACCCTGGTCTTCGACGAAATCGATAGCGGCATTGGCGGCCGCGCGGCTGAGGCGGTGGGTAAGAAGCTGAAGCAACTCTCGCGGACCAAGCAAGTGTTGTGTATCACCCACCTGCCGCAGATCGCATCGTTCGCCGATCAGCATTACCTGATCGAGAAGCGCGAGTCGGGCGGCAGGACAAAAACTTCGGTGCGGCCGCTCGACGCCGAGGAGCGCACCCGCGAAATCGCTCGCATGATGAGCGGCGCGAAATTGACGGAGACGTCGCTCAAGCATGCAGAACAGATGCTGAAGGAAAATCAGTAGTCAGTAGCCAGTAGTCAGTTGCCAGTAGTCATTAGCCAGAAGGCGACTTATTGGCGGCCCTTTTTTGACCAAATCATGCCGCTATTCTCGTCCACATTTCTATGATTGTGTGTTTCCCGTACTCGTCGGAGTAATTCACTGTCACTTTGGCTTTTCCTCGTCCGATAGGCTCAAATATGTGCTGGGCTTTGTGCTTTGTGGGAGCGAAAAATGTTAGAAAGTTCAATGCTCTTCCATCCCAAGTAACACCGAATACCTTGAGCCGGCCCCCGTCACTTTCATCTACACCATTTACGCAGAAGCACTCTTCCCTCACCTTTATGGTGAACACAACGGTGCTAGTGTGGAAAGGATTTTCTTCTTCCGTCCAGGCACCCACGAGGGAGTGCTTTCGCGTGATCGTCCTGTTTCTTGGAGATCTAGGCGTATTCGAGAGCGCCTGCTTCACGGAGATCATGATGTCGTTTACCGTATCGCCCCGTCTTTCCCCGCGATTCTGCGCAGCAGCCCAATCTGGCCGTTGTGATAGCTCTCGTGATAATGCAGGCGCGCGAAAGCATCGACGATCGATCCGGTTAGCGGCGAGCGGTTATAGGGCTCGGGTACCGGGCGGGCCAAGGCGTCGTCGGACATAGCGGCGAGACCGGGGATCAGTTGCTGCTGCGAGTCGGCCAGCAGTCCGCGCAGCGTGGCCAAATCGAGTAGCCCGTCGACTACGCCGCACGAGCTACCGCGCTTGTACGGTTCGGCTTGACTTCCGGTGAGCACCGGCGTTCCACCGCTGAGGGTGAGCAATAACCCGCGCGACAAAATTACGTGTCCCAACACCCAGTTCAGGCAGTTGCCGGAAGGTTGCGGCACCACGACGCTTTCGGCGTGGCTCACTCCGTCCAGATTGCGATTGATCGCTCCGTAGCTGAATTCATACATCTTCACCAGATCGCTAGCATTCATGATGGCGCTCGCTTTTAGATAAAGTGGGATTCGAGGCGATTGTACAAGGCAGAGGTTCGGATGTCTGCGGCATGACAACTGCGAAGATCGCCGTGAGTTTCTTGCCACGCTTTGCAGTTAGCGGACATCCAAGGTAAGCAGGTGCGGTTCGTCGCAGCGCGGGGAAACCGCAGGTGTCCCTCCGCTCGGACTAAAGTCCTCGGTCGGGATGACACGCAGGGGTTAGTGGCTAGTGACTAGTGGATAGACAAGCCGGAGAACGTAGGCTCCTTCCGGCGGAAGAACTCGACCCCGCGATTTACCGCGAACTTGCCCTCGCCGTTAGCTGCTGAATTTGCGCCGCAGACTGCGTAATTGCGCTACTAGGGCCGGTTACGTTGGTGATTACCCCGCTGTTACAATAGAGTAATTCTGGGGCAGCTGGGGTTTGAATTCGTATATAAGTTAGGACGGCATGAGTCAAACTGACGCGAAAACCTTACTTTTGTTGAAGCCGCGGGGCTTTTGCGCCGGAGTGGTGCGCGCCATCGATATTGTCCGCATCGCTCTTGAAACTTTCGGCGCACCTATTTATGTGCGCAAAGAAATCGTGCACAACCGCTACGTGGTCGACGAGCTGACCGCCAAGGGCGCCATTTTCGTCGACAGCGTGCAGGAAGTTCCTGCCGGCGAGCGCGTGATTTATAGCGCGCACGGAGTCGCTCCCGAGGTTCGCCAGGAGAGCAAGCTGCGCGAGTTGCGCGTGATCGACGCCACCTGTCCGCTGGTCACCAAGGTTCACGTGGAAGCCGTCAAGTTTGCCCGCGAAGGTTATTCGCTGATCCTCATCGGACATCGCGATCACGACGAAGTCATCGGTACGCTGGGTGAGGCTCCGCTGGTGACCCAGGTCGTCGATGCTCCGGAAGATGTGGACAATCTGCACGTCTCCGATCCGGATCGCGTCGCCTATCTGACCCAGACGACGCTGAGTCTGGACGAAACCACGCACGTGATCGAGGCGTTACGCAAGCGTTTTCCCAACATCAAGGGACCGCACGCGCAGGATATTTGTTATGCCACGGAAAATCGCCAGACCGCGGTGAAAGATGTCGCGGCCGATTGCGATTTGTTGCTGGTGGTTGGCTCCGACAACAGCTCGAATTCGAACCGGCTGGTGGAAGTGGCGCGTAACCTCGGCACCAACTCCCATCTCATCGAGAACTATCGTTCCATCAAACCGGAGTGGCTGCACAACGTGAATACCGTGGGTCTGACCGCCGGAGCTTCCGCACCAGAGATTCTGGTGCAAGAGGCAGTGACTTTCCTGGAGGAGCAGGGTTTCACCAACATGCGCGAGATTGAAGTGATGCCCGAGCATGTGCGCTTTGGCTTACCGCCCGAGATCGTAGAGGCAATTGGCGCTGCGCCTGCATTGTCTCCAGGGTCCCCGACGCGCGCCGATTTTGCGCGCGATGGGGTGTAGGCGGCGGAGTAAAACAAGCAATGGCAGATCCTTCGAATCCCGCCGAAGTACGTTTCGGCAAGATTGACGACATCAAAAGCCGGGTAGCCGCGGCGGTCGACGCTTCGCGGCGGTATCTGTTCAGCATCCAGGACCGCGAAGACGGCTTCTGGTGCGGCGAACTGGGCGCCGATACCACCCTGGTTTCCGATTACATCCTGTTGCATCGGCTGCTGGGCACGGAGAACGCCGTGCGTACCCAGAAGTGCGCGTTGGAAATCCTGAAACGGCAGAATCGCGATGGCGGCTGGCCAATTTACAACGACGGGCCGTCGAACATCAGCGCCTCGGTGAAAGCCTACTTCGCGCTGAAGATGGCGGGCTACACTCCCGATCATCCGCAGATGCTGCAGGCACGCGACCGCATTCTTGCCCTTGGCGGCGTGACCCAGGTCAACACCTTCACCAAGATTTATCTATGTTTTCTCGGTCAGTACGATTACGACGCGGTGCCGGCCATTCCGCCGGAGATCGTACTGTTTCCCAAGTGGTTCTGGTTCAATATCTACGAGATTTCTTCCTGGTCGCGTGCCATCCTGGTGCCGCTTTCCATCGCCTACGCCAAGAAGCCGTTCAAGAAGATTCCCGATGAGCAGGGCATTGACGAGCTGTTCGTCGGCGGGCGTACCAAGAGTCGCTTGCGCTTGCGCTGGGCCAACAAGTTTGTAAGTTGGCGCAATTTCTTTCTGCTGCTCGAT
This sequence comes from uncultured Acidobacteriaceae bacterium, assembly GCA_963820175.1. Taxonomy (GTDB): domain Bacteria; phylum Acidobacteriota; class Terriglobia; order Terriglobales; family Acidobacteriaceae; genus Bog-257. The sequence goes on along the minus strand of CAWFYX010000006.1, from coordinate 257,039 downwards.
CGCCTGATTCACTTCTTCGAACGAGTTCACGTCCGTCCGTTGCGTTCGCAGGCGTTGAAGGTCGCGGAGAAATGGATGCTGGAGCGGCTGGAGATGAGTGATGGCCTGGGCGCGATTTATCCCGGCATCATGAACTCCATCATCGCGCTGCGCTGCCTGGGCTATTCGCTGGACGATCCGCAAGTGATCCGCGCCATGGACGAGTTCGAGAAGCTCGGCATTGAGGAAGAAGCAACCTTCCGCATGCAGCCTTGCATGTCGCCAGTGTGGGACACGGCGTATGCGGTGTTTGCCCTGGCCGAAAGCGGAGTTCCGGCCAACGATGCTCGCCTGGTGCAGCCCTGCGAATGGATGCTGAAGAAGCAGGTTACGCGCAAGGGCGACTGGTGCGTGAAGAATTCCAAGGCGGCGCCCGCAGGCTGGTACTTCGAATTCAACAACGAGTTCTATCCCGACGTAGACGACAGCGCTCAAGTGTTGCTGGCGCTGAGCCGGGTGAAGACCAGCAACGAGAGTTATCACGACCGGTCGGTGCGGCGAGCACTGGACTGGATCCTGTCGATGCAATGCAAGAACGGCGGCTGGGCTTCGTTCGACAAAGATAACGACCGCATGGTTTTCCAGCACATTCCCTTCGCCGATCACAACGCCATGCTCGATCCGCCCACGGTCGACATTACCGGACGCGTGCTGGAATGCCTGGCCAGCTATGGTTACTCGTTAAAAGATGAACCGGTGCGGCGGGCCGTGGAATTTATCCGCAGCGAGCAGGAGCCCGATGGTTCCTGGTTCGGGCGCTGGGGCGTGAACTACATCTACGGCACCATGCTGGTGCTGCGCGGGCTGGAAGCGGTGGGCGTGGATTATCTCGAGCCTTGGGTGCTGCAGGCGGTGGAGTGGCTGCGCATGATGCAGAATCCGGATGGCGGCTGGGGCGAGGCTTGCGGCTCCTACGACGACGCCAATACCAAGGGAGTGGGTACGAGCACAGCTTCGCAGACGGCCTGGGCCGTGATGGGACTGCTCGCCGCCAACGATACGCGTAACGATTCGCTGCAGCACGGCATCGCCTATCTACTGAAGACCCAGCGGCGCGATGGATCGTGGGATGAATCGCTCTACACCGGAACTGGCTTTCCGCGCGTGTTCTACCTGATGTACTACATGTACCGGCAATACTTCCCGCTGCTGGCGCTAACGACCTATGCGAAGGCGATGGCGTCAGCAGACGACTATCGGCTGAGCATCGTTCGCCGCCGGAAGTAGCCGGCTGCCGATTGTCGGATAAGCTGCTGAATAGCCCCGTAGAATAGTGGCACGCTGATTGACGGAGGTGCGCCCATGACGATCACCATTGAAGTGAAACCCGAAGTCGAGGCCGAACTGGCCGCTCAGGCCGCTGCCCGAGGCATGGATGTACAAGCGTACGCTGCTGTGCTGCTCGAACAGGCAACACAACCGCCTCAGCCACCAAAACCGAGGCAAAGTCTGTCTGAGTTCTTGCTGCAGTCGCCCTTGGCTGGTTCCGGCATTAACTTGGAGCGTGATAAAGATACGGGCCGCAACATTGATTTATGACCGGGTATCTGCTGGATACCAATGTAGTCTCCGAGTACAGCCGACCTTGGCCGCCCGATCCAAGAGTGAAGCAATGGGTGGATGCTCAACGTGAAGATTCGCTCCATTTGAGTGTGCTTACGTTGGGAGAGATTCGCAAGGGAACAACTCTTCTGCCTGCCGGCAGAAAACGCAATCAGCTAGAACAATGGCTGGAGCTTGAGCTGCCTCTTCGATTTGGAGATCGTCTATTGCCGATCAATGCGCAGATTGCCGAACTATGGGGAGAGATGGCCGGAGAAGCACAGCTTCAAGGCACGGCTTTGGCCATCATCGACGGCCTCATTGCGGCGACAGCGAAGCACCACGAGCTTACAATCGTCACCCGCAATGTGCGGGATTTCCGAATGTTGGGGATCACGATCTTCAATCCCTGGAATCCTGCGGAAGCGTAGTCGCTAACAGATGAAATGTTTTGTCACAGGCGCCACCGGATTTCTGGGAAGTCATGTTGCCCGGCAATTGCTGGCCAGAGGCGCCGACCTGCGATTGCTGGTCCGCTCCACCAGCCGGCTTGACAACATTGCTGACATCGCAGCCGAGCGCGTTACTGGCGATCTGCGTGATCTTGAGTCGCTGCAGAAGGGCATGGCGGGCTGCGAATTCGTGTTCCACGTTGCCGCCGACTACCGGCTGTGGTCGCTGAACGGCCAGGAACTCTACGACTCCAACGTCGAAGGCACGCGCAACATCCTGCAGGCGGCGAGAGATTCCGGTGTGCGCCGGGTTATTTATACCAGCAGCGTTGCCACCATGGGTTTCGGCAACAATGGGCGTCTCACAGACGAGAAGTCTCCGGTCACGTTGTCGAACATGATCGGCGACTACAAGCGCAGTAAGTTCCTGGCCGAGCAGTTGGTCATCGAAGCCGGACGCGGCGGGCAGAACGTGGTGATGGTGAATCCCACGACGCCGGTGGGCGAGCGCGACATCAAGCCCACGCCCAGCGGGCAAATCGTGGTGGACTTCCTGCGGCGCAAGTTTCCGGCCTATGTCGATACCGGGCTGAATCTGGTCGACGTCGTCGATTGCGCCGAGGGACATCTGCTGGCGATGGAAAAAGCGCAGCCCGGCGAGCGCTATATTCTCGGCGGCGAGAATCTGACGCTGAAGCAGATCCTCGACAAGCTGGGTGCGATGACCGGTTTGCCGTCGCCGAAGGTGAAGTTGCCTTACGCGTTCGCGCTGGCCACCGGCGTGGTCGATACGCTGGTTGTCGGCAAGATGCTGAAGCGCGAGCCGCGCGTGACCATCGACGCGGTGCGCATGGGCCGCAAGAAGATGTTTGTCACCAGCGCCAAGGCCGAACGCGAGCTGGGATGGAATCCGCGTCCGGTAGAGGGCGCTTTGCAGCGTGCGGTGGAGTGGTTCCAGGCCAACGGTTATGCCGCATAGGCCGATCGCGATTGTGGCGGCGATGCCGGTAGAACTGGCGCCGCTGCTGGGCAAGACGCGATCGCAGCCGGTGGACGGCGTAGATTTATTCGAGTTGCCCGAGGCCATGGTTGCCATCGGCGGCATCGGAGAAAAGCACGCGCGTCACGCCGCCGAGGTGGTGATTGAGCAGGCGCATCCGAAGCTGCTGGTATCGGCAGGAATCGCGGGCGCGATTTCGCCGAAGCTGAAGGTCGGCGACGTAGGCTGGATTCGCGAAGTGGTAGATGTCGCCACCGGCGAGCGCTATCGGGCACAACGCGGCGACTGGGTGCTGACCACGTCGCAGGATGTGAGCGACGCGGCCGAGAAGCTAGGGTTGCTGACCAAGTACGGTGCCGATGTGGTGGACATGGAAGCGGCCGCGGAGGCGCAAGTCGCGAAGGAGTGCGGTATTGAGTTCGCAGCGGTGAAGGCGATCTCCGATGATGCTGCCTTCGAAATGCCGCCGCTGAATCGGTTCATCGACGACGGCAAATTCGATACCCGGCGCTTTCTGGTTTATGTGGCGGTGCATCCGCGCTGGTGGGGAACGCTGAGTAAGATCAAGAAGAACAGCGAGATTGCCACTGCGAACCTGTGCCAGGCGGTGGAACATCTAATTGAGGAGTACTCTGGTTCGATCGGGAAGACAGCTTCGGGATAAAGGCTTCGACGTGAACAACACCGCCCTAGCCCAAGAGCAGGGCTAGAACGGGGCACCTCCGGTAGATGGCAAAGCGTGACCTTGTCCGCGGTGTGGCCAGTTTTGGGTTGTAACAGGGCACGGCTTCAGAGTCCGTGTGAGAACTAACTTTGTGCTTCGGACGCGGAGTGCGAAGCGGAGAAGGGGAGCGCCGCAGGCGCGGAAGAGCTTAGCCCAGCATGGAGCCGCAGGCGGAATGCTGGGTCAGGTGGGAAAATTGATCTGAGTCCCGTAGGGACGGCACAGTTTCTCACCCAGACTGTTCAGCCGTGCCGAGTTAAGTCGGAATGATTTTGGTTTTAACCCCTGAGGCCCAGTTTGTGCAGGGGCTGAAGCCCGAGTTTTTAAGCGTTTTGGCGGCACGACTAGAAGTCGTGCCCTGATACAAAACTAGAGGTCGGAACTGTTGGTTTTGGTTCAACCCTATAACGATTGGCCCTAGATGAAAGAACAATGTCGGTAGCTACCCAATTCGGCGGAATCACGAAGCAACACGTCATTCCCTCGACCATGACCGCGGCGGTCTATCGCGGGGTGAACGACGTCCGACTCGAGACCGTTCCGGTGCCCCAGATCGGGCCGGGCGAGCTCCTGATCCGTGTCCACACCTGCGGCATCTGCGGCACGGACTTGAAGAAGATTGCCACCGGCTCGCACTCCGCCCCCCGCATCTTTGGACATGAGACCACCGGCGTCATTGCGGCGATGGGTGACAAAGTTACCGGTTACCAACTCGGCGACCGGGTCATGGTCTTCCATCACATCCCATGTGGCGATTGCTACTACTGCCGGCACAAGGTGTTTGCCCAGTGTCCGACCTACAAGAAAGTGGGCGCAACCGCGGGCTACGAGGCCAGCGGGGGCGGCTTCGCCGAATACGTGCGAGTGATGGATTGGATCGTCGGCAAAGGCGTCATCCGCATTCCCGACGGTGTTTCCTTCGAGCAGGCATCGTTCATCGAGCCGGTGAATACTTGCCTGAAAGGTATTGAAACCCTGAGGCTTGTGCCGGGAGAAACCGTGCTGGTCGTGGGTCAGGGGCCGATCGGCGTTATTCTGGCGGTTCTGGCCCAGCGGAGCGGGGCGCGGGTAATCACTTCCGATTTGCTTCCGCAAAGGCATACAATAAGTCAGGCGTTCGGCCTGTGTGAAAACATCGATGCCTCCACCTCCGATACCGTGCAGACCATTAAAGAACTCACGGAGGGCCGAGGGGCAGATGCGGTTATTCTGGCAGTAGCGGGTAATGGCTTGATTCGCCCGGCCATGGATGCAACTCGTCCGGGCGGGCGGGTATTGCTGTTTGCGCAAACCCAACATGGGGAAGCCACCATCGACCCGGCTGCGGTGTGTGTCGACGAAAAGAGTCTGTTGGGTTCTTATAGCGCCTCCGTGGATTTGCAGGATGAGTCGGCGCGATTTGTACTCAGCCGGGAAATGGATCTGGAGCGGCTCATCAGCCACCGTTTCCCCTTGGCTGAGTCGATTGAGGCGTTGCGTCTGGCTGCCCAACCCAAACCAGACTCGATGAAAGTGTTGATTCAGCCGGGCAGCCAATGGAAGGACCAGTCGTGAATGGACAAATGACGGCGGCTGTCCTCTACGGTAAAGAGGACGTCAAAATCGAACAGGTACCCATCCCCAAGCTGGATGAAGGGGAAGTGCTGGTTAAGGTGCAGGTGGCCCTGACCTGCGGTACCGATCTGAAGGTTTATCAGCGCGGTTATCACGCCCGCATGATCGTGCCTCCGGCGCTGTTTGGTCACGAGTTGGCCGGTGTCATCGAAGAGGTGGGGCCCAACGTTAAGGGATTCAAGAGGGGGATGCGCGTGGTGGCGCTGAATTCGGCGCCCTGCGGCACCTGCTTCTATTGCTCCAAGCATCAGGAAAACCTTTGCGAAGACCTGCTGTTCAACAACGGCGCTTATGCCGAGTACATTCGCATTCCCCGGCGCATTGTTGAGACCAACATGCTGGCCATCCCCAAGCACGTCAGCTTCGAGGAGGCCGCGATGGTTGAGCCTCTGGCCTGCGTGTTGCGCGGTCTGCATGAGACCAAGATGGAGATTGGCGATTCGGTAGCCGTGATTGGCGCTGGGCCGATCGGACTGATGTTCATCCAGGTGGCCAAGCTGACTGGCTGCAATGTGATCTCGGTGGTCAAGCGCGATTCGCAGGTAGCGGCCGCCCGCCGCGTAGGCGCCGACCATGCGGTGCAGATTACGGCGGTGGATGATCCGGTGAAGGCGGTGCGCAGACTGACCGCCGACAACCGGGGTTGCGATGTGGTGATTGAAGCCGTGGGACGTCCGCAGGCCTGGGAGTGGACCATCGACATGGTCCGCAAGGGCGGCACGGTGAACTTCTTCGGCGGCTGCGCCAGCGGTACCACGGTAGCCTTGGACACGCAGCGGCTGCACTACAACGAGCTGACGTTGAAGGCCACGTTCCATCACACCCCGGAAACCGTGAGGAAGGCGTTCTCGCTGATTGCCGAGCGCAAGATCAAAGGCACCGACTACATCACCGGCGAAGCCCCGCTGTCGCGCCTGCAGCAGGTGCTGCGTCACATGCTGAACCGTAACGGCGACATCAAGACGGCCATCATTCCCGGGCAGTGAGAAGGCGATTATTCCCGGGCAGTGAGAACCAGTTGTCACTTGTCAGTTGTCGGTCGGGTCAGGAAAGCTTCAATTAGGTTTGGCTTTGAAGGGGACGGCCTTCAGGCCGTCCGTAAGCACCGCAAATGATTGCGGCTTTAGCCGCTGCGGGACTTCGGCTTGACATGTGCTGAGGCGAAGAGGGTTGAGGATAACCATGCTTTTGCAGACGTGGGCAAAAAGAGGTCAGTTTACCTATACGGGTTCGGTTCCCACGGGAACTGAGATTCGATACGGCAACAGCTCAAAGGTAACGGTCTCCGATCGGCAGTATTCTGCACTACTAGCTCACTTCTCTAAGAAGGAAGTTTCCGTTGGAACGTCTCGCACGGACCCACCGAAAGGAAGTTTAGGGCAATGGCTGCGAGCGAATGTCACTCCCACGGCGGTTGCTTCCTATGTTGGCCCTATCCTTGTTCGGGAGGGGCATGCTGTGGTGGGTACCAAACCTGACCGGATCAAGTTCCTTTAGGGTCGCCTTTCCGGCAGCTCCTCCTGCTTTTTGGGTAGCGGGCCAGCACCCCGTGCAATTCTCTCAATGTCTTCTATTCCGCCCGGCAATCACCTGCATCTTGCCGAGCTGCGAACCATGGCCTGTTGCCTCCTGACCACGCGGTTACCAAGTAAAAACGAACTCCTCTCGTCCGCAACTTCCCAACTCTGAAAACAGAAGAACGCCAGAACGCTAGATCACCCATATTGAACAGCTTACGCCGTAAGGTGGAATTAATTTGACCTTACTCCCCTTCCCGTAGAAGCTCTGCTCCAAGCACGCCTGTGGGGCGCAGTCCGCAACCTGGCTGGCCAAAATCGACAACCAGACCACAGGCAAGGGGGGAAATCATGCAACTGGAGCAACGTCCACAAAGAGCGGCAAGAATTCAACATGCCTTTACCGTGGCCTTTCTGGTACTGCTCGCGATCACGGCCCGGGCGCAGACCCTGACCGTGCTGCACGGCTTCAGCGCCAGTGAGAACGCCGCGGGCGGCAGCGAACCTTTCGCGGGCATCACCTTCGATCAGCAAGGCAGGATCTACGGCACCACGTATTATGGCGGCAGCCACGGCAACGGCGTGGTCTACCGTCTCGTCCACCAGGGCGAGGGATGGGTCCTGTCACCCATCTACAGCTTCGGGACGCTGGCAGATCATGATGGAATCTATCCGGAGGCCAGGGTAATTTTTGGCCCGGATGGCCTGCTTTATGGGACCACCTCCTACGGCGGCGCCGTAGGCTATGGAACGGTTTTTAGCCTGCGACCTCCGGCAACTACGTGTACCACAACCCTCTGCCCCTGGGTTGAGACCATCCTATACAGCTTTACCGGGGGCGCCGATGGCGCGATATCCACAATTCGGCGACCTGGTCTTCGACCCGGCCGGCAACATCTACGGAACCACCTACGGTGGCGGCAGTTCGAGAGAAGGCGTCCTTTTCAAGCTCACTCGATCCGGCAGTGGCTGGACGGAGAGCGTGGTTTGGAACTTCGGTGGCAGCGTCGGCTGCTGTCCCTATGGCGGAGTGACTTTAGACACCGCCGGCAATCTCTATGGCACGACTGAGGGCACGGTGTACAAGTTGTCACCCACGCAGTCGGGATGGAGCGAGACGACCCTCTATGACTTCACCGGCGAAAATGGCGCTGGAGCTGGCGCTCCCATTATGGACGCGCACGGCAACCTCTTCGGTATTACCGGCGGTCTTGACGGAGGCATCGCCGCCGCCTATGAACTCACGCTGCAAACCGGTTGGTCCTTCACCCTGTTGCAAAACTTCGGGAATGAGTACCTCGCACCGGTTGCACCGCCAACCTTCGACTCACAGGGTAACCTCTACGGACCGGTGCCTACCATCGGCCAGGCTTTCGCGGGCGAGATTTTCAAGCTGACGCCCTCGGGCAATCAATGGATCTATAGCCCGTTCTACCAGTTCGATAACTGCGATGACCCATGCGTTCCCGTCGGCGCCGTTATCTTTGACGCCAGCGGAAATATGTACGGCACCACGTTGGCTGGAGGCACCGGTGGCGGGGGCACCGTGTGGGAGATCACGCCGTAAGAGTTGCCAGTGAATTAATTATCGGGAAGCGCTTGGACCGAATCAGAACGTCAACATCGGCCGACCCAAGGAGGATTTTATGATGCGCACACAAAAAAATTTCGGCCCGGCAATCGCTCAGATCGCAGCCTGTTTCGTGCTTTGCTTGGCGTCCGTCGTGGCCCAGGCGCAGACCCTGACCGTGCTGCACAACTTGACCGGGGGCATCGGTGGCGACACACCTCTTGCGGGCGTGACGCTCGATCAACAAGGCCGGATCTACGGCACCACGGAATTCGGTGGCAGCCACCAAAACGGCATGGTCTACCGTCTCGCCCGCGAGGGAGAAGGTTGGGTCTTCTCACCCATCTATAGCTTTGGCTCACAGCAAGATGATGGAAACGATCCGATTGCCAGGGTGCTTTTTTGGCCCCAATGCCTGCTTTACGGAACAACCTCCCTCGGCGGAATTCAGAACAAGGGAACCGTTTTCAGTCTGCAACCTCCGCCAACCGCCTGTAAAGCCGTTCTGTGCCCTTGGGTCGAAACTGTGCTCTACCGCTTTACCGGCGGCGCGGATGGCGGTGTGCCGTTCTTTGGCGACTTGACCTTCGACCAAGTTGGCAACATTTACGGCACAACTGTCAACAGCGGGAACTCTGGCTCTGGCGTCGTTTTCAAATTGACTCGATCCGGCAGCGGCTGGACAGAGAGCGTGCTGTGGAATTTCACCGGTCAGAGCGACGGCGGAAGTCCTTATGCCGGAGTCATCTTCGACCAGGCCGGCAATCTCTATGGCACCACCAGTTCAGGCGGCGCGAACGGCCTCGGCGCCGTGTATGAGTTGTCACCCACGCAATCGGGTTGGAGCGAGACCACCCTCTATTCCTTCACCAGCGACACCGGCCCGGGAGCCGGCGGTCTTGTCATGGACGCGCATGGCAACCTGTTCGGGATGACTGGCGGTGTTGATGACAGCACCAACGTCGCCTTTGAGCTCACGCCGCAGAACGGCAGTTGGTCCTTCAGCGTATTGCAAATGTTCGGGGAACAGGAGGCCACGCCCGATGTTGGACCAACCCTCGACTCCCAGGGCAACCTTTACGGTCCGCTGCCTACCGGCGGTGACGACCGCGTTGGCGAAATTTTCAAGCTGACGCCCTCGGGCAATCAATGGACCTATAGCCCGTTCTACCAATTTGTTGGCTGCATCGACGGATGCTTCCCGTTCGGCGCCGTTACCTTTGACGCCAGCGGAAACATGTACGGCACCACGTCCGACGGAGGTACTGGTGGCTACGGCACCCTGTGGGAGATCACGCCGTAAAAGCCGTTGTCAGTGTCAGAAGCGGTCGATACCAATAGATTCTTGGAGGTGTTTTGTGAAGCGAGATGAGCAGCATCCGAATCGTAACCGTTCTTCGCGGCAATGTGCCGTCATAGCCGCAACCCTGGCGCTCTTTTTCCTGGCGGGATTGAGCGCGCACGCGCAGACGGTGGTGCACACCTTCACTGGGGGCCGGGACGGCGGGCATCCCACGGCCGGCCTGACTCCGGACGCCGCTGGGAATCTGTACGGCACGGCTTACGCCGGCGGACCCTTGAACGAGCAGTGTTTCGACGGAGGCTGCGGCGTCGTCTTCAAGATGACGCGTGTCGGCTCCGGTTGGATCGAGACGCCGATCTATAGCTTCGGCAGTTTGCCGGATGGGCAAGGCCCCGAGTCGCGCGTTATCTTTGGGCCGGACGGCGCTCTGTATGGCACCACCTATCAGGGCGGAGCCAATGGGTGCTGCGGAACCGTATTCAAGCTCCAACCCCCTGCGCATTCCTGCGCCAGCGTCTCGTGTCCATGGCGCGAGACCATTCTGTACAGTTTCACCTCGTTGGCCGATGGAGCCTATCCCGTGGGCGACTTGGTGTTCGATCGCGCCGGCAACCTGTACGGCACGACGGCCGGCGGTGGAACCGGATCCTGCGAAGTCGGTTGTGGTACCGTCTTCGAACTCAGCCCGAACGGCAATGGCACCTGGACGAAGACCACGCTGCACTCATTCCAGGGAGGCGCAGGTGACGGCGCGTCGCCTGACTCGGCCCTGCTAATCGATTCGGCCGGGAATCTCTACGGCACCACCGCTGTGGGCGGCAGTTACTACTGTTATTCGAAACCGACTTGCGGCACGGTCTTCGAGATGTCGCCCTCCGGCTCCGGCTGGACGGAGACCATCCTCCACGTTTTTACCGATGGCCCCGACGGCGGCAATCCCGCCGGCTTGGTTTTCGACAGCGAAGGCAATCTGTACGGCGCGGCTTCCAGCGGCCCGGGAGAATTTGGCGCCGGCACGATTTTTGAGTTGACCCCATATCAAGGCGGCGGCTGGACCTTCACCGTTTCCTACACCTTTACCGGCAGTGGGGCGTCATTCCCCAATGCGCCCACGATGGACGCAGCCGGCAACATCTATGGCGGCTCTCAAAACGGTGGAGTCTACGGATATGGAGCCGTGTATAAGCTGACCCGCTCGAACGGCGCCTGGAGCTATGCGACCATCGGGAGCTTCAGTTTTGGCGGCGCGTCCGGCAGCACTCCAGAGGGCACCGTGGTAGTCGATGCGCAGGGAAACGTGTACGGAGCGTGCTATTCCGGCGGCTCGTCTCAAAATGCAGGCACGCTGTGGGAGATCACGCCGTAAGTCGCTCCCCGGTTACCGGTAGCTGCATGCCCGTCCCGGCCCTCCTTTGGCTAGGGCGGGGCAATACCCGTTACAATTCTTGTAATGTCTTCTGTTCCGACCGACAAGGGGTTGCATTTCGCGCCGCAGGATTCAGCTGCCGTGGCCGGCTGGCAAGCCTTGCCGCCGGAGTACGCCATTCCCGACCGCGCCCCGTCCTTGGCCGAAGCGCAGCAATACTGCTCGCGGCTGGCGCATTCGCATTACGAAAACTTTTCGGTGGTCACCTGGTTTCTGCCGAAGCATCTCCATCAGCACTTCTATAACGTCTATGCCTATTGCCGGATCTCCGACGACCTGGGCGATGAAGTCGGCAATCCCCAGCAATCGCTGGCGCTGATGGACGAGTGGGAAGCCGAGCTGAATGCGACCTATCTCAGCCTGGATCCTCAGCGGCTGAAGCCGGAGGTTCTTGTGGGCTTTACCGGCACGCCTGAAGGCGTGCCCCTTCAAGACACAGATGCCGCCGCACGCAATCTCGCCGCTCCCCGGCATCCGGTGTTCATCGCTTTGCGGGAAAGCATTCGCGAGTGCGATATTCCGCGCGCGCCCTTCGCCGATCTGCTGACCGCGTTTCGTCAGGACCAGACCGTCACCCGCTATCCCACATTCGATGACGTGCTCGGCTACTGTAAGAATTCCGCAAATCCGGTGGGGCATCTGGTGCTGTACCTCTGCGGCTATCGCGATGCCGAGCGGCAGCAGCTTTCCGACTACACCTGCACCGCGCTGCAGCTGGCGAACTTCTGGCAGGATGTTGCGGTGGATTACGGCAAGGGCCGAGTCTATCTTCCGCTGGACAGCCTGGCGAAATTTGGCGTGAGCGAAAACGACATCGCCGAGCGCCACGCCACGCCACAGTTTCTGGAGATGATGAAGTTTGAAGTGGCGCGCGCCCGTGATTGGTTCGCCAAAGGCTTGCCGCTGGCCGGCAAAGTCGACAAGCATCTGGCCCTCGATATCGAGTTGTTCAGCCGCGGCGGGCTGGAAATCCTGAATGCCATCGAGCAGCAAGGCTACGACGTTCTGAAGAGCCGCCCGGCGATTTCCAAGCCGCGTAAACTGTGGCTGCTGGCTAGGGCGGCTGCAGGAAAAGTACTGCCGAAACGCCATCAATTCACCACAGAGGAAGGGAGACAACTGAGTTGATTTCTTTTTTGACTCCGTGGCCTCCGTGCCTCCGTGGTGAAAAACCCCTCCCGAGCGAGGTGTTGTGAGCCAGCACCCGCTCCAGTTGCGGGCGGCCTACAGCGTTTGTCGCCACATCGCGCGCTCGGCGGCCAAGAACTTCTACTACGGCTTCCTGGTGCTGCCGGCGCGCAAGCGCAACGCGCTGTCGGCGGTGTACGCCTTCATGCGCCACGCCGACGACATCTCCGACGACCCCTCGATCCCCGCCCAGCAGCGCCGCGAAAAGCTGGATGAGTGGATGAATGCGCTGCGGCGCGTGGTCGATGGCGAGCGCACCGACGATCCCGTGCTGTTCGCCCTGGCCGATTCGCAGAAGCGCTTCAACATCCCGCTGGAGTTGCTGGAGAAGCTGGTGCGCGGGACCGAGATGGATGTGCCCGAGCCGGCTTCGGCCACAGCAGAGAGCCAGCCCCCTCAACTGCAATACGAAACCTTCGATCAGCTTTATGACTACTGCTACCACGTGGCGTCGGTGGTCGGGCTGGTGTGCATCCGCATCTTCGGCTATCGCGATCCGCGCGCGGAAAAGCTGGCCGAGGAAACCGGCGTCGCGTTTCAGTTGACCAATATCCTGCGCGATGTGAAAGAAGACGCGTCCCTGGGTCGGGTCTATTTGCCGCGTGAAGATTTTGCCCGCTTCGGCATTGACGTGCACGCCCTCACCAATGGCTCGGCGCGCGAGTCGCTGCGTCCGGTGCTGGAATTCGAGGCACTGCGGGCGCGTGGCTTCTACCGCTCGGCCGAAGACCTGCTGCCGCTGATCGACGAAGACAGCCAGCCTGCGCTCTGGACGTTGGTGGAAATTTATCGCCGCCTGCTGGAGCGCATCATCGCCCGCAACTACGACGTCTTTTCCGAGCGGGTGCGGCTCAGCACTGCCGAGAAGCTCACCGTCATGGCCCGAGGATTTCTGCGATTCACATAATGGCCACCCACGACAAACCATCACTGGGAACGGTTGCCATTATCGGCGGTGGGCTGGCAGGCCTGTCGGCGGGCAGCGCGCTGGCCGACGCCGGATACCAGGTTGAGTTGTTCGAGCGGCGTCCTTACCTCGGAGGTCGGGCGTCGTCCTATGAACTGCCCGGCACCGGCGAGGTGGTCGACAACTGCCAGCATGTGCTGCTGGGCTGCTGCACCAATCTCATCGACTTCTATCGCCGCCTGGGAGTTGAACAGCAGATTCGCTGGTACGACGAGATCACGTTTATTCTGCCCGGCGGCAAGTCGTCGACCCTGAAGCCGGGCGCGCTGCCTGCACCGCTGCATGCGGCGCCCTCGTTTCTGGCGTCGTCGGTTCTGGATCTGAAGGACAAGCTGGCAATTGCGCGTGCCATGCTGGCCTTGACGCCCGCGCTGCCGCACGACAATGGCGAAAACTTTCAGGCCTGGCTGGAGCGTCACGGGCAGACCCGGCAGGCGATCGAGCGCTTCTGGGCGCCGGTGCTGATCAGCGCGCTGAATGAGGAGCTGGACCGCGTGTCGATCCCGTACGCCGCGCTGGTGTTTCGCGATTCCTTTCTGAAATCGGCCGAAGCCGGCCGCATGGGTGTTCCCGCAGTGCCGCTGTCGCAGCTTTACGGAACAGCGGCATCCTACATTGAGGGACATGGCGGCAAGGTCCATCTACGTGCGCCGGTCGAATCTATCACCTCTGACATTGAGGGAGTTCTACTGCGTGTCAGCGGAGAAGAGATTCGCGCCGATTATGCCATTCTGGCCACCCCGTTTAACACGGTAGAAAAGTTGCTGCCCGATGTGCCTGAGATGCTGGCGTTGCGCCAGAAGGCGAACAGTTTTGAGAGCTCTCCGATCACCGGAATCCACTTGTGGTTCGATCGCGAGATCACGCCGCTGGAACATGCGGTGCTGCTGGAGCGCACCATCCAGTGGATGTTTCACAAGTCGAAGATCCTGGCCACGCGCCGGGATTCAGCTGAGTCGGGAAGCTATGTCGAGCTGGTGGTCAGCTCGTCGAAGACGCTGGTCGACAAGCCGCGCGGAGAGATTATCGACCTGGCGGTGCGCGAGCTGGCGGAATTTTTTCCCGTGGTGCGCGACGCTCAGCTGACCAAGGCTACGGTGATCAAAGAAGTTCATGCATCGTTCTCGCCCTCACCGGGCAGCGACGCGTTTCGTCCGCCGCACACCACGCCGTGGCCCCGTCTGCTGCTGGCCGGCGACTGGACCGCCACCGGCTGGCCCGCCACCATGGAAGGCGCGGTGCGCAGCGGCTACTCCGCCGCCGAAGTGCTCAGTGGTGCTAGGGGGAAGTTCATCGTGCCGGATTTGCCGGCGCGAGGATTGATGAAATTCTTTGAATAGCACCAACTTCACCAATTGGTGATATGATAAGGATGTGAAACGCGCTACCGTGACAATTCCGGACGACCTGGCTGACGCTGTTGACAGCTATGTTCGTGACCAGGAAGCTCGCCCCACGCTGACCGTTGTTGTTCAATCGGCCTTGCGCCAGTTCTTGACGCAACGTGGCTATCTCCGGGTCCGCGGACCTTTGCGCATCACTCCTGCAAAACGCGGAAGCGGTCTGAAAGATGTCAGTGTCGAACATGACCGTTACTTTGCCGAGCCATGACTCGGGCAGTCCTCGCGGATACGGGCCCACTCTACGCCGCAGTCGATCCTGATGACATTCACCATGGGCGCGCTCAGGAAGAACTGAAGCGGCTCGCTCGCCAGAAACGCGATGTCGTCATTGCCTATCCCACACTCTTGGAGGCGCATGCGCTGGTGTTGCGACGACTGGGACGGCAAACCGCGTCCGTCTGGCTGGACGAGATTATGAAGAGCAGCACTTCCGCTAGTCCTTCTGTGGAAGACTATCTCGACGGAATCATGAGGCTTTCCGCTTTACCCGACCAGTCCATAAGCCTCTTCGACGCCACGTTGGCTGCCTTGGGCGCGCGGTTGAAGGTCGAGATCTGGACCTACGATCACCACTTCGACGTGATGCGAGCGAAAGTATGGCGCTAACGCTACGCGCAGGTTCCACGCGGGGACAACCGCAGGTCCCTCCGCTCCGCTGCGCTCCGGTCGGGATGACAAGGATAAAAAGTATGCGTCTACTCGACGCCGAAGCCGCGGCCTGTTCAGCCGTTTCTCGAGGGAGCTGCAAATATCGCTGGCCTAAAGAGACTGTGTCGCAACCCAAGAGGAAATTTTATGGTGGAACAAAGGGTGGAATAGCCGACCACGCTAGCCGCAATGCGGCGAGATGAAGTTAGCCGGGCGGCGTAAGCCCCCGCTCAAGTTTTCAATTACCCATAAAGTCAGCACCGATGGTTGCCCCCAGTTCGATATCAGTGAGACGGGACAGGCCTCTCCACATGACCAAGTTGCCGGGTGGAGAATCGGTAGCACGAGCGAGATAGCCCCCGAGTTGTGCCACCTTGGTTAGATAAGTGGAGAGTGTCTCTTTGCGCCTGCGGGTAGGCTTGTCTTTCACCAGTGCATCGAGCAGCCGAAGCTCTATCCTGGTGAATGCCAGTTCCGGTGGAGCCTCGGGTGCCGCGCGGTTGATCATGGTCATCCAGAAGATTCGCCAACTCAGGATGCAGAGGACCGCCAACAGATTTACCAGCCGCTCCGCCGTTCGCAGCTTCGCCTGCTCTGCCTTGCAGCCGGACTTCAGGATCTTGTGGAACGTCTCGATCTTCCATCGCATGGAATACCAGACCAGTTTCTCAACGGCCTCTTGGCGCGAACACACCGGCAGGTCGGTGAGCAGTTTCCAGTTGATTCTGTCCCGTCCGTGCGGCCTGCCTCGTTCTTGAGCGTGGATGGCGGTGAGAATCAGTTTCGGGTAGTTTTTTTGCTTGCCCATGGGCGGAAGAACTACGAGACGACAGTAGCGAATCTCCAACACGGCCTCGGACAACTCGCCTTTTTTGTCTCTGACCTGTATGCGGTGCAGGCCTTGAACGCGCACCTGCTTCATCTCCTTGCCGATCGTGCTGGTACCGTCTCCGGCGAGGCGGTCGACGCAGGTGCGCACCAGAAAGTGGGTGCCCATCTGCTGGGCGGTGCAGAACAGTTCGTAGATGTCGCTCTCGCGATCGCCGATGTGGACACAGCGCTGGGGATCATTCAACAGGGCGCTGGACTGCCTCAGGTTTTCCAACCAGCGGACGCTCTCCTTCTTTTCGATGGGGACGCGGGTGGGGTTGATCTCTTCTTCAAGGCATTGCAGCCATGAAACTTGTCTCGGGTCCAGAACTTGATGGCCACCAGACCCAGCGGCAGACCTGCCAAGGTGACCGCTAGACTGGAGTGCATAGAGATGCCGCAGACGGTATGGTGGCGCACACGGCCCAGATTGTCCCGGCCCGCGGTTGAGTCGTGAAGAACCCCCACAGCGGTCACATCGTCACGCCGGTAAATGAACTCTGTCGTGTCATGAAGAATCAGAACCGGCCCGTCGCTGGCGGCAAATCGCTCACGGGTGGACGGAAAATGTCCGGCCAAGATCTCTTCTTCGCTAACCTTGCCGTTCGAGAAAAAACGATAGGCAGCCTTGGTGTTCGCCCAATCCTGGCAAACCCATGGGATGCTTCCACCTAGGCCGTCGGAGAACTGCTGTAGAAGCTTGCGAAATCGCTTGCCCAGCCGCACATCTCTGAATTGGGAGTCCGCAAGTTCTTGATCAATCCAGACATCGCTCCGGGAAGTCGTGCAGCCGAGATCTTGCTCAGCCCACCTCAACCGTCCCTGCTGTTCGTTCATGACGGCAGTTCAGCATCCGCTATGCCTGTCGCATAAGTGCTTACCCTGAGGCTGAACCTATTTCACAAACCGCCCACCCCCGACCCATCCAGCCAGACTTGTGGGTAATTGAAAGCCGCTCAAGTGGGAGATTATTGTAAGCCGCAGAGCGGCGACACCGGTTGCGACACAGTCTCTAAAGGCCAGCGCCTCCACCGCAACTCACCACACCTTGCACACCTTGTCCGCGGGCTTAACCATGGGCGAGCCGGGCTTGCAGCTGAACGCCGTGCCGAACTCCGGCATGTTCACTACCACGCCGTTGACGCGATACTTGGGCGGCGAGTGCGGATCGGTAATCGCGCGGGCGCGCATGTCTTCCGGACGCTCGTTGGCGCAGGCCCACTGCGCGAAGCCCACGAAGAAGCGCTGGTCCGGGGTCAAGCCGTCGCGGTCCGCTAGCTGCTGGCTCTTGTCTGCATTCTTCCAGGCGATGTAGGCCAGAATCGAGCCGCCCAGGTCAGCCACGTCCTCACCTTCGGTCAGCTTCGAGTTGATGTGGATGTCGTCTACCACGATGTACCGCGCATATTGATCGACGACACAGTCCGCATGCTTCACGAACTGGGCCGCATCCTGCGTGGTCCACCAGTCCTTCAAATTGCCCTTGGCATCGTACTGGCGGCCCTCGTCGTCGAAGCCGTGGGTCAACTCGTGTCCGATGGTCGAGCCGGTGTTGCCATAGTTGGGCGCGTCGTCCAGCTTGGCGTCGTAGAGCGGCGGCTGCAGAACGCCGGCGGGGAAGTTGATGTCATTCATCTGTCCACTGTAATAAGCGTTGACGGTAGGAGGCGTCATCTCCCACTCGCTGCGGTCGGTGGGCTTGCCCACCTTGTTGAATTCGCGATGGTTCTCGAATTCCTCGGCATTTTCGGCGTTGCCGAAGAAATCGTCACGCGTGATGACCACCGAACTATAGTCGCGCCACTTGTCGGGATAACCGATCTTGTTGCGGATGGAGTGCAGCTTGTTCAGCGCCTGCTGCTTGGTCTGGGGACTCATCCAATCCAGTTGCTGGATGCGCGCCGCCATGGCGTCTTCGATCTGCTGGGTCATCTGCAAGGTCGCCGCTTTCAACTCCGGCGGAAACGTCTTGCGGACGTATTCCTGCCCCAGCGCTTCACCCAGCTGATCGTCGACGTACTCCACGCAGCGCTTCCAGCGCGGCTGCAGCTCCTTGGCCCCATGCAGATATTTGCGGTAGAAATCGAAATTCTCATTGACGAAGGCAGACGAGAGATAGGGCGCCTCCGAGTTCGCCACATGGAAGCGCAGGTAGCTTTTCCAATCGTCCAGCGAGGTGGTCGTCAGTTGCTTATTCACTTCCTTCAAGAAGTCGGGCGACTCGACATTCAGAACCTCGAACGCCGGTACTTGGCTGGTGGAAAAATAGGCACTCCAGTTGAAGTTGGGGGCCAGCGCATTCAGCTCGCCCACTTTCATCTTGTGGGTAACTTTGTAGGGATCGCGCTGATCCACCCGAGTCAGCGACGCCTTGGCCAGGCCGGTTTCGATGCGCATCACCGTAGCCGCCTCTTTCCTGGCCACGTCCGGCGAGTCGCCCAGCAACTCGAACATCTTCTGCACATGCTCGAGGTAGCGCACGCGAATTTCCTTCGACTTGGGATCGTCCCTGGTGTAGTAGTCGCGATCGGGCAGGCCGAGGCCGTCTTGCGAGAGGCCAACGATCATGGCATCGGAGTTGTCGGGATCCTGCTCTGAGCCGCTGCCGAAGATGACGGGATCGCCGGCAATGTGCAAGCGAGCGACTAAGGGAGCCAGCTCGGAGGCGTTCTTGACGCCCTGAATCTCAACCAGCTCGGGCCAGATGGGCTTGGCGCCGCGTTTCTCGATCATGGTCTCATCCATGCAGGCGGCATAGTAATCGCCAATCTTCTGGGTGACGGCGTCGCGATCTTTGGCCGCGGCGGCCTGCTCCAGAATCGAGCGCAGATAGTTCAGATTGTCTTCATACAGCTTGCCGTAGACGCTCCACGAAGTCTGGTCGGGAGGGATGGGATTGTTCTTCTGCCAGCCCCCACAGGAATACTGGTAGAAATCGACGCATGGGTCCGCCGAGCGGTCCATGGCGGTGACATCGAGGCTGGGCGTGTAGGCCAGCATGGGCTCGACGTACATCTGGGTGGTAGGGGGAGTGGCGGCGGGATTCCCGCTCTGAGGCGCGGACTGCTGAGCGAACGCGGTCGCGGCGAACAAGCTGTATGAAAGTAGAACTACCCTGAGGCTCAAGGCGATGCCCTCCGAAGGAACCGATGAGAATAGCAGAGGGGCCCTAGGGGAGCGAAACCGGCGCATGAAACCCAAAGTGGGAACGGCGGTTCCAAAACGCCACTGGGCAAGCTTCGTAGGGGAAAAAAGAGCTTGCATTTGGTTATGGTTCGATTACTCTGCTACCCTATACGCACTTTGCGGTCGCCCATGGTTCGTGGTCTTGCCGAATGGCATTATGCATCGAAGGCCTGCGCGCCGTTTGGCGGGCCGGTCCCCCTGAGTAGCGTCCAAAATCCAGCTTCCGATACCACAAGGAGATCCATGAAAGGGCTCAAACCTTTTCCGCCAATTGTCTTGGCAATTTTGATGTGTGCACTCATAAGCGGTTGCGCCTCGCACGCACCGCAGAGTGGTCCAGGCGCTTTGGTGATCAACCAGTTCACCTTGAATCAGGGAGCGATCGGGGTCCCGTATAACCAGGTTTTGCTCGCCTCCGGAGGTCAAACCCCTTATACCTGGACGCTGGTCGTAGGCAATTTACCCCCGGGCTTGACGTTGCAGTCCAATGGAGACATTAGCGGCACGCCCACTGTGGATCCCAATGTTACTTATCCGAATACTTACAATTTCGGGGTCAAAGTAGTTGACTCGCAGACGCCGACCGCGGCCTATAACACCACCACGACCAGCATCACCATGAATGCCGCGTTGAGCTTCGCGTCCGTGGCTTTACCCTCGGTAGTCGTGGGGAATAACTATCAGGCCACGGTTACGGCCACCGCCGGACTTCCGCCTTACACCTACAACGTGGTTTTCGGTGCGTTGCCTGACGGCTTGACCCTGACCGCCAGCGGCAACACGGCCGGCACCATCAGCGGAACTCCTACTACCGCGGGAACCTTCAACTTCACCATTCAGGCGACCGACAGCGCTTCGGAGACCGCGACGGCGGCGTTCACCATCGTCATCACCGGTCGATTGCAAGGTCCCTACGTTATCCAGCTCAACGGGTTCTATCAAAGCTCGCCGAGCCAGCCGTACCAGCCGTTTTACATGGTGGGAAATATTGTCGCCGACGGCAATGGAAACATTACCAGCGGTGTCTTTGACCAGAGTAGTCCGGGCGGACTGATATCCGACACCCCCTTGACCGGAACCTACACCATTCCCTCGGGCACCAATCTGGGCACCATGACTTTGAACGAAGGCTCATTTGGCACG
This sequence comes from uncultured Acidobacteriaceae bacterium, assembly GCA_963820175.1. Lineage (GTDB taxonomy): Bacteria > Acidobacteriota > Terriglobia > Terriglobales > Acidobacteriaceae > Bog-257. The sequence goes on along the minus strand of CAWFYX010000006.1, from coordinate 236,447 downwards.
CGCACCTATGACATGATCGTGTCTACCGCCGGCAGCACCCAAATCATTATGAAAGATATAGGGTTCTACGGCTCGGGATTGATCACCAAACAAACCACGACCTCGTTGCCGACGGCGGGCGTCAGTTATGCGTTTGGTGCGTTTGGCACGGACGCGACCGGGAATCGCTATGGATCGGCTGGCGCCATCGCTGTCAGTAGCGCGTTGGCGGTAACCGGAGGTGAAGAAGACACCAATGACGGCGGCACCGTAGGCAGCGCCGTCCCGATCACCTCGGGCACTATGGTAGCCACGCCGCTGGACTCGACCACCGGTCGGGGAACTGCTCAACTGACGACTGCCGCAGGGACCACCAACTACACCTATTACGTTGTAAGTGCCACCCAGTTGATCGCGGTAGAGATGGACAGTGGCGGGCCGGCGACCTTGATGACGATCCTGCAACAAGGAGCGGGTGGAACTACCGGCGGCGGTTCTTTAGGCAATTCCTCGCTTAAGGGACAGGCGGTCATGCAGTTGAATGCCTTGAACAGCGTCCAGGCTCCCGATGTTTCGGTCGGCGTGGCAACGTTCGACGGCATGGGAAATATCTCGCGAGCGGGCACGGACGGATTGCCGGGCTTCTTTACCGACGAGAACAACGGCGGCACGGTTACGCAGAATAGCTACAGCGGAACCTACAACGTCGATCCCACGTGTCCTGGATTTACCACCACCTGCGGTCGAGTTACCGTCACCGGTCTGGGTACGTATCAGCCGGTTTGGTATCTGATAAATACCAACCAGGGATTCGTGGTGGGAACCGATCCTTCGGTGACGTCGGGTTCGTTCCAGCAACAAAACGTGCCGCAAAGCGGGTTCACGATCGCCTCCTTGCTGGGCGCTTATCTGGGAAGCACGAGCAATCCGGTGACCTCCGACGTGACCAACCAGGTGGACGTGGCCACGACTCCGCCCCCTGGCGGAATCTTCAGCGTGAACTACGAATCCAGCGGACCCGACGGACCGCAGCCGGAGCAGAACTTCTTTGGCCCGTATAACTGCGGGAACACTTCTGGTTCCAAGGCGTGTTCGACCCAGGCTGCGGCCTTTGGAAGATTTGTGGTGAGCACGAACGATCCCAACAATCCGCTGGAGGTGTCGGTGCTGTACGTTCTGGGCTCAGGCGCCTCGGGAACCACCGGAGCCAAGAGCGGCCTGGTGGGGATTGATTTCACCACAGTCTTCGGGTCGGCCCAGCCGTACCCGAGCGTCACCAATTACGGTCACTGAGTTTAGGCGACCTTGGAGCAGCCGGCACCGAACCAGGGTGCCGGCTTTGCTTTCGGAAAACCCCGGTCCGAAATATGGCCGGAAATAGCGCAAATCAAGGTATACTCTGCAGATAGATGGCTCTGGGTGGGAGTCTCCCTCCACACACCGAGCCCGGGCCTCGAGGTAGGCAGGCGATGGCTGGGGAGCAAGAAGGAGCTGCGCGCAGAGCGCAGGAGGGTATTGCTGTATCCAGCGGGGACAGTTCAGCCGCGATGCCCAAACCTGCGCTGAATTCAGAGGCCAGAACTCTTCCCGGCGTTGACGCTACAGATCTTACCTCTGCCGGTACCGGGCCGCCGCCTCGTCCACCGGTAGCCTCATCCGCTCCGAAAAGCGATCCCTCCAATGCCGTAACCATGGTTACCCCGGGCGGCTCGCGAGGGGAACCAGGTTCGCCGCCCCATCCCATCTTTTCGCATATCGGCGCCACGATTTTTCACGAAGGCGACGTTCTGGGCGGCCGCTACGAGATCCACAAGATGCTCGGCATGGGCGGCATGGGCGCGGTCTACAAAGCCCGCGACATGGAAGTGGAGCGGGTAGTCGGTCTGAAAGTGATTCGTCCCGATCTGGCGGGGAATCCTGCCATCCTGGCGCGCTTCAAGCAGGAGCTGGTGCTCGCCCGGCAAGTCACCCATAAGAACATCATCCGCATTTACGACCTGAACGAAGCTGATGGCGTGAAGTTCATCACCATGGAATTTATCGAGGGTGAGGACTTGCGCACCATCCTGACGAGCCGGGGAAAAGTCTCGCCGGAAGAAGCGGTCGCCATCATGCTGCAGGTGTGTGCCGGGCTGCACGCCGCTCACTCCGAAGGCGTGATCCATCGTGACCTGAAGCCCAGCAATATCATGCGCGATCAGGCCGGGCGGGTGGTCATCATGGATTTCGGTTTGGCCAGAACCGTCGAGGGCGACGGCATGACCCAAACCGGCATGATGATCGGAACCATGGAATACATGTCGCCCGAACAGGCGATGGGCAAGGAACTGGATGCCCGTTCCGATCAATACGCCGTTGGCCTGATCTTCTATGAGCTGTTGAGCGGGGTTGTTCCCTTTCACGCGGAGAGCGCCATCGCCAGCCTGGTGAAACGCACCCAGGAGCGGGCTGTGCCCCTGGTGGAAGTGGATGCGGCCATCCCTCCGGCGCTCAGCGAGATTGTTGGCAAGTGTCTGGAGCGGGATTCCGCAGCCCGCTATGCCTCGGTCGAGGAACTGGCGGCGGATCTGCAAAGTTGGCAGGGAAACAAGCCGCGGATCAGCCACCCATCATTGTCTCGCCCGGAGATGGGCGCTCCGGGTGCGGTGCGACCTTTCCCGTGGAAGTGGCTGGCGATCGGAGTCGCGGCTGTGCTGCTGGGGATTGGCGCTGTCGTGGGCGTTCGTTCGCGCGTCCATCCCGGCGGAGAAACGCAGGCGACGCAAGGTCCGGTGACCTCACTGGCCATTCTTCCGTTCTATAACGCGTCCGGCGATTCCAGCCTGAATTGGATGGGATCGAGCATTGCGGAAACCTTGAACACCGACATCGGACAGTCGGCGCATCTGCGCATGGTTTCACCTGACCGCTTGCAGCAAGTGCTCACTGACCTGCGCGTTTCCCCGGCATCGCAACTTGATCTGCAAACCGTGAAGCGCGTTGCCGACTTCACCCATGCCGACACTGTGGTATTCGGCCAATTCGAGAAAATCGGCGACCAGGTACGGATCAGCGCGACCGTGGCTGATCTGGCCAACGACCGCAACACTTCGGTCAACGCCGATGTGGCCGGCGAGAAGCAGCTGCTGACTTCCCTCGACAAGCTGGCCGACGATCTTCGCGAGAAGCTGGCTCCCACGCCCGAGGTGCTGAAGGAGTTGCAGTCGCACTCGCAGCGGGTGATGACCAAGTCGGTGCCGGCGCTGCGCGCTTATGACGAAGGAGCGCAACTGCTGCGCACCGGCGACAATACCCAGGCGGTGGAAAAATTCGAACAAGCCACCACCGAGGATCCCAGCTTCGCCATGGCGTTCTCCAAGCTGGCGCAGACCTATGCCGCTTTGGGCTACGACGACAAAGCCGAGCAGGCCTCGCGCCGGGCGGTGGTGCTGAGCGACAATCTGCCCGCCCAGGATCGCTATCTGATCCAGGCCAATCATGCCAGCATTCTGCATGACAATGACAAGGCTATCGCGGCCTATCAGCAGTTGCTCAAAATCAATCCCGACGATACCGAAACGCAATTTGCCCTGGCCAAGCTCTACGAAGACGCCGCTAACTATGCTGAGGCCAAGCAGTATCTATCCAAAGTGCTTGTCGGCTGATCCGAAATATGTTGCTGCCCTGCTGGCCAGCGGCCGGGTCGATATCGAGGCGAACGACCCGCAGTCGGCGCTGGAACCTCTGAATAAGGCCCTGAGCCTGGCCATTCAGTTTGATAACCAGGAAGAAAAAGGCAGCATCCTGCAGGCTTTAGGCATTGCCTACGTGGACCTGAACAAGCCTGACGACGCCCTGCGCAATTTCCAGCAGGCGTTGGAGATCCGGAGGAAGGTCGGCGACCAGCGTGGCATCGCCATGAGTTTGGGGCAGATGGCCCGCGTCCAGGACGCAATGGGCGACTCCAAGGCGGCGCTTGCCAGCTACCAGGAAGCGGTCGAGGTTGACCGCAAGATCGGCGACAAGAAGGGGCTAACTACGAACTTGATGAACCTGGGCTCCTTCTATCTGGATCATGGCAAATACGACGAGGCTCTCAAGTACACCAATGAGGCTTTGCAGATCGCGCGCGAGGCCCAAGATGAGATCTCGCAAGCGACCCTGCTGCTGAATATCGGTAATGCTCATTTCAACAAGGGCGAATATCAGGATGCGTTGACCTACTTCCAGCAGGCCTACGACATCCAGACCCGGCTCAAGGTGCTGGACGATGCGACCCAGTCTCTGCATGATCTGGCGCTCACGAACGTCAAGTTGGGGCAGTACGACCTGGCGCTCTCGCAGTACCTGAAGGCGCTGGATGCTCATCGCGCGTCGGGAGATAAGAACGGGGCGGCACTGGAATCGAGCGACATGGGTGCTCTGTTTGCTGCCCAGGGCCGTTATGACGCGGCGCTGAAAGCCCAGCAGGATGCGGTGAATACCTTCCGCCAGCTCAATGACCGGACTTACTTGATGGAGGCGGCGCTGGCCGGCTATGGCCACACCTTGTCTGCCGTAGGCCGTGAAGACGAAGGTCAGAAGAATATCGAGGAGGCGCTGAAGATCGCGCCCGAAGCCAAGAACGATACCATTACGGCGGAAGCCCTGAACTATCTCGGCAATAGCTATTTCTACCGCGGCGATTACGGCAATGCGCGCCAACAATATGAGAAAGCGCTGCAGCTGGCCAGCAAATCGAAGCTGCGCGATCAGGTCGTGCTGGCTAATCTGAATCTTGCCAAGCTCGATGTGACACAAGGGCGATCGCAAGCCGCTGTGTCCGCCCTGAAGAAACTCAAGCAGGATGCCGACGCCATGGGATTGAAGGCGGAATCCGTGCAGGCCTCTATCTACCTGGGAGAGGCTCTGCTGGCGACCAATCACGCCGACGCTGCGCGCGAGGAGTTAGAGAGCGCCGTTGGCCGGGCCGAGAAACTAGGATTGCTGGTTGATCAGGCCCGGGCGCAATACTTGCTGGGCAGCGCGATCGCCAAGAGCGGCAAACCCGCTGAGGCTATCCCTCATTATCGCGAGGCAGTGAAGATTCTGGAAACGATTGCCAAACAAGAGGGCGCTGGCCGGGTGCTGGAACGCTCCGACCTGAAAGACATCTACCGCAACGCAATGAATTCCTACCAGGGCGGGTAAGACCGCCAGCGCAGTCTACTTTAGGACTATTGCTCCATTCCTTCTGTTCTAATCTATTCCGCCGTGCTTCTCTTCTAACCTGTTCCGCCCTGCCTTCTCTTAAGCGCGTAGGCGCGATACACGTGGGCTGAACGCGTAAGCGCGATACGTGAGCCCGGTCAAGCGCCGTAGGCGCGATATAAGTTAGCCCAGCCCTATCAGGGCTGGGTCAAGGATGCAATAACGAGGATGAGTGCCGTAGGCACGGCACGCTGTGATCGCAAGACGAGCGCTCAATGACAGGCAGTCTGGTATTTGCGGGCGACAAATTCCCGACTGGGAGCGCGTGCGCGGCATGCTTGAACCACGCCATTCGATGGTCCGGTTGTGGTGAGCTATGATCTGCTTCGCGCGTTCGTGCCTTGCCTACGGCACTCGCCGCCACGACTCGCCCGGTGACCCAGCCCCGATAGGGCTGGGCTAACCTATGTCGCGCCTACGGCGCTCGGATCTAACTGGGACTGGACGCCTGCGGAGTTCGGTTTCAACCGGCAATCAAGAAAAGAAAAGAGCCCGGAGGAAAATCCTCGAGGCTCTTAGGTATTCTCTTACCCAGCTAGTTCTGTTGAAACGCGGGGCAGAAGCCGGGTTGGGGAGTGAGGTTCTTCTGGATCTGTTGCGTCCAATGCTTCAAAGCATCGTTGGAATTGCACATCGGTCCCTGACGGTTTTCCGTAATAGTGGCGACGATATCCGAAAATCCTCTGCCTTTTCCGGAAACCACCGGATCCAGCGGATTTTCCATAAAGCTGAAATAGATGCTGCACCAGTTATTGGAGCCAATCGGCTCGGCTTCCAGGAAGTCCACTTCGTCGATCGCGACCGGCTGCGCCGTATCAAACTCGCTACAGATAGCGATGGGAGGATCTTGCTGGGGCGACGTGGGACAGGTGACATTATTTCCGTTCTGGTCCTGACAGGTCACGCTATACACAATGCAGTCGCCGCCAGTTGCCAGATAGGTAATACAGTTTTCATTCGCGAACGGAGTCCCCAACAGTCGCTGGTTGTAAAACGTAGTCTCGTTCCAAGGGGTCGCCAGCACGGTCATCGAGAGGCCGTTACCATTGATGCCCGAAGGGTAGGTAACGCCCATCTGGTGTGCGCCAAAGTTAAAATCATTTTCGACGCCACCGTTAGGAATTGGTAGGGTGATCTGGACGGGCTGATGCAAGGTAAACTCCCAGGCAAAAATGTCCTGCGTAGTACCGGCGCCGCCAGTCTGGCCGCCCGTGAAGCCCGCCCAAAGTCCGCCGCTGGTGCTGGACAACACCAAGCCATTCGGATTGGTTGAGGAGTAGACAATGTTGTACGGCACGCTGAGCACCGTCGGCTGCCCCAGAGCCGGATAGTGGGTGCCAGGAAAGAACACCGGATCCAGCCACACCTGTAACACGCCTTGTTGCTGATTGGCCGCGGGTGGGTTGTATTCGATGACGACCTGATGAATCGAGCCGTCGGTGCAACCCTGCTCGTTGCAGCTTCCCCCCAACTGCTCAACGCTGGTATTAATCGCCGCCTGACTTAGAAGACAGCTGGTCACGTTGTGATTATTACCGATAGTGAAGGTACCCGGAACGTGTACCGGAGAATTAAACAGAGCCGGATTGCCGCCGCAGGTCTGGATGGCGATGTGGTTGGAGTTCGGATCCCAGGGATCGTCGTAAATATCGAACTCGACAGCCAGACTATTGTTGATGCCGGAGTAGCCCAAGCCGCCACCGGGGGCGCCCAACGCGGTTAAGCCGCGGCCGCTGGCTCCCTGAGTGCTGTCCGTATTGTTGGAGTTCTGCAGAACGAAGGCGAAGCCGTCGGTGGGATCACAGCAGACATTGTTATGGACCTGAAACTGAAACCAGGTCGAGAAGCCCTGGGTGACCGGTTGCTGAATGTCGAAAAATGCGGACGATTGCTCGGAGCCGGAACCACTATCTGTCAGCCGCAGCACCGTCTGCGACGCCCAGTTGTTGAGTTGACCGCTGCCATTGAAGCGCAGATGGTTAACCGAGCTGGGTGAGGAATTCCAGAAGCTGGGAAAGAATCCGATCTGCTGACCGAGGGCTGGCGACACCAACAGCAACAGAACGGTGGTGAGCGAGAAAAGGCACAGCCGAATTCCAGAACGCATTACTACCTTCTTTCCACCCGGGTACGGATGCATTGGAGCTCGTGCCTGCGTACGAAGGGCGCTGTTCGATGGACCATATGCAATCGCCGCAAAGGCCGATTGATCTGGTAGTTGGCCGCAATTTTGCGTTGCGGCATGCTGGAATGTCAAGGAAATCCCTTGCTTAAGACTATTTCTACTTTCGCCCGGTCATCTCTCGGCAGGGACTCTATTCAACCAAGGTGGCGATCCTATAGGCCACTTCAGAGCGGGCTTTTTCTGCGATTCATTCTGCTGATGTAAGCAGCATGCTTTTCACTAGGTTAGGAATAGGCTGTAGAAGCTCACAAATAAATTGTGAATCCGGCACTAACGGCAATCTGGTGGTGTCTGAATTTCGACACTTGCCACCTATATAAGTCGCCGAAGAGTGGAGTTTTGTTGTATACTTGTTCTGCGTATGTACGAACGGCGCGTCTAGCAGCCATCCCTCCTCTGTCTCGAGCGAAGTCTGCCTGTAACCTTCCGATTCACCGACGCAACATCAATATCAAGGATAGTGAAGAAACAAATGGAACAAGGAACAGTAAAGTGGTTTAACGATGCTAAAGGTTTTGGTTTTATTTCACGTCAGAACGGCGAAGATGTATTCGTCCATTTCTCGGCCATCCAGTCGAACGGTTTCCGTTCGCTGCAGGAAGGCCAGGCCGTAAGCTTCGACGTGAAGCGCGGTGCAAAGGGTTGGCAGGCTGAGAACGTACAGATTCTGTAAACCGAAACACAGGCGAGGGTGGCACAGGCTGCCCTCGCTTTTTACCAGATGAGCAGGTCCAGCTGAGTCTTTGGTCGTACACACCCCAATCCGCGCCGCCTGCGCAGCCAGGTGATCGGTCGGCAAGCGGCCCAACCGAAAGCGAGGAAGTCATGAAGAACATCTATGTGGGGAACCTGAGTTTCGATGCGACTGAAGACCAAGTACGCTCGATGTTTGAAGCGTACGGGCCCGTTGATAGGGTTAGCATCGTTACCGACCGCGACACCGGACAGCCGCGAGGATTTGCGTTCGTCGAAATGACCGATGACGATTCAGCCGGCAAGGCCATGGAAGCGCTGAACGGCACCAATCTTGGAGGCCGCAATCTGACCGTCAACGAAGCCCGGCCCAAGACCGACAGACCCCGTCGCGAGGGCGGTGGTGGTGGCCGTGGCGGCGGATTTGGACGCGGCGGCGGTGGTGGCGGCCGCGGACGCTCCGGCGGTGGTGGTGGCGGCGGTGGTTGGGGACGTTAGTTCCACCCGCCTGCAAGTTGCCGACAAGCTGATATAAGTTTCATGCCGGGGCAGTTCTTCGTGAACTGCTCCGGCATTCGTGTTTATGGCGAGAGCATACCGCAGCTTGCGGATCGCCTCACCTGTCAAGTCTTCGGGTCAGGGTTATCTGCACGCCGGGTGGAGCACGCCTCAGGGTGCCGAAAAAACTCATCACGTCAAGGCTCGGGTAGAGCCAGCGGCCCAGTGCTTTTTTTTTAACCAAGCCGGCTTTAGCCGCCGGCAGCAACTGTATTTCTCGAGTTCTTCAGCAGCGCTGGCCGCCCACTCCCGAAATCGCCGACTCTGATAGGCTGTAGCGACATTACTGGGTCGCGCGATACATGCCAAACGACTCCAACCCCACTATCGAATTCATCGACGTCGGTTTTCGCCTGCCCGAAGGTAAGACTCTGCTGGCGGAAATGAACCTGGCCGTCGAGCCCGGCGAAACTTTGATGCTGCTGGGCCGCAGCGGTTCGGGCAAGACCACCAGTCTGAAAATGATCAATCGCCTGCTCACTCCTACAGCCGGCGAGGTTCGTGTCGACGGCATCTCGGTCACCGAGTGGGATGCCATCAAGTTGCGCCGTGGTATCGGCTATGCCATCCAGGACGTAGGATTGTTTCCCCACTACACGGTCCGCGAAAACGTATCCCTGGTTCCCAAGCTCGAACGGTGGAGCCCGGGCAAGATCGCGCAGCGCGTGGAGGAAGTGTTGACCCTGGTGGGGTTGCCAAGCGATGAGTTCGCCGGGCGTTACCCGCATCAGCTTTCCGGTGGACAGCGGCAGCGCGTGGGATTGGCGCGGGCGCTGGCCGCCGAACCGCCGATTCTGCTGATGGACGAACCCTTTGGCGCGCTCGACCCCATCACCCGGGCCGAGGTCCAGCGGGAGTTCAAACAACTGCAGGGGAGGCTGCGCAAGACCGTGGTCTTCGTCACCCACGATGTGGGAGAGGCCTTGATGTTGGGCGACCGCATTGCGCTGATGGAAGACGGCCGGCTGCGCGCCGTTTACCGAGCCGAGGAATTTCTGAGCGCAGCAGACGCCGCAGCGAAAGCCTATGTTGACGTCTTTCGCTCCGGACAACAGCTATTTCGGGATTGAGCGATGCTGGCGTTTGGAGGGGACCCAGCTTGATGATGCCATTATTGAATTAGTGTTTTGAAGGGGCGTAGCTTTAGCTACGCCGTACTGGCTAATTATCGTGTTCTCCGAGCCGGCTTCAGCCGGCGGCAGGTAGGACGCGGGCATTCTCACGCGGCTCGTTAAGCCCGCTGGAAGACCGGGGCGAAATACTTTGCTGAGCAATTGGAAAAGCAGATCCCGAACCGACTGAAGTCGGTTCGGGATCACAAAAATGAAGAACTTGTACGGCGCACCTAAAGGTGCGCCCCTTCGAAGATGAGTCGAACCCGAGTTTTTCAGCGGTCTGTAAAGCCGAGCCCTGATACAAATCGCAAGCCTGGTGATTGATGAAATGGCTTGGCAAAAACTGAGACGCCGGCATTGAACTTTCTGCTCACCCACAAACACGAGGTCGCGACGCTCACCGCCGAACATCTCTGGCTGGTAGGGATCTCGATGCTGCTGGCCATCGCCGCCGGCGTGCCCCTGGGCATCCTGCTGACCCGGCGCCCGAAGTGGAAAGCGCTCATCCTGGGCAGCACCAACGTCATTCAAACCATTCCCAGCCTGGCGCTCTTCGGACTGCTGCTGCCGCTGCCCTGGCTGGGCGCCAGCGCCGCGCGCCTGGCGATTGTGGCGCTCGCGCTCTACGCCCTGCTGCCCATCGTTCGCAACACCTATGTCGGCATCGCCGGCATCAGCCCGCCGGTGCGGGAAGCGGCGGTCGCGATGGGGCTCACCTCCAGCCAACTGCTGTGGAAGGTCGAGCTGCCGCTGGCGCTGCCGGTGATGCTATCGGGAATTCGCGTGGCCGCAGTCATCACCATCGGGGTCGCGACCATTGCTGCGGCCATCGGCGCCGGCGGATTGGGTGAGTTCATCTTTCGCGGCATCGCCATGGTCGATAACGGAGTGATTCTGGCGGGCGCCATTCCGGCGGCGCTGATGGCGCTGGTCGCCGACCTCGGCCTCAGCGGCGTGGAGAAGCTGCTGGTTCGTCACCGGCAATAATATGGATCGCCGAACCTTTCTCGCCGGATTGTCCCTCACCCTGGCCAGCGGCTGCATGCCCAGGCACGAGCTCACGGTCGGCTCAAAAAATTTCACCGAACAACTCATCCTGGGCGAGCTGCTGAAGCAATATCTGGAGAGCGTTTGCCGCGCGCCGGTCGATGGCCGCTTCTACCTGGCCGGCACCTATATCTGCCAGCAGGCAATCCTCGCCGGACGCATCGATACCTATGTCGAATACACAGGTACCGCGCTGGCCGCCATCCTGAAGCAGGCGGCCGCAGGCGATTCCGCCGCGGTATATCAGCAGGTGAAGAGCGAATATAAGCAGCGCTTCGGCCTCGATGTAATGCCGCCGCTGGGATTCAACAACAGCTTCGCCATGGTGATGCGTGGCGACGAGGCGCGCCGTCTGAAGATCACGACGCTCTCGCAGCTTGCGCCGTTCGCCCCGCAGTTGCGGCTGGGCGTGGGTTACGAATTTCTGGAGCGAGCCGACGGTTACCAAGGTCTGGTCCGCACCTACGGCTTGCGTTTTGCCGAGGCGCCGCGGGTGATGGATCTGGGCTTGCTCTACCGCGCGCTGCAAAACAAGTCGGTCGACATGGTTGCCGGCAGCAATACCGATGGCCTGATCGCCGCGCTCGGGCTGGTCGTGCTGGAAGATGACAAACACTACTTTCCCCCGTACGATGCCGTGCCCATCGTCCGGCCGGCGATGTTCCAGCAATGTCCCGCCGCCGCAGGAGCCTTCCAGACTTTGGCTGGGAAGATCACCGCCGACGACATGCGGGCCATGAACTACGCCGTCGATGGGGAGAAGAAAGATGCCGCCGCCGTCGCCAGAAATTTTCTCATCCGGCGAAATCTTCTACCCGCTTGACAGAGGGTTGAAAAAGTTGAGTTTCGACCTGTTTGAAGCCGGCACCTGTTCTCGTGAGTTTCAGAGACTGGGTCGCGACTTGGGCGAAAATTTGTGGTGGGACAAACGACCCGAATAACCAATCGAGCTAGCCGCAGCGCGGCGAGATGAGGTCAGCCGGGCGGCGTAAGCCCCCGGTCAACCGGGAGATGATTGTGAGCCGCAGGAGCGGCGGCACTGGTCGCTGTTCAGCCAGAGGGGAATCTGCTTTTCCGACTTTTCTGCTGCCTGTCGAGCCCGCGATTTGCCAGTCGATCAGGAGTCGGCACTTAAATGCCATCTAACCGGATCGAGTTGCGACCGCAATGTGTGCAAGAGTTTGCACAATTCGCTCTATAACGCGCCGTAACATGCAAAACATGCTACAGGCCATTTCGTATCTGATCGTGGCTCTAGCATCATCCCTGAGCGATTACGGTGGCATTCTGCGGAACGCCCGCTTGCACCAAAACCGAGCAATATCCGATCGTTGCCACTTTTATAGCATTAAAGTGCTTTATCAAGGAGATTTTTCCCGTTTTGGGAACGGGATCCGACATCCCGAACCCTAAGCCAGCGTCTCCACTTCCTTCGCGCTGGTGATCTTGTCCACTTCGGCCAGATCGTGTTGGCTCAGCTCCCAGCCCGCAGCTTTGGCATTGGCCTCGATCTGCTCCGGCTTGGTGGCGCCGGCAATCACGCTGGCCACCACCGGATGCGCTAGCAGCCAGCTGAAGGCCAGCTCCAGCAGCGAGTGCCCGCGCTCTTTTGCGAAACGCTCTAGCCGCTCAACCTTGGCGTAATTCGCTTCGTGCATAAAGCGGTCGGCCAGGAATTGTTTCTCGGCCAGCCGCGTTCCCTTGGCTGCCGGCTGTCCGCGCTTGTGCTTGCCGGTAAGCAGGCCGCTGGCCAGCGGAAAATACGGCAGCTCGCTCATGCCGTACTTCTCGATCAGCGGCAGCAGTTCGCGCTCGACATCGCGCGCCAGTAGACTGTACTCGTCTTGGCTCGACACAAACCAGGTCAGGTGATGCTTCTTCGCCGTGGTCTCGGCTTCTTGCAGCTGTGCCGCATTAAAATTCGAGCAGCCGACGTAGCGCACCTTGCCATGCTTCACCAGATCGTCCAGCGCCCGCAGCGTCTCTTCGATCGGCGTCTTGGGATCGGGATAGTGGATCTGGTAGAGGTCGATCCAATCGGTACGCAACCGCCGCAGGCTCTCTTCCACCTCGGCCAGGATGTAGCCGCGCGAGGCGCCGCTCTTCTCGCCCAGGCCGTTGGGCCTCGAACCAACTTTGGTCGCTAGCACAATCTGCTTGCGGCGCTCGCCCAGCACTTCGCCCAGGATTTCCTCCGAAGCTCCATAGCTGTCGGAAGTGTCGAAGAAGTTGATGCCCGCCGCGATAGCCTGGTCGATCACCTTCCGCGAAGCGGCCACGTCCATGTTGGCCAGATACCCGAAGTTGTTGCAGCCCAGTCCTATCACCGATACCTGCAGATCTGATTTCCCTAGCTGTCGATGTTTCAAGATGAGTGCCCTCCATGATTCCAGGATGTTAGATTGCGCCCGGCAGGCCGCAGGTGCGGCGCCAGCGGTATTTTTCGAGGGCGATTTTTGGATGCGGCTCTCGCGGGAAAGGGGGAACAGCAGATCCCTCACCGACTAAAGTCGGTTCGGGATGACAAATCTATAAAGACTCGCTGCGGCGTAGCTGAAGCTACGCCCCTTCAAAACAGCTGCCTACGGCGTAGCTGAAGCTACCCCTTCAAAACAGTTGCCTACGGCATGGCTGAAGCTGCGCCCCTTCAAAATCGGCTCGTCCTGAGTTTTTCAGCAAACCCTAAACCCCTCGGGCTGACAAGAACCTATCTCACAAATCGCCCAAACAAGTTTGTGTCAGGGCACGTCTTCAGAGACTGCGTGAGAACTAAATTTTGGATTTGCGAGTGGAATATATCAGCCGAAAATCCCGTCCGGAAGGACGACTCAGTTCAGCCCAGGACGTAGCCGAAGGCGGAGTCCTGGGTCAGGCGGGAAATAGATCTGAGTCCTGTAGGGACGAAAGAGGTTCTCACGCAGACACTCAAGTCGTGCCCTGACACACCCAGAACGATTGGTGAGACCTTCCCAGGAATGCTGCGCTGCATCCATAATGAACCTATGGCGCTGCGATTGAGGCTTACCCGGAAACAACGTTAGGATGTGCACTCCGATCCTGCTGCTTACCATTTTCGCGCTTGGCGCGCTGCCTCTGCCAGGACAAACGCCCATGGAAACCATCACCATTGACACTGCCGCACCCACCCATCCTTTTCCGCATTTCTGGGAGCAGATGTTCGGCTCCGGCCGGGCCGTGCTCAGCCTGCGCGATTCCTATCGTCGCGACTTGCGGGCGGTGCGCCAGATCACCGGCTTCGACTACGTTCGCTTTCACGGCATCCTGGATGACGACGTAGGCGTGTACGACGAAGACAAGCAGGGCAAGCCGATCTACAACTTCTCCTACGTCGATCAGATCTACGACGGCCTGCTGGCCAACCACGTGAAGCCTTTCGTCGAGCTCAGCTTCATGCCCTACAAGCTGGCCGCGCGCCCGGATTTGCAATCGTTCTGGTATCACCCCAACGTGGCTCCGCCGAAGGATTACGCCAAGTGGGATGACATGATCACCCAGCTCATGAAGCATCTGGTCGACCGCTATGGTTTGGAGGAAGTCTCGACCTGGTACTTCGAGGTATGGAACGAGCCTAACCTGGATTTCTGGACCGGCACGCCGCGTCAGCAATCCTACTTCGAGCTTTATGATCACACCGCGCGCGACATCAAGGCCGTCAGCCCGCAACTGCGCGTGGGCGGTCCGGCAACGGCGCAGGCTGCCTGGGTGGGCGACATGATCAAGCACGCCACCCAGGCGAAGATTCCGCTCGACTTCGTTTCCACTCACGTTTACGGCAACGACAAGGCCAGTGACGTATTCCACACCAGCGAGAATATTCCGCGCGATCAGATGGTGTGCCGCGCGGTGAAGAAAGTTCACGAAGAGATCAAGGCTTCCTCGCAGCCGGACCTGCCGCTGATCTGGAGCGAGTACAACGCTGCCTACGACAACCAGGTCGACGTGACCGACTCGCTCTACATGGGGCCGTGGCTGGCCACGACCATCAGCCAATGCGATGGGCTGACCGACATGATGTCGTACTGGACCTTCTCCGATGTCTTCGAGGAGCAGGGCGTGGTGAAGCAGCCGTTCTACGGCGGCTTTGGTCTGATCGCCGCCGGCGGCATTCCCAAGCCGTCGTTCTACGCGCTGCAGTTGCTGCATCGGCTGGGCGATCAGCGCATCGAGAACAGCAATCCGGATGTGCTGGTGACCAAGGCCGATCATGGCCGGGTGATTGTCGCGGTGTGGAACCTGGTGAATCCGGGAACGACCGGCGCGCCCAAGACGGTGAAGCTCGACTTCAAGGGAGTCGATTCCGATAGCGTGGTCTCGATTCGCCGCCTGGACGACAAACATGGAGACACGCTCGGCCTGTATCAGAAGATGGGAAGCCCGCGTTATCCCAGCAAGCAGGAGATGGACGATCTGCGGGTGCAATCGACTTTGCCCGACGCCGAATTCGAAGACCTCACCGACGGCAGCTTGACGCTGGATCTGCCGGCGAATGGGCTGGCGGTGGTGCAGGTGCGGTAAAAAGAAGTTTCGAGTTTGGAGTTTCCAGTTTGGGTATTCCGCGCTGGTCGTCCCCAGCCGGGTGTCGGGTGCCCCACTCATTCGCGATGTTCGAATGAGTGGGATGACATACATGTCGGACCTCCCGCCCATTCGCAAAGAACGCGAATGTAGGCGGCAATTGACTACTGGCAACTGCTCCGCCCAATGCTCCTATCCGCCAATGGCCTGCACAGACTGCAGTTAGCTGGTCGCAGCTTTCCGAAAGCCGGGCAAACCTGCGATACTTGAACATTAGGCTGCGCGTTCTTCTCCTCTCCTCATGACAGCGGTGTTGGGCGACGGGATTGCCCTTGGCGGGGTATTCCGAAGAGAAGTATTCGACGTGAGGGGACAGTGACGAACAGCAGGTCCCTCCGCTCGGACTGAAGTCCTCGGTCGGGATGACACATCAACAAACACACAAGAAATGAGCGACTTTCTCAAAGCCGTCGAGGAACGCGTCGTCATCTATGACGGCGCCATGGGGACCAGCGTCCAGGCTTACGACCTTGCGGTCGACGAGTTCTGGGGCAAAGAAGGCTACAACGACGTCCTGGTGCTGAGCCGCCCCGATATCGTCAAGGAGATCCACGCCAAGTATTTCGACGCCGGCGCCGATGTGGTCGAGACCAATACCTTCAGCTCCACCCGCATCGTGATGGCCGAGTACGACATGCAGCATCAGGTCCATGAGGTGAACCTGGCAGCGGCCAAACTGGCGCGTGAGGTGGCCGCGAGTTATTCGTCCAACGGCCGCAAGCGCTTTGTCTCGGGATCGATGGGGCCGACCACCAAGCTGCCTTCGCTGGGACACATCGGCTTCGACGACATGGCTGCTGCCTACACCGAGCAGGCGATCGCGCTGATCGAAGGCGGCGTTGATGTTCTGCTGCTGGAAACCTGTCAGGACATTCTGCAAGCCAAGGCCGGGCTGGTCGGCATCTTCGATGCGCTGAAGAAGACCGGCAAGAACATTCCGGTGCAGGTGCAGGTCACGCTGGAGGCCACTGGCACCATGCTGCTGGGCACCGAAATCGGCGCGGCGCTCACGACGCTGGAGATGTTCGACGTTGCCATTATCGGCATGAACTGCGCCACCGGCCCCAAGGAGATGAATGACGGCGTTCGCTATCTGGGAGCGAATTCGCCGCGGCCGGTTTCGGTGCTGCCCAACGCGGGCTTGCCGCAGAATGTCGGCGGCCATGCGGTCTATGCATTGCAGCCGCAGGAGCTCGCCGACTATCACAAGCAGTTCATCACCGAGTACGGCGTGCGACTGGTCGGCGGATGCTGCGGCACGACGTACCAACACATCAAGGCGGTCGCTGACGCCTGCGCCAATCTCGAACCGGCCAGGCGCGACGTGAAAGTTACCGCCGCTGCCGCCAGCGCCTACTCCATGGTGCCGCTCGATCTCGATCCCAAGCCGCTGGTCGTGGCCGAGGAGATGAACACCACCACGCGGGTCGAGCATTTCAAGAACATGGTCCGCAACCAGGACTATGACGGCATCCTCACCCTGGCCAAGAAGCTGGTGAACGAAGGCTCGCACATGCTCGACCTGTGCTGCGCCATCGTGGGCGAAGACGAGAAAGCCTACATCAGCAACATTCTGGAAAAGATTGCCACGCGTGTGCCCGCGCCCATCACCGTCGACTCGACCGAGGCCGACGTGATCGAGGAGGCGCTGAAGCGCATTCCGGGCAAGGCCATCATCAACTCCATCAATCTGGAGGATGGCGAGAAGCGCACCGCGAAAGTTCTGCCCATGGCCAAGCGCTACGGCGCGGCGGTCATCGCGCTCACCATCGACGAAGACGGCATGGCGCTGACCTGGCAGAAGAAGCTGGCCATCGCCAAGCGCATCTTCGATCTGGCGGTGAACAAGTACGGCATCCGTCCCTGCGATTTGATTTTCGACGCGCTGACCCTGCCCATCTCGACCGGCCAGGAAGACTATCGCACCGCCGGCATCGAGACGCTGAAAGCGGTGAAGGCGATCAAGACCGAGCTGCCCGAGGTGAAGACCATCCTCGGCGTCAGCAATATTTCGTTCGGGCTGAATGTTTATTCGCGCCGCATTCTGAACAGCGTTTTCATGCACGAGGCGGTGGATCACGGGCTCGACATGGCCATCGTGAACTACAGCAAGATTTATCCGCTGTACAAGATTCCCGAGGCCGAAGTCGATCTGGCGCGCAAGCTGATTTTCTACGATCAGTCCAACGGCGATCCGCTGCAGGTCTACATGAACCACTTCGCCGGGACCAAGGGCAAGCAGGAGACGACCACCGCGCACGTCGACACGCTGTCGGTCGAAGACAAGCTGAAGTGGGCGATCATCAACGGCGAAAAGTGTGTAGGAGACGGAGAAAATAAGAAGTCACTGGACGAGTTGCTGGAAGAGGCGCTGGTCAACTACACGCCGCTCGACCTGATCAACAACATTCTGCTCGACGGCATGCGCACGGTCGGCGATCTGTTTGGCGCGCGCAAGATGCAGCTGCCCTCGGTACTCGACTCGGCCGGGGTGATGAAGGCCGCGGTCGCCTATCTTGAGCCGAAGATGGAGAAGAAGGCCGGCAGCCAGAAGGCGACCATCGTGCTGGCCACGGTGAAGGGCGACGTCCACGACATCGGCAAGAACCTGGTCGACATCATCCTGACCAACAACGGCTATCGCGTGGTGAATCTCGGCATCAAGCAGCCGTCGGACTCGATCATCAAAGCTGCTCAGGATGAGAAAGCCGATGCCATCGGGCTCAGCGGCTTGCTGGTGAAGTCGACGCTGGAGATGAAGTATGTGGTGCAGGATCTGCATCACCAGAAGCTGGAGTTTCCCGGTGATCTGCGGCGGCGCCGCGCTCACGCGCAAGTACGTGGAAGACGATCTGCGCCGCGAATACAACGGCGGCATCTTCTACGCCGACGATGCTTTTGCCGGGCTGCACATCATGGAAGACCTGGCGTCGCCGAACGGAGCGCGCGAGAAGCGCATCGCCGAAGGCAAAGTGGTGAAGGAATTTGCGCGCGCGGCTGTGGCCGGAGTCGGAGACGGCGGCACAAGCACGGCGCCCGAACATCGAAATTCCCGCGTGCGCCGAATATTCCGCAGCCGCCGTTCTGGGGCGTTCGTGTGCTGAAGGCCGAAGATTTCGACCTCCGCGAAATCTTCCAGTACATCAACGAGACTGCGCTCTTCAAGAATCAGTGGCAGCTGAAGACGGCTTCGCAGGAAGACTACGGTCGCCTGGTCGAAACCAAGTATCGGCCGATTCTGAAAGACCTGGAAGAGGAAGTGATCGCCGCTGGCTGGTTCGATCCCAAAGTTGTCTATGGCTACTTCGGCGCGCAGGGCGACGGCAACGACCTCGTCGTCTACAACCTGCCGAAAGGCTGGAAGCAGGGCGACGCCGTTCCGGCGGAGGCGTTGCGCTTCACCTTCCCTCGGCAGCGCGAAGGCCGCGGCCTGTGCATCTCCGACTTCCTGCTCTCGAAGAGCAGCGGCAAGATGGACGTGCTGGCGATGTCGTGCGTCACGGTCGGCGACAAGGCTTCGCACGAGACCCAGAAGCTGTTCGAGGGCGGCGAGTACACGAAGTATCTCTACCTGCACGGACTGAGCGTGGAAACCGCCGAAGCGCTGGCCGAGCTATCGCACAAGCAGATTCGTCAGGAATTGGGAATTGGCGGCGACGATGCCCCGCACATCCGTGACCTGTTTCATCAGAAGTATCGCGGGTCACGCTATTCGTTCGGCTATCCCGCTTGTCCGAATCTCGAGGACCAGACCAAGCTGTTCGCGCTGCTGCATCCCGATGAGACCATCGGCGTGCATCTGACCACCGGCTTCCTGCTGGAGCCGGAGCAGAGCACCTCGGCCATCATCGTGCATCATCCGGCGGCGAAGTACTTTGTGGTGTAGATGTCGAAGGCCGGATCGATCGAGATTTCACACGTTGAGTCTCAAATGAGCCGATCAAGATTGTCATCACGACGACCGCTTCAGCGGGAGGATGAATCTGCTGTTCGTGATGACAAGCAGATCCCTCGTCGGGCTAACGCCCTCCTCGTGATGACAAAAATAAAGAACCCTGCTACGGCGTAGCTGAAGCTACGCCCCTTCAAAAGCCTTACTGCGCCCCAATCGCCACATGTTCCAGGACCGCGTTCTGCATCCGCCGGATTCTGTTCTGCGAATGCGGCGGCAGAGCTTTCGAGCGGTCCTGGTGCGCGACGTAGGTTCCCACTCCAAATCCAAGCACCGAGCCGGCGAACACGTCGGCCGGGAAGTGTTCTCCGCCGGTGACGCGCGTCGTACTGACAGCGGTGGCTACGCCGTACATGAGGATTCGCATCGGCCAGTTGGGATATTCGCGCGCCATCACGGTCGCCAGCGTCCAGGCGAGGGCGGCGTGTCCGGAGGGAAACGAGCCGCTGGTCCAGTTGCCGGAGAAGAACTTGCCTTCGCCCGGCCCGGTGTAAGGCCGTTGCCGAGCCAGGATGGCTTTCAGTGCGGCATACAGAATCACGCTGTCGACGCTGGCCTCGGCGCTCTTGATGCCGGTCTGGGTAGCGTGCTCGTTGTGCGTGACCAGGCCGGTGACGAAGATTCCTCCCGCCACCGCGCCCAGCCCATACACCCCGCCGTCGGAGATATTGATGCTGGTGTTGTGCCAGCTGGGCGAGACCTGGTAGGCCACGCTTTCGTCGTTGGCGATCAGCACTCCGGTGGCGCTGAGGAACAAAGCGTCCCACTTGAGAGCGTTCACCGAAAACGGCGACTTGATGATGTTGAGTTCGTCTTCGCCGATGGTTTTACCGATGGTTCCCAGCGTGGAGCCGAACGATCGCGAATTGACGGCCGACGATGCCGACGGCGTATCGGGCAGCGCTGCCGTGGAATTCTCGCCAGGCGTTACCGTGGCAGCCTCAGCCGGCCCTTGTGCCTGCAAGGCCGACCACGACGGAATCAAGAACGCCGTTATTACGATCCCGCGCCAAACTGCCTGAAGGGTGAGCGCCTGCAAGAGAGCTTTTCGATTCTCGCTGCCGGTTGAAAGCATTCTGTCCCATCCTTGCATCCGAGCCATTGGTACATTCTCTGCCTTGGATTCATGCTTTTGGGGCTGCACGCGTCTTCTGACAAATTTGTAATCAATCCTTCAGTTCGACTTCAGCTTTCCCCCCGCGGCAGAAATCTGCATCTCACTAACGAGACCATTCGGAGGACAGGAATGAAGGTAATGGGAACCCTTTTGCTGGCTGGCGCACTATGCACGGGCGTAGCCCTGGCGCAAGACACCACCACCTCGTCGCACAACACCGCCAAGCAGGACATGAAAGACGCCGGCCACTCCACCAAGGACGCCGCCAAAGATACCGGCGCTGCCGCCAAGGACGCAGGCCACGCCACCAAGAAGACTACGAAGAAAGCCGTCAACAAAACCGCTTCCAAGACCGAGGAAGGCGCCGCCAAGCTGAAAGACAAGACCGAGCCGCAGCCCCAGCCCCAGCAGTAGATCCCTTGCATCCCGCCGAAAGGTGCCGCGAGCCCGGCTTTCACGGCTGAGCCCGACGTATAGCCGCCGAACTTTCCTGCCCTGTGCGCTATGTCCGCCTCCCGTGTGACGTATGCCACAGACTCCCGGTACATGCCCCCGGAGAATCGAATACGGAGGGTACTGTGTTCGACATCGTGGAAGCGCGCCCCCTGGCGCGAGGCATCAAGCTATTTGTCATCAAGGCGCCGCGGATTGCCCGCAAGCAGAAGCCGGGACAGTTTGTCATCCTGCGGCTGGACGACCGGGGTGAGCGCATCCCTCTTACGATTGCCGATGCTGACCCGGTAGCCGGCACCGTGACCATCGTGGTTCAGGCTATCGGCAAGACCACCATGCTGCTTAGCATGCTGGAGGCCGGAGACGCCATCCTCGACATGGTTGGTCCGCTGGGCAAGCCTTCTGAAATCGAAAACTTTGGCACCACGGTTGTGGTCAGTGGCAGCGTGGGAACGGCGATGGCTTATCCCACGGCTCGCGAGCTGAAACGCGCCGGGAACAAGGTCATCTCCATCGTGGGCGCCCGCAGCAAGGATTTGCTGGTGCTGGAAGATGAAGTCCGCGCCGTCAGCGACAAAACCTACGTGGTCACCGACGATGGCAGCTATGGCGATAAAGGCCTGGTCACCGACAAGCTGAGGGAACTGGTCGCCGCTGCCAAAGTGGATTACGTGCTGGCCGTCGGCCCGGTGCCGATGATGCGCGCCGTCGCCAATCTCACGGCCCCCAACAAGATCAAGACCATCGTCAGCCTGAATTCCATCATGGTTGACGGCACCGGAATGTGCGGCGGCTGCCGCGTGCTGGTCAACAACAGCAGCCAATTCGCCTGCGTGGACGGTCCCGAATTCGACGCCACCCAGGTCAACTTCGAGGTCCTGATGCAGCGCAACAACATGTACCGCGAGCAGGAGCGTGCCAGTATCGAGCGCCTGCAAGCTGATCCGGAAGCAGAACTAAAACGGGTTCGCGACAGCATTCACAGCCACGAGTGCGCGGCGGAAGCAGCGGCGGTGAGCCATGAGTAATCCTCCCAAAGCCCCCAGCCACAATCCTCTGCCGAATAAAGAGCGCGCCAAGCTGCCCCGCCAGCGCGTGCCCGAGCAGGAACCACAGGTCAGGGCCCACAACTTTCAGGAAGTGAATCTCGGCTTTCCCGCCGAGCAGGCGCGGCAGGAATCGTTGCGCTGCATCGAGTGTCCCAAGCCGGGCTGCATCGACAAGTGTCCGGTCTCCGTCGACGTTCCCGCGGTGATCGATCTCATCCTGGCCAACGATTATCTCGGCGCCGCCTCGAAGGTTCGTGAAGATAATGCGCTGCCCGCCATCACCGGGCGCGTCTGTCCGGTGGAAGATCAGTGTGAGTCCGGCTGCGTGCTGGGCAAGAAAGGCGAGTCGGTGGGCATCGCCTACCTGGAGCGCTTTGTGGCCGACTGGGAGCGCGAGAGCGGACAGTTTGGTTCGCCGGTGTCGGCGCCCGCAACCGGCAAGAAGGTTGGCATCATTGGCAGCGGTCCCGCAGGACTGGCGTGTGCGGGCGATCTGATTCAGATGGGACACAAGGTTCACGTCTTCGAAGCGCTGCACGAGCTGGGCGGCGTGCTGGTGTATGGCATTCCGGAGTTCCGTCTGCCCAAGGAGATCGTGCGCCACGAAATCGACGTGCTGCGCCGCCGAGGCGTGGAGTTCGAGACCAACGTGGTGGTCGGCAAGACAGTGACGATCGACGAGTTGATGAAGGATGAAGGCTTCGACGCCCTCTTCGTGGCCACCGGCGCCGGCTTGCCGCGCTTCCTGAATGTGCCGGGCGAGCACTTCAACGGCGTCTATTCGGCGAACGAATTTCTCACCCGGGTGAACCTGATGCGCGCCTATCGCTTCCCGGAGTTCGACGAGCCGCTTTATCCCTGCAAGGATCGTGACGTGATTGTGGTGGGCGGCGGCAATACCGCGATGGACGCGGTCCGCAGCGCCCTGCGCCTGGGTGCGCATAGCGCCAGCATTTTCTATCGCCGCACCGAAATCGAGATGCCCGCTCGCGTGGAGGAAGTGCACCACGCCAAGGACGAAGGCGTCCACTTCGAAATGCTGGTGAACCCGGTCGAGTTCCTCGCCGACGAGAAGGGCAATCTTAACGCGGTGAAATGCATTCGCCAGGAACTAGGCGAGCCCGATGACTCCGGCCGCCGCAGTCCGGTGCCGATCAAGGGCTCGGAGTTCGTGACGTCGTGTTCGGTCGCGATCATCGCGGCTGGCACGTCGGCTAATCCGCTGATTCAGTCGACCACCCCGGGATTGGCGACCACCAAGCGCGGGTACATCTCCGCCAACGATGACACGCTGGCCACCTCGAAGCCCGGCGTCTTCGCCGGGGGCGATATCGTGACCGGCGGCGCAACCGTGATTCTCGCGATGGGCGCAGGCCGCAAGGCGGCGAAGTCGATCGACAATTATCTGAAAGGGCTGGAGCAGATTCCGAACTGAGGAGAGCAGTCGGCGATCAGCTCTTAGCTTTTAGCCGTTAGCTCTTAGCAAGCGGTGCTCGAAAGTCATACCAGGAATGCACCCGTCCCGCCGTGCGGGACGACTCAGTTCAGCCCAGGACGAAGTCCTGGGTAAGGCAGGTTAAAAAAAGGTTAGTCCCGGTAGGGACGCTGCCACTCCATACCAGGCGCGTCTCTAGACGCGCCGCAAGAATCCGGCCGCCGCCTCATCGCCCTGCCCGCACCGCTTTCGCCAGCTCTGCTAACAGCTCCGACGTCTGGTCCCACCCCATGCAGCCATCCGTGATACTTTGCCCATAGACGAGCGGCTGTCCCGGAACCAGCTTCTGGGCTCCTGCCACTAGATTGCTTTCCAGCATGACCCCGAGAATGTTCCGGCTGCCTTGCGCAACCTGATGTGCCACATCGTGGCACACGGCGGGCTGGCGCGTGTGGTCTTTGTTGCTGTTGGCATGGCTGCAATCGATCATCACGCGCGGCGGCAGCCCGGCTTCTTGCAGCTTTGCGCTGACCTCGGCTACGGCTTCGGCCGTGTAGTTCACCATGTTCCTGCCACCGCGCAAAATGATGTGACAGTCCGGATTGCCCGTGGTCACGAATATCGCCGACTGCCCGTGCTTGGTGTGACCGAGGAAGGTATGCGGGTGCGCAGCCGACAACACAGCCTCGATCGCAATCTGCACGTCGCCCGACGTGGCGTTCTTAAATCCCACCGGACAGGAGAGGCCCGACACCAGCTGCCGATGCACCTGGCTCTCGGTGGTGCGTGCGCCGATCGCTCCCCAACTCACCAGGCCCGCCAGATATTGCGGCGTGATCATGTCGAGGAACTCAGTTCCGGCTGGGACACCCATCTCGGCCAGATCGAGCAGCAGATGCCGGGCCAGCCGCAGGCCGTCGTTGATCTTGTACGACTGATCGAGATGCGGGTCGTTGATCAGGCCTTTCCATCCCACGGTGGTGCGAGGCTTCTCGAAGTAGACACGCGTCACGATGCGCAGGTCCCTGGAGAATTCAGCAATCGCGGCCTTGAGCCGGCTCGCGTACTCGCGCGCAGCGTCGGTATCGTGAATGGAACAGGGCCCGGCGACCACCAGCAGACGACGATCGCGGCCAGCGAGAATCTCGGTAATCTCCTGGCGAGCCTGATAGACGGTCGCCGCAGCGTTGTCGGTGGTGGGCAGCTCTTCCTCCAGAAACACCGGAGGAAGGACGACTTTGGTCCACTTTATGCGAAGGTCATCGATGGGATGCGACATGATTGGGCCGAGTTCTATTTTACGAGGGAGGAATGAATGTTCACCACGGAGGCATGGAGAGCACGGAGTGAGTCAGAAAAATTGGGCTTACTGGAACAGCGCTGCCGAGCCGCCTACCCATTCCAGGTTCTTGTTGTGGTCGACGCCCATCATGATGCCGCGGCCCATGCGCACCAGCGGCAGCACCGGCGTCAACTCACCTCCCTCGGGCCACACAAACATCATGCGAATCTCCATCTGCGTCAGCCCGTGCGGGGTTTGGATCACCGGCTCAAACTGCAGGCGCTCCTGCAAAATGTAATCGTGGCGCTGATTGAGGGGGATGGCATCGATGTCTGACTGTGTGGGAGCAAACTTGATGCCCACGCCGGCAAACGAATACAGCGGCTTGAGCAGATAGTTCTGGTTGTCTCTTGGCAGCTCGCGCAGCTGGTCGAGGAACCACGTCTTCGGCACCGAGGGATGATTCAGGTAAGGAATCGAGAACTTGCTGATGCGGAAATACCAGTTGGGATGGCCGGCCCACTCGACCTCGAGCTCACCGCGCAGATCGAACGGCAGCGTGACGCCTTTACGCTCCAGTTCATCGACAATGCAACGGTTGTAGATGCGCCGCACCTCGATCTCGCGGTCGTCCTTACGGTAGAAAAGCCGCTTCCCGCGCTTCACCAGCGACAGAATATCGACAATCGCGATTCCCAACTCGCGTTGCGTGATCAGAAAATCGGGCAGCGTTTTCTGATTCTCCGGATCGATTTCCATCAGGATCACGTTCTCCGGATCGTGGCCGGCGACGATCAGCTGCCGCATCAGCTGCCAGTAAGAATCGCGGTCAAGTCCGCTGAGATAGACGCCGAGATCGGGGCGCAGGCTGTACGACTCGACATACTGATGGGCTGCGGTCGCCTGATATCCGTAGAGCGAAGGGAAGGCCTGCAGTTCGACCAGCTTCGGCTCCAGCTCGCCGCCGGCGCAGCGCACCAGGCCGAAATCCACTTGCACGAACATGGGCAAGCGAGCTTCGTTGGGAACGTTATATTGCGGAGGAACCGAGGCGTTGGAAGCGCGCAGGTATTCGGGATTGTTTACCAGTTGCGCAACTAATTGACTACCGTATTGCGCCATCTGGTCGAGCAGAGGTTTGGGGACGAAGCAAGGTGTCTCCGACACGCGAAAGCCAATGTGCGTACCGCAGGCTTGGTCCAGATTCCGCAGCAGTCGCTGGTATTTCTCCGGCGTGTAGTTGCGGTTGAATTCCTCGCGGAGGGCGGGAATCATGGTCAGGCCTCGATGAGAAAGCGCCCTTTCTCCATGATCTGCCGGCCGTCGACAAAGATGTCGAATTTCGTGCCGACCACGTCGATATGCGTCGAGGAATACCACTTCGCGCCGGTATGTTCGCCGTAAGGATTGCCGAAGGCGATGTGGATGCCGGGAAACTTTTCGTCCTGCAGAATCTGCCCGATCACGTGGGTCAGCTCGATGTTGGTGCCGATGGCGAATTCACCTACCTGATCGCTGTTTTCGTCGGTATGGGTGTAGGCCCAGAATTCCTGCTCCAACTCCTTATTGTCGCTGGAGACTTCGGTGATGCGATTGTTGTGCATGTGAATCGTCAGCGGTTGCCGGGCCAGGTCTTGATATTTTTCGCACAGATAATCGCCCACCACGCCATCGACTACGCACACGCCGTTCACTTCGCCGGGCGCGGTAAAGATTTCGCCGCCGGGAAGATTGCCCCACTTGTCGCGGCTGATGATGCCGCTGGTCTTGATCCAGTGGTAGTTAGGATTGAGCGTGGCCGTGAAATCGCTGCCCGCGGGATTGGTGGCGCGAATTTCTTTGGCCCGAGTGACGATGTCCATCACTTTGCGGCTGAGCGCATCGACTTTGTTGTAATCGGCGCGCATGCCTTCCAGCATGATCTGCTTGTCGATGTTGACCATGTGGGCGTGGCGCATCTTCCGGCGGTTCACGATGTCGGTCATCTGCATGCGCGATTTCAGTTCGTTGCGCTGCACGCGGACGGCGAAGATGCTGACGTCGCTGGTTTCCATGTCCTCGGCAATCTCGTGCGGCAAGTCGGCCAGCGGCCGCGGCGCCAGATCTTCCAGCACAAACGCCTTGAACGGCGAACCCAGCTTGATCAGTTCGTGAGCCAGGCTGGCCGCGATCTCGCGACAGGCGTTGTCGGTGATCAGCGTGACCTTCTCGCTCGGCTGAATGCGCAGGCAGGTGTTGACTGCGTTGGAAGCGCCCGGAGAGAGTTCGGGATCGAAAGTGGTTTTGGTGAGGTCGGTGAGAACTGGTTGAGTCAAATCAATCCTTTCCAGAATCTTGGTTTTGAAGGGGCGCGGCTTTAGCCGCGCCATCCAACTTTCCCAACATCCCCGGCTTTAGCCGCCGGGGCTTCTCGTCTTTAGCTTGCCACCGCTTGTGCCGCGCTGAACAGTTTGTGACAGACTCGAAAAGCAGATCCCTCACCGGCTGAAGCCGGTTCGGGATGACAAAAATAAAGGGCCTTCTACGGCGTAGCTAAAGCTACGCCCCTTCAAAGCTAACCTCCGAGCCTTCCAACCTGACTCCGAGCCTTTCAACCTAACCCGGGCCTAGCGCCGTGCTGCCGACTGCTCGAACACTCCGACGCGGGTTTCGGCCACCATGTAATCGACCACTTTCTTCAGATCGCCGGTTTCCTCGAACACCTTGAGCTGGCGGTCGGCGCCGGTCCCCATTTTTAACATCTGGTGAATGTACTCGATTTCTTCGCGCGAGCCAAGTTCATCCACCACATCGTCGATCAGCTCGAGATATTCCTCCATCAGGTCGTAAACCGGAACCTCTTCCTCTTTGCCGAAATCGATCAGCTTGCCTTGGATGCCGTAACGCGAGGCGCGGAACTTGTTCTCCATGATCAACGACCGGCCATAGATGCGATAGCTCTTATTGGATGCATGCAAGTTGTACAACATCGCCACCGTCGCCTGAATGAGCGCCGCAATCGCTACCGTCTCGTCCAGTCGCATGGGGATGTCGCACACCCGCACTTCCAGGGTGTTGAAGAACGGATGCGGCCGGATGTCCCACCAGATCTTCTTGCCGTTGTCGATGCATTTGGTCTTGATCAGCAGGTCGACAAAGGTTTCGTACTCCGCCCAGTTGGCGAAAACATCGGGAATGTTGGTCCGGGGAAAGCGCTCGAAGACTTTGCAGCGATACGACTTGAATCCGGTGTTCATGCCCATCCAGAACGGCGAATTGGTCGAGAGCGCCAGAATGTGCGGCAGAAAATACCGCATGGAATTCATGATGTGAATGGAGGTATTGCGGTCTTCGATGCCGATGTGGACGTGCAATCCAAAAACCAGGTTGGCGCGCGCGATGAGCTGCATGTCCTCGACGACCTGGTGGTAGCGTTCGTCGGGATAAATCTCCTGCGACTTCCAGTCGGAAAACGGATGCGTGCTGCCCGCCGCCAGCAACATGCCGTGCTCGCTGGCCAGGGTGATGACTTCGCGCCGTAGCGACTGGATATTCTCCCGCGCTTCCTTGATGTCGCGACAGACGCGGGTGCCCACCTCGATGACCGACTGGTGCATCTCCGGCTTGACCGCCTCATGCAGCGCCAGCTTGGCTTTGGGGAGGATTTCCGAGGCGATGTGCGAGCGGAGATCACGGGTCTCCGGATCGATCGTCTGATACTCCTCTTCAATTCCGATGCTCAGGCTTGGCCGGTCCATCGTATTACCCCCTGGGTGTCCTCTTGCGTAGTTGCTTAGATGCCGCCTCAAGCATTGTCCCAGGCTTTGAGGAGCTCGGGGCAGGCTCAGAAGCCGTTTCGGCTTTCGGCGCAGCCGCGCTCTTAACGGCGCTTTGACTCTTCGGCCCGCCGCCGCTCAAGAACGCGCTCCAGCGATATTCCGGGGCGTTGCCGTTGTGCTGCTTGGCTTTACGCACCGCCAGTTCGGCCACATGGTTGACGATCCAGTCGAAATTTTCCTGACCAACCGAGTTTACATCAGCGTCGGGCGCGGGATTCATGAAGTCGATGGCGTAGGGAATGCCGTCTTCGCAGGCGAACTCGACCGTGTTCAGGTCATAGCCGAGAGCGCGGCAGAGGGTGAGGCAATCACGTTCTACGCGCGCGATCAGCTTAGGATCGGTGGGCGGCGGATTCTTCACATAGCGCTCATGAAACGGCGCCGACGGATCGTAGTGCATGATGTGGACTTTCTCTTGTCCCACAACGTAGCAGCGGAAATATTCTTTGAACTTCACCCCGCGCTGCAGCGTCATGCACAGGTCGCGCGACTGATCGTAGGCGTTGAAGAATTCTTCCGGCGAGTTGACCTTGTACACGTCCTTCCAGCCGCCGCCGTCGAAGGGCTTGAGGAAGGCCGGGAAGCCGACGTAGCTGAAGATGCTGTCCCAGGGCATGGGAAATTGCAGGTTGCGCATGGAGCGATCGGTGGTGCCCGCAGGGTGCTCTTTGTGCGGGATGAGGACCGTGGGCGGAATGGCCACGCCCAGCTTGTCACCCAGCGCGTAGTTGAAGAACTTGTCGTCAGCGCTCCACCAGAAAGGATTATTGATGACGATGGTGCCCGACAACGCGGCGTTCTTCAGATAGGCGCGATAAAAGGGAATGTCGTGCGAGATGCGGTCGACGATCACGTGGTAGGGAGAAGGCTCGGCCATGCGGACCTCGCCGACAGTGGCCAGTTCGGCCTGGATGTCAGGCTCGCCCAGGGAGTTGATCTTGTCGACCAGCGCGGGCGGAAAGGTGGTCTCCATACCAAAAATGATGCCGATTTTCTTCACGACTGCTCCTTGGCGAGCGACACGAATGCTCTCTTGCCGGTTCGCTATGTATGTGGGAAGGCCCGGGAAAACGTGCGATGGGGCGCACTACAACTATGATTATTGTAGGCGAAGTAGCCCGAAATGAGTAGCTGAAATGCCCCTCCGGCTACCCCAGATACGCCCGCGCCATGGGTCGCCACCACGGCCAATCGTGATAGCTCTGGTCGCCCCACACGTACATTTCATGCCGAATGCCGCGCGAGCCCATGATGGCCGCCATCCGGCTATTGTCGTTCCAGCACATGTCCCACTCGCCGGTCGATAGCACGGTACGCATATGGTTGTAGCGCCAACCGTCGGTGCAGTTCGCCAGGTAGTCGGGCGGGTTGTTGAAGTAGGCGTCGTCGCTGTACCAGCCGTCGAGAAATTTCTTGATGTCAAAGGCCCCGCCCATGGTCACGCAGTCGGTAACTTTGTCGGGATGCCGGAAAGCGAAGTTCAAGGCGTGATAGGCGCCAAAGCTGCAGCCGGTGACGATGGTGCGCGGATTCCAGTTCTTGTTCCACATCAGTGGTAGCACGTCGTTCAGGATGTAGCGCTCGTATTGCAGATGCCGCTGCACCCGCCAGTAAGGATGAGCCTGCTTGTTGTACCAGCTTTCGCTGTCTACGCTGTCGACGCAGTAAATCTGCAGTTGTCCGTACTCCAGCCGGTCGGCCAGGGCGGCGATCATCTTGTTGTCTTCGTATTCGAAGTAGCGCCCCATGGAAGTGGGGAAGACCAGAACTTTCGGACCGTCGTGGCCGAAGACAAGCAGGTCCATGTTGCGTCCAAGGTCGTTGGACCACCAACGATGAAATTCACGATTCACTTTGTTTATGCCCCTGAAGGAGAGATGAGTTGCACGTAGCCCGGTGTTTGGTAATCTGGGAATCCAACATTCTACAGGATGCCACGCGAGGCCATCATCACCAACCCTGCGATCGACATGAACAATGCGCCGCCTGCCCTGCCCGGGAACCTGAAAACCCGGCTGCGTCTGCACCAGCAGTTCACCTCCCAGGTGGAAGACGAGAAGCACGACTTCATTGTCTATCTGCCGCCCATGTACGACGCGCAGCCCGAGCGCCGCTTTCCGGTGCTGTTTATGCAGGATGGGCAAAATCTGTTTGATCCGGAAACCTCTTTCACCCACGGCAATTACTGGCACATGGGCGAGACGGCGGACGAGCTGATCGCGGCAGGCGAGATTGAGCCGCTGATCATTGTCGGCATCTACAACACCGGCGATACACCGCATCGACGAATACACGCCGGTGGAGGACAAGCGCCTGGGCGGCGGCCAGGCCGATGCTTACGGCCAGATGCTGGTGGAAGAGTTGAAGCCGTTCGTCGATCACAGCTACCGTACGCTGTCCGGGGTGGAGAATTGCGGGATGGGCGGATCGTCGCTGGGTGGCCTGGTGACGCTCTATCTTGGCCTGCGCTACACCTGGGTGTTCAGCAAGCTGGCGGTGATGTCGCCGTCGGTGTGGTGGCGCAATCGCGCGATCCTGAAAACCGTGGCGCAGATCAAGCGCAAACCGGAGCTGAAGATCTGGCTCGACATCGGAACCAAAGAGAGCCAGCGCGCGCTGCCCGATGCTCAGGAGTTGCACTTGGCGCTGGTGAAGAAAGGCTGGGTTGAGGGTCGCGATCTTTCCTATCTCGAGGTCGCCGACGCCGAACACAACGAAGTTGCCTGGGCGCAGCGGGTGGCGCCGATGTTGAAGTTTCTGTTTCCGGCAAGGAAGTAGCGGCAATCCCAGTGGTTGATGTTCCTGGTCTGAGGTTGAATCAGTTGCGGCTTTGACGATGCGACAGAATTGTCCGTGAAAACCGTGGAAGGGCACGGCTTCAGCCGTGCCGGCAGAATGCAATGTAAAAGGGGCTTTTAGCCCCGGGCCGACCGCGGCTGAAGCCATTTCTGATTGCGTCCGATTTCGCCGGCCTCAAAGCCCGGCGCTTCCACCGAAAGCCAAGACATTTCACCCAGCGTCATCCTTAGCCCGTGCAGATCTTCCCGCGCGTCACACATGCCTGTGACGAAACTCGTCGCACAGCCGGCTATTTCGGTGCAAACTTTCACGTACGCCCAAGCATGCCCTCTCTCATGACCCTCACGCTTCCGATCCTCGCCTCCGATATCACCGCCCGCTTTGCCGGGCTGGAAAGAATCATCGGCAACACCCCGCTGCTGGCCATCGACTACGAGGTTCGCGGTCACCGGCGCACTGTCTACGCCAAAAGCGAGCAGATGAACTTCACCGGCAGCATCAAAGACCGGATGGCGCTGCACATCCTGCGCCAGGCCTATGCCGAAGGCCGCATCCATTCGGGCGACACCATTGTCGAAGCCACCAGCGGCAACACCGGCATCGCCTTCGCGGCGCTGGGCCGCGCCCTGGGACATCCTGTCACCATCTTCATGCCCAACTGGATGAGCCGCGAGCGTATGGACCTGATCCACAGCCTGGGCGCGAACATCATTCCGGTCACCAAAGCCCAGGGCGGATTCCTGGGCAGCATCAGCATGGCCGAGGAACTGGCCGCTCAGCGCGAAGATGTTTTCCTGCCGCGTCAGTTTTCCAACACCGCTAACGTCGAGGCCCACCAGCAGACCACCGGGCCGGAACTCTACTGGCAACTGAAGTATGGAGGTTTATCCGCCGATGCCTTCGTTGCCGGGGTGGGCACGGGCGGAACGGTCATGGGCGTTGGCCGGTTCCTGAAAGCCATGGACAGCGCGACCCGCGTCTTTCCCATGGAGCCGGCGGAGTCGCCTACGCTCTCGACCGGCTGCAAGATCGGGCAACATCGCATTCAAGGCATCTCCGACGAGTTCGTGCCCGACATTCTTCAGCTGGAACAATTGGAGCCGGTGATCGGCGTCTCGGACGGCGATTCCATCCTGATGGCGCAGAAGCTGGCCAGCGAGTTGGGGCTGGCGGTGGGGATCAGCTCGGGAGCGAATTTTCTTGCTGCCGTCAAGGTGCAAGATAATCTCGGCGACGATGCGGTCGTGGCCACCGTCTTTGCCGACGACAACAAGAAATATCTCAGTACCGATCTGCTGCGCGACGAGCCGATAAAACCACATCACCTTTCGCCGGGCATCACCCTGACGGGCTTCCGCGCGCTCAGCCGAGTTTGCAACGCCTGCACCGCTGTCCGGGACTGAACGCCTCCACGGGTTTGCGAAACGCTGCTATCCTCAATAAACTCATCCTCGCGTCTTTATTTTGATTTCGATTTCAATTTCGCCACGATTTCCTGAGTCGCCATCCATCGCATGAGACTGGTTACGTTTCTCGACAAATCCGCGCGCCCGCGTGTCGGCGCCTTGACTTCCGACGGCCGCATCGCCGACCTCAATGCCGCCGCGAAACTCTATCTTCGCGAACGGGAAAACGATGCCGCCTATTGCCGCATGGCCGACGCGCGCGTTCCGCCCGACATGCGCTTGCTGTTTGAAGGCGGTGATCGCAGCCTCGATGCCGCGCGGGCGGCTCTGGATTTCCTCACCGCGCAGAAACCCGACGCCGGCGTGGACGGTGAGCCGGTTTTCTTTCGCCGCGAAGACATTCGCCTGAAAGCGCCGATCAGTCCCAAGAAGTTCTTCCACACCGCAGGCAATTTTCGCGAGCATCATCACGAGGCGGAGAAGGCCGGCATTCTCCCATCCGGTGCTGCCCTGGATCGTTTTCTTCCAGAACGTCGATGCCATCATTGGCCCCGACGAGCCGGTGATCTTTCCGCCGCATCTCACCCAGGAGCTCGACTACGAGCTGGAGCTGGCAATCGTGGTCAAGAAAGCCGGCAAGCACTTCGACGCGAAAGCAGCGAACGGATTATGTTGGCGGCTTCGTGATCTTCAACGACATCACCGCGCGCGACATCCAGAGAAATGAGATGAAGTCGGGCGTGTTCAGCTTCTGCAAGGGCATCGATTCGTTCTGCCCGCTGGGGCCGCACATCGTTACCGCCGATGAGATCAAGGACCCACACAACCTGGCGATGGAGCTGCGGGTGAATGGCGAATCGCGGCAGCGCTCGCATAGCAGCAAAATGTCGGTGACGATCCCGGAAATTCTGGCGCACTATTCGCCCATGGGCTACAGTGCGGGCGATGTGGTCTCGACGGGCACGGTGTCGGGCGTGGCGGCCTTCAGTGCCGATCCTAAGGCGTGGTTTCTGAAGCCGGGCGATGTGATGGAGTGCGAGATCGAGCAGATCGGGGTGCTGCGTAATCCGGTGATTTCGTGGGACGAGGCGTATGGCGGTGGAAGCGCCGGGCTTGAGCCCGGCGAAGTCGAACGCGATTAGAAATGGCTTCAGCCGCGGCTGGCCGGGGCTGATGCCCTTCTCAGGTATACGTTCCAGGCACGACTGGAACAGCCTGCTAAAAAAGTCGAAAAAGCAGATCCCGAGCGGACTAAAGTCCGCTCAGGATGACAAATTTAGCGGACTTATGACGGCGCAGCTAAAGCTGCGCCCCTTCAAATCAAGTTATCCCGGGCTTTTTTCCGCAGCCTCTGGAAGTCATGCCCCGATACAAATCGTTTTTCCGGGCGACGAGTTGCAGGAAGTGATGTCATGACCAATCTCGCAGGCAAAATTTGGACCAGCGAACTCAACTCGCGGCCTGATGTTCGTCCATACTTTGACCGCTCGCGCACCATTCGCTTTTACGACACCACGCTGCGCGACGGCGAGCAGACGGTTGGCGTCATCTTCAGTCCGCAACAGAAGCTGGAAATTGCCCAGCAGCTTGACGAGCTCGGCGTTGGGCGGATCGAAGCCGGCTTCCCCAAAGTTTCGGCTGAGGACGGTGAGGCGATCTCGCTCATCTTGAATGCCGGCCTGAAGCACTCGGAGGTCTGGGGCTTCGCCCGGGCCACCCGCGGCGATGTCGAGGAACTGCTTCGCCTGGGATTGCCGGCAGCGGTGATTGAAGTCCCCGTCAGCGAAATCAAGCTAAAGGCCTACGGGATTGCCCGCGATGAAGCGGTTCAACGCGCGACGGAGGCGATCCGCTTGGCCGCGCAGAACGGCATTCGGGTCGCGTTCTTCGGCGTCGACGGCTCGCGTGCCGATCTCGAATTTCTGAAGCACATTTATTCCGCGGCCATCGAGGCTGGAGCGAAGGAAGCCGTGCTGGTCGACACCATCGGCGTCTGCACGCCCGAGGCGGCCGAGTTCCTGGTGCACTGGGCGAAGGATTGGATGGGCAACGATGTTCCTATCCATTGGCACGGGCACAATGATTTTGGACTCGGAACGGCTGTCGCCATCGCCGCGGTGCGCGGGGGCGCGACCTGGATTCACGGCACTATCAACGGGATGGGCGAGCGAGCCGGCAATGCCGACATCGCGGAGGTAGCGCTGGCGCTGCAGTGCCTCTACGACGTGCCTGTCGAGATGAAGCTGGAACGCATCCGCGAAGTGTCCGAGGTGGTGCGGCAGGCAGGGAAGTATGAGCTGGAAGGCTGGAAGCCGCTAATCGGCGACAATCTGTTTTTGCGCGAGAGCGGCGCGGTGGCCAGCCAGTTTCACATTCCCGAAGCGATCGAGCCCTACGCCGCCGAGCTCGTTGGTGCGACGCGCGGCGTGGTACTGGGCAAGAAGAGCGGGCTCGACAGCATTCGTCTGAAAGCGGAAGAGCTGGGTTTGGATGTTCCCGAGTCTCAGCGTCCGGCCATCTTAGCGGCCATCAAGCGCCAAGCCATTGCCAAAGGCGGGCTGGTCAGCGACGACGAGTTTCGCGCCATTGTCCGCGCCAGAACCACTGGCCTCCTGAAATTGCAAAGGGCGGCCCCTAAGCCGCCCTTGCCATAAGCATTTTGCGCTCGCCGGTTTACTGCACCAAGATGTGCGTGGCCTTGTCGCCTGCGAAGGTCATTTGCTTTAGAACACGCTCGTTCTTGGCGTTGGTGGTGTATTCCTGTTCAGTGCGTTCGGCTTTGGCTTGCAAGGGAACCAGATTGCAGTTTGCCTTGGCTTCCGCTTTCTTTCCGCCGATTTGCTTAAAAATCATGACATGCGTCGGACCGCTCATTTCGTGGGTCACGTTGTAGTCGCCCGCCGGCAGCAGCGTGCCACCTACCAGGGTGGGCGCGGTGAAGTTGATGGTCTGCTTGTCGGCAATTCCCATCGGATTGTCTTTCGCAGCCAAGAACGCGGTGCAGGCGAATACCATGACAACCGCCGCTAGAACGGCGACGGTCCGTTTCTGAAAGTACATAGTTCCTCCATGAAATCCCGCAAACGCGGGTATGAAACCAACTTTAGTGTAAGACGGCGGCCACAAATCGGCGGTGAGGCCAGATCACAGATGGAGGTGAAGTAGTTCTTGCAGCATCTGGGCTGTGCTCGCATCCAATAACGGGACGAACATCAGGCATTTATCCTGCCGCCTCCGCCGGAACCAGGTTGGTCAACTGATAAACTTGTAGGAGCTAATCACCCACAAACTATGAGCCATACGTTGAAGTTTCGCCTGCAAGTCGCAATTGTGCCTGTGGTGTTTATTGATCGCTGGCTCTTTGTGCGCACAGACACCGCAAGCCCCTTCCTCAGGCGAGCAGCCGTCCAATCGGCAATCGTTGGGGAGCATCAGCGGAACCGTCGTCGATCAGGCCGGAGCCGTTGTGGTTGGCGCGAAAGTGCAAATCACGCTTAAAGATCAAGCCCGAGAAGCAGGATGTATTGTCGGGCGACAATGGCCAGTTTTCCTTTTCCGATCTCGCGCCAAGCCCTTTTCAGTTGACGGTTAGCGCCACCGGGTTTTGATACCAAACTGGTTTCCGGAATTGTGAACCCGGGTCAGGCGTTTATTGTTCCCGCGATCGTGCTTACCGTTGCCGCCGCCACGACGGATGTGAACGTCGGACTCTCGCAAGCTGAAGTTGCCCAGGAAGAGGTTAAGGAGCAGGAGAAGCAGCGCGTACTGGGCATCTTCCCGAACTTTTACACCACGTATGTACCGGATCCCGCGCCTTTGGCCCCGAAGCAGAAGTTCTCGCTGGCCTGGAAATCGACTACCGACCCCGTCAGCATTGTCGGCGTCGGATTTTTGGCCGGTATCTATCAAGCGAGCGATGAATTAGGCGGATATGGGCAGGGTGCGGCAGGCTACGGCAGGCGTTTCGGCGCGCTCTATGGCGACGTTTTCATCGGCACGTTCATCGATAGCGCGATTCTGCCATCTCTGCTGAAACAAGATCCCCGCTATTTCTACAAGGGGACGGGCACGACCAAGTCGCGAGTTGTGTACGCGCTGCGCAATGCCATCATCTGCAAGGGCGACAACAAGCAGTGGCAGCTGAATTACTCCACCATCGTCGGCAGCTTCGCCACGGCCGGGATCTCCTATACGTATTACCCGGCCAGCGATCGCGGTGCGGGCCTGCTGGTGGGGACTGCGCTAATCAGAATTGCCGAAGGCAGTGTTGCCGGACTCTTCCAGGAATTTGTAATTCCGCACTTAACGCCGCGTTTGAAGAGTCACCCGGCGCCGCCGCCGCAGCAGCCTTAATGGTTTGCTGAAAAACCCGGAACCGCAGATCCCTCACCCGGCTGAATAGGCCGCTGAAAAAGTCGGAGAAGCGGCCCTTGGTGGCAATTGACGGCTGCGAAAGACAATGTCGGCAACGGTGGAAGGGCATGGCTTTAGCCGTGCCATAAGGGTGCAATTTGGAAAGGGCTTTAGCCCTGGCCGCGGCTGAAGACCTTTCTGATGGAGTTCGATTTCCCCGGGCTAAAAGCCCGGGGCTTCCACCAGTTGTACAGCGCTGTTGAAGTCGAGGTCGGTCAAAACATGTCAAATCCGACTTTTTCAGCGGCCTGTGAAGCCGGTTCGGCATGATAAGGCCACTCACTTGGCCGATAGAACCTCTTCGACTTCGGAAGCAGCTTCGGATTCTGTTTTTTCCGCAGACGATTGGGCAGGCTCCGGGACCGCCTCCGCCTGGGGAGACGATGGCTTCGACTCCTCGGGTGCGAGTTCGCGTAGCAGCACTACGGAGCGGCCCGCTACTTCCAGCGCTCCATCCATCGGGGTATCGCGGAAGGGCTGATCCAGATCGTCGGTATTCATCGCCAGCTTCCAGCCGCGATTCAACGGCGACTGCGGCAGGGTAAAGGTGACGCCTTCTGCCGATGAGTTCAGCAGGATCAGAAACGAATCGTCGATGATGGGCTCGCCCAACTCGTCGGCCTCGTTCAGGGTGTTGCCGTTGAACAGCAAGGCCAGGCTGCGCATCCAGCCGGTGTTCCACTGTTCCTGCGTCATTTCCTGGCCATCGGGCTGGTACCAGGCAATGTCTTTCAGCGAAGAGTGATAGACGTCGCGATCCTGATAGAACTTGCGCCGCCGCAGGTTGGGATGCAGCCGGCGAAACTCGATCAGCCGGCGAGTAAACTCCAGCAGCTTGGTTTTGCGCTCGTCAAGATTCCAGTCGCACCAGCTGATGGGGTTGTCCTGACAGTAAGCGTTATTGTTGCCCTTCTGCGTGCGGCAGATCTCGTCGCCGCCGCACAGCATGGGCACGCCCTGCGACAGAAACAGGCGTCGCCAGCAGATTGCGCTTTTGCCGCTCGCGTGCCGCCAGGATCGCAGGATCGTCGGTCGGTCCCTCGACGCCCATATTCCAGGAGTAGTTGTCGTTGGCGCCGTCCTGATTGTTCTCGCCGTTAGCCTCATTGTGCTTTTCGTTGTAGCTGACCAGATCTTCCAGGGTGAAGCCGTCGTGCGCGGTCACGAAATTGATGCTGGCATACGGCCGTCGCCCGTCATGCTGATAAAGATCGCTGCTGCCGGCCAGGCGATAGCCGAGATCGGACAGCTGGCCTTCGTCGCCCTTCCAGTAGCGCCGCACCGTGTCGCGATATTTTCCGTTCCACTCCGCCCACAGCACCGGGAAGTTGCCCACCTGATAGCCGCCGCTGCCTACGTCCCAGGGCTCGGCGATCAGCTTGGTCTGGGAGATGATCGGGTCCTGATGAATGATGTCGAAGAACGCGGCCAGCCGGTCAACGTCGTGCAGCTCGCGCGCCAGCGCGGCAGCCAGATCGAAGCGGAAGCCGTCCACGTGCATCTCGGTGACCCAATAGCGCAGGCTGTCCATGATGAGCTTGAGCACTTGCGGATGGCGCACATTCAAGCTGTTGCCGGTACCGGTGTAATCCATGTAGTAGCGTGGGTTCTCGGGCACCAGCTTGTAATACGTGGGATTGTCGATGCCGCGGAAGCTGAGCATGGGGCCGAGCTGATTGCCTTCGGCGGTATGGTTGTAGACCACGTCGAGAATGACCTCGATGCCCTCGCGGTGCAGGGCCTTCACCATGGCCTTGAATTCCGGCACCTGGGCGTCGGATAGCCGAGTATTCGGAGTGCGGGCTGAAGTAGTTCAGGGTGTTGTAGCCCCAATAATTGCGTAGGCCGCGGTCGACCAGCGCCTTGTCGTGCACGAATTGGTGGACCGGCATCAGCTCCACCGCGGTGATGCCGAGCTTCTTCAGATATTTCAGTGCCGGCGGCGAGGCCAGCCCGGCGTAGGTTCCGCGCAGATCGTGCGGGATGTGCTCGTTCAGAATGCTGAAGCCGCGCACGTGCATCTCGTAAATCACCGAGTCGCTCAGCGGAATCTGCGGCGGACGATCGTGCGCCCAGTCGAAGTACGGGCTGACCACAACTCCCTTAGGCATGCCGGAAGCGCTGTCGCGACGATCGATGGTAAGGTCGGCGTTCTCGCCTCCGAAGCGGTAAGGATAGATGGGCCGCTCCCAGTCGATCTGTCCGCTGATGGCGCGCGCGTAGGGATCGATCAGCAGCTTGGCGGGATTAAATCGCAGACCGTTGGCCGGGTCCCACGGCCCGTACACGCGGTAGCCATAAAGCTGTCCCGGCTGTAGGCCGGGAACATAGGCGTGCCACACGAAGGCAGTCTGTTCGCGGAGCTGAATGCGCTCGGTTTCACGCCGGCCGCGATTGTCGTAGAGGCCCAGCTCGACCTTGGTTGCATGTTCCGAATACAGCGCGAAGTTGACCCCGGTTCCATCCCAAGTAGCACCCAGGGGGTAGGGTTTACCCGGCAGACAGCGACGTTCCATCTGTCCTCCCAAATCCAGCTTAACTTGGATGCAGAGACGGGCCTGCGGATTGCTTATTTCGGTAAGCAAGAAATGTGAATCGGGAAACGGGCGGAGTTTCAGTGGGAACCAGGCAGCGCAACGTAGCCTTTTTTCCCGGCAGCCGCATCCTACCATTCAGCTATGCGGCCACCCCAGATTGGGAAGTGCGCGAATCCTGGGTGCCAAGTCGAATTCAAGCGGCTGGGCACGGGGAAAATCTATACTCTGCCGGTGTCGCAACCTCAAGCCTGGGGATTGCCTGCCAATATCAAGCAAAAGGTAGTGTGGCTGTGCGCGAAATGCGCGACGACCCAAGAAGTGGAATTCGACCGCGAACACTTTCAGGTGCAGGTGGTGAGCCGGCATCGCGCCCACCGGCAAACGGCGTGACCATAAAGCATCTAGTTCATCCTGCGTGAGATTTTAGTCCGGCGCCTTCGGAGCCGGTTTATGAAGTTTCATCTGCTTTTGTTCCCCTCTGCACTGATCGTTGTACTTCCCCATCATCGGTTTTAGCTATACTTCTGCAGCAGTGGTTTGGCATCGGGCATCGAACTCACATGGTTTCGCGACCGCAATCCATCAACGAGCAGGACCTGCGCGATCTCGGCTTTGGCGCCGTCGTATCGCGGGAGAGCCGGCAGCGGCTGCTGAATCGCGACGGCAGCTTCAATGTCGAACGCCGTGGCCTGGGCTTTCTCGCCTCCCTCAGTCCTTATCACCTGCTGCTCACCATGTCGTGGGGGCGATTCCTGCTGCTGGGAATCGCCAGCTACCTCCTCGCCAATGCAGTATTTGCCTTTGCTTATCTCGCCTGTGGCACCAATGCCATTGTCAGCACCGCGCCCGGACCAGTGCTGGCCCCGTTCTGGCGCGACTTCTTCTTCAGCGTGGAGACCCTGTCAACCATCGGGTACGGCAATATCGTGCCGGTCGGCGCGGCTCCCAACGTTGTGGTCACCATCGAAGCGCTGGCCGGCTTAATGGGATTTGCCATCGCCACCGGTCTGGTGTTCGCCCGCTTCTCCCGGCCTACGGCGAACATTCTGTTCAGCAGCCATGCAGTAGTCGCGCCCTATCAGGGCATGACCGCGCTGGAATTTCGCGTAGCCAACGCGCGCTCCAACGAACTAATCGAGGTTGGGGCCAAGGTTATGCTCAGCCGCTTCGAGAACGTGGATGGGGTCCACACCCGCCGCTATTACCCGCTCGCCCTGGAGCGCGACAGCGTAGTCTTTCTTCCCTTGGCCTGGACGGTCGTGCATCCCATCGACGAACAGAGTCCGTTACACGGGGAGACTCCCGAATCGCTGCAACAGTCCAGTGCAGAGATCCTGGTATTGTTAAAAGCTTTTGACGAGACTTTTTCCACCATCGTGCAGACCCGCACCTCCTACACCTTCGACGATGTGGTATGGGGAGCGCGGTTTGCCAATGCCTTCATGGCCGACGCCGCCGAGCGCTTCGCGCGAGACCCTCGCAGCACGCAGAAGGTAGCCATCGATATGCGGCTGTTCGATATTATCGAGCCGGTTGTCGAGCGATTAAATCGTTGAATATCGGCCGCCGCTCACGCACAATATACCCCGACGGTGCGTCCCAATCTTCGCAGTTGCTGTTCGGTTGCAACGCTGGCGGTTTGTGTCTGCCTGCGCCCACACACACAAATGGAGGAACTATGGCTGACGCAATTGTTAACGGCATAAAGAAAGCCTCGGGCTGGTCCATCGCTCTAGGCATCCTGATGATTATCGTTGGAATCATCGCCATGCTGTCTCCTTGGGAATCCGGATTGGTGATTACGTTGATCGTGGGCTGGTGCGCTATCTTCAACGGCGTTGCCCAGATCATCTTCGCCTTCCGTACCCACGGCGGCTGGCACGTTCTTCTGGAAGTTGTCCTGGGGATCATCTACATCATCGCCGGAATTTACCTGCTGATGCATCCGGGAGCAGGTTTGCTGGCCCTGACCTTGCTGCTGGCGTCATTCCTGCTGGTGTATGGCATCTTCGCACTGGTACTGGCCTTCCAGATCAAACCTCGCCAGGGATGGGGCTGGGTGCTGTTTGACGCCATTGTCACCATCCTGCTGAGTATTCTGATTTGGGCTCACTGGCCGTGGAACTCCGCCTGGGTGGTGGGAACTCTGTTTGGCATCAGCATTTTCATCTCGGGACTAACTCGTCTCATGATGTCGCTGGCCATCCGTCGAATATCCACCCAAGCGGCCTGAGCCCGAAGAGAGATACGCAAAAGGGCGCAAGCTGAATTGCGCCGCAACCCACCGATTATTTTGGCGATCCCTCGCCGGCGCATCATGCCAGGCGAGGGATCGGTCTTACAGAGTGGGATAGATCTCAACCCTATCCCTCGGCGGCTCCGTGCCGACGGGTTGCGAGATTCGGCTCCTGGATTTTTACTTCTTGCAGAGCACGACCCGTCTAGCAGGCCGCTGAAAAACTCGAGAAACAGATTTGCTGCCGCCGGCTGAACAGTTTGCTGAAAAACTTCCGCAGTTGTGAAGAACGGGTAGAGCGAACCTTTAGGTTCGCGTCTAAGCCCTCTATTTCTGTCATCCCTCACCGGCTTCAGCCGGTGAGGGATTTGTTTCTCCGACTTTTTCAGCAAACTGTGAAGCCGGCTCAGGGACAAAAACAGTGCTTAGACGCTGGCCTGAAGAGACTGTGTCGCAACCGGTGTCGCCGCTCTGCGGCTCACAATGATTTCCCACTTGACCGGCTTTCAATTACCCACAAGTCTGGCTGGATGGGTCGGGGGTGGGCGGTTTGTGAAATAGGTTCAGCCTCAGGGTAAGCACTTATGCGACAGGCATAGCGGATGCTGAACTGCCGTCATGAACGAACAGCAGGGACGGTTGAGGTGGGCTGAGCAAGATCTCGGCTGCACGACTTCCCGGAGCGATGTCTGGATTGATCAAGAACTTGCGGACTCCCAATTCAGAGATGTGCGGCTGGGCAAGCGATTTCGCAAGCTTCTACAGCAGTTCTCCGACGGCCTAGGTGGAAGCATCCCATGGGTTTGCCAGGATTGGGCGAACACCAAGGCTGCCTATCGTTTTTTCTCGAACGGCAAGGTTAGCGAAGAAGAGATCTTGGCCGGACATTTTCCGTCCACCCGTGAGCGATTTGCCGCCAGCGACGGGCCGGTTCTGATTCTTCATGACACGACAGAGTTCATTTACCGGGGTGACGATGTGACCGCTGTGGGGGTTCTTCACGACTCAACCGCGGGCCGGGACAATCTGGGCCGTGTGCGCCACCATACCGTCTGCGGCATCTCCATGCACTCCAGTCTAGCGGTCACCTTGGCAGGTCTGCCGCTGGGTCTGGTGGCCATCAAGTTCTGGACCCGAGACAAGTTTCATGGCTGCAATGCCTTGAAGAAGAAGATCAACCCCACCCGCGTCCCCATCGAAAAGAAGGAGAGCGTCCGCTGGTTGGAAAACCTGAGGCAGTCCAGCGCCCTGTTGAATGATCCCCAGCGCTGTGTCCACATCGGCGATCGCGAGAGCGACATCTACGAACTGTTCTGCACCGCCCAGCAGATGGGCACCCACTTTCTGGTGCGCACCTGCGTCGACCGCCTCGCCGGAGACGGTACCAGCACGATCGGCAAGGAGATGAAGCAGGTGCGCGTTCAAGGCCTGCACCGCATACCGGTCAGAGACAAAAAAGGCGAGTTGTCCGAGGCCGTGTTGGAGATTCGCTACTGTCGTCTGGTAGTTCTTCCGCCCATGGGCAAGCAAAAAAACTACCCGAAACTGATTCTCACCGCCATCCACGCTCAAGAACGAGGCAGGCCGCACGGACGGGACAGAATCCACTGGAAACTGCTCACCGACCTGCCGGTGTGTTCGCGCCAAGAGGCCGTTGAGAAACTGGTCTGGTATTCCATGCGATGGAAGATCGAGACGTTCCACAAGATCCTGAAGTCCGGCTGCAAGGCAGAGCAGGCGAAGCTGCGAACGGCGGAGCGGCTGGTAAATCTGTTGGCGGTCCTCTGCATCCTGAGTTGGCGAATCTTCTGGATGACCATGATCAACCGCGCGGCACCCGAGGCTCCACCGGAACTGGCATTCACCAGGATAGAGCTTCGGCTGCTCGATGCACTGGTGAAAGACAAGCCTACCCGCAGGCGCAAAGAGACACTCTCCACTTATCTAACCAAGGTGGCACAACTCGGGGGCTATCTCGCTCGTGCTACCGATTCTCCACCCGGCAACTTGGTCATGTGGAGAGGCCTGTCCCGTCTCACTGATATCGAACTGGGGGCAACCATCGGTGCTGACTTTATGGGTAATTGAAAGCTTGACCGGGGGCTTACGCCGCCCGGCTAACTTCATCCTGCCGCGTTGCGGCTAGTTTGATCGGTTATTCCACTCTTTGTTCACCAAAAATTTCCTCTTCGGTTGCGACACAGTCTCTGAATGCCAGCTCTACCCGGACCTTTGGCCCCCAATTGAGTTCTTCAGCAGCGTGTTGCGGAGTCCAACCTCCTTTCGCCGCCTTGCATCTGGTGTTGAATGCCGCGTGGACCTGTTCGATCTCGTCCCGCTCTCGCCCTGATCTATCCCACTCTGGATTCAGCCCGCACGGCGGCCAGGAATTGCCGCGCCTGTGACCTGTGGAAGCTCGCTACGCAAACGGTGTTCGGAGAAGGAGCTCGCAAGGCGCGGGTAATGCTGATAGGCGAGCAGCCGGGTGACAAGGAAGACCTGGAAGGGAAGCCGTTTGTCGGGCCAGCGGGTGCGCTTCTGGATAAAGCTCTCGACGAAGCCGGCATCGATCGCCGCAAGACGTACGTAACCAACACTGTAAAACACTTCAAATGGGAGCCGCGCGGGAAAAGACGGATTCATAAGAAACCCAACGCCCTGGAAATTGCTGCCTGTCGTTCCTGGCTTGACTTGGAGATCGAATTGGTGAACCCTGACGTTGTGGTATGTCTGGGAGCGACCGCAGCACAGGCGCTTCTGGGACGCGATTTTCGAGTGACCCGGCAACGCGGCCGGCTTCTGCCCTTTGCCGCCCATCAGCAGCTGCTGGCCACGGTTCATCCGTCCTCGATCCTGCGCGCCGCCGACGAGGCCGCTCGTCGCCGGGAGTTCGAGCTGTTCGTGAAGGACCTGCGAGTTGTCGCCGCCGCTTTAGTTGAGGATTAGGAGATTTGCCAGTGACCAAATCTCTGGTTCAGTTCATACTAGTAAAACAG
This sequence comes from uncultured Acidobacteriaceae bacterium, assembly GCA_963820175.1. GTDB lineage: Bacteria > Acidobacteriota > Terriglobia > Terriglobales > Acidobacteriaceae > Bog-257. The sequence continues at coordinate 191,552 of CAWFYX010000006.1, read as the reverse complement.
GAAAAATTTATATCAGGTTTGCGTTCCGGTTTTGTGGAGTAATATTTTGTCCCCCGAGTTACAACAGATTCGTCGTGAAGTGGAGCAGTTAGTCCACGAGGCTTGCGAAACGAACTGGCAGCAGGCTCCGCCGGGAAAGTGGAGTTGCGCGATCATCTTCGAGCATCTCCGGCTTAGCTATACCGGCACCTCGAAGGGCTTGGTGAGCGTCATGGAGCGAGGGCGACCGTTGGGAAGCAAGCCTACTCTCTCCCAACGGATTAGGATTTTCCTGGTCACCAAGCTGGGATTCATGCCCTCGGGACGGGTTGCTCCTGCTCACGCGACTCCTACGAGCGGTCTGGCCTTAGATTCTCTGCGCCGCCTCTATGACGCTCTGGTGGCCATGGACGCAACCTTGGCAGATGCGGAACGGCGCTTCGGCAGCCAGGTGAAACTGCTGGACCACCCATTCCTGGGGCCGCTGAATGCCAAGGAGTGGCGTCAGTTGCACCGCACTCATGCCCGGCAGCATCTGAAACAAGCAGCAGAGCGTCTTCGCCGCCAAGGTTCCGCCGATCTGATCGCCAGTCGGCTTATTGGAACATCCCCAGATACGCCTGCCACGCCTTCTGCCCAACCAACATCGCCGCCAAAGAGCAAACTCCAAGAAAAACTCCAAAGGGAATTTCGCGGTTGAAGAACCTTCCCCCGCTGGTTCTTTCTTCGCCCTTCGCCAGATCAGCCGAGTGCGAGCCTCCGGCTTCCCAGGCCAACAGGAAGATGGCGTAGATCACCGCCAGCAACGGCGAGGTAAAGATCACAAACAGCGTGAGCTTCAGACCGAGGAACGCGCCCGCCATCGCGATCAGGGCAATGTCGCCGAAGCCCATGCCGTGTTTCTTGCGGACGAGGTAGTACAAGCCCCAGGCAACATAGAGGAAACCGGCGCCGACCGCGGCTCCCAACGCGGAGTCAAGCAGCGAGAGCTGGCGGGGGCTGGGCAAATGCTTGCCGTACACGCTGAACAGAAACTGCGCGCCGGTACTGTCCACACCTGCGAGCCAGGAGAATACCAATCCCAAAGCAATGCCCGTATAGGTGAACTCCCGCGGCAGCAAGCCGGTCTCCGCGTCCATGAAGATAAGTCCGACAGTCAGGAAACTGAAGACGCAGAACTTCAGGGTCAGCCAGGTCGGGCCGAAGCAGACAAAGCAAGCGACGAACAAAAGTCCCGTCAGCAGTTCGACGGCGGGATAGCGCCACGGAATCTGCCAGCCACAATCGCGGCAACGGCCACGCAGGATCAACCAGCTCAGCAGAGGAACGTTGTCGTACCCGCGAATGTGGGCGCCGCAGGCAGGGCAGTGCGATCGCGGCGCAACCACCGACTCGTCATGCGGAATGCGGCTGATGCAGACATTCAGGAAGCTGCCGAAGGCCAGTCCGGCTACGAAGAGTACGCATTCCAGGAAGCGATCCAAGGGGTTGGGTTGCAGTCCTCTCTTACGGCGGATGAAAGCCCCAGCAGTCGCTCGCGGGCACACGGCGCGCGTTTACGAAACGCAGAACCGTGAGGTTGTCGACAGACGACCGTAGTGAGGATATCGCAGCTCCGCCGGGCTGGGTAGGAGTCTGGAGACAACATAGGCGCAGCCTTAATTCGCCGTCCTCGGTTGCACACCAGGAGAAACGGTTGCGGCTGCGCCTGCCAGGATCAGGAGAGCGGCGTGCGCCCCGCATTGTGGTCGTTCGAACTCTTCGGGATCACGACCAGCGTATTGATCGTCTGAAAATTGAGTACCGCTTCCTGGCCCAGCTTGATCTGCTCACCCTTTTTGGCAGCCGCGACTCCAGTGCCCGCACCGGCGCCACTGGCCGCGCCGATCGCGGCCCCCTTGCCACCGCCGATAATGCCGCCCAGAACCGCACCCGCCACGGTGCCGACGCCGACTTTGGTTGCGGTATTTTTGCCTTCACCTTTGCCGGATCGGGTCCACTGATTGGTCTGAATGTTGTAGGTCTTGCCGTTCACCGACAGCGAAGTAAGTTCCAGCGTCAGCACGGAGTTTCCCGCAAATCGTCCGGCGCTCTTCACATCGGCCACCCGGCCAACCACGTCGGCGCCGGATGGAATTACAGTCTCGCCATTGATAACGATCGGAGTGCTGAGGGACCCGCGGAAGGTGTCACCCACCTGATTGCGCTCCGAATCGAGTTGATCGTTGAGGCGCACCGATAGTTGCGTACCCGCCGGGATAGTGACCTTTTGAGGCGGCGGTGGCGGAGGTGGCGGCGCGGGAGTTGGAGCGGGAGCTGGCGCCTCCGGCTGTTCCGACGGGAACGGCGGAGCGGGCGGAAGCGTACTCGCCTGGGTTGCCTCCTCATCCGAGTTGTTGTTGTGATGACGGCGCGGCGGTGCAGCCGACTTCTTCTTAACCGGCTTCGGTGCAGGCATTGGCGGCGGAGCGGCTTGCGCCTGCTGCACCTGCAGGTTGTTCACCACCGTCTTCACGCCGTCAATGGTTGCGGCATCGCTGGCCGCGGCCGCGCGCTCGGTGTCGCTGGTGACATCGCCGCTCAGCGTGACCACTCCATTTGCGGCCTGCACGCCGATCTGACGGCTCTGGATCGCCGAATCGCTGTAGATTTTAGTTTGAACGTCGGTGGCGACTTGAGCGTCGCTCCGGATTTCTTTCTTGGAACATCCCGCCAACAAGGCGAGGCCTAACGCCACTACACCAGCGAAATACAGGGGCCCCTTAATTCTCATTGCTGCTCATTCCCCTTGATCGATATTCCTAAGTAGTAAACACGATCCCAGCGAAGTTGTCGCGTAATCAGCACAAATCAGGTGGCTAACTAACAGACGCGACAGCTTGGGCAACGAAAGCAGTACGTTGCCCCCGGTTGCGAGAAATCGCTCAAGGCAAAAGGTAGCCTGCTGGGCACTCCAGTGCCGGGCCGCAGGCCTTTCTGTCGGAGTTCAGCCTGCCGCGACCACAATGAGCACACGGCCAAACCACGGTCCGCTGCAGCTAGCCCGGCGGCTCCGTCAGCCGGTTATTGATGGCGAACAGCGCCAGCTCCAGCCGGCTGGCAACTCCGACCTTGTCGAAAATATTGGTCAGATGATGCTTCACCGTGTCTTCGCTGAGGGTGAACTTGCGCGCAATCTCCTTGTTGCTTAACCCGGCAACGATGGTGGTGAGGATGTCCATCTCGCGCTTGGTCAGACCATAGTTGCGCGGCGGCTTTTCGCCCGAGGGATTGGTGCGCATGAAGTCGACAATGTCGCCCACGGCTTCGCGCCCGATCCAGTACTGCCCGGCCATCACGGTGCGGATGGCTTTCATCAGCAACTGAGTGGCGGCCTCTTTCATCACCACACCGCGGGCGCCCATCTGCAGCGCCTGCACGATCTCCAGGCGCTCCACCGCCGCGGTGAGCACGATGATCTTGGTGTGCAGTCCGTCGCCGTTGGCCGACAGATCGCGCAGCACGTCCATGCCTGGTACCCGGGGCATAGCCAAGTCAAGCAAGAGGATGTCGGGACTCAGCTCCTTGGTTTGGGTGACGGCTTCGGCGCCGTCGGCAGCTTCCCCTACGACCTCCAGTTCGGGCTCGGCCTCCAGCAGGCGGCGCAAGCCATCGCGAAAAATGGTGTGGTCATCGGCAATGATGATGCGCACTGACGGCTCCTTCTTATCCATACGACTTCGTATCCTTTCTGCGGAATGGTAATTTCCAACCTCGATCCGTGGCCCGGCGTCGATTCGATCACCATATCTCCCCCTACGGCGCGGACTCGTTCCTTGATGACGGCCGGCCCTTGCGCAAGTCGTCCAACTCCCTCAGGGTGAAACGTCCGGCAAACGGGAAACCGTTACCGTCATCGTTCACCACCAGCTTCCACAGACCATCCTGGGCCCCGAAGCGCACCACGGCAGATTGCGCGCCGCTGTGCTTGCGGATATTGACCAGGCTCTCCTGCACCACGCGCGCCAACTCCCGGCAGGTGGCGGCAGGCAGCGTTACTTCCTGTAATTCTGAAATGAAGCGTACGGCGACACCGGTGTCTCTGGAGAAACGTTCCACGAGTTCAGCAATAAAGTCAAGCAATTGATGAGGACCGATGTCGACCGGCCGCATGGTCTGCATGAGCTCACGCAGATTCAGAACCTCATGGCGCAGCAACTCCTGTATGCGTTCCAATTCGGCGGCCAACTGAGAATCACCGCTGGCGCGCCGGCGAAGCACGTCCACTTGCATCTCGATACTGATCAACGACTGGATGGCCGTGTCGTGCAGCTCGCGCGCCACCCGGGCCCGCTCGGTGACCCCGGCTCGCGAGCGAAAGCCTTGGATACATGTACACCGAATAGAGTGCCGGCGCCAACTGCCGCATGACGTTTTGCACGAAGCGCAGCTCATGTTCGCGTTCGCGTCCCAGCTTGGCATTCAGTAAGACAAAGCGGCCGTACCAGTCGCGTCCCATCTCGTGGCTGACCACCAGAACCGAGTCGGCGCCGGAAACCGGCATTTCCAAATGCCTTAAATGCGCAGGCTCCAGCGGGCGACCCTCTTCATCCAAGGCGGTAATGGATCTCCTGCCCTGGTGATTTTCTCTTCGCATGAAGAAGGTGTGCGGATAATCCCACATCATTTCGGCTTCTTTGTCGGCGGGAGCAATTTCCTGTACTTGCACGGTGGGATGCGTGGTCGAAGGGACCTCCCAGCGGAACGCCCGTCCCGTGCTACTCTGAGTGACCACCTCGTAAACCGGTCCACCCTGAAAGACACTCGCCAGCTCGGACAGAATGTTCTGCAGGGCGACGGCAAAACGATTGCCAATGCGCGCCAGGTAGAGCAGACGATTGGTGAAGGCAATCTCAGCCCGCAACTCCTTCTCGGTTTCCGCCAGAAATCCCAGCAGACAGCCCGCCATTAATACAAATCCGCAACGCATCAGCAGCCTGGCGGGCTCAACCGGAGTAAAGAGCAGTTCGCGTAATACCGCCGGGCCGCGGGCCACGATGATCGCCTGAAACAGCAGCAGGGCAGCGCTGATCAGCGCGGTCGCCATGGTCTCCACAAAGCCCCAGCGAAACGCTGCCGCAATCATGGCGAATAAAAAAAGCACGAAAAAGGCACTGTTAGGTGCCTCGGCAAAAAGGCATAGCAAAGTCGGCCAGCCGACATCGTTAATCTGCGCCGCCAGTACGAAATTTCGGCTCGGTTCGCCGCCCATCTGCAGTTGCACCAGGAGCACCAGGCTGGCAATCGCATAAGCCAGCAGTAACACCAATCCCACCCGGTAATGGGTCATCACTCCCACAGGGTGGACCACCCACGCGACTAGCGACGTTAGTGCTAGAAGCAGGCGCGAAAAACCTAAGACACGCTCGACGCGCAAATCTTCCTGCTTGAGTCCCGTGATTCTCAGCCGGGACAGAAAACGGGGAGCCAAAGTATGCGACAGCAAAAACGTATCCTTCTTACAGCAAACGCTGGTCGGGCGGTGGCATGATTATGACACGAAAGCGCTATAAGGCAACCAGGTTTCCACGTTTATATCCACCTCTGGGTCGCTATGGCCTTTCGAAAGTGCTACTCAGGTTTACAGGTCACCTTTGCTGGTGATAGGACTCACTGCGTTCGGTGCAGGAAGAAGCTACGTTTATGCTTGCAGTTACAGAGAGTTTGGGCGCAAGATGGCGTCGCGAAATCACCGCCGTGGCTTCAAAGCGACCTACAGTGATAGGAGACGAACTCGTCCTCCAAACTCGCCCTTCGCCTGGATTTGCAGGACTTGTTTGCCGGCAGGAGGTAGAGACAATGAACTTGAGAGTGTGGTCGAGAGTAGCGGGCAGCGTTGCCGTCCTCGTCTTGGCCTCGTTGCTGGGCCTGGCCCAGAGCACGAGCAAGACGGGCCCCAAGTATGATCTGACCAATGAAGTCAAAATAAAAGGCGTGATCGAGGACATTCGTGAGGTTCCGGGATCGATTCCGGGAACTCAACTGTTCGTGAAGACAGACACGAAAACGGTTCAGGTGTATGTAGGTCCGGGGGACTTCTTGAACGAAATCGAGGTGTCCTTCAATAAAGGCGACCAGGTGAACATAGTGGGCGCCAAGGCGCCGAATTCCGCAGAGGAAATAATCCTGGCGCGAGAAATCACCGCAGGCAGCAACACCTTCACGCTGCGTGACGATAAGGGCATTCCCATCTGGACCGGATGGAAGCCGGCGAAAGCAAACGGCAAGTAAGCTGGCCGCTCGCGCGATAAAGGACTTGTAACCCAGCAGGCGGAATGTGCCGCCTGCCCTCTATCTCATCTGCCCGCATTCCTACTTCTCGATCCGCAGGAACTCTCCTGTCGTGGCATTGATCGCGACGCGCAACTTGGCTTCATCGGCACTGCTGCCATAAATAACGTGCCACACCAGTTCATTCTTGGACGCATCCCAATCGAGAATAAAAACCACCGGTTGTTTGGGATCTTTCTTCAGCAACTTATCGCCACCGTGTTGTTGCGCAAGTTGGTAAGCAGCGTCGCTGTCTGTCTTCAGGAATCCGATATTGAAGGGCTGGGTGGAAGCGTTGCTGGGGTTCCAGCTATCCTCAGCGGAAAAGCTGATGCCCGGTTCGGGGGCGTCCGGTCCGACCAGCCCCGACCACACAAACATCTTCATCATGCGTTTGGCCGGCGAGGCAAATGAAGCTCGCCAGAGGCCGGCTTTGCCGTCAGCTTCGGCACCTCCGGGCGTGAACTGCGATTGCAAGCGGAAGGGCGTGGCGTCCGCCGCCCATCCCCGAGCCGAAAGGTACATTTTTTGAAACGCTGCCCGGCCGGTTTCGTACTCCGGTTGTTTAGGGGCAGGCTTGGACGCGGTTGCGGATTCGTTCTGGTTGGTGGCGGGATTGCTGGACGAGCATCCAGCCAATATCAGAAGAGCAAGACAGGGGATGACAAACTTTCTCATGAACCCTCGGGAGTCAGCATTTAGCACTTAGCATTTGGCACTTGGCCGTAAGGGTTGTCAGCCGCCAAGGACGCCGCATGGACTCTATTGGTTGTAACAGAAATACAGATGTAGATTCGCTAAGCCTAGTTGCTGGCAGCATCTCATAAGTCGCATGAAGTTGGGAGTTGTATCAGCGCGTGGCTTCGCCGAGCCGAGGAGAATTGTTCTCCGTCGGGCTTCAGCCCCTGTCCTCAGCGGCTAAAGCCGTTCTCTTGTAGTGCAGCTACGGCACGACTTAAAGTCGTGCCCTGATACAAACCGGACCTAAAGTGATCATGAGGTAACTGTTTTCCGTGAATGCCAAATGCTAACTGCCAAGTGCCAAGTGCTGCCTTAGCGCGCCAGCAGAGCGACTCCTCCGGCGACGAACAGCGCCGCCAGCCAGCGGCGATGATCCACGCGCTCCTTCAAGAATAGTTTGGCAGCGAAGGCGTTGGCGATGAAGGTGAGCGAGGCCGATGCCGGCCCCACCACACTCACATCGTCCCACGACAACGTTACCAGCAGGCTGAAGAATGCCAGCGCCATGAACAGCAAGCCCAGCATGAAGCGTGAACTGGAGACCACCCGCTGTACCACTTGCATCACGCCGCCCGAGCGCCGAATGACGCCCAGGTCGCCAATTTCTTTCATGGCTCGCGCTTGCAACACGTCGCCGGCAGTCGCGGTGACCACGATGGCGGCGATGCCTGCCCATGCGGCTGCGCTGCTCATGCGTCGCTCCGCAAGTTCTCGTTCAGGGAGAGTCCCGCAGCCGGGGAGCGACGACCGTCGGCTGCGGAATGCGATTCGCGGTCGACATGGGTGGTGAGCGATGGTCCGGTGGCGACAAATCCCACCCCTGCCGTGATCAGTGCAATCCCCAGCCAATGGGCGACGGTGACATTTTCATGGAGCAAGAAACTGGCTAACAGCGCAGTCAGCACGTAGCCGAATGCCGTGGCGGGTAAGACATAGGTAAGATCGGCCCAGGACAGCGCGGAGAGATAACTGCAGAAGAAGAGGATGAGCAGGGCAATGCCGCCCAGGACCCAGGGATTCAACAGGGCCAGCAACAGCCGCGTCCAATTGCCGCTGGTGACGGGCCCGAAGTCTCTCATGCCCCGGGCGAGGCAGACGTTGCCGCTGGACCCGAAGATCACCACGGCGAGCAGGATTAGGTACTTGCGAAAGGTCACGCCCAGCCCTCTAGGCGCTGACCGGTTCGGCGGTTTCGGATTTGGCCTCAGTGTTCGCAGTTCCCGCTGGTGGCGGCGGAGGCATGGCAGAACCTTGCTGTTTGCGCGGTCTCTTTGACCGAGCGATTGCGCGCGGCCCGCAGCTTCAGGAACGACTTCGCTTCTGTGTACAGACGCTTGCGGTCGGTAGAGTTGAACGCCGCCTGCGTCACGATGCGGAAGATCGCCTTCGGCCGGAAATAATACTCGTCGTAGAAGCGATGCACCATCTCCAGGATGTAGTCGCGCGAGATGCCGGGATACTCGATCATCGCGACCTGGTGGCCCATCTCGTCCACCATCTGCGCGCCTTCATTCAGGATGAAGCCGTTCGCCTTGGCGTAGTCGTAAAGCTCGGTTCCGGGATAGGCGTGGGCCAGCGATACCTGAATGGTCTCGACGTCCAGTTCCTTGGCGAAGTCGATGGTGCGGCGAATGGTTTCCTTGGTCTCACCGGGCAAGCCGAGGATGAAGTCGCCGTGCACTAACAGGCCCAGCTTCTTGCAATCGCGAGTGAAGTCGCGGGCGCGCTCGACCGTGGCGCCCTTCTTGACGTTCTTCAGGATCTGCTGGTCGCCCGACTCGTAGCCCACGATCAGCAGCCGGCATCCGGCTTCCTTCATCGCCTTCAGCGTCTCGTAATCGGTGGTGACGCGCGAGGTGCAAGACCAGGTCAGCTTCAGCGGCTTCAGCTTGGAGCAAAGCTCGATGGTGCGCGCCTTCTGGATGTTGAAGGTGTCGTCGTCGAAGAAAAATTCCTTCACCCAGGGCCAGTATTCCTTGGCCTTCGCCATTTCGGCGGCGACCGCGTCGGATGAGCGCTTGCGCCACGGGTGTCCGCTCAGAGTCTGTGGCCACAGGCAGAAGGTGCATTGCGCCGGGCAGCCGCGCGTGGTGTACAGCGAAACGAAAGGATAGAGCAGAAACGGCACGTTGTAACGGCGGGGATCGATGTCGCGCTTGTAGACGTCGACCACATCGGGCAGCGCGTCGAGATCGGCGACCGCCGGGCGATCCGCGATTGTGCACGATCGTTGCCATTGGGACCACGATACGAAATGCCCAGAATCTCGTTCAGCGGCTTGCCGTTGGCGTACTCGACCGTGGCGTAATCGAACTCGCGGCGCACGATGAAGTCGATGGCGGTGCCTTCACGCAGCGAGGCTTCCGGCAACGTGGTAACGTGCGGACCGACGAAGGCAATCTTCAGCTTCGGATTGGCTGCTTTCATGCGCAGCCGCCAGCTTGATGTCCCCCTGAAATCCCGGAGTGCTGGTGAAGAGCACGAGAAACTCGTACTCCTTGCCGATCTGGATGGTCTCTGCAGCATTCACCTTATGCGGCGAGGCGTCCAGCAGACGCGAACCCTCCAGCATTCCGGCCGGATAGGCGAGCCATACCGGATACCAGTAGGACTCGATTTCGCGGGTGGCTGGCCAGCGCGAACTGGCGCCACCATCATAGTTCTCGAAAGAGGGAGGATTGAGAAATAGCGTTTTCAAAGGCATAGTCTTAACTACTATCGTACCATCTGTTGAATGCTCGCGGAACTCTTGAGATTCTTTCAGTTAGATGTATTTCCTGGTACCGCAGCGAGTGGTAGCTTATTGCGGTGGAATGGCCCAATTCTCCAGTTCGCCGGTAAGCCGGAGCAACTGCAATTCCGCCCGGCTCAGCTCGAATTCGGCATCGAAATAGGCCGCATGCTTATCGTCGGTGTCTAACTCGGCATTTTGCTGGTCGCGGGTATTGGAGTTTCCGGTTTGCACCCGGCCCTTCACCGCCTCCAGGTCGCCTTGCGATACCTGCCACTCGAGCTTGGCCACGTCGCGCGCGGCCGACAATTGGCGTAACGAGCGCTGCAGTTTCAGCGCATCCTCGCTGACCTTGTTCTTGGTGAGGTCGGCCTGCTTCTGCGCGATTTGAGCGTCGGCATCGGCCTCTTGCGCTTTAGCTTTCTGCACCGAATTGAAGATGGGAAATCTTATGTTTAATCCGCCGCTGAAGTTGTTGGCGGTGTAGTTGCGGTAGTAGAGATCGTAGTTGTTGTATTTCGCCAGATAGGCGTATTGCGATGCCAGGTCGATGGTCGGCATGGTTAGCGCCTTGTGCTCACCTTGCGCCCGGGCTTTTGCTGCCGCTACTTTCTGCTCCGCAAGCTTCACATCCAGGCTGTTGCTCACCGCTCGCGCCGCCAGGTCGTCATCCTGGGAGACCGTTGGCATCTGGGGTACGGAGTTTGGCTCTACGGCTATCTGAGCGGCCGGCAAGTTCAGCAGCTTCGACAGGTGGTCGCGCAGCACGTCGGATTGGTCTTCGGCCTCAGCGATTCTCAGTCGGATGCGTGCCGTCACCAACTGGCTGCGGGTGACTTCGAGTTGGCTGTCCACACCTTCCTGGAAACGCTGCTGGCTGACAAACTCCGCCTTCTTGGCCGCACTCTGCGCTTCGGTGAGAGCGGCGATCTTACCCGAAAGTTGAGCCAGCTGGGCGTAGGTGAGCGCCGTATCCAGAATCACGGCATCCCGTTTGTCCTGAACGTCCAGCGAGGTCGCATGCCAATCAATCTTTGCCGCCTTGATGAATTGACGCAGCGACAGATTAAACAATGCCTGGCTGGAGTTGAAATTCACCACCGAGGGCGCCGAGCCTTCCAGAGTAAGCGGAAATCCATAGGAGTAGCCGAGACCTGAGCCGATGGTGATCTGCGGAATGTAATTGGCCCGCATCTCTTCATAGGCCTTGTGCGCTCGCCATTGATTAATGGCAGCGATACCCATGACGCCGCTATTTTGCAGCGCCAGTTCGATTGCATTGCGGAAGGGAATAGGCGCAGCAGGTGGATCAGCCGCCCTGGCGAATCGTGGGATACAGAACAACACGCAGCTAAGTGTGGCGATCCGGGCGCGGCTGGCGAATGACTTTATCTTCATCATGGAACGCCGGGGTTTTGCGTGCATCCCGTGCTTGATACCCCCATGACGCCAAGACATCCTATTACTGTACGTGACTCAAAGCTTTTCTGGCGGGGACGAATCCGGAAGCCAGGGAAAGGGAGGCTTGATATTCGGAAGCCGCAGCCCGGTTGTTCCCCATTTTCTCGTTGATCTGTCCGAGCAAGTAATGAGCGTGAAAGGCCGGAGCGCCTTCGACCAGTTGACCGGAAGACAAATATTTCTGCAAATCCTGCACCGCCCCGGGAAGGTCGCGACTACTCAGATACAGCTCTCGGGCGGCGTCGAAATAGGACTCCGCCGGTTTGCCGGGCTGGGCCAGAGCGCTCTGCACCGCATTCTGCATATCGTCCAGACGGCCGCACTTACGGTAGAACGCGGCTAATTCCAGCCACGCGTCGGCGGGATTCTGCGCGTCCTTAATGCCGGCGCGCAGCTGGCTCTCGGCTTCGGCGTACTGTTTTTGTTTCTCGGCGACCCGAGCCAGGATCAAATGTGCCTTTGCCAAGTCGTACCTGGCCACTTGCGCGGCTTGCGCCTGGGCCTTGTCGAGGCCACCCCCCATGATGGCGGGCGCTTCGGTGTAGTACTGGGCTAAATCGACCCGTGCCCGAACATTCGCCGGATCCAATTGCACGGCGCGTTCGAACTCGCTTTTCGCCTTGCGGGCTAGTCCCGCTGCGGCCAGGGGGTTGGAGTCTCCAGCCTTGCGTCCGTACTCCCGCGCCAGCCACAAATGGTAGGTCGCATTGCTCGGCTCCATGCTGACCGCCCGCTCGCCATATCTCACGGCGTCGTCCCAGCGCTCCATGGCGAAGTAGGCGCGCGACAATTGGTTGAGCGATTCGGCATCGTCGCGGTTGGACAAAGCGCTCACCGCGTCGTTCATGCGGCCCAGAGAGAGTAACTGCGTCGCCGCCGGATCGGCAACGCTGGTGGCCAGCAACGCTATTGTCAGCAGACCGATAACAGAAAATTTGATTACAAGAAGATTCATGGAGTGGCTGGTTTTACCTGCATCCCACTGCGCAGGGATTGCATACTAAGCGCCCCCAAGGCCAGTGTCGCATCGTCGGAGAGACCGCTGGTCACTTGGACTCTGGTTAAGTTTGCCACGGAAGTGTTCACGTTGCGGCGTTTCAATTCGCCGTTCACCACCTGGAAAACATATTGCCCGTTGGCGTCCTGGTGGATGGCCTCGCGGGGCACGGTCAGAGCATTTTCCTGCCGCGCCGTGACCACCGCAACACTCACGTTGGTGTTGGGCAGCAGGCTCAGGTCGTCATTCTGAATCACGCAAGTTACTTCGCCCACCGTGCGAGTCCCGTGCTGCACCACGGTCGTCGGTAAGGTTTCCAACGTGCCTCGCCACACCCGTCCGGGAAGTGCGTCCCAGGTAATCTCGACTACCTGTCCGGTGCGCAGCTTGCCGATCTCAGGTTCGTCGATAAAGGCGCGCACCCGTACTTTATGCAAATCCGCGACCTGTACCAGCAAGTCGCCTGCATTTACGAATGCTCCGTCGCGCACCGGCAGGGAATACACCAAGCCGGCCCGGGGAGCGGTGATATTGGAATTCTTCAACAGCTCCTGCGCGGCTTGCAACGAGGCTTGAGCTTCCGTCTTCTGCGCCTCGACGTGGCCCACTTCCTGTTGCGAATAGCGATCCTTCAGCTTCTGCTGCAACAGGTGCACTTCGGAATCGGCGACCCGCAGGCGATCCTTGGCCGCATCCACCTCTGCTTGCGAAGCCGCTCCGGTCTGCAGCAAGCGTTGCATCGCCTGATAATTCCGCTCCGCGACGTCGCGGTCGGCTTGCGCCTTTACCAGTGCGTTGTGCGTGTTCAGTAACTCGTCCCGCGTGCCACCGTTCTGCACTGCGCTGACGTCCACGTCCGCGCCTTTTAATTGCGCCTCGGCCCGGGCAGCCTGCAAACGGGCAGCGGCATCTTCTAACCGCAGAAGCAATTGCCCCGGCTTTACCCACATGCCCTGTTGCACGTAGATCTTTTTCACCGTGGTGGCGGTGGGAGCATAAGCCTGAAAGTTGTCGAGGGCCTCGATTTTGCCATTGGTGGCGATACTGGCCGTTATGGTTTCACGGTCGACATGGCCGATTCGGATTGCCACCTGCGAACGATGCAAAGAAACGAACGCGGCTAGTACCACCACCGCCAGAATCAAGGCAACGATGATGATCCAGGTTAACGTTCCGTTCGTGCGCCGGTGGCCGTTTTCAGATGCGGCTGCCATTTTTTCTCTAAACTATAAGTATAACGTAGGACATGACTTCCACAGGGTTACGCTTCTGTAATACAGGCGACATCGCAACCCGCTTCTGACCTGCCACGTGCCTCGCCTCAAATATCTGATGCCCCAGCCTGCTTGAAGACGCAGCGCACTCGCCTTGACGCAGCCTCCGCCTGGGGTTATTCATCCCATTAGCCGCTCGTCAGGCGGGAATCTTCGGGACACTCATGCGCCTCAGGCTATGCAAGCGAATCATTGTCGGCGTCGCCAACGACGTGATGAACAATAACATTCTGTTATTCGCCGCCGGCTTGTCTTATTACTTCGTCCTGGCCTTCTTTCCGGCGCTGGTCGCGCTGGCGGCGTTGGTCGCCTATCTGCCCGTCCCGAATCTGCTGAATGTCATCATCACCGTCATGGCTCGCGTCGCCCCACCGGAAAGCATGGCTCTGATCCTTCGCACGGCCAACGACGTATTGTCGCCCAGCCGCGGAGCCCTGCTCTCCGTCGGTCTGGTGGGAACTCTGTGGACTTGTTCCAGCGGATTCTCGGCCGCCATCGAAGCCTTGAACGTCGCCTACGACGTTCCCGAGACCAGGCCGTTTTGGAAGACGCGTTTGTTGACGCTGGAGCTCACGTTTCTGGTCGGCACCCTGGTGACCGTCGCCCTGGTCTTCATCGTGGTTGGTCCGCGCTTCGGCGAATTTCTTGCCACCTACTTTGGATGGGCCCACGCCTTCGCGGCGTTCTGGCCGCTGTTGCGCTACCTGGTGGTCGTCACCTTCATCGTCGTCGCCGTTGAAGCGCTGTATTTCCTGGCGCCCAACTTGCACCAGCGCTTCGTTTCTACCCTGCCGGGAGCGATTGTCGCCGTCGTGGGCTGGATTTTTCTGTCGGATGGCCTCAGCGCTTACTTCGGCAGTTTCGCTCACTTGAACCGGACCTACGGCGCCCTGGGCGGCGGCATTGCGTTGCTGATCTGGCTGTACTGGGGCGCCTTCCTGATTCTGCTGGGGGCGGAGCTGAACTCCGAAATCCTGCACCAGCGAAATAGCTCGCCGGCGCTTGAACCGCCTCCATCGGAGAAGGTCGAGCCGGTCATGAAGCCGGCCTCCACCCCTGCTCCCGATGCCGAGGCGGTTCAACCGGCAGAGCCGCGCGCGCCGCTACAATAGAAGCATGGCAAAAAGTCAGCGCTACACACCGGAACATGCCGAGTCCGGTTTGGACGCCAAGTTCCCCGAGATTGAAACTTGGCCGAACCAGTTTCCCAACTACGAAATCCTCATCGACATTCCTGAATTCACCTCGGTCTGTCCCAAGACCGGACTGCCCGATTTCGGCACACTATGGATCCGCTACATGCCGGATAAAGATTGCCTCGAACTGAAATCTCTGAAGGAATATCTGAACTGCTACCGCAACCTCGGCATCTTTCAGGAGAACATTGTCAATCGCGTGCTGGAAGATGTAGTGCGAGCCACAAAGCCCAAGTGGGCTGAAGTGAAGGGCGAGTTCCGCCCGCGCGGCGGCATCGGGACGGTCGTGATCGCCCGCTATCCCCGGCCGAAGAAATAAGAACCTCTTCACCACGGAGGACATGGACAGCGCAGAGGAATTTTTTCACCAGGGAGGACATGGAGAGCACAGAGGAGAAACTTATAGAAACCGCTGGCTCTGTCATCCTTACGGAAGAGTTGAAGTTCGCGAGAAAATATTTGCAACGAAAACCCAGTCCCGCCCGGCGGGACGAAAGATCATAGCCCAGCGCTTCAGCGCTGGTTAGGCTGCAATTTGATGATTGAGCCCCTTCAGGGGCGACACATCAAGACGTCAACAGAGCCGCACCGCTTCTGGTGCGGTGAATCAGAAGGTCGTTGCAGAATGTCCGCTATGTAGAGGGCGGGGAACCGCAGATCCCTCCGCTTCGCTTCGCTCCGGTCAGGACGACAAATAAAACTCCGGCTCTCAGTGGTGAATTCCCAGCCTCCCAGCTAGTCGGTCCCTTCCCGCCGCGTTCCGAAATATTTTCGCACGCCGATGGTGTTGTATTGTCCCCACGGACCGTTCGGGCCCAGCCACGCCGGACCTAGCGGCTGATCGCGCGAGCCGAAGCGCTGGATTTGCGGATGGTTGGTGTAGCGGAACTGGAAGCGCTTCGGCAGGTCGACACCCACGCCCCAGTCGTACTCCATGCCGATGCCGCTCCATGACCAGGTGTAGCGCGTCTGCGGGAGGTTCTTGCCGAAGAGGAGATTGGGATCGAAGAAGAACATCACGCGGCGGAAGATAGTTTGTCCGATAGGCCGCAACTCGATGGTTCCGGCGAGCTGATAACGGGCGAAGGCGCTACAGGGCGCGTTGACGCCGCCGTACTGCGGCGCGCCAGCATTGGCGGCGCACAGGTTGGGATCGATTTCGTTGTGTGGTGGCGCGAGATCGAACTCGGCCCAGCCCCAATACCAATCCTTGGGAAACCACATTCGCTCTTGGGGTGCGGACGAGGGTGCCGATGGCGAAGTAGTCGCGCCCTGTGACGTAGAGGTCTGCGAGTTTTGGGTAGTGACGGTCTCAGATGTCTGCGCCAGCGCGGCGCAGGAGAACATAAGAACAGAAAGAAACGGCAGCAGGCGCTTCATGTAGCCTCCGCAAAACTTTTGATTGCTGGGAATGCTCTAGCTGAGAAGGGTGGACCAGCCTCGCGCACAACCGCCTTGCCGCGCGGCTACGCGGACCGGACTGCCAAGCTGTTGACCGTTCTCCTCGCCGTCAAACAGCATATTCCGAACCTGCACTGCTGCGGAAGTATTTTAACAGACCGGCACATCATCTCCGCGCCGGCGCCGTGATATTCTCCGCGCACCCATGTCTGCCCAACACAACGCCCGCAGCGCGTTGTTGCTGCTTACGGCGCTGAACTTTCTGAACTACATCGACCGCAATGTGCTGTTCGCCGTACAGCCTCTGGTGCAGAAAGAGTTTCACCTCGACGACGCGCAGATCGGCTTTCTGACTTCCGCCTTCTTCGTCTGCTACATGGTGGCCGCGCCCCTGATCGCTCCGCTGGCCGATCGCTATCCGCGCAAATGGATCATGGCCGCGGGCGCGTTCGTGTGGAGCGCGGCTACGCTGCTGAGCGCAGTCACCCACACCTACGATGAACTGCTGCTGCGCCACGTCATCGTCGGCATCGGCGAGGCGACCTTCGTCGCCATTTCACCGGCATTCCTCTCTGACCTGTTCCCGGAGAACATTCGCGGCCGGGTCATGGGCTTTTTCTACCTGGCGACGCCGGTCGGGCAGCGCTTTGGGCTACATCATCGGCGGATATCTCGGCCAGCGCTATGGCTGGCGCGCTCCGTTCATGGTGTCAGCGCTGCCCGGACTGCTGCTGGCGTTTGGCTTGCTCGCGCTGCGTGAGCCGGTGCGCGGCGCCAGTGACCACCTGGCCGACAGCGTCGAGCGTGGCTCGGTCCTGGGGTTGTTCCGCAACAAAGCGTACTGGACGATTACCCTAGGCGCCGCCATGATGACCTTCGCTATCGGCGGCCTGCAGGTCTGGATGCCGACGTTCTTGACCCGCGTGCGTCATGTTCCGCTGGACCATGCGAACACCGTGTTTGGAGGAATGACCGTGGTCTCCGGCACCGTGGCCACGCTGCTGGGAGGATGGCTGGGCGACCGCCTGCTGCGCCGCACCCCGGCGGCCTACCAGATGGTTTCGGCCGTCGGCATGGCGCTCTCGATTCCGGCCATCGTGCTGGCGATTTATTTTCCCGGCCCGACCATGTATCCGGCGATTTTCCTGGGCGAATTCTTCCTGCTGCTGAACACCGCTCCGCTGAATGCCGCGTTGGTGAATTCGGTGAGCGCGCGCATACGCGCTACCGCTCTGGCGGTGAATATCTTCACCATTCACTTGCTGGGTGACGCGTTTTCGCCCACACTGATCGGCTACATCTCCGACCGAACCAATCTGGAGACCGGACTCACGGCTATGGTGGTGGCGGTGGCGCTATCGGCGATTGTGTTGTTCTACGGAATGCGCTTCGCGCCGGAGATCGGTAGGGAGCAACTGGAAAGCAGCAGTTAGCACTTGGCATTTAGTAATTAGCTTTTGCCAAGTGCTAAGTGCCAACTGCCAAGTGCCGCCCTACTTCGTCGGCTCCATGTGCAGCGCGTTGTTGAAGCGGTTGAAGTAATTGAACAGCCCGATCGCCGCCAGCAACTCGATGATCTCGCCTTCGTCGTAGTGCTTGCGCAATTCGTTCCAGAAGTCGTCATCCACGCTGTTGGAGTCGCGCGTGGACCGCTCCGCCAACTCCAGCGCCGCCTTCTCCGCCTCAGTGAAGTCCGAGCGCTGGCGGAAGTTTGCCAGATCGTTGATCTGCTCCTCGCTCCATCCCAGCCGCCTTGCCAAGGCGGTGTGTGAGGCCAGTCAATATTCGCACTGGTTGATTTGCGAGGTGCGAACGATGACCAGTTCCTTCAGTTTGGCGGGAACGGTGCCGGTATTCATCACTGCGCGGAAGTGGGCAATCATGGTGCGGAAGATCTCCGGCCGATGCGCCACGGTGCGAAACATGTTGGGTACGTTGCCGCGTTCCTGCAGATAGACGTCGTAAATCTTTCCCGTCTCCGTCGTCGACCTGATGTTTCTCGAGTCGCGATATGCGAGGCATGATAGGAGAATTGTAGACCACGGCGGCGGCGCCGGCTCTGAGCCCCGCAACAAAGAGTTTGCGATCGATAAGCTTCAAAGCTGCTTTTGGAAATCGTCAACCGAGATGTCTACATCTCGCAGAATATTGCGCAGAAGCCCAGGTCCGATGGTCTCTCCGGAATGGATGGGGACGACGGTTGTTCTGCCGTCAGCATGTTTCAGGAAAATATGACTGCCCCGGGTTCGAATGATTTGAAAGCCAATTCGTTGAGAGGACGCGCACTGACTTCCTTGTCCAGTCGCGGCGAGGCAGTCGGGTCATACGCAGATCTGCTGAATGCCAACTAGCTCGAGTTGGGTATCCTCGATGCGCTTCTACTGGCCAGGCAAACTTCGATGGCTTCGCGGACGCGTTTCATCAGGGTATCGAGCGTTTTCGCCTGAGTATGGCAGCCGCGCAACGCAGGCACCGTGGCGACGTAGTAGCCATCTTCGTCCCGTTCGATCACCACGGTAAATTTTTTCTGACGTCCTCACAGCCGATCTCCACGATGCCAAGTATAAAGCTCGCGCTTTGGAAAATCGGTGACGCGAAGCAGCGAATGGCGAACCACTGAAACCGATCGCTCAACACAGCAACGCCCTTCCGCGCGCACGCGAAAGGGCGTTCGAGACTCTATTGCCAGCGGCAGAATTCGCAGCTGGCTACTTGGCGAAAGCGCCGATGGCCCCGGCCTCGTCGTCTTTCACGTCGAAGACGGTGTACAGCTTGGTGATCTGCAGCAGGTCGTGCACCTTCTTGGTCAGGTGCAACAGCTTCAGTTCGCCGCCCTGGTTGCGCACCGAGGTAAATGCGCTGACCAGCTCGCCGATGCCCGAGCTGTCGATGTAGCTGACATCGCCCAGATTCAGCAGAATCTTCTTCTGCCCTTTGCCCAGCAGGTCTTTAATGGTGTCGCGCAACACCACGCTGCCTTCGCCCAGAGTGATGCGCCCACTCAAGTCGACGATGGTGACGCCATCTACCTGCCGCGTGCTCGCTTTCATGCTCACGTGGAAGCCTCCTGGCGGTCCAGTTCCTTGCTCTGGAGCCGCTTGATCAAAGTAATTTCAGTGCCGGGATTCAGTTTACGAAAACGGACCTCGTCCATGAAGGCCCGCATTAAGAATATGCCACGGCCCGACTGTTTCAAAAGATTTTCCGGGGCCAGCGGATCGGGAACCTCGTCCGGTATAAAGCCCTTGCCCTGATCGGTGATGGTGACGACCAGCTCCTGCCCATTCTGCTCGAAGGTTAAGTTTACCCGCTTGCCCGGGTCATAAGCATTGCCATGCAGGATGGCGTTGATCATGGCCTCCCGTACGGCCATGGATACTCCGCCCCGCGTGTCCTCATCCAAGCCCGCCTGCGACGCGATCTGATCGGCCATCTCTTCGGCCTTGTTCACGCTTTCCAGCGTGGACTCCATCCGGTACGAAACGCGTTGTGGCGCCGTCATCAATGGGCTCGTTTGGTCGAGATTACATCCGCCTCCGCCGCTGCGGCACGGAATCTTCAAGAATGGAGCAGTTTGCCCTTTCGCGAGATACTTGTCAACGCGAGGCTGTCCCAGGGTGCGGAAAACCGCAGCTCCATCGCCATGGGGAAGCGTCTTGAAGGTGTCGCCGATGGTTGCCGCTGGGTACTGGTCGAGCCGGGTTGCAGAGCCTGCCGGCACGGACGTGTCGGTGCGCGTCCTTCAACTTCATCTCCCCAGCGGGGCAAGCCTTGCGGAATGACCCGGAGCAGGTAAAATTAGAACGAACGTTCGAAGAAACTAAATTGGGCCCGTCGCCGCTTCCGCCGCTATCACCATTCGAATGCCAGCTTCTACTCCATCCCGCGCCCTCGACACCCGCTTCGACCGCCGTCTGGCCGAGATTCTCGACTACGCCACTGAGGTTTTTGCTGAAAAAGGTTACGAAGGCGCATCCATGCGCGACCTGTCGCGCTTGAGCGGCATCTCGCTGGCCGGCCTTTACTACTATTTCGAATCCAAGGAAAAGCTGCTGTACTTCATCCAACAGCACACCTTTACGACCATTATTGAACGACTGCGCGAACGCCTGGCAGCCACCACCGATCCAGAAACCCGCATCCGCATCTTTGTCCGCAACCATATCGATTACTCAGTGGCCAAGACCAAGGCCATGAAGGTGTTGTCGCATGAAGATGACGTACTGAAGAACGGTTACGGAGCCGAGCTTTCGGCGACCAAACGTGAGTATTACCACATTTGCGTCGGACTGGTTGAGGACCTGGCCAAGGCCGAGGGGTTGAAATCTGTAGGATCCAAGGCGGCTACAGGCACCGGCATCAGTACTCGCACCGCCGTGATGGGTTTATTCGGGATGATGAACTGGCTCTACACCTGGTACAACCCGCGGGTCGATCCCGATGCCGAAGTTCTGGCGCGGGAGATGAGCGACATCTTTCTGCGTGGAATCCGTTCCGGAAAAGCGACGAGCAAGCCGGCAGCGACTCCGACGGAAACAGAACCCGCCAGCCGGTCAAAGAAAAAAACAAGTTCGTCCAAAGAAACCGCTTCGTTGGCCAAAAGCCGAAGCTAAGCATGTGAGAGCCAGGAGAGGAAGTTCGAGCCATGGGTAGCGCCCAACCAGCCGCGACCGAAGCCAGGGAACTGATCCATTACCGCTCAGACTCGGGCGTCGCGGTTGATCGA
Source organism: uncultured Acidobacteriaceae bacterium (assembly GCA_963820175.1). Taxonomy (GTDB): domain Bacteria; phylum Acidobacteriota; class Terriglobia; order Terriglobales; family Acidobacteriaceae; genus Bog-257. The sequence continues at coordinate 170,737 of CAWFYX010000006.1, read as the reverse complement.
GATCAATGATCCGCCGGCCAACACCTATAGCTATGAGATGAACCGCCAGCTGGACGAGGCCATCCTGCAGGCACGGATGGACAATGACGTCCATGTGATCGTGCTGACCGGCGCGGGCGAAAAGTTTTTCTCGGCGGGCGCCAATATCCAGATGCTGACCGAAGTGGATCCCACATTCAAGTACTACTTCTGTTTGCATGCCAACGAAACGCTATTGCGGTTGGAGAATACTCCCAAGCTGGTGATCGCCGCGTTGAACGGCCACTGCGTGGGCGGAGGATTGGAAATAGCTCTGGCTGCTGATCTGCGCATCGCGCGCAAAGACGCCGGCAAGATCGGCCTGCCCGAAGTCAATCTGGGGGTGCTGCCGGGAACCGGTGGAACCCAGCGCCTGGCAAGGCTTTTGGGGAAGTCGAAAGCGATTGAGCTGATGGTGATGGGCAAGACATTTTCTTTCGACGAGGCGAAGCAGCTTGGGCTGGTCAATGAAATTTTCGAACGGGAAAACTTCATGGAGCGGGTGATGGAGTACGCCCGCCAGTTCTGTCCACCCAACAAAGCGGCCAAGGCGGTAGGACGGATCAAGCGATCGGTGCAGACGGGTTGGGAGATTCCGCTGGAAGCCGGACTCGCTCTGGAGCGGGAAAATCAGCAACTGCTGTTCGAGAGCGAAGACGCTAAGGAAGGCCTGGCCGCTTATGTCGAGAAGCGCCCGGCGAAGTTCAGCGGGAAATGCACTGACGGAGCACACAGAACGGTTTCACCCGCATCGCAGTCGAGGTGCAACCTCCGGCGGCCCGGATTGTGTTGAAGAATCCGCCGCTGAATATCATTGACGTTGCGATGATGGAGGAGCTGCGAGCTGCTCTGGAACAGATCGAAGCTCGGCCGGAGATCAGCGTGATCGTGTTTGCCGGCTCGGAGCGGGCTTTTTCCAGCGGAGTCGACATCGCGGCGCATACGCCCGACAAAGTTCGGGATATGCTCACCGCTTTTCACAGCGTGATTCGATCGGTCGTCGGCAGCAGGAAGCTGACCATCGCCAGCGTTCGCCGCCACTGCCTGGGCGGAGGTGCGGAGCTGGCCTTGATGTGCGACATTGTGTATGCATCGCATGATTCAGTGTGGGGATTTCCTGAGATCAAGCTGGCCTGCTATCCGCCGGTGGCCAGTATTGCGTTATCTGCCATTGTGGGACAGAAGCTGGCGGCCGAGTTGATTCTAACGGGACGAACGCTGTCCGGCGAAGAAGCTCTGGCCGCGAAATTGGTGAACGGATTGGCCAACGACCCTGAAACCTTGGTTGCGGAATGTGTGCAGCGGGTTTCGCAATTAAGCTCGAAGGCAATTGCGGTCGCCAAGAAGGCTTTGTACTCCTGGGACGCGATCCACTTCGATAAAGGCCTGGCGCGCGCCGAGCAGATCTATTTCGACGATCTGATGAAGACCGCCGACGCACAGGAAGCCATCGCGGCGTTTATGGAGCGCCGCCGGCCGAAGTGGGTAGGGAAGTAAATGGTAATGGATTACGAGATCGCACCCGAAGAACTGAAGTCGCTGCTGAAGTAAAGTCTGACGTTGTGGTACTGGACGTGCGCGAACCATGGGAGGTTGAAGCCGCCAAACTGGAAGGCAGCAAACACATCCCCATGGGCGATATTCCGGCGCGTTTCAATCAGGAACTCGATCCGGAGGATCATATCGTTGTCGTTTGCCACCACGGTGTGCGGTCGATGAATGTGACCGCCTGGCTGCGGCAGCAGGGATTCGAGAAGGTGCAATCGTTGCGCGGAGGAATCGATCGTTGGGCAAGGCAGATCGATCCCAAGATGCCGATTTACTAAAGCAGCACTTGGCATTTAGCAGTTAGCCCTTGGCTCAAGTTTGATCGGCGGGGGCTAACCGCCAACTGCTAACTACTAATTGCAGGTTTACCTATGAAAAAACAGTTAATCGAACTCCGCGTCAACGGACGCACTCATGAACTGGCCCTCGAGCCCAGCAAGTTGCTGCTCGATGTTTTGCGCCAGGACCTCGATCTCACCGGCTCCAAGCGCGCCTGTGACGACTCTTCCTGTGGCGCCTGCACTGTGCAAGTTGACGGCGTGCCCATGCTCGCCTGCACCCTGCTGGCGGCGAGTTGTGAAGGTCAGGAGATCACCACCGTCGAAGGCGTGGCCGATCATGGCAGTTTGGCTGCCTTGCAGAAGGCCTACGGCGATTTTGGCGGCTCCCAATGCGGATTCTGCACTCCAGGATTCATGATGACCGTGAAGTGGCTGCTGGCCAACAATCCCGAGCCCAGCGAAGCCGAAATTCGCGAGGCGCTCAGCAGCAATCTGTGCCGCTGCACGGGCTATTCGCAGATGTACCAGGCGGTCCGGGCGGCGATCGACGCCGAACAAAAAGGGATGAAGCAAGAGTTAGTGGGGGCGAAGTAATCGATGAGTGACTTTTCTGTTATCGGCAAGCCGATCGCGATGATCGATGCCGCGGGCAAGACCACCGGGGCCGGCAAGTATGCCGACGATTTCAGCATGCCCGGCATGCTGGTGGGAAAGATTCTGCATTCGCCCTATCCGCATGCCCGCATCCGGAGCATCGACACCTCGCGCGCCAAAGCGCTTGACGGAGTGGTCGCGGTGGTGACCGGCGCCGACGCGCCCAACCCTTACGGGATTCTTCCGGTTGGGCACGATGAGACGGCGCTGGCGGTAGAGAAAGTTCGCTACGTCGGCGACCATGTTGCCTGTGTTGCGGCTGTAACGGAAGAGATTGCCGAGGCCGCCCTTGAGCTGATCGACGTGGATTATGAGCCGCTGCCTGCCTACTTCGATCCCGAAGAGTCCATGAAGGCAGAGACCGACCTGATTCACGAGAATCGCCCGCATAACATTGAGAAGGACTATCACCACGTCTTCGGCGATCCGGAGAAAGGCTTCGCCGATGCCGACTATGTTGCCGAGGGGCGCTACATCGCCAACGAAGTGACGCATGCGGCGATGGAACCGCATTGCACCCTGGCGAGTTTCGAACTCGATCCGCACACCGGAAACCTGGGACGTCTGACAGTGTGGTCCTCCACGCAGGTTCCGTACTATCTGCAGCACAAACTTTCGCTGGTGCTGGAGATGCCGATGTCGCAGATCCGCGTGATCAAGCCGCTGGTCGGCGGCGGCTTCGGCGGCAAGAGCGAGATCATTCCCCTGGAGATTATCGCGGCGGTCACGGCGCGCGCCGCCAAGGCTCCAGTGAAGATCACCTACACGCGGGAGGAAGTTTTCTGGGCGCATCGCGGCCGCCCGCGCACCATTGTCGACCTGAAGACTGGGGTAAAGAACGACGGCCGCGTGACTTCTGTGGCCTGCAAAGTCATTCAGGACGGTGGAGCTTACTGCTCCTACGGTGTGGTAACGATCCTGTACTCCGGAGCGTTGCTGGGTGCACTGTACGACATTCCCAACATTCGTTACGACGGCTATCGCGTGCTGACCAACAAGCCGGCCTGCGGCGCCATGCGCGGACACGGCACAGTGAATGTGCGTTTTGCATTCGAGTCGCAGATGGATGAGATTTCAGCGACGCTGGGGCTCGACCCCGCCGAGGTGCGGCGAGTCAATCTGTTGAAGCCGCCGACGATCACGGTGAATGGTCTGCGCGTCTTGAGCTACGGCCTGCCCGAGTGTATCGATCAAGTGGTGACGCGGTCGGGTTGGAACGAGCGCCGCGGCAAGTTGCCCAAGGGCCGCGGTCTTGGCGTAGCCTGCAGTCACTATGTGAGCGGTGCGGCCAACAGCATCATCCGTTCCGACATGCCGCACTCGACGGTGAACATCAAGATCGATCGCGATGGCGGTGTCGTGGTTTACACCGGCGCGTCGGAGATTGGGCAAGGCTCTGACACCATGACGGCGCAAGTCGTGGCTGAGGTGCTGGGATGCGAACTGGCGCGAGTACGAGTCATCGCGGCCGATACGGACCTGACGCCCATCGATCTGGGATCATATTCGAGCCGGGTGACGTTCATGGCCGGCAACGCGGCCCTGCGCGCGGCGCAGGATGTGAAGAAGAACATTGTCAGCGCTGCCGCCAAACGCATGAATTGCGCGCCGGAAGACGTGATCATGCGCAATGACCGCGTATACAAACGGGGTGCAGTCACCGGCGACAGCGATGCCGGCGAGCCGGGCGTGCCGGAGCAGAAAGAATTGGCGGCCAGTGGCCGCGTCGATGGCCAGATTCTGCGCGGCTCGGTTCTGCAGACGCGCAAGGAAGAGGGCCCGAAGGAGCAGATGAGCTTCGAGGAAGCCGTGGTTTCGGCAATCGATTTTCATGGCGCTCTGACCGGAACAGGATCGTACGCTCCCCCGATGGCGGCACGTGGCGGCAAACACAAAGGCGGAGGCGTTGGACCGTCGCCGGCATATTCCTATTCTGCCCAGGTGGCCGATGTCAGCGTCGATGAAGAAACCGGCGAAGTCACGGTGCACAAGATTTGGGCTGCGCATGACTGTGGTCGCGCGCTGAATCCAGTAGCCGTGGAAGGCCAGGTCATCGGTTCGGTGTGGATGGGGCTGGGCCAGGCGCTGGAAGAAGAGATGGTCTGGAAGGACGGTCTGTTGATGAATCCCGGACTGCTGGAGTATCGCAGCCCGTCGTCGGAAGAGTCTCCCGACATCGAGTGCATCATTGTCGAGAGCATCGATCCTGAGGGACCATTCGGCGCCAAGGAAGCCGGCGAAGGATCGCTAGCTGCGACGATTCCAGCGATTTCTAATGCGATCTACGACGCTGTGGGAGTCCGACTGCGTGAGGCTCCGTTTACTCCGGAGCGCATCCTATCGGCATTGCGAGCTAAGAAGGGACTGAAGCGAATCGAGATGACCGAGTCGGTTGATCCGACCGCGCCGATGACGTTCCGCGAACATGGAGGCTCGCTCTGGTTCCGAGGCAAAGGGCCGACGCGGCATCCGCTCGATCCTGCTCGGCAAGGTACGGACGCCGGGTCTCCAGTGGGAGGTGAGCTGTGAGCTTGCCCAGCTTCCAACTACTGCGCCCTAAAACGCTGGATGAGGCCGTCTTCCTGATGGCGAAACACGAGGGCGAGGCAAAGATTGTTGCCGGTGGCACTGACCTGCTGCCCTCGATGAAGCAAAAGCTCTTCACTCCGCCGTACGTGCTCGACCTGCGCGGCGTTCGCGAGTTGCGGGGTATTCGCGATCTGCCTCGCGACGGTATCGAAATTGGTGCGCTGACCACGCTGAGCGCAGTCGAGCATTCTGCAGTGATTCGCAAAGATTACCCTGTCCTTTATCACGCCGTGAAAACCGTAGCGTCGCCAGTGTTGCGCAACATGGGAACCATCGGCGGCAATGTCTGTCTCGATACTCGTTGTCTGTGGTACAACCAGTCGTTGCTATGGCGCAAGAGTTGCGGGTTCTGTCTGAAGAAAGACGGCGATCTGTGCCATGTGGCACCGGGTGGAAAGTTCTGCTGGGCAGCCTTTTCCGGCGACACCCCTCCCGCACTACTGTGCCTGGGAGCGGAAGTTGAGATCGCTGGACCGAACGGATTACGGCGTACCCCACTGTCAGAGTTCTATGTGAATGACGGCATCGTGCGCCTGCGTCTGGCGGCGCACGAGATTGTGACGCGCGTGTACCTGCCGGAGGCGTCGGCGGGATGGCGCGGCAGCTATCAGAAGCTGCGGGTTCGCGGCAGTATCGATTATCCCCTGGCCGGTGTGGCCGTGGCGCTCAAGATGAAATCCGGGCGCGTCGAGGATGCCCGGGTCGCGATTACGGCGCTGAATCCGGCGCCATTCCTGGTGAAGGATGCGGATGCCCACCTGGTGGGAGTTGTTCCCAGCGAAGAGGTCGCGGAACGGATTGGCGATCTGGCGGCGGGGACGGCGAAGCCGCTGACCACCTCGGCGCTAACGCCGGAGTATCGGCGCGAGATGGTGCGAGTATTCGCGAAACGAGCGGTGATGGCGGCAGCGAATTAACGGTGGACTACGCCGAGTATCGATCTTCGCGCTGCCGACGAGCCGCAGGTCCCTCGGCTCGCTTCGCTCGCTCGGGATGACATTTGAAGGGGCGAATGTGGCGATTCGCCGAGATAGGGTTGCCGGTCATGCCCGATCTCTAGAAACCCAGCTAAACTATCCACTGACCACTCGCTACTATTCACTCAACCATGATCACCGACTGCCACATTCACATTCAGCCACTGGAGCTATTCAAGCCGGATGCGCTGGCGCTGATGAAGAAGTCGCGCAAGGACTTCGATCAGGTGGCGGAGTATTGCGCCTCGCCCACGGCTTTTCTGAAGCATCTCGACGCCATCGGCATCGATCGGGCCGTGCTGATTAACTACGTAGCGCCTGAAGTCATCGGCTTCACCCCGGCGGTCAACGAATTTATCGCCAACTACGTGAAGGAAAATCCGCAGCGGCTGATTCCCTGTGGCAGCGTACATCCACGCCACACCTCCAACGTTCTCGCCGACATGGAACAGATCGTGCGGCTGGGCATCAAGCTAATCAAGATCCACCCGCCGCACCAACTGCTCTATCCCAACGACTACGTGAACGGGGTCAAGGAACTCGAGATCATCTATCGCGCGGCCGAAGCCAACGGCATTCCCATCATGGTGCATACCGGCACGTCGATTTTCCCCGGCGCGCGCAACAAATTTGGCGATCCAATTTATGTGGACGACGTGGCCGTTGATTTTCCCCGGCTGAAGATTCTGCTGGCGCACGGTGGGCGGCCGTTGTGGATGGACACTGCGTTTTTCCTGATCCGTCGTCATCGCAACGTATTTCTCGACATCAGCGGCATCCCTCCCAAGACCCTGCTGAAATACTTTCCGCGACTGGAAGAAATCGCTCACAAGACGCTGTTCGGCACCGATTGGCCCGGCCCCGGGGTACCGGAGATTGAGAAGAATCTGGCCGAGTTCCGCGCGCTGCCGCTCAGCGAAGCTGCGAAACAGCAGATCCTAAGCAAGACGGCGCTGGGCATCTGGCCGTGAAAGCAGTTGTCCGTTGCGGTGATTGGTTGTCAGCTGAGTGCACCTTTACGATCCGGTGCGATGTCGTTGGCGCCGGAATCTCCCACGCCGGCCGCGGCTTTGATGGCCGCCCAAAGCTCATCATGTCCGAAGCGCGTTTTCGCTGAAAATGCGACTATCTGATCTGGGGCAACCTGCAACTGTTCTCCCAGCTTCGGCAGCGCAGCGCGCAGCTGATTACCCGAGATCCGGTCGGCTTTGGTCGCGACCACCAGGAAATTACGTCCGATGTGGCGCAGCCATTCCAGCAACCGCAGGTCGAGTTCCTGGGGAGGCACGGTGACATCTACCAGCGCCAAACACAGTGCGAGGGACTCTCGTTTCTCCAGGTAGGGATTGATGAACTGTGCCCACCGCGCAGTGATCTCTTTGGGCACGCGCGCGTATCCATAACCAGGCAAATCGGCGAAGACAAAGTCGGGGTGCGGCTTGCCCGGACGCCGGACCTGGAAAAAGTTGATGGTTTGGGTACGGCCCGGAGTGTTGCTGGTTTTGGCGATTTTGCTGCCTACAAGCGAATTAATAAGGCTCGACTTGCCGACGTTGGAGCGGCCCACGAAGGCGATCTCTGGCGCGCCGGCAGGAGGAAATTGCCTGGGCTCGGCAGCGGACGTCACAAAGCGCGTCAACACCTTCATCCTTTCAATATCGCTGGACTGAGAAGAAAGTGCAAGGGGCGCTGCTTGGGGGTAGTGGGTCAGTTTGAATGGGGATGCGTGCCTTTCGCGAACCGGCGCGAATCGGCACACCCAGTTCCCTCGCTGCGCAAAAGAGGCTTGCTCGGGATGACCATCAAACTGACCCACTACCCGCTTGGGAATAGCGTCGTGTGGCCCAACTGACTGCCTGACATTTCTCGTGCTTCAATGTGCGTCCTTCCGCCAGCTCTCCTGATCCATATAACTAAGGGGGTAGGGTGATGCCATTGCAGGTTTTTGTAATCGGGGGAACCGGGGTTTTGGGACGAGCTAGCTTGCCCGCGTTAGTGTCGGCGGGACACCGGGTGCGCTCTACCGCGCGCGGCAATGCCAACGCGGAATTGGTTCGCAGCCTCGGCGCCGAGCCGGCAGACTGCGACATCTACGATGTCAATTCGCTCCGCCAGGCCATGGCCGGATCGGATGTAGTGGTTCGTTTAACCACCAAGATAGGTTCCCTGGCTCAGATCCGCAATCCCAAGGCTTGGGCCGAGACCAACCGCTTGCGTACCGAGGGGGCGCGCATCCTGGTAGACGCGGCTATCGCCGAAGGTGTGGCCGCCTATGTCCACGAGTCAGTCACGTTCGTCTATGCCGACGGCGGGACGCGTTGGCTGAACGAAGACTCACGCACCGACGATGGCAGCAGCGAGATACTGCGGGCCGCTCTCAGCGGTGAGCGTCAGGAGGCCCGCTTCTCAGAAGCCGGCGGCCGCGGCATCGTGCTGCGCTTCGCCGCATTCTACGGCGCCGATGCGCCTTCGACTCGCGAGATCATAGCCATGGCACGCCGCCGCTTGCTGTTTCAAATCGGCCCCGGTAGGAACTATTTTTCCTCGATCCACGTATCCGATGCCGGACGCGCCGTCGCAGCCGCGGTGAGGGCCCCGGCGGGAACCTACAACGTTTGCGACGATCAGCCCATGCTTTTTGCGGAATATCTCCAGGCTTTGGCGACCGCAATCGGCGCCAAGAAGCCGCTGCACATGCCCGGCGTCCTGGGCAAGCTGATGTTCGGCCAAGCGTGGAATTACTTCTCGCGCTCGCAAAAGGTGTCGAACGCGCGGCTGAAGAAGTTGACCGGCTGGCAGCCTGCGGTGAAGGGTGTGCAGGAGGGTTGGCCGCTAGTAGTGGCCGAGTTGAGTGGAACAGGAACACAGGCAACAACTCGCCAGGACAAGCAGCCGGCGGCATAGACTCGCTGCTGCCCTGCATCACCGAACATCACGATCTGATCGTCATCCCGAGCAAGCGTCTGTTGCGCAGCGAGGGGATCTCCCACTCCGTAACGCGCAAAATCGGCGCGCACCGGGGGCCCGGCCAGGCGTGCCGATTCGCGCCTCGGTGTCCCCCGCAAACGCGGCGTTTGCGTTTGATGGGGTGAGGGTGCGCGAAGGGCACGCATCCTTATTCAAACTGACCCACTACCAAGTTGGCTTCTGACTTGTTTTTGCTCCCGCAAAGTTGTATTCCTGACCTGCACAATTCAGGGTTTGGCCTGCTGTTTGCGAGTAGAATTACAACCATTGGATGGCTTTGCCGGGTTAGTCCGGCAATCCGCTTACGGGTAAACAGTCTTCATGCCGCTAATTGGAAGTCTCACACTCATGCTGGCCCTGTCGCTGGCGGCCTATTCGTTCGTCGCGGGCGTCCTGGCATTGTCCCTCAAATACGATCGCCTGGGCGAGACCGCGCGCCGCGCCGGTATCGCCTCCTGGGCCGCGGTCACCATTGCCGGCCTGGCGCTGGTGATGGCCGCCCTGGGCAACGACTTTTCGGTCGCCTACATTCTGCACCACAGCAATCGCGACCTGCCCATTGCCTACAAGTTTGCTGCACTGTGGTCGGGACAGGAAGGCTCGCTGCTCTTCTGGGCCTGGCTGCTGTCGACCTACGCGCTGGTGCTGCGCCTGCGCTACAAAGTCGATCCGCAACTGACGGCCTACGCCTCGGCCATCATCGCCGCGGTGCAGGTCTTCTTCCTGCTGCTGATCAACTTCGCCGCCAATCCCTTCGGCCTGGTCAGCGGACAGATTCCCCCCGACGGCAACGGCCTGAATCCGCTGCTGCAGTATCCCGAGATGGTGATCCATCCGCCGATGCTTTATCTCGGCTACGTGGGCGTGACCGTGCCGTTCGCTTTCGCCCTGGGCGCGCTGATCATGAAGTATCCCGGCGAAAAGTGGATCCACATCACCCGTCGCTGGACTATGGTGGCCTGGCTGTTCCTCACCTGCGGAATTTTTCTGGGCGCGCACTGGGCCTACGCGGTACTGGGCTGGGGCGGCTATTGGGGATGGGACCCGGTCGAGAACGCCTCGCTGCTGCCGTGGCTCACCATGACTGCCTTCCTGCATTCGGTGATGATGCAAGAGAAGCGCGGCATGATGAAGATGTGGAACATGTGGCTCATCTTCACCACATTTCTGCTGGCGATCTTCGGGACGTTCCTGACGCGCAGCGGAGTGGTCAGTTCGGTTCACGCCTTCGCGCAGTCCAGCATCGGCACCTGGTTCGTGTGGTTCCTGGCGATCTCGTTTGCCACCTGCGTGTTTTTCTTCGTGCGTAACCGCGAGACGCTGAAGAGCGAGCACCGTTTGGAATCGCTGGTCTCGCGTGAATCCAGCTTCCTGTTCAACAATCTGGTTTTGCTCGTATCGTGCTTCGCAGTTTTGTGGGGCACGTTGTTTCCGGTGCTGTCGGAGTGGGTCACGGGATCGAAAGTCACCGTCGGTCCGCCGTTCTTCAATCGCGTCAATGTACCGATCGGAATCTTCCTGGTGCTGCTGACCGGAGTCGGCCCGCTGCTGGCCTGGCGGCAGACCTCGCTTGACCGCGTGAAGCGCAACTTCATCTGGCCGACAGCTCTGGCCTTGCTGACGGCGGTCGCGCTCATCATCGGCGGCATGAAGCCTTGGGAAGATTCAGCCTACTTCTACTCGCTGGTGGCGATTTCGCTTTCCGTGATGGTGGCGGCAACGGTGTTCGGCGAATTCTGGCGCGGCGGCCGCGTCATCGCGCGCCAGACCGGGGAAGAACATCCTCGAAGGCATGGTGGTGATCACCCGCCGCAACACGCGGCGCTACGGCGGCTATCTGGTACACATCGGCATCGTGCTGATCGTCATCGGCTTCGCCGGCCTGCCCTTCAATCTGGACAAAGAGCAGGAGATGGGCTTTGGCGACAAGATGCAGATCGGCCAGTTCACCCTGGTCTGCCAGTCCTACACCCAGGACGACAAGCCGAACTACAGCAGCGAATGGGCGGTCATCGACGTTTACAAGCACGGCAAGATGATCGGCACCATGTATCCCGAACGCCGCTTCTACAAGGCCAGCGAGCAGACCTCAACCATCGTGGCCAACCGCTCGCGGCCCAGCGAAGATCTGTACCTGGTCTACACCGGACGCAATCAGGACACGGGCAAGCCGATCATCAAGGCACACGTGAATCCGCTGGTGATGTGGATCTGGATTGGCGTGGTGGTGGTGGTGATCGGGACGCTGATCGCGCTGTTCCCTAACATGAAGCCGGGGAAGATTTCGGTGAGGGAGAAAGAGCGCGCCGAGCTCGAGGCCGCGAGACGGGGCGCGGTGGGGGTCGGCGGAGACTGAAGGCCGTGAATCGTGGATCGTGAATCGTGATTGGTGGATGGCGAATCGTGGATCGGTAGAGCGAACCTTCAGGTTCGCGTCATGAGTCATCCCCATCCACTGTCATCCCGAGCGAGGACTTCAGTACGAGCCGAGGGATCTGCGGTTCGACAGGCTGATGCTAGGAAGAGTTTTCGACGGACTTGTCCCACGCAGTGGGACGGAAGAGCTTAGCCCAGCGCTTCAGCGCTGGGTAGGCGACAATCAATGAATCTGAGTCCCGTCGGGACGGCAGAACAGCAGGTCCCGCCGCTCGGGCTGAAGCCCTCGGTCGGGATGACAAAATTAGAAATATTGATTGCGGCGCGCCTGAAGGCGCGCCCCTTCACGGAACAGTTGGGCGGCGCGAAACCGCGCCCTAAGGCAACATCGGTACTCATATTTTGAAATTCAAAACTCGAAACTCGAAACTTCACTGTCGGAAAACTTCGCACCGCCCAGCTCTTGCTGATCGCGCTGCTGGCCGTCCTCTTCCTGGGCGCCGACACCGATGCCCGCTTCAACAAACTCGGCCATGGCCTGATGTGCGCTTGCGGCTGCGGCCAGGTCCTGCTGGAGTGCAATCACGTCGGCTGCAAATATTCCGATCGCATGCGCGACGAACTGGCGGCCGGCATCGAGCGCGGCGACAACGATTCGCTCATCCTGCAAAGCTTTGTGCAGAAGTACGGCAACACCGTACTGGCCGCGCCCACCACTACCGGCTTCAACCGCATCGCGTGGATCATGCCGTTCGCGGTGTTTGCCCTGGCAATCATTTTGACCGTGTGGCTGGTGCGCCTGTGGAGAGCCCACGCCGTCGCCCAACCCGTGCCGCAGCCCAAACTCGACGCGGCGCAACTCGACGAGCTGCGCAAGCGGGCTCGTCAGGAGACTGAGTTCTGATGTCTGTGCTGGTCGCCGCTTTCGTTTTTCTTGCAATGCCGGGGTCCCCGGCAAGTTCCGCTCCTGGACTTGTTGGGGTGAAGGAGACCGAATTCTAATGCCCGCCCTCATCGCTTTAGCTTTCATCGGCCAGGATACCGTGTTCGTGATGTTCGGCTGCACCCTGTTTGCCGCTGCTCTCTTTGTTTACGTTTTCTATCAGCCGGGCGAAGTCGAGGCCGGGGAAGAGAAGACGCGGCACATGTATCTGCAGGAGCGCAAGGACGCGACCTACGAAAATCTGCGCGACCTCAACTTCGAGTACAAGGCGGGCAAGCTGAGTGAGCAGGATTACGCAGTGCAGCGGGCGTCGCTGGAAGACGAAGCCGCCGCCATTCTCGCCGAGATGGAATCCATCGAGAAGGCACGCTACGTGTTGCGGCATGGTACCCGCCGCCCCGGCGTGCGCCCCAACGGAGGGCGCGCGTGAGGGTGCTGGACCGTCTCTTGCCGGTGAAAATCAGCGCCGCAGGCGCGACAGAGCTTAGCCCAGCGCTTCAGTGCTGGGTCAGCGTTGTCTATGGTAGTGAGTCCCGTAGGGACGGCACTCCAGCGGTTGCTTCAGCAGGAAGGTTGCATCCGATTGGCCTCTGTCGTGCCTACGGCACTCGGCTGGTCCTTAATCCTTCCCCAGCGCTGAAGCGCTGGGCTAAATTCTTGCGCCCCGTTCCGGGGCTGGTGCGCCCAAGATCCAAATATTCTTCCATGCCTCTCAAATTTTCGCCCATGCTTACCAAGGTTAGCGGGCTGAAGCCCGCCAAGAAAAAAGACGTATTGCGTAACGGCGCGCCTAAAGGCGCGCCCCTTCCAATCGCCATAATCGGCTGCGTGTTCCTGCTCGCCTCCTTCGCCGCCGCCCAGAACATCACCGGCACGGTGACCAACGGCACCACCGGCAAGCCTGCCGCCGGCGATCAGGTCACGCTGCTTTCGCTCTCGCAAGGCATGCAGGAGATCGGCAACACCAAGACCGACGCGCAGGGCCGCTTCTCTTTCCCCGCGCCCTCCGACAAGGAAGCGCCGCACATGGTACGCGCCACTCATCAGGGCGTGAATTACTTTCCCCAGGGCGGCCCGCTGATGCCTGGCGCCACTACCGCCGAGCTCACCGTGTATGACTCGGCTAAGAAGATCGACGGCCTCAGCCAGACGGTCGAGGTCGACCGCCTGCAAAGCGACGGCAAGCATGCTGCAGGGCATCACCCTCTACGCCGTCACCAATAAGTCGGAACCGCCGCACACCCTGGCCAACGACAAGGGCACCTTCGAGATCGTTCTGCCCGAAGGCGCGGTGCTGGAATCGGCGCAGGCCAAAGGTCCCGGCGGACAGCCCATCGCCACCGACGCCTCGCCCGGCGCGCAGAAAAATCATTACCTCCTGACCTATCCGCTGCGTCCTGGCGAAACCCAGTTTCAGATCGCCTATCACCTGCCGTATGGCGGCGAAGCCAGCTTCTCGCCCAAGCCCTTGCAGGATGTGCAGCATTTCGTGGTCATGATGCCGAAGACGCATGACCTTCACGCCCAAGGACGCGCAGCAGTTTCAGTCGATGGCCGACCCGCAGTCGACCATCATGGTGGCAACCAACGTGAAGCCGGGCGCCGATCTCAGCTTCCGCATTGCCGGCGCGGGAGTTTTTCAGCCTGATAATCAGCAGGGCGCGCAAGGCGGTCAGGAAGGCCAGCCGGCAGGCGACTCCGGCGGCGCCATGGGGGGCGGCTCGCAAGCGGCCGCCAACGACAATCGTCCCGGCGGAGGACTGGGCGCTCCCATCGACGCGCCTGATCCACTGCACGACTATCGCGCTTACATCCTCGGCGCCTTCGCCCTGGTGCTGGTGATGGGCGGCGCCTACGTGGTCTCCCGCTCGAACCGTCCGCATCCCGCAACTGCGGCGGCGGGGGCGCCGGGCATGGTAGAGATTGCCTCTCCCGAGGCGGCCGGCGATTTTGCCGACTACATCGAGCCGGCGGCACCGGCGCGCGATCGCCAGGCTCTGCTGCTGGAGGCCATGAAGGAAGAGCTTTTCCAGCTCGAAATCGATCGCCAGCAGGGCAACGTGTCGGCCGAGGAGTACACCAAGGCCAAGGCCGCTCTCGACGAAACCATCCGGCGCGCCCTGGCCCGGAACAAAACCTAGTAGTACCCCAATGTGGGACATACAGCTAGTAGCCATACGACAATGTGGGACATGACCTGGCCGGCCGATCGGCAGCCGCGGACCAGCCTGGCGCGATAGACCGCCAGCCTGCGCCCCGAGTCCAGAGAACCCTCATATCCCGCGGTTGGCAGCAGCCTTCCCGATATCCGCCCCTCGCCGGTGTGGCCCATCGCGCCGACGGTGTACTATGGTGCCGCCTCAGGATCAAGCGAGAACTCGGGTCTTGAAATTCCGGCGGGTACTGCGGCTCCGCTTCCGAATGCCGACTGAAGAGATTCGCACCTGCATTGTCCTTCCCCGATTACCAACCCAATCACTCCCAAGAGATGAGGAGAAGCTGCTATGAAAAATAAAGCAGTCATGCTTTGCGGAATGCTTTTGGTTTTGGCATCGACTTCGTGGGCCGGCAACCAGGCCGTGCTTTATACCTTCTGCTCACAACCCGTCTGCACCGACGGCGCCTATCCCTACGCGGGCATGGTCTTCGACCGCGCTGGCAATCTCTATGGCACCACCCAGGATGGCGGCCCCGACCTCAACGGCGGCACCGTCTTCCAGCTGCAACACACCAGCAGCGGCTGGACCCACACCATCATTTACGCGTTCACCGGTGGCGCCGACGGATCCAATCCGGTTGGCCCGCTGGTGGTTGACCCGGCCGGCAATCTCTATGGCATCGCCAGCGGCGGCGGAGCCGGCTTCGGCACCGTATTCGAACTTTCGCCTTCTAACGGCAGCTGGACTTTCCAGGTGATCTACACGTTCCACGGAGGCGATGACGGGCTGGTGGGTATCGACTCCGGCGGCCTGGCCCTGGATCCGGCAGGCAATCTTTATGGCACGACCGAGATGGGCGGCACGGCCGGATTTGGCACCGTCTTCGAGCTGAGCTTCGCCAACGGCAGTTGGACCAAGACGACCCTCTACAGCTTTGCCGGCGGCAACGATGCGGCCGATCCGTTGACCGGGGTGACGCTGGATCCGGCAGGCAATATTTATGGCGCGACCGTAGGCGGGGGCGCGTTCGGCGGGGGCGCGGTTTTCGAGCTCACCCAGAGTCAGGGGACGTGGACCGAGAGCGTGATCTACAGCTTCACCGGAGGCGATGACGGCGCTTATCCGGAATTCGGCGAGTTGATCCTGGATAATGCCGGCAATCTGTATGGCACGGCGGCCGGCGGCGGCGCCTTCAACCAGGGTGTCGTCTACGAACTCTCGCCCGCCAACGGCAGCTGGACCGAGAGCGTGCTTTACACCTTTACCGGTGGCAACGATGGTGGACAGCCCTTTGCCGGCTTAACCTTCAGCCAGTCGGGCAATCTCTACGGCGCGGCCGCTTACTTCGGCGCAAACGGCGATGGCACCCTCTTCGAACTGGTGCAGCAACAGTCGGGCTGGGACGAGAAGACGATTTACACCTTCGCCGGCAACGACGGAAAGTATCCGTATGGAGCAGTGGTGTTCGATCCCTACGGCAACCTGTTTGGGACGACGTTCTGGGGCGGCAATTTCAACTGCAACAATCCGCCGCAAGGCTGTGGCATAGCGTTTGAAATCGCACCTGCGAATACGGGGCAACTGTTCCCAGGGTCGTCGCTGGTACACAAATAGGTAAGTCGCGGGGTGCCCCACTCATTCGCGGGGTTCGAATGAGTGGGAGAACATGATTCGGGAACAGTGAGGCGACCGAATATCCGACGAACCCACACAACGAAAACCACGTTGTGTGGAGCACCCGGCGGCATATCGGCGCGAATTAATCGTGCCCGGAGACGAAGCGCTCGACTTTTGGCGTTTACTCGCCAACTCTTGATCGCGTCTCGGCATCTTTTCCGCAGGCGTACAATTCGGCGACGCCGTTCACGGTTCACTACGATTTCATCGAGGCTCACCATGCCGCTGTGGCAGGAAGGTTTGCGGATGGCCCTGGGCAGAACGCCCAAGGCGATTCGACCCACAACCCACGCTCTCCTCGACTGCGCCATCGCCGGCTCGTTTCTGTTGCTGGCGGCCCGCAGTTGGCGAAGCAACCGGCGCGCGGCCGTAGCTTCGCTGATCTGCGGCGGAGCGGTCGCGGCGAATGTCGTGCTCACCGACTATCCCGGCGGGGCACTCGACGTCCTGAGCTACCGGACGCATGGACGAGTCGATGGCGGGCTGGCGGGCATCACCGCTGCCATGCCGCGCCTGATGGGCTTTTCCGGTGAGCCCGAAGCCAGGGTCTTCGGCGCGCTGGCATTGGCCGAGACGGTGGTCAGTGGCATGACCGACTTCAAGCATTACCAGCGGGAATTGCCATAGCGTTGGCGGGGATCACGGGTTAATCAGATGGTGCGGGCGCAAATTGCTCGGGTAGTGCGGACCTTCAGGTCCGCGTCAGCGTCGCTATTTGGAAATCTTCTGAGCCGGCTTCAGCCGGCGCCACGTCGTCTCTGTTGAAAGCAGATCCCTCACCGGCTGGAAGCCGGTTCGGGATGAGAAAAATAAAGGACTTGCGCGGCGCAGCTGAAGCTGCGCCCCTTCAAAACCCTCATCACCGGTATCTTCCCACAGCGGCGCGCTCATCCGGCGTCATCTGCTGCCATAGCAGGTCGCGATTCTGTTGCGCCCACTGGCTGTCGGGATTGGCAGCCAGCGCCGAACTCACCCAACGGTACGCCTCGACCCGATTGCGGGGCACGCAGTTTCCGCTGGCATACATCGAGGCCAGGCGATTGCGCGCGCGGGCATTCTCTTTGTTCGCTGCCGTCTTCAGCAACACCACGGCCTGCTCGCAGCTGCGCGGCACCCCGTCGCCCTTCACGTACATGTCCGCCAGTTGCACGGGAGCGTCGGGATTGCCTTTAGCTGTTGCCTTCCACAACCAGGCCGCTTCGGCGGCCGAGTCGCTGGCGTTCTTGGCCTTGGTCATCTCGTCAGCGCCGGGGACAATCTGCTTCACGCTCACTTCGTCACCGTCAGCCGCAGCAGAAGCTGGCTTGGGGGCCGCCACCGTAGCTGGCGACTTTCCCGGCGAAGAGGCGGGCTTCGCAACGTCCGCCGTATGCTTGCCGGAAGCATCGTTTCCGCTGACGGCTTGAGTTTCACCGGGCGTAGCCGTCGGCTTCGGAGCAATAGGCGGCTTTTGTGCCGCCGTTACCTGGCTTCCGGTTGTTGCCTTGTCCGTCGGAGTCGACGCCGGAGCAGCAGCAGCATTCGGCGACGGCGCGTTGGCCGTACTGGTCGAACTCGCCGAACTTGACGCCGAACTGCCGGCAGCCACCGTCTGGTCCGGCGTTGCTGGCTTCGGCTGTTCCTGCACTTGCATCTCCGGCTTGGTATTGCTGTCGTTGTTGCTGGCTGGCGTCGCGGGCTCGTTGCCGGTCTCAGAGTTCTGATGACGCAAGTCGTGGATCTTCGTCTTGATGATCTCGACCGGTCCGTTGCCGCTCTGGTTCCTCTGCGCGCGCCACTCCATCGCACCCAAGCCGGCAAAGATCAGAACGATAGCCGCAGCCAGCCAGAGCCGGCCTCGCCCCGGCGCCGCTTGCGCGGATTCGGCGGCGATCACCGAAGGCTCCTCGTCGATGCTCGACGCGTCGCTCAGGCCCAGGAATGACGGACCTACGATGGTCGAGGTGCCCGAGGCACCAGACTTGTTGTCCGGAGGCGGCTGGTTGATATCGAGAAAGCGGGGACGCTCGACGCGTTCCTCCGACGGAGCTACCGGCTCCAATCCCAGGCGAGTGTCAACATCGGCGGCAGCGGCAGCCGTGGTTTCGATGACCGGCTTCGACTCGGGCGTGGTCACGATGGTCGTGTCCACCTCCGACGCAACGGGCGATGGCGGCACGCTGTCGCTTGCGGCCGGAAGAGCAGAAGCGACTGCGTCGCCAGTTGTGCTGGTTGAAACGGCAGGACGGTCCACGTCGCGGCCCGGAACCGCAGCTTCCTGCACGGAAGCGTCGCCGCGCATGGTGATCTCGGTTGGATCGCTAGGCGGCTCATAGCGGAAACTCTTTACGTACTCGTCCAGCGGCAGATCGGGGACAAGTTCCTTCGGCGGCGCCTCCTCACTGGAGATGGCCGCTCGCTCGGCAGCGACCGCTTCGTCGGTTGCAATGCGCGGGTCAACCGCGGCCGCTCCCGGCGTATGGCCGTCAGATCCGTTGTCAGCGGGCGAGGCAGGATGGTCGGTGAGCACATTGGTCCGGCCGGACACGGAGTGCTGCGCTGCCCGCGCGCTGTCCAGCGGCACGCGGGTCAGGTTCAGGGTGCTGCTGGCCCCGGGTGCGGTCAGCGGACGATGCGGCAGAGGCATGCCGCACATGCCGCAAAAACGATGCCCCACCTGGTTTTCGTATCCACAAGCGCTACAGACCACGACACCTCCTGCCGGCCAAAATCATCCTAAATGATAGTGCTGCCAGCGCGGGCTTTTCCAGTCAGAAGGAGCGCGCGAACCGGGGGTTGCACCGGCGCCCGGGGCGGCGCAAGCAGCTTTCTGGCGGGGCTGTTAATCTTCTGGCTACTCGGGTATCGCGCCGGTCAATAGGGAGTCTATGGTGGAGCGGACAGCCGCGCCCTACAATAACCTGCGTTCGGAATTTCCCAAATGATCTTCGCCCTGGCACGGAGCTGGCCGAAACGTGCACGAGCGATTTCCTTACTGGCCGGTTGGCGATATTCCGACTGGACGGTAAGCGACACCGGAGACCCAGCGATTACCAGCGATACCAAATCGAGCCGCACCCGGTTGACGCGACCGGTGCCCGCCTCTACCGCTGCTTCTGCCCGTACCGGAACCAAATCCCATTCGCAATCCGCGGTAGCTATAAGTCCAAAAGGAGCCAGCATGGCCGATGCGCGCGAAGTGATGAATATCCGCCAGGCATCGCATTACCTGGGAATTTCACCCGATACCCTTTATAAGTATGTTTCCGAAGAAATCATTCCCGCCTTTAAACTGGGCAACCGCTGGAAATTCAAGAAGAGCATTCTGGACAGCTGGATGGAGAACCAGAGTCTGAGTGGCGAGCCGGCGCGCCCCCGCAAACTGAGCCGTGCCGTACGGGCCATGGCCGGGGCCGACTAGCCTTCGTCCAGCACTGCCGATCCCTCTCCAGGTACACCACTAAAGAGCCAGATATTAATGGCTCTTTTTTGGTAGACGCGCCCCAACCAATTCCTGCACGCTTGCATCTCGCGTAGCTAAGAATCCACCACTCGGGGTGAACTTGTGCGAAATTCAGTCAATCTCATGTTGTCCGCGATTCTGATTGTGGGTCTGGGGACGCTGCACTGCACAGCGGCCACGGCTCCCAATGCCGCCGCCAATGGCGCTCCAGCCAGCGCTGTTCAATCGGAGGCGCTCCCTCCCAGCCTGCATATTCCTTACCCAACCGATGTCATTACCTATCACTACAACGTCTATCGCCAGGGCTATAACTCCCAGGAAACTATTCTGAACACCAGCAACGTCAACATGAATAGCTTCGGCAAGGTCGGCTTCTATTCGGTGGACGGCAAGGTGGATGCGCAACCCCTTTATATCAACAAGCAAAATGTCGGCTTCGGCCTGGTGAACACGCTGTACGTGGTGACGGAAAATGACAGCATCTACGCTTTCGCCGCCGAGGGCGGCCGGCAGCTTTGGAAGGTCTCGGCATTAGGTCAGGGCGAGACTCCCAGCGACGATCATGGTTGCAGTCAAATCTCGCCGCAAATTGGAATTCCCGACACCCCTGTCATCGACAAGGGACAAGGCCCAAACGGCGCGATGTACTTCGTCGCCATGACCAAAGACTCTTCCGGTCATTACCATCAGCGTCTGCACGCTCTCGATTTGGGAACCGGGGCGGAACTATTTGGCGGTCCCACCGAGATTCAGGCTACCTATCCCGGCACGGGCGACGGCAGCCAGAACGGTGAGGTCATTTTTGCTCCCGGCCAGTTCGCCGAGCGCGCCGGCCTGCTGGAATACGGCGTCAACATCTACATCGCCTTCAGCTCGCATTGCGACGAGCGCCCGTACACCGGCTGGCTGATGGCTTACGACGCCCGCACTCTGCGACAGACCTCGGTGATCGACGTCACCCCTAACGGCAATGAGGGTTCGATCTGGATGACCGGCGATGGCCTGGCCGCCGATTCGTCCGGCAACATCTATTTTCTCGATGCCAACGGCACCTTCGATACCACCTTGAACGGGCAAGGCTTTCCCATCAACGGTGATTATGGCAACGCCTTCATGAAGGTCTCCAACACCACCGGCACGCTTACCGTGGCCGACTACTTCAACATGTACAACACGGTGCAGGAGTCCAATGCCGATGAGGATCTGGGCTCGGGCGGAGTGCTGGTGCTGCCCGATCTCGAGGACAACAATGGCCAGATTCATCACCTGGCCGTGGGCGCGGGCAAAGATACCAACATCTACGTGGTCAATCGCGACAACATGGGGAAATTCAATCCCAACAACGACGACGCCATCTATCAGGAAATCGATGGCGTTTTGCCCGGCGGGGTGTGGTCCAGCCCGGCCTACTTCAACAACACTGTCTACTACGGCGATGTAGGCGACAACCTGAAAGCGTTTCCCATCTCCAATGCGATGCTGGCGACCACGCCCAGCTCGCAGAGCCCCGAGAGCTTCACCTATCCGGGCACCACGCCGACGGTCTCTGCCAACGGAACCTCCAACGCCATTGTGTGGGCGATTGCCAACAACGACCCCGCGGTGTTGTATGCCTACGACGCCACCAATTTGGCGCACGAGCTGTACAACAGCAATCAGGCGGGAGCGCGTGACCAGTTCGGCGCGGGCAACAAGTTCATCACGCCCATGGTCACCAATGGCAAAGTCTTCGTGGGCACGCAGAACGGCGTAGCCGTGTTTGGGCTGTTGCACTAGGGCGAAAGGGCGTAGCTTCAGCTACGCCGTCGACCGTCTCGATTATTTTTGTTATGCCGAGCCGACTTCACAGGCTGCTGAAAAAGTCGGCGAGAGCTAGTCTTGCGAGGGTGCAACTTTAGCTGCGCCGTAACCGATGTCTGACTTTTCAGGTGGCAGCACGGGCCTTCAGGCCCGTGGAAACGTTAATTTTCAGACGAGGCTTTAGCCCCGGCCTGCCGAGGCTAAAGCCCATTGCTGATCACCTCCGATATCGCCCGGCTGCTAGCCGGCGCCTCCACCGGCAAGTCTGGAGGCACTTGTTCGCGAAAGGGAACGCCCGCGCCTCTGCACTTCCGTTGTTCATTTCTTTCCCCCATTCTGCCGATCTATTCCTCAGCCTCCGTCCCGGACGGAGGCGGGAGGTTCCATGCGCTGTTTCCTCGGTGCGCTATTACTAAGCTGCTCGCTGTTGGCTCAAGATCAATCGCCGGCTCCCCCAGCTGCGAATGGGATGTTCTATGTGGAGGGGATCGTCTACCAATACGTTGCCGGAACCAACTACACCGTGGTGGCGGCGGCGCACTCGGTACTCAATCACAAGTTTCTGGCCGTGAAGGTGCGGGTTTACAACCTGGGCCGGCAATCGGTGACGGTGAAGCCCGAAGACGTCTTGCTGGAGGATGCGAACGGGAGTCACGCCCTGGCCGTGGTCTCGGGCGCCGAGCTCGCCCGGAAGATGCGTCATCCCTACAATTGGGCGCGCTACGCCGTGACCCCGGTGACCGGTGAAACCCCGGAGGCGACCGACGACAGCGCCGTGATCACGCCGCAGCTGGTTGAGATGATGAAGGCCTTGGCGGCACGGGCACAGGCGGCAGGCCCCGCGGCGATATCTGCAGACCAGGACGTTCTCTATACCGACACGCCCGGCGCTGTGCGTTCCGGCGAGGCCACGCCCGACAGCAGTGTTTGCGACCAGGGGTGCCACCTGCGCAACGTGGAGGCCAACCATCCCGATGTGCTGACCCAGCTGCAGCGGCAGAGTGAGCCCGACTACGTGGAGCGCAACGCGTTTCTGGCCAATACCATCCCGCCCCGGGCCAATGCTGCCGGAGTTCTGTTTTGTCCGCTGGGCAAGCTGGCGGAGAGCCGGGGAGAGTCCAGTCACGGCAAGAAAAGCCGCCGGGTGAGAGTGACCGTGCCGGTGGGCGCGGAGAATTTTCAGCTGGTGCTGCCGGTGGAATAAGCCAGATGCCGGCGTGAATTCCGCTGTGCGATATCTGCAGGTATCCGCTGTTTTATGTTTGTGATCCCGAGCGCAGCCGAGGGATCTGCGGTTCCTCGTGCCGCGAAAACTCGCAGCTTCGGCCAGCGGCGGACCGCAGGTCCCTCCGCTCCGGCTGAAGCCGTCGGTCGGGATGACAGTCTGAGCAAGGGCGCGGGTACACCACAGGAAATCGTGCCCTGATACTGAGCACGGGTGCCCCATCCTTTTCGCCCTCTTTTGGCGAAAGGGTGGGAGATTCGGATTACCGGTTCCCGAACTTTGCCAACCGCGCCCGGCGCTCCTGCCATTCCTGCGTGGAGAAGATTCTTGGCCCCACCTCGATCAGCCGCGGCAACATCTGAAACACCGACACTGGGGTCCAGCGCATGCCTTGCCGGGTGCGATAGCCGCGGTGGTTGAGTTCGTCGGCGATGACGTTGTAAGGGCCATCCTGGATGGTCAGCTCCATCATCAGGGTGAGAATCTCCTGCTCCAGAGGATTTTCTTCCAGCCGCGCCGCATCTTTGGCGACCTGCAAACCGAAGGGCACCTCTTCGGGAGGCTTCACGCCGCTCTCGGCTTCCGGCAGCTCACGCTCCCACTCGACGGTAACCAGCTTCCACCCTTGCTCGGCTTGCCGCGCAATGTCGTCGGGCCCAAAGGACGCCTCGACATCCTGACGCATGCGTTCGATCTTTGCCATCTTTGCCCCCTGGTAGCTGTTAGCAACTAGCAACTAGCAACTAGCAACTAGCTCGTTCGTGAAATCGATCCGGGTTGTATCGTTGCGGCTCCGTCCTGGGCTGAACTGAGTCGTCCTTACGGACTGCCCTGACACAAGGCAAGAATCGAAAGTCGACGTCGCCAATCCTTGAGCGAGCCGCTTAGGACGCGCACGTCCTCACTTCGCGCCCACGACCCCTCGTCCACCGAGCTGAGCTCTCTGACAACTTACAACTGTCAACCGACAACTGACAACTGAAAACTGACAACTGCCGCTCACTGCTCGCGCAGTGTGCGCATAGGATCGAGCCTTGCGGCCCGCATGGCCGGCGCTCCGCTGGCCATCAGCGACACCAGCAACAACACGGCGCTCACCCCCGCAAGTGTCAGCGGGTCGAAGGGCCGCACCCCATACAGCATTTCCGCCAGGAATCGCGTGAGCAGTAGGGAAGCCACCAGACCAATTGCCAACCCCGATGCCGCCAGCACCAATCCGCGACGCAGAATCAGCCCCAGCACATCTTCCCGCTGCGCTCCCAGAGCCAGGCGCAATCCAATTTCCAGTGTGCGTTGCGCCACCATGTACGACAGAACCGCATAAAGTCCGATAGCCGAGAGCAGCAGCGCCAACGCCGCGAAGAACGTGATCAGCACCGTCTGGAAGCGCGGCTGGGCGGCCGCCAGCGCGAGGTAGTCCTCCACCGTTCTGACCCGGTACAGGGGAATGCTGCTGTCAACCTGGGCCAGCTGCGCCCGCAGCGGGCCGATCAGGCTGAGCGGATCGCCGGCCGTGCGAATAATGAGAGGCGGTGAAAAAATGATCTCCTGCTTGTACGGCAGATAGTATTGCGCCGGCATCGCGGTGGTGATGCCCTGGCGCTTCACATCGCCCACCACGCCCACAATCACGCGCATCGTCTCCGGGGTTATGCCATCGCTCAGCCCGGGCTTGATGCGTTTGCCCAGGGCATCTTCTCCGGGAAAATATTTGCGCGCGAAAGTCTGATTCACCATCACCACCGGCAGCGACTTCGAGTCGTCGGTGGGCAGGAACTCGCGCCCCTCCAGAACCGGTATGCGCAGGGTGCGGAAGAAATCGGGTGCGACGACACTCACCGGCCCGTCCGGCTCATCTCCCGGCGCCACCGGCCTGCCCTCGATGGTGAAACCGGTGCCGATATTGTTGTGCGAAAGCGGGATAGGGAAGCCAGCGGTTACCGATTGCACTCCGGGCAATGCCGCCACCCGGGGCAGCAGCTGATCATAGAACTGCGCTTTCTTCAGGCCGGGATACTGGCTGTCGGGCACACTCAGACTGGCCGTCAGCAGATGCTGCGGATCGAATCCGGGATCGACATTCAACACCCGCACGAAGCTGTGAATCAGCAGGCCCGCTCCCACCAGCAGCACCATGCCAATCGCGGTCTCGGCGACCACCAGCAGGTTGTGCAGGCGATGCTGCCCGCGTCCGCTGGTGACGCTGCGCGTGCCCTCACGCAAGGCCAGCGCCGGATCGAGCCGCGACACGCGCCACGCCGGCAGCACCCCGAACAGCACGCCGGTCAGCAGGGAAGCGCCCGCGGCAAACGCCAGCACCATGCCATCGACGGAAACCTGGTCGAGGCGCGGCAGGCTCTGGGGCACGAACTGCAGCATGGTCTTCAGCAACAGCACCGACAGAGCCACTCCCACCGCGCCGCCGCACACGGCGAGGAACACCGATTCCACCAGCACCTGCCGCATGATCTCCCAGCGAGTGGCGCCCATGGCCGCGCGCAGCGCGATTTCCGGACGCCGCCTGGCCGCGCGCGTCAGCATCAGGCCGGCCACATTGGCGCAGGCAATCAGCAAGACGAACAGTACGGCCGCGAACAGCACGGTAAAAGCGCCGCGGGTGTTGCCCACCACGTCCTCTAACTCGGGTACCACGACCGCGCTGGTGAATCTTTTGTTGCTCTCGGGGTATTCGGCCGCCAGATTGCGTTCGATCAGGCTGAGGTCGGCGGTCGCCTGTTCCGCCGAGACTCCCGGCTTAAGACGGCCAACCACGGCCAGCAGATCGGCGCCGCGCTGTCCGGTCAAGGGGTCTTGATCGCTGGCGTCCTCCGCCAGCGAAGTCCACAGCGCGGGCTCGGGCTTCTGGATGGGAAACTGGAATCCCTTGGGCATGACCCCGATCACGGTATAGCGGGCGTGGTCGAGGGTGATGGCTCGTCCCACAATGTCAGAGGCGCCACCGAAGATCGATTGCCAGGTCTCGTGGCTCAGGACCACGACATGGGTTCCCGGCTTCTCTTCGTCGCGTACGAAGCCGCGGCCCAGCAGAGGATTCACGCCCAGCACCCGGAAGAAGTCCGAGGAGACGATCTCGGTCTCCAGTTGCTGAGGAGTGCCGTAGCCAGTGAGGGTGCGTCCGTCGTGCCGATAGCAGGCGATGGCTTCGAAGGCATGATTTTGCGTTCGCCAGTCGAAGAAATCGGGATAGCTGACGCTGGACGGCACACCTGCTTTGCTCGCCGACGTATCCAACGATGACAACGACATCAGCCGGCCGGGTTGAGGAAACGGCAGCGGCTGCAGCAGTACCGCATTCAGCAGACTGAAAATCGCGGTGGTGGCGCCGATGCCGAGGGCCAGCGTCAAGATCGTCGTTAGCGCAAAACCTGGGCTCTTGCGTAACTGGCGAATAGCAAAGCGAAGGTCTTGCCACAGATTGGACATCGAGCGTCTCCGGGAAACCAGCTTCGATGCCTAAGGTACACGTTGAGGGCCATCGGCCGCTCCCGACAAATAATTGCAAGCAGAGAAGATAGGACTGATATGCGGAATTCAGGGCGGCCCGGCGGCGTCCGTATTCAACATTGTTTGTCCGAAAGCGGACAAGAATAGCGCTTCCCTGAACGAATGTGCCGCTTCACCATTCTTTCGTTTTGTGATCCTTAGCGCAGGCGAAACTACATCGCACGCTTGTCTTGTCACCCTGAGCGGAGGCGTGCCGATTTTGCACGCCGGAGTCGAAGGACCCCTGTACCTGCGAGCAGCCTGGCTCCGGCTATAGCGGTCCTTCGACTCCGACCGCGAAGCGCAGTCTCCGCTCAGGATGACAACCCGAGTGAGTGTCGTCGCGGTTGCCGCCCGTCGTCGGTGGCTGATAAACTCAAATGTTTGCGCAGTCCTTAGCTCTGCCTTCCATACACTTATGTCAAACACTACGGATATCGCTATCGTCAACGGCGCCCGCACGCCCATGGGGCGCTACTGCGGGAAGCTACGGGATTTCACGGCCCAGGAACTGGGCGCCATCGCCGCTATCGAAGCCATGAAACGCTCCGGAGTCGAGCCCGGGGAAATCGACCACGCCGTATTTGGCAACGCGCAGCAGACTTCGGGCGACGCCATCTATGGCGCGCGTCATGTCGCGCTCAAAGCTGGCGTGCCCATCGAAGTTCCCGCGCTCACCGTCAACCGCCTGTGCGGATCGGGTATGCAGTCGGTGGTTACTGCTGCGCAGATGATCCAACTAGGCGAGGCCAAGACTGTTCTCGCGGGCGGCATGGAGTCGATGTCGCAAGCGCCGCACGTGATTCGCGGCATGCGCTGGGGCGTCGGCTTCGGCGAAGGCAAGCTGGAAGATTCGCTCATGGTCGCCCTGCTCGACAGCTATTGCGGCCTTTACATGGCGAACACGGCCGAGCTTTATGCCGAGCAGCAGGGCATCACCCGCGACATGATGGACGAATTCGCGCTGCGCTCGCAGCAAACCGCCGACGCCGCCTACAAGGCCGGTCGTCTGCAGGAGGAACTGACTCCGGTGCCGCTGCGCAATCGCCGCGGCGAGCCCACCGGCGAAATGTTTACCGAGGACGATCATCGGCGTCCGGAGACCACGATGGACAGCCTGCGCAAGCTGAAGCCGGCTTTCGGCAAGAGCGGCTCGGTGACCGCCGGCAATGCTAGCGGCATCGTCGACGGCGCTGCGGCCACGGTGGTGATGCCGCTCGACGAAGCGCAGAAGCGCAACCTGAATCCGCTGGGCCGCATTGTGGCCTGGGGTATCGCAGGCGTCGATCCCAAGATCATGGGCTCGGGACCGGTTCCGGCAACGCGCATCGCGCTCAAGAAAGCCGGGCTGAAGCTCGATGACCTGGATCTGATCGAAGTGAATGAAGCGTTTGCCGGACAGTATCTGGCGGTGGAGAAAGAGCTCGGCCTCGATCGCAGCAAAGTCAACGTGAATGGCGGAGCGATCGCGTTGGGGCATCCGCTAGGAGCCACAGGCACGCGGCTGCTGATCACGCTGTTGTATGAGCTGCGCCGCCGCAAGGCGAAGTACGGATTGACGACGGCCTGCATCGGCGGCGGGCAGGGCATCGCGGTCATTATGGAGAACCTGCAGCGGTAAGCGCGCATCGCGGCCTCGTAGTTAGTTTGCCTTGTCATCCCGACCGGAGCGCAAACGGGGTCCCCGCCGAGCGCCGTTTTTGCGCTTGGTGGGGTGTTGGAGCGGAGCGGAGGGACCTGCGGTTTGTCCGCTGCGGAAGACAGTTTTTTCGTTGCGATCGAAATGGAGACCTCGCCGACTGATCTGAACTCGGTCTTACCCGTAGGGGATGGTTTGTATCAGGGCACGAGTGTACTCGTGCCGAAAGGGACGGAGAGAAGTTGAGGGCTTTTAGAGACTGTGTCACGAGCGAAGAGGAAATTTTTGGGTGGAACAAAGGGTGGAATAACCGATCAAACTAGCCGCAACGCGGCGAGATGAAGTTAGCCGGGCGGCGTAAGCCCCCGGTCAAGTGGGAGATTATTGTGAGCCGCAGAGCGGCGACACCAGTTGCGACACAGTCTCTTTTAGCCCCTGCATTGATTTCGTCCGCGGCTAAAGCCGTTAAATTTATTGCGCTTTACGGCACGGCTGAAGCCGTGCCCTGATACAAGGCGGTACAGCTAGCGCCCATGACCCAAGGCGGCACGCCTTAAAGGCGTGCTCCACCCGGTCGGAATGTTGAGCGGATTGATGAGGAACGGTTATGCGGGTCTTCAGCGGCGTGGTCTTCGGCTATCTGCTGTTTGAGCTGTTGTGGTTCGCGCTGTTCCATGTCACTAACACCGATCCGCACGCTCCGGCCAGCATCAGCTTTCAGGTGGGGGCCATCGTCTTCGGACTGCTGTTCGCCCTGGCGGCGGGCTACCTGGCCAGCTTTATCGGCGGACGGCCGGACTTCATCGCCGCCTGGTGTGTCGGCGCCCTGATTGCGCTGAGTGCGGTGGTCATGATGATTCGCAAGGGCGTGGCCTGGCCACAAGTGGCGGCTCTGCTGTTCATGGCGCCGGGGACGGTGATCGGCGGATATTCGTACGTGGTTGGCAGACGCACAAAGTCGGGTAGCGGGAATCAATCATGACCAGCGAAGAACGGGCACTGCACGGCATGGTGTATCACCTGGAGGCGGCGTGGAATGCAGCCGACGGCGCCGCTTTCGCCGAGCCCTTCGCCGACGATGCCGACTTCATTCACATTCTCGGCGGCTATTACACCGGACGCGCCGCTATCGAAGCCGGCCATCGCATGATCTTCGGCACAATCTATAAAGGAAGCACGGTCAGGTACAGCGTCGAGAAGATCAAGTTTCTGCGGCCCGATGTCGCGATTGTTTTTGTGCGCCAGTTTCTGCAGTTCTTCGAAAATGGCCAGCCGCGTGAGTTGGAATCGCGGCCCACGATCATCGCCGAGCAGACGGGTGGCCAGTGGCGGATCGTCGCGCTGCAGAACACGCGCATCAGCGAAGTAGGCGGCAAGGCGAGCGGATAGCACGACGGAGTCAGGCTAGGAGGGTGGCCTGACACAAAGCACGATTGCGCGGACAAGAATGTTCAACACAATCTGTCGTGGAGCAAGCGAGTCCGACTGGCAGGAACCAGCGCCGTAGGCGCGAAATAGGTTAGCCCAGCGCTTCAGCGCTGGGTGAGCAGAGGAATTCAACCGAGTCCTATGGGGACGACAGCATTTCTCAGCGACCTAATCGACATCGCGCAACCGCAGATCCCTCGGCTCGGACTGAAGTCCTCGCTCGGGATGACAAAGGGGGCTTTAGCCCCGACACAAAATATTCAAAGGACTAAAGGAAAACGCACACATGGAAATCAAGAAAGTTGGAGTACTGGGTTGTGGACTGATGGGCTCGGGCATCGCGCAGGTGGCGGCCGCCGCGGGCTGCGACGTGGTGGTACTCGAGCAGGAACAGAAATTCCTCGACAAAGGTTTTGCCGGGATCGAGAAGTCGCTCTCCCGCCTGGTGGAGCGCGGCATGGCCAAAGGCGGCATCACCGCCGAGCAGAAGACCGAGACGCAGTCGCGCCTGAAGGGCACCACCAATATTAAAGACCTGGCCGACTGCGACATCGTCATCGAGGCCATCATCGAAAACGTTGCCGAGAAGCGCAAGACCTACGCCGAGCTCGACGCCATCGTCAAGAAAGATGCCATCTTTGCCACCAACACCTCGTCCATCTCCGTCACCGAGCTGATGACCTCGACCAAGCGGCCCGAGCGCTTCATCGGCCTGCACTTCTTCAATCCGGTGCCCATGATGAAGCTGGTGGAAGTGGTGAAGACCATCGCCACCGCGCCCGACGTCTACGACTCGGCGGTCGAGTTCGGCACGCAAGCTGGGCAAGGTACCGGTGCGCACCGTCGACAAGACCGGCTTCATCGTGAACCGCCTGCTGGTGCCGTACCTGCTGGACGCGATCCGCGCCTATGAAGAAGGCGTCGGCTCCATCACCGATATCGACGAAGCCATGAAGCTGGGCTGCGGCTATCCCATGGGCCCGTTCACCCTGCTGGATTTCGTCGGCCTCGACACCACCTACTACATCACGCACGTGATGTATGACGAGTTCAAGGAACGCCGTTTCGCCTCGCCGCCGCTGTTGAAACGGCTGGTGCTGGCCGGCTGGTACGGCCGCAAGTCGGGCAAGGGCTTTTACGACTACGCCGACCCCAGCAAGCCGGTGCCGGGAAATTTCGTGTAGGCGGATCTGGCCGAGCCAGACGGGCACTAACGGGTTCCAAAACGGGAAAACTCGCCGAACATATGTCACGTTGGTGGTGGAAATGTTT
This sequence comes from uncultured Acidobacteriaceae bacterium, assembly GCA_963820175.1. GTDB lineage: Bacteria > Acidobacteriota > Terriglobia > Terriglobales > Acidobacteriaceae > Bog-257. The sequence goes on along the minus strand of CAWFYX010000006.1, from coordinate 140,238 downwards.
GACTGGGCAAAGATTGCCCGGTTCTGAGGCATCCGAGGGTTGAGCAGGATGCCTCGTAATCGCGTTTAGAGACCTCTGGAGGGATGATTGCGTTCCAAATGTCCTTCGGGGATGGTCTTGGAGTTTGCGGCGCGCTACAAATCGAATTGTGCAAGAGTTTGCACATCGCCATATTAGGAAACCTATAGCGATGTGGCATGTTGGTGGCTGATAGCGGTTAGAGGCCGAGGATAATAGGTATTTCGTTAAGGAGCCGCGCAAAGCGGCGATATTTGGGTTAGCCGTGGGCGTGAGCCCGCGGTGGCGAGAAGAAAAACGGAATGAGCCGCGTCAGCGGCGGCACAATTACGGCAGACGGGAAACGTTCATAGAATTTAGTGCCGTCCCTACGGGACTCTGATTTCTCAGGGGTGCATTCCACCGCGGGCTTACGCCCACGGCTAAAACAAGTGCCGCCCTGCGGGCTTTACATCGTTGACTAGGTTGGGCTGACTGGACCACGCCATGGTTTTGTATCAGGGCACGTCTTCAGACGTGCCGCAATCGGCCTCCACCTGACTTGGGCTTCAGCCCCTGAGGACATTTTGCCGGGGCTAAAGCCCGGAACTTATAAGCGTGTCGTTCGGCACGACTGAAGTCGTGCCCTGATACAAGACTGTAGTGGAGCTTTGTCGCTTGCTCGCTCGCAGCTCTTGGCTAGGTGCTAATCGCTAATTGCTTCTAGTCTTCAAAGGAAAACATATAGGGGAGACTGCAATGTCTAAGACATACGAGGAAGTCGCCGCAATGTTCGCAGCTATCGCTAATCTCGGCAAAGGCGATCACCATGCCGCCTTGTCAACAACACGTGCTGTTAGCGATACGCGAAAGCTATATGCACCGAAGAGTGCCAACACCGTTGAGTCCATGTCCACGTCGGAAGGATGGGACGTTGTTGGCGAGTTTGCTGATGTTGCGCCGCACGTGGTTCTGTTCAAGGAAGCTGGGCGAGAGCAAGATATATCACCTCGCTCCCCCGCCAGTGCCAGCTGGCCCAGCGTCCGACTTCCAGAACATCAAATTCGAAACGAAAAACCACATCGCCTACATCACCATCGACCGGCCCAAAGTTCTCAACGCGCTGAACATGGCCACCATGCAGGAGCTGAAGCAGGCCTTCGCCTCCATTAAGGACGACGCCGACGTGCGCGTGGTCATCCTCACCGGCGCGGGCGAGAAGGCGTTCGTCGCCGGCGCCGACATTGGCGAGCTGTCGCAGCACACGCCGGTTTCGGCCAAGGCCTACACGCATCAGGGGCAGGCCATCATCGACGCCATCGAGAACCTGGGCAAGCCGGTGATCGCCTGCATCAACGGCTTCGCGCTGGGCGGCGGCTGCGAGATCGCGATGGCCTGCACCATGCGTCTGGCCAGCGAGAATGCCAAGCTCGGCCAGCCCGAGGTGAAGCTCGGCCTCATCCCCGGCTACGGCGGCACGCAGCGGCTGCCGCGGCTGGTGGGAAGGGAATCGCGATGCAGCTGGTGCTGACCGGCGAGATGATCTCGGCGCAGGAGGCGCATCGCATCGGCCTGGTGAATGAAGTTGTCCCCGCGGCCGAGCTGATTCCGCGCGCCGAAGCCATCGCCGCCAAGATCATCGCCAACGCGCCGCTGGCGATTCAGTACTGCATGGAAGCGGTCAATCGCGGCTACGATCTGACGCTGGCCGACGGCCTGTTTCTGGAAGCGACGCTGTTCGGCGTCTGCTGCTCCACCGAAGACAAGAACGAAGGCACGAAAGCGTTTCTGGAGAAGCGGCCGGCGGAGTTTAAAGGCAAGTGAATCGTGGATTGTGGATGGTTCGTTTGGCGTCCCAGAGCCTGCCGTGAGCTTGTCAAAGGGTTCGCGTCCGTTTGTTGGACGCTAACTTGGGTCGAGGAACTCGCTGGAATTCCGACTCACCTTTCATTTCCGGGTGTAAAGTGTCAGCGTCAAAAACGGCAACCGTCAACGGTCGCATCGATGCAGGGGACCATGATGACGAACCAGCCAAAACATCGCACATCAATTTTGCGCAACACTTGGGGCGCGCAGCTTTCGCCCTGGCGCTACTCTGTATGCTGATTCTGGTCGCCCTGCCGCGGGCTCAAGCGCAATCGTTCAGCGTGCTTCATTTCTTCACCAATGGAGGCGACGGAGGCTCGCCTTCCGCAGGCGTAACCCTGGACGCGGCCGGCAATATCTATGGGACGGCCTCGACCGGCGGTAACGGAAATGAAGGAACCGTCTTTCAGATCCAGCGATCCGGTGACGGGTGGACATTGAATACCCTCCACACCTTTGAACCGAGCAATGGCGACGGCAAGCAGCCTTTGGGCAGGCCGGTGTTCGGCCCGATGGCGCTCTTTACGGGACGACGTATGGCGGTGGAACCGGCTGCTATGGCGGATGCGGCACGGTTTATGATCTGAGGCCGCCGGGATCCTCTTGCCGAACCGCACTCTGCCCCTGGACCGAGACCATTCTTCATAACTTTGCGGGGCTACCCCCATGATGGAGGTGAGCCGCTCTATGTCGATCCCATTTTTGATTCCGCAGGCAACATGTATGGAACTACCGGCGGTGGCGGCGGAGTCAACTCCGGCACCGTGTTTGAAATGATGCCATCGGGCAGTGGATGGACAGAAGCCGAAATCTTTGTGTTCGGCGGTGCGAACGGGGAGTCTCCGGAGAGTGGAGTGATCATGGACCAGTCCGGCAACTTGTACGGGACGCTGCTTCAGGGATCTGGGAATCAAGGCGAGGTATATGAGCTTTCTCCAAATGAGCCGTACTGGACGGAAAACATCTTAGTGCGTTTTGAGGAGGGCATAAACGGAAACGCACCGGCAGCGCCACTGGTTTCCGATCAATCCGGCAATCTCTACGGGATGACGCTGAGTGGCGCGGTATTTGAACTTTCGTACTCTGCAGGAACGTGGAACTATAGTCAGATTTATTCTCTTCCCGAAGGCGGAGGCTACGGCCTGGCGATTGATGCGGCTGGGAATCTGTATGGGACGCAGTTCGTGGGTGGGGCGAATGGCTGGGGCACGGTATTCAAGTTGACCCCCAGCAACGGTAGTTGGACCTACACCGGTCTGCACGATTTCGCCATGGCAACTGGGGCCTATCCTTATAGCAGCCTGACTTTGGATGCGCAGGGAAATCTCTACGGTACGGCATCGCAAGGCGGGAGGCAGGCGCACGGCTGTGGTTTCTGGGGTTGCGGTTGCGTCTGGAAGCTCACGCCGTAGCTGAGAATCTTCGGCGCTAAACGTTCCGCGCAGCTGTTGTGGACACGCCGTATCACGACCAACCCGCCAAATGCTAACGGCTAAGTGCCGATTGCCAACTGCTCCTTGCCGTTACAATTGAATCCATGATTCGATCGATTGTGTTTCCGCGCGTCCTTGGGAAGTCTTTGGACGACCTGCAACCCGCGCTCGAACTGTTTCGCGCCCTGGGGTTTGCCCCCGGCAATGAGTGGCATGAGGGCGGCAGCCATGGCGTCGAGATGCTGGCCCCCAGCGGCGGCATCGAGTTTATCGCCGCGCCTGATTCACCCGGCGTCGATGCCACCGTCGAAGTCTCCGACGCCGACGCGGCTTACGAGATCGTCAAGAAACTAGCTCCCACCCTGTCGCCACAAGCGGGCGACCAGGATGGGGCACCCAGCGTCAAGATCCAGCGCGAGATTGGCGACACGCCCTACGGCGCGCGGCTGTTCGAAGTGGAAGTCGGCGGCTTGCGGATTGGCTTTCTCACCTACGCCAGGAAGCCGGGCGACAGTCACGGGCTGGAAGGCCGGCTGGACGGCAGCGGCAAGAGCTTCGCCCTGGTGGTCAGCCGCTTCAATTCGTTCATCACCGAGCGCCTGCTGGACGGGGCGGTACAGGCACTCCGACAATGTGGGACTAAGCCGGAGAACCTCACCATCGTGCATGTGCCGGGAGCGTTCGAGATTCCGGTCGGCGGCGCGCCAGCTGGCCGAAACCGGACGCTATCAGGCGATTGTCTGCATTGGCTGCCTGCTGCGCGGCGACACTTTGCACTACGATGTCATCGCCAATGAGGCGACGCGCGGGGTAGGGCAGTCGGCGCAGGATACGGGAGTGCCGCATGCCTTCGGAGTGCTGACCTGCGATACCTTGCAGCAGGCCATCGATCGCGCCGGATTGAAGGCGGGCAACAAAGGCTTCGAGGCCGGGCTGGCGGCGGTGGAGATGGCATGTCTGCGCGAGCGGATTACGAAGTCGTCCCGCCCTAGCCGAAAAAAGGAAACCGCAGGTCCCTCGGCTGCGCTGCGCTCCGCTCGGGATGACAACACCGCAGGTCCCTCGGCTGCGCTGCGCTCCGCTCGGGATGACAACACCGCAGGTCCCTCGGCTGCGCTGCGCTCCGCTCGGGATGACAACACCGCAGATCCCTCGGCTGCGCTTCGCTCTGCTCGGGATGACAAGGCCACAGATCCCTCGGCTGCGCTTCGCTCCGCTCCGGACGAAAAATCCGGGCAGCCGGCCGCGACGGGCGGAAAGCCATGACCAAGGGAGGCACGCGTCGCAAGTCGCGCGAACTGGCGTTGCAGATGCTCTTCCAACTCGACATGGGGCATCAGGACCTGGAGCAGGTGCGGCGCACCTTCTGGAGCGAACGTCAGGATCTGGACGAAAAGGTGCGCGAGTTTTCCGACCGGCTGTTTGGTATAGCCTGCGAGCGCCGGGAGGAGATCGATCAGTTGATCGAACGCAACGCCGAGCACTGGCGCATGGATCGCATGGCGGCGGTGGATCGCAATCTGCTGCGCGCCGGTGTGGCTGAGTTTTTGGGATTTCCGCAGACGCCGCGGCCGGTGGTGATCAACGAAGCGCTGGAGATTGCCCGGCGGTTTTCCACGCCGGAGTCAATCCAGTTCATTAACGGCGTGCTCGACAGCGTGGCGCGGGAGTTGGGCGAGGGGAAGAAGAAATAGGCGACCTCGGCGTGCCAAACAGCCGTGCCGCGGCGGGAGCGCAGGAGCCCCAGGACGCTTCGGGCTCGATTTTAGGCAGGTCTACCCGGGTGCGAACCCAAGAGTGTTAGGGGAATTCTGATCAAGTGAAATCGAGGTCCCACAGCGGCTAAAGCCGCATGATTTTCGCGTACTTGACGGACGGCCTGAAGGCCGTCCCCTTCAAAGCAAGACCTAATCAGAGTTTCCTTAGCTCTCCCACGAAGGCGTTGGCTCACCCTGTCAGAGTCTCACAATATGGGACTCATGTTCACGCTCCCAAAACCGACCGCTAATTGCCAATATCCCACAATGTAAGACTACGGCACCACGGTCACCAGATTAGGATTCGTCGCGTTTCCGCTGGTGTCTTTCAATCCCACGGCAATCTGCTGCACATCCGAATTGCTGGCCACCGCGATGCGGTGCACAGTGCCATCGCTGGCGCCGATGTAGAGCTGGGTTCCGTCGGAGGTCACGCCCCCACTAAAGGCGGTGGCTCCTCCGGTGTAGGGGATGACGGTGGGACTGCCGGTGGCCACGAAGAAGCTGAGCAGCGCGGGCAAGTCGCTGATGATCCAGGCATGCGTGCTGTCGGGGCTCACCAGAAGTTGCTGGGCATTGAAGGCGCCCGCCCCCAAATCGTAATTGGCCAGCGTGCTTTGGGTGACGATGGGACACCCCAGCGAGACCGGAATAGGAGTGGAAATTACGTCGATGGCCGGGGAATCGGCGGCGATCGCTGTTGTCCCATTGGGCAGCGCTTTAATCAGGGTGGGATCGTTGGCGGTCAACATCTGGACCGGGCCGACGTTGCAGGTTGAGTACAGGTCGACCAGGCCTTGCCCGGTGACGTAGATCAGGCCGCCCTGGGGGCTCATGTCCAGTCCGGCCGGAGTATAGGGCAGAGAGGTTGGGGTGGGCTGGGTGGTGGACGAGCCGGTATACAGGGTGTTGCCGCTGAAGGTCGCCACCGTACTGCTTTCGGGCGTATAAGCCGCTGCGGTGGCTGTGCCGGCATAGCTGAAGGGAAGCGTCCCGTTGGTCAGATTGAAATACTGGATGGTGTTCGAACCGATGTTGGTCGCCACCAGGTAATTGCTGTTGGGTGAAATGGCGACCAGCGAGCCGCCTAACACGTCCAGCGTCACCACCCCGGTGCTGACGTTGACCACCATCAATCCGCTATTGGATCCCAGATAAACGTTGGCACCGCCGGGATCGGCGAGGATCGAGTTGGGGGCAAACGGCAGGGTAATGGCTGTGCCCACCGCATTAGTTGCGGTATTGATGGGAACCAGCATGGTCGAGTTGGTGCTGGCGGCGTAGACGGTGCTGTTGGAGCTTCCGGAAACGGTTAGGGTAGCGAGATTGAGGTCATACTGCGCCGGCAGCAACTTATTGCATGTGGGATAGCTGCAGGTAGCGGTGATAACCGTGGTTCCGGGAGCCACCGCGGTCATGGTCGCCTGGTTATTGCTGGTGGTGCTGACGGCCACGGTAGCGGTGGCCGGGACCGACGACGACCAGGTCACGGGCGGGGCGATGGCTTGATTGTTGGTGTCGAAAACGTCGGCCACAATGGGCAGAGTATTGCCGGTGTTCAGGGTAAAGTTGGTGACGTTGCTATTGGTGGAGCTGTGTACCACAATGTAAGACGCCGGGCAGGTTACATAACGGGTGCCGACGCTGTTCACTCCCGACACGCTGGCGAAAACCGTGGTCGCGCCGGGGATGCCGGCGGTCAGGCCGCCGCTGGTGTTGCCGGCCACCACGCTGGTGTCGTTGGAGCCAAAGCTGAACGGTCCGACGCTGGACGTAATGTTGCAGGCGGAAGCGACCGAGCAGCCGGGGGCCGAGGTGTTATAAGCCACGCCAAAGATGGAAACCGGCTGTCCCATGGTGGTGCAAGCCTTGCCCAGTCCGGTATCGACCCGGTCGACCGATTCATGCACGTAGACCGTGGCACTGGCGTTGGCGCTCCCCGAAGTGGCCGTGATGGTGACTTGCCCAACGCCGGCTGTACCGTTGGTGGCGTTGCAGTTAATGAAGCTGGAATCCCACTGCCCGGCGCAGATGAGTCCGCCGGTGGAGACGGTGGCAATGCTGCTATTGCTGGTGGAAAAGGTGATGTCGGCGGCCACCACGGTGCCGGCGGAATTCTTGGCCGTCACCGAGAGCGTGCCCACGCCGCCTTCGTTCAGGGAGAAACTGGTAGGCGACAGAACCAGCGTGGAGACCGTGGTATTCGCGGTGTTGCTGCCACCGCAAGCCAGTAGAACGGAAAGACAAACTACCGCCGTGACGGCAGCTAACCATGAGACCGCTGAAACCCGCCGCATGTATCCTCCCCGCCGGCGCTGCACTCCCGGCGGACGCACAAATCGAAATTATTGCAACAGGAAAAGCCTAAGTGTAGAGGCTGGTTACGGTTTCGGCAAGCAAGCGGACGTCGCGGTTCGCGCCAAATAGTCCGGCCACCAATCGAAGTCCGAAACCCGGACGGCGCAGCGGAGTTGTAGCGTCCACGAACGGGCAGTTCTAAGGCGTACCGGTGCGGCCTTGTACAAAATCGCACGCACTCTTGGCGACGAAATCCATTTTGCCCTGGCCCGTCAGTTTGTTTCGTGCGTCGGGATCGTCGCTGCCCGCCACCGTAAATCGCCGCTCGTCGGGGCCGAGGCCGGGCTTGAGTTCCAGAAACAGCCACCAGTTACGGCGTGAGTTCAAAGGCCGCTGATGGTCGGAGACGTTGAGGGTAAGCAGGGTGAGGCCATCGCAGGCGGGTTCGGTCTCGAAGGCTTTGGCGAACAGCGCGTCAGCCTGCTTGATGTCGGGCTTGGGGTCGGTGGTGCAAACCGGAACTCCCTCCTGCGGCCGCGACTGGCAATCGGCAATGGCCTGATTCAGGCTCCATTGCTCGTTCAAAATCAGGACGGCGTTCTGGCGCTCCTTGCATCCGGACAAACCCAGGACCATCAGCAGCAGCATCGTTCCCAGCGTTCTGGTTCGCATAGGTTTCCTATTGTAGACAAGAGGCTACAGGATTTTCGATTCGCTGCCCAGCAGTCGGTTTACTCTCTGGCCAACCAGCCGGCAGAACCCGGTTCCGCTGGCTTCAAGGCGGTGTCCTGTTACCCGTCCCAAAGCGCGGATTCGGGCGGCACAACCGTGCTACAATCTCCGCCGCCTCGCCACGTCTCCCGCCTTGCTTGGAGGTACTATGCACCGCCTGCCCGCCGCCACAACTCTTCTGATTATTGCCTTGGCAATCCTTACCAGCAACAGCGCCGCCGGCGATCAACCGATCTGGTCGCAGTGGGGACAGAATCCCCAGCATACGGGCATGGTTGACGTTGCGGGCCAGCCGCTGAACGAAAAGCTCGCCGACATCGTGTACGACCCATTCGCCGCGGCGGAACAAGCCGAAAACTTCCCTCTTTACGGTGAGGCCGTGCTGACCGCGCACTACGAAGCGACGCTGGTCGACGGCAACAGCTTCTTCATGATGCAAAAGAGCGGCAGCTATCCTGCCTGTCCCTGGCTTGCTGCCTGGCTCTACGGAGCGGCCTGCGGCCCTAATGGCTGGAACCAGCTGCAATGGTCGGTGGTGCGGCGCGATTGGGAGCAGGGATCGCCGGTCATCATCTGGACGTTTAATACCGATTGGAAGCCGGAGCCGAATGGCACAAACTTCTTAGGCGGGGATGTAGGACTCGAGGGCTGGGAGCCGGTCTTTCATCCCGCCCTGGCGAATGGCAGCGTCTATGTTCCCGGCGCCGCGGGCACGGTATGGAAAGTGAATGAGTCGACGGGCCAGGGTGAATCAATCAACCCGTTTTCCGGCCAACCCATCGATGCCTCCAATACCTTTGTCGCCGGACCGCTGACCGCCGATGCCAGCGGCAACGTCTACTACAACGTCATCGAACTGAACACCAACGGCAATCCCTGGCAGCAGAATGACGTCACCAATGCCTGGCTGGTAAAGGTTACGCCCAATGATTCCGCCTCGACCGTGACCTACGCGACGCTGGTGCCAAATGCTCCTCCGGGAAACGCCACTAACTGTCTGGGTGGGTTCTACGATCTTCCCAACGCGTACGGGCTGCTGCCCTGGCCGCCGCCGGGGATTTCCAGTCCGCCCACTTTTCTGTGCGGCTCGCAGCGGCCGGGATTAAATATCGGACCAGCGGTGGCTCCGGATGGAACTGTCTACACCGCCAGCGTCGCCCACTTTGACGATCAGGTCGCTTACCTGGTCGCGGTGAATCCTGATCTCACTCCGAAATGGGCGGTCTCCCTGCAACGCCGGCTGACCGATGGCTGCGGTGTGATTCTGCCGATTGCGCCGCAGGGCGTCTACGATCTGCCGAATTCCTGCCGCTACGGGACCGTCGTAGGATTCGATCCCACGACGAATTCCAGGGGCTCGGGCTTCGTCTCTGATCTAGCCTCATCTACGCCGACCGTGCTTCCCGATGGCTCGATCCTTTTCGGCGTCATCGACGCTTACAACTTCGGCCGCGGACATCTGCTCCACTTCGACGCGCAAGGAAACTACGTCAACTCCTACAGCTTCGGGTGGGATTCCACGGCAGGGGTTTATACCCACGACGGCACGTTTTCCATCGTGATTAAGGACAACCACTACGATTCGGCGGCGTATTGTTTTGACTACTCCAATCCGGTTTGCTACACCGTGCCTCCCGGACCGTATTACGTTACTCAGCTCGATGCCAATCTCAACGTGGAATGGTCCTTCCAGAACACCACCATCGATCGCCTTCATCCCAACGGATACGAGTGGTGCGTCAATGCGCCCGTCATCGACAATCAGGGCATCGTCTATGTAACCAGCGAGGACGGCAACATCTACTCGCTGCCGCAAGGGCATCACGGCGTCTTCACCACGCCCCTGCAGAAGATCTTTCTGCGCGAGGCCCTGGGCGCGGCCTATACGCCGCTTTCGATCGGAGGAGACGGGAAAATCTACAGCCAGAATGACGGGCACCTGTTCGTCATCGGGCAGTAAGAGGAGCTGCTCAAAGCTGCGGTCCCATACAGGCCCGCAGGGTAGCTCAGGCAAAGATCGTGAGGGTGCACCCCAAGCTGGTTTGTTAAGGTGGGGTTGCTCTTGCAATCCGCGCCTTCGAGACTAAGAATTTATGAGTCCTGGTCACCAAAGACCGCGGCGTAGCTCTCGCCATTTAAGGATAGAAGCGGCGCTTCTCACCTGGCGGCATGTCACATTCTGCTGCCTCATGGGTCACTGCAAGAACATCAACCTCGCGCGATGATTGGTTGGTTCACTGGGAGACGTTTCTCGGCCTTTTTCCCACGCAACCGCTGAGAAGCTGAGCAAGAGAATACGACCGTCAGGCCGATTCCCAGCCTTTTCACCAGGTCGCAACCCACCTGATTGGAGCTGCCATGGCTCCCTGCTTGCTTCGCGTCTCGCCTCTCGCGTCTCGGCGCCGGCCCCGGCGGCCAACAAGGAGAGCTCCCATGAATGTGCAAAGAAATCTTTCGCTGGGATGCATTGTGCTCCTGGCAATCATCATTTTGGCGGTTGGAGAAATCGCTGCCACTGCGCAGACTGCGGCTCCGCATACGACACCACAGGGCGTAGTTGTGCTCCCTTACTCGCCGCGCCCGGCCCCGCAGGCGGCGAAAGCGGCAATGCGACCGAGCCCACATAAACACAGGGCGGGGATGTGCGACGGAATGCGTCGCGGCTCTCCCCTACAGATGGACGTCTACGACAACGGTCCGGTTAACGGACAGGACCTGGGTTGGACCATAAATTTTGGCTTCTCGGTTAGCGACAGCTTTATTTTCGGCAGCGCCCCTACTGTTACCGGGTTGTCTTTCTGGGCGTGGTTGATCCCGGGCGATACCCTCGCGTCGGTCGAAGTGCAGATTGGCGCGGCACCGTTCGGCAACGAGCTGCTGGACCAGACTCTGAACGTGACCGCCACGAACTGCTTCTCGAACCAGTTCGGCTATAACGTTTGCTTTGAAACCGCGACCTTCAACGGCGGTGGCGTGAACCTTGGCGCCGGCACCTACTGGATCACCCTGAGCAACGCCAGCGTACCGAGCGGCGATCCGGCGTATTGGGATATGAACTTGGGCCCGTCGCAGGCCCAGGAAAACACCATCGGAACGGTTCCTTCTGAGTCGTTCACCATGTGGGGCGATGCCACCACCACCAGCACCACATACCCGCAAAACAGGTGCATGCCTGAGCAGAGCGGATCTTTCGCGGTGATCCACGATTTCACGGGCAATGGTGATGGAAGTTGGCCCTCTGGAGTGGCCATTGACGGCTCAGGAAACCTCTACGGACCAACCCAGTATGGCGGCAGCGGCGCAGGCGTCGTCTACAGGCTGGCGCAAACCGCTTCCGGCTGGGTGCTCAACACCCTGTACAACTTCCTTGGTGGCGATAGCGGAGGTTCTCCGCAAGGGGTCGTCGTCGGCCCGCAGGACGTTCTCTACGGCGCCGCCATCGGAGGACTGCAGAATTGCTACAACGGCTGCGGCTTGATTTTCCAACTGAGACCTTCTCCGAAAACCTGCCCGGCAATCTCCTGCAGTTGGACGGAAACCGTGCCTTATAGCTTTACCGGATCGACGGATGCTTGGGACGGCGGCAATCTGGTCTCCGACCAAGCCGGTAATTTATACGGGGTGTCGGAGTCCGGTGGGGCGCAGCAACACGGGGCAGTCTTCGAATTGACGCCTACGCTGGGAGGTTGGGCCGAGAGCATTCTCTACAATTTCACCGGGACGAGTGACGGAGCAGGTCCCACAACCGTCATCGTCGGCAATGACGGCAATCTGTATGGCATGGCGGGGTGGGGCGGCACCTATGGCGGAGGGGTGGTCTTTCAGTTAGCTCCCTCCGGGAATGGCTGGAGCGAATCCGTTCTGTATAACCTGAAGTCGAGCGCAATCGGCACTAGCCCTCACTCTTTGCTACAGGACAACGCGGGCAATCTGTTCGGCATATATGAATATTGGGTCTGTTGCGAAGATAACGTGGACGACCTCATCTTCGAGCTCTCTCCTTCCAACGGCAACTGGGTTTACACCGAGCTTCATCATGGTGACGAGAATATAGACGGCGATGACGTGTTTCCGAACATGATCCTGGATGCGGCCGGGAACCTCCTTGGCACGGAAAGAGCCAACGAAGGCTGCTTGAATGCCGTTTATCACGCCAATATTTTTGAGCTGACTCGCGGAAACAACGGGTGGCAATTCAACACTCCGGTGAGTTGGGACTACACGTATTGGGCCCCCGCTGGAAGCCTGGCGCTGGATGCGCAAGGTAATCTTTACGGCACCGACCAGTATTGTGGAGCGCACGAGCAAGGCGCGGTCTGGGAACTGCAGAGAACTCAGTAGGACGGCCAACGGGCCGGCGCCTGTAGAGGACGTTGGCCTTTTTGCGGTGTCACACGGTACTGCCCAGATGGCCGCCGATCCGGATTGTGGATGTGGCGGTAGTGCGTCAGTTTGAATTCCGGCGACACATCCTCCGCATCACTTCTTGTCATCCCGAGCCAGCTTCGTTTGCTGGCGAGGGATCTGGGCGTGCCGATTCGCGCCGGTGCGCGAAAGGCACGCATCCAAATTCAAACTGAGACACTACCTGTCGCCCGGTGGTGGGTCAGTTTGATTTCGCGGATTGACAAAGAGCTTATCCTGAAAGCACCAGGGTAAAACTGATGAAGCGCTGGTTCATAGCAGTAGGACTTTTTATCGTGTTCACCGTTAGCTTGATGTTATGTGGTGTCGGTCTCTACCTCCTAGCCAGAAGCCTCTTTGAGACCGTTCTTGCGTTGGTACTCCTGGTGGCTCTCGCGATCTGGTTATCGGGGCCAATGAGCAATCTGTGGAAATCAAACTGACCCACTACCTGTCGACCGAAGCGGTTGACGGCAGGCAACCTGCTTGATATATTGAAAGGGTTCTGCGAGTCATGTTTGGCCTGCCTGCAGTGTTCTGGCTGTGCTTGCTTTGATCTCTATCCTGTAGAATCAGTTTTGCAGGATCCTCGCTGAAACGTGTCTGCGCTTCCGCTGGAGCTTTCCAGTGGGTATGCAGACCGAGGCAACGAAACGGAGCGCCCTCGTTCCCGACCTCCGCAACCGCCGTAAGGCTGGTTTGCGGAACGACCACGGCGTCACCGTCGGATGCCTAACCTGAGCGGAAACCAAGACTCCCCGAGGCAGTGCGTGCGGGGAAGCATGGGCAAAGTGGCTTACCAGCCACCGAAAGCAATTGCCCAGTCCCAAATCGTGGGATCGAGATGCTTGCCCGGCGGCTGCCGCCCGGAAGGCGACAGTTGCAGAGATCGCCGCGTACGGATTGCGCTTTTGGCAAGGCAGTTGGAATCGCTGAAAGCCAGCGCCGAAGGCGCGGTAGAGCTTAGCCCAGCGCTTCAGCGCTGGGTAGGCGAAGCTGGAGAGTCGAGTCCCGTTAGGGACGACAGAGGTTAAGGCGGGCTTCAGCCCGCGACACAAGGTTTGCCGGCTTGGCTGGCTTGGAATTAAGGAGCTGCACAGAGTGCCTACATTTAATCAACTGGTGCGTAAGGGCCGAACGGCGCCGAATTACAAGACGGCCAGTCCGGCGCTGCAGTCCTGCCCGCAAAAGCGTGGCGTCTGCACCCGCGTATACACCCAGACACCCAAGAAGCCGAACTCCGCGCTGCGCAAAGTCGCGCGCGTGCGGCTGACCAACGGTATCGAGGTGACGACTTATATTCCCGGTGTCGGCCACAACCTGCAGGAGCACTCGATCGTGCTGATCCGCGGCGGCCGTGTGAAGGATTTGCCGGGCGTTCGCTATCACGTCGTTCGCGGCACGCTGGATTCCGTGGGTGTCGCCAACCGCAAGCAGAGCCGCTCCAAGTACGGAGCAAAAAGGCCGAAGGCCTAGGTGGAAGAGCCGGCCTTTAGGTCGGCGTTACGGGTGGAAGAGCTGGCCTTTAGGCCAGCGTTGCGGGCAGCTAAAAACTCCCGAGCCGGCTTTAGCCGGCGACAGCAAGTTCGAGGTTCTATGCCGAGAAAAGGACATATCGCGAAGCGTGAGCCGCTGGCAGATCCGGTCTACCAGTCCACGCTGGTCAACAAATTTGTGAACAGCATGATGTGGGACGGCAAGAAGTCGACCGCCCAGGGCATCTTCTACAACGCCATGAAGAAGCTGGAAGAAAAAGGCGGCGACGAGGCCATCAAGCTGTTCAAGAAGGCAGTGGAGAACGCCAAGCCGGTGCTGGAAGTGAAGACCCGCCGCGTGGGTGGCGCCAACTACCAGGTCCCGGTCGAGGTCAATGCTGACCGCCGCACTTCGCTGGCGATTCGCTGGATCCTGACCTACAGCCGTGGACGCGGCGAGAAGGGCATGATCGACAAGCTGGCGAACGAGTTGCTTGACGCCGCCAACGGCAAGGGCGCGGCGATCAAGAAGAAGGAAGACGTGCACCGCATGGCCGAAGCCAACAAGGCCTTTGCGCATTACCGCTGGTAGGTGGAAGAGCGGCGCTTTAGCGCCGCGTTAGGCGAAGAGTTAAACCCCGAGTCCCGTAGGGACGGCAGGTTTTCCGCCGCGCGGACAAAAGCAAGTCCCTCCGCTCGGGCTGAAGCCCTCGGCGGGATGACACCCGGAAGAGCGAGCCCGAAGGGCGAAACTAATTAGCCCAGCGCGGAAGCGCTGGGTAGGCGAGAAAACAAACCCGAGTCCCGTAGGGACGGCAGGGTTTTGAAACGGAAACATAGCGACGGCAGCGTCGCCTAGCAAGAAAACGGAAAAGATCGTGCCCAGACAGGTTCCATTAGATCGTTGCAGAAATATCGGCATCATGGCCCACATCGATGCTGGTAAGACCACCACGACGGAGCGCATCCTGTTCTATACCGGACGCACGCACCGCATCGGTGAGGTCCATGAAGGCACCGCGACGATGGACTGGATGGCGCAGGAGCAGGAGCGCGGCATCACCATCACCTCGGCTGCGACCACCTGCGTCTGGAAAGACATTCGCATCAATATCATCGACACCCCCGGCCACGTCGACTTCACCGCCGAGGTGGAGCGCTCGCTGCGGGTGCTCGATGGCGCCTGCGCCGTGTTCGATGCCGTGCATGGCGTCGAGCCGCAATCGGAAACCGTATGGCGCCAGGCCGACAAGTACGGGGTGCCGCGCATTTGCTTCATCAACAAGATGGACAAGATGGGCGCCGACTTCGAGCATGCGGTCGACACCATCCGCAAGCGCCTGAATGCGCGTCCGGTGGCGATTCAGTTGCCCATCGGCCAGGAAGACAAGTTCAAGGGCGTCATCGACCTGATGGCCATGAAGGCGATCATCTGGAACGATGAGAGCATGGGCGCCGAGTACGAAGTCGAAGAGATTCCCGAAGAGTTGAAGAAGAAGGCGCAAGCCTACCATCAGATCCTGGTCGAGACCGTCGTGGAGAACGACGATCAGGAAGAACTGATGCACAAGTACATTGAAGGCGAGACCATCGGCGAAGCTGAACTGAAAGCTGCGCTGCGCCGCGCCACCTTGAAGATGAAGGTCTTCCCGGTGATCTGCGGAACCGCCTTCAAGAACAAAGGTGTGCAGCCGTTGCTGGACGCGGTGGTGGACTATCTGCCTTCGCCACTCGATGTTCCTCCGGTGAAAGGAATCAATCCTGACACGGGCGCGGAAGAAGAGCGGCCTGCCCAGGACAACGCGCCGTTCGCTGCCCTGGCATTCAAGATTATGACCGACCCATTCGTCGGGCAGCTCACCTTTATCCGCGTGTACTCCGGCCACCTGAAGCAGGGCGACAGCGTTCATATCAGCGGACGTTCGCGCTCCGAGCGTATTGGCCGCCTGCTGAAGATGCACGCCAATAAGCGTGAAGACATTACCGAGATTTATGCTGGCGACATCTGTGCTTGTGTGGGACTGAAGCACATCACTACCGGCGATACCATTTGCGACGAGAACCATCCCATCATCCTGGAATCCATCGAGTTCCCGGCCCCGGTTATTTCGGTTGCGGTCGAGCCTAAGACCAAGGGTGATCAGGAAAAGATGGGCGTCGCGCTGGGTAAGCTGGCGCAGGAAGATCCCACCTTCAAGGTCAACACCGACCCCGACAGTGGACAGACCATCATCAGCGGCATGGGTGAACTCCATCTGGAGATCATTGTCGACCGCATGATGCGCGAGTTCAATGTGCAGGCCAATGTCGGCAAGCCGCAGGTAGCCTATCGCGAGACCATTCGGAAGCCGTCGCAGGCCGAAGGCAAGTACATTCGCCAGACTGGCGGCAGCGGCCAGTACGGTCACGTGCGCATTCGGCTGGAACCGAATGAGGCGGGCAAGGGCTACGAATTTGTCAATGAAGTTGTGGGCGGCGTGATTCCCAAGGAGTTCATCAAGCCGGTGGATCAGGGCATCAAGGAAGCCATGGAAGGCGGCGTTCTGGCCGGCTACGAAATGGTTGACGTGAAAGCCACGCTGTATGACGGCAGCTATCACGATGTCGACTCCAACGAAATGGCTTTCAAGATCGCTGGCTCGATGGCCTTCAAAGAAGCCGCGCGCAAGGCCAGTCCGGTGCTGCTGGAGCCGGTGATGTCGGTGGAAGTGGTTGTGCCGGAAGAGTACATGGGCACCATCATCGGCGATCTGAGCAGCCGTCGGGGACGGATTGAAGGCATCGAGCATCGCGCCGGATCGCAGGTGATCAAGGCCATGGTTCCGCTGGCCGAGATGTTTGGCTACGCGACCAACATGCGCTCGAACACCCAGGGCCGGGCGACGTTCAGCATGCACTTTTCGCGTTATGAAGAAGCGCCACGCGCGGTAGCCGAAGAGATCGTGGCCAAGGTGCAGGGCAAAAGCCCAGCTGGAACCAAGTAGGTTAGCTACAAGATGATGGAGCAACTCCAATTCGTCGAGTCGGTTTTCGGTGCTGCGCAATCTCAGCGAATCAGTGTGCGCATTAATAACAGGGGCGAGCGTCAGATTGATTTCGACAAGTAAGTCCCTTAATGCTGACGATGTGAGAAGGCTTTATCAAGATATTTGCAAGAAACGAGGCGATTAGACCCAGAACGATATGAAGCTTCTGTCGCGGTGGCAGTAAGCCATGCGCAGTAGCGCAATGTCTTTGAACTAGCGGAACGTGCGAATCTCTGCACGAAGGAAGTTGTTCAAGGGAAGTTTATCTACCACTTCGACTGCCTAAAGACCGCAGTCGTAACCGCGTAGTGGACGGAGTATCCAACATGGCGAAAGAGAAATTTGATCGCAGCAAGCCGCACGTAAACGTAGGCACGATCGGGCACATCGATCATGGCAAGACGACGTTGACGGCGGCCATCACCAAGGTATTGCAGAAGCACAATCCCAAGATCGTGTTTCGCTCGTTCGACTCGATCGACAACGCGCCGGAAGAGCGCGAGCGCGGCATCACCATCGCGACCGCTCACGTGGAATACGAGACGGCCAACCGGCACTACGCCCACGTGGATTGTCCCGGCCACGCCGACTACATCAAGAACATGATTACCGGCGCGGCGCAGATGGATGGCGCGATTCTGGTAGTCGCGGCCACCGATGGCCCGATGCCGCAGACCAAGGAGCACGTGCTGCTGGCTCGCCAGGTGGGCGTGCCTTACATCGTCGTGTTCCTGAACAAGTGCGATGCGGTGGAAGATCCCGAGCTGATCGACCTGGTGGAGATGGAAGTTCGCGAGTTGCTGACCAAGTACAACTTCCCGGGCGACGATCTGCCGGTGGTTCGCGGCTCGGCCCTGGGCGCACTGAATGGCGAGGCGCAGTGGGAAGCCAAGATTGACGAGCTGATGGAGGCGGTGGACAAGAGCGTGCCGCTGCCGGCGCGCGATGTGGACAAGCCGTTCCTGATGCCGATCGAAGATATCTTCTCCATCTCGGGCCGCGGCACGGTGGTGACCGGCCGTATCGAGCGTGGCAAGGTGAAGGTGGGCGAGGAAGTGGAAATCGTTGGTTTCCGCGAGACCCGCAAGACGGTAGTGACCGGCGTGGAGATGTTCAAGAAGCAGTTGGACGAAGGCATGGCGGGCGACAATGCCGGCCTGCTGCTGCGCGGCATTCCGAAGGAAGATGTGGAGCGCGGCATGGTGCTGGCCAAGACCGGCTCGATTACGCCGCACACCAAGTTCACCGGCTCGGTGTACGTGTTGTCGAAGGATGAAGGCGGGCGGCACACGCCGTTCTTCAAGGGCTATCGGCCACAGTTCTACTTCCGCACCACGGACGTTACGGGAGTGGCGACGTTGCCGGAAGGTACGGAGATGGTGATGCCGGGCGACAACGTGACCTTGCAGATTGAGCTGATCACGCCGGTGGCGATGGAAAAGGGCTTGCGGTTTGCGATTCGCGAAGGCGGACGCACCGTAGGCGCCGGCACCATCAGCGAAATTATTGCGTAGTGAAATCCCACTCATTCCAAACGCTGGAATGAGTGGGGCACCCAGGAACCAGCGGCAAAAGCCGCAAGGCGGATCGCGAGACGAGCCTTAGCAAAAAGATCTTTGAGAGAACACTAACGTGATTGGCAAAGAACGAATCCGCATCCGGCTGAAAGCATACGACTATCGCGTTCTCGACCAGTCCACCGGCGAGATTGTGGACACGGCCAAGCGCACCGGCGCGCAAATCGCGGGACCGATTCCGCTACCCACGGTGAAGAACAAGTACACCGTGCTGCGCTCGCCCCACGTGGACAAGAAATCGCGCGAACAGTTTGAGATTCGCACTCATAAGCGCCTGCTCGATATTCTCGAGCCCACGCAGCAGACCGTCGATGCACTGATGAAGCTGGAGCTTCCGGCGGGCGTGGATGTGGAAATCAAGGCGTTCGGGCAAAGAACATAAGTAAGCAACTAGCAACTAGCAACTGCTTTAGACTCGAACGGCGCGGCATAGGTTGCCTGAATAACTTGAACGGGCAGATGCCAGCCCCGAAGGGGCGAAAGAGTTTAGCCCAGCGCTTCAGCGCTGGGAAGGTGAGAGAGAAGAATTCGAGTCCCGTAGGGACGGCAGGTTCATCGGCGTGAGCCGGCAATCGCGGTCTCCCACCCTACGCCAAAGACGGGCGTAGGATGGGGCACCCAAACAAAGCTTCCGAGATTGATCCCAATCCCCGGTCCTAAAAAACCGGACACCAGGAAGCGGAGTTGAGGAAAACAAAATGGCAGTGACTGGAATTCTCGGCAAGAAAGTTGGCATGACGCAGCTGTTCGATGACAAGGGTGATGTTCACCCGGTCACGGTGCTGCAGGCCGGGCCCTGCGTGGTGACCCAGCGCAAGACGGTCACCAAGGACGGCTACGATGCCGCGCAAATCGGCCTGGTCGAGTTCGTGAAGCAGTCGCGTTTGACCGAGCCCATGAAGGGCCACTTCGCCAAGCACGATCTGCCGCCGATGCGCTTTCTGCGCGAAGTGCCGATCGTCATCGATCCGGAGACCCAGGACGGCACCAAGGTTGGCGACAAAGTTCTGGTCGACATGTTCGAAGGCGAGAAGTTTGTCGACGTCGCCGGCACCAGCAAGGGCCGCGGATTTGCCGGCGTGGTGAAGCGTCACAAGTTCGGTGGCGGCGCCGCGTCGCACGGATCGATGTTCCAGATCACCGGCTCCATCGGCTCCTCGGCGTTTCCCTCGCGCGTGTTCAAAGGCATGCGCATGTCGGGACACATGGGCGTGGACCGGGTGACGGTGCGCAACCTGCGCGTGCTCGGCGTCGACAAGGACGAGAACCTGCTGGTGGTCGAAGGCGCGGTACCGGGACACAAGGACGCCTACGTAATTATCACCAAGGCGAAGAAGCCGCCCAGAGAGCGCCGTGGATTCAGCGGCTCGGGCACGGTCGATCCGTTGAAGGCTTCCAAGCGCGCGGTGGCGAAGAAGAAGTAACTAGTAACTAGTCAATAGCGATTTCTGGTTTGAGCTGAGAGCTCGACTGGCTTGACTAGCTGACACTGGACTGCAACTGAGAAAAGATTATGGCAACGATTGATGTAGTGAATCTGGGCGGCGAAAAGGTAGGCTCGCTCGAGCTGGCCGACGAAGTGTTCGGCGCAGTCAACGAGGACCTGCTCTGGGAAGCGGTGAAGCACTACCGCGCCGGGCAGCGCGCCGGTACCCACGCCACCAAGAACAAGAAGCTGGTGAGCGGCGCGGGCAAGAAGCTGTGGAAGCAGAAGGGCACGGGCCGCGCGCGTGTGGGATCCATTCGCTCTCCCCTGTGGCGGCATGGCGGCACGGTCCACGGACCGCAGCCCCGCTCCTACGACTTTGCCTTCCCGCGCAAGAAGCTGCTGGGCGCGCTGCGCTCGGCGCTGGCGGCCAAGCTGGCCGACGGCAAGCTGGTGGTGGTCGAGAGCTTCGAGCTGAAGGAGGCCAAGACCAAGGCATTCCGCAAGACGCTGGACAAGCTGAACGCCAAAGGCACCACGCTGCTGGTGGAGAGCTCGGCGACGGAGAACCACAACCTGCACCTGAGCTCGCGCAACCTGGAAGGTGTGGAGCTGCTGGCAGGCAACCAGGTTCATCCTTATCACCTGCTGCGGTATGAGACGACGATTTTCGCGCGGCCGGCGCTGGAGAAGCTGCAGGACTCGCTGAAGGCCTCGGCGCCCAAGCGCAAGCAGCGGAGGTGGCGTAATGAAGTCGGCCTATCAGATCATTCGCCGCCCGGTGATCACGGAAAAGGGTCTGGGCGTGAAGGAAACGGAAGCCACGCTGGTCTTCGAAGTTTCGGTGAAGGCGAGCAAGACCGAGATCAAGCAAGCGGTGCAGAGCATTTTCAAGGTGAAGGTGGACACGGTGCGCACCGCAACCTTCGTAGGCAAAGAACGCCGCCGCGGCAAGTTCACCGGCTATCGTCCTGACTGGAAGAAGGCGTATGTGCGGTTGAAGGCGGGCGAGAAGATGCCCGAGTACGCGGAAAACATCTAGTGGGCAGTGGATAGTGGATAGAAAACAGAGCCATCAAGCTGCCCGGGTCAAGCGCCGTAGGCGCGAAACAGGTTAGCCCAGCGCTTTAGCGCTGGGTGGGCGAAGAAGAAGCCAGAGTCCTGTAGGGACGGCAGAATTGGCAGGGGCTAAAGCCCGGTTTTTAAATGCATCGTTCGGCACGACTGAAGTCGTGCCCTGGTACGAGGCGTAGAGAGCAATAACATGGCAATCAAGACTTACAGACCGGTAACTCCGACGCGGCGGTTTACGACGACGACGGTCAACGATGACCTGACGACGAACCGGCCGTACAAGCCGCTGACCGAACCCAAGCAGCGCACCGGCGGACGCCGCAATGCCGGCGATCTGACCATCTGGCACCGCGGCGGCGGCCACAAGCGCAAGCTGCGCATCATCGATTTCAAGCGCGACAAGGCCGGCATTCCCGCGACTGTCGCCTCGATCGAGTACGATCCCAACCGCTCGGCGCGCATCGCGCTGCTGAACTATGCCGATGGCGAGAAGCGCTACATCGTGTATCCGGTGGGACTGAAGGTTGGGGCGAAGATTGTCAGCGGTCCCGATGCCGACATCCTGGTAGGCAATGCTCTGCCGCTGCGCAACATTCCTCCCGGCACGACGGTGCACAACATCGAGCTGAAGCCGGGCAAGGGCGCGCAGATGGCGCGTTCGGCGGGAGCGCAGGCGCAGTTGGTCGCCAAGGAAGGCGACTACGCGCTGCTGAAGCTGCCCTCCGGCGAAACTCGCAAGGTGCTGGTGGATTGCATGGCGACCGTCGGCCAGGTGGGCAACACCGATCACGAAAACATTTCCATCGGCAAGGCCGGCCGTACGCGCTGGATGGGCATTCGTCCGACCAACCGCGGCGTGGTCATGAACCCGGTCGACCATCCGCACGGCGGCGGCGAAGGCAAGACCAGCGGCGGACGGCATCCGGTGACCCCGTGGGGCCAGCCGACACGCGGCTACAAGACGCGCAACAACAAGCGGACCGATAAGTTCATCGTGACCCGCAGACAGAAGTAGGACTGAGACAATATGGCACGTTCAACCAAGAAGGGTCCGTTCATCGATTCGCATCTGCAGGCCAAGATCGACGGCATGAACGCGCGCAACGAGAAGAAGGTCGTGCGCACCTGGTCGCGCCGTTCGACGGTGATCCCCGAGATGGTGGGACACACGCTGGCGGTGCACAACGGCAAGAAGTTCATCCCCGTGTACGTCACGGAAAACATGGTAGGCCACAAGCTGGGCGAGTTCAGCATGACCCGCACCTTCAAGGGCCACTCGGTGAAGGCGGCCACGGAAACCGCGGCCCAGCCGGCGCCGGCGAGATAAGGAAACGACATGGAATTCACAGCCAAACTGAATTACGTGCGAGTCTCGCCGCAGAAAGCCCGCCTGGTGCTGGACCTGATCAAGGGCCGCCGGGTGGAAGAGGCGCTGGACACGCTGATGTTTACCAAGAAGGGCATCGCGCCGCAGCTCTACAAGCTGCTGCGTTCGGCGGTAGAGAACGCCAACTATGTGAGCGCGGAAAAGGGCTTGGACGTCGATGTCGACCGGCTGTTTGTGAAGCGGGCGATTGCCAACGACGGCCCGCGCATGAAGCGCATTCGTCCGGCGCCCATGGGCCGCGCCTATCGCTATCAGCGGCGCATCGCGCACATTGAGATCGCGCTGGCGGAGAAGACATCGGGCAACGGACAGGGCGATCTGGTGCAGACGGTAGGAGAAGGTGCAGCGCTGCTCCGGCGAAGAAGGCGGCCAAAAAGGCTCCGGCTAAGAAAGCGGCGGCCAAGAAGGCTCCGGCAAAGAAGCAGGCGGCGAAGAAGCCCGCCAAGAAAAAGTAGGAGATTATGGGACAGAAAGTCCATCCATACGGATTCCGCCTCGGCGTTACCAAGCCGTGGAGGTCGCGCTGGTTCGTAGAGCGCGATTACGACAAACTGCTGCTGGAAGACGTCAAGCTGAAGGCCGAGCTGAAAGACAAGCTCAAGTCGGCGGGCGTCAGCTCGATCGAGATCGAGCGGCCGGGCAACAAGCTGCGCATCATCATCCGCACCGCGCGTCCGGGCATCATCATCGGCCGCAAAGGCACGGAGATCGACAAGCTGAAGCAGGAGATCCAGAAGCGCACCAACCGCGATGTCTATGTCGACATCCAGGAAGTGCACAAGCCGGAACTCGATGCCCAGCTGGTGTCGGAGAACATCGCGCTGCAGCTGGAAAAGCGCGTCGGCTTCCGTCGCGCCATGCGCAAGGCGGTGGACTCGGCGCTGCGTTTTGGCTGCAAGGGAATCAAGGTGCGGGTCAGCGGCCGTCTGAACGGCAACGAAATCGCGCGTTCGGAATGGTATCTGCAGGGGCGGCTGCCGCTGCACACGCTGCGCGCCGATATCGACTACGGTTTCACCGAAGCGCGCACCACCTACGGCGTGATCGGCGTGAAGGTTTGGGTGTACAAGGGCGAGATCTATCGCGAGAAGAAGCGCGAGCCGCAGAGCGTGCAGTCGGGAGCGTTTTAGAAGCAGTTGTCAGTGGCCAGTTGTCAGTTGTCAGAAAGAGCGACTGGCGAAAGGTTTGATCAACACTGACAATCGTCGAGTGGGCAGGAAAAGCAGAGTTGTCGAGGCAGTTAACTGACAACCGGCAACTGACAACTGGGAACTGAATTTTATGTTGATGCCAAAGAAAGTAAAGTACCGCAAGCAGCAGCGCGGTCGCATGTGGGGCAAGGCGTGGCGCGGCGGCGAGCTGTCGTTCGGCGATTTCGGCTTGAAGGTGATGGAGCCGGGCTGGATCACCGACCGGCAGATCGAAGCCAGCCGTGTGGCCATGACCCGCTTCGTGAAGCGTGGCGGCAAAATCTGGATTCGCCTGTTCCCGGATAAGCCGGTCACCAAGAAGCCGGCCGAAACCCGTATGGGCAAAGGCAAGGGCGCTCCCGATCACTGGGTAGCCGTGGTGCGGCCGGGCAAGATCCTCTTCGAGATGGAAGGGGTATCGGTCACCGACGCCGCCGAGGCCATGCGCCTGGCTTCGCACAAGCTGCCGCTGCGGACCAAGTTCGTGCAGCGCGAAGGCGTGCACTAGAAAGCAGTTGTCAGTTATCAGTTCTCAGCGTGAGCTAAAGAATTGAGCGTATAGCGGTGTACGATGACGATAGATCGATCCAGATGCTGGAATCGAAGTAACAAAAGCTGATAGCTGATAGCTGACAGCTGAGAGCTAAACGATGAATGTAGACAAGATTCGTAACCTAACCGATGTCGAACTGGAGCCATCAGCAGCGCGAGCTGTCTGACCAGCTCTTCAAGATGAAGTTTCAGTTGAAGATGGGGCAGACCGAAAGCCTGAAGAAGATTCGCGAGCTGAAGAAAGACATCGCGCGCGTGCTGACAGTCATGCGCCAGAAGCAAATTGCCGCCGGTAACGGAGCAGCGGTGAAGGCAGCTGCCGTGAGCGCTCCCGCCCCGGCAAAGAAGGCGGCCAAGAAGAAGGCTGCGACGGAGAAAAAGTAATCCATGGCGGAAACCACAGCAACCAGCACTGCAAAGGCCGCCGGCCGGCGCAAGACCCTGATTGGCGAAGTCGTGTCGACCAAGATGGCCAAGACCATCGTGGTGGAAGTGCGGCGGCAGAAGGCTCACCCGTTTTACAAACGCGTGGTGGCCCGCAGCAAGAAGTTCTACGCGCACGACGAGCAGGGCACGGCGCACTTGGGCGACTTCGTGAAGATCGAAGAGACGCGTCCGCTGTCCAAGCTGAAGCGGTGGCAGTTGAAAGAGATTGTGCAGCGCGCGGCGCTGGTGGCGCCGGTCGAGGATACTCCGCCTAGCCCAAAACAGGGCTAGAACGGGGCACCCGACCGACTTGGCATTTAGCATTTTGGCTAAAGCGACACTTTGAGATCTGCTGCATTGGCCAACTGCCAAATGCTAAGTGCTGAATCCGGACGGCAGCTCTGCGAAGGAGAAGAAATTATGGCAGTGATGATGAGAAGCATGCTCGATGTTGCCGACAACTCCGGCGCGCGCAAGCTGCAGATGATTCTGCCGCTGGGCGGTTCCACCGGCCTGGTTGCCGGCCTGGGCGACGTGATTACCGCAGCGGTGAAGGAAGCTTCGCCCGACGGCACCGCCAAGAAGGGCACGGTGGTGAAAGCGGTGATTGTGCGCACGCGCAAAGAACATCGGCGGCGCGATGGAACCTATATCCGCTTCGACCAGAATGCGGCGGTGCTGATCAACGATGTGCACGAGCCGGTGGGCACGCGCGTGTTCGGTCCGGTGGCCCGCGAGCTGCGCGAGAAGAAGTTCTTGAAGATTGTTTCCCTAGCGCCGGAAGTACTGTAAGGCAGCAACTAGTAACTAGTAACTAGCTAGAACGTGATGGTCCCTACTCGGTTAAGTTGATGGTTTACCGGGTTGCAAGAGACGAAGAGAAACAGCCCGGAGGGCGAAACTAGGTTAGCCCAGGGCGGAAAGCCCTGGGTAAAGAAGCCCGAGAGCTGAGTCCCGTAGGGACGGCAGAAGTAAGGGTGGTCGAGCGGCCGGCAGTGAGCCATGTAACTAAGTGCCAACTGCTAAGCGCAAGTAGCTCGCCGCAAAGAGGATCGAACAACCATGCAGAAGAGCGTAGATATTCGTCGCAACGATCAGGTACGGGTAATTACCGGGCGCGACAAAGGTAAGCAGGGCCGGGTGCTGCGGGTCATGCCGGGCGGAAGCAAGGTGCTGGTGGAGCACGTCATGATGGTGAAGAAGAACGTGCGTCCCAACCCGCAGAAGAACATCAAGGGCGGCATTGCCGAGCAGGAGAGCGCGATCTCTACCAGCAACGTGATGCTGTTATGCAAATCCTGCAACCGGCCGGTGCGGGTGGGCCACGAACATCGCGGCGACCGCCATGTGCGGGTGTGCAAGAGTTGCGGCAATACGCTGGAGAAGTAAGAACGGCAATTGGCACTTGGCATTTAGCACTTAGCCAAGGCGCAAGCTGCAGAAGATTGACCGGAGTTTGGCAGTTGCTAAATGCCAACTGCCAAGTGCCAAGTGCAGAATTGAGTTCCTCACGAACCGGCGGCACAAAAAGCCGAAACCGTGAGAAAGGTAGAAGCAGGGAAATGGCAGACGAGAAAAAGCAGAAAGCGCCGCAGCAAGGTGGCGGACAAGCTAAGCCCGCGCAGGGCAAGCCCAAAGAGGGTAAGAAGGCGAAGGGTGAGCAGGTAGAAGCCGCAGGCGAGCAGCCTTCGGGCAAGCCGGCGCGGCCCAAGGCGACCAATCGCGCGACCGCGCGTATGCGCGAGCGCTACTACAAGGAAGTTTTGCCGGCGCTGATGAAGGAATTCAGCCTGGAAAATCCGATGGCTGCTCCCAAGCTGGAGAAGATCATCGTGAACATGGGCGTGGGCGAAGCGACGCAGAACGCCAAGCTGATCGATCCGGCGGCGACCGAGGTTGGCCAGATCACCGGCCAGAAGCCGGTGGTCACCAAGGCGCGCAAGTCGATCGCGGCCTTCAAGGTGCGCGAAGGAATGCCCATCGGCGTGATGGTTACGCTGCGCGGCGACCGCATGTACGAGTTTTTCGACCGGCTGGTGAATATCGCCTTAGCCGCGCGTCCGCGATTTCCGCGGTGTGCCGACCAAGTCGTTTGACGGACGCGGTAACTACACCCTGGGCGTGCGCGATCAGCTGATCTTCCCGGAGATCGACTATGCCAAGGTTGAGAAGCTGAAGGGCATGAACATTACGATCGTGACTTCGGCCGGAACCGACGACCAGGCACGGGCGCTGCTGAAGCACATGGGAATGCCGTTTAGGCAGTAAGGCAGTAGCTAGTAACTAGTTGAGTAGAGACATCAGAAGGATTTAGCCCGAAAGGGCGAGATTTGAGTTAGCCGTGGGCGTGAGCCCGCGGTTAAAGGAAATAGAAGGTAATAGAAAGATGCGAGCGCCGCAGGCGCGGTATAGGTTAGCCCAGAGCTTCAGCGCTGGGTAGGGTAGAAAAACCGAGTCCCGTGGGGACGGCAGGACCGCAGATCCCTCGGCTCACCGCTAAAGCGGTTTCGCTCGGGATGACAGATGAATTAGCTAATTGCCAAATGCTAATTGCTAACGGCTAACGCCGAAAAGGAAACGATGGCCAGAACATCACAAATCGCCAAGTCGAACAAGAAACCTAAGTTCTCGACCCGGCAGCACAATCGCTGCAAGATCTGCGGACGCTCGCGCGCCTATCTGCGCAAGTTCGGCCTGTGCCGTCTGCACTTCCGCGATCTGGCTCTGCGGGGCGAGATTCCTGGAGTTGCCAAGTCGAGTTGGTAATTAGTAGCTAGTTACTAGTTACTAGTAGTTAGTAAGTTCGTCGCGGCTGGTTCTTACATTGACTCCGCCGAGTGATCGGTGCGAATCCCAGGTCCCGATACGGGGCATGATGTGTAGGCGAACGGGCGACGATATGAGGAGATGCAAAGCATGAGTTTGACCGATCCGGTCGCGGATTTCTTAACCCGAGTTCGTAACGCCATCAAGGCACGGCAGCAGAAGGTGGACGTTCCCCATTCCAAGCTGAAGGTGGAGATGGCCCGCATTCTGAAAGAAGAAGGCTACATCGCCAACTTCAAGGCGACCGATGAAGAGGGCCGCAAGGTTTTGCGGGTGTACTTGAAGTACAGCCCCGACAACTCTTCGCCCATCTCGGACCTGAAGCGGGTTTCCCGTCCTGGCTGCCGGGTGTATGTAGGACACAGCGAAATTCCGCGCGTCCTGGGCGGCTTGGGGATCAACATTCTGACCACGCCCAAGGGCGTGATGACCGGCCGCCAGGCCCGCAAAGAAGGCGTGGGCGGCGAAGTATTGTGCGAGATTTACTAAGTAGCTGTCAGCTATCAGCTGTCAGCCGTCAGTAAAGGCCGCGGGTGCCAGGCGCGACTTACAACACGGGCATAATGTCCGTACTAAAAAGAACAAGCTGAAGGCTGAAGGCTGACAGCTGAGAGCTAACGATTATGTCTCGAATTGGAAAGAAACCGATTCCGTTGCCCAAGGGCGTGACCTACGCCGTCGAGGGCAACACCGTTCGCGTGAAGGGCCCTAAGGGCGAAGTCGATTACCCACATGCCGGGCGGCGTCACGTTGGAACAGAGCGACGGCCAACTGTTGGTGGTGCGCGAGGACGACTCCAAAGCCGCTGTCCATGGACTGGTGCGGGCTCTGGTCAACAACTCGGTCGAAGGCGTCACCAAGGGCTGGACCAAAGAGCTGGATATCGTCGGCATCGGCTACCGCGCCGAGATGAAGGGCAAGGGTATGGTGGTGTTCACGCTGGGATATTCCCACCCTATCGAGTATCCCCTGCCCACCGGCATTGAAGTGACGATCGATCCTAAGCTGACGCACTTGACGGTGAGCGGTATCGATCGGCAGCAGGTGGGATTTGTAGCCGCGGAAATGCGCAGCCTGCGTCCCCCTGATCCGTACAAGAACAAGGGCGTGCGTTATAGCGATGAGCGGCTGAAGAAGAAGGTCGGCAAGACGGGCGCGAAATAAGTTGCTCAGTAGCCGGTGCAGTTGAGCTAAGAGCTACTAGCTAAGAGCTAAAGCGATTACGACGGGATGGCGCACTGAGCGCACCGTTACCCGGTTCAGCAACCCGGGATGAGGAAGAAACGATGATTGGAAAGAGTTCGAAAGATCAGACGCGGCAGAAGGTGCACAGCCGGATCCGCAAAAAGGTTCAGGGCACGCAAGAGCGTCCGCGGCTGAATGTATATCGCTCGGTGAACCACATTTATGCCCAGGTAATCGACGATGGCCAGGGCGTCGACCCTGGTCTCGGCAACTTCGGTGGAGAAGGGCAAAGGGATCAAGGGCGACAAGCGGCCAACCGGCGGCAACCTGGCGTCGGCCAAGGAAGTGGGCAAGCTGATCGCCGAGCGGGCCAAGCAGAAGGGCATCAACAAGGTTGTGTTCGATCGCGGCGGGTATCTGTATCACGGACGCATCAAGGCTCTGGCCGATGCGGCGCGCGAAGCGGGACTGGAGTTTTAGGGTGGAAGCGCGGGCCTTTAGGCCTGCGGTAGCGAGCGGAGTTGTTCATTGTCCCTTTAGGGACGGCCTAGCGGTAAGAGGGGTCCTTCGACTCCGGCACGCAAAGTCGGCGCGCCTCCGCTCAGGATGACAGAGTTGGGCATACGGCACCCGCTCAGCATGACAGGATTTTGAGAATTGATGGGGCGACGATTCCGATGACTGGAAGCGGCGCCGGGAGAAACAACGGTAATGCCAACAGTAAAGAAAAAGCTTGACGCCGGCCAGTACCAGCTGAAGGACCAGGTAGTCTCGATCAACCGCGTCACCAAGGTCGTGAAGGGCGGCAAGAACCTGTCGTTCGCGGCGCTGGTGGTGGTGGGCGATCCGGGCTCCGCGGTCGTGGGCTACGGTTCCGGCAAGGCGAAGGAAGTTCCGCAGGCCATCCGCAAGGGCATCGAATCGGCCAAGAAGAATCTGCTGCGGGTGAACCTGACGCAGACCACGATTCCGCACCAGGTGCTGGGCCGCTATGGTTCGGGAATGGTGCTGCTGAAGCCGGCTCCGGAAGGAACCGGCGTGATCGCCGGCGGCGCGGTGCGCGCGGTGATGACCTCGGCCGGAGTTCAGAACGTGCTGACCAAATCCATTGGAACCACCAACCCGCACAACGTGATCAAGGCGACGTTCAACGCGCTGGGCAAGCTGCGCGACCGCAAGGACGTGGCGGCACAGCGCGGCAAAGCGGTTGAGGAGCTGTAATCATGGCGCGCATTCGGAAAAAGACGGAAACCGCCGCTGCCAAGCCGGGCACCAAGATGCAGCTGAAGTGGGTGCGTTCGGCGATTGCGGCTCCGGTGAAGCAGAAGCTGGTGATCAAGGGACTGGGCTTTACCCGGCTGAACCAGGTGGTCGAGCGGGAAGACACGCCCTCGATCCGCGGCATGGTGGCGAAGGTGCCGCACCTGGTGGAGATCTTGAAATAGTTGTCAGTTGCAGCAACTAGCAACTGGCAATTAGCAATTAGAATTGTGCTTTGATCTGCCGCATTCTGGTTAGTGTCAGGCACGTTTTTAGACGTGCCGTAGCGGCGAGGCAAGAAACGGCTTTAGCCGCTGCTTATTTGGCTAGAATTGGAAGCGGTCGCTAAGCGACAAAGGTACTCGAGATGAACTTAAGCAATCTACATGCGCCGCGCAAGGCGTCGGAGAACAAGAAGCGCGTGGGCCGTGGTATGGGCTCGGGCATGGGCAAGACCTCGACCCGCGGCCACAAAGGCCAGCGATCGCGCAGCGGCTCGCGCATGATGCGCGGTTTTGAAGGCGGCCAGATGCCGCTGCATCGCCGTCTGCCCAAGCGCGGCTTCGTCAACATCTTCCGCACCGAGTACGAAGTGGTGAACCTGGAGCGGCTGGCGAGCCTGGGCGAGACCGAGATCACGCCCGAAGTACTGCGCAAGGCGGGGGTGGTGAGCTCCAAGAAGACGCTGGTGAAGGTGCTGGGCCAGGGCGAGCTGTCGAAGGCCCTGACGGTGCATGCGCACAAGTTTTCCAAGTCGGCCCAGGAGAAGATCGAGAAGGCCGGCGGCAAGATAGAAGTTGTCAGTGGTCAGTAGTCAGTTGTCAGTTGGGCTGATGTACGGATCACCGGCAAAAGGCAGCTTTGATTTGGTTTGAGCAAGGGTTGTTAAGTGTTGTCGGCTGTGCGCATTTACTGACAACTGACCACTGGCAACTGACAACTGGAGTTCTATGCTTGAGAAGTTAGCCAACGTATTCCGCGTTCCCGATCTGCGAAAGCGCATTCTGTTTACGCTTGGGCTGCTGGCGGTGTATCGCCTGGGCGGGCACATTCCCACGCCGGGCATCAACGCCGACAAGCTGGCGCAGTTCTTCGACCAGAACGTGGCAGCTTCCTGGGCTTCGTCGATCTGTTCAGCGGCGGACAGTTGCGCCGGCTGACGGTTTTCGCCCTCGGCATCATGCCGTACATCACGGCGTCGATCATTCTGCAGTTGATGACCGTGGTTTACGAACCGCTGGCCAAGCTGCAGAAGGAAGGCGAGCTGGGCCGCAAGAAGATCACCCAGTGGACGCGCTACCTGACCTTGGGCTTGAGCGCGGTGCAGTCGCTGGGCATCGCCTTTACCCTGCAGAGACAGCCTGACTTCGTGGTCAACCCGGGCATCGGTTTTGTGCTGATGACCATGCTGACCCTGACCACGGGCAGCGTCTTCATCATGTGGCTGGGCGAGCAGATCACCGAGCGCGGCGTGGGCAACGGCATGTCGCTGCTGATCTTTGCCGGCATCGTGGTGGGCCTGCCGAGAGGCGTCGCGGATCTGGCCGAGAAGGTGCAGTCCCAGGCTTGGGGCGCGTTCACTGTTCCCGCCATGCTGATGCTGGTGGTGCTGATGATCGCGGTGGTGGCGTTCATTGTGTTTGTGGAACGCAGCGAACGGCGCATCCCGGTGCAGTACGCCAAGCGCGTGGTGGGACGCAAGATCATGGGCGGGCAGTCGACCCACCTGCCGCTGCGCGTGAACTCCGGCGGCGTTATGCCGGTCATCTTCGCCTCTTCGGTGCTGACCTTGCCGCAGACAGCGGGCGCGTCTGTTCAAGGACAACCGCTTCTTCGGACCGATGTTGCGGGCGCTGCAGTGGGGCGAGCCGATGTACACGTTGCTGTATGCGATTGGAATCATCTTCTTCGCGTACTTCTACGTGTCGATCGTCTTCAACCCCACCGAAGTTGCCGACAACATGCGCAAGTACGGCGGATTTATTCCGGGCATCCGGCCAGGCGCGCGCACGGCGAACTACATCAACGATATTTTGACGCGCATCACCCTGGTCGGCGCGCTCTACCTGATCCTGATCTCGTTCATTCCGGAGTGGATGATCGCCGGTATTCGGCTCAATCACTTGTGGGGCCCGGTGGGAGCGTTCTTCGAGCGGCTGCCGAACTGGGTGACCAACGGTCTGGGCGTGAACTTCTACTTCGGCGGCACCTCGCTGCTGATCGTGGTGGGCGTGGCGATGGATACCATCAACCAGGTGGAATCGCAGTTGGTGATGCGGCACTACGAAGGCTTTACCCCGCGCAGCGGACGAGTCCGCGGGCGGCGGTCGACGTGGTAAAGAAGTAACTAGTAACTAGTAACTAGCTCTTCAGGATTTACGGGGTTGTACTGTCAGGGCACACGAGTTGGTGTTCGAAATGATTAAGGCGTAGGACGAGAATAAAGCTAGTTGCTAGCTACTAGTTGCTAGTTACTGTTTTTGGGGCACCGGGAGTCCCGGCCTGTCTAGCGGCGGGCAGAAAGGGCCAATATCGGCTCTCAGGGTAAACAACATGGAAGTGCAGACTTCCGCAGCAGTGGGCGTAAAGGCGAACGCACGCGTGGCTGGTCCCATCATCCTGCTGGGGCCGCCGGGAGCAGGCAAGGGAACGCAGGCCAAGCTGATCTCTGAAACCTTCGGCATCCCGCAGATCTCCACCGGAGATATCCTGCGGGCAAACGTGGCCCGGCAGACGGAGCTGGGCATGAAGGCCAAGGCGATCATGGATCGCGGCGAGCTGGTTCCTGACGATCTGGTTTGCGACATGGTGGCCGAGCCGGTTGTAGGAAGCGGATTGCGCGCGCGGGTTCATTTTGGACGGCTTTCCGCGGACCGTGCGTCAGGCGGAATGGCTGGATGGATATTTGGAGCAGTTGCGGGCAGGCAAGCAGGGCGATAGTTGCGCGCAGCAGACGTATGCTGCGCCGGTTGTGATCCGGCTGGTAGTGGATTATAATATTCTACTGCAACGGATTACCGGACGTCGTTCATGTCCCACCTGCGGGCTGATTTATAACGTTTACTTCCAGCCTCCCAAAGTCCAGGGTATCTGTGATGTTGACGGCACGCCGTTGACGGCGCGTCCGGACGATGCCGAAGACGTTTTTGTGGAACGCATGAAGGCCTACGAGCAGCTGACTCTGCCCCTGGTGGATTATTACCGGGCACGCGGGCGGCTGATCGAGGTGAACGGCGATCAACCGGTGGAAGCGGTGATGGCGCAAGCGTTTAGCGCGATAGAGAATGTCAATCGTTTGTAAGTCGTCTTCCGAGATCGATAAGATGCGCCGCAGCGGGCACATCGTTCGCCAGGTTCTGGAAGCGGCCAAAGAGGCAGTGGCACCCGGACGTTCGACCATGGATCTGGAGCGGGTGGCCGAAAGAAAGATCCGCGACTTGGGCGCTAAACCCGCGTTCAAAGGCTATTACGACTACCCTTGCGTGCTCTGCACCTCGGTGAACAACGAGATCGTGCACGGGATCCCGTCGGAACGGCGGGTGCTGAAGGCGGGAGACATCGTTTCCCTCGACTGCGGGGTGGTGCTGGATGGCTACTACGGGGACTCGGCGATTACGGTGCCCGTGGGCGATGGGCTTACGCCGGAGCTGCAGAAGTTGCTGGATGTGACTCGCGAATCGCTGGCCCTGGGTATCGCGGCGGCGCGGGTGGGCAACACGATTGGCGATGTTGGGTCGGCCGTGCAGCGACTGGTTGAGTCCAACGGCTTCAGCGTAGTACGGGAGTTCGTGGGACACGGGATCGGAACCAAGCTGCACGAAGATCCGCAGGTTCCGAACTACGGAACGCCGGGACATGGGCCGAAGCTGCGCGACGGCATGGTAATCGCCATCGAGCCGATGGTGAACATGGGCCGGCCGGAAACCCGGCTGCTGGATGATAAATGGACGGCCGTAACCCAGGACGGAAGCTATAGCGCCCACTTCGAACATTGCATCGCAGTGACGAAGAATGGGCCGGTGATTTTGACGGAGTAGTTGTCAGTTGCCAGTAGACTAGCAACTAGCAACTAGCAACCGTCCGATGGGTGGACTTGGCTAAGGTCGTATCGGGAAGTGAATTTGTTGGGTTGGGAATGGTCGGGTTTGTATCAGGGCACGACTTTAGTCGTGCCGCATGAAGGGTACTTCGAGGCCAGGGCTTCAGCCCCTGAAAAACCGGTCCAGGGTTAAAGCCAAAACTGGCAACCGATAACTGGCAACTGACAACTAGTTCCTGGGGTTGAATGAGTAAGGAAGACGCGATTGAAGTGATGGCGGTGGTGGTTGAGCCGCTGCCCAACGCAATGTTTCGAGTGGAGCTGGAGAACAAGCATCAGGTGCTGGCGCATGTCTCCGGCAAGATGCGCAAGAACTTCATTCGCATACTGCCTGGTGATCGTGTGGCGGTGGAATTGTCACCCTACGATCTGACCCGCGGCCGCATCGTGTATCGCTATAAATGACCTGTGGTCGGACGGAGCGCGATGCCACTCCCGACATTTGTTAGGGATGTTGGCAACTCAGAGCGACCGATTGGTGGGCGATGCAGTTTGAATGGGAATGACCCAGCCCCGTCAGGAGCGGAACAGTTGTTTTAGCCCAGGGCGTAAGCGGAGCCTGGGTGAGCTGAGAAAGTGAACGGAGTCCCGTAGGGACGGCAGAAGATTTGAAGGGACATTAAAGGCATCATGAAAGTTCGGGCATCGGTAAAGAAGATTTGCGACAAGTGCAAGGTCATCCGCCGTCACGGCGTAGTCCGCGTGATCTGCGAAAACTCGAAGCACAAACAACGGCAGGGATAAACAGAAGCAATTAGCAATTAGCAGTTAGCACTTAGCTAAATGCCAAGTGCCAACGGCATCTGGGAGTAACTATGGCACGTATTGCAGGCGTGGATCTTCCGCGCAACAAGCACATCAAGATCGCGCTGACCTACATTTTCGGCATTGGCAACTCGCGCTCCGCCGATATTCTGGGATCGGCTAATGTGGAGCCCACCAAGAAGGTGAGCGACCTCAACGAAGAAGAGGTCAACCGCATCCGCCAGGTCATCGAGGACGGCGGCAACGTCGAGGGCGATCTGCGCAAAGACGTCTCGATGCACATCAAGCGCCTGATCGAAATCGGTTCCTATCGTGGGTATCGTCACCGCCGCAGCTTGCCGGTTCGCGGCCAGCGTACCCATACCAATGCCCGCACTCGCAAGGGTCCGCGCAAGGGTACGGTAGCCAATAAGAAGAAAGCGGCAGGGAAGACATAATCCATGGCTAAAGCAGCGGGTTCCGCCGCCGACAAGAAGGGCAAGAGCGGAAAGAAATTCAAGAAGAAGGAACGCAAGCACATTCCTAACGGGCTGGTGCACATTCAGGCGTCCTTCAACAACACCATTGTTACCATCACCGATCCCACCGGCAACACGGTGTCGTGGAAGAGTTCGGGATCGCTGGGCTTCCGCGGATCGCGCAAGGGCACGCCCTTCGCGGCGCAGCAGGCGGCCGCCAACGCCGCCAACCAGGCGCGCGATCACGGCATGCGGGTGGTCGATGTGCGCGTGAGCGGTCCGGGTTCGGGACGCGAGTCGGCGGTGCGTGCGTTGTCCGCCTCCGGGCTGGATGTCCGCTCCATCAAAGACGTGACGCCGGTTCCGCACAACGGCTGCCGTCCGCCGAAGCGCCGCAGGGTGTAGTAGGTAGAACAGGCCTTCAGGCCTGCGCATGGGAGGTTTCAGGATCGGGCTTTAGTCCCGGTTAGGCTAGTGTCGAAAACGTGGGTTGGTGCATCTAATAGATACCCACGGACAACTGGCTACTGGGAACCGACAACTTATTCTTGGTTCGGGAAGAAGGGACGCCAAGTCCTGTAAACCGATCCGCATACGGGCAGACAGGCTCTGCTCCTAAGGAGAACGTAACTTGGCTCGTTATAAAGACGCAGTATGCCGCCTTTGCCGTCGCGAGGGCATGAAGTTGTTCCTCAAAGGCGCGAAGTGCTTCACGGACAAGTGTCCGATCGAGAAGCGCAATTTCGCTCCCGGCCAGCATGGTAAGGACCGCAAAGCCAAAATCGTTGGCTACGGTCTGCAGCTTCGCGAGAAACAGAAGGCGAAGCGCATGTACTTCACCCAGGAAGGCCAGTTCCGCAACTACTTCGAGCGTGCCGCCCGGGCTAAGGGCGTCACTGGCGAGATATTGCTGCAGCAACTGGAGCGTCGTCTGGACAACGTAGTCTACCGGCTGGGCTTTGCCGTAGCGCGGCGCCAGGCGCGCCAATTGGTACGTCATGGGCACGTGCTGGTCAACGGCAAGAAGGTCAATATCCCCTCGTTCCAGGTGCACGCCGGCGACGAGGTCGCGGTGCGCGAGAAGAGCAACAAGCTCGTGGTGGTGGAAGGCGCCAAGGAGTTTGCCAGCCATCAGCCGCCTCCGGCCTGGCTGGAAATCGATCGCGATGCCTACAAAGGCCGGGTGCTGGCGCTGCCGAAGCGGGAAGATATCAACCTGCCGATCAACGAGCAGCTGATCGTCGAGCTGTACAGCAAGTAGTCAACATCCGGGCGCGCGCGATGGCGCTGCGTGCCGGGATTATCCTTACACCCGGAATTGCGCCCGGCCCTTGGCCTTGCGCTCTTTCCTAACCTTCGCGCCAGATCAGCCGGAGCAGGCTTCTTTCGAAGTCTCCCGCGCAGCACGGCCGAATTGAAACAGGAGCTACAAATGCTTTGGAAGGGTTTTCAAAAACCGAAACGGCTGGCTACCGATACCGAAACGCTGACCGACAAGTACGGTCACTTCTGGGCACAGCCGTTCGAACGTGGTTTCGGTACAACCATTGGCAATGCGCTGCGCCGCGTGTTGCTGTCTTCGATCGAAGGAGCCGCGGTTACCGCGGTGAAAATTGAGGGTGTACTGCACGAGTTCCAGTCGATTCCCGGGGTAGTGGAGGATGCTACCGACATCATCCTCAACCTGAAGCAGATTCCGTTCCGCCTCAACGGAGACGCGCCGAAAGCGATTTATCTGCGCGCCGAGCAGCCCGGAGTGGTGACCTCGGGCATGATCGAAGCCGACGCCGACGTAGAAGTACTGGACAAAGATGTGTACATCGCCACCATCAGTGAAGGTGGCAAGCTTGATATGGAAATGCGGCTGAAGCGCGGCCGCGGTTATGTTTCGGCGGACAAGAATTTCGATGAGGACCTGGGGCTCGGATTCATCCCTATCGATTCCGTACATTCTCCGGTTCGCAAATGCAATTACTCGGTGGAAGCGGCTCGTCTGGGACAGATCACCGACTACGACAAGCTGGCTATCGAGATCTGGACCAACGGCTCGGTGACTCCGGCCGACGCGCTGGGCCTGGCGGCGAAGTTGCTGAAGGACCACATGAACATCTTCATCAACTTTGAAGAGGAGCTGGAGGCGCAGGCTGCCGGCCTCTCCGACAAGCCGGAGATTCGCAACGAAAACCTGAATCGCTCGGTGGAAGAGTTGGAGCTCTCGGTGCGCAGCTATAACTGCCTGAAGAACGCCAACATTCAGACCATCGGCGAGCTGGTGCAGAAGAGCGAAGCCGAGATGCTCAAGACCAAAAACTTCGGACGCAAGTCGCTGAACGAGATCAAAGAGATCTTGTCGTCGATGGGTTTGAGTCTGGGGATGAAGATCGACGAGCATGGCAATGCGGTTCCGGGCAATTCGGGAGCGTCGCAGTCCGTGGGCATGGCTTCGTCGAACTACGGCATTGATCCGAACTACTAAATGCAGTTGTCAGTGGTCAGTTGCCGGTGGTCAGTTAAGCGTTCGCAACTGGAGAACGCAGCGAATACCGCGCTTGAGTACCACCCTCGGAAACACCGAGGGCCAACTGGCGACTGAAATACTGGCTACTGAAAAGGAACACTATGCGTCATCGTAGAGCAGGATGGAAGTTAGGACGGAACACCGAACACCGGCGCGCTTTGCTGCGCAACCTGGTGACCTCGCTGATCGTGGAAGAACGCATCGAGACCACCCTTACCAAGGCCAAGGCCATGCGTCCTCACGTGGAGAAAATGATCACGCTGGGCAAGCGCGGCGACGTAGCGGCACGGCGTCTGGCGGCTTCCTACCTGATGACGCGCGACGCGGTCGATAAGCTGTTCGACACCATCTCTCCGCGTTACGGCGACCGCGAGGGCGGATATCTGCGCATCGTTCATGGCGGTTTCCGCCAGGGCGATGGCGGCGACATCGCTTTCGTGGAATTGCTGGGCAGCGAGAAGACGCTCGACGAGAAGCGTCAGAAGCGGGCCGAACTTCGCGCCAAACGCGCGGAAGAAAACCGCAAGGCCATGGAATCGGCCGAAGCCGAGAACAAGCAGGCAGCCGAAACGGAAGCGGCCAACGAAGAGAAGTAACCGCCCTCCATGCAAGATCCAAAACGCACCCGGTTTTGGGTGCGTTTTTTTGTGCAAAAGAATATTAGCCTACGGGACCATTACCGTCACATTCGCCGAAGAGCGACCATATTGGTTCGTAGAATACAAGGTATAGGTTGTCGTCTGGGTTGGATGCACGGTGACACTCGCACCGCGAATTGCGCCTACGGAAGGCGAGACGATGGAATACTCGCTGTTGGTTACGCTCCAGCTCAACATCACCGCTTGGCCTGACCCGTGAGACTGGGTAGCAGTAAAGCTGTTAATGGTTGGATTAGGGCCGGTCGGTACATTTTGTGAAGTGTACAGCGGGTCAATCTTCACCACCTCAAAATTGCCGGCAATCAGATTCTTCAGCAAGGTTAGATGATTATCGTTCCAACGAATGTCAGGCACGCCGCTGAGAAAGAGCGCACCGCCATTATCGACCATGATCATGCCGTAGTTCTTGAGCGCGGTCAGGATTACCTGGTCATCGTGGGGATAGCTGGAAATGTCAAAGCTGGCTTTCAGACGCATGCGCATACCCATCGGCGCAGCCCAGGCATTGTTGGAGTTCGGCGCCCAGTGCGAGGCCGGCGGGGTGAATGCCTGCTTGCTGTACCCCAAGGTGAATGCCAACGCGTGCTTGATGACACCGAAGGCCACTTCGTCGTAGCGAACCAGTCCGGGGAATTCCGCGGTTCCCGCAGCGTTGGTCGAGGTCCACTCGTAGGGCCTTTGTGCGTTCGCCGTCATGTCCCACACTGCAGCCGAGTCGGCATACCAACTGCCATCGGCTTGCTTGTACGCGTGGTACAGCTCGTACACCCAGCAATTACCTTTGTCGATCACGATCACATGGCGGTCATTGTTGCCGGGATTGGGATAGCCTTGAATCGGCGCATTCGGCGGGATCGGCATGGGGCCGGGATCGCTCTCGCTCCCATAGGCCGTGAAGTCGATGTCCACCAGAGGTTGGCTGCCAGGTACCACAATGTAGGGCAGGCCGATGACGGAGCCGTCATAAATTGACGCGCCAAAATCGGGGTGCAGCCGAATTCCCGGGTCCATGAAATTCAGGTACGCGCCTGAGTTGGGATCGACCGGCGCATTCGCGATGTTGGTATTCCACAAGCTATTGGAGGTGAAGGGAACGAACCCATGCAGGTTCCCGCCCAGTCCCAAGCCAATGCCGCTGCAGGGCAGAGCCTGGGCAAAGCCGAAGGTTGAAGCCGTCAGCAGGACGGCCATTCCCAGATAACTGCGAAACCTGTAACGCATGCGCGACCTTCCCACCAAATCCAGACAAACGCTAGCATTGGAGGCCGATTTTCTCAATGGAAAATGCCTGACCAATTCAAAAGCCGGTGTTATTTCGGAACTCGACGGCAAACCGTTCTGCATTTTCCACGACAGGAATGTGCGGCGGGCTGAGTTCCACGCTGTAAGGGCACAGCACCAATTGGGGATAGTGGATCATGATCAGGACTTAAGGTTTTCGCCTGACCTTTTTGTATGGCGAACTCGCGGCAGACTCGCCTTGTCCATCTTGTTCATTAAGGTGCGATAGCTGACACCAAGCGCCTGCGCGGCTCGCCTGATGCTACCCTGGTGGAGCGCGAGGGCCTTCACGATCATCTCTCGCTCGACACTCGCCGTGGTCCGCCGGGTCACTTCCCTCATGAGTGTCTCCCCTGGTGCGATCAGGCCTGGCGCCACAGCATTTTCGCTACTGCCGCTAAGTTCGCGGAGCAGCCGCTCCTCTGGCCCCAGGATGACATAACGGCAAACAAAATTCTCCAGTTCGCGGATGTTCCCCGGCCATCCATGGCAGTGCATGCGCTCAACCAGCTGGTTGGAAAAGGGTCTTTCGGGAAGTCCGAAATTCTTGCTGTAGTGCAGACGCAGATAGTTTGCGATGACTAATAAGTCATCCAATCGATCCCTCAAGGGGGGTACTTCCAGGGTTACCACCGCCAGTCGGTAAAAGAGATCCCCACGGAACCTCCTCTCCTTGACCTCTTGCCGAAGCTTGCGAGCGGTTGCGCCTATAATCCGGGCTCTTGCCCAGGAATACGGCTGAGTGTCGCCTCCTGAGTCCTGGAATTCGAGAAAGGATTTAAGCAGGTGTAGCTGACTTTTGGGAGACAATTCTCCGACTTCGTCCAAGAACAGCGTTCCCAAGACGGAAATCTCCCGTTGCGCAGATAAGACACCACCATTTGGTTTGTCATCGGTCTCCACCAATGTGGATCTAAGGCACTCAAGTAAAGTGTCGGAATTGCTGGCACAGTCCACACTAAGGTAGGAGCCCACGATATTTTCGGAATGCTTGTGTATATATTTGGAGAGAACGCGTTTCCCAGTACCACTTTCGCCTTGCAAGAGTATGGGTAAGTTGGTGCCAAGTATACGTCTAAGCTTAGCTTTCAGATCGAGCATCAGGGCCGACTTGCCAAAGATCACTGTGTCCGGCGGCAGACCAGTAGGTAGATTGTTATCCATTCTGTTGGGCTCACCTAGAAAGAGGATCTAGGTTGCAACTAAGCGGCCAGATAGAGAAATGAGCGGAAACTACTAGGATTATTAAGCATTTGCCAGAAGGAAGAGGCGAGCTCGGTTGCGGAGTGAAACTTCTTTCATCTTGTGAGACATAGCAGTGGTTCGGCGAGGGCCGCCCTAAGGGGAAAGCACAGCTAGCAGGAAGTGCACTTGCTTGACAAAAAGATTGACCTTACGGTACGAGGATAGTAGATTAAGTGTTATCCGATTGCACTTCGTCTAGTTGTAGCGCCCTTCGACCATGCCCCTGGGTGAATGGGTTACAGATGACCGATATTTGTCAGCTGTGAAAGTTGCTGACAATAATCGGAACTACTATAAATATGGCCGCACACCTTCAGGATTTCCGTCTTGCATCTGCCTCACCAGCAGTAGACCCCGTCGAGCACAGTGTGGTCGCGTCCTCGCGGCCGATAATGGTAATTGACAACGATCCTCGCATGCTGCGTTACATACGCACCATCCTGCAGGATAGTCACGCGGAGGTGATCGCGTGTGAATCCGCCGAACATGCGCTGGAATGCATGCGCGACGGTATGCATCCTCAGGTCGTGATTGCTTCCGGCAGTCTGGCTGATCTGTGCAGTACGGAATTGCTGCCCCGGATCCGAAAGACTTACCCGGAAGCTGAAGTGGTGCTGATGGCACACGTGAGTGAATACGGCAACCTGTTGCCCGCCATTCGCGAAGGTGTACGCGACCTCCTACTGAAGCCCTTTATGCCTGAAGATCTGCTGCGGCTGCTGCGTGGCTTAAACTCGTTGAAGCCTCCCAGCGCGGAAAATCACGGCACCGAAATACCTATTGGAGCCAATGGATTTTTCGTCTTTGCCAGCCCCGCCATGCGCGAGCTTCAGGAGCATGCCTCACTGGTGGCACGAGTCAACCTGCCGGTTTTAATTCTGGGCGAAAGTGGG
Source organism: uncultured Acidobacteriaceae bacterium (assembly GCA_963820175.1). Classification (GTDB taxonomy): domain Bacteria; phylum Acidobacteriota; class Terriglobia; order Terriglobales; family Acidobacteriaceae; genus Bog-257. Next base: position 98,429 of record CAWFYX010000006.1, on the reverse strand, counting down.
ACCGGGAAGGAAGTTCTAGCCAGGTATATCCACAGTTTGTCTCCCCAGGCTAACCGTCCTTTCTTGAAGGTGAACTGCGCAGCGGTACCTTCGGAGTTGTTGGAGAGCGAACTTTTCGGATACGAGCCGGGGGCGTTTACAGGTGCAGCGCGCACTAAACCTGGGAAATTTCGCCAGTGCAACAACGGAACAATGTTTCTGGACGAGATTGGCGAGATGCCTCCAGGTTTGCAGGCGAAACTGCTGCAGGTTTTGCAAGACGGAAGCTATTCGCCGCTGGGTGGCCGCACCACCGAAAAGGTCAATGTGCGAATCTTGGCAGCCACCAACATCGACATGAAGGCGGCCATGGCTCAAAAGACTTTCCGCGAAGATCTGTTTTATCGTCTCAACGGATTCTGCCTCCAGTTGCCACCGCTGCGGGAACGTCGCGAGGAAATACCGGTTCTGATTAACTACTTTCTGCGCCGTTGCAATGAGGAACTGCAACTTTCCGGCACTCAGCCCAAAGTGTCTGCCCGACTGATGAATGCCTGCGTGCGCTATAACTGGCCTGGCAATCTGCGGGAAATGGAGAACTTTGTTAAGCGGTATGTCGTTCTGGCCGACGAGCAATTGATGATTGATGAACTAACCGAAGATGCCCCGGGTCCCACCGTGAAGGTGCCAGCCATTAGTCCGGAAACCATCGCGGAAGCCTTAGCTGCTTCCGGGGGACATCGGCGGAATGCAGCGAAAGCGCTTGGGGTCAGCTACAAAGTGTTGCTAAGCCGCTTGCGCAAGCTGGGAATGGACTCCCCTCGGAGTCCTCTGGCTATCTCTTAGGTCATTCTTCCCTGGTTACGATAGCTTGGGCAGCGATTGCCGGGCGTGCTAGTACCGATTGGCGATCGTGCCATACGCTGCGATCTTTGGGGATCACCCGAGCGCACTACCAGCGTGTTGCTTCCAACCTTCTCCTACAGCGTGGCCAGACAAAGCTAACCACCCTGCAACTACGGATCGCCATTCTTGCCGGCGAGCGATGTTGTAAGGAGGCAGACCGCCTAAACATTTCAGAAGGCGGCATGTCTCCTGATCCTAGATAACTTGCCACAAAATTGGGTCAAATGAGAGAACAGCAGACGAAAACTAAGGAATCAAATTGGCAATTTTTTACATTAAGTTGTGGCGATTTCCAGAATCCTTCCTATTTTTGTGCTCTCCGCGGAAGGAATTCCTCTCCAGACCGCGGTTTGGTATTACGCTGCCAACGGGGCTGAAGCAGCTCATCATGGGAAAAGGTCGTGCTGGCTTGCGTGCCGTTGTTAGTCTATGACCACAGATGAGAGTACTAAACCACCACTGATTGTGATGACGAATCTGGCTAAAGTTGCCGCCACCGAAAGCGCTGCTTCCAGCGAATTGGTTGTAGTGCATAGAGTGGATGGGACTCTGGTCAAAGGTCTGCTGCAGTGCGATGCGAATAGAACAGACGTCGTACCGCTTTTGCCCCTGCCGCAAACGATGCATGTCCGCAGCGAAACCTCGAGTGAATCCTTCCTGATCCGGGCATTTGAGACGAAAGCGGTCTTCTTTGTGAAGCGGCATGAAGGAGCTCTCGACCACGAAGAGGTAAAGTTCTTCACGGACATTGCCGCCACCGATTTATGGATTCGGATCCGGTTCGCAGATGGAGAAGTGCTGGAAGGGCAAACCCAGAACAACACTCGTCTCCTGCTCGACCCCGGGGTCTGGCTACGGCCCTTTGACAGCACCGGCAACAATGTACTGGTCTATGTCCCTAAGTCCTCTGTGGCCGAGTTTCATGTGATGGGGGTTGCGATCCATAGGCCGTATCAGGGAGCACCAACGGCGACAATCTAAGGGCAGCGCGTGCGCCCATTCAACACCGGGCTGCGCAGCCCCGAACTGTCACTGGATCAGCCTTCTTCGTTGAGCCTCCTCCTGTGAACAGCGGCGACTGCCTCGCTCGCGAGCACTATTTTTGCATTCCTCCTCTTCTATTGCCCGTTCAGGACCTGCATCATCGACGTCCAAGCCGGCTTCTCGTTGTAGTTGGCATCGAACGGCAGCGCCCATCCTTGTTTGTTAGATGTGTAGTTTGGTATCCAGGAGTACTTGTCGGTGAATCCCCAAGTCTGGATGAGCTTACAGTGAGGGTTGGTCATGCACAGATTGACCACTTGCGCATACATGCTGGCCTGCGCATCGAGGCTGGCACTACTGTCATCGTCAAGAGCGATGTCTAGTTCGGTTATGTGAATTTCCAGACCGAGATCACTGAAGCGGGCGAAGTTGGCAGCCACCTGGCTGAGATCGTCGCTGAGTTGCAGGTGAAACTGGAAGCCGATGCCGTCCAGGGGCACACCCCTTTCTAGGAAGTCGTGCGCCATGGCATAAAGCGCATCGGATTTGGCATTCAGTGCCTCGGCGTGATTCTCGTTGACAAACAGCTTCGCGGTGGGATCAGCGGTGTGCGCCCATTTCAGGGCCTGCTCGATATAGGCCGTGCCCTGCCCGGCAAAACCTATTCCGGGTGAGTCATACCACAAACTGGGACGCATCGAGCCGTCATCGTTGAAAGGTTCGTTAACCACATTCCAGGCGTAAACCTCTCCGGCGTAGTGGCCGGCGACCGTGGAGATATAGTTTTGCAAGATCACGCTCAATTGCGCCGGCGTGTAGTTGCCCGAGGTCAACCAGGTGGGGAGATAGGCGTACCACACCAAGTGATTGCCGCGCACCAGCATTGAATTCTGCTTGGCGAAGGAAACCAGGAGATCAGCGTTGGTGAAGTCATAGGAGCCCGTTTGGGGCAACAGATACCGCATCATCATGGCGTTTTCCGCTTCCAGTTCACCATACTGAGTCGACAGCGTGGTGGCATAAGCCGATTCGCCTAGATCTTCGTAACGTGCCGCGGCCCCTAAAGTAATACCGTGAGGCTGACCCGCCGCCTTCAGCGTCGTCGCCGGCGTAGGCGTAGGATTCGTTGGCGCCGGAATTTGTTGTGAAGCATTTTGCGAATTAGAGTTGGAGGGCGAGCTACCTGCACCACCGCCACAACCGACCGTGATCAGCAGCATCGCGATAGGAAGAAGAAGCCTGTAGTTGGTGAGGCAATTGGTTGAGAAACTACGTACGTGTGAGTTCAAGTCTTTCCTCGGGAGTTGGGGTTACTCCCTGAGAAAAGGCAAACCGTCTACCAGAGATTATTAGCGTTTCTTTGGGACGCGAATTCAATGTTTCTCGCAACATGGGTTTGGTGCCCACAGCAGGAAGCTGCAGCCGATTGCACATCATGGGACCTCCTTTTTGTGCAAGGCGACGGCAATTGATGGTCTGCAACTATTTGGTGCCAAAGACTTTACACACTAACAGGTAAGAGGCGGGAAGGCTTGTGATCTATTGCGGCGGGGAGCATCGTGCTCGCTTGGTGGTACTAAAAAAGCACGAGAATGCTACGCGCAAGCTACTCACCACTGTTCGTCTCGTGATGCGTGTACTGCGATCAAGCGCTCGAGGGAGGAGTGCGCAGATTAGAAAATCTTAACGCGAACCGACCTTGATCAAGCGAGGGACGCGAACACAATACCCGACACCGTAACGCTTAGGCTTGTGACTAAGGTATCTGGAGTGACGGAGCGCAGGCCCGTTTGAGATTTGCGATTACTTCGATTTCGATACGCGATCCCGGAGCAGGTGGATACTAGCGCCCCTGCGAATCTGAGCTGGAGTATACCAGCCATAACCTGGCCCCCATCACTGGAACTGCCGGCCGAGCAGACCCTCTTTTGCCGGATTCTCTCAAGCTTTTGCGGCTTCCATCTCTCCTTGCGCCGGTGCGATCTGACCGATCTTGTTTATGCTTTAGTGGATATCTTTTGACGATATATATAGCACTATAATGCTAATAAATACTTTATAAAATGACCATAATAGTGCTTGCAATGATAGACCTTTAGTGATATTAAAGGTCTCAAATGTTATCCGAGACGAACGCAAAATGCATTTTGGCGCTGAGTTCCAATGTTTCATGCGATTGCGGGCGATCTGGGAGTGGGGTTCAAGGTTCCGAAGTTTCGATACTGGTACGTGAGATCACCGTCGGGATGTATGGCACTAAATTGCCTTAAGTATAGCCTTTAATTTCTAGCAATTTAGTGCTATTAAGGTGCCGATCGTTTATGGCACTAAAGATGAGTCATTGCCGTCGGCGAATCTAAGTCCAAGAGCCACTCGCAACCGTTCCAGAAAACGACGGCTGCTAACTGGTAATGGCGAAGCCTTGTCCGATCCGCGCCACTTAGTATGAATACTCAAATACCTCCGTCAGCTGAGGCTACCTCGCAATGGTATGCCGTTTACATCCGCCCGCGCCAAGAGGCGCAGGTTGCCAGGCACTTGGAAATCCGCAAGGTGGAGGCCTATTTGGCGTGGTACCAGGCGGTGCATCGCTGGAAGAATCGGTGTACCAAGCAATTAGAGTTGCCGCTCTTCCCCGGTTACATATTTGCGCGGATCACGGCAACCGAGAGGGTGCGGGTGCTTGAGGTGCCGGGAGTGGTGTACTTGGTCGGCGCACCCGGCAAACCTACTCCGCTTCCGGACAGCGAGATCGAGGCATTACGAGCTGGTCTTCGAATGCGTAACCCGGAACCGCATCCGTTCCTGCGGGAGGGCGAACGAGTTCGCATCCGAAGCGGCGCTTTGGAAGGAATGGAAGGCATCTTGAAGCGCAGCAAGAATAGCCTGCGCGTAGTCATCAATCTCGACCTGATTATGCAGGGCGCAGCCGTCGAGGTGGGATGGGGCGAAGTAGAGCCAGTCGCCAACGCTCGACCCCATTTTTGCTAACGCGAAGTCCCCGTTTCGTAACGATTCAACTTCTGGTCCCCAGCATTACACCCCGCGGCTTCACCCAAGCCGCTCTCGTCAGAATTTCGGGCTCTGAATTCAGCTAGGAAATTTCCGCTTGGTTAAGTCCCCTTAGAACGCCACGCATTTGTCTTCTGTACAAGTGTTCACATGCCGTTATCTGCGGCAGGGAATGAGTGCGCCACATGAGTTCCACCCAAGTACAGAATAGTGCAATCCTGTTTGATAAGCTGGCGGTTGAAGCCGGCCAAGTCGGATCGGAACGCGCTCGTTTTGAAAGGCTACTGACTGCCATCGAAAGACTGGCAGATGCCGCGGCCGTGGGTTTGGCCGTTCTGCTAGCCTATGGTATCTATCGCCACCTGCCAATCGGGCGCCACGTCACCTACTCGCGCAACCAAATCCTGATTGGCGCAGTAGCATTGGGAACAATCTTCGTTATTCTTCTGGACCGTGACGGCGCCTACCTGGGTGGTAATAGTCTGCTTCGCATCCGGGAAACGGAACGCGCTTTACGGGTTTCCATGGAAGCGTTTCTGCTTGTGTTTCCACTCAGTTTCTTTTCCGCACAACTGTTTTCCCGACTACTGCTGGTCCTGGCTGCCGCGATCGTTCCGTTTTGCCTGGTAGTACAAAAGCAGTTGCTGTTCAAGATGGTTCGTGGTCTGCACGCGCGTGGTTACGGGTTAGAGACTGTGCTGATCTATGGCGCAGGAGATACGGGCCGGCGCGTCTTCTCGGCGCTGACGCGCTCCCCCAAACTCGGGTTACTGCCGGCGGTCATGGTCGACGATGACGCCGCCAAAACTGGGGAAGCTATTTTTGAGTACGCTTACCATCATCAACGCTCGGTTACGGTTCAGTCCGGTCCGCTCAACAAGGATCTTATCGCCGGCTGGGGGGCGAAGGTTGTGGTGATTGCCATCCCTTCATTGGCCAGGGAGAAGTTTGTAAGTGCGGTGAGCGAGGCCGCCTCGGCGCAAGCCCGAGTTATGTTTGTGCCAAATCATGGCGTTCCGTCGCATCTTTGGACGAACTATGCCGACATCGATGGGTTGCTCCTCACTTCGCTAACTGGTCCAGACACAAAATCATGGTATGAGTGCCTTAAGCGTGCGTTTGATCTACTAGCGGCGACTCTCCTGCTCGCTGTGACCACACCGCTCCTGCTGCTGATCGCGATCGTGGTACGTCTCGATTCGAAAGGGCCGGTATTTTTCCGTCAAGAGCGGGCGGGAAAGAATGGCAATTTGTTCCCCATGTATAAGTTTCGCTCGATGTATATCGAAGCGCCCGTCTATGGTTACTCGCCCAAGGAATCACAGGATCCGCGAATCACCCGGGTGGGGCGCTGGCTGCGCCAGACCAGTCTCGATGAACTGCCACAGATTTTCAACGTCTTGCAGGGACACATGTCGCTGGTCGGACCGCGTCCGGAAATGCCGTTTATCGTGGCCCGCTACACCCCGCTGCATCGTCAACGGCTGGCGGTAAAGCCTGGTATCACAGGCTTGTGGCAGATCAGCGCGGACCGTGCCCTGCTCATCCATGAGAATATCGAATACGACCTGTACTATCTTCGCAACCGGAATCTGTTCCTGGACTTCGCAATTCTGCTGCACACTGCCGTTTTTGCCGTCCGCGGCGTCTAGATTCAACCTGCCTTTCACCGCGCCACTTTGGAGACTGTTATGCGTATTGTGGTAATTGGCTCAGGATATGTAGGACTGGTTTCCGCTGCCTGCTTTGCTGAAATTGGCCACCAAGTCATCTCGGTCGACAACAACACGGACAAAATCGCCGCTCTGGAGCGCGGTGAGGTCCCTATTCACGAGGAGCTCTTGCCTAAGCTGCTCAGCCGTCATCGTGGCGGGCGGCTCCGTTTTTCCACCTCGGTTTCCGAGGCCGTACTGGAGTCCGATATAGTTTTCATCTGCGTCGGCACCCCGCAATCGTCGACCGGCGAAGCCGACATGTCCTACGTAGAGGCGGTCGCCCGGGAGACAGCCGCAGCCATTCAGCGGCCGAAGGTCGTCGTCGAGAAGAGCACGGTGCCGGTGCGAACCTGCGAGTCCTTGCGCAAGGTGCTGATCCTGAACGGCGCCCAGGGCGGCTTGTTTTCGGTGGCGTCCAATCCGGAATTCCTGCGTGAAGGTACCGCCGTTACCGACTTCTTGTTCCCCGACAGAATCGTGATCGGCGCCGACGATGAGTTCAGCTCCTCGATGCTGCAAGCTGTCTACCGGCCGCTGAGCAGCGGCGCCTATTACCAGCAGGAAGATGCGATCACCTCGGCCACCTACCGTCACCCCAAGGCGCCGATCATTGTCACCAATGCCAAGAGTGCAGAACTCATCAAGCATGCTTCCAACGCATTTCTGGCGATGAAGATCTCCTTCATTAACGCGGTAGCTAACATTGCGGAATCCGTGGGCGGCGATATCGAGCAGGTGTGCGCCGGCATGGGCTCGGACTCGCGCATCGGCAATCGCTTTCTCAACGCCGGTCTCGGCTACGGTGGTTCGTGCTTCCCGAAAGATGTCCAGGCGTTTCACGCTGTGGCCAACCAGTGCGGATACGATTTTGGTTTGCTCAATCAGGTGATGGAAATCAATCTGGAACAGCGCCGTCGTTTTCTGCGGAAGGTGCGCAGCGCTATCTGGACCTTGCGCGGCAAGCGACTGGCGGTGCTAGGCGCGGCTTTCAAAGGGGGCACGGACGATGTTCGCGAATCGCCGGCGATTGCCATCATGCAAACCCTGGTGAAGGAGGGCGCTCAGGTTTGCGTCTACGACCCTGCCGCCATGCAGAAGGCCGGCGAAATTCTGGGCGAGTCGGTCGAGTTCTTTGGCGACCCCTACCGGGCGGCCACAGGTTGCGACGCGGTGCTGATCCTCACGGAGTGGGACGAATTCGCCTCCCTCGACTTGGATAAGCTGCACAAATGCCTGAGGTATCCCATCGTCATCGATGGCCGTAACCTCTACAAGCCCGAGCGCATGGCCAAGGCCGGGTTCATCTACTACAGCATCGGACGAGGGGTGAGCTTCCCCGAACACATGGCACCCATAGCACAAGAGCAAGCATTCAGATTCCTGGTTCCACCTGATAGCAGACCGCTGACCGAAGGTTTGCAGAATAGTGTGGTCTATCCGCTGGAGGCCAGTCGCATCACCACAAGTACGGATGAATCAATCCTCGGCCGGAGTTGACACCCATCCTCAGAGTCTTACGGCACCTATCTTCAATTCCTGACCCCTACCCGGGTCGCGGTTATTCCGTGTATGCCAACCACAAGTACTTTGTGATCGGACGGTGAATAAGATGAGATTAATGTCTACCGCTTCACGCAAACTGCGTTTGCTCTCCCTGCGATCGACGGAGCGCGGCCGACCATCTTTTGAATGTCCAATTTGCGGATATACTGGCCCGTTCCTTGACTTTCGACCTGCCACGGGATTGCGCAAACACGCTACTTGCGCGGGTTGCGGCTGCCTGGAGCGCCATCGGGTTCAGTGGTTGACGTTGCAGGCCCTCTCTGCCGGTGCGGATTTTCGTCGGATGCGAGTACTGCACCTCGCTCCCGAGTCGTTCTTCCGCAAGCGATTCGCTGCGATGTTTGGCTCGTACACCACCGCCGATTTGAACCCTTTCCGGGTGGATTACCAGATTGATCTAACCCAGCCGCTGCCGTTCGCGCCGGGCTCTTTCGATCTCATCTACGCTTCCCATGTGCTGGAACATATTCAACAGGACGAGGTTGCCCTGGCGAACATCCGGCTTCTCCTGTCACCTGCGGGGATAGCTATTCTTCCCGTCCCAATTCTGGCTGAGAGCACGATCGAGTATCCCGCCCCAAATCCCGCCGAAGAGGGCCATGTCCGCGCTCCTGGCCGGGATTACTACCAGCGCTACAAAAAGTACTTCAGTAGCGTCCGCTTGTTCTCGTCAACCGACTTTGATGATCGTTTTCAAGTATTCATCTTTGAGGACCGCAGTCACTGGCCCACGCCAGATATGCCATTGAGACCCGCCATGCAGGGCGAGCGTTTCCCCGACACCATCCCAGTGTGCATGGTCTAGAGCGCCGGCGCCTGATAGTGGCGGCGCGCATCCTGAACAGACCGAAAAAGTCGAGACGTAGCATGCTGAAGTACGCCCAGACCATCGTGACAAGAATCCGTCGCAGTACCTTGGTGCGCAACTCCGTCTGGATGTTCCTCGGCTACGGACTGAAAATCATTGTGCAAGCCGGATATTTCATCCTGATTGCCCGTGCCCTCGGGCCCAGGCAATACGGAGCGTTCGTGGGCGTTACCGCTCTGGCCGCCGTGGTTTCCCCTTTCACCGGTCTGGGCTGGGGAAACCTCCTGGTCAAGAATGTTTCCCGCGATCGCGCACTGTTCGCGGAGTACTGGGGCAACGCTCTGCTGGTCACGGGAGTATCGGCCGGGTTGCTGTTAGCTGTAGTGCTGAGCGCCTCGCGCCTGCTACTGCCGGCCTCGATCGCATCCACGCTGGTGCTGCTGGTGTGCATATCCGACTTGCTTTGCGTGCGCTATGCCGACGTCGCTGCCCAGGCGTTCCAGGCCGTCGATCGGCTGCGCTACACCGCAAAGCTGAACCTGCTGCCTTATGCGCTTCGCCTGGTGGGGGCCATCATCGTGTTCGCAGTGTGGCGTCACGCATCGGCTCTCTGCTGGGGTTGGTTCTACCTGGGCGCTAGTGTGATCTCGACCGTGGTGGCGATTGCTTTGGTTACCGCGATGCTGGGTGTTCCAAGGTTGGCAATCTGGCGGATCAGGGGTGAACTGGCGGAAGGATTCTACTTCGGCTGCAGCTTCAGCGCCCAGACCATCTACAACGACCTCGACAAGACCTTGCTGGTCCGCCTTTCGACCTTGGACGCGACCGGCATCTATGCTGCGGCCTACCGCTTGATCGATGTTGCGTTTACTCCGGTCCGATCGGTGCTGTCGGCGACCTACCCCAACTTCTTTCGTCATGGTCAGCAGGGAATCTGGATGAGCTTCGATTACGCCAAGCGCTTGCTCCCCAAAATGATTGCCTACTCGGTAGCGGCCGTTGTCGCGCTGTTCGCGGCGGCGCCCATCGTGCCCCGGATTCTGGGCCGCGAATACGCGAGCAGTGTGGAAGCCCTGCGCTGGCTATCGCTGCTGCCTCTGTTGAAGACGGTTCACTACTTCCTGGCGGACGCGCTGACCGGCGCCGGCTACCAGGGAAGGCGCGCCGTAGTGCAAATTGCGATCGCCGTTTTCAATGTGGTCCTGTGTTTGTGGCTCATACCCGCTTATTCCTGGCGGGGAGCAGCCTGGGCGAGTTTAGCTAGTGATGGTGCCTTGGCCCTGGTTCTGCTTGTCATAACCAAAGCCATGGTCAGAAAAGAAACATGCCCGGTGGTCGGGCTGGGACAGCAGGCATAACGACGTGAGAAGACATCTCGAAGCTATATCTACGGTGTTAGTCCTGTTCTTCATGACCGGTGGTCTGCTTACGATGACCACGCGTCAGGAGGGCTTGGGGGTGGAAGATCCGACCCAGAGCGATCCAGTGAAGCTGGTGGTGCAGTTGACCGTTTACATCTTAGTATTAGCCTTCGCCTTGTTGAAATGGCGTTCCTGCCTGTCTGGAATCGTGCGTGCAAGATGGGTATTTCTGCTCTCTCTTCTGGCAATAGCCTCCGCAGCGTGGTCCCCGGATCCATGGCTCTCGGCGAGACGCGGAATCGTATTGCTTTTCACTACGGGCTTCGGCGCCTACTTTGCCGTACGCTATTCACCCCAGGAACAAAGACGGCTGCTGGCCTGCTGCTGCGGTCTCGTGATTCTACTGAGCATCATCGTCGCTGTTGCGCTGCCCACCTACGGAGTGTCCGAAGGCTTGCACCAGGGAGCTTGGAAGGGCATTTTCAGCCACAAGAACGGCTTGGGACGAATGATGTTACTGAGCATTATCGTATTTGCGCTAGTGGAATTTCGACGGAAGCAGCGCCTGCTTAAATGGATCTTCCTGTCGCTGGCGGTGATCGTGCTGGTTCTCTCGCAGTCGAGTAGTGCGCTGGTGCTGGCGATTATCATAACCGTCATATTGGTCCTGCTTCCATTGCTAAGGTTGCGTGGAGAGGTGATCCTTCCGGTTTGGCTAGTAACTGGCGCGGTGGTTGCAGCAGGTTGCTCTTACGCTGTAGTGAACGCCGACAGCTTCTTGCAGATTCTCGGCAAAGATTCCAGTCTCAGTGGAAGAACCATGCTCTGGATGGTGGTTTCCATGGCCATAAGCCAAAAGCCTTGGCTGGGACATGGCTTCGATGCCTTCTGGACAGGAATGCAGGGAGCTTCCGCGTCTGTTCTGAGTTCAGTCGGCTGGGCCGCCCCCAACAGTCACAACGGATATTTGGACCTGCTAGTTGATCTCGGGGTTGTGGGACTTCTGGTTTATCTCGTTGGGTATATCGGCGCATCATGGAAGGCGATGAAGCAATATCGGAGACAGAGTAATGAAGCCAACATGTGGCCCTTGATGTACCTTGCTTTTGTCTTTCTAGTCAACATGACTGAGAGCACAATCCTAAGACAAAACAGCATCTTTTGGGCATTATATGTGACGACTATAGTCACAGTTAGTTTGCCGCGGCGTGCCATAACAGAAGGGGCTCACATGGAGTATCTCCACTCCATCTCTGTAGGGACGTCCTATGCAGGCATCAACAATAGCGAATCATCTCCTGAAGCACTCGAAGCAAGTCGCGATACCGCCAGAGGCCGTAAGGCGACACCTGTATTGGCTTAGCATGCCTATAAATAGCTCCAGACCGACAGTGCTGATCTATCGCACCTATCTGTTGCCGGCGTCGGAAACCTTCATTCGGAGCCAGGCACGTCAGCTGCAGAAATACCGTCCTCACTTTGTGGGTTGCCGAAAGGTCGCAGGCATTGACGTTCCCGCGGGTGAAGCGACCCTACTAAATGAAGGTCGTCTGCTAGGACGCGCTCGCCAGGCAGTCTTCGAGACCACAGGAGCGTCACCGACGTTAGATGCTGTCATCCACAGACTCTCCCCGGCACTTGTGCATGCGCATTTCGGCCTTGATGCCTGCTTAGTACTGCCCGCTGCGTTGCGGTACGGAGTGCCTTTGATCACCACTTTCCACGGGTACGACATTACAACTACCGACCACGAGTGGCGGCGTACGCGTCTGGGGAGATCATATTTGTCACGCAGGCCGGCGCTGCAGTCGGAAGGCACCTTGTTCCTGGCGGTCTCGCAATTCATCAAGGACAAACTGATTGACCGTGGTTTTGACCCGGGAAAGATCAGAGTGCAGTATATCGGGGTCGACACGAATTTCTTCAAGCCTGATCCGAGCATTCCGCGTGAACCTGTCGTCCTATTTGTGGGCAGACTGAAAGAGAATAAGGGCTGTGCATATCTGATTCGCGCAATGAAGGAAGTAGAGGCAACCACGCCCGATGCCAAGTTAGTGGTCATAGGAGACGGGCCATTGCGCAGGCAGCTTGAGCAAGAAGCGTCAGGCTGTCTCCGAGCCTACACGTTTCTCGGAACTCAATCGCCATTGGAAATCAGACGGCATCTGCAAACAGCGTCGGTGGTTTGCGTTCCAAGTGTAGAGATTCGGAGTGGCGAGTCGGAAGGTTTTGGTCTTGTGTTCTGTGAGGCGCAGGCGTGCGGGACACCGGTTGTCAGCTTTGCCGTCGGGGGCATACCGGAAGCTGTTGCAAATGGCCAAACGGGCTTCCTGGTGCAGGAGCGAGATTGGCAGGGGCTGGCCGAGCGAATCTCTATGCTGCTTCACAATCAAGATCTTTGGCGGGACTTTAGCCGTGCCGGCCGCCACCGGGTGGTAAACCACTTTGACTTAGGGCGGCAAACTGCCGCGCTGGAGACGATCTACTCCGAAGTTGCCCGCGTTCCTGCGCGTGAGGCCGCTTACGATTCGAATCTCTCGCTCTGCTAAACGTCAAATCGAAATGTCCACTGAGCTAGTCAGCGTCGTTATTCCCACTAGGAATCGCCCGTCTTTAGTAATGCGGGCGGTCAATAGCGCATTACGGCAAAGCTATAAAGAACTGGAAGTGATTGTCGTCGTTGATGGCCCGGATACTCCCTCCAATGAAGTGCTGCAGCAAATCCAAGATTCGAGGATTCGGGTGATTCCTCTGGCCGAACCGGTTGGCGGTTCGAATGCACGAAATATTGGAGCCGACAATGCACGGGGGCAATGGGTGGCCTTCTTAGATGACGACGACGAGTGGCTGACACCAAAGATTGAATGCCAGATCGCAGCGGCTGCCTCGTACCAGGGTTCCGGGACATGGCCGATTGTGTCTTGTCGGCTATTTGCGCGAACGCCCAAGTCGGAAAGCATCTGGCCCCGCAAAGATCCACATTCTCCGTTGTCAGAGTATCTATTTAACCGGACCTCGTGGACCTACGGAGACGGCATTCTTCAGACATCAACCTTGATGACGAGCCGGCTTTTTCTAAAACAGGTGCCTTTTGCCAGTGGCATGCGCAAGCACCAGGATCTGGACTGGATTTTGCGAGCCGTTGCCCAACCGGGTGTAGATCTCATTTTTGTGAAAAAACCGCTCGTGATATGGAATCTCCGGCATGAGCATCGATCCGTAAGCAACACCACGAATTGGCGGTTTTCCCTGGAGTGGCTGCACGAACACAGGTCGCTGCTTACACAGCGCGCGTATGCAGGATTTGTCGCTACTGAAATCGCCCACCAGGCCGCGGCTCAAAGAGCCTGGGGCCAGTTTGTCCCGCTTTTGCGAGAAATGGTTACTCGGGGAACTCCGGACAAGCGGGACATTCTTACTTACTTCGGCATGTGGGTTCCGCAGAATATTCGAAAGAATCTCGCAACGGTTCTCGGGTAAGAAGATGCGTACTAAACTGACGGTTGGCATACCGGTTTACAACGCAATGCCCCATCTCAGGGAAACCATGGAGAGCTTATTCGCTCAGAGCTATGGGGACTTCGCGATGGTTGCGATCAATGACGGATCCACAGACGGCAGCGCGGACTATCTTCAAGCAATAAACGATCCGAGGCTTACGATCGTACATCAGCGCAACTGCGGCCTGACTGCAACGCTCAATCGAATGCTGGATATTGTTCAGACTCCCTGGTTGGTGCGTCAGGATGCGGATGACGTTTCTTTCCCGACGAGAATTGAACGAATAGCCGAATACGTGGCGCGATTTCCAGATGCCGGAATGTTCTACTCCAAGGCGGCGCATTACCAGGATCGACATGTCCTTGGAGAGTTGCGTACAACCGAATCCAGTCCAGATGTGCTTCGAGCTATCACTAGGAAAGGTTTCTTGCTTGCTATCTGCCATCCAGCCGTGGTGCTGAATGTGGCCAAGACCAGAGCGCTGGGAGCCTACCGCTTCGATTTGCACGTGGAAGAATATGATCTCTACTGGCGGATGGCGCTACATCACGATATTCAGTTTATTCCGGAATGCTTGGTGGGACACCGCCTGAATTGCAATAGCATCTGCGGACGAAATGTACAGGTGCAGTCGATCAACATGCTGTACATACAGTATCTGCTGCTTTCGCAGCTATGGGATCGGCAACCGCTTAGTTCTACCGATGTTGCCGACGAACTGGCGGCTATGGTCGACCGGCGCTATCTGCGTTTTCGGCAACACATGCGGGCAGCTGTCAGCGACGTAGGGGCGCGTCGATACGCCGCAGCGGCAAAGCAAACAATGCTGGGATTCCAAGCCTTTCCGTCGGCCTTCATCAAGCGGTGCCTATACAATCGACCCGGGACAAAGCTGGTTCGGCTAGGCGAATCCCCTGACTTATTCCTTCGCAGGCAGCAGCGTCTGTGGCCCATCCCCCGGCCTCACGATTGCTCGTCTCCGCTTCTAGCAAGCTAGTACCAGCGTGAGATATTCAACGCAATGACAAGTTGTCCACAATGTTAATCCTGACCCTCATCATCGGTCTTGTGAATGGCTGGACACTGCAGACCGCGGCGCCCCTCCGGCCGCCCTCTGCCGAAGTTCCGGCGGTTTACTTCGGAATGCACATCCACAAAGCCGCCAAAGCCGGGATATATCAGCCAACCCAAGGCAGTACGCGCCCTGCCGGAGCTGCGACGCCGGTTACTCCCTGGCCGGCAGTTCCGTTCGGCTCGTGGCGTTTGTGGGATGCAGGCGTGAGCTGGTTCGAGCTGGAGCCCGCCAAAGGCGAATGGCATTTCGAACTGCTGGATCAATATGTCGCTTTGGCCGAGCAGCATCACGTGGAACTGCTGCTGACCTTGGGGCAGACTCCGGCCTGGGCTTCGGCTCGCCCGACCGAGAAGCAGGTGTATCGCCCAGGAAACGCCGCCGAACCTAAATCGATGGACGACTGGCGTGACTATGTTCGAACCGTAGCTACCCGTTACAAGGGCAAGATCGCTGCCTACGAGATTTGGAACGAGCCGAACCTGACCATGTTTTACACCGGCACTCCGGAGCAGTTGGTGCAGCTGAGCCGCGAAGCCTATCAGACGTTGAAACAGGTAGATCCTGCCATCGTCGTCGTTTCACCGTCGGTAACCAAAGACGTTCCATGGCTCAACAGACTACTCAAGCTGGGAGCCGGTAACTACTGCGATGTAATCGGATTTCACTTCTACGTGCGGGCCGCCCCGGAAGCCGTGGTTCCTATGATCAAGAGCGTCGAACAGGTCAAAGCCGACAATCGGATCGCTTCCAAGCCGATCTGGAACACTGAGGCAGGATGGGGAAACGGCTTCAATCCCCAGCCCTTCACGCCGGAGAGTGCTGCAGCTTATGTGGCACGCGCTTACGTGCTGAACTGGGCGGCTGGTGTGTCGCGGTTCTACTGGTACTCGTGGGACAACCACTGGTGGGTAGCGTTGCAGATGACAGCTGACGACAGCCGTACCCTGACGCCGGCGGCCCATGCCTATGCCACCACGTACGCATGGCTAGTCGGCGCCACAATGAAATCATGTACGACCGACAACAGCGGCACCTGGGTTTGTCAGTTATCGCGGGGTAGCTCGAGCAGTTGGATTCTCTGGAATCCGGATCGCAACCTAACCTTCACCATTCCTGCCAGCTGGCAAGCCAAGCAGGTCGATAGCCTCGACGGCAGCAGCCGGGAAGCTCGTAGTCCCCTATCGGTCAGCGAGTCGCCGGTGCTAGTTCACTAGCGCGACTCGCCCGTAGTCCAAAACCAACACATCACGGAGGATCACAGTCGTGGCTATCGCCATCATCACCGGCTCCGCTGGTCTCATCGGCTCGCAGGCAACCCAATACTTCAGCGCCAAAGGCTTGGGCGTCGTCGGCATCGACAATGACATGCGCTCCTATTTCTTCGGACAGGAAGCGTCTACCTCATGGGTACGACAGCGGCTCGAGAGTTCCTGTCCCGGCTATCTGCATGCCAGCCTGGATATCCGGAATAGTGAAGCTGTCTTTCAGCTTTTTGAGCGCTATGGGAAAGAGATCAAGCTGGTTGTACATACGGCCGCACAGCCCTCGCATGACTGGGCCGCTCGGGAACCCTTCACCGATTTTGGGGTCAATGCTACCGGCACGCTGAATATGCTGGAGGCTACCCGGCAGTTTGCTCCTGAGGCGGTATTCATTTTCACTTCAACCAACAAAGTGTATGGCGATACTCCTAATCTGCTGCCGCTGGTGGAATGCGATAAGCGCTGGGAGATCGATCCCAGCCACCAATTTAAGACGGGCATTGACGAGACCATGAGCGTTGATCAGTCCATGCACAGCATTTTTGGCGCGTCAAAGGTTGCGGCTGATGTCATGGTGCAGGAATACGGCCGATACTTCAGCATGCATACCGCCTGCTTCCGTGGCGGTTGCCTTACCGGCCCCAACCATTCCGGGGCGCAACTGCACGGATTTCTGGCCTATCTCATGAAGTGCTGCGTCTCGGGCATTCCCTACAGCGTGTTCGGGTACCAGGGGAAGCAGGTCCGCGACAACATTCACAGCTACGACTTGATTCGGGCGTTCGACGAATTCTTCCAGAGTCCCAGGTCGGGCGCCGTATACAACATGGGAGGTAGCCGGTTCAGTAACTGTTCCATGATAGAAGCGATCGAGTTGTGTGAGGAAATCAGCGGTAGACCGCTCCAGTGGACGTACTCAGACGGCAATCGCCAGGGCGATCACATCTGGTGGATTAGCGACGTTCGTAAATTTCAAAAAGACTACCCCAATTGGCGGCTGACCTATGATGTTCCCCGCATCCTGCAGGAAATCTATGAGAATAATGTGGATCGCTGGAGCGGGCAGCTGGTCGCAAAGGTACCCGCATGATGGATGGTGGAAAGAAAAGCCTGCTGGGAATCATGATCGATGCTGTCGATTATGAGGCCGCTGTCGATCGCGTGGTCACGGCTGCTAAACGACGGCTTCCTTTTGTGGTATCGGCTCTCGCCGTGCACGGAACCATGACGGGTGCGCTGGACGCCGAGCACAGGTTCCGGCTTAATCGATTTGATTTGTTGGTGCCCGATGGCCAGCCAGTGCGATGGGCGCTGAACTTTCTGTACGGAACCGGCCTCAAGGATCGGGTGTACGGCCCAAAACTAACGTTGCTTCTACTGCAAAGGGCCGCCGAAGAGAAGCTTCCTGTCTATCTTTACGGAACCACAGAAGTCATCCTGTCACAACTGCAACGCGAATTGTCCAAGCGCTTTCCGGATTTGCTGATCGCAGGCTCATCACCTTCAGCCTTTCGTAAACTATCGCCCGAGGAGAAGGTTGCAGTGGTGGAGAAGATACGCCGCTCCGGATCCCAAATTGTGTTTGTGGGCTTGGGTTGCCCTCGCCAGGAAGTCTGGGCATATGAGTACCGCGAAGCTCTATCCATTCCGATTATTGCGATCGGGGCTGCCTTTCCATTTATCGCAGGTACGCTGGCGCAAGCTCCCGGGGTACTGCAACGCTGCGGTTTGGAATGGCTGTTCCGACTTATGAAAGAGCCGAAACGTCTGT
The DNA here is from genome assembly GCA_963820175.1 of uncultured Acidobacteriaceae bacterium. Lineage (GTDB taxonomy): Bacteria > Acidobacteriota > Terriglobia > Terriglobales > Acidobacteriaceae > Bog-257. Next base: position 80,492 of record CAWFYX010000006.1, on the reverse strand, counting down.
GGCGCCGTTACGTATTCTTAAATCCGGCCTACATCTATCTTGTCGGCCTCCAGCGCTTCGGCCGGAGATTTGATCCACATGGTGAACCTCCCAAGGAGGAGTTGCTTTTCGGGTAGGTCGCTTTCCAGAAAAACGCCCGCAGGAGGAGATGTCATGAATTCAGAGAGTATCGTTCGTCAATCCGAATCTCAAATTGGTCCCCACCGAGGGCACCCATGGCCAAGCTTCGCCTCCCGTGACATGAGAGAGCCGGACGACTTCTCATTTGAGGAGTTCTGGCGAGTTCTGGTGAAACGCAAGAAGGTAGTTATCGGCTGTGTAGTGGGCTGTGTCCTGGCCGCTCTGGCGCTGTCGCTGATCATGAAGACAAGGTACGAAGCGGTAGCGACCATCGAAATCAACAAAGAGCAATCCGACATGCTCAGCGGGCTGGAAGACATGGGTGGAATGATGTCGGCTAGCACTGACGGGCTGGATGCCAATATAACCCTGCAAACGCAAGCCAATATCGTGGAAAGCGATACGCTGGCCCTGCAGGTCATCAAAGAGCTGAAACTGGAGCAACAGCCGGACTATGAAACCACGTACGGGTCCTTTACCCCCAGCGAATTGAAAGCGGAGAAGAACCTGCCCCTGGAACAAGCGCGTTTCCGAAGGGAAAAGGTCTTGAAGCGCTACCACAAGAATATCAGCGTAAAGACTGTTTCCGGCACGCGAGAGATCGAGGTGCACGTACTGGATCGCGATCCGGAAATGGCTGCCCAGATCGCCAATACACTGGTCAACGACTATTTCGAGCAGTACTATCGGACGCGCTTTTCGGCCACGATGCAGGCCTCGGACTGGCTCTCCAAGCAGCTGGATGACTTGAAGAAACAAGTCGAAGACTCCGAGCAGCGACTCGTGGACTACCAGAAGCAGAACGGGATTATCGGTGGTGACGAGGCCAATAACGTCATTCTCGCCAAGCTGGAAGAACTGAACACCCAACTGACAGCGGCTGAGGCAAACCGTATTACCAAAGAAGCCGTATATCGGCTGGCGAAGACCGGCGATCCGGAACTGATCTCGGGCATGGCCAGCAGCGGAATGATGACCATGAATGGGGCGGGGGGAGCCTCGGCTCCGAGCAGCAATCCCCTGACCCTGGTGCAGTCCATGCGGGCGCAACAGGCAGACCTGAAAACCCAATATGCACAAGCCACTACCAAGTTCGGAGCGGCCTATCCCCGCGTGATTCAACTCAAGAATCAGATTGTCGATCTGGAAAATTCGATCCACGAGGAAACTGGGAAAATAGCCGAGCGCGCGAAAAACGATTACATTGCTGCCAAGAGTTCCGAAGACATGCTGAGGGAGTCCTTCGATCGCCAAAAAGAAGAAACCAACAAATTAAATGACGCCGCTATCCAATACACCATTCTGAAACAGGAAGCGGAATCGGGGCGCGATCTATATGAAGACTTGCTAGGCAAGCTGAAAGAAGCCGGAGTTCTCGCCGGCTTGCGCTCTACCAACATTGACGTGGTCGATCCGGGGCGGCCGGCAGCCAAAGCGGCGCGTCCCAATTATCCGCTCAACCTCGGGCTGGGCACGCTGGCAGGGTTGATTTTCGGAGTGGCGTTCGCATTTGTCATTGACAATCGCGACAGCACCCTTAGCACTCCTGAGGACGTTGAGAATGCTGTGTCGATGCCGGCTCTGGGTTTTGTTCCGTATGCTTTACTCACGAACAATGGGCACGGCAGGGCACGGTGGGCGCTTAAGGCGAGAGACCGGGTTGCGGAGAAGGCCCTGATTGCGACCATTGCCTCGCCCCATTCGCACGTGGCAGAAGCTTATCGGGCGTTGCGAACCTCGTTACTTCTGTCCAGTGCAGAGGCTCCTCCCAAAGTCGTTGTCATCACCAGTGCTTTGCCTGGAGAAGGCAAAAGTACGACATGTATCAACGCGGCTGTGGTGTTAGCCAAGCAGAGCTCCAAGGTGCTGTTGGTCGACGCCGATATGCGCAGGCCAAGCGTTGCCGAGGCCTTAGGAGTTGTCTGTACCAAAGGCTTGAGTTCGATTCTGACCGGAAATGCGACCTCGGAAGAGGTGACTTTCCCAGTTCCCCATGTAGAGAATCTCTTTATGATTCCTGCCGGAATTCGTCCGCCGAACCCAGCGGAGATTCTCGGCTCTAAGTGCATGTCCGACCTTCTGGAAAAGTGGGGTAAAGAATTCGATCACGTCGTGATCGATAGCCCTCCCGTCTTATCTGTGACCGACCCTGTCGTGCTTGCCTCGAAAGCGGATGCTGTGGTTCTGGTTGTTCGCTCCGGCCAGACCAGCCGGCAGTCTCTCATAAGGACGCGCGAGTTGCTGCATCGCGTAGGCGCCAATGTTGCCGGCGTGCTGGTGAATGCCGTAGACGTGTCTTCCCCCGATTATCGCTACAGCTATGGTTACTCCTATGGGCCGGAATATGCGGCCGGATATCACGAACAACTTGGGGCGGAATCGTAGTCTGCCTACCATCAGGAGAGTCGATTATGTTGAGAAAGATCTGCAGACACATTCGGGTATTGCCGGTGGTCGTCTTATGCCTGGCCGTCAATGTGCCGCTAGCCTTAGCTCAAAGTAGTACACCAGCTCAAGGTAGTACACAAAAGGTTGCCGAGGGATCGACACCTACTGCCGCAGCCGATAAACAAGCGCCCGCTTCGGTCGGCGCCGCCCAAAGCGCCGAGAGCCAGGTCAAGATTGGTCCAGGCGACTTGCTGGATCTGACGGTGTTTGATGTTCCAGAGCTGAGTCAGGAAATTCGGGTCGGCCATGACGGAGATGCCGAAATTGAATTGCTGGGAACGGTCCACCTTGCGGGTATGACCATCCCACAAGCGCAAACGCTTATCGAGACGCAATTGCGCAATCGCAACTTCGTCAACGATCCCCATGTGGAGATCCTGGAGAAGGAGTACGCCACGCAAGGGGTTTCCGTGCTGGGCCAGGTGGCGCACCCGGGCGTCTATCCAGTGCTTGGTCCGCGTAGCTTGACGGACCTGATCTCTGAGGCCGGAGGTCTGACTCCCCTCGCGTCTACCGAGGCCACCATCAAGCACCGCATAGGCACCGAGGACACGGTTACCGTAGGCATCCCAAACGAATCTGACCAGTTCCTGTCCAACGACGTTGAGGTTCAACCGGGCGATACCATCTACATCCCGAAAGCTGGAATCGTATATGTCCTCGGGGACGTAGGCCGTCCGGGTGGCTTCCTGATGCAGAACAGCGGCAAGATCACCCTCCTGGAGGCTGTGGCCCTGGCGGCAGGAGTGAATCCCACTGCGTCAGCCGACAAGACACGTATCATTCGGAAAACCGGCACAGGCCTCAAAGAGGCAGATGTCGATCTGAAACGCATTCTGAAAGGCAAGCAACCCGATCTCGTTCTTCAGGCAGAAGACATCGTTTACATCCCACAGAATGGTGTAAAGTCTTTTCTCTATCACCCTCCAGCTATCACTCAGTCCGCAGCTTCGGCCGCGATATATCAAGGAATTATGGCCGTTCCATAGGGCCTGCTATCTGTTACCAGCCGAAAGTTCTACCCGGTCCCTCAGCTTCATCGATTCCCGGGATCAGGACTGGTCATCCGCAGGATTCGCTTCCTAGGCCGCGAGCCCATTTACTCAGGAAAGAAGCGGCGGATACCCATGTCCTGTCCAGGCTGTGCAGAGCACTATCTGGCGACCAAATTATGCCAAAAATATCCGTACTTGTGTGGGTACTACTATGCCTGGCGGCAGTAGGAACTCCGGCATGGTCACAAAGCGAATCGGCGCAGAGATCGCTCGGTTCCACCTACCTTCCGCTCGACCACTGGGCGTACCCGGCCATAGAGCGGGCCATCTCGATGGGGGCATTACCGGAGCAATTCTTCGGGTTACGGCCCTGGACTCGCATGGCTTGTGCCGATCTTCTCTATGCCCGGCAGCAGGATCCATCGAAATACAACGACAACCAGCAATCCGCTCAACTGGTCTCGCGGTTGGAGATCGAGTTTGCGCCCGAACTTGATGTTTTGGCGGAGAAATTGGAAAACAAGGAATTACAACTGGAAGAGGTCTACACTCGTATAGGAGGGATTGGCGGCACGCCGCTGCGCGACGGATTTCACGTCGGACAGACCATCTGGAACGATGACGGACGGCCCTATGGGGAGGGGTTCAACAATGTGACCGGAGGGATATCGCACGGCGAGTACAACATGTTGTCCTACGAACTGCAGGGAGAATATGAATATTCTGCTCCCATGCAGGCTTACTCACCCCAGGTGGCCAGCAGCCTCGCCAAGATCGACGCGGTACCCCAAGCGGTGTTGCCTGACTTCACCGAGCAGAACAAAATCCGACTGCTCGATACCTATGGCGGTGCAACCTTCCGGGGATGGATGATAAGCGCCGGCAGCGAAAGTTTGTGGTGGGGCCCGGATCAGACCACTGCCATGCTTTACACCAACAATGTTAACCCCATGTTCATGATCAACGTAGACCGAACCGTGCCGATGCATATTCCCGGCGTGTCGCGCATTCTTGGACCTATACGGATTGAGGCGTTTATGGCGAGGATGGAGGGCCATGAGTATCCGCCGTCCCCCTGGTTCCATGGCGAAAAGTTTAGCTTCATGCCGTTTAAAGATTTCGAAATAGGTTTCTCGCGCACTACGGTCTGGACAGGCGTGGGAAGGCCATTCAGTTGGACCCTCCTGGGGAAGACTTACTTCAGCGTTGGTGATCAGCCGAAAAATTCGAATAGCGTTACCAACGATCCCGGTGATCGCAGAGGTGGACTCGACTTTCGTTGGCAACTGCCCGGTTTGCGAAATCTGGTTACGCTCTACAATGACGCATTTAGCGATGACGATCCCAACCCTCTAGCTAATCCGAGCCGTGCCGCGTGGAATCCTGGTATATATTTCTCAAGGCTACCCTACCTCCCCAGACTTGATCTGCGCTTAGAGGGAGGGTTTACGGAGTTACCCGCGAATAACGATGCGAACGATACCAATGGGCACTTCTTTTATTGGAATACGGTGTATCACGATTCTTATACCCAGAACGGCATGATGCTCGGTAGCTTGCTGGGACGAGACGGAACGGCGCTAAGCGTGGCATCGACTTACTGGTTTGCCGCGGACCGTACGGTGCAGCTTTCCTGGATACACCATACGCTTGCACCCCATTTTATTCCTGGTGCCGGCCGCCAAGATGACTTTAAGGCAGCAGCTACCTGGGCACTCAATCAGAAGGTGATGTTCCAGGGGTTTGTGCAATACGAATACTACAAGATACCGTTCCTTGCAGCCTCAACCCAGAAGGACGTTGCCGTAGGATTTCAGATCGAGTTTTGGCCGAAGTGGGGAACCAAAGCTCCGCCCGTTCCTACCCAACCTCAATGGAAGTCCGTCAACCCTGCAGAGCCAAGTTTTCGCGATGTCAATCCTGATAAGTCTGCCGCTGAACCAGATTTTCACGATGTTCCGGAGGAAGCACCGCAAACCACGACACCTCCCAACTAGGCCTCAGCCCAATACCTTAGCAGCGGCGAGCCAGCACAATTTCTACATCTCGAGCGGGGCAGCAGAACATCATGAAAGCGATTCGATCAATTCGTCTATTGGTTGGCGCGTTATTGCTTGTTATGACGGCCACATTTGCTATTGCCCAAACCGAACCATCGTCTCCATTTAAAAGTTCGAGCACGATGTCCTACGCAATGCCCAACCATCACTCCGACATGACAAGCTATGACTATGGCAAAGGCTTCAAACAGGGTCTGTTGGACGGCAAATCAGGGAGCCTACGGAGGCATCCGTATTCCCATTCATTGAGCTACCAGAAGGGATATGAAGAGGGCTTCGAAACTGGGAAACACAAACACTATTTGATCGGGTCCGCATCTCTGAGTGGTCGCCCGACAAAATGAATTGAGGCATCGTGTCGCCGGGCTGTTCAAGTTGAGTTTCACCCTGTTGTGGCGACGAAATGCATCGGTAACGCCCGTCGAGGTAAGAAATTAACCTCCAGAGTGACTAAGCGCAATAAGGAAAAGACGTGATCGATCCAATCAAGAAGTTCGTCAGGACGTTACCGGTCATCGGACCATCGCTCATACATCTTCGCGGTCGACGAGATAGCTTCACAAGTTCGTCTGATTACTGGGATCGGCGCTACCGGAGTGGAGGTAACTCAGGCGCGGGCAGCTATGACCGGCTGGCACGATTTAAGGCGGACTTCCTGAATGGATTTGTAGAGCTGCATCAGATCTCATCCGTCATCGAATATGGCAGCGGCGATGGTGCGCAACTAATGTTGGCGGTTTACCCCAGTTATACCGGGGTCGACATTTCTGCAACGGCGGTGGAAATGTGCCGCGTTCTTTTTGCCGCTGATGCATCCAAGCGATTTCTGCAGTCGGATGGCGTGGAACCCGGCATCAAGGCGGATCTCGCCCTGTCTCTCGACGTGATCTACCATTTGGTCGAGGATCAGGTGTTCGACACCTACATGCGGCAGCTTTTTGCATCTGGCCGGAAGTTCGTGATTGTTTATTCCAGCAATATGGATCAAGCCTGGCCTGCCAAACACGTGCGGCATCGACAGTTCACGTGTTGGGTTGAACAGAACCAGCCGGAGTGGCGCTTACACTCCTCCTTAAAGAACGCTTATCCTTACGACCCTTCCGATCCAGAACAGACGTCGTTCGCTGATTTCTACGTCTTTGCTCCAACCTGAAACTTGGGTACCCGGCGAAGAGGATTACACGCTCTTTTGCGTCCTGCGCAAGTTAGCTTTAACGATAAGAAAACGCGCATTAGATAACCAGTAGGACGTGCAGGTATAGGGATGCCCTGACCTGATCAGAGTAGGCGGAGAGCGGAAGCCCAAACTTAGCGCTGCAAGATGAGGTGCGCGTGCAGAATTACTAGCCCTCCTTGGCACGGCATTGGCAAGCAGTAGGCGATCCCACTACGGACGGCCTTATGCCTTCCATTAACGACTTCGAGAGTAAGCTGTCCGAATGTTTGGACATGACCTCCAAACTGGGGACTCAGCTTCGTTTGATGAATAAGCATGCCATGGATCTTAAAACGCCTAGATCCGTTGTGTCGGCTTCTATTCTAAGTCTGAGCCGTGCACTAGATTGTCTTACCAAGGCCAGTATAGAAATAGCCCTCGGAACTTGCTGCATACCGCTCAACCCAAAATCCGACGAAGTCCCTGACTCTTCCAGAACAGAAGCCTCGAAGTACCCTTGATCGAACCGGCGTTTTATGCTGGATCCAGAGTTCGTCTAACCGCCAGTTGTGCTGGCCGTTCCCGGTAGTCGTCATTTGGGCATGTAGATGTGGAAGTCGCCACGCGCTGACCACATCCACATGCCCATTCGCGTTTTCAGCCGGAAGCGAAACGGTTCGCATCGCCCCAAGGCCAGCACTATCCCCAGTGCGGCCAGCGCTCCCACCCCGGGATGCGTCACGGGTCACCGCGCCTTTTCCGTAACCGTCCGGCGAGGCTTTCAATTACCCACAAGTCTGGCTGGATGGGTCGGGGGTGGGCGGTTTGTGAAATAGGTTCAGCCTCAGGGTAAGCACTTATGCGACAGGCATAGCGGATGCTGAACTGCCGTCATGAACGAACAGCAGGGACGGTTGAGGTGGGCTGAGCAAGATCTCGGCTGCACGACTTCCCGGAGCGATGTCTGGATTGATCAAGAACTTGCGGACTCCCAATTCAGAGATGTGCGGCTGGGCAAGCGATTTCGCAAGCTTCTACAGCAGTTCTCCGACGGCCTAGGTGGAAGCATCCCATGGGTTTGCCAGGATTGGGCGAACACCAAGGCTGCCTATCGTTTTTTCTCGAACGGCAAGGTTAGCGAAGAAGAGATCTTGGCCGGACATTTTCCGTCCACCCGTGAGCGATTTGCCGCCAGCGACGGGCCGGTTCTGATTCTTCATGACACGACAGAGTTCATTTACCGGGGTGACGATGTGACCGCTGTGGGGGTTCTTCACGACTCAACCGCGGGCCGGGACAATCTGGGCCGTGTGCGCCACCATACCGTCTGCGGCATCTCCATGCACTCCAGTCTAGCGGTCACCTTGGCAGGTCTGCCGCTGGGTCTGGTGGCCATCAAGTTCTGGACCCGAGACAAGTTTCATGGCTGCAATGCCTTGAAGAAGAAGATCAACCCCACCCGCGTCCCCATCGAAAAGAAGGAGAGCGTCCGCTGGTTGGAAAACCTGAGGCAGTCCAGCGCCCTGTTGAATGATCCCCAGCGCTGTGTCCACATCGGCGATCGCGAGAGCGACATCTACGAACTGTTCTGCACCGCCCAGCAGATGGGCACCCACTTTCTGGTGCGCACCTGCGTCGACCGCCTCGCCGGAGACGGTACCAGCACGATCGGCAAGGAGATGAAGCAGGTGCGCGTTCAAGGCCTGCACCGCATACCGGTCAGAGACAAAAAAGGCGAGTTGTCCGAGGCCGTGTTGGAGATTCGCTACTGTCGTCTGGTAGTTCTTCCGCCCATGGGCAAGCAAAAAAACTACCCGAAACTGATTCTCACCGCCATCCACGCTCAAGAACGAGGCAGGCCGCACGGACGGGACAGAATCCACTGGAAACTGCTCACCGACCTGCCGGTGTGTTCGCGCCAAGAGGCCGTTGAGAAACTGGTCTGGTATTCCATGCGATGGAAGATCGAGACGTTCCACAAGATCCTGAAGTCCGGCTGCAAGGCAGAGCAGGCGAAGCTGCGAACGGCGGAGCGGCTGGTAAATCTGTTGGCGGTCCTCTGCATCCTGAGTTGGCGAATCTTCTGGATGACCATGATCAACCGCGCGGCACCCGAGGCTCCACCGGAACTGGCATTCACCAGGATAGAGCTTCGGCTGCTCGATGCACTGGTGAAAGACAAGCCTACCCGCAGGCGCAAAGAGACACTCTCCACTTATCTAACCAAGGTGGCACAACTCGGGGGCTATCTCGCTCGTGCTACCGATTCTCCACCCGGCAACTTAGTCATGTGGAGAGGCCTGTCCCGTCTCACTGATATCGAACTGGGGGCAACCATCGGTGCTGACTTTGTGGGTAATTGAAAGTCCGGTTACTCTTTCAATTACCCACAAGTCTGGCTGGATGGGTCGGGGGTAGGCGGTTTGTGAAATAGGTTCAGCCTCAGGGTAAGCACTTATGCGACAGGCATAGCGGATGCTGAACTGCCGTCATGAACGAACAGCAGGGACGGTTGAGGTGGGCTGAGCAAGATCTCGGCTGCACGACTTCCCGGAGCGATGTCTGGATTGATCAAGAACTTGCGGACTCCCAATTCAGAGATGTGCGGCTGGGCAAGCGATTTCGCAAGCTTCTACAGCAGTTCTCCGACGGCCTAGGTGGAAGCATCCCATGGGTTTGCCAGGATTGGGCGAACACCAAGGCTGCCTATCGTTTTTTCTCGAACGGCAAGGTTAGCGAAGAAGAGATCTTGGCCGGACATTTTCCGTCCACCCGTGAGCGATTTGCCGCCAGCGACGGGCCGGTTCTGATTCTTCATGACACGACAGAGTTCATTTACCGGGGTGACGATGTGACCGCTGTGGGGGTTCTTCACGACTCAACCGCGGGCCGGGACAATCTGGGCCGTGTGCGCCACCATACCGTCTGCGGCATCTCCATGCACTCCAGTCTAGCGGTCACCTTGGCAGGTCTGCCGCTGGGTCTGGTGGCCATCAAGTTCTGGACCCGAGACAAGTTTCATGGCTGCAATGCCTTGAAGAAGAAGATCAACCCCACCCGCGTCCCCATCGAAAAGAAGGAGAGCGTCCGCTGGTTGGAAAACCTGAGGCAGTCCAGCGCCCTGTTGAATGATCCCCAGCGCTGTGTCCACATCGGCGATCGCGAGAGCGACATCTACGAACTGTTCTGCACCGCCCAGCAGATGGGCACCCACTTTCTGGTGCGCACCTGCGTCGACCGCCTCGCCGGAGACGGTACCAGCACGATCGGCAAGGAGATGAAGCAGGTGCGCGTTCAAGGCCTGCACCGCATACAGGTCAGAGACAAAAAAGGCGAGTTGTCCGAGGCCGTGTTGGAGATTCGCTACTGTCGTCTGGTAGTTCTTCCGCCCATGGGCAAGCAAAAAAACTACCCGAAACTGATTCTCACCGCCATCCACGCTCAAGAACGAGGCAGGCCGCACGGACGGGACAGAATCCACTGGAAACTGCTCACCGACCTGCCGGTGTGTTCGCGCCAAGAGGCCGTTGAGAAACTGGTCTGGTATTCCATGCGATGGAAGATCGAGACGTTCCACAAGATCCTGAAGTCCGGCTGCAAGGCAGAGCAGGCGAAGCTGCGAACGGCGGAGCGGCTGGTAAATCTGTTGGCGGTCCTCTGCATCCTGAGTTGGCGAATCTTCTGGATGACCATGATCAACCGCGCGGCACCCGAGGCTCCACCGGAACTGGCATTCACCAGGATAGAGCTTCGGCTGCTCGATGCACTGGTGAAAGACAAGCCTACCCGCAGGCGCAAAGAGACACTCTCCACTTATCTAACCAAGGTGGCACAACTCGGGGGCTATCTCGCTCGTGCTACCGATTCTCCACCCGGCAACTTGGTCATGTGGAGAGGCCTGTCCCGTCTCACTGATATCGAACTGGGGGCAACCATCGGTGCTGACTTTATGGGTAATTGAAAGAGTAACCGGACGCTTACCCTTTTCCCGCCCCTCCCGAGATTCGGTCGGATTCCGTGTGCCGACACCCCAACGTAGTGGTCCCTGGATTACAATCGCGCTCAGCATGCCCGCCGCGCACCGCACAATTTTTCATGTCGACATGGACGCCTTCTTCGTCTCGGTGGAAGAAGTGTTTGACCCGTCGCTGAAGGGCAAGCCGGTGGTGGTGGGAGGGCGGCCGAACGAGCGGGGGGTGGTGTCGGCTGCGTCGTATGCGGCGCGCAAGTTCGGGGTGCACTCGGCTATGCCTTTGCGAACCGCGGCCAAGCTGTGTCCGCAGGCGATTTTCGTGGATGGCCATCCCGACCGCTATCGCGAGTACTCCGGCAAAGTTTACGAAGTACTGAACCGTTTCTCGCCCAAGCTGGAGATGGTTTCCATCGACGAAGCCTACGTCGACATGACCGGCACCGAGCGCCTGCATGGTCCGCCGATGCGAGCCGCCCACGCATTGCATTTCGCGATGAAGGCCGAGACACAACTCAATTGCTCCATCGGGATCGGCACCTCGCGGCTGGTAGCCAAGGTTTGCTCCGATCAGGCCAAGCCCAACGGCGTGCTGTGGATTGTGCCTGGCGGGGAAGTGGAATTCCTGGCGCCGCTGGATGTGCGCAAGATTCCCGGCGTTGGCAAAGTGATGGAGAAACGCCTGCAGGAGCAAGGCATTCGCAAGGTGGGCGATCTCGCCTCGCACGACGAGCGCTGGCTGGAGCAAAACTTTGGCGCGCTGGGAGTGGCGCTCTCCGGAAAATCGCGCGGGCTCGATGCCGGCGGCTGGTTCGATGCCGATATCGGCGAAGACGAAGGCCCACGCTCCATCAGCCACGAGCACACCTTCTCGCACGATACCGCCGACGCGCAACAGCTGGAATCCACGCTGGCGCGTTTGACAGAAATGGTCTGCCGCCGCCTGCGCGAACAGAAGCTGCACGCTCGTACCCTGCAACTGAAGCTGCGTGACTCCAGCTTTCACACCATCACGCGTGCCCGCACCCTGGCCAATCCGACCGCGATCGATACTGAGGTGCTGGCCACGATTCGCGAGCTCTTTCGCGCCAGTTGGAAAGGCGACGCGATTCGCCTCCTCGGCGTTCACGTGTCGCACTTCGAGGACGAGAGCGAGCAGATCAGCCTGGCTGGACAGGGCGCACACGAGAAGTGGAACCAGGCGCTCTCCGCCGCCGATCGACTGCGGGAGAAATATGGCGAAAGCGCCATCTCGCTGGCTACCGGCATGAAAGCTCGCTTCCGCGAACGCACCCACGAAAATCCTGCGGGATTGCCGGGGAAGAAGAAGCCGTCGTAGCGAATTATTGAGTAACGTTCCTTTAAACAGCGAACATGTTCGATGATCTGCGCGATTCCGTGTCTTTTCTCTGGTCCTGGCGCTGGCCTTACACCGAAGGTCAGGTCACTGCAGCGGACATTGAACGCATCAAGCGCAGCCGCGGTTTCGAAACGTTTAGGTTGGCAATTGCCTATGAGTTTTCAGTGGGCGACGATGGCCCCTACACCGGCGAAAGTTTTTGGCAGCCCTTGTTTTTTCCAAGAAAGCGGGTGGCAGCCGCCCGGCACAAATTTCATCTTCATCGGTCAGTGACCGTGCGCTACCGGGCCGATGACCCCAGCGTGAACCGGTTAGATCGCTCGGCCTGGCAGGATCTCTAAGCCACATTTCCGAGTACAGCCGCCCAACTCAGCGACCAAACACCCCGGTCATCCATCACAGACACATGTGACTCATTCGCTTAAGCTTAAAACATAGGAGCACTGCCATGTGTCTGGCTGTTCCAGGAAAGATTCTGAGCATTCAAGGGGAAGACTTTGCCCGTACCGCCCGGGTCAGCTTCGGAGGGATCGTGAAAGAGGTCAGCCTGGCCTACGTTCCTGAGGCCAAGGTCGGCGACTACGCCATCGTTCACGTCGGGTTTGCTATCAGCCTGCTGGACGAGGCGGAAGCGCTGCGCACCTTCGAATATCTGAAGCAGATGGACGAGTTAAGCGAGTTGGAAGTGGGAGCAGTGGAAGCATGAAGTATGTGGAAGAGTATCGCGACGCGGCTGCGGCCCAACAGTTTGCCGCCAACATCGCGCACATAGTCACCCGGCCGTGGACCATCATGGAGATCTGCGGCGGACAGACGCACGCCATCGTCAAGTATGGTATCGACGAGCTTCTTCCCAGGCAGATTACGCTGGCGCACGGGCCGGGCTGCCCGGTCTGCGTCACGCCGGTCGAGTTGATCGACAAAGCCCTGCGCATCGCCGCGCAGCCCAACGTTATCTTTTGCTCCTTCGGCGACATGCTGCGCGTGCCCGGCTCCTGCACGCCGGCGAGTCCAAATCCGGACGTCGCTTCGCCGGTCGATTTGTTTGGCGTCAAAGCGGCGGGCGGAGATGTTCGCATTGTCTATTCGCCCATGGACGCCGTGCAGATTGCCAGGCAGAATCCGGAAAAGCAGGTGGTGTTCTTCGCCGTCGGTTTTGAGACCACCGCGCCCGCCAACGCCATGTCGGTCTATCACGCCAAGCAGACCGGCCTGAAGAATTACTCGGTCCTGGTCTCGCATGTGCTTGTCCCACCCGCGATGGAGGCCATCCTGAGTTCGCCGGCAAATTGCGTGCAAGGATTTCTGGCTGCCGGCCATGTTTGCACCATCATGGGTTACACCGAGTATTACCCGATTGCCGCCAAGTATCGCGTGCCCATCGTGGTTACCGGCTTCGAGCCGGTTGACCTGCTGCAGGGCATTTACATGTGTGTGCAGCAACTGGAGCAGGGACGGTACGAGGTGGAGAACCAGTACGCGCGGGCGGTTCGCCGCCAGGGAAATGCGCCGGCCCAGGGTTTAGTGGCCAGGGTGTTTCGCGTCGTCGATCGCAAATGGCGCGGCATTGGAGGCATTGCTCGCAGCGGTCTGGGGCTGGCTACCGACTACGCCGATTTCGATGCCGAGACGCGCTTCGGCTTGTCCGACTACACCGCCCAGGAAGATCCGGAGTGCATCAGCGGATTGATTATGCAGGGGGCGAAGAAGCCGGAGGAATGTTCCGCGTATGCTGAGCGCTGCACCTCCGACCATCCCCTCGGCGCTCCCATGGTCTCCTCGGAAGGAGCTTGTGCCGCGTATTACCGCTACCGGCGGCTACGGACGGTGAGCGACGCCGCAGTGGACGGTGGTCGTAATGGGTGAGGTGAAAGAGTTTCGCTTGCAGTGCCCAACCCCGGTGAGTGACCTCGATCGAGTGCAACTGGCGCATGGCGGCGGCGGCCGGCGCATGCACGAGCTGCTGGAAGGACTTGCTGCTGCCCGCCTTCAGCAATGAGATGCTGAGGGAACGTCACGACGGCGCCACCTTCAGCGTAGGCGATACCCGGCTGGCGTTTACCACCGACTCCTACGTTGTCAGACCGCTGTTTTTTCCCGGCGGCGACATCGGCAGCCTGGCTATTAATGGAACGGTGAACGATCTGGCGATGTGCGGTGCGCTTCCGCTTTATCTCAGCTCAGCGCTGATTCTGGAGGAAGGTCTGCCGATGGAAACGCTGCGGCGCGTGGTGGAGTCAATGCGCGCTTCAGCCGCGATCGCCGGCGTACAGCTCATCACCGGCGATACCAAGGTGGTGGACAAGGGCAAGGGCGACGGGATTTTCATCAATACTGCCGGAATCGGGGCAGTGGCGCCGAATGCTTCCATCTCGCCGAAGAACGTGCGTCCCGGCGACGCCATTCTGCTGAGCGGAGACATTGGTCGCCATGGTATTGCGATCATGGCCACCCGCGAGGGGTTGTCCTTTGAAGGCGGGTTGGAGTCGGACTGTGCCCCATTGTGGGATCCGATTGAAGCATTGCTCGACGCGGACGTTGAGATTCACTGTCTGCGCGACCTTACCCGCGGTGGGTTAAGCAGTGGGCTGATTGAGATTGCCGAGGCCGCCGGACCCGGCATGCGATCGAAGAAGCCTTCATCCCGGTGCGGGAGCAAGTCACGGGAGCGTGCGAGATATTGGGACTCGATCCGCTGTACCTGGCCAATGAAGGCCGCTTTGTAGCCTTTGTGCCTGAGCACGAGGCAGAGCGAGCTATCGCCATCCTGCGAAGATTCGCGGTGAGCAGGGAAGCAGTTCGCATTGGAACGGTGCTGGACGGGCCAGCCGGCCTGGTCACGATGAAGACCCTGTTGGGGACCGACCGTATCGTCGACATGTTGAGCGGCGAGCAGCTTCCCCGAATCTGCTGAGAGCCCCGTTTCGGACTTGCAATCACCTTGTAACGTGAGGCATCGCACAGCCAGACCGGCGCGGAAACGATATGGATGGTGGATGCGAAGCTGTCCTGCCGACGATCTTCGGCGGCAGAATGTCAGAAGCCAGCCAAACTCTGGAGAGGTTGAAGGTGCCTGGGACCCTGATTATTGGTTACGGAAATATGTTGCGTGGCGACGATGCCGTGGGATGTCGCGCGGCTTATGAGTTGGAACAACTGTTTCGCGACGCTCCCGACGTGGAAGTGATTGCCTCGCAGCAACTTACGCCCGAGATGGCGGAAGACGTTGCGGGAAGCAACTTCGTGCTCTTTCTGGACGCAGCCATTGGCGAGGAGCCGGGTACGCTTCGCCGCACGCGGCTGGCGCCTCAGCCGGGGCCGAGCGGATTCACCCACCAGCTGACGCCGTCGGCGTTGCTGTCGGCAGCCGAGCAACTTTACGGTGACGTTCCGCAAGCCATGAGCATCACCCTCGCGGGGTGGTCCTTCGATCTCAGCAATCAACTGTCGCCCGGCGCGGCTCACCGTTTCCCGGAAATGATCCGGTTGGCAAGATCTGCCGTCGAATCCCATCGGCACCAGACGCCCGCAGGCGTCGGACAAGCGAAATAGCACTCTCGACAAATGCGCGATCAATCCAACGCTAACCAGACCCAAAAACCAAAAGGCACATCGCATGGATGTGCCTTCGCGGATGCTCTATTGCTTCGGACTAAGCCCCGACCAGTTTCTCCAAAATCGATTTATTGCGGATGGTAAGGGTGGAACCTTTCAGTACCGCGATCTGCCGCTTGCGAAAATCCGCAAGGACACGCGTCACGGTCTCGCGTGAGGTGCCGATGATCTGTGCGATTTCCTCGTGCGTCAGCGCCAGCTTCACCTTCGGCTCGGCCTGCTCGTGACTGGTCGCGGTCCACTCCAGCAGCAGACGAGCCAGTCGCTCCGGCGCCGAGTGAGAAAGGCCGAGGCTGCGAATCTGCTGATAGGCGCTCTGGCAATCCTTGCTCAGATGTTGCGCCGCTTTCAAACAAGCGTCGCCGTGCTTCTGCAGGAAGTTGAGGAAGTCGTCGCGCTTGACGAAATTCAACTGGCAGGGCTGACCGGTTTCCGCCGTGATTTCATAAGGCGTTCCGGATACAGTGGCGTGCATCCCCAGCACTTCTCCCGGCTGCGCAATTTTTAGGATCAGGGTCTTGCCTTCGGCAGATGTGGTAGAGAGTTTCACTCGCCCTTTGCACAGCATGTAAATTCCGCGGGGCGATTGACCTTCCACAAACAGGATGGCTCCGGCGGGATAGGAGGCCGAGTACTTGATTTTGTCAAAGGCTTCCAATGCAGCTTTAGGGAGAGAGCAGAAGAAGCTGTCGCTTCGCAGCTTGCAGATAACACAATTCTCAACCAGCTCAAAGCCGTAAGGTGATCCCACATTCCC
Source organism: uncultured Acidobacteriaceae bacterium (assembly GCA_963820175.1). Taxonomy (GTDB): domain Bacteria; phylum Acidobacteriota; class Terriglobia; order Terriglobales; family Acidobacteriaceae; genus Bog-257. The sequence goes on along the minus strand of CAWFYX010000006.1, from coordinate 64,011 downwards.
TCCCGACGCTACCCCTCATGCTATCACTTAACCCCCCTCTAACATCCCCCATTAGTAGGATTTATGGAGCTATGAGCCCACGAGCCTACCCTCGCCTTTGTGCTAGCTTGTGAGCCAGAAGTGCTGGTTCCATAGGTCTGCCCCGAGCTAACCTTTGCCTTCCGGCTTCTGTGCAGCTCGCAAACGCCTTTCCCGTGATGCACATCACACCCAGCCGTATCTCAGGTCACAGACCTCGGCCCGCCTCCCGAAGGACAATCCCGCCCACAACGGCTCAAAAAGGCGGGAAGCGAAGGTCTCATTTCACTACCCTGTCGGACCCGGTCGGCGAACTCAGATTCGTTGCCGGGCTGCCGGAATAACAGTTCCGGAGGGCGAGGACGCACCGTCAGGATGGAATCTGACCACTCTCCTCTTACCCCACGTCGCTTCCCGCCAACGGTTAATGGCTCGGCTCGGTCCCGCCCAGGCCAGACGAGGATGGTTCATAGCTCACAGCTACGTGGAGGTCAGATCGGTGATGTCGAAAATGGGCGCCGGCCGTCACGCAGGCCGTTGTATGCCGGGCGCCTCAGTACTGCCAGGCCCTGAATTCCTCGATACCTCAGCTCTGAGTGTGGCGCTTGCCGCTCCGCGCTCTGCACGAACGGAGACATAACATGGCGACAGTAGCGACCCCAACGGTGGAAATCGTTGAAATTGGCAGCACCGGCTTGAATCGCTGGTGGCGGGTGTTCGGCGGCTTGATGATGAACATCGCCCTGGGCACTCTATACGCGTGGAGCGTTTTTGTGGCTCCGCTGGAGAAGGAGTTTGGCTGGAAGCGCGCCGACACCTCGATGGTGTTCACTATCGCGGTAGTGGTCTTCGCCCTGAGCTTCATCGTTGCCGGCCGGCTGCAAGACAAGTTCGGACCCTTCTGGGTGTCGCTCACCGGAGCGGTGCTGGTGAGCCTCGGGTTCTTCCTGTGCAGCTTCACCCACAGCCTCACCTACCTGTTCGTTTGCTTCGGAGTGATTGGCGGCTTGGGTAACGGCTTCGGTTATGCCACGCCGATTCCGGTGATGGCCAAGTGGTTCCCCGACAAGCGTGGGCTGGCGATCGGGCTGGCTGTCGGCGGGTATGGCGCGGGATCAGCGCTGTTCGGGCCGCTGGCGAATCTGAAGCTCATTCCCGCCTATGGCGTGCACACCACGTTCATGATTCTGGGTGCGATCTTCCTGGTCATGACCGTGATTGGCGCGTTTCTGCTGAAGAATCCTCCCGCCGGATATAAGCCTGCGGGATGGACGCCAGCACCTGCGACCGCCAAGACCGGCGCTACCACGCAGGAATTTACGCCCAGCGAAGTGCTGGGCACACCGGCTTTCTACTTCATGTGGATTGCCTACGCACTGGGAACCTCGGCGGGATTAATGGTAATCAGTCAATTGGTGCCGTTCGCCAAGAGCGTACACATCTCCAGCGCAGCTCTGGCCACGATGGGACTTGTGGTAGGCGCGGCCGGCAATGCATCGGGACGAATCTTGTCGGGATGGATGTCGGATGCCTTGGGTCGGTTAAACGTCCTACGACTGATGATTGCCATTTCCATGATTTCCATGCCTCTGCTCTATCTGGCGGGCAGCAACGTCAGTTTCCTGTATGTGATGGTGTTTATCGTGTACTGGTGCTACGGCACACAGCTGTCGGTCAATGCCTCGGCCACGGCGGACTTCTTCGGCGCCAAGAATGCCGGCATGAATTACGGGATGCTGTTTACCGCGTGGGGCGTGGCAGGAATTATCGGCCCCAGAATCGGCGGCGTGTTGTTCGACAAGTACAAGAATTATCAGATGGCGTTCTACACGGCTGCGGTTCTAGCAGCGGTGGCATTGGTTGCCGAGCTGTTGGCTCGCCGCCCAAAGCACGTCTAACTGATTTTTTTGGGCCGGAGCCTTTAGCTCCGCGCCGTTGTTAAGTGCCTTCGTGGGACATAATTCGATAGATGATTCGATCTTCGAGGTTTGCAAGGAGTGATTTCATGGGAACCGCGACCAAACTAGCTGAAGCAGCAGCGCCCACTAAGACGGCGATCGAAGAATACGCCGCTCCAGCCATCGTCAAGGATCAAGCGCTGGTGAAAGACTGGCCGGCCGAGCTAAGACGCTTTCAACAGGATCCCGATGCGTTCTGGGCCGATGTCGCCCAGCAGTTCGTTTGGACCAAGCCGTGGGACAAGGTTTTCGAGTGGGATGGAATTCACCACCAATGGTTTACCGGCGCGCGCACCAACATCACGGTGAACGCGCTGGATCGTCACGCCAACTCGGAGAACGCTAATCGGGCAGCTTTCATCTGGCTGGGCGAAGATGGGACGGAGCGCATTGTCACCTATCGCCAGCTGTACCGCGACGTTTGCCGCTTCGCCAATGGATTGAAGTCGCTGGGGGTCAAGAAAGGCGACCGGGTCATCATTTACATGCCTTTGACCATCGAGGGCGCGATTGCGATGCTGGCCTGCGCGCGCATTGGAGCGATCCACTCTGTGGTCTACGCCGGCCTGGGACATTCGTCGCTGCGCGATCGCGTGGAGGATGCGCAGGCGCGCGTGGTCATCGCCGGCGATGCCGGTTTTCGTCGCGGCAAGTCTGTCCCGCTCAAAGGCATTGTGGACGAAGCACTCGACGGCCTGGAGACGGTAGAGAAGGTCGTGGTCTTCACGCGAGATCCGAATGCATTCGCGCCCGCCAGCGCTCGTGAGGTTGATTTCCGCGAACTGATGAAGTTTCCGCCGGAGTGTCCCGCGGAAGATATGGACGCCGAAGATCCGCTGTTCATCCTGTACACCTCAGGCACGACCGGCAAGCCGAAGGGCGTGGTGCACGTGCACGGCGGCTTCATGGTGGGCACGACGTATCATCTGGCGTCGTTCTTCGATGTCGGCGAGCGCGACCTGTTCTGGTGCACCTCGGATATCGGATGGATCGTGGGCCACTCCTACATTGTGTATGCGCCGCTTTGTGCCGGCGTGACCACGCTGTTCCGCGAGGGCGCGATCGACTTTCCCGATCCGTCGATCGCCTGGCAGATCGTGGAAAAGTATGGCGTCACGAAGATGTTTACCGCACCGACAGCGTTGCGGATGTTCATGCGCTACGGCGAAGCTCTGCCGCAAAAGTACGACCTCAGCAGCTTGCGAGTCGTGGCCTGCGCCGGCGAACCGCTGAACCCTGAGGCCTGGCGCTGGGCGCAGACCTACATCGCGGGTGACGGCAAGTGGGGCTACGTGGTGGATAACTGGTGGCAGACCGAACTCGGCGGCCCAGCACTGGGAACGCCGGTGACGATGCCGATGCGTCCCGGCAAGGCCGGCCTGGTGCTTCCCGGCTGTGAAGCCGATGTGGTCGACATCAACGGCACTCCTGTACCTCCGGGCGTGAGCGGACGCTTGATCCTGAAGCGTCCGTTCCCGCAGTTCATGCGCACCATCTGGAACAATCCGGCTCGCTTCGAGAAAGACTGGCTGGAACTTGCGGGCTGCTACATCACCGGCGATCTCGCCACCAAGGATGAGGACGGATACATCTCGGTGATCGGCCGCGCCGACGATGTGCTGAATGTCGCCGGACATCGCATTGGAACCGCGGAAGTGGAGAGCGCTCTGGTCTCGCATCCGGCAATTGCCGAGGCCGCCGCAATCGGTATCCCCGACGCACTCAAGGGAGAGGCAATTGTAGCGTTCGTTCAACTGCGCTCCGGCCATCTCGCATCCGATACGCTGACCGCCAGCCTGATCGAGCATGTCCGGAGAGAGTTGGGTCCGATCGCAACCCCGTCGGCGATCAAATTCGTCACTGCGTTGCCCAAGACACGTTCCGGCAAGATCATGCGCCGCCTGCTGAAGGCGCAGGAAACCGGAGCGGAGATTGGCGACCTCTCGACTCTGGAGCAGTGATCACAGCTTTTCATTTGGGCCCGCTGTAACCGCGCAGAAAAACTCTGTCAGGTTTGCTCGGCAAACCCGGCAGTTCGCAACTAGAACGCATAAATAAAGGCCGGGCCGCGCACTACTTTACTAAGGCAAACTCACTAGCATTTATCGGAGGCATGTCGATGTCCACGACGCAACAGGCAGTCGGTCCCAATATTGATTCCATACTCACCGAAACCCGCAGCTTCCCACCGCCGGAAGAATTCAGCAAGAACGCTCACATTCGCACCAAGGAAGACTATGACAAGCTGTGCGCGCACGCTGCAGCCGATCCGGAAGGCTTCTGGGCCGACATCGCACGGCAGTTGCACTGGTTCGAGCCCTGGGACAAGGTGCTGGAATGGAATGCTCCGTGGGCGAAATGGTTTCTGGGCGGCAAGATCAATCTCTCCTACAACTGCCTCGACCGTCACGTCGCGACCTGGCGAAAGAACAAGGCTGCCATTATCTGGGAGAGCGAGCCCGGCGAAGTTCGCACCCTCACTTACCAGCAGCTGCTGAGCGAGGTGTGCAAGTTTGCCAATGTACTGAAGTCGCTGGGCATCAAGGCCGGCGATCGCGTGGCCATCTACATGGGCATGTGTCCGGAGTTGCCGATTGCCATGCTTGCGTGCGCTCGCATCGGGGCTCCGCACTCCGTCATCTTCGGCGGGTTCTCGGCGAACGCGCTGGTCGATCGCATTACCGACCAGGAAGCCGTGGCCGTGATCACGCAGGACGGGTCCTATCGTCGGGGTGGCGAAGTCAAGCTGAAAGCTGCGGTGGATGAGGCAATGGATCGCTGTCCCACAGTGAAGCACGTCGTGGTGTACAAGCGTACCGGCTCCGAAGTTGCTTGGAAGGAAGGCCGCGACCACTGGTGGCACGAGTTGATGGCCAAGGCCAGCGACAATTGTCCGGCCGAACCCCTGGACTCCGAGCATCCGCTCTACATCCTGTATACCTCGGGCACAACGGGAAAGCCGAAGGGCATCGTTCACACCACCGGCGGATATTCGGTCGGAACTTACATCACGACGAAGTGGGTCTTCGATCTGAAGGAGGACGACACCTTCTGGTGTACGGCTGACATCGGCTGGGTCACAGGACACAGCTACATCGTGTATGGCCCATTCCAGAATGGCGCGACGGTTCTCATGTACGAAGGCGCGCCCAACTGGCCGGCATTCGATCGTTTCTGGGCGATCGTGGAGAAGCACAAGGTCAACATCCTGTACACTGCGCCGACCGCGATCCGCACCTTCGTTAAGTGGGGCGACGAGTGGCCCAAGAAGCATGACCTGAGCAGCCTGCGATTGCTGGGCACGGTGGGTGAGCCGATCAATCCTGAAGCCTGGATGTGGTATCGCGAAGTGATCGGCGGCAACCGCTGTCCCATTGTCGATACCTGGTGGCAAACCGAGACGGGCTGCATCCTGATCTCGCCGGTTCCGGGCGCGATTGCAACTAAGCCGGGTTCGGCGACCAAGCCGTTGCCGGGAATCGCCGCCGAAGTCGTCACCCGCAGCGGCGAGCGCGTCCCGCTCGGCTCGGGCGGATATCTCGTCATCAAGCGGCCTTGGCCGGCGATGCTGCGAACGGTTTACGGCGATCCCGAACGCTACATTCGTCAGTACTGGTCTGATATTCCGGGGATGTACTTCACTGGGGACGGCGCTCGCGAGGATCAGGACGGCTATTTCTGGATCATGGGTCGCGTGGACGACGTGCTCAACGTCTCGGGTCATCGCCTGAGCACGATGGAGATTGAGTCAGCACTGGTGGCACACAGCAAGGTCGCGGAAGCCGCGGTTGTCGGCCGTCCTGATGAAATGAAAGGTCAGGCAGTCGCCGCTTTTGTCACGCTGGAGATGGGACATCAACCTTCGCCGGAGTTGAAGGAAGAGCTGCGGCAATGGGTGGCGAAGGAGATTGGCTCGATGGCGAAGCCTGACGACATTCGCTTCACCGATCAGCTGCCCAAGACTCGCTCGGGCAAGATCATGCGGCGCCTGCTGCGCGAGCTGGCGTCGAGCGGCGAGGTCAAAGGCGATATCACGACGCTGGAGGATCTGGGCGTCATCGCGAGACTGCAGGAAGAAGAATAGCGATCAGGCGCCAGATGCAACAAGCGTAGTTGAAACATGAGCTAAAATCGAAGGGAGACTACGCCGTTTAGAGCACAAGGAACGAGCCATGAACATCGAAATCCGGAATGCTTCCTTAGAGGCTAGGATCCAGAAACAGCTTCAAGCGACCGGTTCTGATAGTGTTGAGGAAGTGCTGCTCCGGTTGCTTGAAACCCAGGAAGAGCAGGATCGCTGGTTGTTGGAGAACCGCGAAACGATCAATACCAAAATTCGCCGTGGCATTGATCAATTGGACCGCGGCCAAGGAATTCCCGAAGGCCAACTCGACGCTTACCTGGCCGATCTGAAAGCCAAGCCTGAGTGAGATCGCGATACGTCCTTGCGCCGGAAGCCGCGTCCGACTTGGTTGAAATCTGGCGTTACATCAGAAAGCAAAGCAGTATCGAAATGGCTGATCGCGTCGAATCAGTCATTCGGGAGAGAATTGTTTTTCTTGCCAAGACTCCCGGCGCTGGACACTGGCGCAAGAATTTGACGGACGAACCCGTAAAATTCTTTCCGGTCTACTCGTACCTCATCGTCTACCGACCCGACACAAAGCCCTTGCAGGTGGTTTCCATTCTCCACGGTCGTCGGGACGTGGAACGAATCCTAGAACACCGTCTCTGAGCGCCGAGCCCCGGTCGTTCTCACGCGTCCGCCGGCGGCAATTCCGGACCGGGATCGCGCAGCGGAGGTTCGACTGGTGGTGTCGGCTCGGGCGGAGTAGGTTCGGCCGCCGGCGCCGGCTCCACGATCTCCTGCGGCTGCGGCGTTGTGTAGTCCACCGAATCAGCAGGGACTACTTCGGCGTGCCGCTGATACCAGGTCATCGCGCTGGCCAGCTGCCAGAAGCGCGTCGTCAATTGCGCCAGCAGAATTAGCTGCAACAGAACAAACGTGACCGGCGTCGCCGTCGGCGGCAGCTTCGCCCAAATCATCAGGCCGAGCACCAATGTCACCCAGGCAAACAGACTGATCCGGAAATACATCCAGAACAAACTGGGCAGCGAGCGCAAGGTGATACGAAACGCTTTCCAGGTGTTGCGCCACATGCGGCGCTCGTTCTGCGCCACGGTGCGGACCTGCGCCATATCGAACCACAGCCTCACCACCAGCGCCAGCAACACGAACACGGCCATTGCAAAACAGGAAAGGAAGATGCCGACCTGATCCGCAATGGCGCGATCGCCGATGCGGTCCGCCAGTTTGTCCAGCCCCTGATAAATCATGGTCACGACAATGAAGGGAATCAGCGAGAGCAGCAGGAGCCGCACGAATCTCCAGAAGAACGCACCCGACGCGGCAAAGAAATCGCCGATCGCGAGCTTGCGGTCCTGACGGTAGGTCTCCAGAATTCCTCCACTGACGAACAACATAAAGAGGAAGAACACGAAGGCGAAGAGGTAAGAGCTGGCCGACGAGTGCATCAGGCTTACTTCCGGCACACGGATCAGCTCGACGAACATGCCGACGTCGAATCCTTTGCTCAGCGGCTGTCCGGCGAAGCTGTGATGCAGCGCGCGATTCAGCGTCAATGCGGCCGGAAGCGTGCCCAATCCGGCACAAACGAAGTTCACCACGAAAACCCACCACAGGATTCCTTGCCGCCGGCAGAGCAGGCCGAACCCAGCAGCGACCACACCTTTCTCGTTGTCTGCCATGGTTTCTCCTTCTACGCCAGCCAGCTCAGAAACTGAGCCAGGAATTGAGTCAGAAACATCCAGTAGGTTGCGATCTTCGCCGTCGCTGCCCGCTGCGACTTAATGACTTGGCTGTTGTTCAGATAATCGCTGTCAAGCGTGACCTGATACGCCGGATCGATCTGAACCGACGCCACCTGCGCTTTCTTGTGGTACACATAGCGCACCCAGCGACTCTTGCCGTCCCAGCGCTCCATCGTGCTCTCGCCATCGTCGAACTTCACCTCCGCGAGAACGGGGAAGATGAAGTCGCCTTTGCGATGCAGGATGACCTGCGTCTCGTAGGTAGTCTCGCCTTTCTTGTCGGCGTTTGCGTCAAACCAGTTGACCGGATCGGAGGTAGCGCGCAACACCTCGTAATCCAGCACCTGCGTTCCGTAAACCGCCTGGTTCCAGAACCAGCTCAGATCCTGCCCGGCGACTTCGTCTACCGTACGCATGAAGTCTTGTTGCGTGGGATGTTTGAAGCGGTACTTCATGAAGTAGGTGTGCAGCGCGTTCTGCAGCGTCTGCTCACCAACGATGGTCTCCAGCGAAATCAGCAGGGTCGCCGTTTTGCCGTAGGTGATATCTGCGTAGGAGCCTACGCTCATGTCGGTATAACTGGGCTGAGCCAGCGAGTCGATATCGGTTGAACCCAGGTATCCCAGCCGCTGCAGCCCGCGCTCGCCTACTTGCGCGCCCAGAAGATTCAGGATGCTGGTGTTCTCGCCGTAGAAGTTATCCAGAACCTTCACTTCCGTGTAGCTGTTGATGCCTTCGTCCAGCCAGCCATTCTCGAACTCGTTGGTCGCGACCATTCCATACCAATACTGGTGGCCGAATTCGTGCTCGGTGACCAGATCGATCAGGTGAATGCCTTTGGGAATGAACCAGCCGCTGTCGCCGGTGATGAACGTGGGATATTCCATGCCGCCGGCCTCGCCTGCGCCGTGCGGCGGATCGACCACCGTCAACTGCGCGTAAGGATAAGGTCCGTACCAATCATCGAAGCGCTTCATGCTCTTTTGCACGCATTCGATGTAAGGCTGCCATTCGCGTTCATGACTATCGTAGGTGAGCAGTCGAATCTTCACCGGCCCAACGCTGCCGTCGAACGTGTTCTCCACGACCTTGAAGTTGGGATCCGCGGTCCAGGCAAAGTCGTGAACGTCCTCGGCGTGGAAACCAACCGTCTTGGTTCCGTTGCCATTATCGTTATCGCTGACTTGCACGCCGGTTGCGCCGATCACGTAATCCTTGGGCAGCGTGACTTTCACATCGTAGGTGCCGAAGTCGGCGAAGAACTCGGTCATGGCGTGGAACTGATGGCAATTCCAGCTTCCATTCCACCACACGCCAACTTTGGGAAACCATTGCCCAGCGAGCAGAAAGGTCCGCTTGTAGCCGGTGCGCGCGATCACCTCGGGAAACGTCGCCTTGAACTTGATCTTGAAGGTCACGCTTTCGCCGGGCGCGATCGGGCGCGGCAGCTTGACCTGAAAGACGGTCTTGTCGTCGGGATTGCCATCGTCGGGCGAGATGAACTTCATCTGCTTGGTCAAATCGCCCATGCCGACAACCTCGAACGAGCTCACCTCATTGGCGCCATAATCGGAAGGCTTCCATTCGTTCAGGCGGCTGGAGCGAAAGTTGCCGTCGCGATGCGCTTCGTGCATCCAAGTCGACTTCGGCTGAAACGCGTTCAGATACAGGTGGAAGGGAAACGTGTCCTGCGGCTGACCGGTCAGATTCTTATAGGTCAGCGTCTCGCTGGCGTCCACCGTGTGTTTCGGCGGGTCATAGTTGGCGTCGATCTGATAGGCCACGACGCGTTGCGACAGCGGCCCGGTAACTTTCGGCGCAAAGGGGCTTTGCGCTGCGGCTGGAGCGGCCAACGAAATTCCCAGCAGCGACAGCAACAGAGCGATCCGAGGGCTCATGAGCGATCTCCCGATCTTGCGAGCGTTCTTCCCGTGATTCCACCACCTGGTGCAACGCCGGCTCGCAGCTTGCCAATCAGCGTCCAGCAAATACTAACGGTATCGCAGGATTTCTGCAGCTAAGTAGTAAACTTCCGCCAGCGATGGACTCGGGAGAGTTTACGATGGCCGAGCCAAAAACGTTCCGCTCGCGCGACGAGTTCTTCTCGCTCTAACGGGAACAGCATCGCGACGCGGGCAATCGCAGAATCTTGGGATTGATGCTCAGTGGCCGCCTGAATTCGCCTCCGCGCCAGAGCGGAAAATCCTCCGATCGCCGATAAGATTGCGGGCAATCAGGGACGTTTTGCCAGTGATTCGAGTCGCCAGCGCCGCGACTTCGGTATCCCAGACCCTCCCCCTACTAATGAAACGTAAGTTATTGAAAACATTTAGTTGGAGGAACGACGTTCCCGCTAAAATATTCTCCCCATTGAAGTTAAGTGTTAAGTGTCTGGAAACAAATGGGTTACCGAGTAGCGCGCGACGTAGAATCAATGACTTAGCCGGAATTTGTCGCTAAAATATTCTTCTCATTGGACTTACAAGTAAATTATTGCAATGATTGGAGTTGCGGGAACAAATATACTCCGTGAACAATCTGTAATACTCTGCCAGCGGTATGCTCCTACAAGTCTTTAACCCTCCGATATTTCCAAAGACCCCATGGTTCAAGGAGAACCCTTTCTGGGGAGGAATCGGGGGATTTATTGCCCTGCTCCTTACTGGCGTGGGGTTCGCTGTGAGCGGCCACCAATTCCTAGGTAGATTGCTAATTGTGCTGGCGTGGCCGTGGGCAGCGTTTACTCTGTGGTTGACCATCAATGGGTTAAACAATATCAAGGGATGGAGAATCGCGGCCAGAATAGCAATGTTAATTGCGGTTGCCCTACTCGGCTGGTCTGTCGACAGGTTTATTGTCCGCTCACAGCCAGCCGTGATTGTAGCTCCTCGAACGGTAAAGTTTGACGGTTCCATACCTCGCGAGAACTATCCGCTAACAGTACAGAACGTTTCCGACTCCGATCAATATACGATCAGGCTGAAAATGAGGATGCCGTTGCATTCTTCGTTCGAGGATTTTAGCTTCAACATACCCCAAGAAAGTAGAAAGCCGATAATTGAAGGCTCTGTACTTGCCGATATTGCGTTTATTGCCTGTAGCGACAAGGACGCAAGGCCGCTGATGATTGCCTTAATCTATCGAATGGAGCCGCACACAAGTCGACAAATCAGCATTACTCATAATCTAGAATTTCCGACCGACGTTCAGACGGAAATTGCCTATACCGACATACCACAACCTCGTACCGATGATCCAGGAAAAATGGTGGCTGGCTTTGTGGTTGACGAGCACATGATCTGTAAGGCAGCTTTCAGTTTTGGCGTAGGACAGGATACTAATCCTAGGCCGCTAGACATCTACAACCGGGGGAAACGGTGAAAGCGGGGTATTAAAGAGGGGCCGGAAGCAAGGAGGTTTGAAGAGGCTATGACTGCTACCTTTCGCGTTCCGAGAGAGGAAGGGTCGCGACGACAGCCAAAGAAACTCAGACCTAAAGGCAGCAAACTTGCCGATAAGGGCTAGAAGACTCCTGGCGGGGGGCCCAGGTCTCGCGCCTTTCGAGACCTGGGAAAGCGCGACCTGTCACTGCGGGAAAGTTGTCGTCTCCCGGAGCTTCGGCTGGTGAGCCTTCCATTCGTTCGGTTGGACTGGCCTCTTCTCCCTGGCGGGTGGCGGACCCAAGCAATCTTCCCAGGTCTCGAAAAACGCGAGACCTGGGGCACCCGGCGGACGTGTCAGAAGCTATCCTCAAACATTTTGACTACATGGCTGACTGCGGCCAGCATCCCGGCAAGCCGATTTCCGAGGTTGTCATTGGGAGCACACGGGGGCGGAGCCTCGTTGATTGCTACTTGGGTGGCGAGATTAGCATTCGCCTTTACTTCCACACCCCGCCAACGTCCAGTCAGTCGAAAAGTTGCGACCACGTTGTCATCTTCCAAGAATCCAGAGTGCACCAACTTGAGCGAGGACACCTTAACGTCGGGCGGACAGAGAATCTGCGGGTTGGCACGGGACACCCACGATCCGACTATGTGCAATCTCCGATGGCGGTCTTTTCGCGCCCAATCATTCAGGATCACAAGGTTTCTGTGTCCGTTAAACACTCTCTCTTCTGGCGGGAGTTTTGGAGCGTTGTGCAACTGTACCGATTCGATGATGTCCCGACGCTCCTTGGCGAGTGGAGCAATCTTGAGAGCGGCCTTCTTGATATAGTCACGCCGTTTGGGGAAGATGGGAAACTCCAACTGATGCTCATCGGGGGGCGGGTTTTTCCCGGAGTCCAAGACGGCAGCCTGGTAGATAGCAGCATCGAGAGCGGAGCGGAGATGATACAGCACCTCTCCGAGTTGGAGGGAGAAGATCGCAGGGACAGGCTTTGGACGCGTAAGCCGGAAACTCCCTGTCCCATCGCTATTCATCTTTGCGCTAACAGTGTAGAGGTCTTCGGCCGGAATCTCATTCCAAGCTTGGGCGAGCGCTGTGCCGTGTGCGTGTGCCCGTTCGATGCGGAGCCGACACCCCTCAAAGACTACTGGCATGACTTGGAATCATAGCAGCGTAGAATCGTAGCCCGTGAAGATTAACGGGCGGGGTGGCCCAGGTCTCGCGCCTTTCGAGACCTGGGAAAACGCGACCTGTCACTGGGGAATAGTTGTCGTCTCTCGGAGCTTCGGCTGGTGAGCATTCCATTCGTTCCGTTGGACTGGCCTCTTCTCTGGGGCGGGTGGCGGACCAAGCAATCTTCCGAGGTCTCGAAAGACGCGAGACCCTTCGACAAGCTCAGGCCAGGCTCTGGGGCACCCGGCTCGTTCATGCAACTCCCGGCGCGACTGCCTCTGGTTTTGCTGGCAGAAGCGCTAACAGGACAACTCCGATCGCAATGACTACGATCACATCAGTAAAGTTCCTGTGGACGCCGTGAATCCACGCTTCCACGGTTTGAATAGCCATCACTGCGCCATGGGAGATGTTCCACCAAGCTGCTAGAGCAATCATCGAGCGATGCTCAGACGGTCTCTTTGCGGCTAGGAGTAGAAAGACCGCGACCGGAATAAAAAAGCTCAGAAACATCGGTCCGCACTCGCACTTCCCCTCCAAAAGCCAGCTGGAATGCCAGAGATCCTTATATAGAAGATAAATTTGGGGCAGATTCAACAGCCCCACGATCACCAGGACGATCTGTGTCAGGCGTTCTCTTTTCACATTGACCTCATTGGAGCGAACTTTGCTGCGAGCGTGGCAGAGGCTCACTCAGAGGATTCACAAACTAGCACGCAGGACAGGAAAGCAAAAACAAAATCTGCAAATACGCTGCTGATCCATCCGCGTGGAGATACTCAAACCACAGTCAAACTGTCGTGATCAGGCGTTATCGTAACCGATCGGGCCCGAATGGGTCACTTGTGATATGGGATGTTACGCTAACTACTCGCCAGGCAGCCTGATTTCGGATTGGCGATAACCCCCTCCGAACTAACTGTTGGCTTCAACTCCTGACCAATTCCACGCCTGCCAGACGATGACCGAGGTGCACACAGTTTCGATCGTCGCGAAGAACAAGTACGCAGGAAGAGCGGGCGTCCGGGCGCCGACAAGGGGCGGAATGTAGGTCAGGCCGGCGTTTATAAGGGTCACAATTGTACCCGCGATGATATTCGCCAGCCGGTTCGCTCTAAACGGAAGCAGTCGACACGCCACAATCATGGCGATGGGTATTTCCATGAAGACCGATGAAGCCAGCAGAACCCATGGTGGGAAATGTGGGGCGTCGGATAGATTTGGCGAGCCAACAATAGCAAACAGGGCAGTACAGTCCGCATACAGGTAGTTCAATAACGCGAAGAGCCAGAATAGAGACAACCGCTCCTTTGTGTCATGCATGTCAACCTCCTGCGGAATGTTACGGTCCCGCGGCAGAATAAGTCTCAGATTTTTCGCAGAGTTCTCCAGTTCTTCCAAAGGGCGAGAGAGAAAACCCCGGGTTCTATAAAAGGGACGGGTGGCCCAGGTCTCGCGCCTGGGCCGCCCGCCATGCGAAGAATCTTTTTCCTGACTTGTGGAATCTGCTCTCAGAGAGCAGGGAGGAGGATCAGACGTGTCTGTTGCGCTGATTGCTATTGGGGTCGCGGTGCTGTGTCTGGCGATCGGAATTTGGATTCAACGCACCCGAGGCGAGCATGCGGTGGAGCAGCATAGCATCACTCCGGAAGCGCTCCACACCTTGTTGGCCGCAAAGCAAGAGATACGGCTCTTCGATGTTCGCCAGCCGCTCGATTTGTTGGCCGATGCGGAGATCATCCCGGGCGCAAAGAGGATTCCCCCCAAAGAAATACTGGAGAATCCCTCGCGCATTCCAAGAGAGCAGGATGCGGTGGCTTACTGTACCTGCCCGGGCGATAAAACCGCTCGAATAATTATTCGTCGGGCCCGGGCTCTGCATTTCGACCGAGTCAAATTCCTGAAGGGCGGACTGGCGGCCTGGAAAGCGAAGGGTTATCCGGTCGAGCCCTACCTGGAGTCTTTCCACCTCGACTCGGCGAGTTAATCATGGCTCGGGGAGCGATGGTTTCTGTCTGGTTACGACCGCGCAGCCGACCCAGCTTGTGTAATGGCCGGATTTCGACATTTACTTCCGCTTTGTCCAATGCATTTCGTTTGGCGCTCATGATGTAATGGCGCGTGCAAATCTGGGAGGCGCAATGATGAAACCGATAAGTTTTCAAGCGGACATTCGCCCGCTCTTTACGGAACGGGACATTGAAGGCATGCGCAAGGGGTTCAACCTGGAAAGTTACGATGACGTCAAACAGCACGCTGCCGCCATCTACGATCGCATTCGGGGAATCGGCGGCGCGGTCATGCCGCCTCCACCGCCAACAGGAGAAGGTCCCTGGCCGCAATCCCGAATTGAACTGTTCGCTAAATGGATGGCGGACGGGTTGCAACCTTAGTCGTCCGCCAAGCGCTCCGGGTAAGGGGCGGATGGCACACACAAAAGATCTTCCCAGGTCTCGAAAAACGCGAGACCTGGGGCACCCCCGCTAAGTCCTGATTAACGCGGATAGCAGAATTGGAGTCGTCAATGAGCAGCGTACAAATCGAGCAGAAGAGCTATGAGATGCCCCCGCGAGAGGGGATCAGCATCGCGCATTTTCTCACCGTCGCCGACATCCAGCGATCGGCTCGCTACTACGAAAAGGTGTTCGGCGCGCGCATTCTGAGCCTGGGTGACGGCAACGCGCCTGGGTACCTTCAGCTTGCGAATATCTGGATGATTATGAACGTTGGGGGCGGGCCGACCCCGGATAAGCCGACGGTAACGCTCAGCGTCCCCGACCCGAATCACATCAACAGCTTTATGAATTTCCGGGTTGCGGATATTCAAGCGTGCTATGAATTGTGGAAAAGTCGAGGAGCCGAGTTCATCACGGAACCGATACCCAAGTACGGCGAAATACGCTGCTATATCCGCGATCCTGACGGTTACATTATCGAAGTCGGACAGAGCACCAACGTCACGTACGGTTAACGCTCGGGCGGGACGGGATGCGGATTTAAGCGCTGACGGGTGCGGATCGAAGCTCTAGGTTCTTAGGAAAGAACTTTAGACGGCCGACAACTACTGTCGGCTTAATCAACCAGACAGCCGCTATAGCGCGGTTGCCAGGCTTAGTCGGTGTGACATCGGTTATCGTTACAGCGCTTTCCTCCGAGAGAGGGACAACAGATGGATTGGAAACGGTTGGTCCAGTTTGCGCTGCTGGGTAGCAGTGATTTGGAGCAATACGCCATTCTGCTGGTACGCATTTCGATCGGGCTGTTCTTCGCCATCTCCGGGGCAAACAAATTGTTTGTCGCCGGCGGCACGAAACCTGTTTACGACACGCTCGTTAAGGCCAAAGTCCCGTTTCCCCACCAGATGGCTTATTTCGTGGCGGGCGTCGAGTTCGTTTGCGGATCCCTGGTGACCGTAGGGTTTCTGTCGAGCGCGGCGTGCGTGACGTTATTGATCGATATGACTGTCGCGACCCTGACCGAAGCGGTTTCCACCATGCCCAAAGGACTGGCGCCTCTTACCTGGCTCGACGATTTCCTCTACCTTCCGGAGGTCTTGTACGTGCTCTTCTTTATCTGGCTGATCTGCTCTGGTCCGGGAAAGTTCAGTGTCGATTACTGGCTCGCCAGCAAGTTACTAAGTTGATCGATTGACGGAGTTATTCGCTGGGGCTCGCACCTGATCTGCTACACTCCCGGCAATGCGCGTTCTGGGCATCGATTGCGGCGGCGAATATACCGGCTACGGAGTGGTCGAGCAGGATGCTCAGGGCTCGCTGCACCACCTTTGCAGCGGCGCGATTCATCTTTCGCCGCGCGAAGCCCTGGAACTCCGGCTCAAGAAAATCTGCGAAGGTCTGAAGGACATCATCGAGGCGCAGGCTCCCGAGCAGGTCGCCATTGAAGATGTGTTTTATGCGGTGAACGTGAAGTCGGCACTGAAGCTGGGCCACGTGCGCGGAGTCGCCATGCTGGTGGCGGCCCAGGCTGGGTTGCAGGTGATTGCCTACTCGCCGCTGTCGATCAAGTCAGCCGTGGTCGGCTACGGGCGAGCCGAGAAGTCGCAGGTGCAACTGATGGTAGCGCGACTGCTGAATCTGGCAGCGCCGCCCGAGCCTCCTGATGTGGCCGACGCGCTGGCCATCGCGATTTGTCATTTGCATACCGCCGGCACCCTGCAGCGCCAACAGGCCGGGGCTGGCTGAGGGCTACGTGATTTCTGGTGTGCCGCCCCCGAGGGGCTCACATTCGATTTGCCGCGTACCCAGGACTGCGTCCGCCTGCGGCGGGCTTGTCCTGGGCTGAACTGAGTCGTCCCGCAGGGCGGGACGGGAGCGGCGTGTGTCGGAGATCGTTGCCGACCCGTTTGTGCGTTATGCAATGTGTGGATCGACCAAGAGCCGTCTGATCGATAGTTTCTGGGTTGTATCAGGGCACGACCTTTAGTCGTGCCGAACGACACGCGGCCAAGGTTTGGGCTTCAGCCCCTGAGGACAGTTTGCAGGGGCTGAAGCCCGTTTGGAGAAGAGAAGCTTTCGGCACGGCTGAAGCCGTGCCCTGATACAAACCTGTCCACAATCATTTAAACGTATCCGCAGCGATTTACACCTGTCCGCTACGATGGCGCTGTTGAAAATCATTTTATCTTTTCGCGAAACTCCGAAGCGCATTGTTCGATCTGACCCTCAGCAGATAGAATTTCCCAGAATGAAACTGTGGCTGATCCCCTTCCTGTTCCTCTCGGCGTTCGCTGGTGTGGCGCAACAGTCGTCCCCATCGTTGCCCGCTGCGGGGGAGCAATCGGCCTCGGTGCGGTTTGGGTTCGACTGGCCGCAGGGCATTCCCTGGCAGAAGTATTCCATTGAAGTTCAGGCGGACGGCAAGACGCATTTCGACGGAACTCCCAATGGCGATGAGACGCATGACACCGATCCTTACCAGCAGGACTTCTCTATGTCGGCGGTGAACCGCGAGAAGATCTTCGAGCTGAGCCAAAAGTTGAACTATTTCCGCGGTGACGTGGATTCTCATCTGAAGCACATTGCGCAGACCGGCCAGAAGACCCTGGAATACCGTTCCTCGCAGGTGCAGGGGACGACGACGTATAACTGGTCGCAGAACGCTGACGTAGAGGAGCTGACGAAACTGTTCCAGGCGATCTCGATGACGATTGACTACGGCCGCAAGCTGGCGTTTCAGTATCGCTTTGACAAGCTGGGGATGGACGACCGGTTGAAGGAGTTGCAGGATCTGCAGGCCAGCCACGGGGCGGAGGAGATTCACGTCATCGCTCCCATCCTGCACAAGATCGCCGATGATCCCAATATGATGAATATCAGCCGCCAGACGGCGAAGCATATTCTGCAGACGATGAACGGTACGGGGTTGGCGGCGCAGAATCCTGCCCAGCAATAGCGACTATTTGGCTCCGTGGACATCCGCATGTGCGGCCCCGAGGGGGCTCAATCATAAAGCAGCTCACCCGGCGCTGAAGAGTCTGTGTGAGAAACGGTGCCGTCCCTACGGGACTCGGGGTTATTTCCTACTCTTCCCAGGACTCCGCCGGCGGCTCCGTCCTGGGCTAGACTGAGTCGCACTTACGGGCGGGATTTTCGATCAATCCATTCCACTCGCAAATCCAAAATTCAGTTCTCACACAGAACAGACGCTGAAGCGCTGGGCTATGATCTTCCGTCCCGCTGGGACGGGACTCGGATAATCGTCCGCTGTGTTCGCTAGCCGACTTGGCCTTTCCGCAGGATGTCAACAGAGCCGGGCCATCAACCCGGGAACGAAAATTTCACAAGGTCACGGTACGAATTTTCTAAAACCTGACCGCAAATGCTGTCTAATAGGGCTAAGCGGAGAATGCCTCAACGAGGCTTGCCAGCTGACTCCCGAGCCTGCCCTCTCAGCATCGGGAACTGGTATCCTCGGGGCCAAGGAGTACAGCCATGACAGGGCGTTCCGGGTTTGCATGGTCAGCCGTCCTCGGGTTCGTTGTTGCCGCAGCTTCGGTGGCAGCGCTCGCCGAATCGCACGTCAGGATTGTTCGCCTCAGTTCGGTCGAAGGACAAGTCCAGATGGATCGCGCGACCGGACAAGGGCTGGAACGCGCGCTGCTCAATACCCCCATCGTCGAGGGCGTTCGCCTGATCACGGGCAGCGACGGCCTGGCCGAGGTGGAGTTCGAGAATCAGAGCGCGTTGCGTCTGGCAGAGGATTCCGAAGTCAAGTTCTCGCAATTGCTGATTAACGATGCGGGCACCAAGATCAACCAGATCGAGGTGGTCAAGGGCATCGTTTATCTCGATGCCGCCAAGGGCGATGACGTCTTTCATCTGACCGCAGGCGGCCCCAGTCTGCTGGTGCGACGCGGCACGCTCGTGCGGCTGGATGCCACGTCTGGTCAGGTTCAAGTAGCGGTGTTCAAGGGTGATGTCCAACTGGAGAACCAGGTGCAACCGGTGACGGTCGCGAAGAGAGAAACTCTGACCCTGGACCCGAAGAATCCAGCAGGCTACACCGTGGCCAAAGGAATCGAGACGGTACAGTTCGATGCCTGGAACAAAGAGCGCGAGGCCTATACCAATACGTATGCTCAAAATGCGGGCAACGGCGGCCCCAATCGCGGTTACGGTTTGCAGGACCTCAATTACTACGGCGACTACTTCTATGCCTCCGGCTACGGATTAGCGTGGCAGCCCTATGGGTTCGCCAACTCCATGCTCGGCTGGAATCCGTACAACAATGGAGCCTGGATGTTTTATCCCGGCATGGGCTACGCCTGGGCATCGGCCTATCCCTGGGGATGGCTGCCGTATCACTACGGCTCGTGGGCGTTCATCAACGGAGCGGGATGGGCGTGGTTGCCGGGAAACAATTATGGCGGCCAGTGGTATGCAAATAACTTCCATGGCGTTCCCACGGTGACGAAAGCGCCGGCGGGCTGGACGGCGCCTACTCCGCCAGCCACGTCGGCTGTGGCGAGTTCGTCCCGGCCGACAGTTATCGTCGGTAAGCAATCGTCAGCGCCGGCTTATGTCCCGGGAGGACGTATTCCTCCCAGCTTCGGGAGCGTCATTGCTGGACGAACGGTTGCGGCCAATACGGCGCATGGGTTTGTCAGCCCGAATGCGGGGTACCTGGGCGGAAGGTCTGGGGCGTTGGCTGCCTCACAAGAACGAGTTAACGTCGTCCAGCATAGTTCAGCGCACGTTTTTGCGGCTCCGACGCCGCATGTCGGCTTCAGGGAGCCTATCTACGCCGGGCCCGCCTACGGCAGGAGTGCGGCTGCAGGACCCATGGGAGCGTCGTCTGGGACGGGCGCTCATGCCAGCGCCGGCAGTCACAGCTCCGGCGGAGGTCATAAGTAAGCAACTCGCGGCCGGGTGGAGCGCGCCTTCGAGACGTGCAGAATAGATCGGATTCGGGGAGCGTTGAAGGGGCGCAGCTGTAACCGCGCCGTAAAGCCGTTGGAGGCGCCGGGCTTGTAGTCCGGTGGAATCGAAATCCATCAGAAAGGGCTTCAGCCGGGGGGGCCGGGGCTAAAGCCCTGACCCAGATGCCGCCCTTATGGCACGGCTAAAGCCATGCCCTTCCACCGCTTCTTGCGGACATCGTCACCACACGGCGATTCCCGCATAGCCGACCACCATGTCTTTCTCTCCGGAGACATCTCCTGAGGTCGCGTAGCGAATCAATTCCGCCTGCGTTGCCCCGAGCTTGCGCGCCGCGGTCAGCATCACTACAGCTGGGCCGTACCCGCACATGCTAATGTCGCCTTCGCGGACCACGTCGTACAGCCCGCGCGGCTCAAGAGCTAATAGTTGATCAATGGCGCGGCGATCTTTCACCCGCGTGACCTCGTCGCTCTCGTAGTGATTCATGTCGCTCGACGCGATCAGCAAGCAGGGCTCCGGATGTTTAGCCAGCACATTCCCGATTACCACGCCAAGCGCGCGTAAGGCGTCGAAATTGCCGGTGCCGACGGTAATCGGTACAAAGCGAAAGCCCGGCGCCAGCACTTGCAGGAAGGGAAGCTGGACTTCCAGCGCGTGTTCGAAGCGATGTGCCTCTGAATCTTCCGCGAGTAACGGCATGTGTGATTTGAGTTGCCCGGCCAGATCGCCGTCGACATTGGCGTCGCCCAGCGGCGTGTGCCACGCGCCTTCGCTCACGATCGCAAGGGGCTCGCCTCGGCCCGTGTGGTTGGGACATAGAATCACGTAGCGGCGGGGCAAGTCCAATCGACGATAGACCGCGCCTGCCACGTGTCCAGAGTACATATATCCGGCGTGTGGCACTACGCATCCCAGCGCCTGAATCTTGCCTTCCGCAGGAGTACCAGCCCGCGCGGTAATGTAGGCTTCTACCTCGGCGCGAAGATGCTGGGCATTGGCCGGATAGAACCGGCCGGCAACGGCGGGCGGACGAACTGCGGTCGACATGTTGGCTCCCAGTCGGGTGGGGACGCAGCTGTGAAAGCTATAAAAGAAGAGCGGTTAGGGTAGTGCGGACCTTCAGGTCCGCTTCCAGGCTGTCAAAACAATCAGGGGCTTTTAGCCCCGGCGGCTCGAAATGCTTTTCGCACCCAGTTTAACTGCAGCGCAGGTTCGCGTCTGATTGTCCAACGCCTGGGGAAAGTCTACGCCCCTCGCAGCGCGTTGAACACGGCTGCGCTCTTCTCCAGCGACATCGCCTCGGCGCGCACGTCGGGACGCAGTCCGGCAGCCTTGAGCGCGGCGCGAATCGCCGCCAGATCGTAGGGGCCGCGAAGATTGTTGACCAGCGTCTTGCGCTTCTGCGCGAAGGCCAGCTTGAGGAACGCGATGAACGGCTCCTCTTCCACCTGCAACTCGTCCAGCCGAGGCGCCATGGTCAGCCGCAGCACGCTGGAGTGCACCTCCGGCGGCGGCGAGAACGCTCCCGGTGGCAGGGTAAACAACTTTTCCACGCGCGCGAACAACTGCGCGGTGGCGGAAAGCAGACCGTAGTCGCGGCTGCCCGGCGTGGCGGAAATGCGATCCGCCACTTCTCGCTGCACCATGATTACGGCGCGTTCGATGTGGGGATGCAGTTCCAGAATTCGCAGCACGATGTCGGAGGTAAGGTAGTACGGCAGATTCCCGACCACATCCACGGTTTCCGGTTGGGTGGGACGAAGATCGTGCAGCGGACCGGGGCGGCGGCCCACCATGGAGGGGAACTCGGCGGTAACGAAATCGGATTCGAGGATTTCAACATTGGGCCTGGTCGCGTAGTTCATGCGCAGCTGCGCCGCCAGCACGCGATCCAGTTCGATGCCGATCACGCGCTTGGCACGCGGAATCAGCAGATCGGTGAGAACGCCGCGACCGGGACCGATCTCGATGACGGTGCGACTCGATACATCGCCCAGAGCTTCGACGATGCGACGGGCCGCGCCCGGGTCGACGAGAAAATTCTGTCCCAGTTTCGGCTTGCGTTTCGCGCTACGAGCGCTAGTCTTGTTGGCTGCGGTCTTAACCACGTTGACCCTCTTCCGATTCCGCAATTAGACTCAACTGTTCCGGCATTTCGCTCATCCTAACTTCGTTCAGTGATGCAGTTCGGCATACCCCGCGGAAATTTCAATCCCGCGTCGGGAGGATTCATGCATATTGCCTTCGCGGCATCCGAGTGCGTCCCGTTTTCCAAGACGGGCGGCCTCGCTGATGTCATCGGTGCATTGCCGCCGGCGCTGGCCAGCCTGGGCTTCAAGGTTACCGTCTTCCTTCCCCGGTACCGGCAAACCAGGCTCGACAATCCGTCCACGGTTATTCCCAGTATTACGGTGCCATTCGACGATCGCTATCGCTTCTGTTCGGTGCTCGACGGCGGTGTGCACTCCGGCGTGCAATTCTATTTCATCGACTATCCGCCATTCTTCGACCGTGAAGGGCTGTATGGTACTCCACTAGGCGACTATCACGATAATGCCGAGCGCTTTGCGCTATTCTGCCGCGCCGTGCTCGAGGCCAGCAAGATTCTAGGCGCTCCCGATGTTCTGCATTGTCACGACTGGCAAACTGCACTGATTCCCATCCTGCTGAAGACTCTATACGCGGAAGATCCAGCGTTTGCCAGGACACCCTGCGTTTTTACCATCCATAACCTCGGCTATCAGGGACTGTTTCAGCCCGAAATCCTTCCGCTGCTCATGCTGCCGTGGGACTTGTTCACTATGTCGAAGTTGGAATTTTACGGCAAGGTCAATTTTCTTAAGGGCGCCATCTCCATGGCCGACTTCATCACCACCGTGAGCCGGAAATATAGCCAGGAGATTCAGACGGCGGAGTACGGCTTTGGATTGGAGGGAGTATTGCGCGCTCGGGGAAGCACGATCGCCGGAATTCTCAATGCCGTGGATTACGTTGCCTGGGATCCCGAGACCGACCACTTCATCGCCGCACACTACTCGGCCGACGACCTTAAGGGCAAGGCGTTGTGCAAGGCCGATCTGTTGAAGGAATTTGGCTTGGCGCAGAACACCCAGCTGCCGGTGGTGGGAATCGTTTCGCGCTTCGCGTCGCAGAAGGGCTTCGATCTGATTCAGCAAGTCGCGGACCGGCTGGCGCTGGAAGACATGATCCTGGTGGTACTGGGAAGCGGTGACCGGGAATACGAAGAGATGTTCCGGCGGCTGAACAAACAGTTTCCCCAGAAGTTCGCGCTCAAGATCGCTTACGACAATGCCCTGGCCCATAAGATCGAGGCTGGCAGCGATATGTTCCTTATGCCCTCGCGTTATGAGCCCTGCGGCCTGAATCAGATTTACAGTTTGCGCTACGGCACCGTCCCGGTGGTGCGTGCTACGGGCGGACTCGACGACACCGTCGAACAGTTCGATCCCCGGACTTTGAAGGGAACAGGCTTCAAGTTTAGGGAATACAGCGGCGAAGCCATGTTGGAAACCTTGCGGGCGGCCATCAGTGTGTATCGCGGCGACCAGCGCGCCTGGCAGGCCCTGATGCGCAATGGTATGGCGCAGGATTATTCCTGGATCAATTCTGCGAAGGAATATGTGAAGGTCTATGAACGGGCAAGACTGATGAAGGTGGCAACGTAGGAGCTAGCAACTAGCAACTAGTAATTAGTAAAATCTCACAAATAGCCGCAACTCAGGTTTGTATCAGGGCACGACCTTCAGTCGTGCCAACGGGGAGGCCATACAAGTTCGCGCTTTAGCCTCGGGGGTCGCATTTTAGTGTGCCCCTGAAAGGGGCTAAACTGAGTCGTCCCGTCGCTAGTTACTAGTTGCTAGTTGCTAGTTGCTAGTTGTTTCTTCCTCCTCTTCGCAAAATACCCATAAATCGGCACCCCTGCCGCGATTACCCCCAGGCCCCATACTGAGTTCCGAATGTTTTCCGTGAAGGTGTAATACAACAGCACAGCGGCGGCGGCCACGAACATCGCCGGTACCATCGGATATCCCCAGGTGCGATAGGGCCGCGGTGCGTCGGGCTCCCGCTGCCGCAGCACGAACACCGTAGTAGTCGAGACCAGGTAGAAGAGCCATTCAGCAAAGATGGCCAGCGAAAATAACTGGCGAAAGTTTCCCGCAAACAACAGCAATACGATCGACAACCCAAGCTGCACCATGAGCGCGACCGAGGGCGTGTGAAAACGCGGATGCACCTCGGCCATCGCCCGGAAGAAATATCCATCGCGCGCCATGGCAAAGGGCACGCGCGCGCCGCTCATGATGGTCCCATTCAGCGCGACCAGGATTGATAACGCCATTCCCGCCGACACGATGGCCGCTCCCCAGGCTCCGACCGCAACCGCGGTGGCCTCCGACGCCGGCCGCGGCGAGGCCGCGATGCTGGCCGCGGGCAACACATATTGCACGGCCGCGTTGGTCAGCATGTAGAGCCCGGCCACCACGCCAACTCCGGCGATCAGCGCGATGGGAATCACCTTGCCGGGATTGCGGATTTCGCCGCTCACCATGTTGAGGTCGTTCCACCCGTCGTAAGCCCACAGGGCCGCGATCAACGCAGCCATGAATCCGGCGAAGCCGCCGGTGGCACCACCGAAGGTGGTTGCGAAGTTGCGCCACGTCCCTTGACTCGCGGTGAAGGCCAGCAGCGCCACTGCAACGATGATGGCGAGCTTCAGCAGCGTGAACACGACTTGGAAGTCGCCGGCTCGCTTGATGCCGATGTAGTTCAGAGCCGTGATGCAAGCCGCAGCCGCGATGGCCACCAGTTGTCCGTAGCTGACGGCGAAGGGCGAACGAATCGCAATTTGATTGAACGAAGCGAAGGCGGGAAACGTGCCCAGGATGCGGACGAAGCCGGTGGTGAGAGTCGCTACCGAGGCGGGTTTGGCGATGGCAAACCAGGTCCACGCATACAGGAATGCGGGCAGCGGTCCGTAGGCGTCGCGAATGTAAACATATTCGCCTCCGGCTTGCGGCTTCATGGCGCCCAGCTCGGCATAGGTGATGGCTCCCGCCAACGAAAGCACGCCCCCGACGATCCACGCCAGATACACCAGCCGGGCCGAGCCGACGGCCTGCATCATCTCGGACGGAACGAGAAAGATGCCGCTGCCGATAATGGTTCCCACTACGATGGCGCTGGCGTGGCTGACGCCAAGATCGCGCGAGAGGGTGGCAGGTTGTCTTGCGGTGTTAGCCGGCGGCGATGCGGGTGCGGTCATTTGGCGATGCGAGCAACAGACTGAAACTATACCCGACCGCGAAGGTGATGATGCTGCCGACGGGAACGTACCAGAGGAAGGGAATCGGTCGCGACAATGAGAGCGCCTGGAAAGGCATGGCGGTGATGCGTTGCAGCCATGCCAGCACTGTGCTGCCTTGCCAGATATAAAGATTGGCGGCGAAGCCGACCGCCATCCCGATCATGGCGCCCGATTCGTTGGCGCGTCGGGTCAGCACGCCGAGCAGAAATACTCCCAGCAGCGCGCCGTAAGCGACCGAGGCAATGCTTAGTCCGAGCTCGACAACCTTGCCTCCCTGGCGCGACAGGATCGCCAGCGCAAATAGCAGGCATCCCCAGCCGATCGTCGCAAAGCGCGACAGAAGCAGGCGTCGTGCCTCGGAAGTTTCAGGTCTACGGCGCAGGTAGAAATCGATCATCGTGGTGGAGGAGAGCGAGTTGAGCGCGGCGCTCAGGTTCGACATGGCTGCGGCCAGAATTGCCGCGATCAGAAGGCCCGAAATGCCGTGCGGCATGTAGCTGACGATGAACGTAGGGAAGATGCGATCGGTGCGGTCGAATGGAATCCGCGGCGGCGACAGGCGATAGAAGACCCAAAGCATGGCGCCGATCAGCAGAAAGAGCCAGAACTGAAACAGCACGGCGATGCCGCTGCTCAGCAGGGCCAGCTTCGATTGCGCTTCGCTTTTCGCCGATAGCAGCCGTTGCACAATCAGTTGATCGGTGCCGTGGCTGGCCGTGGTGAGGAAGGTCCCGCCGATCACACCGGACCAGAAGGTATAGGGCCGATAGAAGTCGGGGGTGAAATCGAAGACGCGAAACTTGCCGGCACTGGTTGCGGTCGCGTGGATCGTGCTCCAACCACCGGGGACCAGATGCACGATGGTGAACAAGCCGACCAAAGTTCCGGCCAGGTAAATGCACAACTGCACCACGTCGGTCCAGATCACCGCAGCCATGCCCCCTTCGAAGGTGTACAGCAGCGTCAGCAGGGTAACGATCCCGATCGAGATCACATCGCGCTGGAATTCTCCGCGGCCTCCTAGCAGCGGTCCGAGCGCGATGCCCACGACGATCGCGACGGCGAACACGCGAACGCCCTCGGCCGCGGCGCGCGTCGCCAGAAACAACCCGGCAGTGAGCGAGCGCAACCGGCCGCCAAATCGACGCTCGATCAGTTGGTAAGCAGTGAACATCTCGCCGCGAAAATAATGCGGCAGCAAGAGGTAGCTGATGATGACGCGGCCGACCAGGTATCCGATCACCAGTTGCAGGAACGCGAAGTTGGTATCGTAGGCCAGACCGGGCACGCTGATGATGGTGAGCGTGCTGGTTTCGGCGGCGACGATGGAGAGCGCGATGGCCCACCAGGGAATGTTGCGATCGGCGAGGAAGTAGTCGCGCAGCGAGCGCTGCTGCTTGCGAAAATGCAGCCCGAAGAGCGTGATGCCCGCGAGATAGGCGGCGATGATCGCGAGGTCGGGGAAGGACATAAGGCGGTGGATAGTGGATAGTACAACGTCGGCGTGGTCGGGAGTCCTTAGGTGTTTTTCAAAGCAAGCTTGTTGACCGAGCCGGGGCTAAAGCCCTCTTCGAGGTAGGCTCTATTCGCGGGCCTGAAGGCCCGCGCTTCTACCGGAAAACGGCAAACTGGCCCAGCCAATAATTCGCCGGTGGTGTACCTCATCACGCTAGCTCGGGCCCAGGAAGCCAGCTAATCGATCCTGGTAGCCTTTGCCATGACGCGCTCGTAGTTCCGCCAGGGCGTGAGAGCGCGAAACCACATCTGCATCCGGGCGTCGGGACCGATCAGGTAGCGCAGCTTGGGATTCGGATCCTTCGCCACCCGCACGATCAGGCGCGCGACTTCGCGCGCATCGCGCCGCTTGCTGGCCCGCGATTTCACGAACTCGGCAAACCGCTGGCTGCGCGCTTTGTTAGGCGAGCTGGGATCGAGCGCTTGTTTTCCGATGACCAGATTGCGCTCCCAAATGTCCGTGTCATACGAGCCGGGTTCCACCAGCACGACGCGAATCCCCAGCGAATGCACTTCGATGCGCAGGGCCTCGCTCCAGCCTTCCAGCGCAAATTTCGAGGCGGCATAGCTGCTCAACATGGGAGCGGCCGCGCGTCCCCCGACCGACGTGATCTGCACAATGTGCCCGGAGCGTTGTTTGCGCATCACCGGCAGCACCGCTTTGGTCATGGCCACGTTGCCAAAGAAGTTGGTTTCCATCTGATGGCGGAGTTCCTGCAGGAGGGTGTCCTCCACGAAACCGGCGGTACTGAATCCGGCATTGTTCACCAGCAGGTCGACGCGCCCGTGATCGCGGACCATCGCCTCCACCACGCCGGGAAGGGAATCGATCTCGGTGATGTCGACACGCCGCAGGTCCAGCCGATCGCGCACGCTGTCCTTCTGGGCGGCTTCCTCCAGCCGGCCGCTGCGTCCCAGGTCGCGCATGGTGGCCACCACGCGATAGCCGTTGCGCGCCAACTCCACCGCCGTCAGCAGGCCAATGCCACTGGAGCTTCCGGTCACAACCGCGATTTTCTCTTCTGTCATGGTCCCCCACCGAATCCCTCAGATTGCAGCACAACAGCCAAACATGCCCGTTCGCGCCCCAACGATTGCGTCTACCCCGCCGATACGAGAAGATAATAAGTTTACACATACTTCACGAAACGGACTGATAGCATGCCGACAACTAAGACGCAGGAAAAGAGCAAAACCGGCGCGGGAGAAATCGCGCCGTCGAAGGGCAAGCTGGGGATCATGATCCCTGGCATGGGCGCGGTTGCGACAACATTTGTCGCGGGCGTCGAGGCGGTACGCAAAGGTATTTCCAAACCTATCGGATCGCTGACTCAGATGGGCACCATTCGCCTGGGGAAGCGCACCGAAGGTCGCTTCCCCAAGATCAACGAGTTCGTTCCGCTTGCCGGGCTGGACGATCTGGTCTTTACCGGCTGGGACATTTTTGAAGACAACATGTATGCGGCCGCCGGCAAAGCGGGCGTGCTCGATCGCTCGCTGCTGGAGCAGGTGAAGCCGTTCCTCTCGTCGATCAAGCCGCGCAAAGCCGTGTTCGACAAGAACTACGTCAAGAAGCTCGACGGCCCCAACGTGAAAAAGGGCAAGAACAAGATGGAGCTGGCCGAGCAGGTGCGCGACGACATCCGCGACTTCAAGAAATCCAGCCGCGCCGATCGCCTGGTCATGATCTGGTGCGGATCGACGGAGACCTTCATCGAGGCGGGGCCGGCTCACCAGTCGGTGGCGGCGCTCGAGAAGGCGATGCAGAAGAATGACGAGAACATTGCGCCGTCGATGATCTACGCCTACGCCGCGCTGCAGGAAGGCGTGCCGTTCGCCAACGGTGCTCCCAACCTCACCGTCGACATTCCCGCCATCCACGAGCTGTCGAAGAAGATGGAAGCGCCCATTTGCGGCAAGGATTACAAGACCGGGCAAACGCTGATCAAGACGATTCTCGCGCCCGGATTCAAGGCGCGCATGATCGGGCTGAACGGCTGGTTCTCCACCAACATTCTGGGCAATCGCGATGGCGAAGTGCTCGACGATCCGGGCTCGTTCAAGACCAAGGAAGAGTCGAAGCTGTCGGTGCTGGAGCACATTCTGCAGCCCGAACTTTATCCCGACCTGTACGGCAACATCTGCCACAAGGTTCGCATTAACTATTATCCTCCGCGTGGTGATAACAAAGAGGGTTGGGACAACATCGATATCTTCGGCTGGCTTGGCTATCCGATGCAAATCAAGGTCGATTTCCTGTGCCGCGACTCGATTCTGGCAGCGCCGATCGTGCTCGACCTGGTGCTGTTTCTCGACCTGGCGAAGCGGTCGTCGACCCTGCGCGGCATCGGCATCCAGGAGTGGCTGAGCTTCTACTTCAAGTCGCCGATGACGGCTCCGGGACTCTATCCCGAGCACGACCTGTTCATTCAGTCGATGAAGCTGAAGAACACCCTGCGCCACCTGATGGGCGAAGACATGATCACCCATCTGGGGCTGGAGTATTACGACTAAGGGGGTTACAGTTGCAGGGGCTGTGGGCAAGTTGGCCGCTTGTAGTGTGCGGCGCGCCGGCGACCTCGCCCAGAAACGCCCACGATTGGTGTGTGCGGTGACCGGTTACGAAACGGCCTGTTTACAACACCTATTCCTAATCCAAGGCGCAATCTAGAGTAGTGGACGCGATTCGTCTGCTGCGGGATTCTCGGCAAGCCGACTGCTCAGAAGACTTCCCTCCAGGCTTTTCGCCTTTGGCATCCCTAACTATCACGTGCCCGAGCGGCAGCGGTCACTGACAGGCGTCAGCCGCAAGATTGAAAATTTGTTTGGTAGCCGGGGAAGGATTTTCGACTTTTTTCTTATCCACCCCTCGAGCGCGCGAGCAGCAAGACAAGACTCTCCGCATTCCTTCTTCAGGCGTTCAACTGCGCCGGCCATTTCCACGGAAGTTCCAAGGTAAAGGACATGACTTATGGAAGGCAGGAGACTCTCTATCGGATTGAAGGCAGTCCTGGGGATTTTTGCTGTGGTCCTGGCGATCGCACCATCCCTTGCCGTTGGCCAGATTGTTTACAGTACAGGAACCCAAGGCTGTTGCGATTTACTCGACCCCCACTACACGCTGGTCGCCGCTCCTCAGGGGGTGACCCTTGGAAGTGTCTATTCCACAACGCTTTGTGATTTTTGGATACGGTCTTTGGCCGGTTCCTGGTGGATCAATCCCAGTGGCACCTGTGATAACGAACCCGTAGGAGACTATACCTTCCGGCAAACCTTCACTTTAGCCAGCAGCGCCGGCGCCATGTTGACGGGCGTGTTTGCCGCTGACTACTCATCCTGTATGAGCCTAAACGGCAGGCCAGCACAATGTTCCCCTGGCTGGTTTGGCTATAGATATTATTCCTTTTTTACGTTCACCACCGGGTTTCAGGTCGGAACCAACACCCTCGACGTCGTCGTTCATAACGACGGCGGCCCTACCGGACTAGAGATTGTTGTCTTTATCGAGAAGAGCCTGTACGACTTCGGCAATGGCACGGACGGGATTGGGCCCCAGGCTGGCCTCATCAGCGATGCCGCCGGCAACCTCTACGGCACCACCTATGATGGCGGTGTTTATAGCGGAGGGACAGTGTTCGAGTTGACCCCCAGGGAGGGCGGCGGCTGGACGGAGAAGGTGCTGCGCAGCTTCCACCGCGACGGCACGAATGGGGCTAACCCTAAAGCCAGCTTGACCTTCGATGCGGCTGGCAACCTCTACGGCACCACCTACGCTGGCGGCATTCATAACTTAGGTACGGTCTTCGAGTTGACCCCTAACGCGGACGGCAGCTGGACAGAGTTCGTATTGCACTGCTTTGGCAACGGCGCCGACGGACAAAATCCCACCGGGAGCTTGATCTGGGACGCTGCTGGCAATCTCTATGGGACCACCGTAAACGGCGGCATCCACAGCGCAGGTACGCTTTTCGAACTGACGCCCAGAGTGGGCCGGGGCTGGTCAGAGAAGCTATTGCATAGCTTCGGCCTCGGCACACATGGGCAACATCCTTACGCTGGGGTGATTTTCGATGCCGCCGGCAATCTTTACGGCACCACCTACGATGGCGGCATTCACAACTTGGGTACGGTATTCCAGTTGACGCCTAAGGCGGACGGCGGCTGGTCGGAGTTCGTGCTGCATAACTTTGGTACCGGCTCCGACGGGGAAAATCCCACGGCGAGCTTGATCTGGGACGCCGCCGGCAATCTCTACTCCACCACTGTAAATGGCGGCATCCACGGCTTAGGTACGCTGTTCGAACTGACGCCGAGAGTGGGTGGCGGCTGGTCAGAGGAGCTATTGCATAGCTTCGGCCTCGGCACACACGGACAACATCCTTACGCCGGGGTGGTTTTCGATGCCGCCGGCAATCTTTACGGCACGACCCACGATGGGGGCATTTACAACTTAGGCACGATATTCGAGCTAGCGCCTAACGCGGACGGTGGCTGGTCGGAGAACACGCTGCATAACTTAGGCACTGCTGGCACAGACGGCACTGGTCCTAACGCCGGGCTGATCTGGGACGCCGCGGGCAATCTCTACGGCACAACCACCGGCGGCGGTATTTACGGGTGCGGCTGGGACCGATGCGGAACGGTGTTCGAGATTACGCCTTAGCTTCAGTTTCAGTTCTTGATCACGCCTTCGGCTGCTGAAGGAGGACTCATCATGCGAGGCAAGAAATTTTCCAACGGATTCAATGCGGCTTTGGCGATTCTTACTGTAGCCCTGTTTGCGACCAGCCTCTGGGCTAGTGACGAGAAGGTGCTTCATAGCTTCGGCAATGGCACAGACGGGATTAACGGTCCCAACAACTGGGTTTCCCAAGGCAGCCTGCTCATGGACGCCGCCGGCAATCTCTACGGCACGACTACCTATGGCGGCATTCACGGCTGCTATGACTATTACCAAGACACCGGATGCGGGACGGTGTTCAAGTTGTCACCCAGCCAGGACGGAAGCTGGACAGAAAAAGTGCTACATAGCTTCGGCAACGGAACGGACGGCACTTATCCCTACGGCGGTCTGATCTTCGATGCCGCCGGCAATCTCTACGGCACGACCAGTCAGGGCGGCATTCACTCGTGCGATTGGATGGGTTGCGGGACGGTGTTCGAGTTGTCACCCAACCAGGACGGAAGCTGGACGGAGAAGGTGTTACATAGCTTCGGCGATGGCACGGACGGGGCTCACCCCTACGCCAGCTTGATCTTCGATGCCGCCGGCAATCTCTACGGCACGACCTCAGCTGGCGGCATTCACAACAACTGCGCTTACGGTACTTGCGGAACGGTTTTCGAGTTGTCACCTAGAGAAGACGGACGCTGGACGGAGAGGGTGCTACACAGCTTCGACACTGATAGGTACGGCTTTTCTCCTAGCGCCAGCTTGGTTCTTGATGCCGCGGGCAATCTCTATGGCACAGCCGGTGGCGGCGACGTCGGCTACGGCACGGTTTTCGAGTTGTCGCCTAACCAGGACGGAAGCTGGACAGATCTGGTGCGGCATAACTTCGGCCGTGGCGGCGAGGATGGTGGTGGTCCCATGGGCAACCTGATCATCGACGACGCCGGTAATCTCTACGGCACGACCAGTGGCGGCGGTATTCACGATGGCGGCACGGCATTCGAATTGTCGCCCACCGGGGGCAATGGGCTGTGGACGGAGACGGTGCTGCACGGGTTTGGTAATGGCCAGGGCACGGACGGCGCCGGTCCCGCCGCTGGCCTGATCTTCGATGGAGCAGGCAATCTCTACGGCACGACCTCCGGTGGCGGCATTCACCAGACATGCCCGTCGTTGCCCCCCTTCAACAGGTGCGGGACGGTGTTCGAGTTGTCGCCCAGGCAAGACGGAGGTTGGACGGAAACGGTGCTGCACAGCTTCGACGGCACGGATGGCGCTGATCCCGCCGCCGGTCTGATCTTCGATGCTGCGGGCAATCTCTACAGCACAACCGCCGGAGGTGGTATTCACCAGTGCTCTAACAACTGGGGGACCTTCGGATGCGGGACCGTGTTCAAGATCAGGCCTTAGTTTCGCCCCTGAGAGATAGTCGTCGCTCGGAACCGGGCCGCGCTCTGCTAAATCCTCGGATAGCTGTCGAAGAATCCCCATTACATCCAGGATCGCCGAGCGAAGTCGCCGCGCAGCCCGACAAGCTACGCGGCCGTTGACTAGTCTCTAGGCGCGAGCGTCGCGCCGAATCAAACTTGAATCCAGGAAGAAGCCCAGTCCCACAGCCAGCGGTATAACCCCAAATGCTGCCGCGACCAGGGCATCGGGTTCGACGCGTCCGACCAGCGCGAACGCGACACTATAGCCGATCGAAACGCTAGTCAACAGGATACCTGCCCGGCGGGAACGCGCCGCATGCGACAGCTCAGGCTCCATGGGAACGGTGACGCCGCGCGCGATGGCGGCCAGACGCTCCTCGGTCCGTAGTTTGCGAACCCGATAGTAGGTGTACAGCGCGGCTATCGGAATGCCGAAAATCATGACTACTGCAGCAAATCCCACAATGTTTCCGTCCATGGTCCGACTCCTTCTCGGCCGCGCCAGCCGCGCATGCCGTTTGCAATTACCGACATCCAGAGGTACGGACAATGCAGGACGAAAGTTCCGGTAGTCTTTTGACCAGGCGGAAGCAGGCAGTTACTTCGAGTGGGTCAGCGCCTCAGCTTTGCGAATGGCGGCTTCGTGCGTGTCGTAGGCGATCAGGGCTTTGCCGGCGGCTTCGCGAGCCAAGCTGGTGCTCATTTTCTTTTCCGCTTCAGCGAACAAATCTTCCGCATCTTCGTGGGCGTTGTAGGCGTCGTCATCGGCTTCTTTAATGGCCTTCACCGCCGACAGGATCTTGGTGTCGGCACTGGGGCCCTTCGCTTTATTGTTATCTTTGGCCTTCGCACGCGCCCGCTTCGAGTTGCCGTTTTCTTCGACCAGGGAATTGTAGGCAATCTTCAGATCGTCGCTCCAACCGAGTTTGACCTTCATCTCCTGCTCATCGAGGGCGGCCCGGGCCTGATCGGCAATCGCACGTACTCTTTTCTTTTCCAGAAGCCATTTCCAGACGCCCCATTCCATGCCTTGGGTCATGATGGCGCGGGCATCCTCAACTGCGGGAAGTTTTCGCATACTACCTCACAAAGATTGGACGATGAGATTTCAGGGTCGGTTCAGAGCCGGTTCAGGGGTCCTTTTCACCAACCTTTCATCGTAAAGGGTACAGGGTGGATTTTGAGCCGGGTTTGATGGACGTGATATGAGGCCGAGTTCCGATTTGGGAATCGGGGTTCGTGCTGCGGATGTTTGTTAGCGACACGACGAACGAGCAGCCCGGCAGGGAAGTAGAGACCAGGGGACCGTGTCGACGTTCTCGGGTGTCGCCCCTGAAGGGGTTCAATCGTTAAAAGCGACCCTACCCAGCGCTGAAGAGTCTGGGTGAGAACCGGCCATGTGCCGTCCCTACGGGACTCGGATTTACTTTCCACCGTACCCAGCACTCCGCCTTCGGCTACGTGCTGGGCTAAGCTCTTTCGCGCCTGTGGCGCTCGTTTTCTACGGTTCGCACTCGACTTCCGAAGCGCAAAGTTAGTTCTCATACAGCGCTGAAGCGCTGGGCTATCTTCTTCCGTCCCGCTGGGCGGGACTCGGTTCTCGGTGTCTGCAAACACGACCGCTAACCATCCGTTCAATCCAGGGATGTCAATCGAGCCAACTCGTCACGTAACACGCGTGAGGCGCTGATTTGTATCAGGGCCCGGCTTCAGCCGAGCCGAAAAAGGGTGCTTCTTCAATGGGCTTTAGCCACTGTCCTCCGTGGCTAAAGCTGCCCGATCGAAAGCGCACTTACGGCACGACTGGAAGTCGTGCCCTGATACAAATCTGACCCGCGACGATTCGCGAAATAGCTTGATCACTTCCAGGACTTATGCGCGGACATGGGATTTCTATCATCGTTGCGCTAAGCAGTTCGAGATCCGCTCCCAACACGAGCTACTGCCCCAGCATGCCCTTCTTCAGATCTGCGTTAGGCGGCTTCGGGCCGAGCCATACCGAGAAGAGCACTTGGCCGAAAGCTGGACCAGCAATGGTCACCCTCGTCGCACCGTTAAGGGAGTAGGTCGTGCCTGTGCCCGGGATGTAGGTGAAGACCATTTGGTCGCCCACCTTGACGGGATCGAGCGCGCCCAGCAAGCGGTCGATATCGGGCTTCATCGTCTTGACGGCATCGGGCGTATTGTCCTTGAATGACTCGTCGAAGGCGTCGGTCATCTGGCTCTTGCTGGCGCCGTGCACGAACTTCATGACGATCTGCTTGGGCGCGTCGGCCTTGATGATGGCGCTCGCGTCCGACGACTTCTGCTCCAGATACAGCCCCGCGACATAGACCTTCACCATGTACTTGGTTCGGATTCCCATGCCGTTGAGCACCAGCTTCGTGCTCCCAACCTGTGCCGTGTCCGGCAGGGTAACGCCCGCCAGAGTGCCGGCTTGTAGATCGAACATCGTTACCCATACGAACATAAGGACAATCAGCGATATGGCGGATTTCCGCATAAGGGCTCCTTAAGCAGTGGGATGAAAGCCGAGATGATAGTACAGCTTGAATTCGCCAGGCGCCAGGCAAGGCGCCCGTTGAATTGAGAATTCAGTTGGCGAAAGCAAATCGCGACGTCAGCTTGGCCAGCTTGAGCACTTTGTAGATATCGACGTTGATGCCGCACAGCACCACTTTGATACCTTTAGCTTCAGCCGCGCCAGCCAATACTTCCATCGCCTTCAGCGCGCCGGCGTCCATGCGAGCTACCGATGAGAAATCCAGCATCACTTCGCCGACGCCGTCCAGCTTTTCGCACGCCGAATGCAAAGCCTCCGCGACAAGTTTTTCATCCATTTCCAGGCAAACATTTGCTGTTGTCATACGCACAACCGTTCATCGACTACTTCTTGCTGAGATGTACTCGTAGCCTTTCTCACGTTTCGTCCGCGATACGCGCTCCAGAACAATTCGGCCAATTCGCTCAACAGCGGCATACGAGGATTGGAGCGCCAGGAAGGATCGTCAAAGGCAATCTTGACCAGGTCAGGCACCGCCCGCTCGAATTCTTCCTTAGAGATTCCCAGGTCGGCGATCGAACGCGGAACCGCCAGTTGGTCGAGTAGTTGTTCGGTCGCGGTCACCAGGTTTTGTACTTTCTCTTCAACCGTCTCACCGCCCAGCCCGAGCAGGTCGGCCATCATGGCGTATTTCTTGTGCGCGATGTATCCCTTCTGATTGGGCGACGGCATGAACTTGGTGGGCACGGCTGCGTTGTAGGCGATCACGTGCGGCAGCATCAGCGCGTTGGCCCGGCCGTGTGCGACTCCAAAGCGCGCTCCGAAGGCATGAGCCAGCGCGTGATTCACTCCTACCGAGGCGTTGGAGAAGGCAATCGCCGCAATGCAGGCTGCGTTATGCATCATGGTGCGAGCTTCTTCGTCGCGGGGATTTTCATACGCGATAGGCAGGTACTTAAATACCAGGCGAATCGCCTGCACCGCGTTGGAGTCGGTGTAGGGTGAAGCATAAATCGATACGCCGGCTTCCAGGGCGTGGGTCAGGCAGTCGATGCCGGTATCGGCGGTCAGGCCTTTCGGCATCGACAGGACAAACTGGGGATCGACGATCGCCACGTCCGGACTCAGCGAGTAATCGGCCAGGGTCACTTTGCGGCCTGCCTGTTTGTCGATCAGCACGGCAAAGGGAGTGACCTCGCTGCCGGTGCCGCTGGTGGTGGAGACGGCAATCAATCGCGTGCAGTGGATTTTTTCCGTTGGATACTGAATCACGCGCTTGCGGAGATCCAGGAACGGCGCTGCCAGCTCTTCCAGGTCGGCGTCCGGCGAATCGTACTTCAGCTTCATGATCTTGGCTGCGTCGATTACCGAGCCGCCGCCCAGAGCGATGATCTGGTCCGCTTTGTAGAAATTCAGCGCCTCCACTCCCTGCATCACCACCTTGACTTCGGGCTCAGCATCGGGGATGACCGACACATGCACCAGTGTCTCCGGCGGAATATTGCGCCGGACGGTGTCGACGTGGCCGATCTGCTCCATTGCCGGATTGGTAATGATGATGGTGGAGCGGGACGGGAACTGGCGCAGATTCTCCACCGCATTCATGTTGAAGTAGATTTGATTGGGAACGCGAAACCACATATGGGCCTGTGTCCTGCGCGCCATGCGCTTGATGTTGAGGTAGTTGTAGACGTTCACGTTGTCCATGGTGCTGTTGCCGCCGCCGGTGCCGCAGCCAAAGGAGAAGGTGGGCACCATGTCGTTGTAGACCCCGCCCAGCGCCCCGATCGAGCCCGGCGAATTCACAATGATCCGTCCGGCATTCATTACCTCACCGAACTTCCGGATGATCTCGTCATTGCGGGAGAAAACTACCGCCGTATGTCCCAGCCCGCCGGCATGATTCACGTCGACGCACAGCTTGAGCGCCTGATCGACTGAGGTTGCCCGGCAGACCGAGAGCACGGGGAAAAGCTTTTCGACCGACAGAGGATATTCGGGCCCTACGCCGGCAATCGGCGCGACCAGAAGTTTGGTGTTAGGCGCGACCTTGATACCGATCATGCGCGCGATATCGACGGCTTTCTGGCCGACGGCCATAGGCTGCATGAATCCGGTCTGGGGATCGATCACCGTACGCCCCAGTATCTCGGTCTCTTTCTCGTTGCAGATGTGCGCGCCCAGTTCCGAGAATTTCCGTAGCACGGTGTCGTAGATCTCGTCATCGATGACGACCGTCTGCTCGGAGGCGCAAATGGTTCCGTTGTCGAAGGTCTTGGAGGTGATGATGTCGACCACGGCCATGTTCAGGTCAGCAGTTTTTTCCAGATAGACCGGCGTATTGCCCGGCCCCACGCCCAAGGCTGGCTTGCCGGAACCGTAGGCGGCTTTGACCATGCCCGGCCCGCCGGTAGCATCGATCAAGCCCACGTCTTTGTGGTGCATCAGGTAGACGTTGTCTTGCAGGGTCTGCGATTCCAGGCAAGTGAACACGCCTTCGGGCGCGCCATGCTTTACTGCCGCTTCATACATGATCCGAACCGCTTCGAAGCAACAACGCCCGGCGCTGGGGTGCGGACTGAAGATCACCGCGTTCCGCGTCTTGATGGCCATGATGCACTTGAACAGCACGGTCGATGTCGGATTCGTGATCGGAGTGAGCGAGAAGATGACCCCGATCGGCTCGGCCACTTCCATCACCCCGCGTTCCGGAAACTCACGGATCACGCCCACGGTGGGTTTGTCCTTGACGTAGTCGTAGACAAACTCGGTGGCCACCATGTTCTTGAGGGCCTTGTCTTCCAGCAGCCCGAGCCGGGTCTCCTTCACCGCCAGGGTGGCCAGATATTGGGCTTGCTCCAGTCCGGCCAAGACCATCGGCTTGACGATGCGATCCACGTCCTGCTGCGTGAATTGGGTAAAGACTGCGGCAGCTGTCCTGGCCTGGCGGACGATTCCTTCCAGGTAAGCAATCCGCTCCTCACTGAGGCTTGAGTCGTTTGCTGTCATGCTTTTATCCTTCTTAGCCAATATCTATCGGTGACGACCGATATGGCAGTGAGCGGGGTCACCGCAACCTGTGAGATGGGCACAGTCATTGCCGAAAACAAAGCTAGGACTTGGGCGTTCACGGACCGGACGACGCCGGATCCTGATGGCAAGTCCGCATACCGGGGGTTGAAACCGCCAGGGTCGTTGCGACATCGAATCGAGCTGATATACCTGCAACACCAATCATCAAAAGCAAGGAGAGTGGCGATGCCTTTCATCACCGTTGGCAAGGAAAATTCGACCAATATCGACCTTTATTACGAGGACCACGGCTCGGGTCCGCCGGTGATTCTGATTCACGGATACCCCTTGAGCGGTGCGTCCTGGGAGAAACAGGTTCCCGTACTTCTGGAGGCGGGCTACCGCGTGATCACCTATGACCGCAGGGGTTTTGGCAAGTCCAGCCAGCCCACCACCGGCTACAACTACGACACGTTCGCTGCGGATCTGCACAAGATCGTGACCCAGCTCAATCTGCACGACCTGACGTTGATCGGCTTCTCCATGGGCGGCGGCGAAGTCGCGCGGTACCTGGGCAAGTACGGCTCGAAAGGGGTGAGCAACGCCGTCATCCTTTCTGGAGTTCCCCCATTTCTGCTGAAGACGGCAGACAATCCGGAAGGCGTGGACGGAAGCGTATTCGAGGGAATTGAGAAAGCGGTTGCCGCCGATCGATATGCCTTCTTCACCGAGTTCTTCAAGAACTTCTACAACACAGATGTTTTGTTGGGTAAGCGCGTCAGCGAACAAGTGATACAAGCCAGCTGGAACCTGGCGGCGGGTGCCTCGGCGACGGCTAGCCTGGCTTGCGTGCCGGCCTGGCACGAGGACTTCCGCCAGGACCTGGCGCGTATCGATGTACCCACGCTGGTCATGCACGGTGATGCGGACCGGATTCTTCCCATCGGAGCCTCTGGACAGCGCACCGCCAAACTGATCAAGGGCGCGCGCTTTCACGTGGTGAGCGGTGGACCACACTGCATCAGCTGGACCCACGCGGAGGAGGTAAACCGCGAGCTGATGAATTTCCTGGGACAGGCGGCCTCGCAGCAGCAGGCTGGTGCCGCTTAGTTGTCTGCAGGTTTCTAGGGATGACCGCAAAGGGCGCCTCTCAAGAGGGGGCCC
Organism: uncultured Acidobacteriaceae bacterium; assembly: GCA_963820175.1. Lineage (GTDB taxonomy): Bacteria > Acidobacteriota > Terriglobia > Terriglobales > Acidobacteriaceae > Bog-257. Next base: position 24,618 of record CAWFYX010000006.1, on the reverse strand, counting down.
TGTTTGCATTTGCAGCCCTTTGGCTCGGTGACCTTTATCGAATGGACGAAATTCTTGCGCGAGGATGAAAGGCTCGCCTTCGTTACCGATGTGCTGAATCGCTATCAGGTTGTGGTGACTGACCATCCAGGTGAGGAGAATACCTTCAAGCTCCATCAAATGGATATTACGCTGGCGTGCGATCCAGTCCCTGGTAGCAAATAGAATTCAACCCGCTATAACTTTCTGCTTACCTGCCTGACTTTTATAACGCATAAGAAGCTATTCTCCTTTCTTAACAATCAGCCTAGTGCTTTTACTTCATGGTGACATTAGTTTCACCTGCCCATGACAAGTGACCTGACCTGGGCCGTTTACTGTTGCCAACATATCCAGCCAACCAGGTTCTGGAGTGAAGGGAGACAGATTATGGACAAATCGCAAGATCTTCTCGAGCGTCGCGTAGATCGTCGTTCGTTTATGAAAAACGGTGCTATTACGGCAGGCGCTGTAACCGTGGGCGCGGGGCTGTTAAGCCATGGCTTGGCCGCTTTTGGACAAGATTCGAATACCGCCGGCAGCCCGACTAAGGGAGATATTGCCCTCCTTAGATTTCTGGCCGCAGCTGAACTTATCGAAAGCGACCTGTGGCTGCAATATGCCGAGCTTGGTGGGGTTACCCAGGGAACGCAGAACAACTACCAACTGGCGCTGCAATATCTCGATGGCGATGGATCGCAGTACATCACCAGCAATACGCTAGACGAGGTAAGCCACGCGGCTTTCTTGAATGCCTACCTGGAATCGAAAGGCGCCGATCCCGTTAACCTCGATCAATTTCGTACTTTGCAGGGAAGCAAAGCCGGACCTGCAACCAATGTCGGACGGCTCACGAACCTCATGCACTTGAATGTAGACACCAGCTGGTACATTCGCTATCGCAGCGCTACCAATCCCGACTTCAGCGTTAGTTTCCCACAGGCAATCCCGATTACGAATCGGCCGGCTATTCCCAGAAACAATAGTGACTTCAACGACCCCAACCACATCCAGGCCATCGCCGACACCGCGGCATTCCACTTTGGCTACATCGAGCAAGGTGGTTCGAGCCTGTATGCAGCTCTGAGTCAAAAAGTGACCGATCTGGAAGTTCTCAAAGTTACCTTGAGTATCGGCGGGGACGAGATCGCTCACTTTCTGGAATGGGTCGACTTTGCCGGAAATGCGGTTCAGGGTCCTCCCTTTTCTTTCGCTGGATCGCAAGTACCGGTGGACGACAATGGGTTGATATTTCCTGATTTCAACCAGTTGGGGCCGCTTTTCCAAACTAACCTGATCTTTCCGGTTCCGTGCCAATTCATTAGTCCGAGTCTGCCTAAGTGCGCGGTGATTCGTCCTACCGGCGACGGATTTGCCGGCGCTATGGCAGCCGTGAAGAGCTTTACCGCTGACGGGCTGTTTATCGGCCAGTCGCCTGAGTTCTTTAAGACTCTCAACCAGCTGGCCGTCGAAGCTGATCAGGCTAGCCGCCAGCTGTGATGTCTTAGCGGCGGCTGCCCCCAACGCGCCGCCGCTCAACCAAAGACTCGGGGCTTACCCCAAGATAGGGTAGGGTCGCGGAAAGGGAAGCCAACCATCTTTCCTGGATAGCTTCCGCAGATCCTATCCTTCATTTTGAGTGTCCTTACCGGACTAGAGGAGGTTGTCATGTTTGAAGGTTTGTTTCAGCCAATGCACTTAATCGTCATTCTGTTTATTGCCTTGATGGTATTCGGACCAAAGAAGCTGCCCGAGCTGGGTAAGGGACTGGGCGACGGCATCCGAAGCTTTAAAGACTCGATGAGGAACAAGGACGAAGCTCTTGGCAAGACAGATGACACTGCAGTTTCGGCGCCCGGCGCAAACGATACAGAGGCGGGTCAACAGAGCTAGCTGGCGGGTTGCGAATTCGGCCGGACCGAGAAGCAGTTCAGCCGCCGGGTTAACCGCTTCTAGTCAACACCGAGGTGTTTATAATGCCAGACGTTTTATTTATTGTGTTACTCGCGCTAGTAGTGTTCGGACCGAAAAAGCTGCCGGAGATCGCCGGCCAGGTGGGGAAGTATTTGGCGCAATTCAAACGCGTGCAACGTGAATTAATGGATCAGATTAGCGGCGAAATGCTCGCTTTGGAAAAGGAAAAGCACATTCGGCAGGAGGCGCATCCCGAAAGTCAAATTCCCAAGCCAATGTCTGGCATCGAACTATGAACTCTTACAGCGTTGCCTGAGTAAGCACAGATGTAGGTGATGCGAATCACCGACCCTCATCCCTTCAGGCACGTATTTTGGAATAGACGAAGCGGCAAAAAAGCCCGCAGAGTTTGTGATCCCACATCAATCCTCCGAACTCTGCGGGCTCTGGGAGTTCCAAATGAGCGGCCCTCGAAACCCCGACCCTCAGCGATTTACCCGGCGATCCGAGACCGAGAGCGTTTGCATGCTTTGCTTCCTCACGATCCGAGTCGATCGCTTAATAACGCTCGAAGAGGAAGAAGATATTCATGCCGACGTGTGCCTGATGAGGCCCGACTCTGCAGTGCGCTACGCGCTTTGGTGAGACGCCCGCAGCGGACGCGAGCGGCGTGACCGTATCTGGAGGATAGTCCCCTCACGTCCTTGCGGGCTGTCTGATTTTCCACGCCTTGCCGCCTACCCAATGCACATTTCAGACACTACCCACCGCCGGCAATGCCTTGACATGAAGCATCCAAGGTAGTGAAAATACCCGCCGTGGGTTCCCGTTAGCCTCCCGTTGTCCTTTGCGCGGGAGATAGTCAGTCATTCTTCTTAACCATCTCCTCCGCTGTGCAGATGCGAGTCAGGAACCGAAGACGATTTGGCATCACGTTTCTGATAGGTGCCGCTGCGCTGATTCTCGGTTACGAGATCGCCAACGGGGTGAGTTGGAACGTAGAAGCAACGGTGCAGGCATCGTCGCAAACGCCGGCCACACCAGGTCCGATTCCTGCTGCTGGTCCGCTGGCCGAGCCCAAGTCCCTTAAACAGGTGGGCGTGCCAGTCGAAGCCACGCGGGCGGCGGCGCCGGCAGACAATTCGCAAACGCCCGAGAAAATTGCGCTGGGCGAGAAGCTTTTCTTCGACGGCCGTTTGTCGGTCGATGGGACGGTGGCTTGCAGCACGTGTCATGATCCGGCGCGCGCCTTCACGGATGGCAGGCCTGTTTCCATCGGAGTCAAAGGCCGCCTCGGCCAGCGCAATGCGCCCACGATTCTGAATGCACTCTACAACAAGACGCAGTTCTGGGATGGACGTGCGAAGACGCTGGAAGAGCAGGCGGCGCTTCCCATCATCAATCCGAGTGAGATGGGCCAGCCCAACCTTGACGCAGCGGTGGTCCAGATCGCAGCCTTGCCGGAATACCAGAAGGCTTTTCGCAGTGTCTTCGGCCGTCCGCCGAACGGCACCGACCTGGTACGCGCCATCGCCTCTTACGAGCGCACTCAGTTTGCCTTCGACTCTCCGTTCGATCACTTCGTCGCCGGCGACAAGAACGCAATCAGTGAGTCGGCCAAGCGAGGTTGGGAGCTTTTCAATACCAAATCTCGCTGCAATAAGTGCCATGCCTTGACGGAAGAAAAGCGGGACACCACGTACTTCACCGACAACGACTTTCACAACATCGGGATAGGCATCATTCGGCACAACGTGGTCGCGCTGGCGTGTCAGGCTGAGCAGGAGATCAATTCGGGCAACGCCATCGCCGTTGATCGCGCGGCCATTGAGACGGATATGTCAGCCCTTGGCCGTTTTCTTATCACCAAGAAAGACACCGACATCGCGTCCTTCAAGACTCCTGACCTGCGCAACGTGCTCATGACCTCGCCTTACTTTCACGACGGCTCACAAGAGACGCTGTGGGACGTGATGGATCATTACAACAAGGGCGACGGGATACACAATCCCTATCTCGACGGAGATATACAGCCCCTGGCCCTCACCGAGGCAGAGATCGACGACGTGGTCGCCTTTCTCGCAACCTTGACCAGCGCACAGTATGAGCAGCAAGGCGTCAAGGAACTGGCGCGACAACGCGAGTTCGCCCGCACCCATCGCTCGCAACGCGATACCGTCCGGGCGTTCGGGCCGAAGCCGATCCAGCCTAAGCCGTCCCGGTCCCGTGACTGTGTTGCCGCACCACCCGAGGCAAAACCGAAATGACCAGGGAGAGACGTTTGTCTAAGTCCCGCTAAGGCCGAGCAGGGCAGGTCAGATCTTCTTGTTCTTCCTATACGTTTACGTTGAACATTGATGGGGCAGGCCCGAGCCGAGCAGATCCCTTACGCCGGCGCGGCCACGCTCACCATCATGCCGGCTCCGCCTTCGTGCCCGACGGCAGCGGTTGGACGGGGCGGCTGCTGCTGCCGGGCGAGACCCGAGCCGTGGTTATCTCCTAGCGGCGCCGGCCGCCGCCCCCCATTCTTCCACCGTAGCTGCCGCGCATGGAGTTGAAGTTTTGGCTGCGCTGTGCACCCTGCGTGCGCATCTGCTGCTGGCGCTGCAGATTGGCATCGGGCTTGGTGGCCGACTGCCATCCGCTCCCGCTATTCGAGGACCAGTCGCCGCTCTGCCGGTTATAGCGATACACCGTTCCGTCTTTGCCGGCGTAAATATTGTTCTTGCCGCCGGCAACTCCCGCGCCCGTGTTGGTGTTATAGGCAAAGCCGCCACGCCCGGCCGTTCCCTGACCGCTATAGATGTTACCCGCATAGCCGGCTCCGCCTCCGGCGACAATACCGGTATTCGGGTTATAGGTAGCAGCGCCACGATAGCCGGCCGTGTTTCCGGTGTAGACGTTGGTGTTGTAGCCGCGTCCGGCGACGGTGCTTCGGCCTGTCTGCGTGTTGTAGTACGAGCCCCGGCTGGCCGCGCCGTAGTTGCCCGTGTAAGGATTTGCCCAGGCTGCCGCGGTCCGGGAGTACGCGGTATTGCCCCACATACCGTAGACGTTGGCGACGGCGGCTCCGCCCCAGGCGCCCCATCCGTAGTACGGATACCAGCCGTATCCGTAATAGCCCATCGGTCCCCACCAGGGGTAATACCATGGGTAGTAAGCGTAGCCGTAGCCAAAGCCGAAGCTCCAGCCCGTGTCCGTAGTCCAGTTAAACCCGGCTCCCACTCCGTAGGTGTATGGCCAGCCATACCACACTGTAGGACTAACATAGGGCGGGTAATACCAGCCGGTGCCGTACACCACCGTGGTTGTGCTGGCCGACACTACCGTCCCGTAGTATCCGGGCGTGTAGCCCACATAAACGACGTCGGGGGTCGAGTTGTACACCTTAACGTAGGTGACATAGTAGATGGGAGAACTCGGTGGGATGGTGTAGATCTCGTCCGGAACCGTGTCGGCGATGCGCCACGGACCCTGCGGGGTGGGCGCCTTGAACCACACCCCGGCTTCCACGCAGTAGTAGTTATTGTCGCTGACCTTGATCACGGGCGCCGTGGTGTTGGTTGCATACCGCATGGACGTGCCTTCGATGGGAACGAAGGTCGCCTCGCCGTCATACACGACCGTGAGCTTGGCTTCGGAGCGAGTGATGGTTGCAGTCTGCGGAATCGAGTTGGCGATCAGACCCTCTCTCGCCTGCGGAGTATCGGGAACCGACGCCAGCACCGAAGCCTTGGGACTATCCTCCGGAATCCGGGCAAAATCCGCCGGCAGGTCGGAGCCGCTCACGAAGGTCCACGGACCTGCGAACGACTGGGCTTTGAACCAGCGACCGGATATGAGCACGTAGTATTCACCGTTGAAACGAAAGACGTCGCCGTTAGTATTCTCGGCGTATTCCAAGCCTGTGCCCGGGATGGGCTTAAACACAGGATCCCCGCGCGTCTCGATCAGCTCCGTTGGACCAAAGGCAACGTACACCACCGGGATCTGCGCGTTCTTGCCGGCTTCTTTCAGCGACGGCTGAGCAGCCGAACCTGGTGCCGATTGCCCGGAGGGGCCTGACGAAGGCGATGGCGCCGACTGGCCGATTTGCAGTGTCTGGCCGCCCGCCTGATTGACGATGTATTCCTCCGCCTTCTTCATGTCGTCGGGAAGCTTCTTGGCATATGTCCAAGAGCCTTCCAGGTTCGCTGCCTGCAACCACCAGTCGGATACGCGGAGGTAATAGGTCTTCTTGTCGGTTTCGAAGAGGAGAATGGCTCGGGTGTTGATCACCCGCTCTAACTTTGTGCCCTGAATCTCGCGCAACTGCGCTGGTCCGTCAATCAGTACCAGTACGGATTGCTTGGTTGAAAAGAGGATTGCCGGCGGATCGTTCTTCACCTCCACGGCCTTGATGGGCGCACCGTCAGCTTCGGTGGCGGCGGTCAGGCGATCGAGTGATACGGTCTTGGTCGCGTTGGGCAGCTTGGCTTCGACCAGTTTGGTCAGCTCGGCATTCTTGCTGGAGTCGGCCGGGAAGTTCACCTTCGTGAGCTGTACCTGATCGAGCGTAACCGTCCTGTTGATCTTGTCGATCTCCGTCCGCGCGTTGAACCAGATGACGCCGTAGTTAGATGATTTCTTGCTTTGATTCTGTACCTCGACGGCGGCGTAAAGATACAGGCGGTTTCCATCCCATTTGTCCACCTGCGGCTGGTACACGGTGAACTTGTCCGTACCGCTGCTGAACGTGCGCGGCCAGCCTTTGTCACCCGGTTGTGCCGGCGTACTCTGCTTGGCCTTCTGCGCGCTGGGAGCATCGGGGAGCTTCTGCGCGGCGCTGAAGGTGCTAAACAGCCAGCAGACCGAGATGAGAAAAAGTAGCGAGATTGCGATTTTATTGAATTTACTAACTGCCACGCTTCGCAAAATAAACCTCCAGTCGAGCCTCAGTCTGTATTCCTATTACGCTTCAAAATGATGTCACACCATCGCAGTTCCGCCCGGTTACATGGTCCAGGTAAAGGTTATGCCTTTTCCGGGGTTGGTGCTTCCGTTAAAAACTGAACCCTACTTCCAGAACGGCGGTCGGATCGGTCCAGCCCACATTGAAAATATAGGCGGTGAACTCAAGCTGCTTGTGTGACACGCCAAAGAAGAAGCCGCGCTGCGTGTCCAGGCTGGTTTGGTAAGCCTTCGTGCGCTGCGCCACCAGACCTACATGGAGCCAATCGAGTGGCGAATACGTCAATTGCGGCCAACTGTAGTAGAAGTTGCCCGATTTGTCGCCCGTATCGAAAACGTACTCGTTGGTCAAGGACAGTTCGATTTTCTTGTAGGTCAGCGAAGCCTCGCAGCCCGGCGCAATCCCGGTGGTCCTGCCGAAGACGCCCCCTAACATCGGGGTCACGTTCAGTACAAGATTCTTGCCAACCCCGAAGTTGTAACCCAACCACAGTGAACCAGTTCTCAGATTTTCATAGTTGTAGCGCGCTTCAAGATGGAGCCAGTCACGATCCGCAGTCAGGGTGGGGGAGGCATATCCCTGCTGGTCGGGCAGAGCGTAGCCGTCGAGCGTGAGATTGTACGCCCACGGCTCCTTGGCGCTGGAGTTTGGGGCGGCCTGTGCCAACATCAGGCTGGCCCACAGTGCGGTCACGACAAATACGCCGAGTCTGAGCGTAACCTATCCTCCCAGCGAGATCGCGATGCCGGCCATCGCGGTTGATGACATATCGCGCCCGACGCTTGGGTACCTGAACCATCCGCACGTCGTGGCTTTCCATCCACTGCACTACCTGCTCAAGCCCTCGCTCGCACCCGCGAGTGCACGAGGAGCAACGCCGAGCCTCCAGATATCGGGCGCGGATGCTGCCGTCCTGAAGAGCTGCCAGGACGTTAAGCTTCGGAGTCGTCTTATGGGCTGATTCTATTTACCGCTTCCGGCAGCAAAACGTCACTAAGGAAATCCCTAGGTGTAGAACAGGATGTGGGTGCTAGCATTCGAAGCAAAGGCGCAGGTGATCAGCTTGGGCTGGCTCTCCTTCGAGGAGGAAATCCGTGACGCCAAACAGTAAGCCTCGACAATTTGGCCCCTCCTGGTTGTTCCATTACCAGAAGGAATGGTTGCGGCCCGACGTGATCGCTGGCTTGACCACCGCTGCAGTGGTCATTCCCAAAGCGATGGCGTACGCAACCATCGCCGGCCTGCCTGTGGAGGTGGGACTGTACACGGCCTTTCTACCCATGGTGATCTACGCTGTCCTGAGCACCTCGCGAGTGCTTAGCGTAAGCACCACCACTACGCTAGCCATATTAGCGGCTGCGGAACTTGGCGAGGTAGTCCCCAATGGCGACCCCGCGTCGCTGTTGACCGCTTCCGCCACCCTTACGCTCTTAGTGGGAGCGATCCTTGTGCTGGCTTCGCTTCTGCGACTGGGCTTCGTTGCGAATTTCATCTCTGAACCGGTTCTGATCGGTTTCAAGGCCGGCATCGGCGTGGTCATCGTAGTGGACCAGGTCCCCAAGATTCTCGGCGTTCATTTCGCCAGGGGCACGTTCGTTCAGAACCTGCTGGCGACCGTCCACAGCATTCCCAAGACGTCGCTGGCAACCCTGGCGGTCGGAATCTCCATGATCGTCCTGCTAATCGCGATTGAGCACCTTATGCCTCGTGCTCCAGCTCCGCTGCTGGCGGTGGCCGCGGGCATTGCCGGGGCATTCTTCCTGAACTTGCATGCCCACGGAGTGGAATTGGTTGGCCACATTCCGCAGGGCCTGCCGTCCTTGACTCCGCCGGTCTTATCGCTGGCGGCTCAGCTATGGCCGGGTGCCTTGGGTATCGCCCTGATGAGCTTTACCGAGACCATCGCCGCCGGGCGAGCCTTCACTCGCGGCAATGAGCCTTCGCCGCAAGCTAACCGGGAGCTACTGGCTATCGGACTCGCAAACGCGGGCGGGGCGGTTCTGGGCGCAATGCCGGCTGGGGGTGGTACCACACAGACGGCCGTGAATCGTCTGGCCGGAGCCCGCACCCAGATGGCGGAAATCGTGACTGCGGCCATGACCCTCCTGACCATGCTTCTGCTGGCTCCCCTCATCGGCCTGATGCCGCAAGCTACGCTGGCGGCCGTGGTCATTGTTTATTCCATCGGACTGATCAAGCCGGCGGAGTTCCGCGAGATTCTGAGTGTTCGTAGAACAGAATTCATCTGGGCTCTGACCGCATTTGCCGGGGTGGTGCTGATAGGAACATTAAAGGGAATTATCGTCGCTATCATCCTGTCCATGGTGGCTCTTGCGTATCAGGCGGCGGATCCGCCAGTTTACGTTCTCGCACGCAAACCCGGTACCAACGTATTCCGGCCTCGCTCCCACGAACATCCCGAAGATGAGACATTTCCCGGTCTGTTGCTGTTGCGATTGGAGGGACGGATTTTCTTCGCCAATGCGGAGCACATCGCCGAGAAAATAAGGCTCTTAACTGCGGAAGCGCAACCTAAGGTCGTTGCTCTGCACCTCCGTGGTGTTCCCGATCTCGAGTACACGGCCCTCAAGATGTTGATCGGGGGCGAAAAGCGGCAGCGTGAGCTTGGCGTGAGAATCTGGGTGGTTGGAATGAATCCAGGGGTGCTCAGCATGATGCAGCGATCGCAGCTAGGTCAAGCATTGGGACGCGAAGGTATGTACTTCAATCTGGAAACTGCTGTTACGGCGTATTTGGAACGGCCGGCGGTGGGCAGCGGGGCATCCTGACGAAACGACTCTCTGCTTCGGATGTTCCACTCCGTTCGCCCGACATCAAAGCGTCGGCGGCGCGGCTGAGGCCGCAGGCTCCGACGACCTCACCTGAGTATGTGGTGCAGATCACTGACCTGGGTTTGCCGATGCTTTGAAATGCTAGTGGGTAGTATCGGGACAAAGATTTCCGGCTCCTCTGTCGATAATCGTCCCCTGCCTGCATCAGGCGCGAATCGTTCTCGCTCGGCGTCCCAATTGCGCCCGCCTTCAGTGCGCTCGCACACGGCCTTACGCATGAAATGGGGATGGGCTAAAAGCATTGGGGGCCATGTGGTCGCCTTGCGCGATCGGCAATTGCGGCCGCAGGCTGCGACGCATTCTAAGACCGCGGTCTGCGGTGAAAGGGACGGTAGTAAGGTAACGTGCCAATGACCTTTTCTTCACGCATGCCCGCTTTTATCTTCGATCTTGACGGCACGCTTGTCGACAGCGTTTACCAGCACGTGCTCGCATGGCGAGAAGCGCTGGAGGCTTGCAGCATACAGCTCCCCGTTTGGCGTATTCATCGCCTCATGGGAATCAGTGGCGGATTGTTCACGGCTGCGCTGTTGAGGGAAACCAATCGGGCCGTCACACGGCAGGAAAGCGAGCAACTCCTGAGGCTGCACGCGGAGGCTTTTGCTCGCCAGCTATCGCAGGTGCGTCCTCTGCCCGGTGCAAGGGAGTTACTCGACATTCTTACCAGAGACGGAGTGCCGTGGGCCATTGCAACCAGCGGAGGAGGCAAATATGTGCAAAAAGCTCTTCGTCTCCTTGGCATAGGCCCCAATGTTCCGGTCATCACCAGAAGCGAGGTAGAGCGGGCCAAACCCGATCCGGACTTGTTTCTGGCTGCGGCCGACCGCCTGGGAGCGGACATTCACGCGGCCATCATCATCGGAGACAGTGTGTGGGACCTGCTCGCTGCCCGACGTGCCGGGGCGCTCGGCGTGGGCGTTCTCTCCGGTGGCTACGGCCAAGATGAACTCGAACGCGCCGGGGCTTACCGGGTGTACCAGGACCCTCTGGATTTGTTGCAGCATCTGGATGAGGTCGGCGTGCGGCGCGAGTTGATGGAAGAGCTGGAATAAATGAAGAGGATGTCAAAGCCAACTATCCGCATCTAGGGCACCGACCAAAAGCTCACCCATAGAAAGAACGAAATATCGGGGACACTGTAGATTCCCGTTCCGGGAAATGCGTGTCCCGTTTTGGCAGTACACGCTTTTTGTCGTTGACGAGTTCAAGGACCACGCCGACGATCATATGTGCGCGGCCTGTTACTTTGAACGCCAAAGAAAACAAACGTGAGGGAATGGACAAACCACTAATTATCCGCGTAGCCAGGATGTATTACGAGCAGAACATGACGCAGCAAGAAATTTCCGGAATTCTTGGCACTTCTCGCATTTCTATTTCCCGGATGTTGCAAAAGGCCAAGGAAGAAGGCGTGGTCGACATCAAGGTCAACTACGACGGCGCCTTTATCGAAATTGAGGATGATCTCAAGGACAAATACAACCTACAACAAATAGTCGTTACCCCTTTTGAGCAGGCTGAGCGGCTGAAACAGGTCCTGGCCGAAGCGACCGCTGGCATGCTGACCCGGATTCTGAAGGGCAAGGATATTGTTGGCGTCGGCTGGGGTTCAACCCTGTCCTACATTCCGCAATACATGGAAGGGGCAAAGATCGACGCCACATTTGTCCCGCTGATCGGCGGCTATGGTCAGAAGAAAATTGAAATGCACGCCGACAATATTGCCTCCAGGCTAGCAAATTCGGTCAAAGGCAAGTGCCACTTGCTGAATGCGCCGGCAATGGTCGATAGTCTCGACATTTGCCAGACATTGCTAGCCGACAAGAATATCAGCAGCGTCCTAGATATCGCACGAAAGGCGACGATTGCGGTGGTCGGCATCGGTTCGCCTTCCAGTCCGGAAGCGACGATTCTTGATTCCGGCTACTTCAAAGCCGAAGACATCGACGAACTCAGGAACAAAGGAGCAGCATGCGACATCGTGTCCTGCGTCTATCTGGATCGGCAGGGAAATGAATGCGGCCTGGCTCTGCCCAACAGAATGATCGGCATAACGGCTGCAGAATTGAAAAAGATTCCTTTAGTGATCGGAGTAGCCGGCGGCGAGGCAAAGCATAAGGCGATACAGCTAGCCTTACAGGCAGGCTATGTCAACGGGCTGGTAACCGATGAACAAACAGCGACATTTCTGTTGGGTTTGGCTGCAACACCCAGGCCCTCAAGAAGAGATAGTCAAATGAAGAAAAGGATAATCACATGAAGAAAAGGATATTAGTGGCTTGTGGTACGGGAATCGCAACGTCCACGGTCATTGCGGACAAGGTGAAGGAAGTTTGCCTCAAAGCTGGGTACGAAGTACACGTGGAACAGGTAAAAGTAGTCGAGGTAGCAGGAAAAGCCGCCGATTTCGATCTCATCGTAGCTAGTACTAAAATTCCTGCTTCCGTCAAGACTCCGTCAGTTTCAGGTATAAGTTACCTGACCGGAGTCGGTATGGAAAGAACAGACGCAGAAATCATTGAAAAGTTAAAAGCGTTGGCTTAACACGCGATTTCGATCTTATAAGAGTTCGTTTCCGTCAGGGACTCTATCAGCTTCCAAGGTAGGTAACCTGAACCGGAATCAACATAACAGGAATGGAAACTAATACAGAGGCAAGAGCGCTGAATTAACACGCTGGAGGATACCAGAATGCATACTGTTCAATATCTACTATCGTTAGGGCCTTCGGTAATGTTACCGATAATTATCTTCTGTTTAGGTCTGGCAATGGGCGCAACCTGGAGCCGGGCACTCAAATCCGCGATACTGATCGGCGTTGGTTTTATTGGCATCAACCTGGTCATCGGACTGCTGGTAGGCGAGCTGGGGCCCGCAGCCACAGCCATGCTGAAAAGGATTGGCCTGAACCTCAGCATCATCGACATTGGCTGGCCGGCAATGGCATCCATCACTTGGGCCTGGACAGCCGCAGCACTAGTCTTTCCAGTGGGTTTGGCCGTCAACTTTGTCATGTTGAGCCTGCGGCTGACCAAGACGATGAATGTGGACTTATGGAATTACTGGCAGTTTGCCTTCATTGGAGCGGCTGTACAGTTTGAAACTCACAGTCTGACCCTGGCCCTGGTCGCGGCCGGAGCGGCATCAGCCCTGGCGTTGGTACTGGCCGACTACACTGCACCGCTGGTAGAGAAGTTCTTCGGCATGCCGGGTATTTCTTTTCCCCATCTTACCGCACTGGGTTTCTTGCCGATAGCTATTCCGCTGAATTGGCTGCTGGACAAGATCCCTGGCATTAACAAGCTGTCTGCCAACCCGGAAAGCATCCAGAAGAAGTTCGGTGTGTTTGGCGAACCGGTGACCATGGGCTTGATTATAGGTACTGTATTGGGTGTGTTAGCCGGCTATACCCCTGACAAAATAGCCAAGCTAGCCATGGTAATGGCGGCAGTAATGTACCTGATGCCGAAGATGGTAGCCATTCTGATGGAAGGTCTGATTCCCATCTCCCAGGCGGCCCGGACATTTATGTCCAAACGGTTCAAGGGCAGAGAGATTTACATTGGACTGGATGCAGCCGTTGCCCTAGGCGAACCTTCAGTGATTGCGGTCGGCCTGGTGCTCGTACCGATCACGATCGCTCTGGCGCTGATTATTCCCGGCAACCGCGTGTTGCCCTTCGCCGATCTGGCGGTAATTCCATTTCTGTTGTGCCTTATTGTTTCCCTGGCCAGAGGCAACGTAATCCGGTCGCTGATGCTCGGGACGGTAGTCATGGCGCTGGTGCTGATTACCGCGACGAACCTTTCGCCCATCCAGACGGCCCTCGCCCATAATGCGGGTATCGTATTCCCGGCGGGCGCCACCCAGATTGCCAATCTAGATCGAGCTAACTTCATCACTTGGGTATTTGTGAAAGGCTTCGCTTATATAAGAAGCGCATTTGCCTTAGTACTGCTTTTTGTGGGAATGGCTGGCGTTAGCGTTGCGCTCTTCTTCATGAGCCGTCGCCGGGCGAGCCAGCAAATAGTGACTGCAGATCAGGCACTGCCGGCTTCGGGTTTAGCAGCGTCTCCCACCTCTGCGGACTCGGTCACGGTCGAGGAGGATCTAGTGGTCAAATAGTCTTTGTGGTTATTCCTGTCAGCCGCCTTTTTAGTCTTCAGCTCCTCCATTGACCCAAGAGTGTCATTGGACCAGGAGGTAAGAAGTGGTTCGTATGAGCAGGAGTATCCAATCTCCGTAACACAGCTAATCGCTATAAGGACCGATACAAGGAGAAGCTTTGACAATGAAAAACAGTATGAAGGCTGGAGTGTTGCACGCCGTCAATGATATCCGTTGTGAGGAAGTCGCGGTACCAGAAATCAGCGATGACGAAATCCTGGTCAAAGTAAGCGTTGCCGGGATCTGCGGCAGTGATTTCGAGAGAGTCCTGAAAACCGGGACCTGGCGGTTCCCCACGGTTCTGGGCCATGAGTTTGGCGGACTGACGGTGAAAACCGGCAAGAACGTCGTCGGTATCCAGGCGGGCGACAAGGTGGTCGTAAATCCCATGGTCCCATGCGGCGACTGTTATTACTGCAGGCTCGGACAATTCAACATGTGCAAGGATTACGATTATCTTGGTTCACGGTCAAACGGTGGTTTTGCCGAATATGCCAAAGTAAAGTATACGAACGCATACAAAGTATCTAAAGATATGTCGTATGAAGCCATCGCTTCCATTGACCCGGTGACAGTATCCCTGCACGCCGTGATCAGGGGCGATTTGAAAATGGGAGAAACGGTAGCAGTGTTCGGTGCCGGCCCGATTGGCCACTACTGCATAGAGTGGGCAAAAAAGATGGGGGCCTCCCAGGTCATCGCCATCGATCTGCTCGACGAGAAACTGGAAATTGCTAAAGCGGTGGGGGCAGATCATTGCATCAACCCGCTGCAGGTGGAAGACGTGGTCGGCGAGATCCGGCGGCTGACCGACAATGAAGGTGTGAATCTGGCAATTGAATCAGCCGGATCGGAAGTTACCGTAAACAATTGTATCCGCGTGGCCAGAAAACACGGCAAGGTAGTTTATGTCGGCACGCCTCACAAGCAGGTTCTGTTGGGCGCCGATGTGTTTGAAAACATCCTGCGCAAAGAACTAACCATTTCCGGTTCCTGGTGTTATGAGTTCGCGCCGCCCATCCAAGAGTGGCTGGTATCGATTGACCACGTTTACAACCGCCAGTTCAAGATCGACCCGGTCATCACCCATCGTTTTCCACTGGAAAAGGTTGCCGACGCATTTGACATGATCAGAGAGAGAAAAGAAAACTTCAACAAGATTTTGATTGAAGTGGGGGACTGACTTATGACTATGACAGCAGATATGACAATAAGCATGGCTATGACAAAAGAGGAGTTTGTAAGACATATTGATCATTCATTGCTGAAGCCGCAGTTGACAGTGACAGAAATAAGGCAGGGTTGTGAATTCGCCAAAGCTACAAACTGCGCTACTGTTTGCGTCAATCCGACCAGCATCCTGCTGGCGAAAGAGATTCTCGACGGCAGTAACACCAAGATCAATAGTGTAGTAGCATTTCCCTCCGGAGCGCATTTGTCTTACATCAAAGCCAAGGAAGCAGCCGAAGCGTATAAACTCGGCGCCAGAGAGATAGATACGGTCATTAATATCGGCGCGCTGAAATCCGGCCAGTACTCGATAGTAAAGCAGGACATTGCCGAAGTCGTCCAAGCCACGCCGGCCATTGTCAAGGTAATCCTGGAAACGTGCTACCTTACCGACGAGGAAAAGGTCATCGCCTGCAAACTGGTGGAGGAGGCTGGGGCTCATTACGTCAAAACTTCCACCGGCTTCGCTTCTGGCGGTGCCACTCTGGCCGATATCCGACTGATGCGGCAAAGCGTCGGCCCGCATATGAAAGTCAAGGCGGCCGGCGGCATCAAGACCCTGAAAATGTCACTGGAACTGCTGGAGGCCGGCACCGATCGGTTGGGGCTCAGTTCCACCAAGCAAATCCTTGACGAGTTCATGGCAAAGTAGGTGGCGCTTGAAACTCTTACTTGTCGGTGGAGCAAAAGATTCGAAGTTCGACAAAATAAGCGCTGATTTAAGCGCGATGTGCGCGCAGGCAAACCTGACGGTGCAAATCGTGACGGCAAATATATATACCCAGGATGTACAGGCCGTGGAACAAGCGGAACACCCGGATGTCATCCTGGCTTTAGGCAATAGAAACTTTTCCACTCATCTGCCGATCATCGACGGGCTTCCCCTAATGTATCCCTGGATGGGCACGGAAAAGCTGATGGCGGAAATCGCCCAGCATTATGGCAAAACCACTGCCGGCATGAACGCGTGATTCGATCGTCGGGAACGGGCTACGAAGGGAATGGACGACGCGATGTTAGAAACACTATTTGGGGAAGACTTGATCGTAATGAACAGTGCTGCCACAAACCGGGAGGAGGCTCTCGTCGAGTTGGCGGAAAAGCTCCGGGCCAACCATTATGTTGGCCCCAGTTTTACCCAGGCTGTTCTGAACCGGGAAGAGGAGTTTCCCACCGGTTTGCCGACCAGCCCAGTCGGGGTGGCGATTCCGCATACGGACATAGAGCATGTCATCTCTCCGGCCATCGCGGTAAGTATCCTGGCGAATCCCGTCCAGTTCAAGGAAATGGGAAATCCCGACAATCAGGTCGACGTCAGAATTATCTTCATGCTGGCAGTCAACACCCCACATATGCAACTGGACTTGCTGAAGCGGTTGATTAGCCGCATCAGTGACACCAGCAGCCTCATTTCACTGTTGCAGGCCCAAGACAAGCAGGCGGTGCTGCAGATCATGGGCGCTGACCCAGTCAACAGGGATGAAAGGGCCGCAGTCGATGTTCTGACGAAAGCTGGGTGAGAACGTATCGCCATCGGCTACGGCTGACTAGACAAGGCTTCGGAACATTCCGAAGGAGAACTCTCAAGGGCGAGCGGGAGGCGAGGAACAGATGGAGTATCGAGGCATTGCCGCCGCTCCGGGCTATGCCCTGGGTAAAGTGTCTTTGCTGCAGCAGCGGGAAATAGCAGTGACCCAACGCAGCCTTTTGCCCGAGGAAGTCACCGCCGAAGTGTGCCGACTGCAGACGGCAGTAGCTCAGGTCATCGGAGAAATCGCCGCCATCCGCGAAGTGGCTCGGCAGAAACTGGGAGATGCGGAGGCGGAGATTTTTTCCGCCGAAATTTTGGCTTTGGAAGACCCAGAATATATCGGCGGTATCACCGAAAAGATCAGGCGGGAGGCAATCAACCCCGAAGCCGCGGTGCAGGCTGTCACCGAACAGTTTCTCGCTTTGTTTGCCGCGATCGACAACGAGTACATTCGTGAACGGGCGGCCGACGTGCGGGACATCAGCCAGCGTCTGCTGCGTCGGCTGCTCGGGATCGAGACGGCATTGCCGTCGGACATGACGGACAAAGTGATTCTGGTGGCCCGCGAACTGGCGCCGTCGGATACGGCGCAGTTGGACCGCGACAAGGTCGCCGGCATTGCAACGGATGTCGGCGGGCGCACCTGCCACTCGGCGATCATGGCGCGCTGTATGGGTATTCCGGCCGTCGTCGGGTTGGAACACCTGGTCGCGGCGGTCGAACCGGGGGATTTCGCCGTGGTCGACGGTGACGCCGGCCTGGTGCTGATCAATCCACCGGATGACCTGATCCGTCGTTACCGGGCAAAGAAAGAAGAGGCCGACGCCCGGCGGCAGGACTATCAGAAGCTGATTGGTGTGCCTTCGGTCAGCCAGGATGGAGGCCGGGTAGAGCTGGCGGCCAATATTGGCAACATCGAAGATGCCAAGGTTGCCTTGGCGAACGGAGCGGAAGGGGTGGGCCTATTTCGCACCGAGTTTCTGTACATGGATCGGCGCGAACTGCCCAGCGAAGAAGAACAGTTTGCCGTATATAAGGAAGTCGCCGCAATGTTCGGGCGCGAGCGGCCGGTGGTCATCCGCAGCCTGGATATTGGCGGCGACAAAGAACTGCCCTACCTTCCCATTACCCGGGAACTCAATCCATTTCTCGGCCACCGGGCGATTCGCTTGTGCCTTGACCAGACCGCGCTGTTCAAGACCCAACTCCGGGCCATTCTCCGGGCAAGCGCCTACGGCAACGTTAAGCTGATGTACCCGATGATCGCCACCTTGCAGGAACTTCGGAACGCCAACCGCCTTCTGGAAGAAGCCCGGCAGGAACTGCGCCGGGAGAACCTTGCTTTCAACCCGGAGATGGAAGTCGGCATTATGGTGGAGATACCGGCGGTGGCCGTGGTGGCCGACCAGTTCGCCCCGGAAGTCGATTTCTTTAGCATCGGCACCAACGACCTTATCCAGTACACCATGGCGGCCGACCGGACGAATGAAAAAGTCGCCTATCTCTATCAGCCCTTCAACCCGGCAGTTCTGCGACTGATACAAGGAGTGATTACCGCCGGGCACCTGGCCGGCAAATGGGTCGGGATGTGCGGCGAAATGGCTGGGGACCCGGCAGCTGTCCCGCTCCTGCTGGGAATGGGACTGGATGAATTCAGCATGAGTGCCGGCTCGATACTGCCGGCGCGCGCCCTGATCCGCCGGCTAAACCGGAAGGAGGCCGAGGGCATGGCCGCAGTTGCCCTGGCAATGACCAGCGCGGCAGAGATCAAGCAATACGTCGAACAAGAAGTTTGCCTGAACATGGAAGCATAATGCGCGGAAAACAGGAGAGAGAATCATGATCGCGCGCCAAATCGTGATTAGCAACAAATCGGGGCTGCACGCCCGTCCTGCGGCAGTATTCGTACAAAACGCCGGCAAATTCAAATCCGCCATAACCATCAAGCACCAGGAAAAGGCTATCAACGGCAAAAGCATTATGTCGGTCCTGGCCAGTGGCCTCAGCTGCGGGAGCGCGATTGAACTGGTGGTGGACGGAGAAGACGAACAGTCCGCGGCCGACGCCCTGATGCAACTGTTCGCAGCCGGTCTGGGTGAGTAACTCCGGCCATTGCTGTGGGTTGATGACTTAGCAACAGAAATAGGAGACATCATCGCGTGAACCACGTCGAGTTGGATGAACAGCAAGCCCTCATTGAACGGGCCTTGAACGCGGCGCGCGATACCGAATACTTATCGGTAGAGCACGGGATCCGTCATAGGGCCGCCAGCATATTTTCATCGATCTTCGGCACTCAGGAAGCTGCGATCGTTGCAGATGAGAATACCTATCGGGCCTGCGGTCAGGATGTGGAAGCCAGCTTCGTCAGGGAAAACCGAGGGTTGCGGAAGTCGTTTATCTTCGGTCCCCAGGTTCACGCTGACGACAAATGCGTAGGGGAACTAGTGGAAGCGCTTAGTACCCATGCGGCTATTCCAGTAGCGGTCGGATCCGGAACCATCAACGATCTCACGAAATTGGCAGCCTACCGGACGAAACGCCCTTACATGGTTATCGCCACCGCAGCCTCCATGGACGGCTATGCCTCCTTCGGCGCATCCATTACCACAAACGGATCGAAGAATACCGTTGATTGTCCCGCCCCGCGGGCCGTGTTGGCCGATCTGGACGTCATTGCACATGCTCCCGCGGTAATGAATGCCTGGGGCTATGGTGACCTGTTGGCGAAGGTGGTGGCCGGTGCGGACTGGATTCTGGCAGATGCGGCGGGGGTTGAGCCGATCAACGGGATGGCCTGGGAAACGGTGCAGAGTTCTCTCCGCTCGTGGATTGGCGCGCCAGCCGAGGTTGCCGCCGGGAATCCCGTGGCCCTTCGCAATTTGCTGTACGGATTGGTGATGAGTGGATTCGCCATGCAAGCCGCTCTTTCCAGCCGGCCCGCATCAGGCGCCGAGCACCAGTTCAGCCATCTCTGGGAAATGCAAAATCACACGTTCCGCGGCGAAGGTATTTCGCACGGCTTTAAGGTGGGCATCGGTGTCCTGGCTTCGTTGGCGCTTTATGAAGACCTGTTACAGAAAGACCTGAGTGCCTGCAATATTGAAGCTGCGGTCGGCGCGTGGCCTTCTATCGACGCACTGGAACAGAGGATCTCCAAACTGTTTGGACCGGGAGCGCTGGAGAAGAGAGGGAAGGAAGAAACCCGCGCTAAGTACGTCTCGGGAGATACGCTTACCATTCAGTTAAAGCGAGTTCAGGAAAACTGGGAGGAGGTTCGATCGAAGCTGGTCGCACAGTTAATCCCGTTTCGTGAATTGCGCGACATGTTGCGACTTGCCGGCTGCCCTTTCGATCCCGCGCAGATAGGCATTTCACGCTCGCGCCTGCGCTTGAGTTACGAGCAGTGTTGCTACATGCGACGCCGCTTCACCGTACTCGATTTCATGCAACGCCTTGGCATACTCGACTCGGCGCTCGATCGTCTTTTCAGTCCTCAAGGTCCGTGGTCGCCTGAACCAGAGGAACTACGGTGATCGACCTTTCGCGAGTGCGACACGTAGTTCTTGACATGGATGGCACTCTCTACCGCGGTACGCGTCTGTTCGCCCCGACCTTGCCTTTTCTGCAACGCCTGCGGGAGCTGAAAATCGGGTACACCTTTCTCACCAACAATACTTCGCGGAGCAAGTTCGATCACGTCAAGAAGCTTCATAAGTTAGGCATTGATGCTGAAGAGGCCGAAATTTACACTCCAGCGGAGTCGACGATTGCTTACCTGCGCAGCCGTTTGCCGCTGGCGAAGGCTATTGCTCTGTTGGGCACGCCGTCACTGGAGGAGGAGTTTGTTCGCGCGGGATTCACCGTGAATTGGGACGCGCCAGACGCTGTGGTTGTGGGTTTCGACACGACTTTAACCTACGAGCGACTGTGTTGCGCCGCATACTGGATCGGCAAGGGATTGCCATTCCTTGCAACGCACCCGGACTATGTCTGTCCCACCGATGAGCCCACGGTCTTGGTGGACTGCGGTTCTCTTTGTGCGTGCTTGACCGCGGCGACGGGGCGGCACCCGACGATTTTTGGAAAACCTAACCCCTCGATTCTCTTCGAACTGTGCGATCGTCTCCATCTTGCTGTGCAGGATTTGCTGATGGTGGGCGACCGGACTTATACAGATATGAAAATGGCACGTGAGGCCGGTGTCCCAGGAGTTCTGGTCCTGACTGGCGAAACGACTGAATCGCAGGCGCGCGAACTGCCGGAGCAGCCGGATCTCACCGTTGCCGACGTCGGGCGACTCGGCGAGCTGTTGGCAGAAGCCCGGGGCGTTACCAAGCTCATGGTTTGATGTTGTCACGACTTCGATCGCCTTCCCGCAGAAACTGATGCAGCACTTAGACATCCGTACCATCACGAACATTTACGGCGGTGTGGTGAGGGATGAGATGAGGTAGGCGCGCGGTGAAGTGGTGGAGTTGGCGTTCAACGGAGCGCAAACAGAGCGCAATGAGTGTTGAGCCGTTAAAAGAATGGCTCCTCAGGTAGGACTCGAACCTACAACCCTCCGGTTAACGGTTGATTTTCCGCGTGTTGACGCGGTATCAGACCGTATCACTAAGTTGATATAAGTAGCATTGGATGCAATTGCTTACAGGCAATTCGCGCTGACAGCCGAGTGATACCAATAGCAATGGTTTTGGACTGAGAGGGGGCACAAAAATGGGCACAATTTCCACCCGACTATTTTCCTCCCTTTAACGATTTGGCGGTTAAATGATGCGGTCTTTGCAGCTTTTGCTAGGGACTTAACTCCCGAATGGGAGGTAGTCGGAGCCGAGGCTCTTTGGGAGCGTTACCACAACTTCGTGATTACAAACGTCCAAGCGGTTGACTTTGAATCTCGACCTTTGGGTTATGAGCCCAAGAGTCAAACATTAAGTCCCGTTGATTTCATTGCCTTCCCCGCACCAACCAGCAAGAAAATGGCTGGAATCACCCCGATTCTGCACGCTAGTTGCACGTTCGTGAGCAGTTGCCAGTTTGTTAGTCTCATATCCATGACTGAACACAGAGAACCAACTTACGTTTATTCCGAGAAGCAGGTCGCAGATAAGAGTGCTATCGCCCGGAACTTATTGCGCACCGGACAAGGCTGAATCAGAACGTGGACAGAGCCGATAACTTGCTGGTCAAGCGCTTCTGCAACCTCGATCACAATACCTATCTCGAAGGTGTGCTCTCGGCGAAGTACAAGGAGTTAATGGGGCTGGTAGCTTCGGCTCGCCTGCGCTGCGACGACTGCATTAACTACCACATCATTCAGTCATTCCGGCTAGGCGTGATCCGTGCCGAGCAGGAGGAGGCGCTCAATGTGGCACTTGTGGTTGGTGGCAGCATAGTTATGCCACACATGCGTCGGGCCTACGAACTCCTAACGGAATTGTACGACTGAGGCACCGACCCACAACGCTGCGTAAGCGAGCATTCCGTTTGCTCCAGCCACGGTATCGATTGTGTGCGCACAATGCGCTTGAATTGCTCCGGAGGCTGTCGTAAGAGCCCTGGCCATCGCAAAATCAATGACTTCTCAGCACTCCAGAGCGGCATTCTGCGGCACTATCGGCGCTAATTGAACACATTCTGAACACAGGCCGACAGCGAGCCCGCATTTCTCACGTCGCCCAAAGACAGCCAGGCTGAACCGCAGGTCGGCTCGGAGACAAATCTGGGCGTGACCAGATCGATACTATCCTTTCCAGATCCTCGCCTGACTTGCAGTTCCCAAATAACGAGGCCCCCTCATTGGAAACAGAAGTATACTGCTGCTCAGGTACTGCGAAGGAAGTCGAGGTTTTTATGGCAGAGAACATCTTAGAAAAAGCGGACGCTCAGGTCGCGGAATCAATCCACAAACTTTCACGCGCAACATCTGCGATGGCAGAGGCGATCGACGAGGGCGTAGACGTTATAAAACGTGCCGTAAAACGGAGCAGTGATGCCGCCGAAGAACTCATGGATGATACAACTCAGCGGATAAAGCGCCACCCCGTCGAAGCAACCGTGTGACGTTCGCGCTGGGTGTCATCGTCGGAGGATTCATTAGCTGGATGATTAGCCGACGGTAGACACAAACGTGCGATGAAGAAAGATGCGTGTTTTGTTGCGGAGTACGATGCCACAATCCGTGCGGAGCTGGAAAAAGGACGCGAGAACGCGAGCCGTAAGTTACTGATGCTGGCGAAACGACGCTAGATACCAAGACCCATTGGGGGTCGATGTTTCCCGTCGCAGGATATAGAGGTTGCCGTCATCTGCGCGGACCTTGTAAAAGGCGTCCTGCGGGGCGTACCATTGGTCAAGTACCTCTTCGACCATGTACTGATGATCCTCAAGCCGTAATCGAACCCTTTTCCGCGTTCCTCCGGAGTAGCAGTCGACTTCTAGCTTCATCTCCTCCATCCTGACCATGGGGTTATGACGCCACCTAGGGAATTGCGGCCCGTCATCGCCAAACCCAAGCCAATTTCGGGTAAGTCCATTACGTGTTCGGATATTAGGGCCCAAAGTCGCCCACAAGCGAATTAGGCTAAAAGGGCGCGAGAAAATGAGACGGTAGCCACTACCTAAACACGTTGCGTTTTTATCTAGGAAGTGCTATTCGCTTGTGTTTATGCATGTCTGGTGCAGCCTGTGCGCAGTGAAGCGGCAACGGCATTGACTTGCTGCGCTGTTGTTGTGACCATCATGTATGAGTAGAAATCGCAATCTGTCTACAACCTGGCAAAAAGGACGTGCTTCGGCTGCAGGAAACAGCAAGGAAATGCTGACGAAGTGCTTGCGTACGACCCAAGGGAAAAGGCTGGAGGTTAAACAAGAATGGACTTGGAGTTGAAGAAAAAGATTAAGCGACTGGAGCCGACGAAAGCGGAGAGCAAGCGGCTACACGATCAGCCGCTGCGGGTGCTGCGCCGCGGCCCCGACCGCAAGATGAAGGGCTTTCCGAAAAGGCCGTATCGGTCCGAGGCGTGGCAACAGTTTCTGGAGCGCAACAGCGGCGGGCGCTTCAAGTACAAGACTGTGTTCGAGCTGGCGTCTGCGCTCAGCATAGGAATCAACGCCGAGGTGCGCAAGCACCGTGCAGGGTACATCTACTCGGCGATTGGCCCGGTCTCTGCGAGCGACAACACCAAGAAGGTGCCCTACCTTGGCGACTGGGACATGCTGCGCTCGCAGACCTTTCTCGGCGAGATGAAGAAGCACAGCCTGCTGTTCGGCTCGCCGCGCATGAAGGTGATGCGAGAAGCGGTGCGCGAGCACATCGACGTCACGCATACCGCAAAGGAAATGGCTGAAGTTTTGCTCGGCTGGCTGGCGCGCTGCGAGGCGTGGGCGCGGCAAGTCGACGAGTACTTCGAGTACAAGGCATTCGACAAGAAGCTGTCGCTGGCCGCGAACAAGAAGCGGTTCGCGGCGTACATCAAGTTGCAGGAAACCCTGCGCACAGCTTCGATAAGCACCATCGAGCAAATCTTGAACTGCTACGGCGTTGGCAAGGACGGCATGGACCTGCTGGCACAGCTGTTCGTTGCCGCCAAGCTGCAGGGGCAGGTGAATGCTCACGCCTACGAGACGATACTTGCGGGACTGAGCGGCGTCGACCCGCTCGACGGCAGGACGATTAGGGGCGGAGTCGCAGAGCCAGCCAACGGCCAGTCGCAAGACCCGTACGACAACCCGACGTTGAAGCTGATCATGGGCTCGTTCCTGGAGAAGGCGGCGGTCTACAAGATGCCGCAGCCCGACGTCCACATCGACGGCGTGCCGGATGAAGACGACTAGGCGTCGCCGCGAGAGCAGATCAGGAAGGCGGTGCGCGAGATGATTGAAGGCGGAAATAGGAAAGTCCAGTAAGGAACGGGCTCAGCAGTGCGTCAATCCCCCGTCCTCGCATA
>CAWFYX010000005.1:0-813986 GCA_963820175.1 uncultured Acidobacteriaceae bacterium | reverse complement strand
ACGCTACGACGACCTATCATCGCGTGCAGGTCGACGGCGTCGATATTTTCTACCGGGAAGCCGGCCCTGAGAACGCCCCAACCATCGTGCTCTTGCATGGCTTCCCGTC
Source organism: uncultured Acidobacteriaceae bacterium (assembly GCA_963820175.1). GTDB lineage: Bacteria > Acidobacteriota > Terriglobia > Terriglobales > Acidobacteriaceae > Bog-257. The sequence goes on along the minus strand of CAWFYX010000005.1, from coordinate 813,877 downwards.
CTCTTCGCGTGAGTTTGACACCCTCATTCCCTTGCTCGCGACGAAATATCATCTGATCGCTCCGGATTATCCCGGATTTGGTCTGAGCGACGCGCCCTCGCCAACCGCCTACCCTTACACGTTCGATCATCTTGCCCAGACGATGAGTGATTTTCTGGAGAAGTTGAAGGTCGCGCAATACACCATGTACCTTCACGATTACGGCGCACCGATCGGCTTACGCATCATTCTGGCGCACCCTGATCAACTGCATGCGCTCATTATTCAAAACGGCAACATCTACAAAGCGGGCCTTGGAGCCAAATGGGCCAAGATCGCGGAATACTGGGCGGATCCAAAGGCTCATCCTGAGGTGCTTAACACTTTTCTTTCGTTCGAGGCCACCAAGCAGCGGCACGTTGCCGGCACGTCCCATCCGGACCGCTACGATCCGGATACCTGGATCAGCGAGTATGCAGATCTGTCGCGGCCCGGTCAGCGCGAGATCCAGGGGGACCTGCTCTACGACTACCGTACCAATGTTGCGTCCTACCCAAAATGGCAGGCCTGGCTCCGCGACCACCAAACCCCGACCCTCGTGGTCTGGGGCGAGCACGACCCCTCCTTCGTCGCGCCGGGTGCGGAAGCCTTCAGGCGCGATCTTCCCAATGCGGAAATCCACCTACTCGACGCTGGGCACTTCGCACTGGACGAAAAGACTGACGAGATTGCAGACCTGATCCTCCAGTTCATGGCCAAACATCCCAGATGAGGCCCGGGGTCACGAGCATCGCATACATGGAGACGACGAATGACAAACCCCGCTGAAATTGTTCGCAGCTTTTACGACAAGCTGAAGGCTGGAGATGCTCCCGGTGCGCTGGGCCTGATGGCCCACGACATCGAATGGATCGCGATGTGGCATTACAAGGTGAACGGCCGTGGCCCGGAGCGTGTCGCTGAAGGCTTGTTCAAGCCACTGATGGCGGAATGGTCAAGTTTTGCGCTTGACCCCGCCGAGTTCATCATGAAAGGTGACACCGTGGTATCCCTCGGCCGCTTCACCGGGGTGCACGGGACAACCGGTAAGCATGCTCGAAGCCGGCTATGCGCATATCTGGACGGTGAAGGACGGCAAGATCACACGCTTCCGCCAATACATCGATACGCTGGCGATCGCCGAGGCGCGCCGGTCATGAGCTTGCCGCCTCCTTCACTCAATATCAGACCGAGCACATCAAAAGGTTCGGGCGGTACGCGCTGAACCGCGACCGAATCCCAGAATCACTCGATGGCGTTCGCAAATTTCAAGATGCCGCCGCGCCCGCAAACCATCTCTCAGGACGCCAAAGCGACCGCAGTGTCACGATTCAACACTTATCCTTACGGGGGGTGATACGCGTTCTACGCGAGTGTTCGGGCGCGGAGAGTGGAGTCGCGGCCACGAGTTCGCGCCGACGCCCGGGTCGACGCATCTGCCACACACACTGTGCGCAACGTGTTCCCCATTTGGAATGCTGGGGAATGTGATTCCAGTTTCGCCAGACGGTGACAGTTCGGCCGCTGCCAGCTGAGAATGAAACGAATACCTCATAACCCGGTCTTTCGATCGAGTTTCAGGGCCGTGATGCGCGAAGCCAAGGTTGTCGGCTTCATGCCAAGCAATTCCGCGGCTCCGCCCGGTCCGAAGATTTTGCCGCCAGATTGCTTCAGCGCAGCCGCGATGCCCTCGCGTTCCTGGCGCTTCAATTCGTTGCGCGTCATCAGCGCGGGCTTCGAAACCACGTGAGTAGGCGCCTGAGGAGCGCCAGTTGGATTCGGCCCTGCGATGTCGAAGTGCAGATGGCCTCCTCGGGAAAGAATGATTGCGCGTTCAACGGTGTTTTGAAGTTCGCGCACGTTACCAGGCCAGTCGTTGTCAGTGAGCTGACTCATCGCAGCCTGGGAGATTGTCGGTGCGGGACGGTTCAACCGCCGGGTGCTTTGCGCCAGGAAGTATCCCACCAACGGCGGAATGTCGTCGCGGCGTTCGCGCAAGGGCGGGACCTCAATCGGAAAAACGCTTAAGCGATAGAAAAGATCCTGCCGGAAGCGGCCGGCATCAACCTCTTTCTTCAGATCGCGATTGGTCGCCGCGATAATGCGAACATTGACCTTGCGGGTGCGTGTGTCGCCGACGCGCTCCAGTTCTTGCTCCTGCAACACGCGCAACAGTTTTGCCTGCATGGCGAGGGGCACTTCGCCAATTTCGTCAAGGAACAGGGTGCCACCGTCAGCCAATTCGAAGCGGCCTGGCTTGTCTTTGAGCGCGCCTGTGAAGGCACCCTTCACGTGGCCGAAGAATTCGCTCTCGAACAGGCCTTCGGGCACAGCGCTGCAATTCAGTTTAATGAGGGCGCGGTTGTTTCTGGTGCTGTGGTCGTGGACCGCACGGGCGACGAGCTCCTTGCCTGTGCCGCTTTCTCCAGTGACCAGCACCGAGACATCCGTCGGTGCGACGAGTTGAATTTGCTGCTTCACCTTTCTAAGACCGGCACTCTCACCGACAAGGTCACCGAAGTTGTGTTCGCTGCGGATTTCTTCCCACAGGTAGGCGTTCTGGTCCTGGAGTCGGGTCTGTTCCTGCTCCATCAGCACACGGTCCGTGATGTCAATGAACATTGTGCGGGTGTAATCGCCGCCGGCGGCGGGCTTCGACCACCACTGCACCCATACTGGGTTGCCGTTGTCTTTACGACGCATTTCGAGCACTACGCCGCTGGTGTCAGTGCCGCGTCCGATAGATTCGAGCGCACCGCGCAGGCGGTGCTGCGCGTCGGATGTCTCGGGCACGAGAGACCTTCCGAAGGTCCCGGCGACCTCTTCGGGTTTAAGACCGAGAATCCTCATCGCTGTTTGGTTAGCCTGGATAAAGCGAGAATCCAGACCCTCATGAACGTAGGCGATCGGGGCCTCGTCGAACAGATCACGGAAGCGCTCCTCGCTCTGCCTGAGCGCTTCGTTGGCGTAGCGCAGTTGCTCACCCATGCTGTGCTCGATCTCTTCAGCAAGCTTGCGGGCGGCCAATCGTAATTCCATCTGATCCATGACCAGCGTCGCCAACTTCTTGAGCATCTCCGCCTCGTCCGGCGCGAGCTCTCGTGGCACCCGATCGATAACGCTGAGCGTACCCAGATTGAAACCGTCATGCGTACGCAGCGGTGCGGCCGCATAAAACCGAACAGCAAGAGCTCCCGCCACGAGCGGGTTGTCTTGCGTGCGCGCGATCATGTGCAGCATCGCGCACGTAATATACCTCCGGCGAAAAAATCGCTGACGCGCACAGCCCCGCGTCGCGTCCGACCTCCGGATCTTCAACGCCGTGATGAGATTTGAACCAGATGCGGTCTTGATCGACCAAGCTAACCAACGCTATCGGCACTCGGAACAAGCCTGCGGCTAACTCCGCGATGCGATCGAATGCGCCGTCCGGCGGGGTATCCAGGATGCGATATCTCCGCAGCGCCTGCAATCGCTCTGGTTCGTCTTTTGCCAGCAAAGGCTTCATGAGGATTCTGTCAAGATTACTACGAATTGTCGTAGAAAGCCAAACGAGAAATCGTAATTTACGAAAGTTCGTAGCCCTGCAATCCACTCCGTACCAAACACTAAACTTATACTGTTCAATGGTTTAGCGTGCCCAAACCGCTTGGCACGAAGCGTGATTAAGAAGTACCAGCGATGTCCCAAATTGCGGCGGCGAAAGCCAAAGCAGTCAATGAAAGAGGGAACGTGAACCGCATCATTCAACTGGACCCGGCACGCGTGACCGGCAAGACCAAAGAACTCTTCGACGACGTGCAAGCCAAGTGGGGCGCAGTGCCTAACGTTTTCCGTGTGCTCGGCAATGCCCCCGCGGCACTGGAGGGCTATCTCAACTTCGACCGGGCGCTCGCCGCCGGGAGTTTCAATGGCAAGATCCGCGAGCAAATCGCCCTTGCCGTCGCCGAGAGCAACTTGTGCAGTTACTGTTTGAGCGCGCACACGTTCATTGGTGTCAGAGCCGGCTTGACAAGGAAAGAAATTGCCGACGCAGGTCGCGCGGTCGCGGCGACAACCGAGACTGAAGCCATCCTGAAACTGGCGCGAGACATCGTCGTGCAGCGCGGCGAAATCAGCGACGCCGACCTGGAACGTGCACGCGCCTCCGGTCTGACAGATGGCAAGGTTGTTGAGACCGTCGCTAATGTCGCGCTGAACATTTTTACGAACTACATAAACCACGTAGCCCGCACCGTGGTGGACTTCGCCGAAGTGAAAGCCGGCCAAGGCGGAGAAGATTGGAGATGAGAAATGAGCAAAATGGAACCAGTAGTACGTCCTAGTCATTCTTCTGGTGGCATCGGTTCCGCAGTTGCGAGACAGTTGTCAGGTCACGGCGATTCGCTCGTCGTGGACTATTCTGCGAGCCGGACAAAGGCAGAGCAAAGAACAAGAGATCCCTTTGAGGTCGCGGAGGACCCGGATGCCGATTTAGTTGCCGGCGCCCAAGGCGGCGACTTGGAGGCATTCGAAGAATTGGCCCGCCGTCACAGTCGGTTGATTTATCGAGCTTTGGTGGCGATTCTCGGCGACCGGGACGAGGCGGAGGATGCAACGCAAGATGCATTTTTGAGTGCGTTCCGGCACATCGCAGGATTTCAAGGACGCTCGAGATTCTCTACCTGGCTTGTGAGTATCGCCAGGAATGAAGCGCTACAACGCTTGCGGCAGCCGGAAGCACACGGAGAGCCTGGATGCATTTGAACACGGCGAGGAGCACGACTTCCTCCCTCGCCAGGTAAGAGCGTGGCAGGACGACCCCGAACAGCTCTATTCGAAGGCGGAAATTCGACAGATCGTTGAGCGCGGGATTTTGCAGCTTTCGACTAAATATCGAGTAGTTGTAATGCTCCGGGACGTGGAGCAGCTCTCGACGGACGACGTTGCCCGCAAGCTAGGGATAAGCGTCGCAGCTGTGAAAACACGCCTTCTCAGGGGCCGCTTGATGTTGCGAGAATGGCTATCGCCTTACTTCGCACGCGATGTCACGAGAGTTGCCGGATGATCACGCGCGAAGAGTCCTTCGTTGAAATGGAAGAGTGGCGAATTGACCGCGAAAAGAGGTGATTGTGATGATTCCGACGGGTCCCATCCGCATCCTGAGCGTGGAAGACCATCCGGTCTTTCGCGAAGGCGTGGCCGCGATCATGAGGTTGAAAAAGACTCACGATATTACTCCAAGGCTGAGATCCGGCGTATCGTTGAGCAAGGAATTTGCAGCTTTCCACCAAGTATCGTGTTGTGGTGATGCTCCGCGATGTCGAGCGGCTTTCGACGCTTGAAGTCGGCCGCAGTCAAGGCTGACCGTCTCTACGGTGAAGACTCGCCTGCTCAGAGGACGCGTAGTGTTGCGAGAGTTGCTATCGCCTTACCTATCATGGAATGCCGAGAGAATTGATCGATGATCACGTGCGAAGAATTCTTCACTGAGTTCGGAGACTATCTTGAGAATCGGGTCTCACCGGAACTCCGTACGGAGCTCGAGCAGCATCGGCATCATTGCCGGGAGTGTCATGTTTTGTACGACTCCACGTTTAAAGCGATCAAGATCGTCGCCGAGAGTAACTCCTTCGAATTGCCTCAAAGCGTTTCCGACCCGATTATCGACCGCGTTATGGCGAAGTTGCAGTCCGACCAGAAATAACGCTCTCCCAAGCACCTGTTCTCCACTCCGCATGCATTCGCTTTGAATCGCTTTCCGGACGTCAATGCGCACGCCCTATCGTGGAAACGCGAAACGAATGGTGAGAGCGTCAAGAGAGAAGTCCTTCGCTTTAAACGCTTGGTCGCCGCAGTTTTTTTTCGCATTGATGTAGCCTTCGCACCCCGACCTCACTCCTATTGCCTGTAAACGCTGAGCGCCCGCGGGTGCTCAATCAAAAGCTGAGCACAAAGGGGAAATCAATATGATTCGCAACATCAAGATAGCGTTGGCACTCGCTGCGTTGGCATTCACAGTCGGGTCGCTGCCCACGGTGTACGCGCAGGACAGCATGAAGCATGAGAGCGAAGCTAAGACCCTTGAAACAGGCACTTTCCACGGCGACGTCCACAAGACTTCAGGCCGAGCCACGATCTATCAGGAAAAAGACGGAAAGCTGGTTCTTCGCCTGACAAACTTCAAAACGTCCAACGGCCCCGATGTGCACGTGATTCTCATAGCGGCCAAGGACGCGAATGACAATGCAAATTTCCTGAAGAGCGACACGGAGCGAGTTGAGCTCGGCAGCCTAAAAGGAAACGAAGGGGATCAGAACTACGAAATCCCAAATGGCACCGACCTGAGCAAATTCCAAACAGTGTCGATCTACTGCGAGCGGTTCAACGCTAACTTCGGCGCTGCGCCTCTCGAAAAGTTCTAACACTCAGATCGACCTCAATGGAAATCGGGCAGGTGGGCCTGCCCGATTCACCAGAAGGAGAACAAACCATGAATCCCCCGAAAGATCCTGGCTATGGCGTCGGAGATGGATTTTGGCTTCGGTTGTCACCCCGCTTCTTTTCGCGGATTGGTGGGCCTTCCGTCCCGAAAAGCTTTGGACAAACAAGAAGGTCAGCGAGGCTGCGCCGTTCACTTCGACCACCGATCCTCAACCGCTCTACACCGGTCGACTCGAAGGCAAGGCGCACCCAACGAGCGGCCGAGCAACGATCTACAAAACCCCTGGCGGTAAGCAAGAGTACTTACGACTGACAGATTTCATGACTTCGAACGGTCCCGACGTTCACGTCCTCCTGGCGCGTAGTGATGACCCGAACCTTAATCAGGAGATTGTGAAAAGTCATCTTGATAGCGTTGAACTTGGGCCCCTAAAAGGAAACCAGGGAGATCAGAATTACGATCTGCCCGCATCTGTCGATTTACAGAAATACAACGCGATCGTCATTTACTGCGAGAGATTCCACGCAGTCTTCGGAGTCGCCACGCTCGAACCGTTTTGATGGAGTTTGTTGAATTTATGAACGTCAGCCAAAACACCCGGATCCTGATTCTAGGCGGAGGATTCGCTGGGCTTCATGCAGCGATGCGCCTGGACGACACTCTGGCTCGCGCCCCCGATGTCGAAATCACGATGATCAATCGCGACAACTTTTTTCTGTTCACTCCGATGCTGCATGAAGTGGCAGCCAGCGATTTGGACCTCAGCAATATCGTCAGCCCTGTGCGGCAACTGCTGAAGCGAGTTCATTTCTTTGCGGGCGAAGTTGAATCGATCGACCTGGAGCGCAAGCTGGTCAGAGTTTCTCATGGTTTTAATTGTCACTATCACGATCTGCCCTATGACCATGTAGTGATCGGCATCGGATCAATCACTAATTTCTTCGATATTCCAGGCCTGAAAGAACGCGCCCTAACCATGAAGTCGCTGGGAGATGCCATCCACCTTCGCAATCGGCTAATCGCGCTGCTGGAAGAGGCGGACACGGAATGTTGTGCTGATATTCGAGGACCGCTGCTCACCTTTGTGGTGGCAGGCGGAGGCTTCGCGGGAGTGGAGACTGTTGCGGCGATCAACGATTTCGTCCGGCACGCGGTGCGTTACTACCCGAACCTGCGTGAAGATATGTTGCGTGTGGTTTTGGTTCACCCGGGTGCGGTAATTCTGCCCGAACTCGGCGACAAACTCGGACGATACGCTCAAGAAAAGCTCGCCAAACGAGGCGTGGAAGTTCGCGTGCAAACTCGGGTTGCGATGCTTACCGAAAAAGGCGTCAAGCTCAGCACAGGTCAAATGATAGAGTCCGCTGCTCTCATCTGGACAGCGGGCACTTCTCCTAACCCTGTGCTGGCGGAGCTTCCCTGCGAGAAGGAGCACGGGCGCTTAAAGGTAAACGACATGCTACAGGCAAGCTGGCCAGGTGTTTGGGCGTTGGGGGACTGCGCAGTCGTGCCCGATGGGAAGACGGGCAACTCCTACCCGCCGACGGCGCAGCACGCACTGCGGGAGGGCAAGGTGGTCGCTCACAATCTGACTGTGTCGGTGCGCGGTGGGGCGATGAAGCCATTCTCGTTCTCGACCATTGGCCAATTGGCGGCCATCGGGCGACGCACGGGCGTGGCCAATATCTTAGGCATTAATTTTTCCGGCTTTGCGGCGTGGTGGCTTTGGAGAACCATTTACTTGAGCAAACTGCCAAGATTTGAAAAGAAATTGCGAGTCGCCTTGGACTGGACGTTGGATCTGCTCTTCGGCAAGGACTTGGTGCAATTTCAAACTTTTCGCGCCCCGACTATCTCGATAGCAGAAGAAGCTATGGGAAAGAGGTCATCGATAGTATCGCCCGCCGATTGACGGCGATGACTAATACGCCTGGAGACTCACAAGTTCTGCAAGTGCAGTTTGTTTAGTGGTTTCGTTGCAAAGCGATGCGGCACAGGTTTGGCAACAATTGAGAAGGAGAGATCGCCAGAAGGGCTAAAACGGCCCCATTATCCAATGGAAGGCTGCGATAAATCGAAGATCGGTCGAGATACCCTCGACCTTGGAGTCGAGGAGACCGCGATCTGCAATACCCGGCAAGCCTTCAATTTCATCGCATTCTTTCTTTGCGCATTCGTGATCGGAGGACGTCGCCTGGATGCCCTGGTGGGCACCTCTCGGTGGATTGGGGGGTGCAAGTCTATGCCGGTCTGACATTAGTAAATCGGGTCGGCACAGGACTCCGATGACGGCGGATGGAGAGGCTTTGATTTCTCTGGAACGCGAAAGCGCGGCATCCAGAAATCGCGTCCTTGTGGCCGATGACAACGCCGACATGAGGCAGTATCTTAAGCGGCTGCTCAAAGAGTTTTACGAGGTGGAGACGGTTTCGAATGGTGCGGAGGCGTTGGATGCGATCCGCCGGCAAATGCCGGATCTTGTGCTGAGCGACGTGATGATGCCGGTCATGGATGGTATGGCGCTTCTGAGCTCGATTCGCGAAGACCCTATCATGGCCTCGATGCCCGTCATCCTCCTGTCGGCGCGCGCGGGAGAAGAAGCACAGGTGGAAGGTCTGGACACGGGTGCGGATGATTATCTGATCAAACCGTTCTCGGCACGAGAGCTGATTGCGCGAGTTTCAGCCGCACTGAAGATTGCGCAACTGCGGGCGACATCAGAGACGCTTATTCGCGAGGAACGAACAAGGCTCCTGGAGGTGCTTCAGCAGGCACCGGCGTTTTTTGCGCTATTGCAAGGACCAGATCATGTCATCACTTTGGTCAATTCTTTGTATTTGCGCCTCATTAACAATCGCGACGTTATTGGACAGCCAGTGCGAATCGCGCTGCCCGATGCTGCCGAACAAGGCTATATTGAAATCCTTGATCGGGTATTTAAGGGCGAGCCATACGTTGGGATCGGTTCCCGCTACGATGTGTTTGCAGGGGAAGACGTGCCTCCCGATCAGCGCTACGTAGACTTTATTTATCAGCCGCTCCGCGAAGCTAACGGAAGCGTCTCCGGGATTATTGTGCTTGGAGTCGATGTAACCGACAGGAAAATGGCTCAGGATGCACTCCTGCGGTCTGAAAAGCTGGCAGCTGCAGGACTCTTGGCAAGCTCCATCGCTCACGAAATCAACAACCCCTTAGAGGCGGTCACAAACCTCGCTGTTCTTGGCAACGAATGCCGCCGTTAGTCCTGCTGCCAAGGAATTCCTGGAGACTGCGGACAATGAGTTAAAGCGCGTTGCAGCAGTCGTCACGAAGACGCTGCAATTCCATAGGCAATATTCAACGCCGCTGCCGGTCCACCTTGATTCCCTAATAGACAGCACACTTTCGATTTATCAGAGCAGGATCATTCAAGCAGAAATTGCCATCGAACGACGCAGCCGAACATCTCCCTCTATTACTTGCCTCGATGGAGAAGTCCGACAGGTCTTAAATAATCTAGTCGGAAATGCGATTGATGCCATGACGACGCAGGGTGGCCGCCTCCTGGTTCGCAGTCGATCAGCGATGCACTGGCCCACGGGCAGGCGCGGAGTGCTCGTAACTGTGGCGGATACGGGGCCGGGAATCTCTCGACACAATTTATCCAAGATTTTCGACCCGTTCTTTTCGACGAAAGGCGCGCAAGGAACGGGCCTGGGATTGTGGATAAGCAAAGAGATCATTGAGCGACATCGGGGTGTTCTTCGGGTCAAATCCAGAGAGGGAGAAAATTGCCATGGTACTGTGTTTACTCTCTTTCTGCCGTGCGACCGATAGACGCCGTGAATCGAACCCGGTCAGCCACCCCATCATAACTGACCGCGCTGGTCGTGATGTCTGTATGCCAGCGCCCCAAATTTGATCAATTCCAGTTCTGCAGTCATGATTAGTCCCTGACGACGCGCCAGTGTCCGGGAATATCCACTTGGACGGTGAGTCGGCAAGTCGTCCTTGTGACCAGGACCTCCAAGACGATGGGTTCGGCGTTATATGGCAACTTGAGAGCCATAGCCGATCTGACCGGGTGGAAAGTGACTCGGCCTGTTCTCGCCATTTGAGATTTCGCTGAAGCTAGTTAATACAATGTGACTCATCGGGACGACTTCACAACTGTGGGCGAAATAAGCTGAACGGCACCTATTCGGCGAGGAGCGCGCCCAGGAACTCTATGCTGGGCTAGGAGAAGTGCTTTCCTCATTCGAGCCCGGCCTGGAAGATAGCGCGAATGAACTAGCTATGAGGCCGTTGCTCCAACCGCAGCTTCTATCTCTTCAAAATTAATCACAAGGGCCAATGACTCTTCGAAAGTCGTCAGCGAATTCGTGAGGACACTAAGCGGAAGTTTGGATTTACCTCGTCGCATCCAACTCGACTTGCCCATTCCGATGAAGGCTTCATGATCGGCTATCTCAGACTGAGCGAGGGACGACTTACACGTTCAGGACTTCGGATGAGTGGCGAGCGGGACCGCTCGTTGGGTCTCCGCGACGTGCCTGGAAAAAAGCAAAACTGGCCGCCGAGTTTGGTCTTCATATCGACCACCTGTTTGCGCGCATGCAACGTCTCAATACATACGAAGCAAAGACGAACGCCATGACGAGGATCGGATCAAATTTATCCCAAGTACTTCCACCGCGATTCAGTTGTGAATAGAAAGCGAGTAAGAGATTGATCGCGAGGCCAGCATAAACCCACTGTGTTAATCGAGGCACATTGGGAATCAAGAGGCCCACGCCACCAACGATGTGGGCCACGCCAATCAGAGGGATGATATAAAGCGGGTATCCGAGCAGCTGATTGGCGATCCTCCATTCGCCGGGATCGTGAACTAGATATAACCTTCCGAAGTACACCCAAATGAAGGCGACAAGGCCGGTTATTACCATCGCGGCTATTTGAGTTGCTCGACCTGCCCGTGCGGGTTTATCTATCGTGTATTCAGCTTTCATATGAAAAGCGATCCTCTTCTGCGGTTTAAATGGTTTAAATCGTTCTGCAATAAGTCGGCTAGCGCCGCAGTTCCCAAGGAACTGCGGCTGATTCGGCTTGCCCTGGACTTACGCCTTGACCGCGTTTTTTGCAGCCGCAAACACATCGTGTGCGGACGTCGTACCCGCTACGTGCTCCGTACCCGCGATTCCGAGGTCCATCCATCCCGCGTTCACGCTCTCAAACATTTCTTCGGCAGGCCCAGTGTGGCCTTTCGGGATGCCGAACTGCTCGAATGCTTCTGCCCAGCCTGCACGCGGGACTGCAAAGGCTTTTACATCGAGTGCCAAGACCTCACCCAATTGTTCGGCTACTTCATCCGCGCTTACCATCGAACCCAGCTCGATGACGCGATGCCCTGACCACGCCGGCCCGGTCAGAAGCGTTGCCACCTCTGCGCCGATGTCGTCTGATGCGACCATTGTCGATTTCCGGTTTGTCGGATTGTAGAAGACCGGCAGTGTTCCGCCCTGGGCGGCCTGTAAGCCGAAAAGAAAGTTTTCGAAAAAGCCGCCTGCGCGCACAAATGCGACCGAAGATGGCAGGCTGCGAAAACCTTGCTCCAAGAGTGATAAGGCCGTGATCATCCCCAGACCGCTTGTTCTATTCGCGCCCATCGACGAGAGCGCTACCACCCGCGGGGGCACTACCTTGGTCAGCGCTTCGACATAGTTCGCAATCACGCCCTTTGCTTCTCTGTAATCAGGCGAGGGTGCCCATACAGCCGGCAACATAACAAACGCGCCCTCAACACCTTTAAGCGCCGCCGCTATGGCTGTCGCATCGTTCCAGTCTCCATCCACCAACTCCACGCCTTGGGCTGCCCACTTCGCCGCTTTCTCGCGATTGCGCACAAGTGCTCGCACCTGTTTGCCTTGCTTCAGCAGATGCCGCGCGGTGGCGCCCCCAACGTTTCCAGTAATGCCCATGACTAAATACATGCTCGTTTTCTCCCTTTGCCTCGTATTTGGCCGCCCATTCAAATGAGCGATCTGACTATTGGATGTCATCTGTAACCATTGGTTGCAAATTAGGCGTTGGTTATCAACCGATGGTTGTAAATTAACAATCGGTCGCAACAATCGTCGAGAGGGACTAAGCTATTGAAGTGACATCCACATCACCAAGCCGCCGGGTAGAGCGCAAGGAGAAGTTGCGGGGCGAAATCCTTGCGGCTGCAGGTAAAATGTTCGCCGATCGCGGTTACGAAGCCGTGACGCTTCGTGCTATCGCTAATGAGATCGGTTATACGCACGCCGTGATCTACCAGCATTTTCCGGACAAATCACACATTCTTGCCGAGTTGAGCCGCGAGACGATCGGGCTCATGATTCAGAACTTCGACGCGATTGCCGCTAAACATCTTGCACCGAAAGAGCGCCTTTTTGCGACTTCACGCGGCTTGATTCAATTCTGCATTGCCCATCCACAGCAGTTCCGCAACGTCTTCTTCGGGCCTGAGAGCCGAAACGGCGTCCGCGTTGGACAATACATCAACGACCTTGGCGCGCCGTTGTTCGGACGTTTCGTGCAGCTCTTTTTCGATGTTGCCAAGGATGAAGGATTGCCAAATAGGGATGACATAGTGATAGCCCACACCTGGTGGTTTACGATCTTTGGCCTCGCCACACTCTTTGTTATCCAAGGGGTTGTGCCTGACTTGCCTGACCAGACTCTCGTGATCGAGCAAACGATCGCAACGCTTTGGGCGGGCGTTCAGGCTGTTCCGCGATTGCCGAAGAGCGCAATCGCTAAACGATCCGGCCGATCCAGTGCCTCGAAGCAATAACAGCTTCTATCTACTTAGTAGTCGTTGAAGGTATGCTCGTGGAGTACCAGCGCGGAACACGGCATTTTCCTGCTAAATGTGCACGTCGCCGGGAGAGTTCTCGTTTTACGCCAAAACGCCAAGTCACTCGTTGACGGCGTGCATTTCACATGGACGAAAGTCGGCAACTCGTAGAAGTGCCTCACCCATTACAGACCCCTGAGAAACCGGCTTGTAGGAAGTCAAGCTTGACCTGCGTTTGGCAACTGGTTTTGGCCCACCCGTGGCAATTAACTCTGGCCCGCCCTTTGGTGTCATAAGTTAACGATCCCGGTTGACAGCCGGGAAGGGGTGCCGGGGAAGGGGCGGCGACTGAGCCCCTTCCCCGGCCCAGTGATTACGAAGCCTTCTTTTTCTTTCCTGCTTCCAACGTCCGTCGGAAGCGATAAGAGTCGGTGCCGGTCTCGATGATGTGCGCACGATCGGTAATGCGATCCAACAGCGCCTTGCACAGCCGCGGATTGGGAATCACCTGCGTCCACTCGGAAAACGGCAGATTCGTAGTCAAGATCACGGCCGCTTTCTCCGCCCGCTCGGCGATGACCTGAAACAGAAACTCAGCACCCAGCTCAGCCATGGGTACGTAGCCCACTTCGTCGATAGCAATCAGGTCGTAGCGTTCCCAACGCGCCAGCACCCGACGCAACTGCAACTGCTGTTTCGCCTCAACTAGTTCATTGACCAGTGCGGCCGCCGTGGCAAAGCGCACTCGGTGTTTCTGGCGGCAGGCGGCGATACAGAGCCCGGTCAGCAGGTGCGTCTTGCCGGTGCCGCAATCGCCAATGAAAATCACCGGCTCGGCCCGTTCGATGTAGCCTCCCTGGGCCAGCTCCTGCACTTGGGTAGGCGATACCTGCGGAGCCTTGCAGAAGTCGAACTCTTCCAGCGTCTTCAGTCGCGGCAAGCGTGCTTCCTTCAGACGGCGGGTGATGGTGTTGCGTTCGCGTTCTTCCAACTCGGCCGCCAGCAACGCTTCCAGATAACCCAGATACGTCTGCCGCTGTTTGCTGGCCATTTCGGCCAGCGAAGCACACTGTTCAGCCACCGCCGGCAGACGCAGCGCGCGGCACTGTTGTTCGACGGCGGCCTTCTCCAAGCTCTCCACCCCCGCCTTCATGCCTGCACCTTTCCCAGCAACTGGTCGTAGCCGCTCAACACCGGCTGGGGCCGTTCATAGCGAGCCAGCGCACCGATCTCGATTGCTTCCACGACCGGCTTAGATAATCGACTGCCCACCAGCAGATGGCGAATGGCCGCGACATCCTGGCAGCCGAACGACAGGGCCTGCTCCACAGCAGCACGCAGCCGATCCCAGCCTTCTGCCGTGCCCAGCGTAAGCAGATCGATCATCTGCCGCGTGCCTTCCTGCCGGCCATGGCGCGCGTTCAACGCTTGCCACAACTGATCGAAGCACTCGGGCCAGCGCCCTGCCTGGCGCCACTGCGCCAGCGGCGTCGAACCCGCCAGTGCACCCGGCTTCTTCCGCAGCACGTCCAGATAGTGCTCCAGATCCAGGATCTGCTGTAGCCGGCGGTAGCAGCGTTCATGTCGCGCCCGGCAAACACCCTCATGCCAGACTTCGATGTAATCGGCGTGAACTCGCGCTTCCACCCGTGTGCCCGGCGGCAACGGCGTAGAGTAGCGATTCGTTCGCACCCGCACACAGCGCAGTCCATCCACTGTAGGGAAGATGCTCTCCGTCAGTTCGAAGCGCTCGCCGGCCAGCGCCAGCAGATGCGACTGCTCACGCAGCATGGCTGTCCCGACGGTCTCGCTGCGGCCCTCCAGAATGCGCTGCTGATCTTGTCGACAGCACTGTTCCAGATAAGCGTTCAGCTCTTCCAGATCGCGGACTTGCGGCAGCGGTACCCAGTGGTTACGTCGGAAGTAGCCACCTTCGCCTTCCACTCCACCCTTCTCGTTGCCGCGTGCCGGGTTGCAGAACTCGCTCTGAAACCGCCAGTGTGAGCGGAAGGCAATGAAGCGGCAGGTCTCCTCGCGCCGATAGCCACGCAGAATCTTCTTCACTGCACTCTTCAGGTTGTCATAGCGCAGCAGCTTGAACACGCCATCGAAGTAAGCAAACGCCAGCTCATGCGCTTCCAGAAAAGCTTGTTGCGTCGCGTGCGTGTAGGCTCGGTGATAAGCCGCCCCACTGGCCATCGAACGCATGGCAAACACTTGCAGCTCGACCCGCTCGCCACCCAGCACGGCACAGGCCTCGTACCAATCCACCTGCGCTTCCACGCCCCATGCGTAGCTCTGCGGCACATACACCTCGCGTCCTAACAGCCCCAACTGCTGTCGCCGCCCGCGCACGTAACCGCGTACCGCACGCTCGCTCCCGCTGAAGCCTGGCAACTCCGCACACAGCCGTTGCCAGATGCGCCGCGCCGTGTGCCGCTGCTTCACCGGCGCTTGCCGGTCCGCGATCAGAATCGCGTCGATCATCGCCGTTGCCGCCGCCAGCTTCCTCAACTTCCGCGCTTGCGGTTTACGCTCGGGCGGCACCGCACTGCTCAATGCCTCGCGTACCAGGCGGCGATGAACCTGCAACTTCCGCGAGACCCCGGAAATCGTCCCCACGCCAAACTCATACTCACGACGTATCTGCTCGAACAGCTCCACCTTCTGCCTCCTGGTCAGCCAGCTACGCTTGCGTCGCTCCATGCCACGCAGCGTAAACCGCTACTCTGAAGGTGGGCCAAACTTAACTGCCACAGGTGGGCCAGACTAAACTACCGAAATCATGACCGGGCGCGGCAAGGTCCATCAATCGGAATCGCCCAGATCTGAACTTCGCAAACGAGACTCAAGACGCGGCATAATAGCCCTTGAGGGTTGGATCTGGTGCTAGGGACCGAGGAGTTCCTCGTGCTCATTTCCCAGCGAGACTTGTACCGCGTTTTGTAGGTCAGCCGCGACTTTCATCACTGAGTGCAAATCCTGATCGGAGACTGCACCCGCAACGTCGTAAGTGGACCGGTTCCTCTTGTTGCTCAGGACCTTCAGTTTCTGGATGAACGCTCGACCGTTTGGAAGTGTAAATTCGAGAGATTCGATCGTCTTGACATGATGTCCGGCTTGGGTAGACGTACGAAAGCCGGCGGCCCGAAGTGCGGCTGTTGCAGCCGCAAGCGCGGAATTGAAGGCTGCGATAAATCGAAGGTCGGTCGAGATAGCCTCGACCTTGGAGTCGAGAAGACCGCGATCTGCAATACCCAGCAAGCCTTCAATTTCATCGCGGCTGGTCGGTTCTCGTTTGAGCCAGCCGTACTCCACCCATTTTTCTAAGCTCATCCTCATCTCCCAATAAGAAGACCTTCTCACCCTGTATTACGGCGTTCAGAAAATGGTTTCCGCTGCTTACCTTAGCCTTGTACTCGCGGCTCGAGTAGACCGTAGGATTCACCGTGCGACCGAGCGAAGCCTCGAGGTTGCCTAGGTGCGCGAGGACCTCATCGAGTGTAACTTTACCAACTATCATCAAGTCGACGTCGCTGTCCGCCTTTTCTTCCTGACGTGCAATTGAACCATACACAAACGCTACAGCGATTCGGTTCGCCAGTGGCTCTAGGGCTGAGCTCAAGACACGAAAAATCCCTACGGTCTTTGCAACAAGAGCACGCATCTCTCCGAATACGGGGCTGTTTCGGTTTGCCTGATAGAAGACCTGGTTTCCTACGCCTGAGCGATTGATCAATCCCACTTCCGATAACTTGGCGAGCTCGCGCTGCACTGCGCCTACGCTGGTGCCCAGATGGCGGGCGACCTCGCGGACGTAAAAGGATTCATCTATGTGGCCGTAAAGCAAGGCCAAGATGCCCCCACGAGTCTGGCCGAACAGAACATTTCCTGGAGAGTTGGTTGTTGTTCTCATTCCGAGAACAATCGTACTCAAAGTGAGAACAAAGTCAAGCAGTTCCACTGGGCGTTTACGGAGACAAAGGGAAAGCGGCGGGAATCCCGCCGCTGCATTCCATGTAAATTACTGAAAATACAAGAGTTATGGAGGCGACGGGAGTTGAACTATTCAACCCATTGATTCCACGTAAGTTATTGGTTCCACAAGAGGCCACAAGTGCCAAAAAGGCCAGTTTGCCGGGTCGGCGGTACAAAAACGGTACAAATTCCGCGACGCGTCAGCCCCGATGCGCCACGACTAATGATCAAGGCCAGCGCCATCTGAGCGTCGGCCAAAGCATACCCGATTTCCGGTTCAAAGTCGTTCTTGTTCAGTATCTCCGTGTTTACGAGAGATAGTCCGATGGCGACTAACTACCACCGAGACAGCGTTTCCTGATCATTTGCAAACGGCTCCTGGTGAAGGAAATGAAAGCCCGGTCCTGGTCTTCCCTGCTGCTGTTGACGTCCCAGGGAGGCCCAGTGCTGTTTGTTTATGCTCGCCACACGCCCGATTGCGACCACCGCGAGGACCCGAAATACCGCCGTTGCCGCTGCCCCAAAATGGATCGATGGATATGTGGACAACCAACGTCTGCGCCAGTCTGCGAAGACGCGCAGTTGGGAAAAAGCTGAGCTGACAGCCCGCTCAATTCAGGAAGCGGCTGATCCGATGAAGGCCGCGCAGCCAGTCTTTACGACCATCGAGGATGCAATCGACGCTTATGTTGCCGACGAGAAGGGTCGCAATCTCTCGAAGGAAACGACCAAGCAATCCAAGACGCTGTTCGAGAAACAACTGCTTCCGTGGGCGAAGCACCGGGGTCTCATTCGGCTGCGCGATCTCACTGCGCCAGAACTTGTTAACTTCCGCGCGACGTGGGGAAATAACGGTTTGACTGCAAACCGCAAGCTCTCCCGCCTGGCCGGCTTCTTTGCGTTTTGCATTCAAAACGGTTGGTTGACTGAGAATCCCGCCGCAAGAGTGAAACGCTCAACCGTCGGGTCACTTCCGACGGGCTGGTTTCCCAAACCTGAGTTTCAACGGATCATTGACGCAACGTACGCATACGGAGACTGGCGTGGAGGTCGCGACTTCCATTACCGAGCTGACCGGCTTCGCGCCCTCGTGTTGCTGATGCGATGGTCGGGACTCGCCATTCAGGATGCAGTTACGCTAGAGCGCGAGCGCCTGAGCGACGACGACAAGCTCTTCCTCTATCGCGCCAAAACCGGCGTGCCGGTTCAGGTTCCGCTCCCCCCGGATATCGCGGCAATGCTTCGAGCACTTCCCAGCGATAACGCACGATACTTTTTCTGGTCAGGAAACGGAGATCCTCAAACCGCCTGCAAGGGCTGGCGTCGCTCGTTGACTCGTCTCTTTACTGTCGCCAATATTTGTAAACCGGACGGCACTTTGAAGCGCTGTCACGCACACATGTTTCGCGACACGTTCGCCGTTGAGTTGCTCAATAAAGGCGTCCCGATCGACCGCGTATCGTTGTTGCTGGGCCACAGCAGCGTCAAGGTTACAGAGAAGCATTACGCTCCCTTCGTAAAGGAGCGCCAGCAGCAACTCGAAACCTACGCTCGGATGGCTTGGGACGAAACAGCCATGCCCGTTTCACCACCACCGAGGACGAAAAGGTCGAAGCCTTTTCTGCTTAAGTCGCGCAATGAAAAATCAGCCACGGTTAGTGTCTCAACTCCAGCGTAGCGACCTGACTTGTGCTCGGGGCCTGTGGATTGGGTCATAGCGGCTTTTAGCAAGTACAAGCCGACTTAGGAGTAGCAATCGCGTAGAGAAGCTGCCGCCTACTCTTCCGCCGCTGCTCGGAAGGCGGATGCAACGTTGGAAGGCACGTAAGCGGTGGCGGCGACACAATCACGACCACGCTGAGCATGATCAACAGCACCAACAACTAGAGGATTATCATTGTAACTAAAATCCTTACGGAACTACTTTCGGACTGGGGCGAAGAGCAATCATGTATCTTGCCGAGTTGCTCATAGAGAACTTCAGAATTTTCGGAGAAGGACAGGACGCGCTAGCGCTTTCCCTCAAGTCCGGTCTCACGGCACTGGTCGGCGAAAACGACACGGGCAAGACTGCCATCATGGACGCCATCCGTTTCGCTCTGAGCACCCGTGATCAGGAATTTATGCGCGTCGAGGAGTTCGACTTTCACCAGCCGGCAGCAGATGGGGCACCCCGAAAGGCCGAGATCAGGGTTCGCTGCAAATTCGCGGACCTGAGCCTGTCCGACATCGCCACATTCACCGAATATGTCACATACGAACAGAAGAATGGCACCACCATTCCGGTTTTGTATATAAACTGGCGGGCCGTCAACGGGTCCAAGGGAAACAGGCGGTTCATAACCGTTGAAACCAGATCGGGCCTCAGCGCCGACGGGCCGTCGTTTGACCCGGAATCCAAAGCGCTCTTTTGCGCGACCTACCTCCGCCCTCTTCGGGACGCCGAACGCGCCCTGACAGCGGGTCGAGGCTCACGCCTGTCGCAAATCCTTCAACACACGAAGGAGATCAAGGAACAGGGTGCCGATTACGACCGGGCCAACCCGCCCACCGATCCCTCGACGCTCAGTGTGTTGGGAATCGGCGACTACGCTAACGCACTGCTGGGCGATCACATGGCCATCAAGAATGCCCGCGAGCGCCTGAACTACGAATTCTTGAAGGAGCTGTCGTTTCTGGGTAATACGCTGGAAGGTTACATATCCGTCAGCGGGTCGAAGGGCGATCCGAGTGCTCGGCTGCGTCAGTTGCTCGAAAAACTGGAGCTTGAACTGCGGGACGGAGACAACATCGCCACCGCAAATCGCGGGCTCGGTTCGAACAACCTTCTGTTCATGGCGTGCGAACTGCTCCTTCTCGGCTCTGAAGAAGAGGGTTTTCCGTTGCTGCTCGTGGAGGAGCCGGAAGCGCACTTGCATCCGCAGCGGCAGCTTCGGCTCATGCAGTTCCTACAGCAGAAGGCTAAAGAGGCCCGCACAGACGGTCAAAAGATCCAGATCATCGTAACGACACACAGCCCTAACCTCGCTTCCGCAATCGAGTTGGACAACCTCGTTCTCCTGAGTGGCGGCAAAGCTTTCCCTCTTTGCGCTGGCCACACAGAGTTGGATCCATCTGATTATGGATTTCTCAGCCGCTTCCTGGACGTCACGAAAGCCAACATGTTCTTCGTGCGCGGCCTCATGATCGTGGAGGGCGATGCCGAGAACATTCTTTTTCCGACGCTGGCCCGGTTACTGCAACGGGACTTCACGGTAAACGGAGTGTCCATTGTCAATGTTGGCGGGATTGGCCTCCGAAGGTTCGCGCGAATCTATCAGCGCAAGGACTCCGCAACCGATGGCGTCATTCCGGTTCCGATCGCGTGTGTTACGGATATCGATGTGATGCCGGACTGCGCTCCCGAAATCACAGGGCGTGTAAAGCCCGGAGAAGCCTGGCCGGACCAGAGTGACCGAGGCTGGAGAGCCAAAAAGGACTACACGCCCGAACAACTCAAGGCCAGGCGCGATGAGATACGCGCCAAGGCGTCTGGACAGAAGGTCGAGACATTTATCGCTGATGAGTGGACACTCGAATACGATCTTGCCCGCGCGGGTCTGTCGCGGGAAGTCTTCATCGCCGCACGTCTCGCGATAGCCGATGAGCGCATGGCCGCCGGCAAGGTCAAACCGTACACAGTGATGCGGCGGGCGTTACAGGACCTCAACAAACTCGTCAGCGATCACCCAGACGGAGACGAGTTCGCCACCAACATCTACAAGCCGTTTCTCTCCGACTCGAGGCTTTCAAAGGCGACTGCGGCGCACTATCTCTCGTCTATCTTGCAGTCCCGCAACAAACGAGGACTGATGACGCCGGAGAGGCTGCGGACCATACTACCGCGCTACATCGTTGCCGCTATCGAGCACGTAACGCTTCCTTCAGCACAGGGGACGACGACGGAAGAGGTCTCCACAGCGATGACAGTGGAATGAATAGTCCTCTGCATCTGCCGGAAATAGGTGATGAGGACATCGAATGGGTCTGCCGCGTCCTCACACTTCCGCCCACAGCGTTTTCGGGCGCGAATGGCTGCGATCCACGATTGGGGGTCATCAGATATTCCGGAGCCCTTGACGTAGAAGCCTGTCCTGGCAGCGGGAAGACAACCCTGCTCGTTGCAAAACTTGCCATCCTCGCTCGGCACTGGACGCAACGCCGTCGCGGAATCTGCGTGTTATCGCATACCAATGTGGCACGCCGGGAGATCGAAACCAGGCTCGGCAGCACCTTCGAGGGGAAGCGCCTTCTGTCCTATCCTCACTTTGTCGGCACAATACACGGATTCGTGAATGAATTTCTCGCGCTTCCGTGGCTCCGGTCGAAGGCGTATACCATTCAGATCGTCGATGACGATATTTGCCTGCAAAGGCGGTGGCACAAATTGCCGCGGCGAACACGAATGGCGCTTGAGAGCAATGGCCGTGATGCTCAGGTGCTACGCATTTCCGCCACAGATTTTTCTGTTCACGTCCCTTGGGGCAAAGGTGGAATTTTGGGTACGGACACACCGACCTATCAAGCGATCCAACGAGCCTGCCGTGAATCCTGCGAGGAAGGCTATTTCTGCCACGGCGAGATGTTCTTGTGGGCAGGTGAACTGCTCGACCGTAAGCCTCAAATGCGCGAGGCGCTGCGCGAGCGCTTCCCACTCTTGTTTATCGACGAAGTGCAGGACACGAGCGAGCAGCAGTCGGCTCTCCTTTTCCGTCTGTTCACGGACGGTGGAAACCCAGTAATCCGGCAGCGCTTCGGCGACTCAAATCAGGCGATCTACCAGTATTCCAGCCAAACGGAAGGCGCTTCGACCGATCCGTTTCCCGATCCAAACCTGAAACACACCATTCCTAACAGCCACCGCTTCGGACAACAGATCGCCAATCTCGCCGACCCGTTGGCCGTGACTCGGCAAGGACTTGTCGGGCTGGGGCCCTCGTGGCGTGACGAGATACCGACACGGGCCGACAACATGCACGCCCTCTTCCTTTTTGACGATCAGACAATAAGCAATGTCATGCCGTCTTATGCCGCTTATCTCCTTGAGCTCTTTTCGGAACGCGAGCTCGCGGGACGGCACGTTCACCGCCGTTGGTGCCACGCACCGCCCCGGAACGGACGACAAGGTTCCGCGCTATGTAGCTCACTACTGGTCTGAATATGATCACGAGCTGAGTGCATTGGATCCGCGCCCAAAGACTTTCGTTCAATATCTAGCGGCGGGCCGGGCCCTCGCGCATACCTCCGGCGAGGTCTATCACGTCGTCGAGAAGATCGCGGACGGCATTCTGCGGTTAGCTACCATCCTGAATCCTGACGCCAAATTCTCATTACGGAAGCGCAGACACCGCTACGTGCGGGAACTGCTCGCCGACCATCCAGAGGCGGACAGAGATTACATCGAGATTGTTTCCACCCTTATGGCCGCCGAGGCTGGCAATACCGTTCCATTCAGCTGGAACGAAGTATGGGCGCTACGGATCAAGGCTGTCGCCAACATACTTTCAGGCACCACGCACGATACCGCCGATGCTACGGCCTTTTTGTCCTGTCGGCCGGAAACAATCGAAGGCACCCAGCCCTTGTCACCGGTTCGGCGCGACAACGTATTCCGTTATCCTCTCGAGGGCACGAAGGTCGAGGTGCGCCTCGGCTCGATCCATTCAGTCAAGGGCGAAACGCATACCGCGACCATGGTTCTCGACACCTTCTATCGCAAACACCATCTGGAGTCTCTCAAACCGTGGCTGCTCGGGAAAAAGTTCGGCGGTGGCTCAGAAAATGACACGCTGCTTTCGCGACTTCGACAACACTACGTAGCCATGACTCGCCCAAGCCATCTGATTTGCCTGGCTATGCGGGAAGATTGCCTGCTGAAGGGCGAACTGTCGGCGCTCAAGAATCGTGGATGGCGCGTCGCCCGCATAAAAGCGGCAGGGCCAGAGTGGCTGTGAGCCGTGGTCAGCTTGTGCATCCGAAAAACTGGTGTAAAGCCGATGCAGCGGCCGTGGCTGAAATTTGAACTCCAGCAAAACAGCATAGAATCCGAGGCGGAATTGAGTCGCGATCTAGACACCGCGCTCCTCTTGTTATCGCAGCTAACTTCGCAAAGTCACTGGATCAGTTTTGGTCATAGCCTTCAGCAGACATTCGTCCTCGTAAACGCGCTTCTCCCACCACCCTCATCCGGCAATTCGCAGTTGGCGGTGCACACGTAGCATTACGGTTTCGGGAACGCGCAAGGTTTTGTAACCGCGTTTGAAGCGAGATTCGGAGCTTCCCCAGCACAGAACGCCTGGCTCGTTCTCAAACATGCGCCTGATGGTCCGTTCACTCAAGCCCCAGAGCTTTGCGAGTTCAGGGACGGAGTAATGCTTTTCGCCGGCCAATTCCGCACCAACGAGTGTGGGGGTACCAAATTCTCGAGAGGATTCGACAGGCTTTCTGGGAAAAGTAGACACAGCAAGATCTCCGCATTCGACTTCGTAGCGCATCGAAGCGGACGGCGTGAAATGTCCCTCGGTGCGCGACCATCAGTGTTAACCACCTTGAGTCCTCCCGATCACTCTTGTCCAATGACAATTTGGATCGACATCATTCCTGGCAGGAATAAGCGACCCCGTATTGTGAACCGATTTGCGAAGAGAAGCCAAGTGGCGTATTCTAAATAGCCAAGAGGCTAACATGACTTCAGTGGCGATCGCAGAGGCGTTAGGCGGCAAGAGGGTGCTGGGGCGTTCGATCAAGAGCTTCGCCGATCTGGCAGAGTTGATCCGCCTAGGTCTGCCGGCCGGTTCCCTTACTGCGTTGGGAGAAAAGCTCGACCTCAAGAATGCTGCTCTGTCTGAGAAGCTGGGAATCCCTCAACGCACCCTGACCCGTCGTTTAAGTCAGCATTCGCGCTTGACCACTGCGGAATCGGACCGGACGGTTCGCTTGGCCCGTGTCTACGCAACCGCGGTTGAGATGATCGGCAATGCCGAAAAAGCCGCAAAATGGCTTCGGACCCCTAATCGTGCTCTCGGAGGCGATGTCCCGCTCGACCACTTGGATACGGATTTGGGTGCAAAGGAAGTGGAGAACATACTTGGGCGTATCGCCTACGGCGTGTACAGCTAATGCGCCTCTGGAGAATGTGCCGTCAGGTGCATGCTGCAGAGGCTTTCTCCGGGGAAGGCGCCCGATTGTATGGCGGCCGTTGGAATAGCCCAGGCGTGAAAATGGTCTACACTTCCACGTCTCTTGCTCTCGCTGCGATCGAAACCTTTGTCCACCTTGAGCCTAACCTGCAGCCTGACGACTTGGTTTCGATCGAATGTGAACTTCCGGATGAGATCGAAACGGAACGGCTGGACATGCGATCCCTTCCCCATCACTGGCACATCATGAGGGATGAGTCGCTTCGCAAGTTCGGCGATGCCTGGATTCGGACCGGACAAACTCTTTCGCTGCATGTACCCTCAGCCGCCATCCGAGGTGAGTGGAACGTTCTCATCAACCCAGATCACGCATTTTTCCGTAAACTCAAAATTGGCGAGCCTAAGCCCTTTCAGTTCGATCTCCGAATGTTCCGCTAGGAAATCAATACAGGTCAGGGCTCGCTCTGGCGCAGCTTTGCGTATTGGTCCGGCGTAAGCTCCAGCCAGACGCCTCCGCGTTTCTTCCTGATTGCGTCCTCAATTTCTTGACGCCCGGAGATGTTCAGCGTGAAGCCACCACGCTTCACGAGTTCGAACAGCTTGCCCTCGTCGCTAAGCAGCACCGTGCGCGGCAAAGGCGTTTTTCGATCCTCTTCAAGGAATTGACAAAACCAGCCTTGCCGAAAGCTGAACTGCAGGAACACTCGCTTCATGCTCACTCCGGCGCATCGTTCACAGAGCCGCTCGCCTCTCCGATGAGGCGGAGGAAGCGGGGCTTTGCATTCGCAGCAGATCTTTCCTGCGTACCGCTGCCGAACCGATGATGCCCGCTCGCCACCCACGACGAGAGTATAACGCAGTATTCGCCTTTTGTTCGCCGCGATGGACGACTGTTGCCGGGGACCTGTTTTCGGGCGTGCCGGACAGATGTGATACACCCGAGTTGGTCTATTCACGCCAGCAGTCCCCTGCACTTCTCGTTTGCGGTTCGACGCCCTTCCTCGGGTGACACAAGTCACAGCGTATTAGCCCTTCGCCCCGTAAGGTTACTACTTACATAATAGCGGCCCGATGCCGAACGGAGTCTTCGTGAACCTTATCAAAGCAACTGGAGTATCCCTCGCACTCTCGTGTATCTCGATGTCCGCGCAAAACGCTCCGCTCGACCGCAGCGTGCTGCCGATTGCTGAACCCAGCTATCCGCACATTACGGAACTGGATGCCCGCAACGCCAAGGCTCCCGCACGTTTCGAGGTCACGGCTCCAGCGGGCGCTCCTAACGTGCTGATCATCCTGATCGACGACATGGGCTTTGGCCAGTCCAGCGCCTTCGGTGGTCCGGTCCAGATGCCGAATGCCGAACGCCTGGCCGCCAACGGTCTCCGTTATACCAATTTCCACACCACGGCACTCTGCTCCCCGGCGGCAATTCAACCGTCACTTCCGAGTTTGATTTGTCTGCGGCGGGTCGAGACGAAGCGCGCCTTACATCAGGAGTTTCATGATCACATCCAGTTCTGCTCGAGTGATAGAACTCCGAGATGCAGCGCGAGGGAATTTTTTCTTGCTCCATTTATGATCCACGAACTGCTTCCAACCCTTACTGAAACTGCTTTCGGTAGCCATCCGCGTTGCGTAGTTTCAATAAGTTACGACGAACCTAAGTCCTTTCACGGCGAGGTTGACTGCGAGCATTGACGGTCGAAGAACCAATCCAGCATCTAGACCTCGCCTAGACGCACTGAGCGTGCCGCGACACACCAGGGCGGCGGGAAGCCAAGTTGATTGCTGGCGGGCAATGCAGCGCTATCGACTCCGTTAGGCTTGGTGTTACGGACCCGCATATCGGCTCTCGGTTACCGCACCGGTACATTCCGGTAAGTTATTAGCAAGCAATGCCTTGCAACCCCTAATGTCCATCTGCCCTCTAAAGTCAAAGTGCTCCGAACATCTTGACCTCCATCGGAGTGGCTCGAAAGAGTTCAAAGATGGAAGACCCCAAGCAGCACACCTCCGAGTCCCGGCACACTTCCGGCAGGTCCCTAACTTCGGCGCTCCACGAAATCAACAATCCCCTAGAATCGCTGTTGAACCTCCTTTATCTCGTGGAAGCCGACCCGGCAATTTCCCAAGCATCCCGCGATCATTTGAAGATGGCGCAGGCGGAGGTAATGCGCGTCTCAACGATCGCGCAGGCGGCGATGAAACGAGTCCCGCGTCGCGAAACCGCAGAGGCAACCGACGTGGCAGCGCTGCTCTCCTCCGTTCTCGAATTGCACAAACCCAAGCTCGACCGTAATAACGTCTCTGCATCCACTAGGAACGATGACGATGCGACCGCCGTCATCTATCCCGAACAAATGCGGCAGGTCTTCAGCAATCTGCTTCTGAATGCCATTGACGCAATGCCAAAGGGTGGCAAGCTCTTTGCGAGGATCTCAAGAACTCAAGAATGGATCGGACAGGAGCGCTCCGGGATGCGAATCACCATAGCAGATACGGGAACCGGAATAACTGCGGACATTCTTTCGCGAGTACGCGAGCCATTCTTCACGACGAAGGGTGCCTACGGCAACGGCATGGGATTGGCGATCGTACAGGAAATCATCGCCCATCATCAGGGAAAGCTGAAGATCCGGAGCAGCACCAGGTCAGGAAGGAGCGGAAGCGTATTCTCTATCTTCATTCCGGCGAAGGGGCGCACTTAAGACCGCCTACTGCACTGGACGGTTGACCTCGCTAAAACGTCACTGCTTCTCGCAATTGTCGCTCCCCGTGAACTTCTGAGGCGCAAACGGTCGCTTCCATTCCTCTATCTGCTTCACTTAGGCGGACAGGCCGTTCTACGTCAACTGACCCGGCACTTGCTCATATTCCGAATGGCCAATCGATGTCAAAAGGCTTGTCAACAAACCTGTCCCGTGCCCAGAAACTGCTGTTTTTGGGGGCGTGCTTGAAACACGACAAGTCTCTTGCGGTTAGCCCATTACACATAAACTCACGGGCCATTGGGCAAGCATCAGCCTAAACCAGTGGTGGTGGCCGTACCACTCTTCCCGCAAGGCGAAAGAAAAGCCGCCCGGTCAGCGAGCGGCCATCGTGCCTGTTCTTCTTCAAACCTGTACGTCGCAATTGTTGATCTCAGGTGTGTTCGTTACGGCCTGTAAGGTTCTACCTGGAATCTACACCAGCCTTCATCAGTAAGGCGTCCAGTGGACCGGAAGGAATCTTGCCTCTTTGCGGCTGTGCAAAAGTCACACAATAGGTTGTCCTGACTGCCCAATCCACTCGCCGCTTCCAAATTCTGTATCGCGATGCGTTGATCGCGTTTTCAATATGTTCGTTGTACACCTCTTTCTGCCTGGACAGCGTGCTTAGGTTTAGCCATAGCTGGTCCACGAACGGCTGGCAGGCACGCAGAACGCCAGCAGCGAGATGCTCATCTGCAGCCTTGGATCGACTTCTATAACCGGGTACGCCGCCATGGTAGCCTCAACTACAAGCCGCCCATCAGCCGCTCCGATTCCGCAACAACGTCTTGATCATCTACAGCCACCCGGCCGAGCGAATGGAGAGGCGATGCTGCGGTTTCTATCCTCCGGCGGCACTAAAGGCCGCTGGAGGTGGATCGGCGAAGCCGTTGACACGCGACTTGGTGATTGCGCTCACGAGTCCGGTCACGGCGAGGTTAAGGCACAATGCGATGAATCCCGCGTTCAAGCCTTTGAAAGGATCGAGTCCCAGCAGCACCAGCACCACAGCTACGGAGATACCCACAATGAGTCCGCTGAGAACTCCGGTATCCGTCACTCTCTTCGAGAACAAGCCCAAAACAACACCGGGGAAGAGTTGAGACACGCCGGCGAAGCCCAGCAGTTGCAGTGAGACGATGCTGGGCGTGGTGTAGATGGCGAGGAGAAGAGCGCCCAGGGTGAGCAGCATGACCATCACCTTGGCCAGGCGCCCCACTCTCTCGTCGGACATAGCTGGCGAGAATAATGGGCGGTAAACGTTCTTGGCATACAGCGTGGCCCCGGTCAGCAGCTGAATGGCGGAGGGGACCATGGCGGTAAGTACGCCTGCTCCGCCCACGATGCCCAGGAACCATGCCGGAAAGGTTTTGCGAACCATCACGAGCATGGAAAGATCACCCACCTTCAGCCCCGGATTGACCAGGACGGCCGTGAACCCAACCAGCAGCACAAGCGGCAAAACGATGATGTAGAACGGCATGACCATCGCATTGCGGCGCAGCACCTGTCCGCTGCGGGCGGTGAAGGCGGCGCCAAAAAATTGCGGCCACATGTAGAACGCGAGGGAGATCAGGAGCACGGTGGAGATATACCAGCTATGTCCAAGGTTCGAGGTGGCGCCGGGCATAACCAGGTGATTGGGTTTAGCTGTCGCGAGGGCGGCAAACATCTTCCCGACACCGCCAAAGTAAATAGCAGGAATGGCGAAGCCAACGAACACGGCGCATATGAGCAGCAAAGCGTCTTTGATGACGCTGACCCACGCAATCCCGCGTACGCCGCTCACTAGCACAAATCCAGCGACTAGGGCGAAGGCGACAACCATGGCGGGCGTGCGTGGGATAGCACCAAAGCTTGCGGCTTCGACAATCATGCCCAGCCCAACCAACTGGATTTGTATATAGGGCAAGAGGCAAACCGCCCCAATGATCGCCACAAGTGCCGCCAGGTAATTGCTGCCGTAGCGCACCTGAAAGAAATCGGCTTGAGTCTGCAACTGAAATCTTTGGCCAACCTCCCATACCGGAGGCAGCAGATAGAATGCGACAACGCAGGCGAGGGGTGCGTATCCGAGGATGTAATAGACGGGCGCACCTTTTGCGTAGGCCCATCCGCTGGCGCCCAGGAACGTAAACGTGGTGAATAGCTCACCGGCCGTCAGCACCCAAACCAAGATCAGGCCGAAGCCTCTGCCACCGACGATCCACTGGTCCAAGTCCATCTTGTGGTGATAGCGGGCGAGGAAACCGACGGAGGAGCCTACTCCCACAATGACGGATATGACGGTGAGGGCTACGGCGCCGGGGCTCAATGAGAACCGTCTCTGGCGTGCGAGGAGGGTTCGACCGGCGTTATTCGGTATGCCCCATACAGGCATACCGGCGTGAGCAGCAGCCACAGGAGAAGCCAGAAAAAGTTGAACGGCAGGCCGAGGACAGTGGGATGAACGCGGTCCCACAACGAAACGGTGAAACAAAGGGCGACGAAGGGCACCGCTCCGAAGAGCAATGATGCCAATGATGGACGTTTCAACCTCACCTCCGGCCACTTTTGAAACACTATAGCAGGATTTTGCAAACCTGAAGTGCCTATCGGCTATTAGCTGTTGGCTATTGGCCAGAATGGGGGCCTTCGGTGCTCGAAGAGAATCCCCGGCCCGAGCAACGGATGGTTGGACGGGACATTCGCAGGAGCATCAATTACTCAGAATGCTGGACTGGCACCTACCCTGAGTCGCAATCAAGTCGGAACCCCTGCCCGGGGCTGCAATCGGCTTCAGATTGGAAGGATTGAAATACGAGCTGTAAGTCGGTTCGACTGCTTCACCGGCCGATAATTCTTGTACGCCGGTGGCCCAGAAACTGATGATTGCGGGCAGGAAAAGCTCACATCTTTTCTCGCGGAATCAAATGGGCTGTTGGAGGGGCTTCAGCGAGGTGATTGGGCAGCAAGAGCACTGAGTCCCGAATTAAGCCGCGTTACCTGGACATATAGTCGGCAAACCGCCGACTGAGAGCGGACGACACTCCGTAAGTCACAAGAAAGGGTAGGGCGTTAGAACTAACCCGCTGGCGCGGCGGACGCTACCGCGTACGGCAGACCCAGCATTGTTGGAGTAGGTGACGTAGTGTGGGTCACAGAGAAAGGAGATTCCTGTGACCTCACTTCGGCAACGCGTGCTGGACGAACTCCAGCGCCGTAACTACTCGCCAGCCACGACTCGCGGCTACATTCTCGCAATCAAACAGTTCGCGGATTACTTTGGAAAATCGCCTGAACACTTGGGCGGTGACGAGATCCGTCAGTTTGAAACGTACTTACTCCGCGATAAGAAGCTTGCCCCCGGCACGGTCGAAGGACGCATGTCGGCGCTGCGTTTTCTCTACAAGAAGACCCTGAAGCGGCGAGACATCGCCTACGATGACTTGATCTTTCCGAAGACTCCCCGAAAACTGCCGGTGGTGCTTAGCCCTGAAGAAGTCAGCCGCATGATCCAAGCCGCTCCGAACCTGATGCATCGCACCATCCTCATGGTTCTCTATGCTACCGGCATTCGCCGCACAGAGGCATCCCTTCTCAGGGTGAGCGACGTGGACAGCCAGCGGATGGTTATCCATGTTCGCCAGGGCAAAGGTTCCCGAGACCGTGATGTGCCCATGACACCGAAACTGCTGGCAGCTTTACGTGAGTACTGGCGATGGAAGCGGGCCAAGGACTATCTGTTCCCCAGCACGGAAGGACAGCGTGGGATCGAGCAGCCCATCTCCGATCACACGATCTGGTACATCTGCAGCCAAGCCGCCAAGCGCGCCGGCATCAAGAAGAGGGTTGGCGCCCATACACTCCGCCACAGCTTCGCGACAACCTTGATGGAATCAGGAACCGACCTGCGGACGATCCAGCTTCTGATGGGCCATGCGCACCTGGAACATACCACTCGATATCTCCACATGTCGCAGCGCCACTTGCACGCCGCACCGAATCCGCTGGATCAGATCACCGTCAGTAGCCAACGCTTTTCGCGAATGCGGCCGGACGACTATCCGGCATGACACGACCACCCTGGGAGGTGGCCGATATCATCCACAGGGCAGGCGACAAGTTCTTCGAACGCTATTGCGATTCGCTGACCTGGACCCAGCTCAAAGTGCTTCGCGCCATCGCGCGTTGCCGCACGGCCGCACTCGGTGGCCATCGCGATCAATGCGTTCGCTGCGGGCATCAGGCCATCTCTTACAACTCCTGCCGAAACCGGCACTGTCCGAAGTGCCAGACCAACGCCAGGGAGAAGTGGTTGTGTGCCCGGCGACGGGAACTGTTGCCGGTTGGCTATTTTCACCTGGTCTTCAGCGTGCCGCACGCGCTGGTCCCGTTGATCTGGCAAAACAAGAGGTATCTATTCGGACTCTTGTTCGATGCCAGTGCCGCAACCCTGCTGGAAGTTGCGGCCGATCCAGCTCGCCTCGGTGCCGAGATCGGCTTCCTCAGCATTCTGCATACCTGGGGACAGACTCTGCAGCGACACCCGCACATCCACTGTGTCGTACCGGGTGGGGGACTGTCGCCTGACCACTCGCGGTGGATCCGCTCGGCACCCCACTTCTTTTTACCGGTGAGAGTTCTCAGCCGCGTTTTCCGTGGGAAGTTCGTGGCTGGATTACGGCGGGCTTTTCAGAGGAAGCAACTTGTCTTCCTTGGCCAGTGTCAGCCGTTGGCCAACGAGAAAGCATTCGCAGCCTTCTTGCGTACACTGTTTCGGGAAGACTGGGTGGTTTATGCCAAGCCCCCCTTTGGCGGACCGGAGCACGTGCTTCAGTACCTGGCTCGCTATACCCATCGAGTGGCCATCTCGAATCATCGCCTTCTCTCGGTGGATAGCGATCACGTCACCTTTCGTTGGAAGGACTACGCGCATCACAGTACGTGCCGTGCCATGACTCTGACCTTAGAAGAGTTCCTGCGCCGGTTCTTACAGCATGTTCTGCCCAAGGGTCTCCCACGCATCCGCTACTTTGGCTGGCTCGCTAATCGCCGCCGCCGACAGTCGCTGCCGCTTTGCCTGAGGTTACTAGCGGTCGCACCTCCGCCGGCTGAAGCGAAAACCGATGCAGCCGCGGTCTGGCAGTGTCCGATCTGTGGTAGCCCCATGCGCGTTGTGGAGTTGCTAACCGCCGCCCACATGCAGCAAGAACAAGGACACCAGGTCTATATCCTTGATAGCTCCTAACCAGGCGATCCCTTTGACCAGAAGCATGCGCGCTTCGGCGTGCGTACGATACGTGTGCCTTGGCAGGCGAAAACTCTCGTTCCAACCGTCAGAGGAGGGTCTCAACACGACAGATCCGCTCTGCTCCCAATCGGCTCTGCCGGATTCGCCTGAACCCACCAACCCTGCTACCCGCCTTCGACGCTTTCACCAACATTCAAAACCCATAACCTGAGGGCCCACGCACCCCTGGTGCCAGCGGCTTCCTTCTAACGCCCTTATCGAAAGCGCCCCGGCATTAGGCTGAGGCGCTCGGCTTCGCGCTTTCACGCCGGGGCGCTTCCGATAAGGTCCTAGCGTTATACGGCCAGAATGAAAGGAAAAAGCATTCGTAAACGCTGGCCGACTTCTCCGGAGTGATCTTCCAGAAGCCGGTGTCAGGACAACGTCCTGACGGCCGATCACAAACCCACGATCAGTGAGTCGGCTTTCGGGAAATCCTGTTTTCTTGACGACGATCAGCCAATTCATGCGAAGTGGCCGACTTCGCTACAATGACATTCTTACAGCGCAAAAGAGAACATGGCCATCACGGCCCCTGGTGGTCGCGACGTTGCCAAATTTACGCCAAACGGCGCACGCGAGGTCCTGGATGTCAGACATGAATGGCAAAGTAGCTCTGATTACCGGAGCGAGCAGTGGTATCGGCCGGGCGACAGCTGAGGTCTTTGCGGCCCGAGGTGCCAAGGTCGTTCTTGCCGCGCGTCGCGAAGACGAATTGACGACGCTCGCGAGTGAGCTCGAGTCCCGCGGAGGAAAGGCAACCTTCATCGGCACCGATGTCGCAATCGCCAGGGATGTCGAACGGATGGTGGCCCATGCGATTGAAACGTTTGGCCGGCTCGACTACGCAGTCAATAACGCTGGCATCGAGGGAACTATCTCGCCCATTACCGACCTGCCCGAGCAGGAATGGGACCGCGTTCTCGACACAAACCTGAAGGGAACCTTCCTGTGTTTGCAGCACGAGGCCCGAGCCATGCTCGCGGGTGGACGCGGCGGCTCGATCGTCAACGTCGGTTCGGTAAATTCTTTTCTCGGGTTCCCTACCGGGTCGGCATACGTTGCCTCGAAGCACGGGCAGGTCGGGCTCACCACGAGCGCTTCCGCGGAACTGGCGCCGCATGGAATCCGGGTCAACATCGTGTGCCCGGGATTCGTCGATACGCCGATGCATCACCGGGGGCGCGCCAAATTGGGCGATGACATCTACGACAAAGTTATGATCCCACGAGTTCATTTGAAACGCGCAGGCCGCCCAGAAGAAATCGCTCAAACGATCTTCTTCCTTTGTTCGGACGAAGCCAGCTACATTTCGGGCACCACACTGACGCCAGACGGAGGATTCACTCTTACGGTGTGATTTGAAGTATTTCGAAGCATTAATCGTCTTGATAGGTCTTTGAAGAGGGAGCGCTTAATGAAAACGCCTGCATTATTTGACTTAACTGGTCAGGTGGCCGTCGTGACTGGCGGTAACGGCGGAATTGGTCGCAGCATTGCGCTCGGACTGGCCGAAGCCGGGGCCTCTGTCGCAGTGTTTGGCCGCAACAACGAAAAGAACCAGCACGTGCTGTCGGAATTGAAAGCAATCGGCGTTCCATCGCTGGCTGTGGAGCTTGATGTGACCAATCGCGCCAGGATTGGAACCAGCTATCAACAAAGTCGAGAGCGAACTCGGCGGCATAAGCATCCTGGTAAATAATGCCGGGATCGCGTCGCTGAGCGGCGGCGTGCTGAACGAAAAGCCGGAAGACTGGGACCGGGTCATCGAAACACAGCTGAACGCTGTTTTCCTTCTTTCCAAGCTGGGCGCTAAATCGATGGTGAATCGTAAAGCCGGAAAGATTATCAACATCGGAAGCATGTACTCGTACTTCGGATCGGCGCTCGTTCCCTCCTACAGCGCAGCGAAAGGAGCGATCGTCCAACTGACTAAGTCAATGGCCATCGAGCTCGCCCCGCACAACATTCAAGTCAACGCGATTGCACCGGGCTGGATTGAAACCGACATGACGGTGGCTGTACGTGCAATGCCCATGAAGGACGAAATTATTGCTCGGACCCCCGCCGGTCGATGGGGTCACCCGGAGGAAATTGCTGGAACGGCGGTGTACCTGGCCTCACATGCTTCGGACTTCGTCACCGGCACTACAATTCGCTGTCGATGGCGGCTATGCCATTCGATGACACCAAGCGACCGAGTGTTACGCTCCCTAACAATCCCTGGTGTCTGCTAACGACTAACGAGGCCCACGATGTCGGAGTTCACGACCCTCATCAGCGGTTTGTCATTCACCGAGTGCCCGCGATGGCGCGATGGCCGGCTCTACGTTTCCGACTTCTACACACAGCGGGTTCTGGCCGTGGCCATGGATGGCACCGCTGATACCGTAGCTCAAGTGCCCCATCAGCCCTCGGGGCTCGGCTTCTTGCCCGACGGCCGCATGTTAATCGTCTCCATGCGCGACCGCAAAGTCCTGCGGCGTGAGGCTGACGGTTCGCTCATCGTGCATGCCGATCTTTCCGCCCTCGCTCACTGGCACTGCAACGACATGCTGGTCGACCATGACGGTCGGGCCTGGGTCGGCAATTTCGGATTCGATCTAGAAGACGGCTCGCCGACCCGCACTACCGTGCTCATTTGTGTTGAGCCCGACGGCACTGCCAAGGTTGTCGCCGACGAACTCGGCTTTCCCAACGGCATGGTGCTCACCCCGGACGGATTCACGCTGATCGTGGCTGAATCGATGATGAACCGACTCAGCGCGTTCAATGTCACTGACGGTTCGCTGGGCGATCGTTGGACTTGGGCTGCCTTCGGCGATCTTCCGACATCGACAAACTTCACCGAAGCGCTCGGGCAACTCGCCGTGGCCCCGGACGGCATTTGCCTCGACGCGGAAGGTGCGGTGTGGGTGGCCGATGCCGTCCACAGCCGACTGATTCGCGTCGCCGAGGGCGGCCGCTTTCTGGAGGAACGCACGACCGATGGAGTCGGAGTGTTTGCTTGCATGTTGGGGGGTGACGACGGCCGCACGCTCTTCGCATGCGTCGCACCCACATTCCACCAGGCCCAAGCTTCCGCGAACCATCAGGCCTCGATCTTGACAACGACGGTCGAAGTGCCTCATGCCGGATTGCCCTGAGGCGGTCAGCGCTGCGAGTCATCGCGTCTACATTTTCACTTGGCGAAAGAGAAGTAATTCGACGGCGAACACTGGATCGCATCGGTCTTTTTCGACCAACAAGACGCGAAGTTCTCCCGAAGTCTGGTTCGGGGAAGTCACTTGGACGTGTTGTCGGCAACACGTAGAGGTGTACTCCCGGCAGTTGCTCGGCACATAGCTGGCGATAACAGCCAACTCGTACTCAACCCCGCATCGGACTACTGAACAGCTTGGCCTGGAAAGCGCGACTCAGAGCGGTGCTCTCGTCGGGAGAACGTTTCGACCGATAATCTCTTGAACAGGGGCATCGGGGCGGGAACGAGAAGCACGTACGAATGGTTAACTCAGGAGGAACTGCGAGCAAAAAATTGTACCCAAATTGTACCCATCATCCGGCAATGGTGCCTTTTTGGCCCTTCTCGCCATCAATAGAATCGATAACTTACGTGTTTTCAACACCCCTCAAAAGTTCGATGGCGACTAACTACACCGAGACAGCGTTTCCTGATCATTTGCAAACGGCTCCTGGTGAAGGAAATGAAAGCCCGGTCTTGGTCTTCCCTGCTGCTGTTGACGTCCCAGGGAGGCTCAGTGCTGTTTGTTTACGCTCGCCACACGCCCGATTGCGACCACCGCGAGGACCCGAAATACCGCCGTTGCCGCTGCCCCAAAATGGATCGATGGATATGTGGACAGCCAACGTCTGCGCCAGTCTGCGAAGACGCGCAGTTGGGAAAAAGCTGAGCTGACAGCCCGCTCAATTCAGGAAGCGGCTGACCCGATGAAGGCCGCGCAGCCAGTCATCACGACCATCCAAGATGCAATCGACGCCTATGTTGCCGACGAGAAGGGTCGCAATCTCTCGAAGGAAACGACGAAGCAATCGAAGACGCTTTTCGAGAAACAACTGCTTCCCTGGGCGAAGCACCGGGGTCTCACTCGGCTGCGCGATCTCACTGCCTCAGAACTCGTCAACTTCCGCGCGACTTGGGGAAATAACGGTTTGACTGCAAACCGCAAGCTCTCCCGCCTGGCCGGCTTCTTCGCGTTCTGCATTCAAAACGGTTGGTTGACTGAGAATCCCGCCGCAAGAGTGAAACGCTCAACCGTCGGCTCACTTCCGACGGGCTGGTTTCCCAAACCTGAGTTTCAGCGGATCATCGATGCGACTTACGCGTATGGTGATTGGCGTGGAGGCCGCGATTTCCATTACCGAGCTGACCGGCTTCGCGCCCTTGTGTTGCTGATGCGTTGGTCTGGATTCGCCATTCAGGATGCAGTTACGCTAGAGCGCGAGCGCTTGAGCGAGGACGACAAGCTCTTCCTCTATCGCGCCAAAACCGGCGTGCCGGTACAGGTTCCGCTCCCCCGGACATCGCTGCAATGCTTCGAGCACTTCCCAGCGACAACGCGCGGTACTTTTTCTGGTCGGGAAACGGAGATCCTCAAACCGCCTGCAAGGGCTGGCGTCGCTCATTGACTCGTCTCTTTACTGTCGCCAATATCCGCAAACCGGACGGCACCTTGAAGCGCTGCCACGCGCACATGTTCCGCGATACGTTCGCGGTTGAGTTGCTCAATAAAGGCGTCCCGATCGACCGCGTGTCCCTGTTGCTCGGCCACAGCAGTGTCAAAGTGACGGAGAAGCACTACGCTCCCTTCGTGAAGGAGCGCCAGCAGCACATATATGCTGACCAGGAGCACCCACAATGGAAAAACCAGCGGAGTCCATTCAACCCTAAAAAGTGGCGTTATCCCCGGCCACGGCAGAGGCCGATTATTGTTAAGGCGGTGTCGCCAACCGCCACTGCGTCAGAGGCAGCTTGTCCCGCCGATGGACCAGGCGGCGATGGAGGACCTAGGAATCCAACCGCCCGGTGACTGCGAACCCCAGCGGGAAGGTCGCAGCTCTTACCGCACTCGCACCTTGCACGAGGCGTGCTCGGCGCCCGGTCGAGGAGCCCTCGCAGGTGATTGAGACGGAACGGAGAAAGCAATCTTGCGGGATTAGTAAGCGTTCATTCGCGATCACTCAAGACCGCTTCGCGGCCGCAGCGTTTGGTCTCGCGTTTGTACTGGCACAGCAAATAGACCGCTCCCACTTCTCCAGCAGCGCGCGGAAACTTGAACTCGATCTCCGGACGCGTGTCGCGTTTTCCGAGCGGACCGGTCGTGCGTCTCGATCAGCGCGTAGTAAAGATCGGCCCACTCCTCGCTTCGCACGCACGGGACTCGCAGTTGGATCACCTTTTTGGTGATGGCCATCGGCGCATGACGGTGGGTAAATTCAAGCACGCGGCAATCGGCCTCTCTCTCCACACTGGCACGGGCAATCGCCGGTTTTCGGACAATCGCATCGGTGCCCGCGCGCATGGAATAGCACGGCGATTCTTGAAATCGAGACTTCCTCCGAGCCGGGCAGGAACGGGAACATCTTCCGCTCGATCCGCAGGCCAAGCCTCGGGTCGCACCCATTCTCCCGGCAGGACTTTTGCGCAGCATCTGCCATGCATCCGGAAACTCGTGGCGCACGTCGAAGAAGCACCAGCCCTCCCCGGGAAGATGCTTCCGCGCCGCTTCCATAGCCGCGTGCGCGCAGCATGCCTCCCCCTTCGCGCGACGTGTAGTTCAGGTTGATCGATCACATCGCTCAAGCGTGTCCATGTCGAAGTAATTGTTTTCGGGCGGCAGTTCGATCCTCCAATGGCTCACCGCGCCTTGATACTCGAACGGCAAATACCGCTCACTCGTCGCGAAATTCGAGCTCGAACATGCCGGAGTCGTTCTGTCCGCTTGACGTAGCGATAGCTTCGGTGGCGCCGCATAGGGCGGACCATGCGAGGATCATGCGGACAGGCTTCGTAATCGTGGCCCGATCCGCATTCGCAGCAGCAGCGCGACGCCGGAAGCTCCAGCCGCGGGTCGATGCGCGTGACGCTGCTGAGCAACGTCATGCGGCAATGCACGCCGTTGTATGGGGCCAGTGACGCAAGGAATGGTCAGCGTCACATTCTTGATGCGGCGCATGTACTGGCCGGGATAGTCGAGGTCGAACATCCATTCCGGAATCTCGATCTCGCAACAGCCCGTTTCTTTGAGTTCGCAGAAACTCCATCGGGAAGTGGATAGCGCAGCGAGAAGCGCTTGGTGAGTTCGTACTCGCGGACGTTTTCGTCGAGATATGCCTTTTCCATCTGGCGGAGGGCGAAGTCGAGGCGTTCGCCGGCCATGAGGCCCTCGTGCAAGTTGTCCCATATTTCTTCGGGAATGAACCGCCGGGTGGTGTGGCCTCGCTCGAAATTGAACGCCCGCTGAGCCTCGTCCGCCGCGCGATGCGCCATCTCGTACATCTTGCGGTAGAGGGCGGAGGTTTCCTTTTGCAGGAACAGATAAAGATCCGTCGCGGTGAATTTGTCGCGCAGGAAGTCCAGCACTTCAGTGGCGTTCTCGATCTGCCGCTGTTGATTGTTCAGCTCCTGCATCGCCTGATCCCGCCGCCTTTGCGCGCCGAGGATCTGGAGTTCGATCTGATGAATCTCGATGGGCAGCGTCTGCATCTGGTGGAACCATTCGACGGAGCGCCGCTGCCAGCCGGCCTGCGTCAGATCGATCGAGGCGGTCGAGCTCTGGATATCGGCGACCGTCTGCATGATCTTGGCGATGGTTCGAACAGGTGCGCCAACTTCTGCCGATCGGGAAGCTTGGCGAAAGTCGACATGGCTCCCACGATGGCGGTCGGGCATGATGTGGAACACTTCTCCGATGGCGGCCGCGATATTGGCCCCGGTGCGCGTCAGCATCGCGTTATTGGTGAGGTCTGAGGTTCTGAATCTCATTGTTGATCAGGCCGGCCTGGTAAAGGCTGGTGTAGTAGAGCAGGTTCGTCTGATTGACTTCCTTGGTTTGCTGGAGCGCCTGCACTTGCCAGTCGGCGTCGCGCCACTGGTCCTGGCGAATGCTGATGCCCAGGGTCGAGCATGTCGCGCTCCTGTCCGGCACGAATGGAGGCCAGCGCTTCGGCATCGCCCTTTTCGTACGCCGAAAGCAGCGCGGCTCCGAGCTCGCGGACGCGAGCCGGCGAGCTCGATGCGCCTTCTGGATCTGGGACAAGAAACGATACGGACTGCCGCGATGGCACCACTCCGTTTCCCAAGCACAAGTTTCAGGTGTCAGTGCGCCAGCCTTCGCGCAGAGGATCGTCTCCCCAGTAAGGCATATC
The DNA here is from genome assembly GCA_963820175.1 of uncultured Acidobacteriaceae bacterium. GTDB lineage: Bacteria > Acidobacteriota > Terriglobia > Terriglobales > Acidobacteriaceae > Bog-257. The sequence goes on along the minus strand of CAWFYX010000005.1, from coordinate 774,051 downwards.
GCAATCGGGCCGGCCGTTCCGCAAACGGCGCGCGTCCTGGCAGGTGTGGATCAAGCCCAAACGGTCGCCGATGAGGCTGTAAAGATCCATCAGGCGCGGGTTCAGAGGGGGATTGGCAGGGAACAAATGCAGTCACCGTGGAAGGTGACACGGGCTCCGGCAGTAGGATCGTCTGCGGAGTGCAGCCGGTAATCCTGGCCGCGGTTTCGTAAATGAGCTTCGCTTGCTGGAATGCTTCGGGGGACCGGCGGCGGCGCATCAACGCATCGCCCCATTCCATCAGCGTATGGCAGTATTCCAGTACAACGGCGCGATGCCGTGCGACTTCATCGGTGACCTTGGAGCTGTCGCAGCAGGCGCTGTACGGATTTCCTGGGCCGGGCGCGGGTGGGCTGACCGAGGCCGGACTTCGCACTCGTTGCAAGCGCCGCCACGCCGGCGGGCGGCGTGGAGCTTACGGTTCTCGACGTTCCGGCGACACCTACCACAACACCGCTCGGCGTGCCGGCCGGTGTTCCCGTTGCCGGCGTGTTTCCTCCGGTCGTGCCGGTGTTGTCTTGGCCGGGATCACTATCGCAGACCATCCAGGTGCAATCGCTATTCAAGCGGATCGAATGCGCGGCTGTACCACTTGAGCGCGAGTTCAAAACCGCAGTGCGCCCGCAGCGCCTCGGCGACGGCCATCGAGGGCGAGAACCACGATTCGGGGAACAGCCGCGCGCCGGAGTCGTGATAAGCAAAGAATGGATAGGAGAGCAATCCGCCCGGGTACGGAGACGGAGTCGGCAGGGCCGGCGGCTTGATGGCCTGCGGCAGTCCCGACCGCTTCGTCCGTCGGCAGATCGTAGCGGAAGCCCGCTGGCGACGGGATCGGCGGTAATAGCCGGGAGGCAGCGGCGCGCTTCCGGTCACCTGGAAGTAGAGCGAGTCTCCGCCGCGGCCCAGGAACACCAGATCGGCCGGCTCCGCGATAGCGACGTAGTCGTCCGATTTTCGCGGCTGTCCGAATTGGCCGTTGTGGACGCGGCACCAGGCCAGGCGCACGGCCGGATTCGGCTGCCATTTCGCGAGCAAAGATGGCACCTGGTCCTCCTCCTTCCACTCCGCCGACTGCTGCTGGAACGGGTCGTAGTAGGAATCCTGGAATCCGAACTGATAGCTTCCTGTGAAGCTGACGTCCGGATTGCTTTGCGCGTCTGTCTGGTCCGTGTACTGGTAAAACTGCGTGTCGACGAGCCAGAAATAGTATTCGTCGACCAACACGGGATGATCGCAGCCGCACTCGCGGCAGCACGCCGACTTGCGGCTTCTTCCTGATGCGGCTCGAATTCGAGCGAAGCTTGCGGCAGCGCCGGCCGCCGCGACCCGGAGGAAGCGCGTCCCAAGCTTCATCGCCGATTCCATCCAGAGCGGCACAGACACTGGTTGCGAGCTACCGCCTGCCGCCGCTGTGGCGCCAGCGCGGGCACGGTCGCGCAGGAGGGAAGCAGGCGCGGTTCCCGCAGCGGTCCCGTTCCGCCTCGGCGGACTGCCTCCGCCTCCGCCGGTCGATCCGCTCGACTGCGGCACAGCGGCGAGCCACGTCGGCCGCGCGGCGTACTTCCGGACTGCCCAGTGTCGCGAGACCTTCGCGTTGCCGTTCGGCGGCGCGGTCAACGCCTCGAGCTCGGACGGAACCTTCCTTCTGCAGCAGCTTCGGCGCGCGCTCGAGCGAGTTTATCGTCGTCCTCCCACCAATCCGTCGCCGCCGGGCGCAGCCATCGTGAGCGTCGAGTTTCGCAACTCCGATTCGAGGAACCGGAATGCTTCGATGCGGCGTGCCTTGCCGCGTTCGGTCCACTCGATGAAGTTCTCGCGATAGAGTTCGCGCAGCTTGCACGTCTCCCAGATGCGATACGTCTGGAAGCGGCTATCCCACAATCGCGTCGAATTCGCGGCCGGCTTTCCAGTTCGGCTCGAGACCAAGGCGGCTGCGGCGGACGAACGTCTGCACCGCCGTGATCGCCTCTTCGATGCGGCTGGCCTTCTCGCAAACGCCGGTTTCGACGTCGAGCAACAGCAGGTCGCTCAGATCGCGCGGGCTTAGTGGCGAACGTCGATAGCAGACCACGGCAGCTGCACGCGGTTCGCGCTGCACAGGTAGGAGACCAGCGCCTTGCGGCCGCGCTCGCGAAGCCCGTCGTTCAGGCGCTTGACGTCGGCATAGCGGCGGGGATGTTCATTGAAACACGCATCGTTCAAAAACGCCAGCAGATTCGCATTTCCGGTTTGCGTGACTCCGGAAGCGGGCACGGGCGCGCTGGGATCGTCCGAGGCCCACAGGTCCGGCCGCGCTTTCGAAATATCTTTCGAGTGAAAACGATCCATCAAGCAGCGGACCCAACGGTCGGCATGCCAGACGCGCACCAGCCAGCGGTCGTCCTGAAGATCCGCGTCCTTCACCGAATAGATGGCGCTCGTCTGATCCTGGTAATAACGCAGGTCGAGATGCCAATACTCGGGCTTGGCGCCGATGTGCCGGAGAAGCTGCGCCGGGTCACCTGGGGGATTGACCTGCGCTTCTTCAAAAATGTGCCAGAGCGGATCCTTGCATCGACGATGCACCTGTTTGCGCGATGATGGTGTAGTCAAACAGCCGCTCCCACCAATCGAACATCGCTTGGGTTTGCTGAAGCGAGGGCGCGATTTCGGCCGTCGGCGGCCGGAGGATGGTAATTGTCGTTCGATCGGAAGGAAATTAAAGTCGAAGTCCACCTGATGCTGGGTGAACGCGGTAGGACTGGTGCGGTAATACGCATATCCAGCGAAATTGACGGGATTGGCAAGCATGTAGCCGAGTTCGGACTGATGGTCCTCGCCCGGCCGCGCGCAAAAGCCCAGTTTTCCGGCGAACAGCACGGCTTTGAACGCGCGTTGATACGTGCGCCGCATGTCGCGAAGCGTGCTGGTATAGAACGCTTTCAAAAATGCCTGCGCGTTCTTGCTGCCCGGAAGGAACGTGATTCCCTGATCGAGCGTCTGGTCCTGAAATCGCGATACAGACGATCGACCGGAAGTGTGACGAGGCAGTCCTCGCTGTCCGGCCCCGCGTACTTCACCTCAAAGCCGGTGCGCGTTTTATGCGGATGTCCCGAAGAGAAATCGGGAGCAGGCTGGCTGTATTCGACGACGATTCCGTACGCGCCGCGGCGCAGCCGGGGCTCGTGGACTTCGGGCTCGGTGTTGCCAGGCCATTTGTGGTTGAGGACGGCGAAGGTTTTCGAGCCTCGCTGCAGCGTCACCCGCCACTGCGGATTTTTCAGCGAGCTCGAAATCAGGCTTTCTCCTTCGGGTGTGGGAGCGCCCGCGCTGGAACAGTATTCGCCCTCCCGCTCGACCAAAAGCACGCCGGACCACTTTACGAGAATCGGCTCCGCGCCACCCAGCCGCTCGCCATCGCTGGTCCTGACCGCATAGCCGTTTTTCACCGCGACTAGAGGATTCGTTGTGTTCGATAGAGCGAGCGGAGGCAAAACTGTGGGAACGGGGCTGTTTGTGGCATCGCGCTCATGGCCGAAGGCTTCCATTGGGCCTCGAACGTCGCGCCAGATAATCTGGGACGCCGCGCCGGCGGATCCGTCGGCGGCAGGGGGGATTTGATACTCGCCGAGGAGGCCTGTGCCGGCCAGGCCGAGCAGCGCGGGAATCGCGCCGCCAGCGGGCGGAGGAGTCCACATCACGCTGGGAGGCATGCCGGTGTCGGAATCCCACGGGCTCCCTGTATTTTCGTCGGAAAACAGGTGAGCGAGGATGACTCCGGCGACGGAATTCAAATCCTCCGCGCGACAGCCGGTGCGGTGCGCGACGTGCTTCGCAAGATGTTCGGCGATTACTTTGCGGCGGGCGTTCGCGAGGGCGAAGTGACGCTGGAACCAATGCCAGCGCTTCCGCCCCTCCGCGCTCTTGAATCAGGTGGATCTCCGCGCTTTGCCAGTCCGGGAACAGAAACGCGACGAACGCGAGGTCCAACCGGGGCGCGAAATACAGGTCTTGTACCGCGGCCTCCTCGGCCGGGTTTAATTGGGGCAGGCTGCTGAGCTTCGCAGCCACCGCTTCATCGCTGAGAGGTAACTGAACCCACAACTCCGTCGAGCCTGCGTCATATTGAAAAGGACTTCCTGGCGGCGAGTTCCACGCCGTGCTGGAAGTCAGCAGGCGTTCGATACTGCCTCTGCTTTCCGCTGACCGAAAATCCGGATTCTTCAACAGCGGCGGGGAAGAAATGTTGACCGAGCGAGAGCAGAGGATCCTGACCGGCTGGGGGGGCGTAGCCGAAATGCTTCTTGAACTCCGCGGCGATTTTCGACCACGTCAAGTCGCGCCAATCGTCGTCGCAGACCTCGACCCGCAACAGCTCTTCGCGAAGTTTCCAAAGCGAATAATGGCCGCCGTCTTCGGGCATTTCGAGTGGGTACGCCAGAACGTCGTCGGCGTCCTGCATCGGGAATGGATTTTCACAGTTCTGCGGCGGCTCCGCGTTGAACAGGTAAAGCAGTTCGCAGATCCGGAATTCGGAAGCGCACATCTTGGCGAGCACTTCGGCGAAGCGCAGGGTGCAGGCGGGGTTGGTGTTCCAAACGTCGGTGGAGCCGGGATTGAATCCGGCCAGACGCGATAACGCGTCCAGATTGCCGGCCAAGTGCGCGACTTGTTCTTCGCGTTCCGGCGCGCGTGCGCGGCGCGATCGCGCGTGCTCCTCGATCCCTTCGAGCAACTGGTGCTTCGCCCAATCCCATTCCTTCGCGCCGCTGCCAACCCAAAGCGCCAGAATGTGCGTACGGTCCGCGCCGGTCGCGCCCGCCGTTTTGTCCTTCGGATCGTACAAGGGCAGATGGAACTGGTCGCGCAACATTTGGAACGCGGCAAGTTGGCGGATGAATTCGGGGTTGATCGCCGAGCCCCGTTGAACAGTTTCAACACGGTGCAAATATCGTAGAGCTGCGCGAACGTGTAGCCCGCGTCGCACAGACACTTGAGTTTTCTCCACAGGCGGACGAACACGATGCAGTTGCGAGCAGAGCCGCTTGGCGCCCGTCGCCGGGAAGCTGCACCTGATAATCGCCTCAGGCAGCACGGTTCGCACTCGGGAACGCTGGTGCTGCCGCGGTCGCCGGTATCGTCTCCTTGCCTGCTCGTTAAAGTGACCGGCATGCCCGATTTGGATAACTCGACGAACTCGCAATAGCTCAGGCAGGCGACGCTCAAAAACAGAGGCAACGGGACCACGCCGCTATCGGAGATTTCCCTGACCTGGACCGCCGAAAAACCGAAGGGTCGCGATGCCGTCCGTGTGCCGTGCGCCGCGGGCGCGTTGTCGTCCGGCTGTCCGCACGGTTGCGGGACGGAGTCCCTCAAAAAGCATGGTGTACTCTTCCGGAGTAATGCCCAGATATTCGATCGCCGATATCGATCCTCACCGGGTAGCGCCAGAGAAACGACTGGAAGCCCGCGGGCGGGTTTGTTGGATCGAGGGCGAATTCAGTGATGCACTTGCGGAAGGTCCGCATTTCTTCGAAACGGCAGCTCCCGAAATGCTGCAGGTAGGTTCGCGACACGTCGAGCGCCTGCGAATAGGGCAGATCGCAGGAGGAAAAATCGACCTTCAGATTGTTGTAGACCAGCGGTTCGACCGCCTGCATTCTCCGCAACCGGCGTGGCCGGAGTCGAGTATTCCGGCAAAGCCCCAAAGATCGCGACCGGATCGTGGCAATCGCGGTCTTTTTTCCTGCAATCGTCGTCATCGCAAAGCTCGTATCCGGCAACCTGGTCCTCGGACGTGTCATAGATGGTTCCGCTGACGATTTTCGGGGCCGTGCCGAGATACTCCAGGCACTCGTTCACTATGTCGATCGACGGCAGCGGCGTTTCGAGATTGGCGCAGCTCGCCAGCAAATTGCCGACTGGCCCGCGACGCGCCGAGACGGCGTCGCCCAAGCTCAGACCCTTGCCTGGAGGGGCGAACGGATTCTCGCAGGTCGAGTCCTGCGAGAGATTCAGCATCTCGTGCAGGTAAGCGATGGGACCGGTCGGCGACAGACAAGGTGGGGGGACGCAATTCAGCAACGTACCGTCGGGATTGATGGGCTGGAAACTACCGCCGCCGCCCAATACTCCTGGCGCGGGCATCGGAGCCACGATCTGCGCCTGGGCATAGAGCTTGGCGGCTTGATCATAGGCGACGGTGCCGGTAAGGGCCTGCTGGAAGTCGGTGGGCGAAAGGCGGCTGATGTCACCGGCGCTGCGGAATCCTCGCGCATAAAGTCCTTCGACGACCGAGAACGGGAGACTCACCGACGCCGGCGTCCCTGGGACCGCATTGACAACGCTGGCGACCTCGGACAGATCGTTGATTGCGGTGATCGCTTCTGACAGCCACGCCTGAGCAGCCGCATCGTTGGGGAACACGTCCCCGACCGCGGTAGCCAAATTCGCCGGCGTGATAGCGGTGCCGAACTTGAACGTCGAGCCCGTAATGGTCGACAAAAAGCCGACTGCTTCAAGAATCGGATCATTCGACGGAACCGGCAGGTCGAACAGTGGAGGCGCGCCTATGGCGGGCAACTGCGCGGCTGTGGCTACCGAGGATACGCTGAAGAACTGCTGCACGGCGCGAATGAACGCGCGGATGCGCATGGCGACGTATCCGGACTTTTGAGTGACTTGTCCGGGCGAAGCTCCCGGCGCAACGGGTTGCGTAAAGGGCGGAAGCCAGCTTGGGTTTCCGGTGTAGGTGAAGAAGCTGATCCATTCCGAGTCGGTGACCGCCTTCAATGTCTCGACGGTTGGATTCGGCGATGGAGGCGTCGTTGTCGTCGGCAGCCACGCAGCGATCTGATCCGCCAGGGAGCTGGCTTGCGGCACCAGAGAACCGCTGAACGGCACGAAGGAAATAACGGAAGTTTTTGGAACATCGGCCACGACGGCTTGATTGAGGGTCACGTTACTCGCGGCGACGCTAGCCACGGTCGTGTTCGGCGCGATGCCAGGTCCAAAAACGGACATCCCTGAAACAATTCCGGCGGTGGAGGCCAAGGGCAACGTCTTTCCGGAGGGGGTGTCGGCGGTCGTGGTCGCAATGATGGGGACCAGATTCGCAAGCTCCGCCGCGACAAACAGGAACGTGATGGCAGAGCCGGACGGAACATCTCCGGAGACAGGACCGTTTAGCGTGACGGTGGTGCCACTGACGTTTTGGACAACGGTACCGGCGGGAATATTCGCGCCGGACACCGTCATGTTTATCTGGATGCCGGCGATCGAAGCGAAGGTTAGAATGCTGGTTCCGGACGGACAATCGACTGAGGTGTTCACAATCAGGGGCGGAGCGATGAAGTTGAACACGAGAAGGTCGGTCCTCAGAACGGTGCCGGTAATGGCCGCGCTCAAGGTGACCGTGGTGGTGGTCACGCTGTCCGCGGCGACCGTGGTGCCGCTGGCGATATTGGCGCCGGTCACCGTCATTCCCTTGGTAATCCCTTCCACCGACGAAGCTCCGGAGAAAGTCAACGTCGATCCGGAAGTCGAGCTTGGCGTGGCGATGATGGAAGAGGGGCTCCCGGCATTGAACGTAACAGGCGTGGTAACGGCACCGGTAGGGGCCTGACCGAGCGTAACCGTGGTGGTCGTCTCGACTTTGGTAACGGTTGTGCCCGCGGCGATATTCTTCCCGAAGACGGGCATCCCGGGTCCGATCCCGATGCCGGTCCCGGAAAAGATTAGCGTAACGGAACCCGAAGGGCTCGACTGGCTTGGAGTCGCCGTGAAAGGAGGAATCAAATACCCTTCCGTCAGCGTGTCCAGATCCAGTTGCAGATAACCAGTCGGGTCCTGCGAGGCGAGGGTTTGCGACCAGATGTTGAAGTCCGTGTTCTCGTACGATAGAGGCGGATTCGGAGGCGGCGTGGGCGTGGGGTCCGTTTGATTGAGCCAGTCGGTTATAAGCTTTCCGAGAGGCGTTGCCGCGAACACCGGGACAGAAGGGCAGTTCGACGCGGCGGAGACGCCCAGCGCGGCGAGCCTGCGGGCGGCCTGAAACGAAGTGATCGCGGGGAAGGCGACGCCGGGCGTTTTGAAGGGTTCCAAATCCAGGATCTCGCCGTTTTGCTCCGCGGTTTTGAAGACTTGAAACAAACGGTCGATCGCGTCGCCGGTTGCCAACTGGAACCTTTGTTGGGGAGTCGTCGATTCATGGAGAGTGGCGCCAACGGCGTAGAAAAACGCCGCCGGAACGCCAAACACGAGCCCGCCTGGTCCGTTGAGCCCCAAGCCCAGCAAGAGCAGTTCGCTTTCGACGGATGCGGCGAAAGTCGACGCCGGATCGACCGGGAATTCGAGCAAAGCGGACGCCGAGTTCAAGCTGGTTTCCTCGCAGAACAGCGCGGCTGAGGCCGCTGCCACGAACTTCGTCAAGCGCTCGGCAGTGGCATTGCGTGTCCCGTAATAACTGCTGATCGTACCTTCGAATTTTTGCCGATCCTGTTCGAGATTGTTGGTGCTGCCGTCACCGTTATTGCTGCCGCCTGGGTTAGGTGGATTCGTATACAGCGATTCGAGCGAATCGGGGGGGGCGGGCAGGCTATTCCCCGATTGACTCCACACGATGTCATACGCCATCTGGCTGCATTGATCCGGGCTCAGGTTGTCAAGCGTCGTACCGGCAGGGAAGTTCGGATCCGTCGTCAGCGCTGCCTGCATCGCGTCATACAAATCGTCGAATTTCGGCGCAGTCCCGTCCGTCGGGATAATCAGCGCGATCGTATTCGGGTTTGGAGGAGGCGGCGGCAGGGTCAGATACAGACTTACGTTCTGCTGGGACTGATAAAGATTCGGCGACGGAGCGGTGCCTTGCGTCACGATCACGTCGTAAAAATCGTTGTTAACCGGAATCGGGACGTTATGGCGCGTTGCGATGACGGTAACATCCAGGAAGCTGTTGTTCGGCGGACTCCGGGAGAGTCATGGTCAGCGGAATGATGGCCGTGGCTACCGATGCCGGTATTGGCACGTAGAGTTCTCCGAAGAAGATCGTGTTCACTCCGAACGGTTCCACGTGCTGGACGATCCCCGAGTTCAGGTTTAGTTGGAACTTAACTGTCGCGCCGTTGGCCAGGCTTACGGCATTGTTCAGCGTGATCGTTGAGCCGTCGGGTACGGCAACCACCGTCGTGTTGGCGGGGACCCCGGGTCCCGTCATGATCATTTTGACTGCGATGCCGTCGGTATGGTCGAACTTAACCGTAGTGGAACTGGTGACCTTTCCCTTCACTTTCAATTGGAAGCTGAACGTGGGGTTGGATGAGGTAAGGTCAGCGTTGACGGTCGCGGGGGCGTTGCTGTCGGATCTTTGCGGCCCGTAGCCTTGGGCGAAGGTAACCACGTTGCCCTGCGCGGTAAAGTTTTGGATGGCCTGGCTCAGCGTGAGGGCAGTGCTCCCTGCGGCAGGGGCCGGGATATTCGTCACGGTCGTACCGCTGTTGAACATCTTCGGGTCGGCCGAGGTCGCGATTGCGCCGAAGGGGACGCCGTCTGCATCCTCGACCGCGAGTGTCGTGCCGAACGCACCGCCGGATCGCTGCGTTGGGAGGGAGGCCAGCTTCGAAACCGAAGCGATATAGGTGCCAGGCGAAAAAGGATCCTCAATCAGCGTTAGACTGGCCGAGTTTATGTTCGTCTGACCGATGGGCGGTATCGGAGGTTTGACGCCGAACGTGCCGGCGAGATAGACCTCGATTTGGAGATCTTCCAGATAGGTGCTGAAAGTGGCCGCGTCGACTGGGGAGTCGGGATGAATTCGGATGACGAGAAAATTGTCGGGCATCTTAGTTCCCCTTTAAGAACTTCAAATATGGGTCGAAAGGATTACTTACCCGTGAGCACGGGCTCGGACGGGATATTCATCTTAGTTCCGAATGTTTCCCGTTCAACCAGTGCTCTCCAGGAATTAACCGACCTTCAAAGCCTTCAGACGGACAACGTCCTGGGCGGCTCTTTATCTAGCCTTCGTCCCGCCTTCGGGCTATGGTTTTGTCACCAGCCTATTCAAGGTGGACCCCTTGCGAGCCACATCGCTTTTTGCGCCCTTCAGTGCCTCTTTGAGCGCGTCTTTAAATTGCTGCGTGTGGGGTTCTAGTCCTTTAACGGCATCCTGCAATCTCTTTAGAATTGCATTGTTGTAATCCTGGCCATGTGGACCCACGTGCCCCTCTATGCGAACTAAGTTTTCTGGAGACTTATCAATATCCAGCGGCGAGGTGTCATTTTCTAGTCGCGCATCCTCAAATAAGCTTCTCAGTCGCTGATCGTACCTGCTGGCAACATGGTGTATTTCAGTATCATCAGTAATCTCTTGTATCTTTCCTCCCTTATCCAAGAACTCCTTTCTCTCTCTATCAATCTGCGCGTGTGAAGTTTTCCCTGACGCCACAACAGGCGCATTTTTGTCCTCCGAGCCGGGTGCTAGAACCGGGCCCTTGCCGCTGTCCTGACCCGGAGCAATACGGGTGGTTTGATCATCCCCGGTGCCAGGTGCAGTAACCGGACCGTTGCTACTGTCTTGACCGGGAGCGAGCCGCGGAGATTGATCCGTTGTTGCTGGAGGAGCAATACGCTTCTCTGCCGCCTTTTGTCGCAAGTAAGCATCTCTTGCTTCATAGGTTTGGAATACATGCTTCTCGCCTGTATCTGGATCGGTGTACTCGTTGGTATGAGGTTTATTGGTGTGCCAGGTAAGAATGGCAGCAACTACTGCAATGCCGACCAAAACCGGACCCGTCGCCAGTGCGAGCAAACCTCCTCCGGTTCCCACTTTTGGGCCAAGCCCCGGACCCGCTCCTGGACCAGTTGGTGTGCTTGGTGAGACAGGAACATTTGGACTGGCAGGTAACGATGGACTTGATGACGGTGGCCCCATCCATGGCGGGTATGCCGGGCCCGCCGGGCCGGGACCTACTGGGCCCACTCCAGGAATCGGGTTCTTGCCGTCTGGGTCAAACAGGACTGTAGGAGAACATGAACAGTAGACGTACAGGTTAACACCGTCAACGATCCCAACCGAATCAGCTGCCGTCCATCTCCCAAGCCATGGCGCGTAGTACCTCGCACCGTGATACCCTAACCCGTTCTCACGATCCCTTTCCTTCGAGGTGTACCGATACCTTTTCCTCCGCACCTCGGCCGCGCTGATTCCGGCCTCAAAGGTCGTGTCTCCATACGGGCTGTATTCTTCGTACGTGATCAATCCGCCCGCATCGTCAATCTCGAGACAGGCTGAGCCCAGATGATTCGCGAGTTGATACCGCTGCTTGACCGCAGGCGCGTGGATCCTGTCGCCGTCCTTGACTGTTTTGGTTTCCACCAGGGCGATGCGTTGCTTGTCGTCCATGACGTGCAGCGTTTCGCGCTCCATGCGCACGTCACGTCCCGCGAAGTCGCGAAAAACCTCGAAGTAGCCGATATAGAACCTCTCGCTGATTCGTTTACCGCACTGGCTCTCGGTGACTTTGCGCGCACGCTGACCGCTGGATTCGTAGACGTAATACGTTGTTTCCGGCTGACCCTCGTAGATCACTTGCGCCGACGTCGCGCTGAGCTGGTCCTTGTAATCCCACTCCATCGAAGGCAAGTGCGGCATCCGCGTCATGTTGCCGTGCGCATCGTAAGAATATTTCTCGACTGGAGCGCCCGGAAGCGTGGAGAGGGCGGTCTGGCTCAGCCGGTTACTTTTCATTTCGGGCTCCAGCAGGCTGGTTTCGCAATAGCTGTATGTGCGCGTCCAGTTGCGGTGCGCCGCCCGATGGAACATTTTCAGGAAATTACCTGCCCGGTCATACGAATAGAACTCGGTGTAGTGTTCGAGTGCCTGTAAATCATGCAATTCCGAGGCGCCCTCGAAGGGATAGTCGCGATAGTCGTGGTGGCGGGGCAGGAAGTTGAACTCGGATTGGCCGACGTGTTCGCGGCCGGTGGCTTCGACCAGGCGATAGAGAGGGTCGTAGGTATAGTTGGACGCCGGATCGAGTTGCTGATTCGAGTGAAACACCGTCTTGAGCGCACCGTTGGCAATTCGGGTGATGTTGCCGACCGGATCATAGGTGTAATCGAGATCCTGAACGATCGTCGGATCTTTGAAAATTCTGCCGGACCTCCCCGTTTCGGTCACTATGCGGGTGGTCTTCAAACGAACGAGGCGGAACGTCTTTTCGTCGTACTTATAGATGGTGTCGAGTCCGTTGGCGTAGCGGCAAATCGTACGCTGACCCTTTGCGTCGTAATTAATCAAAGTGATGAACGGCGTCCAGATTGGACGTCCGTTCTGTTCGGCGCCACGCAGGTTGACGTCGACCGCTTCCAGAAGATTCGCGTCGTTGAATTTCGGCCGATAAATGCTGTTGTCGGGAGCCGTCGCAGCGATGGCCCGGTTGAGCGCGTCATATTTCGTCGCGCTGCCAAACGTGCGGCTCTCGAACGCCTGATGTTCGGACCAGTCCAGAGCCTTCCGATACTCGCGGGCAAACCGGCGCGAGCTGCGCAACGAATTGCCCTTGAAATCGTAGAGTTCAGTGTTCACGATGCCCGCGCCGTCGAAATGCCGGAAGTCTTTTCCGCGCACATTCGCCTGCTTGCGCTGCGCTTCGGAAAGCCCCGTCTCGGGACTTTCGCCGTAAATCGTCCGCTCGAACAGAATCTCGTGAGGGAGACCGCCGCCCGCGACGTGCGACCGCACCGGGCGACGCAGTTCGTCGTACTCGGTTCGGAAGGCAAAGCCGCGGCTGTTCCACGACCGCACAACTTTACCCATGACGTCCTTGAGTATCCATCGCTCGCCGGCCTCCATGCTCGCGTGGCGAAGCCGGGTCTTGATCATGTCGTACCGGTAGCGCATCACGACGCGGTCGAGCGGGTCGATGATCGCCAGTTGGTTGCCTTCGATATCGAGCACGGTGCGGGTGCGAAAATACTGCCCGCCGCCATTATCGGCGACGCTCAAAACCGTCCGGCCTAACGTGTCGAAATGGGCGACGGTGGGCGTGTCCGCATCCTTGGACGCCTTGATCGCGGCCGTCTGCTCGTGCGGGCCTTCGCTACCGTCGACCCTCTGCCGGTACCAGGTGGGCAGATAGTCCGCGTCGGGCAGACGGCGGAAATATTCGCCGACATCCGGATCCGTTTTCGGATCGAAAGTCACCGTGTCGTTGACGTCGAAAGTCACCTGCTTCCACGGATCGAAAACCACTTTTTCGTACGTGTTGTTCGGGTGCAGCGTAGCGACAACGCGCAAAACCGGATCGTAAAACAGAGTGTTGCTGACGCCCCATTTCTCGATTCCGAAGTGCGGTGTGGCGGCGAAAAAGGGCTCGTATTCGCGCACCGGTTTGCCCTTGTTGTTGTAAATCTTCGCTCCCGTGGCGACCCAGCGCGGATCAGCAAATGGCGCGCGCGGATCGTCGGGATAGAGGGGGCCCGGCTCGGCTTGAATTTTGGTTTGCGCCTCGCGTCCGAATCCGTCGGAATAAACGAAATGCAACTGCATCCTGCTGTGCTCGCCTGGAGCGAGGTCGCTCTCGTGCGTTTCGCGGGCGATGGAGGCCGCGCACATCGGGACGCGGGCGAAGTCGTACAGAATCCGGGTGGTCGCTGTGCCCAGATGTTTCGAGGCCGGCGCGGAAGGATTGTCCGCGTCGAAGAATTCCTTGATTTGGAGAGGCGTGAGATCAGTGACGAAGCGATGGAAGGAGTCGCCCTCGATCGGCCCGGCGGCCTTGCCCATTACCGCCGTCCCCGCCAACATTCCCAGGGCATCGTAGCGAGCCTGAGTGCGATTGCCGTTTGGATCCGTCAATTCTCTTGCTTGAAGCACGCGATAGTCGGGCACCGAAAACGTCTCGTTGGCGACCGCATCCTGCGTGTAGACAACCAACAGATTGTATTTTTCATCGTAATTGACGATGGTGACGTTGCCGAAGGGATCGCGGAACCGGTGGGGCAGAAAGAAATGCGCTCTGGCGTAGGCGAGTTCGTGCTCCGGATCTTCCGCTTCAGGCGAATAGAAAATCTCCCCGGAGCGAATCCAGAACGGGCCATCTCCATCGAGGTCGCGATATGCGGCGTCGCGGAGCAGCGATCGCATCTCTTCCACCTCGGCCTTCTCGCGAAAGACATTCAGCAGGCCCGTCGTAAGTGCGAGCTTGTAGGTCTGACCGGGCAGGGCCATCCACTCGACGCGGCCCAGTGGCAGCAGGCCCTTTAAATCGTTCCGACGGTACAGTGAGCGCTGCCGCTCGATCAGGCGCTTCTCAATCTCGCCTTCGGTGGCTGTAGCTTCGTAAGGGATCGCTCTGGCCGACGCCGCGAGAAATTCGATCGCATGGAATTTCAGAGGCTGCGCGCCGCGTAATTCCGGGGCAGTCAGCTCGAAGGTATCCGCCTGGGAGGGAATCGGGATTCGATAGGCGTCCGGCTGTTGGATGGCGTTAGTGTAGTGGCTCTCCGAGAGTGTCGCCAGTACGCCGCGCTGCTCTTCCAGCCGCGGCTTGCGCCGCCCGTAGCCGATGGAGGCGGAGTTCAGAACGTTGCCGTAGTCGTCGACGGCAAGCATCAGACTGTGTCCGATGCGCGGATCGTCCGGATCGCGTTCGTAATGAAAGCTGATCGTTTCGCGGGGATGCGCGAAGAAAACCGCGTATTGGTTGGCCGCGAGCGGTTGCAGCATGCGGATCGTGAAGTTGTTTTCCGAAACGCTGTACGGCATTCTCTCTTTTGCCGTACCGTCCAGAGCGTAAACTTCCTGCCGGAGAGCCGAGCCCCGGAGGGCCCGGACCGCTTCGCGCGCTTCGTACGACGAAAGTCCCACCGGCAGAATCGTGTCGTCGAGTTGCGCGTCATCGGGGAAGTATTCGTGCTCCAGGTGCCGCGAAACCTGTCCGCTGTCGAGGAAGACTCCCGTGTGATTCCAGGTTTTGGTCAGGACGGGAGGCGTGCTGGATGCCCGGTCGACGTTGTCGCCGGTGGGAAACGTTCCGGCCGACATGAGGCTCGCAATTTCTACAGTGTCGAGATGATCCACCCGGCCGAAGCCTCGAAACTCGCGTTCAAGGCCGTCATAAAATCCGTGGTGGTACGTGTAGCGGCAGACGAAACGGCTGCGGCTTACCTCGTCGTAACTCTCCACACGCGTTACCACGTGGACAGGGAAGGGCAGCCGGGTGACCCAAGGCGTTCCGGCCGCCTGATCCGCCAGATAAAACTCCGTGGACGACGCATATTCGATCCGCGTGTCCGCGCCCGCATGGTTTACCACGCGTTCCAGCAGATGCGGCTTCTGGCCGCACATCAGGTCGATGTAACGAAGCTGCCGTCCTTGCTCGCTTGGAAGCGGCGACGACCACACAAGGCACGCGGTGCCGCGGCCCAAAAAATCCATCACGTCGACGGTGGCGAGATTGTCGGTGTTGGGCAACTGAACGATCCTACGCGCGGAGCTCCAACGGTTGCCCGCCTCGTTGAGATACACATCCACGCCGTTTTCGCCAAGATACAAAATGTCGGAAGTGCCGGAACCGTCCGTGTCAGCCAAGCGAATGCGGCGCTGGTCGAAAAGGTCGGCCGTGTCGAACCATGGAGAGCAATCCATGGTGATCTTTGACCCGAATCGTCCATAACCGATGTTCGGCCAGTAACAGACCTCGCCATTCCGGATGCGCACGAAGTCGGACAAGCCGTCTCCAGTCATGTTGGCGAGGAAGATGGACTGCGTGCCGTCGGCGAAAACAGCTCGCGGCCCGGACCACTCCTCGTCCATGGGGATGTGCACCCGCATTTCTTCGCCGAAGCCTTCGCTAAGGCCGAGGCCCTTGCTTACTCCGTCCTGGCGCAACAAGGCCGGATGCCATTTGACGGCGTCGTCCTCGGTCACGAGAATGTCCGCGACGCCGTCGCCGGTGACATCGGCGAACCGCAAATTCGGATCGTTCCAGTTCAAAACGGGGATCGATTGAAACGCGCGGAAATCGCTCCATCCGCCGTGGACATTGCGCTCGTAATACCCGGTCGAGGACGAAGAGAAATCGACCAGATCCAGGTTACCGTCCCCGAATAAATCCATCAGATGATGGAATCGCGCGTCCAAAGATGCCGCGGGCCGAGCCCGCACTGTCTCGGTCGCGCCGAACCTTCCTCCGCCGAGGTTCGGTTTGTAGAACCACGCCTCATCCTGTTCGCTCAGAACCCCGGAAATACCGACTCCGTCCAGGTCCAGAAAACGGTAACCGGCGCCATCGATACCAACGGGTAGATTGCGCAAGCTCTCCTGGTCCACATCCTGGACTTTGAAGCCTTTGTACTCGGAGTCCTCCAAGGGGCTCGACGTATAAGAGAGGTCCAGCGCCGGCAGATAACGGGTCAGGTAGCAGCCGCGGCCTTCGGAAGCGTGGCCGGACTGTTTGACGCGTTCGAGAAAAGATCCGATGGGTTTCTCGCGATACTCGAACGAGGTTGCACGAACAAGGTAACTCTCTATGCCCAACTCGTCCGCGAAATGATGGAACATCAGCGCGTGCCGGCACAAACGGTATGTGCGCACCTCAAAGCAGGAACGAAAGGAAGAGAAAGGGTCGCGGCGCACGCCCCACGAACGCAGCGCATCGTAAGACGCGCGCACAAAAATCCGCCCCTCGTCATCAGGCTCTTCTTCCTGATAGCGCCCTTCGCCGTAGTCGAAGACCAGGCTGAACATCCATTGCGCGGCTTCGTAACAGTCAGGCGCCTCGACGTGGGGCCGGCGCAGATCCGGTTTCGCCGAATCAAACAGGAGTGGCACCCGGTTGCCATAACGAATTCGCCGTAAATACCGGTTGGCGCGGCGTTCGCGGCGGGTCTCGCTTGCGAGATTGAGGTCGACGCCCTCGCCGGTTTCTTCGGCATAGTCGTAGACTATGGCGTTGCCCTTGTCGTCAAAGCTGCTCGAGATCAGCCAACTGAATACGCACGCGGAGTTGTGGGGATCGGCGATCCGCGAATTGGCGTCGAAGCCATACACGCTCAGAATGTTGTCTTTGGAGATGGATCGCCAGTGTATCGCGCCGTCGTCGATCCGGGTCCAGCGCTCGATCCTGGCGAAAAGTCCTTCCGTGCGCGGGCGGTAGGACTTGATAGTGTATCCTTCGCGCGGCGGAATCGGTTCATCGATCCAGCGTCCTGTCCCCTCAGAAACCAGGACCGGCACCAGATCCTCTGATCCCGACAAAATGAAAATGTCGGACTCTTCGCAATCTACGTAATGTGGCAGGCCTTTGTCGGTTTTCCTTGTGATCGACGGCAGGGACAGGGTCCAGCCGAAACCGAAGGGGCCGTTGCCACCGCTCGAGTCATAAGAAAGAGTGAGTTGAGGATCGAAACCGCCTCTTCCCTTGGTGACAGGAATGGGGAGACTCAGGGCTCCCGCGCCAGTTACCGGATTCGCCGCAAATTTTTCATCGATGCCGCGGATCGCTCCGCCGCCCTTCGGGAGACTGATGGTGGGTGCTTTGAATTCCGAAGCCACTTCGCTGGCTCCCGGGTTGGCGGATCCTGGATTCTCAGGCACCGCGGCGTCCTCCCGATCAGACTCGTACGAGTATCAGTGCAGCGGAGCGGACAATCATTCCACTTGTTCAACGGAAATTGGGTGGAAAAAAGGCCATACTACTTCTACGCTGGGCGCGCCTGGGAAATCATACAACCCGGAATTTCCGTTTTAGCTGCCGATGACACGGCATTTTATGCCCGTTTAGCGACTCCAACGCACAAATATTTTCTCTGGCCGGGTCCAGGACTCGGGAAACGGTCCCGCCTGGCTGGGTGTCTCCAAGTTGGTCACGATAAATCCGACTTGGGGGAATAACTCCCCGAAGTGGAACTCTACTTTCGCCACCACACGCCGCGCCGTCTCCCAGCTCGCGGCTTGGTAGAGGAAGCCCTTGTACCACACCACGGGTTTGTGGCTTGGTCTTCCCACTGGCCGCGTCAACAACTCCGCGATGTCACGCTCCAGGCTGTCATTCGCAGGAATCCGAATCGCATACTTCACACCCCCCTCCTCCAGAGCCTCGTAAATCTCCGGCTTCGCGAAGGCCGCGTCGAGGCGAAACACCACTTCCTTGCCGAGCTCTTGTTTGCGCTCGATCTCCGGCAGGAGCAATTTCTCCCAATCTTCCGCACTATGCACATTGCCCGGCGCGATCCAGGCGCCCGACTGCGCGGCGCTTCCACCAGCCGGCCCTGGCGTTTCAGATGAATGAGAATGCGACCCACCATGGAGGTCGACAGGGGTTGCTGTTGCTGGCGCAACAACACCGCCAGCTTGTCCTTGCCCCAGCGAGGAAACTGCAACCGCAAAAGCAAAACCTTTTCTTCTAAGGTCGAAGACCAGCTGGGTTGACGGCGTCGCCGAGGACAGTGGCTGCGCGCCTCCAAGCTGCGCAAATCCAGCGGATCATAGCGGCGCTGCCAGCGATAGAAGGTCTGGCGAGAGATGCCGAAATGGCGGCAGAGTCAAGGCCACATTCTGCGTGGCGCGATAAAAATCCATCCAAGCCAGCCGCACCCGAGCCGCCCGGGCTCAACTCCACCCCGACCTGAGCCAAGTGCCTCGATCGAGGTGGCTTGCCCCTTCGAACTTGCATTTTGACACTCTATCGAAGTGTCACTAATCATTCTGAACGAGAACACTGCTATACGTGCAGCCCTAGATTCAATCTTCTTCAACAGGCCCAGTGAACAGGCTGCGCTTACCGCTTGACCATGGGCTGACCTGAGCAGAACATTGGGAATGGCGTTGGCGGCGCTTAACTGAGAATCGAGCCGTCGGACCAGCATGCGACCCGCGAAGAATTGGCCTATGCAGACGAGACTATTCTGATTGCGTATAGGGACGTACTCGATGGCAACTGCCCAATACGACGTCTTCCTCAGCCACACATGGGCCGACGGTGAGCGCCCAGAGCTTATATACGAAGCGCTCAAGAAGGCTGGGCTGCGCGTGTGGTTCGACAAGGCCAAGATCGACGATTTCGCCAGCATCACCCGCGCGGTCACCGAAGGGCTGTCGCAATCGAAGGTGATCACGGCCTACTACTCGAAGACCTACCCCCTTCGCCGCGCCTGTCAGTGGGAGCTAACCGCCGCATTCCTCGCAGCCGAAACGGACGGCAATCCACTACGCCGCATGCTGGTAATCAATCCCGAAGGGGACGCTGATCACATCTATCCCGTCGAATTGCTTGACGCGAAACATCTGAAGACACCAAACACTGTTGGAGAGATGCAAGAACTCGTCCACGCCATCTGCAAACACGTCGCCGCAGTCGATGGCCCGTTCGCCAACATTCATCCGCTCACTCCGCCCATCTGGTACGGCAGGGCGCCTGTGGGTTCAACCCGCTTTGTCGGACGCCTGAAAGCAATGTGGGAGGTGCACTCCCTACTGCATGCTGGCGACAAGGTGATGGTCACAGGCGCGGCGGCAGCCAGCGGTTCAATCTGCCAAGTGCAAGGGCTGGGCGGAGTTGGTAAGTCGCTACTCGCGGAGGAGTACGCACTGCATTTTGGGGCGGACTATCCCGGCGGCATATTCTGGGTGCACGCATATGGCAACGACGATGCTAAGCTCGGGCCCGAACAAGGAGAAGTGCGGCGCGCTGACCAGGTACGGCAGTTCGCCGAGCGACTAGGCATCGACGCGCACGGGCTGACAGCGGAAGAAATCAGGGGAGAGCTGGACCGAAAGATGAGAAGCGAGGGCAAGTCTTGTCTCTGGGTGGTGGATGACGTGCCTAGTGGTTTGGACGGGGACGCGCTGCGTGCCTGGTTTGCGCCTTCTGCTATGGCGCGAACACTCATCACCACGCGGAGCGGTGAATATGGCTCGATGACCAAAGTAATCGATCTGTCTGTCCTGACGCGCGATGAGGCGAACCAACTACTGTCCTCGCGTCGCGAACCAGAGGGAGACGCCGAGAAGGAGCAGGCGCGCGGGCTAGCGGACGACCTCGGATACCATGCGCTTGCGCTGGACGTGACCGCCTCCGCTTTGGCTTCCTACGGCGACGCCGAACCGTACCGCAAATTTCGCGAGGAGTTGTCGAAGAAAGACGAAGACGCGCTCGAGCTCTCAACCGAACTGGCGGACGCGCTCCCCAATGGTCACGAAAAAAGCATCACGCAAACCATGCTTCGCAGCATACGCAGTTTGGGAACGGAAGGGCAGGATTTCTTGCGCCTAGCATCTGTGCTAGCGGTAGCTCCGATTCCAGCGTCACTGGTCACAGCAGTCTTCGGGACGGCTGACGGACTGGAGACCAGCAAGGCGGAGCGGCGTCAGCGAGTTGCCTTCCACGACGTGGACAAAGCCTCGCTGGCGGAGGAAAAGCACCTGGCGCGCTCGGTGCATATCCTGGTATCGCGGGCAGTACTGTTCGATAAAATGGGCGCGCCCGAGCGAACACAAGCGCTACGGGATGCGGCGGTTGTAGCTCTGCAATCGGAAATCACCAAAGCGGCACGGGAACCAACGCTTTACAAGCAGTTTGTATTCCTTGTAGCCCATGCGCGGCAGGTAATAGCCATGCCGGTTAACCTTCCAGATCTCAACCTACTGCGATGGGTAGCGAAATATGACTGCGCACATGGGGATGTATGCGTCGGCCCGAACACTCTTTAAACGCGAGTTTGAGATCCGCCGGCAAATGCAGGGACCCGAGCACCAAGATACGCTTACGTCGATGAGTAGTCTTGGTAACGCCCTCAGCGCGGAGGGGAATTGGGCGGGTGCATACGATGTGCGACGCGAGGTGCTGCGAATTCAAAGGCGGGTGCTGGGGATCGAGCATCCGTATACGCTTTCCGCGATGAACGACCTCGGAGTGACTCTTGATGAGATGGGCGAATCAGCCCAGGCACTCGACCTCAAGACAGAGACGCTGACCGTCATGAGGCGCGTGCTGGGGCCCGCGCATCAGGACACACTCGCTGCGATGAACAACCTTGCTGAGACTCTGCGTAAGAAGGAGGATTTTGCATCTGCAGCCAAGCTCTATGAAGACGTACTCAGTGTATCCCGTGTGGTACGCCCGGAAGACCCGGGAACTGCCGCATCGATGAACAACCTTGCCTTGACGCTAGACGCGCAAGGCAAGCACGTAGAGGCGCGCAAGCTTCAGGAAGAAGCTCTCGATATCGATCGCCGTGCATTGGGACCCGAGCATCCCGAAACAACCACCTCTGCTTGGAATTTGCTTCGGGTACTTCATCATCTTGGTGAGCGCTCGGCCGCAAAGGCTTTGCTGGAGCGCGATCTGCTGTGGCTGCTCGATCGTGATCCAGACAGACTCGGCATAGCGCAGCGCACAATCCGTGAACGCGTGATTCCGGTCATAGACCTTTACCTGCCGGGGAAAGAGTAGGTAGGTGCCCCGCGCCTCCCGCCGAAAACGAGTGCTTCGGTCGAAAGCTACTGGAGGTCGGTTGACGTCTACCAGTATTATGCATTCCTCCGGAATGCCGTTGCTATTTTCGATTAAGGCTCATTTCGCAACCAGCAAGAAATGCTGTTTTCGGGGGCGATCTGGCGCCTGAGGAAGCTCTCCAAGGTAGCAACCCTACAGAAGAAATGAGCCAAACGAAAACGAGCAGTAGAGCTGCGTACGACTTGGTCGCTGGTCCAGATCAGAACAACCTATGGCGCCAAGCGGCCACCAGAACGCCGGTCCCCAACCTCGGTGCTGCGTTAGCGACACCGTCCAGCCGCACTTAAGCGGCTCACAATCTAAAGGCCACGTCTACACCAGGAGATACTTACTCGCTCTGGCATTGTGGCGGATAGGTTAAAAGGTTTCGCGTGGAATATTACCGTGCCGTTGAGTCACTTGCAATGGCTCTTTGGGCTATCGAATTGCTCGGCCTTCTTTACTCCTCCCGCACAATGCGCTGTGCCCGACGACCTTGGCTTCCAAGCGAGAATAGGTACCTTCTCTTTTAATCGCAAACCGAGGTATCGTGCTGCTCGAAAATGTCGATCGCATACGGATTGTGAGCGGCAATCAAGCGCTCCGCGCGGCCTTCGGCGGCTTCCGTTTTGCAGGCTTGTCGCTCTTCGCAGTGACACCCCATGCCATCCGAACGTTTGCCGCGAGCTGATCTTGACGCGCCTTGACCCATGGCGCGTAGTGCTTCTCGGTAATCTTCACACTTTTGTGTCCGAGCAGGATCGATACCTGTTCCAGCGGAACGCCTGCAAGAAGCATTTCGACCGCAAAGGTATCCCGGAACATGTGGGGATGGCACCGTTTCGGTGAGCCGTCATCACGCCGAATATTTGCGATGGTGAACAGCCGGCGAAAACTCCGCTGCCAGTTGCCGACCACCGACTTTGGAGAGCCGTTTCCGGACCAGAAGAAATAGCGTGGATTGGGGGAAGGACCGGGTGGGATATTTCTGAGTGCCTCTGCGACATCGTGGGTAGGGGAATGTAAACGGGATTGCCTGTCTTCGCACGATAAAGGAATAGTTCGTCTTTATCGTTCAGTCTGCGACGTTCCAGCGTCACCGCATCTCTGATTGCAAGCCCGCTCCAACGCATCAGCAAGATGAGAACGCGGAGCCGCGTGGCTTGATTTCTACATTCCACCCATCCCTTTGGCTGGTAGATGTAAGTTGAATCGACAATAAGATCGAACTCGACCTTTGGAAAGTAATCTGTGGGCGGGCCTTCCGCGCGGATTCGACCCAAAAGAGCCGCGGGATTGGACTTGATCCAACCGAGGCGCATGCAGTAATGGAAGAATCCGATCAACCGCTCCTGCTTCTTCCTCTTGGCAAGAGGGCCGTCCGTCCACGTGTCGCGGAACGCCTCAAGATCAGCAGTCGTGATATCAGCTAGATGTTCGAATCCCGCCGAGGTAGCCCAGCGCAAGAACTGTTTCTCGAAGATCGTCTTCAGCTTGTCGAGGGTCGAGTCAGCGAGATTCTCATTGCGCTTGCTGGCGAGGAACCGTTTCACCGCATCCTTGAACGCTCGTGGGTTCCGAAGTCGCGGCTCGGTGCTTCGCCGGTGCGGATCGCTGCCGCATGTTGTTCCGCTTCCGTCTTCGAGCCGTCTGCGTTTATCTTCTGCTTTTTCCCAACTACGGGTTTCAGCTGTTCGACGAATCGTGGATCCGTTCAGAACTCCACTAATCCACTTGGGACAGCGGCAGCGTTTCCAGAAGCGATCGGATTTCTTGGGGCAGTCAGATGTGTGCCGGCTGTAAACGAATAGGCCCAAACCGTACCTCATTTGTACCGCCTCCCGAATTGGCGGTACAAAAACGGTACAATATTTTGGCCTAGCTTGTAAACACCTTATAATCAGTTAATTATATTGGTGGAGGCGGCGGGAGTTGAACCCGCGTCCGAAAATGCTGTCAGTAAAGAGCCTACATACTTAGTCACGTTCATGCGCCGGAGTTACCCGGCACTCTCGCCGGCCGCGCTCAGAGCGGACAAGAAACGCAGCCGACCAACCTGATAATCTCACCGTCAACTCACAGGTGGAGAGTTGGCAGCCAGCTCACTGTGCGACGCCCTTTCTCAGCCCATGAGCAAAGCCGAGGAGAGCGGCAACTTAATTAATTAAGCTGCGTATGCCAGGTTTTGGTTGGCAATTGTGTTTTTGCACACGATTACGGATGCATGCACTCCGGTATGCCTCTTTACCGCAATCACTTCCGTCGAAGCCGTGACGCCCCCGTAGTGACCACGATCAACTTCAACTCTACCAGTCATAGCAAAGAAGTCAACCGCACTGTTATAGATGCGCCGCAGCGGCAGCTCGACTCTCCCTCACCTCGTTCGACCCGATATATGCCCGCCGGCAATTGAGAGTGAATATTAGGGCTTGGTCCAACCCCAAGCCCCACCAAAGCGTTCCCCAATCAACCGGCGCTACTTATGCGCACCTCCGCCTCCTGACATCGATTCTCCTGCCATCGATCTTGCGTCTTCAGCACTGGACATATGACCCATCTCACCGCCCGAGGAGGCGCGTGCCATGGCACTCGAATAACTTGCCTCCCCGCCCCGGCCAGCGGATGTCCGCTCGGATGACGCGAGGGATCCGCCGCCTGTCTTCTCGCTGCCGTTGGCAGCTGTGATCGGCGTGCTGGAAACAGCCAGACTGGCAGAGCCGTGTTGCTCGACTTGTCCAGACACGTGACTCAAGCTTCCAAACGTACCGCGCGGAATTCCCCGGCCGGCCGAATCTTTGCGAAGACTGAAGCGGTCAGGAGACGTCAGATCCGAAGCCACCGGCGGCGTCCGGTTCACAGCCACCAAAGTCGGCGCTGCAAATAGTACCAGCGCCGGCAGCAGCGTTAACGGCCCTCGAATCGGCTTTCATGTCCGCCTCCTGATGCAAAGTCCGGAAGGGGAGGACCGGCGGTTCACTAATGAAAACACGGGTTGGAGAAGTGCTGCGGTTAAGAAAGATTGCGGAAAAGTAAAGTCTTCTTAAGTAAGTACACTTGGGCCTGTGGGGGCATAATGCCCCTAGAGGAAGCTTATGGCGGGAGGGCAGTCTGAGGGCGACCCCGCGATCGTGCGCGGGAATCAGTGGCTGACCACGGCAGCGTCGCTGGCGGTGGGCGTGGCGTTCTTCGGCTTATGGTTCTGGCTGCTGCCCGGATGGCTCGGTTTACGGGTCGATACCGCGGGTGCGTCGCGTTGGCGATGGCTGGGTGCGGTTCCGTCAGTGCTGGGATTCGCGGTGGCCGTGCGCTGCGTTTGGGATTTCGGATGGTCGGGACGCGGCACGCCTGCACCCATGGCCCCGCCGCAACGATTGGTGGTTGCCGGTTTCTATCGCTACGTGAGGAATCCTATGTACGTGGGCTTCGCAGTGGGATGGATCGGCCTTTGGACCGTTTTCGGGCACCCGAACCCAACAGCAATCACTGGCGCAGCGGCCGTGGCTCTGGGCGTGCATTTGTTTGTGCTCTTCTACGAGGAGCCCACCCTGCGCAGGAAATTCGGCGACGACTATACCGAATACTGCCGCTATGTACGTCGCTGGTGGCCGCGCTTGCGAGGCTGGGATCAGCCTTCTTGAGTCGCGGGTAGTATCGCGATAAGCCCTGTAGGACGTCCCGAACCGCGCGAATCAGGTTTCGTGCATCCTGACGCGAGACTAATCATCCAAACCTTTTACTTCCCTGTTAGTCTCATAACCGTGGCACGAATGACCGAATTCATGAACCGATTGGCTGCGACCAGCTGCACTGCATTTTTCGTGCTGGATCAGATGTGCCGGGATGATCGGCGCTGTTGTCGGGAGACCATCTCGTGATTCCCGACTGCATCTCCTTCAATGCCATCCCGCACACCACGCACCTCTTCAGCGATTTCCTCTCCTACGCACCCGAAATCCGCAGGTTTTACCCGACCCAACCCGATGCGGCGCACATCGCTGCATTCTGCCAAATCGGTACCGCGCGATCTGGTCCGGCAGGCTCGCGTCGCGGATGCTCTGGAGAAGCAGAATCGCGCCTGGGGAGCGTCGGAGGCGACGCTGCGGAACATTCAACGTCTCCGAGATGGCGCATTCGCCGTCGTCACCGGTCAGCAGGTAGGGTTGTTTGGCGGACCGCTGCTCTCGTTGTTGAAAGTGGCGTCGGTACTGGCGCTGGCGAAACAGGTTGAAGAACTTGGTGTCGAGTGCGTACCGGTGTTCTGGCTGGCCACCGAAGATCATGACCTCGCCGAGGTAAACCAGTCTCTTCTGCTGACGCACGACTTGGGACTGGCTCCGTTCAGCGCCGCAACCCGTGGCTTGGCAGGCTCTCCGGTCGCGACGATCCGATTCGCCGAAGGAACCAACGATCTGGTGAGCAACGCGGCGGACTTGCTCGGTGAATCGCTGGCCGCCGATTATCTGCGCGAGAGCTACGTCGAAGGCGAAACCTTCTCCAACGCTTACGCCAAACTTTACGCTCGCATCTTTAGCGGCGCTAAGCACGGCTTGATTCTTCTTGATCCGGCCGATCCGCAGCTGCACCGCATTGCCAGTCCACTGTTCGTCGACGCAGTGCGGCGGGCCGGCGAACTGGACGAAGCGTTGCTGGCGCGTAATCGCGAATTGCACGCCGCTGACTATCACGAGCAGGTGAAGGTTACGGGCGAGTCGACTCCGCTATTTGCTCTGGTCGACGGAGTGCGCGTTCCTATCCATCGCGCCAATGGCCAGTTCGCCATCGCTCGCGAGCGCCTGTCGGGGGACGAGCTGCAGCGCCGCATCGAGCAGGCTCCGGAAAGTTTCAACGCCAACGTGTTGTTGCGTCCCGTGTTGCAGGATTACTGGCTGCCCACGCTTGGCTACATCGGCGGGCCGGCCGAGGTCGCCTACTTCGCCCAGGTTGGCGTGGTGTATGAAAAGCTGTTGGGACGGATTACGCCGATTCTTTCCCGAATGAGCGCGACGCTGATCGAACCGCGCATCGAGCGCCTGCTCACCAAATATGAAGTCGAACTGCCGGAACTTTTTCACGGTGAATGCCAGCTGCGCGATTGCGTGGCGGCCCGTTCGCTTCCAGCCGATTTGAAGCAAAACTTTGCAGAGGGGAAACGCGTCGTCGGCGAAGTAATGGAGCGAGTTAGCGGGTCTTTGCGGAGGTTGGATCCTACCCTGGTGGAAGCTGCGGGACGGGCCGCCAACAAGATGCAATATCAGATCAGTCGTTTGGAGAAGCGTGCTGCGCAGGCTGAGCTGCGGCGTACGGAAGTGTTGACCCGGCACGCGGCGCAAATCGAGAATTCGCTTTATCCGGAGAAGTCGCTGCAGGAACGTGAGATTGCCGGACTGTATTTCTACGCCAAGTATGGACCCGGATTGATTGACCAACTGATCAAGCTGGCCCAGGCTCGTTGTCCCGAACACAAAGTGCTGGTGCTTTCCAGCTAGAGCGCTCTCGGCTGCCGTCGATTCTTCCCCAGACCTTTTGGGAAGGCGGACTGGAAGCTCAGAACTTGAGAAATTACCCGCTACCGTTAACCCTCAAAGAGAGCGCGAGGTGTACAGCAAGTACGCCCCTAACACTGCGCCGAACAGGGCTGTCACGACGCCTAAAATTGTGATGATTCCCCCCGCAGGCTCGAAACCTCCGCCTTCTAATCGCCGGCGGGTGTTGCGATAACGCACCAGCGCGGCGAGAGACAGGAAGATTCCGAAGAGCATAAATGCCAGGCCAATTGCCAGTGACATTCCACTTTCTTGAGTAGACCGATTTTGCACGCTCAGCAGTTCACGAAGCGTAATTCCGAACTTGGCCACCACGAATCCGAATACAACAACGCTGATACTCGTCCGAATCCGGGCTAGAAACGTGCGCTCGTTGGCCAGATGATCGCTGCTCTCCGAAGGCATATCCAATTCCTCACGGCCATCTTACAATGCCCTTCCGAGTGTCTTGTCGGTCCATCGGCTGGTTGACGAACTGATTGCAGAATTTACTTGCGGCATTCCTCTTGGCAGCGGCCGGACCTCTTGAGTATGCTTGCCGGAGTCCGCCATCGCTTCGACCTTCTAGTCTCTATGTCTGATCATCCTACAACCGGGCTCGACTCGCCTCGTGCGTGGCTTATCGTAGTCGCCGCGTTTATCGGGGCCTTTGTCACTTTCGGCATCACCTACTCGTTTGGGGTTTTCCTGAAGCCGGTGGCCTTGCAGTTTCATGTCAGCCACGCCCTAATGTCCGCGCTTTTTCCGACGATCACGGCATTGTCCTTCTTCGCCGCTCCCTTCACGGGAGAGCTGGCCGATCACTACGGACCACGCCCGGTGGTCGCGACGGGGGCGGTGCTGATCGGAGCCGGGCTGATTCTCACGGCGCGAGTCGAGCGGTTTCCATTTCTGTTCGTGACCTACGGTGTGGGACTAGGCGGAGCTCTGGCGTGTACCTACATTCCGTCGATCGCAGCCGTGGGCCAAGGTTCAAGCTGCGCCGTGATGTCGCGCTGGGGCATCGCCATCAGCGGAATCGGTTGCGGGACGCTGGTGGCCGCGCCGCTGTCGGCCATGCTCATCGAGTGCTATGGCTGGCGGACGGCTTTGGAGATCTTCGGCTGGTCAGGCGCTGCTCTTCTGCTGCTGTGCGCCGGATTACTGGCACGGCCGCCCGTACTCGCCGAGAAGAGGAAGATCGACATCGCTGCCAAGCTTCGTACGCGCGCCTTTGCGTGGCAGTTCATTTGCTTCTTGTTTGCGGGAATCGCGGTGTATGTCTCCTTGGTGTTTCTGCCCGCTTACGCGACATT
Source organism: uncultured Acidobacteriaceae bacterium (assembly GCA_963820175.1). Lineage (GTDB taxonomy): Bacteria > Acidobacteriota > Terriglobia > Terriglobales > Acidobacteriaceae > Bog-257. The sequence goes on along the minus strand of CAWFYX010000005.1, from coordinate 745,698 downwards.
GGTGCCACCCGGGTAGCGGGCGCGGCTCTGGTCGGATACATTGGCGCGTCCAGCGTGCTGGGTAGGCTCGGCCTGAACGCTCTGGCGCCGCGGCTCGGGCTGGTCACGATGTATCAGGCAGCTTATCTCATTCTGCTTGCAGGCTTCGCGTTCTGGCTGACGGCGCACGCTTACTTTTCTTTGGTGATGTTCGGCCTGGTGATGGGCGTCGGCTACGGAGGAATCGCGGCGATGGCGCCCGCCGTGGCTGCATCCGTTTTCGGCATTGCAGGCCTTGGCGAACTGTTGGGCATTCTGTTCACCGGCTTCGGCGTCGCCTGTCTGGTCGGGCCACCGATGGCAGGCATTCTGGTGGACCACTACCATGATTACAAGTGGCCGGCCTTTGTTGCCGCGGGCGGCGCCCTGTTGGCGATGATTTTGGTGCTTCCGCTCCGGAGTTATGGGGCCAGCCGAGCCAAAGCGCTTTCTGCCGCAGCCGATTGAACGCTTGTCTCCACGACATTCACGTTAACGATTGTTGGTCACCAAACGGCCGGAAGTCGCCTACTGGTCGGATACATCGGGTTAACGCCCGGAAGCGAAATCCCGCGATCAGAATCGCCGGGCAACGGTGCTGCGCCGAGCAGACCGGCGCGCAGCGAGTAGCAATCCTTCTAGGGCTTCGGGGGTGTCGTAGGGTTGCTGGGAGGCTGTGTCCCAGATTGCGGCTGGTCTCCCTTGGAAATCTCTTGCCCCTCGTAGGTGATCTTCGACTTCGCACCAAACCGTTTGTAATTGGTGTACTTCACCTTCTGGACGATATGAATATCGCCGGTGGAAAAGTGCAACTCGTCATCCACCTTGGTATACACCGGAAACCAGTACTGGCCATCGATCTGGGCCCGCCAGGTGGTGAACTTGGGAAACAGGTTTTCGCCGTCGCCGTGTTTCTTGCCAACCCCTATGTCAGGAACGTTCTTGCCGTAGGTCTTCACGATCTGAAAGTCGTGATCGTCCACCCAGATTCGGCCCTGGAAGTAGCGTTTGTTCTTTTCGATCTGCTTGGGCGCGACGTCGAAAACGTAGGTTCCTAGCTCATCTTCCTTCTGCTTGCCGACGTAAAGGATCTGGTATTCGGGAATCTCGTCGCTGGTGAGCACGAAAGGCATGCGATGACGGATGTCATCGAAGTCTTCCCGGGTCATGGTAATGCCAACCAGGGTGGCCTGCGGCGCGAAGACTACGTGCTCAATGCGGGTTCCTTTATCGTCGAACAGCACGTCCTCGACTTCGTGGTAGTCGCCATTGACGGTGTCCCCGTCCAGCGTCTCCACCAGCACGTCCTGGCGATAGGTGTACTGGTCGCGCGCAATCTTGAACTGCTTTTCCTTGGCGGCAAATTTCTGGATGATCTCGTCTACCGTGATGCCCTGCGGCTGCGAGGGATCGAGCGGCCCCTCGCCGCGATCGTTGGCCACTGCCGGGAGCGCGAGGCACAAGGTGAGGAGCGCAAAGCCAATGGCGAGGAAGTGAGGGCGAAATCGCTGGTACTTCATTGTGGTGGTCCCAGTCATCTATTGTATTCGATGCTGGCGGGGAGTGGCAGAATGGACCAAAGTTGAGTTGACGATGGATCGAGTTGTCAGGGTTTAGCCGCAAATATGGGACAGAAGGCGCGCATCCCCAGCGCGCCTTCGCCAAAGCCCATTCCTAGTGTCTATTCGCCAAAGTGAAGCACCAGCCCCGTCGAGACGCGCAGGTTGTTCTGGGAGGTGCTGAAGTGGTCGCTACGCAACCAATCCACCTGAGCGGCCCGGAGCGAGAAGCGCCCCTTGATAGGGACATCGAGTCCACCGCCGACTGCCATGGCAAAAGCGGAGTTCGTGACCGAACCTCCAATCAAGGATAGATGAGCGCGATCCACGCCAAACAGCGCATGAACATAAGGCGTGAAGTGCGATGTACGCAGGCTCACGGTTGGACCGAAAAGAAAGCTGTAGTCATTGGCGCTCAGGGTGAACGGCGACCCGTAATAGCCACCGAAATCGGCGGTCGCGCCCAGCCAGTGATTCAGATTGTAGGTGCCTTGCGCATTCCAGCCGTTCAGGTTGTAACGGCCGACAACTCCCGAAGTGCTGCCGTTAAAGTACGAATACCCGCCAAACAGATCGAGCTTCGACGAGCTTTGTTGAGCACTGGCTAATAGACTGCCCAGCATAAGGATGGTAAGAAGCAATATGAGTTTTCGCATCATTCCTATAGCTCCCTTCACGAGCACGCTGTTCCCTCTTCCACTATCGGCACGGTTTGGCGGAACATGACCGCAAATCGCATTCCCTGAGACACACCTATCCCTTCGCTCCCGGAGCACGCTCCGGAGCCAAGGAGCCTGGCTGGTCAGGGGAGTCGAATCCAGGCGGGATCGCATGCCCGCCGGAAAAGGCACGCGGTCGCGAGTTCATGGAATGCGATCTACGTCAGCCGCTCAATGAGTGCCTTTGATTATGTGTGTAAACACGGAATAGACAGGTGGGTTGCGCCAACATTGCCAAAAGCGGCAAAAACAAGGGGCCGGCTGCCTATCCGAAGGGTGAACCCCAGTCGCGTTAGACTCGGCTGCGGCCGGTCAGGAGACAGGCCTGCCGTTTATCAAGCGCCAACCGCCAACTGCTGATCACTAGTCGCCAGTTGCTAGTTGCTTCTTCTCCCACGGCACGGAAAACTGCCGCTCAATTTTTTCCCGATAGCACGGGCCGGAATTGTAAGTGCAGAACGGATACAGCTTGCCGTCGGGCGTGGCGTAATGGATAACGCAGCGCTTCACGCGCTCGATGTCGTAGTTGTAGGCATCCTGGAAATGCATGCCTGCAACCAACAACGTGCGATAGGTAAAAGTACCGTCCTTGCCGTCTCGGCCCAGCTTCTTGTTGGTCATGCCCTGCAAGGTTTGCAGAAACTTCCTAAACGTCAGTCCCGGCGGCGCCAGTTGCGGTTTGAAATGCTTTTGCAGCGAGTTCCACGCCTTCACCTTGCTGTAGAGCTTGAACCGAGCTTTGCCGGCCGAGCGCGACAGTTCTTCCATGTCCTGCAGCATGTTGGGCACATCGACGAACCGGGTAATGGGCACGGCCTTCTTCGATTGCTCATCGACGAAGAAATAGGTGCCCAGCGAGCAGTGCGGATGTGACGAGATGGTTGGCACTCCGGTGCCCCGTAGAGCCGCGGTCAGCTTTGAAAATGGGGTGACGCAGGCCAGCGGAAACCAATCCGCGCGTGGGTCAGTAATTGCCGTCTGCTCGCTGACGCAGCGCGCCAGATCGGCAAGGGTGAAGCGTTTCGCCAGCAGCTCGTGCTTGGCGATGCGGCCGGTGAAGGCCACGGGCTGAAAGCTGATGCCGGAGACGGTGTCGATGTTCTCGATGGCGACGCAAACGATATCGCCGATCTGGTGGTCGTTGAGACCCTTCACGATGGTCGGCACGAAAACGATCTTCATGCCGGTCGCGCGACAATTCTCGATGACCTTCATTTTGATATCGAGTAGCGCTTGCCCGCGCACCCGGCGATAGATGTCGTCGGTCACACCGTCGAATTGCAGGTACAGCGTGGCTAGCCCGGCCTCTTTCGCCTTGCGCGCGAACTCCAGATTCGCCAGTTCGATGCCGTTGGTCGCCGCTTGAATGTGAGTGAATCCCATCTCGCGAGCCATGCTGAGGATTTCGAAGAATTGCGGATGGACGGTCGGCTCACCGCCGGAAAATTGCACCACTCGCCCATCGACCGGCCGCTCGCCGCGCAGGGTAGCCAGCATGGTGCGGACCTGTTCTAAGTCAGGCTCGTACAGATAGCCCGCGGTGTTGGCGTTGGCAAAGCATACCGGGCAGGTGAGGTTGCAGCGATTGGTAAGGTCCACGTTGGCCAGCGCTGTGTGCGACGTGTGCATGCCACAAAGGCCGCAATCATCCGGACACGACTTGCCACCCTCGATCTGGGGATTCGACAGGCCGAGATTGTCGCCGAAGTTCCACTCTTCCATCTTGAGATAGAGCTCAACGTCGCTGAAGACGATGTCGCGGAAGTCGCCATGCTCGACGCAGCGCTTCTGCATCACCACTTTGCCATCTTCGGCGAAGATGTTGGCCAGGATCACCTTATTGCATTCCGGGCAGAGCGATTCGGTCTGCTTGGGCAAACCGTTTTGCAGCGGCTCGATGCGCGCGCCGGTATAAGTAACTTCCGGCTGCAGGATGTGGAGTCCAGGGCGCTTGGATGGCGACGAACGATGGCTCGGAGTGTCGCTAGGCAACTTTGGGAACGTAACTTCCGGCGAAAACGTCTGGGTGCTCACAGTCTTAATCACCTCGGAGAATGGAATGGGCGCGACGGCGGATGAATGGAGATGCAGTAAAGGGATAGGAAAGACACACCGCCGCGCTCCTCATGCTGAAATTGTCGTCCCTATGAGTGACGCGCGCAGTGCTCTGTCTCACGCGTGTGAGTGAAGCGGGTCGGCAGTGAACGGCTGTATCCGAGTTTGGACGGCCTAAATCAGGCCGTGAACGGAGCCGGCTTTTTGCGAACTACTTCGATTCGCTACAAGTGTCGATCACGATCTCGATTCGGCGGTTCTTCTGCCTGCCCTCAGGATCGTCCGAGCCATCCGGCTTGGTATTGGGAGCAACCGGATTGCGCCGGCCGAGTCCTTCGATCGGCGTGCCCTCCGGTACGTATCCATGATTCACCAGCCAGCCTCGTACCGTGATGGCCCGCTTCTCGCTGAGCATCTGGCTGTAACTATCGGAGCCTGCCGAATCGGCGAAGCTCTCGATGCGTACCGGATGCTTGCCGGCCTTCGCGATCATCGGGCCCAGCGCATTCAGGGTTTGTGCCGCATCCGGATTCAACGTCCAACGCCTGGTCTGGAAAAGCGCATCGTCAGCGACGGTCAAGGTGGTGGAGCATTTTGCGTCCACCTGCTGGACCGCCCCAGCACCTTTCACGATGGGCGGACCCGAGGGCTTAGGCTGGGCGGCCCGAGGCTCGTTGATGGGCGCAGTCTGCACGGTCTCCTGCGACGGCTGCGCCTGAGGGGCAGTCAAAGCCGCGCTCGCTCCTGCAACGAAGATGGAAGTCAACGCAATGCGAGCAAAGTGCGAGACCGAGGTGGATAGGATGCCATCAAACATAAGATTCCCACGTCGACACGCCGCATATCAGCCGAGACCGATGATAGCTCAAGCCGACGAAACGACGATTGTGCGATTCTATCTGGCTTTGTTGACATCCCAGCAGAAAGGCCGAGGACGACGACGTATGACGAGCGAGTCCAGCCGGCAGGACGGCGAGAGGATAGCCCAGCGCCTCAGCGCTGGGTAAGCTCTCAGAACCTTGAACCGGGAGTCCACAGCCAGGCAGAAATTTACACCACCTCTTTTGACAAAGCTTTAGCTTGCCTCCACGGCGTAGAATCATGTGCGTCTTTCCGAGTGCAATCCAGCTGGCCAGGGAGGTCCTATGGGCAAGAACTCCAAGAAGAAGCATGCAGGCAACGCTGCACTGGAGGCGATTAAAGATCCGGCGAAGAAGGGAAGCGTCGCTCCAGAGTTCACCAAGAAGGATTACGAGCGCGAGATGGCCAAGCTGCAGGTTGAGCTTGTCAAGTTGCAGGACTGGGTGAAGGCGACCAAAGCGCGGGTGGTGATCTTGTTTGAAGGCCGCGATGCCGCGGGCAAGGGTGGAGTCATCCGGCGCATCACCGAACGCGTCAGTCCGCGAGTATTTCGCGTGGTCGCGATGCCGGCTCCGACCGAGCGCGAGAAGAGCCAGATCTACTGGCAGCGTTATATCGAGCATCTGCCGTCGGGCGGAGAAGTCGTCATCTTCGATCGCAGCTGGTACAACCGCGCCGGCGTCGAGCACGTGATGGGCTTCTGCGACAAGGAGCAGTACCAGAGGTTCCTGCAAGGTTGTCCGCAGGTTGAAGCCAGCCTGATCTCCGACGGCATCACTCTGCTGAAGTATTGGCTGGAAGTCAGCGAGAAGGAACAGCACCGGCGCTTCCAGCAGCGCATCAAAGACCCGACCAAGCGCTGGAAGCTGAGCCCTATGGACCTGGAGTCACATCGCCGCTGGTACGACTACTCGCGGGCACGCGACGCCATGCTGGCCGCAACCGATACAGCCATGGCTCCCTGGTACATCGTTCCCTCTGACGACAAGAAACGCGCCCGGCTCAACTGTATTGCCGACTTGCTCAGCCGGATCCCGTACGAAGAAATTCCCTACACGCCGCCCAAGCTGCCTCCTCGTCAGAAGCCAAAAGGCTACGAGGAACCGAGGCTACAGCATCAACAAGTGGCGCAGCGGTGGTGAAGGTAGCTGATAGGCTGATAGTGGATGATCGCAGAGTGTTAGGACGGCCGAAGGACCGCAGATGCCTCGGCTTGGACTGAAGTTCTCGGTCGGGATGGCATGTCGAAGGATATCGCACCAACAAAACCGGCCGCTTCCGCGACCGGTTTCCGGGGCCAGACCCCTATGTTTCTTATCGCTGGGACGCTGGCCTGAAGGCCAGCTCTTCCACCGGTTAGCTAGTCGCCGTACACCGCTTCCCGCTCTTCCACCACGGGCTCCGCCGGCTTGATGCCGCCGATGTTGCCCAGCGGAACAAAGCCGTCCTGGCTGACCGGCTTTTCGCCTAGTACATGCTCTTTGTAGAGTGCAAGCATGCGGGCCTTCTCGGCTTCCGCCTTCACCCGCTCCTCGCGCGCCTTGAATTTCTCCTGACGCGCATTCTTGGCGATGCCCAGATCGTCGAGTGTGTGATTAGCTTCGGCGTCGACGTGCTCCTGCACCAGCCTCAGCGTGTGCTCCGTGGTGTCAAGATTGACCTTCTTGCCGCCGGCAAAGATCTCGTGACGCCCGTGCTCCTCGTACCACTTGGTCAGAGTCGCGGTCATGTGCATCTTCTCCACGATGTTGCGCCAGCCGACGCCGGTGTTGTAAGCGCAGAAGCTGATCTCGCCTTCCTGCGTGGCGTAAGGAATGATGCACTGCTCGGTGCGGCGGAAATCGTAGTTGAACAGGTCCTGGAACCACATCCCCGCGACGAACAGGAAGTTCCAACGGTCACGACGGCGCTTCTCAATGTCCGTCTCAGTGCGGTCGCCGCTAACCTTGCCGTAACTCTTGCCGGTCGCGCCGAAGGTTTTGTCGAACTTCTTCAGCAGGTCGGCGAACTTGAAGTGGGTGGGCGACTTGAACGGATCGTAATTCTTCAGCAGCGCCAGGGTCATGCCGGCAATCGACATCCACTTGCCGCGGGCCGCGTCGTTCACCTTTGCAATGTCCTTCGCGATGGTGTCACCGTTCAGGAACGCCGTAACCGGAACCGCTTCCTTGGTTTCCTTGTCGATCATGACGGCCATGCCGACCCCGCAATTCGGGTGGCAACCGCAGCTCAGCGATCCCCAATCCTTGTCGGGGCCGTGAACCAGGTCAGCCCAGTCGGAGAAGGTGCTCATGAACGAGATGGGGAACCAGTCGCGCGTGGGCTCGCCCAGTCCCGTCTGATTCTTTACGTCATGCGCCAGGTGCGACAGGGTGTAGCGCTGCGCCTGACGGCGTTCGTCGGTGATGGCCTCGTCGCGGCCGGTGAACGATACCGGCTGGAACGAGAGGAAGGAGATGCGTTTGGGATTGTCGAGCGCGAACTGAATGATGCGTCCTACCTGCTCGTTGTTAAGGTCGTTGACGATGGTGACGACGGGCACGATCTCGACGCCGGCCTTGTGCAGGTTCTCGATGGCCTGCAGCTTCACATCAAACAGATTGCCGACCAGGCGATGCGAGTTGGCAGCATTCCCGATGCCGTCGAACTGGAGATAGGCGTAACGCAAACCGGCTTCCGCCGCCTGCTTGGCGAATTCAAAACTCTTGGCAAACTCAATGCCGTTGGTCGCCGCCTGCACGCTGTTGTATCCCACTTTGCGGGAGTACGCGACCGCGTCCAGGAAGTAGGGCGACAGTGTGGGCTCGCCACCAGAGAACTGTACCGACATCTGGCGCCGCGGCTTGATGGTGATGGCGTTGTCGAGCATGGTCTTGATCTCGTCCCAAGTGAGTTCATGCACAAAGCCAACCTGGTTGGCGTCCATGAAGCAGGGATCGCACATCATGTTGCAGCGGTTGGTCAGATCGATGGTCAGCACCGATCCGCGGCCGTGCAGCACCGTGCTCGAGCCGTGGTGATGCAGCTTCTCATCGTTGTGGGCGCGAATGTCGCGGCCTGGAAACACTTCTTCCAAATGCTTGAAGAACGCAGTATCGATGGCCATCACGTCTTCGAAGTGGCCGTGCGTCGGGCAATCCTTCACCATCAGGATTTTGCCATCGCGCTCGATAATCTGCGCCTTGATCTCGCCGGCCTTTTCGTTCATCAGCACTTCAACCGGCAATTTGCCGTCGAGAATCTGTTGGCGAATTTCGGGAACGCACTTGGGGCACAGCGAATCGGTGGCGCGCGGCCAGCCCAGCGGCGGCTTGGATTTCTGATATGACTTCAGCAACGGCTTGTCTGACCACTTGGGCGTAAATGAAGGGTTGGGATTAATACTGTTCAGTTTGTCGAAGACCACCCACGCGCCCTTGGCCGCAACGGTGACAGCCTTTTCAACATACTTAATCGGTTTATGCATTCACGCCTCTCAGAATTGGATGATGGTGGCCTACCCCACGGGGGCCAAGCTCCACACCTATCGATGTTTATAAGGTAATTACCGGAAGCCGAAAGGGCCAAGCGGGATGGGCTAAACGGGCAATTTTAGCGGCTTAGCGGGTCTCTGACACATTGAATGGTGACCCGCATCACAGGCCTATGTTATTGAAAAACAAAGCCCGTGAACGGCATCGATATCCTTGACGACGCCAGCAAGAAGCGGCCTTTGCGCTCGAAAGTGAACCAAGGTACCATCGGTCATCTATGAGCTGCTCTCACTACGAAGATCCAGTCGAGCAGGTAATGTTCATTCTCGGCTTCAATCACGATCCGAAGTTCGACCACATCTTGGACGCAGTTAAGCAAGGCTCGAATCCGGGGGTGCTCAACGCGATCGACCGAGTGAGAATTTACGGGGCCATCCATGCCAACTTTATCGGATGGTGCTCAACGATGGAGAAACTGCATCGCGAGTTCGGTGCCAAGCTACCGCCCTCATTGAGGAATGAGGTCTACGAGATCGTAATCAGCGAGATGGACGAGGGGCACTACGGCGGCAAATGGTTTCCCGCCAGCGACGGGCCGCTCGAACACTGGGTAGACTTGGGTGCCTATTCTGCGGTCTTCCGAAGGAGTGGGACTGAGACGTTCCGGCTCCCAGCTCCGTATTTCCAGCTTCTATCGGAATTCTTTGCGTGATGCTGCGTCGGGGCAGCAAGAATATTAACGCCCGTTTATCGCGTCGTGAGAATTTTCATTTTCCAAAATGGCAAGGATTTTCTGGGCTACACCCATAGACATTTGCATCATTCCGACACCCCATGAGCGACCTATTCCACGGCGCAAGGTTAAAGATCGAGCGGGCCAAAAAGCACATCCGAGACCTGGGCAGTATTTCGGTGCGTGAGATCGAACCACACTCTCACACTATTCTCGTTGAGACTGACCTTGAAACCGGCAAGGATTCGCTCAAGCCCGAGCTTAATAATGCCGTGCCAGGAGAAGTCATGTGCGTCGTGGGAGATGCTATGCATAACCTTCGAACCGCTCTGGACTTCATTGCGAATGACATCGAATTCGCTACTACTGGGGAGAGATCGAGTCACACCAAGTTCCCTGTGTGCAACACTCGGGATGAGCTTGTAGCAGCCATCAATGGCGGATTCGCACACAAGGCCCCGCAAAGGATCCGTGACTTTATCGTGGATGTCGTACAGCCCTACGAGGAAGGGGATGGCCAACTCATCTGGGCCTTACACCGACTCGATATCGAGGACAAGCACAGGCTGCTTATCTCCTACCAGCAATTTCAATGGATTCGGGGCATTCACTACAAAGATGAGGGTGGCGACGTGTTTGAAGTTCCAGAGTGGTACGCCACAGCAGAGAGCACGCCCAGGTTCCCGACTGGGAAGAGAAAAGTTGAGGTCACAGATAAGGGCCATGCGAGCGTCAGCATAGTTTTCGCTCACGGATTGCCCCTGGGCGGCAAGCATATCTTTCCAACGTTGAACAATCTGGCGGCATTCGTCGACCGCACGATCTTCGGTATCGAAAGAGAGTTTCTCGCCGACGCTTCGTAATTCGCGCGCAACGAGATGGACGCACGACGCCACCCCTAACTCATTAGAAGAGCGCGTGGATTAGCCAAGTATGTTTATGCCCGTGATCTACTGCGTTTTCCATTGGTAGGCTCCGGACTGCGGCAGCCCCACGTGCGCCAGTACGCGATTCACATACTCGCGCGCGATCTCATCGGTCGAAGCGGGACGGAAATAGAATGCAGGGATGACAGGGAAAATCGTCGCTCCGGCTTCGGCGGCCAGCGTCATGTTGCGGAGATGGATGCGATTGAATGGCGTCTCGCGCACGCAGAGAATCAGCGGCCTGAGCTCCTTGAGGCAGACATCGGCGGCGCGCTCGATAAGCTGGATCGCCATGCCGTTGGCGATGCGCGCCAGCGTTCCCATACTGCAGGGCAGAACGATCATGGCATCCGTCGCATACGAACCGCTGGCGACATTGGCGCCGATGTCAGCATTGTTTTGTTGCTGGATTTTGCGGGGCGCGCGTCCCAGTAGCTTAGCTACGATTTCGTTTCGACCGGTCACGCCCAACTCTTGCGCCATCACCCGCAGGCCGCTATCGGAGACAATCAGGTTGACGGTCCCGACCCGCTCATCCCGTTCGAGACTATCCAGTAAATGCTTGGGGAGGATCGATCCGCTGGCGCCGGTAATAGCAACCGTCAGAATGCGGGGAGCTGTGTTAGTCTGCGCGTGCATCTAAGGTTTTGGCTCGAAACTCACGGAGCCTCCTCATGCTATCACTGTGCGTGTTGGACCACTGGAAACTCGAAACCGGAAACCGCCCCGCATGAATCCCGACGCACTGAAAAAACTGTTTAACGATGTTAAGCGCGGCCAGCTGTCGTCCGACGAGGCAGTGCAGCAGTTGCGGCATTTGCCGTTCGAAGATCTCGGCTTTGCCAACGTAGACCACCATCGGACCCTGCGCGTAGGCATGCCGGAAGTCATCTTCGGCCCGGGAAAGACTCCGCAACATCTAGCGGAGATTTTTGCGCGGTTAGCCAAGCACGGCCACAACGTACTGGCTACCAGAGTAACGCCGGAACAGGTCCGTGCGGTAAAACGAAAATTTCGCAAAGCCGAGTTCCATGAGTTGGCGCGCGCCATCACCTTAACGCGCGACGAGACGGTCTACGGCAAGGGCAAGATCGTCGTGGTCTCGGCCGGGACCAGCGATATTCCCGTTGCGGAAGAGGCGCTGGTCACGGCGCAGATCATGGGCAACGAGGTGCAGCACGTTTACGACGTCGGCGTCGCCGGTATTCATCGCCTGCTGGCGCGTCGCGATGCGCTCACCGAGGCACGCGTCATCGTCGTCTGCGCCGGCATGGAAGGCGCGCTACCCAGCGTGGTTGGCGGACTGGTCGGCGTGCCGGTGATTGCGGTGCCTACCAGCGTGGGCTACGGCGCATCGTATCAGGGCATTGCCGCGCTGCTGGGGATGCTGAACTCCTGCGCCTCGAATGTGTCAGTGGTCAACATCGATAACGGATTTGGCGCAGGGTACGTGGCATCGATTATTAATCGGCTGGAGTAGGTGGAAGAGCCGGTCTGGAGTAGGTGGAAGAGCCGGCCTTCAGGCGGGCCTTGCTGGGCGAACCCGGCGCTAAAGCGCCACTTCCATCCTACGCCTGCTGTCCGAACACTCGCTGAAAAATCTTGTCCACATTGCGCAGCGGCCGCTGCAAATCAAATGCGTGCTCCAGGGTCTCGCGTCTCACCTTCGCCGTGATCTCGGGGTCGCTCAGGATCAGGTCGCGGAAGTTAAGGTCATCTTTCCAGGCTCGCATGGCGTTCGATTGCACCAGTCGATACGCGTCTTCCCGCAGCACGCCCGCCTCTACCAGGTCCAGCAGCAACTGTCCGCTGAACACCAACCCGCCTGTCGATTCCAGATTCTTCAACATTCGCTGCGGATACACCAGCAGTGTGTCGATCAGATTGGTTGTCTTGTGAAGTAGGTAATCCACCAGGATGGTCGAGTCGGGAAGAATAATGCGCTCGACCGACGAATGCGAGATGTCGCGCTCGTGCCACAGGGCGACATTCTCCAGCGCGGCCTGGGCATTGGAGCGCACCACTCGCGCCAGGCCGCTGATCTGCTCGCAAGTGACTGGATTGCGTTTGTGCGGCATAGCCGACGAGCCCTTCTGTTTTTCACTGAAATATTCTTCCGCCTCGCGAACTTCGGTGCGCTGCAGATGGCGAATCTCAGTGGCGATCTTGTCCAGCGTTGAGGCAATTACCGCCAGCGTTGCGACATAAAAAGCGTGCCGGTCGCGCTGGATCACCTGCGAGGAAACCGCCGCAACGTTCAGCCCCAGGCGCTTGCAAATCGCCTCTTCGTATTCCGGCTCCAGATGTGCTGCGTTTCCGACCGCGCCCGAAAGTTTGCCGACGCGCATCTGCTCCGACGCCATTTCGAAGCGCTCGATATCGCGCTGCACCTCGGAAAACCAGTTGGCCAGCTTCAGCCCGAAGGTGATCGGTTCGGCGTGAATGCCGTGGGTGCGGCCAATGGCGGGCACGTCTTTGAACTCCCACGCGCGCCGCTTGAGCACCTCGCGCAGCTTCTGCAGGTCTTCGCGGATAATCGCCGACGCCTGCTTCACCAGCAGCGCCTGCGCAGTATCGACTACATCATTCGAGGTCAGGCCGTAGTGCAGCCAGCGCGACTCGGGCCCGACCTTTTCTGCGACGGCAGTGGTGAAGGCGATCACGTCGTGCTTCACCTCGGCTTCGATCTGGTTGATGCGGGCCAGGTCAAAGCCGCCTTTTTCGCGTATGGCATTAGCCGCCGATTGCGGCACAATCCCAGCTTCGGCCAGGGTTTCCGTGGCGGCGACTTCCACATCTAGCCAGGTGCGGAACTTATTTTCATCACTCCAAATGCGGCCCATCTCGGAACGGGTATAACGGGCGATCACAGTGGCTCCTTAATAAGCAATGTTTCGGATGGTAGGGAAACTGTTCATTGTACTAGGTAGGTCGGGGTTCGCCGTTCGCCTTCAGCTTTTAGTTGCCGCAGGCCGGCAGGGGCAAAGGACGATCGACAGATCAGCTGGCCAAAAGCGAATTCATAGCAGGGTGTTCCATAATGTATCGTTATACGATATTATCGCATCGAAGGGTATTGATGACTAATCGTAGCGCAGTGAGACTGTCTGACTACCAGGCCCTGGCGGAATTCCGCTACCAGATTCGGCGCTTTGTGCGCTTCAGCGAGGAAGCGGCGCGCGAAGCCGGCACTGAGCCGCAGCACCATCAACTGATGCTGGCGATCAAGGGCAAGCCCGACGGCGAAGAGCCGCGGATCGCCTACCTCGCGGAACGCATGCAGATCCAGCATCACAGCGCGGTTGAGCTGGTCGACCGGCTGGTGAAGAAGGGGCTGATCACCCGTACTCGCGGAGATGAAGACCGCCGCGAAGTGCATGTGCAACTCACCGCCCGCGGCGAGCGGATCCTGGACGAGCTCACGGTGCACACCCGGGCCGAACTGCGCTCGGCCGCTCCATTGCTGGTAGCCAGCCTGCGGAACCTGACTTCGAGGACCACAGCTCGCGAAGCCATGCGCCGGCGTCCGCGAATAGCCAAAGCTGGAGGGCCTAGACCGTGACGCAGCGCACCGAAACATTGGGCGTCGATGGCCTGAATCCGCTGCGCGCTGAGCAGGCGGGCAGCGCAACTCCGATCGCCGAAGAGGCGCAGTTTCGCACCGGCATTGTATCGCTGCTGGCGGCGCTGATTGGCGTGCTGGCCGGCATCATCGCATATTTGCTGTACAACTTGATCGGCCTGTTCACCAACATCTTCTTCTATCATCGCGTTTCGTTCGCGTTTATCAGCGCGCGCAACAATCACCTTGGCCTGCTGGTCATCATCACGCCGGTGATTGGCGGCATCATCGTGGGCATCATGGCGCGTTACGGCTCGGACAAGATTCGCGGCCACGGCATCCCCGAAGCCATGGAAGCCGTGCTGGTCAATCGCAGCCGCATCGCGCCCAAAGTTGCCATATTGAAGCCGATCTCGGCGGCCATCGCGATTGGCACGGGCGGACCGTTTGGCGCAGAAGGGCCCATCATCCAAACCGGCGGCGCGGTGGGTTCGCTGGTTGGCCAGTTGATGCACACCACTGCGGCTGAGCGCAAAGTGCTGTTGGCCTGCGGAGCGGCAGCGGGCATGGCCGCGACCTTCAGCACCCCGATTGCCGGCGTCATCCTCGCCATTGAGCTGCTACTCTTCGAATTCAAGTCGCGATCGTTCATTCCGCTGGTGATTGCCAGCACGCTGGCGACTAGCGTTCACTTCCAGCTGATGGGCCCGGGCCCGATGTTTCAAGTGGGCGCGCTCGACTTCGGGCTGCCGCACGCGCTGCCGTACTACCTGGTTCTGGGCGTGCTCTGCGGAATTGCGGCGCTCGGCTTCAGCAAGGCGCTCTACTGGGTGGAAGACCAGTTCGAGAAGCTGCCGATCCATGATATGTGGTGGCCGGCGATCGGCGCGCTGGGGCTAGGCATCATCGGATATTTTGTGCCGCGCGTGCTGGGGGTGGGATACGACACGATCTCCGACATTCTGAACACTAGGATGCTGCTAGGCGCCCTGCTGGCGGTGATGATCTTCAAGTCGGCAGCTCTGGTGATTTCGCTGGGCTCGGGAACTTCCGGCGGCCTGCTGGCCCCGATGTTCATGGCCAGCGCGGCCATGGGATCGGCCTTCGCCATGGTCGTGGACAAGATCTGGCCCGCGGCGCACCTTTCGCCGGGCGCGTTCGCTCTGGTAGCGATGGGCGCTGTGTTTGGAGCGGCATCGCGCGCAGCGTTTACCTTCATCATCTTCGCCTTTGAGATCACGCGGGACTACAACTCGGTGCTGCCGCTGATGCTGGTCACCGTGATTGCCGATGCGATTGCGGTGCGCTACGCCAAGAACTCAATCATGACCGAGAAGCTGGCTCGCCGCGGGTTGCACATTCATCAGGATTACGAACCTGACGTTCTGCAGCAGGTGACGGTCGGCGAAACTATGTCGAAGGACTTCGACGTGGTCCCACCGGAGATGCGCGTTGCCGAACTGACGGAGCGAATCACCAAGCACGATCCCACGGTAACGCGGCACCAGGGAGTTTTTATCGTCGATACCAGTGGAAACTTGGTAGGCATCATCACGCGCGCTGACATCATGCGCGCGTTGGAAAAAGACTCTTCGGGCAACATGAGCGTGCAGGAGGCAGGCTCACGCAGTCTGGTGGTCACCTACCCGGATGAGGTGCTTTACGATGCGGCGGCACGAATGCTGCGCGCCAACGTAGGGCGGCTTCCCGTGGTCAAGCGCGACGATCCCAAGCAGGTAGTGGGCTATCTGGGAAGATCGGGAATCATGGCGGCGCGGTTGCGACGGTTGGAAGAGGAGTTCGTGCGCGAGCCAGGCTGGGTCGGAGCGAGCAAGCGGCCTGCCGCCGGCTAAACAGTTTACTTACGACCTGGAATCGCAAATCCCTAACCGACTAAAAGTCGGTTAGGGATGACGAACATAAGAGATTTGCTATGGCGTCGCCAAGGCTACGCTCCTCTTCCCTTCTCCATCCCGACAGCGCTTCCACGGAAAAGGTGCGCACTATCCTTCGTCGACCAGGCCCAGGAGTTCGGACATCTCTTCATATAGGAAGCCTTCTCCGGGACGATAGGGCTGAACCCAGCGGCCATCGATGACGAATTGTGGAATAGCGCGCTTGCCAGTGTGGCGAATGACTTCGTCGGCAGCGCCAGGCGTGGCTTCAATGTCGATATCGGTGTAGGAAATATTGTTCTTGTCGAGGAAGCGCTTAGCGGCGCGACAGTCGGGGCACCACGAAGCCGAGTAGACCAATAACTCCATAGTCATTAGATTAACAAAGCACGAAACGGAAGGGTTCAACATCGAGCCAGATATAAGTTGAAGAAAATCCCGGCTGGTCAGGCCAATGGTGAGCACAAGCACGAAATCACAAACCGGCTAGGCCCGGCAGAAGAAGAGCCGATGATGGGAACACGAAAGGCCCGCACACGTGGCGGGCCTTGGCTATAGAAGCAATTAAACTTCTACTGATGGGCGGTTGGAGCCTGCTCGGAAGTCGGAGGCAGCGCCGGAATGCTGGGCTCCTCGTCCGGTACTTCGGGCAGAGGACGCTCCAAGGCATAGGCTAAAACCTCGTCCATAGTGTTGACGAAGCGCAGACGCATTACATTACGCAGGTTCTCCGGCACATCGGCCAGGTCCTTCTCATTATCGGAGGGCAGCAGGACTTCCATAATGCCGGCGCGATGGGCGGCCAGCAGCTTCTCTTTCAGCCCGCCGATAGGCAACACTTTGCCACGCAGGGTGATTTCGCCGGTCATGGCGATATCGCGCCGCACGGGAATATGGCTGAGCGCGCTGGCAATCGCCGTCGCCATGGTGATGCCGGCGGACGGACCGTCCTTCGGAATCGCGCCCTCGGGAACATGCACGTGAATGTCAAGATTGCGGTAGAAATCGCGCGGCAATCCCAGGCGATGAGCGCGTGAGCGCACATACGACATGGCCGCTTGCGCCGACTCCTGCATCACATCGCCCAGCTTGCCGGTCAGCGTCAGCTTGCCCTTGCCGTCGACGGTGGCGACTTCGGTGGTCAGAATCGAGCCGCCGACCTCGGTCCAGGCCAGGCCGGTAACCAGGCCGACCTCGCTGCGCTCGTGCACTTCGCTGTCGCGGAACTTCATCACTCCCAGGTAATCATTCACGTTATCTGCCGTGAGCGCTACCGTGTACTTGTCGCCTTCCTTCACCACCTTGCGGGCGACTTTACGGCAGATGTTGCCGATCTCGCGCTCCAGGTTGCGGACGCCGGCTTCACGCGTGTAATTGCGGATCACCGTGGTCAGCGCCTCGTCGGTGAAAAGAATGTTCTCTTCGGTCAGACCCGTCTGCTGGCGCTGCTTGCGCACCAGATACTGCTTGGCAATCTCGACTTTTTCCGGCTCGGTGTAGCCGTGCAGCCGCAGTACTTCCATGCGGTCTTGCAGTGCCGGAGGAATGGTGTGGAGCACGTTGGCGGTCGCGATGAAGAACACCTGCGACAGGTCATACTCCACGTCGAGATAGTGATCGACGAACATGAAGTTCTGTTCGGGGTCGAGCACTTCCAGCAGCGCCGCCGAAGGATCGCCACGGAAGTCCATTGACATCTTGTCGACTTCGTCGAGCATGAAGACCGGATTCTTGGTGCCGGCCTTTTTCATCATCTGGATGATCTGGCCGGGCAAGGCTCCAATGTAGGTGCGGCGATGACCCCGCACTTCGGCTTCATCGCGGACGCCGCCCAGCGACATGCGGACAAACTTACGGCCAGTGGCTTTGGCGATGCTCATGCCGAGCGAGGTCTTGCCGACTCCCGGAGGTCCGACGAAGCACAGAATCGAGCCCTTCGGGTTCTTAACCAATTGCCGAACGGCCAGAAATTCGAGAATGCGCTCCTTGATTTTCTCCAGCCCGTAGTGATCTTCGTTCAGCGTTTTCTCGGCAACATCGATATTGCGGATTTCTTTGGAGCGCTTCTTCCACGGCACCGCCAGCAACCAGTCCAGATAGTTGCGCGAGACGGTGGATTCGGCCGACATGGGCGGCATGGCTTCCAGCTTCTTCAGTTCCTGCAGCGCTTTTTCGTTGACCTCGCGTGGCATGCCGGCGGCGTCGATCTTTTTCTTCAGTTCGTCGAATTCACTCTTCTCGCCGCGACCCAATTCCTTCTGGATCGCCTTGATCTTCTCGTTGAGGTAATACTCTTTCTGAGCCCGCTCCATCTGCCGCTTGACGCGCGACTGGATGGTGCGATCCATGTTCAGCTTTTCGATCTCAACATCCAGCACGTCGCCGATACGGCTCAGGCGTTCTGCAGGGTCGAAGATCTCCAGCAGTTCTTGTTTTTCTTCAATGGACAGCTGCAGATTGGCAGCAATGGTGTCGGTAAGCTTGGCTGGATCGTCGTTACGGACCGCAGCAATCATGGTCTCGTAATTGAGCGATTGGCACAGCTTCACGTACTGCTCAAACAGGCCAGTGACGCGCTGCATGCTGGCTTCGATTTGCGGCGTCGGCTCAGCCGAATACTTGGCCGTGCGGACCGTGGATTCGAAATAGCCGTCGGAGTCGACTACCTGAAGAATCTTGCCCCGTTCCAGGCCTTCCACCAGGACCTTGATGTTGCCATCGGGCAGCTTCAGACTCTGGACGATGTTGACGATAGTGCCGACCTGGTAAATCTCGTTGGGCTTGGGCTCGTCGATACTGGCATCATGCTGAGTGGCCAGGAATATCTTCTTGTCGCTCGCCAACGCCTCTTCCAATGCGCGCACGCTGGACTCCCGTCCAACCACGAACGGCGTCATCATGTAGGGAAAGATGACGACGTCACGGATCGGCATCATGGGGAGTTTCTTGGTCTCAAACTTTTCGCGCTGCGTCACTCAAAACCGCCTTATCGTTCAGAGCCCGTCAAGCTGCTCTGGGGAGAGAAAAGAAGATGATTATCGTTTCTGCTGTTTCCGGCGCTGGTTGTCCCTTGCAGCGACCGTGTCGACCCTAAGAATATCATGCAAGGGAAGAGGGCAGAAGCCAACAAAGTGCCGTGTCGTGAACAATTTCCCCGGAATCTTAACGATTGCCGAAGGATGAATCTATAGAACAGCATTTTTCAAGGGAGTCAGTGACTTTGATGTCTTGCGGCCCGATTGGATTCGAGTTGGCCGAATCCGGGCGGGCCGAATCCTGTAACGCCTTCAGAGAGATGGAACTTCGCCGGATGAAACCCTGCAATGACTTGGCTGTCTCCAAAGTACGCGCGTCGCCATCGCGCGGGCGATCTCCGGCAATCCGCAGATGATGCAGGCGGACGAACCGACAGCCGCGCTCAACTCCCACACTGGCCGCTCAGTCATAGAGATACCGCGCCATCTGGCTCGCCAGCTCGTTGGCAGCGATTCCCTCTTGCGCCCTGCGGCGTTCAAGGGGCAGTCGTCCACGGCCTCTACCGGCTTCACCCCTCCCCCGACCGCATCTGCAAGTTATTGATAACAATCAGTTTTGCTCAGTCGCCTCCGGCTAAAATATTCTATCCATTGGAGTTAGAGGCCAAAAGTCTGCAAATAAAGGGCTTAGTCTCTGCCGCTCCAACGCAGAATCAACAGCTTACGAATAATTTCCGCTAAAATATTCTTTGTATTGGAGTTACTTCTAACCTATTGCGAACAAGAGGCTTATGGGCAATCCGGGGTGGAAAGAATCGACAACCTGCGAAGATTCTCGCTAAAATATTGTTTCTATTGGGCTTATGAATCGATCGAGCCGGCTTTCCAGGCTTGATGTTCAGCTGCCATACTCCGCTCTAGCCTTTCTGTTGAAACACACTCCCAGCCTTTCCCGTCAGGCATCCCGAAATGGGGATTTGGCCTTTTTCTAGATTCTTAACTTTTTAATTTCCCTTTCCCGCAGGAGGTCACTGCTAACTCAGTTACTCCGGCAATGAAATGGTCGTGAGAGACGCTCATGGCTATCAAACATAAAACTACCTTTCTACTTTTTCTGTCCTTGGTCCTTGTCCTGGCGCTGCTCGCGGGGTGCGGCGGCTCTTCCAGCCCTAATCCACCGGCGCCGCCGACGCCCACACCGCTCAGCGCCAGCAACGTCAACCTGATCTTTGTGGTCAGCGAAGATTTGGCTTACCAGGCGTCGGGCGACGTCAATCCCATGACGGCCAACCTCACCAGTCAAGGCTTGCAACGCTCCCTGCTGCTGGCCACATTCCTGAAACAGCGCGTGCTGGGGACGAGAAACGTGACCGGCATCTATGCGCTCGAGCCGATGACGCACTTGCAAACCGCGAATCAATATCCCGATATGGTGGCGCCAGAGACCATCCAGCAGTTTGCGCTGCTCAACCAGATCACGTTGTCCAGTGACCTGCAAGGCGGTAGTCCTTATACCGGACAAAACTATCCCGTCAATGCATCCTATTCATCAGAGCCGCTGCCCAACGGAGTTGTTACGCCGTCGGAATTCTGTCCGAATTGCAGGGGACTGGATTTCAAGGATCGTAATGGCGACAACGAAGCCCTGGTGAGCGGGATTTTAAAGGCGAATGCTCCTGCGTTTTATGTTTTCTCGGCGCCCTGGGAGACAGTCAGCGCGCTGTTGACTAACATCAACCAACTGGAAGGCTATAACCTAACTGTTCCGGTGACCTACACTGGGCCTAACTACGTTTATGCCATCTCAGTCACGCCCTCGGGAAGCGCGAGCCTGGTTACGTATGACAGCAAGCTCAATCCGCCTTCCAGTTACCCGGTGTTGCCTCCACCAAAGCTGACCAACGTTGCCTGTAACGCGCAAACACCCTTCAACGTCACCTTGACCGGCGGTCAGGGCGGTGCGGTCGTGCCAGCAGGGGCCAACACCAACGAAACCGTCTACATCATCAGGCACGCCGAGGCGCATCCCAAGGACTACTGGTCCGACAACAATTACGTGGGTGCGGGGCAATGGCGCGCGCTGGATCTTCCCAACGCGCTGAGGGGCAAAATCAAGCTTCCCAACCAGGTGTATTCCATGGATCCCGGTCAATTCGGCCCCGGCTCCGTCAGCTCCACCGGCGATTCCAACTGGTCGACGCTGGCGCCTGCGTTGACCGCGGAACCCTACGCGATCGCTAACAACGTACCCTACAGCCTGGTCACAAGCTTCTTGATGACCGATACGAACGCGAACGCTCTGACCAGCAATTTCTTCTTTAACGGCGGCGCCTTCTCAAATAAGACCGTGCTGGTGGCTTGGGCTTACCAATTCATACAGCCAATGATCAATACGTTACTGGCTACGTATCACGGGTCCGGCCCAACCGCGCCCACCTGGCCGCCTACTGATTACGACACCATCTGGACAGTAAAGCTCGACGCTCATGGAAACGTGACCGTGAATAACTCGATGTGCGAAGGCATCGATTCCACGGCGCTGCCTGCCATGCCTCCACAATTCTGAGCGCGCAGCCATGCATTCAGAATTGGGAATCTCCTTTTTCTGGACTTGCGCGCTGAATTCAGCGCGCATTTTTGCCGTACATCACTGCCCGGCGATCACCGCCGGCATGAAATGAGGAGAGAGAGAACCCACCCCTTATGACGAACCAACTTACGATCCTGCGGCTATCGTCCTTAATGCTTGTCTTGACTCTGCTGGCCGGATGCGGCGGCTCTGCCAAACCCGACCCACCGGCGCCGCCGACTCCCGCTCCGCTCAGCGCCTCCAACCTTAACTTGATCTTTGTGGTCAGCGAAGATCTGTCGTATCAAGCCACCGGCGACGTTAATCCCAAGACCGCAAACCTTACCAACCAAGGCTTAAACCGCTCGCTGCAGATGGCCACGTTCCTAAATCAAAAAGTACTGGGGACGAAAAATGTAACCAGCATCTACACGCTGGAACCAATGACCCATTTGCAGACTGCAAGCCAACTTCCCGACATGGCAGCCTTTGAGACCATGCAGCAGTTCGCCATGCTGAATCAGATGACCTTGTCCGAGGTGGGGAAGACTCCGTACACCACGAACAGCTATGCGCTCAATGCATCGTATGGGCCGGGATCGGTACCCAGCGGGGTAGCCACCCCAAACCCGTTGTTTCCCTGCACAGATTGCCAGGGCCTCGATTTCAAGGATCAGGCAAACAACAATGAGAGCCTGGTAAGCGGCATCATCAAGACAAACCAGCCGGGTTTCTACGTTTTCTCCGCGCCGTGGGAGACCATCGGCAACCTGATAGCCAATATCAACCAGCAAGAGGGATATAACCTGACTGTTCCGGCAACCTATGCCGGCCCCAACTATGTTTATGCGATCTCGATTACACCGTCGGGAGGCGCCACGCTGGCCACCTACAACAGCAATCTGAATCCGCTTGCGACCTATCCTGTGCTGCCTGCGCCGCCCATCGTTACCGCGCCCTGCAACGGCCAGCCGCACTTCAGCATCGTGGTGACCGGTGGTGAGGGAGGCGCGGTCAATCCGGCGGGCATCAACACCAACGAAACCGTCTACTGGATTCGCCATGCCGAGGCGCATCCCAAGAATTGGTATGAAGACGGCAACTATGTTGGGACCGGGCAGTGGCGCGCGCTCGATCTTCCCAATGCGCTGCGCGGGAAAATCAGCCCTCAAGTGGTCTATTCGATCGACCCAGCCCAGATCCTCCCCGGCAGCGAAGGCCCCTCCGGTCAGTCCTCCTGGTCGTACGTCAGGCCTTCCTTGACTGCCGAACCGTACGCGATCGCCACCGGCTTGCCCTACAACTTAGCCGCCAGCTTTGACATGATCGATCAGAACCCGCCGCAGCTGTCCACGGTGGCCAGCGACTTCTTCTTTGCTGGCGGCAGATTCTCTAACCAGGCCTTGCTGGTCGCCTGGGAGCACGATCACATTCCGCCCACCATCAACGCACTGCTGGCCAGCTACCATGGCAGCAACCTGCCGGCGCCGAATTGGCCGGACTCCGATTACGACACCATCTGGACGGTTAAACTTGATGCCCATGGCAACGTGAGCATAAATAACACGCTATGCGAAGGTATTGATTCCAAGATGCTGCCGTCCACGCCGCCGCAGTTCTGACGACGCTCAGGTTGGGGAGGAGAGTAGCCGTTTCAGTTTTGCGTGGTCGAAACAAATGCTTTGGGATAGGGCATCTCTCAATGGGTGCCTCACCTACTTTCTTCGTAACCGGCGAGCCGCCCAAGGCGGAAAGGCGTGATGTCGCGATCGGCCAGAAAATTCTGTGGTGGAACAAATAGCTTGCGCAAGAAATCTTAAGTTGTCCTATCTCCGCCGAATCAGAGAGAATGGCTGACACCTCGTTCTGCGGAGTATGTTCATGCTGAAGCGCATCGCGCTGTTCTCTCTGCTAATTTCCGTTCTATGGCTTACCGCCGTCGCCAAAGACTCGCCGAAGTCTGCGTCTTCGAACCCGAACTTTGATGGCCAGAGCTGGTGGAATTACGTCAAGGTTCTGGCCGACGACAATATGGAAGGCCGCGAGACCGGCAGTGAAGGTTTACGCAAGGCTGCCGCCTACATCGTCGAGCAGCTGCAGAAAGACGGTCTGCAACCAGCGGGAGTCAACGGCTTTTACCAACCGGTGAAGCTGGAGAGCCGGCAGATTGACGAATCCGGTTCCAGCCTCGCCCTAGTGCGCAACGGTACGCCGGAGCCGCTCGTGCTCGGCCAGGATGCCATGTTCAGCACCCGCGTGAACCTGGCTCCCGAGGTCGGCGCACCGCTGGTCTTTGTCGGCTACGGACTGAAAGTTCCGGAGAAGAACTATAACGATTTCGCCGGGCTCGACCTCAAAGGCAAGATCGCGGTCATGATCGCGGGCTCGCCGGCGGATATGCCATCAGCGTTGGCCTCGCATTATCAGTCGGCTGCCGAGCGCTACAAGACGCTGCGCGAAGCCGGAGTCATCGGCGTCGTTTCCATCCCCAATCCGGCCTCGATGGATATTCCCTGGAGCCGGATGACGTTGGCGCGCACACGTCCGAGCATGTCCCTCGCCGATCCCAGCCTCGACGATTCGCAGGGCATCAAACTGGTGGTGATCTTCAATCCCGCCGATGCAGACAAACTGTTTCAGGGATCGGGACACACCTTTCAGGAGCTCGCCGATCTCGCCAAGGACCGCAAGCCATTGCCGCAATTTCCGCTTACCGCCAGCCTCCAGGCCAAGGCCAAGATGATCGAGAAGGAAGTCGACTCCGCCAACGTGATTGCCAAGCTGCCGGGTTCCGATCCCAAGTTGAAAGATCAATACGTTGTGCTGTCGTCGCACATGGACCACCTGGGAATTGGCGAACCCATCAACGGCGACAATCTTTACAACGGCGCAATGGATAACGCTTCCGGTTGTGCGCTGAATCTTGACATTGCCAACTCCCTGGCTGGCGCGCATGCCAAACTCGGGCGCTCGGTGCTCTTCGTGTTCGTTACCGCAGAGGAAAAAGGATTGCTCGGGTCGAAGTATTTCGCCGCGAATCCGACCGTGCCGAAGAACTCGATGGTCGCCGACATCAATACCGACATGTTCCTGCCGATCTTCCCGTTGAAGATACTCACGGTTTACGGGCTGGCCGAGTCTGATCTGGGCGACATGGTGACGCAAGTGGCACAACAATATGGCGTGGCCGTGCAGCCCGATCCCGAGCCACTGCGCAACGCTTTTATTCGTAGCGATCAGTACAGCTTCATCCGTCAGGGAATTCCGGCTATTGCCATGAAGGTAGGCTTCAAACCCGGTTCGCCCGAGGCAGTGACCGAAAAGAAGTGGCTGACGGAGCGCTATCATGCGCCCTCCGACGACTTGAATCAGCCCGTCGATCTGGCCGCAGCGGGAAAGTTCGAAGACATCGTGCAAAGCCTGACGGCGACGGTCGCCAATAATCCTCTGCGACCGCAGTGGGGAAACGATAGCTTCTTCCGTCGCTTCACAGTTGTGCCCGATACAGGACGTTAGGAATGTGCCGAGCGAAGCCGCAAGTTCAATAAGACTTAATTGCAATGTAAATCCCCGATGAATTTTGCTCGAACTTGGGCAGCAAAGTCGGCCGTGCGTGGCCATACCGCTTCCGTTCATTTCGGATTGGTGATAGCTTCATTCTCGTCCCAACCGTAGTTCTGCCGGTTGCAGTTTTGTCAGGAGATCACTGTCTTGCCTACCAGCGAAGTCAGCAACAACAACATTTATGACCTGATTGTCGTGGGCAGCGGGCCTGCCGGGCAGAAGGCCGCTATCTGCGCTGCCAAGCTGCGCAAGAAAGTTGCAGTGGTCGAGCGCAAGCGCACTATCGGTGGAGTCTGCGTTCATACCGGCACCATCCCCAGCAAGACGTTTCGCGAAGCGATTCTTTACTTGAGCGGGTTGCGGCAGCGCACCTTCTACGGCCGTGGTTACGCGCTCAAGGAAAACATCTCTATGCAGGATCTGGTCTTTCGCGCTGACTCGGTGATGGCGCGCGAGATTGAGGTGATCAAGGCGCAACTGCGGCGCAATCGAGTCACCGTTTACGAGGGCAACGCGCGCTTCCTCGACCAGCACAGCATGGAAGTCGCCAGCGATGAAGGCTACACCTTGTTGCGCGGCAATAATTTCGTAATTGCCTGTGGGACCCGTCCGGCGCATAGCGCTGATATCCCTATCGATGGCAAGCGCATCTTTGATTCCGACCAGGTTCACGAGCTGGAAGAATTGCCGCGCGAGTTGATCGTGGTGGGAGCGGGAATCATCGGACTGGAATATGCCTCCATGTTCGCCGCCCTGGGCGTGAAGGTCACGTTGCTCGATCAGCGGTCGATACTGCTGGACTTTGTCGATCACGAGGTAGTCGAGAGCCTCTGCTTTCAGCTTCGGCAATTGGGGACAGTATTTCGGTTGGGTGAAAAAGTTGTGCAAGTGGGGGTCGACGACGACCGTGATCGCGTCTTCGCCAAATTGGAGAGCGGCAAAACGGTGCATGGCGCAGCGTTGCTCTATGCGGTCGGCCGCCAGGCCAATAGCGATCAGCTCAACCTGGAATCGATTGGGCTGGTGCCCGACGGGCGCGGCAAGTTGGTGGTGGACGATAACTTTAAGACATCGATTCCCCACATCTATGCCGCCGGTGACGTGATCGGCTTTCCGGCCCTGGCCAGTACTTCGATGGAGCAGGGCAGGCTGGCCAGTTGCCACATCTTTGGTGTTGCCGGCAACATCCCGCCCAACCTGATTCCCTACGGTGTTTACACCATTCCCGAGATTTCCATGGTAGGCGCCACCGAGGAGCAACTCACGCGCGACAAGATACCCTACGAGAGCGGTATCTCGCGTTATGCGGAACTGGCCAAAGGGCAGATGCTGGGCGACGACCAGGGATTCCTGAAACTGCTGTTCGATCCCAGCAGCCTGAAGTTGCTGGGGGTCCATATCATTGGGGAGCGTGCCGCCGAGATCGTGCACATCGGGCAAGCTGTGCTGACCATGGGCGGCACCATCGAGTATTTCCGCGACACCGTGTTTAACTATCCCACGTTGGCGGAGGCCTACAAAGTGGCGGCTTTGGACGGACTGAATAAACTGTGACCGGCTGTCCTACGTTGTAAGAGTCCCCGTCTACGCGGCTTTCTTGTGCTGCCGCATAACCCGGACTCGTTCCAGCATTCCCACAATCGCCTGTGCCTGGTTGCGCATGATCCCCTGAACGTCATCCGGCAGTTGATTGTCGCGAATGTACTTGTCGTACTGATCTTTCGCGTAGCTGTCGCCGGTTTCCATCGACGACAGAATGGCGTCGTCGCCTCCGCCCAGATTAGCCTTCAGGTCGGTCCAGCCGCGATGGATTGCGCCCAGCGTGCTGCCCGAGCGATCTACGTCAGCTTTGCCCCAGCGTACGGCCTCACTTTCCAGATCGCCGGCAAACTTGGCCCGCTCCAGACTCACTTCGTTCAGAAACTTCTTCAGTTGCGGATCCTTGGCGTGCTCCGCCCCGTCGCGGTATCCGTTTTGACCGTCACGGCAGACTTCACTCAGCTTCTCCAGCGCATCCACAATATGCTTTTTGTCCGACATCCACTCGCCTCCTGGGTTCGTTCTTTGTGCAGATGGTGGTTGGATGGCGAGAAACTGGCGCGGGTTGGCGTAGCCCTTCCCGCCGGCATTCTGGGTAAATGACAGGGTTGACTCCCGAGCCCGCGGGTGCTAGTCTTGACATGGCGAACAAAAGGCGAAAATCAACAACCCCGTGCATCCCTCCTTGCTCCAGATCGCGGATGAAGACTCCCCATCGCTGGTGGGCATCGCCAAACTGGCGGCCCAGGGCGAATCGATTCGCCAGGGCCACCTGGTGGAATATTTCACGCTGCCAGCGCGCTCGCTGCTCAACCGTTGCACCTCGGCGCGAATGCCCTTCACCTGGACGATTAACCCCTATCGCGGCTGCGAATTTGCCTGCAAGTATTGCTACGCGCGCTATACGCACGAGTTCATGGAGATGCGCGATGGGGTGGACTTCGAGCGCAAGATCTATGTCAAGCAGCAGGCGGCCTGGCTGCTGCGACAGGACCTGCGCAAAGTAAAACGGGGCGAGGAGATCGCCATTGGCACTGCGACCGACCCGTACCAGCCGGCGGAGAAGCGGTTCGAGGTCACGCGCTGCATCCTGGAGGAGATGGCCGAACATCACGGGCTGAAGATTGGAATTGTCACCAAGTCGGACCTGATCCGCAGAGACATCGAACTGCTGCGACGCGTGGCCGAGCACAATTCTCTGTTCCTGAACCTCACCGTGACCACGCTCAACACCCAACTGGCGCGCATTCTGGAGCCGCGCGCTCCCCGCCCTGACCTGCGGCTGGAGGCGGTGCGCGAATTGTGCGCTGCGGGCCTGAATGCCGGGGTGATCTGCGCGCCGGTGTTACCCGGAATTACTGATTCGCCCGTCGCCCTCGATGCCCTGGTGCGCGCCACCAAGGAGGCGGGCGGGAAGTACATTTATGCCAATCCGCTATTTCTCAAGCCCTGTTCCGCCAGCGTGTTTCTGCCGTTTCTGGAAAAGGAGTTTCCGCAGTTGGTGGAGGAGTATCGCAAGCGATATACCGAACGCGCGTTTGTAAGCCAGGCGTACAGTAAGCGCCTTTCGGAACTGATCGCACGCTTACGCAAGAAGCACGGCATCAGCCGGGAATTCCGATCGCGCAGCGAAAGCGCGCATCCGCCTGTCATCGAAGAGCAGATGCAATTGTTCGGGTGAGGAACTCGGCTGTCGATTCCGAAGATTCCATTCGTGCCAACTGTGCTGCCAACTGCGCGTCCGGCTGCGCAATACCCTGTTCCCCCCGTTGGCTGGGTTGCAACGCGGTTGCAGCTGCTGACTTCGGGGCGTGTCGGCCATCACAGACAAATTACTGCCTCTGCGCTAGCTTGAACTGTAATAGTGTGAGGTGTTGTATGGCAGCGCCTTGGGCCCATCGTTACGCGCAACGAACCAAATCAGCCAAAAGTTCCATCATCCGCGAGCTGTTAAAGCTCACACAACGTCCCGAGGTCATCTCCTTCGCGGGCGGTCTCCCGGCGCCGGAGGTGTTTCCCGTGGCGCGATTTCAGGACGCCTGCCAACGAGTCTTGGCGACCCAGGCCACGACCGCGCTGCAGTACGGGCCCAGTGAAGGCTACCTGCCTTTGCGCGAACTCATCGTCGCCCAGATGGCGCGCTACGGCGTTCGGGCCACGGTCGATAACATTCTTATCACCTCCGGCTCGCAGCAGGCGCTGGATCTGATTGCCAAGCTGCTGATCAATCGCGGCGATCGCATTCTGGTGGAGTCGCCCACCTATCTGGGAGCGCTGCAGGCCTTCGATCTGATGGGAGCTGAATACGTCACTGTGCCTATTGACCATGACGGCCTGCAGACCTGCAATATGGAGGAGGCGTTGCGCTCCGGCCCGAAGTTCATGTACATCCTGCCGAACTTTCAGAACCCGGGCGGGGTGACGCTATCGCGCGCGCGGCGCGATCAACTGGTGCTGCTCTCCGACAAGTACGGCATTCCCATCGTGGAGGACGATCCCTACGGACAGCTGCGGTATGAAGGCGAACACATCACGCCGCTGGTGGTGCTGGATCGTACTAACCTGCTGCGCGACAGTTCCTACAAGCTGGGCAATGTGATCTATCTGAGCACCTTCTCCAAGGTGCTGGCGCCAGGCTTGCGGCTGGGCTGGATCGTGGCCCCGCCCGACGTGGTGCTTCATCTGGTGCAGTTGAAACAATGCGCGGACCTGCACACCAGCATGTTCGGCCAGATGATCGCCTACGAAGTGGCGCGCGACGGTTTCCTCGACGAGCACGTGAAGCTGATCCGCCGCATTTACACGGAGCGCCGCGACGCCATGCTGGCCGCCTTGCACGACTTCTTCCCGCCCGAGGTCTCGTGGACGCATCCGCATGGCGGGCTGTTCCTGTGGGTCAGCATGCCGCCGGGAGTGGATTCCTCGCGCCTGCTCGACTCGGCTCTACGGCAGGATGTGGCCTTCGTGCCCGGCGAGCCCTTTTTCTCCAACGGGGACACCGGCTCTCATATGCGGCTGAACTTCTCCAATGCAAAGCCGGAGCAGATTCGCGAAGGTATTCGCCGGCTGTCGATCGCCGTGGCGCACGAATTGGAGCACCGGACAGCCGGCGTCCTGGTGTGATTTCAAACCCGCATTAGCGGAGCTGGAGCGCCGTCCTTCGCCGCTCTGAGGAACAGGCTGCGCGCGTCAACAGATGAAGGGACTCGAATAAAGTCACTGGCCTGCCGCCGCACGGTCGGCAAGCAATAACGCTTGCGTCTGGCTGATACGGCCAGCGGGAACCGAAGGGTCAGCAGCGCGAAGTTTGGCCAGTGCGGACACTTTCTCCGCTCCGGTTACCAGCCACAGGATCCGGCGCGAGCGATTGATCACCGGATAGGTCAGCGTCATGCGGCGCCGTCCCATGTAGATGCCGGTGAGTCCCACATCAGCGTCGGTAACGTTGAGGACGGGATCATTGGGAACCAGCGAAGCCGTGTGGCCGTCAGGACCCAGGCCAAGATGCGCCAGGTCGAGCACCGGCGGCTTGCCGGCTACCTGCTCCAGAGTGTGCGCATACTGCCTGGCCGCAGCCTCCGGGTCAGACATTTCGACGGGCATGGCATAAATCTGTTCCTGCGGGAGCGGAGCATGTTCCAGCAGGCTGGCACGCAGATGGGTAAGGTTGCGATCAGGATCTCCCGCGGGCGCGATGCGTTCGTCGATCTGAAAGACGTGAACGTTGGCCCAGGGAACGTCCTCGTTGGCCAGTTCGCGCAGCATCACCCAAGGGGTGTGACCGCCGCTGACCGCCATGATAAAACGGCCGCGAGCAGCTACCGCGGCGCGAGCGTCGGCGGCAATCGTCGCGGCAGCACGTTTGGCTACAGCATCGGCATCGGCAAGAATTTCGACCTGCATTGTGTTCTCCATTGTTCCAGGCGAACGACAGATACCTCGGCCGCGCACGCCGCCTCGGGATAAAAAATATAAGGAACGCCTATGGCGCAGCTCAAGCTGCGCCCTTTCAAATCGGTGAGCCGCTCACTTCCCTGCAGCCTTCTCCAGATGGCCACCGAATTCGTAGCGCATCGCCGACAGCAGCTTGTCGCCGAAGTCGGCCAGGCCTCGCGAGCTGAACCGTTCGTAGAGCGCGGTGGTGAGCACCGGAGTCGGCACGGCTTCGTCGATGCCAGCTTTGATGGTCCAGCGGCCTTCGCCGGAATCCGAGACGCGGCCGGCAAATTTCGCCAGCTGAGGATCGCCGGCCAAGGCGGAAGCCGTCAGGTCCAGCAGCCAGGAGGCGATCACGCTGCCGCGCCGCCAAACCTCGGCCACATCAGGCAGGTTGAAGTCGTACTGATAGTGCTCGGGATCGCGCAGCGGGGTGGTCTCGGCGTCGATCTCGCCCTTCTGCTTTCCGACGTTGGCGGACTTGATGACGTTCAGCCCCTCGGCATACGCTGCCATGATGCCGTACTCGATACCATTGTGCACCATCTTGACGAAGTGTCCGCCGCCGTTGGGGCCGCAATGCAGATAACCATCTTCCGCGGTGCCCCCCATCTTCTCGCGACCGGGGGTGCGATCGATGTTGCCCTTTCCGGGAGCCAGCGTCTTGAAGATCGGATCCAGATGCTGCACCGCCTCCTGCTCGCCGCCGATCATCATGCAGTATCCGCGCTCCAGGCCCCAGACACCGCCGCTGGTGCCAACGTCGACGTAGTGAATCTGCTTTGGCGCCAGATCTTTGGCGCGGCGAATGTCGTCAATGTAATAAGAATTGCCGCCGTCGATCAGGATGTCGCCCTGCTCCAGATGTGGCAGGATGCCGGCAATGGTCTCGTCCACCGCAGCAGCCGGGACCATCAGCCAGATAGCGCGCGGCTTGCTGAGCTTCTTGACGAAGTCCTGCAGGGAGGAGGCGCCAACGGCTTTCTCTTTGACCAGTTCCTCTACCGCTTTGGGGAACATATCGAAGACCACGCATTCGTGACCCGCTTTCATGAGCCGCCGCACCATGTTGGCGCCCATCCGTCCTAATCCCACCATTCCCAGTTGCATTCGATTACTCCTCTTTCACAGAAATTGTCGACCCGGGACTAAAGCCCCGTTTTAGAGGCGCCCTGCGGCACTAGACCGCCTTCGTGAGCACCGCGCTCTTGGACTCGATCACTCGCATCAGGTCCTCCCAGGACTTGACAAACGACTTCGCACCCTCCACCTGCAGCTGCGTGGCCAGGGCATCGACATCCACTCCAGCCTTGCCGAACTGCGCCAACACCTGCTCACAGTCACCGCCGTCGGTGGGCATTACACCAGCCAGTTCGCCGTGATCGGCAAACGCCTTCAGTGTTCCCTCGGGCATGGTGTTTACGGTGTTCGGAGCGGCCAACGCCTTGATGTAAAGAATGTCGGAGGCTTTGGGATCTTTGGTTCCGGTACTGGCTAACAGCAGGCGCTGCGGATTGTAACCGGCGTTGGCGATGGCCTTCCAACGCGGCGTGGCCAGCAGATCGCAATAGGCCTTGTAGGTGCGCTGGGCGATGGCGATGCCCAGCTTGTCGCGCAGCTCGTCGGGAACTTTGTTGGCTACGGCAACATCCCAACGGCTGATGAACACCGACGCTACCGAGCCGACGTTGGTCGGTAAGCCGGCGGCCATGCGGCGCTCGATGCCGCGCGCGTAGGCGTCAGCCGCCGCAAGGTATTGTTCGCGCGAGAACAGCAGGGTGACATTGATGGAAACTCCCGCGAAGATTGCTTCTTCAATTGCCGGCAACCCTTCTTTGGTGCCGGGAATCTTGATAAACAGATTGGGACGCGCGGCCCGGGCGTGCAGGTCTTTGGCGGCCGCCAACGTGCTGCTGGTGTCGTACGCCAGCGTGGGAGAAACTTCCAGCGATACCCAGCCGTCGACACCCTGCGTCTGGTCGTAGGTCGGCCGGAAAAGATCGGCAGCGCGCGTCAGATCCTCCAGCGCCAGATCGAAGAACAGAGCCTCACAGGATTTCTCCTGGCTCAGCTTTCTCTTGAATGGACGCATCGTAGGAAGCGCTCTTACCGATGGCTTGGTCGAAGATGGTGGGATTCGACGTGAGCCCGGTCACCGACAATTCGTCGATGTAGCCCTTCAGCGTGCCGCTGTCCAGCAGGTCGCGGGTGATGTTGTCCAGCCAGAGGCTCTGGCCCAAGTCGTGTAGAGCTTGCGTCGCTTTCATTACGTCACCTCAAAAATCGATAGGTTTGAAACTAACAGCCCGCCCCCAATTCCTTCAACTGGCAAAACTTCCAGTGGACCCGGGCGATGGCCGCAGATCAGGTTGCGGTTTCTAGGAGCGAAAAGAGCACTCGCGACACTATACAACGCCGGCGCCGGAGTGTAATTCACGCAGAGTTAATATTCGGCGTTCGCCTTACTTAGATGCTCGCCGACTGTGATCGGACGGGCCCGACAAGCTTGTATCCATGCTACATTCGAAGCCTGAAATTGAACCCGCGATTTCGCGCAAAAAGGAGTCCCAATGGCGAGCACAGCTACCCTAGCCGATCTCAATCGCCGTTTTGGCATCTCCGGAATCGCCCAAGTGGTGGCCGGAAACGGTGGCTTGCCGATGGTGAAAGTCAGCGGCCCCCGCGGCCAAAGGAGAAATGTACCTTCATGGCGGCCATGTCACTTCGTGGACAGCTGCCGGCAAGCAGGACGTTCTGTTCGTCTCGGCGAATTCGCTATGGGCCGATGGCCACGCGATTCGCGGAGGCGTTCCGATCTGCTTTCCCTGGTTTGGCGATAAAGCGGATGATCCGCACGCTCCCGCCCACGGTTTTGTGCGGACCAAATCGTGGCAGTTGGAGTCGATCGAGCAGGCGGGCGACGCGGTTACAGTGAGCATGTCTACTGCCAGCGAGGAGAGCACGAAGACGTGGTGGCCTGCCGATTTCCGCCTGCTGCATCGGGCGACGTTCGGTCCGGAATTGGTGCTCGAACTGGTGGTTAACAATACCGGATCGGCCGCGCTGCGTTTCGAGGAGGCGATGCATGCCTACCACAGAGTAGGAGATGTCGCACAGGCCACAGTGTCAGGACTGAATGGCGTTGCCTATTTGGACAAGACCGATTCTTTTCGCAAGAAAACCCAGTCCGGTGGAGTGGTAATCGAGTCCGAAACCGACCGCGTATATCTGGACACCCAGCATCCGCTGACTCTGAGCGATCCTGTCCTACATCGTCAGATACAGGTTACGAAGCAGAATTCGCGGCACCACGGTGGTGTGGAATCCGTGGGTGCAGGGAGCCCGCAAGTTGGCGGACCTGGCGGGAGACCAGTGGAAGCAGATGCTCTGTATCGAGACCAGCAATGTCGGCGATTTTGCGGTGGAGTTGGCGCCGGGGCAGGAACACAGCATGACGGCGACGGTCAGGGTTAACGATTTGTAGAGCCCTGCCGTCGCAGGCGAACCGCAGGTCCCCTTCGGCAAGCTCTGGGCAAGCTGTCGGCTCGCTACGCTCGCTCGGGATGACAATTTGAGCGATTGCGCTCGCTGGAGATGATAGTTCTTGACGTGCCGTGCTCGCCGGGGAAAACCTGGGCGGCAGCGTGGCTCACGCCGGGCGCTTGACCCCGACATCGACTCTTCGGGAAGTCACAGTTTGTTGCGACAGCATGCGCCGCTTCAGGCTCTCATAGATCGGCTCGCTCCCGAGCAGCATGGCCACCACCATCGCGGTTAGTGAAGCGCCCAGCAAGCCCAACGTCAGATCGGCGCGACCAGTCATTTCCACCGTCAGCACGATACCGGTTAGAGGAGCGCGCACGCTGGCGGAAAATAGGGCGCCCATGCCCACGATGGCGCAGGCCACCGCAGAGACATTCTGATGCGGCAGGAAGTGATTCACCAATCCCGCAAAGAGCGCGCCCGAAGAGGCTCCCAACAATAGCAATGGGGCAAATATCCCTCCCGGCGCCCCAGCGGCATAGGACCAGGGGCCGAGCACGAAACGCACCAGAAATATCGTAATCAGGCTCACCAAGGTAAATTGATTCGACAAAATCGCCTGGGTCAGCGTATTTCCGCCTCCCACCATAGCCGGGACAAACCACGCCATCACTCCCACTACCGCGCCGATGATGGCGGCGCGCTGCAGCGATGAGACATTAGAGATCTTGTCGGAGATGCGAAGCAATCCCATGATGACGCCGTTATAGATCGCTCCGGTAACACCCAAGAGCCCGCCCAGCACCAGGAAAGGCCATTTGTTCCAGTTTTCCGTCGGACTGACTTGAGGCACGGGAAAATCGAGAGCATTGCCCAGCATCAACCGCATCAGCCACACCGCGACCGTGGCTGCGGAAAGCGTGGCGACCAGCAGCCAGGGTGTGAAGTTGCTGGTGAGCTCTTCGAAGACGAAGATAGATCCGCCAATCGGGGCATTGAACGCCACCGCAAGCCCGGCGCCGGCGCTGGCAGCGTCGACCACACGGCGATCTTCGTCGTCTTTCAGCAGGAAGCGGGAGACCCAGGAACCGAAAGAGGCGCCCATCTGGACGGTTGGCCCTTCGCGTCCCAGTGCCAGACCGGATCCCATGGCGATGAGTCCGCCAAAAAACTTTACCGGAACAATGCTGGCGGAAGCCGGTTTGGCTTCGCCGCTGAACACTGCCTCAACGCGTTGCACGCCGCTGCCTTCCGCGGTTGGAGCAAACTTTACTACCAGGAGGCGAGCGAGCCAGGCACCGCCGGCGCCGAGCGCGAGCGGCAGCAGCCAGCCGACATGTGGCCACCCATGAGCCCAGGTGATCAAGCTGCCGCGCAGATTGTCGGAGGTGATGAGCAGATAGCGGAAGGCGCCACCCACCACGCCGATTAAGACTCCGCCAAGAACACTGGCGCTCACAATGCGGATCACGCGCGAATTCCAGAGCGTCATGAAGGTCCGGCTCCCGAGGGCAGGGGTCAGCCCATTCTACGCGTGTCCTGAGGATGGAATCTTGCTATTGCTGGTCCCAGCCGCCGCCCAGTGCCTGGTAGAGCTGGACGTAGTTAGCCAACTCGGTGAACCACGCTTGGGAGAGATTCAACTCGGCGGCGAAGTAGTCCTGCTCGGTAACCAGAACTTCCAGAAAGCTGGTAACCCCACCCTTATAGCGGACGTTGGCAAGGCGTGCGGTCTCCTTGTAGGTGTTGGCTTCCTCTTCGATCTTCATGCGAAACTTGCGAGCATCGTTGTAACCGACGAGGCTGTTGGAGACGTCGCCGAAGGCGCCTAACACTGTTTTCTTGTAGGTCAACTCGGCCTCATCGCGCTGTGCCCATGCCAGCCGATAACCGCTCCTGATCCTGCCACCTTGGAAGATCGGCTGGGCAATCTGCCCACCCACCGCCCAGAGGGTTGCCGGACCCTCCAGGAAGCTGGTGATCGCCGTACTCGTCGCACCGAACTGACCAGTCAGGGAGATCTGCGGAAAGAAGGCGGCCTTGGCGACGCCGACATTCGCATTGGCCGCGACGAGATTCTCTTCATCGCGACGCACGTCCGGACGCCGCTGCAGCAGGGATGAGGGCAAACCGGCAGGAATGTCCTCCAGGTGCGGCTGCGCAACCAGGTTGAGGCCACGGGCAATCGGCCCTGGGTTCTTTCCGAGAAGGATGCTGATGTTGTTCTCCGTCTGCTCAATTGCCTGCTTGAGGGTGATGACTTCTGCCTCGGCCTGTTGCACCAGCACCTGCGCCTGATACACGTCCGTGATGGCGGCATCGCCACCCTTGTACTTGATGGTGTTGAGCCTGAGGATGCCCTTGTACGCCTCAACGCTGTCCTGCGAGTAGGTCAACTGGTTGTCGTACTGGAGCAGAAGGTAATAGTCCGTCGCCACCATCGAGATCAGCGTGGTCTGAACTACATCGCGTGCATAGGTCGTTTCCAGCAGGATCGCACGGGCCGCTTCGGTGGCGCGGCGATACTGTCCCCAGAAATCGACGATATAGTTCAGCTGAATCGAAGCCGTGTCGAAGGTGGGAGAACCGGTGAAGAGAGGCGTCGCCTGCTGATTGATGACGGAGAAGCCCCCGTTGACAGTCGGGAATTGATTGGCGCGGGTGATTCCAAGATTGGCGGCAGACTCCATAATGCGCGCCGCCGCGATGCGCATATCGTAGTTGTTGGCCAGTGATTCCTTGATCAAAGCCTGCAGGTTTTCATCCTGAAAGACTGTCGGCCATTTCATTTCGGCAAACTGGTCCGCATCCGGGGTCTGCTGAGTGGAGGCATCCGGAGCCAGGCCGCGATACTGGTCGGGCACGGTCAGCGGCGGACGCTTGTAGTTAGGACCAAGCTTGCAAGCGCTCAGGGAGAGCAGCAACACAACGATAGTGAATGTTTTCACCCTAGTCATGTCCAACTCCTTTGGTATCCGGCGCCGGCCCGTCCGTCTTGGGGGGCTCCTTTTTCTTGCCTCCCGACAAGAACAAACCGAAGCGCTCGACCACGTCGAACGAAACCGGGATGAAGAAGATAGCCAGAACGGTAGAAGCTAGCATTCCGCCGATCACCACCGATCCCAGCACTTGGCGCGAGATGCCGCCGGCGCCGGTTGCCACCCACAACGGCACGCAACCCAGGATGAAGGCAAAGGCCGTCATCAGAATGGGTCGCAGACGCAACTTCGCTCCGGTCAGCGAGGCGTCGATCAGGGTCGCGCCTTTGTCATATTCCATCTTGGCGAACTCGACGATCAGAATCGCGTTCTTGGCCGACAAGCCGATGAGCATCACCAGACCGATTTGCGCGTAAACGTCGTTGTCGAGCTTGCGGAAGTAGAGCGCAACAAAGGCTCCGAAGACTGCGATGGGAACGCCCAGCAGCACGGAGAATGGCAGCGTCCAACTTTCGTACTGCGCTGCCATGATGAGGAAAACCACCAGAAACGACAAGCTGAAGATGGTGGCGGGACTGACGCCCTGCGCGGCTTTTTGCTGCTGGTACGACATGCCGCTCCAGTCATAGCCCATCTGGGTGGGCATGGTCTTCTTGAAGACGTCTTCCAAAGCTGCCATGGCTTGACCGGAACTGTAGCCGGGGGCTGCCGATCCATTAATCTGCACGCATTGATACAGATTCTGGCGCATGACGAACTCCGTACCGCTGCGCGAATACGTGCTGGTCAGGGTGCTGAGCGGGACCATCTCTCCTGCCGCGTTCCTCACGTAGAACTTACCCAGATTGTCCGCATTGGTTCGAAACTTGCCCTCGGCCTGTACCCACACTTGCCACTGCAACCCAAACTGGTTGTAGTAGTTCACCAAGGCTCCGCCCATGAAGGCTTGCAGCGTCTGATACACGTTGCTCAGATTGATCTGCTGCGTGAGGATCTTGGCTTGGTCGACCTTGACCCCGACCTGGGGCACGCCGAAGAGTGCGGTGGTCATCACGCCGGTCAGTTCCGGACGCTTGCGAGCTTCTTCCATGAATGCCTGGGTGTTTTTGGCCAGGAAGTCGGTGCCAGAGCCTGATCGGTCTTCGAGAATGAAGGTGAATCCGCCCGAGGTGCCTACGCCCAGAATCGCCGGTGGCGGAAACGAGAAGGCAAGTCCAGAGTTAACCTGGGAAAGCGCGCGAGCCAGGTGGAGTTTGATTCCGTCATAACTGGTTTCCGGCGTCTTGCGGTCGTGCCAGGGCTTGAACGATATGAAGAAGAAGGAGCTGTAGGTAGTCTGGACTCCGCTGAGCAGGCTGTATCCCAGCACCGAGCTAACGTTCTCCACGCCCGGCGTGTCCATGATGATTTTCTCAACTTGCCGGGCCGCCTCCGAAGAGCGCTGCAGCGAGGATGCGTCTGGTAGCTGCAGGGCCGCGAAAACGTATCCCTGATCTTCGTCAGGCAGGAAGCTGCCGGGAACCTTGGACCCGAAGAAGCCGGCGCCCACGCACAGAATACCCAGCAGGATAAAGGCGAATCCAGCTTTGTGAATCAAGTGGCGACAGGCGCCGACGTATCCGTCAGTGGCTCGTCCGAACACGCGGTTGAACCAGCGGAAGAATGCGCCCAACGGTCCGCGCGCTTCTTTTTTCGGACGCAACAGCATGGCGGACAACGCCGGGCTCAGCGACAAAGCGTTGAAGGCCGAGAACAGTACCGATACGGCGATGGTGACCGCGAACTGCTGATAGAGCTGGCCGGTAATGCCGGGGACGAAGGCCGTCGGGATAAAGACGGCGGCCAGAATCAGGGCAATGGCCACGACCGGCCCGGATACCTCCTCCATCGCCTTTTGCGCGGCGTCGTGCGGAGTCATGCCCTCCTCGATGTGGTGCTCCACCGCCTCCACTACGACGATGGCATCGTCTACTACCAATCCGATGGCCAGCACCAGGCCGAAAAGCGAAAGCGTGTTGATGGAAAATCCGAGAATTGGAAATACGATGAATGCGCCGATGAGCGAGACTGGAACCGCCAGCAGCGGAATCAGTGTGGCTCGCCAGCCCTGCAGGAAGATGTAGACCACGAGAATGACCAGGGCCAACGCTTCGAACAAGGTCTTCCTGATCTCTTCAATTCCGGCGGTGATGGCCAGAGTAGTATCGAGAGGAATGGAATACGACAGGTCCTGCGGGAATCGGCCCTTGGCCTCCTCCATGAACTTGCGGACTTCGCCGGAGGTTTGCAGGGCGTTGGCGCCGGGGGTGAGGTAAATGCCTAGCAGAGCGGCAGGCTTGCCGTTGAAACGTCCTCCGAGGTTGTAGTTCTGGGCTCCCAATTCTATCCGCGCTACGTCCTTCAGGCGCAGCACGCCACCCTCCGGTGTGGCACGAATAATGATCTGGCCGAACTCCTCCGGTGTAGTCAGGCGGCCGGGTGCGCGCACGTTATAGGTGAACGTTTGTCCTGGCGGGACGGGTGCTCCGCCGATCTGGCCCGCCGGATTTACCGCATTCTGCGCCTGCACGGCGCTGATGATCTCGGGAACGGTGACGCTGAGGTTGGCCAGGGTATCCGGATTCACCCAGATGCGCATGGAGTACTGGCCGGCGCCGAAGACCGATACCGAAGCGATGCCCGGCAAGCGCGTCAGCGCATAGTTCAGATTGATGTAGGCGTAATTGGCCAGAAAAATGTTGTCGTAACTCCCGTTGGGCGAAGAGAGGGCGAGCAGCATCAGCGGCGACGAGGTCGACTGCTGCACCGTCACGCCGTAGTTCGTCACCGCGCTGGGTAGTTGCGAGTTGGCCTGTCCCTGCCGCATCTGGGCCAGGATCTGATCGGTATTGGCATTGGTTCCCAAGGCGAAGTCAACGGTGAGCGTCATCAGGCCGTTGCTGGCGCTGGTGGAGTACATGTAGTTCATGCCGGAGACGCCCGACATCTGCTGCTCGATCGGCGTGGCCACCGACTCGGACACGGTTTGCGCGTCCGCGCCCGGATAGGTCGCCAGTACTTGAATCTGCGGATCGGCGATGTTGGGGAATTGCGCCGTCGGCAGACTGAGCATGGCCACCACCCCGACCAGAACCATCAGGATGGAAATACACATGGCCACAATGGGCCGATTAATGAAGAATTTGGGCATGGTCAGTCGCCCCCTGCCGCCGGGGTGGTGGGAGGAACGTAAGGTTTAGCCACGACAGGGATGCCCGTCTTGGCCAGTTCCGGCGCCTGGGCCGCAACCATCTGCAACTTCAGCAGCCCATCCACCACCACTCGCTCCCCGGGCTGTAACCCTTCGCTGATGATCCAGTTGGTACCGACCCGCTCGCCCGGTTTCACCGGGCGGAATACGGCCTTGTTGTCTGGAGTGACGACGGCCAGCAAGTAGATCGATTGCACCTGCGTAACCGCAGCTTGCGGAACCAGGAGTGCCCCTTTATCAATCCCGGTTTGAACGCGAATCCGCCCGAAACCGCCGGGACGCAGCAAGGCATCGGGATTGGTGAATTGCGCGGCTACCTGAATCGTGCCCGTCTGGGTGCCAACCTGGCGGTTCACATACACGAACTGCCCTTTCGCGGGATAGGTAACGTTGTTGGCCTGGATATATTCGATGGGCTTCGAGTTCAGCGACGACACGCTAGCTTTCCCGGTGATGATCTGGGTGATATTGGGTGCGATTTCGAGGAAATTGCTTTCGCTGATGTTGAAGTAGGCCCAGATAGGATTGACCTGCGACACCGTGGCCATCTTGGTCGCTGTCCCCACCAGATCGCCGATCTGGGAGTTCGACACGCCCGCAATGCCGTCGATGGGTGAGTACACTTTGGTCCATCCCAGATTCAGCTCGGCGTTCTGCATAGCCGCCGTCTTGGCCTTCAGCTGCGCTTCCCACGAGGCCTGTTCGGCGACATCGTTGTCGAGTTGCTTTTGCGGGATTGCACTCTGCGCCGCCAGCGGCGTGTCGCGGGCCACGTCCGCCTGCACTCTGGTCAGGTTGGCTTCCGCTACGGCCACATCCGCCTTGGCTTGATCGAGGGCAGCCTGGTATTGCCGAGGGTCCAACTCGAACAGCAGTTGTCCCTTCTTGACGAAGTA
Source organism: uncultured Acidobacteriaceae bacterium (assembly GCA_963820175.1). GTDB lineage: Bacteria > Acidobacteriota > Terriglobia > Terriglobales > Acidobacteriaceae > Bog-257. Next base: position 704,746 of record CAWFYX010000005.1, on the reverse strand, counting down.
GCCGTTCTGATAATCCTGCCGGAGCAGGTAGCCTTGCACCTTGGGAGTGATCTCGGCATTGACCGGTCCCTGCAGTTGCGCCACCCACTCCTCGTAAATGGGAACGTCCTGTTGCAGCGGCGCCACGACCCCGACCTCGGGAGGGCCAGGCTTGGCCGCTTCCTCTTTTTTTTCGCAGGCTGTGAGCAACAGCGCAAGCAGGAACAAACCCGCCCAAACGGTATTGCGCAAAACATGGGATCGCGATAAGACTGGAGGTCGGCATGGTGTTGCGTCTGCCGCTGCGTTTCCGCGACGGTAGTGCTCAGGTCCGGTTTGCATTGACACACTCCTGCTCAGTTTCAGCGAGATTACAAACGCAACCAGTTTCTGGTGCAAGGGTTACGTGTCTTTCTAGCCGAATCTACCGGCGATTGCTACTAGTATTTTTCTCAGTTGTTTGCAGTGCCCGCTCGCCTGTAAAGTGCTATCACGCGTGTATCTCTCCTGAGCTGAAATCCAAGTCCGCGAAAGTGAGCCGAACCAGTGAAGCATGTCGTCATCGTCGGCGGAGGTTTTGCCGGATTAAACTGCGCCCGCAAACTGGCCGCGCATCCTGAGATCCGCATCACCCTGATCGACAAGAATAACTACCAGCAATTTCAACCTCTGCTTTACCAGGTGGCAGCGGGATTTCTGGCGCCCAGTAACGTTGCCTATAGCTTGCGAAACATCCTGGTGAGGCATCCTAACGTCGAGGTGAAGATGGCGAAGATCGTGTCCGCCGATCTCACCACTCGAACCGTGGTTACTGAGCAGGGACAGACCTATCAGGGCGACTTCCTGGTGCTGGCGGCGGGCTCGCAGGCCAACTTCTTCGGCACACCCGGCGCCGACAAATTTAGCTATCCCCTGTACTCGCTGCATGACGCCGAGTTGCTGCGCTCGCGCATCCTGGCGGTCCTGGAAGCCGCCGACCGCGACCAATCTCTGATCGCCAAGGGAGCGCTGAACTTCGTGCTGGTCGGAGCCGGTCCCACCGGCGCGGAAATGTCGGGAACCTTGGGCGACATGCTTCACCGGGCGCTCAAGGAGGAATATCCCAATCTCCCGCTGAACGAAGCCAACATTTATGTGGTCGACATGGGACACGCCGTGCTGAGCGCTTTCTCTCCCAAGGCTCAGACTTACGCCGCCAAAATGCTGGAAGAACGCGGAGTGAAGATCCGCCTGGGGACAGCCGTCAAGGAGGTGGGCTCCGGTCATGTCGTGCTGTCCGACGGAACCAATATCCCCACCCACACGGTCGTCTGGGCGGGAGGTTTGCGCGCCTCTGATTTATCCACCAGCCTTGGCCTTCGCCCCGGCCATGGGGGAAGAATCGATGTGCAGCCGGACCTCACCGTTCCCGGATTCCCCAATGTGTACGCGCTGGGGGACTTCGCTAACATCTCCGGCAAAGCAGGCGATATCTTGCCGCAGCTGGCATCGGTAGCCGAACAGGCAGGCAAGTGGTGCGCGAGAAACATCGCGGCCGATGTCGAAGGTGAGGCCAGAAAGCCGTTCGACTATTTCGACAAGGGCATCATGGCCATGATCGGTCGCAGTGCGGCCGTAGCGGAAGTCGGCCCGCATCATCATGAACTGCAAGGTCCGATCGCTTTCGCGGCGTGGATCGGCGTGCATGCCGCATTGTTATCGACGACACGGGCGAAGATCGAAGCGTTTGTGGAGTGGGCTTGGGACTACTTCGGTAAGGTTAAGGGAGATCAGGTGCTCGACCGCTTCAGCCAGGAGCACATAAGCTGGAATGCCGACGACGAAAGCGCCGGCGCGACTTCGGCACCAGGCATGCCGGACCAGTCTGACTCCTGATTGGCCGTTCGGCTGACGAGCCATGCAGCCCCTTTATCAAGCCGTTCTGCTGTCGTGGTCGGTGCCTCCGGCCGCGACATTTCTCCTTGTACTCACGGCTCTGGTCTATCTGCGCGGCTGGTTTCTGCTGACGCGTGCCGGGCTTCCCTTTCTCCCGCAGTGGCGCGCTATCAGCTTTCTGCTTGGGCTGCTGCTGCTTTGGATAGCGCTGGCCTCGCCGCTCGATACCTTCTCCGGATTTGTGCTCACTGCTCACATGCTGCAGCACATGATCCTCATGATGGTCGCGCCTCCGCTGATCCTGCTGGGCGCACCGCTCATCCCTCTGGTGCGCGGACTGCCGATCTTTGCCGCCCGCGAATTTGCCGGACCGTTCCTGAATTGGCGGTCGGCGCAGCGGACGGGAAATGCCCTGACCAATCCCATCGTTGCCATGCTGCTGATGGGCGGCGCGATGTTTGCCTGGCACACGCCCAGACTCTACGAGCTGGCGTTGGCGTCGAGCTCGTGGCACGAAGTGGAACATGCCTGCTTCTTTCTAACCTCGCTGCTGTTCTGGTGGCCAGTAATTCAGCCTTGGCCCAGCCACGCGCAGTGGCCGAGATGGGCCATGGTGCCGTATCTGTTGGTGGCAGATCTACAGAACACAGCGCTGTCGGCGATCCTGGTTTTCTCCGACAGCGTGCTCTATCCCTCCTACGCAACCCAGCCCAGCCTGTTCGGTTTCTCAGCCCAACACGATCAAGCCGCAGCCGGCGCCATCATGTGGGTGCTGGGATCGGTGGCCTACATGGTGCCTGCGATCCTCATTGCCGTGCAGTGCCTGCAGCGCCGGCCATTGCCAGACGAGCACTTGTCCGCTGCCCGCAAGCGCAAGTCATCATGGCTTGCGATCCCGCAACGATTCTCGTTCGCCAACCGCCTTTTGCGGTCACGGCTGAGCAGCCTGGCGGTCGAGGCTATATCGTTTGTGGTGTTGTTTGCGATCGCTGGTATCGGTCTTGCGGCGCTGGTGTCGGGATCGTCCAGCGCTGACGACGATCAGGTGGTGCGCCTGCAGCAGCAGGCGGGACCGTTCGCGGTAGCGGTGTTTGCCCAGCCGGGAGAGTTGGAGGCCGGGACGGCAGGTTTCAGCGTGCTGGTTCAGGATCGCAATACGCAGGAAACGTTGCTGGACGCGACAGTCGATCTCAGTGCACAGCGAGCAGGAGATTCGCAGCCCACAACTCCTGTCCGTGCCGGCACGGGAGACTCCGACAACAAGTTGCTGCAATCGGCAGAATTAGACTTGGGTACGCCGGGGGATTGGACCGTACACGTCGCGGTCCAGCGAAACTCAGCCAGCGCCGACTTTTCGCTTCCGCTGCAGGTCATAAGACCCGCAAGCGGCATAGCAGTTCCGTGGTCATATCTCATCCTCGCGGCTCTCTCCGCGATCTTGTTGTTTGTCTATGTGCGCCGGCACCGCAATGCAGAAACACCTCACGTCGAGCAGCCCGTGTCGACGTTGCAGTCGTAGCTGCCACAACGTGGCCTTGGAGCGGTGGAAGCGCCGGGCTTTCAGCCCGGCGAAATCGGACGGTATGAGAAATGGCTTCAGCCACGGCAAGCCCGGGGCTAAAGCGCTCTTCACAAGCACGCTCTCGGCACGGCTAAAGCCGTGCCCTTCCACCGTTTCTTGTGGACACTTGCTTGCCGTATCGATAAAGGCGGTTCACCTTCGCACAAATGCATCGCTACAGCCGCCTCTGCGCAATGCGCAAAATACGAAACCCGCAAACCTCGCTTTGTAGCTGGAGCTCCAGATTAAAGATGCATGACAACCTGCCGATTTCCTTCACGTACGCTCGCCAAGGTGTCGCCAGCGGCTTATCCTACTTGTGAAGCACGGCCATCCTAACCATGTAAGGAGTTCTTCTTCATGACGACCTCGACTCCCACCGCTGACTCGGAACTTCTTGCCCTGAGCGCCTACGGAAAGGCCCGCTCCACCATCGAAGGCGCTCCTCTCAGCGCCGACGAACTGCGCAGGACCATCGCCTACTGGCGTGCCTGCAATTACCTCAGCCTGGGAATGATTTATCTATTCGACAATCCCTTGCTGCGCGAGCCGCTGCGAGTCGAGCACATCAAGAATCGCCTGCTGGGCCATTGGGGATCGAGTCCGGGACTCTCCTTCCTCTACATCCATCTCAGCCGCCTGATCAAGAAATATGATCAGGACATGATCTTCCTGGCCGGCCCGGGGCATGGCGCTCCCGGCGTTCTGGGCCCCGCGTATCTGGAGGGAACTTATTCCGAGATTTATCCGGAGAAGGGCGAAGATTACGAAGGCCTGCGCGAGTTCTTCAAGCAGTTCTCCTTCCCGGGCGGCATTGGCAGCCATTGCACGCCGGAGACGCCGGGCTCGATCCACGAAGGCGGCGAGCTCGGCTACTCGCTTTCGCACGCCTGCGGAGCGGCTTTCGACAATCCCGACCTGATCGTCGCTGTGGTCGTGGGTGATGGAGAATCCGAAACCGGACCGCTGGCGACTTCGTGGCACGTCAACAAGTTCCTGAATCCGGCGCGCGATGGCGCCGTGCTGCCCATCCTTCATCTCAATGGCTACAAGATCAACAATCCCACTCTGCTGGCGCGCATCAGCCACGACGAATTGGAGAGCCTGCTGCGCGGTTATGGCTGGACGCCCTACTTTGTCGAGGGCTCCGATCCGGAGAGCATGCATCAAGCGATGGCCGCAACCACCGAACATTGCCTGCTGGAGATCAATCGATATAAGACCGAGGCTCGGCGCTCCGCTTCCGCTAAGTCGACAAGACGTCCGCGCTGGCCGATGATCGTGCTGCGCTCGCCCAAAGGCTGGAGCGCTCCCCAGGAGGTCGAAGGTCACCGGCTGGAGGGCTTCTGGCGCGCCCACCAGGTCCCGCTGCCCGATGTGAAAAAGGATCCCGAGCAGCTTCGCATTCTGGAGAACTGGATGCGAGCCCAGAAGCCGGAAGAGCTGTTCGATACCGACGGAAAACTAATTGCCGAACTGAAGGCTCTTGTCCCCACCGGCACGCGTCGCATGAGCGCCAATCCGCACGCCAACGGCGGCATGCTGAAGAAGGCGCTGCGGCTGCCCGACTTCCGCGACTACGGCTGCAGTGTCGATAAGCCGGGAACGACCATGGCGGAGAACACTCGTCCTCTCGGCAACTTCCTGCGCGACGTGATGAAGCGCAATATGCACACCTTCCGCGTCTTCGGCCCTGACGAAACCACCTCCAACAAGCTCGACGCCATCTACGAAGTCAGCAAGAAGTTCTGGATCGAGGAGTACTTCCCCGAAGACAGCGATGGCGGCGAGCTCTCCACCGATGGCCGGGTGCTGGAGATGCTGAGCGAGCACACCATGGAGGGCATGCTGGAAGGCTACCTGCTTACCGGCCGCCACGGCTTCCTCTCGTCGTACGAAGCCTTCGTGCACGTCATCGACTCGATGTTCAACCAGCACGCGAAATGGCTGGAGATCTCGAACAACCTGTCCTGGCGCGCCGACATCGCGTCGCTGAACCTGCTGATCACCTCTACCGTCTGGCGGCAGGACCACAACGGCTTCACGCATCAGGATCCCGGTTTCCTCGACGTGGTGCTCAACAAGAGCGCGGCGGTCACGCGCATCTATCTTCCGCCCGACGTCAATTCCCTGCTCTCGGTCGCCGACCATTGCCTGCGCAGCGTCAACTACGTGAACGTGATCGTCAGCGACAAGCAGTTGCACCTGCAGTTCATGGACATGCAGGCGGCCATCAACCATTGCACCAAAGGCATCGGCATTTGGGATTGGGCCAGCAACGATCAGGGCGGCGAGCCCGATCTGGTGATGGCTTCGGCCGGCGACATTCCGACACAGGAAGCCCTGGCCGCGACCGCGCTGCTGCGCGAAGCTTTTCCCGACATCAAGATCCGCTTCATCAATGTCGTCGATCTCTTCAAGCTGCAGCCGCACAACGAACATCCGCACGGATTGTCAGACTGGGATTTCGATTCGCTGTTCACCGTCGACAAGCCGGTGATCTTCAACTTCCACGGCTATCCCTGGCTGATCCATCGGCTGGCCTATCGCCGCACCAACCACGCCAACATTCACGTGCGGGGCTACAAGGAGAAAGGCAACATCAACACGCCGCTGGAACTGGCCATCAACAACAACATCGATCGCTTCAGCCTGGCGATGGACGCGATCGACCGCGTGCCGAAACTGCAGCGAATCGGCGGCCACGCTAAAGAGAGCTTCCGCAATTTGCAGATGGAGTGCCGCAACTACGCGCACGAGCACGGCATCGACAAGCCCGACGTCGCAGATTGGAAGTGGCCATACTGAAGCTCCAGAACTCGCGGCATTGAAGCGGCCGGGCTCTGCGGCGCTGAAGCGGAAAATATAGGGCGCGATTTGAGGTGAAGGGGCGCGGCTTCAGCCGTGCCGGAAATCCCCCCTCGTTTGTTATTCTGCGCGGAGCGCAGCAGACTTGGTCATTCTCTTGGGATCTTCATCCGGACGCGCTTGTTAATCTGCAGTTCTGCCGCTTGCTTAAGATCTCCAATGGGCTGTTCTACCCATTCCCAGTTATCGCCATTCATTCCCAGGAAACGAAAGTACTGGCGGGATTGATAGAGGGACGGAAACCCCCATGGAGTGTAATCAATCACGATTGCGATATCTGCTTCTGAGGGACGATTACGGGATCTCATCAAATTACAAGAAATCGTCTCGTTGTGCCCGCTCTCAATCTCAACGGACTCCAAGTCCAGGCTTCCTACTCCAGTGTTACTAACCGTTCCCGCACCCGCCTTAATTTTGAAGACATAGCAAAACGCTCGCCGGATATTGAAGGGGAGATAGCCGGAATTGTGAATGCTAAAAGGCACGGTAAATGGTTGGGGCGTTTACCAATTCTACCTTTGGAGACACTTCCATCTGTGGTCGGAGTTCGATAAGCGCAAATCCTGACACCGCTTGAGACACAATCGCCATTATGTTGATTCTTTTTCCCTTGTCCAATCGCTTACGGGTTTTGGACGATTGCTTATCCTGACCTGATCTACGTCGTCCGGATGATTTCTTTGCCATATGTCAATGACGGAAGTTTAGCTCTTACGACGGATGCGGCTCGCCCAGGATGCAGCGAACGGTGTCGCGCGCGATCAGCAGTTCTTCATCGGTAGGAATCACATACGCCTGCAGCCGGGAGTCTTCGGTGTTGATCTTGCCTTCGCGGCCGTTTGTCTCTTGATTGCGCGCATCGTCCAGTTGCAGGCCAGCCCATTGCAGCCCTGCACAGATGCCGGCCCGGATCTGCGGCGAGTTCTCGCCGATGCCGCCGGTAAACACCACCGCGTCCGCGCCTCCCATGCACGCCAGAAACGCGCCAATATATTTGCGCGCCCGGTAGCAGAAGACGTCGATGGCCAGCCGCACCCTCCGGTCGTCGTGGTCCTTCAGCTCCGACTGCAGAATGCGCATGTCGTTGCTTAGGCCGGAAATGCCAAGTAGTCCAGATTGCGTATTCAGCAGCGTCTCCACCTCCTGGGTCGACAGGCCCTCCTTGATCGCAATCAGATTCACGATGGCGGGGTCGATGTCGCCGGAGCGCGTGCCCATCACCAGCCCCTCCAAGGGCGTCATGCCCATCGACGTGTCCACCGGATGACCCGCGCGGATGGCCGCCGCCGAACATCCGTTGCCCAGATGCAGAGTGATGACGTGCGTCTGCTCACGAGTTAACTCGCGCAGCGCCCGATAGCGATAGGCGACATAGCGGTGCGAGGTTCCATGGAATCCATAGCGCCGGATGCGATGCTGCCGGTAGAGGTGGTAGGGCACCGCATACAGATAAGCCACTTCGGGCAGCGAATGATGGAAGGCGGTGTCAAACACGGCCACCTGCGGCAGCGCTTTGCCGAATAACTCGCGCGCTGCCTGAATGCCGCGAATGTTGTTGGGATTATGCAGCGGCGCCAGGTCGATGCAATCCTCGATGTCCTGCAGCACCTTGTCGGTGATGATGGCCGACTCGGAAAACACCTCGCCGCCGTGCACCACGCGATGGCCGACGGCATTGATGTCAGCCGAGCTCTGGATCGCGGTAACGCCTGATTCGTCGGAGGCGATGTAGCGCACCAGATAATCCAGCGCGCCTGAGATGTTGCGCAGCGGGGCGGTGAATTTCCGCCGGGGTTGCTGGCCTGCCTGAAAGGTAACAATCGCTTCCCCGCCGATGCGCTCGACCTCGCCTTTGCACAGGCGGTCGTCTTTGTGTTGCTGGATGCGGTCGAGGTCGGTGGCAATCACCTGAAACTTCAGGCTGGAACTTCCCGAGTTGAGGATGAGTACGTTCATACTGTGGATCCGTCGTCTAAGATGTTCGGCATTACAGCAAGGCGTGAGTCTTTAGGATACCGGATGGGGGGCTAGCGGGCCGCCACAGCGATACGTGGAATGGCATGCACCACGACGAACAGGCCGCAGTCATCCAGGTGCAGGCTGGGAGCTTACTTCGCTCCCAGCCTGAGCCATCCCGGAAGAGTTGATTGGGTAGGAATGTCCACTTACGGATATGAAATGGACGCTGACTCTACGTCCCTTTGCGATGGTTATGAATGTTTAGTGAAGCATGGGCGATGGTTGCGCCCCTCGCTTCACCTTAGGAAGCCCGACTCCTCTGACTAGCAGGCCAGACTTGATGTACTCTTCGCCGGCCTGCATCATGTGGGTCCAGATGTCCTGCGCCCGGCCTCCTTTCGTTCAGGAACGCCGCCACCTTCGTCCGCGTCCATATTGGTCCCCAGCTCTCTGGCAAATTGCAGCATGTGGGCCAGGGTGATTTCCGCAGTCACTTTTTCGCGCCAGCACTTCTTCTTGAGATCGATCATTTCTGCTTCCCGACAGAATGAATTTGTCTTACGCAACATAGAAATAGCGCGCGGCGTGGAGGGAGACACGATGGCTAACGTCACCTCTGAATGTGATGACGGTCCCATTAGCGATGTCCATTGGGAATAGACGGAATCTTGCGCCTCCGCCTCACCCGCCCGCCGTGTGCTAACCTCGGTTTCGAGATGGCAGAAACGCCGCAAATCTACGTCGGCACCGCAGGCTGGTCGTACAAAGACTGGGAAGGGATCGTATATCCGGCGCAGATCAAGAAGTCGCAGCACCCGGTGGAATTCATGGCGCGCTATTTCGATGTGCTGGAAATCAATACTTCGTTCTATGGCCACGTCAAGCCGGAGTGGGGGAAGCTGTGGAGCCGCATGGCGCGGGCAGTCAATCCCGCGTTTATGTTCACCGCCAAGCTCAACCGCGCGTTCACCCACTCGCCCATCCCGGTGATGCAGAGCACCTCGGCCGACACGATCCGGGCCACCGAGGAAGACGAGCGCCTGGCGCGGGAGGGGTTCGAGTCGCTGGCCGCCGAAGGAACCTTGGGCGCGGTGCTCATCCAGTTTCCAATTTCGTTCAAGAACACGGGTCCCAATCGCATGCACCTCGACAGCGTGATCGAAAAGTTCAAGCAGTTCCCCCTGGTGGTGGAAGTGCGCCACAACGGCTGGACCAACGAAGGCACGCTGCGTTACTTCGCTGAGAAGGGAGTCGCCTTCTGCAATATCGACCAGCCGAAGCTGGGCAAAGCGGTCGCCCCCAGCGAACACGTGACCGCACCGCTGGGCTATGTGCGCCTGCATGGCCGCAACTACGATCAGTGGTTCGACAGCGACTCGCGCAACGATCGCTACAACTACCTCTATACCGATCCCGAGCTGCGCGGCTGGAAGACGCGCATCGACGCTATCGGCGAGAAGGCGCAGAAGACCTTCGTCATCGCCAACAACCACTTCGAAGGCAAGGCCGCGGTCAATGCGCTGCAGCTGAAGTCGATGATCAGCGGCAAACAAGTGGAAGTTCCCGACACGCTGCTGAAAAAGTATTGGGAGTTGGGCGAGATTGCGGCGCCGAGCGCCAGTAGTGGGGGAACAACTACCAGATGACTGCTGTCCCCTTTTGGCATCCCGAGCGGAGCGAAGCCGGGTGGCCCACTCATTCGCGATTTTCGAATGAGTGGGATAACGGTTGAGGCCAATACAACTTTGTTAGACAACACCCACACAAGCAAAGGCGGCTTGTGTGCCCCCGTATTTGTCGCCTTTATCCCTCCGGGTTCTCGGTGTCCGAGCCTGCCCTGAACAAAGTTGAAGGGTGGTGCAAAACCATTCTTGTCTAGCTGAACAAATATCCCGCCAGCATCTTCTTCATCTCGGCGATGATGCGGTCGCGCTCTTCGCGGGTGGGCTGCTCGTAGGCGTAGGCGATGAGGCGCTCGCCGGCCTCGCTTACGATGCGCAGCATCAGGTCAAGCTCCGGCGTGTTGGAAATGCCCAGCCGCTCCAGCATGAAATTCTTCAGCAGCGCCGGCAGTCCCACATTGGGCGATGCCTCGCGCTCCTTGGTTGCGGCGCTGATGTAGCGCCCGAAAGAAATAGTGCGGAAGTCGGGATGCGCGTCGAGATAAACAATGTAAGCATCGACCACGCTGTCCAGGATCTTTGCCGGATCGAAGGTTTCCAGGTTGGCGAACTCGCGCTCCAAAACCTTCATCACCGACTCTTCCAGCGAAGCGCGAAACTGCTCCACGTGGCGCACGGCAATGGCGTCGATGATGGTCTGCTTGTCGGGAAAGAAGCGGTAGAGCCCGCCGATCGACAGTCCAGCCTCGGCGGCGATGCGCGTGGTGGTCACGTCCTCCAGCGGCATTTGTTGCAGCAGGGAGCTGGCAGCGTCGAGCACGCGCTGAACCGTGAGCTGGCTGCGGGACTGGACGGGCGTGCGGCGCGGAGAAAATGGTGTCTCGGCTGCGACAGAAGCGGCTCGGTTCGTATCATTCATGAGTCTGAACATTGACATTATGCCACATCGGAGGTATAAAAGCGAAAGAGAGTTCGCGTTCTTGTTATAGATTCGGCTCAGAGGTATAGGGGTCCTTCGACTCCGCTCAGGATGACAGCTCGAATGGGTTGTGGTTTGAAGCGAAGAGCGAATGGCGAATAGCGAAAAGCGATTTAGCTGACGGCTGATAGCCGACGGCTGACAGCTTCTTCAACGAGGTCTTACCGCATGGGTGTTCCAGTTTCGCAGATGTGGACGGTTGCGACCTACGTCCTGAAGCAACGTATCAAGGGCCGCAAGCGCTATCCGCTGGTGCTGATGCTGGAGCCGCTTTTCCGCTGCAACCTGGCCTGCGCCGGCTGCGGCAAGATCCAGTATCCCGCGCACGTGCTCAAGCAGAACCTCTCGCCCGAAGAATGCTTCCGCGCGGTCGACGAATGCGGCGCGCCCATGGTGTCCATCCCCGGCGGCGAGCCGCTGATGCATCCGCAGATCGACGAGATCGTCGAAGGCCTGGTCGCGCGCAAGAAGTACATCTACCTCTGCACCAACGCGCTGCTGCTCAAAGAGAAGCTCGACCTGTTCAAGCCCAGCAAGTATCTGACGTTCTCGGTGCACATGGACGGCGAGCGCGAGCACCACGACTTCTCCGTCTGCCGCGAAGGCGGATTCGACCTGGCGCTCGACGGCATGAAAGAAGCGCTGCACCGCGGCTTTCGCGTCACCACGAACACCACGCTCTTCGACGGCGCCGACCCCAACAGCGTGCGCGCGTTCTTCGACGAGATGATGGAGCTCGGCGTCGAGGGCATGATGCTCTCGCCCGGCTACTCCTACGACAAGGCGCCCGACCAGAAGCACTTCCTCGGACGCGCGCGCACCCGGCGCCTGTTCCGCGCCATCCTGGCGAACCGCAAGGCGAAGTGGGTCTTCAACCAGTCGCCGCTGTTCCTGGAATTCCTGATGGGCAAGCGCGACTATCCCTGCACCGCCGTGGGGCATGCCGACCTTCAACCTCTTCGGCTGGCAGAAGCCGTGCTACCTGCTGCAGGACGGCTACGCCGACACCTTCGACGAGCTGATGCGCGAGACCGAGTGGCACCAGTACGGCACCGAGTCGGGCAATCCCAAGTGCGCCAACTGCATGGTGCACAGCGGATACGAAGCTTCGGCGGTGAACGACACCTTCGGCTCGCTGAGCGGATTTCTGGCCACGGTGCGCGCGACGTTCTCCAGTAAGTACAAGGACGACGAAGCGCTGGCCATGCTGAAAGAAGAAGTGCGTCCGGTGCATGCCTACAATCCGCTGGTGCAGATCGGCGACCTGAAGTCCAGAAACCCAAGCGTGTTTTTCACCACGGAGGACACGGAGGTCACAGAGGGACTAGATGATTTCCTTGGTTCTCCGTGACTTTCTTCAGGAATCTCCCCGTGACCTCCGTGTTCTCCGTGGTAAGTGGTTTAAGAAAAGCGAAGAGCAAAAGGCGAAAAGCGAAACCATGAGCGAACCACAACATAACTTGACAGTCGATCATCTTGAAGTCGTTGATGGACGGGATCGCCAGCAGATCGAAGGCTGGATTCCCGAGCTAGCCAGCGAAGCCGACTTGCGCGAGGCGTTGGAGCAAGCCTTCGATTATCGCGGCGATGTGACCATCACGCGCAAAGACGGCTCGCGCGTGGAAGGCTACATCTTCGACCGGCGCAACGGCGCGACGCTGGCCCTCTGTTGTGCGGCTCATTCCCAAGGATTCGCAGCAGAAAATTTCCATTCCCTATTCCGACATCGCCGCCCTGGCCTTCAGCGGACGCGACACCGCCGCCGGCAGAAGTTGGGAAGCCTGGGTCCGCAAGTATTGGGAGAAGAAAGCCGCCGGCGAGAAGAGCATCGCGCTGGAGCCGGAAAACCTGGACTAGAGAATTCCGGCCCGGTCGCTTTCGCACCCAGCGTTTTCACACCTCGGCACGTTTGGTTGCAGGGGCTGAAGCCCGAGTTTCTGAAAGCTCTCTCTTGGCACGGCTAAAGCCATGCCCTGTTACAAACGCGATCCGTCCCAAGCCTGATCCGAAGGAGTTTCGGCTTCTCAAGGGTCGCAAGCTTCAACTCCCGGAGCTCACTCACAACTCGTCGATGGCCTTGGCTGCGGCGTTGATGGCGTCGGTGATTTTCTGGATCTGCTCAGGGGTCACACTCTCGCGATGCAGACGCACCGCAACCGCGCCCCGCAGATTCGTGAAGGCTCGCATGATCTCCGGAGACCGGCCACGCCGGAAGCCCCGTCCCGCTGTATCCAGGCGTTCGAATAGCTCCTCGATACGCTGCTTATTTGCCTTCAGATACTCGTTCCCTTCCGCCGTCACCGTGTAGATCTTCTTACTGTTCTCCGAGGTCGATACCGATGCCAGCCCTTCTTCCTCCAGCATGGTTAGCGTTGGATAGATCACGCCGGCACTGGGGGTGTAGCCGCCTCCCAGGCGCTGCTCCATGGTCTTGATCAGTTGATAGCCATAGCTCGGCTGCTCCGAAAGCAGTTTGAGAACGACCATCCTTACATCGCCGGCATCGAACAGACGTTCTCCGCCGCGGCCGAAGCCTCGCTCCCGGCCCCCGCCGAAACCGCCGTGTCTCGACTCTCCTCGTTCCCGCCATCCGGCGAAGCGTCGATCAAACCAGCCACGCGGGCCGGCAAATTCGGAGTGTCCGTGGTGGTGATGTCCGCCGCAGTGACTATGTCCGGTGCGTTCAAAGTTTTCTTGTTCGGTATTCATCTTGTTTTCTCCTCTTACAATATATCTCAAGATATAGCATAAGATATATCTTTTACCGAAGAAGATTCACTTTCTTCTGGAAACTTTTTTGGCCTTGGAACGCGGGGCTGTGCGCTCACCGGCTCCGCCTCCGGACACTTTGTCCGAGTACGAACATTCGAGGCCTAACTTCAGGTCGCCATTTCTGCTTCATCCCGCGCGTTTTCTTAGAGTTAACGGAACCGTGCCTTGGCCCAAGGACTGCAACTTTGCTAGTCGACAAGACTGGAACTGCATCTCGCCCGCGTCCGGAGGAAATCGCGAATGACAAATCTGGGTCAAGACGCCCACTATGCCTGGCGGACGCTCCGTAAGAGTCCGGGCTTCACTGCGGTTGCTGTGCTGGTTCTCGCGCTGGGAATCGGCGCCAACACCGCCATCTTCAGCGTGGTGAATGCGGTGCTGCTGAAGCCGCTGCCATTCGATCAGCCGGATCGCTTGGTGCACCTCTGGCATGTCCCGCCGCAGGCAAGTTTTCCGGGCATTCCGCTCTTCACAGTTTCGCCGGCAAACTTCCTTGACTGGCGCAGCCAGAGCCACAGCTTCGAAGGCATGTCGGCCTATGGCTTCGGCCGCTATAACCTGACGGGTAGCGGACAACCCGAGTCGATTCGGGTGGTCGCGGCAACCAGCGGCTTCTTCTCCATCCTGCATGCTCAGCCGTTGCTGGGTCGCGTATTCCTCGACGGCGACGTCGAACCGGGCCGCGATCACGAGGTCGTCCTGAGCTATGGCTTCTGGAGCAGCCGCTTCGGCAGCAATCCCGGCATCGTCGACAAGAACATTCAGTTGAACGGGCAAGCGTACACGGTCGTCGGAGTAATGAAGCCTGGCTTTGAATTCCCGCTTAATCCCGACCCCAACACGGCGCCGCAGATGTGGAAGCCTCTAGCCTGGACCGGAGCGGAACGGGCCATCCGCGATGATCACAACTATGGAGTAGTGGCGCGCCTGAAGCCTGGCGTCAGCTTGCAGCAAGCACGAGCTGAGATGGACACCATCTCGAACCAGTTGGCGCAGCAATATCCCAAAGAAGACAAAGGGTGGGGTGCCACTGCGGTTTCTCTGCGCGAAGACCTGGTGGGCGATGTGCGTCCGGCGTTGCTGATTTTGTTGGGAGCGGTGGCGTTCGTTCTGCTGATCGCTTGCGCCAATGTCGCCAACTTGGTGCTGGCGAAAACTTTTTCGCGGCGCAAGGAAATCGCGATCCGCAGCGCCCTGGGCGCCAGCCGCCGACGCTTGCTGCAACAAGTGCTGTCGGAGACGGTTCTGCTCGCCGTTGCCGGCGGAGTCTTGGGGCTGATCTTCGCCCACTACGGCCTGACCCTGATGGTAAAGTTTCTTCCGCAGCAGTTGCCGCGTTCGAGCGAGATCGGGCTGGACGGCTGGGTGTTAGCGTTCACGTTGGGCATCTCACTGCTGACCGGATTGGCCGCTGGTCTGCTGCCGGCCTTGCGCCTGATCAAAGAAGATGTGAGTGAGGCGCTGAAGCAAGGCCTCGGGCGCACGGCTTCGGATTCCGCCGGAAATCGCACACGCAGCGTGCTGGTGGTATGCGAGGTCGCGCTCTCGCTGATGCTATTGATTGGCGCCGGCCTGCTGGTTCGCAGCCTCTGGATGCTGCACAATGTCAATCCCGGCTTCGATGCCAATCGCGTACTGACCATGGAAGTCTCGATCCCGCAAAGTAAATTCTCCTCGCCGGAGCAACAGGTCAACTTCTTTCAGCGCGTTCTGGATCGGGTTCGAGCGTTGCCGGGAATTCAGTCGGCCGGCGTGATCGACGACCTGCCGCTTAACGACGAGGGCTCGCATCAGCCGGTTCAGGTGGAAGGGCGCGCGGTGGTTCCCATGGCCGATCAACCCGAGGTGGACGTGCGGCTGATTAGTCCCGGCTACCTCAGCACCATGCACATTCCGCTCTTGAGCGGACGCGACCTGAACGACTCCGACGTGGCAGGCCGGCCGGGAGCGGTGCTGATCAGCCAATCAATGGCCAAGGAGTTTTGGCCGAATCAGAATCCCATCGGCAAGCACATCGACCTGTATTTCTTCCCCGGCTTGCACCGGGAAGTGGTCGGCGTTGTAGGCGACGTGAAGCTCGATTCCTTGAACCAGACGCGGCCCACCCAGGCGCTGTATCTACCGCTGGCTCAACTTTCAGCCGCACGCGGTGAAGACTGGCACTCCTTCGGGATGACTCTTACCGTGCGTACCAACATCGATCCGCTCAGCGCGGTGCCGGTGATTGCCAACGCGATTCATGAAGTCGATTCAGACGTGCCGCTGCTGAACGTCAAGACCATGGATGACTCGGTTTCTGAGTCGCTTTCGTCGCAGCGCTTCACCATGCTGCTACTGGCCTCATTTGCCGGGCTAGCGCTGCTGCTGGCCGCGGTGGGCATCTACAGTGTGTTGGCTTACGCGGTGCGGCGGCGAGTGCGGGAGATCGGCATTCGCATGGCGCTGGGCGCCCAGATTAGCGACGTTTTGCGCATGGTGGTGATCGAAGGCATGAAGCCGACGTTGCTTGGGGTGCTCATCGGATTGGTGGGAGCGCTGGCGCTAGGACGCGTGCTGTCGAGCGTGATCTACGGCGTCAGCGCGCGCGACCTGGCGACTTTCACCACGGTGGCCGTGGTGATGACCGGTGTAGGATTGCTGGCCAGCACGTTGCCGGCCTATCGCGCAACTCGAGTCGATCCGATGAAAACGCTCCGGGACGAGTAGCTTCCTTTGTGCGTTAGGTTTGGCTGTCGCGCCGCCAGTTGGCTGCGGAGCTTTGGCGGTCACTGAAGCGCCGTAGGCGCGACATAAGTTGGCCCAGCCGTTCACAGCTGGGAAGACTCGCGGATAGTGAGCCGAGTGCCGTAGGCACGACAGAGCGTCGCGCGTCTGGTGTTGTCGTCATCCCAAGGGGCTCTAGCCGGCGATCTGTTAGGAAACTCTGATCAAGTGAAAACGAGGTCCAGCAGCGGCTAAAGCCGGATGATCTTCCGGTACTTAACGGACGGCCTGAAGGCCGTCCCCTTCAAAACAAGACTTAATCAGAGCTCCTTAAGACGTGTCCACTATCCCTTCAAACAAATCCGTCTCGAACTTCGCTTCGCGGGGATCGCGCGTGGCCGCCAGGTGATACATCTCCACTGCGCCATCACCCTGGTGTAGGTTCTTCTTCACCCGCTCAAAAAGAGGCTTCTGGGTGGTGTGTTGCTGGAATGCCTGGTGCTTTTTCTCGAAGCGCTCTTCGCCCACTTCGATACGCGCAGTGACGGTGGGCGGCGCGATGGGTTGGCGGTCGTCGAGCAGGAAATCCGAAGTGTAGTAGTAGAGCTTCTGAGCGCGATGTGGCGTCAGTCCCTGCTCCAATTGATCAGCATAGCGATCGGGGCGGCCTGCCCACTCAAAAGCCATGGTCGCGAACGTGCCGGCCATGGCGTGATCGAGGTGGCCGGTAAGGCCGCCATCCGGACCGAAGGTCAGGACCACATGCGGCCGGGTCTGCCGTATGCGAACTACGAGATCGCCCACGACTTGGTACAAGTCGGCGCGATCGAGTTTGCTGTCGGGATAGTCGAGCACCTCGCCGTGGGCGACCTTCAGCACCTTGCACGACGCAGCGAATTCCACGCGGCGCAGTTGGGCAA
This sequence comes from uncultured Acidobacteriaceae bacterium, assembly GCA_963820175.1. GTDB lineage: Bacteria > Acidobacteriota > Terriglobia > Terriglobales > Acidobacteriaceae > Bog-257. Next base: position 687,508 of record CAWFYX010000005.1, on the reverse strand, counting down.
GCTCTTCATTGCTGCGCGCTGTTCCGCGATTGCGTGCCGCCGTTCCGGCCGTCAGACAAACTACGGAGGTTCCCACCCCGCGTTCACCGTAGAGCAGCAACGTGCCGCCAAAGGCGCCGGCTTCGTCGTCGGGATGAGCCGTAATGCAAAGGAGTTTGAGCATGGTATTTCTTGAAGCCGGCAAAGGTTGCACGGCTACTTTTCTAGTGCAGCCACATCCTCACTGGCGGCTTCGACCTTGCACTGGTGCGCGTTGAACTGCTGCTGAATCGCTGCCTGCCCTTCGGAGGGTTGACTGTGCGGGTGGGGCTCAAAGTGAAACTGCATGTTGCAGAACTCGCAGGTGCCGACGATGGGAATGTTCCGGACTCGCTTGATGATGCGAAGATTGCGCTTTGCCATAGGATATATCGTGTCACATCGCGCGTCGGGCCGCCAGCCAGCGCCGATTCCAACCACTAGCAACCCTTCGAGCAGCGGTCAATTGACGCGGGCTTTATCCTGAGAGCATTTGGACAGTAATCTATGACTGCCGGAAAGTGGCGCCACAGTATGTGTCTCAAGTGCTTTCATAAGCGTTGGCCGCGCAGAAAGCATTGGGGATGGCAAGTCCCCGAGAAGCTGAGGGTCTGGGAGACTTGCTGTTTTTGTTTGACGAAACACAAAGACGGAATTCACTGGAAAAGAGACCCGAGAAGTAAGGAACTAAAGTGCGGAATTCAGACTGAGGTACAGAAATCGAACTAACCCAGCGCCGTCTCCGCTTGCCAAACCGCCGCATATCCGCAATAATGAATGAGTTGTTGCCTCAAGGAATGTGAGGTCCAGTGGACGCCTTCGCTGCGTTCATTGGGGTGTGGTAGCGACTGGATCGCTGGAGCACCCACGTATCCCACCTGGCGCGAAGGCATGCCCTGGCGGGAACCCGGTTCTCACCTGAGGAAAAGTTGAGCCACGCGGCGATCGCTTCCCGTCCGAACGATTTGGATTGGAAAGCGGGTCCGCTGGTGCCTCAGGTTTGCGCCCCTTCTTTGGACGCCAACCTGGGCGAAAGCACTCACGAGCAGGAAAGGAAACCATTCTCTGTGTTGATGATTCGTTTATCGCGCCGCGGTGCGCGCAAGCAGCCGTACTACCGCATTGTCGTGATCGAGAAGGACCGGGCGCGCGATGGCCGTTCGGTGGAAGTGGTTGGCACCTATAACCCGCGGACCAACCCCGCCAGCGTGGAGTTGAAGCGCGAGCGCATCGATTATTGGAAGGGCAAGGGCGCGCAGATGTCGGACCGGGTACGCAAGCTGGAGGAGAAGGCTCCAGCCAGCGCGCCGCCGGCTCCGCTCACGCCCACTCCAACGACGGAAGAGCCGACCGCAGCGTAAGATCGCAGCTGTGTTGCAAGCCTGACTACAGGAGCTCAAGGCATGGCAGAGAGCGCGCCCAACATGGTCGCATTGGTGGAGATTCTGGCCAAGGCAATCGTGGAAGTTCCGGACGAGGTAACGGTTGAGCCTTTCGAAGAAAACGGCCAGACCGTGCTGGAGTTGATTGTGGCCGAGAGCGATCTGGGCCGCGTCATTGGCCGCCAGGGTCGCACCGCTCGCAGCCTGCGGACCATTGTGCATTCGGCTAGCTTGCGTACCCGCAAGCGCTATCAGTTGGAGATTGTGGAATAGCCGCCGAGTTCATCACCATCGCGCGCGTGCTGGGTCCGCAGGGCCGGCGCGGCGAAGTTATGGCTGAGTTGCACACCGACTTTCCGGAGCGTTTCCAAGAGCGCCGGCAGCTGTCGGGGCTGGCTCCCAACGGTAGCCGCCGCGAGTTGCAACTGGAAGAGCACTGGTTCCACAAGGGCGGCGTGGTGCTGAAGTTCGCCGGAGTTGAGAGCATCAGCGACGCCGAGCAACTGAAGGGGTGGGAAGTGCAGGTCCCACGCGAACAACGAGCGAAGTTAGAGCCGGGCACCGAGTACGTCAGCGAGATCGTCGGCAGCGATGTCTGGATCAATGGCGGACAGCGCTTTCTGGGACGCGTCAGCGAAGTTCAGTTTGGGGCAGGCGAAGCCCCGCTGCTGGTTGTGAACTTGCCGGTTTGTGCGGTGCAGAACGAAGTGCTGGTTCCCTTCGCGGAAGAGTTTGTGAAGAAGTTTGATGTTGCCAGCAAACGCATCGACATGGAATTGCCCGAAGGGCTGCTGGAGTTGGAAACGCCGCTGAGCGAGGACGAGAAGCAGCGCCAGAAGTCCGAAGCCGACGAGGCAAGATCGGCCGGCGAGCGGCGCAAGAAAACGTAAGATCCGTTGCCGCAAGCGAACTGCTTGAGTAACAGTTTTGACCGGCAACAAGGTTGATATTCGTCAACGGATTGGATGAGCCGATACTCGAGCCCGACGGGCGGAAGAGCTTAGCCCAGCACGCAGCCGCAGGCGGAGTGCTGGGTAGGACAAAGAATCAATTCCAGTCCCGTAGGGACGGCAGATGTTTTTCGAGAGTGTTAGCTTCGAGATTGGATCGGGGTCCTTCGACTCCGGTTCGCAAAGAACGCGAACCTCCGCTCAGAATGACAGCTCGGAATTCGATAAGAAGATCCAGCGCCAAGGAGATTGGCGTGGCCCCAATGAAGTTCGAGATTCTTACGATTTTTCCGGACTTTTTTCGCGGGCCGCTGGATTACGGTATTGTGCGCCGGGCGCGCGAGGCCGGGCTCATTGAAATTGGCATTCACGATCTGCGGACCTTCACCCATGACCGTCATCGCACGGTGGACGATCGGCCGTTTGGCGGGGGCGAGGGCATGGTGTTGAAGCCTGAGCCTATCTTCGAATGCCTGGAGTCGCTGCAGGTGGCGCCGCGTGAGGAACGGATCGCCGGAGGCGCGCGTGAAACGGTGATCTTGCTTTCGCCCCAGGGCGAGCTGTTTACGCAGGCGGTGGCGCAGGCGATGATGAGCCGCGAACGCGTCGTTCTCATTTGCGGACGCTATGAAGGCGTGGATGAGCGGGTGAGCGAGCATCTGGCCGATCGCGAGATTTCGGTGGGCGACTTTGTCTTAAGCGGCGGCGAGTTGGGCGCGACGATTATTGTGGACGCGATGGCGCGGCTGGTCCCGGGAGCGCTGGGCAACGCAGCTTCGTCGCAGCAGGAGTCGTTCACGGCGAACGCGATCGAGACGCGTATAAAAGCTGCGGGTGAGCCGCCAAGTTCGACCTGTGGTTCCGGCGGATTGCTGGACTATCCGCACTACACGCGTCCGGCAGAGTTTCGCGGGATGCCGGTTCCCGAAGTGCTGGTGAACGGGAACCACGATGAGATTCGCAAGTGGCGGCGCCGTTGCGCGCTGCGCAAGACCTTCCGTAATCGCCCTGATCTATTGCGCGAGGCGGAGTTGAGCAAGGAAGATCGCAAGCTGCTGGCCGAGATCGAAGCTGAAGAAAGTGCGTGAGGCAGGGCAGATCGTCGCCGCACGAAGAAACCGCAGGTCCCTCCGCTCGGACTAAAGTCCTCGGTCGGGATGACAAGAGGAAGGCTAAAGGTCCTCGAACGGGATAACAGTAGTGGAAGGATTGAAGGCCGGCTAAAGGCTAATTGCCAAGTGCCAAGTGCCATAAGCAAGTTGCTATTTTCGCCGCCGCGAGGCGTGCCCTACGGAAGGAAAACGAACTATGTCGAACTCACCGATTATTGACCGTCTACTCGCCAAAACGCGGCGCACCGATCTCCCCGACTTCAAGCCCGGCGACACCGTCCGGGTGCATGTAAAGATCAAAGAAGGCGACAAGGAACGTCTGCAGGCGTTCGAAGGCGTCGTCATCTCCAAGAGCCACGGCTCGCAGCCCAGCTTCACCGTCCGCAAGATGAGCTTTGGTCAGGGTGTCGAGCGCATTTTCCCCACCAACTCGAAAGTCATCGACAAGATCGAAGTGCTGCGTTCGGCGCACGTCCGCCGTGCCAAGCTGTATTACCTGCGCGCCCTGCGTGGCAAAGCTGCCCGCCTGCGCGAAGTGGAAACCACGCGCAGCTAGCGTGTCGCTGAAAATGTGATTCGAAATGGCAACGCCCAGCGTGTCGATGGATGCGGTGGGCGTTCTCTTGGATTCGTACAGATCCCAAGTTCCTGACCCTGCATTCACCGCTTCGCCTTGGGCCGTACAAACTTTAATGCAGTGTACGTAGCCGAGAAACTGACCACCTTCACATCCAACAGTCCAGCTTGCCTGCCAGCGTCGAGCACCTGCTGCTCCTTGATCTCCTGCTTGCCTTTGGGATAAACGATCCATAACGCGCCCGCGCTGGCCAGCGATGCCGCCAACTTTGCGGCACACGACAGCTCGGCTGCCAGGAAGATCAAGTCAGAGTGGGTCAACGGCTTGGAATCTGAGAAACTTTTCGCCTGAGCGCGCAGGTCTTCGAGGAAATCGGGATCGCTCAAGGCCACAGCCGAGATCACCAGTCCTGGCTTGATGCCAAGCTTGTCAGCCATGCTCCTGGGATGGAGGATTTTGTGCGCCCACTTCTCGGCATGATCGCCGAGTTCGAAGATGGCAGCACCATCGTCCCACTTCAGGTGAAGCTTGCCATCGCGGGCCGCAACCGACTTTAGCGAATTCAGCGGAATATTCAGGCGCGGTTCGCCTCGAAACACGATCTCGTTGGTTTCCAACAGAGCCTTGCCGCTTGCTGTTTTGGCGCCCGAACGAACCCTGCAGAGAAGTTCATGTCCCATCCGTCCTCCGTGGAATGGACCGAGCATCCCGCAGAATACCGGTTAGTGTCAAGCCTCACACACGAAACCCCGCTGGAGGGGATAGCGGGGTTTCGCATTCCATCCGGCAGGCGCTGTCAGAGCCCTCGCCGGACGCCTCGTTGGTGCGCGATCTCGACTCGCGCTAGTTATATCTTGACTAGACCTTCGCCGCCAGTTCGAGCAGTCCCACGGCCATGGCGATCCAAAGCGCAAACGCCACCGTGTTCAGGGTGACGCGGATCGCTGCGTTGTCGATCAGCCAGTTATATTTCGCGTCCATGTTGTTTCTCCTTGAGAAGTGGGTTGCGCCGGTAATGCCTGTGCCTCACCGGATCAACTTCTGCAGCTATATACGGGCCAGGGGGCAAAAGGTTCCGTTAACAAATTGTGAACACGGGGCAGGCTGCAGATTTGCGGCATCAGGCGCGGAAACGAGGCGACAGGGAAAACCGCGGTCCATAATCGGTCGAACTGGCAGCCAAAGAAGATCCTCTTCCTGTCTCCAGCCGATTTTTGCATTGTCATTACGGAATGGTCTTTTAGCCCGGCACTTCCACCGGCCCTCCCCGCCTGGCAATCCGAACAAAGAGCCGCATACCGAACCTGAGCGAAGAGACTACTTGGTGTCCGTCTTATCGGTCTTGCAAGGCGTGATTTTCGGATCCTGGACCTCGCCATCTTTTGCTGGCGCCCAGGTCGCGGTGTAGCAGCCCGCGTCAACATACTTTCCCTGGTCGAAGCGGTGTAGGGTCAACGTACTCTCGGAGGCGGAAACGTGTTGCATGGTCACAATATCGGAGTAGCCGTTGCTGCTGTCGGGCTGCACGGTGTAGCTGGCAGCCACGGTGTCGAGCACCGAGACATAGCCGTCAGGCGTGTTCTGGAAAATCCAGAAAGGACAGTTGGAACCGTCGCAGCCGCCTTCCATGCTGATGGAACTGGCCAACACCACCGGGTTGTCTTTGTCGCCGTCGAGGTCGGCCATGCGGATGCGCGTGATGGAAGCGACTTCGCGGATGCGCTCGTCGGTGTAACCGCGATCGCTCATCGGCTTCTGCAAACGTGCGGCGACGGCATCGATCAGAGCGGCGCGAGCGGCTTCCTTCAGCTTGGAGGTATTGGCGATGCTGGGATCTTCGCGGCCGATGACCTGCTGATTACGCCAATCCCATGCGAAGTCGGCGGCCAGGGCGAGAGAGCAGAGCAGGACAACGACAAACGCTACACGAAAGGGTTTCTTCGAAACGTCCATAGCCCGCTTTTACGACAGAAGCAGTCGCTGTGTCCAGAGGATCTCGCTCACTCCGGTTTGAGGGAAGCAGCGGCGAGTCGGAGCCAGAATGGGCACATCCATAGAAACAAGCTGAACTTTGGGCTGACGCCGGGCGAGTAACTCTGGTAGTCTCGGCGCAACAAGGAACACGCAAGCGATGCCGCCGGCCAAACCCTCGCACAAAGCTGTACGCAAGAAAACTGCCCGTCCGCTGGTGAAGGCCATCACTTCGCCGCAAGGGCGCGACTCGCACGAGTTGGTCATCATCTCGGGCATGAGCGGCGCCGGCAAGGCTTCGGCGCTGAAGGCCTTTGAGGACCTGGGCTACTACTGTGTCGACAATCTGCCCGTCGGGCTGATCGGCAACTTTGCCGAGCTGGTGCTGGACACGCTGGAAATCCAGCGCGCGGCCCTGGTGGTCGACATTCGCGAGGGCGCGCGGCTGGACAAGCTGCCGCAGATTCTGGGTTCGCTGCGGCGGCTGGTGAAGACCACGGTGCTGTTTCTGGAAGCCGATGAGGACGCGCTGCTGCGGCGCTACAGTGAGACGCGGCGGCCGCATCCGCTGGGCCGCGATGTTTCGGTGAAAGCTTCGCTGGTCTCGGAACGGCGCCGGCTGCAGCCGGTGCGGGCGCTGGCCGACCTGGTGGTCGACACCACCAAGTTCAACGTACACGAGCTGCGCACCATGCTGATGGAGCGCTTCCAGGGCGGCGATCGCGCCAAGAATATTCTGATCTCGTGCGTGAGCTTTGGCTATCGCGAGGGCGTGCCTGAAGACGCGGACCTGGTGTTTGATGTTCGCTTCCTGCCCAATCCGCACTTCATTCCGAAATTTCGACCTTTTACCGGCCGGCATCCGGCGGTGGCAAAATATATCCGCTCGTTTCCCCAGACCAAGGAATTCATCCGCCGAATCTCCGAGCTGCTGATCTACCTGATCCCGCACTACATCCGCGAAGGCAAGAGCTATCTGACGATTGCCTTCGGCTGCACCGGCGGCAAGCATCGCTCCGTAATGATCGCCGAGGACGTGAAGAAGCGGCTGAGCAAGGCGGGATACAACGTGAAGGTCGTGCATCGCGATTCGCCGGTGGAAAGCTAAGCGGGATGACATCGGGGGGCGGAGGGTGCCCGCATCGCCCAAGTCTCGCGCAGCGAGACGGAAGAGCTTAGCCCAGCCTTTCAAGGCTGGGTAGGCGTAGCAGAAAAAATCGAGTCCCGCCAGGGACGGCAGAGCCGATTATCCAAACACAAATCGCGGGTCGTATGGAACACCCGACTTCTTCAACAATGTCATGAACTCCTGCTCGAATGTCCATTTCGCGTGATGCTCGGTTTGCCCGTCGATGTAATCGATGACTGTCTTGCGTTGCGATTGGCACACGCTGAAGGCGCTATATCCCTGTTGCCAGGCAAAGGGCGGCGACACCTCATTGAGCCAGCGCGACGTATTTCCCTTCAGCTCCTGCACAGCCTTAGATAGAGTGATCGTCGGCGGCAAGGAGATCAGCAAGTGAAGATGGTTGGCGGTTCCACCGGCGGCTAAGAGTAAGATCTGCTTCTGGCGCGCGATTCCGCCGGTGTATTCCCACAGCCTCGCGGGATCGGAAATCAAATTGGCCCGCTCTTTGGTGCTGAAGACACAGTGCAGCAGGTTGGAAGTGTGAGTGTGCGCCATTTTCGAACCATAACTGGAGCGTTTGCGGGTTTCGGTGATCTTAGACACGTCGCAATGTTTGGCTCTGCCGTCCCTACGGGACTCTCAGCTCGTTCCTACGCCTACCCAGCCTTGAAAGGCTGGGCTATGCTCTTGCGTCTCGCTGCGCGAGACGCGACCATCGGCTGCCATACCACAGTAGCGCTCCTTACCATTTCCTCCTAAGTACAAATCCAGTAGAATCAGGACTTGAAACCGCGTTGTCACAATATGCCTAGGCCTGCGCTGCGCTTCCCAGCGTGTTGCCGCTATCTGCGGAGATTATGCGTCGACTAAACCGGCTGCTCCGTTATGTCCGGCCGTATTGGTTTTACCTGCTGGCGTCCGTGATCTCCATGGCGCTGGTAGGGCTGTTCGACGCCTTCCGCCTGCTGCTGATCGGCCCTATCTTCGACCGCGTGCTGAATCCGTCTGCCCAAGGCAACAACCTGCCGCTGATTCGCGTGCCGCTCAGCCACCGCACCATCGAACTGGGATGGTTTGTTCCGGAACACTTCCATAATGTGTGGACCATCGTCGCCTTCGCGCTGGTGGCCTCGACGGTTCTCAAGGGTATTTTCGATTACGCCGGCACCTATCTGGTGAACTATGCCGGCTTCGGCATGATCACCGACCTGCGCAACGAACTCTACACCGCGACCTTGCGGCGCTCGGTGGCATTCTTTCAGAAGCATTCCACCGGCACGCTGCTCTCGGCGATTGTCAACGACGTGGAGCGGGTGCAGTTTGCCATGTCCAGCGTGCTGGCCGAGTTTCTGCAGCAGTTCTTTACCTTCATCTTTACCGGCGCTGGTGGTCATCGGGCTGGGCGGGCGGCTGACCTGGGTGCTGATTATCTTCGTCCCCTTCGTGGTGACGGCGGCCCGGCGCATCGGGCCAGCGGGTGCGCACCACCACCCGCAAGGGTCAGGACAAGCTGGCCGAGATCCAGAACATCCTGCACGAAACCATCACCGGCGTGCGCATCGTGAAGGCCTTCTGCATGGAGGCGTGGGAGACGCAACGCTTCCGCGAAGCGGCGCGGCGTCTGTTCCGGGCCAATCTGCGCTCGGCCGGCGCCTTTGCCGTCAGCTCGCCGCATGATGGACATCTTCGGCGCGATCGCCATCGCCATGCTGATCCTGATGGGCCGCGAGTACATCAAGCGCGGCTTCTTCACCGAAGGCGTCTTCATGGCGTTCATCATCGCGGTGTTCAAGCTGTACGAGCCGGTGCGCAAGTTCGGGCAATTCAACAACAACTTCCAGCAGGCGCTGGGCGCCTCCGAGCAGATCTTCAATTTCCTGGACGCGCGCGACGATGTGCGCGAAAAGCCGGGCGCGGCCAAGCTGCCGCCGTTCCATCACGGCATCCGCTTCGAGCATGTCTACTTCGGCTACTCCAAGCAGGACGACGAGCGCGAGGTGTTGCGCGACATCAACCTCGAGGTCAGCCCCGGCGAAGTGGTGGCGATTGTCGGCTCCAGCGGATCGGGCAAGACCACGCTGGTCCATCTGCTGCCGCGCTTCTTCGACGTTAGCCGCGGGCGCCTGCTGATCGACGGCCACGACGTGCGCGACCTCACCGTGGCATCGCTGCGCTCGCAGATCGCCATCGTGACCCAGGACACCATCCTGTTCAACGACACGGTGCGCAACAACATCGCCTACGGCCAGCCGCAGGTTCCGCACGCAGCGGGTGGAAGAGGCGGCGCGCGCGGCGCTGGCGCATGACTTCATCATGGCGCTGCCCGAGGGCTACGATTCCGTCATCGGCGAGCGCGGGTTGCGCCTGAGCGGCGGCGAGCGGCAGCGGCTGTCGATTGCCCGCGCCATCCTGAAGAACGCGCCCATCCTGATTCTCGACGAAGCCACCTCGGCGCTCGATACCGAGAGCGAGTCGCTGGTGCAGACCGGCGCTGCAGAACCTGATGACCGGACGCACCGTGTTTGTCATCGCGCACCGGCTGTCGACGGTGCGGCGTGCCGACCGCATCCTGGTTCTGGAAAATGGCATGATTACCGACGAGGGTTCGCACGAGTGCCTGATCGGCCATACCGGCACCTATCGCCGGCTGTATGATTTGCAGTTTGAAGATATCGAAACCGCTTCCGGAACTGAGTAATCGCCCATGAACATCCGCTCCATGACCGGCTACGCGCAAGTCAAGGCTAACGTCGACGACCAGCTCACGCTGACCCTCAGCCTGAAGTCGGTCAACCATCGCTTTCTCGATCTGCATCTGCGCCTGCCGGTCGAACTCGATCCGGTGGAGATGAAGGTCCGCCGGGTGCTGAAGGAGCGCCTGCATCGCGGGCACATCGAAGTCACGCTCAGCCTGGAGCGCAGCGGCGGGGCGGCGTTTTCGGTGAATCGCGAACTGGTGGGCGGCTATCTGCGCACCTTCCGCGAGGTCGCCGAGGAGTTCGGCGTCAGCGCCGAACCCGATCTGAATGCGGTGCTCAAGCTGCCGGGAGCTTTGAACGCAGCCGAAAACGGCGATGCCATGGCTACTCTGGAGAAGCAGGTAACGGCTGCCCTGGAAGAATGTATCGAGCGGCTGAATCCCATGCGCGAAGAGGAAGGTCGGCGGAGCGGTCGCCGAGTTGCGCAATCGCATGACGCATCTTTCCTCGGCCACCCATGAGGTGGAGCAACTTCGCGGCCGGGTGCTGAAGGCTTATCACGAGAAGCTGCATGGCCGCATGCAGGAGCTGCTGGGCGCGCACGTCGATCACGACCGCATTCTGCAGGAAGCGGCCATGCTGGCCGAACGCAGCGACATTCAGGAAGAAGTGGTGCGGATGAAGAACCACATCCAGCACTTCGTTTCGCTGCTCGACGGCGGCGGCGAAGTCGGCAAGAAGCTCGACTTCCTGCTGCAGGAGATGAACCGCGAAGCCAACACCCTGATGTCGAAGACCACCGGAGTGGCCGGCGAAGCGCTGCGCATCACCTCGCTGGGCCTGGCGATGAAATCGGAAATCGAAAAGGCGCGCGAGCAGGTACAGAACCTGGAATGAGCGGAATCATCTTCATCATCTCGGCGCCGTCGGGCTCGGGGAAATCCACCCTCACCAACGAGCTGCGCCGCATTGTGCCCAACCTGGAGTTCTCCATCAGCTATACCACCCGGCCGCCGCGCGGCAGCGAGCAGTCGGGCCGGGAATACTTCTTCATCAGCCGGGAAGAATTCGAGCGCATGATGCGCGAAGACGAGTTCCTGGAATACGCCGAGGTCTTCGGCAACTACTACGGAACGGCCAAGCGCTTTCTGCGCGAGGCGGCGGCGCGCGGTCACGATCTGCTGCTCGACATCGATGTGCAGGGCGCGGCCCAGGTGAAGCAAAAAGCTCCGGAAGCGGTGAGCATCTTCGTCCTGCCGCCGTCGCGGGAGGAACTGGAGCGCCGGCTGCGCCGCCGCGCCGAGGCCGACGACGACCTGCAGAAGCAACTTCTGGGCGATGGCGCGCGGCTGTTCAATACCGAGGCGATCATCCAGCGGCGCTTGCAGACCGCCTCGCACGAGATTGAGAATTTCCGGCAGTACGACTATATTTTGGTGAACGATCGGCTGGAGGAGTCGATTGACACTCTGAAGTCGATCGTGGAAGCCGAGCGGCTCAAGCGCTCCCACACCGCTGCTTTAAGTGCAAAGGATCAATCGGTACTGGCGGTCGCCGACCGGGCCTTGCGTGCGCACATGATGCGCCAGGTCGAGACCATTCTGGCAACGTTCGATCTTTCCCGATTTCCCGCCGTCACGGAGTGAACTATGAAACTGGTTGAAGGGTTCGACAGCAATTATCGCTATGTCCTGGTGGCCGCGCGCCGCGCCCGCCAGATCCAGAACGGCGCTCGCCCGGTGGTAGAACCGCACTCGCGCAAACCTTGCCGCATCGCCGAAGAAGAGATCCAGGCCGGCAGGGTGAAATGGGAAATCCCACCCGCTGCCGCAGCCGCTTCTCTGGACGCGGTCGCCGAACCTACCGGCCCGGTGGGCGGCGACGCCGACGACTAGGGCTGGTCAGCAATCGGCTGCGAGTCGCTCAGGTGCGGTTCGCCGGCGAGATTGGAATGCGCGACTTTCTGTCCCGACTTCGCATCTCCTGAGTAGCTCGGGATAAGGCTTCCCTTCCGCCCGGTTGCGCGCGCTGGCCGAGACAGAGATGAAAATCGTACTGGGCGTCAGCGGCGGCATCGCCGCCTACAAAGCCGCCGAAATCGTTCGCCACCTGCAGGACCGCGGGGTGCGCGTGCAGGTCGTCATGACCGCCGCGGCACAGGAATTCGTGCGGCCGCTGACCTTCGCCGCGCTCTCCGGCGAGAAAGTCATCACCAGCATGTTCGGCTCTTCGGCCGAGCAGCCCAATCTCGACTCGGCGGTCGAACATATCTCGGTTGCGCAATCGATGGACTGCCTGCTGGTTGCGCCCGCCACCGCCGACACCATCGCAAAATTCGCCCAGGGCATCGCCAACGATTTCCTCAGCACGCTGTATCTGGCAACGACCGCGCCGGTCGTCATCGCCCCCGCCATGAACGTGAACATGTGGGAGCATCCGGCCACGCAGGCGAATCTGGAAATCCTGCGCGCTCGCGGCGTGCACATTGTCGAGCCGGGCAGCGGCTATCTCGCCTGCGGCATGGTGGGCGCGGGACGGCTGGCCGAGCCGGAGCAGATTGTCGCCGCCACTCTGGAGCGGCTGGGTGTCACGCAGGATCTTGCCGGCGAGACCGTGCTGGTCACCGCCGGGCCCACGCACGAGCCCATCGATCCGGTGCGCTATCTGGGCAATCGCTCCAGCGGGAAGATGGGATATGCGCTGGCCGAAGCCGCGCTTGCGCCGCGGAGCGAAAGTCATCCTGGTCAGCGGGCCCACGGCATTGCAGCCGCCCAGCGCGGCCGAAACCGATTTTCGTGGAAACCGCGCAGCAGATGCGTACGGCCGTGCTCGACCGCTGGGAGCAAGCCAGCATCATCATTATGGCGGCGGCGGTGGGCGATTATCACGTAAAGACAGTTTCGTCGGAGAAGATCAAACGCAAAGGCGCGCTGGAACTGCAACTGGAGCCCAACCCTGACATCCTCGCCGACCTGGGCAGCCTGCGTCACGCCACCGGAAAGCGCTCGCCGCTGCTGATCGGCTTCGCCGCCGAAACCGAAAATCTGCTGGAGAACGCGCGCGCCAAGCTGGCCAGCAAACGCGTCGACGCCATCGTGCTGAACGACGTCGCGCGCGCCGGCATCGGCTTCAACAGCGATCGCAACGAAGTCACGATCGTGACCGCAAGCGATGCGATTGCGGTGCCCGAAGCCAGCAAGCTGGAGATCGCGCAGAAGATTCTGGAAGCTGCGATCAGCCTGCGCAAGCAAACTGCAAGCACACCAGCCGCAAGCCTGTCCTAAGAGCTAATCGCGAATTGCTAGCTTCATCACCCGTGGAAGGGCATGGCTTTAGCCGTGCCGCAAGGATGCCATCTGGATAGGGCTTTAGCCTCGGTCAACCGCGGCTGAAGCCATTTCTGGGGGGCCCGATTTCGCCGGGCTAGAAGCCCGGCGCTTCCACCGCCAAATGCCAAGTGCAGCCTCTAAGCGTTTTGCCGGTTAGGCTGGTTGGTCTTGGTCAGCTCGCCAATAGTCTGATTCCAGGTCACAATCCACGGAACCAGCAGCGAATACAGCAAGCGCGCTCCCATCTGGCGAAGGGTTGCGTGTTTGCCGAACGTGTTCCAGTCGAGGCGAAAGGCAAAATAGATTTCCAGCAGCAGCACCGCGGCCAGCGGAATCACCGTGCGCGGCAGCACCACAATCGCGATCACCTCGGCCAAGCAGCGCAGGAAATTCCGTACTAGCCGCGACCGGCGCGTGCCCAGCACGCCGTCGGCGACGCCATAGCGCGCCATCATGCTAAGCGCGGTCTTCAAAGTGTGCCTCGGACGATAGATGGCCTGCGCCCGCTCCGCATAGGCAGGCTTCACCAGTTTGCGCACCAGCAGATCGAACATGGTGTCTTCGCCCAAAAAGCTGGTCTCGGGAAATCCGCCTACGCGCTGCCAAAGATCTTTGCGAAACGCCATGGAGCGCGCGGTGCACGACCGGGTCGTCCCATCCGCATTCTGTTTCAGCCCGAAGAACGGCGCCGACGCCAAATCCCAAATCGTTTGGCCTTCCGGATCAACACACGATCCGCCCAGCGAGTATTCCGCACTGCCGTTCAAAATTGGCGCCGTCAGCCGGCCCAGCCACTCCGGATCGTAGATACAACCGGCGTCGGCACAGGCCACCACTTCCGACGTTGCCGCGGCGATGCCCACATTCCGCCCGCGCGCAATCGGTCCCGGCGAGGCCTTCAGATTGCAGGTCTCATCGCGAATCGCAAGCAGGGTGGGAAAGCTGGACCTCGCCGCCTCCAGCCATTCCCAGGTTCCGTCGGTCGAGCCACCATCGACCACGATGACCTCCCGGGGCGTGAGCGTTTGCCGGATCAGGGTCGACACCAATCCTTCCACCTCGTCCACTTCGTTGAGGACGGTCGCCGTAACGCTTACTGCTACACTACTTGGCAAGGCCATTTGGATGGGAGTTCACTGCAACGCGATCGCTGCCGGTTTCGTACGTCGGGAAAACTGGGATAGAGAATCAGAAATTCTGTTCCGATCCGTTCACATCACGAGCCGAGCGACAGTTAAATTATAACGGTTCATTCCCTTCCCGCTTGCATCGGACCAATGGCTGCCGCCAGTGTCATGCCGCGAACGGTCACCTGCATTTCGTCCCTTTTCTTCGAACCGGCGTCGCCTTGGTTCCGTATCTCCCAGCAGCACCAACTCGTCTGATCTCGCGCAATCGCAACAGGAGGCACCATGACTCGTTCTCGTAAATTCGGCACCCTGGCAGCCACGCTCTCGGGAACGCTGCTGGCAATGGTTTTGACCGCCGCTGCAGCCCACGCCGAGGTAACGCAGGATTTCCATCGCACCGTTCCCCTCACCGCCAACGGCCGCATCTCGCTGAGTAACATCAACGGCGGCGTTGAAATCACCGGATGGGACCGCAACGAAGTTCAGATCGATGCGGTGAAGACCGCCAGCGACCAGCAACGGCTGGACGAGGCGCGCATCGAAGTAGAAACCAGCAGCGACTCGGTCGAGATCCGCACCCGCTATCCGGAGCATCACACCAACAATAATGCGGCTTCGGTCCACTACACACTGCACGTGCCGCAGAACGCCCGCCTCGATCGCATCGACCTGGTGAACGGCTCGCTCAGCCTGCAGAAGATCACCGGCGAGATCGACGCCAACCTGGTAAACGGCAAGTTGCGGGCCTCTGACTTAACTGGCGAAGCCGACCTGGCGACGGTAAACGGAACGATCGATGCCGACTACACCTCGTTGAACAACGTACGCGGCATCAAGCTGAAGTCGGTCAATGGCACCATCAATCTCACCTTGCCGCAATCGCCCAACGCGGAAGTAAGCGCCTCGGTGGTCAATGGAGGCATCACCACGGACTTTCCTCTCACGGTGAAGGGACATCTGGTGGGCAAGAGTCTGAACGGCACCCTGGGCAGCGGCGGCTTGCAGATCGAGTTGAGCAACGTGAATGGCGGCATCCACATCGGCCCGGGACGTGGAACCTTATAACCATGGGCAGGGTGTTTTGGGAGAAACGGTGCGAAGGCTTTGAGGAGCGGCGGTAGCGGCGCCCTACTCAGGCTGAAGTACGACAGCGCCGGATGCAGTCGGCAACTGCCTGGATCCAGTCTTCCGTGCTGGTGGTGACCACCTGGTAATCGGAGCCGGTGAGCTGCTCGGAACCGCGGGAAAGGGCGATAACCGGAGTGCGCGGGTACTCCTCTTTCAGCCAGAGCAGCGCGTTTTGCCGGTCGGGCAGCGCTCCCTCGTCTCCCAGCAAAACGAAATCGGATTCATCAACCTGATTCGGCGCCATTAATCCGTCGCTACCCAGAACAGTGACCACCCGGTAGCCTTCGCTCAACAAGAGGCGCTCGCGGGAAACCAGCCAGGCCGGATCGTAGCAGACGTACACAATTCGCTCACCAGCCATGCGCTTGCCTTCTCCAAGGGGACGGGTATGAGCCGGAGTAAACTCCAGGCTCAACGTGCCGGCCGCACGAAAAGAGTCCCCTGCCCTGATACATCGGCATAGCTGCCACTTCCTTCATGTCCGTCCCCAAGCAGAACCGGCGCGGCTCCGCAACGTGGGACGGTATAAGCGCGCTCATCTGAGACCCTATCGACATCGACACAAGTACCTACTCCGAGCCGCGGTTGCGGTCGGTTGAAAACTTCAAGGTCTTTTGGGAGCGAAATTGCGGAGCCTTCGGCACTGGCTTTTCCGCATTGCAGAAGGCCTCGGAGCTAGCCAGTATCGGCGAACCTGCGACCGGGAGCAACATCTGGCCCAACAGCTATAGCGTTGCCAATGTACGACATCCACCGTCGCTTTTCTAGAGCACTTACTGGCTAACCAGACTTATAAAAGTAAGGTCTGTGATCAGCACTTATTGGCCAGCAGCAACGTCGACAGCGACGCCAATGTAATCATATGGAAGGTTCGCTATTACCTCCGAAGTGGGGGTTTAAGCCGAAGCTGGCCAAATCATTGATCGCAAGATATTGGAAGGTACTGCAAAATTCTGGAAGTGGAGTTCCGCAATGCGGCAGGTGGGTGATGCCATTAGCATTTCACCGCCGGCCGCGCCAGAATGAAACACGCAGGCTGCAATCCGGAATTTATGCTGTTACCTAGTTTCCAGCGACTCTTACTGGATAAGGCGAAGGAGAATCTTGGCGGCAATGGTCTGAAATACCTGCTGCAACTCCTGAGTGCATTTTGCAGAAGGACAATCGGGAGCAAATACCGCGAGTCCTTGCGGCTGACTCGAATTATAAGTCGGGCTGGACGGATCGTTCGCAATCTCCTGCAGGAAGGTCTGGCTGGGATCGCTACCCAGTCCAATCGAGTAGACATAAACGCCTTCGGCACGCAGGGCGTTGGCGGTCTGAAGGGCGCGGTATTGGGCATCGGCCGTGACGTTGGTACGCGTGAATGACTTCTGACTCCCATCGATTTGAGACGTAAACTTAGTGACTCCCGTACAGTCTGGAGTGGGCGAATGCGGAGGATTGTTATTGTTGTCCAACCCGCCCCAATCCGTTCCATCGGTAGGTTTGAAAAAATCGACGTTGCTGCCCGAGTCGTATCCTCCATAGTTGTACAAGGTGGCTCCCCACTGGCTGGTACATTGGAAGGTATCCTGGATCTCGTTTACCAAACCGTCCGTGAAGTACACCACAACTTTGACCAGATTTTGTCCCTGCTGAGGAATTACGCTATCCTCCTGGGTTTTTGCCAGAGTAAGACCGCCGGGTCCGAATGTACCGCCGGAAAAGTTCATGTTACTGATTCCGGTCGCGATGGGAGTTTGGAACTGGTGAGCGATGGCGAAGTCCGTAGTTGCATTCGAGGCAAAGCTGACCATCGCTACTTGGTCGATAGTATTGTTGAAGTAATCTACAAAGGTTGGAGCCGCGGATTGCAGAGCTGCTTTACCCCCATTACTGGTCATCGAACCGGAACGATCCAAGACCACGGTCATCGCCAAGGTTCCGCGGAGCGCTTGAGCGGTGGCATTCACGGTCAAGGTTTGATACCCGGGGAGCAGGCCCATGAAGATCGTGTGTATGGTTGCCGTGCCCGTGCCGCCTACTACTTCCTGGCCGGAACTGGTAGAGAAACTCACACTTAAGCTCGGCGGACTGCTATCCAAGGGTGAAACTGCATAGTTTGCATTGAAAGCGTTGTTAGCCAGAGTCTGGGCAGTCGTCTGACCTTGTGCGAGGTTGGTCATCCCGGTAAGGCAGGCAGCATCCACCGCCTTGACGAGTTTCGCCCTGGTGACATAAGCAAAGCCCACATCAACTGCCAGAGCAGAACACAACAGCAGGCCAACCATAGCGCAGGCCAGGAGGATGAGGATCTGTCCGCGCTCATTCTTTCTGTCTCGTTTTGGACTATAATGTTTCAATTCTTAATATTCCTTGTCAGTAGTAGGCTGCGTCGTACAACTGCACCGGTAATGCAACTTGTATTAGCTTGCCAATCGGAGTTATCGGCTGAAAGGCATAAAAGATTTCCACTACGTAAACTGTCTGGTTATTCTGAGGAACCGCCCCCGAAGGAAGGGTGGCGGTACCGCCGTTGGTGCCAACATGGCTGGTGGCGGTAATTCCACCCTGCGATACCTGGGAAGTAACTTTGACGGTGGAGGCGTTGTTGTAAGCCGCCGTGGCGATGACCTTCCCGTTGGTGCTCAGGTTCAAGTCCGAGGCTGCGATCACGGCGCTCACCGCACTCGACATGGCTGTGCCGCGCGAGGCCATATTGGCGCCTTCTGCCGTCAAGTTGGTAATTACCTGCTGCTGATAAATAGCACGGCTAAAATCGATCACGCCAAACACTAGCGTCGACATCACCAGGGCCGATACGGCATATTCCAAAAGCGCCTGGCCAGACTCGCCTCGTGTTTTCCTGCGGCGCTCAGTGTCATGGGGAACCGTAACTGCCATCTTGCTTCGCTCCTAGTTGGTTAGATTCGGGGGAAAAGGTTCGTTCAAGAAACTGACACTCACGCTGAGTGGAAATTGTCCGTGGTTGAAGAACTGGCCAATGATCGGGGTTATGAGTTGTACGTTATCCGACAGCGACAGGGTCACCGTGTCGCCCGGACCACCCGCGCTTCCCGAGCCTCCTACCAGACTGGAGATTTGAAGATTGGAGACATCGGTACCCATAGCCGCTTGCTGGGTAACCTGAATAATCGAGTTCACCCGGGAGAGGTTCTGCCCAGGATTGTTTGGATCAGGTTGATGGTTGCCGGTGATGGCATATCGTCCACCCGTGCGCACCGCGTTCTGCAGCGTGGTTTCCATAAAGAACAAACGCGACATATCCAGGGTGGCGCAGAGCAACAGGACAAATAGGGGAAGGACGAAGGCAAACTCGGTGATAGCGTTGCCACTGGTATCCGTGACTCGGCGTAGACGCTGTTTCCAGCTCTGGTCCGGAAGCTTGGGTCCAGCGCCGGACAGGCTCATAGGCTTCGCGAAAAACTGCTGCAATTCATTTCTCATACCAACCACTCAAGCAGGTTTCGCGTCACCCCTAATGAGCCTGGTGGCTCGACTAATGGGCCGCGCTTACCTTGCAGAACCGGAGCACCCAAGTGCTTCTACTTGCGGTGGAGACTTGCCGCAGGGTCCGATGGGATGCGCGAAGCGTAACAAGATTCCGCCTCGGTTTCTTGCAGGATCTTGATGCCGCTTCCAGAATCTTTACTGTTTCCGTACGTCCCATGGGGAGACCCGCGCTGCGACCGACTGAAAGATTCCGTCTTCAAACCCGGGTCAGGCGCAAAACCGAACCACTGATGGCGAAGTGCTCCCGTACCGGCCCGATCGCCTGTTCGGCAACGCGCCGGGCATCCTCCCGCGGAATGTTGTAGCCAATCAGAATTGCCGTGAAATCGAGGGCCAACATCCGTAGGAGGTTTGCATCTGCAACATGAGGTCCGCTTGTTCCCTCCATGTCTGTTCCTCTTTCCGAGCCCCCTCCTGGCGCCACAGCTTCTACCACAGAGGCTGGAAGACATCTCCTAGCGCGGGGGTTCTGCGAATGAGCTGAGGGTACCTGACAGATGGAATTGCGATCTTTCAGAATCGGAGCAAGGTTTGCAGATTCCTACAGGTGATTAGTAGAAGTAGCGATGCGACGCCTTGGATGTATGTGTCGCGACCCAATCCGCGCGCATGACCGTGAGTTACTCGCCGGCAGTTTCGGCAGTACCATAACAAGGCTGCAGCCGCTTCATGGGATGGACTTGATCGCGATAACTACTGGGCGAAACTCCCACAATTTTACTGAAGACGGTGGTGAAGTGTCCCTGACTGGAAAATCCCAGATCGTAAGCAATATCGGCCAGGTTCACCCGGGTTTCCTTCAGCATCTGCAGAGCGCGTTCGACGCGCCGGCGAAGCACATATTGATGGGGCGACAGGCCGGTAGACTCTTTAAAAGCGCGGGCAAAGTGACAGGGACCCATCTGCAGCAGATTGGCCATTTCAGCCAAAGAAAGATTGCACGAGAGGTTGTCGTTAATAAACTCAGTCACTTGTTTTAGCTTGTAGGGCGACAGACCGCCGCGATAGTGACTGAGCCGCGCCGGAATCGAAGAATGGTTGGTAAGCAATGCGGTGGCGAAAGATAATCCCATGTACTCTCCAAATAATCTTCCCGATGGACACTTGGCCAATAGTTCGTGGTGCAAGGTGAGCATGATGTAGCGGAGTTGGTCGTCCTGCGCCCCCCAAAGTTGCTGCACTTCGAAGGGCTTGCCTGTAACCAGCTCGTCGGCGGCCCATAAGATGAATTTGGGAGCAATCTCAAAGGCCAGAAACTCCGCCTCTCCGGTGGACTGCCGGCCGGGAAGATCGCCCGGACCGCTCAGAAAGATGCTCCCGGGCTGATAAGTCACACTGAAGCCTCTCTGGCCAGAGATCGCTTTGTATTCGGTTTTGTAGGATCCAGCCAAAGAGACGGCTGCCAGATAGGCGGTGGTGCTGGCCTCGGGGCGCTCGGAATCCCCGAGGCGATACTGTTCCAGCTTGATCCCAAGCCAAGGAGCATTGGTGGAATCCAGCTGCGGCTCGGCGGACGCTACCAGCGGAGCCAGGCGTTGCGACACCCTGTCATAAATGCTTATTCTTCCAGTCGCCATAGTCTCCCGTGACGCGAAATGGGCGATCTTATTGGCCGGCCATAGACTGAAATTTAGGCGAGTATTTCTAAACTGCCTGGTCGTTCATCACCACGCAAACGCGACGAAGAGCAAGCTTCCAGAAACAGGCCCTAGCACTTCGGTGCTGGAAATCGCTGCCCGTTCTTTTCTTCAGGCTTTGTCAGGCTCCCAGGGGAAGAGACCTAACAACCCACGATCGACAGGAATCCAAAACCTGACGCTACAAATTCCATTGGCGCATTGGCGTATAAATACGGGGAATGTTGCCTGATGTCAATGGATTTCTTGCCTACGGCGCTTATTTGGCCCTTACGAAAGTACTAGACCTTTCGTAACTTTTTGGTAGATTTATCTCCGAATAGTAACCACTTAAGTCGTAGTTCTATGCTGGCAATATCTATTCTTTTGTGCTACTTATGACTTCGGCGGGGTCGCGACTTCGCAGGTAACGACGTCGTTCCACCGCTTCACCCAGTCTCGAATTGGGAACCCTTTCAGCGCCAAAAAGTCAGGTCCCTGGTCGAAATTGGAGCTAAGGCACCCTTCCGATCCGTTCGAGCAAGATGGTTGACCCGTCGTCGTAATCGGTCTTCCAGCCGGAATTGTGGAGCAGAAGATAGGCCAGCGGGCTGTTCTTGCTATATAAGGCATAACGGATGTGATACTTGTCGAGTATCTCCAGAGGACGCACTACGCCCATGGCGTCAAGGTAGTCCTTAAAGATCCCCCTGTGGTCATAAATGTCGACTCGCGAGTCGACGAACACTGGAATCTGGCGCGTGTTCCAGATGAGATAGCCACCCCAGAGATAATCGTTCAGCACCGGGCCAGCCGGAGTGAAGTGCTGCAAGTAGGGTAAGGCCTTCACCGGATAATCCTGGACGGTATCCTGCATCAAATACGACGCGGATGGGAAGCTGCCGATGATTGCCGCTAGAATACCCACGACAATTACAGCGTTCAGCAGTGGTTTATCGATCTCACGGCGATAGGGTGGCAGGAAATCTATTTCAGCCGCCAGTAAAGGGGTGACAACGATGGCCCCCAGGAACATGAAGCGGCTGTAAGTAAGCGCCGCATAGAAGCCGATAAGCATAAAACCTACCTCATGCAGCCGCCACTGCCGTTTGCGGACAAGGGCGAGCACGATGATTCCAGCTAGTAATCCAAAGACGACCTTGCCGCGCAGCTCGTGGAAGTTCAGGCTCTGCCACTCGGTCACATGGCTGATATTCAGCTTCTGCTGAAAGGCAAGATCGAAGGGATAAAAGACCAGGTGATAGGTATAAGGATTCACGAATAGAGCCAGCCCACTGAGCGCCAGCATACTGGCCAGCTTGGTAAGTTCAGCGCGGGTCCAGCGCTGCGCGGTAATGCGGCCCCACTGGCCTCCGACCAACCCTGAAGCTACGAACACCGAGAAAAACACCATGCCGATTAACCATGAGCCATGGGAATTTACCCACACCAGGAACAGAGGAGGCAGCAACCAGGTGTGATCCTTGCCTTCCTTGAAATCGTTCAGGATGAGTAACTCGATCACCAGAAGGATCCAGCCGAACAAGAGGGTGCGCGGACCGAACGAGATGGTGGCGAGGATCACCGCGGGAAAGGAAGCCAGAAATGCCCCTTTCACATTGTGGGAGGTGCGATAGGCCAGGCAGAACACACCCAGCAGGATGACCTCAACCGCAACCAGCATGACCAGGTATAGACCGCGTACTCCCAGGAGCCGCCAGCCAAAGTAGTAGGGCAATTCAGAGAGCCATTCGTGATTGATCCAGGGCGCTCCGCTGGCGGTGAAGGAGTACATATCGTTGCGGACCATGGCGGCGTGCTTCACCAGGTACTCGGCGTTGCGCAGATGCCACCAGATATCGGGATCGCCGATAGCACGCCGGGCGAAGATGTAGACCACGCCAACCAGCACCACCGCCAGCAACACCGGAAATCCAAATACGAGGCGATAGAGATGGTCAAGCCTACTAACCGGCTTATCCACGGCTGGTCCGGGTTCAACGCTATTTACGGGCAATTCGGGGGTAATTGTGGCCATGAAATTGGGTCTCACTCGAGCCCACCGTAGCACAAGGAAATACTCGTACAACCCCGCCCGGGGAGTTAATGCACGAAATCTGCAAGGTCAGGCAAGATCGTGGAATAGCCAGACCGACCGCACCGCTATCCTCGAAACGTTGAACCGCTTCAAGATCATGCCTGACCAGCAGGATGGTAGAGATCTTGAGGCAGAGAGTCGCGGGCCGAAACCAATCTCCGCGACTGTCTTACCGCAAGGGTCGACCAACAGGAAGCTCGCAGGCAGTTGACAGCAACCGCCAATCACATGTTGGGTCTGCGGCAAGACACCAACGAGGGGCGTCTGTCAGTGATCGATCTTGATACCACATTCGTTGCCATGTCGTTTGCCAGCGCCGGCATAGGCGCCTGGTCCGACGTGCGCACGCGCCGCATTCCCAACTGGCTCACCGGGCCGTCCATTCTCATCGGACTGATTCTGCATTTAGCTCTGGGCGGCTGGCGTTCTCTGGGATCGGCGGCGCTGGCCGGACTGCTGGCGGGAGCGGTCTTCCTGGTGTTTCATCTGGCGGGTGGAATGGGAGCGGGCGATGTAAAGCTGATGACGGCTGTCAGCTTACTGGCCGGGCTCAATCATTTTGCCGAGATCCTCCTTGCCACGGCCCTCATGGGAGGGGTATTCGCTCTGACTCTGGCCATTTCCCGGCGCCGGCTGAAGCATACCTTGTCGAACATTGGAGTGCTGGCCGCCCATCACGGCAGCAGCGGTCTGCGGCCACACTCCGACATCAACGTCAGCAATGAGGAAACCCTTCGCCTGCCCTATGGGCTGGCCATTGCAGCGGGCACGGGGATCACCCTGTGCAGCGTGCTCTTGAGATAACAACATGAACCCACGTCGTCTGATCTTTGCCCTCGCAGTTGCCTTGCTCTTGTCCGCCGCGGTGACCTTCATCATCAGCCACAAGCTGGGGAACCGTGGCGCCGCAGTGCAGACTCAAAAGCTGGTTGCCGCCTCGCATCCGGTGCAGTCGGGCGAAGTGCTCAAGGCAGACAACCTGGTGCTGGTCGACTGGCCGGTGTCGCTCCCATTGCAAGGGACGTTCACCAAAATCGACGAAGTGGTGGGGCGATCGGCAATTTACCCGGTGCCCAGCGGACAACCGCTGCTGGGTTCGCAACTGGCCGCTGCCGGCTCGGGCATCGGGCTGACGGTCAAGATCCCCGAGGGCATGCGGGCAGTCTCGGTGCGATCCGATGAAGTGGTCGGGGTCGCCGGCTTTCTGTTTCCCGGATCGCACGTGGATGTACTGGTGACCATTAAGTCCGACAAAGTGCCTGCACCTTCGACGGAGATTGTTCTGCAGGATGTCGAAGTCCTCACCGCTGGACAGAACACCGAACCCGATCCCGCAGGCAAGCCGCAGACAGTCAGCGTCGTCACTTTACTGCTCACCCCGCAGGATTCGCAGAAGCTGGTGCTGGCCAGCACGCAGGGAAGCATCGAGTTCGTGCTGCGCAATGGCGCCGACCGGGGACAGATCAAGGCCGTGCCGATGCAGATCGCGGGGCTAGCCGGGGCCGAACCTATCCACAAGGACCCGGTGGTCCGCAGCACCGCGCACGTGCCCGTGAAGGAACCGTACGTAGTGGAGACCATCAATGGCGACAAGCGCTCGACCAATCAATTTGAGTGACATCATGCGACTGCGATCGATACATTATCGGGCCCGAATTCTGAACCTGCTGACGCTGCTGCTGTTGTCTGCAGCCACCCTGGCGGCCCAGTCGGCAAGCTCGCCTTCAACTCCGCCGGCGCAGCAGCAAACCGCCGCGCCCGCGCCGGCAGCCACCAATCCGGAAAGTACTCCCCCGCCAGCTCCGCCCGAGACGCACTCGATGTATGCGCGGCGGGAAGCGCAAGTGGCTTCGGCAGCGCCGCCTCCGCCGCCTGCCGCCAACAACGAACCGGATGACGGCACCCAAACCCTGCACGTCATCGTGGGCCGCTCGGTGTTCATCAGCACGCCGGAACGGCTGCGCCGGATTTATGTCAGCAATCCTATCGTCCTCGAATCCATGACGCCCACCCCGCGCGATCTGGTGCTTACCGGCAAAGAGGCTGGCACCAGCACGGTTGTTCTTTGGGATGAGACGGGCACTTCCACCGTACTGACCGTTCTGGTGGACGTCGACGTGGCCCGTCTGCGGGAATCGTTGGCCGAAGCCCTGCCGGCGGACCGCATCAACGTGGAAGCGCAAGAGGGAAAGCTGTTTCTGTCAGGAGTAGTCGGCAGCGACACCGAGGCCGACATCGCCAACAAGCTGGCCATGGTTTACTCCAAGGAGATCGTCAACTCGCTGGTGGTCGATCCCCGGCACCGGCCCCAGGTGGAACTGAAAGTAAGATTTGCCGAACTGGACCGGTCCAAGCTGGATGCCTTCGGCGTCAACCTGTTCGGGCTTAACGGCCAGAACATTGGATCGGGCACCACGCAACAATTTGGTCCACCCAGCTTCCAATCCGGAGGCAGCGGCAGCAGCGAAATGGCCACCTTCTCCGACTTTCTGAACCTGTTTTATTTCAATATCAAGAACGGAGTGGGAGCCAGTCTGAAGGATCTGCAGACCAAAGGCATCCTGGAAGTGCTGGCCGAGCCGACACTGACCACCATCGATGGCGAGCCGGCCAAATTCCTGGCGGGCGGCGAATTTCCCTTCCCGGTCGTGCAGCCGGGCAGCGCCGGAGGAACGGCGACCGTCACCATTCAGTTTCGCCAGTACGGAGTCAAGCTGGAGTTCACCCCGTACGTCAACCCCGATGGGACTATTCGCCTGAAGGTATATCCCGAGGTCAGCGCGCTCGACTACACCAACGTCGTGGTGATTGCCGGATACACCATACCTTCGCTGTCGACCCGCAAGGCGGAGACCGAGGTTGAGCTGAAGGATGGTCAGACGTTCGGCATCTCCGGAATTCTTGACCGGCGCACCACGGACAGTCTCAACCGGATGCCCGGAATTGCTGATGTACCGATCCTGGGACAGCTCTTTCGCTCCAAGAGCCTGAACCATTCGGTGATGGAGCTGATCGTGGTGGTCACACCCACCATCGTCGATCCATTGACCACAACACCACCACCGCCGCCCAATCCGAATTGGGTTGTACCACCCGGGCAGTTGGGAAATTTCGATCACGGTCTGCCGAAGAGCTACAGCCAGAAGCAGGACCCGAGCAATCCGTGAAGTTACCTTCCGGGAGAAGTCAGAGAGCAGGGGCGTGAAGATTCAGGGATCCAACGGCAGCCAGAGCGGCCTATGCGTGATCACGGTCTGCGTTGACCGCGACACGGTAGAGAAGGTGAAGGCCGCCACCCAGGCGGAACATGGAACCTTCGCTGGAGAGCTGCAGGGTTATTCCCTGCAGGAGGGAGAGCTGCAGCCTTTGCTGAAGGTGCAAAATGCGGAGCTTTCGGTCTGCATGATCGACTTCGATCAGGACCGCGCGCTGGCGGTGCAAGCGGCCAATTCCCTGCACCTGATGCTGCGTGGACGAACCACGCTGTTCGCGCTCTCCCAGCAATCCGATCCCACGCTGATAGTCGAGGCCATGCGGGCCGGGTGCAGCGAATATCTCGGCAAACCCCTATCGGTGGAGCAAGTGTGCGAGTCCTTCGTGCGCCTGTCGGGCCGCCTGCAGGGCGTGCGCGACGTCCGGAACTCGGGCAAGATCCTGGCTTTTCTCGGTTGCCGGGGCGGCGCCGGTACGACCACGCTGGCGGTTCATCTGGGCTCGTTTCTGGCGCACTCGTTTGGCAAGAAAACCCTGGTCGTGGACCAGCACCCGCACCTGGGACATGTGGCTTTGTACCTGGGGCACGACGCTCCTACTTACGATTTCTACGAATTGGTGCGCAACGTGACCCGCCTGGACCCCACGCTGCTGGCGGGCTTTGTCGCTCACCACTCCAGCGGAGTCGACATACTGCCCGGCCCAATTGCCCTGAACGGCGCCCTGAATGTACCGCTGGATGCGGTCGAGCGCGCCGTGCGTTTTCTGGCGGATGTCTACGAATACGTCATCATCGACTGCCCGCTTGGCCTGAGCGACCTGAACCTGGTCACCGTGGATTGCTGTGACGAGCTGTACCTGGTCACGACTCCCGATGTTCCGGCGTTGCGCGATCTGTCGCGCTACGTCGATCGCCTGTCGCAGGTCGGCGTGTCGCCCTCGAAACTGAAAGTCGTGGTGAATCGGTTCAGCTCGGAAGGCGCGGTGACTCTGGACCAGATCGAGAAGGCGGTTCGTCAACCGGTATCGATCACCGTTCCCAACAATACGACGGAGTTAATGCGCGCCATGAACACCGGTACTCCGGTTTCGCCGGAGCGCAAGATCGAGTTTGCCCTGCAAATGAAGAAGTGGGCGGCCAGCCTGCTACCGATAACCCCGGAGCTGGTGGCCGAGGAACCCAAGCGCAGGTTTTCGCTTTGGAGATGAAATGAACGCCAACAGTTTAACCGGAATGCGGAGGAATCTTGGCTGATATGGCCACAGTTACGTTGCCGACGAGTACGGGTCGGGCGAGCGGTTTGTTTGATCACGCTGCCAAGCCAGTGCTGGGACGGGCGCAGCAGGAAGTGAAGTCGGCCGTCCATCGCGAGCTGATCAAGAAAGTCGATCTTGAGAAGTTGCTGTTCATGCAGGACGCACGCGCGCGGCAGACGCTACTGACCATCATCCTGCCGCTGGTGAGCGAACAGGGAGTGCCCTTCAGCGCCAGCGAACGCGAGCGTATTGCCAACGAGGTGCTGGACGAAGTCTTCGGGCTGGGTCCGCTCGAGCCTTTGCTGCAGGATCCGACGGTGAACGACATTCTGGTCAATACCCACGACTCGGTCTACGTCGAGCGCGGCGGAATTCTGGAGAAGACCAATGTCGCCTTCAAAGACAGCACGCACCTGATGCACATCATCGACAAGATCGTCTCCAGCGTGGGACGGCGCGTGGACGAGTCGGCGCCCATGGTGGATGCGCGTCTGGCCGATGGCTCGCGCGTGAACGTGATCATTCCTCCGCTGGCGGTGGACGGACCCATTCTCTCCATCCGCCGTTTCGGCACCACTCCTTTGACCGCGGAAGACTTGCTGGGATATCGCGAATACACCCCGCAAATGCTGGACATCCTGCAGAAGGCGGTAAAGGCTCGGCTGAACGTCATCATCTCCGGCGGCACCGGCGCCGGCAAGACCACGCTGCTCAACGTGCTGTCGGGATTCATCTCCGAGCGGGAACGCATCGTCACCATCGAAGATTCCGCCGAACTGCGTTTGAAGCAGAACCATGTGGTGCGCCTGGAATGCCGGCCTCCCAACGTCGAAGGCAAAGGCGGCGTCCGCCAGCGAGAGTTGGTGATCAACGCCCTGCGTATGCGCCCCGATCGCATCGTGGTGGGCGAGGTGCGCGGTGAAGAAGCGCTGGACATGTTGCAGGCCATGAACACCGGCCATGACGGCTCCATCACCACGGTGCACGCCAACAGCCCGCGCGATGCGCTGTCGCGTATCGAAACCATGTGCATGATGGCCAACCTTAATCTGCCGGAGAAAGCGGTGCGGCAGCAGATTGCCTCGGCCGTGCAGCTGATCGTGCAGGTCTCGCGACTTGAGCGACGGCGCGCGCCGGGTCACGCACATCACCGAAATCACCGGCACCAGCGGCGACATGGTCAGCATGCAAGACATTTTCCTGTTCGAGAAGCGGGGCATCGGGCTGAACGGCAAAGTGCTGGGCCGGTTCTATGCCACCGGCATCGTTCCCAAGTTTGCAGAAAGGCTGAAAGCGTCAGGTATTCCGATTCCGATGAGTCTGCTGGATGCGTCGGAAGAGGTCTAGAAGAGGAGGCACGAAATGTTGATCTCCATCATCGCAGGCTTTATGTCATTCATCGCCGTAATGATTTGCGTTGCAGTTAATTCGTTTGGATATCCGGTGGATAACTAGGACAAGGGTAGGCAGTTCATGCTTGTGATCATCGTAGTCTTCGCGTGCGTTCTGCTGCTGACGTTGTCGGCCTTGCTGCTGCTGACCCGTCCCACGGCCACCGATCGCACCATCGAAGGCCGCATTGCCGGTATCCAGGTAGTAGCTACGCCGGAAGTGTATCTGGGCGAAGGCATGCCGGAGTTTTTGAAGCGTACGAAATTAAGCGAGATCGATTGGCTGGACAATCTGCTGAAACGCTGGAATCTAGCCCATCGCATCGAGCTGCTGATTACGCAGGCGGAGAGTTCGTGGAGCGTGCCCATGGTGCTGGCCAGCTCCGTGGCCTCGTCCGTCTTTGGTTTCGTGGTGGCCTACTTCTGGCTGCCCGACCCGACCGTCGCCATCGTGCTGGGAATCCTGTTCTCCTCGCTGCCCTTCTTTGTGCTGCACATCAAGCGGGCCCGCCGGCTGCGCCGCTTTAATCAGGCGCTGCCCGATGCCATCGACCTGGTCTGCCGGGCGCTGCGAGCCGGACACTCGCTCAGCGCAGCCATCGAGATTGTCGGCCAGGAAGCTGGCGAACCCGTACGCACCGAATTCCGCGAAGTCTACCGCCAGCAGAACTTTGGCTTGCCGCATCGCGACGCACTGCTGCAACTGGCGCGCCGGGTGCCTTCCGCTGACTTGCAATTCGTGGTGACCGCCATGCTGGTGCAAAAAGAAACCGGCGGCAATCTGGTCGACATTCTCGACCGCACCGTGGCCGTGGTCCGCGACCGCATACGGATCGAAGGCGAAGTGCGCATTTACACCGCGCAGGGCCGCCTGACCGGAGTGATTCTGGGACTGCTGCCCCTCATCATGTTTTTCCTGATCAATATTTCAAATCATGGCTACGCCAAGATTCTGGTGGAAGATCCCCTGGGACGGAAGCTGATTTATGCGGGACTTACTTTGATGTTAGTGGGCGGCATCATCATTCGCAAGATCGTGAACGTGAAGGTATAGGCAGACATGCATCCGCTGCTTCAGATCAGTATCGTGGTGACCGCATTCTTCGGCAATGCGCTGGTCATCGTGTTGTTTATGCTGCGCCCTTCGCGGCAAGCCAAGCGCGTCTTCGACCTGACGCGCGACCGCATCACCTTCTTTGAAGATCAGCCGAAAGAATCGCCGACCCAAAGCCTGCTCAAGATCTTTCGCTTCCTGCGAACCTCGCTCGGCTTGCGCGACAATCCCAAACTGCGAGAAAGGTTTGTCGCCGCCGGACTGCGCAATCCCGGCGATGCCGACCTTTATTTCGCGCTCCGGCTTCTGGGTCCGTTAGCGGCGCTGGTGGGAGCCAGCTTCATTCCCAGCAACACGACCTTCTGGATGATCGCCCTGGCCGCGCTGGCTTTTCTCGCTCCCGACCTGGTGCTCACGGAAATCATCCGCATGCGGCGGGAAAAGATTCGCCTGGGCATGCCTGACGCCATCGACCTGCTGGTGATCTGCGTGGAAGCTGGACTGGGACTGGATCAGGCGTTGTTGCGCTCGGGGCAGGAACTCTCCCTGAGCCATCCCCCAATCGCCGAGGAATTTACCCAGATCAATCTGGAACAGCGCGCCGGCAAAGGCAGAATCGAGGCCTGGCGCAGCATGGGCGATCGCACCAAGCTGGACGTGATCAAGGCCTTCACCGGCATGTTGGCGCAGACCGATCGCTTCGGTACGCCAATCGCCAAGGCGCTGATCACGTTCTCCGACGGCATGCGCATGAAGCGTCGCCAGCAGGCCGAAGAGTTGGCAGCGAAAACCACGGTCAAGCTGGTGTTTCCGCTGGTGCTATTTATCTTTCCCAGCATCTTCATCGTGCTGCTGGGGCCGGCCATGATCACCATCATGAGGAGCTTAAACGGAGTCTTCAAGTAATTGGGATTCACAGTTCGAGTTAACAACTTTAGAAGGGAGAAACAAATGGAAAGCGTCACTCTGATTCGCGTTATCTCGGGAGTGTTGTTCATCGTGGTACTGGGCGTGCTGGTCATGCGCCGCAAAAAAATGGCATAAGCGCGGGGTAAAACTATGCAGAATTCCCGGCAGGTGGAAATCGCCAATCTTACCCGGGGCACGGTGCTGGGTTCGGAGATCCACATCGCCAACACAGCTTTGTCGCGGCTGGTGGGATTGTTGGGGCACTCCGGGCTAGCTCCAGGAGACGGTCTGCTGATCGAGCCGTCGTCCGGGGTACACACTTTCGGCATGCGCTTTCCCATCGACGTCGTGGCTTTGGATCGCGACTATTGCGTGCGCGGCGTTTGGGAAGGCTTAGGGCCGTTTCGGATCGCGGCGGTCGGCTTCAAAACCCACAAGGTGCTGGAATTACCGGTGGGCGCGATTCGGGAAAGCCAAACCCAGGTTAATGATCAGCTGGCGCTACGGCGTCCGGCCGATCCCTAGATTCAGCAAGCTGCACTCGCGCGCCGGCGCTACGCCCGGTTCGCGCGGGAATGATTCGACCAACCCGACCACCAGGTCACTTAAAGGAGAAAGACCATGAGCCTGATGTTCATTCGCGTATTTGCAGGATTTCTGGCTGGACTGGCTGCCGGCATCTTGATCATGCGCATTGCCTACAAGAAAGCGCACGTGATCGAGGCGCGCGAGAGCGAGACGCCACAGGTGATCACCACCACCACTAGAGCCAGCTAGCGAAGCCGGCGGCGAGGAAGACATGCGGGACTACGGACATCGGGCGATGGCGAGCGTCGCGGCCCAGGGTGGCGCTTGCACGCGTGGCGATCCGCCGGCGGCGTGCGGGCATTCCCAGTGGCTGTTGCTGGCGGTAATTGTGGTCAGCACTCTGCTGCTGCTGGCGCGACTCAACGTGGGATTTGATCCCGCGGACGATTTCGCCCAGGCTCACATCGCCGAACGGGTGCTGCACGGCGAGCGGCCGCACGTTCAGTTTTCCGACGCCTACACTGGCGGCCTGGAAGATCTGCATGCCTTGGCCTTGTACCTGTTCGGCGACCGCGTCCTTTCCCTGCGGCTGATGCTGCTGGTGTTCTTCGTCGCCTGGGTGCCGGCCTTCTGGTACATCGCCTACAAGATGAGCTCGACCGCAACCGCCTCGCTGCTCACCCTGCTGGCCGTGGTGTGGAGTGTCCCGGTATGCCCCAGCCCGCTGGGCTCATGGTATGGCCTGTACTTTGCTACCTTCGGGACGGCGTCCCTGTTCCGGTACATCGAAACCCACCGCTCGCGCTGGGTCTTTCTGGCGGGAATCCTGGCCGGCTTGTCGTGCCTGGCGAAGATTTCCGGCATGTACTTCCTGATCGCCGCGCTGCTGTTTCTGATCTTCGACGAGCAGAACGTGCAGGACGAGGTGCAGGTGCGCGAATCCTATGTTCCCGACGTGTCCTATTCGGTGCTGCTGACGCTGGTGCTGGTGGGATTCGACATCATGCTGCTGCTGTTGTTGCGCAACAAGGCCAACGTGACTGAGGCCTACCACTTCGCTTTTCCCGGCATTGCGCTGTCGTTCCTGCTGATCGCGCGGGAGTGGGGTATGCCCCGCTTCCCGGTTCCGGTGCGGCTGTGGCAGATGGCGGGCCGCGTGCTCCCGTTGCTGCTGGGCGCGCTGCTGCCGGTAGCGTTTTTCCTGCGAGGCTACATTTCCAGCGGAACCTTGGGAGCGTTGATCCTGGATGTGATTGTGAAGCCTATCGTCGCCTGGCAACCCTCGTTCCATACCGCGATCCATCCGGTGGGAGCGCTGTGTTGCGTGCCGCTGCTGGCGATTCTGGCGATCAATGCGCAGGTGCGATCGGAGACGCTGCGGCTCTGGGCGTTCACCGCCATCTGCCTGCTGGCAGCGCTGGCTCTGAATCAATCGCTGCGCAGTCCGGACTTTGCCCGCTGGGTGTGGGTCTCGGCGGCTACAGCCATTCCGCTGACCATCATCATCGGAGTGGTGCTGTTGCTGGGAGGATTTTCGCACGGTAAGCAGACCTCACAACTGATGCTGCTGATGGCGGTGGCGGGACTGTGCAGCCTGGTGCAGTTTCCGTTTTCCGTTCCCTTCTACTTCTGCTTCGTGGTGCCGTTGGGAATCCTGGCCTTCATGGCCGTGGCCAACCAGGTGAGCGGCAATGGGCGCTTAATGCTGCTGCTGCCGGTGGCCGTCTTCTATCTGGCTTTCGTGACTCTTCAAGTTCTGCCCACCCAGATCTACAGTCACGGCCTGATGTTCCGACCAGTGGGAGAGGAAACCATCACCGTGCCGACAATAGCCGCTCCCGGCATGCAGTCAACGACGAGCAAGCCGTGAGTGGGGAGCGCGCTTGGCCGGTCGAGCTGCGCACACCCGACCTGGCGCCGAACCTGGCACCGATAGTTCGCGAAGATAAGATTCCTTCCATAAGAAGGCAGGAGGCAGCCAAAAACTCGTCCCTGCCGACCCTGATCTTTGTTTGCGGCACGGCAGCTCTATTAAGGCTGATCGTGGCCGGCTACTTCGTATTCCATTACGGCGCGGCAAGAGTCTACCGAGGTTTCGAATCCTGCTATATCGCCGCCTCGATCGCCAGCGGGCATGGCTTTAGCTCGCCTTACGGGATCCGGAGCGGACCCACGGCCTGGCTCCCTCCGGTTTACCCGATCATCGTCGCGGCGGTTTTCAAGGTATTAGGAATCTACTCGCTGGCGTCGCTATGGTGCCTGATCGTCTTGAACATCATCTTCGCGACGCTGACGACGGCCTTGATTTACCGCATCGGAGTACGCTGTTTCGGCCCCATGGCCGGCTTTGGGGCTTCCATGTTGTGGGCCATGGATCTCGCGGCCATTGCATTTGCGGTGAGGATTTGGGAGTCCAGCCTTTCTGCCCTGCTGGTGATGCTGGCACTGCTGTTGCATCTTCGTTTAAACGAGTCGCCTGCGAGGAAGCGGGATTGGATACTCTACGGGCTGCTTTGGGGTTTCGCCGGGCTGACGAATACTGCGCTGTTGACGCTTATGCCGTTAAGCGTGGCGGCTCTTTTGCATAAGCGAGGCCGCGAGCTTCGGCGGCAGGCGGTTATTGCGTTAGCGTTGTTTGCCGCAGTGTTGCTGCCCTGGTCCATCCGCAACTACGTGATCTTTCAGAAGGTAATACCGATGCGGAGCAACTTCGGGCCCAACCTGTGGTACGGAAATCATCCCGGCGTAAGCGGCCCCGTCGACGAATCGCTCGATCCTACGCACAGTTCACCAGAACTGCAGGCGTATCTGGCTATGGGCGAAGCTGGATATTGTGCGTCCCGGCAGCAGATGGCTTTTGATTTCATTCGTCAACATCCGGCGGAGTTCGTGCGTCTTACCCTGGCGAGAATCGTTTACTTCTGGACCGCGTCCGAAACGTATGGTCCGGTCTGGCGAGCTTGCCTGTCGCTGCTGGCTTTTACGGGACTTTTCCTGATGTGGCGTAACCGCGTCGCGGGCCTTGCTCTATTTGTTTCCGCCTTATTCCTGTTTCCGCTTCCCTACTATGTGACGCATAGCGAGAGCTTCTATCGTCATCCTATCGAACCGCTTGTGGCGTTGCTTGTCACTTATGGTTCTGTCGGACTTCTGAACCTTTCTCGGAGCCGAATCTTTGGCTGTCCGCAGGTTATGACATAAGCGCGACCTGTCGATTGCTATATACCGGTTTGCAGGCAGTAGCGCGAGTGCGAACACACAACGATCAGTTTCTATTGTCACTGAGAGCCTAAAGCAAGATCTGTAGCGAATAGCTGGTCAGTAGAAAATCGACAGATGGTTGTCTCGCATGTACGAAGTGAGTCTGCGAGCACCCTCAATATCAGCGCAGCCCGCGCAGGTCGTGATCTTGTCCGCCCCTCCCGCCAGTGATTCGGCGACTGCCTGTTGCTGTAGGTTGTGGAATCTAGTTGCAGCCAGCGGATAGGGATAGAGAATAGCTCCTCGGATAAGTATGCAGATCACCAGCGCTTGGGCGAGAAGATAGGCCTTCGGCATCGCTCCTCTGGAATAGCACGCCGAACCAAGAATAAGGAGTCCGAGGCAGCACCAGAAGAGAAGAGCAACGGTTTGGTAGCGCGACTCCAGTGCCTGCTCGACTCCGAAGTTGATCCTGCCGGCCGCCGTAACCAGAGAGGTTGCCTGATAGAAGGCCATCAGGAACAAAAGCAGATACGCGAATGGACGGAAGGCGGCAACGCCTGGCAGGGTGCGGATGAACGAGGCTATCAGCAAGAGCGCCAGAACAACAAGGGTCGTCTCGACGCCGTGCATTCCGGCATGCGCCCAAGTGCTGAAGAAGTACACAATCCAGTAGCTCATTAGCTGGGTAGGGGAATGAAGAGATGCCCATGGGCTGGCATGTTGAGTGGGTTGAACGTATCTGTGCAAGTAGAGGGCGGTGCTTGCGGCTCCGCTAGCTGCGATCACAAGCATGCTTCGAAGGCGCAAGCGAAGGTAAAAAGCAGCGATCAAAAGTAGTGGCCAGAGGAGATTGCCACTGGCAAGCGAGTATGTCGCGCCCAGAGATGCGCCGATTGAGGCAGCCAGCCACTTCAGCGAATCTCGACCGTAGATCAAAGCGACAAAGGATAGCGTGGCAAGTAGCTGCGGAAGGACAAAGCAGACCTGAAATCCCCAAACGAAGTTTTGCCATTGCGATGGACAGAACAGACAGAAAGCCGCGAGTCCGAAACCAGACAGCAACAGCGACCCTCGCCAGCCACCGAGAACATACATGCTCCAAGTGAGCAGCGCGAGGTGAAGCAATTGAATGGCGAAGATGCTGGCCAGCAGAAAGATTTGAGTCGCGTGGAAGTAGTGCAGGTCAATGGCCAGAAACACCTTAGGGATGACAAGTCGGTGCTCGTTGTGCTGCTGCCAAAGCCATGCCGGAGATAGAGAACTAGTCCCGTTAGCGGCGGTCTGGATTTGAACCCATCCGTCGAGGAACGGGAGGCTCGAGTAGGAACTGGTGACCATGTAGAACGCGGCCGCGATAGTGAGAACACCTCCAGCTAGAATTAGCCATGAGGTGCGATTAGTGAATTGAGATTGCATGACCCACCACGATTAGGGAGAAGTTGATTGCCGAGACGGCTATGGTTGCGTCGAACTTCTGAACTTTTCTCCGAGTCTTTAGCTCCGGCCCGCGCCAGCCACAGGACATTGCCGCCGTCGTCTCTACCCGCTGACGGGCAAGATTGCTCGCCTCGTCCGCTCGAATCGGCGTTCGGATTCCGCGAGTAATCGGAAACTACCGCATGCCTCCGGACGCAGGCTTTCCCTTAGCAGCAGCGCCAGGAAAAACAAAAGCGCGGCCACGGTGATCGGCGGCGGGGGCAGCAACGAGGGAAGGATAAAGACCAATCCCGCAGACATTACCAGCAGAGCTCGAGCCGTGGAGAGGCCGTGCGCGCCAACGTAATCTGCCA
The DNA here is from genome assembly GCA_963820175.1 of uncultured Acidobacteriaceae bacterium. Classification (GTDB taxonomy): domain Bacteria; phylum Acidobacteriota; class Terriglobia; order Terriglobales; family Acidobacteriaceae; genus Bog-257. Next base: position 651,507 of record CAWFYX010000005.1, on the reverse strand, counting down.
CTAAGAAAATGGGCAGTATCAGCAGAGTCAGATCGTGGACGTTCAGGTGATAACTGGCTATTAGGCTACCCACCACGATTAAAGAGAAGTTGACTGCCGAGATTGGATGGCGATAACGAGAGGAGGCGATCGCGACCAGCAGCAGCAAGACGGTGGAGAACCCCAGGGTTGCAGCTTGTACGAATCCGGGCGAAAAGTCGCCGTTCAACACGGCATAAACAAGGCCCCTGATGTTCGGCATAGCATCGGGGTAAGCGCCTGCCACGGCCGGAGGCAGCTGGCTGAACTCCATCAAGAAACGCGGAAAGGCAATCGCCGTGCGCCATCCCACCAGCGCGGCTGAAATTGCCAGGAGTGCGCAACAGGTTCCGAAGAAAAAACGCAGTAGATTCCACTTCCTGGTAATTACCATGACGAGAAGAAGCAGCAGGACAAACTGCGGCTTAAACATGGCGAGCGCGAAAATACAGCCGGCCCTCCCATCGTGGCCTGCTGCGAGTTGCATGAATCCCAGGGTAAACAACAGCAGCAGCAAAACAGAGTCTTGACCTTGGAGAAGTGCAATATTCGCAGGCATAAAGAATGCCAGAGCAAGCACCGCGTAGGGGATTTGCTGCTTGAGGAATGTCAATCGCGTCTGCAGTAACCAAGGAACCAGCAGCAGCCCGCAGATATTGAAGCAGTACCAGACAATTGTGGCATGGGAATAGGAAAGAAGAGCAAGCGGAACGAATACCAGCAGCTCAAACGGCGCGTGATTGTAGAGTAACGGACCTTTGCGAAAGCTAACGTTCCTGAGAAAGTCGGCCTGCGCCTCTCTCTGTATCTTGTATCCATAAACGAGATTACCTTGTCCGGACAAAACGATTTTCCCCGCTGTATAGAAGCAGGAGAAATCCGATGCGCCGGAAAAAAGAGATTGTCTGCTCTGGGCGAAGATGGCGCCGTAATACAGCACAACCACTCCGATCGCCACAGCGACAAAACGGGACGTGCGATTCTTTCCGGGCATCAATTCTTCATCTCCCTACCTTAGTTCCAGTACTTGGATAGCTTGAGACGAGTTGGGTTCCGGCAGATGCAGCGGTCATCTGTGGCACGGGGTAGGGAGAGACTTCTGGCCGCCGCAGGTCTGGTTGCACCAGCCAAACCTGGCGGTCCGGGTAATAGTGAATCAGTTCCAGATTGTTGGCGGCATCCATCTCTCGCGCCCAGATTACTTTGGAGCCATCGATGTCTGGCGCGTTATAGACCCACTCATCGAGAAGAGCGTGGTGAGGAGAATATCTCACCATTACCAGCTGCTTTCCAGGAAGTCGTTCTAATTCCGCCTCAATGTGATCTCTTTCGGTGCCGAAGTCGAGCGGGCCATACCAATTGAAACTCCATGAGGACGCTGGCCATTCGGGGAGGCTCAGATCAATGGGCTTGACGAGTAACCGTGCTCCGGCGAGTAAAACGCAAAGTGCCACCATCATCCGTACCCAGCCCAGCCCAACCGCCCGGCCATCGATTCTTGCCAGCCGCAGATGGCGTGTCGCCTGTAGACCAAGCGCATAGAAGATTGCCGTGAACGGAGCCAGGTAATGGGGGATCAGAAATATCTGGATAGCCATGCCCGCCAGCATGACCGCCATACATACAACCAGGAAGCGGGTACGCCGGTCCATCAGCACGCGGCGAAACATCAGCAGCGGCGGAAACAAAGCGAAGCCCGCGAAGAATAAAGTGCCCTCAAGTACCTTGATTAGATTTTGATGGAAAAAGTGGGCATGAATTCTCTGGTAGTCGATAAGTTCGCCCTCATTATAAAAACGCTGCATAACTTCGTGCCGGTAGACCGGTTCGGGCCGGGCTGATTGCCAGACAAAATAGGGCGCGATGGCGTACGCGTTGCGATTCACGGTGTAGGGCAGGGTAAGCGGACTGCCAAAGGCGCGATAGTTGTAGTAGCCCATCCAGGCGGCGGTTACCAGAACCAAGGCCAGCGGCGCGGCGCTGAGGCGAAGCAGCGAGGGGAGGCTGGGGCGCCTCTTGCCAAAGAATAGCCAGTGTCCTAGCACCGCCGCTATCGGCAAGCAAAGCAGAAGACCCTCGTAGGGGCGCGTGGTAGCCAGGAGTGCAGCCCCGAGGGCCATCAACATGGTGTAGCGAAGACGCGGAGTCTTGAGCAATCGCGGCAGGGCGCCCAGCAGCAACGCGCCGGCAAAGGCCGTGATGGTGCCTGCGCCGCTATAGGTATTGACCCAGTAGCTGAAGAGGCCGATGCGCAGCACCGCCAGCATTCCGCCCAGCAGCGCCCAGGTGGGCGGCAGCCACGCCTGCAACATCCAGCAAATCGCGGCACACATCAAGGCACTCATCAATAAAATGCCGTACCAGGGATGTCCGGTCAGCACCTTCGCCGCCGCCAGTATCAGCCCTGGTGCGGGAAAGTACATCGACATATAGGTAGGCTGCATGCTGACGTGGATGGTCTCGAAATGAACCCACATTGCGGGCGTGGGATTGGTCAATCTTCCCGAAGAGAAGGTGTCCGCCGCCAGCAGAAAGCTGAAATCGTCGGGCAGAAATGGATGGGGGACAGGACATACGGGAAGCACAGCCAGGCGCAGCAGAAGAGTAGTGAGGCCGACGACGGCAACAGACAACCCGCGTCTGCGCGCTAAGCGGGCAAAAAGTTTTTCGCTGCGCGAGAAAAATCCTGAACCCAGCCCGGGCCAGCCGAATGCCACAATGGCGACCAGGAGAGTGAGACCGCCCTCGATCATCATCAGGGATGCCTTGCCGCTTTGCGGATCTGGAGGCAGGGTCATAGGCGAACCGAGGTTCTAGTACCTTCGTAACTTGACAGCTGGACCAGGCGCGGTACGCTGGTAGGTTGGGGCAGGTGCGCCCGCCGCCCGAGCTGATTGGAATGCGCTTTCGTGAAGGAAAGGAGGGTTGCCGTGCCAGGGCCCGGAAGCAATGAGAGACTGACTTCCTGGGGCAAAGTCAGAGCCGGCTTTGTGCGACGGCACAACCCTTCGCCGATTGCCACGGCTCGGCCCGTGCCCCGAAGCCTGTTCGGCTCCGCGCGTGCGTCTTGCATTGCTAACCCTTTTGAAATCAAGATTTTTACCTATAAACTCCTGGGGCTCAATATTTTACGGGATTACACGTAAACAACTTGTTTCGTTTGAGGATTTTGCAATGGGAGGGGGAGGGGGGTATCGGCCGAATGATCGACGATGGGAGATTCCCGATGCGGTAACTTTCATGTTGCATGGCTGGGACAGTTCCACCACATCGCGAGCCGCACACCGTCCCTGCCCGGATAACGGATCCCGGAACGGCCCCTGGGAAGGCAAGCGCCGGGCGGTGTCTCCTGAACCCCGCCCAACAACTTGCAGACGAAGCAAATCGGCTATGACGGTTTTGGCCGCCATGGCCGGAGCGAGGTCAGGCTATGGCAGCCGACAGATCGCTGGCGACTGCGGAAAACGCATTGCTGATTCCGGTGGCGACGGTGCCCATCGCGGCCACCGCCCCCAATGCGATCAAAGCAGCTACGAGAGCGTATTCGATCAGATCCTGACCGGACTCGTCGCGCAGCAGGTTGTTGAGGATCATTTTCATTGGGCGCCTCCTGTGGCGTCTCAACAGCATCGGAACAATACCGACGATGCGGAACGGGGGCACTGGAGATGAAGATCCCCTCGGAGCTGTGAGGCGGCGGCCCCTAGTCACTGCCCCACAGCTCATGTACGGAGGATCGGCACGGCGCTAAAGCTCGAGCGCTGGCCGGGATGGTTGTCCCTAGGCAGAAGCGGTGAGGGTGCTCGAGATCTTGCTGAAAGCACCGCTGAGGCCGGTCGCGAGACCGTTCATGGCGGTGATGGCACCGAGCGCAATCAAGGCTGCCACCAGAGCGTACTCGATCAGGTCCTGACCGGATTCGTCCCGCAGCAGATTCTTCAAAGTGGCGATTGTCATTTAGATTTCCTCCAGGAATTAGGCATTACCGCAGTAGATGGGAGTGCTAGCGGTATCAGCCGAGAGCCAGAATAAGCTGGAAGAGGGCCCTGAGGATTCCAGAATGCTGTGGCATTTTCCAGAATCTTCACACCACTTGCCACGTTGGGATAAGCTGCTGAAAGTAAAATGGATAGCGCGGTTTTAATTGGGTAGGTTACCCCCCTCAAGGGTAACGAAACTGAGATCACAGTGACGTCAATAAGGCACCGGAAGTCTGAAACAGCTCCTTCCCTACGGTTTCTTGAGCTTTGCCTTGATCGGAACTATGATCAGCGGTGTATGGACTCCGCCGAACTGAAGCCGACGGCCTTCTTTGCCGGCTTGCACCTGGTACCCCGAGTAATCTGCGGCATCGGTGCTTGCTTGTTTCTCGCGTCGTTCTTCGTGGAAGGCGTCGGCGGCTTGGGGCGCGCGCTCGGTCTCCTGGGAATTTGTGTGGCTTTGTGCGGCGTGACGGTGAATCTGCTGATGGAGATGGCTTCCTGCAAGGCGAAAGGTCACTTCATCAGACACTTGATCGTGCAATCGCTGCTAGCCTCGGCCGTCGCCATCGTTGTTTTCTGTTTGGCGATTTATGTCTACCACCACGGGTGCCTGCCGACGTGTATGCCCACCCGTTACGATTAGCGGAATCACGAGTCCGATCCCGCAATGCCTTTCCGATCTAAGTAGCGCATAGTTGACGGTGTGCATCATTCGGGCAACGCCGCGACTGTACCGGCCTGCAAGTAAACTCGCTTCCGGAAGTTGCCGCGCATCAGTTGTTCAATAATGGACGTCTGAAGGCTTCGAACCAAACGCGGAACAATTGTCTCCCGGCTCGCGTACAGCCGGAAAGAGGACACACCCGTGCAGAACCTCCTTCAGGACATGCGGTACGCTCTGCGGCAGATGCGTCTGGCCCCCGCCTTCACCCTCACAGCCATACTGACCCTTGCCATCGGCATTGGCGCGACCACCGCCATCTTCACGCTGGTGCACGCCATCATGCTGAAGTCGCTTGCCGGTCGCCGATCCGGCGCAACTCTATCGCATTGGCGACACGCAAGAGTGCTGCATTGAGGGATGGGAAGATGACGACTGGAGCATATTTTCTTACCAGCTCTATCAGCGCCTGACCGCTGCTGCGCCAGAGTTCGAGGAGACGACCGCGTTCCAAGCCTCGCCGTCGATCTACAGCATTCGCAGTGTCTCGCAAAGACACCGTGGCCCGGCCGCTGCACATTGAGTTCGTGACCGGAAGTTACTTCCATGTCCTGGGCATCGGAGCTTTCGCCGGGACGCGTGATCACCGCCTGCCGATGACAAGCAGTCCGCCCCGCCAACCGCGGTGATGAGCTACCGCACCTGGCAGCAGTCCTATGGTTCCGATCCCAGCCTTATCGGGTCGACGTTTGTCATTCAAGGACAGCCGGTAACTTTGATTGGTATTGCGCCGCCGGGATTTTTCGGCGACACCTTGCGCAGCGATCCACCCGATTTCTGGCTGCCTCTGCAGCAGGAGATCCTGTTCGACGGCCAGAACGCGCTGATGAAGAGCAATCAGTCGAACTGGCTGTATGTCATCGGCCGGTTGCATCCGGGCGCAAGCGTACAAGGTCTGCCGGCGCGACTGACGCCGGTGCTGCAGCGCTGGCTGCACAATGAAGATCAGATTCCTGCCGAGTTTCGGCCGCAGATCGAGCCCGACATTCCGCACAAGTACATTCGCCTGACGCCCGCGGGCGGCGGCATTACCGCGATGAAGGAAAGCTACGGCACCAGCCTGCGCATTCTGCTGGCAGTTTGCGGAACCGTACTGCTGATCGCCTGCGCCAATATTGCCAACCTGCTGCTGGCCCGCGGAACGGCGCGACGGATGCAAACCGCGGTGCGTATCGCCCTGGGCGCTTCGCGCAAGCGCCTCATCCGCCAGCAACTGACCGAGGCCGTGCTGCTGTCGTTGTTTGGCGGCGTGCTGGGAATCGCCGTCGCCTATCTGGGCGCGCGCTTTATGCTGGCGCTGGCATTCCGCAGCGCAACCTTCACGCCCATCAGCACCGCGCCCTCGTGGCCGGTGCTGGGGTTCGCGTTCCTGCTCTCGCTTCTGACCGGAATTGTCTTTGGAGTCGTGCCGGCCTGGTTCGCGTCGCATTCCGATCCCGCCGAGGCGCTGCACGGGGCGAACCGCAGCACGCAAGACCGGTCGTCGTTGCCGCAGAAAATGCTGATCATCGGCCAGGCTGCGCTCTCGCTCGTCCTGCTGGCGTGCGCCGGCCTGCTCACCAGCAGTCTGCGCAATCTGGAACATCAGGACTTGGGCTTCGCCAGCCAGAATCGCATCAGCGTTGCCATCAATCCGCCGCTGCCCACCTACACTCCGGAGCGCCTGGATGCCTTGTATCGGGAGATCGAGGATCGACTGGTGCAATTGCCGAATGTGCAGAAAGCCAGTCTGGCGCTCTACAGTCCGCTAGCCGGCGAAAATTGGGGCGAGATGGTAGCGGTAGAAGGCACGAGGCGATCCCAAGCCGAGCGAGGAGAATGCTTCTTCCTGGGATCGGGTGAGCCGCCAATATTTCTCCACCATCGGACAAAACATCGTTCGTGGGCGCGATTTCTCTGACAGCGACACCACCGGATCACGGGCCGTAGCCATCGTCAACGAAGCATTTGTCCGGCAGTTCTTCAAGAACGAAGATCCCATCGGCAAGCATTTCGGCATGGACATGTCGCGCTTCGCCGGTGACTACGAGATCGTAGGGGTGGTGCGAGACGCCAAGTATACCGATCCGGAGCAGTCCTGCGCGCGCCATGTTTTTCTTGCCCCTGGAGCAGAACTTGCACTATTCCGAGCCGCTGATGCAGCGTCTGGAAGTGAAGTCGCACTTCATGAATGGAATCCAGCTGCAGGTTCGCGGTGACACGCGCAATCTGGAACCGCAACTGCGCAAGGCGCTGGCGGAAATCGATCCCAACCTCACCATCATTTCCATTCAAAGTATGGAACAGCAGGTGGCCGATGAACTTCGATCAGCAACGGATGGTCGCCCAGCTGGCCGGCACCTTTGGTATCATCGCGTTGCTGTTGGCGGGAATCGGCCTCTATGGTCTGACGGCTTACACGGTTGCGCGCCGCACCAGCGAAATTGGCCTGCGCATGGCGCTGGGAGCTGATCGCCTGCGTATCGCACGGCTGGTGCTGCGCGGAGCGTTTCTGCAGGTGGCGATTGGACTGCTGATCGGAATTCCCATCGCTGTCGGCGTGGGACGCCTGATCGCTTCCAAGCTGTTTGAAGTCCGCAGTTGGGATCCCGTGGTGCTCGCCATTTCCATTTTCGCGCTCGGACTTTGCGCGGCCGTCGCCAGCATCCTACCCGCATCCCGGGCCGCTTCCACCGATCCGGTCAAGGCGCTGCGCACAGATTAAACGCGTTCTTCGCAGAACGCGTGCGGATGGAAATGCTCCTTGTCGAGCGCGCGAGCTCTGCCGCCGACGCACCCGGCGCGTGAGCCCGCGATTTCTCGCCGAGACAATAATTTGACAAAACTACGCGCTTGCAAAGACCCGCGGCAGGTGTAGAATCAGCCCACTACGCTGCGGCTCGTGGGGCGACCGCTCTCCCAACCTAATCGCTCACGGCCCGCGACTCAACCCGGGCGCATTCTCCAAGCTCGCTGCAATGTAGCCCGGCACTCGCGAGATCGTTCCTCCAATCGGCGATCTCGAGGAGGCGACTATGCAGTATCGGTGTTGGCTCGCTTCTATCGTGGTTATTCTGCTGCTTACTTGCGCCCGCGCTCAACTCCGAGGAGGAGGAGGGCCGGCGTCCGCCGGCAACGTACACATACATGTTGTCCTGTCCAACGATCGCAATGCCGGACCGTACCTGGAGGTGCAGTTGATGGCAGGCTCCGTTGACCAGGTAGTTGGCACCACTTACACCAATGACATCGGAGAAGCCGAATTCCTGGGTGTCCAGGTCGGAGATTACCATGTCCGGGTCAGCGGGGATGGCATCGAGACGACCGATAGCCCCGCCTTCGAAGTAGATCAACGCAAAGTTACCCAGTCGCAATACATCTCCGTGCGCCAGTTGGCGGAGTCCGGGCCCAAGCCGGTCTCCTCCCACTCCGGCATGGTTTCCGCCTCCGATCTAAACGTTCCGCAAAAGGCCCGCAAAGAGGTCGACAAAGCCAATGAAGCGATGGCCGAAGGAAACTGGAAGAAAGCTCTGGAGCACTTGAACAAGGCGCTGGTTATTGCGCCGCAATATGCCACCGCCTACAACAATCTGGGCGTGCTCTACGCCAAAACCAATGACCTTCCTCATGAAGAGGAGGCGCTGAAGAAGGCGATTGCGGTAGACGACCACTTCGCGGCAGCGTTCGTTAACTACGGTAAGTTATGCCTGCAACAGAAGAATTTCCCGCAGGCCGAGACGTTGCTGCAAAAGGCGGTGAGCGTGGAGCCCAACAACGCCGAAAGCCTGATGTTGCTGGCCGACGCAGAATATATGAACCGTCATTTCGAGGCTGCCATCGCCAGCTCGCACCAGGCGCACTCGGCGGAGAAGTACCATCCATCGTTTGTCCATTACATTGCGGCCCGCTCCTATCAGCAGGAGGGGCGGCAACAGGACGCGCTGGTCGAGTTCCGCCTGTTTCTGCAGGAGGAGCCTAAAGGACCGCGCGCCGATCATGTTCGCGGCGATATCGCAAAAATCGAAGCCCAAAGCCAGCGCGCCGCGCAGTAGCCCGCGCACACAATCTACGTTTTTCGGAGGTGCCCCATCCAGGCTGGTTTAGCCCGGATGGGGTTTCTTTCTCGATGCCGATCAGAGGGTTGCCGGTCCACCCTCATGGTTCCGGAGGGCAACCGACACAGGAAAAGTAAGCTCGAGATCGCCCCTTATCACGCGCGCATGCGGCAACTGTCACTGACAGACTTGCCTCTCCGGGCGTGAAATTCTGGTGGGTGTCTCGGGAGAAGATTTCCCCGGCCTTTTTCCCACCCCAACGCCATCGCTACCGCGCGGCGAGAAATAAGACCCTCGACCTTCCTTCTCCGATACCTAATCAATCATTTCGCTTGGAGGTGGGACATGTCGAGCCGTCTCAGGTGCTTTCTTCTTTTCACTCTTGTGATAGTGGCCACGGCCGCATTCGGCGACCCTACCATTGTGAATTTCAACTTTGGGGCCGTGCCTATCGTGTGTAGTAATGGCTACGCCTACCAGGGGACTACAGGCTGCACGGCGCCGCCCGCCCCGCATCAGGACTACAATTCGACTCCCGGCTTCGGTTGGAACTTGGGTATCAATGCTGGCCTCACTGGTCCAGGCACTTCCTTCCTTCCGCCACCCTTCATCGGCCTACCCTTCACCCAAGCCGTCTTCTTGCAGGGATATTGGGTCGGAGGGGATGTTGTCTCGCAACCAGTGGGAGGCTTTTTGGCCGGAAGCTACACTCTCAGCTTCTACCTCGGCTCGCGATACAGCAGCGGCCAGTACGACGGCAACCAGACGGTTGCGGCGTTGATCGATGGCAACGTAATTGGGACCTGGGCTTTGACCAGTTACACTCCGTTCACGCTCGAAACTGTCACGTTCACGGTCGGCACCGGCGGCGGCCACACGCTGGAGTTCAGGGGAATGAACTCCGGTGACCACACGGCTTTCCTGTCCTATGTGAGCATTACACAGACGGGGCCAACGGGGACAACCTGGGATGCCACCAGGGATTTTAGCTCGTCCAACCCCAACGGTGCCTGGAGCTACGGCGACGGGATTACCGGGACCTCGTTCACGCTGTACCCCTTCTACAACCCTGATTGCGCGGATATCTGGGGCGCAAGTGGCGTGGTTTGTTGGACCGCGGAAATTTTTGACCACGACCCATTGGTATCGTTCAATACGACCGGGAACTGGCTTAATTTTGCGAGCGTAGTTGATCCACCAAACGTTCTACTTATTCACCCGGGGCCAAATGACGGTCAAGACACGATTGTGCGATGGACGGCTCCCGTCGCGGGGTATTACAACATCTCCGGATTTTTCGAGATCCTCGACACCAATCCCACCGGCATTCTCGGATTGGTATTTGAGAATGGCACGCTGATCTACAGCGGCGAACTCCTGGGCCCGCCCGCGCAACATCCCAATCAGGTGGGTGGCCAGGAAAATTTCAATTTCTCCACGCTTTTCCTGAACGCCGGCGATGTGATCTCCTTCGGCGTCAATAAGGACGGCGTCTTCCAAGACGACTCGACCGGCTTCAATGTAACCATCACCAAACCCACTACTCCGTGCACCCTTTGTTCGCACTAAAGGAGGTCATTCATGACCTACAAGATCAGTATCCAGGCTCGCATTGTCGGTGTTCTCGCTTGCTGATCTCATCAACCCTGATGATAACCGCGCAGAACCCTGTGCCCTTCATCAGCCAACCTCTGGTTCCCGATGCCGTTGCACCCAGTGTGCCTGGCATGACATTGGTGTTGACCGTCAATGGAACAGGATTTGTTCCGGGCTCGATTGTGAACTGGAATGGCAGTCCCCGAACCACGGCTTACGTCAGCGGCTCGCGCCTGCTTGCCTTCATTCTCTCTTCAGACATCGCTAGCCCCAGCACTGCTACCGTGACGGTGGTGAGTCCTGCTCCGGGCGGTGGTACCTCGAATCCGCTATTCCTGCCCATCAACAATCCGACCGCCAGACTCTCGTTTCAACGCACAGACTATTCTGTCGGCGGAGATCCTCAGTTCGGAGCAACCGCCGATTTTAACCGGGATGGAAAACTGGACTTGGCTCTCGCCAACGATGGCTCGGGCGCGGCTTCGGTGCTGCTGGGAAACGGGGATGGTACATTTCGGGATTCGACAGACTACCCCGCCTGCGGCGGTGCTCAAGCAGCCATCGTTGGGGATTTCAATCGGGACGGGCCGCTCGACCTCGCTATACCGTGCGGAGGTGTCGCCATATTGCTGGGGCGGGGGGATGGTACGTTCCTGCCTGAGGTTAGCTACCCGGCAAACGGGTCCACCCACGGCATCACAGCGGACTTCAATGGTGATGGAAAGCTGGACCTGGCAATTGCGGATTCTGGTGGGTCCATCCTGTTGGGCAATGGGGATGGCAGCTTCGGTCCGGCCGTTGAATATCCAGCCGGAGGCTTCTCGACCATGGTGGCTGTCGGCGACTTCAACCGAGACGGCAAACTCGACCTGGTGACTTTGAACTGGGGGGCAAATACGATCTCCATTCTGCTTGGCAACGGAGATGGCACGTTTCAGCCTCACGTTGACTACACCGCGGGTAGTGAGCCCGGCGGGGTCGCCGTGGCGGACCTGAATGGAGACGGGAAACTCGACATCGTAGTTCCCAACCAGGGATCCCCAAGAACGGTTTCGGTTTTCCTGGGCAACGGGGATGGCACGTTCCGTCCGCACGTGGACTATCCGACTACCAACGGTGCGGGCAAAGTTGAGGTTGCAGACTTCAACCAGGACGGCAAACTGGACCTGGTTGTCGCTGGCTTCCAAAATGTCGACATATTTTTGGGAAATGGAGACGGGACGTTTCAGGCACCGGTCTCTTTCCCGACAGGCAACATCCCCTGGGATGCAGTGCCAGGCGACTTCAACGGAGACGGCCGCCTTGATATTGCCATTGGCAACTTCGGAGATGGCACGGTTTCTATTCTTCTTGCACAGCCAGTTGCGGCGTCACCCCCGAAATCACATGCTCACTAGAATTCTGCAGGTATACAGCGGCCGGCGCCCGGAATTGGGGCCGGCCTTTTCCGTTGCCTGAATCGCGTTCCCTCAGGTTTCGCGGCCCAATCTTGCGCTATTGCCTCCCTGGTGCTCCGGCGCAAAAACTTCGCGTCGCTTACATTTGTGTCATCCAGGCTTCCTCATCGGTGTGATCTGATAGTGTCTAAACAGCAAACCCCGGGAGCTATTTCGTGCCTCACGCTGTCGTTTCGAAGCTTTCCTCTTATGCAGAGTTCGTGAACCCGCAATGGGTTCGTCTGCTGGACCTGCTCGACATGAATGTGCGCTACCAGCGCTGCGCGGGCGCCGAACTGTTCAGCGAGGAGGGTGAGCGTTATCTCGACTTCCTGTCCGGCTACTGCGTTCACAATACCGGGCACAATCATCCGCGAATCATTGAGGCCGTGAAAGAAGAGCTGGATCGCAGCGGGCCGGCGATGTTGCAGAGTCACGTGCCGGAGTTAGCGGGCGAATTGGCGGAGCGGCTATGCAAGCTCGCCGGCGGCAACCTGAAGAAAGTCTTTTTCGCAAGTTCGGGCAGTGAGGGAGTCGAGGCTGGCCATCAAGTTCTCCCGGGCCGCCACCAAGCGCAACGCGCTGCTTTATTGCGAAGGCGCTTTCCATGGGCTCACCTGCGGCGCCCTATCCCTGATGGACAACGCGTTCTGGCGCGAAGGATTCGGAATGCTGCTGCCCGAGACCGAAGCGATTCCCTTCGGAGACATCGTGGCCGTCGAGGAAAAACTTCGCAGCAAGAAGTTTGCGGCGTTTTTCCTGGAGCCGATCCAATCCGAGGGCGGCATTAAAGTTCCCTCGCCGGACTATCTTCGCGACGTGCAGGCGCTCTGCCGAAAGTACGGAACGATGTTTGTGCTCGACGAAGTGCAGACCGGGATGTTTCGCACCGGCAAATTCCTTGCCGCCCACAGCTTTCAGGTCGAGCCCGACATGGTTATCCTGGCCAAAGCTCTCAGCGGCGGGCTGATCCCAGTCGCGGCCGTGCTCATGACCGACGAGATTAGCGACGCGGTCTACAGTTCCCTGCGGCGGGCGATCGTGCACACTTCCACCTACGGCGAAAATGCGCTGGCGATGCGGGCGGGCTTGGCGACCCTGGATGTCCTGGAAGGCGACGATCTCGGCAAGCGTGCGACTTATCTGGGAGAGCTGCTGCGTGCTCGCCTCACCGAGGCGCTGCAACCTTACGAGATGTTCAAAGCAGCGCCTGGCTTGGGCCTGCTCAGCGGGATTGAATTTCGGGCTCCCTCGAAGTTGACGCTGCGGCTTTCCTTCGAAGCCTTTCGCGCAGTCCATCCCGGAATGTTCGGACAGATGCTGGTGATGAAACTGTTCCGTCAGGAGAAGATACTGACTCAGATCTGCGGCAACAACTTCATGGTGCTGAAGTCGGCGCCGCCGCTCATCGCCAGTGAAAAGCAGATCGAACAGTTCGTGACGTCGTTAACTACCGTAGTCGACGACATGCACGGGTCGGCGGGATTCTGGACTGAGTCTTTGTCCTTGGCGCGTCGTGCCATGAACGTCTGAAGTCGCAAATCCAGTCCTAGTGTTGGCTGGCCGTAGCCGTTGCGCTGTTCGCTACCGTTCCCACCGTCTCGATATTGATCTCCACTTTGTTGTCTACCTTAAGGAACAGCGTACTGGGGTTCTTCATGCCCCAGGCCTGATAAGGTACGTCGAACTTGGTGGTGGCCGTCGCTCGTGAACCGTGCGCTTGCACCGGAAACGTCAGGGTCAGCTCGTGGTCGGCGCCATGAATCCCGAATACGCCCTGCACTTGCAGCGTCGAACTGCCTTGCGCGGCCAGGCTACCGCTCACGTGCTTGGGAACAAATGTGATTTCAGGATAGCGCGCACTCTCCAGCACTTCCCTTTGCATTTTGCTGTCGCGCGCATGATTGCCACTCTCTCCGGTCCGGGCGTCGACCAGGATCTCTCCACTGGCGTTGCCGGTTCGAGTATCGAAAGTGATATTACCGCTTACCATCTTGAAGGTGCCGTGCACGGTGTGAAGCACATCTCCCAACGTCCAGGTGATCCTGGTTTGGGCAGGGTCGAGAGCAATCTGGGTCTGCTGTGCTGCGGCGGCGCTAGAGAAGAGAAAAATCAGCCCAACATAGCCAGCCAGTCGGACCAGCCGTAAGCGATCAGAATTGCCTCTTTCCATGGGGACGTCCTTCATGTGTCCGATACTGCTCATGCGGTTAACAAGCGCCATCCGAACGACAAGCCTGAGCCGATCCCGAACTCCGTTGCCGAGAGACTTCCCGTGTGCATGGCCAGCATGCGCTCGAAGGAACCGGGCTCGACAGCAGAGTGCATGGAAGGCCCGCTGGCGCAGCCGACGCCGATTGTCCATCAGCAACATCAATGCTGCCATCCGGCGCGGCATGCGAGTTATTCTCGCATGTACTCGTCTCATATGGTGTTAAATCGCCGGCACGCATTGCATCCGCGAGTGCAATCGCCTGCTGAAATGCGATGGCCAGCCCCTCGCCGGTAATGGCATCAACCGACCCCGCCGCTTCACCGACGAGCGCGATACTTCCACTGTGCACAACTCTAAGCGTTCGAGATGCGCTTATTGCGCCGAGGGTGCTTCCCATGATCTCAGCCTGTTCCAGCCTTGCGGCGAGCCCAGGAAAGCTCGGCAGCGCTGCATCGAATCGCAGCTCTTTATGGCTGGTGATCAGGGCAACACATACCTGATCGTCCGCGACCGGGGTCACGTACATCTGACCGCAGTCGCTCCAATGCACCTCGACAAAATCAGACCACGGCATGACGCGGTAATGCCGGCGAAATCCAAAACGATAGCGCGGTGGAGCTGCCGGCTCCAGCCCCGCCAGCTTACGCAGTTTGGAATTCTGTCCGTCGGCGCCGATCAGCCAGCGCGAAGCAACAACGCTGCCCTCCACCAGCAGTCCGTCGGCTGACAAGCCGGTAATCCGGCGGCCCCAATGCAACGCGACTCCACATTCTGCCGCACGATCCACCAGCCAGCGATGCAAGAGAGTCCGGCGAATCCCATAGCCAACACCGCCGGGAAAGTGGGCCTCAACGTTCTGGTTGCCGTTGATGAACCGGATGCCTCGAAACGGCGAAGCCACGCTGTCATCGACGTGAATGCCCAACGTCGCCAACGCGGCCAGACCATCCGGCATGATGCCTTCGCCGCAGGCCTTATCGATAGGAGGCTGCGCGCAATCGACCACTGCAACCTCGAAACCCGCTTGCCGGGCGGCGATGGCGGCTGCAAGTCCGGCGGGACCTCCGCCGGCAACCAGAACTTCTGCTTGTCGAAGATTGCTCATGTTACCAGCGCAGTAAGACCAGCTCCGCACAGAATCCCGGGCCCATCGCAGCCAGAATGCTGTAGCTGCCCGGCGCCGGGCGACGGCGATTCATGAACTCTTCCAGCACCAGCAGCACCGATGCGGACGAGAGGTTGCCAACGCGCCGCAGACTTTGCCAGGAAACCTCGAGCGCGCCATCCGGAAGGTCCAACGCCTCAGCGGTAGCCTGCCAGAACTTTGGGACCGCCGGTATGCATGATCCAGGTAGCGATATCGCTGCGATCGAGGCCGTAGTCGGCGAGGAAGTTGTCTACATCGTGCGCCAGGTGTTTGCGCACCATGTCGGGAACCTCCGGCGAGAGTACGATCTTGAAGCCCTCTTCGGAGATGTCCCAACCCATCACCTCTTCGCTGCCGCGATAGAACGAGGAACGGGTGCCGAGCACTTCGGGTCCGCCGGCTTTCCGCTCGCCTCCGGCGACAATCACCGCTGCCGAGCCGTCGCCGAACAGTCCCGAGGAAATGAGATTGGCGACCGAGAGATCCTTCCTTTGCCAGGTGAGCGAGCAGAGTTCGACGGAGACCAGCACGGCACACTGCTCAGGATAGGCACGTACATAGTCTGAGGCACGAGCAATCCCCGCCGCACCTGCGACGCATCCCAGGCCGAAAACCGGAACCCGTTTGATGTCCGGCCGCAGGTTCATGCGATTCATCAAGCGCGCGTCGATCGAGGGACTGGCCACGCCGGTAACCGAGACGAAGAAGATCGCGTCCAGATCGGCTTCGCAAAGGCCGGCGCGGGTGAGCGCGCGGCAGATCGATTGCTCTGCCAGATCTTCGGCAACCTCGATCCACGCGTTGTTCGACTTTCCCCATGTGGTCAGGTCGTCATAAGCTTCGATCGGCAAAGCCAAGTACCGTCCGTCGACCCCGACTCGAGTCAACAATCGGTCCAGGACTTTAGGGTTTCCCAAGTCCTGGTCCCAGTGCCGTCTGAGAGCCTCTGCTATTTGTTCCTGGCGATAATACTGGCGTGGAAATGCACTGGCTACGCCTGCGATTCGCGTCATCTGCGCGTTGCCTCTTCCCTGAGCGACCTGGTTGTCCGGAGGAAATACCTCACCGTGTTCAGAGACTAGCGGTTAGACATGAAGTGCCCATTTCCTGTGCATGATAAGTTGTTCATCTCTCCAAACAGGATGGTTCCGAAAGTTTCGCGGCAGACATTGGCGCGGCAGGGCTCGACGCAGGAGAATTCCGAGGCACGGAGAAGGCCCGCCTTAATCGGTGTCTCCGTGCCTCAGTGGTGCAGGATGGCGGCATGAGCATGGTGCCCACGCGGCCGGTGGGAGCTAAAAATCCACCCTGATGCGGCTGGCCTGCAGATTGTCACCGTCGTACTCGGCGATGAGGTTGCCGTTCAGGTCGTAGACGTAGACATTCTCCGTGCCAGTGAAGCTATTGCCATCGGCGCTCACCTGGACGACATCATGGAAGATCGCAGTGCCGTTCACCGCACCGGTGCCGTCGAAGGTCCAGGAGACGTGCTTCAGTTTGAAAGTATTGGTAGAAACCTGCTGCCAGATGCCTTGGCAAACGTTGTCGGCCGCCGGACTGGTGTCGTCAACGAACAGCTCGTTGCCGTCGGCGTGCCAGCTGTCGAAGTACTGGTCAAACACTTGGCCCTGGTAGAGATCAGTAACCAGCCAAAGTCCGGTCATGGACTCGCCGGGCTTCGCCATTCCGGTGCTGGCGACTTGCTTCGACGCCTCCGTGGCACTTGTTTTCACGTGAGCGGCCAGGGATGCTCCGCTGGCCAGACGGGCTAGTTTGTCGCGATCACATGCCGCCGCGGTTTGTACCAGAAGGTTGAAGCTGGCGGCGACGGCCACCAACACGAGCATACGGTTACGAATCGTTTTTCCCAACATTTTTATCTCTCCTCAAGTTTTGTGATTGGTGAGGCGGTTTCCCCAGCATGGCTATGCGCTGTCGCCTGCAATGAATTGGGACAGACCAGAACCAGGCCTTCCGAGGCTTCCTGGAAATGCAACTGGCCAGCCTCGATCCAGCGGTAGATCCAGCGCAAGGGCACGCCGGCGTGAGAAGCCGCGGCACTGGCCGTCAGCATCTCGACCGGAGCGGCACATGCGCCGCAATAGGCAGCAAAGGTGACTTGACTTGGGTCGAACGACGAACGTCTCCCGGGTTTGGCTTTTGACTTCCATGATTCGCCTGATCCTCACCGTATTTCCTCACTTGCTGTCCGTTGCCCGCCGGTCCTGCGGCTCGGGGAAACTTGGCTCAACTGCGCAGATTCTGCGGCGGCACTGGCTGGAATGTCTTGAGCCGCATGTTAGGATTTCCTAGAATTTCCTAGGGACTGCTCCTTTGATACCTGTATGGCCACAGAAATGAAGGAGTTATACCAGTTTGGGCCTTTCCGCATCGAGGTTGCCCGGCGCCGCCTGAGCCGCAACGACGAGGTCCTGCCCATCGGCTCGAAAGCTTTCGAGACCCTGCTGTCCTGGTAAGAAACCACGATCGCGTCATGGTGAAGGATGAATTGATGCAGGCGGTCTGGCCGGATAGCTTCGTCGAGGAGGTGAATCTGGCGCAGAATATCTCCGCCCTGCGCAAGGTGTTGGGCGAAGCGCCAGGGGAGAATCGCTTCATTGCCACCATTCCCGGAAAGGGCTACCGCTTCGTCGCCGATGTGGACCTCTTGCCGGCCGACGATTCCGAGATCGTGGTGCAGCGTCAAACCACTGCCACCGTGGTCATGGAGGAAGAGGAGGAGACCGGACCTAGCGTCCTCGACCCCGGCCTGAAGTTGCCCGCACACAGCGGAGGTTTAGGTGTACGCAGGTTTGCCTGGCTAGGCTTGCTGCTAGTGGTGATGATTGGCGCCGGAGGTTGGTACTTCTGGCAAAGCCGGCGAGCTGGCACGGCAGCGGCGCCTCACTCGCTGGCTGTGTTGCCGTTTCAGCCGCTGACCTCTCCCGACGACCAGTACCTCGGGCTCGGCATGACCGATGCAGTGATTACCCGGTTGAACCAGGTGCGCCAGTTGATCGTGCGGCCCACAAGTTCTGTCCTGCGATACGCCGACCTAAAGACCGATCCATTGCAGGCCGGCCGCAACCTGGGGGTAGAGTCGGTGCTCGACGGCAAGGTACAGAAGTTGGGCGATCGCATTCGAGTGACGGTGCAGATGCTCGATGTGAAGGACGGGCGTCCCCTCTGGGCGGAAACGTTCGATGAGGACTTCACCAACGTTTTCAATGTCGAGGATTCCATATCGCAGAGGGTGGTCGCGGCACTCCCCGTCGAAATGGCGGGTCGGGAAAAGATGCAGCTGGCGCGCAACTACACCGCCAACGCCGAGGCTTACCAGAATTACGTAAAGGGTCGCTACGCGGAATTTCAGTTCACTTCCGAAGGCCTCAACACTGCCATCGGGTACTTTAATCGCGCCATCGCGCTGGATCCAGGCTATGCCTTAGCATACGCCGGCCTCGCGGATGCTTATACCACTGCGTCAGAAGGATCTCTGTCGCCGCGGGAGGCACTGCCCCGGGCCGAGGCCGCTGCTCGCAAGGCGCTGCTCTTTGACGATCATCTTGCCGAGGCCCACGCCGCTCTCGCTCATTCCCTGTTGCATCAGTGGAAGCTGGCCGACGCCGAAAAGGAATTCCAGCGAGCTTTGGCGCTCAATCCCAACAACACGGAGTTCTATTTCACCTACGCGGAATATCTCACGGCGATGGGGCGGTTCGATGATGCCATTGCTTATGGGAGCAAAGCGCTTAAGCTCGATCCGTTATCGTTGGAAAATTACCTGATGATCGCCTGGGCCAATTATCTGAAGCACGACTACGACGCTGTTCTGGCCGCGGGCTATAAGGCGGTTCAGATCGAATCGAGCTTCATGCCCGCCCGCTGGTGCATCGGCAGTGCTTATTTGTCGCAGGGAAAGTATCCCGAAGCGATCGCCGAATTTCAGAAGGCCGCTGAACTCACCAGCAACGATCCCATAGTCTTGTCTGGATTGGCTTCGGCTTACGCTCGCGCGGGAGATCGCGCCGAAGCACTGCGACTGATCGATGAGATGAAGCAAGCGAGCACGAAGAAGTACGTCGCGCCGCTGAATATTGCTTTGGCCTACGGCGATCTGGGTGACAAGGACCAGGCTTTTGCATGGCTCGGCAAGGCTTACGATGATCAGTCGGAATATCTGTTGTGGCTCAAGTACGATCCCAGCTTTGATTCCCTTCGTTCCGATCCACGCTTTGACGGCCTGATGCGCCGGGTCAGCCAGCATACCCAGACGGATTGAAAGCAGCCGAGCGGGACTGAGTTCTTTCCGCGACCCGGCGCCAAGCCGCAGGTGTTACCCTCCGTCCCGGACATACCGGATCGCATTACTGTGCCCATACGATTGAGACAGATCTTGTCTTATGATTACGCATTCTTCATCTTCAAGCTGCTCTTGTTCTCTTCCATGAACTCGCGAATCTGATCGGCCTGGTCGAGTAGCCGGATCCACTGCTCGTAGTACAGCGTGACCGGAAAGCGCCCCAATCCGTACACGCTGACGCCGCCTTTCTCGCTGACCTTGAAATCCAGGCTGCCGCGCCTGCGACCCTGGGTTTGCTTTTCCAACTCCGCCACTTTGGCTTTTAGTTCTTCATAACTGGGTTCGGCCATCTTCTCTTGCTCCTATGGATGACGACGTTGAATTTACACGCCAGCGATGGCAGCCCTTAGTGCGCCGGAGCCTATTCCACCGGAAGGAGAGCTGCATCCCTGAGTGCCCTTTGATAATTGTACTTGCCACCCGCTCAAACCGTCCCGCAACGCGGGACTCGATCTTCGTCTCTTCTAGTTGGTCATCAACTCTGACCTCTCCGAGAGTCTGTCTATGAACCCAGACGGCTTCCGTTCTCCGCTGTCGAGCGCGAACTGGAAAGCGCCCGCCAGGGAAGCAGATCGAGGTCCGTGGTCTTGTCTGATTGCAGTACAATTCGGACAATCTTTCGGCCCGGTGCCGATTCCGCTGTGACGGGGAGCGGTTTTGGTCATCCAACGTGTGTAGGGAGTATGCGTTTTCCTGATCTATTGCATAGGATTTTCTGGAGCTGCCGGTCAATCGTCTGGCTGGCCAGTTGGCTGGTGCCGGTCGAGCAGCGAAGCGAATGGCGGAAAACATGGACCCTGCAGATTTGGCATTGGTGTCACTTCCTGGTGGAATCAGGCCAGCTCAATCGTGAGAAGAAAATCGAACTGGCCCGCTTTTGTTGGAGCGCCCTCCCGGCTGCATTCTGGCGGCGCTTCGATCGCGACCAGTTTCTGCGGCGTGTGGGTCGGCTGCGGCGCTCTCCGGCGGCTTGCCTCAGCGGGATTGCGTTGGCTCTTTTGGTCGTGATTCTCGCCGGCGGGATCATCCCGGCTGCGCGCTCATTCGTTTCGTCACCGATACCCCAGCCCGATCGAGTCTACGTCGTCAGCTTGAACGGCAAGTTTCGGCGGCTGCGCTCGGAGACACTGCTGGACTTGTCATCGGCGTGGAAGAAGAGCAAGCTGCTCGACGCCGTCGCTCCCTATTCGTGGGGTCCAGCCAAGCTAACTGGACCACACCGCACCGCGCCTGTACTGGCGGCCCGAGTGGCTCCCAGCTTCTTCGAGGTTCTAGGTCTGCAGGCCGCTCTGGGCCGAACCTTTCACGACGGTGATGCGCAAAGCTGCGGCAATTGCGCCGTGTTGGGCAACGAAATCTGGCGGGTATTGTTTCGCGGCGATCCCAACGTGATCGGCAGACATGTGTGGCTAGATGGCAGCGACCGCGTCGTCATCGGGGTTCTGCCGCGCAACTTCCATCTTCTCTCGGCGGAAATTGCAGTGTGGACTCTGCTGGATTCCGACTCGCCACCTTTCACGAACTTCGTCGAGCGGATTGGCGCGGTGGCGCGCACAAAAAGTGGCGCGACCGAGCATCGCGTCGAAAGTGACCTGGCTGACCTGAGCGAGAATGCGGGCTATGTCTTTCCGGCCTCCCTGCTAGAGGTCACTTCCGAACCGGCGGAGATGCGGCACTATATCGGCTCCTACGTTCTGTTCGTGTTTCTGGCCGTCGGCTGCGCCGTGTTGATCGTGTACGCGCGCTCGGGAACGGGACTGGGGCGGGCTCCGCTGCGTCTACGCGACCGCAGCCGCTGGTGGTCATTTTTTGTGGCCAAGTCCGTCCTACTGCTGATTGGCACCGGTCTGTTGGCTTGGACCACGGTCCGCTGGCTTTCGGTGTACCTGGTTGGGTCGGTGCACCCCATGGCCAACGGGATTGCGCTGTGGCTGTTCCTGATCCTGTCCATCGGACCGCTCTCCTGGGCCATCCACGATCAACAGAAGCGCTGCCGCGTCTGCTTGCGCCGATTGGGAACTCCCATCCAGATCGGCGCTCCTGGCTATGTCTTGTTGGATTGGTCGGGAACCGAGATGGTCTGCTCGGAAGGCCACGGTGTCTTGTATCTTCCCGACTCCGAGGCAAACTGGCTGGAACGCGATCGTTGGGATAATCTCGACGACTCCTGGGCCGGCCTGTTCCGCGAGAAATAGTTTTCGCTCCGCTTCGCTTTGTTGTCTTCGCGATCTCTGCCAAGCCAATCTTTCACAAATCACTGACAAGCTGATGGCAACTGCACCGGATGGGCTTGCTACTTTCGGGAAGCTAGCAATCACCACGATCAGCTGGCAACAAAAGGAGAAGACATATGCGAAAGCTCATACTGAGTGCGCTGGTCGCGCTTACCTGCGCGTCGAGCGCTGCCTTTGCCGCCGCCGGGGGTCCCGACCCGTCCTTTGGAAACGGTGGCACCGTCATCACCAACTTCAACCAGGATGTGCGGCCGTCGGCGGCCGTGCTTCAGTCCAACGGCGACATCGTGGTCGCTGCCACCATCGGCGACGCGCCCACTTCGGCCGCGTTGGTCCGCTATCTGCCTAACGGCGCCCTCGACACCAGTTTCGGCTCAGGGGGCGTGGTCATGGAGATGTTTCAGAACCAGGTCAATAGTACCGGCGGCGTAGCCGTTCAACCCAACGGGAAAATCATCCTGCAAGCGGTTGCCGCCAACACCAGCGGCTCCATCGTGGAATCGTTGCTGGTGCGTTTCAACTCCAATGGAACGCTCGACAACTCCTTCGCCAATGCGGGCCAACTGGTGCTCAGTTATCCCGCGCCTCCGCCTTATTCGGCTTCGCCCATCGGGGTCTTGCTGGAGCCCAATGGCGATTTCCTCGTCCTGTTTTCGCTCACCCCACCCTTCCGCAACCACAGCCCGGTCCTCACGGCTCTTGCCCGCTATACTCCTAGCGGAACGCTGGATCCGACCTTCGGTAACGGCGGGCAGTCCGCAGCCGTCGCCCTGGGTTCGGCCCCCACTGCAATGGCACTCTTCGCTAATAGCAACACCCTGGTGGTGACGAGCCCGACGCTGACCGCGGAATTCAACTCTGTCGGTGGCCTGCTGCCCACGGTTACTCCGGGCATGGTGGTTGCGGGCACTCTCGCCAATCCTATTTTCCTGCCGAACTCGGATTACCTGGTGCTGGCCGGCGCCCAGGGACCTGGCGGAAGGCGTGACATTGATAGTGAGGTTGTCCGCTTCTTGAGCAACGGAACGCTTGACCCGACGTTCCAATCTCCGCTGTTCGATTTCTCGCAAGGCAACCAGCTGCCGAGCATCGCTGAAGCCATCGCGCTTGCTCCCAGCGGTCAGATCGTGGTGAGCGGCGAGGCCACCGACCAACAGAACAACAGCCTTGGGTTTGGCGTTGCCAGGCTCAACGCGAACGGCTCGATGGACACGACGTTTGGCAATGCCGGCATTGTTATCACTACGTTTCCCCGCGGCGGACAGGCGCTGGCTGTGCTCGCCCAGCCGGACGGAAAGGTCCTGGCCGTTGGCCAGGAGTTTAGAACCAGCGACTTCATCAACTTGGCCGTGGTTCGGTACTTGGGCCACTAGCCGGGCCCCATCCTTATCACTCGCTTTTTGCGGTAAGGGTGGGGTCGCTTTCCAAAATCACGCCACGACCAGCTTCCGTGCCAGCGCTTGATGGACCGCAGTGGATAGATCGGCGACGCTGAACGGTTTCTGCAAAAATGCGCTGCCCTTCAGTAGAATCTCGCGTCGCGCGGCACTGTCCTCAGTGTAGCCGGACATGAAGAGTACGCGAATTTGTGGGTAGCGCTCGGCCAGAGTGCCGGCCAGTTCGTGTCCTCCCAGGCCCGACATCACCAGGTCAGTGAGCACCAGGTCCACGTTTCCACGCAAATCTTCGCAGGTTTGCAGAGCCGCAGAAACGCTATCGGATTCGAACACGTGATATCCCAATTGCTGCAGGCATTCTCGCACTTTGCTGCGAATCGTGATCTCATCTTCCACCACCAGCACAACCTGTCCTGAGGGTCGGAATGTGGTTTCGCCCCGCGCGACCATCCGTTCCAAGGGAGCGGTGGTGGCCGGAAAATACAATTTGAACGTGGTGCCATGTCCAGGCTCACTATAGACCCAGATGTAACCACCGCTCTGCTTGACGATGCCGTACACGATGGACAATCCCAGCCCCGTACCCTTGCCCACGTCTTTGGTAGTAAAGAAGGGATCGAAGATGCGCGGCAGGATGGACTTGTCGATGCCGGTACCGGTGTCGCTGACCGCCAGCATGACGTAGCGTCCGGGCTGCACCGGCGGATGTTCTTTCGTATATACCTCGTCTAAGTCGGCGACCGCGGTCTCGACATGCAGCATGCCGCCTTTAGGCATGGCATCGCGCGCGTTTACCGCCAGATTCAAGATCACCTGGGTAACCTGGTCGGGATCGAGTTGCGAGTTGTCCAGGTGGTCGCACAGATTGGTCACCAGTTCGATATCTTCCCCAATCAGCCGGCGCAGCATATGCGCGGTCTCGGTCACCACGGTATTCAAGTTGATGACGCGCGCCTGCATGATCTGCTGCCGCCCGAATGCCAGCATTTGCCGGGTGAGAGCCGCGGCCCGGTCGGCGGCATTGGAGATCTGCAGTAACGGCTTGCTGAACGGACTCTCGGGCGTGATTTGCGCCAGCATCAGTTCCGTGGAGAGCTTAATGACCACCAGAACATTGTTGAAATCGTGGGCCATGCCACCGGCCAGGCGGCCCACCGCCTCCAACTTCTGGACCTGTCGCACCTGTTGCTCCAGCGTGGTTTGCCGGGTCATGTCTTCGATGTAGGTGGAAAAAACTTCCGGCTTTCCATTCCCGCTGCTGAGCCATCCCGAGATGCGCGTCGGAACCGTACTGCCATCCCGCTTGCGCAAGCTCGTTTCCCAGCCCTCGATTCTTCCATTTCTTCGCAAGACTTCCAGAAGGCGGGCCCGCTCTTTGCGGTCGGCGTAAATCTGATCCGAAATCCTGAGGTTTAGGACTTCTTCCGCACCGTACCCCAGCAAGTTTTGCATTGCCGGATTCATGGTTTTAACCTGATCCTCTTCGACCATCGATTGCGCGATGCCGAAGGGAGCATTGTCCACCAGTGCCTGCAGCGACTCCTGCGATTCCCGCAGCGCCTCCGCTATGCGATGTCGTTCGGTCACGTCGAAGGCCAAGATCAATTTTTCCCGCACCCCACCCTGCTGGAACTCGAAGCCCATGATCTCGACATACAGAATGCTGCCGTCTTTACGCCGATGCCGCCAAATCCCCGAATTTCTGTATCCGTCCTGGCGCTTGCCGACGTCTTGCACTAAGGAAGCCACATCTTCGGCGGGTCGTATGTCGAGCAATGTCATCTGCAGGAATTCATCACGCGAGTATCCGTACGCCTTTGCCGCGGCATCGTTCACTTCCAGAAAGCGGAAGTTTTCGCAGTTTTGGATCCACATAGGATAGGGATTAGTGGCGAACAACAACTTCCGGCGTTGTTCGGAATCCTGCAAATCCCGTGTTTTCTTGATGAGTTGTTGGGCCAGCTGTATCTTTTCCCGGCGCTGGCGAACAAAACTTGTTAGGAGCACCAGGAACGGTGCCCCAACGACGATGAGCACGACAATAGCTAAGAACGGCATCCGGCCAGACCCGTGTAGAAGGGTGATGTATCTCCGAAGTACCCGGAGATCTACTGCAACGCCTATTCGGTAACCCGCATTCACCTTGCAAAAACACGGGAATCCTCTCAAGCGCTACTCTTGCACTTTCTGGGGCCCCGATGAATTGCGTTTGGGATATTAGGAGCGGTCCACGCAATCGATCGTGCAGAACTTTCACATCTGTCCTGCATCTGACAAATCTTGCTCCCGCGATAGGCGAACGCGGTATGTCAAGAATTAATACCAGTTGCACCCGGGCCGCGCTGTGACGTAGGACACAAAATATTGTTCGGCTCTGCAACACTTGTGTTATGCAGACACTCCACTTACAACGGATTCCCTCTTGGATTACACGATTTTCACGTCGCCGGCCCAACCGCTTCCCTTGGTTTCGGCAATAGACTGCGCAATGGACATAGGTCGCACCTGGGTTCTTGCTTGTAGCAGTAATGTTTCCCTACTTGCACCAGCAGTCCATGCATCTCGTTATAGATCTGAGCCTTGGGCCCGCGCGGTGCCTGGCTCATAGGGGAGGGTAGGTGAGTTGGTGGCTTCTGTGAGTGCTTGATGGGGCCAGACACCGGCGGTGACGCCTTTTCGTCCTTTAATGCCCCTTCGACCAGGCTGCGGACCTGGTCATACTTCGCCGCCACCTGCACGGCCTCATGCCGCTCCAGGATGCGGCGAGTATAGGCATCTACCACGAAGATTTCATGGTTGCCGGCATACAGCAGAATGGAATCCGCCGTCTCCGGACCAATCCCATTCAGAGAAAGTAGTTCGCGCCTTAGCTGCAAGGTAGGAGCGGCAAACATCTGCCTCAACGAGCCGTGATACGTAGCGTCGACAAAGGCTACAAAATTCTTCAGCCGTTCCGCTTTTTGCCGGTAGTATCCCGAGGAATGCACTAATTCTTCCAACTTCTGCAGCGGCACCTCACGAATGCCGGCCAAACTGAGTATCCCGGCCGATCGCAGACTGGCCAGAGCGCGTTCCACGTTGGTCCACGAGGTGTTCTGGGTAAGAATCGCGCCGACGATCACCTCGAAGGGAGTCTTTGCCGGCCACCAGTGCTGCGGTCCCCAGGCACGGGTCAGCCTGCGATAGATCGCGCGTACTAGAGCTTCCGGCTTTCTGGTTTTTGCGGAATTCACTGCGACGACTGCTTGCCTTGCTTCAATTGCTGCTTCCATCCCAGGACGCGCGCTTTGTTGGCCTCGGCTTCAGCTTCGGGAACCATTCCCTTGCGCTGATACAGGATCGACAAGCTGGTGTGAGCCAGAACATCGTCAGGATCAATTTCGACAATACGGCCGGCAACCGCAATCGCTTTGTCCAGTTGTTCGGTATCCTGGTAGACCCGCGCCAAGCCGTGCATCGCGTCCAGGAAGGAAGGATCGGCTGCGATGGCCGCCTCATATTCGCTAATCGCTTCTTCGTGATGCCCCTCGGCATATAAGTCGAGCGCAGCGTAGTAATGATCTTCGGCGGCCTGGCGTGATGCTTGGTCAGTCATGGGGTTCAGGGAGACTCTGGGTTGAGTTTATCAGGGCGTCCGGGTTTGGTTCATCGCCCTCGCTATACTGACTACAGGCATGCGCAACATCGTACGTTTCATCTGGAACTCGGCTCGGGGCCATCGTCTCGCTCCCTGGCGCAGCCCCTATTTGCGCTGGCGAATCGAAACCTATACCGGCATCAAGATGCAGAGCATTGGCTTCCTGGAGTTCTGCGGATTTATGTGGCGGGAACGCAACGAGCTGCTGCGTTTTCTGAAGTGGACGGGTGAGATGGAACGCTACGCGCGGGTCAAGCCCAAGAATCCATGACACCGAACTCGCTATCAGCTGAGGAGATTGACCGAACAGTCATTTAAGCGTCTCCCAATCATCGAGCGGACAGGCCGGCGAGACGATATCGCCGATGATCTTCGCTTTCCCAGTCATGTAGCCAAAAATGCTTTCATTCTTCTTCGCTTCAGAACGCATCATCATGATGACAGGTTCTCCATTCTTGGCGACAAGAACAACCTCGCCCGTGTTCTGGATCTCGTCGACCACTTGGAGACAACGTTTCTTAAGATTTTCTGTCGAAATCTTTTTCATAGGTTAGGTTCCCACCACAACTCCTACCGGCGTCCCTGCTCCCGCAGCCAGCTTCTCCGCTGCCGATGCCTGCCTGGCGGCAATTTCCAGGTATCCCGAGCTTCCGACGATAGCGAAGAACTCGTCGGCTCCGCCCTCGGCGTATGAGTGGCACAAGCGCGTAATCGTCTGCCCCGATATCAGAATGCTCAGCGATGGGGAGACGCTACCAAACAGCGCCGGCGCCTCCAGCTCGCTGATGTTCGTGATCAGGTTTCCGAACTTGTCCACCTTCAGCACCACCCCGCGCAGGCTGTTTTCGCCGACGTGTTCCACCTGCGGCAGCGGCAGATGCACGTAGTCTGATACTTCGGGCCCAAACTCGGAGGGAGCGACGCCTTTGCTCAACCATGCCGCTACCGGGGCGAATATGTCGCGGCCGTGGAAGGTCTGGCTCACCGGCTGCAGGAAATATCGCTCGGCGGTGATATGCCTTACCGCGAACTTCGACTCCCGCGCCTCAATCAGCGACAGCACGCCATTATCCGGGGCGACAAAGATGTAGTCGTCGGTCTCGACAATGATGGGCCGCCGTGTGCTGCCTACGCCGGGATCGACGACTACGACATGCACGGTTCGCGGGGGAAAAAAGCGATAGGCCTGGGCAATCGTCCACGCCCCATCGAACACATCGTAGGAAGCAACCGCGTGGCAAATGTCGACGACGGTGGTCTCGCGATGAATGCTCAGCACCACACCGTGCAGAACGCCAACGAAGGAGTCGTTCAGTCCAAAGTCGGTCGTGAGGGTGACAATGCGGCTCTCAGACATGTATCCGCAAAGTAGTCGGAGTATTAGTGGGAGTCAAGCTGTAGCCCAGCGCTGTAAGCCGAAAACTGCCATGCGCCGTCTCTCTGCCCCTGAAAAACCAGACACCGGAAGCTGACAACTGACAACCGGCAACTGTCTTTTCCTACCAGGTCCCCATGCGCAGCACCAATCCGCCGCTGAATTGCACCGCATTCCGGTACGACAGGCCATTGAGGTCGTTGGTCCAGGCGTGGGCGTATTCCAGATTAGCCAGGCGCAGGGCCAGGGCCTCATTAAACTTGTAGTCCACGCCGCCTCCCGCAGTGATGGCAAAACCGGCGGTTTCAAAGTCGGTATTGTAGAAAGCGTGCTTGGCCGCCCGTCCTTCATCGTTGACGGTGTGCCAGTCGGCAACCTCCGCCCGCAGAACCGGGTTGAGATATTCCTGGGTCAGCTTGGTGCCTCCCACCAGAGCCTGCAAGTGTGGCGACCAGTGGCCCGTGGTCTGCGGCGTCCAGCGTGGACCGACCATGTAGGTGAGCGCGTCGCCGCTCCAGTTCTCCTTGAAGTCCAGCATCTTGCAGCCGCCGACGTTGATCACGATTTGCCACTCGGAAGCGATGCGGAATCCGGCGCTGCCGCTGCCGCCCATGCACGGGCCGGCATGGCCGTTGTCCACATAGTCGGTAAAAGCTGCCTGGAAGGTGAAATCGAACGGTGGCACCCCTGGCGGAGGGTTCACCGGTTGACTCTCGACTCGCTTGGCGTTCTGCGCCGCCCACAGCGCGCTTTCCGGGAACGGCTTGAACACGCCCGGCCGGTCGTCGCGATGCCAGGGCAGATTCCCGGTCATGAGGTTAGCGAAGGAGCGGGCAGGATTCAGAGCGCCGCGCGCCACCAGTCGAAACCATGGGTTCGCCACTTTCATTTCCAGCCGCTGAATCACCATGCGGTCAATGGCATCCTCGGTGATGGCCCAGCCCGTACCCACGGTCGGCGTAATCACATGATCCACGAACCCCAATTGCGGATAGAAGCTTTGAATGTGTCCGATCGAGGCCTCGCTGATGGGCCCGATTTCGAATTGCACGCTGTAGACATAGGCGAAGGCCATGCCCCGCATTTTTTCTTTCCAGTAACGTCGATTGCGGCCGAACTCCACGGTGCGATAGGCGCGATCGTTGTGCTGCCATATAAATCCGCTGACCGCCCCTTGCATGGGATGACCCACGTAGTTGACGATAAACGGATCGCCATCGGCCCAGCCGTGAAGATTGGACACTGCGGCGGCGTAACCGCCAAGAAACGGGGTGTGGAACTGCCTGCGAGTGGTGGCTTCCGAACTGTAACGAAAGGTATGAGATACCGTCAGAAACGCCATCGAGTCGAGAACGAGATGGCCCCAATCAACGCCCTTTTCCTCTTTGGGAGGCGGCGATATCACCAAGAAATTGGATGCGGGCAGAGTCTTTGCATCCGCAGTGTCGCCGGGCGAAATCAATGTCGGGGGCGACGACGAAGGAGCAGTAGAAAAAGCTTTGATGAGGACGAAGAGGTCGATGTGGAAGGAGAAGACGAGGATGACGGTGGGGGTGGCGGTGGTGTCGCCGGCATGGAAAATGCCGTTGGCTCTTCCACCCCGCCTCCCGCCAGTATCGCGTTCTGCGCAATCAGCTTGCCGCCGCTACCGATCAGAGCCAATGCTGCGGCAAGCAACAGTTTTCCTGTGGTTAGTCGAACCATGTATAGTGAACCAAGTTTGGGAGCGGTTCCTTAGAATGCCCGGATTCGTCCCGCATTGCAAACCTTAATCTCTCGATACTGTGGAAATCTGGCAGCTTCGGAACATTTTCCCTATTTGGTCCGTTGCAACGCAGAAGAAACAAAACTGAGGGGCGATTGCAGTCATCGCTCGACGGACCACGCGTGAAGATTCGGCTCTCTCCGCCGCCAGACAGAGTTTCCGTTCTCAATCGGGCTTCGAAAACATAGCGACCGCAGGCCACAAGTTCTGCGAACCCGCAATGATGGTCGAGGGGCGAGTTGTCGGCGCGTCTAGGAACGCATCTGCGGGAATCAACGAATGTTCACGTCGCCGGAACTGGTCGACACGTCGACGGTCGGACCTCCGCCGCGCACGCGCCTTTCAGTTCGTGGCTGCCCAGCGAACCCTGCACCGTAATCGGCAAATCAGAATGAATCGACCCCGAGCTGGTATGGACATCCAGATTGAAGCCGCTGCCGGAGCCTAACGCCATGCGGACCGTACCCGAGCCGGTATGCAGCCGCCAGGGACCGGCGACGTCTCCATTAGCCTCGATGTCGCCGCTGCCAGTGTGGGCCTGAACCCCGCCTTTGATACCGCGTACGCGTATGGTCCCCGAGCCGGTATGGACATCCACATCGCCCGCTCCGGTCAGGCTGGCCTCGATGTCGCCGCTGCCCGTCTGAGCATCAAACGGCGCTCCCACATTTTCTGCGCGGATGTTACCGCTGCCGGTCTGCACATTCACCCGGCTGCCCAGATCGCGCAGCCGGATTTCGCCGGAGCCGCTGTGGGCCTGGACCTCGGAACGCACTCCGGTGATTTCCACATCGCCTGAGCCGCTGTGCGCCTGCACCGCTGTTGTCGCCGGAACCGTAATTTCGTAGCTGATCGAAACGTGACGCTTCACGTCTTCCGGCAGGTCATAGCCTATGCGAATGCTGCTGCCGCTCTGTTGGATCGGCGGATTCGTTGCCACCTGATGCACTGCGGAATCGGCGCTGGAGAACCATTCGTTGTTCCCCTGGACGGTTCCATGGATCACGACTTGGTTGGCGCCGCCAGCTTTGATGACCACGTCGCCGGAACCCGTCGTCAGATCAAGATTGACCGTGCCCGATACCGAAAGCGTGCGATCGAAACGCTCCTCGGCACGGGCGTGCAGCAGAACCGGGACAAATAGGATGCTGAAAAGAAGAGCCGCGCAACGTTGCTTCATGGTGCCTCGCCTTACGTTGAAGTAATTGCGTGCTGCAAAAACGGGCCGCCATATTTTGGCAGCCCTGAAGATGATTGCTTGCCGCTACTGCTGTAACACCACCTGGTCGCCTTCTTTCAGACCGGATAGCACCTCGGTTTTGGCGCCGTTGGAAATTCCGATCGTGACCGGGATCTTGCGCATTCCATCCTTGCCTCGAGGATCGGGGATGTCGACCGAAGCCTTCTTGTCTTTGTCATACAGGATGGCGCCTTCGGGGATCATCAGCACGTTCTTGTGCTCATCCAGCAGGATCTCGGCGTTGGCCGTCATCTCCGCCTTCAATTCCCCACCGGGATTGTTGATCGAGACCCGAACCTCAAACGTCGTGACGTTGTCTTTTTCCACTCCCATGGGAGAGATTTTGGTCACGTGTCCGGTGAAGGTTTTATCCTTGAACGTCTCCACGCGGATGCGAGCCGGCTGTCCTAAGTACACTTTGCCGATGTCGCTCTCGTCCACCTTCCCCTTCACATACACTTCGCTGGTATCGCCCAGGGTCATCACCAGGGTTGCGCCCGATCCCAACACCAGGATGGAACTCACAGCGTCGCCCATTTCCACATCGCGCGACAGCACGATGCCGTCGATAGGCGCGGTAATCGTGGTGTAGCTGAGCTGCTCTTCAAATTGCTGCAGACTGGCCTGATCTTTCTTTACCTGCGCCTCCGCCTGCGCCACCTTGGCTTTGTTCACGATCAGTTGGGCGCGGGCCACGTCGCGCTTATTGACCGCCATGATGTAATTCCGCTGAGCGTCATCCAGGGTCGATTGCGACACCACGCCATCCTTCGACATCCCTTGCGCCCGCTCATACGCTCGTTGCAACGTCGGGATATCCACCCCCTGAGCGTCGACTTCTGCCCGCTTCTCGTCGGCCTCGGCGCTCTTGAGGTTGGCCTCTGACGACAGCAACTGGGCCTGCGCCGAGTTCACCTGCGCCTGGATTTCAACTTTATCCAGTTGCGCCAATACCTGTCCCTGCTTCACCCGGTCGCCGGTGTCGACGTAGAGCCTTTCCACGATGCCGCTGGCCTTCGACTTGATCTCGACCTTGGTGATAGGCGTAACTTTGCCGGTCGCAACCACGCTCTTGGCGAGGTCGCCCTTTTCCACCTTTGCCAGCTTGGTGGGATCGATCTTGGTGCCGCCGCGGGTTGCCGCGACCGCAACCAGCACCAGCGCCACAACTGCCACCGTGACCACGGTGATGATGATCCAGCGCTTTTTCTTGCTCTTTCCGTTCGCCACTACGCCCTCCGCAATCGCGCAGGATTGGGTTCTGGTATCTAATACGACCGAAGAAGGAAGTTTGTTCCGTTCCGGGTGGGGAAAAATGGGCGAAAGCCGCCCCTGCCTATTAGACCGTTTTGTCCTGTGGTTGGGTAGCAGGATTACGTGTTCCTGGTCTGGAATCTCCAGCTTGGGCCAATCCGGGACGGCCTCACAAAATTCACCTCAGCCTTGACAGAAACTGCTAGCATAGGGGTAGGTGCCCGCATCCGCTGCGCGAGAGCGGGACACGGAGAGGAACGACGAGAGCAATGCGATGGATGCTACGTTCAAAAATTCACCAAGCCACCGTTACTGAAGCCGATCTGCAGTATGTAGGCAGTATCACGATCGACGAAGAACTGATGGAAATGGTGGGACTGCTTCCCGGCGAACGGGTCCTGGTGGTCAGCAACACCAGCGGCGCCCGGCTTGAAACCTACACCATTCCCGGCCCCCGCGGCTCCGGCGCCATGTGCATGAACGGCGCGGCAGCCCACCTCATCAAAAAAGGCGACGAGATTATCGTCATGGGCTTCGAGCTCACGGACAAACCTGTCGAGTCGAAGCAGATTGTCCTGGGGCCGAACAACGAGTTCGTGCGCTGGCTGGCGACCGAAGAGGCCAGCACATATCTGCCGGAAACCGTGGGCGCGCTGTAGAGCGAAGCTTTGTAGAGCATCGGGATGAATTGCTAGTTGCGGTCATCCGATCAGAGGTCTTTCGTTTTGTCATCCCGACCGGAGCGAAGCGGAGCGGAGGAACCTGCGGTTTCTCCCTCCCGCTAAGAACCGCTGTCCGAAGGCAACAACGTTCATTCGTCAACTACAACCCAGGGCGGCAACAAAGGCGGGCAGACCGTCGCCGGTCGAACCGCAGGTCCCTCCGCTCGGGCTGAAGCCCTCGGTCGGGATGACAAATCGGGAGGACACGATCGCGAGGAGACGAGAAGCGTTTGGCTACTCCTTCTGTATTCCCCCGCGCAGCTTCCACAAAATCTGCCGCAACATCCCCAGCCACAACTCCGAGTCCGCGACGGAGAGATTCAACCGGCGAACCATCCTGCGCACGCGCTCCTCGGTGGAAGCTACGGCAATCGGATTCACATATCCGCTGACGTGCAACGCCTCAATCAAGCCAGACGAAATGCGTTCCACCTCGCCCGCGGTGGCGCGTTTCTCCGTTTTTTCCGGACGCGTCGCTTTCCTCACATCGCGTACCAATTCATACAGACACACCGCGACCGCCTGTCCCAGATTCATCGAGCTATGTTGTTCGCGGGTGGGAATGTGCATCAGCCAGTGACAATGACTGAGGTCGTCATTGGACAGCCCCGTCTTCTCCGCACCAAACAGCAGCGCCACGCGTTCCGACGCCAGCTGTTTGCGGATGAGGCGCGCGCCATATTCCAGCCGCCGCAGCGGATGCTGCAATTCGCGATGTTGTACCGCCGTGGTTCCGACCACCAGGGCGCAATCGGCCACGGCCTCGGCGACACTTCTGAATTCCTCCGCTTTCGCCAGCAACGGAGCTGCGCCCATGGCCGAGCGCGCCTCGCGAAACGCTACGTCGTAAGGATTGACCACGCGCAGTTGCAGAACGCCGAAGTTGCTCATGGCCCGCGCCGCCGCTCCAATGTTGAGCGGATTACTCGTGGAGACCAGAACAACGCAGAGACGATCGAGCTCCGGCGACATGGCAATGAGTTTAGTGCAGAACCACCGGGACGGGTAATCTCCGGTAAATCCGCCTATCCCGAGGCAACAGAACAACTCCCGCCCGACGTCCAAGCACTATGGCAGTGGCACCACTCTCTCTCCGCAGGATGAATCACAAGGGGCTGATTCATCTTCTCGCCGTAGGTTCCCTATGGATCGGCTAACTGCGACCAGCCCAGGCGCAAGCTACCAAGCCGGCGCCTCCCACGCCCATCGATGCCAAGAAGGCCGAACTCGGCGGCAAGACCTGGGATCCGGCGTGGGACCAGATCGTGGAGAAGGCTATCCCTGCGGAAATGCTTTCCTCGCAAGTGCCGCACGACGTTCGCAGATTTTGTCCGAACTTCTACCACTTGAACGATACCGACAAGCGTGTCTTCTGGGCGTACTTCTTTCAGGCGCTGGCCGGAGCCGAAGCTGGACTCAATCCCACGACTCGCATTCGTCATACCCAGCCGGAAGTCGCAAAGATCGATGAAGTGAGTGGCAGGGCCGTGCGGAGTGAAGGCTTGCTGCAACTGACCTACGAAGACGCAAAGCGCTACAACTGCGATTTCGATTGGGAAAAGGATCGCGAACTGTCGAGCAAAGATCCGGCAAAAACCATCCTGCAACCCAAGAACAATCTGGAATGCGGCATGAAGATCCTCGACAACCAGATCATCACCCAGCACAAGCGGCTTGCTATCGCAGTCCTCCTACTGGTCGACTTTGCAGCCGAGAACGGTAAGCTATCGCGTTTTCGCCAAGGAAATGACGAACCCACCCGCGGTGTGCGCGCTGCCTCCGCGCACGACCACTGCCGCCTCCAAACTTCCCAAGAATGCGACCACGGTTTCCGTGCATGAAGACGCAGAACGGATGCGGGCGTCGCAGTAATTCTCCGACTCGCGTTTCCCATGTTGCCTTCAGCCTTCGATGAAGTATGATGGGCCGCCATGAAGGCCAAGTCGCCTGCCGCCGAACTCGACGGTTTCATTGCCAGGTTCTCGCCTGAGATCGCTGCCCAGGCCCACGCCGTGTTGAAGACGGTGCGCTCCCGGCTTCCCGGCGCGGTCGAGATGGTTTACGACAACTACTATGCGCTGGTGGTTGGCTTCTGTCCGGTGCAAAGAGCCTCGGAAGCCATCCTCTCCGTCGCGGTGTATCCCCGCTGGATCAACCTGAACTTCTTTGCCGGCGACTGGCTGCCGGACCCGGAGCATCTGCTGCGAGGTAGCGGCAAGATCAACCGCCATCTTCGTCTCGAAGGGCCGGAGATGATGAACCAGCCGGCAGTGAAGGCGCTGATCAAGGCTGCGGTGGAAAATGCCTCGCGTCCCCTGGATCGCAAACAACCGGGCCGTATTGTGATTGTCTCGGTTTCGCCGAATCCGCGGCCGAGACGGGTGGCGGCTAGTAGTTAGCGGATAGTGGATAGTCGTTAGTGGATAGTGATAGGACACGATCCACGATCCACTATCCACTAACCACTAACCACTGTCTTTCGACGATAATGGCCTTTGCTGATGAACACTTTTTCCCAGCACATTTGTTTCGGCCTTCGGCTCATCCGTAAGGCGCCGATCTTCTATGCGGCGGTCGTTCGTTATCCTGGCGCTTGGCATCGGCGCCAATACTGCGGTCTTCAGCGTGGTGGACGCGGTGCTGCTGCGCAAGCTACCCTTCCGCGACCCTGACCGGCTGGTGATGGTGTGGGAGAAGAACCCCACACTGGGCGCAATTATTGGCGAGCGCATTCCGACTGCCTACGTCAATTTCCAAGAATGGGTGCGCCAGCAACATGTCTTCGACGGCATCACTGCCTTCGAAGATGTCAGCCTGAATCGCACCGGCACCGGTGAACCGGAGCGCATTGCCGGAGCACGCGTCTCGCCGAATTTCTTCAGCGTGCTGGGCGTGACTCCGGAGGTCGGCAGCAGCTTCGATTTCGTGGAGAGCGATCCCTCGCAAAACCACGCTGCGATTCTGGGCTATGCTTATTGGAAAAGCCACTTCGGCGGAAGCTCCGCGGTTTTGGGCCAGACACTCACCTTGAACGATGCGTCCTACACTGTGGTAGGCGTGCTTCCTGCCGCCTTCCATTTGCCCTCCACGCGCGAGGGCACCGAGCAGCGCAAGCCGGATATCTGCATCCCTTACGAGGCAACCACGCAGCGCACCGAAGCCGACCTGACCCGGCGCAAGATCCAGGTGTTCGCACGTCTGCGGCCCGGCGTCTCGCTGGAACAAGCGCGCCGCGAGATGGAATCTGATCGGCAAGCGCCTGGAAGAACAGAATCCCACGCTCAACGCGGGATTCGGCGCGATCAATATTTTTCCCGTCTACGTGGAAGACGTGGGCAAGGAGCTACGTCGCAACCTGCTGGTGCTGCTGGGCGCGGTGGGGCTGATCCTGCTGCTAGCCTGCGCGAACCTGGCCAATCTGATGCTGTCGCGCGCCATGCTACGGCAAAAGGAACTCGCGGTGCGCAAGGCACTCGGCGCCAGCCGTGGCCGCCTAATCGTCCAGATGATTGTCGAAGGATTGCTACTCAGCTTTCTGGGCAGCTTGCTGGCCATCGGCGTCGCCTACCTCGGAATTCACTTGCTGCTGGCCTTGAAACCTGCCGACCTGCAACGGCCGGAGCAAGTCCATCTGAGCCTGCTGGTGCTGCTCTTCACCATGGCGATCGGCACGCTGGCGGGAATTGCGTTCGCCCTGATCCCGGCCATCTACGTTTCCAAGACTGACGTGAACGCGGTGCTGAAGGACGCGGCCCCCAACCAGCGGCATCCCGGACGGGTGCGCGCCGCACTGGTCATCGGCGAAGTCAGCCTGGCGGTGGTGCTGCTGATCGCGGCGGTGTTCATGATCGGCAGCCTGGTTTCGGTGCTGCATGTCGATCCCGGCTTCCGTCGCCGACCACGTGCTTACCATGCACTTCAGCATGCCGCCATCGCGTTATGCGAAGAACGATCAGTTCGCGCATTTCTGTCAGCAGGCACTGGAACGCATCACTGCGCTGCCCGGCGTAAAGTCGGCCAGCTTCTCCGACGGGCTGCCCATGACGCGTATTCGAATGATGAAATTCACGGTCGATGGTCAGTCCATGCCTGCGCGTGGCAGCGAGCCCACGGCCGATATGCGCGGCATCAGTTCGCCTTCCTACTTCGAAACGCTCGGCATCCCTATCGTCGCAGGCCGAAACTTCACAGTTGATGAGATCAACCAGACGCAGCCGGTGATCGTGATCAACCAGACCTTGGCCAAGCATCTGTGGCCGGGGCAGGATGCCGTGGGCCGCCACCTGCGCACGGTCGCTAAGCCTGGCGCACAATCGGTCGAGCTGACGGTAATCGGAATTGCCGGCGACACGCACCAGGATTCGCTGGAGAGCGGCAGCGCGGCCAGAGGTCCTTCGGCCCATGGTCGACTACACCTATCTCACGCTCGCGGTACGCACCGCCTCCGATCCGGCGTCGCTGACCTCGGCCATCAAGCGGGTGGTGTGGACCCTCGACAAGGACCTGCCGGTTTACGACGTCGAAACCATGAACGATGTGGTCGAAGAAAACCTTGGCCAGCGGCGCTTCGATTCTTACCTGATGGGAATCTTCGGCGGGCTGGCTCTGCTGCTGGCCGGAATCGGAATCTACGGCGTGCTGACTTCGACAGTGCAGCAGCGGACTCCGGAGATCGGCATCCGCATGGCCCTGGGCGCTCGCCGGGAGAATGTGCTGGGCATGATCCTGGCATACGGACTGAAGCTGGTGTGGATCGGCATGGCGATTGGCTTGGTCGCCGGCTTGATCGTGACGCGCGTGCTGTCGGGTTTGCTGTTCGGAGTCAGAGTGGGGAATCCGCTGACGTATTTGGCCGTGTGCCTGGGATTGACGCTGGTCGCGGTCGTGGCGTGCGTTTTGCCGGCACGTGCGGCCATCAAAGTGGATCCAGTGCGGGCATTGAGAGCAGAATAGGAGCAGTTTCGAGTTTCTAGATTCCAGAAGCTATCGCATAAGTCGGTGGGAGCGCCGCGGTTAGCCCGGCGAAATCGAAACCCTATCCGGAACGGCTTCAGCCGCGGTTGGCCAAGGCTAAAGAAACGGTGTCGCCGCTCTGCGGCTCACAACAATCTCCCACTTGACCGGGGGCTCACGCCGCCCGGCTAACTTCATCCCGCCGCGTTGCGGCTAGTTTGATCGGTTATTCCACTCTTTGTTCCACCACAGAATTTCCTCTTGAGTTGCGAAACAGTCGCTAAAAGCCCTTTCCAGATAACACGCCTGCGGCATGGCTAAAGCCATGCCCTTCCACCGGTTCTTCCGGACATTTCTTGCGTGGTTATCGATGGCTACATGCAGGAGAGCGAATTCCAACCTGCCCAGGTGAACAAAAACAGTCACCGCATTCGGCAACTCTTAATTTGACGCCCACCTCCCACGGTGTTAACTTGCAACTACACTGGAAAGGAGGGTGATCCAAAATATGATATCTGACAGTAATTGTAGTTTCCCAAGTGAGGTGGCTGAGGCTTAGGGCTTCCGCTCTAATTCCTCGCAAGACAGCTGGTTTGGTGTCTGCCGCTGGGGCCACGAAGAGTGGACAGCCTCAGGCCAATCCCAACAGCTAACCGGAAAGGACCCGCTGGCGCCAGGCGCTGCGGGTCTTTTTCTATTTCTGCCGACTCTGTTCCGTTCGAGGTAAGCGCCCATGCCTGACCTAGTTCGCTCGACCGTTGAAGTTCCTGTTCTAGAAACCGCCCGCCTCCGGCTGCGCGGCCATCGGTTGGACGATTTTGCCGCTTGCAAGGCGATGTGGGCCGATCCCGTAGTCTTCCGTCACATCGGCGGCAAGCCATTCTCTCCAGAGGAAGTTTGGACCCGGCTGTTGCGCTACGTGGGACACTGGGCATGGCTCGGCTTCGGCTATTGGGCGGTCGAGGAAAAAGCCTCGGGCAAATTTATCGGCGAGTTGGGCTTCGGCAATTTCCAACGCGAGATTGAACCTTCGCTCAGCGATACGCCGGAGCTGGGCTGGGCTCTGGTGTCGCAGGCGCACGGTAAAGGCTACGCGACGGAGGGTGTGGGCGCGGCCATCGCCTGGGGCGACCAACATTTCGGCCAAGCGCGGACAGCATGCTTAATTCATCCCGAGAATGCCGCCTCGATTCGGGTGGCCGAGAAGTGCGGCTACCGGCAATTGCAGCGTGCCCGATACAAAGACCACGACGTGCTCTTGTTCGAGCGATAATCGCCGCTACTGGGGCTGCGGCTTCGCCCCCTGCGGTGTTGACGAACCGGGGGTCACGGGTTGCGAACTGCCCGAGCT
This sequence comes from uncultured Acidobacteriaceae bacterium, assembly GCA_963820175.1. GTDB lineage: Bacteria > Acidobacteriota > Terriglobia > Terriglobales > Acidobacteriaceae > Bog-257. The sequence continues at coordinate 612,066 of CAWFYX010000005.1, read as the reverse complement.
GGACGGGCCGGTCTGCAAGCCATGCTTGCCCGCTGGAGCTTCACCTGGCCGCAGCTTGCGGCAGCAGCCGCTAACCATGTCGCCGGTAGGCAGATTCACCTGGCTGGAAAACGGATACGTTTGCTTGCGGACAGGATCGTTGCAGGAAGCTTTCTGGATCGTGGCCGACAGGCCGTAGTTGCCATTCATAGGGGCAAGATCGTTGGCGCGGTGCCATTCCCAGGCTTTGTCTTCCGGCACCCAATAGAAATCGCCCAGGAAATACTGGTCGGGCTGGTTGATCCCGAGATATCGTGCCTCGCCATTGATGAACTGAATGCTCCATCTCGGCCCATAGCCAAAACAGACCATGTCAGGCGGCTTGGGAGAAGCCTGGGTTGAAGGCGTCGACTGCGCTGCGGCCGATATCCCCGCCGTCATGAGAATCAGAAATACCACCACCCGATCGATCGTCCGTCGCATCCATTCTCCTCGAAACGAAATGGTCGCCGCAAAAGCGGTGGGAGTCAACTGGTAGTTTTTCCAGCATGGGCAGTTTCGGGTAAGACGATACGGCAAGACCCTGTTTTGAGGCAGGACAGAACTGCACCGCCCCTGCAAGGGGCTCAGCTATTTCTTACCGACTACCCAGGACTTCGTCCTGGGCTGGACTGAGTCGTCCCGCAGGGCGGGACGGGGGTATCGGCAATTCTGACCGAGTCGCTTCCTAGACGGACTATTGCAAAGTTGGACTCAGCCTCGTGGCCAAGGAGTATTGCAATTCTCACCGATCCGCCCGCCGAATAGACTATTGCAAAGTTAAGTAGAGCGTGCGACAAATCTCGCCGCGAGCGATTTGGTGGGCAACGGGGAGCGCGGTCAAGCGGGATGGGAATGACGCAATGCTATAGGACACTCTTTACCCGGCTGCGGCCCGAATTAGCGCTTTGCGCACTACCTGCTCAATCGATTCGCGCAGCCCCATCGCCGGCAGCGCCTCGGCGCTTACCCAGCGAACGTCGCTGACATCGCTGCCCGCTACGGCCTCGCCGGAGATCGGCCGGCACAGGTAATCGATCAGCACGTAGTGATACTGCGTCCGGCCCTGTACGTCAGTGAAGATGCTGTCGAAGACATCGAGAACTTCGCCCGGTTCGACTTCGACGCCGGTCTCCTCCAGGGCCTCGCGGCGCACTCCGTCGCGCAGCTTTTCGCCCAGTTCCAGCATGCCACCGGGGACCGACCATTCCCCCTTGAGCGGCTCGGTGGCACGGCGCACCAGCAAAGCGCGGCCGGCTTCCACGATCACCGCGCCTACCCCGATGATGGGCTGTTCCGGGTAGTCTCGCTTCATGGAGCGTCGGACCGGCTGAATCCCGGGGAGAAGAAGTCGGCCGGGGTAAACTCCGCGACCTTCCAGCCCTTCGGAGTCAGCTTCAGCTTAAAGCGCATCTGGACGCTGCGCCGCGCCGGTATCTGGCTCACCTCGTAGGGCATAGCGTCCATCTCGATCTCGGCGGTCGCCGAGCCATGGTCCTTGTCGGCTCTAACCTGCAGAATCTGATAGTGAAAGTTAACTTCACTGTAGAGCCGGAAAAATGCACTGAACTGCTGCTGCAGGCTGGCGTAGCCCGGGATACCCTTGTCAAACACGGCCATGACCTGGTTTATGTTCTGCACGCTGACCCCGGTGCGCAGGGGCTCCAGAACATCCTGAATGACCTGTTCGCTCAAATTCAGCTTTTGGTCTGGCGGAGGTCGCCTGGGTCGAGTCGGGAGCGGAAGTGGGCTGGCTTGACTGCTGCTGCGCGGGGGGCGATGAGTAGCCGCCTTCGGCCGGGCGTGCGCTGGGCAGTCCCGCGCAGAAGCCGCCCAGTAAAAGCAGCGGACAGCAATCGATAACAGATCCGGGGTTTTGGCATCAAATTCACATAGGCGAGTGCCGGCGACGCGGCCTCTCGTGCATAATACTGGTTTACCTGCTGTAATGCAGTAGTTTGGCCCATGGCGAGCGACGAGCCAAAACGCGACAACGAGGCTTCAGACCCCGTCGATCGCGGCTCCCGGCTTCGTGCGCTCGCGGCCTGAAAGTTGGGTAGCTTCGGCGCAACTTTCTGGCGGGCCAAGGGTTACAGCCGATGTGGGCAGCATCGCACTAGACCGAAGCATGCTGGTTGGGGGCGCCGGTGCTAGGAGACCCGTCGCCGCCCACCGCCATACGGGGCGAATTGGCTGAACCTGTCGTTTTAGAGATGCTGAGCGACGCCGAGGTCATGTTGCGCGTGGCCGCCGGCGACGACATCGCTTTCGATTATCTGGTCGAGAAGTATCGCCGGCCCATGGTCAGCTTTATGTATCGCATGACCCGTAATCAGTCGGTGGCCGAAGAACTGGCTCAGGAAGTATTTTTGCGGGTCTATCGCTCGCGGCAAAGTTATGCGGCGAGCGCCAAGTTCACCACCTGGCTGTATCGTATTGCGACCAATCTGGCGGTGAATCACGCCCGCGATACCAAGCATGAGCGGCCGGAAAACACGGTCAACATCGACGAGCCCGACAGCGATACGGGTATGACCGTGGACGTCGCCGACAGCAGTTTGAACGCCGAGCAGACCATTCTGCGGCGCGAGCGCCTGGCGGCCATCCGCCGCCAGGTGGAGGCGTTGCCCGAACGGCAGCGCATGGCCGTGGTCATGCACAAGTATCAGAACATGGATTACAAGCAGATTGCGGCGGTATTGAAGTTGAGCGAATCGGCGACCAAGTCATTATTGTTTCGAGCGTATGAGACGCTGCGCGAGACGTTAAAACAGTTTATATAAGCGGTTCGCAGGAAGTAGGGTGCGGTTATGAAGTGCGAGAAGCTTCGCGAAGAATTTATGGAAGCGGTGCTGAGCGGACCGGAGACGGCTTCGCTGGAGGTGCAGGAGCATCTGCGGAGTTGTGCGGCTTGCGCGGACGAGCTGGCTTCGTTGCGGCAGACGATGAGCTTGCTGGACGAGTGGCAGGCGCCGGAGCCGTCTCGCGTATTTCAGTTCGCGGCTGCATGCGCGCTTGCGGGAAGAGTCGGCCGCACCGGCGCGCAGCTGGCTCGCCTGGTTGCGGCGACCGGTGGTAGCGGCGGCAGCCGCGGTTCTAATTGCCGTGGGCGCGGGATTGCTGGAGATAGGGCACATGAGTCGACGATCCCAACACGCTGGCCACCAATGACGGCGTAGTGCGGACCGGCGCCCCAGGAAGCGCTGTCAGCGATCTGCAGTACCTGGACAAGAATGCTGATCTGTTTTCCGAATTTGATGCTCTCGACGGACAATCATCTACGGAGTAAGTAAGACCATCGTGGTTCTGGCCAAGTCCATCTCGCTGACGGCGGTGCTGCTGTGTGGCGCAATTCCAGCGCTGGCCTTTTCTCCCAGATGGCAACGCCAGGCTGCTCCGCCTGCGGCCCCGCCGCGGCAAAGTGCGCCGCCACCCAGTGCCCCGCGCAATAATCCGCCCTCCAACAACAGCAGCAGCTCCTCGAGCAGCTCGCAATCTACCGAGGGACCCCAGTTCCATCTCAATGGCCCCGGGCCGCATCGCGGCGACTGGTTGCGCAAGTACATGAAGCTGCCGCCCAGCCAGCAGGAGCAGCAACTGCAACAGGATCCCAGCTTTCGCAGTCTTCCTCCGGAGAAGCAGAATCATCTGCTCGACCGGCTGCGTAACTTCAACAGCAGTCCCCGGAGAAGAAGGCCCAGATCCTGAACCGGATGGAAACCTTCGAGCACATGACGCCGGAGCAGCAGCAGACGGCCCGCAACTTGTTCCAGCGCTACCACAACCTGCCCGAGGACCAGAAGACCAAGGTTTCGCAGGCTTATCGCAGGCTGCGCGGCATGCCTCCGTCGGCCCGCAACGACCTGTTGAACTCCGACGAGTTCCGCAATAACTTCAGCGATGAAGAGCGCGACCTGTTGCGCGGAATGGCTGACCTGAACGTCGGACCTGCCAAGTAACGCAGAGACGCTGTGGTACTTCTCCCAGAGCGTTGCTGTTGAAAATCATTTAACATGAACCATGCTGATTTGCTGCCTTTCTGTGGGCTGCCGGACCCGGCACTGACCTCTTATGACGGAATTGTTTCGCGACAGCTATCGGTATCGGGAATTGATCTGGGCGCTCGCGCTCAAAGAGCTGAAGATCCGCTATAAGCGCTCGGTGCTGGGCTTCATGTGGGCGCTGTTAAATCCTGCCCTCCTGATGCTGGTGTTAACCCTGGTTTTTTCCACCGTCATGCGCCTGGGCATCCGGCACTACGCCATTTTTCTGTTGAGCGTGCTGCTGCCCTGGACTTTCTTCTCGCAGTCGCTGTCCTACGCGGTGGAGGCGATCGTCACCAATGGGGATTTGATCAAGAAAGTCGCCGTCCCCAAGATGGTATTTCCCATGGCCGCGCTGATTTCCAATCTCATCAATCTGCTGCTGTCGATGATCCCGCTGGCGATTCTGGTACCCCTGCTGCGGCATCCGTTCTATTGGACCTGGCTCTACTTGCCGGTTCCGCTGCTGGCGCTGACCATCTTCACCATGGGGATGACGTTCTTCTTCGCCGCGGCCAACGTCTTCTACCGGGACGTGTCGCACATCCTGCAGATCGTGCTTTCCGCCTGGTTCTATGTGACCCCGATCATCTATCCGATCGATGCTATTCCGGCCAAGCACCAGTGGATCTTGAAGCTGAATCCCATCATTTACGTAATTAACGGATTCCGGCTGGCGGTCTACTACGGTCAACTGCCGAAGGTCGCCATCGATCGTCGCTTCCTTTGTGTGCGCGTTTATCAGCTTGATCATCGGCTTTAGTCTGTTTCGGAAATATCAGAACAATTTTGTCTTCTACGTCTAAGCCCGAATGTCATCCAGTTCGACCGCAATTCGATTGCAGAATGTCACCCAGCGCTTCCGGGTTATCCAGGAGCGTCCCGATACCCTGCGCGAGTTGTTCTCCAAGCTGTTTCGCCACCAGTCCAGCTTTCACGATTTCGAGGCGGTGAAGAATGCCTCGCTTCGAAGTTCCCCAAGGACAGACGTTGGGGATCATCGGGCGCAACGGATCAGGCAAGAGCACGCTGCTGAAGATCATTGCCGGGGTTTATAAGCCGACGGCCGGAAAAGTCGAGGTTAACGGTTCTCTGGCGCCGCTGATCGAGTTGGGGGCGGGATTTCACCATGAATTGACCGGCCGCGAGAATATCCTGCTCAATGGGCTTTTGATGGGCTATTCCAAGCGCGAAATGCGGGAGCGGGAGCAAGGCATCATCGACTTCGCCGAGATTGGCGAGTTCATCGATTCCCCGGTCAAGCAGTATTCTTCGGGAATGTATATGCGCCTGGCCTTTGCCGTGGCCACCGAGGTCGATCCCCAGATCCTGGTGGTCGATGAGATTCTTGCCGTCGGCGACATGGCTTTCCAGGAAAAATGCTTTGAGCGGCATCCGTAACTTCCGCAGCGCCGGCAAGACGATTCTCATCGTCTCGCACCATGCCGCGCAGGTTGCGGCTATTTGCGATCGCGCGCTTCTGATCGATCAGGGATCGATCATCGCCGACGGGACTCCGCAGGATGTAATCGCAATCTACACGAACCTGATGTCCCCGGAGGTTGTCGCCGCCCACTAAGCGGCGCCGCTTGCCGATGCACGTAGCCTTCGTGCTTCCCCGATTTTTTCCTTATCGCGGCGGATACGAGAATTCGCTGCTGGCGCTCTCGCAATACCTGGTGCAACGCGGCCATCGCGTCACCGTATTTACCACCGTGGCCAACGACCTGGAAGCTTTCTGGCTGCCCGGTTTCAAAACCTTTCCCGAGGGAGAAATCTCCATCGACGGCGTGGTGGTGCGGCGCTTTCCCATTTGCTATAACGCGCTGCGGCGGCGGGCTACTCGTCTGCTGGGCATGATGCCTTATTGGCGATGGAAGGCCCAGTACTGGACGCCGTCGTTCCGCGTTCTGGGATTGCCCGAGGCCCTTCGCTAGGTTGATGCCGATCTGTTTCACATCGGCCCGTTGCCCTACACCAGCTTCATGTATGCCGGTTTGCACGCTGCCGAACTCCAGCACGTGCCCGTGATCGCAACGCCCTGCACTCATCTGGGCGAGGAGGGCAACGACGAGGTCGCGCGGCACTATGCCAGGCCCTATCAAATCGATTTGCTGAAACGCTGCGCCAAAGTAATTTGCATGACCAAGACCGAGATGCAGCGTCTGGAGGAGTTTGGCGTCACCTCAGAAAAGCTCGTGATCGGTCACGGCATCGATTGCCAGTCGGCAATTGGGGGCAATCCCGACTACCTTCGCGAAAAGTATGGCGTCGATGGACCGGTCGTGCTCCATCTCGGCATGAAGGCCTTCGAGAAAGGTTCGGTGACCGTGATCGAGGCGATGAAAATCCTATGGAGCAAGGGATCGAATGCTTGGCTGGTGATGGCTGGGCCCAGCCTCTCGGCCTTCGACGAATGGGTCGCTACGGCGGCTCAGGACTGTCCTCGATTCATAAATCTGCCGCCCTTCGCCGACAGCGACAAGCGCCACTTCCTGGCGTCTGCCACGGTCGTGGCTCAGCCATCGCGGGTGGAATCGCTAGGGCTGGTTTTGCTGGAAGCGTGGGCCAACCGGAAACCCGTCATCGCCGCCGACATCGCGGTATCGCGTGAACTGGTCATTGATAGCGCAGGGGGCGCGATTGTGCCCTTCGGCAATGCCCAGCAACTGGCGTTGGAGATCGAAAAGATGCTGGCCAATCCTGAGCTTCGTCACTCCATGGGGGTCAGCGGGGAGAAAAAAGCTTTGGAATATGAAGGCAACACCTTGTGGCAGCGCAACGCGGAAGTGTTCGAGCAAGTAGCCAAGAGCGGAGTGAGGTGATTTGGAAGGGGCGTAGCTTTACCTAGGCCGGGCGAGTGATTCCGCAAGATAACGGTGGAAGGGCATGGCTTTAGCCATGCCGGAAGCGTGCCATCAGGAAATGGCTTTAGCCCCGGCCAACCGAGGCTGAAGCCGTTTCTGATGGAGTTCGATTTCGCCGGGCTAAAGCCTGGCGCTTCCACCGGCTGCGCAGCCGGAGGCCAACTGCATTCGCAGCCTGCGAAATTGCGCAAACGGTTAATCGTTGGTAGCCTTTTTAGAGTCTCGCTTCCGTCTTTACAAGCTCTCTGAGCGCTTCATTCGCCCGCGTGCTGTGAGACTCACGAATCGAAACTCTCCGTGGACGCAGCCGCGGGTTCCCGTCACTCGATCGGCGATGGTATGGCACTGTCTTTGAGGCTTGGCTGATCACTATGAAGCAAGCGGTTTTGCAACTATTGGATGCGGCGCTGGCATTTGTCCCTCCCCAGCCGTCCGACGCCCGCTTCCGGGTGGAATGGCAGGAGCCGGTGAGCGGTCCGGCCGCCGAGGCGGTTGACAAGCTGCGGCAGCAATATCTGGATCAGCTCCCGGAAAACAAGAAGGTTTACATTGAGGCATCCCTGCCGCGTTATCGCTTCGTGGCGGCCGCCGCTCTGCGGCACTTTCATCGTGGCGGCAAGATTCTGGATCTGGGTTGCGCGCCCGGCCACATGGGAATCGTTCTTCACGGCCTCGGTTTTGAAGTGCACGGTATCGATCTCAATCAGTTGTGGGAAGAAACTTACCCCGACCGGCAATGGTTGCAAAACCTGCATGTGCAGGCTCTGGACGTAGAGAAGCAGCCGCTGCCCTTTGCCGACGGAACCTTCGATGGAGTTCTGTTCACCGAAGTTCTGGAGCATATCGCCCTCGTGTCTCCGGTCAAGGTTTTACAGGAGATCGCGCGCGTCCTGAAGCCGGGAGCAGTCCTGCTGCTCACCACGCCCAACGTGTGTAACCTGGCCAACCTTCTGGCGCTGGCAAACGGAAAAAACATCTTCTGGGCGCCGGAGATTTTCTACGGCAGCTCCGATCGCCACAATCGCGAATACACCCCGGCGGAAGTTGTCGCCACGGTCGAACAGTCGGGGCTGGGGATCGCGGACCGCTTCCTGTTTAACGGCCCCAACAACTGGAACGGATCGGCAATCGAGCACATGTATGAAACGCTGGACGTTTTGCGCGGGCTCGATAGTCCACTGTTGGGCAATACCGTGTTTGTCGCAGCGCGGCGTCCGAAGAGCTGAAGGTAGGAGCAATGCCATCGAATCCGCAAACTGCTACCGATAGCGCTCGAGCCGTCGACGCTCTGCTGAAGAGCATCCGCTCGAAGGTAAGGTCCAACCGCGCAGAGGTTGCGAAGCCGGAAGATCCGGCGGAGATCGCGCGCCTGCTGGCGCACATTCGGCAACAAATCGACGGCAGCCACGTCTCAGCCGGGACAGATGGCGCTGAGATTGGCGAACCTGCTATTAGAGACCAAGCTATCTCGCGAATTGAATCAGAACTGAATGCTGCCCTCGCCGCCCATCGCCAAGTTGGACAGCTGAATCCGCGCCTGCCCGGAATTCACAACCACACCGTCCAACTGGTGAAGAAGACCATGCGCCGCTCGCTGACGTGGTATACCCGGCCGTTACAACAGTTCCAAGGTGCAGTGTTACACGGCTTGCAACAGATCGTAGCTACTCTCCAAAGCCACAGCGACGCACTGCGAACCATGGACGCCAAGCTAGACGACTCGGTCGCATCATCCGAGCGCCAGATGGCTGAACTGAAACGCGAACTGGAAGCCCTGCGCTCCGAATTGCAATGCACGCAGGAAGAACTGCATCGCTCCAGCACCAAGAAGAGGGACGGTAGCGACGACCAAGCATGAAAGTTGCTATCGTTACTCCCGCAATCCACAATCCCGAGCGGCTCTTCGGCGCCGAGCGCCTGTTTGCCGGATTGGTAGCAGCGTTTGAAACCAAAGCGCAGACCGATTGGATCCAGGTTCCTACCGGCGAACGGCGCTGGGAAGGCATCCTGCAAGGCTATCTGCACTGCTATGACCTGGACTTGTCGGCGTACGACTTGGTGATTTCCACCAAGAATCCCACGTTCGCCGTGCAGCATCCGAACCACGTCTGCTGGCTGGTGCACCAGGTGCGCGTCTTCTATGACCGTTTCGATGACGAATTCGGCCCCTTGCCGAAGAGCGCGTTCGAGGCGAGACAAAACGATCGCGCCGTGATCCATCGCCTCGACACTTTGTCGTTTCAGCGCGTCCGCAAAATCTTTAGCATTGGACACGAGCCCGCGATTCGCCTCAAGCGCTACAACGGATTCGATGCCGAAGTACTCTACCCGCCCGCCTTTACCCAAGGTCACTACTCCGGCGGGCAAGAATACTTTTTCCTGCCTGGGCGCCTGCATCGCTGGAAGCGCGTCGATCTGGTGATTCGCGCCCTGCAGCATTTGCCGGGCGATCTGCCTCTGCTGATTGCCGGCACGGGAGAGGATGAGCCGCAGCTTCGCCGCCTCGCGGAAGGCGATTCGCGCATACGATTTTTAGGCTTCGTCAGCGATCGCGAGATGCTCAAGCTTTACGCGAACGCCCTCGCAGTCTTATTTCCCACGCGGGAAGAAGACTTCGGATATGTGGCCATCGAAGCCATGTTGAGCCACAAGCCGGTGATTGTTTGCCGGGACTCGGGAGAGCCCGCCCGCCTGGTGCAGAATGGCCGTTCGGGATTCGTCGTCGATCCCAACCCGGTGGAGATTGCCGCCGCCATGAATATTCTTGCGGCCAACCGCGAGCAGGCGCGCGAGATGGGCGAGTTCGCTTATCAGAATGCGCCATCGCAATCGTGGGATGAGGTGGTGCAGCGGCTCATCGAAGCCGGATCTCCGGCGCGAACCAGTTGGCCGGTCTCGGAAGCTCCGTCCTCCGAACCGAATCGCATACCCATTCTGGTCGCCGACAATCAGGTGCTCGATCCGCCCGTGGGCGGCGGCCGCATCCGCATCTACGAACTCTATCGCCACATCGCGGCGCTGGGCTTCGAGGTCACCTATGTCGGCGCCTACGACTGGCCCGGCCCGGTCTATCGCGACCAGATGCTGGCCCCGCACTTCCGCGAATGCGTCACTCCGCTGACCCAGCCGCACTTCGCGCGCAATCGCCGCTACGAGCAGGCAACCGGCGGCAAGACTACCATCGATGTCACCATTCCCAAGCTGCTAAAGTTTTCGCCGCGTTTTCAGCGGATGGCGGAGGAATACGGCCGGGACGCGGAGGCGGTCATCATCTCGCATCCCTGGGTCTACCCCTGCGTGCCGCGCCTTCCGCATCAAAAGCTGATCTACGATTCTCATAACTGCGAATACGTGGTGAAGCAGCAGATCCTGGGCAACACCGCTGCCGGGCGCAAGCTTGTCCAGGACGTCCGCCAATTGGAGGGCGATCTCTGCCGCGAAGCCGACCTCATCTTCGTCTGTTCGAATGACGATGCCGATCAGTTTGTCGATCTCTATGGAATCTCGCGCGACAAGGTGGTGCTGGTTCCGAACGGCGTGGATGTGGAAGGCATCCAGCCGCCTAGCCAGGAAGAACGGAACTTCGCTCGACGGCAGTTGGAGTTGTCCGTCGACCAGCCCGTGCTGATTTTCATCGGCAGCGGTTATGGTCCTAACACCGAAGCGGCGGCTTTTCTGGTGAAGGAAGTTGCTCCCCGCCTGCCGCACTGCGTCATCGCGATTGCGGGCAGCGTAAGGGAGTCGTATCAATCCTCAAAGGGTCCGCAGTCTCCTCCGAATGTCATCTGGTTAGGAACAGTGGACGCCGAGCGGCGGCTCTCGCTTTATCATGCTGCCGACATCGCGCTCAATCCCATGTTTTCCGGCTCGGGCACCAATCTGAAGATGCTCGATTATTTTGCTGCCGGGCTTCCGGTACTATCAACTCCAGCGGGAGCGCGCGGGCTGGAACTGAATGGCGACGCTTGCGTGGTCTGTTCTTCCGATCAATTGGTTGCCCGGATTGAAGAACTGCTTGCCAGTCCCGCCGACCGCCGCCGCCTCGGCGACAATGCCAGGATATTAGCGGTGGGACGTTATGCCTGGTCGCTGATTGCAGCCAACGCGTCGAAAGCTATTCTGCAACTACTCAAGGGAAATCCCGTTCATGTTTCGTGAGAACCTACTGCCGTACTGGTGGATGCTGTATCGGCATTCCAAAATCCTCAACCAGCGCACCGACATTTTCCGGAATGTGGAAGACGCCTTCACGGTGAAGCACGCTGACCTTTGCCTGAATGCGAACTGTGTGTACCTCGACATCGGGAGCGGCTCGTCCCTGGTACCCACGTTTCTCTATCAGCGACACCATGCTAAAACCTATGCCACAGAGATGGACCGGGTGTACCTAGACCGGCAGAAGAACTATATGAAAACTCTGGGGCTCACAAAACGCGACCTATTCTTTGTACAGACGGAAGATGCCACCCGTCTCAGCTTTGCCGACGGCTCAGTCAACTTCATCAGCGCAGTTTCGACCATCGAGCACATTCCCGGCAATGGAGATACGGAGTCCATGGCGGAGTTTGCCCGCGTTTTGCCGCCTGGCGGACGATTGGTGGTAACCGTTCCCGCCAGTCCGAGCTACATGGAAAGCGAAAGTACGTTTTACTATGCGGGCTTCGAGCGGCGGTACGATCCGGCCGCGTTAGAGAAACGCCTCTTCCGCCACGATCTGGAACTGGTGGACCAACTTCACATGGTCTCGGCGCCGCCGGAATTCATCCAACACTTTAATGAATCCTTTGAAGAAGTACTGCACGGAGAACCCTGGAATGAAGCATGGTACAAGAGCGGGTGGCATGAGCAATATCCTGATCTAAGCATTCTCTTGACTCTGGGATTCGTTCGCCTCTCTCCCGACCCCAGCGGCTCCTTTGGAGCTTGTCTGGCTTTTGAAAAGAAGTAGCTTGGAGTTGCCGTGCGCTATCTGATGGTCTCAACCTATCCGCCTAAGCACTGCGGTATCGGCGCCTATGGCGAACAGAGCGTGACTCAGCTTCGCGCCCAGGGACACATTGTCGATATTGTGTCGCCGGATGAAGAAGGCAATGTGGATTTCGCCTGGGACCTTGCGCGGAGGGTCGAAGCTACTCAAACTGTTCGAGCTACTTCCCTACTATGACCGCGTAGTCATTCAATATCATTGGGCGTTTTACTATAACAATCCGTTCGCCAGGGAGCTGCGCTGGGAAACTCTGCAAACCACTTTGTGCTTCCTGTGGCTCTTTCTGCGGTCCCGCAAGGTCGAAGTGGTGGCCCATGAGATTCCTTACCTTCCCGGCAAGCAGGGCTGGTTCTACCGGTGGAAATGGAAACTCGCGCCGAGGGTTGTTTTCCATACCAAGAAAGAGCGCGAGCGATTCGAGCAGCACTACCATTTACGGTTGAGCGATTCTCGCGTCGAATATCGCAAGCACGATGAGGTTTATCAGAAATTTGCCGCTCACACGCAACTGTCGGCCCGGCGGCAGTTCAAGTTGCCGGCCGATCGCCGCATATTTCTGTGCATCGGATTTATCCAGCGGCATAAAGGCTTTCATCGCGCCATGCAGGCTTTTGCTCAAGCCAACCTGCGCGACGCCGAACTATTCGTCGTGGGATCGATGCGGGTCGCGGATGCCGAGAATCAGAAGTATCTGGACGAGCTGCGCGCTCTATCTCAAGGACGTTCCAACATTCGCCTGGTGGAGTCGTTTGTCAGCAACGAAGATTTTGACACCTGGATCAGCGCCTCCGACTGTGTGGTACTTCCTTACTCCGAGATCTGGTCATCCGCCGTCTTGGGCCGCGCCAAATTGCTGGATCGGCCTGCGATTGTCTCCGCCGTAGGCGGCCTTCCCGATCAGGCTGGCGAGCGCGATCTGCTCTTCAACACCGACGACGAGCTAATGACCGCTTTCCAAACCGTCTCCGCGAGATTGACCCCCCGTACCGTCAACTCGGAGTAGCTTATTCTTCCTTGCCGGATTCAGCGCCGCGCTGATAGCGAAGGCTATCAACCAAACTGCACGCTGTGTACAATCGCCAGCAGAGCCGCGTGAAGACCGTCACCATCGCAATTCCGTCGCTGCATCGCCCTGACCTCACCGCACGCTGCATCGAGTTCATCCAGCAACAGACCCTTCCTGCCGACGAATGGGAAATCGTTGTCATTGAAAACGAAGCGCGGCCCGGTGCCATCCTCCCCGATCCATTGCCGCCGAATACCCGACGCGTCGAATTGCCAACCAATGAAGGGACCACCGGCTCCATCAACCGCGCCGTTGCGGCGACCGAGTCGCGATATATTCTGCTGCTCAACAACGATATCGAACTAGCGCCCGACTACATCGAAAAACTCGTCCGTGCGCTCGAGGTTGACCGCAAGCTGGGCTTCGCCATTGGTAAGCTGCTGCGCGCGACGCAGCGAACTCATCTCGATGGCGCCGGCGACGCCATGCTGATGGCCGGCGCTGCCTATCGGCTTGGCAATCTCGATGCAGACAGCGGGCAATTCGATCGCCCCATGCCGCTACTTACCGCCTGTGGTGCCGCCGTACTCTACCGCCGCACAACCTTTGTCGGCAGCGGTGGCTTGGATGAGGATTTCTTCGCCTACCTTGACGACGTTGATCTCGCACTGCGCGCGCACCTGCTCGGCTACTTCGGTATCTACCGGCCGGATGCCGTCGCCTGGCACATCGGCAGTGCAACCTTGGGCAAAGCGCTGCATGCGCGCGTGGTCGAGCTGCTCACCCGCAACCAGATTTATCTGCTGCTAAAGAATTACCCACGCCCAGTGTTTCTGCGACTTCTGCCACGAATCGCGGTCTATCAGGTTTTATGGCTGACCTTCGCAGTGTGGAATGGAGGACCCCTCGCCTACCTTCGGGGACTAGTTGCCGCCTGCCGCGGAAGCCGCAAAATGGGCGCCAAGTATCGCCATCTGATGAAAACCCGCCGCCTCCGCGACGCCGAATTGCTGGCTCAACTCCGCGAGTCCGAACGCCAGATGTACGACTGGCAGCAATCACTCCCCAGGAAGCGTCGCTCTGCGTTGCTGAAGATATACTTCTGCATCTTCGGGCAACCCTGATTGGTCTCTAGAAGCTGGTGGTAAGTCGCATGCTGAAACTTCTGGATGGACCAATCGCGTTGCCCGAGAACAGCCCGCCGAAGTCGATAACATTCAAAACGTTGGTAAGATTCTGACCATCGATCTGGAAGTTAACGTTCATGCGGTCCGACTTGTAGACATCGGCTCCAGCCGAGGCGCTGACCAGTAACGAAGGATAGATCCGGCCGCGGGCAAAATTAATTCTGTCGATTACTTGCTGGCCGTATTCCTCTAACGCGGTCTGCTCACTCCCCTCAAATTCGAACGGAAGCCCGCTGCCATATTGAATGCCGCTGGCCAGCCAGAAGCGCGGCTTAACTTGATACACCCAACGGGTGAATACGGTATTGCGCTGGTCCTGCGAGTCGGGGAAATGGCCGCCCAGTTGGGCCTCTGCAGACTGAACGTCGCCGCCAAGAAAAAGGCCCCCGGTCACGGGAAACCAGGCGTTACCAACCATGTAGGAATAGCTCGCGAAGCCGGAAAGTTTGTGCCAGGTCGGAACCTCGATCTTCCCTTCCGCGCCGTAAATGATGGCCTTGCGAAATGAAATCGGGAAGGTGATGGTAGTGTTCTCGATTTGATTGTCATCGGCATAGTTGCCGACGTTGCGGTAATAGTAGTTGACGTCGATGCGAAGATTGTTGGCAAACGCTTTCGACGAGCCTGCCTCGAAGTAGTTGCCCTGGGAAGGCTCGACCGGCAGCCGCAGGAAGTCCGGATTAATCGACTGCACCTCGAAGGAGCTGGCGAGCAGGATGTTCTCAAACGATGGCGTCTGGAAAACCCGATCATAGGCGAAGTGTGCGAGCAGGCCGAGTTTCGGAAAATAGCGGGAGATTGCGAAGCGAGGGTCTACGGCTTGTCGATTGACGACGAGCTGATAGTGGTCCCAACGCAGCCCCACGTTCATCGTCCAATTGCCCAGGTGCACCAGGTCCTGAACGAACGCTGATTGCTCCAGGTCGGGACGCTGGCCCTGACTTGGGTAAGCGCCAGGGAAACTGAATGTCAGCGGCGTATCCGGGTCGAACTGCGACGGGTCGGTGATTTGGTAGTTGAAGTTCTCGTGCAGAAACGTATTGTCTGACTCGACCCCTACCTTCCATTCATTGCGGCCATGGTCGATGGTTACCATGCCCTTGAAATAGACTTCGTTGAACCAATTGTGTTGAAACAAAATAATGGGAGTGGAAAGCGCGTTGGAGTAGAAGTCATTACCGTTATTCCGCGCCATGCCGCGAACATCAGCCACCACCTTGGGCGAGAAAACGTGCCGCCAGGAGGCTGCCGCCATGGTTTCAAAGTTGTTGCCATTTTGCTGCTGGCAAGGCGGTCCCTGGGTTACGCCCGACGGATAACATCCCGTCTGTTGAACAATCTCGTTGGGCTGCAGGTACCGCGACAACTCATAGCGGGCAATAAAATTCAGGCGGTCGTTCGGCGTCAGATCGCGCTGGTAGTTGGCGGAGAAATCGCCCAAGGTGCCGCTGTTCGTGTAGTTCTCGGGCACCACCGGGTTGAGGTAATGATCGCTTTGTGCCCCCGAACTGGAAAAGCCAAGCACGTTCTTGCCCCAGGAATACTGACCTTGAGCGAAGATTCCGGCGCTATCAAAGCTGCCGCCTGAGAGCACAACCTGGCCATGAAATCCGGGCTGGGGATCGCGCAGCGTGTTCACTTCGACCACGCCGCCCATTTTCCGTCCATACTCGGCGGGAAATCCGGCGGTATAGATGCTCATTGAATCGACATCGTTTGCGCCGATCTCAGGGCCAAAGCTGGGAGAGCGATTGTCGGTCAAGGGAATGCCATCCACTACGAACTGCGTTTGATACTCCGAGCCTCGCGGATGCAGTACGGCATTGCCTTCGTAAAGCCAACCAGGCTGGCTGTTCACTAAATCCTGAATCGAGCGGCCGGGCAAAGAACTCAAGCGGCGCTGGATCGCCTCCGAACCGATTTCGTTGACCGATCCGGCTTGATCGGGATCGAGCAACGTCCCTTCCGCTTTCACCGTTACTGACTCGTTTGCTGCCGCTACCTTCAGCTTAATCGGGTAATCGAGGGGTATCGGCGAATGGATCTCGACCGACTCCGCGACCGGCGCAAAGCCGGGTTGCTCGATGGTGAGCTGATAAATTCCGTAGGAAAGGCGCTGCACATTCAGCGTGCCGTTGTCGCTGGTGGTCAGAGTGTTGTGGTATTGATTGGCCTCGCTCGTAATCTGAACCGTTGTCTTGACGCCCAGGCCGGACGGGTCGGTCACCGTGAGCCGCAGTTCGCCACGGTTGCTCTGGGCCAGAGCGCGAACCCCGACCATCAGCAGGATGAGAAGCACAACAGGGCGCGGCAGTCTGCTCATAGGCGATGGGGAGCAGCGGCCGAAAACGGAGTACCGCACCCGGTCAGCGTGATACTGGCTCCGTTAGAATAGTCCAGCAAGCTCGCTTTTGTTCAGGGATTATTTTTCGCCGCTCGTCCCTGGCATCGTTTGTGATGAAAAAGTCTGAACAAAATACCGCCCGATGGAATGTCTCTAATGAGGCCTCGGAAGCGGTGGCATCTCCGTCTTCAGAATCGATTCTCGAATTCGCGCTGCCGGCAGCGAAGGTTCGCGAAAGGCCACTGGCTCCCGCCGGCATCGAGAAGGAAGTGATCACGCTGTTTGACGAGCTTCGCAGCCCGCTTCTGCGCTATGTGTTTTCGTTTGGCCTGGCGACGGCCGACGGCGAGGAGCTTATCCAGGAGGCGTTTCTGGCGCTGTTTCAGCATCTGCGCCAGGGCCGATCGCGGCAGAATCTCCGCGGATGGCTATTCCGCGTGGCGCATAACCTGGCCTTGAAGAAGCGGTCGCGAAAGGGGCGCGATGTGTTGGATGCGACTGCGATAGACGCAGAGGTTCATCGGGATCCTGCTCCGAATCCGGAGGAGCACGCCGCCTTCAGCCAGCGGCAGAGCCGCCTGCAGGCTGTACTCAATGCGTTGCCGGCACAGGATCAGCATTGCCTTCGCCTGCGAGCGGAAGGTCTGCGATATCGCGAAATCGCCGAAGTCCTGGGTATTTCGCTGGGCAGCATATCGGCGTCGTTGGCCCGGTCGCTGGCGCGCCTGGCGCGCGCGGATCGGAGGTGAAACCATGAGCCGCGAATACACCCACCTGTCCGACGAAGAGCTGCTTCGGCTGGCCGATGGGGAATTATCCCCGCGACGCGTTGCAGAGGTGCATGCCCATCTCGCGGCCTGTTGGGATTGTCGCGCTCGCCTGCGCCAGTTTGAGGAAACCATCGCGAACTTCGTCGAACTGCACCACGACACCCTCGATTCGCGCATCCCTCCTGCGGCCGGACCACGAGCCCTGCTGTCGGCGCGGCTGGCCGAAGCTTCTGCCACTCCTTGCGGACATTCCTGGGCCGAGGCTTTTCCGCGGGCGTTCGCTAAGGGGAACTTAGGACATGCGGCGGCGGCAGTCCTCATCGTACTGGCGAGTGTGATCGCCTTCCATCACGTCGTGTCGCGGCCCACCTCGGCGCTGCAGCCTATACCGGACCGGCAACTGACCCCGGGCGCGTCCCGTCCGGTCAGCACCAGCCAAGTCTGCCGGGAGACCTATAGCGACGATGCGGAAGTGGTTCCCGCCTCCGTCAAGCAACGCGTCTTCCAGGAATATGGCATGGCGCCGCAATCCAAGAACTACGAGCTGGATTACCTGATCAGTCCGCAGCTTGGCGGCACCGACGATGTTCGCAACCTGTGGCCCGAGCCGGCTTCGACCAGCGCTTGGAATGCGCGCGACAAGGACGCGCTGGAGAATCGCCTGCACCAACTGGTCTGCCAGAACAAGATCGATCTGTCCACCGCCCAGCGCGACCTGGCGACGGATTGGATCTCAGCCTACAAGAAATACTTCCACACCGACCGGCCGATTGAACCGTTGTGATCGCACACAAAGAAAAAGGCGAGCCACGATGGACCCGCCCCCGGTTTGAATCTGTAGAACGTCTTATCCGACAGGCACCGTGCTTAACACCTGCTCGCGAACTTCGGCATCTTCTTTCGCCTCGTCCCGGGTCGTCGGCAGAGCAATGCTCAGCAACTCCTCGATGGTCTTGACGTAGTGCATGTTCAAGCCCTGAAGCTGCTCCGGCGTCAGGTCTTCCTGCACGTTCTGGCGATTGTCGGCCGGCAGGATGATGTCGGTCACGCCTGCGCGCTTCGCCGCCAGCGTCTTCTCCTTGATGCCGCCGATGGGCAGAACATTGCCGCTCAGCGTGATCTCGCCCGTCATCGCGGTCAGCGGACGGACTGGTTTGTCCGTCAGCAACGAAACCAGCGCAGTCACCATGGTCACGCCAGCCGATGGGCCGTCCTTCGGAATCGCTCCGGCCGGCACGTGGATGTGGATGTCGTGCCCGGCGAAGAACTCCTCGTCGATGCCCAACTCCTTGGCATTCGAACGCACCCAGGTCAGCGCGGCCTGCATCGACTCCTGCATCACCTGGCCGAGCTGTCCGGTCATGGTGAAGCCGCCCTTGCCCTTCATCTTGTTGGCTTCGACGAAGAGCACGTCGCCGCCGGTCGGCGTCCATGCCAGGCCCACGGCCACGCCGGCGCGCTTGGTGCGCTCGGCAATCTCGCCTTCGGTGCGGATCTTCATCCCGCCCAGCATGTCGGGATGCTGCACCAGTTCCGGCGTTACCGCCATCTTGTCGGTCTTGCCTTCCGCGATGCGGCGCGCCTGCTTGCGGCAGATGGTGCCGATCGTGCGCTCCAGTCGACGCACGCCGGCCTCGCGGGTGTAGTGGCGAATCAGGAAGCGGATCGTCTCCTCCGGAAACTCGATCTGGTTGCCGTTGATTCCGTTCTCCTCGATCTGCCGCGGAATCAGATACTGGAACGCGATGTGAACCTTCTCCTCTTCGGTGTAGCCTTGCAGCTCGATGATCTCCATGCGGTCGCGCAACGGCTCGGCAATGGGATCGAGCATGTTCGCCGTGGTGATGAACAGCACCTTCGACAAATCGAACGGCACGTCGAGGTAGTTATCGCGGAAGCTGAAGTTCTGCTCCGGATCGAGCGCCTCCAACAGCGCCGAGCCCGGATCGCCGCGGAAGTCGCGGCCCACCTTGTCGATTTCGTCGAGCATGAAGACCGGATCGTTGGTCTCGGCCCGGCGAATGCCCTGCATGATCTGGCCTGGCAGAGCGCCGATGTAGGTGCGGCGATGTCCGCGGATTTCGGCTTCATCGTGCACGCCGCCCAGTGACAAGCGTACGAACTTGCGGCCCAGCGAGCGCGCAATCGACTTGCCCAGCGAGGTCTTGCCCACGCCTGGAGGTCCGACGAAGCACAGGATCGGTCCCTTCATGCTCGGCTTCAGCCGCCGCACCGACAGGTAATCCAGAATGCGGTTCTTCACCTTCTCCAGATCGTAGTGATCGGAGTCGAGGATCTCCTTCGCCTTCGGGATATCGATCTCAACGCCCGAAGACTTCTGCCACGGCAGTACCGCCAGCCACTCGATGTAGTTGCGCGTCAGGCCGTAGTCGGCAGCCATGGGCGACATGCGCGCCAACCGTCCGAGTTCCTTCAGCGCCTCTTTCTTCACATCGTCTGGCATGCCGGCGGCTTCAATCTTCTGGCGCAGTTCGTCGGCATCGCGGGTGGTTTCATCCTGCTCACCCAGTTCCTTCTGGATGGCCTTCATCTGCTCGCGCAGGTAATACTCGCGCTGCGTCTGCTGCACGCGGTCCTGCACTTCGCTCTGAATCTTGTTGCGCAGCTGCTGGACTTCCAGCTCCTTGGCCAGATGCTGGTTGATCTTCTCCAGCCGAACCTGCACGTCTGGCGTCTCCAGCACATCCTGCTTGTCGCGAGTGGACAGCGACGGCAGCGAGGAAGCGATGAAGTCCACCATGCGTCCGGCATCATCGATATTGCCCGCGACCGTGGAAAGCTCGTCCGACAATGTCGGCGATCCCGCCACAATCTGCTGGAACAGCGTCAGCACATTGCGCTGCAAGGCTTCAATCTCGGAATTCTTGGTGACCGGCACTTCGGGAATAGATTCCACCGTCGCGCGCATGAAGGGAGTCAGCTGGGTGTACTCGGTAACCTTCACCCGCTCCAGGCCTTCGGCAAACACGAACAGGCTTTGGTTCGGCATGCGCACAACTTTGTGCACCACCGCCAGGCTGCCAACGGCAAACAGATCGGTAGGCTGGGGCGCATCTACCCGCGCTTCGCGCTGCGCAACCACGACAATGGTCTTGTCTTCGCCCAGTGAATTGATCAACTGGACCGAACTTTCACGCCCTACCGTCAAGGGCAGCACCGCATGCGGAAACAACACTGTGTCGCGAACCGGCAGCACCGGCAGCGTCCGAGCTTCCTCCGAGTCGTCCCGGAGCTCTGGATCCGTCTTCTCTAAATCTTTATTATCGTTCTTCTCTAAATCTTTATTATCGTTAGACATATGACTCCTTGAGTCAATCACACTCAACGTTTAGATGCCTTGCGTGTACAAAAGATGCACCGGAAGATAAGGCTGGAATACCGCTTGACGGGACCGCCGACCCAGAACCAGACTCGAATGCCAGCCGCGACCCTTCTCGTCCTAGCGGCCACTGGGGGCTCACTCTGCAGCGTTTCATAGACCTCCCCAAGGCACCAAGTGCAGGCGCACTGAATTTTACTCAGGGGGCTGACACCCTACAACTCGAATAAACCCGGCTGCGATCGGTTTGGCCCAAATGCGAACTATGTTTTTGGGGGAAACGGAGCTTAGTCTCCGAAAGAGGCGCTAGCTGAGCAGACATCTGGAAAAGGCGCCGCATTCGGTCCCTCCATCCGGACGTTAAAAATGCCTTTCGGGCCACGCGCTCCCGCCACTGCCTATCCGAAGAACTTCAGTCGACGGGAGTCCAAGAGTTGTCGGGATTGTACTCCGTCATTGCGGCCGCAAGTTTTTCGGTATCCGCTCCCAGATCCTTCTCGTAAACAACGCCGTCCTGGTTGACGATGAAAGTCATCGACTCCCGAGTTACGATACTCCGCCGGGTAGGCTACGAATGCGAAGCCGCCGGTGAAGTTTCCATTCACCATGTAGTCGCGCGCACCGCCTTTGGCAGCAGCGCCCTGCTTGGTAAGGATGCGGTAGTAATAGCCGTGATACGGAGCCTGCTGTCCCTGCTGCATGTTGTAACCCTGGCCGGCGGCGGAAACCAGTAGCGGACCGATGGGACTGGGCGGCTCGTTGTCGCTAGTCTTCCAGTACAGTCCATTCTGCTTGCCATCGTCGCTGAGAAACTTGGCGGCATAATGCGCAGTCGCCTCGCCATTGCGCGGGTCAGAGGCATACTCACGCTGGGCATCGACCAGAGAGTGCATGATGTCGATGGCATCGTTCTCGTTGGTACCCACCCGTCGATAGAGAATTTCCTTCATGCCGGCTTCGGTATCGAAGTACCAGGCGCCGCTACTGTTCTTGACCAGGGGGATGGGCGTCGGCCAGTTTTCCGCGCCGATATAGAGCGTTACGGTCTGGTCGGGTTCGACTACCACACGATGCATCTGGTCGTAGCGGCGAACGAAATTTGCCAGCATGTTCTTGTCGGCAACGTCGTCGCCGGTATGAAGAATCTGGTTCGACTTCGAACCGAAGATCGTGGCCAACGCCTGGTTGTCGTTCGACTTCGCAGCGTTGTAGAGAGCCAACACAGCCTCGCCGGGAGAAGCGAAGGTCTTTTCATTTCCCTGCTGGGCAAACGATACCGTACTCGATAGAAATAGAAATGGCAGCAGAACGGCCGCCGCCAGCGGTGCCACTTGGCGCCGGAGGGCGGTTGAGCGAGAACCAGGTGCCATCCGGATGTGCTGTATCGATTGCATGAGCATCTTCCTCTACTTGTAAAGTCGAAATCTCGCATCCACCTGGACTGCGCTGCACCTAACGGCGTCGCTCTCCGCCCCCTCGAGCTCCACCGAAATTGCCGGACGGATGTGCTCCGCCGCCGCCGCGATTCCCTTCCAGGCTTTGTTGTCCCCGAGCGCTGTTGGTTCGCGCGTTGCCGCCTTGGCTGTAGTTGCTGAAGGCGCCGGTGTTCGTGCCGCGCGCCGGTTGCTGTCCGTAACCCCGTTCGGGGCTGCGTTGCGCCTGGGTGTTGTTCGGACGGCTTTGATTCTGGTTGTAGTTCGGACGACTTTGCTGGCCGCGATTCTGTTGATTGCTGGGCTGTTGCCGATTCTGTTGATTGAAGTTGCCCTGCTGGCGATTGTTCTGGGCCAGGTTGGCATTGGCACTGTTGCGATACTGAGGCTGATCGTATTTCTGATTGAAATTCGGCGTGGTGTAGTTGCTGTTGTTGAAATTATTGGCGCGATAGTTGTTGTTGTTGACGTTATTACGATTGACGTTGTTGGCGTTGACGTTGTTCCGGTTGTAGTTGTTCGCGTTGACGTTATTCCGGTTGTAATTGTTCACGTTAACGTTATTGCGATTGTAGTTGTTGTAGTTGACGTTGTTGCGGTTGTAATTGTTGTAGTTAACGTTATTGTGCCCGTAGTAGTTGTTGCGATTGACGAAGGTGTTGGAGTTGGAGATGTAGGTGTTGTGGTTGTAGACCACGGTATTGTTATGCCAGCCGCAGCCCCACGAATTCCAGCCCCAGCCGCAGCATCCGCCGCCGCCGCTGATGGCCGCGCCCACCGCGATTCCCACTCCGAACGAAATCAAGCTGGTAGCCACCATGTCCCCAGTCGAGTATCCGGGATAGACAGGTACTGGCGCTCCGTACACGACCGTCGGATTGTAGGTTGGCACATACACCACGTCGGGCTGAGCCGGCTGGATGATGATCGTCTGCGGGGGAGGCGGCACGACCACGGTAGTCTGTGGCTCGCCGGACGAGGCTGGTGGAGGCGGTGCCTCCCCTGGAGCCTGATTCTGTACGGTGACGGTCTGTTGCTGGGTGCTTTTCAGGTTGCCGGACTGCTGGGCCCGCTGCCGCATCACCTGGACGGCGTTCATCACGCTCTGCGGAATATTGAAGTAGGCATCGCCCAGAGCCGAGGTCCATGACAGGTTGGTGGCCATCTGGTTGAGCACACCGGGAAACTGCGTCAGTCCCTTGACGCTGGCATCCCATGACTGCTCATTCACGGCCGTTAAGAGGGATTGGCCTTTGAGGCTGGAGTTCTGCTGCATCCAGGTGTAGGCAGCGCTGACCTGATCAGGAAAGGTGGAAGCGGCCAGAACCTGGGCGACCAGATTATCGGGGAACAAAGCAATAGGAGCCACTAGCTGATAGAGCTGGTCCGCCGTGGGCGCAGCGTAGGTGGTGGCGGGTGCTTGCCCCGGTTGCGCCTGGTTGGACTGAGGCTGCGATGGTTCCGACTTCTTGCAGCCGTCCAAGCCGATCACGCTAACGGTCACGGCGAAGCTGAGAAAAATGGAGAGTGCTCGTCGGAAATTGGGCATGGAAGAACCCCCTGGCCGTGTGGAGGAAAGAATGTCGAGACTTTTCATTTGGAGATTTATCTGGCCGACAAATATACACTTCGGTGTCGCCTCCGACAATCCGAAAGTGGTTGCATGGTGAAGAACAGACGTGTTCCATTCCCATTCTTGAAAGTGAGAAAAATCCCGATCCATCACTGCCTGCGTACCGGTTGGGGCGTCGGCCCAGCTTTTGCGCAGATCCTCTATCAATGAAACAATGCCTCTATGCGAAAACTCTTTACCGCAACCCTATCCTTGGCGGCCGGAGCGATGCTGCTGGGAACTGCGTTGGCCCAGCAGACGCCGGCAACCAATACAACCCCTCCCGCGACAAAAAGCCAGGCACCAGCCGCAGCGCAGACTCAGCCAGCCCCGGCGTCCGGCGGCCAAAGCTCGTCCGCTCTTCCCACCCCGAAAGATAAACTCAGTTACGCCCTGGGCATGAGCATGGGCAAGAACCTGCACCGGGACGGCATCGAAATCGACCCGAACGTTCTGTTGAAGGGCATGAACGACGCGATGTCTGGCGGCACCATGCTGATGACCGACCAGGAGGCGCAAGCCGCGATCATGGAGTTGCAGAACAGTTTGCGTCAGAAGCAGGAGGCGAAGATGCAGCAGCAGGGTGAAGCCAATAAGAAGGAAGGGGACGCATTTCTGGCCGCCAACAAAGCGAAAGAGGGCGTCGTCACCCTACCCAGCGGTCTGCAGTACAAGATTCTGAAAGCCGGTACCGGACCGAAGCCCACGGCGACCGATTCAGTGGTCTGCAATTATCGCGGCACGCTCATTAATGGAACGGAATTTGACAGCTCCTACAAGCGAGGTCAGCCCGCGACCTTTCCGGTAAACGGCGTTATTAAAGGTTGGACCGAAGCTCTGCAATTGATGCCGGTTGGATCGAAGTGGCAGCTGTTTGTTCCTCCGGATCTTGCTTACGGACCTCGCGGGGCGGGCTCCGACATTGGCCCCGACTCAACCCTGATCTTTGAGGTGGAACTGATGTCGATTGCACCCCAAGGCCAGAATAAGCCCCAGCAATAATCGTGCACCAAAGTTTCTTGCGGGAGCGGACGCCCAAAACGGCGTCCGAAACCCTGCCTGACAGGTTTGACAGCTAGCTAACCCGCTGCTGACCGTACGAGGACTGGCTACCCGATAATTCCTCTTGAATTAGCTTGATGGCATCTCTGATCGCGATGAGTTGCCCATACTTCCAATAAGTCCTCTGAAGGCTGCCTTCTTTCAAGTGAGCACGGGCGTCTATTGCGTCCCGGTGCTCTGCAACCCACTTGGTTAAGGCGTCTTCCTTTTCGCTCAGCTTAGCCAGGACATTCGTCAGTTCATGGCTCATTCGCAACCTCGCCGCTGATTTGATGCCAACTGGCGAGGCGAGGTTGGCTTAAACGCAGTTAGTACCAAAGTGACGAATAAGCGGGCGCCTTAATGGCGTCTCCACTACTCTGCCTTCGTCGAGCGTTGCCCCAGCGATCGGGGTCCGTGCTCAGCATTCCTACCGTGGTAGAGCCGGTGCTGGCGAGTTCCCAAGTCGCCTAATGACTGACGCTGCGAGAAATCTCTATCAACCGCACTAGGCGCTGAGTAAACCAGCTCGGGACCGGATATCTTTCGCTGGTTGTCGACTGCCGCCTGGTGCACCTTCAATGTTCTCAGCTGGTGGTTGATTCCGAGTGACTCATAAATCGAAGCCAGTAATTTCGCAACTCCGTCCAGGTTGGTTTCTGCCAGGGCAACAATCGAAGGCCCGGATCCGCTCAAACAAGCGCCCAAGAGGTCTTGATGATCAAGGTTTAACGCTTGCTCCAATCCCGGCACCAGGTTCTGGCGGAAAGGTTGATGCAGGCGATCTCGGAGCGCTTGTTTGAGCAGGGCGAAGTCTCCGCTTTGCAGCGACTGCAACAACAGGGCAACGCGTTGCAGGTTGAAGACAGCATCTTTCCGCGAAATGTAGTCGGGAAGAACCTTGCGTGACTCCGCGGTTGTGAGGGCGATATCAGGAGTCGCAACCACGAAACTTAGAGACTCCGGCCAGGGAAAAGTCGCGGCGTACACCGAGCCATCCGGAAGTTGGCAACTGGTGGTAAGTCCGCCGAGCAAAGCTGCGGCGGCATTGTCCGGGTGAGCTTCAAGGGCGCAGGCCGCATTCAGCATGGCTTGCTTCGGCAGCGGTCCTGCGATGGCTTCATACAGCCGCAGACCCGCGACCGTCGCGGCTGCGCTGCTGCCGAGTCCGGACCGCATGGGAATTTCGCTGTGCACTTCCACCGACAAGGAATCGAACGAACCGGGGTTCTGCTGGGCCAGGAATCGAAACGCTCGCTCCACATAGTTTTCGCCGCGCAGTTCCTGTCCGACGAAGCGAAATTCCAACTTGCCACGTCCCGGTTTCGGTCTGACTCTCAGGCACAGATACAACTGTACTGCGACTGCGAGCGTGTCAAAGCCGGGCCCCAGATTCGCCACCGAGGCCGGAACCCTGATCTCGAATCCTTTTTCCGCTCCAACTTCGGCAATCCCGGTTGCGCCGTTGTGGTTCATGATTGCACCTCGCTTAAGCATGCCGATTCCAGCGGCTGCGACTTGATGATGAAGTCGGTGTCTTTGAGAGCATGACCGGTCAAGATGGCGACCACCGTCGCATCGCGATCGATTTGCCCGCGGGCTGTGAGTTTGCGCAACGCCGCCAGTGTGGTGGCTGATGCTGGTTCGCAACCAATACCATCGCGTCCAATCATGGCCTTCGCTTCGGCAATCTCTTCGTCGGTCACATCCATCACCCAACCATTCGTATGCTGGACCGCGCGCAAGGCTTTCCTCCACGAACGCGGATTGCCGATACGAATTGCGGAGGCAACCGTCTCCGGTTCGTCCACTGGCACCAGTTCGGTCGATCCGGAACGCCACATCCGGGCCAACGGATTAGCTCCCTCCGCCTGGACCACGACGAGGCGTGGTAGCTTGTCCAGCAGGCCGGCGGTTTGCAGCTCAACCAGTGCCTTACCGAACGCGGCGCTGTTGCCCAGATTGCCGCCGGGAACGATCAGGTAGTCCGGCGCCTTCCAATCCAACTGCTCGATCGTTTCGAAGATTGCGGTCTTCTGCCCTTCCAGACGAAACGGATTAATCGAGTTGAGGAAATAAAGCTCGCCACCCTGATTTTGCAGAAGGTGATCGAGGGCCACATCGAAGCTGCCGTCGATCTGGATTACTTCCGCTCCGAAATCGAGAGCCTGCGCCAGTTTGTTTTGCGAGACGTGTCCGGCGGGAAGATAAACTCTGGCGGTTAGCCCAGCCCGGGCCGCGTACGCCGCAAGCGAAGCAGCAGTGTTACCCGTCGAAGCGCAACCCACCGCTTTCGCTCCGGCAAACACTGCCTCGGTTACCCCAACGGTCATTCCCAGATCTTTGAAACATCCCGTCGGATTCCAGCCCAGGTGTTTGAAGCCGAGATTGCGTATGCCAACCCAATCAGCCGTTCTTTTTCCCTTCACGATCGGGGTATTGCCCTCCGACATGGTGATGATCTCGGAGTAGCAATCGGGCAGAAACTCTCGATAGCGCCAGACACCGCTGGTGTCCTGCGGAGCGCGCGAGATGCGCCGTTGCAACCATAGCCGTTTGAGCCCTGCTGGGGTGTGTGCACCGCAGTCTACGACCACCTCCAACAGATCGCCACATGCGGGGCAAGACAAGGCGCGATCGTGAAGGTCGAGGGTGGCAGCGCAGTCTGGATTGCTACAGCGCAGATGCATGCTTATCGTTCTCCTGAAGAATCGGCATAGCCAACGGTGGCTCGACCAGAAAGTCAAAGCCGCTGATGTCGCGAAGCGCCGCTTGCAGCGGCCTGTCCTTACACGGCTCCAGCGTAATCACGAAGGGCAGTTGTGACTTGGAGTGCCCCGGCATCTGCAGCACGGCGTCGATGTTGACGTGGTATTGCGAAAACACACCCGCCAAGGCAGCAATGATTCCCGGTCTGTCTGCGACCACGAAGCGCACATACTGGGGCATCTCGAGATCGCTGGTTACTTCCCGCGGCGTAGAGGTGGGACGATGCCGACCCGGTGGTCGGCTCGATCCGTGCCGAGCGGCCTGCATGAGATCAGAAACCACGGCTACGGCGGTTGGATCTCCGCCGGCCCCCTGGCCGCAAAACAGCGTATCTCCGCCAAACTGTCCGGTACTCACCACCAGGTTCTGACTGCCGGAGATTCCCGCTAAAGGAGAGTTTTGCGACACGAGGGCCGGTCCAACACAAACGCAAGCTCCGTGTTTGGTCAACCCGGCATAAGAAATCTGTCTGATGGTGTGCCCGAGCTGGTGAGCATGATGGAAGTCGACGCTCGTAATGTTTCGGATGGAGCGGCACACCACTTGCTCTGGCAAGATATCAACGCCCAGCGCTGCCCGGGCAAGAATCACCAGCTTTGCGCGGGCATCCAGTCCGTCGACATCGTCAGTAGGATCAGCTTCGGCAAATCCGGCGCGCTGCGCTTCGCCAAGCGCTTCGGCAAACGACGTACCGGTCGTTTCCATCCTGGTCAAAATGTAGTTGCAGGTTCCGTTGAGGATCCCGTAGAGCTTGATCAACCGGTCTCCGGCCAAGCCCTCGCCCAATCCACAGAGCACGGGAACGGCTCCGGCTACGCACGCTCCAAATCCGAGATACTGCTGGTTTTCGCTGGCCAGTTCCAACAACTCGGATCCGAAGTGGGCGATCAGCTGCTTATTGGCGGTCACCACGGATTTCCCCGATTGCAGCGCACGCCGCACCCATTCGTGTGCCGGTCTCAGCCCGCCAAGGAGCTCCACCACCACGTCAGCATCAGACGCCAGTACCTCCTCGATGTCCTCCGTCCACACCACGTCAGGAGAAATCCAATTCGCCCTCTTGCGCGCCACAGCGCGGTTGCAGACATGGGTGAGCTGCAACGGATGCTCCTCGCTTCGCGCGTAGAGCAGGCGCGCCACAGCGCTGCCGACCGTTCCGAAACCTAGCAGCGCGATCTTGCAAACGTTATCGGGAACAAACCCCGGTTGTTCAAACTGCGAAAGCAGCGTGGCCATGATCAGCGAACCTCCGGTCGTGCACTGACTTGATCGCGGAACGCCAGCACTCGCCCTCTCTTGCGGGCGGAGCGACAATCTGCTGGCCGATCCACTTCCGCCTGCTCGAAGAAGCGTTTATGCAGGTGCTCGACGGCCAGGGCAACGTCAGCCTCTTCGACCACGAAGCTGATATTCATTTCCGAGGCTCCCTGCGAAATCATGTGGATGTTGATGTCGCAAGCCGCGACTGCACTGAACACGCTCGCAGCGATGCCGGCGCGGCCACGAATGTCTTTGCCTACCAGACAAATAATCGCCTTGCCATCCTCCAATTCGACGTCGCCCAAGTGCTTCAAGTCCTGAAGCAGTGCCCCCAGGTCAGTCCCTGAATCGAACGCGACCGAAACACTGACCTCGGATGTCGAGACCAGATCGGCTGTGAGGGAGTGGCGCTCGAAGGTCTCGAACAGGCGGCGGAGAAAGCCGTGCGCCAGCAGCATTCGCGGCGATTTGATGTTGACGACTTTCATCCCGGTTTTTGCTGCAATGGCGCGGAACGTGGTGCGGCAGCGGGGGGCGTCGGCTCGGATACAGGTACCTGGGCTCTCCGGCCGCCGCGCGTTGAGGATGAAAACTGGGATATTCTTTTCGACCGCCGGCATCAGGGTCGCGGGATGGAGTACCTTGGCCCCAAAGTATGTGAGTTCGGAAGCCTCATCGAAACCGATAACATCGATCCGCTTTGCACGGGAGCATAACCGCGGATCGGTGGTCATCATGCCTTCGACGTCCGTCCAAATCTCGATTCGCCCGGCATTCAGGGCCGCCCCGATAATCGCGGCCGAGAAATCCGAGCCTCCCCGGCCTAGTGTCGTGGGCACACGGTCCGCGGTAGCGGCAATGAAACCACCCATCACCGGAACTTGGTGCTCTTCGAGCGCCGGCATCAGATGATGCTGCAAACGGTCCGTGGTTTGATCGAATAGCGGGACCGCCCTGGTATGAGTTGCGTCGGTCACAATGCATTGCCGGGAATCGACCAGCACCGCCGGCATCCCTCGTGCCACAAACGCTGCACTCACGATTCGACTTGACAGCAACTCACCGATGGAGAGGACATGATCGGTGGTGCGGGGAGAAAGCTCCCCCAAACTCGCAATGCCCCGTAGCATGTCCTGCAACGAATCGAGCAGCGCCTGCAAGTCCTCCCGCACGATCGCTTCGTCTGCTCCGTCAACCAGAGTGTGCAACGCCGCCAGATGCCGCTGCCGAAGCTGCCGCTGCAGCTTCCGTGCTTCCGGCAGAGACCCGGCCGCAGCATTGCGCGCCATCGACAACAATGAGTCGGTGACCCCCGCCATGGCGCTCACCACAACGACCGGCTGTTCGTGCACACGGCCGAGCACCATATCAGCTGCCCGTTGGATCGCGGGTACGTCCTCCACCGAAGTTCCTCCAAATTTCATTACGATCATGCCGGCTTCGAGCCTCCGTGCAGTGAATTGGCCACAAATGAAAAACCCACCGTTTGTTGGCGGTGGGTTCTGGATCGCTTCCTTAGGAATCTGCTTTAGGAACTATTGCCGATCTGCCCTCCGCCCGTAGATGGGACGCATGTGCGTGTGCGCACACTTGTCCGCAGCGATGTTGTGTTGAGTTCGCTGGATGTCAGGCGGAAGAGCGACATAAGTTGGGCTACCTTAGAGCATTTTTGGAAGTGCGTCAATCTTTTTGTAAAAGTTTTTCTTGCGTGAACCTGTCTTGACATGGATTGAGAGATCTGACGCGCCTTTTGGACTCGATGTAGGTTGCTTCGACTGGGCGTCAGTGAGCGAATCGCCGTATCGATTCCGGCATGAGAGGTTTGGGAACGGGTAGCCCGGGTATATTCATAACAAATACCTTATTGGCTTCGTTTCGCGGGACTTCCCTTACGTGCGCCAAATCAACGTCTTTCCCAAGTCAGGCTTTGGATATGACCACTATTTCTGACCATGATATACTGTAGTAGTCGACAGGACGCAACCATGGAAGAAGTCGCTATTTCCGAATTCAAGGCTAAGTGCCTTGCCCTGCTGGAACAGGTACGGCAAACCAACAAGCCGCTTCGCATCACCCGCTTCGGCAAGCCGATCGCCGAGGTCGTACCCGCGTCACCCGATGCCGGTCATGGCGCCTGGATTGGCTCCATGAAGGACTCCATGCGGATCTTGGGTGATATTGTAAGCCCACCGGTCGATGAAACCGACTTTACGGCAATCGGCGAATGAAGCTTCTGCTCGACACGCACGTCTGGCTGTGGGCTTTGCATACGCCTTCCCGTCTCAATTCGCGCGTCCGAGCGGAGCTGATCGACCCGGGCAATGAGTTGTGGCTTTCGCCGGTCTCAACCTGGGAGGCACTGCTGCTCAATGCCCGAGGCCAGATTCGCCTCCCCGTCAATCTGGCAGAGTGGCTATCGCAAGCCACAGCCCCGCTGCGCGAGGCCCCTTTCACTCACGAGATCGTGCTGGCCGCGCAGCAGCTGCCGCTGCCCCGCCGCAACCCCGCCAGCCGCTTTCTCGCGGCAACAGCTCAAATCATGGATCTGACCCTGGTCACCAGCAACGATAATGTGCTGGGTCTGGGAACCATCCGCACCATGAAGAACTGAGGACGAGTCGCCGAGAACTCGTTGCGCG
Source organism: uncultured Acidobacteriaceae bacterium (assembly GCA_963820175.1). Lineage (GTDB taxonomy): Bacteria > Acidobacteriota > Terriglobia > Terriglobales > Acidobacteriaceae > Bog-257. Next base: position 580,750 of record CAWFYX010000005.1, on the reverse strand, counting down.
GATTGGTCGTAGATTGAAGCAGTTGGTTGCGCCCCGCATGGCTCGAAACCTGAACAGCGCGAAATGCGTCTTGACCACTCTCCGCTGCGCACCTTAACAAAGCCGTCTGCGACCCTCAGACCGCTACCTTTGTCCACCAATACCCTCTTTAAACCCAAGAGACGAAAGCATTAAACCTAAAGAGAGGAAAGCACCCTAAAAGTGCTGCCAGGTGTGATACGCCAGTGGTCTATACAATGTACTCTTAGGTTACTAAGATAACTACTGACGAAGTGGCGCATGCTTCCAGCGATCATCGGCCAGAGGTTGCTGGAAGCCTGAGGGACTGCACGGATCTTTCGTGTAGTCCCTCTTTTCTTTTCGTCTGATCACACCCGCGTTCGCGAACTCTCTGTCTGCCTCGACTCCCGATCACAATTGACCGCGCTATATTTCCTGCACTCAACATCGGGTCGGCGTGCTGCGCCCGGCGACGCGGCACTCTCCAGCAGGCATGGTCGCCGGGCCATGTCTTGCAGCCCACGGAATCCCGACCCTCAGGAGTTTACCCGCCGATCCGAGACAGAGAGCATCTGCATGTATTGTTTCGTGACGGTACATGCAGACCGATACCTCCCTTTAGAAGAAGCGGCAGATATTCACGCCGACCCGTGCCTAGTAAGGCCAGATTCTTGTGTTCCAAAGACCGATCTCCTGATGAGTCTCAGCACGTGCCTCCACGGGCTGTATTTTTTGCCGGAACGCTGGATCGGTACCTTATTGACCAGCGGGTGATGATCGTCGGGATATTCCACTCAATATCGCCACTATCACGTCCCGAGGCAGCAGGGGTCACTGAGAGATCGCGGCCCCAAGGCGTGAAATCACGATGGATGCTGCGGAAAGAGATTTTCCCGAGCCACTTTCGCCGCTCCCGTGCCGCCAGAAGTAAGAGTTCCGGCCTTTTTGCTCCGAGGCATCCGAGTGCGCCCGTCCCTTGGTTTCATTTCTTCGAGCCGGACCTGCTACAGAAGCAACCGCTATTTCAACCCGTTCGAGTTTCTTGCCGGGCCGAGAGCCACGACTTTCTTGCTGCAAACTGATCCATTCGCTGGTGGTTTGCATCCCTGCGCGGTCGGACCCGCTCAATAATGAAGTCGTTCCGCGACATTCGTCTGACCAGCTATGGCTAGCCGGTCGGGTAAAGTCGTTTGTATATTGGCTTTTGGTATTTCCAGCAGAGTTCGTGGTGTCGAGCGATGGCAAAAGTTCTCTCGCGGAACTCCCGTTGTATTCAGACTTAGAGAAGGAACGTACCCACTGACTAGTACTGATAGAACCCGCGCCTTGCCTTCCGGCCGAGCCATCCCGCGTCCACCATTTTGATAAGGAGAGGGCAGGGCCGGTACTTTGGATCGCCGAGGCCGGCCTGCAGCACACGCATGATGTCCAGGCAGACATCGAGTCCGATGAAGTCCGCCAGCGTGAGCGGCCCCATCGGGTGCGCCATGCCTAGCTTGAAAACTTCATCCACGGCTTCGGGAGTAGCCACGCCTTCCATCACCGCATACATGGCTTCGTTCAACAGCGGCATTAGTACGCGGTTGGAGACAAAGCCCGGCGCGTCATTCACCTCGACCGGAGTTTTCTCCAATTTCTCGGCGAGAGCTTTGACCGTCGCAAAAGTCTCGTTTGAGGTCGCCAGTCCGCGGATCAGCTCGACCAGTTTCATCACTGGCACGGGATTGAAGAAGTGCATCCCGATCACTTTGTCGGGCCTCTCGGTCACCGCTGCCAGCTTGGTTATCGAAATGGACGAGGTGTTTGTCGACAGGATGACCTCGGGACGGCAGATCGCATCGAGAGCGCGGAAGAGGTCGGCCTTGATCTCAAAGCGCTCGCTGGCTGCTTCCACAACGAAATCACAGTCGGCCAACCGCTTGTGATCGGACGTGCCCGTGATGCGCCCCAGCGCCAAGTCGCGTTGCTCTGAGGTCAACTTGTTCTTCGCAACCTCGCGATCCAGGTTTTTCGTGATGGTTTGCACGCCGCGATCGAGCAAGCTCTGCTCTAGGTCGACCAGCACGACGTTGTATCCATTTTTGGCGAAGACGTGAGCAATGCCATTGCCCATCGTGCCCGCGCCGATTACTCCCACTGTTCTGATGTCCATGATTGCCTCAAATGACGTAAGGTGTGAAGACCATTCCTGTTTCCACGAGCGATTCGGGAAGTGCGTGAACGAGACCTGCTGAAACCGGGGTTCCACATACTAGCCCGACACCTGGCGGAACGATCGGTTGACAAAGCACCTCCATGAAGATTGGCAAGATCGGAATTCACCATCGATATAAGCTTGCGCCCCAAGTCCAGCCTGCGCCGATGGACACCAGCAAAACTAGATCGCCTTCGTGAAGAAGACCGCGTCGGTTTACCTGGTCCAGAAGCAGCGGAACCGTGGCTCCTGCGGTGTTGGCGTATGACTCCAAGTTCGTCGGGATTCGGGAAAAGGGATGTTGAGTACCTCGGCAATGCGCTTGAGAACGCCCGCCGTGGCCTGGTGCGGAACGATCATCGCGACGTCTTCCAGTCCCAGTCCGTTGATGCGGAGAATCTCCAGAATACATTCGGGCACCGCGGCTGTAGCCGCCTTGAAAACCTCCTTGCCATTCATTTTGTAGTAGGCGTCCCCTGGGTAAACCGTGAAATGGTCCGCTCCCTCACCCTCGGCGAGGAGAATGCTCGAAAAGAGCCCATTCTCCCGATCCTTCCTTTCGAGTACCACCGCACCGGCAGCGTCTCCAAACACGACGCAGTCGCGATGGTTCCAGTCCGTGACCTTGGAGAAGGTATCGGCGCCGATCACCAGTACACGCTCGTACGTACCGTTCTGGATGAATTGGCCGGCGATGGTGATGCCGTAAACAAACCCGGCGCACACCGCCGCCACATCGAACGCGGCGCAGCGGTTGCGGATGCCCATCTTGGTCTGCGCAATGCATGCCGAGGAGGGCATCTTGCGGTCGGGGGTCGCCGTGGAAACGATGATTAATTCAATGTCATTTGGTTCGAGCCCGGCTGAAGCGATTGCGTCCAGCCCGGCACGGGCCGCAAGGTCCGACGTGTATTCCTCTGGTTCAGCGATGTGCCGCTCGCGAATCCCCAACGTTTCGACGATCCACTGCGGAGAGGTCGGCAAGTTTGCCACTACTTCTTCGTTGGTCAGAATCTTGGACGGGACGTAAGAACCCGTGGATTTGATGCAGACACTATCAAAGTGGCTGTTTCCGTTTGTCATCACTGCCTCCAGGCTCGCGAATAGAAAGAGACAGCGCGGGGCGAGTTCGCCACAGGAATCCACGAACATGATGGAGGTAGGATTTCCCATTTGGGATGTTAATCCCAATTGCCCCCCACGTCATTCAGAAGAGTATGCGAGGTTCAACGGGTGCAAGTCTGATCAGAAGTGCTCATCCAGCAGATTCTTGGCGAAGCTCTCCTGACGGGCTGTTGCGAAGAACGGAAATATGTCATTTCGTCTCCTCAGTTACATCAGAGAGCTCTTCGTAGCGGCTGCAGCGACGGGTGCATTATCAGCCCAGCAGATCAACCCGGGGATGAACTCCGCCGCAAGGTCGGGATGGCTCGGACGCACGCGAACGGTGAACCCATGCTGGCCACTCTGCGACAATGCAATCTCGCTCGCGTATCTATGGTTGGCCTGGCCATCCTTGCCCTCAGCCTGCATCGCAACCGCGTGACCTTCCACGATTTCTCCCCGCATGTCGACGCGGCCAACGTAGAGCTCAACTCGAACGTCGTGGGGAGTCAGACGGCCAAGGTGCACCTTGGCCCGCACTTTCATGGTCGAAGTTACCGGGATCGCGCCGCTACCGTTCTCAATTTCACCGACCCACACGTCATTCCACTCGCGGCGAATGCGCTCCATCGCCGACGCAAGCTCCCGGGCACGTTGAGCGTCGTTCGCGTCGAGCGCGCGGAATTGTGCATGTGCCTTGGCGTAATAGCCTTCCATGTAATCACGGACCATGCGATGGGTGTTCACGAAGTGGCAGAGCGATTCCACGCAGGCCTTCATGCGCTCAACCCATTTGCGGGGAATGCGGTCAGCGCCTCGATCATAGAACGAGGGCACGATGTCGCGCTCCAGCAGATCATACAAGGCTTCGGCTTCGACCTGGTTCTGATGGTTCAGATCGTCATACTCTTCGCCCTTGCCGATCACCCAACCCATCTTCCGGGAATTCTTAGGGTCGTTCCAGACTTCGTCCCACCATCCGTCGGGCACACTCAGGTTTAGCACCGCGTTGGCCGCGGCCTTCATTCCGCTGGTGCCGCTGGCTTCATTGGGGCGCAACGGCGAATTGAGCCACACATCAACGCCCTGGACCAGCGCGCGGGCAACTGCCATGTCGTAGTCAGCGAGGAAAACGATGTGCCGGCCGAGTTCGGGGTCGCGGCTGACCTCGGTGATCTGGCGAATCAACTCTTTGCCCGCCTCATCCTTTGGATGGGCCTTGCCGGCAAAAATCAACTGCACCGGACGCGTCTTGTCCGTCAGCAGACGACGCAATCGATCCATGTCGCGGAGAACCAGCGTAGCCCGCTTGTACGTCGCAAACCGGCGGGCAAAACCGATGGTTAGCGCATCGGGGTTCAGCACCTCGCTGGCGGCCTCGATTTCTGCCTGCGGTGCCGCTCGGAGCATACGTTGAGCGCACACTCTGAGCCTCGCCCAGGCTACAAGGCGCTCCCGGCGGCGCTCGTGAGTGCGCCACAGCTCCTCGGCGGGAATGGAATTCACCCGGCTCCAGATATCGCTGTTCGCTGGTTCATCGCGCCAACTGGGTCCGAGATAGCGGTCGTACAACTGGTTCATTTCGGCGGAAATCCAACTGCAAAAGTGAACGCCATTGGTGACATGGCCGATGGGAATTTCATCTACCGGCACCTCCGGCCACAACGATTGCCACATCTTTCGGCTGACTTCGCCGTGCAGCTTGCTGACTCCGTTGGCGCGTGAGGCCAGGCGCAGTGCGAGCACGGTCATGCAGAAATCGCCAGCTCCATGAGTACGCCCCAGATCGAGAAATTCGGTTTGCGAAAGACCCAGCGTGCGGCTGATCTCACCGAAGTATCGGCTCATCAGATCGGAATTAAAGTAGTCATGACCTGCTTCGACCGGCGTGTGCGTGGTGAATACCAGGCTGGCTGACGCCAATTCACGCGCCTCCGCGAAGGTAAGATTGTGCAGTTCCATCAGGTGGCGAACGTGTTCCACCGCCAGGAATGCGGAGTGGCCCTCATTCATGTGGTAGACGGTAGGCTGCAAACCGAGAGCATGCGATGGCGCGGTAGCCCCCAATTCCGAGCAGGATCTCCTGCCGCATGCGCCTCTCGCTGTCGCCTCCGTATAGCTGGTTCGTCAGGTCGCGATCTTCGGCACGCGCGTTCAACGGGATGTTTGTATCCAGCAGGTAGAGAGGTACACGTCCCACCTGCACGCGCCAGACTTGCGCGAAGACGGCTCGTCCCGCCAGATCAACCTCGATACTGACGGGTTTGCCGTCGGGGTGATGAACAATGCTGATCGGGAGATTATGGAAATCGTTCTCCACATACGCTTCCTGCTGCCAACCCGACTGGCTCAGATACTGACGGAAATAACCCTGTTGGTAAAGCAGTCCAACAGCGACTAGCGGGATTCCGAGATCGCTGGCTGATTTGAGATGGTCTCCAGCGAGGATGCCCAAGCCGCCCGCGAAAATCGACAGACATTCCGTAAGGCCGAACTCGGCCGAGAAATAAGCAATCAGCGGAGGTTCGGAAGCTTGGCCATGGTTCCTACGAAACCACGTCATCTCGCCGCTCAAGTAGGTTTTGAGGTTGGACTCGACGCGATGCAGGTGCGCAAGGAAACCGTCGTCTGCGGCAGCTGTCTCCAGTTTTGCCTGCTCGATGGTTCCGAGCATCAGCACCGGATTGTGTCGCGCCTTCTCCCATAGATCCTGGTCCAGCCGCCGGAAGAGTTCTACGGACTCATGACTCCAGGACCAGCGAAGATTGAAGGCCACTTCGCGCAACCCTTCGATCGCAGGCGGCAGGGACGGTATTACGCTGAATGTGTGAACGGGTCTCATATTTGCTGGCGCTCCTTGCATCCGGGCTCCAGGGCGAGGAAGCTCGAGGTCTTGTTTTTCTCCGCACGGCTCGGGATAGAGCGGGTGGAAAAAGGGGCTGAAAGTCCGCAGTGGAAGCTACCAAAATTTCACGCTTGAGGACTACCGTTTGTCTGTGACATCTGAACATCGGGAGGCATTAACCGAGGACACCGAAACGGAGCATCGCAAGGCTACCCTACTTAAGACCCGCTTCACTTTGCACTTGATGCCTGCTCGACGCGGCGGCACCCTGGGGCCCCAAGAGGCTCCTGCTCGCTAGTTGACGGTATCGCGCATTCCAAGCGTGCTCCAGATACAGTTTCAGCGGAACATTACTGCAACACAGCAACAAGGGCGCCAGTCACAGGAGAGCGTGACTTGCAATGGGGCGGAGGGAAGCGCCCCGGCAGATCGAACTGAAGCTACGGCTCGCTCGTAATTGTTGCGGTCAGAAACTCAGTCTGATCCAACCATCTCTTCGATCACACTCCGCGATTAGGTTTGTAGTCCCCTTGTAAACCGCCGGGCGCGCAGTCATCCCATAGCCGGGCTTGGACCGCAGCACCAACTCAGGAGGAGGTGCACAGTCGCTCTTCAGCGACGCAACAGACAAAGTGAAGCCCAGAAACGAACAGTGCTAGGACCGCTTGGATCGTCCCATTGCGGGAAGGTTTCCTCCCTTCCCTAATGGGCTTGTGTCGATGTCACTGAAACGACTGGACAGTTGTCGTAAGTTGTTCTTAGAAAGGTTGGAGGTGTTCCCGTGGCGCGAACACCAAAGATCGTTCGGGGTATTTCGTCCGCCAAGCACTCAGGAAGTTCCTATCCAGCGACGACGGACTGTCCGGCGCTTAACGTCCAATCACCTCACGAGAACAGCATTATCGCAGGGTTGCCATGTAGGGAATCGAATCTCCTGCAGCCACATCTCCAACATGTTTCGTGGCACAGCCGGCAAATCCTCTGTGAGGTTGCCGCCCCTCTCGATTGTTTTTTCTTCCCTGAGACTGGCATGGTTTGCACGTTCTCGGTTATGGATGACGGAAGGACTCTAGCACTAGCGGCGATCGGCCGGGAGGGTTTCCTTGATGTGTCCGCCTTCCTGGGAGCCGAGAGCGCGCCACTGCGAGCGGTCGTAGTCCTTGACGTGAACGCCATCAAGCTAAGTCGAGTCGAGTGGCAGCGCATACTCCCCATTTGCCCGCGATTCGCAGACTCGATGCGCCGCTACAGCAGCAGCTACCTGGCGCAAATTGCCACAGACGCTGCGTGCCACGCGCTGCACAGCGTGCAGCAACGGGTTGCGTCTTGGCTGCTTATCGCTCGCGACCGGACTGGCGATAACTCGCTTCAGCTCACTCACGAATCTCTAAGCGAGTTATTAGGGTGCAGGCGTTCGTCCGTAACCGAATCGCTGTCATTGCTGGAGAACGCCTGTGCGATTCGTTGCGGGCGAAGCCAGATCAACATCCTCGACCACAGACGACTGGCAGGATACGCCTGTGAGTGCCGCAGGGCTTTTAACAGACATGCGACATTCGGATGAATCTGTGATTTGTCTTCGGAATTTAATCGTTCTTCTGTCCGGTACCGGACTGACAGAGGCGACGTGAGACGTTTCACTCTGAACCATGCGCGCCCTCGCCCATCAATCACTTTTTCAGACATAGGAGGCTGCGATGGCATACAGCACTTCGAGTCCTTACTCAGCACCATCCGAACCGGAGTCCCCCGCGTTGAGCGAAGAATTGGTTCGGCAGCGTGCTTATCAACTTTACGAGGAACGCGGCCGTCAGGACGGTCATGACCTGGAGGATTGGTTAAGGGCGGAGACAGAGATACTGGGGAAGAAACCTAGCGGTTCAGTGACAGAGCATGAGGCGGTGGGGATGAGCGCCGTTGCATAGTAGCTATCACGCTGCTGCGTACAGCGCGCTTCAGCGCAGCGTGAAGTGCCGCTGCCGCTTCACCCGACCGCGACGGCGCAGGATCATTCGGGCGCCTATGGCTCTGGCGTCAAGAGCGTGGTTGCGCACCTATGACAAGTTACGAAGGTTAGCCCGACTCGATCCAGCCGCGAGCCGGCTCAGACATGGGTTGGCAGGTTCGCTGGGTGTGCCTCGCATTCTTGGTCAAAGCAAGCAAGAGTACTTACTCAGCAGGCATTCTAAGAAGTAAGAGCACACGAAGGTGGAAAATATGAACTCGTAGGGCGCTCTCTTTCCCGAAGATCGTGACGTGCTCCGCAACCCAATCAGAGGTTGTTTCTGCTCGTTGCGCAAACTTTGGAGTGTTTTATAGCCCACATCCGCCACGTCTTCAACCGGCTGAGGACGGTAGCGCCGTGGGGATGTTATGTTGGCGAAATGTGCGAATCCAAGTTGCACGAACAAGTTCCGTTACTTGCGCGTGGGCAAGCTCTTCAGCTTCCAGGGGCTGCCCTTGTCAAATCAGGTGAGCAGGAACTTCGAGGCCAAAGAGCATTGGTGGCTGTGCGCACAATGCGCCGTGACTCTTACTATTCACTTTGATCGAAAGACGGGGATACAAGTTGTTCCAAAGACAAAGTTCGAGAGTGGGGAATGTGTTCACGTCGCCAGCTTGTATCAAGTGGGGCTGCAGGAATCCTACTGCAACCGTTGCGGCAGGTTTCTGGGCGCCAGCACTCGCGTACGGCTTTTGGAAGCCGCTGAGGAAATACATCATTGCGAGAAACCCAAAGCCTAGCCCAAGCTGACGGTTAGGGCGGCATCCCAATGCCTATGGCGAGGGATGGAATCTGAAAGGCGGCGGTATGAAACAGCAACAAAGAAGATCGGTTCTGAGCACATCGTTGGCGACGCAGTTCACACGCTCGCTTTGGGCACACAAAAATGCGACGACCGCTGCAACGATGATCAACATCGTAATCAGTCGTAGGTCTCCTCTACTGCGTCCGCCCGATGCCGGAATTAACCCACCGTTTTAGGGCAACAGACCGAACGCAATGAGTTGTGTCTGTCCGGAAACAAATACTTTTCCATTCGCGACGAGTGGAATCGAGAATTTCGCGGCAAGATCTAAGGTGTCACGGCCCCCAGCCTGACTGCTGTTGTAAAGCTCATTGCTTAGGTTGGTCGCATCATAGGCAAAGAGCACGCCCGGAGACCCCGTGTCATTATCAGGGCTCGCACCGTTGTTTTGTATGGCCCACAGTATCCCGTTGGCGTTGCCATTAGCCGAGATTGCGAAAGACCCCCCGCGAACCGAGTAAATCTCGGGAGATTGAGACGTCGGACCTGCCGACAATAACCCATTGGTCAGCTGAAATGCTTTCAGGTAGTCATTCACCGCCGCGAAGTAGACATAGCCATTGAAATAGACCGGCGTACTAAAATTGCCAATCTGTGAATCGCCGTGAGGCAAGACGCCAGGCAGTGATTGTATGATTTGGTTGTCGTTGTTCGCGTTGTAGTGTCCCATGTTGTCTCGATTGGTCACATAAATCGTTCCGCTCTTGCCGGCACTAATCAGTTCATGCGGATAGGGACTACTTGGCTGATCTACCAGCAGGACCGGGCCACCGGATCCCAGATCAAGATCATTTACATCCATGTTTTGCTGATCATCAGGTGTGAAGTAGTCAACTACGCTGCCATTCGGGGCAAGCTTTTCGACTGTGTCTCCATAGTCGATACCCCCCGTATTGACGTCGAACGTTCCGTTGCCGGTCGTGAAGTAGATATTCCCGGTAGCGTCGGTTGCCAAGCCTCCTCCGCCTTGCCAGATGCCACCTCCGTAGGCATTGGGAGTTACGTTGTAGATCAGCACTTGATGGAGGTTGGCTGCGTTATATCCCAAGACCCATCCGTGCCACGGATGGTTATCGCCATGAGACCCGAATCCGAGATAAACCACGCCATTACTCAGAAGGAGGCCGGGCCGTTGGCATTCTCGAAGTGGATCGAAAGGCACATTGCCCCCCGAGGATCCATCGCCCGTCCCTGGCACGCTTCCGGAGAGGACGACCGGGCCACCGAACTTCTCTGCGCCGGTCGTGATGTCGAGAGCATGCAACCGCTGGAAATAGTGGGCGCCATGCTCCTTGGTATTGACAACCACGTACATCGTCCCGGTTGTCTGATCAATGACAGGTGTGCCCGTTATTCCAATTTCGACAGGAATATCGCCACATTCGCCTGTGTCGGCACAGGGGATCGTACTGACCCCAGACCCGAGGAAACTGACATGCCAGAGGGGAGTAGTGTTCAATCCGTCGGCATCAAAGGCGTACACGCTGTCGTGCTCGGTCGCGACATATACAACGTTGTGGAAACCATTCCCGGGAATGCTCACACTGGCAACATAGAGTGGCGAAGCGAACGCAATCCCGTCCAATGGATACGAGAAAAGCTTGCCAAACTGAGCTTGATTTACGTTCGCGGTAGTTAGGACCGTTTCATTGTTATTCTGACCCGTTCGCAGGTTATCGTTGTGATATGTGAATGTGCCAGGATAGTTGCTGACATATACAGTCGCATTTGCCGGCGGCTGCTGGCTGGCCGTCGCAGTCACGGTGTGAGTGCCTGCGCTGCTCGGGGGCGTGTATAGGCCGTTAGTCGTGATGGTTCCCGAAGCAGGCGAGCCGCCAACTACCCCGTCCACCGACCAAGTCACGGTGCCGAAGCCCGCGGTCGCTGTGAATTGTTGCGTCTGGGTGAATGTCACGACAGCGGCCCGCGGACTAACAGAAAATCCGGCCGTAACGGTCAGGCTGCTGGACCCGTTGATTAAACCCACCGCTGCCTGGATTGTGGTGGCACCGGGAGTGATACCTGTAGCCAAGCCGGTACTGCTGATGGTCGCTACTGACGGGATGCTCGATGTCCAAGCTGCCGAATTGGTCAGGTCCTGGTGACTGCCGTCACTGTAGGTACCCGTAGCCGTGAATTGCTGCGGCGCCCCTACCGTCATCACGGGATTTATCGGCGTCACCGCTATGGACATTAATACCGGACCTCCACTGGCGCTCGCCCGGAAGGCAACCATCTGCATGATCCACGCTCCGGCTGACGACAGAGGCGCAGTGGCGCTATAGCTTCCCGTAGTGACGACTTCCTGGTCTTCGGCAATATCCCCATCCGGCGACGTTAGCAAGCGTCTGACGAAGCCGCTGCCTGGACCAGTGGTTGTAGTCACGACGATATTCGCGCCAAAAAGCAGATCAATTGGGTTGGTTGTGGTCGCAGAACCGCTGCTGCTAGTGGCGCTGGTGCCCGTGTTGGCGGCCGTTGCATCCACCGGGCTATTCGGATCTGCACCGCTGTATTCAAGGATGCGAATATCAGGGGAGATGGCGGCGGTTGAAAACCCCACGGTAACGGTATTGGTTCCAGCTGCAGCCGACACGATGTTCTTGGCATAGTAGATAGACTGCGACAGGGTGCCACTGATGATCGTGGGACCAACAGCGCGTGTATAAGCGTTACCCTTGGAGTCTGTAACCGCGCTGACACTGGCGGTGCTGTCATTCCACCCCACGACGACCACGTTCAGGTCACCACTAACTTGCGCAGCGGTGAATGTCACATTCACTGTCGTTTGTGGCGCCTGCGGCGTTGCATAGTTGCCCTGTACATAGCTAATGCTTGTGGACGTTGTCGTAACCGTCAGCATGACAGTGGCGGTTTGCTGTATCCCTCCGCCAGTTCCGGTTACCGTGATGGGATAGGCTCCCAGTCGACGTGCTCGCTCCCACGGTAATCGTCATGGTCGAGTTGCCGGAGCCGGGCGCGGGAATCGTGGTCGGATTGAAGGTAACAGTGGTACCCGAAGGCATTCCAGAAGCTGACAGGCTGATCGCGCTGTTGAAGCCGCCACTGATGGCGGTGCTAATGGTCGATGTACCCTGATTGCCTTGGGCCACGCTCAGTGACGCCGGCGAGGCCGAGATGGTGAAGTTCGGCGCAGTCACAGTCAGGGTGACGGTAGTGGTCTGCTGGGTTCCGCCGCCATTGCCAGTCACCGTAATGGGATAGGTTCCCGTTGGAGTAGCAGAGCCGACGGTAATCGTCATGGTCGAGCTGCCCGAACCTGGCGCGGGAATCGTGGTCGGGTTGAAGGTAACGGTGGTACCCGAAGGCATTCCGGAAGCCGACAGGCTGATCGCGCTGTTGAAGCCGCCACTAACGGAGGTGCTAATGGTCGATGTACCCTGATTGCCTTGGGCACGTTCAGTGATGCCGGCGACGCCGGAGATGGTGAAGCTAGGCGCGGTCACGGTCAGCGTCACCGTAGTGGTCTGCTGGGTTCCGCCGCCATTGCCAGTCACCGTAATGGGATAGGTTCCAGTTGGAGTAGCAGAGCCGACCGTAATCGTCATGGTCGAGCTGCCCGAACCTGGCGCCGGGAGGGTGCTCGGATTGAAGCTCACGGTTGTGCCACTGGGCGCTCCCGTGGCCGAAAGATTAATTGCATTATTGAAACCTCCACTGACCGTTGTGGTGATGGTGGAGGTTCCCTGGTTCCCTTGAACTACGCTTAAAGAGGCCGGCGAGGCTGAGATGGTGAAGTTTGGCGCAGTCACAGTCAGGGTCACAGTAGTGGTCTGCTGGCTTCCTCCGCCATTGCCGGTCACCGTGATGGGATAAGTTCCTGCTGCCGTAGCAGAGCCGACCGCGATGGTCATGGTTGAGCTGCCTGAGCCCGGCGCGGGGATCGTGCTCGGATTGAAGGTGACTGTGGTCCCCAAGGGCACCCCGGAAGCTGTCAGGCTGATCGCGCTGTTAAAGCCACCGCTGACCGTCGTGGTGATGGTCGAAGTCCCTTGATTGCCTTGCGCGATGCTGAGGGAAGCAGGCGACGCCACGATGGTAAAACTGGCTGGCGTCCGGAAGGCGATCAGCTGCATGATCCATGGTCCGGAAGGATGGACTGGAGCGGTCGCACTATACCTGCCTGTAGCCGTCACCATCCGGTCTTCAGCGATGTCTCCATCAGGTTGGGTCAGCAGCCGCGACGTGAAGCCGCTACCCGGACCTGTGGTGACGGTCTGAACCAGATTTGCTCCAAAGATCAGATCAGTTGCGTTCGTGGTGATGGCCGAACCGCTATTGCAGGATGAACTATTACCAGAGGCCGCGGCGACTACGTCTACCGGGTTATTAATGTCCGCTCCACTATATTCGAGGATTCGAATGTCGGGGGACACGGCAGCAGTTGAAAATGTCACGGTGACGGTGTTGGTCCCAGCAGCTGCGGAAACGATGTTCTTGGCATAGTAGATCGATTGCGATCCATATCCATTTTGAACCGTCGGCCCAACCGCTTGTGTGTATGTATTGCCCTTTGAATCTGCCACTCGAGTGACGGTAGCCGTGCTGTCATTCCATCCAACGGCGACAACATTGAGGTGCCCGGCAGTTTGGGCAGAGCTAAACGTGACATTCACCGTGGTTTGCGGCGTCTGCGGTGTAGCATAATTGCCCTGCACATAGCTGATGGTCTGTGCGGCCATCAAGTTGAACGGGAGCAATGCGCAAGCGAGTGCCGCACCGGCGAGCAGTACTAGGCACGAAGGGTTGGCATGCGAAAAACTGTCACCGAAGATTGCCTTCTTCATAATAAGCCTTAACTGTCTAACGAATTGTTACCTTGGTGATGGTCTGTACTTGCAGTAGCGCCAGCAAGCATGTGCCAACCGGCGAGCGGGGCTACGCACCAAGGCTCGACAGGGGAAAATTCCGTCGCGGATGATAACCTGACGCGACAATCAAAGCATCCTCGGCGACGGGGCGTCTGTTCAGAATTGCTCGCCTCGGCGAAAGATCATAACAGAACCCTGGGCCATCGCGGCCGCCGCAAATATCCTCTGGTCATGAGAACACTTGGGCTGGCGTTCGGCTGGAGATCCAAGACCATGGGCTCTGGCCCCGAACCATGGCAACAAGCGCGATACGTGCAGCTCCTCACCTTCTAGCCGACCGCACAACTATAGGTGATTCGACTCACAGCAGTGTGGTGTACAGTTGTGAAAAGTGTGGGGGGGAAGAGCAATATTCTGAAGGCGTCTGACGAATTGAAAGCCGGCCGAGTTCCCGGCGGCAGAGAATAATATGTCGGCGATGATGAAGGCAGGGTGGGCGGGGAGGAAAAAGTCGACGTAGATCGCGTTAGATTTACTACCGCCCGGTGTCTCCGTTGTGGCGAAGCAACCGCTGAGAAAGTAGAAATGACGGCCCGCTGAACTTAAGGAGTTAGCCAATGCCGAACCCAACAGAAAGCGCAATTCAGTCGGGCAAGACCGCGTTTCACTCGATGACTCGCGAAGAGTTGCTGCTTGCGCTCGAGATGTTCGCCAAGAACTGGCTGGCTCATGATGGTTGCTGGTTCCTCGCGGCGGAGGAACGTCTTGGTATAGATGCCGCTATCGAGCTGGACACGATCGCATGGCAGCGGTTCGCGGCGATTGAGGCAACCCGCATTATGGCAACGTTCAACGTTCCCCCGGCAGGCGGCTTAGAGGCGCTGGAAAGGGTTTTGGGCTTGCGGCAGTACAGCCTGATTAACGCTCAGCGAACCGAGTGGTCCGAAGACGGCAAACACCTGCGGCTTTTCGTGGATGTTTGCCGGGTCCAGGAAGCCCGCCGGCGCAAAGGGCTTCCGGATTTCCCTTGCAAGCCCGTCGGCACAGTTGAGTTCGAGACTTTCGCTCGCACCGTGGACCCTCGAATTCACACCAGATGTCTGCACTGCCCACCGGAATCGTCAGAAGGCAAATACTGCGGCTGGGAGTTCAGCCTGAATCCAAGCCCTTAACCGGGCTTTCTTCTTTTGCGGAGTAACAAATCAGCGGGAACGTTAGCTCTCGGGTCAGAACGGCCCCCGATGCTCCCGCAAGGCTCTCATCTTTCAATTACCCCTTCATCCTCTCCCGCTGAAGCCTCACCATGCCGACATGAAGGAAATCCAAGCTCCCGGAGGTGGCGATTGGCGACCGACGAGCCGTCCATCGCGATTTGCGCTACGCCTATTCCGAGATTCTCAAACACCCCCGGGTGGCTGTTACGACATGACAACTCGAAGATCGTGATTCGCAAACACGAGAGTATACAGTTACCGAACTTGCTCATGCGCAACGACAACCTGCCCGATTGCCTGAAAGAATGTACCCGCAACAGTTCAGCACCGCCAGTCAATGGTGTTGTTTTGAACTTTGACTGAAGCGGGAGGCAGTTCCAGTAGTTGGCACCAGTAAGCGTTCTCATCGTAGACGACTTTGTATCGTGGAGACAATGCGTCGGCACGATGCTTAAAGAGCACCCGGAATACCAGGTCATTGGCGAAGCATCGGACGGACAGGAAGCAGTCGAGAAGAGTGAACAACTGCAGCCTGACGTGATCTTGCTTGACATCGGCCTTCCTAAGCTCAATGGCATAGAGGCGGCTCGCCGAATTTGCACGACCGCTTCTTGCTCGGCAATTCTTTTCGTAAGTGAGAATCAGTGTCCGGACTTAGTGCAGGGAGCTTTGAGTTCCGCGGTCTGCGTACGCGGTTACGTATTGAAGTCCGATGCCGGCCGTGATCTTCTGCCGGCGTTGGAGGCGGTCACACAACACAAGCCGTTTATCAGCGGCAGATTGGCTCTAAGGATTATCGACGGCACGCCTGAAAACTGACTCCTCCGGTACGCTATTTCCCAGCAACGGCGACGGTTTGTCTACGAGCCTCTCCCGCCGCCGCAACGGCTGCCCGAAATCGCTGATCTGCTGTTTCCAGGACTTGTGAGCCGAGCTATATGGGTGAGGGAAACAAGCAACCACAAACGTGGCACAAAGCGATTTCCCACACGAGCCCTACGTAGCCGCTAGTAGGTAGCGCGCCCGTTTGTCGACTAGCGGCTTGCGAAATTCGCGATACTATACACCTAGGCCCCCTACTGTCGCCGCTGCTCAGTGCCTTGCGGTCGTAGAGACCAGCGACTCGAAGTCGACACCGTGCATGTCTCCGGTGTCAAGAAAGCGGCAATGGAATGCAAACGCGGCACGCAAGGTGTGCGGAGTATGACCGCTCTTAACCATGTGCAGATATGCATGCAGTTCGTTCCGGAATTCGGGATGGGCGCAGTTTTCGATGATCAACTCTGCGCGTTCGTGTGGCGACCGTCCGCGAAGATCAGCGATGCCATGCTCCGTCACTATGACTTGAACAGAGTGCTCGCTGTGGTCGGCATGGCTGACCAGCGGCACAACCGTGCTGATCTTGCCACCCTTGGCGGATGAGGGACAGGTAAAGATGGAAAGGTAAGCGTTGCGAGTGAAATCGCCTGAACCACCGATGCCGTTCATCATCTGGCGTCCCATGATGTGAGTGCTATTCACGTTGCCGAAGAGATCGACTTCGATCGCAGTGTTGATGGAGATAAGTCCCGAGGCGGCGGATGACTTCGGGATGATTGCTGATCTCCTGCGGGCGCATCAGGATGCGCCGCCGGAAGAACTTTAAATCGCTGTAGATCCGGTCCATTGCCGGTGGGCTGAAGGTGAGAGCACAGGTGCTGGCGAACTTAACCCGATCGGCGCAAATAAGATCGACTACCGAATCCTGCAGGACCTCAGTGTACATTTCGAATGACGGGATTCGCGGGTGGCGCCCCAACGCGCTCAGGACAGAGTTGCCTACATTTCCCACACCGGACTGGATGGGCAGGAAGGAGGGCAGACGGCGGCCGGCGATTTCTATGGCAAGAAATTCGGCGACGTGGTTTCCGATGCTCAGTCTCGGCGGTTGGTGCATCGTAGCCGGCGGTTTCATCGTTCCGCTCGGTTTCGACTATGCCGACGATTCGTGATGGATCGACCTGCATGATGGCCGAACCGATGCGATCCGAGACGTGAAAAATGGGAATCTCGCCGCGATGCGGAGGATCGGCGGGTTCGTAGATGTCATGCATCCCGAGCAGTGCCGGCGGGTGTTTGCGGTTCAGTTCGACGAGCACTCGGCTTGCCTGCCGCCCAAACGTTGGAGCAGCACCCACAGACGAGGTCAGAACGATACCCCCACCCGCAGTGACATCGCAGGCCTCGAGAACTGCCCAGTCGATCGGACCGAGAAATCCATAGCGCACCGCTTGTGGCAGCATAGACAAGTGCATATCGAAGAAGCGCGTATCTCCGGCGTTGATACGGGCGCGGAGATTCGCGTCAGATTGGTAAGGAGTTCGAAAACTGATTGCGTTTGCCTTGGCCAAGGCGCCGTCAAGTGACGGACCGGTGGATGCGCCGGTAAGAACACCAATCTTGAAAGCCTCTCCGCGCTGGTGAACCGCCTCGGCACGCGCTGCGATAGCGGAAGGAATGGCTTTCGGCGCTCCGGCCGGGGTGAAGCCGCTGAACCCAATGGTTTGTCCGTGTTCGATGTGCGCGGCAGCCTCTTCTGGCGTCAGCTTTGGAAATGGCAAACTCATAAATGGGTCTCCTTCGTCTTCGGCCGCGCAGCACCGACGTCGTGCGTGAATTGTCGTGCGTGAATTAGTGTTACGCACAAGACGACGGCGCCTAGTTACTCGAACTCGACCAGCACCTGGTTGAGCTTCACACCGTCCCCCTCCGCAATGTTGACCTTCTTGACCTTGCCGGAAATCGGAGCGCTGATGTTAGTCTCCATCTTCATCGCTTCCAGAACCATCATCAGGTCGTTGCTTTGCAGCTCCTGTCCGGGCTGAACGTTCACCTTAATCGCCACTCCCGCCACCGGACTGCGACAGACTTTCGCTTCATCGACATTCGGATCCAAAGCTGGCAAACCGACTGCCGTAGTCGGGCACCACAACGGGCCGTACCGTAGTGGGCGGCCCATGTGGAGGCAGATAATTTCCGGTCACGGTGTCGTCTTCGAGTACCTCGATGTCGAGTATGTACTCTTTGCCGTCGATCCCGATTTTCAGTTTCAACACTCAGCTCCTTCGCTTTCGCGGCCAACTTAAGTCGTTCGCGAGGTGATGGGACGCCTGAACCGTCACCCGCCCTTGCTGCGCCCATGGGTTGATGATCTCGTAAGGAGACTGCAACATTTTGGCGGAACGAATTCGCACTTTCTTGCCGAGAAAAGTGGTCACCGCCGCCGCCATGACGACCAGGACTTCCGGACTAACTGACACTTTCGCGCTGCGAGTTGCTGCTTCTGTCGCGTCGGCTGCGTCTGAGATTGCACCTTGCGCGCCCGCGCACCGAGACGAGCCACGAGATCCGCGAGAATCTTGCCTGGTCAGCCAATTGCCCCTGCAGTTTCTGAGACGAATCGGCAAGCGACGCCACCCGCTGTTGCAGCTCGACCACGTCAAGGCCTTCAGCTTCCTGGTTCGTCTCTGGTTTCAGCGTCTCCATCAACCATTCTCTCCAACGGTGTTGACTGTCAAATCACTGCTTGGCCATTTTCAAACGACTCTATAGCGGAATCAGGCCGTGCTTCTTCGGCGGCCGCAGTTCCCTCTTGGCATGCAGCGCTTCCAGCGCCTGCACCAGATACTTGCGGGTCAGCGACGGCTCAATGATGTCGTCCACCAGCCGCCTGCCGCCGCAACATATGGATTGGCGAACGTCTCGCGATATTTCTCGATCAATTCCTTGCGGCGCGCCGGCTTGTCTTCGGCCGAATCGATTTCTTTGCGAAACACAATTTCCGCCGCGCCCTCGGCGCCCATAACCGCAATTTCGGCCGACGGCCATGCCATCACGCGGTCGGCGCCCAGGTCCTTACCGCACATCGCGAGATAGGCCCCGCCATAGGCTTTGCGCAGGACCACCGTCATCTTAGGAACGGTCGCCGCCGAATACGCAAACAGCATCTTCGCGCCGTGGCGAATGATGCCGCCGTATTCCTGCTGAATTCCGGGCAGGAAGCCCGGAACATCCACAAACGTGACCAGAGGAATGTTGAAGGCGTTGCAGAAGCGGATGAAGCGCGCCGCCTTGTCCGAAGCATTGATGTCGAGCGCCCCAGCCAGCACGCTTGGCTGATTGGCGATCACACCGACGGGCCGGCCCTGCAGGCGCCCGAAGCCGATCACGATATTGGGTGCAAACCCGGGCTGGATCTCCAGAAAATCCTGGTAATCCGCGACTCGCACGATGCACGGTCGCACGTCGTAGCCGACCTTCGCTTCCGGCGGAACGAGTCGATTCAACTCCGGATCGTCCTGCAGGGGCAGATTGAAGGGCGAGTGCGGAGGGTCTTCCAGATTGTTCGACGGCATGAAACTCAGTAAGCGACGGCACATCTGGATGGCCTCGTCATCATTCTGCGCA
This sequence comes from uncultured Acidobacteriaceae bacterium, assembly GCA_963820175.1. Classification (GTDB taxonomy): domain Bacteria; phylum Acidobacteriota; class Terriglobia; order Terriglobales; family Acidobacteriaceae; genus Bog-257. The sequence goes on along the minus strand of CAWFYX010000005.1, from coordinate 561,305 downwards.
ATCAAGTGAACGACGCCAGAGTTGTTCATCTGCGCCTCGGGCCCGCCCAACTCCTCCGCAGTGACTGTCTCTCCGGTTACCTGCTTGATGACCTGCGGTCCGGTGATAAACATCTGCGCCTGTCGGGTCTGGATGATGAAATCGGTGAGCGCCGGGCTGTAGGCTGCGCCACCGGCGCACGGCCCGCAGATCAGCGAAATCTGCGGCACCGTTCCCGAAAGCATCACATTGTTGTAGAAAACGCGGCCATATGCGGCCAGACTGTCAATACCTTCCTGCACGCGTGCACCGCCCGAATCATTGATGAAAACGAAGGGGCTGCCGGTTTTCAGCGACAGCTTCATCAAGTCAGCAATCTTGTCGCTGTGAAGTTCGCCGGCGGCGCCGCCGGCGACTGTGAAATCCTGGCTGGCCATATGCACCAGCCGGCCGTCGATAGTGGCGGCTCCCGTCAGAACACCATCCGCGGGCATTTCTTTATCAGCCATGCCGAAGTAGGTGGCGCGGTGCTTGGCGAAGAGCCCAAACTCCTGAAAGCTTCCGGGGTCGGCGAGCGTTCGACGCGTTCCCGCGCTGTCAACTTGCCGGCAGCATGTTGCTTATCAATGCGCTCCTGGCCGCCGCCTTGCTGTAGGTGGTGGCGCTTCGATCGCAGTTCTCCAAGCGATCTGACCTCTTTTGTTCCTTGCCTTTCGCAGTCGATCTTTTGCGCGACATTCTGATCTCCTGTCTGGGCCTTTGACAGCCACCGCTCAACGATCTCTGCTATTCGCCGGGCGCGACCGTGACCTCATGCTCTTTTCCGTTCAAGGTGACGACGTAGTGCACCGACGCCCCGAGAGGCTTGCCGTCCCCCGCCGCTGGCGATTTCGGCGTCGGCCGAAGGCCGGCCACTTTCTTTCACCGGATCCTTCCCCAGGTTCTTGGGCCCGTCCTTGCGGGTCTTGAAGAACTTTGGCGCCACTTGCGGGAACATCGCGTACGTCAACACATCTTCGTCGCTGCCATTGCTCCCTCGAGGGCCAATGCGCTCGCGCGCAGTTGATCCCACTCCGGCTTGAGCAGATCCGCGGGCGGCAAGTGATGGGCGGCTTTCTTAGCATGCTCCTCAGCCCGCTTTAACACCTCGGGATTCTTTTCGCCCAGCGTGCTCCCGTAGTAGCCCAGCATCAGGTCGGCAAACTCGCCGGTCAGCACCTTGTACTTGCCCATGAGCACGTTGAAGACCGCCTGGGATCCGACGATCTGGCTGGAGGGCGTCACCAGCGGAGGATAGCCGGCATCCTTGCGCACCTTGGGCACTTCGGCCAGTACTTCCTGCAGCCGGTCGCCCGCGCCCTGGCCCCTGAGCTGGCTCTCCATGTTGGAGATCATGCCGCCCGGAATCTGGCTTTTGAAGATCTCCGTATCAACTCCAGTGAACTCGCTCAGAAACTCGCGATAACGCGGTCGGATTTTGGCGAAGTGCTCCTTCACCCGCAGAATGCGTTCCATATCCAGCCGGGTATTGAATCCGGTCCCTTCCAGCATCTCGACGAGGCTTTCGGTGGGATTGTGTCCCGGTCCCAGCGACAGGGAACTGATGGCTGTGTCCACGATGTCGCAGCCGGCCTCGATGGCCTTCATTAGCGAGACCAGCGTGACGCCGGTAGTCGCATGAGCATGCACGTGGACCAGCGTGTCCTTCCCGCACTTCGTCTTAATGCCCTTGACCAGATCGTAGGCAGGCTGCGGTTTAAGCAGTCCGGCCATGTCCTTAATACAGATGGAATCGCAGCCCATCTCCTTGAGTTGCTCCGCCATCTCGACGAACGCAGCGATCGTGTGCACCGGGCTGGTCGTGTAACGAGATCGTTCCCTGCGCGTGCTTGCCGGTCCTCTTCACAGCCTTGATGCTGGTCGAAGGTTGCGCAGGTCGTTGAGCGCGTCGAAGACGCGGAACACGTCCATGCCGTTCTCCGCCGCTTTTCGACGAAACGCTCGACCACTCCGTCCTCATAGTGGCGGTAGCCGAGCAGGTTCTGGCCGCGCAGCAGCATCTGCAGCCGGCGCTTGGGCAGCAGTTTGCGGAACGTGCGCAGGCGCTCCCAGGGATCTTCGTTCAGGAAGCGAATACAGGCGTCGAAGGTCGCTCCGCCCCAACATTCCAGCGACCAGTAGCCGGCATTGTCGAGGTCCTCGCAAACTGGAACCATGTCCTCCATGGCCATGCGGGTGGCCAGCAGACTCTGATGCGCGTCTCGGAGCGCCAATTCGGTGACTTCGATCGTGCGCGGCATACTTCGAATCCTTTCAAAAAGTTACTAGCTACGAATCTGGGGTGACCAGTCTCTACCATCATCACACGGATTCCCCTTCCGCTGGATGGAGTGAAATGTTTCTACAGGAATGAAACTGGCGCAGCTTGGGCGTCACGCTACGCATGCAGATTGGTGCCAATATGTCGACCCTTGTCTCTAGGAATCAGCGAGCCCCTGCCGGTATGTAATCTCCTCGAAATGTCACTTGATAAGAGTTGAATTATCGGCGCGTCGTCGAGTAAAGAGGGCGTCCAGAAAGCCGATCACAGATTGTCGGTGCGAGGTCCTAGTGCTGTATCTGAAGCGCCCATTTCATGACATGTAGTGAATCGGAGTTCTTTCGCAGAATCTGCCGTAAACTTGGCAAGCCCCAGGCCATTACCGCTACAGTGCACAAACTCGCGCGCATCGTCTACCACCTGTTAAGCACAGGAGAGTCATACAACGAGTCCGTCTTCCACAAATGCGAAGAGGTGGCGATCAAGCGTGCCGAGATACGACTGCGGCAAGCAGGCTGCACATCTCGGATTTCGAATCATCCCGAGAGCGGCAGACTGATTGTTCCATTGTTCCTTGGGAGTCGGCTACTGTTTACCTATCTGCCCCGGCGCACGCGTTGGATCGCGCTCTGGGGTGGGGCGGCTTTCCTCATCCCCCGACCTATCGGCGGCCTGTGGTTGGTTGAGGCCAAAGCCACGAAGACAGCCCGGCCCGCCATGGCGGGTCCTCTGCTTTCCCTGCGGCGATCCTTGCCCATGCGTCGGCACGGTTCATCGTGGTTCACCGAAAGTCTCGCTCAGAGTTGACCACTGCGGCCCTCGCACCTGGGATGGACGCTCTCGACTTGGAGGGCTTCGTGGTGGACCTCAATCGTCTCAAGTTACGGTGCCAGACTTGCTGAGCGCAATCCTGCCAGCCGGTTTCTCGCGGCTACGGCTCAAATCATGGACCTGACGCTGGTCATCAGCAACGACCATTCGCGGGGATGGGAACCATCCGAACCATGAAGAACTGAGGACGAGATAGCGATATCTCATTGCACTGATTCGTCATGGGGAGGAGGCTCTAAGAGCTGCTTGTCGCGAATGCCGCATCACGTACTAATCACTTGAGACCTGAACAGCGCCACTCTCGGGCTTCGCACCTTAAAGCAAGTCTTCTGCCGCCACCCTCAGACCGCCATTATGTCCACCAAGGAATCTCTTCGCACCCCTCCACTTATTTTGACTAATCTAAGATGTGAGTTTAGATTTCTCATAGGTATTGCATTCCCCCAAAAACTGATCAGAATGCTGCGCGACGCAACGCGATATTTTCCTGAAAGTCACCCACCCTGCGAAGAAAACTATCAAGTCGCCGAAAGTCTATTGGGCGACTCCGCACTTGTCTGCGACCAGGGTCTGGCTTTCGCCGCAAGCATGGCTTCCTGTTCTTCTTGCGAGGATGCTGGTCCGCGGCTGCACGATCTTTGGCCGAGTCAGAAGCCGTTCGGGCCAAACGTGCGGGGTCGTCGAGTATTCGTAATGGTCGCAGCCAATAATCGTGAGACACATATCCCACCACTGTCCCCGAACTAGCTCAGCCCGCTGCTTCCAGCCCGCGAAAGCGCGCGGCCGGACCTTTTCGGACCGCTCAAGTTTTGACATGTGCATAACATGAAAGTATGCTTGCAGCATGAGCAAGATGATTCAGCTTCGGAATGTACCCGATGCCCTGCACCGCAGCCTGAAAGCGCGCGCTGCCATGGCCGGCATGTCGCTTTCGGATTATCTGTTGGCTGAGATCAAAGAAATTGCCGAGCGCCCGACGCTGGCGGAATTGCGGGAGCGGCTGCACCAGCGCAAGCCGATTTCCGCGCGGATCGATACCGCTCGCCTGGTACGGGAAGAGCGCGAGGCGCGATGATCGTCCTGGATGCATCCGCCGCCGTGGACTGGCTGCTTCAGACCTCCGCGGGAAAAAGCATCGAGAAGCGAATTTACTCCCATAATGAAACCCTGCATGCGCCGCATCTGCTCGATCTCGAGGTTACGCAGGTACTGAGGCGTCTAGCGCGGCAAGGAATACTCTCGGTACGTCGTGCGGACGAGGCGGTTCGCGATCTGCTGGATCTCCGCATGACTCGGTACCCTCATCTGGTGTTGCTGTCTCGTATCTGGCAACTTCGCCACAATTTGTCTGCCTACGATGCTGCTTACATCGTGCTGGCTGAGACACTCGGGGCCCCCTTGCTTACAAGAGATGCTCGACTTGCTGCTGCTTCGGGACATGCGGCTACGGTAGAGCTCTATTAATTCCAGGTCAGCCGACGATGCGATGGTGTGTGAGCCTGCAGAGACTGATTCATAGATGGAACACCGCGGCAGCTCCGAGGACCAGGCCCAGAGTCACCACAGCGATCACTTCCCTTTGCTCGGCCAGTAGATCGCATAGCCGAGTACCACGAAGCCGATCATCGCATTCCGCGTGGTCCTGGCGAGCACAGCCGATCTTGCCGGCGGCATCAGAGTACAGCGCGCCCGCGGCCGTCGCCTCCGCGGTTTTGTCCTCGGCAAAGAAAGATCAGAGGCAGCCGTCCCAACCACCTGACTTGGCCGGAGAAAATCTGCCAAGCTACCTGACCCAAGAGCTAGGTTCATGTTCCAGAAACCAGGGACTCGACCCTTCGGCAAGTTCAGGGCAGGCTCTGGAAGCGACTACCTTCAAGTTCGAACCCGAGACTCCGCCTACATCTCCGCCAGCGCCTGATGCACCAGGTGAATCGCGATCGATCCTTCGCCGACGGCCGACGCCACGCGCTTCACATTGCCGGCCCGGATATCCCCCACCGCAAATACCCCCGGCAGGCTGGTCTCAAGAAGCTGCGGCGGGCGCGACAGCGGCCACGCCTTCTCTTCCAGCGTCGCCCGGTCCAGATCGTGCCCGGTTAGCACGAAGCCTTTGTTGTCGAGCGCCAGACATCCCTCCAGCCACTCCGTGCGCGGCGAGGCCCCGGTCATCACGAACAGATGGCGTATGTCGTGGGGGACAATCTCTCCGCTATCGCCATCGCGCCAGCTGATGCGCTCCAGATGTCCGTTGCCGTCGACGCCGGCGATCTCCGTGTGGTAATGCAGCTCAATCGCCGGGTTTTCTTCGATGCGCCAAATCAGGTAGCGCGACATGGTGTCCGACAGCTTGCCCGAGCGCACCAGCATGTAAACCTTGCGCGCCTTTCCCGACAGGTAAATCGCCGCTTGTCCCGCGGAATTTCCGCCTCCGATAACCACCACGTCCTCGCCCACGCACAACTGCGATTCCATAGCGGTGGCACCGTAGTAGACGCCGCTGCCCTCGAACTGCGATAGCTTGGGAATGGGTGGCTTGTTGTATTGCGCGCCGGCGGCCAGCACGATGGAGCGCGTCGGCAGTGCCGTGCCTTCATCGAGAATGACCTGATAGGGACGGCGATCACATCTCAGGCGCACGGCGGTGCGCGCGATCATCATGTTCGCGCCGAACTTCTGCGCCTGCGCCAGCGCCCGCCCGGCCAACTCCTGGCCCGAAATACCCATAGGGAAGCCGAGATAGTTTTCGATGCGCGAGCTCGATCCTGCCTGTCCGCCCGGGCTCGCAGTTTCCACCACCAGCACGTTGAGGCCTTCGGATGCCGCATACACCGCGGCGGCCAGCCCCGACGGCCCCGCGCCCACGACGATCAGATCGCGCACCTGCGATTCGTCGATGCTCACGTTGAGCCCGAGGCAATCGGCCAGCTCGCGGATCGAGGGATTGCGCAGAACGTTGCGCGCGTTGCAGATGACGACCGGCACTTCGGCCACCTTCACCTGGAAGTGGTCGAGGATCGACTGCGAGCGCTCGTCCGTGTCCAGATCGATGAACTTGTAGGGATAACCGTTGCGGCTCAGGAACTCGCGCAGGCGTAGCGTGTTGGCGCAGTTGAGCGAGCCCAGCACCAGCACATTGCTCGCCTCTTCGCTGATAAGAAGCATCCGGCGCAGGATATACGCCTTCATCAGGATATCGCCCAGCTCCGCATCTTTGGCGACGAGGGCGCGGAACTCGCCGGAGGCGATCTGCAGAAATTCGCCGGAGGCGGTGACCTGTCCGCGCAGCAGCGCGCGCTGGCCCGAGATGACGGAAAACTCGCCGGTGATGCTGCCGGGAACGTGCTTGACCAGGGATCGCACACCCTTGTTGGGACAGGGTTGAAGAATTTCCAGGCCTCCCGACAGAACCACATAGACGGGAACGTTGCTGTCACCCGCTTCGAACAGCACCTCGCCCGCTTCCACGTGCCGCAGCTTGCCGTGCGGACGCAGCCGCTCGATCTGCGCAGGCGTGAGAAGAGGAAAGGCCTCAGAGCCGGGTTCGACGGAGATGTGGGTGGTTACAGCAGACATAGCTTGATTTTAGCTCCGCAACAAAAAGAGGGCGATGCTGGGTAGATGAGGTGCGAATGCCGGGAGGTGCAGCGATCGCCTCGAAATAGCTTGCGGCGCATGGCTGCAAGCCAAGTTGAAAGGCTGTCCGTCTCCACAGAACCAAGAGAAACGCCGGCCGCCAGGAAGTTAGAACTACGGCTCATGCGAGCAAGTCTTCAATCCTCACCGGCAATTCCCGCACACGGACACCAGTTGCATGGTAGCCGACTACCGCTGATGCAGATCCGTGACTCGCCTCTTGCAGGAAACCCGGCGAGTCGTCCAGCCTGACGTTCCACTTATTCCTAAAATCTGTGTAAGTTTGTTCGATCTGCAGCGTACTACTTTATGGACGCGCAGAGAAACAATGCGAAAGGATCGCAGCCCCGCGAGGGCAAGCCACGCAAATGGAGGGGCCGGACCTCGAGAGCGTAATACAGCGAGCACAAGGCCACGACGCCGAGGCGCTGGGGGAGATCTATCGCCTCTATGTGCGGCGGGTATTGGGCCTGTGCCGTTACATGCTGGACTCACGGGAGAGCGCAGAAGATGCCACCAGTGAAATCTTCCTCAAGCTGCAGCGCTCAATCGAAAGCTACGACGGGTCCATACCGTTCGCCAGATGGCTGCTGCGGGTGGCTGGCAACCAATGCATTGACGCTTTGCGCCGCCGGAAGCGTGGACGGCAGGTGATTGTGGAGGCTGAAGAAGGAGTTGCGGTCATCGAGGCAGCCAGCTCGGAGCCGTCGCCACTGGGTGCAGTTCTCAGCGCCGAAGAAAGGGCGCAAGTGCGGGACGCCATTGCGCGTCTGCCGGAGAACTATCGCCTGCCGCTGGTCCTGCGCTATTACGGCGAATTGAGCTATGACGAAATCGCTCAGCAGCTGGGTCTGCAGAAGAACTACGTGGCAGCGTTGATATTTCGGGCCAAGCAGGAACTGCGCCGGAAACTGGGCCACAGGAGCAAGTGATCATGGAATGTTATTCGGAACAGGTCATCTCGATGTTCGTGGACGGCGAACTGGCCGTAGAAGAAGCGCGGGCCCTGCGGGACCACCTGGCCTCGTGCCGGCGCTGCCGGCAACTGTTGGACGCACTACGCGCTGAGAACCGGGTTCTCAGCCAGAGCCTGCAAGAGCTTCCGGAAGAAGCAGCCAGCCCGGCGGGCCTTCCCCGTTTGCCCTGGTCTTTGGTGTGGGGTGAATTGGCGGTAGTGGCCGCGGTGCTGGCGCTAGGTTCGATGGCTGCCGGCTGGATCGATAAGCTGAGCATTCCCGAAGCGCTGCAATGGTTAAATCCCTTCGGCATAAGCGGCCGCACGAATCTGATCTTCAACCTTTCTTACTACTTTGTACATGGAGGTGCTGCCATGCTGGCTGATTACGCGGCTGCCGTTGGGAAGGTCCTTTTGGTGGTACTGCTGGGCGGCAGCGCACTGCTGCTGGGACGCCGATGGCGGCTACATCAGCCCGGTCTGCGCCTGGTGATCCTGCTGCTTACGGTGTCGCTGCCAGGCTTCGCCCTGGAGCGGCGTCACGCTGATTTCGTTACCGTGGCGGCGAACGAGACTATAAACGACACCCTTTTAGCTACCGGGGATGTGGTGCGCGTTGACGGCCTCATCAACGGCGACTTGCTGGCTTTTGGCGGGACGGTGGAAGTGCGTGGCACGGTGAAGGGCGATTTAATCAGCTTCGCCAAGAGAACTGAGGTGAGCGGAACTGTGGAAGGCAACATCTACGACTTTTCGAATTCGTTCGACCTGGACGGGCAATTGGGCCACAGCATCTATGCCTTGACGCAATCCTTGCATCTGAATGAGCGGGGTAAAGTGGGCGAGGGTATGGTAGTTGCCGCCGGCGACGTTAGCCTCGAGGGGGTGGTGAATCGCAGCGTGACCATGGCCACCGGCCATGCCGATGTAAGCGGCAGCATCGGCCGCGAACTAACCATGGCCGGGGATGGCCTTACCCTGACTAGCACCTCCCGGATCGGCGGTAACCTGAAGGTTCAAGTGCAGCAGTTGGACAAGGTACACATCGCCGAGGGTGCGACGATTCTGGGCACCCGCGACATCCAGGTGCGGGTGGAGAAGAACCGCTTCGCGCGCCCCGGATTCTACTTCTACCAGGCTGTCTGGCTCGCCTCCGCCGTGCTGGTGGGATGGTTGGGCCTGCTTCTTTTTCCCGGTTTCTTCCAAGCCACGACCCACGCCGTGGGCTCAGGCTGGCGTAGTCTCGGGCTTGGGGTTGCGATTCTGGCGGGCGTGCCGATGGCCATAATCTTGACCGCCATCACGCTGGTTGGCCTGCCGGCCTCGGCAATGTTGCTCGCGATGTATCTGGTTGCTCTCTACCTGGCAAAGATCTGGGTTGCAGCATTCTTGGGGCAGATCCTTCTGAAGCCGGCCGGGGCGACCAAGAGCGATTGGCTGCTGAGACTGCTGGTGGGCCTGCTGATTCTCACCATCATCGAGTTCATTCCGTATCTTGGCGGGCTGGTCCGCTTAGGTGTGGTTTGCTTGGGGTTAGGAGCATTTGCATGGCAGCTTTATCGAACTTCACGTCCGGCAATATCGATCTGAAAGAGCCTTTGAGGTTCGTCGGGCGTTAGCAAGATTGACGATGGCATCCTGGAATTGAGTATTCGTGGTTTGGTGCCTGATCTCGCCTTTCACCCGTGACCGCCTCAAGGCTTCCACTGCTGCCCCAGCGTGGTGCCCCAGGTTCGGCCCTCTTTTGGCCTAACCTGGGCCCGTGAACGGATATCGGCCGCGCAGGGTTTTCAGCCTTCTTCATCTGCACCTCAAAGCAATCGCGGCGTCCCTGGAGACTTCCTATTCAATGCTCTCGTGCCGCCGACTTTGAGACATCACAATCCAAATGGCAGGTGGTGGAATCTAACTACCATGCGTGTGCGAAAACGCTTAATTATTTTCATTGCAATTGTTCAGTCGGTTCTTTTCCTGACGCATTTTCTCTTGTACGAGACCTGGGCATTCTCGCCCGCAGGGAACGATAGCCATGGATCGCCATGGATCAAGCTGCTCTTTGGCTGCTTGTCGGTGAGCTTTGTTAGCCGCTTCGTTACTCGCCATGCGCTATACAAACCCTGGGGTGCGGACGTTTTATAGGGCGGCTGCGGTCTGGGTTGGTCTGCTGACTTTCCTCTTCGTAGCGGCGGTGGCCTCCTGGATTATTTTCGGGCTGGCCTGGCTGGCTGGGTTGGACATGAACTTCCATCGCTTGGTGGAATGGCTGTTCGGTGCAGCGCTACTGGCCGGACTCTACGGAGTCTTTAACGCCGGCTGGACACGAATCACGCGGACGACCGTGCGGCTCGCCAATTTGCCGGCGGCGTGGCGCGGGCGACGAGCGGCCCTCATCAGCGATCTGCACCTGGGGCACGTGCGAAATGGCAGTTTTCTGCGGCGTATCGTGGCCAAAATATTGAGAGAAGAGCCGGACGCGATTTTTATTGCTGGAGATTTGTATGACGGCACGGCCATCGACGCCGGACGAGCGGCGGAACCACTGAACCAGCTGACAGCGCCACACGGCGTGTATTTTGTCGCGGGAAATCACGAGCAATTTGGGGACGATGGCAAATATCTACGCGCCATTGCGGCGGCTGGCGTGCGTGTGCTCAGCAATGAGAAGGTAGAAGTGGACGGTTTGCAGATTATTGGCGTGCCTTACCGGAACGCGACACCGGGCGGGCAGCTTGCGTCGGCACTGCACGGCCTCCGCTTGGATCGCGACCGCGCGAGCATTCTGTTGACGCATGCGCCCGACCATCCTGAAGTCGCGGAGGCTGCGGGCGTTTCACTGCAGTTGTCCGGGCATACTCATGTCGGCCAGTTCATACCTTGGAGCTGGATGGCGCGGCGGGTCTACCGGCAGTTTGTATACGGTTTAAAGCGGATCGGGAAGATGCAGGTTTTCACTTCGAGCGGAGCAGGAACCTGGGGACCGCCACTGCGCCTGGGATCGAATCCCGAGATTGTAGTGCTTGAGTTTGAGTAAAGCTTACGAGCTCAGCTATGGCTCTCGAAGAGCATGCCGGGCTCGTTTTAATTGCGAGTGGGCTGACTTCCTACAAGCAGACCTCTGACCAGCACGATCTATCGTTTACGAGGACCTATGCTGTTGTCCCTTTGCAAACCCTCGATCACCGCAGTGGCGGGCCACTGAATTGTGGGTAGGGGAAGCCCGAGCGCAGTTGTGTCGAGCCACTCCGTTTGCTAGTTTGGCACCTGGGGTGGGAGTCCTCGACTTGGAAGATTTTGTGGCCAAATTCAACTGTCCCAAGTAAGAGCTCCTCACTGACGGGGATGGCAGACGACTCAAGGGGTATTCCGTTTGCCGCGTGCGAGCAACTTGTCCCAGCCGCTCCGGCAAACGTGGGCGAATCAGCATCTGCGTTCGCCGCCACAGACTGTTCTGGCCGAAACGACGTGTAACCCGTCGCCTTCCTGGAGATGCTTTCGTGCTCGGGTTTGCGACCTCCACTCTGCTCAAGCACCTCGATCCGTCGGTTCGGGAAGTCGTGGGTAGAGGGCCTTCTTGACCTACGCCGCATCAGGCACCTGCTCCTCGGTCTGAAGGCCTGCCAACCCCACAGCCAGTCGAGCTGACATATGCAGCTCTACTCATCGCACGAGAGTTGAAAGCTCACCGGTGCCGGTCTCGCGCCTTCGGCGACGAAAGTAGTTAAACCCGGTCCGTATTTTCATCCGTTCCACGGATTTGGCTTTTTGTTGTAGCGCTCGAACATCGCGGCGGTGATTTCGCTACTGGTCGGCCATTGCCCGCGCCTCTGTCCGGCGTGGGCGTGATAACTTTCCAAGCGGGCCGGATCCGGCTGCACGACCTTGTGGCTCTGCAAGAACAGCAAGCCCAGTTTCTCCGAGGGCATACGTGTCACGAATGCTTCCGCTTCGTCCAGAGCAGCCCGTAGCCGCCTCGTCATCAATTGCGGATCGAGCGGCTCTGTGGTCAGAAGAGCGCGCCATTCGGCGGCGGGGTAGTTGGCGCTGCGGCGAATCTCGGCAATCAGCCCCTCGGGTGTAAATCCCGGCGACTTCTCGACGGCTGCCCAGATGACCAAGTGGAAGGATGGTTTCGTGAATCGTCATGAGGTCAACCAGGTCACGCACTTCGCGCCGCCCGGCCGCGGCCATCACTTTGTTGACGGCAAGGTCAACCTGGTGCAGAACATCGCCGAAAGTCTCATCTCGCATTGTCGGGAAGAATCGGAAATCGCTGTCAATAACCCATTCAAGGCGCGTGCTGGCATCCTGGCGCGTGACTTCGGCGGTGAAGATCAGAGGCAGTTGCCGCAACCACCTGACATCGAAACCTCCCGCTTCGAGTACCTTCGCGTCGTTAATGGCGGCAGACGCAACTCGTTCTTCGCGATCACAGAAAAGTTCGATATCGCCGGAATAGCGTCGCGCATCGCGATTCAGCGGGGTTGCTCCCGCGACGTAGCTTTCCGGGTCCCGGTGTGCCGCGAGCAACCGGAGAACTTCGGCTTGAATCTTAGAGAGTGGCACCGCAGGCCTGCTCGATCTTTTCCGCCAGACGCCGCGCTTCACGGTCGCCCCCGATACGCAACGCCCGCGCCACAACAAGGGCGTCCTCTCGCGTCGGAGCGTCAAGTAGGCGCTTATTCCAGAGAGTCTGGGTTCCGTATTCCGCAAAGGCTTGCCGGTAAAGGCGCATGAAATCCGCCGGTTCTGCCGCCCGCTTGTGCATCGTGCTTCTTTGTCCTAAGGGCCCGCAATCCCTCCCAGGCCTGCGCCGCATCAAGCACCTAGCCCTCAGTCTGAAGGCCCCCAACCCGCAGCTGTAGATCTGACTTATGCAGCTCTACTCATCCCTCGAAAGTTGAACGCTCACTGGCGCCGGCACGTGCTCTCCTTTACGTGCCCGCTGCAAACGCTCGAGCTGGTTGATGGCGTTAAGCAGTTGGCGCTGAATGGCTGTTTCGTAGCGGATGATTCGGTCGAGCTCGTCACCTAGAGGCAGACTGTACCAATCCTTCATCGATTCGCAATGGTCGGAGATCTCTTCCTCATCGTGTTCCCTGTCCTTTTCGTCATCCTGTTCTACACCCTCTCCTGCCTCCTGTCGTTTCATACGGGCCATCCGATTGCGCATAACCTCTTCGACCGTTTTCACCGCTTCGAAAATCTGTTGGTGCAATTCGGGCTCGCGCTGCGCCCTGACTAAAACAGCTTCTGAATGCAGAGCACGCTTCTGCCGCCACCAGCAGACCGCTATCTTCTCGACCCACATATCTTCCATCACGCCCATGGGCTCACGGTCTTGGCGAAGCGCGCTGAGCAGTTCATCAAACTCAGCGCCACCCTCTCCGCTGCTCATTTCTGGAATTAGGACTGCGGAGGCGAGAATACCGTGCTTAAGGGCGTTTTGCCGCGACCAACGCTTCCCTTCCGTGGTTCTGGGCCCTGTCGACAACTGCGCGTTGCGGCGATTCGCCGCGGCTTTCTTGCTTAACGTGACCGCATCGTTGGAGTTCTTCATTGTGAACAATACAGCACCTCCAATTTGCCATTGAGAAAGTCTACCATGTTCGCATTTCTTTCGACGGCGGGATTAGGCTGTCAGCGGCCTAAGCTAATGATAGGGGGGATGATAGTTAAACAATGCCGGAGGGTTTCTTACTTCGCCCTCAGCTTCTGTTTGGTGATCAAACGCTGCACAAATTTGGCCCCTTCTTTCTTATAGGCCTCAACGCCCTCAGACAAGAGCAACTCGCAAACCTGCGAGACACTTCTAGCTTCGTTGACGGCAATTGCTTGAATCTCCTTCTTCAACTCGGGCGAAACCCGGAAGGCCAAAAAGCCTTTATTCGTAGTCACGACCATGACTATAGCCGCGGTAGAAACGACATAACAACAGAAATTTAGGTTGCATTTCCAGCATTGGATGTTATCATATGTTATCACCGTGATGTATTTACTGCGGAGGACTGTATGCGCGGTTCGGAAAATCACAACCCCCACACAAATGAGACTCGTCCACGCAAGCTTCTGAGAGAAAACTTACGGCTGGCCCGGCAGTTACTAGGCGGTACTCTGCAAACCCGAGTAGCCAAGTCGCTGGAGATCTTATCTCAGGAATTCACCTTTTCTCTCGGCAACGGCGAGCTTCAGTTCATTAACAACTCCTGGTACGTGACGCACACCGGCCTGCTTCGGCTGGCGCGTCGCAAGCGATGCCGTGGCATCCACGTAGAAGCCGTCGATTCGCTGTGCGATTCCGCGGCGAATCGTTTCGTCCTGAAGGCGACGGTGTATCCGTCCAAAGATTCCGCGGGTTTCGTCGGCTATGGCGACGCTGACCCGTCCAACGTGTCTCTGGTGGTCCGCGGTGCCGAGATGCGCATAGCGGAAACCCGAGCCGTGAATCGTGCCCTACGCAAGGCCTATGGCATCGGCATCTGCTCGGTGGAGGAGATCGGATCCAACCCTGGTCCGATGGCGCCGACTCCTGATTCACAGAAGTTTCCGCCCAAGAATGGCAATGGAAACGGGAACGGGTCCGGTCACAAGGTCCGCGACCGCCTCTGCCAGATCATTCGCCAGCACAAGCTCGATCCCGAACTGGTGAAAGCCTACGCCGTCGACTTCTGCGGCACCAAGGCCCTCAAAGATGCCACTCGTGAGCAGGTCGAAACCTTCGTCCAGCAGCTGGCCGAGGCAGCCAACAAGGACCGCCCTTCCCTGCTCTGTCAGCTCAACAGCTACGCACGCCCGCCGCAGGAGGTGGCGGGATGAAACGTCATGTTTCCGGACTCGCTGAAACCGCACGTGATTCGCAATCCGACGTTCCCGACGGCATATTTCTTGTTCGCCTCGATGGTGCCCAGCATCGCTGGCAGGCACAGAAGCGCTTTTATTTGCTCCGGCTCTCCGTCCTCGAACCCAAGCCATTTGCCGGGCGCTCGCTTGTCAGCCGTCTCTACTGCACCCCAAAGGCAATGTGGAAGCTGGGCTGGTTCCTGCGCGATTTCCTCTATGATCCCGAACTGTTGAGCCAGGACGAGGTCGACGAACGAGCTCTGCGCGGCCTCGTCGGGGTGGTGAAGATCAGCCACACCGTGGTCAACGGCGTCTCGCTGGTAAACTTCGACGGCTTCGCCCCGGCCAGCCAATGGGAAGAACTCTCCACTGCTATCCCCGTCTTACCGTCAGCCAAGCGCAACGGCACACAGAAGGAGAGGGCATCACGATGAATTACAGCTATACGCAGATCTCCCAATACCTGACCTGCCCTCGCCGCTACCGCCATCGTTATCTCGATGGCTGGCAGGAGAAAGACGTTCGCGCCGCCATGCTTTTCGGCCGCTGCTTCGAGCAGGCGGTGGCGGCCTTATTCCGTCACGATGATCCAGCAGCCGTTCTGTTCGAGCAGTGGATGCCTTGTAAGAGCCTGGAGCTGACCTACTCGGGCAACGACACCTGGGACCACATGTTCCACCAGGGCATTCAGTTGCTCGAGCGCTTCACTCAGGATGGGCGTGTCCAGATTCACCAGCCGCAGAGCCATCAACAGATCCGCTTCACCCTCCCTTTGAGCTCCGGCAACAGCTTTGTCGCCTTCGTCGATGCAGTCGGTGAATTGGATGGCATACCCTGTGTGCTGGAGTGGAAAACTGCCTCTGCCCGCTATCCTGAGGAGCCCGATGGCATTGCGGCTCTCGATCCACAACTGGTTTGCTACTCCTGGATCACGGGGATCAACGAAGTCGCCCAAGTCGTCTTTGTTCGTAAGCGCATGGTCGAAGTCCAGTACCTGCGCGCCACCATCACCGACCAACAACGGCAGGAGTTCCTGACCCTGGTCGACGATACGGTCCACAGGATCGAGTCGGGACTGTTCCTGCCCCACAGCGGCATCCGCTTCCCCCAGAACCCGTGTACCACCTGTCCCTTCCTCGGACTCTGTCTCGACCAACGCGATCTGGTGGAGGCCGGGCTGATCCGCAAGCCGGGAGTCGATCTTGGTCTGTTTGACGAACTTGTTTACTAAGTGTCCGCCTATGCCTCCGAAGCTGAATCGCCGCCGTGCTCAGGTTGTGCTCGGCAAGATCGACGAGATTCTGGCCTGGGAGGCACGGCATGAGAACGAGCGCGATACCAGATTCGTGGAGCTGGGCAAGTACCTGTGCGAGGTGCGGGCCGGGCAGTATTGGAGGCTAGAGAATCTGAAGTCCTTCGATGAGTTCCTAGAGCGGCGGTTTCCAGAGTCAAGAAGGAAAGCCTACTACCTGATGTCGATTCACGAACAGCTTCCACCCCAGGTCAGGAAGGAACTGAAGCAGGTGGGATGGACCAAAGGTGTGGAGTTAGCGAAGCTGGCGCGGCAGCAGGGTCAGCGCTTCGAAAGTGCAACCTGGCTGCACAAAGCCCGACAGATGCCGAAGGCGGAGTTTCAGCGGGAAGTGGAAAAAGAGTTGACGGGCAAGGATAGCGAGCCTTCGGAGCTTATCTATTTCAAGGTCTATAAGAGCCAGATCCCGGTTGTCGAGCATGCGATCGCGACTGCGGCCTTGATGCTGGGATCGGACAAGTCGCGGGGCTACTGCCTGGAAATGATCTGTGCGGACTTCCTCGCCGGAGCCTCGATAGATAGCGGCAACCCGGAGATGCTGTTGCAATCCATCTCGCGCTACTACGGTTTGCTGCCCGGGCCGCAACAGGAGACGTTTCTGTCGGAGGTCAACCGAAAAGCTTCATGAAGGACAAGGTCAGCGGTATGAGCCCGCGACTAAGACTTGATCCGATCAGCTACCGCGATCTGCACCGAAAGATACTGGAGCGCGACGGATGGCGATGCCAGGTCTGCGGTAGCATGCAGCAACTAGAGGTACACCACCTCAAATTTCGCAGTCAATCGGGCGGCGACGAGGAACAGAACTTGATCACGTTGTGTGCCGGGTGCCACGAAAAGGTGCATCGGATGGGTAACTATTAACGCAGATCAACCTCATTGACCATCTCCTTGAACTCGTGGCTTTCTAAATCCCCCATATGCCTCTAGAAATCCGTCATAACTTTGTGCGGTCAACAGAGGGCACGGGCGCCCCCTCCTAACCTGATTCCGTGGTCCTCTTTCAGCAGATCACAGCGATAACCCTTCAACCCCATCGGGGCAACCTCGCGCATTCTCAAATGCAAGCTAGTCCGCATGTGTAGTATTTACGCTATTTTGGTTACCATAGGTTACTTTAGTACGGACATGATCCGCAATTTGGTGGTGTCACCTCTCCACTTCTTGGCAACCTAGTCTTATGTTCGCTGGTCTGCCGTCGATAGTCATGGCCGTGACGAAAGATCAGAACAGTTTTCTTTATGGTCATGGCCAAGCATTTCGTCGAGATCAGCCCCAATCACCTTCGCCGCCTCGTTTGACCCTCAAAGATGCATACCAAAGGATCCTACGATGGTAACTAGAAAACATATTACCGTTCTGTCTAATTCAGTCATCATATTGTTGGCTCAGGTTCTGCTCGCGGTTACTGTCATCGCGAAGCCAGCGCAAGCGCAAACCCCTGTCGGCTATTGGAAATTTGACGAAGGCTCTGGAACTCGGGCGGTCGATTCGTCCGGCGATGGTCACACTGCTACCCTAGTCAATGGGGTCGGATGGGTCACCGGAAAAGTCGGCAACGCGGTGTCGGCGAATGCCGGACACCGGCAGTACGTCAGCATTCCTGCGATCGACCTCAGCGACACCCAGGCTGTCACGGTAGCATTCTGGGTAAATCGGAACTACACGACCGACGGGGGAAGTGTCCTCCTCGAGGCCAGCAGCAATTACCAGGAATCAACTACCGGCTTCGCCCTACTGCCTGACGACGAGACCTGCCACGGCATTCGAGCCGCATTGCGAGGCAACGAGGGCACCACCGCGAACTGTTATAGCCAGCCTTCTTCCGGGGTCTGGCATCATGTCGCCGTTGTCTATGACAAGAGTCAGACCGGCGGCGATCAGGTGAGCCTCTATATTGACGGAGCCCTGCAGAGTCCAAACTGGAATGTCTCGTCTGCAACAAATACGAACAATTTTGGCAACGACCCGATCTATCTGTTCTCCCGGGGCGGGGACTCGCGATTTAGTTCAGGCAGGATGAACGATTTCCACATTTATAACAGCGCCCTGACGGCAGCCCAGATTCAGCAAATCTACGACGGCTCTGCAATGCCAGCACCTTCGGCAGCGATTAGCTATGTGCAGGGCAATTATGCGACACCACAGGCACCCCAAACCACGGTGAATGTCACGTTTAGCTCTGCGCAAACTGCCGGGCACCTCAATGTTGTCGCCGTGGGATGGAATGACAGCACGGCTACGGTCACTCGAGTGGCAGACTCCAAGGGCAATACCTACACCCGAGCGGTCGGGCCGACGGTTCAAAATGGATATGGATCGCAATCGATCTACTATGCTAAGAACATCGTTTCGGCAGCTGCCGGGACCAACACCGTCACCGTGACATTTTCAACAGGTGCCGTGTCCCCCGACATTCGAATACTCGAATACAGTGGAGCGGATACGAACAACCCGGTGGACGTAGTCGCCGCAGCCTCCGGCAATAGTTCATCCTGCAATAGCGGTTCGGCCACAACAACCAACGCAACCGATCTGATCTTTGGAGCAAATCTGGTTCAGACCATCACCACAGGCCCGGGTAGCGGCTTCACGTCGCGGCTGCTGACCCAACCTGACGGCGACATCGCTGAAGACAAGATGGTGACGGCTACAGGTCGCTATAGTGCGACTGCTCCAGTCAGTCCTTCCGGACCATGGATCATGCAGATGGTCGCGTTCAGGACGCCAGGCGGTTTTACCATCTCCGCCTCGCCGGCATCACTGAGCGTGGCCCAAGGCAATCAGGGAACATCGACCATTAGCACCGCCATAAGTGGCGGCTTCAACAGCGCGATCAGCTTGTCGGCTTCCGGAATGCCATCAGGGACCACAGTCACCTTCAATCCAACCTCGATCCCCGCCCCAGGTTCTGGCAGCTCAACCATGACCATCACTGTGGGTTCTGCCACGCCAGCGGGAACCTACCCCATCACCGTGACTGGCAGTGGCGGCGGAACTCAGCAGACCACTACCGTCACACTGACCGTTGCCGCCCCAAACTTCACCTTCTCAGCCTCACCTACGTCCCTGAGCGTGGCCCAAGGTAATCAGGGTACCGCAACCATTAGCACTGCTGTAAGTGGTGGATTCAACAGCTCCATTAGCTTATCGGCTTCCGGAATGCCTTCGGGTACCACCGTTACCTTCAACCCGACCACCATTCCCGCGCCCGGCTCCGGCAACTCGACCATGACCATCGCGGTCGGTTCGGCTACGCCTACCGGCACCTATCCCATCACCGTAAAGGCCAGCGGCGGAGGGATTCAGCAGAGCACCACCGTAACGCTGACCGTGACTGCCCCTACCTTTACCATCTCAGCCTCACCGGCATCGCTGAGCGTTTCACAAGGCAATCAGGGAACCTCGACCATCACTACGGCGGCCAGCGGAGGTTTCAACAGTTCGATCACCCTGTCGGCTTCCGGAATGCCTTCAGGTACAACCGTCACCTTCAATCCGACCACGATTCCCGCGCCTGGCTCCGGCAACTCGACCATGACAATTGTGGTAGGGACGAACACAGCACTGGGGACTTATCCCATCACCGTAAAAGGCAGCGGAGGCGGGATTCAACAAAGCACCACGGTGACTTTGACCGTGACTGGGCCCGCTACCTTCACGATCTCGGCTTCTCCCGCATCCCTCAGCATTTCACAAGGTAATCAGGGAACTTCGACTATCACCACGGCGGCCAGTGGTGGTTTCAACAGTTCGATCACCCTCTCGGCTTCTGGTACGCCGACGGGGACCACCGTGACTTTTAACCCCGCTACCATTCCCGCGCCGGGTTCGGGCACCTCCACCATGACCATCACTGTGGGGTCTGCTACCCCCACCGGCACTTATCCCATCACGGTGACTGGGAATGGCGGAGGAGTGCAACAGAATGCTGTCGTAACCCTAACCGTCACCGCGTCATCGGCGACAATCACCTACGTGCAGGGTAACTACGCCACGCCGCAATCGCCGCAATCCACGGTAAGCGTCACCTTTACAGCTGCTCAGGTTGCTGGTGATTTGAATGTCATTGCCGTCGGATGGAATGACAGTACCGCCACGGTCAGCTCCGTTCGAGACACTAAAGGTAACGTGTATTCCCTCGCCGTCGGGCCGACAGTTCAGAGTGGATACGCATCGCAATCCATCTATTACGCCAAGAACGTCGCGGCCGCAGCAGCGGGAGCAAACACGGTTACCGTAACATTCGCAAGCGCGGCCGTTTCGCCTGACATCCGCATACTTGAGTACAGCGGAGCCGATCCCAACAATCCGGTCGATGTAACCGCCGCGAGCTCTGGCAATAGTGCCTCTAGCAGTAGTGGCTCGGCTACGACAACCAGCCCAAGGGATCTGATCTTTGGGGCGAATCTGGTTCAGACGCTTACATCAGGCCCGGGTAGCGGGTTCACTCAGCGTCTGTTGACGACGCCCGACGGCGACATCGCCGAGGATGAGATGGTCACGTCCACGGGAAGCTATTCCGCGACTGCTCCTGTCTCTCCGTCTGGCGCCTGGATCATGCAGATGGTGGCTTTCCGGACGCCGGCAGTCGGTAGCTTCACCATAGCGGCTTCACCAGCGTCGCTCAGCATCGCCCAAGGCAATCAGGGCACATCAACCGTCACCACCACTATCAGCGGAGGTTTCAATAGCGCGATAGCCCTATCGGCTGCCGGCGTACCCTCAGGAACGACGGTCACATTCAATCCGACCAGCGTCCCGGCTCCGGGTTCGGGCAGTTCGAGCATGACGATTGCGGTCGGCGCAGCCACACCAGCGGGAACCTATCCCATCACCGTGACCGGCAATGGAGGAGGCACTCAGCAAACCACCACTGTGACGCTAACCGTAACCGCAGGGACCACCTTCTCTATCTCGGCATCGCCGGCGGCTCTCAGCATCATGCAAGGTAACCAGGGCGCGTCGACCATTACCACCGCCATCAGCGGTGGCTTCAACAGCGCCATCACTCTGTCGGCTTCTGGCATGCCTTCGGGCACCACGGTTACCTTCAATCCCACCTCGATCCCCGCGCCGGGCTCGGGCAACTCAACCATGACCATCAGCGTCGGATCCACGACCCTGATGGGGACCTACCCCATCACAGTAACGGGTACCGGAGGTGGAATCCATCAGGCGGTGGCTGTAACTCTTACGGTCACTGCACAGGTCAGTCTGTCTTGGAACCCCAGTTCATCCCCCGGAATTGCCGGTTACAACATCTATCGAAGCACGGTTTCAGGCGGACCCTACACCAAAGTGAACTCCAGCCTGGACCCGAACGTAACCTACAATGATCAAGCGGTGCAGGACGGATACACGTATTACTACGTGACGACCGCCGTGGATAATCAGGGTAACGAGAGCTCTTACTCAAACCAAGCTTCTGCGTACGTGCCATAGAGGAGGGGCCGCGAACCGTTAGCAGTTATCTGGGAACTGGTGAAATTACTGAATGGGTTGAGTTCGGAAGGGCTCAACCCATGGCTTAGATACCATAAGTCGAGATACCCGCCAGTAAAGAATAGTGCCGATACCTGTCCCGATCGTGTTGGTAAGAATATCGGTCCACCCTGAATATCGGGTTGGAAGGAACGATTGAAAGTATTCAATCGCAAAGCTGACAGCTGCTCCCACTAAGACCGCAGCAACGGCGGCCTGTCGCATCCTTCGAACTGCCGCGAAATAGAGACTAACCATAAAACCCAGAGGAACAAATCCTGCAACATTGATCAGAGCATTCTTTAGGTAGCTTCCCTGGGTATGAAATTCTGATACGGGAGACTGGAAAAGCAGCTGATCGACAACCATGAACCTCTGCGGAATCGTCAGATCAATTCCAGAGGGCGCCTCGCTGTGGACCGTATTGCCCTCGTGCTCACGAAACAGGTACAAGGCCAGAACCTTTTCAGACTTGCCAAATGTAGGCTGACCGTGCTGCTTCCAGTCTCCATAATGCTTCAGAACCTGCGCCGCATCAAGTTCGCTCGCATAAATCGCCAAGCCTTTCATTCTGCCCGCCCAACTCTGATCAAAAAAAGGGGCGTTGGCCAGTATGAGTTGGCCGGACAGGTCTTTGCTTGAAAGGCCGAAGTCCGGCGATCCCAGGGCCAGTTGTCCATCGATATAAATCAGGGTATCTCGTCCGTTAGAGGTAACGCTTATGAAGGGTTCCGGCTTGCGGAAAACATCACGAATTCGTAGCAGTCGCTGGCCATCCTTATCTCCAAGATGCAGCACCAGATCAGTGTCCGCTTGCTCCAGCATGAACTCCCGACTGTCGCGGGAGTCATAAAACGTAAGAATGGCTCTGGTAGTCCAGAGACGCGTCGGGTGCACCCACACTTCAATGCTGCAAGCGGATCCGTTCGCACTCGCAAAATCCAGCCTGCGCGAGCCCAAGGCCGTTCCGTTTTCGCCGAACCAAAGGGCGTTTTCATTTTTCGTCCAGGTAACTTCGTTCTCAGGCGCGCGGAAAGGCCAAAGCCCTGCAAGCAAGGTAGCGCAAACAGTGATTAGGCATAGGAAACCCACGGCACAATGTGGAATGTGGAATTCGTACAATTCCAGAACGTCCAGTGACCGCCCCGATGCCCTTGGCACGTCCTTCTCTCCAGATGTTTTCTGCAGGGGTTGCATAGAGGCTGCCTAGGCTTACGGCAGAAACCCGCTCTCCCGGTAATCTGCGTTTAAGACCACTCCGGATGTAAGCGCTGATTCCACATCAGTCCGTCTGGTTTGTTTAGTCACGATTTGGAGTTGGCAAGCTGTTTCCGTATTTCCGTGGCGGCGCTGTAATTAGGATCGATTTTGAGGGCACGCTCCAGGTGCTGACGCGAGAGGGCAGGCTGCTCTGTCTTTTGGTAGGCAAGTCCAAGGTGGTAGTGAATGTCCGGGCTGTCCGGCAGATTGCGCTTTTCCTGTAGCTTCAGAGCCTGCTGGAATAGGGTCAGGGCTAGTGGGTACTCGCCCTTTTGGTAATAGACCCAACCCAACGTATCGGCTGCATCCGGTGAATCGGGCATACTACGCTGAGCGGTTTGCGCCAGCAACAAAGCCTCATCCAGGTTACCTCCACTTTGCAACAGCACACTGGCAAGGTCGCGTGTCGCGACAGGGTCGTTTGGCTGAAGTTCGCGCGCCTTTTCAAATGCGCTTCTCGCCTGTCTCCAATCCTGCTTCGATTGGTACAGCTCACCCAACAGTATGTAAAACTCAGTTGCCCGGGGCTGACTCGCGATGGCCCGCTGGCAAGTGGCGATGGCCTGATCCAAATTTCCCTTTGCCGCCTGCACCTGGGTGAGCCTGATCAGGGCGTCAGAATTCTTTTCGTCAAGCGATAGCGCCTTGCTAAAGGCCACCTCGGCGCCGTTAAGGTCTTGTTTGACGTGAAATAAAGCGCTGCCTAGCAAATCGTAGAAGCCGCTGTTATTCGGCGATTTAGCGATTTGGGCATTGGCTGCGGCAATCGCACGGTCGACTTGCTTTTGGGCGATATAAGTGTTCATTAGGCCGCGAAGCGCGTCCTTCGAATTGGCATTCAGATCGAGCGCCTGCTGGTAAGCTTTTGCCGCCTCGCTGTATTGCTTCTCCGTGAATTTCAGGTTCCCCAGCTGCACATACGCCAGAGAGCTCTGGGGAGCTATGTCGATAGCTTTGCGAATATCGTTTTCAGCGGCTGCAAGCTGATTGCGATTGAGTTCGGAAAGGGCGCGGAGCACATAACCTTCGGGCGAGTTGGGTTGTAAGCTGATGATCTGCGTGGCAACTTGGGCAAGTCTGTTGGGATCCCCCCGGCGCAGAGCCGCACCCGCCAGGGAACGCTGGGCATCGACCAAATCAGGACGCAGACGCGCTGCCTCAATCCATTCGGTTTCGGCGCCCTGCGGATCACCCGCCTTGTCGAACGCAACTCCTAGGCTGTAGTGAGCTTGGCCGTTGTTGGGGTCGTTCTTGATCACGGTTTGCAAGGTTGCAGTGGCATCTTTCAGATTTCCGCCGCTAATCTGCATCTCACTGCGAGAAACCAGAGCGTCGTTGTCGTGCGGATTGGCTTGCAAAATTTCATCATTGAGCTTGCTTGCCTCGTCGAACCGGTTCTTCTCGATCAGAAGTTGAATGTAGTTTTTCTTGACCTGAATGTCCTGTGGATGCTCCTGATAGAGGGCGGCGTATTCAGCGATAGCTTTGTCCAGGTTTCCGGTGCTGAAGTAGAAGTCACCCAGCATGCGGTAACCGGCGGAGTCATCCGGAAAGTTGCGCTTGGCTCGCTGCAGAAATTCCTCCGCTTCCGCGTACTTCCCTTCTCCCATGTAAAGACGAGCAAGCGCAGCCTGAGGTTCCGGGCTCTTGGGATCCATGTCTATCGCGGTGCGGAATTGCTGCTCCGCCTCAGCGAAGCGGCTGCGAGATTGATAGAAAGTCCCCAGTAACAAGTGTGCTTGGGTCGCCGTCGGATTCAGGTCGATAACTTTCTTCAAACTCGTTTCGGCGGCGTCGGGTTGATTCGTGTTGAGCTGCAACATCGCCAATTCCAGGTACAAACTCCAGCGGGCAGGATCGAGTGCGATGGCTTTCTGCATCTCCTGGATCGCGCCTGAGAGATTTCCTTGTCCGGCGAGGAGACTGGAAATCAGGGAATGGACCAGAGGAGCGTTCGGACGCTGTTGCAATAGGAAATCCGTTTGTTCCTTGGCCTGCGAAAAGTCCTTGCCCAGGATCAACAGATTTGCCAGTTCGGTGCGGGCCTGGTAATTTTCTGGCTGCAGCTCGACCGTGCGGGCAAGCTCCCGAGCGGCGTCCTGCGCTTTCTGCAATTTACGATAAGTCTCAGCCAGCTGATAATGTGCCTCGGCATAGCTGGGATCGATCTGGATCGCGTTAACGAACTGGATCGCAGCCTCACGATACTTTCCTATTTCGAAGTACTGTTGGCCGCTGTGAAAGTATTTCTGCTTGCGGATATTAGGATCTCGGGAACAAGAGGAAAGAACGAGCAAGACGAGCAAAGGCAGGGACAGAATGCGACGTTGGCTGGACGAAAGCGGCACGACGAAACCTCCGAGGTTGGCGCGCAAGCTTGCCAACGGCCCGTTTTATTGCACTATAACCCAAAACACTTCCAGCGGACGGCAAAACCCAGATCTCGTGACGGCTCCGGGCTCCGCCGAATTCTCGAAAGATTCTCCCCGAAATTATGGGTTCCAATCGGGAGCCGGTGGGGGCTTTTCGAGTCGCCAAGAGCTCGGTTCGAGCTGACGCGGTCGAGCAGCGCTAAGTCCCGTCTTCTTAATCTTTTATCGGCAAAAGATTTTTCTGCCGCAGGAAGCGGAGATCGCGCTCTATCCTGTTGATAATAAATGTCTTAAGTTGGCATTGCAACGCCTTGCAACCGTTCGCAGAAATTATCATTCTTGACAGTATTTTGTTTTGGGCTAGTCTGAGCATTGTAACGGCAAAGAGTGTTCACGAACCTGTGCGAGCTTGAGCTGTTATTTGTTCTCGCAAGGCGGATGAGGGGTAAGAAATGAGAAGAACTCTGCTTTTGGCGGTCGGATTAGCATTTCTGTTTTCCGTATCTTCCGCCTTTGCTCAAGTTGTGACGCCGATGTATTTCAACGGCGGGTATCAGGGCAATAACTGGTACAACGGACCGGAAGGCGGCGTCGGAACTGGCTTTTACGATGGCTCCATCAATAACGTGAATGTGGGCCCCGGGCAGAGCACGCCCGGAATGATTTGCGACGACTACTACGACAACATTACCGCTGGTGAGCATTGGACGGCCACTGGCTACCAGGCGTCATCCTTGAACGCGGGCAACATAGGCAATATGTTGTTTGGCAACGCCAATTGGGGCGCTGTCGTTGGCGGCTGGAGCGGGGTTCAGGGATATCAAGCTTTGGCCTATCTGGCCAATGACATGTTCACGACTGCTATCGGAAACTCAGGCTTGCAGTCTTCGATTTCGCAGGCGCTCTGGTACCTCACTTCGCTCGCAGCCGGAAAAGGATTCTCTCTCAGCTGCCTGGATATGCAGGCGCAGGGCTTAGTTCATTATGTTGAGACAATGAACCTCCCTGCGTTGGGCACCTATGCCAATCTTTTTATCTACATACCACCCAGCCCTAACGGACCGCAGGAGATGTGGGGCGAGGTTGCTATTGCGGCACCTGAGGGCGGTGCAGTTTTGATGTACCTGCTCCTCGCCGGTATCACGTGCTTCGGTGCAATGTTCTACTCCCGACGCCAAGCCGGGAGGGTAGCTTAGCCTCAATACGCGAACGACCTTTGATCCTAGCGATCGCAACAACCTCCGGCTCAGCCGGAGGGTTGTTTTTTGGCCGGGAAGGGGGTGTGATTAAGCATCCCCGCGGACAAAGATCATGGAAAATCGGGGCTCCAATATAGTCGTGGTTCAAGGCGGGGAGGGAGCCTAGTGCGAACTCCGGTGGCGAAGTTCCGCGTCTCTATAGCGTGCTGTTTTCAGTTCGAAAAACAAAATAAGCCCTACGCAAGCCTTATGTCGTAACATGCGGCGTGAGAAGAAATGCATGTTGGTTTCCTCGTATTGTCCCCACACCGACAATTTGTCCCGCCACATTAATCGCAACTGCCTGTTGGAGTTCCCATCCTGAAGTGAGGATAAGCGCGTTCAGGTCCTGCATTCCTTTGTTTGCGGTCCACACAAAAGCGTGCGATCCAGAGGCGAGACAATTTCCGTTTCCAACTACCGTTCCGAAAACGTTGATAGCGGCCGCACTGCTCCAACTGCCCCCAGGAAGGATGCCGAGGTCCTGCGTAACGCCTCCGTTCCATAAGACGGCATGCGGATTGTTGATATTGCCCGAATCGGAACCGCCAACAATCTCTCCCAGATCATTAATCCCTACCGCATCGCTGCTGAGGCCACCCGGGAGGGTGGGCATAGGTTGCATGCCAGCGGAACTGCTCCACAGATAACCACGGTTTGGTAACCCTGACACGGCGCAGTAGCCGACAACCTGTCCCAGGTTATTTATATCGTGTGCCCCCGAATCGGTGAAGCCAGGCAATACTCCCAGGTTCATCATCCCCGCTGCTCGGCTCCAGAGAAAAGCGCGCAGGTGTCCCCCTGCACTGCGGGTAGAATTACCAACTATTTGGCCGCAGGCATTGACCGCCGATGCTGCGCTCACATTATCACCGGCGAGAGTACCGATATCTTCCAACCCATGTGCACCACTCCAAACAAATGCATGGGTATTTCCGCCGCTGCCGGCCAAATCAGATTGGCCCGTTACCACACCGCAGACATTGACCCCAGCAGCGCTGCTGTTGCTGCCGCCCGGAAGTGTCCCAAGGTCCTGCAGGGAGGACCCCGGTGTCCACAGGAACGCGTGACTGCCTCCTCCTAAAACGTCCGAAGCGCCTGCTACCTGACCCTTGTCGCTGATATCATTGGCAACGCTCGTAGCGCCGCCGGGCAGCGTACCTATGTCCGTAACGATGTAATAGTCAGGCACAAAATCCTCCTCAAGTCACGATGAAACATGGGCCTGCCGATCGGTAGGTGTATTGGGCACACCTGTGGCAAACGTTTTGACTAAGTCGGCAGACGCCTTCGATAGATTCCGAGCCAGACCGCCGGCTTGTCATTAGAGAAGATCCTCATCCACTTTAGCAAGAGAAAGAAAAAGGCGCTCCCGTTGCGAGAGCGCCTGCATTCAGCTTGACCTATTCAGAACGGAAAATCGTGGGTTAAGTCTTGGCGTGTCTCCACGCTGCTCCTTATACGGGCAAGTATTCCTCCAGTTGCGTGACTGGCGCATTGCATTTCACTGCCATCATGAACGTTGCCTCGGCTTCTCCTCCTTCAACCCGCACCACCTCGCCTTCGCCCATCAAATGAACGGGACGGACCGACTGCTTACCGTGAACGCTCAATATAAAGGTTACGGGTGTGTGTTGGGGAATAGGTAGCGCGCTTCTGACCAAAAGGCCTCCAACGCTTACATTCTGGCTTACGGCTTCGATCTCTGCGGTGGCAGAACCGGATTGAAACTTCATGCGGACAGGAAATTCCAACGCGAAGCGTCGGTACTTTCGCCCCTGCCAATCAGACAATCGGAAAAGTGTTTCCAGTCTGTCCATGTATGCCTGGATTCTCGAGTTTTCACGATGATTGAACATCTGTAAACGCTTCGGTATACAACCTGTTGAAGCCTCGTAGTACGACCCGGGTTGAGGGTCGCGCTCTGATTCTGAACTGACCGCTCAACTCGGTCACCTCCTCTTGGTGCGACCTTTCTTATCCCGAGTCAATCTACAGACCGGACACTGAAACAGCCGAGTTAAGAGACGGAAATTGAGTCAGCCTCAGTGGGACGGAACGCTTGCCGTGGCCTGGTTTGAAGGCTTGCTCACCGTCCCACGCCCACTGACAGCCTTGGTTTGGTAAAGATACGTATGTCCGGCCTTCACTGCATAATCGGTGCAGCTTGTTTCGCGAATAGGAACGAGGTTGATTTGTTCGTAGGCCTTGCCTGGTTCGTGACGATAGATGTTGTAGCCCTTGACCGCATCGGCCGGCGCGTTGCTTTTTGAAACGCTTGCATCCCAGGAAAGCCTGACACTGTGGAGCTTAGGCGCACTGCCGGCTAACGCCTCCGTTGATCCACCTGGCCCACTCGCGCCAACGGCGAACGGAGCCTTCGAGTCGTCACGGCAGCTTTGGCTGCCCACCTTGTCATCGGCCTGGCAGACAATTCCTGCCATCAGAATCGCCGACACCAAACCACCGCCAAAATTCTGAGATTCAATCCCGAGAAGTGACGATAAACTGCTCATCTCTTGACCGGGAAGCTTATGACCTTCTCAGATCATCGCTAAAGCGCTGATTTGCACTCAGTTCACGTTGGCTGACGTCGACAGGCGAGGAATCTGCGCTTGCCGGCCGGTCGTTGGCCTCCCCTGCGCTCTACCCTGCCCACGAGCCATATCAGAACGAAATACTGCCACCAAAGCTACTGCCAGAAACAAGACTCCACCCTGATGGTGCAGCGGACTATTCAAGATCCCCGGGTTAACGTACGCGCCCAGAACGGCCAGCGTAAAAACGCGCAGTCCATTCTTGGCAATGGCGAGAGGTATTGAGGCGAGTATCACAACTGTTCTACCCCAACGCGAACGCAGGAGCAGGTAAGACATACACCATGGAACTGACGACCAGCATCATGCTGGAACGAATACTGCTGCACTCCTGGGCAATCTTCAACGTCAGCCCAGGAACCGTTAATGTCGTGCCGTCCTGAGCGACTGGCACGCCCGCAGTTGCCAACAAAGCTCGCGCGAAGGATGCAGTGCCCTGTTGCAGAAAGGACACGAGGTGGTTCAATACAAACTCTGGTATGGGTACCAACCACAGCAGGAAAAACAGCGGGAAGACGCATCCCCGAAAAATACGGCCGCCAAAGCAACTTACGAACGACCCAATCCACCACGATGACAACTGCCAGCATCTCTATCGAAAGACGTACGTCACTGGTGAATAGGTCTGCGCTTCCCCACCTCAACCCGGCGACGCCAATCAATACGGCCAAACCCAACGCGACTGAACCCCTACGGATGCTGGGGCTGGGTTTCCACTCTCGCGCGTTCCACCACGTAACAATCAGGCCAATGCTGATGGGGAGAATCAGAAGGATGTGCGTATAGGCATCCTGTCGCAGAGCCAGAGAGAGCGTCGCGGTGATCGGCTGCCACCAGATAATCAGAGAGACGACCCACAGAATAGCAAACACTCGGTACGAAGAAGCTGATGTCATCACAAGAGCTTGACTACGTCTTGTTGCCTTCTATCACCTTAAGTTCGGGGGTTAATTCATACTCGAGGTGGTCACCATTAGCTTTGGCAAACGCGAGCACCGCTCGTTCGGCTCCCGGCCCCTCGATTCGCCACTGTCCAGCGTGATTTACGAGTCGCATCTTGCTCCGATCACGCCACCATTGGTCCACCTCTCCCGGAAGGGCGAACCACAATCGCTCCCGCGAACCAAGATCGCGCAGAAAGCACAGCAGATCCTGGTAAACGCCGCGCGCCTTTTTCTCTGCGACGTAGTCGGGATGGACCAGGAAGCTAACCAGGCCGTTCTTCTTCAAGATCGCGTCCGTCTGAGCTTTCCATAGGTCCAGCGAATAGTCGCCCAACAGATGGAACAGCATGTAATCCTGGGTCGTCGTTACTGGCATTTCCAGAATATCGCCCACAAAGTATGGCATCACTGTGCAGCAACCGCCGCGCTGCGGATCCAGATGTGCGACGTTGGGAACAGACATGTCATAGGAGAACTCCAGCGCATCGTACCAGTCCAGGTTTCTGTACAGTACCGCCGCACGAAATCCTTTGGCATCGTACTTCCGGCCGTACTGGTTGATCTTGGCGACTCGACGCAGGAACACTTGCCGATTACAAAATAAGAGCCCATCGTGATTCAGATCCTGGATATTGACCTCGAAACCTCTACCGCGAATGTCATCAAGCAAAGATTCCGAAACCTTATAAGATCCTTCTGGCACAACCTGAAAGGATGCCTTGATGCCAAAACTTTCATCGATCGCCATCAGCTCGCGGCAGAAGTCATAGCCTCCTTGGGCCTCGACGTCATGGGTGGTCACAACAGCGCTGCGGGCGCCATTGGGCCAAAACCAAATGAATGGCACTCTATCAATACTCATGGCTCTCATGGAACTGAGCAGCACCTGGTCGCTAAGCCGCTCTACGGTTGTGTCAACCGGCCAACTGGGGAAGGCGATCTTTTCCCATCCCTTTATGGTAGGCTCTTTGAATATGCTTGCGAATACCTACGCTCAGGCATGGCCGGGCGAGGTAATACAGGTTTCTGAGCAGAAGTGTCCCAGAACCTAACTCACTCCAGCCATGGTGCCTGGCATAACGCTCAAGGCGAAGATTGTTGATGACCTCCGTGGGATCAAAGGGCAATAGAACCGTAGAATCCCTGGTGTCTATATCGCGGAGCACGCCATAGAGAAGAGACTGTGCATCGTTGGTACGATAGCCTGATGAAGTCCGACCATAGCAGACGGCATCGTGCCCAAACCGAAAGTATCCCGAGTCGGAAGAGAGTTTGCCGGTGAGATCAAACTGTACAAACTCGTCGGGACAGCGATACCGGTCCGCCAGAGGCAGAGATCATTCCTCGACCAATAGCCGTCCTCTTACGGGACTCGAGATCGTTAGTCAAATATGCTGCTCGGACTGCCATGTTCTTTAGAACTACAACGAATTGCGTTGGTTCGTAGGCAGCCAGGACTGCGCTTGACTACGTCTCACAGGATTTATTGTGACCCGCTCTTCCGCTTGCACGGCGGAAGAAGAAAGTAGCGACTACAGAGCCGACCTCGGGGGCACATAGAATCTCGCGTTTGCCGCGCTGTGATAGCCGCCTCCCCTCGGCCAGGACGAAAACACACAATGACTGCGCGTAGGCTGCTTCCAGTAAACGGCCTTCCGGCAATTCTAAGGCAAATCGCGCTCACCGGAATAATATAATCTCTTCGTTGCGATTATGAGCAAAATGCTGCGTGCGCTCTTGGTACTCGCAATCTCTAAATGATTCCCGTCCCTCGATTCCAGGTACCTTCGCAACACGCTGACAATACGCGGAGCTGCGTTTCCGTCCCATAATGGCGGCATTCTGTGAGCCGCAATCCCATTCCTCGGCAACATGCTGCGCAACACTTCGGAGGCGTACCTGACAATGTTGGAAGGATCTGCGCCAATAAGGCGGTTGGTACCCATAGTCACACTGACCGGCCGCTCCGTATTGTCGCGATACGTGAGGCAAGGAACTCCCAAATATGTGGTCTCTTCCTGGATACCCCCTGAGTCGGTGATGACCATCGCCGCGCCGTCCACCAGACCAAGAAAGTCCAAATAGGAAGCTGGCGGCATCGTCCAGATACCTCGGCCTCCAACGGCAGTTTCACCATCCCATGAATTTATTTTACTGAAACCCGACGCCAGAATCTTATGATGGGTGCGCGGATGCACGGGAAAGATCGACCGGAAGTTCTCGGAGACTTCTCTAACAGCATACAGAGTTCGCGTTAGTGGGAGACATCATCGACATTCGAGGGCGATGGAGCGTCAGGACGGCATAGCCCTGCTTGCATAACCCAAGCTTGCCACGAAGCGGAGAGCGCCGAGCAGCGTCGAGCGCACCCACCAGCGAGTCGATCATCAGATTGCCGACGAAATGCACTTTCGCCTGATTAACACCTTCCTTCGCCAGATTTTGGTTGCCACTCTCTTCGGTTGTGAATAGGAGATCAGAGATGGCATCCGTTAGCACTCGGTTGATCTCCTCGGGCATACTGCGATCGAAACTCCGCAGGCCTGCTTCCACGTGCACGACAGGAATCGACTGCTTAGCCGCGACTAAGGCGCACGCGATGGTGGAATTTACATCGCCTACGACGACGACCATGTCGGGGCGATCTTCGTCTACAAGATCGCCAAAACGCTTGAGGATTTCAGCCGTCTGCGCATGATGGGTCCCTGATCCCACCTCAAGGTTATAGTCCGGCTCCGGCATATTAAGCTGTTCGAAGAAGACTCGCGACATCGAGTAGTCATAGTGCTGTCCGGTATGGACGAGAACTGGCTGTAGGTCGACATGCCGGCTCATTTCGGCTATGAGCGGAGCGACTTTCATCATGTTCGGTCGCGCCCCAACAATGTTCATGATGCGATACATGCGTGTGCTCATTGATCTCCCACCTACAAGTGGAGACGGTAATAATTTGAAAGGGAGATAACGGAATGCGAGACGATGCCGGTTTTCGGCTACTAAGGATCAGCGGGGGGAAGACAGGAGTTTAGGGCCCGCACTTCCTAGAGGGCTGTTGCTCCAATCTATCACTGTGCAGAATCTGCCGAGGAGAAGTTTCCAATCTCGAGCGCTGCAGGTTCAACGGCATGATTGCGGCCCATGTCCACGTATTCAAAACCAGCCGCGCGTACTACATCGGGATCCAGCAGGTTTCGCCCGTCGACGATCACCGGCACTTCCATCAGTTCATGCACACGCGCCCAATCCAGGTCGCGGAACTCCTCCCAGGGCGTCAGGATGAGCAAGGCGTGCGCCCCCTCGCCGCCTCGTACGCCGAGGCGCAATACTCCAGCCGCCCGGCCTCTGGCGGCATTTCCTGCTGACTGGCTTCCATGGCTTGCGGATCATGCACACGTAGCCGCGCACCTTCCTCCAGCAACGTCTTGATTATGCGCAGCGCCGGTGACTCACGAATATCATCCGTACCGCCTTTGAACGCCAGGCCAAGCACACCCATTTGCTTTCCCTGCAGCACCCACACAGCTTGCCGCAATTTTTTTACGAACGTTTCTTTACGCCGCAGATTGATGTTCTCCACTTCTCTCAGTAACCCGCAATCCACTCCGTGCTCATAATCCCAGATACATGAAAGCACGAAGATCCTTGGGAAAGCAATAGCCGCCAAAACCGATGCCGGCATTTAGAAAACCCGTTCCAATACGAGGATCGAGTCCGATGCCTAACGCCACTTGGCTAACATCGGCACCAACCGCTTCACACATATCGGCCACCATATTAATGAACGAAATCTTGGTGGACAGAAATGCATTGGCGGCATGCTTGGTTAGCTCCGCCGTGCTGATATTGGTGACCAGAATCCTGCATCCCAGAGGCTGATAAAGCTGCTCCAACAGCCCGCGCGCCCGCTCTGACTCGACTCCGATCACCACACGATCGGGATGGAAAATGTTCTCGATAGCTTTTCCTTCCTGCAGGAACTCGGGGTTCGAGGCCACATCGAATTCAGCATGCGACGGTCCCTTATCACTAACCTTCGCAAACCGGGCGATGGTCTTCTTGATCCACTGTGCCGTAATCGCAGGAACCGTGCTCTTCTCCACGACTAACTTATAGCCGTTCAAATTACGCGCAATGGTGCGCACGATCGCTTCTACCTGGCTGAGATCCGCCTCACCGTTATCTTTCTGAGGGGTGCCGACACAGACGAAGAGCACAGTGGCTGCACGCACTGCTTCCTCTGCACAATGGGTCAGAGTCAGACGGCCGCTGGCGAGCCCGCGAGCCAGCAGATCATCGAGGCCCGGCTCGTAGAACGGCGCCTTGCCTGACCGGATCATCGCGACCTTGGAAGCATCGTCGTCTGCGCCGATGACGTCCCAACCCATCTCGGCAAACCCGAGAGCTGTGGGCAGCCCCACATGTCCAAGACCCAGCACGGCAATGCGTACTTTTTCGCAGCTAGATATATCTTGCATTTCAACCTCTCGAATTTCTGAATTGTGCAGCGGGAACAGTGACTCGTCCAACTCTATAGAGAAGCTTCTTGAGGCGCAGGGTCCTAGCAACCCCGGTACAACCGGCAGCGACAGATATGTGAAGAATAGAAGGTTCGCAGAGCGCAGCTAAAGACCGTGGCCCCCCACGATTTCAGCCCGTCCACCTTTCGCCCGCAAACGATCTGCGGGTTGCAAGACTAAGATCCTAACCTCAGAAATAAGGCTTGTGATTTTAAAATTGATTTCTGGTGTCGGTGCTAAGGCAATAGCTCCATAAGGATGCCTAGAGCTCATTGGCTAGGTTGGTGGCGTGAATTAAGATAGGCAAGCCACATACACGTTCTTTTAGCAATCGGAGTTATGCTTCGTGACGTCGGGGCGTGAGCTGTCCATAAACTCTCGTTGGGGCAAGGCACGCCGGCTCTCCCCGCAACGCGGTCTGGTAGGCCTTCACTAAAATCGACTTTTCCATTTCCCAGTTGAGTCTTTCCTTGATTTTCCTTCTGCCGATCCGACCGAGCTGTCGACGCAATGATTGTGAATCCAACAGCTTGGCTAATTTGCGCAGCGAAATCGATCGGGTTGTTTCCTTCCGCGGAGAGTGCGGCGTCACCCGCCGTTCGCCTGCCTTCGGCGAGGTCAAACAATACGACCGGCAGTCCGTATGCCATATACTCGAAAATCTTGATCATGGTTAACTTGTCATTGAGCGCGTTTGAGGGATCGGGCGCGACACCAACGTCTGCTGTGGCGAGATAGGCACGCAGCTCGTCACCGTAGAGGGGACCGGTGAATTTAACCGAGGCACCGAGATTTCGCGTGACCGCGATAGCTTTCAAGCGAGGCAGTTCCGAACCTGACCCAATCAGAACGAAGAGTGTATCGCGACGTCCATCTTTGTTCACAAAACAGTCAATCGACTCCAAAAGCAGATCCACTCCATCCTGCGGGCCCATAATTCCCACATAAACTACGATGTATTTTCGCCCCTCTCTAAGCTCTGGTTGCAGCAGGTCTGGACGGAGGTCATTCAGATCTGGACATGTCTGCACGACGAAGGCGCGGTTGGGCGATACGTTGCCTCGACCGATGGCGATTTCCCTGCCGGAACTGTTTGTCGCGATCACCACATTAGCAGTCCTAAAGCTCAAACGTTCGGCAAAGCAGACAAGCCAGTAAAGGAGAGCCCCGGGGAGAAAACCTCAACGCGTAGAGCTCAGGATTCGGATCGTGATAATCAAATATGAACCGAACTCCGAAAAGCTTGAAGAAAAGAGTAATTAGGAAGATGCTGTCTGG
The DNA here is from genome assembly GCA_963820175.1 of uncultured Acidobacteriaceae bacterium. Taxonomy (GTDB): domain Bacteria; phylum Acidobacteriota; class Terriglobia; order Terriglobales; family Acidobacteriaceae; genus Bog-257. The sequence goes on along the minus strand of CAWFYX010000005.1, from coordinate 525,748 downwards.
AGGATTACAAGCTTGGAGAACCCGAAAACGGGTGCGAGAATATATGCGAAATGCAAGTAAGAATTCTGCTATCAGTGCCCAGCCGTACTCTACAATATAGCCAAGGACGGTACCATTTGACTCCCAATTGCGGATACCGGTAAAGCTCAATGCCGTCTAGGATCTCGTAAGAACGTTCAAAGCCAGGCCCCTTAGGACTAATGACCGAGACGTGGTAACCGGCCTCATTAAGGGCCCGTGCCTCTGCCACACGCGCCGATCCAGTGATACCGGCAAGTTTTCGACGACGATGCAGACAGCAGCAGGGGTCAACGCTCATCTCCTCACGCGAACACATTCCCACAGCCAACATTACAGTCGCCCCCCTTTTATTTCGCCATATTATCATGCCAAGTTTCCAGCTTCATTATTATTATTTACTCATTCCTTCATTATTTGTTACTTGATTATTGTTACTTAGTCTCGACCCAAGCCAATCAGCTTAGTGTAGTCGTGCAACGACTTGCACCACTCACGATGGTAACCGCTCCGTCAGCTACCACACCACGATCTCCTGTTAACGAGGACGTGAAAAACGAATCTGATTCCTGGAGCCGTCTATAACAAACTGCGGGATAGCCGCTTCGGCTCGTCCATTGCCCTGACCGTTAAATGTCTGATGGTTTGTCAAGACGAGAACCCAGTCATCATCACCCTCGGAATTGCTTCCGGGAGTAGTGAAATTCTGGATGCCTGTATTCGGGAAAGGCGATCCAATGATCGGCTGGTACGCGTTGGCAGTTGGATCATACCAGCGCGCAGCCGCAGGACCACGCATCTTGGTCATGTCCACCGTGATTGTCGTGCTCTCGGGGCAATATGCCAGAATGACTGATCCATCGGGATTTCGTGCGGTGGTTACATAGTCGTCCGTCTCGATGTCTCCCGTGCCATTGCCTGAGGGGGTACCATAGCCAGCCGTCACCACGGAGTGGTCTTCATCCGGCACCAAGTTATACCAGGCGTACGACTTAATGAATGTTCCCCAGTAACCCAATTGCACCGCTGCCACATCATCTATGCCCGATTGCCAACCAGTATGGAAGTCATAATACTGGGTGCCGCCCATGTAGCCGGCTAGACCTCCGGCGAGAAGGGTCCAATAAGCTTGTTTCCTCAGGACCAAGTCCGTAGAATTGAGACCGTCGTAAAATCCTTCCTCAAGGAATGCTGGAACGGTTGCCGCGCTGCTGTTATACTCTTGAAGTACTTCATAATAAGTTGGATAGTATGTATAAGCCCCCGCCACAGTTGTATAGGGCACTAGCAGCGAGTCGTCGAGCGAGCCACTGATATAGTAGTTCAGCTCAGTAGTTTGCAGGTGATTTGGGTTTGTGCTCGCCACGCCTTCCATCACATTTTGAGCCAATGTGTTGTCCTGGAGGCTATAGCTCCAGTCTTGGAAATCATTTCCCATTATCCATATGACATTGGAAAAGTTCTTGTAGCGATTCCCGATATATGTACCCCAGCTATTGGCGTTTGCATCACCATTAGCCGCAAAGACGCCCAGCCATCCGCCGGTTTCAAGTGAATCGAGCAGAATTACAATATTGTACGATGCGGCGATACTTATCATCTGATCCACGCGGGTAAAATACTCAGGATTGGGTGACGTGACATCGTAGTAACCTTCCGGTAGGTTCCTCGTAAAAGGCTTTATTCCATCGTACGTGCTGCCGTCCGGCCTACCACCGACATAAGTGTTGACCAATAGTTCACACCACAGAGCGTTTATACCGTATGCCGCCCGGTCAGCGATGTAAGCCCGCGCATCTGCCACGCTGATGTTCGCAAACATGGCATGGGGTGCATCACCAACGATCAAGAATGGAATGCCATTCTGATCAATTAGATAGCGCTGGTTGGTGCTGGCCTTGATCGGAAATGTTGGTACAAGAAGCGGCCCTCCCGAGTTTCCTGTACCCTGACTGCCTGATTGGGCCTGCGCCGCTTTTGCTGCGACCATGGTCAGCATGAGCGAAATCATCAATGCTAGCCTGGCAGATGCCGCTTGCCGGTTGGCGTTGAAAAGCCCAATCCCATGCCGTACAGGACTCGCCATAATTCCGCTTCTTGTATGGTTATTTCTTGTATTCATGGCGAAGAGTTACTTTTGGTTTCGGGCACACCAAAGTCGCCAGTACTAACAAGTTCGGAGACCGACAGTCGCTGAGACCGAAGTTGACTCGCCGTCCTCAGGGGAGCAGCCCGTAGGCGATGAATTCTGTCTGTCCAGCAACAAACACTTTTCCGTTCGCGACGACTGGGATCATGAATTTTGCTGCTAGGTCAAAGGTGTCACGGCTTCCCGCCTGGCTACTGTTGTACAGCTCATTGCTTAAATTGGTGGCATCGTAGGCAAAGAGTACACCCGGAGCGCCCGTGTCGTTATCAGGGGCCGCACCATTATTTTGTACGGCCCAGATTATCCCGTTGGTACCGCCATTGGCAGACACCGCAAAAGAACCGCCGCGGATTGGATAGGTCTCGGGAGAATGCGAGGTGGGTGATGTAGATAGCAACCCATTGGTCAACTGAAATGCCTTCAAGTAATCATTCACAGCCGCGAAATAAACATATCCATTGAAGTAAACCGGCGTACTGAAATTTCCAATCTCTTGGTTCCCGTTAGGGAATGCACCGATCAGGACCTGGATAATCTGATTATCGTTGTTGGCGTTATAGTGGCCTAGGTTGTCTCGATTGATCACATAAATTGTGCCCCCTTTACCAGCGGTAATCAGCTCATGCGGATAGGGACTCGCTGGCTGGTCTACCAGCAGCACCGGACCGGCCGCTCCAAAATCGAGATTGCCCGCGTTTAGATTTTGCTGGTCGTGGGGAGTGAAATAGTCAACTACATTGCCAGTCGGAGCAAGTTTTTCGACCGAGTCTCCATACTCGACGCCGCCAGTATTGACATCAAAGGGGCCGTTGCTGGTTGTGAAATAAATGTCTCCCGTCGCATCTGTGGCCAAACCGCCTCCACCTTGCCAGATACCACCACCGTAAGCGTTGGGAGTCACGTTATAGATCAGGACTTGCTGCTGGAGGTTGGCGGCGTTATATCCCAACACCCAGCCGTGCCAGGGATGCTGGTCGCCGTGCGACCCAAATCCGATGTACACCACACCATTACTCAGAAGCAAGCCGGGACGCTGGCATTCGTGTAAAGCGTCGAATGGAACCGTGCTACCGTTTGATCCATCGCCTGTTCCAGGAACACTTCCTGACAGCACAACCGGGCCGCCGAACTTCTCTGCGCCGGTCGTAATATCGAGAGCGTGTAGCCGCTGGAAATAATTGGTTCCATTCTCTTTCGTATTAACGACAACATACAGCGTCCCGGTGGACGGGTCGATGACCGGTGTCCCAGTTATGCCAACCTCGACCGGAATATCACCGCACTCACCTGTATCGCCGCAGGGAATTGTAGAGACGTTCGAGTTGAGGAAGCTTATTTGCCACAGGGGAGTGTTGGTAAAGCCATCGGCGTCAAACGCATATATGCTGTCGTGTTCGGTTGCGACATATACCACATTGTGGTAGCCCTTGCCCGGGATATTGACGCTCTGAACATAGAGCGGAGAAGCGAAAGCAATGCCATCCAGCGGATACGAGAAAAGCTTTCCGAACTGGTTGTGGTTGACATTCGCAGGTGCCAGAACGGTTTCATTGTTATTCTGGCCTGTCCGCAAGTTGTCATTGTGATACGTGAAGGTTCCAGGGTAGTTGCTGACATAGACCGTGGCATTGGCAGACTGCTGCTGATTGGTCGTTGCCGTCACGGTGTGGGTGCCGGCGCTGCTCGGTGGGGTATACAAACCGTTGGTCGTGATGGTTCCAGACGTGGGCGAGCCGCCAACTACTCCATCTACCAACCAGGTGACGGTGCCAAAGCCAGATGTTGCCGTGAATTGTTGCGTCTGAATGAATGTCACGACAGCGGCCCGGGGACTGACCGAGAAGCCCGCTGTAACGGTTAGGCTGGTGGAGCCATTGATCGCACCAACCGCCGCCTGGATCGTCGTGTTGCCCGGCGCCGCGCCTGTAGCCAGCCCTGCACTGGTTATCGTCGCCACCGATGGGATGCTCGAGGTCCAAGTAGCGGAATTCGTTAGATCCTGGTGGCTACCGTCACTGTAGGTTCCCGTCGCCGTGAATTGCTGGGGCGATCCAACTGCAATCGCTGGATTAACCGGCGCCACGGCTATCGAGGTTAATACTGGACCTCCTCCGGTGTTCGCTCTGAAAGCGACCATCTGCATAATCCACGCCCCAGAAGACATGGGAGCGGTAGCGCTGTAGCTGCCCGTGGTCGTCACTATCTGGTCTTCAGCAATGTCGCCGTCTGGCGAGGTAAGCATACGACTGGTGTAACCACTGCCCGGCCCGCTGGTGATGCTAGTGACGATGTTCGCTCCAAACAGAAGATCAATCGGGTTTGTGGTGGTTGCGGAACCGCTGCTGCTACTGGCGCTGTTGCCGCTGTTCTCCGCCGTTACATCCACTGGGCTGTTGGGGTCCGCTCCGCTGTACTCTAGAACACGAATATCGGGATAGACTGCGGGGCTCGCAAACGTCACCGTAACTGTGTTCGTTCCAGCTGCCGCCGACACGATGTTCTTGGCATAGTAGATAGATTGTGACAGTGTCCCGCTAATGCTGAGGGGGCCCACCGCGAGTGTATAGGCGTTGCCTTTGGAATCGGTAACAGAGTTGACGCTGGCTGTGCTGTCGTTCCATCCCACCACCACCACGTTCAGGTCGCCACCGACTTGTGCGGCGGTGAACGGAACACTCACCGTCGTCTGTGGCGTCTGAGGTGTTGCGTAATTGCCCTGTATATAACTGATAATCGTGCTGGTCGACGTCACCGTCACGGTGACTGTGGCATTTTGCTGGACCCCGCCGCCGCTTCCCGTCACCGTGATGGGATAGGTTCCAATTGGCGTGCTCGACCCTATAGTAATCGTCATCGTCGACGTACCCGAACCGGGAGCGGAAATCGTGCTCGGGTTGAAACTTACCGTGGTGCCGGCAGGCACACCGCTGGCGGACAGACTGATCGAACTGTTGAATCCGCCGCTAACGGTGGTAGTGATTGTCGACGTCCCCTGATTGCCCTGCGCGATATTGAGGCCAGCGGGGGAAGCCGAAAGTGTGAAGCTTCCAGCCGACTGAGTCGTTCCAATAGTCACATTCGAGTATGGACCACGATTGCCGACCGAGTCCTGAGCTCGCACGTGGTAGTTGTATGTGCTTCCCGCCGTCAACCCAGTGTCATCATACGTCGTACCAGTCGTCGTGCCGATCTGCGTGAAGTTAGTGCAACTGGCACCCGGACAGCGTTCTACTAAGTACTCAGCCACCGTACCGCTGGTTTCCGTCGAGGCTATCCATGAGAGATCAATCTCCGTTTGCGAGGGGTTCGTAGACGTCAGGTTCCCTGGCAACGATGGAATTATAGGAGGTGTGGTAATTGACACGACAGACGAGTATGGTCCCACGTTCCCGTTGTTGTCCTCGGCCCGAAGCCGATAGCTGTAGCTTGTCGCAGCGGTCAGGCCATCATCGTTGTAGCTTGTGATGGTCGTGGTACCAATCTGAACAAAGCTGTTGCAACCTGCTCCCTGGCAACGCTCCATCAAATATTCGGCGATGGTTCCACCGTTCTCGGTCGATGCTGTCCACGTCAGAGTCGTCTGGTTCGAATGGTTGTTGGCCGCAACAATTGCGGACTGCCAGGTCTGTGGTGTGTTCAAAGTGAACGTTGCGTCGTAGACCCCAGGAGTCGCTGCCGTGCCTGACTCTGCGTCAAGAAAGTTGGAAGATGCGCCGGGTTGTTGGATGAATCCTGGACCGGAGGTGAAAGTCGCGCCGGCCGACACCTTAACCCATCCCATCAGGAGATCATTGACCATTGTCGTGGTTATGGTGGGGCTGACGACATTCACGGTTTGCGTCCCATTGTCACTGCCAATCAGTGACACGGCATCCACGGGAGAGGAAATGTTCGAACCTTTGACGACAAAGATCGACATTACCAGCGACTGCGGTGCCGACAGCGTCAGACTGACGGTCTGATTAGGGCCGACTATCGGATTTGCCACGTACCAGATCTGCGATCGCAGATCGAATCCAGTGCTGGTGTTAGTCGGTCCAGCGATCGTGACCCAGGTATTGCCAAAGTTGTCGCTGGGTGTCATGGTCACGCCGGCGTGCGAGGAGGCGTACATCACGATTAAGTCGCCTCCTGAGCTATTAAAGGGCGCAGTCGTGTGAACCGTCAAATAGGTTGAATTGATGTAGCTTTGCACCGTATCCACGATAGGCGCTGGGCCACCATCAGTGACCGATACGTTCGTAGGGGGTGTTATTGCCAATTGCGTCACCGTCAGCGTGACCGTGGTGTTCTGCTGGAGTCCGCCACCGTTGCCGGTCACAGTGATGGGATAGGTCCCCGTTGGCGTAGCAGAGCCGACGGTGATCGTCATCGCCGACGTGCCCGAACCTGGTGCAGATATTGTGGTCGGATTAAAGCTCACCGTCGTGCCGCTGGGAGCGCCCGTGGCCGACAGAGCGATCGAGCTATTGAACCCACCACTGACCGTCGTGGTGATAGTCGAAGTCCCCTGGTTACCCTGCGCGATACTCAACGAAACAGGAGAGGCCGCGATGGTAAAGCTGGGTGGTGCCGCCACCGTCAGCGTGACAGTGGTGTTCTGCTGGATGCCGCCTCCATTCCCGCTTACGGTGATGGGATAAGTTCCGACGGGAGTGCTCACCCCCACCGTGATCGTCATCGTCGACGTACCCGAACCGGGTGCAGGTATCGTACTCGGATTAAAGCTCACCGTCGTGCCGCTGGGCACTCCTGTGGCCGAAAGGGCAATCGCGCTGTTGAAGGCGCCGTTGACCGTGGTAGTGATCGTAGAGGTTCCCTGATTGCCTTGCACAATACTGAGAGTAGTGGGTGAAGCTGAGATGCTGAAATTGGGTGCCGCAGTCACCGTAAGCGTGACCGTGGTATTGCGCTGTATTCCTCCTCCGTTTCCGGTCACCGTAATCGGATAGGTTCCCGTCGGAGTGCTCGCTCCCACGGTAATCGTCATCGTCGACGTACCCGATCCGGGAGCAGGTATCGTGCTGGGATTAAAGCTCACCGTCGTGCCGCTAGGCACTCCCGTCGCCGACAGGACGATTGAGCTATTGAAACTTCCGCTGATCGTCGTCGTGATGCTGGAAGTTCCCTGGTTGCCTTGCGTAATGCTAAGAGAAGCGGGAGACGCCGCAATTGTGAAGTTGGCGGGCGTGGTCACTGTCAGCGTGACGGTGGTGTTCTGCTGGAGTCCGCCACCGTTGCCGGTCACAGTGATGGGATAGGTCCCCGTTGGCGTAGCAGAGCCGACGGTGATCGTCATCGCCGACGTGCCCGAACCTGGTGCAGATATTGTGGTCGGATTAAAGCTCACCGTCGTGCCGCTGGGAGCGCCCGTGGCCGACAGAGCGATCGAGCTATTGAACCCACCACTGACCGTCGTGGTGATAGTCGAAGTCCCCTGGTTACCCTGCGCGATACTCAACGAAACAGGAGAGGCCGCGATGGTAAAGCTGGGTGGTGCCGCCACCGTCAGCGTGACAGTGGTGTTCTGCTGGATGCCGCCTCCATTCCCGCTTACGGTGATGGGATAAGTTCCGACGGGAGTGCTCACCCCCACCGTGATCGTCATCGTCGACGTACCCGAACCGGGTGCAGGTATCGTACTCGGATTAAAGCTCACCGTCGTGCCGCTGGGCACTCCTGTGGCCGAAAGGGCAATCGCGCTGTTGAAGGCGCCGTTGACCGTGGTAGTGATCGTAGAGGTTCCCTGATTGCCCTGTACGATGGTCAGCGATGCCGGCGAAGCTGCAATGGTGAAATTGGCTCCCGTGCGGAAGGCGACCATCTGCATGATCCACCGCCCCGCGGGCGTCACTGGCGCCGTCGCGCTATAGCTGCCGGTGGCCGCCACCATTTTGTCTTCGGCCAGGTCACCGTCCGGCGAGGTCAAGATACGTTTCGTAAAGCCGGTGCCTAGTCCGCTTATGGTTGTTACTGTGTTTGCCCCGAAGATCAGATCGGTGGCATTGGTCGTCGTGGCTGAGCCGCTACTGCTGGAATTGCTGTTGCCGGAAGCCGCAGCCGTCACATCGACCGGATTGGTAGGATCCGCGCCGCTGTACTCCAGAATGCGGATATCGGGATAGACCGCGGCAGCGGAAAACGTGACGGTAACCGTGTTGGTACCGGCTGCGGCCGCAACAATGTTCTTGGCGTAGTAGATGGATTGTGACAGATAGCCGCTAACGGTCGTTGGACCTACGGCGCGGGTATATACATTGCCTTTCGAGTCTCGGACGGAGCTGACTGTGGCCGTGCTGTCGTTCCATCCCACAACGACAACGTTAAGATCGCCGGCAGTCTGTGCCCCCGTGAACGTGACATTCACCGCTGTCTGCGGAGTTTGCGGGTCGGCATAGGCACTCTGAACATAGGTAATGGTTGAAGCGGCAAACATAGCAACCGGATGCAGGCAGCAAACAGCTGCCACTATGGCTAACACCACCCAGCGTTTCGCCTTGCCATACTCAAACCCGTTATCACATGCAAATTGCTTCATTGTCTACTCCGCATCTTTCATTTTCTTCATCCGGGCCAACACACTCGTAGCCTTCCCAAGAAAGCCCCAGCTATAGCTCGCCCTCCAACGCTTATGCAGTTATTGCCGAGAGATCCAGCAGGTTGGGATATTGCCTGGACACGCCACTGACCCCACAGACAGTGATGTAATGGAAGGAGCCAACACAAACTAGCAGGTTACTGAAAACTCGAGAAACACGGCTTGCTGCTGCCGGCTGAAGCCGGCTCAGAAACAAAAACAAAGCCACTTAGACGCTCGCCTAAAGGCCAGCTCTACCCGAAACTAGGCGTCCGAGGAGTTTTTCAGCAACCTGCTCGAGAACTAATACGATTTGCACATCGGCCGGATACTGATGTCCGTCACCTCGGCTGTAGGCGGAAGCATAAGAGTCTGAACCACCATCGAAGCGACGTCCTCCGGCTGCAGAAGCACATCCGGACAATAATTCTTTCCTTCTTCCCGAAAGAGAGCTTCCTGCATTGGAGTTGCCGTGCGTCCCAGATACACCGATAGCACCCGCACTCCCTTGGGATTTACCTCTTCACGCAGACTATCGGCGATGGCCCGTAAAGCGTGCTTGGTAGCAGCGTATTGACCAGCGTCCGCGCGTTTGGCATTGAGTCCCGCGCTGGAGTTAATAAAAACGATCTGGCCTCGCGAAGCCGTTAACAGCGGCAGCAGGCATTTGGTAAGCGCATAGGGAGCGCGAACGTTTGTGGCATATTGAAGATCGAGATCCTCGACGTAAGCATCTTCCATCCGGTCCTGGTGAATCACGCCCGCGCAGTGGACAAGTATGTCAAGCCTGCCGCCATCTCCGAAGTGGCGAACCAGTGACTCAAGAGTCTGCTCCGAGGTCAAGTCGATCTGAAAGGCTGTTACCTGGGAGAGTGGCCGGATAGCCGCAACCGTTTCCTCCAACCCTGCGGACCTTCTTCCAACAGCGCAGATCCGCGCCCCCTGCCCGGCCAATGCCAAGGCGATCGCCCGCCCGATACCGCTACTCGCACCAGTAACCAAGGCTACCTGCCCCAACAAAGACGCTCTCTGTTGGTTTCTGTCGTAAACCGGGGCCGTTTGTCTAGTAGTAAGGATAGCTTTCATGTCAGCTCGCTAAACCGAAACCAGGCTCTCTTCCTTACTCGCTGAAGATCCCCTCAATCCGCGAAGCAGGTCCACGTAGAATGCCTTCTGCCCCGCGACGAACAAGAGTATCCCGAGGTACATTACGAGCAGAACACAACTCTCGAGTACAAGTCTTGGTAGGGGTGGCAAAACTCTTCCATAAGCTAACCGCACTCCGAATGCAAGGGCTCCTGCCACAATGCTTGACACGAGCGGCCGGCTTAGCTCCCGCAGAATGTCCCGCGGAGAAATCATTGTACCGTGTAGTGCCCACATAATAAGTGGTATGAGCCATAGGGTCATCACAACAGAGTAGGCGCACGCAACACCTTTCGGCCCGTAGGGAAGTCCTATGATATAGGCCACAATCATGATGGGTGTGATGGCCAGTCCCATCTTCAGAAGTCGCCTGACCATTCCTAGCGACGAGAGCAGCCACGAAAGAGGATTGGCTAACGCAAAAACAAGGATCGTCGGGGCCAGCAGGCGAAAGATGACGGCCGCGCCATTCCACTTCGGTCCGAGAAGAACTCTAGTCAAATCATCTGCGAAGAGCGCACAGGCAATCGTCAGAGGCAGAGTGAATGCCAAGACTAGAGAGTAGCCTTTTAGGAAATAGCTCTTTAGCCGCGTCGGATCGTTCTGCAGTCGGGAAAGCGCCGCGAATGCTACCTCTCCGGCCGCCGAATTCAAGTTATCGGTCGGAATGTTGATGAGCTGGTAAGCCCTGCCATAGAGTCCGACAGCATCGACTCCCCAATAGCGGCCGAGCAAGACCTTTTCAAAATTGGTGGCCACATACACGACGAGACCATTCAAAGTGAGAGTGCCCCCAAAATGCATCATGGAACGAATTCCGCTCCGCCGGCGCGGCATACCTGGAATCCAAGCGGTCGCCAACCAGAATCCGATGGTCCCAACGAGGGGAGCAGTAATTGTCATTGCTACCAGCGCCCAGTATCCATAGCCTACCAAGGCTCCGCTGATCCCGATTGCCGTACCGACGATCAAGGAGACAGTGTTGATCACCGCCAACGCCGTAAAACGCATCTGGCGTTGCAGAAGGGCACCGTGTTGTACGCCTGCTGCATTAAAAAGGAATCCGGCCGCCAAACTCATAGTCACAGCCGATAAGCGTGGTTCATGGTAGAAGGCGGCAATAATCGGGGCTAATGCTAAGGACAGACAGCTGAGCAGCATGCCCACCATTAGGTTTACCCAGAACAAGGTTGACATTTGCTCCTCGGAGACGTCGGCACGCTGTATGGCAGCAGACGAAAGGCCGAAGTCCCGAAACAGAGTCAACACGCCAGTGAAAGCTGTAACCATACCGACTAAGCCGAAATCTTTTGGCCCCAGAGCAAACGGGCCAGATACCATTAGGGAGCCGATGCGGAGCAAGAAATTCGCGGCCTGCGCGCAGATTCTTGCGAAACCGCCACGAATTGTTTTCTCTTTTAGATCTCTCATCCCCACTCGTATTCCCAGGGACCGGCTCACCTGTTGGAATTAGTATTTCTGTGCTTAATTCACAGAACCAGCTTGCGGCAGTGAAAGGCCTCGGCGTAACCGCTGGGAGCGTTGCACTCCATACCCCGCAATCGCATTAGAGAAAGAAATGTGCTCTCTTCAAACCAGCGCTTCGTGCGCTGCGACTGGAATGCATCCATGATGTGTTGGATCTTCTTCTGATAAAGCTCGGGAGCGAGCGGGACGAACACGTTTGGGCGCCCCAAGTCGCCGTCGTATTTGGGAATTTCGTACTCAAGAATCAGGTGGTTTCGAAACGTATTCCACGTCAACTCGGAAATCAGCCTATGATCCTGGTGCGCATCCTCGCGCCATGGGCAAAGGATCAAATCCGGGGAAACCGACTGCTTTAGTTCCTCAAATATGGCCTTTATCTCCGCTCCGACATAGGGCATGAATCCGTCAGGAAAAGTCTTCAGTAGCGGCCCTCGTATGGCTGCGCCCGCGAACAAACTCGCCGCGCATCGCGCCTCGGCGTCTCGCACGCCGATCGCGCTGAACACCACCCAGTGGAATACGGCTCCTGGATACAGCTCCACCAAACGCAGAACTGTGCCGCCACAGCCAATTTCGATGTCGTCGGAGTGAGCGCCCAGGCACAAGACATTTAATGCGCCGCTGGATTCGGCCTTGAGATTAAGCTGGATCATATGGCAGCCGAGACCAGTTCCTTAGCGCTTCGCGCTCGGTGTCCCCACATGGTTCCAGACCTTCCATGGCGCCGAGGTCTGGTTCAGTTCCTCAAGACGCTGCTTGTCCTTGAATGTATCCATGCACTGCCAGAATCCGGTGTACTTGTAAGCCAGCAGGGCCTGCTTTTCAATCAGCCGCTGAAATGGTTCGCGTACAAGTTCATCACCAGGCTGAATGTAATCGAATATTTCCTTGCGCATGAGGAAGAAGCCGCCATTGATCCAGATGTCGCTGCCAGCCAAAGGGCACACCTCCCTCACGAATCCTTCCGACCCCGCAGTAACAATGTCGAAGCTGGCCGTTGGCTGAACCAGTAGCAAAGATGCTATGGCGTTACTATCTCGGAATTTCTCCAGCATAGAAGGAAGAGGGAGATCGCTTAGGCCATCTCCATAGTTGGCCAGGAACATTTCCTCGCCTTGCAGGTATGGCTCGACTGCCTTTAGCCGTTCCCCAATCGTGGCACTCGCTCCCGTCTCCACGAAAGTGATCGTCCAGTCGTCAATGTCACGGTTCATGAACTGAATCTTCTTTCCGCCATGCGACCATACGAAATCGTTGGAAACGGACTCGTCGTAGTGCAGAAAGTAGTCCTTGATGCAGTTGCCCTTGTAGCCGAGACACAGAATGAAGTCTTTGTGGCCAAAGTGCGCATAGTACTTCATCACATGCCATAGGACTGGCCGGGAACCGATCGTCACCATCGGCTTCGGCACGTCATCCGCATACCCCCGGAGCCGCATACCCGCTCCGCCGCAAAAGAGAACTACTTTCATTCCCATCACCTCCACTCCATCTATCTCAGTAGACAGTCACTTCGGGGATCGGCACGACGAAACGGCCGCCCCACTCACGAATGAACTGCATTTGCTGCATGATTTCGTCCTTCAGATTCCAAGGCAGTATCACAACGTAGTCCGGCTTCGTCTCGCCGATTCGGTCAGGGTGATAGATCGGGATATGACTGCCGGGCAGGAACCTGCCTTGTTTATGAGGGCTGCGATCGACCGTGTATTCGATCAGGTCCTTGCCGATCCCGCAATAGTGCAGCAGCGTAGCGCTCTTGCCCGGTGCTCCATAGCCTGCTACCGACTTCCCTTCTCTTGCCGCTTTGAGTAGAAAATCCACCAGAGCAAACTTCGTTTGCTTAACCTGCTGGCCAAAGCGCTTGTAACCTTCCGCTGTATCCAACCTCGCCTTCTCTTCTTCCTCCATCACCTTGCGGACGCTCGGCGTGACGAGGTGGGTCTGGCTCTCCGCGCGGCAAGCATAGACACGGAGCGACCCGCCGTGCGAAGCCAATTCATCGACATCGAATACTCGTAGGCCATGCTCTTCCAGGATTCGCACGGTAGTGAGCAACGAGAAATAGGAGTAGTGCTCGTGATAGATAGTGTCGAACTCATTACGTTCGATCAGCCGCAGCAGGTGGGGAAACTCTAAGGTCAGGATCCCTTCAGGTTTAAGCACAATCCTCAGTCCCTCTACAAAGTCATTCAAATCCGGAACCTGCGCCAAGACGTTATTACCTGCGACGAGGTCGGCGGTTGCCCCTTGAGAGCAAGCTCTCTCGCCAACTGCGCTCCGAAAAACCGTACCAGCGTAGGAACTCCTTTGTCGCTCGCTACCTTGGCGACATTGGCCGCCGGTTCAATACCTAAGACAGGTATGTTAGCCTGAACGAAGTACTGCAACAGGTACCCGTCGTTGCTCGCGACTTCGACCACAAAGCTCTTATCATTCAGGCCAAAGCGCTTTATCATCTGGGCACAGTATTTCTCACAGTGTCTTAACCAGGAATCGGAGTAAGAGGAAAAATAGGCATAGTCGCTAAAGATAGCCTCCCCGCTCTCAAATTCCTCTAATTGCACAAGGAAACACCGCGAGCAGACATAGGCATGAAGAGGATAGTAGGTCTCCCCCTGCTTGAGGTCAGCCGCCGAAATGTAGGTCTCGCAAAGTGGAGACATTCCCAAATCCACAAACGTTTGCTGTAGCTCAGCACCACAGAAGCGGCAGGGCTGGGTTGTCGTCTGTGCTTGCACAGATGTAGGCAGTGTCATCGTGCTCATTGTTTAACCTTCTTGACTAGAGATCAGGCACAAACAGGCGTTGTGGCCAACTGACGAGTCCAGCGTAGAGAAGCGTCTATTTGGCCGACGTTGAGCAGACGCTGGATCTGTCGAATTCGGACGTAGCGCCCACATTCCACATCTTCCCGGGTCAGTCCAATCGCCCGATAGGCGTCATAGAGTTCTTGCGCACCTTGACGGGCAGTCCACTGCGGGCGAAACCCCGGAAGCTTCTGGCGAATCTTGTCGCAATTGACGCGGTAGCAGCGCTTGTCTGGAGTGCCGTCGGGTGCATATTCGATCCTGGAACCAGGAACTGTCTCCCCTACGATGTCGGCCAATTCACTGATGCGGTAGTTTTCATCGGTTCGTCCCACATTGAAGATCTCATTGTGGATGGCTTCCTGCGGCGCTTCCAAGACAGCGAGAATCGCAGCGACGATGTCGCGAATATGTACAATTGGTCGCCACGGCGTGCCGTCACTCTTTATGTAGACCCTACCCGTTGTGAACGCTGACGCCACCAAATCGTTCAGTACTATGTCCAGCCGCAGGCGTGGAGATACCCCATAAGCGGTCGCATTGCGCAGATAGGTTGGGCTGAAATGATCGTCTGCCAGCGCTGCGACATCTCGCTCGACCATCACCTTAGATTCCCCATATGGAGTGACTGGATTCAGCGGAGCGTTTTCGTCGTGAAAAGCATCTCCCGCAGCGCCGTAGGTGCTGCATGATGAAGAAAAGACAAAGCGCTTCACCCCGGCAGCCTTCGCCAGTTCAGCCAGGCGGACCGAAGCCAAGTGGTTAATGTCATAGGTCAGACTTGCGTCGAGATTACCAAGCGGATCGTTTGAGAGCGCTGCCAGATGCACAACAGCGTCGAAGCCTTTGAGATCAGCGATCGTCAAGTCACGTATGTCTTTACGAACTCCTGGAATCTCCGGGGTTGCCTCCCCGAAGTCGCAACTAGCGAACAAGTCAGTGTCGAGTCCTTCGACTGTATGTCCTGAGGCTCGCAATATTGGCCCGGCAACGGCACCGATGTATCCCGTATGGCCAGTGAGAAGTATTTTCATACTTGTGTGTAACTCCCTTGAAGACGTTTTGCCCTGGCAGTAAAATCAGATCGAGTTAGATTTGAGGGCGGGTGCAAAGTCCATTGACGCAGATCTGCTTCTCGTCCCTTTTGCGTCGGGATCGTTGTCAACCAGCGCTAGCAAGCCATTCTCTCGTAGCAGTTCAGCAGCGTCACGGATCAGAGCGAACGGCATATCGGACCGGTCCGCAATATCGAGTAAAGAGTGCGTCTCCATCGGACAGGTTCAATACCCAGAGGCGTGCGTTGATCTCCTCCCCGATGGTGTGGCCGCCACCGGTGGAGCTATAAAGATTGCGCCGGCCGAGTTGGGGCTCGCAGTAAGGAAGCAGATTGCGGTACCGTCGATTGTCCTCCAGCACGTCGATGATTGATAGGCAAACCTGAAGTGACTCAGCAAGCCGGGCCGGATGAATAAACTCGAGATTGTCAGCCGAAGTGTGATACTCAGGGAAGGTTCCCCAGACGCTCCGCATGAGACAACCTACGGGAAGGTTGAAACCCGGAGAGCAATATTGCCGCTCATCATAACCGTAAGGAGAAAATTCCAGCACCTCTGCGGATTTGCTCTTGTGCTTGAGAACGACGGCGGCCGCCCTGTCGACATCGGCATTTCCCTGCCGGCTCTTCTTGTAGTGAAAATCGGCAGAGTCGCCAAGACAAGTCAGCACCAACCCATGACGGATACGTTCGGCATCTTCCTTATTACGTGCGAGCCACGTGATGGCTCCGATCGTGCCTGGAATAAACAGAATGCGATATGAGTACCGTAGATCCTGTGTCGACAGAGCTTTCGCCAGAAAGGTGGCAACAGTCATACCCGATAGGTTATCGTTCGCCAGAGAAGGGTGGCATACATGACATGAGACAAGAACCTCGTCGGTCGTCTGTCCCGGCAGGTAAAATTCACCGTAGTTGAGGAATCCGTCTGCGAGCGTTGAATCAATGCACACCTCGTACTCGGCCCGGTCGTCCATTGCCAACATCTGGTTATGCGAAAGGCAGAATCCCCAGTCTTCCTTGTAATAGGACGTACGGTACGGAACCCAGTCGGCATGCTCGGAAATCGTGAATAAATGCGGCTTAAGCTCGCTGAATGGCATCGTCGCATGTAACGGAACGCTGTAGTTCATGACGTGCAGGTTGCACTTGCGAAAATCAACTACGCGTATTCCTTGAGCATCGGCAATATACGCATCTCGAATGTTCCACTCTTTAGGGATCACCCAGTCGAAGACAGGACTGCCGCTGGGTACTTCGAACACTTGCAAAGGAATTCGCTCGCCGATCACTGCCAGCGTTTGCCGAATCCCCTCCCCGGTGATGCTTCGGCAGATAGGATAGAGACTGGCGGCGAAGCGGTGCATCTCCTGGCCGATCGCTGCGTGCTCTCCCGGTGCGAATTTGTTGAATAAACTCATCGCACCTGCTCGAAATCCGGATATGTACGGTCCCGCTCTGAAATCACTGCAACTGGGTCAGGCCAAATGATCTGGAATGCCGGATCGTCCCACCGCACCCCTCGCGCTGAATCGGGACTGTAGAACTCAGACATCTGGTAGAACACTTCGCTCTCGTCGCACAGAGTCAAAAACCCGTGCGCACATCCCTCCGGGACATAGACCATATTCCGCTTGTCAGCTGTAAGAACCACCGCCGTCCATTCTTTGTACGTGCGCGACCCAGCCCGCAGATCGACGACGACATCATAAATCGCGCCTCTCGTGCACCGCACAAGTTTAGCTTCGGCATGGGGCGGAGCCTGGAAATGCATGCCGCGTAGCGTCCCCTTCCGGGTGTTGAACGAAACGCTGCATTGCACCATTTTGGAATTCAGGCCGCGCTCCTCACATTCCTGCTGACACCAGGTGCGGGCGAAGAAGCCGCGCTCGTCAGGCTTGGGCTCTAAGTGAATTTCGGAAACCCCTGGTAGCTTGGTATGCTGAAAGATCATCGCTGGTAGGTGAATTCACACGGCAGAATGCAAGCTAGTGCAATCGCCCTTCGCAATCTGCTCAACGCTCTATTTCTTCGAACAGATGAAGAAGTACTCGACTCCGAATGACCGGCTGATTAGAGGGATATTGAGGTTAATGTGTCTTTGAACTGCCCACATAAGCCGCCCTCTAGGCTCATCATGATGCCAGCGGTGTGAGGTCGGAAAATATCGATTGACATGAAAACACTGTGTCAAACTGTGATGGAACGCATTGAAGGGCTGAATATTATTATATGGCCAGTAAATATTCTTGTTGCGATGGTCGAAGTTGACATAGGTCGCGACGAAGGTGCCACCCTCGTTCAAGAGGTCCCGGATCTCCGCCAGCTTTTGTCGTTGCACATTGCCGATGTATTCGAACACGCCCTGCGCAACGATGATGTCAAACTGCTTGTCATTAAACTTGATGGGACCTTCAACAAAGTCCGCCTCAACCAGATTGGGCGACGGTTCGTGGATAGCGATGTCAATTCCGTAGTAATGGATATTCGGATCCAGAAGCTGCATCAGGGCCGCCGGTCCGCACCCCACATCCAAAAGATCGCACTCCCTTCCATTCGCAATCTTGTTGACGAGCTCGCGCTGCCTTTTCAAGCCGAAAGTGGGGTCGTTGGTATTTCAGGTTTTCGTCTGCCCAAAAGTCTCTTTTGTAATAGACGCCAGTGGCTTGTTCCATCGTAATCCTCCTACCCTAAATAGCCGCTTTGCCGAAATTCTTGGCCCTAGCTTTCGAAAGAGTGCCAACAGTCGTGCCACCCTCGATTGGTGGCGTGGCAACGCAGTGAAACCATCGCCAGGAACATCCGGGTTCCACCTCGTGTGCCGGTCGTTACCGCTGAACCAGCGCGGCCGGGCGAACGCTATCAGCGTCATTTTTCCTGAATAGGAGTATTCCACCTTTGGCGGGACCTCCACCAGCAGACCCGGGCACACATCGTACCGGCGATTGTCTATCGTAAAATGCCCTTCTCCGGAGAGAACGTAATATGTACGGGTGATCTTCTTGCTCACCATGAAGGTGTCGTGACCTTTTTCCGACTTGATGTAGTAAACGTCGAGGTCCGTCTGGCAAAGCGGCCCGAAGGTATATCCATGTAGACCTGCTTCGGTAAATGACGTTGAATTTGGAAGTGAGTACGTATACGGCATTGGTCTATTGGCAGGCTCACGAGAGGAAGCTGTTCTTTGGGTCAGGTCGGACTAGGCTGTGGTTTTGCTGTCTGTCAGGACATATATCGCTGAGAATGATGCCGTACTGTTCGTCCAAGGCATCTTGGCAGGCGCCGATTTTTTCGCCGACCATCCCCTTTATGCAACTGGCGTTCTGTTGAAGGTGGCAGAATTGTTCGATCAATCTAGCCGCACTCAAGTCGTTGATGTCCTGGCAGTATTCAGCCAGCCCCATCTGGGTCATAAGAGAAGAGCATTTGTGGTGGAAAGAAATGGCGATCACGGGCTTGTTCAGAAGCAGCGATAACAGGACATTGTGAAAACGGGTGGCTACTACGAAGTCCGTCGCCGCGAGTTGCGACATGAGTACCTCCGCAGACTGGGCCGGCTCATCGATGATTCGCTCCGGGTCATATGCTCCAGATTGCTCCAACAACCGTCTAAACTCCTGCGTCACACGAACGTCCACCAAGTCGCCAATCAGCAATCGGATGTCGCAACCATGGTCCAGCAACCACTTCACGAATTCCGCAAGGCTCGCAATGTAAGCTGAAGGAACGGCGCTGGTCGGATTGGCGACGCTATACTTTCCGGCATATTCCATCAGTCCAAGACCGACAACCGGCCTGGCTGATTTGGTGTGCTGGCGACCAGGATTTGCCGTCGGCGGCAAGCTGAAAGCCAAGTCCGGATAAACCGGATCGCGGCCGGCTGGAAAGCCAAGGCTCGCGAGATATTGTTGAGTCGAAACATCCCGGTAGGAGCGAAAGTCTGCCAGCGATAACGCAGTCTTGATGAAGAACCTGCCTATGCGAGTGTAGACCGGGCCGGCGCCGACGCTTACGAACAGAACTTGGCAGCGGCACAGTTTCGCGGTAACCGACCACCGAAACAGGTCATACGGCCCCCAATTGAGGAAAGTGTAAGCATCCGTTAGCAAACCCGTTCCGGGGACAATCAGCGCGTCAGTGCTCCACAGCGTTTTGAAGCCTTGCAGCCAGCGAAATACCTCACTTGGTATGCCAACAACGACTTTGCGCGCCAATCTTGCCACCGGATTGTGGAGATTCCACGGCTTAACTATGGCCCCCCTGCTGGAAATGGCAGCGATATTGTAGGCTGCCGCAGCAGTTTCGGGATGCGAGCAAATGCAATTGAAGCCGGTATCCGGCGCCAGACGGCGAAGGTTTTCGAGCATCGCCAGCAGGGTGCTCTCATTCCCGAAATTGTCTGAACCGAAATGCCCAAAAAAAGCAACCTTCGGCTTTTCACGGCTCACTGCCTTAGTTCCTCACCGGGGCGTTGGCCCCATTCTCCATCGAGGGCGGAGTTATGGTCTGCTTGGAACCGTCAGCTCGCGAGCCGTCTGAGGTTCTGCGACGATTTCTTCTCTCTTGCAGCTTCTCGATGGTTTCGTACGGGTTGAGCGCGGCCCTGCACAACCTTTTTAGTACCGCTCCGGCCAAGCGACTACGGCTAAAGCCAACCGTTTCGTTCAACTTCCGCTTATGAAAATCCCAGAACTTCTGGTCGCGGCGGCCCCGCATGACACTTACCGCGAGAAAATTGTAGTAATTATCCAAAAGGCGGTCTCGGCAGGCGGCCAACTCCGCAGGAGTCAGAAAATCCCCCCCATGCGTCACCAGCGTGTGCAGCCTACAGCCGAAGTCCATTTGCATGTCAATTGCCATCGTTACCAGCGACCCTGGCCTCACGCGTGTAAAAGTAAGGACCTGATGGACAAAACCAAAATCGCAACTCTTGAGGAACAGGGCGCAGGCTTCCCTGTCGGCGTTGAAATTTGACTCGTTATAAAAAGGGTCATGGCGCCTCACAAGGTCAGAGCGATAGAGAACAGATGTTGCCGATCCAAACACGTACAGATCTTTCAGAAACATGAGGCGGCAGACCTCGCGACCTGATACAAGGTCGCTGGGATAATGCAGTCCCGTCCATACGACCAAACCTCTTGGACAATCATCCGCTCCGTAGTTCTCCAAGCCGTACGCCCCAACAATCCCTACGGAGGGATGCTCCTCAGCCACAGCAACCATTTCCTCTATGCAACGAGGGAAGATCCAGTCATCCGCAAAAACCATTTTGCAGTACTTGCTTTCCGGAGAAATCTGCCGTAACGCATGGTTATGGTTGGGAATCACCCGTAAGAACTGCTGGTTATCGAGAACTCTGATCCTCGGGTCCTTCGCGGCATATCGGCGAGCGATTTCCCCCGACCCATCTGTGCTGCAATTATTGACGATGGTGTAGTCCCAATTCTGGTAAGTCTGCGCCAGAACGCTTTCAATGCATTCCGGAAGATCGTCCGCATTGTTATAAACCGGAGTAACTATGCTCACCAGAGGTGACAATTTCTCAACCATCCGCATCTCCTCCCATTTTCCTGACGCGCTAGGCAGGCCGTTAGGCAGACAAGCGCCTACGGGCATTATGTCCGTTAGCCGGTTGTAGTGATCGGAGCGACTCCAAATGTGGCAGGACAGTTGCAGACCGCTTTACAGCTCTTCTTAAATCGCGACCACATAACTATAGGAATATGCCACAGCTTTTCTGCCGGCGTGCGCGCGAATAATGTGCGACCTCGAAAGCTGTCATAGAAGTCAGCATTCACATTGAGAGAAACTGGGTCCCATGGCTTCTGCCACCCCTGGAAGTGAATGACGCCCGGCCGCTGGGCGGCGCTCAAATCTGTAATACGCTTTGGTAGATCAATCTGATAGTAGTTCCATCTGGGATCCAACTTTTTCCACGCGCCGTCGCAGGCCGCATTTAGTGCGTCTTGATCCGAATACGTCGAATTAGGATATCGCTCCAGATACTCCAGTGCCCTCTCGGGTATTCGTTGCGCTCGCCAGGTAGCCACATCAATTAGAAGGACCCCCGCATTGAAATAATCTCGGACACTAGGCAAAGGCGTGCCTGTGCAGCTTGTTCTGTTACCCATTTTGATGTAGCTGTCAAGACGCTCGTCCAAGACAGCCCCCACAACGGCGCCGTCGAGGTTCGCCTCCAATATCGGGCTCAAATCGTCCAATACGAGAATGTCGGCATCGAGGTAGAGCGCCTTGGAGGCAGCGTCCGGCAAGATGCTGGGAATCAGTAGTCGCGCATAGGTCACGCTCGAGATGTGGCGAAGTGTCGAAAACCCAGCAAACGGGGTCAACTCCACAGGCACCCAACGGATTGAGCACGATTCCTTTGGCAGCGAATCAATGATTTTTCTCCTCACATCTTCAGAGAAGCCGCACGAGAGGATATATATTTCGAGGGGCCATCCTCTCTGATTTGTTTCTGCGATAGATCGGAGAGTCGTTGCGAGTTGCATCGCGTAGCCTCCATCGCAAGCAAATACCAAAGGGCATCTGGCCGCAGAACTGGTGGTGAGCATCAACTGGTTACCTCTTGACGTTGGAAGGCCACGGGGCTACGTGGAACAAGCGTTGCCTCACCGCTCGCGCGGCGGGGATCGAGGATATTTTTGCGATCTACGGCGCCTTCACTCTTAAGCTGACCCATACGCCAGGCCCGTTTCTCCGGATCATACTGCCTAATTATTGTCGCTGGCATTCCAAACACTACGGAGTAATCAGGGATACTTCGCATCACCACGGAGTTAACTGAAACGATACAATGCCGGCCGATTGTCAGCTCGCCCCGTGAGCATAAGATTGCCGCGCCATGCCCAATCCAGGTTCCTTCGCCAATTCGGATTTTGCCGCCCTCTGTAATACCCTGTTGAATGATGGGTATGTCGACGTCTTCGTATGCGTGATTGTGATCCATGATTAAGACTTGTTGGGCCACGTTCACATTGCGCTCTAAATGAATCTGGTTCCTGGCGGAAAGAATACTGCCAACGGCTATGATGCAGTTGTCATCAACCCTAATCGTGGGTTCACCAGTAGGATCTTCGGTGGCGACGTTAAGCCACGCATACTCGCTTATTCTGACCGAATTCCCAAGAGCGATTCTGCTCGCCCTTTGGCGACTCACCTTGCTGGTGAAGTGAAACGATACATCGCGCCCTATTGAGGCAAATGGATAGGTCCGGCTGACCCAGACGCTATACATCTTGATAAGCGCCCTCGGAAATAGGTTTATAGGGTCCTCAAACGGCCGGTGGTGGTCGGAGTGCTGCACAGGTTGATCCTTTGAGATGGTTCCAGCGTTCACGAAGGCTTCTGAAAGACGGCATGGATGGACTCCCCTCCACCCACCAGGGGAGCCATAGCCAGCAAGACGCGCAAGACAGTCATACGCATCAGCTTTCGCGACGCTTTCCAGGCAAGGCCGGCGTCGCCCCGGTATGCTGCTGGCGTTTTATGGATTCCCACAGCGCGGGAAACATCATCCCAGACGTAACGCAGACTGGTCCCTACCGCGGGATTCCGCCGTGTTTCGAGCGATACGTTCTGGAGCCCTGCCGATTCAGCCAGGAATGAGAGGGAGACAGGCGTGTAGTGGAAGAGGTGACGTGGCATCTCAAGACCATGCCAGTAGCTCCCAAATACCCGGGCCTCTGCGGCATCCACATTGGGCACGAGGACGTAGAAAATGCCACCCGGTTTCAGCCACTCTGCGACTCTTCCTATCACCCGCCGCGGCTCGTAGAGATGTTCGAGCACGTCGAAACAGGTAATCACGTCAAACTTTTCCCGCGGGAAGGACGCGTCCAGAATATCGCCGACAAACACTTCAGCGCCGCTCCGTGCCTCGGCTGTTCTCGCACCCTCAGCCGACATCTCAATACCATGTAGCTCCCAAGACTTGCTGCGCATGAACTCCAGGAACGACCCCGAGCTACATCCCAGATCGAGCAAGGCGCCGGATTGCTTGTAGTGCGTCAGCGTAGCTTTACGCTCGCGCCAGCGTTGGGGCGAGTTCTGGCCGCCTGCCGAGATCAGCTTGTGATAAGCGTCTGTGTAGTGCAAATGCATGTCTTCGGGCTTCGGCGGATGACTTAACCAGACAAGTGAGCAGCCAGGGCAACGCAGCAATGTGTACTGTTCCTGTCTCCCGTGCAGCCGGTCAGGCGCCCGGAGCCACCGCCGCGCACCCGTTTGCTCACAAATAGGACACTGATCCCGCCCATGATCGCCAGAGATCGCCACACGCTTACGATCAGCAGCGGTTTCTGGTTCCGAGATTACGGCTAATGAGACAATTCTGTTCATATGCCTAGTGCATCTCCAACGGAACTCCTCAAACGGTGGGGAGCGGACTCTTTTTTCTGCCCAGATGGTGTCGGACGGTGCGACGTGCCAACTGGGGACTCATCCAGGTCAGCAGCCATTTCAATGCGATGTTACGCGTCAGGTCCATCTGTACCGCTTTACTGGCTGCTTCGCGGGCTTTTCCGTACTCTCCGGCCTCTAAGTACCAGTTAGTCCAACCACTGTGGATGGAGCACAGCTGCTCACGAATGAGCTTCCGCACCGGTCGAGGTAGGCTTTCGCTTAGGCGCAAGAGCCCTTCAAGCCGACGCTGACTATCTTGCAGGAAGAAATCCATCCTGTTCCAATCTGAGCTCACTCCAACATGGCGAATCTCCGCGGGCGATCGGTCGAACCAGACGAGCGGCCGGTTGACGTGGCAGAAGCCCGTAAGCATGGCTAACCTGAACATGAATTCACTGTCCTGGCTATACAGCAGGTGGGGGTCAAATCCTCCCGTTCGTCTCACCACATCGGCCCGCGCCAGCAGAGAAGACAGGCAGACCACCATTCCCGCGCCCCCTGGTCTTACCAACCGTTGCAGCACGTCAGGGGTAACACCCATCATTCCTTCGTGTCGGCAGCCGTCCTCAGCAGCCATCTGGAATAGGGTTCGTGTCTCCGGGTGGTTGAAAAATCGGATATCCGTATAACAGCTGGCACAGTGACCAAATTGGTCCAAGGCCTTAAACTGCCACTCGAGTTTGTCCCTTTCCCAGCGGTCGTCGGAGTCCAGAAATGCAATCCATTCGCCGCGTGCTTCCTCGATTCCCTTGTTCCGCGCCACGCTCGCACCCTGATTGGCTTGTGGGTAGTAACGGATCCGATCGCCAAAAGCTTGCCGTAGGACTTGCTCGGTGCCATCGGAGGATCCGTCATCTACGACGATGACCTCGTGATCACAGAATGTCTGGGCCAGGACGCTTTCGACGGTCGCACGAACCTTGTCTGCCCGGTTATAGGTCGGGATAACGACGGATACTTTTGGATTCATGACCTGATCTGTTCCGATTTAATCAGCTTTGGGTTTTCTGGCCCGACCAGTCGAACGGGTAGAAACAGCGAAGCCAGGCTCATGCCTCGATAGCGACGACCCGTCGAGCGCGACCGCTCTCGCGGGCCTTACCTGCTCTATAGGCCGCAATCGTTTCGCGATAGACCTGAAGGAGCTTTTCGCCCGCCGCTGTCCAGGTGATCTCTGGGACAACCCGCAGACACGCTGCACGTAGCCTCCCCAGAAGAGCCCGATCTTCATGCAACATGCTGATGTGTTGGGTTAGTGCTTCAACGTCTCCTATACGATGCATGAGGCCCGTTTCCATATGCTTGCAGATTTCCGTACAAGCTTCTGACGCGAGAGGCACACATCCGCTTCCCATCGCTTCCGTGATGACTAGGCCGAAGCCCTCCTCAATGCTAGGAAGAACCAGGATGTCGCTCTTTCGCATCAAGTCCGGCACGTCGTTCCGATGTCCAAGAACGCGGACACTAGGATGCGAAAGCATGGGAGCGAGTCTTTCAGCGTAGGTGGGCAGAAACTCCCCAGCGATTAGAAAGGTCCCGTCTTGACAGGCTGGGGATTGCAGCCACGCCTCCAGCGCATAGTGGACACCCTTTCTCACCGCGCAAACCCCCACAAACAGCATCGTCAGTCCGCGTTTCGGATCCCTCGGCTCGCGGCTGGGATAGTAAACTTTTTCGTCAAACCCATAGATATGCCGAGCCAACTTCTCCCTTGCATACCCCTTATCGAGAAAGGTTCTTGCAGTAAAGTCGGAGGGGCACAGGAGACGATCGGCTAGTCTATATTCCTCTTCCTCTTTGACCAACTTCTCTGCATTAAAGGCGTGCTCATGATCGCGCGGAAGGGTCACTCCCAGCCGCTCACACTCTGCTTGCACCACTTCCATTGCAAAGCGGGTATTGGCATTGGGCCTCTCCAGTACGGTGGGAATTCCGAGCCTGGCGGCCGTCTTAAGCGTCTCGAGTGCTCCCAAGGGCCAAGTGTGAATAATATCGATTTGCCCCACCATTTTCTCAAGACGTCGCGAAACAATCCAATCGTGCCAGGCGCAGGCGCGAAGACTTCCCACAAGCTTATAGGAAATACGAGCTTTGCCTCGGGCAAGCGTCGGGCAAACCTTCACTCCCGCCGGGACTGGCCGGTGCAGCACGCCTGGAACTACCAAGAGCTCCGCTCCCGCAGCTGCCAAGCCATTCACTTGTTGCCAGGCGGTATAACAGATCCTGTCTGCTCCGAGCTTATTTGGAAAACTGTACAATACCCGCACGGGCTCGTTCCTCTCTCTCCGTTGTCTGCCTCGGTGCCTACGCTCGGTCAGTTCCTATTCAGGGGTCAGTGCTTCGGAGCCAAGAATTGTCTCTCCCCAGGAATGCGCCCAATCACGCTTCGAAAAATCGCCCTCTTGTCTCGCTGAGCACCAGATCAGTCCACGCTGCGTCGGGAGCGGCTGGGAACCGCTCGAGTTGCATCACACCCACGCTTCGAACCGTGGCCTTCGTTGCATCGCAGGTTGCTACGGAAATACAGACCAGCAGGCAGGACAAACACATCATCAGTTGAACCATATAGTTAATTCCAAAGGACGCCACCACATGGGCAAACAGGGCCGCGCCCAAGCACCAGAGGAGCCATTCCTGCCCGCGGTCCCCGTCCACATGGTTCCTTGCCGTCCCAATCGCCCCGAAGCTTCTGCTGTAAATCGCTACAAAAAGGACCAGGGTCACAAGCCCTCCCGTCAAAGCCACAGCAACAAACTGGTTGCAGAGGTCCCACATGTCAAAGCCCCAGTCGCCGTAAGACTTGTATCCGATAAGCCACCAGTCACTGAAATGCCGAATGCAATTATCTACCAACATGTAGCGGTGATAGCTGGATGAGCCGCCGGTCAGATCAATCTTTTCAATAAGTGACCAAACAGGTCCGTGCATAACGAGGTGTAATCCCAGCAAAATGGCCACAAGTCCCCATCGGACCAGTCGCATCCGCTTGCGAAGGGGCCAGAAGCCAAGACCCACCAGGCTTCCGCCGTAGGCCATCCATGAAGTGCTCGCGTGAGACGCGAACACCATGGCCGTAGCCCCGATCAGTCCCGCGCACGCCGTCATCCGAGACTTCCCTTCCGCCCACAGCCAGATAAACAAGGGGATCAAAACGCCAGCGAACACCCCGCCGTAGAGAGTGCCCAGCACTCCCTCGGAACGAGTGTGGCCGTCTCTCATCGTGGGTGAACTAGCTCCGAGAAAACCGAACACATTTTGTCGAGTGAACTGTTCGCTAATCATGCATGCGCCTTGAATGACGCAAATTGTGGCCAGCACCCTTACTGCGCGCCACACTGCCTCGCGGTCGGAAATCAGAAATCTCATTGCCAGATAGCCACCCAAGATATCCAGGAGATCTCCCAAGCCCTTCACCAACGCTTGCGTATCCGTAAACTGAAGACAAAACATGAATAGGGCGGATAACGACCAGAGCATTACGAGCTTGTCCAAAGTATTGAAACCGCCAGGAAACCTCCCTTCTGAAGACTCGTTCTTATAGGCAACCATTCGAGCCAATACCGTCAAGATAAGAATCTGAAGCATCGTAAAGTGCAGGCCTCCCAGCACGAGCACTTGTCGAAGCGGTATGGTGAAAAAAGCAAACAGAAAAGGTGCGGCAGCTTTATTCCGCGGAAGGCTCAGTATCAGCAAGATGGCGACCAGCATCCCTATCGCCACTAGCGGATGCAGGATCGTTTCCGGCGAGCCACCACCAAATCGGAAGTCTTTGGGTTGCATTGGTCAGGATCAGTGGGAGACATCGTCGCCCCTCAGATACTGGGGGTTGTGCGTCCGATAGATGGATTGGTTCCCAGAGTTGGACCGTCCGTGAGTATGCGTTCTCTTTCAGCTAGTTACAAGGCTTCAACCGGGCGCTCTCGTATCAGCCACCTGAGCTATGCCGCTAGGTCAGCGCGGTACGGATCTTTTATATTTAGGAGGAAGACGGGTTCACCGCGGAGAGGCAACAAGATTACTGGGTAGAGCGGGCGGATCGCCAGCCTAAAACTGGTACGCTCCAATATCCCAAGCCGGGCCAAAGGATCTCGTAGTCTCAGTTCGGTCGGGAAGACTCACCCGTATGATTACTTAGTATTGGCATAGTCGATTCTTGGTAATCGGTTCAAACCGACTTGCGATGGCCGCCGTCAGAGACGGAACAGCCCCGGTTCGGACCTGGCGGACAACCGCACGCCGCGGCCGAAATCGCGCGATCCTCTAAATACCGTAGCGGGCTCCTATAAATGCTGCGGCATCCAGAGAGGATACTAAGAAACATTGCAGCTGCAATCCCAAGCCCGCAACCTCACGACCGCATTGCACTATTGAGGCATCGCGATCAGGCTCGTAGGAGGCGCCGGCGGATCTCCACCGCCTGCATATTCATAGGCTCCGGCATCCCATGGCCCAGAAGCGGGCCGTGGGTTTACCGTGCGCAGCACAACGAGGTGATTAACTGAATCGTAGGTCGGGTACGTCGTGTCGCTGCACAACGCAGCTAGGTTGCCGGAGCACAGGGAATTGTAATTATTCCCGATACCGACTGTTGGGCTGTTGGCTGAGGTGGGCGAATACGCATAGGTCTGGTTGGCGTTATAGCCGCTTGCCGCAGCCTGAGCCGCTGTCTGAATTAGATTGCCGCCGTTGTTGGTGCAGGTTGTACCTGTCGCCAGACAAGCGTTGGCAACGTTGATGAAGTGGTTGTTAGCGTAGTAGGTTGTAAACCTCTGAGACGCTTCGCCATTTCCTATGGAGTCGTTTCCTCCAGCCTCAAGCGTGTTGTTATAGATGTAGAATGGACCGCCGCTGTTGCCGGGGTGATTTCCGACCGGAATGTTCACAGGGTCAAAATCTCCGGCAGTGTCATAGATCACGTTGTTGTAGGCGTACATAGTACAGGGAGAACAATTCGCATTGCCCAACAACCATAGAGTAGAACCACCCGCACATCCAGAGTGTCGGATTACATTGTTGTAGACGTATCCCGTCGTGGCCGTGAAGAGGCCCTGAAAGAAAACCATGTTGCAGTGATCGCCGCTAGTCGCAACGTAGTTAAACTCTACCAGGTTCCCATAAATGTCGTTAAAGAGTCCATTCATGCCGTTGTAAACATAGCGGACCACATTGTTATAGACTTGATCGCCGTGCAGGATTCCGCCCATGAAATCCTTGTTGGGAGAATCCGACCCGTCAATCACGTTGTCGTGGAACTTTGTTCCGATTCCACCTCCGCCGCTCCAATTGTTACTTAGGGCATACGAGTTATTTCCACTACTTCCAGAAGTGCGAGACCATCCGTGAATGTATAGGTGCTCAACCTCGTTGTAGTTGCCATAAGTGGCGACAAGATTCGTGCCGCCTGATTGCTGGTATCCTGTGATCTCGATGTTGTCGAGAGTAGTGTAGTTCACAGCAAGCCAGATAACAGCGAAGTTATAAGTCCCGCATGCCGTAGTCTGGCAATTGAAGATAGGTCTAGTCCACGCCGCTCCTGCGAACCAAGTCTGGTCGACGCCAATGTAAATTGGGGAACCGCTTGTTCCGCTCCATTCCCAGTCAATTCCTAAATCGCTAGCGACCCATGTATCCCCACCTCTCAAGATAAACCTATCTCCTGCTACTGGTCTGTAAGCCGCACAGTTTGAAACACAACTTTGCATGCCTGGCAAGTGCGCCCAAGGAGTGGACTTAGACTGAGCCTGCGTCGAAGTATTGGAATCTGAGCCCGAGGTCTTCGAGATGTAGTAAGTGTGCTGGGCGGCGGCGTTCACGGAAATCAAAGACAAAACACAAATCCCCAAGAAGTGGAATATGATGCCAAATTGGCTATGCCGTCTATCCTGTTTTGTCCTGTCGACCAGACTGAGGTTCTTCACGAAGACATCGGTGCAGCCGAATGCTGTGCGGCGATCGTGTATCATGGGGATAGATTGCCACAAGCAGACTCGATGCTGACCTTCGCAATGTGACTCACATGTAACGTCGGTAACCACTTTCTTAGGTTACGGTGTAAATATTACACAGACGATTGCCTCTGCGGCGGGGCTTTGGGAATTGCCGGAAATTCGGCGTTTGGGGTAGCCATACAGGTTTTGGTCCCGACCCAAGATACTATTGCGTGACGAAAAATCGCAGTCTTCCGGGCCGAACCCAAGCGACGAAATGGGGTTTTTCCTAGAGATGACAACTGGGCATGGTTCCACTCTGCAGCTTCAATAAACGCACGGCCTACCGTTTCCGTCGACAGAGTGTGGAGGATATGGATTACCAAGGATGGATTCACTCCCCGACCACGATATTGTGGAAACACGTGGAAATCGAAAGAGATGCGTATCATCTTCGCCTAGGGGAAAATAATGGGGCTCGATGGTTCGCCCTCGCAGAGTCCAACCGTAACCCGCGAGTTCCCCTTCCGGACTTGATCAACCATAGCAATGCCCCTTTGTCGAATCTTTCTTTCATGCGTCGGCGGGTCAATTCCGGATTCGAAATCGAGAGAATCTCGTCTTAAGGTCGTGCGTGCCAAGTTCAACGGAGCTCCGTTTCTGCTCCACCTTCAGAGCGTTCGGGAAGCCGGTCGGAGGCGAGATCTGCCTCGAAGATCACAATAAAAAACGACCATGCGGTTTGAAAACAGCGCCCGTCGTGCCGCAGAGTCCGGCCCGACGGATTGTCGCCCAGAAGCCGTTACGGGTGTAGTAAGACCCAAGGCGCGAGACGGAAGTCGAAATGCCCATGGTCACAGATACTTATCTGCCGTTTTAGGCCTTGCGTGGAACGCTCCCCGACAAAACCGCCCGAACGCAGGCGGCACTTACCTGTTTTCGTACGTCGTCTTGTTCGCGTCGTTGGGAATTAGCGAAACCTGCCAGAACGGCGACCACGTAACGAAGAAGGTGATGGAAAAGTATTATGATCCCGATTCCCAGCCATCCGAAAAAGCCATGATGCTTGCGCCAATAGTAGAGGACCGATCGTTGTTGTGCGACCGCAAAGCGGACGGGATACGGTGCCGTGATTTTGCCGCGGTCATGGATTGCCTGTGCGCCGGGGAAGAAAACCACCTCCCATCCAGCCTTCCAACAACGCCGGCACCAATCCACATCATCGCCATACATGAACAGTTCTTCGTCCAGCAAGCCGACGGCCTCAAAGGCTTCACGACGGATCATCGAGAAACAACCCACAAGAACATCCACCGCCATCGTCCGGTCATGCGGAAAGTAGAACATATGCTCGCCAGCGAAAGAAGCGGGAATTCTTGAACGCCTTCGCTAGACCGGTGGCCGATGCAAAAATTGTTCCACAGCGTCGGAAATCGCCGGCACGAACTCTGCAATGTCATGTCGGGATTCAAGACGCGCGGCCCCACGTTACCTACTTTGGGATTCTGGTCGAGGAAATCTGCCAGGGCATCCAGGCAGCCCGGAAAAACAATCACGTCAGGATTTACCAGAGCGATGTACCGACCTTGGCATTCCCGTATCGCTAAGTTATTGCCTTTGGCAAAACCCACGTTCTCTGGGCTCTTGATGAGTCTGACCCAGGGGAACCGGGCCTCAATCATCTCCACAGAGCCGTCGCTCGACGCATTGTCCACCACCAGCGTTTCCATGCTGCGGCGAGGAGGCGCTTTTTCCAAGCTCTCCAGACACAGCTCCAAGTAGTGTCTGGCATTCCAGCCAACGATGACGACAGAAATATCCATGAATGGAGAGAAAATCTTCGGCCTATTCTCCGCTTGCTTGCGGGATGAAAGGACGGACAAATTGTAAGGCAACTCTGCAGGCCCGCACTGTGTCGCGCACGGCAAAACCGGCTCTGACAGCCGCCGAAGACATAGCACTCGTGCAAGCTCTCAGGGGATTCATTTGAGTCATGTCTGCGCCGGACAATCCTCTCTTGAAGTGGTATACGCCCGGGTTGCGCTCGGGATCGATGCCGCCCAAGTCGTACCACTTGATGCCATTCTCTTTTAGCCACTTGATTAGAGTCCACTGCAGTAGGTAGGCGCCTTTTGAATTCAATCCGGCGTCGCTCGTCGCGCCCAGCAGATAAATTGCCGTATCACCCATAACCGAGGCCACCAGACCCGCCACCGGGACACCCTGGTCTTCGCAAATCAGGACTTGCATGCGATGGGACTCTGGCAAGTCTTGTTGCATCCTCTCAAATTCTTCGACGTCCACAGTGGTCTCGAACGTCTTGCGCTTTCTCATCTCGTTGTACATCAGGCAGAAAATTCGATATTCGTCACAACCGTTTCCCGCGATGATTCTTAGGTTGTTCCGTTCGGAGCGCGAGAGCTGATTTCGCCACTTCTTGTCGAGCTTCCTCCGCAACTCTTCGAGGTCTGGAGCAAGATCCAGCACGAAAGTCCTGTATGTATTGTCAGCGACGGGAGTTTCACGTGTGAACGTGCTAAAGGCGGACTGGATCACAGCGGCGCGTGGCGAACTCACGAAAGCGTTTGGCAGGATGCGCAAGAGCAGCTTTCGCTTGCTGACGTATTCCTCTTCCACAACACGCGCCATATAGGTACAAACCTCTGAATCAAGCGGCCTGCCCCGCCGTTCCCACAGAGGGCCCCATCGCAGGTACGCCATGCCGAACTTGAACCTTGTTGGACGAACGATCCTGATCTGCGCCATTGCCAATACCTCGCCACCTCGTTTCAAGACAAGATGGCTGAGGTTTTGTTCTCCCCAGTGGACTGAGCCATAAGACCACGTCTGATAGATGCTTGCGTCGTCGAACAAGTCGAGCATCTGAGACCAGTCGGCAGGTGTTGCACGATCCACTTCGACTTCCCAAGTTGAGTTCGGCGTGAGGTCTGATCTCATGTCTCGTCCTGCGTGGACAGCAACACTCTCAACTGCGAGCCTGTATGAACGGGGTGCGCCAAGATACGGATGCTTCCACATTCGGTTTTTGTGCCCTGAGAGGTATTCGTCCGCTACTTCCGTTCACGCTCCAGCAACTCCATCAATAAGCGGCTCCTGGCACAAACCCAGGCAATTCTGCGGCCGTCGAACGCAACTGCTGGCTCGGGAGCAGCCACGATCGCAAAGCGCGTGGATCGAGCGTCGCGAAGAGCTGCTTCCAAGTCGTCGATTTCATAACAGACGTGGTGTAATCCGGGTCCCCTCTTGAGGAAATTGCTCACTGGCGAGCTATCGCAAGCCGGCTCTACCAGCTCAAAGACTGGATTACGGGCATCGCGAGGTTGAAAGAAAGCCACTCGGACTCGCTGCAGTGGATCGTAAATCACTTTGCCATCCCAGTATGCCGCCGTCGACGTCGCAAATTGCTCGGCCACCTTCGAAATCGACCCTACCGCAAAGCCTAAATGATGGAGAACGCCATTCTGACTCAACAATGGTCCCACACAACCAAATGGCATGGAAGCCGGGCAGCCATCCAGGTGCTGCGGCCCGTCCTCAGACCGCGTGACTTGTGCTTCACCCTGCAATGCCACCTCGAACTTCATGCTTGTATCAACTTATCGCTTCTGACTAAGCGACGGGCCAATCGACAGCTAAACATTCGCAACTGCTGAGAGTGTTTTCACGGTCCTTAGAATGTATTGTGTTTTCGCCGAATAAACTCGCGGCACATCATAGTGCCAGAACTCGCGGTCTTGAGACGTTCCGTCAACACGAGTGAAACCGATGTTGGCGTAATGGTCAGCCACGATGCTGTTCTTCTTGGTTGGGATGTAGACGCCAACGATCTTGCGAATGCCCCGCGTTTGGCACTCTTCAACCAAAGCATCAAACATAGCAAATTCCATTTCTCGCTTAAACACTCGGCAACTCATCAGCCAAACGTCCAGGTGGAGGGTTTCTTCCCATACCCGGCCGATCAGAACCGACACCAAGCCGTTGTCACCAAATCTATCGGCCAGCCGTCCATAAAGGGTCAGGAAAGAAGGGTCCTGAGCGATGGACTCAATCTCGGCTCTCGTATATCGCCTGGTCGTCAGATTAAACTGATTGGTCTTGTTGATTAATTGCGTGATTCGATCGAGATAGACTGGGGGAAAAGGACCTATCTCCGCAGTCATCTCGAGCGACGCGAGGAAGTCACCATAATTGTCGAAATTGGCCTGGTAGTTGCTCCGCTGAGAATTTGATCCGTAGTAGGACGAGCGACTGAGGTCATCCTGTACCAGTTTGTCCACTTCGAAGTATCGCTCGTGTTCGAGGATCTGTGCGAAACAGGAAACGTCGGAGCCAACCTCTGGCACAGCCACCTCGGGCAGCTGATCTGTTACCAGGGCCCTCTCGGCGGGGTTATCATCGACGAACACCAAGCTATCAAGACCTATATTGACCTCCTGGGCGATCTCGCGGATATTCTGGGGCTTTGGATTCCAATTAGCCTTAAATGCCCCGAAATCCTCCAGCTTTAATATACTGTCAGGATGCGAGAAACCCTCCCGGGCGTTCTCAGGGTCATTCTTGGAGCAGACTGCGAGAATGATTCCCCGTCGCTGTAATTCCTTTACGTATTGTTGAAAGTCTAAGAATGCTTCGCCGATCGCGTTGTCCCGACCAAGAATGAGATTCTGCACGCCGTCGTCACCGATGACCCCACCCCACAGCGTGTTGTCCAAGTCGAGAATCAGGCACTTTTTAGACTTTCCGTAGGCCGACTTAATGATTCCGGCGACATTTTGAGCTAGAGCTACCGTAGCTGTCGGACTCAGCGCCATATGAAAGTTATACCAGTAGTTGTGCCCGACCCAGGCGGTTAGGCCCACTTGTGCGGAAAGATAGAGGATGTCATTAATCAAGAAACGTGAATGGTTGCGAGCATAGCCTGCGAAACTGGCATTTAACCTCAACAGAAAGTTAACGCGGCCAAATGCTTGCGAAGCTTCCAGATTCCCGAGGGGTCTGAGGTGCGGCAGGTCAAAATTATTCTGGATGATGAGTGCGCCAAGCTCGGTGTGTACTTTCTCCCAAAGAGCTTCGAACTTGGCGGTTTCGCCTTCGACACGCCGCTCAATCTCTGCTTCGTCCTCCATCAATGCGGGGAATTGAGACACGTTGCGCCAGGTGGTGTGGATAAAAACAATGTCGGGCCTGAAACTCCACAAATCGGGATTTTCGAAACGGACGTCCTCACAGTAGCAGTTGTATCCCGATTCGTAGAAGTTAGGCTGAATTCCCTGCGCCAAGAGAAACAACTCCAGCATGTTCCTAACTTCAGTTGTCGTGGAACCGCCCAGGATGGCGATTCGGGTTGGGATGAGGTTCGCTCCTTTGAGCAACTCCTTCTTTATAGACTCGCGCTTCCGTAGGATA
This sequence comes from uncultured Acidobacteriaceae bacterium, assembly GCA_963820175.1. Classification (GTDB taxonomy): domain Bacteria; phylum Acidobacteriota; class Terriglobia; order Terriglobales; family Acidobacteriaceae; genus Bog-257. The sequence continues at coordinate 490,728 of CAWFYX010000005.1, read as the reverse complement.
TCCGATATCGCGACAGGAAACTGGAGGGCTCGCGTTGTCCCGACTTGTAAGATGTCAGTGTCTGATGCCAAGGTAAGCCTCCTCTACAGAAGACTCGCAGCCAACGACACCGACGCCTCAAGAAATCGAGATCGGTTGGCCACTGCTTCTGTTGACGAAACCAAGAAGATCAGTTGCAAGTGCTGGTTTCGACTTCGGCTAGCCGCAGAAGGTCGCCAACTGTCGAGCAGCCGACGATCTGCTGGAGGGACATGTTCACACCATTGTTGGTCTCCGCCAGACTCATCAAGGTGATCAGGGTGGTGGAATCCCAGTTCTGCAGTTCCTCCAGTTTTTCGTGGCCCCGAAGTGTCCCGGAAGGCAGGCCGAGAATTTCGTCCATCTCCAAGAGGAATTCGTCGCGGGTCATTAGAAGCTCTCCTAAGGTAAATTGATTCTCGTACGCTGCAGCAGCGGCAAACTCTATCTGTTTCGCTTGCTATTTCCCACTTCGGATACTCGCTGGATTGTGCGATCCTCTTCTTAGATCTGTTTTAGTTGCGACTTCGCTAAGCCGGTTTCTTATTGCGCGAAGCCGAGGCAGGATCTCAAGTTCAAAAAAGAAATCCTCATCGCTATCGGCGCGGGAGCTGACCCTATCAAGATGAAACATATTGGCACCCCGAGCGATTGGCCACGCTTTCGCTAAGGAAGACCGCCTCGTGGCCGGAAAGCCTCAAGATGCCTCTCCAAGTCCCTGGTAAGATCTGCGGAGGAACCATAAGGCACGCTGAAAGACCGCACCTTCTTCTCCGACATGGCCTCCAACTCTATCTTGTTCTTATCGACTTCTTCGCCGAAGTTCTCTGGTGTCAAAGACCTGCAGCGCACGTGAGTGTAAGTGTGGTTCCCGATCTCGAAATCCAACGACGCCAGTTCGCAAAGCTGCTTGCGGGTCAGGTAGAGGCGTGCTTTCCTCTGCCAACTGGCGCTCATTAATCCCTCCCAAATGAGTCAAGGCTTCGAGAAAGAGCTTTCCTCTCGGACAGTGAAATCGAAGGGAAAAAATGCGAAAAGACCTCAGCTAGAGAATTCAGTTTGAGGACCGTCGAGTACCCCTAACAACACGCGCGGCAGCATTGATGGTCTCCATTCCCAGCACGTTGGCCACATAGCATACAAGGTTATCCGGAGCTAAATCGCTGGTTATCGAGAAATGCGGCATTGAGGAAGAATACAGCCGGCACGCCAAACTTGCTGCAGAGCGGCACCGCCCACTCCATAACCGAGGCATAGCCATCATCAAAGGTCACCAGCACCGCCCGCGGCGGAAGGCCTCGACCATCAGAGTCAGCCAGAACATCCTGCTAAGCGAGACAGGGACTGTAATGTCGGGTAAGAAATTTCAGCGCTGCCTCGAAGTCACGTGGGGGTGATACTCACGCCCATTCCCCGTGTAAATGGCGACTCCGAGACTGAGATGTCGTGAAAGACCACGCATCGCAATGAGTAAGATGGGCCCAAACGCGCGCGATCCCGAAACGGCCCGGCATACGCCAGAACGTTTGTGCGGCCAATTTCAGCGCACCGTTTCGGCTACCACTCTCAGGCTGGTTACAGAGAAACAAATTTGACGCCCCTGGAAGAATGTGCTCCTCGACGTCCTCGACGCTTGCTATGGCACAAATCTGTCGATGGGTAAACAAGCATCCGAAATGGTGACGGCTAAGCCCTGACCCTAATTTAGGACAGGCTGTTGTTTGCTCCAGAAAGGTCCTGTGCCAAAGCTCGAGCGTGACCAACGAAAAGATCTCCTTGGAGTATCCGCCGTTAGCCTCGTCGCGGGCCAGCAACTCCCGGACGGACGGAGGTGGTAAAATAACCCCGGTCCGTGGTCGTTCGGTCAAGCAAGACTTCGTGCACCCAGCCCCTCAGTTCCTTCCGCAGCCAGGACTCGTAAGGAACCGGAAACCCGGCCTTGCGGCGATTAAGGATAGCCTTTGGGACCCGGCTCCCCAAAGCCTTCTTGGCGAGATACTTGGTGGTAAAGCCTCGAACCTTGAGGTCTGTAGGCAAAGCGGCCGCGAATTCCAGGACCTTATGATCGAGCAAAGGGACCCGCAGTTCAAGCGAGTTGGCCATCGTCATCTTGTCGGCCTTGATCAGCAGGTCGTCGGGCAGCCAGGACTTGGTGTCGATGTAGAGCATCGCATCAAGAGTATTCTCGCCCGCGAACATGCGCCTGCAGCCGGCGCATGGGTTCGAGGGTGTACTCACGGTCAATCGAGCCGGCAAAATCGGCAGAGTACAACTTTCCTAGCCCGTTTCCGAGTGGATCGGTACGGGTTCGATGTCCGGCTGTAGTAGTAGTCGGGGAAAGTCGCCTTCATCAGTGGCGCGTATTTTGCGCATCCGCGGCGAATGGAACAGCGAATTGGCGAGAGAAATTCCCCCGGCGAGCGGCACCGTTCAGCGGCGAGAGACCGCGTTTCACCCGTTCCAGCCACAGAAGATTGCGATAGTTGCTGTAGCCCGCAAAGGCCTCATCCCCGCCTTCTCCTGAGAGGAGTACCTTCACATAGTTCTTTGCCAACTTCGAGACGTAGTACAAGGCAATAGCAGGCGGCTCGCAGACGGGCTCTTCCATGTGCCACACATATTGTCGGCATGAAGTCCGCAAAATCTGCCGCCGCTAATCGTCATGTCATGGTGCCGCGTACCGAATGTCTCTGCCGCCAATCTGGCATAGGGCCTCTCGTCGGCAACACCCGGATCAGAGAACCCTACGGTATAGCTGCTGACCTCCTTGTCTGTCCGCTTCCACGGCGAAACTGAGGACTGCCGTAGAATCCACTCCACCACTCAAGAGGACGCCGACCGGAACATCTGCAATCATGTGCAAGCTCGACGGTTTCGGCCAGCAAATCCACTAAACTGTCTCTCGGCTTCACTTCGGCTCGGCCTTTCGCTGGCTTTGCGAAGTTCGAAGATCCCAATATTGCGCGAATCTCCGCCTTGCCGTTCCTTATAGATCAGATAGTGCCCCGGGGCGAGCTTGCGACACCCCCTTGAGTAAAGTTTCTTCTCCCGGCAGGTAGAAGAAGGTCAGGAACCTGTCAATAATCTCTGGCGCGACCTGCCGGTCGACAGCCGGATCCGCCAAGATTGCCTTGATCTCGGAAGCGAAAAGCAGCGACTCGGTCAGTCAGCCAATAGTAAAGAGGCTTGATACCAACCCGGTCCCTTGCCAGGAAAAGCGTCTCAGTGTTTCTCGTCCCAAATCGCGAAGGCAAACATGCCACGCAGCTTCTCCAAGCATCCGGGCCCTAGCTCCTCATAGAGATGGACGATCACCTCAGTGTCGGTCTGAGTCTTGAAAATGTGCCCCTTCCCCAGGAGAAAGGCGCGGAGTTCCTTGTAATTGTAGATTTCTCCGTTGAACACAATCCAGACAGTGCCATTCTCGTTCGACAGCGGCTGATGTCCAGTGTTCAGGTCAATGATTGAGAGCCGGCGATGCCCAGACCTACCGCTCCTCGCACATATGTTCCCTGGTCGTCTGGACCTCGTGTCGAATCGTATCCAGCATCGCCGGAATTAGAGCAGCGTCGATACTGCTACTCCGATCGAAATTGAGTTTTCCGCAAATGCCACACATATGATTTCAATCGAGGTCCGAACGCTTGAAGACTATCTCCAAATGGTCTTTAGTCCAAAGAGACATCTTAGTTGCTGCGCCCGTATATATCTAATCAGCCGTTTGTCATTCACCTGATCGGTATTGGTGAAATAGCCTTTGAGAAACCCGGCCAGCATCGCAAGGGAGCCGATAACATAAGGCTTTCTCCCCACTCTGTATACACAGCGAGCCAGAACAAAGAGAGGATGGTATCCACACGTAAAGCAAGCCAAGCCGCTTTTTACGCGGTCACGCAGCAAGCCGTCTGCTGACCCAGTGAGGCGATGATGGAGGAGCCGCTGATCCTCAAAGCTCGACGTCTTCCAACCCAACATGTTCGCCTTCACTTCATCGACGGTGTCCCATCCCGCCGCGCGTATCAAACCACCTATTGCCTCCCAGCAGGCTCGCCTATAAATCTTGGTTGCCCCCCGGACATGGAACCTAGGGTTCGCTTCACGCTTTAACTGCCCGCCCAAGTCGTGATAGATTTCCCCGCCCCCAATTCCCAATTCAGGGCGCTTTCTGAAATGCGCAACGCAATTCTCGAAGTAGGAGGGAGAAAAGGAAAGATCCCCATCGAGTTTCACAATGAACTCCCATTCTGTGCACTGGATGGAGTAATACCCGTCGTAGAACGCATCCACAACCCCGCCACCGGCCTTCCGAAAACCTCGATTCGGTCTGTGGATGACGCGAATCCACGGAACTTGAGCGGCGTATTGATCGAGGATAGCACCCGTTCGATCGGTCGAACCGTCATCAACTATCACCCATTCTGTCGGCTTTATTGTCTGGCCGATAACCGACTGAATGGTCCCCTCGACGTGGTCTTCTTCGTCGCGCACGGGAGTGATGATGACATACCGCGTCATTTTGCTGCTGTAACCTCAAACGACCGGGCAATACTGAGGTAGTTGCGGAGACCATCCTGCCATGGCCTGAAGATGTTCAGACCCAAGCGCTTTAGACCGCGATTTTCCAGTACTGAGCACTTTGGCCTTGGCACCTTGGCGGGAAATTCGTTTGGGCCTGCAACCGTCAGGCGAATATTGGTATTTGTCACATCAAATATTTCCTTGGCGAAAGTGAACCACGAGCACGAACCCTCGGCAGTAGCATGGTATAAACCATAATCCTTGCTGCGGCTCAGCAGAACCATTTGTTCGGCTAACTCCGGCGTGGCTGTAGGCGTTACAATCTCGTCATCGACCACCCGAACCTCAGTCCTCTCTTTTGCCAGCTTGAGCATAAGGTCAACGAAGTTCAGGCCGCCTTTCGCCCGGCACGGATTTGTCCCGTAAATCGCCGAAGTGCGCAGCACAAAGTGCCTGTCGATCTGGGAGCGGACAAAGTACTCACCCGACAGTTTCGTGTTTCCATAGACGCTCAAAGGCCTGGGCGAATCCTGTTCCTCATAAGGCGTCCCTTTGCGGCCGTCAAACACGTAGTCGGTACTGACATGCATGAGCACAGCGTCGATATCCCGCGTAGCCATCGCAAGATTTCTCGAACCTAGTGCGTTTACCGCAAAAGCTTTTTCGGGTTGCAGTTCACACCTTTCGACTTCGTGCATCGCCGCAGTATTCACCACCAGCTCTGGCTGTAGCTCACGCAGCGTTTTCGCGACTGCGTCGTGATCAGCGATTTCGAGTCCCGCATGCGTCAACGCCACAACCTCGTCGCCATTTGCCCGGAAGGCGCGTACGACGTCCCTCCCGAGTTGACCGTTGCCCCCCACTACTGCGACTTTCATCGCGCCAGCACCTTCTCCATGGCATAGGTTTCAATACCGCTTTCGAGTTGCCTAAACGAAGCGATGTTTGAATACAGGGGATTATCCCAGTCTTTGCATTTGTCTAAGTTGTTGATGAGATGGTTGACGATGGATTTCACGTCACCGGCTGGGTGGAAGCTGAGCACGTTATTCGCTTTCTCGATACTGACTTTGTAGTTACGGAAATCCTGGACATGCTTGATACAGAGGTTTACGCGATCTCCTAGTGTCTCCTCGACCGTCGCCTTGACCAAGTCGCCCACCTCCCCAACGGTGTAGTTTCCAGACGCAACATTAAAGATCCCCGAAATTCTCTGGTCCGCTTCAATTGCTCGAATATACGCCGTTGTGGCGTCATCGATACTGAGTATAGGTCGCCATATCGAAGGGTTGTTAATGGTGATCGTACGATCCCTCATGGCGCACTTGAACATGGTGTTGATGATTAGGTCGAAGCGCATTCTGGGGCTATACCCTGAAATTGTTCCCTTTCGGAGCGAGATAACCGAGAAATCCTGATCGGCCAACTGCATGGCTGCCTGCTCTCCTTGAAGCTTGGAGATTCCATAAGGGTATGTCGATGAGACGGGCCGAGCTTCGTCATAGAGGGCGTTCTCGGTATAGCCGTAGACAGAGCACGAGGAGGCGTAAATATACCTATGCACCTTTGCATTCTTGGCCGTGTACGCCAGATAGGCGGGCGCGGCGGCGTTGAAGATAAAATTCTTGCTAGGCGAAAACTCAGCCATCGGATCGTTTGACAAGCCAGCCAGGAAGATGACCTGGTCATAGGGCTCCAAGTCCTCTACCGAGAGCTGAAAGATATCCTTGTGAAGGATCCCAACATCTCGCGGTAGATGGTTGCCAAACCAAAATAGGTCAACGACATCGACCTTGTATCCTCGATCAAGCAGTTTTGGTATCAGCGCCGAACCCACATAGCCCGCACCGCCGGCAATAAGTAGTTTCATAGTTCCTCCGATGACTTCCCCGAGGTCTGAAGAGATGGCTTCTCTTTAGATTCGTTGCGCTGGCGCTCGCCTCAAGGATCGCCAGCGAAGGATCTCGGGTCGCACTAGCCGCCCTGGTAGATCGCTTGCAACACTTATCTTGACTTGATGGCAGTATTAGCCGCCCTGGGCCGGGCCTGAAATACTTCGATGCTGTCGCGGCGACGGGACTACAGAGAAAAGTTGTGGGATTCCGGCCTGGCGAGCCACTGTTCCAGAGTTTGGGCTCGCTGGTCCTTCTCGGACAGCGAGGGCTCACTGACCGGCCATTCGACGCCAATCTGCGGATCATTCCAGCGAATTCCAGACTCTCCCTTATTGTTGTATAGACCTGTACATTTGTATTGGATCTCAGCAACTTCAGAGAGAACACAGAAGCCCCGCGCAAAGCCTGCTGGTGCCCAGACCTGACGTCGGTTAGCGGCCGAAGCCTCGATACCACACCACTTCCCTAGGGTAGGTGACCCTCTTCTTATATCCACTGCGACCAAGAACGCCCTTCCCACCGAAACGCGCATTAGCTTACCCATCGGCGGATCCCACTGAAAATGCAAGCCCCGAAGAACGCCCTGAGCAGAACGCGAGTGGTTGTCTTGGACAAACTGACCAGACAGGCCGTGTGCTTGGAACTGATCCTCACGGAAGGTCTCCATGAAGAAGCCACGGCTATCTTCGAAAATTTCGGGCACTAGGACCACGACATCTCCCAGGTGCCTAGACTCGATTCTAATTTCCATCGTTACCTGTGGATCCTCACCACCGAGAGCTAATTGCAGACTCACCAATGTGAAGCGTGAAGATTGAACTGTGCGTCACTTAATCACGCCGTAAGCCGCTAGCGCGTCGCAGGGCTTTGCCGACTATGTCACCACGACTGGATAACGAAGACCACTACTTTGTTGCCCTTCAAATAGCGCGCCCTCCTACGGAGATTCAGCTCACTCGGGCGTTGTGTCAAAGCTCTATTCGACTGGATCTTTTTCTGGCAACGATTGCCCTTAGACTAAAACCAACACATCCGCAGAGCGCAATCAAGGCAAAGCCCCAAATGACCACCAGCGTGGCTGATACATTGTTTCCGTAATACATGGAAACAAGAGGCCTGCTAAATGTGTATTGCGACATCGTTATGTCACGGAAGTCCGACGCCATCCGGAGAAGATAAACGCGAAGAGAAGACTTTGAGGCCGCAATTGAAGTCCCTTGCCTGTCGTTGTTGTATGCAATCGCAATATTGCAGGTTTTACCCGCAGGAACAGATATGCTGAACTCCAGATATTCATCTTGCACTCGGAATGAAATGGGCTGTCCATCCGCGGCTACTGAGGCAATGGCCAACGGACCTGCTTCTTGCCTTCTAATATAAAACGTCGACTCATGGATGGAGGTATTCTCTAACGACACACTATTTGACAATGCAAGTACATCATAGTTCGAGTCGCTTCTTAGCCTTATTAGATAGAGGTGCTTGACGATATCCCCCAAACCACGCCAGCGAGTATCGGGCTCAAGTTTATTCACTTGGTCTGCCACCGGGTCAAAGGCATCAATGCCGGTTGCAAACAAGTCGTGATGACCGTAAAAGAGCAGAGGATTATCAAGAAATGTGTTGATCGCTATGTAGGCGATCGGGTTTGGCATTCCCGCCGGAAAACGACTGATGCTCGGGAAAGCCGCCCACAAAAGTGTTACGGGCCGCAATTCGAAAGACAAGGCTAATGGTCGTACGCCATCCAAAGGGACATTCGAGGAATTAATGGTGGCCAGAAAATTGTCGGCTTTAAGTGCTTCCAGGATGCTTTGCGACCCTATGTTATGGGGAAAGATCATTACTCTGTCGTAGGGAATCCCGGTTAGCTCCTGGAACCTCGTCATTCTGCTCAGGGACTGTTGAAGATCGGCGGTTTGAAGAGCCAGAGACTTTGTGGTGACTGCCGGGAATTCCTGGTGGTCATGGTTGTCACCGTGAATGGAGATTGAAAATCTATCCGGGTGATTGCGAAATAGCGATGCCACCTCGGCTTGGCTCCGGTCGTAATTCCATGGGATGAAAGCGATAGTCGTGTGAAAGTCGTGCTTTTCCATCTCCGCCAGAAGATCCTTGTAGTTTAGATATCCATATGGCTCTCTAAGCCAAGGGTCGTCAATCGTGAGATTTGCATAGTGATGTATAGCGTGCCATCCCCAGTCGCCCACAGAATACCGGATAAACATCAACGTGGGAGCAATTGCGGCAAACGCATCCCCCAAATTTCCTGTGTTAAGTTGGTCACCATTGCCACTAGAAGAAGATATCTTGCCACTCACGAATATCTCGTGATCGTCAACGTCAACCCGAAGGAATGTGGGAAGAAGTTGCTGCTTGTCCCGCACTGCCATTATTTCTTGCGCGTTACTATTGCGAGAGAAAGCAAAATACGAAATATCTTTCCCGGAAAAAGGCAAGTCGAGACCGGACAGTTGCCGGGTGATCCCGGCGACACTGCTAACAACAAAACCCGCGTGACGCTGGCTGTCTAAACGTCTGCAGCTAACGGCGGCGGCGCCAGTCCAGGTTTTCAAGAGTTCTGGATCCGTTGCGGGTGTCACACCCAGGATTAGCATTGGTATTCTGGATCCGGCCCTCTGAGACAAGGATTGTAGCAGTGACTTCTTATTAACTGTTGAGAGAGCATCCGCGGCCACGACTACTGCAAGCGTTTCCCTCCGCTCAACCGCCCTCGCAAGGTCAGGGCTGTCTGTATCGCCGTTGGCTGCTATAACCAAGAGGTCGACCCCGTAGAACCGGGTTGCTGTTTGCAACTGTTGTTGCTCGGCAGAGGAGCCGTTGGCTGGACGAACGAAAACGACATCAGCCGCATGGCACCACAGAGATGCCACCATCATGAAGAAGCAGAAGGCGCTGACCGTCCGAGAAAACCTCCCCATTACACCGCCAAATCGCATTAAGCCCATCTTTCTGAAGTCCTTGCCTTCGGCCAACCGAGCAGCGCCGAGATAAGGCGATATCGACAGCAGTGAACCCCAACGTAGATTTATCCGGATCGGAAAGGATTTTCAGGCCTGCAACGCTGTCTGATAGGCGAGAAGGAGTGTCTCCTTCTCGGCCTCCCAGTTGAGACGGTCTCCAATGCGTGTAAGTCCGTACTCACCCAAGCGTCGCCGAAGTTCTGGAGCATCGAGCAATCTAGTCACTTGGTTTGCGAAGTCAACGGGGTCATTGGGCTGAGCGTACAGCGCAGCAGAACCTGCGATTCGTCTTCCTTCTTTTAGATCAAAAAGCACTACCGGCAAACCGAACGCCATGTATTCGAGAATCTTGATCATTGTCGAGTTGTCATTCAATGGATTCTTAGGATCGGGAGACACCCCTATGTCTGCACTGGAGAGATAGGTCGTTACCTCCTCGTGGGAAACCTGGCCTGTAAAGGTTACATAGGAACCCAGGTTTTTCGCTGCAACCAGGGCTTGAATTTCGGCAAGCTCGCTCCCCCCACCGACGAGCACGAAGTGTGTGTCTCGCCGATTCTCGCCATTGACAATGTGTTCGATAGACTCCACCAACAGGGACAGACCGTCTTGCTTCGCCATGAAGCCCACGTACACTACTAGAAAGGCCTTCCCATCTTTGATCTCAGGCCGGAGAGGTCCACGGCGAAACTTTTTCAGGTCGGGGCAGTTTCGGACAACGAATACATGCTCTGGACGCTTGCCGCCCCGAGTTACCGCGAGGTCCCTGAAAGACTCATTTGTAGCGATGGAGACATTCGCAACTCTGAATGAGCACTTCTCCGCCAACTTGATGAGCGTGCGAAACACCCCCGTACTCTTGCCAAACTTCACCTCGAAGAGCTCAGGGCTCAGATCATGATGATCGAAGATAAATCGTACGCCGAATAGCTTGTAAAATAGCCCAATTAAGAAAATCGTATCCGGAGGATTGCAGCCCTGTAGAATTGTGAACCTCGTATGTGCGAAGACTCTCACGCTGAGACAAAACTCTGCGATCAGGGCCAACGCGTATTCCAGGACATATCCAGCCTTATTTGACGCCTCCCATCCCCGGTGGCGGTACACATCAATTCCTTCAAGAATCTCGTAGCTCGCCCGAAAATCCTCTTTCCCTTTCGGACAGATGACGGAGACCTTGTATCCCGCATCACGCAGTGCACATGCCTCCCGCCACACCCGTCTGTCCAGAGGAACCGGTAGGTTCTCGACTATGATACATACCGCCGTCGATGCAGGCCTCCTGACACATGTCGTGTCTTGCGACTGGATTGAGGAGTTCGTCTCCATAAACGTCATAGGCCTGAACCGCACGGCCTCAGAAGATAGCTACGTCCTTTACATGCTGCCTGGACTGACGCAATGGATGGCGTTAAGAGTGTAGGCAGGGCCGAGATAAAATGGACCACAGCGCACGTTCGTTTAATCACTATGCCTGAATCCGCAAATGATACACTCGGGCGTTTCTATCCCAAGTGTTTATAAAGCACTCTGCCAGCAGCAGCGATTACTCCACTTGGGACGCGGGACAAGACATATCTGCTAATAACAGGTTGTCTTTCGGAGCGACACTGGCTTAGGGGATATCGAAGATAGTGCAATTCGCTTCGAGTTGCACCCCAGCGATCCTTGAAAAGGATTAGGCCTGGGTTGGTGTGATCAGTGCGACCCATGTCGAATTGCGAGAACCCACTCATCTTCGCTTCCTGAATTGCATTCCAAAACAAGAGCTGCGTGCCACCCAGATTGTTGAATCTGCCATCTGAGCATCCATACTTGTAGACAAGACATTGTTTGTAGTGGAGGGTAACGATACCGGCAATCGGCTGCCCATCTTTCGACGCGACGCGAATCTTGATTTTTTCCCCCAAAAAAGCTATGAGGTTTCGAAACCACTTAGCTGGTTGCGCTGGTAGTCCATGCCTGCGACGCGTCATCAGAAGAAGATGATAAAACTTGGCTAATATTGCGTCGGATCTGCCCTCTTCGCAGACGAGATGTTCTCGCGCTGCGCGCTGAATTTTTCTTTGCACACAATTCTTATGGAAAGTCTGAAAAATTTCGTTCAAGCTGGGACGCAAATCCAGTTTGTGAAGGAGAAAAGAGCTGCCGTTGCCGAAGCATGTGTGACTTCTCGCAACCGAGTCTGCCGGCCTGAGTTCGACATACCGCCATTTTTCCAAGGCGATCTTATTTCGCAGGTAACCTAGCAGGCAGGCGAGTTGCCTTGGGCTTTCCACGAGCGGAGTGCAGTGATCTGAGAATGGCAGCGACACTAGGCGGCGACCGCTAAGCCAGCTGGAAATCCGGCAAAAAGGCAAGCCGTTTGCCAAGGCATATCCAGGGGGTGAGGTTGTAAAAGCGATCGGCTCATAACCGTATGTCTGCCGCAGCGCCTCGAGCCACTCTGCTGTGTGAAAAATTGAAGCTTCGGAATGCTCTCGAAGTAGCGTAGCCCAGCGCGCATCCCTCGTAGGGTCTACCTGGTAGACGTCCATGTCAAGCTCTTGGAACCGCCGTTTGGTTCGAAACCAATCGTCTTGCCACCCCAGTTCTTTTTGTAGCCCCCTAGCGAAATTGTGAGCAACGGGTGATCCAACCCACTGCAGGTTTTTGTGGACTACGACGCTGTACTGACAGCCGCCAAAGACTTCTTCATGGCCTGGGAAATCTTCTGTTGATCGCGGGCGGTCAGTTGGGGGTACATCGGCAGGGAGAGAATCTCGGCCGCGACTCTTTCGGTCACCGGCAAATCGCCGCTGCGATAGCCGAGAGCTGCGGTAGGCATGCTGGACGTGGAGCGGAACGGGATAATGGATACCCGTACCGATACCGGCTGCCTTCAAACTATTCTGCATCTCCTGCCGGTCCGGCACCCGCACGACATAAAGATGATAGATTGCTCGCGACCATGAGGGCTCGAACGGAATTAACCAAGCCCATCGACACCCGCAAGCTGTTCCCCGTAGGCTTTCGCTATCTCGTGGCCGTTGGCTGTTCCATTCTGATAAGCGCGCCAATTTTGCGTGGAGGATGCCGGCCTGGATAGCATCCAGCCGTCCGTTGTAGCCCTCGATGTCGTGATAGTACTTGGCGGCCTGACCATGATCGCGGAGCTTGCGCACCGTCTCAGCCATGTCCGGGCTGTTCGTCGTCACCGCTCCGGCCTCGCCACAGGCGCCTAGATTCTTGCCCGGATAAAAGCTGAAGGCAGCGGCTTGGCCGATCGAACCAGCTTTTCTCCAACGCTGCTCTTCGCGCGAGAAGTACTCGGCTCCGTGCGCCTGACACGCGTCTTCAATCACCAGGAGATTGTAGGTCTCTGCCAGCTTGAGAATCGGATCCATGTCGGCCATCTGCCCGTAGAGATGCACCGGCACAATTGCCGTAATGGTTCGGCCGGACCGGCGAGACACCGCTCTACCCGACGAAGGATCGCGATCGCAGTTCAGTTCCAGGTATTCACGCAGCTTTTCGGGATCGATGTTGTAGGTGCGCTCGTCGATTTCGACGAATTCTGGAACGGCACCAGCTTGGGTAATTGCCTCTGTCGTGGCGATGAAGGTATTGGCCACGGTCAATACGCTATCGCCCGGCTGGACTCCTGCCGCGATCAGCGCAAAGCGCAGGGCATCGGTTCCGCTGCCCACGCCGACGCAATGTTCCACATCGCAGAACTGGGCGAAAGCGTCTTCAAAGTCCTGAACGGGTTTGCCGCCAATGAATCCGGCCGTGCGTAGGGCCGCACGAAATAGAGAGACGAGCTGCTCTTCCATTTCCACATGAGGCGTGATTAGGTCGAGAAAAGGTACTTCAATGCGATCCATATCTAGAGCTCCTCTTAATGCGGGCGCGCCACTTACCCCAACGATGCTGCAGCGCCGGCAGCCGCGGGTTGCGAGCCACCGGTCACCGGCGTTTGTTGGCTCTCGCCGAAGCCAGGCACGCTGGGAGACGACGCGGCGGCCTGAGGCTGCAGTTGCACCGCGGCTCCGCGATTCCGCAACGACTGATCCGCGGCCTCCAGCATCTGCACCACTCTAAGACCCGCCCGTCCGTCGTTAAACGGTGTCTGGTTCTGGGTTATGCATTCAACGAAATAGCCCAGCTCCAGGCGCAGGGCCTCGACCGGCTCCAGATGAGGCGCCCACATGTCACCCGACCGGTAGTTGACCAGCAGGTTATATACGCCCTCGCGGCTCGTAACTTTCACGCCTTTGTCATAAATCTTGATCTTCTCATCGGCCTCGAGGTCATTCCACACCAGCATCTTCTTTTCACCCCCGATCAATGTCGTGCGGACCTTTACCGGCGAAAGCCAGTTGACATTGATGTGTGCGATGACGTCGTTGGGAAAGTAGAGGGTAATGAAAGCCACGTCTTCATGGCCGTTCAGGTGAGTCTGGCCAGTCGCGACGATCTGCTCGGCGTTCCCTTCAATGAGGTAGTCCATGATGGATAAGTCGTGTGGAGCAAGATCCCAGATAACGTTGACGTCATGCTGGAACAGCCCTAGATTGACGCGAGTGGAATCGTAATAGTACAGCTTGCCGAGCGCATCCTCGTCCAGCAGTTGCTTAATTTTCCGCACTGCCCCGGTAAACAAGAACGTGTGGTCTACCATGATCTTCAGGTTTTTGCGTGCCGCGAGATTGATCAGCTCTTCTGCCTGTGCCGTGTTGCTGGTGAAGGGCTTCTCCACGAACACGTGCTTGCCGTTCTCGAGTGCGGCTTTGGCAAGTTCGAAGTGTGTCCAGACGGGAGTGATAATCGCGACGGCGTCGATTTCTGTCGATCTGATGACTTCGCTGGCATCGGACACCACATTAATTCCATGGATCGCTTTCTGTGCCCGTTCGCGAGCGGCGGGCAACTTGTCAGAAATAGCTGCGACACGAGCGCCTTCCAATCCGTCAAGGTTTCTAACGACGTTCGGGCCCCAGTAGCCGTAGCCAATTACACCAAACTTCACCATGCTACTCTTGCGTTCCGGCTTGGCAACAACAGGAAGATATTCAGTGGCGGCTGACACGGTGACTTACCTCCAAGGAGCGTGGCCAGGTTGGTTCATTGATGGGCGATGACAGGGAGAGAAGCGGGTTAGCTCAGTACGCACCTGCACCGACGATCACAGCACGCGGCGTGCGCAAGAGGATCTTAAGGTCAAGCCAGGGCGACCAGTCTCTGGCATAGCGAAGATCAAGCCGAACCATGTCATCAAATTCGACCAGGCCGCGGCCATTGACTTGCCAGAGTCCGGTGATGCCCGGCTTAACTTCCAAAACTCTCCGGCGGTGCCAAGTCTGATAGGCGGCCACCTCATAGGGAATCGCCGGACGCGGTCCAACCAGCGACATTTCGCCTGTCAACACATTCAGCAACTGGGGAAGTTCATCCAGGCTCGTCCGTCGCAAGAATGCGCCCACGCTGGTTATGCGCTTGTCGTTCGTCAGCTTGTAAACACCGGCCCCGTTGCCATTGCCATTGCCGTTGGTGGGATGGCGTTCCGCTCGTCCGGCGATCAACTGCATCACGTAGTCTTTATGTACCGTGGCATCGTTGTCGGTGTACATGGACCTGAACTTCAGAAATGTAAACGGCTTTCCGTACTGTCCGACCCGCTGCTGGCGGTACAAGATAGGGCCCTTGGAGGAGGCTTTGACCGTCGCCGCTACGACCAAAAGCAGAGGCGAAAAAAGCGTCAGCAGCAGCAGGCTGCCGCCTATGTCCATTATCCGTTTGGTAACCGAGAATAACTTGCCAAGTTTGTCGCCTCTCGGCAGATCCGGATACAACGTTGGGTTGCTAGGTCTTTGCCATATGTCCTGGTCCCATTTGTCGGGAAAGAAATGGAACGAAATATTGATCTGATTAAATTGTTCGAAACTCAGACTATCCCGCAAAATACTGCCTACTCTGCTTAGCATGGCGCTCAAGAGGGATTTCTGGTCAACAATGACGAGCTGAGTGAACATCACTCCTACACAGGAATGGTTCTTGTGCCAGCCAATGACATCGGTTTCTCTGGTTGCGGTCGACAACGCTGATATAACTTTGGCAAGAACGACGCCATTCTTTTCTTCAGCCTGATGCTCCCCTGTCTCCAGCAGCATGAGGAGAAAAGGTTTCGCGGAGCGCTCAGTCCTCTTGCGCTCGACAGCGATCATTCGCTTAAACAACTCTTCCTGCAGCACCTCACGCTCTCTCGCGGAGGCCACCGATGGAAGAGAATCCAAGCCTGAACCGTTACCCGAATTTGGTAGAGTCACAACTTCCTCCGCAGGTTCGGCACTCCGGCCTTAGCGCAAATAAACACTGTTCTGATTTGACTCATAATTGAGTTTTCACGCTTTTTCCAGCCTAAAGCCACGACCGATGCACGATGCACAATGGTATGGGCTTGGTAAGAACGCTTATTTCGTGGCCCGAGTTCCGGTTTGCATAGGGGAATGGGAATAATGATAGTAGTGGTAGTTATTGGCCGTCGCCTCTTTGGACCCGTTGAGCACTGCGCCCAGAAGCTTCGACTGCTCAATGGCCTCCAGGCTCCGTTGCAGCTGTCGCTTCGCCGTTGTCCCGGGCCGTGTCACCAGGAGAATCGCGTCGGCCAACCGCATCCAAATGCTGGTGTCGGCAAGTGGCAGCACGGGAGGTGAGTCAATGACAATCCAGTCGAATGCGTTTCCCAATTGGTCCAGCAGTGAAGCGAGTTTTGCCGGCTGCATAACCTCCAAAGGATTTCGGGGCGTGCTACCGGCCGGCAGGATCCAAAAACCTAAGCTTTCCAGCCGATAAATATTTGACGTCTGGCTCCCATTTCCCTCCAACAGCTCCCCTAGCCCCGGGAGAGCTTCCATGCCAAGTTGGTGGGCCAACGAGGGACGACGCAGATCTCCGTCCAACAGCAGGACCTTCTGTTTATTTCTGGCTACGGCACAGGCTAAATTTCCCGCGATCGTGCTCTTCCCCTCCCCAGCGACGGAGCTTGTAACTACGATCCGTTTCATTGGGCGCTTCTGTTGGAGGTGCCGTAGACGAACACCCAGGAAGCGAAACTTCTCTGCTGCCAAGCTCGCCTCATCCGTTGCGCATACGAGTTTATTGTCGGGAGATAGCATCACTCGAGCAGTTGGAAACTCCCCGCTCTGAACAAGTGCCCTATCTTCTTTCTTCTGGGGCTCGGCGACAGTGGCAAGCTGCGCAGCGTTCCGCTCGACAACTTCTAACAGCTCTTTCGCTGCGGATACTTCCGTTCCAGACCGGTCGGTCTCGGACCGCTGCAGGGCGTCGAAAATTTGGCTCATGTGGGTTGAATCCGCTTCTTATGGCCGTTCGTGTTCCGCATCGCGTGACGGCGCCTTTTTCAGATATGCAAATAACTCCAATAGGGTCTTGGAGGCCCGCCGCGCAAAGGTTTCGTCGAATTCCAGTGGATCTTCAGACTGCGGAAGATGCGCCACGTCCAAGCGGAGATCCGCAGCGGTACTGTCGATGATCTCGGGAGTCACGCTTTTCATTCTTCTGGCGTAGGCCGTGATGAGCGCATTTTCGCAGATCGTGTTAATGAGTCGAGGAATACCATGAGAATGTTGAAAGACGCATGCAATGGTGTGTTCGGGAAACAGGAAAGGGCCGCTCGAATTGGCGCCTGCTATCTCCAGCCGCTTTTCGATGTACCCTCTCGTTTCGGTCGCATCCAACGGAGCCAGCCGCGCTCGATGTGCGACCCTCTGCTTCAATTGTCGGAGCGCCGGCGAATCCAGCTTGTCGTCGAGCTCTGGCTGGCCAACCAGTAAGATTTGCAGTAACTTGCCGTAACTCGTTTCCAGATTCGTCAGCAGGCGAATCTCCTCAAGAATGTCCTCCGAGAGATGGTGCGCCTCGTCGACGATCAGAACGGTTGTAAGATGATTCGTCCCCCGGCCGACCACATAATTGCTAAAGTCGAGCAGAATTTCGCCTTTGTTTTTTCCCGACACGGAAAGGCCGAAGTCGGTGGCGATGTACTGCAGAAACTCACAGGGCGACAGACGGCCATTGAACACATAAGCGTAAGCGATATCGTTGCTCTTCTTGAATACTTCAAGTAAACAGCGAAGCAAGAGGGTCTTTCCAGTGCCAACCTCCCCGGTCAGCACCACAAAACCTTTGTGTGCCCGTACTCCGTGATACAGAGCCGCCATGGCCTCGTTGTGGGCGGGGGTCACAAAGAGAAAAGACGGATCCGGGATAATCTCGAAAGGGTTACGCTTTAGATTGTAGAAGGCTTTGTACATCGGAGATGAGACCTACCCACGCAAATAGCTAACCGCAGATCCGGCGAGAATAGCCACCAGGATCACCGTTGCCGTTGCCCATCCGAACCATATCCTTCTGCGCTCAGCTACCTCGCTTACAGGCTCGCTGATGACTGGCAGTTCAGAAATCACAGATACCGGCAACAGTTTTCGCAGTTCCAACTCGCTGTAGACTCGATCTTCCATCATCTCCAAGGCCCAAAGGACTGCTGCTCCCAGCGCAAATCCCACAACCAGTCCGATGCCGCAAAACTTCAGCCGGTTTGGAAAGCTGGGTTTGAGCGGCAGGCTGGGAGGGTCAATAATGCGAAAGCGTTCGCCCTGTTGGAGCAGTTCCATACTCGTGGCCATCGCCGAATCATTCTTCTTTTTTAAAAGGTCGTCGTAGGATGCCTTGGATTGATCGTAGCCACGATTCAGATCTGCAAGCTGTTGCTCGCGTATGGGCTCTTGATTCAACCTCGCCTGATAGTCATTGATTCTGGACACGAGCGCCGCGATCGACTGCTCGCGATTCTTAATCTCGATCTGATTCGCTTGCAACTGACTCTGCAGCTGGGGTAGTAGCGAGGGATTTCTAGCACTCGTCGCGTCGGAAACTGGAGGCGTTTTTGCGTCGGGCTGGGGGTTGTTGCCTTTGGTTTTCTCTTCCGCCAGCAGCTGGTCTCGTTGTGCCTCAGTCTTCGCAATCTGATCCTTCACCCTGCGCACCTCCGGATACTTGTCGCCGTAGGTAGAACTAAGATCGCGCAGGTCGGTCTTCAGCTTATCAATTTTTTCGTCCATTTCCGCCGGTCCCATCTGGGGAGTGTCTGGATCTTTGGACGGACCTCTGAGTGCCTGATATTGGCCTAACAATGTTTCCATATAAACACGTTGTTGCTTGGCAGTATTAAGCGCTTCGGATTCTGCTTGCAGCTGCGTCTGCAGTCCACCCAGGATCTGTACATTGCTGCCTAATTGGCTTGGGAGCTCTCCAACGTGCTGAGCCTTGAATTCACGAACCTTCTCTTCTTGGGCTTCCAGGCTCTGCCGGGCTGCCGCCAGCTGGTTCTCCAGAAACTTGGTATTACCTTCGGATTCCTGCTGCCGAACTTCGAGATTTTCGTTAATAAACAGGTTTGTCAGCTTGCTTGTGACCTGCTGAGCAATCAGGGGATCACCCGCGGTGTAATAGACATTGAATGCGCTGATACGATTGTCCGCTCCATGCACAAGCTCGATGTCGATATTCTTGCGCATCCGTTCCACAATTTCGTCTGGCGAAAGACGCGCTCGCTCGTTGGAATATAAGTTCAGTTCGTCGACAATATGCAGGAGACGAGACCGGCTGAGAATCTGCTGGGTAATGCTCTGCAGCCGCTCTTGTAAATTCTCAGCGACGTTAGGCATTACGTAATCTCTTGGCATGGTGGGCTGTTCCACCAATATCAGAGTACCTGACTTGTAACGCGGCGGCAGAACCCAGCTTGCGCCCCAAACGGCAAGCCACCCTATGAACAAGATGATCAAAAACTGCAGATGGCGCCGGCGCAAGATCTCAAGATAATGCTGGAGACCCATTCCCTCGGGAGTTTGTTGTTGAACAGATGGTGGCATGATTACCTGTGTAGGGGCCTGTTGAACTGATAACTCAACGATACAAAGACGCGACTGTAGTTCGGGGCGGCGGCCACAGCAGCAATCTGCTCATAATTCTGGTGCGTCCAGCTATAACCGAACTGGAGATTTAAGTGCTCTCCCACCGCCCGTTGGGCGGACACTGTGCTCAAAATCGTGCTACCTCCGCTGCTAGACAAAAACAGAGGAGTCAATGTTTTGTTGTCCGAGTAACTCGCCGCTACTCCTGCAGTCCAGTCCCGGCTTACTTTCCAGTTTGCGGAAAGGCCGGCGGAACTGGAATCGTATGCGCCGTTCAGCCCGCCGCCGCCGCTTACCATGTGTGAGTAATTCGCCGCTAGCGTAGTTCGCTCTCCCTGCCATCCGACGCTCACCATCAGCATGGGGCTCCAGGACGATGACGGAGGGAATGGTTGCTGCGTTGCCGTATAGTGCTGCGGGCCACCAGAGATCGATACCGACAGCGTAGGTTTTAAATAAATGGAAAGGAAAGCAGACACGGTCTGGGTCTGGGTCTGACTGCCGGTCAAGTTGGCCTGAGACGATATCGTCTGTTGATACTGGTAGTTGGCGCCCAGATAATACTTCTCTCCGAGGCGCCGAGAGTAGAAGACCGAGCCCCCGACCGACTGCGAGTTGTAAAGACCCGAGACTTGTTCCGGATTAGGGTAGTAGAGGGTCGCGAAGTTCCCGCCGGCTCCGAGCATACCAGTGGCACTGACTTGATACGTGAGCTGGGCGCTTGTCCCGTTATTGATTTGATTACCAAACGGAGTGATAACTGCCACGCCGGGTGCCGACACGGACCCGGAAATCGGCGAACCCGATAACGGATTCGGTTGATTGAATATGTTTGACGTCTTGCTAAAGACGTCTTGCAGGCTGATCGTGAAGTTCGGACTGATACGGTATTGCAAGTTGGCACTTACGTTTTGATCGGCCTGGTTGTAAGCGCTGGTGCGTTGATAGATGGTAAAGCCAGGGCTGTAGCTGAGGAGCAGATGCAACTGTGGCGTGGCTTTATTAAGAGCGATGGTGGGCCAGAGCGAATAGCTCATGCTCCCGACAGGATTCGCACCACCCGTGACGTTGCTAGAGTATGCGCTGCTGAGAGTAAATCCGCCGCTCCAGTAATTTGCTTCAGTTTCGCCGGCAAATGCAGACGAATACGCCTGTCCGCTGACCGGCGGT
Source organism: uncultured Acidobacteriaceae bacterium (assembly GCA_963820175.1). Lineage (GTDB taxonomy): Bacteria > Acidobacteriota > Terriglobia > Terriglobales > Acidobacteriaceae > Bog-257. The sequence continues at coordinate 470,166 of CAWFYX010000005.1, read as the reverse complement.
GGCACCTGTAGCTGGGTGTCATCCTTGGAGCCGTTCGTAGCGTCAGCGTTGCTCGTGTCCACCTGGCACCACGCCGGGCTGCACGCTAGCAGCACAAGACCGAAGCAAACTCGTGCCAGCATGTCTGTTCTAGGGAATGACTACCGTGTCGTGGGGTTGAAGGTCGATATTCTGGGCAGTGTTCTTGCCCTTGATGACGTCTTGGTAGTTGAACGGCAATCGCGACTCGCTGCCGTCCGGATGTCGGCGCAGGATGTATATCGACTTCTGTTTGGCGAAATTGCCACAACCGCCTGCCAGCGCGATTGCATCCAGAACGGTCGTAGGATTTACCAGGGAGTAGGAGCCAGGCTTTGCCACTCTGCCCAGAATATTGAACTTCTGACTGTTGATCTGCTCGACGATGACCGTGACTTCTGGTTCAGCCAGATAAGGCTGGAACTTACCCGTGATCTCCTTTTCGAGCTTCAAGGGAGTCTGGCCGGTTGCCTGTACCTCCCCGATTAACGGAAGCGAGATTTTTCCGTCCGAACGAACGGGTAGCGAGCGAGACAGGTCCGGTTGCTTCCAGACACTGATCGCCAACACATCACCGTTCCCGATGACAAAACCGTCATCGTGCGGTTTCGTAGCCGGCACGCTGGCGGGCTTGGTGACAGAAGCTATATCGGCGGAGACGAGAGATTGAGTACCGGACTGACTTGCCACTTGGGTTTGCGCCCAGACATGACTAGCAAGGAAGAGGCAAGCCAATCCGATACTCATACCTCCGCGCCATGGGTAAACAGCTAGAATTTTCATGATCAAAACTCCTGGCAGACGTCACCTGACCAGTGGCGCTCAATGAGGGCGCCCGTTACCTCCAAATCCATTTCCATTGGGTCTGATTCCATTGCCCCCCGGTGTCAAGGAGGAATCAGCGGATTTCATTTGATATTGCTCGATTTTGTACAGCAGCGTCCGATAGCTGACCTTGAGGAGACGCGAGGCCGCTTTGCGGTTCCAGCCAGTCTTCTCCAAAGCTGCGGCGATTGCGTTCTTCTCCGCCTCCAGCTTCACCGTTTGCACCAATGATTTCAGGGAATCGGAGCCGGAAATTCCCACACGCGCATCGGAGGCTAGCGATACAGTTTCAAATTCGGCGCCGGACGGCGTGCTCTTTTCCGCCAAGTGCTCGGGCTCGTTCTCGAAGGGCAGTTCTTTACCTCCCGCCAGGAGGAAACGTTTTACAAAGTTCTCCAGCTCTCGCAGGTTACCGGGCCAACTGTGTGATTGGCATGCTTCCAAGACGGGCGGAGAAAATGTGCGCGGCGAAAGCGCATACTGTTTCGCCAGGTAGCGCATGAAATAGTGCAGAAGCAGCGGAAGTTCTTCACGCCGTTCGCGTAAGGGAGGCACGCGGACGGTGTAGGTGCTGAGCCGGTAGCACAGATCTTCACGCAGCTTGCTGTCAGAAATCGCCAATTCCAGATTGGTCGTGCTGGCAGTGACAACGCGAACGTCAACCGGCACCAGGGTTCCACTTCCTGGACGGGCAAACTTCTTGGTCTGTAAAACCTGCAACAGCTTGGCCTGCAGGCTCATTGGCATTTCTGTTATTTCATCGAGAAGAATTGTGCCCTTCTCGCAAAGCTCGAGCTTGCCCGGTTTCGTGCGCGGTAGTCCCGCTCCGTCTCGGTCATAGCCAAACAGCTCCACCTCCAGAAGGTCGCTGGGCAGGGCTGAGCAGTTGACCTTGGCGAACTTGAATCCAGACCTAATGGACAGCTGGTGAATCAGGCGAGCGGTGGTTTCTTTGCCACTTCCGATCTCACCCAGGATCAGCACCGGAGAATCGGTTTCGGCCAGCAGTTCTGCCTGCGCCCGCAGCTTTCGCATAACCGGGCTGGCTCCGACGAAAAACGAGTCGCCACCCACCTCTTCTACGTCGTCGCTGGTGATTTCTACACCAACGTTGTCGGTGGCTGTTGAAAACTGACGCCGAATGGCACTTTCCAGACCCTGATCTTCCACTGGCCTGGCAATGCAGTCTCTGGCACCAAGCCGGATCGCCTCCTGCTGAGTGGGTGAATCGTCCGGATCACAAAGGACGAGAATCGGCAATTCAGGTCGAAGTCGGCGCAGCCAGCGCAGGAAGTGCAAACCATCCGTGTTACTGCGCGGTAAGTCCAGGATGAGCAGGTCGGGGGTTATGCCCGATTGGACTCTCTCCATCGCTCCCCAGCCGTTGGTCGCACTCTCAACCTGCCACGAGTTTGATTCCCCGACGGACCATAGTGGACGTAGGACGGCGGATTCGCGGCTCACTACCAGCAACCGCAGTACCGTCGCGGCATTTTCGGCAGCTAGATTAAGAGCTTCATGCATTGGAGGAATGAGAAGGGGTACGAAAAACTATGACGGCTCGACAGGGTGGGAAAACTACAACGGCTCGACGTCGTATCCCTCGATACGTACGCTAAGCGACCGCTGGATGGCGTCGAGAGAAATAACCAGAGCAGACTCGCCGCTACGGGAGACGAGGATTCCTTCTACCCCGCTCAACGCGCCGCTGCGCACGCGCACCCGTTGGCCGATCTTAAGAAAAGGATGAGAACATACGGGAAACTGCTTTTCGACGAGAGTTTGCACTGCCTGGATCTGTTCGTCCGGAATCGGAATTCCCATGCCGTGAGTTCCGATAAATCGCAGAACCCCGTTAACCCGAAGAACCCGTAGACGCTCGTCGTTTCTGGGCACCAGCTTTACAAATACATAACAGCTAAATAATGGGAGTTCTACGACCTTCCGCCGATCGCTCCACTGACGCACCTCTTTGACCAGCGGCAGGAAGCTGGTCATTCCCAAATCACGAACTTCTTGCGCCACCGTTTTTTCGTGCCTGGCGTGAGTATGGACGGCAAACCACCTCTCGACGCTGGCGTCCATGCCGACGCCAGTGAATGCCGGCGCCTCGGTGAAGCTCGGAGATGGAACGGTGGCATACATAGCTTCGCCCTCTCACTCACATTGCGATCAGAAATCGCAGCTGTGAATCCATGGTCCACAGATCCGGAAAACCGAAATCTGCGTCGCCAACCGGCCCAACTCAATCTGTCAGAACTCGTGCGAACACGAGTTCGAATTGCTTTGAGGTCGACACCTCGGCATGTTGGCTGAGTCTTGGCTGTGAGTGGACTCTAAGTCCGGTTGCAACTTGCCGCAAGAGGCACAGAGTCTCAGCGAAGCATTACCCCGCAGTAGTGGAGCCCAAAGTCCCCTACACGGGATAACATCGACTTGGAGAAGATTTTCTCTAGTCTCCTGGTGTTGCGGGAACGGACGTCGGGGTGAGGAAAGGCAATCTGGCCGAAGCGTCAGCTATCGACGGCCTACTATAAACTATTGAATTTAAATATGTTACCTGAGAGCTTGCAGCACTCTGGAGATGCGGTGGAAACGTCTTCTCCGTGAAAACCAATCGTTAATAATTCTCCATCGGAAAGCGATGTAGCAGATTATCAACACTTATGTGCATGGTTAGTATCACTATGTGTGCGGATGTTGCAGCACCATTGTTGTCTTGTATATGTCCTGGAACTCTTGTACGCTGACGGCAATCCGAGGAGCTACTGGCCGTTTGACTCACGGGATGTTGTCTGCGAAGCCCGAGACTTGTCCAACGAGAATAAAGTTCCTCAAGCTACTTGCCGAAAACTTCGTTTGGAGCACGCCATGCGCCACCAGCCGTCTGCTGTACCGATTCGTGTACTCGTCAGCGATGATACGCGGGTCCACACTGAACTGCTCGCGGATGCACTAAAACGCGACGGTTGCCTGCAAGTAACCACTTCGCCTTCCGGTTCTGACAGCCTAACCAAGCAATTCAACCTGCGTGACATTGATGTGCTGCTCATCAGTTCAAACCTGGATGAGCGGCCCGGTCGCGGCTTCGAGGTCCTGCGCGGACTGCGGGCGACCCATGCCGATCTGCGGGCCGTAGTGGTATTGGACACTTCACAAGGGGAGATGATTCTCGAAGCCTTTCGGGCCGGAGCTCGAGGAATATTCAGTAAGGATGACTCGATCGAGACTCTCGGGCAAATGCCTGCGCAAGGTCTGTGAAGGGCAGATCTGGGCCAACAGTCACCAGATGGCGACGTTGGTGCAGGCTCTGTCTTCCTCCCATAACATCCGGGCAGTCGATGCCCGGGGCTTGAATCTGCTTTCCAAGCGTGAGATGGAGGTGGTCCGGGGCGTCGCCCAGGGCCTGTCCAATCGCGAAATTGCCGAGCGACTAAATCTCAGTCAGCACACAATCAAGAACTCACTGTTTCGGATCTTCGACAAGTTGGGCGTCTCCAACCGGGTTGAGCTCCTGTTTATGACCCTGAGCCAGGAGCGCCATGCTCAATCGGCTTTGCAACACTTCCTTAACGAACGGGCCTATGAGAGCCTGCAGGACGAAGCCACTCTAATCGCCTGTCAAGACGCTGCCGCCCAGGGAGTTGTGATAGCGCAGCTTGCCCTGGCGCAGTACTATTCGCTTCACAAAACTGATCTGAACAGCAAAATTCAAGCCTATATGTGGTACTCGCTGGCGACGGAACAAATTTCGCAAGGCTACAAGGAACTGGCGAAAGAGCTCACCATCGAGCAACTGCTGAAGGCTGAACAGATGGCTACTGACAGACACCACAAGAAAAGGGAAACCACTGGGGTCACCACTCAGCGTAGCAGCGAAGATACGGGCCCGTTTCTCACCCGGCGCGCCAATGCGGTGATGGTGAGTAGCCAAAGAGCGTCAGGATAAGACACTTTCACGACTGCTGGCCGTGAAAGTGTCCGGGCTGGCGCGCCTGCAAGACGTTGCTAATTCATAAGCAGGTCCGCCGGCTCTGCCGAGGGAGGCAGCAGAATTCTTGCGAACCCGGAAATATGTCGGTTCGCGCCTCAGGCTCCCGTCAGGCGGCGAGGTTGTAGAGGTCAGTTTTGACTTTGTCGGTTGCGGTCCGTCCCCCTTCGCGGGCCAGCAACCGTAAAGCCTCGAGTTCTGCCTGAGAATACTTCCCCGCCGCCCGATTTAGAGATATTTTTATCTTTATCTTAAGGAGGCACATGGACTCATCTGTTTACTTTGTACATCCGCACGCCTTAGTAGAAACTGACGAGATCGGTGAAGGCACTCGTGTTTGGGCGTTCGCGCACGTGATGAAGGGGGCGATTGTCGGCAAGAACTGCAACATTTGTGACCACGCCTTTGTGGAATCGAACGTTACGGTTGGAGACGGCGTCACCATCAAGAACGGAGTAGCTATTTGGGATGGCGTGTCCCTGGGCAATCATGTATTTCGTCGGACCCAACGCCGTTTTCACCAACGATCTCAACCCACGCGCTGAAGTTAAGAAGTCTCACGACCAATTCGTGGAAACCAAGGTTCAGGAAGGCGCCAGCATCGGCGCCAATGCCACGATCGTCTGTGGCGTAACCATTGGCCGATACGCTTTCATTGGTGCGGGCACGGTTGTCATACGGGACGTTCCGGCGTATGCCTTAGTCGTCGGGAATCCGGCTAGGCAGATCGGCTACATGTGCGAGTGCGGCGAGAGTTTGCCGGAATCCTTGGTTTGCGCTTGCGGCAATCGATTTGAGCGCGACGCGCAAGGACTGCGCCGGGTGCTGCAGACCGCCGCGGTCGGCAGCTAACGGTAAAGCCCCTTGACCGATGCTTGATGAATTGCGGCTCGGGCTGTACCCCAGCACACCCAAGCTCGGCATTTGCAGCTCGTCTATCGGCAATTCCCCTTCGTGTGCCCCAGTCGGCTCGCGGCGGGAAGTGCCTGCAAGGGTCTCCTGTATGCGTCACACTCTTACGGCGTATGCGTTGAGGCGACGGGAATTCGCCCCGGACTAGGGAGCGGTCGCAGACGCCTGGTTCGAGTAACCGCTTTCCATTCCCTGGTTGTTGACTGCGGTGGTCACGTAGTAATACGTCTGGCCACTTTGTACCGCCTGGTCATTGTAGGTCGTACCAGAAATCAAAGCAGAATTGATTTTCGTATACGGTCCGCCGGAAACCGTACTGCGATAAACGTTGTAGCCGACCACCCCGGGAGAGTTGCTGGGATTCCACGAAAGCAATATTGATGAGGCGCTCACGGTGATGCCAAGGGGCGCACTCGCAGTGGCTGGTGGAGATTCGGAGTCACGCACTTGCACCGTGAAATTGAAGGTTCCAGCCGCTGTAGGCGTTCCTGAGATCACTCCGCTGCCGCCATTTAGCGCCAAACCGTTGGGCAAGGTGCCTTGGGTGATGCTCCAGGTATAGGGAGGCACTCCGCCAGCCGCCGACAAGGTTGCACTGTAGGGATTGTTGACCGTGCCCGAGGGCAACGAACTGGTCGTGATCACCAACGCCGATTGCACGGTAATGCTGAGCGGAGCAACCGCGGTGGCGGGTGGAGACTCGGAGTCGCTCACCTGCACCGTGAAGTTGAAAGTACCTGCTGCCGTGGGTGTGCCTGAGATTGCTCCACTGCTGGCATTCAGGGTCAGACCATTGGGCAGGCGGCCCTGGGCAACGCTCCAGGTGTACGGTGGTACTCCACCCGTGACCGATAAGGTCGCACTGTATGGGATATTCACTGTACCGGCGGGTAGGGAGCTGGTCGTGATCAGCAGCGGAGTAATTTCAAAAACGACGCCATAGCCATACGTGCCGCCGGCAAGCGCCGTGCCGTAGAGATTGCCGTTGGCGTCGAGGACCAGGGTGCCGGCCGGTTCCGCCCCGTCGTTCCCGAAGGTGAAATCATGAAGGTCGGTATAGACCCAGCTGCCATTCGACGAGATCAGCGTAAGCACTGAACCGTAGCCATCCGCTCCATCTTTGTAAGCCGTGCCATAGACATTGCCCGCGGTGTTCCTGGTTAAGCTGGCCTGGGGCCCACCTCCGGTTTGCCCGTTAAGAGCGTCAAGCAAGCTGAACGTCCAAGTGCCATTCTGCTGTGGCTTCAGTTCAAAGATTGTGCCGCCGCCGTGTGAGCCACTGGAAGCAGTGCTGCCGTAAAGATCGCCAGATGAATCGAAGGTCAGGCCGCCAGTAGGGTTGGCTCCGTCGCTGCCGTTTTGGAAACTGTAGAGGGTGCTCTGGGACCAGCCGCCCCCTGCGGGTGCTAACCGGAAAACCGAGCCGTAGCCGGAGGCGCCGCCGAGTTGTGCTGCTCCGTAGAGGTTTCCTGCACTGTCGAAGATAACGCCGCCAGTTGGCTGTCCCCCGTCACTGCCACCCGTGAAAGTCCAGAGAACGCTTTCAGCCCAGTTGCCATTGGAGGGCGTCAACTCATAGACAACACCTTTCCCAGAGGAGCCTCCAGCCGACGCCGTGCCGTAGAGATTCCCAGACTGGTCGAAAACCAGATCACCCGCGGGAACAGATCCATCGTTACCGCCGGTGAAGCGATAAAGCACAGTCTCCATCCAGCCACCCAGAATGCTGGCTGAAGTGCTTGGGGGCGGCCTTAGATTGAAAACCGTGCCGCAGCCGTTTCCGCCACATCCGGTTCCTCCTCCAGAGCGGGTGGTGCCGTACAGGGAACCGTCCGGGCCGATGATAACTCTGGCTGCCGGACCGCTCCCGTCTTGACCACCCCCAAATGCATACAGCGGGGTAAATATCCAGCCGCCCTGGTGGTGGGTCAATTTGAAGGCCGTGCCATAACCGTGGGGACCGTTGGGGCCACCCTGTTCCGTCGTTCCATAGAAATTTCCCCGGCTGTCCATGGTCAAGCCGGCGCCGGGAGACGCTCCATCGCCGCCCCCACTGAAGCTGTGAAGAACGTTGAAGGTCTGAGCCCCCGCCCACTGTGGAACAGCGATGCTCAACCCCAGCACAATCGCCCACGCCAGAAAGACTCCGATTGCCCGCGAGCTAAGCCGTCGGGGTTTGGCGGATTTGTCCAGGATTGAGTGGCCGGCAGGGGTCTGGGCCTTCGGCCGGCGCTGGTCTAACGGTAAGCGCCAGATGAGCGAAGATGACTGGAGAAGATGGGAGCGGGGTCGTTCTGTACCTGAGCAAAAGAGGTCGTCCTTGTGCCAGTGGAATAGGCCAGAGGTCCAAAGGACGAAGAGGTCAGCGCAATCGGTTTGAAAGCAGTGAACCGATTTTATAGGCGAGGACGGAGATTTGAGCCGGCTAACGCATGTCGAACAGCACGAAGGTAACCTAAGGGGTAACTATAGTTGTCACACAAAGTTAAAGATAGATCGGTTCGAGTGAACCGGCTGAGGAATAAGGGGTCGGCCAGCGGAGCGATCCGACGAAAACCAGTTGCTCAAGTTACCAGTTGGCAACGCGAACTCGTCTATCGAACCGGTGACTACTGAGGTATTGCTGGACATCGTCTGCGGTAAGTGCTCTGCCGCAGCTGGCACAGACGCAGCCCACCATTTCCGCAGCGAGTAGCGGTTCGGAGGGAAACTTGAATTTCTCCCTGCCGCATCCCGGGCAGGAGAGAGACGGTGGAAGACTGTCGCTCATACCCTACAAGCCTACAGGGTATCAACGCTGTGTCTTTCAGATTCTTGCCGATCTTACCAAATGCATTTGTCGATGTTAGAACTCGATGAGGCGATTCGAGGAGTCACCGTGCCCGATGATTGGTTGCCCAGGCGCGACCTGCGCCCGGACGGTGGGGAGCGTCGCCGTCACATCCGCCGATCCTTCGCAAGTCGGTGGTAACGGGTACATCGTCCGGTGTCCTGGATTATCGCATGGGTTAGAAACTCCGGCTGGAATTTATGAAGGCCGGAGTGGTTGCGAAGGAACTGTAACGGTAAAGGGCCGACCACGACCGCCGAGGCCGGCCCGAAGCTGTTTCGTCGCTTTACGGCGCCGTGATTTCCCAGACGTCCCCACAGCCATTGTTGCCGCAGCCCTGGCCGCCGAATTCCGCAGTTCCCCATAGATTGCCAGCGGCATCCAGAGTTACTGCACCGATGGGGGTCTTGCCGTCGCTGCCGTTGAAGTCGTGCAGGTCGGTAAGATTCCACGTGCCGTTGGACTTCGTTAGTTTGAAAACAAATCCGCCACCGCTGTCATTGCCGCCATCGCTGCCCACCCCGCTAACGCCATAGAGATTGCCCGATTGGTCCATGGTTAGAGCAGCAAGGCTGCCAAAGTGGGGCGCAGTATAGATAGGGCTGGCATTCCATTGCCCGTTGGAGCGAGTGATCTCAAAAACTGATCCGCTGATCCAAGTTGTTCCGTACAGGTTTCCCGCTTGGTCCATGACTAACGTGCAATAGAGATAGTTGCCAACGTTGTTGTTGCTGAAGCTATGCAGACCAGTTTCGCTCCAGCTTCCGTTCGACGGCGTGATCTCGAAAGCGGTGCCGTCTCCGTTGGCTCCTCCCGTAGCCGTAGTTCCATACAGGTTCCCGGCCGTGTCGAAGATCACACCTCCGTCAGGTTGGAATCCATCGTTCGGGGGTCCTTGCAACGAGTAGAGGATATTCTCGGTCCACGCATTGCCCGATTTGGTGAGTTCATAGACGGTTCCGGCACCAGCAGTACCACCGCCCTGTGTCGTCCCGTAGATATTCCCCGCTTGATCGAAAAGGAGACTTCCATAGCCCGGGGCATTGCCGTCGTCACCCGCTCCGAAGGAATGGATCATCGTTTCGGACCAGAAGCAGAAGGAGGTCTTACAGACCGATAATGGTGGCCTTAGGAGGTACGCGGTACCTGCACCGTTACTCCCACCAAAGAACGTGGTGCCATAGAGAGCGCCGTCCGGTCCGATGACAACGCCCGGAGAAGGGGACGAACCGTCGGTTCCACCTCTGAATTGATAAAGAGGGCTGAAAAGCCAGCCAGCCCCCGAGTGCTTTAGCTCGAAAACTGTTCCGTTGCTCCCAACTCCTCCGCTTTGTGCGGTACCGAAGATATGTCCGCCTCTGTCTATGGTCAACGCGCCGCTCGGGTACGCACCGTCCTGGCCTCCGGTAAAGTAGTGAATCACTTGAAACGTTTGCGCGTGCGCCGTGCATGCAAATGCGGCGAGCGCGATGGTTATCGCAAATGCCCAGCCAACCGTCGAACGCTTCGGCTGTGCAGAGGAACCAATAAAGCTGCGGAGTTTCATGTCGGTCTCCTTGTTTTCTAGGGGCGTAGGGAGCGCTTCGGTCGCCGCCTGGTGAAATCGTTTAATCCGAATGCAGCCATACTTGGCTGGCATGGCTGCGGTTCAGATCGCCGTCATGAGCTCTAGTGGTTAACTAGGCCGTTCGCGGTTCCGATCACATATCGGAAGAATTGCAGCGAGTCTGCCGTGAACCGGCTGGGCTGTCGATGCTCTGGCGGTGACGGCTCGATGACCTGTGGGTAACGCGGGCTTAAGTTATTCAATTCAAAGATGCGCAGAGTCGTGCTAAAAAAAAATGGCTTGCGAGATACAGACAAATGAAAGTTGTACAACTTCTAGACTAGAAATTAAGTTAAGGCGCGGCGATCATGACTACTGCGTAAAATTGCTTCCCGGACTTTGCCACGCCAATTGTCTGTAGTAGACTGTCCCGAATCGCTCCCACTTAATTCCTTGCCCCATGAGAAACACGCTGCCAAGTCGCGTGCGCCTCGGAGTCTTCGAAGTCGATCTTCGGGCGGGCGAGCTGCGCGACGGTGAGCGCTCGGTCTGCTTGCAGGAACAATGTCTGTTTGTGTTGCGGCTGCTGGTGGAGCGCGCGGGCGAGATCGTTACCCGCGACGAACTCAAACAGAAGCTGTGGCCCAATGACACCGTGGTCGACTTCGATCATGGAATCAATGCGGCAATCCGAAGGCTGCGCCAGGCTCTGGGCGATTCTGCCGAGGAACCAAGATACGTAGCGACCGTTGCCCGGCGAGGATACCGGCTGCTGGTTCCAGTGGAGCGACCGGGAAACGCCGACGACTCTTCGAGTTCGGAAATCCCTGCCCTGCGGCATGCTCAGGACCAACTCCCATCAAAGCCGGCCGCGATGGAGTACCAGTGGGAGTCGGCCAGCGGAAGCCTGATCGGCAAGAAGGTTGCGCACTACCGTGTGCTGGAAGTCATCGGCGGCGGCGGCATGGGAATGGTATATCGGGCCGAAGACCTGAAGCTGGGCCGCCAGGTTGCGCTGAAGTTTCTGCCCGAGGAGTTGGCCTGGGACGCGGTCGCCTTGCGGCGCTTCGAGCGTGAGGCACGAACTGCGTCTTCTCTCGATCATCCCAACATCTGCACCATCTACGAAGTAGAAGAACACGCCGAGCAACCGTTTATCGTCATGCAACTGCTGCAGGGCGAAACCCTGCGCGATCGTCTGGCGGCGGTAGCCGACGGCCGGACGCTGGCTCTGGATGAGCTTCTCGACATTGCGAGGCAGATAGGCGATGGGCTGCAGGCAGCGCACGACAGGGGCATCGTTCATCGCGATATCAAGCCGGCCAACATTTTTCTCACCAGCACTGGCCAGGTCAAGATTCTGGACTTTGGTCTGGCGACACTCGCGAATCCAGCGAAAGACTATGGCAGCGACGGCGCGCGCCCTCCGACCGACGGCACGATTCTGGCAAGCACCACGGACATCACGCTTACCCGTCTGGGAGCGACGATGGGCACTGCCGGCTACATGTCGCCGGAGCAGGTGCGTGGCGAAAAGCTGGACGGACGCAGCGATATTTTCTCCTTCGGACTGGTGCTGTATGAGATGGCTACCGGAAAACGCGCCTTTGGCGGCGACACGGCGGCGGTTGTCCAGGAGGCGATCCTGAAGCAGGATCCGCCGGCGGTGCGCGAACGAAATGCCGCGATACCGCCGAAGCTGGAAGGCGTTATTCACCGGGCCATCGCAAAAGACCGCGAGCTGCGCTATCAGAGCGCCGCAGATATGGGAGCCGATCTGCAAGCGGTAGCGGAGCCGCCCGCAGCGGATGGGAAGGTTGAGTCGCGCAGACCTTCTGGTTGGAAATGGTGGGCGGCCGCGGCGGTTGTTTGCGTGGCAATGATTGCCGTCGGCTTGTATTGGCGCTCGCGCCAAACCGCCAAGCTGAGTGAGCGTGACACCATCGTGGTCGCCGACTTTGACAATCAGACCGGCGAACCGATCTTCGATGACACGCTAAAACAGGCGCTGTCGGTGCAGTTGTCACAATCGCCGTTTCTAAACCTTCTGCCTAGCAGCAAAGTTCGCGGAACGCTGAAGGCGATGAATCGTTCGGCCAATGAACCGCTCACTGGAACCCTGGCTCGCGAGGTGTGTCAGCGCGCAGGGGGTAAGGCCGTGCTGACTGGTTCGATCACCGGGATGGGCAACGGGTACGTCGTCGGATTGAAGGTAGTGGATTGCAATATGGGAGGCGTGCTAGCGGACGTGCAGGAGCGGGCTGCGGACAGGGAAACCGTGATCGCTGCATTAGACGAGGCAGCCACCAGCATCCGGCGACAGATGGGCGAGCCCGTGACCTCGGTGCAGAAGTACGCCATGCCCTTGGCGGAGGCGACCACGCCGTCGCTGGAAGCCTGGAAAGCCTACACCCTGGGACTGAAAACCGAACGCAAAGAGGGCATGACGGCCGGGCTGCCCTACTATAAGCGGGCAGTGGAGATTGATCCCAATTTCGCCGTTGCCTATCAGGCTCTTTCGGTCGCGTATCACAACCTGAACGAAGGCGGACTGGCGGCCGAAAATGCCCGCAAAGCATACGAACTGCGGAGCAAAGCAACGCAGCGGGCGCGGTTCGGCATTGAGTCAAGCTACTACGAAAATGTGACCGGAGAGTTGGAGAAGGCAGCCCAAACCTACGAACAGTGGCTGCAGAATTATCCCCGGGACCTCGTGCCTTATGGAAACCTGGGAGTCATTAACTGCAGTCTTGGAAATTTGGAAAAGTGCCTGGAGAATTGTCGCGAGGCGCTGCGCAGAGCGCCGGATTATGGCGCCGTTTACCTGAGCGAGGGGGCTGCCTATGAGAACCTGAATCGACTGGATGAGGCGGAGGAAGTATTCAAACAGGCAGAGCAACGCAACCTGACTAACGAACTCTTGCTGGAAGACTGGTATCTGCTGGCGTTTGTAAAAGGGGACAAGGTCCAGATGGACCGGATGGTGGCTGCGGCCAAGGGTAAGCCCGGTTTCGAAGACCTGCTGCTGGCCTCGCAGGCCGATACCGAAGGCTGGTACGGGAGATTTAAGAACGCGCGCCAGTTGACGAAGCAGGCTGTCAATTCAGCTCAACACAACGACGCCAAAGAGACGGCCGCAGGCTATCATGCCGCGGCAGCCTTGCGGGAAGTGGCAGCGGGCAACCGGCAGCAGGCGAGCGACGATGCTGATCAGGCGTTGAAGTTGGCTCAGAGCCGCGATGTCAAAGCCATGGGCGCGTTGGCCCTGGCGCAGGCCGGGGATACGACATCAGCAGAAAAGCTGGCGGAAGAACTCGACCAGGCCTTCCCGGTGGGCACACTGGTGCAGCGGTACTGGCTGCCCACCATTCGCGCCGCCATCGCCCTGGAGCACAAGGATCCCAATGGCGCGGTTGAATTACTCAAAGGCATGGGCGCCATCGAGATCGGCTTGCAGAATGCGACGGTCACGGTGTACATGTGTCCAGTGTACTTGCGCGGTGAAGCTTTTCTGATGCTGGGCGACGGGAAGGCAGCAGCGGCGGAATTTCAAAAGTTTGTTGACCATTACGGACTGCTAATGAATTTTCCCTGGGGCGCCCTGGCTCGCCTCGGTCTGGCTCGCGCTTACGCGCTCGAGGCCGCAACCGATTCCGCTGCCCGCGACAAAGCTCGCACCGCGTATCAGGACTTCCTCACCCTCTGGAAAGATGCCGATCCCGACATTCCCATCTACCAGCAAGCCAAACTGGAGTACGCAAAACTGCAGTAAGGGATAATAGCCGGCGCGCCGAAGCAAAGCATGCGCGTGTCGGCACCATGCGCGCCGCCAAAACTTAAATTTCTCAGCCGTTTGGTTTACGCGACGGGCTGGCCGTTTGGTTTCTTAGGTCGCGGCAAAGAGGCAATGTGAGCGTTAGGAGCCTCGGCTACGGAACAGACGCGATCTCGCCCCAAGTGTTTTGCCTGATACATGGCCCGGTCGGCGGCTGCCAACAAGTCCTTCGGAGACCTGTGGGGCGAGGGAATTTCTGTGGCCACTCCCGCGCTCAACGTGACAATAGCTCGATCCGCTCCCGGAAAAGCCAGGCCGAGCGAACGTACCTCCAGGTGGGCCTTGGCCGCTATCTGCCGGGCGCCGGCGGCATCGGTACCGGGCAATAGAAAGATGAATTCGTCTCCACCGCATCGCGCAAAGAGATCTGACGGACGGGTGGTCAGCGGCCGTAGCGCATTGGCAACTGCAACCATGCACTCGTCGCCGTAGGCATGTCCCAAGCGGTCGTTCAAGGTCTTTAGCTGATCCACATCGATGGCGATCACCGAAATTGTCTGATGCGAGCGCAACGCCCGCGCCCACTCAGACGCCAACGCTTTGTCGAGAGCACGGCGGTTCGCCACTCCGGTGAGGGGATCGGTCATCGACAGCCGTTCCAGTTCCATGGTGCGCTGCCGCACCTGCTCCTCAAGCGTCCGGATCAGTTCGTCACGCTGCTCTTCCGCCCTCTTGCGGGCAGAAATATCCTCCACCACGCAGATAAAGTATTCCGGCTTGCCATCCGCATTCCGGGCCAGCGATACGGTGACATTCACCCAAATAGAATCACCACCCTTGCGGATATATCGCTTTTCCATGGAATAGGTCGTGATCTCGCCTCGCAGCAGCGCACTGGCTTGCGCCCAGTCAGCATCGAGATCGTCACGATGGGTTATGTCTCCAAAGGTGAGGCAATAGAGCTCTCGCTCGGAATAGCCGGTGATGGTGCAGAGCTTTTGGTTCACGCGAAGCCAGGATCCATCCGGAGCAACATGAGCGATAGCTACGGCCGCTTGCTCGAAGGTCACCCGGAAACGCTGTTCGGTTTCCATCAGACTCTGCTCCGCCCGCCGCTGCGCCGTCACATCCAGGCTCACGCAATGGATAAGAATCCGGCCATCGCAACGGATGGCGCTGACCGTAGCGTAGACATCGAGCGATTTTCCGCTCTTGGTCTTCTGGGTGGTGTGAAGCTGTACGACCGGCTGGGTTTCCAGTTGCTGGACGAGGTTCCATATCGCCGACGGCGGAAAGTTGGGATTGATGGAGCCGACGGGAGACTGCAGCATTTCTTCCCGGGAGTATTCCAGTCGCTCGCAGAAATTCTCATTGACCTCGACATAACGGTTGGTTTGAGGATCAATGACCGAAATGGCCAAGGCTGAATGTTCAGCGATGCTGTGGTAACGACACCCCGATTCTCGAAAGATGGGGCAAGTGACACCGCTAAGGCTAATCAAGCTACTATCAGGAATCGCATAACAGGACACAGGATCAATTTAGAACCAAACTAGGGGCTATGCCTTCCACAATTTTGCTGTCAATAACATATGTTTATAAAAACCCCTAGTACGGACAGAACAAACGATCGCCCGAGGACGAAAGCCGTCCCCGGGAACGCGCGCATCCTCAGATAACGATATGTCAGATCAACACGTGGTCGCGGCGAGCCTCGTTTGTAAGACCACTGCACCGGCCCTAAGCTGAATAGCCTGAGCGGCACTCAGAGAACGCCCGATATGAGGCAAAGATTCTGTAAGCCCCAGCAAGATCATAGAATCGAGCGGTAGCCTTGGCGGACTATGATCCCTAGCGTGCATCTTGATGAATACCCAGTAACCAAGGTGTACGAACTGTGTAGGTCAAGGTCGGGAAGGTCAACCCTCGTTATGTCTAAACCAGATCGACTGGACGAAGCCAAGGAATTTATTCGCCTGAACAATTTGCAGGGCGTGCCCGAGAGCATGTGCGGATTCTGTTTCCATACCATGGTTGCGCCCTCAACCGAAGCCTTGGAAACGCTCGAACAAAGCCATCAATGTCAAGCAGACCCAGGATCAAGACACCCTACGCGCCCGCCCTGGCGTGGATTCGCCACTCGCTTGGCAAGCTAGTCGAACGACTGGAACTACCTGGCATCGCGCTCCTCCGGGACTAACCTCGCGCTAGCGGGGCGACACCAGATTGCCTTGCAATCTTGAACCGAGCTGAAATACGCGCCTGGATTGCTGTCACGATTCTTTGGCGTGTCGCAAGATTGTGGAATAGCTCGCAAGGTTTGCGCGATACAGTGCTTGGGAGTGGATGCTCCCATGCGATTTGAGTTAAAGAATGCGCGCGTAACCTCGGGTGGGCCGAGCGGCTCGGTTGTAGTTTTCGACCCCTCGGGAAATACCCTGGTGCTTCGAGGCGACTATGCCGCGCATTTTCTGGAGAAATACGAAGAGCAACTAAAAGTCGGATTAGGGGAGTTCAACATGCACGTCCAGATTGATGTGGACACAGAGGCACCGTAGTGGCCCATCCTCCCTGCGGCTCAAACCGCAACCGATTCCGTAAAGTACATACCACGTTCTTATCTCCGGTCTCCGGCTGAGCGAAGCCTAGGCCACATTCCCTCCTTAAATGTGGTTTGCCGGTTAGGTCGACCGGAGAGTGCGGTGCTCGTGCCCCATCCTCGAGACCATTGACATGGCAGGGGTTAAGCAGCCGCATATCCTATAAGTGTAGCTTCCGGTGCGCATGAATAGGCCGATGGAATGGCCGTTATAGGCCCTTGCTGTGATGACTACAGACTGGCACAATTATGCACCCTCTCGAAAGATCATGTGCCCGACGTCTAACAATGGCCACGACTTCACCCACAGTCGCAATGGCGACGGAACCGTCACATCGGTTTGTAATCGCTGTCCATTGAAGATTGGGCGCGCGGTTGACGAGAGAGACTTAGCGGAACTCGAATCGGTACACGTATGTCAGCCGGTCGAAAGACGTCAAGCAGACCGAATCGTCCATCGAACCTACATCCCCAACCTGCAGGCCGGTGATCGTTCAGCCTCCCGCAAGGAAGATCTATGCGCGAGAGGCTTGGAGTTGCCGCAATCTACCAAGGTGGAGTTAATTAGGGCGCACCTTTTCTTGCACCCTTGCTCGGAGTGCCAGAAGTCTCTGTATCCCAGTCCAAATGACGAGAGGGTGTGCCGCAGTTGTCAATTCAGCCCAAAACGTCGCTGGAAGGAACTCGCATTAGGCGCACAACTCCAGCCCAGGCATCCGGACACCGGTGGTTGCCACGAAATCCAGCTCTATTCGAGCGATGAGTTTTTCCTGGACAGATTTGCTGGTTTTATCGGAGCTGCCCTGAGGGTCGGTGATGCAGTCGTAGTTGCAGCGACCGAGTCCCACCGAAGCGGTCTCTGGCAGCGTTTGGTGGCCGATGGCTTGGAGGTTGCTGCGGCCGTTGAACAAGGGAGATATATCCCGCTAGATGCTGCCGACACGCTCTCCACATTCATGGTCAACGATTTTCCTGACCCGGGCCGATTTTGGCGGGCCGCAGATGCTCTCGTTGTGGGAGCGAGAAAAGCGGCTAGAGGGAAGCAACCTCGCGTGGCAGCTTGCGGAGAATGCGCACCTCTGTTGTGGCAGCGGGGTAAGGCGGATGCAGCGATTCGTCTCGAGGTACTCTGGGACGAGGTTGCTAAAACCTATGATGTCGATACTCTGTGCGCGTACCCAGGTGTGAGCTTTCGCGCCGAGCGGGGGAACGCAGCCCTGCAAAGAATCCTCGCAGAACACTCGGCGGTTTATGCCCGATGAGGAAAGCCTGTCCAACAACCGGGTTTTGCAAAGGCGGCGCTGGACCGCGCGACGCTTTCGCACCACCGGCAGACATCGTTTGGGCGAACGCGGTCAAACCAAACGTTCTTGCGCGAAAAATGCGCGTGCCGCAATATGCCGAGTGCAATGCATTTCGATACGGCTTTGCTGCAATGACATTGCGAGTCAGGGGATTATTAACCAAGTAGGCCGAGCCGAACTCCCAGCTTAGGAGGCTCAGATGAGTTCATTGTCGCCTTCCGCCCTCAAGGCTCTCGACGATTCTTTGGCCCTAATCTGTGAAAATACAGGAAAACTCACGGCCGCCAAATCAGTCGATGTCTCAAACCTCATCGAGCAGCTTACGATCGCCGTAAAATCTGCCCAAGAAGTGCGTGAGTTGATAGCTTCGGAACTGCCCGGAGCCTCATGGCAGAACCGGGAGGAACTGGACGCCCTCCTCGAGGAAATCCAACAAATTTCAGATGCGAAGGCTTTAGAACAACTGCGCTCCCGCCTGTTGGCTCTCGCAACTGAATTGGAGCACGGCAGCATCGTGCACCGTCGGGCACACCGGCTAAGTGAACTGAATCAACTCCGGGACCAGGCAATCAACGAATTACGATCCCAGGCCGCCTTGGAGGGAGCACCCCAAAATCTGCCCGGTCCTCAGGCGGACCGATGGATTGCCTGGGCGTGTGGCTTGAAAGAGCCTCAAGATGCTGAATCCCTTCAGACTCTGCGCAATGGGTTTGCACACCTGGATGACTTTGTTGCCAATCTAGAGCCCAATATGTGGATAGCTGGCGCATTGCCAACTTTGGAGACTCTGCCAGAGCCGCAGAAATTGGCCGATACGGCACAAGAAGAACCATCTCGCTCGGAAACCAACGGGCTTGACGAAAAGCCCGGTATTCCGGACGAGGTTGTCCATGAGTCATCGCCGGCGGCGCTCGAATCGAATACGCCTCCGCCCAACGATGGCGCTACACCCCAAACCGAAGAAGAGCTTGAACGGACGCTAGCGCAGGAGCGCGCGTTGCTAGCCAACATGATGGGCCTCGACGGTGGCAGTCATACCAACGTCGGGCAACCCTCCAAAGCGGAGACTTTCCTCGAAACGAATTCCACGCCGGCAAGCAACTCTGATACCAGTACCGGCGCTGAAGCGCCCAGGAAAAGAAAATGGTGGTTCGCGACCACCGCTGTGGTGTTGGTGTTTGCGGTACTGGGCGCCGTGCAGTGGAAGTCCCGCTGGAGCCACGCCAGTAGTCTTCCGGTGGAAGCTGCGGTTAAGGAGAAGATTGCGGAACCGACGCAAACCAATCCGGCGAACAACGGTTACCTTCAAGCCTCAATGTCCACCAATTCCGAGACGCACACTTCCAATCCAATGACTCAGGCCCCAGACCAGCTCAAGTCGCAGGATCAGAGTGTCGCTCCCAAGCCGCTGCCGAAAGTCTCGCCCGCAAAGCAGGCCAACGAGCACTCACGATGGTGTGTTGCGCCCTCCTGCGGAGACTCCCAGAAACATCGCCATGGTCACAAAGGAAGAAGCTCCGCCCAACGGCTCGGCAGAACTGCCGGGCTCGATTCCCGGTAGCTTGCCGACTGGAGTTCCGAACAACGTGACAAACATCGTCAAGGACATTCCGGTTGCTGTGCCCAAGATCGCCGGCAAGGTCAGGGTTTCCTCAGGAGTCGCGCAAGCTCTGCTGATCCACGAAGTCACACCGCAATATCCTCCGCTGGCTCGACAGGCGCACATTCAGGGAACAGTGGTATTCCAGGCGGTAATTGGGAAGGACGGAACCGTGCAAAACCTGCACGTGTTACGGGGCAATCCCATGCTGATCCAGGCGGCGACGGATGCGGTAAGAAAGTGGCGCTACAAACCCTATTATCTAAACGGGGAACCAGTCCAAGCTGACACTCAGATTAACGTCAAGTTCACGTACACAGGCGGTTAACCGCTCACAGCTTTTCTTGCTGTAGTCCCGACGGAAGCCTCCGCCATCCCTACTGCCCGTTCTTTGCCAGCACCATCTTGGCGCGGCCTAACTCCGGGCGGTCGGAGTGTTTCCCGTCGTCGCAGTTTTTCAGCAGCTGAGCGTAATAAGAATTCGCCTTTTCTGGTTGATGAGCCAGTTCGGCCGCCCGCGCCGCGCCCGCGAGTTCGTTGAATCGGTTGGGATCAATTTTCATTGACCTCTCATATTCCACCAAGGCTTCCTGGGGCTGGTTGAGTTCCAGCAGCATGTCGGCCAGCATCTCGCGGGCCGGAATGTCGACTTCTGCTTTCCCCTTCATGTCTTGCGTATCCGCAACCTGGCGCATCTGCCGCAGCGCCTCGTCATTCTGCTTCTGGGCAAAGGCCAGCCAGGCGTGCACTTCACCCCGCGATGAATTTGGCCCCTCCAGGACGTAGGCCTCCTTCGACTTGCGAGTCGCTTCCTCGGCTTCGTCATACTTCTGCGCATTACGGCGGGTCGCTTCCACATCGCCCATACGCGCGGAGGCGATGGTCCGCGCCCACCAGGTGATTCTCTGCAAATTCGGCGATGCATTTGCCGCTGGCTGCAGTGCCGCGGCGTCGGTCCAGTCGTGCATTTCCAGATCATAGAGCGCCGGGAAATGGGCCGCAGCAAAGCCGTAGTATTCCAGCATTCCGGTGTCGTTACCGTTGGTGGGTGCAGAGGCTATGATCTGTTTCGATTTCTCCACTACCTGCCTGGCGGCTTCATCCTGTCCGGTCTGCAGGTAAGCATAAAGAAGAAAGTGCATGGCATGGAGTTCGTGTCCATGCATGTACATCGCACCCGATTGTTGCGCCAGGGCCACCGACTTCAGGTTGGCCTGGATATCCTCCTGCCAGAGCCCGAGGCGGGCGAAAATATGCGATGGCATGTGGACCGCGTGAGCTGAGGACGAGGCAATTTCCGCATAGGCGCGGGCGGCGGCCAGTCCGGTGGGCGCCATTTGCGGCGAATCGCAGGCATGAATAATGTAGTGCGCCAGGCCGGGATGATCGGGCTCCTGCTGGAACAGTGGGATGAGCACGGCGACCGCCTTCTTTCTGGCCGCGAGCGACGTGTCGTCCGGAGGCTCGGCTGCCAGCAAAGACAAGGCATAGAACGCGCCCGCCTCCAGGTCGGTGGGATATTGCTGATAGAGTTTCCCCATCGCGTCCGAATAGGCCGAGGCGCGCTGCAAGTAGTTGTTCGAAGCAGGATCACGGTAGAACAGGGCGAGCGCCGCGATGTAGTCTCGCTCGCGCTCGGTCTTGGCACCGATCTTCTGGGCTTTCTCGATCTCCTGCTGGCCCCGCTTCAGGGTCGACTCCTGCGGCCGCTCCCAGATCTGGTGAAACAGGCTCATCGCAATGCCCCAATGGGCCATGGCACACGTCGGATCTTTCTCAGCAACTTCCGCGAACTGCTGCTCCGCCTCTTCATACCCAAACGAATGGAGCAGGGCGATGCCACGCTCGAAAGCTTTCTGGGAACCCGGCGCGCACGAGATAGGAAACGAAACCTTGCCCAGTTGTTCGGTTGCTTCGTGATGATGCATTTGATCATCAAGAGCTGACCCCGGCACGGCACAAACCATCCCCACGCAGACCAGTAAGCAAGCTATCGATTTGGCGCAGAACATCGTTCACCCCTTCCAAGTGCAGGGCATCACTTTACCGAAATCTCGTTATTTTAACCAGCACCTCGTCCGTTTCTGCGCAACTAACGCGCAGTGCTTTGCTTGGTTTTGCGTTGCCGGCCCTCGCCTCAAGTTGGCCGCATCGCCTGCCGATGCAAGGGGTGTGCTCATATCCACTCAGGCAGTGAAGCTACCTGTGGGAATTTCGGCGTGACTTACAAAATGCAAATGGAGAATGCTCAGCCAAGTTGTCCCACCGCGATGTCAGCTGCGGTAAGCCGGACTGCCGTGTTGGGTCAGGACCGACGACCGCTGGTGCTGGTGGCCGACGATGACCCGGTCACCACCCAGATCATTGAAGGAGCCCTGGCGCGGATCGGGTTCCACGCCTGCATCGCTCATGACGGGGAAGCCGCCATGCGGAAGATACGCGAGCAGCTTCCTGACCTGATTCTGCTGGACGTCTCTCTGCCCGACGGCAACGGCTTTGAGATATGTCGCCAGCTGCAGACTCAATCCGGCCTGTCACAGATTCCGGTTATCTTCATCTCCAGCCATGAAGAACTGGCCTTTAAGGTAGCGGGCTTCGATGCCGGTGCTGTCGACTACATTACCAAGCCGCTGGCGGTACGCGAAGTCATTGCCCGGGTGCGCACCCATATCCGCCTGAAGCGGGGTTACGAAGCGCTGGCGGAACTGCAGGCGCAGAGAATCCAGAAGCTGGCGGCGGCGCAAGAAGCCTTCATGCCGCATCCCCAGGACATTCCGCAGGCCCGCTTTCAAGTCTCGTTCATGCAGGTGCTGAAGGCCGGCGGCGATTTCTATGACGTCATTCCGGTCGCCGAAAACGTGACCGACTACGTGGTAGCCGACGCCAGCGGACATGACCTGGAGGCATCATTCTGGACCGCGGCCTTGAAAACTTTGCTTTCGGAATACTGTACCGCGGTCAATTCCCCGCGCGAGGCGTTGCACTTGGTGAATAGTGCGCTGTTGCGCGTCCTGCCGCCGGGCGTCTTTTTCACCATGATTTATGCCCGCCTGAATCGCGCCAGTGGACAGCTTTCCCTGGTCAATGCGGCTCATCCTCCGGCCGTTCTGCTGGCCGCCGACGGCGGCGATGCGCTGGTGCTGTGGGAGGAAGGCGACGTAGTCGGGGCCTTCCGCGATGCTGTCTTTCATTGCCGGGAGCTGAGCGTCAGCGCCGGCGACCGGTTGTTTCTGTATTCCGACGGCCTGATCGAGTCGCCAGCCGAACGCCGCGCGCGGCGTCGAAGGACTGCAGCACCTGCTGGCCGGCTTGCGGGGAGCTTCTCTACAGGATGCGGTTCGGGCAGTAGTGCCCAGGTGTTGCCCCGGCGGTTGCGAGGACGACGTCCTGCTGCTGGGAGTGGACGTGTGAGGGCAGATTGCGGAAGGGAACGGCGGCGCCGATGAAAGCAAAATCATCAACCACGAGGCAAAGCCAGCCAGGCGGTAAACGGGTGCAACCGAAAGATAAGCTGTGTCTCTCGATTCCTTCCACTCTGTCCGCCATAGAGCCGGTGTGCGCGGAGATCCGGCAACTGCTGGGGAGCCGACACCTGGAAGGAATGCGCTTTCAGGTCGAACTGCTGGCCCGGGAATGCCTGAACAACGCGATTCTCCATGGCAATCGCGGACAGGCAAGCCTGAGGGTCCGTTTCCACATGCGGGTGGGCAGAAAACGGATCTCTTTGCGAATTGCCGATCAGGGCAAGGGCTTCAATTGGCGCGCCCGTAAACCATCCTGGCCCACAGCCTCCACCGCAAACGGCCGAGGACTAATGATGGCCAGCGCTTATGCCGAGCGGATCGCTTTCAACCGGCGCGGCAACCAAATCACCCTGTGGCTCAGTACTACCGGGGAAGAAAGGTAAGAGTAATATGTCGAGCTATCGCATGGAACATACCGAGGCCGGATGCCGGGTCAGTATCGATGGAGGACTCACGGCAGTCCTGGTGCCCGAGTTGCAACAAACTCTAAAGCAGGAACTGGCAGGCGGAACCCGGTATTTGACCGTCGATCTGGCCGCCACCCCCATACTCGATTCCAGCGGCATCGGCCTGCTGATTGCCGCCAGCAACAGCTTGTCGCAAGCAAGCGGGAAGCTGGCTGTCATCAACGTCTCTCCGGAAATTCTCCGGCTTCTGCCGCAGCATGCGGCTGGTGCCCCGGCTGAACGTGAGCGGGCGCGACAACCCGGAGCCCAGCCATGAGTGAGGAAGCTTTCGCCCTGGATGATGAACTCTTGCAGGGATTCATCAGCGAATCGCGCGAGCACCTGGCCACCATCGAGGCCGATTTGCTGGCCATCGAGCAAGCCGGGGATGACGCCGACGCCGAACTGGTGAACAAGGTGTTTCGCGCGGCGCACTCCATCAAGGGTTGCAGCGGCTTTCTGGGATTGAACCAGGTGAAGGAGCTGGCCCACAAAGCCGAGACCGTGCTCGACTTGCTGCGCTCCCACAAGATCCGTCCCAATGCCGAGGTTACCAATATTCTGCTGGGGGCATTCGACAAGCTTCACGTCATGATCGAGTCGCCCGCCACCAGCGAGTCCGCCGATATTGCTCTCGAGGTGCAGGGGCTGGTGGAACTGGCCTGCTTCTTATCTGCCCCAGGCGGCCAAGGCCGCATTGACCGAGACGGTGCAGTTGGCGACTGCTGAAGCTGCTCCGGTGAGCCTGCCGCAAGTCGATTTCGAACGCGCCCGGCGCGCTGGCTGCTATGTCTACTCGCTGGAGTACGACCTGATCCATGACATCGAACGGCAAGGCAAGAATGTCTTCCAGCTTTTCAGCCAGCTGGAAGCGGGCGGAGAAATTCTGGATGTTGCGCTGGACTTCGCCGCGGTGGGCGGCCTGGGTGGGGTGATTGGCAAGCGGCTGCCGCTGTCCATAGTCTTTGCTTCCCTGGCGCTGCCGACCGCCATCGACAAGCTGGCGGCAATCCCGCAGGAGCGGATCAAGCTGCGGTTCGATCCCGCGCTGGACGATGCTCTCGGTGGTGCCTCCGCAACCGGGGTGACGCCGGTCGAGCAGCCGCCTGTATCTCCGCCCCTTCCGCCTCCGGCTCCGCCAATGGCCCGGCCGGCGGCCTTGGAAACGTCCGCTCCTGCCATCCCCGTGCCGTCCGGCGGCAACGCCGTGCCTGCCGAATCGCGCGCTTCGGGGCAGCTCGCCGGCTCCCCCGCAGCCCTGCCGGCGGTGGAAGACACCCTTCGAGTCAATGTGGGACTGCTGGATACGCTGATGAATCTGGCCGGCGAGTTGGTACTGAGCCGCAACCAGTTTCAGGCCGCGATTGTGCAGAACAACCATCGCATGCTGAACTCGGCCGGGCAGCGTCTCAGCCAGATTACCTCGGAGATCCAGGACGCCATCATGCGCACCCGTCTGCAGCCCATCGAAAACGTCTTCAGCAAGCTGCCGCGGGTGGTACGCGATCTCTCCAACAGCCTGGGCAAGGAAGTGAAGCTGGATATTCGCGGCAAGGAGGTGGCACTGGATCGCAGTCTGGTCGAAGGCCTCTCCGATCCGCTCACCCACATGGTGCGCAACGCCATTGACCACGGCATCGAGACATCCGCCGAGCGCCAGCGGACAGGAAAAGATCGCGCCGGCGCGCTACGCGTCGAAGCCCGGCATGAGGCCGGACAGGTGGTCATCGAGATTGCCGACGACGGCAAAGGCATCGACAGCCAGAAGGTGGCGCAGGCTGCGCTGGCTAAAGGCCTGATTACCGCCGAGCAGCTGAAAGGCATGTCGCAGCAGGACCAGATTGGCCTCATCCTGCTGCCCGGCTTGTCCACCGCGGAGAAGGTTTCCGATGTTTCCGGACGCGGCGTGGGCATGGACGTGGTCAAGACCAACCTCGACCGCCTGGGCGGACAAGTCGAGATCAGCTCGACCCTGGGCCGGGGCTCGCTGTTTCGCATCAAGCTGCCGCTCACCCTGACCATCATTCCCGCGCTGATCGTGTCGGCAGAAAACGAGCGCTTCGCCATTCCGCAGATCAATGTGGAAGAGTTGCTACGCATTCGCGCCGAAGAAACCAAGCGTCGCATTGAGGTGGTGGGCGGAACCGAAGTGCTGCTGCTGCGCGATCGCATTCTTCCCCTGTTACGGCTGGACGATTTCCTGGGCGTGCTGCCGACCTATCGCGACAGCCGGAGCGAACGCGAGGAATTGGATCGCCGAACTCAACTGGCCGATCGTCGCTCGCCTCGTTACTCCGCCGAGGGTGAACCGGAGCTGGAAAACCTTGAGCCGCGTCCGGGACCGCCGGTCGCGCGCCGCTCCGACGGACGGCGCAGCAGCCTCAGCGGCACCCTGGAGATCGCCGTCATCACTACCGGCAGATTTCAGTATGGCCTGGTGGTGCAGGCTTTTCACAATACCGAAGAGATCGTAGTGAAGCCCCTGGGACATCACCTGAAGGAATCGCGGGAATACGCCGGCGCCACCATTCTGGGCGATGGCGCCGTGGCCCTCATCCTCGATGCTGCCGGACTGGCCGCCAAAGCCGGGCTGACCAACGTTGCCGCCGCCCAGCGCGGGAAAGATCAGGAGGAGCGCAACCCA
This sequence comes from uncultured Acidobacteriaceae bacterium, assembly GCA_963820175.1. Lineage (GTDB taxonomy): Bacteria > Acidobacteriota > Terriglobia > Terriglobales > Acidobacteriaceae > Bog-257. The sequence goes on along the minus strand of CAWFYX010000005.1, from coordinate 444,152 downwards.
GAAAATGAAAACCAGGAGAACAGCCATTCCCTGCTGCTGTTCCGTAACGCTCCCGAGGAGCACTGCGCTATCCCGCTGGGAGCGGTGCGCCGTATCGAGCGCATCAAGCCCGAGCAGGTGGAGATGGCGGGCGGCCGCCGCACCATGAAGTATCGCGACCAGTCCCTGCCCCTGGTGACCTTGGCCGACACCGCTCATGTGGACCCCATCTCCGGCGCCCGCGATCTGGCGGTTATTGTCTCCAACATCTATGGACGCGAAGTCGGTCTGCTGGGAGCCATGCCGGTCGATGTGGCCGATGCCACTTCCGATATCGACAACTCCACCCACCGGCAAAGCGGCATTGCCGGCTCCTCCATCATTCGGGGACGCACCACCCTGATCGCCGATCTGGCTGAACTGGTGGACTCGGTCTATCCCGAATGGAGCCGGGCAAAGACAGCCGACTCTCCGCTACCACGGCCGGCGCCGGCAAAGGGACCATTCTGTTGGCGGAGGATTCCGATTTCTTCCGCTCCCAGCTGAAGCGCTTTATCGAAAGCGATGGCTATAGCGTGCTGGATGCCGCCGATGGCGAGCTGGCCTGGGCCCTGCTGCAGCAGAACCTGGAAAAAGTGCAGCTGCTGGTCACCGATGTGGAGATGCCGAATCTCTCCGGTCTGGATCTGACGCGCCGCATCCGCTCCGATACCCGGGTCTCCAAGCTACCCATTATCGCCGTCACTTCCCTGGCTTCGGACGAGGATCTGGCGGAGGGAAAAAGCGCCGGCGTCGACGACTATCAAATCAAGCTTGATCGCGACAACCTGATGGCTCGCGTCCACAGTCTTCTTGCGGCCCAGCCGCAGAACCATCCTAGGGCAGCACTCACTGCCGGAAATTGAGGAATAGGAAAATGATGAACCTGACGAACATGCGAATCGGTAAGCGGCTGGCAGTCGGTTTTGGAATTGCAGTTATTTTGACCATGGTCATCGCCATTACCGGATGGTGGGCGAGTCAATCGCTGAGCGCCGCTTCGGAAAAAGCTTTAAATGAAGGTTCCAAACTCTTGCTCTGCAAGACAGCCATGCTGGACACTTCCAAAATCCAAAGCACCGTTCTGGAGATCGCTACCGCACCCGACAAGAAGCACGCGGAACAGTACAGTGCGCAACTGGCCGACCTCCGGGCCTCGCTCAAGGCTGGACTGGCGGAGATGGGGGCCAAAGCAACTTCGGAGACCAGCAGGCAGTTAGTGCAGAACATAGCTGCCGGAGTGGCATCGCAGCGGGAGACCAACAATCAGGCGGTCGACTTGGCAATGAACGGGAAACGTGACGAAGCTTTGCAACTACTGCATGGCGAAGCCGGGACGAGGATGGCCGCCACAGCCGCGATCGCCGACCAGCTTTCCGCTTGGGAAACGAAAAAGCGCGACGAAGGTGTTGAGGAAGAAGCGCAAATCATTACCAAGGTCCACCTGATCCTGGGAATCCTCTCCCTGGTGGCCGTAGCCCTCAGCGTCCTGTTCGGAATCCTCATCACCCGCAGCATCAGTCAGCCCTTGGCCGAAGGGACTGCCTTTCTGGAAGTGGTCAGCGGCGGCGATGTCAGCAAAGACGTGCCCGCGGAGATGCTCGCCCGAAAAGATGAAGTGGGCGACCTGGGACGCTCCATGCAGGCTATGAGCGAAAAGCTGCGTCACTTGCTGCGGGACATTGGCAATGGGGTGCAGACGGTCGCGTCCTCGGCCACGCAGCTCACCGCAGCCTCGACCCAGACGGCCAGCGGGGTGAAGTCGATGTCGGAGAAGTCCGCTACCGTAGCGGCGGCAGCCGAAGAATCCTGCGCCACCACCGACGCGGTCTCCTCCTCGATGGAGAAGGCCAGCGCCAACCTGACTTCCGTAGCCGGCGCCACCGAGGAGATGAGCTCGACGGTAGCCGAAATCGCCTCCAATTCGGAGAAGGCGCGCCTCATCAGCGAGAAAGCTATGGCCCAGGCGCAAACCATCTCCACCATGATGGCGGAGCTGGGCAAAGCTGCGCAGGAAATCGGCAAGGTCACCGAAACCATCACCGACATCTCGGCGCAAACTAACCTGCTGGCGCTGAATGCCACCATAGAAGCAGCCCGCGCCGGCTCGGCGGGCAAAGGCTTTGCCGTGGTCGCCAACGAGATCAAAGAGCTGGCCAAGCAGACCTCGGAAGCTACCGAAGACATCAAGGCCAAGATTGCCGGAGTACAAAACTCCACCACCGACGCGGTGCGCACCATCGAAACCATCACCGGGGTGATCCAGGAAATCGGCAATACTGTAGCCAGCACCGCTGCTGCCATCGAAGAGCAAGCCACGGTCACCAAGAATGTCGCCGGCGAAATTGCCGAAGCCACTGCGGTGGTACGCGAAGTCAACGACCAGGTGGCCCAGACCGCGACCGTGTCCCGCTCCATTGCCAGCGATATCGCCAGCGTCAACAGCGCCACCGCCGGGGTGCGCGAGGGCGGCCAGCAGGTGGAGACCAGCGCCGTCGAGCTGTCACATCTGTCGGAACAGTTGCGCGTGCTGGTGGCCCAGTTCAGCGTCTGATCTTAGGGTTACGACGATCTGTTCACGAGATGTCTTACCAGTAAGACGATCTTACAAGTAAGACGAAGCGCGAAGGGGCAGGACGGTTCATCATGTCGAATGAAGCACGTAGTGAAGACGCTCTGCTGGTTTCGGTCTTCCGCCTGGGAGAGGCGATGTTCGGAATCCCAGCGGCCCAGATCCAGGAAGTGGTGCAGATGGGGAGTGTGACGCCGGTACATCATGCTCCCCCCTGCATCGTCGGCATCCGCAATCTGCGTGGCCGTATCGTCACGGTCATCGACCTGGGCATGCGGCTGGAGTTGCGCCAGGCGCAGCGGGGAGCGGAGAGCCGCATCATGATTGTCGATTCCGCAGGCGAATTGGTGGGGCTGCTGGTAGACCGCGTCGACGACACCATCTTTCTGCAGCCGGAAAACATGTCGCCGCCTCCGCCGAATCTCGGGGCGCTCCAGGAAGGCGCCATGCGCGGCGTTTATCGCTGTCCGGATGGATTAGTGACGCTGCTGGACCATAGCATCATTCTCAACCCCAGCCAGAAAACCTCCGGCGCCGCGGCCGGGAGCCAGTGATCCATGGCCGTCAAGGTTCTGGTCGTCGACGACGCCTTTCTCTACCGGCGAGTCGTTTCTGAAGCTCTGAGTTCGCTGCCCGGGGTGGAAGTTGTAGGCAGCGTGGCCAACGGAGCCAACGTGGTTGCCAAAGTCAGGGATCTGCATCCCGACCTGGTGACCCTCGACATCGAGATGCCGGGCATGAACGGCATCGAAGTCATGGACTCGCTGCGGCGCTCCGGCCTGGACGTGAAGGTGCTGATCATCAGCAGCCTGACCGTCAGCGGCGGAAAACTCACCCTGCAAGCGCTGCAGAATGGCGCCTTCGACTTCATCACCAAGCCGGCGGGGTCGAGCCTGGAAGAAAATCTTCGCACCATGCGCGACGAATTGGCGCCCCGGCTACGCGCCCTGGCCCATTGCGTCGAGGTGCAAAAAATCCTTCGTCCAGCAGCAGCTCCGGAGACTCGTGCGCCGCTGGCGGCAGCTCCACGCGCGTGGCCCCGGATCGAGCCTCAGGTGGCGGCCAGAAATGGCAGCCAACCGACGGCGATTGCCAGTCTTGCCGGCCGCAAGCCGGAAATGCTGGTCATTGGAGCCTCTACCGGCGGACCCAAAGCCCTGGCCACCATCTTCAGTGCACTGCCGGGGAATCTCGACATACCGATTCTGATCGTGCAGCACATGCCTCCCATCTTCACCCAGTTGCTGGCAACCAACTTGTCGGCCATCAGCGCGGTGCCGGTGCGGGAGGCTTGCCATAATGAGGCCATTGTTCCCAACACAGCCTATGTGGCTGCGGGAGGACGGCAGATGCGATTGATCCCCGGTGCGGCTTCCCGGCTGCTGCAACTCTCCGACGATCCGCCGGAAAACTCCTGCCGGCCTTCGGTCGACTACCTGTTTCGCTCGGTGGCGAACCATTTCCCCGGCAGCGCGTTAGCCGTGATTCTGACCGGAATGGGCGACGACGGGGCCCGCGGGTTGCGTCTGCTGAAGCAGGGCGGCAGCACGGTGATCGCTCAGGACGAAGCCAGCTGCGTGGTATACGGAATGCCCAAGGCAGCAGTCGACGCCGGCTTAGTCGACGCCGTGCTTCCCCTGGAAGCGATCGCGGACCGTATTGCTTCGCTGGTACGCGGAACCCGGCCATGACCGTCGCCATCAGCCGGGAAGAAGTCGGGGTGTGGGCCCGCTATATTCAGGATACTTGCGGCATCGTGCTGGACCAGTCCAAGGCATACTTGCTGGAAACCAGGCTGGACGGGATTCTCCGGGAAACCGGAGTTACCAGCTTCTCCGGCTTGTACTACAAGGTGAAATCCGACACCAGCAACGCCCTGCGGGGAAAAATTGTTGACGCGATTACCATCAACGAAACTTCCTTCTTCCGCGACAGCTCGCCCTTCGAGTTGTTGCGCCATAAACTTTTGCCCGAGTTGATCGATCGCCGCGGCAAGCTGGGGGCTCGACCCATCCCGATTCGTATTTGGAGTGCTGCCTGCTCCACCGGTCAGGAAGTCTACACCATAGGAATCGTCCTCAAGGAGCTGCTGGGAAGTTTTGCCGGTTATGACATCCGCATTCTGGGGACCGACATTTCGAACCGGGCTGTCGCGGCCGCCAGCCGGGGATACTATAGCGAGCTGGAAATGGGGCGAGGCCTGCCGCCCAACGTCGCCGGAAAGCACTTCATGGCCGAGGCCGGCGGCTGGAAGATTCGCGACGAGATCCGCGCTCTGGCTACCTTCCGCAAGATGAATCTGCTGGAACCGTTCTCTTTCCCGGCGCCGTTCGACATCATTCTGTGCCGTAACGTCGCCATCTATTTCTCCGAGCCCGACCGGACACGCATGTTCCATAACTTTGGCCGCTGTCTGGCACGTGACGGCAGCCTGATCATCGGCAGCACCGAATCCCTGACCGGGCTGTGTCCAGAGTTCGTACCGCAACGCTATCTGCGCGCGGTTTTCTATCAGCTGCAAAGCTAGAGCAATTTCACAGTGGCTGTATCCGCTTTGAAGGGGCACGCCTTCAGGCGTGCCGAAAAACTGCGTGCAAGACGTCGGCTTTACAGTTTGCTGAAAAACTCGATGAAAACCGGTTTTGAAGGGGCGCAGCTTCAGCTGCGCCGTTGCAAATCCTTTAAATTTGCGATCCCGAGGCGGCTTTAGCCGCCGAGGGATCCGCAGTCTCGAGTTTTTCAGCAAACTGTTTAGCCGCTGAGGGGCGTCCCTCAGGGCCTAAAGAGACCGTGTCGCAACCCAAGAGGAAATTTTGTGGTGGAACAAAGGGTGGAAATACCGATCAAACTAGCCGCAACGCGGCGAGATGAAGTAGCCGGGCGGCGTAAGCCCCCGGTCAAGTGGGAGATTATTGTGAGCCGCAGAGCGGCGACACCGGTTGCGACACAGTCTCTTCAGCCCCTGCAAAAACAGGCCTTCCGAGGCTAAAGCCCGAGTCATAGTGGGCGCTTTGCGGCACGTCTGAAATAGCCTGCCCTGAGCGCAGCCGAAGGGTGCCCTGATACAACCCCAGAACGATTTATGAGATAGCCCCTGGGTATGAAGTGGACCCATTAGGTGGAAAGCGCAACCTGTTGAATTTTTGATGGTGGCCAGGAAGGAAGCGACCCATAGACGCCAGCCCGGTTAGGGTTGCTGCCGATTGGCCGAAAGAGTTTGAAATCAGCGCACGTGAGAGACAGAAGTGAGCGGGAGTCGCACCATCTCACTCGCTCCGCAGCCTGCGCCGGACAGTCGCGCTAGTTTTGCAACGAGTCAGCCGTTTGCCGGCTGGATATTCTGGTTGAGATGGAAAACATTTCCCGGGTCCCATTTGGCCTTGACCTGGGCCAACCTGGCATAGTTCCCACCGAAGGCCCCGGCTACGTCAGCCGCGTCATCTTGATCCAGGTAGTTGACGTACCGGGCGCTGGCGAAGAAGGGCTCCACCGCAGCAAAGCCCTCACGTGCCCAAGCAATATTCTCGGCGTTGGCTGCACTGTCCTGCCACTGAGAAAGGAGCAGCAAATTGTAGCCTTCGCGACGGTAGGCAAAGGCTGTCTGATCTTGCGGGACGCGAGCGACCGCGCCATGCCAGTGCTCCAACGTGATGCCGCTATATTTCGAAGGACAATGCTCAACCGCATCCACAATCGTGTTAATAAGGTGTCGTCCAGGGTGCTCAGGAAATTCGATTTCCAGTAGTACAGCATGCCTTTCGGATAAGCGGCATCGAACATGCCGTTCAAGGTGCTGTACTCGGTCGGCTGAATCGTATCGAACAGCGGCGATCCGAATTCCTTGATGGGCCGCAGCATTCTTTCCCCCTCCGTCATGGGTCCGCAATAGGCGGCCGCGATGATGGCTACCTTGACGCCGGAACCATCCGGGGCATGCCCCACTCCCGCCAGGCAGGCGAGTTCATCGGGCACCGACTCGGTGAACTCCCGGTAGAAGCGCAGTACCTCGCGCGCCTGGGAAATCGGCCACGCCATCACGCCCGCCATGATCGTGGGGCCGACCGGATGCAAGCTGTACTCGAGCGATGAGACCACTCCGAAGTTACCGCCTCCGCCGCGAAGCGCCCAGTAGAGATCGGGATTCTCCGAATCGCTGGCGCGAACCGTCCTTCCCCTCCGCGGTGACCACTGTTGCGGCCACCAGATTATCGACAGCCAACCCATGCTTCCCTGCTAAATAGCCGTACCCGCCGCCGAGGGTCAGTCCGGCGATGCCTGTGCTGGAGATCACTCCGCCGGTGGTCGCCAGGCCATGCTGTTGCGTCGCGCGATTGAACTCGCCCCAGGTGACGCCGCCTTGCGCAACCGCGCGCCTGGTCGCGGCATTCACCGCTATCGCCTTCATCAGGGAAAGATCAATCATCATCCCGCCCTCGACGCTGGCCCGTCCGCTGACGTTGTGACCGCCGCCACGAACCGCGATCTCCAGGCGATGCTCGCGAGCAAACTCGATGCTGGCGGCTATGTCCGCATCGTTTCGGCAGCGAGCGATGAGTGCCGGGTGCTTGTCGATCAAGCCGTTGTGCAGGGCACGAACGTTGTCGTACTCCTGGTCACCTGGTTGGAGAGCGGTCCCGGCAAACTTGCTACGGAGCTTCGCTATCGCAGAAAGGGCGATTTGAGGTTGCGCCATCTGTTTGTGCTCGACGGAACCGAAATTGTAATGCGCTCTCGATGCCGTACGCAATGCTCGGCGCACTGATTCCGCTGAGTTCCTTCTGAAACAAGGTGGCCGTGCCCCAGTCTCGCGGGGTACGAAACCTGGGACCTCCCCCCGATAAACCATCGTTGCAGTACATTCCTTCCAGAATCTTGACAGAAACAGCGTCCGCGTCCCACACATCACGCCCGGATGGAGCCTTCCTCACCTACAATTCCATGGGAAAGCTCGTTGCATCCCCCACGAAACACTATGGCCGACCAATCGCGCGTCTGGATCTTCTTCATGGGAAAGCTCGTTGCATCCCCCACGAAACACTATGGCCGACCAATCGCGCGTCTGGATCTTCTTCCTGGTTGGCGCCCTTCTCTTAGGCGTCTATCTCACGCGCGACGCGAGTCTGGGGCGGCCCGCGCCCGACTTCTCGCTGCTGGAGAGCGCCGGCGGCCGCGCCGATCTGGCCTCCTATCGCGGGCGCCCGGTGCTACTGGTCTTCTGGACAACCTCGTGCAGCATCTGCCAACACGAGCTTCCGCTGCTGAGCCGGATGGCCCCGGAATTTGCCAGCCAGGGAATCGCCGTCCTGGCCATTCATCTCGGCGGCAGTGACGAGGCCCGCGACTATATGGCCGCGAACCACATCGATCTCACCTCGACTGCCGATCCGGATGGCGAGGTCGGGCGCGCCTACCACGTTGTGGGAGTACCCAAGCTGGTCCTGATCGGCAGCGACGGCCGGGTGAAGCGTGTCTCCTCCGGCTGGACCAACCCCAGCGTCCTCCGCCAATGGATGGAAAAAGCCGCCGGCTCCTGAGCCGGCCATGGCGGAACTAGCAGACGCGGCCGGACCCAAGATTCGCCGCAGGACTGACAAGGTAGGTTATAGTGATGGCTCGGCGGAGGCATTTCCTCTTGGAGCCAAACCATGCCGCTGCAAGACTATGTTCAGAAGTACAACCCGATCGAACAGACTCCGTTCCGGCAAAAGGAGTGGCTGGACACTGTCGGCGCAACCGGCCCCGACGCGGACGGTAAATGTTATGCCTTTTCCCTGGCTTATTTGCTGGCGCTGCGCATGGGGGGTCCGGGAAAAGACTTGATCGCCACGCTGAATAAAGCGGCCGAGAAGAACGACGCGGCGGTGATCGCGGAGATTATGGGCAGTGGATTTATGGCAGGAGACGACAATTGGGTCGGAACGGACCTTTTCCACCTGCAGCATTCTCCCGCCCTGCGCGACAAGGCGTTTCAGGCTTTCAAACTCAAGCCGACGGCCCCACTGCGGTTCAAGCACAAAAACAAGAAATTCGACGACCTTGCCGCATACATCGCGACCGACACCTCGACTTACTCGCTTCTCGCAGTTCCCAACCATGCCCTGGCTGTCGCTTCACGCCCCTTCGGTGAAGCGAAGTGGTGTTTTTTCGATCCTAATCTCGGTGAGGCGGTTTTTGGCACCAAGGTCGACCTGCAACTGTGTATTGCAAACTTTTTCGCCAGCAAAACCGTTAAGAAGCACTACAAGCGCAAGCAAATTGGCGCGAAATCCGGTCCCGCCTATGATCGGCAGAAGGAGGAGATGGAGAAGATGACGGTCGACGTCGTGCGCTGCACCGAATTGTGAACCGACCGTGGGCTCGATAATTTTAAGCTTGGGCTCGCTCCACTGATTGATTTCGACCGGACCTTTCTCCTGATACGCCGGGTGCCCCTCGATAAGAGAGAAGGCGTTGTCAAGCGAAAGTTCTCCTGAGCGGTGTGGGAGCACTGCTGGCTTCGTCCCTGAGTTCGACACGCTGAGGACTAACACGGGAGAATCTCGCGATTGATCACTCTTCGGTGGAACCTGCTTCGTTCCACCAACCATCGATTCGGCCTAAAACTTCGACCATGATTCTTCTATGCGAACATCCAGTCGCCGTCGCCGGTGCGAAAGTGGAAAACGGCTTTTCGTTTTCCAAGGCCGCAGGCCGTCTTTTGCCCCGGCCGTCTGGATGCGAGAGCGCCCAATCAACTCAACGGTCTGACCTCAGTCGACCAGGGGCACCCGCGGGCTGCTCTCGATACGAACGATCTCCGGATACGGCGTTTGTGTGCGCAGCATCCAGTAGAGTCGTACGGCCAAGCGTCTGGCCGCGGCCACTTTGGCAATGCCTTTCGGCTTGCTGTGACAGCGGTGAGCGTACGGTTTGCGAAACCCTTCATCCAGACGAACTACACTTTGCGCCGCTTCCACCAGCAGCATGCGCAGAAAACCATTGCCTTGTTTGGTGATGGCTCCCAGCCGCTGCTGCCCGCCCGAGCTGTGTTCGCGCGGAATCAGACCCACATAGCTGGCCACCTGTTTGCTGCGCGCAAAGCGAGTGACGTCGCCGATGGTCAGCACGAAGGCCAAGGCTGTGATCGGCCCCACGCCCGGCTGAGTCAGTAACAGCCGTGCCTGCGGATCCTGCTCGGCCGCTTGTTGCGCGGCCCGATCCAGCGGGGCAATCTGCTGATCCAGATAGACCAGCAACTGCAGCAGGTCCTGACGCCGGCACCCCGCCCAACCGGTCAGCGGTAACTGGCGAAAAGCTTTCTGTCCCGCTACACTCCACAGCCGCGATTTTTTCTGCATCCCCTGGTTCATCGCCAGGTGTTGCAGTCCGTTCTTCACCCGGCTGCGTATCTGCACCAGTTTGTGGCGGTGAATCAGCAGCTGCCGCAGATCGCGCTGCTCGGCGCTCGGCACCCACAGCCGCGGAAACCGCCCTTCCCGCAACAGCTTCAGCATATGGTTGGCATCGCGCCGGTCGTTCTTCTGTTTGCGCACATAGCTGGCGCGGATTTCGGCGGCATCGCCGATCCATACCTCATGGCCTAACTGTTCTAACAGATCGATGAACCATTGACTGTTGCCCGTGGCCTCCAGACCGATCAACGACGGTACCGGCAGCTGCCGATACCAGCGTTCGGCTTCGCCATCGCCGTTCATGAGCTTTTGTTCACCGGTTTCTCCCGTCTCCGTGTCGAACCAAGCCACTTGCTGCCACCGCGGATGGTAATCACACCCTACAATAAGCATGGAAGGCTCCTTCCTTCTCCCGTGTCTTAGTCCTCAAACAAAGACTACAGGGTTCGAAGCGAGCCTTCTCTCTTATCCAATCAACACATTCGCGGGTTTCGAATGTGTGGGTTCCACGAGTCACAGCTTCCGGTACCCCCCATCACTTACGGAGAGAGCCGATCCCAATATTTTCGATGAATGACGAAAGGTTTGGAGCGTTGGTATGGTGGACACGATCTGCACTTCATAACCTGTAGTTGTTATCAGCGCCGTGCGGAGCTGAGCTGCAGCAGGCGCCGCGATCTGTTCCTGCGCGTGTTGGAGCGCGCCCGTCAAAAGTATCGCTTCGTCGTGGTCGGTTACGTGGTGATGCCCGAGCATTTCCACCTTCTGATGACCGAGCCGGAAGTGGGGAATCCGTCCGTGGTGATGAAAGTGGTGAAACAGCGGTTCACCAAGTTGCTGCACCACGGCGGCCTGCGCACGGGCCCGATCTGGCAAAAGCGTTTCTATGACTTCAATGTGTGCACTACCGAGAAGCGCATCGAGAAGCTGCGCTAACCGGGGTCCCCGACGAGCGCCGTTTTTGCGCTCGTTGGGGTGGTAGATGCATCGCAATCCTGTGAAACGCGGTCTGGTAACCGCACCCGAAGAGTGGAAATGGAGTAGCTTCCGGACTTACTCCTGCGGCGAAGAGGGCTTGGTAAAAGTCAACTGTCAGGAGTGGCCGCTTACCATCAGTTATTCCCCTTCTCGAGCCGACTCATTCGAAACCCGCGAACGAGTGGGGCACCCCCCGTTCCCGGCCTACCGACGCAAGCGGTCAGTCTTTGGCTGGAGATTGGTTTCCCCCTGACGATACAGTCCGCTCAGCCTTAGGCACGGGAAATGGAATTGTGACCTCGACTGCCGGGATTTCTCGTTCGCCATGCATGTCACGCACGGGATAGCAGACCGGATTGTCACGCAGCAGAGTTTCGCCGCCGATGACGGTGTTCGGAATGATGCAAAGGATGTCTCCCTCCGGCACGATGAATTTCTTCTTCGTCCACTGGGCTTCGAGTTGCGGCGTCGAGTCATCCATGTCGAGAATCCAGACCTGTCTTGCTCCCTTCCCCATCAGCACTGCAGTATTGAGCACAAATCCACGACATGTCTTCGTCCCGCCGCCTAGATGCAGCCTAAACTCGACGAGCGTGCCGCGTGGAAAAGCGAGCTGCGTCTCATCAATCATCATGCCTCCTCGAAACCATACTCGACTCCATCCAGCAGATTGTGTCCCATGTCGGTGACGACCTCGACGAAGTGCCGTGCGTCTCTGCTCGAAATCCTGATTCGTTCGTGGAGCTGAGCCTGACCGTCTCCGCTCAACTTGAGATAGTCGTCGTCCACGACGCCGCTGTTGTGAATCAAGATGTGCCGACGCTGAAGCATCTTCGTGATGAATGGAAGCTCCATTTGTTTCACCGCTCTCGGGGGAATCTTCGAGTTGCCATTCCATGCGATGACTCCGATGTCGAACCACTGCCGAAGAGCCTCGTCCACCTGCAACGGACTCTGGAAGTTCAACTCCTCCAACTGCCGTCTTCGAGCACGCGTAATCGGGAAAGTCAAGAGTCTTCGCCGCAGGTGCTTCGCCAGCGTCTCAAATTCCGTCACTGACTTGGTCGTCAATTCCTCCCAGACTTCACCCCGTGCGTTCCTGTCGGTGACGTTTTTATCAGTCTGGTCCCAACGTGTGAGCATCCGAGTCATTGCGTCGTTGAATGCAGTTCTCGCGTTCGTGTGACCGCAACCCGGGCAGTATCCGTATATCCCGAGAATGTCAGTCTCGACTTCGCAGCCGTCCGTCTGGCACCTGAAGTGTGTCTGCTGTTTCACTTCCGAGTAGTGCCAAGCTGGAGTCGCGTCTGTGACGTCAGCGAGGTCCAGCGTCGTGTTCTGGCCTGTCAGCATCGCTCGTGCGAAGGCGTCGTAACTCGCGGCAATGTATAGTCGTTGCGCCTTCGAGATGAAAGTCAAGCTCGGCGCGGACTCCACGCAGTACGGACAAACACTCATGCCGAATATGTGAGTCGTCCTGAAGTATCGTTCGCACGCGGGGCAATTCCTTCCCCACATTCCTTGCTCGTCGGATTGGATGTACGCGACGACCGATGGCTGAGGGTAGACCGCCGTTTGTCCGTAGCCGACGGCAGGAACGGTGTCGAGAAGATGCGTACCGTCCATGCTGACGGCCACCATGTAGAGCGCACGCATGTCGCCGGAAATCTGGAGGTCGAGTCGTCCGCTTGGATGGTGGAGAAATTCGACCTTGCCGCCTGCGGCTCGAATTGCATCTTTGAATTTGGCCATGACGCCAGATCGGTGCGCTCGTCATTGTAGCTTGTCCGTGGCAGACTTCGCTGCGACCTCGCGACCCGCAGACACCCGAATCCTGAGTTAGAATCTGCTGAGTGGTTGAGGTGCGGTATGGGTAACTTTGTCGGAGTGGCAGCGGTGATTGGTTTTCTCTTCCTGCTGGGTCTGATTTGGCTGGGCGTTTGGTTCGTAGGAATGACGCTTTACGTAGTGGCACATTTCTGGTTGTTGATACTCGCCTGTGCAATCGTTTACTTCTGGGCGAAGAGATCTTGGAACGGAAGATACTAGTGAACAAGAGGGGGCTGGGTGGGTGGCCCATCCTTTCGTTCGAATCTGCTACGCCCCGCAAACATTCGGGTGCCCCATCCTCGTCGCCTTCGGTTGGCGACAGGGTGGGCCGGGATGGACGCAGCCATTGCAATGTTGCAGGTGACGATTGGACCTACGGGCCCACCCTTTCCCCAAAAGAAGGGGAGAAGGATGGGGCACCCGAGGTTTCATAGACAGTGTCATTATGAGCGAATAAGGATGCGCCAACCCGCTGTCCTAGTCCCGACACGCATAGCTCTTTCGGACATGTACCTTCGTAATTCCCCGCTGGTCGTAGTCGTCACAGACTTCTCCTCGACAACTTCGATAGCTTGAGAGATGGCTGCTCATCGTCTGCAGCCATCTGCGGTCCCCGAACGACCACCGGGGTGCCGGGGGTGCCCCACCCATTCGCGGGTTTCGAATGTGTGGGATCCAGGGCCGGTTGGGCTACTTGCACTCCCACTCATTCCAAAAGCAGGAATGAGTAGAGCACCCAGCTGGGATAGGCAGAGGAAGGACTATGCGCCGCTTCAGGCTTTGTCAGCACACGAAGGATGACGGCAAACTTTGCGGCTCGCCCGCGAAGCGAGCGAAGAACTATTGTCACTTTCATCTGGAGGTGGTGGCCCGGCGTCGGCGCCTGGCGCGCATAGCCAGAACCCAGCGACTGCTGGCCGAAGCTAAGCTCTTCGACGACAGGATTTTAGGTCTTAAGTCGTATGCCATGAATATTGTAGGCCATTACTCGCGCGTAAATTCCCCGCCATCAGGAATTTGCACACAGGAGGGGGAGGGGGGTGAACCGGTCCAGGTTGCAGGTTCTGCTGAGCGCAGCTAAAGAACCGGAAAGGGATTTAGGGTAGTGCCTCAGGTTGAGACACTACCCTGGAGTTAGTACCTATTGGACAGCCGGCTTTTTCGCCGAGGCGAGGTCGTAGCGATCAAGGTTCATCACCTTGTTCCACGCAGCCACGAAGTCCTTCACGAACGCTTCTTTGGAGTCGTCACACGCATAGACTTCCGCCACTGCACGGAGTTGGGAGTGCGAACCGAAAATCAGGTCGACCCGAGTGCCAGTCCACTTGACTTCGCCGGTCTTGCGATCACGGCCTTCGTACACGCCTTCGGAGGCGGCGGAAGGTTGCCACCCCGTATTCATGTCGAGCAGGTTGACGAAGAAATCATTCGTCAGCGTGCCAGGCCGCTTGGTGAGGACGCCGTGCTTGGTTCCGCCGAAGTTAGCATTCAGGGCGCGCATGCCGCCGATGAGCGCTGTCATCTCGGGGGCCGTCAGCTTCAGCAACTGCGCCCGATCCACCAGCATCTCCTCCGGCGATATTCCGTTTCGCTTCCCCGCGTAGTTGCGGAACCCGTCTGCTTTCGGCTCCATCACGGCGAAGGAATGCACATCGGTCTGCTCCTGCGAAGCGTCTGTACGACCCGGCGAGAAGGGAACCTTCACGTCGTGACCGGCCTTTTTCGCAGCTTCCTCGACCGCCGCGCAGCCGCCCAGAACGATCAGGTCAGCCAGCGAAACCTTCTTTCCGCCGGACTGCGATTTGTTGAAGTCCGTCTGGATGACCTCCAGCTTCTGCAGGATCTTTCCCAGTGCGGCCGGCTGGTTCACTTCCCAATCCTTCTGCGGCGCCAGGCGAATGCGTGCCCCGTTGGCGCCGCCGCGCTTGTCGGAGCCGCGGAAGCTCGCCGCCGACGCCCAGGCAGTCGTCACCAGTTCGGAGATCGACAGTCCGGACGCAAGGATCTTTGCCTTCAGAGCCGCAACGTCCTTTTCGCCGATGAGTTCATGATCCACAGCAGGAACAGGGTCTTGCCAGATCTGCGGCTCCTGGGGAACCAGCGGGCCCAGGTAGCGCGAGAGCGGCCCCATGTCGCGATGGGTCAGCTTAAACCACGCCTTGGCGAAGGCGTCGGCGAACTCCTGCGGATGCTCGTAGAAGCGCCGCGAAATCTTTTCGTACGCCGGATCGAAGCGCAGCGCGAGGTCCGTAGTGAGCATGGAAGGCGCGTGACGCTTGGAACCATTGTGTGCATCTGGCACCAGACCCGCGCCTGCACCATTCTTCGGCGTCCACTGATGCGCACCGGCAGGGCTCTTGGTCAGTTCCCATTCGTAGTTGAACAGGTTCTGGAAGAAGTTGTTGCTCCACTTCGTCGGCGTAGTGGTCCAGGTGACTTCCAGGCCGCTGCCGATCGCGTCGCCACCTTTGCCGGTGCCAAACTTGCTCTGCCAGCCGAGGCCCTGCTGCTCGATGCCGGCAGCTTCCGGCTCGGGTCCCACCAGTGCCGCATCACCGGCGCCGTGGGTTTTGCCGAAGCTGTGCCCACCGGCAATGAGCGCCACTGTCTCCTCGTCGTTCATTGCCATGCGGGCGAAGGTCTCGCGGATGTCGCGCGCCGCGGCCAGGGGATCCGGATTTCCGTTGGGGCCTTCCGGGTTCACATAGATCAGGCCCATCTGAACCGCGGCGAGCGGGTTCGCGAGATCGCGATCGCCGCTGTAGCGCTCGTCCGCCAGCCACTTGCCCTCAGGACCCCAGAAGATGTCCTCACCCGGCTCCCACACGTCCTCGCGCCCGCCAGCGAAACCGAAGGTCTTGAAGCCCATGGACTCCAGCGCCACGTTGCCGGTGAGAATCATGAGATCGGCCCAGGAGATTTTCTTTCCATATTTCTGCTTGATCGGCCAGAGCAGCCGGCGCGCCTTATCCAGGTTCACGTTGTCGGGCCAGCTATTCAGGGGCGCAAAGCGCTGCTCGCCGGAGCCTGCCCCGCCGCGGCCGTCGCCGATGCGGTAGGTACCCGCGCTGTGCCACGCCATACGAATGAAAAGTGGTCCGTAATGGCCGAAGTCGGCCGGCCACCATTCCTGCGAATCCGTCATCAAGGCACGCAGGTCTTTGATCACAGCATTCAGATCGAGGCTCTTGAATTCTTCCGCGTAATTGAACTCCTTGCCCATGGGGTCGGACTTGGGGGAATGCTGGTGCAGGATGTTTACGTTTAGCTGATTCGGCCACCAGTCGGCATTGCTCTGGAATTTTTGAGCGCCATGCGCGACCGGGCACTTACCTTCAGTTGACGAGTTTTGTTCCTGAGTATGGGGGGCAGTCGCCCCCGCTGCTGTAGCGAGTTCCTTATCCATATGTTTTTTTCCTTCGAATTGGTCAAAAAATGGTGACGAACTACAAACCCATCCTGGCTTTCCCATTCGCGCAATCGCCGGCGGCCGCGCCACTCATCCGGTATCCACTTGCCTGTGACACTTAACCGGAAGCACGCCGCGGAGCGCACTTCGTGCAAAGCCCTCGGAAAATTACTTCGCATTCGCGAAGAACCCGTTTACCGAGAGAGCGCGAGCCAGGCTTGGGCACGCTGTACCACTCAATATCCTCAACATTGCCGCAGCGGTCGCAGATGAAATGGTGATGCCGCATGTCTTTCGCATCGAATCGCGCGGCGCGACCCTCGACGGCCACTTCACGCACCAAGCCCGCCTGCACCAAATCCCGCAGATTGTTATAAGTTGTGGCCCTGGAAGAGCGCGGATCCGCGCGATTCACGGCTTCGAAGATTTCCGCAGCCGTGGGATGCCGGTTGGATTCCATCAAGAATGCCATCACGGCGTAGCGCTGCGGAGTGCAGCGCAACCCGCTTTCCTCCAGGGTCCGTTTAATGGCCTCGGCGTCCATCTGGTATTTAGATTAAATCTAATATGATATTTTGTCGAGACTTGTGCTTTTGCTTGCTGTCGCGAGCAGAAGCCTGGCGGATGCCATGTTGAGTGTCGTTATCGAGTGGCCGCCCTTTTTTTGGACAGCGAATTTGGCGATTTCGAGTGCCAGGATTCAAGCAGACAGGATGGGGCTCACGCGGCCCCTTTTGTGAGGAGCTCCAGAAGAGCCCACACTCCAGATATTTCCGGGCGAGATTTTGATGGCGCGCTGGCTTCTGCCTTCCTCGGTTCCGCTGGTTTTCAATCGGTCGATCATGCCCTGCACCGACCAGTCAGTACCCATGTCACGAGGGAAGCGCACCCTCGCGGCTCTGAATCCCCGCCTGTATCGCTGGCGTGAACAGTAGCGCCTAAAGGCCACAATCACACGTCGAGGGGGCGGGGGTCACTGACAGGTCGGCTCTCGCGGCGTGAAACTCTTACTGGAACTCGGGAGAAGAGTCTCGGCTCTTTTCCTGTTGGCGAGGCCTCCACAAGAAACCGCCTGAGCCCGTGCCCCTTTTCACGTCGGAAGTGGACCAGGGCGACCTTGGAGCCGGCCTGAACGGCACCATAACCCCGCGAGGTACCGAGGGAGGGGGCTACGTCTTTCCTCTTGAACGAGCAACCGCTCGACCACGCTTCGAACCGCAACCTCAACGGTCACATAGATTCCGGGCCGTGGCCCAGTCCAGCGTGCAACCGGCGTCATTTTTCCGGCGTCACTTGCAATGGGGGGCCACCAACTCGACACTACAGCTCACATTCCGTTACACCGCTTAACCCTGTTAGCGAACTCGTGAGGCGCTCTTCGGCGACACCCACGGTCAATTCCACGGTCTGATTCTTAACACATAGGCGATGGAGAGGTGTGGCATGGATAAATACGTATTGGTTCTTGATGAAGGAACTACCGGTACCAGAGCAGTGGTCTTTAACCAGCAGTTCCAGGTGCTGGGAGATAGTTATATTGAAGTGACGCAGTACACTCCCAGTAACGACAAGGTTGAGCACGATGCAGACGAGATCTACAGTAAAACGGTGGCAATGTGTAAGAACGCAATCATCAAAGCTCACATCCGCCCACGTGACATAGCTTGCATCGGCATTACCAACCAACGCAATACTTGCCTTCTGTGGGATAAGAAGACGGGCAAACCTTTATACCATGCCCTGGTGTGGCAGGATACCCGTACGGCAGATGTCTGCACCCAGATCAGAGCTACTCCTGAATTCGACAAGATACTGCAGTCCACCGGAAAAGTAATCGCGACGCACTGCTCCGGTCTGCTTTTGCAGTGGCTGATCAACAATGTGCCGGGAGTCAAAGACAAAGTCGAGAGCGGGGATGCCCTGTTCGGCACCATCGACGCCTGGCTCGTATGGAAGTTGACGGGCGGCAAGGTTCATGCGATCAGCTATTCCAACGCTTCCAGTTGTGGGTGTCTCGACATACATAAAGGCGTGTGGGATCAGGAATTCCTCGACTACCTCCATCTTCCCGTATCTATTTTCCCTGAGGTAAGGTCGGAGTCGGCAGATTACGGTACCACCAACGTATTTGGCATCCCTATTCCCATCACCGGGGTATGCGCAGACCAACAGTCTGCTCTGTTCGCCGAAGGCTGTCTCACCCAAGGTACGGTGAAATGCACCAATGGGACGGGAAGCTTTATGGACATTAATATCGGTCCCCACTGCGTCATTGCAAGTGGTGGCCTGGACACGCTGATTGCTTGGAAGCTGGACAATGAAACTACTTATGCCGTTGAGGGTTTTGCCGCGGTAACTGGATCGGCAATCCAGTGGTTGAGGGATGGATTGGGAATTATCAAAGATTCAAAGGAAACGGAAGAACTCGCACGGCAGGTTGAAGATACCAACGGAGTCTATTTCGTTCCGGCCCTGGTGGGCTTGATTACTCCTTACCAAGACCCCTACGCCAGAGGAACAATCGTTGGCATAAGCCGCGGTGTCAAGAAGGCTCACATCGTAAGAGCGACACTGGAAGCCATTGCCTTCAGGACCAAAGACATTCTAAGCGTCGTCGAAAAGGAAACCGGCGTTAAGATTTCAGACATTAAGATCGACGGCGGCGCTTCCAGCAATGATCTGCTCGCACAAATGATGGCGGACTACATCGATGCACGTATTGATCGGCCGCTCTCCGTCGAAGCAACCAGTCTGGGCGCGGCAGAATTCGCAGGACTATATGCCGGCTTGTGGAACAAGGATGATCTTGCTTCGGCGGTACACATTGAGAAATCATTTATGCCTCACATCACCGACGATCAGAGAACTACGGCCTACGATACATGGCAAGAAGCGGTAAAACGTTCCATGAACTGGGTCAAACATTAGCATGCCTCTGGAGTATGACGTGAGCATGCCAACGGAGCATTTATATCACGGCACTATGCAGGGCTGGGACATGCTCCCCTCACAAGCTCCGACCCAATGGGACCCTGTACGTACTGACGAGGACGGGTCGGCACTTGGGGAGGGGAGCAAATTAGCCGCAGTTCGAAAGAATCACCAGGCCGGATCCTTCGGACTGCTGGAGATGGACAATGCTTGATCACTTTTATAAGGAGCTAGACAAGGCCGGAAAATACGGCACCTACAGCATAAAAGCCAGGCTTGATGAGAGAAAGATCGTATATTTGACCGGCGAAGTAGACCGCTGGCAGGATGTAGTTGACATAGGCCATATCGCCGGCAAGCTGCCCGGAATCAGAAGTATCGTAAATGACATAACCTCGACCGATTACCGAAAGCCCGCGAGAGATATACGAGGGGAAATCGAGCGAGCGAAGCATGAAGGCACCATAGCGTCAGCAGACATTGTCATAATCGGCTCGGGAATTACCGGCGCCGCTGTCGCAAGGACACTTTCAAAGTATGCTCGCCACATTGTTGTTCTAGACAAATCGTCCGATATCTCCGAAGGCACATCGAAGGCCAACAATGGCATGATACATCCTGGCCACGACCCCAAAACTGGAACCTTGAAAGCTCAATGCAATGTCAGGGGAAATGAGTTGTATACCCAGTGGGCTGAGGAATTGAATTTTCACCTTACCCGTCCGGGTCAGTTGCTGGTGGCCTTTGATGAAGCGGACGAAACGGCTCTGAAAAAGCTATACGACAACGCATTGAAGAACCATGTCCCGGGCGTGCGCCTGGTGTCGCCAGAGGAGGCGCTACAACTTGAGCCAATGCTGGACGTGAAAATAATCAGGGCAATGTGGCTACCGACCGCCGGCTTTGTCGAGCCGTATGAGGTGGTTGAAGCATTGATGGAAAACGCGATCGACAATGGGGTGCAACTGCTGCTGGAGACAGAAGTATTGGACGTAGAGGTCGAAGATCATCAAGTAAGGGGAGTTATTACGAGCCGCGGCGTCATCGAGGCAGAGTGCGTCATCAACGCTGCCGGTCTATATGCCGACGATGTGGCCGGAATGGCAGGCGACCGGTTTTATAGTATTCACCCCAGAAGGGGCGCTCTCGTTATCTTCGACAAGAAGTCTGGCGCACGCTCGACGGATGCCAATATCAGCACTCTGCCAAGCGCCTATAGCAAGGGCGGCGGAAATATGAAGACTCCGTCCGGCAATCCATTGTGGGGGCCTTCCGCCAAAGAGATACCAGAAAAAGACAACCTGGCCGTCGAGGTCGACGAGCTTGAGACAGTGATGGATAAGGTGCTGACCCGCGGGATCAGCGCCAAAGATGTAATCACATTTTTTGGTGGTATCCGGGCCTCCAACTATACGGAAGACTTTGTTATTGAGCCGTCGGAAAAGGTACGTGGTTTCATCCATGTTGCTGGAATTCAATCCCCGGGGTTGGCATCGTCGCCTGCCATTGCAGAAATGGTCGAAGGCATATATCTAGATTTGTTTCCCCAGACCCGGAGAAAGAAGAACTATAAGGCCATACGGAAGCCTTCGCCCCGGTTTAGGGAGACGACGCGGGAGGAGCAAGATATGGCCATAAAAGCTAATCCCAAGTACGGACATATCATATGCCGCTGCGAGACGGTGAGTGAGGGAGAGATCATCGTCGCCATTCACGGCAACATACCCGCCACAACTGTTGACGCCGTGAAGAGAAGGACCCGGAGCGGTATGGGACGTTGTCAGGGCGGTTTCTGTGGCCCGAGAGTGATTGAGATCCTGGCCAGAGAACTCGGCATACCTGCCGAGGAAGTTACCAAGCGGGGCAAAGGTAGCGAACTGCTCTGGGGCAGGAACAGAGTTGGCGTGGTTGCGAATTCCGATCACGTTCGGAGCACGGCAGCGCAGTCCAAGACCTCGGTTCAGGATGCCGTGGGCGTGGCAGTCGACCCCTGAGATGGAAATGAGTCCAACCACCATTGGCTTAGCTACGCGTGCATTCTTGCACACGTTCACTGTTAGCCGGCAAGGATAGGGCGGCACTTGATCCGCCTTCATCAGCCCAGAAGAAGGAGAAAGCGATGACAACTATCGACGTGGACTTAGCGGTCATCGGAGGAGGTCCAGCTGGTCTTGCCGCTGCCATAGAAGGAAGAAAAGCAGGATTGGCAAAGGTACTAATTATCGAGAGAGACGTGGCCCTGGGGGGCATCCTCCGACAATGCATCCATGATGGCTTTGGCATTGTGAAGTTTGGTAAACGCTTAACCGGCGGCCAATACGCACAATACTACATCGACAAGGCGGCGAAAGCTGGAGTCGACGCCAAACTAAATACGATGGTGCTCGAAATAACGCCGGCCAGAACCATATACGCCGTTAACGAAGAAGACGGGGTCCTCCAGATTGATGCCAAAGCAATTGTATTAGCCATGGGCTGCCGGGAGAGGACACGGCCTCAGGTATTTATCTGCGGTACTCGGCCCGCGGGTGTTCTAACGGCAGGCGTGGTTCAACGATTGATCAATATAGACGGCTATCTTCCCGGGAAGAAGGCTGTCATTTTGGGCTCTGGCGATATCGGCATGATCATGGCCCGACGTATGACCCTGGAACACATCGCAGTGGAAGAGGTCTACGAAATCATGTCCGCTCCCGGAGGTCTAACCCGCAATGTTGAACAATGTCTCAAGGACTATAATATTCCCCTGCACTTATCGACCACGATTACGGCCATACACGGCAAGGATCGCGTCGAAGGAGTAACTGTCGCCGAAGTCGATGCCGACCTTAAACCCATCAAGGCCACGGCTCGTTATATTGACTGCGATCTGGTTGTCTTGTCGGTAGGCTTAATTCCCGAAAATGAGCTGAGCGAAAGGGCGGGAGTGCAGATTGACCCACGAACCAAAGGACCCCTCGTGGACCAAAGCATGATGACTAGCATTGATGGGATTTTTGCCGCCGGCAATGTAGTTACGGTCTTTGACCTGGTCGATTATGTATCTTCAACCGGCGAGTTGGCTGGTAGAGGGGCAGCCGATTACATTCAGAAGCCGAGGACGCCACCAGAGTATATGACCGTCGACCCGGGCACGAATACCGCGTTCGTAGTACCTCAAAAGATCGACAAACGCACGCATGCACACAAAGTCGAGCTATTTATGCGAGTTCAGAAGCCTGACGATGATATAGGCGTGTATTTTCACACGGACGGACGCAGCGACAGAATCGCCAAGGAACTGGGAGTTAGACCGCCTGAAATGGTTGTATGCAAGTTAAAGCAGCGCCAATTACAGACCGCGGGCCCGAATGCAGTCATTGATATACGGAGGCGCTGAATATGCTGATACAAAGAGAATATGTTTGTATCGTATGTCCACGGAGTTGCAAAGGCGAAATCACCATTCGTGACGGGATCTTCGCCTTCTCGGGTTATGTCTGCAAACGGGGAGAGACGTATACGGTGACGGAATATACCTCCCCCAAACGGATGTTGACCACGACCGTAACCTTGGCAGGCGCGCGCACCAGACGGCTGCCTGTGGTGAGCAGCGAGGAAATCAGTAGGGATAAGGTTCGGGCCTGCATTGAGTTTCTTTACACCAGCACATTTCAGGCACCTATCAAAGCAGGCGACACATTGGTGGAGAACATCCTCGGTACACAGGTAAACATCATTGCAGCTATGACTTTCAATTCTGACGACTAATTCGAAGGGCGGGTTATGGAAGCGGAATATGCGGCTTTTCTTGCACAGGTCAAACGTGTGCTGCCAGAGGTCGAAATACTTGAGCGCGAGGAAGAACGCCTGATTTACGCCCACGGCGTATGTCCGGTTGAGTATAAATGGCTTCTGCAGGGTCCCTACCGCGCTCTTCCTTCGGCGATTCTCATACCCCGCACGACGGAAGAGGTTAGCGGCATCCTTAGGCTCGCAACTGAATTCTCTGTGGGAATCATTCCTTTTGGAGGGGGATCAGGATCTGTCGCGGGAACCGTAGCAGACCATGGTCAAGTCATGGTCGATATCAAGAAGCTTAGACGTTGCGAGATTAACCCTATTAACTGCACGGTCACCGCTGGCGCGGGTCTAACGGGTGCTGAGCTCGAAAATATCCTAAATGAAGCAGGTTTCACCGCCGGTCATTATCCTCAATCCTACCAAAGCGCCGTATTAGGAGGAATGGTTGCGACCAAGGCGATCGGTACCTTCTCCACCAAATACGGCAAGATGGACGACATCGTTAATTCTCTGGAAGTGGTGTTGTCCGACGGCAAGATCCTCCAGACCCACAGGGCCCCCAAGCGGTCTTCAGGACCGGAGTTGAAGGAGTTGTTCTTGGGTAGCGAAGGAGCATACGGAATCGTTACCACAGTGGAGATGAAGGTTCATCCGGTAGCGGAATGCAGATATTTTGAGGCTTTCACATTTCCCACGACCTTGGAAGGACTGGAGGCCATAAGACAATTCATCCAGAAAGGTATTAAGCCCGCAGTCATACGGTTATATGACCACGTTGAAAGCGTTCCCAAAATCCGGAAATATGGATTCGAGGAGGGGTATTCGTTTCTCGTGGTTGGGTATGAAGGCCTTACCGAACAAGTTGAGCTGGAAAAGACCTTCGTTCATCGGATCTGCGCTGCCAACAGCGGTGTGGCGAAGGGTCCCAAGGCCGGCGACGACTGGTTCACTGGCCGGTTCAGTACGAAGAAGATACAGGACCATCATGCGATTAGGGGAGGCACCTCAGATGCCATCGAAGTCGCGGCACCATGGGATTGCATCGGGAAGGTTTGGAAGGAAATGAGGCGGGCGCTAGAGCCCCTGGCCAATGAAGTAGAGTGCCACTTTTCCCATGTATATCACACAGGGGCAAGCGTCTATGTGATTTTCCACGCGGTGACCGGCGGCGACGACTTTAAAGGAGAGGAACGCTACCTACAGTGTGTACGGTCAGCGGTAGAAGCCAGCCTGAATAACGGAGGCAATATATCCCATCATCACGGAATCGGCAAGCTTAAGGCGTGCTACCTGAAGCGTGAGCATGGGGAAGCGGGCGTAGAGGTGATGAAGAAGATTAAGGATGCGCTGGATCCAAAGGGCTTGCTGAATAAGGGGGTTCTAGGACTATGAGAAACTATACCCTGGAGGCCTACGAAGACAAGCTAGTACACCAGGTCATTCACTTGGACCAGGGAGCGTGCTATAGCCCAGAATTCCGGGCAACCAAGATGATGCACGACTATCCCTCCAGAAAGCTTCAAGTGGCGTGGTCGATCTACAGAGGCTATCTCCCACCTACCGAATATGCGGCACACTTATTATTTCAGTCGCTTCTTTCCAGGCAGGGGGAAAGATGGCAGAACTTTGGAGAATCTCCAGAAGACCTCACAGACGTCATGATCTTGTGTCGTGAGCTACTGGTACAGAGGGGATTTGCTCAGGATATTATCCGGGACTTAAGGCAGATTTTGAAGGCAAATGATGGCCATGTATGCACAGTGACAAAAGAGGCTCGGGAGACATGGCAGAAGAGCATACCGACCGATCCAGCCTCCAACGTGTACCTGCTGTTAGACGATGCGACGGCCGCTTGCGTACCTGATGGTGCCCTGATGTTCGGCGACTACTTCAGGGAAAAGGGGATGACCTTTTACCCGGAGATCAGGCCAACCTTTGCAGGCTGGGAGTACTTTGCATACGGCTTAGTGGATGAGGGCATCACGCATCTCAAAGACCTGGTCGCCCATTTGACAGAAAAGCACATTGCGACGGTCATGGTTTTGTCGGGTCAGGTCGAATATCTGCTGGGTAAATACTGCGCAAAACTCCCGATTGGACAGCCATGCGCAGTGGTCAACGTCCTGGATGACTGCAAGTCCCTGAAAGTTCGCGAGCCATCCTATTTATATGCGGGCAGCTTCAATCTGCGATATCTAGACAAAAGCAAAGCGATTAACGCGCTCCTAACAAATGATAAAGAAGAAGCCATAAAACACTGCGCCGAGTTCACACCGTTGTTTAAAGCGGACAAGAGAGTTAATCAGCTGAATCGCTGGCAAAAGCCGGTATGCGCCGAATACTGCCTTGTGGGTTGTGATCCGAGTATTACGGGTGCGATTGAGCGGGATGCGATGGCTGACATTGCAAAGTCTTCTCATAGTCAAATAGTGGTCTTCGAGCCCTACGCATACAAGGTGCTAAAAGACAAAGCTCCTGGCGAAAGAATAACTTACTTTGCTGATGTCTTATGACCTTACCGACCAGACTCTGGTTCGTCGCGGCCCGGGCCGCCTTGTCATGAACGACTGCCGAATGAGTGTGGGCGGGCACGGCGATAAGGACCGAAATCAGATGGTCCTGGTCGAAGCGATACCGGGAAGTGGGCGGGAAGAATATGAAATGGCGGGCGAATACGATAATCTTCGACCTGGACGGCGTGCTGGTTAATAGCGGCCGCGACATTGCCAATGCGGTGAACTTCACACTTGGGCGCCTGGGACTTCGCGAACTGCCGACGGAGAAAATTGTCAGTTTCATGGGCCCAGGGATGGAAGAAATCCTGCGGAATTCGATAGGTCTGGGAGCAGACAGGTTTATGGAGCGCGCCTTGCGTATCTACCGGTGCCGTTATAGCGAGTTTTGTGTAACAGAAACAACGCTCTATCCTGGCATTCCTGAAACTCTGCGTCAATTGAAGTCTGCAGGCAAGACATTGGCTGTCGCTACGAATAATCCGGAGGCTTTTACCACACGCATTCTGCACGGGCTGCACATCGATCAATATTTTGATGTCATGATCGGCCCTGAATCCGTATCACGGCGGAAGCCGGACCCTGAGCCGATCAATCTGATTCTCCTAAAATTGAAAGCATCTCCAGAGACGACGGTTGTTGTGGGGGATGCTTCTACGGACATTCAGGCGGCCAAAGCAGCAGGAACGATCTCCTGCGGAGTTATGTATGGCTTTGGCAACTTCGACGAGATCGTCAGCGCAAGCCCGGACTTCATGATCGCTAAGGCGAGCGAGCTACCGAACTATATCGCGTAGATCACGTAAAACAGGAATCGCCTCAAACTGCATCTGGGGCGCGCGGTATTCGGAGAGTTTAGCCACGACTTCAAGTCGTGTTCAACAAAACTTGGCCGAGACTACTGGCGGGCGTCGCGACGACCCCGCATAGCTAAGGTTGTCGCGATTGCACAACCCTTTCCCGAACGATAGTCGGCATGATTCCTAGGCTGCGCCACCACAGATGGCACGGTCATATCCATATTCGGTCGGCAACAAGTTGAAACGGTCCGGATCGCCATGCCAGGTAAACGCCATTCCGCTTTTGGCAAAACAGACTGGCGTGATGCGGGTCACTGCCAAACTGCGGGAGCGCGTTTAGGCTGGGCGTCAGATGAACTGCGGTCGTGCAGCTCAGGGACATGAGTTCACTGACACCCGCAATAACGGCTGAGAGCGGCGTATTCGTTACACTTTGCATACATTCGCGTAACGCCGTGCTGGGCTGTGCTCGGGCTGATGCGCTTCTATCCGTCCATCAAGCGATTCCATTCAACTCCTCATTCCCGAAACGAACCAATCACTTTTATTCTTTCACTGCTCCCCTAATTCCCATTTTGATCACCTATCAACGAAGGTTCCACGCCAAGGATCAAATTGGTGACGGCCGGGGAGAAGCGGTTTATCAGCTAAGGCCTCGCCCTGAGGCGCGAGACCAAAACGCAAGGCGACGATCCGCGGATCGTCACTAAGGAACGGGTCTGTCCTCAACGCAAGCGGACGGCTCGCTCCCTGAGTATTCAGAATCATGCGGAGCCGACATCGGGTATGCATCTCCGCCTCAGTAACCCTGAGGGTTGCCGAGGCACGTCTTTATCCAGCGATTTATGTCCAGAACGGCCGGTAGCAGGGAGTATCGACTGCACCGGTGGCGTGTGCCCGGAGTTCGGCAATCAACAATTGGCCCGCAAGGGCCGGAACCAGAAGGAGCTTATTCCTATGGCTGTCTTAGGTATCGAAACGTTAGCTGCTGTAATCGATGCTTCGATAGGCGGAATACCCGCAGCGACGGAAGAAGAGGTGCTTCGCTTTTTCGAAAGCTTGCAACTTCAGAAACATAAATTTGCGGCCGTAATGGTGGAACCCAGCTATGTGAAATTTGCCGCCCCGTATCTGCACGATCGCGGGCAGAAGCTGGTGACGGTTATTTCCTACCCGCTCGGGGCCATGACTACGGTGGCCAAGGTAGTGCAGGCCGAGCAAGCCCTGGCGGATGGAGCGGATGAGCTCGACATCGCCATGGACTTGTCAGCGTTTCGCTCCGGCGACAACCGGCAAGTGGTGGACGATCTGCGTACGGTACGCCGCACGGCCGGTGATTGCACGGTGAAAGCCATCTACTACTCGGCCGTATTAACCGATCCGGAAGCCATCAAGGCCTCCGAACTCATCCTGGATGCGGGAATCACCTTCCTGAAAACCAACCCTGGATACGGAAATGTAACCACTCCCCACCATATCGCCGTAATCAAGAAACATTTCAAGGATGACCTGAAGGTTATGGCTTCAGGTGGCGTAAAGACCTACGCCGAAGCCATGGCAATGATCGACGAGGGCGCCGATCGTATCGCCACCAGCTCCGCAGCTTCGATCCTGGACAGGAGTAATCAACGATGACCACAGCAACCACATACAACCTCAAGCAGGTAATTGACAACACCAACTTGACCATGGGCGCAACCCGTAAAGAGGTAGAAGAGTTTGTCGCGGCATCGGTGAAACGCGGGTTCTTTTCCGTTTGTGTCTTTCCCAACATGGTTTCCATCGCTAGAAGGGTCACGGCGGGAACAAAAACAAAGGTGGCCGCAGTGGTGAGCTTTCCGTTGGGTGGTGATACCCCGGAAGTGAAGCGCTATGAGGCGCTGAATTGTATCGAGCTCGGTGCTGACGAAATCGACATGGTGATCAACGTGGCGGAAGCCCGGGCCGGGCATTTCGACGCTATCACGGCTGAAGTGCGCACGGTCAAAGAGGCTTTGGGACCAGGCTACATCCTGAAGACCATCATCGAAGTTCCACTTCTTACCCCAGAGCAGGTGGTCGGAGCCGCGCTGGCTGCAGAAAAAGGTGGCGCCGACATCGTAAAGACATCCACCGGTTTCAAGGGACTCAAGCTTCGGGCGACCACAGCAGACGACATTCGGTTGCTGCGATCTGTTTTGAAACCGCATACCGGCATCAAGGCTTCCGGCGGAGTCTCGAACCTGGAAAAAACCTTGGCCGTGCTGGACGCAGGCGCCACTCGGATCGGCACAAGCAGCGGAGTGGCGATTCTTGATGCAGCCGTGTAACCACAAAGGAGGTTTTTCATATCCCTATGGCAGACATAGAACGCAAGGTCATTGTTGTAACAGGCGGCGGACAAGGTATTGGACGCGCAATTTGCCTGCATTTCGCGGCCCGCGACTTCAATGTTGCGGTGGTCGACAAGAATCACGATACCGCGGAGGAAACCGCAAAACTTGGCAAGCTGGAAGGAGTTGATGCCCGCGCCTTCCACTGTGATTTGACCGACCGGGCAGCAGTTCGTCGGGCCTTCCACCAGATCGATGAGGCCTTTGGAAGGATCGATGTTCTGGTCAACAACGCGGGCGTGTTTATTCGCGAAACCCTCGAGCAATCAACCGATGAGGTCATCGACCTGCTCCTCGGGGTCAACTTGAAGGGACTCCTCGACTGTACGCGGGCGGCTCTTCCCATCATGAAGCGTCGCAAAGGTGGAAGCATCCTCAATGCGTGCTCCATCCTGGGAGCGTTCCCGGACGTCGGTCTAGGAGTCTACGGTGCCACTAAGAGTGCGGTGCACTTGCTCACGCGAGTGATGGCGGGTGAGTTTGCTCCCTACGGCATTCGCGTGAATGCCTATCAACCGGCAGTGACCGACACGCCAATGGTGCACCACATCATTGTCGAGCGGCCCGAACCCAAGCTGACCCAGATTCCGTTGCGGCGATTCGGCGAGCCTTCGCAGATTGCCAAACTGGTCTGGTTCCTGGCATCGGATGAGGCAGACTACATCACCGGTCAGGTGGTTCCTTGCGATGGAGGTATCTGGGCGATACAGCGTCCCATGGAAGCGTATGCGAAAGCGGGTGTGAAGTACGAACCTGCCCTCGCCACGGTGTAGGCAGTTCGAGCGACGCAGGCTCGCGATGGGGTAACGGCTGAGGCCGCCCAACGCGAGTTGCGTCGTTCACAAGCAGTGCACGCAGGATGACTAGCAATTTCCGGAGGCAATCATGGAAAAATCTTACGTAGTCGGTATTGATAGTGGCACGTCGGTCGTGAAGGTGTGTGTGTTCGATTTGCATGGCAAAGAAATCGCCGTGGTCAATCGCAAAACGCCGGTACAGGAGCTCCATCCCGGCTGGTCCGAATTCGACATGCACATCGATTGGCGCGAGACCGCGCTGGCGATCAAGGAAGTGATCGCGAAAGCGAAGGTGCACGCCAAGCAGATCAAGGTAGTGGGTGTGGGCGGAAAGGGCGTGGGATGCTGCTTCGTGGATAAGAACATCAAGCCTCTGCGGCTCGGCATTCTATGGAACGATGCCCGCGCCGTGCCGCTTATGGAGAAGTGGATCGCGGACGGAACCATGGATCAAATCTTCGAGATCAGCGGCAATTGGCTGATGCCCGGAGATATGGGGCTGTTGATTCCCTGGTTGGCCAAGTACGAAACTGAGATGCTCAGTCGTACCCACACCATCCTGCTTCCCACTGCCTGGCTGGCGTATAACCTGACCGGCGAGCTGCACGCGAACCGCACCGATGTCTACAGCCAGTTGGACGCGGTGAAGGGCGAATATTCAGAGCGCATCTTCGAGCTGGAGGGAATCACCCAGCATCGCCACATCTATCCGGAGTTATGCGATCCGTGGGACAAGGTAGGCAGCATTACCGCCAAAGCGGCCGATCAGACCGGACTAGTGAAAGGAACGCCCGTGGTTCGTCTGGGCTGGGATGTTGTGGCCTGCACGGCCGGCGTAGGAGCTATTCACGACGGGCAAGCTAACATCATCCTGGGCACTTCCGGAGTTATTGAGGTCGTACTGCCCAAGCCGAGCTTCCAGCCCAAACGTCTGGGGCTGCAATCGATTCACTCGGTGCCGGACAAATGGTTGCAACTGATTGCCCCCATGACGGCTACCCCGCACGTCGACTGGTTTGTCGACACCATGGGTTATGCCGACAAGGTTCGCGCCAAAGAAGAGAAACGTGGCGTGTTCGACCTGTTTGACGCTGAAGTGGCAAAGGTGCCACCGGGTTCAGGCGGCGTCATTTTCCATCCCTACATGAGTCCGACCGGCGAGCGCGCGCCGTTCACCAAAACTACAGCCAAAGCTTGCTTGTTCGGGCTTGGCTTTCACAGCGATCGTTACGTATTGCTGCGGGCTATCTACGAAGGGATCGCCTTCTCCAACAAGCACTGCCTGGATGTGTACCCGGTGCAAATCAATGACGTGCGGCTTTCCGGCGGAGGCGCCAAGAGCCCGGTCTGGTGCCAGATTTTCGCCGACATTCTGAACTCCACCATCCGCATTCCGTCCGGATCGGAGCTGGGGGCCAAAGGCTCGGCCTGGAATGCCGCGTTTGCCATCGGACTGTTTAAGACACGGGAAGAGGCAGTGGAGTCGTTCTGCAAAGTCGAACGAGTCTATGAACCTGATCCCGTGGCAGTCGCTAAATACGCCGAAGTCTATGAAACCTACAAGTCACTCGTGCCTCATTATTACGACGCATGGGATGCGAGAGCGAAATTCCTGGCTGCCGCCGAAGTTTCAGCAGCCAAGGAGGAAACGGTAGAGGAGCCGGAGCTGGCTCTTACTCGCTAACTGAAACCAGCCGCGGTTCCAGCCGGCGCTGGGCGACGATAACCACTTCGCCCAGCGCCGGTATCCGGTTGACTCAATCGGTGGGCGGTTTTCCGTCCGCTCTGATGAGCCTTGATGACGGCATGATCTCTTGTTTCAAGACATCGTTGTCAGCCTTCACCGTCAGTCAGAGCCGGGCACTCACAGTCCGCTGGAACCGAATCCCTTGGCGCCGCGGGCGGCTTCGCTCAACTCGCCTTCCGAGACTTCGCCCGCCAGCCAGGGGTGTTCCAGCAATTGCGCGATCTTGTCGCCTTGGCGGATCGCATAAGGCTGATCGCCGAGGTTCTCCATCAGCACGATCACCTCGCCGCGATAGCCGGCGTCAATCACTCCGGCATTGCACATCAGGCGCTTCTTCGCCAGCCCGGAGCGCGTCTTCACAATCCCCCCGGCGGTGGGCACGAACTCAATGGCGATCCCGGTGGGGACTCCCGCCGCGCCGTGTGCGGGAATGATGAGATCCTGGGCAGCATAAAGGTCATAGCCGATATCCTCTTCCGGATGGGCGACGGTCGGCAAGACAGCATCGGGTGTAAGCCTCTTCACTTTGAGCATGAGTGTTCATTGTGCCAGAAGTAACGTGACACATACTTGAAGCGATGCATTGGTCTTCGCTATCGGTCTTCCCAAGGTTGTCATCCTGAGCGGAGTTCGCGCTATTTTTGCGCGATCGGAGTCGAAGGACCACTTTCGTCACGATGACTTGGCGGAGCCAGAGAGGTGCTTCGACGACTCCTCCACAGCGAACTCACTCAGCATCACACCTCACTAGGGATCGCTGACAAAAACAGATCGCCCGCAGATTTCTATCGACGCATCGTACATCGCTAGTTACATTGGTCAATCGTGAACTCATCTTCCAAATCTCCGCAATTCCTCGATGAGGCGGCCATCCGCCCGCTGTTAAAGCTGGAACAACTGATCCCGGCAATGGAGCGCGCGCTTGCCGATTTCTCTACCGGGCGTGTACTGCAGCCCGTCCGCAGCATCGTTTCGGTTACGCAGCACCACGGCTTCATGGGCCTGATGCCCGCGGTTTACGGCGATTTGATGGGAGCCAAGCTGGTCAATCTTTATCCTGACAATGCAGCCCGCGGATTGCCAACACATCTGGCGGTCATCGTGCTCTTTCGCGCCGAGACGGGCGAGCCGTTGGTCGTGATGGACGGCCGGCTGATCACCGAGCTGCGCACTGCGGCTGTCTCGGCGGTTGCGACCAAGATACTGTCCTCGCCTGGCGCGAAGAGGCTGGCGATTCTCGGCAGCGGAGTACAGGCGCGCGCGCATTTTCAGGCGCTCTCGCTGGTGCGGAAGTTCGACGAGATTCGGGTTTGGAGCCGGAACTCGCAGCACGCGCAGGCTTTGGCCGAGGAGATCGGTGCCACCGCGACGTCGGCGGAGGATGCGGTGCGCCGTGCCGATGTCGTGGTCACCGTCACCAACGCGGCCGAGCCGGTGCTGCGCGGAGCCTGGCTGAAATCCGGCGCGCTGGTGAATGCCGTGGGCGCCGTTGGCCCCAAGCGTCGCGAAGTGGACGACGATGCCATGCGTGGAGCCGTCATCGTCGACTCGCGCGAAGCCGCCCTGCAAGAGTCGGGAGACGTGCTGCTGGCAGGAGCGGAGATTTACGCGGAGCTGGGCGAATTGTTAGCCGGAGTCAAGCCAAAGCCGCAAACGGAGATTACGGTGTTCAAGTCATTAGGCCTGGCGGTGGAAGACCTTGCCGCAGCCAAGCTGGTGCTGCAAGCGCTGCGCTAGCGCCGACCGACGACACCGCGACTAATGCTCAACCCTATTCCCCGCCCAGAAAGTACGCTCCGTACTTGCGTCCCATGCGGTAGCTAAGCCGGGCGTGGCAACGGTAAGCGGTTTCGCCCTTCTGCTGAAATTCCAACAACACAATCTCGCCGACATTCAGCTGCGCCGCGGTCTCGAAAGCCACTCCCCCCTCGCTGAGGTCGGTGCAGATTGCCTCGTCGGATCGCTCCGTCAGCAAACCGCAGCTCAGGATGCGCAACGGAATTCGCAGGGCGACGCGCTCACGCCGTCGCCGATCGAAAACCGGGGGCAGTTCGGGGGAGACGTCGCCGGGGTGAATCTGCACATTCTTCATTCAGACAGCCTCGTGCCAGGGTCAGAACTAGCCTGACAAGAAAGCTATCGGCGGGCAAGGCAAAATCCTCCAGAAGCGCCACCGGTTGGGCCGTACATTCCCCATCTGAAATGGTTTCAATTTGAGCATTTCCCTGAGCCCTCCTCTACAATGCCAAGCATGAGCCCCACCTCCGAAGATCTGCTGCGCCCGCGCGATGCCGCCGTCGTGTTGGGCATCAGCTATGCCAGCCTGAAGCAGTGGATTTACAAGGGCAAGCTACGCACGGTGAAAACGGCGGGCGGGCATCATCGCATCCCCCAGAGCGAGATCGACCGCTATCTCTTCAAGTCGCTGGGCAAGCAGCCGGCCGAGAGCCGCGCCACCTTTCGCACCATCAGCGGACGCAATCAGCTGGTGGGCCGCATCGTGGAGGTACGCATCGAAGGCCTGCTGGCGCAAATCAAGCTCTCCATCGGGGGACAGCACATCACCTCCATCATCACCGCCGACGCCGCCCGCGAAATGCAGCTCAAGCGGGGCGACAAGGCTGCCGCGCTGGTGAAGTCGACAGAAGTAATGATTGTGCGGGTGTAGCGGAAGAGCTACGACAGTTGATTTTTTTGCCGCTCCAAGGAGTAGATTGTCGCTACTCGACTCTTAGCGCTTCCATCGGTTCTATCGACGCGGCCCGCAGAGCAGGCAGATATGCTGCCAGCAGACCGGTAACCGCCATGGCGAGACACACCATGCCGAGCACGATCGGATTGCGCGCGCCAGTGCCGTACAACATGCTGCGCAGCAGGGAGCTCGACAGCAGCGTGATGAACATCCCAATCGCGATTCCGATCGCCAGCAGTCTTGCAGCATCGCGCAAGATCATCCCCAGCACAGCCTGGCGCTGAGCGCCAAGCGCCATACGCACACCGATCTCGTGCGTGCGGCGATTGACCGCATACATCATCACACCGTACAACCCAACAATCGTCAACAACATGGCAAGCCCGGCAAAGCTCCCCAGCAACACCATGGCGAACCGTGGTTGAGCGAGCTGGCGAAAGATCAATTCGTCCATGGTGCGAACC
Organism: uncultured Acidobacteriaceae bacterium; assembly: GCA_963820175.1. Taxonomy (GTDB): domain Bacteria; phylum Acidobacteriota; class Terriglobia; order Terriglobales; family Acidobacteriaceae; genus Bog-257. The sequence continues at coordinate 409,855 of CAWFYX010000005.1, read as the reverse complement.
TGCACGACCGGAATGTCCTTGTCCATCGAGGAGACGATATGCCGGATGCTGGATTCCAGGCTGAGCGGATCGACGCTCGAGCGCACCACGGTATACAGGCAGCACCAGTCCGGCAGTTGATCGGCGGCCAGGTACATCATGGGGCGCTGCTCGCGATCGGTAGGACGCAGCCTCACATTGCCGACAACGCCTACGATCTCGCGTGCAGGCCGGCTTCCGTCCGGGTTCGATGCCGCTCCGGGCGCCAACTTCTTACCCAGCACATTCTGACCGGGAAAGAAGCTGTCTACGAACGCGCGGTTGACAACCATCACGAACGGCGAACTCAGGTTGTCATGCTGGTTGAAGTCGCGCCCTTGGAGCAGCGGAATTCTCATAGTCCGAAAGTACTGCGGCGTCACCGGTGTCAGGAAAGCTGACGGCTCCTGTCCCTTGGGCGTGGGATGTTCGGGATCGTCGAAGCTGATGATGGCGGTGTCATCGGTCATAGGCAGAAGGTCGATGCCACCGGCCGATTCGACGCCGGGCAGTGCGCGCACCTGCTCAAAGTATGGTCCATAAAACTGCGGGCGTCGGTCGTGGTACTGCACATCGGGGGTTTCGAAGAACAGCGTCAGCAAGTGGTCAGGATCGAAACCCAGCTCGGTACGGCGCAAGTGAAGAAAGCTGGTGATCAGGAGTCCGGCGCCGGCGGTGAGCACCAGTCCCAATGCCACCTGTCCCACAATGAGGGATGAGCGCAGCGGGTCGCGTCCCGAGGTCTCGGTGCGCGAGCCGTCCCTCAGGTGCGAAAGCAGGTCAGTGCGCGAGGCGGTAAGCGCCGGCGCAATGCCGAAGGCGATTCCGGCAGCGAAGGCGACGAGCATCGAAAATGTCAGCACTCGCAAATCGACAGATGCGTCGGCCGCGCGAGGGATGCTGTCGCCAATTAGCCTAAGCAGGGCGGGCGTGCAGAGGTAAGCAAGACCGGAACCTGCCACTCCGCCAAGCACGCTAAGAAGAATGCTTTCCACCAGCAGTTGACGCAGGATGCGCCCGCGTCCGGCACCCAGCGCCGAACGCATGGCAAACTCACGCTGCCGCTCGCGCATGCGCGCCAGCAGTAGATTGGCGATGTTCCCGCACGCGATGACTAGCACCAGGGCCACCGCCCCCAACACCACCACCAGCCCTGTGCCCGTGTCACCGATCAGTGCCGATAGCTCACTTTCTGCTCGCGCAGCGTTATGTTTGGTATTGGTCTCGGGATACTGCTTTGCCAGATTAACTGCTATGGCATTCAGGTCCTGGCTGGCCTGCTGAACCGTAACTCCGGGTTTCAGTCTTCCGATCGCATTGAGGAAGTGCGAACCTCGATTGCTGGTCGCCGGGTGTGGATCCATGGGGTCGTTATCCACCGACAACGTTGTCCAGAGGCCGATCTCGGGCTCATTGACTGGAAAGCGGAAGCTTGCGGGCATCACTCCAATAATGGTGAAGCGCTGGCCGCTCAGGTTAACGCTACGGCCAATGACGGAGCGGTCGGAGCCAAACTGTGACTGCCACAACGCATGGCTGATGAGGATCACGTTCGACCCGCGCTTTTCCTCATCCAGAACAAAGCCGCGCCCGAGCTCCGGCCGAATCCCCAGCGCAGGCAGCAGATCCCACGAGGTGACTTCCGCGTCCAGATGCTGGGGCTCAGCCGTTCCAATGAGCGTGTATTGCGTGTCGTGATACGACACCAGATGTTCAAGGGTGCGGGTCTGCGCGCGCCAGTCGAAGAAGTCGGGGTAGCAGATGGCGCGGCCGCGCGTGTCATGCGAGTTGAACGACTGCGCCTCAATTAGCCGCTCGGGATGGTTGTAGGGCAGCGGTCGCAGCATAACGGCATCCACGACGCTGAATACCGCAGTGTTGGCCCCGATTGCCAGCGCCAGCGTAATGATGGCCACTGCCACAAATCCCGGCGACTTAGAAATCTGCCGAAGGGCGTAACGAAGATCATCGCGTAGCGTGCGCACAGGCGGCTCCAGAAGCAGTCGAAATTGCACGTCTGTCGCCAAAGGCTAGTTCCGCTAAGCGATTGATTCTGGATGGGCCAAAAGCATTCTTGGCCGACTGTATGAATCTGATGTTCGAGTCTGAATGTTAGCTGTTCGATAGCGGACACGAGTTGTTCGATAGCGGACAAATGAGCCGCTCCGCACAGCAACTGCTGCAGAAAAGAAAAGCTCAAAGCACGCGCAGATAAGTTTGCCAGTGACTCCGGCGCATGGCGTCGAGCGACAAATGCTGCTCGATTTCTTGCGCTGAAAAGACCTGTGCCCATTGGACACGAAAATTGCGCAGCCAATACCGAAGGCCTTGCCGGACAGTAACATGCATCCGGCGACCACAGGGGGAAGCAAAGTTCTTCGTCCGTCGACGGTTACGTTACCAGTTCCTGGCGCTCCGGAGCGGAGGGATTAAGAGCGGCTACCTTCCGGGCGTAGATGCTGATACCCGGCATCGCACTCAGCCCGTGGACAAAGATGCTCAGCAGCACGGTCGCCATTACTGCAGCTCGAATTGCAGGTTCGCTGGAGAGGTGAAGTTCCTGTTCCAGATAGACCATTCCTAAGACAATCGACGCCAGCCCACGCGGGCCGAACCAGCCCATAAAGAGGATGGAGGCTGGGCTGAGGCGTGTCCCGATAAGCGCAACTGCGACTGGCAACATTCTTACCACCGTCAGACTGAGGATGGCATAGACCCAACTACTCAGCGTGAACTGTGGCCAATCGCGCACTGCGAGCATGCCGAACAAAAAGAACACCGCAAGGTTAAATATCTGGCCCCATTCCTCGGCAAACTCGACGCTGTGTTTGCCGGCGTCCTTGAACGGTATCTGCACCGCCAAACCCGCAACAAACGAAGCAATGAACATGCTGGCGTCAACCATCTCCGCCAGCAACAGGCAAAGCAGGGGCAAGGTGACGACGGCGATCTTTTGAAACGATTCGGCCATCCAGCCTCGGCGAACAGCGGTGCGCAGCAACCAGCCCCCTATCAGACCGACCGCAATCCCGACAATCACGCCTAAACCCAGTTGCTCGCCAATGAACTGAAGCAAGCTTGCCGCTCCGCCTTCAATCTTTGCGGCCGCCAGGGCCATGAAGAACAACAAGAATGGCACGGACAGCCCATCATTGAGTCCGGCTTCGACGTTCAGCGCCTCTCGAACCCGCAGGGGAACACGCGGGCTGCTCACCACCACCTGGCCTAGCCCAGCGTCGGTGGGAGCAAGAATGGCGGACAGAATGCCAGCTTCCCAAATTGACAGTCCTGGAAATACCAGTCGGGCTATGATGCCGCCCAGAAGTATGGTCAGTAGCATCCCCGTGCTCAGCAATCGAGCGGGCAGCGTTCCGATGCTCTGCAACACGCTCAGATCGGTACGGCTGGCGTCGGTGAATAGCAGTAACACCAAGCCCAGTTCAGCCAGCCGGAGGAACACATTGGCGGTCATGCCAGCCGCGGCAATATGCATCCAGAGCGGAGACATCGCCATGCCTGCAGCCGTGAACAGAAGTGGCGCGGTGATCGGTGTCTGCGATGCCCTTCCTGACAGCAGAGCATAGACGAACAGGAGCGAGACGAAGATAGCCGCGGTGATCATTACAATCCTGACGTTCCGGTAGGGTATGGGGAGTCGCTCCAATTATCTCCCTCAAAATCCCTCGGGTTGACACCAAACAAGTGCCGATGACGTCTTCACAACGGGATGTGATTGCGGTCACTGATCGCGCAGGCGGGGGCTGTGTAGCATAACTGCCCAAAGTTGAGAGCGGAGGAGTGCGATATTCGTGCAGTTGCTCGCACCTCTCGTGATATTTGCCACCGCTCACTACTCTGCGGCTAGGGTGCGGTTTGAGAACTCTCTCAGCGTCGATGGGACTACAACTCCCCAAGTCGTAACCAATCATCAACCGAAACTCGCAGCCCGGATTACAAGTGAAATGGCGATTTCACAACCGCGATGATCGCACGCGAAGCTCCATCCGTTATCCAGTTATACGGGACCTTGGGATTTTCAGATATCAAAAGCTGAGAATCTTCTCGGCTTCTTCGATCAAATTAGTTAGGCCTTCTAAACTTCCACGGTGCACTCCCGCCACCAAATCTTCGTCTAGGATTCCCCGGGCCTGAAGGCAGGTGCTGCATGCTGACACCGGAACTCCATTCCCAGCCAGCAGGCGAAGCATCTCTTGAGCGTTATAAGCGACATCAGACGGGTTTTGACGCTTTAACCCGGCAGTTACTCCGTCTCCCAGCAGAAATATCGCAATGCGTGAGTTGGTTCGGGACAACTCTGCGGCAACCCGCAGACCGTTAAAGGTTCGCTGCGATCCATAGGGCGAATCGTTGAAGATGAACAGTATCATGGCCGCTATCGTACACGTCGTTGGTGAGCCAGCAATGGTTGATTCCATGGCCTGATGTGTCGTTTGGGCGCACAGTGACCCGATGTGAACAGGCGACACACTCAAGATCCCCGGCATGAATGCGTGCTGTGGCGATTATGCTAGCCGTATGCGCTGCCCAACTTACCCCAAAACATAGTCGGGACAAACAGTCCGATATCCCGTGTTATAAGCATTCTGCACCGTAATGTGAAATTAAGTTGACCTTGCCGGCATGAAGACACGAGAGTAGCCATGGCGCGACAACGTGCAGTCACGCGTGTGGCGTTTGACGCGGAAATTGTCGGCAAAGGAGCCCCTGTTATGACACGCTCGGGGCTGTATCAGTTCTTGGCAACCGTAGCTCGGTCCATGGTTGTGGTTCTCACCGGAATGCTGGTGTTGGGCATGATCGGCGCCCCAGCGGCGTGCGCCCAGACCTACACGGTTCTCCACGCTTTCACCGGCGGAGCGGACGGCGGTGCTCCCTACGGCGGGTTAACCATGGATGCGGCGGGAAACCTCTACGGGACCACCTTCGGGGCCTTTCAACGCTGCGGCAACCAATGTGGCACGGTCTTCAAGATGAAAAACACCGGTCAAGGCTGGGTCCTGACTCCGCTGTACAAGTTCACGGGAGGTGTCGATGGCGCTAATCCCTACGCGGGGGTTGTCTTCGGCCCGGATGGCGCTTTGTATGGCACCACGGAATTTGGTGGCGTCAGCTGCCGGAGCGACGATTTTAACGAATCAGGATGCGGCAACGTCTTCCGGCTGGCGCCTCCGCCCAAAACTTGCTACAGCACCCATTGTCCATGGGGGGAAACCTTGCTCTATAGCTTCACCGGCGACTTCACCGATGGTGCCTTTCCAACTGGCCAGGTCGCTTTCGACCAGGCAGGGAACATTTATGGAACCACCATTTCAGGAGGGGATTTCGCTGAGTGTCCGATCGCCGCTGGCTGGTGTGGCGCCCTGTTCAAGTTGACGCACTCGAATGGTGGCTGGACGGAAACTGTGCCGCACATCTTTACCGGCGGCCCAGATGGGGCCAATCCCATTGCCGGGCTGACCCCCGACACGGCAGGAAATTGCTATGGAGTAGCCGCCGATGGCGGCGGGAGTAGTAACGGCACCATCTTCGAGCTGACGCCCTCCGGCGAGAATACGCTGTATACGCTCAGCAGCAACGCATCTGATCCAGAGGGAGACTTGATCTTCGACCCGGCCGGCAATATCTACGGCACCACGGCGGGCGGAGCCAACGGAGGCGCCGCGGTCTTCGAAATGACGTTGTCGGACGGATGGAATTTCACGCGTCTCTACAATCTCGGCGGCTCTCTGGACGAGGATGGTCCTCGTTCCGGTGTGATTCGCGATGGCGCCGGTAACCTGTACGGCACAGCCGTGGACTTGGGATCAAACGGTGTGGGTTTGGTCTTCAAGCTGACCCCCTCGGACGGCGGCTGGACCTACACCGTGCTGCACGAATTCGCAACCGGGGAGGGTGGCGATTTCCCCATCGGCGGCCGGGTGCTGGACGCACAGGGCAATCTCTACGGAACTGCCGAAGGGGGCGGAGCCTATGGCTGGGGCGTGGTGTGGGAGATCACGCCATAACGTCTCTGCTCATTGCAGGATTACTTCCGTAAACCATTACACTCAAAATCCCGCCAGCTGGTCGATGAGTGTATGGCGATAGTACACCAGTCATCCGAAGTGTCAGCTATGGTGTGATCTCCCAAATTACTCCATAGCCATAGGTTCCACCTCCGATGGTTGTGCCGTAAAGATTGCCCGCGCTGTCGAGGACCAAGGGGCCGTAGGGACTCTCGCCGTCGGCGCCGTGGAAGGTATGCAGGGTGCTGAAAGCCCAGCCGTTGGCTGAGGGCGTCAGCTTGAAAACGTAACCGTCGTTAAATTGCGACTGGTTGACGCCGTACAGATTGCCGGCGGAATCCATCACCAGGCCGGAGGCGTCGTCCTCGAACCCGAAGTCGTAGACCAGGCTATAAGTCCAGCCGCCGTTGGACGGGCTGAGCTCGTAGATGTTGCCGCTGTCGTTGCCGGCCGCGCCGGTGCTGACGCCGTAGAGATTTCCCGCCGGGTCGCGGATCACGCCGATCGGTGCATAGCCATTGAATCCGTTGAACTGGTACAGAGAGTTCAGGCTCCAGCCTGATTGCGAGGGCTGCAACTGGTATACAGCGCCATAAAAACAACCTATCGTCTGGTTGCAGTAAGCAGCGCCGTAGAGGTTGCCCGTCGGGTCGATGGCCAATGGGCCACTAGGAAACGCGGTTCCCAAACCTTGATTATTTTGGCTGAAAGAGTAGATAACGCTCTCCGTCCAGCCTCCCCTGCCCGGGGAAAGCTCGTACACGGCACCGATGTTATATGCGCCGCCGAAGAAGGTCGCGCCATACATGTTTCCTGCGGCGTCGAATACCAGCTGGCTGGAGGCGTTTGATCCATCCGGCATTCCGCTGAATTGATGAAGCACCGTCTCCTGCCAGCTGCAAGGGAAGGCGACGCAGCGCGTCGGCGGAGGCGCGAGCCGGAAAACCGCGCCACACACGTATTGGCTCATGCAGTTCCCGGCGCCCTTGCTCAGGCCATACAGCGCGCCATCCGGTCCGACCACCACGCTGGCCGGATCACCAAAGTCGTTGCCGCCCTGAAAATCGTAAAGCGGCCGCAGGAGCCAGCCCGAACCAGCGCGCGCGAACTCGAAGACCGCACCGCACCCGGTTGTTCCGTAAGGATTGCCGCAACCGTCGACTTGATTTCCGCCAGCCGACGCCGTGCCATAGAGATTGCCGGCGCGATCCATGGTCAGCCCATTCAGCGGATTGGCCCCATCGCGGCCGCCGGTGAAGTTGTGCAGCACCTGGAAGGTCTGTGCCAGGGCGGGCATGGTCGCGAAGCTAGTTAAGCAGGCCGCAGCCAGAATGACGAAAGCCAGTACCGGTCGTGCCAGGGAAAACCGCCGTTGCTCTGATCGCGTCATAAAGTCGCTCCTTCGAAATTTGGTAAGTCGAGCCGGGTCGATCGCTTTCGATTTAGGTGGTGTCAGCGCTTGCTGTTTACGCGCGACGACTCGCAGCTTAGCACCTCTCAACTCGGTAAGCAAGGGGAACAGTGGCGGAGCGATGCTCCGTTCGCCCGGTACGTTGCAAGCCGGTGTGGGACCGCAGGCTTAGACAGCGTTAGCTTGCATGCGAAAAGCCGAGTGCGCTGTTAACAGCGCCATCACACTCATGATCCTGCCAGCCCGATTTGCTTGTGTAATGGGGAGTGGGTGTTGAAAAAGTCCCTTTCCCCGAAATCCGGCTCAAATCGGGTGACCAGAAATGTATACCGTGGCGAAGAAAATCGTTTATAGGGCTTCCTGGCGCGACGTTTTTCCGGGGCGATCTCTGCGAGCGAGTTTTTCAACACCCACGGGATTTATCACCAACTAGGGCGTGATTTCCCAAGCGATACCCGCTCCGTCTGTTCCCCCGGCGCTCGTTGTGCCATAGAGATTCCCGCTTGAATCCAGCGTCACTCCGCCCAACGGATTAGCGCCATCGCCGTTTTGTCCGGATAAAAAGTCATGAAGATCCGTAAACGCCCAACTGTCGCCATTTTGAGTAAGCTTGAACACCATACCTTGGCCAAAGGCTCCGTCCTCTGTGGTCGTGCCGTAGAGGTTTCCACTCGCATCGAGGGTGACGCTGCTTTCGGGTCCGCCGTGCCCCTGGAAGCCGTACAGCAACTGAAACGTCCAGCCGCTTCCGGATGGCGACAGCTCGTACACTGTGCCCGCACTTCCGTCCCCTGAGGTCGTCCCGTATATGTTTCCTGCCTGGTCCAACACCGGAGCGCCAATGGGGTAGCTGCCGTCTGATCCGGCTGTAAAGGTATATAACGTGTTGAAGGCCCAACCGGAACCGGAGGGTGTTAGTTCGAAAACCGTGCCCGAGCCGTACTCACCACCGTTATACGTAACTCCATAAAGATTGCCTGCGGGATCCAAGGTCACCCCACCAAGAGAATAAACGCCTCCGCCGAACTGATACACATTTTCCTCTGTCCAGCTTCCGCCGGAATTGGCGAGTTTAAACACCGTCCCTGATGCGACTCCATTTTGCAGGAGGGTGGTGCCGTACAAATTGCCAGCCGAATCGAAAACGACGTTGCCGTACAAGTCATAACCACCGGGGCCGCTACTGGTGAAGCTATACAGCAAAGTTGTCAGCCAGGGACACAGCGTAGCCTGACAGGTGGTGGGCGTAGGTTGCAGGCGGAAAACTGTACCGAGATTGTACTCGCCACCAGCATTCGTTGTCCCGAACAGGGTGCCGTCCCGACCGATGGTCAGTCCGCCATAGTTGAATGGTTCATACCCATCACCGGGACCACCCATGAACGTGTGGATCGGCACCTCTACCCAGCCGTTACCCGCGTGTTGCAGCCGGAACGCCAAGCCTCGGCCTTGGTGAGAACACCCCGATCCTCCAAAGGCGGTTGTGCCATACAGATTGCCCGCCCGGTCCAGGGTTAGCGTGGCCATCGGCTCGTACCCACCCGCACATCCGTCGAAGGTATGGGTGATGGTATAAGTTTGCGCCTGCGTCGACCCAATCAGACCTACCGCAATTAACAGCGGGATGGAAACCGTGGCAACGAAATCGCCCACCCGGCTGGAAATAAATGAAAGGGGTTTAGGCTGAAGCAATCTTTTCATGGGAGAACTCCGCAAGAACGTGAGATACCGGATTTCCCGTTAATTTACCTCGGTTACTGAGGGGAGTCAACTGGCGTAATCCGGCCACTACACTCATGATCCTGCCAGCCCGATTGCTTGTGTAGGCGATATTACGACAGCGACCGCCTTCTAGACCCGAAGTGCTCTGGAAGAGGGGAAGGAGTCAGCGCGGTGTCGTCGTCAATCCAGTACTCGCCGTCGGGAAAATGAACACCCACTGCCTGTGCTGCCCACTGGCGTCCACATGCAGGGCGTGCAGCCCGGGCGTGGGTGACTTTGGGCGGAAGTTCACTACATAGTAGTTGGGTAGGTCGTTCGACAACGCGATGAGTCCAGAATGGCTGCCCCTTGCTCTTAGGCGATTCCTGCGATCTGGATCTGGGCTGGCGATTCGCTACTGTTTTCTTTCAGCCAGTGCCGCTTCGTATGCCGCCTGAATCTTCCGCATTGCAACAATACGCGTAGATTTCGTCGCGCCCCGGGCCTTTTTTTTGGCGCTTGACTTCGGAAGATGGGTTTCGCGAAGTTCAGCCATAAATTCTGCTCTCAGCTTAGGTCCTCCTTCTTCCAGGACCTTAGCTAGCCCCCTCGGTCTGGCGGCGGGCAAACACTTGTGCCCCCAGGCAACCATCTCCATCAGAAGAGGGAGCAATTCGATGCCTTTTTCGGTAAGACTGTAAATGGCTTTCTGTTTATGGCTGGGGTCGTGAGACTTGACGATGATCCCTTGCTGGACAAGCCTTTGCAGACGATCGGCCAAAATATTCGACGCAATCCCTTCGATAGACTTGGTCAGGAGCTCGCGAAAATGCCTGCGGTTCACGAAAATGATGTCGCGGATGACGAGCAGACTCCATTGATCGCCAAACATTTCAACCAGCAGGTTGATAATGCACCCTGACCTGTGATCCTTGCGCACTCTGCCTCCACTCGGTTTGGCGTTGCCCACAATGATTGTACAACTGGTTGCATATGATAACTAGTTGTGTTGCGGGTGTAGGGCGTAATTTCCGTCTACTTCTTCCATTTCAGAGGGCGTCGCAGCTAGGGCCTGAGGCCATTATCTTCCTCCTCAGGAAAGATGATTACGAGGAATTCGATTAGTTTTTATATGCAACCGGTTGCATAATACCAGCAGTATCCTCTTTCTCATAGAATCGCCGTGGCTAAAGTCCGGTTTCTTGTAGATGTGCGTCGGCTGTCCGCCATCAAATCTGCGAGCGACTGTGATTTCAGGAAGCGCTTTCGTGCAAATCGCACGACCCCGCGAGTAGTCCATCTCCGATTTCATTCATGCCGTAACGAAAGCTGAGATCAGGCGGCCGACAGCGGAAGTCCATGGCAGCGCACATGCCTTCGTACACGCCATGCACTGAACACCGCAAGTTCTGCTCTGAATTGCACATTAACGGTTGGACAACGCCGAGTAGGTTCCACCATGACCAATCACTTCAAACACATCAGGAGGAGTTATGAATCGACTGCAGCTTTGGAAGGTAGTAAGTGTCGTACTTCTAGCAGGTGGCTTAGCCACCGCTCAACACATCACTTCGTTTAGTGCCCCGGGCGGAGGCACAGGCTTCGACCAGGGCACCGGTGGCTTCGACATCAATCCGCAGGGGGCGGTCGTGGGATCGTTCCATGATGACAATAACGTCTTTCACGGCTTCCAGTGCATTGCCCCGTGCAACACGTTCAGCGAATACAACGCTCCAGGCGCCGGCACCGGCGCCAACCAGGGCACAATCACGTTCGGCAATAACCTCTTCGGAGAGACGGTGGGGTTCTATGTCGACGCCAACAACGTGGCCCACGGCTTTGCCACGGAGTATCCGTTCAGGAATTTCACCAGCTTGAACGTTCCCGGCGCCGGGACAGGCGCCAACCAGGGCACCTTCGCGGGCAACGTCAACCCCGGCGGAGAGATTGCCGGATACTGGACCGACGCTAACAATGTGAATCACGGCTTCGTCTCTTATCCGCCTTACCGCAACTACACCTCATTCGATCCTCCGGGCTCGGTGAACACCTTCACTGCGGTGGCTACCTCCCTCAACCTGGAAGGAACGGTCGCGGGCACGTACTTTGACGCCAACGGCGTGGCCCATGGCTACCTGCGCTATGCCAACGGCAGCTTCACCGAGTTCAACGTCACCGGCGCAGGCACGGGAGCGAACCAGGGCACGGAAAGCGACAGCATCAGCGACCTGGGCGTCGTCGCGGGAAACTACATTGATTCGAACAACGTGAATCACGGCTTCGTCCGGAGCCCGTCCGGCGAGATCACCAAATTCGACGTTGCGGGCGCGGGCACCGGCGCGGGTCAAGGCACCATACCGGAAGGCATCAATCTTCTGGGCCTGGTTGCTGGAATGTGGGTCGACGCGAACGGCGCAAATCACGGCTTCGTGTGGACTCCTTGGGGCGGCATCACTAAGTTCGACGTGCCGGGAATCGGAACGGGCGCGAACCAGGGCACCGAGCCTGCGACCCCCAACGTGTTTGGGGTAATCACCGGACAGTGGGTCGACGCGAACAACGTGCATTACGGCTTCCTGCGGACCCCGTAAAGCCCGCTCTGGGGTAAACAGGCATCACCGGTTGACACTCGATAACGCTGTCGAAAACTTGAGCCGTCGGTTCAAACCGGCGGCTCTTTTTTGATGCTCGCGCGCTTTGGGCTGAAGATACGAATTTGATCCCCTTGAAACCAGGCCATGCGGGAGTCTAAGCTTTCCCCTAACGCAGGAGGGTGAGATGGGAGATCAACAGATACGCGCGGCACTGGATCAACATTGGGCGGCCTCCGATGCCAACGATTTTGAAACCGAGCACCGCATCTATCACGACGACGCAGTACTGGAATACCCGCAGTCAGGCGAGCGCATACGCGGCCGGCGCAACATACAGATCACCCGCTCGATCCAGCCGAACCGGAAGCGTTTTACGGTCCAGCGGATCATTGGCGGCGGTGATCTTTGGGTCACCGAATTCATCCTGTCCTATGACGGCAAGCCATCCTACACTGTGAGCATCATGGAGTTCAGGGGCGACCAGGTGGCGCGAGAAACGCAGTACTTTGCCGATCCCTTCCAGGCCAGCCCAGCTCGCGCTCAATATGTGGAACGGATGGACACGCAATCTCAAAGCGCTGGGACTCGGTAATCACACCGGTGGTTTGCGACCACCTCGCGGCGACGCCATACCGCGAGGCGCACATCGATGAACTCTGCAGCCACCTCTCTGGCAGAGAACTTGAATTGCGGGTCCGACATCTGAAGGAAACTCTGGCCGGCAAGGGTGCGCCTATGAGGCAGGAGACTGCTAAGAATCGACGCATCATGGCTTCAACGGATAGGATTTTCCGAGCGGTCCGGCGCCGGCCAGATATTTTCTCGCCCTCACCAATTCCGCAATCTGGCGAATGTGGCCAAGGTCGTGGAGCGCCCATTCATGCAGCATCTGTGCCAGAGTGATCTCGCCCACCTCAGCGTGGTTCGCCTTGCGCTCTCCCGAACCTGGCGGAAGGCTTTCCAGAAATTCGATATTGTTCTCGCGCTGCTCTTCGAAACGGTCAAAAGAATCCTCGGGGTCGGCATCCCGATAGAGTTCCAGATACATTTGGGCGTCGTCGGCTTCGAAGAAAGGAAGATCTTCGTCGAGAAAGCGATCGACGCGCATTCGGTAGCACTGCCCTTCGGAGTGCGAGAGATGAGCCAGTACTTCCGCAATGGAGAAGCGATCCGGAGCGGGTTTCCAACGAGCATCGTCGTCTGAGATTTCCCGCATGAGGCCCCGCAAGATTTCGGGAGTTGCTTGCAGAAGGTCAAGGCACGGCAAATCGCTTTCCAGCATGAGAATATCGTACGACGTTTGGGATATTCTGCCGAGTGCAGATCGCGAACATCGAAGGCTATTCCATGACGGGTCTAGCGCCCGCGCTGGGTCCGAATTGCATCCGTTTCTTTTTCGATCTGCACGGCCCCAGGTCGCGTAACCGACCCGGGCCGAAACCCGATCACTTGTGCGATGGCGATTTCTCGTCACCTGGCGAGCTACCCACCCAGCTTTGATTGTTAAACCTTGCCGAAACCGGCGCGATAACCAGGAAGGAAATCCACGGCAGGGGGATGCGCACCTAACTGCCGCAGGAGGGTGGCAAGCTGACCGCGATGGTAGCTCTGGTGGCTTAGAAGATGAATCATCTGTCTCCAGAGCTCATACCTGAAGGTGTCTCCCTTTGCGCTCTTGTAACTAACTGGTTGTAGAAGGTCCGCATCGGTCAGTTGGGCCAGATAATCCCGCATCTCACGTTCTACCCTGCCCCACTTCGAAGTGATCATGTCCAGCGAAGGAAATTGCTGCGCCGGGATCATGTCCCCTGGCGATTGGCCGCGCCAGCGTTCCAGCCAGAGCCACTCCGCCCCCATCATATGAACCAGTGTATCGCGCACAGATTCGAAGCTGCTACCGAGGCTGCGCAGGAATTGTTCCTCGGTCAACACCGCACAGACGCGCAGATCGCAGTCCCGTGCCCAATAGTTGTGACTAAACAATTCATTCGCGGAAGCCATGGACAGAGGATTCGTCATCGCGTTGCTCTCTCACTTTCAAGCACAAAGTGAGCGTCAGCACTATTCCCCAGGCAGATGCGATAGAGCAGCGCGGCTAAGCGCTTTCCATGTGTCACGATGACAGTTTACTCGTGCCTGAATGGCGATAACAGGACTACACTCATGATCCGGCCAGCGGGATCACTTGTGCTATGGCGATGTTACAACAGTTACGGCAATACCTTCGGTGCCAAGAGAGTTCTCAGCTCAGCATGTAAGGAAGCGATCGTTCGAGAGCTTCCGCGGTCTTCTCCCAGGTTAAGTGCACCGTGCTTTCGATCTAGCCCTCACGCCGCGCTAGCCTTTTGGAGTGGCAGCCATGCGTCAATTCTAGTCCCTTCCATGGGCCGCGATTGAATTTCCAATTTCCCTCCTAGAAGTCGCAAGCGTTCCTCCATGCTGTGAATACCAATTCCGCGCTCTGCTGGCGGCTTGTTCGAATTAAAACCCCTTCCACGATCGGAAACTGACAAGTGGAGTCTCCCGTCTAGCTGTTCCAGGCGAACCTCGGCCCGGTTGGCACCGCTGTGCCTCTTTATGTTCCGCAGAGCCTCCTGGGTGATGCGGAACATACACAGCGCGGCGTCTGCTGGGACGCCACGGGGAACATTCTCATGCACAAAATCGATCTGTACTCCCTGTTGTTCCGCGAACTCCTTGCAGAACGCTTCCAGGCCAACGAGCAGCCCTAGACTCTCCAAAGTAGAAGAATGCAAGCGGTGTGATAAGGAGTGCAGATCTGCACCGAGCTCGCTGACGCGATCAAAAAGTTCATGGACTCGTCTGGCTGGTTTCGCCTGAAGAGTCCCCGACGTTTTCAGCCAACTGTTCCAGATCAATCGCCAGCATCGCCAGCCGTTGGTTGTAGTCGTCATGAATCTCGCGGGCGATTCGCTTGCGCTCTTCGTCTTGTGCTTCGATCAAACGACCGCTCAAACTGGCAAGGGCCTCCTCTGCCTGCTTGCGCTCCGTGACGTCAGCGATCACGGAAAGAGCGCACGGCTTACCATTGACCTCAATCAATTCTGCTGAACCGAGAGTTGTCCGAATCTGACCGTCTTTTCTGCGAATCCTAACCTCCATGTCTCGCACGCTGCCCGCAGCGAGAAGCTGTTGAATGAACAGCGATCTTTGATGGGGATCTACCCAAAGGTTGATATCTGACGGGCTCCGGCCGATGACTTCGTCGCGGCACCAACCAGTTTGCTGTTCGAAAGTCTCATTGACGTCAATGTAGCAACCATCCTTCGTACTGGCTATGCTGATGGCAAGAGGACTCTGGCGAAAGGATTTGGAGAATTTTTCCTCTGATCTTATAAGCTCTGCCTCGGTTTTTCTTCGTCGGGCTCGTTGCCAGAGGAGTCCAAGAATGGCCGCGGACTGCACCAATATAAGAAAAATGGCGGCGAAGACGTACTGCTTATATAACTCCCAGAAGCTCGGCTGCCGATGGAGCACGATGCTGCCCGGGGGAAGGTTCTTTTCGTTCATCCCCCAGCGCTTGAGCGCCCGCCAGTCGAACATGTAGGCGTGGTTGCTGGTGACGACGGGGATATCCTGGGTCTTCTCGCCGTTGAGAACCCGCGCAGCCATCTCTGCCGCGATGCGACCGTCGTCGGCCCAGTTCACCAGATCGCCACCCACTGTTCCTGCCCTGAGATCCACATCGTCCATTACAAAGACAGGAGCATTCGCTGCACGGGCCACCATCGGTATCGATTGAGCTGAATCGATAAAGTGGTCTCCCGCTGCATCTTGCGAGATTGCAGTGTGATAAACAATCGTATCGCTGGGTAGATGCTTGAGCCTCTCCAGCAGTGCGGGCATGGTCAAGTCAAAAAGATACTGGAATTCAAGCTTCGATTCGTAGTTGTGGAAACTCTGCTTAGCGATGGCTTCGAATCCTTCGTCAAACTTACCCACTCCACCGACGACTACCACGTGCTTGGTGCTGGGCAGCAAGTGCAACGCCGCATTCAGGGTTCCCTCGGGGTGTAACTGGGCCAAAACACCAGTAAAGGGCACGCCGTACCTTAGCTGGTCCGGAATTCCGCCCCAAATTGCGCAGAAGATAATCGGGGTACCCTGGAACTTGTCGTACAGCTTGGCGATGAACTTCAGGGAGACTGGCCCGGCGGCAATGATCACGTCGGGCTTGCGGGCTGAGTATTTTTGAATAATCTCTTCTCGAAACCTGTCTTGGGAAACTGGGTCTGGGAACAAGGTGAGATCGAAGGCTCTCCTGATAGAGTTCGATCTGGTACGGAGATTTTTGTAGACCAGTGAGGACTGCCTGATCGACTTCAGCGAAGCCGGGTGACGAGATAATGCCAAGGTCGTTAATAATGAGCACGCGCCGGACTTCCATCATTGGCGACGCTGCGGTTGACCGCGACACCAGCAAGGCCACAGCAAGAACAGAAAGGATGAGCGTAGCGCCTCGCCGCTCGCACCGATTCCGAGAAGTGGGACTGACCGGGATTGCGCCGACCGACGCCGCAAGACCGGGCGGCGATCTGCTCCTCCAGATAAGGCGGCACCATCAACCTCCAGCCTTTGTTTATTGATCCGGACCAATATACGATCACCACGACCGAGCCCGACGATGGCGCCCGCAGCACCCAAATCGGCTACGGATAAACCCAGTATAGTACTTGCCCTTTGCCGCCATGAGCTTACTTGCTCCACAGGAACCAGCTTTGATGCAGCTGCTGGTGTGGTCTCACACTCGCACTATTGGCGTCGCTGTTGTCCGAAATGCGCGCTGCCAGACACCCTCTACGGACCGAATGGCGATCTGGCTGAGCAGTGGATTGCGCATTACGACTTGAAGGTCAGGATGGAAGAAACGTTCGGATCAAACGGCAGACGGTAGGCCGCTAGTGGACGGAAGATACAAATACGAATATGAAGCGGACGCCAGGGCAACGCGAGTGTGGAGCTTCAGTGATCCGGCCACAGACGACATCCCGAACGCGGTTTCAGTCTTCGAGTACGTCTCGGGACGACCTGGGGAACTGGGTAGAACGCCGCAGACATCGCTTTAGGAGCAGTTCGCAGTGGAGTACCACAGTTAGCGTAAGGAAAATTGCCTAATGCCCCGTATAACTGTTGTGAACAGGCGATAGCATAACCCATCCCGAAAGCTGTGGCTCCGGCCCGAGCAGAGATTTTCGTACAGAATCCCGACCCTGAATTATGGCCTCCCAATTAAGGATTAGCTGGTTACTTTCGTAAGGGCAAAGGCTTGATTTTCTTTGCGGTAAGTCGCCTTCTACCGTGACACTGTTAAGTTGGGACAGGTGTGCCCAATGGCTCCGGATGGGGTCGGGAGCTCTTTGAAAATCCGTTGTCGTTGCCTGTTTGTCAGCGGCCAGTTGCCAGCGGACTGGGTCTTAGAAACACGGTTGCCACGGTTGCTACCGAAAATCTGGGCTGGGTTGCCTCGTGCAGAATCGGGAATTATCCGTCCAAGGGGAGACTGCTAACTCCTTGCGAATCAAGATTTTGGGTAGAACTCATCAGGATTCAAGATTTTGCAGAGGTCCGCCTTTGTTTTCAAGATTTTGCGGACCAATGGGGGAGGGGGGTGCCTAACGGTTACCTCATTGGTTAGTGATGCTTCCCCAATCTGGAGCTGAAAAACAGGGTAGTTGGAGTTGCTGAGGACTGACGGCTGATTCTCTGCCTTCCCACCGGACTGCGTTGTTGGGAGTTCGCGAGGAGAGAAAAATCGGGTGGTCGGCGGAGTACCGGCCACCCGAGTTGCTTACGGTAGGTAGTAGCGGAAGGAGGTAAAGAACATGTTGTCGATGGCCGTCGGGTTGACGCTGCCGTATGGCACCGGTGTCTTGGTGCCCATTCCGGCCCATGCCGTCTTGGTCACGTAGGAATACTGCATACCGAACTGCAATCTGCCCTTGGGACCGTTATACGGTTTGTACCAGAAGCCCAGCGTGCCTTCCAAAATGTTCTTGGTATCGGCGTTGCAGTTGGTCAAGCCCCCGGGGTTGAATCCCTGGGTTAAGCCCGAGCTGGGGAGAGTCTCAATCCCGCAACCGGTGTTATTGAACAGTACCGAGCCATAGCCCACCGGCGCGCCCTTGGCGTTCAGGTACGATGTGCGGTTGTCATACTCGATACCGCCGTTGCCATACCAATCCCACTTGGGTGAGTGATACTCCAGGGTCAGCAGGCCCTGATAACTCAGGATCGGAGCGATGTAGCCGTTAGGCGTGATGGTCGCATCCGCAAGTCCCGCCGTCCCGTAACGGCTCAGACCCTTGCCGGCCAGAGCGTGAACACCGAGGTCAAGATGCTTTTGGAACAGAGACCAGCGGGCGTTACCGCCGCCGCCGCCCGTCCAGGTTGAACTGTTGAAGGCGCCGGCTGCCGTGGGCGTAGGCGCTCCGGCATTCGGAAAGATGCGATCACGGAACTCCGTGGCGACGCCGAAGATTTCATAGTGCCCTCCAAATGACGGCTGAAAGGCCAATTTACCGACGAAATCTGGCGACGCATTATACGAGTAGTTCGCTATGTTGGTGCAGGCGGTAACTGGTGCACCCGCGGCGTTGAGGGAAGTTGAGCAGCCGTTGATTGACGCGTTATACAAACCACCGGCATTGCCTTGCGAACCAAGCAGGAAAGAGTCGCTAACGTTGCCGTGGGTCGTGATGGTCTCCTGTGAATTCTCCACCGAGAAGCCGAACCACATTTTGTTGTTGAAGTTCTTGACAACGCGGAAGGCATACTGACGTGCCCAGCTAAAGCCCACCGTGTACTGCGGGTCGATGGTCATCGGCAACGCCTCCGTACGGTTGTCCAAGCCGACCTTGGTTTCCGTCACCAGGCTCCACATCTGACCGCCAGTGAAGCTCCAGCCGCTGTGCAGAGCGGCCTGACCCCACGCCTGGCGCTGGCGGAGAACGTAGGAGTTGCTCTCGTTGTTGTTGGAGGTGACGGCGGCGCCCAGGAAGTCCGTCTCCACGTAGCCGGTCATGGTCATGTTGTCCAGCTTGCCCTGCGCCAACATCGAAATACGCGACTGACGTCCCGATCCGTAGAACTCGGAGAGGTGGGCTTGGGAAGAGCCGAAATACGGAATGCCGTTGAGATTGGTGTTGATGTCGGCTCCCTCACCGCGCTGCCGCCACACCGTTTCTGCCGCCAGGAAGCCGCCCGGAGTGATGGTGATTCCCTTGTAGTGGATGGCCAGCGGACTCTCCAAAGCCGCTACCCGCTTCTGGGTCTCCTGCAGCTCGTTGACCGTATTGCCGGAGACGGTCTTCAGGTCGGCCACATCGTGCTGCAACGCTCCCACTTCATCGCAACAACCGGGCGGTGGCGGCTGTTGCGGCTGGGGCTGTGGAATATTCGCAATCTGCTGCTGCAGCTGCTGAATGGCCTGATCGCGGGTTTGAATTTGCTGTTGTAGTTGCTGGATCTGCTGCTGCTGGGCAGAGATCGCGTCCTTCATGTCCTCCAGCTGCTTCGAAACCGGTGCCGAACTGCTGCGATGAGCCGGCTTCGGTTTCGATTGTTGGGAATCTGTCTGCGCGAATACGCTCGTCGTCATCAGTACCGCGAGCGCTAAAGCCAGTTGTGGTTTCATCTCTTCTCCTGAAAGCGCAATTCGGGCGGAATGAATCTACAACAAAAGGGCAACCCCGCACCGGGTACAAGCCGTGAAAATTTGCAGTGACAGTCCAGCGAAATGCTAAGGAGACAAAGTTAAAGGTTCGTGAATGCAGAGTGAAAGTTCCGCGAATAACCTGGGATGGAAGCACGTGGAAATTGCAGAGGCGTGGGCAGATAGGGGAGATCCCGGCGGAGCCGTGGCGCCGGGTGGCAACAAAAGTTTTCCCTCGATGCGGTTTCATCTTCCTGTAATATGCGTCCTCTATGCTGACTGCGACGGGTCGACGCGGCCGGAAAGCGCACGGGGTAAGTTCTGCGCGCGACGCAGCTGTCGGTTGCATACAGTTTGGACGATCTGCAAAAAACTACGGACGGAGGGAGTCATGCAAAACGTTGTGCCGAACAAACGGTTTGGGGTTGTTTTCGCCGCCTTTTTGATTGCAGTTAGCGTCTTATTTTTCGCCGGCAGCGCGCTGGCACAGTCCACTGCCGCCGGGTCGGACCAGGACCTCATCCAGAACGTCAAGGCGGTCTATTTTCCCTTCAACATCTACAACCGTGTGGTCGATCCCGCTCCGCTGCAGTCGGACGCCGAATGGCTGAAGCAGCATACGAACGGGCAGTTGTGGATCCAGGGGTATGCCGACATCCGCGGCGATATTTTCTACAACCTGGTGCTGTCATACCGGCGCGCGCAGTTCGTGAAGTCAAAACTGGTACAAAGCGGAGTTGACGAGTCGCGCATCGGTTTCGCCACGGGTTGGGGCAAGCTCTATCCGGTTTGCCAGGCCACCGACGATAGTTGCTACCAGCAACAGCGCCGCGTCGACATCGTGCCACCTGACACAATGTAGGACATGGATCGGCGCTAAGTCCAGGCCCGGACGGTGCGGCTGGCGCCTGGTTCAACAGCCGATCGCGGTCCCCGGAATCAAGCAGCGAAGTAGGGGAATGCGGTTGGCGGAATGGACGCCAAGCGGTGTTTGGAGATTCGTTAAGGGCTCGCCGACGCCGCCCGATAGCAACAACTACCAGGGTCGCAAGATCAACGCTGAGCGGGAGGCCGCTGCGAGTTTGGCGGAGATCCTCTCACGTTGTTATAATTCTCCTGCCGCAGCAACCCTTCACTAGCGACTCTCGCTCCGTGGCCAGGTAGCTCAGCTGGTAGAGCGCAGCCCTGAAAAGGCTGGCGTCGGCGGTTCGATTCCGTCCCTGGCCACCATAGAATCAATCACTTGCACACTCATCAGAAGCTCCCTACGTCCCAAAACGTCACAATTCACCTACTGCACTCTTTCCGGCACTGGCAGCCTCTCGACCGCTTTCCGCCGCGACTCTGGAATGTCCTGAGCGTAGATGTCCATCGTCGTTGAGATCCGCGAGTGCGGCAGTTGGCCTTGAATGTCTTTCATGTCCGCGCCTTCTCTTTTCAACCAAGTCCCATAAGAGGTACGCAGGCATCGCCAGTTCACAAAGTCCAAGCCCAATTTTCTGGCCGCCGGCTTGATGTGGCGGGAAAGCATGTTGTTATCGCCCATCGGCTTGCCGTCTTTGACCGACTGGAACACGAGGTCATCTGGCCCATCGGACTTTACGACTTTGTATCGGCGATTTCCGTGGCCGGCGCGCACGGTTATGGTCTTCAACTTCAGCGCATGGATGCGCTCGATGACGTGATGTTGAACGGCGACGGGCGCATTGCTGGCTTCGCTCTTAGGAGCTGACCAGTCGCCCCGACAGCACCGCTCATCGACCATCAAGCTATCGAATCCGACGTCATTCCACCGCAACCCGATCAGTTCGCTGACACGCAGGCCCGAGTACACCGCGACATAGTCATTGTCGCGTAGGGCTCAGCCATCAGGGTAAGAATCGCCGCGAACTCCTCCGAAGTGATGTTCGGCTTCCGCACGCGCTTGCCAATAGTGCATGGCGGAAGCTGCACACCCTCGACCGGGTTCTTGACAAGAAGTTGGTAACGGACGGCAGAACCGAGAATACTTGAGAGCACGTCGCGGATTTTGTCTCTCGACTCGTGCGACAGTTTGTTCCCGGCCATACCGCTGAAATATCGTTGAAGTTGCAATGTGCCCAGATCGCGCAGATTGAGATTTCCGAATGCCGGGATGAGGTAGTTCTTGATTACCCCACAGTATCGGTTTCTCGTTGTCGTCGCCATCAAGGGCAGCACCACAGGGATATAGGTCCCGTTTACGTAGGTTGTGAAGTTGGTCGCTGAACCAATTGACTCCAGCCCCTGGTTCATCGGCCGCAAATGTTCAGCTGCAATCTTTTTGACTTCGCGCTCTTTCATCGTTGCAGGCGCGAGCTTGATTCGCTTTTGTTTACGAACTGTCCTCCCTTCTATAAACTCGTCGGTCCACGGTTTGATCCACCAGTAGGAACCTTCCCGAAAGGGTTTTGGGTTTTGAAACCTCCTCCTTGCCATCCGCTCGAAATCTC
Source organism: uncultured Acidobacteriaceae bacterium (assembly GCA_963820175.1). GTDB lineage: Bacteria > Acidobacteriota > Terriglobia > Terriglobales > Acidobacteriaceae > Bog-257. Next base: position 387,962 of record CAWFYX010000005.1, on the reverse strand, counting down.
CTCTCAGCGGAAGGCCGAAGTTCGCCTCGGACATAACAATAGCCCCGTCTTGCGGGACCATCAACGAGTTTTGTCCGAGGTTTCCCATTTTTCTAATTCGCTCGCTATTGCTTTGTCACAGTTCCGAAATCACCTATTTACTGAACGCGATGATGGAGCTCGTTTCGTCCCTTGCCGTGCAACCAGTTACCGCTCCAGCGCGGTGACCGGTTTTAGAACGCGGGTTTGGCTGACACATCCGACACGTCTTTCCATATAGGGCGTTCACGCGCGCGCGTGTGTAACGGGTATAACCGGAGAATGTGTCGGATGTGTCTGTACATCATCCCGAAGCGCGATTCCAACGAAACCCCTGGTTCCGGCTGCTCCACTTCGTTCCGGCTGAATGCCCCTGGCTTGCAGCCCTTGCGTGAACCGTTTCTGAGTTCCGGCACGCTCACCGTTTCGATCGCTCCATTGCTGCCAGTCGGCAAATAGTGCTGCTCCGCTTGTGTGATCGCCTATGTACTCGCCCATCAGTTCAGGCTGCGACACGGCCCGCTATCTCATCCGCGTAGCGAATTTTGCCGCTGTAAGCGTCCACGGCAGCATCGCGCAGTGCGATATCGAGGCGCGACAAGGCCTCGTTTGCAAGGCGATTGGATTGGGCATCGTGAGTGGACTGCACAGCGAGAAACAGCGGAAATACAGCGTTGCGCACGTGGTGGTTGAGTTCGGCCATGGCCACAGCCTTTTCGGTAGCGAACCGGAAATGGCGCTCTTCCTGGTGTAGATGGAAAGCTAGTCCGGCGATGACCGCGACCAGTCCCGCGATGCTGTTGGCAATCAAAAACGAGATGATAATCCGACGCTCGTGTCCAAGCAGGGCAAGGTCAACCACCGTTCCGGAAACAAAAACTGCAATTCCGCCGATCAGAGCCAACCCGAAATTGCTGATTCGGTTCTTCATACCTCATCCTCCTGCGGTTACATAAGATGCACCCAAGATCTGACTGGAGAGCAAAATGGTGGCAGAATTGGCAATTGGCGGCAATTCGCCATTGCACAAGCAATCGGCTGTAAGCGGTCGTTTATGACAAGGCCTTGTTATCGCCAGTTGAGCGTTCACGCCAGTTCAGCGAGTGCATAATGCCGCTGAACATCAGGAACCTGTAAACGGCGGCTCTGAAAGGTACTCATGAGGTGGAAGCCGCTTATCTCTTGCCGTTCTGTTTGCAGCGCCTTCTTTACCACAGCCAGCAATCACCACTTAGTTCCCCTCGGCGTGAAAAGCCTCGGCGAAACCGCGGCCTATCCCGCTGCCGCCCCGGTGTTGGTCGCCCTGGCAACAAGAACTTCATAGATACCTTCCAACATTTTGCGGAAAACAGGGTTCCTATTCCAGTGAATCTAGGGAAACCCGAATAATCATCCACCGTCTCTTTGTGAGTTACCGTGTCGCAAGACGTCCAAGAACCAGCCAACACCTTGGCGCAGAGCCCACGGGGCGCGCACTGCAATATCTGTTGGGGTACCCTCCTGCTGCTCGTCATGTCGACTGTAACTCTGGCGCAGTCCCGCTCAGCGAACCTTTATGGCATCGTCAAAGGTTCCGGCAGGGCGCTCGGAAAGGTGCGGATTCGCCTCACGCGTGAGCGTTCCTCCCAACCTGTAGCGGAAATGGTGACTGACGCGAGCGGCCGTTTCCGTTTTGCTGGGCTCGCGTGGGGTTCATACAGCCTTGAGCTTACGGCTGACGGCTGGAAAAGCCGTCAAGTCGCTATCGAAGTTCGTTCGGACAGCACACTCCACATCCACGCGACGCTCGTGCCGCTGGCAGGCGATCAAGCTCCTCCTTCAGCCAAGGTTGTTGATGAAGATACTTGGTTCGGCACGCAGTTTGGCAATTTCGCGATCCAGAAACTTCCCAACGGACGCAACGTATGGTCGCTTCTGCAAAATCTGGAGCCCTCTACGGTCACGAATCGGTTCGAGATCGGTGGGTTGGAAACGGCGGTGCCCGCCTTGTTCTCCGCTCTGGGCGCGTCCTGGACCGAAAATCAGTACCTGTTCAACGGCCTGGATGTAACCGATCCCTACGTGCCTGGGCTCCCTCTTATCAATCCCAGCATCGATGCATTGTCGGAATTCCAGGTCATCACAGCATCCAAACCTGCGGGGTCGCAAGGATCGGGGGAGAACCTTGGATTGGCAGCTCCAGAAGCGGGCGGCGCTTTGCATGGCGCGGCTTGGTTCTTTGGCTCGGGGGGTGGACTGCAGAGCGATAACATGAACGCCCGCCTGCGTGATCTCGATTATCCTGGTCCAGAGCGTCTCAACTCGCTCATCGACGCCAGCGCGCAGCTCGGCGGCAATCTACCGGCAATGCTGGCGGCGCTACCGTTCTTTGTTTCTCTCTCTACCCAGCAGGTCTCGCAAGATCTTGGCGGTTCTGCGGCTCCCATCGATACCGGCGTCAATCGGCTGCTGGCGGACTTTACACCCTGGTCGCGGGGGTCGCAGCACCTCGACTTGTTGTACAGCGGGCAACACGTCTTTAATTCCCGGCAAGGAACCATGCCGAGCGTCGCTCCCAGTTCCACCACCCGGGGCAACGACAACTTCAATCAATTTCAGGCTCTTTGGAACCAGCAACTGCGTCCGGCAACGTTGTTCAGCGCCAGCTTCGGCGTAGTTAACGCGATTGTCTCCTCTAGCTTTCAAAACGGCGTGCAAGGCGTCAGCACGGTTGACTTGCCACTCCTGAACTTCAGCGGCGCGGCGCCTCTGGCGACCTCGGGCTTGCGGACCCGCTATGAGGCGCAGGGCATCCTGCAATCCATCGTGTATGGATTTTGGGGAAGCCATAGCCTGAGCCTGGGTGTCGATTGGAATCGCAGCGACATAACCAATCGCTGGTACGCCATAGCCAACACTCAGCAGATTCTGGTGAACGGCATGGACAGCGAAGTGCTCCGGTGGAATACCCCCGCGCAAGCCAGCCAGCATGTACAAAATATCGCTGAGCATGTACAAGACTCGTGGCGTCCAACTCGCTGGCTGATTCTGCCGATTGGCCTCCGCATCGATACTTCAACCGGACAAGCTACTGGAGCTGCAAACGAGATCAGCTGGACGACACTGGAGCCGCGACTCGGTTTCGTGGTGCCGCTCTGGCCTCCGGGACTTGTCCTGCAAGGCAGTTGGTCGCGCTACGGACACCTTCTGCAGGGGCGCTATCTCGACTTCGGAAATCCGGCAGCCTTGGGAGGCCAGGTGTATAGCTGGCAGGATTCCAACGGAGACGGAGTCGCCCAGGCGTCCGAGGTGGGGCAGTTGCTGCGGGTGTTCGGCGGACCGTACTCGGCGATCGATCCACGAATCGCTCGACCTTTTACGGACGAGATCAGCTTCGGGCTGCAGCAGAATGTGGCCAACCGCCTGACGGCTTCCGTGCGCTTCTTCCGTCGCGACGATCATCGCCTGATAGGACTGGAAAACACTGGTGTCCCTTTTTCCGATTACACGCAGGTGCAGTACACCGATCCAGGAAATGATGGCATCTACGGTACGGTGGATGATCAGATTCTGACGCTTTATAACCAGAAGCCCTCGGCACTGGGACATGATTTCCTGGTGCTGACGAATCCCGGGCTGCGTGCCAGCTACAAGGGCATTGAAGCTCAGCTGACGGCCAGGGTGCGGCGGTCGTGGGAATTCTCGGCAAGCTTCACTGCCGGACAGACCCTGGCCCGCACCAGTCCGGGCAATTCTCCTTTCCAGAACGACACTGGGTTTGTCGGTTCGCTCGGGATCAATCCCAATACGCTGGTGATGTCGCAAGGCAGAACCTACTTTGACCGCGCCTACACCAGCAAGATCACGGCGTACTATGCGGCGCCTCACGGTTTCTACCTGGCCGCAGTTGCCGCGTACTTCGACGGCCAGCCTTTTGGGAGGCTGCTCTTTGTCGATGGATTCAACCAGGGACCATTCTTCGTGAGGGCCACTCCGGTGGGACATCCCGGAGGTTTCCAAACGCAGTTCAACTTGACGCTCGATGTACGTCTAGCCCGCGACTTTCGGCTACCGCTGGGAACGCTTTCCGGTTACCTCGACGTGTTCAATCTCCTGAATCTGAATAACAACACACTCGAAGGCGACCTCACAGGACCGGCGTTCAACCTGCGCGTGCCCCTGGCCGTGGAAGCTCCTCGCACGGCTCGATTGGGCCTGGCCTGGAAATTCTAGAACGCGGACAGAGAAGTGATCACCAACTGCAGAACGAGTCTCGGAGAGTCAGTCGAAGCCAGGTACGGGGAACTGTTCCGGAGAAGAGTATTGCCGAAGGCAGCCAGTTTTTTTTATTTTTTCCTGGCGCTTTCTGCAATAACGTTTGCGCAGGACCTCGACGACGCTCCTTCCAACGCCCTTCGTCAACCCGGTTGGAACTACGGCATCCAGATCGCCGGCGGCTCGACCGTGGTGCAGGTTTCGGCTCCCAGATTCCTAACCGCCAATCGCTCCATCAGCAATCTCACTGTTCTGCTTCATGCCGGCCGCGTACTAACCGGCGAACACGGAAATGGTTGGAGCCGCGGAACTTTGGAGTGGGATTTCAACATCATCCCGGTGGAGAATTTCTGGATTCTGGGAAGCCATTACACCGGCGGCTTCGAGGCTTTGGGTCCGCGCTGGAATTTCACCAACAGCTTTCGTAAAACAACGCCCTTCGTCGGCCTAAGCGGCGGCTTGATTTTCAGTCCTGGCAACTTTCCTCCCGGTGATACTGCACAGTTCAACTTTACGATCGCGGTTGATGCCGGAACTCACCTGTTAGTTCGTCGCCAGAGTTCCGTCGACGTTGGTCTGAGGATGCAACACGTCTCGAATGCGTACCTGGGTCGCCAGAACCCTGGAGTTCCGTTATCGCTGCAACTGATGCTCGGGTTTACCTGGTACCGATGGAACGATGAAGTCCCACATTAATCTGGCGATAGTGGGGCTCATAATGGATTCCGATGCGTCAATATTGTGGGTCAGCCTCCGGGGGCAACGATGCCCATGTGGGCGTGGTCACCACGCGGGAAGACAACTTCTTCGGTGAGTTCGCCAACGGATTGCCGTCGCCGGACCGTTGGAAAACCCCGCTCGCCATGATCGACAATGACCCGAAGAAAGAGCCGTTGGTTTCCGTCTGGGGCGAACAAGCAGCGGGACTGGGTGGCGTGTGGGCGCGCGAGAATACCCGCGAGGCGATCTGGGACGCGCTCAAGCGCAAAGAAGTGTACGCCACCACCGGCGACCGGCCGATCATACGTGTGTTCGCGGGCTGGGACTTCGTGCCGGGTGACTTCTGGCGACACTCGGCTACGTCCACGTCCCGCAACGGCCGGTTGAAGCGGCTATCGCGTTGAGCATTGTTTTTGTCGCGGCGGAGATTCTGCGTGGCCGCCAAGGCTACGTCGGCATCACCGCGCGTGCCCCGTGGGTCGTGGCCCTCATGTTCGGACTGATGCACGGCCTGGGTTTTGCTAGCGGACTGAAAGACGCCGGTTTACCTGACGGACATATCCCTACAGCGCTGTTGTTCTTCAGCATCGGGGTCGAAGCCGGACACTTTCTTTTTATCGGCTGCGTCATGGCGCTTACTGCGGCAATGCTAAAGACAATGTCCAAGCTCGCGCCTATTAACCAACAACGATCAGCCATCCTCCAGCTTGTGCCGCCCTACGCGATCGGAACCGTAGCGATGTTCTGGGTCATTCAACGGGTATCCGCATTCTGGGCAATCAGGATGTGAGATACAAAGGGTGGAATCTCGGCATGCACGGATGCGACGCGGATATTCGGTGAAATGAGACGTGGCGTGAGTGCGCGGAAACCCACGGGTTGTAACCTCGCGGTCTTCGGATGTCACAGACGAACCTCAGCCCATTGTTGTGGAATGGAATAGATCACTGGAGAGGAAAATGAAATCAGCAGCTACGCCGGCGACGCCCAAGTCCCGACAATCCGTCAACAAGAAGATCCCAGCTTTCCAAGCACAACCTTCGCTAGCCGAGCTCAAGGCTATGGGCAAAGCGTTGCGCGACAAGTGTCCGCGCGATTCGCATGCCGAATGGAAGCCGCCGCACAAACGGCCGGATCCGGTCCGCGTGGTGCTGAAGACCGACGAGGGTCGTCTTCCCGATCTTCTTGCCCTTCGCCACGGGCGCATGGTGCTGTCTCCTTTCACCTTTTACCGGGGCTCGGCGTTCGCCATGGCGCAGGATCTGGCAGGCACGCCCTCTACCGGCATCCGCGTGCAATGCGGTGGAGACTCCCATCTGGTCAACTTCCGGGGTCTCGCCACTGCGGAGAGGCAAGTCATCTTCGCCCTCAACGACCTCGATGAGAGCCCTCCCGGCGCCCTGGGAGTGGGACCTCAAGCGTCTCGCGGCGAGCGTCGTGGTCGCCTGTCGCGACAACGGCCTCAGCGAATCTGTCGCCAAGGATGCGGTCCTCGGCTGTGTCAGGTCCTATCGCGAGCGCATGGCCGAGTTCAGCGAAATGAAGGTACTGGACCTGTGGTACTTCGCCCTCGAGGCCAACATGATGATCGCGAGCATTAAGGACGACGCGATCCGCCGCGGCGCGATCAAGAACTTGTCGAAGGCGCGTGAGAGCAGCACCTCCGAAGGCCTCTTCCCGAAGCTCATAGACGACGCGGGCGGGTCGTCGCGCTTCAAAGACCAGCTTCCGGCGATTTTCCACTGGAAAGGTCACACCCCCGGGGAGATCCACTGGGAAGTCAGGCAGGCGTTCGAGCGTTACCGCGAATCCCTGGCGCCTAACTATCGCATGTTGCTCGATCATTACGAGATTATGGACGCCGCGGTCAAGGTCGTCGGCGTCGGGAGCGTCGGCACCGCCTGCTGGATGATGCTCTTGATGGCACGTGGAAAGGACCCCCTCATTCTTCAAGTCAAAGAGGCGCGCGCCTCGGTCCTGGAAGGCTTTGCGGGAAAGAGTGTCTACCCGAACCATGGACAGCGTGTGGTGAACGGCCTCCGGCTCATGCAGCCGTCCAGCGACATCTTCCTCGGATGGACGGAGGGGAGGAAAGGACGTCACTTTTATGTTCGCCAGCTTCGGGACGTCAAGATCAAGTTTGCCGTCGAGACGTTCGAGGCCGCCAGGATGGCCCTCTTCACCGAGTTTTGCGGTTACTCGCTGGCGCTCTCCCATGCACGTTCCGGCGAGCCCGCACTCATTAGCGGCTACCTGGGCAAGAGCGACGTGTTCGATAAGGCGATCGCGGCTTTCTCCTTTGCCTACGCCGACCAGAACGAAGCAGATCACGCCGCGCTGAAACGTGCGATCCACAATGGAGAGGTCGAGGCGGTCATCGAACGCGCGAAGTAAGTTCATCTTGCATGAAGGAAATCCGAGGCTTCTTAGTACGCGACCCGCCACGCCGGCTCTACGGTTAGCAGTCAAGGGTATGATCTGTAGTCGCTTTCGAGGTGTCCTTCGCGGATGATCAAGGTTCCGAAAATCCGAAGACTCTTGTCTCAGGAAATCAGCCGTAAATCCCAAGGGTATTCACGGTGCGAGATGATCCTCAGGCGCCGAGCTTCCTCATGTGCAGAGTTGAGGAGCACATTCAACGTCTCCGGAACGATTGCTGAGGCTGGTTCTTGACATATCGGAGCAAGACCTTCCGGGCAGTGAGGAATCTTGCTGAGTCTCTCCGACGCGCGAATTCGGCATTTGCTGGAAATGCACTACCCACGGGCTGGTGAGCTTCGCACTTGATTTCTTTTGGCCAAGGGCTTCTAATTTTATGCAAGCGGCATCTTCCCAAGTAGTGTGGAGGTCGATATGGGCTTGATCGATTCGTTTCGTCATGCGGAGCAGCAGGCGGCGAAGTCGGCGCGCAGCGGAGCGCAATTCGCCCGCAAAGGAATTCGGGCGGCTGAGGCGAGTGTGATGCGCAGAGTGAAGGCGCACCGCCAGCCCGCGAATTCCCTGCCGGTATCTGCCCATGCCGATCCAGAGCAGCCGGGCGAGCCTGCTCCTGCCGCCAAGGTTCGCACCGGAATTGTTTCCGTGAACGGACAAGATGTGGGCGAGATGCGCTGTACCGGACGGTGAGATCCGCGGCACTTGATCTTAGGGTCGGGATACTGTGTGGGCAGGTCGCGGCTATTGAGGCACAGTCGCGAGCAGAGATTTCACTCCTCAGTCGATTCATCTGTACGCCCAACCCGCTAAGGCTTGAGCCTATCGGTGTCGGGCGAGTCTCTTCACCCGCTTCACCCACGTCCCGTCCTGCGGGACGATTCAGTTCAGCCCAGGACGGAGCCGTAGGCGGAGTCCTGGGTAGCTCATAAACAAAACCCCAGTCCCGGAAGGGACGGTTGCGCTATCCGAAGACGAATCGCGGATCGTACTCCACGCCCGATTTGCGTAACAGCGTCATGAACTCCTGTTCGAAGCTCCACTTCTGGTGATGCTCGGGTTGCTTTGCGATGTAATCGATCACCGTCTGTCGTTGCGACTGGCTGACGCTGAAAGCTCCGTAGCCTTCCTGCCAGGCGAATGGGTGGCCGTGCTCATGCAACCAACGCGAACTGCTGCCTTTCAATTCCTGCACCGCTTTTGCCAACGGAAGCACGGGAGGAACCGCGAGCAAAAGGTGAACGTGGTTCGCTGTGCCCCCGGCCGCAAATAGCGTGATCCGGTTGTCCTGGGCGAGCGCCGCGAGGTATCTCCAGAGCGAGTCGGGATCACGAATCAAGTTCGCGCGTTGTTTGGTGCTGAAAACGCAATGCACCAGGACCGAGGCATGAGTATGCGACATAGCTCAAGGCTAACCAATCGCTCCGGGCGCGTTCGGTGACGAGCAGCACGTGAGTTTGTGCCGTCCCTGCCGGGACGGGAGGTTTTCTAACCAGCCTACCCAGGACTCCGTCCTGGGCTGAATTGAGTCGTCCCGCGTGGCGGGACGGGTGGGTCACGGCGGTTATCGGTACGTCGGCTGATAGGGCAGGCTCTTCCCTTCCACAATCGCTTCCGGGTTGTACGTGACCAGCGCTTCGGCAACTTCTGCCCCGGCCAGTTCCGCCACCGCGTTGCGAGCTTCCGACATGATCGGCCGGCGGTGCACTGGATCATGCGCGTCGCTGGCAATCACGTGAACCGCCTCGCGCTTGAGTAGCCATTCGGCCATTTTCTTCGAGCGCGAACCCCAGGCTCCGGTCAGCGCGTTGGCCGTGACCTGCACCAGACAGCCTGCCTCCACCAGCTTCAGCACCAACTCCTGGTTCTTCAGTAGCGGCTGATTGCGTTCGGGATGGGTGATGATAGGCACCATGCCGCGGCTGGCGATGGCAAACACATCCTGCTGCACGCTGGGCGGAATACCGTAGTCGCTGAACTCGATCAGCAGGTACTGAGTGTCGCCGATGGTATAGCGGCGCGGGTTGGCCAGCGCATCCTGAATGTTGTCGTAAGAGAAATGGAAGTCGCAACCCAGGCTGAAGGTCAGCTTGCCGTCTCCGGCATCGTGCAACTGGCCCAGCATTTCGGTGTAGCGCTCGCGACTGTAGGTATAGACATCGTTGCTGTGCGGGGTAGCGACAATGTGAGTGATGCCATCCTGCGCCGCCATGCGGCACATTTCCGCAGTCATCTCCCACGACTTGGAACCGTCATCAATCCCGGGCAGAATGTGGCAGTGAATATCGACCATGATTACCCGTAGCGCTCGTTCATGAATTCCGTCATCGCGTCATACGCGGCGCCCAGCACCGGCTCAGGCGGCAGGAAGACGATGCGAATGTGCCGCGTCCCTGGCTTCTCGCCGAATCCCGATCCGTGTACCACCAGCACGTGCTTCTGCTTCAACAGATCCGTAACAAACGTCAGATCCTCTTCCGGGATCTCCAGCGTGGGATAGGCATAGAACGCGCCCTTCGGCGGCACCAGCTTGACGTGCGGTGTGCGCCTGGCCCACTCGACGGTCAGGTCGGCACGCTTGCGCAGCTTGCGCAACACCTCCACCAGATGATCTTGCGGACCTTCCAGCGCGGGCTTGATGGCGTGCTGGAATGGATGCGGCGCCGACAAGCGAGCGCGCAACAGGCGGTGCACCGCCTCCATGTAGGGATGGAGAACTTCCCGCGGGCCGGTGGCGATCGCCCATCCAATGCGCCAGCCCGGCACGAGATAAGCCTTCGACAATCCGTTGAAGGTCACGATGGGAACGTCCGTCGCCAGGCTGGCAATGGAAACATGCTTCTCGGTGGGATGGAAGATCAGCTTGTCATAAATCTCGTCGGCAAAAATAATCAGCCCGTAACGCCGCGCCAGTTCCAGAATCTTCTCCAGGGTGCGCTTCGAGTACACCGCGCCGGTCGGATTGTTGGGCGTGATCAGCAGGATGGCGCGGGTGCGCGAATTGATCTTGCGCTCCAGGTCGGCGGCGTCGGGCTCCCAACCATTCGACTCGTCCAGATCGTAAGCGTTGACCGGGCAATCCAGCTTAGCCAGGATGGCGCCGTACAGGGGATATTCCGGACTCGGCGTCAGCACGTTGTCGCCGGGATTCAGCAGCGCAGTCAGGCAACTGTCGATGACCTCGCCGCTGCCGTAGCCGACGAAGATACTCTGAATATCGTGGAGGCCGTCACGTTCGGCTTGATGGCGGATCGCGTCCACCGCCGGCTTGATTCCCAGCGACTCGGCGTAGCCGTTGTGGCCGTCAACCATCGCCTTGAGCACCGCTTCAATCATGTGCGGCGGGGTGTGGAAGTCGAACTTGCAAGGATCACCGATGTTGAGGTAGAGGATGTTGTGACCCTCGCGGGCGACCTCGTCGGCAACCACGGCGAGGTCGCGAATGGCGTAGCGCACGTTGGCCATGCGACTCGCAGCCAGCACTCGGGAGATTTCCTGGGTAGCCATGATATGTCCTTGAACTAAGGGCCGTCGATTTACCGGGACGTCTTATTATGAACCAGCTAACGCCTCACTGGAAACCCGCTTTCGCTCTTGTGTTTTCTTAGGTTCGGAATATACTCACGCGAGATTTCGCAAAACTGTAATCCGGACGCGCCTCTCGACGCTTCATCACCCTTGCGTTTGCCGACCGGCGGTTCCGACAAGAGGAGGCTTATGCCAAGTTCTGCGATTCTGGACGTTGCCATCGGAATAGCCTTCGTCTACCTGTTTCTCAGCCTCATCTGCTCGGTGGTCAACGAAGGTATTGCCTCCATTTTTTCCTTACGGGCAAAAAACCTGGTGCGCGGCATCGACAGCCTGTTCTCCGAAAGCAAGATCGCCGATGGCCGGCGCTTTGTGGAAGCGATTTACGCCCACGGGCTGATTCGCGGACTGTACAAGAATCCCGCCAAGGTTGACGACGCTACGGTGGCGCAGGCCGCCTCCGCCGCGGACCCACGTAGCCTGGAGCTCTCGCTGCATCTGCCGTCAGTGTTTACCCTGGTTGAGCAGTGGTCGCCCAATCTGCCCGCGTATATTCCTTCGCAGACCTTTGCCACCGCTCTGGTCGATATCGTCGCCCCGCCCGATCCGGCCAAGGCGCGCGTGCTCGACGACGTGCGCCAGGGCATCGACAAACTTCCGGCGAGTCCGACCCGGCAGGCGCTGCTGAGCCTGGTCGCCGCCACGGAAAAAGATGTCGCCGAGTTTCAGCAGAAGGTGGAAGGCTGGTTCAACGATTCCATGGACCGCGCGGCCAGTTGGTACAAAAACCGCGCGCAGGTCATTCTGCTGGTGATCGGCGTGGTGGTTGCCGTGGGGCTTAATGTCGATACCATTAAGCTGGCGCAGACGCTGTGGAACAATCCGGTCGAGCGGCAGGCGACCGTAGAGCTGGCGGAAAATTATGTCGCCAGCCACAAGCAGCCCATACAGAACGACAGTGACTTCAAAGCTCAGGCCGACAACATCGCCGCGCTGGGACAGCAATTGCCGTTTCCCTTCGGCTGGCAGACCTGGGCTCCGAAGGGGCGTTTTTATTGGCTAGAAGCGTTAATTGGCTGGGCGATTACCGCGTTGGCGCTATCGCTCGGGGCGCCTTTCTGGTTCGATACGCTGAACAAGTTTATGCAGGTGCGCTCGGCGGTGAAGCCGAAGGATAAGCGCAAGGGCGGCAAGTAGGAAAAGGGAGCGGTGGGGCGTCGGCGGCGGCAGATAGATACTTATGCCCGGGTCAGACTGAGGCGCACTTCGTAGATGATCCTGCGACGCTCCGTCCCGTGACGCGCGCATACGCGGGCGATGCGACGAGGCTCATTACCCGCGAGCCACCCGTCCCGCAGCGCGGGACGACTCAGTTCAGCCCAGGACGGAGCCGCAGGCGGAGTCCTGGGTAGGCATCTCAATGAACTCCCAGTCCCGGCAGAGACGGCACACGCCTGCGTGTTTGGCATCACCGCAACGCCTCGCGTCTCAAGCTACCGTCAAACCATGTCCCACACCCACGCCTCCGTCCTGGTGCACTGCACATTCAGTACTAAACAGCGCGTCAACATGATTCACGATCCCGAGGCGCTCTCGCGTTATCTCGCCGTGGTCGCGCGAGACCACAAGATCATGCTGCTTGCTGCTGGAGGCACGGCGAATCACGCCCACCTGCTGGTCGCGGTCCCGCCCGTTCTCACTGGCTAAGGCCGTCCAGGAACTCAAGGGCACCAGTTCCCGCTGGCTGCATGAGCGTGGGCACAGGTTCGAATGGCAAGAGGGATATGGAGCCTTTAGCCTAAGCCAATCACAACGGCAGAAGGTGATCGATTACATCGCCAAGCAGGCTGAGCATCACAAGAAATGGAGCTTCGAGCAGGAGTTCATGACGCTGTTGCGCAAATCGGGGGTGGAGTATGATCCGCGATTTGTGTTTGGGTGAGCGATGATGCCGTCCCTGCCGGGACTAGGCCCCTCATAAAATGCAGCCTACCCAGGACTTCGTCCTGGGCTAAATTGAGTCGTCCCGCATTCGCGGGACGGGCATCTCGCGAGTATCCGGTGCGACGCCTCGCCGAGGTTCGACAAAACCCAAAGCCTTATTGCCTCGCTCGGGTGCCCCACCCTTCTCGCCCGCATTTGGCGAGAGGGTGGGTATACTCATCGTTATTCCGGCCGGTCGATCTGCGCCCGCTGTAGCTTGTCGGAATAATCCACGTAGACCGACTTCCACTCGGTGTAGAAATCGATGGCGCCGATTCCGCCTTCGCGATGACCATTGCCCGTCGCCTTGGTCCCGCCAAACGGCAGATGCACCTCAGCGCCGATGGTTGGAGCGTTGATGTAGGTGATGCCCGCGTAGAGATCGCGCATCGCGGTGAACGCCTTGTTCACGTCCTTGGTGTAGATCGACGACGACAATCCGTACTCGATATCGTTGGCAATCTCGATCGCGCTTTCCATGCCATCGCAGGGGATGATCGACACCACCGGCCCGAAAATTTCTTCCTGCGCGATGCGCATCTTGGGATCGACATCGGCAAACACTGTGGGCGCAACGAACCAGCCGTGAGCGTAGCCGTCGCCCTCCAGGCGATGCCCGCCGCACAGCATCTTGGCGCCTTCGTCCTTGCCGATCTTGATGTACTTCAGGTCCGTTTCCATCTGCGACGAGTTCACAGCCGGACCCATGTCCACGCTCTCGTCGAGACCGTTGCCCACCTTCAGCTTCTGCGCGCGTGCCACCAGCGCGTCGACAAATTTCTTGTAGACGCCCTTCTGCACGATGATGCGGCTGGTCGCGGTGCAACGCTGTCCTGTCGTTCCGAACGCGCCCCACAACGCGCCTTCCAACGCCAGGTCGAGGTTGGCGTCGTCGAGCACGATCATGGGATTCTTGCCGCCCAGCTCCAGCGAACAATGCTTGAACGTCTTGGCCGCTTCCTGGCCAACAATGCGTCCGACCGCCGTCGACCCCGTCAGCGAAACCGCGCGCACCGCGGAGTGCTCGACCATCGGCGTACCTACCTCGCCGCCGAAGCCGGTGACGATGTTGACTACACCTGCGGGAATCCCGCCGTCGGCCAGCGCCTGCACAAAGTTCAGCGTCGACAGCGGCGTATCCTGCGCCGGCTTGATGACCGCGGTGTTGCCGGCGACCAGCGCCGGAAACAGCTTCCACGAGGGAATCGCCATGGGAAAATTCCACGGCGTGATCATGGCGCAGACGCCCAGCGGCTGGCGGATCGCCATGGCAAACTTGTTAGGCAACTCCGACGGCACGGTGGGGCCAAACAGGCGACGACCTTCGCCGGCCGTGTAGTAGCCGCAGTCGATGGCTTCCTGCACATCGCCGCGCGTCTCCTTGATCACCTTGCCCATCTCGCGCGTCATCAGCTGCGCATACTCTTCCTTGCGCGCGATCAGGATCTCCGATGCTTTGTACAGCATCTCGGCGCGCCGCGGCGCGGGTACCAGGCGCCACTTCTTGAACGCCTGCTTCGCGGCCTCGATGGCCATGTCGACATCTTGCTTATCGGATTTCTGGAAAACGCCGACCACCTCGCGGGTGTCGGCCGGGTTCAGGTTCTCGAAGGTGCGGCCGGTGCGGCTCTCCACCCACTCACCGCCAATAAAGTTTTTATAAGTTTTCGGCTTGCCGCCAGGGCGGATGCCCGGTGCCTTCTGTTCCATCGTAGCCATGATTACGATTGCCTCCTGCGATGAAGTCCAAACCTTCAATGCTATCGGGTGAGGCGCGGGTTGTCACGCCGCGGGGAGCAGCCTGCCCTGTGCCCCACGGTCGCGGCCAAGATCGATGCAGACTCTGCGCCTCTTGATGCGAGCATGTTCGGGGGGACGCTCTGGGACTGATGTCCTCCCAGGTTAGCGTCCAAATGATGGACGCGAACCTGGGGCCCAGCTCTTCGCCGTTTCGCTCTTGCCTCCTGGCCGAAATTCCCAATTTGAACTCGCAGTTGGTGGCGTAACTTTTACATGTCAACTGATGTCAACTGTGAGAAATGCAACAGTTGGTTGTAATCCATTCATTTTAAGCAAGATATAAACTTCCAAATCGTTGAACAATGCACCTCCCAGTGTGCTATACTGATCTTAGAGTCGAGTAAGCAAGAAGCTTCCCTGTAGCTTTCGCCCCAGCCAGTTGGCTGGGTTTTGTGTTTCTGGCCAACTTCTGGCCGACGATCCACTCGAAGCCTTCTTTGTCATGAAGTTGTGTCGGCGCTGCCCAGAGTAACCCTGATCCCGTCTATAGTTGGTCGGAGACGTCAGTTCACGACAGAGTTGAAAAGGTCATTCCGACTGAGAGCGGGACCCAGATCTCCGTCCCAAGCTCGGGGAAAGCGGTTGCGGCTATCGGTTCTTCTCCTCTGCCACGACATCAAATTGGTTTGCCAGCAATGAAAGGACTTTTTTATGCGCAAGTTTCTTGGATTTGTGATTCTTTTCGCCGCCGTGGCGCTAATCGCACCGCGAATGCTGCGGGCCGCCGCCGTTCCTGCGGTCGGCACCACCGCCCCCGACTTTACCCTGAACTCGCAGGAAGGCAAGCCAGTCTCGCTATCGCAGTATCGCGGCAAATGGGTGGTGCTGTATTTCTATCCCAAGGACATGACCAGCGGCTGCACCATCGAGGCGCATAACTTCCAGCGCGACCAGGCGCAGTACGACGCCAAGAACGCTGTGGTGCTGGGCGTCAGCGTGCAGGATACGAAATCGCATCAGGAGTTTTGCACCAAGGAGGGATTGACCTTCAAGCTGCTGGCCGACCCCGACGACAAGGTTACCGAGGAGTATGGCTCGCTAAAGAACTATGGCGTCGCCAAATTTGCCGCCCGTCACACCTTTCTGATCGATCCCCAGGGCAAGATTGTAAAGGAGTACATGGACGTCGATCCCAACAAGCACAGCGAAGAAGTGCTGGCCGAGTTGACGGCGCTGCAGAAATAAGTCGTTTGAGTTTGCCGCTCAAGGACGAACACCGCTCAGCAGCGGCAAGGTCCGTGGGCGGACGAACAGCAGGTCCCTCCGCGCGGGCTGAAGCCCTTGGGCGGGATGACAACATGGAGAACCAAAAGGCTGCCGTCGAATGGCTGAGAGCTGACGGCTGAAGCTGACGGCTGAAGCTGACGGCTGATGGCTGACAGCTGATAGCCACCCGCTTTACAATCGCGTTGTCCTCAATGTCATTGCCGATCTCAGCGGCGCGCCCGACGCCAAGCTCCAGCCCAACCGAGGTTGCGTCCCGCTGGCAATCTATCCTGCGGTCACCGGCCTGGATGGTGCTGATCGCCTTCGCGGTGCGCGTGCTCTGGATCGCGGTGGCTCACACCTATCGCATTCGCACCAACGAAAACAACTTCGCCTTCGGCTGGGAGATCGGGCGCATCGCCTATTCGCTGGCCCACGGCATGGGATTCAGCTCCCCGTTCGGCGGCGACACCGGACCGTCGGCGTGGACCCCTCCGGTCTATCCCTGGATCGTGTCGCTGGCGTTTCGCGTCTTCGGCAGCTATTCGAGGGCATCGGCGTTCGCGCTGCTTACGTTCAACAGTCTGTTTGCGGCGCTCACCTGTTGGACGATTTATCGCACCGCGCTGCGCATCTTCAACCAGAAAGTTGCCATCTGGTCCGGCTGGATCTGGGCGCTGCTGCCCTACACGATTTACTGGGCGGTACGCTGGATCTGGGAGACCAGCCTGTCGGCGTTCCTGCTGAGCTTGCTGTTCATGCTGACGGTGGAGATGGAGGGCGACGAGCGAACTTCTTCGTGGATTGGCTATGGCTTGATCTGGGGCGTCTCGGCGCTGACCAACCCAGCTGCGCTAACCTTTCTGCCCTTCGCCGGATGCTGGCTAGCTTACCAACTACACCGCCGGGGCAAGCGCTACGTGGTGCCCGTTCTGCTGAGCGCGGTGGTGTTCTGGATGACGATCATGCCCTGGCTGGTGCGCAATTACCGCGCGATGGGGCAGTTCGTTTTTATCCGCGACAATTTCGGCAATGAGCTGCGGATCGGGAACAATCCACTGGCCGAGGGTCCCTACGTTCTGATCTATCATCCCAGCCAGAACGATGGACTGCTGGCGGAATATAAGCAGATGGGAGAGATCGCCTTCTGCGCCGAGCAAGGCCGAAAAGCCAAGCAGTGGATTGCAGAAAATCCCCGCAAGTTTGTGGTGATCAGCTTGCGGCGTGTCATCTACTTCTGGAACGGATTGCCGCGGCTGTCGAAGATCGAAGGCCTGGCCGAAACCAAGGACCTGTTGTTCCTGGCCTCGTCGGTAATTGCGCTGTGGGGCTTACTGCTGGCCGTCAAGCGGCGGGTGCACGGGGCATTTCTTTTTGCCAGCCTCGTGGTTTTCTATCCTCTGATTTACTATATTTGCTTTCCGCAACCGCGTTACCGGCACCCGATTGATCCGGAATTATTGATCCTGGGAGTTTACTTGGTATCCGAAGCCCGACCGCACACGGCGGTATCTGACGACGAGCGCGAGCTTGCTCAACTCGAGCAAGACGACACGCTGCCGCAGTTTCACACCTTGTCGGTCATCATCCCGGTGTACAACGAGCGGCGAACGGTGATGAAGCTGCTGCGGCAGGTGGCGCTTCAGCCGGTCAGCCTGCACAAGGAACTCATCATTGTCGACGATTGCTCCACCGACGGCACCCGCGAGTTTCTACGCGACGCCGACTTGCCGAAGTTGCTCGGCGGCAATGGCGCGAATACGGTTCGGCTGGTGATGCACGAGAAGAACCGCGGCAAAGGCGCGGGAGTGCGCACCGGACTGGAGCAGGCGACGGGCGAACTGGTGCTCATCCAGGATGCTGATCTGGAATACGATCCCCGCGATTATCCCATCCTGATCGCGCCCATCCTGGAAGGCCATGCCGACGCGGTCTTCGGTAATCGCTTTCACTACGGACCGCATCGCGTGCCGCGCTTCGGGCGCTACGTGATGAATCGCATTTTCTCCATCGTTTGCAATCTGCTGACCGGGATCAGCATTCACGACGTTACCGCGTGCTACAAAGTGTTTCGCCGCGATTTGCTGGTGCAACTTCATCTGAGTTCCGACCGCTTCAGCGTGGAAACCGAGATGACGGTGAAGCTGGCGAAGCTGGGGGTGCGGATTTACGAAGTGCCCATCGTGTACCACGGTCGCACCTACGCCGAAGGCAAGAAGATCAGCTGGAGCGATGGCGTGGTGGCGCTGTGGGATCTGGTGAAGTATAGGTTTCGCGATTAGCGTCAGGGGTTGCGGCACTGCAGAGAGTTGTTTCGGCGAAGAGAGCTGCACCTCAGAAGGGGGCGTAGCTTCCGCTACGCCGTTACGCTTCCTATTTTTTGTCATCAAGAGCCGACTTTCACGAGCCGGCTTTGTTGATATCTGCAAAAGAAATGTCCGCACTGGAGGTGGAAGCGCCGGGCTTTTAGCCCGGCGGAATCAGACGCTGTTAGATCTGGCTTTAGCCACGGGCGGCCGGGGCTGAAGCCCTGCTGGGATCGCACTCTCCCGGCGCGCCTAAAGCCGCGCCCTTCCACCATTTTCCAGCGGCCATTTCTTTTTGTAGTCATCAATAGCAATAAAGAATCTGCTTTTCTCGCAAACCGCGGCACAACATCTGAGATCAAGATGCCACCCCGCCCGGCAGAAATGTACAATCACCCCACATGATTCTAGATCCCAACATCAAGTCCGCCTTGCGCGAGCGCCTGCAGTTCTATCGCGAACTGGGCATTGGCCCGCTGTATCGCCATGAGGTCACGGATAAGAACATTTCTGACGTTGCTCACGAACCTACCTTTGATGTGCAAACTGTGATCGATGCGTCGGAAGAGACTTCGCTCGTAGCAACGGCCGAAGGCGTCCTCGACCGCGATGCCCTGCTGCGCGAAATCCTCGACGACATCGGTCCCAACTGCCAGCGCTGCAAGCTGGCCAAGCTGGGACGCAAGCAGATTGTCTTCGGCACCGGAGATCCGCACGCCGAGCTAATGTTCATCGGCGAAGGACCGGGCGCGGACGAAGACGCGCAGGGGCTACCCTTCGTGGGACGCGCCGGACAGCTGCTCAACAACATGATCGCGGCGATGGGCCTGAAGCGCGAGCAGGTTTACATCGCCAACATCGTGAAATGCCGTCCGCCGGGCAATCGCACACCCGAGCGCGACGAGTGCGATACCTGCTCGCCCTTTCTGATGCGGCAGATTCATGTGATTCGCCCCAAGGTCATCGTGGCACTGGGTGCTACGGCAGCCAAGAACCTGCTGGGCGTCAACGACTCGATGGCTTCCATGCGCGGCCGCTTCTACGACTTCTCGCCACCGCGTGCGCTCACCGATATGGGCGAGCCCTTCGAGTGCAAGCTGGCGGTGACCTATCATCCGGCATTTCTTTTACGTGATCCGCGACAGAAGAAAGAGACCTGGAAAGATCTGCAGATGGTGATGCGTTATCTCGATCTGCCGGTGCCCCAGCGCGCGCCCGAGGGCAGTTAGCCTTAGCTTTTGGCTTGTCATCCTGACCGAAGCGAAGCGGAGCGGAGGGGCCTGCGGTTTCCGTATTTGCGCCCGGGTGTCTTGCAACAAACCTTCGAGTCACTACACTGGATCAGCATGCCTCAATTCTGTGATGTGGCCGTGCCGGTGCCGCTCGACGCCACCTTCACCTATCGCATTCCCGAGAACTCGCCTGAGCCTTGCGTCGGCGGCCGGGTCATTGTGCCCTTTCGCGAGCAGCGGCTCTGCGGCATCGTCACCGAACTGCACGATCGCGAGCCTAAGTTCACCACTCGCCGCCTGAGCCAGGTACTCGATTCCACGCCCGTGCTCACCCCTGAGCTAATACAGTTGGGCCGCTGGATTGCGCAGTACTACATCGCTCCCCTCGGCGAAGTCTTCCGTACCATGTTGCCGCTGTCGGCTGAATTCCGCCGCGTGATCGGCTATCGCATCACCGGAAAGGGCATCGAGGCGCTGCACGCGGCCTCCACCATCGGCTCGTCGTTGCGCTCGCGTCAGGAGCCCGAGCATCAGATGCTGGAGTACGCCGTCCTGAACCGGTTGGCCGACGGCGAGATTGTTCGCGAAGGGACGCTGCGCTCGGCCTCGGGCGCGTCTCGCGCCGTGCTGCAGACGTTGCTGGGCAAGAAATGGATTGCGCGCGAGGATCTGAGCGACGTGCGCGACGCCAGTCGCACCGTGCAGATCGCGACATTGAAGCAGGTTGAAGGCAAGCTAAACGCCAACCAGCAGACCATCGTGGCTCACCTGCGCGCTCAGGAAGGCCAGCGCGCACCGGTCGACGTTTTGCGGGAATTGGCCGTACCGCGCACGACCTTACAGACCCTAGTACGCCGGGGCATCGTCGAGCTCAGCCGGCAGGCGGCGGAATTTCACATGTCCGGCATGAAGCCGCGCAAGCTGGAATTTCTGTTCACCCCCGCCCAGCGTGCCGCCCTCGACATCATCACCGCTGCTGCCGAGAAGCGCGAATTTCTGCCTATGCTGCTGCACGGCGTCACGGGGTCCGGCAAAACCGCCGTCTACTTGTCCGCGATGCAGGCCGTACTGGCGAAAGGCCGTTCAGCGATTCTTCTGGTGCCTGAAATCGGCCTTACCCCGGCGATGGCCGCCGATCTGCACCAGATCTTTGGCGATGAAGTTGCCATTCTCCACTCCGCTCTCAGTGAGGATGAGCGCACCGAGCAATGGAAACGCATTCGTGGCGGGATATCTCACATCGTGGTAGGCACGCGCTCGGCAATTTTTGCCCCGGTAGAGGGCTTATCTCTCATTGTGGTAGACGAAGAGCACGATCATTCCTACAAGCAGGAAGAAATGCCCCGTTATCATGCGCGCGATGTGGCCGTGATGCGCGCCAAGATGTGCAATGCCGCCGTCGTGCTGGGTTCGGCAACGCCTTCGCTAGAGACGTACTACAACGCGGTACAGGGCAAGTACAAGCTGCTGGAATTGCCCGAACGTATCGAGAAGCGGCCACTGCCGGAAGTTGAGATCCTCGATATGCGGGAGGAGTTTCAGCGCACGAAAAAGGATGAAGTCCTTTCCCGCAAGCTGGTAGCGGAGATTGGCGAGCGGCTCTCGCGCAATGAGCAGGTGATGGTGCTGCTGAACCGGCGCGGCTATTCCGCCTTTGTGCTCTGCCGCGAGTGCGGTGAGTCGGTGCAGTGCAAGAACTGCGCCATTTCGATGACCTACCACAAACGCGAGCACCGTCTGGTATGTCACTACTGCGGGTTCACCCGGCCTGCTCCCACGACGTGCCCCAAGTGCGGCAGCGAATACGTGCAGTATCTGGGTACCGGCTCGGAGAAGCTGGAACACATCCTGCATGGGTTGTTTCCGCAGGCACGTATCGCCCGGCTTGATCGTGACACGGTTCACAGCCGCGACGACTTCGAGCGCATGCTGACAGCGATGCACGCCGGCGAGATTGATCTGCTGGTAGGTACGCAGATGATTGCCAAAGGCCACGATGTCGCCAACGTCACGCTGGTAGGCGTGGTCGGCTCCGATGCCGCGCTCAGCTTTCCCGACTTTCGCGCCGCCGAGCGGACCTTTCAGCTGCTCACCCAGGTTGCGGGACGCGCCGGCCGCGGCGATACGCCGGGCAAAGTGGTGCTGCAAACCTTTTTTCCTGATCATTACGCCATCCAGTTCGCCGCCGCTCATGACTACCACGGCTTCTACCAGAAAGAGATCCGCTTCCGCAGCTGGATGCATTATCCGCCGTTCAACGCCGTTAGCAATGTACTGGTGCGCAGCCACAAGCTGGAAGAAGCGCTGGCCTGGTCAGGAATTCTGGGCAAGTGGTTCGCGTCCACGCGACTGGAGGGCGTGCGGGTGATGGGACCGGCGGCGGCGGCCATCGTCCGCCTCAAAACCGAATACCGTTATCACTTCCTGCTGAAGTCAGCCAGCCGCGAGCGCATGAACGGCGTTCTACGCGCCATGCTGGAACACGCCGCCGCACAAAAACTTCCCCGCAATAACATCGTGGTAGATGTGGACGCACTGTCGTTGATCTAGAGAAACGGCACCCGTCCCACTTACGAATTCCTTACAAACGATTTATTCAAGGTTTATGCCGGATATCGTCCAATGAGTTGTGCGCCGGAAACGCGGAAGGCGCCCAAAGGAGAATATGTCAACCCAGGAAGTATTTGTTCAGCAGTTCGCCCGGCTTTTCCATCATTATCAGGAAGCTTTGTCGCCCGAAAGCGAGAGCGCAACCGTAGCGCAGCCGGAAGTCTGGAACTCGGTTCCGCCCGACGAACGCAATCGCATGGTTGCCGCCGCGCGGTTAGCAATTTTGGAACTGGAAACCAACGCCCGGATGGCAGACGATTCGCGGAAATATTTCGCTAAGCCGGGTGAAGCGGAATGGGGCTGCTGAAAATTTCATACGGAGTGGATCTGTTTCAAAGGTCCGACCTGGCAGGGGCCGTGACTAAAGCCGATTCTTAAGAAGGTGGCGCATTCGCGGACCTGAAGGCTCGCGCTTCCACCCGGCGTTAGGTTGCAACCTAGCAGAAATCAGGTTATCGATGGCAAGCACGAAAAAGAGTTCCTCAGCCTCTTTGGCAACCTATCTGTTCCGCCCCGCCATTGTGGAAGCGAAACTGATCAGCGCCAAACATGCGCATGATCCGGTGTACGTGGCAACGCTCGCCGAGGAACTGCGCGTCATCGACTCCAAACTTTCCGCCATGGAAATGGCGCATCAAGGCGATTTGCCGCCCGATCCCGAGGCTGGGCGACCGAGGCTGTGTCGAATGCCCGAAGGCGCACCCGACGCCAACTGGATTCGGGAAAAGTCGGGCGAGTTGGATCGGCGTCTGCGTCGGATCGAGAAATCCGCAAGCAACCCGAAGTCTGCGACTTAATCGAACGCGGATTTTACTGCGGCTATTTCGATCGCTTCGCCAACGCATCCTGAACCGCGGATGGAAGTGCGTTCATCCTCTTGATGTAGGCAGCTATTCGCCACAGCTCCAGATCTGAATCCCACTCGCCGTTGGCAAACATGCCAGTTCGGCGAATCCCGTGCTTGGCGACCCAAAAGACCTGGGCTTCCGAATAGCTGGTCCCCACCAGAGGAAATTGAGGAGCTGGGGAAAACAACACATCCGGGTAAGCGTCGGGCTTGCCAGGCTTTCCATGACAGCCAGCGCATTCACCGAGATACTGTTTGCCGCCAGCGATCAGGTTCTCATCCGTTGCTTCGACTGGATTCGGAATTTCCGGCGCATGCCGCCGCACCGCTGCGTGCACGGCCGACGATATCAGATCGCTCTCCAGTTTCGATGGCGATATATCGCCACGGACCTCCGCCAGCCCAAATTTCAAATAAGCAAAACCACCCAGCGCGAGCAGTACCAGGCTCGCAATCATCCCGAGCACGAAGTTCTTCACGATGCCCTCGCTTTCGCACAGCCACTCGGCATGCTCTAGAGGACTGCTTCGCGCGGCATTGGTTAGCAATCTCGAATGCAAGTGAGATCAGGGCATCCACGAAGGGATGCCCTGACAGGAATATCTCCTGAAGTAAGCAAACGCGACTAGCGCACGGTCGCCGGAGTTCCACCTGTGCCACCGGTGGAGGCATTGCTCGGTCCGTTCTGCTGCTTCAGCCAGGCCGACAGATTGCCCTGCTGCTGGTCGCGCAGTTCGACGCATCCGTTGATCGACTCGATCGCTTCCTTCTGGTTGCGCTCGGTGCCGGGGAAGGGATGCTGCCCGAAGAACTGCTTCACCTCCGTGGCCTTGTCCGCACTGCAGAAGCTCTGCGCGCCATAGAGGAAAACTCCCACGCCGCCCAGTCCACCGCCCGTTTTCTTCATCAGATCGTCAAAGTTAGTCCGCATGAAGTTCCAGGTCTGGTTCTGGCTGGCGGGATTGTTGAGCATGGGAAGCAGGATGTAAAGATCCTGACCACGCACGGCCGGAGTCAGCGTCGACTCCAGCGTTTGCTTGGTCAACTGCGGCTCGGGGAATTCGGAAAGTCCATAGAAATATCCGTAATACTGCTCCGGAGATTTCGCTTTCTTCATTTCCTCCTGGAATTGATTGTAGAGAGCGGCGTCGCCGTGATGCGCCGCCACCGCGATAACCGCGTGAGCCAGGGTTCCGTCGACCGAGCTCGGGTCCTTGATGTATTGCTGCATCATCACCCGCGCCTGCTGAATGACTTCCGGATCGTCGCCCACGTTGCCCAGTCCTTCAAACAGGTAGGCGCGTTTCTGCTTGTCTTCCGGCGTGTCGTTCGGACGCCCGTTATAGCCAAGCTGCTGCAGTACGGGTGAGAATTGCGTGCGCAACCAAGCCTGGAAAGCCGGCCGGTCGGCGTCGGTCACCAGGTAATCGTTAATCGTGTTCAGGTGCTGACCGAAGGCAGCCAGCAGGGTGGAGCCGGGGGTGTTCTTCAGTTGCGCGGCGAGCGCCAGGTAGTCGCCCACACTGTGCTTGCCGATACGCATCAGTGCCCACTCATTGCCGATCAGCGCAATGCGTTCGTCCGGGGTTAGCACCTTGTCCACGGCGTTACCAAGCTGACGCATGGCCGCACTGTCGTAGTCAAAGCGGTAATAGCCGAGTGCATTCGAATCGGGGAAAACTAGCCTGGAACAACCCTTCAAGTTAAACTGCTGCTCCCGCTGAGTCAGCAGGAAGCATTCCTGTTTGCCCGCCGAGTTTTCGTTGAGACCCTTGGCGCAAACCGGGATCTGCCAGATTTGTTCGTCAGGCTCGTTGAAGGCGGCAGGAGTATCGAAATAGCGCTTCTGCGAAAGGTTGAGGGTGGTGTTGCCGCCTTCGCACTTCGCCTCGACGCCGACATAGGGCGCGCCCGGCTGCAAAACGAAGGTAGGCATGATCTGGTCGATAGGTTTCTTCGAGGCTCGTGCCATCGCGCCCCAAAAATCAGCCGCGGTCGCATTGCCATAGGCGTGTTCTTTCAGGTAGAGATTGACTCCGGCTCGGAAGGTTTCAGGCCCGACATACGATTCGAGCATATACAGCACAGCGGCGGACTTGCCGTAGGCGATCCCGTCGAATAGCTGCTCGATTTCCGCGCGAGTCTCGGCAGCTTGGTGAATGGGTCGCGTGTTCTTCACCGAATCGCCGCCTAGCGCCCGGTCGGTGTTCTCGACTACATCCTGGCTTTCCATCCAGTCAGGCTTCCACTGCTCGATCGGATGCGCGGTCATCCAGGTGGCGAAACCTTCGTTGAGCCAGATGTCGTCCCACCACGCCATGGTGACCAGATCACCGAACCACTGGTGCGCCATCTCGTGAGCGATGGTCTCGGCCACGCCTTTCTTGGCATCGACCGATGCCGTCTTCGGGTCAATCAGCAGCGCGCTCTCGCGATAGATGATCGCGCCCCAATTCTCCATGGCGCCGGCCTGGAAATCAGGCACCGCGATGTTATCCAACTTAGGCAACGGATACTTGATGCCGTAATAGCTGTCGTAGTAATGCAGGAAGGCCTTCGAGGCTTCCAGCGGGAACTGCGTCAGATTTTCTTTGCCGGGCACGGTACAGACGCTGACCTTCACGCCGTCGGTGTGATCGGACTCGCACTTCCAATCGCCCACCGTCAGCGCCACCAGGTAGCTCGACATCTTGGGTGAGGTAGAGAACTTGATGGTGTGCTTGTCGCCGGGGCCGGGCGTATCGGAGACGATCTCGCCGTTGGAGATAGCAGTGTCGCCCTTATCGACGATGGCGGTGATGTCGAAGGTCGCCTTGTACGCCGGCTCATCGAAGCTGGGGAAGGCCACGCGCGCGTCGGTCGATTCCATCTGCGACACTTCATACTTGCGGCCGTTGTAGGTGCTCAGATAGAAGCCGCGCAGCTTGTCGTTCAGGTGGCCGGTGTAGGTGATGTGCACCATGGCCGGACCGGCAGGAAGCTGCTTGTCCACGGTGAAGGTCGCGGTCTCGTTCTTCTCGTCGGAGGAAACCTTCGCCGTCTGGGTTTGTCCACCAGCGGTCACCGTGACCTGGTGGAAATCGATCTCTACCGCATTCAGAGTAATGGTGCTGCTGGGCTGGCTGAGCTTGAGATCAATGGTCTCGTCACCATCGAAGGTGTTGTTGGGGAAGTTGATGTTGATGGCAAGCGAATAGTGATCGGGAGACGCGCCACCAGGCAGGCGTTGCGCAACGGCTGTACAGCAGGCGAGAAGGCCAGCCGTGAAAACAAGCAGGATTCTTTTCATAATCTCACTCTCTAGAAATTCAGAAATCGGAGGATACCCAGTTACCAATGAAGGGAAGTACGCGCGGAAACTACCCGCGGTTCCATAAACCGTTAAGTAGATGTTAGACGATTATGGTTGGAATGTGTAAGCTCTGCGCGAAGATTATGAAGAATCCACTCATGATCACTGCCCATAATCGGGCAGTTGTCCATTTTTGGACTAGCTTGCTGCATCCATGGCGCAGATTCTCGCAGCTTCTAATGACAGTTCTAGCTAACCTGTTTCTCGCTGACTGCTGGGTCGCAGGCCATTCAGCCATGTCGCGCTGCACCGGTTCACTCCGAACCAGTAAGGCAGTTCGCGATAGTCCTGCGCATCGAAGATAGCAATGTCGGCGTCCTTGCCAGGCTCGATAGTTCCCTTCCTGCCTTGCAGACGCAGAGCGCAGGCGCCGTTATAAGTGGCAGCCGTGATGGACTCGGCGGGCGACATCTTTATATGAGTGCAGGCTACGGAGAGGACGAATGGCATGGACGGACTGGGCGCGGTGCCGGGGTTGTAGTCGGTGGCCAAGGCAACGGCGACGCCGGAGTCGATCAACTTGCGCGCGGGAGGAGAGGTCTTGAGACCCAGGAAGTAATTGGCCGCCGGAAGCAACGTTGCAACTGTGTCGAGTTTGGCCAGCAACGCAACGTCGTCGTCGCTGACATAGTCCATGTGGTCGAACGATGCAGGATGAAACTGCAGCAACGGCTCCAGCTTGGCCGGCGTGAGTTGACAGACATGCGCGCGCACTCCCAGATTGTGATCGACGGCAGCACGCAGGATCTGCTGCGACTGCTCCAGACTGAATGCGCCCCGCTCACAGAACACGTCTACAAATTCGGCCAGCTTCAGTTTGGCCGCCGTAGGAATCATGTCGTGGCAAATGATGCGCACGTACTCTTCCGGATGATCGCGATGTTCGGGGGCGATGACGTGCGCTCCCAGCAGCGTAGGCACCACGGTTCCGGCCCACTGGTGCGAGGCTTCCCGGATCGCCTCCAGCGACTTCATCTCCGCCTCAAAACTTAGGCCGTAGCCTGACTTCGCTTCTACGGTGGTCGTGCCCTGCGCGGCCATCTCATCGAGAGCTCTGACAATGTGGGAGGCTAGCTGCTCCTTTGACGCTTCCCGGACGCCGCGCAGGCTGGCGCGGATTCCCCCACCGGCCTCGGCAATCTGTTCATAGCTGGCGCCGGCAATACGCTGCTCGAAGTCGATCAGCCGTGGAGCGATAAATACAGGATGGGTGTGGGAGTCGACAAAACCCGGCAACACGATTTTGCCGCGACAATCGACTTCGTCGGCTTTCTTCGCGAGCTGGTGCTTTCCGACTTCGTCAGTCGTGCCCACCGCGACGATCTTGCCGTCCGCGAACAGCACCGCACCATCTTCGATGATGCCCAACTCGCGCATTTGGGGGCCACGACGTGAGCCGGCGTCGCTGCCGCGCAGAGTCAGCAGTTGCGAGGCGTGAGTAAGTAAAGATGCAGGAGAACCTTGAGTATCAGAATGCAAGTTTTCTCGCTTGGTTGCGAACCGCAGATCCCTCGGCTCGGACTAAAGTCCTCGCTCGGGATCGCAGATGCATAGGTTATGGCAACAAACAATAGAGGTCCTTCGACTTCGTTCGCCCGCTGCTTGCGCGGCTCGCTCACTGCGCTCAGGATGACAAAAAGAACAGTGGCTGAATACTGATTGGTGACAGCTGGACGGCTTTAGCTAGTTGCTAGTTACTAGTTGCTAGCTACTACTCCGCCATCGGTACCTTGATTCCCTTCTCTTTCGCGAAGGCCCTGGCCTCGTCGTACCCCGCGTCGACATGCCGCGCCACGCCGATTCCCGGATCGTTAGTCAGCACTCGCTCGATGCGTTTGGCCATCGCGTCGCTGCCGTCGGCAACGGTCACTTGTCCAGCGTGCTGCGAATAACCGATGCCCACGCCGCCGCCATTGTGAATCGAGACCCACGACGCGCCGCTGGCGGCATTCAAGAGCGCATTCAGCAAGGGCCAGTCGGCAATGGCGTCGCTGCCGTCTTTCATCGATTCGGTTTCGCGGAAGGGCGAGGCCACCGAACCGCAGTCAAGATGATCGCGGCCCATCACGATGGGCGCTTTGAGCTTTCCCTTCTTGACCAGGTCGTTCATCGCCAATCCAAACTGCGCGCGCTCGCCATAGCCCAGCCAGCAGATGCGGCAAGGCAGTCCTTGAAACTTGATCCGCTTGCGCGCCAGATCGATCCAGCGGCTGAGAATCTTGTTGCCGGGAAACATCTCGAGCACCAGGTCGTCCGTAGTGTGAATGTCGGCGGGATCGCCGGAAAGCGCTGCCCAGCGGAACGGCCCGCGGCCTTCGCAAAACAGCGGTCGGATATAGGCGGGCACGAAGCCAGGAAAATCGTACGCATTCTTCACGCCGTGCTCGAAGGCGAAAGTGCGGATGTTGTTGCCGTAGTCGAAGGTGACCGAGCCCATGTTCTGCAGCTTGAGCATGCCTTCCACATGGCGCGCCATGGTGTCGAGCGAGCGCTCGACGTAAGCTTTGGGATCGCTCTTGCGCAGCGCCAGCGCCTGTTCCAGCGACATGCCACTGGGCACATAGCCGTTCAGTGGATCGTGCGCCGAGGTCTGATCGGTGAGAATGTCGGGCATTACGCCGCGTTCGGCCAGCTGGGGAATGATGTCGCCACAATTGGCCACCAGGCCAACCGAGATGCTTTCCTTCTTGCGCCTCGCGTCGTTCAAAATGCGCAGCGCTTCGTCGAGAGTGTTGACCATGTGATCGCAATAGCCGGTACGCAGGCGCTTCTTGATGCGCTCGGGGTCGACGTCAATGCCCAGGAAGCAGGCGCCGGTCATGGTCGCAGCCAGTGGCTGCGCGCCGCCCATGCCGCCCATGCCGCCGGAAACGATCAGCTTGCCTTCCAGCTCCCCGCCGAAATGCTTCTGTCCCGCCGCCGAAAAGGTTTCAAAGGTTCCCTGAATGATGCCCTGCGAGCCGATGTAGATCCAGGAGCCGGCGGTCATCTGGCCGTACATGATGAGGCCCTGCTTTTCCAGCTCGTTGAACTTTTCCCAGTTGGACCAGTGGCCCACCAGGTTGGAGTTGCACAGCAGCACCCGGGGCGCGTACTCGTGGGTCTGAAAGACGCCCACCGGTTTGCCTGACTGCACCAGTAGCGTCTCGTCATTTTCCAGGGATTTCAGGGATTTGACGATGGCGTGGTAGCAATCCCAATTCCGCGCTGCGCGGCCCGTTCCGCCGTACACCACGAGATCTTGTGGCCGCTCGGCCACGTCGGGATCGAGATTGTTCATGAGCATGCGCATGGCAGCTTCCTGCGCCCAACCTTTGCAGGTGAGCTGGTTGCCGCGCGGCGCCCTTACCGGAGTGTAGGCAGCACTCGAGATATCGGTTGCAACTGGCATAACAGTTTGATGGTAGTGCGGCAGAGGGGAGAGTGCAAGAAAGCTGTCAGCCATCCGCTATCCGACTTCAGCCATTCCTGGTGAAAGACGAATGGTTCATGGGCCTCGCAGAGACAAGCCTTTAACCCGACGACCGAGGAAGGGGAGCGATCGGGATTCGAAACCATTTCGTTAGCTGAGAGGTGACAGGTGATGCCTGATGGCTAAATGAAAACGGGGAGCGGCTGTTTGGCCATCTCCCCTCTCTCTCCGATCAGGTTTGCAATTGAAGTTAGCTTATCGGACGCAGTCATGTCCCACATCAGAGGAAGATGAATAAATTGTCAAAACTTTGTGACGAAGCCCCAGGTGTTTTATATACCCCATTGTGGGACATCAAACATGACGGAGATCGTAGGACACAGCCCTACATTGTGGGAGTACCGCCCGCCACCAACCCAGGCCGGTCGATTTTAGACCTATACGGGGTTGATTCGTCTGGGTGAAAACCTGTGTCGTCCCTACGGGACTCGGGCTTTGTCCCGCCCTTACCCAGCACTCCGCCTGCGGCTGCGTGCTGGGCTAACCTATGTCGCGCCTACGGCGCTGGACTTAAGCCCATTCTCGATATCCGCGCAATCCAGACAGAATCGCCAGTTTGGACGGCTAACAGCTAAAGGCTAAGAGCTTAATAGCCGGTCTCTTACGCCCCGCCTTTGGCGAAGTCGCCGGCGAATTCCACCAGCGAGCGCACGGGCACGCCCGAGGGGCCTTTGGCGATCCAAGGTTTGT
Source organism: uncultured Acidobacteriaceae bacterium (assembly GCA_963820175.1). Lineage (GTDB taxonomy): Bacteria > Acidobacteriota > Terriglobia > Terriglobales > Acidobacteriaceae > Bog-257. Next base: position 357,511 of record CAWFYX010000005.1, on the reverse strand, counting down.
TGTCTTCCATCCAGGCTACGCCCGCAATGTCCAGGTGAATCCAGGGCGTGTCGCCCACGAATTCCTTCAGGAACATGGCAGCGGTCACCGCTCCGCCCCAGCGCCCGCCGCTATTCATGATGTCGGCAATGTTCGACTTGATGATTTCGCGATACTCATCATCGACCGGCAGCCGCCACATCTTTTCCCCCGCCTTGGGCAGCGCTTTGTTGAAGCGGTCGTAGAAATCGTCGTCATTGGCGAAGACTCCGGCCTGCACCATGCCCAGAGCGACCACGCAGGCTCCGGTCAGTGTGGCCGCGTCGATCAGGTGAGTGCAGCCGAGTTGCCGCGCATAGTGCAAACCGTCGGCCAGCACCAGTCGCCCTTCAGCGTCGGTGTTGATGATCTCGATCGATTTGCCCGACATGGCAATCTGCACGTCGCCCGGCTTCTGGGCTTTGCCCGAGGGCATGTTCTCACTGGCACAAACAATGCCGATGACCTTCAAGTTGGGCTTGAGTTGCGCAATGGCTCGCATGGCTCCGATCATGGCTGCCCCGCCGGCCATGTCGTACTTCATTTTCTCCATGCCGTCGGCCGGCTTGATGGAGATGCCGCCGGTGTCGAACGTAATTCCCTTGCCCACCAGGCCGAGCACCCGTTTCTTGGGTGCGCGAGGCGGGTCGTAGCGCATCACGATCAGACGCGGTTCTTCTTCGGAGCCCTGCGAAACGCTCCAGAACGCGCCCATCTTCAGCTCTTTAATTTTGTCGGGACCATAGATCTCACACAGCAGACCAGTCTCTTCGCACATGGCTTGGGCGCGGTCGGCCAGGATGGTCGGCGTCATGCGATTACTCGGCTCATTGACCAGGTCGCGGGCAAAGTTCTGCGACTCTCCGATGATGCGGCCCTGCTCCATGGCCGAACTCAACGCTCTCTGGTTCGCACCTTTCGCAGCGACGATGGTCAACGCTTCGATCTTCTGCTCCTTGCGATCGCTCTTGTAGTAATCGGGATCGAAGTTGCCAACAAAGGCGCCTTCCACGATTGCCTTTGCGGCATCATCAACGCCGGTCGGCAGGATGACCGCGAAGCTCTTCAGGTCTTTCGCCTTCAGGGTACGGACGGCCGCACCGGCCAGTTTGCGGACCTCAGACGAAGAAAAGCTTTTCGCCTTGCCGCCGCCGATCAGGAGCAGGCGCTTGGCCTTGAGACCTTGCGGCTTGTGCAGCAGGGTGATCTCCATCATCTTGCCAGTGACTTCACCGGAAGCGATGAGGTCGGCCGCAGCGTCCTGGATAGCCCGGTCGTCGGTTTGGATTTGCGGATCGTGTTTTTCGGACTTGTCGCCGTTGTTGTTGTTCTCAGCGGCATCGACGACGGCGACGACGAGGCATTCGGTTTCAATCTGCGAGGGTGCGAAGGTATTCAGTGCAGTTTTCATAGATAGTCCATTCTGATGATGCGTTGTGCTCCGCCGTCAGCCCCCAAATGGGGCAGGCTCTCCCATCATGTCAAGAAGAGAATCTTTTGCGAGTTCCAAAGACGGTATCGATTTCGCCAAGCGAAGGGAGAAACCCAGACTCTCTGCCAGCGGTTCCAAGAGCGCTCTGTAGTTCTTATCTTTCACACGAACCTCGTGAGGTAGACTTTGCGCAGTTTTCGCGGCCGTCAAAATCGCGCGAGCGAGAATATCTCCGACTGAGACCTCGGGGCCTGCCAGTTCCGGCGGGAACACTATGCCGGTAGCAGCATCGGTCACCAAGCCGACGCGGGTGCAAGCTTTGCGCTCGTTCTTTGCGCCGACCCCCGCACGCAGGACAAAGTGATCGGCTTCGAACACTCCGCCGGCGGCGTAATTCCTTCCCAAAACATCCTTGATCCCCGCAGCATCGAGGCTAGGCATTTGGAGAGGCGCAGGCGCCGGATCGGAAGCTTTCACCATCTTCATCGCATAGTCACGGCGACTTACTTCGTTGCCTACCGGAAAAAGAAAGGGGTAGACGTCCTCTTTACCCCAGTACTTATCGGCGTCGCCATCCGTCAACGTTCTGCAAACGGCAAGCACGGCTTGTAGGCAGTGGATGAGGAGGACCGCTTCCGTCTCGGTGACATACCAGGGAAGATATCCCGGACGAAAAGCCCGAAACTGGGGAATAGGAACGCGCTTTTGCAGCACATAACCAACCGCCTTGAGAAGCTGCCGGTCGGGAGGAGTCGCCGTCGAAGCTGGGATCAGCTCGATACTAAGCGCATGTTGCGAAGCGAAGAATTCGCCCGCCGATATCGGTACGCCGTCGGACACTTTTCGGTAGAAGCGATAACTTTCCGCACCAATGTAAATGTGCAAAGAAAACACTTCGCCCAGAGCGCCCATGACTGAGCAGTAGAACACGTCGCCAGACTGCGGGTCTTCTAGCAGGATGAGGTCTTGGTCCGTCAATAACCTCCAAGGCTGCAAGGCAGCAAACTCCCAGGCGAGTTCGCATAGGCGACTGACGGTCTCCATCGAAGGCCCCTCTTCGCCGGCCAGTTGCATTTGGAAAAAACGGCCCTGTACTTCCCCGCTTCCGGCGGGATCGGTTTTCACCTTTCTCGACATCTACCTTTCACCTTGATCGCCAAGTACATGGCGATGGGTATCAGTTCTTCCTGCTCCGAACGATGGCCTCGCGGGCTTCCTTGTCGGCGGTCTTGCGGCGTTCGGTCTCGCGCTTATCCCAATTCTGCTTACCGCGAGCTACGGCGATCTCTACCTTCACCCGGCCATTGCGAAAGTAGAGCCGGGTAGGAATCAGAGTCAGGCCTTTCTGCTGCGTTTTGCCCAGGAGCTTGTTCAGCTCACTCTTGTGGACCAGCAACTTCCGCGTGCGCAGCGGTTCATGGTTGAAGATGTTCCCGTGCTCGTAGGGACCGATGTGGGCGTTGATCAGCCAGAGCTCGCCATCCTTCACCAGACCGTAAGCATCTTTCAGGTTGGCGCGCCCGGCACGTACCGACTTAACCTCGGTTCCCCGCAGAGCGATGCCGGCCTCGAATTTTTCCAGCAAAAAGTAGTTGTGCGACGCAGCCCGATTGACCGAGGCGTCGCGCTCGCCGCTGGCGGTGGGATCGCGGCGGCCAGCGGGCTTCTTGGCGGGTGCGGTTTGGGTGTGACGGGGCATAGGACGCGTTTAGTCAGTGTAGACGGTGTGGGGCGAAGTGAAAACAACCGTCCCGTAGGCATTGAACTATGTCGATGCCGGTCGGCTGCATCCCACGCCGGGACAGCTCGCGCACCCAGGTCCGCGACCTATTGGGTCACGGTCAGGACGATGGTTTGGCTGCTCACCAGCTGACCGGTAGTGGTGTTAGTGATGGTGGCGGTGATGTTGGTGGTGCCCGCAGCTACAGCGCTCGCCACGCCATTGCCACTGGTCCCCCCGCTGCTGATGGTCGCCACGCTGGTGTTCGACGAAGTCCACGTTACCGATTGCGTTACGTCGTTCTGGGCACTCCCATTGGCATAGGCGTAGAACTGCAGGGTGCCTGTCGTTCCGTTGATCGTCGCAATGGTCTGCCTTTGGGTGCTTCCCTGGGTGGTGTTGATGACCAGGCTCGTGATGTTGCTTAGCGTCACATTGACAGTGGCCGTCCCGCTTATACCCTGGGAACTGGCGGTCATGGTCGCCGTGCCAATGGAAACCCCAGTCGCCTGACCGCCAGGCGACGTGATGGTCGCGATGCCGGGGGCGGAACTTGTCCAGCCCACCGAATCTCCGCTGATCTGATTCTGAGTGCCGTCAGAATACGTGGCAAAGGCAGCCAGAGAAACCTGCTGGCCAACGCCGACAGTGGCCGCAGAGGGCTGGATAAATATCGAACTGATCGAAGGCTTAATGAAGAAGCCACTGCAGGATGTAAGGAATGGGGACAGGGCCAAGCTTACGGCTACGGTCAGCACCAGCCGCCGGCAAACTCGCGTAGGGCGATGCCCGCCACTAGGGGACAATTCACCACGGCTGTCAACGAAAGAACTCCCTGTTCCTGCAGAACCCATTTCTACTCCCGACGTGGAAACCTGTCTGCCAAGTGCTTCGTGGCAGTTGAGGCAGAAATTCCCAGCTTGCGCCCGCACTCCACGTAGACCAGGTTCGTGGCGCAACTGAATACCGCCGAACGTGCCAGACAACGACTACCTTCTATCATCTTCGACTGTTAGCTTGGTATTCTACCAAACGAAAGGGAAAGTTCCTTTCATTTCAAAGAGTGTGCTGCCATCTTGTTCTCGATCTCGGCAAATGTTCCTCAGACGCGGTGTCGAACAGCGAACCACGGGTTGATGTTGTCCGCGCCAGTCCGTCTAAGGCAACAGTGGCTATGACCAGTCCACGTCTGTCACAGGAGTTGGATCGCAAGGAATCTATGAAGCAGTTTGGAATCGTCCTTTTGTTGAGCGCTGGGTTCTGCCTTCCGGCGGCAGCCGCGCCCCTGAGCAGCAATGCACGCACGGTGATCCCGCAGGCAGTGCAGCAGATCATCTCGGTGGACTACCGCGAAGTGCGCGATTCGCCGACGGCACGCGCCCTGAAAAATCAGGTCATCCCGGACAGCGTCAAGCAGTTCGAGTCGGCGCTGCGCAGCGTCGGCATCGATCCCGATCGCGATGTCGAACAGATCACCTTCGCGACCTATCGGGGGCCGAAGAATGTGGTGTACGGCATCGGCATTGCGCAGGGGCCCTTTAAGCAGAAGGAGTTCCTGGCCAAGGCAAAAGCCAAGAAGATCAAGCCGGAAAAATATCTACTGTCGGACATTTATTCCATGGGCTCGGGCTTTCAGATGGTCTTTCTTGATCCCATCACCGTCCTGTTTGGTGAAAACGCGGCCATCAAGGGCGCCCTTGATGTGCGCGATAACGGCGCTGCATCGGTGGCCTCGAACGACACCATGGACGATCTGATCATCAGCATAGAGAGCGAGCCGGTGTGGAGCGTGCTCGACCAAAAGGGCGCGCAGAACATGGTGCGCTCCGCGCTGGGCCAAGCCGGCGCGCTTACCAACTTCGAGGCCGTGAAGAAGCGCCTGCTGGCTTCCGACTACACAATGAACTTCAGCAACGGCGTAACCTTCGACGTGGCTGTGAAGACCTCCGACAACCTGACCGCCGCGAGCCTCTCGGGGCTGATGAGGGTCGGCGTCCTGTACAAGAAGATGAGCGGCTCGTCCACGGAGAAGCTGGCGCTGGAGAACACCACCGTCGACAGCTCCGAAGACCTGGTGCAGATGCACTTCGCCACCGACGATCAGCGCTTCCAGGCGCTCATGAAGTCGGACCTGTTCGCAGCCGTGTCGCGATAAGCATCACACGGTTGGCGGGCGTTCGGCGTAGGTGTCTCGTTTTGAAAGGGCACGCCTTCAGGCGTGCCGCAACAGCAACGGATGAAGTCAGCTTTAGGCGCTGAGGAGGCTCTCCCTCAGCGCCTAAAGGCGGTTCTTTCTGCATTTCATTACGACACGGCTGAAAGCCGTGTCCCTTCAAAGACGAGACACAGTTACTCTGAAATCGCTCTAGCGGTGCCCCAGCGCCTTATTGCACGGTCAGGACGATGGTCTGACTAATCACCACCTGACCCGTAGTGCTGTTGGTAATGGTAGCGGTGATGTTGGTGGTGCCCGCAGCCACACTGGTCGCCAGGCCATTGCCGCTGGAGAGCCCGCTGCTGATGGCCGCCACGCTCGGGTTCGACGACGTCCAGATTACCGATTGCGTCACGTCGTTAGAGGCATCCCCATTGGCGTAGGCATAAAACTGCAGGGTTGCCGGCGCTCCGGCGGTTGTCGCCGTGCTTTGGGACACGGTGCTTCCCTGGGTAGTATTGATGACCGTCCGGTTCACACCATTCGCCGTCACGTTGACATTGATCGTCGCGGTAAGGGTCTCGGTGCTGGAGCCATAGCAAGTCTTGGATAGGAGCGGGCTTCCATTGCTAATCGTAACCACAACTTGACAGCCAGTGCCGGGGAGCGTTGCGGTGGTCGTGGCGGTGATGGTTGCGGTGCCAGCCGAAGCGCCCGTCACCAAACCGCCGGGCGAGGAGACGGTCGCTATTGTGGGGTCCGAGCTTGACCAGCTTACCGAATCTCCGTTGACCGTTTGCTGGCTGCCGTCAGAGTACATGCCATGTACCGCTAGCTGAACCGTATGGCTCGTCGCGATCGTGGCAGAAGCCGGGTTGATGTAGGTCGCGCTGAGAGAAGGATGAATGAAGAAGCCACCACCGCAGGATGCCAGGAACACGGACAGAAACAGCGCTACGGCTACGGTCAGCACCGGCCGCTGGCGAACTCGCTTCCGTCGATGTCTACCCGCAGCGAAGGAGAATTTACCACGGTTGCCAACGAAAGAATTTTCTGTTCCCGCAGAACCCATTTCTACTCCCTACGTGGGGACACTTCGTTTGCATTGTACTCCGCTAAGATCACGTCATATCGATTGGCGGAGTTGGTTCCGCCGGGTATGACTGCGGCAGATTTCCCGCAGTATGGAATGTTATAATCGCGCCGACCATCGTGCCTCTGTTCGTATTTGGGATGCGGAAACGCACGCCCGCGGGCGGGGCGCGAGCGCTCACGTTTTGGCGTGGGCCTAAGTCTTACATCCGGAGCCTGGTATCTGGCCGTACGGAGGCACAAGGTCCGGCGCAAAAATTCCCGGAGTTTTAAGGAACGTGATGAAACGTTTTACCGGTGTGCTGACCCTGCTTCTCATTCTGGCGGTGTCGGCGCTCGCCTCCACAGATAAGGCAGCCAAAGCGGCTTTCGAGAAAGGTAAGACCGCCGAAGCTCGGCAAGATTACATAACTGCCTACAATTTTTATCATGAGGCTTACACTCTAAAGCCCACGGATTTGACCTACCGGGCGTCCTTCGAATACGTACGCTTCCTGGCGGCAGCGGCCTATGTCCATAAAGGCGAGTTGCTGGTCAATGCCGGCAAGCTACAGGAGGCGCTGACCGATTTTGAGCAGGCGCTGGCCATCGATCCGTCCAGCTTCATCGCGCAACAGGAAGCCAATAAGACACGGCAGCTTGTCCAGAAGTCCATGAATCCCACGGCTCCCGCGGCGCCGAGCACGGAATCGGGTCTGACCAAGCGCATGGAAGAAGCCACTGGACCGGTGGAGTTGGCGCCCATCTCGCAAACTCCGATTACCTTGAAGCTGACCGAGGACGCCAAAACGGTGTACGAGTCCATCGGCAGGCTGGCGGGGATTAACGTTCTTTTCGATCCCGACTACACATCCAAGAAAATCCGCGTGGATCTGAATGGGGTCACCCTCCAGGAGGCACTGGAGATTACCGCGCTGGAGTCGAAAACCTTCTGGCGGCCGGTGACACCCAACACCATATTCGTGGCCACCGACAGTCCGGCCAAGCGCAAGGAGCTGGAGCAGAGCGTAATCCGCACTTTTTATCTGACCAATCTTTCCCAGCCCAACGAATTACAGGATCTGGTCAATATTCTTCGCACGCTGCTCGACACCCAGCGCCTGCAGCAGTTTCCGTCGCAGCAGGCGATTGTGGTGCGCGGCACACCCGACCAGATCGCGATGGCGGGCAAGCTGGTTGAGGACCTCGACAAGTCGCGGCCGGAAGTTGTGGTCGAAATCGCCATCATGCAGGTCACGCGCGACAAGATGCGCAACCTGGGCATTAATCCGCCGACCAGCGTCTCGGTCAGTCTTCAGCAGTCCACCCCGACGACGAGCACCACGACCGTGGCTGGTAATGCGGGAAATGGCGGGACGGCTACAACTTCCACCGGCAGCACCGCCGGGCAGATCACCCTGAACACGCTGGGCAATCTCAATGCCACCAACTTTTCTGTCACCATTCCGACGGCCACAGCCAACTTCCTGATGAGCGACAACAGCAGTAAGCTCATTCAGCAGCCGGAAATTCGCGCGTCCGACGGCCAGAAGGCCTCACTGAAAATCGGTGAACGCGTGCCGGTGGCTACTGGTTCGTTCCAACCCGGGATCGGCGGCGTCGGCATCAACCCACTGGTGAACACGCAGTTCAACTACATCGACGTCGGTGTCAACATCGATATCACGCCGCGCGTGCACGGCTTGGACGAAGTCACCCTGAAGCTGGCGGTCGACATTTCGGCCATCGATTCCTACCAGAACATCGGCGGCATCAGCCAGCCGGTCATTGGACAACGCAAGATCGAGAACGAGATCCGGCTTAAGGAAGGGGAAGTAAACATTCTGGGCGGCATCCTGGAGAACACCCAGACCAAGTCGCTATCCGGCATCCCTGGACTGGCTTCCATTCCGCTGTTCAGGTATCTCTTCTCTGAAGAAACGAAAGAGGTAAATGACAACGAGATCGTCTTCATCCTGATACCGCACATTGTGCGGGCTCAAGACTTGAATGCCAGCAACCTGAAGGCCATCGATGTGGGCACGGCCAACACGATTTCGTTGCGGCGCGACAATTCCCAGGCTGCTAATCCGCAGCCCGTCAACGGCCAGTCCGGCAATCCTCAGGGAGCCCTGAACAACCCGGCGGGACCGAGAGTTCCGCAACCCCAGCCGCAAGCGAATGCTACGCCGTCGGCAAACGTTCAGCCGACCGCGGCTTCTGCGCCGCCGGGCAGCGCAATCCTGAGCTTCGATCCGCCTACCCTGGATCAAGCGGTGGGTTCCACCTTCACCGTCAATGTGAACATAACCGGCGGGCAGAATGTCTTCTCCGTGCCGGTACAGTTGCTATACAACCCCCGCGTCTTGCAACTGGTGAACGTTTCCAGCGGGACTATGCTTTCGCAGGACAACCAGACGGTCGCGCTGGTGAACCGCGATGACAGTATGGCGGGCATTCTGCAGCTGACGGCATCGCGTCCGCCGGGAGCCCCCGGCATTTCCGGCGACGGATCGGTCTTTACCCTGACCTTCCAGGCGCGCGCTCCGGGGCAGTCCACCCTGAGCATCAACCGCGCTCTGATCAAGAACGCCGCCATGCAGACTGTGCCGGCCAGCGGCTCGCAAGCCATCGTGACGGTTCACTAGGAGCGCCGTCTAACCAACAGGTGGCGACTCGGGTCAGCGGGCCTCACTCACCTCGAACCCAGGCTCCGAGGGCAGGTCGGCCCGGTGAGCGTCGATTGTCGCCAGAATTCCTTGCGGGCGGCAAGGGTTCTGCTTTTCAAGCGTTTGCGGCAGCCTCTGGGCTCGCTGCCCAAGTGCCTCCACGAGCGCGAGGAAGGACTAAAATAGAGACAGTGCTTTTCCGCCACTCCCATCGCGTTTTAGCCGTCGCACGACCTGGCGTTTCCGAAGCTGCCCCAAATCGGGATGGGTTTCGTGGCCGGGGCTTCACCATCGTCGAACTCATCGTCGCGATGACGATTCTGATGATTCTGACGGCGGTGGCCACGCCTGTAATGCGCGTCGTCATCCAGCGCAACAAAGAGCGCGAGTTACGCCGTGACCTGTGGGAGATGCGCGACGCCATCGACCGTTACAAGGACGCTGCCGACCGCGGAGCCTTTCAGGTGAAGGTGGATAGCCAGGGCTATCCTCCCGATCTCGAGACCCTGGTGAAAGGCGTAGACGCCAACGGCAAGAAAATGCGATTCTTGCGACGGATTCCGGTCGATCCTATGACCGGCAAAGACGAATGGGGCTTGCGCTCCATGCAGGACGACCCCGACTCCGACTCCTGGGGCGAGCAGAATGTCTTCGACGTCTATACCAAGTCCGAAGGCACGGGCTTGGATGGAACGAAGTACAAAACGTGGTAGGTTGGGAAATGAGGCGCTTCTCGACCGGCGCGAGATAGCTTTCGCAGTCCTATGAAACGGCGTTTTCTACAGCGCGGCTTTACGCTCATCGAACTGATGGTGGTGATCAGCATCATCGTCATTCTGCTGTCGCTCGCTATCCCGAATTACACATCGTCCATTCTCCACGCCAAGGAGACCGCGCTGCGCGACGATCTCTACACCCTGCGCTCGCTGATCGACCAGTACACGCTCGACAAGCAGAAGGCGCCGACCACGCTGCAGGATCTGGTTGACGCCGGTTACCTCAAGGAACTGCCCAAAGACCCTTTCACCAATGCGCGCGACAGCTGGGTGCCGGTCACCGATGAGAGCATCATGTCGCCCGATCAGACCGATCCCGGCATCATCGATGTGCACAGCGGCAGCGAGCAGAGCTCCAGCGACGGCACCGCGTATAACACCTGGTAGGCGAACCACTGAAACCGGTGCACCGTCAGACCAGGCGGGTAAAGCCGTCGGCGCTCCAGCCTTCGCTGCCCACTCCATGGTGTACGAAGAACAGGCCGTCGGGATCGTATTTTGCTTTCACCTTTTGTAGCCTGGGATAGTTCGAACCCCAGAAGGATTGCTGCCATACGTCTTCGAAGAAGTTGCTCTCGGAGACGTAGGAACCGCGATCAGGAGCGACCTTCCGTAGTTCATCCATCGCTTGCCCGATGGCGGCGGCATCCTTATGAGCGACGGCAACGTCCGGCTCATGGCCGGGAATTCCGGGACACTTTCCCTGCCGGCCGGAGCCTATGATGGCCAGCGCAAAGGCGTCGAGCAAGGCGCGATTCGTTGCAGTATCCCGCGCCGCGGCTATGGCTTCGGCGGGCGCGCCAGCCAGCCCTTTGTTGAAGTGCAACTCCACCTCCCAATAGCGGGAAGCTGCGAACAATGCATTGGCGAACCGCTCTTGCGAACTGTCGTCGAGCAGCGATGCCGGCAGCCATTGCGATTGGTAGCCATAGATCGACCATCCTACCTGGCCTCCGTCGCCATTCCACCACGCGTCAGTGGGCCGGGCGTTGGGACGCGAGTCAGAGATGAAAACATGCTGTTGATGATGCTGCTCCCGCCACGCCGGATCCCACCAGGCCCGCGCCGGCATGCTTCCGATAATCGGCGGTGCTGCCAGAGTGTAATCGCCCGGCGAAGCTGCCACCCAATCGAGAAACGGTTGCCAGAGTTTTCTGGCCTGCTCAGTGGTCAGGCCGTGCGACACCATCATGATCTCCAGCGAATTGTCGGGGCGGACGTGGGCTTGCTCACCCCAGTGGTCGTTGAAGAGCCGTTCGCGATAGAAGCCAACAAACTGTCGCACCAGACGGCGATAAGCGGCGTCCGACGCGGCCTTGACGGTGAAGATGGCGCCGCCGGCAAACTCAGGCAGCTCGCGGACCCGCAGTGTAACTTTACTCACTGCGCCAAAGGTTCCGCCCCCACCGCCTTTCAGCGCCCAAAATAAATCCGGATTGGTGCAGGCGTTGGCGATGCGAATCTTGCCGTCGGCGGTGACGACTTCGGCTTCCAGCAAGCCTGCGGCCGCCGTGCCATAGTGCTTGGAGAAGCTGCCGAAGCCTCCGCTCTGGACGAGACCTGCTACGCCAACCGTAGTGCAGCCTCCACCCTGAACATACTGACCGGCCTTGGTGGTCACCGCATCGTAGGCGTGCATCCAGATCACACCCGCGCCCAGCGTCACGGCGGGCTGCGGCGGATGTGAACCGCTGCATCCCTGCGGAACAAATGCCGGGTGCAGGGTGATGTCGTCCATGTGGCGGGTCCAGATCAGCAGCGAGTCGGCGGCGTTCGAAGTGCCCTGATAGCTGTGACCACCGCCTTTGACGACCAGGCGCAGGCGATTCTCGCGGGCAAAATTCACCGCTGCGGCAATGTCGTCGGCGCTGCTGGCTGCCACCGCGTAAACACTCGGGCGGGTCGTCCAGGCGTCCACCCAGGCCAAAGTCTGGGTCAGTCCCGGCTGGTCGCCGACGTAGTAAGGATTTCGCAGGTTCGTCAGAACATCCTGACAGGCGGCGCTGACGGATGAAGTCTGACAGGCTGCCAAGGGAAACTCCACGGGCACGAGTCGTCCACCAACCTGCTGCTTCAGGTTCTGCCAGCTGGCGGCGCTCGGCCACGCCGGATCGGACGGCCGCACGCGGCGCAGAGGTTTTGCGGGGAGAGCCGCGGGCAACAGCGCGGTCAGATCTGGCCATCGGCGCGACAGCACGGGAAACGCCGCCAGGTGCTTCAGTAAAGTTCGTCTGTCCATGTGAGCTGAGTCCAAGCCGAGCGGTAACCAAGGGTAGAACCTGGTTCAGGTCGCGGCCATTATAGGCTATAAGCCTTTGGCGCAATTCGTGGACTCTCGCTGCGAATAATTCGACCCTCACGCGAAGGTAAGCCTCAGGTTGATTACATGTCCTCATCAATTGTGATCCCGGGTTCCTAGCCTCCGTAGTACTCTGGGAACAACTCACAGGTTCAATTTATGAATAGATTGGGTTGCGTCGCTTCCCTGAGTCTTCTTTGCGCCCTCGTGGTTTCCCCGCTCTTAGTCTCGGCGCAAGAACCGCAAATCCTAGCTCCGCATACAACGGAAAAAGCGGCTGCTCCGCCGACCCTCGCAGAGCCGCAGACTACGCCCCAACTCACTAAAGAAGATGTGGAAGCCTTCTTCGACGGATTCATTCCCATTGAGTTGCAGCGCGATGACATTGCCGGTGCCGTGGTTCTAATTGTGAAAGACGGGAAGGTGCTCTTTGCCAAAGGCTATGGCTACTCCGACGTCAAGAACAAGAAGCCAGTTACGGTCGACGCGACGCTCTTTCGCCCGGGATCGATTTCCAAGACCTTCACCTGGACCGCGGTGATGCAACTGGTTGAGCAAGGCAAGATCGACTTGAACCGCGATGTAAACGATTATCTCGACTTCAAAATTCCCGCGACCTTCGATAAGCCCATCACCATGAAAGACCTGATGACGCATACGCCGGGATTTGAAGAGACGCTGAAAGAACTATTCGTCGCCGATGCCGCAGACATGCGTCCGTTGCAGGAATACTTGCGAACGCATTTGCCGGAACAGATCTTCCCTCCCGGCACGACACCCGCGTACTCCAATTATGGCGCTACGCTGGCGGGTTATATTGTGCAGCGCGTCTCCGGCATGCCGTTCGACGATTACGTCGAGCAGAACATTTTCAAGCCGCTCAACATGCAACGCAGCACGTTTCGCCAGCCGCTGCCTGAAAATCTGAAGCCGCTGATGTCGGAGGGTTACAACAAAGCGTCGCAACTGGCGAAGAGCTTTGAATTCGTGCAGGCGTGGCCGGCAGGCAGCTTATCGACGACTGCCGAGGACATGTCGCACTACATCCTGGCGCACTTGCAGGATGGGGAATACAACGGGGCTCGCATCCTGAAGCCGGAGACCACTCGGCTGATGCACTCCCGAGCCTTTGGACTGGTGCCCGAACTGAACGGCATGGCCTATGGCTTCTATGAAGAGTCGCACAATGGCCATCGCATCATCGGGCATGGCGGCGACACGCAATGGTTCCATAGCGACCTGCATCTGATGCCCGACGATCACCTCGGCTTTTTCATCTCTTACAACAGCGAAGGCAAGCCTGGCTTCCCGGGCCGCTCGGCGCTGTGGCAAGGCTTTCTGAATCGCTACTTCCCCTACACTCCCCCGGCGGGAGAAAGGGTGGGCGATGCCGCCAAGGATGCGAAATCGGTGGAAGGACTGTACTGGCTGAGCCGCCGCTCGCAGACCAACGTGGCCGCCGTCATCAACTCGCTCGATCAAGCCGAGGTCAACGCCAATTCCGACGGCACCATCAGCATCGATCAGGCCAAGGATTTCGCGGGAAATCCCAAGCACTTCCAGGAAATCGGGCCGTTACTGTTCCGCGACATCAGCGGGCAATCGCACCTGGCGTTCATCAAAGATTATGCCGGACGCCAGATCATCGTTACCGATCTTCCCATCTTTGTCTTCCAGCTCGTCCCGGCGCTGAAAAATCAAATCCTCAATCTGACGGTGATCGCTTTCGCCGCTGCCATGTTCGTCCTGACGCTTCTGTTCTGGCCGCTGAACGCGATGCTGCGCTCCCACTACGGCTATCGCGCCGAATTTTCGCAGCAGTACCGCAGCCTGCGCACCTGGGTGAGGCTGGTCTGCATGTTGAACCTGATATGCCTGGCCGGCTTCACTACCTGGCTCATGTCGGTGCAAGACGACATCGCACTTTTGAGCAGCCACTTCGACAGGAAGCTGCACCTGCTGCAACTGCTGGGAGCGCTGGGAGTCGTAGGCGGACTGATTTCGATTTCCTTCTGCCTGCGAGCGTGGAAGGAAGAGGGGCTCTGGTTTTGGACCAAAGTCTGGAACACGCTACTGGTGGTGGCCTGCGTCGGCTATGCCTTTTACCTGCTCAACTGGCACGTGCTCAACTTCCGCCTGAACTATTGAGCGCTGGCTACTGCGACGGATGCTCGTTGGTATCCGGCTGAGTCCCAACGCCTGGCTTGCCGCCGGGCGATGCGCCGCTGTAGGAGCCGCTTTGGCTGGCTGCGGGACTAGCGGCGTGAGCGCCGTTGTTGGTGGCTGTCGTCGAAGGCGCCAAATGGGTTCGCGAAGTGGAGCCTGGCGGAATCTGGTGCTTCGCCTGAGCGGGTGGCGTGCGATGAAAGACCGTATGGTCGCGTTCCGGGTAACGCTGGGCTAAAAGAGATCCCGCGAGCAGGAAAGGAACCAGGATGGCAAGGAGTGTTAATCGGCCCGGAGTAAACATATGACCTGACTTTGTCGTGAGCTACTTCTTAATTCTACGGCATCGCTGTGCTGGTTGAATCCGGAAAAAACTGGGGCTTCGTACTACTTTCGCGTTAAGGCGGATTTCGGCCCGGCCTTCTTCCCCGCCTTCCGTCCAACTGCCAAAAACCTATACTCAAACACTTTCATATCCACCCGCCGGCCCTTGAAGCGAACTCCTTCGGCTTCCAGCAAAAAGCGTTGCTCCATGGCCGACTCTCCGCGCAGCGAAATCCGCCCTCCCGAGCCTAATACTCGCTGCCAAGGCAATCCGCCCACCTGGTTGAGGGCACGGCTGACGTGGCGGGCGCAGCGCGGATAGCCCGCCGCCTTGGCGACGGCCCCATAGGTGCTAACGCGGCCTCGCGGAATCCGCCGGATGACTTCACAGATGGCCGTGATCAGGGGCGTTTTCGGGAGCATGCCTCGTTTCATGGCTCCGGCTACGATATCATTCTTGGATGAATGGCTGATCCTGATCCCAATACCATCGCACGCTTCACCGATCGCGCGGAAGACTACGCCAAATACCGCCCGCACTACTCCCAAGACGTCGTCAAGGCGCTGCAGCAGGCCTGCGGTTTACAACCTGCGCACGTCATTGCCGACATTGGCTGTGGTCCGGGCATGCTGGCGGAAGTTTTTCTCGACAACGGCAACCGGGTTATCGGCGTCGAACCCAATCGCGAGATGCGGTTGGCCGGCGAAAAATATCTTGCTGCTTATCCCAACTTCAGCATGGTCGACGGCAGCGCCGAGGCCAGCACGCTCGCGCCCGGCAGTGTCGATTTCGTTGTCGCCGGACAAGCCTTTCATTGGTTCCGGCCACGCGAAGCGCGGGTTGAATTTGCCCGTATTCTGAAGCCGGCAGGATGGGCGGTGCTGGTCTGGCATGACCGCGATAGCCAATCTACGCCCTTTCTGCACGCCTACGAGGCCTTCGTGCGCAAGCACTCGACCGACTACGAGCGCGTCACTCACAAGCTGATCAATTACGCCACCCTGCAGCACTTTTTCGGACCGCACGAAATGCAGCGAATTCAGCAGCACAATCTGCAGCGGCTTGATTTCGACGGACTGCGTGGGCGACTGCTCTCCTCGTCCTACATTCCCAAGTCCGGCGAAGGCTATGAAGCGATGATCGCCGCGTTACCAGATCTGTTCTCGACCCACGCCGTCGACGGTCACGTCGTGATCGAGTACGAAACCAAAATCTACTATGGACATCTCGACTGATGAACGCTTCGCCCGGCGTGCCGCCTGACGCAGCGGTGCTGCGAACCGAGCGCCTGGGGCGGCGCGTGGGCGAGGTTTGGATTGTCAGCGAGATTTCGCTCGAAGTTCAACGCGGCGAATTGCTGGGAATCGTCGGGCCCAGCGGTTCGGGCAAGAGCTCGTTTCTGCGGTTGCTGAATCGTTTGGACGAGCCCACCAGCGGCATGGTTTTTCTCGAGGGCGAAGACTACCGCCGGATTCCCCCGCGCGAGTTGCGCCGCCGCGTCGGCATGGTTACGCAGCGGCCGTTTCTGTTTCCCGGGGACATCGGATCTAACCTGCGTTTTGGTCCGGCGCAACGTGGAGAGACGCTGCCGGACACCGAGATCGCCAGTCTGTTGGAGCATGTCGGCTTGCCCGGGTTCGCCAGTCGTAATATCGCCAATCTTTCCGGCGGAGAACAGCAGCGAGTATCGCTGGCACGTGCGCTGGCTAACCGGCCAGAGGTCTTGCTACTCGACGAGCCCACGTCGGCGCTCGACGAGCAGGCGAAGGCGGGGGTTGAAGAACTGGTTCACGATCTGGTCAACCGCAATTCACTTACATCCGTGCTGGTGACGCACGACCGCGACCAGGCCCGACGCCTGTGCCGCCGTGTCGCCATCCTGGAAGCCGGACGCCTGGTACAGCTGGGTACAACTGTGGAGGTGCTGGGTGCTTAAGTCGCTCTTCCATTCGCAGATCACGTTTGGCCTGGCGCAGGCCGCGATCGCCTCGGTGCTGGCGCTGGCCGTTGTCCTGCTGGCACGACGCCGCAACATTCATCTGGAAAGCGATGCCGCCATCGCATTGGTGCGCGGCCTGGTACAGATCATAGCGGTCGGCTCCATCCTGATGTTGCTGCTGAAAGCGCCCCGCTGGAGCAGCATCTTCCTGCTGGTGGGCATGATTATCGCAGCCGGATCGATCTCGGCCCGGCGCGCCAAGAATATTCCCGGAGCGCAAAAGGTTTCGACTTACTCCATCGCTGCCGGTGCGGGGCTGGTGACCGCGGTGATGACCTGGGCCGGCGTCATCGACACTGCCGTGACCACGCTCATTCCGGTTGGGAGCATGATTATCGCCAACGCGATGAACACCAATGGACTCGCGCTCAATCGCTTCCGCTCGGAGGTACTGGCGCATGCGGGCGAGATCGAGACGGCTCTGGCCCTGGGCGCGGCCCCGGAGAATACAGTCGGCAGCTATGCCGAGTCGAGCGTTCACTCCTCGCTCATTCCCGCCATCGACAATCTGCGCTCGCTGGGCATCGTCTGGATTCCCGGGCTGATGACCGGCATGTTGCTCTCCGGAGCGAGCCCGCTCTACGCGGCGATCTATCAGTTCGTAGTGATCGCCATGATTCTGGCGTCGTCGGGCCTCACTTCCCTGCTGAGCACGATGATGATTCGCGCGCAGGTTTTCTCACCCGCCGAGCAGTTGCTGTTGAAGGGCAGCGAGTAGTTAAGGGATCTCTGGTCGTGCAGGCGGCAACTCATCTCCGCGTGAAGGCCCTGCTATCCTAAAATGACGCTTGCAAAGGAAGCTGTAAGACTTGCCACCGATTCTGAATGCACAAGGTATTTCGAAGAGCTACGGGGCCACGCCGCTTTTCCGCAGTATCGCCTTCACCATTGCCGAAGGCGATCGCATCGGACTGATCGGACCCAACGGCTCGGGCAAATCGACTCTTCTGCAAATTCTCTCTGGCGCAATTGAGCCCGATGGCGGAGAAGTCGCGCTGCGCAAACGCGCTCGCCTCAGCCACGTGCAACAGGAGTCGCAGTTCGCAACCGGTCAGACGGTGCGCGGCGTTATCGAGGCAGCGCTGCAACGCTCTGCCGTTCCTCCCGACGAGTGGCAGGCTCGCCTGGCCGAGACCCTGGGGCGCGCCGGCTTCGAGAACCTTGATGTTGCCGCGGAATCGCTTTCCGGAGGTTGGCGGAAGCGGCTCGCTATCGCTGAAGCCCTGGTACAACAGCCGGACATCCTGCTGCTGGACGAGCCGACGAACCACCTCGACCTGGCCGCGATCGAATGGCTGGAGGAGCTTCTGCAGTCCGCCCCATTCGCGTCAGTCGTGGTCAGCCATGACCGCTACTTTCTGGAAAACGTCGCCACTGCCATGGTCGAGTTGAACCGCGCCTATCCGGACGGACTCCTGCGAGTCGCCGGCAACTACAGCAAGCTGCTGGAAGAGAAGGAGGCATTTCTCCATGCCCAGGCGAAACACCAGGAAGCGCTGGAGAATCGGGTACACCGCGAGATTGAATGGCTGCGGCGCGGCCCCAAAGCGCGCACTTCCAAATCAAAAGCGCGCATCGATAAGGCAAATCAACTTATCGGTGAGCTAGCGGACCTGAACGCGCGAACCCGCATGGCCAGTGCAGCCATCGACTTCTCCGCGACCGAGCGCAAGACCCGGCGGCTGATCGAGTTGGAAAACGTTTCGTTCGACTTCGGCGGTCGCACCCTGTTTGCGAATGTGGACTTCATCCTTACCGCCGGCACGCGCGTTGGCCTGGTGGGTCCCAACGGCAGCGGGAAGACGACGCTCTTGCGTCTGCTCTCTCGGGAGCTCGCCCCGACCGGCGGGGAGATCCGCACGGCCGACGCCCTACAGGTCGTCTACTTCGATCAGAACCGCATGCTCGATCCGGAGGTAACGCTGCGCCGTGCCCTCGCGCCTGACAGCGATTCGGTGATTTACCAGGATCGCGTGATTCACGTTGCCTCATGGGCGGCACGTTTCCTATTCACAGGAGAGCAACTCAATCAGCCGGTTGGCCGGTTGTCAGGAGGAGAACGCGCGCGGGTGCTGATTGCCCGGCTCATGCTGCAACCGGCAGATGTGTTGCTGCTGGATGAGCCCACCAACGATCTCGACATTCCCACGCTGGAAGTACTGGAAGAGAGCCTCCTGGAATTTTGCGGAGCGCTGGTGCTGGTCACCCACGACCGCTATCTGCTGGACCGGGTTTCGACCACGGTGGTCGGACTCGACGGCCTCGGCGCCGCCGGACGCTTCGCCGATTACTCGCAATGGGAAGCCTGGCAGGAGGAGCAGGAACGCCGGTCAAAGTCAGTTGCAAAAACACCTGACCGTGAAACAGCCCCGGGTTTCTCACCGCCCGCAGCTCCCACAGCCAGGAAGAAGCTCTCCTACCTCGAAGCCCGCGAGTACGCAACTTTGGAGGAGCGCATCGCCGCAGCCGAGGAGCAGCTTAAAGCGGCCCATGCCGCCTACGAAGATCCCGCCATCGCCAGCGACTCGGCGCAACTGCTTGCGACCCAGGCGGAACTAGACGAAGCGCAGCGATTGGTTGACCATCTCTATACCCGGTGGGCGGAGCTCGAGACCAAGATCAGCTAGCTGACCGTCGTATCTACCCTTCTCTCCGGAAAAAGACGTGGGCCGCTTAAGTAACTTGCGCCGAACGCCGGTTGCGCGCAGACTGTCCCTGCCTGAGGAGGTACCATGCAGCATTTGGATACGGGCAACACCGGCTTCATGATTTTATGCGCCAGTCTGGTGATGTTAATGACTCCCGGCCTGGCATTTTTTTATGGCGGCTTGGTGGGGCGCAAGAATGTTCTCGCCATCATGATGCAAAGTTTCGTCTCGATGGGTTGGACAACGGTGATTTGGTACGTGTATGGCTACTCGCTTTGCTTTAGTGGCGACTGGCACGGCATCATTGGCGATAGCCATCAGTTCCTGTTGCGCAATACCAATCTTATGAGCGCGTCGCCCAATCCCACCATTCCGTCTCTGGTCTTCATCACCTATCAGATGATGTTCGCCATCATTACGCCAGCGCTGATCTCAGGCGCATTCACCAATCGCGTGACCTTCAAGGCCTACATGTTGTTTCTCACCGCCTGGTTGACGCTGGTTTATTTTCCCTTTGTGCACATGGTGTGGGGCGGCGGATTGCTGGCGCAGTGGGGAGTCAAGGATTTCGCCGGCGGCATCGTGGTCCACAACATTGCCGGCATGGCAGCGCTTGCTTCCGTGCTTTACGTAGGACGGCGCCGCGTAGTCGAAGCCGGCCTGCACAGCATTCCCATGGTGGCGCTCGGCACCGGGCTGCTTTGGTTTGGGTGGTACGGCTTCAACGCCGGCAGCGAGATGCGAGTAGACTCGGTAACCGCTGTAGCCTTCCTCAACACCGACCTGGCTGCCTCCTTTGCGGCCATCGCGTGGCTCATCGTCGCCTGGACGCGCGAGAAAAAGCCCAAGTTGCTCGGACTGCTAACGGGCGCCGTCGCCGGCCTGGCAACCATCACGCCCGCCGCTGGCTTCGTTTCGCCCGGCGCCGCTGTCTTGATCGGCATTGCTGCCGGCGGGGTGTGTTATTTCGCGGTGGAACTGAAAAACAAGCTGAGATGGGACGACGCGCTTGACGTCTGGGGCGTCCACGGAGTGGGTGGCATGCTTGGCATCATTTTGTTGGGCGTGTTCGCCGACCAGACATTCAATCCCGACGGCGTCAATGGGCTACTCCACGGCAACCCCAGCTTTCTGTTCAAACAGACGGTCGCGGTTGTATTTTCGTCAGTGTGGGCCTTCGGATTCACCTATGTGATGCTGGCGATTATCAACCGATTTACCGCGGTCAGAGTGGACGTGTCGAGCGAAACGGTGGGCCTCGACCAGTCGCTCCACGGCGAACGCGCCTATGAAGAGATAGACCTGATCGCCTCGTAGTGCGGCTGCCCTGGTTGGATGAATTCCGGCAAATGTTCGGGCCTCGATCCGGTCCTTCAGTCCTGTGGCGAGAAGCTGTACAGGTTGGTTTCCAACTCATCTTCCGGCAGCGCATGCAGGTCGATCCAGCCTTCCAGCGGCAGCGCGTCCACCGGCAAATGCTCACGCCAAATGGCGAAGCGAAGGCGGATGCGGCTGCCATCTTGCGCCCCAATCAGATCGAAGGGCACACGCATCTCAAAAATCTGTTCCAGCGCAACCTCCACGCCGTTGGTGTTGGAGTTGCCATTGTCGGCGGAGAAGGTTGCCAATCGATGCCGCTCCTCGCCATTGGTCAGAACCCATCGCTGTACCTTCGGTCCTTGCGCATCCACAGTGAGGCGATACGGGTCGGGCGTCGCCTTGCGAGCGGCCTTTTCACTCCAAACCTCAAGATTGATCACCAGGCGATAGGCTCCGTCGGGGATGCCATGATGAAAATCCAGCCGGCCCGATACCGAGTCGGCGTCGAGTCCGGCGTAAACCGCGTCCAGCAGAAACTGTTTGCCATGCATGGCGCTGGTGCGCTGGTCGGAGGTATAACTGGCCGCTCCCATCCACTCGAAATAGCCGCTCACCAGGCCGTCCACGCGAGCCCGCACATAAGCGGTCTGTGGAATGTAACTTGGCCGCACCACCCCGCTCATGATCGGCGTGTTCAACTCTTCCGGAGGAACACCTTCCAGCGCGTGATAGACGTTCGATAGGTGCTTGCGATAAAGCTCGTCGAAATCGCGATCGTTGGCCGAATGATGCTCCGGGCCGTACCACCAATTCCAGTCGCTGCCTTCGGCAATCAGTAATTCCTCCCAGGCGATCTGGCGCTGCGCTTCGGAGACGCGATGGGAGTGCCGATCATAATAATCACGCGCCTCGGCCAGAAGGTCCCAGGCGCGATTGTCTTCCGGCGCGCCAATCCAGACGTTGAAGTTGGCATCGATCCAGGAGCCAGGCACCAGCCGGTGCAACTGGCCGAAGCTGAACTCGTGATGCCGCGCAATCGCCTCGCTGATGGTGACCGGCTCGATCTCCGGGTCCCTCTGCAGGGCATCGTAGAAGCGGCGCAGAAACTCGCGGCCCGATTGCGGATAGTACTCCCAGGCGTTTTCACCATCGAGGATGATCGAGATGACGGCATCTTTCCCGCGATCCAGCACCGGCTGCGCGGAGTCCTTGATGTTGTTGATCAGGTGGTTAGCGGCATCCTGCGCAGGCATTCCGGAATAGACAAAGCCGATCAGGTCCGACAGGCGGTGATCGCGGAAGACCATGTGCATTCGCGTGCCGTCCCTCTCATAGCGATAGATGTTGTACAACCGCTCGGCCGCATCGGCTTGCAAATGATCGCTGTCATAGCGCGCAAAGTTGTAATCCAGGGAGCGCCCCAGCACGCCTTCATCGGTAGCCATCCACTCGATGCCCTGCCGGCTGGCCAGCTTCAGCGCTTCTTCCGACACGCTGCCCTCTGACGGCCACAGACCCTTGGGCCGCACCCCAAACAGAGCCTGGTGAGAATCGAGGGCTCGCTGGATTTGCAAGCTGGCGTCATCAGGATGGCGGAAGCGGCGGGTGGGAAGGCTGAGCCCTGGCGAGGACTCGGCGCAAACATTGGTGTCGCACAGTAAGGGCAGGATCGGGTGGTAGTAAGGCGTCGCGGAAAGCTCGACGGAGCCGCGCTGCGCCGCGTCAGCGTACGCCGGCAAAACTTTCGCCAGGATGTCGCGTTGCCTGGCAATCACCAGTTCCTGGTCGGCGCGCGTGAAGTCTTCGCCCTTTTGCATCAGAGCGGCAATATCGGATTCAGCCAGGAAGAACTCGTCGAACCACGCCAGCTGCGACAACACTTGCAGGTCGGCATAATCGCGGGTGACGAAGTAGGATTCAGCGCCCTCAGGACGGTCCGCGGTCGTCCGATATCGCTCCCACAACTCGCGATAGCGGGGGTAACGCCCAATCATGTTGACCGGGTTAGCCTGGAACAGGTACTGCAACGCGAATCGCCGGTCAGCAGGTGTCAGCTCGGCCACCGGCTTGGCCACCAGGTTGAGAAACGGGTCGTGCGCTTGACCGGAAACGTAATCCTGAATTTGTGCCACCAGAGACGGCACCAGGTTGAAGTTCTGGTGAACTTCAGGGAATTCGTCGAGCAGCTTGACCATGCCGTAGTAGTCTTTCAGCGCATGCAGTCGCACCCAAGGCAGACGATACTCGTCCGTAACCATGTCTTTGTAAAAGGGCTGATGCATATGCCAAAGCAGCACAAGGCGAATCTTCGGTGTGCTTGACGAGGAGCCTGATGGGGTACGCATTGGGAGGGTTTAGGGCCGTGCAAGTGTATCAGGCGAGCTGGCTTGGTGGGAACTGGTGATGCCATTGCGCATTGCGGATATGTGCGAGTTTTTATCCGGCCGCTTCCGTCGATCCGAAAGTCGCGAGAACCCGATCCAAAGTGCAGCGGTGTCGCACTGGGCCGTTGGCCACCTCAGAAAGGTCGATACTGACCCGGGACCAAATAGGGAAATATGCCAGCACTTAAGGGCTATATGCAATAGGCCTGATTTATGCACAGGGTAAACTTTACTGGGTTACTGGAAACTTCTACCAGTTCCGTTGTGAAACCTTACGCAGAAGTCTTTTGTTTTGTTAACTGGCGAATTGGCATGGTGGATGCAATCTATAAGCCCAGACGAAGTGGCGCATAGGGTCACTCGGACGTGAATTTCGGCCAGAGTTCACGTCCTCGAGTGACCCTTATTATTTGGGTAGTGTGTTTCCCGATAAATCGGCTTTCTTAACATTTCGCGGCGACCGGTCGTTAGTCCTCCGAGACCTCATAATAAAGCTGTGAAATGCCAAAGGGCGAAGTGCTTGGCAAGCCTCAGCACTTCGCCCTTTGTTTTCTTCCGCATACGTCCCGAGGATTTCCTCAGCCCGGCGTATCACATCCATCCAGATGTGACCGAGGTTGTTGCCGAGCGAGTCTGGGAAGAATCCAGTCCTTTTCGATAGGACGAAGATTTTCGATAAAACGCAGAGAAGATAGCTCAGATCCAGGCTTGGGTAGAACCGAAGTTCGGTTCGGGAGCGGGATGTACCTGTCAAAGATCGAGCCAGCCGGGCGACTCAATGGGTCATGCCGAACCGGCCGCGATGTGCGCTCCCGCAGACGGGCGGATTCCGGGGGTAGCCGCGAGCCAGGTGCTCGGCCTTATACCAGGGCCAATCTCTCGCGGATATCAAAACCGGCGCTGCGCAACAACTTTTCCACTGTCGACTCGTTCAGACGCGTGGCATCGTATTCCACGCGGATGGTCCGTTCTTCTTCATTGAATCGGACGCGCCGGATTCCATAGACGTCGCTGATCTGTCCCAAAGCGCCCATCTCCGCCTCGCCGGGTGGCATACCATACCGAAACAAAACTTCCACAGCGGTCATCGAACTGGCCTCTCGCAAACGTGCAATGATAGGGAAACACGGAACCTGCTAACCGCTTCCGCATCTAGAATCTGAGGTGGGGAACGCCGTGCCGGTTCCACGCGCGAGGTTCCGCATTCAATATAGAGCATGGCTGCAACTTGTGAACAGCAGCAACGGTGCACCGAGAGAGTGAGGCAATGAGCGAACCCGAGGAGACTCTGGAGAACATGGTCCTGGATTTTTCCGCCAAGGACCCCGTCTGCGGCATGGTTGTCGACCCGCCGCAGGCACGTGGTAAGGCGAAATACCAGGGCGATACCTACTTTTTTTGCTCCCCAGGGTGCATGCAGAAATTCATGGCGTCTCCGGCGAAGTATCTGCCGACTGACCCAGATGGCGCCGCCTCAGCTTCCGCTCCGGCCACCGTGCCCAAGAAATTCGACAAGGATCCAGTCTGCGGCATGAGGGTCGATCCGGCGCAAGCTGTCTCGTCGGCGGAGTTCGAGCACAAGCTCTATCACTTCTGCTCCCGCGGTTGCGCGGACAAGTTCCAGCGCGATCCCCGCAAGTATCTTTCGCCTGCGCACCGGCCCGCAGGCATGTCGAGTATGGTGCAAATCGGTGGTGCGGCCGTTGCCGCCCGTACGCAGGAGAAAGATCCCGTTTGCGGAATGAGCGTCGATCCCGCCAAGGCGGCTGCGACCGTCATCCACGGCAACAAGACCTATTCCTTCTGTTCACGCGGCTGCGGTGAGAAGTTCAAGGCCGATCCGGAAAAGTACCTGTCGTCGCCGTCGGCTGCGTCCGGGACATCAGGCGTTCCATCGGCCGGAGGTACTCCGTCTTCGGTCGCGAGCGAAGGGCGAAAAGCGACAGACGAAAAGCGTGCTTCCTACGTTTGTCCCATGGATCCCGAGATCCGGCAGGACCATCCCGGCGCCTGTCCGAAGTGCGGCATGGCGCTGGAGCCGGACATTCCGATGGCGGCCGGCAAAACGCAATGGACCTGCCCCATGCATCCCGAGATCGTGCGCGATGGGCCGGGCGTCGTGTCCTATCTGCGGCATGGCGCTGGAGCCGATGACCACAACCGCGGCGGAGGAAGAGAACCCTGAGTTGCGTCAGATGACGCGCCGCTTCTGGACGAGTGTGCTGCTCGGCGTTCCCCTGGTGGCTCTGGCGATGTTGCGCATGGGCCCACTGATGCACGTGCTCTCGCCGCGGCTGGCGACCTGGATTGAGTTCGCGCTGGCGACGCCGGTGGTGCTGTGGTGCGGCTGGCCATTCTTCGAGCGCGGCTGGGCCTCTGTCAAGTTTCGCAGCCCGAACATGTTCACCCTGATCGCGATGGGCGTAGGCGTGGCATATATCTACAGCGCGGTCGCCACCATTCTTCCCGGCATCTTTCCGCCGTCGATGCGCGGGATGGGCGGACAGCCGGAAGTATATTTCGAAGCGGCAGCCGCGATCATCGTCCTCGTGCTACTGGGACAGGTATTGGAGCTGAAGGCGCGCAGCCGCACCAGCAGCGCCATCCGCGCTCTGCTCGACCTCTCGCCCAAGCTGGCGCGCATTATGCGCGATGATGGCAGTGAGTACGACGTCACCCTCGATCAGGTGAAGGTAGGCGACAAGTTGCGGGTACGTCCCGGCGAAAAGATTCCGGTGGATGGAACCGTGCTTGACGGTCTCAGTTCGGTGGATGAGTCGATGGTGACTGGCGAGTCGATTCCGGTGGAGAAGCATTCCGGCGACAAAGTCATCGGCGCCACCGTGAACGGCACCGGCTGGTTGCTGATGCGTGCCGAACGCGTGGGCAGCGAAACCATGCTGGCGCAGATCGTGCAGATGGTGAGCCAGGCGCAACGTAGTCGCGCACCTATTCAACGATTGGCCGACAAAGTTGCGGCGTGGTTTGTGCCTGCGGTGCTGGCTGTGGCCGTGATTACGTTTGTGGTGTGGTTTATCAAGGGACCGGAGCCGCAGCTGGCGAATGCAATCGTCAATGCTGTCGCGGTGCTGATCATCGCCTGCCCGTGCGCGCTGGGGCTGGCAACCCCGGTCGCGATCATGGTCGGAACGGGTCGCGGCGCGCGCGCCGGCGTGCTCATCAAAAATGCCGAGGCACTGGAGACGCTGCAGAAAGTCGACACGCTCGCGCTCGACAAGACCGGAACGCTGACCCAAGGCAAGCCGGAGCTGATGTCTGTGATTGCCGTCGGCGGCGAAACGGAAGAACGCGTGGTGCGCCTGATTGCGAGTCTGGAGCGAGGAAGCGAACATCCCTTAGCTGCGGCCGTGGTCGAGGCAGCCCAGGCCAATGGCCTTTCGCTAATCCCAGCGGAGGAGTTCCGATCGCTGACGGGGCGCGGTGTGGTGGGTCGGGTCGGCGGCCATGAAATTGCAGTGGGAAATGAAAGCCTGCTGGAAGAACTCAATATCGACACGGAGGAGTTGAAGGCGAAAGCCGAGAGCTTGCGTAATCAGGGGCAAACAGTGGTCTTCGCCGCTGTCGATGGCCGGGCGGCGGGGATTCTCGGTGTCGCCGATCCGGTGAAGCCGGAAGCAGCCCAAGCAATTCGCGATCTTCGCGGCCAGGGATTGCGCGTAGTCATGCTCACCGGCGACAGTGAGACTACAGCGAAGGCTACAGCGACCCAGCTCGGTATCGATGACTTCGAAGCCGGCGTGTTACCCGATCACAAGGTAGAAGTGGTAAAGAAGCTGCAGCAGCAGGGCAGAGTTGTAGCGATGGCGGGCGATGGGGTCAACGATGCACCTGCATTGGCGCAGGCGCAAGTCGGCATCGCGATGGGAACGGGAACCGACGTCGCCATGGAGAGCGCTGGTATTACCTTGCTGCAAGGCGATCTAGCCGCGCTGGTGCGCGCCCGCAGGTTGAGCCGCGCCGTCATGCGCAACATCCGCGAGAACCTGTTCTTCGCGTTCATCTACAACTCGGTGGGAGTGCCCATTGCGGCGGGCATTCTATATCCGAAGTTTGGCATCCTGCTCAGCCCCATTATCGCCGCTGCGGCTATGAGCTTCAGCTCGGTCTCGGTGATCAGCAACGCACTGCGCTTGCGAAGCACGAAACTGTAACCGCGGTAATCCTCCCTCGGTAGCTCGCGTTCGCGTCTGTGCGGTAGTGGTGCAGTTTGAAATCAGGGATTGAAAAACAGCCTATTGAGCCTGAGAACGGGGAGCACTGTCCTGATTTCTTCAAACCGTCGATCTTCAAAACGGTTCTGTACAAGCCCGGCAAGCATGTCAGTGAACTGAAGTTCTTTGCTGTTTCTGCTGTCGGTGGGCTTAGAGATCAAAACTGTTCGGACTCCCTTTGTGAACCACAATTCTATTTGCAGGTAATCGACTAGACTGTTCCCGCTTTCTACTTTGATTGAACGGGGATCGGGCACGAGAGTTACCTGCTCATAGATTGCCATTCGATCAAGCAGGCAAAGCTTGGTCATGAAGTTATAGAGCTTGTTTGGGTCTTTACGGATATGCTTTCCGACGTTTTCTTTCTTCACGACCATTGCGTGTAAATGAATATCTCGATGCTTCGTGCAAAGCTTGAGAGCTGCTTCTGCAAACTCTGTTCGAGGGGTGGGCGACATATCCGCCCACTTCTTCTCCTTAGTGGGGGACCATTTAAATTTTGTATAGAGGTCAGCAATGATACGTTTCGGGAGGTTGCTCCTTTCCCGATGGAACACACATCGCTGCTAATGTGAGGTAACGGCTGGAGCCACCATTGCGGTATGGGGCATCAAACTTGAATCCCAAGTCGCCGCTTTCATCGAGATAGACGACTGCCGAAGTTCGCGCTGAAATCATTAAAAAAGCTCCCGAAACCGGGAGCTTTATATATGCCATGGATGGCCCCTGAGTCCGACGCGCCTACAGCGCGTTTACGATACCTCTTGCGAAGCGTCGCGGTCTCCTCAGGCTTTACCCATCCGCACATATAGAGTAGCCCCAGTTGTTCTCAATTGCAAGGCACTTTACAAAACTTTAAGTTCCTTTGTTTTCAACAAATCGACCAATTCTTCTAACGTCCAAACGTGATCCGTTAATCCGGCTTCCATCGCTGGCGTAACCCGCAAAGTCTTGTGAACACGGCAGAAGTTGTAGTGCATGAAGTATAGGGCCACGGCATGGCCGTGGTTTTCCAGTTTCTTGCTGAAACCATTGGTCAGGCGAGTGAAACGGCGCATGGACATGCGCATCGTGAGATTCTGGCGCTCCACATAGGACGTGCTGACATGCTTGGGATCAGGATCACCCATGACGGTTTTCATCTCGCAGCCGATGCAGGTTGCTGGACTGTAGCGCGATTCGTCGGGAGTCGCTGCGCCATAGATTTTATGAAGCTGCGCGTAATCGACTTCCGTTCCGAAGCAGTCCTCAACGGCCTGTAGATAGGGCTTATGCGCGTCTGTGGTGATCTGAGGACGGCCTACGATACGGTTTGCGGCATCTCGCATGAAGTTGTAGGCCGAATACTTGCCCCGGTCGCCGATGTAGTACGTGACGCACAGTTTTGTGTCGGCATCAATCGCTGCCCAGGTCCAAACGTCGCCCCAGCCCTGCGCCTGTTGCTCGGGGCTTACGTTCTTTCTCTTCGCGCCCACGAATTGCCAGATTTCATCGCATTGCAAGCGGCGGACACGGACGTTGCGCACGTGGCGGTCATGGTAGGCGGCGCTTGCGCAACCAATATCGCGGAGCAGCTTCAGGACGGTATGCTTGGCAACTCCGGTCATGCGACAGGTTGCGTTGACGGAGACGCCCTCGACCAGCGCCGAGATAACTTGAACCCGCTTATCCGTGGTCAGGCGATTCATAATGAGATGACATTATACTTGCTCGCGGAGTTTGTCAATACTTGCCCGAGAAAGTATTTGACAATAATTTGGCGAGCAAGTATATTTGACATATGGCCAATCTAACTAGCGAAGCAGCCAAGAAGCTTTCGGAGCTGGGAGCCACCAAGGGGGGTACCGCTCGTGCAAACGTGCTCACCCCTGAGCGAAGGAAAGAGATTGCCAAGAAGGCTATTGCGGCACGATGGGCGAAGGCGGGTAAGCTACCACCAGAAGACGAGGAACCAAAAAACAGCGCCCCGGAGATGCCGTTCTCTCTTTTTAGGGGCAAGCTCACGATTGGAAACGTGGAGATGGAGTGTCATGTTCTCAACGATTTCAGGCGGGTTCTCACCCAGCGGGAGGTCGTTCGTGTACTGAGTGCTGGTCGTGAAAGCGGTGGTTTGGCGGATTACTTTCAAGCTAAAGCCTTTGCCGACAAGCCTTTAGACCTGGGCGCGATAATCCCGTTTCGCGTACCGGGAACGCAGTATGTAGCTAACGGATTTGAAGCCACGACGCTGATAGAGATTTGTGAACGCTATCTCGATGCCCGCGATAAGGGGTTGCTGAGGGGGAAACAGAAGAACCTAGCGTTACAAGCCGAAATCGTTATTAGAGCTTGTGCCAAGGTCGGAATTATCGCGCTAATCGACGAGGCGACAGGATATGACAAGTTCAAGAAGAAGCAGGAATATCAGCTAAAACTGCAGGCGTTTATTGCGGACGAATTGCAGGAGTGGGCTCGGATGTTTCCAGACGAGTTTTGGTACGAATTGGCTCGACTGGAAGGAATTCACTACTCGCCCCGCGCTAGACCTTTACGATGGGGAAAATACGTGATGATGTTCGTTTACGATGCGATTGATGCTGATATTGGAAAAGAACTGCGAAAGAAAAATCCTGATCCGCACTATCTCCAAAACCACCACCAGTGGCTCAAGAAGTTCGGCAGGGACAAAGTTCACGATCAGATCACGAAAGTTGTAACGATCATGAAGCTGTGTGACACGATGGACGATTTCCGGCAGAAGTTTGCCAAGCTATTCAACAAGACCCAGCAAATGGAATTTACTTTCGCTCGGTAGCCTCTTTGACGACGCGCACAGCGGCTTGGGAGAAGTCCTCGGATGTTTGGCCAGGCTTGTGGGACTTGCTCAGATGTTCTGCGAATGCCACACTCATAGACGGGTGTACGTCAGCCGGAAACGGATACCCGCAAACTGAGCAGCGTTGCAAGGTGCCATCAGCGATCAGTTGCGGCATATCGCCTGGACGGCGGGACGCCTTCTCTTCGAGGTGATTGGCCTGTCGCTGTGCTTTGTCGGATTTTGTTCGCTTCTCTGACATGCCCTAAGTTTACGCCGTCCGTGCCGACGTTCAAGGGCGCTCATTTTCAAACTGCACCACTACCGTCTGTGCGCATCTCTTGTTACAGTAAGAGAACGCCACGTATCATGTCTTCCACGGTTACAAGCTCGCCGGCTGTCACACGCTGTCAGACTTGTGGCAAGGAAATTCCTCCAGGAGCCGACAGTTGTCCGGCATGCGGCCGCAACCAAGGTGCGGGCTCTCCTCGGATAACCCTGACGATCCTGCTGTTCCTGATTTTCGCGGGCTTTGCCTTCACGCAGTATGTGGTTCGGCAACACCGCGCCACCGAAGCTTCTCTCGCAAAACGATGGTTCCACCGCGGCAACGAGGCGATGCAAGTCAATCTGCCATCGCTTGCCGCCGACGACTATCGCACGGCGCTGACCTACGATCGCGAGAATGACGAATACCGGCTGCGCCTTGCCGAGGCGTTGCTGGCGGCCAATCGCTTGAACGAGGCGCGCTCCCACTTGATCAGTCTGTGGGAAGAAGAACCTGCCAGCGGCGAGGTGAATCTGGCGCTGGCACGACTGCATGCTCGCCGTGGCGACTATGCCGAAGCCATCCGCTACTACAACAACGCCATCAACGGTGTTTGGGATGAGCAACCTCGCCAGCAACGTATTGCCACGCGCTTCGAACTGGTGCACTACTTGATGCGGAAGCACGACTTGGCCAAAGCGCAGGCGGAGTTATTGGCGTTGCAAGCGGACGGACCATCCGATCCTTCCGACCAGCTACTGCTGGGACAGCTACTCCTCCAGGCCAACGAGCCCACCCGCGCCATTGATGCATACGACACCGTACTAAGCAACGATCCTCACAATGCCGACGCCTGGCTGGGCAAAGGATTGGCCGAGCTTCAGATTGGCGATTACCAGGAGGCGGAACACGCGTTGGCCACAGCGTTGGAACGTGATCCTCACTCCGAACCGGCCCGCCAGCAACTCGATCTGGTGCGCGAGGTGCTGCGCATCGATCCCTCGCTCCGCGGACTCTCTGTGGCCGAGCGCAGCCAACGCGTGTCTGAGGCTTTCCGGGCTGCTATTAAACGCTTGACCAGCTGTGCCGTCCAGCAAGGCTATAGTCTTACGGAGACCGGCACGCCGAAGGTGACCAGCGCTCACCAGGCCGCGGCAGCAAAGAACTCCGTTCCAACGTTGCAGGCAACGACTGCGGCGCCGGACAACCTCCAACTGCTTTACACCAGCGGTGTGCAAAAACAGGCGAGCGCCACGGCAGCCGCCTTGCGCAAGAACCCAGACGCGCTCGAGCCCACCATGCAATACGTCTTCGAGGTGGAGCGCGCCACCGCCTCGATTTGTGCCACCACGGACCTGACCGATCAGGCGCTGCTGACGTTGGCCGCACATGGGGGCGAAACGGTGAAATGAGCACCTCCGAGCCAGTAGTTGCCAAACCGAAGGAGTCCAGCAGCGGGATCAAGCCGGCAGTTTCCACCCCCACCCGCCGGCAGTACTGGAGCAGCCTGCGCACCATGCTTTCGCCGCAACGCTTCAGTTTGCGCGAAGAGCAGTTCTTTCTGCTGTTGGCGGTGTTGATCGGCATTGGCTCCGGGCTGGCAGTGGTCTGCTTCCGGATGTCGATTGAGTACCTGAAATTGCACTTGCTGGGAAGCGGCCTGCTGCCCTCGGTACCCCGGGTTTTCCTCGCTCCCATGCTGACTGGCTTGGTGATCGCGTTCCTCGTCATCCGGTTTTTTCCGCGCGCCCGGGGCAGCGGCGTCAACCAAACCAAGGCCGCGCTCTACATCTACGACGGGTACATCCCGATGCCGACGGTCATTGGCAAGTTCATCACCAGCGCGCTGGCCATCGGCAGCGGGCAGTCGCTCGGTCCGGAAGACCCGTCGCTGCAGATTGGCGCAGGCATTGCATCAGCGGTTGGCCGCCGTTTGAAGCTGTCGCGCGAGAAGCTGCGACTCATCGCTCCGGTGGGCGCAGCTGCCGGACTGGCCGCCGCTTTCAACTCTCCCATTACCGCGGTGCTGTTCGTCATCGAGGAAGTCATTGGCCGCTGGACCGCCGGCATTCTCGGCGCCGTCGTCCTGTCGGCGATCTCCAGCGCCGTCATTGAACGTTGGTTTCTGGGTGACGAACCCCTATTTCGCGTTCCCGCTTATCACCTGGAACACGCTGGCGAACTGGGCGCGTATGCCAGCCTGGGTGTCATCGGCGGCTTCGCTTCGCTCGCCTTCGTCAAATACATTGCCTACCTCCGGCCGCGCCTTCGCCAGCTTCCCACCTGGACACAGTATTTCCAGCCTGCGGCCGCAGGCCTGCTGATCGGATTGATTGGAGTCAAGTTTCCCCAGGTGATGGGCGCCGGCTACAGCTACATGGACCAGGCCATGCATGAGCAATACACCTGGCAGATTCTCGCCATCCTGGGAGCGCTGAAGATCGTGACCACCGGCCTGTCGTTCAGCAGCGGAACTCCCGGCGGACTGTTTGCGCCCGTGCTATTTATGGGCGCCATGATTGGGGGCGCGGTAGGCATGGCGGAGCGGCAGATCGTTCCTCAACTTGCCATTCCGGTCGGAGCTTACGCGCTGGTCGGCATGGGCACGCTCTTCGCCGGCATCCTGCGCGCGCCGATGACTTCAGTGTTCATGATCCTGGAGGTGAGCGGCAATTACAGCATCATCGTTCCGGTGATCCTGTCGAATGCCATCGCCTATTTCATCTCTCGTACTTTTCAGCCCACGCCGATCTTCGATCTACTGTCGCGTCAGGATGGACTCGATCTGCCTTCTCTGGAAGAGGAGCGTGAGGTTCCGCTGCTGCGTGTGGAGGATGCCATGCGCCCGCCTCTGGGCCAAACTCTTACCGGCACCCTGCCGCTCTACGAGGCCCAGCAACGAGTGCAAGGGTCCGCACAGGATTATTTCGTCGTAGGTATGGGCGGGGACGAGTGGTCGGGCATCAGCCGCGCCGTGCTGCTCGACATGATTCCTAACTCCGACATACCTATGTCGCGTGTACTCACCGATCGAATTCCTTACCTCCATCCCGATCACCCGCTGGACACGGCCCTGCGTCTGATCGGAGAACGGCCCCTCTTGCCGGTCGTGCATCGTGCGAACGTGCAGCACTTGTTGGGCGTGGTCTCGCTGGGCGACGTTATGCGCGCCTATCGCGGCGCCGGAATCAGCGACTCCCATCCCGAGCCGACGCCTGTCGTTCCATGATGATGGATCCGGTCCGGAAGACGGGCTTGTTCCACATTGGTGCCAACCGCTGGAACGAAAGCGCGTTTTTGCTTGACCGATGCGACAGCTTTTCCTATGCTTGCGAATCGATCGGATTTTATTGCACACATGCCGGTGTCCCAGATGAGCAAGTGGGCGCTTGCTCTCCGTTTCGGCGCAAACCGTCACATATCGTAGGGCTTTGATGTCGCCGGCGATACATCCACCGCATTGCTGAGAAGTGTACGGTTGCAGATCTCAGCAACATAGAAAAGAGAACCCCTCTCACTGAGGATGGCGAAGCCTTGTCTCTTGTAAATCACAGCGCCGAGATGGGAGGTACGCTGCCGAGTCCCGCTCAGCCGAAGGCCAGTTCCCCGGATTCATCCGAGTGGTTTGCGGCTTATACTCTTCCCCGCCACGAAAAGGCGGTAGCACGACAGTTTGACTCGCGCTGCATCCAGTCGTTTCTGCCGCTCTACCGGGTGTCGCGGCGATGGAAAAATGGCTGCAAAGTGGTGGTTGAGCAGCCGCTTTTCCCCAGCTACATTTTTGTCTGCATCGACCGGCGCGAGTCAGTGAAAGTGTTGCAGGTCCCGGGCGTTCTGACCATCGTCAGCGCCGGACGCGAACTGGCGCCGCTGCCAACCTCGGAAGTTGAAGCTCTGCGTTCGGGTCTTCCTCTCCGTCACTTCGAGCCCCACTCCTATCTGGTTGTGGGAGAGAAAGTGCGCATCATAGCCGGCTCCTTTGCCGGCATGTCCGGGGTGCTGGTCCGCAAGAAAAA
This sequence comes from uncultured Acidobacteriaceae bacterium, assembly GCA_963820175.1. Lineage (GTDB taxonomy): Bacteria > Acidobacteriota > Terriglobia > Terriglobales > Acidobacteriaceae > Bog-257. The sequence continues at coordinate 323,219 of CAWFYX010000005.1, read as the reverse complement.
CAATCTGCGGGTGGTTCTGACCTTGGATCTCATCCGCCAGAGTTTTGCCGTGGAAGTTGGTATCGACGAGATCGAGCCCCTCAAGCAATAGTCGCCCGCCCTTCGCATCATTTCAACCAGAGGATCGATTGTCCGTGAAAAAGGCAGCAGGACGGAGTGTAACCGCTGTGCGCATTGTCGAGGCGGCGGTTCAGCTTTTCTCCCTCCGGGGGTATAAGGGAACCAGCACGCGTGAGATTGCTCATTTGGCTGGAGTAAACGAAGCTACTCTGTTCCGATACTTCCCCCGGAAAGCCGAGCTCTTCTGGACAGCAACCGAGTCGAGGTTGAATCGTTTGAAGTTGGGACGGGAGTTGCAAAACGGTCTGGCATCCGACGTCGATCCGGAGATTATTGTTCCCATGCTGGTCGAGTTTGTCGTCGAGAACATGGCGCGATCTCCCGAGCTGATGCGCCTGCTCTACGTCGCCGGATTTGAATTGCCCGGGGCCGATCGCATGTTTCGCGAACATCTGGGGCCGATCTTCGATTCGGTCAATGCCTACTTCGGCCGATGTGCGGCCCGGGGAGCGATCGGCAATCTGGAGCCCACTTTCGCAACTCTAGGATTAGCGGGTGCGGTCAGCGCCCATCGCAACCTGCATCAGTTGTTCACCGGCAAGGACGTGCAGGCGATAGCGCCGGCTTATGCGCAATTCTGGCTGAATGCTTTGCGGCAACCAAGCCCCGTGTCCGGTACCGCAGACGCGCGTGCCGACGGGCCGGGCGCTGAAAGAAGCGTATGAGTTAGAGCTATCCAGCGAACGGCACTTCGTTGTTGAAGTTTTCGTTTCCGTCTTCCGTCAGATTGCAGGTTTGGAGAACGCCTTTGAAATCTCTGCCGAGAGAGCATCTCAGCCCACATTCGCAAGTGAGCAATAAGCTGGACCGCAGCCGCAAAAGAGGCTGCTATCGCTGGATGGTGCTAATGGCACTGCTGGTGTTTCCCGCAATCATGCTGGGCGCGCCGCAAGATCCCGCCGCCTACTCGACGGACCAGAATCAGGAAAAGCAAAAAACTCCCCCGGGCGACCAATCGCAAAACGGCACGCAACCGGCGGCAGGTGAGCAGGTGCAGCCGGGCGAGCAGGCCCCAGGGAGTGCAGCAGACCCCGACAGGCCAGCAACCGCCGTCTCCCGCTGTCCTCTTGGATGATACCCACACGCTTCCGTCAGCGAATGCCCCCAAGTTGCCTCAATCCAAACTTCCGTTACCGACCAAGCCGGTTGAGCTGACGGATTTTCAGCGACTGGTGGAGTCGTCGTTGGGCAAGACGTTGCCCATTTACGGGGAAAATCTGTTTGACCACGTTCCCACCACATTTGCGCCCGTTGACCGCGTTCCCGTCACCGCCGATTACATCATCGGTCCCGGTGACGAGCTGTTGATTCGTGCCTGGGGACAAATTGACCTGGACGTACATTCACGGGTGGATCGGAACGGCGCCATCTACGTTCCCAAGGTTGGAAGCTTAAACGTCGCCGGGCTTCGATACGATCAGGTCCAGGAATTCCTGAAGGCTCACATCGGCCGCATCTATCAGAATTTCGACCTCAACGTCTCTATGGGAGAGTTGCGCTCGATCGACGTCTACGTTGTCGGCCAGGCCCGCCGTCCCGGCCGCTATACCGTGAGTTCGTTGAGCACTCTGGCCAATGCCATCTTCGCTTCCGGCGGTCCCTCCCCCACTGGATCTATGCGTCAAATCGAGCTCAAGCGGGGGAAGAACGTGGTCACCGACTTCGATCTCTACGATCTGCTGCTCAAGGGAGACAAGAGTAAAGACGTTCTGCTGCTGCCAGAAGATGTGATCTACATCGCACCTATTGGTCCGCAGGTGGCCATGGGAGGCCAGGTCAACGTTCCTGCTATCTATGAACTCAAGACTGAAGCCAGCCTGGGAGACGTCCTTCAACTCGCGGGCGGTCTTTCGACGACTGCCGATGGGGCGAAGGTCTACATCGAGGGGATTAAGAATCGGCAAGATCGCAACATCGAAGAAGTCAAGCTGGACACGTCCGGTTGGGCCCATCCTCTGAAGGATGGCGACATCCTCAATTTCACTTTGATCTCTCCTCGTTTCGAGAACTCAGTGACTTTGCGAGGAAATGTTGCGACTCCCGGGCGCTATCCCTGGCATGAGGGTATGCGGGTTACCGACCTGATCCCCAATCGCGAGTTTCTGATCACCCGCGATTACTGGAGGCAGCAGAACGCCATTAACCTGCAGGCGCAGACCAGCGGTGGCCGGGTCAGCAGCGAACTGAATGACGTTAAACGAAATGCGCCGGAAATCAATTGGGACTACGCCGTTATTCAGCGCATGAGTTCGCGCGATCTTTCCACTGAATTGTTTCCCTTCAATTTGGGAAAGGCCGTTCTGGAACACGACGAGTCGGCCAATCTGGCGCTGCAGCCGGGCGATATTGTGACCATCTTCTCGCAAGCCGACTTGCGCGTGCCGCGGGAGCAGCAAACCAAGCTGGTCAGATTGGAAGGCGAGTTTTCCGCTGCCGGGATTTACCGGGTGGAAGCGGGCGAAAAGCTTCAGGACCTGGTAATCCGCGCTGGAGGCCTGGCATCCTCGGCATATCTTTATGCTTCGGTCTTCACCCGCGAATCGACTCGCATACAGCAGCAGGAACGCCTGGACATGGTGATCGCGCAAATGGAGAGGGACATTGGCCGCCAGGCGGCGCAGTCAGCGCAGAATGCCAAGACCGGAGACGAAGCCACTGCTGCTAAGGCAGCTCTGGACGCGCAGCGGGCAAGTCTGGAAAAGCTCCGCCAGTTGAAGGCAGATGGGAGAATCGTGCTTAACATCCATCCCAACGATGACACCGTGGCGGCCATACCTGAGATTCCGCTCGAGGATGGTGATACTTTCTATGTCCCCAGCCGCCCCATTGTGGTCAGTGTAGTGGGCGATGTCTACAATCAAGGGTCCTTCCTGCAGCAGCCGGGGAAGACTGTTAACACCTATTTGCGAAGCGCTGGCGGACCGACGCGTAACGCGGACAAGGGAAGGATCTTCGTAGTTCGCGCCAATGGTGCTGTAGTCAGCAAGGATGCGGCTTCAGGATTTTGGTCGGGCGGCTTCGACAGCATGGTGCTCATGCCCGGCGATGCGGTGGTGGTTCCGGAAAACGTAAATCCTGGAGCCGCCCTGCGAGCCTTCAAAGACTGGTCGCAGATCCTGTTCAACTTTGGATTGGCCGCCGCAGCTATCAAGGTGCTGAGTCCATAGAAGAATCGACGTTCGGGTAGTGCGGGCCTTCAGGCTCGCGTTTAAGCTGTTCGTGATAAACGGGGCCTCCGCCACCAAGTTACTCGAAGTGAGTTTTTGTTACCCTCTTCGCGCCGCATGTTCTCAGAAACGGATCAGGCTTGTAAGCTGTCTTCGCGAGGTCGACCCCGCTGACTTGCCCTTCTTGCGAATGAGAAGGATAGCCGATTACATGTTCGGAATGCATTCGATGCCAGGATGGAAGTGCTGTTATGCGTGAGAGTTCCAACCGAACGGAGATGGATCGCGTTGCCGTGGAAGACCGGGTTGCCGGAATGGACCCTCAGGTCACAGGCCGTAACGAGGTCGATTGGATCGACTTTTTGTTAGTCCTGGGCCGCGGAAAGAAGGCCATCCTTCGAGTCACGGTTGCTGTCGCGGTGCTGGCGGTCGCCGTGTCCTTTCTGCTGCCCAAGATGTACACCGCAACCACGACGATCCTGCCGCCGGAGGAGACGCAGTCCAGTTTGACTGCCATGCTTGGTCAGTTCGGCGCGCTCGGGTTGGCCGGCAAAGACCTGGGCATGAAAAACCCATCCGACTTGTTCGTGGCCATGTTACAAAGTCGCTCCATCGCAGACCGGCTGGTCGATGATTTCGATCTTCGCAAGGTTTACGGAGTCAAGACATATCAGGACGCGCGCAAGAAGCTGGCAGCCCGCAGCCAGATTTCAGCGGGCGACGAAGGTTTGATCACCGTCTCAGTAACCGACCGTGATCCCAAGCGAGCTGCTGATCTGGCGAATGCTTACGTCAACGACCTGCATTCGTTAAACGAACACCTTGCGGTTACCGAGGCGGCACAGCGGCGGCTGTTTTATCAGCAGAAGTTAGACGCCGAGAGAGAAGACCTGTCGCGCGCTGAGCTGGCGCTGCAAATGGTGCAGGAAAAAAGCGGCCTGATTCAGCCCGATGCCCAAGGCAAGGCCATTATCGAAGCGGTTGCCAATACCCGCGCTCAGGTTGCGATTCAGGAAGTCCGCCTACAGGCCATGCGTACTTATGCGACCGAAAACAATCCCGATCTGAAGAGGGCAGAGCAGGAATTAGCCGGCCTGCGTGCCCAACTCGCCAGCCTGGAGCGCAGCACCGGCGAGCTGGGAAATGGAAACCTGGAAGTTCCCACTCGCCGCTTGCCCAAAGTTGAATTGGACTACTTGCGCCAGTTGCGCGATGTGAAATACCACGAGTCGGTTTATGAGTTCTTGGGTAAACAGCTGGAAGCGGCACGCATCGACGAAGCCAAGAATGCCGTGGTGGTGCAAGCAGTCGATAAGGCAGTCGAGCCGGAAAAGAAGTCCAGCCCCCGCCGATGGCTCATTGTGTCGGTATCCACGATCCTTGCTTTCCTGCTGTCCTGCCTTGGCGTTCTGCTGGCCGCGGTGTTTGAGCGCAAAGAGCAAGACCCACATGAGCGCTCTCGCCTGGCGCTGCTGCGGCGCACACTTTCCTCCTGGAACGCATGAGTGGCAGCCGCACCCAAGTTCGGCGTACGGAATCGCAAGACCATGACCACAGCCGCCGTTCCCGTCCAGCCACGTCTCGGTATCCGCGCTCTTGCGGCACGGTTCTTCGGATATCTGTCGGCCGACGGCCTGAACTACGCGCTGGGGTTTCTCATCTACGGATGGCTGGTCCGGGTATTGACCAACCAGCAATATGGTCAGTTGAGCATTGCTACCAGCGTGTATCAGGCGCTGATGATGGTAGCGGCTCTGGGATTGGATCTGACCGGTCCCAAACTCCTGGCCGAATTCGGCGGCGATCCTATGCTGTTCGCGCGCCGCGCGCAGCATCTGCGTCTGGCAGTCGCGCTGCTGGTATGCGGGCCTCTTCAGCTAGGCGGGGCGCTGTACGCGTGGCACCGGGGACAGAACTTACTGGCCGTGGTGATCCTGTCGTCGTTCTCCATGGTGCTAGCTCGCGCGCTCGATCTCACGTATCTGGCGGTCGCGTTGCGAGCGCCGGCGCCTCTGGCGAAAACCCGAGCCCTCGGCCTTTCGCTGTACCTGGCGACTTTGATTCTGTGCACGCCGGTGGTGCGCCAGCATCTCTGGCTGGTGCCAGTGTTGAATGCCGTTGGAGTGACCATCGGGCGTTTGCGGCTGGGACGATTGTTGCGATTGCGGGCTCCTGCATCTCGTGCCACGCCGCAAGTAGGGTCGGCCGAAATCATGATCCAGGGAATCAAGGCCAGTGGCGGCCAGCTGTTATTGCTGATCCTGCAGACCGGCGATGTGATTTTGCTGGCCAGGTATGTCAGCACCGGTGCCGTCGGCCAGTACGCCATGATCAGCCGACTCTATTTGCTGGGATTGGCCGTATTGGGCGCGATGTTCAATACCTTCTTGCCAGAGGTAGTTCATGTCGCCCACCAGGCAGATAAACTTCGCCACCTGTTCCGCACCTGCCTTTTGGCAAACTTGGGCTTGGGATTACTGGGAGCGGCGGTATTTTACGGTATCGGAGCTCCCCTGGCGGAATTCCTGGCACATCGCGCACTACCCGCAGTCCGGGCGATCAGTCCCGTATTTGCCCTGGTTTTCCTGCTGATGTCGGCCGCCAATCCATTCCTCAGCATGCTGCCCAGCTTGCACCGCGGCACGGAATACGTCCTAGGCATCGCGTCGGCTGCGGTGTTGCTTCTTGGTCTCGACCTGGTACTCATGCCGAGGTATGGCGTCCTCGGCGCCGCTTACGGACAGGCCGCAGCAACCGCGTCTCTGGCATTGTTCAGTATTCTGGTTTACTCGCGACACATTCGCGCTCTACACGCCGAAAACCTGGAAGCTGCCGCCCGCAACATCGTCGGCAGCGATTGGCAGCTTTAAGCGATGCTTCTCCCTGTACCGGATCTGCTGGCTCTCGTCGCGGTTGTCTTACCTTGCTGGTATGTCTACCGGCGCACCGCCCGGGATGGGCGCATCGAGGTCAATCACGTTGGGACCTTCAGCTTCGGCTTTCTCTTCTACTGGATCACCCCACTCGTTGTCCGGATCTATGCCGCCAAACTGGATTTTCCGCTGGCCTCGGTGTGGTCTTCTCTGTTTCGCGAGAGGCTGATCGTTCCCTACGCGTTCTCGTGCATTGCTTTGTACCTTTGTTTTGCTCTGGGCGACTCGCTGGGCTTGAGGTTGTTCAGGGACGTAACTCCGCGCAAGGCGCCGCCCGTGCCGCGCTTGGCATTATCTTTTGCGACGGTAGCCGGCTGTCTATTACTCGTTTATACCGCGATCGCGTTTCGGGGCGCGCTGTTCCGGCAAGCCACCCCTACAGATTTAGCTGCACAAGCCGCCCGCGGGGCCGTTACCAGTTGCGTCATATTGTTGGGGGCGGCCTGCATCATCCTTACGATTGACCGTCCGGAGCTCCCCTGGAGAAAGCGACTTCTTAGTGGCTACTTCCTCACTTTCATGGCCGGGTGCGCCATGATGTTGTGGCTGGGAAGCCGGCTTTATGTGGCGTCGTTTTTGGTCATGTTCGCGATCTACCAAAGCTGCTTTCGCCGGCGGTTCAAGCTCACCCCGGTGCTTGCTGGCGGGATCGTGCTCGCCCTATTTTTTGGCGCCGTCGGAATGTGGCGCGAGGAGGGCGACCTGACGGGTGCGCTGTTCAACGTGATGGAAGAACCCATGTTGAACAGCCTGTCGTTGGTCCATCATTTGCGCTATAAGGGAATTTCCTGGCTCAATAGTCCCGACCAACTGGAAAGCGACTTGCTTAATCTGGTTCCCACCGTTTTGCTGCCCAACAAGTTCGCTCTGCTTAAGAAGCCTGATGCTTATCGGCCTCTGGGTGGACTAAATTCATTTGTGTCTTTCGATTTGAACTTCGGCATGCTCGGCTCGGCGGTGTTCTTGTTCCTATGGCCAATGTTGTTTCGTTATTTCCGAAGCCGTTCTTCCAGCACCATTTTTGCTGTGATGTACACCATGTGTTCGGGCTGGCTGGCATTCACATTTTTCCGCGATCCGTTCTCGGTCTCGCTGATCAAAGCTATTCTGCAGGATTCGATCCTGGTACCGGTGCTGATCGTGGCCTTTGGTTCGTTGCTTTCCGCCGCCTGCTTGCCGAACGCGAATGCTGGCAACCTATTTCCCGAGCCACACCTGGAGACTCTGTAAGCTGCCACACTGGCGATGCGGATTCTCTACGATCACCAAGTCTTTTCGTTACAGAATGCGGGCGGCGCCTCGCGCTACTTTTACGAGCTAATGCAGTTCCTGGCCACCGTGCCTGACGTGCAAACCGAACTCATGCTCGGAATCAGCGGCACGGTCTACCCCTTTCGAGATTTGCCTCCGTCCAAGGTGCGAGTCACGGCATTTCGAGAGTCGCTGCGGCCGGGGACGCTACGCTATGTAGTAAACGAGGGGTGGAATAACTTGGGAGTGGCCTTTCGCGGCAAGATGGACATCTACCATCCGACGGCGTACATGCGGATGCCAATGGTGCGAGCCCGCGGTGTGGTCGCCACGCATCATGACTGCACCCATGAGCTTTATCCAGAACTGTTTCCCGACGTGAAGAAGGTGCTTTGGGCCCGGCAGTGGACGCTTCCCCGGGTAGATGCCATCATCTGCGTCTCCGAGTCTTGCCGCCAGGATCTGCTGCATTTCTACAAGGTGGATCCGGCCAAGACTCGCGTCATTCATCATGGCCTGAATCCTCTGCCTCGGAGCCCGAAAGCTGCAGCCAGCCTGCGGCAGCAGTTGCGACGCGATTACATCCTGTATGTTGGGATGAGGGCAGCGTTCAAGAACTTCGACGGTCTGCTAAAAGCTTTTCGCGAAACCAAGCTGCAAGAGTCGTTCGATTTGCTCGTATTGGGCGGCGGACCTCTGTCGGATCAGGAAAAGGCGCTGATGGCTGCTCTTGAGATCAGCGATTGCGTGACCTGCTTGCCGATCGTTTCCGACGAACTGCTGGCGGAGGCTTATGCGGGAGCTCAGTTGTTTGTGTATCCATCGTTCAATGAAGGCTTCGGCTTTCCTCCGTTGGAAGCGATGTCCTTAGGTTGTCCAGTGTTGGCAAGCCGGGTATCGTCCATTCCCGAGGTCTGTCAGGACGCACCGTTTTACTTCGATCCTAAAGATCAAGGCTCTTTCAACCGTGAGCTGGTGCGAGCGATTAACGATCAGGAAGGGCGCAAACACGTCATCGAACGAGGCCGGGAAGTAGCGACACGATATAGTTGGAACAAGTGCGGGCAGGAAACGCTGGCCTTGTACCGGGAGTGTCAATAACGCTCTTTCCGGCATGGCTGAGGACGAGCAAAAACGGTTACTCTGAAAGGGGCCACCTGAGCATTCTGCCAGAACATGTTTCGTCTGAAAAAACTGCTGTACAGCGATCTCGCTCGACAATACGAACTGGAGGGCAGGTCTGTTGTCCGGCCAAATTTCATTCGGTTTCTGGGACGGCTGCTGCATTTTCGTTTTCTTCCCAATGTGTTGTGCCGAACCAGCCGGGCGGCCCTGCTTGCCGGCATTCCGCTGGTGCCAAAGCTGTTGACCTACTTAAACCTGGTGCTTTTCGGGCTGGAGGTCACGCCCAAGTGCGAGATCGGCCCCGGCATCTTTTTTGCCCATCCGGTAGGGAGCGTGATTGGCGCTTGGCGAATCGGCAAGAATGTCACCGTTTTTCAGGGCGTCGGGCTGGGATCCTCGGTGCCCGACATGGAGTTTCGCCGCGAGCTGCGCTGCGAGATTGGCGACAACGTTATTCTTGCAACAGGGTGTAAAGTCTTAGGGCCATGGCACATCGGGGATAATGTCACCGTAGGTGCTAATTCTGTTGTGATCGGTTCAGTTGCACCCAATAAGACTGTTTTCGGCATTCCAGCAAGGGTAGTACCATCATCGGCAAGGATTACGGAATGAGAAAGCCACTTCTCGATCTTACGGTCATTATTCCCAACTACAATACCCGCGGGCTGTTGCGTAGCTGTATTGAATCCATCTACCGGCACACGAGCGGAATCACTTTTGAAGTGATCTGCGTCGATGGCAACTCTCCGGACGGCAGCGCCGAGATGGTGGCCGAGAATTTCCCCGAGGTGACTCTGGTTAGAAATACAACCAACGAGTCCTACGCCCGCAGTGTGAACCAGGGTATCCGTTTGTCGCGCGCACGCTATGCCTGCCTGCTGGATAGCGACACCTTGCTGATCGAGAATGCCTTCGAGCCCTTGCTGCGGTTCATGGACGAACATCCCCAGGTCGCGGTCTGCGGTCCCAAACTGCTCAATCCCGACGGCAGTGTGCAGCACCACATTCGCAGCTTTGCCAGTTTAGGCGTTTTCTTCCTGCAAACCCTCAATTGGCACAAGCTGTTTCCCAATAGCAAGCTGATGAATCGTTATTACAACACCGACTTCGATTATTCAAAGGCTCAGCCGGTGGAGAGTATCGGGACCTCGGCGTATGTCATTCGCCGCTCTATCTGGGAAACGGTAGGCTTGCTGGATGAGCGCTTTCGCTGGGCAATGCCTGATCTGGCTTACAACTACACGCTGCACCAGAAAGGTTACAAGTTGTTCTACACTCCCTGCACGGAAGTAGTTCACTTCGGGGGCCAGACCGCCAGTCAAGATGTGCTGCGAGCTCTCCACGAGCAGTGCCAGGGTCTGATCGATTTCAGCGAGCGATACAACTATTTTGGCAAGAGCCGCTTGACGAAAGCGGTGGTCCGCTTCGGCGTGCGAGCCCGTTACTATACCAAAGTCATGGGATATTACTTGAGCTCCGACAAGCGAGTCATTAAAGGCCCCGGCGCCCCCAAGAAAGAAATCGCTGCCCAGGCAGCGCGCCTGCTCGAGCCCCATGCCCGTGCGATCCACAGCAAACAGTTGGAAGAGGCCACCTGCGCGTCATTTTCTCAGCCCGGATCCGATGCCAACTCGGTGCCCAGCCAATAAGGTCGACGCAATTTCCTCCGAACGGCAAGCCAGCTGCGCACCCAGGGCCGCGACAGCAGCCATAGCAACGAACCCTGCGACCACAACCGTGTGACGCCAGCAACTAAACTCTTCCCTTCTCGCATTTCTTCTAATGCGAGAACCGTAGAGTAAGTCATCCGGCGATAGGCAACAATCCTGGGATCGAGGCTGTCTGCCCACTGGTCAATAAGGAACAGTGGCTCCAAGTGAAGCCGCAGCTGGTGCGATCGTGACATGCTGCCGGGATGCAGGCGATAGCGGCAGATGACTTCCTGGACAGCTCGTGCCTGATAGCGGCGTGCAACAGCCACGTACAGGTAATAGTCGGGAACGACTTGGATGATCGCCGGAATTCTGCCGGCTTCCTCAACCGCGGAGCGGCGCAGAACCGCGGAACTCATGGCGATGAAGCAGGCATCGGCGAACAATTGTGCAAAGATGTCGCCTTCCGGCAGAGCGGTAAACTCGTGAGCGTAATCGTAATCATGCCGATTACCGTGCCGGGCGTCGAACATCACGGTTCGCCCGTAAATGATGCCAACGTTGTTCTCGGCTAGCGCTATCTGCTTTTCCAGCTTGCACGGCAGCCAGATGTCATCCTGATCGAGGAACGCCAGCCACTCGCCGCTCGCCTGCTGAATCGCGGAATCCCTGGCTTTACCCAGGGGGGTGTCTTCCGGGGACAGGAAATAGCGAATCCTTTTGTCCTGATACTGGTGGACGATCTGCGCGCTATTGTCGGTCGAGCAGTCGTCCCAGACAATCAGTTCCCAATCTTGGAAGGTCTGCGAGAGCACACTATCCAGAGCTTCGGGCAAGAAAGGAGCTCCGTTCCGGACATTCATGATTACGCTTACCAGGGGCATCAGTCTGATTTCGCCAGATCCAAACTCGAATGCTACACGCCCTACTACCCTTCCGACACGCGCCAGTATGGGCGGCAGACGTGGCGCCGGACAAAGTGAAACACGAAGAGGAACGGACGCGATAACTGCGACACCACTGATCCCTGCACCAGCAGCCGCACCATGCCTGTCCGCAGGGTTTTAAGACTGCGCATCTCCTCCAGGGCAATTGCGGTTTGATGCCGCTTGCGACAACGCTTAACGATACCGGGATCAAGACTCCCGGCCCAGCGATCGATCAGCCCCAGTGCCTCCTGATTCATATGCACGGCCGCTACTTGGGACATGCTGCCGGTGTGCATACGATATCGGCACACCGCATCCTGCACCGCGCGCACGTGATACTGCCGGGCGACAGCGACATATAAGTAATAGTCTGGAATGATCTGAATGTAGTCTGGTATTCCGCCGACAGCTTCGACGGCAGAACGCCGGAATATAGCCGAACTCATCGCAATGAAGCAGGACTCGGCGAAGAGCCGGGTAAAGATGTCGCCTTCGGGTAAGAGTTGGTATTCGTGGGCGTGATCGTAGTCGCGCTCCAATCCACTGGGATAAAAGCGGATCGTGCGCCCGTAGATTAACCCGACGCCCTCCTCGGCGAGTGCAATTTGCTTTTCCAACTTGCGGGGCAGCCAGACGTCATCCTGATCGAGGAAGGCAACCCATTCTCCTCGGGCTTGCCGAATGGCGTCGCTGCGCGCCTTGCCGAGTGAAACGTCCTCCGGAGAAATAAAGTAGCGGATCCTCTCGTCATGGTAATCGGCAACGATGCTAGCGCTGGCATCCGTGGAGCGATCGTCCCAGGCTATGAGTTCCCACTCCCTAAACGTTTGTGCCAATGCGCTATCCATAGCCTCGCGCAGGGTCATCTCCCCATTGCGGATATTCATGACGATGCTGACTAAAGCCATAAGACGTTGTACGCCAATTCGGCAAAGCTCAAGGAATTACCAAACCTGATGTGACGACACCAGCACGCAATACAGCAGGACCTGCCAGAATGCTGCGTCTAACGCGGTTAGGCCGAAATACAGCAAAAAGTGGTCAAAGTTGACCGGAGTGATGGCGCCGCCGATAACGGCACGGGCCCGCAGAAATCCTGCTATGCCCGCCACAGCGAACATGATTAGAGCCAGAGTGAAGCGGGACTTGGGCCGGAACTCCGGTCGCTCTGCACTGCTGACGGCTGTCTCTCGATACCATACCAATCCCCAAACGCCGAGCACCAGCACTCCAAGGATGGAGCTACCGTATTGCATCGCGGCATATCTCGGAATCAAGCCCAAAGCGGGCACGCGCGTCCAACCCTCCAGCCAGATGAAGTGATACCAAGGCCAGGTGTACGCGTGGGTGAACGCATCCCACACCACGTGAGTTGCGATCCCCAACACAATCGAGGCAAAAATAGCCAGAAAACGGGGAAGGCCGCCAAATTCGAAATCTCCGTTTAGGCCGTCGAGTCGCTGTTGCACGCCTGCGGGGAAGAGCCCGACGACCGGCCGCTTGAGGACATTGTGAAACAGCCAGAGCGCCGCCACAGATGCCGGCAGCGTAAACTCCACCAGGCCAGGAAAGCGGTGCCCCAAAGTCCGGTATTCCGCAGAGCCTACGATGTAGGGAAAATCCGGGGCCATGCTGCCCACGACAAACGCCGACCAAACCAAATTCAGTTTTCGGAACGGCCACGCTGCGGCGGGATGAGAAAGGGTAAAAGGCATCAGGCTGGTAAGCAATCAGGATGCGGATCCACCTTCCAGCACCACCGGTTGCAGACGGGAAGCGCCAACATTCTTCGCGCCTTCCCTTTCGGCAGTATAGCTGAGCAAGACATTTTCGCTTTTTCCTTCGTGTACTGAGCTGCTGTGCTGAGTACTCGCATGTCGCTACTATTTGTCATTCCGACCGAAGCGAGCAAAGAGAACGGCACTTTAAGCGGCATTCCCAATCAATCGTTTACAATCGCCACACCACAATTCCCAAGACTGGCTCAAATCTATGAAACGCGCTCCGCTGGCTAGCGGACAATCCCTATCCATGCAAGATGACGATATGCCCGCAATTGCGGGTGGCATTCCGGTGCGTGCGCGCGAAAAGCGACTGGTATTCGGCGCCCCGGTGATCGGTGAACCCGAGATCGCCTCGGTGGTTGACTGCCTGCGCAGCCATTGGATCGGACTGGGCGCCCGGGTCGAGCAGTTCGAGCAGGAATTCGCCAGCTACAAAGGAGCGCCCTATGCGGCCGCGGTCAGCAGCGGTACGGCCGCTATTCATCTTGCGCTGCTGGCTTTGGGAATTGGCTCCGGCGATGAAGTCATCGCTCCCGCCATGACCTTCTGTTCCACCATTCACTCCATTGTGCATACCGGCGCGCAGCCGGTTTTGGTGGACTGCAGTAGCAGGACCTTCAACATCGAGCCCGCGCTCATCGCAGAAAAAATTACCGCACGCACCAAGGCAATTCTGGTGGTTCACATGTGCGGGCGCTGCTGCGACATGGACCCCATTCTGGAAATCGCCGGGCGGCGCGGACTGCGTGTGATCGAGGATTGTGCCCACGCCATCGAAGCTACGGATCGCGGACGTCCTGCGGGACTGATGGGCGACGCCGGTTGCTTCAGCTTTTATCCGACCAAAAACATCGCCACCTGTGATGGCGGAATGGTAATCACGCGCGACGCAGAGTTGCAGGAGAAGGTGAAGGTTCTCTCGCTGCATGGCATGACTGCCGATGCCTGGAGCCGGTTCGTCGGCGGTCCCAGCGGCTACGAAGTCGTCGCGGCCGGTTTCAAGTACAACATGACGGATGTGGCCGCGGCCCTGGCTTTGCCTCAACTAGCGACCGTCGAACCGCATTGGCGGCGGCGCCAGCAGGTTTGGCAGGCATACCAGGACCGACTGGCCGGCCTTCCCCTGCAACTGCCGCCCATCTTCAGCGCCGAGTCCCGCCATGCGTATCACCTCTACACGCCGCTGCTTTGCCTGGAAGAGGTAGGGGCTCCGCGCGAAAGAATTATCGCCGCACTCGATGCGGAAAATATTGGCGTCGGCATCCACTACGTTCCGGTGCACCAGCATCCGTACTATCGCCAGCGCTTCGGGTTTAATGATTCCGACTTCCCTAATGCTTCGTGGGTAGGGGAACGCACGATCTCGTTACCACTGTCGCCGGCCATGTCGACCCAAGACGTTGATGACGTCGCCCATGCGCTGATCCGTATTTTCCGCTACTACAAAGCCGCAGCATGACTCGCGAGGAAACGCGTAATCTGAATGCTCCTGCTGCCAGCCATCCGCCAGAAAGTGAGTGAGCCTCGAGGACGCTTTTGAAGAATCTCCTGGCAAAGTTCTTCCTCGTCCTCGCTCTGCTTGGTTCCTGCACGATTGCCGCCCTCGCACAAGAAACTTCGCCTTCCAGCCCAGACCAGCCTGCAACCGCTCCGCCTCCCCAAGCCGCTCCAACCTCTCAAGCTACCCCTCTCCCCGACGGCACTCTCGCCCATCCCAACGAGAGCAAGTTCTTTATCCATTTAGCAGAAGACCAGAAGGACATCTGGACCAGCCCGCTCCACCTGCAGTTGACCGACGCCAAATGGCTGGTTCCCATGAGCGGCATTGCCACCGGACTGTTTGTTACTGATCCACAAAGCTCCTACGCCATGCGTTTGGACAACCAGCATGTGCTAAATCTCGCCGCAGATACTGGCGTAGCCGCCGCTGCCGGAATGACGGGTGCGGCGTACATCTGGGGACACATCACCCATAACGAGCGAGCGCGCGAAACCGGCATCCTGGCAACCGAAGCGATGATCAACGCTATCGGCGTCGACTATGCTCTAAAAGGGATCAGCGGCCGGGAGCGGCCATTCCCGTCGAACTTCCAGAACATTTTCTTTCACGGCGGCACCTCGTTTCCGTCGGACCATGCCGCGGTGACCTGGGCGTTTGCCTCGATCGTTGCCCAGGAATATCCGCACCCGCTTGAAGAATTCGGTGCCTATGGACTGGCCCTCGGCGTCAGCCTGGCACGGGCCGCAGCTGATCAGCATTTTCTTTCCGACGTGTTTATCGGGGGCCTGCTCGGCTATCAGGTGGGGCGGCATATCTACAAGGTTCGGCACAATCCCAATATCGACGATGACTTGAAGATTGTGGCCGAACAGACTTCGGCGCCGCGCCCCACCAATCAAGCCAGCATCTATGTTCCTCTCGACAGCTGGATTTATCCCGCAATGGAGCGCCTGATTGCGGGTGGCTATATCGACAGCGCTTTCATGGGACTGCGGCCGTGGACGCGAATGTCGTGCGCTCAGATGCTCGTCGAGATGAACGCCAAGGTCGAGTACCACACAGATGTGCCGCGGGAAATATGGAGTTTCAAGAAGGCGCTCGATACGGAGTTTGCTCCGGAACTCGCGGCCTGGGACGGCCGACCAACCGAATCGATGCAACTGGATTCCGTCTACACCCGGGTGATGGACATTGCCGGAACGCCGGTGAACGACAGCTATCACTTCGGGCAGACGCTTATCAACGACTATGGCCGGCCTTACTGGCAAGGCGTAAACAACGTCACCGGATTCAGTGCCAGTGCCAATGACGGGAGGTTCGCGTTTTACGTCGATGGCGAGTACCAGTACGCGCCTACCAAGCCGGGATATCCGTTGTCGGTTAGGCAGGTGATCGCAAATGTCGATGAGAATCCTTTGCAGCCGCCGCAGCTGGTTTCCGCAAACTATTTTCAGTTGCTTGACACCTACGCCACGCTGAAATACGCGGGCTTGGATTTCTCCGCGGGCAAGCAAAGCATGTGGTGGGGTCCGGGCGAGAGCGGCGCCCTGCTGATGAGCAACAATGCCGAACCGTTCTGGATGCTGCAGGTTAATCGCACTGCGCCCACCAACATTCCTATACTCTCAAAGTTCCTTGGTCCCTTCGAGGCGGACAACTTCTTTGGATCGCTATACGCCCACGAATTTCCCGTGGGCCCATATTTCTTCGGACAGAAGATCAGCTTCAAGCCTACCGAGAATCTGGAGTTCGGCTTCACTCGCGACGATGTATTCGGAGGCCAGGGACACGTACCTATCACCTTCGGTTCTTTCTGGAATGCCTTCACCAGTTTCACCGACGTGACCCCGGCAGTTAAGTTTTCGCGCAACGATCCCGGCGCCCGCCATGCCAGCTTCGATTTCACTTACCGGCTGCCGTTTGTGCGCCGCTGGCTTACCTTGTATAGCGATTCGCTGGTGCATGACGATGTCTCGCCAGTCAGCGCTCCCCGAAGGTCTGCCGTCAATCCGGGAATCTACCTCACCCATGTTCCCGGCTTGCCCAAACTCGACTTTCGCGCCGAGGCTGTATACACGGATCCGCCCACCGTGGACAGCATGGGCGGACACTTTATCTATTGGGAAGTTGTCTACCACGACCTCTATCTGAACAACAAATACCTCATGGGAAACTGGATTGGTCGCGAAGGAAAGGGCTACCAGGCGTGGAGCACCTACCATCTCAGCCCGCAAAGCAGCATTCAAGTAGGAGTGCGAAATGCCAAAATCTCCAACGATTTCATTCCCGGCGGCAGCACGCAATGGGACTGGAACTTGTCGGCAATGTTGCGGGTGCGCAAGGACCTGGAGATCAAGTCGTTCCTTCAGTATGAGACCTGGTGGGTGCCGGTGCTGGCTCCGACCCGGCAAGCCGATTTCACCAGTTCCGTTCAACTCACCTGGTGGCCCACCAGCGTGGGCATACGGCGAGCGTTTCACTGATACCGCTATCGTTCGACGCATTCCTGCATTCCCTTATCCCTCACGCTAACGATCCTTCCCGACATTCCTAGGCCCAGATGCGGCACCGACAGGCTTGGTGTCGGCTGCTCATCAGAATTTGGGCTACCCGCAACTTCACGGTTACAATGTGTTTGCCGCTACATAGCTACAGTCTCTAAGGAGGCCGTTGCCACCTACATGGTAATGGCCGATATTTTGAACTAGAGTGGGTGACACCGATACTGAAGCTTGAGGACGTGCACGATTGGGTGGCCGCATGTTTTCTTCCCGGGCCGCACCTTGAATTGAACTCTATGCGCCCACAGTACGTCCGGATATCCGTCGTTGTGGTGACGGCGCTGCTGCTATTCATGCCTGCCATCGAGGCGCAAAGTCCGGCCATGATCACGCTCGATCAGGCAATTAACTTGGCGCTAGCGCACAATCATGCGCTCAAGGCGACCCGTACGCTCGTTCTACAAAACCAGTCACAAGAGATCACCGCGAATCTCCGGCCAAACCCGACCCTCAATTTTGATTCCCAGTTCCTGCCTATCTTTTCCCCGTCCAACTTCAATAGCGACAATCTAAGCCAGGTTCAGCAGTTCGATGCTGGAATCGGATATCTGTTCGAGCGTGGGCGTAAACGACAGCATCGTTTGCTGGCTGCCCAGGACCAGACGGCCGTCACCCGCGCTCAGGTTACGGACGCAGAACGTACACTAGCATTCAACGTTGGGCAGCAGTTCATCAGTGTCTTGCTGGCCGAATCAACCCTGCGCTTTGCCCTGCAGGACTTGCAAAGTTTCCAGCAGACGGTCGACATCGGCGAGGCGCAATACAAGTCGGGCTATATCAGTGAAGGCGACTATCTGAAGATCAAGCTGCAGTTGCTGCAGTTTCAAACCGACGTGTCCTCCGCCCGTTTAGCCAGAGTGCAGGCTCTCACCGACCTGCGCACCTTGTTGGGCTACGATGCGGTCCCGGCCAACTACGATGTCGTGGGGGACCTAAGCTATCAACCCGTCCCTGCGAAGTTGGAGGACTTACAGACAACGGCGCTGCAGGATCGTCCCGACTACCGTGCCGCCGAATTGGGCATCAACGCAGCTCAAAGCCAGATCGGGCTGGCCAAGGCCAACGGCTAAAGTGGACGTAACTGCTATCCGCCGATTATTCCCACACTGCCGGTCAGAATACGCGCTTCGTTTTTCGTAATCTTCCCGATAGCGGTTTTCGACCGGAATCAAGGCGAGATTGCGCGCACCCAGCATGCGCTAACCCAGGCGCAGGAGACCCAGTCCTCGACCAGCGACATCGTGCTCTCTGACGTTAACGACGCCTATGAGGCGCTGCGCAGCAATGACGAAATCGTCCAGCTTTATGCTTCTGGCTACTTGAAAGAAGCCCAGGATTCGCGTGACATCAGTGAGTACGCTTATAAACGTGGGGCGGCCAGCCTGCTGGACTTTCTGGATGCCGAACGCAGCTACCGCGCAGTGCAACTGGCTTATCGCCAGGCTCTGTCTTCTTACATGACTGCGTTGGAGCAACTGAAGGAAGCCGTAGGAACGAGGAATCTTCCGTGAAGATGTCGCACGATCATTGGCAATACCGAATCACGCTGACACTGCTGTCGGCGGTCTTGCTGGCTCTAGCGGGCTGCAGCGGAGAAGGATCGGGTAACTCGGCCAAGAACGAAGCGAATAACGGCAACACGGCCGAGTTGTTCACCATTCCGCCCGACCAGATGGCCCACGTGCAGGTGATCCAGATTCAGCCGACCAATTTGACGCGAAACCTTCGGCTAACTGGAGCGGTCGCGTACAACAGCTTTCATACCACGCCGGTAATAACCCAGGTGAGCGGACCCGTCAGCCGAATCGTTGTCGTTCCCGGCCAGAGGGTGGCCCGTGGGCAGCCCATGTTGTACGTGGCCAGCCCCGACTACTCCCAGCTCCGCACGAATTATCTGAAAGCTAAAGACGCTTACTCGCTGGCCGAAAAGGCTTACGCGCGTGCCAAGGATTTGTACCAACACCATGCCATTGCCGAACAGAATCTGGAGCAGGCTGAATCGGCCGAGGTGCAAGCCGGCGGGGACCTGGTGGCAACAGAAGCTGCGCTCAAGGTATTGGGAATCACCGATCCGGATGCGCTGGTGAAAGCGCCGCCCTCCTTCGAGGTCCCGGTCAAGGCGCCCATCAGCGGCGAAGTGGTCGAGCAGGATGTCGCGGTGGGGCAATTGCTCCAGCTAAGTGCCACGCAGTGTTTTCTGATTTCAGATACCAGTACCGTATGGGTGTTGGTCAATGTTTATCAGAAAGATCTGCCGTACGTGAAGGTGGGCGATCCGGTCACCATTCAAACCGACGCTTATCCTGACGTCTTTCAGGGTCGCATTGCCTATGTGGCGGCTTCGCTGGACCCGAACACACGAACTCTGCAGGCGCGTATCGAGACCAGCAATCCCGGCGAGAAGTTGAAGAAGGACATGTTCGTGGCGGCGACCGTGAATGCAGGCACAATTCAGAACACGATTGCCGTTCCGGATTCTGCAGTCCTGCGCGACAGCGAAAATCAGCCTTTCGTATATGT
Source organism: uncultured Acidobacteriaceae bacterium (assembly GCA_963820175.1). Lineage (GTDB taxonomy): Bacteria > Acidobacteriota > Terriglobia > Terriglobales > Acidobacteriaceae > Bog-257. Next base: position 303,676 of record CAWFYX010000005.1, on the reverse strand, counting down.
GGAAGCGTCAGCCAATCAGTTTGCCAAGCGGCCAGTCACTCTGGGTGAGAGCCTGAAGGGACAGACCCAAATTACCAGTGGAGTAACGGCAGGTGATCGCGTCATCGGCGACGGTAGTCTGTTTTTGCAGTTCGCCAACTCGTTGCAGCGTTAGCGTTTTGAAGCCGGCGCACCTTCAGAGCCTGCCCTGAACTTGCCGGAGGGCGCCGTAGGAGCACGTATTAAAGGGGCACGTCTTTAGAGACGCGCCGTAGGCGCTTTTACTTTTACCGTTGCTCACGGGCTTGAACCCGTGAGCGGCGCAAAGGAACTGTACCCAGGACCGTGGCGTCCATCTCCGAATGATCCATCGCATCGTACAAGCCGCCCTTCGCCAACGGTTCCTAGTCTTGATGCTGACAGCCTTCATGATGGCCGCTGGAATTATTTCGTTCCAGCGCATGCCGGTGGATGCATATCCCGACCTGGCTCCTCCGCAAGTCGAACTGATCACTCAGTGGCCCGACCATGCCGCCGAAGAAGTGGAACGCCTGGTAACGCTCCCTCTCGAACTGCAGATGAATGGCGTGCCCCACATGGTGGTGATGCGGTCCATCTCGCTGTACGGCCTTTCTGACGTGATCCTCACCTTCGACGATAAGACGGACGACTATTTCGCGCGTCAGATCGTCTTCCAGCGAATCGCGCAGGCCACGCTGCCTGCGGGCGTAACGCCTTCCATGGCTCCGCTGTTCAGTCCCAGCGGCCTGGTCTATCGCTATGTTCTGCAAAGTCCCGACCGCAGTCCGCAGGAGTTGAAGACCTTTGAGGATTGGGTGGTCGAGCGTGCCTATCGCTCGGTCCCCGGTGTGGCCGATGATTCCGGCTTCGGCGGTACGGTCATGCAGTATCAAGTATTGCTCGATCCTGCCCGCATCTACGGCTACCACTTGACGGTCCCGCAGGTAACCGCAGCCCTGGCCGCCAATAACGCCAACGCTGGCGGCGGCTTCTTCTCCCAGGGCGGCCAGTTCTATTACGTGCGCGGTATTGGACTGGTGCGCGACACCAGCGATATCGGCAACGTGGTGGTCGGCAGCAACAATGGAGTGCCGATCCGAATCAAGGATGTCGGCGATGTCGTGATCGGCCACGCGCCCCGACTGGGCGAATTCGGATATGAGAAGAATGACGATGCGGTTGAAGGCGTCATTCTTATGCTGCGGGGCGAGCAGACTCAGAATGTTCTGAAAGCCGTGGAAGCAAAGACCGAGGAATTGAACCGAACCATCTTGCCGCCGGACGTTAAGGTTCATCCTTACTACGATCGCAGCGAGTTGGTCAGGCTGACCACGGGCACGGTGGAAGACAATCTGCTCCGTGGCATGGTGCTGGTGCTGATCGTTCTGATGTTCTTTCTGGTCAGCTTTCGTGCCGCAATTATTGTGGCGCTCACGATTCCCCTGTCTTTGTTGTTCGCGTTTATCGTATTGCACGCCCACGACGGTGCCGCCAACCTGCTTTCCATTGGTGCCATTGATTTCGGTATCATCATCGACGGCACCGTGGTGATGGTCGAGAATATCTACCGCGAGCTTGCCCTGTGGCAAGGCGAAAGCTATAGCCTGCACGAAGTTATTCTCGCAGCGGCGAAAGACGTCGATCGCCCGATCTTCTACTCGGTCGCGGTGATCCTCGCCGGCTATCTTCCCATCTACGCTCTTAGCGGCCCGTCGGGAAAGCTATTTCATCCCATGGCCGAGACCATGTCGTTCGCCCTGATAGGCGCGCTGATCCTGACCCTCACGCTGGTTCCGGTGCTGGCGTCGTACTGGTTCAGGAGCGGCATTCGTGAGCATCGAAATCGCGCTTACGACTGGATGAAGCGCGTATACGCGACCCAGTTGGATTGGGCGCTGGCGCGTCCCAAACTCACCTTGCTGATTGCGGCGCTGATCTTCGGCGCCACCCTGTTGCTGGTTCCCTTTATCGGTGGCGAATTCATGCCGCATCTCGATGAGGGAGCGCTGTGGGTGCGGGCCACCATGCCTTACACAATCTCGTTTGAGGAAGCCAGCCGCATCGCTCCTCAGATTCGCGCGATTCTGATGTCATATCCGCAAGTCACCGTGGTCGCTTCCGAATTGGGGCGCCCCGATGACGGCACTGATCCCACCGGATTTTTTAACTGCGAATTTTATGTCGGGCTGAAGCCTTATAAAGACAAGGCATGGAGCGGCGACCTCGATACCAAAGACAAGCTAATTGCGGCGATCAATAACAAGCTGACGGCATTTCCGGGAATTATTTTCAACTATACGCAACCCGCCGAAGACGCGGTGGACGAGGCGCTGACCGGTCTGAAGAGTTCGCTGGCGGTCAAGATCTATGGCGAGGATTTGAATGTCCTGCAGGACAAGGCGGTACAGATCAAGAACGCGCTAGCCAAAATACCTGGCTTCACTGACTTGACCGTGGTGCGTGAGCTCGGCCAGCCTAGCCTTTTAATCGATGTAGATCGTGACAAGATTGCCCGCTACGGCATCAATGTCGCCGATGTGGAAGCCGTGATCTCCGCGGCGGTGGGTGGACAGGCCGTAACCCAGGTCATTCAAGGAGAAAAACTATTCGACCTGGTAGTTCGCATGCAGCCGCAATTCCGCAGCAGTGCGCATGAGATCGGCAACTTATTGGTAGGAACGCCCGATGGAAAGCAGATTCCACTCAGCCAACTGGCCAACATCAAGCAAGGCAATGGCGCGGCGTTTATCTATCGCGAAAACAATTCCCGCTACATCGGGATTCAATACAGCATTGAGGGCCGGGACTTGGAACGAGCGGTAAGAGACGGTCAAAAAGCAGTCAACAAAGCCGTCACTCTGCCTCAGGGTTATTGGCTCACCTGGGGTGGGGAGTATAGCCAGTTTCTGGAAGCTAAGTCGCAACTGACAATCATCGGCCCGCTCGCGGTGGTACTTATTTTCATGATTCTGTTCGCACTCTACGGAAACTTCAAATTTCCGGTCACGATTGCTCTGGGCGTCATCATGACAGAGCCGGTGGGCGCGCTCATAGCGTTGAAGCTCACGCACACTCCTTTCAGTGTGTCGTCAGTTTTGGGCCTGCTGGCGCTATTGGGGGTGTCGGTAGAAACGGCAGTGATTCTGGTTTCCTACATCAACAAGCTTCGCCTGGAAGGCATGGACATCGCCACCGCAACCCGTGAGGCCTCGTTACTCCGGCTGCGTCCTATCATGATGACCGCGCTGGTCGCATGCTTGGGGCTGCTTCCGGCCGCACTCGCGACCGGAATTGGCTCCGACACCCAGAAGCCTTTCGCCATCGTCATCGTGGCCGGCTTGATTTCCCGCCTCTTCATCGGTTTCTTCGTCAATCCCGTGTTGTACCAACTGGTCGCCCGTGAAGGCGATGTGCTCCAGGTGTAGTCTGCCCCGGGGCTCCTGGAACCAGCTTGGCTCACGGGTGCTGTAGCTCAACGGCAGAGCCAGCGTTCTGTGGGAGGAACGTTTGCCCGAGCAGTTAATCGCGCCAGACCCTAGCTGCAAGTAATAAAAGACGAGAACATCGCTGATGCATTCTCTTTCACGCAATGCGGTGGTGGTCCTGATTGGGGTAACACTTGTGCTGCACAACACCGAGGAATATCTAACCTTCCCGGGATTCTTGCGGTCGTTTAGCCTATTGCAGCGCTGGCTGCCTCGACCTGGCCTCTTGCTGAACCCTCACAACATTCATCTGGCGCTGGTGATGGCCACAGTTCTGCCCTTGGCCGTCATCGCGTGGGCAATACTACGTCCAAACAAAGGCTTACTGATAGCGGTGCTCTTGCTGGAGTCGGTCCTGCTGGTGAACGCAGGCTGGCACATATTCGCTGCTTTGGTCAGAGGGGGATACGCTCCGGGGGTGATCACGGCGGTATTGATCAACCTACCGTTCGGCTTTTATGTGCTGCGCAGAGCAGTCAAGGAAGAGTGGATTGGGGCGCGAACAGCATGGCAACTGATCGGCATCGCGGTCGTTCTCCACATCGTGGCTGTGGGCAGCTTTCTTGCGGGGTGAGCCCAACCTCGACGGAAACACCCTTCGGCTACTCTTCGTCGATGGCCATTCTGCTGGCCAGGCGCGCCGAAAGGTGATCCCGACCGCTCTTCACAAAGCTCAAGAATCGGCGGGCCAACTCGCCGATCCGATCCACATGGCGAAGCTGTAGCGCTTCTTTGGGAATCAATTCCCGGCCTACGCCAAGTGCCAGAGCGCCAGCGAGGATAAACTTGGACGCGTTCTGTTGAGTCACACCGCCTGAGGCGATCAGTGGAATGTTCGGGAACATCTTATGGAGCGAGCTAATGTAGGTCTCGCCCCCGATCTGCGCGCACGGGACCACCTTGACGAAATCCACATTCGATTCCCACGCGGTGATCACCTCGGTCGGAGTCAGTGCACCGGGGAAGACAACCACATCCTCTTTCACCGCAAACTCGATTAGCGAGTGATGAAGTCCGTCGCTAGTAAGAAATTGCGCTCCCGCATCAAGACACTGACGGCCGATAGTCGCGTTGGTTACACCGCCTGCCCCCACGACGATATGAGGAATGTTCTTAGCGAGGTGCGAAATGACCTTGGTGGCATGGGGAACCGTCAGGGTGATTTCAACCACGGGAATTCCATGGCCAGCGACCGTTTCGGCGGCAAAAAGGGCGTCTTCCTCGGCATAGACGCGAACCGCGGCAATGATCCCGGTCTCTTCGATCCAGCCCCGCACCTCGTATTTCTTCACGTAATGGTCTCCTTAGCGTCGGGCGCATCCCAAGTCACGGGCTTTTCACGGAAGACTCCTGGCTCCCACAGCTTGTCGCAGTTGTTCCTCGGCGAGCCGCCAGGAGGCAAGTGCCTGGCGATAGGCAAGCTGGGTGGCGCGATAGCTACGCTCGGCATCCAGGAAATCCAGCAGGCTGACCGCACCGCGCTGGTATGCGTATTCGCTGATGTCACGATCTTTCTGCGCCCGCTCCAGATATCCCGAACGGTAGAGCTGCACGATGTGATCGCTGGTCTGGAGGTTTTCATAGGCGTCGCGCACATCGGTCATCACTTGGCCATTGGCCGCCTTTTCCTGGTTCTCAGACTGCGCAATGGCGAACTGGGTCCGGGCGATCTCCCCTTGATTGCGGTCGAACAGAGGTACCTGGATGCTGCCAAACAGAGAGGCCGTGTTGATTCCGTTGACGTGGGTGTAGTTAACCTGTGCCGTGAAGTCGCGCTTGCCGTTGGCCTTGGCCAACCCATACTGACTATTGGCCGCGGTCACCCCTTGCTGCGCCGCTCGCAGATCAGGCCGTTCCTGGAGCGCCTTCGACTGCAGGTCCAGTAGGTTGACTTGTAGCGGGCTGTAGTCGAATGTTCCGGCTACATCGTAGTTCGCCGCAACGGACTCATAGCCCAGTAGCTGACGCAGATCCGACAGCGCCTGAGCTCTCGCCAGTTCCGCCTGCGAAAGATCATTCTGAAACTGGAGTAGCTGCAAGTCGATTTTCAGATAATCATCTTCGCTGATGGCACCTTTCTTGTAACGCATCTCACTGAGGTCCACGGTGCGCTGATAACTCTTCAGATCCTGTTCGGCCAGATCCACGGTTGACTCGGCCAGCTGCACCGTAACAAACAGGGTCGCTACCTGGTAGGTCAGTGTGCGCTCGTTATCGGCTACCAGCGAAGTGGTTACTGCGGTCTGGTCTTTGGCTGCTTGCAGGCGGTGCTGACGCTTCTTGCCGCGCTCGATCAGGTAGCTGAGACCCAAGTCGGCCTCGGTTGATTCGCCAAGGTACGTGGAGGTCCAGTAGCTCGGCGCGAAGAACGGTAAGTACTCCCAGTCGCTGACCAGCACTGGGTTGGGACGCAGGTTGGCGGTGATCTCCTGGGCCTGACTCTGCTGGATCGTGGTGCGAGCCGCCAGCAATGTGTAGTTATGCTGAAGCGCGAGTTGAACGGCTTCATCCTGGGTGATCTTGACCGGGCTTTGCCCAAACGCCAGGCCCGACATCATGGCGAAGGACATGCAGCCGATCAGAAAGTAAACGACCTTCCGGGCGCGGAAACTTATAAATTTTAGAGATTTAGGTTGCAAGGGATTTCTCCGGCTCCGGGAGGGTGTCCGAGTCTTTCGCGACCCAAACATAGAACGTTGGCAAAATGAAAATGCTTAGAGCCAGGTCGGCAATCAGGCCGCCCACGATAACGATCGCAAACGGTCGCTGCGAGTCGGATCCGATGGCGTGTGACAACGCAGCCGGCAGTAATCCCAGAGTTGCCACCAGCATCGTCATCATGATGGGGCGGAGTCGCAGCACCGCTCCCTCAACCGCAGCGTCCACGATGGTATAGCCGCTGGCACGAAGCTGATTGATGTATTCCAGCATGATGACGCCGGTCTGCACCGATACGCCAAACAGCGCCAACATGCCGACACCCGATGACACGCTGAAGTAAGTTCCCGTAATCAGCAGCGCCAGGAAACCTCCGACTCGGGCCAGGAGAACGTTGACCAGAATCAGTAACGACCATTTGAAGGAGCGAAACATGGTGTAGAGAATGATGAAGATGACGAGGATCGTTAGCGGAACGATAATCGCCAGCCGCGCTTCTGCCCGCTTCTCGCTTTCGTATTCGCCTGACCAGCCGATGCTATAACCCGCCGGCATCTTCACTTTTTCTTTGATCTTTCTGATTGCTTCCTCAACGGTGGTACCCAGGTCCCGGCCTCTGACGCTGAAGGTTACCGCTACGTAGCGCGTGCTGCCTTCCCGGTAAATGTCGTACGCTCCATCCTTGACCTCTACGTGAGTTAACTGCGCCAGCGATATACGCTCTCCGCTGGGGGAAAGCAGGCGAATTCTGGCGATCGCCTCTGCCCGGTTCCGATAGGGCGATTGGTAGCGCGCCACCACGTCGTATCGCGCCTCACCCTGGAGTACTTGACTCACAGCGTTGCCGCCGATCGCAGTCTGAACTGCATCTTGTATATCTGCGACGTTGATCCCAAAACGAGCCGCCTGGGCCCGGTCAACGGTCAAGTCGAGATTTGGCTGGCCGAAATCGCGTAGCAGCTTCACGTCATGCATGCCTGGAATTCCCGCCATGACGGCGGCCACCTCTTCGCCCTTATGCTCGAGAGTTTTCAAATCGTCCCCGAAAATCTTCAGCGCCAGCGAACCCTTGGTGCCGGTGAGCGTTTCTCCAACGTTGTCCTCAATGGGCTGGGAGAAGTTCCAGATCGCCCCGGGGTACTTTTGCACTGCCCGATTCATGGCGGCGATCAGCTCTTCTTTGTCTTTATGGAATACCGGACGCCATTGATCCTTCGGCTTCAAATCAACAAAATATTCGGTGTTGCCGAATCCTCCGGTGTCCGTTCCGTCGTCAGGGCGCCCGACCTCCGACACCACTTTGCTCACCTCGGGGAACGACGCGAAAACATAGCGGCAGTTGTTGGTAAATTTCTCGCCTTCCGAAAGACTGGTGCTATTGGCCAGGGTGCCACGTGCCCAGATCGCACCTTCATCCAGATGCGGCAGGAACTCCGCTCCAATGACGCCGCCAAAACCCAGATAAATCGTTCCCGCCAAGGCGGCCAGGGCAACACCAGCGACAACCCAACGGTGCTGAATGGCCCAGCTGCAGATGCCGGCGGTAGAGCTTCGTCAGATAATCCATCACCGGGTTGTGCCGTTCCCGGACTCCCTTGCGGAAAAACGTGCTTGCCAGAACCGGTGCGACAAGAATCGAGAACGTCAAAGCGCCGAGAAGCGCAAAGGCGACCGTCCACGCCATGGGCCTGAATAACCTGCCCTCTACTCGCTGCAGCGTGAAGATTGGCAAATAGGCGGTGATGATGATGGCGATGGCGTAGAACACGGGGCGTTGCACCTCGTGGGCAGCCTCGCGGATGGTTTCACCGATTGTCTTAGCGCCCTCGCTGTTTTTGCGCCGGCTCATGTGGCGAACGATGTTTTCCACCATGACCACCGCGCCGTCCACCACCATTCCGAAATCCAGCGCGCCCAGCGAGAGAAGGTTGGCAGGAATTTTGCTCAAGTCGAGGCAGATGGAGGCAAACAGCAGCGAGAACGGAATCGTGAGGGCAACGATGAGAGCGGCGCGAACATTGAGAAGAAAAAGGAAGAGAATGACGCTGACCAGGATCATGCCCTCGGTCAGGTTATGCATCACCGTGTGCAGAGTTAAGTGAAGCAGATCGCTGCGGTCCAGCATGGGAACAATCTTCACGCCCGGAGGCAGGATGCCATTGTTGAGCTCGTCCACCTTTTTGTGAATGGCTTCGAGCGTGGGCTCCTCTTCTGCGCCTTTCCGCAGCAGCACTGCGCCCTGGATCACGTCGGGCTCGTCGATGATGCGCCCGTCCTCCATATGATTGGCTCTCGCCATGTGGCCCAGCCGGATCTTGGGGCCCTGGGTCACATCCGCGATATCCTTGACCCGAAGCGCCGTTCCGGTTTGCGTCTTTAAGACGGTCTGCTCGATGTCTGACACGCTCCCATAGAGCCCGAGCGCGCGCACATTCATCTGCTGCATCCCGACTTCTACAAAGCTACCGCCGGCATTGATATTGTTGTTGGCGAGTTGCTGCTCCACCTGGCCAATACTTAATCCGTAGGAAACCAGTTTGTCCGGATCGATGCGCACCTGATACTCACGCACCGTGCCTCCGAAATCGGAAACGTCCACGACATTGGGAATGGACTTGAACTGCTTGACCAGAACCCAGTCTTCGATGGACCGCAGCTCCATCAAGTCATATCGGGGATTTGTGCTTCTCAGCGTGTACCAATAGATCTGGCCGGTGGTACTCCAGTCCGTGCCGATTTGCGGCTGCAAGTTTTGTCCCGCCGGCAGATTGACCTGGGTGAGCCGTTCCAGCACCTTCTGGCGATTCCAATCGTTGGCGGAACTGTCGTCGAAAATCATGATCACGAACGACAGACCGAAGATGGACTCGGATCGCAGATAGGTCATATGCGGCATCCCGCCCATTTGCATCTCGATCGGAATCGTGACTTGCTGTTCCACTTCCTCGGCGGAACGCCCCGGCCATTGGGTAATGACCGTTACATAGTTGTCGGCGATGTCGGGATACGCCTCCACTGGCAAGTTGTGAAATGCGATGGCCCCCCAACCCATCAATAAGAGGGTTACGGCCAACACCACAAACTTGTTGTTAAGCGCAAAGTCGACGAGGGTGCGAATCATGTCCTGGTTACTCTCTTGCGCAGTACCTCTCTTAACTCGCGACGCCGGCGTGCGGTCACTGAGACAGCACGTGGTCCAGGACCAGGGCATTCGTCACCACCTGTTGTCCCGGTAGAAGCCCCGTCTTGATTTCTTGCAGGGTCACGTTGTCCGGCAAGAGCTCTCCACTGACGACTTCCAGGCGGCGAAACTTCTTATCTTCCGAAGGAACGAAAACGAAATCGCGATCGTGCATGTGCATGATGGCGGAGGCCGGAACAATGGTATGCATCTCCATTGTTTGACCGTGGAAGGTAGCCTTTACGAACATGCCGAGACGCAGGATCCCGGGATTTTGAACTTCAATGCGAACCTTGGCGGTACGAATATTCGGATCGAGGATGGCGCCAATGTTGCTGACCGTTCCCTTGAATGCGTGGTCGGGATATGCATTTGGGCTGATCTCGGCGGTATCACCGATCTGGACATGGGCCAGGTCGTTCTCGTACACGTCGCAAACAACCCAGACGGAAGAAAGGTCAGAAATTGTGAAAGGATTCGAACCAAGAGCTTGAACGCCCCCGGCATTGGTGACTTGCTGGTCGGTGATCGTTCCCGAGATTGGCGCGTGAATATCTACGAAGGTGTTCAGCCGGTCGGGATCGTTGCCGAGCAACTTGAGATGCTCCGCCGTCGTTTCGAGGTCGACTTTGGCCTTGTCTTCGGTATCCTGGGCGACCTCAAGATCGGCCTTTGCCTCTGCGCCGTGCTCGTACAGATCTCTCGCACGGTCGAGTTGTCCGCGTGCCAGAGCCTCGTCGGCAACAGCCTTTCGGTAATCCGAAAAACCTCCCGAGACATCGTCACTGCGAACCCGCAGCAACAACTGTCCTTTTTGCACGGTGTCGCCCAATCGCGCGTAAATCCCTACCACCCGGCCGGAGGCCAGCGAAATGACGGGCACATTGCGAGCGATATCCGGATTCACCACCCCGGTGACCACCAACTCCGGAGCCGTGGCGCGTGCGATTGCCACGGCAACCGGAAATTGCTCAGGATGATCCACGGTGAAAAGACTTTCGTCCGCGCCGGAAACCACGTTGGCAGCAGGCGGCGCTTCCGCCGCAGGATCTCCATGGGCTCGGCTACAGCCGAGGAGAGTCGACAGCGCAGAGATTGCGATGATAAGGAGAAGGCCAATTTCTAAGCCTTTGCTTTTCATAAGAAAATCCAATCAGCCCAAACCTCCTTCCCAACGCCCTTTTCACATCAACACTAGAACATGACCATGATGGCAAATCTCAAGCTGGGTTCATCCTTAACCAAGTCGGGACACCAGCCGGTCGCTCCCGCCACGCACGTGTACCCGGGGGTGGCCGACAGAAATGGGCCGGGCACAAACGTCGTTCCCGGCACCACTTGGCCGGGGGTACCACTATTCCCACCCGCGAAAACACTAGGAGAGCCCGTGTTTCCGCCGGGAGGCGTTATTCCTCCCGAACCGGTCCAATACGGCACGTTTGCGTGCCGATAGCCAAACTCCGAGCGGAAAGTGATGTACTGTTTGGGCATGTAATCAAAGGTGATGCTGGTATCCCAAGCTTTGTAGGGATCCCCCGGATTCTGCGTGAAGTAGGGTGAGCCGGAAACCGCATCCGCTCCATCGATGGGTGGGAGCAGCACCAGGTAGCGTCCCGGATTGTCCATCACGCCGCCGCCGAGCGTGAGGCCGTACAAGTCGTGCTTGAACCAGAAGCGGTTGTAGACCATCCAACCCGCGAAGGTCTGCTTGTAGCTTCTTACCGTGCCATCGGGGTTGTATTTATTGTGGTAGCAATTCACTCCCTGGACAATGCTGTTGGTCGTTCCATATTCGCATCCCAGATCGCCGGTGAGGGAGAAGGCCATCTTGTCGAGGACGTTATGAGGATTGTCGTAGTACTTGATCTCTACGCTGTCATCGGTGTGTATACGCGAGCGACCAGCTTGTCCATACCCATTGCCCAGCGTATCTTCGCCCATTCCATAATTGTTGAAGACCAAAGAAATCCACGACCTCGGCCGCCACAGAATCTGGCCACCCAAGCCCGGCTTGCTGCCAAGCCTGCCATACGACTGCCATCCGTTGATGATCCACGGTTCAATTTTAAGTTTCTCCGTGGGGAACCACTGTATGCGCACGCCATTAAAGAACCATGGCGTGTTGGACGAGACATAGGATGGCTGGTAGGTCCAGTTATCGAAGTTGTAATAACTGAATAGGCCGATATAGGAGACGAAGATTCCAGCATCAACGTTCAGGCCATAGTTTACATTCCAGTGGTACCCGCCCCAAGCTTCCGACACGTAGCGGTAAGCACCGCGAAGGGACCATTGGCCGCGACCGGCGCTGGCATCATTTCGTGGCGTGGTGACACCGAACAGTCCATTCATGGTCAAAATGCGCGCCCGGACGTCGTCCCAGTGGAAGTCACCTCCAAAGCTGATCTGGTCCAGTTGGACCTCGTCGGTCCGGAAGATCTCGGTCGATCCGCCGAGCGTGTCATCCTTCGGATTGTTAAAACTGTAGATGAACGAGGTGTCGACTCTCACTTCCGGGGTAAAGAATTTTGAGTCAAAGGGCAGATCCTTTACCCGGGATGTGCCGTTGAGCCAGGTCCAGTCGGCGTAGGAAAATGGATCGGGTTTGCCCTTGGTTTCCGGCGTCGAACTCTGTAACGCGTTGACAGCTGTCGCCGCCTGTGAGCCTGAAGCTTGCTCAACCACGGAATGCGGTGGGAGTGACGCATATACCATGTCAGCGCCTGGTTGCCCTTGGACGTTCCGGCTGTTCAGCTGAGATTCCAGTTGCTCGATCCGCTTTTGCATGGCTTCGTTGTTCCTCTGCATCTCCTCGTTGCTCTTTTGCATAGCATCGAGTTGTCTCTGGATCGCCGGCGATATTTGCTGCTCGTTTCCGTTCGACGAAGGAACCGGTGGTTGCGAGCTTGGCCCTTGCGCTGCGATCGGAATCGAAAGCAAAAGCGTCGTGATCAGCAACATCGCCGTCGCGCGACGGAACCTTGCTCTGAACTCCGCCATCCGCTGTGCAAGATTCACTGGAAAGCGGCGTCCGATGACCGCGTCTTTTACCTCGTAGAAGATGGTGAGCACGGTCTGGAACACAGCGCGGCAAAGCCTGGACATCTTGCGACCTCCACTGAAGGCAGTCTGTTATGCCGGGGGTGCCGGCCTTCGTTGGTGGAGCATAGAGAGCACGACGTAAATAAGGCATAAAGACCCTCATCAATAATTTGATTAGTGGCGATAAGATTTCTGAATCGGCGATCGGCAATGCAGCCCAGTTTGAATCTAATTACGACATTCACGCACTGTGCACCCGCTCTGGTACAAACTACGACAACACTGGGTACTTACGACTATGGGCTTTAAACACAAGGTACTCAAACGCGCACACTCTGTTTGTCGATAAAGAATCCCGAATAAGCGGAGCTGGGCTGAGTAATCAATTTAGGTGGGATAAATATCGCGGAGCAATGCTATTTGTGCTCTTATCACTATTATATGATTGGTAGTTGGGATATATCATCCGGCGACGTGGATTTCCACCGACGTCAACTCGGATGGCGTCTATGCCGTGGCAACGGCGACCACCGGCAACGGAGACGGCGTGGTAGGAGTGTCTTACGGCCTCCATGGTACTGGTGTCTGGGGCAAAGCCAAATCTACAGCTCAGTCTGGCACAACATACGGCGTTTACGGGCATACTGCTTCCCGTAACAGCTACGGTGTCTATGGCATCGCGAATTCCACCGATTCATCGGGCTTTTCCTATGGCGTTTACGGCGAGTCCGATAGCCCTCTCGGCGTGGGAGGCCTGTTCGAGAATACCGCATCGGGTCTAATCCTACTCGGTCGAGTGAACCCGTCGACGAACCTGTTTACTATCGACGGCAACGGCGACGGTTGTTTCGCGGGCACATTCCAATCCGGTGGCGGCGGTAGTTTCGGCTCCGATGTTCAAATCACCGGCAATCTCAACGTAAGTGGCACCCTGAGCAAGGGCGGTGGCTCGTTCAAGATCGACGATCCGCTCGATCCCGAAAACAAAACTCTGTCACACTCCTTCGTCGAGTCGCCCGACATGATGAACGTTTACAATCAGTTGGCAGCCGTGGAGCGGTTATGCGAGACTGAGGCTGTACAGAAAGAAACCAACTGACACCAGAACTGACACCAACCTTGAAACGGCAGTTGAACAAGAGCTAGCGTTGGTCTTGTAACTTGTTAGCATGGTGCAGATTACCTTGATTTTCGGGCCTGTAGCTCAGCGGTAGAGCAGGGGACTCATAATCCCTTGGTCGGGGGTTCGAATCCCTCCGGGCCCACCAATAAATTAAGTTCTGCTGGTACTGCTTCTCCTTGATCGTTCGGCGTTTGCGAATTGTTGAGTCACTTGCAGCGCTGTCTAGGCGATCCACCCAGGCAATGTCCGTGCCTGCAATCAAGTGCCCGTAGGCTGTGTCGGTTTCATCGGCGATCGAGAAGGTGTGCGAGGTCAAAGGGTGGAGGTGCCGGCCACGCGGGCCGACAATCTGGGACGTGGGCAGTTACACTTTGGTCGATAACCTGCGGAACAAGTTTAGCTGGGCTTCGCGCTCGATTGTAGTTAGTTTTCTGAAGCTAGCCCGATTGCGAGCATCCCCTTCTCACCCCAGCTCGCAGTTTACCCGGTCGATACGGAAAGCCACGCCACACAGCCTTGCAGCTATGATGGCCCGAGGCTGCTCGGCAACTTCGCCATGCTTGCCTCCGGAGCATTGAAAGCGGCGGTGGCCCGGCTATGGGCGTTCGGTGCCGCCTGAGCCCTAAACGCTCTCATTTCGCGCTGAGCAGCGCATTGACTTTCGACATCACTGCGAAGGCATCGGCGACATAGAGCACGTCGGCTTTGCCGCGCGCCCATCCGCAGTTGGGATCGAGGTTGATCGCGCGCCGTTCGCCAATGAAACGCCAGCCGACCGTGTGCGGTTCCTCTCCATGGCAGCAGGCCGCCAAGCCTTTGGGATGGCGAGGCGATGAGCCGGTTTGCCCTACCTGGTTAAGGTGCGTCATGAAGCGTAGTGCGGATTGGTTCTCGCCGCTGAGATCGACCAGCGATTTGCTTCCTCCCAGCGATGCCTTGGAGTTTCGTAGAAAATCCACAATGATGGTTTCCGCTTCGGGAACATGCGTGTGGCCATCTTTCTGTTTTTTCGTCCATCCCGCGCCCGCGACGAACAGCAGATCGGCATCAGCACGAATCGTCTGCTGGTCCGCTGACGGCGTGACTACACCCTGAACGCGGGTGCGGAGCAGACTATCAGACAGCGGAACATCGATCAGCTCGGGCGTGACAACACCGGGCTCACCCTGCCATGCGGGACGCGAGCCGGGATCGAGCAGCAGAATCCACGGACGCTGTGTGCGGGTCAAGGAGCCTTCGATACGCTGGCGATAGAACCACCGGGTCACTGTCGGTATGCCGGACGAAGCCACGACGCCGGTGATGTGCGTATCCAAGCATCCTCCCGCTCGATGCGCGACGGCTGCCATTACCCGCGCGTTACGAGAAGTAGCAGCGGCAATTACGATGGTCGCACCTGACGCACGGACCAGCGCTTCGCACCCAGCGGCATCGGTGGCAAAGCGGGCATCTGCAAAAGACTCCCCGCAGACGGCAAGAAAGCGGCTTGCACCACAAGTAGCAATCGAATTGGCCGCGGGTTGGATCTGCGCTCCGTAGAGCGCAACGTCGAGAACACCGTTGAGCGCCTGCTTCAGCTCTACTGCTGAGCTGAGTGCCTCCAGTGCCGTCTTATTTAACGTGCCATCGGCTTCGGTGTGCGCCAGGAAAAGAACGTTGTTCATGTTTGCGTTACTCCTGCTTGATCCACTGCACGATTTCGCTCGCAATCTGGTCGGTAGCCATGTCCTTCACGATGCGGGTTTCGCGTTGCTGTTTCGGGGTGTCAACATTGGCATACTGCAAACCGTCGGCCGTAATCTTTGCGGCTACCGCGCGCTGCAACGCGGGCATGATAGCCCGCATGTTCGCCATGCCGACCTGGGGATCGTTGCGCGGTTCGCCCAAGCTGCCGGTCGCCCATCCCAGCACAGCCGGAGCGCCGGCGCACAGCGACACCTGGTGACGCGCGCCTTCGATGCGTTCCAGCACTTCAAACGAACCGTCGTCTTTGGGCGTTATGGCATCCACTCCCTGGAACTGGTCAACGATCCCGAGTTGCTCACCTACCAGTTGCAGAGTCACTCCAGCACTGCGGCTGGCGGACTCCCATCCACCGAACAACAACAACCTGGACAGGTCAATGCCTGGGATGATGCGGATCGCCGTGGCCAGTGCGGTCGCGGTCTGCTGGGCGTCGGCGAAGCCGCTGGAGGGACCATCCACGGCGACCAGTTGCAACGGAACTTTCTGCGCCACCGTCATCATCACCTGCTGGAGCTTGGCTTTGGGCGCCATGCTCACCAGCCAGAGCGCGCTGCCGGCAACCTTCTTAACCAGGTTCGCTCCTTCGTAAAGCGCGTGCGCCGCCCACGGATCAAGAATGGCAGGCAGCATCATTTCATTTTTCAGCGACGGACCAGTTGGTCCGGTCACAGGTTCCAGAGTCTGCAACGGATCGGGCACGACACTGGCGCAGACGACAACTTGAAAAGGAGTGCTCATCTTTATATAGGTTCCTTGCGAAAATTCTGGGTCAATTCTCGGCCGAGTGCAGTCCGCCAACTCCGGCGCTAAACTGCAGATTGGTTTGGCCGTCCACGGTTTCCGGACAATTCCACATACAAGCGCCACAGAAGATGCACTTCTCCCGGTCGAAAGTGGGTATGCCTTCCAGACTCCGGGTGATTGCCTGCCCGGAACACATCTCCACGCACAATTTATTGCCGCAGCCGCGACAGATTTCCAGGTCGCGAAACACAACGTGGTCGGCGTATCCGGCAGTCGCCTGGACCTTGCCGCCCATTAGCAGCACATCCTGATGCGAGACCAGCAACGAGCCGTCATACTCGATGGCGGGCCAACCACTGAGGTCCATCAGAGGATCATGAGCTGACGTGCCGCGGATCTCGCAGTCGTGCTGAATAGTTTTAATTTCCTGCTGCGCGAACTTGCCGCGATAGAATTCAGCCAACGACACCAGCCGCTCCGTGGGGTTCGTCGGATGGCTGCCGAGAGAGAGCCGCCCGTTGCTGAATGCAGCCACGGCCATTCCGATCAGGCCAGTCACGACCCCGCGCTGAAATCCATCGCGCGACTTCTCCGCGATGCGGGATTCCTTCTCCAACCAACTGTTGCGGCGGCGCTGCTCGTACGCCTGCGCCAGGTTCTCACGCGTGAACGGCTTCCCCGCTTGCCGCAATTCGATGACGCCTTCCGCCAGCAACACCCCGGTGGTCCATGCTTCATCGACCCCAGAGCCAGTCAGCACATTCGTACTGCCGGAGGACTCACCGATTCGCGCATAGCCATCGCCCGCCAGGAATGGCTCGCCGCGCTTGCCCGATTCCTGCAACGACTTCGCGCCCCACGAGCGCAGCTTGCCGCCTTCGAGATAGCGCCACAGATACGGATGCTGAATGTAGTGCTGCAAATATCGATATGCGGTGCGCGTCGGGCAGTCGAACCACGAAGGAACGAAGATGCCGACCGACGCCACGCCACCGGGATGTACGTAGAAGAAGCCAAACATCTCCGGCTCCGGAAATCCGAAGGTGTGCAGCACGGTGCCCGGCTGAAGTTCAACCTCAGGCCGAAGCTCGATGACGAACTTCATGCCAACGGCCCATTCGCGGACCTCGTTGCCTTCGGGCATCCCGATGCGGCGATCAATGTCGCGACTCACCGCTCCAACCGGGCCATCCGCCGACCACCGTCAGCGCTGCGTGAATATCCATTCCCGGAGTGAAGCCTGCTTCCGGATTGCCGGCGCGATCCACACCCTGATCGAGCATGCGGACACCCAGAACTTTCTGGTCCTCGATCAGCGCTTCACTTACCGGCATTCCCGGCCAGATTTGTACTGTGCCGCTGGACAACACCTGCGAGCCGACCCACTGATTGAACTGCCCGATAGAGAGCACCAGACCATTCTTTTTGTGCAGGAAGCTGGGGGTGAACGGCAGTTCGACGGCATCGTTTTCGACGCGCAAGAGGCGGCGAAACGCACGCAGGAAGCAGTCGCCAGTTCGCAAAGCAAACGAGCGACGGCTGGCGCCAGTGGGATCAAGCAGATACACCAGCTTCTCGCCGGAAACCGGGGTCGCCATTGGAATTTGTGCGGGATCAAGGTTAGGAAAGCTGGCGCGAATACCGCGTGCCCGTGTCACCACTCCCGAGACGCCAAAGCCGATGTCATCGGCGCGCTCGTAGCAGATCACTTGCAGCGGCATGCCGGGCATCGTACTGCTCTCGATCGCAGGGCTGCCATCGTCGTTCAGCAGTTGGCGCGAGAGCGTGGTCAGGAAGCCGCCCATCGCCGGGCCGAAGCCGACGCACGCGATATCAACATCCATGGCGGTGCGCTCAACTGCGAGTTGTTCAGGCGTACTCAATCACATTCCTTAATGGGGATAGTCGAGTGCTTCGGGGATCATCACCTTAGAGATCGCTTCCGCGGCGCGATCCTTGGACAACTGCGCACCCGTCAGGCAGCCATCCAGTTTGCTCCGCAAGCGCTGGAATCCTTCCAGCCCGCTGCACGAGGCACAGGGCCCGGCTTTTACCGGATGCGAGCTATCGGTTCCGACTACGTCCGTGGCTAAGGCGGCGATGCCCGGGATCAGGCCTTCGAGCGAATCCAGTTCGTCGCTGTGATAACAGCCCTTGTATCCTTCCTCATCCCATGCGGGATGCCGGTTGTATCCAAAGACCAGCTCGGCGCAGATGCGGCCAACTTCTCCCGCGGCCCGTGCCGCCTGGATGTGACACAGATCGGTGAAGAAGTTCAGCGTCCCTTCCAGGCCTTCGGCCAGTACCGGATTCTCCGGGCCCTTGCTTTCCAACTCAACCAGGTCGAGCGTCTGCTGCCGGGCAGCCAGCAGCCAGCACAGTGCATCCGCCAGCGGAAATGTCACACCCTGGCGTGCGCTCTGATAAAGAGCGCCGCCGTCGGCGTCGGTCGCAACCTGCAGATGGTTATAGGACCACAGCCACAATTGCATCGCGGTGGCGAGCGAGCATGCGCCAGTACCCGGGCGATGCTCTGCGATCCGGCGCATCTCCAGAATCCATTGCTTGAACCGCGCCAGGAAGAGTTCGTTGGTCATGGTGACGCTCAGGTTGCGTCGCTGAACTGCTTCAGGTCCCTCGTAGGTGGCCTCGAGTTGCGTGTCCATCCACTTGTAGGTGAGAAAGCCGGGACAATCTTCGGTTATCCCGTAGCCGCCCATCAGGCTCAGAGCTTCGCGCATTGCAGCCGAGCCGGTGCCGGTGTTCCACAGCTTGCAGGCCGGACACAAGACGTTTGAGACCGCGTCTTTCAAGGCAAACTGGACCAGTGGATCGGCCTTGAAGTCTTCGGGCCGGCTGCCATTGCGTTTCGCGGGCGGCTGGCCTTCCTGCCGCAACAGTTCGATTGCCGACTTATTCACCTCGCGGAAGAACTTCAATTCCGCTCGGCCGCGGCTGATGCCCTTACTGGCGAGAATCTCATTCTTCTCGTGCTCCAAGACATCCATTTCGTCGCACAAACGCGCCGCGGCGAAGCCCAGCGAAGCGCCTGCTTCGCCGACCGCCCACAGACTGACCAGGCGATGCAGTGCATCCTGGCGCTGTTGCAGGCCGAGTTCGTAACGCAACATTCCAGCCTTCGCCTGCTCCGATCCGCGGAAGCGCCCGCGCTGATAACGAATGATGGGCTCAATCGCAGACAGCAACTTGGCCGAAGTCATGAGCGCCACAGTTACCCGCGTGCGTTTGAAGACCGCTTCGATCACCTCGCTGTGGCTGTAGTTGGGAATGATCATGCCATTTTTCACGGTATAACCGCCGACGATCCGGCTGGCCGGCACGGTCACGTTGAAGATGGGATCGCAGGTGGAGGAAAGCTGGTGCACCAGTTTGCGCGTCGGGGTACCACGGTCGAAGACGCCGGGATCCGTTTCCTCGACGATCACGATGCAGGATCCCTTGATGCGATCATCGCCGGAGTCCACAGCGGCCGTCACAAAATTCGCAAATCCCATGTTGGTGATGAACCGGCCGCGCTTTTCCACACGCAGCAGAGGCTCTTCACCGTCGGCCCATCTTTCTATGCGCAGCTTTCCATTCAGGATGCCGGTATCCACACCAACATAAGGTATCGGCTCGGTGAGACAGAAGGCTCCCCGCAATTGTTGACGGTCCTCTCCAGGCGCTGGTGGGACTGCGAGCGACATGTAGCGGGCTTGCTGCTCCGCGGTACCTCGTTCGTGTATCGGGGCCAGCGCCAGGCATCCCGCCAGGCTGCAGGTAGCGGCCCCGGCGTCAACCCACGCGAGTTCAAAAGCGGTCAGTGCCAGCGCGAGATTCTTCGGGCCAGCCAGGTAGCCGCCTTGTTCGGGATCCATGAATACTGCGGTGATACCTGACTGGTCGAAGGCATCCAGCAACATAGCCTTTTCGGCAGTCCACTCATGGGTACCGCGAAGTCCTTGAGCCACCAGTCGCGCCACCGGGCCACGTGCCACCTCACGGGCGGACTGCACCAGCATCTGCAAGTCGTAGCGGTCGGCAAAACGCCAGAGAATCTGGCGAACGTTGTCGTCGGGCAATGTGCGCAACGTTTCGGATCGTACTCTCGAAACCGTGGTGGCCATGCGATCACCTCCGGGGGAAATCCAGCCTTATTGTGATTTGTGAATGGCCAAGCTTCCTATGACGTACATCATAGGGGCAGGTGACGCCCGGACAAGGGCTGGGCCGACTAAGTTATTCAGAAAGAATGGGCGGGAAGCTGATTTTCGGTTCGAACATCCATCGGGAGCCTCAAGGTCCTCTGAGCTTTTGGCGATAGTTGAGGTGAAGGGTTTTCTCAAAACGGCAATCATGGCGCCGCGGCACATTCCGTTTCTTCACCGACACGATGGATGTCGAGGTGCGTCAGCGGGTCACGCTACTGACCGATTTGCGCGAGGCCATCGAAAAGGAACAGCTTTTTCTGGCCTATCAACCCCAGGTGGAGTTGAAAACGGAAAGCATCATTGGCCTGGAGGCGCTGCTCCGCTGGCGCCATCCTCACCTCGGGATTATCCCTGCGTCTAAGTTCATCGCGCTTGCGGAAAGCAGCGGATTGATGATTCCACTTGGACACTGGGTGGTCTTGGAGGCCTGCCGGCAAGCTCGGAGGTGGCGGGATGCGGGGCTGGAAGTGCCGGTGGTTGCGGTTAATGTTTCCGCGATGCAAATCAAGGGATCTACGAACTTAAGTGAAGATATCGCGCGGGTTTTGCGGGAAACAGGTCTGCCCCCGGACCGTCTGGAAGTCGAATTGACAGAAACCAGCGTGATGGAAGCGTGGCAGCATCGCGGGGATATCGTGCAGGAGATACGTAATCAGGGAATCCGCATCGCTATCGACGATTTCGGAACTGGATATTCGTCGCTTGAGTATTTGCGCCGTTTCCCCGCCTGTCGAATCAAAATCGCACAGACCTTCATTTCCGATATAATGAGCGACCCGAGCAGCGGCGCCATTACACGGGCCACAATTAGCTTGGGTCGTGAGCTTGGACTTACTGTCATTGCCGAGGGGGTGGAAACGGCGGAGCAACTCCGCCTGCTGAAGCTGTGGGGATGCAACGAAGTCCAAGGTTTTCTCTTCGCTAAGCCTTTGCCTCCCGACCGCATCCCGGATCTTCTTCAAAATGGTCTTTCGGCCACCTTCCTTCCGAGCAAGCAAATCCACGGGATGGACTCCACCAGCGTCAGCGATATCGTGGGGAACTATCGGCAAACGCCTTGCTGAAAACCTGCCAGTAGCTGTGCGCCCCCTGATCCAGCACGGAAGTCGGAAGGTCCGAACAGATTAGGATCCTCATTTCCTCTTTTACCCTCGACCACCACAAGCCGAGGCTCTATCACGGCTGCCTCAGGTGCGCGCTTACTATCATGTAGGGGCGAGGAGGTGAAGCCTGTGGTTCAGATACATCCCTGGTTGGCCATCGGAGTAGCGGTATCGACTGCGGCGACAGATGCGGTGTACGTCATGTTCAGCGCTGCCGTATCGTCGCGGCGGCGCGTGCCGGCCGCGACTTGGAGTAGCGTGTGGTATTTGCTGTCTGCGTTTGCCGTAATCAGCTACACCCGCAACTGGGTGTACGTATGTTTCGCGGCGTTGGGGTCCTGGGTGGGAGCCTACGTGTCGATGACCGTGCTTCGGCGACCAGACACTCACACCGGAAGCCTCGCCCGCGGCGAACCTAAACCATCGGTTTAGAGCCCCCACTAGCCTTTCGCTCGGCGAGGCTTACTCGGAGTGCAGCACTTCATCCTCGAGCGGGATCTGGTTGTTCTGGATTTTGGCGAGGTGACGTGTTTAACCCTGGCTTTGCCAGAGTCGCGGGCGGTTCGACGATCCGCGATTCCCGCTGACGGGATTCAACGAACTATTGGGGCAGCAGACCATCCGCAACTCGCTCGGCTTCCTGCAGGTTCTTTGACAACTGGCTGGCGTGTTGCCGCGCATTCTGAGCTTCCTCATTTTGACCGCCCTCTTCCAGTGCCTGCGCCAGCAGCAAATATCCCACGTCCGAAGGCTGTACCTCCACCCCCCGCGAGTAGTTCTTGATTGCCGCGCTGAGTTCGCCCGATGCTTGGGCCACTATTCCCAGCCCAATCCATGCCCGGGGGCTCTCTGAGTCCAGTTTCACCGCCTGTTGCCAACTTGATTGAGCGCGCTCCATGTCGCCGAGGCTACGATAAACATATCCCATGTTCGTCAAAACGGTCGCCCGTAGCGCCGTGTTCTGGGTCGTTGTGAGAAGCGTGTTGTAGCCATCGAGCGCCGCGGGAAAATCCTTCTGCTGCTGCTCGTACATCGCGGTCTTGAACAGGCTGGTCGGATCGGACGGCATAATCGCCAGGGCGGCATGGAAATGCTCCATGGCTGCGTCTACCTCTCCCTCCTGCAGCAGCGCAAAGCCCAGATTGTCTTGCGCGATATAGTTGCCGCGGGTAACTGCGACCGCATGCGACCATAACGTCACATTGTCACTCCAATAGTTGAGCTGATGACGAGCTGCGGCCCCCAACGCCAGCAGCAGCACGCTAATAACGATCGGTAGTAAAGCGCGCGGCAGGTGTTGTCGCCTTGCCCAGTCAGGAATGCCCCAACAGAACATGAGGAAGATTCCTACACACGGTAGGTAGGTGTATCGATCTGCCATGGCTTGGCTGCCCACCTGCACCAGCCCAATCATCGGAATCATGGTGCCCAGAAACCAAAACCATCCCACTGCGAGATAACGATGTCGCCTGTCTCGAATGACGAGTGGGGTGACCAGCAACAGCATTAACGCTGCGCCCAGGACTTGCCACGCCGCGAACGACTGGGTGGGATAAGGATAAAGAGGCGCAAGCGGGAACGGCCAGAACGCCTTGCCGATGTAACGGACGTAGCAAATGACTGAGTTTTCCAGCCGAACGGAAAGCGGATGTTGTAGCAAAGAAGTCACCGAGCCGCCAGCTTCCTGGGCGCGCATGGTGATCATGGCGCTCGCGGTCGCCAGCGCTAGGAGTGGGAGTTTTTCTCTCGCTAGCCACCAGAAACTTCGTTGGGGCATACCGGTCGTTCCACAAGAGTCGTCATCCCCAGTAACCATCCGGCATAACGGCCAGTAATCCCAAAGCAGCAGCACGAAGGGAAACGTGATGGTCTGCGGCTTCGCCATCAGGCCCAGCGCAAACAGAACTGTCACCAGGGCATAACGTCCCACACTCGGTTTACGCACATACCAGGGATACGCTCCCAGCGCGAGCAAGAAGAACAACATGCTCAACAAATTCTTGCGCTCAGCAATCCAGACTACCGACTCGACATTGAGAGGATGCAGAGCGAACAGCGCCGCCACCATGAAGCTGGGCCCGGCCGAGCCGGTTGCTCGTTGCAGCACCAGGAACAGCAGCAGCACATTCATCACGTGAAACAACAGGTTGGTGTCGTGATATCCGGCTGGGTTCAGTTCGAAAAACTGATAGTCCAATGCGTGTGAAAGCCAGGTCAACGGGTGCCAATTGGATTCGTGGTAGGTTGTGAACGCCCAGGAGAGCGTCTGCCAGTTCAGCCCCGACTGGATAGCAGTATTCTTGACGACGTATCCCTCATCGTCGTAGTTCACGAAGGGATGGTTGTGCACCGGGTAGTACACGGCAATGGTTGCGACCGCCAGCACCAGTCCCAAGAGGAGAGTCCGCTTCTCGCTGGAGGCCAACTCGCCTGCGTCAGGTTGAGACTGAATTCTCTTGCCGCTCTTCGATTTCGCCATCGGACTTAGGGGGCACTGGCCGGTTCGCCGCTGACGAGTATAGCTGTTGGTGATCGGTGCACGCGAAAACCGAAGTCAGGCTCTTGGCAAACTTCACAACTCTTTGCTCCTGCGACCAACGGTCCCTGGGCGGTCGCTGGCGGAGATCACAGGCATATGTGATGTGGTAAAATCCTCCACTCATGCGGCGATCCCTATCCAGTTTGCTGCTGGTGCTGATTTGTGCTGGGGTGTTGCTGCCGCTTGTCCAAGCGTCCCAACCGGATGTTCCCGCGTGTTGCCGACGTGACGGCAAGCACCATTGCGCGGTTCCCACGGGCGCCGACGGATTCAAATCGTCCGCGACCGTTTGCCCGTACCACTCCCTCCGTGTTCTAACGACCAGAGTAACGGCATTCATAACGAACTGCACTGTTGCGGCCGGGCCGGAGCCGCGCGGAACAATCACAGCGTCTCGGCCCTTACAACTTCCCTTCACCGCCTCCGAAGCCTACCAGCCGCGGGGCCCACCCTTTCCTAGACCTGTCTGAAGACCGCAGACGTTGTAGCTGACGGGCTCCGCGTGTCCGCACAAGCGGTGCTGTGATCAGTCGTTTATCTGCGTTCTCCAGACAATTCTCCGCATCCTGCTTCCTCTGCGGCTGAAAGAACCGAAGCAATCCTTTGCTACGCCGGCTTTCATCTTGCGGAACAGACCCATTCGCCACGGGTGTGCCGGAAATAGCCTCCCCGTTCGGCTAGCTCATCTCGTGGACCGGTGGCATAGCTCAGTGAATCTCGTGGAAAGTGAGAACTGGTCGATGGGGAAGGTTGTCAGCGTTGTTGCCGTCGTTTTTTTCCTGGGCGCCATCGCGTTTGCTACAGTCTTCGGCTCCGTTCACGGCGTCGTTCACGATCCGCAGCACCGTCCCGTTCAGGGCGCACAGGTCACGCTGAAGGCTCAAACCTCTGACTGGACACAGTCCCAGGATTCCAGCGGCAGCGGAGAATTCGAATTCCGTTCAGTCCCCATCGGAACCTATACGGTCACCGTCTCGTCGCAGGGTTTCCTGGAAACGCAGCAAGACGTGATTGTTGAGTCCGACACCAGTCCGGTGCTGCATTTCAAATTGGCAGTGGCGGGCGCGAAGGAATCCGTTGTCGTGTCGGGAACTCCCGTGGCCGCGCCCATGGATACGGTCACGCCGACCACGATGCTAAGCCGTCAGGACATCCAGCAGACACCGGGAGCTGATCGTACCAACGGCGTGGAGATGATCACGGATTACGTTCCCGCCACCTATGTCGCGCATGACATGCTGCACATGAACGGCGGTCACCAAGTCCTGTGGCTGATCGACGGTGTCTCCATCCCCAACACCAATATCGCCAGCAATCTGGGGCCGCAGATTGACCCTAAGGACATCGATTATCTGGAGGTACTGCAGGGTAGTTACGACGCCACCTACGGCGACCGCACTTATGGCATGTTCAACATCGCGCCGCGCACCGGCTTCGAGCGCGATCGGCAATGCGATCTGGTGATAACCGCAGGCAATTTCTATCAGACCGACGACCAGATCAGTTGCGGCGGGCACACCCAGCGTTTTGCCTATTACGCCAGCCTGAACGGAAATCGCAGCAACTACGGACTGCAGACTCCGATCCCGCAAGTCTACAATGATGCCGAAAACGGCTACGGAGGATTTGCCTCGTTCATCTACAACCACGACCCCAAAAACCAGTATCGTGTAGTTGCTTCGTTGCGCCAGGACTACTACCAGATTCCGGTCGATCCTAACCCGAACTCGGTCGGCAACCAGATCCTGGAATCATCGGGCCTGGTTCCCAGCTATGGACTGCACGATGCCGAGCGTGAGCCTGACGGCTACCTCATCTTCTCGTGGGTTCATACCTTCAATCCCACTACCCTGCTGACGCTCTCGCCCTTCTATCACTACAATGCGGCGAATTATCAGGGCAGTCCAGACGACTACCCCGTCAGCACGAACGTGAATCTGCAAGCCAACTACGTTGGCTTCCAGGGAATTCTCAACAAGAGTTTCTGGCGGAACGATATGGAGGCGGGCGTTTACGGCTTCTACCAACACCAGTACAACTATTTCGACAACGTCTTCACGGATGGCACACCGAACTTCCCGCCTTCATCGATTGGCGTGAACGGAGGTGTGGCCGAGGAGTTCATCAGCGATCGCTTCAACGCGACGAAATGGCTGACGATTATCGCAGGTATTCGCGGAACCGAGTTCCGCTCGACCATTGCGGAGAACCAGGCTGATCCACGTGTCGGGGTTGCGTTTCGAGTTCCGCGCATCAATTGGGTTTTGCGCGCGTTCTACGGTCATTACTACCAGCCGCCGCCGCTGGTTACGGCCACCGGCCCACTCTTGGGATTTGCCAATAGCCAGGACTTTACTTTCGCCCCGCTCCGCGGCGAACGTGACAAGCAATGGGAAGCCAGCCTCATCATTCCCTATCGCGGCTGGAATCTGGAAGTCGACAACTATCAAACCCGGGCGACGAATTGGCTGGACCACAACAATATCGGAAACTCCAACCTGTTCTGGCCGATCACCTGGTACGCAGCGCTGATTCAAGGCTGGGACGTCACGCTGCGGTCGCCGATGCTGTGGCACCGCGCCCAGTTCCATCTGGTTTACGCGAACCAGATTGCGCAGGCGACTTCGCCCATCAATGGCGGCCTCATCTGCCCGAATCCCAACGACCAGACTTGCCCCCTGTACGTTCCGCCGGGTTTTTCTCCGGTGGACCACGATCAGAGAAATACATTGAATGTGGGGGTCAACACCAGCCTGCCGTGGCACAGCTTTGCGTCCGGCAATGTCTACTACGGTTCGGGATTCGTCAACGGGCTGTACGGAACGCCGGATTCGCAATATCCCGGACCTTATCTGCCAAGCCACACCACGGTTGACCTCTCTCTGGGAAAGAGCTTCTCGGAGGGAAAATACGCCGTTTCCGTGACCGCACTGAATGTGGCTAACCTTCGCGTGCAGTTGGATAACAGTCTGACGTTCGGCGGATTTCACTGGAACGAGCCGCGACAAATTTACGGGGAGTTTCGCTGGCGGTTCCACTACTGACAGTCCGTTGCCCGCATTAGCCACAACGTCACATGCGGTCCGCGCGTTGTACTCACGAATGCAACATTCGGGTCGGAAGGCAGGTGTGTAGCGGCAAGCGCTCGGCGATGTGTACGGTGCGACTCTCGAGACAAAGTGTTCAGGCGACCGACGAGAGTTACGATTCCCGGGCTTGTCCGTCTCATTAGTCAGCTTGGGCGGACGCCACGCCAGACATTACAATCGAAGCTTCACCCAACCAAGTCGGCGCGGTTGGCCGTCAGTCGGAGAATCGCTTGCGCTATCTGATCGTGCTTCTCGCCATCCTCGGCATTGTCGTATCCTCACTGGCCTTGAAGGTCCATTACGACGATCCCGGCAAGGAACCGTGCAGCATCAACGATAAGTGGGATTGTGGGGTGGTAAACCACAGCCCTTACGCTTTGTTTCACGGCGTACCCGTGGCGGCCATCGGCATTGGCGGCTATGCCCTGATTGCGATTCTGGCGTGCCTGCGCCGCCGCGGGCTGTTGCTGTCGGCGGCGCTGATCGGACTCGGCTTCGCCCTCTATCTGACCAACATCGAGGCGCACGTCTTGGAGGTGTATTGTTTGTACTGCGTGATTTCGCAAGGGATCATCGCGGTGCTCACGCTGCTAACCCTGATATGGCTGGTAGGGTCGCGACGGCAGCCGAGTACGGCTTAGCTTCCCGGGCAGCTCCACACTTAGTCCGGCCGGAAGCACAAATTCAGCCCGAGCTAAGTACGGCGCCTTGATTTCTGCAGCACATCATCTTCGAAATCTCGCTTCCCTGAGGCTGAACGTCGGTCTCCCCCTCCTGGCTGCCAAAGAATCTAGGTTCCTCCAGAAGATCTGCTGGATCTCTGCTTTGGGCATGAAAATCCCGTAGCTCTACCCGGTTGCGCCCCTTTCTCTTGGCAAGATAAAGAGCTTCGTCGGCAAGATGAATCAGGCACTCGACCGAGCCCGTGAATGGCGGTGAGGCCGTGACCACGCCTACGCTGACAGTAATCCTGGCCTCCCCCGACAAAGTGCGGATGGGCGGCGCATAGACAACGTCGCGCAGACGCTCAGCAAATTGGGGTGGCCGCTCCGAGTTCAGCTCCGAGGTTGCGACGATAAACTCCTCGCCACCGTAGCGTCCCAGGACGTCGTAAGCTCGTACCGACAGGCTGAGCCGCCGCGCAATCTCGCGCAGCACATCATCTCCTGCCAGATGCCCGAATTCGTCGTTGACCTGCTTAAAGTGGTCGAGATCGATCATGAACAGCGAGATGGAGTTGGAGTTGCGCTGTGCACGTTCGATTTCGGCGTGCACCAGTTGCAGTAGTGCGCCACGGTTCCACACCCCGGTCAGCGCGTCGTGGGTGGCTTGGAAGCGCAACGCCTCCTGGGCGGCAAGTAAACTGTCCTGCAGCCGAATCATGCGCGCGCCTACCCGCACTCGAGCCAGCAACTCGGGGGCATCGAATGGTTTGGTGAGGTAGTCGTCCGCACCGGCTTCCAGCCCAGCAACAATGTCGGCAGTCGTGTCCTTAGCGGTCAGCAGCAAAATGTATTGGTAGCGCTCACCGGGATCGCGGCGCAACTGGCGGCAGACTTCCGGACCTTGCAGCCCCGGCATCATCCAGTCCAGCAGCAGGAGCCGCGGCGGCTGCGGCATCCGTGCCTCCTGCAGTGCTTCCAGCCCGTCGCTAGCCAGTTGCACCTCATAACCGTTGGCAATCAGAAAGTGCCGAAGCGCATGCCGGTAAACTGCATCGTCCTCCGCTATCAATACCCGGATCCGTGCCGCATTGGGCTTCGCCTCCGATGGGGCTGTCTCTGCCTCAGAGAGAGACAGTTCATTGCTGATCACGTCCATGCTAACGGTCTCCAACGGCAGCCGACATCATCTTGCGCAAGCATTCGATGTCAACCATCAGCCGCTCCGTTCGCGCGGTGGCTTCAGGGAGATTCTCCTGGCCGACAGCCTTTTCCAGCTCTAGAGCGCGAGCCGCCACCTCTGGCGCTCCCAGATAGGCCAGACTTCCTTTCAGAGAGTGAGCGGCCTCGCACATAGCCCCAAAATCGGCTTGCTCCAGACCCCGAGTCAGGCGAGCCGCGAACCGCGGATAGTCTTCAAAGAAAACGATGATCAGTTCCCGCAACAGCGACTCCTCGCCCCCCAAACGATGTACGGCGGCGGCATGATTCCAGCAGGCAGACATACAGCAGACTCCTTTGGACCATCGTCCGGCCTCGTAGACGCCGCATCCGCGGCTGCGAGGGGGACGCCAACATCATCGGCAAACCGACCAACCAGCTTTATCGCCGGCAGCCCAAGCGTCGCCGCCCGTGCTCAGAGAACTGTTCCGCAATTTCCCTCGCCGATTTATGATGTCTGCTCACTGGCTCCCTTGAGGTAGTGCTCGCTGCCCATCATGAATATGGCGCACATCTTCGGCTGGCCCGCCGCCTTGCTGATCCTGGCGTTTGTGGCCAACCGGCTGTCCAAACTGACCCGTGTGCCCGACATCATTGTGCTGTTGGTGATTGGTATTACCCTGGGCCCAGGACTACATTGGGTCAACCCCGGCAATTTTCAAGGCGCCATTAGTCTTCTCGGAACCCTGGCCCTCATCCTGATCCTCTTCGAAGGCGGATTAGAACTCCGGCTTCGCCAGGCGTTGCGATATTTCCCGGCTGGTCTGGTTTTGGTGCTCCTGAGCTTCGGACTAAGCTTTGCGTTGATTGCTCTCATGAGCCGGGCTCTTCTGCATCTGCAGTGGAGCGACTGTCTGCTGCTGGGAGCTGCCCTGGGCTGTACTAGCGGGACCATCGTCATCCCGGCTCTGCAGCAGATCGATACTCCCGACCCGGTCAAGGTAACCCTGACGGTCGAGTCTTCTCTGGGAGAGATCATTGCGGTTCTGGTGGTAGGCAGCCTGCTGAACATGACAGGGGATCAGTCGGTGATCGCCGGTGTGGCAACCAACTTCTCGCACCACCTCCTGATCTCGTTACTTATCGGAGTGGCGGCCGGTGCCGGATGGTCGCGGCTGTGGCCGATGATTGCCGGCCTGCCGTACAGCAACATCCTTAATCTCGGAGTTGTACTGGGTATCTACTCGATCGGCGATTACACGGGCGGCAGCGGGTTGCTGACCGTCTTGATTTTCGGCGTTGCTCTCGCCAACTTCCCTCGCACTCCTCACATGGCACGCCAGGGGGCGCGCCTGCTCGCCTTTCACGCTGAACTCAGCTTCCTGGTGCGATCCTTCTTCTTTGTTCTGCTGGGAGTGGTGGCGGAATTTATCAACCGGAAGTACATCGTTCCTATTCTCGGTATTCTGGCCGCTTTGGTACTGGCACGATTCGTTGCCGTGCAGGGTAGCCGGTGGGTGGTTCGCGACGTCGAGCGGCAGGACACGGAGTTGCTTTTCTGGATGCTGCCCCGCGGGTTGGTCACGGCGGTTCTGGCGCTGGAGATTGTCAATGTGCGTGGGCAGGTCTTCGGCTTCCTGCCGGCCATGGCGTTCACCGTGGTAATGGTGACGAACCTTTTCATTGTTTGGGGATCTTTGCGCGCCGGACACCGTGTGGTTGCCGATCCCGAAAAGCCAATGCCTTATGTCTTGGAGCAACTGAAAACGCCAGTTGTCACTCCGACTTCCACTCCCAATTCAACTACACCTGCCACGGTTTCCGACCCTGCTCCGGGAGATCAATGACGGTTACAGTCGGGCAGGACATCTAGATGGCGCAAACGAATCTATTGGAGTCAACGATCTGCCTCGAAGCCTTGCCGGGATCGATGCCAATCGAGGTATTGCGCGTATGGCGATCTCTTACGGTACCACGACCTAGCGGAATCCCTCTGCCCTCAATTAGCAGGTATTACCGCCTTTGATCCCTTCTCTCCCGCCGAAGATAACAACCCTTGGCCCTGCCTCACGATGCGATTCTCGCCAGGGCCAACACCGCCTGATAAGACGTCATCCAAAATATCGAGACTCTCTGGCCGGAGCGCTTCATCGGTGGGAGAGTAATGCTGTCTAATCCTCGAAACG
Source organism: uncultured Acidobacteriaceae bacterium (assembly GCA_963820175.1). GTDB lineage: Bacteria > Acidobacteriota > Terriglobia > Terriglobales > Acidobacteriaceae > Bog-257. The sequence continues at coordinate 272,746 of CAWFYX010000005.1, read as the reverse complement.
TACGGTCCGGCCTTCTGCGGTCCGCCAACAACTGTGCCTCGCGTGCTCTCGGCGGCGCCTTGCTAACCGGATCTGGGGGCCGAACTGCAAGCATCGTTGCCTCGGCGGTAGCGATTTTCCTGTGGGGCACGGCCCTCCCGATTCCATCGCAAACAGCTGGTAACTCGGGATTGAGGGAATACAGCAATGCAGTGGCGCAGACCCAAGCGGGTGACCGCATAAGCGGTTTGCAAAGATTCGCCTGGACCGCTTCGGGTCCGCTACGCACCGACGCGCTGACATTCATAGTCTGGGAATACTTGCGCATCAATGATCCCGCGCATGCTTTAACCTGGGCGCGCGAATTGCAAAACGCTGACCACGAGAACGCTCTCGCCGTGGCCGTAATCTGCGAGGATGCGCAGAGTTCGGCCAACAGCGCGATGAGCTCTGGAGAGTTGCTCAGCACAGCCACAAACGGGGAGAACGCACTACTGCGATTGCGGCGGCCCATGGGGATGAGCGATGCGGACTTCGCCCGCTTGCGGCGGCTGACCGTGATCATGCTGAAGAGAGCAGCCGGCCACGCCGAATTACAGCGCAAAGACTATGTCAGCGCGCGTACTGACTTACGGCAGGTCGTCGGGCTTGATCCCAATAGTGCGCAAAGTGTGTATCTTCTGGCCCTCGCAGATTTGAGCGGCAAAGATCCCAACCTCACCCAAGGCTATTCGGAGTTGGCGCGAGCCGTGACGCTTTCCCGCGGTACCCCGCAAGGTGACCAGATTGCCCAATATGCGCGTACTCGCTACGTGAAAGATGGCGGCAGCAACGCCGCATGGGACCAGTTCCTGCGCGTCGCCGGGCTCGGCCACACCATTCCCAGTGTAACCACGCGCACCGCATCAGCGGCTTCTATATCTCCTCAAGCAGCGCCGGCGAAAACTTCGCCAATGGTAAAGGCTTCGAAACCCGGAACCGGGTCCGAATCGCCGCATTCGAACACCAAGCAGAGTGTCTGGGCTGACAACACAACACCGGCCCCGCCAATCGTTCGCAAGCCTCTGGCCTCGAACGGCCCCATGTCGCTTGGTATTTTGATCGAAACCTCGCTCACCACTAAAGAGAGCCGCGGGGCAGTTCGCAATAGTCTCACCGACATGCTTCGCCGCATGAATGAAAAAGACGAGGCCTTCATCCTAACCTATGACAACCATATGGTCTTTGAGCAGGACCTCACCGACGACCCGAAGCAACTGGAACAAGCGATAGAGGACATAAAACCGAGAAAGGGCGCGGCCTTGGATGACGCGGTAGCATTTGCTGCCGAGCACCTGACGCGCATTGCAAAAAACCCTAATCGGGTCTTGCTGGTGATCTCCGATGGACGCAACGTGGGCAGCCATTCCTCGCCCCTGCAGACCTCGAGCAGGATCAATGCAGCCGGAGTCCGGATCTATTGCATTGGCATAGCGGTTGACCAACTTGACGGGCGGTACCGTCTACAAGCTTTATCGTCGGGGACCGGCGGCCGCTCCGATTTCATCAGCGATCCCAGCCAGTTCCGCAACGCGACCAAGCAGATCGCGCAGAACATGGGCATCGACTTTCGCTTCTGAGCCACATCTCACCGGAATTATCAGAGAGTTTGCCTTCCAAATCATGTGGCCTGCCCCACGCGGATTGGAAATTGTCAGAAACGATGTACAGATTCCCTGGTTGCGCTGCGCTACGAATAGCGGGTGCCGGGTAATCGTGAGGTAGAAGTAGGGATAGGCAGGAGCTTACTGGAGCCGACGATCGGACTTGAACCGATGACCTGTCGATTACGAATCAGCAGGCGTTGACCCTAATTCATTCAAAAACAAAGTACTTAGCTACGCGGCTCGTGCGGAAGGTGGCATCGTAAGTCCTTTGATGGCAATACGCGACATTTGCTGGCCCCACAAAATCCCCCACAGCGAGGATTGTGGTACCCGGCAAGTTCGCCGCATCGTCATTTAGAAATAAAGCTCAAAATCGTAGTTGTCGAAAGGGTCTGGACTCGCTCCAGGCCCTTTCACTTTTGGACTGCGCTGCTATCTGACGCGGGCACTGCAGAACAACCGCAGAGTTTCCATGGAATCTGACCAAGGCCAATCGAGCGACGGCGCATCACAACCGGACCGGCTTCAGGGCCGGCTTGTGACCTGTCGTGTCGAAGAACTACGCTCGCACGCAGCTTACGAGCGACATCGGTTCGCGGTCTCTCCGTCGAGATTGTCCGCGCTTGCCGAACGAGGGGAGTTTGCGTTTCACGATGCGCTCATAATTACCAGAAGCCGCACGATCGTTGACGGCTATTGCCGCTGGGACCTTGCTCGACGACAGGGCCGGACAACAGTTACGTGTATCGAGTATGACCTGACCGAGGAGGAAGCTCTTCATTGGCTTCTATATAGGCACCGCCGGCTGGAAGGCCTGAATGCCTTTTGCCGAATACTTCTGGCACTGGACCTTGAATTGTGGTTCAGAGAGCGGGCCCGCGTGAACCAGAGCGCTGGTGGCCGAAGCAAGGGTTCGTCAAATTTGACAGAAGCTGAAAGAGTGGACGTGCGATCTGAAATTGCCGCTGCAGCAGGTGTCTCTCTTGGCAATGTGACAAAGGTAAAGCAACTAATGCTAACTGCATGTACAGAACTGCAGGACGCCTTGCGAAACGGAGAAGTCAGTATTCACCGCGCGTAGCTTTGGCGGAACATATCATTTGAGAATCAGGGACGGCAGTTGATGCTATACCGCGGCGAGAGGGGCGTGAGAAAAACCATACGGCGCCTCATCTCGAAGCACACGTCCAGACACCCAGTGCCAGCCGACAGCCTCGAACTTGCCGGCTTGGCTCGGCATTTATCGCAGTTCCAAGGCCCTCAGTTCAGCTCCGTCGTTGTAGCGGCGGTGAAGGTCCCTGGAAAAGCTGTCTTTGTAACCGAGGAGTTGCTCCACCTTGTGCCGGCTCAGGAGGAACTGTCGATTCCATGCGATGCAGAGAGCCACTAAAGCAGATCCTAATCGACACCCGGGATTACTGGGATCATCCTGGAACCCGGCCTGCCGTCCGCGAAAACTTCAGTCGAATTATCAACTGCAGGACGCCAGCATTGGGAGCCGAGATATTCGCTTCGGCCACCGAAGAGAAGCTCGTTTACCACACATGCAAGTCCAGAGCCTGTCCCAGTTGCGGTCATCGGGCCACTCTGCTTTGGCAACGTGAGCAATGGGCTGCTCTGCCGGACATTCGGTATGCAGGCATTGCCCTTATTATGCCTGATACGCTTTGGTCAATTTTTCAGCAGAACCGAAATCTTCTTCATGACTTACCCGCACTCGGAGCTGCGGTCATACAGCAGTGGGTAAAGGTCAAATTCGGCGTTAGTGTCCTGATTGTGGTGATACCGCACACGTTCGGCGCTCGTCTCAACTTCAATTCACACTTGCATATTCTGGCCTCCGCCGGAGGTCTGAATGATTCAGTTGGAGGCTGGACCGCGCGTTTTTATTTTGATCGCAAGAAGCTAATGCACATGTGGCGATTCGCTGTGATCACTTTCCTCAGAGAGGCTCTGAAAGCTGGCTTGCTGACATCCAACCTCCACCCCGGCGATCTCAAAGCAGTGTTGGCGAGCGAATACAGATGGTGGAGCACACATGTCGATTACTTCCAATCCAAGGAGCATTTCTTACGATATGCGGGACGGCACGCTCGACGGCCGCCAATTGCTCAATATCGTTTCGAGGAGATCACTGACACCACGGTCCGGTTCTCACTGAAAGACAAGAGCCTGAAAATGCGGGTGAGCGCAGAGCATTCACCTGCCGGTTTCGTGGCTCTATTGGCAGAACATGTACCAGATCGGTACCAACACGCTGTACGCTATTTCGGACTCCTGGCGCCACGGTCAAGGCAGTAGACAGCCACGGCAATCTTCCTGCTGTTAGGGCAGCAAAGGCGATCTCGCCCCCGACGATTAGGTTGGGCGTATTCGATACGAAGAGACTTTGGTGTGGATCCGCTCATCGACTCGCACGGCCAGCCAATGCACTGGGTCCGTCGGTTAAGCCCTCGCTCCCTAATTTGACGAGCATACCCCACGCCAGTCGATAGCTCGCCGAACCGAGGATGATGTTTCCCGAGAACAGCACTTGCGCCCCCAAAGGCCATTCTTCGCTCGCCTCCCCACTCTTCTCTCCTAGCCGCGCAACCCGCCGTCCTTAGATTTCAACAATTCCGCGAGCAAGCCAGAGACCCCCTCGACTTCGCACAGGAAAGCGCAAAATCGAATTTTGTTTTTCCTATACGTTGAAATTAGTTCCTGCGAAGCTCCGTTGGCGTTTCTTGCCTTCTGCAGCTCTGCAGCGATGCAAAGAGCTACTGCAAGACACTTGCCAAGTCACAGTGGATCAGACGCGGTTTACATGTGACCGTGTTTGCTGTGGGATAAAGCGGGGAAATCATCAGTCGGAATCATCGATTCTTCCGTTGCGGCCCCGATAGTGCTATCCAGATGGATATGTGCGACTATCCGTTGTATTTAGCCCGACTGGCCTTCCACCCCGCCAGCAGCGTTGCCGCCTGCAATGCCGCCGCGCAGTCCGGATCGCCGTTCTTCACAAAGTTGACGCGCATTGAGGGGACCAACTCTCAAGATGCTCGCTAACCAGCTGAACATTTCGGAACTGGCCCGTCGAAGCCACGGCGCAGGTCCGTGACTCCTGGGTCCAACGAAGTTCTCTACGGCACGACCGGCTATGGCGGCGTTAACAACACCGGAACCGTATTCGAGCTGACGCCCACGCAAGGTGGAAATTGGATTGAGACGGTGCTACATAACTTCGGCCCTGCGTACAGCAGCGATGGAGATTCACCCGCCGGCAGCCTGCTCTTCGATGACGCCGGCAATCTCTATGGCACCACATCGTTAGGAGGCGGCAATAGCATTCAAGTATGTAGTCGAGCACCCCATGGATCACCGGGGCCATGAAAATCCGAGAGTATTCATCAGCTATCGGCGAGGGCCGCATTCATCGGGTTGGGTGAATTACTTCCAACATGCACTCACGGAGAAGCATGGGATTTCCGTCTTTGTTGACACACAGCGCGTGGACAGCGCAGTCGAAGTTCCGAGTAAAATTAGGAAAGAAATCGAAGAGTGCAACGTTTTCCTCTGCCTGCTTGCCACCGGCACTCTGAAATCTGAGTGGGTACAGACAGAAATCAGACTGGCTTCCGAGAATGACAAGCCGATGGTCCCCGTCCCACAAAAGGGGTTTAAAAGGCCTGCGGACTCAATGCTCGAGCAGCAACCACACATCAAGAGACTTATGGAGTATGACTGGGTGCGCCTCTCTGACGACGCACAAGCAGAATATACGATCGGTATAGTGGCCCAAAAGGTGAAGGATTCTTTCTCAAGAGCGCGAAAGAAATAGCCATTGAAAGACATTTGTGGGCATTTGGCTATTTTGGTAGAGTGTTCCGCCACCTGCGCTACGACAACCTCAGGGCTGTGGTCAAGAAGATACTGCGCGGCTACCACCGGGAAGAGACCAGTCGGCTGACCGCCTTTCGGTCGCATTGGAGCTTCGCCAGGGAGCGTGCGCCTCAGGTCTCGAAATTAAGGAGGCACTCTGGCGCACAACTGCGGTATTCTCCTCTGTATTGAGCCACGCCGCAACACATGACTGCCGTCATCTACTGCCGCGTCACCACAAAAGAGCAGGTTCAGAACCTGAGTCTCGGAACCCAGCAGACGCGTTGCGTTGACTTCTGCACGGCTAACCATTCGGCAGTTCTCAAAATCTTCCGCGACGAAGGCGAATCGGCCAAGACAACAGACCGCACTCGGTTCAAGGAAATGCTGGCATTCTGCAAGGCGAAGCAGAATGCCGTGGATTTCGTCGTGGTCCACGACCTCAGCCGGATCTCTCGCGACATGGAGGATCAGGTCTCGGTAATCGCGGATTTGGAGAATGCCGGAGTACGACTTCGCTCCGTATCAGAAAACGTGGATGAAACCGCCGCCGACAAGCTCATGCGGAACATCTACGGAGCATTCAACCAGTTTGACAATGACCGCAAAGCTGAACGCACAAAGTTGGGGATGCAGCGAGCAGCCAGCATGGGCCGGTTCCCTTTCAAGGCTCCGCTCGGATACCTGAATGTCAGTAGCCAAAACGGTGCGAATCTGATCCCCGACGCCGAGCGCGCACCACTAATCCGGAAGGCATTTGAAATCTATGGAACGGGTACACACGCGAAAGCCAAGGTGCTCCGAATGGTCACTGCGCTTGGGCTAAAGACTCAGCGCGGATGCAGGCTTACGCCACAGACCTTCGAGAAGATGCTGCGCAACCCGATCCAAGTGGTCCCTCATTCACGTCGCCCCGCAAAATCTTGAAAGTCTGGCCCAGTCCTTGCGCAACTGATCTTTCCTCGCGCGGAATTTACGCTGCCGTGAAATTCTGCATGCCCAAGGAGGCTGACATCCGGGATGGGTGTCGGCCTTTTGGAGCAGTGACGCCATAGCTACCAGGCAGTCGGCTACTTCGAAATAATGCCCGGCCCGGATTGATTACGAAACTGCCTGCGGCTGTTCTTTTTTCATTCGCCCATGGTTCGAGTTCCGACACCATTCGATGCTAGTCGACCTATCGGATGAACCGCTAATCGACGAACTGGATTAATATGGTTACGTTTGTCGTTCAGCCCGATAAATCTTTCCGATCTATTTTTGGCAAACGACAGGTGATCCAGCCCGGTCGAAAAGTTTCGTAAATTGAGGCTGCGCGGCCAGCATCCATGACTGGCGAGGGTTTTGTGCCCTGAAGAGTTCACGGCTTCTTTAGCGGAGTAAGGCATGCTGATTCCGCCGGTGCTATTGCTCAACTTCTTCGTCGTAGTCGTGATGATTTCCATTGGGCTAAGTGTCAGTGGCGGACAGCTGCTCGACATCCTGCGCAACCCCGCGTTGCTCACGCGCATCTTGCTGGCAAATTGTGTTTTGATACCGGCCCTGGGCTTCGTGCTGATCCGTATCTTCCCGCTGACACCCGACGCAAGCGTCGGCCTCCTGCTGCTGGCTGCGATCCCGGGAACGCCGATCGCTTTGCAATATACGCGAAAGGCCAAAACGCGGTTGGCCTTCGCTGCCGCCATGATCTTCGTGCTGTCGCTGGTAAGCATCGCCATGACCCCGCTGGCCATCGAGGTAATGCCGCAGACGGCACAGCGCAATCAGCGGCCAATCCTGTATCTGATCGCGAGCATAGCGCTGTACATCGCGTTGCCACTGTGCGCGGGCTTGTGGGCGGCGCGTAGAGCGCCGAAAATAGCTCCCCGGCTGGTGTTACCTCTGGGCGTTTTGGCCTCGGTTGTGTTCTGTGTTCTTATGCGGGAAACGCGCCTGCTGCGCCGCGAGGCCTTCAATACCGTCCGCGGCCGCGGGACCATCCTGGCGATGCTCCTATTGCTGCTTCTGTCCATGTTGATAGGATGGCTGATCGGCGGCCCCGACCGTGAGTCACGTCGGGTGTTGGCGACATCCACCGGCATGCGAAATGTGATCGTCGTGCTGTATGTGGCGCGTTACTGCTTTCCGGGCACCACCGTCTTTATGATGCCGCTTGTTTATTTATCACTGATGGTCCCAACAAACCTGCTTTTCCATTTGGCCTTTATTGGATGGCACAAACTGCGGCCAGTGTGGGCGAAAAGTGGATCGCTCGCGAGCTGAACTGCGACAGTCATCTGCGATTCAATTCCGGATAGGCTTGCAGTGGACTTAGGAGACAACCGGGATCAGCCAGATTGGCAAGCAACCATTCTCGGAAGAACAGAAGGACAGGAGCACGTCGATGCAATTTAAGAACATGCTTCAACGATCGCTGAAATGGGTTAGCTTCTGGCGTTTTCTGAAACGGCGGAAGAGTCCCTCGATTCTGAGCGTCGAGGCGAATAAGACGAAGAGCATCGACGAAAAACCAGGTCAGCCTACTCTTGAACAAGTTCATGTGGATCTTCGTCGCCTCGAATGGGCACTGGAACTAAGCGAGGAAACCTTAACGGCGATTACGAAAACGGCTGATTGGGTTGAGTTTCATACCGGGCAAGTGGTCATCGACGTCGATTCAGAAATCACTCACATGTACTTCCTCATCACCGGCCGGGTGCAGTCAACGCTCCACGATTCGCTGGGTAGGGTGGTTGAGACAGATACTTTCGGTCCGGGGCGTGCCATTGGATTGATTGCCCTCGGTTCAAGGGATCGCGCTGTCTTGCACGTCGAAGCTATTGAGCCTTCAACAGCAATACGATTGCCGCCAAAGGACCTGCTGCAGCTGGCGGCAAGGCATGCAGACTTTCAACTTGCTCTATTTGGCTTGGTAGTAAACGCGTTCAAGCGATACGTGATGGCTGATCGTTCCCTCCCCAAGCCATCCGTCGTGGGTATTATCCATCACAGCGAGGCGAGCCGTTCACTCGCCGGTCGATTGGCACGTCGACTTAGAGAATTGGACGAATATCCGGCGGTTCTCGGTGACGACGAGCAATGGACGCCCGGCGGAGATATCCCCTTCAAATTGTTTGTTGGAGAAGGCCAGAGTCGACAAGACATTCTTAAAGACTGGCCCTTGAACCAGCGGCTTCTGATCGATGTTCGAGCCGACTATTCAGCAGAGGCAATGACGCGGCTGGTGAGTTACGCCGACCTCGTGCTTTGGTGTGTTCGCCCACAAGATACGCGCGAAGCAATACTTCTGCTTCAGACACTGCAGAAGAGCGTACCCCGATGGCGAGATAAGATCCGGATCGTGTGGCTGCTAGACAGCAGCTCACGAATCGCACCGTATGTACCGGAGTTGCATGGGCTCGCTCAAAGGGACTTCAAACTTACTCTGGCTGCTCCGGGAGCAAACCAAAGCAGTTTACTGGAGCATGGATTCGAACGGATCGTTCATCACTTGCGGGGCATCCAGATCGGTTTGGCGCTCGGGGGTGGCGCAGCACGAGGCATGGCTCATCTCGGAGTGCTCAAAGCGCTTGAGCAGCATGGCATCTACATCGACATGCTGTCAGGCACGAGCGCTGGGGCGATGGTTGGTATCCTCTATGCGGCTGGTTTAGATCCTGAGTATATTGCTCATCGCTTCAAGACTGATCTGCAGCCATCGTGGTTCTTTCGCCAGCTGCCCGGTGGCGGCTATTGGTATTTGCTCTACAAGTACCGGTCGGGCCACTTCGATTCCATGCTGCGGAAATACTTGGGGCAAACCAGGATGGAGCAATTGATACTTCCAACGTTTACGGTTTCCGTCGATCTCGTCCAAGGAGAAGCGGTAGTGCGCGAGGCCAACGATGCGACCGTCAGCGTCATGGAAAGTATCAATCTTCCTCCTCTATCGCTTCCTATCATTGAGTCAGGCCAGGCGTTGGTGGACGGCGGGCTGCTCAACAACGTTCCCGCCAATGTGCTGGTGGCCAAGGGATGCAACTTTGTCATCGCATCGACGGTGACTGCACAGCTGGAGAAGGATTTTGAGGGAATTAGTTCCAGGTTCACCGCTCGGTTCTCGTCCACAATTCAAACCATCATGCGACAGACCATGGTGCAGAGCCACAAGATGAACTCGGTTGGAGTACAACCGGCAGACTTTGTGCTCGCGCCCGACGTGACGTCCTTTGATATATCGGAATTCACTCGGGTCGAGGAAATGGCTCGAATCGGGGAAGCGACAACCGATGCATCCGTCGCAAAGCTGCGCAAGATGCTTAGCCGGCTTGATTGCAAACTCTTCGAGACGGGAGCAAGCCGATGCAATTGAATAAACGTACTCTAAAGATAGCTGGACACAGCGTAAGTAAAATGACAGGCCCTTTAGAGAGTTCTCCCAAGCCATTCAAGCGTTTCAGCTTTCTGCGTCGCCAACTTGCGAAACTGACTCGTCCCAAGTCACCATCGCGCAAGTTACCGAATCGGGTATACCCTTTCGGGGTAACTTGTGTGATGGCCTGTTTGCAACAGTTACCCACAACGGCCGGAATCCTGTACTCGATTCGGGTGTAAAGTGCCTCCGTCAGAACTCCTAACCGCAGCTTCTATATAAGGAGGCCATTATGATGAAATCAGGAAGCCATTGCTCAGCCACTTTCGGCAGAACAATGAGGCCAGCAGCTTTCGCCTTCCTGCTCGCTCTTGCCCTGACTGTCACGACGAGCCAGGTCACGCAGGCGCAGACGTTCCAGGTGCTGTACAACTTCACAGGCGGAGCGGACGGAGGCGGTCCCAACGGCGTCGCCATCGATCGAGATGGTAACCTGTACGGCAGCACATTAGAACCGGGCAACTGTGTTAACGGAGGCGTCTGCGGTGGTGTCTTCAAGCTCTCCCGCGAGGGATCGGGATGGATTCTTAGTTCTCTCTACCATTTTCGCGGAGGTGGCGACGGGAGTTGGCCGAATGCCGGGGTGACGATTGGACCGGACGGCACTCTGTACGGCACAACCACGGCGGGTGGCGGCGGACCGTGTACTTATGCGGGCATTCCGGGATGCGGCACTGTGTATCACATGCAACCGCCGGCCCACGTCTGCCAGACGGTCTCTTGTCCTTGGGACGAAGCCGTACTTTATGCGTTTCAAGGTGGTACTGATGTCGAAAACCCATATAACGAAGTTACTTTTGATGCGACAGGAAACCTGTACGGCGCCGTGACTTACGGCGGGGTGTTTCCCTACGGAGGCGGGGTTTATAGCCTGAGCCGTTCGCAGAGCGGCTGGACCTATAACTTGCTGTATGAGTTCACTGGATCGCCCAACGGCGGCGAGTCCTTCGCTCCCCTCTTCTTGGACCGAGCCGGAAATATCCTGGGTACAACCTTGCAGGGCGGCACGGACGGGGACGGCGTGGTCTTCAAGATGGTGCCCTCCGGTTCGGGTTGGAGCGAGAGTGTTGTGCACAGCTTCGGCCCTCCGCCCGACGCCGTTGGCCCATTCGCCGGCCTGATTTCGGATGCGGCCGGCAATCTCTACGGCACCACGGGCGGTGGCGGAGTGCACAACAATGGCGCGGTGTATGAACTCTCACCCACCAACGGCGGCTACAACTATTCCGTCATCTATGGAGATTTCTACGAGCCCCTAGAGAACGGCCCCGGCCCCCGAGGCGGCTTGGTGATGGACGCGGCCGGTAATCTGTATGGCACCTCCTATAGCACAGGCAGATATCATTTCGGCGAGATCTTCGAACTCTCCCCGAGCGCCAACGGATGGACCATCACCGACCTTCACGACTTCGACTATAGCGACGGGTTCAATCCGCAAGGCGACGTGGCCATGGACAACAACAGGAACATCTATGGAGTAGCCGTGGGAGGCGGCGCGCATGGCTTCGGGATCATATGGGAAATCACGCGGTAAAGCGAGAGGCCGGCGGGGCGCTGAGCGTTTTGCGATCACTGGCGTAACATCGCGTTGCTGTTGAAAAAGTCGATCGAAACGGGCATGCAAAGTGCCCCTTTTTCTTTCACTGACACACTTGTGTCCCTGTTCCTTCGGTTTTGTTATTAGTTTGAGGCCTGTATCAGTTGCGGCCGGTTAGTAAGGAACGTACCAGCCGTTTTAGATTTTGTGCCACCGCCGCCAAGTAAAACTGTTCGCGTATGAACTTGATCCGGCGTAGCCGCAGTCGGCGCAGCCCAACCAGGTTCTTCAGCTCGGAGAACAGTGCTTCCACTTTCCTTCGCTTGCGCAAGGCTTCCGCAAACTGCGGCGTCTTGGCGAGTGCGTAGGCCTTCTGTCTGGCCACTTCGCAAACGTGGATAGCGATCATGCGATACTTCCCACGCGTACATTGCGCTTTCTGGGAACATTCCCGACACCGCTTCGGGGTTGAGTAGTATAGGTGGGTCCGGTTCAGCGCATTGATGCCCACGTACTTCAGTTGCTTGCCTTGCGGACAGACATAGCAGTTCTGTTCCGGCAGGTAGGTGAACTTCTCGATCCCGTAGAGAGCGCTCTTCCCCAGAGGGTTTTCTTTCACCCGGATATACGGGGTGATACCGCGATCGTCTAGCCATTGCAGCAGCTCACCGTTGCCGTAGGTGTTGTCGGCCGCCAGACTCTGCGGCTGGCGGCCATAACGTTCGCGGTAGCGATCAAGCATGTCACGGGCGGCTGCACTCTCCTGGCTGAGACGCGCCGCGGTCGCTTGCACGCCGACGATTACGCAGCTTTCGTTGTCGATGAGATAGTTGTTGAAGTAACCCAGTTCGGCTGCCCGGTTGCCCTTCGTCAGATAGGTCGCATCCGGATCGGTAGTGGACACTTTGTCCTGCTGATGAATCGGCTCCCCCTCGCCGTTCTCCTGCTCGAGTTCTTGCAGGTACTTGCGTGCGCCGTAGTTAACTTTCGCCGCCTCCGCTAACTGTTCGCGGGGAATGCGGCTGTGGTGATCCGCGTTGGCTTGGATAAAGCTGCCATCCACCGACATCTGCTCGCCTTGCACCAAGCCCACCGCCATGCATTGCTCGACAATACGCTCAGACAACTCCTGAAATACGCGGGATTGCTGGAAGCGACCATGCCGATTCTTCGAGAATGTGGAGTGATGAGGAATCTCCTGGTCAAAGCCCAGCCCAGCCCAGTGAACCAGCGCCAGGCCAGGTGCATGCGCAACTCTTCCAGCAACTTTCTCTCGCTGGTAATGCCGTACAAGTAACCCAGCAGCAAGATCCGCAACAGCACTTCCGGATCTATCGACGGACGGCCTGCCTCGCTATATGAATCGCGTAGTTCGTCCCGCACGAACTGCAAGCTGACGTGGCGATCGATGAGGCGTAAAAGATGATTCTCAGGAACCTGATCTTCGATCCGGAAATAGTAGAACAGCGACTCCGAGCGCGAGTGATGTCCCATCATGAGCAGCAAGCCTCCGAGCGTGGCAATGAACAGCAGCATCACAAACTCTGGCCTGCTTATAACGTGACTCTTGCTCAGGAACAAGCATCAAGTAAGGTACTTTTTCAACAGCAACGCCTGGTTACAACAGCTAGGCTCAACTCCGCTGCAACCGCTCGTTAGCTCTTCGAGGAAGTACCTCATTCGGGTTGAGCCAACCCGGAAGGACTCGAGCCTCTGAACAGAAGCCAACAACCTAATGCCATCTCGAAGATGACCATAGGCAAGTCGAACCAGGAGGCGTTCAACCTCGCGTCGAAGTGGGGGAAAGCGATGAAAGCGAAAGCACAGATTACGCACCATGCAGATGAGATCATACCGAAGGCAGCTAATGCTGAGCGCACGCGGCGGCGGCTCTCCGATCCATCTTCCAAGCCAAATTCGCTGCATCGCGACCTGATGAGGGTCTTCTCTGACCATTCATCGGTGTGCCTCGTGACGACGAACTTTGATGACCATTTTGCCTCTGCAGCAGTTGAAGTGTTCTCAGGAAAATGCCCCGACCTCTTCTTTGCTCCAGCATTGCCCGTTGGGAACGATTTCGCTGGTATCGTTCACGTGCACGGAAGCGTTCAAAGAGAACCTCGAAGGATGGTGCTTACCGACAAGGACTTTGGCAGGGCTTATCTTACAGAAGGATGGGCTCGCCGATTCATACAAGATCTTTTCTTGAATTTCACAGTCCTATTTGTTGGATATAGCCACAACGACCCAGTAATGCATTACCTTGCTCGCGGACTCCCTCCCACGGAATTTGGGAGACGTCGATTTGCGTTGGCAAGCGATGAGCCCGGTTCAACATCGTCATGGGAAAATCGAGGAATCCATCAGATCGCCTATTCGGGGGCCTCGGGGCACGTGCAGCTTCGTGAGGCTTGCATGAAGTGGGCCGAGCTGGTGATAGCGACGCCGCTGGAAAAGCGGGATAGGATCAAAACGATGGTCTCAAAACCGCCGCAGCCAGCCGGCGAGGATATCGATCTAATTGAGGCGGCCCTCACCGACATCGTTCTGCTCCGGTTTTTCAAAGAACACGCCTCCACCGTCGAGTGGCTCGAGTGGGTGTCAGGCCGAGACGCCTTCAAGCGCCTCTTTAATCCCGACAACCAAACGACCAAATGTGATCAAGAACTAGCGCATTGGTTTGGGTACAGGTTCTGCGTCTCCCACGCCAATATTGCCCTCGATATTGTCAGAAGAAATCGGTCCGCATTGCCCCCGCCTATATGGAACGCGATAGCGCAGCAAGTCTGGATGGGCATGAAAGACGGCGATTCTTCCGGCTGCTTAAACAAGTGGGTCCCACTCTTGATTGCAAACCAGCCCTCTCGTGGCTTCGATTTCCTCGAATACATCCTTTCAGAATGCCGGCTGCCGGAGGATTCTGCATCCGCGATTCTCCTATTCAGCCATCTCGTTCGTCCGGTAGCTGACTAACGAGCGGTATTCCCACCGAGAGGCTTAGCCCTGACGGAACCACCACGACGGAGGACCCGCGGGTCGTCATCGAATGTGAGACGCGAGGAGATCATGCCTTTTTGGAGACCGCATGGCAGCGGTTCTCCGGCAACGATTTTTCGAAACATGTTCGGCCGCTTCTCTCGATCGCTGTAGCGCACCTCGAGGAAGCTACGCGCCTTTTCACGACGTACGGATTGGAACATGGCTCGTGGGATCCAATCTCAATCCATCTGCCAGATCTGGAGACGCCGAACGTCGTCCTTGCGCATAGCGGCCTCGCTGTTTTAGTTAGGGCAGCGCTCGAGAGCTTCAAATGGCTCGTAGAGAAAGAACCGAGTTGCGGAATAGGCCTCATCCAAAGCTGGTCCAAGGCGCAGAGCATCACCCTCAGGCGGATAGCACTCCTCGGGGTCGCGCTTACTAGCGAATGGACAGCGGACGCCAAACTCTCTTGGCTGCTCTCGAGTGACGTCATTTACCAGCCCGAATTCTACGCTGAAATACCACAGGTCCTGGAAGCAGCTTTCCCTGGCGCTTCGGCAGAAGCGCAACAGCGCATCGTGTGCCGCATTGTGGAAGGCCCTCCTCAGAGAATAGAGCCACTTCACAGAGAGCGCCGAATCTACAGCCTACTCTCGAAGCTGCACGCGCGCTGCCCGAATCATTCAGGGATCGCTGACGCGCTCACCGCCATTGCACGGGCACACCCAGAATTCAGACCGCCCGGGGCGCCCATCGAGCCCAAAGGGGGAGCCTATCTTCGGGGCGAACCACCGTGGGCGACCCCACCATTTAGCACCGCCTCTCTGCTAGCTCTACCGGCGGCTGAAGCATTGGAACAGCTACTTGCGTTCGAGCCTGACGACACGAGGGACATCGGCGAGGATGACGTAGTATCGATTCTCCAGCGGGCCGCAGGGGCAAAGCCCGATTGGGGTGTCGAGATCGCAAGGCTCCTTGAGGGCCGCGGGATCTTCGATACATACCTCTGGCGGGGCATTGTTGCAGGCCTCGCTCAGACCGAAATCAGCGCGGGAAATTGGTCCGTCGTTCTAAACCTCTTGCTAAATCACCCACGAATCACCGAGGTCGCGACCTACGAAGGCGCTTACCTTCTCGAACAGGGCGTCTCACGAGAAAGTGGTGGGATACCCCAGGAGGATTTGCCGCTCGCGGCAACTGTCGGCCGACAGGTTTGGAGTGACCTGATCCCGCGCGCGTGGCCCAAGGAGCAATCCGAAGACTGGCTATTCACTGCGATCAATGATCCGGCGGGTATTGTGGCGCAATTCGAACTTCGCGCACTGAACCGGCTATGGAAGGATGCCGGTGATGCTTGGAGCGGTATCCCTGGCGATTGGCGTACGCATTGGCAAAAAGTGATTCACGATGGTTCCTGGACCTCCGCAATGGGGCGTACTCTCCTTGCATCGCAAGTCCACGTTCTATTTGCAATGGATCAAGAGTGGACATCTGCTGAGATGCCCCGCGTATTTGCGTGGGACGGTAGGTTGGTAGCAGCCGAGCAAGCTTGGCACGGATATTTGGTTTGGGGACATTGGAGCGACGAGTTCTTAAAGTGCTTTCTCAGCTGCTATACGGCTACGTTTCCCTATGTGCGTTCTAACCTCGGTAAGCACCGCGCACAGTTTTGTGAACATATCGCGTGGATCGCGGTATTTGGCGCCAAGAATCCGCTCGCAGATGGCTGGCTTCCGGGTTTATCAGAACGGTCGACGAAGAGGATCGAATATCCTGGGCCTCCTCGGTTGAAATGGCATTGAGACAAGTACCAAACGAGAAGAAACAGGTCGTCTGGGACAGATGGATCAAAACCTATTGGGCTATGCGGAACCAGGGCCAGCTATTATTGCCGTCTGGTATCGAAGTCTCGCTGATGGCGGGCTGGCTACTTCATCTCGGTAGCGCAATGCCGGAGGCTTTAGGACTGTTGATGCAAGGTCCAAGGCCAGTGCCGCGCGACAACTATGCGAACTCATTTCTTTATATGCAACTCAATGACTTGCGCAGGGACGCGCAATACCCGCAAGAGGTCGCACTCTTTCTCCGCTATTTACTCGACTCCGAAACCGGAGTCCCATACCTCGACCCGATTGATGCGGTTATAAGGCGCCTAATCACTAGTGTCGCCGAGCGGACAGTCCTGATCCAAATCTGCGAGCGGCTTAGCGTCCTAGGGTATCCGACCGAAGCTGCGGAATTAAGACGCCTTGTCGAACTGCCAACACAGGATAAGTAATCGAAAGTCGGCCAGCATCCGGCAACCGCATTGCCACCACCATTTGGACGTATAACGGCCGACCCGGTGAAGTGATGCAAGGCGGACCCGATGTCAGCTTCGGCGAAGTGTGGAATCCTCGCCTCCGTAGTAGTAAGGTGGCACCGGTTAAGGCAAGCGAGCGTTTGCCGCAGCTTCTTTCTGTTGCCTTCAATTTTAGGGAATAATAACGTCCTTTATCGCAGCCTATCCAACATCGCACATTATGTCCCAGAAGCGACTCCTGGCGTCCCCCGTTTCGGATTCTAGGCGAGCAGAGGGGGCGTAGTCGCCGTGAAACGCCATGTTGTCCCGCCGGCAATCGTCCGGCCCACGGCCGCTCTTAGACACGGTTCGGCAGGAATCGATTCGACGCCGAGAGGACAGCGTTAAGCGGGCATTTTGCGGTTTGCCCAATCACCCCACTAAAACTATTGCCGCAAGTGCTTGATATCGTGATATCGCGGAGTCGGGCAACGAAGAACTCGCCCGCCCACAAACAGATGATTCTGGCCGGTGGCAACTTTGCTATTCAGCCGAAGGTAAGCGGGATTCAATGATGCTGACGGCGGCGTTGGCACGATTCGCCGGGAGTAACGGAGTAGCGAACTGCGCGAGGAATTTGGATCGCATGGCTCGGTTTCTCGGAAGCTTATCTCGCTTCACGGCGCGAGAGAACCAGACATTACCGCAACTTTGCGTACTCCGTCTTGGCTTGCTGGTAGATGGGAATGTCGGGGTCGGCGTCTTTCCAAAGGGTGAGGAAATCCTGATACGACTTGCGCGCGGCTGCCTGGTCGCCCATCATTGCCTGCGCCCGTCCCAGCTGCAAGTGTGCTAACGCGCCCCTCACTTCCATTTCCACAATTCCGGGATGGTCGATAACTTTCTGAAACTCTTCCGCCGCCCGGCGTCCGCTCCCGGCCTGCAGGTAAGCCAAACCGCGAAGGTAAGCGGGCATGAGAGCGGCAGGGCCAAGATCGTCGGGAAGGGAGGCGCTCAAAGCATCAATGGCTTTGGTGGGTTGATTCAGCTGGAGCGCAATTCCGGCACGGGTCATAGGAACGAAATAACGCTGGATGCCGGTATCCAACGGGTGTTCGCGTGCAAGCTGGTCGGCAATTTTCTTGGCGTGTGCCAGATTTCCGGACCGTGCATAGGCAAGCGCCAAATTGATGGTCACGTCCTGGTCCGTACTTAGAGCCGAAGCCTGCGAAGTGAGGCTGTTGGCCCGCGTTGGATTGCCGACTTCAGCCTCCCACAAGGCCCCATTGGTCTTCCACAGCGCCGCCCTATCTGGTGAGCCGGCTTTGGTTGCCAAGTCGGTCGCAGCCTCCATCAGCTCGCGCGCTTGCTTGAACCTCCCGTGATAAGCCTCGACGCCGGCCTCTTCCATCGACATAAGATCTTCTGTTAGCGGCTTACCTTTTGCCGACTCGACAAATTCGAGCATGGTGGCATCGTCCCGCTCCAGAAAGGCCACCAGGTAACGCCCGAAATGCATCAGGGGAGAATCCAGCTTTCGGGCACGCGCCTCCTCATAGACTTTTTTCGCCTCGTTGAGACGCTCCATGCGAATGTAGCCGATCATCAGGGTGTATACCGCAGCGACGTTGTCTGGTGAAAGATCGAGCCCCAGGCGCGCCTCACTGACCGCTTTATCAAATTGTCCCACGAATCTGTAACAGGTACTGACATTGGTGTGCGGAAGGTAGTCTCTTGGATAGGTTCTCGCCCATTCCAGAAGAGTTTCTCGAAAGTTATCAAGCTCACCGGTCACTAAATTGTAGTAATTCGTCTCGATAATGAATCGCTCGCGCCGGCTTACACGGTTGCGCAAGTCGAAGGCCTTCTTGAGGCTGGCTGCCGCCTGGCTGTACCCGTAAAGGCCTTGGTGTGCGGTTCCAAGAGCAACATGAGCGGCAGCGAAATTTGGGTCCACCTCAACGGCAAGCTTGAAGTAGGGAATAGCCGCCGCTTGTCCCTGTTCTGCCTGCTTCTTTCGGCCTTGGGTATAAGCCTGCAACGCGTCCAGGGAAGATGTGGTCGCCTCTTCCAGCGGAGTGCTGAAGCCTTGCAAGGAATCGCGCGACTCGCCGAGTTTCCGACGCAGATCGTTTGCCGCCTCCGAGAGTGCGCTCAGTACCTTGGTGCGATCCGTCGATTGCGTCTCGGCAGTTGCGAGTGTTACGCCGGAGTGGCAGTCCACGGTTTTCAGGCCTATCTGATAGCCCTGTCCGATCGGTACGATGGCGCCCTCCAGCACTGCTCTCCCGTTTGCCCGGATGCAGACCGCTTCTGCGGTTGTCTGGGTTAGGGGCTCCGTGTCGGCGTGTTTCATCAGCTTCAAGGAAGCGCTCACTTGCTTATCGGATAGGACATTCAGAAACGGCGACTCCCCTAATTGGACAGCGAGCGCCTGTTTGAGCGTGCCGTCGAAAACGGGATCGCCAGTGGAGTTGACGAAGTCGGCAAGAACAATGGTGTCCTTCTCAGACAGGTGGATGGTGCGATGCGAGCGCCAATAGAGGGGGCCCCCGACGACTGCCGCCAGCACAATCGCTGCACTTGCCAATACCTTCCAGTGGCGGCGTACCAGGCCATGCCGGGTTCGACCCGCCAGCAGTTCCAGGTCCGCTCGCATCTCTGCCGCCGACTGGTAGCGCTTCTCGCGGTTCTTCTCCAGCGCCTTATCGATTGTCGTGACCAGCTTGGCCGGAAGCGTGGAGTTACCGTCATTCACTGGGGCAGGCGTATGGTTCAGGATGGCGTCTTTGAGAATTGCCGCCGTATTTCCGCTGAAGGCGCGTTGCCCGGTTGCCATCTCATAGAGAATCAGGCCAAAAGAAAACAAGTCGGTGCGCCCGTCCAGTTGCTCACTCCGCACCTGCTCGGGAGACATATAGCCGGCCGTGCCCATGGCCAGGCCGGTGCGGGTCAGGCTGTGTTCAATGGCTGTTTCACGCTGGGGATGTTTCTGAGTCCTGCGACCGTCGTCGCCAAGCTCCTCTGCTGCTTCGCTTGCAGCCGCCGTCAGCTTCGCTAAGCCAAAGTCCAGAATCTTGACCTGCCCCTGCGTGGTCAGGAAGATATTCGCCGGCTTGATGTCGCGATGGATGATGCCTTTCTGGTGGGCCGCGTCCAATCCATCGGTAATCTGAACGGCAATATCCAGCATCTTCTGGAGGGGTATCTGCGCTTTCACACCACCCGGCGAGACAGCCGCTTTAGCAATCAGCTCCCGCAGGGTTTCGCCCTCCAACAGTTCCATGACCAGGAAGGGCTGCCCTTCGTGCTCGCCGAATTCGTAAACGGTGCAGATGTTGGGATGGTTCAGTGACGAGGCCACCCGGGCCTCGCGTTCAAAGCGCTGTAGCGTCACCGCGTCGGTCACAAGTTCCTCGGGCAGGAACTTCAGAGCCACACGGCGGCCCAGTTTGAGGTCCTCGGCTTTGTACACCACTCCCATGCCACCGCCGCCCACGATCTCCAGAACGCGGTAATGGGAAACCTTCTTGCCAATCAATACGGCAGTTATCTGAACCTGGACCGCCGTTCCGTCGTCGCTGCTCGAATCGGTATTGTTCGGCGACCCGTCCGCCGGGGTGGACTCCAGATACTCCAATGGAACGATGAGGCGGTAGCCGCGGCGGGCCACGGTTTCAACATACCTGGGATGATCCGCGGAATCGCTCAGTGCTTGCCGCAGCTTCCGGATGGCGGTGTGAATGCTGTGGTCAAACTCCACTACGGTGTCATTCGGCCAAAGCCTCTGCCTGATGTCGTCCAACGTGACCAGCTCGCCCGAACGCTCGACCAGCATCAGCAGGACCTTGAAAGGTTGCTCCTGAAGACGGATCTTGCGGCCTGCCTTACAGAGCTCTCCCGCCTTCATGTCGAATTCGAAGGCCCCGAGCTGCACCCGGAGTGGGGCTGCCTTCTGCATAAGAACCTGACTGAGGAGAAAACTCCTTCCCACGGCCAATGTGGTCCAGTGCTAGTAGAGGGAGTCTCTGGGAGCGGCGATCCTTCAAACGCTGGGAAACCATCCAAGCGCGTAGATTCAAGGATTGTTGTGGATTTTACTACCGGCTAGCGTTTTTGATAATGAATTTCAGCGAATAGATGCCTTCTGCCAAGCCCGTCGGACTTGAGTAGCCCGCCCAATGGCTGCTGTTTCTATTTATTGTCATGGACTTAGCTGTTCAGCGCCAGTTCAGCGCCAAGTGAGCGCCAGTGCATTGTGCTTTTTTCCTCGATGGCGCAAATTAGCCCGAATGCTGAGTCGCTGGGGCGGAGGTTGATACCAGTTCCCTCCACGTATCTTGGGGTCTCAATCGGATCCATGTGATCTTCAGCGGATTCTAGAGCGAGCCGCGGGGATCACTAACGCACTGTCAAGAGAACGACATGGTTGCCGGGGCAGAACCGCAGACTCGGTTATCCCCCTTCGCTCCGGCCTCTGAACTTGCTCCCAGGTTCTCACCGGCGATTCGGCTCTGGGCAAGCCTGATCGCCCCTCACGAAGCAACGAGGAAGAAAATCATGAAATCCCGCACATTGATGTGGATGACCGTAGCGTGTCTAATCGCCGCGTTGGCGATGCCGGTTGGCACAGCAGCGCAAGACAATGCATCGCAAGACAATAGACACCAGCACAACCGCTACAAGCTCATTGACATGGGCACCTTCGGGGGTCCCGCGAGCTACATCGGAGTTAATGGATACGGGATCCCAATCCTCAACAACCCCGGAGTACTCACAGGATGGGCGGATACCACAACCCCTGATCCCTACGCCCCAAACTGCTACGACCCGGACTGCTACGTCGCCCACGCATTCCAATGGAACAACGGTGTTAAGACGGACCTGGGCGCACTTCCCGGCGGGTACAACAGCGCCGGCGGTAGTATCAATGAACGAGGCTGGATCGCCGGACAGTCATGGAACGGTTCGATCGATCCGCTGACCAACCTCCCAGAGGGCCGGGCTGTCCTCTGGACGAGCCATGGGATCACCGACCTTGGCACGTTAGGCGGATATGAAAGCCTGGGGATATACGTCAACAACTCAGGGCAGGTAATCGGAATTGCTAGCAATGCGATCCCCGATCCCTACTCTCTCTTCGGCTGGGGAACGCAACTGCGCACGTTTTTATGGGAGAACGGAAGGAAACGGGATTTGGGTACTTTGGGTGGCCCGGATGCGATCCCTGGTGCTAATTGCACAAACCAGCGCAATGGGCTGATAGTTGGCGAATCCTACACAAGCTTCATTCCGAACCCATCCACGGGGGTTCCAACCATTGACCCATTCCTATGGAAAAACGGCGGGATGCTGGATCTTGGCACACTGGGTGGTACCTTCGGGTTCGCGCAATGCGCGAATAGCGGAGGCCAGGTCACCGGCCAATCGAATCTCAGTGGCGATTTGACCTTCCACCCATTTTTCTGGGAGAGGGGAGTGCTTACAGACTTAGGCACGTTTGGCGGAAACAACGGTACAACAAATTGGATGAATGAGGCTGGCGACGTGGTGGGCAAGGCTGACTTGCCCGGCAGCCAGACACACGACGGCTTTCTGTGGAGGCACGGCATGATGACTGATCTCGGAACCGTGTCGGGCGATCCATGCAGTAACGCGACTTCGATTAATGAAAACCGGCAAATTGTGGGTAACTCCTCTGATTGCGTTAATCCGCTCCACGCCTTCTTGTGGGAGCAAGGTGGACCCATGGTTGACTTGAACAGCCTGATCCCCCCGGACTCCGGCGTGCAATTAACGAATGCGGAAGACATAAACGAACGAGGGGAGATCGCTAGCATTGGGGTAGCTGCGGGCTGCCAGCCTACAGATGTGAATCTCTGCGGGCACACTTTCCTGCTGATCCCCTGCGACGAGAAACATCCGGGCGAGTGCGAAGACTACTCTATGATCGAAGGAACCACTTCGCAGACTGGCGCGACCGCGGCGACCATTAAGCCACGCACCGAAATACCCCTCAGCCCCATCGAACGCTTCCGCAGCCAGATGCGCCAGCGATACCACCTTTCCGGACAACCGTCAGCGCAACGGGACTGACAAACACCCACCCAAGCAGAAGCGGCTTGGGTGGAGACCCTGCGTGTCTTAGCCGGAGCGGAACTCCAGACTCGGTTATCCCCTTCCGCTCCAGCGGTGAACTTGCTCCCGGTTCTCATCGGCGATTCCGCTCTGGGCAAGCCTGAATCGCCATTGCGAAGTGATGAGGAGAAGAAAATGAAATCCCGTACATGGATGTGGACGCTCTTAGTGTGGTTATTCGCCGCGCTGGCCATACCGGCTCAGGCGAGAATCGTCTACACACCTGTCAACGTCAATCTTCCAACAAACGGCTCTTACCCGATCGATCTCAACCATGATGGGATCCCCGACTTCACGTTCCAGATATCCCACACATTTTATGTTTGTAACGTCATCCGGATTGCCTACCGCAACACCCTTAACGTCCAACCAACCCCAGCGGGGGGCATCGTGGGCGGCAACTGGGCTTTGGCACTGCAGAGCGGCGTCCAAATCGATTCCAACCAGAGTTTCTATGGCAGCGATGATTTGATGTATGACGTTCAGCAAAACATTGGTGGTCCCTGTCGTCCCGCCCATATGTACGGCTATTGGCTTGCCGTCCAACAGCGCTATCTTGGACTCCAGTTCCAGATCAATGGCCAGCCCCACTACGGATGGGTGGAGCTGAGCACCAACGGCACAACCGGCGTAAATACTCTGTATGGTTTTGCCTATGAAACGACCCCATTTAAGGGGATCCTGACGGGTCAGACCATGGACTCGCCAGACGAGCCGGCCATCGATTCCGGTTCAGCCGAGTCAAAAGTTTCCGGCCCGGCTACTATGGCAGCGCAAGACAACCCGTCGCCAGACAACAAACACAAGCACCATCAGTACAAGCTGATCGACATCGGGACGTTCGGTGGGCCAGCTAGCTACATCAACAATCCGTTTGCATTGGGAGCCCCCAACCAAATCAACAGCAGAGGAACTACGGTGGGCGCGGCTGCAACGCCTATTCCCAGTCCCCAAAACAGCAACACTAGCATTTGCGAAGGAATCGATGGCAACACTCCCTTCGTATTCCACGCGTTCATGTGGCAAGACGGGGTCGTAACAGACTTGGGTTCACTACCTGGGCCAGACAATTGTAGCGTCGCCACTTCTGTGAACGAGGACGGTGAGATCGCCGGCTATTCAGAAAACGGGGCAACTGATCCGCTGACCGGCATACGGGAGATCCGCGCTGTTCGCTGGAAAGACGGCAGGATCAAGGATCTTGGAACTTTCGGAGGCAATCAGAGCCTGGTGTCGAACATCAACAATCGCGGCCAAATATTCGGAGAGGCGATGAATGCGATCCTCGACCCTTATTCGTTGTACTACAACCTGCTGGGTTTCAGCACCGGAACGCAGACGCGGGCGTTTTTTTGGCAGGACGGACAGAAGCAGGATCTGGGCACTTTAGGCGGCCCCGATGCCGCAGCTTTCTTCGGGAACGATCGCGGCCAGGTAATTGGCGGTTCCTACACGAACTCGATTCCAAATCCCACCACCGGTATACCCACCCTGGATCCGTTTCTTTGGGAGAGGGGCACGATGATTGACTTGGGAACGCTGGGAGGGACGGATGGTTCGGCATTTCTCCTCAACAACCAAGGTCAGGTGGTCGGCTATTCCAATCTGGCAGGAGACCAAACGTCCCATCCGTTTCTCTGGCAGCGCGGAGAACTCACTGATCTGTTCACCACCACGATTGGAGGCAGCCCGATTACCGCAAACCAACTCAATGGTGACGGCGAGATTGTGGGCGGTGGCGCATTTCCAGGTCAAACCTTCGACGCCTATCTCTGGAGAAACGGTGCCGCCACCGATCTGGGAAGGCTAACAGGCGATTGCACCAGTGAAGGAGTTGCTCTCAATTCTGATGATCAGGTCGTTGGCTACTCGCTATCCTGCGACTCCCATCACAGTGCGGTCTTGTGGGAAGACGGATCGATGATTGATCTGAACACTGTGATTCCCGGCAACTCCGGGCTCGCCTTAAAAGAGACGCTTGCCATCAATGACCGCGGGCAAATTGCCGGAGACGCGGCGCCGACCGGTTGCCTCAACTACGCCGCGTGCGGACATGCGTACATACTCATCCCTAACGGCGAGTGCGGTGACGATTGCGACGGCCGAATCGTAGCCAGCCAGAACAATGCAACGCCGACACAGAACCCGGCGACGGCGAAGCAAGAAAGCGAATCGCCTCTAAGTCCGGTCGAACGCTTCCGCGACATGATGCAGCAGCGTTATCACCTTCCCGGACAATGTTCGGCGCAACGCGACTGACAAATACCCACCCAAGCGAATGAAGCTTGGCTGGGGCACCCTCCGAATCGTTGCCGGAGCGGAGCTGTTATCGGGTCCCCCCACCGCTCCGGCCAGTGAACTTGCTCCCAGTTCTCATCGGCGATTCCGCTCCGGGCAGGCCTGAATCGCCCTTCACGATGATGAGGAGAAGACTATGAAATCCCGCACATGGATATGGATGACCATAATGTCTCTATTCGCCATGCTGGCGATAACGGCTCAGGCGAGTGTCGTCTATACGCCCGTCAACGTCACCCTCCCACCCAACGGTTTTTACCCGATCGATCTCAACCATGATGGAATCGCCGACTTTTATTTCCAAAGATATTCGGGACCGTGTCCCCTCGGACGGGGCTACCTCTACTTTCTTCGGGTCACGCCAAATCTAAGGGGAGGGGGCATCGTGGGAACGCCCTATGAGGCTGCTGCATTGCAGAGCGGCGTCCAAATCGATTCCAGTCAGAGTTTCTATGGAGGTAATTCGTTGATGTATCAAAAAGTGATTGGGTGTGGCGGCGGGACTTACGGGCAGTGGTTGTACACCTACAGGCTCTATCTTGGACTAAAGTTCCTGATTGCTGGCCAAGTCCACTATGGATGGGCGCAACTGAGCACCCACGCTGGAGGGACTGATACTTTATACGGTTTCGCCTACGAGACCATCCCTGGAATGGCAATCAAAACCGGCCAGATCTTGGACTCGCCAGACGAGCCTGGCATCGGTCCCGGTTTGGCGGAATCTGGGAACTCAGAATCGAGTGCCGCCATTGATCCGCCACTCCCGGCGGCCCCACCACTCCAATCGGACGCGGACGGCAGCCATGCCATCCCCGTTGGCATGGCGGTGCAAGACCTGCGGCAAAAAGAGCAACAATCTCGCTACACCGTCACCGACCTCGGCACATTGGGTGGGACGTTTAGCGTCGCCGAGGGACTTAACAACAGGGGCTGGGTGGAGGGCCTCTCCTCCCTCGCCGGGGACCAAAGCCAGCACGCCTTCGTTTGGCGTAATGGTGTGATGAGCGACCTCGGCACCCTCGGAGGCCCGAACAGCAATGCGTATTACTCGCCAAACGAGAGAGGCGAAATTACCGGTAATGCCGAAACTCTTACGTTAGATCCGTTGGGGGAAGATACCTGCGGCTACGGAGACCACCTCATATGCCTACCCTTCGTGTGGCAAGCCGACGTGATGACCCGGCTCCCCACCACCCTGGGGGGCAGTAACGGCTACGCCCACGGGATCAACAACCGGGGACAGATAGTCGGGTCGGCGGAGAATGCCACTCATGACCCCACCTGCATACCGCCTCAAGTGTTGGACTTCGAACCATTGATTTGGGAGCCCAAACAGGGCCAATTCAAGGTCACACAACTCCTCCTGCTTCCTGGCGACACCGTTGGGGACGCCCTCTGGATTAACGACAACGGCCAAGCCGTCGGCATCACGGGTAGTTGTACAACCAACGTTCACGGGGTTCTCTGGCAAGACGGCGCGGTCAGTGACCTTGGCAACCTGGGAGGTACGATGAACAACATTCCGTTTGCCATTAACAACCAAGGTCAAGTAGTCGGCTCCTCCGACCTGCCCGGTGACGCGACCTTCCACGCTTTCCTTTGGCAGCGTGGCGTAATGACGGACCTGGGAACGCTTCCTGGGGACGTCTCGAGCGTTGCCTATGGCATTACCAGCGAAGGCCAGGTGGTTGGCACTTCCTACGATGCCGACGGCAACTCACGCGCATTCCTCCTTCAGAGAGGGGTGATGACGGACCTGAATTCCCTCATTCCTCCTGGCTCTTCCTTATTTCTGTTGGACGGAAATGCGGTGAATTCCCGCGGAGAAATCGTGGGCGACGCCCTACAGATCAGTACCGGCGAAGTTCATGCCTACTTGGCGACTCCGTGTAACGGGGGCTGCAGGGATGGAATTGAGGGCACAAGTGCTGCGGGGAGCGCGACCAGCGAAAGGCCGCAGATCACCCTCCCTGAAAAGGTTCGCACGCTACTAAGGCAGCACCTGGCCCGTCAATACCGTCTTCCCGGACAAACAGCGACTCCGCGCGATTAGCGAAGACCCCCCGAGCAAAAGATGCTTGGGTGGGCAACCTGCCCTCCCTTGCCGAGGCGAAGCTCTTTTCGCAATATTTCCCCTTCCGCTTCGGCTCGTGAACCTACCTGCTCCGGTTCCCATCTGCGATTCCGCCTTGGGCAAGCACGAGTCGCCATTCCGAATTAACGAAGGAGAAGAAAATGAAATTCCGCACATGGATCATAGGAAGAACATTCAGCCTACTAGTTGTCCTTCTGTTGGCAATATCAACCGCGTACGCCGCCCCCATCAGGGTGGACTGCGGCAGGGGTGGCAGCATCAACAGCACGCTTGCGGGTCTCGCAAGCACCGGGAATACTCGTGGAATCACGATTTTCGTGACCGGTACATGCAGGGAAAATGTTCTGATCTACCCGTTCGATCATTTGACGCTGCAGGCCGCGCCGATCGCCACCATCCAGGACGCATCGAACGGAACTCAACCAACCGTTCAAATCTTTGACTCTTACGATGTGACCCTGATCGGCTTCACCATTAACGGAGGAGTCCAGGCTGTCAATTGCAATACGGACAGCAATTGCACGCTCTACCTGGACAGAATTCAGGGAGCAGTCGACGGAGTGCGCTTTGCCGGCTCCCACGGTCGGGTGCTTAACTCTACCGTCTCGAACAATAGCTCTCGCGGAATTGTGGTTGCGAACGGCGCCGCGGTGTCCACAAACGGAAATACGATCAGCGGAAACGGCAGCGCTGGTGTGACGGTAATTTCCGCCAGCACCCTGGTCGCCTCATCCGACACAATCCAGAACAACGGCGCATTTGGCATCTGGGTGCTCCAAGGCGCGGTCTTGCGGTCATTCGATCTTACGATCAGCGACAATAGTGCGGACGGCGTCCGGACGGAGCAGGCTTCCAGCGCCTCCTTCGAGCAGTTGGCCGGCGGCAACGTGATCACCGGCAACGGCGGAAACGGCGTCTCTATTGGGGACCTGTCGTTTGCGCAATTCAATGACACGAACAATGTGAGCGGGAACCTGGGGCAGCCCGACGTTGCTTGCTATCAGCAGTACTCAGCTACGCGCGGCGCGGGAACGGTCGGAGGTACGACCAACTGCGTGGAACCGCAAAGGAACCAGCACCTTTTGCCGCAAGCGAAGGCTGATGGCCTGCCTGACCGCCCGTGAACCGCGCGCCTACTCTTGCCGGAGCGGGCCAGCCAATCCAATATCCCCGGGCGCTCTGGCCTATGAACTTGCTCCCAGGTTCTCATTGGCGATTCGGCTCCGGGCAAGCCTGATCGCCATTCCGAAGTGATGAGGAGAAGATCATGAAATCCCGCGCATGGATGTGGATGACCGTAGTGTCTCTAGTCGCCGCGTTGGCCACGATCGCTCAAGCGGAGATCGTCTACACACCGGTCAACGTCATCCTTCCCAGAAACGGTTCCTACCCCATCGATCTCAACCACGATGGCGTCACCGACTTCACATTCCAGATATCACAGACGATCAGCATCTGTGGTGTCAGGATTCTTTTACACAACATCCTTAAGGTCCAACCAAACCAAGGGGGCATCGTAGGCGAAAACTGGGCTTTAGCACTACAGAGCGGCGTCCTAATCGATCTCCGCCAGCGTTTCGATGGTGGTGATGATTTGATGTATGACGTTCAGCAAGGCTCTACCTGTACTCGTCCCGACAGTTATGGCGATTGGGTTGCCAGCACAAATCGCTACCTTGGACTCGAGTTCCAGATCAACAGCGAGACCCACTACGGATGGGCGGAGCTGAGCACCAACGGCGAAACCGGCGTAGATACTTTGTATGGTTTTGCCTACGAAACGATCCCGTTTAAGGGGATCCTGACTGGTCAGACCATGGGCTTGCCTGAAGAGCCCGCCATGGGTTCCGGTTCAGCCGAGTCAAAAGTTCGCGACCTGACTGCCCCAGTTGCGCCGCCGTTCTCAAATGCTCCGCAACTCCAATTGCCCGCGGACGCCGGCCCGGCTATGCCGGTTGGCATGGCAGTGCATGACACTCCATCGCCGGATCACCCCAGGCGCCAGAAATACAAAGTCATCGACACTGGCACACTTGGCGGTCCTACGAGTTCTTTGGGCTTCGAGGGCGAGCGTGACATAAACGACAGTGGAGTGCTCGTGTCCTTAGCCGACACCTCCTTGCCCGATCCTTACTACCCCAACTGTTTCCTCGACTGCTTCCTCGCGCACACAGTCGAATGGCGGAACGGCGTCCTAACCGACCTAGGGGCACTTCCCGTCGTCAACAATAGCGGTCCAATCTGGATCAGCAACACCGGACTGGTCAGTGTGCTGTCACAAAACGGCATCGATCCACTGACGGGGTCGCCCGAGTTCCGGGCAGCTCTTAGGAAGGACGGGAACTTAATCGACCTCGGGACGTTTGGAGGGAATAATAGCTGCCCCGCCGCCGTAAATGACCGAGGCCAGATGGTGGGAGCTGCAGCGACAACGCTGAGTGACCCATTTCCCCTCTGCTTCGGCACCCAACAAACCCGCGCCTTTCTATGGCAGAACGGATCAAAGCAAGACTTGGGCACGTTGGGAGGGCCCGACGCCGCCGCTGGCTTGATTAATGATCGTGGGCAGGTAGCGGGAGTGTCTTTCCTTGACTCGATCGTGAATCCCGGTACCGGAATCCCAACACAACATCCCTTCCTCTGGGAGGACGGCGAAATGAAAGACCTCGGCACGATTGGTGGCACCGTGGTTTTCCAGCTGAATCAGCTTAATAACCGAGGCGAGGTCGTCGGCGGAATGACAACAGAGGGCGACCAGACAGTTCATCCATTTCTCTGGAACGGGCGACGCATGGGAGACCTTGGCACTCTTGGAGGAACTTTTGGAGATGCAATCTGGGTCAACGACGAAGGAGACGTTGTCGGCTTAGCCAGTACTGCGGGAGATCAGGTGACGCACGCGTTTCTGTGGAGCCACGGGGTTATGAGCGATCTCGGAGTTTCGGAGGGCAATGAGTGCAGCATCGCATATGCCATTAACTCCAGCGGACAGGCCGTCGGCTCATCAGACGATTGTTTCGGGAACAATGCGCACGCTCTTCTGTGGGATCGAGGCAGCCTAATTGACCTCAATACCTTTGTTCCAGTTGGTTCTGGTGTGCAGTTGACAGTCGCACTCAACATCAATGAAGGGGGGGACATTGCCGCTCAGGGCGTGCTCTCAAATGGCGGCCTGCATGCTTTTGTTCTAACCCCGTGCGACGAAAAACATCCAGGCGAGTGCGAAGACTACTCCATGATCGAAGGGCCTGCCTCGCAGGCTAGCCTGCCCAGAGCGGGGTACCCGGCCGTGATAAAGCAAGGCAGGGAGTCGCCCGCCAATCCGGTTAATCAGTTCCGCAATAAACTGCGGCGGCGGTATCACTTTCCAGGCCAACCCGTGGCTCCAGGCGATTAGGTTCGGCTCCGTGCCTATTTGCCGGGGTGGAACCGCATTGGTTGTCCCCTCCGCTCCGGCTTGTGAACCTGCTCCCGGTTCCATCTGCGATTCCGCCTTGGGCAAGTATGAATCGCCATTCACGGATTAAGAGGAGAAGAACATGAAATCCCGCACATCGATGTGGATGACTGTAGTGTACCTATTTGCCGCGCTGGCCATGCCAGTTGGCATGGCAGCGCAAGACAATCCATCGCAAGATCACAAACACAAGCACCATCAGTACAAGCTCATCGACCTCGGGACGTTCGGCGGTCCTGCCAGTTTCGTTCCGAGCCAGGAGGTGAGCATCAATTCCCGAGGTACCGCCATCATGCAGGGGGACACACCTGCTGCCGATCCCTTCTACCCAAACTGCTTTCAGGATTGTTTCGTCAACCATGCGGGGGCATGGCGCGACGGTGTCCTTACCGACTTGGGAGTGCTTAACAACGTAAACAATAGCTGCCAGCCCACCTGGATCAATGACCGCGACGTGGTCGTCGGAGCTTGCGAGAATGGCCTCATTGATCCGCTGGCCAACTTCCCCGAGATTGATGCGGCTGTCTGGAAACGCGGCCAGATCGTCGATATTGGAACCCTGGGAGGGAATGCAAGCGCCTCCATGGCCATCAACAATCGTGGCTTGGTGACAGGCAACGCATATAACACAATCCCTGATCCCTTTTACGGCACCTTGGGCCCTCTGAACGCTTTTTGGGCTTTCGGAGTGACGCAAATGCACGCTTTCCTGTGGCAAGACGAAGGGCCAATGCAGGACTTGGGCACGCTGGGCGGTCCTGATAGCATAGGCGAGTTCATCAATGAGCGCGGTCAGGTGGCCGGCGTTTCCTTTACCAGCTTTGTGGCAAATCCGAATACCGGCATCCCCACACAAGACCCGTTTCTTTGGGACAAGCCCACGATGATAGACCTCGGCACTCTGGGAGGCACCGCGGGTTGGCCATATGGCCTGAACAGGAAGGGTCAGGTGACCGGCCAATCGAACCTGGCAGATGACATACACTTCCATGCCTTTCTATGGGACCGCGGAATGCTGAAAGACCTGGGCACTTTGGGAGGCGATAACTCATCCGCAAGGTGGATCAACGATGCGGGAGAAGTTGTCGGCCGCGCGGAGTTCTCTCCAGGGCTAAGAACCCGTCATGGCTTTCTCTGGAAGAATGGCGTGATGAACGATCTTGGAATTCTAGCTGGCGATACCTGCGCCACGGCGTATGCGATGAATTCCAGCGAGCAGATAGTGGGCGATTCGGGAAATTGCGCCGCGATTAACCGTGGGTTCCTATGGGAGAACGGAGGTCCCATTGTTGACTTGCAAACACTGGTTCTACCCAGCTCTGACGTGACAATATCTGAGACAAACTATATCAACGATGCTGGAGAGATTTCTGGTTTTGGAACAAATTCCAATGGTGATCAGCGTGCCATTCTGCTTATCCCCTGCGACGAGCATCATCCGGGGCAGTGTGACGACTACTCCATGATCGAAGCGGCCACGCATCCGACCAGCCCATCGACGTTGAAGCAGGGCAGTGAATCCCCTGCCGACACGGCCAATCCTTTGCAACATCAAATCGGGAGAGGCTTTCACCTTCCCGGCCAATCAGCGGAATCGCGCAATTAGCCTAGTCCCTACCCAAGCAAAACAAGCTTGGGTGGGGCACCCGCTTCACTGGAGCAGCCTGCTTGGGTGAGGATCTTGGTGTTTCTGCCGAAGCGAACTGTAATCGGATTTCCCCCCTCAGTTTCGGCTTGCGAACCTGTTCCCAGGACATATGGAACGAGACGGAGATCGAGGTCTCAGGTGCTGTTCGCGGTAGCTGCAAATCTCGGGAAGTACCCAGCCGAATCGGGTGCTGCTACTGCTTAGGTGCCGGTCGTGTATGCGGAGCAACAATTCGCTTTCTATCTCCTACTCGGACGCTTTCTTGCTCGAAATCTTGTATTGGTGGGCAAGTGAACCGTGCAATTTCTCGACTCACAGTATCAGGCACTTAGCGAGGCAGGCTTACGGGGGTAATTGGGCAAGGCCCTAAGAGCTCTCGCTGGACAGTGCCCTGAAATCTGGGTTACTTGCGAGATGGCCTGTGGGTGTTGAAAAATTCGCTCGCAGAGATCGCCCCGGAAAAACGTCGCGCCAGGAAGCCCTATAAACGATTTTCTTCGCCACCGTATACATTTCTGGTCACCCGATTTGAGCCGGATTTCGGGGAAAGGGACTTTTTCAACACCCACGCCTGTTTTCGCCAACTATCCCTGGCCCGCTTTACTTCCAGCAGCCATCCTCCGCTTTCACGCTGCCTTGGCACGCCTCCTCCTCCGCTCAACTTGGTCACGTTTTGCTGTGTTTAAGTTCTCGGTCATCCATGCTTCTAATTCCGACAAGCGAAACCGCCACATCCTGCGAATGCCCGAGCCCCAGGGGTGAGCCGGAATCTCACCACGACGAGCTTTGGCCAGCAGTGTGTATTTCTCAACGGAAAGAAACGCGGCTGCTACGTCGGCATCGACATAAGGCTCGATTACTGGACGGGTTCCGATGATGGGTGTACTTTCAGATAATGACATTTATGTAGTGCCTCCCTTTCCAGAACTTTTTGGAAGTTGCTTCTTTGGTCTCCCGCCCAGGCGGCCGTTCAGGCGCGAGGCTTGTTTTTTTGCTTTACTCGTTGCGAGACCACCGATTTCTCCACCCGTTCTGCCGATGGCTCGGAAATACTCCTTAAGGACCTGCTCCGCCAACTCCGCCGGTGGTAGCGCTGCCCCTCGTTCGATCACAAACTTGACCCCAGGTTGGTCTGCCATCGAGTACGTCTGTTTCGGCTGCTTCGGTTTCTTCGCCATGCCTGAAACCTAAACCGGCATTAGGGGATTGTCAAGATAATTCTAATCCCGCTTTAGGTTTATGGGGGAGGCGAGCCGGAAGATTTCTAGGTGAGTACCCGTGTAAGTGATGTGTGGAAAGTGGACAATGAACAACAGAGGCTAGGTTTCTGGCTCGAATCGAGTTCTTCGGCTATGCGGTGGGGACGCGTGATCCGGTTGCACTCAACAATCTCGGTCTCAAGGTGCTCAACGCCTTCGGGTGAACGCTAAGTCCGGAGGTCTCGAAGTGCAATCCCTCGTCAAGAACGCCCCACAGCGTCTCTCTACCTAGGCGTGGATGGGAAGGGGCGGAGTCGGGGTCCTGAATCCTCGTACGGCCTTTTGGAACAGGTCAGCGCCGTGTTCTACGCTCGTCGCGCCACAGCTGAAGTGTTTCTTCAGCTACCGTGTCCCAGCGGCGACGGAGCGATTCCAGTTGATCGGCCAGTGCAGCCTCTTGTGCCGCTTCACAGTGCGCCAGCACCATTGAGTAAAGGCCGCCAAGCCTGGATTTGAACGGAATGGCATTGCTGGTCTGCTTTTTCGCAAGGCGAGCGCGTCCTCGATGCGTGTCCCTAGCTTCCAACAGAAGCTTCTTCGCGACGTCAGATTTGTTCTTAATGGTTGCGAGGCATGCGAGTCGAAGAACGGATTCCAGGTCGCCGTATGACTGATCTATCGCATCCTCAACGTAGCGATTTACGTTGTCCAGTTCGTCTTCACCTTTGGCCGTCAGGGCAAATTCGTGCCGACCGCGCGGACCATTCACTGCTTTCCTCAGCAGACCCGCACCGACCAAGCGACGAATTGCAGGCAAACTAGCTCCAAGCGAGGTTCGGGCCCTCGCCTGCCAGTCATACGGGGTGATTAGTCCTCCCCGGACGAGCCCCAGCAAGAACATGTCGAGCGGCCTGATCGCTGGCGCTTTCTTGCGGCGCGGCGCAGAGTCCTTATTGGCAGTCCCCATTGTTATCCCCGCTTGTCATTAGCTAGTCCACCTCGGTCATCACTGCTCTCAATCGATCGCCAACATCGGATAATACAATCGCGAGGTCAGGCGTGCTCGTCATATTGGGATTCATCCTTGCCCACCTTGTTTGAATGAACGTTACCAAGCATCGCTTGCCAACCGGGGGCTCTCGCAACAGATCGAGCGGAGCGACATCGGCGCGGAAACGACGAACATCCCGGAGCCATCGACTAACCAGCTTTCTGAGTTCCTTGGCCGGCGGGACCTCACTACCTGCCTCCTTGAGGCCCTCCTCCGCGATTGTGACGAGGGTCTGGAACAACCGCCGCTTCAGAGCTTTAAACCTATTGGGAACTAATGGGTAATGGCGGAATAGTTCCCGAACCAGTGTTCTTCGATAGCGGTCGAATTCGGCGAGCAATTTTGTAGCTCGCGCAGAGTTGTCCATCTCGGCCTTGAAGCGTCGTCGGATCTGCCGGAGATAGTTCTCCATCCGATGCAGGAGTTCTATGCGTCGCCGTTTCGAGTTACCGACATTACGCACCGTTGGCCGCAGACAAGGCTGGCTCCGGACACTCCGGACACGCATGGCTGCGCGCAACGCGGTGGAGCACAGAGCAGCCTCGAAAACGTCGAACGCCAAGCGGTGACGCGATTGTTGCGGCCCTGAGCTCAGATGTTCGAGCCGTGTCCACAACTGGAGCAGGCGCTTGTGACCCGCAGAGGAAATTCTTGGCAGGGGGACGGGAAGCAGGAAGGAAGGAAATTCGCGGAGGAACTTCCGGTTTGCCGCGTTGGTGCGTGACAGCCACACCAGCGGCTCGAGGTCGGCAATGAGTACTTCCAGTTGTGCTCGGCTGATTCGCATTGAAAGCGGCGAATGCAAAATAGGTGAGCTCATATCTCTCCTCTGGGCCGGTAATCGCTTGGTTATCACCCAGAAAAGCTTCTTCCAGGATGGTCCGCAGTGCACCATCAACCTCGCCGCCACAGCGTCCGCGGGTAGTAGTGTAGTTTGAAAACGCAAAAGCCCGCGCGGAAAAGGGCGGTCTGGGCAGACTCACCTTCTGCTGCGGGCCTTTCAGGGAATGCACAGCATGGCCAGTGTCTACGGCTAGTAGATCGCTGTCGGTGATGGTGGTCACGGCATCGGGGTTGATAGGCTGTTATTCAAACTGCAGCCACTACCGAACCGCGGACGGCAGCAGGCCACTTCTTCGTGCTCCGCGAAATCTCGCCGCTCTGGTGAGAGCCAAGCCAGTGTACAGTGGAGTGTCCGGCAGCAAAAGAGTCTGCCAGGGGAAGAACTTATGCCACCTATTTCTCGTAAGTCAGCTTGGAGTGAGCGTGCGGACGACATTTTGAACAAAATGGATGCAGGGGCGAAGCTTTGCACCGATCACCATGGTCTGCACTTTCTAGTGCGGAAGGGCATGCCTGCTGAGGAGGTCTCTCAGATTCACCTTCAACAACTCTTGAGTGCAGGGCGAGTTGGAAAAGACGCTGCGTGCAGACAAGTATGAACGATGCTACGACCTTGTCCCGAAGCCCAGGATTAATCGTGTTGTTCCCGAGTGGCGAACGAAACCTGCATACTCTCGCACGCAAACCCGGAATCCTTTCAAGAGGTAGCGGAGCAACTTCTAATTCTTAAGGGTGTCAAAGACTGGTTCCGCCCCGTCCGTTGCTGGTTGACCCCGGCCAGGCGCTGGCATGGCCGGGGCTGTAAAGGGGGTGGGGGCCCTAACTGAGTGAGATGGGTAGCCTCGGCTGGAGCCCTGGGCTACACCTGCCTGAGCCATATCCAGCCTTCTGTATCCAGAGCCTTCCGGGTTATCTAACTCAACTATGACAAGCGTCTTCCTGGCTCACCCTTGGCCGGCGGTTGGTGGATAGGCCGGCGGCAACAGCCAGGAGACGGGCCGCGCCACAAAGCAGCCACCTGGCAATCATCCTCCTCAGTTCCTGATACCCCACAGCCCGCAGACAAGTAAGTTTCCGCTTGAGAGCCCGCCGCCCCAATAGCCACCCCTACCCGTTCCCCCGATTCAAACTTCCTATCCAGAACTTCGATGACAGCCCATCCTGGACCAGGATCTGCCGGATTCCGTCATTGATTACTCTTACCCATCAGCTTCACTGGGCCACCCCAGAGCTCCGACTAAGCCCATTGACAACACCCGCTTACATCACCGTTGGCGGCCCCAGATGGCGACTTCTGGAACTGGTGGACCGATCCATGCCAGTTGCCCGCTTGCTGGCCCAGACGTAACCAGCGCGTAAGTTTCTGCACCCCAGCCGCTTACCTGCTGCTGGGCTGAGCTCAATGGCGACTTCTGCGTTTCGTCGCCACAGCGCGGAGAGGGAGAAAAACCAGGTATCAACGGCTTCCGCGAGGCACTTATCAAGAAAAAACGATTAGGACAGCACTCGAGGTCGAACTGGTGCTGCCGGCAGCAGCCAGCTGGCTGATCAGGGCGCCGATGAGATAACCCGGGGAGACGAAGTTGATCAGCAACTGGCCCTGGACCAGGCTCTTGCCGTTAGCCACGTCGTCGAACTTGGAGGAGCAGTAACCGAACTTGGGGATCAGGTTGTAGCTCAGATCCCAATGGATGCTCTGGAACTCATCGATGAAGATGCTGTTGATGTACAGACGGCACTGGGCGCGGGTGAAGTAGCGCTGGAAGCCGTAATCGGAAGGGATGTATTCAGGATCGACAGACTGGGCGTTGGCAGGTAGGGGCGGGCTTTCTTGGTGTGATTTTGGTCTTTATATAGCCGAGTGATATAACTAAGCTATGTCAAAGGATTTTGGAAGCGGGGCGCGTGTCCCGTTTCAGGAAGGCTTTCGAATCATGAAAATCCGTAGAGATACCGTTCCTGGCCTGCAATTGGTCTCTGCAGCGGCCGCGCCGCCTACTTCCGAAACCGACCTCGACCACGAAATCGCTGAAGGCATAAAGGCCTTCCAGAGGCTGCAGCAGCAGATTGATAAAGAGCTGTTCTCGTCTGCCCCCGATCCCGAGGTTATAGGGTCCCTCCTCGGGCAGCGGAACCTGATCCGCGAGCGTCTGGCAGCCCACGGCATAAAGGTGCGCGCATGAGACGGGCCGCCCTCTACCTGAGGGTGTCGACCTTAGACCAGCACCCAGAAAGTCAGGTATACGACTTGGAACAGCTGGCCCCTCAGCGCAATCTGGAGATTGTTAGCCGTTACACCGACAAAATCTCGGGGACCAGGGCGCGCCGCCCTGGTCTCGACCAACTTATGGCCGATGCCCGCCGCGGCCGCTTCGATGTGGTCTTGGTCTGGGCGTGCGATCGCATCGCACGCTCCGTCCGCCACTTCCTCGAGGTGCTGGACGAACTCAACCATCTGAACGTGGAGTTTGTTAGTTTCCGTGAACAGCTCGACACGGGCGGGCCGCTGGGTCGCGCCATGGTCGTAATCATCGGGGCCATCGCCGAACTCGAACGCAGCCTGATCGTCGAACGCGTGCGGGCTGGCATGCGGCGGGCGCGACTGGAAGGCACCCGCCTCGGCCGGCCGCCACTGCAAATCGACCGGGATGCCCTGCTGCTGGATCGCGCCCGCGGCTATAGCCTGCGCCAACTCGCCAAGATGCACCGCCTCTCCCGCACCTCCGTCATTCGTTGCCTGCAACAGTCAACTCATTCAGGAGATCCATCATGAGCAATACCCAGTTTGGCTGGCTTATCGCGCCCCAGTTCCTCATGCTGTTGGCCATCATCGGCGGGTGGGCGAAGTATCGCTTCCAGCGCTGGACCTCAGAACTAAAGTACGACTGCACCTCCTACGTAACCGATCTGCGGGTCCGGTTGGAAACTCTGCAACATGGCCAGGAGCGGCTGCTGGCCCGTATCGAAGACCTACACCATAAGAGCTAAAGCCCTCCCTGGCGACCCGGTCCAAAAGGGGGCGTACCAGGCTCACTGTAAATCCATGAAAACAAGCTGCCGTAAAAGGCAGCCTGCGGTGGTCCAAAACGTATGGATTACTGGACCGACCTAGCGACATCAGTCAGCTACTTGCGGAGTTCCGCCGCGATCTGAGCGAACTGATCTAACGCAGCCTGCAGATCCTCGACAATCTCGGCTGCAATTACATCTGGGTCAGGAAGGTTGGCTGAATCCTCCAGACTCTCGTCTTTCAACCAGAAGATGTCCAAGCTCACTTTGTCGC
Source organism: uncultured Acidobacteriaceae bacterium (assembly GCA_963820175.1). Lineage (GTDB taxonomy): Bacteria > Acidobacteriota > Terriglobia > Terriglobales > Acidobacteriaceae > Bog-257. The sequence continues at coordinate 234,040 of CAWFYX010000005.1, read as the reverse complement.
GTTTGATCAAGTGGTCGTAGTCGAAAACGTGAAAGCGATCCGTTTCCTTTCTGGCATGACGATTCTCCGCATTGTAGCCACCTACAAAGTCGTTCAAGTCGGAACGCTTTAACGGATTGGTTTTCAGCGTAAAGTGCTGGTTCGTCCGAAAATCGTAAATCCATAGCTTCTTCGTCCAGGGCTTCTCGCTGGCCGGTTTGCGGTCGAAGAAAAGCACGTTTGCCTTGACGCCTTGGGCGTAGAAAATTCCAGTTGGCAGGCGCAGCAATGTGTGGACATCGCACTCGTGCAGCAGCTTGCGGCGAACCGTTTCGCCGGCACCGCCTTCGAACAACACGTTGTCGGGAACAACGATAGCGGCACGGCCGTGGATCTTCAGGCAGCTCTTTACATGTTGGAGAAAATTGAGCTGCTTGTTGCTGGTCGAGGCCCAGAAGTCCTCGCGCACCACGATCAGGCTTTCTTTCGCTTCCTCGCCTTCCTCATTAATCACGGTGATGCTCGACTTCTTGCCGAACGGCGGATTGGTCAGCACCATGTCGTAAGTGGTCGAGGGCTTCTGGTTCAGGCTGTCGGCCACAGCGATCAGACACTCGTCCCCACCAATGCCGTGCAGATACAGGTTCATGGCGGCCAGACGTGCCGTAGCATCGACGATCTCCGTCCCGCTGAGCGCTTCAAACTTGATGTGCTTCTTCTGACTCTTATCGAGGCTATAGTTTCCGGATTCGCTTACATACGAATACGTGGCCAGCAGAAAGCCGCCCGTGCCGCAAGCAGGATCGTGAATCGTTTGGCCCGGCGCAGGCCGCATAACATCAACAATGGCGCTGATTAGAGGTCGCGGCGTGAAGTACTGTCCCGCGCCACCCTTCACGTCGGCAGCATTTTTCTCCAGCAACCCTTCGTAGGCATCGCCCTTGACGTCAACCTCGAGCGACATCCACTGCTCTTTGTCGATCAGATCGGCGATCAGGCGACGCAGCTTTGCCGGATCTTGAATCTTGTTCTGCGCTTTGCGAAAGATTACACCGAGTGTGCCTTTCCTCTTCCCAAGCTCGGTCAGGATGTGACGGTACTGCGTTTCGAGGTCATCGCCATCTAGTCGCAGGAGGCTGGCCCAGTCGAGATCCCTCGGGATGATTGCCGGCCGGTTGAACGGCGGCCTCGTCTGTTCATCGGCCATCTTCAGAAAGAGCAGATAGGTGAGCTGCTCTACATAGTCGCCGTACGACAATCCGTCGTCGCGCAGCACATTGCAGTAGTTCCAAAGCTTTTGAACGATTCCGTTGCTGGTCACTGCGGTGCTCCCCCAATTTGCTCGTCGCTGCCAAGGAGAGCCTCTGCCTCCCGGCGAACTTTCGGCAGCTTCAGTTCCAGCACATTCCAGACGATGCGATGATCGATCTCGGCGTATCCATGAATGAGAATGTTTCTAAAGGCGATGATGCGCTGATACTCGCTTATCCGAGAGGCGGTTGCTGGATCGGTCCTGGCTAGCTGGGCGAGCGCTTCTCCCACGATTTCCAATTGCCGCTCTACCGCCGAGCGCAACACGAGGTCTGAAGTGTAATCGGAGAAGCTCTTACCCGAGACAAACTCGATGGCTGAGCCAGCCGCCGCTGCGATGTCGTAAAGGTACTTCTTTGATTCAAGCCGCATAGACGAGGGTACGCGTGGAGTCAACCGCTTGCTGGAAGTATGGGTTCTTGATCGCCGAGGCCACCACCAGATCTACTGGGCGTTGGAACAGAGCTTGCAGATCTTCCAAAAGTCCGAAGTAGGCATCCGCGTATTGATTGGGGCCCAGCTCCTGGAAGGTGACCAGAAAATCCAAGTCGCTGTGCGCCGGATCAAAGCTGGCTCCAGTCGCCGAGCCGAACAGCTCAATACGCTGCACCCCATGGCGCCGGCAGACACGCTCCAGATCCTGACGCTTCTCCTCGATCAAGCGGTTCATTCGGTGATCTCCTGCTTAATCTTAGCTTAGGCAGCTCCGCATTCCGGGTCTTTAATGCTCAATCGTCTGCATCTGGTCCAGCAGCCAGAACACCGCTTCCTTGTGGGTGGCCCAGGCTTCCCCCAGTAAATCCACACAGACCAGAGCTTCTTCCTCACTGCCCAGGGTGTATGAATCGGGCATGGATTCCGGGATCTTCTTTCGACCACCGAAGTAAAGCTCTACGAAGGGGTTTCTCTTGCGTGCGGCTTTCAATTCCTTCGCCGCCCCCTTTAAGTCGTTTGCAAGAAAACGTTCCAAGCTTCGCGCCCAGGCGAAGACCACGCTGTAGTCATCCTTATATTGGCGGAACAAACGCTGTGCGCCCTCAAGGTCGTCGAGGGCAAGATAGCAACCTAGCAGGATATCGCGCGCGCCCTGATTATCGTTGGGATTCAGCTCCAGCAAGCCTTCGTAGTGGCGGATCGCCTCCTGGCGACGGTCCTCTGCCCGCAGCAATTCGGCGAGTTGCAAGCGGGCGCGCATGTAAGGACGCGTCTCGATCAGACCCCAGAAGTAGCCTTTGTTCTCCGCGAAGAATTTCTTTCCCAGCGAACGCTCTCCGGCCGCAACCGCCTTCTCCAATGCCGCGATCATCTCTTGGGGAGACTTGGACTCGATTTCCGCCAGGACCGCCAGTGCGTCGACGCAATCGGGATCTTTCTGCAACGCACGCCGTGCCAGCTTGCGGGCGGCCGCGGCGGCCTCGGCTTCCATGGCATCGAACGCCAGTTCCTCCGCTTCCCATCTTGCCGACGCAGGCTCGTCCTCCGGCAGCGCCTCCTGTAGTACTTGCCCGGTCAAGGCAGCCAGGAAGGCGTTCGCTCGCTCGATGTTTTCAAACTTATGGCCTTCCAGAACCTGGTCGATGTTACGCATTATCTTCTCGGAAGCTAGCCGCGCGGGAGCCGGCGGCGTGCTTCCAGCGCTGGCTCGCTTCTTCTGGTTCTTCGGGCTGCTGGTCGAACGCTTCTTCATTCTCATCTCCAGAGTTAATGCCGCGACACCGCAACCGCGGCGCGTACCCGACGGTTCCGGTTCGGCTTAGCTTTCCCGCCTCCCGACGCTTCCCGTTCCGCTCGAATGCGTTCCAGCAGAACCGATGCGGGCTCTTCATTGGGATCTTGCGGAACCAGCTTGCCTTCGAAGGCTCGTTTCAGGATGGCTTGGCGAAGGCGGTCGCACCGTTGCAGGCTTCTGTTTACGGTGGCGCTGATGACGTCACTGGTGGTGAAGTAACGTTCGACAGCATCCACTATCCGGTCCTGCTCGTCGGCCGGCGGAAGTGCGATGACAAGTTCGCGAAGGTTGTCGAGGTTCAAACCCGGCTTGCCAGCACCATAAGCCATCACCTCTAACACCTTACGTCCCTGTGAAGGCGAAACTATCCACAAATAAGGATAAGCTGCGGATTCCTGAAAAACAGGACGAACCAGTGCCACATGTTGACTGACATAGGCTTCGGGCATCTCGCATCTTACCAGCGCAGTTTTTGTGACGTTTGCGCCGGTTATAGTCACCAACAGGTCGTGTCCAAATACACGGGTTCGGGTTCCTTCACTCTTGGACGGCAAGGACACACGTGCCACCCCGGCCAATTCGAGGCAATCGTGCTTGATGTCCTGTGCTCGGATAAATAAGGGGCCGCTTTCGGCATAATACTCAGCCCACCCGCGCGACCCACTTGTGATGACAGAAGTTATCTGTTCCAACGTTGCCCACGTCCAGCCTTCCCCCAGCTCCGCCAGATCGCCTGCACGGGGCGGTGCTGGTTCGTGGTACTTCTTTTTCCAGTGATCATCCTGAGGAGGCTTGCCGGCGGCGAGCATCTTGGCGAGTTGGTTGGCTTCCCACTTGGCGCGGCGCTCCTTGAGGATGCGCGCCAGAAGCTGCTCGCCGGTTTCGTAGGTGCGGCCTTCCTTGCGTGCCAGTTCTGCCTCGGTCGGAACCAGGCGTCCGTCGCACGCCGCCTTCAGCACCGACGCCCGATACCGCTTCAGGTTCACCTGCACGCGCTTGAGCGCCGCTACCGTGGCATCGAGATCACTGATTAAAGTTTCCAGTGCGCAAACTATGCGATCTTGAGTCCGGCGAGGTGGTAGAGGGATTGACAGTTGGCGCAGCACGCCGAGGTTCAGAACATCCATAGTCTGGCCGTGCGCGGCTGAATTGAAAAGTCCGCGGACAACCGGCGATTCGAACAGGAGCTTCACGTACCGTGTATTGATAGCCGGATGCAGGGTAACTTTAATCAATCGCCGGTTGATAATTCCTGGGTGTGCATCGTTTGGCACTATAAGAACTCGTCCAGCAGTCCCAACCAGGCTGATGAGAAGATCACCCGGCTTCACCGCGCAGCTCTTAAGTTCTTCGTACTTCTCGGAGCTTATGTAGTAGCTACCGTAATAGGGGTCTCCCTTAATAACTTGCTCTTGGCCGTAAATCTTATACCCACGGGGCACATAGCAAGATTTCTTCAATGCGCTTCCAAACGGTCCCGCCTTCAACGCATTTCGAGAACTATCAGTAAGCTGATCAATCTTGGCGTATATCCAGCCGTTCGGAAGATCTTCGCTCACGCGACCAGCACCTCATTCAATTCGTTCAGCAACGGCTGCAATCTGTCCCCAAACACCTGATATGCCTTTCCCAACCCGCCGCGCTGATCAAACGGCGCCAGGTCGAAGTCGTCCATCTCAATCGCCAAGCTCGACGCAACGTGGTCGCGGATGGCCTCCAGCCACTGCATCTGTTCCTCCGTGAATATCGTGCCCGCTTTTTTCTGCGTGGCCACCCAGCGCGCGAAGCGGGCATTGACGTCGTCCTGGAACGGATACAACTCCGGCTGTTCTTTCAACGCGAAGCGCACCAGCGAAACAATGTCGGTCAGCATGCGTCCGCCGGAGCCGCGGACGCGGGAGCGGTCGAGCATTTCGTAGGCATGCCACAGAAGGTCGGGCGTCATGCCCCGAATGCCGTCGTGTGGCCGGCTCAGTGCGTCGGCCAGTTCCTTGATTTCCTTGAAGGTGAGCCGCTGCTTGTAGGGCTTGCTGTAGAGCACTTGCAGTGCGGTAATCTCGTCCTTGTTTTCGGCAATGAATTTCTCGAATATGGTGATGATGCTCTTGGCCTTGTCCTTCGCCCGATCGTCAATGCCGGCCGAGATCAGCTCGTCCTTGCTGATGGTGTCAATCGTCTGCTCGTAGGATTTCTTGATGTCGACAATCTTCTGCCGCAGAACGGGATTGGTGGCGATCGGCTTGGCCGCTTCGGCGAGTAGCCGGTCCGCCGCCGCTTTGACCTCCTGTTCATCGGGATCGCCCTTTCCAGTCGCCTTGCGGGCAGCCTCGATTTGCAGGTCCGGATCGAGAGCTTCGACGATGCAGCGGGTAATGTCGGCCAGAGGCTTGCCCCGATTCACCTCCGTCAGAAGCGCCTCATCCTCATGTGTCAACTGGTTGCTGAGCCGCGCCAGGCGCGAAGCGATAGAGCTGAGGACCTCGGGATCGCGGCTGCCGAAGGCGACGGTCTCCAGCAGTTTTGCCAGGGAGACACTTTTCTTCTTCTCCAGCGGGCAGGTATCCACCATCTCTTCCTGGGAAAGCCCGATGGCGTCGACGATGACGAAATGAGTCTTGGAGAGTGCATCTGGCGTAACCGCTTGCAACTCGGTTTGCGTTACGACTCGGGCGCCGCGTCCCTTCATTTGTTCAAACAGTAGGCGGCTTCGGACCTGGCGCAGGAAGAAGACGATCTCCAGAGGACGAATATCAGTGCCGGTGGCGATCATATCAACCGTGACCGCGATGCGTGGGTTGTAGCTGTTGCGAAACGAGGACAGCAGATCTTCCGCCTTGATGCCGCTGTTGACCCAGTCGACCTGCTCAGTCTCGCTTCCGTCGGCGGCTTTGACCTTGGTAACTCGGCGGGCGGTGCCGGTGCGGTACGTAATCTTCTGAGCGAAGTCGTTGCCCTTGCCGAACTCCTCGCGAACGATTTGGACGATGTCGTCGGCGTGGCTGTCGTCTTTGGCGAAGATCAGGGTCTTGGGAACCTCAGTCCGGCCGGGAAACATCTCGGTGAAGAGGCGCTCCCTGAAGGTGCGGACGATGGTTCGTATCTGATCGGGTGCGACCACATCCCGGTCCAGCTGCGAGGCGCCGTAGCCGAGGTCGTCATCGAGCTTTTCCCAGCGCACTTTGCGAGTCTGGCGGTTGCGCTTGTCGATCTCGAAGCCGGCATTGATGGTCGATCCATGCTCGCTGATGAGGGTGCGTATGCGGTAGAGGTCGAAGTCCACATTCACCCGATCGGCAACCGCCTGCTCGTGGTTGTACTCCATGACGAGATTCTGCTTGAAAAAGCCTAAGGTCTGCTTGGAGGGGGTTGCCGTCAGCCCGATCAGGAAAGCATCGAAGTACTCCAGCACTTGCCGCCAGAGGTTGTAGATCGAGCGGTGGCACTCGTCCGTAATGATGAAGTCAAAGGTCTCGATAGGAAATCGCGGGTTGTATTCCACAGGTGCCGGGGGTGCTTGCAGTCCAGCCATGGTGAAAGCGGATTCCTCTTCCAGGGCGGGATCGAGCTGTTCTTCGCCCTTCAGCATGGAGTAGAGACGCTGGATGGTTGTAATGCAGACTTTGCTCACGTCATCCAGCTTGTTGGATTGCATGTGCTGGACGTTATACAACTCGGTGAAGGGCCGGTTCTCTTCCGGCGTAACGTAAGCCTGAAATTCCTTGAGCGTCTGGCGTCCAAGATTACTGCGATCGACCAGGAACAAAATCCGCTTGGCGCCCGCATACTTGATTAGCCGGTAAGCAATGTTGCAGGCGGTGTAGGTCTTCCCGCCACCGCTTGCCATCTGGATGAGGGCGCGAGGCCGCTGCTCGGCGAGCGAAACCTCCAGGTTCCTAATCGCCTTCACCTGCGCCGGACGCAGACCTTCTTCAACCAGCGGCGGCATCTGGCGCAACTTCGCGCGCAATGTGGAACCGGGCCGTTTCAACTCGTCTTCGAGCCATTCGGCCAGAGTCTCTGGCCGATGGAACCCAAACACCTGCCGGCTGCGGGCGTCCGGCTCCAGTAGATTGGTGAAACGAGTCTCGATTCCAGTGCTTTCGTACAGGAACGGTAACGGCCGGCGGGGAGCAGGGACGGTATCTGGAACGCCTGCGCTGTATTTCGTCGTCTGAACTTCGACCTGAGTAAGAGTCTTGCCTTCCTGCTTGGCTTCAATCGCGCCAGCCGCGGCTCCATCGGCAAATAGCAAATAGTCAGCCTCGCCGTGACCTTTTTTCATGGGAAATTCGCGGACGGCGACACCACGGCCGGCCGTGATGTTTACCTCGCGGCGGTCCTGAACTATCCAACCAGCGGCGGCCAGTAAGCGATCGATATTTCGGCGCGCCCGATCCTCGGGAGTGATGGGCATTGGAATAGCGAATTATAACGGGCGAGACGTTGGCGATGAATGAGAATTTAAACACAAGGCTAAGTAGCGATCTGGAATGCTTTTTGGAGCCGCTCAACCTGTAAAGCTGGTTGAGCGGATCAGCGGCGTCGTTGAATTCCATCGAGAGCTCGATGTCCCAATTGTGACTCCCTTGAGATTCGGTGAAAGTAGTTACGTCCCGCTACATTTCTTGAATTTCTTGCCGCTGCCGCAAGGGCGTAACCCGCAATGCGCTCGCAGAGGGGTGAGCTATTTCTTTGTCCATACTTAGGCCATTCGCCAACAGCTGAGCATGGCGACGCACCGCAACCGAGGGCCGTTGCGCCAACACGAGTCTCCGGACTAGCCCGAATCGAGGATCTATCGTGCCGCCCTACGATCAGCTCACTTGTTGCCAAATTTCCAGCTTAGTCCCGAACTGGAGCCGTAATCGCTGCTGGAAAGCCCGTCAGGAGGCCGGCTGTCCCAATTGCCGTAGAACGAGACATTCCACGACAGATTGCCCGTCAGCTTGATGTAGTAGGTTGCATTCATGTTGAACTTCACCCGACCGGGCTGGGAAATGACCGGCAGAAAAACGGCGTTGAGGTCGACGTTAGTTCTGTTGAACCAAAAAAACTGCAAGTTCGTGGCAATCAAGCCGGATGACAGACTTTGCGGAGTGATGTTTTGGCGATAGTCCGTGTTCTGCCCCGCAAAACCGCCGAGAAGCGAAATGCGCGCTCGGTTGGTGTTCTTCAAATAACGACCTATACCGCCGCCAAAAGTGCCCTGCCGAATAATCCCCTGCTCCGAGCTTTGCAGGAAAGTGCCCAGACCCTCGTAGAACCAATTGTTCCAGCGCATCAGTCGGAAGGCATCGACGTCCAGCTGATTTCGTATGGAGGCACTGGCACCGGTACTGGAGGATAATGTGGAGTTAAAGTTCGCTCCTGCCCCCCAGCGTTCACGCGGATATATAGCCTGAGAGCCCAAGCTTTACTGGGTTGATTGGTTGCCCTTTGAGTAGATGATGCCAGTGTCTATGTAGCCGTTGAAGCGTTGGAGGAATCGCTCTGAGGTCGTGTCTATTTCAACGATATGAGTACGGTCGATTACAACTTGTGTCCCCGGAGTTTCGGCCACCTGAATTTGGACTGGGCGGGCATCAGTAGTATCTGCCGTGCTAAGCGTACCGGTATACACCGAACCATTCTCGGTTTTCACTAGAAACAACTGCTTGCTCTCCAGGCGCTCCACCTTCGACCATTGAACTGAACTTGTTCCCAGGATGTATTCCATGTCGAGGTAGAGAACACCTTCGTTAAGGCCTTTGATCTCGCCAGTGAGGTGGTCACCATTCTTCATAACAACCACGTCAGTTTTTGTTCGCGCAACGAGGGAAACGGGGAAAGAAGTATAAGACCCAGGATGACTGTTCGCATTTTTCATATCCAGTCGTCTTCGCATATCGCAGTGGGAGAAACCTCCAACGAGTCGATCAAGTATGTTGGAGCAGCAACCCAAGCGAGACCAGCCCGATGACAGCCAGCAACATGGCCACCGTGATACTCAATGGCCATTGGGTCAAAACAGGGGTTTGAGCGCGACGAAGCCTGCGCAACGTAAGCCAGTGAGAAAGGCCCGCCGCCGCGGTGGCAAGGATACCCACGACGATAAGGGCAGCGCCGAAAACGATTGCCCCGTTATGCAAGTGGACAGCTTCTGCAGTCGGAGAATCCTGTCTCATGGTGCGGAAGAATCCGACGGTGCCAAAGCCGAAAGCCGCCATAGTCAGCGTGGTTCTGACCCACGTCAGGGTGGTGCGGTCGAGTGCAAGCTGGGTGCGGAAGCTCGCCATTCCCGTGCGGTCTTGAGCTAGACCCACCCGAGGATCCGAAGCCTGCTGGTTCATAATTGCTACTTCTTTAGCTGACCTCGGCTAGTTAGGTTTCCCTAGCCAGGAGTACTGCCAAGCGGCGGAGACGTTCTGATAGTTGCCGCCATACCGTATATAGGTGCCATCGCTGTAGCTAAATTTCAGAGACTGGTGTTTGCTTATGGGAACCGCGACGGTACCGCCGAGGCGGGAATTTGTCTGCTGTGTGAGCGGGTTTTGGACGCCGTTCACGGTGGTTTTTCCACCAAACCAGAAGTTGCCGTCGAGAGAGGCCCAGAGCCGGGGCTTGAGGCTGTAGCTCAGGTGCCCTTCACAGGCTCCAATTGGGTTTTGCGATTGGGACCTGGTGCCTGCGTAGTAGACATTGCGCGACCAAAAGTCGGGGTTCGTGGTGAAGAACCACGCTCCAAAGTATCCATCCAGTATCCAATTGCCCCAGCGTTGGGAATAGCCAAACTCCGGCTTGAAACCCCAACGGTTAGCACCCCAGTTGATCAACTTCGTCGGGTCGTACTGGCCGGTGGGAGCCAACACTTTTAGACTGGCACCCAACAAGCCCTTTTGCTTCCACTTTACGAACTCCTGGGGAGGCATGGCCGGGCCGCCCTTCAGGTTGACCGAGAAGCGATACACCGAATCCAGAAGACCGGAGCGATAAAGATGGCCTTCCGCGCCCTGTGCTGTCCCCTGAAAATTTCCAACGCCATATGGCAAAGAGGCAACGATATTGGCCGATCGACCAAAGAAGCCGAACCCGTGATAGTAGCTGAAGATCGGCACGCTGTAGGTCCCGGTAGCGCCACTGACCGGAAGCGCGCCGTTGTAGTCAATGTTGCCGTCGTAGAAGGACCAGGTCAGGGTGATGGCATTGGAATGCAGAGGGGTTATGACGTAAGCGCGCGGCGATAGATCCTGTGCGCTGAGCACCATTAGACAAGCAAGGGTCACAGCAGCCAACACAGCGAACTTGAAGAAATGTCGCATTCTCGATTCAACGCCGCGCCCACCTTAGCTACGAATCCGCATTTGCGTTTTAAAAGGAACTCCAGCCCTGCTTCCTTCACTGGTTCAGTCGACAAGCGTCCGGAACGAATGGCCGCTACGTCGCGGACACCCCCTTCCTAAAACCTCCTGCTTTGCCGGCATCCAAAAGCTGATGTGCATCGATGCGTCCGAAAATCTCAATCAGCTTCGCGACTACGCCGGTCCATCCAGTCTGGTGACTGGCTCCAAGGCCGGCGCCGTTATCACCGTGGAAATACTCGTAAAACAGGATGTTGTCCTTCCACAGTGGATCGGTCTGGAATTTCTCCGTGCCTCCGAATACTGGGCGGCGGCCGGATTTATCCCGCAGGAAGATCCGCTCCAGACGGTTAGCAATTTCATGTGCGACCTCGAACAGGTTCATCAGCTTTCCCGAGCCAGTGGGACACTCAATCTTGAAGTTGTCGCCGTAATACAGGTAGAACTGGAGTAATGCGCGGATCAGCAATGCGTTCACCGGCATCCAGATCGGCCCGCGCCAGTTAGAGTTCCCACCGAACATACCCGTGTCTGATTCCGCCGGAAGATAATTCACGCGGTATTCTTGTCCTCCAACGCTAACGATGTAAGGATGGTCAGCATGAAAGCGGGAGAGCGCCCGAATTCCGTAAGGACTGAGAAATTCGTTCTCGTCCAGCATGCGGGTTAGAATCCGGCGCAACCTCTCCTCACTAACGAGCGCAGCGATACCGCGCTCGGCATATCCGAGATGGCCCTTCCCGGTTGCATGAATGCTGTCGCGCAGTTCGGGCATACGTTCATAACGTTCCTGCAGTATCTTCACCACTCGGGGCACCCGTTCGCGCTGCCATGGCTCGATTACGGTAGTAGCGCATAAGGGCAGCAGGCCGACCATGGAACGGACCTTGAGCCGCCTGCAACTACCATCCGGAAGGCGCAGAACGTCATAATAGAAGCCATCCTCCTCGTCCCACATGCCATCAGGCCCCACCTGATTCATGGCGACGGCGATCCAAATGAAATGCTCTGCAAACTTGATGGCCATGTCTTCGTAAAAAGAGTCGTGGGCCGCTAACTCCACGGCGATCTCCAACATGTTTTGGGCGAACATGGAGACCCATGCGGTGCCGTCAGCCTGCTCTAGGCTGCCGCCGGTCGGCAGCGGCGCGCTGCGATCGAAGACGCCTATGTTATCGAGGCCGAGAAACCCGCCCTCGAAAAGATTGTTGCCAAAACGGTCTTTGCGGTTCACCCACCAACTGAAGTTCAGCATCAGCTTCGCGAACGAGCGCTTCAGGAACTCGATGTCGCCTTTGCCGTGCAGGGCTTGCTCGGTTCGGTACAGAAAGATCGAGGCCCAGGCGTGAACCGGCGGATTAACGTCACTAAAATTCCATTCGTAAGCCGGGATCTGACCGGTGGGATGTAGAAAGAACTCCTGCAGCATCAGGTCCAGTTGTTGTTTGGCGAACTCTATATCGACCGTGGAGAGCGCGATAGTGTGAAACGCAAGGTCCCAAGCCGCGTACCAAGGATACTCCCACTTGTCGGGCATGGAGATGACGTGCTGATTGATCATGTGAAACCATTCGCGGTTGCGCATGAAGCGTCCGCCCGGCTTTGTCGGATTGATGCCATGCTCTTCAAGCCACTTGTCTACGTCGAAAAAGAAAAACTGCTTGGACCAGAGCATGCCGGCCAGTGCCTGGCGCATGACGAGCGCCTCATCCTCGCTGACGCGTTCAGGGGTTATTGACTTGTAGAACTCATCGGCTTCGCGATGGCGGGTCTGCAAAATCTCAGAAAAGTTCTTGAACGGATCGCCCATTGCCGCAGGCGCCAAGTCGCTCAGCCGTACACGGACGATGACTGTTCGGCCAGCTTCTACATTCAACTGATAGTGGGCCGCAGACTTCGTCCCGGTTTTGGCGGAGTTGACCGCGTTGTGATTTCCGTGGACAACGTATTCGTTGATTCCGTCTTTGACGTAAGGGGACGCGCTGGGAGTGCCGAAAATCCGCTCATTGTTGGTCTCATTTTCGGTGAATAGGAGCGGCACCTCTCCCTCGCAGTAGAGATACCGCTCCGCCAGTTCAGTGTGCGTGGCTGAAATAACCTTTGAGCCATTTGCGTCGGCAATTTGCTTCAAGGATGGCTTGTGCGCGCCCGGCCACCATGTCCACGTATTGCGAAACCATAGTGTCGGCAGGACATGAATCGATGCCGCCTCGGGCCCGCGATTACTCACGCTGATCTGGATTAGGATGTCCTCCGGTGACTGCTTCGCATATTCCACGAACACGTCGAAGTAGCGGTTTTCATTGAAGACACCGGTATCCAGCAGCTCGTACTCCATGTCGGTGCGGGTACGCCGCCGGTTGTTGTCAATCAGATCGCTGTAGGGAAATGCCGCTTGCGGATACTTGTACAAATACTTCATGTACGAGTGCGTCGGCGTACTGTCGAGATAGAAGTAGTATTCTTTAACGTCTTCGCCGTGGTTGGCCTCGCTGTTCGTCAGGCCGAACATACGTTCTTTGAGAATCGCATCCTTGCCGTTCCACAACGCCACGCTGAAGCACAGCAACTGGTGCATGTCGCTGATGCCCGCCAATCCATCCTCGCCCCAATGGTATGCGCGGGAGCGCGCCTGGTCGTGCGTAAAGTAGTCCCAGGCATTGCCGTCCTGGCTGTAGTCCTCGCGAACCGTTCCCCACTGACGCTCGCTCAGATAGGGGCCCCATTTTCTCCAGGGCTTCTTGCCGGTACCTACCGTTTGTTCGTGACGAATAGTATCGAGTGTGCTTGCCTCTTGCAGTCTGGCTGATTCCGGATCCTGAGACATTTCGGTCCTCTCTTTTTGGGCGGTTCCGCTTCAGCGACATGGCGGGCGGCCGGAAATTAGGCTTTCGCGATCACGATAAGGTCTGATTCTATAGCCAGCTACGGCTGCTTCTTTATTGCAACCGTGTTAACGGATTTTTCTTTATGAGCGAAATAGAAGTATGCGCCAACGCTGAGAAAATTGACCAGCACCGCGATCACGTTCCATAGGATCACCGGCCGCGAAGCAATCAATAAACCGTAGTAGACCCATAAAATCTGAAAAACACCCATGATGGCGGCCATGCGTGGGTTCATGCCCGCAGTGGATCGACGCCTGAGCATCCCAATCAAATCCGGCAGAGCGGCAAAGGTCGTTCCAAAACCGGCCACTAAGCCAAGGATCTCCGACCGCTTAAGATTGGGGTCCAGTAAGCTCTGCGTATCATGGACAGCCAGGTCCTGACAGCCGCAAAGGACTGTGATGCACGGTAGAAAAATAGCCAGAGTCGCTCTGTTGAACCGGTCCATGTACACCTCCTCAAACTTGTAGCCTGAATTTCAGTGCTGCGGCTGGCCTTTCAACTCTATTGGCAGCTTCCGCCGAAACCGCTTCCGTGACGGATTTATGAATCCGCACCTCCGCTACAGCAGGAACTCCAGACCTGCTCCTTTCGCCGGCTCCGTTGGCAAGCGTCCCGAACGAAGGGCCGAGCGAAAAGTCTCGTAGTCGCGTTCAGCCTGATCAGCGTAAGCTTCCGAGTACTTCGCTAAGGCGTCATCGAATTGGTCGGTCGATCCCAGGTATCCGCCGATCATCGCGGCGTCCCCAGCCTTCGCATGAGCTCGCGCCAGCGCCCAGCCGCACATGGTGGCGTATCCAATCAGGGTGCTCGGACGGAACGTTTCAACTTCGGCAGAGACTTTCATGTCGCGGAATTGTCGGACGTAGTAATCGTGCCCCTTAGTGCGCGCCCATCCAAGGAAGATGTCGCTTGCTGCTTGCATGACATGCATCCCTTCCACCACGCGGTAACCCTGATTCGAATAGCGGCTCTTGCCGCGCGGAGGCTCCAGCACCGACCTGCGCGCTTCCTTGAATTGAAGAAAGAGCGGATCATCTTCATCGGCCATAAGCAGCGAAAGATAGCACCGCGTTCCCACACTGCCTACTCCGACGACCTTTATTGCAGCATCCTGAAAGCGATATCGCTCGTACAACTTTCGTCGATCTGCCTGCAGCGATTTCTTGTACTCCTCCGTGAAATCCAGGCGCTGCTTTTCGAAATCTCGGGCGAAGGCATCGAAATGGTAGATGACCGGTGGATCGTCCTTAATCTTTCGCCGTCCATTCACAACGCCTGTCAGCTTGGGAATTACGGCCTCAGAGTTTCGCGAATGAGCCTCCTTGCGCTTGGCCGACAAACGTGCTGACATGTCTGGATCTTTCCGGAAATACTCTTTGAGGGCTTCGTAATTGAGCTGCGCGTACCAGATATCAAGCACTTTCATTTCGGCGAACTCCGCCATCCGCTCGCGATACGACGTAGCGCCTGCTCGAACTGCCTCGTCCGCAATGGACTTGGAAAAGCTACGGTCCCTTGCTGCCAGTACCAGGCTGGCCCCCAGCCGCTTTATGTCCCATTCCCATGAACCGGGGAAGGTCTCATCAAAGTCGTTGATGTCGAACACCAGCACTCGTTCGGGCGAGGCAAAGCCGCCAAAGTTTGCCAAGTGGCAATCGCCGCATGCCTGCACCGTGATACCTGACACTCGCGCATTCGCCAGGTCCCGCGCCTGAATGATGGCCGCTCCGCGATAAAAGGTGAAAGGAGACACCGACATCCTTTGATATTTCACCGGGATCAGGCCGGGAATTCGATCGGCATCCGACTCCTCAAGGAGCTTGACTATGTCTTGCGACTTCGAGCGAGCTTTCCATTCCGCCTGGGAAGCGCGCGGGCACTTTTCGCGAAGGGCTTTGCCTTGCTTGCGTCTTTCGGCCTTGGACAACACGGTTGGCATTTTCATTTTCCTTTCAGTAGCTTTCTCTGTTTTCCCTGACCACCGCGCTCAGAACAAGAACTTCAGGGAGTCCCGAATGACGGTGTCGAAGGGGATCGCGGCAATCAAGACCGGAATTCCCGGGATCAGAGTTGCGATTATGAGCGCGTATAGATCGACGCTCCCGACCGGGATCACGCGAATGTTGTTGATGTTGTTCACCACACCGTAGAGATCTGTGGTGGTGGAGAAGTCAGGGACGGTCAGAACGTCTTCATCCAGGCTGTCGGCGCGATGAAGCCATTTTTTTTCAAACTGCTCGCCCACGGCGCGGGCGAAGGCTCCATAACGCAACGTGGCATGGCGTCGCATCCGCATCAAAGTACTGGTGAACAGGAAATAAGGCGCTGCACAGACCAGAAGGACTGCCCCAATCAGGATTATGGGCAAATGGCGAAATGCAACCAGCTTCTGTCCATCGTGAAAGATCCGATTGGCGACAGCGCCCGCCAGCCCAACTCCCAGGCAGAAGGCGAAAGGCAGCTGTCCACGTAACGCGCCTTCGAGAAATCCTAGACCTCCTAAGCCATCGGGGTGAGCAGCAACCAGTTGAAGGTTCAGGCCCGTGGTTGACCGCAAGAATCGCAACCAGAGCACCTGCCGCCAAAGCCATAGAAGGATGAGGTAAATGACGATGGGATAGCTGACAAATGCAGCCCACGTGCCAGCGGGCGACATAAACCGCAAGCCTCCGCCACCCTTCCACCAAGCCGTGAATTCAACGCCGTTGGGACTTAAATAACGATCCAGCCAAATCACCGTTCCGTAGACCAGTGCAGCGATCAGGATTCGAGCGAACCAGGAATTCCGCAGTCCGTCGTTCGAGGTCCAGCCGTCATGAAACTTGGGGTACTGGTCACGAGGGACAAGGAAGGTCTCGATATGTTGTGCAACCTGACTACGCCGTTCGTGCAGAGCAGGCGCGGACAAGATCAGCACGGGAATGATGATGAGAAAGCGAGATTGCGTGGCATAGTCCGTCAAGAAAGAGGGAAATGCACCGCCGCCACGGAGTGCCGAAAGGACTGCTGCCGGCACCCAGGCGACCGCGAGCGCCACGGCAGTCCATACGAGGGTTTGCGAACTTGCGTTACGAAAGAGATCGAGAAATACCTGAGAGCTTGTGTTTGCAGACCGCTCAGGCAGGGCGGAGCTAGATTGTCGTGACAATTTCTCTGACCTCCTTGGGGACCCGGTCACCTTCATCAATTTCGCAATATCCTGCTTCCGCGTTATCCCGGGCTCAAAGGTGCGACCAGTGAACCCGTTCTACACACGATAATTCGGCAGATTCGCCGGCACCCCGGCTTGCTCAACGCGTTGCAGTATGTCTTTCATGTCGGGATCGATGTGCTGCCAGAACTTCAGCAGTCCGCTGCATAGGTAGTTCAACCCAGGCTCGCCGTCGCGCGTACGAATCAGCCGGTTCTTGGGACACTCTCCCCAGCAGGCGAACTTGTATTTGCAATCGCGGCACTGTAGCGGTAGATCGTCGCGCTTGGCGAAGGCGAACTTCTTCTGTTCTTGGGAGAAGACCATGCGCGATTCATGCTTGTCCGCGATGTTGCCCAGCTTGTATTCGGGATACACGTAGTGATCACAGGAATACACGCTGCCGTCGTGCTCCACCGCTACGCCCTTGCCGCAAAACTCGCTATAGACGCACAATTGCGTGTCCCGACCCATCCAATGCGCCACTGCAGTCTCGAACAGGTTGACGTGCACCTTGCCGTAATCGCGGCGAAACCAGTCGTCCCAGACCTTGCAAAGGAAGTAGCCCCAATCGTCGGGATCGACCGACCAGTCAGTGACTACGGAGTCGGGATTGCCGGGATGTGCAGCAGTGGAATCCTGCAGCGGCAGCGTTGCCGTATCCCACTTTTGCGGAGCCACGTTGTGAAATACCTTGGGCTCGACGCAGGGAATGAACTGTAACTGTCGCGGACGCAGCTCGCGGGTCAGGAAGCGATAAACGTCCAGCGGCTTTTGCGCGTTGACGCGATTGACGACTGTCAGTGTGTTGAACGGGATCCCATACTTCTGCAACTGCAGACCGGCAGCGAAGACTTTGTCGAATGTCGCCTTGCCGCCTTTATTGACGCGATAGGTGTCATGCAGTTCCTGCGGGCCATCGATGCTCAGTCCGACCAGGAATTTGTTCTTGCGCAGAAACGCGAACCACTCGTCATTCAGCAGCGTGCCGTTGGTCTGCAAGTCGTTCTCGATGTGCTGACCCGGACGCTGATATTTCTTTTCGAGCGCGACTACCTTCTCGAAGAACTCGACGCCCAGCAGCGTCGGCTCGCCACCTTGCCATGAAAACACTACTTCGTCGCCACGCTGACCTTCGATGTATTGGCGAATGTGGGCTTCGAGAATCTCGTCGCTCATGCGAAACTTGCTATCGCTCCCTAGCAACTGTTCCTTGTGCAGGTAATAGCAATAGGTGCAGTCGAGGTTGCAGATCGCGCCTACGGGCTTCACCATGGCGTGAAAGCGCGGCGTCGTTCCGGGATAGATCGGCAACGGCGACAACGGATTGTTGAAGGTGCTCATACTGTCTAAGTTCCGGGCCACGCCATGAAATGGTCTTGAGTCTGGAGGCGAGGAAGGCTGTACCGCCATCCTCGCTCCGACTTCGGTTGTGCGAACGCTGGAAAGTTCGCGTTTTCAGGTGAGGGCTGCTGCCCCTTTTCCAGCTAGTCTGCGGAGCCGATGGCAAAAATAGTCTTCTTAAGATCCATCAACGGCACAGGGTTCTCCGGGTGCTGAAGATCCGGATTCATGTCGTTCGACGCACCGCCGGGGAAACGCTTCTTATTCGGAAAATCCACGATGGATTTGTCAAACTCCATAATCACCGGCGAGAGCAACGAAATAACCCAACCATTGTCATAGCCGGCATAACGGCCTGGCGAAGTGGTTGTGCTGCGCGTTGACATCGCCCCGTTGAAGGTCATGTCGTATTTCTCAAACGGGTCCATGGTGAGGTTGTAGTACGAGCCGATGGCACCGAGATCCATCCTAGGACCGAGCCAAGTGTCCTTCGCGGTAAAAAGCATTTTCCAGGCCATGTGGATATCGCCATCAGGTCCGTCGCCCATGTCGACGCGAGCGCCGTAAAAGTTTTCACCGTCGGTATAGATCCAGGACTTGCGCGCCGAATGTTTCGCCTTGCCCGTGACATAGGCAGTGTTATCAATGCCGTCGAAGTAGATACCTTTGCCGTCGTTGTCCTTCCATGCGCCATGCGGCGGTGGACGTAAGCCCTGCCATCTTGGCGGTGGTGGGCCATACGTCCATATGCGACATCATTTCGTCGTAACGCACGCCGGCCGGAATCCTGCCCGGGCTCCACATGATGCCGGGCACTCGGAAACCGCCTTCGAACGGCGAACCTTTCTCACCACGGAACGGCACCGTGCCTGCGTCCGGCCATGCATCCTGCCATGCGCCATTGTCGGCGGTGATGATGACGATGGTGTTGGGAGCCTCGGCGCGGATGGCATCCATGACCTTGCCGATGTTGGAATCCAGTTCCATCATCGCGTCGGAATAGTTGCCGAGGTGGGATTTACCTTCGAACGCCTTGGCCGGGATGTTCGGGTTGTGCATCTTCATGAAATTGACATCCATGAAGAACGGCTTGCCTGAATGAGCATGCGCCTTGATGTATTCGACCGCGGAATTGGCCTGCCGCACGTCGAACTCATGAAGATAGTCGTAGTCGATACGCGCTACCTTGGTCGCGGGCTTGCCGGCAACGCCTTCCCACTCGCTAAGGTTGCAGATCTTCTGGTATTCGTCCCAATAGGCCTTGTTAAATTTCGGGAACCAGGGATGTGCGAAATTACTCGTGTCGTCGTAGGTATAGACGCCCGGGTAGTAGGCGGCGAATTCCTTCATCTCATCGAAGCCGTGTTCGATGGGATACATCTTTGGGCTGATCCCCCAGATGCCATTTGCCGGAGTAGTAGGTTTGGTAACCGTTCTTCTTGATAGAACTCGGCAATCGTCGGTGTGTCCTTCGTCAGGCCGTTCTCGTCAGCCGGAACCACCACGACCGATAGGGCCGTGCGGATCGGGATGCGTCCAGTCATGAACGAGGCGCGGCCCGCGGTGCAGCTCGCCTGGCCGTACCAACTGGTGAAGACCGCGCCCTCCCTGGCGACGCGATCGATGTTAGGGGTCGGATGGCCGAGAGCTCGCGCCCCCGCCATAGGCCCCGAAATCACCCCATCCAGTGTCGTCGGTCATAAGCATGACGATGTTGGGTTTGTCTGCGGTTTGTGCGGCACTGGGAACTGCTCCGCCAGCCAGCAAGATGCTGGAGATGGCGAGAGCGCCCAGCGACACTTTTCGAACGCTTGCTCCTAAGTCCATCGTGTTTCTCCTTATTCTTTCGTTATGGTGCTTCGCCTTCTAAAGCAAACTGTGACACGAACGTGCGGCCAGATAGCGCAGCATCTATAGCTGGAATCAAGTCGCTATTCATTAGCTCTTTCACGACGTAAGCCGTTCCACCCGCGGCAAGACAACTGGCCAGAATCTCAGCATCCTCATGGACCGTGAGGAAAACGATTTTCGCTGCGTTGCGGCGCTTCTTGAGCTCTCGCGCAACTTCTATTCCGCTCATACGCGGCATCGAGACGTCTAGGACGATCAAGTCCGGTTCGAACTTCAGCGCCGCCTGCAGCGCAGCCTGGCCATCGAGTACCAGGCCAATGACGTCAAACGATCCCTCCAACAACGCGGCGACAGCATTCAGAACGCGCGCGTGATCGTCAGCTAACAGCACGCGCATTCGCTTCACAGAAGTCTGCTCCCCTGGTTCGTCGGTTTCCGGCCGTGTATCGGAATTTCGGACCATGCTGCGCCCTCGACCATCACTGGCCTAAGACCTCGGTTTCACGTGCGATTTCTGGAGTTACTAACCCACCATGCGCCCGCGCGAAGAGGATGTCTATTGTCAAAACTACCAATCCGAAGAGAATTCTTGGGGCCGACTAACTGGAAGAGATAAGTTTGTGTTTGATGGCGTACTGGACTAGATCAGCATTACTCTTTAGTTGTAGGAGCTCCATTACCGCGTACTTGTGAGCCGCTACGGTCCTTACTGTGATCTTCAGCGTGTCGCCAACTTCCTTCATGGAGTGGCCTTCTGCCAATAACTGAATCACTTCGCGCTGGCGCGGAGAGGGTTCGGGGGCATGCTCCCGCTCTTTGGGTTCTCGCAGAGCAATGGTGGTGAGGCCTTCCGTGGCGCTAGGGGTTACGTACGAGCCGCCCTTCAGCACTTCGTCAAGCGCCTCGATCAGCTCAGAAGCTGCCGCCTCCTTGAGTAGAAACGCGGAAGCGCCGCAACGAAAGGCCTCCCCTACAAGATAGGGATCTTCATGCTGCGTCATGAAGATAAGCTTCGTCTTCGGCATCTTGGCTTTGATCTGGCGGCCGGCGTCAAGTCCGTTCAAGTGAGGCATAGTAATGTCCAGCACAATGACGTCAGGAGTCAGGTTTGCCGCAGCCTCAAGAAGCGCACGGCCGTCGCCCACCGTACCCACGACCTCACAACGCGGCTCCAGAACATTCTTCAGCGCATCAGTCAGCATCCGATGGTCATCCGCCAGCAATACTCGTGGGCGACTCATAACTCCGTTCCTTCTTCCGCTGGTATTGTCACCAGCTCCTCCTGCACAGCCATAGACAACGGTATCTCGGCCCGTACTTCCGTGCCTCTCATCAGTTCTGAGATAACCGATAGCTTACCGCCAACCAGCCGAAGGCGCTCGCGCATACTGATCAGTCCAATACCTTCGCTCTGGTGTGCCGCCTCAGGGTTAAACCCTTTGCCTGTATCGGACACACGGAGACGGAGGATGTTTCGATCACCGCCAAGTTCGACCCGTGCGCTTTTCGCCTGACTATGTTTTGCGATGTTTGCGAGTGCTTCCTGAGAAACGCGAAAGAGGCATAGCTGCACATTCTTCGTGAGATTGGCAGGAACTGCGTGAGTCTGCGAAATGTACGTCGATCTCGTATTTCTTTGTGATTTCCTGGCAAAGACCGCTAAGGGCTGGCACCAGTCCTACCAGGTCCAGCCTGCTGGAGTGGAGCTGATGAGAAAGGGCACGCATGTCTGCCGACATTTCCTTCGTATCTTTCAACAACTTCAGTGCTCGAGCATGTTCCTCGACTCCTGATTCGGGTAGGCTCTTCTCCAGTTGCGTAAGCTCGATGCTCTGGACCGCCAGGCGCTGGCTGAAGTCATCGTGAAGTTCCATCGCGATGCGCGCTCGTTCTTCTTCGTGAGCATGAATCAGGTGGCCACCCAGCCTTTGGAGGTCCGCCGTTGCAGCTTTCTTTCGGGCACGTTGCCACAATAGTCCGGCGATCAACACGGCTTGGAGGACAATCAGCATCAGCCCGGCGATGATGTATTTCTCGTAACGTTCCCAAAATGAAGATTGGCGATAGAGAATGAGGGAGCCGGAAGGAAGCGCAGACTCGGGGATGTTCCACTGGACAAGCTCGCGCCAGTCAACATTGACGCGAGTTCCGGAATCGTGAACTACCGGGATATTCTCAGCCCTTTCCCCTGAGACGATTCGTGCGGCAATTTCGGCAGTTTTCGACGTCTGCTCGCCCCAGTCATAGAACGAGCCGCCGACGCCGCCATGATCAAGGCAGTAGTTCTGGAAGATGCAATACGTGGGGAAACGCTGACCGATGGCAGCCACCGTGTCATACACCCCAACTTCAGGCTGGGCTGAATCCCTGGGCATGACGATGAACAGAACCACCGTGTGGGGAGGAAGCGCGGCGACTTGCTTGAGAATGTCGGTATCCCCGAGACCCACGATCTCGATCAGCTTCACCTTTCCTGCATATGGCCCAAACTGATTACGGACGGCAGCTCGCCAGAATCTCTCAAATTCCGAGCTTCCCGCGACCACCGCGAGATTATCTGTACCGGGATGCAGCTTGAAAGCAAGTTCTAAGGTCTCTCGAATACCCACTGAAACCGTAACTCCGGTTACACCGGGCGGAAGTGGCTTCCCGTCCACTCTGCTGGCATGGACATACGAGAAAACGATCGGCACGCCAGGGAATAACTCGTCGCGATGCCGCAACGCGAACTGATAGGACGAATACACTGCGGTGATCACCAAATCCAACTTCACGCCACGGAGTTCACTGCGCAAGTTTTCGCTCAAACTGTGGTCGTAGTTGGGGTCCTCCAGTCCTTGTGCCTCCAGATAATGCACGTAAAAGTTCACCGGCGCATCGACACGTGATCGAATCGCGGCTTTGAGGTTATCGAGTGGGTCGAAGAGGCTGCGGTCCGAGAAGCTGTATAAAACGAGCACGTTCTTCGGCTGAGCGGGAACGGCAGCCTGGCAAGGCGGTGGGGTGCTAAAGAGAACGAGAGCATAGAGTAGGACGAGAGAGAGCGCGCTCCAGCCACAAGGGGAGCGTGAGACGGTTCCGAGACGTGGTGCTTCTTCCGTTCGACACCTCATATGACAATCCGTAGGCAGGGAAGGACTCGGCTGCCACTAGGTTTAGCAGTCTGGCTTTAAGTGAGTGCCTTCACGGCCAATGAAAGCAGAGCAGGTGAACAATAGGCAGTGACATGCGTCACAGGACCGTTATGCTTGCAAAAAGGGGCAACTTCATGTGGATCGTCCGTAATACGAAAACTATCCACATACCGGCTTATGGTAGATTGCTCCCGAGAAGTCTTAGCAAGTCGGCGTAGCGGAAGGCATCTACGGAGATGCTCACAGGTCAGTTAGAGTGCCCCGGGATTTCAGCTTCTCGGAATGTATGGTCGGCGCAGTGCATCCAGCTTAACTTGTCGTACCTAAAGGCATAGTTTTTGGACCACCTGAATCTGGCGATTGTGGGTGCCTAGATTCAAGGAGATAGGAAGGGGCCTGCACGGCCCCTTTTGGACCAGCCTCTAAGAGAGGCGGCGTTCCAGATATTTCAGGATGCGGAGGTGGTCATCAAGCTTGCGGTGAAGTTCCAAACAGCGATTGAGCATGGCGGTCTGGTGTTGGTCTAGTTCGCGCTGAATCTGGAACAGCAGGTTCTGCTGATCGCGCTTGCGGTCCGACTCCTGGCGATCGTGCCGGTTGCTCCAAACTATGTAAAGGATGACCACGGCGGAGACCGCTGTGGCTACCCAGAGAACCATGGCATCACTCAAGCTGCACCTCCGATCTCAGGCTGCCGTAGAGCACGAATGACCGAGGTGCGGGACAGCCGATGCAGCTTGGCCAACTCACGCAGGCTGAAACCCTGGGCACGATCTCGAAGCAAGGCCTCGCGATCGATGTTGAGACGTGGACGGCCCAGATGCTGGCCTTCGAGCTTCGCCCGGCGCATACCGGCTCGCACACGCTCAACAATCAAGTTGCGTTCGAGTTCAGCGACCGCGCTGACGATGATGATCAGGGCACGTCCCAGCGGGCCACCGGTGTCGATATTTTCACGAAACGAGACAAACTCAATGCCCCTATGGTTGAGTTCATCCATGACTTCCAGGAAGTGCCGGACCGACCGGGCCAACCGGTCGAAAGCCCACACCACGACCACGTCAAAGCGGCCGCGGCTAGCATCAGCCATCAACTGATCGAGACCGGGGCGGCGGGCCCTGGTGCCTGAGATTTTGTCGGTATACTCTTGCACGATTTCATAGTCCCGCTGCTGGGCCAGCTGGCGCAGATCGTACAGCTGGCTTGCGGGACGTTGATCCAGGCTGCTAACTCGCAGATACAGGGCCGCTCTCTTCATGGCCCAACCCGCACTCCATGAGCCGCCAGCCGGCTGCGGATCAGCTGCTTTTGCTCGATCAGGCCACTGATCTTTTCCACATCACGGGAGCCGCTGAACAGCTCATGATCTAGTTCCTCCCGCACCTTCTGCAAGGATCGCATCCCCTCGGCGATGGAGCTATCGCGCTCCTGCGGGGAAGGTTTGCGCGACTTGTCTGCGGGTTTCACCAGGTGGAGATCCGACTCGGGCTTTACTACCTTGGAACGTTTCATTTGCGGTCCCCCCTGCGGCGCATCGATTCAGGAAGGCGCTCGGCAACATAGTTTTGGATAAATTCGGTCAGAACGGTAGTCATATCCTTGCCTTCGGCGGCGGTAGCCGCCTTGAACTGGTCGTGCAAGCGGCGTTCAACGTTCAAGTTCATGCGTTTCAGCTCCGGTCCTTCGGGTACTCGCTTTGCTTTGGGTTTCATGGGACTCACCTCGGCGATCGACGTTGCCTAGCGCAGGTGAGTATATAGGCACATGAGTATCGATGGAGGAGAGCCGGCCCTGGGGGATACCGGGCCCCCTCCACACCCACCCGGTGCCTTCCCGGACAAGCTGCTTTTAATCTATACTCATATACTCATTATAAAGATCTACCCTTTCCCGTCAAGTCCTAAATCGGGAATGCCCCCTCGATAGCCCCTCCATCGCCGCACCCGGTTTCGATCCCTTCAACGGAACCCTCCAGGTCGTTGCCGACCAGGCCGCTCAGTCCTTCCAGCTGGCCTAAGCACATCGAATTCCGCGGCCCCTCCCCCAACGCCCCTCCTGTCGATCCCGAATACATCCCTTCCGATTACGGCTTCCAGCGTTACTTCACCCGCGCCCAGTGCCGTCTGTACATCAACAGCATCTTCATCGATGAGTTCCAGAGCATCCATTGGGATCTGAGCTACAACCTGATCCCCAAGTTCGGTTACTGCTCCTCCAAGTTCGACGACGTGGCTAACGGCAAGAGCCTGGTCCAGGGCCAGTTGCTGATCAACTTCGTCTCCCCGGGTTATCTCATCGGCGCCCTGATCAGCCAGCTGGCTGCTGCCGGCAGCACCAGTTCGACCTCGAGTGCTGTCCTAATCGTTTTTTCTTGATAAGTGCCTCGCGGAAGCCGTTGATACCTGGTTTTTCTCCCTCTCCGCGCTGTGGCGACGAAACGCAGAAGTCGCCATTGAGCTCAGCCCAGCAGCAGGTAAGCGGCTGGGGTGCAGAAACTTACGCGCTGGTTACGTCTGGGCCAGCAAGCGGGCAACTGGCATGGATCGGTCCACCAGTTCCAGAAGTCGCCATCTGGGGCCGCCAACGGTGATGTAAGCGGGTGTTGTCAATGGGCTTAGTCGGAGCTCTGGGGTGGCCCAGTGAAGCTGATGGGTAAGAGTAATCAATGACGGAATCCGGCAGATCCTGGTCCAGGATGGGCTGTCATCGAAGTTCTGGATAGGAAGTTTGAATCGGGGGAACGGGTAGGGGTGGCTATTGGGGCGGCGGGCTCTCAAGCGGAAACTTACTTGTCTGCGGGCTGTGGGGTATCAGGAACTGAGGAGGATGATTGCCAGGTGGCTGCTTTGTGGCGCGGCCCGTCTCCTGGCTGTTGCCGCCGGCCTATCCACCAACCGCCGGCCAAGGGTGAGCCAGGAAGACGCTTGTCATAGTTGAGTTAGATAACCCGGAAGGCTCTGGATACAGAAGGCTGGATATGGCTCAGGCAGGTGTAGCCCAGGGCTCCAGCCGAGGCTACCCATCTCACTCAGTTAGGGCCCCCACCCCTTTACAGCCCCGGCCATGCCAGCGCCTGGCCGAGTTACAGCGTAAAGACTGGGGCTAAACTCACCGGCGCTTGCGGCAAGCGGACTCGCCAATCGGCTGTTCCTCAGAATTACTTACGGCGTGGGGACGATAGCGTAAATAACGCCCATCAGCGGTCAATGAGTGCTATGGGGATTTGTCGCCAACTAAGCTTGGGCGAGCCGCCAACTAACGAGCCGACCGCTTCGCACATTCCTCCCTACAGGGGCGTTTATGGGGAATAATCGGACGCAGAAGCCGATTTGTCTTCGGGGAGAACCACTTGTGAGCGATCGCGTCGCTGTCCAGCACAGAAACGTATTACGCACTAGCGGCCGAAGTTGCGGCGAGCAGTCTTCCCGCTCTATAGGCCGGGAGGCTCGTCGCCTTCGAAGTTCGGTTCGAACCCGCCGAAGAATAAGCACTCCAGCCGGTCCGCCTCAGAGAGAATCCTGCCTGGCACTCGCCTTCTCTCCAGCCGGAGAAACTCTGTCAAGCCGTTTATGGCGTTGGCGACGTCTCTGTGTATGAGTTGATCATGTCGCGTCAAGTCGATGTAGCTTCGGGCGGCCTCTGCGAACGAAAGGAATTCTCGCGTCGGATACTTCCGCTTCGTTCCGCCGAGCGCCTCATGGAAAGAGCACCATCGATCTACTACGATCTTGGCTACGCGGTGCTTCTTGGGATTGTCCATCGAATGCTGCTTTGGCGCCTAGCGACACAGGCGCTTGATTCGACCGTCATCTTTCTCAATACCACAAGATTGCCGGACAGGGCGCGGGGCGCGCCTGCCGCGCCCTGCCCAGACACCGACTTCCTGGGCGCTTTGCTGGTGTATTGCCCACCGCTCGGGAGGAATCCCAGCGATTATCGGGGGCAGACTTCCCAGATCCAGACTTCTGGCCCGGGATAAGTTCCTATTTGCCCGTCATCCACTCGCGATCCCGTTGGCGATGACCACATCAGCGTATAGCCGACAACCCGTCAAACTAGATTACTTCCGAGTGGCCGACGATACTTCCATAACTCTGGCCAAGCCCCGTTCCGGGTGGTCTTGGCTTGCCAGTTCGTTCACCTGCGGCTACGCGAACACCAGCTCATTTCTGGGCCAACAGCAAGCGTGCATCTTGAAGTTCGGGCCGCTCTCCGTCTGCATGCGCGCAGATGGAAAGGAGCTGGGCATAGTATGTTTTAGCCTTTTCCTTATCGCCGGAAAGCTTGGCCGCGCGGGCCGCGCCGGATAGAGCGTTGAAACGATTTGGCGCCGTGCGCAGCGTGGCTTCGAACTCAATGACCGCTTGCGCAGGCTGATTCAGTTCCAGCAACATCTCCCCGAGCAGTTCGCGAGCTGGCAGGATGACTCCTGGGGTGACGTTGTTCTTGTCGGTCCGGTCCTCATGCTCAGCGGCCAAACGCATCTGGGTGAGAGCGTTTTCGGGATTGCCCTTGGCCAGCGTGATCCATGCGGTGGCGATCTGGCGTTGGATATCCACCTGGTCGGCCCAATAGCTGTCACTGACTTGCGTAAGCGTGTCACGCAGGGATGCGAGCTGGTGTACCTCCTTTTCGGCAACATCGATTTGCCCCGTATGTGAGGCGCCGAGGGCTCGCGCGAAATGCAGGTTCGCTTCGGTCCACGCTGCCCTTCCGCCGGGAAAAGTATTCGGCGGTATGAGGAGCGCGGCGGCTTCCGCCCAGCGATGCCGCTCCACAGCGTAGCGCGCAGGCGAAGCGCCCATGGCGTACAGCCAGTTCATGTATTGAGGGTCATCGGAGCGCCCGGGCGCCGGGGATGCGAGCGCCTTCTTCGCCTCGCGATCCTGTGCGCCCTGGAGATAGGCATAGATCAGGTAGTCCTTCGCGTGGAGCTCGTTGCCGGGCGCGTTGTTTTTCTGGGCCGAAGCTGCCGAAGCGAGGTTGGAATCAATGGACTCCTGCCACAAGCCGAGCCGGGTGAAGATGTGGGACGGCATGTGGAGCGCGTGCGGTGAGTCTGGCGCAATCTGGGCGTAACGTCGCGCTGCATCCAAAGCCCTGTCAGCCAGCGGTGGATAATCGTAGGCGTGAATGATGTAGTGAGCTATGCCGGGGTGTTCTGGTTGTTCTGCAAATAGTGGCTCAAGGATCGCGCCAGCCTTTTTCTGATTCACATACGTTTTGTCGGTTGGCGGCGCGGTGGCGAGCAGTGCCAGCGCATAAAAAATCGCGGCCTCATGGTCGTCAGGGTAGCGCGCTTGCAGCTGGTCCATGGCCTTTTCGTAAGCCAAGGCGCGAGTGCGGTAGTCGAGTTGGTCGGCGTCCTTGTAGAACGTCTCGATCGCCGCAATATAGTCGCGTTCGCGCTGTGTCTTGGCACCAGCTAACTTTGCTTTTTCTACAGCGGCAATTCCCGCTTTCAGATCAGCCGGGCCGGGCGCTTGCCAGACCTGATGGTAGTACGTCATGGCGATTCCCCAGTAGGCCATGCCGCACGTGGGGTCTTTCTGTGCGATAGCAGCGAAAGTGTCGCTAGCCTTCTCGTACCAAAAAGAATGGAGCATCGCTACGGCGCTGCTGAATTGCGGCTGAACCGATGGTTCGCAGGAAACGGGGAAACTCACTTTGCCGAGTTTGCCCGGGTCGCCTGCGGGATGCTCATGTTGGGCAACCGCTGCTGGCACGAATGCGGCGCACACGCCCATAAGCAGCACCATGCAAATGAATGTGATTCGCTTCATGCTGGTCTCCTCGGCAATGTTAAATAAGCCCTCTGGAATAAATACGCCGATTAGTTCAGAATCCGTGCGACCTATTCTTGGTCGCGACCCCAATGAAGTCAAGTAAGGCAGCAGAACAGCTGCGCACCTGGCGTTCGCAGCGTACATCGGATGTGTCATTCGCCTATCCGCTGACCTAGTTCGCAACGGATCACAGCGTGTTCTCGGGATTCCGCCCGAGTCACCGACCATCCTGGAGTTACCGCGTGGTGGCTTAACTTGAGATGCTGGATGTGGCCACTTCTAGCTTGCTGTACAGTCGGATACATTGTCGATAGGCCCGGGAAGTCAAAGCCGAAATCGAGGACGATTAAGTAGGAGGCACAAACATGGTCCAATCGGGTGCGCGCAAGAAAGAATGGCTGAGGATTCTGTTCTGGCTAATCCCCTGCGCCTTGTTGTTCACCGCCGCTCCTCCGCCTGCAGCGGCACAGTTCAAGGCCTGGGTCATGGCCAAACTCCCCGACACGCCTGAGGGTCTCGGAGTCGATTCGCATGGCAACCTCTACGCGACCCTGATGCATATCGGCGAAGTTGTCATGCTCAAGGATGATGGCAGCTACGATCACATCGCGTGGGTGCCGTCGAAGGAAGAAAGCGGAAAGGGAGACCTGATCGGACTCGATCTTGACCAGTCTGGCAACATTTACGTCGCATACACGGGCCACTCGAAACATGACTTCAGGAAGGATCTGGCAAATCCGTTCCACCCCGCTTGCCGGGACGCGACGGTGACCCAGTCTGGCGTTTATAAGATCGACGCTAAAACCCGAAAGGTAACGCCCCTCGCGACAAAAGCGGAAGGTTGGCCATTTTGCTATCCCGACGATGTTGCGATCGACTCGAGCGGCAACGTGTACATGACGGATCTCACGTACTCCGGAATTTGGAAAATCTCTCCCGATGGGAAAAAGGTGGACCTGTGGTCGGCACATCCTCTGCTCAATTGGTCCCCCAAGCCTTATTCGGGATTCCCCCTGGGCGTCAATGATCTCGTGCTCGATAAGCAAGAGAAGAACATCTATGCCGTTACCGACGGCGATCCCCATGGTACTCAGGATCCCGATTAAGGATGATGGGACAGCCGGTGAACCAGTGCCGTTGCCTTACGGGTTTTCGGCATTCGATGGGATCGAGTTGGACGCCAAAGGCAACATCTACGTATCCGAGATTTTGCTAAACCAGATCTGGGTCCTTTCGCCCGACGGTTCGCAGCGCATCCTGATAGCCACTAAGCAGAACGCGCCGCTGGACAACAACACTAGCCTGGTTTTGAAAGGAGATGTTCTTTGTACAGCCAACCTTGGCTTCACCCACGCGAAACCCGAGGAAGCAGACCGAACGGTGGTCTGCATGAAGGGTTTCCCCCTGCCGAAATAGTTGGATTATGGAAGAGTAGCCGACTACACGGCCAAGCGAAACTTCCTCCAACCAGACTTGAACGAAGCCGTAGTACGGCGGACGCTTGCGCGTGTCATAGGCGCGCAGGTGGTGGGAGTTGATCTAAGTTGGCTCGCAGAGAAAGGAGGCTTTCTCTGTGACCCATCTCCGCAAGATCATGCTCGAAGAACTCCACCGTCGGAACTACGCTCAGACCACCATCGAGTGTTACGTTCGCACCGTCGAACACTTCTCCCGGTACTTCCACCGTTCCCCCGAACAGTTGGGCCCGCAACACATCCGCGAGTACCAAGCCGCGTTGTTTAAGAAGTGGAAGTTGGCGCCGAATACGGTGAACCAGCGGTTGGCGGCTCTGCGCTTCTTCTACATCCAGACACTCAAGCGGGCCTGGAGCGTGGCCGAAACTCCCTATCCCAAGAAAGTGCTGAAGCTGCCGATCATTCTCAGTCAAGAGGAAGTCGCTCGTCTGATCAACTCGGCACGAACTCCCTTTCATCGCATCGTGCTGATGACGCTCTATGCCACCGGTGTGCGGCGTGCCGAACTGGCGCGCCTGAAGATCAGCGATATTGATAGTCGGCGGATGGTCATCCACATCCAAGGGGGCAAGGGACGCCAGGATCGTGACGTCATGCTCAGCCCCAAGCTGCTGGATGCCTTACGCGAGTATTGGCGCGGGTTAAAGCGCAAACCCTCCCAGTGGTTGTTCCCCGGGGGCTGCAGCCATACGGCGGATCATCCGATCACCCCCAAGGCCGTGTATCACGCCTGCCGCCAGGCCGCCCGACGCGCTGGCCTGCAGGAGAAAAATATCCATCCCCACACCTTGCGGCATTGTTTCGCCACCCACCTGTTAGAAGCCGGTGCCGATCTGCGAACCATTCAGTTGCTGCTGGGGCATCACGATTTGGAAGAAACCACCATCTACCTGCATCTGTCCAAACGCCATCTCAGCGCCACCGCGAGCCCGTTGGACTCCTTGATCTTGTCCCCGGAGAAGCAGAAACGAGAACCCTCGCCAAAGCCCTAAATGAGCCGGCCTCCCCTGGAGATGGCCGACATTGTTCGCTGTGCGGGACAGTCTTTTCTTGAGCGCAGTCGCAGGTGGATGACCTGGCAACATCAGAAGGTGTTGCTGGCCATCACCCGCTGCCGCACCGCCGCCCTCGGCGGACATCGTGATCAGTGTTCCCACTGCGGACATTCCGTCATCTCTTACAACTCGTGTCGCAATCGTCATTGCCCAAAATGCCAGGGCAATGCCCGCCACCGCTGGCTGG
Source organism: uncultured Acidobacteriaceae bacterium (assembly GCA_963820175.1). GTDB lineage: Bacteria > Acidobacteriota > Terriglobia > Terriglobales > Acidobacteriaceae > Bog-257. The sequence goes on along the minus strand of CAWFYX010000005.1, from coordinate 202,771 downwards.
AGGCACGTCAGCGCGAGTTGCTGCCCACTCCCTACGTGCATGTCGTTTTCACTCTGCCGCGGGAACTGGCTCCACTTGCCCTGCAGAACAAGAGGCTCGTCTACGACCTGCTGTTCCGCACCAGCGCCGCAACCCTGCTCGAAGTGGCTCGCGATCCCAGACACCTGGGCGCCGAGATCGGTTTCTTCAGCGTGCTGCACACCTGGGATCAGAGGCTCCAACATCATCCCCATGTCCATTGCGTGGTCCCATCCGGTGGACTCTCTCTGGATCACACCCACTGGATCCACACCCGCTACTCTTTCTTTCTTCCCATCAAAGTGCTCAGCCGGGTTTTTCGCGGCAAGTTCGTGGCCGCCTTGAAGCGCGCCTTCAGCGAAGGAAAACTTCGCTTCTATGGCGATCTGAATCAGCTCGCTCAGCCCAAGATCTTCTCCGCTTGGCTCCGCCAACTGTTCCGGCATGACTGGGTGGTCTATTGCAAACCGCCCTTCGGTGGTCCCGAGCATGCCCTACGTTATCTCGGCGCTTACACCCACCGCGTCGCCATCTCCAATCACCGGCTCGTCTCCTTGGCCGATGGCCAAGTCACGTTTCGCTGGAGGGATTCGGCTCACAACAACAAAAAACGGCGGATGACGCTTTCCGTCGAGGAGTTCCTACGGCGCTTCCTGCTACACCTGCTCCCCCGCGGCTTTGTGCGCATTCGGAACTTCGGCTTTCTGGCCAACCGCCGACGCGCTCGCTTACTGCCACTCTGTAGCTCACTTACTCGGCTCGATGCAGGAATCGAACCCCGATAATCCGCCAGGTCCGCGCCCTGTTCGCGCTCTCACCTTCTGGATCTGCCCCCTGTGCGGTGGACCCATGCACGTGATCGAGAGGCTTACTGCAGCCCAGATCCAACTTCGCGCTCCCCCGTTTCCACGCGAGTATGCTGCATGAAGCCACCGCCCCAACCTCGATCCATCCGCGTGCTTCGACACGCACCCGACTTCTGTGCCTCGCCGGCATCCTCCCCAGTTTTTTCGCTCACGGTGAGAGCCGTTCCCAGGCCGCTCCTCCCACAAGAACCCCATGCCGTATCTATTCCAACCACTCCTTCGCGCTACGACACCGGCCTGCCACCCTGCTCATCTCACCCCAGCACCATTCAAATCCCATAGGCAACGGCTTCCTTCAAGTCGCTGTATCGAAAGCGCCAGCACACACCAAGGTAGTTCATGATTCCTCGCAGGGGCGCTTCCGATACAGCCCTAGGACTTCTGGCCCGCGTCGACAGAATCAGCTGGCGATCTCCGCCCGAGGAAACAGAGCGAGGGCAAGGATATTCCCTGCCCTCTAAATCACGAGTCGCTTGACTTCGCAGGTGCAGACTACGTCGGATAGCTATCTACTAGGGGATCCTTGTAGGTCTGCCGGGGCAGTCGCAAATCCATGGCCGCGAATCCACTTTTCAAGTTGCTTTCTGTAGCTTTCAGGAAGGGCAACTTTTGCCGTCCCCGCTCCGCTATTCGAGGCGTAGGCTACAAAATTGTCTTCATCGGTGATTGGCGTCGCCAGATAGGCATGAAGTTCGCCGGTGCTGATCTGCGAGGCAAAGCCCACGATCTGTCCTCGAGAATTGATGCCGCACCCGTGCATCAGGTACAAAGGCGAGTTCGGCGGAATAAGCGTGTTGAGGTCGGTCATCACTCCGTTTTGCCAGAGGAATGCTCTGAGGTTTCCGGCGGCATCAATCGAAACGCCAGTCGCCTGGGCTCTGTTATTCACTCCAATTGCGGCGCTTGCAACATCTCCCGGCAAGGTTCCCAAATCGCTGATGACATTGTGCTGCCACAGAAAGGCGTGCTGGAACTGATCACCGGGCAGATCCGAGGCGCCAACCACCTCTTCCATGTCGTTGATCGCGAAACCGGCATTGTTTATCCTCCCCCCAAGGTTGCCGAGATCAATCGCCTTCACGCTGCCTTTCCGCCAAAGTAAGGCATGCTGCGGCTGGAGAGGAACGCCGTATCTGAGATCGTAGGCGGCGCAGTCGCCCGATGCGCCCACCAGATCGCCCCTATCGTTGATCCCGAAGGCAGCTCCCTCAGGATCGCCAAGGGACACCGGAAGGGCCTGGATTTTGCCATTAGTCCAGACAGCAGGCAGGAATTGTAATACCTGGGGTGCCGGGCAGTTGGGGTCAGGAGTACTGTTTTCGGCCATTCCCGCTATCTGTCCTTGGGCATTGATATCGCTGCCTTGTGCGTTATTGCCGCCCAACGTAGAAAGCGGCGTCATCACTCCGTTCTGCCAAACAAAGCCGAGGCAGACAAGGTTCGTGCCCAAACCGCAAAAGTCCTCTCCGTTGGGATCAGGAATCCCGTTCTCGGCCAAACCCGTAGCCTGAGGTGCTTCGCTGGGGCCAAAAAGTGCCTGGCTGTTCGGTCCGCCAAGCGTCCCTATGTCCGTCATGACCCCGTTGTCTAAAAAAAGGCATGGGTGACCTGGTCACCAGGCATGGTGGAAAATCCGTCGATCTGTCCCTTATCATTGATTCCGAAAGCGATGCTGAAAGTCCCACCCAACGTGCCAAGGTCGGTACACGACATAGTGGGAAAGATGTTGTGCTTGTTGCAGTTGCTCCTGCGCAAATGCCTGGTACGGCATTGCCGGCACGGTGCATACGCTTATCACCGCGATCCACGCTAACATTCTCGATTTCATAGGTCTCCTCCGTCGTGCGCCCCGGCAAATATCCTGCTGGGTTTCTCGCGCACATATATGTAGGCGCAAACGGCGGGATAGAACTATCATGCGGCATAGCTTTTCCTGGAGAGACTGCAAGCGAGGCCAGGGCCTAAGGTCGTGAATGCGGAAATCCACACCACCAGCACGATGGGGCCGGAACGCCACCTGGTGGCCAAGTGACCGAGTTTCTCCGGGCCTGGAGTGATGGGGATCGAGCTGCTCTCGACAGTCTGACTCCAATCGTCTATGACGAACTCCACCGCCTGGCGCGACGCTACATGAAAGGTGAGCGCCCCGGACATAGCCTGCAAACCACCGCTCTGGTCAATGAAGCCTACATGCGACTGGTGGATTACAAGCACATGCATTGGCAGAATCGCGCCCATTTTTTCGCGGTTTCGGCCCAGCTGATGAGGCGCATTCTGGTTGATCATGCGCGGCGCCATAACCTGAAACGTGGGCGGGGTGTGCAACATGTTTCTTTAGACCAGACGGCGATGGTGGGCAGCGACCGGGCCGCAGATCTGGTGGCCCTCGACGACGCCATGAACCTGCTGGGAAAGCTCGATCCGCGCAAAGTACAGGTTGTCGAAATGCGCTTTTTTCGGCGGACTCAGCGTGGAAGAGACGGCTGAGGTACTCAAAGTATCGGCGGTTACCGTGATGCGCGACTGGAGTACCGCCAAAGCCTGGCTCTACCGGGAGCTTATGCCCAGGACAGAGGATGGATAGCGAGCGCTGGAAGCAAGTCGATGGCCTGTTGCAGTCCGCGCTGGAACGTTCTCCCGAGGAGCGCGAGACGTTTCTGCGTCAATCATGCGACGGCGATCAGGCGCTGGAGCGCGAAGTCCAGTCGCTGCTGACTGCGCAGCAAGAGGCTGAAGGATTTCTCGATCGCCCGGCTATCGAAGTGGCCGCGCGAGTGCTCGCTGCAACGAGAACAAAATTGCGGACGAGAGCTTCCCGCTCCTTCATCGGCCAGAGAGTCTCGCATTATCAGGTAATCGAAAAGCTGGGTGGCGGCGGGATGGGGGTGGTGTACAAGGCGGAAGACACGGACCTGGGTCGTTTTGTCGCTCTGAAATTTCTGCCCGAGGATCTGGCCCAAGACCAGCAAGCGTTAGAGCGCTTCCGCCTTGAAGCCCGGGCGGCATCGGCACTGAACCATCCCAACATCTGCACGATCTACGAAATCGGCAAACACAAGGTCAGTCGTTCATCGCCATGGAGTTTCTGGACGGGGTCACGCTGAAGCACTGCATTGCGGGCCGTCCGCTCGAAACTGAGGCTCTGCTCGCGCTTTCTATCGAAATCGCCGACGCACTGGATGCGGCGCACGCCGGCGGCATTGTCCATCGCGACATCAAGCCCGCGAACATTTTCGTCACCCAGCGCGGACATGCGAAGGTTCTCGATTTCGGCCTGGCCAAGATTCTGAGGATCACAAACATTGGTGTCGACGCCTCCACAATAGAAAAGTCTCTGACCACTCCCGGGACAGCAATGGGCACGGTGAACTACATGTCGCCGGAACAGGTCCGCGCCAAGCAGCTGGACGCGCGTACCGATTTGTTCTCCTTCGGCGCGGTCCTCTACGAAATGTCCACCCGGACATTGCCCTTCCGCGGGGAAAGCACAGGCGTAATTTTCGAGACCATTTTGAATCGCGCGCCGATCTCTCCGACACGGCTTAATCCCGTTCTGCCTGCGGAACTGGAGAGAATCATCCTCAAGTGCCTAGAGAAAGATCGAAACCTCCGCTATCAACATGCTTCGGATCTCCGCACCGATCTGCAGCGGCTCAAGCGGGATACAGAGTCGGGCCAGCTGCCGCTAAGCACGAAGGTTACGGATACAACCGCCATCATAAGGCGCTGGAGGGTTGCTGTACCGGCCCTTGCTGTTTCTCTGGCGTTATTGGCTGGTACTTATCTCTATTTCCGCCGTCCAACCAAGCTGACCGATAAAGACACGATTGTGCTCGCTGACTTCACGAACTCTACGGGTGACCCTGTTTTTGATGGGACAATGCGACAGGGAATGTCCGTGCAGTTGGAGCAGTCGCCCTTTCTCAGTCTGGTGCCCGACGACCGCATTCAGCGAACGTTGCACTTGATGGGTCAGCCAGCCGACGCGCGACTAACCCCAGAGGTCGCAAGAGAGGTCTGCGAGCGGACGTCTAGCGCCGCCGTGGTGGACGGCTCGATCGCAAGTCTCGGCAGCCAATATGTGTTGGGGCTATGCGCAAAGGACTGTCGTACGGGAGCTGTTCTGGCTGAGGAGCAGATGCAGGCGGCGCGAAAGGAAGACGTACTGAATGTCCTCAGCCAAGTTGCCAGCAGGTTTAGAACTCGAGTCGGCGAATCCCTTTCGACGGTCGAAAAGCATGACACACCGCTCGACGAAGCGACGACGCCGTCCCTGGAAGCCTTGAAAGCCTACAGCGCGGGCTGGAAGGTGCACTTTTCCGATGGCGTGGTGGCCGCTGCTCCTTTCTTCAAGCAGGCTACCGAAATCGATCCCAAATTCGCCAGCGCGTACGCTGCTCTCGGACTTATGTATGGCGCCCAGGGCGAGTCGGCCCTCTCTGCAGAGAACTCTGCCAAAGCCTATGAATTACGGGAACACGCGACCGACCGGGAGAGATTTTTTATTAGGGCTTTATACGATACTCGAGTCATAGGGAACATGGAAAAGGCGCAATTGACTTGTGAGGCGTGGACGCTGGCCTACCCACGCGACGTGCGACCCCTCGCGTTCCTATCGGGCATCATCTACCCAGCCTCCGGACAATATGAGAAAGCGGTCGAGGCAGCTCAAAGAGCTGTCAGGATTGATCCGGACTTCGGTGATGGGTATCTCATTCTAGCCGGCAACGAAACTAACCTTGGCCATCTCGGGCAAGCCGAGGACACTCTTCAGAGCGCCGCGGAGCGCAAGCTGGAAACGCCTGACAATATTGTCCTCCTCTACGACATCGCGTTTCTCAAAGATGATACGGCAGGGATGATGCGGGCAGTGCAGTCGGCTAAGGGCAGGTCCGGGTCGGAAGACCTGATCTCCCCGCACCAGGCGTTTGTCCTCGCCTATACCGGTCAGCTGCGACAGGCAAACGAGATGGTGCAGCGTGCGGCGAACCTGGCTCAGCAAGCAGCCCATCCGGAAAGGGCGGCTCTGTTCAACAGCGGTGCGGCTTTGTGGGAAGCGTTTTTCGGGAAGGACCAGGCCGTTAGGCAAAGCACGCTGGCAGCGATCGGACTAGCAAGCAACCGGGAAGTGGAGTTTGGCGCAGCGTTCGCCTTTGCTCTCTCGCAGGATTCCTCGCGAGCTCAAACTCTCGCGGACGACTTACAAAAAGCGTTTTCCCGAGGATACGGCCGTTAACTTCAGCTACCTGCCGACAGTTCGAGCAAAGCTCGCGTTGAACCATGGGCAATACTCAAAAGCCTTGGAGCTGCTACAAGTCGCCACTCCCTATGAACTGGGCGTGCAACGCAGCAGCATACACGGGAACTTCGGGGCGCTTTATCCAATCTACGTGCGGGGTGAAGCCCTTCTGGCTGCACATCACGGCGCTGAAGCCGCAGCGGAATTCCAAGAAATCCTCGATCACCCGGGTATCGTGATCAGCGATCCCGTCGGCGCGCTCGCACACCTCCAGATAGGTCGCGCTTACGCGATGGCAGGCGATACTGCCAAAGCTAAAGCGGCGTACCAAGACTTCCTCAAGCTATGGAAAGATGCCGACAGCGATGTTCCCATTCTGCAGGCAGCCAAGGCTGAATACGCGAAGCTGCGGTAGCTGACCGTGACAGGAAAAGGTCTTTCCACCTCGCTCACTACTTACCATCAATTCCGGCCGGATAACGGACAACCCATTTTCTTGGAGGTCCCGGTCACCAAGAACGGAACGCCAACAACCCGTCAAACTGGATTACTTCCGAGTGGCCGACCATCCTGGAAAACGGGCTCTGGTTCTTGGCGACACCCAAGTTACAATTCCACTATTCTGCCTAAACAGGTCATACAACTATGCCCGGAGTGTTCATCAGTTATCGCCGCGAAGACAGTGCCGCCTACGCCGGGCGGTTGTTCGACATCCTGAGCACCGAGTTCGGCCGGGAAAATACGTTCATGGATCTGGATACTATTCAGGGCGGCGACGACTTTAGCGTAGTCATCGAGCGGAAGCTTGACGTGTCAGATGCTCTTCTGGCTGTGATTGGTACCCATTGGCTATCGGTGACTGAGCCGAATGGCGGGCGGAGGCTGGATAACGCCAGCGATTTTGTCCGTGTTGAAATTGGGAAGGCCTTGGAGCGCGGCATTCGGGTGATTCCCGTCCTGGTGGGCGGGGCCACCCTCCCGCGCCCAAATGACTCGCCAAGCAACCTGCAAGCATTGTGCGAGCGGCAGGCGATGGAAGTTCGCGACTCTCATTTCCATGCAGATGTGAAAGAGCTGACCGACTTACTTCATCGCACACTTCACGGTACCGGCTTTGTCTCGAAGGCGGCGAACCTAAAGCGATTCGTTCCTGCGTTTCTGGTTGGTCTAGCCGTCGTGATCGGCATCTTCTGGCTGCTGGTCCAGAAGAAGAGTGGGCGACCGAACCCCGTCGCTGCCGGCGCGGAACAAGCTGCACAGAATTCGGGATCTGCACCACCGTCCCCCCAGATGGGGGCAGGCGGAACGAGTGCCTCCGCGAAACCTCTCGCCAACGTTGCCGGGGAATGGGAAGCAACCGTGAAATACGATTGGGGAGACACCTACCACGAATGGTTTGATTTTGAAGTCGACGGCCAAGAGCTATCCGGGACAGCTGGGTTTCTCCGGGTTCCTAAGCGTCAGGGTCGGCCGATATGGGAGGGAAAAATCGCGGGCGACCGGATCAGTTTTATGACGAAGAGCCTTACGAGTCTCGGAGGCGATGGAAAAACGTACGAAGACAAGCATTACTACAAAGGCACAGTCAAAGGCGACGAGATCGTGTTCACCATGGTGACCGACAGCAGCATTGAGTCCCACACACCGATTCATTTCACCGCAAACCGCGTCAAGAATGAGTGAACTGGCGCATTAATACTGACAGGCGGAAATTCGCCCGAAAATGAAATCACCGTATGACTGCTTATAACGTGACTCTTGCTCAGGAACAAGCATCAAGTAAGGTACTTTTTCAACAGCAACTCCCCATATCATAAGCAATCGTGACGAGGGCTTCCATTTCCGATTCTTTATCGGATGGCCTGTTGTCGCCAACTGGCCGTTGTAGCCTCACGGCAAAGAGAATTGAATCCGGATCAGCACAACTACCTCCCGAACATTGAGCTTCGTCTAAACTCGACTCGTTTTGAATGCAAGCTGCGAAGCCGCCCTTCCACAAAGCGGTTTTCTTGCGCGTGCGCTGAATGGCTGCCTCATAACCTCTGGTTGGCTTACGACGCTTATTCTCTTTGCAATTCTTGGGGTGGGGAAAACTCCATTAATTCAATTGGTGCGCCATGATCGAGGATCATGGCCACTTTGACTCCCACGCTCGGACTGTTCGGAGGAATCAAAATCTCCTGCCCAACCAGTGCAGTTGCAAGATCGTCTACCTCGAAAGCTACATGAGGAATGGTCTTGACCGCCTCGGGATAGGGTGCATCTGGATCAAATCGCATCCATTGAACGCCAAATGGACTGGTTTGAAATGCCGCCACGTGAATATGTAGGTGGGGCACGTGAATCTCATCGGGACGCGGGGTTTGAGTGGGAATACCAATGTGGTGATAACGCCAGCCATTCCTCGCAACTGCAGCTGGGGGTTCGTTGTCCTGTCTCAGATATTCATGCAAACCGGGCTCTCCTTTTTGACTCAAAAGCGGCACGATTGTACGTCCATCTACCCGCAGCTAGAAGTCTCCATTCTAGTCACGGTTTCGGAATTGTTGGCGAGAAATCGCCATCTCGCACGTAATCCCGGATGAGCGGCCCGTTCGGTCTGGGTCGCGAGTTGGCGTGCTCAGGACAGCGTATCGACGCGGGCCGGAAGTCTGGTTGGAGGAGATGAGGCGTTGGACCTGTCAACCAGCTCAGATAACTGTGATCTCTAAGAAGCCGGTTTGTAGATCTGGTTCCGATCGACGAGCCATACTGGCCGCCTGCCATCGCCGCGAATCCTGTATCGTGGCAGAGAAGATCCGATGACCGATTGGGCCGAAGGACGCTTCGCAAAGTTTGGGTGGACGGCACCGTGCAAGGAGCATGGGTCGGGAGCTCTTATAGTATTCGCTAAAAGCCGACTCATCAGGCTGCTCCTATCCCTCTACCGTCTCAGAATCGGGAGGCGCGATGCGACTCGTTACTTTTCGCCGTCAGGGCCTGGAGGAGATCGGGGCCCTTGTCGATGAGGACCGGAGGATCGTAAGGCTGCAGGCAGCCCACCAACTCCAGGCTGGGCACACCAGTCACCATCTCGGCAGCATGCTGGCCTTCCTGCAAGGAGGTTTGGCGGCAAGGGACACGGCCCGGGCTGCGCTGGAATTCGCCCTCCTCCGCAGCCCGGACGAGGTTATCGTCGAGCGTGCAGAAGTCGAGCTACTGTCCCCTGTGCCGCGGCCGGAATCCATCCGTGAATTCATGGTGTTCGAGCAGCACATCATCAACTCGTTGCGGAAGTTCGCCATGCCTCGCTGGCTCGGCGCTCTGGACGAATGGCTAGACGACACCTTTGGCCGAAAGGCCACCGCGGCGTATCGCCTTAACCGCCTCTGGTATGAACGGCCGATTTATTACAAGGGCAACTGCTTTAGCGTGGTGGGGGACGGCGCCCGCGTGACCATTCCTCGCTACTGCCGGGCAATGTTTGACTGGGAACTTGAGTGCGGCATTTTTCTGTGCAAACAAGGACGCGACATCCCGCAAGAGCAAGCTCGCGATTACATAGGCGGCTACACGATTTTCAACGATTTCTCCGCGCGCGACATCCAAGCCAGGGAAATGGGAGGGCGGCTCGGTCCTGCCAAGGGCAAGGACTTTGATGCTGGCAACGCGATCGGTCCCGCGCTGGTCACCCCAGACGAAGTCTCCGATCCTTACAATCTGGTCATGCGCGCCCGCATCAATGGTGAGGAAGTTTCGTATGGACACACCAAGGGCATGTATTGGACGTTCGAGCGGATCATCGCTTATGTCTCGCAGAGCGAAACCCTGTATCCCGGCGAGTTCTTCGGCTCCGGCACCGGCACGGTTCGCGAGTCGGGAAAACATCGCCGCTGCTGCGGACTGGAGATGGGGCGCTTCCTGAAGCCCGGCGACACCGTTGAGCTGGAGGTGGAACGTCTTGGAACCTTGACCAATTACATCGTTGGACAAGAGTAATACCTAAGCAGATTGTTGGGAAAAAGTATGGCTCGAACACTCATCGACATCTCCGCGCCCCTAGAGAACACGGTTCCCGCCGATCCGCCGCTCTATCGCCCCAAGATTACGTACGTTGATCACCAGGCGTCGGTGCCGCAGTTGCTCAGCATTTTCCCGGGACTGACCAGACAGGAACTGCCCGATGGCGAGGGCTGGGCCATTGAAACCGTGGAGCTGATCACTCATAACGGCACCCACCTCGATGCGCCCTATCATTTCGCGTCCACCATGAACCACGGCGAACGTGCGATCACGATCGACGAGGTGCCGCTGGAGTGGTGCTTCCAGCCCGGCGTGAAACTGGACTTCCGCCACTTTCCCGACGGACAAGTCGTCACTGCCAGCGACGTGGACGCGGAACTCCGGCGTATCCGCCATGAGCTAAAGCCGCTGGAGATCGTAGTGATCAACACGCGCGCTGGCAGCTGCTATGGCCAGGATGATTACGTCAATGCCGGCTGCGGAATGGGTCGCGAAGCCACGCTGTACCTGCTGGAGCGCGGAGTGAGACTGACAGGCACGGATGGATGGAGCTGGGATGCCCCCTTCGTGTACACGGCGGAACGGTATCGGCAGACCGGGAATGCCGCTTTGATCTGGGAGGGACACAAAGCCGGTCGCGAGATCGGCTATTGCCACTTGGAGAAGCTGCACAATCTGGAGTCGCTGCCGGCGGACGGCTTCAGTGTGGTCTGCTTCCCGGTGAAGGTGCGGTCCGCCTCCGCCGGCTGGACCCGGGCCGTGGCGATTTTGGACAGTGGGGAATAAAGCCGTTACTTACGGGGTGGGTTTCAACACTCAAAGCACAGCGAGGAAGTTTCCTTGCCAGTATGAGCCGCATCGCGTTCTCTGCCACCTCTCTAACGCCGGAGGAATTGGTTTGTAAATAGGGGGGATACTGACTACTATTTCCGCGCGGTTTGAGTGGCCGACCCTTTCGGCGGCGCGTCTGCCGGCGCGTCCTGGTCAATGCAAGCAAAAGGGACAGCGCAGCGGGCATTCGGCAGCTTGCCCAATTACGCCCGCGAATCTCGGTCCGCAAGTGCTTGATATTGTTACCGTCGAAAGTGGTCAAGGTGCCTGCCCACAGACATCAGGTTTTGATGCGAGTATCTCGACTTCCCACCGGGCCGACTTCTCGTTCCTAATCTGAGGATTGTCACTTCCGCGGGTTGGCGACCATACGTCCAAGTGGCAGCGAACGATAATTTCCCCGAACGCCCTTCTCACCAACTTGCTGTCTGTCGACAACCTGGAAAATCCTTGAACCCCGATACAAATGACCTTGAGGAGTCCTATCTAGCAGGCGCTGAACCCGGTATGTAGCTTAGCAAGTCGAGAGAGGAATGTTCTCTGCGCGTCAAGTCTATGGGTTGCCGTTCGCTCCTTTAGGAACGTGGGAGGTGAACCGTTTTAGAACGAATTCGCGGACCAGATTCGTCGCAGCGTGCGCGCCAATTCCTGCCAGGCCATTGGAAACCACCAACGATGCTCCACGGTCAGAGGCCGGATAATAGAGATTCGAAATGGCCGCTGCTGAGAAGTTACCGAGCACCTCCGAGTAATTCGGCTCCCACCGCCCGTCATCGCCCCTGGCGATCACTGCGGCAGATATTGCGTACAGCGCGCGCGACCCGATACTGCCCTTTCCCTTGTAGAAGTACCGGGGATCTTGATGAAAGATCGAGGGGAAAACGGCTCTGCCCAGCAGGGTGCCGGATACGTTATCCGCAAAAGCTGCGCCGTAGCGCTTTCCATAGCCTTCGATTCCTCGTCCATACGCCGGGAAGACGTTCTGATACTGCTGCACACCCGCAGTTCCCGCCACGCCTAACAAAGAAACCGGATCGATAATCGAACGAATGCTCAGTTGAAATTTCTGTTTCGCCTCCATTGGCGGGGCGTTCCATTCATAGGCGCTGTAGAAATTTGGAATGACGCCGCCGATGCGCTGCCGCTCCGCGATATGCAACTGTTCCTCTGCCAAAACCTTCTTATTTCCACTGACAGTCACACTAGTCGTCGTGGGTGAAACTGAGAGCTTTACCGCAGGCGCAATACGGGACTCGCCTGCATGCAACGCGATCTCGGAGGTGAAAGTGCTCATCTCTGGCGCCGACACGGTGAGCTTGTAAACATCCGGCGGTAACGCTGTGAACGCGAACTGCCCGTTGTCGCCAGACTCCACGGTTCGTACAACAGAGCCAGACGGGTCGGTCAATGTCACGCCAGCACCCTGCAGCACCTCTCCGTGAGTATCAAGTACCGTGCCGGACACAGTCCCGGTGCTCGTTTGCTGTAAATGGTCTTGGCCGGTTGGAGTAGTGACCTGGTGGGGTTGGGGTGCATCCGCAAGATCACGGGAGCTGGTACTGTCCTGTGCTACGGCACAGGGTATCAAGCTGAAGAACATCAGCAAGCTCGACCCAGCCATTACCAAGCGCCTTGACCACCGCACAACATCACGCACGACGACTCCGTTGGATGATCGGTACAGGAGAGTCGCGGGCTCCGTCTTCTAGCTCCGCTGACCACTCCGTCTTGCGTGCGTTGCGTTCCGCAAACCCGACGCGGAGAAAAAATCGTGCTCGCTTGGTTTAACCATGGCCCCGGTGATTACGGTGCGCATCAACACATAACACCCGATCAGGTGCCCCATTGCGCTTCCCGCAATCATGTCGGCAGTAAAATGTTTTCGGCCAACACCCCAGTGGCAACTAGGGTGGATGCAACAGCGTACCACAACCGGCGCGATGCGTGGAAGGGCACTCGTCTGCGAGCACCTTATCATGGACCAGGTGGGAGATGCGTGTCCGGATGGCAGCGAAATGTCGAGCGAGTGCTTGACAAAAAAATCGCCATGACCGTTTCCTCCGTCGGGACCGGAAACGCCCATTTCGCGCTCTTGAAGAACTCCGGAGGTAAGGGCCACAAGAACGGAACGCCGACTGTACGTCCAAATGGATGCTTGTTGGATTGCCGATCCCCGATCCGGAATCTCCGCCGGCGGTTTTCAAGGTCTTGAATGTGTGGCTAAGATGACGCCACACGCCGCATAGGCGGTAACGGCAGCAACGCGGAGTTCGATTTCTGTGCCCGCGCCGACCTCACTACGGATCATTATTTCACTCCCAATCAGTTTGGCCCGTTCGCGCATGCCATGCAAGCCATAGTGTCCTTTCGGGCCCTCAGCAGCCAAGGATTTTGAGTCGATCCCCTTTCCATCATCGCGAACAAAAACCCTGAATTCCTCTTCTTCGTGGTGAATCTCTACCTTTATGTGTCGGGCTTCGGCGTGTTGGAAGCTATTGCGGAGGGCCTCGATGGCAATGCGGTAAACCTCGCCGGCAAAAGTCGGATCCAGCTCACGAGCAACGCCTACAAGCTCGACCTGGAATATGGGAGAGCCATGGTCTCCGCGATCGGCAGCGAGACTCTCTCCAAAGGTCCTTATAGCGACTGCCAGGTCGTTGATTTCGACCTCGGGTGAGCGCAACCCCTGTATCGCATCACGGCCTTCGGTAATCGCTTGCGCAGCCATGTCAATCGCACTATCAAGCATCTTCTTGGCTTCAGCCGTGCGGGTGGGCAACAGGCTAGAAGCAGCTTGAAAATGAAGTAACGTTCCTTGAAAACTCTGCAAAAGAGTATCGTGTAGCTCTCGAGCAATGCGTGTCCGCTCGCGAACCCGCTCTTCCAGGCGCACTTCTTCCGCCCGCTTACGATCCGTCGACATCAATCGTCGTACCGACGAATTCAACCTAGTTCTCCTGCCTTGTTCAGGACGGGGTGGCCTATCACATGGAGATATTTCATAGTGCCGTCGGGCAGTAGTGTCCTGTAATCGTCCACGTAGTCAGTCCCGTCGCGCATTGCCTTCTGACGGCGTTCCAGCGTCCTCTGGCGATCGTCTGGGTGCATCCGCTGCGCTACCCCTTCGTAGTTCAGCGGCGGCTCGTGCGGATCTTATCCAAAAATTCGGAACAGCTCCTCCGACCAGTAGATGTATTTCGTATTCGGGTTGTAGGCCCATCTGGCCGTTTTCGAAAGCCTTGCGCTTCGGCCAGATAGCGCTTCGCTGCTGCCGCATAGCCTCCTCCGCCCGCAAGCGTTCAGTGATGTCGCGGGCAACCTTCAGCAGGAAGCGACGCCCGCCGTACGAAATCAGGCTGGTGTGGACTTCGACAGGGAACGTCGACCCGTCCTTTCGCCGATGGGAGTGGGTGTCGAACACGGCCTCACCCGCCGCCGCACGCTCGGCGACAGATTCCATCTCCGTTGATACGACTCCAGGTGGAAGGCGCCGGGCGTCTTCCCGATCAGTTCCTGCCGCGTGTAACCAAGGCTCTCGCAGGCCTGCCGGTTCACATCAACAATGGTCCTTTCCTCGAGATCGTAAACAAAGAGAGCGTCGCCTGCGTGGTCCACAAACGTGCGGAAGCGCGTCTCGCTCTCGCGCAGCGCTTCCTCGGCACGCTTGCGTGCGGCCCGGGAACGCAGGGTGACGATGCCGAACGCCAAGTCGCCAGCCAGTTCCTCAAGAAGCCGAATTTCTTCCGGCGTGAAAGCGTTGGGCTGCGCGGAACAAATGGTGAGGCTGCCGAACGCGTTGTCGTGTTCGTCCTTGAGCGGCAGAGCGATGGCCGGAACGAAAACCGTGCTGCAAAGCGCTTTCCCGCCAGGGCGCAACTCGAGGATCCGTTGCGAAATCCTGAATGCAGCAAGTTTTCCCGCTCCGGATGGCCGTTCCGGTGGGGCCGCGCCCAAGCTCCGTGTCGGCCCAAGTGAAGCCGACGGTTGCGAGATATCCGTCCTCGGCCCCGCTCCACGCGACCGGGCGCACGCTTTTGGCCTCGTCGTGTTCGGCATAGGCCACACAACGCCATGCGGTAGCCCGCCTCCTCGCAGACGATCCGGCAGATTTCTTCGAGCAAGCTCTGCTCATCGGTGGCGCGCAGGAGGGTCTGGTTGCAGTTGCTGATCGCTTGCAATTCGCGATTCAAACGATGCAACGCCTCCTCCGCCGCACGAACTTGGCTGAGGAACCGTGTTCGCCAGCAACCACAGCAACACCGAGGTCACCGCGATAAAGAACCAGCCCTTGTAGGTCTGCAGCCGTTCGGCCAGTTGGAGGTCGGGGACGAGGTAGAACGAAAGGCGGTCCGAAACGAGGATCCACAGTGCCCCGAAGAAGGCGTAAATCAATGCAAGTCTCAGGGCCGGACTCAGAATGCTTGCTTGCTCTCGCAGCAGGTCGCGACTCTGGCGAAGATCAGCCTCGACGCGCTGCCGAACCGTGCCGAGCCAGGACACGAGCGCAGCGAACGCTGTAAAGAGGATGAAATACGGGATCTGGGACCAGTAGATATAGAAGGTGCTGGACGGGCTGCACGAAGTACCAGTAGAAGGTGATTGCGGAGAGGAGCACCGCCAACGCCGCAGGTCCCGGCCCTCCATACCAGGAACTTATGGCCACCGCAAACAGCAGCAAAAGCGCGGAAGGGACGCGGAAGTGGAAATGCTCAAGGACCAGCGATGCCCCTAATGCGACACCGACGGAAAGAATAGCAAGCGCGTAGTGCTGGAGATGTATCCGGCGCATCGGCCGCGATGATCGATGGGTTACCGACTCATTCGCGTCGATACCTGACTGGTTCATTTGCCCCACCACCGATTCCGAGCACGGTCAGTCCACCCTGTGGGTAGGAGGCGTCTGCACACTCCGCCCTCATAATCCTAGAACGAGGGCATACATAATGTGCAATGATCCGAATCACACCACCAAGTGACGCGGGGTGTGATTGGCATAGCTGTGAGTGCTGTGATTGGCATTTACGTACCTTCGAATGTGGTGCCACTTGCCGTCGCTAAAGATGGGGCGCGACGGGTATTGACACTGAGCGAAGGCTGCATTTGTCGTGCGACCTCAGGGCAACTGCAGCTTTTCTTGATCCTGCAAGGTTAGCTCCGCAAGATATTCACTTGGTCGTATAACGCCCTACCCGCTGAAGTGCATCCCGAGGATTCCGTCCGGTTGGTCGGCAACCCGGAAGCGATCCCGGCCGCACCCGGGGGGATCAGTAACAACAAGTCGGCGTAGCTTCAGGAATCCGGAAGCCGGTGCCGTGCGAGGATCCTTCGATGCTGGGGCGTTTCTCAGTACCGATCTCGTGAAACTCCCAGAAGAAGACGTGTGGGAAGTGTCGGATCAAACTTCTGTCCGGATGGTTAGCAATCCGAAGTGATGCCAGGCTCAAACCCGTCACTTGACGAAAAATCGCGCCATTGCACTCATTGACCCAGTTGTGAAGCATTCTTGGCTTGGCATTTCCAGCGCATGTTCTGCTGATTCCAGACGATGTCCTTGCGGGCAATCCTCAGTGCATCCCTCGTCCCCAATACAACCAGCGCCTCTCTGTCGTCAGTTGCTCGACCAGTGCGATTCCGCGATCGAGCACGGCCACGCGGTCGCCCTGTTTCAGGCTGCGCTCCCGTTGGCGGCGGACCCTGCGTGCCTGACGATTCGACGTTAAGTTTTGGGATCGGCAGACGTTTCCGCTTTGCGGTTAGTCCGCAACCACCACATCCGAAGTCGCTCACAAGCAACCCGCGGTCCCCGGAAAGATCCCTGCCTTGTCACACGGCGCTTTCGATCTCAGCTCCGGAGAGGCAACAACGGATCTTGCCTAGGAGTCCGGGAAACAAACAGTCCTTTGGGAGCCAGAGCGTGACATGTTCACATGCCACCGGTTCATAGACTGACATAACAATGATTGGGAATTGCGGATTCCTGTCCCGAATCGCGCGCGCCAGTTCCAAGCCGCTCATGTCTGGCATGCGAAAATCGGTTACGAGCACGTCGAATTCTTCTCTCTCGAACGCTTCCAGTGCCTGGCGAGCGCTGGTAGCAGGCACGGCGCGGTAGCCCTCCATCCGCAGGATTTCGCACATCAAACGGCAGAGCAATTCATTGTCGTCCACGACCAGAACTCTTTCCATAGCCCGCTCCTAACCCGCCGATGATGCCGCACTGAGCGCGCCAGTCTTGGCGAAGGCTAACCCACCGTCCGGTTTCATCTTGATGTAGATGGAGTCACCACTTGTGACCTGACCGGTGGCCACAAGATTAGCAAACCCATACACGATGCTCCGTTCGATCATCCGTTTCAAATGACGTGCTCCATATTTCGGGTCGGTGCCCTCCTTGAGCAACCATTGCTTCACTTCGGCAGCGCAACGGAACGTGAAGTGACTTTGGCCTGCTGCGTTTGTGATGCGTTGCTGCACTTTGACGAGCTCCAACTCGAGAACCTGTTCTAGTTGTTCCGGGCGGAGAGTCTTGAACACCACAACTTTGTCAAGGCGGTTCATGAACTCGGGGGAGAATTTCCGCTTGGCCGCATCCAGAGCCGTACGTGTGATCCTATCGTCGAGACCGGCTTCGGCAATCGGGGCTTGAACGGAGAACCCGATGCCACCCTCCACCAGTTTGGTCATCTGCGCCGCCCCGAGGTTGGAAGTCATGAAGATCAAGCATCGGGAAAAATCTACGTGGCTGTTATCGCCTAGAGTAAGACTGGCCTTATCGAGAATTCCCAGCAGCAGCTGCCACAGCGCCTCGGAGGCCTTCTCGATTTCGTCGAACAACACAAGGCTGAGCTTCAGTTTTTCAGTGGTCAACGGCGGCTTGGGTCAGCAGCGCAGGGGTCTGGCTGTGCCCGACATACCCCGGGGCCGAGCCAAGCAGTTTGGCAATTTCGTGTTCCTCCTGGAATTCAGCGCAGTTGATCTTGACGAAAGCATGAGGATTGCCAAACAGCGCCTCGGCAACCACCTCGATCACATATGTCTTTCCCGAGCCGGTCGGACCGAGAAACAGCAAGTTGCCAACTGGTCGGTCCGGCGGGGCAATGTCTGCCAGAAAGATCTGGTAAAGCTCTGTTACGGCCTCAATAGCGGCATCCTGCCCCACGACTTTGCTGCGAAGGAATGTTTCAAATTCTCTCGTAACTTCGCCGTGGCGGGTAGCGTCGAGAGTCTCGCCCTCCAGCGTCTCCTCCAGGGATGGGGTGTAAGCACCGGGGTGGCATTCGTTGGGCATACCAAACTTCCACTCTGGCGAGGATGCACAATCCCCGCGATCACACGGCAGCACCTAACGCTTCTTATTAGCACAGTAGCGCCTTATCCTGCTGTGATGAATCTCACCGTGATCTGTGTGCGTCGGCTGAGCAAACGACAAGGTCGCTCAGACTCCGAAAGTGCTCGGCTCCGCTCTGGAACGGTTCAAACACTCATTGACAAAATGGGCGCGGATTCCATCATGGCCAGAAGCGGCTTTCAATTACCCACAAGTCTGGCTGGATGGGTCGGGGGTGGGCGGTTTGTGAAATAGGTTCAGCCTCAGGGTAAGCACTTATGCGACAGGCATAGCGGATGCTGAACTGCCGTCATGAACGAACAGCAGGGACGGTTGAGGTGGGCTGAGCAAGATCTCGGCTGCACGACTTCCCGGAGCGATGTCTGGATTGATCAAGAACTTGCGGACTCCCAATTCAGAGATGTGCGGCTGGGCAAGCGATTTCGCAAGCTTCTACAGCAGTTCTCCGACGGCCTAGGTGGAAGCATCCCATGGGTTTGCCAGGATTGGGCGAACACCAAGGCTGCCTATCGTTTTTTCTCGAACGGCAAGGTTAGCGAAGAAGAGATCTTGGCCGGACATTTTCAGTCCACCCGCGAGCGTTTTGCCGCCAGCGACGGGCCGGTTCTGATTCTTCATGACACGACAGAGTTCATTTACCGACGTGACGATGTGACCGCTGTGGGGGTTCTTCACGACTCAACCGCGGGCCGGGACAATCTGGGCCGTGTGCGCCACCATACCGTCTGCGGCATCTCCATGCACTCCAGTCTAGCGGTCACCTTGGCAGGTCTGCCGCTGGGTCTGGTGGCCATCAAGTTCTGGACCCGAGACAAGTTTCATGGCTGCAATGCCTTGAAGAAGAAGATCAACCCCACCCGAGTCCCCATCGAAAAGAAGGAGAGCGTCCGCTGGTTGGAAAACCTGAGGCAGTCCAGCGCCCTGTTGAATGATCCCCAGCGCTGTGTCCACATCGGCGATCGCGAGAGCGACATCTACGAACTGTTCTGCACCGCCCAGCAGATGGGCACCCACTTTCTGGTGCGCACCTGCGTCGACCGCCTCGCCGGAGACGGTACCAGCACGATCGGCAAGGAGATGAAGCAGGTGCGCGTTCAAGGCCTGCACCGCATACAGGTCAGAGACAAAAAAGGCGAGTTGTCCGAGGCCGTGCTGGAGATTCGCTACTGTCGTCTGGTAGTTCTTCCGCCCATGGGCAAGCAAAAAAACTACCCGAAACTGATTCTCACCGCCATCCACGCTCAAGAACGAGGCAGGCCGCACGGACGGGACAGAATCAACTGGAAACTGCTCACCGACCTGCCGGTGTGTTCGCGCCAAGAGGCCGTTGAGAAACTGGTCTGGTATTCCATGCGATGGAAGATCGAGACGTTCCACAAGATCCTGAAGTCCGGCTGCAAGGCAGAGCAGGCGAAGCTGCGAACGGCGGAGCGGCTGGTAAATCTGTTGGCGGTCCTCTGCATCCTGAGTTGGCGAATCTTCTGGATGACCATGATCAACCGCGCGGCACCCGAGGCTCCACCGGAACTGGCATTCACCAGGATAGAGCTTCGGCTGCTCGATGCACTGGTGAAAGACAAGCCTACCCGCAGGCGCAAAGAGACACTCTCCACTTATCTAACCAAGGTGGCACAACTCGGGGGCTATCTCGCTCGTGCTACCGATTCTCCACCCGGCAACTTGGTCATGTGGAGAGGCCTGTCCCGTCTCACTGATATCGAACTGGGGGCAACCATCGGTGCTGACTTTATGGGTAATTGAAAGCAGAAGCGGAAGCTTCACGCGTAGGTCGCATACATGGACGCAGACCCTTTCTTCTCATCTTTCATTTCTGCTTGCAATCACGCGGCGGACCATCCTAGGGAGGCTCCCCGCCCAAGGGTAGGTGCTGCGGAAGAGACCCCTTTTTGTACGCCGTACGGTTGGCGGTCTCTCCCCCCTGACGAGGCGGATCGCGTGCGCAGCCACTGAATCAGCAGCACGTGGTAAGGAGATTTCCCCGGCGCGGCAACGAGATTGGATGGTTGAGACTGCTACTACTGGCGATCCGGTGAGCGTCAGTCTTCCGCCGACCTCCGAACCGGTGCCATTGCCTTCTGTATTCGCACCTCTTGTGCCTTCTCCAGCGCAGGGTTGACCACTTTTTGTTCGAAGGCGGACAGCAAAGTATCGGGGTTGTTGTACTCCAACAGCGGCAGCGCCCAACTGTACTTTCTGGGTAGGTCGTCGAACATGCCGAATACTGGCTGCCCCCGCTCGACGATAGTGACGAACGGCACCATGTAGTCAGGCACTGTCGCCTGAAGCTCCAGCGGCACCGAACGAGGGTTCGTGATGTCTGCAATGACGAACCGCGACAGGCCAGCCAGGATTTTTACTGTTTCGGTCAGGTCACGATCCGTCGGTCGGTCGAAGTCGAAGATCATTGGCAGATAGTCCATCGACCGAAGCTTATCGGCCATGCGGTCCAACAGTTCTTTCCGCTCCGTAAACCGACCCAATATCAAGACGGCCTTCTCGCCGAGCGTGGTGATCACGTTGCGCAGCTTCCTGCGGTTGAGCAGCAAGAACACGAACTGAGCTACTTCAAGCTCGTCCACTCGAACCGGGGGTTCATTTTGAGGGGTGATCAGCAGATTAGATTGCGCGGTCCCTTCCAGAGTCACATTCCACACGGACGCACCGTACACGGAAGAACCGGTGAGGGTTGCTCCGGTAAGGTCGGTTTCGACGAATGCGACACCCCGGAGCACTGCCTCGCTCAGATCGGCTCGTGTGAGGTCCGCTCGAAAAAGGTCGGCACCTTCCAGATATGCCCCATGGAGGTTCGCGCCGGATAATTTCGCCTGATTGAGGTTCGCACCATTGAGGTTCGCCCCGACAAGCTGCGCCTGACGAAGATCTGCCCGGTAGAGATTGATCCAGCCCAGGTTAGCAAGCCTCAGATCGGCCGCAATCAGGTTCCTGCCGCTTAGATTCGCATCGCTCAAATCCGGCCTGATCGATGGAGTCGTTTGCCGCCATTCGTTCCATGCCTGAACCCCTTCCATCAGCTTCGCCAAATGCTCTGGGTTCGCCATATAGCTAGCGTAACCTCGCCAGTCAAGCTTCCGATCATCCTGACTTCCCAGTTCTCCATGCGGGCAGATAAGACGGGAAAGCAACACCCTTTCGCAACACCCTTCGGCCGTTTTCGGAGAAGTTATCAACAACTTACAGACACTAGAAGATAGCTAAGTCCTTTATTTATGTGTTGGTACGTGCCTTTCACGGCGGTAACACGGGTTCAAATCCCGTCGGGGACGCCAAACTTGAATTGTCAGCTTCCAAGTCCGCTAACATCTTGAAGAATGAAGGATTTTGTCCGGTTCCAAATCCTTCCGTCTTGGAGTACTCCAATCCCTTGGGAAACAGAACTCTTTGGAGCCGCTGCCGCTGGGCAAGAGACGTTTTCGACCACAGCCCCGCTGGGTCGAGCAGTACTCGGTCGGCGAATCCGAGCAATGCGTCAATCTCCTCGTCATTGACTTCCGCCTGAAGCAAAGCTGACCTGGCATCGGCGATCTCGCTTGAAAGTCTCTCATCTTGTTCTTTGTAGGTCTGCTCAGACACCCGTCCGTCCAGGTACCTGTCAACGAGCGTATTCTTGCGGTCTGTAAGCGTCCTGAGTTGCTGTTTGATGGCCGACACTTGCGCTTCCGATTCGGCTTGTCTGTTATTCCATGCGGCAAGAACGATGTCGCGGAATAAGAGCAAGAACTCTGGGGTGGGTGTGAGTCGATGCAACAAGTGCAAGAACTGACGCTCAAGAGCTTCCTTGCGGATGCTCACCGCCTTGCAGTTTTTGTTGCGGCATCGGTAGTTGGGATAGTGCTTGCTCCTGCCCTTGTTCCAGCTTCCGGTCAGCGGTTGGCCGCAAGCCGCGCACTTAACAAACACATTGAGAGGAAAATCCTCATTGTTTCGTAAGTGGGGCACTACTGACATGCGTCTGCCCTCGATCACGTCCTGTACGCGGTCGAAGAGTTCCTGAGTTATCAGGGGTTCCCAAGAACCGGGAGCCTTGATGTTCCAAGAAGGTATTGCTACCCAGCCAGCGTAGACGGCATTACGGAGCAGGCTTTCAAATGTCTGTGCCGTTATGCGCTTTCCTGCATGAGTCCTCAGCCCCAAGTTGTTGACAGTTCGGAGGACTTCAGCTCGACTGCGGGTTCCGGTTTCATACAGCTCAAAGGCTTTTTGCACTAGTCCGTTGGGAGACCCCCCGGCTCTGCCGGGGAGGCAGTAGAAGTTTGACAAATCCAGGAGTCCATCGCGGCGACTCCCAAACGTGAGCCGCCAAAGCACACGAAAGGGAGTTCGCGTGGACGAGATGGAAAGCCTAAGCCATACCAGGGGGGTGCAAATACCATGTGGTGTTTATCCCCAAGTGCCGCAGAAAAACTCTGTATGGGGAGCTTCGGCGGCGCTTAGGCGAGGTGTTTCGCAAGCTGGCGGAGCAGAAGTAGAGTCGGATCGAAGAGGGACACCTGATGCCCGACCACGTGCCCATGAGGATCGCGATTCCGCCCAAGTATGCGGTGTCGCAAGTGATTGGGTTTATCAAAGGGAAGAGTGCGATCCACCTGGCACGGGTGTACGGGGAGAACAAGAGGAACTTCGTGGGACAGAACTTCTGGGCGCGTGGGTACTTCGTTTCCACCGTAGGGCGGGACGAAATGGTGATCCGCGAGTACATACGGAAGCAGGAGGCCGAGGACAAGCGATTGGACGAGATCAACCTGTGGCGCTAACCGGCCACCGTAAGGTGGCTCAAGCAATCGGGGCCGCGTTAGCGACCCCGCACAGCCGCTTTGAGCGGCTCACAATCTAAAGCCCCCGGCTCTGCCGGGGGATACTTACTCGGAGAAATCTCGATGCTTCCAAACCGTCGGCGAAGCGGGATACAACAGTTAGTGCCCGGGCTCTTGGTTATCGAACAACGCCGCTTGTGGCGTGATCTTCCGCACAAGCCCACAGTCGCCATACCAACATCCACCGCCCTTTATGGAGGCAACGGGCGCCGCGACCCAAATTTCATGGTTAGTCCCTTGCTGTCTGTTGCGCTTCAACTTCACGCAGCGGAGATCTTGGTGAGTTTCGCATCGGCTAAACTGACCGTCGAAGCTTCCGACGAAAACAAGGAGATAAGTCCCTCCACAAGTGTTGGGTGCGTCAAAACAGCGTCGCGCAGCGCGGTATAGGGTAACCCTGCGATCATCGCAATCTGGACGGCAGACATGATTTCTCCGGCTCCCACTCCGAAAGCCGTAAAGCCAAGGATGCGATCACCATCGGCCTCCACCACGGCCTTCAGGAATCCTCGGGTTTCGGAAAGCGTGCGCGCACGCAGTACCGCTTCCATCGGAACCTTAAACAAACGATACGCGATGCCTTTAGCCTTAGCTTCTTTCTCACTCAGTCCGATGTGGGCCAGTTCCGGATCGGTAAACAGGCAATACGGAACTTGCCTGCCAGTGGTTACGCGGTTCCCACCCATGATATTGGCATGCACCACACGGAAATCGTCAACGCTGATGTGGGTAAACTGCGGGCTGCCTGCAACCTCGCCGATCGCCCAAACGCCCGGTGCTGTTGTCTGGAGCCGCTCATTAACCTTGATATATCCACGGTCGGTCAGCTCGACGCCGGCCAACTCCAGCCCTATCCCCTCGGTGTTCGGAGTACGGCCGGCTGCAACCAGAACATGACTGCCTTCCAGCGTCTTCTCGACTCCTTTTTGCTCGATGACAATTCTCACCGACTGGCCCGACTTTCCCGACACCCTCTTGATATCCGCGTTCAGGGCGATGTCGATGCCCTCGTCCGTCAACAGGCTGCTAAGCGCCTCACAAACATCTTCGTCTTCACGATCCATCAACCGCGCATTGCGGTCGATGACCGATACTTTGCTGCCGAATCGACGCAGCGCCTGAGATAGCTCCACCCCGACGTAGCCGCCGCCGACCACGAGAAGGTGGTTGGGAATCTCATCGAGTTCGAGTGCCTCGATATGCGTGAGGGGTTGGGCCTCAGCAAGGCCCGGCGTTGGTCCCAGGGCAGCGCGCGTGCCTGTACTGATGATCACATTCGTCCCCCGAAGCCGACGGCTGGTTCCGTCGGGAAGCGTGACCTCTATGGTTCTCTGAGCTATGAAGCGTCCCACTCCGAAAATGAGCTCCGCTCCGGTGTGCTGGTAATTGTCGAGGTACATTTCGTTCAGTCCTGACACCATCTTGCGTTTGCGATTACGCACGGCAAACATATCAATCCTGAAGCTGCCCCGGGCGATGCCGAACTCCTCACTCCGGCGAACGTACGACGCGATCTTCGCGCTGTGGATGATGTTCTTGCTGGGCAGACACGCGACGTTCGGACATGATCCGCCGATGTATTTGCGATCGACAACGGCGACACGCTGTCGCTGCCCGGCGAAGGTCCATGCAGCGAGGGTCGATCCTGTGCCGCCGCCGAGGATCACCAGATCAAATTCTTCCGTGTCTGCTTTCTTAGATAGCTGAGAGGCTGAAGTCTTTTCCACGGTCTTCATGCGACTTTTCCTTTCTGAGCGAGTGGCTCGCTCTGGGCGTACATTGACTTGACCAGCATCGAAGGTTTTCCGTTATCCATGGTGGAAGATGCATCGTTTGTTATTGGCGTGGTGAAGTTTTGCGCAGTAGGGAGCGCCACGAGCTCGCCAAAAAACCTCTCCCGCGCACAGCATGCCTAGTGAAGGGGCAAGGAAATAGATCCAGAGCGCATGCCAGTAGTCGGCGTGAAACGCTGAGCCGAAGGTGCGCGCGGGGTTCGTGCTCATCCCGGACAGCGGCGTTTCGAAGGTCATGTAGGTTGCGATCAAAGCGCCGACAAAATACGGCGTATAGGGAGCCAAT
Source organism: uncultured Acidobacteriaceae bacterium (assembly GCA_963820175.1). Classification (GTDB taxonomy): domain Bacteria; phylum Acidobacteriota; class Terriglobia; order Terriglobales; family Acidobacteriaceae; genus Bog-257. The sequence continues at coordinate 177,535 of CAWFYX010000005.1, read as the reverse complement.
CTTGCGCGATTGGTTGCGACTAAAACGGTGAGCATCAGAACAAATGAGATGACCAGTTCCGCAACAAAGGCGACAGTTCTGCCATACACGCCAGGCACGGTTACGGCATACCGTACCGCGTCGTTACCCAGCGCACCTCGCAGGGCGTACCTGGCGATGGCGACACCGGCAATCGCTCCAACGAATTGTGCGGCGCCATAGAACCACGCATCCCAAAACTCCACTTTTCCCAGCCGATAAAAGGTTACGGTTAGTGCCGGATTGAAATGACCTCCGGACTGTTTGCCCCATGGCGACATGACAATCGCGATGATGGTGGTACCCATCGCCAACCCCATGAGGGCCCGTCGGGAAATGCCGCCAGAAATAAAGTGCCGGATGGGCGACGCCGGGTGCTGAAGCAGTGTCGCAACTGCGCATGTAAGGAACATGTACAATCCCAACTCGCCCGCCTCCATCAGATACGCCGGCCAGTGGAGGCGTAAGCTGGCAACTGCGCTCAATCCGTCACAACGGCGAAGCGGCTTTGCCCGCCGGGGCACACTCGCGTCGCGGACCGTTTCACGATTCACTACTTGGTTCACTGTTTGTCGCAACCAGCACCCGCTTCCAACGTAGAAAGGTCCAACCACGTTTACTCTCGCCCGAGGAGAGCCTCCGACTCCGCGCGAGGACCGTAGGCAGGACGAAGCAGCGGGCTACAGCTATTCGTTGGAGACACCGCGCCAGCACGAGACTTGGCGGAAAAGATGCCCCAAGCTCCAGCGGGGATTCCTCAAAAACGGGGAACCTGAAACCGACATGGGTGATCAGGATTCTCTCGGGCGCGCGGGAGCGTAAGCACCTTTTACAAATAAAAGGGAGAAACCGGAGGTTACTCCCTCGTATGGTGTGGAGGCGTCAGCGCTAGTGGCAGTTGGGGAACTTCGCCGAGGCGATCTGGGTACTCCAGTCCGTACTCATGGTGACCAGGTAGTATTCCTGGGTATACCAGAACGTGCAACCGTCCTGGTCAATCCGCATAGCGCTGTAATCGCCCCAGCGGTTCGAGGAGTCAAGCTGCGAACCGCTGCCATTCACCACGGTCACCTCGGTCTCCAAGGTGCCCAGTGGATCGTTGACCGTGCGTCCGGCGATGGCGACTCCGGGATACATGCTCGCGCTGGAGATGCTGTAGCCCACGAGTATGTCGCTCACCTTGTCGCGGGCCATGGAAGCCATCCAGCGCCACTTCGAGTCCGGAGCAAAGGTGCCTTGCTGAAATACGGCGAGGGAGGTGACGGGGACCTTCCGGATCGGTGCCGTGAACTCATACCACCTGACAGCGCCGTTGCCGCCCGATGCGATCACCGTTTGATTGGTGAACCAGTGCTGCGCCGGCAAAGGCCCGGGAGTTGTTCCTGACACGGCTACCGCTGGTCGATCCTCCCAGTATGCGAAGCGGTACATCAACAGACCGCCTTGGGCATGCAGCAAGTCATTGGTGCCAAGTTGGGGAACACAAGGCGTGGGATAGGCGCAAGCGCTGGTGTAAGTGGCAACCGCAATCAGCTGTGAGTTTCCCGCGCCGGTAAAGGTGGCGCCTTGCGACCAGTCATTTTCGTTATTAATGTGCATGGAGTACAACGACAGGTGAGAATTGTCCACCGCATTGACGCCGCCAATGAAGAACTCATCCTCCCTATCCGGCGGAGGCGTGGGCGAGTCGATATCGGCGGGCAAAAGGTCGGAGTTGTCGCCGTCGTTCGGCAGTTGCAAGCAGATTTGCTCAGCCGACCGGTCGCCGACCAGCATCTTGTTGCGATTGTAGGCGCAAACTTCCGTGTGCCAATCTGAGTCGGGAACCAACATGCTTACAAAGTAGCCGGTGGGCCAGACTCCCCACTTCGAATAGTGAGCGAACTCGTTGCCCAGAGAGAACTGATACAAGTAATAGCTACCCAATGCATGGGGGCTGGTCGAGACCGCGATGCAGGCGAAGTTGGGGACCTGGTATAAGGTGTTCTGGCTTAGCAGCCAGCGGTGGGCAACCGCATCCCATTGCGCGATGGGGTCGCCGTTGTTGGCTGTGCCGCACGGCGGATCTCCCGACCACAAGAGGTTGCCCAGCACTGCCCCGGTGAGCGGCGAGCCCGTGGCCTTGTCGAACACCGCATAGTTCAGATTTACCCACTCCACAATTTGGGTGTCACCCACTGCGATGTTGGCATCGGGAGGAGCAACCGGTACGGAGAAGTTGGGAAAGCCATTGCCGATGCCTAGAACGTTAAGGCCCAGCGAATAGCTCGCGGGCGCGGCAGCGGAGTTCTGCTCAACGGGATCAACCGCTTTTCCAAAGTCATGCTCCGCGACAGTGCGGTAACCTTCAGCTTCATGAAAGCCGTAGCGGACTGGCTGCGGCAGCTTGAGCAGTTCCCGCAAAGGCGGCGAGACCCGAAATGCCGCCGCCTGGCGAATCGTCTGTTTTAGTGATGCGTTGTCCTGCGCCGATGAGGGTACGTACAGAATCAGCACGCCAATGACAAGCGGGCACCAGAAAATTTCTTTTTTCATGGCTTCCCCTTCTTTTTTTACCACTACCTTAGGCCCTTTGCCCTTGCTGCCCGAAGTAACTCTGAATTGGGTTCGCGGGTTGATGGACTACGCCGTGAGCAAAAGAGAAGGGCCTTGTTTTAGGGTACCGACTGCAGTCTAAAGTTTGAACTGACGGTAACCGCTCGTCAGTGACGTCTATCACGGCAGCGAGTCGCAACTCGCAGATTACCGCGCTGACCTGGGCCCTGAATCGGCAATCTTCCGCGCGTCCCGCCGATCCGGCAAGCGTGTCAGTTTAGTGCTTGCAGCCCTGCGGTCGCCAGACGGGTGCCGTAGAGCATGGCGCTCCAATACACCTCAACCCAGTCGCGCACGGAAAGAGGCCAACCGAGGTAAGTTGGATTCCCCAGCCATTTCTGCAACAGGCATTGCAGCAACACGGATTCCATGCTGGCAGTCGGACCCGCAATGTCATGCAGAATGCCATCGAGGGTGAACAAGACCTTACGCAGCATAACCAAGTGACTCGGCAAGCGGACGCCTTGCCATGCGATTTGTTCCAGCAGCTCTACCACATCCACCGCCCGCGGTATCCAAACCAAAGGTTTTGCGTCGAAGAACTGCGTTACCTGCTCCCGGATTACGCGGGTCTGCCGGGAGCTTCCGTTTTTCCCTCGTACACTGATAGCCTCGATGACCTGGCAAACCCCATGTGAATCGCGCAGGAGAATCATCAGGAACAGCATCGCAAACTGTCGCCTTTGCTCCTCGGTGATATGGCTTGTCAGCGCCCAATCGAGCAGCGTGAGAATCCCGGTTCGCTTGTGGTAGAGAATATTGCCGGCGTGGGGATCGGCGTGGAACATGGTGTTTCCGCCCCGCTTAAGCAGGGGAATCGCGACTACCGCCTCGATTAAGCGTTCGGCGATGCGGTCCCGGCGCCAGGTCGGCAGTCCCGCGACCGCGGTCGTGATTTTCTGGCCATATTCCTCGGTCAGGGCCGTTATCGTGGAGGTACATAACGCTTGAATGACCCCCGGTATGTGAATTGATCTCGCAGAACTGTAGAGGCGCGCAACCTTGCGTAAATTTGCCTGCTCGCGCACAAACTCGACTTCGTGCTTCAGTAAGCGGCGGACGTCATTGAATGTCTCGGGGAGAGTGTGCTCAGCGAAGCCATATTCCTGATGCTTCGATCCCAGATGTGTCGCCAGCTGGGCAAGCAAATCCATGTCTTCCGCAAAATAATCGGCCACGTAAGGCTTCATCACCTTGAACACGCCGCGTTCCCGCTGCCGCCGTTGCGGGTGGTACCAGGTGAATCGCATCACGGCGCTGACGCTGGCTTCGCAAAATAGTTTGGGCTCGATCTCCACCGCATACTGTTTAAGACGCGGCCACAGGTTCTCCACGATAATGCTGCGGATTTCCTCGGCGGTCACATCGCTAATGCCGTTTTCCAGTTGGGTAAGCTCGCGCCGCACGGAAGGATGCAGGTGACGATTCCTGGCGATCACTTGTCCCAGCTTTTGCAGTCCCGGCACTCTCGCAATCAGCCGCACCAGGCGCTTCTCGGGGGGCGTATCCAGTGGAAGCTCGATCTGTTCAACCAGCTTAGGAGCAAGCCTAGCGGTGGAGAGATGCGAGCCAAAATAAATCATGGCGTCGCGAACCAGTGGCCGCCATTCCGCATACACTTCCGGAACCAGGCGTTTAACCGACAGCGCCTCGCTGATCCACCGGGCCACCTCCTGGCGAAACTCATGGCCGGCAGGACTCTCCAGTATTGCGGTGATCACATTCGTTCGCTCAGCCCGAGGCATTTGCAATAGAAGGGCTATGCGTGGATCACTCCGTGACAGTTGGATAAGGTGATCGGGCGAAGAACGACTTCCCAGTTCCTTATCGTCATCAACGATCGCATCGGTAGACGCTGGTTTCATTGCCAATAGGATCGCCCATAGCGAGGGCGTCTGTCAGTGATGAGGAAGGAGGAATGTAGACTCGGGAAGCAGGGCGTTCACCAGAAATGAGGGCGGCGCAAGAGTATGGCACACACCGCTTACGTCTCATGACCAGAAGTTCAGGAATCACTTCTCGAACCCGGGAAGCTCTACTCGTTTCGCGATATGATCTTTGATCCAATGGCTGTCCCACCACTCCTTCGGGTCAATCTGCACGCCATCAAGCTGCATAGCGAAGTGAATGTGGTCGCCTCCGGCCATGCCCGTCATGCCGCTCAGGCCCATGACCTGGCCTCGTTTGACCATGTCGCCTTCGTGCACATCAATCCTGCTCAGATGGCCATAGATTGTCTGCAGCCCGTAACCATGGTCAACCACGATGCAGTTGCCGTAAATGCCCAGCGGAGCCGCATACACAACTTTGCCATCGTTGGAGGCTTCCACGCCGACATGTTGGGTTACCGCCAGATCGTATCCCAAGTGAACCTGCTGATCGATCTTCTTGCCGTGGTAGATATAGTTCCGCACATCGGCAAAGTTCGCCTCCGCCTGGGAATGAGGCTGTCGCATGAACGGCTGCGACCACAGGAACTTGTCCGCCGTCTTCAAGCGCAGATCGGAAAGGGTTTGGTTGTTAGCGCGACGCATTTCGCTATTGATCTTCACAAAACGCGCCACCGGATCGCCCGAGCCATTGGGATCAAGCTCGTTGACGACTTTCTGCAAGAAGGCGTCGCTCACCTGCAAGTCATGCGTGGTGTACTTTGGCTGTTCTTTCTTGGGAAACACGACGACCAGAGGACTGGTCACGTCGTTTCCTGTTCCATTGGAGGCGTAGACCAGCGGCACAGTATCAGGTGGCATGTTCCAGGCAAAGGCGAAGAGGGAAAAGAGCCCGGGCTTGCCGCCAGGCATTGGCCAGGCACGAAATGCTTCGTCGCCGACGCGCACTCCAGCTTCGGTCCAACTTCCCGAGACATTGAACGTCGTTAGATCCGCCATGCCCAGGTAAAGGTAGTGCTGCTCTGAATCAGCGCTCACGCTTGGCGGCTGCGTCACCACCGTCACCTCGCGCTCCACGCGGGCTGTCTTACGGAGCAGATCGTTCGAGGTAGCTTCCACGATCAACTTCGCCTTGCCGCCCTGCAGTTGCGGCGTTGTCTTGAGGCCCACCGTAAAGTTTGCCGTGGTGTCCGTCAGGTTGGAGGGTTGCGCCGTCTCGAAGACCTGGTAGCGAGCGCCATTCTGCTCGACAAAAGCTGTCAGGCGGCGAACACCATGCGGATCGCGTATGGAGACGTTAATGGGCGTAGCTTGCCCGATGGCCGTGACGGATGCTGGAAGGTCAATGACAGGCTTCGCCGATCGCGCCACTGCCAAGGCAATCAGCACCAACACCACAAGCGCAATTACGACAACGATAACTTTTCGCACAAGTCATTGTAGCTCCCACGAAACTCGGTGGGATGGAGTCGGAGGCTACCAGGCTGGTTCCCGTTCTTTACTCGAAGAGCGAACATTCCAGCATCGCGCCGGATGCTTCTCTCCTTCATAATTGCGGTCCGTGCATTTGGACCGTGGCAGAGGCTTCGGGGCCAGCCTGGCTCGGTACCGTCAAATGCTCCTGTTCTGAGCTGATCGCCCAACGGCCCTCGACCTTCTGGAACGTAAAATGGATGATGGCTTGACCGCGCCACTCCGTTTCTCCACCGCCAAAGCTCCAAGTCTTTACCGCGGTCGCTTCAGGTTGGCTCCCTGCAGTCGTAATCTGAAGGTTGCTGAGATCGAATTGGCGGATCTTAGGGTAACGTAGGAAGAAACTCTGCTTCTCCTGCCGCACCCGCTCGCGCGAGACATTGTGCTGGCGCAGGTACGTCGTGAGCTGGGGCGCGTAGCACGACATTTGCGCTCTGAGATCGTGAGCTTTCAATGAAGATGTCCATCGACTGAGGAGGGCTGAGATCTGTGCGCGGGTGTCGGCGTCGGGCCTCACACTGCCTCCTGCGGCGGGCTCTGGCACTAGGGAAATTGCGCCGGCATTTGCGATATCTGCAGGGCTGATCCGGACCGCATTCTCCTGCGACAGCTGCAGCTCGTTTATCGATTCCACCAGCGGCAACTCGATGCTCCATCCATACGCCTGCCCCTTGATGACCGTTGGGCTGATGGTGGTGAGCTGGTAGCGGCCGCGAGGCAACTCGACGACGGTCGGCGCACCTTCTCTGACCTGAACCATGTCCGCAGCCCCGTTCGAGTCGAGCGGCTGTATTGTCACCGTGGTGCGGAGCGGTCCGGCACGTGACGATTCGCCCGACCAACTCAGCTGGATGCGAAGCTTGACGATTGCGTTCGATGGATTCGGCGGTTGGCTCTGCGCTGTGGCCGATTTCGTCAACGCGAGCATTACTACAGCAGCGATCAGCCCAACCCTGCGTCGGGCAGCAAGACTGCCGCGAACGGTGGCTGCGCGAAGGAGTCTCCGGAAAAGGTTGCTGAACATCGAACCTCCTCAACGTTGAATCCCCTGGAATTTCGAGCGGCCAGTTTTCCTTATGAAGGCGAAGTGCGCTGCGGCAGTACCTGGGTGCCGTTTCTCTTGAATTCGAATTTCAGGCTCCACTCGCTCGGTACGGCTTTTCCGTCGACGGAGGGAGCTGTGAACGTCCACTTGCGCGCGGCCTGTAGCGCCAAATTGGCAAAGTACTCACTGGGTCCGCGCGAAACCAGAGTTGCTTGCGACACTCTACCAGAAGTGTCGACAGCAACTTTCACCTTTACCCCGACAGTTCCGGTTATTGTATTCCTCGCCGGCTGCGGTACATCCGGTAAAACCTGGTGAGCCACCGCCCCACGAGTGACCTTGCCGGCGTTCGTCTTCGGCGTGGCCATACTGCTATTCTTCGCTGGCTGCGCCGGGGATATGGCGCTCTGCGGCGCAGAAGTGATTGGCGCGGAAGCGGGCTGCGCGGGTTCCGAACGGTGGTGGAACAGTCCAACGCCGGCAGCAATCGCGATCAAGATCACAATGATTGCGATCGCTACCCGTGCACCAAGTTGATTCCGGGGCGCTTCCTGCCGTTCGATCGGCGCCCGTCCCGCACCTGTCGATGAGGCGCTCTTCTCTGGCGCGGGTGAAGGAGCGTTGCGCACCTCCGCAACCGTCGGCATGCTCTGTTGCAGTACGCCGACGTTTGCGGCGACCGGCGACTGGCCCAGACGCTGTCTGATCTGGGTGGTGGACCATCGCCGATTCGGATCCCGTATTAGACAGTGCGTGGCAATGTCATCGAACGGCGCCGGAACGTTGTCGGGCAATTTGGGACCATTTTCATCCGCGGTATTCCACGTCGGCAGACGATTCGTGAGGGCCTCGACCAGGGTCATGCCCAGAGACCAGATATCCCCGCTCGGCGATATCCTTCCTATGGCACTCTCGGGCGCGGCGTAGACACTACCGCTCTCGGCAGATTCCTTCGAGGTGCTCACCGGACGCGTGGCATCACTCGCAAGCTTCAACTTGTCGTTGATCGCCATGATATTCGCCGGCTTGATATTCCCAGCTACCATGCCGTGCCCGTGCAGGTAGTCGAGGGCATCCAGGGCAGGAACCAGCATTTCGCCCGCTTCTGCTGGCGTCAACGGCCGGCTGGAAAGAACTTCTGCCAGATTCTCGTCGGCATACTCCATAACCACGAATAGCATGTCCTGCTCATCGTCAGCACGGCAGCGGCCCACATCGAGAATTGGGATCAGTTGAGGATGGGAAAGCTTGCGCGCCACCTCCCACCGCGAAAGCTGTACCTCGGCGTGCTCTGCATCCGAGGGGATTAGCTTGATCACAGCTTTCGAGCCGTTGATCTCTGTCAGGTATACGGCGCTGTGTTCTGACCCACCGAGACGTTGCCGCAGGGGAAATCTCCCGTTGATAACGCGCCCTTCCCACTGCTGCGTCGTGGTCATGCTGCTGCTTCCCCTGTTATGAGATCAGTAAACTCGGATTATAACCTTCAACAACTGGCAATCGACTCGCAGTTTGATATATCCCGACTTCACCCTCGGCCGCGGGCATACATCAGAATCAACGAGCGCTGAGCAAATGGCATATAGACAAGCGCGGCGGTCAGCCCCAGAGCTAAACCCGGGCTCAAGTGATGGACAAGAAGGAATGGTGACAGCGCCCACAGAAGGTCCAGCCACCACAGCACGGGAAAGAGCTTCTTGAACTTAACGGGCAGCTGATGAAAATCGAAAGCCACCGCCGCGAAAACGAATAGACGGACAGGGATCAATGCCACGGCGGTCATGACCAGCACCGTCATCAGCACTACAGGCGACGGCAAACGGGAGTCTGAAAAAATGTCACGGATCTCCGGCAGATTTGCCAGTGCACTCAGATAGAAAGCCAAGTACATGCCTTGGGTCAGCAGTAGCAAAATCCGCACCAGCTTTCGGGAAGCGCCGGGAAGTTCGTGCGGCGCGGCCAGAATCTTGCCTGGCGACGTCCTTACTCCTCCCTTTTTAGCCGCCTCTGCGGAACTCGCCTGGGACGAGGGTTCGAAAGGTAAGGCGGTGACTGCGATCGTGGCGGATGTGACCTCACGCCCCGCGGAGATCGCCGCCTGCGGCACCTTCGAGTCAGTTGTCGGCAACGTCACCGGAGCTAAGAAGCGATAACCTTTCCCCGGAACGGTTTCGATATACCGGGGCTGGGATGCCAAATCGCCCAGGGCCTCGCGAAGCTTGTTGATGGCGGTGTTCAGGCCGTGGTCAAAGTCGACAAAGGTGTCTTCGTCCCAAAGCCGCCGCCGCATCTCCTCGCGCGTCACCAGCTCATGGGGCCTTTCCAGAAGCTTGAGCAGGATCTGAAAAGGCTGCGCATGGAGCTTAATGCGGACGCCGCTTTTCCGCAGATCGCCAGCGGCCTCGTTTACTTCGAACGCTCCAAAGCGAAACAGGCGGTCTGATGCCTCAGGGGTCATCGGTCAAATTTCAGTGTAGCCACGTTTGCGAGTCCGAGCTAGTGCCGGGCCGCGTCAGCCGACGCCAGCTTCAGTGTCAAGTTTTTCGATGAATAGCAGTCTGCCACGGCTTTGATAGCAAAGCGATGACTCTTTTTAACCTCCGGCACTACAGCGACTTACACAATGATCTCCAAATGAGGAGTCATTTGAGATGCGTTGCATTGCGTTCTCAGACCGCCTTGAGCATTCTGCCCCCGAGGGAATCATGCGAGTTGATACTGACGACCAGGTTCCTGTGGCTCTTGAACTCCTGCTGCAGTTTCGAGGAAATACCCAGAGAATAGCTGCACTTCACTTCGAGGGCTATCAGAAATGCGCTCCCGTCAAACGCTGGCAGAAGGACCCAATGAAGAGCCAAGGATGCGAGGGCTACGTGAGAGAAGCCATGCTTGCCGACCGAAGAGAGAGTGGGTTTGTGAATGCGCTCCGCGTACACAAATCGCTGACCGCCGATCCTGAAAAGCGGGCGTTGATCTGGCTGGCCAGGCGAGCGCCAGCTGGCATCACTCCAGATCACTTGACCGCGCTAGGCTTTATTGCGCAGCTACTGGCAGGTGCAGCCTATGGGCTGGCACGGTGGGACCCACGCGCGCTGTGGCTGGTCAACGTCTTTCTTGTTCTCAACTGGCTGGGCGACAGTCTGGATGGCACGCTGGCACGAGTCCGCGATCGGCAGCGCCCGCGCTACGGTTTCTACGTGGACCACATGGCCGACACGTTCGGGGCTCTGGCGCTCGTAGCCGGCCTTGCCTGCTCGGGTTACGTGCACTGGCAGATTGCGGCCGGCATGCTGCTGGGCTTCTATGTACTGTCTATTGAAAGCTACCTGGCGACCTATACCATGGGACACTTCCACCTTTCGCAGGGCATCTTCGGTCCAACCGAAATCCGCATTCTGCTGGCAGTGGGAAACGTGGTGCTTCTGGTGCATCCCTACGCCAACATCGCCGGATATCGCTTTCTGCTCTTCGACCTGGGAGGGGCGGTCGCTATTGCCGCAATGGCGGTTATGGCCGCGCGAGCCACACTGCGACACTCTGTGGTGCTGTACCGCGAGGAGGAGCCTCCGTGAGGAACGCCAGGCGATTGACGGGGCCACCCGGAAGGCATTCCTCACCGTCATCCGTCGATTGTTGCTTTTGTCTCAGGCAGGCAAGGCAACCACTTCGCCGATGAGAATGTCGGGCATACCGTCGTAGAAGTTCTGGATGTCGGAAAGGACTTGGCCCATCTGCGGACTCTGTAACGCGCTCTGCAGGCCTGCAAGAGACTCGAAGTAAGCGGAGAAGATTATCTGGTATCCAGGAATCGCCCCATCCGCAGTCATCGTCACCCTTACCAGTTCCACACTCTTCACGCCATAAGGACTCATGACGCCTCCAGCAAGCGGCAGGTGTTTCGAGAGGTAGTAGCCCTCATCGAACCGTATGCCATGCTTGTAGCAAACTCTCAGTACGGTCATTGCAGTGCCTCCTCATTTCGCCCTGTCGGTAGCGCCTATTCGTACTGCGAGATGCTCAGCGTTTTGCCGTTGGCTCTACACAGCCACAACCTGCCTCCGACAACGCCGCCGCAGGTGGACGGCGAATCGGACTCGAAAGCCACGGACTTCCCATTCGCGAGGTCCCAAAGAAGTAGGTGTGGAGGCTTGCTTTCAGCATCGTCGAAGTAAAATGCTGCTGTCTGCTGAGGGTCGCCCAAAAAATCGATCGCAAGCACGGACGAGCCCGCCTCGGGAGGTAGTTGACGAACTTGCTTGCCGGAGGCGACATCCAGCACGGTAATGCGCGAATCGGCGCCGCCCGCCAAAAGGTACTTCCCATCCGGCGTGAACGCCAGTGCAAACGTTTCCAGCAAGAATCCCTGATACTCTCGTGTCTTTTTCCAGGTCGCGGTGTCGTACCACCGGATCACGGTGTCGTCACCCGCGGCGACCAGCAGCTTGCCGTCGGGACTCACGGCACAGACGGGCATCCCACCGAAGTCGACCGGCAAGGTCGCCCGGAGGTTTGGTGTGTCTGTGAGTTCCCATACCTGGCCGGGACTGTCCACTGGGCCGACGAAGAGGGTTTTCCCATCAGGGAAAAAATACAACGTATCGATCCGGTGCGAGTCTGCCTTCCAGTGTTTGGAGGCCTCGCTGTTCCGGGTAGGAAGCACTTCCACGGTGCCATTTACGAAACCAATCGCCAACCAGCGTCCATCGGAAGAGTAGATAAACGTGTTCGCCCCGTGCTCCGCCGGGAAAACATCTCGCTGTGTTCCCTCGGGAATGTCAACCAGATGCAGGCTATCGTCTTTACACTGCAAGGCTACTTGAGCGCCGGTGGGCGAGAGTACCTGAAAAGACGACTCGCACGGCAGTTGTACTTTGGCGATTGGCTTGGCAGCGACAGCCGCGGTCGAGGCACACATCAACAGCAACGTTGCCACAATGAACTTGCGCATCACAGCGTCTCCATCACCAAGTCGAAGTTAACTGCAGCGATGATCTCTTTCGGGTCACCCTTGATCACAACCGGGCGCACCAACTCGCGGCTGGTGATGAGGGGATCGCGCGTGTAGTTCTTGTCAGGATTACCCTCGAATACCGGATCAGTGGCGAAGTACAACTGCGTGATCAGGGGCGTGTGCCCTGGCGCCGTGATGAGGTAATGCACATGCTGGCACACCCGCGTCGGGTAGTGTCCGGGCATAATGCTCTGGATAGCATAGCTGCCTTTCGCCCCAGGCTCGAGCACGGCGCGGAAGCGGTAACCTTCAATGTCGTAGTGGCCGAAGTTGTCGGTCTGCCAGATTTCGACCTTAGCATCGGGAACGACTTCGCCGCGAATATCGTACACTACGCCGGAGACGGTCAGCGGCATCCCGGAATCACCCGGCACGCGCATCATCGATGTGTTGGGAGCCTGCCGCTTGTAGAACGGACCCAGTTCGCAAAACGGAGTGGGCTGCCGGCTCTTCTCGGCCTCGTCCCATGCCGTGGCGAGGGCCGGGACCGGCAGTGATGTTGCCAGTGTGACCGCACCAAAGATGGCACAACGCTCCAGGAGTTCCCGCCGAGTGAAGTTCATGCTGTCTCCAATTGTTGGGTATGTTGGTGAAGGAATATATCCCGATTCGCATTAATTTGCTAAATAAATCCGCTTGATCATCCGAGGCGCCGAAGCAGGGTCCATCAATTCCGGGTAGCCTTTCGTCCACCAATTTTGCGAATCGGAGCCCACCAGACGTTTTCACGCTGCCTTATCGGAACCGAAGAGAAAGGCGCATCCTATAGTAAGATTCGATTCCATGGCTGCTACTGATTTGCAGTTGCCACGATCCGAGAGTACCCGTTCCTTTTCTTGGGTTCGTGGAATCCTGGTAGGAATCGTATTGGCGGTAGTCGCAATCGGGGCCGCGCTATGGGCCTTTACCGGATTGGGGCTTTACGAACTCGGCCGCATGCTGCGAGGCGGACAGGTTCACATCAGCGTGGACCAACCCACCGTCGTCCGCCAGATTCGCGCTCTGCAACGCATCGAGACCGTCAGCTACACCATGGACAAAATCATCAGCGGAGAGCGCGAAAATCCTATTCTGCCCAACTTTCTTGCCGGCGATCGACTGCTACTGGTGGTGCACGGCGAAGTGATTGCCGGATTGGATTTGTCGAAACTCCAGCCGGGCGACGTTGAAGTACATGGGAGCAGGGTTTCGATTCATCTGCCGCCCGCCGAAATCTTCACCGTTCGCCTCGACAACGCCAAGACGCGGGTTTATTCGCGCGATACCGGACTCTTCTCCTCGCCCGATCCCAATCTGGAAGGCGAGGTGCGCGAGGAAGCCGAGCGTCAACTTCAGTCCTCCGCCTTGGAAGACGGAATCTTGAAAACCGCCGAGACCAACGCCCGCCAGACGATTAACAGCATGTTGCTGAGCCTGGGATTCACCATTGTAGAGCTTCGCTGAGGTGCGCAATCTTCGTGGAGTCGCGGACGATGTTCACCCGTAGGAACGGCTACACGCGGATGCTTGCGCGCCAATCGCGAGGGAGGTGGATACCTTGAGGCCCTTTAGGAACGCTGACCTGCGCGCCCTACTTGCCGCAGTCTGTATTGGCCGCTATCGCGGGATATTCGGGGATGGCACCGACCTTCTGTGAGTCCGCAATCTTGCGGAAATCTGCCAGGTCTTTTTCCTTGAGCTGTTGCCATTGCGCAAGTGTGCTGTTCATAGCCACGCAGACTCTTTGCAAGGCGGCAACCGATTCGGCAGAGGGCGCGAAGTCTGCACCATCCACCAGGGCAATCAGCGCGATCAGACTATCGTTGGCTGTCATCAAGCTGCCGCCCTTAGGAGTTTCGAGAATGTCGACTGACTTGCCTTCCAGCCCCGCCGCTTTCGCATCGAGTTGCACCGCCGCCTTGGTCGAGGGGGCGGCTGCCTGGCCCTTGGCAAACTCAGCCAGGCGCGAACGCAGATCCGTCACCTGCTGATAAGCAGCATAGTTTCGCCCTAGAGCCGCTGAAATCTTGAGCTCTAAATCCAAGGCACTCTCCAGTGCATACCGCTCGTAATTCACCCGCGGATCCATCTTCACTTCGAGCGGCTGACGGTAGGTCTGGCCATCTATCGTCATGCGGACTTCGTAGGTGCCCGGCAGCACCAGCGGGCCTTCCGGCGGAAGCGGAGTCTCGCCCACGATGGCAGCAATGGGATAGTTATAGGGAGTCTGCACATGCACTGCCTGCGGGTCCGTGTAGCGCAGGTTCCAGACCATCCGATGCATGCCCGGGCCTTTGACCAGTGGCTGGGGATGAGCCACCCAGTATTCCGCGACCTGCAGCGGCTGCTCATGAGAATCCGGTAGCGGCGCACTGGAGTAAGCCCGGATCAGTTTCCCTTCGGAATCGTAGATCGCCAGTTGGACGTCGGAGGTGGTTGCTGCCGGCAGATAGTAGTCGAGGATAGCGCCGTCAGGAGGATTCTTTCCGGCGGGAATCTCCGGCGGCAGCGGCGTGTCCTGATTTTCGTCGCGGCGCACCCGTATCGCCGGCCGCGGCTTGAACAGAACGGCAGTGGTCGGAGGTGACTGCGGATCGATCTGGCGCAACGGCGAAAGATCATCCAGAATCCAGAACGCGCGGCCATACGTTGCCGCGATCAAATCGCCCTGCTCGATGGCGAGGTCGTGTACTGCCACCGTCGGCATATTCAGACGCAAGGACTGCCAGTGCTGGCCGCCGTCGAAAGAGACATACGCTCCCTCTTCGGTTCCTGCATACAGCAGATCTTGGCGCACCGGATCTTCCCGCACTACACGAACGAAATCGGTATCGCCGATGCCATTTACCGTCTCCTGCCAGCTGTGGCCGAAGTCGTGGGTCTGGTAGATGTGCGGACGCAAGTCATCCAGAGGATTACGGTTGACCGCAACATAAGCGGTGCCGGCATCGAAGTGCGACGCTTCGATCAGCGGCACGGCGCTCCACTGAGTGACTGCAGGCGGGGTGACATTCTGCCAGGCGGCCCCTCCGTCGCGCGTCAACTGCACCGCACCGTCATCGGTACCTACCCAGATCACGCCTTCCTGTACCGGCGAGGGAGCAATTGTCATGATGGAGCCGCGCGGCTTTTTCGGCTCTTTGCTGTCGGCTGGAATACGCGTGAGATCGGGGCTGATCGCTTGCCAAGTCGTACCGCCGTTCACGGTCCGCAGCACAAATTGCGTTCCCAGGTAGAGCACGTGCGGATCCTGGGGCGAGAAGACCAAGGGGATATTCCAATGGAAGCGATACTTGGTTTCGAACGCGATGGGAGCGGGAGAAATGTCGCGCACCTGTCCGGTCTTCTTGGATAGTCGAACTACACTACCTGCCGGACCTGCGTTGTAAACCACGTCAGGATCAAGCGGATCGGGAATGGTATAGCCGCTTTCGCCTGGTCCCACTGGGAACCAGTCCCGTTCGGTGATCTGGCCATCATTACCGCGGCTCGACGTGCCTACCGTTCCGCTGTCCTGCTGCGGTCCATATACCCAATAAGGAAAGGCGTGATCAGGTGCCACGCGATACATCTGGCCGGTGGGCTGGTTGTACCAGGTGCTCCAGGATTCTCCGTTGTTCACACTGATGGTTGCGCCCTGATCCACTCCCAGGATCATGCGTTTCGAGTTGGTGGGATCGATCCACATGGTGTGGTAATCGTCGCCGCCGGGCGCGCCCTTGATCACCGTGAACGTCTTACCACCGTCGGTGGAGCGGTAAAGCGACTGCTTGGGCACGTAGACGACATCTGGATTCTGCGGATCAACAAAGATCTCGCTCATGTACCAGTAACCAATGATGCGATCGTCCGTAGTGGCGCGATACCAGTGCTCTCCCCCGTCGTCGGAGCGGTAGAGCCCGTTGTTTTCATCCTTCGCTTCGATGAGCGCGTAGACGCGCTGTCCATGCGTGGCCGGAGCCGCCGCTACTCCGATGCGGCCCCAATCGCCGGCAGGCAATCCCGAGCCGGTGATCTGTTTCCAGGTGACGCCCTCATCGGTCGACTTGTAGATGCCGCTGCCCTGACCGAACAACGTTCCCAACTCCCCGGGTTTGCGAATGGGATGCCAGAGCGCCGCGTAGACAATCCGCGGATCGCCGGGAGCGAAGCAGAGATCGACGGCGCCGGTTAGATCGTCTTTATACAGGACGCGATTCCAGGTGCGGCCACCATCGGTAGAACGAAAAACTCCGCGCTCGGCATTGGGCCCGTAGCTATGCCCCATGGCCGCAAGCAGAACAATGTCGGGGTTGCGGGGATCGACTAGGATGCGCGCGATGTGACGACTGTCTTCCAAGCCCAGATGTTTCCAGGTCTCGCCGCCGTCCTCGGACTTGTAAACGCCGTTTCCGTAGGTGATGTCGGAGTAAACGTTGTTCTCTCCGCTGCCCACATAAATGATCTTCGGATTGGAGGGAGCCAGCGCCATCGCGCCGATCGAGGCCACAGGCTGGCTATCGAAGATGGGCTTCCAGACCGTGCCTCCATCAGTGGTCTTCCATACGCCGCCGCCGTTGGCACCGAAATAATAGGTGTCAGGATTTTCGGCAATTCCGGCAACCGCATTCACCTTGCCGGCTCGGTAAGGGCCGATCATTCTCCATTGCATACCGGAAAATACGTTCGGATCGACTTGCTGCGCCACGGCAGAGGCGCCGTGGAGAAGGCACCCGGCGAAACAGGCTACGCAGAAAAATCCCACAAGACGAACGTTGCGCGAGATCATGGCTCTGGTTTTCATGGGACACGAGAGCATATAGCCTTCTTGCCTTTGGCTGCAAATGAGCGAATGGCGATTGTGATGTGATCTTTCGTGGTTCTCCGTTGTCCGGAAGCCGCGCAAACGCTCCAGGGGCAGCCGGAGGCCGACGGTGGCAGATGCCTCGGAAGCATTGAACGACTGAAGTTCTTGTATCAGCCGCTCCGAACTCCGATAAGATTCGAAGTACAGCTTCCGTGACAGCTACGAAGGAAGACCGTGAGTAAACGCCGCACTACTGACGAAAAAGATCGCAGCCTCAGCAAGCGCTCGGAAGCGGCCCGCGAGATCACGGAAATACTCCGCAAATACTCGATCGACGAGCCAACCCTTAACAGTTGGATAGAAGAGTACGGCTCTAACTCAAGCACTGATCTGAGGTTGCGGGAGCTGCAAGAAGAGAACAGAACGCTCAAGAGAATGGTGGCTGATTTAGTGATGGAGATGCGGGCACCGTCGCAGGAGTGCAGTGCGAACACTGAAACGCAGCCACTCAGCGCTGGCGTCTCGCAGGCTCAGGAGCAAAGAATGCCTGGCCATGTTGAAACGGGGCAAAAGCCAGCATTGTCCCAGGCCTCGAGCGCAGAATCCGGGCAGCACGATCCGAACGATAGTTCTAACTTCGCGGTGAAGCAATCATTCGAACGGTGCGCCACGTACCCCCGAATCCGTGAGAGCGTGCAATCGTTGCTCGATAGGTCGCGAATCATCCCAGCGATACGCAGCCTGGACTACATGGCGGCTGCCATTGCCTCTCCGGCAACCATCATGTGGCTACTGTTCGGAACGCCTTTAAGCATCGGCGATGTCGTACGAGAGCTCCGCTTTGCCGGCAAACTCCCCGTCGCCAATCTGGATTTAATAACGGGTTTTGCCCAGGATGCTGACGGAGTGGAGCTACTCGTCGAACTGGGCATTGCGGGCGTAGTTTCGACTCGGCAATCGGTTCTGCGGGCCGCCCGAGCCCAGGGCATTATCGCCGTGCAGCGAACGTTTCTTGTCGACTCGATAGCGGTGGGGAATATCACCCGCTCGCTGCATCACTTTACCCCTGACGTAATAGAGTTACTGCCAGCAGTGGCGGCCCCATTGGCCGTCCCCGCGATCCACGCTGCTCTGCCACATCTTCCAATCATTGCCACTGGGCTGGTCACCAGCATGAGGCAGGTTGAAGAGCTTGGGCGAAATGGTGTGAGCTCAGTAGCCACCAGCGATTCGTCATTATGGATTTTGTAGAGCTGAGTCAGAAGGTCGTGTGCTGCAGGACGCTCCGTTACCGGAGATTCTGGAGCCATTGTCACAGACAACCGTGACCGCCATCCTAGACGGCCGAGTCTGATCGCCGTACTCTTCATTGTTAGCGGCAGAGATCGCATCCGACGAGCCGCCTGAAGACATGCATAGGAAGGGATCTTCCTTCGCGAACGTGCGTGTGTTCAGGCGGCTTATCTGTGTTTGCTTTCCGTTTGCACAACTTTCCTTGCTGCGTTCCCGTGGATGTGTTCTCCGAATTCGATCGACTCGCAACTTCGCTTACGAGTTGGATCGGTTTCCGCTTCCGATTGTCGTTGCAACCAAGCGACGAGGCTTATTAAAGGCAGATGGCGTATTGAAAATCCAGACTCGCAGCCGTTGGCGGGAGGAGCTATGAAACAACTCTATGATTCGAAACTCTTTCCGACGATAGAAGGTATCGTCGGCGACGATTACATCGTAGCAACTTACTTCATCGGTGCAAGTGCGCATGCCGATGTGATTGCAAAAGCGGCGGCGCTGGCCGTCGAACAGTCAACTGGTTCCTGGACTACCGTGCCGGGTGAAACCGAAGCTGTACGTCAGAACTACGCAGCCAAAGTCATCGGCCTCTACAGCGTTCCCAACTATGAGCTCATTTCAAACCTGCCTCAGGACCAGCCCCGGTACTTCATCTTGAGAGTGGCGTTTCCGTGGGTGAACTTCTACGACAACATCCCCCTGATGCTCTCTTCCGTGATCGGCAACATCTCTTCGATGCCGAACCTGAAGCTGGTCGACCTGGAATTTCCTAAGCCATACGTGAAGCAGTTTAAAGGGCCCAAGTTCGGTATCGAAGGGGTGCGGCAGCTCCTCGGCGTTCCCCAACGGCCGCTGCTGAACAACATGATCAAGCCGTGTACCGGAATCACGCCTGAAGAAGGTGCGAAGCTGTTTTACGAGGCAGCCGTAGGTGGAACCGACTGGATAAAAGATGACGAACTAATAGCCGGCAGTCCCGCTTTCTCGCAGCTCGAGCAGCGCGTCAAGGCTTATATGTCGGCCGCACGGTTGGCTGACCAGCAAAAGGGAGAGAAAACTCTCTACACCGTCAACGTTACCGACGAAGTAAACCGCCTGGCTGACAACGCACACCGAGCCATCGCAGCCGGAGCGAACGCGATTATGGTTGACGTCTTTGGCACCGGTTTTTCCGGCCTTCGGATGCTCGCCGAAGATCCGGACATTCCAGTTCCGATCTGCGCCCATACCTGCTATGGAGGCGCGCAAACGGTGTCGCCGTTCCAGGGCATCAGCACGGAAGTAGCCCAGAAGCTCATTCGCCTCTGTGGCGCCGACATCACGCTCAATGTTGCTCCATCGGCAAAATTCAATGCCTTGAACGAGAAGTTTGTCCGTGTTTTCCAGGTAACGCATTCGCCTATGTACGACATCAAGCCGACGTTCAACATGGTCGGTGGTGGCGTTACGCCCGGCATGGTTCCCTACCTCATCGATCAATTGGGATACGACTTCATAATTGGCGTCGGAGCCGGCATTCATGCCCATGTGATGGGGCCCAAAGCAGGAGCGATTGCCTTCCGGCAGGCCATCGAGGCTGTCATGGAGGGCACCAAACTGCAGGAAGCTGCCAAGCGGCATCGTGAGCTCGATGTCGCGATCAAGACTTGGGGTCTTTACGGCGTCGACGATTACAGCAAGTTATACGAAATTGAGGCTTAACGATCTCCACTTCGCCGGCGCAATGCGTGCTCGATCTAGTATTGCGCCGGCTTAACAATCCCGTCCAGCCACTGTGTGTGCGGGAAGGAACGCAGGAACGAGGAGAACCGTCATGAAAAATTACATAATGGCCCTCGACGAGGGCACCACCGGGGTCCGGGCAATTCTGTTCAACCGGGAAGGACAGCCGGTCAGTGATGTTGCCAAAGAATTCACCCAGATCTTTCCTCAACCCGGTTGGATTGAGCACAACGCCGAAGAAATTCTGGAATGCCAGATTGACGTGGCGCGCAAGGTGATTGCCAAAGCCAAGATCTCTCCCGACGACATAGCGGCAATCGGAATCACCAACCAGCGCGAAACCGCCATTGTTTGGGACAAGAATACGGGCAAGCCGATTTATAACGCGATCGTTTGGGGTTCGCGGCAAACGGCCGAGATCATCGAAGATTGGAAGGCAGCAGGTCTGGACCAGGAGATCCGCGAGAAAACCGGCCTCATCAATGATGCATACTTTTCCGCTTCCAAGATCGTCTGGATCCTCGATCACGTGGAAGGCGCCCGGGCGCGGGCGGAGAAAGGTGAGTTGCTGTTCGGTAACATCGACACCTGGCTTATCTGGAACCTGACCGGCCGGAAGTCTCATGTGACCGACTACTCCAATGCCTCGCGAACCATGGTGTTTAACATCATGGATCTGAAGTGGGACAAAGAGCTGTGTCGGAAGATGAAGGTTCCAATGGCAGTCCTCCCCACCGCACTGCCCTCGTCGGCGGAGTTTGGTGTCACTGATAAGTCGGTTTTCGGCTCTGCCATACCGATCCTGGGCGACGCCGGAGATCAACAAGCTGCCTTATTTGGACAGGCGTGTTTCAAGCCAGGCATGGCGAAGAACACTTTCGGCACCGCTGGCGTGTTCGTTATGAACATCGGCAAGAAGCCGTTCTTCCGCGATGGCTTGACGACCACGATTGCCTGGGGCTTGAACGGCGAGATCAACTACGCCCTTGAAGGCGTGATCTTCGTTTCGGGAGCTACCATCCAGTGGGTTCGTGACAACATGAGGCTGATTCGCAATGCAGCAGACACGGAATGGTATGGCAACATGGTTCCCGATACGGGTGGCGTGTATCTGGTGCCCGCTTTCTCCGGGCTCTGTGCCCCATACTGGGACATGTATGCGCGCGGACTCATCATCGGGATTACTCGTGGCACCACGAGTGATCACCTGATTCGTGCTGCCCTGGAAGCTATGGCCTATCAAACCAAGGACATCATCGATGCCGTGGTTGCTGATCAAAGCATTAGCATTCCCGAGCTTCGCGTCGATGGTGGCGCCACCAAGAACAATCTCCTCTGCCAATTCCAGGCGAACATCCTGGGTATACCGGTTGTACGACCAAAGGTAACCGAGATGACGGCGCTGGGAGCCGCTTACCTGGCCGGCTTGGCCTGCGGTTTCTGGAAGAGCACCGACGAGATTGCTGAACACTGGGGCATTGACAAGGTCTTCGAGCCGGCGATGTCCGAGGCTCGCAGACGGGAGCTGTATGGTGGCTGGCAGGAGGCGGTGAAGCTTACTCGCGGATGGACGACGAAAGTCGAACAGCACCGGGTTGCGGAGGAGACCGCGGTCCCGGCGCAAGTCGATGAGAAGGAACTGGTGACCGTCTAACCAAAGCGGGGGACGTGGACTCGGATCTGCGTCCTCCAGGATTTTGCAACAATATAATCTGTATGAATACAGGGTCCTCTACGGCTAAGTCGCGGGTCGCTACGCCTCCGGAATCGGAGCTGATACGTGCTCTCATCTTCGACTACGGGGGCGTCCTTACCTTTGCGCCGACCGAGCAAGACTGGCAGGATATGGCTGCCACAATGGACGTCCCGCTGCCGTCTTTTCTCGAAGAATATTGGAACAACCGTTATCCCTACGAGATCGCCCAGTTTGATTCACGAACCTATTGGGAGCGTGTCGCACATCTCTGCGGTACGCGGCTCACCCATAACGCTGTCCGGGAACTCGTTCGGTTAGACAACGAGCAATGGGGTAGACAGAATCCAGGCATGATTGCACTTTCCCGGGAATTGCGCGCTGCAGGAATGCAAACCGCAGTATTGTCGAATATCCAGCCAGACATGTTGTCTTTTGTTAACCAGAGGCACCCCTGGATGAGGGAATTCGATGTTCGCGTGTATTCGTGCGAGGTAGGAGTCGCAAAGCCTGCACCCGGGATATTTCTTCACGCGACCCGGTTGCTGGGTCTTCCACCGGAGCATTGCTTCTTTGTCGATGATCGCCAACCGAATGTCCAAGGAGCGCAGCAGGTTGGAATCAAGGCAATGCAATTCGATTCGCCTCAATCAGCCGATGTACTCAGGCAACGGCTCTCCGGCTTGGGCGTGAAACTTACTGTTACCACCTAGGGAAGCTCCGATCATGCCCGGTTTTGAAAGGGACGGTCTTTAGACCGTCCGTAAATTCGCCCTTTTTTTGATGGCGGCTTTAGCCGCTGAGGGACTTAATCAGAACTCCAGTCGAAAAAGGAAAAATCAACCATGCCTCGTACCGAATCAGCAATGCTCGCGCTGGGAACTCGAGCTCCGGAATTCGCGCTGAACAATTTGATATCCGGCGAGCCGATGACCACAAAGCAGATCGCTCGCAGACGAGGCCTACTTGTGATGTTCATCTGCCGGCATTGTCCCTTCGTGAAGCACATCGAAGCAGAACTCGCGAAGCTGGGAAAGGACTATGAAAGCCAGGACGTGGGCGTTGTCGCGATCAGTAGCAATGATGCCGCAACGCATCCTGACGATGCGCCACCCAGCCTTAAGCAGCAGGCGGAGGAGGCAGGTTTTACCTTTCCCTACCTGTTTGATGAAACCCAGGCTGTTGCCAAAGCCTACGACGCGACCTGCACACCAGATTTTTTTCTCTTCGATGAAGAGCTAAGACTGGTCTACCGAGGTCAGTTTGATGACAGCAGGCCAGGCAACGGTATCCCGGTGACTGGCCGCGACCTCCGCCAGGCAATGGACGCTCTGCTGGCTGGCGAACCGATCTCTCAGCAGCAGCGTCCGAGCTTAGGGTGCAACATCAAATGGAAAGACTCGGTATCAATCCACAGCGCCGTTTGAATGATCGTGAAACAGAGGCAGGCAGCGCAACGAAAAAATATAGCCTGCCGGGTAAGCCCGGGACATGGAGCGTAAAATATCATTTCAGGGGGCGCTGGATCGCCCCCGTTGTGGCAATCTTTGGGGATCCAAAAACCCACACAGTAAAATGTCACGTGGCAGAAAACGCCTGATATAAAGAGCGAAAGTGGCGGAATTGGCAGACGCACCAGACTTAGGATCTGGCGGGTAAAACCGTGGGGGTTCGAGTCCCCCCTTTCGCACCAATAACTTGCAACGGTTCAGTATTCGGGCCTTTTGACACTGTGCCCAATTTTGTGCCCACTCGGTCAGCTTGTCTGCTTCGCTTAGCTGTTCGTGAACCTATCCTGATTCGACTTTTCCTTCTCATCGTCGCCCTGTTCCTGAGACTTACCGACAAGTTTGACAAAGTCGATAAAATCACGCCCGAACCTGGTCAACCGGAAACAGCGTCGGGGTGGATGTGCTAAGGATTTGAGTAGATCATCGACGTAGTCTGCCGCCTCCCTTGGAGAACTGACGGCATGCGGCGCGTGTGGTAGAGGAGGGCTCTCCAGCTCTTCTTCCACAAGCCCTTCTCCAGCGAGCTGCTGAAGGATCATTAACGCCTCTCCAGTCGGAGCCTTCACCGTCACGCGATTGGCCCACTGCACCTCCGGTGGAAACCCCTGCAACCGCGGTGCCTCACTTGCTAGATCCCTCAACTGGCGCAGGTGAAAGGGCGTGAGATCGCGGACAAGCCACACAAAGAGCTCCTTTCGTTGTTCACCCGAGAACTCGACCGTGGCACAGCTTGCCAGAGCTGAGGCCAACAGATGAATCTTGCTGCGATCATGCGATGCTTTCAACTGATCGAAGGCATCGAAAAGGACCGATTGAAACTCCTCACTGACGATGTAATCATGGTCAATCTTCTGTTCGCCGATCTCATCCATGCGTTGCTTCAAGGCTGTCAAAAGCTCGATGAGACGCTCGCGAAATCTTCCCTTTCCAACGTCGCCCATCGCCGCCAGAATCGCCGTCCCTAATATGCCCATCGACTGCAACAGGGACTCTGATTGACTCGCAGCGAAGGCGATTCCGGCGACAACGGTCGCATTACGCAAAACGATCTGAAGTGACACGCCGGAACTATCTGCGAGCTGCCCAAATTCTGTTGGATCTCATCATCAATTGCCACTGTGGACTCCGTTATAATCTTGGGTTTCTGACCTTGGTCATATTGTCACTGGTAACAAAAACGTTGCGAAGGCTCGCTCCACCGCATCTTTTGTGGGTGAACATAACGCTGAGTGATCGTTATCGAACTGTGCCCGGCTGTCCTCGCCAGAGTAAAAACGTCGCAGCCCGACTCAGCGAAACGGGTCAGTGCAGTATGTCGAAGCACATAAGGTTCAAACCTTTTCACTTTCGATTCTTCCAGCGCAGCCGCGTGTCGGTCTTTCGTGATGTCGCCGTTCAAGTGCCCTTCGCGAGCGCTTGACGGAAACACCCAGCCTTCTTCTGGCTTTCCCTGCTTTGTCCATCGTTCCAAGAGAGCGGAACAAGGGCCCCGAAACCGCCAATTAAGTGCTGTTGCCGTTGCCGTCAGCCTTTCAGCTACTACGATGGCGTATGCAGAGCCGGAGCTATACCACAATCCTTGGGCTGCTAAGCCTCTGTCAACGGACATCTGGCCATTGAAACAGCACGTCCCGAACGAGGCGACGGGTCGGATGGAAGCGAGAGACGGCATGGCCAAAACCCTGCTCGGTCTACCTAATCCTTGGCCCACCCCCGAATGAAAATTAGGCCCTGCGCGTCACCGTGGCGTCACCGTCACCCCGTGCCGCAGTTTTCAACAGCCAGTAACTCTCGTGGAATCTTGGCGTCCCTAATCACTGACAGTTGGAACCAGCTTCTTAGCTGGCTAAGGTCGGTCAACACGCTCCGCGAAACACGCGGCCAAACGGCAATCTAACGGCAATATGCGCTGGAACGCCTCGAAAACCGGCGGTGAGCGAGTGCTGATGGGGAGTGCAGTGTATATCCCTACGTTGTATGGAACCATGTCGAGTTGCACATTGTGCAATCGGCAAGTCATGGTGGAGCGCGGATCGATATGCTCTTACCGCGCACTCCTCTGGTGGCCAACCCTCTCAATGAGTGTAATGGCGATTTCTCGTCAGTTGGCGAGCTACCCACCCAGCTTTGATTGTTAAACCTTGTCGAAACCTGCGCGATAACCAGGAAGGAAATCCACGGCAGGGGGATGCGCACCTAACTGCCGCAGGAGGGTGGCAAGCTGACCGCGATGGTAGCTCTGGTGGCTTAGAAGGTGAATCATCTGTCTCCAGAGTTCATACCTGAAGGTGTCTCCCTTTGCGCTCTTGTAACTAACTGGTTGTAGTAGGTCCGCATCGGTCAGTTGGGCTAGATAATCCCGCATCTCACGTTCTACCCCGCCCCACTTCGAAGTGATCATGTCCAGCGAAGGAAATTGCTGCGCCGGGAGCATGTCCCCTGGCGATTGGCCGCGCCAGCGTTCCAGCCAGAGCCACTCCGCCCCCATCATATTGAACCAGTGTATCGCGCACAGATTCGAAGCTGCTACCGAGGCTGCGCAGGAATTGTTCCTCGGTCAACACCGCACAGACGCGCAGATCGCAGTCCCGTGCCCAATAGTTGTGACTAAACAATTCATTCGCGGAAGCCATGGACAGAGGATTCGTCATCGCGTTGCTCTCTCACTTTCAAGCACAGAGTGAGCGTCAGCACTATTCCCCTGGCAGATGCGATAGAGCAGCGCGGCTAAGCGCTTTCCATGTGTCACGATGACAGTTTACTCGTGCCTGAATGGCGATAACAGGACTACACTCATGATCCGGCCAGCGGGATCACTTGTGCAATGGCGATTTTACGCCAGCTAATCAAAACCGCCGAATCCGGCAAAGAGGCCGCTTTTTGCAGCCAACTTTGCCGGCAGGTCATCTGAACCTGCCGGGGAGCCTGTCATCGAACTCCTTATCTCCCATTACCGCGTCCTTCAGCGGATCGGGAGCGGCGGCATGGGTCAGGTTTACAAGGCTGAAGACCTGCGCCTCCATCGCTTCGTCGCTCTCAAGTTCCTGGACGACACCCTGGGCCACCGGCCTTCGCTGAAGTTGGTGCAGCAGGAGGCTCGTGCCGCTTCCGCGCTGAACCATCCCAACATCTGCACGGTTTACGACATTGGCGAGGAGAACGGGCAGGCCTTTATGGCCATGGAGTTTCTCGAAGGCTCGACCTTGCAGCAACTGATCACCGACCAGCCCCTGCAGGTAGAAACGGCCTTGGATCTGGCCATGCAGATCGCCGATGGACTGGAAGCGGCGCACAGCAAGGGCATCATCCACCGCGACATCAAACCGGCAAACATCTTCGTAACCTATCAGGGCCAGGCCAAGTTGCTGGACTTCGGACTTGCCGAGGTGACCAGCGCAAAGGCGGCTGAAAGATCGGCCGCAGCCGCAGGCCAGGCTTCAACCGCCTCGGTCGATGAGCGCACGAATGCCGCACGGCAAATAGTGGGCACGATAGCTTATATGTCGCCCGAGCAGGCCAAGGGCGAACCGCTGGATGCCAGGACTGACCTGTTTTCTTTTGGCGCGGTACTCTACGAGATAGTAACGGGGAAGCTCGCGTTCCCCGGCGAAACGGTTGGCAGCGTGTTGGATGCGATTGTGAATCGCGATCCGCTGCCGGCCAGCGAGCTGACACCCTCTGTACCACCCGATCTATGCGGCATCATCGACAAAGCGCTGCAAAAAGACCGAGCATCGCGATACCAGCGCGCTGTCGATTTGCGCAGCGACTTAAAACTGCTGAAGGGGGGGACAGGGTCGGGTCGAACCGCAGAGGCAATATCTGAGACCGGCTCGAAACCCACAATATCCATTCCATTTCGATGGATGACTGTCGTTGGCGCGGCAATACTGGCAATCTGTCTGGCGATAGGGCTCTGGTTATTACGCACCCGCAAGGCGCGGGCGCTCACGGAAAAAGACACCATTGTGCTCGCCGATTTCAGCAACAGCACAGGCGACCCGGTTTTCGACGACACGCTGAAGACGGCGCTCCGGGTTGCTCTTAGCCAGTCGCCGTTTCTAAATGTGCTTTCCGAGAACAAGGTCGCGGCGACGTTGAAACTGATGTCCCGTCCGGCTGGCACCAAACTAACCCCCGAGGTGTCACGCGAGCTCTGCCAGCGGGCAGGGAGCGAGGCTTACATTGCGGGATCGATTGCCAGCCTGGGCAGTCAATACGTGGTGGAACTGCAGGCGGTGAATTGCCAGAGTGGCGACTCGCTGGCGCAGGAGCAGATTACGGCATCGGCCAAAGAGAAAGTGCTCGACGCTGTGGGCAAGGCTGCATCCAAGCTGCGGGGAGAACTGGGCGAGTCGCTGGCAACCGTGCAGAAGTTTGATGTTCCGCTGGCCGACGCGACTACCCCCTCGCTCGAAGCTCTGAAGGCGTACACGCTGGGTCTGAAGGCTCATTTCGAGAAAGGGCCTGCCGCAGCCCTGCCTTACCATCAAACCGCCATCCAGCTTGATCCGAATTTTGCGCTGGCCTACAACGCTCTAGGCAACGAGTACTCCAGTCTGTCCGAGCCAGGGCGGGCCAGCGAGTATTACACCAAGGCATTTGCGTTGCGGGTACACGCCAGCGAGCAGGAAAAGCTGACGATTACTGCTCACTACTATCAGTTTGTAACCGGGGAACTGGAGAAGGCGGCACAAACGTTTCAGGAGATGATTGCGAGCTACCCGCGACAGAGCTCCGCCCGTAACAATCTGGGGCTGGTGTACAGCGGACAGGGAGAATATGAGAAGGCGGCGGATTGCGTATCGTGAAAACATCCGGCTGCACCCGTATGATGTCGCCCCTTACGAAAATCTCGGCAACAATCTACTTGCCTTACAGCGATTCGACCAAGCCCGGCAAACCATCCAGCAGGCGCAAGCGCGAAAACTGGATAATTTCATATTCCACAACGCCCTCTATACACTGGCGGTTCTCGGGGCGGACTCCCGGGCGGCGGCAGAACAGCAACTGTGGTTTGCGGGCCAGCCCGACGCTGAACACTTTGGGCTTTCGCTGGCCTCTGACACCGAGGCCTACGCAGGTCATCTGGGCAAGGCGCGGGAATTGACCAAGCGGTCGGTGGATGCAGCCATCCGCGCCGACAGCAAGGAAAACGCAGCCATCTGGCAGGAGAATGCCGCGCTTCGCGAAGCCGCTTTCGGCAATGCTACGGAAGCCAAGCGGGCAGCGGCCGAGGCCTTAAGCCTCGCCCCGACCAGTCAGGGCGTCGAGGTCGAAGCCGCGCTTGCCCTTGCCATGGCTGGCGATGCGGCACGGGCCGAATCGTTGGCGCAAGACCTCAACCAACGTTTTCCGCTGGATACCCAAGTGCAATCCCTGTGGCTGCCCGCGATTTGGGCGCAACTGGCACTGAATCGCGAGAATACTGCTGCAGCCACCAATCATCTGCAGAACGCGTTGCCCCCAATTGAGTACGGGCAAATCCTGTTCCTGGCCAATCTTTCCTGTCTCTATCCGACCTATGTTCGGGGTGAGGCATATCTGGCAGCGGGACAGGGCAATGCCGCCGCCCCCGAGTTTCAGAAAATCCTCGCTCACAGCGGAATCGTCTGGAATTGCTGGACGGGCGCGCTGGCGCGGCTGGGACTCGCCCGCGCCTACCACCTGGAAGGCGACACCCCCAAAGCCCGCGCCGCCTACAAGGATTTCCTCACGCTCTGGAAAGACGCTGATCCGGACATCCCGATCTTGAAGCAAGCCAAAGCAGAGTATGCAGAGTTGAAAAACTAGAGATTGCTCGGGCAGACTCCCACGTCCTGCACCCGGAGCATGGCGAACAGTTACAATCATTCCCATTGTGTGGAGCTGAGGAAGCAGACGTCTCCCCTGTCAGCCACAGGTACTCTGCATTCATGGTGAAAGAATATACAAGCCGAGACCCTTCGGGCGTAACTGTCGAAATCAGGCCATAGCGCAAGTAATCCTACCTCACGTTGCTCCCCACCGAAAAGCGCCGATTGAAAAATAGGGTGCGACGATACTAGCGATGAAAAAGAGCCGATCTACCCTGTATCTGATTTGGAATCAGCACTCTAAGTCATGGCAGGGCGCAGAACGACATCGAAGGCACGCGGTAGGTGGCTGGGAAAGTTGTGCTTACGGTGTAATCCCTCGCGCACGCCAAACCCAGTGTTTATGCGGGTCAGGGTGGTATCTGGCAGGATAGGTGGAACGTCGCACTATTGAGGTGCGAGGGATGTGCTGAGATGTGCGGCACACAGACATCGTTTCACTTCCCGCCTCTCAGCCTTCGCAGTAAACTGCTCGAATCTGAGCGGAGGATAGAGCGCTGCGGAGACGCAACTCGAGCGCCGACTCAGTGCCGAAGTGGCTGAGGGGCGGGCCTGATCCGCCCCCTGTAAAGTCAGCCATTTTTGCCCGAATGCGGTAAATCTCGGGGGTTTGGGGGCAGAGCCCCCCAACTAGGCGGCGGATTCCTATTGCTCTGGGCTGCCAACTGCAGATCCATTCGATAATCCGGGTGGCGAATGCGCTCGGCGGACGCATCGTAACCAGCTTCCACTTCGTCATGGAAAGGTGTCACTGCGAGGCGTTCCTGCCAGGCCTCCCAGGGTGTGCGACCGTGCAATGATCCATGGGGACGGTACTGGTTGTAGTGGTCCTGCCATTCCTGCAATCGTTGTTGGAGGTCGGAGCTCTTTAGATCGATCGTCGGATAGAACTCATCGAGATCGGTGCGCTGCGAGCGTTCCACCTTGCCATTCAGGTGCGGCGATGCGGGCCTAATCGGGCGGAATTTGATCCCGTATTCCATCAGCTTCTCCTGGAAGCAGTAGGCGAAGAACTCTCGCCCTCGATCCGTCTGAATGGCCTGCACCGGAAAGGGCATCTCTTCAATCACGCGCTCCAGAAACAACAACGAGTTTGCCGCTGTCCTGCGCGGGTACATCGCCAGCACCCGAACTCGAGTGCAGTCATCAATCGCGGTGTACTGATATGTCCCTGGCGCGATTTTGCAGGTATCCATCTGAACACGCTCGCCAGGAATGTGCTTGGCGTACCGAGTACTGCCTTTGCGAGGACGGCGTGGCCGCGATAAGGGCTTCGCGTCCGTCGCCCGCAAGACCTTTTCGATTGTGGTTCGGGATACAGCGAAGTCGTGAACGCGTTTGAGTTCGTTCTGGATCCTTCGGGAACCGAGACGGCGTTTGCGCAACTCGCGAATCCATTCGCGATGACGACCCAGAATCTTCACTGCGGGTGAGGACTTGGGCCTGCGGCTGCCGGAGGACAGACCTTCCATTCCCTGTTCCCGATAGCGCCGCACCCACTTTCGGAGCGTCGGTCGTGATATCCCGCACTTCAGGCAAACCACGCTGTGGTTCTCAATGCGGAGAAACAGCTCCACCCATCGGAGCCGCTTGCGGATTTCTGCGTCCATCTACGCAGAGTAGCTGGAAACAATGTCTATTGACCACACAGCTGAGAAGTGCGGACTTTGTAGCAAAGTGCGTGTTTCAAACACATATAACTAATTTACTGCGAGGCAGTTACTACTTGGACAGCCTCGCACCTTGCAGTCGTCGAAAACGGGGTGCGAACGGCTGCTTTCGTTCCAAATCGCATGTCCGAGCAACATTGGGCTTTTGATGATCTACGCGGGCTCGTCCTGTCGATTCGCGGGTTCGCCAACACGTCTATGTGATTCCGGTGAGGGTCAGGGTGTTCCCCGCATCCGAAGGCGTCCAGCGGTCTCCTAAAGACCCATAAAAGCATCAGTGCTCGTGAGATGCTTTCTCCCATTTCGGAACCGCTTGCGGTTTCTGATTGCGGGTCTACAAGCGTCTAAACGTAAGCGTCCGGTTACTCTTTCAATTACCCACAAGTCTGGCTGGATGGGTCGGGGGTGGGCGGTTTGTGAAATAGGTTCAGCCTCAGGGTAAGCACTTATGCGACAGGCATAGCGGATGCTGAACTGCCGTCATGAACGAACAGCAGGGACGGTTGAGGTGGGCTGAGCAAGATCTCGGCTGCACGACTTCCCGGAGCGATGTCTGGATTGATCAAGAACTTGCGGACTCCCAATTCAGAGATGTGCGGCTGGGCAAGCGATTTCGCAAGCTTCTACAGCAGTTCTCCGACGGCCTAGGTGGAAGCATCCCATGGGTTTGCCAGGATTGGGCGAACACCAAGGCTGCCTATCGTTTTTTCTCGAACGGCAAGGTTAGCGAAGAAGAGATCTTGGCCGGACATTTTCAGTCCACCCGCGAGCGTTTTGCCGCCAGCGACGGGCCGGTTCTGATTCTTCATGACACGACAGAGTTCATTTACCGACGTGACGATGTGACCGCTGTGGGGGTTCTTCACGACTCAACCGCGGGCCGGGACAATCTGGGCCGTGTGCGCCACCATACCGTCTGCGGCATCTCCATGCACTCCAGTCTAGCGGTCACCTTGGCAGGTCTGCCGCTGGGTCTGGTGGCCATCAAGTTCTGGACCCGAGACAAGTTTCATGGCTGCAATGCCTTGAAGAAGAAGATCAACCCCACCCGAGTCCCCATCGAAAAGAAGGAGAGCGTCCGCTGGTTGGAAAACCTGAGGCAGTCCAGCGCCCTATTGAATGATCCCCAGCGCTGTGTCCACATCGGCGATCGCGAGAGCGACATCTACGAACTGTTCTGCACCGC
This sequence comes from uncultured Acidobacteriaceae bacterium, assembly GCA_963820175.1. Classification (GTDB taxonomy): domain Bacteria; phylum Acidobacteriota; class Terriglobia; order Terriglobales; family Acidobacteriaceae; genus Bog-257. Next base: position 145,812 of record CAWFYX010000005.1, on the reverse strand, counting down.
CCAGCAGATGGGCACCCACTTTCTGGTGCGCACCTGCGTCGACCGCCTCGCCGGAGACGGTACCAGCACGATCGGCAAGGAGATGAAGCAGGTGCGCGTTCAAGGCCTGCACCGCATACAGGTCAGAGACAAAAAAGGCGAGTTGTCCGAGGCCGTGCTGGAGATTCGCTACTGTCGTCTCGTAGTTCTTCCGCCCATGGGCAAGCAAAAAAACTACCCGAAACTGATTCTCACCGCCATCCACGCTCAAGAACGAGGCAGGCCGCACGGACGGGACAGAATCAACTGGAAACTGCTCACCGACCTGCCGGTGTGTTCGCGCCAAGAGGCCGTTGAGAAACTGGTCTGGTATTCCATGCGATGGAAGATCGAGACGTTCCACAAGATCCTGAAGTCCGGCTGCAAGGCAGAGGAGGCGAAGCTGCGAACGGCGGAGCGGCTGGTAAATCTGTTGGCGGTCCTCTGCATCCTGAGTTGGCGAATCTTCTGGATGACCATGATCAACCGCGCGGCACCCGAGGCTCCACCGGAACTGGCATTCACCAGGATAGAGCTTCGGCTGCTCGATGCACTGGTGAAAGACAAGCCTACCCGCAGGCGCAAAGAGACACTCTCCACTTATCTAACCAAGGTGGCATAACTCGGGGGCTATCTCGCTCGTGCTACCGATTCTCCACCCGGCAACTTGGTCATGTGGAGAGGCCTGTCCCGTCTCACTGATATCGAACTGGGGGCAACCATCGGTGCTGACTTTATGGGTAATTGAAAGCCGGTTACTTCCGGTTACTTCCGGTTACTGACCTCGCCGGACGGTTACGTCTAAACTACGATCCGAGCAATGCACAATATGCAGGCCGCTTGCTGATTTGAGGAAAGATGTAATTGTCTGCCCTCTCTCGGCAAGGACGTAAAGGCACAGCCAGCGCTGTGGAGTCAGCCCGTCCTGACCCGAAGGCACGACCCGTCACTATCGAAAGACTCCGGGCTGCGTTAGGAAGTCCAGAGATGACAGACCAGAACGCTACGCAACTGCTTGAGCATTTGCTTGCGCTCGGTGATGTGGTGGTACAAGCCTTCAAGGAGCAGCAAGGCCGCACCTCGGCGGAGTTCGTCGAAGTCGAGCCATGCGCAGTCTTCACTAGCCCGCTCACGCCGACTGCATTTGCTGCTTAGTGAGCACAGCGGGATACGCAGAACAGCGCGTATCCCACTTTTCATCTCATAATTCTTGCCGACCGTTAAGGGCGTGTGCCCAGAACCATTAAGATATCCATGCCTGATTTCGTGAGCAGTTCTTGATACGGCGCCTCGCTTGGCCACGTTTTGGGGTCGCTGTACTTGATTCTGTCCGCCGCAATGGTTTGAACGCCAGATGACAATCGTGCAACCTCTTCGGCTTTCTCCTTCAAACTCGGTACCAGGTAGATGATGCATGGTGGTGCAACGGATTTGCAGACGTCCCGCTCAGTCATGTTAACTACTCCGGTCGATGAATTTTGGCCTTTGGCATAGAGGGCAAAATCCCCGACCGAAACTGTATATTCTTTGTTAGACAAAGCAGACATCAAGTTGGCCACTTTCGATATATCGACATTCGGATTCACACCCGGTTTTTGCGCTGCAATCATAATGTTGATGTAAACATCTGATGTGCGCTTCTTCGAGGGATCGACCCAACCCTGTGACGTGGAGACCACCCGCTCTCCGAATTGGGGATAGATGTTTGAGAGCAGGACAGCATTGCGTTCCTTATTAGCGGTCTCAACCCTCTGCGATAGCTGCGCTACTCGTTGCGAACCAGCATCGACTTGCTTTTCAAGTGCGGCTACGAACGCTTGAGACCTGTCGAGGTTCGCAGATAGCTGTCGCACTTCTGCGGTACGCTGGCCTGTTATAGCATCCAACGCGTTAATCTTTCGTTTGGCGTCGTCCACGCCTGAGCGCGCTTCCTCGGACGTTTTGAGGGCGCCTGCTGCAGTTGCTTTTGCCTGCTCAGCTTGCTTTGCAGCCTGATCCAAGATCGGCTGAACCGAATCCTTAGCATGGGCAGCAATCCCTTGCAGGTCCTTGAATGTTTTACCGAATGTGAATAGAAGTGCCGCCGCAGCAATGCCGATTGGAATGCCTACAAACCAAGCGAACATTTTGGCCCACGACATTAATCTTGTTGCTATCTTCTCGGTAGTTTCGATCTCAAACTGCTTTTGATCAGCAGCACTAAGGCGATGCTCAAGCATCATTATTCGCTGTGCAAGGTCATCCACTGTGGCTGGAGTGCACCGCGTCCCGCAGCTTCCACAATAGGAAAATCCTTCAGGTATTTGAGCTGAACAGCTTTTACATACCATTGTGGCGCAGCAGACCGTACGAGCAAATCGTCCGAAACGGCGAGCAAGCCTCCATTTCTCGAGCGGGTTTCACGCTGATTCTATAACACTGACGATGAGGTTTATCTCTGTTTGCTTTCATATAACAAATAGTGTATATGTTTAGAAATGAGCGGCGGTCAGACAAAACAGTGGCTTGGGCGCGTATTTGGCGCACTAGCTGACCCTTTGCAGTCGCGGATTCTCAGCATCCTCGCAGAGCACGAGGTCTGTGTGTGCTATCTGGTCGAAGTGCTGCACACTGTGCAACCAGTCGTTTCGCGTCAGCTTGCTGCCTTGCGGCGGGCTGGCCTAGTGGAACCCAGACGTGATGGGAAATGGATTCACTACCGGCTGCGAATGCCTGAGAACCAGTCTGCCTCTGAGTTGCTATCCGAAGCATTGCGGCACCTGAAACGTGTGCGCCAGACGCAGAGCGACTTAGCGCGATTGGCCGCTTATAGCCAGCGCAGAGCCGGGCAGTTAAAGAATGCCCCTCTTCCTCAGCGAGTCACAGGGTAAATACATGGCAAAGAAACGGCAGTTGAAAGAGCAGCCAAATGTCGCACTCATATACATACGAGTTTCAACCAAAGAGCAATTAGAAAACCTGAGCATGGAAGTGCAGCAATCTCGCTGCCGAGAATGGTGCCAGAGCCGTGGACTTGAGGTTGCTGGCGTCTTTCATGACGATGGCGTATCAGCCCGCACTGTTCTTCGTCCCTCGTTCCAAGAAATGCTAGCGTTCATCAGGTCGAAAAAGGGTGCAGTGGGCTATGTCGTTGTTCACGATCTGAGTCGCTTCGCTCGGAACATGGAGAACCAGATCGAAGTCATGTCCGAACTGCGAACCGTTGGCGTGTTCCTCAGGTCGGTAATGGAAGAGCTTGATGAGAGCGCTGCTGGAAACATGATTGCTAACATGCACGGCCTCATGAACCAATTTTTTAGTGATCGCAATGCTGAACGAACCAGAGTTGGGATGGAGAAGGCCGCGAAATTGGGACGCTTCCCGTTCAAGGCTCCCATCGGCTACTTAAACGTGCGGCCCACGAAAGACTCACCAAATCTGATACCAGACCCAGATCGCGCACCAGTAAGTATCCCCCGGCAGAGCCGGGGGCTTTAGATTGTGAGCCGCTCAAAGCGGCTGTGCGGGGTCGCTAACGCGGCCCCGATTGCTTGAGCCACCTTACGGTGGCCGGTTAGCGCCACAGGTTGATCTCGTCCAATCGCTTGTCCTCGGCCTCCTGCTTCCGTATGTACTCGCGGATCACCATTTCGTCCCGCCCTACGGTGGAAACGAAGTACCCACGCGCCCAGAAGTTCTGTCCCACGAAGTTCCTCTTGTTCTCCCCGTACACCCGTGCCAGGTGGATCGCACTCTTCCCTTTGATAAACCCAATCACTTGCGACACCGCATACTTGGGCGGAATCGCGATCCTCATGGGCACGTGGTCGGGCATCAGGTGTCCCTCTTCGATCCGACTCTACTTCTGCTCCGCCAGCTTGCGAAACACCTCGCCTAAGCGCCGCCGAAGCTCCCCATACAGAGTTTTTCTGCGGCACTTGGGGATAAACACCACATGGTATTTGCACCCCCCTGGTATGGCTTAGGCTTTCCATCTCGTCCACGCGAACTCCCTTTCGTGTGCTTTGGCGGCTCACGTTTGGGAGTCGCCGCGATGGACTCCTGGATTTGTCAAACTTCTACTGCCTCCCCGGCAGAGCCGGGGGGTCTCCCAACGGACTAGGTGCCACTACGCTGGCAGGGGACACTGCATTCGGATCGCACCACCGCTTACTTCATTCCCTCAATATTGTCCGTACCTGCCCCGCACCGACTCCAGCAATTTCCGCGAGTCGTAGCCGACGCCGTCCTTGAAGACGATTTCGACATTTTCGACGTCGGAAATCTGTTTCGCCGGATCGCCCTTCATCACCACCAGGTCGGCATTCTTTCCCGTCGCCACTGAGCCGATGTCTTTCTCTTTCCCCATGTAAATCGCGCCGTTCAAGGTGGCAATCTTGATGGCCTCGACAGGAGAGAATCGGGATTCGACTAACAGCTCAATTCCCCGCTGATCCCCGAAGCCAGGCAACACATCGCCACGGCCGGTGGGATCGGGGCCGGACAGCAGCAATCCTCCAGCGGCTACGAAGGCATGTTCCAGCTCCACATCATGCTTCCAAAGCAATGCCGAATCGATTTTCGACCGGGCGCGGGCGCCGAGGCCGGCCTTTGCCGGACCAGGAAGAAATCTTCCCGCGCCTCCGGAGTCATCGCATCCAACGCTTGCTGGCGCAGCGGCGGTAGTCCTGCGCCCAGGTCGCCTTCGAAGACCGGCAGGGTGGACGTAACCGCGACGTGATGGCTGACTAGCGTGTTGATCAGGTCTTTCGCCTCGGCGCTGTTGGGATCCATGTGCGCCAGCGTTTCTTCGCCGGCGCTTGCGCTGCAGACATCCGGCTTCTTGTCGGGATCAAGCTGCGTATTGACGAAGAAGCCGTGCTCCAGATCGTCGATGCCCAGCTCGGCCGCTTCCTTATAGGTAACCGAGCAGAGGTGGCCGGTGACTTTGATCCCGTGCTGGTGGGCCGCATCGATCGCCGCCTTCAGCTCGGCGCGCGTGATGTTCATGTAGGCCTTGAATGAGGTCACGCCCTGGCCGGCCCAGTATTCCACTGTCTGGCGCGCGTCGTCGGCGCTGGTCAGATGCGGCATCTGGATGAAATAACTGGTGCTGCCCTCCAGATACGGACCGGTCACGTCGAGGTGCGGTCCGGGCAGCTTTCCCGCGTCGATGTCGTGCTTCAGGTTGAGGTCCGCGTAGGTTTCCATGCTGCCGGTGGTGCGCATGGTAGTCACGCCGCCGGCCAGATAAAGCCGCGGCGCCGAAAACGTCATCTGCGGCACCAGCACCGGCGGATCAAAATGCCGCTGGCTGTCGAGATTAGGCCGCGCGATGTAGAACAGGTGATTGTGCATGCCGACGATGCCCGGCATCACCGTATACCCGTGAAGATCCAGAACGGTTGTACCGGCAGCGGCCAGCACATCGGCGCCCTTCTCGATCGCCGTGATCTTTCCGCCCTCGATCACGACATTCTGATCGTCGACCGCCGGGCCACCGGTGCCGTCGATAATCCGCACATGCGTGAGCACAACCTTGGGGGCTTGCACGCGCACGAACTCCTCGACCGTCTTCGATAGCTGGGGATTCTGGGCGGATGCCGTAAGAGCCAGCAGAAGCAGCACAATACTCTGCGACCAAATGTGCGAAGCCATGAAGGTCCTCCGGAGAATGGCAGCCATTGTACTTGAGCGGACCTGGCGGGGATGGACAGAATGGCTCCTGCAGGTGGAATACAATGAGCTTGGCCGTAACCCGGCGCCGATTTGCAGTACTCAAAGATGAAGGCCGCCTGCGAGCGGTGCTGCTACCGGGCAATCAAGAATCGCTTTTATGCGTCCTTCTCATATTCGTGTTTTCATCTTCGCATTACTTTCGTTAGCGTTTCTCGGTTGGACCATCCCCACTGCGGCCAATTTCCTCATCGAGTACAACTGGTGGAAAGAGGTTGGGCAGGTTGATACCTGGTTCAGCATGCTGTGGTACAGCATTGCCCCGGCGGCCGTGGGAGCCCTGCTGGCCTTCATCGCGCTCTATGTATCCCACTCGCGCGGCTTGCACTTTGCCGGCGTCCATTCACGGGATTACCCCACGTACTCTCGCCTGGTTCCCGTCGCCCTGGCCGTGATCGCGATCCTGTTCGCGTCCGCCTCGATTGACTTCTGGACGGTCATGCGCTTTTTCGGATCGCGCGGGCTGGCTGCCCCAGCTGACGCTTGGCAAGACCACGTCTTCTCCCACGCCTTACCGTTCTACCTCTTCGATCTGCCTTTCTATTCCGATCTGCTGAGCTTTATCTTTGTGCTGGCGATTCTCTGTGCCGTGCTCTTCTGGATCACCGCCCGGGGATGGCAGTTGGTGGAACGAATCCGTTACGGGCAACTGCTGGTTGGGACCAAGAAGCCGATTGACTCTAGGTAGCTATTTGCGGTTGCCGGGCGCCGCACGTGCGCCTTTTGTCCGCATCCTGGCTGCGATTTTATTGCTGGGCTTTGCGGCCTGGGTTTATCTGGGCAATTACGACCTGCTGTTTAATTCCCACGCCTTCATGACCGGCGCCGATTACGTGGATGTGAAGATCACGCTCCCGCTCCGCTGGCTGCTGATCGTTTCAGCGCTGGCGGCGCTGCCCTTGGTCTGGATGTCGAAGTTCAAGCAGGCAGTCATGCTGGTGATGTCCTGCTTCCTGGTGCAACTGGCCGTGCCCGCCATCGTGCGCGCAGTGTACGTGCGGCCGAATGAGATCTCCATCGAGCGGCCCTACATCGAGCGGCACATCGAGGCGACCACTGCGGCCTTCGGCCTGAATCGCAATGCTACCGAGAGCCCGTTCACCCCTTCTGGTCAGGGCGTGGTCGATCCAGTGCAAGACGCAACCCTGCTGGCGAATGTCCGGCTGTGGGACCTGCGTGCCTACAACGCAACCATCACGCAGATTCAGGCGTTACGCCCTTACTACACGTTTCCCGATACCGATGTGGATCGCTATTTCGTGAATGGCCGCATCAAGCAGGTTTTGTTATCCCCGCGCGAAATTGATGTCACCCAGTTGTCGGCCGAAGCCAGCGAGAGCTGGATCAATCCGCGCTTCATCTACACCCACGGCTTCGGCGTGGTGATGGCCGAGGTCAACAAAATTACTCCCGACGGCCTGCCTGTTCTGCTCATCAAGAACGCTCCGCCGGAGATCAAGTCACCCGCCTTTCAACTCACGCGGCCGGAAATTTATTTTGGCGAGAAGACGCAGGACCCGGTGTTTGTTCATACCGCGCGCGAAGAGTTCGATTATCCTTCCGGCGACCAGAACAAATACTCTACCTACCAGGGCACCGGAGGCTTCCCAGTTGGCTCGTTTCCCCTGAAGCTTGCGGCCGCGATTTCTCAAGGCGAGCCGAACATTGTCTTCACCAGCTATCTGACCGGCCAAAGCCGCATGATGATCTATCGCAACGTGCAAGCCCGGTTGACGCATCTGGCCGGTTTCCTGCACTGGGATCCGGATCCGTACCTGGTGATCACCGATGACGGCAGGTTGGTTTGGATGGTCGACGGCTACACAACTTCGCTGAATCATCCTTATTCGGCGCCGCTTCCGGTGGCTGGAATTGATGAAGGCGCAAACTATATTCGCAATGCGGTGAAAGCCACCGTCGACGCCTACTCCGGAAAGATTTCTTTCTACGTATTCGATCCCGGCGATCCCATCATTCGGGCATACGAAAAACTCTTTCCCAAGTTATTTCTGCCCGCCTCAGCGATGCCAGCCGATTTGCGCCGCCACGCCCGCTATCCCGAAGCGATGTTTCGCACCCAGGCGGAAGCCTACCGGATCTTTCACATGCGCGATCCGCAGGTGTTCTACAACAAGGAAGACATTTGGGAGGTCGCGCGCGACTTGTACGGCCAGTCGGGACAGCCCGAGCCCATCGCGCCGACTTACGTGGTGGCAACCTTGCCTGGAGAGAAGGAACCCGAGTATTTACTGATCCTGCCTTTTACGCCTCGCGGGAAGGACAATCTGATCGGCTGGATGGCCGCGCGCTGCGATGGCGATCAGCTGGGAAAACTCGTCTTCTATCAGCTCCCGAAACAGCAATTGATGTACGGCCCCATGCAGATTGAATCGCGCATCGACCAGGACCAGAACATCTCCAAGGACCTTACGCTGTGGAACCAGCAAGGCTCACGCGTGCTGCGCGGTAACATCATCGCCCTTCCGGTAAGCGGCGGCTTCCTGTATCTGGAGTCGATTTACATTCAGGCAAACGAAGCGCGCATGCCTCAGCTGAAGAAGGTGGTGCTGGCCATGGGTGATCGCCTCATCTACCGCGACACCTTCGACGAAGCCTTGGCTGACTTGACCGCAACCCCGGCGTCCCCAGTCGCTGCTCCGGCTGCCGCACCAACCTCCGCGGCGAGCCAGGAGAACGCACCGTCGCTGGCCGAGCAAATCCGTCATCTGCGGGAACAAGCCGAGCAACTGGCGCAAGAGCTGGAAAAGCTGGAAAAGGAAACGGTCAAGAAGTAGGTTCGAGTTCTATCCGCGCTATACGCCGTGTTTGCGCTCTGCCCGCACCCTATCGACATAGCGGCCGGTCTTTACTTCCACGCGCACTGTCTCTCCCGGAGCAATGAACAGAGGCACGCGAATCGGCAGTCCATTTTCAAGAGTCGCCTCTTTCCAGGCACTGTCCTGCTGCGCATGGACGGGCGGGGCGGTCGTTGCGATGCGCGCCTCGGCAATTTGCGGCAGGACGACGTTCACCGGCTTACCTTCAAAGAAATCCACTGGGAGCTCCATTCCCGGTTGCAAGAATTCTTTGGCCGGGCCGATCATCTCGCCGGTGATCTCCACCTGTTCAAAAGTTGTGGGATTCATGAAGGTTGAGCCGTCTTCGCCGCTGTACAGGAACTCCATGTTGTAGCGTTCCAGTGCAAGTTCTTCCAGACGCTCCTGCGGGCGAAAATGATTGTCCAGCAGACGCGAGGTTTGCAGGTTACTCAGCGTCGCCTTCACCACGCCACCCATCTTGGCGGCGCCCGCCTTCGCCTCCACCTCCAGCACCTTGTAAACCTGACCTTCGCTGCGGATCACCATCCCGGGCTTCAATTCCGATGCGATTACCATAAGCAAGTCCTGAAAATCTAGCTAAGGCTGGATCTTTACAGGGCGGGTTGTCAGTGACGGCGAGCACCGAGCGCAGTGCTATGGTTGAAGCCGGTAGAATCGCCGGTTGCTCGCATGCTCGGACTTGGCTCGTGGGTAGATGGGGACACCGGGCCGCTGTCGTTCGGCAGAACAGAAAACAAACTCAGTGTAGACTCTGAAATCCTTCTGCCACGAAGTTGGGTCTGGCAGTGTTTGGCGGCCGACAACAACTGGGCAAACTCAGGCGTGCCGCGCAGCGGTGCTAGGGGCGGGTGCGGCCGACAATTTGTTCCGACCTTGGCGCTCATTATGGGTCGGCGGAAAGTAAAGCAGCGAAAAGCGGACAAGGGGCTCCGTCTAGAAGCCCCCTTCAGGTACTGGCTGCCAACGAATGGATCACCAGATACTCAGAGTCGCCTTATCGACCCACTCGTGGTAGCCTTCGCCGCTGGCGTTCACGTCGAGCTGGTACTGCACCCCCAGGTTGTCACCCCAGCCCAGATTCCGGGCGTTGCGGGTGACGTTGACCGGGTAACTGTGGCCGTCGACCACCAACGTGACGTAGGTGTACTGGTGCGAATTGGTATTCGTGGTCTCGTACCACTGAATGTGATGCCAGGTGTTGGGGCTGAACTTCGGGCAGGAAATTGAAGTAGGCATCCAGTGACCCGAGGCTTCGTCCCAGGTATCCCAGAGTCCCCGGCCGTAGTCGCATTGGCTACCAATCATGTAGTTATAGCCGTGCACGAACTGGAAGGCATCGAACTCCAGCGCCTGCGCACCGTTCTGTGAATTACTGTCGACGTAGAAGTAGAAGTCCCAGAGGAAATTGTGTACCCCGTTGTTAGCTCCCAGTTTCTGGAACCACAGCGCGTTGTCCCACACGCCGGAGTTGAAGAATTCCATGCTGGAGCCGTCGAGTGAAGGATTGCTCTGGTGCTGCGCCATCCAGTAGGCGCCGTCGCCGCTGCCGCCGGCACATCCCGGTGAGTTACACCATTGCCAGTTGCCGCGATTCTCAATATTGCTGAACACCACGGCCCATGATGGAGGAGTAGGTAAGCCGTTGTTGCCCCCACCGCCACCACCGCCGCCAGTTACGGTTATGGTTTGGTAGACGCTGCCGTAAGCCCCGCTGCTATCCCACGCACGGGTGACCACTTGATGATTGCCTGCATTGGCGTTAATGGTGGCATTGATCGAACCCGTCTGGCCTGCTGAAAAAACGTCGTTCCCGTCGAGATAAATGTGCCAGCCAACGATGGGATAAGAACTGGTCGCATTGGCAATTACGTTAAAAGGAGAGCTGACCTGCGCATTATTGGCGGGGGAAGTAACGGTAACGTTCACCGCGAGTGCAGCGAGCGACATGCTTGTGCATACAACTGCCAGTACCAGGACACGCTTCAAAGAACACACTCCTCGTTGAATTTGTTCGGCCGGAAGGAAGTGACGCTTGAGGCGCCGCAGGCTCAGCGGCAGTCGTTGAGGAAGTATCTCGTCCTTGATGTGTGGAAGAAATCGGGCGTTTTTCCTAGATTCTCTTAGGTTCTTGCACGGCATGAGGCCGGGAGGAATCTAGGGTGGATACTTTTTTCCCGAGTTGGATAAATTTTTCCCAGAAGGACGGTGGAAGGGTCGCAGCTTCACCTGCGCCGTTACAAGCTCTTTATTTTTTTGTCACCCCGAACCGGCTCTTAGCCGGTGAGGGATCTGCTTTTTCGACTTTTCGGAAAACTGATTCACTCGCGAGGTCCGTTATGATTTGTCGCCCCTGAAGGGGCTCGCAGTTTCATCAAACGCCCACCCAGGACTGCGCCCGCCTGCGGCGGGCTGGTCCTGGGCTAAACTGAGTCGTCCCGCCGGGCGGGACGGGTTCATCGCAGGCAGAAGTATAAGGCGAACCAGGCTACCTGAATGGACGTTAACAAAGGCATGCTGGCCTGCGGGAGTTTGTGTGAGAACCTCTGCCGTCCCCTACGGGACTCCGCTCAACTTCCCGCCTGCGGCGCTCGTTTCCCCCGCTTCGCATTCCACTCCCCAGACACCGGTTAGTTATCGCCCCGATCGGCTGGCTTAACAACCTAATGGGATGACACTGCTCTACTGCCCCGCCGGAGCCGGCGTTCCTGCCTTCTCCTCGAACTCCTGGTTCATCCAGCCGACAAACGCGTCTACGTTTTGCGGGCGTCCCAGGAAATTCTTGACCAGATCATTGGCCGGCATGGAGCCGGTCTTCTCCAAAACAGTTTTGCGGTATCGCTTGGCGATATCGGAAGCCAGCAGATCGTTGGGATTGAATTGTCCGAAGAAGTCTTCCGCAATTACCTTGTCCCACAGATAGGTGTAGTAAGAAGAGGAATAGCCGGTGAGATGAGTGAAGGACGCGATCTGATGGTCGCCCTCGACTAGTTGATAAGGCAGGAAGCGCTTGGTGTTGTCGGGAAAAGCACTGTCGATGCTGGCCGTCCTGGGCGCTTCATTGTGCAGATCGAACGACACCGTCGTGTAGAGCAGCTGAGCACGCGTCCACAGTCCGCGCCCGAACGCGTCGGCCCGATTCATGCGGTGCACCATCTCGGCCGGGATGGGCTGATTGGTCTGGTAGTTCAGGGCAAACGTGGCCAGCACTTTCGGATCGTGCATCCACTCTTCCAGCATTTGCGACGGCGCTTCCACGAAATCGCTTTCCAGGTTGCCGCCGAATCCGGCCCACTGTCGCTGCCCCTGGAAGATCCAGTGCATCAGGTGGCCGAACTCGTGGAAGAACGTAGTCACGTCGCTATATTCCATCAAGCCGGGATCGCCGGGCTTGCCGCCGGCGAAATTGCAGATCAGCGCCGCTTCGGGCAGTTGCTGTCCCAGCTTGCCGTCGAGAATGGGGAACGAGCTGAACCACTTGTCCTTCCCGGCGCGAGGATGCATGTCGAGATAAAAGCGCCCGAGTTGGCGGTCGCCTTCGAAGACGTCCCACGCGGTAACCGACGGGTCCCAGACTTGAGCATCTTTAGCGGGCCGGAAGGTCACCTGGAATAACTTGGAAGCCACATCCAGAATTCCCTGCTGCACCCGGTCGTAAGGAAAGTAGGGCCGCGCCGATTGCGAATCGAAATCGTAGTCGGCTCTGCGCAACTGCTCGTTGTAATAGGACCGGTCCGACATCGGAATCGCGGTGAGCGATGGATCCTGCTTCTTGGCCAGCGCCAACAGCATCTGGTATTCGCGCGTAGCGGTGGGCCGCGACACCACATCGATCTGATCGATGAAGCTGCCGATGCTCTTGCCGTTCTCGGCCATCTTGTCGGCGGCGTTCAGGTCGGCCCAATGTTTGTAGCCCAGCAACGAGGCCAGCTCCTGGCGCTTCTGCAACAGGTCGGCGAGAACCTTGACGTTCTGCGGATAAGCCCGGTTGGTGTAGGCCAGATAGACACGTTTGCGGAGGTCGGCGTTCTTGGCGAATTTCAAGACGGGATAGACGTCCGGCGGCTCGCTGGTGAGGGTGATACTGCCGTCGGCGGCCGGGGTGTGCCGGGCAATAAAGTCGTCGGGCAGCCCGTCGAGCTCGGCGCGATTCTTCACCACTACCTTCAACACCGAGTCTTGCGTGTTGCGTTGGAAGTCGGTGGAGTACTTGGTGATCTCGTCGTTCAGGGTCTTGATCTTGGCGCGCGTGGCCTCGTCGCGGTCCACGCCGGCCAGGCGGAATTCCAACAGCGTGCGAGTTACAAAGTAGCGGGTCTCGGGATCAGCTTTGGTGATGTCGACGGCCGCAACCGCCTTATACAGCGCCTGGTTCAAGCTGAATTGAGTCGACGCGGCGCTGACCTTCTGGATCATGGCCTGCGCCCGATCGCGCATGGAAGCGTTCGGATCGACGCTCTGCAATAGCCCGGCGCCGTTGCCGGCGGTGTCGAGCGCCTCGACCGCCTGATCGTAGGGCTGCAGCGTGTTCTGGATCGTGCGCTCGCCTTTCACCGCAAGGATCTGGTCAACGCACTTCTGCGCGGTCTCCAGTTGCTCATTGATGCGCTTCTCAAAGACGGCAGGATCCACGGGCGGCGCCCACAAGTGAGGTCCGTACGCGACGGTTTGGGTCAAAGCGTTGGGCATAATCGCGGTGGCAAGGAGGAACGCGGGAAACAACCGAGTAAGGGTAAGAAGGCGCATAGGTTAAGTTGGCTCCGTTCGCCAGACGCGCAACTCCAGGCTAGAGTAGGCTCGCGCTGTTATATAAATGGCTGGCCGCTCTAGAATACGCTGTAGCTTTCGGTTTGGGAAAGGCGGATGGGGCGAGATCCCGGCACGCTGTGACCAGCAGCAGCCGGGGAGCGAGCATCTGTGAGGTTACATCTGACTCACCCCCGCGCCGATGGTAAGATTTCTGCTTCATGGTTACTTTCGTTGTGCTGCGTATCGTAGTGGTGGTTTTGCTCGTCGCGGCAAACGCGTTCTTCGTGGCGGCTGAATTCGCGCTGGTCAGCGTTCGCGAGACCCGACTGCAACAGATGATCGCGGCGCACCGCATCGGCGCGCGCACTGTCCAGAAACTCCATCAGAAGCTTGACCACGTCCTTAACGCGGTGCAGTTCGGAGTCACGGTTGCCAGCCTGGCCCTGGGCTGGATCGGCGAAGCCTCGATCGCCCACATTCTGGAACCACTGTTCTTGCCATTGCCCCACTCGCGGCTCTATGCACACGGCGTCGCCGTGGTGCTGGCCTTTGTGCTGATGACCTATCTGGTCGTCATCCTGGGTGAGGTCGTTCCCAAGTCGATTGCTTTGCAGAGGACCGAGCGAGTTGCGCTGGCGGTGGCCGGGCCGATGGATTTCTTCATGACGCTGGCATCGCCGTTCCTGGTCTTCATGACCGCGTCGACCCGAGTGGTGCTGAAGGCTTTCGGAATGCGGCAGGTACGTGAGGGTGGCGTGCACTCGCCGGAAGAGCTAAAGCTGATCGTATCCGCCAGCCGCAGGTTGGGAATTCTGGGGCCGCCACAGGAAGAACTGATCCTTCGCGCCCTTGATCTGGAAAACATCTCGGTGCGCGAGATCATGGTTCCACGACGCGACATCTTCTCCCTGCCCGGCAATCTTTCCCTGGAAGAAGCGCTGCAACGAGTGGTGGACGAGCAGCATTCGCGGGTACCGATTTACGATGTGCAGCGCGGCCCCGAGCACATCATCGGCGTACTGTACGCCAAGGACCTGATGCGCTGGCTGCGGTATCGAGTAAACTTCACCGCTGCGGGGCGTCCCGTGACACGCCCGAGCGGACTGGAGGTGCGGCACATCATGCGCGAAGTGCTGGTGGTTCCCGAGACCAAACCGCTACCGGACTTGCTGATCGAGTTCAAAGTGCGCCGCCGCCATCTGGCCGTGGTGGTGGACGAGTTCGGTTCGACCGCAGGGCTGGTAACGGTGGAAGATGTGCTGGAGCAACTGGTGGGCGAGATTGAAGACGAATTCGATGTCGGCGAACAGCCGCTGTCGCCCGGCGCTGCCTCGATGACGCTGGATGCCTCCATTAATATTCGCGATCTGGAATCGCAATACCACATTCCCCTGCCCCGCGACGAAGGCTTCGAAACCTTGGCCGGATTTGTGCTGGCTCACCTGCAAAGGATTCCCAAAGTCGCCGACAGCTTCGAATACGAAGGGCGCCGCTACACCGTCGCGACCATGGACGGCCTGCGGGTGGAGAGCGTGAAGATCGAGATTGCGCAGCCGCAACCGCAGTTACCAGCCCCCAGCACAACGCCCGTGGTCCACTGATGCTGCGCTACCTGTTGACTCGCGCGCTCTACATGCTGCCGGTGGTGTGGCTGGTGGTGTCGGTCGTCTTCCTGATGATTCATCTGGTGCCCGGCGATCCCATCCAGCAGATGCTGGGCGAAGGCGCGGCGGCCACGGATTTGGCGGCGGCGCGCCACGCTTACGGCCTCGACGTTCCGTTGGGGCAACAATACGTCAACTATTGGCGCGGCATTTTTCACGGCGACATGGGCCGCTCGCTGCGCCTGAATCAGAATGTCGGCCATGTGATCGCGCAAGCGTATCCCGCGACCATGGAACTGACGTTGGCTGCGCTCCTCGTCGCGCTCGGACTGTCGATTCCTGCCGGCGTGCGCTCGGCGCTGCGCCGTAATCGTTGGGACGATCGCCTGCTCAGCTTCGTATCCCTGCTGGGATTGTCGTTCCCCAACTTCGCGCTGGGACCGATCCTCATCTTATTTTTCGCTATTGAGCTGGGATGGCTGCCAGTGTCGGGCTCGGGCTCGCTGGCTCATCTGGTGCTGCCGGCGATCACCATGGGAGGGGCGCTGGCGGCGATCCTCACCCGTATGGTTCGTACGTCGATGCTGGAAGAATTGGGGCAAGACTACATTCGCACTGCGCGCGCCAAAGGCCTGCCGGAACGAACCGTGGTTTACCGGCACGCGCTGCGCAATGCGATGATTCCCATCCTCACCGTCGTCGGCCTGCAATTCGGGGCGCTGCTGGCCGGGGCCATCGTCACCGAGACGATTTTTTCCTGGCCGGGCATTGGGCGTCTTACCGTTACGGCGATTTCCAATCGCGATTATTACCTGGTGCAAGGCTGCATTCTGATGATCGGGCTGACCTACGTGCTGGTGAACTTCCTCACCGATCTGCTGTACTCGGCTTTCAACCCGCGGATAAGGCAGTGAGGTTGGCGAGACGGCATGGCATCGGCCCTAAGGTCTCGAGCATCGGATGGTACTCATTACTTTTGCAGAAACATCTTTACCGCGATTCCGGCTAAGCACACAGCAAGAACGCGGCGGAGTTGGAGATTGGTCGCAAACTGCGCCAGCGAACCCCCGAAATAACCACCGATAAAGAAACCGAGAGCCAGCAGTGCTGCCAGCTTGAGGTCCACGTGGCCAGCGCTGTAGTACTTCCAAAACGCCAGAGCGCCGATGGGCAGCAGCAAAGTGGCAATCGATGTACCTTGGGCGCTCTTTTGATCCATACCGTAGCCGTACACCAGAATGGGGATCAGGAAGACAGCCCCACCCAGTCCGATCATTCCGGAAATCGTTCCTACCAGCACTCCCAGGGCAAGGGAAACCAGCGTAATCATGAAAGCCTCCATTTTTTTCTTGACTCAGTCTGCAAACGAGCATATAAGTCGTGTCACGTACTAATACACTGTTGCACATGCTAATGCAATGAGAATTTGACAAGTTCACGGGATCCTGACGCGCACTGCTCGCGCGGGCGGAAATGAAAGGTTATTCCATTGGTGAAGAAACGAGCCATTGAGTCTTACTTGCCCTTGACCCCGGCAGCCTTCCATGTCCTGCTGGCGCTTGCCGATGGCGAGAAACACGGCTATGTCATCAGCAAGGAGATTGCCCGGAGGACCAACAACGAGGTCAGGCTGAGCACGGGCACGCTATACGGCATCATCAAGCGGCTGCTGGATGACACCATGATCGAGGAATCGGCTGAGCGTCCGGACTTCAGCCTGGACGATCAGAGGCGTCGCTACTATCGCCTGACCAAGCTAGGCAAGGCTGTGGCCGAGGCGGAAGCCGAGCGTATGGAAAGGGTGCTGGCCTTGGCGCGCGCCAAGCATGTGCTGGGGCCAGAGCACGCCTGAGGTGTGGCATGAAAGTCGGAACTGATCACCCGGCGGGGCTTTCGGAGCGCGTATTTCGTGCACTTCTGCACTTGTTCCCGGCGGATTTTCGCGAACATTTCGCGGGCGAGATGCGAGCCGTCTTCCACGAACAGCAAGGCGACGCCCGGGCTGCAGGGCGTCTGGCGTACGTCCGGTTCTGCTGGGAGACTGGCCGTGGCCTGGTTGGGACGGCTTTCCGAGAGCATCGGGAGATCCTATTCCAGGATATGGACTACGCCCTTCGTCTGATGCGGAAGGAGCGGTCGTTCACGGTCGCGGTGATCACGATTCTGGGAATGGCGATAGGGGCGATGACGGCGGTATTCATGGCGGCGAATGCAATTCTGATCCAGCCTCTGCCCTTTTCCGGTGGCAATCACCTGATCCATCTGCAGCAGCGCAGGCCTGGGGTCGGCATCGAGAACATGCCGTTCTCCGTAAAGGAAATCGCAGACTATCGCTCGCAGAATCATACCCTCGACTCCGTCGTCGAATTCCACGAGATGACGTTCAGTTTGCTCGGAGGCCGGGAGCCGGAGCGCGTGGATACGGGAGTAGTTTCGGCTAACTTTTTCCGGGTGCTGGGAGTGACCCCACTCTATGGCCGCACGTTTATGGACGAAGACGACACACCGGGGGCTCGGCCGGTACTGATTCTCAGTTACAACTTCTGGCAAAGGGCGTTCGGCGGCGACCGGAATGTAGTTGGTCAGAAGTATTCCATGAACGATAAAGAGCACGTCGTGGTCGGCATCCTACCCCCCATCCCTCAGTTTCCAGCGGAAGTCGACGTATACATGCCGACCGTGGCCTGCCCTACGCGTTCCGGTGAGCGCGCGCTTCACGATCGCTCATGGCACATGATGAATGTCTTTGCGACGCTCAAGCCCGGAGTATCAATGGCGGAGGCTCGGCGCGATGTTAACCGCATCGCCGAGCGGTTGCGCACCACCTATCCCCAAGAGTACCCCAGCGAAAAGGGCTACGAGATTGAGTTGCAACCGATGCACGAAGAACTCTCTGCGCGGAATTCGGCCCGTGTTGATCATCCTCGCGGCCGCCGCCGGGCTGTTGTTGCTGCTAGCCTGTGCCAATGTCACCGGAATCATGCTGTCCCGAGTGCTGGGGCGTACCCGGGAGTTGACGGTTCGAACGATTCTCGGGGCGAGTCGGAGCCGCATCGTTCGCAGCTTGATCACCGAGGGAGTCATTCTCGCGATGCTTGGCGGCGCTATCGGGTTGGGCTTTTCGTACTGGAGCCTGGGCCTGCTGGTCGGATTTACTTCCAAGTTCACGAGTCTCGCCTCACAGCTGCACTTCACTCCCCAGGCCATCGTCTTCTGCAGTCTGCTGTCGCTGGCTTGTGGAGTTTTCATCGGAACGGTGCCGGCAATCGCAGTTCGCCACACGCCTCTGTTCACCATGGAACTCGGCAATGCCAACCTATCGAGTCGAATCAATGCCAAGACGCGTAGCTTGCTCATTGCGGCCCAACTCGCGTTCTCCGTGATCCTCCTGATTGGGGCCGGGCTGGCCTTGCGGACGGTGATTCAGTTGGAGCGGGTGGACCCCGGCTTCCAGGCAAGCGGGGTCCTCACGGCTCGAATTTACATCCTGAATGGCAATTACCGCGCGTTCTTCAAGCGACTGTTGGAGCGCACCCGACACCTGCCCGGAGTTCAAGCTGCCGGCTTGGCCAGTACCATCCCTCTGCACGACGCAGGGTCCGACGGACCGGTTCCGATCGAGGTTCGCGAACCGGGAACTTCTAGACAACGGCAAGCCCACTCCTCCGGTGATTCGGATTGTGACCCCGGATTATTTCCGCACGCATCGGGCGCCAGTATCCTGGCGGGGCGTGACTTCAATGAGCAGGATGCGGATCAATCTCTGCCGGCCATTATCGTGAACCAGCACATGGCCAACCACTACTGGCCTAATGGCACTGCGGTCGGGAAACAGATAGCAGTCTCGGACGGGAAGTGGCTCCCCATTGTAGGCGTCGTGAGTGACATCCGGCATTTGGGTCTTGATAAAGCTCCGGTCGATGAGAGTGTACGGTTCTTTTGCGGAGTCTCCCCAGGCGGCTATGAACGTTGCGATCCGCAGTTCTCAGATCTCGCCGGAGCTTGCCCAGCAGCTTGCCTGGATCGCACACGACATCGATCCGGATGCAGTGGTGGCAGATGTGCAGCCACTCCTGCAGGTGCGCCAGGACTGGCTCGCCTCACCGCGCACCACCGCGGCATTCCTGAGTGTTTTCGCGCTCGTCGCCTTGTGCATTACCGCATCGGGCATCAGCGGCATGATGGCGCTCGCGGTCGGAGAGCGCAAACATGAGATCGGGGTGCGGCTCGCTTTGGGCGCGACTCCCGGAACCGTCATGCGATCCATGATGAAACAGGTTCTGGTCCTGATGACAGTGGGGTTAGGAGCGGGATTTGGCGCTGCCTGGGTAATGTCGGCTTCCATGTCGCACGTCATCTTCGGAATTGCGCCCCGCGACTCCCTCACCTTTGCCGGTTCTTCAGCGCTGCTGATCGCAGTGACGGCAGCCTCGTCGTTTGTCCCCCTGACACGAATCGCCAGACTCGATCCCGTCGTATTGCTAAGGGCCGAGTGATACCCATGCAGGAAAAGCAGGAATGCTGAAAGATATGAACAACAAGGCGGCACTTGCGCTGATTGGCGCCGCAGTTCTGAGCCCGGCATTGCGGGTTAGCGCGCAAGGAAGCCAGAGCCCAGCGCTGCGCCCGGAAATGCTCGTATCCACCGCGTGGGTTGAGCGCCACCTGAACGACCGCGATCTGGTGCTTCTATATGTCGGCCGCGATCAGGTGCAGTTCGATTCCGGACACATACCTGGGTCACGCTTTGTCCACCTCGACGAACTCGTCGAACGGCACCGGGACTCGTTGAACGAGCTTCCACCAATAGCACAGTTGCAGGCTTTATTCGAAAACCTGGGAGTGGGTGATGCATCGCGTGTAGTGCTGATGGGAGATGCAGGTGGTGTACTCGCAGCCCGTGCCTATTTCACCCTTGATTATCTTGGCCATGGCGATCGAGTCTCAGTGTTGGATGGCGGCCTGGAAAGGTGGATTGCGGAGGCGAGGCAGATATCCAAAGATCAAGCGCATTTTAAGCATGCGCGCTTCACTCCACACGTTCAACCAGGAATTCTTGTCAGCACTCCGGAGATGCAAAAGTTGAGCAATGACCTGGTGAGCAGTCGCCCGCAGGATTACGTTCTCCTGGATGCACGGCCGCCGGCCGAATACGAGGGCATCGTTAAATCCGAAGCCGTGCCCCAGGCCGGCCACATCCCCGGCTCGCAGAGCGTTTATTGGAAGAAATTGATTCGTTCCACATCCGATCTGCGGCTCCTTGATCCCATACAACTGCAGCAGCAATTCCTCCTCGCCGGAGCTGCGCCGGGCAAGTCGGTTATCACGTATTGCCGCACCGGCATGCAGTCATCGTTCACGTATTTCGTCGCCAAGTATCTGGGATACCGCGCGGCAATGTACGACGGCTCAGTCTATGAGTGGGTGCATGCGGCGGGCAATGCCCTTCTCTCATCGCCGGTTTCGGAGCGCACCAGCGCGGCACAGCAGTAAGGAGACTCTCAGCACTTTCGACGGAGGTTATGATGCAACGCAATTTCATTCTGTTGGTATTCTTCACCTGTCTGTTGGCGAGTCTGGTTTGTTTCGCCGCCAATGATGCGCCTAAGAATTCTGGGGCGTCGAGTGCTGCCCACCCCGAGTTGGTGGTCTCCACCCAATGGCTGGCTGATCACCTCTCCGATCCCAACCTGGTGATCGTGCACATCGGACACGACGAAAATGATTATCACGTCGCCCATATTCCCGGCGCTCGATACCTGGCGATGGAAAAATTTGCCACCGGCGACACCCCTCCGGGTACCGAACTGCTGCCGCCGGAGCAGCTGAAGAGAAACCTAGAAGAAATTGGGATTGGCGACGACTCGCGTGTGGTGTACTACTCCCCGGACTGGGATCCCATGGCGACCCGTCTCTTCTTTACCATGGACTACTTAGGGCATGGCGAGCAGGCGGCGCTGCTCGACGGCGGCCTTGACCAGTGGACTCGAGAGAAGCGACCGACCTCGACGCAAACCAGCACCGGCAAGGCCGGTAGCCTGACCGTCCATCTCCATCCCGAGGTGGTCGCGAAGATGGATTACATGGAGAAGCTGGTCGATCATCCGGAGCAGGATGTTGCGATTGTCGACGCTCGTCCGTCGAAGCGGTATCGCAGTGGTCACTTGCGCGGCGCTGAATCGTTCTATTGGCAGAACGCGCTCATCAGCGAGCAAGAACCATTGCTGAAATCGCCGGAGCAAATTCGCCAGCTCTTTGCCGCAGCCGGAGTCACGGGTAACAAGAAGGCAGTTTCGTATTGCGAAGTTGGCTTGCAAGCCTCCTACATCTATATGCTGGCGCGTTACCTGGGCTTCGACGCCGCCATGTACGACGGCTCCTACAGTGAGTGGAGCGATGCCAAGCAACCCGTGATTCGCGGAGATTCTCCTCAGTAGTCCGCTTGTGGGCCTACGTTGGGTGAAAGTCAACTTGCGTATTGCCTTTCAATCGCCCGCAATCGTGCAGAATGCCGCTGCCAGCGGGCAGTGGTTGCCAACGTTCGTAACGGATGCTCACAAGGGGTACGGTTGCGGTTGCGTGGCTATGGTCAGCCAGCGTGTCTCGGTGAATTCATCGATTCCTGCTTTGCCGCCGAACCGCCCGTACCCACTGCCCTTCACACCCCCAAAGGGCATTTGCGGTTCATCCTGCACAGTCGGCCCGTTGATATGACAGATACCGGATTCAATGCGTCTCGCGATCTCAATCGCCCGTCCCACGTTGCGGCCGAACACTGAGGCGGAGAGCCCATATTCGGTATCGTTGGCAACGCGAATTGCTTCTTCCTCGCCGCTGACGCGCACGACCGCGACAATGGGACCGAACGACTCCTCCCCGTAGATCCGCATTGCCGGAGTTACGTGATCGAGGATCGTCGCATCCACCACTGCGCCCTTCACCTTGCCCCCAGCGGCGAGAGTTGCACCTTTCGCCAGGGCGTCCTGAATCAACTGCCGGACCTGTTCCGCCGCCTGCGCGCTGACCAGAGGACCGAGGACTACCTTCTCCGATTGCGGATCTCCAGCTCGAAGGGCCTTTGCCCTGGCTGCAAATTTCGAGACAAATTCGTCGGCGACTCGCTCATCCACTA
Organism: uncultured Acidobacteriaceae bacterium; assembly: GCA_963820175.1. Classification (GTDB taxonomy): domain Bacteria; phylum Acidobacteriota; class Terriglobia; order Terriglobales; family Acidobacteriaceae; genus Bog-257. The sequence continues at coordinate 123,757 of CAWFYX010000005.1, read as the reverse complement.
CGATGCGCTCGGTCGACATGCATATCTGACCTTGATTCATGAATGCTCCGAACGTGGCGGCCTTCACGGCCTCGTCCAGATCAGCGTCTTCCAGGACAAGTAACGGCGCCTTTCCACCCAATTCCAGCAAGACTGGTTTCAGATGCCTGGCGGCATGCTGGCCGATAATTCGGCCCACTCTGGTCGAACCAGTAAAGTTGATCCGCCTTACACTGCGATGAGCAATCAGGGCTTCCACCACTTGCGCAGCGTCCTCGGTTGCGTTGGTTATCACATTAACCGTCCCGGGCGGCAGCTCGGCTTCGCACAAGACCTCCCCGACAAGCCGATGGGTAGCCGGGCACATCTCCGATGCTTTGAAGACCACGGTATTGCCACACGCGAGCGGGGTAGCGATTGCTCGTACTCCCAGGATGATGGGCGCATTCCAAGGCGCCATTCCCAGCACCACTCCGACCGGCTGACGGATTGACATCGCAAGACTGTGAGGTTTGTCGGACGGAATCACCTCACCGGAAATTTGAGTGGTGAGTGCCGCAGCTTCCCGCAATATCCCAGCCCCGAGATGGACATTCAACTGAGCCCAAGCTGAGGTTGATCCCAGCTCTGCGGCCATCCGTGCCGCCACTTCCGGCGCGCGCTGTTCCAGGATATCGGCGGCGCGCAGCAACTTGCCGCGCCGGGCTCCCGGCCCTAGTGCAGACCAGGCCAGAAAAGCTTCTGCCGCAGATTCCGCGGCCGCAGCCGCATCACTTACGGTGGCAGCGGCGGCACGGGTCACAACTTGGTTGGTAATGGGGTTTTGGCGGGGAAAGGTTCCGCCGTCCGATGCAGCTACATCTGAATTCTTGATGAGCAACTTCACATCGTACATACGCTCACCTCCTTCGTCAGCCCTGTTGCGCGATGGGTATCGTAACCGCAGATTCAAGTGAGCAGGATACACGCATAGGGCCAAAACACCTGCGCAGAGATCCTGAAGCTGCTGACCGATCCCAGGCACCCCTTCTGAGCGTCACGCTTTCCGCCATCCTTGCCAATACCTTACGGCCGTGATGACGGTCACCGACAAACCTATGGAGTTGGAATAGTTTTAATGGTCATAGCTAGGTCTGCAACGTACTGCAACAACAAGGAGGAGGTACTACATGAATTCCGCAATTCTGGAATCCGAGATCGATCTGCGTGAGGAGATCAAAGGACGCTCCATCGCAGAGCCGGAACCAATGGGCAAGATCACAACTTCAATTTTTCCCGGTCGTTATGTGCAAGGAGTGAACGCGCTGCTATCGCTGCCCGAAGAGGTAAGCAGGCTGGGCACCAAGGCCCTGGCGATCGTCGATCCAGCCGTGGAGAAGCTGGTGACTGGTCATCTCAAACCGGGTGAGGGCGTAAGCTTCCTCGCTCACCGTTTCTGCGGGGAGTGCTGCGATCCCGAGATCGAGCGCCTGTCGGCAATAGCCCGTGCCGAGGCTTGTAATGTGATCGTCGGCATCGGCGGAGGCAAGGCTCTGGACACCGCCAAAGCGGTTGGACATGGTCTGGGCAAACCCGTAGCCATCGTGCCAACACTGGCTTCTACGGACGCGCCATGCAGCGCGTTGTCAGTGATTTACACGCCGCAAGGCGCTTTTGCGCGATATCTGGTGTTACCGCGCAACCCCGACGTGGTGCTGGTTGATACGGCGTTGATCGCTCAGGCTCCGGTCCGCTTCCTGGTTTCCGGCATGGGAGACGCGCTTTCCACCTGGTTCGAAGCCGAGGATTGCCATATTAAGAAGGCCGGGAATATGACCGGCCGGCTGGGGTCGATGTCGGCATTTGCGCTGGCCCGGCTCTGCTACGACACCCTGCTCGACTACGGCACAGCCGCCAAGCTGGCCTGCGAGCAGAAAGTCGTAACGCCCGCGCTGGACCACATCATTGAAGCCAACACGCTGTTGAGCGGCCTGGGCTTCGAAAGCGGTGGGCTCTCCGGAGCGCACGCCATTCACAACGGCTTGACCATCCTGGACGAGACCCATCACTACTGGCATGGCGAGAAGGTCGCCATCGGCACACAGGCGCTGTTGATGCTGACCGACCGGCCGCCTAAGGTGATCGACGAAGTATTTGATTTCTGCGAAGCGGTCGACTTGCCTATGACCCTCGCTCAGATCGGCCTCGCGAACATCTCGGACGAGAAACTGCTGGCGGTAGCTACGGCTGCCTGCGCGCCGGGTGAGACGATCCACAATGCACCGTGTGAGGTCACGCCCAAACGCGTGTTTGCGGCACTGAAAGCAGCGGATGCGGAAGGACGCGCTCGGTTGAGCTGATTCGTCGTAAACGCCTGCTTCCGGCTCGGAGTCACGCAGTGATTTCAGGATCGAAGCTCTGCGGTCAGATAAACCGGCTTTATGATTAGCGCCGGAGCCAAGTGCTCCGGCGCTTTTTTGATGCCAGGTCCAGCACACGATGGTCGGAACACTTTTGACTGTTGCCTGTAAGGTTCGAGCCGGGCATTTGGGAAGGCATGCTTCAGGTGTGTCAGCTCAAGTCCTTTATTTCTACTGTCTCGAAAGATTTCAGTCCGCAAAGAATCTTCCTTTTCGAGCTCTTCAGCAGTTGGTTAAGAACGTATCCGAAATGCCAGGTTTGAAGTCTTGTGCCGAAAAGGCACAACCGGCGCACCAGCGACAGGGATCACAGGACAGTGTGTTGTCTGGCATAGGTCATGGTGTATTTCAGGGGCTAGAATTATCAGGAAAGTGGAGGCACGCGTGCTCGACAATCTGTTTCAGCCCATGCACCTGCTGGTGATTCTCTTCATTGCTCTGCTGGTCTTTGGACCGAAGAAGCTACCTGAACTGGGCAAAGGCCTGGGAGAAGGAATCAGGAGCTTTAAGGAGTCCTTGAACGGCACTCCCGACAAGCCCGCAGAGAAAGAGCCTCTCCAGAAGTAGTGCATACCTGCGGCGGCGAGGCCCTGCGGGGCCACGGGTAACGCCGATATCCGATCCCGCAGCTAAGGGTAGGACTGGAACCTCTCTTCACTTATCGATGCGGAGGCTTCATGTGACTTCCGACCCGATTATTTCCGACTTAACCAGCCAGACGATCCTCTTCGCAACCGACTTCTCGCCGTCGGCCAATCGTGCCCTACCCTACGTTACGACGCTGGCCAGAAGATTTCGCTGTCATCTCCTGGTGGTGCACGCTCTTTCGAAATCACTAACCGTGAAAGCAAGCTCCGCGATGCCGCCGCAGCGTGAAAACCCCGCCGAACCTGAAGAGCTGGAGAATAAGCTAAAGGAATTGCGCGCGTCGGACACAATGGCCGGCATGTCCTATGACCTGATCGTTCGTTCCGGGGAAGTCTGGGACGTCGTTTCCGAGGTTGTCGCGGAAAAAGGCGTCGCGCTGTTGGTACTGGGCACGCGGGCGCTAGGAGGTTGGCCGAAGCTGGTGCGCGGATCGGTGGCCGAAGACCTGCTTCGGGTCATAGCTTGTCCTGTCATGATCATCGGTCCGAATGTGGGGGCCACTCCGGAGCGCTTTAGCCGCATTCTCTATGCTACGGATTTTCACGATGCATCGTTTCGTGCTCTGCCTTATGCCGTCACTCTGGCCCAGGCCGACGAGGCAACGCTGACGTTGCTGCATGTGGTACGCAAGGTGGGCGCCACGGATAAGCCGATTAAGCTGCAAGAGAAATACATCGAGGAGCTCGCTGCCCTACTCCCTGCGGAAGGCGGTGTGCGGCAGAGGGCAGAACTGACGGTTGAGTTCGGCATTCCGGCCGAGCAGATCATACGCAAAGCCGACATGCAGTCGGCTGATTTGATTGTTCTGGGGGCTCGTCCGGCAGGGAGGATCGCGACGTATTGGCCCTCGTCTATGCACTACACCCTGCAGCATGCCCACTGTCCCGTTCTAACGGTGCGTGGAAATCTGTGATCACTACGCGGGTTTGCTTCTGTGTTCAAACCGTGTCGCAATGAGCAGTTCGTTAGACCACAATCTCACAGGTTCCGATAAATACCAGCAGGGCGCCGGATACCACGCCGGCAACGTTGCCCAGCCACCGTCTTCCGCACTGCCGGCCAGTGGCAATGCCAGCCCAGATCGTAGCCAAGCTGATAAGGAACACGAGGATTACAGTGACTGCCAAGCTTAAGTCCATCACCCCGGCAGCTGCGCCATTGACCAGATTATTAGGAGTCAATGCCAGGCCCAGGAGGATGGCTTCCGCGGAATCAATCTGCCCCGACAAATCACCGTCCGCGGAAAGAGGGTTTTCCCGGATAGTATGTACCTTGGCGAGGTAGCCCGGTCTGACGGTCGGTGTAGTTGCCGCAAATAGTTGCAGGATGCCGTCTCGCTTGTAGATCGATAACGCTTCCTTGACCATCACCCAGAGACCCATCCCAATGAGGATACCGCCAGCCAGAAGGCTGGCAAGGCCAGGAGTCAACAGCCTGCCAACTGCATGACCGCACAGCATGGAAGCAAGCGTACCTGTAGCTGTAATGGTAGCGATAAGCAGGTTGGAAGTTAACGGCACCCGGGTTTTTCGAATTCCGTAGGCAACGCCTACGCCCACATTGTCGAGATTACTCGCCAGCGCCAGCATGATCGCCGAGAAGAAGTGCACGTAACTCATGCCAACGCCATCGCTCCGCCCCAGACCCGTCCGCTAAGACAATGCAGATCGTTCTCAGTTCCCTTTCCAAGAGAGCTATAGAAATCCACACTGAGTCCGGCACGTTCCTATGTGCCACGCAGAAATTGAGAGCGGACGTCGCTGCTGAACGCTCTTTTTATTCTCCCGACGCGGTAAAACTCGACCGGCGTTCCTCACCTGATAACTCCAGCCTCAAATAATCCGGAACGATTCTACCAAGGTGCAGCGCCGCTGCCGGGTGAAGGTGCGAGCGGACGTGAGGCCTTCTCCGGTTGGACCTGCGATGGTAAAGGAAGTGTGGCCCTCGCCCCCGAGTCCAATGCCCGCATACGACGGGCCGTTCTTGACGAAGATGGTGGTCTGCACGGCGCGGGCAAACGCGGTCATGTGCTCCACATGATTGGAGTGCATCAGGGCGGTATGCCGGTTGCCCTGTTCTACCTTGACCGCGAATTCGATGCCCTCCCAAACGTCCTTGACCCGCACGATCGGCATCACCGGCATCATTTGTTCCAGCCAAACCAGAGGATGGTCGCGATGCGCCTCAAAAATTGCCAGCCGATATTGCTCACCCAACTCGATGCCAATCTCGCGCAGAATCACTTGCACGTCCTTGCCGATGTAGGCGGGATTGATCTTGCGGTCGGGGAGAACCACGAGATTGGTGACCTTTTCCGCTTCTTCCGGGGTCAACAGGTAAGCTTTGCCGGTCTCCTGCATGAACTTGATGAGGGAATCTGCCACCTCTTCCACCACGATAGTTTCTTTTTCGCAGGTGCAGAAGATGTTGTTGTTGATGCTGGCGCCATTGACGATGGATTGCGCAGCCTTCCGTATACTGGCGGTTTCGTCGACCAGAACCGGAGGATTGCCGGCTCCGGCTCCAATGGCTTTTTTGCCGGAACGAAGCACGATGTTAACCACCGGCCTGCCACCGGTCGCTACCAGCATGTGAATCTTGGGGTGCTCGATCACCTGTTGCGCGGTTTCGAGATTGGGCTCGCGGACCGCTGCCACCAGGCCTCGTGGTCCGCCGGCGCTGACAATCGCGCGGTGCAGTACCTGCAGCATGCGGGTGCTGGTTTCGCGAGCACTGGGATGGGGATTGAAGACTACCGCATTTCCCGCCGAGATCATGCTGATGCTGTTATTGATCAGCGTCCCGGTAGGATTGGTGATGGGAGTGAGGGCGCCGATGACTCCGACCGGAGCATACTCCAGCAACATCAATCCGTGATCACCGCTACGGGCAGCCGGCTGTATGTCTTCCACTCCGGGAGTTTTGGTGGCACAGAGAATATTCTCCCGGATCTTGTCCTCGTAGCGACCCAGATGGGTCTCTTTGACTGCCAGGGCGGAGAGCGTCTCGTTATTCGCCAGAACCGATTCGCGAATCGACGCAATGATCGCCTTGCGGTCTTCGAGGGTCATCGTTATCAGCTTCTTCTGGGCCGCCACGGCTGCTTCGACGGCTTGGTCGACAGTATCGAAAAGGCCGTCGTCGTCCTGCGGGGCCGGTCCCACTTCCAGTCCTGACAGCTCCTCGAAGATCTTTGTGACCAGATCGTTAATGAGTCCCTCAGTGGTGGTCTCCATAAGAATTCCTCCGTAGCTTCCGTAATGACGAGCCATCTTCCCGACCTCGGTTAGGGCCGAAGCACAGGCTCGCAACAATCTCAATCTCCGCGCGTCGCGCGCGATAACTACTGCGCTCAGAACCGGCTTCTCTGACTCTTATTCACGCAGATCAGCCAGCTGCAGCTAAAAGCTCTTTCACGCCAGCGCTAGTACGACAGCGCCGGTGAGAACGTCGACGGTGTCTCTGGGTAGCGCCGGGCTGCTTTGCACAAACGCTCTCTGTACTTCCTCGCGGATTCGTCCGAGAATTGGCGACCCCAGGCCAACGTGCGCCGGAGAAAACGCGTCAATCTTTTGCGCCCAGCTTTCGATCTCTTGCAGCGTTCTAACGGCCGGTAGCGCCACTTGGACATCCTGCTCAACTGTGCCGCCGCTGACGCCGATCGCGCCCACCACTTCACCGTCCAGGTACAGGGGCAGCCCGCCACCAAACAAGACAATTCGCCCATTGTGAGTGTGTTGAATACCGTACAGAGCCTGCCCGGGTTGAGCCAGCTTTCCAACTTCGTCGGTCGGCATGCGCAGCGACGCCGCCGTGTAAGCCTTCGAAACTGCCAGCTCCGTGCTCACCGGCAGGGCTCCATCCATGCGGGTAAACATCTGCAGCCCGCCTTCGGAGTCGACAATCGCCACGGCCATGGGCACTCCCAGGTTCCCGGCCTCCGCTTCGGCGGCATGAACCAGGATCTCAGCGATCACATAGGGAAGTTTCATGGTTACGTCCTTATCTTGAAACGCCGGCGGTCACTTCGTGAACTGCGTTCTCCACGACGAACATGACTTCCAGCGACCAGGCCAGCACAAACAGGAAGTCCGAAAGCCGGTTGAAGTAGGTGATCAGCTCGTCATAGCGTTTGGCTTGGCGATTCACCATCACGATCATGCGCTCGCCTCTTCGGCATACGGTGCGGGCAACATGGACCGCCGCACTGTCGGGCGACCGTCCCGGAACGATGAAGCCATGCGGCTGACCGTACAGGACCGTATGCTGGTCGATAAGACCTTCCAGTTTCGTCGTATCCGCAGCTCCCAGACGCCGCTTAAGGCGCAATAAGCCAACCGGAGTGGAAGCTAATTCAGCACACGCCACGGAAACGTTCTGTTGGATTTCAAAGAGAATCGAGCGCACGGACTCGTCTCGGGTCATAGCGCGGGCAAATCCAAGATGCGCCTGCAACTCATCGAGTGTGCCGTAGGTCTGCACTCGCAGGTCGTCCTTGAATACCTTTTCGCCGCCAAAAAGAGTGGTCTGTCCGAGATCACCCTTGCGGGTGTAGATTTTTGTTTCCGTGCGCTTACTCGTTTCACTCGTCATGGGAAATATCTCCAGCCTGGCAGCTACCCACTTACATCCATCTGATCAATGATGCCGACAATGGTAGCGTCGACCGGCGCCTCGGGGTTATCGGTAGCTTTACGCGCGCCGCTTCCCAGAGTCAGCAGCACCAGTTCCCCCACGCCTGCACCCACGGCGTCGACAGCCACGATGGGATAACCCTGAGCCGCCTGCAGGTGAGGGTCCAGAGGCTGGACAATCTGAATCTTGCTGCCCACCAGCCGCTCGTGTTTGCGAGAGGCCACTATCGTTCCGATAACTCGTCCGATGATCATGTCGATCGTTCCTTTTTGGTCGTTTCAGACATTCACGAACTCATCTTGTGTCAGAGAAATTCCATGCTTCATCGCCACGTCGCGGGCGAGTGGCGTTATCTTTGCTCCATTGGAAGACATCCGATTTGCGCCCGAATGAAAGGCCGCCAGGATGTCAGCCGAGGTGATGATTTTGTTTGGGTAAGTCCGTGGGGTTAGATGATTGCCGTTGGCGCGTGACTGAGTGTGGACAGCCGCATGGCTGCTCTGTGAGGCAGTCCCAGCAAGTGCACAATCGACGGCCGCACCCAAACCGGTAATATCAGTCAACATGCAGCCGTAGCCCGCGATGCTTTGCAGGCGCTCGCGAATGGCGTGCACAAGCAGCGGACTTCCCTGGTCGAACCCAAGTTCAGCCCGGCCCGCTTCCGCCGGATCGACTCCATTTTGTGCGATGATGACGGGCTTTCCCAAAAACAGCCCATGCAAAAGAAGGTTAGCGGGAAGATTGTCGGCAATCAGCAGAGAGAGCTTGGACAGCGAGTTGACGCTGAGCAAGGGCACGACCACAGCGCGAGCCTCTTTGAGTTCGTGCAACCAGTGGGAGGCATCGAAGGGCACGATTTCAGGAAAACCTTCCAGTTGTTGTCGCGCTATTGCACCGTATAACTGCTCGGCCGCCTCCGAAAAGACCAGCTGCACCTGGAACCCGCTCAGGATCAGGGAACGAACCTGCGCAAACGCCTCGCTGAACCCCACGGTTGCCGCCGTGAACACCACGACAATCCGTCCTCGCATGCCATCCGCACCGATTCTCGGCAGCAGGCGCCTTAATACTTCGGCAACGATTCGTCGGATCTGCTCTTCTTGTTTCATGATGCTCCGCTACCGCTACCATTGCGGCCATCAGAACGAGACGGTTCCTGCGGGTTTGATCGGCTGATCCTGCGCGCGCCCAACTCAGGGGCGGTTAAGGCTTTCGAATTATTGACGCAGCTCAGAGCAATCCCCAATGGCGTCACCAGCAGGGGATTTACCGGAAGAGCAACCGGCAATCCGGTCTCTTCTTCCATCACTTCCTGAATTCCCGGAAAACAGCTCGTACCTCCGACCAGATACAACGTGCTTACCGAGTGTCCCCGTAAATGTCGGTTCACGATGCTGGCCATCTTCTGAAATACCGGCCGCACCAGGGGAAAGATCTCGCGCTGTCTGGCAGGATCGGTCTTCATCTTTTCCGCCTGGTCGACATCGATCTTGTAGTTCCCTGCCAGCACCAGATCGAGATGCGTTCCTCCGGTGGCTTCATCGGCGGTGTAGACAGCTTCTCCATCGTGAATGACGGAAATCCCGGTGGTGCCGCCCCCGATATCCACCACCGCGCCCTCGGAGATTTCCAGCACCTGCGCAGCAGCTGTCGGCTCATCGATCATCCCGATTACTTCTAGGTCCGCTGCATATAAAACGTTTCCTACCGCTCTCGCGTTCTGTCCTACCGTGCCTGGGGGATACGCTCCCGCCGCCTGGCGAATCGAATATCCGGCGGCGCGTATGAGGCTGACCTGTTCCCGAAGCAGCTTGATCGCCTGCATGTAGTCCAGCACCAGACCGTCGCGAATGCTGGAGAGGCTGCGGGTCACAGCGCCAGCCACTGGAGTTCCATCCGCAGTAACCACGGCAGTCACGATGTAAGCCGTCCCCAGGTCGACGCCGGCGAACAGTGCGCTCCCATTCGTCTTGCTCGGCTGCAAGGCGAGGGCAGCCTCAAAGTTCGTCAACCGCTGATTGGCTGAGGCCTTAATCGTCACTGCGTTCTCCGTAGTCTTGAGTTCGACGGTTTCCGCCAATAACCTGCTTTCCGGCGGACGCGGCTTGCTTCCAACAGATCAATGGGGAAAAGGGACGCAGCCTACTACGCCGCGACCTCTCTTCCGATCATGCTGAGAATGGCGCTCTCCGCAGCCTGAGCGGCCCGCGCCACGTCTGCCTCTTTCCCGCCGAGGTAGAGACGCCCAACCGCGCCAAACGCCCGGCAATCCACCAGCGTGACCTGCGCATTCTTCTCCGCCTCATTGGCGGCCAGCGTGATGTAGCCCGCAGGTGCAACCTCGAGGATGTACATGTCCTGGCCGGCAATCAGCACCGAGCACAGGCGCGACACGTTCACCATCTGGGCATGGTAGTCATTGACCTTGTGGATGATTTGCGAGTTGAGAATCTTGGGCTTTACCCGCTCTTCGATCGACACGCCCAGCGACCGCACGGCGGCGTCGCCGGCACACTTAACGTCTGCTTGGGCTTTGGAATGAAGTTCCAGAACTCCGAAATGGCGCTCCACTACCATTAGCCCGGGACGGACATTCGCCGCCTTGAGAGAAGCATCCGCGACCTGATTGATCAGCAGTCCCGGTGCAATCTCTATCAGCACGGAAGCCATTCCCACCACCGGAAGGTAGCCTCTCATATTGGCCCCGAGGTAGGCGGCAAATTGGGGCTGTAGTCGATCGAGATACACATAAGCACGAAGCTCTACCATGGCGTTCTCCTTAGTTAGTCAAGCCTATCGAGGGATGGAGTAAAACATCCCATCAACATCAGTCATACAATCAGTTACGAACCGCACGGAGCTTCTAACCTCCCGCTCGCGTCAGCAGTGCCTTTCTTTTGCTTTTCTTCCTGGAAGCTTTCTTCCCTTGCTCTGGCGGTTGAATCGCGGCTAAATCTGCCGGATCAACCATTGGTTCCGCAGCCGATGGCTGTTCGATTTCTTCCTCACGGAAGTCCTCGGGCGCTGCCACCACAATGCCGTCTTCGGCTTCTACCACCTGTATCGACGCCGGAACAGGTTCCTTTGGCGGGTTTACAGACAAAGGTTTAACTTCCGTTTTGGGTGCAGGCAAGGTCGGCTCTTTTTCGGTCCTGGCTGTGCCGAAGGATGCTGACGTGTGCACAGCCGTGCGCACCTGGCGATCGGGCCGAGGAATCACGTGTTTAGAGACGACCTTGCCTACACGGGCGGCCGCCGCCGCGCCGGCGTTTACAGCCACGCTGACGGCGGCTACATCGCCCACAAACATTACCGTAATCAGTCCAGCTCGAACCGTCTCGCAGCCGATAAACTTAACGTTGGCCGCTTTCGATCCGGCATCGGCTGCTTCGATAGCGGGGGTTATCCCCCAAGTCTCAATCAGTCCCAGGCTTCCGGTTTCCATAACGTGCCTCATCTTTGCGCTAACAGTTCCAGCACCGCCCGTGTGACCAGATCCGCCACTTGTTTCGAATCTTGCAGGGACCGTTCCGCGGGCGAATCACTCGGGTTACCGGTTTCGTGTTCATCCTGAAAAATCAACGGCTCTCCCTTAACCAGCCGGGCGGCGTTCGCTCCCAGGAGCCGAAGCTGGGTAGCGGTGACATTCCTGGTGTGAAACGTAAAGAGTGGCTGCTCGAGGGGAAGGTCACGGTGATGCAGAACGATTAGTCCCTCTGCGCCGTTCACGCCGATGCCGACATTCAAGGGCGACATTTGCGCAGCCTCTTTGCCCAGCGTGGCTGCGCTGGCCGCGGCAGCAGGAGAAATCTCGGCGGGAATTCCCTCTTCTTCCAGACCATCGAGCACGAACCGCATGTGGTTCTGATTGGGCTCGAAGACCTGAATTCGCACCGTGGGCCGCCGTTCCTCCGCCATTGGGGAGTATTCAGGCATAGACTTCTCTCTTCAACTGTTGCGCGAACTGTTGCGCATACGCCAACACCAATCCTGTCGCCACTGCATTACGAGGACCTTCGGTGCCGCGTACGTTGGCTCTGCCCGTGACTACGCCATACTCCAGCAGCGCATCCGAAATCATCTTAGGAATCTCAAAATCCAGCCCCGACCCTCCCACCAACACCACGAAACTAATGAGGCGGATGTTCCCCGCCGGCGCCACTCTCTCCAGAGCGCGCAACGCATTACGGACAAACACCTTCTTCTTCGCCTGTTGCCGCACGGCTACGATCTTGGACAACAGTTCTTTCGTCTCCAGCGGAATGGGCTCGTTATCTCCCAGCACGACAACTCGTCCAAAGAACCGCGGATCGAGCGGCTGATGGAAGAATTGCACCGAGCCGTCCTCGTGGCGCATGTGGAACAGCGTCTCCACTTTGGCCAAGGGATGCTTTTTGATTTCCTCGGCCAACTCGTGATCCTCGAGCCCGAGTTCGGTATCGATCAGCAGCGTGACCATGTCACCGGCGCCCGCCAGGTGAATGCTGCGGATCTCTCCCGCCTCATTGATGATGGAGGCATCAGTGGAGCCTCCCCCGAGGTCCAGGGTGGCCACCGGAGGGCGGGTGCCGGGCGTGGTTAAGGCACCGCGAATCGCCATATCGGCCTCAACCCCGCCTACGATCGTGGTTACGCCAATCTCTTCTTCGAGCTTTCTGGCCAGCCGCTGCATGGGGAGCTTCTGCGTCTGGACCATCGCGGCTAGACCGACCGCGTTGCCCATGGCGTACTCGCCGGCAAGGCTTCCCAGCACCTGCTGCGGCTTGAAGGTATCGACGGCGATGATGTCCTGCACGCGCACCGCGCTCACCGGTTGATCGGTGAGATCGGCCATAACCTTGCGTACCTGCTCAAACATTCCGCCGACATTGGTTCCGGGCTCGGCCTGAATTTCCTCCAGCGGACAGATGGTCGCCAGTTTCATCATGATGGCGTCGGCGCCTTCTTCCACTGGCACTTCAATTTTTTGCCGATGCCCGATCAGCGTGATCTTGCCGGCGGGAATGCGGCGCTCTTCAATGTCGCCCTTGGGGGTCTTGATCACCACCGCGCTGCGCGTGCCCATAAGGGCGCGTGCTACCGGAACCACCCGCCGGGTTTCGTCCGGATCGAGACAGAACAAAGTGGCGATGTCGTATGGATTGGAAAGCTTCTCGATGGTGCGGCCGGGCCGGGCCACTTCGACGGCAGCCGGCATACCAACCGGCACGCGGTCGATATACTTGACCTCGTCTACGATCGGGATAGGCTCGTCCAGCCGGTTGTTGATGAGCACGCCATCGTCTTTTTGTACGATGGCGCCGGAAACTTTGATTCCCCGGGAACGGGCGGCGTTCAGTTGAGCGGCGGCATCCTTGAATTCCACCGTGCCGGGAATGATCGCGATGCGAGGCTCGCGATCGACGGGCAGGGTGGCCAGCTCGTGCAGGCTGATGGTGCGGCCCTGTCCTAGTCCTTGACCACCCGGGGTCGAGGGATTGTGTCCGATCATCGCCGATTCGGTGATGACCGTCTCGGTGATGGTTTCCATGGCGATATCGCCAATGACCGGAGTAGCTTCGTTCAGCAATACGACGTCAAGCTGGTTGCGCCGCAGACCCGCAGGTTTGAGCGCCTGATCAAGGGCCTCGATAATGCCCATCGCATTACGCAAAGTGCCCTTGATTCCGACGGTTCTAACCAAGGCACTGGACAGAAATCGGAGGTCACCTCTGCCTCCAATTTCTGCCACTGCCACCTCGGTCGTATTATTTCCGACATCTACTCCAGCGATATAAGCCATGTTCCTGCGACTCAGGTTCTGGATTTACTTCTTGATGCGTCCGCGTTTCTCATAGACCTTCGCCGCCTCGCGAACGAAAGCGGCACAGATCTGCGCCTGGTACTTGTTCTCCAGTTCGGAGGCAATGTCCAGGAGTTCTTGTTTGGTACAGCGATAGGGGCGCAGGCAGTTGTAGATTTCCAACACGCGTGCGTCCGGAATGCGAGTCATCTCCGCCGCCCGGCGGAGATTGTGCGCCAGGTGCGGACGGCCGGCACTTTCGGCAATCTGCGCCTGATACTCCAGGGTTTCGGGGCGGATTCTTCACGTCGTCAAAAGTGAGCTTCCCGGAAGTCGCTTTTTCCAACGTAATATCGTCGAGACTTAGACCGGTCGCCGACCGCACCAGGTCCGGGCGCTTGCGGCTAAGAGGAAAGTCGTTCTTAGCATCAAGTTTTCCGGCGGCCTTGGTTAAGGTGGCGGTCCCGCCATTGGATCCGTTCGACTCGCCGAGCGATGCCATCGCACGTTTGACGGCTTCGGCAATGAGCTCGGGAGAAATAGAGATTGTTTGTTGAGCCATGAATATATCTCCTTCGTCAGCCTAACGCTGTAGCGAGACTTCCGTACTTGGCATGTCCGGCTTCACGTATTGGGTTTCTTTGTTGTGGAGCAAGGCAGCCAAGCCCTGATACCTGGGTCGAGCCATGGGATCGTTGCGGACCGGCACCGGCGTCGGCCGCTCTCCCTTGGCGTATTTCGCAGCGTTGCGGCCCATGGCGCGGAATGTCTCCCGTTCCACCAGCGGGCACTGGGGAAATAGCTCGAGATTCTGCAGCGGAGCGAGGTCTTTCTGATGAATGACCGACGTTCCCCGGCAAATAATCCCGACGCCTACTCCGGAACCGCTCAGCTTGGCAGCTTCATGTCCGATGAATCCGACATCGGCTGTCTTGTTGACCCGGACCAAACGTGCCTTGAGCCCTTCTTCTTCTACCCCCGCCATGACTTCTTTCAGCACTTCGCCGTGGGGGATGTTGAGGATGGTTTTAGTCATCGCCTTGCCAAACGCCGGCGGCAATCCGATGACCACCTCGTTCCTGTCGGTCCCACATTTTGCCGTCCCAAGTTCCTTGAAGGAGAGGGGGGCAACCTGTTCTTCCTGGCGAGCCGTAACCTGCCCGTTTTTCTGCATCTGCTGCAGGACTTCCAGGATGACCTGTTTCACCATTTCTTCTGTTATCTTCATTTTCTCCAACCCTCCCGATCTAGATGTCCTCAGGACTGATGGCCTGCGGGATATTCTTCAATAGATCCCAGCGTGCCCCTGCAAGCCGGTATCCGGTGCCCGGTCCCTCGTAATCATTGGGGTCGTTGACCGCACTCAACACGTCGAAATTGGCGTTGAATAAGGCCGATGTTTGGAGATAATCCCCGGAAACCTTGCCTTTCAGCATGGTCAGGACCGAGTCGGCTACATCCGTAAAGCCGTGTTTCGCCAGGGCTCGTACCACATCCAGACCAGTGGTTCCACGCTTCATCATCTCGTCAATTGCCCGCAGATCATCGGGAACGTTGCGAACGCCAATATCCTTGGTGCCGTGAGCGTAGGTGACGTCTTCCACTTCCTGATCGGTAATGGGAGGCAGCCCCAGCTCTTCAAAGACGGCCTGCAAGGCACGTGCGGCCTTGTTGCGGACGGCGATCACGTCGGCTTCGGTTACCGGCTGCAATCCTCCATCCACCTGCAAATCGCGCTGTAGCACCAGGTAGTCGTCATAGTCGTCGACGTCATGGGTTGAGCCGGCGAACATGTTGTCGTAGTTCGGTTCCGCAGCATAGCCGGAGAAGATATAGTCGGTTCCCGGCAGGAACTGCATTAGCATGCGGGCGGTATTGCGGATCGGAGAATGGGTAAACGTCTGGTCATTGCCCGACGCCACTTCCAAATCCATCAAGACCGTGCCGATGTTCTCAGCCAGTACGGTGCGAATACCCGAGGGCACAGAACCGGGCACTCCGATACAGCTGATGGAGCCGTTCTGCAATCCCTGGACACCTGCACCCTTGGTCACCATGATGCAGCGAATTTCCAGGTAGAGCATGGACTTGCCTTCGGCGTATCCCATCTGCACTTCCGAGCCCGTACCTGAGGTGAAGCGCATCTTGAGACCGCGCGAAGCATAGGCGGAAGCCAGAAATGACTTCGACCAGGGAGTGTCATCACCGTCGACAAACACCTGCTCGGTGCCGTAAACGGAGACGGTCTCAGCATAGTGCGTGAGCCCGCGCATACCCATGGTGAGTTCCAATGCTTCCTCGACGGCGCACTGCGAGAGAACGCCGGGGCGGCCAGTCTGTCCTCCCACCAACAGGGAGAGAGCATTCATCGGGGCATAGGCCCCGACACCAACCGTCGTCTCGATTTCACTGAACCCGCGCAATCCAGCCTCGGCTGCATCCGCCGCCAGCAGAGGCGCCGAATCCTTCAGGTTGGTTACG
The DNA here is from genome assembly GCA_963820175.1 of uncultured Acidobacteriaceae bacterium. Taxonomy (GTDB): domain Bacteria; phylum Acidobacteriota; class Terriglobia; order Terriglobales; family Acidobacteriaceae; genus Bog-257. The sequence goes on along the minus strand of CAWFYX010000005.1, from coordinate 107,833 downwards.
TGGGCCTGGTTAGCAGGCGTGCGGCGGGCCCGCAGCTTCTGCATCGCCATCATCATCTCCACCACGTTCAGCCGCTTCAGAACGTCCGCGATCTTGGCCGGCGTCATGCCAACCGAGAGCTTGACGATCTTGCTGCGAGGAACATTGATGTCGACCAGCCAGCGAGCGAACTCCTGGGAATCGATGGCCATGGCTTCCTCGGCCACCTTCTTATCAATGCAATGGTCTGCGATGAAAGTGTCGATCATGTCGAAATCTTCGCGACGCTTGCCATCCAGTTCCACTACTTGGCGAATTTTCCAGTTTGATACTGGGTTTGGGGTCGTTGGGGCTGTCCATGGCGACCAGTCCCACTTCAACCCACTCTTTGATGAATCCGTCTTTGTTGACCGGACGCTCAGCGAGTACTTCGAAGCGTTTTTGTCTCTTGGCCATTGACATGCTCCCTCTATATGTATGGTGTACCGGTTGCCGACTTGGGCGGCTGTCCCCAGGCGCCAAGCAGCTTATTACCAACTTCACGGCCTGCAATGACTGCCTGCCGCACCGCTCCCGAGTCACCCGTAACCCAGATGAATACTTCGTTGGTCAGGCTGGTTCCCTTCTTGGGGGAGGCGAATCCCAGAACCTCGACATCCGCCGCCTTGACCGCGGTATCAATCATGAGCATGCCAATGACTGCCGGTGCTCCCAGAATGAGTCCAAAAGCCCGGCCTTCCGGAGCTCCCAGAGCGTACTTCAACACCTTGCTGGCACGCGCGCTGTATTGGTTCTCGGTATAGCCCTGATCATTGGCATATACGTCGCCGAAATACTTGGGCAGCGCTTCCAGGGTTACTTCCACCGCACGCCGAGCGTCGGAGACATCCTCGGCGCCGAACACGATCAGGTTTCCGTGACCGGCTCCGCCTTTGGTATCTCTGGGCATCTCGACCATGATGATCTCGGTGTTGGTTGCTTTGATGGCTTCGTCAGCTGCCATCAGATGAGGACCGGCTCCCGTCCGGCCACCGATAACACCGATGGAACGGAACTTGGGGTCGAAGCCAATCAGCTTGTGGATAACAGGGTCGAGGTTGGCGATGACGATGCCTTGGGTATCGCCCATGCCAACGCCGACATATTCTGTTAACGACACAATATCGGCTACTGCCGGTGCATGATGGTTGGCCCCATTCGAGGTGCTTGGAGTCTCGGCACCATTGGTACCAACCCGCTTCATTACTTCATGTAAAACTTGATCGATCAGTTGTTCTTGCATCGACTAATACCTCCACGTGGTATCGAACTGCGTGATCTGGAAAGAGTTCTCATGCATCCACGAGGCTGGACACGGTGGTCTCAAACCCCTGCGGCAGTACTTTCTCAACATCCTGATGCGGTCTGGGGATGACGTGCACGGACACTACTTCTCCAACCTTCTGAGCAGCAACCGCACCGGCGTCGGTAGCAGCCTTAACCGCCCCCACGTCACCACGGACCATTGCGGTGATCAAACCGGCCCCTATCTTTACCTGGCCGATCAGAGTCACGTTGGCCGCCTTCACCATGGCGTCAGCCGCTTCGATACTGGCGACCAGGCCACGCGTTTCGATCATTCCTAATGCCTCTTTGGTCATCTCTATTTCTCCTTATGCAAGTGGTAATAACAAATAAGCGAGGCCGTCCCCGATACATGTTGGCTTGTTTCACGGTGGCCGCGAAAGCAACGTCAGCACCTCTATGACCACCGAAATTCCCTCAGTCCCAACGCCAATAACCAGGTCTGTCATTGTTACTAGCTTTAGATTGGTACCTGTTACTCACTATCTTTGATAAGAGCTACGCCGAGTATGCTGGTGCCAGCATAGTTCTCCTCGTAACTATCATCAGTGAACAAAACTACTGGAACTAACAACGATGAAAGGTCGCTTGACTTCGTGCCTGACTAGTAAGAGCTAAAGGCGCTGCCTATCCTCTTCGCAGTAATAGATATCCAGTTATGGATGCTAGTTCGTGCTGCATGAGGCACACCGATCGCTTGCGGGTCAGAACTACGAGAATCCTTGTACCCCTTAAATGTTGTCCCGCCCATCTCTTCATTCAGGCAAAGTCATAGGGATGGATGGAGCGCTCCTCAGGACGTGACAGCAGCAACCCTTTCCAAAATCCTGAACTGGTCTCGACACAGGTGAGAAACTTCGACCCTGCGCCTCACCAGCACAGCGAATCACGTGCTGCTACACGACCGCTATGCAATTACACTTGCGTCTTGTGGAGAGCTCGCCGCCAAACTACACGAGGGCCCTGCGCCGCGCATCTCTTTGTCTCGCAACACAAGCGAGGTTACGTTACGCTGCGGCGTGACCCTCTGTCAGTGACGGCAGTCGCATCAGCCTGTGACAGTTGACCCATGGAATGTCGAATAGAATGGAGACTCTCTTTACGTGAGGCTCCAGCCCGGACAGGAGGATTCCAACACGTGACCTGGCCACAGATGGTGGTCCATACTTCGCGTAGAACTTCACCCCAAAAGCTGGAGCGCGGGTGAACTCAACCTAGAGTCAAAACAGCACGTTTGTGGCGGCTGTGATCGATGGTCAGGTTGCGTTGTACGGTGCCTTATTTCATGCTCCCAGCCAGTTTCTGGAACATGCCTCTCGCGAGGCCCACCCGTTTCGCCGCGTCCGGGGACGGCACTGCGATAAACGGCGAACTTCAGCTACCGCATCCCTGAAGAGACTGTGTCGCGACCGAAGAGGAAATTTTATGGTGGGACAAAAGAATAGAACAACCGATCAAACTAGCCGCAACGCGGCGGGATGAAGTTAGCCGGGCGGCTTAAGCCCCCGATCAGGTGGAAAATTGTCGTGAGCTGCAGAGCGGCGACACCGGTTGGGACACCCTCTGCAGCGGTCCAATCGCGCCCCAGCCAAAGAAGCCTCAGCCGTAGTATTGGAAGTCCTTCCAGAATTTCTGCCAGCCTTGCTTGGGCGGCCCGCAGACGAAAATGTCGGGGTGGTCCTCGGTCTCCTCGTTCTTGATGTGGTATTGGTTCCAAGTGTGACCTGCCAGCCTGCAGGTCTCGAAATTCTCGTCCATGTACTCCCGGCTGAGACCGATGACGATGAGTGTCTGCGGCGGAGGATCACCATAACCGCGATACCAGAAGGAGTTAATCCCGCTGATCGCCCGTGGCAGACCATAAGCCGGGCCATAGAGGTTGATGGCACCGGCTTCCCCATAATTTGTGCCGATAATGCCGAGATGCGCCCTTTGCTCCGGAGTCATTGAATCACGAATCTTTGCCACTTCTTGCGCTAGCTCCGGCCAGCCTATCTGTTCGCGGAAGTCGCCTTGGACGCTATTGGAGATCGCCCACCAGCGAGTGTTGAGCGGCGCGGTAGGCAACCATACTGCAAGATTAAGCAGAACCTCGACCGTCAGCGCTGTCCACGCGGCCCAACGGATTGTCATCGCCCAGCCATGCCGCATCCCGGCCAGCCAGCGCTCTCCCCACACCGACCCCGCCGCGTACAGCATGGGATACGCCGGCCCCATGTAGTACCAGCGCCCTTTCGCGATGGTGAACAGCGCCAGCGTCACCGCATACGTCCAGCCCAGCATGCGGAAGCGCTTACCATCGCGCGCGACCAGGCAGAAGTAGAGACCGGCCAAAGCCAGGGGAAAACGCAAGCCTGTCAAAACCAACTGTTGGGGGAGGAAGTATGCTGTCCGGCCCTGGCGAACATCGCGGGTGTGAATGTGGCGCAGAAAATCGAGCGACACAAAATTGTGCTGCACCTGCCAAAGCAAGTTGGGCAGCCATATCAGGATCGAAATCGCCACTCCGATCCACAACCACTTGCTCTTCAGGTAGCGTCGCGCATCGGTGAGCAGCACCCCCGCAACGATCGCCAGGACAAAGAAACCAATGGTGTACTTCGACAGCATGCCGAGACCGATGCTGGCCCCAATCGCCACCCACCAGCGCGGATCGCCAGAGGTGAGCAGCCGAACGATGAAGTACGCCGCCAGCACCCAGGCCAGGCAATCGAATGCTACATACTGCATCTCGTATCCACCGCCCAGGCAAAATGGCAGAGCCGCCGCGGCAGCGACCAGTTGCGCTCCCCGGCGTCCGCCCATCTCGCGCGCCATGAGTCCCGTCAGTACTACCGCAATCGCCTGCGCCAGCGCCGCAAAGAACCGGAAGCCGCGGAGCGAAGTGCCAAACAGTTCCAGAGAAATCCGTCCGAAGAAAGGCGTAACCGGGGGATAGGCCGGATAGCCCCACGCCAGGTGCCGCGCGTCTTCCAGCGTCGCCAGTTCGTCGCGCTGAAATCCGTAACGATTCCCGAGAAGCATGTGCACAATCACCGTCGCGAGAGCGATATAGCACAGAATCGCCGTATCGCTAACCCAGACCGACGGCCTCGGCGTAATCAGACGGCGGTCGGACTCATTAGGTCTTGCGGCTGCTTCACGTTCCATAAAAGGTCAGTAGGTATTCTATTTCTCGCCGGGGGCTGGACCAGTTGCCTGCGGGTTCAGTAGCGTGCGCAATACTGCAACTTCCGTTTCGATTGCCGTCTTCAGGCTAGGCTCCATGTCTGGCGCGAAGAATGGTGAGTGATTGGAAGGCAGGCCGACTCCCTTGGCCTCCGCCTCCTTAAACTCCTGAGGATTGGCCACACCCAGCTGGTAGTAGAACGAAGGAACACCCGCAGCCTCGAACTCCGAATAATCTTCCGAAGTCATGGCCGGAGAAACACTGACAACATTGTCGGCGCCCAGCGTCTGTCGCAATGTGGCACTCAGTTCCTGAGCCAGCCTGGGATCGTTGTACATCGCCTTGGTCGACTCCACTTCTTCCACCAATGGAGATTTGGGCGCTCCGGCCGCCTCGGCTTCGCCCTTGGCGACGCGCTCGATGGAAGCAAGCAAGTGCTTGCGGACCGTGTCCGAATACGAGCGGACCGTGAGACCAAGGTGCACTTCGTCGGGAATGATGTTGTTCTTGGTGCCACCCTGAATGTAGCCAACGGTGATCACCGCCGGGTCTCCCGGCTTGATCTCGCGCGACACGATGGTCTGCAGGCTCAAAACTATTTTGGCAGCGATGACAATAGGATCGATCGTGGACTCGGGCATTGCACCGTGCCCGCCGCGGCCGTAGATGGTGATGTTGACACTGTCGGAGTTGGAGGAAACGTAGCCCGACAGAACGCCAACCATGCCGGCGGGAAGTTCATTGGTGGTGTGAAGCGCCACTCCCGCAGACGGCTTGGGAAAGCGCGTGAAGAGTCCATCGGCAATCATGGCTTTGGCGCCCATCGCCCGCTCCTCCGCTGGCTGTCCAATCAGCATCAGGGTTCCGTGCCACTGGTCCTTCGTCTTGGCCATAATTTCGGCCGTGCCGACGAGAGCTGCCATGTGGATGTCATGCCCGCAGGCGTGCATCACCGGAACATCGTGACCGGCGTCGTCCTTGGTGGTGACATGGCTGGCATAGGGCAGCCCCGTTTTCTCTGCTACCGGCAGCGCGTCCAGCTCTGTGCGCAACAGGATCACTGGTCCGCCGCCGTTATGCAGAACGGCAACGATGCCGGTGCCGCCAACTTTCTCGGTCACGTCGTAGCCGAGTTGGCGCAACTGCTTCGCCAGCATCGCCGCCGTGTTCACCTCATGCAGCGACAGTTCGGGATGCTCATGCAGATCAACGTAAAGTGCCTGCACTTGAGGGTCAACCGACTGTACTTGCGCGGCGAGTGAGTCGCCGATCGGCGAAGTCTGCGCCGCTAACAGCATGGCAGATACGAGTAGCAATAGACCGAAGCAAAGACCTCTGAATGGCATCCGTGCATTTTCGCCTGCATGGAGGGAAACGTAAATCACAAACTGGATCGTGCCCCCAGATCATGTCCTTAGACTTCGAGCGTGTAGCGGTTGGCAGCGAGGCGATACATCCGGCGCCATACCAAGCGATTCACGGTCACGACCACCAGAGCCATCACGATGGTCGAGCCCAGCAGCAGTGCGAAATTTCCGGAGTCGGTGGCGCGCGAGATGGTCGCTCCCAGGCCCACCGTCGTGTAGGTTTGCTCCTTCAGCCGGAAGTACTCCGCCACGATGCTGGCGTTCCATGCGCCGCCCGAGGCGGTGACCAGGCCGGTGACGAGATACGGGAATATTCCCGGCAGAATCAGCTTGCGCCAGCGCATGCCACGGTTGAACTTGAACATCGCCGACACTTCTTTCAGGTCGGTCGGAATCGCCATCGCACCGGCGATCACGTTGAACAGGATGTACCACTGCGTCCCCAACAGCAGCAGGACAATCGATCCCAGCCCGAGTCCGCCGCCGATCCGGATCAGCAAGAGCAGCACAATGGGAAACAACGCCGTCGCCGGAACCGAGGCCGCGATTTGTGCCAGCGGCTGCGCAATGCGCGCCAGCCTGGGATTGAAGCCGATGGCTACTCCCGCCGGAATCGTCCACAGCGAGCCAACCATGAGGGCGATCATCACCCGCGCGAAGGTCGCTCCTGTGCCTTCCAGAATCTGGCGGTAGTCGGAGATGTTCAGTCCGGCCAGCATGATCGCAGCCCGAGCGACCGCATAGAAAACAGCCAGCACTGCCAGCGAGGCGATCGCGCGCCCCGCCCAAACTTTCCAGGTTGCCGGCGAAGCCTCTTCCCGCTGCGGATCAAATTCGCGAGCAAAGTGCAGCGCCAGTCGCTCGCGCAGAGGGTTGATCACGCGCTTGCGCAAGCGGATCAGCAGCCGCGAGCCCTGAATCAGATCGAGAAACCACGACTGCGGCGCGTCGGTGCTCTCCACTTGCTCCATCTTGAACTTCTCGGCCCAGGCGATGACCGGCCGCCAAACAATCTGATCGAGCAGCACGATCACCAGAATCATAGTTCCGACGCCCCATAGAATCGCTTGTGTATCGCCGGCACTCGCGGCTGTTTGCAGATACGAGCCCAGGCCCGGCAGACGAAAGTCGAGCGAGCCCAGCACAAACATCTCGCAGGCCATCAGAAAAAACCAGCCGCCGGCAACCGACATCATCGAGTTCCATACCAGCCCGATGGCGGCGTATGGCAGCTCAAATTGCATGAAGCGCTGATACCAATTAAAGCGGTAAATCTTGGCGGCCTCGCGCATGTCGCGCGGAATACTCTTCAGCGACGAGTAGAAGCTGAACGCCATATTCCACACCTGGCCGGTGAAGATCAGCAGGATCGCGCCCATCTCCACCCCGATCTGATGATGCGGGAACAGCGCCACCATGGCCAGCATCACACCGGGCAGGAAGCTCAATACCGGAATCGACTGCAGAATATCCAGCAGCGGAATCATGATGCGCTCGGCCTTTGGGTTATACGCTGCGACATAGCCGTAGACCAGGGTGAAGGCCAGCGACAGGATGTAGGCAACCGTAATCCGCAGCAGCGAATACGCGGCGTACAGCGGAAGCTTAGTGGGGTCGCGCGAAATCACGACGTGCGGATTGAAGGGGCCGAACCAGCTGCGCGCCAGCACCAGGATCGCGTAGAACACCGACAACCCGGCGGCGAAGAGGAAGAAGTCGGTCAGCACCGACCAGGTCTGCGCGGGCAGCAGCGACCACGGGCCTTTGCCCAGGATGCGGACTGGTTGCCAGGTACTGCGCGCCATCAGGCCTCGCTCACGGCCGGCACCACGTCGGCGTCTTCGCGGTGGAAGAGCCGGCCGTTCTCGGAATCGTAATCGAAGATCTCGGCGTAGCGGCCCCAGTTCAGTGCGGTCTGGAACTGGCGCTCTACTTCTTCGGAGCTGAAGTGCTCGTCGAGAATGTCGCGGAAGAATTCCTCGCCGATAGCATGATCGCGCTTGGCGTGCAGGGTGTTTTCGATGAGTCGCAGGATCGCAACATTCTTCAAGGCAGCATCGCGGAAGAGCTGCTTCTGGGTTTGAATGTCAGCCTCGCCAAACGTGCGGCCTTCCGGCGTGATCTCCACATCGCCTTCGCGCAGCACCGCGAAACCGAGCACGACTGAAGCTTCCACGATTGGAAGAATATCGTCCACGTCCATCGCCAGTTCGTCAGCCAGCTTGTAAAGATCGTCGCGTCCCCCGCGGTCCGCTAGCAACTCCATGAAGCCCGCTATACCTCCCGGTCGCGCGTGCGGCAGCATCTGAAACTTGGTGCGCTCCCGCGGCTGGCCATTGCCCGAGGCCTGCGCCTTGCCCGGCACCGCGGCTTCTTCCTGCGGACGCGTCAGCGTCTTGTAGATGTAATCCACGTAAGCCAGAAAGCGCGGCGACTTGCGATCGCGATACTGCGGAATGTCGATTTCGAAGTCGGAGCGAATGCGCGCCGGATTGCGGCCCAGCACAATCACGCGATCGGCCAGCAACACCGCTTCCTCGATGTTGTGCGTCACAATAAAGATCGCCGTCGTCGGCATCTTCTTGTTGAGCCACAACTCCAGCAACTCCGAGCGCAGGTTCTCGGCGGTCAGCACGTCGAGCGCCGAGAACGGCTCGTCCATGAACAGCACTTCCGGCTCGACCACCAGGGCGCGCGCGAATCCTACGCGCTGCTTCATTCCGCCCGACAGCTCCTTGGGATAAGCCGTCTCGAAGCCGTCGAGACCGACAGTATCGATCATCTTCAGCGCCCGCTTGTGGCGCTCGATGGCACCCACGCCGCGGGCGATCAGCGGAGCCTCCACATTGTCCAACACCGTAAGCCAGGGGAACAGCGCGAAACTTTGAAACACGATGGACACGTTGGGAATCTGTCCGTCCATCATCTTGCCGTGCCACAGGACGTGGCCCGACGAAGGTTTCGACAGCCCGGTCAGCATGCGCAGCAACGTGGATTTGCCCGAGCCCGACGGCCCCAGCAATGCAACAATCTTCCCTGGAGACACACTCAGGTCGGTAGGCGCAATCACTTCAATGCGATTGCCGTCCGGCTGGGGATAATATTTTTCGACCCCACGGGCTTCGATGATGGCCTCGGCCAACGTTGCCTCTCCTCGTCCTTCGGTTTATTCAGTCTAGGGGCAGTTGCGGATAGTAACAACTGTCAACGCGCTCGCGATTGTGAAAGGAAGGTAAATTTGATGCAAAACCGGAGCGCCAGTGTCGTGGCGCTCCCAGCATGGCCTCACTCGATTGTCATCCCGACCGGAGCGAAGCGAAGCGGAGGGATCTGCGGTTCATTCGTACTATTTAGATACCATCTATACCATCTCATAAATCGCTCTTGGTTTGTCAGGGCACAACTTGACAGGCCGCTGAAAAAGTCGGAAAGGCAGATTCCTCGCAGGCTGAAGCCCACGAGGAATGAAAAAAACAAAAGGCTGGTACGGCGCACCTAAAGGTGCGCCCCTTCAAAAACAGGCCGAACCCGACTTTTTCAGCGGCCTGTTGAGTCGTGTCGAACGACACACTGACAGGCTGGTTATTTCTTCGCCAGCGGACTCACGTCGTCCAACGCCAGATTCACCTCCAGCACATTAACCCGCGGCTCTCCCAGAAATCCCAGCTGCCGTCCATACGTATGATGCGCGATGATTTGCCGCACCTGGTCCTCGCCGAGCCCGCGCTCGCGTGCCAGTCGCGGCACCTGGAACTCAGCCGCCGCGGGCGTGATGTCGGGGTCCAAGCCCGACGCCGAAGTGGTCACCAAATCGATCGGAACCGGCTGTCCAGGATTCTCTTTCTGTAACGTAGCAACATCGCCATTCACGCGATCAATCAGCTTCTGATTGGTGGGAGCGAGATTCGTTCCCCCGGAATTTGCGGCGTCGTAACCATTACCCGCCGCCGACGGCCGCGAGTGCAAATATCCCGTCCCGGTAAACGCCTGGCCGATAATTCTCGATCCCACGATCTCCCCGTGGCGCGAAATGAGTTGACCATTGGCTTTGTCGTGGAACATCACCTGCGCCAGCCCAGTCACCACCAGCGGATAGATAATTCCCAGCAACACGGTCGTAACCAGCGTCATCAGGATTGCGATCTTCAGATTCTGCTTCATAATTCCTCTCTTACTGCGAAAGCCCAACCCCTTTTTCACCACAGAGGCACAGAGACACCGAGGTTTTCTTTAAACTACTCTCTGTCTCCGTATCTCTGTGATGAACAATCATTACGCCAGCTTCACGCCGGTGATCAGCATGTCGATCAGCTTGATTCCGATGAACGGCACGATGATCCCGCCGACGCCGTAAATCCACAGGTTGCGGCGCAGGAGCGCGGCTGCGCTCATGGGACGATACTTCACTCCGCGCAGCGCCAGCGGAATCAGCGCAATGATGATCACCGCGTTGAAGATCACCGCCGACAGAATCGCCGACTGCGGCGTGCGCAGATGCATGATGTTCAGCGCGTTGAGCACCGGAAACGTCCCGGCAAACATCGCGGGAATGATGGCGAAATATTTCGCCACATCGTTGGCGATGGAAAACGTGGTCAGCGAGCCGCGCGTCATCAGTAACTGCTTGCCGATGGCGACCACCTCAATCAGCTTGGTCGGATTGGAATCCAGGTCGACCATGTTGCCGGCTTCCTTGGCGGCCTGCGTGCCGGTATTCATCGCCACGCCGACGTCGGCCTGGGCCAGCGCGGGAGCGTCGTTGGTGCCATCGCCGGTCATCGCCACCAGCTTGCCTTGCCCCTGCTCGCGGCGGATGAGGTCCATCTTGTCCTTGGGCGTCGCCTCGGCGAGAAAGTCGTCAACGCCAGCCTCGCGCGCAATCGCCGCCGCTGTCAGCGGATTGTCGCCGGTAATCATGACGGTCTTGATGCCGATGGCGCGCAACTGATCGAAGCGCTCGCGCATGCCGCCCTTGACGATGTCTTTCAGGTGAATGACGCCCAGCGCTCGGCGCTTCTCCGCCACCACCAAGGGCGTGCCACCGGAGCGGGCAATCATCTCCACGCTGGCTTGCACTTCGGGAGGCATCGCGCCGCCGTTCGCGGCGAGATATTTCGTGATCGCATCGACCGCGCCTTTGCGAATCTGGTTGCCGTTCATGTTCACGCCCGACATGCGCGTCTGCGCCGTGAAGGGAACGAACTCCATCTCGTGCGAACTCAGTTCCCGGCCGCGCAGCCCATACTTCTCCTTCGCCAGCACCACAATCGAGCGGCCCTCCGGCGTTTCGTCTGCCAGCGACGAAAGCTGCGAGGCATCGGCCATTTCAGCCTCGCTCACCCCCGGCGCGGCGATGAACTCCGATGCCTGGCGATTGCCGAGGGTGATGGTTCCGGTCTTGTCGAGCAGCAGCGTGTCGACGTCGCCGGCCGCTTCGACCGCGCGGCCTGACATGGCCAGCACGTTGTGCTGAATCAAACGATCCATGCCGGCGATGCCGATCGCCGACAGCAGGCCGCCGATGGTGGTGGGAATCAGGCAGACCAGCAACGACACCAGCACAAACACCGATTGCGGTGCGCCGGAGTAAATGGCGAAGGGCTGCAAGGTCACCACCGCCAGCAGAAAGATGATGGTCAGCCCGGCCAGCAGAATGTTCAGCGCGATCTCGTTGGGTGTCTTCTGCCGCTCGGCGCCTTCCACCAGAGCAATCATGCGATCCAGAAACGTTTCTCCTGGATTCGAAGTCACCTTCACCCTGATCTCGTCGGAGAGCACGCGCGTGCCGCCGGTAACCGCCGAGCGGTCGCCACCGGCTTCGCGAATGACCGGCGCCGACTCTCCGGTGATCGCCGACTCATCCACCGAGGCGACGCCTTCCACGATCTCGCCATCGGACGGAACAAACTCGCCCGCGACCACGCGCACCATATCTCCGGCGCGCAGCTTCGAGCTGGGAATCTTTTCGATCTGGCCGCCTTCCACGAATGCGGTTGGCGATGGTCTCCGAGCGCGCCTTGCGCAGCGTGTCGGCTTGCGCCTTGCCTCGGCCTTCGGCCATAGCCTCGGCGAAGTTGGCGAACAGCACGGTGAACCACAGCCACAGCGTGATCTGCAGATTGAACAGGAACGCTCCGCCGCCGCGAACCAGCAGCACAGTGGTGATCACGCTGCCGATCTCGACCACGAACATCACCGGATTGCCCATCATGTGCCGGGGATCCAGCTTCACGAAGGAGTCCACGATGGCGCGGCCAACGATCTTGCCTTCCCAGATAGCTTTCTTGGAACTCTTGCTTGCCATGTCTAAATTCCTCAGAACGTCTTACCCGCCGCCATCAGCAGGTGCTCAAGAATTGGCCCCAGGCTTAGCGCGGGGAAAAATGTCAGCGCTCCGACAATCAGAATCACGCCGATCAGCAGCGCGCTGAACAGCGGCGTGGTCACCGGAAAGGTTCCCAGTGACGGCGGAACGTATTTCTTCTGCGCCAGGTTTCCGGCGATCCCCAGCATGGGGATAATCATCAAAAAGCGGCCGATCAGCATAGTGAAACCGCCCACGCTGTTGTACCAAAGCGTGTTGGTATTGAGCCCCGCGAAGGCTGAGCCGTTATTGCCAGCCTGCGAGGTGAACGAATAGAGGATTTCGGTAAACCCGTGCGGCCCAGGATTGAGAATGCTGGAGGTACCAAATCCTTGCACTGACGAAATTGCGGTGAACACCAGGATCACCAGCGGAAAGACCAGCGCCACCAGCATTGCCATCTTCACGTCGTAAGCTTCGATCTTCTTGCCCAGATACTCCGGCGTGCGTCCCACCATCAGGCCGGCAATAAACACCGCCAGCACGACGTAGATCAGGATGCCGTACATGCCGGCGCCTACGCCGCCGAAGATCACTTCGCTCAGCATGATGTTGACCAGCGGCACCATCCCGCCCAGCGGCGTAAAGGAGTCGTGCCAGCTGTTGATCGCGCCGCAACTGGCATCGGTGGTCACGGTGGCAAACAGCGCGGAGTTGGTGATGCCGAAGCGCACCTCTTTGCCTTCCATGTTGCCGCCCGCCTGGGTCGCGGTCACATGCTGATTGACGCCGTGCAGCAGCGGATTGCCGCGAGCTTCGGCCCAGTACGCGGTCGTAACTCCGGCCAGAAACAGAATCGCCATCGCTCCCCACACCGCCCAGCCGTGGGCTTGCGAGCCGGTCATGCGGCCCAGGGTGTAGGTAAGCCCGGCGCGAGATCGCGAAGATGGCGAACATCTCGATCAGGTTGGTCAGCGGATTGGGATTCTCGAAAGGATGCGAGCTGTTGGCGTTGAAAAATCCGCCGCCGTTGGTGCCCCACTCCTTGATGATCTCCTGCGACGCCACCGGTCCCTGCGCGATCGTTTGCGTGGCAACCGTGTCCATCACCGGCTTGCCGCTGGCATCGACGGCAGGCTTGCCATCGGCATTCACATGCTGCACCTGCTGCGGTTCCACCAGCTTCACCGTGTCGTAGGGCTTCAGGTTCTGCACCACGCCTTGCGAAACCAGCAGCAGCGCGCCGACAATGCAGAACGGCAGCAGGACCCACAGGCAGGCAGCGAACCATATCGACCCAGAAGTTTCCGATGGTCTTCATCTGCCGCCGCGCGATGCCGCGAATGAAGGCGATGGCCAGCGCGATGCCGGTCGCCGCGGAAGCGAAGTTGTGGTACGCCAGGCCGGCCATCTGGGTGAAGTAGCTCATGGTCGACTCGCCGGAATACGACTGCCAATTGGTATTGGTAGTGAACGAAGCCGCCGTGTTGAAGGCCAGGTGCGCCGGCGATACCGCCGCAAACTTCTGCGGATTCAGCGGCAGGTAGCAACTGCACTCGCTGGATCAGATACAGCAGCAGCATCGACACCAGGCTGAACAGCAGCATGGCGAAGGCATACTCCGTCCATTTCATCTCGTGGTCTTCGTCCACGCCGGTCAGCCGATAGAGCAGGCGCTCCACCGGACGCAAGACCGGGTCCATGAAAGTCCGCTCGCGATTGAATACATGGGTCAAGAAGACGCCCATGGGCTTGGTGACGGCCAGGATCAGCGCGAGAAAGATCGCGATTTGAAACCATCCATTGATCGTCATGTCAGAATTTCTCCGGGCGCAACAGCGCGTAGAACAGGTAGATCATGGTCAGCGCGCAGATGACCATCATGACGAAGGATTGTGTGTGCATGGGTCCCCCTTACTTAATCCGGTCGCAGAAGTGAACGTACCCCAGCGACAGGGCGAAGAAAGCAATCGTGATTGCGACAAATACCAGATCTTGCATCTCCAACTCCCGGAGCCGATTGCAGATCAGGCTCCTTGTGTGCGGCTCAAAGTGTGCGGCTCAAACGCCTTCCGCGACTTAGAACATAACCATCATGGCTCCGGTCATACGGTTTTCGCTCTTCACCAGATCGGGATACCAGCCGGAAACGGCCGAACCCGGCGTGCCGGTATTCCCACCCGGCGGCGTTACCCCCCCTGGGCCAGAGAAGTAGGGCACGTTCGCCGCGCGATGGTTGTATTCCATGCGAAAGGTAAGGTACTGGCTGGGCATGTAGTCGACTGTGGCGGAAACATCCCAGCCCTTGAAGGGATCGCCCGGATTTTCCGTGAAGTAAGGCGTTCCCGAGATTGCCGTGGCGCCATTAATCGGGGGAAGCAGTACCAGGTAACGACCGGGATTGTTAATCTGGCCGCCGCCCAGGGTCAGCGCGTAGAGATCCTTGTGAAACCACAGCCGGTTGTAAACCATGTAGCCAATAAAGCTTTGTTTGGGTCCTTTAGCAGAGTCGCCGGCGCAACTGACACCCCCACCATGTTCGCATCCCAGGTCACCGGTGAAAGAAAACGCCGCCATGTCCATGAAGCGTGAGGGATTCTGGTAGTACTTCACCTGAATGCTGTCGTCGGTGTGATAGCGCACCCGGCCGGGGATCCCGAGAGCGTCTTCACCCAATGCGTATTGGTTCCCGGTAAAAGAAAACCAGCCGTTGGGCCGCCACAGAATCTGTCCGCCGACTCCCGGGCGATGATTGAAACGCCCGTAAGACTGCCAGCCGTTGATCAGCCAAGGCTCGATCTTCAGATGCTCGTTGGGAAAAATCTGTACCCGCATTCCGTTAAAGAACCACGGCGTGTTCGAAGAGACATACGATGGCTGATAAGCCCAGTTATCGAAGTTGTAGTAACTGAACAAGCCGACATAGGACACGAAGATACCGGCTTGGATGTTGATCCCATCCAGCGCATTAATGTGGTAGCCGGCATAAGCCTCCGAAATGTAGCGGTAGGCGTCGGCCAAGTTGCCACTGACCGCGCGCCGGGCTGGCGTCGTTGCGCGGCGTGGTTTGCGAGTACATGCCGAACTGCGTCATCAGGCGGGCCTGGACGTTGTCCCAGTGGAAGTCGCCGCCCACGCCGAGCTGGGTCACCTGGAATTCATTGGCGCGAAAGATCTCGCTCGATCCGCTGATGGTGTCATCCTGGGGATGGTTGAAATCGTAGACATAGTCCACGTCCGCGCGGATCTCCGGGGTAAAGAATTTGGTGTCGAAAGGAACCTCTTTGATACGGCTGTTACCGTTCAGCCAGGTGAAATCGGCGAAGGAAAACGGCGCCGGCTTTTCCGGATTGTCCGGCGTAGCTAAAGCGGACTCGGCCGGCACCGAGGCGGGCGCCGTCTGTTCGTTCAGCTCGTGCACAGGAGCAGCGGTCTTCAAGGTCAGAGGCGGTCCTGCAGCAGACCGGTCGTTGAGTTCCTTCTCCAACTGATCGATGCGCTTCTGCATCGCCTCAAGCTGCTTCGCCACTGCAGGAGGGATCGACTGGTCAGTGCCACTGGCCTGCGAATCGATCGCGAGACCGCTCGACTCCTGGGCGCGTGCCATCAACGACACAGAGCTGATCGCGATGACCAGGATCGCCGCCGTACGACCACGAACCGAGATGAAGTGCGCCATCTGCTCTTCCAGATAAACAAAGAAACGCCGTCCCGCAGCCGAGTCAACTGCCGCTGATTCAGGAAGTTTGCGGATGACCGGGTCTCTTCTCGACTTACGCGGCCGGGAACATCCCACTAAGAAAACTCCAAAGAACACCACACTTACCGCGCAGATGAAAAAGAATAGTGTTGTCATAAATTCCTTCGCACACACCTGCGTGCGCGTTTTCCAACTAATTGATTGGAGCATTCCGCCAGTAAGCTTGGGCTAAGGAATTCGTAAGTTTTTCGTAAAGGTGCTGAACCGGGAATCCAGGCGAGCAAAAAAATGCCGGATCGCATTTGATCTGCGACCCGGCCAACGCGACAATGATTTTTGCCTGGGGCTAAGCCCCTAACCCCGCCAGGCTCGGCACGCTGAAATAGGGTGCCCTGAACGCGGCCGAAGGGTGCCTTGAGACAAAGTGCTTCTTCGCCGCTGCCCGCTTACGGCTTCACCACACGCAGATTGTTGGTGACGTTTAAGACCGACGGCACCTGCTTGACGCGCATCGTGCATAGCCCTTTGTCGGTTTCGTTATTGACCACGCCTTCCAGGGTCACGTTGCCATTCTTCACAATGATGTGAATGGGCGGTATGGAGAGGTTGGCATACTTGAAGAGCGGTCCATAGTTATAGATCGCCCGGTAGACCTGCTCCCGAATCCGCTGATCCATAGGGGAAGGCGGAAGCACTTCGATATTGTTAATAACCTTCTCCACTCCCTCAACCCGCTTCACCGCACTTTCCGCATCGGGTTTCATAATCGAGTTCGCAACTTGTCCTTCCAGGATCACCGTGCGTCCCTGAAGCCGGAATGCCAGGTTATCGAAGACGCCGTAGTAGGGCAGCATGATCAACTCGTGGCGGATCTCCCGGATCAGCTTGTCCTGGCTCTGCGGAGATAAGGTCTCGTCCGCCGGCTGCGCACCCTGGGCGCCCGCGGGCGGGGTTTGAACCGATTGGTTGGACTGGTTGGGCTGCACCGATCCCGCCTGCGCATTTACCAGGCCGGCCAGGCTCAGCAACAGCACAACCGTTATAGCGAACGTTTCTCCCGTATTACGCATGCATCCTCCTTGCCGATAGAAACTCTACACCAACTCCTCGGCCAACGATCCCCCCCGTCGAAACGAAGTGAGTACGATGCCGGCCGGGCCCCAGCGTTCGCCTCCGATTTCAAAGATTGAGTCCGTCCTCTGCAATCGACCGCCGGCGCGCGTATCATCTCCCTGGATATTAGATAGAAGATATGAAGACCACTTCGTTGATGGCCTCTCCCGGTACGCCGATCCGGCTCGACGACTTCGATCCCGCCTTCACCGGCAAATATAAATCCCACACCCATGCCAAGAGCAAGCTTCGCGACAATGTCGAGCGGCTCAGCAAGTATCAGGACCTGCTCTATTCCGACCATACCTACAGCCTACTGATCGTGCTGCAAGCCATGGATGCGGCCGGCAAAGATGGCACCATAAAACACGTGATGTCGGGAGTCAATCCCGAAGGCTGCGACGTGTTCAGCTTCAAGGAGCCGTCGCAGGAGGAACTCGATCACGATTTCCTGTGGCGAGCCTACCGCCAGCTTCCCCGGCGAGGCCACATTGGGATCTTCAATCGCTCCTATTACGAGGAGGTGCTGGTGGTTCGGGTTCATCCGCAACTCCTGCTCAACGAACGGCTGCCGGGATTCCGCGCGCCCAGCCAAGAATTCTGGGAGCAGCGTTTCCAATCCATCCTCGATTTCGAACGCCATCTGCATCACAACGGTACCCTGATTCTCAAGTTCTTCCTTCACCTGTCCAAGGGTGAGCAGCAGAAACGTCTGTTAAAACGTATGGACGATCCGAGCAAGAACTGGAAATTTTCTCCCGCCGATCTGCACGAACGGCTTTGCTGGAACGATTACATGCATGCCTATGAAGACATGATCAATCACACCAGCACCCAGCATGCTCCCTGGTACATTATTCCCGCCGACCATAAATGGTTCACGCATCTGACGGTGTCAGAGATCATCGTCGAGACCCTCCAGCGGCTGAACTTGAAATACCCCTCGATCACGGCCGAGCAGCGCAAGCAGCTTCTCAAAGGCCGCCAGGCGCTGTTGCACGGCAAGGCACGTTAGCCGAAATCCGCGCCCACGGCCCGTTTCCGGCCATCCCTCCGCCGACACCGGCGAAAGAATTTGCTCCCCTTTCAGGGCAGGAAATGGTTTAATTTCCCTCCGAGCAAAAAGCTAAATTGGCTGCCGTCTGAAGGAGGGTTGTCCTGCGCCGTCAGGGTACTTTCATGCACCGCTCTGTAACCTTATTTAGGTGCACGCTCCTGCTCGCGGCCAGCCTGCTTACCGTGTGCCCGGTCCGGACGATGGCGCAGGAGGAGAGCGCCAGCCCTGATCTGCTGACCATCGATCAGGCCATCAGCACGGCAGTCGCCAACAATCGTGACCTGAAAATCGTCTCCCTCAACGTCGACAGCTCCAAAGACAAGGTTCTCGCCGCCAAGACCCGGCGGCTGCCCGCGTTCAACTTCTACGCTTTCGCCTCGCAACTCCTCTCGCCCATCAGCTTCGATGTTCCGGCGGGCCAGTTCGGCAGCTATCCTGGGATCGGGCCCATCCCGGCCACCAACACCGACATCACCACCCCCAGTCGGCCCACGGCGTACATCTTCGCCACCGCATCGCAGCCGCTTCTGACCCTGTACAAGATCAACCTGCACGTGCACGGCGAGCAGTTATCCGTAGAGCAGGCAGTGCAGCAGCTGCGCGCGGAAAAAAACGACGTGGTGAACGACGTTCGCCAGGCGTACTACTCTGTGGTAGAGATTCAAAACGTGATCGACGCCACCCAGGCCAGTATCAAGCAATACGAAGAGCTGGACCGCATCTCCAACGACTACGTCAAGGAGAAGGTTGTCCTGCTCTCCGAGAGCCTGGAAGTGAAGGCCAAATTGGCGCAGGAGCGGTTGCAACTGATGCAAGACCAGGACAAGCTGCAGACCGCGAAGGAAACCCTGAACAACCTTCTGGGACGCGACCTTAGCATCGACTTTCGGGCCGCGGAGGACAAGGAGTTGTCTCCGGTCGAGAGCGACCTGAAAGGCGCGCAGGGTTTGGCCTTGGCGCAAAATCCCACCATCAAGGAAGCCGAGATCAAAATCCAGCAGGCAGACAATGTCAGACGTCTGGCCAAGTCCGAATTCATTCCCGACCTGGCCGCCTCCTTTCACTATATTTCTCCCTTTGGCGTAAATTTTGTTCCCACCAACATCATGGGTCTGGGGATCGAGTTCAGCTGGGAACCCTTTGATTGGGGACGTCGCAAAGACGTGGTCAACGAGAAGACCATTGCGGTCGAGCAGAGCAAGTTGAATCTGGATCAGACGAAGGCCAATGTCCTACTGAATCTGGATAAGCAGTTCCGCGCCCTGCAGGAGGCGCGCATGGCGGTGGATGTGGCCACCTTCCAGCAGTCGGCTTCACGCGAAAAACTGCGTGAGGTGACGCAACAGTTCGAGCAGAAAACAGCCCTGTTGCGCGATGTGCTGCAACAGCAGGCTGCGGTGGAAAAAGCCAATTCCGATTACAACGAGGCGATCGCCTCCTTCTGGACGGCCAAGGCAAACTTCCAGAAGGCCATTGGCGAGGATTAGCGATGAGGATGTCAGGAAAACACAAACCACGGCAGCAGCTGGCCGCCTTTTCTCTGGCGATGGTCGCGGTGATCGCCGCGCTGCAGACAGCCTGTGTCCACCAGGAGGCCGCGCAGTCTCCGCCCACGCCGGTACGCACCGCGGTAGTTCATACCATCGATACCGGCTCGGCGAACACCTACTCGGCCAACATCCAGCCCTATCAGCAGGTCGACTTGTCGTTCAAGTCCAATGGCTACCTGGTCAGCATTCGCCAGGTGCGCGATGCCAACGGTCACGTTCGCAATATTGATCAGGGCGACTACGTGAACAAGGGAATGGTGCTGGCCACGGTGCAGCAGGACGATTTTCAGCAGAAGCTGGATCAGGCCAAAGCCCAACTGGCGCGCGCGCAGGCCGAGCATGAACGCGCCGCCTTGTCCTTCAAGCGCATATCGGTCCTTTACAAGGAAGGCGCCGCGACGCAGCCCGACTACGACGACACGCGCGCTCAGGACCAGAGCACACAGGCCGCGGTTGACAGCGCGACAGCCTCGGTCGCCGAAGCCCAACTCGCTCTCAGCTACTGCGAACTGCGCGCGCCATTTGATTCCTGGGTGCTCAAGCGGAATGTGGATGTGGGAACCCTGGTCGGCCCTGCCACCAACGGCTTCACCTTGGCCGACACTCGCACCGTGAAAGCTGTCTTCGGCGTTCCCGACACCGCTATCGGCAAAATCAAGTTAGGCAGTCCGCAAACCGTCACTACCGAAGCCTTGCCCAACGGCTTCTCCGGACACGTGACCGCCATCTCTGCCGCGGCCGATCCTAAGAGCCGGGTGTACTCGGTCGAGGTGCGGATCGACAATCCACAAAACCTGCTGAAGTCGGGCATGATCGCGTCCATCACGATCGGCACACCATCGCCGGAGGGAGGAGTCGCCGTGATTCCGATTAGCTCGGTAGTGCGCAGCCATTCCAATCCAGATGGATTTGCGGTCTTCGTGACCGAGGGTACGGGCGACACGGTAAGGATCCACAGCCAGGATGTCACGCTGGGGAACACGTACGGCAACCAGATCGCAGTGCGCAGCGGAGTCAATGTGGGCGATCGCGTGGTCACCTCGGGAACCAACATAATCAGGAACGGCGACGAGGTGCGCATCATCCCGTAAACGGTTTGATGAAGAGAAGCAATGTCGATCCATAACAAGTCCGACGCCGAGATTATCGCCACCACGCACAACGTGGCCCGGTTCTTCACCGAGCACCGGCAGGTGGCGCTGATTCTGCTGCTGGCAACTTTCTTCTGGGGCTGGTACGGCTATCAGAAGATGCCCAAGCGCAAGGATCCGGACATTCCGGTGCGCGTCGCGGCAGCCCAGTGCCAATGGCCGGGCGCGACGGCCGAGCAGGTCGAACAGCTGGTCACGCGTCCCATCGAGCAGACGGCCGCGCAAAACACCACCATCCGTCCCTCGAGTCCCTCCAACTTCGGCATTCGCTCGCTTAGCTTTCCCGGGCTCTCCGTGGTCTACATTCAACTCGACGACAACGTGAAGGACAAGGAAAAGCAGTTCAGCGACATCAACCTCAAGTTGAATCAGCTGCAATTGCCGCGCGGCGCCGGGCCCATTCAGTTCAACAGCAATTTTGGCGACACCGCCGCGCTGATGCTCACCGTCGCCAGCCCCAACGTGAATCCTACCGAGGTCGCGCTGCGGGCGATTGCCATCCGCAAAGCCATCGAGACGACGCGCGCTGCCCTGCCGCGCAACGCGCCGCAACCGCGCGTCAGCGTCATCTACGCCTTCCCGCTGTCGGTGGCGGCGGGACCGGTGCGCACCAACTTCGAGAGCATCGTAGACATCGCCCGCCGCAACGGCACGCTACGGGACTTTCACTTTTTCGACGGCCCGGGATACGTTGGCCTCGACGCCAGTACCACACTCGATGACGCTACCATTCGCCAGCGCGGCGAGCAGCTGATCAAGAACAACCTTCACCAATCTGAGCTCTATCCCGATGCCTGGTCGCCCGCCATCATTCGCGATCCCGCCAACACCGAGGCGGAACTGGCCAAAGTTGCAGGGGCGAAATATTCTTACCGCCAGCTCGACAACTACACTGACCTGATTCAGCGCACCCTGCAAGGCGTTCCCGAAACCTCGACCGTCACCCGCTCCGGCGTGTTGCAGGAACAGATATATCTCGACTACTCTCAACAGCGGCTCGCCCAATACGGTTATGATCCGTCGAAGCTCAAAGACATTCTCAACGCCCAGAACATCACCCTGCCAGCGGGCTCGCTGGAGGTCGGCCCGCAGGATCTGGTCATCAATCCTTCCGGCCTGTTTCCCGATGCCCCCGCCATCGGCAATGTCATCATCGGCGTGTCTTCCTCCAACAGTCCGGTCTACCTGCGCGATCTGGTCGACATCTCGCGCACCTATCAAAGTCCCCCGACCTTCCTGAATTACCTGACCTGGCGTGACCCGCGGGGCGAATGGGTGCGGAGCCGTGCGATCTCGCTGGCCATCAACATGCGATCGGGCCAGCAAATCGATCTCTTCGGCCGGCATGTCCAGGAGAAGCTGGACAGCCTCAAGCCTTACCTACCTGACGACCTGGTCATGGTCCCCACGTCAAGCCAGCCGTTGCAAGTGAAAGAGCAGATCAGCCTGTTCATGGACGCGCTGTATGAAGCCATCGTCTTGGTGGTCATCGTCTCGCTGATCGGCTTCTGGGAGTGGCGTTCCGCCGTGCTGATGGCCCTGTCGATTCCCATCACGCTGGCCATGACGTTCGGCACCATCTATGTGCTCGGCATCGATGTGCAGCAGGTGTCGGTGGCGTCGCTGATCATCGCCCTGGGACTGCTGGTGGACGATCCCGTAGTTGCCGGCGACGCCATCAAGCGCATGCTGGCAGAAGGACAACCTCGCCTCATTGCACCCTGGCTGGGGCCGACCAGGATCGCTACCGCGATCATGTACGCCACCATCACCAACATCGTGGCCTATCTTCCCTTCCTCATGATCACCGGAACCACCGGCGAATTCATTTACAGCCTGCCGGTTGTGATGACGGTGGCTCTGGTCGCTTCCCGCCTCGCCTCCATGACGTTTATTCCGCTGCTGGGCTATTACCTGCTACGCCCAGACAAGAAGCCGGAAGCGCCCATCGCCGTGCGGCGGTCCACCGGATTCACCGGACAGTACGCCCGGCTGGCGAAGTTTGCCATCGAGCATCGCTGGAAGGTCGCTATCGGCTCCCTGGCGTTCCTGGTCTTGGGTGCGTACCTGCTTGCACATTTGAAGACATCGTTTTTTCCCGACGACGTCCAGTATTGGTCTTACATCGATGTCTGGCTACCGAACGACGCCAACTTCGACGCCACCAATCAGGCCGCACAGGGAGTGGAGCAGATTATTCGCGAGCAAGCCGCCGAGTGGGGCAGGAAGCATCCGGACAAGCAAGGCAATCCCACCGACATTTTGAAGTACGTGACCACCTGGGTCGGAGGTGGCAGTCCGCGCTTCTGGTTCTCAGTGTCGCCGCAGCCCAAGCAACTGAACTACGCGCAGGTCCTGGTGCAACTGACCGACAAAGAGCTGACGCCGGAGTTCGTCAACCAGGTGCAACCCGTGCTCACCGCGAAACTGCCCGGGGTTCGTTGCGACTATCGCCAGCTGCAAACTACGCCGGTGAACTATCCGGTGGAGATTCGCGTCATCAGCGAAGCCGACGTGAGCACCTCGCAAAGCGCGCGTGACATTAATGAACTGCGCCGTCTGGCCTCCCAGGTGGAAGACATTGTTCGCTCCGCCAATGAAGCCCGGCGCGTCCGCAACGAATGGCAGAAAGAAAGTTTTCAGGTCACGCTCAACATCGATCCCGACCGCGCCAATCTGGCCGGCATCACCAACATGGACGTGGCGAACTCGGCTACCGGAGCCATGAGCGGCAGCACCGTAACTACGCTGCAAGACGGCGACAAGAACATTCCGGTCGTGGCCCGCCTGCAGATGAGCGAGCGCGCCAAGCTCTCCGACATTCAAAACCTCTACGTGTACTCATCATCTTCCGGGGACAATACCAAGATTCCCCTGGTGCAGATCTCCGACATCCAGAACAGCATGATGACCAATCGCATCGTTCGCATCGACCACTTCCGCGAGATGTCGATCTACGCATTCCCTGCACCCGGCCATCTGGCTTCCGAGATTACCAACGTCGCTCTGCCCAAGCTGCGCGAGTTCCAGAAGACCATGCCTCCCGGCTACACCGTGACCGTGGGCGGCGAGTACAACAAGCAGCAGGACGGCTTCCGCAATCTGACCATTGTGCTCGGCATTTCAGTATTATCGATTTACCTGGCGCTGCTCTTCCAGTTCAACAATGCGATTAAGCCGCTGCTGGTCTTTGCGGCTGCGCCGTACGGCGTGGCCGGTGCCATCTATGGGTTGGCGATCATGCATACCTCGTTCGGCTTCATGGCGTTCCTGGGAATCGCCAGCCTGATCGGCGTGATCGTCAGTCACGTGATCGTGCTGTTCGACTTCATCGAGGAGCGGCACGCGCTGGGCGAGCCTTTCGAGGAGGCGGTGATCGATGCCGGAATCATCCGCTTGCGTCCGGTGATGATTACCGTCAGCGCGACGGTACTGGCATTGTTCCCGTTGGCCATGCATGGCGGCCCACTGTGGCAGCCGCTATGCTACGCGCAGATCGGCGGCCTCACCGTGGCAACGTTCATCACGCTGCTGATGGTACCCGTCTTGTATGCGATCTTCGTCCTCGATCTGAAGATCCTGACTTGGGACGCGAAGGAGAAAGAAGCGAAGGACCAGGGACAGGGGCCGGCCGCTGCGACACCAGCCCCCGCACCGGCCCAGAGCTGAATCGAAGCGAGGTGAAATGGCATGAATCCATTGCGACGGACTTTCATCTCCCTGTTCTGTCTTTGTTCCTGCTTGCGGCCGCGCAACAGGATACTCATGGGAGCAGCACTAACACGGCCGCCAGCGCGGGGAATCACAACATCACGCTAGACGTTGTCGTCAGCGATCAAGCGGGACGCACGGTGCCGAATCTGCAGCAGCAGAACTTCACGTTGCTGGACGACAAACAGCCGCAAAAACTGACTTCCTTTCGGGCGGTGCAAAATTCGACTGCGACCCCGGATCCGCCGGTGGAAGTAGTGCTGGTGATCGACGAAGTCAACACCTCGTTTCACGATGTGGCCATCGTGCGGCAGCAGGCGGAAAAGTTCCTGAGTCAAAACGATGGCAAGCTGGCCTGGCTGGTGTCGCTAGTGTTCTTCTCCCTGTCGGGAGCGGCCGGGAGCGCGGCTTCACGCGATGGCAAGGCTCTGATTGCGGAGCTCAATCAGCATGAGTCGGCGCTCCGCGGGGCCACTCGCTCGCAAGGACTCTCGGGTGCGATTGAGCGGGTCAACTTGTCAGTTCGCACTCTCGGGCAGTTTGATCGACTACCAAATACCGCGGCCGGGGAGAAAGCTCGTAGTCTGGATTAGTCCGGGTTGGAGCATTCTCGCTACGCCGCGCGTGGAGCTGAGTTCCAAGGATCAGCAAGGCCTGTTCCAGTCCATCGTAGGGATTTCGGCCGGAATGCGACACGCCCGCATCACGCTGTACAACGTCAGTCCGACCGGCAGCGGCGGCGGAGTCCTGAAGTCTTACTATAAGGACTTCATCAAAGGTGTGAAGAACGCAAACCAGGTGCGTATCGGCAACGTTGCTCTACAGGTTTTCGCTTACCAGAGCGGCGGCCTGGTTCTCAATTCGAGCAACGATCTGGCGGGCGAGATCGCAACCTGTGTCGACGACGCGAACGCCTTTTACCTGCTGTCCTTCGGGGGCGCGATCGCTGAGAGTCCGAATGAGTATCCTGCGCTCGAAGTTACCGTCGACAAGCCTGGTCTGGACGTCCGCACCCGCTCCGGCTATTACGCTCAGCCGGAGCAGACGCACAGACCTTGATCCGTCATGGTCTCATCAAGTCTGAACAGGCTACGGCGTGATCTCCCACACGGTGCCACAGCCAAGACTGCAAGCGCCAGACAGCTGTCCGCCTTGCACCGTGGTGCCGTAAAGATTGCCGCTGGAATCAATCGTCAGGCCGCCGTTGGGATATTCTCCATCGGGAAATCTGAAGCCGTGCAGAGTGGTTTGGACCCAACCGCCATTAGAAGGCGCCAGTTCAAAGGCGGTGCCGTAGTTGAAAGGCCCGCCGGTAAGCGTCGTGCCATACAGATTTCCGGCAGCATCGAAAACCAGGCCACCCTCCGGCTGATCTCCGGCCACATAATTCGGGAAGCTGTACAGAAGTTCGAAAGTCCAATTGCGGGGCTGTGCCAATTCGAATACGGCTCCAAGGTTGGCGGAGCCGCCGGCCCCGGTCACGCCATAGAGATTTCCCGCCTGATCGGCAAGTAGCGGGCCCTGAGGATCCTCTCCATCGCTACCCCGGAAATTGTGCAGGATGGTTTCCGTCCAGCCGCCATTAGAGGGACTCAGCTCAAAGACGGTCCCGCCTCCGCCACTGCCACCATAATCGGTGACCCCATACAGATTACCGGCTGCATCGAAGATGAGTCCGCCGTTCGGGTACTCTCCGTCGGTGCCGCCCTGAAAATTGTAGAGAATGGTTTCCGTCCATCCGCCATTGCCCGGCGTAAGCTCGTAAACCATTCCGCAGCCCACCCCGCCACAACTTGCGCCGCCACCGTTCTCGGTTACCCCGTAAAGATTGCCGGCATTGTCAAAAATGATATCGCTGGGACGCCAGCCATCGGGAGGTCCGCCGAAGGTATAGAGGACGATCTCGGTCCAGGGACAGAGAGACGATCGGCAATTTGAAGCCGGCGGCCGCAGTTTGAAGACAACTCCGCAGCCATCGCCTCCGCAACGCCTGTAGCCTCCCGCCAACGTCGTGCCATACAGATTTCCGTCCGGTCCAAACACTAGCTTGCTACCGGGATTAGTACCCAGGCCAATCTGTGAGGAAAAGTCGTACAGAGGGCTCAGCAGCCAGCCGTACTCGGACCCCGTCAGCTTGTAAATTGAACCATAACCGTTAGCGTAGCCGCTGGTTGATCCGTACAATCTCCCGCCGCGATCCAGGGTCACGCCGGCGGCCGGGGTGGCACCGTCCGCTCCGCCCGCAAACGCATGTAATACGGTGAACGTCTGCGCCTGCGCCGCGGGAGGGGCCACAAGCATTGTCGCTCCACCAAGCGCTACGACCAGCAGCGTTATTCCTATCCGTGGATTAACTCCGAAAAACGAAGTGGGATTCTGCCCGTGACCTGTCATCGTGGTCCTCCTTGTGCAGGAGCACTGTCACGCGTCAGCACCGGGAGGTCAACTTAATTTCAGATTACGGCCTAAGTGCCTAAACCCACTGCATTTATCGAGCCGGAGGAATCAAGCCTTCTTCACCGTCGAACAAGAAACGTCACCGGCAGCACGCTGCCGGGCTAAGTTTGCGATGGCGCAGTCAGGCCTTTTTTATCAGGCGTGTAATTCCCACCAGGATTACCGCGCCAATGAAGGCCACGATGATGGAGCCGATCATCCCTCCGCCATGCCAGATTCCTAATGCCCCGAAGATCCAGCCGCCAAGGATTCCCCCCAGGATACCGAGGATGATGTCCACGATGATGCCGTAGCCACCACCCTTCATAACCTGCCCGGCAAGCCAGCCCGCAATCAGTCCCACAACGATCCATGCGATAAATCCCATGATCCCCTCCTGATTTGCGTTTTTGATAATTCGCCACAGACTCTACCCGACCGCGGCCGGTTGCGCAATGATTCTCTTTGCCGACCGCTGCAGATTTCCTGAAAGCTCACCACGGCCCTCGGTTCGCTCATCCGAAAAGCTTTCCACTTTATAATCAATGAGAAGTTGAGATCAGGCTCACTGCCGGTTTTCGCTGCGGAACCCAACTCCCGAGGAATTCATGGCCACATTAATCGACGCCATCAATGTCAAGCGCAAGACGTTTTTCGAGTTCGAAAACACCCCCTTCCACTGTCTGGAAGCAGAGGTGACGACCCCCTCCGCGCGTGGCGCTCAAACCCTGGTGCGCCTGAAGATGCGCAACCTGCTCACTAGCGCTGTCTTTGAGAAGACCTTCAAGGCCAGTGACAAGTTCAAGGAGCCCGATCTGCAGATCGGCCCCGCCTCCTACCTGTATAGCGACAAAGACGGCTCGCATTTTCTAGATCAGGAAAGCTACGAGACCATCACTCTGAGCGACGAGATGATCGGCGACGCCTCCGACTTTCTGGTGGAGGGCGGCATCATCGAACTGCACAAGTACAACGGCAATCCCATCGGCATAGAACTGCCGGTGCAGGTTGAGTTGCAGGTTGTCTACTCCGAACCCGGCGCGCGCGGCGACTCCTCCAGCGGCAGCGTGACCAAGCTGGCCCGCCTGGAGACCGGCCTGGAAATCCGCGTTCCCCTCTTCATCAAGGAAGGCGAGAAGGTCAAAGTGTCAACCGAGACCCGCGAGTTCGCCGGCCGGGCCTGAGGTCGTTCCGGATAGATGCCATGCGGAGCGCATTCTCGCGCGCTCGATCCGGACGGACGACTCCAGCAAAGTCGCCTGGGGCAGCACATCCGGCTGCCCGGAAAAGCACCCTTCCGTAAGGACTTGCGCAGGATCTGCCGGGGGACCCCTATTCGGATTTCTTCTCGTACACCCACTTATTGGTGACGCTGCCTTTGGCGCCCACCGTAGCCTGGTGCTCTACCGCCTGCAGGGTTTTGCCGTCATCGGCGAGGCTGTAGGTGACCAGGTCGGTTACCGTGGTGCCGTCAGGGGCCTTAATCTTCTGATCAATGACCAGAGAACCGCCCTGCCAATACACGCGGCTGTTGGTGGTAAACCGGGGTGAGTTTTGCACCACGTCTTTGTCGCCGTCGGTTACGGTTTCGAGCTTCCAGTCGAAAGTCTGATTGTCGTACACCTGGGTGCGCTTAATGCCGATCTGTGGATCTTTCTGATCGATCTGCAGCGTCATGCTGGAAGGCGGCGGGATTTTGAGGCTGCTTTTCTGTGCATCGAAAATCCACGTGCCGGAAAAGTTTGGTCTGGACTGTGGCCCTTGCCCGTAAGCGAACATGGCGCCAAGGAAAAGGAGTGGAACTATCGCGCGTCTCATGGAGGCGGCATTTTACCAGCTGAGATATAAAGATTTCATAAATGCGTGCGGCGGTTTATGAATCGCGCACCTCGCCACCAATCCGGGTGCGGGGGGCCGGGCGAGTCCCGTAATGCCCTTCTGCCGGATTTCTATCCCCAAGCCAACAAGGAATCCCTGTAAGAGTCTGTGTCTGTGTGAGAACTACCTTTGTCACCGAGGCTGGCGTCGGAGAAGCCGCCAGCCTGATGAAAGACGCGAAGAGCGCGCTTAAGGTCGCCTCGGCATCCATTTCATAATTGATCCGCGCCGGAAACCTCGGCTTCGATAGGGTTGTTCTCGCCAGGGATCGGAGTACTTTCCCGCGTGACTTGACGAGTGCCAACCGACGCTTTGCTTACGGGGTGATCTCGAAGGCAACGCCACAGCCCCCAAAGCATGATCCGGCGCCGCCGTTGCTGGCCACTCCATAGAGATTGCCGCTGGCATCCATTTTCAGATTGCTCTCGATATACGATCCATCAACTCACCATCAGCGCTGAATTTGAGCGGACCTTCCGCCTCCCGGCGATACTATGTCAGCTCATCTCGGTAAGCAAGTGGAATCTCGGGGCGAGGCCGCCACCTGATGGCACAAACCCGTGGAAGGTCCGTCGGAGAAGGTGGGTATCCGTGAGGGGGCGCCTGTCGATCGGCCGCGGCATCTTAATTCTGAGTTATACTGCGCCCAAGCGGAACCTTCCTCGAAGCCGGCGCATTAATGTAGCTTGGCACGGTTTTCCTGCTGAACGCCCATGACTGAGACCCTGCAATTCGTGGTGCAGTACGGCTATGCCCTGCTGTTTGGCTGGGTGCTGATCGAGCAGGGCGGCCTGCCCGTGCTGGCCACACCTTTGCTGCTGGCGGCCGGAGCACTCGCTGGGCAGCACCGGATGAGCCTGCCTCTGGTGGTGCTGGCCGGAACCGCTGGCTGCCTGGGCGCTGACATCTTCTGGTACCACTTCGGCCAGCGCCGCGGAGCCATCGTCCTCAATCTGCTCTGCCGCATTTCGATGGAGCCCGACTCCTGCGTGCGCCGCACCGAGACTACCTTCGGCAAGTACGGCGCGCGCACCCTGCTGATTTGCAAGTTTGTTCCCGGTCTGAATACGGCCGCGCCGGCTCTGGCCGGGATGGTGAACGTTCCGTATCACCGGTTCCTGCTTTTCGATCTGATGGGCGCGTTGCTGTGGACCACCGGCTACGCCACCTTGGGCTTTGTCTTCAGCAAACAACTGGATCGCGTCGCTGCGGACGCTCATCTCCTAGGCGGCGGCTTCCTGATCCTGTTCGCAACCGGCGTGGTTGCCTACGTGTTGTATCGCTGGCGCGAACGCGAGCGTTTCATCGCGCAGGTCAAAGGCGATCGCATCACTCCCGACGAACTGAAGCATCAGCTGGAGTCGGGCGAACACGTCGAGATCATCGACTTGCGTCATCCCCTGGATGTGCTGACCGATCCCAGAACCCTGCCCGGGGCCGTCCAGATCTCGCCCGAAGATCTGCAAAGGCGGAGCAACGAAATCACCCGCGACGGCGAGATTGTTCTCTTCTGTACTTGACCAAACGAAGCGACCAGCGCCCGGGTGGCGCTGCAACTCAGGAAGCTGGGGATTCGTGGTGTGCGCCCGCTGCTGGGCGGCTTTCACGAATGGAAGCAGCTGGGCTTTCCTCTGGTGGAGGTAACCACGAGCGCAGAGCCATCCGCCGCGGGTTCCTCGCTGACCGCGCAAGGGTCAGCGTAACCAACAGCTGCTCTCCATCTCACGAATCTTTTTGGGTTGTATCAGACACGACTTCACAGTTGGCTGAAAAAATCGCGGAAGCAGATCCTTCGTTGGTGATTTGCTGCTGCGAAAGACTATGTCCTCTAGAAACGGTGGAAGGGCATGGCTTTAGCCGTGCCATAAGCGTGCCATCCGGAAAGGGCTTTAGCCCCGGCCAACCGCGGCTGAAGCCGTTTCCGATGGAGTTCGATTTCGCCAGGCTAAAGCCCGGCGCTTCCACCGGCTATAACAGGCCGCTGAAAAAGTCCGGTTCGACGCGTTCTTGAAGGGGCGTAGCTTCAGCTACGCCGTGACAAACCGTTTATTTTTGTCATCACGAACCGGCTTCAGCCGGTGGGGGATCTGTTTCCCGGGTTTGCAGCAATTCGCGAAGGCCGCCTCTCATCTCGGCGCCATCCGGCCGATAGACGCCCTCAATCCGCAACTTGCTTGCTTTCCGCCTCGGGAGCAACTTCGGCCGCTGGCAGCGCTTCCCCGTTGGTTTTGACGGGCGCGACCACACTGCGCACCGGAGCTTTAACGGCGCGAGCTTTGCCCTCAAAAGGCCCAATGTGCCAGATGTCGCGCGAGTACTCCAGAATGGTGCGGTCGCTGGAAAACTTGCCGATGCGGGCAACATTCAGGACTGCCTTGCGCCACCAGGTTTCCTGATTCAGATACTCCCCATTGATCAGTTGCTGCGTCTCCACGTAGGCCGGGAAGTCGGCGATATGGAAATAGCGGTCGCCGCGATGGATCAGTTCGTCGAAGATCCAGCGGAACAAGCCGTGCTCGTTAGGGCAGAAGCGGTCGGAGGCCAGAGCGTCCATCACCTCGCGCACCGACGGATCGCTATCGTAACGCTCGCGCGGGTTATACGATCCCTTCACCTGCATCTCGTGAATCTCTTCTGCCCGCAGCCCGAAGATGTAGATGTTGTCTTCGCCCACCTCTTCGGCAATCTCGATATTGGCGCCGTCGTAGGTGCCGATGGTCAGCGCGCCGTTCATCGCCAGCTTCATGTTGCCCGTGCCTGAAGCTTCCATGCCGGCCATGGAAATCTGCTCGCTCAGGTCGGCCGCCGGAATAATCAGCTGCGCCAGCGACACCCGATAGTCGGGCAGGAAGGCAATCTTGATCAGATCTTTTGCCTTCTCGTCGTTGTTCACCACCTCCGCCACACTGTGGATCAGCTTGATGATCTGTTTGGCCGCCCAGTATCCCGGGGCAGCCTTGCCGGCGAAGATATAGGTGCGCGGCCACCTCCGGCATCTCTCCCCGCTCCACGATGCCGAGATAGTCGTGGATCAGGCCCATCACATTCAGCAGCTGCCGCTTGTATTCGTGAATGCGTTTGATCTGCACATCGAACATCGAATCCGAATCGACCGCGACCCCGGTCAGGTCCTGAATCACTCCCGCCAGCTTCAGCTTGTTCTGCCGCTTCACTTCCTTGAAGGCCTCGCGGAATTCCTCGTCTTCGGCGAAGGGCTCCAGGTCGCGCAGCTTACGCAGGTCGGTGATCCATTTGTTTTCGTCGAGGGTGTGGCTGATCAGATCGGTCAGGCCCTCGTTGGCCTTCATCAGCCAGCGCCGCGGAGCCACGCCATTGGTCTTGTTATTGAACTTCTCCGGCCAGATCTGGGCAAATTCCGGCACCAGCGAGTGGACAATCAGGTCGCTATGCAACTTGGAGACGCCGTTGACCGAGTGACTTCCCACCATGCACAGATGCGCCATGCGAACTTGTTTTTCGTAGCCCTCTTCGATGATCGACATCCGGCGCAGCTTCTCATCGTCAAGGAACGAGTACTGCTTCATCTCCCGCAGAAACTTGTGATTGATGTTGAAGATGATCAGCATGTGCCGGGGCAGAACTTTTTCCAGCAGCGGTACCGACCACTTCTCCAGCGCCTCTGGCAGCAGGGTGTGATTGGTGTAGGCCAGCGTCTGCTGCGTGATCTCCCAGGCGTCTCCCCACGACAGCTGATCCTCATCCAGCAGAATGCGCATCAGCTCGGCCACCGCCAGACTGGGGTGGGTATCGTTCATCTGGATGGCAACCTTCGCCGGCAGCATCTCGATCTTCTTGTGCTGCTGCCGGAAGCGGCGCATCAGGTCGCCGATGGCGCAGGCCACCAGGAAGTACTCCTGCACCAGACGCAGTTCCTTACCGCTCATTACCGAGTCGGAGGGATACAGCACGCGCGAAATGTTTTCCGACGCGATCTTCTGCTCGACCGCACGAATGTAATCGCCGCGATTGAAAATCTCGATGTCGAAATCTTCCGAGGCGCGCGCGGTAAACAGCCGCAACCAGTTCACCGTCTGCCCCAGATAACCGACAATCGGCATGTCGGTCGGTATACCCTCCACGATCTTCGGGTTCGTCCACGGCTGCTTCAGGCCGTCTTCAGCATCGAGCCCGCCGCTCTCGACCCGGCCGTACATCGGGATGTTGACCACCTCTTCCGGATGCTCGATCTGAAAGGGAGTGCCGTTGGCTTTCCAGCGGTCGGGCTTCTCCCGCTGAAAGCCGTTGAAGATCTCCTGCCGGAAGAGGCCGTATTCGTAGTCGATGCCGTAGCCGAAGCCGGGCATGCCTAATGTGGCCAGCGACTCCAGGAAACAGGCCGCCAGGCGACCCAGGCCTCCGTTGCCCAGCCCGGCATCGTTCTCGCTTTCCAGGACCTCGTCGAGGCTCACGCCGAAGCCGGCTAGCACCTCGCGGCACATGTCCTCCACGCGCAGGTTCGACAGGTTGTCGCCCAGCGACCGGCCCATCAGGAATTCCATCGAGAGGTAGTAGAGCTTCTTGGAATCCTTATGGCGATAGCGCGATTCGGTCTCCAGCATGCGGTCGACGATGCGATCGCGAATCGCCAGCGACACCGGCTTGAGATAGTCGGCTGGCTTCAGCTCCGAGGTAGGACGGACCAGAGTGTAACGGACGTGCCGCAGTATGGCTTCGCGTAAGACTTCAGCGGGCCGGACCTGCGAAAGAAACTCAGGGGATGACATAGACAATGGCGGCCTGTACGCTCCGAACTACTTGTCTCGTGGCGAGCTATCCCTCTGCCTTTGGGGGGTTAGCAGGAGGGCGTTTGACTCCGCGGAGCATACCATCGTCGTTGCGCGCCGCCGCGAGGAAACGTCTCCTCGCCCGGCGTCAACCCCGACCCTGCCCTCTGGCTCATTCTACTGCCAACCACCCGCCCTGAGAACAATTCATTGCGCAAGGTGGCTCCTCGAATAACTTCGGCCGACCGGCTGGTAAACTTCAGAAACCTCGGCAAGATCACATGCTCTCGCACTCCAGGTTGTTGACTTTCGAGACTCGCGTGGCGATTTGCGCCAGCGGGGCCCTAGTCGTGCTCCCTGTTTCGTTGATTCTCGCCTTTTCGAGCAATCGTTCCGAGTTTTGGTGGCTGGTGAAGATCTCCACCGGGGTCGCAGCGGCCTGCGCCGTGTTGCTCATAATCATGAACATCGTCATGCATGGCTGAGCCAAACGCTTTCAGCAGCTTGCCCTATTCGATTCGCCGAGGCTACGCTCTATTCTGGGTAACACCGCCCGCAGCAGTGCCAGAAACTTTCCCCGAACCCGCTCGCCCGTCTCCAGCACCTCTTCGGCGGTGATCTTTTCCCCGGTCATGCCGGCCGCCATATTGGTCACGCAGGAAACAGCCAGTACCTCCATACCCACATGGCGAGCGGCGATCACCTCTGGCACCGTGGACATTCCCACCAGGTCAGCGCCAATGGCCCGCAGGAACCGAATCTCCGCCGGCGTCTCGAAGCTCGGTCCGGTCACTGCTGCGTACACGCCCTCGAAAACGCTCACGCCCATCCGCCGCGATTCTTCCAGCGCGAAACGGCGGAATCCCGCATGGTAGGCATCGGTCATGTCGGGATGCCGCAACCCAAGATGATCGTCGTTCGCTCCGACTAGCGGATTTTGCCCTTGCAGGTTGATGTGGTCGCGCAACACTACCAGCGCGCCTTTGCCGTATTCGGGATTAATCCCTCCGGCAGCATTGGTCAGCACGATTGCCTTCACGCCCATGCGTGCCAGCACGCGCACGGGGAAAGCGACCTGCTGTGCCGAATAGCCTTCATAGAGGTGAACCCGTCCCTGCATCACCGCCAGCGGCAGGTCGCCGAGCGTACCCATGACCAATTGGCCGGCGTGGCCGATGGCCGTACTTCGGGGAAAGTAGGGAATTTCTTCGAAAGGGATGCGGACGGCGTTTGCCAGTTCGTCAGCAAAGCTGCCCAGCCCCGAACCCAGCACCACGGCGATCCGTGGTCGAAGCGACGTGCGGCCCAGAATCTGTCCGGCGGCGGCAGCTTCCT
Organism: uncultured Acidobacteriaceae bacterium; assembly: GCA_963820175.1. GTDB lineage: Bacteria > Acidobacteriota > Terriglobia > Terriglobales > Acidobacteriaceae > Bog-257. The sequence goes on along the minus strand of CAWFYX010000005.1, from coordinate 72,994 downwards.
GGGCGCGGAGGAACTCGTCCGGGTCTGTATCTGGCATGGTCTCGACGAGAGAAGTCAACTGCAAAGCAAAAAGAGCCAGATAGGCGTCCTCGCTTATCTGACTCTAACTCCATCATAGCACATTGAGTGCCATTTTGTTCAGTAAATACAGACTTTATATTCCCATCGCCCTCATGCAGTTACAGCTAACTGTTGCATTTCACCCTATTGACATGTAAAAGTTACGCGTCAAACTAGCAAGTCGTACAACTACTCTCGAATGGCGTGCCTTCGCCAAGCTAATGCCTTATTTTTCACACGCTTCCAGGTATTTCTCCACTTCCAGGGCCGCCATACAGCCCGTTCCGGCAGCGGTAACGGCCTGACGATAATGCCGGTCCGCAACGTCGCCGCTGATGAAGACGCCCGGCACTCGCGACCCGACGTGGTCCTTGGGAACCAGATATCCCTCGCCGTCGCGATCCAGCTGATCGCCTACGAAGTCGGCATTCGGGGTGTGGCCAATACCGAGAAACATCGCGCTGGCGGGCAGATCCCACTGCTCGCCGGTCTTCAGGTTGCGTAAGCGCAGGCCGGTCACTTCCTTCTTGTTGACGTCGAGCACATCGTCCACCACGGTGTCGGTGAGGAACTCGATCTTGCAGTGCTGGCGGGCGCGATCGAGCATGATCTTGGAGGCGCGAAACTCCCCCCGCCGATGAATCAGCGTCACCTTGGAAGCGAAGCGGGTCAGGAACAAAGCTTCCTCCATCGCCGAATCGCCGCCGCCGATGACGGCAATTTCCTTGCCCGAGAAGAAAAATCCGTCGCAGGTGGCGCATGAAGAAACGCCGTGACCGATCAGCGCCTGCTCGTTAGGCAGTCCCAGCCAGCGCGCCGAGGCTCCACTGGCGATGATCAGCGTGCGGCTTTGCAAAGTCTCGCGGCCCAGATTCACCTCGATCGGCTTCCTGCCCAGGTCCTGGCTCTTTTGGCTGAGATCGACACTGACTACATGTCCCGGCATGAACTCCGCTCCGAAACGCGCGGCTTGCTGCCGCATGTTTTCGATGAGCTCTGGTCCTTGAATCCCTTCGGGAAAGCCAGGAAAATTCTCCACCAGGGTGGTAATGGAGAGCTGGCCACCGGGCTCGTGGCCTTCGATGACCAGGGGACGAAGATTGGCGCGCGCGGCGTAAATCGCGGCCGTCAGCCCGGAGCAGCCGGAGCCGATAATAATCACATCACGAACATTCGCAGACATAGGAATCCGTTTGATTCTCCAACTCGCCGGAAGATGCAACCGGCGCGGCGGGCACGGGCGGCTCGCCCGTATCAGCTTCTTTCTCAGGAATTTAACAGCGCAGCGTGGCCTTCCGGATTCTACCAAGTGCTCCAAGTTTGCGAAACGGCTAGAATCGTGGGATGGCAAAACTCACTCTGGTATATGGCATGCGTCTGCTGCCTTCCGAGGAAGTAGCCGAGGTTGGCGAAGGTACCATCAAGCTCAAGAATGGGCGCGAAGCGCACATAGCACTGCATCTGCTCGAAGGCTCGAAGGATGACATCGAGAAGCAGCTGCGGCAGAGCGTCGAAGCGTTCTTCGACCTCTATCCCGAGATCTAGGCAAGCGGGGAAAAGTGCGATACGCAGGACTGCATCGTAATCATCGCGCTTTTCTGACAGCTGATAGCTGACGGCTGACAGCTTTTCTTATGGCTCTGAAATTTCCCAACTCGACCGACGTGCGCGCGTTTATCCGGCGAACGCTTCATCCCCGAACCAAGCTGGGGCGTACCACGCTGTGGTTCGGCTACCTCGCGGTAGGGCTCGAGATATTGAAGCTCATCACGCGCTCGCCTGCGGGCACCCTGCTCAGCGGCTGGGCCACCTTCATCTCTTACGTCTTCGTGATCTTCGCCATCCTGCTTGGCTTTCGCTGGTTGCGTAAGCGTTTGATGTGGCGGCTGCGCAATCGGCTGATCGTCACCTACGTCTTCATCGGAGTCATTCCCGTCATCCTGTTGGTGATGATGGCGCTGCTGGCCGGCTATCTATTCGCGGGGCAATTTGCCACCTATGTCGCCATGTCCGATCTGCAATCCGAACTGCATCACCTGGAGGCGACCAACAAATCCTTGGTTACGCAGTTTCGCAGTCTGGCACGGGCCGGCAATTTGAATCCCCAGCTGGCGGCCGAGATTGCCAGCGCCTCCGACGAGAATTTCCGCCATCGCTCCGTAACCGTTTGGGATGGCGACAAAAGTTTCCTGCTCGCAGAACCGGGGCGGCGATCGGTGGATACGCCGATCAAGCCCTCGACTGCGATCGGCGGAGATTTTGCCGGCTTCGTAATCGACAACAACCAGGTTCAACTACGTGCCGTGAAGCAGGTGAACGAAGGGGCTCACCGGCTTACTGTGATCTCCAACGTGCCGGTCACCCCCGAACTCCTACGGATGGCTGCCTCGGAGCTGGGATCAGTAACCCTGTTCACGCCGGACATGGGCGGCCATCCCCAGCCGAGTGCTGCTTCCAACTCGAAGAACCTTGAAGTGACGACCGACAACAATCGTGTCACTACCAAGTTCGGTGGCGAAACCGTGACGGTCAACACTGCCAGCCCAAACCGGGTTGAGGCGGGAACCGTGCCGGCGCCGGCCAACAGTCTTGACATCCACTTCCCCTTTGCTACGCGCTTCAACGCCATCAACTGGCGCACCGGAACGCAGGAGAGTGGGTTACTGCTGGTCGACACTCGGCCCTCGCTCTTGTACGGCACGCTGTTCAGCAGCCTGGGAGAGAACGCCGGCATATTCATCCAGGCGCTCCTGGGCATCGGCATTTTCTTCGGCGTCATCGAACTGATTGCGCTGATTATCGGCGGACGGCTTACCCGCAGCGTGACCCGCTCGGTGGCTGAGTTGTACTCTGCCACTCAATATGTGAACCAGGGTGAGCTGCAGCATCGCATTCAGATCAGGAGCCGCGATCAGATGGCGGCGCTGGAGCAGTCGTTCAACTCCATGACCCAGTCGCTGGGTAACCTGATCGCCGAGCAGAAAGAAAAGCAGCGGCTGGAAGGCGAACTGGCCATCGCCCACGAAGTGCAGGCGCTACTGTTCCCTGCCGACCTGAGCGGCTTGCATTCTCTGGAGGTCCACGGAGTGTGCCGCCCGGCGCGCACCGTCAGCGGCGATTACTACGATTTCATTCCCCTGCGCGAAGACCGTCTGATGCTGGCGCTGGGCGACATCAGCGGCAAGGGAATTTCGGCCGCTCTGCTGATGGCCACCGTGCATGCCTTTGTTCGCGCCTATTCGCTGGAGCCGGAACGCACGCTGGCTTCGGTCGCGATGGGCGCGGGAGTGTCAGAGAGCAGCGTGCTGGCCATGCATTGTCGCGGCACTAGCGATGGCGACGCTGAACTGTCCCCCGGGTTGCTGATGGCCACGCTGAACTATCAGCTATTTCGCAGCACGCCGCCGGAGAAGTACGCGACCATGTTTCTGGGCTGCTACGATGCGCGCTCGCGCTCGTTGACCTATTCCAACGCCGGGCATTTGCCTCCCCTGGTGCTGGGCAGCGATGGAAACTTCACCCGATTGGAAACCTCCGGCACCGTCGTGGGATTGTTCGACGGCATGACTTACAGTGAAAGTACGGTCGCGCTGGAGCCGGGTGATATTTTTGTGGCTTACAGCGACGGCATTACCGAGCCGGAAAATGAATTCGGCGAGTTCGGAGAAGAGCGGCTGATCGAGTTGATCCAGCGGCACCGCGACCAATCGCTTTCGCGGATCAGCGATGCCGTCACCGGGGCGGTCACCGACTGGATCGCCGGCGGCGAGCAACCGGATGACGTGACCCTGGTGCTGGCGCGCGCCCGATAGAACCGCCTCGCGGTGGTGTATAAAAGCTGAGTGGGGCACGCTTTCGAGGTGGAAGCGCTGGGCATTAGCCCGGCGAAATCGAACTTCATCAGAAACGGCTTCAGCCGCGCTTGACCGGGGCTAAAGCCTTTCTGTAGGGCACGCTTACGGCACGGGAAAAGCCATGCCCTTCCACCGTTTCTCTTGGAAATTGTCTTTCGTAGGGTCAATCGCCCACGAAGGATCTGCCTCTCCGATTTTTTTAGGTGCCTGTTCAGCCGGTGAGGGATCTGCTTTTCGGGTTGGCAGGCAGGCGGCGCGCCCGCTCCATCCGGAATCGCGAAAGAATCGAGCCCGGCAAAGGATGATCGTCTTCTCATGACACATGCTCAACGCTCACGAGACATCACCCAATTCCGTCAGCAAATCCAGCAGAGCTATGATGCCTTCAAAGCCAAAGGGCTCCAGCTCAACCTGACCCGCGGCAAACCGTCGGCCGCCCAGCTCGACCTGAGCACGGAATTGCTGGTGCTTCCCGGTCCTGCCGACTACCGCGACGAGGCCGGCACCGACTGCCGCAACTACGGCAATCTTCAGGGCATTCCGGAAGCGCGACGGCTGTTCGCCGGGATCTTGGGCGCTCCGGCAGAACAGGTCGTCGTCGGCAACAACTCCAGCCTGTCGACCATGCACGATGCGGTGATGTATTCCCTGCTGAAGGGCACCTGCGACAGTGTGGGACCCTGGTCGCGGCAGGGCGAGATTGCCTTCTTGTGTGCCGTCCCCGGCTACGACCGGCACTTCCGCATCTGCGAGGATTACGGCATCCGCATGATCACTGTGCCCATGCGCGATGACGGCCCGGACATGGATCAGGTCGAGCGCCTGGTGGCGCAGAACGCGGCGATCAAGGCCATGTGGTGCGTTCCCAAGTACAGCAATCCCACCGGCGCGGTTTATTCCGACGCAGTTATCGAGCGGCTGGCGTCGATGAAAACCGCGGCTACCGACTTTCGGCTCTACTGGGACAATGCTTATGCCGTTCATCATCTGACCGACGAATCCATCGAGATCGCCAACGTGATCGAGCAGTGCGCCCGCCACGGACATGCGAACCGGCCGTTGGTTTTCGCGTCGACTTCGAAGATCACGCTGGCCGGCGCGGGATTGGCGCTGTTCGCTTCGTCGCCGGAAAACATCAAGTGGTGGTTGGCGCGACTGGTGCCGCGCACCATCGGTCCCGACAAGGTCAACCAGTTGCGGCATGTTCGCTTCCTGAAAGACGAAGCCGGGATTCTGGCGCTGATGGAAAAACATCGCGCCATCGTTGCTCCAAAATTTCAGAAGGTGCTGGATATCTTTGACCAAAGGCTCCGCCATGTCGCCGACGTGGAATGGACGCGGCCCAAGGGCGGATACTTCATCACCCTCGAGGTTCCCAAAGGCTGTGCTCAGCGGGTGGTCGCGCTCGCCAAAGAAGCGGGCGTCGAGCTGACGCCTGCAGGAGCGACCCATCCCTACGGCAAGGACCCGGACGACCGCACGCTGCGCATTGCGCCGACCTTCCCTAAGCTGTCCGAAGTGGCCGACGCCGCCGAAGGCGTTGCCCTGTGCGTGCTAATGGCGGTAGCCGAGAAGATGGCCGTCAACCTGGCGAGCGCTCAGTATGAGCCGTCTGAGCTGGGGACGAACCCCGGAATGGCCCCACCCGCACCCTAGATCGAAGGCGCTCTGGCGCCTTAACTGCTACATTTACGGTTATGCCCGCCGCCCGCGAGCCTTCTCTCGCCGACCCGCCAAGGAAGCGGTCCGCAGTATCTCCGGGTGAAATCTCGCGCGGGCACGCAGTCCTGCTCTTAACTTTCCTCACGATCGCAGGGGCATGGCTGCGCCTCTCGCATCTGGGTAGCAAAAGCCTGTGGATGGATGAGGGCGCAACCGTCGCACTGGCGCGCGCCTCGTGGCAGCACTTCGCCTGGGTGTGGTGGCATGGCGAAGCCAATCTGCAAACCATCTACTTCCTGCTGATGCGCGGCTGGATTCATCTGGGCCTGAGCGAAGCCTGGCTCCGGCTGCCCTCAGCGCTGTTCGGCATCGCGGCGATTCCGCTGATTTTCGTGGTCGCGCGCAGGTTCATGGCGACCGCACCTGCTCTGGCTGCCGCGGCGCTGCTAACGTTCAGCCCCACGCACGTCTCCTTCTCGCAGGAAGCCCGCAGCTACACGCTGACCATCCTGCTGGTGCTGCTGTCGACCTATGTCTTCGTGCAGGCGGTCGACACTGGCCGGTGGCGCGATTGGATGCTCTGGACCGTCGTCGGAATTCTTGCCTTCTATAGCCACGACTTTGCGGCGCTGGTGCTGGTGGCGCAAGCCTGTTCGTTGTTCTTCAGGCCGAAGCCCGCACCCTGGCAGCCGGTGCTGATCTGCGGCGCGGTGATTCTGTTGGCAGCGCTGCCCGGTCTGACTTATGTTTTTCGCGCGTCGCCGGAGAATTTGCACTTCGTGTGGATGCCAAGGCCGAGCGCGAAAGAGTTTTGGCATCTGGCCATGTTCTTCGGCGGAGGCGGCGTAAAAGTCTTTGTTGCTCTGATCTTGTGGATCGGGGGGCTGTTGGCGATCTTGCGAAGCCGCCAGCAAATCGCAAGTGGCGGGGAATTCTGGCGATGCATGTTGATTCTGTTGTGGGCAGTTGTGCCGGTCGCCATCACCGCGCTGATTTCGCTGATTCATCCCATGTTTCTGCAGCGCTACATGATTTTCTCCCTGCCTGCGACCATTCTGCTGACGGCGCTGGGAATGAAGGCCCTCAATCGCTGGCATGTCGGGCTAGTGCTGGTGATCGCGCTGTGCGCAATGTCGCTACCGACCATCGTCAGCGAGTACCACAAGCCGCGCGAAGATTGGCGCGCTGCCAGCAACGCGATTCTCTCGTCGGCCACGCCCGGTGACGCCGTGGTCTTCTTCCCCTTCTACACTCGCGTCATGCTCGATTACTATTGCGACCGCTATTCCGGAAATCCAGCCGCGATCCAGGTTTTCGCGCCGCCGTACTATGCTGCCGGAGACGACGTCCGTACGCTGGCGAAGGTGCTGGATGCGAATCCACATCAATTCCCGCATGTGTGGGTGGTGGTGTATGGAACGAATTCGCAGATGAACAATTTTGATTACGGCGCGGTCGCGGATGAAAAACTGCGCTCGATTTTCGGTGCGCCCGCAGTAAGAAAGTTCGCCGACATTCAAGTGTTGGAATTCGGCCGCGGTGGAAGCGCCGGGCTTTAAGCCCGGCGAAATCGAACGCATTCAAAATGGCTTCAGCCACGGTTGGCCGGGGCTAAAGGCAATTTCCTGGTGCACTCTATCGGCCCGGCTAAAGCCGTGCCCTTCCACCGTTTCCCGCGGACATCTCTGGTGCAGCCGCGAATAGGTCGGGAAGGATTTGCTTCCCGGGTTTCAGCAGCCTGCTCAGGTGGAGTCAATCGTTACCGCTCCGGCGCCGCTGCCACCGGGGTAGGCAGAAATCGATATCCCACTCCCCGCACCGTCAACAGATGCTGAGGATGCGATGGATCCTTCTCGATGTACTTCCTCAGCCGCACGATAAAGTTATCAATGGCGCGCGTGTCCGTGTCTTCGTGCAGACCCCACACTTCCTCGAGAATCGATTTGCGGGACACAATTTTGCCGCTCTTGCGGATGAGGTGACGCAGCAGCTCGGCCTCCATTAAGGTCAGGCGAAAGATTTTGCCGTTGGCGCGCAGCTCCAGCGTGCCGAAGTCGACCTGCTTATCGTCAAACACATAAACATCGAACTCGCGCAGCGACCCAGCCTCGCTCGGTTCGGCGACCCGCGCATCGGCCGGCGGGTCAGTCAGCAAAGTCCGGCTCCAGTCGCGGCGGCGCAACAGGCCGCGAATGCGCGCCAGCAGAATCGCCAGATCGAAGGGCTTGGGCAAATAGTCGTCGGCGCCCGACTCAAAGCCCTTCAGCACATCTTCCGGACTCCCGCGCGCGGTGAGCATCAGCAGAGGAATGTAGTTGCTGGCCTTGCGCAGCTCGGTGGCCACCGCAAAGCCGTCCTTGCCGGGCAGCATCACATCCAGTACCAGTAAGTCGAACTCGCTGTGTTCTTGCAGCAACAGTTCCAGAGCCGTTTCACCGTCGCCGACAACCCGGGTGGGATATCCCTCGGCTTCCAGGTTGAACTTCAGCCCGCGTGCCAGATGCTCTTCGTCTTCCACCAACAGAATTTCGCTCACTGCGAGTTCCTCGGCAACTGAATCGTAATCGTGCTGCCATGGCCCGAGCCATCGCTCTCGGCGTAAGCATTCCCGCCGTGGCGGCGCGCGATGGCACGCACGATAAACAGCCCCAGGCCGCTGCCCTTCACCTGCGAGGCGCCCGGCGTCAGCACCCGATAGAAGCGCTTGAAGACGCGCTTCAACTCGCCCCGGGGGATGCCGACACCATTATCCTGCACCCGAATCTCCACGTGCTCCAGGTCAGGTGTGACTGCGGCAACCCGGATACAGGGATCTTTGGGCGAGTACTTCACGGCATTGTCGAGCACGTTGCCGAGCGCGGTGAACAGCTCGTCGCGGTCGCCCATCACCGTCAACTGCTCGGCGGGCCGGCCATCGCGTGCCCAGTCCAACGCCTCCGCCGAGAGGTGATGCCGCGAACGCGCCAGATCGATGGCATCCTGCACCAGCGGTCCAACCTCAACTTGTGTGCGCGAGAGCAGCGCGTTCTTCTGCACCACGCGTGCTGCCCGCAACACGCCGTCTACTGTACCCATCAGGCGCTGCGTATCCTCCAGCATCACCTGATAGAACTCGCGCCGCTGCTCCTCGTCGACATTGCGCTTTTGCAGCGTCTCCAGATACAGCCGGATGGAGGTGATCGGCGTCTTCAACTCGTGGGTGACGGCGTTCAGGAAGCTGTCTTGCTGCTCGTTACGACGTACCTCGCGCACCAGAAAAATCGTGTTCAGGATCACGCCGGCGATGATGAAGCAAAAGAAAATCACGCCCAGGATGAGGGGCACGATCTCGCGCCAGTTGAGAATGATCCAACTGGTGCTGAGCACCGTGGCCGCCGCCGCAATGCATACCCCCAGCGTGATGAAAAACGCGATGGTGGTCTTGCGGCTGGTGATGTGCATGGGCATGACGCGGTCAGGATAGCAGAGGAGCAGTTGCCAGTAGTCAGTTGTCAGTAGTCAGTTGTCGGAAAGGCCGTATAAATCGATGTCACATGGATTTGTATCAGGGCCTGGCTTTTGCCAGGCCGACAAGCTCGGTTTTTATCCGGGCTTCAGAGACTGTGTCGCAACCGGTGTCGCCGCTTTGCGGCTCACAATAATCTCCCACTTGACCGGCTTTCAATTACCCACAAGTCTGGCTGGATGGGTCAGGGGTGGGCGGTTTGTGAAATAGGTTCAGCCTCAGGGTAAGCACTTATGCGACAGGCATAGCGGATGCTGAACTGCCGTCATGAACGAACAGCAGGGACGGTTGAGGTGGGCTGAGCAAGATCTCGGCTGCACGACTTCCCGGAGCGATGTCTGGATTGATCAAGAACTTGCGGACTCCCAATTCAGAGATGTGCGGCTGGGCAAGCGATTTCGCAAGCTTCTACAGCAGTTCTCCGACGGCCTAGGTGGAAGCATCCCATGGGTTTGCCAGGATTGGGCGAACACCAAGGCTGCCTATCGTTTTTTCTCGAACGGCAAGGTTAGCGAAGAAGAGATCTTGGCCGGACATTTTCCGTCCACCCGTGAGCGATTTGCCGCCAGCGACGGGCCGGTTCTGATTCTTCATGACACGACAGAGTTCATTTACCGGCGTGACGATGTGACCGCTGTGGGGGTTCTTCACGACTCAACCGCGGGCCGGGACAATCTGGGCCGTGTGCGCCACCATACCGTCTGCGGCATCTCTATGCACTCCAGTCTAGCGGTCACCTTGGCAGGTCTGCCGCTGGGTCTGGTGGCCATCAAGTTCTGGACCCGAGACAAGTTTCATGGCTGCAATGCCTTGAAGAAGAAGATCAACCCCACCCGCGTCCCCATCGAAAAGAAGGAGAGCGTCCGCTGGTTGGAAAACCTGAGGCAGTCCAGCGCCCTGTTGAATGATCCCCAGCGCTGTGTCCACATCGGCGATCGCGAGAGCGACATCTACGAACTGTTCTGCACCGCCCAGCAGATGGGCACCCACTTTCTGGTGCGCACCTGCGTCGACCGCCTCGCCGGAGACGGTACCAGCACGATCGGCAAGGAGATGAAGCAGGTGCGCGTTCAAGGCCTGCACCGCATACAGGTCAGAGACAAAAAAGGCGAGTTGTCCGAGGCCGTGTTGGAGATTCGCTACTGTCGTCTGGTAGTTCTTCCGCCCATGGGCAAGCAAAAAAACTACCCGAAACTGATTCTCACCGCCATCCACGCTCAAGAACGAGGCAGGCCGCACGGACGGGACAGAATCAACTGGAAACTGCTCACCGACCTGCCGGTGTGTTCGCGCCAAGAGGCCGTTGAGAAACTGGTCTGGTATTCCATGCGATGGAAGATCGAGACGTTCCACAAGATCCTGAAGTCCGGCTGCAAGGCAGAGCAGGCGAAGCTGCGAACGGCGGAGCGGCTGGTAAATCTGTTGGCGGTCCTCTGCATCCTGAGTTGGCGAATCTTCTGGATGACCATGATCAACCGCGCGGCACCCGAGGCTCCACCGGAACTGGCATTCACCAGGATAGAGCTTCGGCTGCTCGATGCACTGGTGAAAGACAAGCCTACCCGCAGGCGCAAAGAGACACTCTCCACTTATCTAACCAAGGTGGCACAACTCGGGGGCTATCTCGCTCGTGCTACCGATTCTCCACCCGGCAACTTAGTCATGTGGAGAGGCCTGTCCCGTCTCACTGATATCGAACTGGGGGCAACCATCGGTGCTGACTTTATGGGTAATTGAAAGCTTGACCGGGGGCTTACGCCGCCCGGCTAACTTCATCTCGCCGCGTTGCGGCTAGTTTGATCGGTTATTCCACCCTTTGTTCCACCACAAAATTTCCTCTTGGGTTGCGACACAGTCTCTTCAGCCCCTGCAAAAACGCCCGCAGGAGCTAAGAGTGTGCGTAAGAACCCTGCCGCCGCTCTGCGGCTCGCATCCATTTCCAACTTGACCCAGGACTACGCCCGCCTGTGGCGGGCTAGTCCTGGGCTGAGCTGAGTCGTCCCGCAAGGCGGGACGGGATTGTCGCAAGCAAGAAAGGTATACCGCACCAAGCTGCCTGATACCGATGTCAACCAGAGCCAGATGGTCCCGCTCTTTTCCCAGCCACCGCAGGTGCAACACAAATCCCTGGCGACCGGCTCCGGACTACTGTTAGCTGACTACTGGCTATTGGCTATTGACAACTGACAACGGACAACCGACAACTGCTTTACTGCAGCCCCGCCTGCGCCAGCATCGCCAGAAACTGCCGCTGGGTCCGCATATCGATCGACTGTGCCACCAGCTTGCCGTCGCGGTCATACACAAAACTCTTCGGGATACCTTCAACCTGGAAAAGGTTATTCACCTTGTTGCCCGGGTCAAGCAGGATGGGATAGGTAATCTTGTGCTCAGCAATGAACGGACCGACCTTAGCAGTTTCTTCATCCTCGGAAAGCGCCAGGATGACGAAACCCTGATCCTGAAAGCGATTGTAAAGCGCCTCCAGATCCGGCATCTCTTTGCGGCACGGCGGGCACCACGTCGCCCAAAAGTTCACCAGCACCACCTTGCCCTTCAAATCTTTCAGCGTCCACGTCTTGCCCTGCAGATCGGTCAGGGTGAAGTTGGCCTGCTGGCGGCTCGCATCATCGGCTTCCAGCTTCGCCATCGCTGCCTTAGAGGGAGGCGAATCCAGCGAAACCTGCACATGTTCGTAGCGCACCAGTTGCGCCAGTTCGCCATAGGCAGCGGCCGCGGTCTTGCTTTGCGGATCGGGCGGCGCCTGCTGCAACGTGCCAGCCAGCGTGGTCGCTACTTCCTGCAAAGTGTCGTGGCCGAAATCGCCCTCGGTGGCGCGGCTGGCCAGGTAGACCGCCAACTCCAGCTTGCCGGGCGTGGACGGCAGGGCGCGGATCTCCAGCGCAATGTCTTTGGTGGTGCGAGCCCGCACGTCGTCGGGCAAGCTGCGCAGAGTCTTGATCTGATCGAAGATGGGCTTCTCCTGCGCACTCCAGTTCATCTGCTGGGCAAGCAGAGCCGACGGAACAATCATCGCGAATGGCAGAACAAATCCTAGAACCATCGCGAGCCGGACAAGGCGGCCGCCGAAGTGCCGCAGGAAGGAACTCATGAATTTCCACCTCGCAGAACATTGTATTCTGTGCGCGCGGCCGATTCGCATTGTGGCTGAGCAGACTCGGGGTGCGCGGCGCCCGAATATAGAATGGGACCTTGCGCAATTGAGCGAATCCGCATACAACAGCAGAACGCCGTTGCGGCTCTAAACTATTTCGCGGCTGGCCGCGGCGTATCGTTTGAGGTGACCCATGCAAAGCTGGAAAAAGGCAGTTATCTTCGGATCTATAGGCGCCGGCGCAGTTTTGGTGCTGACTGGCCGCCGGCCGGTAGGAATGGCGGTTGCCGCCGCTGGCCTCGCCGTGCTGGCTTCGGAGTATCCGGAGAAATTTGAGGCGGTGTGGGAGAACGCTCCCGACTACCTGCAAAAAGGAATCCAGATTTTTGGCACCCTGCAAAAGCTGGGGGAAGGCTTCGCCGAGGAAGCTGAGCGGCGCAGCGTGAAAGCCTGGCGCGACGTTCGCGAAGAGTTCGGCTCATAAGCGGCGCCCAGTGGCCTGGCTTGTGATATGGCCTGTTCGCAACACCTATCCCAAAGAGCAGCGTCGTTCATGGCTTTCTGCGCCTAACCCGTGCCCCAACTGCATAGCCGATGCAACCGACGAAGGGAACCGTCAACAATGTCTCATCCAGACACGCAGTACAACGTGCCTGCGGCCCGAACTCGTTTGTCCAGATGTCTTTTCTTTCATACTGATTGCTGAGGGAACGCGCTATGTTAACAATCAGAAAGAAGGCAGGCACGGCCCAAACCCAAGTTGCTCCCCGACTAGGAAACATTGACGCGAAGTAATAGCCAAGTGCGATACCTGAGGCAAGGGGAAGCAGAAACGACGGCCCGGCAGCAACAAACGAAACCACATCTCGGCTGATGATTTGCCCAAGCAGAAGTGAAAGCAATGCGGTGATTAACAGCGTTCCAATGGTCGCGGTCAGCAGATGCGCGACGAACATCCCGACGCCTTTGTTTTCCTGTAGTTGTTCGAACATTTTCTGCTGCAATACTACTTCGAGCGGGTGAGTTTTCGCAGTTTACTGTTGTAACATCGCGTGGGTGTTGAAAAACTCACTCGCGTAGGTCGCACTGAAAAATCGTCGCGCTAGGAAGCTCTATAAACGATCTTATCCGACCTGGTATACATTTCTGGTCACCCAATTTGAGCCGGATTTCGGGGAAAGGGACTTTTTCAACACCCACTCGCCATTACACAAGTGACCCGGTTCCGGTAATTCCTCCGCAGATCGCATGTGTAATGGCCTTCCATTGCCAACGATGCAACTTGCTAGCATAGCTCAGAGTTGCTGATAAATCCTCGTAGCCTATGCCGGGCTTCCTACTCAATTCCCAGTTGTTTGCGCGCGTCGGAGCTGAGCCGCTCCGGCGTCCACTGCGGATACCACACGATGTTGACCGTAGCATTGCCCACGCCCGGCATGCGCAGCAAACGCTGCTTCACCTGATCGCTGATCGAGCCTTGTGACGGGCAGCCCTGCGCGGTGAGGGTCATTTCTACCTCGATGTCCTCTCCCTCAAGGTTGGCTACTTCGGTGGGCTTCACGCGAACTTCGTAGATCAAACCGAGGTCGACGATGTTCACCGGAATTTCCGGGTCATAACATTCTTTAAGTGCCGAGATGACTTCTTCCTGGGTAACGGGCATTCCGTCCTCGCTGCTCTTAGTTTAAAGGAAGATGGTCAACACGTCGTGGATGCAATTCCAGCACGCGTTCAAGGGAAGGGGCGCAGCCTCAGATGCGCGGTACAGCGGGTGGAAGCGCTGGGCTTTAGCCCGGCGAAATCGGGATGCTATTACACATGGCTTTAGCCACGGTCGGCCGGGGGGCTAAAGCCCGGAACGGGCTCGGTTGTGGAGCCGCATAACGCCCGGATGGCCAGCTTTAAACTGTCGATGCAACGGCTCGCCGATCGCTGGATCAGAAAACTTAAGATTGAAGCAAAAGAGTGCGAACACGCAGAAAGGGCCACGCAGAACGCCCATCGTGAACACCATGAGGGAGAGGCAAATCAACTTGTGCATCAGGGATCTAAGTCGGAAATGAAGACCCCAGGTCGGAGTACAAAGTCAAGGGCAAAACTCCTGGCAGCGAATGCTGGCGACGCCTCGCCTAATTGGACGCGGCTATACGAAGGTTTTGCGGAACTGGGCTAAGGAAGAGCGGACACTGTCACCTAGTGTCCCCGGTCTGATTGCTTCTGTCCTGCCCAATAGCGACCATGGTGCGGACGTTGCCAAATGGGAAACCCGCCAGAGCCCATCAGAAAGGCTTAAGGCGCGGTTCGACTTATTGGCTACGCGCGCGGGGGCCGCTCTTGGTTCAGTACCTCGGGGCGCTATGACGATCGACTACTGGCTCCATCGATTGCGCCAATTCCTCTCCGAGAAGCAAAGCGAGTGGCTGCACAATGACGTTTCCACGGACGGGCCTCCGGTAACAGTGAGCGAACAACCGGTTATTGATTGCGTTTGCGATCTTCAGCGCTTTTCTGCACGCAGTTAGAGAAGGAAGAGCTTGAAAAAACCTACTCTCAAGAAAGGGGATTAGAGGTCTGCTACCACAAGTGGATCGCCTACAATTTAGCCTCGGCTTCAGCCCCTAGGGGAATCACAGATAGAAAGTGGGTGGAGCTGGTCGCACGCACGGCACACATTCCAATTCCAATCGAGTTCTTGTCGCGCCAGCTTGAGGCCCCGCCAGCCATACGCGGGCGGGTAGTCTTCTCTCGCCCCAACAGCTTTTTCGACGACATCGCCGACACGCACAACCTGGACTGGTGGCTGATGGAGAGGGGCCTTTGGGTGGCCCAAGAGCCTCCGAGCGGCGTCCCCGTCGTTGACAGATACGGTTCTCTTATCGTCTGAGAATAGCTGAGCGTCCGCTCGATCCTGCTGAGCTCAATCAGGCAGGAGTCGAAAGCAAAACACCAAATGTCGAGAATGGCTCGCGTCAGGAATCACCACCCGCGGCAGATGCCCGCAGGGTTGGCACTGGAGTTGCTCAAGTTACGCTGGCTGACCTCAACGTACCTGTCGGCAAAAGCCTGGAAGAGACGAAACGTGCCTTGCTTAAACTTGGTGCTCCGGCTCGCCCGCTGAAGGACTTTCGCATTTTGGAGGCTGCAGAATACAAGATCATAAACCTAAAATGCACTTATAAAGAAGTGTCGATTAACTTCTTCGGAACACCTAAACGGGCCGACAGTATTCGATCCTGGGTCAACAAACGCAAGTTGGCGGATGGCAGACAGTGAGCCGCTATACCAAGGCCGCTCCCGGTGGCCGTCCTATCGTCCTAGAGGACGGCTATCATCTCTGTGCGCGCTGCGGCACTGTCCAATGCAGCGATGAAAGGGTCCAAGTGGTGTACAGGAGCCCGTCTTGGGGCATCTATACGCACCTTGAAGGGCCGAGCTGCCCAGGAAAAGGCGTGTTCGGATGGCGGGCGATAGAGCTCGCACTGGACATGCGTGCGACGAATGTTCCCACGCCGAGACGAGCTGCCTTGTCACCATCTGCGGTTTGGATTTCCCTTTTGTTTCCTTGCTCGACGACGAGCACTGCGAGTCGGAGATTGCCGCCGTAACGATCAGTCAACGGGATTTCTTGCCCGCGGCACCGCGCTATGAGAATGAAGATGGAAACTCTAGATCGGGGTATATGCTGCGCATTAGTAAAAGTAGCCCGACATGTGCTCAAGCACGAACGCCTCTCTTTATACGCCAACGACGGCGCAAACCGGTGCGCTGTGAGCCTGTCAGAGAAAGATCAGCGACCGATGCGCGCAATGACTTCCTTCTCCGCCCTCTCGAGAGTCTTCACCGCGCAAACCAAATCTAGAGTTCCACAGGGCAGATCCCGTGATTTGAGCGATGCGTTTCCCCACGATGCCATAGGCAGACCCGGCGAATACCCTCTGTACTCCCAGCAACAGCTCACAGATGGCTGGCGGGTTCTCAAGTTTGGGAGAGAAGCGCTGGATGAGTTCACCTACTATCGGTTCAGCGAGCCTAGGCCTAAAGCGCCCGAGCTGCCATTCAACAGCGCGTCGTGCCCGGAAATGTTCGATTGGTGCCACGAGGTACCCACAGCTCTTGTGGAGCATTGAAAACATAACCCCAAATCCGCCCCTTATGGGCCCGTAGCCCGGTTGAAGCCGGCGATCTTGGCCTCCCTGCGAATGCGAGCCCAACCCCAAGCCCACGTCTGATTCGCTCCTTCGGAAACGGAACCAAGAAGCCGTTTTCATTCCGCTGCGGAGGAAGAAGCCGCCCCTTGTACCGCTTCCCTTAGGTGGAGAAGTAGCACCTAGATAAAGCGGAAAAGGCTACAACGCAGATGGCGAAAAACGGAACAAATACAAACGTGGTGGCTCGCGACTGCGGAGTCGAACTCCTGACCCAGGAAGAAGCTGCTGCACTCCTCCACAAAAGCCCGCGAGTGTTGCGATTCTGGAGGACCGCCGGAATCGGCCCAGCGTATGTGAAGCTCGGAAAAACCGTTCTCTACAATCGGCACGACCTGATAACCTACGTTCGGAGCAACACTGTTCAACCTTCCGCGCGAGCCGCGTTCGAGGAGGAAAACTGTGGCGCTCTATAAACGTGGCCGATTCTGGCATTACGAGTTTCAGGTTAATGGGAACCGTTACCGCGGATCGACCAAGCAGACCATTCAAACGCGAGCCCGGCAGGTTGAGGTACGTAAGATGCAAGAGGCGCACGAGAACGGCTATTCGCCGATGCCCAAAAAGCCACCAATCCTGCGCGATTTTGCAGCCGCTGTGCTCAAACGATTCGACAACAGTTCACTCGACCCCGACACCAAGCGTTACTACCGAAACGGTTGGCGTCGGCTAGAAGCGACTCCCCTTGCGGGCATGAGGCTCGATTGGATCACGTCCGAAGCGATTGAGGCCTTGCAACTCGAGGGCTCTCCGTCATGGCAGAACCAGGCATTGCGGACTCTGAGTGTCCTCCTTGCGAAAGGCGTGGAGCATCGCTATCTGTATCGGAAGCCTAAGATCAAACTGAAGAAGGAGATGCGCCGGGAATGCATTATCGATGATACGGCGGAGGAGTTGCTGTTGCAGGTGGCCGTCCAACCCTTGAGGGACGTGCTCATCGTCATGCGCGACATGGGGCTTCGACCCGATGAAGTGTTTCGCATGAGGTGGGAGCATGTCCACTGGGAGAAACGGCTGTACTTCAATCCTTATGGCAAAAGCCGGAAGGCGCGGCGCTGGATTCCAATGAGCCAGCGCGCTATTGATGCGCTGAAGAACAGGCTGCAACAACTGACCACTCGCACGACCACGCAACGCGGAAAGCCATCTGCGTCTCCGGAGCCCTGTGAATGGGTCTTCCCTTCCAAGAAAGCCGAATCCGGCCACCTAACCACCGTTGCCAAGCAGTTTAGCAGCGCGAGACGGCTGGCGGGGTTCCCTGAGTCCTTGAAACTTTACGGTGCGCGCCACGCCTTTGCGACGTACGCCGTAGAAGCTACCGGAAACGTTTTCGCTGTGGCGGATGCAATGGGGCACGAGGACTTGAAGACAACGCGAATCTATCAACACCCTGAATTGGGCGCGATTCGGGATGCCATTGATCAGCGAAATCGGAGGGTGATGTGAGAGTCCCCACAAAATCCCCCACAACCAATAACAGTGCCCACCAGTCGTGGAGGGCAGTTCGTGAAAACAAAAGAAGTTACTGGAGCCGACGATCGGACTTGAACCGATGACCTGTCGATTACGAATCGACTGCTCTACCAACTGAGCTACGTCGGCTTGGCTTCGATTGTAACTGTCGTTAGAGGTTACCGTAAAGGGACCCAAGCCCCGGTTTTCCACTGCTTTGCGCCGTTTTCCACTTGCGTGGAAACTCTAATCCCCGGATAATTAAAGCAAGCTCAGTTGGCGACTCCGAGCTTACATGAACCGATACTATCGAGTGGACGTACTTCGTATCCTGCATATCACCGCCAAGCAGCTCGTTGGCTGGCAACGTGCAGGACTTGTTCCAATTTCCGAGACGTTCACTTTTTACGACCTCCTGCAACTCAAGAAAGTTCGCGACCTCCGCGCCAAGCGGGTGCGTCCCGCCGTCATCCGGGAATCCCTGCAAGCCATGCAAAAACAAGTGGCCGGCATGGAAAATCCGCTGATCGAAGCCAGCGTGTTCAGCGTCGGCTCCCGCGTGGCGTACCGCCATGAAGGTCACTCGGTCGAACCCATCGCCGGGCAATTCGTGATGGATTTTGGCCCGGTAGGTACCCTGGTCTCGACGTCCAAGGTCAAACCCATCGGTACCTTCGACACCACCGCTGACTTGTTTGCCCGGGGCATCGCCATGGAGGAGCATCCCAGCACTCACGACGAGGCCATCCGCAGCTATCTCGAAGTGCTGGAGTTGGAACCCGACCACGCCGCCGCTCATATCAACCTGGGCACTTTGTATTACAACCGCCAGGATTTCGTTTCCGCCGAGAGACACTATCGGCTAGCGGTCCAGTCCGATCCTCGCTACGCGCTGGCTTACTTCGACCTGGGCAACGTACTCGACGAAACCGGTCGCATCCCTGATGCAGTCGTCGCCTATGGCACTGCAATCCAACTGGCGCCCACCTATGCCGACGCTCACTACAACCTGGCCTTGGCCTACGAGCGTCTGCGCCTGCCGCGTAAAGCCCTGCGTCACTGGAAAACCTACCTCAAGCTGGACAACACTGGCCCTTGGGCAGTCCATGCCAGGAACCAGGTCGCTCGCATCCTCGAAGGTGATCGGCTCAAGATCGTCTACAAACAACCGAAGTAACCCGATCACCTTAGCTCGAAACTCCCTTTTCCATCACTCCGCAGGCAGTTGCTTTTCGTATTCGGTGTTCGCTGCGGAAAAGATCGACCAGAAGGAAGCGGCTGGCTCCTGACCGTTCAGCCGCTCGCTCAGCATCGCGAGATGACTATGCCACCCGGAAGCGACATCCACCATCATGCTGCGGCCAGCCAGGCGACGATGCGTCAAAACCAGCACCACCTTGTCGCCCTGCGGGGTCAATTCGAAGGTAACCTCGGAGGGCTCGTCGGCCTTGCTCCCGCTCCAAGTGAGGCTTAACAAGCGGGGCGGTTCACAGCGGGTAACTTCATGGGAAGTCACGTCGCCGCATCCGCCTTCTCGGAAGCGCTCCGGGACGGGCGCCTTAATCGACGAAAGGCTGGCATGATCGAAGCGCAGCGCGACCGAGGCGCCGACCCGCGGCTCCATCTCGCCGGCGGCGAGCCATTTAGCCCGCTTATCTGACTCTGTCAGATAGGCCCAGACACGCTCGATCGGGCCCGGCAATACGCACCGGAAGCGGACTGTTCCCGGCTCGACCACGGCCCCATAGTTACCGGATGCGCTCTCCAGCGAGTTGGCCAGTCCGTCGAGGATCATGGTCCAGCCCTGTTCGGTTTGGCTCAGCCATTCCGTCAGCACTTCTTCATGAGTCAGGGTTAGGTCGCAGCCGGTTCCGACAGGCACAATGTCGATCCTTACTCGCGTGCTTTGCGGAGAGAACTCGGGAACCGCAAAGGTAAACACCAGGCGCGTCGGCCGGTCGATTTCGAGATATTCACCGACGTGCTCAATATCCTTACCGTGACGCCGGTCGACGAATAAATACTTGCCACCGACGCGCGGATCAATTTCCACCCGCATCATCTCTCCGGTGGCGGTCGTGAACAGCCATTTTCCGGTAGTCTGGGGGTTAAGCCACGCGTCAAATACCCGCTCGGGCGACGCATCGAAGTGGCGGGTAACCCGCAGCATACCACCCGCATTAATGGTCATGTAAACTTCCTTTCCGGTTCGAGTGAGTCGCAGCCGCCGCATCTTCCGCCTTCAGCAGCGCCTCGAGAGCATCCAGCCGTTTTGACCAGAAGTGCTGGTAAAAGCGCAACCACTTGTCGGCGGCGGCCAGCGGTGAAGGTTCCATATGGCAGACATGCCTTCTTCCTTCCACTCTGCGCCGCAGCAGGCCGGCCGCTTCCAGCACTCGAACGTGTTTGGAGGCGGCCGCAAATGACATGTCAAAAGGGGCGGCCAGTTCTCCGATCTGGCGCTCGCCGGAGGCGAGCTTGCGCAGCATAGCGCGCCGCGTGGGATCAGAGAGAGCATGAAAAACGCGGTCAAGTGAGACCGGATGTTGTACAACCATGTGGTTGAATATACCGCGGCACCTAACCATTGTCAACCATATGGTTTAATAAATTAGAGACCACTTAACAGCTCGAACTGCCGGGTGCAATTGTCTTGTTTCAGCGCGTTTCGGCCCCGATAGGCGCTCTGTCCCCATTCCCGTCATGACGCGAAACGCAATCTTTGCATCCCATAACTCAGACCTAAATTTCAGTGAGGACAAGTTGGCAAGATCGAAACGGAAACCCTCTTTGGGCCCACGCAGATTCATCTTCTTTCTTGCTGCAGTCGTTTTGCTCTTATCGGCGGCATCGGCATCTAGCCAATCCCCACCTGTTGACGATGCGGCGATTCTCAACCACTTGAATGCCGCCATCAGTTGGTATCGTCACGTCGCCAGCGTGGACGTGACCGCTGGAGAACCCAGCGACGAACTCTACCTGGAAAATGCCCGCAACTCGGCCAGCCAGGCGTTGCAACTCGCATTCCAGGCGGCGTTGGCACAAGCCGCGTTGGCTCCGAAGGAGAGCAGTGCCGCTAGTCAGAGCACCGGATCGAACGATCAAGGCACTGCCGACCAGCAGCCAGGGATCGCCAAGGCAGCTTCCGATACCGCTGATCGCATCGCCCAGACTCAAGCGCAGTTGCAGGATCTCAACCAGCAAATCGAGACTGCGCGAGGAAAGAAGCGACAGGAACTGCTGTCACAACACGATGCCCTGCAAGGTCAACTAGAACTCGACAAGATGATCCAGGATGCGCTGCAGAAGATTGCCAGCGTCAGCAACAACGAAAATGGTGGTAGCGGGCTGGCGAAACAGATCAACCAATTGAAGCAGACCGTGCCGGAAGTATTCGCCCCTCCGTCTTCCAAGGCTTCGGCCTCTTCCGGACAAGGCTCGAAATCCAGCCGCGCGGAGAGTTCGGGCTTGTTCGGTCAGACCTCGATCCTGTTCAGCCAGATGCGCGACATGCACGACATCGATCAACTCATGTCGGAAACCATGCGGCTGCGCGATACCGCGGACAAGCTGGACAAGCCGCTGCGCGATTCGTTGAAGAGCCTGATCCAGCAAGGCAAAGCGGCCGTCAATCAGCCGCCGAGCCCCGCTCCGCAGCAGATCGCCGAGCGCCGGAAGAATTTTGAAACGCTTACTGCGCAATTCAAACAAATCTCCGCCGCCGCCGTGCCTCTACGGCAGGAGATGGTTCTGCTGGATGAGTGTCACGGAGATCTGCTGGAGTGGCGTAACTCCATCGGCGCCGAATATGGTCGGGTGCTGCGCTCGTTGTTGACCCGGGTTGCCGGCATCTTCGTCGCTCTGCTGTTTGTGTTTTTCCTGTCGGAGATCTGGCGGCGCGCCACCTACCGCTACATTCACGAATCCCGTCGGCGGCGACAGCTCATGCTGATCCGGGGTTTCGTGACCGGATTCCTGATGGCCGTGGTCATCGCCATGGGCTTTATCAGCGAGTTCAGCTCGCTGGCGACATTTGCGGGATTTCTCACTGCCGGCATCGCCGTCGCGTTGCAAACCGTGATCCTGTCGGTCGCCGCTTATTTCTTTCTCATAGGAAAGTATGGTGTGCGGGTGGGCGATCGCATTACAGTTTCCGGCGTGACCGGCGACGTAATCGACGTCGGATTGGTTCGCCTTTATCTGATGGAACTGTCGGGCACAGGGATCGATTTGTTCCCTACGGGACGCGTCGTCGTTTTCTCCAACTCCGTGATGTTCCAGGCCACGCCATTTTTCAAACAGCTCCCTGGCACGGCTTACGCGTGGCACGAAGTGGCGATTACCTTGGCGCCGGATGCGAACCACGCCGCAGCCGAGCAGAAGCTGCTCGACGTTGTGAACTCGGTTTATTCGCAATACAAGCACAGTATTGATCACCAGCACGCTCTGGTCGAGCGGCTCATCGACTCGCCGGTCTCCACGCCAGCACCGAAAGCGCATCTGCAATTCAGCGACACCGGACTCGAATTCGTGGTGCGCTATCCGGTGGAGATTCCCCATGCCGCCGATATCGACGATCAGATGACGCGAAAGCTGATGGAAGTCATCGCCGATGATCCGGACTTGAAAGCTACGGTATCGGGCTCGCCCAAGCTGCGTGCACCGATCAAAGCCTAGCCAAGCAAACTCGCGATTTTTCTTAGTCGGACGCGCTACGCTTACCTAACGCCTTTTCGAAGAGAGGTTGGCCGTCACAAAGCCGGGTGCGCCCTGCACTTTTGCTTCGAACAACCTCTGCCGTATATAGGAGTCGCTCGGCGCAATGCCTGCGATGGAAGTTGGCATTGCCGATCACGCTTGGGGCGTGGATCGAAGGGACACTCATGACAACGTGGAAGATTACGCTCATAGCAAGTTTGATCGGAACAGCGGTCGGCTTCGGGACTTGGATCCTTGGCCTGACAAGAGTGGTCTGGCCTGAACATCCTCAGCTCGCAGGCTTTTTCCTGACCCTCATCACCACCGTTGCGATACAACTCATCTGGCCAACAGACAAGTCCAAACAGCGGACTCGCCGCCCTTAACCTCTAACGGAACCGCATTTGCGCCAGAGCCCGTTCGCCAATCAGAGAGGTCAGCAAGGCAGATTTTGGGACACCGCCCAAACCAGCTGCTCGGGATGAGCAAGTCTCACCCGAATGCTAAAATCGAAGGTCTGTTATCCCACCGATAAGGATTGTCCCCATGTCAGAAGCCACTGTGCAAGCTGCCGCATCTGCTCCCGCTCCTTTGGTCGCGCTCACTGAAGACGAAGTGCTCTTTCGCGATACTGTCCGCCAGTTCGCCGACGAGAGCGTGCGTCCACACGTCAAGGAGATGGACGAGAAAGGCGTATTCGAGCACTCGCTCATCGACCAGTTCTTCGAGCTGGGATTGATGGGCATCGAGGTGCCCGAACAGTATGGCGGAGGAGCAGGCACCTTCTTCGAAGCCATCCTAGCAGTAGAGGAGTTGTCGCGTGTCGATCCCTCGGCCGGAGTTGTGGTCGACGTGCAGAACACGCTGGTCAACAATGCTCTGCTGCATTGGACGACGGAAGATCAGAAGAAGCGCTACCTGCCGCGCATGTGCAAGGACACCGTTGGCGCGTACGCGTTAAGCGAAGCCGGCTCCGGCTCCGACGCTTTTGCCTTGCAGACGCGCGCCGAGCTGAAGGGCAGCGACTATGTGCTCAACGGGCAGAAGATGTGGATCACCAACGCCAAGGAGGCGGGCGTCTTCATTCTGTTGGCGACGGTCGATCCTTCGGCAGGATACAAAGGCATAACCGCTTTCATCGTGGAGAAGAGCTTCCCCGGCTTCACCGTGGGCAAGAAAGAAGACAAGCTGGGAATTCGGGCTTCGAGCACCTGCGAACTGATTCTGGAAGATTGCCGCGTGCCCAAGGAAAATGTGCTGGGCGAAGTTGGCAAGGGATACAAGATCGCCATCGAGACGTTGAATGAAGGCCGTATCGGCATTGGCGCGCAGATGCTCGGCTTGGCACGCGGCGCATGGGAATTCGCGGTCAAGTATGCGCAGGAGCGCAAACAGTTTGGCCGCGCCATCGCCGAGTTCCAGGGCATTCAGTTCCAGATTGCGCAGATGGCGACCGAGATTGAAGCCGCCCGGATGCTGCTCTACAACTGCGCCCGCATGAAAGATGCCGGCATGAGTTTCCTGAAGGAAGCTGCCATGACCAAGCTCTACTGCTCGCAGGTAGCCGAGCGCGTGGCGTCGTTGTGCGTCGAGATTTACGGCGGCTACGGCTTCACCAAAGATTATCCGGTAGAGAAATTCTTCCGCGACTCGAAGATCGGCAAGATCTACGAAGGCACATCGAACATGCAGCTGCAGACGATCGCCAAGCTGGTGATGGGAAAGTAATCCAGCATTTGTACGAGCTACTTTACAAGAAATAAGGTAAGGATGCGTCCGAATTGGCGACAACTATTTTGCGTGCTCGCTCTTTGGGGTTTTTCGGGACAGATAAGGGTAGCTGCCCAGGATTCCACGGCCGCGCTGCCGGGCAAAGAGCCGCTTCGTATATTCATAACCGCCTCGCATAAGAATGGTTCGCCGGCGACGTTGGTCTCATCAGATGTTGTCGGGTCTGTCGACAAAAAGCCAGCCGAGATAACAAATTTGCACGTTGCCAAGGACGAACCGCTGTTGTTCGCGGTTCTCGTAGACGTAAGCAAGTCGGACGCTCAGAACAGTGCTGCGATCAAAAACGCGGCGCTTCAGCTGTTTCAAGGTTTATCGGTTGGCCGTAACAGAGGTTACCTCGTTTTGTTCAATGAGTTCGTTCGCATCAGTAACACGCCCGTTTCGCTGGACCAGGTCAAGCTAAATCTTGACGCAGTCAAGTTTGGGGGTGGAACGGCGATTTATGACGCGATTGAGCTAACTTGCCTACGAAAATTTGGAGCCTTGGAAAATGTTAATACTCCGCGCCGCGCGATTATTCTAATTTCTGACGGCGAAGACAATTCCAGCCACGTTCCTCATACAAAGGCAGAGGAGACGGCGGAGAAAGAGGGAGTGGCAGTTTTTTCGCTAGTGACTCATTCAGACCTCGCGGGACCTCGGGGAAGGCAATTCCTTAGGGAAACCAGTCGCAACACTGGAGGATGGATGATCGACAACAAGGACCTCGTGGACGGCATTGCTCCGCTGCTTGCCGCTGTTGACGAGCAATGGGCACTGAGCCTTACTCCTGCTCAATCTCCCGATCAGAAGATGCATTCACTAGAAGTCAAGAGCACCGCGAACAATGTTGAGATTTCAGCGCCGTCGAAGATATTGCTCCGATAGTCTCTTCCTGCACCTCCCTCAGCGAAAATTCGTTCCCTCGCGCCTTCGTGTCTGTTCCAATCTTCCCGAAGTTCCAAACCAGTGATATGCTTCGCCATACTGGGCTGACTGTGGAGGGAATCCATAAGAAGGAGTACGGTCATGCACCGGAGATCCCTGTCCTGTCTGCTGTTCGCTACGCTCGCTCTATTCTTCGTGAGCGTTGCTTCCGCACAAACCATTGGCTGCGCCGGGCTGACGCTGGGGCAAGAGGGAAGCTTGAACGGCTTCGTTCCCTTCCCTCCCAATAGTCTCTGGAACACCAACATTGCAAACGTCGCGGTCGATCCGAATTCCGCTGCCATTATCAACTTCATCGGCAGCAGCCAGCCGCTGCATCCCGACTTCGGCTCCGGCTTGTACAACGGCCAGAGTATCGGCATCCCCTACATTGTGGTACCTAACGCTCAACCCCTCGCGAATATCAATTTCACTGCCTACGGCGACGAAAGCGATCCTGGCCCCATGCCGATTCCCTTCAATGCGCCCATTGAAGGCTACCCCAATCCCGGCAATGGCGACCGTCATGTGCTGGTGATCGATAAGGGCAACTGCTGGCTCTACGAGCTCTACTATGCGTTTCCGCAGAATCCCGGATTGTGGAACGCGGCCTCTGCCGCAGTGTGGGATCTGACGGCCAACGAGCAACGGCCTTACACCTGGACTTCGGCCGACGCGGCAGGCCTGCCGATATTTCCGGGACTGATCCGCTACGATGAGATTGCTGCCGGCGTTATCAAACACGCCATCCGCTTCACTCTGCAATACAGCCAGCAAGCGTTTACGCCGCCGGCATCGCATTGGGCTCCGAATTCCGACAACCCGCTAGCCGCGCCGATGGGCATGCGGCTGCGCCTAAAGGCCAGCTTCGATATTTCCGGCTACTCCCACACGAACCAGATCATCCTAACGGCGCTCAAACAGTACGGCATGATCAATGCCGACAACGGAAGCTCGCTGTACATTACAGGTACGCCCGACACGCGCTGGAACAATGACGACCTCGGGAATTTACACCAAGTAACTGCTTCTGACTTCGACGTGCTACTGATTTCGCCGCTGTACACGCCTCAGAATGTTCCGACTGGACCGAATCCCATAATCAACAGCTTCACCGCAACTTCTTCCGGCGGCTCAGGACAGCCGGTTACGCTGAGTTGGAATGTGACCGACGGCGAATACTCGATCGTTTCGCCGTCAGTGGGAGCAATTCGCGGCACGTCCGTTGTGGTGAGGCCTACGATGACGACAACCTACACGCTGTATGCGACCAATCAGTACGGCCGCAGCACAGCGCAAGTCCTCGTGACTGTTCCTTAGAATGAACTCGAATTTACTCCACTTCGTGCTGCGCGGTGTAACCGTCGCGGGCAACGATGGTGTACTTAATGTCCTTATTCTTCTCGTCCTTGATGACGAGCGGCTTGTCGTCCGGACCAACCAACTCCACCTTCAGCTTGCGATAGGTACCGTCCTGCTTGGTATTGGTGGGCTTGTAGGTGATGGTGTACTGATCGCGGATAGCCTGCGCGACTTCGCGAAAGATGTCAGGCAATTCGCCCATTAAACGGGGAGCATAAGAACGTCCACCGGTCATACGGGCGAAGGCCGCCATCTGATTCTTGGCCTGGAGGTAGTCCATCAACGCGGCGGAAACATTGGGATTCCCGGCTCCCATCGCATCCACCTGCTCCAGGAAGGCTTCACCGGTACAGATGGTATACATGGTTACGTTGGGCGTGGCCTTAATCTTCTTCAGCGTCTTATCCAGCGTCAGCTTGCTGAACGTGTCGCGCCCGCTCGCAACCACGACTAGTTCCTTGCGGCCTGGTACGCGATCGAGGCGATCGAGAGTGTCGAAGAGGGCGTCGAAGATGTTGGTCTCGGAGAATCCCGGGACGCGCAACGAATTCAGCGCTCCGAAGATGGCCTGCTTATCCTGGGTGAAATCCACCAGGATGTGCGTCTTCATGTCGAACTCGACGATGGCAACCCAGTCTTGCGGCTGCAGGTTGGACGCGAACGCATAGGACGCGTTCAGCGCGTCGTACATGAAGTTGTAATTGGTGGCCGCGAACTCCACCAGCAGCACCGCCGTAATCGGAGCCTTGCTGATGGTGACGCTCTGAATCTTCTGGGGCACGCCATCTTCCCAAATCTTGAAGTGCTCTTTGGCTACATCGACCGGCAAGGCCAGCGGACGTCCGTCTTTCTGCAGCACATGGGCATCGACCGTCACCACGGGAACGTCGACGTGCAGCGAGTATTCCGGGGCCTCGCTGGGCTTGGGCTTGGGAGGCGGAGGCGGCTCCTCCGAATCGCTCTTCTTGGGAACGACGATGGAGCCGGAATCGCCCGTCGGCCCGCCTGCCGCGGCTGGCATCTGGTCTTGCTGGCTCTTACTGGGCTGAGATTGGCTCTGCGACGAGCTTTGGTCGCCGCTGCCAGACTGTGCCAGGCTGGGAAGGGCGCAAAAAATGACACTCACGACCAACGTCGCTAGCGCTGCATTTAGGGCGCGCGCGGCCACAGGTGAATTCCCTGGGCATTTAAGGTGTTTCTCAGAATACATCGGGATGCCTCTTGGGCCAGACTATCTGCTAGTATAAATGCAATTTCATCCCCTCTGTTTCGGTGTGGGGCCGGCAGAAAATCTGCTTGCTGGTTAGACGTGCGTGTCCCTGCATTGGAATACCTGGGGAGCGGAGATTTCTGGCTACTGAGACAGCATCTCTGCAAGGAACAAAACATGCTTCGCCGCGCAATTTCGTCAGTCGTCCTGTGTCTGGTTTCCCTTTCCGCCTACAGCGTTGAGCCAGTTGCCAAAGTCCAAATCATGCCGGAAGATCAGGTCAAAGCCGGCATGCACGGCGTCGCCTACACCGTATTCGAAGGGGTCACGCCGGAAGCGATGGACGTGGAGATTCTCGGTGTGCTGCGCGATATGGCTGGACCGCAGGCTGACGTCATCCTGGCGCGTTTGCACGGCAAGAAGGTTGAGTACACGGGCGTGGTCGCGGGCATGAGCGGGAGCCCGGTTTATATCGACGGCAAACTGGTGGGCGCGATCGCTTATCGCATCGGAGAATTCTCCAAGGAGCCGATCGCCGGAATTACGCCCGCGGCTTCCATGCTCGAGATCAACGGCATGGATAAGACGCCCGCGCCTGATGTCGCGCAAGGCTCGAGCCGCGAAAAGCAGCAGGTCAGCCGCATGTCCGGACCAGGCTTGTCGAGCGCGCCGAGTGAGCAGTCCGGCTATGCCAACCTGCTCAAGCCTATCGAAACTCCTCTGGTCTTCAGCGGATTCAGCCAGCAAACTCTGAGCCTGTTCGCCAAGAACTTCGCTTCCGCCGGTGTCGTTCCGGTGATGGGCGCAGGCTCCGTCAGCAACGACAAACAGCCTGAACCGTTGCAGCCTGGCTCGGCCGTCAGCGCGATTCTGGTTCGCGGCGACATGAACATCGCGGGAACTTGCACGGTCACCTATCTCGACGACTCGCATCTGCTGGCCTGTGGACATCCTTTGCTGCAATCGGGCAGCGTCGATATGCCGATGACCAAGGCCACGGTTTTGGCCACGCTGCCTTCGCCCGAGAATTCTTTCAAGATCGTCAACACGACTGAGCCGGTCGGCGCGTTCGTACAGGATCGTCGCTCGGGCATCATGGGACGCTTCGATCGCGAACCGCACATGATTCCGGTAACCCTGACGTTTCACGGCGTCTCTCATCCCAAGACGTTTCACTACGATGTGCTGAACAACGCCAAGATCACGCCAGCCGCGATGATGGCGACTGTCTTCAACGCTATTCAGGGAATGAACGAGTACGGCGAAGACACGACGTTTCGTCTGCAAGGCGACATCTCCGTGCTCGGCTATCCCAAGCTCAACGTGAACAATATGTACGCGCCGCTGGACGGCTCGACTCCGACCGCTTACGGAATCGCGTTGTCTATCGGCGATCGCTTCAGCCGTATCTACGAGAATCCTTACGACACGCCAAAGATCGAAGGGGTGGAACTGAACTTCGATCTGGTGCCCGACCGGCGCACGGCGCGGCTGGAGACGGCGCGCACCGACGTGACCGAAGCTCGTCCGGGGGACGAGATCACGATTGAAGCCCTGCTGCGGCCGTATCGCGGCGAAAGCATTGTGCGCCAGATTCCGGTCAAGATTCCCACCTCAACTCCGAAAGGCACGCTGCGCATCCTGATCAGCGATGGCGATACGCTGGACAAAATGCATCGCGTCTCCGGACCGATGAGCCATCATCTCGACCTCGCCTCGACGATCGCCATGCTCAACAAGGAGCACACCAACTCCGAGGTCTACGTCTCGCTGCTGGAAGCGAATCCGTCGGCGATGGTCGAGGATAAAGTGATGCCCACCTTGCCGCTGTCGGTGATGAATGTGATGGATGGCATGCGCGGCACGCAGGACATGATCGTGGTCGGCGAGTCGGCTGTGGATGAAGCCGCGATGCCGATCGATTATGTAGTCTCCGGCTCGCAAATCATCACCCTGACGATCAAGTAGGACAGCAGCTCTTAGCTCTTAGCTCTTAGCTTCTTTCTGCTTTTCGCTTTGCGCGATTGGCTTTCATTCCTCAGCCATTGTCTCTTCCGTCAGCCTCAAAGCGTCCTCCCAATTTGTCATCACGAGGAGGCCTTCAGGCCGACGAGGGACCTCCTGTTTTCCTTCCCATTTTGGATCTCCCCGGACGACATACGTCCCGGTACCCCCTCCCCCCTTACCTCCTAAAATATTGATGGCAATAACTTTATTTTTGCGATAACCAACTAAAATATTCAATCTAAACGATTTACACACTAAAATATTAATTCTAAATAACTTAGCGTGCGTCCGGTCGATAGATTATTGCCCCTTTTTTCGGACCTCCCCTCCTCGGTTCGCTCCCGAAATCCAACGGAGGCATTTCTCCCTTCACCTCCCTCCAAGGCTATCCGGTTGAGGGCGCCAAGTCTGTGATAACGCGGAAAATGCAGGTTACGAAGGTACATGTACTAGATTGAAAACTCGGTCAGCGAGACCGCAGGTATTCCGGTCGGGACAGCCAACTCCCCATCCATCGAACGAGCCTGGGAGTAACCGCTGAGAGAGTGCGCCCGCGGCGGCGACGCGACTTCGTTATCACTCGCCTGGGCTGCAGGTGTCACTGACAAACCAATGGCCACGAGCGTGAAATTTTGGTGGGTGTTTCGGGAGAGGATTCCCTGGCCTTTTCCCATCTGCTGCCATCGTTCCCTAGCGGCGAGAAACGAGATCCGACCTTTCTTCTCCCCAAGTGTCCAAGTGCGCCCATCCGTTTAGTCCTGGTTCATCGCAGTCCCACAACGAGGAGGCGAAGGCCATGCAGAACGAACAGCAATTTTGCAATTCATCCTCCCACACCATCTCATGCGTTCTGACAGGTCTCGTGGTGATCGCTATGGCGCTTACGCTACCAGTCGTATTGAGCCAAGCGGCAGGCGCGCAGAACTTCCAAGTGATCTACAACTTCGACGGTCACGGGATAGGTCCAGTACTTCCCGAGGCCGGCTTAACGATAGATGTTGCAGGAAATTTCTATGGAACGACGTACGGTGGTGGCGCCGCCGATTTGGGTACAGTCTTTAAGCTCACTCCATCTGGTTCCGGCTGGTCTTTGGCTATTCTTCACAGTTTTACTGGAGGTAATGACGGCGAGCGGCTTTACGACAGGGTAACTATAGGGCAAGCTGGAGTTCTATATGGAACGACTAATAACGGAGGCGGCAACGGCTGCCAGTTAGGGTTCGGTTGCGGCACGTTGTTCGCTATGAGGATGGCACCTGGCCCGACCTCTCCCCCATCAGGCATTATCCCTTGGAATGAAAACGTGCTCTATAGCTTCACTGGAGCAAGTGACGGAAATGGCCCTGAAGGTGACCTGATTTTCGACCAGCAAAGGAATATTTACGGCACTACACCGGTCGGAGGCAGCTATCGATGCGGCGTCACTTTTGAGTTTGATGCCGGGACACAGACGCTTGCGCCACTAGGAGAAGATAGTCGTGGGTGTCAACCGCGCCATGGTGTGATCTTTGATAACTCCGGCAACCTATACGGTGTGTACCAGGGAGGCGGGTGGTTCGGCTACGGGGCGATTTACCAGCTGCCGCCCTCTGGATCAGGATGGACGACACAGATTCTCTACGACTTTTCTGGCGAAGCCGATGGGGGAAATCCGATAGGGGGACTGCTGCTAGATTCGTCCGGAAATATTTACGGAACCACGGCCGGCTACACTGGCGGCGGTGGCGGCACGGTTTTTGAACTCTCCTTCGCCAACGGCTTCTGGGTCTTGACAACACTTCATAGTTTTGCAGGAGACCACACATGCGGACCCGCGGACAAGCTGATTATGGATTCGACGGGTAGCCTGTACGGATCAACCTTCTGCGACGGCGCCTTTGGAGATGGGTCGGTCTTCAAACTCACGCCCTCGAATGGCGGTTGGACGTACCAGTCTCTACACGATTTCAGCCAGGTGGACGGGAAGAATCCGTCGGCCCTTGTTTTCGATGCTGAGGGCCACCTATATGGCACGACACTCTGGGGCGGTACCCATGGCGAGGGTGTGATCTTCAAGATTACACAGTAACGGATATTTTGCGGTTCCACCCTGGCCGGCATCCGCGATGGATGTCGGCCTGCTTTGCCGTTGTCACTTCACTACGCGGCAACGGTCACTGACAAGTCACCAGACCTCAGCGTGAAATTCTGGTGGGTGTTTTTCGGGAGAGGATTCCCTGGCCTTTCCCCATCCACTGCCATCGCTCCCTGGCGGCGTGACGCGAGACTCGACCCTTTCTTCTCCCTAAGTATCCACGTGCGCCCATCCCTTTAGTCCTGGTTCACCGTAGTCGCACAACGAGGAGGCGAAGGCCATGCAAAGCAGCCGGCAATCTCCCACTTCCACTTTCCGCACAATCTGGTTGATCGCCATCATCACGCTAGTAGTGGCTGTGCTTCCTGCCCGGTCACAGAATACGGTTCCACCCACGTGGCGGGGTGCGCCGGTACAGGCTTTCGCTCCTCCCCTCAATGCTCCGCGCACGCCGCACGTCCAGCGCAAGCCTTCGCCTCTTGCACGCACTCAAGTTCGCCGAGGATGGCCGCTCGACGATAGCGTGCTTTACGAGAACGGCCCGGTCGACGGACAGGACCTGGGTTGGGAAATCAACAACGGCTTTACCGTTAGCGACTCGATGCAGGCTACCGGCTCAGCTACTGGTATGCAGTTCTGGGTCTGGCTGATTCCCGGCGATACTTTCACCTCGGCGGAAGTGCAGATTGGCGCGGCCCCTTTCGGCAACGAGCTGTTTGATCAGACCCTTAACTTCACTTCGTCCAACTGCTTCTCCAACCAATTCGGATACAACGTTTGTTTGGAGTCCGCCAACTTCACCGGTCCAACTTTGAGTGGCAATGCCTGGCTGACCCTGTCGAATGCCTACGTTCCCAGTGGCGATCCGGCCTACTGGGACATGAACAATGGCGTGGGCTGCGCCAGCCCGGGCTGCCCGTCGCAGGCTCAGGAGAACACGCTTGGCACGGTTCCCTCCGAAGCGTTCACCCTCCTCGGCAGTGGCACAACCAGCAGCAGCGTCGATTGCAGCCATGACGGATTGGAGGTAATTCACGACTTTACCGGTGGAGAAGATGGGAGCCAGCCGACTGGCGTTTCCTTTGATAAAGCGAGAAATCTCTATGGGACAACCTACAGCGGCGGCAATGCAGGCGTGGGTACGGCGTTTAAGCTGGTTCGGGAGGGTTCAGTCTGGCTGCTGAACACCCTGTACAACTTCGCCGGTGGATCCGCCGGCGGAAACCCAAGCGCGCCGCTCGTTGGCCCTGATGAAAATCTCTATGGCACGTCAGGTGGGGGTATACGAAATTGCACCTACTCGCAATATTGTGGCCAGGTCGTGAGGCTGAGACCGCAGCCGGTCACGTGTTCCTCAACCTCATGCTCATGGATGGAGAATATACTTTACCAATTTACCGGGGGCGCTGACTTGGAGGGCGTGATCTCTGCCGTCGATCAAGCAGGTAATCTTTATGGCAGCGTGGGCAACGGGGGGACCCAGGGAAAAGGTACAGTCTTTGAATTGAGCCCATCGGGCGGTGGCTGGACGAAAACCATCCTCTACAACTTCACGGGAGAAAGCGATGGCCAGAACCCCGGCGCTGTGCTGGTAGGCTATGACGGAAATCTATATGGATTAGCTGACGGAGGTGCTAACGGTAATGGAGTGATTTTCCAGTTAGCGCGATCAGGAAACGCTTGGGTGGAGAATGTTATTGTTGCTTTCCAAGATTCTAACTACGGCTTTGTTAGTCCAAATCTGGTGCAGGATAGCTCCGGCAATTTCTATGGCGTCAGAGAGACCTATAGGACAGATCGGTACGGATGGTATATCGATGGGACAGTTTATGAGCTGTCGCAGATCAATGGCAGCTGGACGATTACAGAGCTTTATGCGATCGCTCCCGAGACATATGACAGTTATGCATATGTGTACGGTTTGGCCTGGGACGGGAAAGATGCTCTTTACGAAGCCACCTATTCTTTCTGCATAGACTGCTGGCCTCAATGGCTTTCGAACAAGATCTATTATGGTACTGGTCCCAGGGCCTTCCTGGGACAAGATTTTGGTGTCGGTGGGATGACGGCAGATGCGCAACGTAATCTCTATGGGGCCAGTAACTGTGGAAGATACTACCAAGGCACGGTTTGGGAGGTGACCTTTTGAAATGCAGGGGCGCACCGCCGGTATTCCACGGCGGGATGCCGGCCATTTCTTTGCCTGACCTTGTCACTTGTCAGTGCGCCAGGGATCACTGACAAAACAACAGTCGCAAGTGTGAAATTCTAGCGGGTGTTTCGGGAGAGGATTTCCTGGCCTTTTCCCGTCCACTGCCATCGCTCCCTGGCGGCGAGAGATAAGATCCCCGACTGGTCCCTCTCCGAAACATCCAAGTGCGCCCGTCCTTTTGGTCCTATTACATCGTTGTCCACAACGAGGAGGCGAAGGCCATGCGAAGCAGCCGGCAATCTTCCACTTCCACTCTCCGTACAATCTTGTTGATCGCTATGATTACGCTGGTGGTGGCTGTGCTTCCTGCCCGGGCGCAAAGTGCGGTTCCACCCGCGACGCGACAGGCAGGACCGGTGCAGGCTTTCGCTCCTCCCCTCACGCCTCAGGGCACGCCACGGGTCGGCCGCAAGCCTCCGTCTCTAGCGCGCACTCAAACTCGCCGCGGCTGGCCACTCGACAATAACGTGCTTTACGAAAACGGCCCGGTCGACGGAGAGGACCTGGGGTGGACCATCAACTTCGGCTTTACCGTTAGCGACTCGATGCAGGCTACCGGCCCAGCTACTGGTATGCAGTTCTGGGTGTGGCTGATTCCGGGCGATACTCTCACTTCGGCGGAAGTGCAGATTGGCGCTGCCCCCTTCGGCAACGAGCTGTTTGATCAAACCCTCAACTTCACTGCCTCCAACTGCTTCTCCAACCAATTCGGATACAACATATGTCTGGAGTCTGCCAACTTCACTGGCCCGACTTTGAGCGGCACTGCCTGGCTGACCTTGTCGAACGCCAGCGTTCCCAGTGGCGATCCGGCCTACTGGGACATGAACAATGGCGTGGGCTGCGCCAGCCCCGGCTGCCCGTCGCAGGCGCAGGAGAACACGATTGGAACGGTTCCCTCCGAAGCGTTTACCCTGCTTGGGACCGGCACCACCACTACCACTACTGGGCCCACTTGTTTCAGCGAGCAGCCGCAAGACGGATTCCAAGTTATCCACGACTTCACCGGCAACGGAGACGGGGGCGGGCCGGATGGCGTGGTCGGAGATAGGGCGGGGAATATTTACGGGACTACGAATGCCGGCGGGGACTATAACGCGGGCATGGCGTTCAAAGTGTCCCAAGCTGGTTCTGGCTGGCTGCTCAACCCTCTATTTAGCTTCCCCGGAGGTTACAACGGGCAACAGCCGTCCCCACTTCTTGTGGGTTCTGACGGGGCGCTCTACGGCTCCGCATGGGGTGGTCTCCCGAACTGCGGGGAGAGGGGCTGTGGCTTGGTCTTTCGACTAAGACCCGAGCCGACCACCTGCGCCACCACGTCGTGCAGTTGGAG
Source organism: uncultured Acidobacteriaceae bacterium (assembly GCA_963820175.1). Lineage (GTDB taxonomy): Bacteria > Acidobacteriota > Terriglobia > Terriglobales > Acidobacteriaceae > Bog-257. The sequence continues at coordinate 37,548 of CAWFYX010000005.1, read as the reverse complement.
GGAAGACGTGCTCCGTCGCTTTAGCGCCACTGACGTGATCGGTGGCGTATCCGGCTTTGACCAGGCGGGAAATCTGTATGGATTGTCAGGCGACGGCGCATACGGGCTAGGTGCTGTCATCGAATTGAGCCCTTCCGCCGGCCGCTGGATCGAGAAGGTGCTTTACAACTTTCCCGGCGGCGCCGAGGGCGGTGGACCTGCATCATTGCTAGTGGGCAATAACGGGAATTTATATGGGACGACATGGCAAGGCGGCGCATACGGCTATGGCGTGCTCTTCCAGTTAGCACCCTCAGACGACGGCTGGACGGAACGGGTGATGACGAGCTTTGCACTCCCTCCCGGAACCGGCTTTTGGCCCGAGCTTTTTGTCCAAGATAGCCTAGGCGATCTCTTTGGCGTTTACTACTACACAGACTGGGCACGGGGTGGGCATGGGACCGAAACCGATGCGATAGGCTTCATGTTTTCCCCCTCGAATAACAGCATCACCCAGGTCTTTTATTTAGTGCCGGGAGGGGACTATAACGATGACGTAACGATAGGGGGCCTGGAAGTAGACGCGTCAGGAAACCTCTACGGAACTGCGGAGGCTTGGTACTGGGACGAAGGTTGGCCTCTCTTTGGCGAGGTCTTTAAAGTTCCGCCTCACGGCGATGGTTGGCAAGTTCAAGTCCTGGTTCGCTTCGCAGACGAATACCTTCCAGCCCGGGGCACTTTGGCGGTGGACGCGCGGGGCGATCTATATGGCACTACATCTTCGTGTGGACTATACAACAAGGGCACGGTCTGGCAGATGTCGCCCTGAGTGAAATTCTTGACCTTCACAGTGGCTGGCGTCCGCACATGGGTGCCGGCCACCTCTCCGCCTCACACTATCACTCGCCATAGCGCTAGGCGTCACTGACAGAACATAGGCCACAAGTGTGAAATGCTGGCGGGTGTTTTCGCGGAAAGATTCTCTCACTCTTCCCACCCACTGGCATCGCTCCCTGGCGGCGAGAGATGAGATCCCCGACTGGTCCTTCTCCGAAACATCCAAGTGCGCCCGTCCTTTTGGTCCCATTGCATCGTTGTCCACAACGAGGAGGCGAAGGCCATGCAGAGCAGCCGGCAATCTCCCACTTCCACTTTCCCCACAATCTTGTTGACCGCTCTCATCACGCTAGTGGTGGCTGTGGTTCCAGCCTGGGCGCAGAATGCGGCTCCGCCCAAAGCGTGGCAGGGCGGGCCGGTACAGGCTTTCGCTCCTCGCCTCAATGCTCCGGGTACGCCGCATGTCCGCCATCGGCCCCTGGCTCTTGCAGGCACCCGGCTTCGCCGCGGCTGGCCGCTCGACAATAACGTGCTCTACGAAAACGGACCGGTCGACGGAGAGGACTATGGCCTCACCATCAACTTCGGTTTTACCGTTAGCGATTCGATGCAGGCTATTGGCCCAGCTACTGGTATGCAGTTCTGGGTCTGGCTGATACCAGGCGACACCGTCACATCGGTCGAAGTGCAGATTGGCGCGGCCGCGTTCGGGAACGAGCTGCTGGACCAGACCCTGAACGTTAGCGCGTCGAACTGCTTCGGTAACGAGTTTGGCTACAACGTTTGCGATGAAACTGCGACCTTCAATGGCGGCGGCGTGAACTTGGCTGCCGGCACCTACTGGATGACCCTGAGCAACGCGACCGACACGGAAGTCCAGGGTGTTTACTGGGACATGAACTCTGGCGTGGGCTGCGCCAGCCCCGGGTGTCCGTCGCTGGCTCAGGAAAACACGATCGGAACGGTTCCTTCCGAAGCATTTACCCTTCTGGGTAGCGGCAGCAGCAGCGTGGCTTGCATCTACGACCAGCCGCAAGATGGCTTCAACATAATCCACGATTTCACCGACGATGAGGCCGGACAGGTCGGCCCGTCTGCGGGCGTGGCTATCGACGCCGCCGGGAACCTCTACGGATCAACGGGGTCCGGCGGAGATTATGGTCAGGGGCTGCTCTATAAGCTGGCGCAAAACGCCGGCGGCTGGGTCCTCAATCGTCTGTACAGCTTTGCCGGTGGCAGCGACGGAGATGATCCGGGTGACGTTATCATTGGCCCGCAGGGAATCCTCTATGGCGGGGCGGGTGGAGGGATCCAAAACTGCGGGAGTGACGGGACATCCTACTGTGGCCTGGTATATAGCCTGAGGCCCTTCCCGACCGCCTGTATCGCGGCACCGTGCGGTTGGAGCGAAAATGTACTGTATCGCTTTAGCGGAAACACCGACGCGTGGGGCGGCATCGTCTCTACCTTCGACCGGGCTGGCAATCTGTATGGCATATCGCGGTACGGCGGGGTATACGGGCAAGGCGCCGCGTATGAGCTTATCCCCTCGCATGGAGGCTGGACAGAAAAGATCCTCTATAGTTTCACCGGAGGAACCGAGGGTTTTTGGCCTGACAGCCTACTCCTAGGTCATGATGGAAATCTGTATGGACTAACCTGGGCAGGTGGCGACAATTCTTGTTTTCCGCCATACGGTTGCGGTGTCGTGTTCCAGTTGGCTCCCACTGGCGGTGGGTGGACGGAGAGCGTTATCTACACCTTCTCGGGCGACGGGGACAATTCCGAACCGGTGGGCCTGGTTCAGGACAGCTTTGGTAACCTCTATGGCAACAGCGTTCATAACGAATGTATCCAGGGTTACTGCGCTTACTTCGGCATAATTTTCGAGCTGTCACGTGCCAGTAGTGGTTGGGAGTTCACCGTCCTTTACGATGCCGCATGGCAAGATTACGAATATGACGTCTTTAACGCGCAGACCATCGACGCTGCCGGGAATTTTTTTGGCACCGGAGGAAGCGCCTACCCCTACAACTCTACGGGCTACGTCTTTGAGCTTGTCCGCGACCAGCCCAGCTATCTAGTGCTTTTCTCCTTACATGATTACGTGCACAGCATCGATGTTTTCTACAATTTGACTTTGGATGCAAGCGACAACATTTACGGCACAACCGCGCGCTGTGGTCAGTACAACAAGGGAACGATTTGGAAGCTCTCGCGATAGGAGGGATTGCTAGGTTTTAGTTCTCCGCAGCGGCAACGGCAGTTGCCAGGGGAGCGACTCGGGCGAAGTCGGCGAGATTCAACTGTACGCCGCCGAACTCGGGATGCTGGTTGTAATCGACGGTGAAAGCCAGGTCGAGAATGTCGCCGGCCAGCAGCGGATTCTGTGCCGCACGTTCTGCCATGCGCCAGCCCAGAACATCGTGAGCCCGCTGAAAGCGGCCGCCATTCGTCTGGGGATCATCAGCAACCGCGCGTAACTTGAGATGCTTTTCCTTCAGCACACGAGCCGGCTGCACCAGCTTGGTGCCGCGCGCCACAAATACCGGCACGGGATTCCCCACGCCAAAGGGCTCCAGTTTCTGCAACGCCAGCCAGAAATCATGCTTGATGGTATCGAGCGTAACCTCGGCATCGTATTCCAGTACGGGAACGAAATCTTCCGGGCGTCAGCCGCTGGCGGGCATAGGCATCCAGCCGCGAACGCAACTCAGCAATGCGGTCCACCGGAAGCGCGCATCCCACAGCGTGGGAGTGTCCACCGAAGCGGGTGAACAGCTCCGGACACGACTCCAGCGCCTCCAGTAAATGAAAGGCGCTGATCGACCGGCCTGAGCCGTGCGCCTCGCCGTCTTCGCGAGAGAAGATCAGGGTCGGCCGGCAATAACGCTCCACGATCCGGGTCGCGCAAATTCCGATGACGCCGCGATGCCAGTTGTCGCCATCCACCACCAGGCAGTACGCGTCTTTCATCCCCGGGGTCGATTCGATCGTGTGTTTAATCTCCTCCAGAATGCGCTGCTCTTCCTGCTGGCGATTGCCGTTCAGTTCATTCAGCTGCATGGCCATCTCGGCGGCTTTGCCGGCATCCTTCTCGGTGAACAACTGGATGACGCGTTCGGCAATGTCCATGCGGCCAGCGGCATTCAGACGCGGGGCGACGCGAAACGCAATGTCGCTGGCGCTCAGGGGGCGCGAGCCGTCCAGATCGCAGTTGGCCAGCAGCGCGCGTAGTCCGGCATTAACCGGCTTGCGCAATCCTTCCAGGCCAAGTTTGGCGAAAACGCGATTCTCCCCCATCAGCGGCACGGCGTCGGCAATGGTCGCAATCGCCACCATCTTGAGGAACGATGGCAGCAACCGCTCGCGCCCACTCTCCACCAGCAGAGCCTGAGCGATCTTGAATGCCACGCCGGCACCGCACAGCGATTTGCAAGGATACTCACAACCGTGCTGGTTGGGATTGACCACGGCCAGCGCTTTGGGCACGCCTTCGGCTTGCGGCAAATGATGATCGGTAACGATGAGGTCGATGCCAAGCCGCTGTGCTGTGTCTGCGGCGGCAAATGCCCGGATGCCGGTATCGACGCTGATAATAAGGCGAATCCCGCGGTCGGCGGCCTGCTCGATGACTTCATCGCGCATGCCGTAGCCTTCACGAATGCGGTGAGGCACGTGGTAGTCGACCTTGCCGCCGCAAATCTCCAGCGCGGTCTTGAGGATAACGATGGCGGTGGTACCGTCGACGTCGTAGTCGCCGTAGATGAGCACGGTTTCGCCGCGCTCGATGGCGGCGCGCAGCCGCTCCACAGCAGCATGAAGGCCGGTCATCAAGTAGGGAGAGTGCAGATCTTGCAGCGAGGGAGAAAGAAACTTATGCGCCTCTTCGGAAGTCTGGATGCCGCGCACCGCCAGCAGGCGAGCCACGGAAGGGGGCAGCGTCAATTCCAGCGCGAGTCGCTGCACCAGTTCCGGTTCGGCATTGCGAAGGACCCAGCGCACTACTTACCACTCACCACACAACTTCTTAGCGGTTCATCATTCATCCGGCAAGTCTCTTCGCGCCGCAACCGGGGTCCCCGGAAGACGCCGCATTTGCGTCTTCTGGGATAGCTCAGTGTTCGTCGTCCTGATCGCCGTCGTCGATCGCCAAGGTCCCGAAATCCTCGACCAGGTCGAGCAAGTGCTGATAGCGCTCGTACCATTCGGTGGTGGCTTCGAAGAGGAACATGATGCCCTGGTGCGGCCATCCCAACTGAATGAAGCCGGTCTTGCCGACGTAGTTGCGCAGCCAGCGCGCCTCTTCCATGTCTTCATCGCTGGGATAGCTGGCATGCTGCAGGCGCTGGATGAGGTAGTCGAGTTCGTCGCGCTGGAGCACTTCTTCGTCCATCGACAGGAACTGTGCGCCCGCTTTCTTGGCCAGCTCGACGAAGTCTTTCCAGCTCTCGGGATTGTCCCGCGGATCCCACATGACGCTGTGAACTTCTTCGGTGACATAGCCCTGGAAGCGGCTTAAGCCGTGCCCCAGAATAAAGGCATTCATATCGTCTTTCAGGGTCGATAGGTCGTCTGGCATAAAAGTCTCGAGCGCGCTGCGCGGCGAATTTTCGCCAGCAGAGAAAATCATCATACTCCCAAGCGGGCAGACTGACATGGCACCGATGGGATAAATCAACGGTCGGGGGCGTCTGGCTCACGCCTAATGAAACCCAACTCCCGTGTTAAACTATGTGTTTCCCTAGCTGATCCGAACAAGACATGCTCTTCTCCAAAGAATATGTGGGCTATCTGGCCCGCGAAGTCACCAATAAGCTGATTGAGGGCGAGTTCATCGAAACCGCAGACAAGGCGGCGGTGAAAGATCGCATCAACGCGGCGCTGCTGGACGAACTGACGCTGGAAGACCGCATCAACGACGAAGTTCGCATCATCCTCGACACCTACTCCGACGAGATGCAGCGCAGCGGCGCCAATTACCAGGAGATGTTCAAGAAGATCAAGAACGAACTGGTGCGCAAGTACAAGGCGGTACTATGAGAATCAGCCGCGAAAAGATCAATAAGCTGGCGCACGCCGTGGCTGACAGTCTCGCCGAAATGGAAAACGTTGACTTCGTGGAGGACCGCAATACCATCCGCCTGGAAGTCCGCCGGGTGCTGGAAAACCTGATGGCGCAGGAAGCCAAGATCGACGCTGCCGCCCGGCAGAAGATCGAAAGCCAGCGCCGCACCATCCTGGAAGGCTCGCAGGAGTGGGATATCCTCTACCGCAAGTACTACAACGAGGAAGTGAAGAAGCTAGGGATTTAGGCAAGCAACTGGTACGTGGATCATGGCATTTGGCCTTGTGCCATCAGCCTTCAGCTAACGGCGTCCGCGGTGAGTGCGATCGTGCTAGATCTGCCGCACGTCCTCGCCTATTTGCACTCTTGCTGTACCTCTACCGTCATCGCTGGGCTAAGACCGGCATCTCATAAAAGACTCTACAGGTTCTTTAGTTTCAGCCGATAGCATTCTAGAGGCGATAAGGACCTCTGCCATGGTTACGTCTATAACAAACGCGATCCAAACTGACCCACGGGCCAATGCAATTCAAACCCCACCCGTGCCAAAAGCGGTAACGGCGGATTCGAAAGGGGCTCAGCCGCTACCACAACCTCCAATTCGTCCCAACACGGACACCGTTCAAATAAGCAGTGCAGCGTTGGCGCTGCAGGAAGCAATTGAAACTCCGACCCAGACCGCCAAAGAGGCCAGTGCCGGGGATCATCAGGCGCAGAGGCTCCTGGCAAAAGAGGCTGCGACAAGAAAGACTGAATAGCGACACTCTGAGCGGAATTTGCGGGCGAATGGGAAAGGCAAACGGGAACCCAAATGCGCCGGGACCACAGCGCTGCCACAAACACTCGTTTCACCGGTTGCCATATTTCCGCTGACTTACAGCGGAGCCAGCTGTTTCCCTAGCTCGTATAATCAGTCCGAGCCTGCCTGTGCCAGCCGTTCCCAACCTGAAGAACCACCTCGAGCGCCTTGCCGCCGAAGTCGGCTTTGATCTTTGGGGCGTTGCTGGTGTCGCCGATACCCCGGAACACCGCTTTTTCCCGGCTTGGATTGCCGAGGGCCGCGCCGGCGAGATGAAGTACCTGGAAGCGCGGAATGAAGCCGACGAACTGAAGCGCGCCGTCGCTGGCCAATGCTGCTCCCTGGGCGCGGTCGGTCGTAGTCTGCGCGCTTAACTACAACACCGATCAGCCCTATTCCACGCATGCGGGCGGTCCAGCGCAAGGCTGGATCTCGCGCTACGCCTGGTCGCAACGCGACTACCACGATGTTCTGCTGGACAGACTTCGCGCGCTCGAAAAGCGGTTTCTTGAACTCTGCGCACAACAGAAAATTCCCGCTCCTCGCACCTGGTGCTATGTGGACACCGGCCCGGTCATCGAGCGTATCTTCGCCAAGTACGCGGGCATCGGCTGGATCGGCAAGAACACCTGCATCCTGAACGAGCAGCTGGGTTCGTGGCTCTTCCTAGGCGTGATGCTGACTTCGCTGGAACTGGCTCCCGACCTGCCGCCGCCCGACCGTTGCGGCTCCTGCACGCGTTGTCTCGATGCCTGCCCGACGAATGCCTTCCCTGCTCCTTATCAGCTCGATGCGACTAAATGCATTTCGTATCTCACGATCGAGTTGCGCGGATCGATTCCCGAAGAGCTTCGTCCCGGCATCGGACGCCAAGTATTCGGCTGCGATATCTGCCAGGATGTCTGCCCATGGAACCAGTCGGCGCCGACTACAACCATACCGGAGTTCGAGCCGCGCCCGGCGTTGATTAATCCCGATCTCGAGTGGCTGGCAAAGCTCAGCGTGCAAGAGTTCCGCGAAATCTTTCGCGGCTCGCCAGTTAAGCGGGCCAAGCTGAGCGGTCTTCGCCGAAACGTGACCATCGCTATGGCTAATAGCGGCGATGAGCGCTTCCTGCCAATTCTTCAGCAACTCAGCCGCGACGAAGACACCATTGTTGCCGAGCATGCGCGCTGGGCGATCCAGCGTCTGATCGCACCACCGCAATTTCTCGACAAGCGCCTGAGTAGTAGTCAGGACAGTCCAACCCCCATCGTGGCGCAGACTTTCCCGGTGCGGGTAGGAATTACATTTGCGTCTCCGCTTTGGAAACGAGCAAACCCTCGCCAACTCACAATTTCGCGTCTGGCCCGTCTATTGCAATATTCAAGGACGCGAAGCGAAGCAAACGAGCAGGGATTCAATCTTCGGCAGCAGCGAAACGCCGGAGCAACCGCAGTCAGCATACAGCCGGACGTCATCGGCGGAAGACAGGTGAGTTCTCCCGCTAACCGCGATGGCGTCCTGGCAACTCCAGTTCTTCGTGAGGCGCGAGACTCCCCCTTCCCGCTCACACGACTGATGCCCACCGCACCCCAGCTCGGGCGGATACGCTCCCCAGGGCATCGTGGCCTTCCTGTCTCGGGACGGGAAGGCTTTTTTCTTGCAAGCATTCGTTTCGCACTGCTCGCTCGCCAGGTCGCGAGTCTGCCCTTGACAAGCATCCCGTTTCTGGCTATAAAGGACAGCATGACTGAGGCCCTCAGCCGCCGCTTGAAACAGCCGCAGTTCTCCAGTCCAGCCCAGGAAGCGCTGCTCAGCGTCATCGTTGCGGCCAATACGCTGAACGATCTGATGGACAGGATCTGCGAGGAGTATGGCATCACTCGTCCGCAATACAACGTGCTGCGCATTCTGCGCGGCGTCCACCCGGAAGGTCATGCGCGCAACGAAATCGCTTGCCGCATGCTGGACCGGGCTTCCGACATCACCCGCCTGGTGGATCGTCTGCAAGCTCGCGGACTGGTGAAGCGCTCTCGCGGTGACCACGACCAGCGCCAGGCCATTACCTGCATCACCGCTAAAGGGTTGAGACTTCTAGAGAAGATGCGGCCCCAGCATCGATGCTGAAACCGGAAACATCCTGCAGCAGCTGAGCGACGAAGACTGCCGCGAACTGAGCCGGCTGTGCGCTTTGATTTTCCAGCCGGAAACGGACTCCGAGCCCATGCTGGGAGCAGTCGAGCCCTCAACCCGAGGGTAGTGCGGAGTCAGCCAGTCTTCTGGCCCGCTCGATCTAAATTCCCGCCATTCTTTCCCAAAAATATGAATCCCCAGACTGCGGTCGGCATCGATATATGTGTTGCGACACGTAATATGTATGTTGCAACACTAGATTTCCATGTGGGCTGACAGCCCCAGAGGTAAGCTTATGAATACCCTGCTGATCGTCAATTCCAGTCCCCGGAGCAATTCGTCTCCCGGCGGCTGACCCGGCATGCTGCCGAAGAATGGATAGGCGCGCAATCCCCAGCGGCCGGGTTATCGAACGCGACCTGGTGACCCAACCGCTTCCCTTCCTCACCGAGTCCTGGATCCAGGCCTCGGCACGCCCCAGCGACGAGCGGACGCCGGAGCAACAGCAAGCGCTGGCGCTGTCCGATACTCTTGATTGAGGAGTTGCTGGCGGCCGACCTCATCGTACTAGGCGTGCCCATGCATAACTTCTCGATTCCGGCTCCCTTAAAGCCTGGATCGATCTGATCACGCGCGCCGGCAAGACCTTCAGCTACAGCGACAAGGGGCCGCAGGGTCTGATTCCGGAGGGCAAGCAGGTGCTGGCGATTGTGTCCCGCGGCGGCTCGTATGGTGCAGGCACGCCGGCCTCCGCGGCCGACTTCCAGCTGCCCTATCTGCGCCACATGCTGGCGTTTATCGGATTGAACGATGTCACCATATCGAGGCCGACAAGCAGGCTTTTGGTCCCGACGTTGCCCAGCAGTCGGTCGATCGCGCAGTGGAGAAGGTCTCGCGGCCCTGGCAGGAACTTACGATGCGCAGCTGGCGGTGAGCGCTTAATTTGCGATGAACATCGCCTCATGAAGAGAGAACCCTCCCGGAGGGAGGGTTCGGTGGTCTTGGCCGCAACCCGAAAGCTTAGGTCCTCAGCAATGCAGAAGGACCCAAGCTTCCGCGTGAGCGGAGACGTCTTAAACGCGCACGACGTTGGCGGCCTGGAAGCCTTTTGGTCCTTTAGTAAGGTCGAACTCTACTGTCTCGCCCTCGTTCAAGCTGCGATATCCATTTTCCTGGATAGCCGAGAAATGCACGAACACGTCCTCGCCCGTGGACCGTCTGAATAAACCCGTAACCCTTGGCTCCATTGAACCACTTGACTGTACCTTTCTCTCTCACAACCCGCTCCTTTCAACTCTGAATCTGGAATCACCCCTGCTTCGCGGACGTTCCAAGCACCGCCCAACCGGAATGCAACGCTGCGCTGTGCGCGCGCAGGTGGACCGATCGTGGAGAGGCCTGGAAGACGTCTCAACGTTGCCGGGAAACAAGGGTTGCGGCTCAGTTCGCAGCTTTTCCTGCAATGGAAAAAGGCCCTGGAACGTGAGGTGGCGGACTACTACTCGTCCGCTCCGTTCAGGTCCCGGGAGCCCGTGCAATGCGTGAAATCTGACTGCTGACAGAAACATCAACCCAAATCCGCGTTTCGGAGAAACCGAAAGCTCCTCCTTCGCCCTTGGAAGGGGGAGCAAAAGATAATTACAGGAACTCCGCGTTTTGGCAAGTGTTTCCTGCACAGTGACTTCCCTATGTTCCCAGTGTGAAACAGCCAGTCCCGTTTCGGAGCAGACGCAGTTCGGCGCAACCAGTGCGGCTTACTCTGCTACGATTGAAGGGATGAGTGGCAACTCTGGCGCGTCCGGCGGTGAATTCCCAAATCGGTCTTCGGCGAGCTTGGCCGGATCCTCGACGGTCGGCATTGTTTCTTCTCTTAAGACCAATGGAACCACAGAGTTACATGCTACTCCGTTAAAGCCGGGCACAGCTGCCAAGCGCCTCCTGGAGGAGGACGACCGGCAAGAGATCTTTCAACATCTGCCGGAAACCTATAGCCTTTCGCATCGGCTGCGGCGACACGGCTGGTCTACCCTGCGCTATCTGATGCAGACCGAGGTTCACACCTACGCCTTTTCCGTGGCGGCCAATTCCATCCTCTCGTTCTTCCCGTTCATCGTGCTGCTGCTGACGGTGGTCCATCGCGTCTTTCATTCTCCGGCGATGTACAACGTGGTGCTGGAGCTGTTGCGCGATTATCTGCCCAGCAACAAGGACTTCGTCATTCGTAATCTGCAGTTCCTGGCCAGCGTTCGCGGACGCGGGCAGGTGCTGTCGTTCATCATGTTGCTGATCACTTCGACGGGAATTTTTCTGCCGCTGGAGGTCGCGCTCAACAGTATTTGGGGCTTTAAAAAGAACCGCTCTTATCTGATGAACCTTATTGTTTCACTCGGCCTGGCGATGGCTTGTGGCTGCCTGGCGATGCTGTCGATTGCGTTGACCGCCCGCAACCTGCGCATCCTCGGTCTGATGGTTGGCGACGATAATTTCGTGTTTCAGGGAGTGGGGTTCGTGGTGATGAAAGCGTCGGCAATTGTGGCGACGATCGGGATCTACTTCCTCATTTACTGGCTGCTGCCGAATGGAAAGGTGCCGGTGCTGGCGGTTTTGCCGGCGGCCGTCATCACCGGCGTGGTATCGGAAGCCGCGAAGTACATCTACATCCTGGTGCTACCCTGGCTTAATTTTCAGGAAGTCTACGGACCGTTTTCGGTTTCGGTGACGCTGATTTTCTGGTCGTTCTGGAGCGGCATGTTGCTGCTGGGCGGCGCCTATCTCTCAGCCGCAGAACACGCCAGCCGGGTGAAGGCCCGGCGCGACACAGCTGCCGCGGAGAAGTAGTTCTTCATCTCGGTCCCCGGTTCAACGACCTTTGGCGGCGGGATAAATTCCCAGCACCTTCACGAATTCTGCAATCTCGCTCAGATGGCGTAGCGCGTTGCGAGCGGCCTGGTCATCTCCGCGCAGAATATCCACGAAGAAAACGTACTCCCAGGGGTGACCGCGCAAGGGACGAGATTCAATCCTGCTCAGGCTAATATCGCGCAGCGCGAAAACGCTGAGCGCTTTGAAGAGGATTCCCGGCTCGTTCTTCAGGGCGAAGCCGATCGACGTCTTGTTCGATCCCCGTCCGATCTTTTGCGATCGATTGATCAGCAGAAAGCGGGTGTAATTCTGCTGGTCGTCTTCAATTCCGGCCAGCAAGATGCGTCCGCCGTACTGCTTGGCGGCGCGCTTCGGTGCGATAGCAGCCGCGTCGGACAAACCTTCGGCCACGACGTGGCGTACGCTGCCCGCCGTGTCATAGAAAGGCACGGCTTGGATGCCGGGGTTAGAGCGAAAAAAGTTACGGCACTGATCGAGGGCTATGGGATGCGAGAAGACTCGACGGATCTGCTTGAAGGAAACTCCCGGGGGAGCGATCAGGTTATGCCGAATTCGCAGGTGCAGTTCGCCGTGGACGAATACCTCACGGGCGAGCAGCAAGTCGAAGTGCTCAGCCACCGATCCGGCCAGGGAATTTTCAATGGGGATCACTGCGGCCCGTACCGAACCGCTGCATACCCGGTCAAAGACCTCGCTTGACCGCGCACAAGGTACAACCGTCGCGCGGGACAGCATCTTGACTGCGGCCTCGTGACTGAAAGAGCCGAGCTCTCCTTGAATCGCAACTTTCATGGTGATGTGCCGAGGATAACAGAGGCGAAGCCCAATCCTCATGGGTTGCCCGTTACTTACTAATTTCTCCGCCAATATTGCCATGCCCGCGACCTTAGCCAAAACAACCATAAAGGCAGGATTGGCCTCCAATCCTATAGCTCGATAGTGCGGGCGAGGGAAAATAAGTTTAAGGGGTGACACGATGCTTTGGACAATTTTTGTAATTCTGCTAGTGCTATGGCTTCTGGGAGTAGTTACCAGCTATACGCTTGGCGGGTTTATTCACATTCTGTTGGTGCTGGCGGTGGTGGCCCTGATTTTCCAACTCATCTCCGGCCGCAGAACCGTAGTCTAGAGTCGCACCAACCAGTGCACTCAGGCTATTAACAAGAATGGCGTCGTAACTGGCGCCTTCTCGAAATTTTCTTACCGTTTCTAAACCCAGGGAGGCAAATCATGGATAAGGATCGAGTGAAAGGTAAGCTGGACGACGCGGCTGGACGTGCGAAGCGTCAGGTGGGCGAGTGGACGGGCGATACTGGCGCTCAAGTGGAAGGCGCGGCGCAACAGGTCAAAGGTAAAGCCGAGAATGCGTGGGGCAAGATAAAGGATGCCACTCGCGACACGGCCGACGAAGCGAAACGCAAACATGAGGAGAAGAAGATCGAGGACCAACAGCGGGAGGACGAGCGCAACCGAAACGTAGCTTAACCCTTCTTAACTGTTACCTTCCGAGGCGCCTTAGCGGGCGCCTTTCTTATTGCAGGTGAAAGGTCTAACAGAAGATTGCCGGCTCTATCAATGGAAAACCTTATTCCTGGCGGGACCACGGTGGTTCCACTGTACTCGCTAATGACAGCAGGGCCCTTTCCCCTGGTACCACCATGCAAAGCTGAGCGTTCGTACACACCTGCAGACACTGATTTACCTGTAAACCAGACGGTACGCTTTTCTGGCTTTGCGGCCGATCCCCCCGGTCCTGTAAAGGTTCCCACTGGAGTACGGGGAGCTTTGATCCTGGCGCGTAGTCGTAACGTCACCAGCTCAACTTCTCTATCGGGATGGCTATATCCGTAGCGTGTTTGGTGCGCACGGTGGAACTCAGGAACTAAGTTGGGGGAAACAACCACATTGAGTTCGAAGCCCTGCCCCCGATAGCGCAGGTCGGCACTGCGTTCAAAGTGAATCTTGCCAGTCCAGCCTTCGGCTCGAAACTCTTGCTGGGCGCGATGTCCCAGCGCTTGTAATTGCTTGTGGATGCTCACCGCCGGCAACTTCGAGCTCAGGCTCAACACCACCGTGCGAGAATAATCCTTCACTAGATCGCTGGAGAGAATGCCGTAAGCGGACAGGGCTCCCGGCATGGCTGGAACGATGACCCGGGGAATGCCCAGAGCTAAGGCCAACTCGCAGGCGTGCAATCCTCCCGCGCCTCCGAAAGCTACCAGGGTGAACTCCCGGGGATCAAAGCCGCGCTCGATCGAGACCACGCGCAGAGCTCGTTCCATGTTGGCATTCACCACACGAATCACGCCTTCGGCAAATTGCTCCAGCGACATCCGGGATCCTTGTTCCTTGAGCCATTGCGACGTAACAGCCCGGGTACGCTCGCTGTCCAGACGGAATGTGCCACCAAGAAACTTGTCTGCCTGCAAACGTCCGAGCAGCAGATTCGCGTCGGTCACCGTAGGCTGCATTCCTCGTCCATAGCAGATGGGGCCAGGGTCGGCGCCGGCTGATTCCGGCCCTACCCGCAAAGCGCCTCCGGCATCGAAGCGGACCAGCGAGCCTCCACCAGCCCCAACGGTGTGAATATCGAGCATGGGCACACGGACGGGGAACCCGGCAACCTCGGCCTCGTTACCCGGCCTGGGTTCGCCTACAACCAAGGCAACGTCAGTCGAGGTGCCTCCCATGTCAAAGGTGATCACGCGCTCGAATCCGCTGCGCCGCGCCATCGCGACTGCTCCCATCACACCGCCTGCCGGACCGGAGAGCACCGTCCTGACTGGCTGCTGCGACGCAGACTCAAGAGAGGTAATGCCTCCGCTCGATTGCATAACGAACACTTGCGACTTGGTCTTCGCCAAGTCGCGGTGCAGGCGCGCGTCTAAGCGGTGCAGATAACTTTGCATGACCGGCTGGAGGTAGGCATTGACCACAACGGTGCTAGCCCGCTCGTACTCGCGAAACTCAGGCAGAATGACGTGCGACAGTGACAAGGGCAGCCCCAGTTCTTCGAGCACGCGCCCCACGGCGCGTTCGTTCTGCGAATTGGCAAAGGAGAATAACGTCGAAACGGCAATGGCCTCGGCACCGCTGGCGTGCACATCGCGGGCCAGCACCCGCAGATCTTCTGACGATGGCCGCTGCAAAATGTTGCCATTGCTATCGACGCGCTCCGCGATGCCGAAGCGCATGCCACGCTCCACCAAGGGCGGCACGCGCTGGAACATCAAGTCGTACAGCTTGGGCCGATTTTGCCGGCCGATCTCGATGGTGTCTTCAAAGCCTGTAGTCGTGACGAACGCTACCTTCGCGCCGGTGCGTTGCAGTAAGGTGTTGGTGCCCACGGTGGTGCCGTGTAGCAACACGATGCCGGCCGCGAGATCGATGGCCGCTAATGCCTCGGCAATGGCTTGTGAGGGATCGCCGGGAGTGGAGAAGACCTTGGTCATGCGCAGCTGACCGCGTTCAATCCAGACACAGTCGGTGAAGGTGCCACCGGTGTCGACGGCAATCGGGAGAGACGGCTTCGAAGAGTTGGAAGCAGATGCGGCCATGGTCGAGCAAGAAAGCGGCGCCGAGAATCGCCGATTTTAGCACGTGCTCGGGGACAGGCTACAGCCGTTTACCCATCTGAAAGGCGTCAAGGGAGTGGCTGGAGTAGTACTCCGGCAAGGTCCGGAGAATCTCATATCCAAGCTTGCGATAAAGCCGCAGGGCAGGTTCGTTATCCACCGCGGTCTCCAGATAGACGTCACAGCATCCTAATGTTCTTAACCGCTGTTCGCATTCCATCATCAGGCTGGTCGCAAGGCCAAAGCGACGCGCCTCGGGCAATATATCCAAAGTAAGGATACGGCCGTATTTCGCGCGCGTGGGATGGGCCACCACAAAGCCGGCGATGCGGGGAGTCTCCGGCGCGGCAGCCGGAGGTTGCAGCTCGCCTACCAGGGTGATGGCGTTGCGCCGGGTGATGAAGCCGCTCAGTTCCATTTGTGTGTAAGCAATGCCTGGCGGGAAACAGAGTTGGTCGATTTGCCAGAGGCGGTCGAAGTCGGCGGCGCGATAATCGCGGATGCGGAAGGCCATGCCGGCTGCGGGTGGAGTCAATTCCAACGATCAGGTCTCCCACCTATGATAGCGCCGAGCTTCGGGTAAAACGGAACGTGTAGGACGAGGCGCTAAAGCAAGAGCGCGCCCCGCAAAGGTCGCGAGCGCGCTCCCATGAGTTCGGTACTGGCGTGATTATGCAGCTTTGTGTAGCTTCTGCCGCATCTCCGAGAAGAGTTCGAGCATGTTTTTGTTGAACTGCGGAATATCGTCAGGCTGGCGGCTGCTTACCCAGTTGCGATCGCGTACCGCGGCTCCATCCGTCCAGTTCGCACCGGCATTCTTCAGGTCGTCCTGAATGGTCTTGTAGCTGGTCATGTGGCGGCCCTTCACTAGTCCCGCCGATATCAGCAGCCAGGGACCATGACAAATCACCGCGATTGGTTTGCCCTGCTGATCCATTTGCCGCACAAACTCCTGCGCTTTCTTTTCCATGCGCAGCGCATCGGCATTCAGCGCTCCCCCGGGCAGAAGCACGGCGTCAAACTCGCCCGGCCGGGCGTGGTCTAAGGTAAGGTCGACTTTCACTTTTTGTGTCAGGTTGATGTCGTGCCGTACGGCCTGAATCTCGCCTGACTTAGGCGCAATTACCACGGTTTTGGCGCCAGCTTCCTGCAGCGCCTTGCGTGGTTCTATGAGTTCGGGCTCTTCAAAGTAATCGGTTGCGAGAATGGCTACGCGGTATCCCTCAAGCTTTTTTTCTGACATGACTCTGCTCCCAGAATTGTAGGTCGAAGGTTTGGTTGCCGATTTAGGGGTAGGAGTTGCTTACTAGGGGTTGGACGCATGAGGGTGAAGGTGGGTGGGGAGAAGATAGCTGCTTGCCAAAAATCGCCGCACGAACCCAATCACCGTTCCGTTGGCGGAAGACGCCAGGCCTCTATGGAACGTTAGGCAGCGAGGCATTCTCGATCTTCTCGACGGGGATAATCGCAATCCACTCGTTGTTTCGATTCAGGTAACGCACCACTCTTCCCCCCAGAATATCGGCCGCCGGCTGCGGAGACAGATCCTGGTGGTAGTCGAAGAAGCGCTCCTGGAGCGGCTTTCCGAAGGGCAGGGCCTGCAAGAGAGGATGCGGCGGCTCCCACTTGGTGGTAAAAAGAAAGGCGACGTCGAACTGATCGGTCGCTTGCGCGGCCCGCTCTATCTCCAGCGGAGAAAAGTTTTCGATGCGCACCACCGCCAATGGCTGCCTGACATATCCCAGAAATGGGCGAGTGAGTTCGTCCGATGCCGGCCAGGCGGTGAGAATCCGCGCGTGCGGATAGCGCGCGGAGAGTTCGTCCGCAGCCAGCTTGTGCAGGATGATGTAGTCGCGATAGAGCAGTGTATCTTCAGGAGCAATGCGGTAGGGCGGCGGAATAAACAACTGCACCACGAATGCCGCGCAGGTGAACGCGATCCACCAGGTCCAACGGCGAACGCGCCGCCGCATCGTGGACACGCACACCAGGATCACCAGCGGAACAACCGGAAGCATGTAGCGCGCCAGTACGGCGCCGCCCAACACGGACTCGGCCACAACGTTGGCGGCCAGCACCACGACGAATACCAGTTGCACACTCACCGGAATTCGCGGGCGCTGGGTGCCACCGCTCTCGGTCAGAGGGGGCTGCGTCATCGCGTACCACTGCCCCGAAGACAAGCAGGAACAGATTCAAATATCCCAGGACATGCCAAAGCCGGATCAGGATGGCGAGGACGATCCGTAACGGGTTCAGCGTTGCCTGCAGGTTGTAACGTAGGTATTCCGGATTGCCAAGGTAGAAGCCGGTACGGTGATGGTGATATCCAAACCACAAGAACAGCGGCACCAGACACAGGAGGAACGGAGAATGTCTGCCACCTGCCGCGGCGATACAAGCAAAGGCTCTCGCCTTGCGGTATGCGCACACGTTTCAGCCATGGACAGAGGAGTTCCCACGCCAGCAGTGCCAGAGGCGTGACAATTGCCGTCTCCTTGGCCAGCGGCGCGAGCGCGAAAAAACGATGGTCGCGACCGATCGGCGCTCGACGTACATCGCCAGGCCCCACAATGTCAGAGCGGCTGCCATCATGTCGAGATGGGCCAGCGAGCTCTGCGCAAAGAATACGGGATACAAAGCTGTACACAGCACGGTTGCCGCGCGACGGTTTCGTTGGCTACGTCGCGCGCTAATCGCCACAGGCCGACCAATGCGAAGGCCGCTACCAACAGCATGGCGGTGCGCGTCACCGCCGGCGTGAAAGCGCTGAACTTCCACCAGAACGCCAGCCACAGCATCACCAGCGGCGGATGCGCGTTGGAGAGAGTGGTGTGAGGAATCAGAGACCCGGTGAGCAGCAGGTCACGTGCGGCGGGAATAAAGTATCCCGCCTCATCCCAAAAGTAAGGCAGGCGCAGCAGGAAGCGCATGCGTCACGAACAGAAAGGTGAAGATGAGAGCATAGGCGGACAGGCACGGTGCGCCAGCCGACAGAGAAGGCTGCCACGCCTGGTCGTTCGGCGATGTGAAGCTTGGAGAGCCGGGCGGCTTCTGCTCCGGCTGCGGCGGAGGATCGCCGCCCATCGCTGCTAATGGATGGGACCAGCCCCAGGTCCCATACGCGGATCGAGTTTGATCTCGCCGAAGGTGTTTTCGTAGTTGACCAGGTTCTGCTGCAGGATGGTGTGCAGCGCCTTGGCCTGCTGGGGACTCAGATAGATTCCCTGGAAATTGTGCACATCCACCCGGGTTTCATCCTGCTGTTGCAGAGTGCCAAAGATCAGAAAGAAGTCCCAAACGTTCACCCGCACCTGCACGCTATTGGCATAGCTCTCGCGGTAGTCAGGCGTGTTGGTCAATTGAATTGCTGGCTGCGTAGGATTCGGCATTATGACCTCGGAACAGTTGTCAGTGGCTAGTTGTCAGCGCTGAGGTCAGGCTCGCGACACCAAGACGCAACCCCAGGAAAGCAACCGCGAAACCACTGAACTCTGAAGTGTACCAAAAGCCGCGGTCGGCCATACCCCGCATTAGAAAGCCGGTGGCTGGCCAATTGACTGCCGGTGCGAACACTCCAAAAAAAAGGCGGCCCCGAGAAGGAGCCGCCAAAACGAAGCAAGACGAAGTTGACTAAAACACCATCTTGCCCTGGAACTGGACGATGCGTCCCGAAGGCAATCCGCTAAAGAACGATCCGTACGGTCCGGTTGGCGGAGCCGTGGTCTGCAGGATCTGCCCGAAGGTCGAGTCGCCCAGATACTGATCGGGGTTGGTAAAGTTCGGGTGATTGAACATGTTGTAGAAGTTCGCGCCGACGCCGAAAGCGAGCCGTCTCGGTCAGCTTGAAGTTCTTGTTGATGGTGAAGTCCGAGTCAAAGAAGCCAGGACCGCGATAGCTGTTGCGGGGCTGGTTCGGGAAGAATCCGCAGCGGTTGACCGGTCAGGGCCGGAATGTTGTACACCGGGTTGATAGACGTTCCAGTCGGATCCTGGAACGGCACGCACTGGCTCAAGCCATTGGTGCAGCTATTCTGCACGAACTGATTGACCGACAGCAATCGGGAACGACGGACCGTAGCCCGCGATGGTGTTGAACGCATTCTCGATCGTGTACGGCAATCCGCTACGGGCGAAGAAGTTCTGGACAGCGTCCAGCCGCCCAAGGCTCCGTTGGTGTACTTGCTGCTGAACTTAAAGGGTGTCTGCCATACTACACTCGCGTTGAACGAGTTGCGGATGTCGTAGTCCGCATTGCCATATCTGGCAGCGCAGGCAGCTTGGATTGAACTGGTACTGGAGGGTAGTAAGCCCGTTGTAAGGCTCAGCCACCAGCATTGGAGATTTCATCCAGCGTATGGCCCAGGTATAGCTGGCCTGGACGCTGAAACCGTACGTTACCCGCTGGTTGTAGGTGGCGGTCAAGCCGTTGTAGTTGCGACACCGCCGACGACTGGTACTGCTGGACGATGTTGAAGTCACCCGCGGGCTGAGTGGTTGGGAAGGTGTTGCCGTAGATCTGGTTGGGATCATAAGCATTCACGTCCCTCATTGTAGATGGGGATGTGAACACCGTGGTTGCCGACGTAGGTCAAGGCCAGCGAAGCCTTGTCCCCGATGGCCTGCTGAATGCCAACGCTCCACTGCTCCCAATACGGGAGTATGGAGGGTTCCAGCCACGGAGTTCATGGTTGGTCTGCGGCAAGCCGCGCCATTGAACGATGAGACTCGTTCCAGCTCACGTTATTAGCAAAGCCACTCTGGATTAAATTGGCGCAACCGGCGGTCAGCGAAAGCGCAAGGGGATCGGCCCACCCAGATCCACTGGCGCCGTAGAAGCCAAACCCAGGCCGCTCCTCAACGCGGTTGGGGCAGGTTGGCCATAGTGGCATCGCCGATGATGGCGGGAAGCGCATCATAGAAGATACCGAAGCCGCCACGTACTACGGTTTTGTCGCTGCCGCCCGGCGACCAGGCAAAGCCGAAGCGGGGCGCGATGTTGATGGTATCCGTGCCCCGGAACACCTGGTGCTGGTTGGCCACTACGATTGATTGTAAGGTGTGGTCTCGGCTGGCCAACAGCATCGGGGATCGTGTTCAGCAGGGCTCTGGAAGCTGACTGACCAACCAGGTAAGAAGCCGCAATTGATCTGGCAAACCGGGTTGGAGTTGTGTCTCCAGGCGGAGAGCCAGCGTCAGTTTCAGGCTCTTGTTGACACGCCACTCGTCCTGTCCGTAAATTCCCATTCCCCACAGCGCGATCGGTTCGGTCTTGCGTTCCGGGAAGCGTTGCTGGAAGCGGTACGTGCTGTCGGTGAACAGGTCAGCCACACCCAACTGAGCGACCAGCGGATTGTTGTAGGTGGTGAAGGTGTAGTCCGTGATGTCGTAACGACGGAAGTTCGCACCGAACTTCAAGGCATGTACACCCTTGGTCAAGGAGAAGTCGTCGACGAACTGATACTGGGTGACGTTACGTCCCTGGGGGAAGGCGTAGGCGTCTCCGGCGACGGTAGCAGATTAAAGCCAAAGGCAGTTCCGTCCACCGCATACGGGAAAATCGATGTGTTGTTCTGGGTGAAGATTGCCCGATAGTAGCTGCCCGCATAGACGAACTGGTTGGTGGCGTTGGGGCTGAATACGTGGCTCCACTGCCCCTGGCCGTCATAAGAGGGCTGGTAGCTGGCAGCATCTGAACGCCGAGTTGATGGGATCGGCGTAGGTGGCCTGCGTGCCCTGGTCGATGCGAACGCGCCACAAGAGGTGGTCTTTGTCGGACATGTTGTAGTCGACGCGTCCGGCGACAATGAACTCGGTTCCGGGCAGGGCAGGCGTGCCCTGATACTGGAAATGCAGTTGTCGTTCGTCAAGCCAGGAACGCCAAGACCCGGGATGCTGGCAGTGCCGGGGCCCAGACTAACGCCGGAATTGGAGTCGATGCAGCCGCTAGTTTGGATATTGTTGCCATTGTAGCCCGGAGCGTTCGAAAACAGGTTGAAGTACTGGGTGTAAACCGGCAGAGCAGCCGGATCAGCACCAAGACCAAAGGCGGCGTTGTAGGTACCAGTCGCCAAGTTGTTCAGCGTGGCACTCATGAAGGCCGGCGTCGGCGCGAACACCGGTCTGGGTGGAAGGCACGATGTAGCGAATGCCTTCGTTGTTCGACGAAGAAGAACAGCTTGTCCTTCTTGATCGGTCCGCCGATGGAGGCTGCCCACTCGTTGTTGTTGGCGAACGGGCGCGGCGCCTGGTTCAGAGTTGTTGAACCAGTCGTTGGCGTCCATGGCGCCGCCCGGTCCACCAGTACTCAGCGTTGCCGTGGTATGGTTGGTGCCGCGACTTGGTGACGTAGTTAACCTGCGCGCCCGCCTGCTGTCCGTACTGGCCGGAGTAGGCGTTGCGGATGACCGTCGCTTCCTGCAGACTCGTTCTTGCCCAGCGTCAGGTTGGTGGCGCCGGAGTTGTTCAGGTTCAGGTAAGGATCCATGTCGTTCTCGCCGTTCACCGTGAACAGGTTGGAAGTGGCAGGAAGACCGTAGCCGGTGAAGTTGCCATAACCGCCGCCGACGTTCATGGTCACGCCGGGCGCCGTCTGGGCAACATAGGTGAGGTCATTGCCGCCGTTTGGCGCGTTCTGAATCATCGCCGAATTGAAGTTGGTGGACAGGTCGGCATTGTCGGCCTGCACCAGGGGCGCAGCCGAGGTTACTTCCACCGTCTGTGTGTTGGCGCCGACCGCCATCTTCACGTCAGCCACTGTAGCTTGGCCAATGTTTACGCTGGTCTGTGTCTGAGCCTTGCTGAAGCCCGTAGCGGTCACTGTCACCATATAACTACCCGGGGACAGCAGGGAGAACCGGTAAGTTCCGTTGGAACTCGTTGTGGTGTTGCGCGTCGCGCCGGTGGACGCTGCTCTGCAGTGTAACCGTAGCGCCCGACACGACCGCGCCGCTTGGATCTGTGACCGTACCGGTAAGGTCGCCCGAAATCAGTGATTGGGCCATCAACGACGGCGCCATCACTGCGGCGATCACCAGTACAGCCAGAAATCCCGATGATCAGTCTTTTTGTTGTCATATCTCCCCTCAAAGATGTCTTCTCTTTTTCTGTCGCACTGCCCGCAGCCCTTGCTGATCAGGTAACCCTTAAAGCCGACTGCCATGAGCAAGGGCGTGCAAACGGAGTCTTGCAGGTTTTGCGTGTTCAATAAGTGCAAGGCATCATGCCAATTCCAGCCTATCGATAAACTGCTGCAAGTTATTTAAATCAGTTGGAGATAGGACAGCCAAGCGGGAAAGAAAGCTGAGAGGACTACTACTTTTCACATATTAATCAGAGAGAACATTCCATTTATGGTACAGGGCGGTCACCGCTTTGGGACATTTCTACGGCCCATCTCGCCGGTGCGGAGACAGGCCGGCTAGACAAAAAATGGCGGCCCTTGCGGGCCGCCGAAGCGAAGCAGATTGGAAGTTGGTTAGAATACCAGCTTGCCCTGGAACTGGATGATGCGTCCCGAAGGCAGACCCGTGAAGAACGATCCGTAAGGACCGGTCGGCGGAGCCGTGGTCTCGAAGACCTGACCGAAGGTGCCGGACGATGTTCCGGTGCCGTCCAGGTGTCAACCGGTGAGGCAAAGTTCGGATGGTTGAACACGTTGTAGAAGTTCGCGCCGACGCCGAACGCCATCCGCTCGGTCAGCTTGAAGTTCTTGTTGATGGAGAAATCCGAGTCGAAGAACCCGGGGCCACGGTACTGGTTGCGGATCTGATTCGGGAAACACGGTCAGATTGTTTGCGGTGGCTGAAGCCGTTCGCGGACAAGCAGCCCTGTCCGTATTGGTTACAGCCTCCTTGTGCCGGGCCGATCGCTTCCGCCGGGAAGTATGGAGTGTTGCCGTTGTAGTTGCCGATGCCGCTGGTGCCGTCCAGTACTGTCAAAGGCAGTCCCGAGCGGGCGAAGAAGTTCTGCGACAGGGTCCAGCCGCCAAACGCGCCGTTCGCGCACTTGTTGCTGAACTTGAACGGAGTGTTCCAAACTACGCTGGCGTTGAACGAGTTGCGGATATCGTAGTCCGCGTTGCCGTAGTTGCTGCACGCGCAGGCAGAGCGGATTGACCTGGTAGTGCAGGCTGGTAGGCCGTTATAGGGCAGATTTCCTCCGTTGGAAACTTCGTCCATGGAGTGGCTCCAGGTATAGCTGGCCTGGACGGTGAATCCATAGGTCAAACGGCGCTGAGTAGCTGCCGGTCAACCCGTTGTAGTTGGAAACGCCACCCGAATAGACCTCGGCAGCCGTGGCGTAGTTATTGCTCAGGGGATTGACTGCCAGCCCACCAGCCCCACCCGAGAAGGCATTGGGATAGTTAGTGATCGGGCTCGTCAAGACCATGGTTGCCGACGTAGGCCAGGGTAAAGGAGCTCTTGTCGTCCAACTGCTGTTCGAGTCTGCAAGCTCCATTCCTGGTAACGCGGGGTATGGAATGTCCCGATATGCTGTTGATGTTGGGGGCGCTGAATCCGGGAAGGGTAGCGCTCAAAGAGTTGAACGAGCCGCCGCCGGCGAATCCGGCGCGCAGAGCCGCAGCCGAATTGGCAGCCGTCTGCCAGGCGCCTGTGGGGGTGGTTTGATCTGCCCACTGCACACCGAACAGAGCCTGCGGAATGAGGTTGGGGCACGTTCTGCATGAAGTTGTCGCCGAAGATCGCCGGGAAGGCATCGTAGAAGAGACCGAAGCCGCCGCGAAGGACCGTTTTGTCGCTGCCGCCCGGCGACCAGGCAAAGCCGAAGCGGGGCGCCCAGTTGATCGTATCCGTACCCCGGAACAACGTGCTCTGGTTGGACGTTGATCATCTGGTTGTAGGGGGTGTTGGGATCGGTGCTGGTGTTAACGAATGCACTGTTGAAGCTAGCGAGCCGCAATTCAGGTGGCAGACTGGGGCTGGAGTTGTGCTCAGCACGCAACGCCAAGGTGAGTTTCAGGCTCTTGCTAACCCGCCACTCATCCTGGGCATAGATTCCGAGACCCCAGAGGGCGACCGGCTCGGTGGCACGGCTGGGGAAGTTCTGCAGAAACTCGCCAGCCGTGCCGTCGAAGAAGTCCGGTTACCGAGGTGCATGACGGCGAGTCGGATTGGTTCCGATACCGAACATGTAGTCGGTAATGTCGTAACGGCGGAAGTTGGCGCCGAACTTCAAGGCTGTGCGCGCCCTTCGTCCAGGAGTAATCGTCCACGAACTGATATTGGGTTACGTTGCGTCCCTGGGGGAAGACGAACTCCGCGCCACCCATGTCGGTGTAGCCCAACGGCGCCATATACAGCTCGTTCGGGAAGGTCGCGCGGGTCAGTTGGATTGGGTGAAGATCGCGCGGTAGTAGCTGCCGGCGTAGATGAAGTTGTTGGTGGCGTTGGGGCTGAAGACGTGAGTCCACTGTCCCTGGCCGTCGTATGCCGGCTGATAGCTGGCCGCGTTGAACGCGGGGCTGATCGGATCGGCATAGGTCGCCTGGGTACCATGGTCCATACGTACCCGCCAGAACAGGTGATCCTTGTCGGACATGTTGTAGTCAATACGTCCGCTGATGATGTACTCGGTGCCCGGTAGAGCGGGCGTGGCTCCATACTGCTGGAAGCAAGGATTCCCAGCACCGAAACCTGCGGTTCCCAGGAAGTCCTGGCAGCCACCGCCGCCGTCGTTCACTGGTGTTCCGCGGCTGTAGCCCGGAGCGCTTTGATAGGTGTTGAACGCTTTGGTGTAGAGCCCAACCGAAGCGGGATCGGTCAACGCCAGGTTGGCCAGGGTCGCATTAGCGAAATTAACAGTGGGAGCAAACACCGTGGTGGAAGAAGGAACGATGTAGCGAATGCCTTCGTTGTCGGCGAAGAAGAACAGTTTGTCCTTCTTGATTGGCCCGCCGAACGAAGCTGCCCACTCATTGTTATTGGCGAACGGACGCGAAGTTCCGTTCAGGTTGTTGAAATAGTCGTTGGCATCCATCGCCCGGCCGGTCCACCAGTACTCCACATTGCCGTGGATACTGGTTGGTGCCCGACTTGGTCACGTAGGAAACCTGCACGCCCGCCTGCTGACCATACTGGCCAGAGTAAGCATTGGTGATAACCGTCGCCTCTTGCAGGTCATTCTTGCCCAGGGTCAGGTTGGTGGCGCCGGAGTTGTTCAGGTTCAGGTAAGGATCCATGTCATTCTCACCGTTGACGGTGAAAACGTTGGAAGTAGCAGGCAGACCGGAGGTCTGGAAGTTGCCATAGCCCATGCCGGTGTTCATGTTCACGCCGGGAGCACGTCTGCGCAACGTAGGTGATGTCGTTGCCGCCGTTAGGCGAATTCTGGATCAGGTTCTGATCGAAGTTGGTCGACAGGTCGGCATTCTCAGCGTTCACCAATGGCGCAGCCGAGGTGACTTCTACGGTCTGCGAACTGGTACCCACGGCCATCTTCAGGTCCGCAACCGTCGCTTGACCTACGTTTACGCTGGTCTGGGTCTGAGCTTTGCTGAAGCCCGGGGCGGTTACTGTCACCTCATAACTGCCCGGGGGCAGCAGAGAGAAGCGGTAAGTTCCGTTGGAACTGGTGGTGGCGTTGCGCGTTGCGCCGTTGGAAGTGCTCTTCAACGTAACTGTGGCGCCGGAAACGACCGCGCCGCTTGGATCTGTAACTGTACCGGTCACATCGCCCGAAACCAGTGACTGCGCCATTAACGACGGCGCCATCACGGTAGCGATCACCAGCAAGCTCAGCATTCCGATGAGCAGTTTCTTTGCTGTCATAATCTCCCCTCAAAATTCTTCCCACAAATTGGGCCTTGCTGATTGCTTAATCCTGTCGCTACTTTTTCAACTCTTAACTGTTCGTGGTGACCGGATACCGCAGGTTTCCTGCAAAGCGCCCGCCCACGTCGTGTGGGCTTGAGGAGAGGTAGTGCAATGAAACTGCCATAGTCGCGATTGTTGCCTACTTAGATAACTAGCCGTTAACACAGAGAGATGAGGGGGTCCTGCTACGGCCCAGCAAATGCGGTTTCCTACATTTCACAGATTGACTGACTGTTGATATCCATTTTCCTGAAGAAGCTGGCACAGCCGCACCTAAGGATATCAAAAACATGCAGCCTACATTTACGAATACAGCTAGATGAAAAGCGCTCTCTATCCAAATAACAGACAATAAATACTGAAAGTCTGCTGGACGAGGTCATGCTACTACTTCACAAGGCCGGGATAATTTCCACATTTCTGTCTTATTAATTTAGATATAAACATATCGGTGAGGCTGCATCGACATTGAGAATTGTTTTAAACACGACTGTATTATTGAATAAACAATGATAGAGCCGGGTAGTAATGGCGCTACTTTGCAGGCATCGTGTAGTAACCGGTTCGGTGGCGAACTACCAATTCGGAAGGATCGGAATAGTCAGTGGTGGAGGGATTCACTTTAATCTCGATACGTCGAAAGTCGGAATCGGAGAGTCGCGCGCTGGGATAATAGGCGATCAGATACTGGGTGCGCAGTTCGTCGCTGATTTGCCGGAACGCGGCATCCAGCTGCTCCAGTCCGCTGGCGTAAAAGTATTTTCCCCCGGTGTCGCGGGATAACTGGATCAGGGCGTGCTCTCCGCCGATGTCCCGTCCCGCACTGTTCTCGATGGGGACGATGATGATGCTGTAGAGAATAACTTCGGCCTGCTGGGCCTCGCGGACCGCATCCTGATAACTGGTCTTGCTGACCGTATCGCCGCCGTCGGTGATTACCACCATTACTTTGCGGCCACGGCGCTCCAGCAACGCGTCCGATCCCAGATACAGCGTGTCATACAAGGCGGTCGCCGCCCCCGAATGGACGCGACTGATGGCGCGATCGATGGTGCGAAGATCGGCAGTAAAGGGGGTCAACTGATCGACGATTTCGCTAAACTGAAATAGCGACAAGCCGTCAATAGGCCGCAAAATGGTGTGGGCGAAGCGGCGCGCCGATTCCAGTTCCAATTTCTGATCGCCGCGGGTGCTGAGACTGGTATCAATGGCGACCACGATAGAAAGCGGCAATTCCGACTCACGATGGAATACCGCGATCTTCTGAGGCTGGCCGTCCTCGAACACCTGAAAGTCCTCTTGCTTCAACGCTGAAACCGGAGCGCCGCCCGAGTTGGTGACGGTTGTGAATACGTTCACCAGCTTAACGTTCACCTTGAAAGTCGCGTTGGGCTGCTCCTCAGAGTCCGCCTGCTGCTTGGGCGAATCCGGAGGATGAGGGACGCCAGTTTGAGTGGACTGCTTGTGCGCATCAGGGGGATGGGGCACGCTATTCTGCGCCCACAGCGGGGTCGCCGAAAGAGCAGTCATGGCAAGCGATACTGTGAGTGCGCAGCATCGCGACTTGACTGCCTCGAAGATTCGGTTGTGCGGGAACATGCGCTTAAGTAGAAACCCCAGTCCAGCTATTTTGACGCGTCCGGCGTAGTGAGAAGCAGGTCGGGCGGAAATGGCTTGCCGTCAGCCCACACCGCACCATCCTCAAAATACTCTCGCTTCCAGATGGGCACCGTAGTCTTCAAGGTATCGATCAGCCAGCGACAGGCATCGAAAGCCGCAGAGCGATGCGCCGACGCTACTGCAATATAGACGCTGCTTTCCCCGATCTGTAATCGTCCCAGGCGATGTACGATGCGCAGGTCACGAATGGCGAAGCGGGTCAGCGCTTGCTGAGCCAGTTGCTCCATCTGACGTAAGGCCATGACCTCATACGCCGTGTAATCAAGGTATAAGGTCCGCCGTCCCCGCGAATGATTGCGCACGATGCCGTCGAAAATCGCCAGCGCCCCGTCTTCGGGATGCTTGATTGCGGCCAGAATCGGCGCGGTCTTAATCGGGTCAGCCGTAATCCGCGCGTGTTCGGAGATCAGGGGCAACGGAGTTTCGGCAGTAGATGGCTCATCGGCGAGACCACCGCTCACCGGCGGAATCAGTGCCACCTCATCGTTGTGGCGCAATTCCGTCGTCCCCCCGGCGTATTCATAGTTGACGGCCAGAGCAATGGCTCGGCGAAAATCCTGCAGCTTGGGGATGTCCTGCTGGAGCCGAACGAACAGATCCCCGAGACGCGTGCCCTCAGCGACCTCCATCACTTCCCCGCCCCGGCCCGCTATGTCTTTCAGCATCCCCAGGTAGACGACTCGCACCTGCATGTATTTAAGGATAACCCACGCGGACCGACCGTGGGTTAGCAGCCACTGCGATCAAACCGGGTCAAGAATAAGATATGGTGGGCGCTACAGGATTCGAACCTGTGACTTCCACCGTGTGAATCTGGCAAGAATAGGTATTTCAATAACTTAGAAGACCGCGGGAACTGCCTAAGAACACGCTGGTCCCACAAGACAACGGATTTTGTTGGTCAGGTTGTTGGTTCGACTCTTTGCTCGAGAATGAAAAGCGGAACGTGATTTAAAGACGGCAGGGACTGGTGAACATGCTGAAATCAAGTAGCTGCATGTTCGTGAGGAATGCCGAGCGAGCCGTTGCTGGGTTACACTCTGCCTAAATCAATCGCCGAAATGGACATTGAGAATGCGATCGGCAGGCAAGCACTCGAATCAGAGTTGGACTCGGGCCGCTTCAGCTCTCAACTGGAATCCCGTCTAATACGTTGCCCACAAGAGCTGATTGTTGTAGCAGAATAGAGACTGCGAAACATCGCATATCGGTGGGGGAAATATGGCATTCGCGCAAAACTGCGGCAGTGAGCAATCGTCGATGAATCTTCGGCCCATCGACCGTTTGACCCTGGGATTCGTTGGCATGGGAGTGATATTCGCTTCTCTCGGTCTTGGCGAGGCCGTCTATCGTCTTGCGTTCTTCGATTTCGACGGTGCCACCGATCGCCTCCCCATCGAAATGATGTTCGGTTTGGCGTTCGCCTGGATCACCATGAAGCTGGCCAGAAAAATCTACCAGCGCCGAATGGAAAGATCGGAGAAGATCAACTTGATCTGGGACCGGAACCACAAGATTCGACACGCGGTTGCCGCCATCGCGCCCGTCCCTTACCCTGGCCAGCAGCAGGCGATCCGGGTGATTCGCGAAGAGGTGGACCGCATCGAGTGGGCGCTCACTGACATCCTGCCGCGCTAGTCGCGGCAATCAAGAAGCGATGTTCCTGGTCACGCCGCCTCCCCATCTTGGGCGGCCTCCGGGTAGACAGGAGATTCTCCCGGGCCGCGTAAAGAGCGCCACTTGCTTACGCCCTGTCCGATTAGGTCCGACAGAAAGAAGAGTTGTCCCGCGGTGACGCCGGGCACCACCCGATGATGCCCCACCGCCGCCAGAACCATGCTTGCGATACAGCCGCACTGTGAACAGTCTGGGGTGCCACCAAACTGGCACGGCTTAATCCGCGTCTTCAGGTCCGCCGAAACGGTGAGCGTGGTGCGGGCGAAGATGCAGTCCTTGGGCGAAGCCGGCGGCTGCTTGAGCTCCTCGATCAACCCCTTCTTCATATCGATCAGAGGATACGCAATCCGCAACTGAAGCAACTCCTCCATCACCCGTCTCCGCTCGTCGGGCGTAAGGATTTCCGGACCCATGGCTCCCTGCTGGGGCGTGAACAGGCTGATCCAGATTCTCTTGGTCTCTTCTCGCTCGCTCCAGAATCGGACGAAGTCCTCGAGATATCCCGGGCGCTTCATCATCTGCCCGGTCACGGTGCAGTGGATCGTGACCTTGGTCCCCGCGATACTCTTGAAGATACGTTCGTAGGTGGCTGGTTTGCGCCGCATATCATGCTCGGGCTGTAGCCCGTCGACGGATACCACGATATTCAGGCGAGACAAGGCATTCCATCGCACCGGGATCTGGCGAAAAGCGCTGGTCACCAACTGCACGTGGATGCCGCGCCGCTCTAATTCTGGCAGCAGCTCTTCCAGTTCACGAAACCGGACCAACGGATCTCCTCCCACCAGCGACACGTGCAGCGGGCGGTGCTCGTCAATCAGACGAAGGGTGCCTTGGACCAGCGCGCTGCCTTTGTAGTCCGCAAGCTGGCGGAGCGTAACACCGGGTAGCCCCAGATGATCTTCTTCATACGCGTAGCACCCCGGGCAGCGGAGGGGACACTCGCGGGTCAGTTCGATTGAAATAGAAGGGGTTCTGCCAGACAGGATGGTTGCCCATGCTTGCAGTACTTCAGAAGTTTTCAAAATTTCTCCCCGGCTCTTACATGTGTAGACGATTCCACCCGCAGTTAGATTCAACCTGGCTGAAAATAAATATGGTGCCGCCTCAAACCGTGCTCCAGGCTTGGCATCTCCGAGCATCGTGCCTGATCACGGGCCAACCGAAAAATAAGCCTCCAGGACGCACTCTCAAAGACGCGGGCCGAAGTCTGCTTATGGGAAGTTTTACCCGATAGGTAGCGAGAAATGCTCATCGCAACCGCAGTCGGGTGACAGCGATTGTGTTCTGGGTCACGATCTGTATGCCGACGTCCAAAACCATTGATTACAGTTCAAGGGAGAAAGTCGGATCCTCAATCGGCTAAAGACCGTCACCGTTCGAACGTAGTTGTTCGCCATGTCGACTTCTGTCCTCGGGACCCTATGGCTTTCTCACGTAAACGAAGTCGTACTCGGTTGTCCAAGTCTTGCCGCCGTCGGTTGAGCGTTCCGACAACTGCCGTACCTTTCCATCCGGCAGCTTCGAAAACGTCAGATGGCGGGTCAACGCCCCCTGCGACGGGGTTGTGGGCATTTCGTAGACGAACCGCATCTCGCCATCAATCAGCGAGCCCTTGAAGTAATTCGTGGTACCGCTGTCGGAAACCCAGAATTGCTCCCACTGGTGCGCGACGGGGTCGTATTTGTTGAAGCTCTTGCCATCTCCTCCCTGTAAGCCGCTCCAATTTTCGAAGACCACGCAATCCTTCAGTATGAGTCTTACGCTGCTCTCGCCGACCTTTTGCTTTCCGCTGAAGACATTCCACTCACCGACCCAGAAGTCGAGCTGGCGGTATTCGGGATTCGCGTACGCGTCTTTGCAGGGCTCAGCAGCCTGTTGCGCCGCCTTAGCCAGCACCTGAAACCTTGGCTCTGCAATCAGGCTCGCCAAATCTGGGTCATTAGCGATTGGAGCCGGAAAACCAACCACGGCGAGGGATTCCAACAGATCCAGTGCATTCTGTTTGTTGCCCGCGCGAGCATAGGCACAAGCCAAGTTGTACTTGCCTATCTGCGGCGGAAACCCATTGTCCAACGCCTTTTGCAAAGCACCGACCGCATCAACATATTTTCCCGCTTGAAGATAGTCAGTGCCCAACTTCTCCCAGCCATTTGCATCCGTGGGTGCACTCTGCAGGTGTGTTTCATCCGCCGCAAGGGTCTGCGCCAGGTCGGCAGCGGCGGCAGTTGCTCTTCCGCTAGTTTGTCCGGCACAGTGACTGACAGACGTCATCAGCACTAACAGCGCAAATCCTGAATCTCGCAAACGAGTTCGCCTCATTGCCGCTCCTTCCAAATGCGAGGATCTCACCTTCGTAGTCCCTGCTTTTGACGGCCACAGAAAGTTTTGGTGAGGAGTTCATTCCTGACTGCAAGTTCCGATTCCCCAGTTGAGGCTAATCCTCAGACCTCAGAAAGTCGGCACTCCAACCTTCGATCCGAGTCACCATGCGATAAACCACGATTGTCGCCATTCGGGAACTAATCGTGCGTCACATGTAACTTTTCGCCTGCTGGCGATTCTTATACCTCGCAGCCGTCAGTCGCTGCTAAATGACGCCTAGGTTATGTGGGTTGGATTGTGGGTTGATGAAAAGTGCGCAAGAACGCCGCCAGGTGATGCCGACCCAATCGTTGCATCGCGGCGATCTGATCATGGGGCGAGTCCTCCGAAAACCGCTGAAAGAACCCCAATAATTGTCGGCCGGACACAGCAGCCTTCTGATGACCGACGCGCCTATCGTTCTTTCATCTCTTAGAGTCGTCCCAAGCCTTGCCGTTTTTCCTAGTGACCTACGCGCGGGCAGATCTCCTCGCAACATCTGATACGAATTCTTTCAACCAGCCGCCAATTTCATCGCGAGTACGTCGAAACAGTTCCGGTTGTTCGCCGGTCGATGCTGCAGCGGGATCGGTGAAACTGTGGTGGATTCTTTGGCCTTCGCCGGGAAAGATCGGGCATGATTCCCTCGCGTTGTCACAGACCGTGATCACGTAGTCGAAGCGCTGGCCGAGAAATTCGTAGACTGACTTAGAGCGGTTAGCTGAAATGTCGATGCCGATCTCCTTGAGCGCCATGACAGCATTTGGATTCAAGCCGACCGGCTTCGTGCCGGCGCTGAACACCTCAAATCGATCGCCCGCTATGTTCTTAAGCAGCCCCTCAGCCATTTGGCTGCGGGCAGAGTTTCCGGTACAGAGGATCAGGACTCGTAATTTAGGTTCCATATCTCTTATCTGCTGTTTCCTCGTGAGGAACTAGGACTGAAGTCGCCTCCGCCTGTAGCGAAGGCACGAGCCAGCGAAAAACGGCGGTCGCAGCGAATGCCCCGACTAACTGTGCTGCAATAAAGCCAGGCGCATCCACGGGCCTGATACCAGAGAAACTATTGGTCGCGGCCCGCGCGAGCGTAACCGCAGGGTTCGCGAAAGAGGTCGAAGCTGTAAACCAATAAGCCGCTGTGATGTAAGCTCCCACAGCGAACGGTACCGCAGACGAACGAACTCGGACACAACCCCAAATGACGGAGAGCAGTCCGAACGTCGCAACGAACTCGCTGAACACTTGAGCGCCCCCACTGCGAGCGTGTTGTGATGCGGAAAACAGTGGTTCAACGAACATCAGGTGCGCGGCTGCAACGCCGGCGAACGCGCCCAGGATCTGCGCAGCTAGATACGCAGGAACATCTCGCCAGGAAATGCCTCTCTGCCACGCGTCAGCGAGCGTGACTGCCGGGTTGAAGTGCGCCCCTGAGATAGGACCAAATGCGAGGATGAGGGCGACGAGGGCCGCGCCAGTCGCAATCGTATTTGCGAGCAAGGCGATGGCAAAGTTCCCACCGGACAGGCGGTCGCCCATGATACCCGAGCCGACGACTGCTGCCAGAAGAAACGCCGTGCCAAGGAACTCTGCGACGAAACGTCCCTGGAGCGTCGCTCTCATTCGTGACCGATACGGTCGATCTCTTTCTTGATGGCTAAACGGTCAAGACTTGCCAGCGGCAAACACAAGAAGATGCTGATGCGACGGTCCAATGTCAGAAAGGCCTCGCGAAACGCGCGAGCGACCTCATCCGGCGTGCCTTCTGCGGCGGCTGGATCGGGAATACCCCAATGCGCCGTCATGGGCTGCCCAGGCCAGACGGGACAAACCTCTTTAGCGGCGTTGTCGCACACGGTGAAGACAAAATCCAGGTGTGGTGCACCGGGCTGCGCGAATTCGTTCCAACTCTTGCTGCGCAGGCCGTCGGTAGGCAGGCGCGCCGCTTCAAGCTGCTTCACTGCCTCTGGATGCACGGATCCAGCGGGATGACTTCCCGCACTGTAGGCCATGAAATTAGGAAGACCCTTTCGCTTGAGAATGGCCTCGGCCATGATCGAACGGGCTGAGTTACCGGTACACAGGAAAAGAACGTTGTAGCGTCCCTGCATGCTTTCACCTCGCAATGACGACACATCAAGCCTTGACTAACTCACGCGCCACAGATCGATTCGATCTGGCTTTAGCCAAGCCGGAATAAGGCTTCCAGTCGCTAGCGGTGCAAGAACCGGCGGCGATGGCTTCTTTGAGGCGCTCCGTATCCTGTTGAAGTTGTTCTTCCGCCTCGAAGACTTGACGGAGAAACGTAAACAGCAAGCGCCGGGTGGCTTCCGCGGGATCTGTGAGACGGTAATACATCCGGAAACCGTCCCGCCGATCGACGACAATGCCAGAGTTCTTCAGATAAGACAGATGCCGGGAAATGTTAGGCTGCGAATTTTCCAAAACATACTGGATGTCGCACACGCACAGCTCGCCATGCAGCAGCAGGTTGATGATCCGCAACCGATTGCTGTCGCCCAACGCCTTGAAATACTGTTCTAGCTCTTTCATCGAAGATCCTCTCGTTAATTTCGCGTGAATCATCGAGTCGCGCCGGCTTCGGCCAACTCCTGCAGTCGCTCCGCACCGACGGGCGCTTCCGGGCGCCAGGGCAGCAGAAACACGCGATCTGCCAGTGTCCCTACTTCATGGACATAACGGGATTCCAGCTTGGCGCGCCGTCCCAGGATGGCATCCTTCGTTGCAGTTGCCGCAAAACTTTGATTGATGACCCAGGCGTGTGGCCTAATCCCGGCTCGAAGCAGGTCATTTTGCAGCCGTTTTGCCTCATGAACCGGCGTCGCTTCCGGCAGAGTCACGATCAGGACCTTCGTAAAATCAGGATCGCGAAGCTGGGGTAGAAGGCGGCGAACGCTCTCAGGAATGTAAGTCAGGTTTCGTTCGACGTCGCGATGATAAGCATTCGCTGCATCCAGCAGTAGGAGCGTGTGACCGGTTGGAGCGGTGTCAATGACTACGAATCCCTGGTTTCCCTGATTCACCGTCTGGGCGAAAGCACGAAACACGGCAATTTCCTCGGTGCAGGGTGATCGCAGATCCTCTTCCAGCAACGCAAGACCTTTTTCGTCTAATCCAGCACCTGACTCCCGCAACACTTCTTCGGTGTAGGCACGAGTTTCCACTGCTGGATCGATTCGGCTAACCGTCAGACCCGGAGTGCTGCCGTTGATGGCCATATTGAGATGGGCCGCAGGGTCAGTCGTCGTCAGATGCACAGGATGGCCCATGCGCGCCAGCTCACTTGCAATTGCCGCTGCAACCGTGGTCTTACCGACGCCGCCCTTACCCATCGTCATGATCACACCCTTGCCCTGGGCTGCCAGAACAAGGATCAGATCCGCCAAAGGATGGGCGCCGTCGAAGGCTGGCTCCTTAGGGTCAGGGATGCTGGAGTTGCCAGACTCGCCGGCAGCTAATGCTCGCAAGGCAGCCACCCCAATCAGAGCTGTTGGTACAAGTGGGACTTCGACCTGGGCGAGTTGGCGAAGTCCCGCCGGCATGGCAGCAATTGCCGCCGATCCCCGACTCTCTAACGCCTCGGCAATTAGGTCATGGTCTCCCGCAGCATGAAACCGGCCGTTAACAATCAGGCACTGATTGCGGAGGCCAAGTGCCTCCAGTTCATGACGGGTGCGCTCTGCTTCGGTGAGCGCCGAGCTTTCCGGGCGCGTCACCAGGTAAACCGTGGTCTTCTCCCTGTCGCACAGAGCACGAACTGTGTTGTCGTACAGATCGTGTTGGGCCTGCAATCCGGCCAGAGGACCGAGACACGAAGTTCCGCCGACGTTCGTGTCAATGAATCCAGACCACGCAGCGGGCAGTTGTAACAAGCGCAGGGTGTGTCCCGTCGGTGCGGTGTCGAAGATAACGTAATCGAATCCGGAAGTGACGTCGCCGTCGCCCAGCAACTTTGCGAATTCATCGAAGGCTGCGATTTCGACTGTGCAAGCCCCTGACAACTGCTCTTCGATGCTCTTCACGGCCGCCTCGGGCAAAACTCCCCGATAGGGACCGACTAGCCGCTCGCGGTATTCTTTCGCGGCTTCTTCGGGATCGACATTCATGGCGCAGAGACCGGGGACGCTCTCGACCGGAGCTGGATGTATCCCGAGATCTGTGGCAAGCACTTCGTCCAGGTTCGACGCGGGATCGGTGCTCACCAGGAGAACACGCTTCCCGGCATCCGCCAACGCGACGGCCGTACTACACGCAATAGACGTCTTGCCAACTCCGCCTTTACCGGTGAAGAGCAGGTTGCGAGTAACTTCGCCCAGCAGCTTCATCACTTTGCTCCTATGCTGGGCTGGCCAATGCTCACCAGATCCGGCTTCTGCGGTTTGAATACCGGCCCGGGCTCATAGGCAACTCCGGCGATGATTGCAAGTTGTTCGCGACTGGGATATTCGCCCTGCCACACCACCTTGCCGTCGACCAGCGTCATGGGCAAACACTTTGTGCCGTGCGAATTGAGCACCTGCTTGACCGTGGGATTGGAGGTGAATGCAGCGATATCCTGTGCGAGGTTGTAGCGCTCGATCTCAACCCCCTTGCTCTTTAGCCATTCCAGATCAGCGGCAACACGTGGCAGTGCGGGATCGATGCCGGGTCCGCAAACGCCGGTGGAGCAACACATGGCCGGGTCATAAACTTGAATCTTTAACATTTATAAGTTCTCCGTTCCGACTTCATGGTCGACACTTCAGTGCGCCTAACCCTGCCTGAGGTCATCCGGACTGTCGCGCGACCATTGATTCTCATCACCAACTCTATATTCACATACAAGTATAGACGTATGTTACCATGCTTCGCGTGATGCTCGTCACCACCTTTTGTGACTTCTCAAGCAGTCCGGCCCTTGCAGCCCGGCGCGCAATGGAATTCGGAGATTCAAACTGCGCGACTCATGAATCATGTCACGGTATTCTGCGGATCTACTTTTTTGGAATCGTGGTGTTTTGCTGTGTTTTACAGCTTGTGGGTTGCACTTCCAAACCTGAGCCCTCGCCTGACCTGGTAAATGAGATTCATACACTTGAACAACGAACCGTTTCGCCGGACGGAAGCCTCCAGGACAGAGGGAGCATTGTCAGGGAGCCGATGGCAATTGAAGCTAATTGGAAAATCCGAATCTCATCAAGTCCCGGCCACTATTTCGATTGGGTAAAGCGGCAGATGGGGTATGAGTTCCACGTTGTCTCGCAAACGGAATCGACTCTCACGATGGGAAAGATTCTCCCATCTGATTCGTACACCTTGGAATTCGAAGACAGCCGCGACTCAACCATCGACGTTAAATTGCTCGCTATGGGTGATTGAATCGCCAGATGAACGTGTCCTCAATCGAAGATTGCGTCGCCCGCCGTCTTCAACGGTTCGATATGCAGCCATTTGCGTGCAGTGTGCGAATACTCAGCGACGACACAGGCCGCCTCCCTTTTGTGGTGAAAGCGGTAGGCAGAAGACGGGTCTGGTGACCATTGCGCGGGGTATTCGGGCCGGGTGAGATAACCACACCCGCTGCAGTGAACAATCCAACGAACAGTTATCATTTCGCACCGTCCTATAAGCGACGAGCCGATCTCTCGTTGATGCAAAATGTTCAAAGTAGCAGCGGAAGCGGTCGTGGAGGTCACCCTCTTTTTCCGCTGTATTTATTGCGGCGCTCCGCCGTCCAAA
>CAWFYX010000004.1:0-405507 GCA_963820175.1 uncultured Acidobacteriaceae bacterium | reverse complement strand
TGCTATAATTAAACAGGGCTTAATTGTAAAACACACTTCTGTTAAAGCTATTATAAAAAGTGAAGTGTTGAATGGCAATTAAGTGATCCGGTTAAAGCAATTAAAATTCTTAAAGAAAAATGGGGAATCGAAGCAACTGTAAATAGTGATAATATAATATCTGCATTATTGAACGGGCAAAGACTTGAAGATATTAATTCCGCTTTTCATCAATGAAAAAATTGAACTCAAATATTCCTATATAAAGCAGAATACTCTGGAAGAGTTATTTTTAAACCTTACGGAAGGAGATAAAATTGTTTAAATTAGTTGAAAATGAAGTAATAAAAACGATATTTAAAAAGAGACTGTTTTTGATATTTGGAATTCTTTTGGTTTTGATAACTCTATTTTCATATGGAGAGAAATATACTATCGACAAAAACAAAGAGCAGCTTTTAAAGAGAATTGGAATAACAGAAAATTATGACTGGAAAAAGCTCACAGAACAACAAATAATCAGTACAAAAAATAGACTCGACAACCCATATATTCCGGATACGAAAAAGCATCCCTAAAGGTACGAATAGAACAGCTGCAATATTATATCGATAATGGCATAAACCCGGTTGACAGCTCTGCTGCCAAGTTCTACAAGCGATTTTATGGAAGAGGCCATTTTTATGTTTCTTCCATTTCTTATAATTATGCTTGCAGCGGATCCTATTTCGGGAGAAGCATCAAAGGAACAATCAAACTACTTTTAACGCGAAATGTCCCAAGATGGAAAATCCTTTTAAGTAAATTTCTTGCACTTATAATTATGGAGATTATTGTCCTTGTTTTTTGCTACTTATTTTTTCTACAATAATTTCAGGTTTTTTCTTTGGTTATGGAGGGTGGACAGAGCCTGTTGCAGCAGGTTTTAAAGTAATTAAAGGAAAGCTCGACACATCAGGAGTAATGAAAGTTCCGCAATGGCAGTATACTCTTGATGGTTTTATGCTCTGGCATATTTTATCTTTAGTCATAGGCTGTATTTCCTTTATGGTTTCGGTACTGGTTAAAAGCACTGCAGCATCAATAGGAATTATGATGTCAACGCTTGGTCGGTGGTACAGTATTTTGAGCTTCTTTATTGCGGACTGGAAATTTACCCGCTACCTGTTCATGGTGAATTTAAGGCTTACTGATTATCTTTCAGGTTCTGTTCCACCAATTGAAGGTATTAATATGGCTTTTTCCATCCCAGTCCTTATTATTTGGGCAATAGGTGGTGAGGGGATAAAGCTATGTTTTACAAGGCAGGATATACTTGTATAAAGGAGGTCTTGAATTGATTAAAAAAGTCAATGTGACATGTAATATGTATTTATTAGTTGTTGACATCTTTATATCTAACTTATCAAGCAATCTTATGCTAACTTCCGGAAGTATAAGTAAAAGCATCCCTGATAAAGCTGATACCAATAAAACGAAAATCTCAAGGCAAACAAACATTATTGATATTTTAATAATGGGAGATTCTATTGCAAAGGGAACAGGAGATGAAATGGGGAAAGGGTTTTCGGATTATCTGCCTGAAAGCCTTAAAAATAAAACTGGGTATTTTGAATTCAAAATGTCGGAACAGATGGGTTAAGAAGTGAAGGTACGGCCGTTTGGGCGGACTTTACCCCAACGACCCCCGGCGATATCCTGAGCCAATATCACGCTGCCGCGGTCACGTGGGAGGCCAAGGTTTTCGGGTACGCCCAAGACTTGTTTTACCTGCTTGCGGTCATTGAACTATCGTGGACGTTTCTCGAGCTGTTTTTACAGCAGGCGGACCTGCAGGCATGGATGTTCGGCTTCATGCGAAGCATTATGGCCATCATTGCTTTCTATGCGCTGCTCTTGTACGGAAACAATGGTTTCCCGCTGTAGTCAACAGCTTTACCCAGATCGGCGCAAACGTTGCGGGAATCCCGTCGATTTCACCGACCGTGGTGTTTACACAGGGTCTTAAGATTGCGGGCGCGATGATGTACGCGGCCAGCGATTCCGGCTTCCTGCTGCACATCGGATCGGCGATCACGATTATTCTCTGTGCGCTTATCATTCTGCTCTGCTGGGGTCTGGTGACACTGAGCCTGATCATCACCTGGGTAGAAAGCTACGTTGCGTTGGGAGTAGCCTACATCATGCTGGGTTTTGGCGGTAGCCGGTGGACTCGCGAGTACGTCAACCGTTACATCTGTCTGGTGATCTCGGTGGGGCTGAAGATACTGACGATCTACGCGGTTATCAGCGCCGGCATGATCTTGAGCGGCAACTGGATTACCGAAGCGCAGCAGGTGAAGCTAACGCCATTCGTGACCACCGCGCCGGTGCTCGTGGCGTTCGATGTGCTGATCGGAACCTTTATATACAGCCTGCTGGTCTGGCACCTGCCCCGGATCATCACGGCGGTTCTGGGAGGTAGTTTGTCGCTGGGACATAACGAGGTCTTAGCGCCGGTAATTATTGCAGCCCAGATGGCTGCCGCGACGGCCATGCAGGGGGCAGCCGTTGCTGGTGGGGGCGCAGCTGGCGGTGGCGCCGCGGCAACCTCGTCGTGGGCGTCGAACGGGCAGCCGAGGAGGCCAAGCTGCTGGAGAGCGTGAAGCATTAGGGGAGGGGACGGCCTTCGGTGGAAGCGCCGGGCTTTAGCCTGGCGAAATCGAACTCCATCAGAAACGGCTTCAGCCGCGGTTGGTCGGGGCTTTAAGCCCTTTCCGGAGGGCATGCTCGCGGCACGGCTGAACAGACTGCGGAAGAAGTCTCACAAGCAGGTCCCTCACCGGCTGAACAGGCCGCTGAAAAAGTCGGAAAAGCAGATTCCCTCGCCGGCTGAAGCCGGCTCGGGATGACAAAAATAAAGGACTTGCGACGGCGCAGCTAAAGCTGCGCCCCTTCAAAACACGTCGAACCCGACTTTTTCCGCAGCCTGTAATGCCATGCCATTCCACCCCTTTCTAACGGACACTGTCTTTTGCAGCCGCAAGCCGCGACTTGCATCCGGGTACATATGCTTCCTGCGTCCTGACTCCGCGAAAAATCCAGAGACTTTGCGGCGGGTGGCCTGTAGAATTCCAGCCGTTCCCCAGAAGAGACAATTAAGGAGCGCGAATGAAATACGCAATTCGTATTGCAATCGTATGTGCTGTCGGACTCACCCTCGCCACGAGCGCCTGGGCGCAGTGGTCTTCCGATCCTTCTCAGAACCTCGATCTATCCAACATTGCCGGCGCCGACCAGGTGCAGCCCAAGTTGCTGCCGTTGCCCAATAACAGTTGGTACGTAAGCTGGTTCAACAATAATCCCAACGATCCTCCACCGAATGGCTACGATGTCTACTACCAGTTGCTCAATGCCAACGGCGTGGAGCAGTTTCCGCATGACGGCGTCCAGGTTGCCAAGCTGAGCCTCAGTTCTACCCAGGACTACGGTCTGGCCATCGATGCCGCCGGCAATGCCCTGCTGGCGTTCCTCGACGATCGCCGCGATCCCAACAATCCGCAGGTGACTGCGGCCAAGATGAGTTCCACCGGACAGCCGCTGTGGGGAGCGCTGGGCATCGCCATGACCTGGGATCCCGGCTTCCATGCGACGCCCGAAGATCGCCGCCACCAGCGATGGCAACGTGGTCGTCGCCTGGACCACCAACAGTGACGTGATCCTGCAGAAGCTCGATCCCAATGGCAAGCCGTTGTGGGTGGGACCCACGCACTTGTCGTATGGCGTCACCCTGCAGGAATCCGGCGAGAACTACTCGCTGGCCGATTTGCACGCCGCCGACAACGGCTCGGTCATCGTCTCCTGGGTGCGCAATCACGGCTTCGGCAGCAACAATTATCTTTACGCCAACAAGATTTCGGCCAGCGGTCAGTTGATGTGGGGTGCGGGACACGTCCATGTCTACGATGGCGGCTCGCTGCAGTTTGGCGAGTTTCCCTACTTCACTTCCGACGGCAACGGCGGCGCGGTGTTTTCCTGGTACACCAACAGTCCTAGCCTGCAGGTGTTCGCGCAGCATATTCTGTCGGACGGAACCGAGGCCTTCGGACACAACGGCTCGGTTGGCTCGACCAATGCGTTCAACGTGAGAGTCTCGCCTTCGGCTTCCTACAATCCGTCGACGCAGGAGACCTTCCTGTTCTGGACGGAGGAGGATTCCAACCAGGTTGACAATGGCGTCTCGGGACAGAAGTTCAATTCCGCGGGAGCGCGCCAGTGGAGCGACACTGGATTGACCATCGTGCCGCTGGGATCGGACTCGCAGATCTTCGTCGAGAATGTGCAGATCGGAACGCGGCGCGCTGGTGTTCTGGTTCGATCAGCCGGGATTCGGCTCGGGAACCATTCAGGCCACCAAGCTCGATGGAACGGGGGCTACGGTGTGCGCGCAATTCCCGGTATCGTCTGCGTCGTCGGATAAGTCGCGGCTGGCGGCGGGCATCGCTTCGTCAGGGCTTGTCGGCGCTGACCTGGGAAGACGATCGCAATGGCGAGAACGATATCTACATCCAGAACGTCAACCCCGATTGCTCGCTGGGAATCGAGGATCGGCTGCAGCGGCGGTAGTCGCAATTTGGACGGGTAGTGCGGCGCTTCAGCGCCGCGTTAGCCCGGCATCGGGAATCATCTAGTCAGGCGGAGCGCTCATCACGATGAGCGCTCCGCCTGACTTTTTTCCTATAGCTGTGGAAGCGCCGGGCTTTAGCCCGGCGAAATCGGAGGCGATCAGAAAATGGCTTCGGCCTCGGTTGGCCGGGGCTAAACAGTTTGCTGAAAAGCCGGAACAGCAGATCCCTCACCGGCTGAAGCCGGTTCGGGATGACAAATTTGTAAGGCTTGCAACGGCGCAGCTAAAGCTGCGCCCCTTAAAAACCGCCCTAGCCGAGTTTCCCAGCGACCTCTAAAGCCGCGTCCTTCCACCGTTTCTTGCTTTGCATCACTCTTGCTAACATCACAGGGTGAGCACTTCTTCGCAGGTTCGCGTCCGCTTCGCTCCCTCGCCTACGGGACAGTTGCACGTCGGCAACGCCCGCACCGCGCTTTTCAACTGGCTGTTCGCCCGGCAAGCCGGCGGCGTGATGGTGTTGCGCATCGAAGACACCGATGTTGAGCGCAGCGAGGCTCGCTACGAAGCCCAACTGCTCGACGATCTCAAGTGGATGGGCCTGGATTGGGACGAAGGTCCCGACGTCGGCGGACCGTTACGCTCCGTACCGGCAGAGCGACCGGCTGGCGATTTATCGCGAGCACGCCGAGCGGCTGGTGAGCGAGGGCAAGGCCTACCTGTGCTTCTGCTCGCAGGAGGAGCTGGAGCGCGACCGCGAGGAGAAGCTGAAGAACCAGCTGCCGCCGATTTATTCCGGCAAGTGCCGCGGGCTCGATCCGGCGGAAGCGCAGCGGCGCCGTGCCAGCGGCGAGGCGGCGGCGATTCGGCTGCGCATTCCCGAGCACCCCATTCGCTTCCACGACATCGTGCACGGCGCGGTCGAGTTCGCCAGCGAAGTGGTCAGCGATCCCATCATCCTGCGCTCCAGTGGCATTCCGGTTTACAACTACGTGGTCGTGGTCGACGACGCGCTGATGAACATCACCCACGTCATTCGCGGCGACGATCATCTCTCCAACACGCCCAAGCAAGTCGCGCTGTACGAGGCGCTGGGCTGGCCGGTACCGCAGTTCGCGCACCTGTCGACGATTCTGGGCAGCGATCGCGAGCGGCTGTCG
Organism: uncultured Acidobacteriaceae bacterium; assembly: GCA_963820175.1. Classification (GTDB taxonomy): domain Bacteria; phylum Acidobacteriota; class Terriglobia; order Terriglobales; family Acidobacteriaceae; genus Bog-257. The sequence goes on along the minus strand of CAWFYX010000004.1, from coordinate 399,765 downwards.
AAGCGGCACGGCGCAACCTCGATCGCCAACTTTCGCGAGATGGGCGTGCTGCCCGAGGCGCTGATGAATTACCTGGCGCTGCTGGGCTGGGCGCCCAGCGGCGGCACGCGCGAGATCTTCACTCCTGACGAACTGAAGAAGGAATTCTCGCTGGAGCGGGTCACGCCGTCGCCCGCCGTCTTCGATATGGAGAAGCTGTACTGGCTGAACCGGCATTACATCAAGCAGAGTTCGCCGGAGCGGATCGAGAAGCTGGCGGAGCCTTACTTTGTGCGCGACGGAGTGCTGCCGGAAAATCCAGATGAGCGCGTGCGTAGCTGGTTCGGCAAAGTCATCGCCTTGCTGGCGCCATCGGTCAATAAGCTGGACGAGTTGCCCGAGCGCGCGGCCTTGATCTTCGGCTACGACGCCGCGGCGGCATTGAATTCGCCCGACAACGCCGAAGTCCTCGCCGCACCGAAAACGGCGAGGTGCTCACTCTTTGCCCAGCAGGTCGAAGCCGATCCTGCGCCTATGACGCCCGAGCGCTTTAAAGCCATCATGAACGAGGTGAAGGCGAAAACCGGGGCAAAGGGCAAAGACCTGTTTCATCCGGTGCGCATCGCGCTCACCGGCTCGCACTCGGGGCCGGAGTTCGACAAGCTGATTCCGATTCTCGAGGAAGGCTCGCAGCTCGATCTGCCGCAGCATGTGATGAGCGTCCGCGAGCGGCTGGCGGCGTTTCACGCAGCGCAGAGTGCTTGATGTGGGCGACACAAGATTATCGCGCTATAGCGGTCCTTCGATTCCGCTCCCTGCGGTCTCGCTCAGGATGACAATCGAATTGCGGCCCTCACCTGTCGTTCCGTCGGAGTAAAATCTTCACAGCCATGGCCGACCTGTTCACCCCGGCGAAGCCGCAGACGCAAGAACGCAACTGGATGCCCATGGTGATTGGGCTGGTTGCGGTGCTGGTGGTCGTCGGGATCATCACTGTCGTAACGCGTCACCAAGGTGAGACCAAGCCGCAAGTCAATCCTTACGCGGCCAAGCTGCAGCTTTCCAATCCCAAAGTGAGCGCGGCGGAAAATTACGTTGGCGGCACAGTCACCTATCTCGACGTGGACATCAGCAACACTGGAGACAAAGCGCTGGTCGGGGCCGATATGAAGATGGTGTTCAAGAATACGCTGGACCAGATTGTCCAAAACGAGACGCTTCCCCTGCACGTGCTGGTACAGAACCAGATGGGCGGCTATCCCGACCTGGTCGACCTGGAGCGCTCGCCCATCGCGCCCGGCCAAACCAAGACGGTGCGCCTCACCTTGGAGCACATCTCCGCCGACTGGAATCAAACCTTCCCTGAAGTGCAGCTGGTGAACCTGAAGCTGAAGGGCTAGCCACGGCCCAGAAGGATGCCTTCGCTTGGGACGAAAGCACCGGACAGTAATTTCAGCGAACTTTAATATCAGCCTCCTCTGCAGACCCGGAACCGGCGCAACCTTCCTGCTAATCTGGATTCATGTTGCGACCCAGCATCGCCACGCTGCTCCTCTGGTCCGTGATCGCCACCTCGCCCTTGCTGGCGCAGGATGCCGCTAAACCTAAAGCGAAAGCCAAACCGCCGGCAGGATATATTCCCAACGTCACCACCATCACTTCGTTCGACAAAGATCACACCGTCGTTGGCTGGCTGGAGATTATCCCCTTCGAAAGCAAGATTTATCATGATCAGCGGACGTCTGCGGGTGCTGGTGCCGGCCAATTACTTCTCGCCTTATAACCGCGCATCGCAGCTATCCGGTGTTGTATCTGCAAGACGGACAGAACCTGTTCGATGTCGTGACCAGCCACGCCGGCGAGTGGCACGTTGACGAGACGGTCGAGCACCTTGTGGGCGGCTTCAAAATTCCGCCCATGTTCGTGGTCGGCATCGACAACGCCAATGCGAACCGCAGCTCGGAATATCTACCCTACCCCGATCCGCTGAACAAAACCGATAACGTCGCCGAGGCGAAGGATGTTCATGGCCAGGAGTATGCAAAGTTCCTGACCACCGAAGTGATGCCGTTCATCGAGAAGCACTATCGCGTCTCGCATGGGGCGGCGAACACCGGTCTGGGCGGATCGTCTTACGGCGCCGACATCACGCTGTACACCGTGCTGGAGCATCCCGGCATGTTCGGGCACGCACTGATCGAAAGCCCGCCGCTGTGGATCGGCGATGGGCAATTGCTGAAGGACGCCGAGAAGGCGAAAGTGCTTCCAGCCAGGATGGTCATCGGGATCGGCACCGATGAGGAGCCTTACGGCGATAGCCAGCTCAGCGCGCAGGTGGTGAAGGATGTGCAAGACCTGGAGTCGATTCTGCGCAAAAAAGGCATGGGACCGACGCGCCTGAAAGTTGTGGTGGAAGAAGGCGGCAAGCACGAAGAGGCAGCGTGGTCACGACGGCTGCCGGACGATTTGCTGTTTCTGTATGGGCAGTAGGGAGACGGCACTTTGCAGTTAGCATTTGGCAGTTGGCATTTGGCGCTTAGCAAAATCCCCACAGCTCGGGCTAACGACTCTCGATAACCGCCAAAATAATGTTGTCGCTGTCGGTGGAAGCGCCGGGCTTTCAGCCCAGCGAAATCGGACGTTACCAGAGACGGCTTTAGCCAGGGTCGGCCGGAGCTAAAGAGTCCGCGTGAGAACCTCTGGCCTCCCTACGGGACGCGGATTAATTTCCCGTCTAACCCAGCATTCCGCCTGCGGCTCCATGCTGCGCTAAGCTCTTCCGCGCCTGCGGCGCTCGTGTTCTCCGCTTCGCACTCCACTTCCGAAACGCAATGTTAGTTTTCACACAGACTCTGAAACCCTACCTGGATACAACCTTTCGGCACGGCTAAAGCCGCGCCCTTCCACCGTCTCTAGCGCAGATTCTTATTATCGTCGCGACGGATGCCAAGTGCCACCTGCCACGTGCCAAATGCCAAAATGCCAAGTGCCAAGTGCCAAGTACGAAGCGCCAAATGCCAAGTGCCGAATGCTGAATGCTACCTGCCAAATGCTAACTAGCGGCCCCTCCGCTAGAATGAAGCTGTGTCCGAGATCAAGACAACCCGTCTGACGGAGATGGTGAAAGCTGCCGGTTGAGCCAGCAAGCTAAGTCCGGCGGTGCTGGACTCGGTGCTTGGGAAATTAGCCCGGCAACATGATCCCAACGTTCTGGTCGGCTTCGACACCGCCGACGACGCCGGCGTGTATCAACTCACGCCTGAGCTGGCGCTGGTCCAGACCGTCGACTTCTTCACTCCGATCGTCGACGACCCTTACGTGTTCGGCCAGATCGCCGCTACCAACTCGCTGAGCGACGTTTACGCCATGGGCGGGCGGCCCATCAGTGCGCTCACCATGGTCTGCTTTCCGGAGAGCGGCGATCCCAAGGTGCTGGAAGAAATGCTGGCCGGCGGCTTGTCGAAGATGGTCGAGGCCAACTGCACCGTCATCGGCGGTCACAGCATTCGCGATGAAGAGATCAAGCTGGGCTACTCGGTGACCGGCACGATTCATCCGCAGAAGATTCTGGCCAACAGTGGCGCGCAGGCGGGCGACCGGCTGATTTTCACCAAGGCGATTGGCACGGGCGTGATCTCCACCGCGATCAAACGCGGCACCGCCGATTTCGCCTGGATTCGCGGCGCGGTCCATTCCATGACCATGCTGAACAAGGCTGCGGCCGAGGTCGTAATCTCCGGCGGCTTCGCGATCCATGGCATGACCGACGTCACCGGTTTCGGCCTGATCGGCCACGCGCGCGAGATGGCGAACAGCTCCTATGTCAGCCTGCGCCTTCAGGCTTCGCGGGTACCGCTGCTACCGGGCGCGCTGGAATGCGTTCGTGGCGGATTTGTTCCTGGAGGTTTGAAAGCCAATCGCCAGTTCGCCGAAGGCTGTGTCGACGTTGATGCCGATGTTCCGCAAGACCTCCTGACCTTGCTCTACGATCCGCAGACGGCGGGAGGCTTGCTAATCTCAGTCGGCGAAAGCGACGCGGAAAAATTGGTCGCGAAGTTGTGCGACTCCGGAATCGATGCGGCCCAGATCGGCGAGGTCTTGCCCAGACAAAAGCCGCTTATCGCAGTGCAAGCGTAATGAGTAATCAAATCACCGGCCCGCATCTCGGCCGCAAAGTTTAGCGTCGAAAATCGAGAAACAAAGGCTTCCTGCCGCCGGCTGAAGCCGGCTCAGAAACAAAAACAAAGCCGCTCGGACGCTGGCCTAAAGAGGCTGTGTCGCGAGCGGTGTCGCCGCTCTGCGGCTCACAATTATTTCCCACTTTCCCCGGCGCTTACGCGCCGGGCTAACTACATAGCCGCCGCTGCGCGGCTGGTTTGATGCATGCGCACCAGCCTTGTTCCACCGGGAAATTGCATTTGCGGTTGTGACACAGTCTCTAAAGGCCAGCTCTACCCGAAATTGCGTCCGAGGAGTTATTAGCGACCCGCCGGGGCTGATCGCGACTTCTACTTCTTGGCCGGCGGCGCAACCTGGTTCGCAGTGACGAAGACGGGCTCGATGTCGACCGGGATGTCAGCCAGCTTGTCGAGCGCCTGCTTGAACTCGGGACGCAGCACACCTAGCGTATCCAGCATCTGCTTCGCTCCCGCGTAATTTCCTTCTGCTTCCACCGTCAGCAAGTCGTGAGTCAGGTCGCGCACGGCGTCCTTGATCTTGGCGTAATCCACCGCGAACGTACCGTCAGGCCGCGCCACGAAGCCGCCTTTGTCAATGAGGTAGTTCACCTGCATGGCCATGCCTTTGCCGTGCGCCTCGCCCAAGCCGAAACGCAAGGTGCGAAACGACGATGCCAGATACGTCGTGTACAGCCGCCTCTCGGAGTCAGCATCCGGCTTCAGGACATCGCTTAGTCCCATCTGCTGCGCGTGGTCGATCATGTACTGCAACGCGAAGAGTCCGGTGGCATCGGCCTTAGCTTCTTCGATGGCGCTATAGAGTTCCTTCAATTGCTCGCGGGGCGTGGTCGGCTTGCCGTTCAGGGTGATCTGATGCGGTCCCAGTCCGTGGCACAGCTCGTGGGTCAGGATGTGAGTGAAGAAGGCGTCGAAGTTCACGTCGGCCTGCTCGTCGGCGGCCAGCACGCGTTTGGAAATCGGAATCAGGATCTGCTGAAACTTGGCTTGCTGCACGTTCTTCAGCATCACGCGCTTGCTGCCCTTCTCGGCGATAACGCGCTCGTCGTTGGGCAAGTTATAGGCCGCAGTCTGTACCCCGTGGTTGCCGTCGCCCGCGCTCATCACCTCATTGACCACGCGAATGGGCGCCTGCGCGCCAATCTTGGGGTTGCGGTACTTGGGGTCGAGCGGGAGATTGTTCTCGATCTCCTGCAAATCTTTGGCGAACGCGCCCAGCTTCGCGCTCTCTTGCTCGTCGCGCACGTTGACGTAAGCTTCGTACGATGCCTTGTAGCCGAAGATCTCGTCGTTGTAGGTCTCGTAGGGACCGATAGTAATGTCGAGCGGCGCGTCCAGATCCATCCAGGCGACATCGCTCTCGTAGTAGTCGTTGGAAAGGAAGGCGGCGGCGCGTGTGGTGAGGAAGCGCTTCAGCGTGGCGTTGTCGGTAAGCGCGGCGGCTTCGTTCAGTAGCTGGGCCGCACGCGTCAGGTCTTCTTTATAAGCTTCGCTGTAAGGAATGATCTTGAAGCCCTGCTTCCCGTCGGAGCGGATGATGGTGAAGAAGCCGGTCGCCTGTTTCTGTTGCTCCTCAGGCAGCGTCTTCAGCCAGCTTTCGAACTGCTGCTTGGCCATCGATTCGGGATAGAAGTTCGCGCCCGGCAGCTTGTGTTCGGGCACACCGGGAATGAACGCGGTGTTGCCGTCGAGTTCTGACCACGGACCTTTATTGATCCAGAAATAGTGCAGGCGAGCCTTGCCCAGGGGCGACGTCTCCTTTTGCAGCTTGGCGTAGAGTGCGAGATCGCCGCTCCAATACTGCATCATGAAGATATCGTCGATGAGGCGCGCGGCCTCTACCAGCTTGACCAGCGCTTTGCGATCGCCGACAGACAGATTCGCGATGTCGACGTTGAGCTCGGTGGGAACGAAGCGCGCGGTCATCGTCTGCAGCTGGGCGAGGTCGGGAACCTTAGTGGCGAGTTCCTGACCAGCCGAGGACAATACCGATCCGATCATGAAGAGCAGGGTGAATAGGACGAGATGCTTCATACGAGGGAATCTCCTTGGCACGATTAGACAGGCTGCCGAAAAAGTTGGAAAGCAGATCCCTCGCGGGCTGAAGCCCGCTCGTGATGACAAGAAGGAAGGCCCTTCGACGGCGTACCTAAAGGTACGCCCCTTCGAAAGCGTGCGACTTCCAGTTTTTCAGCAGCCGGTAGAGGCGTCGAGCAATCATTCGAACCGGCTATGATAGCGCAGAGGACCACAAGAACGCAGTGGCACGTGCTGATCAGTTGATTCGCGAATAGTGGGTCCCACGCCCTCTTGAGGAAGGGTTCGCCTTTCTCTCCCGCCTGGAAAACCTGCAGGAGATCACACCGATAAGCTGCGAACCCGCCATAACTATTGCCTCGAGTCAGAAACGGCGCGGGCATCAGCCAAGCGTTTTCTAGTGAACATCCACGTTTGCAGGATCGCGAACAGCAAGAGTATCGACCAGCTCAGCACCACCCATGCCAGATAACCCCGCGGCTTGTAACGAAACTCGATGAGATTCTCTCCGCAGCCGACTGGGACTGCACGAAAAATGAAGTCCGCGCCGAGAACCTGCTGCGGATGACCATTGACGCGAACCGTCCAGGCGTTGGCCCAACGATCGGTGACCAACAGCCATCCATCGCGATCGGCCCGATAGCGAAAAGCGAGTGCATTGGGCAGGTAGGCGATCAGGCTGACCGTTGCCTGAGACATGGGTTGTGCCGAGTGAGTCCAGCCCCCATCGACGGGCGCCGGTTCCGGAGAAGGCTGAGGGGACGCGGCTTTCATTTCATCGCCGGTATGCAAGACCATTACTGGCGCCCCAAGGGCATGGCTCACACGAGAGAAGTCGGCAAAATTCGTCTCGCTGAGAGAAAGCCACACCGGCCGATCGGAGAACCAGATTCTCTGATTGCCCAAGGCAATTCGACTCAACTCCGGATCGTCGAGGTAATGCTGGAAGAACTTGTTCTTGAGGGGAGTACGGTTGCAGAATCCGGCGTCTTTAGGGGCGACATTGCGATCGTTCTGATTGGCTCCCAAATCCGGCGAGGGCAGGAACTGTCGCGACCATCCTTTCGGCAGCAAGCTCAAATTGCTGATGTGTTGTCGATTCATCGCCTGCCATTGCGGCGTGGCGGCGAAGGAATAGATGGTTGGACTCGCGATGTACAGCGTCGATGCGGCATCGAAGACAGCCAGAACCACAAGCAGACCCACCCCTGCTTTGCGAGAAAGTATTCCCCGCCACGCGAGGAAGAAAATGATCACCGCCGTTACCCAAGCTGTACAGAGGTGAAACAAAGGATAGGGCGCGCTGACTAGACTGCGATGAACGCTGCGCATGGTTGCCCCGTAGGCGAGTACAGCGGCAACCGCGGTGGACATGGAAACGATCAGTAACCGCAAAGGAATTCGCGCGAGCGTTAGCGCTTCCCAGCGCTCATCCACATCCCCGGTAGCGTATGCGGCCAGTACGCCTGCAACCAAGATGACGTAGGCGCGGAACAACGAAGGCATTCGGAAGTAGCGGGTTGGGGGAACGAAATCGTAGACCCAGCCTCGTACCGGCAGATGGGTTCCGACCGCACAACAGCCGAAGAACACCGCGACCAGGGCCAGCCAGAGTCTCCATCGCGATGGCTTGGCAACCGCGGCGACGGCGAAAATAGTGACCAGAACGCCGAGATAGATATTGGTCATGGAGATATCGGTCTCGGGCCAGAGCGGGTGCGAGGAAAGATCTAATAGATAGAGAAATGGACTGGCCAAAGTGGCGAACGCGGTTGGAGGCAGGACACCGGAACTTAACGAAAACTGCCGATCGAGCGAACCGGCGCGGAAGGTATAGCCCTGGGTTTCCCGCAGGAAACTGACGTAGGCAGGGCTCATAACGGCAAGGCCGATGAAGCCTAGAATAAGCAGGGCCAAGACGAAACGCAGAAGGTCTCGCCTGAAACCAACGCGATCTGTCGACTCCGAATCTTTCCGGCTCACCCAAAGTCTTCCCACACCCCACAAGGCCAGGAAGATGGGATCCAATATGGTCGCTCCTGGATAACCGCCTTGCGCCGATAACCCCCAGAGAACGCCGGTTTGCAGCATGCCCCAATAGCTTCCATCCAGCAGTGCCTTATCGAACCTCCAGACAATCCAGGGGAGAAACGAGAAGGAGTAGATCCAACTTGTATGCTCGGCGTTGGAAGTGTAAGTACCACTGGCAATGAACCCCAGTGACACGGTCAGTGCACCCCATAGGGGAGCCTTGAGGTGGCGGCAGAGCAACAGCATTCCCACCCCGCCGAAGATCCATACCGCAAGCCAGTAGGCGATAAAGCCCCAGAACGGATTGGGCGAGAGAAGCGCAAACAGTAAGAGAACCGGCGAGGTCGAACCTACTTGCGGCTCGGCAAAGTCCGGCGAACCGCCGTTGATCCAGGGGTTCCAGAGCAGCAGCCTCCCCGACCTCACGTGATCGGCGATCAGGGAAAAGAGAGGTCCGAAGTAGTCGCAGGCATCCCAGATAGGCACGGCCTTTCCGGTTAGTAGGGGCCAGCATCCGAGAAGGATTACAGCGGCGACAGTACAACCGGCAAGAATCCAGGTCCGGCCGCGCTCACGAGTGCTCGCAGTTGGTGGGATCACGGTGTGGGCCGGAATTTCCTTCCTGAGCTCGGAATATCGATTACCTCCGACGCCATAACGATACCGCGCATTCGCATGTGCCTACTCGGCGCGATGAATCAACTGGTTCGAGGGCAGCGTGGGATCGAGCACACGGCGCGCTTGTTCCACTCCGGTGACCGGCAGCTTCGCGGGATCAAGCAAGCCGATCTGCACCAGCAAACAAGCCTGGTCCCAATAAATGCGCTCGTAAGCCACTTTGCCGTTAGCGATTCCCACCACCACAACGTGGGCTAACTCAACCTTCTTGCCGGTGGGCTTGACGCCGGGAAGCAGCGCCGGCATCTCGATGTCATGCGTAAAGCTCACGATAATCTCGTCGATCAGGCGATCGTTAGCGATGGTGCGGGAGATGCGGGTAACGTGGGTATCGGCCGGCCAGTGATTGAGGAAGTACTTACTGTAGAAGCTGCGAACCTCGTCGTATCCATTGCCTCCGGTCAGAACCGGCACGTGCGTCAGCACCGGAGTGTCGGTCATGGTTGCCATGGTGGCGTCCAAGTCCGGAGTCGTAAACTCGGCGGCCATGTGGGCATCGAACAGGGCGCCGGCATCGAAGTCCGGAGTCCTTGTGGGAGAATTCATGGGCCCTCCTCATGGGCTTGTATACAACAAGGGGTCAACTCTGGCGAAGCCATCACGCAGAGTTGGATTACCGCCGCATGAAATCGCCGGCACAGCCAGAATGTGGGACAAGGCTACTCCCCGGTCAGAACCTTATACTGCGCCGCAGTCAGCGGAACCACCGACAGCCTGCCTTGCCGCACCAGCGGCGAGTCGGCGAATAAAGGCTTAGCCTTGATCTGGGCCAAGGATACGGGCTGGGAAAGCGGCTTGCCCACCTTGATCTTGACCAGCGGCGTCTTGGGATCGGTGGCATCGACGGAGACTACCGTCGCGGTGCCGACCGCGCTCTTGTCGTCGCCGGTGTGGTAGAGGATCAGCCTTTCGCCAGGCTTCATCTCGCGCAAATGCTTCACGGCCGCAGGATTGGTGACGCCGTCCCAGATGGTAGTTTTGTCGCGTTGCAGGTCGGCGAACGAGTACACAGAAGGTTCAGTCTTCAGCAGATAATCCACGGCGATGCGATCTCCTTTTTTTCTGCCGCACATTTTACTTGGTTCGCGGGTTTTGTGTTTCCGCGGTCGACGAATGAAAAATTTGTAATCCTCGAATCGGTTTGCGGCCTCCGGCTAATCAAGGCGCATCCAAGAGTGAAAAGGAAAACTTTATGAATAACCTTTCCGGCCAGGGCCAGACTGATCTTGAATTCCAGCAGCCTCAACTTTCAGAGCAGATGATTCGCGAGCGCGCTTACGAAATATATCGTCAACGCGGAGCCAAGGGTGGAAATGCCGAGGGCGATTGGCTGACCGCCGAAGCCGAGCTGAAAGAAATAAGGAAACATGCCCTCACCGCGGCCTCACGGTTCTTGTGAAGACGAAACGCGTGCCGTACGTACAGGACTCGCATCGATTTCCGCTCGCCCCGGAGCTTTCGGGTCAGTTTTGTGTGAGAAGCTATGCCGTCCCTACGGGACTAGGGCTCATTTCTCACGCTACCCAGGACTCCGCCTACGGCTGCGTCCTGGGCTAAACTGAGTCGCCCTTACGGGCGGGATTTTCGTTCAATCTAGTCCACTCGCAAATCCAAAATTTAGTTCTCACATAGATTCTTCTGCCCTGGGCTGCGATAGCTTCGCCCTGCGGGCTTGTTGCTTTTGACGATCGCAGTCGTTCCGCGTCCAACCACAATCTAACAATTGGAGTTACCTGACATCTTCCGCAGCGCGTCGTAGATTGGGGTCGGTTGACATCATTGCAGACAGCCCGAGGTTGGGGGGCGCGCCCAAAAGCAATGAAGCTGCGCCATCCAACAAAAAAAGTACCAATGCAAACCCGCGACTGAGGTTGGCATCTACTCCCTCGAGTTTCACAGAGCTAGTCCACAACGAACTCAATCGGAGATGCAATGGGTTTGTGCAACTGCAAAGCTTTCCAGCGCTACCTCGGAGCGCTTTTGTTCCTCCTGGTTTTCCTCCCGGCTTGGGCGCAAGACGCGTCTGGAGCAGCGCAAGCAGCGGGGGATAACACCAAAGTCAACCAACAAGACCGGCAGAGTCCAACACCTGCGACAGCGGATCAACAAAAGAATGACGCTTCCGATCTGCAACTGACGCGTGAGATCCGGCGATCCCTCACCCAGGACAAGTCGCTGTCGACGTATGCGCACAACGTCAAGATCATCGCGCAAAACGGCAAAGTCACACTGAAAGGCCCGGTCCGCTCCGACGATGAGCGAAACGCCATTCTTGCCAAAGCCACTCAGGTTGCGGGTGAGGCCAACGTCAACGATGAAATGACCGTCGTTCCCAAACACGACTAGGAAAAGGAATCCAACATGGCAGGTAAGAACACCGCAGCATTCGGCATCTATCGCAATCGGCTCGAACTGGAACGTGGCGTGGATGAGCTAAGGGCAGCTGACTTCCGCAACGAGGACATCTCGGTCCTCTTTCCCGATAACGAGGGCTCGAAGGAGTTTGCCCACGAGAAAAACACCAAAGCTCCGGAAGGGGCGACAACCGGCGCAACCACGGGCGGTGTGGTGGGCGGAGGCTTGGGATGGCTGGTCGGCATCGGCGCCTTGGCGATTCCCGGGCTCGGCCCTTTCATCGCGGCTGGTCCGATCGTCGCAGCTCTAGCGGGAGCAGGCGCCGGCGGCGCGGTAGGAGGATTGACCGGAGCTTTGATCGGCGCGGGCATTCCCGAATATGAGGCCAAGCGTTACGAAGGACGCATCAAGGATGGCGGGATCCTGCTGTCCGTACATTGCGACAGTTCCGACTGGACGAAAAAAGCGAAAGAGATCTTGAGCCGGACCGGGGCGCAGGACGTAGCGTCGACCAGCGAGGCCCACGCCGATTTCGAAAAGTCGGACAGGCCGATTCCCTACGCCAGCTAGAGGGTTGAGAGCCGCCTAGAATGCAGCCGCGACGCACCTTCAGGCTCTCATTCGACAGTATGGGCGAGCGAGGTCCCACCCAGCCCGCTCGCCCTCAGCAGCGAAGCCAGCGACTATAAGTGCTTCCGATCGAGCCGGTGTTTGAAACCCATCCTGTTTACTGTTTCCCGTACCTTGTAGCAAGGTTCAAGAAACTCTTGAAATCCGTTTCCAGTCGATTTTGATCGCTGGATGCCATCAGGTGCAGATCGTGCACGTCCGGAAACGGAATGGACAATGGTTGGTGGCTGGCGATAGTTTCAATCTCGAACGATCCCAGATGACGGTAGCTTTCGAATTGTGCTTCGTTGAAGAACTGATTTGTCGTGGCTTCGTGAGGAAACGCGGAGTGCGTCAACGCATACTGCTTGATGTCCGGCGGCTCCTGGCCAGTAATCGCGGCCTTGATGTAGACCAGATGACCGGCGAGTTTGTCCCTCTCGGCCGGTGGTAAGTCCCGATAGTCGTCGACACATCCGTAGTCGATGGTCGCCACCGCGCAATAGTGGTTGCCCTTCCGGGCACCCGCCCTCATTTTGATGCCATCGTTAAAGCGAATCGGGATACCGAGATCGATCTCGATCTTGCGCAGAGCATTGCCCAGATCCTCGAATTGGCAGTCCGGATCAGCGCCCGCGTCGACCACGATAATGTTGTGACAGCGCCGCAACACCATCTCATAGAGTCCCAGATTCTCAAAGTGGCCGCCGTCGGTCAGCTCGATCCAGCGATAGCTGTCGTCGGTGAGACCGAAGGCTTCGAGAATCAGCGGCTCCAGCGCCATGGTGGGACCCGTCTTGTGCAGAAAGTCTGCTCCCTTGGCCGACCACACCGCATGATGTGCGCCCTCTTCCCGCGCGGGATTGGGCAACCACCAGCCCAGCCGCACGTTGAAGAAGGTCATCAGCAACGTGACCAGCGGCGAGGAGTGATACCCCATGTTGGGATTGAAGGCGGCTCCGCTGATGGCCATGGCGGTCGCCAGCGAAACGCCGTCGGTCCCCCCATACACGCCGGCGGGAACATAGGCGAGCCTCCAGCATCCGCTATGCAGGGAGCTGAAGGTAAACGACTCGGCCTTACGCTGTCGCCACGCCATATTCCTGGTACCTACCAGGTTCAAGGTGGTATTGATCATGTGCAAAGGCGCCCCTGGGGCTCGTGGAAGCTGGATGGTTTTGGGTGTGTCCTCGGCGTCGAATTGGGTAAAACGGTCAGGCCGCCGCTCCGTGTTGGAAGCGCCCAGAAAGGCCCGCATCAATCGCATGCGATACATTCCGTGCAAGGAGAAAAGGTTGATGTTGATAGCCCAATTGACCAGCAGGGTGAGGATGAAAAAGCCCACCAGGATCATTGTGTGGGTCAGCAGGTAGCAGTTGCCCCGCAGCCTGAGGAGATCGAGACCTGTGCAACCTGAGGTGCGGCAAAAATCTGCCCTGAAATGAGCGTTGACCGCGACGTTGAGCTTCCTGGCAATGAAATGCTCAATCCCAGCGCCGCCCAGCGCAATTAACACCAAAGCGATCGTGCACAAGCCGGGTAGCAGCAGGTCATGCTTCTTTAGAAAGGAGCCCACCTTGCTGAGCTGCGACATCTTCACCGGACGCGGGCCGGCCGAGGTCGCTCCACTCCAGCCAATGCCGCTACCCACGCCTCCTAATATGGCGCCGGTTATCCCCAACTTGATGGCTAACAGAATGTCGGTGGCATACAGGGACACCGCATGAATGCCGATCCAGGAAACGATGAAGGCCAGTTGAATCGCGCCCGCACGGGAGAACCACTCGCGGTCCTCTTCCTCTTCGAACACTCCCACCAGGCCGGCAAATAGCGATACCGATATTAGTGGCACCAGGGTGAACAGCGGCAGCGCGAGGATGGCGAACAATCGGTCGTCGGTCACCAGGTGATATTTCCACTGGTGAGTTCGAAGCAGGTAGGGAAACAATTTCGCCAGCACCCACAGGAGCGCAACCGTTGCCGATGCAGCCGCCAGGGCAGCCGCCAGCATCTGTACCCCACGGATCGCCCCGCGCCAGTCTCTGACTTTCTCCGCCTCGCCGCTGGCCAGCACCCGCTTGCGATTGCTCCGGAAGAGCATCCCTGCCATCACCAGAAATCCCAGCAAGGCAATCGCGGTGGCGGCATGCCACGCCCGCTGGGGTATCACCTGCCCGGGAAGACCTCGCCACAACTCCACCACCATCCAGTTCGCCAGCAGTACCGGGCCGGCGAAGCAGATGACAACCAGGGAAAGAGTTGGGCCGCGCTTTTTGTCTTTACGATGCGAAGGCAGGGAGAGGCCGGCGAAAACCGCAGCCAGGATAAACAGTGCTAAAACCAGCAGCAATCCGCCCCAGGCGGTATTTCCTTGCAGGTAGTAGGGCAGATCGCGGCTGATGTAATAGGACACTTGTGGGGCCGCCGTCGCCGCCAGCAGCAGCGGGATGAGCGTGACCCAATTGATCATCATGTTACGCGAGACGATCGCTGCCAGGTCCCAGGAATCCAGGCTGAGACCCAGCGCCGGCGCTAAGTACGCCGTATACTCGCGAAGATGCCGCACCGTCCGCGGCGAGGGATCGCCGGAAGGCAGACTGCTCTTTCCCGCCAGGGCCTCCACCACTTCGTCATAGCTCGATTTCCAACTCGACGGTTGTGCCTTTACATCCTGTGTCTGTGCGGAAGCCGCCTTGGCCGCTTGCCTGCGGTATAGCCATGCCGAGAGCCAGCTCCCGATGTAACCGCCGCCCGATACCGTGGACAGATAGTCCAGCTTGTGCAGCAAACCTTCGGGCTTCTCTTGGGGCGCGGATTTCGCTTCTGCTCCCGGCAAATTCGTTTGCCCCGAAGGCTCCGCTGGCGTCAACAGACCTAAACTGAAACGCGCCAGCCCTTCCAGCACTCCCAGGGAGAAACTCGCGCTGCGTATGCCGCCGCCCGATATGCACAGGGCGCTGCCTTTCATCTTGTGGAGCACCCGCTTCAAGGGACGATCGCACTTGCCGCACTCTTCCTCCAATGCGTCGATCTCGGTCGACGATAACCCATCGTCTTTCGCCTGCTTGAGCTTGCGATACAAGTCATCCCGCGTTTCCAGCAGTGCCTGAAGCGTGCTAAGAACCTGGTCCTCGTTCACCTGCAGTACTTCACTGCTGCGTTTCTTCAGGTCTTCTTTGCGGCGCGCGGCATACTCTTCAAAGATGATTCCGAAAGGCAGCGCATGCTGCGGGCAATCGATCACCAGATCCGAATGATTCTCGTTCTGGCCCCGTGTTTTCGTAAGCAGCGGCGCGATTCTCTCCGGCTCAGCAGCCTGCATTGGTTCATCCGGCATGTCTCTCACCTGCCTTTGCCGACGCTTCCCACAAAACCGGCATCAAGAGTGCTCCCACATTGACCAGGAGAAACCCAGCCAACAGTGAATTGGCGACAATCATGGATATTGGCCACTTCGGCTGCCCGGCGTAATGAAACCTGCAGCGGTAGCCACGTCTGGAGAGAAGTGCGAAGTCCGCGCTGGTCGAGCGAAACCCTTCCGATGGAAGGACCCTATCGCAGCTGGCTCCATCACCGCGAGAGTACGGGGTAGTGTTTCCAGACTATGGAACAGAAGACCGCCCGCTGCCACTGCGGTTCCCATGATGAGTCCTCGTTTCCGGTCGACTAGCTAAAAGTCACCCGACGACGGGAGCGGATGGCCAAGTGATTGTGAAGATGCTGCGGAGATTAACCCGCAATTTAGTCGTTGGCAATAGCACCATTTGGCCACGGCAGGGACGGCAAGATTTCTCCCCTAGACACTGAACGAGCAGCGCGTTGCGTGACTGCAGGTGGCCAATTGGCTGCGCTCAGACTCTACAGCGGACGCCTCGGGCCAGTAATCCGAAATTGCGCTCGGCCGTCAACGAGCTGAGGCGAGCGCGTATTTGTCCGGTTGTATATCGAAGGTTTGCTTGCAGCCGGCGCAGCAAAAATAGTACGCATCGCCGTGAAATTCCGATTTGTGCCTGGCCGAGGTCGTGTCTACCATCATGCCGCAGATTGGGTCGCGAGCTTCCTGCCGCAGCACCGGCAAAGATGCTTGGGGACTTTTCCTGGCAACGTTGGCTTGGCGCGTCTGGATGATTTCAGCCAGGATGCTAACCGCGATCTCCTGCGGCGACGACGCATGGATGTCGAGTCCGGCCGGAGCCCGCACCCGTGCCAGCCTTTCAGCGGCTATGCCGCGCTGCTTCAGGTAATCCAGGGTCTTGGCCGCCTTCACTTTGCTGGCGACAAATGCAACGTAAGCCGCGTCGCTTTCGAGCGCTGCTTCCAGCGCTTCCTCGTCGCAGTCTCCCTGGGTGGATACGACAATGTGGGTCTGCGGCGTGATCTTCGTTTGGCTGAGATCGAGGTTCGTCTGCAGGAGATCGACATCGGGGAAAGCCTCACCTTCCGCTCCCGGAGCCGCGACAGAAACTGCATAGCCAATCGTCTTGGCAAGTTTCGCCAAGGTTTGCGCCACCGGAGAGCGGCCCAAGATCAGCACGTGCGGCTTCGGCAAAACAGGTTCAATGTAGATGTCCAACGTGCCTCCACTGTGGCAGGTCATGGTGTAGTCCACAATGCCGTCCTCGGGCGATGCAGCAGGACTGATCCGCACCAGCCGCGGCTGTCCGTCGGCCAGCGCTTTGAGCGCTTCCTTGGCGACCACCGGCTGCGCGCAGCCGCCGCCGATCCATCCCCAGATCGTCCCGTCGGCGAACACGATGGCCTTGTTGCCGGGCTTGCCCGAGATCGGCGCCTGATAGCGGACAACCAGGGCGACGGCAAATGGCTCGCCGCGCGCCAGCAGTTCGTCGGCCTTGCTGAGGAATTGATCGAACATCCCGCGTACCCCTTGCTGCTTCTAAAGATACTTCTCCAGCGCCAGCAGACTCTCCAAATTATGTGCCGGAGCAAACACGTCAACGTGCGGGAGCGCCGCACTCATGCCGCGCGTGATGGGCTGATACTCTTTGAGCCCGAGCAGCGGATTGAGCCACACCAACGTCTCGACTCGGCTGCGTGCCCGGCGCAACTCCGAGGCCAGCAATTCCGGCGCACCGGTGTCCCAGCCGTCGCTCAGGATAATGAAGACCGTGTTGCGCGAGAGCACTCGCCGGCCGTGCTGCCGATTGAATTCGCGTAACGATCCGCCGATCTTGGTGCCGCCCGACCACGCCGCCGCCCTCCGCGAGAGCCCGGCCAGAGCGGCGGACAGGTGCCGCTCGCGCAGCACATCGCTCACTTCCACCACACTCGTACTGAACAAAAAAGTGTCCACGCGCTTGAAGTGCTTCTGCAACGCGTAGGCGAAGCGCACTAGAAACAGGCTGTAAAGATTCATGGAGCCGCTGATGTCGAGAAAGACCACCAACTTTTTCTTATGCGGCTTGCGGCCTTTGTAGGCCAGAAGAATGGGGTCGCCGCCACGGCTGATGTTGCGGCGAATCGTCCGCCGCAGATCCACACGATCGGCCAGGTTGCAAACTTTCATTCGCCGCGATAGCCGCTCGCTCATCTGCCTCAAGAGGCGAAGCGTTAACTGTTCCAGTGCTGCCATGTCGGCGTACGCCGCTTCGGAGAAGTCCACTTTTTTCAGGCGTTGCTGCGAACTGGCGCCGGAAACCATCTTGCCTTCGCTTTGCTGGGAAGAATCGTTGCCGACCGCCTGGCCAACCAGCAGCCGCGAATCTGCCGGGGGCTTCTGCATAATCGGATCGCGGAACTGCTCGCGATTCTGCGGCGAACTTCGCGTGGAGTTCCAGAACGTCTGGAACAGTTCGTCAAACAGCTCCCACTCTGTGGGAGACGAACAGAGCGCCGCCCGCAGCGCGAAAGCGAAGCGTTGCCAGTCGGCAACGCCAATGGCGCTCGTTGCTTCCAGCGCCGCCAGGGTTTGCTGCATGCCCGCCGCCAGCCCGTTCGAGCGAGCAAACCGGCAGAACGCCACCACCGAAGCCGCCAAACTGTCGGGTTCTTGATGCATTCGCTCCAAGTGGACTCTCCGCGACGCCATCCAGACGGAATTAAAGATTTGTATCAGGGCACGACTTCAGTCGTGCCGCACGAGCGGCTTTAGAAGACGGCTTTAGCCGCTGGAGACAGAGGCTAAAAGCCCAACAGAGAAATAATCCTTGGCACGGCTAAAGCCGTGCCCTGATACAAGTCGCAACCCTAACCGCTCGATCACTTAGTCCGGCTACTAGTACGAGTCCGACAGCATCTTCCCGATTCCCGCCGCCTTCAACGCAGCGCTGTCTTCCATCGACTTCGTCAGACACCCCAAGGTTTCCTCAACGGCCTCGACATCCAGCCGATGCTTTTCCAGAGCCATCGCCGCCTGCGTGCAGTCCAGGGTCTCGGCGATCCCCGGCGGTTTCGTGAGGTCCAGTTGCCGCACCGCTTGCACCAGCCGCACAACTTGGCCGGCCAACTCTTCTTCGACGCCGGGCATCCGCGCCCGCACAATCTTCATTTCCTTTTCGAAACTGGGGTAGTCGATCCAGTGATACAGACACCTCCGTTTCAGCGCGTCGCTCAACTCGCGCGTGCGATTGGAGGTGAGGATGACGTACGGAATATGCTTCGCTTGAATCGTGCCCAACTCCGGCACCGTAATCTGAAAGTCGGAGAGCAGCTCCAGCAAGAACGCTTCGAAGGCCTCGTCCGCGCGATCGATCTCGTCGATCAGCAGAACTGGCGCAGCTTTTTCTTCCAGGATAGACAGCAGCAACGGCCGCTCCAGCAGGAATTCCTTGCTGAAAATGTGCCGTTCTTTCTCTTCGACCGTCTGCTCGCTTCTCTCTTGAATTTTGATGGCCAGCAGCTGCTTCTGATAATTCCACTCGTACACGGCGGAGCTGACGTCCAGCCCCTCGTAGCATTGCAGCCGGATCAGTCGCGTGCCCAGTAGAGAAGCCAACACCTTGGCCGCTTCGGTCTTGCCCAGTCCGGCGTGGCCTTCAATCAGCAGCGGCTTGTGCAAGCGGGTGATGAGATAAATCGCGGTAGCGAGCGCGTTGTCGGCGATGTATCCGAAGCTTTCGAAGCCTTGCATCAGTGCGTCGATGCTATCGATCTGCGGCTTCTGGGGCAGGCTGGAAGAGGGGGCCATGACGATGGGAATCTCAAGTGTCGTCGCGTTTGAAGAGGCGTTTGCCCGCCTGCCAGGCCAGCGACCCGGCCTTGATCGGCTCGGGCCTGCCGTCCGTCCCGGTGGCGGGAAGTTCCTCGGGCGACTGCAGCAGCGCCTGGAAGGTCTTGCTGAATTTCTCGAACATGATGTTGGAAACTTCGGTGATCACCCGCGCCCCCATTTGCGCCAGAATACCCACGACGTTCACTTCCGAAGTGCTGGTAACCTGGGTCGCGCCACCATCGGCGGTGGTGAGCTTGCCGGTCATGGTCATCGACGCGCTGCCGCGTCCCCGCACGTCCTGCCCCTTGCCCACCATCTCGATTTCGTGGCTCTCGGCGTCCAGTCGAACGATCTGCACTTCTCCTTTGTAATCGGTGACGCTGGGACCGACTTTTATACTCACCGTGCCACGGTAGGTTTTCTCATCTACTTTCTCGGTAATCTGCGCGCCCGGCACGCAACTGGCGACTTTCGCCGGATCACTCAGAAAGCTCCAGACTTTTTCGATCGGCTCGTTGACCTGAAAAGATTTCTCGATGCGCAACCCCACCTCAGCTCACCACACCTTTCTCTTTGAGGATGGCCCAGACTTTCCAGGGCGTAATCGGCATGTCGATATGCTTCACGCCAAGATGCGACAGGGCATCGACCACGGCGTTCACGAAGGCGGCCGGAGATCCCACATTGGGGGACTCGCCCACTCCTTTGGCGCCGAAGGGATGATGCGGCGAAGGCGTAACCGTCTTGCCGGTTTCCCAGTGCGGCGTTTCCACTGCGGTCGGCAGCAGATAGTCCATAAAGCTGCCGCCCTGCACGTTGCCGTTCTCGTCGTAATCGATGAGTTGCATGAAGGCTATGGCCAGACCCTCGGTCAAGCCGCCATGAATCTGGCCGTCAACGATCATAGGATTGATAATGTTGCCGCAATCGTCGACCGCAACGAAGCGGCGCACCTTGACTTCGCCGGTCCCTTTGTCGATATCGACCACGCAGATGTAGGTGCCAAAGGGGAAGGTAAGATTCGGCGGATCGTAATAGTCCACCGCTTCCAGACCGGCCTCCATGCCTGCAGGCATGTTTGTATATGCGGCAAAAGCGATGTCCTGGATACTCTTCGACTTGCTGGGCGCGCCTTTCACGAAAAACTTTCCCGGCTCCCATTCCAGATCGTCTTCGCTGCATTCCAGCAGATGGGCTGCAATTTTCTTTGCCTTCTCGCGAATCTTGCGTGCCGCCACCGCCGTCGCCGCGCCTGATACCGGAGTGCTGCGGCTGGCATACGTTCCCAGTCCATAGGGAGCGGTGTCGGTGTCGCCTTCTTCCACCATGACATCGCTGGCAGGGATGCCCAACTCCTGCGCGACGATCTGCGCGTAAGTTGTCTCGTGGCCCTGGCCCTGACTCTTGGTGCCCATGCGGCAAATCGCTTTGCCGGTGGGATGAATCCGAATCTCAGCGCTATCGAACATCTTGATGCCGGCGATGTCGAAGGTGTGCGCCGGGCCGGCCCCGACAATCTCCACGAAGCTGGAAACGCCAATGCCCATCAGCTCGCCTCGCTTGCGCTTCTCGGCCTGCTCTTTGCGCAGCTCCTGATAGCCAATCTTTTCCAGCGCCAGATCCATGGCGCCATCGTAGTTGCCGCTATCGAAGCTCCATCCCAGCGGCGACTGGTAAGGGAATTTGTCGGGACGTATGAAATTCTTGCGGCGCAGCTCGACCGGATCGATCTTCAACTCCTGCGCCAGAACGTCTACCGCACGCTCGATCAAGTAAGCGGCTTCGGTCACGCGGAACGAGCAGCGATACGCGATGCCGCCCGGAGCCTTGTTGGTGTAAACCCCATCGACTTCGCAAAACGCGTTGGGATAGTCATAGGCGCCGGTGCAAATGCTGAACAGTCCAGCGGGAAACTTGGTCGGCTGAGCAGCAGCATTGAACGCGCCGTGGTCGGCCAGTGTCTTCACCCGCATGGCCTGGATCTTGCCATTCTTGTCGGCGGCCAGCTCGGCCGTCATGTGGTAGTCGCGCGCGAACCCGGTGGACTGCAGATTCTCTGAGCGCGTCTCAATCCATTTCACCGGCCGCCCCAGTGTCAGGGAAGCAACCACCGCGCAAACATATCCCGGATAAATGGGAACCTTGTTGCCGAAGCCGCCACCGATGTCGGGAGAGACGACGCGGATATTCTGCTCGGGAATGCCACCCACCAGCGCGAACAGCGTGCGATGCGCGTGCGGCGCCTGCGAGGTGAGATAGATGGTGAGCTTGCTGGTAGCAGAGTTGAAGTCGGCGACGCAGCCACAGGTCTCCAGCGGCGCGGGATGGCAGCGCTGAAACACGGCATGCACGTCGGCCTTGACCGCGGCATCCTGAAAAGCCTTGTCGGTCGCCGATTTGTCGCCTACCTCCCAGTGAAAGATGTGGTTGCTCTTCTCCTCGCGATCTTCGCGAAGAATCGGCGAGCTGGGGTCGGTCGCCTTGTGCGGATCGATCAGCACCGGCAACTCTTCGTATTCCACTTCCACCAGTTCGGCTGCATCGGCCGCGGTGTAACGATCCTCGGCGACGACGAAGGCCACTTCCTGCGACTGAAACAGAACTTTGCCCGTAGCCAACACCATCTGCTTATCGAAGAACAGAGTCGGCATCCAGGCGAGGTTCGCTTTGGCCAGGTCTTCTCCCGTGATCACAGCCAAAACTCCAGGAAGCTGTTTCGCCTTTTCAGTGTTGATGCTCTTCAACCGGGCGTGCGCGTACGGACTGCGCACCATGTGCCCGTAAACCATGTCAGGCAAGTGCACGTCGTCGACGTAATTGCCTTTGCCCTGCAGGAACCGCGCGTCTTCTTTGCGCTTGATGGAGTGGCCCATGCCACCGATTTCGGGAGTCGTTTTCGCTATCATTTTGCCGCTCCTTGCTGCAGCTTGCCGGCGGCGTACTGCACGGCCTTCACAATGTTTTGATATCCGGTGCAACGACAGAGATTGCCGGAGATGCCCCAACGAATATCTTCCTCGCTGGGATTCTTGTTGTTCTCGAGCAACACGTACGACGACATCAGCATGCCGGGCGTACAGAAGCCGCATTGTAGGCCGTGCTCTTCCTTGAAACCTTCCTGCAGTGGATGCATCTGGCCGTTCTGAATCAGCCCTTCGACGGTAAGAATCTCGCAGCCATCGGCCTGCGGTGCGAACACGGTGCACGACTTCACCGTCTTGCCATCGAGTACCACAGTGCAAGCGCCGCAGTGGCTGGTGTCGCAGCCGACGTGTGTGCCGGTAAGCCCCAGCACGTCGCGGATGAAGTGAACCAGCAGCAGGCGGGGCTCGACCATAGCCTCCCGCTCGCGGCCGTTCACCTTGACGCTGACCAACTGTTTCTTCGCCATCTGGACCCTCCGCAGAAATGCTGGAAGCTATTTGCCGGCGCGTTCCACCGCACGCGACAACGCGCGCATCGTGAGTTCCCTCACCAGGGCATGCTTGTATTCCGCCGGGCCACGCAAATCCGAGCTGGGCTGCGCTTCTTCGGAAGCCAATTGCCCCGTTTGCCGGATGTTCGCCTCGTCCGGCTTCTTCCCGCGCAGAAATTCTTCTGCCTTGCGCGCCTTTATCGGCGTGGCACCTACATTGGTGAGGCCGATGCCTACCTGCTGGCAAAAGCCGCCGGCATCCAGAGTCACTTGAGCGGCGACCGCGGCCGTAGCGAAGTCTCCCACCTTGCGCTCCAGCTTGAGATAAGCGCCTCCGCTGCGTGGTGGCGGCAGCGGAATCCGAATCTCCGTAACAATCTCGTCCGGTGCCAGCGCAGTGGTGAACAGGGTCACAAAGAAATCTTCAATCGGTATAACGCGTTCGCCCTTCGGTCCGGTAGCTACGACTTGTGCGCCCAGCGACAGCATGGTCGCCGGATGATCGTTGGCCGGATCGCCGTGCGCCAGATTGCCGGCGACCGTGGCCAGGTTTCGCACTTGAGGATCAGCAATGACGCGAGCGGTATCGATGATGATGGGAAAGCGCGAACGGATAACGGGAGAGCGCTCCAGTTCGGCTTCGCGCGTCAGTCCGCCGATCTTCACTTGCCCGTCTTCTTCCTTGATGTAATCCAAGCCGGCAATGCGGTTGATGTCGACAAGGTAGGCGGGCCGCGCGATCCGGAACTTCATCATTGGGATCAGGCTTTGACCGCCGCTCAGGATTTTGGCTTCGTCGCCGTATTGTTGCAGGAAGGCAATCGCTTCCGGGATAGTTGTGGGCCGCAGGTACTCGAAGGATGGTGGGATCATTCGTTCTTACTCCCTCATCGAGCGTTCAGCTGCCGAGGACCGTCGCTAAGCGGAAAATTGCCGGACCCCAGACACGAACAGGGCGATACGTTATCACAAGGGTGTGTGACCTGAAAACCGGACTCTAGCGAAAATGGGCGACTATGACGCAATTGCCTGGGGGAAACTCTGCTCAAGTGAAAGCGAGGTCCCCGCAGCGGCTAAAGCCGGATGATTTTCGGGTGCTTCACGGACGGCCTGAAAGGCCGTCCCCTTCAAAAATTAATCGGAGTTTCCCTAGGGGATTGCCCGCTGGGTTTCGCGCCACTTCTCAATCGCCTTGCGGATGGCCTCGGGTGCCAGATTGCTGCAGCGCATCTTGTACTCGGGAATGCCGTCCAGCGCGTCGGCCACATCCTGCTCCCGGATCCGATACGCCTCATCCACCGGCTTGCCCAGCACCATCTCAGTAGCCATGGAGGAGCAGGCGATCGCCACCGCGCATCCCATGCACTTGAACTTCACATCCTGAATGACGTCGTTCTCGATGCGTAATGTGATGAGGACGGTGTCGCTGTCGAGCGGGCTGCGCACGATTGCCTTGCCGGAAGGATTGTCCACGCTGCCGGAGTTGCGGGGATGGGCGTAATGCGCCAGCACTTTCTCGCTATACAATCGTCGCCTCCTGCGTTGGTAGTGGGTCAGTTCGAATAAGGATGCGTGCCTTTCGCGCGCCGGCGCGAATCGGCACGCCCAGATCCCTCGCTGCGCAACCGACGCTTGCTCGGGATGACAATCAAACTGACCCACTACCCCTGCGTTGAATTGGCCGCAGACGGGGGATTATGATACGTCATCAACGATGTTCTCCGACTTCTACAGCCGGGCCGCCGAACTCTCGTCCGAAGGCAAACCGTTCGCCATTGCCACGGTGGTGCGCGTGGAGGGATCGTCTTCCGCGCGGCGCGGCTCCAAGGCCATCATCGATTCGCAGGGCAAGCTGCTCGCCGGATGGGTGGGCGGCGGCTGCGCCGAAAGCGCCGTCAAAAGCCAGGCTCTCGCCTGCATGGAGACGGGGCGCCCGCAACTGATTACTCTGGATCTGCGCGATGAGCAACTGGGAGTGGGGATGCCGTGCGGAGGGAAGATGGATGTCTTTATCGAGCCCGTGCTGCCGAAGCCGGAGTTGTTGATTGTCGGTCACGGCCGCATTGCCGAAGCTCTGGCGACACTGGGTCACCTGATGGGATTCAGCATCACGGTCAATGATCCGGCGGCTGACCTTGCGTCCTTTCCCAATGCATCGCGGCTGGTCACCGAGGATTTCGATCTTACCGAGACGCCGATCGGTCCCAAGACGTTTGTCGTGATTGCCACGCAGCATAAGCGGGATCACCTGTGGCTGCAGAAGGCGCTGGAGGGCAACGCGGCTTACGTGGCTCTGATTGCCAGCCGGCATCGCTCCAAGCTGGTGCTGGATTTTCTGGGATCTTCGGGGCTGCCGGCGGAAAAGATTGCCGCGGTTTGGGCGCCGGCTGGGCTTGACCTGGGCGCGGCCACTCCCGAGGAGATCGCACTCAGCATTGTGAGCCAGATGGTCGCGTTGCGCCGCGGGGGAAGCGTTGCACCGCTCACCTTGAAGGAGCACGCGTTGGATGCGCCGGGCGTTGAGGATGCCATCATCCAGCACTGCGAGACTGAATAAGCTGCCCCGGCGGCAGGCTATTCGCGTTTACTTCTCAGCGAAACAATTTCCGCCAGGATGCTGAGCGCGATCTCGTGCGCAGTCTTGGCGCCGATATCAATTCCCGCCGGAGCACGCAGCGTCGCTAGCTTGTCAGCCGGGTGACCTTTGGCTTCCAGGGCGCGCCTGATTTCTTCCGCCCGTCTACGGTTAGCCAGTAGTCCTACATAGTGAGGGTTCGCCAAGAGTGCCTGCTCGACGGCTTCTTCGTCGAATCGACCTCGGCTAGCTACCACAATGTAGGATTGCGAAGCCGGACCAGAAAAGTCCAGTACGTTCATAACCGCATCGGCGCCGGGAACATCGGACAGGCTGAGAATTGGGTCGACGATGGTTATTCGGAATCCCATCAGCTTGCCCATTTTCGCCAGCGCCAGGGCGACTTCGTCGGTGCCGACGATGATGAGACTATCTCTAGCGTCGGAAGCGTTCACTTCACGCTGGGGAATTTCTTTGCCCCGCAGATCGGCAACCTGCATGAGCGCCGCAGAGTCGACTCCCTGCTGGCCGATGTGCCGCCACCGAGCGAGGTCCTCTGGGGTGTCGATATCGAGCAGAATTCCTATGTCGTCCACCGCTACCTTGACGATTCCATCCAGATGATCGCCAAAGATCGCGCGGCATCCAATGTCGCCACTGAGGGACATCACTTCGGGGAACACGGAGCGGTCGAGCAGAACCGGATTCCCGCGAAATCCCCGGTACATCGGAATTACGATTTGCCCCTCCGATTCCCGGTACTGATTAATGATCTGGTCAAGCGTGGCCGGGCTAACGAACGGCTGATCTGCTAGGACGACGAGCGCCGCCCGGGTTTGCGGGTCTAGCGCGGCGACTCCCGTGCGCAGCGACGTTCCCATCCCCTGCTGGTGATCCGGGTTGATGACAACCTTAACTCCTTCCGTCGAGAGCTGCGATGTGATCGCTTCCGCGGCAAAACCGAGCACCAGAACAATATCTTGCGCCTGTGACGCGCGGACATTTTCCAACGTGCGTTGCAGCAGGATTTTCCCACCCAAGGCCAGCAACTGCTTGGGCTCGCCCATGCGCGAAGACCGGCCCGCCGCCAGCACGATGCCGCCGATCTGCAAATCCTGCCTCAATCCCATTCCGCCCTCGTCCTTAAGGAGTCACTCGGAGAGTCTAAACTGCCGCGGCCTCCTCCGTAGGATGGCGCTTTCGGCATCGGGACTCTGGCGATCGCAGATATACAAAGATCCTCAACCCCGCTACCGATACAATGGCGGGATGCGTGTTCTGCTCTCGATGGTCTTATTCGCGCTTGCCGTGATCGCGGTTTCAGGTCAGGCCCTGCCATCACAGATTCCCGCTCCGCCCGATGTTGCCGCGCCGCCAGCTGATGCTACCAAGGCAGCATCAGGCCTCTCGACCAAGGTGCTGAAGCCCGGCACCGGCAGCAATCATCCCGGCAAAGATGAAGTCGTCACCATCGACTACACTGCCTGGACGGCTGAAGGGAAGATGTTCGACAGTTCGGTGGCGCGCGGCCGGCCCGTGACCTTGTCAGTCAAAAACATGCTACCCGGCCTCGATCAGGGGGTGCGACTGATGGTGGTGGGTGAAACCCGCCGGTTGTGGATTCCCGAGTCGCTCGCCTATAAAGGCCAACAAGGCAAACCGAAAGGCCCGCTGGTCTTCGATGTAACTCTGGTGGACCTGCCCACCCGCGCGCCCGCGGATGTGAAGGCGCCGCCCGCCGACGCCAAGCGGACCGCGAGCGGCCTGGCGTATCAGGTGCTGAGGCCCGGCACTGGTACCCACCATCCCACCAGCGTTGACGAGGTTACGGTCAATTACACCGGCTGGACGACCGACGGTAAGATGTTCGACAGCTCACTCACCCGTGGCGCGCCGTCAACCTTCCCGCTCGACCGGGTTATTCCCGGCTGGACCGAAGGCATGCAACTGATGGTGGAGGGAGAGAAAGTGCGCTTCTGGATCCCCGAGAGGCTGGCCTATAAGGGCAATTCACCGCCATTCGGCATGCTGGTGTTCGACATCGAGCTGATCAAGATCCACTAGCGGGTAAGGCGGATCGCCGGCGTCCTGCGATAGGACGAACGGGCTGTCCCGGTTCCTGCTACGTTAATTCGCCGCGCCAGAAATGGTTTGCGTCTGGTGACGACAGATGTAATCCTCGCACGGGAGAATCCGAACCGTGTGCTTTTCCGCCACCGCAAATTTTGTTGGCAGCGCAGCTCTGGGTGCCGTCGGGGTCGTCACTCTGACCAAGGTGAAACACCGGCGTGAAATGCTTTTCGCCGCGCTGCCCATGCTATTCGCCATCCATCAGTTCATCGAAGGCTTTGTCTGGCTGGGATTGGATGGCATCCTTTCCCCTGCCGTGGCGCATGACATGGGTGCGGCATTCATGCTGTATGCGCAGGGGCTGCTGCCTTTTCTGCTGCCATTGAGCGTGCTGCTGTTCGAGCCTGACGTCCAGAGTCGCAGGCGCATGGTGCCTTTCGTCGTGCTCGGCGCAGCGACCACGCTCTACATCCTCTGGGCGCTGACCGCATATCCGTTGCAGCTATACGTCAGAGGAAACAGTATCGTTTACATCAACCAGGCGACGAACAATACGGCGGTCGCGTTCTTCTACGTGATTGCGACCTGCGGCTCGCTGTTCTTCTCGAAGGTCAGGGCGATGGTAATTTTCGGCGCGGCCAACCTGGCGATTTTGCTGCTGGTTATGGCGTTCAAGCGCTATGCGTTTACCTCGTTGTGGTGCGCCTACGCGGCGGTCGCAAGTGTGATCATTCTGGTTTACTTCTGGAGAAGCAGTGCGGACAGGCCGTTCCTATACGCCCAAGCGGCGCTACGAGTTGGCGAAGCCTAGTGCCCCTTAGCGGATTCATCGTCTACCCGTGTCTGGTCGGTAATCCAGTTCACTTCCCAGGTTTTGCCGCCATCCTCGGAAAAGGACTGCTCGAAGTGGGGCGTACTCGTGTCGGTGTTTGACCAAATAAATCGAACACAAACGGCTTTGCCGTCAATCGTGTCCGGGGCGAAGAACTCACCCCGCCCATTCTTGAATGCGCCAATCTGAGGCGGATCCATGATGCCATTCTTGCTATTGGCCCAATAAAGTCTCCACTGATGCGTTTGGGGATTATAGGTACGCAGGGTCAGACCCTCGATGTGGCCCCCAGCGGCGCTGTCGGTTTCAAACTGCTCCAGTTGAGCCCGGCCATCCCAAACCTTGCGAGTGACGGAGGTGCCGTCAAATTCCACCCAGGTCGTGGATCCGGTCAGCGGATGTACGAGGCGCTTCAGGTGAATTTTCCAACTCCCGAGCTCGAAGTCGAAATCGTGCGGTCCATCCCGTTCGGCGGAAGCGCTTGAACTGGGGCACGATCCGCTTGGAGTCTGCTGCGCGAATGCGGTAATCGGCAGCAAGACGATTGTCAAGCCGCAAACTGCAAGACAAGTAAGAATGGGTCTGATCTTCATCACTGTTCCTTTCACTTGGTTGGTCTTTTGTGAGGCCGGCCGCTCTGCGATACGCGATTCATAAACCGTACCCCACGTAGTGGTCTGCCACAATAACCACTTTGACGAGATACGATATAACCACTTAGAGTGGTTCTGAATGAAACGCGTTCCTGCCAGCTACCTGCCGCCCATTGCACTCGACCGTCGCAAGCAAACTCCGATGTATCGCCAGTTATATGACTGGTTTCGGAGAGCCATTCTGGACGGCCAGATGCGGCCCGGACAACGAGTGCCGTCAACCCGAAGCCTGGCCACTGAACTGAAAATTTCACGCATTCCGGTGTTGAACGCCTACGAGCAACTGCATGCCGAAGGTTACTTCGAAACCTTCGTGGGCGCGGGCACGTGTGTGGCCCGCTCCATCCCGGAAGACGCGCTGGGTCCCCGGGCCGTAAGAGAGCGGCAGGGCTTGCCGGGCATCGTGGAGAAACCAGCTCCGCGCCGAATGTCGCGTCGCGGGACGGCGTTGACAGAGGCGCCGGCGCAATCGTGGTTGGACACTCTGGGTGCGTTTCGAGTCAGCCTGCCCGCCCTTGATCACTTTCCCATCGGCGTGTGGTCGAAGGTGGTGGCACGCCATTCTCGAACCCCGGCCAAGGGCATCATGGCGTACAACGACGCCATGGGATATTTGCCATTCCGCGAAGCTATCGCCGAGTATCTGGGCGCCGCGCGCGGGGTGCGATGCGAGCCGTCTCAGATTCTGGTGACTACCGGGTCACAGCAGGGGTTACAGCTTTCGGCGCAGGTTTTGTTAGATCCCAAAGACCGGCTGTGGATGGAAGAACCGGGCTATCACGGCGCACGCCACGCTTTCTTGATGGCCGGGGCGCAACTGATTCCGGTTGCAGTGGATCAGGACGGTATGAACCTGGCCGAAAAAATCCGCCGCGGTAGTGATGCGCGGGCGGTGTATGTTACGCCGTCGCACCAATACCCCATGGGCATGACCATGGGCGCCACTCGCCGCATGCTGCTGCTTAATTGGGCTGTGCGTTCGGGGGCGTGGATCATCGAAGACGATTACGACAGCGAGTACAGGTTTGGGAGCCGTCCAATCGCGTCGCTGCAAGGCCTGGACACCGATGGCAGGGTGATTTACATCGGAACGTTCAGCAAAGTCATGTTTCCTGCGTTGCGGCTGGGTTACGTGGTTATTCCCAAAGACCTGGTGCCGGCTTTCTCCGCCGCCCGGGATGCCGCCGACGTCTTTTCCTCGACTCTCTATCAGGCAGTCATGACTGATTTCATCCGCGAGGGACATTTCGCTCGCCACATACGGCGGACGCGCATGCTCTATATGGAGCGGCGGCAGGCGCTGGTAAAAGCGATCGATCTCGAGATGAAAGATACCCTCGAGATCATCGGCGCGGAAGCAGGAATGCATCTGGTAGCACTGCTGCCGTCCGGGATTGACGATGTAAGGGTTGCCAGGGAGGCTGCGGCACGAGGTATTTCAGCAATGCCCTTGTCGTCGTGCTACATGAAGCCACCGGCGAGGGGCGGCCTCATTCTCGGATACGGCGGCACCAACCCACATCAGATTCGCGACGGAATACGGAAACTCAGGCAGTGCATACCGGGCCAGATCACCTAACCTGCCAAGGTGTTTCCGAGTTTGTCGTGGGATGGCCGAAGTCTGCCATCGCCGTCATATTTTTCCAATCCCAATCCGCGATCGATTGGCGGCAAACCGACCGCCTCACACGTACATCCTAAACTTCATTGCGGTGTGCAAAGTCTTCGAGGAGAACCCGTCAGCGATGCGGACGTCGATAGAGAATCTTGAAGCTGCAAGTCCAGCCGCTCAGGTCGTTCCGGGAAGGCGCTGGATCGCGATCGCGGGGATTGTTCTGCTGGCAAGCCTCGCAGTCCTCGCGGTGATCTTCGTTCGCCAATGGCCATTCACTCGCAGGGCGGTCATCCAGGCCTTGCAACAGCAATCCGGCACAACGGTTCAAATCGTCGGCTTTCGCCAGTTCTACTTTCCGCACCCTGGCTGCGTTGCGGAAGAGATCAGTTTTCGCCGCGATGGCGAAAGCGCAGGGCCGCCGCTCATCGCCCTACAGAAGTTGGTGATTGTGGGCAGTTATGCCGGCCTCTTGTCCCATCACATCGCCAAAGTCCATGCGGTGGGCTTGCATGTGTCGGTTCCAGCGCCCGAACAAGCGGGATCGGCGGGACCAGCTCCAGTCAAGATCGGATCGCTGAGCTCCGGCCTCACCATCGGCCAAATCGTAGCGGACGGAGCGCAACTCGATATCGCGCGCGCATCGGGTGACCAGCCTCTGACTTTTCGGATCCCAAAGCTGACCGTGAACGATTTGGACGATCATCACCCGTTCTCATTTAAGGGGACGGTTCAGATTCCGCAACCGCCGGCCGAAGTGGACATCGCCGGAAAATTCGGTCCCTGGCAGACGGGCAACGCCGGCCAGACTCAGCTCTCCGGCTCTTATGCTGTGCGCAACATGGACTTGGGAGTGTTCGGCGGCATCGGCGGGCTGCTCGTATCCGAAGGGAGTTTCCAGGGTGTGTTGCAGCACGTCCAGGTGCAAGGCACGACTGACATCCCAAAATTTGTGATTACCCGAAGCGGTCATCCGCTCGCGCTCCAGACTGATTTCCACGCCGTCGTGAATGGGCTGAATGGCGATGTGGCATTTGATCCGGTCACGGCGCACTTTGCCAAGACCACGATTATTGCGAGCGGCACAGTCGCGGGCCAGAGCAACGTCCCGGGCGCAGGCAAGACTCTCACTATGCAGGCGTACTCCACTCAGGCGCGAGTTCAGGACCTGGTGAGATTGTTCATCCGAGAACCTACATCGCCCATGCTGGGAAGCATCGTTTTCCGGGCGAACGTGACCGTTCCTCCCGGGGACCGGCCTTTTCTCGACAAGGTGCGATTGCAAGGCGATTTCGGAATTGCCGGTGGCAAATATACCAATCCGGAGACGCAAAAAAATATCGACGTATTGAGTGCGCGGGCCCGAGGTAAGGCGGATCAGGTCGAGGACGCGGACGATAAATTGGGCAACGACAGCTACGATCCCGGGCGAGTGATCTCAAATGTCAAAGGACACGTCGTGCTGCGCGATTCGGTGGCCACTCTGAAAAATGTTTCTTTCGATGTACCCGGTGCTTCGGCCTGGATAAATGGAACCTATAAGCTACGAACGGAACAACTCGATTTTAAGGGGCAGATGCATCTGGATACGCAGCTCTCCAAGGCTACGACCGGGGTGAAATCATTTCTGCTGAAGATCATTCAGCCTTTCACCTCTGGCAAGAAACAAAAGGGCGCTATTGTCTCGCTGACGATTGGGGGAACCTATCACAATCCCACTTACACGGTGTTGCCGACCGCTAAAAAGTGAGTAGCGCGGCAGTGGTTGAACGTCAGGAGTCAGCCGGCTGCGCGGCCAGCGATTCACTGATCCTCGGGCGGAAGCGGAATGTCCGGCGTCGAGTCCGGAGGCTTCGCTCCATAGTGGTCAGCCAGCTTGGCTTCCGTCGAAGCTGTGGGTATAGCTCTCTCTGATCTCCGGCAACATGGTCGCGTTCCAGTCGTACCACTCGCGAACTAAACACCGATAAACATCCTTCTGGCGGTCCTTGAGATTGGCACGCTCCAAAGGATCGTCCACCACATTAAACAGAAAAGTGTTATCCAGAATTTTCAGGTACTTGTAGTCGCCGTCGCGGGCGGCCCGCTGTGCGTTCGCTTTATAGCGCCAGAACAGCTTGCGCGGAACCGGCGCGGCATTTTGCGTGAGCATCGGCAGCAGATTCATCCCGTCGAGTGGGTAAGCCGGATCGGCTTCGGCGCCCGCGGCAGCGAGCAAGGTAGCGACCCAGTCCATGCTGATCGAGACTTGCTCGGTTGTGCGGTTCTTCGGAATGCGGGCTGGCCACGAGATGATGGATGGAATGCGCAGTCCGCCTTCCAGCAACTCCGTCTTCCTGCCGGTGAAAGGCCAGGTGTCGGCAAAGCGCTCGCCTCCATTATCGCTGGTGAAAATCACGATGGTGTTCTCGGTCAGCCCATGTGCGTCGAGGGCTTGCAGTACCTGGCCAATCTGCCGATCCATGGCTTCGATCATTTGCTGATAGGTCTTCTGCGATCCGCCATCGAGGTCGAAGATTCCTCCACTGTCCGGTTGTGCCAGCCGGACGGATTCCGCTTGGTCACCAGGGCCCTCCCACGGCCAGTGCGGGGCGTTGAAGTGCAAGCTCAGCAGGAAGGGCTGGCGGGATTTTGCATAACTGCCGATCACCTCAACCGCGCGGCTGCCCAGCAGTTCGGTAAGATAGCCAGTCTGGTGGATCGAAACATCGTCGTCCCACAAATCGTCCTTATGATTTCCGGCGGCATGCGAAAAATAGTCCAAGGCTCCGCCGCGAAATCCGTAGAAATGCTCATAGCCGCTCTGCAGAGGGCCAAACTTCGGCAGTACTCCCAGGTGCCACTTTCCGATTAACGTCGAGCTATAACCCGCCTTCTTCAACATTGAGGGCAGAGTCGGCTGCTCCGGTGGCATGCCGACGTCGGGATTTCCAGCCAGAGGCTCTTCCAGCCCGATGCGCAAGCGATATTGATATCGGCCGGTGATCAGCGCCGTGCGGGTGGCACTGCATACAGCAGAGTTGGCATAGGCCTGCAGAAATCGCACTCCGGTCGCGGCAATGTGGTCGATGGTGGGCGTGTTGAGATCAGGCCGTCCATAACAAGAAACATCGGCGTACCCAAGATCGTCTGCAAGCAGAAAAACCATGTTGGGAGGCTTCGACGAGGGTGATGCAGCCTGAAGATCTCCCAATGCCAGAACGATCATTCCCGTGGCCGCACCGCGCAGCAGGTCGCGCCGGGTAATAGGGTGTGTTTCACCTAGCGACATCAGATCCCCTCGTTGTCCCGGTCATCTTATTTCATGTGCCGGGCTGGCGGCTGCTTTCTCTTGCCTCTGCTCCGGATAACGATCTTAGCCAAGTGGCTATCTCACGAATCGTTCTGGGGAACATCCGGCATCCATTGCTCGTACGTTGCCGAGAGGGACATGCCATGCAGACCCTGCGGCAAGATATCGCCTACGCGCTCCGCCAGATGCGTCACTCGCCGGTTTTTACCTTGACGGCCATCCTGACTTTGGCGCTCGGCATCGGGGCGACCACAGCCATTTTCTCCCTCATTCACACCGTCATGCTGAAGTCCCTGCCGGTAGTCGATCCGGCAAGCCTCTACCGCATCGGCGATGGACAGAACTGCTGCGTAGAAGGCAGCCCGCAAGACAATTGGGGAATGTTCTCCTATCCCTTCTATCTTCGCCTGAAAGAGTCCACGCCGGAGTTCGCCGAATTGGCTGCGTTCCAGGCGGGAGGTTGGCAATTCGGCGCGCGCCGCGGCGAAAGCGACCGCCTGGCCAGGCCCTTGCGCGGGGAGTTTGTCAGCGGCAATTATTTCTCCACCTTCGGTATCGGCGCATTCGCCGGACGGACCATTGCCGAATCCGATGATCAGCCGGCGGCGGCTCCAGTCGCCATGCTGAGTTATCGCACTTGGCAACAGCAGTATGGGGCCGATCCCAGAGTCATAGGCGGTTCCTTCATCCTCGACAGTCATCCAGTCACGATTATCGGCATTACGCCTCCCGGCTTCTTCGGTGAGACGCTGCGCAGCAATCCTCCGGATCTCTGGTTGCCGATCCAGCAGGAAGCGGTGTTCAGCGGCCCAAATTCCATGCTGCACCGCTTTCCAGCTTGGTTGCGCGTTATAGGACGTCTGCATCCCGGCGCATCGCCCAACGCGTTGCCCGCTCGCCTCACCGATCTTCTGCGGCTGTGGCTGGTGAATGACAGCGGCATGCCGGCCGAGTGGATGACCGGACTCAAAGCCGCGCTGCCCAAGCAAATTATCAAGGTCGTCTCGGCAGGAGCGGGCGTGGGCGCCATGAAAGCCGACTACGCCGACAGTCTGCATATCCTGCTCACCGTCTGCTGCCTGGTGTTGCTGATCGCTTGCGCCAATATCGCCAATCTGCTGCTGGCGCGCGGAGCCTCGCGCCGAGCCCAAACCTCGGTTCGGCTGGCGCTGGGCGCGTCCCGCAAACGGCTCATCCGGCAATCGCTGACCGAAAGCCTGGTCCTGTCCGTTCTGGGTGGCATCGCTGGTCTGGCGGTGGCTTACCTGGGAGTCAAGGCTATCGTGGCGATCGCGTTCCATGGAGCGCGATATGTTCCGATCGATGCCGCACCCTCGCTGCCCGTGCTCGCGTTTGCTTTCACCTTGTCGCTGGTAACCGGCATGATCTTCGGAACTGCCCCTGCGTGGTTCACCTCGCACGCCGATCCAGCCGAGGCATTGCGTGGCGCCAACCGCAGCACCCGGGATACTTCTTCGCTGTCGCAGAAAATTCTGGTCATCGTGCAGGCGACGGTGTCAGTGGTTTTGCTGGCCGGCGCCGGCCTGTTAACCCGTAGTCTGCAGAAGCTGCAGCATCAGGACCTCGGCTACCAGACGGATCACCGGGTCACCATTAGTTTGACGGGGCCTTTTTCCTCTTACCCGCAGCCGAAACTGGACGCCATGTATCGTGAGCTGCAAGACCGGCTTTCCCACCTTCCAGGTGTTCGCCGCGCTGCCCTCGCTGGCTACACGCCTCTGCAGGATAACTGGGGAGAAATTCCCATTCGCCAGGGCCACGGCATGCCGAACGTGAACGACGCAGTCGGATCCTCCTGGGACCACGTCAGCCCGGGATATCTCGAAGCTTTGGGCCAGCAGATCGTCCGCGGACGCAGCATCACCGACCAAGACACTGCCTCGACGCAAAATATCGCCGTAGTGGACGAAACCTTCGTGCGTAAATTCTTCAAGCCGGAGGAAGAGCCTCTGGGCGCGCATTTTGGTCTGGACCTGCCGCAATACAGCAGCACCTATGAGATTGTCGGGATCGTGCGCAATGCCAAGTATTCCGACGCCGCCAATACGGAGCCGCCTCGCCCTATGTTCTTTGTGCCGCTTGCCCAGCGGGTGAACTACAGCAACGATGTAATGATGCAGTCTGTCGAGAACAGCACCCACTTTATCGAAGGAGCAGTTCTGCAACTGCAGGGAAGCATGGAGGGTCTGGAGCCGCAAGTCCGCCAGGTGCTCAGCGAGGTCGATCCTGACCTCACGCTGTTGAAAATCCGGACCCTGCAGGAACAGGTCGACGCGGAATTTGACCAGCAGCGCGCGGTCGCGCAGATGACAGGAATGTTCGGTATTCTCGCGCTGATTCTGGCTGCGGTCGGGCTCTATGGCGTAACCGCCTATGCGGTCGAGCGGCGCACCAGTGAGATTGGCGTACGCATGGCACTGGGCGCAAAACGCAGCAATGTGATTCGGCTGGTTTTGCGCGGGGCTTTCCTGCAGATTCTCATCGGACTCGCGATCGGTATTCCGATCGCAATCGGGTGCTCGCGTCTGATCGCCGCGCAGCTCTATCAAGTCAAGGGTTGGGACCCGCTGGTGCTCGCCGGATCTGTCGCTGCGCTGGGAATCTGCGCGTTCCTGGCCAGCATCATTCCGGCGCAGAGAGCCGCGTCGGTTAATCCGGTGAATGCTCTGCGTGCGGAATAACTCCGGACGTTCAATCTCACTCCACTAGGCACGCGACCGTCACCAGGCTGCACTAGCCTAAAAAATCAGAGGTGTCTAGCCAGAAAACCCGTCCGAATTGCTGATAACCCTCCTCGGGGTCCAAATGACGCACGACGCGCAATGCAACTTCGTGGCCGGTCATGGTAAAGAGGGCAGCTATCCCTAAAATCGTGCCACTGTCCTAGGCCGAGGGCCATCTTGCGCTCCGGCTCTTTGTCAGCATGGTGCGGCGAACCGCCGCGTTACGCCAGAGCGGATTACCGTTCCGTTTCGGGAGCCTCGGGGGTTGCCAATGCGAAGAAAGAGTCCCCGCAGGGGAGATCGGGACTAGAGTGATCGTAGCTAAGAGAGCAAGACGGAAATCTTGTCTAAAGAGGCAATCATGAAGAAGTTTCTTCCTGTCACTGTGATCGCAGTGCTGCTTACACTGCTCGGAATGTCCCTGCAAAGTTGGGCCCAGGTCACAGTCGTACCACCGGAAAAGGTGGGGATGTCTGCCAGGAACTTGGCGTTAATCGACGAGTATGCGCAAGACGGAATCAAGGCGAAGTACTACCCGGGAGCCGTTGTCCTGGTCGCACGCCATGGCCAGATTTGCTATTTCAGAGCCTTCGGCGACGCCAAAAAGGGCGTCCCGATGAAGACGGATGCCATCTTTCGCCAGGCTTCCATGACCAAGCCGGTAACGATGGTCGCCCTGATGCAGTTCTATGACAAGGGCAAGTTCAAGCTGGACGATCCGCTCTCGAAGTTCATTCCCGAATTCAAGAATCTTCAGGTCGCGCAAGACGATGGACACGGCAAGATCGCGCTGGTACCGGCCAAGCGCGAGATCACCATGCATGACTTAATGAGCTACACGGCCGGATTCACCTCGACCTTTTATCACGGCACCAGTCCGACGATTAATACCGTGACCGAATGTTACGTCAACCATGGTGTGCTCGACCTCTTCAACGCGTCCTGGACGAACACGCTGAAGAGCAACGTCATGGGCATGGCCAAATGCCCGCTCGCCTTTCAGCCCGGCGAAGGCTGGTCGTACGCGCATGCTTCGCAAGACATCATCGGCTATCTGATCGAGCAGTTCTCCGGAATGCCGCTTGACCAGTATGTGGAACAGGCAGTCTTCACCCCGCTAAAGATGAACGAAAGCTGGTGGTATCCGCCGGTAAGCGCCTTCGACCGCATCCCTGCGGTGACGGTGAAGAACGACTCCAGCACGGCGTTCAGCGAGCACAAGCTGGGCCTGGTTTCTGAGGATACGGAGTACTCCTTCGGACAGAACAAGACCTACTTGTCCGCCGGAGGCGGCTTGCACTCCAGCGCCTACGACTACTACCGCTTTGCGCAGATGCTGCTGAACCAGGGCGAACTGGACGGTGTCCGGGTGGTGAGCGCCAAGGCCGTAGACCTGATGACGCACCCGACGCCTGAGTCGTTCAAGACCTCGGGCCTGACCGGCAATATGTGGGGATACGGCGTCGATGTCCAGGTGAGCAGCGATCCCGGCGTCGCCGGATATTGGCTCGGCGGCAAGGGCAGTTATGGCTGGCGAGGTATCTGGAGCACGCTGTGGAACAACAATCCAACCAACGACACCGTAGTGATTATGGAAACGCAAGTCGGCGATGATGGGGCCTTCCCTTACCTCTATGCCGTCAACCTGCTGACCAGTGCAGCGGTGGAGAAGTAGCGCCGGAATCGGTTGAAACCGGGGCCGGAACGGTTTTCGTTTCGGCCTTTTTCAAACCGATTTCTTCCACTGAAGCTTGATGTCGGGATGGTCGCGGAGGCCGGTGATCTGGCCATACAGATCGCCCCAGAATGTTCCCCGCATCTCTGCCAGGAAGTGTTGAGAGTGTTCGCCGATCGGTGCTACCTTCCCATCGGGTGTAGGCTCCTTTCCAGGAGTGGCTTCTGCTTGCCAGGCAAAGCCAACTTACACCCTCTCGCTTCTTACGCAAGCAAACTTACATCACGACGTCGGTTTTACTTATTGACTTAGGATAAATCTGGGCTATACTTCTCGCGTTCGGCCAACGACTAACCTGTCATATTGCTTTGGTTGGTCCCCCTTTTCCTGGCCGACGTTCACTAGTTTCGGACTCAAGTAGGGTTGTGGTGAGTTCGATTTAAGGACCCCCAGCCTACCTTGCGTTTCACTCCACGAAACTAGCCTGCCCATCCTGTTACGACAGTTACGCTTGCTTATCCTCGGGCACAGAGGTTCCCGAACGCCTACTTGGCAATTCGGCACATCCGCGCAGGATGTCGAAGGAGATCGCTATGTCAAGGGTAGAAGACAACATCGTGAGCTATACGGAGCCCATGATATTAGGGCCTTTGGAATGGCAGGTCTTGGAAATTGTCTGGGAGATGAAGGAATGCAGTGTGCGCGAGGTCGTACGAAGACTGCCTGAAGGCAGAGCCTACACGACGGTCATGACAACTCTGGCCCGTCTACATCAAAAGGGCATTTTGTCTTGTAACAAAGTTAATAGAAAGTACCTCTATTCACCGCGCCTCAGCTGTCAAGAACTAAAGGACAGCGTCATTCGACACCATATCGTGAGGTTGCTTGAGATTACGACAACCTCACAGGAGTTGCTTATCTCCTTCCTGTTGGAAGAGCTATGTCGGCGGGACTCAACGCTCTTGGAGAAGATCGTGATGAGGACCATGAAGCACTTGCGAGAGGAGATGGCGAATTTGGGATCTCGCGGCATAGACCTTACAGTGGCTGATTTTTGTTCGTCGAGCGGTCAGGCCTAATAGCTCAGAAAATCAGTCGGCGTAGCGGCCACAACGCTACCCGAGTAAGGAAGGTGCACCATGAAAGCTTCTTTATCGATCTGCACGAGACTCAGGCTTGATGCAGTCCGCCACTTGCTCGGTGTTCTGTTGCTATGTACCGCGGCTACCGCCGCGGATAGCATCCTCTATACCAACGGGCCAGATCCTGGAAACATCGGGTATTGGGCCATCAACAACGGTTCGGCAGTCAGTAACTCATTTACCCTGAGCACAGCAGCTACGATTCACGGGGTAGAATTTTCAATCTATGACGTTAATGACCGGAATCAGCCACTAACCGCGACCTGGGCCATTACGACGCAGCAATTCGGCGGAGCCGTCGTGGCCGGAGGTATCAATACCCCGTTGATTTACATCTCCCGCATATTCGCTAATCGATTCCTGTTCTCTCAGTGGGAGATGAAGTTCCTTACCAATGTCACGCTTCCCCCGGGAACCTATTGGCTGCAGATTCAGGGCGTGGTCACTCGTTGGGGTACTTGGGCGTACTGGGGAGAAAGCGATGGGGTAGAATGCTGGCCATTGCGACAATGTCCTTCCTCGGCATACTACTGGGACACGTTGCTGTCGCGCGGCATTACGCCTATCGGCTCGGAGTCGTTTGAGCTATGGGGGACGACGAAAACATCAGTGGCACCGTCCAAGAATCCGCGAAGTGACAGCCAGAGACGTTAATTGCGTCTCAGCTGCACTAAGCAGTCGAACTTCGGATAACCAAGTTAAGCGATGATCGGCAGGCCGCAACCGCTGACCAGTTTTCCGAGCGGTTGCCGCAAATACAATGGCCCAGACTGCGAGGGCGAGCTATGATAGTTCGCCTTATGCACCCCGTGGACTACGCCATAGCGAAAACGTCTGATGCGGAGGACGTCATTCGCCTGCTGGCCCAGAGGTTCAGCGAGTCTGACCCGCCTGCCGTGGCGATGGGCCTATCCTTCGACGATATGAAACAATTTCTTCAGTCTGTTGTGCCCAGTGTCATCCCGGATGGACTGACGGTTATTGCACGGAACCGGGACAGCGGAAAGCTGGCGGGAGTAATGTTGTCCGACGATTTCGCATCACCTCCGGCGCCGGATCTTGGCCGGATCAGCTCGAAACTTCTGCCTATCATCTCCATGTTGGAGACACTGGATGAGCAATTCCGCAGCGGGAAGAACATTGTGCCCGGCCACTTCGTTCATCTGTTCATGTTAGGAGTTGATGGCCAGTTTGCAGGGCGCGGAGTTGGGCAGGGACTCGTCCAAACTTGTGTCGACAATGGATCCCGCAAAGGCTACCGAACGGCACTGACCGAAGCGACAGGCCTGGTGTCGCAGCATATATTTCGAAAAAACGGTTTTGTGGATCGTTTCAGCGCGTCATACGGGGACTTCGTATACGAAAACAAAGTCGTGTTCGCCTCGATTCGAGAGCACGCGAAGGCGATCTTGATGGAGAGAGCGCTGGTTTGAGCAGCCATACGCTACGCCTGCTAGATATC
Organism: uncultured Acidobacteriaceae bacterium; assembly: GCA_963820175.1. Taxonomy (GTDB): domain Bacteria; phylum Acidobacteriota; class Terriglobia; order Terriglobales; family Acidobacteriaceae; genus Bog-257. The sequence continues at coordinate 359,240 of CAWFYX010000004.1, read as the reverse complement.
ACTCTTTGAAACGGATTGTCGAAGGTTGAGCGCCGGCTAGGCTGAACGTATCGCGGGCCGCATCACCAGGCGAAGTCCATAAATTCCCACCATACCGGCACTCAGTAAGACTGTTGCCGGAGCACCGATTCCGGCAATCAAAGCGCCTGCGGGGAAATCACCCAATGGCCGGACGCCCATGATGATCAGGGTATTCAGACTCATCACCCGGCCTCGCATCTGCTCCGGCACGCGGATTTGCAAGAGCGTGATAGTCGTCGTTCCGGCCAGCGTCTGACCGATTCCAAAGGCGAGAAGCGCAGCCATCGAAAGCCAGAAGTGTCCGCTGAGGGCAAATCCGGTTAACGCCGCCACCCAGACAAAAATGCCCGCCAAGAAAGTCGGCCCTCTGCGGGGATTGCTACCCTGAGAAGCCAGAAACAACGCTCCCAGAATCGTTCCCACGCCAGCCGAGGAAAATAGCAAGCCCAGACGTTCGGGCCCGATATGAAGGATCTTCACCGCATAAACCGGCAAGATCAAAGCCGACGATGGTCCCAGAAAAAGCAGGGCAGCATAACCGGATAATACCCAGGGCAAAACTGCGTCGCGACGTACAGTACCCAGCGCAGTCGCGAATCGCCTGCAAGGTCGATTGCTGATGGGTCGGTCCCTGCGGCACACGCATGCTGTACAACGCAATCAAGACCCCCAGAAAGCTGGCGCCGTTTAGAAAGAAGTTTCCGGCATAACCGAGCGTGGCCACGCCAAATCCCGCCAGGGCTGGGCCCAGTGTCGAAGCCCCGTTGAAAATCATGGATTGCAAGCTGATTGCGTTCCCCAGATCTTCCTTGGGAACCAGAACCGGAACCAGTGCACCGCGTGTGGGCTGATCGAAACTCAACAGAGTTCCATTCAGGAAGGCCAGCACAAGAATCATCCAAAGCCGGATGACTCCGAAGAGAGTGAGAAAGCCCAGCAAAATAGCCAGTGCGGCAGAACCAGTTTGTGTAAAGAGCAGAAGGCGGCGCTTGTCCAGACGATCGGCAACGCTTCCGCCGACCAGCGCGAAAAGGAAAAATGCCAAAGCTTGCGCCAGCGACACAGTGCCCAGGGCGAATGCCGAACCGTGGGTGATCTTGAGAACCAGCAGACTCTGAGCGACGATCTGCATCCAGGTGCCGACGGCAGAAACGGCCAGTCCGACCCAAAGCAGCCGGAAGTCGCGATGGCGAAGCGCACGAAAAGTCTTGAATACACCGGAGCTTTGATTGGATGGGGCAGCCGAGCTTGGGATTGCGGCGGTCATCCCATGGTAGTTCGGTACGACCAGGAGACTTGTGCGGTGTCGGATTTCGCAGCAGCCCGTGCCACCTCAATCAGGTGATGATCGGGTGATAGCGAACAAACCGGATCAGTGGCATTCGCGTCGCCCGTAAGCAGGAGAGCCTGGCAGCGGCAGCCGCCGAAGTCTTCTGTCCGGCGGTCACAACTCTTGCAGGGCTCGGGCATCCATTGTTCTCCCCGAAACCTTTGAAATGCCGCCGACTCCTGCCATATCCATTCCAGCGGATGCTCACGAACGTTGTCGAACTGCATGTCCGGGATAACTCCGGCCGCATGGCAAGGCAGCGCCTGGCCGGAAGGATCAATCAACATCAACCGTCTTCCCCATCCACCCATGCACGCTTTGGGATAGCGGGCATAGTAATCCGGAACCACGCTGTCAATTCGCACTTTTCCCGCCAGCCGTGATTGTGCCTGCTCCACCGCGCGCAGGCAGTTTTCCAACTGCTGGGGAGTCGGAAGCAGGGTATCGCGATTCTTCAACGCCCAACCATAATATTGCGCATGTGCAATCTCGATGCGCTCGGGTTGGAGTTGCTCGATGAACTCAATCATCTCCTCGATGTGGTCGAGGTTCTGCCGGTGCACCACCAGGTTCACCGTGAAAGCAACCGGGAGTTGGCGAATCTTCTCGGCAAGAACGATCTTGTAAGCATGACCCTTGGCGCCCGCAATCCATCGCGCGGGTTCGTCTCTTGAGTCCTGGAAGCTCAGCTGGATATGGTCGAGTCCGGCTTCCACCAGTTCGACCAGTCGTGCCTCCGACACGCCCAGTCCGGAAGTGATCAGGTTCGTATAAAGACCAGCTTGTCGCGCGCCGGCAATGAGTTCCTTCAGATCGGCCCGTGCCGCCGGTTCGCCGCCGGTCAAATGCAAGTGCAGAACGCCGAGGCGGCTGGCTTCCTGAAACACGCGAATCCATTCCTCGGTGGAAAGCTCCGCCTTGGTCGCAACCAGCTGCAAAGGATTAGAGCAATAAACACAGTGCAGCGGGCAACGATGCGTGACTTCGGCAATCAGCGCCAATGGGTTAGGAATCATTCAGTAATCCACGATTCGTTTCTGCTGTAGAGCTTCCAGAAAACTCGATACGTCTTCCGTGATCTTCAGCGGATCAGCGGTCCCGTACTTTTCCACCAGCGTTGCCACGATCTCCTGCACCGTGCGTTGACCGTCGCAAAGTTCCAGGATGTTCTGGCCCGTCCCCTGTACCTTGATCATGCCTTCAGGGAAGAGCACAACTGGTTGCTCGCCTTGGGTGCTCCATCGGCAACCGGGTGCGAGGCGGGGCTGGCTGGTTGGCTCGGGGCGAGGCACGTTCAGGACTCCATGCGGAATGCGCCCGGCGGAGGCCATCCCGGCTGGACGTAGGCAAAATGAATCGCATCCAGTTGCGCCCAGAGAATATCGCATTTCGCCCGTAACGCAGCGATCGCCAGCTCTTGTTCCGCTCGCGTCTGCGCATGCTCGGTGACCCATTGCAAAGCAAATCGCGCATCTTCCGGCGCCTGATGCAGGCGGGCCGTGAAATAGTCGAGCCCACTCGACAGCCACGGATAATGCTGGCGCAGACGATCCATGCGCAGCGCAATCAAGTCGCGGGAAAACAACTCGGTCAGCGAAGAGGCCACTGCCTCCAGGAAAGTTCGGTTCTTCACCAGATCCAGATAAGCATCCACGGCATAGCGCACCGCGGGCAGAACTTCATCGCAGCCCATCACGCGTTGCCGGTCGAGACCGGTCGCTTCCGCCAGCCGGATCCAGCGCTCGATGCCACCTTCCTGCGCAGAATCGCCATCGTGATCGACAACTCGCTTACGCCAGGCCCGGCGAAAATCCGGGTCTTCGCTGCGAGAAAGAATGATCGCGTCCTTGATGGGAATGCGGCTCTGGTAATAGTAGCGATTCAAGGCCCAGGCCTGCATTTGCCCGCGGCTCAACTTACCCTCATGCATCATCAAGTGAAACGGATGCTGGTGGTGATATCGTTCCTCGCCAACCCGCCGCAGCCGCGCCGCCAGTTCTTCCGCGGAAAGCAGATGCGAGTCTGAAATCGTTGCTACAGATTGAATTGCCACCCGTCCTCCGCCACCTCCCAGCCTGCCGATCCCAGTTCGCGATACTCAGGGCCGGATTCATCCAGCATGGGATTTGTGTTATTCACATGCACAAAAACCTTACGCGGACGCTGTAATCCAGCTAGCGCCCGCAAGCTTCCATCGCTCGCCGGACACGGGAACATGCCCCATCTCGCGCGCGGTGGCTCCGCTTCCTTGCACCCGAATCAACTCGTCATCACTCCAAAACGTGCCGTCGAACAAAACCAGGTCGGCAGTTTCCAGAAGTTGCAGCGACCGCTCGTCGATAGCGGGAACGGCCGGCATGTAGGCGAGACGTCCGCCCGAAGCCGCCGTCAACCTCACGCCCAGCAAAGCCTCCTCAGGCGTAAGCGTCGCCGTACGCTCGGGCGAAACGTACACCGGATACCTGTTTCCCAGCGAAAATACCTCGCAGCAGATTCCTGACTCATCTCCCGCCATGGTGAGCAGCGGGAAACTTCGCCCCAGGGATATATCGGTCCAGCACACTTGTTGCGGAACCCGATTCAACATGCCAAATGCGCTGTTGTCCTCGCGCAAAATGCGGCGTAGCGAAGGTGTGCAGTAAATTCGGAAAGGCTGCAACTCCCGGAGCGACAGTAATCCTGCAATCTGATCGAGGTCGGCGCTGGTAAGCAGCACCCCTGCAATTGGGGAATCGCGAACACCTAACGCGGGGTTGCAGAGCCGGAGTACGCTCAATCTGCATTCGCAAATCCGGAGAAGCGTTTAACAGGAACCATGTGCGGCCGTCATTGCTGACGGCCACCTGGGTTTGGGTGCGGCTCTTGCCGGAGAAATTTCCTGCTCGCAGGGAGTGACAATTCCGGCAGTTGCAATTCCACTGCGGAAATCCACCTCCCGCGGCGGAGCCCAGAATCTCAATGCGCATCCCTCAGCTTACAGTTCTGCGTTGGCGTAGCAGTTGATTTCGCAGTTCAGACAAATCTCTTCAAATTTAGGACTGGTCCATTCCATGGTTCTCTCCTTAAGCTGTTCGATGACCAACTTCGGTTGAGGGTTTGTGCGCTAGAGTATAAAACAATGATTCGCTCCTGACGCACGCTGTTTCGCAAACTTCGCTGCCAAAGCTTGAAATTTGAGCACGATCGTGTAATTGCCGGGCTCGTGATGTATTCCTTTGGTGCCCCTAGTCATCGCTCGCACATGCCGCAAAGCGCTTGACTCGGGGGCGTGCACAACTACTTCGCTCGCGATAATTCAGCGTAAAAGAAATCCAGTTGTTCACCAGTGAAGTTAAGCTGCCAGCCGGGATTGCCGGTTTTCAGCTGAGCCATCAACTGATCCTTGGGGACACCTTGCTTTACCAGGCCCGTCGCGCGCGCAACCATCGTGTCGATTTTGGCTTTGAACGCTTCCAGATCCGCCCGGGTGATCACCGGTCCCTGGCTGGGCACAACGACGTCGAAGTCCAGCTTCAGGATTTGCGCCAGCACCGGTCCCCATCCCACCAGGCTTCCACCTGCTGCGAAATCGGGATCGGGCGTTGCAGCGAACAGGTCTCCCACCGCGACAACTTTCAAGTTGGGGAAATAGACCACCGTATCGTGGTTGGAATATGCGTTGCCGAAATGCATTAACTGCGCGTCGATGCCGCCCAAGTGAATCTTGTACTCGTTTGCATAGGTAATGATGGCTGAAGCCGTCTTATCGGATGCGGAATTGTATGAAGCCAGAGCTGCTCTCGCATTCTCTTGCGCCACGATCGGCGTCCCAGCTTCGAGGAACCTGGCGTTGTTGCCGATGTTGGACTCATCATAATCGGTAAGGATGAGTGCCCGTATGGGTTGTTTCGAGATTGCTCTCACGCGCAACATCAACGCATCGTAGCTGTCGGGAAGCTTTCCATCGACAAGGATCAGGCCGTTGGCGCTCAGGCGCAGAACAGAATTGCTTCCCCGACCGGAGATCATATAAAGGCCGGTCTTGATGAGCTCCGAGCTCATCCCGTCGTTACGAGCGCTGTCTGGGAGTCGCTCGATGTTTTGTGCTGCACCGGCGACCGCTCCGGCTATCAGCAGCAGAACCATCAGGCATGTTCTGTGAGCCGGCTGTGTTCCCATGAGAATGATGCCTCCACGGCGGTATTGAGAGTCTAACTTGCTTGAGAATTCGCTCCGTGACTTTCGTTCAGCCACGGAGCGAACCGAAGGTAATTCGTCTGCTGTTAGTTCCCGTTCCTCGAGAAGCCGTAGAACTTGTTGTTTCCCGTGTAACCAGGAATGCCCAAGTGCGTGTAGCCGGAACCCCAGTACACGCTGTCGCCGGAGACGGTTGCGCCAGCAATCACCGACGAACCGGCCGCGTAGCTCCACAGCGTACGACCACTAGAAGCGTCGAGCGCGAACATCGTCGGCGCACCGGCAGTGCCTGACATGGACTCAACGTACACTACGCCTTTGGCTACCGCCAGCGGTCCGAGGTCGACCGCGCCGTTAGGATCGGCCACCTGCCACTGGATGGCGCCCGTTGCCGGATCCAGCGCTGCCCAGGAACCTGCATTGCCGCCCGAGTAGGGGATGCCGTACAGGTTGCCGATGGCTACGTAGATGCTGGTGCCGTCGGAAGCTGAACCCCACTCCATACCGCCGAGCGAAGAGCCGGGGCCGACCTGCGTCTGCCACAGCACGGCGCCGGTGTCAGGATCGAAGGCGTAGTAGATGCCGCTCTTCTGGCCTGCGCCGATGATGGTGTGGTGGCCGCCCTTGCCGCCGGTGTAAGTGATCTCGTTCGGCGCCGAGCCGAAGTCGAAATCCGGACCGGTAGGTTCATTGGAGAGATTCGCCGGGCAGTTGGGTCCGCCAAAAGCGCAGGCAACGTTCCAGTCATCGCTACCATTGGTGTAGCCGTATGCGTTCCAATTCACCATCCGCTGCGACCACTTGACATGCCCGTCGGCCGTTGAAAGCGCCAGCAGGGAGTCAACGTAATCGTTAGCCGGCAGGCAGCTTGCTTCGTGGCCGCCAGCGGCGAGGCAGGCGAGATAGGTCGGGTCTGTCGGGTGGCTGTAGTTGTCGCCGGTACCGACATAAACCGTGCCGCGCGATACGTCGACTACCGGATTGCTGCCCCAAACCGCAGCGCCGCTATATCCGGAAGCGGGAACGGTGAAGGTCTGCCACAGCTTCGCACCGGTCGCGGCATTCAGAGCTACGACGCTGCCACGAGCCGAGCAACAGGGGTAAGGAGGATAAGCTGCGGCAAACTCTTCGTCCGAGGTCATGCCGAAGTACAAAACACCGTTAGCATAAGCCGGCGAACTGGTGATTACCGGGAAGCTGTTGGAAGTATCTGGCTGCGTCTTCCAAACTAGATTACCGGTCTGGGTATTGATGGCGAGCATCCAGCCGGTTGCCCCGGTGGAATTGTACTGAGTCCCGATGTACAAAACGCCGTTGGCTACTGCCGGGGTGCTGCGGGAAACGGTGCCTGCGGACAAGCCGTAGTCAGAAAACTGGTGTGACCAGACCAGCGAGCCAGTGCTCGCGTTGACGGCGTAGAGATTTCCTGTCCAGTCGGGAAAGTACAGTACGCCATTTACCAAAGCGGCACGGGCCGAGACATCTCCACCGGTTGCAAATACCCATTTCGGCGCCAGACGGCCCACGTTACCCTTCGTCAGACTGGTTTGCGTGGCGGTGGCGGTGTTAGTTATATCGGTTCCAAACATCGGCCAGTCTTGCGCCATCAGCGGGGTTACCCCCAAGCTTGCGAGCATCGCGCTGATGACGAGCGTTGAGACACTGAGAGAGTGGCGAATCTTTTTCATCGTCGTTGGTCCCCCCCACGAGGACAATTTTGTCGATTACACATACCTCACAGGTCCATGGCGGACCTGCGGCAGGATTCCGTGAAAGTCGTCTGAGGTGCGAGTTGAACAGTGCTCCAGATCGGCTCCGTAGTAAATGGAGCCAGAGTGAAGAAATGTGAAGAAAGCATGGAGATTAGGTGAAGAAAATGAGCCGCTGGGAGGTAATCCGCAGGAAAGTTCTTTACATTCAGGGGTCCTGGAGTGTAGATCATTGCTTACCGGATATATCCCAAGTCTGGGGACCATGAGACTTACAGGCCGAAGAGTCTGAGGCCTCGTGATCGGTCCAAGCTTCACAACACCTGCTTTGCTCTCTCAGTGCGCGAAAGCAACAACGGGGTTGCTCCAGGACAACGAACGGACCCGGAGCAGGAGTCATAATCGGTTTCGAATTACTATCGGCCCCGTTTTTCCGGCAGCCGCCACAGTTTTGCTGTCAGGTTTGGGTTAGAAGGGACTGGCCACTTTGGAGAAGATCTTCCGCTTTGCCACTTTTGAGGCGGATCGAGAGCGGTATCAGTTGCGGCGTGGAAGCCGCACGATTAAACTCGAACGTATTCCTTTAGAGCTTCTGTTTCTCTTGCTGGAACATGCGGGGAGACTCGTGCCGCGGGAACAAATCGTCGCCAGGCTTTGGGGTGACGACGTATTCCTGGATACTGAGCGCAGCATCAACACCGCCGTTCGTAAGGTCCGTGCGTCATTGGGCGACAACCCAGGCCGTCCCCGGTTCATAGAAACGACTGTTGGAATGGGTTATCGATTCATTGCGCCGCTCCTGCCGACAGACCAGAATCAAAGTCTGCGACATCCAATTCAAACGAACGCCCAGCCCGCTGCAAACAGATCAGACCAGGAAGGGGCTGAGATCCGCCTGCGCGGCTTTTCGGTGGAGACCTCCGGAGCCGCCCCCGTCCTAACCTGCCATGTGATGGTGGGAAGAATAGACTTGGGTCGACTGCCGCTGCTCGAGGTGGAACTCCCGGAAGATGTAACCCTCCCTCTGACCGCTGAAGATAGATTACTGGTAAGACTTCACGGAATACGGGTGACGCTAACTGCCAAAGCGACTCAGGCTCTCCATGCATTTTCTATCTCTGCTCTTCAGAGCGGGTTACGCACCCGGATAACGGACTTGTCACCGGCCAGCGAACCGTCGCACGAGAAGATTACCGCAGCTCGCGAGACAACCAACCACTGATAGCGACCGCTGGCCCTTCCTAGCAACAGACCTGCGTCTTGACAGGCGGACCGAGAGAACCTGAGAAGCGGTTTCTTGGAGCCGGTCAGCCAACCCCGGCCCTGGCTCCCGCAAGGCGATTCCTGCACCTCTCCAGGGCGATGGAGCATCTGTTAACTACGTTACTCTTTTCGGGGATGATGAATTTGAAAAGCATTCTCACGGTTCTAGTTCTAAGCTGGGCGATTCTTTCGACTACGGGTTGCAGCAAGACGGAAGCCAAGCAGGCGCCACCGCAGGCCCTGCCGGTCAATACCAAGACGGTCGACTTGGCGCAGGTCCCGCAGACCGACGAGTACGTGGCCACCATCAAGTCCCGGCGCTCGGCCACCATCCAGCCGCAGGTGGATGGCTCGCTGACCCGAATCCTGGTGAAGTCGGGCGATCATGTCCATGCCGGACAGGTGTTGATGACCATCGATCCGCTGAAACAGCAGGCGACGGTCGATCAGCAGGTCAGCACCGAAGCGCAGAAGAAAGCGGTCTTCGACTACGCCCAGCGCGAACTGGATCGCCAGCAGCATTTGTTTGATGCGGGCGTAACCAGCAAGCAGAATTATGACCAGGCAGTGCAGGCGTACGACAATTCCAAGGCTGACTGGGAGGCTTCGAAAGCTGCCCGCACGTCACCCAGCAACGCGAACTGGCGTATTACACACTCACTGCGCCTTTCGCCGGAGTCGTGGGCGACATTCCCGTGCACGTCGGGGATTATGTTTCTCCCCAGACCCTGCTGACCACGGTGGATGAGAACGCCGAACTGGAAGCCTACATCTATATTCCGACCGAGCGCTCGGCCGATATCCGCATGGGTCTCCCGGTGCAGATTGTGACCACGACCGGCGAGGTGATCGAGAACACCAAGCGTCTACTTCATCTCGCAGCAGGTCGACAACGCGGTGCAGGGCGTTCTGGTCAAGGCGCCGATCCACGGTTCGCTCGATCGTTTTCGCACCGAGCAACTGGTAAAGGCGCGCGTGATCTGGAGCACCAGTCCCGCTCCGACGGTTCCGGTGCTGGCGGTCACTCGCATCGGAGGACAGCCGTTCGTCTACGTTGCCACCCAAGTCAACGGAAGCACGGTCGCCAAGCAGCGTTCCGTAACCCTGGGGGACACGATCGGCAATGATTACGCGGTCAAGGGTGGACTGAAGCAAGGAGAAAAAGTAATCGTCTCCGGTACCCAGTTCCTCATCGATGGGACTCCTGTGCAGCCGATCAGCTAGCCGGCCGCAATCCCGTGGTTCATTCCGCCGCTGCCAGTCGCGGCGAGAAATCGAGAATTACCTTGGTTGATTTCTTTATCAAGCGGCCGATTTTTGCGACCGTGTGCGCCCTGCTGATTATTCTGGCGGGCGCGGTCTGCATTCCTACTCTGCCGATTTCGCTCTATCCTGACCTGGCTCCGCCGCAAGTCACCGTCACCAGCAATTATGTGGGCGCGAACGCGCAAGTGGTGGAGTCGGCCGTCACCATTCCTCTGGAGCAGCAGATTAACGGCGTCGAGGGCATGCACTACATCACCTCGACCAGTTCCAACGACGGCACCAGCAGCATCAACGTGACCTTCCGCACCGGCTATGACCTGAACATCGCGGCCGTGGACGTGCAGAACCGCGTGGCCACCGCTCAGGGCAGGCTGCCGCAGGAAATCAAGAACACCGGCGTGACCATCACCAAGGCGAATCCGAACTTCGTCTTCGCCGCTGGATTTTATTCGCCCGACAATAGCCTTTCCAACCAGTACATCTCCAACTATCTGGACGTTTATGTAAAAGACGCGTTGAAGCGCATTCCGGGCGTGGGCGACGTGGTGATCTTTGGCGAGCGCAAGTACGCTATGCGCATCTGGCTCGATCCCACCAAACTGGCTGCACGGCAATTGACTGCGGCTGACGTGGTGGCGGCTCTGCAGGAGCAGAATGTCGAAATCCCTGCCGGACAGTTAGGCCGTCCGCCGGCCGATCCCAAGCAAAACTTCCAGGTCACGCTGCGGGTAGTCGGCAGGCTCTCCGATCCCAGGGAGTTCGAGAACATCATCCTTAAGAACACCAAGAACAGCATTGTGCAACTCAAGGATGTTGGGCGGGCCGAGATTGGCGCCGAAAGTTACGACACCAATCTTCTCTATAGCGGCCACGAAGCCATCGGCGTGGGCGTCCAGCAGTTGTCGAATGCCAACGCATTGCAAGTCGACAAAGCCGCAAAAGCTGAACTGGCGGAACTCGCGAAGTCGTTTCCTCCCGGAATCAAGTACGTCATCGCCTTCGACACGACGACGGTAGTGGGCGACTCGGTGCGGGAAGTAGTGACCACGCTGGAAGAAGCCGTCCTTATCGTCATCATCGTGATCTTCCTGTTCCTGCTGGATTGGCGAGCCACCATCATTCCGGCGGTCACCATTCCGGTATCGCTGATTGGCACGTTTGCCTTCGTCAAGATCTTCGGCTTCTCCATCAATTCACTGACGCTTGTTCGGTATCACGCTCGCCACCGGACTGGTGGTCGATGACGCGATTGTGGTCATCGAAAATGCGCAGCGGCACATCAACGAGGACCGGACCGACCCGCACACCGCGACCTCAGTGGCCATGGCCGAGGTGTCCAGCGCTGTCATCGCAACCTCTCTGGTGCTGATTTCGGTATTCGTGCCAGTGTCGTTCTTCCCTGGAACCACCGGCATTCTGTACAAACAGTTTTCGCTGACCATCGCTTTCGCGATTGCGATCTCGCTGTTCAACGCGCTGACCCTATCGCCGGCGCTGGCGGCGATCCTGCTGCGTAATGAAGAACACAAATATTCTGTGCTCGATTGGACCCATATCGGCTTTCTCTCGCGCGGCTACCGGAAATTCGCTCACGGCATCGATCGCGCGATTCACGGTCTAGGTACGGCGTACGGCAAGGTGATTACCAAGGTGCTGAAGTATCGCTACGCGGTGGTCACGCTATTCCTGGTCGGACTCGCGGTCACGGCCTACATGTACGTCCATGTTCCCACCGGCTTCGTGCCGCAAGAAGACCAGAACTACTTCATCGTCGTGGTGCAAGCGCCACCCGGAGCTTCGCTCTCCTACACGACCAATGTTGCCCAGCAGGCGGAAAAGATTCTTCGCGCCGATCCCGACGTCTTCGGCACATTCGCCGTTCCCGGCTTCTCGCTTTCCGGAGGCAGTTCGCCGAACTATGGACTTGATCTTCGCGCCGCTCAAGCCGATTGACGATCGCAAAGGCAAGGGACATGCCGCCAGCGACATCGTGGCTCGAGTGTCGCCGAAACTCTTCGGCGTCCCCGGAGCCATTGTAGTTGCCTTTGAGCCGCCGGCCATCAACGGTATCGGAAGCTTTGGCGGATTCCAATTCCAGTTACAGGATCTGGGACGCAATACGCTGGAGGACCTGGACACGGTCGCGCATAAGATCGTGGCCGCCAGCCGGCAGCGTCCCGACCTCACCGGATTGTTTACCAGCTATACCGCCAACGATCCGCAGCAACTGGTGCAGATCGATCGCGAGAAAGCCAAAGCCATCGGCGTGCCCATCAGCCAGGTGACGCAAGCCTTGGGCGTCTACATGGGCTCGCAATACGTGAACGATTTCGACTTCAACAATCGTTCGTACCGCGTTTATGTTCAGGCCGATCAGCCGTTTCGCATGACGTCGCGCGATCTGCGGCAATACTACGTGCGCTCCGATACCAATGGCCTGGTACCGCTCGACAATATCGTATCGTTGAAGGAGACCTCCGGGCCGCAAGTCATCAGCCACTTCAACCTCTTCCGCTCGGCGGAAATCGACGGCGCCGCGGCTCCCGGTTACAGCTCCGGCCAGGGCCTGAAAGCGATGCAGGATCTGGCCAAGCAGAACATGCTGCAAGGCATGTCCTATAGCTGGTCGGGACTGGCCTTGGAAGAAGTAGAAGCCAGCGGCAAGGCCATCATCATCTTCAGCCTCGGCCTGCTGGTGGTTTATCTGACGCTCTCCGCACAGTACGAGAGTTTTGCGCTGCCCTTCATTATTCTGCTGGCCGTGCCCATGGCGGTGCTGGGCGCGCTGTTGTTCGTCTCCATGCGCGGACTGGTGAACGACGTCTACGTGCAGATCGGGCTGGTCTTGCTGATCGGCTTGTCGGCGAAGAACTCCATCCTGATCGTAGAGTTCGCCGAGCAGCTAATCGAGCGCGGCCGTACGGTCATCGAGGCGGCGATTGAGGCCGCGGAACTGCGCTTGCGGCCGATCCTGATGACGTCGTTCGCCTTCATCCTGGGCGTGTTGCCGCTCTACTTTGCCAGCGGCGCCGGCAAGCTGGGACGGCACTCAGTAGGCACGGCGATCGTGGGAGGCATGTTGTTCTCTACCGTGCTGAACCTCATCTTCATTCCGGTGCTGTACGTCATCCTGAAAACCTGGCTCGGAGCGATGGCCGGAAGACTGAAGGAACCGGAACCGGCCAACGAAGACGTAGCGGCGTAGCCCGCGGTCCATTAGTAAGCAGATCAAGCTCGTGCTCGTACCGTGCTCGTGCCCCAGGTTCGCCCTGCAGTTGGGCTAACCTGGGGACCGTTGTACCCAGAAACCGGAACGATGTAGGTTTTGCGGATTGTGACTCGAAGATATTCGGCACCCACGCCCGAACCTGCCTCTTGCCCAGGTTATCGTCCAAAAGAAGGACGCGAACCTGGGCACACATTCCCTATCGCCATTTCGTACCGTGTTTGAAGGGGCGCACCTTTAGGTGCGCCGTACAAGCCCCTTATTTTTGTTATTCCTCGTGGGCTTCAGCCCGCGAGGAATCGGCTTTTTCGACTTTTCCAGCGGCCTGTGAAACCGGCAGGAATCAATTTAACCAGCTGACCCAGCACCGAACAAAACGGAGTCCGTTCAGGGGCGGCACACTCCGCCGCCTGCGCGCGTTTCAGTTTGGGAAGGGCAGCGATTTTGCCGGTTACGAAAGTACAATCGCCCGCACTGTACCTTCGTTATCTTGACGGATTCGTAATAGGAGTTAGCATTCAGTTGTTAGGGTAGGATCCGCCTTACCCCGGCGCTCCTGCCCGCTTAGTGTCTGGGGGGTTCGTCGTTGACCGTTGTGGTCGCCCACCGTCTGCCGTCAAAATTCCGTTCCTGCCCTCTGCGTCGCCGCGATTGTTCCTATAAGTCGTTGCCGCTCAAGATTTTCCGTGCATCTCTTGCGGGCTCAAGATTTTGCGGACGGTCGCCTGTGTTTTCAAGAATTTACAGGCGAAAAGGGGGAGGGGGTGGGGCAGTTGTCAGTTGTCGTTGACCCCACGGACCCGGCGCGAATCGCCGCGCCGGATCGCATATGGAGGGACTCTGCTTCAGGGCGTGAGTTGAAACACGACGCCCGCGCCATGGGTTCCGCCCAGCGAGGCGGTTCCATAGAGATTGCCGGACGAGTCGAAGACGATGTTGCTGTAGGAGTCTTCCCCGTCGTTCCCGCCGGTAAACTCGTGCAGGTTAGTGTAGGTCCAGCTGCCTCCCGCACGCGACAGTTCGAAGACCACGCCATTAGCGTAGCTGCCGCCGCCGGCGGTGGTCCCATAGAGATTGCCCGAATTATCGAAGCTAAGATTGCGCGCGCAGTTTGCGCCTTGCTCATAGGTAAAGCTGTACAGCAGAGCAAAGCTCCAGCTGCCTCCCGAGGGAGAGAGTTCGTAAACTTTGCAAGGCGCGCTGCCGTCAAGCGCATTGCCGCCGTAAAGATTGCCCAGGCTGTCGAAGATCACGCCGGAGAGCGGGCTGCCTCCGTCGGCTCCGCCGGTGAAGGTGTAGAGCACGTTCTCGTTCCAGCCTCCGCCCGAGGGCGTCATCTGGAAAACCACGCCGTAGCCGTCGTTTCCCCCCAAGGTGGTTGTGCCGTAGAGATTGCCCGCACTGTCCACCGCGAGCCCGGCGTGTGGCGAGGAGCCGTCAGCGCCGCCGGTAAAGGTATGCACGATCGACTCCGTCCACGTCCCGCCGGAACGCGTCAGTTTGTAAACAATCCCGCAACCGTTCCCGCCACAGCCGTTTCCGGCGCCAGAGAGGGTGGTGCCGTAGAGATTGCCGGCCTGGTCGAAAGCCACGGCAGCAAAGGGCAGGGCGCCGTCGGCACCACCGTTGAAGCGGTACAGCACGGTCTCATTCCAGGCGCACAGCGTGCTATTGCACGTGGTTGGTGGAGGAGACAGCCGGTAGACCGTGCCGCATCCCAGGCCGCATCCCGAGCCGCCTCCGTAGTAGGTGGTCCCATAAATCGCACCGTCCGGGCCGACGGTTACTCCGGCATAGGGATGGGCACCGTCACTGCCCCCGGCAAAGCTGTAAAGCGGAGTGAAGATCCAGCCCAAGCCGGCGCGGGTCAGCTTGTAGGCCACGCCGTTGCCGCTGCTGCCGCCGTTAAAGGTCGTGCCATACAGGTTGCCGGCCCGATCCATGGTCGGTCCCGACCAGGGCGACTGGCCAGTCTGCAAATCGAAGTTGTAAATGACGTTGAAGGTTTGCGCTGGGGACGGTTGGGCTGCGAGCATTGTCAACACGAAGGCGATGACGAGCGCTTGCACCGCGCCTGCCGTTCGCCAGGTGGTCACACGATTGGGCTGTTGTTCCGGGTTGGCCATCATCCTTTGCCTCATTGTAGCTGGGACTTTTCTGCAAGGTTGGAATTCGAGAAGAACTCAAGATCCTGCTCGCGTTCAAGTGGCCTGATTTTCCACGGGCTCGTCTGGAAATGCAACCGCAAAACGGATCCGATTGCAAAGGCTGTCCCGCATTGGCCTGAAGCTGGCAAGAGAGGAAGACAACCACATAGACCTAGCAGCAAGACGACTGCTGCCAGTGTGCGGTGATGTAGAATAAGGGGTGAAGGAAGTAGATCGCAGGGCTGACAACGGTTGTCGCTTTTATTGACAATCGCGACGCCGGTAGTCTATTCTTAAATCTTTCGTAGTCCTGCGTTTGCCCGCCTGAAGGTCTCTGCGCGTCCAGCGCCTGAACCGAGCGGCTCTTTCGCGGTTTTTTCAAATACTGGGAGAGTTTAGAGATGTCAACCTATTTCCCCAAGGGGGAAATTGCGCGCAAGTGGTTTGTCATTGATGCCGACGGCCAGACTCTGGGCCGGCTGGCCACTCGTGTGGCGCGCATCCTCTCTGGCAAGGACAGCCCCAAGTACACGCCGTTCATGGACACCGGCGATCACGTCATCGTGATCAATGCCGCCAAGATCCGCATCACGGGACTGAAGGCCGACAGCAAGGTTTATTACAACTACTCGGGCTACCCCGGCGGCATGAAGTCCGAGGAGTACAAGAAGCGACTGGCCCGCAAGCCGGAGCGGATTGTGGAAGAGGCCATCACCGGCATGCTGCCCCACACCAAGCTGGGTCGCGCCATGGCCGGCAAGCTGAAAGTCTATCGCGACGACAAGCATCCCCATTCGGCGCAGAAGCCGGAAGCCATCGCGGCGGCTCGCGAAGTAAGCAGGCAGGTGGGCGAAGTTTTAGCCCATCCCGCCGATGGTTTTGTTTTCGGCTTTACTGTCGAAACTGACGAGATTGTTCGGGTTCGCAACGGAAGCAGACGCAGATTCTCGAGCCCGAAGGGCTAAAGTGATTAGCCCAGCGCGGAAGCGCTGGGTAGAGTCGAAAAACAAAAACGAGTCCCGTACCGGGGTCCCCGACAAGCGCCGGTTTTTTGCTTGGCGGGGTGGAGTAGGGACAGCAGTAAAGCAGATCCCTCGTCGGCCTGAAGGCCTCCTCGGGATGACAAGATACAGAGAAGCGGCATGGCGTGCCTGAAGGCGCGCCCCTTCAAAATTTCTGGGAAGGATCAAAAGGGAGCCTGGCTCCCAACGGATAAAAGATGGCAGAACTGGTTCAGTATTACGGTACGGGTCGCCGCAAATCGAGCGTGGCTCGCGTGTTCCTTCGCCCTGGCAGCGGCGAGTTCAAGGTTAACGGCAAGGCGTTCGATGAGCACTTTCGTCACCGAGGCGCAGCGCATCATGGCGAAGTCGTCGCTGGTGCTGACGGAAACCAGTGGCACCTTCAACATCGTTTGTACGGTCAAGGGCGGCGGCGTGAACGGCCAGGCCGGCGCGGTGCGCATGGGAATTGCGCGCGCGCTGCAGGAGTTCAATCCTGAGCTGCGCGCCAAGCTGAAAGCCGAAGGCTTCCTGCGCCGCGATGCTCGCGAGAAAGAGCGCAAGAAGTACGGTCAGAAGGGCGCTCGTAAGAGATTCCAGTTCTCGAAACGCTAGTAGCCAGTGAAAACTGGCGACTGGCAGCTGACTACTGGCAACTGCTCGCTCTTTGGTTCCGGGGGCGAGTTCAAGACAGAAGTTACCGGAACGAAATCTTCCCGCACCTGCGATCACAGGGCGGGCGACGGGAAAAGCAATCCCGAGCGCAACCCGAAGCCGGGCAGCAGTAAGCCGGACCGGGCACCGCAAAGGATGCAAGCCAACCTAGGAGGTAGCTTGGCAAATATCACGATGAAGGAGTTGCTCGAAGCGGGCGTTCACTTCGGGCATCAGACGAAACGCTGGAACCCGAAGATGAAGGAATTCATCTTTGGCGAACGCAATGGAATTTACATCATCGACCTGCAGAAGACGCTGAAGATGTTCAAGGAAGCGTCCAAGTTTGTGCAGGACCAGGCAGCCGAAGGCAAGCTGGTGCTGTTTGTCGGCACCAAGCGCCAGGCGCAGGACGCCATCGCCGAAGAGGCGAGCCGCTGCGGCATGTTCTATGTCAACCAGCGCTGGCTGGGCGGACTGCTCACCAACTGGGTGACGGTGCAGAAGTCGGTGAAGCGGCTGAAAGAGCTCGACGAGATGGCCACCGATGGCCGCTACGAGCTGCTGCCGAAGAAGGAAGTTGTCAAGCTGGAGCGCGAGCGCAAGCACCTCCAGGCCAACCTTGCCGGCATCAAGAATCTGAATCGCCTGCCCGACATGCTGTTCGTGATCGACTCCAACAAAGAGCAGATCGCGGTGAAGGAAGCGCGCAAGCTGGGCATTCCGGTGGTTGCCGTGGTCGATACCAATTGCGATCCGACTGAAGTGGATTACGTGATTCCGGGCAACGACGACGCGCTGCGTGCCATCCGGCTGTTCGCCTCGAAGATTGCCGACTCGGTGGTCGAAGGCTCGCAGGCGGTGACCGACAAGCAGATGGCTGATCTTGCCGCCGGCGTGCAGTACAGCGAGGCTGCCGAAGCCGCTGCTGCCAGCCCCGAAGGCGAAGCTGCCGAAGCCGCTTCCGGTGTCGAGCATCGACGACTCGGAAGAAGTCAGCATGGAAGAAGTGCTGGGCAAGGGCGGCCGGCGTGCCGCCGCCGAAAATACCAGCGCCTAGACAGATCGAGACGACGAGTGGTTCCCAGGCCCGCGCGTCAACTTAGCGCGGGCTATTTCTTAGCTGTCACGTTGGCTCTTAGCTTTTAGCTCTTAGCTTTTAGTAAACGAAGATAGCGAAACCGGATTTTAGACTCCTGGCAATGGATGCTTTTCGCACGCCTTGCTAAGAGCTAACAGCTAAGAGCTAATAGCCGAGGTTTCCCGAAAGATGAGCACTACATCCGTGAACATTTCCGCCGCACAAGTTAAAGAGCTTCGCGACAAAACCAACGCGCCCATGATGGATTGCAAGAACGCCCTCACCGAGAGCAAGGGCGACGTCGAGGGCGCCATCGTCATTCTGCGCAAGAAGGGCATTGCCACCGCCGCCAAGAAGGCGACGCGCGCCACCAGCGAAGGCTCGGTGGCCAGCTACATCCACGCCGGAGGCAAGATCGGCGTGCTGGTCGAAGTCAATTGCGAGAGCGATTTCGTCGCCCGCACCGACGACTTCAAGGGCCTGGTGCACGACATCGCCATGCACATCGCCGCCACCGATCCGCGCTTCATCCGCAAGGAAGATGTCACTCCCGAAGCTTTCGAGAAGGAGAAAGACATCTATCGCGCGCAGGCAGCAGCAGACCGGCAAGCCGGCTCCGGTGATCGAGAAGATCGTCGAAGGCAAGATGGCCAAGTTCTACGAGGAGGTCTGCCTGTACGAGCAGCCCTTCATCAAAGACCAGACCATGACGGTGCAGCAGTTGATCGCCACCGTCGTCGGCAAGCTGGGCGAGAACATCTCGGTCCGCCGCTTCGCCCGCTTCAAGGTAGGCGACATAGGCGAGACCATCGCCATCAGCAAGGCCGGCGACGCTGCCGAAGACTAGCCGTTCCCACAAATAATGAACAATAACAGGGCGGGAGATTTATCCCGCCCTGTTATGCTTGTGGAGGAGATCGGCTATGCCCATCGATGTTAAGAAGGCGGTGGAACTGGCGAAAGGCTACCTGTCTGACGTGCTGGAGGTTCCGGTTCGTTTAACGCTGCTGGAAGAAATTGAGCTTACTGAAGATCAGCAGTCTTGGCTCATCACTCTCAGTTTTCCCGCTCCTTGCTTGGCACCAAACCCGCTCGTAGCGGCCTGAGGGAGCGGGAGTACAAGGTTGTCAAGCTGCAGGCTGACACGGGAAAACTCATCTCGATAAAGATTAGACCGCTGGCAGCAGCGTAAAATGGCAGATGTAAATGAGAGGCTTCTGACGTACGGCGGATCGGGCGTGCTGGTTGATTCCAACCTTCTACTCCTTCTCTTCCTTGGTAGCTACGAACGCAGACAAATCGCCATCAACAAGCGGCTTGCGACCTTCACGGATGAGGACTTCGACCTACTCGTACGCTTTCTTGGGCAGTTCTCTAAGGTGATTACCACCCCCAACATTCTGACTGAGGTTAGTAATCTGTCCAACGCTGTACCGGAGAACAGGAGAACCGCATACTTTGCGTCCTTTGCTGCCCGCGTTGGGCTGCTTGGGGAACAGCATGTGGTGAGTTCCACCGCTCTTACTAATCGGTGGGCGAACTTTGGACTTACGGATGCAGTGATCGCCGCCCTAGCGAAGGACCAATACCTAGTCCTAACCGACGACTTCCGGCTATCTCAATCCCTGCAAAGTGATGGGATTGAAATCGTTAACTTCAACCACCTCCGTGACGCATCCTGGCGAATGGGCAATTAACGCTACTTTGGAGCCGCTCCTACCCCTCTTTCACTGCCTTAAGAAACACTGCCCCGAACTTCTCCAGTTTGTCCCCGCCTATGCCTCGGATTTCTGCCAGCGCATCCAACGATTTGGGCGCGACTCGCGCCACCTCGCGCAAGACCGAATCATGAGCGATACAAAAGGCCGGCCAGTTTTTCTCCGCCGCCAATGCTGCTCGCACTTTCCGAAGGCGATCGAATCGTAGTTCGCCGGCCTGATCGAGAGGGCCGTCGTTCGAGCTGGCTCGGTTTCATCTTCGGCTTTGCCGTGCGCCGCAGCGAAACAGTGTCCGCTGCAGGGCGAGCACGAACGTCTCCGCGGCAAACGTCGCAAACGCATTGCGTCACGGCCGTACCGTCGCCGAAGTAGTCGAGAATGGCGCGACGGCGGCAGCGCAGCCGGTAGGCATAATTGAATACCTGATCCAGCTTCTGCCGGGCATAACCTTGCAGCGTCGCAATCTGCTCCGGTGAAAGCTCGGAGTTGTTCTCGCCAATCTTGTCGATGAAGAATTCCTGGGTAAACCGGTCGCGCGGACTGCAATACAGAATGCACTGCGCCGGCCGGCCATCGCGACCGGCGCGTCCCGCTTCCTGGTAGTACGCCTCCAGGCTGGCGGGAATGTTGTAATGCACCACAAAGCGGATGTCGGGCTTGTTGATCCCCATGCCAAAAGCGTTGGTCGCCACCACCACCGCACCGGCGTTCGCCATGAAGTCTTCCTGACTTTTCTTGCGCGACTCGGCGTCCATGCCGGCGTGATAGGCGCGCACCGTGCGGTTGGGAAAATGTCCTGCGAACAACGCCGCCAGTTGCTCCACCAGCCGGCGAGTTGCGCAATAGACGATGCCGCTGCCCGCTTGGCTGCGAGAGACCATGCAGCAGAGCCGCATCCTTTTCGGCTTCGCGATCGATGCGGCGGCAGGCATAGGTGAGATTGGGCCGATCGAAGCCGGTGACATGCATCTTCGGGGCTGCGCAATCCCAGCATCTTGACGATGTCGTCCCGCACATGAGGAGTGGCCGTCGCGGTCAGGGCCATGGTGACCGGCGTTCCCAAATGCTCGCGCACCTCGGCCAGCCGCATATATTCCGGCCGGAAATCGTGTCCCCAGAAGCTCAGGCAGTGGGCTTCGTCCACCACGAAGAGCCGCGTCTTCAACTCCGGCAGGATGCGCTGGAACGACGGCGCCGGGAACCGTTCGGGCGCGACATAGAGCAGTCCCGCAAAACCTCGCTTGAGTTCGGAGAATACTTCGCGCTGCTCCTCATGGTTCTGTGAGCTGTTCAGGAACAGCACGGGAACGCCAAGCTGGCGCAGTTGTTTCACTTGATCCGCCATCAGCGAGATCAGGGGAGACACGACGACGGTGAGGCCTTGCAGCAGCAGCGCTGGAAGTTGGAAGCACAGGCTCTTGCCCGCGCCCGTCGGCATGACGCAGACGACGTCTCTGCCATCCACTACGTCCTGTATCACTTCTCGCTGGTGAGGACGAAAGTGCGGAAGCTGGAAGACACGCTGCAGAAGATCGTCAAGATTGTCCATGAGAAATGGCTTCTCAATCTACTGTACCGCGGTTGGCCGGAAAGTAGTGCCGGCCCGATGCACATGAGTGGGGAATCGCCGGCCGCGCTCCCATCGCGGGAAACGTTCTCTGGTTTCCCTTCGCCGGGCGCGTCGCTAATCGCAACAATTATCCTGCTAAACTGAATTGTCACTTCTCCAGTCAGGTATTTGCCAAGCATGGACGCTCCGGTTTACAAACGCATTCTGCTCAAGCTGTCAGGCGAGGCGCTGGCCGCCGGACAGGGTTTTGGTGTCGATAACCAGCGGGTGCACGAAATTGCGGCCGAGATCGCCGAGGTGCATCGCCTGGGCATCGAGATCGCCATCGTAGTCGGTGGCGGCAACTTCTTTCGCGGCGTGGCCGAGCAGGCCAAGCTGATGGACCGCGTCTCCGCCGATCACATGGGCATGCTGGCCACGGTGATCAATGCGCTGGCCCTCCAGGACGCGCTGGAAAAGCAGAACACGTTTACCCGCGTGATGAGCGCCATCGAGATGAACCAGGTGGCCGAGCCGTTCATCCGCCGCCGCGCCATCCGGCACCTGGAGAAAGGCCGCGTCGTGGTCTTCGCCGGCGGCACCGGCAATCCTTACTTCTCCACCGACACCGCCGCCTCCCTGCGCGCCATGGAGATCAAAGCCGACGCCATCCTGAAAGCCACCAAGGTCGACGGCATCTACACCGCACGATCCCGTGCTGGTGAAAGACGCCACCATGTTCGACCACATCAGCTACATGGATGTGCTGCGGCTGGGACTGCGGGTGATGGACGCCACCGCCATCGCGCTTTGCCGCGAAAACAATCTTCCCATCGTAATCTTCAATCTCAATCAGCACGGCAATATTCAGCGCGTGGTGATGGGTGAGCGCATCGGCTCGCTGGTCAACGAGGGATAAATTCCCTCTGGTGCGAGCCGGTCTTCCAAAAAACAACTCCGCTATTGGGATATCGATTTCCTGAATGACGCGTTCCCTACCGCGTTACAATGCTCAC
Organism: uncultured Acidobacteriaceae bacterium; assembly: GCA_963820175.1. Lineage (GTDB taxonomy): Bacteria > Acidobacteriota > Terriglobia > Terriglobales > Acidobacteriaceae > Bog-257. The sequence continues at coordinate 337,083 of CAWFYX010000004.1, read as the reverse complement.
TATTTCTCGGGGTAAGACTGTATGGCTGAGCAAGCGTATAAGCCAACGGAGCGGGTTCCGGTTTCGGGAGTGTACCGAGTCGACCACCAAGGTCACCGCGAGGCGCACGAGGCAACACTACGGGAGGGCGAGGTGTTTCCGGCTTGCGCCAGGTGCGAGGGACAGGTGCGGTTTACGCTGAAACACCACGCCATCCATATCCATCAGGATGGAGACTTCCCGCGACGCTAAGCTCCGCTGATCAGGCTGATATGGATCGTCCCTAGCCGCCTGCGAGGGTGGTGCATTTGTAATCAGCTTTCTCTTCACAAAGTAGTCGACTTAGGCTAAGTTTCTACGAACAGTAAACCAACGATTCAGGTGGGGGTCCTATGGTTCTGCCTATACGCATGCCGGTCTGGCGATTCGACTTGTCGGGAAGTGGTGTGGAGCGTTCGCGAAAACCTGTGTTCCAGTTGCAAAGCGGAAGTTTCAAGAACCCAGGACACAGTAGCCGGCGCCCCGGCAGCAAGCAGCATCGCGCCGGCGATGTGGTGCGCCAGTCCGGCATCTACGAAGTAGTCCACGATCGCAGCCACCGCGAGGCCCACGAGGTTGTCATGATCAGCGGTGAGCACTTTCCCGATTGCGAAACCTGCGGAGAAAAAGTGCGCTTCGGCTTGATTCGCACCGCGCCGTACATCTTCCAAGACAGAGATTTCGAGGAAGAATTGTAGAAGCTGTCAGCCATTAGCTAAATCGTGCTGTTCGTCATGCAACGCATTTCTCGGCCTCGCGTGGCGGCGATCCCAGAGACTTTGCACCCCAAAAAACCAACTTGGGATTCGCGTTGAATCCTCGATTCTAGCCGACGGCTGACAGCTGATAGCTGACAGCTTATAATCGTGGGTTTCTGACTTCATCCTGAGGCGAACCAGATTATGACTCAAGTAACGATGGCGGCGATTCCGGCGTTGAAAGACAGCTTTGCCCAACTGAAGACACGTATGGAAAAAGCGGTGGAAGATTTCCGCAAGGAGATGGCTTCCACCCGCACCGGACGCGCGTCGGTGCACATGCTGGACGGCGTCACCGTGGAAGCCTACGGCTCGCAGATGCCGCTGAACCAGCTGGCCAATGTCAGCGCCCCCGAACCCCAGCTCATCACCGTGCAGGCCTGGGATGTCAGCCTGATTGGGGCCATCGAGAAGGCCATTCGCAGCGGCGACCTCGGCTCTGAATCCGATGAACGACGGCAAACTGGTCCGCGTTCCGGTGCCGGCGCTGACCGAAGAACGCCGCAAAGACATGGTGAAACACCTGCACAAAGTGCTGGAGGAGCATCGCACGGCGGTGCGCAACATCCGCCGCGACGGTAACGAGCTGATCAAGAAGGCGCTCAAAGACAAGAAGATTACCGAGGACGAAGAGCGCGGCGCGCTGGACCAGATCCAGAAGCTGACCGACGACGAAATCAAGAAGATGGAAGAACTAGCCAAGGGCAAAGAGAAGGAAGTGATGTCGATCTAGCGACGAAGAAAGCCCTCGAGGCTGGGGCTTGATCACTTGCGCTTCTGCCTGTGGTGCCGCAAGATTCTTAATCATGCTGCTCGACCTTGGCGATGAGCTTCGGGTCCGGCCGTGGCGCAGGGACGATCTCGAAGCTCTGCTGCGTCACGCCAATAATTCCAAGATCGCCGCCAATCTGCGCGATCAGTTTCCCCATCCTTACACCCGGCGCGACGGCATCGACTACCTGAACTATGTGCGGCCTATGGACGTTCCCATGTCGTTAGCCATCGAATATACGGGCGAGGCGATTGGCGGCATCGGATTCAAGCTCGGGGTAGACATTGCGCGACTTAGCGTGGAGATGGGCTACTGGCTGGCCGAGCCGTACTGGGGCCGCGGGCTGACGACGCGCGCCGTAATCGCCGTGTCGGATTGGGCCTTTGGTACCTATGGAGTGTTGCGCATCTTCGCTACTACCTTCTCCCACAATGTGGCATCCATGCGCGTGCTGGAAAAGGCCGGCTTCGAGCGCGAAGGCATATTGCGCCGCAGCGCCATCAAGAATGGTGTGGTTCTCGATCAGGTGATGTATGCCAAGCTGCGGTGAGGGGATTTCAAGTTTCCCGGTGGAAGCACGGGCCTTCAGGCCGGTGAAAAATCGTTCATTTTAGACAGCGGCTTCAGCCCCCGCATGATGAGGATCGAAAGTCCCTAGGAGTCACTTATGAAACAGGTGGGTGACTACTTTCGTCCCGCCGCTTCCACTGAGTTGGTGGGATCGGCGCCTTCCCACGTCTGGTCCGAGGTGGGTCCGTAAACCGAAAGTACGGGCTTGTTCAGCAGGCGCAGGTACACCGTCAGCTGCGTCCGGTGATGGCAGGTGTGCAGTACGCGCCGCCAGAAGACCCAGATCCGCTGGCGAGTGGTCTCGAAGAAGGGCACGTCTTGCATCCACCACTCCGGCGTTTGCATGGCAAAGAATGCCAGCCGTGGCCGCGCCAAGTTCTCCATGCATTGCAGATAGGCAGCGATCTCCTGCGTCTTGGGCAGCACCTCGGCCGCCGGAGGTTCAGGCGTACCGACAAACTCGCCGAAGAAGCGGCGTTCGGAGAGCAGCTGGTGTTTCAGGATGTCCGCCACCGTTGATGACCTGGGATGGGGACGAAAACCCAGATCGTCTTGCGAGAAGCCACGCCACACCGAGATGACCTTATCGGTCTCGCCGGCATAAATGTCGAGCAGATGCTGGAACATCGGATTGGCGGCACGGGGAACGTCCTGGTCGGGGATAGCGATGAAGTCGTAATGCATCATTCGGCCTCTCAGAATTTTCAGGGCGTGTTTTACGGCACGGGGACTGGCGCAATTCACACCAGCGCGTTGTCATTTAAGAACTGCCTTCACAGGCCGCTGAAAAAGTCGGAAAACAGATGCTGCGCTCGTAGTGACGATTCTCGAGACAATGTCACCTTCTCACAAATGCAAAAGGGCGCAACCATTGCGCCCTTCGGTCAAAACCGTCTCGGCTGGCTAGTCCTCTATCATGCACTTGGACTGTTGCTGTACATACTTCTGCAGCTTGCCTTTTCTCTCCAGAGAAATCAGGTTGTCGAGCAGAGGATACCTCGCCGTGGGGTCGAAGCGCTGAATGGCGCGATAAGCGCGCAAGGTGCCCGCCAGTCCGGCCGCCTGAATGGCGGTTGAGTCCTTCACGTCGGGATGCTCCAACTGGAACGCGGCCTGTGAGTACATAGCCTGCATACGCAGCTGGTTGGAATAGGTATTGTTCACCTGGTCCAGCGATTCCAGCTCCTTACAGCAGACGTTGACGTTCAGGTCCGGAACCTGCACGATCCACTCGGTCAACCACATCCTTTTTTCCAGACTGTCTTTGGCGAGGGGATGATCTTCCAGGCTGTGCGTATAATCCAGCACGCGCTCGCGGTCTCCGGTCGCAGAAGGACCGCGCATCTTCGCCGCACACGGCAGGGAAACCGCGGTAACGAACAGAGCCACGACGGCAAGTAATTTGCGAGCCATAGTGCTTTCTCCCACGAACTGCACGACTCGGCCAGCGGGTGTAAGAATCATACATCGGTTAGGGGTACAGAAAGCAAGCGGGAATTGCAATGGTCAACAGGGAAAAGTGCGGTTCATCCCCAAAAAGTGCGGCTGATAACACTCGCCTATCTGCAATAATCTCGGCGCCGCGCAAGACGGCTCGAGATGGGTCCCAGCGAGGCCAGGTTCGTTTTCGCCTGACGGAGCAGGTTTAGACGTTCGTCCCGCAGGAGAATTTCCATCGAAAAGTCTCTTCCAGACGGAGTTTGAGCCTAAAGGCGGAGTAGATGGCCCGGCACGACCGAAGGCCCCGGCCTAATTGCAGCCGTCGGCTCCCATCTACGCGGTCGCAACCCGAATGCCCATCTGAATCTTTCTTTAACGTTAAAGCATCTTATGTCATGAAACATCGATTCAGGAGAACCGAACATGATCACCATTCGTCCTTCGGAAGAACGCGGCCACGCCAACCACGGCTGGCTCGATACTTATTACAGTTTCTCGTTTTCCGATTACTACGACCGCAAGCACATGGGATTTCGCGACCTGCGAGTCATCAATGAAGACCGGGTCAGTGCCGGGCAGGGCTTCGGCATGCATCCCCATCGCGACATGGAGATCCTCACCTACATCGTGGACGGAGAGTTGAGCCATCGCGACAGCATGGGCCGCGGCGCCACCCTCAAGCGCGACGACGTGCAGCGCATGTCGGCGGGAACCGGCATCATGCACAGCGAGGTGAACCAGTCCAAGGATCCGGTGCACTTGCTGCAGATCTGGATTCTGCCCGAAGCCGACGGACTGAAGCCCAGCTACGAGGACCTTACGATTCCGGTGGAAGAAAAGCGCAACCGTCTCCGTCTGATCGCGTCGCACGATGGGCAGGACAACTCGGCCACCATCAACCAGGACGCCAGCGTCTACGCCTCTCTGCTCGACAGTGGCAAGTCGCTGCAGCTCGAGCTGAAGCCCGGCCGGTACGCCTGGGTGCAGCTGATCAGCGGCGAGCTCGACATCAACGGCACCCATCTGGGGAAGGGCGATGGGGCTGCGATCAGCGGCGAAACCGCGCTGCTCATCGCCAGCACCAGCGGAAACGGCGCAGCTGAATTCCTCACCTTCGATCTGGCTTGATTGCGAGTGGTCGAACAAATCATGAAGGCATACGGCGCAGCTAAAACTGCGCCCCTTCATTTTCGACAGCCGCTCCCGCCATTTACCATCGTGGTTGTGGCTGACCGAGGTATTTCCAACTCCGACGGCGCATTGACCTGGTTGCGCGATTCTTTTCGCCACCGCGGCTTTGCCGGGAGCTTGCGCTACTACGCGCGGGAATTCGTCGATCTGCTACGAGATCTCACACCCGACCGGCGCAAGTCGCGTTACGGTGACGTCGACTACGACTTCGAACACGGCGTGGACACGACGTGGGCCACGGTCACGCTGCGCACGCGCCTGCGCGAGTGGCTCTCGGGCGGGCAGTATCAACCTTCCGAGCCCGCTCTGTTTAGTGAGATTCTCGCTGCTGCTTCCCGTCGCGGCGGATGGCTTCACCTTCATCGATCTCGGCTCGGGCAAGGGACGAACTCTGCTGATGGCGTCCAGCTATCCGTTTCGGCGAATCATCGGCGTGGAGCTGCTGGAGGAGCTGAACGCCATCGCTCTCGAGAACATCGCGCGCTACCGAAGCGCTGAGCAAAAGTGCTTCAACATTGAAGCGAAATCGGGAGATGCAAGCCGCTTCGAGTTCCCTGCCGAGCCGACAGTACTTTATTTGTTCAACCCTTTTCCCCGCCACGTGTGGCGAGAAGTGCTGGCGAATCTGCACCGCTCGTTGCTGGCCGCGCCTCGGCAGGTGTATGTCATCTATCACAATCCCGTGCACGAGGACATTCTGGAGGCGCAGAGCTGGTTACACCAGCTAAGACGAACCCACCAGTTCGTGATTTACGAGGCAGCGGCTCGGGGATCGTAGATGGGATTCCGGGATGTGCACGAAAACCTCTAACGTCCCTAGAGTGTCTGTGTCGTAGCTGGCGTCGCCGCTCCGCGGCTCGTCTCGATTCGCCACTTGACCGCGGGCTTACGCCTACGGCTAAAAGAAATGACGCCGCTGCGCGGCTGATTTTAGGGCTAACTTGGAGTGTTTGTTCCACCCGACTGTGTCGATTCGAGCTACGACACAGACAACTAGGGGACTCAGCACATTCAGCTTCTTCTCTATGCTCCGTCTTAGGAAGCGCAACTCTCAGGGCTGCGACGGATCTTGCTTCGCCGGCTTCTTTCCCCAATCGAAGCGCCGGCCAATGATGGCTTTCACCAGCATGTGGTCGGTGTTGCGAGTGACGCCCACTCCCACTCCGAAATTGATCTCCCACTTGGGCGATACATCGAGATCGAACGCCGGCACGAACTGCTGCGATTGTTCGGGAAACGGGTCGAGCCCATCGATGGGCCCCAGGCCACTGTAGTACTCCAATCCAAACGCTACCGCCTTGGTGAAGTTCCACGAGATCTTGGCATCGGGCGCGAACTCCCATCCGCGTTGCGACTCCGGCCCGGTGTAGGCTCTCTCCAGCGCAGGATTCACCGACCAATACAGTCGCCCCTTCTGCTTGTCGACAATGGGCCGCAGCTCCAGACTCCACACCGAACTGGAATAGATGGGGCGCGCATATCCGAACTCGACCGACATGCTGGCGCCCACCGGCCAGTGCCAACTGTCGGGCGCGCGCACTCGCGGGCGAATGTGGTCGCCCACCCATTTCCAGCCTTGGCCATCGGGAACGGTGGTGAAAATGTAGAAACCCGTTTCGAACCAGGGGGTCCAGCCTTGGGTAATCTCAACCGTCTCGTGCAGCTCGTGTTCGGTGGGGTAAACGCCGGCTTCGGTAGTCTTCGCTCCCTGAAAGATGAAATTGCTGTGCAGCTCAATCATCGTGGTGCGCGGCGGCACGGTTTCGGAGCCATAGACCTGGATCTCGTAGTTATCCTGCGCGGAGCAAACAATGCTCCCTGTGGCAACCATCAGGAAACCGAGCATCGCCAGCAACCGTAGGCGAGTCATGACCTCCATCAGAATCGCACAGGAACAAGAGAACTCTTTGCGAGAGGCCCGTTACATTTTGGTCATGTCCTCGCAGGCAGCACTTCGGCCTGAGCCGGGAGACTCTCTGCCCAAATGAGGTTTCGCGGTGTTGGACAATCGGGCCAAGCGGCCCTTCACCCAAGAACCGCTACTGCTGAAACACCACCATGGCCAGTGGCGGCAGATCCACCAGTAGCGAATGGTCGAAACCGTGGGTAGGAATTTCTTCGCTATTTCGGCCACCAAAATTCCCTTCATCGGTGCCGCCATACACAGCGGCATTACTGTTGAGCACCTCGCGCCAGTGCCCTGCGTGCGGCACGCCGACGCGATAGCCACGCCGCGGGACCGGGGTGAAGTTACAGGCGATCACCAGCGGTGCAGCATCGTCCTTGCCCAGCCGCATGTAGGTAAGCACGCTGTGGTCGGAGTCGTCAGCGTCGATCCAGCGCCAGCCTTCAGGGATGAAGTCGGTCTCGTACAACGACGGCTCATTGCGATAGAAGGTGTTCAGGTCGCGCACCCATTTCTGCACTCCCTGATGAGTGGCATACCCCAGGGCGTGCCAGTCGACGCTGCCGTCGTGGTTCCACTCGCTCCACTGGGCAATCTCGTCGCCCATGAAGAGCAGCTTCTTGCCCGGCTGGGTAAACATATACCCGAACAGCAGACGCAGATTGGCACACTTCTGCCACTCATCGCCCGCCATTTTGCCGTACAGCGAACCTTTGCCATGTACTACTTCGTCGTGCGATAGCGGCAGCACAAAGTTCTCCGTAAACGCATACAGTCCCCGGAAGGTCAGCTTGTTGTGGTGATACTTACGGTGGATCGGGTTTTTGGAGAAGTACAGCAGGGTGTCGTGCATCCAGCCCATGTCCCACTTCATGCCGAATCCCAGCCCGCCGATATACGTCGGCCGCGACACCATGGGCCAGGCCGTCGACTCCTCGGCAATTGTCTGGATATCGGGAAACGCCTCGTAGGCTTCCTTGTTCACCTCCTTCAGAAACGACACCGCGCCCAGGTTCTCGCGTCCCGCCAAACTGGTTGGGGATCCACTCGCCCGCCTTGCGCGAGTAATCCAGGTAGAGCATGGAAGCGATGGCGTCCATGCGCAGCCCATCGGCGTGATAACGGTCGAGCCAGAAGAGCGCGTTGCTGATCAGGAAGCCGCGTACCTCGTTGCGGTCGTAGTTGAAGATGGCCGACTTCCAGTCGGGATGAAAGCCCTTGCGTGGATCGGCATGTTCGTACAGATGAGTACCGTCGAAGTACCCGAGGCCGTGCTCGTCGTTGGGAAAGTGCGACGGCACCCAGTCGAGAATCACGCCGATATTGCGCTGGTGCAGGCAATCCACCAGGTACATGAAATCCTGCGGTGTGCCAAAGCGCGCGCTGGGCGCGTAATACCCGGTGACCTGATAGCCCCAGGAGCCGAAGAACGGATGTTCCATCACCGGCAGAAACTCGACGTGGGTAAAGCCCATGTCGTTCACATAGTCAGCCAGCTTGACCGCCAGCTCGCGATAGCTCAGCGAGCGATTGCCCTCTTCCGGCACCCGCATCCATGATCCCAGATGCACTTCATAAATCGACATGGGAGCGTCGAACTTGTTGTGCTCGTGCCGCGTCCGCATCCACTCGTTGTCGTTCCACTGATAGTCGAGTTCCCATACGATCGACGCGGTGCGCGGGGGCACCTCGTTGTAATAGCCGTAAGGGTCAGCCTTGTCGACCTGGTACATGTGATAGCGCGAACGGATATGGTACTTGTAAACCGCACCGTGGCTCAGTCCCGGGACGAACGCCTCCCACACGCCGGAGCTGTCGCGCGGATTCATGGGATGAGAATCGGGGTTCCAGCCATTGAAGGCGCCGACCACCGAGATGCGCTCCGCATTGGGCGCCCACACCGCGAAGTAAGTGCCGCGCTTGCCGTCGAAGTCGATGACATGGGCGCCGAGCTTCTCGAACAGGCGGTTGTGGGTACCTTCGTTGAACAGATGCAGATCGTAAGCAGTCAGCAAGGTGGAAGTCTGGTCCTGGGATGCCAAAGGTGCCATCAAATCGTTCTCCTTATGGCTTGGATGAGGCTTTGCCGGTTCGCGATGGGTGGAACTTGTCTAGTGTAGAGGAAGAGCGGCGAACTTCCTATTGAGAGGATGTGCCCATCGCACACATCCTGGTGATGCAGGTTACTGCTCCTTCAGCCCGGAACGGGCGACATTGTGTGTTAGCCGTGGGCGTGAGCCCGCGGTAGGCAAAGTTCAATGACTACGAGCCGCCGAGCGGCGACACCTCCATGTCACGATCCTATGTGTTGAATTATGTTCATTGTGTCTTCTCCACGAATGGGGCGCGCCCAATTGATGCGCGACCCGGAGCCGCTCTGGGCATACCTCCGAGGGATCGCCCGCAACCGGGGATTCGACATCATGGCGATCGGTGGCACCGACAATCATGTCCATCTGCTTCTATCACTTCCCGCAGGGATGCATCTGGTCGAACTGGTTCGGGACCTCAAGGCAAATTCCTCGCGGTTCATGAAAACGAATGTACCGGCTTTTTCGTGGCAGGACGGGTATGCCGCCGTGAGCGTCAGTCCCTCGCAGGTCGAGACCGTAAAGCGATATATCGCCCGCCAGCCGCAACATCATTCCCGCCAGACATTCGACGAGGAATTTATAGCGCTCCTCGACAAAGCAGGCGTGCGTTACGACAAAGAACATGCCTTAGCCGACTAGTGGTGCCGCCGCTCCGCGGCTCAAACCACAAGGGACAAACCAACCGCGGGCTCACGCCCACGGCTAAAACAAATGGCGCCCGTTCCGGGCTCGGGCTTCGGCCAGTATTGAAGGCCTGCAGATCCTCGCGACATTCGACCGAGTCGCCGTATACAATCCCGCTGAGCAGGACATGCCATGAAAAAAGGAATACGGGCAGCCCTCTTCTTTCTTGCTGCCGCCGGGCTGCACGCCGCGGACAATCAGAGCGTGCTTGTCGAGGGGAGGTTGGCCGATACACGGGGCCGACCCGTTGCCGATGCCTCTATCGTTTTATACGGGAAGGAGGGCCTAGCTTCCCGAGTTTACGCCACCTTGAGTTCGTCCGCAGCAGGCAAATTTTCAACAAAGGTAGCACCGGGAGCATACGACGTCTTCATCAGCTCTACATGCTTTGCGCCCGTCGCTCAAGAGATTTTGGCAAAGCGGTCGGAAACGGTAGTGATAAGCAAGACCCTCGACAGTAGCAATATCGTGATGTGTGATGAGGTTCCAGCAGGGCAACCCGCCGCACCGTTTGTTCCCTCTCAGCTTCCCGAGAAGATTCAACAGAGGTAGCAGCCTCCATCGCACACGGCCCGGTGACGCAGGTTACTGCCCCGAGGCCCGTCCCGGTGCTCTCCTATAGCTGGCGACGTGCGTTCCCACGCCATAACGCCGCACCCGGCGTTTTGGTTCGCGCGGGTTCCCATTTTCGCGCGCTGGAGACTGCCCTGAGCGGATCCGGAGGGCGCGAAACGGTAGACATGTCGACCGCACCGTAAGGAGAACCGCATGGCTGACAAGAAAGCAGATCTCGCTGGCCCCGGAATTGGCGACTACGCAGAGCTGGAGCATGTGCTTCCGGCGGACTACAGCTCCCTGCTGTCACCCAAAGACACCCAGAGGGCGATCTTCGAGGTGAAAAACTACATCGAAGAACACCTCTGCCAGGAACTCAACCTGATGATGGTCACCGTGCCCCTGATCGTCGATGAGGAGTCGGGTGTCAACGACTATCTCGACCGCGATGGTTCGCGCACTCCCATCCAGTTCCACATCTCGAACGATCGCGATAAGCACCCCATCAATGCCCAGGTCGTGCAAGCCGCCACCAAGTGGAAGAGGATGGCGCTGAAGCAGTTCGGCATGAAGCCCGGCGAAGGCCTGTGCACCGACATGCGCGCCGTCCGCAAAGACTACTTCCTCGATCACGATCACAGCGCCTACGTCGACCAGTGGGACTGGGAGCGCGTGATCACCGCCGATCAACGCAGCCTCAGCTTTTTGAAAGGAGTGGTCAGCAAGATCTGGAAAGTCATTGTCGGCGCCGAGCGCTATGCCCAGGAACTCTTCCCCCAATTGAAAGACCCGCGCTATCCCGACCTGCCGGAGAACCTGAAGTTCCTCCATGCCGAAGAAATTCTCGACCGGTATCCCGAACTGCCGCGCAAGCAGCGTGAGACGGCAATCCTGCAGAAGTATCCTGCGGTCTTCATCATCGGCATTGGTTGGACGCTGAAGGATGGCTACCCGCACGAGATGCGCGCCGCCGACTACGACGACTGGGTTACCGAAACCCGCGCTGAAGACGGACACGTCCGTCATGGCCTGAACGGCGACATCCTGGTGTGGAACCCCATCACCCAGCGCCGGCACGAGCTAACGTCGATGGGCATTCGGGTCAATCCCGAGTCGCTGAAGAAGCAGTTGGAGCTGACCCATCAGATGGACTTCCTGAACTTCCCCTACCACAAGGCGATCGTAAATCACGAGATTCCGCTGAGTGTGGGTGGAGGTATTGGGCAGTCGCGCACCTTAATGCTGCTGCTGCGCAAAGCCCACCTTGGCGAAGTGAGCGTCACCGTCTGGCCGAAGGTGTTAAAGGAGATGTGCGAGAAAAAGAATATCCACGTGCTGAACTAGGACAGCGCGCAGGATCTTCGTCTGGAGCGCCCGCTCAAGCCGTTGCTCAGACGGATTTGGGCGGGCGCATTAGGTAGGCGCTAGAACCTTAGTCTCTTACACTCAACTTTGGATGCATCACCCTCCCACGCTGTTATAATCAATCCTATTCATGACTCGGAAGCGTTTGATTCGCTCTACTACAGTTCTTTGCGTTCGCCGGGATGGCAAGGTGGTGATGGCTGGAGACGGCCAGGTCACCCTCGGGGAAGGCGTCATCAAGCACACCGCCCGCAAGATTCGCCGCCTCTACCAGGACAAGATTCTCGCCGGCTTTGCCGGATCCACCGCCGACGCCTTTTCGCTGTTCGCCCGCTTCGAATCGAAGCTGGAGCAGTATCACGGCAACCTGGGCCGCGCCGCGGTCGAGCTGGCCAAAGACTGGCGCACCGACAAGATGCTGCGCTCGCTGGAAGCGCTGCTGCTGGTTGCCGACCAGGGACAGACGTTTCTGATCAGCGGGCAGGGCGACGTGATCGAGCCCGACTCCGGCATTGCCGCCATCGGCAGCGGAGGCCCGTACGCTACCGCCGCGGCTACCGCGCTGTTCGAACACACGTCCCTTTCGCCGCGCGCCATCGCGGAAGAGGCCATGAAGATCGCCGGCAAAATCTGTATCTATACCAATGATCACATCACCATCGAGGAGTTGTGAAAAGCAGTTGCCGGTTGCCAGTTGTCGAGTTGTTCAGTAAACGCAAAGAACCGCAAATCGACAGCTGAAACTGAGAACCGACAACTGAGAACTGACAACTGATTATGGCTATTTATCTTCCCGCAACTACCGATGAAGAACACGTCGCACTCGACGAACTCACCCCGCGCGAGATCGTGCGCGAGCTCGACAAATATGTCGTAGGCCAGGACCAGGCCAAGCGCGCCGTCGCCATCGCGCTGCGCAATCGCATGCGCCGGCAGAAGCTCTCGGCCGAGCTGGCCGAAGAGGTCATCCCCAAGAACATCATCATGATCGGCCCCACCGGCGTGGGCAAGACCGAGATTGCGCGCCGGCTGGCCAAGCTGGCGAACTCGCCCTTCATGAAGGTCGAGGCTTCGAAGTTTACCGAAGTCGGCTATGTGGGCCGCGATGTCGAGTCCATGGTTCGCGACCTGGTCGAGATCGCCATCGACATGGTGCGCGAGGAGAAGCTGGAAGACGTCGCCGACAAAGCCGAGATGAACGCCGAAGAGCGGCTGCTCGATTTGCTGCTGCCGTCGATGCCGGCGCAGGTTCCGCCGCGTCCGGCTACGCCCGAGCAGAAACAGATCGGATTCGACGTCAATAGCGAGCCGATCCTCGCCGGCGAGCCGGGCTCGCGCACCCGCGAGAAATTGCGCCAGCAGTTGCGCGAAGGCAAGCTCGACGAGCGCATCGTGGAGCTGGAAGTCCGCGAAAAATCGATGCCCGCGTTCGAGATCATCACCAACCAGGGCGTGGAGGAGATGGACGTCAACATGAAAGACATGCTGCCCAACATCTTCGGCCAGCGCACCAAGAAGCGGAAGATGAAGGTCAGCGAGGCCTTCGAATATCTCATCCAGGAAGAAGAGCAGCGCCTGGTCGACATGGACCAGGTCACGCGCATCGCGGTCGAGCGCGTGGAAAATTCCGGCATCATCTTCCTCGACGAGATCGACAAGATTGCCGGCCGCGAAGGCGGCCACGGGCCCGACGTCTCGCGCGAAGGCGTGCAGCGCGACATCCTGCCCATCGTCGAAGGCACCACCGTGAACACGCGCTACGGCATGGTGCGCACCGACCACATCCTGTTCATCGCCGCCGGCGCCTTCCACGTTTCGAAGCCCAGCGACCTGATCCCCGAGTTGCAAGGCCGCTTCCCGATTCGCGTCGAGCTGCAATCGCTGACCGTCGAGGACTTCATCAAGATCCTCACCGAGCCCAAGTCGTCGCTGACCAAGCAGTACATCGCGCTGCTCGACACCGAAGGCCTGAAGCTGGAGTTCACTCCCGAGGCGCTGGCCGAAGTTGCCAACTTCGCCTTCAGGGTGAACGAAGGCACGGAGAACATCGGCGCGCGCCGCCTGCACACCATCATGGAAAAGGTGCTGGACGAGATCAGCTTCGAGGCGCCCGACATGAAGGAAAAACACGTGACCATCGACGCCGACTACGTGCGCAAGACGCTGACCGACATCGTGAAGGACCAGGATTTGTCGCGGTATATTCTGTAGTTCACCACAGAGACGCAGAGGCACCGAGAAGAAACCGGGTTTGAGTGGATACTCGGTATCGATATCTCCCACACATTCGAAAACCGCGAATGTGTGGGGTACCCAGCTGACAAACGGATTCAGCAAGAAAGTTGAGAATCACGGACACGCGGTTGCGCTGTACTTCATGTACTACAACTTTTGCCGGGTGCACACTACGCTGCGCGTCACTCCGGCGATGGAAGCGGGATTGACCGACCACGTTTGGGGTGTTGAGGAACTGGCGCACTTGGTTCCAGCCCAAACGCCACTGAAACGCGGCCCCTACAAGAAGAGAAATCCTAGGTGACGCGCGAATTTCTAACACTCGTTGTTTGTGCCACAGTTGCCTTCTTCCTTGGACGCGGCTATTACGATTCCTTTCGCAGCGGTAGCCTTACAATTAAGGGCCGCACCTCTCGCAGGGATCGCGAACCGATCCAATATTGGTTTGGAATGGTTATAGGCACTCTTGTGTTTGTTTTCCTGGCATCCGCTTCGATACTTATGGCGTTCCTGCTATGCATGGATTTGTTCCGGCGCTAAGAATTTCAAACTGACCCACTGCCCCCCAGATGCGTCCCTTGTGCCGCTCTTTCAGGCCTTGTTCGCGAACAAAGCCTGCGGTGCCGGCCAACTGCCCATCCGCGATCGCACCCACGACAAAATGTTCCGCGGGATCGGAACGCAGGCGCGATTGGATGTCATCTACGCTGAGCTTATGGTGGGCCTCAACGGTTGCGCTGAACGCCTCGGGATCGCGCTCGAGGGCTTCCAGGCGCAGACGCCACCAGGCATTCGCGGCGGCGGCGGTGAGAAGGCGGATTTCGATGGGAGTCATGCGGGATGAGGTTCAGTGATGGTTCGGGAGGTCTTATTCATGAAGCGCGCCTGCGCGCCGACTGAAGAATCTGCCCGAACCCTGTCGTCCCGACGGGACTCGGCTATCTTCCACGCTCTACCCAGCGCTCACGCGCTGGGCTATTATTGTTTCGCCCTTCGGGCTGGGTCTTGCCTTCAATCCTCGCCCACCCGTAGCACCGCCAGGAACGCCTCCTGCGGAATGTCCACACGCCCGACGCGTTTCATGCGGCGCTTGCCTTCTTTCTGCTTCTCCAGCAGCTTGCGCTTGCGGCTGATGTCGCCGCCGTAGCACTTGGCAATCACGTTCTTGCGCATGGCGGCAACGGTTTCGCGGGCGATGACTTTCGCTCCAATCGCGGCCTGGATCGCGACTTCGAACATCTGCCGCGGAATCAGCTCGCGCATCTTCGACACCAGCGCCCGCCCGCGATCATAGGCAAAATCGCGATGCACAATGATGGAGAGCGCATCCACCGGATCGCCCGAAATCAGGATATCCAGCTTGACCATAGGCGACTGCCACGCTCCGGCCAGGTGATAATCCAGCGAAGCGTAGCCGCGCGAAACGGTTTTCAGCCGGTCGTAGAAGTCGAGCACAATTTCGTTCAGCGGCAATTCGTAGCTCAGCATGACGCGCGTGGCGCTGACGTATTCGAAGCCTTTCTGCTTGCCGCGCTTGTCTTCCACCAGCTTCAGGATGCCGCCGACATATTCCTCGTTGGTGAGGATGGTCGCCAGAATTACCGGCTCTTCGATCTTGGCGATCTCGCTGGGATCGGGCCAGCGCGAGGGATTGTCCACCTCGACCACCGTCCCATCGGTAAGCGTGATCTTGTAGCGTACGCCGGGCGCGGTTGTAATCAAATCGAGGTCGTATTCCCGCTCCAGTCGCTCCTGGATGATCTCCATGTGCAGCAGGCCGAGGAAGCCGCAGCGGAAACCGAAGCCCAGCGCCACTGAGCTCTCGGGCTCGAAGAAGAACGACGAATCGTTGAGCCGCAACTTCTCCAGCGCTTCGCGCAACAGCGTGTGCTCGTGCGCGTCGACGGTATAAAGCCCGGCGAACACCATCGGCTTTAGCTCTTCGAAGCCGGGCAGCGGCTCAATCGCAGGATGGTGATCGTCGGTGATGGTGTCGCCGATCTTGGTGTCGGCGACGTTCTTGATGTTCGCGATGAGGAAGCCGACTTCGCCGGCCGAGAGCTGGTCCACTTCCACCGGCTTGGGAGTGAGCACGCCCAGCGTCTCCACATCGAAGGTGCGGCCATTGGACATCAGACGAATGCGCTGGCCCTTGCTGAGCACGCCTTGAATCACGCGCGCCAGCACCACCACGCCGCGATAAGAATCGAACCAGGAATCGAAGATCAGCGCCTGCAGTTGATTGGCGGCCCGGCCCTTCGGCGGAGGCACATGCTTGACGATCGCTTCCAGCACATCGGGCACGCCTTGTCCGGTCTTGGCGCTGATGGCCAGCGCATGCGAAGCGTCAAGGCCCACGGCGCTCTCGATCATCTCTTTGGTGCGCTCGATGTCGGCGCTGGGCAAATCAATCTTGTTGATGACGGGAATAATTTCCAGCCCGTTGTTGATGGCGATGTAGGCGTTGGCGAGAGTCTGCGCCTCCACGCCTTGCGATGCATCGACCACCAGCAACGCGCCTTCGCACGAGGCCAGGGATCGCGAAACTTCGTAGCTGAAATCAACGTGGCCCGGCGTGTCGATCAGGTTGAGCTGGTAGATCGTGCCATCGGCCGCGGGATACATCATGCGCACCGAATGCGCCTTGATGGTGATGCCGCGCTCGCGCTCCAGGTCCATGGTGTCCAGCACCTGGGCCTCCATCTCGCGCGCCGTCAGCGAGCCGGTGAGCTCGAGCAGACGGTCGGCAAGCGTGCTCTTCCCATGATCGATATGGGCGATGATCGCGAAGTTTCGTATGAGTGATGGATCCATGCGAGGTAGCTTGCTGAGTGCTACTTTGATTCTACAGGCAAAACGGGCTTACTGGATTGCGGCGGGCGTAGCATGAAAACCATGAGTTCCGTGCCATTTTCGGCGATCGATCATGTCCAGCTTGCCGGACCTGCGGGAAGCGAAGATGTGGCGCGGCGGTTTTATGTCGACTTGCTGGGCATGCAGGAAATACCCAAGCCTCCGCTGCTGGCCCAACGAGGCGGGGTGTGGTTCGCCAGTGGCGACGTGCAGATTCATATCGGTTTGAGGCGGATTTTCGCCCTGCGCGAAAGGCCCATCCCGCGCTACGTTGCAACGATTACGACGGCTCGCTTCGCACGCTTCGATCCGCTGGCGTAGCGGTGGCGGAAGTGCACGATATCCCCGGCATCCGGCGCGCGCATATTCATGATCCATTCGGCAACCGGATTGAGTTGATTGCGGGCAAGTGAGGCCGCCGGAACTGTGCCCGTTCTCACGATCTGACGAAAACCCGGACGTCATAGCCGTCTTCCTCTGACCGTAACACTTCGCGCCAAGCTTCGTTGAACACTGGCAGCTTCGCGCCCCGTTGCAAGGCCGCTTGCACCAACAGCTGCGGATCGCGAGCCGGCACTTGCAGGGTCAGCACATCATCTGCGTATTGCGCGTCCGCCGTACGCTCACCCGCCATGACGTATTGCTTGCGCAATTGCAGCAGCCCCCGATACCACTCCAGCATGTCGCGATTCACTGCGCCGTTCGCCCAGGTCAGCTTCGAGCGCTCGAATGTCGCGGGATCTTCTGGATCGGGTACTTCATGAAAATCGAAGTCCTTGAACTCGCTGCGCCGCCCTTCGCTGACCGCCTTCTTCAGCGCCGGATCCTGAAAGTCGGCGAAGAATT
This sequence comes from uncultured Acidobacteriaceae bacterium, assembly GCA_963820175.1. Classification (GTDB taxonomy): domain Bacteria; phylum Acidobacteriota; class Terriglobia; order Terriglobales; family Acidobacteriaceae; genus Bog-257. Next base: position 319,797 of record CAWFYX010000004.1, on the reverse strand, counting down.
GGAATGGTGCCGTCTCGTCATATTCCTCCCCCATGAATAGCAGGGGTGTGTGCGGCGCCAGCAACAAGAACGCCGCGGCTAATTTCCGAGCGCCTCGCGGAATCAGCGTGCTAAGCCGTTCTCCCTTCGCGCGGTTGCCCACCTGATCGTGATTCTGCAGGCAGATCACGTTGGTTGGCAGCGGAACATCCTTCGCGCTCGTGCCTCGCGCGGCATGCCAGAAACGAAAATATTCACCCTGAAAGACGTAGCCGTCGTTCAGGGCACGGACAATATCATTGGGATCGCCGAAGTCCTGGTAGTAGCCTTCGCGCTCGCCGGTGAAGAAGGCATGCACGGCATGGTGGAAATCGTCGCTCCAAACTGCGTCGAGTCCGTAACCGCCGTTGGCCGGATTCTTTATGTAGCGCGAATCGTTCTCATCGGTCTCGGCGATCACGCAGACCTGCCGATTCAACTGGTGCGCTAATGTCTGCACATGTTCCTGAATCTCCGCCAGGATGTGTTTAGGCGAATCGTCTTTGATGGTCTGCACCGCGTCCAACCGCAGGCCGTCGAGGTGATATTCCCGAATCCAGTACAGCGCGTTCTCGATGACATAGCGGCGCACATGCTCGCAGCCGTCAGCGTCATAATTGACCGCCTCGCCCCACGGCGTCTGATGATGCGCGGTGAAGTAGGGCCCAAACCTCGGCAGGTAATTTCCTTCCGGCCCGAGATGGTTGTAGACCACATCGAGCATCACCGCCAGCCCGATACGATGAGCGGCATCCACAAATCGCTTGAACCCGTCCGGACCACCGTAATTGGCTTGCACCGCGTAAGGAGAGACGCCGTCGTATCCCCAGTCACGCGTGCCCGGAAACGCGGCGACTGGCATGACCTCAACCACGGTGACACCAAGCTGCTTCAGATATTCCAGCTTGCCAATGGCGCTGTCGAACGTGCCTGGGGGCGTGAAGGTACCGATGTGCAACTCATAGATGACGTAGTCGCGAAGTCCGAGGCCATGCCAGCTCTGATCGCTCCAACCAAACGCGGATGGATCGACAATCTCGGTTGGTCCATGTACACCTTCGGGCAGAAAGCGAGATACCGGGTCGGGCACGGCCAGGCCGTCGTCGAGAACGTAGGCATAGCGATCGCCTGTCGTAGCAGTAGCGGTTGCGATAAGGTCGTGGCCGTCGCGCCGCATGGGAAGGTCTTGCGGCTCCGCTCCGACACGCATCAGCCGAAGCAGCACGCAGCCCGGAAACGGCGCCCACAAGCGAAACTCGACTTGGCCGCTTTTGAGAGTAGCGCCGTAAGACAAAGTTGGAGTTGCTGCCTTCACGTCCCATCAGACGAGATCATTCGCCCTGGGGATGCTTATCCTCGAGTTTCGGATGTTTGCGGTTCCAGTCGGTGCGCGATTGGAACATCTCCGCCGCCGCAATCACGGCACTGTCGTTCCGCACTTGCCCCAGGAACTGGATGCCGATCGGCAAGCCGGCTTTGGTGAAGCCGCAAGGCACACTTTGCGCCGGCAGCCCGCACAGGTTGCCAATGCCGCCGATCGGATCGGCAAACGACAATCCGGTTTCGAGATTGGTATTCAGCGGAGTTGCAGGAACCGGCTGCGAAGGCGCGATCAGCACATCGCACTGCGCGAAGACGCCATCCATCTTCTGTTGCAGCACGCGGCGAATCCGCTGCGCGCGCAAGTAATCTTGCCCGCCGATGGTTTGCGCGACGTAGCCGCCAACCTGGCTCAGGGGATCGTTGAGCTGCGCTACTTCGCCGGAGTCGATGAGCTTGGAAAACGCCGACGCGGCTTCGACGCTGATCACGATTCCGCCTGCGGTTTCGAACGGCCCCTCCGGCAGTTGAACGCTGCTGATCGTCGCTCCTGCCTGTCGCAGCACGGCGACTGCCTGCTCGAATGCCGCTGCGATCTCCGGATCGGGCTTCTCCCACGCTTTTTCGATGCGCGCGACGCGCAACGTTTTCGCCGGGGGAGCGGAGTAAGTGAAGCGTGCTTCAGCTTCGGGCAGCGAACTGACGTCGCTGGGATCGTGTCCGCTGATCGCGCTCAGCACCAACGCGCAGTCGTCGGCGGTGCGGCACATCGGCCCAATCTTGTCCATCGAGTACGACAACGCCATCGCACCACCGCGTCCTACGCGCCCAAAGGTCGGCCGCAGTCCTGAGACGCCGCAGAAGGCCGATGGGCACAGGATCGATCCCCAGGTCTCGGTGCCGATGGCGAATGCGGCCATTCCCGCCGCCACAATCGCGCCCGAGCCGCTCGACGATCCGCAGGTCCAGCAGTCGGTGTTCCAGGGATTCTTGGCGGCGTGGGTCCAGGAGGCCGACGCGAAGCGGTAGCCCAGTCCGCCGGCCAACTCGATCATGGCAGCCTTGCCGAGAAGGATTGCGCCCGCATCGTTCAGTTTGCGGATAACGGTCGCGTCGTAGTCGAATACCTGCCGCTCAAAAGGCCTTGCACCCCACGTTGTGGGATATTCCCTGGCGGCCAGAAGGTCTTTTGCAGCATAGGGAATTCCGTGCAACGGCCCGCGATAGTGACCCTGCTGAATCTCCGCTTCTGCCTGCTTGGCCTGCTGCAAGGCGAGGTCGGGCAGGATCATGGCGAAGGCATTCAGCACTCTTCCGTATTTCTTGTCGCGATCAAGATAGGCCTGGGTTAGTTCCACCGGAGAGAGCTGGCGCGAGCGAATGCGTTCTCCCAACTCGCGCACGGAGAGATACAGCACGTCTTCGCCGATCATGGCCGGCTCCCATTGGAGGAAATCTCTTCGTCAGTAAGTTTCAGCACCGTCGCCGGCTGGTCGGCATTCTCGAGAGGGAAGGCGCGAAACGCCGCCAACGGCTTCTGCCCTTCCATGATCAGGCGATGCACGTCCTTCTTCTGTGCCTCGGTCAAGCGGCTGCCGTAAGTCTGAATGACCCACTGATATTTCAACTCGCCCTCGGCCTGAAGTTCAGGCGAGAGCTCCGTCGAGGGCTGCGGCGGTTTGTCGGGCGAGGCTGCGGGTCTAGGCGCGGTCTCCTGTGACAATAGTGCGCTGGGTGCGATGACTGCAGTTGCCGCAGCGAACGCCGAGCGGCGCGCGAACTCGCGGCGCGAAAGCTGGTTGGTCAATTCCGATTCCTCACGAAGTTCGTGGCGGGATGATTCAGACATGTTTCGTCAGATCTCCAATACTTTATTGGAAATGCGCAAGCCTAATGGAAGCGAGACGGCGAGTCAATCGTGTCAGTCGTATGGGTACCAAAGGAAGGCTTGAACAGACAGGACCTGTTAGTGAGTAGGGCGCGTCTGCACCGTGCTGAAAGATGGTGCGTCGGCCGGACAGCTGATCGCTATTTCAATCAAAACGGGCACAGGAGCGCCATCTTTACGAGCCGGAGCGAACTGCAAGGTCCTGAGTCCCTTGCGGACCTCGGGATCCTTCTCCAGTTGAAGACCCTTCGGGCTAACGATCTTGAAGGAGCGCACCGAGCCGTCCGACCTAACTTCCATCCGCACAACAACCTGTTCTTGATGGTTCGCTACAAGCTCTTGCCTGGCCTTGGAACAAACGATTGCAGCATTGGGGTCTGTTGACGGATTACCCGCGGGCGAAACCATAACCGTTTGACTGACGGCATTGGCAGCGATCAAAATTAGAAACGCCAAAATTCGAAATGGCATCGTGTTCATATCACGACGGTCTCACGATACTCGCCATACACGTGCCGCATGGCGTCGGAGATTTCGCCGACCGTGGCGTGGGCCTCTACGGCTTCCACGATTACCGGCATCAGGTTGCCGGTGCCGCGCGCGGTGTCTTCCACCGCTTTCACCGCGGCCTGCCACTTGGCCTGATCGCGTTTTGCTCGCATTGCGCGCAGCCGCTCCACTTGCTTGCGCTCCAGCGACTCGTCAATGCGTTGCAGCGGAATCGATTTCTCCTCCTCCAGAGCGAAGCCATTCACGCCGACCACGATCGCCTCTTTCTTGTCGACCGCTTTCTGATATTCATAGGCTGCGTTCTGGATCTCCTGCTGCACGAAACCGCGTTCAATCGCCTTCAACATCCCGCCCATGGCATCGATCTTTTCCAGATAGGCCAGGGCGTTGGCTTCGATCTGGTTGGTCAGCGACTCCATGTAGTAGGAGCCGGCCAGGGGATCGATGGTCTGCGCCGCGCCGGATTCGTAGGCAATGATCTGCTGCGTGCGCAGGGCGATGCGCGCCGACTGCTCGGTCGGCAAGGCCAGGGCTTCGTCGAACGAGTTGGTGTGCAGCGACTGCGTCCCACCCAGCACCGCGGCCATGGCTTGCAGTGCGGTGCGCACAATGTTGTTCTCCGGTTGCTGTGCTGTCAGGGTCGAGCCTGCGGTCTGGGTGTGGAAGCGCAGCATCTGCGATTTGGCATTCTGGGCGCCGAAGTGATCGCGCATGATGCGCGCCCACATGCGCCTGGCGGCACGGAACTTCGCCACTTCCTCCAAGAAATTGCTGTGCGCGTTGAAGAAGAACGACAGCCGGGGCGCGAACTTGTCCACGTCGAGCCCGGCATCGATCGCCGCCTGCACGTAGGTCATGCCGTTGGCCAGGGTGAACGCCACTTCCTGCACCGCGGTCGATCCGGCCTCACGCATGTGATAGCCCGAAATCGAGATCGTGTTCCACTCCGGCACATGCTCGTTCGCATACGAAAAGATGTCGGTAATGATGCGCATCGCCTGCGCCGGGGGATAAATATACGTGCCGCGCGCGATGTATTCCTTCAACACATCGTTTTGGATCGTCCCCGACAGCTTGCGTACGTCGCGGCCGGTGCGCTGTGCGGTCACGATATACAGCGCAAGCAGGATCGCAGCCGAAGCGTTGATGGTCATCGACGTGGACACCTTTTCCATGTTGATGCCGTCGAACAGCCGCATCATGTCCTCGATGGAGTCGATGGCCACGCCCACCTTGCCGACTTCGCCGATGGATAGCGCGTTGTCCGAGTCAAGTCCAATTTGCGTCGGCAGATCGAAGGCCACGCTGAGTCCGGTCGTGCCCTGGCTCAGCAGATATTTGTAGCGGCGGTTGGATTCGTCGGCGTCGCCCATGCCGGCGTATTGCCGCATGGTCCAGAGGCGGCCGCGGTACATCGTGGCTTGCACGCCTCGGGTGTAGGGGAACTGTCCGGGATAGCCAACTTCGCTGTCGTAATTCCAGCCTTCCAGATCGGACGGCGAGTAAAGAGGATGAACGGCGATATGCGAAGAAGTTTCCTGAGTGTCAGCTGGCTTGCTGGCTACGGCGGTCTTGGACTTGGTCTCGGCCATGGGAGTAGGGGCCTCGTAAATTAAGAGATACCTCGATTATGAGCCGCCGGCCAGAAAGTCGGCTATGACGCACATCACACCGTGGACGGTCTGCCAAAAACCAGTTTCGAGTGGTGTGCGCCAATCCTCAGGCAGTTCTCGAAACTTGCAGCTATCGTTTTCTCGATCGCCAGAACGAGCTCACCCCAAAGTATGTAAACACCACGGCAAACGCCGACGCCAACAGCATTTTCGCAGTAGATCCATTTCCCGCGGCGTGACGATGATATTCGCGCACCGCCGCTGCCCCTCCCACCAGCGCCAGCACCAGGAAAAATAGTCCCGTGACCTCCAGCCACAGAATCCGGAGTACCCTTCCGATGCTGCGGGCGGTTACACTACCGGCGTGGTAGAAGGCCCGCACCCAGCGGTTTTCGCCGGTCTTTCGCCCCGCAACCCGCAACAAAGCGCGGCCTTGAGTACCCAAATCGCGGGATGGCACGGTAGCAAAGTCCCCCCGGGGCTAAAGCCCCATTCTTTAATCCGAACCTACGGACGACCTGAAGGTCGTCCCCTTCAAAACGCCAAACTTTGCCCAACGGACTCCGTTTTAAAGCAGCAGACCTCTCGGGCTTTCTTTTAATTCTAGCAGCCGACGGAGGCTGCTCTTACCGGCCCGGCCGCGGTCGGGAGCACCAAACCTCGGCTCTGCTCCCAGCATCTAAAATATTAACGTTGGATTGGCGAATGGCTGGCAGGTTTCGAGGCGCAAAGCTACTATGAGTGCCAGGGTCTCGTCCGCAATCCCGCAGGGGGCGCAGGTGCAATCGTGGATAAGCGACTGAACAGCATGATGAAGGAACTGGGTGATGCCATCAATAACTCGCTTTCCGATTCCGATCAGATTGCCGAGGTAATCTCGCGCATCAAGGCCGGAGGATATGACGTGTTTGTTGTGCTCGAGGCCACCATCGGATTCAATCAGCGCGATGAGGACGATGCCGAGACCGCCTCGGCCAACCCTAAGCATTCCGACACCGGCGTTGAGATGACCGCCCAGGATATAAAGTTTCTCAAGTCGCTGCGCATCACCCTCGACGATGCCGGATGACATCACAGGCCACCGGTTCACGGCTCGCTTCGAAGGGTGACAGGGGTGTGCTAAGATGCGCTTTCGCCTGCAGGTCGGCTAGCTCCCTCCGGGCGCTGCGACCTTAAACCAACATCTCAGGCCCCTTTTTCGGGGGATTCGCAGTCAGGACATCACCAGATGAGAGATACTCTCGGAGTCTTGCTGGCGGGGGGAGCAGGCGAGCGACTCTATCCTCTGACGCGCGATCGCGCCAAGCCGGCGGTCACTTTCGGCGGCATCTATCGCATTATCGACATCACGCTGTCCAACTGCATCAACTCCGATCTGCGCCGAGTTTATATCCTGACCCAATACAAGGCGCTGTCATTGAATCGGCACATCCGCGAAGGCTGGGGAAATATTGTTGGCCGTGAGCTGGGCGAGTTTATCGAGATTCTGCCGCCGATGAAGCGGGTCAGCGAGAACTGGTACATGGGGACCGCCGACGCGGTTTACCAGAACATCTACTCCATCGGCTCGGAGCAGCCGCGCTACGTCCTCATCCTATCCGGCGATCACATCTACAAGATGAATTACGACCTGATGCTGCGGCAGCATAAGGATTCCGGCGCCGACGTCACGCTAGCCACCATTCTGATCGATCCCACGGAAACCAAGCACTTCGGCGTGGTGGAAATCGATCGCACCGGAAGAATCGTTGGCTTCCAGGAAAAGCCGCAGGACACGGATTTGCGCTCACCCTATAACCCGCGCATGGTTTCCGCGTCCATGGGTGTCTACCTGTTCAATACCGAGGTACTGATTCCGGTGCTGCTGAAGGATGCCGAAGATCCCAATTCGCGGCACGATTTCGGGCACAACATTCTGCCCAAGATGGTCGACGACTACAAGGTTTACTCCTTCAACTTTATCGACGAGAACCGCAAGGAAGCACTCTACTGGCGCGATGTAGGAACGCTGGAGGCATACTACGAGGCCAATATGGATCTGGTCTCGGTGGCTCCGGTGTTTAACTTGTACGACAGTGCCTGGCCGATTCGCACTCACATGCGGCAATATCCGCCGGCCAAGTTCGTGTTCAACGATCCGGGCCGCACCGGCGAGGCGCACGATTCCATCGTCTCCATGGGCTGTATCATCTCCGGCAGCTCGGTGAGCACTAGCGTTCTGTCACCCGACGTCCGGGTCAATTCTTATTCCCACGTCGATACCAGCATCCTGTGTTCGCACGTGAGCATTGGCCGCCATTGCCGTATCCGCAAGGCCATCATCGACCGCGACGTCCAGGTTCCCGAGGGCACGGTCATCGGCTACGACACCGAAGCCGACCGCCAGAAATATCACGTCACCGACAGCGGTATCACGGTAGTGACCCGCGACTATTCACTGTTCGAGAATCCCATCACCGTCGACTACTTCACCTCGGAGTAATTTACCGTTGCGATCGGGCAGGCTTGGGGAGGATTCCCGCCCAGCACTGCGTAAAGGTCTACCGGAGCTGCGGGCCGCAGGTCGCGAATATATCCGGCAAATCCTGGCCAATCACTTCTTACATAAGGGTTAGCCGCTCGGATTGCCGGTCGCCACTCACCGACTGCAGCCAGGCCGGTAATCACTCCGTTCACCGTCGCCAGCACCAGATCGGGTGGCTTTTGACGCTTGTAATCCCACGCCCAACCAGTAATTCCGAGGGCTGGTGTTCCCAGACTCTCCAGAGGTGTAGTGGATTGCAATGCGCCTCGGCACTGCTCGGGAGCAACCACAGCAAACGTCGCTTTCAGGGGGGTATCCAATTGCAGATAAGCGTCGCTGGAGAACGCCGACAGCCGATGCAGGCGCAAGTACTTTATCTCGGCCCGGAGTGCCTGTGGTTTCTCACCGAGCGCCAATTTGAAATTGTCGTCGTCGGACACGTCGGTGAGCAAAGACATCGCGGCCCGATTAAGCCGGAATCCGTGTAACCTTGCGGCTGCGATTGGGGAGCGTACGCGGGAGGCGCCGACGAGCATCGCCGTGAGCAAGCCAATCTGAACCGTGACCAGAAGGACTCGGCCTCGCTCCATCGCTGTGGCGTAAAGCAACGCCATCAGACCAAGGCAACACCAGAACAGCAGAGCGATGGTCTGATATCGCGAAGTGAACGCCTGATGAATTCCGAAATTCAGCCTCCCCAGCGCGGTGATGAACGCGGTTCCGGCACAGAACAGCAAGGTCAGCGCCAGTTGAACCGCGAAAGCACGACCGCTTCTAACGTAAGCCCGGAGACCGAGTAGGGTTGCTGCCGCCATGGCCAGACCGGCGACTCCGAGGAGCACTGCCAAACGGTTGTTGCCCCCGACAAATGAGCTTCCGAAATAGGTGGTCCAATACTGCAGCAGGCTAATCGGGTTTAGCAGGGACGATATGGGGTCGGCATGCCAACGCGGACGAGTGTAGTGAAAGAAATAGAGTCCGGAGCTGACGCCGCCGGTGATAACGAAACTCAGGATCGCGGGGAATTTCAGGCGAAGCAGGACAGCCGCTGCAATCAGGATAGGCCAAAGCAGGTTGCCATTGGCCAGCGAGTAGGTTGCCCCCACCGCGGCAAGGTTGGCAAATACCAGCCAGGGCCAAGTGCGTCCCCGGACCGGTTCTTTTGAATGCCTCCAGTAAAGTAACAACCCAACAAATGACGCTGTAGCGAAGAGGCCCGGCAGCACGAAACAAACCTGGAATCCCCAGACAAAGTTCTCCCACTGGGTAGGACAAAAGAGGCAAAAGGCGGCCATCCCTATCCCTGTGCGCCACACTGCTCCATGCCAGCCGCCGAGCACTCGCATGCTCCACGCCAGCAGCGTCAGGTGGAGAAACTGGATGACAAAAATGCTCGCCAAAAGGAACTTCTGGCTGGCGTGGAAGAGGCTCAAGTCGATGGCGAGAAATATCTTCGAGAGGACCAGCCGATGTTCGCTATGTTGTACCCAGAGCCACGCCGGGGTGAGTTGGCTCGATCCATAGGCGGCAGCGCCTACTTCGTCCCAGCCGTCGGCATAAGGAAGGCTCGAGTACGTGACGATCACCAGGTAGACCGTAATGCCGATGGTGATTATTCCGCCCAGCAGAACTACGTAGGAAAGAAGGCTGGTGACGCGAGACCGGGGATTCGGCAGATTGAGCATCGAAGTGCGAGAGCCCGGTACAGCAGCAGCAACTTCCACAGGTACGCCTCTGCGTTTCACATCGAGTCTTAAGAATGAGTGCTACCGTGAATTACGGTACACCCGGCGTCAGGGTCGCGATAGTGCATGCTTCGGGCGGCTGACTGTCGAATATCGCATAAAGACTCAGCGCTGCCGCTGGTTGCACGTTCTTCACGTATCCGGTAAAGCCTACGAAGCTGGTCTTCAAGTATGGATTGGCTGCGCGGATGTTCGGTCGCCAATCGCCCACCGCTCCCAGCCCTACGATCACTCCATTGGAAGCGGCGACTATTTGAGGCGGAGGCCGCTGGTGTTTGCGATCCCAAGCCCAGCCAGTGATTTTGAGCGCCGTCGAAGCGCCTCCGCCAACGGTCTGCACCGATTGCATGGCTCCAACGCATTGCTCCGAAGAAACCAGACGAAACCCCGAATCCAAGCGCTCTCCCATTCGAGGAGCGGGGTTCCCGGCGAAAATGGACAACCGCTTTTCTCGCATGTAGGGCAGCAGTTGCCATAAGTAATCCGGGTCGGGATAGATGTGTTGCAGTTGCGCTCGATCCGGGGTATCGGTCATCAAGGCGATCGCCGCCACGTCAAGCTCAAAGCCGTGCACCCTGGCTTTGCGAACAGCGTCGCCAGCCAAGTGGATTCCGCCTAACATGATTCCCAGCAGGCAGGCCTGGGCGATCGCAGTGGTGAATTGTGCTCGACTTCCGCGAAACCACGGCAGCAGAAGAAGCATGAGCAGAGCCCACCAAAATAACAGGGCAAAGGTCTGATATCGGGAGGAAAAAGCTTGGTCGAGGCCGGAGCTCGTCCGGCCCAATGCGGTTACGCCTGCGGTTCCCAAACAGAACATCAAGATGAGGAGCAGTTCAACCGAAAAAACGCGCGAGGTCCCAACCGGTAACCGAAATCGTGGGATCAGACAGAGGAGAAGCACCAGCCCGGCGATTCCATAGAACATCGCCGAACGGTTATAGGTGGTCGTCCAGGAAGCTCCCAGATAGGTGGCGAGATATTCCAGAGTGCGGGCTGGAGCCTGAATCGTCGCCCCCAGGCTGACGCTTCCCGGCGGACTGATGTAGTGATGGAAGTAGGTCAGGATGCCGGCGGTTCCACTGATGATCAGAAGCAGAATTGCGGAGAGACTCAATCGAAGCAGGAGTGCGGCAGCCACCAGCAAGGGCCACACCAGGTTTCCGTTGGCCAGAGAAAACGTCGCTCCCAGCGCCGCCAGGATGGACAGCAGCAGAAATATCCACGGCTTCTGGCCTGCCGCCGGTTGCTGTGAACTTAGCCAGTAGAGCAAGAGTGCGATGAACGAGAGGCTGGCGAACAGAACTGAGAGTACAAAGATGACTTCGAAGCTGAACACAAAGGTTTCCCACTGACTGGGAAAGAACAGGCAGAATGCTGCCAGGCCGAAACCGGTGCGCCACAAAGCTCCCCGCCAGCCTCCCAGTGCGCGCATGCTCCAGCCCAACAGCATCAGGTGTAGCAATTGAATTGTGAAGGTGCTGGCCAGCAGAAACTTCTGGCTGGCGTGAAATAGCCAAAGGTCAACTGCGAGAAATAGTTTTGGAATGGGAAATCGATGTTCCAGATGCTGCTGCCACAGCCAGCCGAGGGAAACTGGGCTGCCGCCCTGGGCCACAATCGAGATCTGCAGCCATGACTCAGCAAAGGGCAGCCGGGAGTAGCTGACCACCACCATGTACCCGGTCACAACGATGATACTGAGTCCACCAAGAAGAATGAGGTAAGAGAGGACGGTCGAGAGCGGCGAATCCGATACGCTCGATCTTGGCAGCGGCGATCTCCCATGCTCCGTCAAGCCGGGCTGCGCAGGATATGAGGAGCGGAAAAGCAGCGGCGACTCCGAGCTCTTTCTGATCTCCATTTCGCTGACTATACTCAGCATTTCAAAGAGCTTCCAGCAGACGCGGCCCGGACATCTGCTGCGCCGCCGGTCAGGCTACTGAAAACCGATGGAATAGGATCGCCCTAAGAGCGACAGAAGATGTCGTTAATGGCGATGCGAAGGGAGTGGATTGGCGCGCGGTAACAAGGCGGTGGTAATTCTCTGGCTTTGCTTCCTAGCCCGGGGCTGTTTTTACTCTGCGCTTTTGCCCGTCTGGGAAGGCTATGACGAGCCTTTTCATTTCTCGTTTATTCAGTACCTGACTGTACATAGGAATCTGCCGCTCCCGACAACGCCGGTTTCACGCGAGGTTCAGGCGTCGCTGCACTCGTTGCCAATCTCCTGGGAACAGCGGCTGCACGTACTGAAGCCCCCGATTTATACCCAGGACTCATACTGGCAACTGCCGGTGGCAGATCGCCGGGCCCTGGAGGAGCAGGCACGTGCAATTCCTCCCGCCTGGGGAGTCCAGTCCGGAACAGCTCCCACAATGTACGAGGCGCAGCAGGCGCCACTCTATTACTGGATAATGTCGGTTCCGCTGCGACTGGCCGCCCGTTGGTCCCTGGCGGCGCGCGTCATGCTGGTGCGAATCTTGAGCGTGCTGCTGGCATCGTTGCTGGTTCCCATCGCGTATGCGGCAGCCAAAAGCTTTCTGGCAAATGGTGCTCAAGCGCTGGGGGTGGTCGCCGTCATCATTTGCATGCCAGAGTTGATGATCGATATCTGCCGGGCCGGGAACGAAAGCCTTGCCATCGTGCTCTATTCATTTCTCACCTTGCTGTTGTTGCTGGCAGTGGAACGCCAGGGTTCCGAATGGCTGGTTGTCGCTGGGATCGTATTAGGCATGGGGTTGTTGACGAAAGCCTACTTCCTGTTGGCCGTGCCGGCATTTTTGCTGGCGATCGTCTATTCGGGGCAATGGCGGCTGGAGAGCAAGCGGTTGCTCCGCGATGGCGCCTGGGGAATCGGGCTCGGCTTTCTCATAAGCTCCTGGTGGTATTGGCGGAATCATGTAGCAACAGGCACCTGGTCGGGAGAAGAAAATGACGTAGCCGCAGCCCACAGCGGTCTCTCTCATCTGGTCTCCGCTGGCCGGCACGTGAACTGGATTGGCGGCATCATCTCGGTGGTCGTCTCGCATACCTGGTTTGGAGGATGGAGTTTTCTCAAACTGCCCAAGTCGGTCTACTTCGTATTCGTGGCGGGGGCGGCGGCCGCGCTCATAGGCCTGGCGAGATTTGTCCTTAAAGATCGATTGCGTTCCGGCCCTCTAGTCGTGCTTCTGGGCATATATGCGGTCTTCTGGGTCGGCCTCTTGTATGACATTTTTGTGGTCTACATTTCCACCGGAGTGTCAGCCTCCGACGGCTGGTACATGTACGCAGTCGTAGTTCCGGAGCTGCTGCTGGCTACCTCCGGATTGTTTTACCTTATCCCTGAGCGCTGGCATTGGGGAGTGCTGCCGCTTATGGCCTCGCTGTTTGCCGCCATCGACATTTATGGCGTTCACGCCTTGTTGTTGCCCTATTACACCGGGATCGTCTCCCACGTTCCCGGCACGGACATCGTGCATCCCGTGACCATGGCGCAACTGGCGTTGGTTGGCCCACATTCCATTCTCGATCGGCTCACCGTGAATAAACCGTCGCTGTTCGGCCCGGGAGTCCTTGTCGCGTTCTTCGTCGCTTATTACCTCGCCACGGTTCTCACCGTAGCCATCAGCTTCCTGGCGATGCGTACGACTGCCTCAGGAGCGGAAGTATGGGGACAAAAGCAGTCTTGCCCTCGATCATGAAGACACCCAGGATCAATCCTGCGCGGCCAATCGAGACCGAACGCCCGGTTCACTCGGTTAGCAGGCGTGCCTTCAGCGTTATTGCACCCACGCACCATAGGAGGGCGTCTTCTACATGCTCGCGCAGGGATTGGTTAGTGAAGATATCGCGCAACAACTTCCGCTCGGTCAGCCGCGCTGCCAACTCGGTCAACAAGCCTTGGTAGCGGTCGGGCATGTGCAGCCTGGTGGCCCGCACCAGATCGTCGAAGATCAGCAGGCAATCGAGCACCACGCCATCCAGGTCGGCATTTTGGGAATTGATCAGGTAGAAAGCCTCGGCCACGTCGCAAAAGGTTTCCAGTTCTTGGGGCGGCGGACCCAGCTTTACCATGCTCGGATCAAGTGCCAGTGCTTTCGCAGCCAGTTCCAGACGAGTAAAGAACACCAGTCGGTCTTGCGCCATGATCGGCCGCTCATTGTCGCCACCTACCGCCAACAAGGTGTAGAACTGCGGACCATCATGTTGAGCGTCCACGCGAAAGCCGATGAGGACTAGTTCTTCGTGCGGCTCCCGGCGAGAAGATTCGAGAATGGGCAGCTCCGCCACCTGACAATAGTACATCGCTCGCGCAGGCGGGCACGCGCTTTTCTTCTGCAGGCAGCCGCGACTTAAGATTGTTTTCTGCGTTCTTAACGGCATGAGAATTGTGGGTCGCCGGCTACTGGAGATGAGAGTAAGAGAGAGCAAAGGATGCCTCCAGCCAGACAGCTTTCGGAAAGTGATTCTTACGTCAGCAAGGAGCGTGGGAGCGTTATTCCAATCGACGGATTTAGACCCGGCTCGCGTGGCTTCCGATTTCCCGCAACCGCGCAAAGTCGGTATCATCTACTTAGCAGATATGGGAAACACCTTTAAGACAGCTTTGCTGTTGACTGCACTCACGCTTTTTCTTCTCTTCATGGGGCAGGTTTTCGGCGGCCAGCGGGGACTGGTGATGGCCTTTGGGCTGGCCATCGTCATGAATTTCGCTTCGTACTTCTTTAGCGACAAGATCGCCTTGGCCATGTATCGCGCTCAGCCGGTCACCCGCGAGCAACTGCCTCGCGCCTACCAGGCGGTCGAGCGGCTTACCCAGAAGATGGGCATTCCAATGCCCAAGATGTACGTGATTCCCAGCGATTCTCCGAATGCCTTTGCGACCGGACGCAATCCCAAGCACGCCTCGGTGGCCGTGACGCAAGGCATTTTGGATCTGCTCAATGATGAGGAACTCGAAGGCGTCCTGGCCCACGAGCTCGGCCACGTCCGCAACCGCGATATCCTCATCAGCTCGGTAGCGGCGACTTTGGCTGGCGCCATCACCCTGCTGGCCCGCATGGGCTATTGGGCTTCGCTGTTAGGCGGGATGGGCGAGCGCGACGATCGCGATCGTGGCGGAGGTTTCGTTGGACTGTTGATGCTGATCCTGGCTCCGATCGCGGCGACGTTGATCCAGCTAGCGGTGTCGCGCTCGCGCGAATACCAGGCAGACGCCACGGGCGCTCAACTCACCGGCAATCCCTACGCTCTGGCCAACGCTTTGCGGAAGCTCGACGCGGTTTCCAAGCAGGTGCCGTTGCAGGCTTCACCTTCAACCGCACACCTGTTTATCGTGGCGCCCTTGCTGGGCGGTATCAGCTTCGCCAACCTGTTCTCTACTCATCCCCCGATCGCCAAGCGCATCGAGCGGCTGACCGGACGCCCGGCCGAATTGGATTACTGATCTTTCGGCCAGACCCCTTCTTGAGAACCTCCACCATTCGGGTGGTTAATCTGGCGTCCGTCTCGGTCCGATCGCGCAGCAGCACCACTGAGCAAGGATAGTAGCGTTTTGACCCGAAATATCGAATTATCAAAGTCTTAAACGCAAGTTCAGGCAAGCTCGCCAACCTGGAGTCGCGTCGAAAATTGCCATCACCAAAGTGCTGGGATAAGAGAAGATGTTTCTCCGCTAAGTGCAAACTTTTTCACCTAGGGCAAAAGGGACACCTATATATCGTAATAACGTGTTGTACTTAGGAATAGGAAAATTGGCAGCTGGGTTGCTCTCCTAGTATGCTGGAGAACCTGAAGTACTCTCCTTTGGAGGCCACTTCCCTTGATCACGAAACTGGTTCGCATTTCGCTCGCACTAGCGGTTATTACGTTCGGGACTGCGCTCATCGCCCAAGTCCAGAACGGGGGCTTTGAAACCGGCGACTTCACCGGTTGGACCGTAAGTGGTGATACTTCGTTTGTCGGTGTGTGCGATGTCAACACCTGTCCTGGCGGCTTCGCTCCCTATGCAGGGACCTACGCAGCCTACTTTGGTCCGGTGGGGGATACAGCCACGATCTCCCAAGAGATAGCCACCACTCCGGGAACGCAGTACACCTTGGATTTCTATCTGGCTCAACCGACGGGTGGTACGCCAAACTATTTTTCTGTAACCTTTGGCACCGCCACTTTCAGCCTTACCAACTTCGGCGCTTCCTTCGGCTGGTCGCAATTTGATCTGACCACTACGGCTAACAGCAGTGAAACCGAGCTGTCGTTTACCTTCCGCAACGACCCTGACTACTGGTTCCTCGACAACGTGTCGGTGAGCTCCTCCGGCGGTACCGGAACCACTCCGGAGCCAGGAACGTTTCTAATGTTTGGTAGCGGACTGCTTGCAATCGCTGGAATGGTTCGTCGCAAGATGCGCTCCTAGTCGCCGCTATTCTTGCTTTTCAGGCAAGCGAAGCCTACTAGCGTTCTGACCGCGAGCGAGCTTGGACTAGACTTTGAGCCACGATGTCCCCCTTAGAGGATATCGTGGCTCTCTTGTCTTAAGCCTCGTGGACTGCGACGGTAAGCTTTCTCGTCGCTCCCCGGCACTTGACCTGCTGATACGCGGCGACCCCGATTCACGGTTTCCCTAGATCCGTATCCAACCCACGCGAATGGCCAGCAGGCTGGTTATGGCAACCACAATCCACAGCAGAATACCCTGCAGCAATGGTCGTGGTCCCACCTTGCGCAACGCGGCTGGTGAGAGGCTGGCGCCGATCAAAAACAGCGTAATGATCAGCATCAGTTTGCCAGCATTACTCAGAAAGTGATATGCCATCGCGCCGGGATACAGGTAGGTGTTCGCAACCGCGGCCAGACAGAAGAACAGGATGAACCACGGCCATTGAATACGCGTCTTGCCGCCTTTGACCGCGGCGGTTCCGATGGACAGGGGAACGATCCAAAGCGCGCGCGCCAGTTTCACGGTGGTTCCCACCGCCAGTGCGATAGCCCCGTATTTTGCAGCTGCTCCAACGACAGAACTGGTGTCATGAATCGCCAGCGCGGCCCACAACCCAAACTGAGTTTGCGAAAGGTGCAGCCATAGGCCGATTGCGGGAAACGTCAGCAGAGCGACGGAATTCAAGACAAAGACCGTGCCCAGTGACACCGACATCTCGTCTTCGGTGGCTCCCGTGATCGGACCGACGGCAGCGATCGCACTGCCGCCACAAATTGCGGTTCCCGTGGAGATGAGGAACGCTGCCCGGTTCTCCACCCTGCACCACCGGCCCAGCAGCGTTCCCACGACCATCGCGAAGGTTATGCTCAGCGCGGTGTAGAGGAATCCGCTGCGCCCGGCGTGGATGACTTCCTGCAGGTTCATTCCGAAACCCAGTCCCACGACGGCGGATTGCAGCAGGATTTTGGAAAGCTTCCGGGATTCGTTCTTGTAGGGATGAGTGGCGATGGCTCCGAAGAGTAAGGCCGGCGAGCAAAGCCAGCGGCGGGGAGGCCCACGGCGTCAGGCAAAAAAAGAGCCCCAAAGCAAACAGGACTTTTGAATTCATCGGTTAGAAAGAATGCACTCCGAATTCCACCGAGTCAGGAATCTGCGCCTGGAGTTGCAAGAAGCAGGCAATAAAATAGGCCCGATGCCAAGGAGCGGTGACGATTTCCTTGGCTCCGAGCCCATTCGATCCTGAAATGGATCGGAGGTGATGCTTTTATGCTACTCCAGGCTGTGGAAATGTCAAGCACAAACAGCGATAAGCTACTGAATTTTCGAGAGTTGCACAATTTACGGGAAACCATTTCAAGTGCCTGAAAACAGGCGGGATGGCTTGCCCCTACCCGGTCTCCGCCGGATCGAAGTCTCCCCAAAGCGGCACTTTGATGGGTAGCGCTGGACGCATAGTCTGGCCGTTTAGGTTAGATGCCCGCTCCGTAGGTCCGCTGCTACCAGAATGGTGTCCTGTTGCCGACCGGTGCTAAACTTGCCCGGGCCTCTGAATCTCCTTGTATCCTCGCAAAGCAGTAACGATGGCGTTCACTCGTTCGGGTTGGTTGCTTTGTCTGCTCCTGATATTGGGTTCCGGGGCTGCAGCAGCGATTGCTCTCGAAGCCGACCTCTCAACCGCCTCAGCTAATTCGGCAACAGCGCATCCTGTGGTGCAATACAGTTTGCCTCCCGACAAACTGGCTCAGGCCCACGCGCTTTATCGGCTCGACGCGATCATGGTCCCTATCCTCACCGCATGGACCTTTCTGGTTTTCTACCTGATGTTGCGGACGCGCTTCGGCGCCCGGCTGCGCGACTGGGCCGAGCGGGCTTCGCGCTTTCGTATGGTGCAGGCCGTGATTGTCATGTCGCTGTTCATTTTGGTTTTCCAGCTGACCCAGCTCCCCTTCGACATTCACCGGCATTATGTAAGCCTCAGCTACGGGCTGTCGGTGCAGCATTGGGGATCGTGGTTCGGCGACTGGGGCAAGAGTCTTCTGCTGGGGATGGTATTCGTCAGCTTCCTGGGCTGGATTCTTTATGGCGTGTTGCGCCGCAGCCCGCGTCGCTGGTGGTTTTACTTCTGGCTGGCACTGATTCCGATTGTGGTCTTCGTGCTCTTCGTCGAGCCGGTATGGATCGAACCGATGTTCAACAAGTTCGAGCCGCTCAGCGATCATCATAGCGATCTGGTCGCGCAGATCGAACGCGTGGTGCATCGCGCCGGAATGGACATTCCGCCCGAGCGCATGTTCGAGATGAAGGCCAGCGAGAAGACCACCACGCTGAACGCTTACGTCACCGGCTTCGGATCGACCAAGCGCGTGGTCGTCTGGGATACCACGATGGAGCACATGACGACACCGGAGACGCTCTTCGTCTTTGGCCACGAGATGGGGCACTACGTGCTCGGCCATATTCCCAAGGAGATGACGATCATTCTGCTGCAACTGCTGGTGCTGTTTTACATCGGCTACCGGCTGGCCAACTGGCTGGTGGCGCGCTACGGCCCGAGATGGGGAATCCGCGATCTTGCCGATTGGGCTTCGCTTCCGCTGCTGGCGCTGATCCTGTCCGTTCTGATATTTCTCGCCACTCCGGCCTTCAACGCCGTGTCGCGTCATTACGAACATCAGGCCGACCAGTACGGACTGGAGGTTATTCACGGACTGGTGCCGGATGCGCCGATGGCGGCTGCGCACGCGTTTCAGGTTCTGGGAGAGCGTTCGCTGGACTATCCTTACGTCGGCAAATTTGCCGAGTTCTGGGCCTGGGACCATCCCACCATTCGCGACCGCATGATCTTCGTGCAGACCTACGATCCCTGGGGCGAAGGGCAGGCAGCCGGAGTTTGTGAAGGGCGCTCGATAACTGCGGCGAGGGCCTTATCGCAAAAGGGAATTCCGTTCGTTGACACCGGGCAATAAGCTCTGTTAGTTTCAATAGTTCCAGTTATATCTCTGGCGCCCTCAGTGCATCTTCAGCAGTAGGCACTCACGACACAAGGATGGATACCACTCTCAGACAAGTAGGCGAATTACTGCTCGGAGCCGTCCCGACGGTGGTGCTCCTGCTGCTGCTCTATGCCATTTACCAGAATCTGGTGCGCAAGCCGCTGAACCGGGTCCTGGAGCAGCGCCGCGAGCGCACCGAGGGAGCCATTTTGAAGGCGCGCGCCGATGTGGCGGCGGCGGAAGCCAGAACCCAAGAGTATGAGCAAAAGCTGCGGGAAGCTCGGCTGGCGATCTTCAAAGCTCAGGAAGCGCGGCGGCAGCAAGCCCAGCAGCTGCGGGCCCAGGCATTAGCCGAGGCGCGCAGCCGCGCCCAGGAGCAGATCCGCGAAGCCAAGGCTGCCATCGAACAGGATATGGCCGCAGCGCGGACTGGCCTGCAGGCCGAAGTCGATCGTCTGGCTGCGGAGATCATTAGCACCATCCTGAAACCGACCGGGGCAGCGCCCACTATAGGCGGCGCACAATGAAACGACCTCTCTTAGTCCGTCTGGCGCTGATCGCCTTTTTCGCCTTCCTTCTGGTGGGCGCGCTGGGAGCGCAGGATTCTTCTGAGCCGAAGGCGGAGCCCAAGAATGCCGCGGCAGAATCCGGCGGCGAGGGGGCAAATGCCGGGGTGGGCACTATTCTGGCGAATACCACTGAGCAAGCCGCTCACACCGCCGAGAAGTGGGGCCGCAAGATCGGCATAGGCCCGAACACCTCCTTCGCGATCTCCATCGCCTTCAACTTCGCCGGAATCGCGCTGATCGTTTACGTTCTGGTGAAGTCGAAGCTGCCGCAGGCCTTTCGCGAGCGCACGGCCAGCATTCAAAGGGGGATCAAGGAAGCACAGGCGGCCAGTGCTGATGCGGCTCGTCGCCTGAGCGACATTGAAGCCCGTCTGGCCAAGCTGGACACCGAAGTTGCTGAGATTCGCACCTCTGCCGAGCGCGAAGCCGCAGCGGAAGAAGCACGCATCAAGCAGGCTGCCGAGGAAGACAAGCAGAAGGTGGTACAAGCGGTCGAGACGGAAATTGCGGCCATCGCGCGCAATGCTCGTCGCGAGCTGAAGGGCTATGCCGCATCGCTGGCAGTCGATCTGGCGTCGCGCAAGATTCACGTTGACGAGCCCACCGATCACGCGCTGGTGCGCGAGTTCGTCGACCAGCTTGGAAAGGACGGCCGTTAAGCATGGCCGCCATTGCCAGCCGTTACGCGCGCGCCTTGGTTGAGGTCATCCTCGAGCAGCACATCGATGGCGATACCGCCCGGCAGCAGCTGCAAGCCATTGTGGAAGCGGTGCATGAGAGCCCTGAACTGCGCAAGGTGTGGGAGTCGCCGGCAATCTCCCCGGAGCAGAAGCGCGCCGTGCTGGACGCCATTGCCAGGCAAATTGACGCGGCCAAGCCGATCCGGAATTTCATCGCGATACTGATCGATCACCGGCGCATTGCGATGCTGGACGACATGGTCCGGCAGTTCGAGGTGGAACTCGATGCGCAGTTGGGATTCGCCGAGGCGGAAATTTCCAGCGCCCGGCCGCTTTCGGCCGACGAGAAGCGTGAGTTGGAAGGGCGCGTGGAGCGCATGACCGGCAAGAAGGTTCGACGCGCACTACATTTCCAAGCCCGACCTGCTGGGCGGAGTGATGGTCCGCGTCGGCAGCACGATTTATGACGGCTCGGTGCGCGGGCAGCTAGAGAAGATGCGGCAGGAGTTGAGCACGCGCGTAGCAGCAGGTGAGCGGATCATGCGCAAGGCTGACGGAAGAACGGAATCTTATGGCACAGATCAAAGCAGACGAGATTACTAAGCTCATCCGCGAGCAGATCGACAATTACGAATCCAAGATCGCGGTCGACGAAGTCGGCACTGTGATGTCGATCGGCGACGGTATCGCCCGCGTTTATGGCCTCGATAAGGTCATGGCGGGCGAATTGCTCGAGTTCCCGCACAACGTGGCCGGCATCGCCATGAACCTGGAAGAAGACCAGGTCGGCGTGGTGCTGATGGGCGAATACACCGAAGTGGAAGAGGGCGACGAGGTCAAGCGCACCGGCCGCATCATGAGCGTGCCCGTGGGCGAAGCCATGGTCGGCCGCGTGGTCAACTCGCTGGGCCTGCCCATCGACGACAAGGGACCGATCAATACCGATCAGTACATTCCGATTGAGCGCCTGGCGCCCGGCGTCATTGACCGCCAGCCGGTACGAGAGCCCATGGCCACCGGATTGAAGGCCATCGACTCGATGATTCCGATCGGCCGCGGCCAGCGCGAGCTGATCATCGGCGACCGCCAGACCGGCAAGACCGCGGTCGCGCTCGACACCATCATCAACAGTAAGGGCCGCGACCTGATCTGTATTTACTGCGCGATCGGGCAGAAGCGTTCCTCGGTGGCCCAGGTGGTGAAGACGCTGGACGACTACGGCGCGATGGATTACACCATCGTAGTCTCGGCTTCGGCGTCCGACCCGGCACCCATGCAGTACATCGCCCCCTACGCCGCCTGCGCCATGGGCGAGTACTTCCGCGACAACAAGCGTCACGCGCTGTGCATCTACGACGATCTTTCCAAGCACGCCGTTGCCTATCGCGAAATCTCGCTGCTGCTGCGCCGTCCTCCGGGACGCGAAGCTTACCCCGGCGACGTGTTTTATCTTCACTCGCGCCTGCTGGAGCGCGCCGCCAAGTTGAGCAACGATCTGGGAGGCGGATCGCTGACCGCGCTGCCCATCATCGAAACCCAGGCGGGCGACGTATCGGCGTACATTCCGACCAACGTCATCTCGATTACCGACGGCCAGATTTATCTGGAAACCGATCTGTTCAACTCCGGCGTACGTCCGGCGGTGAACGTGGGACTGTCGGTAAGCCGCGTGGGCGGCAGCGCGCAGATCAAGGCCATGCGCCAGGTTGCCGGCACCTTGCGACTCGATCTGGCGCAATATCGCGAACTGGCGGCGTTCTCGCAGTTCGGCAGCGATCTGGACAAAGCGACCCAGGCGCAGCTCGCCCGCGGTCAGCGTCTCACCGAAATCCTGAAGCAGGGACAGTATCAGCCGCTGCCCTTCTCCAAGCAGATTCTGATCATCTACGCCGGAACCCAGGGCCTGCTCGACGACCTGCCGGTCGATCAGCTGCGCGACTTCGAGAAAGGGCTGAACGAGTACGTAGAGACGTCCAACCCCGGCGTGCTGAAGTCGATTGAAGAGAAGAAGGTTCTGGACGACGATCTGCGCGGCGCCCTGACCAAGGTCATCAAGGAATTCAAGGATCGCTTCGCCAGCGAACGTGAAGCTGTGGCGAAGGCGAGCGCGTAAGAACGAATGGCGAACGTACGCGACATCCGACGGCGTATTCGCAGCGTGAAGAACACGCGGCAGATCACCAAGGCCATGAAAATGGTCGCGGCCGCCAAGCTGCGCCGGGCGCAGGAGCGCGCTCTGGCATCGCGCGCCTATGCGCAGATGCTGGCCAACATTCTGACCTCGACCGTCAGCCGCACCGAGCTGGTCGATCCCAAGACCGGCGAGCCGTTGAATCCGCTGTTGGCGCTGCGCCCCGAGCAGAACATCCTGCTGGTGCTGGTGACCGGAGATCGCGGGCTGGCTGGCGCGTTCAATTCCAATGTGCTGAAGGCGGCAGCCAAGTTTCTGGAGCATTTCAAGGGCAAGAACATCGACATCGTGGCCATCGGGCGCAAGGGGCGCGACTATCATGCGCCGGCGCTATCCGGTGGGCAAAGCGGGAGAGGCGCGCGCGGGAGAGATCCAGGTTATTGGCGAACACCTGAACCTGCTGGCCAAAGTGGACTACGAGGTGGTGTCGGAAATCGCCGACCGTATCGCCAAAGCTTACAAGGACGAACAGATCGATTCGGTTTACCTGATCTTCAACGAGTTCAAGTCGGTGATTTCGCAGCGTCTGATCGCGCAACGAATTCTGCCGGTGCAGGAGCTGGGCCGGCGCGAAGTCGCGCTGGCCGAAGAGTTCACCCTGGAAGCGCGGGAGCGCATGGGCGAAGCTGCGCGCGACCGCGGGAATCAGCCTGAAGGAGCCTCCGCCGACCGAAGCTCGAGCGAGAAGCTGCGAAGTTTGCCACCGCACCGGTGGACTACATTTACGAGCAGCCGCCGGACGAGATGTTTGCCGGACTGCTGCCGCGCTACGTTGCGTTTCAGATTTTCCAAGGCATGCTGGAATCGGTAGCCGCCGAGAATGCCGCCCGCATGACCGCGATGGATTCGGCGACCAACAACGCCAACGACGTGATCGACTCGCTGACGCTGACCATGAACCGGGCGCGCCAGGCGGCGATCACGAAAGAGATTATCGAGATCGTCAGCGGAGCGGCAGCGTTGTCATAGCAGTCGTCAGCTGTCAGCTGTCAGCTAGGGCGAATCGGCACAGACATCATCGAGATATTGCGACTCTGTTCAGTTAAAGAGCGATAGCAACGAGATTTTTGCTGACGGCTGATAGCTGACGGCTGAGAGCTAGGGTTCATATGGCAGAAAACATCGGACACATAATTCAGATCGCAGGTCCCGCGGTGGACGTGCAATTTTCCGAGGCGGCGCTGCCGCCCATCTACTCGGCGCTGCGCGTCACCAGCGAAGGCTTCAACGTTCCCACGCCCATCGACGTCATCCTGGAAGTCGAGCAGCAACTGGGCGAAGGCCGGGTGCGCTGCGTCGCCATGGAGCCCACCGAGGGCATGGTGCGCGGCATGAAGGCCATCGACCTGGGCGGCCCCATCACCGTGCCCGTGGGCCGCGAGACCCTGGGCCGCGTGCTCAACGTCATCGGCAACCCGGTGGACAAGCTCGGGCCGATCAACGCCGCCAAGCGCAATCCCATCCATCGCCAGGCGCCGGCATTCGACGAGCAGTCGACCGAGATGGAGATGTTCGAGACCGGCGTCAAGGTCATCGACCTGATCCAGCCGTTCTTGAAGGGCGGCAAGATCGGCCTGTTCGGCGGCGCCGGCGTGGGCAAGACCGTCGTCATCATGGAGCTGATCAACAACGTCGCGCTGAAGCACGGCGGCTTCTCCGTGTTCGCCGGCGTGGGCGAGCGCACCCGCGAAGGCAACGATCTCTGGCTGGAAATGCAGGAGTCGGGCGTGGTCAACATCAAGGAGCCCGTCGAAGTCGAAGGCCGCGCTGATCTACGGCCAGATGACCGAGCCGCCCGGAGCGCGTCTGCGCGTGGCGCTGACCGCGCTGACCGTCGCCGAATACTTCCGCGACGAAGAAGGTTCGGACACGCTGCTGTTCATCGACAACATCTTCCGCTTCACGCAGGCGGGTTCGGAAGTATCCACGCTGCTGGGCCGCATGCCTTCGGCCGTGGGATATCAGCCGAACCTCGCCACCGAAATGGGCGAGTTGCAGGAGCGCATCACCTCGACGAAGAAAGGCTCGGTAACTTCGGTGCAGGCGATTTACGTGCCTGCCGACGACTTGACCGATCCGGCGCCGGCGACGACGTTCGCTCACCTGGACGCGACCACCGTGCTCTCGCGCCAGATTTCCGAGCTGGGAATTTATCCCGCGGTCGATCCGCTGGCTTCGACGTCGCGCATTCTCGATCCGCGCGTGGTCGGCGATGTCGCACTACAACTGGCGCAGGCGGTGAAGCGCGTGCTGCAGAGCTACAAGGACCTGCAGGACATCATCGCGATTCTGGGTATCGACGAGCTCAGCGAAGATCAGAAGCTCACGGTGTCGCGCGCCCGCAAGATCCAGAAGTTCCTCTCGCAGCCGTTCTTCGTGGCCGAGCAGTTCACCGGCCTGAAGGGACGCTACGTGAAGATCGACGACACGGTGCGCAGCTTCCAGGAGATTGTCGACGGCAAGCACGACGACATTCCCGAGCAGGCGTTCTACATGAAGGGCGACATCAACGAAGTGCTGGAAGAAGCCGAGAAGATGAAGGCGACCGCGTAATCTGCCATGGCTGACACGCTGCATCTACAAATCATCACGCCCGACAAGCTGCTGGTGCGCGAGGAAGTTGACGCAGGTGCAGATTCCGGGCAAGAACGGCTATCTGGGCATCCTGCCCGGGCACGCGCCGCTGATCACCGAGCTGATGATTGGCGAGATCAGCTACACCCAGGGCGGAACGACGCAGCTACCTTGCCGTGGCGTGGGGCTTTGCCGAGGTGCTGCCGGACAAGGTGACGATTCTGGCCGACACCGCCGAGCGCGCCGAAGATATCGACGTGAAACGCGCGCAGGAAGCCAAGGCGAAGGCCGAGGAAGCCCTCCGGCAAGCCGCTCCCGATCTCGATTATGACGCGGTTCAGTTCGCCCTACGCCGCGCCGAGGTGCGGCTGGAAGTTGCGGGCCGCGTGGGACGGGCAACGGCTGCGCACTAGGGCATATTTTGAAGGATTAAATTGCGCCGCGCCGGAAGGAGATCCAGCGCGGCTTTGTTTTGCGATCAGGCGGAAACCGCTTTCGGTTGCGGTGCGACGAAACGAATCGCCTTGGCCAGCAGAATGGTTTCGATGCCGCGCAGGCTCTCCAGCACAGCCTCGCTGATCTCGCCATCCACCTGCACCACCGCGACTGCCGACGCCTCCTGCCCATCCCGGCCGCGGCCGAGCGAGAAGTTGGCGATGTTGACGTTGTGCTGTCCCAGCACCGTCCCTACGCGGCCAATCACGCCGGGCACGTCGAGATTGCGCAGGTAGATCACGTTGCCTTCCAGCGGCGCTTCCACATGAATGCCGTCGATTTCCAGCAGTCTGCGGCAGGCCGCCAGGCTGAACGCAACCAGCCACCGTGTTTTCCTGCTGACCGCTCTTGAAGGTCATGCGCAGCACGTTGGCGGCAGCGCCGCCGGCGTCGCGCGTCTTCTTGCGCTCGGTCAGCCGGATGCCCCGCTCCTCGGCAATCGACGCCGCGTTCACCAGGTTCGCCCGCTCGTGAGCATGGGCGATCTGGTTGAGCGCGCCGGCCACGGCAGCATTGCGGATAAGCGCCGTCTTCCACTCGGCGATCTCGCCGCTGTAGCTGAGGCCCATCTCTTCCACGCCACCTTCGCTGGATTGCGCCAGGAAGGCGCCCAGGCGCTCGCCCAGCACGATGTACGGCAGCATCTGCCTGGTACTCTTCCTCGCTGATGGAAGGCACGTTGACCGCGTTCTGGATGACGCCCTTCAGCAGGTACTCGCGCACCTGCAGCGCGATCTGCACGCCCACGGCCTCCTGCGCCTCGTGGGTCGAGCCCGCGATGTGCGGCGTCAGGATGACGTTGGGCAGGTCGCCAGCGGAGAGTCCTTCACCGGCTCGTGGCTGTAGACATCCAGCGCCGCGCCGCCCAGTTGTCCGGACTGCAAGGCCTCGATCACGGCGGCTCGTTCAGCAGTTCGCCGCGAGCGCAGTTGACCAGGCGCACGCCCTTCTTCATCTTGCGGATCGATTCGGCGTTGATCATGCCCTGGGTCTGCGGCGTCAGGCCGACGTGCAGCGTGATGTAGTCGGACTGGGCGTAGAGCTCGTCCAGCGTCCCCAGCGTGATGTTCAACTGCTGTGCAAGACTCGGCGCCACGTAGGGATCGTGGGCGATGACCTTCATCCCGAAGGCGAGAGCGCGGCGCGAGACTTCGACTCCGACCCGGCCCAGACCGACGATGCCGAGCGTCTTGCCGCGCAGCTCGGTGCCTTGCAGCGTCTTCTTCTCCCACTTGCCGGCTTGCATGGTGGTATGGGCGCGCACCAGGTGCCGCGCCAGTGACAGCATGAGGCCGAAGGTGTGCTCGGCGACGGCGACCGCATTGCCGCCGGGCGTGTTCATGACCACGATGCCGCGCTTGGTGGCAGCATCGAGATCGACATTGTCGACGCCCACGCCGGCGCGTCCGATGACGCGCAGCTTGGGAGCCTTGTCCATCATGGCCGCGTCGACGAAGGTCGCCGAGCGCACCAGGATGGCGTCGGCATCGGCCAGCTCGCCGGCCAGCGCCTTCTTTGTCGGGCGAAACCACCGTCCAGTCGGCATGCTCGGCGAAGATGGCGGACGCGGAAGGAGAGATTTTGTCAGCCACAACGATTTTCATACAGTAGCCGCCTCGGCAAATTGCCCGGCAAAGACCTCTTGCACGGCGCGCACGCCTGCGCCCAGTTCGAACTTGTGAGATGGCGCAACTTTCAGCAGCACATGCTCCAGTGCGCCGATGACGCCGATGGCATCGAGATAGTCGTAGTAGCCGAGATGAGCGATGCGGAAGAGCTTGCCCTTCATCTCGCCCTGACCGTTGGCGACCACCATGGCAAAGCGCTCGCGGAACTCCTTCACGATGGCGCTGGAATCGACGCCCGCGGGCGCCAGCACCGCGGTAACAGCGGCGGCCGGGCAGGTCGGCGCGAACAGCTTCAGGCCCAGAGCCTGGGCTCCGGCGCGAACCATGGCGGCGGAAGTTTCCGCGTTGTGGATCAGAGCTTCGCGTCCGTCGGCCAGATTGCCGTTGCCGGAGCGGCGAATGTAATCCAGCGCCGCAGCCAGTCCCGCAATCAGCGCGACCGCCGGAGTGAAGGCCGATCTCGCCCTTCGTCTGCGACTTGCGCTCCTTGCGCAGATCGAAGTAAAAGCGCGGCTGCTTGGCGGTTTCCATGCGCTGCCAGGCGCGCTCGCTCACGCTGAGATAGGCCAGCCCGGGCGGAATCATGACCGCCTTCTGCGAGCCGCCGATGAGGATGTCGATGCCCCAATCGTCCACCTCGAAATGGGTGGTGCCGAGGCCGGTGATGGCGTCGACCACGAACAGGGTGTCGCGTGCCTTTCAGCAGCGCGGCAATCGCCTTCACGTCGTGACGCGCGCCGGTGGAGGTTTCCGTCGCCTGCATGTAAAGCACACGCGCGCCGTCGAGCTTCGGCTTGATTTCAGCCAGGTCGAAGGTCTCCCCGTAAGGAACGCTCAATCAGTTCGATCTGGCAGCCGAAGGCCTTGGCGAGATCGCGCCAGCGCTCGCCGAACTTGCCGGCGGTGAGCACGACGACCTTTTCGCCGGGAGAGGTGAGGTTGGAAACCGCCGCTTCCATGGCGCCGCTGCCGGAAGAGGCGAGAATCAGGACATCATTCTTGGTGCCGATGAAGGTCTTGAGATCAGCCAGGGTGCGGCTGAAGATTTCGCGGAATTCCGCCGTGCGGTGATGCATATCCGCGGCGGCAATGGCATTTTGAGCGGCGGGAAGAAGAGGAGTAGGACCGGGAGTAAACAGCCGTGTCTTACGTAGCATAGAGGGTACCCCTGCAGGTTGATTTCCGGCGCAGACCAGCGCCGACATCCTAACTATAGGCTTTCGCGGCTGAGCAGGCCACCTCAAGTTGGCACTGCTTCGGTGCCCTGAGTCACAGTCCGAAGTGACAGGCTACCCTATAATTACGCCATGAGCCTGACCGAACGTGTGCAAAAAGATATGGTGGATGCCATGCGCAAGAGGGAAGAGCTGCGGCTCTCGACCCTGCGCATGATGAAAGCCGCGCTGCAGAACAAGCGCATCGACAAGCGCGCCGACCTCGACGAAAAAGAAGAGCTGCAGGTGTTCAGCACCATGATCAAGCAGCGCAAAGACTCGATCGAGCAGTTCGAGAAAGGCAACCGCCCTGAGCTGGCCGCGAAAGAAGGCCGAGGAGATCACCATCATCGAAGGCTACATGCCGAAGGCGGTGGGGGAAGAGGAAATCGTGGCCACGGTCCGCGCCGTCATCGCCGAGATGGGCTCTCCCACAATGAAGGACATGGGAACGGTGATGAAGAATGTCATGGCGAAGTTCGGCGGCGCGCGGGTGGATGGCAAAGTTGTGAGTGAAGCGGTGAAGAAGCAGCTGGTGGCCGGCAACTAGCAGTCAGCACTTATCAGGATCCAATTGGCATTATGGCAGCTCCTGTACCGATAATTGTCGTTGATAGACCGCAGTCGCTGGTTGCACGCTCTGGATTTCTCCTCTTGCACACTATTGCTGTGTATCTATGCGCTCTGTTCTTTTCCCCGCGACTTGTCGCGGCCTGGTTCAATTGGATTACGCCATTCTTGCATATTGAAAGTAGCGCTTCGCCAGCAGACTGGTACTTGCAGCACCTCCCGATCGTAACAATCATCCCGGCTTTGATCGTCGGTTACTTGAACGCGCGCGGGTCGGACTCAGTCGGATCATGGGCCTGGGCTGTTCCTACGCTTATCCTGGCCTTCAAGTTTGTTACATACGACAGTCCTGGATCGGTCTTGTCCGGATCCCAGCTGTCGGCCTTCCATTATTTTTTCGACGTGCAACACGTGATGCCGACGTTCGCGAATCCGCTCGCAAGCGACCCAGGCCGTGTGCTTGCCCAGATGGATATAACAGATCCTTTTTATGCCGGCGTCTCGTACAGCCTGGGCGCACTGGTCTCCAAGCGACGCATCCTTAAGGTTCTATTCGCATTCGGAAGTGTCGCAAACCGTGGGGACGCAAACTGACCGAAGAGCGTTGCGATTGTTGTAATCTGAAATGAGCGCGGCATGTCGTACCAACGCACAGTAGAGCAGCTCTACGCGCTCGGGCACGAGCTGGCCTCGACGCCTTCGCACAAATTCGACCTGGCTTACGTGCGGGCGATGCTGGAGGCGCTGGACCATCCAGAGCGGCGCTTTGCCAGCGTGCTGATCGCGGGAACGAACGGCAAAGGCTCGACTGCGGCAACCCTCTCGTCCATCCTGCGGGTTGCCGGATACAAGACCGGACTTTACAGTTCGCCGCATCTGTTGCGCATCAACGAGCGAATTCGCGTAAACGGCGAGGCCATCTCCGATCCCGAGTTCGGCGAAATTCACGATCGCGTGGAACGCACCGCGCAACAACTCCTTCATTCCGGCAAGCTGCCCTGGCATCCCAGTTTCTTCGAGATGCTGACGGTGATGGCCTTCGAATACTTCGCCAGCGTCGGGGTCGAGATCGCCGTGCTCGAAGTCGGCATGGGCGGGCGTTTGGACGCGACCAACGTGGTCGAGCCGCTGATCTCGGTGATTGCCGACATCTCGCTCGATCATCAGAAATACCTGGGCGACACCATCGCGGAGATCGCACGCGAGAAGGCAGGCATCATTCGCAAGGGCGGCGTGGTGGTGACGCTGCCGCAACATCCGCAGGCCAACGACGTGATCGGCCATGCCATTCTGGAGCATGAAGCGCGGGCAGTAAGCGCGGCGAATTATGTCCCTCCAGTATCGCCGGGAGCGGCAGCTTATCTGGCGGGACGCGCGGTTGCCGCACCGGGGCGAAGCCGCTATCCGCTCACGGTGCGGGGCGAGGAGATTGAAGTGGATTCGCCGCTCGCGGGAAGGCATCAGTTGCGCAACATTGCCCTGGCGATTGCGACGGCAGAGGAACTCAATCATTTCGGGTTCAAGGTCACGCCCAGGCAGATCGAGCAAGGCATTCGCGAGACCCATTGGCCGGGGCGCTTCCAGGTTTTGCCCCCGTCAGCGGCGACGCATCAGCGCGCAATGGTGCTCGATGTGGCACATAATCCCGCGGGAGCCTGGGCATTACGATCGGCGTTGTCGGAAAATTTTGCCGGGCGAGAATTAACGTTCGTGTTTGCGGCCTTGCGCGACAAAGCTATCCAGGAGATCGCGGAAATTTTGTTTCCCATCGCCGAGCGGGTAGTGGTCACGCAGGTTGGCAATCCGCGCGCCGCGACGACCGAAGAACTCTTGCGGGCCGCTTCGCGCACCGGGACCCTGTTGTTCGCGGAGGAGGCAGTTCCGGCGGCCTTGGCTCGAGCCCGCGAAATCAGCAATGCGCAAGGACTGATCGTGGTGACCGGCTCGATTTTCCTGATCGGCGAAGCCATGAGCGCCATGGGGATTCAAGTGTAGGTGCTGAGAGCGTTTCACCACGGAGGACACAGAGATCACGGAGAAAATCGTTGGCCTTGGCTTTTAGCTTCTACAAGCCGTCAAGCCATCTCATAAATGACTTCGGTTTGTATCATGACCCGACCTTTAGTCGTGCCGAATGACGGCCTATGGGGTTCGGGTTTCAGGCCCTGCAAAAACGGGCCTTCAGGAGCTAAAGCCCGAGTCATCGTGGGCCCTTTGCGGCACGTCTAAAATAGCCTGCCCTGAGCGCAGCCGAAGGGTGCCCTGATACAAAACTTGAGCGCGGCGATTTATGAGATATGTTAGCTGTTGGCAATTCGCTGATGGCGAGCTAGTAGTTCATAAGATTTCTCGATTACCAACGGCTAAGAGCTAAAAGCTAAGAGCCTACGGAAGCACAGGGTCAATTAAGAAATCCGAAACTCCCTAATCCCCGTGTCTCCGTGGTGAAATGAACTTCACTCTTGCGATAGATCGTGAATAAGGCTGACCAACAAACCGCCGCGGCCCTTCCTCAGCGGCGAAACTCGCTGTTCAGCCGCCTGCGCTCGTACCTTTTCTATGTGCCTGCCGTGTACCTGTACACCGGAGTGCTGGGAACGCTGGCCTTGATCGCTTCCCTGTTTGACGGCAGCGGGCGGGTGCAACACTGGTTCGCGCGCACCTGGTCGCAAGTGATTCTGAAAACCGTCGGCATTCGCGTGCGAGTGGAAGGGCTGGAGCACGTTCATGCTTCGCAAGCAGCCGTGTATGCCGCTAATCACTTGTCCGCCGCGGATATTCCCGTTCTCTACGCCCATCTTCCGCTGCAATTCCGCATCATGGCCAAGCAGGAGCTGTTCCGCTATCCATTTCTGGGATGGTATTTGAAGCGCTCGGGCCAGATTCCGATCGTGTACGGCGATGCCCACGCTTCGCTGCGCAGCCTGAACCGGGCGGGCGACGCCTTGCGCCGAGGCATTCCGCTGATGGTCTTTCCCGAAGGTGGGCGCTCGGCCACGGGGAAGCTGCAGGAATTCATGGGCGGAGCGTTCTACGTGGCGATTCGCGCCCAGAGGCCGGTAGTCCCGATGGCGATCGTGGGAACCTACGAGTTATTGCCGATCAACAGCTTCCACGTGATGCCGGGGAACGTACAACTGGTGATCGGGGAGCCGATACCGACCACCGGCATGCGGCTGCGCGATATGGACAAGCTGTCGGCACAGGTGCGGCAGGCAATCGCCGAGTTGTATGATTCGCATTCCCGGCGTCTCCGAGCGTTGAACTCAGGTGGAGAGGCCGAGCGCAACGCGATGTTGAGTCCTGAACCGCAGCCGTCGACGCGGAAACAACTATGAAGCCTCGCATTGCCATTCCGGTACCGAATTCGAAGCGGCCGCTCTATGTGAACATCGCCCTGCCGCAGTACGAGCGCGCGATCCGCAATGCAGGAGGGGTGCCAGTGGTCATCGAGGTCAATGCCACCTCGTCAGAGATTGCGCAGGCGGTGAAGTCGTGTGACGGCGTCCTATTGCCCGGCAGCCCGGCCGACGTCGATCCCGAGAAGTATGGCACCGCACGTCATCCTGACACGGCGCCGGCCGATGCCTTTCGCGATAACACCGACGAATTGCTGCTGCAGGACGCCTACAACATGCGCAAGCCGGTCTTCGGCATTTGCTATGGACTGCAGTCGCTCAATGTGTGGCGTACCGGCACGCTGAGCCAGCAGTTGCCGCAAGGCGTCAATCACAAAGCCGGGCGAAGCGTTGTTCAGGCGCATCGCGTGCAGATCGATCCCGAATCCAAGCTGGCGATGATCCTGCGCGACGCGGGCGCGTTGCCCGACAGCAACCAGCTGATCATGCCGGTGAATTCCAGCCATCATCAGGCGCCAGAAACGTTGGGCGATGGCTTGCGGCTGGTCGCATGGTGTCCCGAGGACGGGGTGAGAGAAGCGGTCGAGGGAACGGCTTCGGATCAGTTTGTGCTGGGCGTGCAGTGGCATCCGGAGCGGACTTACGACAGCGACGAAGCCTCGCGTGCTATGTTCCGGGCGTTTGTGCAGGCAGCTGCCACGTGGCATCAGCAACTGGCGAAGAAGCAGCAGGACTTTGAGTCGGTAGCCGAAAGGAGCTGATCACCACAGATACACCGAGGCACAAAGGAATCCTTGCCGCTTGGCTCTTAGCAATCAAGAAGTTTGCGCAGGGCTGGCTTGCTAAAGGCTAACAGCTACCAGCCCGTTTCTAATTCTCGTTTTCTCGCTGTCTCTGCGTCTCTGTGGTGAGGTCGCCGTTTTGTGATGAGCCGCGTCTTCGAGTACTCTGATCTCTTATGCTCGACCTAGCCTTCGTACGTGATCATCTACCTCTTGTTGAAGAAAAGGTCCGCCAACGCGGGATGAATCTCGCTCTCATCCT
Source organism: uncultured Acidobacteriaceae bacterium (assembly GCA_963820175.1). Taxonomy (GTDB): domain Bacteria; phylum Acidobacteriota; class Terriglobia; order Terriglobales; family Acidobacteriaceae; genus Bog-257. The sequence goes on along the minus strand of CAWFYX010000004.1, from coordinate 286,441 downwards.
CGGAGATTTCTATGTCATTGATCTCGATCGCCGGGCCGCAATCACCAAAGCCGAAACCCTGAAAGCCCAACGCAACAAGACCACGGAAGAAATCGCCAAGCTCAAGAAGGATAAGCAGGACGCCACTGCTCTGATCAACGAGGCCAAGGAACTGCGCGAAGAGATCTCCAAAGCCGAGAAGATCGCCGAGGAGGCGGACGCGCGGTTGCGCAACATCCTAACCGGAATTCCCAACCTCCCGGACGACAGCGTGCCCGTCGGCAAGAGCGAGGCCGACAACGTCGAGGTGCGCCGCTGGGGAACGCCGCCACAATTCGACTTCACTCCCAAGCCGCACTGGGAGCTGGGCGAAGAGTTAGGCGTGCTCGATCTGGAACGCGCCGCCAAGCTGACGGGCGCGCGCTTCGCGGTGTACTGGGATCTCGGCGCCAAGCTGGAGCGAGCGCTCATGAACTTCATGCTCGACTTGCACACTCGCGAGCATGGCTATACCGAAGTGCTGCCGCCGTTCCTGGTAAACGCCGATTCGATGTACGGCACCGGGCAGTTGCCAAAGTTCGAAGCCGACCTGTTCAAGGTGCCGCAAGGTGACAAGAATCTCTACCTGATTCCCACCGCCGAAGTGCCGGTGACCAATCTCTATCGCGACGAAACGCTGGATGGGGCGCGACTGCCTATCTCTCTTGCGGCATACACGCCCTGCTTCCGCAGCGAGGCTGGGTCGTATGGTAAAGACGTTCGCGGCATCATTCGCCAGCATCAGTTCCAGAAAGTTGAGCTGGTGAAGTTCACCCGGCCCGAGCAGTCGTGGGAGGAGCATGAGAAGCTCACGCATAATGCCGAGACGGTATTACAAAAGCTGGGCCTGCACTATCGCGTGATGAATCTGTCGACGGCGGACCTGGGCCCATCGTCGGCGAAGACTTACGATCTGGAAGTCTGGCTGCCGGGGCAGCAACTGTTTCGCGAGATCTCCTCGTGCTCGAACTTCTTGGACTACCAGGCGCGGCGGGCTAACATCCGCTATCGTCCCGAGGGGGCGAAGAAGACCGAACTGGTGCATACGCTGAATGGCAGCGGGCTGGCGATCGGGCGGACCTGGGTAGCCATCGTGGAGAACTATCAGCAGGCCGATGGCAGCGTACTGGTGCCCGAGGTTCTGCGGTCCTACATCGGCGCCGAGCGAATTACGGCGAAGAAGTTTTAGCGCGGCTTTACGTCCGCTGGGGCAAGGGGTGGCAGCCATTGAACCGCAGATCCCTCCACTCCGGGCGGGATGACAAAGATGTATAAAGTAATTCGCGATTTGACCTAGCCCGTGACAACCTCTCTCCATGGAGAAGCCGGCCAGAGGTTCCCAACAATCCGCAAGTTCGACCGCCAAGCCGGCCCTCCCGACGCAGACGTTCTCCTGGTTGACGGGGCTTGTCGTGGTGCTGATCGCCGTTCTCGCCGGCGTGCTCCGACTCATTCATCTCAGCTCACGCAGCCTTACTCTCGACGAAGGGTTCAGCCTCTTTCTAGCGCGGGCCGATGTCGCTACCTTCAGCCACTCGATCTGGCATTCCGAATTCAACATGGTGTTGTACTACGAGCTGCTGCGGTGGTGGCTGCACCTGGGCAACAGCGAATTCGCGGCTCGATCGCTTTCCGTGTTATGTGCCGTGGCAACCGTTCCGGTGATCTATCTGCTGGGCGCCAGGTTATTCGAACGGGGCACCGCTCTCATCGCCTGCCTGCTGTTGGCAGTGCATCCCTTTCATCTTGAGCTCTCACAACAAGCACGGTCCTACACGCTTGTCGTGCTGTTGGTTTCGCTGTCGAGCTGGTATTTCCTGCGGATGGTCGACGACGCTTCGTGGACCAATTGCATACCCTATGCCGTAGTGTCCGCGGCTTCGATCTACAGTCACTTCTTTGCAGGGCTGGTCATCCTTGCCCAGTGGCTGTCGCTGTTTCTACGGCAAAAGCACTTACCTTGGAAGACGCTGGTGCGCTCGCTCGCTGCATTGATCGCGTTGCTGATTCCCGCCGGCGTGTACCTGCTGCATTCGCAGCGCTCGCATGTGGCCTGGATTCCCCGGCCGAGCGGGCGGCAAGCCCTGGACGTTCTGTATAGCCTGACCTTGAGCAAAGGGCGCTGCCTCGTTTATCTGACACTGTGGGGGGTCGCCTTGTGGTGTGCCCTCCGAAAGCCGCGCGAGCAAGCTTGGCCTTACCGGTTTGTCGCGGCGTGGCTACTGATCCCGCTGGCGATCACCGGAGTGGTGGGACTGGTGCAGCCCTTGTGGGTGCCTCGATTCCTGGCGGTTTGCCTTCCCGCCGCCATATTGTTGGCCGCCGCGGGCGTAGCGCAGTTGACGCGCTGGTCTCGAACGGCAGGGATCCTTGCCTTGCTCATCGTTGTGTTTTATTCGGGATCAGCCATTCGTTTTTATCTTCGTCATCCCGAATTCAGCGTAGACTGGCGAACCGCCATCACCTATCTCCTTCCACGTCTGCAGCCCGGTGACGAAGTGGTGATGGATCCTTATGTGCGTTACACCTTCGACTACTACCGGCGAGCCGGCGCCACTAAGACCCCGCCGGTGGTTATGACCGACTCGCTCACCACGTCTTTGCCCGCACCCGCACCGAAGAATGTGTGGGTCATCGCTTCTGTACTGGTGAATCCTGATGACAAGTCATCGGGACCGCAAGCCACGCAAACGCAAGTGCAGGCGTTTCTCGACTCCCAGGGGAAATCGTATTGCACGCTTCCCCGGCGTCCGGAAGGGGCCAGCGTGCAGGTGCGGCAACTGCAGTACTGCAGGCAGCCATAAGCGGGAAGGTCGCGGCTAGGTTGAGCGCAGCCGGAGCCATACCGTCACGAACAGGACCAGCCAAACGACGTCCAGGGCCGCACCGCCCAGCATCTGGGAATGCACCCGGCCTTGCATGTACAGCGAGAAGACCGCGGCGGGATAGAGCAGCTTTTCCAGGAACAGGGCGGGCATTAGCGCCAGGTAGCGTACTGGGTCGCGCGAGATAATGAGGAACGCGATCTGCCAGGCCAGAACCACGCCTACGAAGCCATAATAGAACTCAGGATGGGTGATCGGCGGCGGCTGGCTGCGGCCGAGCGATGCTTCCAGAAAATATGGGGAACGATTTCCACCAGCCCGGCGATTCCGGCCAGCAGGAAAACCCAGCGGGCGAAGCGCCCCGCTTTTTCGTTACTCATCGCGGTGAACCGTGTCCATGGAAAACGCGGGCAGGCAGACGGCGATATACTCGGCACCTTCGGGATTAGGGGTCGAGTATTGCACCCATTCGCCGGCGTGCGTAACCACCGCCTGACCAGCGTTCACATCGAGCTCGCCGGCTCGCGATTTCACTTTCAGCAGGCCGCGAAGCACGATGGTGAACTCGTCGAAGTCGGGGGTCTGTCCCGGCTCCGTCCAGCCTTGTGGGCTGCGCATGTGAGCCACACTCACCGCACTATCCTTGGAGTTGACTCGCCCAATGTACTCGTCGATCAACTTAGGCTTATTGCCGGCGGCTGCGATGCGGGTGGGCTGCGGGATAAGAGTGGGCATCCGGGCTCCTCTCACTGCTTATGATTACAGAAATTGGGCTAACGCCAGAAACTCGATTTGGAGGGTAACGCCGCTCGCGGCGGCCCTGGCAAACAGGCGCATTGAGTTCGGTAGCTACTGCGCTGGATGATCGCTGGTCTTCAGCAACTCATTGACGATGGTTACCAGTTCCTCAGGATTCACCGGCTTCTCCAGGTAGAGGTCGGCCAGAGGCTCGGCTGCCTGAAACGCTTCCGCGACGTAGCCCGACACCACCACCACCGGCATGGTGGAATGGGTCTTGGCAGCCTGCACAATAGCCCGTCCATTGGCATCACCCAGCCGCCAATCGGTGACCACGGCATCGTATTCGTTGTGCTGCAGCTTTTCGATGGCGTCGCGAGCCGAGGTCGAGGGAGTGACCTCGTGCCCAGCTGCCTTGAGGATGGCACACTTCAAGGTCACAGTGTTCGGTTCGTCATCCACGCAGAGGATCTTGGCCATATATGTTTGCCTTTGACGGTCGGGAGAGTCAGGATCCCGACGCCAAGCCGAGAGAGGATGTTGTGGCCTAACCACTTCCAACTTGCCCGTTATTGTTGAGCACGGTTGTCGTGATTGTCAAATCACCAAGCCTAGGATTTCGTCCGCTGCAACTCCCGATAGGCTTCACTTTTGGATAGTCCGAACTCCTTAGCAGCCTGTTTCAGGGCTGTTTTTTCCTCTAACTGCTCGTCGCGCACCAAATCCCTTACGCGTTCGGCGATGGTTTTGGTGGATGGGCGGAGTTGGGAGGCTTCTTCTACCTTGCCGATGAGCAGGGTAATTTCTCCCCGCACTTCGCCCCGCGCCTTCAGTTGTGCCCGCAACTCCTCGGCCCGGCCCCGGAGGAACTCCTCATGCAGCTTGGTCACCTCCCGGGCAACGACCACGTGCCGCTCGGGGCCAAGCACTTCGACGAGATCCTGCATGGTTTCGATCAGGCGATGGGGAGCTTCGTAAAAGATCTGCGTCCTCGGCGAATTGCGGATGGCTTCCAGGGCGGTTCGTCGCGCTCCGGCCTTGGCCGGAAGAAATCCACCGAAGCGGAAAGAGTCGGTAGGCAGGCCGCTGGCCACCAACGCCGACAAGAACGCCGACGCGCCGGGAATCGGCACCACGCGAATGTGGTGACGAATGGCCAGTGCCACCAAGCGGTATCCGGGATCGCTGACCCCGGGCATGCCGGCGTCGCTAACCATGGCGATGCTGTCGCCCTTTTCCAGGTGAACGATCAGTTCCGCGGCCCGCGTCAGTTCATTGTGCTCGTGGTAGCTGATGGTTGGCTTTTCGATGCCATAGTGATTCAGCAGCTTCGCAGTTTGCCGGGTATCTTCGCAGGCGATCAGGTCTACTTCCTTCAGCGTACTCAGGGCTCGCAGGGTGATGTCTTCCAGATTGCCGATGGGCGTGCCGACCAGGTAAAGCGTTCCCGGAGTGCCGGAATTTCCGCCGTCATCGTGATTGCGCGCGCTGGGAAGCGGCTTTGCCATCCGCGCAAGTGTACACCGCACAGCTAGCACCGGCTCGCAAACCGCGCCCTGTCAAGGAGTCCACAGCTAGCGCGGGCTTTTTGGTGACTCTGGATTCCGGCTCCCGGGAGACTGCGGTGGGGCCGACCGGAGCTGTTCGTCCCGCTCGATCCGCTGGCGAAGGTCGTGGATGAGGAGAGTCCACATCTGCGAATTGGTGCGCAACAGGATCTGCAGATTCTGATCGCGAAGAAATTCGATCTCGCTGCTCATGTTCAGGTTGAGGCTCTCCATGCGATCCAAGTCAACCCGCATCTGTGCCAGGTCATCACTTGGCCGGGTTGCCGACTGCTGGCCTGCTGCCTGGGCCGTTGCCACGGCCACGGGTGGCACATTCTGGTTCGCGGTACCGGATGGCCTTTCCCAAGTCTGAGCCAGTAGCACCGAGCTGAACCAAATAACGAAAATGAGTTGACCTATCAGCATGACTCACTCCTAAAACAACTGTCGCTAAGAAGCCTTAGTTTTGGCTTTATTCGTTCCTGGCTACTGCTAACTGCAAAAGAGACGCCTTCGCTGGTGGTGGAAGCGCCGGGCTTTAAGCCCGGCGAAATCGGACGCTGTCAGAAAGGCTTCAGCCACGGTTGTCCCGCGGCTAAAGCCCTTTTCAGATTGCACGTTCTCAGCACGGCTCAAGCCGTGCCCTTCCACCGTTTCCCGAGGATATGTCTTTGCAGCTATCGATGAGCCCTCTTTGCAACACATCAGCGTCGACGCCGGTCTCATCCCACCTCAATCCGACAGATCCGGCACGGTTTTGCGGCTCGGGATCGAAGGCCATCTCTGTCGCAGGCGCCAAATTCAGTATGATCGAAATAGACCTATTTAGGAGACAATCCGTGCATCGAATGACGCTTGGCGACTTCGAACTCACCGTCCTCTCGGACGGCGTCTACCGTATGGATGGCGGCGCTATGTTCGGCATCATCCCCAAAGTAATGTGGGAGAAGCGCATCCAGCCTGACGAGCGTAATAATATCCCTCTTGCTCTGAATTCCTTGCTGGTACGTACCGGCGAGCAGAATATTCTGATCGAGACCGGCATCGGCAACAAGCTGAGCGAGAAGAGCCACGCTATCTACCAGAACCAGGCGCTACTGATGAAGAGCTTCGAAGAAGCCGGGGTCTCGCCCGAGGAAATCGACATCGTCATCAATACTCATCTGCACTTTGACCACTGCGGCTGGAATACCCATTACAAAAACGGCAAGCCGGTCGCGACATTTCCCGCGCGCGACGTACTACGTACAGGAAGGCGAGCTGCAGCATGCCCACGAGCAGCACGAGCGCGACCGCGTCAGCTATATGACCGACAACTACGATCCCCTGGTGAGCAGCGGGCAGATGAGGCTGTTGCAGGGCGATGCGGAGATTGCTCCTGGCATCGCGGTGAAGGTTTATCCCGGGACACACCCGCAATCTGCAGGCGGTCATCATTCGCAGCGGAACCGCGGTGGCCGCCTATCCCAGCGACTTAGTGTCCGACGCCAAGCATCTCGACCCGACCTGGGTACTGGGCTATGACCTTTATCCGCTCGAAAGCATCGCCAACAAGCATCGCTTCTACGAGGTTGCCATTCCCGAGAAGTGGGTGGTAGTTTTCACTCACGACCACGAACTACCTTGGGCCCATCTGGAGGTAGGAGAAAAGGGGAGGCCGGTTGCGCATCCCCTGAAGCAAAAGGTGGGTTGAGAGCTACAGCTTAAGAGCCATTTACTCCGGAGGCCTAATAATCCTACGATGTGGGATATACCGACCGAGGAGAGGCCATGAGCAAGAAAGGCAAGAAAAAAGACAAGAAGAAAAACAAGCGCAAGGACGATCAGGCTACGCCCGTAACGGCCTCTTCTGAAAAGAACGAAACTCGGCTCGATCTGCGCTCGGTCGAGATCCCGGCACGTCCCAAGCCCATGAAGCCGGCTGACATCCGCTCGCTACGCGAGAGCCTGAATGCCAGCCAGGCACTGTTTGCGCGTCTGCTTAACGTCAGCTCCAACGCGGTGGAAAGCTGGGAGCAGGGTATTCGCGAGCCGCGCCAAGCCACCCTGAAGCTGCTACACATCGTTCGTCGGAATCCGGCTGCACTGCTGAACTAGCGAGCTACGGAAGGATAACCAGCCGTGCGCGTTGCTGCTTTGCCCAGATATCTTCGATGCTGGCAAGTGCCGCCCGCTGGGTATCGATGCGAAGCTCTCCGCTGGCGGCGCGGGTCATTAGCTGATGATAGGTGTCAAGCAACACCTCCATCGGCGGCACCGCGCCGGAACCAGCGCCGACGATCTCCAGGCCTGAGCTGCGAAGCGCTGCCGCCGGAAGCGTAATGCTGGGCCCGGCACTCTCCCCTACCTGGATAAGACGCACTCTGGAAGAACGTGCAGCCTTCAGATCAGCTCGCGTAAGTGCAGCCAGCAGCGCTTCGGTAGGCCATCCCCATAGGTAATCTACGATCACATCGTAGGCCGCGACGCCAGCTTCGCGCGCGAACGCATCAGCGAGTTCGTTTCCAGGCGCGTGCAGACGGATCGTAGCGTCGGCGCCCAGTTTGTGCAGAGATCTGAGCGTTTCCTCGTCGCGTCCGGCGGCCACGACCCGGCCGGCGCCCAGGAGTTTTGCGATCTGTACCGCCAGCTTGCCCGTGGTTCCGGTTGCACCGAGGATGAGAACGGTTTCTCCAGCGGCGAGTTGCGCGCCGTGCGCCAGGGTGAGCCACGCCGACATGCCGGGGTTGACGATGGCTGCAGCGGTCACGTCGTCAACATTGTCAGGTACAGGCCAGCAACGTGCACGGTGCACGACCGTACGCTCTGCCATGGCGCCGAACGGACGCCGCGGTCCGGCGAAGAACACGCGGGTCCCGTCGTCGAAGCAACCCACCCCGTCTAGACCACACACCACGGGAAACTCGCGGAAGCTCGCATAGTGCGAACCGCTGGCCATTTGCCGGTCAACCGGTTTCAGCGCGGCCGCACGGACTTGGATGACAGCTTCGCCTTCTCCCGCGATGGGCTCAGCAAACTCTTCGTAGCGCGGCGATTCCCCCAGCCCATGCAATACTGCAGCGTACATCGATCCCATGCTCCAATCAGTTGTTCTGCTACATTCACTGCCCGGCGAGGCTTTGCGCGATTGGCCCCGCAATCGGCAACTCAAACCGCGATCCGGTGGCGGCTTTAATCATGCACACGATCCAAAGAACGAAGGTGAGCAAGCCCAACACGAAGAGCAGCATAATGCCCAGGCCCAGGCTCCCCCACCCGGCATAACCCCAGTGGCCGAAACCGCCGAATGCCCAACCCACGCCGAACATCAACCCCAGCACGGCGCGGATAATGTGCAGGCCGCCAAAGGTGACAATCGATTGTGCGGCATGGAAACGCACATAAGGGCGCTTATCGATCAGGAAGAAAATGATGCCCGTGAGCCAGCCCAGCACATAGCTCAAAGTCGCAGCCGTATTCTCCGACATGCCGGTGCCGGCGGTGGCAGCCGCAGGTTGCCAGGAGGGCGGGGCCTGTGTGGGAGTGACCGGCTGCGGCTGGCCGCAGGTCTGACAGAATTGCGCGCTGGCGGGAAGCTCAGCTCCACACTTGGTGCAATGTGGCATCGAACCCTCCGGTGGATAGCACGTCATGCTACACCAAATTGCTGAGCTAGCGCCCGGCTTTCTGATGCGATTGTGCAAGAAGTGGCGGCAACACAGTAGCGGTGCTCGACCTAGGCAGGGATTGCTTCCGTCGCCGCTCCCGAATTGTGCAGCGCGACTGGTGAGGTATCGATTTTCCCGGCGAGCAAGGTCTCGAAAAAATGATCTACGGCGTCGAGGATTTCGCCAGCGTTTTTCGACTCATACACCGCCTTCCGCAGTTGCGCGCCGTGCGGGACGCCGTGGGTGAACCACGAGGCAAACTGTTTCATCTTACCTTCCGCGCCACCAATCCTCTCCTCCACCAGCATGGCAAAATAGGTACGGATCATTTCGTAGCGGTCGGCATCGCTGGGCAAGTCGTAGGATCCGGTGCGGGTGTACTGCTCGATCTGGCGGAAGATCCAGGGATTCGAGGCAGCACTGCGGCCAATCATCACTGCATCGCAGCCGGTCTGCGCGACCATAGAGGCAGCGTCCTCAGGCGAACGGACATCACCGTTGCCGATCACCGGAATCGTGACCGCGGCTTTCACCGCGGCAATCCACTCCCAATTCGCTTGCCCGCTATAGCCCTGTTCGCGGGTACGGGCGTGCAGCGCGACCGCGGCCAACCCGCAGTCCTCCGCCATCTTCGCCAGGTTGATGTGCACGATTTCTTTGTCGCTCCAGCCGGCTCGAAACTTTACCGTGAAGGGCACCGTCACTGCCGCCCTGACTGACTCAAATATATTCTTGATCAGCGGCAGATCGCGCAGCAGCCCCGAGCCGCCGTTACACTTGACGACTTTCTTTGCTGGGCAGCCCAGATTGAGGTCAACCAGATCGAAGCCAAGGTCCTGGACCACGCGGGCGGCGTCGGCCAGTACGGCCGGGTCGCTGCCGAACAACTGCGCCGAAATGGGATGCTCGTTGCCGTAGAAGGTGAGGTACTGCTTAGCCTTTTTGTCCTTGTGGCGAATGATGCCGTCGGCCGAGGTGAACTCGGTCATCATGAGGCCGCAGCCGCCCAGGTTGCGGATGAAGCGGCGAAAAACGGTGTCGGTAATACCGGCCATCGGGGCCAGCACGGTCGCCGGCCGGATTTCAACTCCTCCCAACGAGACGGATGCCGGCACACGGGCACCGGCGGGCGCCGGACGTTCGGCTGGACTGTCGAAAAACTTACTCATTGAGCTTCCAGGATTCAAATCCACACTTCGATGTCTGGCCGCATCGTAACGGAGGCGCGCCCTAACCTTGTCCAGGCGATAGACCAAGTCTGCTTCTTTAGATTGTAAATGCTTGGGCAAAGGCAGGCGAGCCGAGAGTGCACAAGGCCCCTGGCGCCTCAATTTTCCGAGCGCGGAGCGGCTGCCTCTTTTTGTGCTATAGGCGTGAGCGCCGCTTTGCCTGATAGTGTCGACCGCTGTCAATGACGATCAGCGTACCCTGCGGCCTCTTCTTGTTCTTGCTGCGTCTCTCTTTCAGCAGTTCGTCGTGAAAGGTCAGGCCGAAAATGAACAGAGCGGCCAGGAGACAGTAGATGACGATCGGTACAACAGACATCGGTCACCTCCGAAACCTGTCAGTGGAGGCAGGTGACTATAGCCTTAGCCTACGCCGAACCAGAGGTTACGGTCAGTGATCTGCGACACAAAAGAAAGGCTCGGCTGTAAACGGGATTCCGCCCAAAGCAAGCTATCTGGCCGAGCGACTAGGTTAAAGCGGGGTGGGTTGAGATTGGGGCGTCAGCTGCGCCACCAGGTCGGCCGCTTCCTTGCCCGAGCGAATGCAGTCGGGCACGCCGATGCCGTGGTAAGCGTTGCCGGCGAGCGCCAGGCCGGGAATCTCCCGCACGCGCTTCTCGATTTGTTCGACCCGCGCGATGTGGCCGGGCTCGTACTGCGCCATCGCCTCGCGCCAGCGGTATACCCGCGCGAAAATCGGCCGCGCCTCGAGCTTGCACAATTTCTCGCAGCTCGCGGTAGACGGTTTCCAGCATTTCCTCGTCGGTCAGTCCCAGCACCGCTTCGTCGCGCGCGCCCCCGAGGAAGCAACGCAGAATACCCTTACCCTCGGGCGCGCGATGGGGAAATTTGTTGTGCACGAAGGTGCAGGCCAGCATGCGCGTGCCTTCGCTGCGCGGCACCAGGAAACCGAAGCCCGGCGGCAGCTTCGCCAGCTGGTCCTTGTAGTAGCCCAGCGTGACCGTGACCGACGAGCTGTAGGTGATGCCCAGCAGATCGCGCGCCAGAGCGCGGTCCACCCCGTCGAGCAGCGCACCGGCAACGTTGGCCGGAGTGGCCAGGATCACGGCATCGTAACGCTCGTCGCCATCCATCTCGATGGCGACACGCCAACCGCCACTCTCCGGATACACCCGCCGGATGTAGCTGGCGCAAACGGATCGACTCGGGATCCAGGCGGGCGACGATGGCATCCACCATCTGCTGCATGCCGTCCTTCAGCGAGCGTGAACAGCGGCCGCGGCGGGCCGCTTGCCGGCGCCTCGCCTCATCTTCTTGTGCGCCGCCAGCATGGCGCGGCTCAGGCTGCCATACTTCTCTTCCATCTCCACGAAGCGCGGCAGCACGGCGCGCGCGCTGAGCTTCGCCGGCATCGCCGCCATAGACGCCCGACAGCAGCGGATCGGCCAGCCGATCGACGACCTCGGCGCCGAAATGGCGCTCCACCAGCTCAGCCACCGTTTCGTCGTCCTGCATGGGCCGCGGAGGATGCAGCAGTTCGCGCGCCATGCGAATCTTTGTGCTCCACGAGAACAGCGGCGACAGCGCCGTGGGCACCAGCTTGGTGGGCACCATGAACATCAGGCCGTCGGGCATGACCACCAGCCGGCCCTTGTACCACGATGTAGGTCTTGCGCTGCGCGTCGTTGGAGCCGATGAGCTGATCGGCGATGCCCAGCTCCTTGCAGAGCGTCAGCGCCCAGGGCTTTTCGGTGAGGAAGGAATCGGGACCGGCCTCGACCAGGCAGCCTTCCACGCGATCGGAACGACATGGAGCCGCCCAGCCGCTGGCCGCTTTCGAAGAGCGTGTACTCCAGCTCAGCGCCGGCCGCGCGCGCCTTCTCCAGATAAAAGGCGGCGCTCAGCCCGGAGATGCCGCCGCCGATAATGGCAATCCGCTTCATGCGGGTCAGGTTCAAGAAATCTTCTCAGTTTCGGTACTGCTTCGCAATCTGGCCGCAGAGCGCCAAGCCGGTTCGCGCCAGGTCGGCAACCGCCTGCACGAACAGCGGCGAATCGTTCAGCGACTCGGCGCGATAGAGCTTCATGCCGCGCTCGGCGGCGAAATCGCGGAACAGGATATCGATGTCGAACAGGATTTCGACGTGGTCGCAGACAAAGCCGATCGGCTGCACAAACACGCCCGTATGGCCTGCCGTCGCGTAAGCTTCGTGATCGTGTCCTCCACTGTCGGACCCAGCCATTCGCCGCCCGACATGCCCTGGCTCTGAAAGGCAAATCTGCCACGCGCCGATCTCCGGAACTTGCGCCGCCACCAGCGCCGCGGTCTCGCGCGTCTGCGCCTCGTAGGGATCGCCTTCCGCGATGGTGCGCTGGGCACGCTGTGCGCGGTGAACAGCACCGGCAAGGCTGCACCGTGCTGCTGCGCACGCATTCGTCCAACCGGCGCGCAGCTTGTCGGCGAAGGCCTCGATCAGCAGCGGATGGTCGTGCCACTCCTCGACGAAATCGATGGGAAACGGCGCGCTCCGGCCCGAACAGCACCTGCTTGTACAGTCCGACGCTGGTGCGCGAATTGTGCGGCGCCAGGCAGATGGCCACCGCCTGTCCCACGTTGTCAGATGCCATCTGCCTGCAGCGTGTCGGCGATAAACGGATGCCAGTTGCGCATGCCGACATAGACCGGCATGCCCAGTTCGCGAGCCACGCCGTCCGCCTGCTGCGCGGGTGATCCGGGTCAGCGGCGAGCTGCCGATCAGCGAATAGCGATGCTGCACCTCGCGCACCACCGCCTCCGGCATGGGACGGCCGCGAGAAATGTTCTGCAGGAACTCGGGAATGTCCTCGACCCGCTCCGGGCTGCCGTGAGCGATCAGCAGAACTGCCTGCTTGCTCATTGCTTCCTCGCTGGACGTGGCCGCAGCGCAGTGAACTCGTGCACAAACTGTGCGAGGTTCTTCACGTTGTCCACCGGCGTGTGCGGCAGAATGCCGTGGCCGAGATTGAAGATGTGTCCGGGCCGTCCGTCGGCCAGCCGCAGAATGTGTTCGGCGCGCTGCTTCAACTCCTGCCAGGAGGCGAACAGCAGCACCGGATCGAGATTGCCCTGCACGGCGTGCTGATGCCCGACGGTGCGCCAGCCTTCGTCGAGCGGAATGCGCCAGTCGAGGCCGATGACTTCCGCTCCGGTCTCCGACATCGACGGCAGCAGCGTCGAGCTGTCGGTGCCGAAGTAGATGATGGGCACGTTGGTCTCTTTCTGCAGCCGTTGAATGAGCTGCGTGGTCGGCACCAGCGCGTAGCGGCGATAGTCTTCCACGCTCAGGCAGCCCACCCAGCTATCGAAGATCTGCAGCGCGTCGGCGCCGGCGCGCACCTGCTCGGCCGCGTATTCGGCCAGCACATCCACCAGCTTGCTCGACCAGCTCGTCCCAAACTTCGGGCGAGTTGTACATCAGCTTCTTCACTTCCAGGTAATGCCGCGAGCCGCCGCCCTCCACCATGTAGCTGGCCAGCGTGAACGGCGCGCCGCAGAAGCCGATGACCGGCAGCTTGGCGCCGAAGTGCTTCACCACCAGCGCCACCGCGTCGGCGACATAGCCCAGTTCGGCTGCGCGATCGGTGCGCAGCACGCTTTACATCTTGCGGCGGTGCGAACCGGCTTTTCGATCACCGGCCCTTCGCCTGCGGCAAAATGAAACGGCAGGCCCATGACTTCCAGCGGCAGCAGCAGGTCGGCAAAGATGATGGCGGCGTCGACCTTGAGGAACTCGGCGGCGGTGATGGTCACCTCGGCGGCCAGTTCGGGCTTCTTGCAGATCTCGACCAGCGAATGATGCTTGCGGACGTCGCGGTATTCCTGCATGTAGCGGCCCGCCTGGCGCATGAACCAGACCGGAGTGGTTTCGACCGGAAGCCGCCGGCAGGCACGTACAAAGAGGGAGTCGGGAGCAGACATAAAGAATTATCGTAGCATCCGAGCTCACCTGGCCGTGTGATTCGAGTCACAAGAGGCTCGAACATACACGTACGTGTCTTACCAGTCAGACCGTCTTACAAGTAAGACAAGCCCATTTCCTCGCAAGCCGAGGCTCGTCGCAGACAACCTTGTGCCCGCCTGTGAGCCACATCACCGACCGCAGTGCATGCTTTCTCTATGCTCTTGAGTAGAGTCCATGCCCGATTCGGCCCCGAGCCGCGTCAATCCCTGGATCGTGACCATCGCCGTCATGCTGGCCACGTTCATGGAGGTCCTCGACACCACGGTGGTCAACGTTTCGGTCCCGCACATGGCCGGGAATATGGGCGCGACCGTACGAAGAAGGCACCTGGGTCGTGACCTCGTACCTGGTGTCGAACGCCATCATCCTGCCCATGGCGGGATGGCTGGCCATGCGCTTCGGGCGGCGGCGCATGCTGATGCTGTGCGTCACCGGCTTCACCATCAGCTTCGCTGCTCTGCGGCATGGCCACCAGCCTGGAGTCGCTGATCTTCTTTCGCGTGCTGCAAGGCCTCAGCGGCGGCGGCCTGCAGCCGCTCTCGCAGTCGGTACTGCTGGAGACTTTTCCGCCCAAGAAGCACGGCACCGCCATGGCGGCCTTCGGCCTGGGCATCATCATCGCGCCCATCATCGGCCCGACGCTGGGCGGCTGGATCACCGACAACTACACCTGGCGCTGGATCTTCTACATCAACCTGCCGGTGGGCGATTCTCTCGCTGCTGATGATCAGCCAGTTCGTCATCGATCCGCACTTACCTTCGCAAGACACAAGCTCGGCGGAGTCGACCTGTGGGGCATCGGATTTCTCGCGCTCGGCTTCGGCATGCTGCAGATGGTGCTCGACACCGGCCAGCGCAAAGACTGGTTCGGCAGCAATCAGATTCGCCTGTGGACCGCGCTGTGCGTCATCGGCCTGGTCGGCATGGTCGATTCGCGAGCTGACCGCCAAACATCCCATCGTCGATCTGCGCGTGCTGAAGGACCGCACCTTTGCCGCCGGCGACCCTGCTCATGACGATGCTGGGCTTCGTGCTCTACGCCTCGCTGATGCTGCTGCCGATTTATCTGCAGACGCTGCTGGGACTATCCGGCGCTGCAATCCGGACTGGCGCTGTCGCCGCGCGGCATCGGCGCGCTGCTGATGACGCCCGATCAGCGGCCAGCTCACCAATCGCATGGACCCGCGCAAGCTGCTGCTGGTCGGAATCGTCACCGGCGGGTACACCATGTTCAGCCTCTCGCACCTGAACCTCAATGCCGGCTATTGGGACATTTTCTGGCCGCAGATTATTCAAGGCGCAGCCATGGCATTCCTGTTCGTGCCCCTGATGGCCACCAGCATGTCGGGCATCGCGAAAGAGAAGATGGGCAACGCCACCAGCATCTACAACCTGATGCGCAACATCGGCGGCAGCTTCGGCATCGCCACCATGACCACCTTCCTGGCGCGCCGCGAGCAGGTGCACCAGAACCAGCTCATCAGCCACATCACGCCGATGGACATCCGCACGCAGACCATGTTTCGCGGCTTGCAGAGCTGGTTCCAGCTGCACGCGCCGCTCAGCGCAGCCGATGCCGCGCATAAATCGTGGGGCGCCATTTACCTGATGGTGCAGCAGCAGGCGGCCATGCTGTCGTTTGTCGAGGCGTTCTGGATCATGGGCTTGATCTTCTGGGCCATGGCTCCGCTGTTGCTGCTCCTGCGCAATGCGCGCGATCTGCATCCGCACACGCCCTCCCGCCCGACTACAGCGAAGATATTCCAGAGTCCTAGACCTGCAGAGGTGGCCGAGCCAGAACCGGAGTTGGTGGGTGCGGCGCCGTTCGACTGAGGGACATTTTTTCGCAATCCCGACCTTTACAATCGCCTGATGGATGCCGGCGCCTCAACGAAAGACTCGCCTTATCGCGGACGGCTCGCGCCTTCGCCGACCGGCCTGCTGCATATCGGGCACGCCTGCACTTTCTGGACCGCGTATCAGCGGTCTCTGCAGCACCATGGCACGCTGGTCTTTCGCAATGAAGATCTCGACCCGCAACGCTCCAAAGCCGAATTCGCGCGGGCCATGATCGAGGACCTGCAATGGCTGGGTATCCGCTGGCAGGAGGGTCCCGACATTGGCGGGCCGTTCGCGCCCTATGAGCAGAGCCGGCGGCGGGATTTGTATCTCGCCACCTGGCGCCAGCTGCGCGATGGCGGGTTCATTTATCCCTGCACGCTGCTCTCGCAAGGATCTGGCGACCTCCTCTGCCGCTCCCAATGAAGGCGACGATGAGCCTCTTTACCCCGGACGATGCCGCGACATGATTGGCGAGGCCAGCCGCTACGAATCGCCGGCAGGAGTGAACTGGCGCTTTCGCGTGCCCGACGGCGAGGCGATCGGCTTCGACGATCAGCGACAAGGAGCCGCAACGATTTATCGCCGGGCAGCGACTTCGGCGACTTCGTGGTATGGCGGCGGGACGACGTACCCGCGTATCAGCTTGCGGTCGTGGCCGACGACGCTGCCATGCAGATCACCGAAGTGGTGCGCGGCGCCGATCTGCTGAAATCTACCGCGCGGCAACTGCTATTGATTCGCGCGCTGGGGCTGCCAATCCCCGCCTATTACCATTGCGACCTGGTACGCGATGAGGGCGGCATGCGGCTGGCCAAGCGCCACGATGCGCTCAGCCTGCGCACCCTACGTCAGCAGGGCTGCACTCCGCAGCAGGTACTGACCATGTGCGCTGACCCGCTAATTACATTTGCGTAACCCGATGGAACAAGGTATTGTCACGCCGATGGCGAGGAGGGCTGCGCAATGCGCTTGAATTGGGCTGCGATCCTGTTGGCGGGAGTTGTGGACTGGATTCTCGGTGCGGCTTGGTTTACAGCGTTTGCCACTCCGTGGAAGGCGGGTTTGCGAATGTCGCCGGAAGAACTGCAGGCCTATCTTCTCATCCCAACTTCTGGCCGTACATCATCGCACTACTTTGCAGCATCCTGATAGCGTATGCCATCGCCAAGCTGGCCAGCGGATCCGAAACCCAAGGCTTGTTTCGTGGGATTGGCGTGGGCCTCCTGGTTGGTCTGGCGGCGGCACTGGCGATGATTACGAACATGGTATTTGAAGCCCGCACCGGCTCATTCATTTTGATTTCCGCAGCCTATCCGTTCCTGGGCTGTATTTTGATGGGAATCATCGTGGGCGTGTGGAAGCCGAAAGGTAAGACCGATCTGGACCACATCGTGGCGGCGAAACCGTGAAGATTGAAGGCAAAATCGTAACAGGATATGTGAAGGTGCTCACCGGGCTCGATCAGCTCCCCGGCCCCAAAGGCGAACGCTTCATTGAGCTATTCCGGCATGGTACGTTGACTGTCGAATTGTATGCGCCCCGGGGCAATGATCCGCAAACGCCACACCCCCGTGACGAAATCTACGTCATCATCAACGGCACCGGACGATTCCAGCATAACTCGCAAGAAACGCCATTCGGTCCGGGCGATTTACTGTTTGTACCGGCGGGAGAAGAGCACCGCTTTACGGAGTTCACCGACGACTTCGCTACCTGGGTATTTTTCTATGGGCCCGAAGGGGGAGAGGCCGAGATCGTAAAAAGCTGACCCTGGACTCCCGTGATCAACCGAGCCACTCGGGATGCTGATAGGTGCCGTCGAAGTGATGACTGGTTTTGTAAAGCTCAAACTCCCCGTTCTTCGCGGCTTGTGCGGTCTTCTTCAATAGTGACGCGCGTTCGGCGTCGGTCAGGGGCTGAAAGCTTCTTCCCACATCCAGAGCCTGCTGCAAAATCTGTAGCGAGTCGCAGCCGGTGATCACGACACTGGTGGGTAAGCTTAGCGAGTAACGCAAGCACTCGACTGCCGTCACCGTGTTGCTTTGCAGGATGAAAGGATCCCCCATCGGTTTCATGCCCAGCACGCCAATGTTCTTCTCTTTCAAGATCGGCAACACGATACTAGTGAAGCTCTCGTAATGGGCATCCATCACGTTGAGAGGCATCTGCACGGTGTCGAAGGCAAATCTATGCTGATCGGCGACCTCCAGCATATGCTTGTGGACATATGGGCTCTTGTGACCGGTGAAGCCTATGTAGCGGAGCTTTCCCGCGTCCCGCGCCTTGGTTGCGGCCTCCAGAGCGCCTCCGGGCGCGAAAATTCGGTCAGGATCGTTCATGCGGATGACCTCGTGAAACTGCAGCAGATCGACATGATCAGTCTGCAGGCGCTTGAGCGACTCTTCCAGTTGTGTGGTGGCAGTCTTGGCATCGCGGCCGTCGATCTTGGTCATCAGGAAAGCCTTCCGCCGGTAGCCGTCGCGCAACGCTTTGCCCATGCGCACTTCGCTGACGCCCTCGTTATAGTCCCAGCAGTTGTCGAGGAAATTCATGCCATTGTCGAGCGCGGTGCGCACGATGCGGATGGCCTCCTCTTCGCTTTGCCTGCCCAGATGGTAGCCGCCAACACCCAGGATTGAGACCTTCTCGCCCGTGTGTCCCAGCGTGCGGCGGGGAAACGTCGAATCTGCCCCCGATGCGAAATCTCCAAATTGTGCCGCTATGCCCATGGCACCCACTCCTTTTAAGAAATCTCTTCGGTTCACACTCATTAGTAGCGCCCCCAGTTCATTTCCCGGTATAGCTGACGCGCCAGATGGAATTCGATCCGTCGTCGGTGACCAGCAATGATCCATCCGGCGCTGCCGTGATACCTACCGGCCGTCCCCACACATCACCGTTGGGCAGCACGAAACCGGTGAGGAAATCCTCATACTCGCCGCTGGCTTTGCCGGTCTGGTGCAGCGGCACGCGAATCACTTCGTAGCCCACGCGATTCTTGGCATTCCACGAGCCATGCTGCGACGAGAAAATGTCGCCCTGGTATTCCGCGGGAAACTGCTGGCCCTGGTAAAACATCATCTCCAACGACGCATTGTGGGGCTGGAGCAGCACGTCAGGAACGATCACCTTGTCCTTCAACTCGGGATGCTTGCCCTTGAGGCGCGGGTCGGGATTGCCGCCAATGTAGTAATACGGCCAGCCGTAGAATCCACCTTCCTGCACGTGGGTGATGTAGTCCGGCACCAGATTGTCGCCCAGTTGATCGCGCTCGTTGACCGAGCACCAGAGCTCGCCCGTCTTCGGGTTGATGGCGAGGCCGCCTCCTGGGTTGCGAATGCCATAGGCGTAAACGTGCTTGCCGGAACCGTCAGGATTCATCTCCAGAATGTCGGCGCGGTTCTTCTCTTCAGAATGCGTATCGGGATCGTCGACGTTGGAGGACGAGCCGACGCCGACGAAGAGTCGTTTTCCGTCGGGCGAGAAGACCAGATCGCGGGTCCAGTGCCCGCCTCCGGAGGGCACCGAAGCCAGTTGCTGCGGCTTGCCGGTCGCCTTCAGGTCGCCATTGTGATACGGGAAGCGCAACACTGCGTCGGTGTCGCCGATGTAGACATATTGTGGGTTCGGGCCCGGAGGATAGAAAGCAATACCGAAGGGCTGGGTCAAGCCAGTGGCGAAGACCGCCGTCTGCTGCGGCTTTCCATCGGCTGTGATGCCGCGAAAGATCTTGATGTCGCCGCTGTGACTCTCGGCCACGAAGAAATCACCGTTTGGGGCGGTGACGATCAACCGCGGCTCTTGCACATTGGTCGTGTAGAGCTCCACTTTGAAGCCGGCAGGCGCTTGTGGCCAGGCACTCTTCGGACGATCCACGACATTCGGTCCATTGGCAGCCGACTTGGTTGTGTAAGGCGCCGGCAGGTCCTGAGGAGTGATCTTGTGGATGGTTCCTGGCCTTTCGTAACGATAATCGGTGAACGGCGCTGTCGGAGGCGGCGGGGAAGCCGGACCATCGGCGAATACCGGACAAACCCATAGCGTAGCCAGTAGAGCGAGTGGAATTAGTTTCTTCATTGCACCTCAACCAGAATCAACACCGGGCCGCGAACCAGAGTCCTAGGACCATAATGGTGAGTTAGATGAGTAGATGCAGTTTTCGTCTATGAGAAAGTGGCGGAGTTTTGTCGATATTCCTAGCGTCCTGCACTGGGGGCCGACCGAGTTCAGCCCCGGACATTGCGCTGCGGAGGCCGCTTGCAGAATCCTCGCCAGAGGTCTAGCCTGTGGGCAAAGAAATGGGGTGTGCTGTGTTTAGCCTCAGTTATGTGCTCATCATGGCGGGCCTGGCCTTCGGCGGCGCTGTGACCTTGCTCGGATTCGGCGGACTGCTGTTTGCCTGGTTTCATCGCGCTCTGGGATCGCCCTTGCCTCTGCCAACCCTGCACAATGCTTTCGAGCGGCGGTTGTACCTACTGGTAGGGGCCGCCGGATTCGTTTTGTGGGGCAGTTCCTTTGTGTGCAGCTTGAACGTCACGCCGTGGTAGCCGGTTCCGGGTCGCTATAATCGAGCATTATGGCTACCAAGGCCGAAGCCCCCGCAGCGACG
This sequence comes from uncultured Acidobacteriaceae bacterium, assembly GCA_963820175.1. GTDB lineage: Bacteria > Acidobacteriota > Terriglobia > Terriglobales > Acidobacteriaceae > Bog-257. The sequence continues at coordinate 266,027 of CAWFYX010000004.1, read as the reverse complement.
CTTTCCAAGTACGAGCCGATTATCGGACTGGAAGTTCACGTCCAGCTCCTGACCAGGACCAAGATCTTCTGCGGCTGCTCGACCCACTTCGGCGATCCGCCAAATACCAACGTGTGCCCGGTATGTCTCGGGTTTGCCCGGCCCGCTCCCTGTGCTGAACAGACGAGCGGTGGAGTTCGCCGTGCTGGCGGCGACGGCTCTGAATTGCCGTATCAACGAAACCTCAATCTTTGCGCGCAAGAACTATTTTTATCCCGACTTGCCTAAGGGCTACCAGATTTCGCAGTACGATAAGCCGCTGGCCGAGCACGGCTACATCGAAATCAAGACGGCGAACGGTCCTAAGCGTATCGGCATCACCCGCGTGCATCTGGAGGAAGACGCCGGCAAGAGTTTGCACGACGGCCTGCCCGACAGTCAGTGAGTGGACCTCGATCGATCTGAACCGCTCCGGCGTGCCTTTGATTGAGATTGTCAGCGAGCCCGATATCGCCTCGCCTGACGAAGCCTGGGAATACCTGACGCGGCTGAAGGAGATCATCCTCTACACCGGCGTGAGCGATTGCAACATGGAAGAAGGCTCGCTGCGTTGCGACGCCAATGTCAGCATCCGGCCACGCGGGCAGAAAGAATTCGGCACCAAGACGGAAGTAAAGAACGTCAACTCGTTTCGCTTCATTCGACAGGCGTTGGAGTACGAGATCGAGCGCCACGAGCAGGTGATCGAGTCGGGCGGCAAGATCGAACAGGAAACCCGGCTCTATAACGCCGCCGAAGGCAAGACTTACGGCATGCGCTCCAAGGAGCAGGCGCATGATTATCGTTACTTCCCCGAGCCGGATCTGCTGCCGCTGGTGGTCGACGGAAAATGGCGGGAGCAGATCGTCGCCGAGCTTCCTGAATTGCCGGAGGCGCGACGTGCGCGCCTGGTGGCGCAGTACGGCATCACCGAATACGACGCGGCTACGCTGACCAGTTCACGTACCTTGGCGGATCAGTTTGAAGAGGCGGCCGGCGCGGCGAAAAATCCCAAGCGGGTGGCCAACCTGGTGCAGGGCGAGTTGATGGGCCGGCTGAAGGCCAAGGGGCTGGAGATCGAGCAGTCGCCGATTTCCATGAAAGGCGTGGCCTTGTCGGCCGATCTGGTGGAGAGCGGCGCGATCAGCGGCAAAATCCTCAAAGATCTTTACGACCTGGCCTTCGAGCGCGGCGAGGACTTTCCCGCTATCTACGAAAAGGAAAAGCCGCAGCAGATCACCGATACCGCGGCCATCGAGAAGATCATCGACGAGGTGATGGCCACCAATCCCAAGCAGCTGGAGCAGTATCGCGGCGGCAAGAAGACGGTCATCGCCTTCTTTGTCGGCCAGGTAATGAAAGCGTCGAAAGGCCAGGCAAATCCCGCGCTGGTGAACGAACTGCTAGCCAAGAAGCTGGAGGGATAGAGCGGCGACTGCGGCCCTCCTACTGTTGCTGCGGATCGGCCGCCGCCGAGACGTGTTCGTGCTGGATGAGCCAGCGGCCATCCTGCTGCTCCAGGATCGCAGTCCAACGCAGGGTCAGGGTCTGCTTCTCGCCCTGCGGCGAGGCCCCTTCCATTTTCACCGTGCCATCGATCCAGGTGATTTTTCCTTCCGGATGAATTTGTATGTCGTCGTTCAGGGTGTACGTGACCTTGGGGGAATCCTTGAGCGAGGGCGCCACCCCAGCCTTGTATTCATCCCAACTGTCGTATTTGAGCGGCGCCACATCGAAGAACAGGTGGCCCGGACCCTGCACGTAGAACTGGCCTTGCTTTTCCACGTCGTTGGAGGCCCAGCCGTCCCAGATACTCTGCAAATAGGCCTTATCGAGGGGCCCGCTGTTTTTCGCGGCTGCGGAAGATGGCGATGGCGGGTTTTGTGCGGCAACAGTAAGGGCGAACGCCATAAGAAGAGCTGCCGCGAACGTGATCCGGCTCATGAATTTCTCCTGGTGGACATGGTGAGTGTAAACCCTGGGACTCTTTTGCGATGGGCTAAGGATTTAACCCGGCGTCCCATACCGGGTCGCGCCCGGACTCGCTTTTTTCGCGATTTGTTACCCTGTTAGTTTCATGCGACTTCGGTTCGGCGGCTTACTAGGCAGTCTTCTGATCATCGCGGTGCTCCCCGGGTGCGGAACACCGGGCGCGCCCTCGTTGCCATCATTGAATTTGGCCCTCCCGGTTGACGACCTCATCGCATCGCGCCGGGGCGACCGGGTTGACCTCGACTGGACTCTGCCCCACAAGAATACGGATCACACCCTGGTCAAGCACAATCCGGTGACGCGCGTCTGCCGCCATGAGGGAACTTCCCTCATGGCAAGCTGCACCGTAGTGACCGAGATTGCTCCCCCGACAGCGCGACCCGCCCAGAAGCAAAAGAACGAAGCGCCGCCGGGGCCAGTTCGAATCCATTACGTAGACAAACTGCCGCCAGAGTTAGGCCAGGAAAATCCGGCGGGATTTGTGACCTATGCGGTGGAGGAAGTGAATTCGCGCGGCCGCAGCGCCGGGCTTTCCAACCAGGTATCGATTCCAGTGACGCCGACCATTCCTGCGCCGCAAGAGTTGTCGGCCTCGGTCAGCGAGGAAGGGGTGCGCCTCTCGTGGGTCGGGCCGACTCCTCCCACGCCGCCCGCTGGAGTCACGTATCTGTACCGAATCATGCGGAGACCGGTGGGTGCTCCCGCTTTTATCGTCCTGGCCGAGGTAGCGCCGGAGGCCAAAGGTTCGTATCTCGACAAGACGTTCGGCTGGGAACAGAAGTACGAATATCGCATCACCACGCTCAGCCAGGTTCACTCCAACGGCCTGAATGCCGCCGTGGAAGGCGATGACTCAAAGCCGGTTGAGATCTTCACCCGAGATATTTATCCGCCGGCGCAACCAGCCGGGCTGCAGGCCATCTTCTCCGGCGTGGGACAAAAGCCGTTCATCGACTTGACTTGGGCGCCAAACATGGAAAGCGACCTGGCTGGATACAACGTCTTCCGTTGGGTGCAGGGGGGACAGCCGCAGAAGTTGAACACGCAGTTGGTTCAGGTCTCCTCCTATCGGGACGAAAACATCGAGCGCGGCAAGAAATATTTCTATGCGGTATCGGCGGTGGACCTGCGAGGGAATGAGAGCCCGCGTTCGGACGAGGCCAGCGAAACGGTTCCCAGCAAATAAATTGATCGATTTTTCATAAAAGGATTGGGCGATGTCCTATTGCCGCTTTGAATATCAAGATGCCATTCACTATGGCCTAATCGAAAGCGTGGCTGGTCAGTCGACGATTACCCGCACCCTGGCCGCGGCCCCGCGATCGTTTGTTGACTTTAGCGATGGCAAAGGCAGCCAGATCCCCCTGAGCGCGGTTCGGCTGCTGGCCCCGGTCGAGCCGTCCAAGATCGTTTGCATTGGCCGCAACTATCGCGAGCATGCCAAAGAACTGAACCATCCCATTCCGACCGAGCCGCTTTTCTTTCTGAAGCCTCCGTCGTCGATCATCGGTCCGGGAGACGAGATTCGCCGCCCGGTGGCACTGTCGCAGCGCGTGGATTACGAAGGCGAGCTGGGCGTCGTCATCGGCAAACGCTGCTACCGTTTGCGCGAGGACGACGACGTGCGCCCTTACATTCTGGGCTACACCTGCGTCAACGATGTGACCGCTCGCGACCTGCAGAACAAGGACGGGCAGTGGACTCGAGCCAAAGGCTTCGACACGTTTTGCCCCGTCGGCCCAGTGGTGGCCGAGAACCTCGATCCCTGGAAAGGCGTCCGGGTACAAACCCGCGTCAATGGCGAACTGCGGCAGAATGGGACGACTACCGACTTCCTGTTTCCGCTCGACCGGCTGATTCGGTTCATCACCCAGGTGATGACTCTGGAGCCGGGTGACCTGATCGCCACCGGAACTCCGGTGGGAGTTAGTCCACTGCAGGCCGGCGACACTGTCGAAGTGACGGTCGAAGGTGCGGGCGCGCTGGGAAACCCGGTGGTCGATCTGGTGGATTGATCCCGGTTCGCTACCGCAGGGAAGCGGGGGAACCCGCGGTGGCAATTCTGTCAGCAGCCACGTCTGAAAGTCTCTCCCCAGGACTGTATTCCCAACTAATTGCCCTTATAACAATTTTCCTGTTCCCTTGCGCGTCCTATCCCGCTATCTTGATGTCAAAGGTCGCATCCTCACAGCGGTCTGCCATGAACTCGTTCCGGCTCTATCCGATTCTCGCTTTTGGCGCTACCGCAGCCATCATCGGCTATGCTTTGCTTTCCCGTAAGGACAAGAAATCGGCCAAGCAGATAGAGTGGGAGCGCCGAACCGATCTCACCCGCGGCGGGCGCATTATCGACGGCAACGTCATTGACGTTCTGGAATTGGAAGAGGATAAATCAGGGCAGCAGATGCTGCTGCTGATCTACACCTACGACGTGGCGGGCGTGACCTATGAAGCTTCGCAGGATGTGACCCATCTGCGGCAGTTTATCGACCTTTACTCCTGCCGGCTGGGACTGCCCACCTCGGTCAAGTATGACCCCCACAATCCGGGCGATTCCATCGTGATTTCCGAGACCTGGTCGGGGCTGCGCAAGCCGACAATCGTCTTTCCCCAGCGGCCGACCGTAAAATCCAGTACTCTTGTGTGACTTTTCTCCTGCTTCCGCGTCTGCTTAAATACGAACCATAACTTTGGTGACATAGAGTTGCACACTACATTGCTACAATGAGCCATGCATAACCTGCCCCTACCCCTCGCCGCCTTTCTGGCGGGGATCTTGTCGTTTCTCTCCCCCTGCGTGCTTCCGCTGGTGCCCGGTTATGTTTCCTTGATCTCGGGAGCCACGGTGGAGGACCTGCAATCGCCAGAACGCCGCATGTTGAGCACGGTGATGCTGCATTCCATCACGTTCGTACTCGGCTTCAGCGTGGTTTTTATTGCCTTGGGCGCGGTTGCCACCGGCATTGGGCAGGTGGTTAACGAATACCACTCGCTGCTATCCAAGATCGCCGGGATCATCGTTATCATCTTCGGTTTGCATCTGACCGGTATCTGGAAGATCAAGGCGCTTTATGCCGATAAGCGAATGCACGACGTGAAAGGCGGCTCCAGCGCCATCGGATCGTTTGCCGTAGGCTTCGCTTTTGCCTTCGGCTGGACGCCGTGTATCGGCCCCATCCTGGCCACCATCCTGGTGCTGGCGGGCGCGCAACAGACTGTGCTGAAGGGGATTGTTTTGCTGGCGGTCTATTCGCTGGGCCTGGCCGTACCCTTCCTGCTGACCTCCCTGGGTGTGGATCGCTTTCTGGCCTTCTATAGCCGTTTCCGTCGCCATTTGCACACTGTCGAGGTCATCAGCGGTATACTTTTGATAGCAGTGGGCGTGCTGATTTTCTTGAACAACTTGCGATTGCTCTCAGGGTACTTGTCGTTCCTGAACCGGTTCTCGCTGTAGAGGTGTCTGCGCGGTGAAACGTAATGCACTGGTCTTCGTAGCTCTGTTTGTAGCCATCATGGCAATGCTGGCTAGCGGCAAGTATCTGGAGCGCTCCCGCAAACACGGGCCTTTGAAGTTGGTGGGCGACGTTCAGGGAATGCCTGCACCCAATTTTGTATTGCCCACGCTGGACGGCAGCACCCTCAAGCTCTCTGACTTCCGGGGTAAAGCCGTGCTACTGAACTTTTGGGCCACCTGGTGCGGGCCCTGCAAGGTCGAGATGCCCTGGTTCGCCGATCTGCAAAAGCAATATGGCAAGGATGGCCTGGTGATTTTAGGAGTGGCGATGGACGATTCCGCGCCCGCCAAGATCGCGCAATTCGCCAACGAGATGGGCGTGAACTATCCCATCCTGCTGGGCAGCGATAAGGTTTCCGACGATTATGGTGACGTGCAATATCTGCCGACCAGTTTCTACATCGCTCGCGACGGGACCATCGTCGATAAGATGACCGGCCTGCTGGATCGGAAAGATATTGAAGAGGCGGTCAAGAAAACCTTGAACACCACCTATCGATCCAACAACAGCCCGCCCCAGAGCCAGGCCGATGCCGAGGTAAAACCGCCGGTGAAGGACAGCGCACAATGACGAACAAGGCTGCTTCGGTTCTGGTCGCCTGCCTGTTTGCCGGTTTTGCTCTTGCCCAGGCGCCCGGCGACCAGCGTGCCTTCGGTGATCATGGCCCCGGTGGGCAATGTTCAGGTGCGCGCTGGCGCCAGCCAAAACGTCACGCTGGATTTCAGAATCGGCTCCGAATTCCACATTAACTCTCACACCCCCAAGTCGGAATTACTGATTCCCACGGTTCTGAAGCTGAATGCGCCCGACCCGGTCATGGTTGCGGATGTGAAATATCCTCCCGGCCAGGACGTAACCTTTCCCTTTTCGCCGGACGAAAAGCTGAGCGTCTATAGCGGCGACTTCAGTATCGACACCGTCTTTAAAGCGCCTGCGAATGCTTCGGTGGGCACTTATCCGGTGACCGGCACACTGCGCTTTCAGGCCTGCGATCACAGCGCCTGCTATCCGCCGAAAACCATTCCGGTGCAGTTCCAGGTTACCGTGGTTAAGAAATAGTTCGCGCAGCTTTTGCTGTCTGCCGATATCGTGGTTCTGGATGGGCGCGGCTTCTCGGCGCAACATCAGGCTTCCGTATCCTGTTGTAATCCCGAGCGAGCGCGGCGAGCCGAGGGACTTGCATCATGTTGTAGTCCCGAGCGAGCGCAGCAAGCCGAGGGACCTGCTGTTTTCGACGCTGCTACAGTACGGGACTTCGCTTCAACCTCACCACACTGCGTTCCTGCCCCAGATTTGCCATCACGGCAAATAGACTCGGTGCGACGCCTTGTCCAGTCAAGGCCACCCGTGCGCCATTGATCAGCGCACCTGCTTTCACGCCTCGCTCTTCGGCAAAGGCGCGCAGGACTTGCTCGGTGCTAGTTTCGGAGAATTCTACAGCCTGCTCGTAACGCGACGCTAACTCTGCCAGCATCGCCCGAACAACGTTATCCTTCAGGAACTTCTGCGCCGCGGCCGAATCGATCTCGAACTTGTCGCTGAAATACGCGCGAAACAAGGTCGCGAAGTCCTTGAGATTTCGTGCCCGCGGTTTCACCAGGTCGACCGTAGATTCCATCGCCTCGCGACTTGACTGAAATGGAATCAGGTCGACCTTCTTCCATTCTTCCTCAATCAGCGGCAACAACCGGACAGCAGGAGTCGCTCGCAGGTATTCGCTATTGAACCAGTCAAGCTTCGAGCGATCGAAGATGGCATTCGACTTCTGGATACCGCTCAGGTCGAACAGGTCGATCAGTTCGCGATCCTGCAGGACCTCCTGCGTCGAATCAGGTGGAGTCCAGCCCAGCAGCGCCAGAAAATTGCGGAAAGCCTCGGGGACAATGCCCTCGTCCTTGTAAGCGATCACGCTGGTCGCACCGTGACGTTTGCTGAGCCGCGTCTTGTCCGGCCCGAGGATGAGCGGCACGTGCGCAAACACCGGCAGCGGATGGCCGAGCGCCTCGTACAGCATCATTTGCTTGGGGGTGTTGGAAAGATGGTCTGCACCGCGCAGGATGTGCGTCATGCGCATGTCGATGTCGTCGACCACCACGCTGAGGTGATAGGTCGGCACGCCATCCGAGCGCAGCAGAACGAAATCTTCGATCTCGGAGTTGGAGAACTCGACGCGACCGAATACAGCATCGTCGAAAGCTGGTGGTGCCGCCTTCGGGCACAGCGAAACGGATGGCAGCGCCTTCGCCCGCGCCACGTCGCCGGTGAGGCTTCGTCCGGCGCGAGGCCGCGACAGACGATATCGCGGGGAACGCGGCCTTCCGCTACGGCTTGCGCGCGCTGCTGCTCGAGTTCCTCCTTGCTGCAGAAGCAGTAGTAGGCGTGGCCGCTGTTGATCAGGTGTCCCGCGGCTGCGCGGTAGAGCCCCATGCGATCGGTCTGGAAGAACGGTCCTTCATCCCAATCGATTCCCAGCCAGCGCAGCCCGACGAGAATGCCTTCGACCATCTCGGGGGTGGAGCGTTCGAGGTCGGTGTCTTCAATGCGAAGAACGAGCGTGCCCCCGTTATGCCGGGCATAGAGCCAGTTGAACAAAGCCGTGCGCGCTCCCCCGACATGCAGGTAGCCGGTGGGTGAAGGCGCGAAACGAAGCCGGGGAGAAATAGCAGTCTGTGGATTGGAAGTCATTATGGATGTATCAATCAACCGCGGAGCACGTTTAGTGGTGTCATCCCGAGCAAGCGCAGCGAGTCGAGGGACCTGCTGTCTGCCTACCGTGGCTTCAAAGCGGGCCAGCAGGTCCCTCCGCTCGGACAAGTCCCCGGTAGGGATGACAATTGTTCTAATTCTTTCCCTTCGCCCGTTTCTCAATCTTCGCCCAGGTATCCCGCAGCGGCACGGTGCGATTGAACACCAGCGCCCCGGGCTTCGAGTCGAGATCGGCACAGAAATATCCCAGCCGCTCGAACTGATAGCGATCGCCCGGCTTCGCACTGCGCCAGCGATGGCTCCAGCTTGGCGTTGGTCAAGATTTCCAGCGAATTCGGATTCAGATTCACCGTGAAGTCCTGCCCCTCGGGAACGTCGCCGGGATTTTCCGTCGCGAACAGGTTTTCGTAGAGCCGCACTTCCGCATCGATAGCGTGCTCGGCCGAGACCCAGTGAATCGTCGCTTTCACCTTGCGCCCGTCGGGCGCGTTGCCGCTGCGCGTTTCCGGATCGTAGGTGCAATGAACCTCGATCACCTCGCCGGCCTCGTTCTTCACCACGCTGGTGCAGGTGATGAAGTATCCGCCGCGCAGACGAACTTCCTGGCCCGGAGACAGCCGGAAGAACTTCTTCGGCGGATCTTCGCGGAAGTCGTCCTGCTCGATGTAGAGCACGCGGGAGAACGGCACCTTCCTGGTCCCGGCACTCGGATCCTCAGGATTGTTGACCGCCTCCAGCTCTTCGACCTGGCCTTCGGGATAATTGTCGATCACCACCCGCAGCGGTCGCAGCACGGCCATCACGCGCGGGGCGCGCATGTTCAGGTCTTCGCGCACGAAGTGCTCCAGCATCGCCAGATCGATGATGCCGTTGGTCTTCGAGACGCCAATCGCCGCGCAGAAATTGCGAATCGCCTCCGGCGTGTAGCCGCGGCGGCGAATGCCCGAGAGCGTCGGCATGCGGGGATCGTCCCAGCCGCGCACCCGCCCCTCCTGCACCAGTTGCAGCAGCTTGCGCTTGCTGAGCAGCGTGTAGGTCAGGTTCAGGCGATCGAACTCGATTTGCTGCGAGGGAAAAATGCCCAACTGCTGGATGAACCAGTTGTACAGCGGACGATGGTCCTCGAACTCCAGGGTGCAGATGGAATGCGTGATCTGCTCCAGCGAGTCCGACTGGCCGTGCGCGAAGTCGTACATGGGGTAGATGCACCACTTGTCGCCGGTGCGGTGATGCGAGGCGTGCAGGATGCGGTACATCACCGGATCGCGCATGTTGAGGTTCGGCGAGGCCATGTCGATCTTGGCGCGCAGGGTGCGTGAGCCGTCGGGAAATTCGCCCGCCGCATGCGCTCGAACAGATCGAGATTCTCCTCCACCGAGCGATTGCGATACGGGCTCTCCACGCCCGGCTCGGTCAGCGAGCCGCGATACTTGCGCACCTCCTCGGCACCCAGATCGTCGACGTACGCCTTGCCCGCTTTGATCAGCTGCACCGCCCAGGCATGAAGCTGGTCGAAGTAGTCGGAGGCGTAGAACATCCGGTCGCCCCAGTCGGCTCCCAGCCAGCGCGCGTCGGTGATGATGGAATCGACGTACTCCTGCTCTTCCTTCTCGGGATTGGTGTCGTCGAAGCGCAGGTTGGTCTTGCCCGCCAAACTCCGCTCGCCAGTCCGAAGTTCAGGCAGATGGACTTGGCATGCCCGATGTGGAGATAGCCGTTGGGCTCGGGAGGGAAGCGGGTGTGTACGCGGCCGCCATACTTGTTGGTCTTCAGATCTTCGAGAACGATGTCGCGAACAAAATTAGTCGGTCGATCGATGGTGCCGCTCGCAGCTGCGGCGGCGGTTTCCTCATTGTGGGTGGATGTCGACATGATGGCGGTACCTCAATTCGGGGTGGCGAAATAGCTTGGTAAGACACAATTCGCCCAAAGCTTTATTTTACGCGGTGAGACACGAACTTTGCCGTTGCTGGGTCGAGTTCCATTTTGGAGCCAAGCTTCGATGTTTCCGCCAGTCTGGCGTTGACAGCCAGAATTGCCGTGCTTATCGTCGGGGTATATCCGTTACGCTCGTAGGCGAGCAGGTTTCTGAGAGGCCCTCGAAAATTCGAGGGCTTTTTTGTCTATGGCAAAGAGAATTGTCATTTTGATCGATGGCGCGTTCCTGCGGGTGCGGGCTGTGAAAGCGGGAAAGAAATACGATCCCACGTTCATCGAGGCATTTGCGCTGGGCTGCAGGACGGCCGACGAGGAGATTCTGCGCGTGCTTTACTACGACTGCGCTCCTTATTCCGGAACCGTCCAACTGCCGGTTTCAGGTGAGCCATTCGTCTGCAACGGCTCCGACACGTGGCTGCAAGAACTGGCTTGCAAAGACCTGTTTGCGGTACGTCTGGGAGTGCTTAAGTTTCGCGGCTACAAACCGAAACGAATCCCGGTCACCCAATCGACCCCGCTAACCGACGACGACTTCGATCTCGATTTCGAGCAAAAAGGTGTCGATCTCAAGATCGGTCTTGATATTGCCAGCTATTGCGAACACCGCCACGCCGATCGCATCATTCTGGTGTCCAACGATACCGACTGTATACCGGCGATCAAGTACGGTAGAAAATCTGGAATGCAGGTGGTGGTGGCTGAACTTCCCAGTGGCGAAGTCGCCCGGGAATTGCTGATGCATTCCGATTTCAAGCGCAGCGTCCCCTGGCCCTCGCACCTCACCTGGAGCTAGCAGCAGGCTTCGGATGAAGGCTAGGGCCAGCTGATTTCACTCAGTAGCACGGCCACGTGGGCGATGGCGGCATGGTCAGTGCCCATGCCCTCAGGCGTTTTGGCCTTGATCCCGACGCGTGAGGGCTCGATGCCGAGCAGGTCGGCAACTTTCTGCTGAATGGCCGTTGCATGGGGAGCGATCTTAGGCGCGGCGAGAATGAGCGTGCTGTCCACGTTGCCGACGGCGTAGCCCGCTTCGTCGACTAATCTTAAAGCCTCGCGGACAAACATCGCGGAGTCGGCGCCTTTCCACTTGGGATCGGTAGGCGGAAAGTAGGTCCCGATATCGCCCGCGGCGATAGCTCCGAGCAGAGCGTCGGTGAGAGCGTGGAGTAGCACGTCACCATCGGAGTGGCCCGCCAGACCGCTGTGATGCGGTAACAGCAGGCCCCCGATTTTCAGCGCGATGCCGGGCTTGAACTCGTGCGAGTCCCAGCCGAAGCCGATACGCGGTATGCGGAACACCTGTGAGTTGGACACGATGTCGATGTGCCTCGGCCGAAGCCCCAAAAAATCTATGGGTGGTAGTCTGCGGACTTAAGAATTGAACCCAGTGTCGTGCCTACGGCACTCAAGTCTCTTTCTGAAGCTTACCCAGCGCTGAAGCGCTGGGCTAACATCTTCCGCGCCTACGGCGGTTGCATCCTGCCTCGCAAAGCGCGTTTCCGAAAACGCGTAGCCTATCACCCAGGAAAATCTTTATGGCCTTCGGCTCTGTCTCCCCTACCCGCTCAGACTGGCTTCGCGATTTTCCTGCGCCAGGAAAAACGCCGCCAGTTCCAAGTCGGCGGGGGTGGTGATCTTCATGTTGCGCGGCGAGCCCATCACCACATGAACCGTACCTCCGCTGCGCTCGATCAGTGATGCTTCGTCGGTGCCCATGAATCCATCCGCGGTGGCTTCGTCGAAGGCTTTTTTCAGCAGGCCAAAGCGAAACCCTTGCGGCGTCTGCGCCAGCACCATGCGCTCGCGCGGAACCGTGGCAATGACCACTGCGCCGTCGGCAGTCCGCTCGACCTGCTTGACGGTGTCGATAGCCGGCACTCCAGCGATTGCCGCTGCATACCTCTTCACGGCTGCAATGACCCCGATAATCGTGTCCTGGTCGACAAACGGACGCACCGCATCATGGATCAGCACAATGTCGTCGTCCGCTGCCTCGATTGCGGCTAGAGCGTTGGCGACGGAGTTCTGGCGGTGCTCGCCGCCCTCCACCACCCTCAGCGGCTTACGGAAGTATTCTTTTTCGATCTGCTTCTGGAAGGTTGCCGCCTCATTCTTGCGCAACGCCACAACTAGCTCGTTCACCGCGTCGCATTGCGCAAACTTGCGCAACGTGTGCACCAGAATCGGCGTGCCCTGCAGCTCGAAGAATTGTTTGGTCTTGCTCTTGGGACCGCCGGATGCGGAGGACATTCGCGTACCTAATCCGGCGGCGGGAATGATCACGACAACTTTCATGATGGGGAGCAGAGTATAAATGCCCAAGGAGCCTCAACACAAATTAAGGCGCGGGCTCGGGCAAATAGCGTGGATCGCCGACTCATACCTGTTCGGGCTTGATCGTTTCCGGCATGGCGGCAGCTGCCGGTGTCGGCCCAGATTTGCGGATGTCGGGCCGCGGCTCGATAGGACGCGGCGTCAGGTTGCTGCGTTCGTCGAATTTGCCGAAGATCATCTTGCCGGCCGTAGTTTGCAACACCGACGTAACCGAAATGTCGACGTTCTTGCCGATCATCTTGCGAGCGTTGTCCACCACCACCATGGTTCCGTCGTCCAGATAGGCCACGCCCTGGTTGTATTCCTTGCCTTCTTTCAGGATGAAGACCTTCATGATCTCGCCGGGCAGCACGATCGGCTTCAGCGAGTTTGCCAGCTCGTTGATGTTGAGCACCTCGACGCCCTGCAACTGCGCCACTTTGTTCAGATTGAAATCGTTGGTGACGATCTTGCCTTCGTACACCTTGGCCAGTTCGATCAGCTTCAGGTCGACCTCGCGCACGGCCGGAAAATCGTCTTCCACAATCTGCACCGTCAAGGTAGCAATCTTCTGGATGCGCTGCAGAATATCGAGGCCGCGGCGGCCGCGGTTGCGCTTCATGGAGTCGGCGGAGTCGGCCACCAGTTGCAATTCGCGCAGCACGAATTGCGGAATCACGATCACGCCGTCGAGAAAGCCGGTCTCGGCGATATCGGCGATGCGGCCATCGATGATGACGCTGGTGTCCAGAATCTTATAGCTGCGCTTGGACTGCTTCTCGCCGCCGAAGATTCCGCCCAGAGCGGCCAGGTTCAGCAGATCGCCCTTGCCGGCGCCGACTACCAGACCGACATAGGCCATCAGCAGCATGACGAAGAGTTGCAGGAAGCTTTGGGTAGGACCGGGGCTAATGCTATTGCGAATGACCAGGCTGAACAGATAAGCGCCGATAATGCCCAGAATGCTGCCGATGACCGCGCCGATCAGCCGCTTCAGGCTGACCTGACGCAGGCGGATCTCGAACAGCACCACAGCTGCGCCGAACAGCGCTCCGACCCCGGCAGCCGGCCAGCGGCCTAATCCCAGAGGTTGCAGTTCATAACATGCCAGGGCAGTAACTAGAACAAATAAGACGCGTATAAGTACTAGATCCACGCGACACCTCCCACGGCCAGTCCTGGGGGTCTGTGGTCAGATTCATGTGCGCCGGGAATTATGAGAGCTAGATCAATGCCGGCGACTCACTCCTGTTCCCTAGACACGACAAGCGGCCTCGACTCGATCACTTCACTACGGTATTAATATCGGGGCATATGAAATGAGGAGCGTCCCCCGATCCGCCCGACGACAGCGGAAAAACTTCAATTATCAGAGCAATCGAAGTATATATCAGTTTGGGACTCTAGCCGCGTCCTCGACCTTCATGCTTTTCCGTCCTTCCCATTTGGGGCGGATTCGATGGCACGTTGGGGCGGCAGTGAGCCGATTGCTTTTGTAGAGATGCAGATTTCCGCGGTCGCGGCTATTCATCAAGAGAAGGCAGCTGCGATTCCGGCCCCCGTCAGCACCACCAGCGCCCACCATCCGAACACCACGCCGAGAGCAGTCCCGCGTTTGACCTTGGTAAGGCAAGCAAAGCCGATGCCCGTCAGCACCAGGGTCCAGATTGTGATGATGTCGAGAGAGGTTGCAATCGAGTAGAGAAAATGGGAGCTGGGATCGACCAGGCCGCTGAGGTTGCTGGCCACCGGATTCTGGAAAGTGAAATTTTCGCCTCCGCCCACGCCGATGACCAACATGGCAATCAGCGCCTTCAGGATCCCGGGCAAGGAGGCATACATGCTGACTGCCAGGCTCTGGTTGAAGGTGACTTCAGCCCCAAATCCAAAGTTGAACGTGGCCATCAGCACAGCGGCGATAATGGCCAGAATAATCACCAGGACCACCGGATAGGCGTAGGCGACAATGCGATTGAACTTCACAATGGTTTCGATCTGGGCGGCGCGCTGCTCCGGTGACAACTGATCGAGCCTTGCCTCCGTTTTCGGCTGGGTCGCCATTTGGTTCTCCACCACTTTTTCCATGCCCAGCTTCTTGTCGACCACCAACACCATGGCCACGCTGGTAATCGCTAGCAGCAGCCACGGCACAAGCCAGTTGGCGCTGCGGCGCAGATCGGTAAATGTCTTGCTGGGAGCGACAAACGTATCGACAACCCGTTCGACTTCGGATAGTGGCTTTTGCTCCAGAGGAGCGCCGGAGACGGCAGAGGCGGTAGAACTCATAAGGTTCTCCTTCGCACGGGCGTTGCCCTTGGCCGCACAATGCAGAACCAGATTTTGCGTTGGGCGGAACACGCGGCCAGATTGTAACACCGGTCGGGACGCGACTTAGCAAAAATGCGGGCGTGGGATGCGCCCCACTTTCACTGCTCGGCAGCGAAATCAGTTTCGCGGGGAACTGTTGTTGGAAGGGTTGGCACCAGGACTCAGCGCGGGATTGGGCGCACTCCCGGTTCCACCGTTGTTGATGGCCGAATGGTCGGGAGCCAGGTCTGAATGTCCGTGCCCGGTCACCACCAGCTTGTCGTTCAACTTGCGATTGCCATCGAACGACTCGGCAAGCCGCTCTGCCGTCTGCTTGTCCTGGGTTGATGGAACCGTACCCGACAAAGCGATCTCGGTATAAGAGACGTTGACCGAAACATGACTTGTTCCCAGCTCTGCCTGGCTACGAATCGCCTGCTCAATCTTGGATTGCAGAGAGGCATTGCTCTCCTGACTGCCGGCTGCGAGACCTGCGGCTCCGACGTCACTGGTGAAATGTCGCGGCTCGCCCGTCTGAGCGCTCTGTCCACTGACGGCTGGCGAAGCATTTTGGGCGACCGGGTTGCCGTCGCTATCCGCAGCGCTTTGCGCGAGCGCAGCTACCGGAACCAGAGTAAGAATTAATAGCAACAAGCCTGTCTTGATGGTCATAACCGACGCCTCGGCTAGTTGGATGTAGCCGGGCGAGGGTCGGGCTGCAAGCATTCTGCGGAAACTCGACCTGATAAGGATCAGCATCGCCCAAAGAGCCATCGCTCCACATTGCAACCCAGCGGTTGAAAGCATTGAGACCGGCTTTTACACTGAAGCTATGCACGTCCACGCCGGCGACATGCGCAACGCGAAAACCTCGCGTGTGCTACGGATTTCTCTTGCGGTCACGCTGGCTTATATCGTGCTGCTAGTGGTCGCCGGCCTGCGAGCGCATAGCCTCGCGCTGCTCTCCGAGGCAGGACATAACCTGACCGACTTTGTGGCTCTGCTCATGTCCTGGGGAGCGGTATATCTCCAGGGCCGGCCGCCCAGCGAGCGCAAGACCTACGGCTACAACCGGGCAGGAGTGTTGGCCGCGTTTGTGAACGGTCTCACCCTGGTGCTGATCTCGTTCTACATCTGGTACGAAGCCTTTAAGCGGCTGCAGAATCCGGTGAGTGTTCATGCCGAGATCATGATCTGGGTGGCGGCCGCCGGGGTGGTGATGAATGGCGCGATCGCGCTGCTGCTGATGCGCGGCCATCGCGACATCAACCTGCGCAGCGCCTTGCTGCACGAAATCGGCGATACTCTGTCCACCGCCGCCGTGATCGCCGGCGGCGTTGCCATCGCCCTTACCGGCCAGCACTGGATTGATCCCGCGCTCTCGGTGGGCATCGGCGTGATGATTCTGTGGTCATCGATCGGCATTATTCGCGAGAGTCTAAACATCCTGCTGGAAGGCACGCCCCGCGGCATGGATCTGGATCGCATCCGGCAATGCATCTGCCAGATCCCCGGCGTCGATGCCGTGCATGATCTGCATGTCTGGAGCATCGGCAGCGATACCCATTCGCTTTCCTGCCATGTGAGCGTGGGCGATATGCCGGCCTCGGAAAGCGCCAGTATCCTGCGCGCCATCCGCCAGGAATTAGAACAGCGCTTCCAGATTCATCACACCACCATCCAGTTTGAGCTGACGGTGTGCGAAACCGCCGATGGCTGTGTCATTCCTGTGAGCCCGGGCCATTCGCACGAACACCGCGGTCATTCGCACTGAGGAAAGGGCCAACCGCTTGCTCGCTCGTCATCGAATTCTGCTTTATGCCGTTCTCGCCGTAAGTATCGTGTTTATGCTGGGCTGCGGAAAGAAAGCCGCTGAGCCGGCCCCACAAAGCTCACAGACGGCCGCGTCCAGTTCGGCGGAGTCGGCCAGCGCTTGGCACATGGCGCTGAAAATTGTTCCCGACCATCCCAGCATGACCAAGCCGATAACCTTTCAGCTCCATATCGCCGACCAGCGCGGACAACCGGTGAACGACGCGCAAGTGAATGGTGCGCTGACCATGAAGGTGATGGATATGGGCACGACGGCATTGAAGTTTTCGCCGAGAGGCAATGGGGATTACGAGGCCTCGATGAAGGGTGTAGATATGTCAGGCCCGTGGGGCCTTGCCGTCGATGCCGCGCAGGGCAGCACTCACGCCAAGCAGAGCTTTGATGTGACGGTGTTCGATTAGCTGTCAGCCGTCAGCGATCCGGTTCAACGGGTACACCAATGACCGGAGTCACATCAGTTTTTCGCGATTCGTGGTGAAATCGCTGTTCACAACGATAATCCTACTTCGCTTGAAGTCCGGTGAAAATCGGGTGTAAAGTTCCTGCGCAACCACCGGGGAGGCATTCATGCACAAGCAAGCGGAAGCCTTCACATCTAACTCGCCACGCAGCTTTGGTTTTTCTGCTTTCGGGATGGCGCTGCTCTGCCTTGTCAGCATGATGCCAACGCAATCGGCGCAGGCCCAGACCTTTACCGTGCTGCACAACTTCACGGGCAGTCGGGACGGAGATATGCCCTATTCGGGTGTCACCCTGGATCGCGCCGGGAATCTTTACGGCACCACCTTGCAAGGCGGCAATACTGGCCTGGGCACCGTCTACCAACTAAAGCTATTTCACGGTCAATGGCTTCTGAACCCGCTTTATCAGTTTCAGCAGCCCATCGGCGCATATCCCCAGGGTCGCGTGGTCTTCGGACCTGATGGCAGCCTCTATGGAATCTCCAGTGCCGGTGGCACAGGCACGGGAATCTTCGGTCCGGGAGACGATCCCTGCCCGCAAGGCTGTGGCGCGGTTTACAAACTGCAACCGCCAGCGACCACTTGCAGGACCTCGCTGTGTAGCTGGATCGCAACTTCTCTCTATTCCTTCACCGGAGGAGCTGATGGTTATAGTCCCAGCTTTGTTGATCCCGTATTCGATCAGGAGGGCAACCTGTACGGAACCACAGAGGGCGGGGGGCCGGACGGCTGTGGAGCTGTGTTTCAGTTGACACCCGCGCATGGGAACTGGACTGAAGGCGTGTTGTATGGCTTCGATTGCGGGCCTAATGGATTTGCGCCCTCCAGCGGAGTTACCTTCGACACCGCTGGCAATATTTACGGTACAGCCAGCGCGGGCGGAGCCGGTGCCGGCACCGTCTATCAGTTGAGTCGTTCCGGCTCCGGTTGGATTGAGTCCACTCTCTACGCCTTTCAAGAAGGCCAAGATGGCTCCGAGCCCGTCGCTCCTGTTCTCTTCGACGCCGCCGGGAATCTCTATGGCGCCACCCTCGGAGCAGGACCGCACAATGACGGCACGGTTTTTCAGGTGCAGTCATCTGGGGGGAACTGGATCTTCTCGCTGGTCTACGGCTTCGACCAGGGAAGAATCTATGGCGGCCCGAACGGCAATCTGCTGATGGACGCCCGGGGAGACATCTACGGGACTACGTGGTCCGGCGGCGCCTTCGCAAACGGCTCTGTCTTCAAGTTGACTCCGACAGGCCTTGGTGGCTGGACCTACACCGACCTGCACGACTTCTCCGCTGAGGACGGCAGTTTGGTGTTCGGCGGTCCAGCCATGGATGCCAACGGAAATCTATACGGTACTGCAGCCATGGGTGGGCAATATGGACATGGCGTAATCTGGGAAGTCACGCCCTAACTTTGCCCGCACTTCAACGTATTGTGAATTTGCCCCCTAAAGAGTGCGATCGCTTTCGAGTGAGTGCCATGGCCTTGATTACGCCGGTGATGGCCCAACCCAGCTATCGCTTTGGTCTGGCTCATGCAGCACCCCGCCAACCATCCAGTCAGCGCAACCGCGCCCTGGTTCGTGGAAGATCGTTTACAGCGGAGTGAACTTGAAAACCATGCCGCAACCGCTCTGAATGCATCCCAGAATGCCTCCCCCGGTCGTGCCGTAAAAGTTCCCCTCGGAATCCTGGACCAGCCCAGCGTAAGGCACGCCTCCGTTCATCCCGCCTGCGAAGTTGTATTCGTTGGTAAAGGTTCCGCTGGTGGTGATTTTGAAAATCGTTCCTTGATCGTTGGTACCCCCGAACGCGGTCGTGCCCCACAGGTTGCCTTGGGGGTCGAACATCATCTCATTGGGAGCCGCGCCGTCGGGGCCGTGGAAGGTGTGCAGGATGGTCTCCTGCCCGCTGGGGGATATTTTGAAGATGATGCCGCAACCAAAGGCAGGACAGTTTCTGGCGTCACCGCCCTCCCAGGTGCCGCCGTAAATGTTTCCCTGCGCATCCAACACCACCGATCCGGGGATATAACCATCGGGTGCGCAGGTGAAGTTGTAGAGCACGGTGAAATGTCCGGTGGTGCGCATCTTCCAGACCGTGCCGCACCCCCGGGGCCCGCCGCTACCCGCGGTGCCATAGAGGTTTCCCACCCCGTCGGATGCAATGTCCCCCTGCGGATAGGCTCCATCGCCAACATTGAAGCTATGCAGCACCAGGTCGGTTCCGATGGCGGCGTTCGACAAGGCGAAAACCGTGCCGTAACCGTTGACGCCATTAGGGCCGCCGCCAAAGGTTGTGCCGTAGATGACTCCAGTGTTATCCCGGAGCAGGCTGAACTGTGGGCCCATGCCGTCGTTAGGCCCAGTAGGAAAAGTATGCAAGACCGTAAACACTCCTGTGGGGGTTATCCGGAACGCCACGCCGTTGTCACGCAGACCACCGATCGACGCCACGCCATATAAATTCCCGGCCGGATCCGGGATCAGGGAGCCCCAGGTTGCGTTGGGCCACCCATCTGCGCCGCCGGTAAAGGTGTGTAAGACGGAAAACTGGCCGCTGGGGGTCAATTTGTAGACCGTTCCACAGCCATAATCATTGCAGTCGTTTCGATTACCGGCCGTATTGGTAATGCCGTAGAGATTTCCGGAAGCATCACGATAAACTCCCGCGTTCGGGAAGCCGCCATCCGCCTGGCCTTGGAAGGTATACAGAATCGTATACGTCTGGGCCGGCGATTTCTGGGCGGCGAGCGTCAAGAGGAGCACTGCTGCAAAGGTTGCCACAGTAAGCCGGCGTGAACGCGATGTCGCGCTACTCAACTGCTTTCGATCAGTCATTCTGACCTCCTAAGAATATTGCCGATTGATTAACGACGTGGAGTGAGTCGAAGTTGCGATGCCAATCTGCCCACGCCTATATATCAGAGAAGAACTGAGAAAAGAAGCACGATGAGCGGCGACACAAAACTTTTGCAACGTCATTATTCAATACGGGAAAGCAGCCAGGCGCATGCGAGAGCTCGCCCGCGGCGGCCGCGTTGACGCGCGACAGGCATGCGTCCAAATTCAAATTGAGACACTACCTGACAGCCGCGGCCGGAGACTTATCGCGCCATTCCTCAGTACAATACTGACCCTTGGCATACACGGGATGCCGGTACCCGATGAACTGAAACACCACCGGAGGATAGGGCCATGCGCATCGCAAGCCTGGGTCATGCGGTTTTTGCCGCGACCTTGATCGCCATCGGAATCCTGGGCTTGGTCAAAGGCGATTACGTCGCGATATGGCAGCCGATACCCCAGGGTGTGTCCGCACTGTCCTCTCTGTGCGCCGTCATCTCCCTGGCATGTGGCATGGGCTTACTCTGGCAGCGCGCAGCCGCCCTCGCTGCTCGTGTGCTGCTCGCCTATCTCCTGCTCTGGTTGCTGCTGTTGCGAGTGCCCGGCATCTTCCTCTCGCCCACCGTGGACTATTGGTGGGCAGCCTGCAAGATCGCGGTGATGGCGGCGGCCGCCTGGGTACTCTATGTCTGGCTCGCCGCTGACTGGGACAGGCGGCGCCTCGATTTCGCCACCGGCGACCGGGGCCTGCGGCTCGCTAGGATGCTCTATGGCGTGGCCTTGATTCCCTTCGGCGCGGCCCATTTCATCTATCTTCAACAGACCGCCGGGTTGGTACCTGGCTGGCTGCCATGGCATTTGGCCTGGGTGTATTTCACCGGCTGTGCCTTCATCGCGGCGGGCCTGGCGGTGCTCATCGGGGTGTATGCCCGGCTGGCAGCCGCACTCTCGGCGTTGGAGATCGGCATGTTCACCCTGCTGGTGTGGGTACCCATCGTGGCGGCAGGTTCCAAAGACGCCTTCCAATGGAGCGAGACCGTCGTCTCTGCGACGCTGACGGCCGCCGCCTGGGTGGTGGCGGATTCCTACCGCGGCGTGCCCTGGCTCGCCGTGGACAAACGCTGGCGCCGGCGCTCCGGCAGAATGGGGCCCAGTCCGGACCTGTCCACGCGGTAACCCAGCATCTAGGTAGCGGAGTATAGCTGTGTGCACCCTGAGGGGTGACGGCTCGTCATCGCCCATGCTGCTGCTTGTAAATCCGTTCCACCTCCTCCACCGTGTCGATCTCCTTCGCCAGCTTGTCCTGCCGGACCCGCACGATTCGCGGGAAGCGTAGCGCGTACCCGCTGTCGTGCCGACCGGAGCGCATGATGGCATTGAACGCCACCTCCAGCACGATCGCCGGTTCTACTTCGCGCAGATGCCCGTGATCGGCGATGGTGTGCGCCAGAAACCATTCGGTCAACTCGGCAATTTCCTTGTCGGTCAGTCCGGAATACGCCTTGCCGATGTTGACCAGATCCTCGCCCTTACGCACCGCGAAGGTGTAATCGCTAAGGACGTGAATGCGCTTGCCGTGACCGAACTCCGCTGCGGTTACCACCACATCGAGCGTCGCCAGCTCGCGCTTCAGCTTCAGCCACCAGCGGCCCCGGCGCCCAGGCATGTAGGGAGACTCCAGGTCCTTGATCATCAGCCCTTCGTTACCGCGCGCCATGGCTTGCTCGAAATACTGCTCCAGTTGCTCGGCGGAATCCGCGCGCATGGCCGGAGCACGCAGCACCCATCCTGATGCTGCCGCTTCTTCCTCGATCTCCGGCTCAAACAGCAAGCTCCCTTGAGCGTTGATCACGGGACGAGGCGCAACTCGATTGGCACCGGCGAAGACGTGGTCCAGAATTTGCGTCCGTTGTGACAGCGGTTGGTCGAGTGTGAGTTCGCCTGCAGCATAGATCACATCGAAGACAACATAGGCCACCGGCACCTCGGCTATCAGCTTCGGACTGACCTGCTTGCGGCCGAGCCGCTTCTGAATCCCGGAGAACGGCATGGCGTGGCCCCACCCCATCGCGCCAACCGAGGGCGCGCCGGGGACGCCGCCTTCGTTGTTCCGCCAAGCCACGATCTCACCGTCGAGAATTACCTCGCCAGCAAATTCGCTCAGTGGCGCGGTCAGCTCGGGAAACGACAGCGTCACTTCGTCAAGCGTGCGCGAGAACAGCCGCACCTGCCCTCCGCCACAATGCGCCTGGGCGCGGATGCCGTCGTACTTATCTTCGATCTGAACCAGGCAGTGTTCGAAATACTGGAATGCCTCGTCGGCATCGGCGGCCGGGCTGGCCAGCATGAATCCGATGGGATGAAACAGCCGCATGCGCGCCTCGTCTAGCCGATGCTCGGCGGCCAGCAGCAGAGTGCCGCCGATGTCGCCCAACAACATGTTGGCGCGCTGCACGCGGGCCAGCGGCTGGTCGTAAGCCTTGGCAATCGCCTCCTCCACCAGGCTCTCCTTCAGCCCAATGCGCAGCTCGCCGGTAATGATCTTCAGGATGTACTTGGCTTCGAGCGCGGTGGCCCGCTGCAACAGCGACTTCAGCAGCGCAGCTTTGGCAGCCGCGGTACGTGTCTCGGCAATCTGGTCAAAGGCGTTGCCGACATCCCGCAACGTGATGGTCGCCGAAGTTGGCGCTTTCGCCACGAGCACATCGTAGGCCGCTGACCCAAGGTCACCGCGGTTGCGATAAGCCGCCGTGAGTGTGGCCTCGCGCGCGCCGCTCAGCTCCACCACGACTTTCCACAACAGCGCCCCGCCGATCTGTAGGGTGCGCTCATCGAACGCCGGAAAGGCTCGTCCCGCCAGGAAGACTGCCGAAATCGCCGCGTCAGACGGCTCGCGCACGCGGAAGTACTCGGCCAGCATCGCGACCTTCTCGGTCTTCTTCGTGGTGGCGGCAATGCGCTCGGAAAGCTCGGCAAGACGTTGCATAGGGTTCGCAGCGAACTTGGATGCAGCAGCTTCGCAGCAGGGCGCAGACCAAGCGAAGTATGCCTTCTATACAATTAGGCAACAACCGATCATGCTTCGCTCCGTTTCCCGCTGGTTCCGCGATCCGCTTTTCCTTCTGGCCCTGGCCGCGGGCCTCATCGCATTCGTGGTGCAGTCGGGAGAGCTGGGCACCGCTGACACTCAACACCGCTTGCAATCCGCGCACGCTTTCTGGACCGCGGAGCCGCCGGTATTTCCCGACGAATATCCGGAATTCGGCGTACACGGCCGTGGCGGCAAGTTGCAAAGCTGGTATGGCATTGGCCAGTCACTGCTCCTGCTGCCGCTGGACGTAGTGGGAACCTTCGTCGAGCGGCGTCCTGCTTTCGCCAACTACGACGGCACCGATCCCAGCGTGCGCAACATCCTTGTCAGCTACAGCGGCAACATCCTGGTCAATGTGCTGACGGCGCTGGTGTGCTTCCGCTTCCTGCGGCAATTGAACTTCGGAACGAAGCAGGCCGTTGCCGGCGTTCTGGCGCTCCTGCTGTTGACCACCCATCTCCATTACACCCAGAACATGATGGAGAACAACTACATTTTCCTGCTGACCCTTGCCGGGTTCTCCTACCAATATGAGTGGCTGTGCAACGGCACCCGGCGCGCCCTCCTGATTGGCTCGGGTGCGTTGGGACTCAATCTGCTCACTCGCCTCACCACCGGTATGGATCTGGTGGCTGGGGGCGTTTTCGTGCTGCTCGTGCTGTGGTTGGAAGGCATAAGACGCCGCGAGCTCTGGAACCGCTGCCGAACCTATCTCGCGACCACTCTGCCGGTCTACGTGCTGTTCGGATTAATCGACCGCGCTTATCAGTACTACCGCTTTGGATCGTTCTTCAACACCTACGTCAGCGTGGTGGCTCGCGAAGCGCGGCAGCGAGATCCCTCCCTGCCAGTCAGTTATCCCTTCGAAACTCCGTTTCACGTAGGCTTTTTCGGAGCACTCTTTGCACCCGAGAAATCGATCTTCCTCTTCGACCCGTTGTTCATCCTCATGATCATGCTCGCTATCGTAGCCTGGAAACGATTTAGCCCAGCCGTCAAGGCATATAGCCTCACTACATGCTTGCTGCTTCTGGCGTACCTCAGTTTCTATGCGCGTTACACCGTGTGGAGCGGCGACTTCGCCTGGGGCGACCGCTATGTTTCTACCACTGTCGAACTGGCGGCGCTGCTGGCGGTTCCGCTGCTGCTCCGTTTTCGCAATCAACTGGGAAAGATGGTGTGGACAGTCGGACTCGCGCTGCTGGCGATCAGCGCTGTGGTCCAGGCCGCATCGCTAACCTTCTGGCTGCCGCTGGAGATTTACCAGATGGAAACCCTCGGCCACCCGACCTTCGTGATTGCCCTGCGCTTGAAGAACATCGCCGCGTTCACCTTAGGAAAAATGGATGCCTGGGGCCTGACCAACTACGCCATGCATTGGGATCCGTGGGACTACGTCCACATCACCACCTGGAATTTTCTGCCCTTTTTGTTGCGGCGAGTCGGCGTTGCTCCGGCCTGGGTGGTGCATCTCGCGTTCGCGGTCTGGGGCGTGGGACTGGTCGCGTTGGCGGCCGTCCTGTGGCGGCTAAGCACGGATCTGGCACAGCTGAACGAATCTTGTTTGTAGCTCCCGCATTGACATCCGCCGCCCGCCTGCTTACCCTAGGCTAGCGGGATTGTGCGTCTTACCCCTTCGAGGAACATCCAATCAGCATGCGTAAATTGCTTCGCCATTTGCGATTTTTAGCGGCCGTCCAACTTCTGCCGGCTTTGGAGAGCGGGGAGGAAACCACCCTGGTCGGTGGCCAGGCCGTTCTCGAAGGCGTGATGATGCGCTCGCCGCACGCCTGGGGCATCTGCGTGCGCAAGCCCGACGGTAGTCTGGCGACGCATTCGGAACCGCTGGAGCGGATGTCGGACAAGCACAAATGGATGGCATGGCCCATGCTCCGCGGCATCATGACATTGGGACAGGCCATGACCCTGGGCTTCCGCGCCCTGCGCTACTCGGCCAACGTCGCCATCGATCAGCTGCCGGTCGAAGAAGAGAAAAAAACCGAAATCAGCGGCTGGGTAATCGGCGTGAACCTGGTTCTGTCGCTCGGCTTCTTCATTTTCATGTACAAGTTCTTGCCGCTGCTGGCGGCCACCAAGCTGAAGAACCACTATCCCACCTTCGGCAACCAGATCCTGTTTAACGTAGTCGACGGCGTGATCCGCATCGCGCTGTTCCTGCTGTTCATCTGGGGAATCTCGCTGATGCCCGACATCAAGCGGGTGTACCAATACCACGGCGCTGAGCACAAGACCGTATTTGCCTTCGAGAATAGCGATCCGCTGACGGTGCGGAACGCGCAGGCTTACACCACCTTCCATCCCCGCTGCGGCACCAGCTTTCTGATGACGGTGATGCTGATTGCCATGCTGGTGTATATGCTGATCCCGGCGACCACCTTCTGGGCGCGCTTCGGCTTCCGCATCGCGCTGCTGCCGGTGATTGCCGGCGTATCGTATGAGCTGATTCGCTTCGCCGCCAAGCATGGCTCATCGCTGTTTGCCCTGCTGACCAAGCCGGGATTGTGGCTGCAGCGGATTACCACCCAGCCTCCGGCCGACGACCAGGTCGAGACCGCCATTTCCGCCCTCAACGAGGCCATGGAACTGGAAAAGCAACACGGCGGCGAACTGGTGATTGCCTAGCGGCGCCCGCCGCTAAGAACAGTAATTCCCATCGCAAGTTACCTTGAAGGGGCACGGCTCCACGCAAAGCCTTAGAATTGTCATCCTGAGCGCAGCGTCCGCAGCGGAAGGCTGATTCCGGCAACTAACCACAGATCCTTCGACTCCGGCGACCAAAAGAAGGTCGCCTCCGTTCAGGATGACAACCCGGATTGGACTGTTTCCGTACAATAAAGTTGGTATCCCATGTTTGAACGTTTAGAGCAAATCGAAGCGAAATACGAAGAGCTGAACCAGGCTCTGGCGTCGCCGGAGATCGTCTCCGACTCGCAGCGCTACCAGAAGACTGCCAAGGCGCACAGCGAATTGCAGCCCATGGTCGAGAAATATCGCGAGTACAAAGACCTGACTCGCGGCATCGAGGAGAGCAAAGCGCTGGCCGAGGACGAAACCGATCCCGAGATGCTGGCCTATGCCAAAGACGAGTTGCACAAGTTGGAGCAGCGCGTCGCCGAGGTCGAGGAAGAGCTCAAGGTCCTGCTGCTGCCCAAGGATCCCAACGACGAGAAGAACGTCATCCTGGAAATCCGCGCCGGCACCGGCGGCGACGAGGCCACGTTGTTCGCGGCCGAGATCTTCCGTATGTACACCCGCTACGCCGAGACTCAGCGCTGGAAGGTGGAAGTGCTTTCGACATCGGAGTCTAGCGTGGGCGGTCTGAAGGAAGTGATTGCCATCATCGAAGGCCAGCGCGTGTTTTCGCGCATGAAGTACGAGAGCGGCGTCCATCGGGTGCAGCGCGTGCCGCAAACCGAGACCCAGGGCCGCGTGCACACCTCGGCAGTGACCGTCGCCGTGCTGCCCGAAGCCGAAGACGTGGACATCAAGATCGAGGCCAAGGACCTGCGCATCGATACCTTCTGCTCGTCGGGCCCGGGCGGCCAGTCAGTGAACACGACGTACTCGGCGGTGCGGATCACCCACTTGCCGACCAATACCGTGGTCAGTTGCCAGGACGAGAAGTCGCAGATCAAGAATCGCGAAAAAGGGATGCGCGTGCTGCGCGCCCGTCTCTACGAAATGGAGCAGCAGAAGCAGGCGGATGCCCTCGCCAAGGAGCGCAAAGCCATGGTGGGCTCGGGCGATCGCAGCGAGAAAATCCGCACCTACAACTTCCCCCAGAATCGGGTCACCGATCATCGCATCGGTTACACCGCACACCAGCTTCCGGAGTTCATGGACGGGCGCATCCAGCCCATGATCGACGCGCTGATCACGCACTTCCAATCGGAGAAGCTGAAGGGGGAATCGGCGGTCAGCGTGTGATTCGATGCCACTGAAGCAAGCGCTCGCCTCGGCGGTCGATCGTCTGGAAGCGGCCGACGTGGGCTCGCCGCGCATGAACGCCGAGGTGCTGCTGATGTTTGTCCTCGGCGTCAATCGCGCCTATCTCTACGCTCATCCTGAGCGCGAACTCACACCTGAAGAAGAGACTCGCTACAACGAGGTGCTGGCTCAGCGTTCAACCGGCATGCCGTCGCAGTACATCACCGGACACCAGGAATTCTGGGGGCTGGACTTCGTGGTATCGCCGGCGGTGTTGATCCCTCGGCCTGAAACCGAGCACCTGGTCGAGACGGTTTTGGAATTGGCGCGCGGCATGGACCACCCGAAATTGGTTGATGTGGGCACTGGTTCAGGCTGCATTGCGCTGGCCCTGGCGCATGAGTTGGAGGCCGCCGAGGTCCACGCAGTCGATCTGTCCGCCGACGCACTGGAAATTGCGCGAGCCAATGCCGCGCGGTTGCAGCTTGATGAGCGGGTGCGGCTCCTGCAGAGCAATGTTCTGGAAGCGTTGGTCGACGTAAGCGATTTCGATTTCGTGGTCAGCAATCCGCCCTACGTCGGCTTCGACGAGGTCGACAAGGTGCAAAAGTCCGTACGCGATTTCGAGCCGCAGGTGGCCGTCTTCGCTGGCGAGCAAGGACTGAATGTGATTCGGCCCCTGGTCGAGCAAGCGTATTCCGCCTTGAAGCCGGGCGGATGGCTGGCGTTGGAAATCGGCTACTCGATGAGCGATGCAGTAATGCATCTACTGAGCCCCACGCGGTGGGAGGACGTTCGCGTGGTGCCCGATCTGCAGGGCATTCCCCGGGTGGTAGCGGCCAGAAGAGCATTGCCGAATTATGCTCACTGATCTGGCATGGATCATTTCGTCCAATCCACGCAGTGTAGCCCGGACGTGTTTCGTTTGGGAGCCTTGGGCTGTTTACGCCAGTCTCCCTGGAATGCGTCGGCGCTTAGTGGATGCCGATCGATTTCTGCAAGCCATTCCTTCACATTGGGAATAATTGGTTCCAGCACCACCGTGTCGCCTACTTTTCGAATGCGAACCTCGTCGCCCTTGAAACGGAATTCTCGCGGCAGACGCACGGCCTGGCCGTTGCCAGTGCAGAATAATTTGGCAGTTTTGGTCATCCTGATTCCTTCTTTTCCAAGGAGTATATATGCGGAATATAATTTCGCAACGGTCGCAAGCGCGCCGCGTGTAAAGAACGCAGCCTGCACCAGGGCGTTGCTTATTCGATAGCCCCAATCAACCCCGCCAGCAATGCCGCCCGGCGCGGCAAGTCGCTGGCGATGACGTGCTCGTGCACGGCGTGGGCTCCGTCGCCGACCGCTCCTAATCCATCCAGCGTAGGAACGCCGATGCCGGCGGTAAAGTTGCCGTCGGAGCCTCCCCCCACCGCAATCTCGTTCAGCTCAAATCCCAGCTCGCTGCCAACCTTGCGCGCCAGCTCGAACAAGGCTGCCACCGCCCTGGTTCTCTCCAGAGGAGGCCGGTTGATGCCACCTTCGATCCTCAGCGTGCAATTGGGATTGACCGCGCGCAGCTGTCGCACCTTGCGCTCCATGATTGCTCCATCGCTCTTGTGGGCCACGCGTAGGTCGAGCTCGGCCATTGCCTCGGCAGCGACCACGTTGGTGCGCGTGCCGCCACGAATCACGCCCACGTTGAGCGTGATGCCACGCTTCAGGTCGGTGAGGCCAGACAAAGCGCGGACCTGATGCGCCAGCTCCAGAATCGCGCTGTGGCCCTTTTCGAAGTCGAGTCCGGAATGTGCCGCGTGCCCGGTTACCGTCACCGTAAAGCCGCCCACGCCCTTGCGCGCCGTCTTCAACGCGCCTCCCGGACCGGAGGGCTCGCACACCAATGCTGCGGCACAACGCCTCGCCAGCTTTTCGGTGATTGCACGAGAGCTGGCGCTGCCTTGCTCCTCGTCCGAGACCAGCAGCACAGAGACAGGCCGTGGCAGCTTTCCGCCGATCTCGCGCAGCGCCCGACAACGCAAACATCATCTGCACGATGCCAGCCTTCATGTCGAAAACTCCGGGTCCGTAGAGCCGGCCGCGATGCTCGCGCCAGGGCATGGTCCGCAGCGTGCCCACATCATGCACCGTGTCGAGATGCCCTAGCAGTAACACCGGCTTGTACCGGGATGCACCAGCAAAATCTACCTGCAAGTGATTTCCGGCTACGCGCTGACGATGGATCCGGACTCGCCCACCCAGGCGCTCAAATGCGCCGGCGAGGTGCGAGCATAGCTGGTCGCAAGCGGGCTTGTCGTGTGTGGGTGATTCCTGCATCACCAGGTCGCGCACACTCGCGATCATCTCCTGCTCGCGTCCGGTGAGCCACTGCAGAATTGTTTCCAGAGCGTTGTCGAGCTGTCGCTGTTTCGGCGTAGACATGGCTTTAGCTTAAACGTGGGCGGCTCGGATCCATCCGGTTAAATTCGTCAAACGCCCTGAACCGGCCGCTGTGGAATGTATAATCGGGGTTTTCAACCATACCGCCATGAGCGAACCAGCCAATCCCGCGCCCGGAAGTGGCGAAAATTTACAGCTTAAGATAGACGCGATTCTTAATCTTCTGCCGCATCGCTATCCGATGCTGCTGATCGACCGCATCATTGATATCACGCGCGCCAAACGAATTGTCGCGCTGAAGAATGTTACGATCAACGAGCCTTTTTTTGACGGCCATTTTCCCGGCTATCCCATTATGCCGGGAGTGTTGATTGTCGAAGCCATGGCCCAGGCCGGCGCTGTCCTGCTGTTCACCGAAGTGACCGACCGCGACGACAAGTTGCTGCTTTTCACCGGAATTGAGCGAGCGCGTTTCCGCCGTCCGGTTACCCCCGGCGATCAGCTCCGCATCGAGGTGGATGTGCTGGCCTTTCGCGGGACGGCCGGACGGCTGCAAGGTAAAGCCTACGTTGACGGCAAGCTCGCCTGCGAAGCCGTGGTCACCTGCCGCTTGCTGAATCGTCTTGCCAAACCAAATGCCGAACCGCCGCAGCCTGAGGCTGCAGGTGAGCCGGCCTAAGATCGAGCATGAGTATTCACCCGACGTCCATCGTCGATCCATCCGCAAACATTCCAGCCTCATGCAGCATTGGCCCCTACTGTGTGGTACATGCCGGGGTCGAATTGGGCGAGCACTGCGAACTGGTGTCCCACGTTGTGTTAGGTGGCCCCAGCCGCCTTGGCAACCATAACAAGATTTATCCCTTCGCGGCGCTGGCTATGGATCCGCAGGACATTACCTATGCCGGCGAACCGACGCGCCTGGAAGTGGGCGACCACAACGTCATTCGCGAATACGTCACCATCACTCGTGGCACCACCAAGGGTGGCGGCACTACCCGGGTCGGCAGTCACACCCTGATCATGGCCTACGCGCACGTTGGCCACGACTGCTTCATCGGCGATCACTCCATGCTGGTGAACGCTGCCACGCTCGCCGGACATGTGACGGTGGAGGAGTGGGCGGTGGTCGGCGCTCTGTGTCCCGTACATCAATATGTCCGCATTGGCGCGCACTCCTACATTGGGGGAGGCACGACGATCACCCAGGATGTGCTGCCCTACTCTATGACCAGCGCCGAGCGGGACACTCATGCCTATATGTTGAACAAGGTAGGCTTACAGCGCCGGGGATTTTCACCGGAACGGATTTCCAAGCTGCATCACGCGTTCAAGGTTTTGCTGGCGTCGAAGCTCAACACGTCGCAGGCGGTGGAAAAGCTGCGCTCCGAAGGGACGCAGGGGGACGATGTAGAGTTGCTGATGAGGTTCATCGAGTCGTCCGAGCGGGGCATCATCAAGTAGCAGTTGGCGGTTGTCAGTTGACGGTTTTGCGATTGACAGACGCGCGTTTCGTGAACCCGACTAATTTGGCCCGACGAAACTGGCCTCGGCGCGGCCGTGCCCACTAACGAATGCGCTGAGTCACGAGACAATTTGGTGGCGGCTGGAAGTCAGTCCCGCTCGGCGGGACGAAAGAGCATAGCCCAGCGCTTCAGCGCTGGGAAGGCGATAACAATGAGGCTGAGTCCTGTAGGGACGGCAAGGTTTTCATTCGCCGGATTCTGTCGTGCCTATGGCACTCCTGTTGGTAAACGCATCTCACCCAGCGCTGAAGCGCTGGGCTAACTTATTTCGCGCCTACGGCGCCGGGGTCTGTGCGGTTTGAGGTGCTGGCGCCGCAATCGAGGGATTGATGGATCGGTGCGATCCAAACCCGCTGGCGACCAACGAGCGTTAAAGCGCGGCCGCTAACCGGTAATGGCTACTAGCAAGGGGCTTCGGACAACTGACTACTGGCAACTGTTCCACCATGTCGACACCATCGCAAGAGCGCATTGGCCTGATTGCCGGCAACGGCAAATTCCCACTCTTGGTGCTCGATGCAGCGCGCTCGAAGGGCATGCAGGTCGTGGTGGCGGCGATCAAGGAAGAGACTTCGCCCGAAATCGAGCACCACGGTGCCGCTGCCGTGCACTGGCTTTCGCTGGGCGAATTGTCCAAGCTGATCGAGACCTTCAAGAGCGAAGGCGTCACCCAGGCGATCATGGCTGGGCAAGTCAAGCACAAGCAGATCTTCAGCAGCATCAAGCCGGACTGGCGGCTGGCCAAGCTGTTGCTCTCGCTCACCACCCGCAACACCGATTCGCTGATCGGCGCGGTGGGCAAAGTGCTCAGCGATGAAGGCATCACGCTGATGAGTTCCACCACCCTACTCGAGCCGATGCTCGCCAGCGAAGGCGTGCTCACCGAGCGCGGCCCCAGCGATTCCGAGCAGACGAATATCACCTATGGACGGGCCGTGGCGCACCACCTCTCGCGCTTCGATATCGGACAGACGGTGGTGATCGCTGAGGCGGCGTGCGTCGCGGTAGAAGCCATGGAAGGCACCGATGCCACCATCCTGCGTGCCGGAGAGATCATGCAGTCGCCGTCGCTGGGCCAGGAGCCATCCACGTTGAGTCGCGCGCTGACCGTGGTCAAGGTGGCCAAGCCTAATCAGGATATGCGGTTCGATGTGCCAGTGGTTGGCCTGCATACCATCGAGACCATGAAGCAGGCGGGCGCCAGTTGTCTGGCGCTGGATGCGGGGCGATGTTTGCTGCTGGATAAGGAAGCCGTGCTGGCGGCTGCGAATGAAGCGGGCATTGCGATCGTCGCCGAGACGCAGGTCAGTCATATCCCGCATCACAACATTTAGAGTGATTAGCAGTTGGCGTATCTGCGGCCATCCCGAACTTGAATCCGATGCGTGTTTTTCTCTCCCAAACGACGCCGGATTGCGAACCGGAACTGCTGGCCGCGGTCGGGCGCAGTGACGGCCTGCACCGGCCGTGGGTTTTCCCGCCGCGCACGCACGAAGAGTACGAATCGTATCTGGAGCGCATCCGCAACGGCAGCACGATTGGCTTTCTCCTCCGCCGCGCTTCCGACCAACAGCTAGCCGGTGTCGTCAACATCAGTGAGCCAGTGAGGCGGGCATTCCAAAGCGCCTATCTCGGCTTCTATGCCTTTGCCGGGATGGAGCGGCAGGGTCTGATGACCGAAGGACTGGCGCTCGTCCTCAATTGCGCGTTCGATCAGCTTGACTTTCACCGGCTGGAGGCCAACATTCAGCCCGACAACCTTGCCTCGCGCGCGCTGGTGGCGCGACTGGGATTTCGCCAGGAGGGATTCTCCCCGCGATATCTGATGATCGACGGCGCCTGGCGCGATCACGAACGCTGGGCCATTCTCAGCGACGAATGGCCGTCGCATCGGGAACGTCTTTTTGCTTCGCACTGCGAGCATGGGCGACAATCACAGGATGCCTAATCGCAGCGACCCCCTCCGGGTCGGAGTCGCCGGCGCCGGAGCCTTTGGCCGCAATCATGCCCGCGTCTATCGCGACCTGCAAGCCGATCCGGCGCACAATATTCAGTTCGTCGGGGTTGCCGACCTTGACTTCGCTCGCGCTCAAGCCGTGGCAATGGAGTTCGGCACGCAGCCCTTTCGGTCGCTCGAGGAGATGATCGCTGCCGGCGTACAGGCGGCATCGGTCGCGGTGCCTACGGTTGCGCATCGTGAAGTCGCCGGCAAGCTGATGCAGAGCGGCGTCGATGTTCTGATCGAAAAGCCGCTGGCGGCCAGCGTCGCCGAAGCCGACGAGCTGATCGCATTGGCGCAACGGCACGGCCGCATCGCCCAGACCGGCCATTTGGAGCGCTTCAATCCAGCGGTACGCGCCACTCTTCCGCTGCTCACTCAGCCCATGTTCTTCGAGGTCCACCGGCTCAGCGTCTTCACCCCGCGCTCGCTCGACGTCGACGTCATTCTCGACCTGATGATCCACGATCTCGACGTGGTGCTGACGTTCGCCAAGTCGCCGGTGAAGGAGATCCGCGCGGTCGGCCTGCCCATCCTGTCGAAAAAAGTCGACATCGCGAATGTGCGTCTGGAATTCGAATCGGGGTGCGTGGCCAACTTCACCGCCAGCCGGGTCAGCACTGAACGCATCCGGAAGCTCCGCTTCTTCCAGCCGCATCAATATATTTCGCTGGACTATTCGCGGCAGGATGTCTTGGTGCTCACGGTGGATGATGGGCAAGCCGGTGCTCCGGAGCTGGATCCGTTTAACCCGGCGAGTGCGGCGGCCAGCGCGTTTCCGGGCATCACACCATTCAAGCCGAAGGTCGAGCCGCAGGAGCCGTTGCGGACCGAGTTGAGCAGCTTTCTGCGCGCGGTGCACGAGCACTCGGCGCCGATGGTAACCCTGGAAGACGGCAGGCGCGCTTTGACGCTGGCGACGCAGATTGTGGAAGCTATCGCCGAGCACAGCCGGCGGGCGCGATTAAGGGAATTGACTCGGGCGGAAAGCTAGCCTACGCTTCTCGAAATAGCCATGCTGGAAGAACTGGTCACCATCACAAAGTTCCTTAGCCTGGGCGAAGCCAAGCTGGCGCAGGGCAAGCTGGTTTCCGCCGGCATTGCGGCCTTTGTGTGTGACGAGAACATGCATGCCATGAACTGGCACATGGGGATGGCTTTGGGCGGCATCCGGCTGCAGGTGCCCGACAGCCAGGTGGTGCGCGCGCTGGAAGTGCTCGACGATTTCGAGGCCGAGCCAGCCGAGGCGGGAGCGGACGACGATGAGGAGTTGGAGGAGGTTGCCTGCTGCCCGGAGTGCGAGTCGCTGGAGATTCGCGAGGTAGACAGTCCGAACCCGCGACAGATCACGCTGTGGTCGGCCGCAATTCCCTTTCCCGAGCCGCCGCCGCAGGTGATCCACCACTGGAGATGCTTGGCATGCGGCTATCAGTGGCGTGAGGCCGACGAGTAAACCGGCCCAACCGGTCGCAACCCCTAAAGTCCTGAGCGGTCAATAAGAGACAGCCAGGCGTCCCTCCGACGACTAGCCTGTAAGTTGAGGCTCCCAGAACCACAGGAACGAAATCAGAAATAGCCTCCTGAAAATACAGAAAGGTAAACGAACATGCCGTTAGTTCAAGTCATCCTGGTGCTGATTGTCGTCGGCGTACTTTTGTGGCTGGTGGATCGCTTCATCCCCATGGCGAGTTCCATCAAATCCATTCTGAATGCCGTAGTGGTGATAGCCGTTGTGTTATGGCTACTAAATATCTTTGGGCTTCTGCATTCCCTCTCCGCCATTAGCATCGGCAAGCCGTAACAGAACCGATAAGGTCGACAAGGCTCGCGTACCCTGGGGCGGAGTTGGGTGCGATGACGGAATACAACTAAGCTGGAACACACCCATGCGCGCCCGGATTGAACTCGATTTCAGAGCGCAAACAAAATCTCTAAGACGCTGGGCTGTTGGGTAGCGTGTCTGGATGCACCGGCTGGCTAGGGGCTTCCAGTTGTGGAGGAGGCGGGGGCGCAGCGGCTTTTGCCTTTTCTTCTAATTCGATATTGAGCAGCTCGCTCTCGATCTGGCGCTTCAGGTCGTCGCGCATCATGCGAAACTGCGCCAGATATTTCGCTACCTGCCTGGCAATTTCTGGCAGTCTCTTAGGCCCAAAAATCACCAGCGCCAGCAGCAAAATGAAGAGAATGTCAGGCATGGGGAATGGCAACCTAACTTGGGGTCAGGAGACCGACGGCCGGCGATTAGGGCTTCTTTGCTTCCTCAGGCTTGGCTGCGGTGTCGTCCTTGGCATTCATGGAGTCTTTGAAACTCCGAATTCCCTCGCCTAAGCCCTTTCCGAGTTCAGGCAGCTTCTTAGGTCCAAACACCAGCAAGGCGATAAAGAGGATCACCAGCAGGTGCATGGGCTGAAATAGATTGTCGAGCATGGTAACTCCTGCTATGAGGATAGCGCATCCCGGGTCGCTTGTCTGCCACAAGGGTGGGACATCCCCCGAGGATTGGATGCCCTAGGCAGGCTGTCCGACGAACTTTCTCGCTAGGAGCAGGGTGTAGTCGGAAGATGGGATCTCGACGAACCGGCAGCAGGGGAAGGCGGAACGCCATCATATCGTCCAAAAGCGCAGGACAATCCAACTATCGCTGATAGTGATACATCTATCCGGCAAGACTTCCGGTATATTGACGGTAGGCTCAGATGATCATTCGTGTTTCTCCGGCATGATGCAACCGAAATGCTGTCCGATCTGCGAGTCAGAGGAGATCAGGGCATCTCCGGTAGAGATGCCCGATGAGTTGGGAAAGTTGAGGTTCCTACTCGCAGACAAAGTAGTGCACTGCTGCAGTAATGGGCACAGGTTCTTGATCCTCCCCGACGAAAGCCGGCGAAGTGAATCGCTTTTGTAAGTGGCTTTCGTGTTTTGACAGGGGTCGCGAGAACCTACGCTGAGATAGATAAACAACCCAGCAGTAAACGCTATTCTCTCTAGGCCGCCTTTTCAGGCGGCTACTTTTATGGGTCGAACCTCACTCGATTCGTAAGGCCTTCACCGGTTCGATGGAAGCAGCGCGGCGGGCCGGGACCAGGCCGGCCACGAATGCGCACAATCCCAAAGCCAGAATCGCGCCTGCAAGGACCAGCGGGCTGAAGGCGCCCACTTCGTAGAGTTTGCTGGCCATCAGCCGGCCGGCAATGATCACCAGCGGCACGCCGAGAATCAAGCCGAAGCCGATCTGCCCGAAAGCGCCGCGCAACACCATTTTCACCACGTCACCGCGGTCAGCCCCAGCGCCATGCGAATGCCGATTTCGCTGGTGCGGCGGGCGATGTTGTAGGCGGTCACGCCGTAGAGCCCGATCGATGCCAGTAGCAGCGCCAGCAAGCTGAAAAGTTCGGTCAAGCGCGCGATGAGGCGCTCCTGATTAAAGACCCGAATCACCTGCTCCCCGAAGCTATGCATGTCGATGATGCTGAGGTTGGGGTCGATATCGGCGAGCACCCGCCGCACCTGCGGGCCAATCTCCTGCTGCGATCCTTGGTAGTGAACTTCGATCATGGTCGCATACTCGGAATGCGTGTCCATCAGGTTATAATTCGCCCGCTCATAGTGGACGCTCTGGAAATAGGGGACGAAGAACATGGGATTTTGTTTGTAGTCGTCCATGGGACTGCGATACTTCGTGTCCTTCACCACTCCGACGATCTCGAAATCTCCGCTGTGTCCCGGCGGGCTGAATCCAAAGTGCTGGCCGATGGGATCGGTGTTAGGGAAGAAGGTACGAACGAAACTCTCATCCACCAGGGCCACACGTTGCGAGGTCGCGGTGTCCTGCTCTCCGATGGCGCGGCCACGCAGAATCGGCGTACCGATGGTCTTGAAGTAGTTAGGACTGACGCGCACCCAGCCAACGCTCTTTCCGTCGGTCGACTCAGGCGATCGCCCCTGGATGGCAATTCCATTGTTCCAGCTATCTCCGTCCTGCGGGCTGTACATGGAATAGCTGACACTGCGCACGCCCGGAATCTGGCTCAGCCGGTCGCGCAATTGCTGATAGAGCCCGGGCAACCGTTCCACGGTGTAACCGTCCGTTAGTGGATAAAATTGCACCATTAAGCGGCCATCCGTCTGAAAGCCAAAGTTCATGTGCTCCAGGTTGCGCAGGCTCTGGGTCACCAGTCCAGCCATCGCCAGCAGGACAAGCGACAGTGCCGCCTGCGCGATGACCAGCGATTTCTGGGGCAGGGCGGAGTGGTCGCGGGTAGAACGATTCGCCCCGCGCAAGGCTTCCGCCGGATCCGAGTGCGAAGAGATCCACGCCGGAGCTATCCCGAAAACCACTCCGGTGATCAGCGAAAGCCCGAACGCGAAGGCCAGAATGGGCAGCGAAGGCGAGGTGCTGATGGGAACAAAGGTTGAGCCGCGGAATGCAATCAGCAGGATGCCACGCGTTCCGAAATATGCCAGCACCAGTCCGGCCGCACCGCCCAGGCAGGCCAGCAGCACGCTCTCGGTAAGCAGGGCGCGAATCAGCCGGCCTCGGGTCGCGCCCAGTGCCAGTTGCACCGCGGTTTGCTGACGCCGGGCCATGCCGCGAGCCAGCAGGAGATTGGCAAGATTGGCGCACGCAATTAACAGCACCAGGGCTGACGCGGAAATCAACATGTACAGACCCGACTTGTAGCGGTCCTTCAGCTCCGTAATGCCTTCGCCGCCGGGTCCAAGCTTAATGGTCTGCTGACCGATCTTCTCCCGTTCCGAGGACTGGAGGGTATTGGCGATGGTAGGCAACCACTGCCGCAATTCGCCGGTGAGCTCCGCCTCCACTTGCGCCGGCTGCATGCCGGGCTTCATGCGGCCAATCAGGTAGAGCCAATGTTGGTTGTCGATGTGTAGCGTCGAACTGGACTGATTAAGCTGCGGTTCCGCTGCAATAGTAAGGTAAAAATCTGGTGGATTGTCGCGCAGTCGGTCACCGAAAAATCCCGGAGGCGTAATGCCAACCACGGTAAAGGGTTGGCTATTTACCATGAAGGTCGCGCCCACCACCGAAGGGTCGAGTCCAAAATGCTCCTGCCAGGCGCGGTAACTCATGACCACGGCTGGAGCCGCGCCGGCCGTGTCGTCTGCCGGAGTGAGCAGGCGCCCGGCAAATGGTTGAATGCCGAAGGTGGAGAAATAGTTTCCCGAGACAAACTCGCTGGGGAAAGTCTCCGCCGCCGTGGGCGAACCGCTGCGACGCACACTGACCTGGGGCTCGTTGCCTTGGAACGCGGCAATCTCTTCGAACTGCGGCGTATTGTCGCGGATATAGCGATACAATCCGTATGAGAAAAGTCCCCAACCTCCATCCTCCTGCTGCAATCCGCCGTAAACACAGCAAATGTCGTTGTCACCGATACGGTAGAGTTGCGCCGGATTGGCCACCGGCAACGACTTCAACATCACTGCATGTACCAGGGTGAAGATGGCGGTGTTGGCGCCAATTCCCAAGGCCAGGGTCAGGATGGCGGTAATGGTAAAGCCCGGAGTCTTCCTTAGCTGACGAAGGGCATGGCGCAGGTCATGGAGCAAGTTGTTCATAAGGATCTTCTTCAGCACCTAACCGGATTAAAAACTGCACGCAGCTCTCCAGTGTTTGGGCAGTGCAAATCATTGAAACATAAGCCCAAGACGGTAGGCGTGTGCCGGCAGAGCCCGGCCGCTGTCCGCCCACGCGACCGTCTGTTCGGAATCGGACAGGATAGCGATGAGCCTCATCCTGCGGGACTGATCGAGATTTGGAATGTGCTCTCCGCGGATTTATCCCCCGGGCCTACGACCGCGGGGCTAGCCGCGATTACGGCCGAGTTCGAATTTCCGCTTCCTCTGTTCGCCGAGTCGGCATTTGCTTTCTACACTTACATTGGATGCAATCCGTCGGTTCGCCTACCAGTCCACCGCCGCACGTGCAGCCTCACGTCAACGATGGAGACAGACTCGCGAAGAAATGAGTCCAATCCGTTGGGGTAATGAACCTAATTACCTGAGTCGGCGAAGACCGAGTTAAGGATTGCCCTAGGTGATGAGGGCCAAAAGACGTGATAGAGAAAAGCACGGCCCGGGGCAGTGCGACCGTCTGGTCTCCATGTGAGAACAATGATCACGGGCTTGGCGTCTGTGGACTTCGCGACTATTTTTTCCGCAGCCTCGGAAAGGCGTGCTCGACGCCTCGTCCCGAAACAGGAATGTGAAACAGCCCCAGAAGATGTCTACGAAAAATAACTAAGTTGTATATGCCACGAGGAGCGGAGATGTTATCTGCACCGATTTCCTGCAGGCAGCGAATCTTCAAGCGTATGTTTCATTTGTGTGATTACTATCGGCTACCGTTGATTAACTGATTAATTACACGGGACGTATTTACAAATCGCCGGAATCGCGGGACAATCTTTCCTGCAGTTAGGCAGTTCTGGGGGAGGGCTGCCTTCCGGGCGCTCTGCGGTTTCCGTAGAGCGCTCTTGAATTCTAAGCCCGGATTTCCCGCCGGCAGTCCCCTGAATGCTGCCTCCCTCTGCGGCCCGTTCCACCCTCTCTGCGTCCCGCGGCACCCTGCTGCATCTAATCTCACATCGGGATGGTACGATAAACGGTTGGCCCGCCATGATTGGCCGGCATGGCCGAGGAGACCCCGCAGGAGGATGAATGGCAAGTAATGCGATTGTGGAAGTGACGGATGCGAATTTCGATCAACTGGTGTTGAAGTCGGACCATCCCGTGATGGTGGATTTCTGGGCAACCTGGTGCGGCCCCTGCCGCGCCCTGGCACCGGTGGTGGACGAAATAGCGCAGAGCTACAACGGCCGCGTCACCGTTGGCAAAATGGATGTGGACAAGAATGCTGCCACTCCGCAACGCTACGCAGTGCGTGGCATCCCTACCCTGCTCATCTTCAAAGACGGCCAGGTGCGCGAGCAGATCGTGGGCTACGTTGCCCGTGAAGTGATCGAGAAAGCGCTCGACAAACACCTCGAGAAAACCGTCGAAGCCAAGTCGAACTTGGAAGCCAAGGTTTAAGCACGCCTCTCACGGCGTTCCAACAAGCCGAACGGTCGCAACAGCTAACGCCGAAATGGGCTGACTTTCCAGCCGGCCCAATTTCGGCGATCTCGCGGCTTCCCCCAGCCGCTCGATGTCAGTGTCCGGTCGTTGCTATCGCTTATCGATCGGGGCCGACTCCTGTGTCAGGACGAGCTGTGCCAGTGTCCGGAGGGATAGTCCGGTTCGGTTCCCTATTGCTGGTGGAGTTGATACTGTTCACGGTCTTGCTGTCGACCGTGCTCGGAGCGACCGTTGTGGTACTACCAATCGGTCTGGTACTTGGCGCGACACCGCCGTGGCTCAGAGTTGCCGGGCCGGGGTTAGTGCCGATTCTGCCAGTCGATGTCATGGGTCCAACCGTACTGGTTGGCCCGATGCCTCGCGTGGCGGGACCGATACCTCCGGCCGTTCGGCCTCGCTGAGCAAAAGCCAGGCTGGGCAACAGACCCAGCACCAACGCACAAATAAGCAGTCTTCTCATTTGGATGCACCTCCGCTAGCTTCGTTGATACACACGCGGCTTTTTCAGCGGCTGCGGTCTAGCCTCCACAAACCTGGAAAAACCGCGTTCGGCGCACAGCAGGACGGGTGCAAAGCGCGTGCCAGAGCTCCTAAGAAGAAAACATTAGAGTTAGCTGGGTCAGGGATTTTCTGGGGCATGGAACTTTTACGGGAAACGGGTAAATACACCCGTCTCGCATTAGGGGGACTACGAGTTTGGCCTGGGACCAAAACTCCTTGCGGGCTGTATGTAAGGCCCCCGCTCCCGGCGAACTGCCCGGGACCTTAAACGTCGTGCTACCCTCATGATTGGTTTGCCGTCTACATAACGTTCTGCATTTCGTTCCTACTTTCGCCCTCTCGGAGCCTCTACATGACATTCCTAGTCCAATTCCTGAACTTGGCCTTCAAACCTTTAGCCGTAGGAATCTGCCTGCTCGGGCTTAGCTTCGCCATGCTTGCCCAGGACACGCCTGCGCAAACCACGCACGGCATCGCCGTCGCCAACATGGATCCGGCGGTAAAACCCGGCGACAACTTCTACGAATATTCCAACGGAGGCTGGATCAAGCGCACCGAAATTCCTGCCGACCGCAGCCGCATCGGCGTCTTCTCGACTTTGGCTGACCAGAGCGACAAGCGCACCGCTGCGCTGATTGAAGAGAGCGCCAAGGGTGGCGGAGCGGCGGGATCAGGTCCACGCAAGATCGGCGACCTGTACAACTCGTACATGGACGAGGCGGGCATCGAAGCCAAAGGCTTGGCGCCTCTGGAACCGCACCTCAAGGCCATCGCCGCCATCAGCAACAAGACGCAACTCGCCACCGCTTTGGGTGAAACTCTGCGCGCCGATGTCGACGCGCTGAACAACACCAACTTCCACACTTCGCACCTGTTCGGACTGTGGGTAGCTCCCGGCTTCAACGATTCCGATCACTACGCCGCATACTTGCTGCAGGGTGGCCTGGAGTTGCCCGATCGCGAGTATTACCTGGCTGACAACCAGCACATGCGCGACATTCGCACCAAGTATCAGGCGCACGTCTCCACCATGCTGAAGCTGGCGGGATTCAACGATACCGACGCCCGCGCCGAGCGCATTGT
Source organism: uncultured Acidobacteriaceae bacterium (assembly GCA_963820175.1). GTDB lineage: Bacteria > Acidobacteriota > Terriglobia > Terriglobales > Acidobacteriaceae > Bog-257. Next base: position 224,474 of record CAWFYX010000004.1, on the reverse strand, counting down.
GCAACTGGAGCACGCCATCGCGGAAGTCCATCTCAGCCTGGCCGATAACGAAAACATCCACAAAGCCAACAACACCTGGAAGCAATCCGACTTCGCCGCTAAAGCGCCCGGCCTGGACTGGACCGCATATTTCAAGGCCGCCGGACTCAGCAAGCAAGCCAGCTTCATCGTCTGGCAGCCCACGGCTTTCGCGGGTGAGTCCGCGCTGGTGGCCTCGACCGCGCTCGACACCTGGAAGGATTGGCTCGCGTATCACATGGTCGAAAACTATGCCGGATTGCTGCCGAAAGCATTAGCTGATGAGCGTTATGCCTTCTTCGGCGCGACTCTGCAGGGTGCGCCCGAACAGCGGCCTCGCTGGCAGCGGGGCGTGGTTATCGTCAATCGATATCTGGGCGACGACGTGGGACAGATTTATGCGCAGCGCTATTTCTCTCCCGAAGCCAAGGCCGAAGCCCAAGCTATGGTGAGCAACATCATCGCGGCCTTCCGCAAGCGCATCGAAGCGCTCTCCTGGATGGCGGCTTCCACCAAAGCCGAAGCCCAGGCCAAGCTCAACACACTGTACGTCGGTGTTGGCTATCCGGAAACCTGGATCGATTATTCCGCCTACGAGGTGAAGCCCGACGACATCTTCGGCAACATCTGGCGCGGCAATCTGTTCGAGTATCATCGCCAGGTCAGCCGCCTGGGCGCGCCGGTCGACCGCAAGGAATGGTCGATGGATCCGCAGACGGTGAACGCCGTCAATCTCCCGTTGCAGAATGCGCTGAACTTCCCGGCCGCGATTCTGCAGCCGCCGTTCTTCGATCCGCAAGCTCCGGCAGCGGCGAACTACGGCGCCATCGGCTCGGTGATTGGACACGAAATCAGCCACACCTTCGACTCTGAAGGTTCGGCCTTCGATTCCAAGGGAGCGGTGCGCAACTGGTGGACGCCTGCTGACTTCGAGCACTTCGAAACCGCCACCGCGAAACTCGCCGCGCAATACGATACCTATAAGCCGTTCCCCGATGTCTCCGTCAACGGTAAGCAGACGCTGTCGGAGAACATCGCCGACCTGGCGGGCGTCTCCGCGTCGTATGACGGCTACCACGCTTCCCTCGCAGGCAAGACTGCTGCCACCCAGGACGGCTTCAACGTCGACCAACAGTTCTTCATCGCCTTCGGCCAGAACTGGGCCTCGAAGTCGCGCGAAGCCGCGCTTCGCCAACAGGTGCTGGTCGATCCACACGCTCCCGCTCAGTACCGCGCCGACACCGTTCGCAACGTCGACGCCTGGTATGGCTCATTCGACGTCAAACCAGGCGAGACGCTGTACCTGACGCCGGAAGAACGCGTACGCATCTGGTAGGGTCGACATACCGCTGCTCCCTATTGTGCCAACCGCGGGCTGCAGCCCGCGGTTGAGTCGAAGTGAAACGTGCTGCGGAGTCGAGACCCCAACGAGTGCTCTTCTCGCGCTTGCTGGGTGGGAGAGCGGTAGTACCGGCGACAGCTGAAAATCCAACCCGAAGGGCGGAACAACTGAGCCCAGGGCGTAAAAGTCTCTGTGAGAACCAGGATTGCGTTTCGGGAGTGGGGTGCGAAGCCGAGAAAACGAGCGCCGCAGGCGTGGGAGAGCTTAGCCCATCTACGACAACGTCGGTGGTGTCAAGGTTTTTTGCGACAGACTTCCCCGCGTGGTTTTGAGATGCGCCACTTCGCTCTAGCGGAAAACATTCCGCCTCGGGTTCCCAGGGACTCTCTGCCTGCCGACCAAGCTCGCATGCTAATCGTTGCGGGGAAACCCCTGCTGCCGGTTCCACCACAGCAACTGGCGGAACCAGCCCGTCCCCCCGGTCGCTTCCATGCCACCACCACCGTCTGCCCGCGCAGACCGCGGTAGAAGGCTGCGGCTTCCTCATTGTGCTCCAGCCGGCGATTCCCGCACTCGCCGGTCTCCGTGTTCAACCAGGCGATTTGCTGAAAGCTCGGATGATAATCACAGCCTGTAACCAACATCGCGTCGATTCCTTCCTTCCGAGCTTGGTCGGTTTGCAGCAACCAAAATACTCGCTGCGAGGGAGCCGACGTTGTCATGAAATCAGCATGCCGGGGCCCCCAAGTCGCGCCGTCTTTGCGCGAGTTGGGGTGGATGGAGCCGCAGCCGGAATGCTCGGTCAGGTCGGAAAATAAGATAGAGTCCCGTAGGTGTCTGTATCGTAGCTGCAATTCGCGCTGAGTGGTGGAACAAACCATCGCACCGCGGATCAAATCAGCCGCGCAGCGGCGACGCGGTTACGACACAGACACCGCAGGGACGGCACGGTTCTCGCCCGGACTGCTTGGCGCTGGGTGGGCTGCGGCGGCACGCAGGGCCGTCCTCGAGCTATCTTTAGTGCCCGGCTTTGGCTGCTCTCTCGCGAAAGAAGAACAGCAGGTCGAGCGACACGGCTTCGCTGCCCGCCTGCCGCAGCAGGGTGATCACCTGCCCGCGATGATAGGTGCCGTGATTCACCAGGTGCTGCAGCAACTGGACCAGGGGCTCGGAGTACGGGTTGCCCGCCATGTCATTGAACTGCAGGGGCGCTTGCAGGCGCTCCTCCGTCACGGTGGCTAGAAATTTCTGCCGTTCCCCCTCGATGGCGTCGGCAAACGATCTAAGGGCTGCCACCGTCGAGAGTTCCTGCACCGTGGGTACTTTCACCGGAGTCAGTTGGCTCATGGTCGCAGAATTCACGTTGACATCGGGCGTTGTGGCTCGCGGCGATATCCCTTTCCAGCGCTGCAGCCAAATCCATTCTGCACCCAGGATGTGAAAGACCGTCTCCCGAATTGAGGGAAAACTGCTCTCCGTCGGAGCGGTGAATTGCTGGTCGTTCAGGTTCTCCAACGCGCTGAACATGCGTTGATTTGCCCAGAGGTTATAGGTGTAGAGAGTTTGAATGTCAGTGATATTCATACAAGCCATCTCGTAAATGATTTTGGTTTGTATCAGGGCACGACCTTTAGTCGTGCCGAACGACGGCCTAGCGAGGTTCGGGCGCTTCAGCCCCTGCAAAAACGGGTTTTCAGGGGTTAAAGCCCGGGTCATAGTGGGCCACTTTGCGGCACGTCTAAAGGGTGCCCTGACACAAAACCTGTGCGCGGCGATTTGTGAGATAGGTGATAGGTTATTGTCACCCGAGGATTCGATTTGCCCGATCCTAACTCACAAAGCCGCCTGATAGCTCTTCAACTTACTATCTACTGTTACTCTCCGCCGTGATGCATGGGCTGCTCTTCCTGCGCTGCGGCTATGGTTGATCCGCCCTCGCTGAAGCTGGCGATATAAGCGCTGCGGCGTCCATGCGCGGTCCAATGCGAGTCCAATCCATCGCCGCGAAACTCATCGGTCAACGCCACCGCCGACGTGGCATGTTCCACCATGGTCAGCGGAGGATAGTAGTTAGTCTCGTTGCCGCAGATATGATCGTGGTGATTCAGGGGACGAGTGACGATGGTCGCCAGATGACCGGCACGCAGCACCGCATTGCCGTCGTGCGGGTCGGCCGGCAGGTCGAGGATGACGGGCACATAGTCCACTCGGGCAACGTTTTCCAGCAACTTCCCGCCCTCATGCTGAGCCAGCGCGATGAGCGCCTGCCGCTGGGCCGCGTCGGCCGCATTGTCCACCATCAGCACCGCTTGCGCCGGGTAGGGCTCGCCGTAGGGATCGCCCAGCGTGGCTCGCGCTTCAACCGCCGCTGCCACCGTCAGCCCATCGAGCTTGATCCCGTTCCATGAACCTTCCTGCACATGCCACGCCAGCAGCGCCTGCCGGCCGGCGAGTCCGACCTCGCCGTTGGCGAAACACTGGGCCACGTAAACGTCTGTGGAGCGCGACTCGATGTAGTCGCCATGAATTTGTTGTGCCGCCAGAAAGCTTCCGGCAAAAAGCAGCAGAGCCGCCGTCAACAGAGCGGTGCGCATGGGTTTGGGGGCTCCTCAACCCCGTTAGCAATATTGTAGATGAGGATGGGGCAGCGATCGGCTCGGGATCCCCTGCCTGGCTCGAACTGGAGGACGAAGAGCGCGATAACGTCCGCTGGCGGCAGTTTTAGGCTACTGCGCCGACATGGTCATGGTGCCCTGGCTGGACGAGCAAGCCGGGCTGGCAGCATTGCTGTAGTTGCCCGAAACCGTCGACACCTGATTACTGGTCAACGTACCCGTAATCCGAATGATCGTGGCGGTGGTGGTGTCGGTCACGGTCATGGTGAAATTGGTTCCACTGGTGGTGGCCGTGGCTTGCAGCGTATTCGCGTTGATACACATGTTGGCGGGGGGAGCGATACCTCCGTTGTAGACAATCGAGCCGCCGCTGTAGTTGTTGCTGCCTTCCTGCGATAACGCCAGGGCAAATACGTAGGAGGGGTTCTGGCTACCGGTGGGATAGGTTACGACATTCCAGTTGCCGAACAGTCCCACATTCGTAGGTGTGTTATTGCTGCCACCGCAACCCGCCAGGGCCGCGACCAGAACAAGAGCAAGTAAGCAGGAGAAGATTCGCATAATTTCCGGGGATCGATTCGTAGAAGTGACCCGCGGGAGCGACGGCTTCCCGCGCACAACTCCAGCAAACCAGTAAAAACCCTCGGTGGCAAGAAGAGTTTCGGATGGCAAGGACTTTTGTCGAAATAATGCGCTGCTCGCGCCCCTGGAAAGCCCATTTTGGAACCTTCCCCGATACAATATTCGACATGCCCGACGAACTCCTCCGCTACCGTTCCCAGTTTCCTATCCTCGAGCGCACCACCTACCTCATCAGCAACTCGCTGGGAGCCATGCCGCGCGGTGTCGAGGACTCGCTGCACGACTACACCGTGTTGTGGAACACGCGCGGCGTTCGCGCCTGGGAAGACGAGTGGTGGATGCTGGCTGCTCAGGTGGGCGATGCCATTGGCGCGCTGTTCAACGCTCCTCCAGGATCGGTCGCGTGCCTGCAAAACGTCACCACCTGCCAGGCCACCGTGGCTTCCTGCTTCGACTTCAGTGGCCGGCGCAACAAAGTGGTTTACACCGACTTGAATTTTCCTTCCGTGATGTACTTCTGGGAAGCACAACGTACGCGTGGCGCACGCGTGGTGATGGTGCCCAACGACGACACCATCCACGTCAACACCGAACGCCTGCTCGACGCCATCGACGAAGAGACGCTGCTGGTGCCGATTTCGCACGTTATCTTCCGCAGTGCTTTCATTCAGGATGTAGAGGCAATCGTCGAAAAAGCGCATCGCGTCGGCGCCCACGTGCTGCTCGATTCTTTCCAAGCGACAGGTACGCTGCCCTTCGACGTGCAAAAGCTCAATGTCGATTTCTGCACCGGCGGGGTGCTGAAGTGGCTGTGCGGCGGGCCGGGCACGGCGTATCTCTATGTGCGTCCCGACCTGGCGGCCAAGCTGGAGCCCAGCTTCACCGGCTGGATCGGGCACGAGAATCCCTTCGGCTTCGAGATCGGCGCCACCCGCTACTCGCCCACGATCTACCGCTTCACCCAGGGCACACCCAACATTCCCGCACTCAAGGTGGCGCAGCCGGGACTGAAGATCATTCGTGAAGTCGGCGTCGAAAACATTCGCACGAAGTCGAAATGCCAGACCGCGCTACTGATGGATCTGGCTTCGCAACGCGGCTGGCGAGTCAACACCCCGCGCGATCCCGAACGCCGCGCCGGTACCGTTTCCATCGACATGCCCAACGCGCAGCAGGTCTGCGGCGAGTTGCTGCGGCGCGACATCCTGGTCGACTACCGCCCCAAGGCCGGCGTCCGCTTCTCGCCCCACTTCTACAACAGCGACAAAGAGATCCTCAGCGCCATCGTAGCGGTGGAGGAAATCCTGAGCGAGATGAAGGTAGGGGCGTAACAGACCGGCGCGATTCTACGTCGCTTCCTCCAGCGCGGCGAGGCGACGGCGAAGGTAGGTTTCTTCCACCCGATTGCTTACCAAATCAATCGCCCGGCGATAGGCTTCGATGGCGGGCTGGCGGCGATCAAGGCGGCGCAGAATGTCGGCGCGGGCGGCATGGTAGAGATGATAGTTGTCGAGGTCGCCCGAGCTGCCGATCTGGTCGATGAGAGACAGGCCCTGCTCCAGACCCTCGCTCATGGCTACGGCGACGGCGTGATTCAGCGAAATTACCGGCGAAGGATTGAGCCGCGCCAGCTCGGCATAGAGCGCGGCGATCTGCGCCCAGTCAGTTTCGTCGGCAGCTTTGGCCTCGGCGTGGACGGCGGCAATCGCGGCTTGCAATTGATACGGCCCGACGTGACGCAGGCCGAGGGCGCGCTCCACCAGCCGCAGGCCCTGCTCGATCTGGCCCGTGAGCCAGCGCGAACGATCCTGCTCTTCCAAGGGCACCAGCTCCCCGGCGTTGTTGGTGCGGGCATCGCGCCGCGAGTCCTGCAGCAGCAGCAGCGCCAGCAGGCCAAGGTTCTCGGGATCGTCGGGTGCGAGTTCGCACAGCATGCGGCCCAGGCGAATCGCCTCGGCACACAGCTCGCGGCGAATCAGGCTTTCTCCCGCCGTTGCCGAATAGCCTTCGTTGAAGATGAGGTAGATAACCGCCTGCACCGACGCCAGCCGCCCCGGCAGCGCTTCCAGCGGAGGGACCTCGTAGGGAATGCGGGCGTCGCGAATCTTGCCCTTGGCCCGCACCAGGCGCTGAGCCAGGGTCGCCTCGGGAACCAGAAAGGCACGAGCGATCTCTGACGTTGTCAGACCACCCAGGGTGCGCAGCGTCAGCGCAATCTGGGCTTCCAGATTGAGCGCCGGGTGGCAGCAGGTAAATATCAGGCGCAAGCGATCGTCGGGATACTCCATGGCATTCTCGTCCAGCGCAGGCTCGGCGGAAGACAGCTGGGAGTGATAAATCAGCTCAGGCTCCTTGGCGCTGCGGGTGCGCTCCCGCCGCAGATGATCGATCAGCTTGCGATGGGCGACGGCCATGATCCAGGCCCCAGGATTCTGGGGCACGCCCTTGCGCGGCCAATCGTCCAGCGCGATGGTGAAGGCCTGCTGCATCGCTTCTTCGGCGCGATCGAAGGAGCCGGAGAGGCGAATGAGCGCGGCGACAATGCGTCCTGACTGCTCGCGGAAGACGCTTTCGATGCTGCTCTGCGCGCTGGAAGGAAGTTCGTCCACTAGGCTGCTTGGATGCAATCTCTCCCCCGGTAATTTCCGGATAAAGTTTAGGTCCAGGACGAAGCCCGGCGTTTATGGACCGCCGCAAAAGCCGTAACTTTTACTGCTTCCTGGCGCCCGCAGCGACTCCTGGGCTGCCGGTTTCGACATAGCCCTTCAGACGAATCATCTGCTCGGTCAGCACCGAGTCGACGGGCGCGGCCCAGGTATTCAGCCCGCCGGGAGCATACCCACCGATGGCGAAGGTGACTTCCAGTTTTGAACCGTCTGCCGCAGGAGTGATGGCAAAGCTGAGCGTAGCGGCAACGCCAAATTTCTGTAGCGGCCCAAACGCGCCAGACAATATCAGCGCCTTCGCTGGCGCATAAAATATCACTTCCGCATGACGAACTCCCCCGCCGTTAGCCAGCTTCTCGCAGAAGCAGCCCATCGGCTTTTCGTCGATGGACAGATTATGCGCATCGCCGGAGAAGGTGTGATCGGAACTCCACCAGTCCCCCACATTGCGGGTCAGGCGGTTGTAGACGTCGGCCGGAGTGGCGTGAATCGTCTCCACGATCTTGATCGTGAAGCCGTTAGCGGCCGAATCGGCGACATCGGCCCGCAGCATCGCGGGCGCCAGAAAACAACAGAGGAGTGCGATGATCAGGATTTTGGGCATATTTTCCATCCCTTGCTGCTTTCCAGACTCAAGCCGGATTCGAACCCGGCTGAGTGAGGAAAAACTCTTCGATATTTATCATTCTGAGCGAAGCGAAGGCCGCGAAGCGGTCGAGCGCAGTCGAAGAACCCCTATGGTCGCAGTAGACTTTCTGCCGATAGAGGTCCTTCGACTCCGGCGGCCAAACCGGCCGCCTCTGCTCAGGATGACAAATGCTAATCAGATCACAACGATCACGGAAGAAACGTTCGCCTAGACCGCCTGGCTTACGACCTGCTGCACCGCATCCTGACGTTGTGGGATATCCATGATGGGCCGGATCTCCACGCATCCCGTGCCACCCTTACAAGCGGTAGGAATCTTGCCTGCCCAGAAGATGGCTTCGTCCAGGTCTTTGCAATCGAGAATGTAATAGCCGCCCAGCTGCTCCTTGGTTTCAGCGAAGGGACCGTCGGTAGTGACGGGCTGGCCATTCTCGATGCGGACCGTGGTCGCGGTGCTGGTAGGATGCAGCGGCTCGGCGCCCCGCAGGATACCCGCCTTGGTGGTGCCCTCCATCACGGCCCAGTGACCATCCCGAATGGCCTGCATTTCTTCGGGAGGAGTCTGGGCATCGGCCCGCTCCGAGGAATAGATCAGCAACATGTAACGCATGGTTAATCTCCCAATTGAATTGCCTAAATTCGTCAGGCACTGGTACGACGTCCGACGGGGTCGAAATCGACAGCCAGCCGGGGAAAAAATTCGAGTTCCGAGATTATGACGCCGGTTCCGCTTCCGGTACAAGCAAGGCCTCCGGAACCAGGAAAGGAACGGGACCGGAGAAATTCGCCAGCAGTCCCGTTGACATTTCGCCTTTTATTCGCTGACAATGTGAGCGGAGGTCCGGGCACGGCTATGGCACTCACTCGCCGACAGAAACAGGTGTACGACTTCATCTCCGGATTCGTGGATAAGAACGGCTATTCACCTTCGTTCGAGGAGATTGCCGAGGGGCTGGGACTCAGCTCGCTGGCCACCGTGCACAAGCACATTACAAACCTGGAGGAGAAGTCGCTGCTGCGTCGCGACTACAATCGCAGCCGGTCGATCGATCTGCTGAAGCCTAAGGGGCTGATGAAGCAGTCGCTGGCGGTAGCCGCTGCCGCGGCGGCCGAAACCGGCATGAGTCTGCCGCTGATGGGACGCATTGCCGCCGGCCAGCCGCTGGAGGCGATGGAGAATCCCGAGTCCATTTCGCTGGCCGACTTCACGCGTTCGAAAGATGTGTACGTGCTGCAAGTGGCCGGCGAGAGCATGCAGGACGAGCACATCGTGAACGGCGACTACGTGCTGGTGGAGAAGGCCAATGTGGCGCGAGACGGCGAGATCGTGGTCGCTCTGGTAAACGGCAGTGACGCCACCCTGAAACGTATCTACGTCGAGGGCGACAAGATACGCCTGCAACCGTCGAACGCTACTATGCAGCCCATCATCGTGCCCGCCGTGTCGGTGCAGGTGCAGGGACGGGTGATTGGGGTGCTGCGAAAGTATTGAAAGTGTATGGACTCGACTCAGTCACCTTTAATGAGCTTTCCGACGAAGGTCGAGCCGTTCCATTTGACGGTTCCTCCCATGGAGTTACACCAGAACTCAATCTGCTTTCGGACAGGATGGTAGAGCATCCCGGCAATGCAAGTGCCCTACTTGCCGATCACTACGACGACGGGCTTGAAGTCGCCGGATCGGGTTCCCTGAAAAACCGTGATCTTCCGCGTCCGCCAGCCCCAATTGTTCACCGTACTGCGGCTGAAAAAAGGCATGGCGAAAATCCAGTACGCCATCGGCGTTAAAGTCCCGCACACAATATACGGAAACTGCACCTCAGCTTTCGCATTACGGACGGTTTCTTTCCATTCGCTGTAAGCGTTTTTGCAATCCTCTGCTTTTAGCTCCAGCGTCTCACAATTCGCAGGCAGCAGTCCTGAATTTCCTTTCAAGAAGGCACCAACCGATGCCTGTTGCTAAGGCGCGAAGTAGCCGGTGATATCGAGCACAAGATTGGTGAGCCCGTTGGCATAGGCGTCGACTGATCCGTTCGTGGTTCCCACGACGGCCAGGTTGGAGGTGATGGCGCCGTCCAGCGCGTTCAAGGTGGAAACGACGGGGCGAAGGCCGCCGTCGGGATACATAGTCAAGTACCACAGCGGGCCGCCGTCGGGCACCACCGTGGCATTAAACGCGAAGGCCTGCGCGGTCGACGGAACGTCGCAACTGGAGCCTGCCACGTTTACCGCCAACACCCCGTTGAAGGCCCCGTTGGCCTGGCGGGTATCCAGCACGCGACAGGGCACATTGGAGTACAACGACAGTCCGCCCGATCCGGGAGGCGCGAAATAGCCGGCCACGTCGATGACTAGGTCGGCGTTATCGCTGGCCGCAACGTCGATGTCCCCTCCCGTACCCGGCGACACGATGGCGGCGTTGGCGACGATGGTACCAGTCGGCGCATTCAAGATCGAAGTGCTGGGCTGGTTCTGTCCGGCCGGCCAGGCGCTGACCACCCAAACCGGAGCGCCGTTCTCGGGCACGGCGGTGAAGTTCAGCAAATAGGCTTGCGCGGTGTCGGGAATGCCACAGGAGCTCGACAGGATCGGTAGATCGCGCGCTTGCTGAGCGGTGAGTGACGGGCCGCCCAACGGCCCGGTAGGCCAGCGGGTATCGGAGACGCGGCAAGGCGGCAGAGAATAGAACGCCAGCGCCGACGGGTTAGGCGTGGGAACAAAGTAGCCGCTGATATCCAGCACCGCGTCGGTGTTCTGGGTGGCATAAAGGCTGATGGCCCCATTGGTTCCGGCAGAAACGATGGCGGCGTTGGCTTTGATCCGTCCATCCAGCGAGTTGAGGGTGGAGGTGATGGGCCGATCCTGTCCGGTGGGCCACATGGTCAAGGCTCCCAGAGGGTTGTGCGGAACTGCGGTGAGATTTACCGAGTAGGCTGTAGCCGTTGTGGGAATATTGCAGGCACTGTTGGGAATCACAAAACTGCGACCTACCTGGGCCTGCAGCGACGGGCCGCCGAAATCACCGGTCGGCCAGCGCGTGTCGGCCACGCGACAGGGAGGCACAGGAATGAATTGCGTGGCACTGGGAACGTTGAAGGTGGCGTAGACGATGCGGTCGGCGGTCATGGTGAAGGTGCAGCTCAGACCGTAACTGAGATCGCAGCCGCTCCAGCCGCCAAAGACCGAGCCCGGGTCCGGCGTCGCGGTCAGGGTCACCGGCTGTTCATCGTAGTAGTGATGGGAACAGTAGGTGCCGCAGTGGATGATGCCGTCCATGCTGGTGACCGAGCCGGTGCCGGTGCCGGGACGGCGGACCTGCACCAGGTATTGGGTGTTGGAGATGATGGTGAAGTTAGCGTAAGTCACTCCATTATTTCCAGCCTGGTCTGTGCTCCATGCGGCAACTGCATAGGGGCCCGGCAGGTATGTGTAGAACGGCCAAGTGTAGTTTTCCTGATCGGGGTAGGTTAGCTCGTAATAGATGCTGGCAACGCCGCTCCCGCTATCGGTCGCCCTGATCGACAGTTGCACCGGTCCGGTGAAATTGTTCCCTCCCTGGTTATTACCGCTCAAGGTGATGGTCGTAACCGGAGCAACACTGTCCCAACAAATCGGACCATAACCGGAAAGCGCCGACTGTCCCGCATTGTCCCACGCTCGGACGTAAGCATAATTATTACATCCTTGGTTCATCGCGTTGAAATTGAAAGTAACTGAACCGCTGCTGCCCAAGAACTGAGGGCCGTAGAAGTTATTACCGGCTCCTGGAGTAGGCTGGCTCTGAGGATCTCCCGGGTCCGCATTCATGCTGAAACTCGATCCGGCCACACCGATGGGTGGATGCCCGTTCGCCGTGGTATCGGTTAGGGTCCAATTAACGGTTTGGGTCTCGTTGTACCAGTAGTTGAGCAGAGGACCGGAAATCGAAGCGACAGGACCGGCGCCATCGCCAGCAAAAAAATCGTTCAGCATCCAGGCTAACTGCAGCATGTTCACCGAACCCCAGCCGGTGACCATGTCATATCCACGGCCGGAACAGTACGGTGTCAGGTGGTACTGCTGGGTAATGTCATTGCCATTGCAGCCGTAAGTAATGTCATAGAAAGGATAGTGGGCGAAGGGCGGGTGATTGCCTTCATAGTAGACGTAAGGATTTGCGGCGCCAAGCGGAGCGCAGGGCTTGTTCAGGGAAGCGCCGCAGGTCTGGCCCACCATACTTTGGATGTGTAACAGGTAGGCGTTTTCCTGAGCAAAAATCCGGCCATCTCCGGAGCTGCGATCGATGTCCCACCTGCAGGGTAGAAGTTGTTAACAAAGAGCAGGTCTTGTGGAGTATTGACCCAGTCGGCGTTCAACGCAATGTCGGGAAGGCTGCGGCTGCCCGAGCCGCAGGCCGGCGACACCTGGTACCACGGCGCCGCAAAGTGAGTGCTGCATCCCCCTCCGCTGCCGCCATCGTTGTTCGAGCAACCATAAACGCCGCCAGCCCAGCCGGTTTCCGTGCCATAGGTGGGACCTGAGGTCAGATACAGGGTAGTTCCACCTACCGCCACGACATCGGGATCGGAAGAGGGGTAATTCACCGCCAGATGACTCAAACAGTCGGTCGTCGCCCCGCCGTCGCCGGAAGCTGCGACCAGCGTCCAGCCTTGTCCCACAAGTTGATTAAAGACGGAGTGATAGGTGTCCATGTCGTGGGCCAAAAAGCTATCGTTCTCCGCGCCACCCCAACTCATATTGAGTACCCGGGCGTAGCCGTCGTCGAGGGCGTGATTGAGTACATCGAGCAGCACTGACACGGTACTGTTGACGCCCTCGTAGGTATGAATCGCCGCCGTATCCAGTCCCACATCAAAGCTGTTTGAGGTGGCAGCCGACCATTCGATATCGAGGGTGGTCTCCGCATAACAGCACTCCGGCGTTCCATCGATGTAATACCGATGCACGTTCAAAGGAAAGAATTGGGCCCCAGAATAATCACCAAAGTTAATCAAATCCTGGTACCAGTAGTCTCCCCAAATGGCGATGGCGATGGACGCCTCTGGGGGCGAGCCATTAGGGTTGTTCAAAGGATTGCAGCACGCGCCCACCGAGTGGAGCGCCGCATAGTCATAGGCTTGGGAGCTGTAAATATCGGAGGGAAGGTAAACGTGATAGCCGCCGTCCCCGCGAACGTTTCCGCTTTGCACATTTTTGGCCGCAAACTGCTTCCCTGGATGGCCATCTGTCTGCTGACTCGGTCCCACCGCGTACGCCGGGCCGGGCGAATAATCCGGCGGATGTAGGGTCGAAGGCACATTCAAGAAACTGTGGACCCGCTGAATGTTGTTCAGTCCCATCACCGAATGAACCGTGCCGACCAGGTGCGCGGGCAGCGACGGGTCGCGGTCATTCGAGAAGTATGCCTCCCCGGCCATCTGGTAGGAGTTCAGGGTGACGTCGAGGGCTCGTTCGATGACCGCCGACGGTGCTTCCACATCGACCAGCAAGCGATTGGGATAACGTTGCGTAATGGTGAATCCCTGGCTCTGGGCCCAGGCCACGACCGCCTGCTCGTCCTCGGCGGAAGGTGCGAAACGCTGGTTCCACTGCTCCTCGCTCAGATACTGGTGGAATTGCGGCGACTCCGGATCCTGCAGCTGGCGGAGGAATTCCTCTTCCTCTTCCAGATGTGGCGGCTTCAACGCGAAGACCAGGCGCAATGTCTGATCGGGCTTGTAGTGTCCGGTGAGCTGGGCAGAGCCGTTGCGCACCGCGACCGGCAACTGCTCGATCGCGATCTTCTCTTCGGCGATGGCGCATTTCGCCAGACCGGCTACAAGCACGACCAACAGCAAGCTACGCATCACGCTGGAGAGATGATTGAGGCACAAGGAAGATGAGAACGGAGAAATGCTCGCGGACAGACGGCGGGGACGCATGAAAAATACTCCGAACAAAATTCAATCGGGGAGCGATTGTCAGAAGCTAGCTGGCCAAATGAATCGGATAGCTACGAAAATAGCACGACAACATATTGCGGAGTCCAGACAATAAATGCAGTGATCCACCTCCTAGTCGCGAGTGACTACGAAATTGGCGCATAGTATGATCGTCAACTCTTTTCCCCGGGGAGGATTTGACCAACGAGGATAGAGTGATTCGTTATCGTCAAATCGTGCCGCTGGTTTCGAATAACAATTGACCCCTGGAGGTTATCTACATGGCTTTGAGTTTCGCCACCGATATTCGTCCGTTGTTTCGTGACTCTCCTGACGTGGACGCGATGAAGAGTTTCGGACTCGACCTGTCTTCTTATGCTGACGTGAAGGCCCAGGCCGAGGCCATCCTCTCCCGCCTGGAAGATGGCAGCATGCCCTGCGACGAACCCTGGCCACAGGAACAGATCGCCAAGTTCAAGCAGTGGATGGGCGACGGCATGGCGCCGTGACAGCGCCTGTCGCACTATCGGTTACCGAGAGAATACACCTAGAAGCTACTCCGCGGACAGGCTTTTGTACGACTCGTGCCGACAGAAGTAGACTATCGGTATCCAGACGCGATTGAGTGGTCGGCTTCTTGCCCAGCTGCCGGAGATTCTCTGCTCACAGGCGGCGGGCCGGCCCGGAATTCTGTCCCAGAGCGTGGTAGCAGAAAATGTTGGCGCAGTGCAGTAGAAGAGCAAGAACCTATGTGTGCGGCGCAATGGCCGTCATGGTTCTGCTATGGCTGCCGGCCTGTGGGGGCGGCGGCAGCTCAGGCACGCCTTCCCAACCTGCTCCACTATCCGCTCCACCCAGCGGTCAGGGGTCGCCGCAGTTCTCGCTTGCACTGAGCACCGGCAGCCTGCGTGTGGTGCGCGGGGATCAGAGCACCTCGACCATCACGGTTGCCATCAGCGGCGGTTTCAACTACCCAGTAACCCTGTCGGTTTCGGGCGCGCCCGCGGATACGACCGTGACCTTCAATCCCGGCACGCTGCCGGCTCCGGGTGCGGGCAACTCGACCATGAGCATTACGGTGGGCTCGAGTGCGCCCAGCGGAACGTTTGCGCTAACCGTGTCGGGCGGAGGAGACGGCATGGTGGAAACCGCAACCTTGAACCTTACAATCCCAACCGCGCCACAAGTGGCTCTATCCTGGGATGCGAGTGGGTCGGGGGACATTGTTGGGTACAACGTCTATCGCTCTACGACTTCAGATGGGCCGTACACGCTCATTAATAACAGCTTGGTTGCCGACACCAGCTACGTTGATCTGGCGGTACTGAGCGGGTCCACCTATTACTACGTCGTGACCGCGATGAACATGCAGGGAGTGGAAAGTCCTTACTCGAACCAGGCGGTGGCGACCGTGCCGTAGGTGAGCTTCAGGATTAGCGCTTAGCACCGGGGCCGGACGGGAGAGAAGAAGTCTTTTGGCCCGGCTGAACAGTTTCCTCAAAAAATCGGGACAGCAGATCCCTCGGCAGCTAAAGCCGCCTCGGGATGACAACAATAAAGGAAAGGAATTGCTCCGGCGTAGCTGAAGCTACGCCCCTTCAAAACTAGCTAATGCTGAATCTTTGTCAACTGCTAAGTGCTAACTGCCAATTGCTGCTTTACTGGTAGGTGACGCGCTTCTCGCCCTTCACGATGCGGCCGATGGTGTAACCTTTCTCACCGCAGCGCTCCAGGATAGTCTGCACCTTCTTGAACTTTTTCGCAGGCACGACCAGGATCATGCCAATGCCCATATTGAAGGTGCGCAGCATTTCGTCTTGGGGAACATTGCCGATCTTCTGCAGGTGCTCGAAGATGGGCGGCACCGGCCAGGAATTGATTTCCACGATCGCGCCAACGCCCTTGGGCAGGACGCGCGGCAGGTTCTCGGTGATGCCGCCGCCGGTGATGTGAGCCATGGCCGAGACCGCGTCTGCCTCGATCATGCGGCGCACGATTGGCCAGTAGCTCTTGTGGATCTTCATCAGCTCGGTCCCGACCTTGCCCTTAATCTCGTTCACGTAAGAATCGGGAGTGTAGTGGGCGGTTTCGAAGAACAGCTTGCGAGCCAGCGAGTATCCGTTGGTATGCAGGCCGGTTGATGCCAAACCTACCAGCACGTCGCCGGCCTCAACCGTCTTGCCGGTAATGATCTTGTCGCGATCCACCACGCCTACGATGAAGCCTGCCAGATCGTACTCACCGTTGCCGTAGAAGCCGGGCATCTCGGCGGTTTCGCCGCCGATCAGGGCGCAGCCATTTTGCTTGCAGGCATCGGCGATACCGGCGACTACCTTCTCCGCAATTTCAGGCTGCAGCTTGCCGGTGGCGAAATAATCCATGAAGAACATAGGCGTGGCGCCTTGTACGGCAATATCGTTGACGCAGTGGTTGACCAGGTCGGCGCCGATGGTGTGGTGCAGGTTCATCTCGAAGGCGATCTTCAGCTTGGTGCCGACGCCATCCACGCTGGAAACCAGCACCGGATCAAGGTACTTCTTTTTGTCGATGGAGAACAGGCCGCCGAAGCCGCCGATTTCGCTCAATACGCCGCGATTGAAGGTCTTGTGAGCAAGATACTTGATGCGCTGCTTGGTGCGGTTGGCGAGTTCGATGTCCACGCCAGAGTCGGCGTAGGTGATGGTGCGGGCTTCTGTCGTCTGTTGTGCCAAGGGTTGGAGTCCCGTCCAGAGGGCGCATCGCCGCAGAATTTGTTCGCGGAGAGGCTTCATTGTACCACCCCGCGCATTTAGCATTTGGCAGTTAGCACTTGGCTAAACGCGAAGTGCCAAGTGCCAAATGCCGACCTGTCAACTATGCCGCCAGGGCTAAGTGGCCCTCCGCTAACTCGGCGAGTTTCGGTCTCGCGGTTGGCTGTGTCAGGCTCGCCGGTCAGCGGGTGCAGCTGCGACCCATTGATCCACACCCCCTTCAACGGGGTTCTGGGATCGCCGGTCTTGATCCAGACCCGAGCCAGCTCGGGATACACGGCAGTGAGATTCCTGATTTTGTCTTTGTACAGCATGGTGCCTCCTGTATCAGACGCATTTCTGCGCGGCTGTGGAGGGTGATCCTGAAGATGGCAGGATGCACTCGCCCGGGTTCACGTCAAGCTCCGTGACCGGGCAAGCGATGCAGCGCTCAGGCGAGCAAGGCGGGGCGGTACACGAAGCGGTACTCTCTCTTCCGATTACTCGGAGGTTCCGATTTCTTATCGCTTTTCATATAGGCGCCAAATTCTTTGGCAACATCAGTTTAGACGCGGGCAGGGCTATTTGGTTCCAAAAAGCGACGAGTTTTTTTCGACGCAAAATTGTGATCTTAGTCACAATCCGGTGTGATGGATTGAACCTCATAGGCCTGGCCCGAGAGCTTAAACTGAATGTTACCCATCTTGCGAGGTCTAATGACGACTATTTCCGCCGAAAAACCAGGTATTACGAATTCACTGAAAGCTGATCCTTCTTCCGATGTCTACCGTTCCGAGACTCATCCTCTCGATTCCCTTTTTCTGCCCAAAAGCGTTGCCGTAATTGGCGCCTCTGAGCGCGCCGGCAGTGTGGGACGGTCCGTGCTGTGGAACCTGCTGAGCAGTCCATTCGGCGGGACGGTATTCCCGGTTAACTCGAAGCGCCCCAATGTGCTGGGCATCAAAGCCTATCCCAGCGTCACGGAACTTCCCGACAAGGTCGATTTGGTTGTGATCACCACGCCCGCCGACACCGTGCCCGACCTGATCGCGGAATCGGTTGGGCTGGGCATTCCCTCCGCCATCGTCATCTCGGCGGGATTTCAAAGAGGCTGGTGAGCACGGCAAGGAGCTGGAACGGCAGATCGCCGAGACCATTCGCGGCAAGATGCGGCTGATCGGACCGAATTGCCTGGGGGTGATGAACCCGATTCGCGGCCTGAATGCGACCTTCGCGCATACTGTGGCGCGTTCCGGCAACGTCGCCTTCATCAGCCAGAGCGGCGCCCTGTGTACCGCGGTGCTCGACTGGAGCTTGCGGGAGAATGTCGGCTTCAGTGCCTTTGTCTCCATCGGCTCCATGCTGGATGTGAACTGGGGCGACCTGATCGACTACTTCGGCAGCGATCCCCGCACCCACAGCATTGTCATCTACATGGAATCCATCGGCGACGCGCGCTCCTTCCTGTCTGCGGCGCGTGAAGTTTCGCTGACCAAGCCGGTCATCGTCATCAAGGCCGGACGTACCGCTGCCGCGGCCAAAGCTGCCGCTTCGCACACCGGAGCGCTGACCGGCAGCGACGAAGTGCTGGATGCCGCCTTCCGCCGCACCGGCGTATTGCGCGTCAACAGCATTGCGGACATCTTCTTCATGTCCGACGTGCTGGCCAAGCAGCCCCGGCCTCGCGGCAATCACCTTTGCATCGTGACCAACGCCGGCGGCCCTGGCGTGCTGGCTACGGACGCCCTGGTGGCCGGCGGAGGCGAGCTGGCCGACTTGTCCGCCGAGACCATGAAAGCTTTCGACGCGATTCTTCCGCCGCAGTGGAGCCACAACAATCCAGTCGACATCCTGGGCGACGCCGAACCGGAGCGCTATGCCAAGTCGCTGGAGATCGCCGCCAAAGACCCCAGCATCGATGGCATGCTGGTGGTGCTGACGCCGCAGGAGATGACCAATCCTACCCAGATTGCCGACAAGCTGAAGCCTTATGCCAAGGGGCTAGGCAAGCCGGTGCTGGCCAGTTGGATGGGCGGCGCCGAGGTCGCAGCCGGCGAGCAAATCCTGAACCAGGCGGGCATTCCGACCTTCCAGTTCCCCGATAGCGCAGTTCGCGCCTTCAACTACATGTGGCGCTACGCCTACAACCTGAAAGGCATTTACGAGACTCCAGCCATGCCGCAGCATGCGGACGCGGCCGTGCAGCGCGGGATTGCTGAGCGCATCATCCGCGATGTCCGTCAGTCGGGCCGCACCATCATGACGGAGTACGAGTCGAAGCAGCTGCTGAAGGCCTACGGCATTCCTACGGTCGAAACCCGCATCGCGGTTACCGAGCAGGAAGCTGTGGAAACCGCCGCAGAGATCGGCTATCCCATCGTTCTGAAGCTCTACTCGCTCACCATCACCCACAAGACCGACGTCGGCGGCGTGCAACTGAACTTGCGCGACGCGAATGCGGTAAAGACGGCATTCCAGACCATCAAGCAGGCAGTCACGGAAAAGGCCGGCGCTGAACACTTCCAGGGCGTCACGGTTCAACCCATGGCGAAGCTCGATGGCTATGAACTGATCATCGGCAGCAGCCTGGATTCGCAGTTTGGCCCGGTCATTCTGTTCGGCACCGGCGGCCAGCTGGTCGAAGTGTTTAAGGATCGCGCCCTGGCACTACCGCCGCTGAACTCTACGTTGGCGCTCCGCATGATGGAACAGACCAAGATCCTGAAGGCGTTGAAGGGGGTTCGCGGACGCAAGCCTGTCGACCTGACGGCTCTTTCAGAGTTGCTGGTGCGCTTCAGCCAGTTGGTGGTGGAGCAGCCCTGGATCAAGGAAATCGATATCAATCCGCTACTGGCTTCTCCGGAGCGGCTGCTGGCGTTGGATGCCCGGGTGGTGGTGCACGGACCGGAGGTCACCGAAGACAAGCTTCCCACCAGCGCCATCCGTCCCTATCCAATCCACCTGGTCGGTGACTGGAAGATGAAGGATGGAACCCCGGTGGTCATCCGACCGATCCGTCCCGAAGACGAGCCCGCCATGATCGTGTTCCACCAGAAACTTTCGGAGAGAAGCGTCTATCTGCGCTTCTTCCAGCCGCTGAAGTTGACCCAGCGCACCTCGCATGAACGGCTGACTCGTGCCTGTTTCATTGACTACAATCGCGAGATGGCGCTGGTGGTGGAAGGCAAGAATGCAGCTGGTGAAGGGGAAATCCTGGCCGTCGGCCGGATGAGCAAACTCCACGGCCGCGACGAAGCCGAACTGGCCGCGGTGGCAGTCGATTCCGCGCAGCACAAGGGCCTGGGGACCGAGCTATACCGCCGCCTGGTCCAGCTGGCCCGTGACGAGAAGCTGACCAAGGTCGTTTCCAACATGCTCCCCGAGAATCGGGAGATGCGGGCAATGTGCACCCGGCTGGGATTCCAGATGCTCTCCAGCCTGGAAGACAACATGATCCGCGCCGAACTGGAGCTATAAACGCCGTCGCTGCAGACGGCGCCAGAGACTCAACCGACCGGGCGATGGGCCTCGCCCGGTTCTGCTATTAGCGAACCGCCGGGCGAGCTTCCCGGCGCTTCCTCTCCCTCTGAGAGGCAAGTTTTCCCGCCAAATTGAGCCGGACTACGGACATAGGGCTTGCCGCCGGATACGAACATGTTATGATTCGAAGCTCGCAGAAGTGCAATCGGCAGCCGTTGCCGCGATGACCGGGGACGCCCGGCGAGCGTCGGTTTTGCGCTCGATGGGGTGGTTGCGGCAGGCATGTCCAAGAGGCGATCGTTAGAGCGTGCCAAGCGAAAAACAGGTTCGATGGTCGCAACTTAGGGTAGGAATCACTGTCCTTGTCGCCCTCATCACCCTGGCGGTTCTCATCTTCGTCATGACCGGCACCACCGGTCTGTTTACCAAGAAAATTGTTGTTCGCTCCTATGTGGATAACGCAGGCGGCCTGCGCGTTGGAGCTCCGGTGCGCCTGGAAGGCGTGGACATCGGCAATGTCGTGGGAATCAATGTAACGGCCGACCCCAAGCGCCGGGCAGCGCCGGTACAGATCGTCATGAAGATCACCACCAAGTATGCCGCTGCGATGGGAACCGATTGCCAGGTCGAGCTGACCACGGCCGGTGTTCTGGGTGAGGTGTTTGTCGATATGGATTGCCGGGAGGCAAAGGGCGGGCCGCTGCAGAATGGCACCGAGCTGCCCACCCGCGACATGCCTCAACTTCAGGACGTGGTGCGCGCCAGCCAGAGCACGCTGCAGAATCTCGACGTCCTGGTCAAGAAGCTGAACGATATCGTGGCCTTCATTCAGAGCGGCCAGGGCTCCATCGGCAAGATCATTTACGATCCATCGCTGTTCAACCGGGCCAACGACGCGGTGACCCAGTTGCAGCAGATCATGACCCAGATCAACTCGCCGCGCGGCACTATCGGCAAGCTGCTCAACAGCGACGAACTCTATAACAAAGCCAATGCCACGGTCGACAGCGTAAACAAGATCATCGCTGAGGTCGACAACGGCCAGGGAACCGCGGGCAAGCTGCTCAAAGATCCCGCGCTCTACGACAATGCCAACAAGACCATCAACAACGCCAACAAGCTGATTGAGGGCATCAATGCCGGCAAAGGCACGCTAGGCCGCCTGGCCAAGGATGATGAGCTCGGCCGGAAGATCGACAGTACCGTTACCCATCTGAACAACATCGTCGACCAGATCGACAAGGGCGAAGGCACGGCCGGCAAGTTCGTCAAAGATCCTTCACTGTACAACAATGCCGACGACCTGCTGGTGGAAACACGAAACCTTATCAAGGCGGTCCGCCAGGACCCCAAGAAGTATCTGACCATCCATCTCAAGATTTTCTGAGGCCGCTCACGCCGGCCCCAGTTTCACAGTCTAACCGCCGGTGTAGTAGTGTCTTGGGTGGAGATGAGCACCTCTCCGCGGGACGTTGGCGGTCCCGCCTTCATACGACCTCGCACCATGCCCCACGAGAGGCGAGGCGAATTCTACGGTTGAGGCAGTCATGCGAATTCTCTGCTGGTTTGCGCTGTTCTTTGGAGCCGCCCTGTGCGCGGCCCAGACATCCACTTCCGGTTCTTCTTCCGAATTTCCGCCGCAGATTCCTAACTTCGATTTGACCGCCATCGATAAGACCATCGATCCCTGCGTGGACTTCTACCAGTACGCCTGCGGAAACTGGATGAAGAACAATCCCATTCCGGCCGACAAGTCGCGTTGGGGCCGCTTCAACGAACTGGACGAGCGCAACCTTTATGTCCTGCGCGACATCCTGGACCAGACGCAGGCTCCCGGGCAGCACAGCGCGATCGAGCAGAAAGTCGGCGACTACTATGCCGCCTGCATGGATGAGAGCGTGATCGAGAAGCGCGGCACCGCGCCGCTCGACCCTAGCATGGACGCGATCGCAGCCATCAAGACGAAGCAGGACCTGATCGTCGAGGTCGGCGCCATGCATCGCAACGGAATTCCCACGCTGTTTACCTTCGGCCAGATGCCCGACATGCACGACTCGCGGCAAACCATTGCCAACATCGACCAGGGTGGGATCACTCTGCCCGATCGCGATTATTACCTGAAGGACGATGCCAAGTCGGTGGAGACGCGACAGAAGTATCTGGAGCACGTGCAGAAGATGTTCGAGCTCGCCGGCGACAAGCCCGACGTTGCCGCCGCCGAAGCCAAGACCGTGCTGGCCGTCGAGACTGGGCTGGCCAAAGCTTCGATGGACCGCACCGCCCGCCGCGATCCCAAGAATCGCGATCACATGATGCCGGCGACGGAAATGGTGACCCTGGCCCCGAACTTCGATCTCACCCAATATTTTGCCGACAGCGGCGCGCCGAAATTCACCAGCCTGAACGTTACCAATCCGGACTTCTTCAAGACGGTGAACGACCAGATCAGCTCGGTTTCGCTCGATGACTGGAAGATCTATCTGCGTTGGCGCACGCATCGACAACTACGCTCCCACATTGTCCAAGGCGTTTGTCGACGAAGACTTTCAGTTCAACGGCGCCTACATGTCGGGGCAGAAAGAAATTGAGCCGCGCTGGAAGCGCTGCGTGCAGTCCACCGATCAGAAGCTGGGCATGGCGTTAGGCCAGCTTTATGTCGACAAGACTTTCGGGCCCGAAGGCAAGGAGCGGACGCTGAAGATGGTGCAGGCCATCGAGGCCGCCATGCATCAGGACATCGGCCAGTTGACCTGGATGTCGGATACCACCAAGCAGAAGGCTTATGAGAAGCTGAACACCATCGTCAACAACATCGGCTATCCCGACAAGTGGCGCGACTACAGCACCGTGATCGTGACCCGCGAAGACTATGCCGGCAATGTCACCCGGGCCAGCGCCTTCGAAGTGCAGCGCCAGCGCAACAAGATTCAGAAGCCCACCGACAAGAAAGATTGGGGCATGACGCCGCCGACGGTGAATGCCTATTACCGCGCCAACATGAACGACATCAACTTTCCCGCCGGCATCCTGCAACCGCCGTTCTATAGCCAGACGATGGACGATGCGGTGAACTACGGCGCTATCGGAGTGGTGATCGGGCATGAGTTGACCCACGGCTTCGACGATCAGGGGCGCAAGTTCGATGCGGATGGCAATCTGAAAGACTGGTGGACCGCGGACGACGCGAAGGCTTTCGAAGAGCGCGCCACCTGCACCGCGGATGAATACTCCAGTTTCGTTGCCGTCAAAGACGACAAAGGCGAGGTGAAGCTGAATGGGCGCCTGACGCTGGGCGAAAACACTGCCGATAACGGCGGCCTGAAGCTGGCATACATGGCGCTGACCAACATCATCGGCAATACGCCGGTCAAGCCTATTGACGGCTACACGCCGCAGCAACGCTTCTTCCTGGCCTATGGACAGATCTGGTGCCAGAACGTAACCGATCAGCAGGCGCGGAAGCTGGCCATCATCGATCCCCACTCGCCCGGCCGCTGGAGGGTCAACGGCGTGGTACAGAACTCCGCCGCGTTCGAGGAGGCGTTCGGCTGCAAAGCCGGCCAGCCCATGGTTCGCGAAAATGCCTGCCGGGTGTGGTGACGGGGCACGATAAAGGGTTTGGACTACTCGCGTTCATTTATCGCACCACGAAGTAGGCGACTGCGATGGCCACGATGTCTTCGGGGATGGCAATCATGATGTCCTTTACCTTCAAACCGTTCACCAGCGGCTTGCGGATGTGGTAACCGGCATAAGTGCCAATCACAGCTCCAACGATACCCAGCACGGCTCCCACCGCTAACGATTGGCCGGCTGCGGCGTAGAGACTGACGCCAGACAGACCACCCAGAACGATGCGCGCGATCAGCGGTACCGGCGTGGTCCGGGCCGGCGTCTTCGGCATCACATCGCCTACGAGTTCGACGATGGCCAGCAGGGTAAAGATGGCCACCGCCGCCGTCGATCCCATAAAAGCCAACGGTGTCCCCTGCAGATTGAGCGAGCCCAAGTGGGCAGCCCAGCTCACCAAGCAGGGGCCGTCAGCGAACGCAGTCCCGCAACAATTCCTATCAACCGCCAGCATCAAAACATGGTTCATCGTGTAAGTTACCTTTCCGCCCCCCGAGTCTCCAGGGGGATAGACCACGGAACCTCTCATGCCGGCCCCGGCGCCGGGGACCCAACTTCCCCCGGGCCAACAAATCTTACATGCCGGTTGATCCGGTGGCGGAGCCGGGGTGACGATCGATCTTCGGTCGGTAACCGAGAATTCAAAATTGTCGTTCGATGCATGGGGCTCACTCGCAGGTTTGTGGCCGATGAATGAAGGCGCGGCCAACCTCTGAACTTTTTTAGCATCTCACTCATCAATGCGGTCGACAAAACAGCCGCATTTGCGCTGGTTCCGATTCCCGAGTTCTTGCGTTCGGCACGCGGCAACCCGGCCGGGTGCCAGGCTAAATAAGCAAGAAGGTTGGGCAATGCCATGTCTGTTCAGGGCCGCGTCCTGAGCCTGCTCATCAGCACTTTCCTCGGCACCTTCATCAACGCACAAGATTCTCTCCCCGCGGCGCTGGGGGGCGGCAGCGAAACTGGAGGCGTGATTACCGGGGTGGTTCTCAGCTCTGAAGGGCATCCGTTGCCGGGAGTTCCGGTCGAGTTGCACGATGCCAACTCGACGGTCGTAGCCAACGCCGAAACAGCCACCGGCGGGTCCTTCGTGCTGTATAACATTCCGCGCGGCTACTACGTGGTGACATCTCTGGCGGGAGGCTCCGAGGCGCGGCGATTCGTGGACCTAAGCAGCGGCCGCTCTACTGTGGATCTCAGCTTCCTGGGTTCGGCGCAGCGGCCAGCCGCCATTGATGCCACGATTTCCGTCGCCCAGATAACGGTTACGGGAAGCGCCCGCAGGCTGTACGAAAAAGCTCGGGATTCGGTCGGGAAGAGAGACTTTAACAAGGCCGGTGAGTTAGTGAACCAGGCGTTGCAGCGGCAACCGGAGTTTGCCGAGGCTCTCACCTTACGCGCTTTCCTGGAACGCAAAGGCAACCGGCTGGATGCCGCGGCCCGAGACTGCGAACAGGCTCTGCAGATCGATCCTTATTACGCTCTGGCTTATTCCACGCTAGGCTCGATTTACAGCCTGCAGGGCCGATACGACGATGCCTTGCGCACGCTGGACGAAGGCGTTGCGGTGTCTCCCAGGTTCTGGCAAATGTATTTTGAGATGGCGAAAGCCTCCATCGCCAAGAGTCTCTTCAGCGAGGCGCTCGAACTGATGGATACCGCAGAGCGATTGGGTGGTCATAACTACCCTGAGGTCCACCTGGTGCGGGCTTACGCCTTGGTTCCGCTCAAGTTTTATGGCGAAGCGCGAAGCGAGGTGCAGGCATTTCTGTCGCGTCAACCGAACGGAGCCAATGCCGAACGGGCGCATCAACTGCTGGCCAGTATGGACGGCAAGGAGGGCCCGAGTAGCGCGCTTGTCCGAGTGGCAGCGAAATAATGGCGGCCTTTGCGGGCGGGATGCTCTAGTATTTTTTCCAGTTTCGCTATTCTCTGTCAACCCTCAAAATCAAACAGCCGTGGTTTGGTTTTGAGGAGAAAACATGGGGATGGATACTCCGCTCAACGGTGTTCTGTTTATTTTGGGATGCATGATCTTTTCCGTGGCGGGGTTGTTGCTGATCCGGCGCCATCTCAACATTGAGTGGCTGAAGCGGCAACACGAGGTGGCCAGCTTTTTCTTCCTCATGATCGGAACGCTCTACGCCGTGCTGATCGCCTTCGCCATCTTCGTGGTCTGGGGCCAATTCCAGGAAGCCGGCACCAATCTGGAGCACGAAGCCAATGAGGTGGGAAATCTCTCGCGCATGTCTATGACCATGCCCGATCCACTGCGCACGAACTTACGGAATGCGCTGCTGGGCTATTTGAATGCCGTGGTGGACGACGAATTTCCGGCCATGGCCGCGGGTCGCGACAGTCCCCGCACCTGGGACGCGGTGCAGAAACTGTGGGATGTTTACAACACCGCGCAACCCGACAATCCGCGTATGCAAATCTACTTCACGGAATCGATCACCCAGCTGAATCAACTGTGCAACTCGCGCCGCCTGCGGCTGTTCACCAACCGCGGCACTGTGCCTCCTACGTTGTGGTACCTGCTGATAGTCGGCGGGGTTCTGCTGATCATTTTCACCTGGTTCTTCGGCCACGAAAGCGTCTGGTCCCAGGCGGCGATGACCGCGGCCCTGGCGGGGGTTCTGGCGTTCAGCCTCTTCCTCATCGACTCTTTTGACAGCCCGTTTTCCGGCGTGGTTCAGGTGACCCCGGCGCCCTTGCAGCTGGAGTTGGTGCACATCAAAGCCCGTGGCGCCATGTAAGTCTTCGGACCGGATTCGCAACCTCCGGCCGATCAATTGCCAGCCGGCGCTTACTTGGCGGGTTGCTTCCCCGGGGCGTAGGTAATGCCCTTGGTTTCGAACAGTGTAAGCGGCAGGCCGGTGTTGTAGCTGGCGGCGGTAATAAATCTCTGATTGGTCATTTCGCCATTGCGATTGCGCACCGTGCTGTAGGGCGTCTGGACGCCCTGGATCAGCTTGTAGTTCGCATACACCACCGACTCCTCATCCATTTGCCGGTCGATAGGATCGCGCCAGCTGTAGCTGGTCTTTACCGGCAGATGGGTGCGCGGATCGATGGAGAGGGTGACGCTGTCGTTGTTGATATTCAGAACGGTGACCTGGTCGGCGAGGTTCTGCTCCACCATCGCGGTTCCGTCATACAGAATCATGGTGCCCGGCGTGGCCAGCCATTTTCGCACCACCCACTCCAGCGAATGATCGCGGCGGCGCAGGTAATCTTCGATCTCCTTCGGGTCCTGGGTGGCGGTGCCCTTGTAGGTGATCTCGTATCCCTTATCACCGATAAACAGTTCGACAATGTCGCGCTGCTTGGTCAGTTCGATGCGTTCCTTGTCGGGCCACTGCCAAAAGCGCCAGAACTCGATGCTCATGCTGTTCGGGTTTCCGTGATAGAAGCCGTAGGTGCGGCCTTCGCTCTTCATGTCCTGAACGTTAAGGTAAGCATCGCCGCCCAGCCCGCGGATCATGTCGGTGAGAACCTGGCACGCCTTTTGCACGCTGGGATCTTTGGCCGAAGCGAATTGTGCCGTCGGCCAGGAGGCGGGAACGGAACAGGTTTGCGCAGTGGCTGCCGTGCCGGAGGGCGAAGGCGTCGCAGTCTGAGCGGCGGCAGCGATGGCAAGAAGCAGAACGAAGGCGGCGGCGACTCGCATGGTTGAGTTCATTTTAAACTGCATCTGAAGCTTCCGAACCCGACGGATCAAGCTATTGTCATTCCGCGGCGCTGAATCACTTCTTCTTGCGCCGTTTGGCCGGCGCCGGCTTCTCTTCGACCACGGCGAATTGGATTCTCTTCTGCATACGGTCGATGCGGTCTACCAGTACGGGAATAGGATCGCCCATCGAGTACGTCTTTCTGTTCCGCTGCCCGATGATTTGCCGGGTGTTCTCGTGATACAGGTAATGATCGTCGGTGAGCGAGCCGAGCGGCACCAGGCCTTCGATGAACATGTCGTTCAGCTCGACAAACATGCCGAACTTGGTGACGCTCACGATCAGGCCGTCGAACTCGTCGCCGACGCGATCCTCCATGAACTTCATCTTCTTCCATTCCATCAGCTCGCGCTCGGCTTCGTCGGCGCGGCGTTCGGATTGGCTGGACTCTTCGGCGATGTCGTGCAATTCGTCCTCGGGAATGGGTCCACCCATGGGGGATTGAGCCAGCCCGGGTGCCCCACCCAAGCCTCTTTTGCTTGGGTGGGAGGGTTTCGCTGGGTATCCCGGTAGATTTTCCTTCGCAGGAGAATTTCGTTTCGACCAGGGTGACGGCGACTCGCTGTGCGCAACTCCTCCCACTCCTACAGGTACGCCGTGCTCTTCGCGCTCGGCGGAATCGCGCAGCACATCTTTCAGGATGCGATGCACAATCAAGTCGGGATACCGCCGGATGGGCGAAGTGAAATGGGTGTAGGTGGGAGCAGCCAGCGCGAAGTGGCCTTCGTTCTTCTCCGAATAGCGCGCCTGCTTCAGCGAACGCAGCATGAGGTACGACAGGATCCGCTCCTCAGGCTTGCCCGCGATCTTCTGCGTGAGCTTCTGATACATCCGCGGCGTGATGTGAACTTCCTCGGGCAACTCGACGGTTTTCGCCTGGCGGCCGCTGCCGTAACGGTCTCGCCACTCGGCTTTGAATTGCACTCGTTTCACCGGCAGCGGCCCGACTCCCAGCGAATAGCCGAACTTCGCCGCAATCGTCTCGAAGTCGTAGACCCGCTTGGGATCAGGCTTTTCGTGGATGCGGTAGAGCGAGCCAACGTGTTTGTTCTCCAGATAGCTGGCCACGCACTCGTTGGCCGAAAGCATGAATTCCTCGATGATGCGGTTGGCGATGTTGCGCTCCGAGCGCGTAATGCTCTTCATCAGGCCGTGTTCGTCGAACTCGATCACCGGCTCCGGCAAATCGAAATCAATCGAGCCGCGCCGCACCCGCTTGCGGTTGAGCACCATCGCCAGCTCGCGCATCAGCTCAAAAACATCCACCAGCCCGTGATAGTGCTGCCGCTGTGCCGGGTCACCTTCGACGATGAGGTTCACGTTGGTGTAGGTCATGCGCTCGGCCGATCGAATCACGCCCTCATTCAACGTGTAGCCAACGATTTCGCCCTGGTGATCGATTTCCATTACACACGACAACACCATGCGATCGACTTGCGGACGCAGACTGCACAGGTCGGTGGAAAGTTCGATGGGCAGCATGGGCACGGCGCGATCGGGAAAATAAACCGACGTTCCCCGCAACCGCGCTTCCAGATCAATCGAAGAGCTTTCGCGCACATAATGCGCCACATCCGCAATGTGAACCTGGAGTTCGAAGTTGCCATTCGACATGCGACGTACGGTGACCGCGTCGTCGAAATCGCGCGCAGTTTCGCCGTCGATGGTAACGATAGGAAGCGAGCGGTAATCCCGCCGATGGCGCAGTTCGCTCGACGGGATCACCGGATCGAATTGCTGCGCCTCCTGCAACACTTCGACCGGAAAGCGGTGCGGCAGGTGAAACTTGCGAATGATGATTTCGACGTCCACACCGAAGTCGTCTTCATACCCTAGAATCTCGATCACACGTCCGCGCGGATTTCCTGCGGGCGACGGCCACTCCGTGATCTCGACCTCGACGACCATGCCTTCCAGGTCGCCCCACTCGTGCTGACGCGCCTCCGCTCCCAGGACACGGTCGCGGTCCGGCCGCTTCTTGCGAGAAGGTTGCTTCCCGCTGGTCTCCCACTCATCCCCAACCGAGGCGGATGAATGGGTCACCCACGGCTTGAGTGCGGCACCCGCGGATGAATGGGTCACCGATTTCTTGCTGGTCGAAACATCTTCGCCGCCCGGCCACTCCATGCCGCGCGGGATGATGATCTCCTTGGTAACTTTCTCGTCGATGGGAGTTACGTAATTCTGGCGTGATCCGCGATGAAGGATTCCCACCACGGTGGGATTGCCGCGGGTGAGCACGCGCAGGATTCGCCCTTCGGCCCGGCCGTCGTCGCGTTTGCGGCCCAGCTCCACCAGCACCTGGTCGCCGTGCATGGCCGATCCGATTTGCTGCGGATGAATGTAGATGTCACCGGCGACGGTTCGCCGCTGATCGGCATTAGGAATCACGAAGCCGTAGCCGTCGCGATGCATGGTCAAGCGGCCGGCGACCAGCTTCTGCTTTGCGGCGGCATGTTCCGCTAAGGTGTAGCGGTCGCGGCTGGTCTCAATCAGGCGGGCGCTGTTCACCAGGGCCTGCAAGCGTTCCGCGAGCTGCTGTCGCTCCTGGCCGCGCAGGTTCATCTCGCGGACCAATTGCTTATAGCCAGCAGAATGGTGAGGCTGGCGTTCAATATGCCGCAAGATCGCCTGATCGGTAAGCATGTCTCTGTCTTCGATGCGCCTTAGGCTGGGCCCGCGGCATTGCGACGGTTTACGTTGGTGGGATCGAGGGAGCGTCATCTTCCGGGATGGGATCGCCGCTCTTCCGCTGCATCTCGTCGTAGATGTCCCGCATCACGTCCTCGCGCCGTTCGCCGTCGTCGTGAATGCGCGACATCATTTCCTTGAGAGCTACATTCAGGATGTGATAGTGGTGCAGCTCGCGGTAGTGTGGATCGCTCGTCACTTCCTTCCACAAACCGTGCAGCAGGTCCACATCTTCCTGCCGCATGCGCGGGGTGTGGGGTCCTAGCATGTATTCATGCTTGGTGCCGTCGGGCTCGAAGACCACCAGCCGCAGCCGGGGGCGCGGCTCCGGCAAGTGTTCCCAGGCGTCGCCGGTGAGTTTGCCCTGTTCGTCGGCGGTGAGCTTGTTCGACAGGCCGCAGACGATGACCGAGGCATGCAGCCGCTGCGCCGTAGCCACAATGCTCTCGAAGACATCGTTGGTCGGCACCACCAGCAGAGAGACGTGCTTGCCCTGCTTTTCGGCAACTGCCACCACTGAGGTAAATAACTCCTGTTCATACTTCTTGAATACCTCCGAGGTGTCCAGAAACTCGCTGCCGCTGAAGGAGTGCTCCCGGTGATAAACGCGGGAGGTCATCACCACGATATCGGTTTTGCTCGTGTCGGTCCGGGCCAGGACTTTTTGCAAGTAATACAAATTGCGGGGATCGCGAACCGCTACCAGAATATTTCCCGGACGCACTTCCATCGCCTCCCCGCTCAGCTCGCGATCGCCGGCGATGTTGAACTGCTCCAGTCCCGACTGTCCGGACGCATGCTCCCCTGCCGTGGTGCGCTCAGAAATCGTCAGGATGATGAAGAATGCCAGGCTGAAGGATACCCCCGCGATGGTCGCCATTTCCTTGGTAAAGAGGTTGACGATGGCGGTGGAAAACAACAGCACTAAAATCAAGCCCAGCCCGACCGGAATTTCGACGCCTTTGATGCGAAGATTGCCGGGCACCTTCCATTCCCGGTTCTCGGGGCTGGTGTAGCGCAGTACGACCACCGCCAGCGACATGAAGGAGAAGCTCCAGATCACGCCGAAGGCATAGAGCGAGGCCAGCAGGTAAACGTTGCCTCGGCTGGCTACGATGGTCAGAATCTGCAGCCCGACAATCAGGTTGATGACGCGATAGCTGGTGCCAAACCGTTTCTGCGGCTTCTTGAACCAGGTGGTCAATACGCCGTCTTCCACCATCCGGCTGAGTACGCCATTGGCCCCAACAATGGCGGTATTCACTGCTCCCGACAGGATCAGAGCGCCCACCAGCACTACGAATCCCTGGAACACCAGACGCAGGGTATAGGGGCCGACTACGCTCATGGCCAGCCCGCTAATGAGGTTGGCGAAATAATCGGGCCGCACCTTATCGGGGATGATCATTACCGCGAAAAATGAAACCAGCGAAGTGAAAAACAAGCTGTAGAGAAAAATCACCAGCCCGGTTTTCTCCAGGTTCTTCAGCTTGGGATGTTCGATTTCGCGATTGATCTGGGCCAGCGACTCCTCGCCGCTCATGGCCAGCACGGAGTGGCCGAAACCCACCAGCAACATGATGAGCGGAATCCGAGCCGCCCAGGTTCCCAGCAACCAGCCCAGTGATTCCTTGTTGTGATGCATGGTGGCCGGGGAGGGGAAGGGAGGTAGCGGAGACGGATGCTTGAAGAGCGTAATCAGGCACCACACGATGAGCAGCACCACCATGACGGTGGTGATCTTCATGATCTGCAAAGCACGTTCGCTGGACTCGTGAATGCCCTTGATGTTCTGCCACCAGAAGTAAAGAGTCACCAGCACGGCAAAAAAGGCCGCAAAGGCATTTTCCGGCACGGTAATGTCGTAGCCGATGTGATGAAACGTGTCGGTGAGAAATCCGGCAACATATTGTCCCGCCGCCACGGAGCTAATCGGCCCGGTCAGAATGTAGTCGAAGAGCAAAGCCGATACGGACAGTTTCGCCAGAGTACCGCCCATGGCCTGCTTCACCACCCGGTACACGCCGCCGCGAACAAACATCGCGCTCGACTCGATGTAGATGGCGCGAACCGCGTAGCTGAACAGCATGACCGCCAGCACAAACCAGGGAGCGCTCTTTCCGATGACCTTCTCGGCGTCACCGCCTACGTAATAGGCCGACGATGCCAGGTCGGAGAGCACGATCGCCGCTGCCCGCCAGAACGAGATGAAGGTCAGCATCACCGAGGTGGCGACGAAGACTTTAATGGCGGGGCGTTGCAGGTTCTCGGTTGATGTCGACATAACGGTTCTGGAAGGTCCGGGCAGCTCTCCTGACGTGGAGACACGCAACAGCAATGTTCAGTGTACTGCTTTTGCCCTTTAGGAATTAGCCTCGGAAGCGGCTCGCTTGAATGTACTCGCTTGCAGGGCGGTTGTCAGCAGCCAGGAGCTGCTGCAAGATAAAAGCGTGATTACCCGGCCGGAGTATTACAGCCAGGTTTCAGGGACCATTCTTCCGGTGAATATTCGCCGGTGGCTATTGCCGGTTGGTCAGGTAAGTTCGGCTGATACGGTCGTGCCAGCAGAGCACGTCGACGTCGACGCAGGCCCACAGCAACCCCATTAGCAGAGACGCCGTCGAGAAGTAGAGTCCGATAACGCGGCTGCGGCGATGCCGGTGGTTAGGGCGTGTTCCCTTGAAAGTGCTCAGACTGATCTTGGCTACCTGCATTCCGGCGGTGGCGCCTCCGTAGACCGTAAGGAGGTACTGATAGACGGCCCACAGAAGCAGCGGTACCGCGGCCGCGGTGAGCACTAAGGGTTTGGCAGGAGCCAGTTTCGGCAGCATCTTGTAGACCACCGCGCCGAAGATGCCCGCAGCTACACCAACCAGCGCGCAATCGATCAGCCCCGCGTACAAGCGCTGGGGAATGCTGACGGCCCGGAAGGGTAACTCGATGTGATCGGCAGCAGGCGCAGGATCAGGCTGCGCGCTCGCCGAAAAGTGTAATCCGTCAAGCAACGGCGTTCCGGGAAACGCTTCCAATTCCTCGGGCACGTCGAGAATGCGCGGCTGCTCCGGAACTACCGGGTCGGCCAGGCGATATATCACGGCTGGAGCCTCCGATGCCTGGCGGGGAAACGCAATCACTTTCCGCTTCGACTGCGGTCGCGGCAGCGGAGCAGGGCGGAGGGTTAAGTCCGGTTCGGGCTGGAGCTCAACATCAGGAGCCGGAGCCAGTGGATCGCGTTCTTCCTCCACGATGGGCGCTGGGGCCACAACCGGCGCGCAATCATTCGCGGCGACGTTGGCCAGGGCGTTAGGTTGAGCCACTTCCACGGTCTCGTCAACTGCAGGTAGCTGGACCGTTGGCTCGCCGGGTAGCTGGGAGGCTGCATCGAATTCCGTTGTCCCCGCCGGAGGAAACGGGAAGCGCATGGTATACGCTCCTTCGATGCGGCGTCCGCGGCGGTTGCGATAGCCGGCAACGCGGGCATGAATCTCCTTGCGCCAGACGTCGCTGCTGGGCTGAGAGGAATCGGCGGATGGATCGGCGCAGAGTGCTGGCTGGTCAGTCATGTCGTGGCGCGACTATTCCTATTCTGGCAACGCGCGAACGAATCGCGCGGCGAAACCCTGATGCGGTAATAAACTGATAAGGAAAGAGGCCGCCCGCCGGCGCTTTCGGAAACGAGCTAAAGCCGTGCGCTCGAATGCGCCGATTGCGCAACCGGTAAGTAGCAAGCGGGTTCAAGAGAAAGCCCAGAGCTGCGGGTAATCAAGGGAGGCGATTCGCGTTTTGCCTGTGCGCCTGCAACATGCTAAGTTGCAAGGTTCCCCTCAACACCAACTTATTGGCCAAGGGGCGTACGCCTTTCGATGATTGCTCGCATTCGATTGATTATCACGGCGCTGGTGGTGTGTCATCTACTTCTGCGACCCAGCCTGTTAACCAGCCAGTTGCGTCCTTCGCAACAGCAGCCAAATCCGGCGCAATCGACGACCTCGTCGCCGCCGCAGCAGCAGCAAACTCCAGCTCAATCGACTGCATCACCGCCGGCCTCGGCCAGCCCAGGATCCTCAGCGGCCGATGATGACGACGACTTAGACGACCTGCTCGACGACATGGCCCCTGCGGCAACGCAGCCACCGCAGTCGCCTAATTCCGGGATTACGGCGCAAACCGATACTGGCCAAGAGGACACCCAAACCGAGGAAATCATTGAACAGGAACTGCAGAACAGCAACGATCAGGAGCTGGGTCCCCAACCTCCGGCCGTCAACGTTCCGCTGGGCCGCAATGAAGTGCTGATTCGCGCTGATCAACAAGAGAAAAATCAGGACATCTACAGCGGGCGAGGGCACGTGGAAATTCGTTTTGGCACCAACACCCTGCACGCCGACGAGGCAACCTACGATGCCTCCACGGGACAATTGACGGCGTCGGGACACGTGGTGTTCGACGGCGGACGCCACCAGGAGCACCTGGTCGGCAGCCACGCCACCTACGACATCAGTCGCGATACCGGCACGTTTTATGACGTGGTCGGTTCCAGCGGGGTGCACGTAAAGAACAAGGTCATGTTTCTCACCTCGTCGACCCCATTTTTCTTCACTGGCAAGGTGGTGGACAAGCTGGGGCCGGACCGTTATCGGGTTCACTACGGC
This sequence comes from uncultured Acidobacteriaceae bacterium, assembly GCA_963820175.1. Taxonomy (GTDB): domain Bacteria; phylum Acidobacteriota; class Terriglobia; order Terriglobales; family Acidobacteriaceae; genus Bog-257. The sequence continues at coordinate 189,766 of CAWFYX010000004.1, read as the reverse complement.
TTTGTCACGTCGTGCCAATTACCAAATCCCAAGTGGAAGTGGGATTCCGCGGTTGCCGATGTCGAAATGGGCGATGAAGTTCAAATGCACCACGCCACCTTGAAGCTAGGCGGCATTCCGGTTTTTTACTCTCCCTATGCCGAACATCCGACGGACTTCGGACGCAAGAGCGGTTTCCTGATCCCCGAAATCGGCGAGTCCAGCCTCCGCGGTTTTATCCTGGGAGATGCTTTCTATTGGGCGATCAGCCGCAATGCCGACGCCACTATTGGCGCAGCCCTGTACTCATCCGTCGGCTGGGCGCAGTTTGGCGACCTGCGGGCCATCGGCTATACCTACGGTTTGCAATCCGCATACTACGGGGTGGTCGACAACAAAGGGGTGACCAGTGGCGGTCAGAACGAGGGCGGGCAAGAACTCAAGGTAAATGCCTGGAAAAATTTCGAGCACGGATTCCACGGCGCTATGTCGCTGGACTATCTCAGCTCCTATCTATTTCGTCTGGCTTTTGCCCAAGGCTTTACCGAAGCCATTAACTCAGAAGTGCGCTCCTATGGGTTCTTGAGCAAGGATTGGGACGGCTACGGCCTGGGCTTTCTGGCTTCGCGCTATCAGAATTATCAGAGCACGGCACCCAACGATTTCATCGAGATTAACCACGCACCCAGTATCGAGTTCTCCGCGGCCGAGCGGCCTTTCAGCCGGGCGAATTTTGTGTACGCTTACGACCTTGCGACCGAAGGCGTGTCGCGGAACGAAATCGGGTTTTCGACCGCTCCCCTGGTGGGACGCCTGGATGCGAGCCCCTACGTTGCCTTACCGAAGTTCCTGCATGGCTGGACGTTCCGTCCCGAGGTGGGAGCGCGCGAGACCTATTACACGCAGCGCCTCGAGTCCAGTGCCACCCAGCCCCTGGGAGTGGCGGTCAGCGACCCGATTAACCGGAATGTTGCCAATGCGTCGTTTGAAGTGCGGCCTCCGACTCTTTCCCGAATCTTCGACCACAAGCCCTTCGGCTGTGTGCTAAAGCATACGATTGAGCCCTTCGCTATCTATCGCTATCAAACCGGAATCAACGACTTCAGCCAGATCATTCGCTTTGACGAGCGCGACATTCTGGCCGATACCAATGAAGTGGAGTATGGCGTCATCAATCGGCTCTACTCCAAGAAAACGCAGCTCCAGCGGCTAAGTGCTATCTCCATCCGAAATACGACTTCCTCTCCCCGGCCATTTCGAAAACTACCGAAGAGAATGGCGGAAAGGCCGCCGAAACCTGCGACGACGACTCTGGACCGGCGCTGGACGTAGTGAGCTGGGAGATCGCTCAAAAGTACTTTGCCAATACCACGTTCGGCGGCGCCCTGGTACCGGGCGTGCGCAATGTGTTTGACAGCACCGTCGATTTCACCGGAATTGCCTTCCTCACCGAGCCCAGAATCTTCTCGCCCATCATTTCCCGGTTACGCATACAGTCCGGCGCTGCTGATTTTCAGTGGGCGCTGGATTACGATCCGGTGCTGCATCAAGTCAATGCCAGCACCATCTTCGCCGGCTATCATTGGAACAATTGGTACGTGAATGGCGGCCAAGCCTATCTGGATGCCCCCGGCGAGTTCACGATTGTCAATGGAGTGGCTATCGCTGAGGTTTTCAATCAATACCGTATTGGCCTGAATTACGGCAACATGAACAAGCAGGGTTTTAGCGGCGGCTTCAGCGTCGCGGCGGACGCTCGCCTGTCGTACATACAAGCCGCCACGATCCAGACTAATTACAACTGGGACTGCTGCGGGGTTGCCTTCCAGTATCAGCGCTGGGCGCTTGGTTTAGTGCGCAATGAAGACGCTTTTCGTATCGCCTTCAGCCTAACCAACGTTGGAAGCTTCGGAACCCTGAAGCGTCTGCAAAGACTGTACTAACCCGTTTCCGGCGAGCTGTTTTTCTGGCATACAATTGAGCCATGTCCGCTTTACCTGCGCACCTGAGTGCCGAAGGGGAAGATCTCCAATGCAAGCTGCGATTTCTACGCGACCGCCTGGGTTCCCTGGGACGCTTGCTGGTGGCGTATTCGGGAGGAGTGGATTCGGGCTTCCTGGCATGGGCTGCCTATCGGGAACTCGGCAACGACATGTTGGCCGTGCTGGCGGATTCTCCCAGTCTGGCGCGCTCGCAGATGCGCGATGCGTTGGCCTTTGCCAAGGAACACGGCATTCCGTTGACCGTCCTCCGCACGGAGGAGATGACGCATCCGGAATATGTTCGCAATGACGGCGCACGCTGCTTCCATTGCAAGGACGAACTCTTCAGCGTGATGGAGGCGCATCGTCAGAAAACCGGTTTCGACGCTATAGCCTACGGCGTGAATATGGACGACCAGGGAGATTATCGTCCCGGCCAGCAGGCTGCCCGGCAACACCGAGTGGCAGCTCCGTTGCTCGATGCGGGCTTTACCAAGCAGGACATCCGGACCCTCGCCCGGGAAGCCGCCTTGCGTATTTGGGATAAGCCGGCTTCAGCTTGCCTATCTTCGCGAATCGAGTACGGCCGCCCGGTTACGCGTGAAGCGCTTTCTGCTGTCGAATTGGGCGAAGAGGCGTTGCGGCAACTTGGATTTCGTCAGTTCCGGGTCCGTCACCACGGCCAGATTGTGCGAATTGAAATCGCCGGCGAAGAATTAGCCAGCGCGATGACGGTGCAAATGGCCGCCGAATTTACGCGAATCTTTAAGGCACTGGGATTTGTGTACGTCACCCTCGATCTCGAGGGATTTCGCTCTGGCTCCATGAACGCCGTGCTGCCGATCGACTCCTTGCTCAAGGGGCCCGGCCTGAAAGCTGGCTGAGGACGGACGTGCGTTCCTTGGCCAGGCTTCAGTCTGGTTCGCCGAGTTAGCAGAATAAGCCAGATCGGTAGTGGGTCAGTTTGAATAAGGATGCGTGCCTTTCGCGCACCGGTGCGAATCGGCACGCCCAGATCCCTCGCTGCGCAACAGACGCTTGCTCGGGATGACAATCAAACTGACCCACTACCGCAGGATCAGCTGCCAACAGGAAAACCCGGACTCCATGAGATAATCAAGGGTTCATGCTCTTCCCTAAAAGGCGGTTCCTGACTTTGGTTTTGAGACGATCGGCTGTCTTGGGTCTCTTCTTGTGCGCCGTGGCCGTGGCGCAATCCAGCGTACCAGCTCTTTCCCCGCAGGTCGCGGAACGCGTCCAGCGCCAGGTTCGGGCTTACTTCAATATGCCGCCCGACGTAGCCATCGCACTGGGCAAGCCGACCTCCAGCGAGTTTCCCAACTACGATACCTTGCCGATCACCATGAGCAAGGGGGAGAAGACGCAAACGGTTGAGTTCCTGATATCCACGGATGGCAAGACGCTGATCCGATTTATGAAGTTGGATTTGACCAAGGACGTCTACGCGGAAAACATGAGCAAGATCAGTCTGGCGGACCGGCCAGTACGTGGTAATCCCGCGGCCAAGGTGACCATCGTCAACTTCGACGATTTCGAATGCCCATTCTGCGCTCGCATGCACAGCACTCTGATGAGCGAAATCCTGCCGCAGTATAGCGACAAGGTGAAGATCGTTTACAAGGATTATCCGCTGGTTTCCATACATCCGTGGGCGCAGCATGCCGCGAACGATGCCAACTGCCTGGCCAAGCAAAGTGGCCCGGCATATTGGCAGCTGGCCGATTACCTGCACGCTAATCAACGTTCCATCCCCCAGGGAAATCTGCAAGCAGCGTCTGCGGAGTTGGACCGGTTGACCCTGGACTTCGGAAAAAAGAATGGAGCTGACCTGACGCAGCTGCAGACGTGCATCAAGGCGCAATCCGACACCGTAGTCAAGGCCTCGATAGCCGAGGGTGACAAGCTGAATGTTACTGCTACGCCGACCGTTTTTATTAACGGAGAAAGGCTGGAAGGGGCCTTGGATGCAGACGAGGTGAGAGCGGCTTTGGACCGCCAGCTATTGGCTGCGGGTGTCCAGCCGCCCCCACCACCACCAGCCGCCAAGCCGGCGGCAGCCGCAGCGCCCAGCAAGTAACCGGAGGCGGGCCGAGGGTGGCTCCATTGCGTCCTCGCTGCTGGACAGATGATCTGAACCAACCGGCACAGAGTTTTGCCTCCTAGGAGGGGCGGAGTTTGGAATCGAAACGCAAGAGACTACACGACTTGGCCACCCTGAGCATTCTTTCGGTGGCCTTGGGTTTGCTGCTTCCCAGCCTGGCCTGTTCTGGAAAACAGGATGGCGCCGACGTAATGGCGAGCGTGAATGGGCGCAAGATCACGCGGACCGAAGTCCAAAAATACTACGACAACACCACTGCCGATTCGCCCCAGAAACCCAGCCTGGAACAGGCCGACACGCTACGGTTGAACATTCTTCGCGAGTTGATCGATAACGAGATCCTGATGCAGCGTGCCGAAAAGCTGGGGCTGCTGGCCACCGACGAAGAGGTCAATAGCAAGCTGGCCGAACTGAAGGCCCCTTATACGCAGGAAGAATTCGATAAGCGGTTGAAGGACCGCAATCTGACGCTGGATGACTTTAAGCGCGATCTGCGCCGCTCGCTCACCATCGACAAAGTGCTGAACAAGGAAGTCACCTCGAAAATTAACATCTCCGACGAAGACATCACTAACTATTACAACCAGCACAAGGCCGAGTTTAATCTGATCGAACCGCAATATCATCTTGCCCAGATTCTGGTAACCACGCAGCCTAATCCGCAAGTGCAAAACATGAAGGCGCAAAACGAGGCAGACGCTCGCAAGAAAATTCAGATGGTCGACAATCGGCTCGACAGCGGAGAGGATTTTGCCACGGTCGCGATGACGTATTCGGAACAACCGGAGACGGCCCAAAACGGCGGAGACTTGGGATTCGTTCCGGAATCGTCGCTGAAGGGCGACAAGGGAGCTTACGATGCGATCCAAAAGCTGAAGCCCGGACAGTACACTGCGATCCTGCCCGTGTACGATCCCAATACCCACCAGCTCTTCGGATTCCGTATCGTAAAGCTCATCAGTCGTGAAGCCGCTGGGCAGCGCGAGCTCAAGGACCCTCGCGTTCAGCAGGCCATACGCGAGCAACTTCGCGATCGCCGTGAACAGTTGTTGAAGGCGGCCTATTATGAATCCATCCGCGACAAAGCCACAGTGGAGAACTACTTTGCCGAAGACATTCTGAAGCAAGCTGGCAGCATGAAATGAAGTAGAGAGCCATTATCCGGCTGCCGGTATTGCAACCTTCCCGCCTGAAACCGCGCCCATGGTGTGTTTGGCCTTCGGAAAGTCCTCCGGCGCGAAGTCTGTTTTCTACCCGCCACATCGAAATTTATGGTGAGCACTTCCTGCCACGAACCCGCGTACCAATCGACCGTCTTTTGCGCGCACTCGGACTTGGTTAAGAGACGTCGAGGGTCGCTGCAGCCGATGGCCTCGCCAGGGCGCGCGGCGCAGGACAGCGATCGCTGACGGACAGATCGTCCCGCCAAAACTTTGAAGCCGGAGCTCTGTGAGCTCCGGCTTCTGGGTCTATCGTGAAATAAGGCGGGTTCGAACGTGGATTAGAATAGCTTGCGGCGCAACAGGCCAGCCAAGCCGAGGATTCCGGAGCCGACCAGCAGGATGCTGCTGGGCTCAGGAGTCGTGCCGGTGGAGGTGGTGGTAGTGGTGGTGCCGCCCCACATGGTGAACGACTCAGAAGGAACCGTTCCGATGGTGTTCTCCTGGGCCTGCGACGGACCTGAGTTCATATCCCAGTAAGCCGGATCGCCGCTCGGTACGCTAGCGTTGCTCAGGGTCATCCAGTAGGTGCCGGCGTTAAGAGCTACGCCTCCGCCGTTAAACGTCGCGGTTTCATCGCAAACATTGTAGCCGAACTGGTTCGAGAAGCAGTTGGATGCGGTTACGTTCAGAGTCTGGTCCAGCAGCTCGTTGCCGAACGCATTCGCGCCAATCTGGAATTCGACGCTGGTAAGGGTATCGCCGGGGATCAGCCACGCCCAGAACGAAGCGCCGGTTACTGTGTTCGCGCTCTCCAAGGTGAAGCTGTCGCTAACCGAGAAACCAAAGTTAATGGTCCAGCCCAAATCCTGTCCATTGACGGGACCGTTGTCATACACATCCGTCTGAGCCATGGCAGGAATAGCGGCCAATGCCAGACACACAACTGCGAGCAAAGCAATACGAAGTTTCAAGGCAGAACCCTCCTTTAGGGTCAGTGTGGAAAAGTCGACGAATTAAGGCTGCCCCATCGCCTGGTTACACTTGCTTCCCGCTCTGAGCGGCCAACGGAGAAGCTATCTTCCGTCGGCCCCGGCATTTCCACCAAAGCCTCAGGATTCCTGCGATGGGAATTAGTGCCTTGACTCAAGAAAGGATAAGGTAACAGTACTGCAGCGCCGCGAGGAGTCAAGGACCACGAGGCCGACGCTGAATGCCTACCAGGGAAAACCTATATACTTCCGTTGGGCCGCGGACGATCTGCTGACTTCAATTCGGAAGAGCCCTGAAGCTTATTGACATATCGAACTGCGTGAGTTTGAAGTGCAATTCGTCTGCCGCCGTAAGCTAGTGAAAATAGGGCACAGCGTATCGCCTAAGCTGCAATAGCTTGCAACATAGTTCTCAGTACTTTCCAGGCACGCCGTAATTGCTTCCCAAATCGGGACATAACTACCCATAACCAATGCAAGCTACTCTAGAGAAATTCCCGAAATAGGAACATTCAAAGCTACTATTTGGGGTCGATTAGCGCCCAAACGCCTTGGAGCTCTTACTGACAACCTACTCTTAACTAAGCGTCGTCTCTATCTTCGAGCTACTTCACGAGACTGAATGCCCGTGCCAATTCGCTAAGCAGGTCACTTACTTCTTCCAGGCCGATACTCAAGCGGAAGATACGATGTTGGTATTGGGGACGTCCTTTGTAGGAAGACAAGTCGTAGGCAACTGCCAGGCTGGTAACTCCTCCCCAACTGTAGCCAATCTTGAATAATTCGAGAGAATTTACGAAGATATGAACCTGCTGCTTAGTAAAGCCGGGCTTGAGCACCACGGAGAATATGCCAGCCGAGCCCGTGAAGTCGCGTTTCCACAATGCATGGCCGGGGCAGGAATCCAACGCCGGATGAAGGACAGACTCAACCTCCTCGCGTTCGGCCAGCCAGCGGGCAATCGATAGCGCTGACGCCTCAATCTTGTCTAGTCGCACAGCCAGAGTTTTCATGCCCCGCAAAGCCAACGAACAGTCATCCGGCGAGGCAGCACAGCCTATCAGCTGATGAGTCGCGCCCAGCCGCTGGTAAATGTTCTTGTCCCGGGTCGTGACCGATCCTAATAGCAAATCGCTGTGTCCGCCGACATACTTGGTAAGCGCCTGCATGGTGACATCGGCGCCGTGAGAGAACGCGTCGAAGTACACGCCGGCTGACCAGGTGTTGTCGATTACGACCAACGCTCCCGCCGCATGCGCGGCCTCGGCAATGGCGGGAACGTCTTGCACTTCCATGGTGATAGACCCTGGACTTTCACACCAGATGAGACGAGTATTTGGCCGGATCAGATCGGCGATTCCACTTGCAATATCTGGCGAGTAGAACGAGACTTCTACTCCGAAGCGGCGCAGCACATCGTTGGCAAACTTCCGGTTAGGACCGTAGATGCTCTCCGGAACCAGCACGTGATCACCAGCCCGCAGAAGCGCGAGGTTGATCAGCGAGATTGTGCCTTGGCCGCCCGCCGTGACGATCGTGCGATAGCCCTGTTCCAGTTCGCAGATGCGGCAGGCCAGCTCCAGCGTTGTGGGAGTGCCGTAAAGACCGTAAGTGTATCCGGCGTCGTACTGGTCCCACTCGTCGGTGACCGCCGCGGCACTAGGAAAGAGGGTGGTCGAACCGCGATAAACCGGAGGCGCAAGCGAACGAAAACCTTGCGGAACCTGGACATCCGAATGTATGAGCTTGGTCTTCCAGTGCTTTGCCATCGCAACATTATAGGAGGGAGAAGCAGTTGTCAGCCGTCAGCTCTCAGACCGACCCGCTTTCAAGGCATCACGAAATTGCTAAGCAAGGAACGATGCCAAATGGAAGAAAGCGGATCGTGATGCTGAGCAGATTGGTACTCGAAGGATGATCGGATCTCCGACCTGGCGCCTATCTCGCAATGCGTGAGCTGACGGCTGATAGCTGATGGCTGACAGCTATTCAACAATAGCCAGCGTATCGCCGGCGTTGACGGTTGAGCCTTCTGCAGTCAGAATCTTTTGCACCCTGCCGTCCTTGGGAGACTTCATCTCGTTCTGCATTTTCATGGCTTCCATCACGATGATGCCCTGTCCGGCTTTGACCTCGTCGTGCTCGTTGACCAGGATGCGAACGATCTTCCCGGGCATGGGAGCCTTAACTTTTTGCGGACCAGCCTCGGACCCGGCAACCGACGCGGCGAGTGCGCAGCGAACGCGGATCTTGCACGTCCACGGCATAGCGAGCACTGCCGATCACCATATGCAACTCGCCCTGCAGCGAGCGCTCGCGTTTGATCTCGTAGGCTTTGCCCTCAACCAGAACCGAGAGCACGTCTCGCGCGGTCAACGCGGCATCAACTTCCATCTCCTGGCCATCAATTTTGCAGTGCCAGATTTTCTGGCCGCGGGTGAGTTCCACCTGATGAGTCTTGCCGTCGACTACAACATCGTAGGTCATGAAGTTCTCGCTCTTCGCTTTTAGCTCTTCGCTTTTAGCTCTTAGCCTTTAGCAATCTGTCGAATTGCGCTTATCGCGGGTGCCCCGTTCTAGCCTGGCGTCGGCTAGGGCGGGGCAGTCTCGCTATCGCTCGCGCAGAGCCTCGGCGCGAGCGGTGCGCCGCCAGTTCGAAGCCCCGGGCGGTGAAACCGAATTCCCGTTCAACGACATGGCGCCGTTCGCGCCCGGCAAGGTCGCTTTCGGATCCATGGTCGCGAAGATGGCTGCCCCAACCGCGGCCATGATCGGACGGCGCACGTCGGTTTCATTGCTTGGTTTGGTCAGCAGACGATCAAGGAAGCCGGTATCAAGATTACCCGCTCGAAAATCCGGATCTTTCAGGATGCGGCGAAACAGCGAAACATTTGTCTTGATGCCGCCGACGAAATACTCATACAGCGCCCGCAGCAGGCGGTTGATGGCTTGCTCGCGATCCTCGCCATAGCCGACCAACTTGGCCAGGAGTGGGTCGTATTCGATGGGCACGGTCCAGCCTTCATACATACCGCTGTCGCGGCGAATGCCCGGCCCCGAGGGAGAAATCAGACGCGTGATCTGCCCTGGCGATGGAAAATAGTTGTTGTCCGGATCTTCGGCGTAGATACGGCACTCGATGGCATGTCCGCGCATCTGGATGTCTTCCTGCTTAAATGGCAGCTCCTCCCCTGAGGCTATGTGCATTTGCAGGTGCACCAGATCGAGTCCGGTCACCAGTTCGGTGACCGGATGCTCCACCTGCAGGCGTGTGTTCATTTCGAGGAAGTAGAAATTGCGTTCCTGATCGACCAGAAACTCAATGGTGCCGGCATTGTGATAATTCGCGGCCTTGGCCACGCGAACTGCGATCTCGCCCATGCGGTGGCGCATGTCTTCGTCGACGATCGGCGACGGCGACTCTTCCATCACCTTTTGGTGCCGGCGTTGCACCGAACATTCGCGCTCGCCAAGATAGACGAGGTTACCGTGCTCGTCACCGAAGATCTGCATCTCGACGTGGCGCGGGTTGACGATGAACTTCTCCAGGTAAACCTCGTTGTCGCCGAAGGAGCGCTGCGCTTCGCTGCGGGCATTCTCGTAGGCCGAATGCAACTCGGCCGCCGAGGACACCATGCGCATGCCTTTACCGCCGCCGCCAGCCGCAGCTTTCAGCATCACCGGATATCCAATTTGCTCTGCCAGGCGCTCGGCTGCGTCCAAGTCCAATCCGCGCTCGGAGCCGGGAACAAACGGCACCCCCGCACGCTTCATGTTTTGTCGCGCCCGGGTCTTGGAGCCCATCATCTCCATCGACTCCGGCGACGGCCCGATGAACTTCACCCCCGCATCGGCGCAAGCTCGCGCGAAGCGCGCATTCTCGGAGAGAAATCCGTAGCCGGGATGGATGGCCTCGGCTTGGCTGCGGCGGGCTACGTCGAGAATCTTGTCGACGTTGAGGTAAGACTCGCTCGCCGTAGCCGGACCGATGGGATAAGCGTAGTCAGCCTTGCGAACGTGCAACGCCTTGCGGTCCACGTCAGAGAAGACGACTACCGACTCGATGCCCATCTCGCGACAGGCCCGGATAATACGCACGGCGATCTCGCCACGATTGGCGATCAGTACTCGTTTGAACATGACTTGTACCTCTGAGGCGTCGGCCCGGCTTGCGTGGCAGAACACGGCTCGAGAGATGTTCTGCGGAAGCAGAGGGCGGAAGGCGGGCGGCTAACGCACCCATCCACAGAAGATTGGATTGTACTAAATGATTCCTGGGCCGCGAGGGGAGATGTCACAGGAGGGTGTGACGCCTGGCGGCGAGGGTAGTGGGTCAGTTTGATTGTCATCCCAAGCAAGCGTCTGTTGCGTAGGGAGGGATCTGGGCGTGCCGATTGGCGCCGGTACGCGAAAGGCACGCATCCTTATTCAAACTGACCCACGACTCGGCGGAGCACCCGACGGGTTCCTCCCGTAGCGTTTTGTTAGACTTCCATTACTCATCTCAGCAGAAGGGTAGGATACGTGGAAAACCCAATTGAGCGACCGGGCCGTCCGGGGAAAAACGCCGGTTTCGCAGCGGCCGGAGTTTTTGCATTTATTGTTGCAGGAGCGATGATTAGCGCCAACGCGCGGCCGGCTCAGTCGCAACCGCCGAATGCCGGAGCGGCTACTCAAACCGCGGGGCAGAAATATAAGAATATCCGGGTGCTGAAAGACATACCGGCGGATCAGTTGATCCCCTCCATGCAGTTCATTACCGCGGCGCTGGGGGTGGAATGCGGGTTCTGTCACGTCGCCACTCCGGCCGGTAAGCTCGAGTTCGACAAGGACGACAAGGATGAGAAGAAAACCGCCCGCGAGATGATGCAGATGATGTTTGCCATCAACAAGAACAACTTCGACGGCAAACGCGGGGTCACCTGCAACACTTGTCATCGCGGCTCGCCTCATCCCCAGGCGATTCCCGCGATCCTGGCGGAAGGCGCCAAGCCGGAAGCGATGGCAGACATGCACGACCACGACATGGATCCCGCCAAGCTGCCGTCCGGTGATCCAGTTCTGGCGAAATATATCCAAGCCCTGGGAGGCCAAGCCGCTCTCGACAAGGTTTCCACTCGCGTGGAAAAGGGCAAAGCTCTGATGCCTGAGGGTCAGCCGATTGCTATCGATATTTACACCAAGGCTCCCGACCAGCGGGTGTCGGTGATGCACATGCCCAAGGGCGACAGCGTCACTGCCTATAACGGACAGGGTGGCTGGATTGCCTTTCCCGGGCATCCCACGCGGGAGATGTCAGCTCCCGATCAGGAAGCCGCGAAGCTCGATGCCGAGGCGTTCTATCCCACGCAGTTCGAGCATGAGTTTACCGAGCTGAAACTGCAGGAGCATCCTGAAAAGGTCGGTGAGCATGAGACCAGCGTGGTGCTAGGTTTCACCCAAGGCAAGCCACCGGTGAAACTCTACTTCGACCGGAACTCGGGCCTGCTGGTGCGCATGGTGCATTACGCCGATACGCCGCTGGGATTGAATCCGACACAGGTGGATTTCGCCGACTATCGCGATGCCGGAGGGGTGAAGACGCCGTATCGCTGGACAATTGCCCGGCCCAGCGGGAGCTTTACCATCCAGATCGATCAGGTGGAGCAGAACGTGCCGATTGACGGCGCGAAGTTCGTGGAACCGGCAGAGGCACCGATGCCCACACCAAAGCAGTGACCGGGACATCGCTGTGGCCGGGGACACAAGATCCCCACCCAAGCAAACCCGGCTTGGATGGCGCAACCTCAGGTCAGTTGGGTGGGCCACCTGCCATACTCAGCTCCGCCCATTCTCGCGCCCTCCAGGAAGGGTTACATAACCGCCTTCCCAACAGTCCTGGTCAACCCCGTAAAGGTCAACTGAAAAACCATCCGGCGCATCGCGAAACCCAGGTTGCAATCGTAGTCGATCAACCGCCCGTTGAGCAGCCTCCCTCGTGGAGTAGATGCCGATAGTCTTCACGTCCTCCTCTCCATCGTCCAAAACGTGCACGTGTTGAACCAAGAACACTTCCCTTGCACCCATATACTTCTAAAGACCTCCCCGGGCGGGTGGCCCGGCCTATCATGTCGAGGGTGGCCGGGTGGCCCACCCTTTCGCAGCAGAACTATACATTACGATTCAGCTTGGGTGCCCAATCCTTCTCGGCCGGTTTTGGCGAGAGGGTGGCCATCCGCCAGCGATCCCAGGTTAGCCCAACGTAAGGGCGAACCTGGGGCACAGCGGTCAGTGCACACGAAAACGCCCCTCCTTGCGGAGGGGCGAATAGACGAAGCGAGATATCCGGCTCGGCTACGTCTTACTGCGTGGTGTCGGTGGTGATGATGCCGGAGGGACCAGCTTTCTCGAGCCTCTGTTTCTTCGTGGCCATGGTCTTGTCGACCCAATCGTCAGCCGTCTTGAGGTCGGCTTTGCGAGCATCGGAGTTATCGCACTCGTACTCGGCACGCTGGCGGTAGAGCAGGTTCAGATACGCCATGGCATCATCGTAATCAGGACGAAGCTGTAACGCCTTCTGCAGATTCTGAATGCCGTCCTCGACCCTCTGCGCATTCACCTGCTTGAGCTGGCTGCAGGCTTTCTTGTCCTTCAGTTCATCCGTCGGCTTCATGCCCAGCTCAGCCCGGGCCTTCTGGTCGGGCTGGTAGGCTTCCATCCAGTCGATGACGGCCAGCGAATAATAGGTTTCGGGATCGTTGGGATCAAGCTCTGCGATTTGCTTGTAGTACTGCTGGGCCTGATCGAACTTCTTCTGCTGGAAGTAGAGGGAAGCGATGCCCTTCAGGCTGTGGATCTGTTGCTCCTTGGGAGGATGCTGATCCAGAACCTGCTTGAACACCTCAATCGCTTGTTCCGCATAACGGTTGTTGTCGGGAGAATCGGCGCCGGGAATATATTGCTGGGCATACGCGGTTGCCAAATAAAGACGGGCATTGGTCAAGCTGGGATCCAGATCAACCGCGTTCTTGAAATGTTCGATCGCGTCTTCGTATTTTGCGTTTTTGTAGGCTTGGACGCCCTTGTTGAGTTGATCGCGCGCCCGCAGTTTATTGCAACCTACTGACGACAGCAGCGCAAGCAGAACAGCAAGTACCGTCAGTACCCGTCCGCTCTTGTTCATGGTTGTAATCACTCTCCGTTGCCGTGGTTCGGGTTCCGAGGAACAGCGAGACGCTTGCCAGAGCCGTCTCGCTGCTCAGAAGGAGGAGTGTCGCCGAATCACGTTCCTGGTGCTAGAGGTGGCTAACCGCCGGCTTCGATTTTCGCCGTGATCAGCCCGACTTTATCGACACCGGCAGCGTGCGCGATGTCGATGACTTGTGCCACATCGTTGAAGGGAAGGTCCGTATCGGCCTTGACGAACATCACTTTTTCGGCGCGGGTCTTGAAGATGTCGTTCAGACGGCCTTCCAGAGTGTCCCACGTGACGTCGTCCTGGTTGATCTTGAGCGCCGGCTTATCGCCGGGCCCCTTAAGGACCTGCACCACGATGGTACGGTCGTTGCTTGGCGGTTGCTGCTGCTTGTCCTTGGGCGGCTGCGGAACCAAGCGCGTCCAGGCCTTTCGGAGTCAGCGGCGTGATCACCATGAAGATGATGAGCAGCACCAGCAACACGTCAATCAGCGGCGTTACGTTGATATCGGCTGAGGGCCCGCTGCTCCCTCCCATTGCCATTGACATAAAATGCTCCCTACTGGGCGCCAGCGCCCGTCGACGCCCCTGCAGGCGGCTTCTTGTTCGCCGGATTGTTTTGTGTCTGCTCGGTCAACAAACCCACGTCATCGACCCCGGCGGAGCGGACGTTGTCTACCACGTCCACCACGGCGCCATACTTGGCGCGTGAATCCGCCCGGATGAAGACCCGCTTGTCCACTTTATTGGCCAGGCGGTCCTTCACCTTGTTGGTAAGGTCGTCGACCTTTATCTGGTCGCTGCCAAGGTAGGTCTTGCCGTCGCGCATAATCGCGATCAGCAAGGCGTCTTCTTTGTCCGCATCCGGCATGGGTGTCGGACTGTTTACCTTGGCCATGTCGACGCTGACGCCCTTCTGCAACATGGGCGTGATGACCATGAAAATAATGAGCAGCACCAACATCACGTCCACCATAGGGGTCACGTTGATGTTGGAATTGACTTTGCTGCCTTCGTTACGTAATGCGAGTGCCATTGAAGTTCAACCTCCTGTCGGCTGGAGTCAGCGATTCTGCAGTACTAACTGCGCCGAGCTCTCCCCATTACCGGCGAACACTGCGACGCTTCAGGAAATAATCGATCAGCTCGCTGGAGCTGTTATCCATTTCCACGTCGAAAGCTTCCACCTTGTTGGTGAAGTAGTTGAACATCATGACAGCCGGAATCGCGACGAACAGTCCGATAGCGGTAGTCACCAGGGCTTCGGAAATACCGCCCGCCACGGCGCCCAGACCGGTGGCCTTCTGGCTCGAAATTTCCTTGAAGGCGTTCAGAATGCCGACCACGGTGCCGAACAGTCCCACGAAGGGAGCGGTGGATCCGATGGTGGCCAGACCGCCCAATCCGCGCTTCAACTCGGCGTGAACGATGGCTTCGGCACGTTCCAGGGCGCGCTTGGAAGCTTCGATCTGCTCGCCCGGAATGTCGGCGGAATCGCCGTGGGCTCTAAATTCCTGCAAGCCCGCGACGACGACCTTAGCCAGGTGGCTTTTCTTGTTGCGCTCGGCGACCTTGATGGCTTCGTCGATCTTGCCTTCACGCAAGGCACCGGCAACCGCGGGGCAAAGGCGCGCGACTGCTTGCGGGCAGCGCTGAACGCCATGGCGCGATCGATCATTACGCCAATCGACCATCCTGACATGATGAACAGAATCACGACAACGATCTTGGCCAGGATGCCCATCTGTCTCCAGAGCGAGACCGGGTCCCAACCTACCTGGGCTTCCTGGAAAATCCAGGCGGCAGCCGTAGGCACGTGGCTGAGGGCGTAGCTTGCAAGGTTAGCTAGGAACATGAGTTGACTTTTCCTCCTCGGAACTTTCGGTTACAGCAGAACACTAGGTTACTGCGGGTGATTCGAGCTTCTGGAGCCGATTCCCTTCGCTTCGGGGTTACCCTTCCGGACTTGTAACCCCGGGGCGAAAGACTCAACGAGCGACGGTCGCGCCCAAGAACAGCACGACCGGCATGGAACTTAGATGCAAATAACAGGCAACGGTAAACGCCTACTCTCCCGATAGGGTGAAGTTCACGTTGATCGTGGTCTCAACTTCCACCGGCTCACCGTTGAGGTAGTAGGGCTTGTAGCGCCACTCCTTGACCGCCTCCAGGGCCGCATTGGTGAGCATCGGATGGCCGCTGACCACGTGCAAGTTCTGGATTGCGCCGTCCTTGCCGATCAGCGCCTGCAGCACCACCGTACCCTGGATACGGGCTTGCCGCGCCAGCGGCGGGTATTGCGGTTGCACCTTGTGAATCAGCAATCCCTGAGACACGCCCTGGGAAACACGAACCCTCTGGGGAGTTGCGGCCTTGGGCACAGCGGTCGGCATACCGCTCATTACGCTGCCCAAAACGCCACCCATGGTGCCACCGGGAACGCCACCGGGAACGCCGCCCACGACTCCGGCTGGTCCGGTATTTGGCGGGGCTTCGTCCTCTTTAATCATTTGGATCTTCTTGGGAATTGCCGTCGGCGTGCGCAGCTGCCCGTTATCCAGCTCGCTCTGAATCTTCTTGACGATGACCGGAGCAGCCGCCGGCGGTGGAGGCGGCGGTGGTGGAGGCGGCGGGGCCACCAGAAACGTCATCAATTGCTGCCGGGGCAGGGCCTCAGTGAAAATCAACGGCAACAAAACCAAGATGCCGAGAAATATAATCTCCAGCACGAACGAGAGCGCGGTAGTGGCTCCCTGTCTGGTTTTAAGCCTGCCTCCCGATTCTACGAGGCTGTCTTCAAACATACCTGTTCTCCGAAAGAAACTCTCTTGTACCTTAGACACCGGTCCTCCGGAATAAGTGCCCAGAAAACCTAAGCCGCCTCTAACGATTTTTTGGCCCGGGGAGCAACCCGCAGCGAGAACGGCTGCTTGGAAAAAAACGGCGACCCGAAGTATACACCCCAGCAGTCGCGTTGGCACTTGCTGGGGCGCGGGCGTCTAGATTTGTGCTCTTCCAGGCTTACGCCTTGACCTTAACCTTATCGTTAGCCTTGCCTCGCGGCGAACTCATACGCTGAATCGCCACCTCTCCAGCCCTCTTTGCGCGCCAATCCTGGTAGGCCACCAGCATAGGCGCGGCCACCGCAATGGAGGAGTAGGTGCCGATGAGAATTCCAATCACCAGGGCGAGTGAGAAATTTCGCAACACTTCTCCGCCGAACACGTACAGCGACAGCACCGTCAGGAACGTCAGGCCCGAGGTGAGAATCGTCCGGCTCAAGGTTTGATTAATACTCTTGTTGACGATGTCGGCCAGGGGTTCGCGGCGAAGCAGCTTAATGTTCTCGCGGATGCGGTCAAACACGACGATGGTGTCGTTCATCGAGTAGCCGATCAGGGTCAGAATTGCCGCGATGACGGTAAGGCTGATCTCCTTGTCGAGCAGCGAGAAAAAGCCCACGGTGATGATGGTGTCGTGGAAGCAGGCCACTACAGCGCCGATGCCGTAAATCATTTCAAAGCGGAACCACAGATATACCAGCATGCCGGCCAGTGAATACAGGGTGGCCATGATGGCCTGATGGCGCAGCTGCGAACCCACTTGCGGGCCGACGATCTCGACATTTCGCACCACGAAATCGGAGGTGTAAAAATCCTGCTGCAAAGAGCTCAGCACCTCTGCCGGGACCACGCCGCGCAGTTCATCGAGCGAGGTCAGGATTCCGCCCCGTTCTTTGTTACGGAAGTCGTCAATCTGCTTGGCGATGGCCGAGTAACGTTGGTCCGCGTCGGTGCCCAGGTGCAGCGGGTCCTTCTGCATCAGATATTGCTGCAAGCTGGCCGCGCCCGTGTTGTTGATGTCCAGCTTGCCCGCGGCATTGGCGGGCTCGAGGGCGTGGATGATGGTGTTCTTGCCCACATCGAGCGCCGCTTCACTGGTCTCCTGCAGACCAAGGTCAACCAGCACTTCGTTGTCCGAAGTCGGACCGAAGCGCTGAATGCGAGGATCGTGCAGGCCTGCCCGATCCAAAACCTTGCGGATCTGATCGAGATCCGGGGTCTGGGCAAACTTGACGTAGACCAGCGTGCCGCCGCGGAACTCCACGCCCAGCGGAATGTGGTGCCAGAACAGCATGGAGCAAATTCCGGCAACGCTGAAGATCAGTGAGAAGGCAAGGAAATACCATTTCTTGCCTAGAAAGTCGATGTTGGTATTACGAAATAACTCCACCGCTAGCCCCTTAAATGCTCAGTGCTTCGCCACGCTGATGGCGATTGAGAATGGCTTCGAAGATTACGCGCGAAACGAAGACCGCAGTAAACAGGTTGGCCGCCAGACCGAAGCTCAGGGTCACGGCAAATCCCTTCACCGGTCCGGTTCCGAACAGGAACAGGATGATGGCGGAGACAATCGTCGTAACGTGAGTATCGACGATGGTTGTCCAGGCGTGAGCAAAGCCCTGGTCCACGGCCGACGACGGCGTCTTGCCGTGTCGCAACTCCTCGCGGATACGCTCGAAGATCAGAACGTTGGAGTCGACGCCCATACCGACGGTCAGGATGACTCCGGCAATTCCCGGCAGGGTGAGCGTTGCTCCGCTGAATCCGAGGAAACCGAGCAGGATTACCAGGTTCAAGAACAGCGCTAAATCCGCGTTGATGCCGGCGGCACGGTAGTAAATCAGCATGAAGATCATGACCACGGCAATGCCGATGATTGCCGCCCGCACGCCTTCACGGATGGAGTCGGCGCCCAGCGAGGGACCGACCGTGACTTCCTGCAAGTATTTAATGCCGGCGGGCAGAGCGCCCGAGCGCAGGGTCAACGCCACGTCTTGGGTTTCCTGCGGAGTGAACGAACCGGAGATGCGGCCCTGATCGTGAATCTGCTCCTGGATGACCGCAACCTGCTTAACCCGGCCATCGAGCACCACCGCCAGCTTGTCGCCTACGTGCGCGCCGGTGAAGGCGGCAAAGCGCCGTCCACCCTCGCCGGTGAGCGTGAAGTTTACGTCGGGCCGACCATTTTCGTCGGTACCGGCATCAGCCGACCGTAAGTCACTGCCGCTTACCGCCGAAGTGCGGCTGATGAGCCAGTAAGCTTCGCCGGTGTCTTCGCCACCATGGCCACCACCGGTACCTTTCATCAGAACCGTGTCCGGAGGAAGCACGCCGTTATTGGCCTGCATGGCAGCATCTTCGCTAGGATAAGGGCCGCCTACCGCTTGCCGGATTTCCAGCATAGCGGTGGACTGCATGATTTCCTTTACCCGGGCAGGATCATCCACGCCAGGCAACTGCACGAGAATCTGGTAGTCGCCCAAGCCGTGTTCCTGGATCACCGGCTCGGAAACGCCGAGCTGGTCAATGCGGTTACGGATGGTCTCGATCGCCTGCTGCACTGCCTTCTTCCGGGTGTCGGCGGCGACCGACGGCTTCATGGTCAGAGTCCAGGTGTTCTGAGCTCCGGAAGTCAAGTCGTATTCCGGCAGCTTGTCGCTGACGATACGGCGCAACTCGGTCGAGCCCTCCGGAGGTAGCCCCTTGATCTCTATGACGTCGGGATGACCCTGGGGATCTGGTTTGGTGATCTCACCGAAGGCGACGTTGGCCGACTTGAGGTCTTCCTTCAGGCGTTCGATCGTACGGTCCGTATCCGCATTGATGGCGTCATTGACCTGGACTTGCAGGATTAGGTGAGTGCCACCTTTCAGATCGAGGCCCAGGTGAATGCGCTGCTGCAGCGAGGCCAGCAAGCCTTGCGGCGTGAAGCTTTTGGGAATGCCGACGATGCCGAACAGAAAGATGATCAGCACCGCGATAATGAGAACGGTTTTAGCGAGGAGATTCTTGTTCATGAGAAACAGCAACCCTGGTTAAGACTTCGGGTGATCCTCCGGAGTCGTTAAGGTGACAATCGAGGAACGCGTCACTTCAATTTTGATGTTGTCGGGAGGGACGCGCAGAACGACTGCGTCGTCCTTGACCGACATGATGGCGCCGGTCAAGCCACCGCTGGTGACGACCCTGTCGCCCGGCTTGACCTGCGACAACATGGCCTGCCACTTCTTCTGGCGGCGCTGTTGCGGCATGATCAAGAGAAAATAGAAGATTGCGAAGATCGCAACCATCATCAGGATCGGGGCTGATCCACCGATGCCCTGAGCAAACAAAGCTGACTCTCTCACCATTGATTTTTTGCTTTCGTGGAGGTGGCCCTGCCGCGGCAAAGCTCCACCCTATTTCCTAACGAAAACGCCCTATCCCGATGTCACGGCCCACACTGGTCCGGGCGCGCCGCGGACAAACTCCATCCCTCGCGTCCAAGACACTCTGGGATGTTCGGGGACTTCAACGGAACATCAGGGTCTCCGTTCCGGCCCGCGCCGCAGTTGCCCGGAAGGCAAGATTGCCAGCCAGCGTAGCGATGCAACGCCAGAGATATGCCCTGACCTCTATTTTACCGCGCTTTGCCAAAAGCCGTAGCTGGCGGCAAGCGCCGCAGTCGCGTCTGCTGGGTGCCTGATCCTAACAGTGGTAGCCGCTAAAGAACGTTCAGCTCTCCGGGGCTCCTGGGCCGCGCCGTCATGGCGCGGATTCGGAACCTAGATGCGGTGGCCGGACACCGGATAGAAAAGTCGCGAATTCCCCAAGTTGTATAGCTTGCCGCACCTTACGCATGGTGTCAAGGTAATACGCCAGATTGTGAATGGTGTTAAGCACTTGCGCCAGCAGTTCGTTGGACGCATAGAGGTGCCGCAGGTAAGCCCGCGAGTAGCGCGCGCAAACCTTGCAGCCGCAATTGGGGTCGAGCGGGCCTTCGTCGTTCGCGTAGCGCGCGTTCTTAATCGTGACGCGCCCCTCCGACGTAAACAGCAGTCCGTGACGGGCGGCGCGGGTAGGCAGAACACAATCCATCATGTCCACACCCATGGCGACGTAGTGCACAATTTCCTCCGGCGTGCCCACGCCCATCAGATAGCGAGGCTTGTCCTCTGGCAGGAAGCGGATCGCGGAGACTACCATCTCGTAGGTCATAGGTCGCGGCTCGCCCACACTCAGGCCCCCGATGGCATATCCCGGAAAATCCAGCTCGACCGTGCGCTGCGCTGATTCGCGGCGCAGGTCTGGAAACATTCCACCCTGAACAATGCCAAACAGCACTTGCGTCTGAACTGCGCCCCGAGCCTGGCCCGCCTCTTGAAGTCGACCCTCGCTTTGAAGGGGCGCGGCTTCGGCCGCCTCGTTGCGACTGTTTTCATTTGTCATCCCGAGGAGGCCTTCAGGCCGACGAGGGATCTGCTTTTCGAGTTTTTCGGCAGAATGTTCAGCCGTGCCGTTTAGCGCCACCTTGATATCCCTCGCGGACTCCAGTCCGCGCGAAAACCATGGCACCTCGTGTTTGTGCTCCTCGAAATATTTCTTGCTGCGAGCCGCCCAACGCAGCGTCATCTCCATCGAGGCTTGAGTACGCGCGTACTCCGCCGGATGCTCAGTGCATTCGTCGAAGGCCATGATGATGTCGGCGCCCAGCCCGATTTCTGCCGCGATCGCACTCTCCGGGCTGAAGAAATGCGAAGAGCCGTCGAGATGCGACCGAAACGCCACGCCCTCTTCCGTCACTTTGCGCAAATCGCTCAGGCTGAAAACCTGAAATCCGCCGGAGTCGGTCAGGATGGGCCGGTCCCAGGACATGAACTTCTGCACGCCGCCCAGCTGGCGGACCATCTCGACCCCGGGCCGCAGATAAAGATGGTAGGTGTTGTTCAGCAGGATCTCGACGCCCAGCTCTTCCAGGGTGTCTTGCGGCACACCCTTGACCGTGCCCACTGTTCCCACTGGCATGAAGACCGGAGTTTGCACCTCACCATGGGGAGTAAACAAACGCCCGGCACGCGCCTTACCATCGCGAGCTTCAATTTGAAAGCGAAAAGACATCGAAGCGATTGTAAATGGGTTAGTGGGGTTTCTCGGTTCGCGTGCGATGACCAAGCAATGTCTCCAGAGCTGCCGAAGGATTAGGAGTATGTTCGAGCACGTGGAGGAGATCTCGGAATTTCAGCTCGACTCCACCTAAAACTTCCTCGTCCTCCATTAGCTTATCCACCAGCTTTTGCCAGTTGGGAACAGCCCGATATTCCATAACGAGCTTGAGAGCAAGGTTCTCTACAAAAGGTTCTCTACAAATAGACACTGGGCGTCTCCATGAGGGCATCGAAGCGCTGTTTTTCCACTTTGGTCATAAAGTACCTGATCCCAGCTCCTGTCTTGGTTGGAGGATTCTATCGCAGCCTCCTGTCCGATAGCAGCAAGGCTTCCACCCGCGGCGATTCTCGCTTGACCCCTGTAGCGAATCGAGATACCGTTCGTCCAAACCATCAAAACAAGCCGCGGGCGAGGCGGCAAAACAGCGATGCGCGCAATCTTCATCAGTTATCGCAGAAACGACACGGAAGGTGAAGCCGGTCGTTTGTTCGATGACCTGGTCGAGCAATTCGGCGAAGACTCGGTGTTCATGGACGTCACTACCATCGAAGCCGGGCGGGACTTTCGCAAAGTGATCGACGAGAGCGTTGCCACCTGTGGCGTGCTGCTGGCCATCATCGGGAAGAACTGGCTCGACGCCAAGAGTGACACCGGAATCAGGCGGTTGGACGAGTCTACGGATTTCGTTCGTCTGGAAACTGCTTCGGCCCTGCGACGCGATATTCCGGTCATTCCGGTGATCGTTCGCGGCGCCACCATGCCGCATCCGGATCAGTTGCCCGATGACCTCAAGGATCTGGCCTATCGTAATTTCGTTGAGCTGACCCACGCCCGCTGGACCTCCGACATTCAACTGCTGATCACCGCTCTACGCAAACAACTGGGCCTGCAAAAAACCGGGCCTCAGCAAGCCGTTACGGAAACACCAGGAACGGTAAGCCTGACCGAGAAGCCCGCAATTCCACCTTACAGCGAGGCATCCGGCAGTGGAGGAGACGATGAGTCTGCGAATGGCAGGAAGAAATTCCGCCTGATTGCGGGCATCGCAGTTGGTGTTATTGTCGTCGCCATCGCATTGCTGGCTTACCTGTTGCCACCGCGACAGGTAACCGTTCCAAACCTGCGCGGCAAGAGTTTGGACGAAGCTACCGCAGCCCTGGCGGCCTCTCACCTCAAAGTGGGACAGACCACGTCGCGCGAGGAGCCGAACAAAGACGCCAATGTCGTGATAAGTCAGTATCCTCCGTCAGAAGAGCAAGTGAAGCGCGGGACGGCGATTGATCTGGTGGTGTCCGCGCCGGTAACGCAGGTCGAGGTCCCGGCTGTCACGGGACAAAGCCTGGAGGAGGCGCAGCGATCGCTCGCGGAACATCACCTGATCGTCGGCGAAGTCGAGCGGCAATCCCGAGCCGGCGTAGCCCGCGACATGGTGCTGCAGGAATTTCCCAAGGCCGGGGAGATGGCCAAGAGCGGAGCCAAGGTAGATCTCCTGGTCTCGGATGTACCTCCGGAGACGGCGGCGCCCACCAATGCCGCCACCGCCAAAAACGAGGATGAAGTCTGGGCCGCGCAAAGAGCTGCTCAGCGCGCCGCGGCCAAGAAAGCTGCTGCCCTGAAAGCCGCCGCGGATAAGGCTGCCGCCGACAAAGCCGCTGCCGACAAGGCTGCCGCCGACAGAGCCGCGGCCAATAAGGCTGCTGCCGACCATCCGGCCGCGCGAGCGTCCAAGGCCCAGGTCACCATCCGCAGTGCGACTTGCACGACCGTGAAGCCGGGCCAGTACAGGGTGGATCTGGCGGGTGACGCCTTTGCCCCTGCCGGCGAGACCGACCTGTTTTACACCTGGGTGGCTATAGGCACGAACGGAACTCGGTGGCGCCCGACGTGTCATAACTGGAGCATTCCACAGACGAACGATGATCCTCTCTGGGAGGTGACCTGCATGCATCGCCCGAATGACCCTTCCCAAACCAGCTGGGAGACATCCAGAATGATCACAACCAAAGATCAGCAGCCTCCGACTAACGGGGGCACAGCCATATTCCAGCCGGGAAGCCACGGCGCCTTTAGCCTTAAATTCAACCTCAGCTGTCAGTAGACGCTTTCGAACTCTTCGGAATACCAAGGGGCTTCCCCAACTTAGCCGGTCCTGCGGCATAATTGAGATTGACATCTTGCTTCACTGCGGTCGTCGCCGCCAATGCCCGACTGGCTTGCGGCGCGACGGGTGACGAGTTCTTACAATCGCATGGCAATGGAAAAAGTCTTTACTGGAGTTACCCTGCACGGCATGCCCGTGCGCATCGAGTTGGAATGGCCGTTTCATCGCTCTGAGGGCGGCAGCGATTGGTATGTCTTGCATGGGACCCTGCGACTGGCCGACGGCGGTCCGCTGCACGCCGACCTTGCCCTCAACCTGGCGCAGACCGTGCGCGAGGCGCTGCCGTCGCTGGACAGCGACTTGACGCTTTGGGTCTGCATCAACACAGCGCGCAAGGCGCTCGACGAGAAGCAGCTGGAGCTGCTGAAGTCGGGCAAGCGGCAGCCGGTTCCAGTGTCGAGCCGCAGCTACAGCATCCGGCACAAACACTTCGCCTTCTCTAACGCCACGGCGGAGCAGGTGGAGGAGTTTGTCGCACGCAAGGTTTTCTGGGGGAGTGGCAACGAGCGCCGGCCGGTGCTGATCGCCGATCCCTGCGATGCGCAGTATCTGGGAGCTGCCGATCCGAACACGCTGGACAAACTGGTAGCCGCGGCCAAGGATTTAGCCGCTCGCGGCATGATTGAGTTGGCGGGAGATTACGCGCGCGCCACCGACGGACTGCTGGCGCAGAGTCAGGTCTTCCATGCGGCCAAGGACCACGCGCTGGAAGAACTGCATGCCAAGCATGCCTTCGAGCGGGCGTGAACGGTTCGGGAGGGGCGCCGCTTCAGCTGCGCCATCGGATGTTTCTCTAAATTGTCATCCTGAGCGGAGCGCCCGCTTCTGTTTTCCGACCCGCGTGGTTTGCGGGTCGGCGGGCGCGTAGTCGAAGGATCTGCGGTTCCCGACGTGGAGGCGGCAACCGCATATTCACCGGCAGAAAAGCAGGTCGGTCGACGGTCGACGTTGACCCAGACAAGCAGCTGGCTTACGCCGCTACTGCAGTCCGCCGGGCTTCCATCCCATCCAGCGCATGCCACAACGATTGCGCCGCGGTCTCGGCTGCGTCCAGCGCAGCTTCGGCTTGCTGCGGATTCGCCGTAATTTCCGCGCTCAACAATTCGCGCCAGACGTCCGCATGCTCCACGTCGGCAAACTGATGCAGCTGGAAATATCCGCAGGTCTTCGCATCGGCGCCGTAGCGCTGGGCCAGGCCATCAGACTTTTCCTTGGCCACGCGCGGCACTTGCGACTCGTAAGCGTAAAACGCGGCCAGCGCCTCGGCTGTCGATCCCTCGCGGGCGACGCGGCGGAATCCGGCAATCAGCTCGCACACCTCGGGCAGCGGTTCGTGCCGGCGAACCTGTTCGCGATCGGCGCCCATGCCTTCGGCAAAATCCAGCCACAACTCGCTGTGGGGACGGCCTTCAATCTCCTCGCCACACAGATTGCGCAGCACGGCCCGGCGCAGCTCGCCGTCGTCCAGCCGCGAGTGCAACGCGCTCAGGTAAGCCGGGAAAGCGGCGACGTGGTGGTAATAGTCGCCGGCGTATTCACGTAAATCTTCGCGCGTGAGCTGGCCGGCGGTCCAGGCCTTGTAATACGGATGGCAGAGAAGATCGTAGCGGGCGATGCGCTCCTCGAGCGCAGTCAAGAAAGCTTGCAATTCCATCATTTCCCCCACATAAGAATTGGCACCAGGAAGTGAGAACACTATACGGGAGGAGAGCGGCGGCCCACAAGCTGTGAACGTTCAGGCTCTTCACAAGAGTCAGGCCCATCCTCCAGAGTTGATAGAATTAACGCACTGGCCGCCGCAGCGGCCCATTTTGGGGTTAATCTTCTTGCAATTCACCGAAACCTACGACGTTGTCGTGGTCGGCGCCGGTCATGCCGGATGCGAAGCCGCCATGGCCGCCGCGCGCATGGGTTTGAACACCGCGCTCTACACCCTGAACGTCGACCTGATCGCGCAGATGTCGTGCAATCCTGCGGTCGGCGGCATCGCCAAGGGACACCTGGTGCGCGAAGTGGACGCCCTGGGCGGCATCATGGGCGAGGTGACCGACGCCGTCGGCATCCAGTTTCGCCTGCTGAATACTTCGCGCGGGCCGGCCGTGTGGTCTCCGCGGGCGCAGTGTGACAAGCAGCAATATCGCCAGAAGATGCGCGAGATGTTGGAGTCGGAGCCCAACCTCAAGATCAAGCAGGCCGAAGTAGCTGAACTGATCATTGAAGACTGCCGTGGGCTGAAGCCCACTCCTAATTTAGGGAGTGGAGCTGACGGCACGCCTGAAGGCGTGCCCCTTCCAAGGGTCGCGAGGCGAACCGCAGATCCCTCGGCTCGGACTGAAGTCCTCGCTCGGGATGACAAGGATGCTTTTGCTGCAGACGATAGGGGGCCCTCGGCTCCGCTTCGCTCCGCTCGGGATGACAATCGGGTTGAGTTGGCTTTCGGCGAAGAGCGAACAGCGAATAGCGAAGAGCGTGTTGTTCGCGGCATCAAGCTGCGCGATGGCCGCACCGTCGGAGCGCAGGCGGTCATTATCACCACGGGAACATTTCTTAACGGCCTGATTCATTGCGGCGAGCAGCAATACCCCGCCGGCCGCAGCGGAGAGCCGCCTGCCGTGTTGTTGGGTGAGTCGCTGAAGGCGCTGGGCCTGCGCGGCTGCCGCCTGAAAACCGGCACGCCACCGCGCCTAGACGGGCGCAGCATTGACTGGTCGAAGTTCACCGTGCAGCCCGGCGACGACGATCCCACGCCATTCAGCTTCAGAACAAAACGGGTAGCGCATCACGATAAGCAAGTGCCGTGCTACATCGCGTTCACCACGGCCGAGACCCACCGCATCATCCGCGAAAACGTGCATCGCTCGCCCATGTACAGCGGGCAGATCCAGTCGATCGGGCCGCGCTACTGCCCGTCGATCGAGGACAAGATCGTCAAGTTTCCCGACAAGGAAACGCACCAGCTCTTCCTCGAACCCGAGGGCCTGAACACGCACGAGATCTACGTCAACGGCATGAGCACGTCGCTGCCGATTGAGGTGCAGCTGGCCATCATCAAGTCGATCCCCGGCCTGGAGAACGCGGAGATGCTGCGCCCGGGCTATGCGATCGAGTACGACTCCATCGATCCGACCGAGCTGCAGCGCACGCTGGAGACCAAGAAGATCGCGCACCTCTACCTCGCCGGCCAGATCAACGGGACGTCCGGTTATGAGGAGGCGGCGTGTCAGGGATTGATGGCCGGGATCAATGCTGCGCTGCGGGTAAAGGGCGAGCCGCCCCTGATTCTCGATCGCACCGAAGCGTATACGGCGATCCTCATCGACGACCTCATCAGCAAAGGGACGAACGAGCCGTATCGCATGTTCACCTCGCGGGCCGAATTTCGCCTGCACCTGCGCATCGACAACGCCGATCGCCGGCTGACGCCGCATGGACGTCGCGTGGGACTCATCAACGATGCCGCTTGGGCCGACTATCTGGCCAAGCAGGAACGCATGAAGGCGATGCGCAATCTGCTGGAGCGGACGCGCGTGAATGAAGCAGTTGTCGGTTGTCAGTTGTCCGTTGTCAGTGAAGATTCCGCGCGGACGCTCGACCTTCTGAAGGAAGCCAAGAGTGCGGGAGTAACGCTTGCGCAGCTTCTGCGGCGACCCGAGGTGCAGATTGAAAGCCTCGCGCCTGTGTTGAGGCGATTGGCGCCGGCGTTCTTCGAGCGTGTTGATGGCGAGAGAATTTCCGCAAAGCAAAATCGTCCCGCTTCAAGCGAGCAGCAGGTCCCTCCGCTCGGACTGAAGTCCTCGGTCGGGATGACAACCTTAAAGGAAGTTGAACTCACGGCTGGCGATAGCGTTGAGTTACTGACAACCGGCAACCGACAACTGACAACTGCCGTCCGCAATGAGCTGAAGTCGGTCGAGACGGAAATCAAGTACTCCGGCTACCTCGATCAGCAGACCAAGGCGATCGAGCGGCTGAAGCGCTCCGAACAGCGCATGATTCCCGACTGGTTCGACTATGGCAAGGTCTCGGGCCTGTCGCGCGAGATGAACGAGAAACTCAGCCGGGTGCGCCCGCAGACGTTGGGCCAGGCCAGCCGCATTCCCGGTGTCACCCCCGCCGCGGTCTCGCTGATCAACGTGTACATCGAAATTCAAGCGCGCCAGCAGGCGAGCACGCCCTTACCGTCATAAGCGCGTGACGCCCTAAATAGGCTGCTGAAATAGAGTTGTTGTCGCCGGCTGAAGCCGGCTCTGAAATATATACAAAGCACTTTAGACGCGAACCTGAAGGTTCGCTCTACTCGGTCATCACGACGGCGGGAAATTGGAGCAAGCTCTAAAGCCGACTCCAAAACATAAAATGAAACACTTAGACGCTGGCCTGAAGGCTAGCTCTACCCGAGCCTCGACGTCGCCTGGGTTTTCAGCCGCCCCGAAAGACGTCAGACTCGAACGCCTACTTCGACTTGCTCTGCTTGGCGATGATCATGCTCGAAATCTTGTCGTAAGTAGCAGCGGGAATAATGTCTTTCGTCTTCAGCTGCGTCTTGTTGTGATAAGGCCTGCCGTCGATGATCTTCTGCGAGTAGACGTCGCCAATGCCGGGCAGCGTGGCTAGCTGCTGCTTGCTGGCGGAGTTGATGTCGATGAGGGCGCCGGTGGGTTGACTGCTGGCAGAACTGCTGCCCGCTGCGGGCTTGCTCGCCGAAGTGCTCTGCGCCACAGAAAGGCTAGCGAGCAAAACCAGGGTCAACGCTACAGATAGAATTCGCGATACATAGCTGAGTTTCATAAACTCTCCTTTTCGGCTGTGCTGGCTAGACTGCTTATCAAGAACCGGTGTTTCGAGCGCAGACAGCATACAGGATGCGTCGCCCACACAAAAACGGAATCTCAACTGTCATCCCTTCGTCTAAAAAAGAGCCATGCAGATCCAGAGTCTGGACGTTTTTCTCGATTACCTCGATAAAGTGCAGCAGCGCACCATGCGGGTTGTGCGCTCGATTCCCGCCGAGCAATTGGATTGGTCCTATCGCGAAGGCAAGTTCACCCTTGGCGACCTGGTCCGTCACATGGGAGCGATCGAACGCTACATGTTTGGCGAGACCATCCAAGGCAAACCCAGCCGGTACAGCGGATGCGGCAAGGAGTTGGCGACCAGCCTGCCCGAGGTCATCGAGTTCAAAGAGCGGATGCACCGAGAGACAGTGGGGATCATTTCGCAACTGGGCGAAGCGGGCATGCAGCGCAGGTGCACCACGCCGGACGGCGCGTCGCTTACCACGTGGAAGTGGCTGCGCCTGATGATGGAGCACGAAATCCACCATCGCGGCCAGATCTACATTTATCTCGCCATGCTTGGCGTGCCCACACCACCGCTGTACGGCCTGACATCCGAGCAGGTGCGCGAACGCAGTGTCGCGTAGGAGCGGCAAGGCCGGGACCGGTTAGGGTGCTTGTGAGTTTCTTATTTATGTTGCAGTGGCGGTAAGTCGTGGTAAGTCGCGGTAAGAGGCGGGATTTCCGGGCGTTAAATCCACCGAAATACCACAAAAATTCGAGCCGATAATACCACGAAAATTCGACCAATTTGTGCGGAATTGATTTGCAGTGCTGCGGGAGCCAACACTTCCAAGTGCTTGATTCTTGTGAGTATTCAGGTGCCCGTTGCACACTTCCAACGGACCTTCAGCTGGAATGCGGAGCGCCATCCTGCAACTTACGTCAGTTCAATAGTTTAGACTAGAAACCGATGCACGAGTTTTCAACGATCCTGCGAACATCCGACGAACCTGCTTTCGAGTGTGCTTTAGGTCTTTTGGGATCTCTTGCCGGACATTTTCCGAGAAGAGCTCCAGCGTTCTATCCCCTTGAAATCAATGCTGGCACGCTCACAAAACCATTCTTGCGCCAGGGCGGCCGTTAGCTGAATCTGCGTTAAGCGCAGCTACTTCCGTCTTTGACGCCTGCCCTTCGGGGGAGGACCCGGAGGTTTAGGTTGGAATTCTTCTACTTCCGAGCGCCTCAGGAGAGTCTTCCCTCCAATCGATAGCGTCTGGAAACGTCCTTTCCTAACTAGGAGTGCGATTGCTTGCCGAGTCACGCCTCGCAGCTTGGCAGCCTGCGCTTGGGAGATCCACTGGCCAGCATCAATCCTCTTTTCAGACCCGCCGTGATCGATTGACATTGTTAATCTATCTCTTGTATGGTGTAGATCATCGGCTTAAGTATACGAGCCTTACGGTGTCATCCGCGAAGCGGGAATACAATAATGAAACAGCAGTGGGTCAGCGTTGATCGAGTGACTGATCTGACCGGCTGGCATCCTCAGCATGTGCGCCGGTTGGCGAGAGAGGGTCAGTTGCAGCACCGCCCCTCGAAAAGAGCGCAGCAGAACGGACGGGTTCAGAGTGAATACGCGCTATCGTCCTTGCCGGTTGAAGCGCAGCTGAAATTCCTCAAGCAGCCGCTGCTGTCAGGACCAGCCTGCACGGCTCTGGCGCTTCGCTCGGATCCGAACCAATCCAAGCTGTTTGCTTCTCTGCCGGAGGTCACCGAGCCCGAGCGCCTCAACTTTTCTCCAGAGCAGAACGCACAGGCCTTGAAGCGCCTGGAAGCCATTGCGCCGCTCGTGGAATTCAGCAGCCGCAGCAAGCGATCCCGTCCGACGTTTCGTACCAGCGGCGGAGTCGCCGTGCGAAGCATGAACTCGCTGGCCGGCTACCTCGCCGATCAGCACCACGTCAGCGCCCGAACTCTCTGGAACTGGTACGCACAGTACCGCAAGCTCGGCTATGCGGGGCTGGTCGATCGAGTTCGCTCTGATAAGGGAAAGTCGCGGTTCCTCGCAGCCCATCCCGCTGTCCGCGCATTTCTGGAGAACAAGTACCTGGGTGAGCGGCTGTCGATTCGGCTGGTGTACCAGGCCTTGCTGCGCGATCTGCGGAGCCTGGAGCCAGAGTGCACCAGACCACCGAGCTACAGCGCCGTCCGCTCCTACCTGCAACAGCTGCCCAAGCCGTTGCTGATCCTGAGCCGGGAAGGAAAGCGGCAGTTCCAGGAACGTTGTGAGCCCTACCTGCTGACCGACTTCGATTCTCTACGTGCCCAACCAGATCTGGGTCTCCGACCATGGCCAGCATGACGTCTGGGTGCGCAACGACCTGTTCTCCGGAGTATCGACCAATGCTGCTGTCCGGCCCTGGCTGACCGCTGTGATCGACATGCGCTCCCGCAAGATCGTCGGCACGGCCTGGTCGGCCAGCCCCAGCTCGCACACCATCAGCTCGGCTTTGCGGGTGGCGATTGAGAACTTCGGCATTCCCCAGATCCCTGGTGATCGACAACGGCAAAGACTACGAGAAAATCGGCCGCATCGACTTCTCTCCGGAATGTAGTGGCGTACTGGTCAGGCTGGGAATCCAGCCGCACTACTGCCTGCCCCGGCATCCGCAGTCGAAGCTGATCGAGAGCTGGTTTGGGACGGTACGGAAGCGGTTTGATTGCCTCTGGCCCTCCTACTGCGGATCGGGTCCCACAGGATCGGCCGGAGCCGTGCACAGATGCCCTGAAGGAGCACCAGGCCTTTCTGAAGGGCAAACGGAAAAACTCACCTCTACCCCTGGCCAGCGAGTTTATCGCCACGGCGCGGCAATGGATCGAGGAATACAACTCGCAGCATCCCCATGGCGGACGAGGCATGCGAGGCCGGACTCCGGATGAGGTCTTTAACGAACTGCTTCCGCCCGGTCAGCGCAGACTGATTGAGAGTCCGGAAGTTCTCTATGCCTTGTTCTGGGACCGTCAGCGGCGCAAGGTGTCGGAAGGCGGATGTGTGCAATTGTACGGCGAGCGCTACGAACCAGCCGATGGCGAGAGCCTGGCCAAGCTGTTTCTGGAGATCGAGCGGGATGTCCTGGTGGCTTGCGACCCAGCCAATCTGGGTGAAGCCATCGCCTTGGACTTGGACGGCCGGTTCCTGGGACGGCTGCGGGCCCAGAAGCTGATCACGCGCGGGCCGGTGAGCCACGAAGACATTCGCGCTTCGATGCGGATCAGGCGCACGGCTCGTAAGGCGATCGCAGATTACGTTACTGGCTTGTCGGGCATACGGGCTCGTGCCGGGGACCGTACCGAGATCGCTCACCTGCAGGATCGAGCCGAAATGCCCAGGGAGAAGCATTCGCCGCCGCCGACTCTGATACGGCCGACAAGATCTGCAAACCGCCGCCCGTCCCGACTTCATCGACGACATTGTTCGGGAACTGACGGAAGGGGAATAGCCATGGCTCTTTCCTATGCGGCACGCCAGCAGCTGCTGGCGGCCAGCTTGCCGGAAGCCAACGAAGTTCGCCTGGAGTTGCAGGATTACCTGGCCCGGACCGGCATGGCACCCCCTGACTTCGCCCGCCGCATCAACTACTCCCGGGAGACGGTCTACTCCTTTCTGAATGGCCATTACAGCCGGATCTCCTCCAACGACGGCTCATCCGGGCAGCGATTCGCGACTTCATCGCCGCCCATCCGATTGCGACTCCCGTAATCAGCGCAGGCAAGCTCTACGAAACGGAGAATGTCCGTTTGCTGCGCAAGTACTTCTACGAGGCACTGGATCATCGGCGGGCCTATTACCTCTACGGTGCCCCGGGAACCCAGAAGACCTACGTACTGCAGCACCTGATCGCGGAGTTGAACCGCTCGGAGATCGCCAAGAACGGAGAGGGCCGGAGAGCTTACTACGTCTACGTTCGTCAGGGAATCCGCTCGCTGGACCTGATGAAGCGGGTGGCGGAGAGCTGCGGGGCCATGGGGCTGGGCACCGTCGACCGGATTCTGCGCAATCTGCGTTTCGATCTCAGCCAGCGCAAGGTGCTGTTGGTCTTTGACGAAGCCCAGCATCTGTCGATTGAGTGCCTGGAGACCCTACGGGAACTGTTGGATCAACCGCCACACTGCGGGTTGCTGTTCGCCGGCACCCACGAACTGGAGGAAATCTTCACCCGCCAGGCCTTGGAGCTGGAGCAATGGCGTTCCCGATTTCATGCCGGCCAGGCCTTGCCCGGCATCTCCGAAGAGGAAGCAGCCGACATCGTGCACTCTGAGCTAGGGCTGGGACTGTCGCAGCGGAAAATCCAAAAGCTAATCTCGAAATCCCGTATCACGGACCTACGCAACGGTGGCCAGCACAGCTATGTATCGGCCCGGCGGCTGTTCTGGGTGATTCGCGAGTTGCAAGCCGTTGCCAACGCAGGAACAGCCGGAGGCACGTTCTGATAGTTGTCGCGGTCTCGCCAGCTTTGGGCTTCGACGCGGAGCCAACTATGCCAGGCACCGTGCAATCACCAGTGTGATGTCATCTTGTTGGTCGCTTACCCTGCTGAATTGCTGGACCGCCGCCACGACTGCCTGAAGAAGAGGTTCCGCGTGAAGGTCAGAATAGCTCACGACGGTGTCCAGCAAACGGGACTCGCCAAACTCTTCCCCGTCCGCGTTGGCCGCTTCGGTGATTCCATCTGTGTAGAGTACCAGTGTGTCACCGGGAGCGAGCTGCACTTCCGCAAGCTCGCAATGCCAGTCTTCAAACAATCCCATCACGGTGCAGGTGGAATGCAGCCACTCCAACTTCGGCGCCTCCGAAAACCGATCCGGCGAACTTCCGCGGGCTCGCAGCAGGAGTGGCGGAAGATGTCCACAATTCCCGTAGCGGAGCTTGCGGCTGGAGTCGTCGTAATCCGCAAAGAATAAGGTAGCGTAACTGGCATCGTCGCTATTCTCGTAGAACAAGCGGTTGACCGAGGCGAGCAGTCGCGGCAGATCGTCGACCGCCATCGCGTATTGACTGCGCAGGTTGGCTTGCAGATTGGCCATCAGCAAGGCGCCAGACACCCCTTTGCCCGCAATGTCGGCCAGCACCAGCGCCAAGCGGCCGGGGCGAAGCTCCAGAAAGTCGTAGTAGTCCCCGCCCACCTTCCGAGCCTGGATGCAAGCGCCCGTGTATTCGAGTGTATTCATTGCGGGCAGCTTTTGCGGAAAGAGCCTGGCCTGCACCTTGCCGGGCAATTTCCATTTCCTGAGCGGATGCGGCGATCTGCCTCCATTCGCTCCGCCATCTTTTCCGCGAGACGTATGTTCTCCAAAGCGATGCCCGCATGGGCCGCTACCGAATCGAGTAAACGCTTGTCTTCGCCGGAATAAGGTTCCTCGGAAAGCCGCGGCCCAAGAACGAGCATGCCAATGAGGTTGTTCTCACGGCCGAGGATAGGCACCAGGCATTCCGGCGCGAGGGGCGCCAGTGCAGTTAACTCTTCGGCGCCGGCGGAGCCGGATGGCACTTCCCACGCTTTCCCGCGGCGCGCAAGTTCGACGAAAACCAGGTGCGCTTGGCGCGAGCGTTTGCGAGGGTTGCGGGGAGCGTTCCGGAGATCGCGGCCAGGCGGCCATTGCCGGATTCCAGGTAACACGCCAAGGTTTTCGGGTGCAGCGCCTCGCTCACGTGGCTCTCGAGGAGCATAGCCAGTTGGCGACGGTCGCCCACCGTCCGGGTTTTCTCCGCGAGGTCGTGCAAAATGATACGAGAGTCATAAGCGCTGCGAAAGAAGGCCCGGTCGATGCGCATAGTTCCCCGCTTGACCAAGGGCGCCGATGTCCACACCAGGACAATTCCAAATACTGCGCTCAGAGCCATCCCGATATTCGTATCCGCGCGGAGGAGTCGCGAGAAAACGTGGGTGAAGAGCGTGATGGCGGAAGCCGCAACCAGGAACATCAAAACGATAAAGCCCCTCTGCACGAGAACGTACCGCGCACTGCGTCGCAGCAGCACCGGAATCTCCATCACGCGGTGCTTCACCACCGCATAAGCGAAGGAGAGGGGATATAGCAACACACACGAGCACCAGCACGGTATCGAGCCAGAAAGAGGGGCGATATCCGGTGAAATCCACGGCCATTAGTTCGAGCACGATCGGCAGGACGCCGACCACAGTTCCCCACAGAATCACTCGTGACTTGCGCCGCGCTTCTGCAGGGACGGCGGCCATGAATGAATTTTGCGCCAGCGAGATTATGCCCAGGAAAAGTAAATCGTAGTTCAAGCCAGCGTTGATGAAAGCAGCGTTGCGGCTGCCTACCAGGTGGGCTACCACCTCGTGGAAGGCTTGGATCCCCAGTCCGCAACCCGGGAAAGACAATACAGACTCCGAACAAAAGCCCCACCCACTTCAACCACGGCAAGCGCCTATCCAGAGGCGATCGCAGCGGGAACACTGCAAAAAAAAGATAGAAAAGCGGAGCCAGCATTCCCGCAAACACTGCGCGAAAAGCAAACGCAAATGCGCGGAGTGCAGGAGAGATGGCCAAGGGATTGAGAAAATGGGGCGGAGGCGGCAAACGCGCAGAACAGCAATGCCAGAAGCCATGCGTTGGGTTCCTCCAGCCTCAAGAACAGGACGGCGAATGCCACCAGAAGAAAAGGAATGGGGAATGATCCGATGACTTGCAGCGCGGAGGACCTGGCAAGGCCCTCGGGCCTTCTAGCCGGCGCGGCAGCCCGAAAGACGCCATGCAGAATCAGCGGCTTGGGCTCACCGGCGCGCTCTACGGTGAATTCCACCGGGTCGCCGGGCCGACCACGGACATAGGCTTCGTCGGAACCAATGTCGGTGTCCAGTGCTCGCCCATTCACGCCAATAATGCGGTCGCCAACGCGCAGGCCGGCGCGTTCCGCAGGGCTTCCTTCCACCACATCTACGACTGATTGCGAGTGCGTTCTCTCGTCATACTGAGGGTTGTGGAGGATGTTGAAGCCGAGTTCTACACCCGGGGCCGAGTAACGCGCAGCGTACATCCAGAGCGAACCGTAAATGATCGCAACCACGGCCAACAGGGTCGCCAATATTGCCAGGAACGGTTTTCGGAACGACGCGCGCCCATGCATGATTTTAAGTGTCGCATCCCAGTCTTCCGGGCGAATCCTATGCCCCACTTCCCGATGCGGTCAAGAACCACACAGCTCACGGTCTCATTAGCCATCTGGTCCAGGCAGTATCAGGCGGTACAAGCCATGGGAGCACGAAGTGTCCTATTCATCCTAAAGAGTGCTGCTCCACTAAGATGAGGAAGGCGGTTCCTCGATCACCCAAAGCACTTGGCAGTCGGCTACACGTGGAAGTACTTCCCACGCCGCCGGAGAAGTTGCGCGAGGCCACCACTGGACGTTTCCAGATTACAACCGATGGCTTCCAGCCCTACGTGAACGCGATTGATAGCAGCTTTGGAATCGACGTGGACTTTGCCCAACTCGTTAAGGTCTACTCCTCGCCAGCAGACGGAGAGCAGCGCCACTCGCCAGGGGAAGTCGTTGACGCCATCCTCATCCCCAGAGTGGGAATGCCAGATTACCAGCGCGTCTGCACATCACACGTTGAACGGCAGAACCTTACCATGAGAATGTGCATACGGCGGCTGACTCGACTGACAAATGCCTTCTCGAAAAAATGGGTCAATCTCAAGTACGCGATTGCGCTACACTTCGCCTATTACAATTTCTGCTGGATTCACAAAACGATTCGGGTGACTCCTGCGATGGAAGCCGGAATCGCAAACCATGCTTGGACGTTGGAGGAACTCATATGCTCGTAAGATGCGACGATCACCCTTCACAGCAATATCAGCATCGCGTTGATCCAGTTGGCTATCCCGATACGGCCGCAATCTGCGGAAGATGTGACAATCCCGGCAGGATTCTCTTGAGCGAGAAGGAGTGGGTAGCTTATCAGACCGGCAGGCGAATCTTTGACTTCAACAGCAATATCATGCAGGTCCAGGCTGGTTGATCCAGCAACTCCCTGTTAGGACACTACCCGGAAATAAGGCGTGAGCTGTGCCGAGTATTCGGAGGTCGCCGCCTGCACAACTCCCGGGCTAGGTGGCAGGCGACTGTGCCGCGAGCGGAGTGTACGATACAGATCTTGCGCGGAGCAGGCGCCGACTTCATGCCTCGACTGCTCAGAAACGTATCATTGGCCACGGTCAGCGTACAATCAGAATTGCTCACAGAAAGGGTGACCCCAATGCAGTCTCGGGGTATTACCGTCAATGCCTTTGTCCGACTACCAGTGCCGAGCGTCGAGCAGATTCTAGTCGAATCCAGATGTCAATATTGCGGGAACAGGCTTGTCTCCAGCGTCTTTGAGGGTTTAGACGAGATGGAAGCAGAGCATCGACTCAAGTGCTCTAGGCTGCCAGAAAAGGTGAAGAACGGGCTCTTTCGAGCAGTCTGATAAGTTCCCCGAACTCCCAACATGATCAACTTGCCCTGCGACCAACGTCCTTTGCTGGGCCAATATTGGATCAACTGGGTCGAGAGCTGGGACTACGAACTATGAATATTGCCTGTCTGGGGTGGGATCTCCGGATTCGGGGACCCTCGAAGCGTAGTCTCGAACGGAACACAGCGGAGACCCGTTGGGCCAAGGACGCTCCCGAGTTGCTTCTCCATACAGGACGGCGCTGAAAAGGAATTCCGCTTGGCGCTTGACGACATTACGAAACTCATCGATGCCGGAAGAGAAAAAGGCCATCTCACGTACAACGAGGTGAATGAGCCTGATTCCGCACGACGTCGACTCCCCGGAGGACCTGGACGACTTGCTCACCACCATCGGCACGCGGGGCATTGACGTGCTTGAGGGTCAGCCCAGAGCTACCTTCCTCGGCCCTCGAAAGAAAGTTTGAGGAGGAAGTGGAGGCCGGCGAGCTCGACCTAACCCCAGGCGCTCTTGAAAAGACCAACGATCCGGTGCGCATCTACCTGCGCGAGATGGGCATAGTGCCTCTGCTCACCCGCGAAGGGGAAGTGGACATTGCCAAGCGCATCGAGCGCGGACAGCTGAGCGCGCTGAAGGCGCTTTCACGCTCGCCCCTTGTGATCCGACAAATCCTGGTCATTGGCGAGGATTTGAAGCGCGGCATACGCTCGATCAAGGAAATTGTGGTCTTCGATGAGGATGAGATCACCGAGGAGACGCCTGCAGAACTGCTTCAACGACATTACGCATCGCATCGACGAGCTGCAGAAGCATTACAAAAGAGCCAACCAGTTGGCCCGACGGCTACCGACCATTGTGGCAAAACAGAAAGCGCGCGAATACCGCCGCTGCCGATTCAGCCTGGGCCGCGAGATCGTTCGAATTTCGCTCATCGTCCGCAACCTCGGTCTCAGCAACTGCGAGCGCAAACGCCTGATCGATCGGGTGAATAGAACCGTGGACATCATGCGCTCGCTCGACTGCCAGGTCAGCAACCTGGGAAAGAAGGTTGAGAGCACGTGCAGTGAAGAACTGAAGAAAGATTACCGCAAGACACAGCGGCAGTGTCGCGGCGACCTGGAAAAGCTGGAAAGCGATGCCGGCGTTAGCTTCCAGCAGCTGCAGCGCACCCAGCGCGAAATCATCCAGAGCGAGATGGACGCGGAACAGGCCAAACACGAGCTCATCGAGGCCAATTTGCGCCTCGTGGTTTCCATCGCCAAGAAGTATGCCAACCGCGGGCTGCAGTTCCTCGACTTGATCCAGGAGGGCAACGTCGGCCTGATGAAGGCGGTGGATAAGTTCGAATACCGCCGCGGCTACAAGTTTTCTACCTATGCGACGTGGTGGATTCGCCAGGCGATCAGCCGAGGCATTGCCGATCAGGCGCGCACCATCCGCCTGCCAGTGCACATGGTCGAGATCGTCAACAAGCTGTTTCGTACTTCGCGGCAATTGGTCCAGGAACTGGGCCGCGAACCCAGGTCGGAAGAGATTGCCAAGCGCATGGACATTCCCGTGGCCAAAGTTGCGCAGGGTGCTCAAGATCAGGCAGGCGCCCATATCGCTGGAGACGCCAATCGGTGAGGAGGGGGATTCCCACCTCGGCGAATTCATCGAGGACCGGGCCGTGATCTCGCCCGCCGAGGCCGTCATCAACGTGAACCTGAAGGAGCAGACCGCGAACGTGCTGCGCACCCTGACCCCGCGTGAGGAGAAGGTCATCAAGATGCGCTTCGGTCTGGAAGACGGTTCGGAGCACACGCTGGAGGAAGTGGGCCAGTGCTTCGCCGTGACCCGCGAGCGCATTCGGCAGATCGAAGCCAAGGCCCTGCGCAAGCTGCGCCACCCCTCGCGCTGCCCTCAAGCTCAAGTCATTTCTGGAATACGGACACGAATGACGCGCCATAGCATCGCTTACCTTAGCCCAGACATTCCGTAGAATTAAAACAAGTGCTCCCTTCCGAGCAAACAAAGCATTGCCTGTGGCTGAAAGGAGAGCCGAAACCTGCGTACAGTCTGAGTCAGTCCGCGGACGGAAGGAGGTCCCGTGGCGTACTACAAACTTCAGATGGACATTTGGTGCGACTGGGATCCGGAGGAGAGCGATTTCGGAGACATTGCCCAGAACATTAGCTCCGGTGACGCTATTTGCACCAGGCGCAAGGTGATTGCCGTCCTGGATCGCCCCCAAGATATCGAAGATGAGGCGGCGATGAGATTCTTTGGTGGGGAAGAGGGCGACGCCGATCAGAGCCAGGGATAGGTTTGTATTTTCTCACTCGCGCGCCGCGACAAAGAGAAAAGCTCCCACTTGAGGGGCGACCGCATCCCTGCGTTGAGTATCAGAGCCCGCTGGATACGTCCTGGCGACCAGGAGACTGGGGGATCGAATCCCGGTCCAATCGATCGCGGGAAATACACGCTTGCTCACAGTTGACGCGCCTGCCGCACCATCTCTACCAGAACTTTTCTGGTTTCCACCGGGTTGCTCACTTCTCGCAAGAATGCGATGCGGGCGCCATGCATGCCACCTTGGGTATTCAAGCGCACATGAAAACCGAGACGGTCCACGGAAGTCATCACCGCCTCCTGCGACTCAATGCCAGCAAACACCCGGGCCAGCAGGATGAGCCCATCCTTGTGGTCGGCATTCATGTGCTGCACGATCTCGCCTGCTGCATCAGCCAGCGGGTCGGGTTGCGCTTGGTCATAATCCGAGGCAGCGACCCAGCCCATCACCCCGAAGCCCCCCACGTAGTAAATGTCCACCACTTCCATTCGGTGAAAGGAAAAATCTTCGAAGTCCGCCCAATATCTGCTGTTGGCGTAACGTTCCAGGTAGAGCTTACGCGCCTCAGGCACCTCGGGTTGCGGGACTGCCAAAACATTTCCGATCACCGTAACTCTCGATGCGCCTAGCGCATCACCGCTGGCGTCAGGCTGCGTCACAAGCAGGCTGGCGCGCGAATCCGCTTGCAAGTTTTGAGTATGCATGGCCATGGTACTTATCAGGAAGATGGGACGCCCGCGGCCGTCCAGCCCGTAGGGCATCACCGATCCAAAGGGGAACCCCGGTTGTTTGCGCGAAAGGGTCGAAAGGCCACCGATGCGGCCCAAGTACACCAAAGTGCGCGCTCGCTCCGAGAACGAAGGCTCGGGGACGATGGGTTGGTCACTCGCCGCGCCAGTGCCTGCGTGTTTTCTGATGGAGGTGGAAGGCATCGCCGTCCTCTTCTGGGAGTCTAAATAACCGTATTGGCGGTTGTACACAGCAGCCCTGTCACGATTCCACAACGATCCAGCCAGACCACGAGGCAATCTGAGAGGTTCCACCCCGCCCGCGACACAGGGCATTGAATGTCGGCACGAACGGCGCAAACTTGGGGGCATGGCAACGCTGATCGAAAAAAGCAAAGTCGGCTGCATCCCCGTGGTTTGGGCGTGCTCGGAATGTGGCGCAGTATTTCCGACCCATTTCACGGGGAGCACTACCGAGGAAAAGGGTGCTCTCCTGATCGAGGAGTTCAACCAGCACGTCGCCTCGGCACACAAAACTCCGCTTCCCTGAGGATTTCAGCCAAGCTGCCATGCAAAGGCTAAACACAAACGCCGCTCCGCAGCAAACCACGAACTGCAGCAGAATGCTGGCGATCCCGTCCAGTCGTAAAGCGGCTGCCAGGACCAGTGCGGCCGAACAACTGTATTTCGCCATTTTTGAGAATATTTCATACTCTGTTTCAATTTCTGCGTGCGGCGTCTGACCGTTGTCAGCGCGGACCGTAATCTATGGTTGCAACAGAATGAACAGGCTCCGCCGACTTCTGCCGGCCCTTCGACGATAGCTTCATCTCAGCCTGCGTCAGCTGACAGCCACATACGCCGCATGCCCACACAACCACCGAGCCCGGGGCCACCTTGGCGGCGCTTTGAGGGTGCCACCTCTTCGACATTTCACCAATGCATTGAGGGCAAATCATGATGGACCGGTCTCCTTGGCTGTCAATTTGGTTCGGAACTTGGTCCCGAAGAACCATCTAGCTGTTCTTGAACCTATCGAAGAAGAGGGCTTCCTCCCTTCCAAACCGGTGCACCTAGGCTGCAGTTGCGGTAGGCGCGCCACCTTCATCATCCATTCGCGACAAAGCCTCGTTGTCTAAGTGCTGCTGCGTGGATGAAAAGGATTCTGAGGCGTTACTCTTCACTCTTTGCCAAGAGATGGTCAGCAACAAGGCACTCTCTTCCAGCGCTTCGACGTCGTGCAGTACACCGCAGTCCAGCATCAACAAATGACCGGCCAACACATTCACCTTTCGATGGGCCAAATGTATACAGACCTGGCCCTTCAACTGTTGAATGGAGATCCTCCCCTCTGCTCTGTGCTGGCGCATTCGTGTGCCGCCCTTCATCAGAATTAGAACAATTCGGAAATCTGGATATTTCGCGAGCGTTTTGGAACTCCGCCCAGTTTTCCGCTGCCAGGAGTCTTCTCGCCGGAGTTGCTGCAGCTCTCGTTCTAAGTCGATTTGCAACAGAGGTTTCGCTAACCCGGGCAATCGATTCAATACCTCAATGCCATCGCCAGGATGGCAAGCGTTGAGATCGGTAGCCATGATGAACACCTTCTGCCTGTGCCTCTCCGTGGTGATTACATGCTAAATACTGAACTTGAATTACGGAGCGCGCAGCCCATTTCTGAAAGCTCGGCAGACCCAAGAAGACGATCATCGACGATATGCTGCGACAAAACTGGTCAACATTGCACAGTCTTTCGATAAATTTGAGACTCGCTGAGAACGGATTTCGCCTGTCATCCGCAAAAACTCTGCCAGCCCCGATCTCCGACCGTGTAACAATGTTGCAGAACTTGGCCATGCCCTCCATTCCATTGGACGAACCTATTTTCGCGAGCCACAGTCACCGTGTCAGCCGCATCGGACGAGTCTCGCTTTAACTCTGGTTTCGGGTGACGAGGTGTCGGAGCTCCGGCGGATCGAGCGGGTCGGTGCGAACGGCGTAAACTGTCGGCATGACAAAGAAAGAGCATGAAATACGTTGGACGGAACCGCATTTGATCGACGCTGGCAACCTGAAACACTGCTCAGTCTGCGGGTATCCATTCCAGCCGGACGTGAAGCCGTCCATGAGCGTGGCATTTGCGGATCACTTGCGCAAGGCGCACAATCCCGGCCAAACGACCGAGGATTTCAGCCACGCTGCTGTGCGGAAAGGCTAATGCCATGGCAAAGCGAAAACTTCGGATCGTGCGAGAAAAGCCCCAGCTCGCGTTTGCGAATACTGCAACATGCAGTTTAGCGACATAACCCCGCTCGGAGCGCCCCAATAAAGCCAGCATTCAACAGCAGTTCAAGGCGCACGAATGCAAGCGTCAGGATTTCGCCCAAAACGCTGCGCGGATCGTCAGAGAAGCGACGGGGGAAAAAGTGATTTAGTCGAACATCCGTTCGGTCCCTTTTGGGGGATAAAACAACCGAACAATAGTCCAGACGTGTGGGTGTTGGTGGATTGTGCCGACGTAAAAGTGTGTATTGTTCTTTTGAATCATTTCTTCTTCGTAGCGCAGCCTGAATTTTTCCTCCCATTTATCCCCGTAATCCGCCTTCCACCCCCGATACGACTCACTCATCTCCCCGTCGGTGCGGATGAGCTTGTGCCGGTGCAGGAATCATCTTCACATTTGAACTCATAACGAAACGCAAACGGTAGCCGAGGAAGCCGTGCAGCCCTATCCAGCAAGCCGTCGAACGACGGCTGCTGAAAGAACGGCTACTTCGTTGGGCAATTCACCAGCTACACTGGGCTAGAACCGAACTGGACGCAGTCAGAGTGCGGCGGGAGTGCGCCGAGATTTTGGCTGAATTGCCCGAAGATGTTTCGGAATTAGAGGCCAAGGAAGCGATGGAGCCAACGGTCCAGGAGGCCTGCCACGAGATCGAACAGCGCAAAGCCCGCCACTAACCGTGCCGATTGACGGCGACTATTCGCGGAGAAGGAAGTTGAGAAGCAGCGCTCTGTGCACCCGCAAGCTGCTGCCGTTGTAGTCGACGAGGCCCATCTTGCGAAACCCGTTCATAAAGAAGCTTACTCTCGACCGGGTGGTGCCAACCATCTCGGCCAGAGTCCGCTGGCTCACCTCCGGGATGGCAGGATTTGGCTCGGATTGCGTCCCAAAGCTCGCGAGCAACAGGAGAGTTCGCGCCAACCGCTTCTCGCTAGAATTGAAGAGTTGATCGAGGAGGTCCTCTTCAATTCGGGCAACGCGAGAAAGCAGATACGCGATAAATAGCCTTGCGAACACAGGGTCTTCGCGGATGCTGCGAACGATGGTCGCCTTTTCCACTCGCATGATCGTAGCTAAATGTACTGCTGTCGCGGTGGACATCCGCCGCGATAGCGCTCCTAAACAGCTTTCACCAAAAAAATCACCTTGCCGGACAATAGCGATGACTGCCTTCTTGCTGCGTTCGGATAGAACCGTCAGCTTCACATTGCCAGCCTCGACATAGAACATGGCATCCGCAGCATCACCCTGGGAAAAAATAGGCTCTTTGTTCCGGTATTTCCGACTGGTCCTCCGGCTGCCGATCCTCTTGAGAAACGTCCCGGGAGTAAAGGTAAGGGCTCGTTCGCGTGGCATTAGTGTCTCCCAAGCCGAAGAAGAAACGTTCTGGTTAGCGCGTCGTCTTTTCGGTGTCTTCGGCGGCTGCGGACTGCCGTGTGTTTCTTTCGCGAAGCTCCGTGTCTCTTTCCTTAGCTTTGCGGGCCAGATCCTTAAAGGCTTGAACTTTCTGGTGTACGTCTTCGAACGGGTTTACGTACTGTTTCTTTTCCATAACGTAG
This sequence comes from uncultured Acidobacteriaceae bacterium, assembly GCA_963820175.1. Taxonomy (GTDB): domain Bacteria; phylum Acidobacteriota; class Terriglobia; order Terriglobales; family Acidobacteriaceae; genus Bog-257. Next base: position 146,044 of record CAWFYX010000004.1, on the reverse strand, counting down.
TTCTCCCGCGTCAGCTTCAGAGAGGGAGGGCGTCAGGAAACTTAGCCAGAACGGCCCCGGTGCTACTTAAATCATCCCCTAAGAAGAGGAGTCACACCGACAATACTCCACCGTTCCACGAGGATGTCTGGTCAATTTTGCACAATCCGGATTTCAACCAATACACGGGTGTGCTCCGCAGAAACATCTGCACGCTCAAGCGACGATCTCGTCCAGCCAGTATTCGTGATGTAAGCCGCCCAAAACGTTCGTCACCCTGATCGCGCAGTCCGGTGGCAGTCTGTGTCTGTGAGTCGTTCTCAAGTGCCTCTGGTTCAAAACGATTACGTGGTCCAGCAAGTCCCGGCGCACACTTCCAACCCAGCGCTCGGCAACGCCGTTCTGCCAAGGACTTCGAAAAGCGGTTCTGATGGGCTCTATGCCGTTCTGGTTGATGACCGAGACGACATCAGCAGAAAACCTTGCGTCCCGGTCGAAGATCAGGAACCGGTAGTGTCCTAAAGTAGATTTAGGACACTACCTCAGGAACTGATGAGGTTCGTCTTATCCCCAGGCTTCACTCAGCTGCAACCCAATCTAGAAACTGTTCGGGCTGTGGGTGTCCTTCGCCAAAATGCTGACCGGCTTGAACCCCTTTCGAATTACCGACATTCGAAAGCGGATAGCGAGTCCCGTTAGAGCGGGATGTAAGAATGTTACATTGGTGCCAAGAATGTCGGGTCAAGTTATTGCGGAGCAAAGCAATGTCTGTCAAGCAAAACCGTGGCAATAATCAACCGTCTTTGGAGCTTCGACCGTTTGACCGCCTGACGCTTGGATTGATTGGGCTGGGAGTTATATTCGCTTCCCTTGGTCTTGGCGAAGCCGTCTATCGGCTCGCATTCTTCGATTTCGATGGAGCAACCGACCGTCTTCCAATCGAAATGTTGTTCGGGCTGGTGTTCGCTTGGATGACCACGAAGGTAGCTAAGAGAATCTACCAGCACCGAATGGAGGCCTCGGCCAGAATCAACTTGATCTGGGACAGGAACCACAAGATCCGTCGCGCGGTCGAAGCCATTGTGCCCGTGCCGTATCCCGGCCATCAGCAAGCGATCCGGGTGATTCGCGAGGAGGTGGACCGCATCGAATGGGCACTGACCGACATCCTGCCGCGATAGTCGCATGCTTGGGCGCCGTCTCTATCCAGCGCCAACAGCTTAGCGCTTAACTTCCCACAATGCCGTATTAGGTTCGTCCCTCACCGCCTACAGACCTAAGCGTCACGTTAAGTATGTATGATTGACGACGAAGTCCGCGGGAAGGCTCGTGATCGCGATCGCGCCCAAACGCAGCTTGGCAAATGATTTGTCCTATTGTGAAGACGCTCGCGGAAGCCATCGTACTCGCACGAGGAAAGGCCGGATTCGATGAGGGTTCATCTCGTAAATCCCAGCGACAATTCTTTCGGTACGGCCGTCATTACGCCAAGATGGTTGTTTGTCCTTGCGGCGGCGACACCTCAAGCAGCGGGAAATCCTGTTCTCGTCGATGAGTCGCTGAAGCAGATAGTGCCGGAAAGCATTATGCCCGGAGATATCGTCGGCATCAGTGTGCATACGGGCAATGCTCTACGAGGATATGATATCGGCCGGATGGCGCGCGGGCGCGGCGCGTGGGTGATCTATGGTGGGATTCACGCCACGCTGTTTCCCGAAGAGGCATTTGAAGGCGGTGATGCCCACGCCGTGGTGAAGGGAGATGGCGATATTGCGTGGGGCAAGGTCGTGACCGATTGCCTTGCGGGCAAGCCAGGCAGGATCTATGAGGGCGGACGGATTGAAGGCAGCCAGTTCTTGGCCGCGCGATGGGACCTGATGCCGCCTGATAAGTATATGTGGGCCTCGGTGCAGACTATTCGCGGATGCCCGAAGCATTGCTCTTTTTGCAGCGTTTGGCGGACCGATGGGCAACGGCCCCGCCAACGGCAGTATCAGAGTGTGATCGACGAAATCGTTCATCTGCGACGGATCGGTTTCCGATTTATTGCCCTGGCCGATGACAACTTCTATCCGGTGACGTTGACCGACTCTGCGGCTGGCCCGGGAGCAAAACAATATCGCCAAACTTGAAGAGTTGACGGCGATCCGCACGGAGCGTTTCCAACTCATGGAAGAGCTGGCAAGGCTGCCGAAAGACATGGTGTTCTTCACTCAGATCACGATGGAGGCAGGTGAGGATGGCGAGTTTCTGGACGCTATGCGGAGGGCCAATATCAAGGGTGCTCTGGTGGGGGTCGAGGCGGTAACCCCGGAAGGACTCAAAGCGGTCTTCAAAGACTTCAACTGCTCTGGCGAGGCTCTGGCGAAGCAGTTGCTGACGTTCAAACAGCATGGCGTCCATGTCCTTGGTTCGTTCATCTTCGGTCTGCCGACAGATAAGCCGGCAACGTTCGATGCAACGGTAGAGATGGCACTGAAGGCGGGCATGACCTTTGCTCAGTTCGTCATGATGACGCCGTTTCCGGGGACGGTGGATTTTGCGCGCTGGGAAAAGGAGCAGGCAAACGATCCCACGCTGGTGGGCGATGTGCCGATTACTCGGTACTGGCTGATTCCGACCGACGTTCGTCCAAAGATGTTTACGCCGCATCCCTCGATGAGCTCGGAGGAGATTCGGGAACGCACACAGAAGGTTTGGGACAGATTTTATAACTGGAGCGCCATCTGGCAAAGGTCAGCCTGCGCTCCCACGCTACGGTCCAGGATCGCTTTCATGTTCCTTTCGAAGCTCTACCGGCAGATGTATGCGGGAACTGGAATTTCGACCGATAGCGCGCGCAGAAAGAAGTCCCGGAGCTGGGCCCGGTGGACGGCCAGACAGTGCAGGAAGCTGTTCCAGGCAAAGCCCATGCCGGAGCTGCAGTCGCCAGTGTGGGAACCTGCGTTTGCATCTCCTCTACTAAGTCGTCCTGCGTTTCTGAGGAACGAGCACCAGGATGAGACGGGGCCTTTCGTCGTCATCCCGAAGAGTTGAAGCTCTTTGTTGACAGGGAGGAATTCTCACTTCGACCTGTAACGATCCTGTCGGCTTTCAATTACCCATAAAGTCAGCACCGATGGTTGCCCCCAGTTCGATATCAGTGAGACGGGACAGGCCTCTCCACATGACCAAGTTGCCGGGTGGAGAATCGGTAGCACGAGCGAGATAGCCCCCGAGTTGTGCCACCTTGGTTAGATAAGTGGAGAGTGTCTCTTTGCGCCTGCGGGTAGGCTTGTCTTTCACCAGTGCATCGAGCAGCCGAAGCTCTATCCTGGTGAATGCCAGTTCCGGTGGAGCCTCGGGTGCCGCGCGGTTGATCATGGTCATCCAGAAGATTCGCCAACTCAGGATGCAGAGGACCGCCAACAGATTTACCAGCCGCTCCGCCGTTCGCAGCTTCGCCTCCTCTGCCTTGCAGCCGGACTTCAGGATCTTGTGGAACGTCTCGATCTTCCATCGCATGGAATACCAGACCAGTTTCTCAACGGCCTCTTGGCGCGAACACACCGGCAGGTCGGTGAGCAGTTTCCAGTTGATTCTGTCCCGTCCGTGCGGCCTGCCTCGTTCTTGAGCGTGGATGGCGGTGAGAATCAGTTTCGGGTAGTTTTTTTGCTTGCCCATGGGCGGAAGAACTACGAGACGACAGTAGCGAATCTCCAGCACGGCCTCGGACAACTCGCCTTTTTTGTCTCTGACCTGTATGCGGTGCAGGCCTTGAACGCGCACCTGCTTCATCTCCTTGCCGATCGTGCTGGTACCGTCTCCGGCGAGGCGGTCGACGCAGGTGCGCACCAGAAAGTGGGTGCCCATCTGCTGGGCGGTGCAGAACAGTTCGTAGATGTCGCTCTCGCGATCGCCGATGTGGACACAGCGCTGGGGATCATTCAACAGGGCGCTGGACTGCCTCAGGTTTTCCAACCAGCGGACGCTCTCCTTCTTTTCGATGGGGACTCGGGTGGGGTTGATCTTCTTCTTCAAGGCATTGCAGCCATGAAACTTGTCTCGGGTCCAGAACTTGATGGCCACCAGACCCAGCGGCAGACCTGCCAAGGTGACCGCTAGACTGGAGTGCATGGAGATGCCGCAGACGGTATGGTGGCGCACACGGCCCAGATTGTCCCGGCCCGCGGTTGAGTCGTGAAGAACCCCCACAGCGGTCACATCGTCACGCCGGTAAATGAACTCTGTCGTGTCATGAAGAATCAGAACCGGCCCGTCGCTGGCGGCAAATCGCTCACGGGTGGACTGAAAATGTCCGGCCAAGATCTCTTCTTCGCTAACCTTGCCGTTCGAGAAAAAACGATAGGCAGCCTTGGTGTTCGCCCAATCCTGGCAAACCCATGGGATGCTTCCACCTAGGCCGTCGGAGAACTGCTGTAGAAGCTTGCGAAATCGCTTGCCCAGCCGCACATCTCTGAATTGGGAGTCCGCAAGTTCTTGATCAATCCAGACATCGCTCCGGGAAGTCGTGCAGCCGAGATCTTGCTCAGCCCACCTCAACCGTCCCTGCTGTTCGTTCATGACGGCAGTTCAGCATCCGCTATGCCTGTCGCATAAGTGCTTACCCTGAGGCTGAACCTATTTCACAAACCGCCCACCCCCGACCCATCCAGCCAGACTTGTGGGTAATTGAAAGTCTGGCCGGACGGTTACAGGCCATCTCTACTGTCCGGAAATTGGCTTCCGGGAAGTTTGGATGAAAGTTAAGGCTTCCAGTGGACCACCGGGATGCACTGAGCGTGTCGAACTTACCTTAAAACCGGATCTCGAGTAAAGAACCTGATGACGAGCGGATTATGGAGCGGCGGTTCAGGAGACCGCTTTCTCCAACACAACCGCTCCTGGCTCAGCTATCAGCAACTCAGTGCGCTGCGGGCCATCCGTCGCTGCCATACCTGTCCTCCGCAAAACTCTCCCAGCCCCGAAGTTCGGCCGCATAACTATGTTACCGAACCCCGGATACGCCTTTCATTCCATGGAAGGAACTTGTTTGGCGAACCACAAGTCTAAATCCTAGTTTGTGCAAAATTGACCAGACATCGAAAGGTACGGCGGAATATCGTCTGGGTGAATCCTCTTCTTAGGGGATGATTTAAGTAGCACAGAAGCCGCCCTGGCTGAGTTCTGGGTGGCTTCTCTCTTTTGCAGAGGCTTACGCCGAGGGGCTGTGCTCCGCAAGAACAGACTGCAGGCCCTGCAGAGGCGCAAGTAAACTCTAAACAGCATGTTTCTCAAGAGCGCTCCGCCGATAAACGTCCGCAGGCCACAAGAGCCAAAAGAAGAAAAAACGCGACACACACAGAGTTGCTTGGAGAAGGTCGCACACGAAGGGCTAATCGCAGGTTAACCTGAGGAGCACTGGATGCTCTTCCAGGATCACGCGAGAACGGAATCACTCAAGCCGGTTCACGCCTGCGAGTGTCGCCGGTTCAGGGCCGACAACATGCAAGGTTCCATGCCGAACACGATCCAACCCGTGCGGCGGTGGAAGAAGGTATCGTCCCGGGCGGCGGCGTGGCTCTGGCCGGGTGCATCCCCGCTCTTGACAAACTCAAGCTCGAAGGCGATGAGCAAATTGGCGCCCACATTGTGAAGCGCGCTCTGCAGGAGCCGTTACGCCAGATCGCCGAGAACGCCGGCGAAGAAGGCGCAATCGTCCTCGGCAAGGTCAACGACTCGAAAGACGCCAACTACGGCTTCAACGCCCTGACCAGCGAGTACGAAGACCTGGTCAAGGCGGGCGTGCTCGACCCGACCAAGGTCGTGCGCACTGCCCTGCAGAACGCCGGCTCGATCGCGCCGTTGATGCCGACCACCGAAGCGCTCGTGGCTGAAATTCAAGGATGAGACGAAGGGCGCTTCCGCTCCTGGCGGCATGGGAGACATGTACGAAGAGCTAGATACAGGCGTGTCATGAACGCGAGGGCGGGTTGGTGAGATAATTGCATGTAGGAGCTTTGGGGAGGCGTTACGTGAAACTCACGCTGCCGCTTCACAAAGCAGAAACGCTGCTTAGAACGGGAGTTGTTCTATGGTTTGCCAACAGTTGGACCAGCTTGAATGGGACTTTATTCAGGCAAGGGCGGGAAGCCAGGACATAGACTCTCGTTGGGATGGACAGATCGTGAGTTTTCATGCCTTGACGCGATATTGGATCACAAGCGGGAGGGGCATCAAGGCGAACGCTGCCCTGGGGATTAAATACCATTCAGGGGTATTAGAGGACTCTTGAAATGCCATGCTTACTTTGCCGGTCTGCCGTGATGGAGGCATAGTGCGACCAGATCCGAGACATTCGCTTCGCCCACGCACATGACCGTGTCTGCGCCCCCCCAATAGATTTTCACGGTTCCATCGGACTCCAGAACGGCACCACAGGTGAAGACCACGTTGTGGACATATCCAGTTATTTCCCAAGGATCCTCCGGTTGCAAAATCCACGAGTCGCCCACACCGATGACCTTTGCCGGGTTCTCGAGGTCATGAAGAGCAACCCCCAAACGATAGACCGATCCATCCATAGTTCGGAAAACTCCGTGATAGATGGAAAGCCATCCCTGGTCCGTTTTGATCGGCGGCGCGCCGGGACCGATCTTCATTTCATCCCAGTGATATGGTTCAGGCTTCATGATGAGCTGAGATTGGCCCCAATAGCATAGATCCGGAGAATAGGAAATCCAGATTGACCAGGGGGCGATTTCCGAATGAGGACGGTCAAGCCGGGCATAAAGCCCATCAAACTTCTCGGGAAAGATCACCACATTCCGATAATCCGCCTCTGTGATTAGGGAAACTCTTTCCACCTGACTGAAGTCCTTCGTCTTGGCCAGGGCGATCCGCACTCCATTTCGCGAGTAGGCGCTGTAGGTGATGATGTACTCCCCTTCCAGCCGGGTCACGCGTGGGTCCTCCACGCCGAACTCTTCATAGGCGGCAAAAGGGCTGTCCCGGTCAGGAATCAGAAAGGGCTGTGGATCGGCGGTGAAGCGGAATCCGTCGGGACTGCGTGCCAAACCAATGATGGACCGTCCGGTGCGGAGATGGGAGCGGAAAAGCATGATGTATTCGTTCTCATGCTTCACGACCGCCGCGTTGTGAACGGTTTCCACTGGATAGGGGATCTCGGCCTTGGTGAGGATGGGGTTGTGGCTGTATCGTCTGACAATGTCCGGCTTCATGGTCGTCTCTTCGCCTCCAGATCAAAAATCGTCGAGTAAACCCGCTCGTATCCCTCCACCATGGTATCGATCGAAAAGTATTGCCGGACACGGCTGCGGCAGGCACGACGATCGATTTCAGAAATTCGTCCAAGGGCCCGAACTGCTTCAGTGACGTTGTCAACCAGAAAACCGGTCTGCCCGTCCTTGATCACCTCACGGCAAGAGCCGAGGTCCATCGCGATGACGGGCACGCCGGCGGCATTGGCTTCGACCAGGACAAGTCCGAATCGCTCCGGGATGGTGTTCAGGTGCAGTAGAGCTCGGGCCCGGGCGAACAATTCGTTCTTGCCCGGCACGTCCACCGGTCCGATATAAAGGATGTTTTGATCGTCGAGATGGGGTTTGACCTGCTCCCGGAAATAGGCTTCATCCTGGATAATACCAGCGATGATCAAACGCATTCCGCTCAGACGAGCAACCTCGATGGCCAGATGAACACCTTTATCCGGGTGGATCCGACCGAGGAAAATAAGGTCATCACCGCCGGATTCCTGAAGCGGGTACAACGAGAGATCGATGCCGTTGTAGACGGTCGCTAGGTAATTCAGCCCTGCGGCTCGATCGGAGTCGCTGATGGAAACGAAGTATCCGTCACGATACTTCTGATAGACGGGCATGATTTTGGCTGACGAGAATCCGTGGATGGTAGTCAGGACCGGTGTCTTGACCAGCCGGGTGTAGGTCAAAGCCATGAAGTCGTAGTGGCTGTGGATGAGGTCAAACTCAGCCGCGCGCTCGAACGCTTCGGAGATGTGAAGGTATTCGGCTACTTTGGGATCGACGGCGGAATCCTCTTCATACCCCTTGTCCACCACGGCATGCAGGTGAGCGCGGGTCACAGAATCCCTGCTGGCGAACAACGTCACATCCCAGCCACGGGCGACGAGCCCTTCGGTGATGTTGCTAGCCACCGTTTCCCAGGCGCCGTATTGCCGAGGAGGCGTTCGCCAGGCTATCGGCGACAGGACAGCCACTCTTTTGTCGGGCTTTGTCATGCTGTTCGACGATCGTTCCTAGTGCATGGCAGCCAGCACTTCATCGAGGGGAACCGTAGCGAAACCGGTGGCGTGATCGGCCATGCCATAGGGAATGATCAGTTCGCCGTTGTGGAGGAGAGCGCCACAGGTATAAACGACGTTCGGCACGTACCCTTTACGCTCCCTTTGGTCCGGTTTGAGCAAGGGTTCGCGGAGGCGGCCGATCACTTTGCCGGGATTATCGTGATCGAGGAGGAACGCGCCGATGCAGTACGTTCGCAGGGGGCCGACACCGTGGCTGAGGACCAGCCAGCCTGCTTCGGTCTCAATGGGGGACCCGCAGTTCCCAAGCTGGACCAGTTCCCACGGGAACATCGGTTTAAGGAGCACCTTGCGTTCATACCAGAAGTGGACGTTGTCGGAAAACATGAGGTAGATGTTCTCGTTGTCCTGGCGGGAGAGCATGGCATAGAGGCCGTTGATTTTCCGGGGGAACATGGCCATGCCTTTGTTTTCGGCGGCCGGACCGTTCAAGGTGATGAACCGAAAGAGGAGGAAGTCAGAAGTCTCCACCAGCTCTGGCAAGACCACCTTGCCATCGAAGGCCGTGAAGGTGGCGTAGTAGACGTGGGTACCGTCATCGTTCTGGAAACAGACGAACCGGGCGTCTTCGATGCCGTTGCGTTGCGACGGCGTGGCCGGGAAAAGGACGCGTTCAGACAGCCGCTGTTGGGGCTGAAACTGAACCTCGTAGTTGGACCGGGCCAGCATCAAAATTCCCCGGATCGCGTTCCGATCCGACAGGCGGGACTGCTTCATTTCGGCTTCGAGATTGGCGCGCAGTTCTTCCAATGCAAACGACTCCCCAAACTTGTCCATAACCCGGCGTGTGAATCCGCTGGTCAATCCCAGCTCAAAGAGTTTCCGCTCGAAGAGCGCCTTCTCGTAACGGGGGTTCGGGATTTGACGCGGCTCGGTGAGGAAGCCGGTTGGGGGTAGGACCTCGATCCGATGGTCGACGTGGATGATACCCGTCCGAAAAGTGATGGAGGAGATGTGTCCCTCCCCGGTGGCGCGCAAGCTGAGGATAAAACGCAGAGCGCCGGGAGGCAGGTCAGACTGGTCAGGGTGCGGGACGATGGACGGATTGAACAGGGCTGCGGATTCTAAGGAGAATTCGCAAACGAAATAGGAGCCGATCAACAGCTTTCTTTGTTCGGAAATTTTCTCATCGGTCAACAGGAGGTCGCGGACCTGTTCGAATCGTTCCAGAAAGGATTTGTGGATCTGCTGGTGTCGCTGGGAGAATTCGGCGGATACTTCGTCCAGGAGAGGGCCGACTCGGTTTTCCGGGAGCGACATGATCCTGGCGATAATCCTGCCGGCCCGCTGGGGATCCTCCGGACTGAATGGCCGCAGAAGAACGCGTGACTGGTCAGGCCTGAGGACCGTGGCCGTGCGTTTGACGTGAATCGAGTTGGCGTTCATGGACTGGTTATTCCAGAGAAACGAGACCGGAGGCGGCGATTACTCTTAGACGGCGATCGGTTCCTTAAAACTCGTCAGCATATTTTGCGCCAAGCGCATCTCCGCCAACGAAAGCAAGAAGGCCAGGGTTGATTCCGCTCCCTGGTTCCGGTTGACCCGATCCACGTGCAACCCATCGCGGCAGCCGCCTGTTTTGGGAGAGTAGAGTTCCAATCCGAGATCGTTCCAGCCGATGAACCAGTCGAAGGCGCGTTGCGCCTGTTCGTACCACCAGAGGTCCGATGTGGCGCGATAGGCTTCAAGACAGGCTGAGACCATTGCTTGCGCCTCGATGGGCTGCTGGTCAAAGTTGGCGCGCATGCCGCCGCGGCGATAGAATCCGTTGGTGCCAATGGATCGAAAGTGACCCTTCTCGGAGATTTGCAATTCCGTCAGCCAGCGCAGGGCCTCCAGTCCTCGTTCAAACATTGCTTGTTGTCCGGTTGCACGTCCGCTCAGAATCAAAGCGTGTGCGAGCTTCGCGTTGTCGTAAGTCAGATCCTCTTCGAACCAGCACCAGTCCGGCTGGGCGGTCCTTTCGAAAAGTTCCATGAGCCGGGAAGTGAGTGTCTCACGGGTTTGGTTGACCAGGCTGTCACCGCTCAACCGGCGCAGGTATTCATGAATGCCGATGAGCCCGAACGCCCAGGCGCGCGGCGAAGTGAACTCCGTCAGTGCAGGCAACGCCAGCGCGAAGAGTTGTCCAGCCATGATCTGGAAGCTCCGATAGGGGGAACGCCCAACTCCCACGCCCAGCGCCCAGAGCGCTCGCGCTTGACAATCCTCTGACCCTTGTTCATCGAGCCAGCGTCGATCAAAACTCAGGTGGTTGTGGAAGCGTTTTGTTTTGAGATCGAACGCGTGATGGAGAAAAGCCGCGTAAGTGCTGGCCAGTGTCCGGACGCGCTCCGGGTCCTCTCCCATCTCACTGAGCAGCACCGCGAGGATGAACGCACGCGCATTATCGTCGGTACAATAGCCCTCGGAAAAATTCGGAACGCTAAAAATCGCATGTTGGAAAATTCCGGTCGAATCGGTCATCCGCGAGAGATGACTCAATTTCAACTCCGGCAGTTCCCGCGGTTTTTGGTCAAGCGTCTTCGTGGCGAGAGATTTTCGAGACCGTGCCGCCCCCTCTATCCGTGATGACTCGAAGGAACGCATATACAGCTGGGCCACGTTGCTCCAGATCATCTCGCGGCCGAGCCTGTAGGCGTTCTTACGAATGGCATGACGGCGGGTGTCGTCGCGCAGCAAGGCAATCACCTCGCGTGCTATGGCTGCGGCGTCGCCGAACGGCACCAGCACGCCGTGGTCTTCCGCCAACAATTCCGCAGCGTGCCAGTACGGTGTCGAAATTACTGCTTTGCCAGCACCAAACGCATAGGCTAGCGTGCCCGACGTGATCTGCGCTTCGTTGAGGTAAGGCGTAATGTAAAGGTCCGCGGCGCCGATGAACTCCTTCAGATTTTCAAGGTCTACGAACCGGTTGTAGAAGATGACGTTCTTCTCAAGTTTGTTCTTTTTGGCGAGAATTTCGAGGCTGAGCCGGTAGGCTTCGCCATGCTCGCGCAGTTCGTTGGGATGGGTGGCGCCCAGTACAATATAAACAAGGTCGGGAAACTCCGCCAGGATGTGCGCCAGAGCGTTGAGCACATGTTCGATGCCCTTGTTTGGCGAAAGCAGCCCGAACGTGAGCAACACTACCCTGCCTTCCACCCCGAACTGGTCCTTGAAATAAGTCGGATCGACAAAGCCTACGTCAGGAATGCCATGCGGGATCAGATCGATCTTGGCCGGGGGTGCCTGGTAAACCTCCTGTAACATTTGGCGCCCCCGCTCAGTCATGACCACGAGCCGGGTCGAGAGCGAGACCAACTCCTGCATAACGCGCCGTTGTTCGGCGTTCGGCTCATGCAAAATGGTATGAAGCGTAGTGACAACGGGCGTTCTCAATTCGCGCAGGAGTGCCAGGATATGGCCGCCGGCGGGCCCGCCGAAAATGCCGAACTCGTGCTGCAAGCAGACGATGTCCACGTTGCTGATATTGAGGAAGTCCGCAGCACGTAGATAAGACGACAAATCCTGCTCCTCAATCTCGAAGCGAACTACTTCCGGGTACTCGTAGCCACCTTGAATGTCATTCACCGACACTGAGAAACACTGGCTTTGGGGATGCGCAGCTGCCACGGCGGCAAGCAGGTCAGACGTGAACGTCGCAATGCCGCACTTGCGCGGCAAGTGGTCGCCGACAAACGCGATCTTGCGAACTTTGGAACCTTCTTTCATGAGGCAGTCTTTCATTCCTCGCGCCCCGCGCTGCTATGCGCACGAGTCTGCGCGCCAACCGCAAATGTGCCGCCTCAGCGTGAAGTGGGAAGGAGCGTTCTCCGGTAGTGTAGATTCCGTCCTTCGGGCGGTGGTTTTCAAGGCATGCGGGTCTACCGATCCGATGCGGGTTGGCAGGAGCGCGGAAAGGTATTCGCGCAGATGCAGTGATCGTCTCCATCAGCCCACCAAGCCTATCCCTCGGTATGGTTGCATCCCTGCAGAGCCCGCTGCTGTTTCACCCGGCAAAATCATTGTACCTCGCATCGTGATAGGAGAAGCGATTTTTGAGCAGCCTGCTGGCGGCGGAATTGGCGCTGTCGGCGTGGGGTTGTAATCCGCAGAAACGTTAAGCGCGTTCAAGCGACCAATTATCCTGCGAGAATTCGTGCTAGAGTCCGCGAAGAATGCCAGTCGTTCTGACTTGGTAGTAGTCGGCAAACTGGGTCGGTGAAATTTTGCTCATGGTCGAGGTTCTTGTGGTGCGCAGAAATTGCATCGGGCAAGAACCGATACCTTGGACACTCAATCGATACGCTGATCAAAGACCGCTGTCGGTGAGCGCAGAGCCAAAGCCGTTCTCTTCCAGCCAGTGATAGAGGTGCACCTGATACAGATACGAGGCGAATCTCTTCTCCGATTTCGTGCGTCTCAGTACAGACAAACGGTACTCGCAGTCCGGCAAGTACCGCAATCAACGACTGGGTAATCTGGTTGGGATTGACGCCCGAATGAGGATAGGGCGATTTGACTTGGCTTAAAGCTGCCGTGACCACCAACAAGCGGTGAGAATATTCGGCCATCTGCCCCAGGCGAGCGACAAACACCGGACGCTCGACAGTGAAGGAGCGCACCAGATCCGAGAGATCCTTGCGCTCGACAACGCAGACGTCCTCAAGTCCCGAAATCGAGTAGTCGCCCAGCTTCAGTGCTCTCTTTTCCACTCCGCTGAACCAGCCCTTGAAGCGCGAGAAGTCAAATGGATTCTGTTCACGCGTATCCACCACTATCACTGCCCGAGGTGTTTTGAGCTGTGTGCCTCCGCGTTCGGCTCGAACCGGTATGGTCGGAGGGGGAACGGGATTTGCGCTGAGGAACCAGTCCAGTGGAGAGGTGATCAGAGTGCGGCGCCGGTTCATCGCCATCGTTTACGCTGCAACTTTCTCAAGTCGATACTCATGGTGTAATCCACCCACCACCAGGCGAGCCACAACTCGCGAGCCCTGTGGCAGCGTGTGTCGGGGGCCACTCAGGAGGAGCACCATGTTCGAGGGCTCCGGGATTCCAGGACCTAGGCTCGAATGTGGGCGCGATTGATTGTAATGCGCGACCCATTCTTTCAGGGAGCTGCGAAGGTGTCTCTCGCCAAGCGGAATAACAAAGTCGAGGAACTCTCGGCGCATGGTGCCGATTAACCTTTCGCAGTAGGCGTTCGCCTTTGGGGCTCGTACCGGCGTTCGCAAGACTCTGAGGCCGAAGCAGCTCTTGAGTTCCTCGTCCAGGCTGGCTGAGAAGATCGAATCGCGATCGTGGATCAAGAACTTTTGTCCGTGGTCACTGGGAAGGGCTTCACGAAATTGCTGCAAGGTCCAAGCGGCAGTCGGATGGGCCGTGACATTGCAGTGTAAGATCTTGCGCGTGCCAATTTCCATCAGCACGAAGACCTACAACTGGCGAAAGCCCGCCGTCACCACGACCAGGAAATCGCAGGCTAGCATCGCACTACCATGATTACGTACGAAGGTGTTCCAGCGCTGCGATGAGAGGCCTCTCCCGTCCGGCTGATTCGGCCAATAAGCTCCTACTGTCCGAGGTGGAACAGATAGATTCCCTCCCGTACTCTCCCCGTCCGGGTCCCGCGAAAGGAAACCCGGACGTGAAATGCGATCAAATCGCAACCGGCTCGACCGGAGCGTTGCGCGGTACTTCCGACGTGGAGCCCTTCGCAAGTTGCAGCAGATTTTTCCTCCCGGTTTTGGTGAGGCGATAGAGCAGCAAGCGTGTGGCGGGATGCTGCGCGGTCCCTCCGACCGAGAGCAGCAGCGCGAGCCACACTTTTCCTTGGTCCATCTGCGGCGCGATCTTCGCGGCCTTGGCTCGCGGGAGATAGCCCAGCATCTGATCGCGGCTGGTGAAAATCATGATCGCGTTCGGATCAAACACATTGCCCGGTTCACGGACCAACAGAAAACTCTCGAAGCGCCTGCACCCGCGCAAGATTTTTCGACGCGAACCGCCATCAGCGTTGGGGTGGCTCAATCCAGCGATCCGGCTGTGCGAATGCCTGTCAACCCCTTTCCCGAGTCGGGCCAAAAACGACTTTTCAACACTGACGGCGAAGGGATCGTCCAGGGAACTCGGGTGCGGCGCGGATGGCTGCTCAAATCTTACGTGCAGCCTTATGTCGGAACGCGGGTCGCGCGTGGCTCGATTGGTGTTTGCTCGACTCGTCTGGACTGCGAACGCGACTAGCAGGAAGATCCCGACGAAGATGAGCAGAAACATGCTTGCCGCCTCGCTAGAACAGCGCCTTGAGACCATTGAGGGCGACGTTCATAGCCGCGGTTCCCTCTTCGCCCGTCTTGTTGGCGCACTCCCGATTCCAAGGCCCGTTCTCGTTCGCTGTGAGCCGGCCGGATGCTGTCAGCACGGCATACTCGCGGTTCATGCCGCCAAAGCCGTTCTGAGCGCGGTAGTCATAGCAGACGGCGCCGTCCGGCATCAACAGTACTTGGGAGAGTTGGAAGCTGTCAGGGTTTCGCATTGCCTTGCGCAAGGTCATGGCACCCAACTCGGCGGCCTGCCAGTGGGCGTCCTTTGCCTTTTTCTCGGCGGCGTCTTGTTGCTCCTTCACTTGCCGCTCCGCTGCTGTCAGCCGATCAGCGCTGATGTGGTAATCGAGCGCCTTCGTGCATGGCATTCGGCTGTGAACCGCCGTGATGTCCAACACGTCATCATCGCCCTTTGGGAAGGCAGCGAAGAGCATCCACTGGTTTGACTCCGGGCCGCGATAAAACCACAGCTCAGTCTTGTACCTGCCGAAGATCAGGCTTCGCCCTTCCGAGCCGCCGCCCGCATTCAGTTCTTGCGGCCGGTCGCTGCTCGGCCTGCCGCAGCTCTTGATGGCGGCCGCGGCTTCATCGAACGTCGCTGGGCGAGTCGTGCTTCCCGTCGAGCTGGTAGGCTTCTGCGGCGTGACGTTGCCCGAGGTGCCGATCATGGAGGAGATGAGCCCGACAGCGAACAGGCCGACGAAGCCGTAGGCGAGCATTTTCACTAAGGGATGCGTGTAGCGGTATCCGCACTGAGGACAGACCCGCGCGTTGCTGGCGACTTCTTTTCCGCACTTCTTGCAGGTTTTCATGGGCACACCCGGCTGTAATGGTTCCTCTCCGGGAGTGGGAATGTCGTCTAGGTTCGCGGCGCGGATTACAGATTCTTACCTCTTAGTCGCCGGGCCGGCGACAGAAACTGACTCGACGTGATGAAGCTCCAAGTTTACATTGTGAGTTACAAGGACATAATCTGATGAGCGGACCTAGATGTCTGGCAATTGGCATTTTTTGCTTCACCGCCGGGCTCATGCAACTCCCGGCACAAGAGCCTTCATTCCGTGAAATAAGTGGCACCATCGAGGTAGGGACTGCTGTTGTAGCGTTCAACTCACCACGGGCTGAGGTCCTCACAGGCACTGCTCTTGCGACCCCGGCCAATATCGCGTTGCTTGCGAATGTGAAGAAAATCTGTGTTCTTCCATACGACGGCTGGAATGCGAAGATCGTAATTCAGGCTTTACCATCGACGGATCCGATACAGGAGGGCCTGCAGAACGATAAGTCTCTTCGGCAGCTCCGTAATGAGGCTTCTGACGAACTAGAAAAATCTGGATTTCAGACGATAGACTGCCTGTCATCCGCGAATGATCCTGATGCAGAGCTCGTGTTTACGCGGGTGCGAGGGGGATTTGCGGCGACAAATCCTCGAACCTACTATTGGGTGCTCTATGCAGGCCCAAAGTCTGCTGTTTTGGTTCATGGTGAGAAAGAGCTTCCTGGACTTGCGCGGCCTGCAGCCATCTGGGTTCCGTTGAATTTGACGGAGATGGTACAGGCGGGTGATGCGAAACAATACCCCCGGTTCCAGTGTCGGTCAGAAAGAAGTGGTACACCTTCCCGTTCTGATCTTGAGAATACAGGCCAAAAGAATGCAGCAACGAGTTCCGCAACTGGTAGATGACTTCGCGATCCGTTGCAGGCCATTTCACAAAATTGAGAAAGTCACCAAACCGCTGACCTACTTGTCCCATCGCGTCGGAGCCAGCAAGAAACTTCGCTAGTAAATCGATGCCAGCCAGCATTGCCATTCAGATCCAGTTCAACGAGCCGGTGGACGGGGAGACCCTGGGACAGGTGACGCTGAGCGCCAACGGGATTCCGGTGAGCCTCAGCAGCTACCTAAAAAATGGCAATCAGCTGCTGGCGCTGGCGCCCACGGACGGGCTTTACGGCAACACGCTTTACACCCTGACCATTGCCGGGGTGACCGACCTGGCGGGCAATCCGATCAATCCGCCTGTGACCTCCACCTTTGCCACCAGCTCAGGAATAGATTTTTCCGTACCGACCGTGAGTAGTGTCATTCCCGAGAACGGGGCGACGGGAGTTCTCACGAACACCACGGTACAGATTCAATTCAGTAAGCTCATGAACGCTCTAACGATTAGTTCTTCGACCTTCACCCTTTCCAGCGGCACAATTCTCATAGGTGGTACGGTCTCTGTCACTCCGGACGCAACTCTCGCGACCTTTACACCGAACGCTTCCTTAGCGCCGCTGACGACTTATACTGTGCAGGCTGCTAGTGGAATAGCGGGGAATAGCAGATCTAGAAGGGGAAGCTCTTGTACCGTTCACGTCGACATTCACAACTGGAAGCCAATAATCTCAAAGGTCTTTATTCGTGCGGGCATTCCAAAAGGAACTATCTGGGATAGGTTGAGCAGAATTAGGTATCACCCAAAGCCGTCCTCCGCGCTTTTGACGGCTCCCCACTGTAGCAGTTGGAGAAGAGCAGGAATCGCCGGATCAGCAATCGGCATTCCTCGCTCGGCGAGCCCCTCGTCCTCAACTTCTAGCCACGCCTCCAACACATCCGGAAAACTCTCATCGACATTTGCGACATCCATGTGCTGCGCAATCAACCTTTCGTCGTCACAAAACTCCTGGTGCCGCGCGTTTCTCTCCTGCTGATGTTGTCGCTAAGACGCAGCGCTCTTCACGGGTGGTATTTCTGATTCGTGAGCAGCAACCGTGACTTTCGGCACGCCGCTTGTCGTTTATTTAGTTTAGACTGATTTTCAGACACCGTGGACCTTCAACTGTTAGAAAGCCTTCTCTACCAAGAGGAATCCGAGGCGTTGGATTTCAAGGTTCAGCAGTATCCATTTTCGGGAGCAACCGACGAGCAGAAATGCGAACTCCTAAAGGACATTCTGGCTTTCGCGAATGCCTGGCGGCAGACGGACGCGCATATTCTGATCGGTGTCCAGGAGGTGCGTGGTGGTCGTAGCATGGTCCGCGGCATCGATCCAAAAGATCACCTACTCAACCGAAATGTCCAGCAGTTCGCCCACAGCAAGACAAACCGACCGGTGGATTTCTCGTATGCCCCAATAGAATTCGAGGGCGTCTCTATCGGCGTTCTGACGATATGTTTGCAGGATCGGCCTGTTTACCTAACGAAACCGTATGGCAAGTTAGCAGCCGATGTTGTCTACATCCGGCGGAGTGATACCACAGGCACGGCCGCGCCTGAAGAAATTGCTCGGATGGGATCAGCCGCTGTGCTGCGGCGAGTGGAACCCATTTTGGAGGTGGAGTTTGCCAATCTCCCCACGCGTGAGACACTGGGCACGACTACTGTGGTGGAATCGCATTTCGTGGAGATCCCAGATCTTCAGAAAATTCCTCTATACGGACCCGCTCCCAGACATCTCTACGGCATTTCGGTCGATCTTCATGACAACTTCCGGAATCGCAACTACTACCGTGACCTTGCTGCCTACATTCGGGACCGATCACTGTTGCGCCCGTTGGGTGTAGCCATCACGAATGTGTCGCCCACCGTCGCGGAAGAAGTTTGGGTGACTCTAGAGCTGGATACCGTAGAAGGGATGGTTGTGCTTGACGAGAGTGACACCCCGAGCGAGCCTTCAACTGACACAATATCCGCAATTCGTCTGGCAAGCGTCCGACGGGACCAACGCGTTCACGTTGCCCGGTACGGAGACAAGTATGAAGTTCGAATTCAGATCGGTACGGTGCAGCCCGGAACGACCCAATGGTCAGATGAGCCATTCTATATCGGGGCCCATCACGGAATGACAGTGATAGCCCGGATTCAGATCTCTGCGAACAATCTGCGGGCTCCCATTGCGCTCGACGCGGAGATAGGCATAGAGGTCAAGCGGATGCAGATGAGTCTTACGGACATCACGAATCGCCAGAAGGGCCCCCAATTGGAGTAAGTCTCCATGCGGGAGGGAAACGCTCCAACCTTCTTTTGGTGCAGAAGCTTTACAGTTGATCGCCACAGAGACTGGCCGTCGGCAGTAGTTGTGTACGCAATAATTCCGTAAGATCTCTGAACTCATCGAAAATGCAGGATGTGCGGAGGCAGACAAAAATTCCCGAAGTGTGGCCTGTCATTCATCAAAACATCGTACATCCGCAAATCTTGCCCTGCGTGAACAGTTGCTCGCTCTTCATGTCAAACGGCCTCGCCGACGACTCACTGCATCCCACAAGCTGTTCTGGGTCGTATTGTGAAGGCTCTGGGCTCGATGGAAACAACCTCTCATCGTGGTGACACCCAGAACCGTTATCGGCTGGCATCAGTGCCTTCGAATCGCCACAAAGTTATCTCGTTGCCGCGACTTGGTGGGTTGCATCTCGGCCATGTCTCACCCGAGACAGCAGCGCACACATCGGGCAGCGGCGCGCAGATCGCAAAGCGAAAAACGTGTACCGATTCGTGACCATTCGGTCGCAACAAGTCGTCACCGATCAGCACCGACCGCACACGGGCGATTTCATGAGATGTGAGGCAAGTGCTTGCAAAGGCAGGGTTCACAACGAATTAGGCCGAAGGGCTCTCCGGCTTACGCACAATTTTGAGGCGGCTGCGTTTGCCAGTTCCGCCATCCCGGCTTTCGCCAAACCTGTATCAGATTTCGCGGATCATCCGGAGCCAAACCAGGGTGCGTGTGCACTGCAAGATAATTCGAACTCGCTGCAACGCAATTCAAACATTACTGCAGTCAAATTCCAACAATCACAGTGCTGGTTCGCGGGCCGGAGCGGCACGGAGCAGCCGTGTAAAATCGCAGTCTGATGCCGTCTCCGGCCGCACCGCCATCTTCAGATCAGGCGCCCAGTTTCTGGGCGCGTCTGCTGCGTATCCTGCGGCCCTCGCACCAGCACACGGCATTTTCCGCCACGCTGCTGCTGATGGCCTCGGTACTGGCTTCGCGCCTGCTCGGCTATCTGCGCGAGATGTACATCGCGTGGGCGTTCGGCGCCGGACATCAGACCGACGCCTACTTTGCCGCCTTCCAGATTCCCGATTTCCTCAACTACATCCTGGCTGGCGGAACGGCGTCGATCACCTTCATCTCCATCTACACCCGGCACATCTCGCGCAACGACGAGGCCGGCGCGCAGCGCGCCTTCGACTCCACCATCACCCTGATGAGCGCGGTGCTGTGCGTGGGCACGATCTTCCTGGAAATCTTTACCCCGCAACTGGTGCGCCTGGTTTTCCCCAAATTCTCTGCCGATCAAATCGAGCTCTGTGTTCATCTCACCCGCGTCCTGCTCCCGGGGCAGATTTTTTTCTATGCCGGCGGCATCGTCTCGGCGGTGCTGCTGTCGAAGCGGATGTTTCTCTATCCCGCGCTCAGCCCGGCGCTCTACAACGTCTTCATCATTGCCGGCGGGGTGCTGGGGGCGAAGACGCTGGGCATTTCGTCGCTGGCCTGGGGCGCGCTGGCGGGATCGTTCCTGGGACCGTTCCTCATCAATGCCATCGGCGCGGCAAAAGGCGGGCTGGGCTACCGCCTTAGCTTCGACTGGCGCAACCCGGGATTTCGCGAGTGGGTCAAGCTGTCGATTCCGCTGATGCTGGGCGTCTCGCTGGTGTCGGCTGACGACTGGATCCTGCGCTACTTCGCGTCCGGCGGCGCGGGCGACATCTCGCGGCTTAACTATGCCAAGCGGCTATTCGCGGTGCCTATCTCGATCCTGGGACAAGCCACCGGCCAGGCCTCGATGCCGTTTTTTGCCTCGCTGTGGGAGCAAGGCAAGCGCAAGCTCTTTGCTGATACCGTGAACCAGACGGTGTATCGCATCTCGGCGGCCTCGTTTCTGGCCTCGGCGTGGATGATGGCGGCGGCGCTGCCGATCATCGATCTCGCGTTCCGGCATGGCCACTTCACCTTCACCGACGCGCAGGAGACGGCGACCTACTTCTTCTGGTTCTCGCTTTCGCTGGCGCTCTGGTCGGCGCAGGCGCAATACGCGCGAGCTTTCTATGGCGCGGGCGACACGTTGACTCCCATGGTCGCCAGCACCATCGTCGTCGTGGCGTCGTTGCCTGTCTATCGAAGCCTGTTTCATCAGTACGGCGTGACCGGGCTGGCGATCGCCTCCGACGCCGGCATCGTGATGCATACCGTCGTACTGGCGTGGTTGCTGGATCGGCGAAAGATGGTAATGCTGCGGGAGTTGCCGTGGGGAGAAATGAGCAAGGCGCTCCTCACCGCTGTATTCGCGGGAGGGGTGAGTTACGGCGTAGCCCGGCGCTTCGTCCTACACGGCGGCCGGACCGCCGATTTGATTTCTCTGATTGTGATCAGCGCGGCCTGGCTGGCTGCGGTGGCGCTGGGATTGTGGGTAACGAAATCGACCTTGCCGCAGGAGCTGCGGCGCAAGAAAGCGGCAGGAACATCGAATAGCGCAGCGCCGGAGCCACTGGTCGACCGGACGACGGGAGGCGTGGAACCGTAGAACTGCAGCTACCCGTTGCCAGCCGCCAGTTGTCAGTGACTTCGGTCAGCTCTCGATCCTGCTCGATAAACGAGTATCGCAAGCCGGCGCCGACCAGCTAAGAAGTTGAGGTGGGGTGTTTTCTACACAGCGAATGGGTTCAGGTCGCGGAGCAGTCGATCTCAGATGGTCCTCATCTGGCAACTGGCAACTGACTACTGGCCACTGACTCCTGACGACTGATGACCGACAACTGCTTTACTTCACTACGCGCATGCGTTGCCAGTCGTAGGCGAAGTGACGCCCGCAATCGAGGCAAACCACGTACGGTCCGGAGTCCTCTTGCGAGACGCGGTCCCATTCCTCCGAGCCGGAAGCCTTTGCGGGTGAGCGCGCAGCCGAAAACGGCAGCGAGGTGTGGCGATGACGACAACCAACGGGCAGCATTCGAAGCACGCGATCCCACATTGAGACACCCTTATTCCAGATCACAGGCAGTGACCGAGCCATCGCACTCAGCTATCAGCCCGAACCGTTCCTGGGTGGAACTTTGGAGCTGGCAGCTGACCCTCAGCAATCTCCTCACCAGCCGAATGCTGACCGCTGACCGCTTCAGTCCTGCCTTCAATCCTGAGACTCTCTCAACGATGCGAGGGAGTCAAGAAGAGGATCGCCTTAAAGCACGCGCCAACAGCCAGTTTGGAAATCGGCCGGCGGCGATCCCCTTCCGGGAAATGTCTATGCTCGGGCGGCAGCAGCTCCGGTGCCGGTCTCGGTCGCCGCAGGCGTAGCACTTTCCTTGGCTTCACCATTGACCTTCTGGCCGGGCTTGCGAATGTCAATGCCACCTTTGAAATAGGCGCCGTCCTCGATGCTGATGCGCTGGGCGACTACGTCTCCAGTCAGCGAGCCTTCGCCGCGGATATCCACCCGGTCGCTGGCAGTCATGTTGCCGCGCACCTTGCCCAGCACCACGATCTCGCGCGCCGAGATATTGGCCGAGACCACACCATTGCGCCCAACCGTAACGCGATTGCCTGGCAAGTTGATAGAGCCTTCCACCCGGCCGTCAATGTAGAGCGATTCCGAGCCGGTGACCTCGCCCTTGATGACCAGCGACTTGCCCAGCGTAGCTTGCTCCTGGGTGTTAAGCGCAGGAGTGGCCGGACGCGGAGCGCTTGCGGGCTCAGCCGCGGGCGGCGTAAAACTGCGCTGGGGTTCGGGGCTCGGAGTGGGGCCGGAGGCAGGAGAATTCGTAGGTTTCCACATAACGGGTAGTCTTAGATCCTTTCTGAAGTTGTAAGTGCTTGGAGAGGCACTTGTTTTGCCAAACCAAAACTTCACAGCTCTGCTTCAGAATCTGCTGGTTTGGTGCGGCTCTTATGGGCTCATCGTCCGGCGCACACGAAATGCGCGCGCCGGCTTGGCGATGTAATTATTGCTACCATACAGCGAGTTCTTATATCAGGGAATACCCCTACGTAATTTTTCGCGGGCATCTACTGTGATACCCGTGAAGAGATTACAGAGAACGAACTAGAAATCGTTGCGGTAAGTCCCGAAAATACCGGATCAGTTCGAGCTCGGCCGAAGATTTCTCCCACCCATCGTCTAAAGGAGTGGGGAATCTGCGATCGCCACCCCGGGCTCGGCATTTTGAGCATTCTTTCATGCTAGGAGTTTCCTTTTGAGAAGCTGACCCTGCTCTTGCGGTATGCTGGTCGCATGTTTCTGTGGGGAGGAATCATGAGACTGTCCGCCATTGCCATTCTGCTGCTGGCCTTCGTGCCCGCCTCAATTGCTCAGGGTCAGGATAAAGATAAGGGGGCACCGTCAGCCACCGCCAATCCCATCATCGTCACCGTGCGCCAGATGGAAGAGCGCTATTCCAAGAACCTGATTGGCGCTGCCGAAGAGATGCCGTCAGCCAAGTATAGCTACAAACCAACCCCGGAGCAGATCACCTTCGCCCACCTTGTCATGCACATCGCCACTTCCAACGATGGCCTGTGCGCAGCCATCGCGGGCGAACCGGCTCGCGAGACCAAGCTTAGCGAAACCGACTCCAAGGAAGTGCTGACCAAAGCGCTGCAGGACTCTTTTACTTACTGCGAGCAGGTTCTGGCCAAGACCGATGACAGCACGCTCGGCCAGCCGGCCGTCCTGTTCGGAGGACATACCGGCACCCGCGGAGCGGCCCTGATTCATCTCGCCGCCGATTGGGCTGACCATTACAGCGCTGCCGCCATGTACCTGCGGCTGAATGATCTGCTGCCGCCCAGTGCCAAGAAGCCGATGAGCAAGTAGGAGAGAGCAAGTAAGAAAGAGGAATTTTCTTACTTGCCGTCGGCTTGCCGATGGTAGCGAGTTTTTTTGTCTGTCATCCTGAGCGGAGGCGGCGCTTCGCCGCCGGAGTCGAAGGACCTCTATACCCCGGAAAACGTCATCCTGACCGGTTTCTCATACCATCCCCGGCTCAAATCCCTCCATTGAGGGTTTGCCTGCTCGATCAGCGCAATTTTTTTCTGACGCCTCCAACCTTTCAACTGCTTCTCCCGGCGGATCGCTGCGAGCACATCGCCATATGTTTCGTAATAGAGCAGTCGATCAATTTCATACTTTGCGGTAAATCCCCGAAATGTATGCTCCTTGTGCTGCCTGATTCGAAATTGCAGATTGCCCGTCATTCCGACATAAAGCGTCCCACTGATGCTGCCAGTTATTTACACCGCGTAGCAGTGCTCGCGTTGCGTAGACATCGTTCCCGCCGGTATAGCGGTCCTTCGACTCCCGCGGCGAAGCGCCGCGTACGCTCAGGATGACAGCCTCTAAATAACTTGCTCACAGTATGACGCGTATGCAAAGCTGCGCACTCTGACACTCGAAGCTGATGAGTGTGATATGCAGATCTGAGTGCTCACTCCGCTTTTACCACGATCAGCTCGAAGCTGCCGGGCACCATCGCCGGCCTTTGTCCGGGGGCGGGTGGTGTCGCTTCGCGCTGCGCCGTGACCAGGTAGGCGACATCGTTCTTCTTGTCCAGCGCCATTGTGCGCGCGCCCTTCACGGTTGCCAGATTCTGTCGCACCGTGTATTTGTCCGGGCTGTCCTCGTGGATCACGGTCAGCACGCCTTCGCCGCACGACATGAAGATCTCTTGCGTGTTGGGATTGAACCTGCCGGCATCGACGCCTTCGCCGATCGGCACCGTCGTCACCACCTTGCCCGAGTTGGAATCGACCACCGCCATCATTTTGTTGTCGCAACCCGCGAACAGCCGATGATGCTCCACGTCGAAGGCCAGCGCGCTCGGCTCCTGGCAAGGCGCGACCGGCCAGGTATTCAGCACGGCCATTTTGGTTACGTCCACTTCCGCGATCTGGCTTTTGTCTTCGATGTTCACGTACAGCTTGCCCTTCTTATCGCTGGCGGGAAACTCCGGCTTGCCGCCGAGCGGAATCGTGCCCAGCACTTTACCGCTGGCCGCATCCACCACCGTCGAGTCCTTGCTGCGCGCGTTGAAGGTGAACACGTGTTTGGAAAACGGCTCATAGAGAATCGCGTCCGGCCGCTCGCCCACCTTCACGCTGTCCAGCTTCTTCAGGGTCTTCAGGTCGAAGACAGTCACGGTGTTGTCGCCGCCGTTGCTGATGAAGCCCCGCCCGAATTCGGGAGCGAGGGCCACGCCGTGAATCGCAGACAGATCGGGAATATCGCCCGTCACCTTGAGCGTAGCCGCGTCGACCACCATGACGTGACTGCCGCGGGTAATGAACAAGCGATGTCCCTCATTGTCGTAGGTGAGGTAGTCCCACCCGCCTTCGCCGCCGAGCTTGACGCGGTCGGTCATCTTGAATTGCTTCTGGGCGAATGCGGGGACGGCCGCAAAAATTGTGGCCGCCAAAACAATAGCAAAAAGTCGTTTCATTGCTGATCTCCTGTGTTTTTGGGTGTCATCCTGACCGCAGGCGGCGCTTCGCCGCCGGAGTCGAAGGACCTCTATACCTGGAAAAAGTCATGCTGCCCCATCCGAACTCAAGTAATAGTGAACGGCTGGGGTAATAATGAGCGACAGCACCATCGAAATGGTGATGCCGCCAATCACCGCGATGGCCAGCGGTTGCAGCATCTGCGAGCCTGCGCCCAGCGCCAATGCCAGCGGCAGCATGCCGGCGACAGCCGCCATCGCCGTCATCACGATGGGACGCAAACGCCGCCGCCCCGCCTGGATCATGGCGTCGAAGGCCGGCAACCCTGCCGCGCGAAAACGCTGATCGGCATCGAGCAGCAAAATGCCGTTCTTGGCCACGATGCCGATGACCATGATCAGCCCCATGAACGACGCGATGTTGAAGGTTGTGCCCGTAATCAGCAGCGCGAGAAACACGCCCGACGTCGAAAGCAGTGCGGAGGCCAGAATCGCAATCGGCGCGGCCAGCGTGCGGAACTCGAACAGCAGCACGGTGAACACCAGCAAGATCGCCAGCACCAGCACCAGCATCAAGTCGTGAAACGATTGCTGCTGCTCGGCGTAGGTGCCACCGTATACCACGCGAATCGAGGGCGGCAGATGCAGATCGTCAACCACTTTCTGCACTGCCGCAACCCCGCTGCCCAAGTCGCGTCCCTCCAGGCGAGCGGTCACCGCGACGTCGCGCTGCAGGTTCTCGCGGCGAATCTCCGTCTGGCCCGGCAATTGGGTGACGCTCGCCAGCGTGCCCAGCGTTGCGGTACGTCCGGTCGCGCTGTTGAGCAGCGTGTTGCTCATTGCCGCCAGCGAGCTGCGATTGTCTGTCGGGATAGCGCACGCGAATGGTGTAGGCGATATCCTGCGCGATCACCGGCGTGGCCGCGGGCTCGCCTTCGAGAATCGCCGACGCATCAATGGCAACCTCCTCCGGCGTGAAGCCGGCGCGCGCCGCCACCGCGGGATTCACCTGAAACACGGTCGCCGGACCGCTGATGGTGTTCTCGATTCCATTGAGCATGTCCACCACGCCAGGGACCTTGCTGATCGCGTCGCCCACGCGCGGCGCCCATTCGGCCAGCAGCGCCGCATCGGGCGAGAACAGCTTGATCTGGATGGGCTCGGGCGCGTTCGACAGATCGCCGATCATGTCCTGCAGCACCTGGATGAACTCCACGTCGACTGCCGGCTCCTGCTGCTTGATGCGGGTGCGCAGACTTCGGAGATGACCTCGTCCACGCTGCGGCTGCGCTTGCTCTTCAGCTTCACCGCAATGTCGCCGGTGTTGGCTTCGGTCACCGCCGCCAGGCCCAGTTGCAAGCCGGTGCGCCGCGAGAAGCTTTCCACCTCCGGGCACCTGCTGCAGCATCTGCTCGATGTGGCCGATCATGCGGTTGGTTTCGTCCAGCGAAGTTCCCGCGGGAGTGATGTAGTCGAGCACGAAGCCGCCTTCGTCCATCGCCGGCAGCAGGTCGGAGCCCAGCGCCTTGTAGCAGAAGAAGGACGCCACCACCAGCACCGCACCGAACAGCGCAATCCAGCGCGGACGTTGCAGCGCGAAGCGCAGCCAGCGTTCGTAGAATTCGATGACCTTGCGGAAGCGTCGGGCCGACGGCGGCTTCTTCGGCCGCCAGCAACCGGTCTTTCTCGCCGAGATGGCTGTTCGGCAGCTGGGCGGTACCTGCTTCGTTATGAATGAAGTACTGGCTGAGCGTCGGCGTCCAGGTCAGCGCCAGGCCAAGCGAAGTCAGCAGCGAGACGCCCACCGTAATGGCCAGCGCGCGGAAGAACACTCCCGTCACGCCGGTAATGGCGATCAGCGGAACGAAGACGACGATCGGCGTGATGGTGGAACCGACCAGCGGCGCGGTGATTTCGCTCAGTGCGCTGCTGAATCGCCTCGAGGCGGCCCTGCCCGGCATCGCGATGCAGCGCGACGTTTTCCACCACCACGATGGCATCGTCGATCACCAGGCCGACGGCCGCCGCCAGCCCGCCCAGCGTCATCAGGTTGAAGCTCTCGCCCAGCATCTTCAGCACGATGAATGTGACCAGCACGGTCACCGGAATCACCAGCGCCGCTACCGCCGAGGTTCCCCAGTCGCGCAGGAACAGCACCATGATGAGCGACGCCAGAATCAGGCCGATGAGAATGGCGTCGCGCACGCTCTTGATGGATTCGGTGACGATCTCCGACTGGTCGTAGAACGGCTGAATCTGAATCCCCGGCGGCAAGCTCTGGCGAATGCGGTCGATTTCGGCGTGCACTTCGTCGGCGACGGCGACGGTGTTGCTGTCAGGCTGGCGATTGATGTTCAGCAGCACCGCCGGCTTGCCGTTCGCGGTGACGATGGTATACACCGGCTTCACGCCGGGCGCGACTCTGGCCACATCGACGACGCGCACCGGAACTCCCGCCGGCGTCGCCTTGATGACGATCTGTCCCAAGCTGCTGCCGGATCCTTCACCTGGCCATCGACCAGCGCGAGGTAGAGCTGATGGTTCTGCGGCAGCAGGCCGGGCGAGTCGATCAGGTTGGTGCGGCGCACCGCGTCGAGGATGTCGCTGACGGTGACGCCGGCGGCCAGCAGCTTGGCGGGATCGGGCGTGATGGCGAACTCCGGCTCCTGCCCGCCTTGCACCACCACCGTCGCCACGCCGTCCAGGCGATTGAGCCGCGGCTTCAGGTCGTAGTTCGCCATCGTCCACAGTTCTGTCTGCGGCACAGTGTCAGACGTCAGGCTGTAGCCGATGATGGGAAAGCTGGCGAAGTTCAGGCGATGGGTCTGGATGGTAGCCGTGGGCGGCAGTTGAGTGCGAATGTTGCGCCAGCGCGGCATCCACCAGTTGCAAGCGTGGTCACCATGTCCACGTGCCAGTCGAAGAACAGGTCGACCTCGGCCGAGCCGCGGCTGGTGATGGAGCGCACTTGCTGCAGGCCGGGCACGCTGTTCACCGACTCTTCGATGGGCCGCGTGATGGTCACCATCATCTGGTCGATGGGCATCACCCCGTTGTCCACGCCGATCACTACGCGCGGGAAATCGGTGGTCGGGAACACCGAAATCGGAATGGTGAATGCCAGATACGCGCCCGCCATGGCCAGGACGAGGATGAGAAAGATGAGCGACTTCGCGTAGCGCGTGAACCAGTAGCGCTGGTCGCCAGACCCCGAGGCGCGCAGCCGTTGCAGCCACCGTTTCAGCTCGGCCCGCACTCAGTCCTTCTCCTTGTTGCTATCCGTGTTTGGCTTTTCCGGCTGCGCCGGCAGAGCCAGTTTCACCTGAGTGTTGTCGGGCAGGCCGTAAGCGCCGCTCACGATGACCGGTTTCGCCGCCGCCCAGTCCCTTGGTGATCTGCACGTGATCGCCCTGGCGAATGCCGGTCTCCACCGCGACCTGGTGCGCGCGATCCTGGCTGACGATCATTACCGTCGCTGCGCCCTCCGCGCCTTTCAGCAGCGCAGACGCCGGAACCATCGACGGCATCGTTAACAGTTTTCGCAACCATGGCGACCGTGACTGCGGTGCCCGGACGCAATCGTCCATCGGGATTGGTGGCCTCGACCCAGACTTCAACCGTGGTGCTGTTGGGATCGAGCGCCGGACTGATCAGCGTTACTCTGCCGCCGACCTGAACACCGCCGGGAGCATTAATCGTGGCGGCATCGCCCGGCTTCAGCACCGCAGCCTCACTCTGCGGAATATGGGCGCGGGCGATCACCGACGAGGTGTCCATGACGGTAAGCAGTGGCGTCCCGGGCGCGGGTGTTTCGCCTGGATAGCTGGGACGGTCGGTGACCACGCCGTCGATGGGGCTGCGAATCTTCGGTGTAGGCCAGCTGCGCGGCCGCGCCCTCGTACTTGCCCTGTGCCGAGGTGAGCTGCCCCTTCGCCGACTTCAACTGCTGCTTCTTGCCCGCCGCCTGCAGCGCCGCCAGGTGCTTCTCGGCGATTTCGTACTGCGCCTTGGCCTGGGCCAGCGACACCGCCGATGCGTCCAGCTCCTTGCGCGGCATCGCTCCCTGCTGAAACAGAACGCGGCGGCTGTCGTAGACCTTCTGCTCCGCGTCGTAGGCTTCCTTCGCCGTCTTCAGGTCAAGCTCGGCCTTCTGCCACTCTTCGGGCAGTGCCGACGAAGTCTCCAGTCCATAGGTCGCCTGCGCCTGCTCGTAGGCGCCCTTGTTCTCCACTTCAGCCGCGGCCAGGTCGCGGTTCTCCAGCACCGCCAGCAATTGTCCGCGATGCACCCGGCTGCCGCGATTCACGTAGAACGCTCTTCACCGGCGCAATCGACTCTTCGGAGTGATGGCCGCCTGGTCGTGGGGAAACAGGATGGCTTCGGCGGCGAATGATCTGCTGGATCGTGCCGCGCTCGGCCGGCGCGGTCTGCACCGTGACCACAGGCTGCGGCTCTTCCTCTTTCTTTGCGCACGAAGCTCAGCAGCGCCGCGCCCAGCGCAGCGCCAGAGCGACGCTTGCGAGCGATAGTGCTCAGGTCGCATCGTGTTAGAAGCTCCCCGTCAGCGTCTGCAGATTGGCAATCGCGACGTGATACCGCGCCTGCGCCATCGCGATAGTTGTTGCGCGCCTGGGTCAGCGTGTTCTGCGCGTCCACCACTTCCAGCGCGGTTGCCTCGCCGGCCTGGTAGCGCAGCGTGGTCAGCCGCAGGCTGTCGGCGGCCAGATCGGCGGAGTTGCGCAGCACCTCGAGCTTGTCCGCGCGCGGTCTCCGCCTCGGCATAGAACGATTGCAGATCGGCGACCGCCTGCCGCTGCGCCGCGCTCAATTCCACCTTCGCCTGGTGCTGCTGCAACTCGGCTTGCTTCACCTTGCTCTCGATCGCGCCCCAATGCCACACCGGAATATTCAGCGTCGCCGTGGCCGCGTAGCCGAGGTTGCGAAAGCCGTCGGCCGTTGACCGCGAAGTGGTTGGCGTCAATGCCGTAGAAGTAGTCCAGCGCCAGCGATGGAAGATGCCCGGCGCGCGCCACCGCGACTTCGTGGTTGGCGACTTCCAACGCCGCGAAGGCTGCGCCCAACTCCGGATTGTTCTTCGCGCCATCTGCTGCTACGTCGCTCATCGGAGGCAGTGCCGGGGCAGCCGCCAGATCGTCCGCCAGCGTGAAGTCCTGAAAGAAGTTGGGAAACAGCAGCACCGCCAGATTCAGGCGCGCGTTTTGTGCCGCGAGTTTCGCCTCCTGCACGGCGCGCTGCTGATCGTTGGCCTGGATCTGCGCCTTGATCACGTCGGAGTGCGCCACCTCGCCGCCCTGCTCCAGCTTGCGGCTGATGCTCCAGGAATCGCTGCGCTTCGTCATTGGCCGCCTGCATGGTCGCCGACCCGGTCCTGCGCCGCCAGCAATCCGTAGTACGCCTGCACCACAGTCACGGTCAGCCCACGCGCCGCGATTTCCGCCTTGGCCCTGGCCAGCGCTTGCGCCGCGGAGGTGCGCTGGTAATCCGCGACCTGCCCCACGCCGAAGGTCTGCTGCACCGCGCCCTGGCTGATGTATTCGTGCACGCCGTTGTTGGCGATGAAGCGTCCCGAGGCGGTCCCGTTGCCCTGGGTGTAGATGAAGCTGTTGTTGTAGTCCACGCCGGGCAGCAGCGCCGCGCGGGCCTGCACGCGGTCTTCGCGAGCCAGGCCCAACTGCATCAGCGCCGCTTGAAACTGCGGACTGTTGGCCCGGGCGCGAGCCAGCGCATCCGCCAAGGTTAGCGAGATAGTCGAGGAAGCTGCTTGAGCGCCTGTAGCACCCGTTTGTGGGAGTGTCATTTGAGCGCGCACAGCACACGACGCCAGCAGGTAGACGGCCATCAGTGCGATGATCTTCGAATGCACAGCTCCCTCATACAAGCAAGGGAACAGGATGACGGAGGGAACCTTAAGCGAGGCTGAATCAGAGGATCAGCGCCAGTAAGGGCGCGATCCGCGACTCATTTCATACTATTGCGCACGTCCATCAGAACATGGTCGGCCGAGTCAAGCCGAATGAGTCCGAAGCGCGGATACTCCATATCGAGAATGACGTACAGCGTCGCCGCCATGATGAGCGCATACGCCAGCATATGGATCCAGCTGCGCTTCTTCGCGCCGGCCATGCCGTAGCCGGCCAGCAGCGAGGTCGCAATCACCAGCAAGCCGAGTCCGTAAAACACGACCTGGGGAGGATGGGTTTCTGCAGCCACCGTGCGGGTGGTGGTGATGTCGATCATGTCGTTGAGCGACCCTAATACCAGCGTCGTCATCGCCGGCGAATTGACTTCCTTGCATGCCGCGACGGCTTCGCTCCATATCTTGGCCTGCAACTGTTCTGAGCGGGTTACCCCTGCGCGGGCTGCGTTCAGGTCGGAGCGGAGGTCGCGAAAGATGGCGAGACGAGCTTCGGTGTAATTGCGGAAGTCTTCGCGCAACGCCGGCTGCGCTGCTTGCGGTAATAAATCAATCCGCAGATAAGCTGTACCGATGTCGTTGGCTTCCTGGCCGACCAGTTGGCGGCGCGCATCAAAACGCGTGGCCGCTCCAGAAAATGTGAAGGCGATCAGCAAGCCCATTAGACCGAAAACGGCGCCGTCAATTGCTCCCAATCCGGCGCCCGCACCCTCCGGGTCAACCTGCTTGCGATGGACACCAATCCTCCGCCCTACTTCGAGAAAGGCCAGAATGCCTAACAGCAAGCCACCTGCCAACAGCCAGAAGTTGAGGACGTTGATCATTGGGATCTCCACGGCCTTCCTTGCTAAGAAAATGGCCAGCGATAGCTATGTCTGATCTTTTGCCGCTGCCAATTCATATCTCGATCCACCTTAGCAGCCGCCAGACCATCTACCAAAGCGACAACGAAATGCTGCAGAACTTCGAATCTCGTATTCCCATATTGAAAAAATGTCGCAGCTTACTTGCAACCAGTTTTTGCATCGGGTTGCAGGAGTGGAAGGCAGACTACGACTACATCTAGGTTCAGATCGGTCGCGGACCTGACCAACAACCTTTCTGATCTCTCAGCTAACAAAGCCGGCAAGAATGGACATATGCACA
Organism: uncultured Acidobacteriaceae bacterium; assembly: GCA_963820175.1. GTDB lineage: Bacteria > Acidobacteriota > Terriglobia > Terriglobales > Acidobacteriaceae > Bog-257. The sequence continues at coordinate 113,918 of CAWFYX010000004.1, read as the reverse complement.
TGCACATGTCGCATCCGACGAAAGGTCCGGAGGATCCTTGCAACGATGACAATATCCTGCCGACTTCGACCAATGTCCACTTTCACGGACTGAACGTGCCCCCGGTTTGTCATCAGGATGACGTGCTCAAGACCGTCATCCAGTCAGGATCTCCGACCTTTCAGTACTCGGTGCAGATCCCCGCCAACGAGCCCTCGGGATTGTATTGGTATCACCCGCACGTTCATGGCAACACCTCGGCACAGGTGGATGGCGGTGCCAGCGGGGCGATTATTGTGGAAGGTAACAACCCACTGACCCAGGGGTTGAACGAGCGAGTCCTGATTCTGCGCGAACAGAACAAGCAGGGACCGGCGCGCGATCCCGACGCCAATACCCAGCTGACCTTGAACTTCCAGCCCGCCGTCTATCCGGAAGGTGGACTGGCACCCTCCATCGTGGTTCAGGCTGGAGCGCAGGAATACTGGCGCCTGGTGAACTCCACGGTGAAACAGTTCCTGGCGCTGCAGCTCACCTATGGACAGAGGGTGCAGCAGTTCGAAATTCTTGCGATCGACGGAGTGCAGCTGTCGCAGCCGATTTATACCGACACCCTGAACATCCCGCCTGCCGGACGTATGGAGTTCATCATCTCCGGCCTGCCCGCCGGCCAGGTCGGGACCTTCATGACTCTGGGATATGACACCGGTCCGGTAGGCGATCATAACGTGCCGCAGGTGTTAGCCAAACTGACCACGGGCGGAGCTTTGCGGCATCAGGTGAACCATACTGTGAAAGCGCCGACACAGCCGGTGCGCTTCGCCGGATTGGCTGTATTGACGCCTAACGCCACCCGAAGCCTGTACTTCTCCGAGCAGAATATCGGCACCAACGGTGGAACCCAGTTCTATATAACCGTGAAGGGACAGCGGCCGAAGGTTTTCGGCACGGACGATCCACCCGCGATTGTTACCAATACCGGATCGGTGGAGGATTGGACGATCGACAATCATTCCGGCGAAGTGCACGCGTTTCACATCCACCAGATTCACATCCTGGTGATCGCGATTAACGGTGTGCCGGTGCCGAATCCCGATCTGCAGGATACAGTTATTTTGCCCAACTGGAGCGGCACTGGCCCCTATCCCAGCGTGACCTTGCGCATGGATTTCCGCGATCCCAATATCGCCGGAACCTTTGTTTATCACTGCCATATTCTCGACCATGAAGATGGCGGGATGATGGCGAAGATACAGAATCTCGCGAACTAGCTGTCTAACTACGGCAGTACACCATGAACGGGCTTAAAGCCGCCGAGGAACTTCTTCGGCGGCTTTTTTCGCCCGGCAGCATCTCACCGCGTCCGGGCACGTGGGACGTTCTAGCATTGTTATTGGCAGCCGTTAAATTTGAACTGCACCAGCCGGGTCTGCCAGTTCTGTCCTCCCGCGGGAACTGAGTAGTACTCCTGGGCATACCAGAAGGTACAGCCGTCCGCGCCGTCAATCGACATGCTGGAGTAATCTCCCCAGCGGTCGCCTTCACTTTGCGAACCAGTGCCGGCGAAGAGCATGGTCTCGTTCTCCATCTGGCCAATCGGATCTGTGGGTACACGGCCGGTCATCGCGACCGAGTCATACACTGAGGTACTCGCCAGGCTGTATCCCAGAGCGATGTCTCCCATCTTGTCTTGGGCGATCGATGCCATCCAGCGATAGGTCGAATCGGGGGCGAACGTACCCGACTGGAACAAGCTTAGATCGCCGATGGCCACGGTCTTCACGTTGGCCCGCAGCTCATACCAGCGCACTCCAGCCTGACCGTTGGAGGCCGTAGTCACGTGATTTACATACCAGTGTTGTTGACGCAGCGGCCCGGTGTGGGACGAGACGAACGCCAGCGGCCCGTCATCCCAGTAGGAGAAGCGGTACATGACACGATCGCCCAAGGCATCCACTTTCACCCCCGTGCCATCCTGGGGAACGCAAGACTCGCTGGAGTCGCAGAACGGAGTGTAGGTGGGCACGGTGATGGGATCCGCCAAGCCGCTGCCTACAAAGGTGGACTGCGATGGATTCGCATAGTTCGGATGCATCGAATACAGGTAGAGATGATCGTTGCTGGCATCGACATCGTAGCTGCCGATGAAAAATTCATCCTGGTTTTGCGGCGGAGGAACGTTGGAGTCGAGGTCGCCCGGCAGCAAACTGGCGTCATTGGGAGTCAACTGAAAGCAGACCTGCTCGGCAGAATGGTCGCCTACCAGCAGCTTGGCGCTGTTGTAGCCGCACACGTAAGCCCCGTCAAAATTAATGTTGCCGAAATTGTTGTTGGTTTGAAAGTATCCGCTGGGCCAGATACCCCACTTGGGATAGTCGGGGAAATCCTGACTCAGAGGAAAGGCATACAGGTAGTAGGAGCCGGTAGCGTCGTTGCTGGTCGAGACCGCGACACACGCATAGTACGGCGGTCCATTAAATACATTCTGCGCCAGCAGCCAGCGGTGCACAGTTCGGTCCCACTGCACAATGATGTCGCCATCATTATTGTCGTAGCAAGCGTCCGCCCAGGCTTTGCCAAAGCAGGTTGCCTTGGATGGGACCGGCCTCAATGGCGCCCGACGTCTTGTTGAAGATCTCATATGCCACGTTCACCCACTCGACTACCTGGGTATCGCCTACGGCGGCATTAGTATCGGGCGGCTGACATTCGCACGACTGAGCATTATCCAGGCCTAATAAATTGAGACCAATGGTGACGTTGGCGGGTGCGCCCGGGAGAACTCTGCTCGACGGCATCGGGTTGATAGGGATGCTGCGGGTGAGTGCTGGTGCGCCGCACCGCATGCGCCAGGTGATAACTGTAGTAGGGCGCCGCCGGCAACTTCGCCAACTCGCGCAGCGGCGGCGATACGGCGAAGGCAACGGCTTGACTCGGATGTCATATGTGGAGAAGGTTCGTCGGCTGCCCACAGCGATAAGCTGCTCAGCAACCAACATCCCAAGGCAAGTGCAGAGATAGCTGATCATTCCTTTGCGAAATTTCACGTTCGTTCGCCTCCTTAAGTCCTCCATGGCGCGGCTCATCATAGTTCAAAATATCTACTATCACCAGCGTAATAGCGGGAATAATCCAGTAGTCTGACAACTATTGCAGCCATGGGAATATCTAGAATAGGAAGCTGGGAATTTTATATTTGGCACGGTTCAGCAAAGCCGCATCCTATACTTCTGCAGCGGAGTGCCCGGCAACGGTTAGCCTGCGCCGGAATTTACTTTCGTTAGAGATGGGCTAGGAAGAAGACAAATCAGAATAAGCAGCTGCTGCCACAACGCGGTCTTGATATGGAGGAGGTAAGGCTGGTGAGCGACCTGCGAATTATGCACTCCAAGGTTGCCGAGCTTTACCAGGTCGTCGCTAACCTCAAGCGACGGCACAGCGGAGCGGACATCCACAGATACGCCGACCAGCCTTTGCTTAACGAAGATATCGCCCGGGTTGACGACATCTACGGCTGGTTCGTGGCGCTGAAAGAGGAAAGAACGAACCATAAAGCGATAAAGGGCCGTCTAGTGGTTCTCCATCTTCTGCATCATCTGTTGCCTCTCCTCGGCCCGCATCTGCTGCCACTTCTCATACTGTTCGGGGTTGAGGATAGGCTTGAGCTTGGCGTCCGTAGCATCGGCGATCTGACGCATCTTCATGGCTTTCTGCATCGGCCCCAGAGAGGTGTCACTCTTGATGGCCTTCACTTTGGGCGCCTCTTGCATCAGGATCGGCCGGACCTGCTCCTTCTGAGCCGGGGTCAGTTGTAGCGCGGCCGACATCTTCTCCAGCTTGGCGGCGGCCTCACTCATGTTGCCGGCGGCGCCCATTGCGCCCTGACCCATGTTGTCCTGGGCGGCCAACACAGGAACGCACACCGCAGCGGCAATCAGGACCGCAAATAAAGTCACGGCACGGCTTACGAAGTTCTTCTGCATGGTTCTCCTCTCTGATGATTCTAGCTTTTTTGCGCTATCCAGACCCGTCCGAGCGGGGCTCCAGAGAAGGCCCACATTGAGGGACAATCCTTCCTCAGTCGAACCTTGCGCAGCTCGGGGGAGGGTTGAGATATACGTCAGGCGGCAGCAAGCGGTCAAGCGGAATCTTGTCAGGGATTTCTATATGGCGCTCTTTGTTATATCCCACAATGTGAGAGAGGCCGGGATGGACGTCTGGTACCACTTTTCCGTGGTCAATCTCAAGGGACTGGACGAGCGGCCCGCCAATCGCTCTAGGGTGACTTCATCAGCAATGCCGCCACAGTCAGTCCCCGTTTCCGCAAGTCGGATAGGCTCCCGTTTCGCGTAGAGATTGCTAGCGGTTCGATCCGCCCTCAGATGAGAAGTCGCAAACTCCGTCCCTATCGATCTCGGCAAGACATGCCGCCCGGTAGAACTTGGCAGCATTGGGGTCAATCTTCGCAACACTTTTTGCGACTCTGGGCTCGAAGCCGGGTTAGACTCTCCTATATTCCGCGCAGCCACCCACCCTGCCAGGGGGAACAGCGACGAGACGTAAAGCCTGTTCGCCCGAAGACTTATTCTTAGCGCGCTACTCGTCAACCGGGAGGATTCATGTCTCTGAGAGCGCCGTCTGCTCTTCACTTCAAGACGGGTGGCAACTGCGGGATCCTGGATTCCCCATTGCCGGCCGATGATCGGATCCGCAAAGTTCTGCTGGCTATCCATTCGAACCCGGGGCATAGCATCCAGGAACTCTCGGCTATGGTGAACCTGAGCAGTTCACGGCTCTCGCATTTGTTTAAAGCGTCAACCGGTCTTAGCCTGCAGAATTTCCTCACCACCTGCCGGCTGGAAATTGCGGTCGATCTGCTGCACTCCACCGAGATGCCGATCAAGGAAATTTCTTATCGCGTCGGCTATCTGCACGCGCCCAGTTTTGTTCGCGCCTTTCGCAACAAGTTTGGCGCCAGCCCCAGCGACTATCGTACCGGGCTGCACGCTCCGCGACGAAAATAGCGGATTTGACTAACCGGTTTTGGTTGACGTCCCAATCCTGCTTAGGGCATCTTGTGTCAACGCCATAACAGCAATCAAGACAAGCTGCCAGGGTTCGCCTGCGCAGTACGTGAAGTCGTCTTGCCGGAAGGTCCCGCCCGTTCGGTCGGGCTGCCGGTAATTTGCGCCCTTTCCTGCCCGCGTCAGTGCTCGTTCGTCTGACCACTTTCTCGTCTGCGTCGTTCTTGCTTCGTCGAGTCACTCTCTCGTCTCGATCAAAAGTAACCATACGGTAACCCTTCGCCGCAGCTCGGCGACCAGACGACTCATCGCGAGTCACAGGAGGAATCCATGTCTCTGAGATCCAAAAGAAAGCTATCCGCCACCGTGTCGCGTTCGCTTCGCGGCAAGAATTCGTCAGGCCAGTGCTGCTCGCGGGGGCGACCTTTGCGATGGTAGTGGCAATGCAGGCGGCGCCGGGAGCACATGGCAGCGCCAGCGATCCCGGTGTGCGCAGCGGTCCGCCCGGCGCAGGATCGCCGATTGCCGGCCTGACGCAAAATCAGCTGTCATTCTTCAGCGCCGGACAGACGAACTTCGTACAGACGGACTCGGTGACAGGTTCGGTCCCCAACACCGGCAACGGTCTTGGCCCGCGCTTCAACGCCGAGAGTTGCGCGCAATGCCATGCCCAGCCGGCCATCGGCGGCACCAGCCCATTCGTCAATCCGCAGGTCGCCGACGCCACTGATCAGGGCGCGGCCAATCAGGTGCCGTCCTTTATTACTGCCAGTGGGCCGGTGCGCGAAGCGCGCTTTCCTTACACTCTAAACTTGCAGCAAGTCGATGGCGGCGTTCATGACCTGTTCACCATCACCGGCCGCACCGACGCCGCAGGCTGCAACATCGCTCAGGACAACTTCACGTTGGCAGCCCAGAGAAATGACCTGATCTTCCGCATCCCTACTCCTGTGTTTGGCAGCGGATTAATCGAGACCATCTCCGATGCTGCGATCCTGGCCAACATGGGGGCCAACCTGAGTCAGAAGCATGGCTTGGGGATCGCAGGCCGTCCCAACAGCAGCGCCAACGATGGCACCATCACCCGCTTCGGCTGGAAGGCGCAGAACAAGTCGCTGGGAGTGTTTTCGGGCGAAGCCTACAACGTGGAAATGGGAGTGACGAACGAACTGTTTAACACCGAACGGACCAGACGCCCGGCTGCCAGTTCAATGGTGTTCCTGAGGACTACACGAATTACGATCTGTCAGGAACGGCGCTGCCCAGCGACATTGTCCGGTTTGAGGTATTTATGCGGTTTCTCGATCAACCGCAGCCGGGACCGAGTTCGCCCTCGACCCAGCATGGCAGCCAGCTGTTCACGCAAATCGGCTGCATTTACTGCCATACCGCGTCTTTCACCACGGGGCAATCGACGGCGGCGGCACTCAGCAATATTCAGGCGAACCTCTATTCCGACCTTCTGCTGCATCATATGGGCCCGAACCTGGCCGACAATGTAGGACAAGGTGTAGCCGGCGGTGACGAATTCCGCACCGCGCCGCTGTGGGGATTGGGGCAACGCATCTTCTTCCTCCACGATGGCCGGACCTCGGACCTGGTGCAGACGATCCAGCAGCACTCCAGCAACGGCAACCGTACGTATCCCAGTTCGGAAGCCAACGGAGCGGTGAACAACTACAACCACCTGTCGTCGTCCGATCAGCAGGATTTGCTGAATTTTCTGCGATCGCTGTAAGGGCAACAATGGGAACCGTCTGAGGCGGTGTGCGAACACCGCTTCAGATAGTTCGGGAGAATCTGGGAGCGGCGGCGTTTCCGAGCTGCGAGGCTAGAAGAACATTCCCTACAGAACAATCAAGGCTGACCTGGTTAAGCACCAGCGGCGAAGGCGCGAGAGAGCTTAGCCCAGCGCTTCAAGCGCTGGGTAGGAATAAGGAGGGATGGGAGTCCCGTAGGAACGGCAGAAGCCGTTGTCTTCCCGGCGACGACCGGAGGTGCGAGAATAGAGAAACGAGAATCCTATGAATGGTATTCAGTTCGTCACCGACGATAAGGGCCGCAAGGTCGCGGTGCAGATCGATTTGAAAAAATACGGCGCGATTTGGGAGGATTTCTGGGATGGCCTGGTTTCCGAATCGCGGCGTAAAGAGAAGGGCATCCCTTACGAGCAGTACCGGACGAATCGAGTGAAGCGGCCTCGCTCACGTGGTTAAGTATGCGCTCGACATCAAATCCTCAGCGCAGAAGGAACTCGACGCGCTAGACGATGCTCTGTTTGCACGCATCGACCGGAAGATCCTTGGGTGAGTATCACCCGCGTCGCCCACCGTCGGGACGTTTACGAGTGAAGAAGCCAGCCACGCACTACAGAAGTCCAAAATCGACAATTGGCTGACAATCTCCTCTACCAAATCCTTTCCCCGCACCGTCTGGCGTGCGACAATAGTGTTTCCTCCCTGATCGCCATGAACCCAGTTGAAAGCGCTCCCAGCCTCGCTCAAGATCCCACCATCACTCCAGAAGTGCTTCGCGACCACGGCATCTCGGCGGAAGAATATGACCGCATCCTGAAGTCGCTGGGCCGTGAGCCTACGTTTACCGAGCTGGGCATCTTCAGCGTGATGTGGAGCGAGCACTGCTCCTATAAGTCATCGCGCGTGCATCTGAAGCGGCTGCCCACGCACAGCCGCCGCGTTGTCCAGGGGCCGGGCGAAAACGCGGGCATCATCGACATCGGCGACGGCTGGGCCTGCGCCTTCAAGATCGAGTCGCATAACCACCCCTCGTTCATCGAGCCGTTTCAGGGCGCGGCCACCGGCGTCGGCGGCATTCTGCGCGACATCTTTACCATGGGCGCGCGCCCGGTCGCCATCATGGATTCGCTGCGTTTCGGCCCGATCACCCAACCCACCCTTTCCCAACCGCAGGAAAAGGCCGGGGCACCCGCAATCGACCAGGCTACGTTGCACAAGAACCATTCCGTGCTGGAAGGCGTGGTCAGCGGCATCGCCTCGTATGGCAACTGCTTCGGCGTGCCCAACGTTGGCGGCGAGGTCAAGTTCGAAGGCTGCTACTCGGGAAATCCGCTGGTCAATGCTTTCGCGCTGGGACTGGTGCGGCGCGACCAGATCTTCTACGCCAAAGCCGCGGGCGAAGGCAATCCTGTGATCTACGTCGGCTCCAAGACTGGCCGCGACGGCATTCACGGCGCCACCATGGCCAGTGAGGAATTCAGCGAAGGCTCAGAGGCCAAGCGCCCCAACGTCCAGGTGGGCGATCCGTTCCTGGAGAAGCTGCTGCTGGAAGCCTGCCTGGAAGCGATGCAGACCGGCGCGGTCATCGGCATTCAGGATATGGGCGCGGCGGGCCTGACCTGCTCGACTTGCGAGATGGGCGGCCGCGGCGGTGTGGGACTGGAGATCGAACTGGATCTGGTACCGCAGCGCGAGACCGGCATGACGCCCTACGAGATCATGCTGAGCGAGTCGCAGGAGCGCATGCTGCTGGTCGCCGAAAAAGGCCGCGAGGACGAAGTCTTCCGCGTCTTCCAGAAGTGGGGACTCGACGCCGTGACCATCGGCCGTGTGATCGGCCAGCCCATGATGCGCGTGCTGGAGCACGGCAAAGTCGTCGCGGAAATTCCCAATGCCGCACTGACCGATGACGCTCCGCTGTATCACCGTCCGCTGGAGCGTTGGGAGCCGCCAGTTCCGCGCGAAGTTCCAGACAACATTTCGCTTGGGCAGAACAACGAATTCACAGACGAGCTGAAGCGGCTGCTGGCCAGCCCGAATATTTGCTCCAAGCGCTGGGTCTTCCAGCAGTACGATTCCATGGTGCAGACCAACACGGTCGAAGGCCCGGGCAGCGAGGGCGGCGTGATTCGCGTGAAAGGCACGCCGCGCGGCCTGGCGATGGCGCTCGATGGCAACGCTCGCTGGTGCTATCTCGATCCCAAACTGGGCGCCATGCATGCGGTAGCGGAGTCGGCGCGCAACGTAGCATGCACGGGAGCAACGCCCATCGCGGCGACCAATTGCCTGAACTTCGGCAATCCCGAAAAACCGCACATCATGTGGCAGTTTTCGCAGACCATCGACGGCATTACCAAAGCCTGCGAGGAACTGGAGACGCCGATTACCGGCGGCAACGTCAGCTTCTACAACGAGACACTGGGCGAGGGCATTTATCCCACGCCGGTGATGGGCGTGGTGGGCATTCTCGAAGATGTGCACAAGGCCGTCGGCCCGCATTTCCGCCAGCCGGGGCGTGCGATCATTGTGCTACGCGGCTCGGAGCCCGGAGATGCCTCCGACGTCGAAGCGGAGTTCGGCTCGTCCGAATACGCCAAGGAAATCCTGGGCCAGGTATGGGGCTTCCCACCGTCGCTGGAACTGCAGCAGGAAGCCGCGCTGCAGAAGGCGATTGTGCAGATCATTGGTGAAGGCCTGGTCGATTCGGCTAAAGACTGCTCGGAAGGCGGATTAGCCGTGACCCTGGCCGAATGCGGCTTCGCAAACGGCGTGGGCGCGAAGGTTGATTTGAGCTCTTTCGGGCTGGTGCCGGAATTTGTGCTCTTTGGCGAGGATGCCAGCCGCCTGCTCATTTCCTGCGACCCGGAAAATGTCCAGCGAATCCAACAAATAGCGATACAATTTGGCCTCTCGGCGGAGCGCATTGGCAACACCGTTTCCGATGAAGTGGAAATCCAGGTCGACGGAACCACCGTTGCCGCGGCCGGCGTTTCGGAGCTGCGGGAGGCTTGGGCCAGCGCGCTGGAGCGGGCTTTGCACGTTGAGACGGAAGAGCGGTTAGTGCCGGCGGCACTGCAGAAGAGTTAGTGAATCGGATAACGCTAGCGTTGGGCGCGCGAGAGGTTTAATCCGGCGCGACGAACAGCAGGTCCCTCCGCTCGGACTGAAGTCCTCGATCGGGATGACAGTTTAGGCGAGGACGACGCGGGTCGAAATGGGTAGAGCTAGCGTGGGCGAGATTGGGTAGAGCTAGCCTTCAGGCTAGCGTCCCGGCAGTTTTTATTTTCTCCAGCCGGCTTTAGCCGGCAGTATTTCTATCAGGTGAGCGATGCTGATTTCCTCTGACAAGCTGCGCGAAGAATGTGGCGTGGTGGCCATCTATGGCCATCCCGAGGCCTCCAAGCTCGCCTACCTCAGCCTGTATGCTCTGCAGCATCGCGGGCAGGAGTCAGCCGGCATTGTGGCGTCCAACGGCGAACGTCTGCAAATGCACAAAGCCATGGGGCTGGTTTCCGACATCTTTAATGCCGACGCGCTGGCCCGCCTACCAGGCTCGCTGGCCATCGGACACACCCGCTATTCCACCACCGGAGATTCGGCGCTGCTCAATGCGCAGCCCATCATGGTCGAGTGCAACAAGGGCAAAATCGCCTTGGCGCACAACGGCAACATTACGAATGCGCTGGAAGTGCGGGCCGGTTTGGAGCAGCAGGGATCGATCTTCCAGACCACCAGCGATACCGAGGTCATCGTGCACCTGATTGCGCGCTCGCGCGAGCAGACGCTGGGCGATGCCATGGCCGATTCGCTGCGCCGCCTGGAGGGCGCGTTTTCGCTGGTGATGCTGACGCCCGACCGGATTTTCGCGGCCCGCGATCCGCGCGGATTCCGTCCGCTTGGTCATGGGCCGCATTTCGGGACAGGCGGCGCATCGCGCCGACACCATTGTCTTCGCCTCCGAGACCTGCGCCTTCGACCTGATCGGCGCTACTTATGAGCGCGAGGTCAAGCCCGGGCGAACTGGTCATCGTCGGCCCCGAGGGAGTGCATTCGCGCTTCTATTCCGCGCAGCAGCCGCAGTCCAGTTGCATCTTCGAGCACGTCTATTTCTCCCGGCCCGACAGCATGGTCTTCGGCCGCGCGGTGCAAGCTTCGCGCGACGCCATGGGCCGGCAGCTGGCGCTGGAATCGCCGGTCGAGGCCGACATTGTGGTACCCGTGCCCGACTCCGGCGTGACCGCGGCCATGGGCTTTTCGCACGCAGAGCGGCATTCCCCTGCAGTTTGGCCTGATCCGCAATCACTACGTTGGACGCACCTTCATCGAGCCGGAGCAGCGGGTGCGCGACTTCGGTGTCAAGCTGAAGCTGAATCCCGTGCGTCACGTGCTAGCCGGCAAGCGCGTGGTGCTGATCGACGACTCCATCGTGCGCGGCACGACCAGCAAGAAGATCGTGCGCATGGTGCGCGACGCGGGCGCCAAGGAAGTGCACATGCGCATCTCCTGCCCGCCGACCATCTCGCCGTGCTACTACGGAGTGGATACGCCTTCCAAGAATCAGCTGATCGGAGCCAACAAGTCGGTCGACGAAATTCGCGAATACATTGGCGCCGATTCGCTGGCCTACCTCTCGCTGGAGGGGTTGCGCAAAGCAGCCGGCGAGGGCGAGGAGCGCGTCTACTGCACGGGCTGCTATACCGGCAAAGTATCCGACCAACATTGTGGACGTCGAAGACATCGCCCCTGCCATGGCCGCTGGCGACTAGTCCTACAAGGAGGCACATTCGATGAGATTCTTGCCCACCTTGCAACAATTCCTACGTCGCCTCCTGCGGCGTGGCCGGGCTGAACCACAAGATCCCTATGCTCGTGTTCGAGTCCCGTTGCGTCACGGGCCTTCGGGCCGTAGCGCCTCGGTTGCCGTTGAAGAGCCTCCGGAGATCAAGCGCGTCAACCTCTTTGGCCGCCGGTGGAATCCGAAGCCAGAACGCTGAACGAAACCTGTTGACCTGACGAAAGTCGTTGCCGCTGCTACACTGCGCGTATGCTCGCCCCTTACGCCGTCCACGAAGCAGACTCTCGCGGACGCCGCTATCCCGAGCCGCCGCATCCCTATCGCAATCCTTTCCAGCGCGACCGCGATCGCGTCATTCACGCTCGCGCTTTTCGCCGGCTGGAGAATAAAACGCAGGTCTTCACTCGCCGCTACTCTGATCACTTCCGCACTCGCCTGACGCACACCATGGAGGTCGCGCAGATTTCGCGAACCATCGCCGGAGCATTGAATCTGAATGTCGATCTGGTGGAAGCGCTTGGCCCTGGTCCACGACATCGGACATCCTCCATTCGGGCACGCAGGCGAACGCGTACTCGATCTGCTGATGCGCGAGCAGGGCGAGTTCTTCGACCACAACTTGCAGGCGCTGCGCACGGTGGAAGACCTGGAGCTCCGCTACGCCAAGTTTCGCGGGCTGAATCTTACCTTCGAAGTCCGCGAAGGAATCATCAAGCACTCGCATGATTACCGCGAGGCGGAACATCCCGAACTAGCCGAGTACCTTCTCGACCTGCGGCCGCCGTTGGAAGCGCAGCTGATCGACCTCACGGACGAGATTGCCTACAGCACCGCCGATCTTGACGACGGCTTCGAGGCCCACCTGCTGCACCTGCCGCAAATTCGCGAGCGAGTGCCGGTCTTCGAGCGCTATTACGCAGAAGCGGAAGCGAAGTATACCGATGCACCCGACAAGCTGAAGTTTAACGAGGCGCTCAAGCGGGTGCTCAACCGCTTCGTCACCGACCTGATCGAGAATACGGCGCGGCAGATCGAGCAGGCGGGCATTCAGACGCTGGACGAGCTTCGCCGTTATCCCACACGGCTCGCCGGTTTCAGCGCGCAGGTGGAAGCGGAACGCCGTGAGGCCAAGCGCTTCCTGTACGAAGTGATGTACAACTCCAAGCTATTGGATCCGGAGAAGCGGCAAGCCGAAAAAGTGCTCACGCGAGGTTTTCCACTATTTCCTCTCTCATCCCCAGGCGCTTCCCCACGACTTTCGAGAGCAAGCGCAAAGCCATAAGCTGGAGCGCGTGGTTTGCGATTACATCGCCGGCATGACCGATCACTACGCCGGCGATTTGCGCAAGAAGCTGCTGGCCGAAAAGTTGCCCGAAGCCTGAAGCGCTCCAGCCTCGATCGATCAGGCTGCCACCGCGTGGGCTGCGGTTTCAATCTCCTTCATTTCACCCCGCGACAGTGAAAGCTCCGCCGCCTTGAGATTTTCTTCCAGGTGCGCGACCGACGATGTCCCGGGGATCGGCAGCATCACCGGACTGCGATGCAACAGCCAGGCGATGGAGAGTTGTGCCACTGTGGCTCCATGCCGTTTGGCGATTTCGTCCAGCTTGCCACCCGGCTGCGCCAGCCTGCCGGAGGCGACCGGAAACCACGGGATGAAGGCGAGGTTGTGCTTTTCGCAATACTCGAGGACGTCTTCGTGCTGGCGGTCGGCGACGTTGTACATGTTCTGCACGCTGACGATGTCGATCACCTTGCGGGCGCGGTCAATCTCTTTTGGCTTAACTTCGCTAAGTCCGACGTGCCGGATCTTCCCCTGCTTCTGGAGCTTGACGATGGGTTCCAGCGACTCCTCCACCGGGACCTTGGGGTCGATGCGGTGCAACTGCCAAAGATCGATGACATCGGTCTTCAGGAAGCGCAAACTCATCTCCACCTGCTGCGCCAGGTATTCCGGCCGTCCTACCGGAAGCCATTGGTCGGGTCCCTGGCGGGTCAAGCCTGCTTTGGTGGCCACCACCACTTCCTGGGCAGAAAGCGCGATGGCCTGGCCGATGATAGGCTCGCTTACCGCAGGGCCATAACTGTCCGCCGTGTCGATAAAGTTCACCCCGAGCTCGACGGCTCGCTTGACCACACGCTTGGCTTCCTCGTGGTCTTTCGGTTCGCCCCAGATACCCGGGCCGGTAAGGCGCATAGCCCCGAAGCCCAGGCGATTCACCTCGAGGTCGCCGCCGATCTTAAACGTTTTGTTGGTGGTGCTCATTTTCTCGTTCTCTCCAATCTGAAAAGGTTGTGGCCAATCTGAGCGGTCGCGTGGAAACAAACGTAAAATCAACTAACTCGATGGATGTGCGGCTTATGACCTCGGATTCAACCCGCCTGGCTCAAGTTTTTTGACAAACCCGCGCTCCTAGCCTTGCAAGCACCCTTTTCCCGAAGTTTATCTGCAAACTATCTATATTTAGTTTCAGGATGTTACGCCGTAAGGTGCAATTCATTTGACTTGCGAGGGACGTAATAGCAAAACGGACAAGCACGAAGCATGTTTCCCAGCCTGGAATTTGTGACAGCAACTGAAGAACTCAAAACCGCCCGAAATCTCTTTGTCTCACGGAGGAAAGAAATCATGGCGCATTTGCAACAAGAATCCAGATGGAGCCGCGGCATCGATCGCTGGGCGACCGTTGCAGCCTTTGTCCTCGCCCTCCTCATGATCGTGGCCGCCACCCAACTTCACGCCCAGACGTTCACCGTCCTGCACAGCTTTGGCCAGTACCCGGACGGATATGAACCTCTCGCGGGCGTGACCATGGACAGCCACGGCAATCTCTATGGCATCACCACATTTGGCGGCGAGAACAGTTTTGGAGTTGCTTTCAAACTGGCTCCGCACGGCGCGAACTGGATCTACTCCAAGCTTTACGACTTTAATGCCACCTCCGGCTACATTCCGGTAGCCAAACTGGCGATCGGCCGCGACGGAAGCTTGTATGGCACGGCCACTCAGGGAGGCGCTTACGAATACGACGGCACCGTCTTCAACCTGCGACCCTCACCCACGGTTTGCCGTGCAACCGCGTGTCCCTGGCAGGCAACTGTGATCCACAACTTCGACGGCTATGACGGCGAATACCCGACCACGATCAACTTCGATTCCGCCGGCAATATCCTGGGCACAACTTTCCAGGGCGGCCCTACAGGAGCCGGCGTGGTTTACAAACTGGCGCCCTCCAACGGTTCGTGGAACTTTTCCGTGCTCTCTGACTTTTCTGGGTCGGGAGTTTCGGAACCGAACGGCGGGGTGATTGCCGATCAAGATGGCAATCTCTACGGCACAGCGTTGGGAAGTTACCCAGGGACGGTTTTCCAGCTAACCACCTCAGGCGCAGTAAACATCCTGCACCAATTCGGCTCAGGCGGCGGGACCGGGCTGGATCCCTTCGACGGGTTGATTTCTGACAGCGCCGGAAATTTGTACGGCCTGACGGCCTACGAAGGTCCCCGAGGCGGAGGCACGGTTTTCGAGCTGTCGCCCTCCGGCGGTAACTGGACATTCAACACGCTGTATGGCCTCAGCGGCGGTATTTGGAACGGAACTCTGGGCACAGCCAGTCTGACGATGGATGCGCAAGGCAATCTCTACGGCACCACCCCGGGCAATGGAGCTCACGGCTACGGCAGTGTGTTTGAATTAACTCCCTCTCAGAACGGTTGGATCTTCACCGATCTCTACGACTTCACCGGCGGGGATGACGGTTGCGGTCCCTGGACTGACGTCAGCATTGACCAGCTGGGCAATCTGTATGGCACGGCATCGGAATGCGGGCAGAATGGTGGCGGCACGATCTGGGAGATAACCCCGTAGGGCCAGCTGGGTTCGTTTGTCCACCTGCAGTGGCTTGGTCCTATCGAGAAGGCGCGACTAAGGTCGCGCCTTCTCTACGCACAAACCGTTTCCATTAAGCCGCAGTCGCGGATTTCTGTTCCCGGAACTGGGTATCTGTCTCGAGAACAACCTGATGAATCTCCCGATAGTGCTTCGGGGTGTCGCCGACCAGCCGGCGAAAGACGCTGGTAAAGTGGCTCTGGGTTTCGAAGCCCACCTGAGTCGCGATCTCGGCCAACGCGGTCCTGGTCTCCCCGTAGCTTGGCTTGGGCGCGTTCCACCCGCTGCCGCATCACGTACTGATGGGGCGTGGTTCCGGTACTCATCTTAAAAAGTTTCGAGAAGTAGTACTGGCTCATACCCACGACCTGCGCCAGTTCCGCCACACTAAGGTTGCGCCCGATATTCTCCTCGATATGGGAGAACACCCGTTGCAAGCGGCGGGGTTGCAATCCCCCGATTACCTCGATGGGTGCGAGTGCGGCACCCAGGTAAGCATCCACGATGTCTTGGGTTTGCTCGTCCTGCAGGGTGTGCAAGGCCAAGACAAGCACATTCATGCCCTCAGCTTTGGCGCCCACGTGAGCGGAATACCCATCGCCGCAAACCGCCGCGCGGATCCCGGGCACCCGGTTGGCGGCGACCGAAGCCCCAACCGCTCGACTCGTAAGAATGATGCCGCGTTCCGCATCATGCCGCAAGACCGCCAGCGCCACCTGTTCCGCGTAGTCGGAACGGCTGTGCCTTGGTACCGGCGGCGCCGCATCGGCTACCTGATGGCCCTGCGAGACCAGTCTTGCCGCAAGGCGTTCCTTGGTCTCACGTCCTGTATCGTCAGAAGCAATTACAATTCGCACTTTTTCCTCCCTGTTTCATCCAGAGGGAGTCGCCGGCTCGACTCCCAATTAATGGCTCACGTCCGCCCAAAACAACTCACAAAGATTTCTTTTGTGACCGTGACCGTTTGGCGCGCTCCTGAGACCCCAGCACGGAGGACACCTTCCAGAAAGCGCTCGGGCTGGCCCCGCCATTGATTTCGCTCAGTGCGCTCCGAACATCGGTGCCGGAAAACCTAGCCCCGCACGGAACACCCGGCGGCGCACTGCCTTTTCTCTGCATACGGAGCGGGCGGATATTGCGCTTATGCCACGCACCGCCGATTCGGAAGAAAATTTAGAAGGAGGATGTCGGAGGAGGCCTGAGAAAGTGCCTTTGATAATGCAGCTTCGAATCATGTGATACCAGCGAGCCGAACACTCTCTGTTGCAACGGTTCGCCATGAAGCAGGAGACAATACGTAACGGTTGCAACAAACCAATAAACAACGACTGCCGGAAGAAAAGCCCGCGATGTGCTCGCGTCAAGGCACAACTTGGAGGAGTTGCAGGGGTGAACCTGAGCATCAAAGCCGCGGCCGTACAGTTCGAGTTTCGACCGTAGGACAAAGAGGAAAATCAGCAGGCAGACAAAAGTAACGCAGAAACGTCGCAGTTCACCGCGATTTGCCGAAAACCTCAAATGGGCACTCTACTACTATTCAGAACCCAGTACCAGCATTTTCGTTGTAGTAGGTCAGTTTGATTGTCATCCCAAGCAAGCCTCTTTTGCGCAGCGAGGGATCTGGGCGTGCCGATTCGCGCCTCGGGATTCCCGGCAAACGCCGTTTTTGCGTTTGATGGGGTGAGCCGGTGCGCGAAAGGCACGCATCCTTATTCAAAGTGACCCACTACCCATTTTCGTTGTGCACTGCCGACTTAATGATGGAAGCTACTCCAGTACAAATACCAGGCCCCGGTATCCGGAGCCTGGGCTTGAACTGCGCTGAAACGCCTTAGCCAAACTGCCTCACTCCTCGCGGAGCAGCGGCAGAGGATCAACCTTCAGGGCGCGTTGCGCCGGTATCCACGTAGCCAGCAGTCCGAGCAACAGCATGGCTCAGAACCACCCCAGCCAGCACTAAGGGATCGCGCGGTGTCGCCTGATACACGATGAACGCCAGCACCCGGCTGGCCAGCATTCCCAGGATCAATCCCGCGATCGAACCAAACGCCAGCAGCTTGAAAGGCCGGCCCAACGCCGTCCGTAACACTTCCTCACGCCGCGCGCCCAGGGCGATACGAATGCCCAACTCCCGCATGCGCTTGCTGATCGAGTACGCCGCCATGCCGAAGATGCCGGTGATCGCCAGCATGGCTCCCATCACCCCCAGCACCCCCAGCGAAATCGTCGCCATGCGCGGACCAAACAGAACCATATCCATAGCCTGATAGCGCGTTTGGACGGAAACCGGCAGCCCGGGATCCAGGTCACGCAGCGTGCTCCTTATGGCTGCCGTCAGTTGCTGAGGATCGCGGCTGGAGTGCACCACCAGCCACGTCCTTTCGGTCGGCGATTGCAGGATGGGCAGAAACATGGCCAGCTGTGGATCTTCGGTGAGGCTGCCATATTTCCCGTCTTCGGCGATGCCCACCACCTGGATGCGCGTTCCGTCCGGCAGCTTGAAATACCGGCCGATCGCGTCGTTCGGCAGAGCCGAAGAACCGGCGGGCAAACTCCTGATTCACGATGGCAATGCGCGGCGAATCTTTGTCGTCATGCCAGGTGAACATCCTCCCCGCCAGCAGCCTGGTCCCCGCCGCGCGAAGATATTCGGGAGAGACGATAAACAGGTTGGCATACCCGACGGCATTCGTGGGCCGCAGATCCACCGTTTTGTCGGTGAACACACTGGAATCGTCCGCACCCTCGACCAGCGGTAGCCCGTCGGCCAATCCCACCGACTCCACGCCGGGAATCGCAGACAAAGCGTCGATCGTGCGCTTCTGCATCGGAGGCACCCGATCGCCGGCATAACCGGCCATACCCAGGTCGGTGTCGACCAGCAGGGTGTCTTGCATCGCGAAACCGAAATCGTTGTGCAGCGAGCGGACCAGCCCGCGCACCGCGACCATCGAGGAGGTGACCAGCACGGCGCAGATGGCAATCTGCACCACCAGCAGCATGTCCCGCACCGAAATTCGCCGCCCTACTCTGCGGGTCGATCCTACCTTGACGACCTCATAGGGATTGGTATGCAGAACCTGCCTCACTGGAACTGCACCAAACAGGAATCCGCTGGCTAAGGTCAAGAGCAAAGCGACCGCGTAAACATTGGCATCGGGATTCACCGCCAGATGGATGGGATATTGCGGCATGGGCTGCCAGGCGCTCAGCCCGTGCAGCAGCATCACGCTGCCCATCAGTCCGAGGGCGCCTCCGATCAGCGAAATCAGCAGAGCCTCGGTGAACAGTTGCCGCAGAATGCGTTTGCGCGTCGATCCCAGTGCCAGCCGCAGCGCAACTTCGCGAGAGCGGTCGGCGGCGCGGGCGGCAAACAGGCTGCCCAGGTTGGCGCAGGCGGCCAGCAGAATCAATCCCGCCAGCAGCATCAGGGCCGTCATGAATTCTTTTACCGGACGGCCCAGATAATCGCCATACAGGCCGGGCCGCACCAGGCTGAAGGTCATCTTGCCGTCGTCTTTCGGATAGGTCTTTTCCAGATAGGAGCCAATCAGGCTCAGATCGGCGCCGGCCTGTGCCGGCGTCACCCCCGGCTTCAGATGTCCCAGCACCATAAAGACCCAACGGTTGCCGCGCAGGTTCAGGAAATCTTGCCCATCCACCTGCTCGTCGTTCACCATCGGAACAAACAAATCGGGAAGAAGAACAGCATCGTTCCGTGGAACTCCGGCGGCGCCACGCCGAGGATGGTGAAGGGATGCCGGTTCAGCCGAACCACCCGGCCCACGACATTCGGATCCGCTTGAAAGTGCGTCTGCCAGCTTCTCATACGAGAGAACGATATACGGCGCGCTGTTCGGACCGTGCTCATCGGAGCGATGAAAGAAGCGGCCGAGATACGGCTTCAGGCCCAAGGCGTCGAAATAGTTCCCGCTGGTCTCATACAGCCAGATAGGAGCCGGATCTCTGCCGGTGTCCAGCCCGGCCGCGGACATGTTGAAAGCCGCCAGATCCTCAAAGCTGTGGTTGCGGTCGCGCAGATCGAGATAGTCGGGATAGGACTGGTGCGCATCGCTCACCTGCGGACGCCAGAGGGCATACAGGCTCTGCGGCCGGGGCACGTTCAGCGGCCGGATAATCAGCGCATTCATCACACTGAAGACCACGGCGTTGGCGCCAATCGCCAAGGCCAGTGTCAGCACCGCGGCGATGGTGAAGCCGGGAGACTTGCGCAGCATGCGCAGACTGAGCCGTACGTCGTTCATCACGCCATCGAAAAAATTTCCGCCCAGCGCTTCGTGGCATTCCTCCTTGATCTTCTCTTGGCCGCCGAACTCGATGACGCGCGCGCCGCTCGGCCTCAGCCCGAGTCAGGCCGGAGCGTTCCAGATCGTCAGCCCGATGCTGGATGTGCGAGCGCAGCTCCTCTTCCATCTCGGCGTGGATCTGGGAACGGCGAAAGAGAGCGGCGATGCGGAAGCGAAGCGAATCGAGGAGTTTCATACTTCCTCCGGTTGCGGAGCCAGGGCAGAACCGATAGCGGTCGCCAGCCGGTTCCAACTGGCAGTTTCTTCCTGCAGGCGCTTCTGGCCGGCCGGAGTGAGCTGGTAGAACTTGGCGCGGCGATTGTTTTCCGAGGTGCCCCAGCTGGCCTGGAGCAGTCCCTGCCGCACCAGACGAAACAGGCCGGGATAGAGCGCGCCCTGCTCGATCAGCAGCGCGTTGCCCGATATCTGGCCGATGCGCAGAAGGATGCCATAACCATGCAGCGGGCCCAGCGAGACCGCCCTCAGAATCAGCAGATCGAGCGTGCCGGGAAGAAGTTGAGCTTGGTCGGTCACCATCCCTCCTAATCAGCTTAGGAGGGTAGCGCGATCTCTCCTAAGCTGTCAAGGAGAAAAACCGGGCTGTCATTAGCAGGTGTTGGGGCTGTATCGCGATCGGTACCTCGATTTCAACGTGCGGCACTCTCGCGAGAAACTGCACCCAGGGCTCTCACGCCCGGCCTTTTGATTTAAGTGGTCATGACTGCGCGACCGGCGCTGGGTTCGACCGGGGCTTTGCGGCGGAGGACGGCAGCGGAGATGAGAGCGATGATAAGGCCGACGGGTAGGGGTTCCATGAAGGTGTAGGCCATGTTGACGAAGGGGTTCTGGTAAAGCTGCTGAGAGTGCTGTATGGCAGCGACCTTCGCGGCGGTGGTGGCGGGGTCGAGTCCGGAGGACTGCACTTGGTGAATCTGCGCGGCGAAATAGCTGTCCATGAAGTGGGGCATGAAGTTGAAGTAGAGGATCTCCCACATGGCCACGTAGAAGACACAGGTGATGAGGGTGATCAGGATGCCGCAGGCGAAGGCACGGCCGAAGGAGATTTGGCCGCCGAGGTTGTTGTCGCGGTAGCTGCGGATGCCGAAGTAGATCAGCAGGAACGACGCCACCATGATGGTGTAGCCGAGAAGCATGCTGTGGTAGGAGCCGAGCTTGTCGGCAATGAGAAGCGAGCCGCCCATAAGGACGGAGATCATGACGCCGGAGATGAGGCCGAAGGTGAGGACAGTTTTCTTCATGTGAGGCTCCTGGTGTGAGTGACGATGGAGTCACGATGCGGTGTAACAGGGCCGGATGTCGTCATCCTTTCGGATGATTTTGCAGGAATGGAGCGGAAATCGTGCTTTCGAGTGACCCGGTCACGGCAGCAGGCCTAGTTCTTTGCCGCGCTGGACGGCCTGGGTGCGGCGGACGGCTCCGAGCTTGTCGTAGGCGCGGGCACAGTGTGTCTTGACAGTGTTTTCCGAAACGAAAAGCTGGGTGGCGATCTCGCGATTGCTGAAGCCGCGGGCGATCAGGGTGAGAATTTCGAGCTCCCGTGCCGTGATGCCGAGGGTCTGCTGCTGGGCCGTATCGGGAGCGAAGGGTTCGAGGGCGGGGGCTTTCGCGGGGACAAGCACTTCCCTCACCACGACGGTTTCGCGGATGGTTTCGCGACGGCGCGTGATGCGCAGGCCGAGCCAGATGCCGAAGCTCGCGAAGAGGATGGCGACGAGCGCGGTGTAGAGCTCGACCGAGTGCTCGATGATGACGAAGCGGTATTCGGTGTATTGCAGGGTGGCGATCAGGAGGCCGCCGACCAGACCGAAGATGAGGACGTGGCGCTTCATGATGGGGTTGTGAAGAAGTATATGTAATAGCTCATACTTGATCTGACACTCTGATTAAGGTCAAGCGGCGGTCGCCGGGGACGCGCCGGCGCCTGCGCTGCGCTGTTCGGGGCTCCGCTCCGGCGCCGGCGCTGCGTTCACGAACGAGTCCAGCATTTTCTCCCTGGCCAGCGGCAAAGAATCCAAGAAGGTCTGCATCGGCGTCTTGCCATAGCAGTATTTGCCGGAATGCGGGCGTGTCCGATTGTACTCGTCGAGCCACAGATCCAGATCGGCTTGCAGCTCCTCCAGGCTGTGATAAAGCTTCTTGCGAAAGGCTGTGGCGTAGAACTCTTCCTGGATGGTGCGATGGAAGCGTTCGCAGATGCCATTGGTCTGCGGATGGCGAGCTTTGGTGCGGCTGTGGTCGATGTTCTCCACCGCCAGGTACAGCTCGTACTCGTGATGTTCACGCTGCCCGCAGTACTCCGTGCCCCGATCGGTAAGCACACGCAGCAGCGGGATGTCATGCTCTTCGAACAAGGGCAGCACTCGGTCGTTGAGCAGGTCGGCGGCCACCAGCGCATTCTTGCGGTCATAGAGCTTGACGAAGGCTACCTTGCTATAGGTATCGAGGAAGGTCTGCTGATAGATGCGACCTACACTCTTGATGGTGCCCACGTAATAGGTATCTTGCGTACCCAGGTAGCCAGGATGCGCGGTTTCGATCTCGCCGTGCGCTTCTTTCTCTTCGCGAGCCCGTTCCAGAGCGCGCAGCTGCTCCTCGGTGAGGACCAGATGTTCCTGAGCGGATTTGGCTTCCAGAGCCTTGAGTCGCTTGCGAAAGGTCTCCAGATCATGCCGCAGCCAGACGCTGCGCACCCCAGTGGGAGAAACGAACAGACCGCGCTGGGTCAGCTCGTTGGCCACTCGTACCTGGCCGAAGGCCGGCTTTTCCAGGGCGATCTCCAGCACTGCCTTTTCGATGTGCTCTTCGACCCGATTTTTGGGACAGGGTTTGCGTCGGCTGATCTCGCGCAACGCCATCGCGCCGCCCGTCTCGTACAACTCCTTGAAGCGATAAAAGCTGTCGCGGGAATAGCCCATCACTTTACAAGCCTCCGAGACGCTGCCTAGCATCTCGGCCAGCTTCAGCAGACCCACTTTGTTCTTGATAACTTTCTCTTCGCTGCTCATCTGACATTCTCCTCCGCGCTGGTCGCGCGAGTTTAGCAAATGTCAGATCAAGTTGAAACTAGAACAAAGTATATCCCCGCCTACCCTGACTCCGCTCACGCCTCAAGGTTCTACCAACAAATACTCCATGAAAAATGCCTGCGCCAGGGCGTTCATCCCAGTCCCGCGGGTGTCTGTGTCATAGCCGTGTCACCGCTTCGCGGCTCGGTCAAATTTCCCACTTCTCCCGGGGCTTTAACCACCCCAATCCGCGCAAAACCGGCGCGCCTTGGGGACCCCGGTACGCCCCGGGCTAACTTCATAGCCGCCGCTGCGCGGCTAGTCTTAGGGGGTCCGCGTCGATTGGACCACCATGACATTTCAAGTCGGGCTACGACACAGACACCACGGTCTCCGCCCCACGTGAAATCACCCCGCGCGAAGCTGAATCGCGGCACAGTTTGAAATCACTGGAAGTGAAACGACGCGGGAAGGGGTTCGGGTTGGCAGACGTGTTTGGCCTCCTCCTGGATCATCGCGCGGTTGGACTCGATCGCATCGCCGTTCGGCCAAAGGTCCTTTCCCGGGGACCCGATGTGACGCCGGTCATAGCTCTCCGGCCGCAAAAGTGATACGAATATCCGTTCGCCTGGGACAGGATTTCGCTCCGGCAAACGTCACGGCGCGGGGGTACTCTATCCGGGACCGTTTGGGCCCGGCGCCTGCCCTGGCTCGTCGGGGAGAAATTCAACGAAGGAGTAGCGATGCGCGATGCGATGCTTAAACTCTGGCCCGAGATTGAATGGATTCAGTCTCCTGAGCTGCGCCAGCAAGTCGCCAAGACCTGGCAGAAAGCGCTGGAGCTGAGCCCGCTTACTCCCGATGACCTGGAGCGGATTCCGTTTACGCTGTTGGTGCCGAACTGTCCCACAACGTTTATGGAGCACAAGCGCTGCGTGGTACACATTGCTCGCAAGGCCGCCGAGAGTATGACGGAGTTCATGGGACGCGCCCTGCCCATTGACCTGGACACGGTCATTGCCGGCGCTATCCTGGCCGACGTGGGCAAGCTGCTGGAATACGAGAAGGTGGACGGCCAGGCGCGGCAGAGCAAGCGTGGCGAGTTGCTGCGCCATCCCTTCACCGGCGTAGCCTTGGCCATGGAGTGCGGAGTGCCCGACGCGGTTTGCCACATCATCGCCGCACACGCCGCCGAAGGAAATCTGGTGAAGCGCACGACCGAGGCTTACATCGTGCATCACGCCGATTTCATGGCGTTCGAGCCCTTCAAGAACCTGGCAAAATAAACGACGGAGAGGATTTCCATGGTGACTACCGCAGCTTCGGCCAAGGCCGCAAGGAAGCCAACCATCACTGCCACAATGTCAGAGTGGGCCGCAGGGGTGACGTTTGAACAACTCTCGCCCGACGCAATCTATCAGGCCAAGCGCTTCCTGCTCGACAGCCTGGGCTGCGCCCTCGGCGGCTATCAACAGCATGACGTGAGCATCGCCCTCGAAGTGCTCGGCGAAATCGCCGGGCCGGGCAAGGCCACCGTCATCGGCTGCGGCCAGCGGATGGATGCCGTCTCGGCATCGCTGGCCAACGCGCTGATGATCCGCTGCATGGATTACAACGACATCTACTGGAAGCAGGACCCGTCGCATCCCTCCGACATCTTTCCCGCCGCCATTGCCGGCTGCGAGCGAGCTGCCAGTGACGGACGCGAGCTGATCGTCGGCCTGGTGCTGGGGCATGAATTCGAGATGCGCCTGTGTGAAGCGGCTTTCCCCGGCATTCGCGAGCGGGGCTGGCATCATGCCACGCTGACCGCCTTCGTCTCCCCCATCGTCGCCGGCCGCATGCTGCACCTCACTCCCGCGCAGATCCAGCATGCTATCGGCATCAGCGCCAGTGCCCGCGCCACCCTGGGTGCGGTCACCGCCGGCAAGCTGACCATGATGAAGAACACGGTCGATCCCATGGCTACGCAAAGCGGTATGCTGGCCGCCCTGCTGGCGGAAAAGGGATACACCGGCCCGGAACATGTAATCGACGGCAAAGAAGGCCTGGTGCACTGCTTCGGTCCGGAGTGGAAACTGAATATCCTGACCGACGGGCTGGGCGATTCCTGGCGTATCACACAATGTGGGATGAAGGCATTTCCCACCGAGGCGTTGACCCACACTCCCATTTCAGCGGTGCTGGCGCTGGTGAAGGACCACGATCTGAAGCCCAACGATATCGCCAAAGTGCACATTCGCACCACGGCGCGCGGCAACGACATCCTGAGCGATCCCAGCAAGTACGATCCGCATACCAAGGAAACCGCCGATCACTCGCTGCCCTATGTGGTCGCTGCTGCTATTGCCGAACGTCAGGTTACTCCCTTGCAGTTCACGCCCGCCAAGATCATGAATCCCTTGATCCGGGAACAGCTCAACAAGATCGTGGTGTCGGCTGACCCCGAAATCGAGAAACTCTTCCCGGCGCTGCAGCGAGTGATTGTCAGGATTCACACCATCGACGGCCGCGAATTTACCGAGCAGCTCGACTATCCTAAAGGCGATCCGCGCAATCCCCTCACCGACCAGGAAGTGGAAGAGAAGTTCGAGGCTCTGGCCGAGCCGGTGATGGCCCGCGAGGCGCGCCGCCGCGCTATCGATGCCATCTGGAACCTGGAAAAGCAGGCAAGCGTGAGCGAGTTGATGAAGTTGCTCAAGGTTTGACGCGATTTTGAAGGGGCGTTGCTTTAGCTGCGCCGTAGCAGATCCTTATTTTTTCATCCCTCACCGGCTTCAGCCGGTGAGGGATCTGCTTTTGACACTCTTTCAGCGAGCTGTCCAAGCGGGCTTTGGCTGCGGCGTGCCACCGCGATGGCCGGGCTTGTGATGCCGAGCCCTGACGCAAAACGATTTCCCGGATAGCTTCTAGTATATTTTCTGCATGTCCTTCGGCCGCTGGCTTCGACCCTCAGCCCTATTTTTTGTAGCGCCGGCCGATTCGGTGAGCGGGCTGACGTCGCGACCGCTTGTGTCGGAAACTTTATCCCGGCAGCGGCGTTTGTTTCTGGTCCTCGCCGCCATCGCTCTTATCTATGCATTTCTGGCGGGCCTGCGCACCATCAAGGACTACGACCTGGGCTGGCAAATGGCCACTGGACGCTGGGTGGTGCAGCATCATCACGCGCCCCCGGTCGAAGCCTTCTCCTACATTGCGCAGGGCAACTGGATTTATCCGGTGGGCGCGGGGCTGTTTTTCTATGCCGCATACTTGCTGGGCGGCTTTACGCTGATTTCGTGGATTGGCGCCGCCGCGTCGTGCGGCACCGTGGCATTGCTGCTGCGGCGCGGATCGGCCGCGACCGCGGCGCTGGCGATTCTGGCCGTCCCGCTGATTGCCTGGCGCACGGCTCCCCGCGCCGATCTGTTCACCATGGTACTGTTCGCGGCGTTCCTATCCTTATTGTGGGAGAACTATCAGACCGGCCGCGCTCGACTGTGGTTGTTGCCCGTGCTTATGGTCGCCTGGGTGAATCTGCATCTGGGATTCTCCGCCGGGCTGGGCCTGATTGCGATGTACATCTTGACCGAGCTGCTGGAGTCGCTGTTCGGAGCCGAACGCCGCAGCGCCGCGTTGCAACGGCTGCGGCGAGCCATGGGATGGTTTGTGGCCACAGCGGTGGCTACCTTGGTGAATCCCTGGGGCTGGGATGTTTACCGCGCGCTCATCCTGCAGCAGCGCGTCATCCCCGAACATCAGGCGTGGTTCCGGGAGTGGCAAAGCGTGCCGCTCAGCTGGAACGTGGTCAATTCGCTGGTACTGCGCGATCCAGGCGAGACGATTTATCTGCTGCTGGCGCTGGCCGTCGTGCTGGGAGCGGTCGCGCTGCTGTCGGACCGTCCCGGAGCCGGCATCTTTCTGTTGGGATCGACCGTGCCGGCGGTGCGCTACGTTCGCATGGGCGGCGTCTTCGCCTGCGTCGTAGTGGTCATTGGCGGCTACGTGATCACGCAACAGTTGCCGCGAGTGGCTAAGCTGATCGGCGATGCGAAAATCCGTTCCGCGCTGGCCACAGGTATTGCCGGATTATTCCTGGTGCTGGCTGCGGTGCGCTGCTTCGATCTGGTCACTGATCGTTATTACTTCAACAACGTGGAAGAGAGCACCTTCGGCGCAGGATTGGGCTGGTGGTTTCCGCAACGCGCAGCGGCGTTTGTTGAACGCGAAAAGCTGCCGGGCGAAATCTTCAACATCTACACCGAAGGCGGCTACCTGAGCTGGCGGCTCGGCCCCGAACGCCGCGATTATATTGATGGCCGCGGCATTCCTTTCGGGCCGGAGAAAATTGCGCACGAAATCCAGCTGCGGCAGAGCGCGCCCGACTCCGAGCTGTGGCAGGCGGAACTCAATCGCTACGACATTAATACTGCCATCCTGCCGGTGGGGCGCTATCAGGGGCTGCAGTTCGTGCGCTTCCCCGATTTCTGCAACAGCAAACTCTGGAGCCTGGTTTATCTGGACGAGGTGTCGGCGGTATTCGTGCGCCGCACTCCGGAGAACGAAGCGACCATCGAGCGTTTCCCGCTGACCTGCGCTACCGCACCGGTCCCGCCGCAACCTCCCGGCGGTAATCGTGGGGAGGCATTCAATACCTGGGCCAATGCAGCTTCGGTGCTGGCGGCGTTGGACCGCAATACCGAGGCGCTGGCCGCTATCGATAAGGGCCTGGCCATTTATCCCGACAGCGCCTACCTGCACTGGCTGCGGGCCAACGTGCTGTTTGCCGAGGGCCATCTCGACGAAGCGGAGCAGGAATATAAGAATGCGATCGCGATCCATTCCGACTACGTGACCTGGACGTCGTTGGCGAATTCCTATCGCAAACGCGGCCGCATGGCCGACGCCGCCGAGGCCCAGCAGCAAGCGAATCGGTATTCCATGAAGTAGCAATAGAACCTAAACTCATGCCGCGTAATGGTTCCCGTGAATCGAAAGGCCAAGGGAGTTAGAGTCGAGCCCTATCCGTTGGCTGGGTGAAAAGAGTTTGATCCATTCTGAGAAGTCGGGCCTCTAGGTTTGAATGCTTTGCTAGTCTAGGTTGTAGATTCTTGTCAAAAACCTGCACTAGCTTGTAGGCCCCGCGAGGGTTTCCACATAGAATCTGAAGCGAAGATCAAGAAAGAATGCATTTCGAGGTGGAACACTTTGGAGGAGTGAAGGCATGGACGTAACTCGAGAAGGAATTCGACAGAACATTATAGAGCGTGCAAATGTCGGTGCTACCAGGGCACACGCACCAGAGCTCTACCACATGGCTGTGTTGTTACTGGCTTATATCGACGATGACTTCTCGCAAATTGAGGCTGGGGAAAATGGTTGGTTCCACGCTAAACCGGGTTCTCTTATTAAAGAGAGCACGTCCGGCGACTAACTCTGGGTGCTTAGCCGCGGCCTGCGAAATGAAATGTAGCAGCCAAAAATCGAGCCCGCAAGGGCGGCTCCGTAGTTAGCCCAGGACGGAGCCGCGCCGCAGGCGAGCGGAGTCCTGGGTACACCGGAAAATAAAACCTGAGCCCCGTAGGGGCGGCAGAGATTTTCGTACAGGCACTTCAATGCTGGGGCGACCGCGATCTATGCCGCGGAGGCGACACTTGGGGATCTCAACCGCGCCGCGGTAACGCGGTTCGAACTACATCGAATCCCGCAGGTCTCTGGGAATCACGGCGTGACCGGCTTCCATTTATTGAGGAACGCCAGCACATCTTCCGGCGCCAGCGATCGCGCTTTCTCGAACTCGCCGCCCTGCTGGCTGTAGAGCAGCTTGCCCTGGCTGTCGAGCACAGCCAGGGCGGGAATGCCCTTCTTCATCGGCACTGCATATTGCTGCATGATGTCCTGGTTCTTATCGCCTTCGCCCACATCGATATGTACCACAATGTAGGAGTGCTGCAGGGCCGCCGAAACATCCGGACGATGGAAGGCCAGGTCAAGCACGTGGCAGTCATAACACCAGTCGGCGCCGAAGACCAGGATGACGCGCTTGTGCTCTTTGGCCGCCTCGGCCAGCGCCTGCTTGATCTCGGCGTGAGCATCGAGCCCGGGCGTGTAGATGATGTTGTTGACCGAAACCGGCTGCTGCAAACGGGTCGGCTCGCGACGCTGGCTGGCCGCCAGCCGCCACTGCCCGCCCTGCTGCTGCCAGAGCTGGATCTCAATGACATAGATCGTGCGCGCAGGCGAGGTGGCGGCGGACAGAATCTCGGCCTGAAAGGCGACCTGCTGCACGCCCGCCTGCGGCGACTGCGACTGCAGGTCGTCGAATTTCAGGCGGCGCGCCTTGAGCCCGGTCCAGAAAGCCACCGCGGAAGCGGCGTCGCCTTCGCCCTTGGTGGTAACGATGCGTGCCGGAGGGTTGCTGCTGTAGAAACTCTGCAGAGTCGCGGCATTGCCGGAGAGGACGGCGGCCTTCCATTGCTCCAGCGGGGTGAAGGTTGCGGGCTTGGCCGCTTGTCCCACAATGTGGGACGGTAAGATGGTGACGGCGAGTAACAGCAGCGGAAGGCGAACGGTCATCAACGGCGGCTCCGATTGTGATCAGGTCCCTGCCGGGACCGTGACATCTATTATGGCCTGCTCCCAGGACTTCGTCCTCGGCTGAGCTGAGTCGTCCCGCGTAACGGGACGGAATTTAGACAAGTTGCAGGATCCTCGCCTCAGGGACACCGGGTTCGAAATCAAGTGATGGGCCTTTGGGCCGCGTCCCGAGCCTAGCTGAATCGTCGGGCAAAGTTGTCGGCGTTACTTCCATTGCCTAGGTTTGGAAAAGATCCCACTTGATTGTAAGTAACATCCGATATATTGAATGCAGTTCCCACTTACATACTGTTATTTGCCATATTTGTCATAATAACTTCCACTTGTGACATAAGAACAACGAGCTTCCTTACGGGAGAAATGCGAGTCGCGTTGCTGGAGTCTGGCGTCGACGTTGATGGATCAAGGTTCGGAATACTCCAACTGACAGCCTTCAATGTCCCCCATGATAAGGGTGCCCTTGCAGAATGGTGAAGCCGCGATACAGCTGCTCCAGCAATACCACGCGCGCCAGTTCGTGCGGCAAGGTAATCTTCCCAAACGACAAAATACTTTTCGCAGCGGCCCGGGTCGAATCGCTCCAGCCATCCGCCGGTCCAACCGCAAAGAGCAACTCCTGCGTAGCGTGAGACTGGTGATACTCGAGGAAGTTAGCGATCTCATCAGAGTCGAGCTGGCGGCCGCGCGAGTCAAGCAGCACCAGCACCGGCGGCGTTCGCCCCGTGCTTCTCTCCAGCAGCTTAAGTAGTGCGCTTTCCGACGCCAGTTCGCGCGCGTCGCAGGCAGCAAAGCGCGACAGCCGCTTCAGGTACTCGGCGGTCAGCGATTGAATGGGCGCGCTCTTGGTGCGGCCAATCCAGGCGATGGTGAGTCTCACGCTAGGAACTCTTGCCTGCCCGCTTCGCCGGGGCGCGCTTGCTCGCCGCCTTCTTCGCCGGCGACTTTGCGGTTGACTTGGCAGCTGGTGCCGCGCGCTTGGTCGCAGTCTTCTTGGCAGCAGGTTTGCGCGCCGGCTTCTCTAGATCGGCCAGCGGGATGCGAGTCGCAGTCTTCCATAACCGCTCCAGATCGTAGAACTTGCGCGCGCTCTCCGAAAAGATGTGCACCACGAAGTCGACGTAGTCCATCAGCACCCAATCGGCTTGGGTCTTGCCCTCGATGTGCTTGGGCTCAACGGCCATGGCGCTCAGCTTCTGATCGACGTCATCGGCGATGGCTTGCACCTGGCGCGGGTTGGCGCCCGAACACAGAATGAAATAGTCGGTGAAGCCGCTGGCCTGGGCGTCCAGACGTAACACGCTGATATCCGTGGCTTTCTTTTCCTGGCAGGCGCGCACCACGATGGCGACCTGCGACCTCAACTCATCTTTCTTCATGCGATCGGCTCGATTTTCCAGTGGCTACCTCGATCAAGTCGCCGGCTGAGCCGGCTCGGAATAGGACCAAATGCGGCTTGGATGCGGGCTCTGCGGCTCAGCGCAGGCCAAGCTCCAAGCTCCGCTCCCCGCGCAGGTCCCCACTTAATTCAAGTTGCCACAAAGCCCAAGACCAGCGCAAACGGCAGGTCTCATACCTTCTTCTTTGCGGAGCTGCGGTACAGCTGAACCTTGTGAATGTATTCGGCCACAGCATCCGGAACCAGCCGCTTGAGCGCTCCTCCCCGACCTACCGCGGCGCGAATTTGGGTAGCGGAAATGTTTTCGTGAGTCTCCGGCAGCACGTGCAGGGTCACCCCCGGCAACACCAGTGGCGCTTCTATCTTCTGCTTGCGAAACAACTTAGTTACCGCCGGTTGCGGGCGTAGCTTCTCCGGCAGGGAAGAAGCCACGTCGGCCAGGGAGAATCCGGGCCGGGCAGCCACGATGAAGTCGCACTCGGCCAGCAGTTCCTCTGACTTATGCCAGGAGGCAATGTCCTGGAAGGCGTCCATCCCGATCAGAAAAAAGAGGCGATCGCTTTTGCCCAGCGTCTTCTTCACCCGGCGCACGGTTTGGATGGAGTAGCTGGGCGTGCGCTTGCCGGGAGCAATGTCTGGCTCCGGCGCCTCCAGCAGCGAGGGCACGAAGTCCTTCTCACCCAACAACGCCAGGGCCACCATGGCATAGCGATGATAGAACGACGTGATCGGGGTCTTCTGCTTGTGTGGTGGAATATCGGCGGGGACAAATCGAATCTGCTTGAGCGCAAACTTTGCGGCCGCGGCTCGGGCCACGACAACGTGTCCGCGATGGATGGGATCGAAGGTTCCGCCGAAGAGTGCGATGTTCATGCCGGTCGTGCTACAGTTTCCGGGTTTTGGTCGCCGGATGCAAGCGGGAAAGAGAAGCGAACGCTTGCTTTCGCTCACTAGCAGCGGGGAGCGGGTAATGCATTGTCGCGGCGGCTGATTGCGACGATATGCGTAGGCTTTTGATCCAAAGGCGGACTCCCATGGTCTCCGGATGAGGACCCCAGATTATCGGGGTGTGGAATCAAATGGCCGTATATTGACCGCATTTCTGGCTCCGAGTGGAGAAATAGCAGCATCTTTTGGCATGTATTGGTGGGTCGGTGGGATCCTTGTCATCTTGAGAAGAGGAAAGTGAGTGGGTTGCGATTGTTCCACGTGGAACAATTCGCCGGGAAGTCCCAAGCGCCCTTGAAGGTACACGCCAATATTGCTTGCGCGAGCCGGGGCTCCCGTTCCCAAAGCTAACTCAGGCCTCGTGCGGCGAAAAGCTGATAGCACTGATTTCTCTTTTGCCAATTGGCCAATTCAATTGTTCCACGTGGAACAATTGCTGCTCAACTCCTCCAGGCCGTCCGTTAGAGGTGAGTCGCCAATCAAACTGTGAAATCCGCCTCGGTGTCTTCCATCTGTTTCCAGCTGCTTTAATGCCGCGAAATCCTGCGCCAGCCCGACCTCTTCTTCCCCTAGTTACCCACAGCTCCCATTGCCTACTACTAACTGCCGAATCAGCGCTTTCCAAGGCCTCGGAGGGGAATTGCACAGTTTTTCCTCGGAAAACTTGGGCCCATCCTGACTCCATCATTGCCGCAGCGCTCCCGCCGTTCTAAGCTTCTAAGTTACGGCAGGGCGGCCGAACACAGCATGGGACGAGTCATCGCGGTCACCAATCAGAAGGGCGGCGTGGGCAAAACCACCACCGCGATCAACCTGGCTGCCTCCTTTGCCAGCCTGGGTGCCGCGACCCTGCTAATCGATTGCGATCCGCAATCCAACGCTTCCAGTGGACTCGGCTTCCTGCGCGATCCCGACCGCCCCAGCACCTACAAGCTCATCATGGGCGAGATCCAGGCCGAAGCCGCCGCCCAGCCTACAGCTTTCGAAAACCTCAGCGTCATCCCCGCGCACAAGAATCTGCTGGGCGCCAACATCGAGCTGGTTTCCCTCGATTACCGCGAGTACCGCCTACGTCACGCGCTGCAGCCCCTGCGCGAGCGCTTCCAGTTCATCGTGCTCGACTGCCCGCCGGCGCTGGACCTGCTCACCCTCAACGCGCTGGTCGCCGCCGACACCGTGCTCATCCCCATGCAAGCCGAGTACTTTGCTCTCGAGGGCGTGACCGAACTGCTCGACACCATCGATCGCATCCGGGTCGAACTCAATCGCGGCCTCGCCGTCGAGGGCGTCGTGCTCACCATGTTTGACGAGCGCACTAACCTGGCGCAGTCCGTTGCCTCCGAGCTGCGCGGGTTCTTTGGCGACCTGATGTGCCAGACCGCGATCCCCCGCAACATCCGCCTCGCCGAGGCGCCCAGCCACGGCCAGCCGGCACTGACCTACGATCCCCACTCGCGCGGCGCCGAAGCGTACTTAAAGTTGGCGGAAGAAATCGTCGAGCGGGTAACGAATCCCAAGCAGCCTGAAGCCGCAAAGGAAGCCGGCGGCTGAAGTACTAGTTATATACAAGTACTTTGTATTGAAAAGCACTTAGCACGATTTCACCGACTTGTTCATCTTGAGCCTGAGGCGCAATGAACGCCGGTCGAAGTTTGCCGGAGTGAGATCCGCGGTTTCGCCCTAGATAGGAAATGCCACACCGCTACGTCACAGGCGCCTATTCTTCGCGCCCGCTGGTTCACTGTAGCCTCGCGTACTCGGCTTTGGCTTGCTTGTAGATGGGGATGTCGGGGTCGGCGTCCTTCCAGAGGGTGAGGAAGTTCTGATAAGCGGTGCGGGCTTTGTCGCGGGCTGCGGGATCGGTCGCGGCTTCGAGTGCGTAAGCGCGAGCCAGGCCGAGGCGGGCCACCGCTCCCCAGGGAAAGTTCCCCACGAGGCCGTAGCGCTCGATGAACTTCTGAAATTCCGCCGCTGCTGCTTTGCCGTCATGCAGCATGAGATAGGCTTGTCCACGCACATAGACTGGGCACAGGTACACGTTACCTACCACAGCCTGGCCGAGTTCTATCGGGCTGGTCACTTTCAAGAGTTCCACTGCCCGGTTGCCATCTTTGCGCTCCAATGCGTTCCCGGCTCGAATAGTCGGCAGCCAATACCTTTGGACTAACGTGTCCAGCGGGAACGTCGTGTCGAGTTCGGCGGCCAGCTTCTTCGCCGCCGTTGTATCGCCTGCCCGAGCTAAGGCCAGAGCCGCTATCGCCCACACATCGCGGTTCGTGGCCAGCTTCAGCGCCGCATCGGCATCGGCACGAGCCTGTTGCCGGTTCCCCCATTCCACCTCGCGCAGAGCCGCCGCAGCCTGATACGCTGCTGCGGTCTCTTTAGCATCGTTGTGCTGGGCTGAATCCACCGCCCGCCGGGTCAGCCCGCGTGCGTTTTTCAACTTTCCATACCAAGCTTCCGTGTCTGCTTGCGCGGCCAATAGAACATCTTCCAGCCCGGGCTTGCCCATGGTGGCCGAGACCAACTGCGCCATCTGCGCCGTGTCACCCGTCAGAAAAGCTAAAAGGTAGTGGCCTCCGAGCACGGTTACGCCATCTTGCTTACCTTCCGCCGCCTGCTTGTAAACGGTCTCAGCCTCATCCAGTCGGTTAAGGACAAGGTAGTCCGCGGCGAGGTTGCCATAGTTGCCTGTTTCGTTCGGTTCCAGGCGCATTATCTCCCGGTCTTCCTCCAATGTCTTTTGCCAGTTTCCGAGGCTCTCGTAAATGAAATCCAAGTCCGTGTGAGGCCCAACGTCCCTCGGGTAGGTCTGCTGCCAGAGTTCGTAGGCCTTCGCTGCCTTCTCCAGCTCTCCGGTCGCGGTCAGGTAGTAGTTGGCCTCGATGTAGAACCGCTCCCGTTCGCTCACCTTCTCCCGCAGTTCGTAGGCCTTGCGTGCATCCTCCCTCGCTCGCCCAACTTCGTTGAGGTTGCTGTAGGCGACTGACATCTTGACGTAGGGCATGGCAAAACTCGGATCGAGTTCCACCGCCCGCTTGAAGAAAGGTATTGACCCCTTTGCCACGCCCAAGCTGTAGGCTTTCAGTGCCTCCAGCGATGGCGTGGTCGCTTCCGCCAGTGGCGTAGCGTACTTCTCGACCGAGCTGAGCGACTCGCCTAGTTTGCTGCGCAAGCTACCTGCTGCAGTGTCCAGAGCCTTGAGCACCGCTCCCTTGTTCGCCGCTCGCTCCTGCACTTCAGCCAGCAGGCTGCCCATATTGCAGTCCACTGCCTTCAGCTCAATGGCATACTGACTGCCAAACCCTGCGATCGAGCCGGTCAGCATGGCCTTGCTTCCAGTGCGCTGGCAGACCTCGCGTGCAACCTCCGGCGTCAAATGATCGCCGGCATGCCTGCCCATTAGCTCCAATGTCGCATTCACTGTGCGGTCCGAAACCAGGTCGAGGAAAGGCGATTGCCCTAGCTGTACCGACAGACCCTGTTTCAGGGTGTCGTCGAACACGGCGTCCCCGGTTTTGTTGTCAAAGTCGGCGACAACGATGGTGTCTCGCTCGGTGAGCTTGGGAGGACGATGCGAACGCCAATACCAATACCATCCGCCGGCCACAATGACGATGCCGAGAAACGCGGAGGCAGCGGTGAGGGGCAGCCATCGGAAACGCTTCCTCGATTCCCTGACGTCGACCTTGTTGGACCGCCCCGAGGCGATGTTTTGCAGATCGGCCCGAATCTCCGCGGCGCTCTGGTAGCGCTGCTCGCGGTGCTTCTCGACTGCCCGGTTAATGATCTGTTCCAGCTTCCGCGGTATTGCGGAGTTCACCTCATGCGGCGGAGCAGGAGCCTGATTCAGAATGGCATCCTGCACGACTGCGGCGGTATCGGCGCTGAATGCGCGCTTGCCCGTCGCCATCTCATACAGGACTAGACCAAACGAAAAAATGTCGGTGCGCCCGTCCAGTTTCTCGCCACGCACCTGCTCCGGCGACATGTAGCCTGCGGTGCCCATCGCCGAACCTGTACGAGTGAGATGGAGACCGGTTGCGGGTTGAAGCCCGCCCGGAAGGGGATGAGAGTCTGGAACGGCGCGCCTGAAGGCGTACCCCTTCAAATCCTTGTCAACCTCTGCTGCGGCGGCCATCATCGCTTGGTCACTGTCGCCTATTTCCAGCAGCTTGGCTAAGCCGAAATCGAGAATCTTGCAGACGCTTTTGTTGGTAATGAAGATGTTGGCCGGTTTGATGTCGCGATGGATGATGCCCTTTTCGTGCGCCGCTTGCAGGCCGGCGCCAATCTGAATCGCAATATCGAACAATTGATCGAGAGGAAGGGCCTTGGACTCGTTGGCGGCCAGAAGATCACGCAGCGTCTTCCCCTCCAGCAACTCCATCACGATGAATGGCTGTTCTTTGTAGTCTTCAATTTCATGAATCGTGCAAATATTAGGATGGTTCAGGGATGACGCAGTCTGCGCCTCGCGCTCGAAGCGTTGCAGGGCGACGGAGTCGTTGGCCAGTTCGCTGGGCAGAAACTTCAGCGCTACGCATCGGCCCAGTTTGAGGTCTTCAGCCTTGTACACCATCCCCATGCCACCGCCGCCCAGCACTTCCAGCACACGGTAATGCGAGACTTTTTCGCCGATGAGGCTGGCGGCTGCGGCGGGATGTTCGGTACTTTTATCGGCTTCGGGCGAGAGGGCAGCATCCGATGAATCGTCCGCCTGCACCCGATCCACCGGCTGCAGTAGGCGATAACCCCGGCGCGCCACGGTCTCTATGTAGATCGGTCTCTCAGCGGAGTCGCCTAGGACCTGCCTCAGCTTCCTGATCGCTTTATTGATGCCTTGGTCGAAATCGACGGCCGTGTCATTCGGCCAAAGCTTTCTCTGGATTTCGTCGCGGGTAACAATCTCGCCGCCCCGCTCGACCAGCATGCGCAACACGAAGAAGGGCTGTTGCTGTAAACAGACACTCCCCTCCCCCGCGCGCACTACGCCCGCTCGAAGGTCGAGTTCGAAGGCTCCGAGGCGCACGCGGTTTGGCAGCGTGTCTTTCATGGAAGAGGGTCGTATTGGGAGTGGATTCGCGAGAGTCTACTACGGTTCATAGCTGAATCAAAGGCCTGCTTTACAACATAACCAGGAATTTGCGGGGGGACCCTTCGACCTATCTAAATCAATGACTTACGGGGACATCAACCACAAGTCATCGAGAGAGAATCGCCCGAGCATTGTGTCCTCCACCCTTTTGACCGCATAGTCGCCGCACATCAGCCGGAACCCAGCAGAGACAAAAAGTCTGCTGCTGGTTCATCCGGCATCTTCGGCCCAAAACTTCAATTCAGGAAGAAAGGAACAATCCCATGACATCTCTGCTACTGACGATTGGTCTAAAGGCGGGCAACCTGAAGCAGCGGCTGTTGACCTGCGTGATCGCGACAACGCTGTTCTCGGCCTTGGCGATCCCGGCGCAACTAGCCGCACAAAGTACGCTAGGTTTGAAATACACCGTGCTCTACACCTTTACCGGCGGCACGGACGGAGCGATACCCTGGACCATTGACCTGATACAGGACGAGCAGGGCAACCTGTACGGTACTACTTGGGTCGGCGGCGACTTAAGTGCATGTGTCGTCGGCAACGGCACCGGCTGCGGGGTGGTGTTCAAGCTCGACCCGCAGGGCAACTATTCCGTGCTGCACCCTTTCACGGATAGACCGGACGGAGCCGTTCCCTACGCGGGTGTAATCCGGGACCAAGGCGGCAATCTTTACGGGACCACGTTCGAAGGAGGCGCAGGAGGCGCCTTCGGCGCTGGTACGGTGTTTACCCTCGACTCAGCCGGGAATGAACGCGTTATGTACAGTTTCACTGGTGGGTCGGATGGGGGGGCCCCAGCAGGCGGAGTAATTATGGATGCCAATGGAAACCTGTACGGCACAACGGGAGGTGGAGGCGTCGGCAACGGAGTCGTTTTCAAGCTGGATCGTTTGGGCAATTTGACGCCAATCCATACCTTCCAGAATGGCACTGACGGGCGAGGTCCTTATGGAAATTTGATCTGGGACCCTGCGGGTAATCTCTACGGCACCACTACTGAAGGCGGACTGTACGGGCAAGGCACGGTGTACGAGCTTTCCCCGCAACAGGACGGCACCTGGACCGAATCCTTTCTCTATAGTTTTACCGGCGGAGCGGATGGAGGTTATCCCATAGCCGCAGTCATTCGGGACGAAGACGGCAACCTGTATGGAACAACTTTATATGGTGGAGCCAGTGGAAACGGAGTGGTGTTTAGGATTGACGCGCAGGGCAATGAATCCGTCCTTTACACTTTCACTGGAGGAACCGATGGCGAATTCCCAGCAGCGGATCTGGTTCGGGACCAGCATGGGAACCTTTATGGCACTACTGAAAGTGGCGGCGACCAAGGCTTCGGAGTGGTGTTCAAGCTAGATACGACCGGCCGGGAGACGGTGCTGTACGCCTTCACCGGACAAGCGGATGGGGGATCTCCTAACGGCCTGCTTCGCGACCAGAACGGCAACCTTTACGGCACTACTCAAAGTGGCGGCGACTTGGGTAGCCAGCAGGGATATTGCGGAGGTGGAGGCTGCGGAGTGATCTTCAAGATCTCCGCCTGCCACAGTACGCGATGTTAAGGTGACTACCCGACTTGTCTGGTGCCCCAGGTTCGCCTTGCGGTTGGGCCAACCTGGGGTTACCGTGTCGGTCGCCACTCTCCGGCGGCCACAACGCGATACCCGATAACAACTTAGACGTAATCACCGACTCGCGTGAGCCCGGTCCTTGCGGGCCGCCGTTCCTA
This sequence comes from uncultured Acidobacteriaceae bacterium, assembly GCA_963820175.1. Lineage (GTDB taxonomy): Bacteria > Acidobacteriota > Terriglobia > Terriglobales > Acidobacteriaceae > Bog-257. Next base: position 75,394 of record CAWFYX010000004.1, on the reverse strand, counting down.
CCTGCATATTCCTACGTGCATATTACGTACCGTAGCCGTTAACTCGTGTGCCAGTTACCTGCCAAGCGAGGAGGAATCGTGACCACCACTGTGGCAACGCCAAAGCCTGCGAAAAATCTGGGGAAGGCTGCTGTGGCCGGCGGGTTCACCATGCCAGCCATTTCTCCTATGATTCCGCCACCGCCGTATCGTTATCGAAACACCAAAGCGCTGAACGTTCTGTTCACCACCGATCCCCAAATCCTTCCCAAGCTGGTGCCTGCTCCCCTCGAGCCGGATCCGGAGCAGCCGCTGGTTTTCTACATCGGACATTTTCAATTTGCCGACTTTGATCTGCCCTACAACGAAGCCGGTCTGCTGGTTCCGGTCAGGTGCAACGGCGAAGGAGGCTTGTACGCCGTGGTGCTGTATCTGGACAAAGCCAACCCGATCATCGGCGGCCGCGAGATTTACGGCTGGCCAAAGAAAGAAGCCGAGGAAGTCCTGTTCCAGGAGGAAGGCGGCAAGATCACAGCGGGCGTAACCCGATACGGCAGACGGATCATCGCGGCCAGTTTTGGAGCGCAACAGAAGGTTGAGTCAATTCCTGCCCGGCCCAAGGCGCCTATTTATTTGCTGAAGCTGATTCCATCCCTGCAGCAAGATGCTCCGCCGGATGTGTGGAAACTGAACTCGCTGGTGATTGATCCCGATGTGATTACGGAATTGCAGGTGGGCACGGCAACACTGCAGTTTGGCGAGTCTCCGCTCGATGCGTTCCTGGCCGAGATTCCCGTGAAACAGGTTCTGTACTCCGAGGTCATCGTTCACGACTTCACTTTGGGATACGGACAGGTGGTACATGACTATCTGGCGGAAAAATAGATCGGAGTCATTTTCATAAATTGCATGAGTTGTATCAGGGACCGGCTTCACAGTCTGCTGTAAAAACGCGGGACCGCAGATCCCTCGGCGGCTAAAGCCACCTCGGGATGACAAACAGAGGGTTTGGTATGACGTAGCGAAAGCTACGCCCCTTCCAATCACCCCAGGCTGAAGCAGTTGGTTTATAGCGCGAGGCTAATCATGAAAAAACTTGAGGGCAAAGTTGCAATCATTACTGGAGGCGCGAGCGGGATCGGAGAGGCGGCAGTACGGAAGTTCGTTCTCGAAGGAGCCCGCGTGGTGATCGCCGATGTGCAGGAGAAAAAAGGCGAAGCGTTAGCCCAGTCCATGGGAGATAACGTCTGCTTCCAAAAGACTGACGTGTCGAAGGAAGCGGACATTCAACAGCTGGTGCAGGCCACTGTGCAGCATTTCGGGCGCCTGGATTGCCTGTACAACAACGCCGGCTTCGGGTGTGCCACCAAGTCCATCACCGAGACGCCGACCGAGGAGTTTGATATCCAGATTGCGGTGCTGCTGCGAGGGACGTTTCTGGGCATCAAGCATGCCGGCGCGGTCATGAAGCGGCAACGATCGGGCACGATTGTGAATACGTCAAGCATCGCGGGGATTGCTGGCGGCTACTCCAGCCAACCCTACAGTGCAGCCAAAGCGGGAGTCATCAGCCTGACACAGTCGGCGGCGTTGGAGCTGGGGGAGGCCGGGATTCGGGTCAATTGTGTTTGTCCGGGCAGTATCGTTACTCCGATCTTTGTGCGGGGAATTCCGTTTTCGGAGGAAGAAGAGAAGCAATCGCTGGAGACGGTGGCGACGGCACTGAGTCACAATCCGCTGGGACGTGCGGGCACGCCGGATGATGTTGCCAACCTGGCGCTCTGGCTGGCCAGCGATGACTCGAGTTTTGTGACCGGGCAGGCGATCGTGGTGGACGGCGGAATGACTAGTGGCCTGCAGTGGTCCGCGATGACGGCTTGGTCGAACGCGCTTTACGGGCAATTAGGCCAGCAATTTCCGGCTGCTTTCGCGAAGCTGGCAGGCGGTCAGGACTGACCGCTTCATGAAAAATCCCACCCTGTCGCCAGAGTGCGAGCGACATGGGTGGGTGCAACCTAAGCGTACAACTGGGGACGGACAAATCCGGCGGAGGCTTTAGGCCTGCTTGCGGGTCTGGTCCTGCTTCTTGTCCCACTCCGACTGCGGACCCTTCTGCCCGGGCTGACCGTGCTGCTCGCCGGACTGACCCTGCTGATGGGTCTGCTTGTTCATGGGGTCGGACTGCCCCGGCTGCTGCTTTTTCTGGTTAGGGTCGTTCTGGTTCCAGTCCTGCTGGTTCTGTTTGCGATCCTGATCTGACATTGGCCTAAGCCTCCTTTGATGAGAGCTAGTTACTAGTTTCGTACTAACTCATTCATAATTAGTTTGATGGAGGGCAGCGCGCGCGAGATGCCCCGCCGGGGAGCACTGTGCAGAGGCGATTCGTCACCGCCGATGTCAGCGCAGGATTTTTCTCGCGCCTCAGTCATCGCCGATGCCGCCGCAAATCGCGCTCACCACCGTTAGTGTGATTCAGAGATTCGGCGCCAAGGGTCGGCATTGCGGATCAAGCGAGTCGCCGGAGCGGAGACGAAAGCGCGGCCACGGAGGGAAGTTAGTCTTCGTTCTCTTTCTTTCCAATTTGTCTACGCCCATGCGGGATGCCTCAGCCTATAATGAGTCGTCGCGTGTCGCCCCTGAAGGGGCTCGGGGAATTTTGAACAACTGCACCCAGGACTTCGCCCGCGCGCTGCACCCTGGGCTAAGCTAAGTCGTCCCGCAGAGCGGGACGGGATTCTCGGCACTGACAGCGTATGCCGCCACGATGCGGCCGACAAGGACCTGGGCCCCGGGAGGGCCGCTTTTGCTGGGGTTAAAGCCGCGATCAAGGTGACGCGTCGTTCGACACGATCAAAGTCGTGCCCTGACACAACCAAGGCCTTAGGAGGCGGTTTCTAGACATAACCCGGAACGATTAGGTGACGGTCAGGGCTTGATGGACATCCTGATCTGTCGCTGATCAAGTGAAAGCGAGGTCCACGCAGCGGCTAAAGCCGGATGATTTTCGGGTACTTAACGGACGGCCTGAAGGCTGTCGCCTTCAATACAAGGCTTAATCAGAGTTTCCCTAAGAGCCAAGTGCTAATTGCCAAATGCTAATTGCTAATTGCTGTTACTGATTTCCCACGCTTCCCATGACCACCACTGACAAACGCAAAGTTCTCGGCCGCGGATTAGAGACCTTGCTGCCTTCGCGGCAGGTTCCGCACGCCCCGGTTTCCGCGTCTGCCGCCGCTCCTCGGGCGAACGCCGACGAGGTTCACCACATCCCGCTTGGCCAGCTCGACCGCAACCCTTATCAGACGCGCACCTCGTCGATGGATCCGGTCGCACTCAACGAGCTGGCGGCTTCCATCAAGGCCGTGGGCGTGGTGCAGCCCATCGTAGTGCGGCCAGTGGCCGGCGGACGCTATCAGGTCATCGCCGGCGAGCGCCGTTGGGAAGCCTCGCGGGTGGCGCATCTGCCTACCATCCCGGCCATGGTGCGCCAGGTCTCCAACGAGCAGGCGATGGAGATGACGATCATCGAGAACCTGCAGCGCGAAGACCTGAATGCCATGGAGCAGGCGCGCGCCTTCGATCGCCTGAGCCGCGACTTCGGCCTGACCCAGGAACAGATGTCGCTGCGTACCGGCAAAGAGCGCTCGTCGATCGCCAACTTTCTGCGTCTGTTGAAGCTGCCGCTTTCGGTGCAGACCATGGTGGAGAAGAACCAGCTCAGCTTCGGCCACGGCAAGGTACTGATGGCGCTGGAGTCGGTGGAGGAGATCGAACGGTTGGCGCGGCGAATCAGCGAGCAGGGGCTGTCGGTTCGCCAGACCGAAGAGGCGGTTACCCGCCTGATCGAGCCTCGGCCGCCCGCTGAGGAGAAGGTCAGAACGGTCGATCCCAATGTGAAAGAAGCGGAGCGCCAGCTGCAAGGCGCCTTGGGAGTTCGGGTGACCATTAACGACCGCAAGGGCAAAGGCAAGATCCTGATCGAGTACTCGTCTCTGGAAGACTTCGACCGCATCCTGGAAGTACTGGGCAGAAAGTAGGGCCGCGGTTGCCGATTGCGATCGAGGCTGGGGGTTCGTCGCTGTGGTTCCGCAGTTGGGAACGGGCGGCTTTTTACCTGCGCGATCCTGCCGGAACGCGGTAAAATACTGGGAAAGAGTAACTCAATTGGGATCCAGGTGACCCTTCCCGCTCGGCGGGCCTGGCCAGGTATTTGATGAAACAATTCTCCGCGTTCTTGTTGTTTGCAGTTCTTGGCGTTCCCTTACTGATTGCCCAGGCCGCTCCTGACGACACCGTCGTGGAGGAGATCATCGCCCGGGTCAATAACAGCATTATTACTCGCGCCGATATGCGGCACGCCCGCGAGCAGCTGCTCTCCGAGCTGCGCCAGTCCGAACCCACGACTGCCGAGCAGGATGCCAAAGAGCACGAAAAAGACATGCTCCGCGACCTGATCGATCAGCAACTGCTGCTGCAGAAAGCGTCGGATCTGGGCATCACGGCTGACACCGAGCTGGTGAAACGGCTGGACGACTTGCGCAAGCAGATGCATGCCGACTCCATGGAGGACATGGAAAAAGCGGCCCAGGCGCAGGGCATCTCGTTCGAGGATTTCAAGCAGAATCTGAAGAACAACATCCTCACCCAGCGGGTGATCAGCCAGGAAGTGGGCGGGCACATCGCGGTGTCGACCCAGGAAGTCCAGCAATATTACGATCAGCACAAAGCGGAGATGGAACGTCCCGAGCAGGTGCGGCTGAGCGAGATCCTGATTGCGACCCAGACCACAGCTCCGGTGAAAACCGAGAAGGGGGAGACTGCGTTGCCCGAGACACCCAGCGCGGATGTCGTGGCTGCGGCGCAGGCCAAGGCCGACCAGGTTTACGCCCTGCTGCAAAAGGGCGGCAAGTTTGATGATCTGGCCAAACAATATTCCAACGGTCCCACCTCGGCGGTCGGCGGCGACCTGGAATATTTCAAGCGGGGTACGCTGTCGAAAGAGCTGGAGGAAAAGGTCTTCGCCTTACAGCCCGGGCAGTATACCGAGCCGATTCGCACCAACCAGGGATTCGTGATCCTGAAGCTCACCGAACACCAGATGGCCGGTGTGCCTGCGTTGAAGGATGTGGAGAGCCAGATTCAGGAACAGCTTTACATGGCCAAGATGCAGCCGGCTTTGCGCGATTATCTCACCAAGCTGCGCGAGGACGCCTACATCGATATCAAGCCCGGCTACATGGATACCGGCGCCAGCCCCAACGAAACCAAGCCTATCTACACCACCGCCAGCTCCGACAACGGGAAACCGGCGAAGGAAAAGAAAAAGAAGAAGCTGGGATTGTTCTAGCGGCTGTTATTAAGTTTGCATCTGTGTACGAAGAAATTTCAGGATGCCCGGTTGTCTTCCCCAGCACAGCCCAGGGATCTACTGTTCGCCCTCTTCTGTTATCCCGAACGTAGCCGAGGGATCTGCGGTTCGCCTCGCGGAGCTGCCACTCCCTTCTGGGTTACTCGTGGCGAACGGTGGCAATATCGGATGTCCGATCAATCACACCCACCTCGACACACCAGCGCCTCGGGCGCGAAAGAGCATAGCCCACCTCTTCAGAGGTGGGAAGGCATTCCCCACGAACATAGAGTCCCTTCAGGGACGGCACACCGCAAGTGGGTTATCCGAGTCTCCCCCCTTCCCACCCTTTCGCAGAGGCAGCGAAAGGATGGGGCAACCGGCGGGGATTTGCGTTGTTATCGACGAAAAGCCCCGCCCAAGCAAAAGAAGCTTGAACGGGGCACCCCAGGTTTGGCGGGTTAGTTGTTAGGGTGGGCCACCCGCCTATTTGCGATCATCGAGACAGACCGTTACATCGCCTGCACCAGCTGGAGATTGCTCGTGCATGGGGAGAATTGCAGGTAAGCCCAGCTTGTCGAAGAAGACTCGGTTCCGTTGGCGGGCATCCGTCAGGAGCTTCGAATAGGATACAAACTCGATATACGCTCGATAGTGCTTCTTGTAACCGAAAAAGCCTTGACTGTCAGGTGTCTTCTCCAATTCTGCTTTGTACGCTTGGCGCTCTAAGTTTTCGGTCTTATCAGCAACAATGTAGCAATAAAAGTGAACGCCTTCCGAAACAGGTACATCACGCCCATCCGCTGTCCGAGCCTTGCCGCTGCGGATTTCGTCGATGTACTCGAGTATTTGATCGAAGGGATTATCGTTTTCCGGATAATGCTTCCGCATCGGGCGCTTAAACTCCACAATTGTGATCGTCTGAAAAGGCTCATCTGTCGTGCTCGCAAACGCGCAGGCCTTATCAAACACGATTAAGTCCAGCTCTTTTTTCGACGAGCTGATGAGCGGTGTTGTTGCTGTGAGCGCCTTGTCGGAAGCAAGATACTTGTGATATGCCAGTCGCTCGTCTAGAAGCCAGAGATTGTGTCGTTCAAAAGGTACTTCATCTGAAGTGGCTCCCATGGGGAAAATAAGCGAATGGACTTGGTGTTCGAGGGCATACTTACCATCTGACTGTACCCCTAGCAGACGCTGAAGGAACTCAAGAACAAGCCGACGATGAAAGACATATCGGGCTAGGTCGGCTTTGTTTACATCATCAACTTTCTTAAAATATTCTTCGAACTGCTTTGCGAAGGTATCAAAGTCGACATGCGTGGTTTGCTGCGCATTGAGCAACTCGGTTCCTTTTATGCGCAGTTCCACTTGGAGTCCTTGGTAAGCCTTGTACAACGTCAAATCCAAATCGTCGTCGTTTATATCTGGGTCGAGCAACCCAAGCTCCTTCTCTACGTATGGCAGAATTGGCCTGTACATTGGCGCTTCAGTAGCAACGAACCTTTGAACCCGATCTTCCTTCTGTTTGCGGATCGGTGTTGTGAAGGGAGCCAAGTAGTGCTTCGCTTCGGCCATTGCCCCCTCGCCAATGTCCGTCCAAGTGGGACCGGGAAACATATCAAGATTGTCCTCACTTGTGATTGAGAAGTCAGTCCTCTCCTGATTGACCGTCGTGTCGAGCAGCGTTGAATCAAGATACCCTGCGTAAACAAACTCTCGGCCGTCATGATCCACAAGCCGTCTTGCCAAGTCCGGAACTCGCCCCGCCAACTTCTCGGATTTGACGACACGGTTATTTGCGCAGTAGTGCAGTAGATGATCTTTAATGTGTGTGGAGTACAGCTTCACATGAAGGATATTGAACGTGAGATCGCTGACCTTAAACGGAACCGACTTGGCATTTGCAGCCATCTCCTTTTCAAAGAGCTGGTTGAGGTCAAGCTGTTCGGCTGTCGCGTCATCTACTAGTGTGAGGGCGGGCGGATTCGGTCGAATGAGATATTCGAGGCAATGTTCAACGACGTGCACACCGATGGTATCGAGTTTCTTGGGAGCGACAGCTCGAAATCGCTCTTTGTAGCCACGAAGCCGCACCTTCGTCTCGCGTTTGTGCGTAGGGCTATCGACGGTATGCGGCGACGCAATTCCGTCCTCGTTCGGCAGAAACTTGAACGACCGCCGTTTCCATGACGTGTCAAGTTGGTAGGTACTCTGAATTTCAACCTCGTCGAAAGCTACAAGCCACACAAAACGACCGATGCCCTTGCCGCCACGATCAGCCTTGTACGTCGTGTCGGACGTTTCGAACGCCGCGAAATTCTCGTCTGTGAACCCGATTCCATTGTCGAGAACCTCGAACGCGACGATTTCTCTGCTCCCTTTATCCTCATCAAGCAAGCTCGGGGATGTTTCGCGGAAGACGCGAATCACGATTGCCCCGTTCGGCTCCTTTGCGTCCTCAATTGCTTGTATGGAATTAATGATTGCTTCCATCACCGGGAGCAAAGGCCTGCTGGCGGGCAGGCTCACGTTTCTCACACGACCTGGGACGTCAGTCTTCATATTCCGCTATTCTAGGGCGCTGTCATGGCAATTCAAAGACGGTTCATTAAGCCGTCGCTTGGTGCCCCAGGTTCGCGTCCTTCTTCTGGACGCTAACCTGGGCAGAGGACGGTTCGGGCGAGTCCACCGCGGATATCTTCAACTCACCATCTCTGCCCGTCCACTCCGATTCGATGTCCACCACTCCGTTCTCCCGCAACATGCGGTGCGAACAACGCAAACCACCGACATCACTGCGGCGTCTGCACTTCGATAACGAGATTGCCGTCCGATCCACTGGAATAAATTTGCCGCTCGTCGCTGCGGTAGCGATCATCCTGCCCCTCCAGGGGGCGCAGGATCCCGGAAGCCACGGTCAGGAAGCCCATCAGGCGCATACTCGCGGCCTTCGCCGGCGGCTGCTGCCATTGTGGAGCGAAGGGAATGCTTCCCAGAATGCCCAGCGACTCCCCGGGCTCGAGTGTGACCATGGTCGCCGGACGCGCCTCGTTGCCGTAGAGGGTCATGTCCTCATGGACAAAGCCCAGATTGCCCGTCGCTGGCGAATATCTCGAAGGAAATTTGCAGGTTCTGATAGCGCTTCACGCGCTGGCTAGCGTCGTCGACCTCCGACCAGGCCAGCGCTTGCGGCAGCTGAACCGCTTTGCCGGTCCGGTTGGTGACCAACAGCTCATAGTCAAACGGCTGGCCGACGACCAGGTTCGACGCGTCTGGGAGCGACAGGATCAGCTCCAGCGCTTCATGACTGCTACCGCCTCTGCCGGTGCCTTCGCCGATGCTGACCGAAGGCCGGGTTGGCTTCTGACCCCGCAAATCGATGGTGGCAACCTGTGCCAAAGAGGTGGCCACAAGCAGTAAGCAAGTAAGGCAAAGCAGCGCTGTTCTCATGATTCCATCCTCCCCGCATTGTTCAAGAAACGGCCTGCGGTGTCTACCAGGAACGGCGCATTCCACTGGCCTTCCTGAATCGGGAGAACGTGGTTACCTTCGTGTTTTGCGACGCGGTTTTTCCGGCGGAGAGAGGATTATGCCCGCGTAAGCTAGTGGGTTGAGCACTATGCCCGGCTGGCGACGTTCCAGCCATGGTCTGGGCCGTCAGGAAAACTGTTCTTTGACAAATCGAGCCGGGCCCCTCGTCAGGCCCGCATCTGGACGGCAATATCGCGACGTCGTTTCACAATGGGAAGGCCGCGATCCCCTCACGGGCCGTAAGTCCTTGCGAATCAGGATTTTGACCTCTAACTCCTTGGGGCTCAAGATTTTGCGTGATTACTCTCTCATAAGGTCTTTTGCCCTCAAGACTTTGCCGAGGTAGGGGGGAGGTGGGTATCCCACGGTTAAGTCATCCGCCATCGGAAGGTGACGGCTCTCCGTCACATCGTCCAAGTGACGTGCTCGAGCTGGTTGGTGATTTCCTCAGGTGGTGTTTCCGGCGGGAAGCGCATGGGTTTGCCGATGATCACCTTGAGCTGTCCGGGGCGCGCGATTTTGTGGCCGGCCATCTTCATTTCGTAAAGGCCATCAATGCGCAACGGGAGCACCGGAATGTTGAGCCTGGCCGCCAGCATGCCTAGTCCGGAGCGAAAGGGAGACGGCTTGCCGTCGGGCGTGCGAATGCCTTCCGGATAGACCAGCACGCTGTAGCCGCGATCGACGGATTCGCCGGCGTAGGCGAAGCTCTCACGAACGCCCGATTGCTGCGGCAAGGGAAAAACGTTGAACAGCGAGACTACAAGGTAATATCCCACTTTGTAGGACAAGCGCATGAACCAGTTCCACGACGCCGGCGGACGCCACATTTCCCACAGCAGCTCGCCCCACATGCCGACCGCCAACTTGCGGCGCAAGCGCGGCGGCAAGGCGAGCAGCGCGAAGCCTACGTCGATGTAGGTGACGTGATTGCAGCTGATCAGCAGCGGGCCATCGACATCGCGCAGGTGCTCGCGGCCCACCAGCTTGGGATGAGCCATGATCAGGGTTGCTGGCCAAGTGAGGAGGTAATAAATGAAGGTGCGGATCCAGGTGACTGGCCAGCGCTGCGCCCAACGCGGATAGCGATATCCGGTCTGCAGAGATTTCTGCGGCTGGTGCAGCAGACGTTCCAGATCGCCAACCGTGTTGACCTTGGTGAAGTCAGCATCGTTCAGGTCAACCTGATAGCGGTCTTCCAGAGCGCTCATCAGTTCCACGCGATCCATCGAGTTGAGATTCAGATCGCCTTCCAGCTTGGCCTCGGGATCGAGCGCGCCCGAACTCAGATCGCGGCCGGTGATGCGTTTGATCAAATCCGCCAACGCGCCTTGCGAAGCCGCTCCGCTATCGCCCGAGGCAAAATGTTGTTGCACCGCTTGCTGGATAATCGCGGTCTTAGGCTTTTGCGTGGGCGTTCGCGGAAAGTCCTGCTCCGGCCAGACGAACCAGCGCCGCATCTGCTGGTACTCCGCAAGCTGCTGATTCGCGCGCCGGACAATCGCTTGCGGATCGGAAGTCGTGCGCGAGTCTGGCGGTTCGCTTTGTCGAGAGGAGGAATTACCCAAGTCGCGCAGGATGAGCACGGCGCAAGGTTCGGCGTTGCCACCCTGCTCCAAACCGATGACGACGCAATCGCGAACTTCGGGCTGCTGCCGCAAGACTGCTTCCAGATCATCGGGATAAATGTTCATCCCTTCGCGAGTCACGATGACGTTCTTGCGGCGACCCTTGAAGTAAAGATTGCCATCGGCATCGAGTTCGCCGACATCGCCGGTGCGAAACCAGCCTTCGTCGGTCAGGACCGGCTGCAGTTGTTTTGCCTGCCAGTAACCGGCAGCGACGTTGGCGCCGCGTACCAGGATTTCGCCGTTCTCGTCGAGCTTGATCTCGCGACCTTCCAGCACTTTGCCGATGGAACGCTTGCCGGTGCGAAAAGGATGGTTCAGCGAAATCAGCGAAGTCGTCTCGGTGAGACCGTAGCCTTGAATCACGACAAAGCTCAGCCGGCGCCAGAATTCTTCGGTCTCGGCATCGAGCGCCGCGCCGCCCGAGATGAACGCCCAGAACTTCCAGCCGAACTGATTATGGATTCGCCGGAATCGGCACCAGCGATTCACGAAGTGCTCATCCTTTGCAGCCTGGAACTGCTGCTGGAACCACTGCTTTTCCCCAGCCGCTTCCATGTCGCGCTCGATCTTGTCTCTCAGTGACTCCAGCAAGCGCGGGACAGCGACGACCACGGAAACGCGCTCCTTCCTGATGACCTGGAGAACTTCAGCCGGATTGAGCGTGTCCTGAAAGATGACGGTCGCGGCCAGCAGTTGCGGAAGGAAGATGCCGAGGAACTGTCCGAAGACATGGCTGAGCGGCAGCAGATTCAGGAAGCGCAGCGGATGGAAGATACGTTCGTAGCGCAGGTACTTGCCAATCTCGCGCTCCAGCGGTTCAAGATTGGCCAGGACGTTGCCATGCGAGATAACGACTCCGCGCGGCTCAGCGGTTGTGCCCGAGGTGAAGACGATCTGCACAATGTCGTCGCGATTCAACGGCGGCGGAATGACGGGCGAATCGTCGTAGGCAGCGAGCTGATCGCGCAGCCTCTCCAGGTGAAGCGCAGTCACACCCCGAATTTGATTTTGCGGCGAGCCGACGCAAAGCTTGGCATCGACTTGCTGCGCGACGCGCTGGGCGAAATCGGGAGCGGCAATCTTGTCGATGGGAACAACCACGACGCCACGCAGCAGGCATCCGAAGAACGCGACCACCCATTCGGCACAATTCTCGCCCCAGATGAGCACCTTGTCGCCCTTGCCGATGCCTCGATGTTCCAGTTCGTGCGCGAAACGATTGGCGTTGGCCAGCACCTCGCCGTAAGTCCAGCGTTGGGTGCGATAGCCGCGACGATGGACGTAAGCGACCTCGCGCGCATGGCGTCGAAAATTGTCCAGGTAATCCAGGATTGTGGTGCGAGGCATTCGAAACAGTGTAACTGTTGCCGCGGGCGAAACCGGCAAGACAGAAAGACTCAGCCCAGACCGTCGAGCTTAGGACACCGCCCATGGGTTGACTACTTTGACGGCACACTCCTCGAAATCGGCGACATTGCGGGTAGCGAGAGCGGCCCCCCGCACCAAAGCGATAGCTGCAATCTGCGCATCGGGATGACTGATGGGCCTCCCCAGCGCGCGGCGATGGGCAGCAATCTTGGAAAAAGCTCGGGCGGTGTCGCTGTCGAAACCGAACGTCCGATCAGCAAACTCTTCGGCGAACATTTCCTGTGCTGCCGCAAGAAGCGTCTCGCGGCGCTTGCTTTTCGTAAGCAGCTCAATTCCAAAAAAAATCTCAGCCTCGGTGATTGAGGTAGTGAACATCTCAGTCGCGGGCCGACGAGCGACCCACCCGACGACTTGGGGTGAAGGCTTGGGCCGCATCAGCTCCGCCAGAACATTAGTATCAAGGATGATCATCGGGAAAAATCCGGCGGCCGGCGGGTTGCATCGCGCCGCGGCAAGTCGAGCTCAACTCCCCCTAAAGCAGCAAATCGTTGGCGGATGGACTCCGCTAAGTTCCTCGTAGTGGGTTGGGCGCCGGTCAAAGCCATGCGCAGAATCTCTCTGGCTTCCTCTTCCATGGATCTTCCATGATGAGCAGCCCGAATTCTCAATCTTGCCTTGATCTTCTCGTCAAGTTGGCGAATGGTTAGTGTTGGCATGCAATCAATGCTAGCACTGCTAGCGAGCAATGCAAAGGAGGAAGCGTAGATTACGGGCAGCCGGCCGCGTTTTTGATGGTATCGATCTAGGGCACCGGTCGGCGGTTGCCTCGGGACGCGATCTTGGTCAAGTGGCGCAGAATCGCGGTAGCCTGCTTCACTTCGGGCATCGAGATGCCGCAGTGAAGCTGCTTACCTTCGCGCTGGGTCAAGACGACTCCTGCGGTTCGTAAGATGGAAAGATGTTGCGAGAGATTGGCCTTGGAGATGCCCAGTCCCTGTTGCAGCTCAGATGCCCAGCGCTGTTTGCGGCCGAGCAGGTCGATTAATTGCAAGCGGGTTGGATTAGCGAAGGCCTTGCAGAGTGCCGCTTGACGTTCGTAGGCGTCGTGACCGGAATTGGGGCTCTTCTTCATCTTCCTGCCCTCCACAGAAACGAGAACCGCAGCCGTACTCGTCAGCCAGATCGTGGGTCGCCTCTCTCGCACCGCAAGGCGCGTTACGGTGAAAGAGGAACCGGGGCAAAAACGACAAAGTTTCGAAGTCGCTGAACTGAGAAAGTACCACCTCCGAGCGCGGGCGGACATCCCACAAAAGGGTGCTAACCACGGAGTAAATGGGCACCGTTAAGCCAGGGCCGGCGGCAGGACTCGCCTAAAGCTTTCCAGCGCACTGCCGATAGAAACCATGGCAAGGAAGATGGCCTCCTGAGTGAACCTTCCGTACTGCTTTCCAGCCAGAATTTCGTGCTTCTGGCTGGGTTTTTTTGACGCCGACTCGCCCTTAGCCAGTTGTCTCGCCGAGCGGTACGATAAGCAAATATGTTGGAGGACCTCTCGCACGTCGTGTCGGCCAGCGACCTGCAACGCCGGTTGCGGGAAGTGGAGATTGCTGCGCCCGGCTCTGGCGAAGGCATTTTTGGCTCCGACTCGATCACCTGGAAAATTAATCGCGAATCGGCGCTCTTCCTCGCGGCCGGCCGAGCCGCCCTGTTGCAGCTGGCTCATCCCTGGGTCGCCGCCGCCATTGCGGAACATTCCCGAACCTTGCACGATCCGATCGGGCGTTTTCATCAGACTTTCCGCATCATGTTCACCGTTGTTTTTGCTCCCGTCGAAAACGCAGTTGCAGCCGCGCGCTCGTTGCACCGGCGGCACGAAAGCATCCAAGGCAGATTGCCGGAAGCGACGGGCCGGTTTGTCGAAGACAGCACTTACCAAGCCAACGATGTTGCCGCTCTGCGTTGGGTCTACGCGACGCTGGTGGATAGCGCTCTGCTGGCCTATGAGCTCGTTCTGCCAGGGCTAACCGAACTGCAGCGCGAGCAGTACTACGGCGAAAGCAAGACAACGGCAGCTCTGTTTGGGATTCCTCGCGACTGCCTCCCGCCGGACTGGCCGGCGTTCCAGCAATATTTCGACGCTGTCCTGCAGTCTGACACTGTGGGAGTCAGCTCAGTAGCTCGCCAGCTGGCGAAAGAACTCGAGGCGGGTGCGGGACTCGTGGTGCGGCCGCCTTACTGGTACAGCGCGCTGACTACTCACTTGCTTCCCCAGCGCCTGCGCCACGAATTTCAGCTTGCGTATGGAGCGCGTGAGCAGTGCTCGACGGAACGGGCGGTGCGATGGCTTCGGCGAATCTACCCGGGTTTGCCCACGGCGCTGCGTTTTGTGGGGCCATACAACGAAGTAGTATCCGGACTTCGCGGGAAAACGCGACCGAGCCTGGCGGTGCGTTTGAGCAATCAGCTGTGGATCGGCCAGCCTTCCCTCTTTAGTCTGTGCCGGCGAGATTCCGTCTGATCTTGAGCTTTCAATGAGCCCGAGAGATTGACGATCGGGTTGGCGGAACGTCTCGACTCCTGATACCGTGATTCGGTTCAGCTGCCTCCGAGCCAATCGATAGCGCTGCCATGGCCAAAAAACCATCTCGCCATCCGAAAGCGTTGTTTATTGGATTGGCTACGGTCGATCTTACTTACCCGGTCGGGGAAATTCCGGGACGCAATGCCAAAATCTCAGTCGTAAGCCAACACATCGCGGCCGGGGGGCCAGCTACCAATGCAGCAATGACGTTTGCTTTTCTTGGCGGGAACAGCACGCTGGTCACGGCAGTTGGATCGCATCCCCTGGGAAGCGTAATACGCCGCGATCTCGCTCAAGGTTCGGTAGTTCTTCACGACGTAGGTCGCCGCCGACCCGAGCCGCCCCCGGTGTCGTCAATTATGGTTCTGACCTGCACTGGCGAACGGACCGTGGTGTCGGCCAACGCCGCCGCGTTCTCACCCTTGCACGCGCGGCTTGATCCGCGATGGTTGAATGGCGTGTCCATGGTTCAAGTCGATGGTCACTACATGACACCGTGCATCGCAGGCGCGAAGTTGGCGCGCTCGCGTGGAATCCCCGTGGTGTTGGAGAGCGGCAGTTGGAAGGAGGGCATGGCCGATCTTCTCCCTTTCATCGACATCGCCATTTGCTCCGACGACTATCGTCCGTCGGGATGCCGCAATGAAAATGAGGTGCTGGAGTTCCTTGCCGGATGGGGAATTTCCCGGGTGGCGATCACGCGTGGCGCAGGTCCTATTCGCTTTGCCGATCACCTCAAGCGCGGTACCATCGCCGTAGAAAAGATTCGAGCGGTGGATACGCTGGGCGCCGGCGATATTTTTCACGGCGCATTCTGCTATTACTCATCTCTGGGACAGGACTTTCGCCAAGCGCTGGCGGCGGCCGCTCGGGTAGCTACATTTTCCTGTCGCTACTTGGGCACTCGTTCCTGGATGAAGACTTTCCCGCGCAGATAACGGACCGAAACCTGTTGCCGGCCTCTCAGGGAAACTCTGATTAAGCCTTGTTTTGAAGGGGACGGCCTTCAGGCCGTCCGTTAAGTACCCGAAAATCATCCGGCTTTATAGCCGCTGCGGGACCTCGCTTTCACTTGATCAGAGTTTCCTTAGGACTTTCTCAGGCACCCTCGCCGACGGCTGCCCGCATCTAACGCCGCGGAGCTATAATGCATCGCCGTTTTTCATGGATTGCGGGCTGGGTCACGCTGCTGCTGGTCAGTGCGCCGGCATTGTTTTCGTCCGACCTTCGCCAAATCGGGATGGTTAATATTCCCGGCGCACCGGGGTTTGGAGAAATGGCCTTTGCCAATGGCATGCTGGTGATGACCCACTCCGGCGCATCGGCGGTAGACGTGTTCGATCCGGCCAGGCGGCGGGTGATTGCTCAGATCACCGGCTTGCAGTCGCCGCGCGGCGTTGCCGTGGATGAATCCAGCGGTAAGGTTTATATCGCAGATCACGGCAACCATTCCATTGCCGTGGTCACCATCGAGGGTTGGAAAGTAAGCGACACGATTCCCTTGCAGGGCTCCCCCGACAATCTTCTGCTCAACCAGGGCAAGCTGTACTGGACCGACGCCGATAACGGCACGATTTCGCTGATCGACCTTGCCACCAAGCAGAACGTTAGCACGGTCGACATTGGTGGCATGCCGCGCGAACTGGCGCTCGACACGGGTCGCGATGTTGTATTCGCTACCGTGCAGGACCTGCATCAGTTGGTGGCTGTCGATCCACAGCTAAAGATCGTGAATCGCTACAATCTCGACGCGTCGCAGCCCACCGGCCTGGTTTATGATCCGCAGTCGCAGGAGCTGTTTGTTGCCGTGCGTTTTGCGGTCGTCGCCATCAATGCTGCAACCGGGGCCGAAGTGAATCGCGTGGCCGCAGCCGCGGGAGTGGATGCGCTTTGGCTTGATCCCCAGTCCCGCATGCTTTATGCGGCCAGCGACGGCTCTCTGCTGATGATCCACGCCGACGGACATCTCACGATTGCCGACGAGATTGCCACCGAGGTGAAGGGCCACACGGTGGCTTACGATGCCGCCAAAAGGCTGGTGCTGCTGCCCGGAGGCCGCGAAGGCAAATCGAAGGTGCTGATCTTCCGCGCCATGAGTTCCAATCAGCAGCCGGACAACGAAAATACCCGCCCGCCCGTGCGCTAATAGACACGGGACGCTGCCCGCCACCAGCGCACGTCGGCGCCTTCCGATTCTCCCCAGCTTCCGATCTCAACTCCGCGCTTCGATGACTTGCTTGATGCGATCGAACGCCCAGTCGATTTCTTCGCGGGTGATAATGAGCGGAGGCCCGATGCGGATCACGAACTTGTGCGTCTCCTTGCAGAGAATGCCAAGCGTCTTGAGCGCCTCGCAATAAGGCCGGGCGGGCAGGTTCAGCTCGATACCAATCCACAAGCCTTTACCGCGAATCTCGCGCAGGTGCGGGCTGCGAATGGTTTGCAGTTTCTTAAGGAAGTAGTCGCCCAGTTCGGCGGAATGCTGAACCAGCTTCTCTTCGACCAGAACCTGTAAAGCCGCGCGAGCCACAGCGCAGCCCAGCGGATTGCCGCCAAAGGTGCTGCCATGATCGCCGGGATGAAACACCCCGAGGATCTCCTTCGAGGCCAGCACGGCAGACACGGGATAGAATCCGCCTGACAGAGCTTTGCCCACGATCACCATATCGGGCCTCACGCCTTCATGCATGTACGCAAACAGCTTGCCGGTGCGGCCGAGACCGGATTGAATCTCGTCGGCAACCAGCAGTACGCGATTGCGGCGGCAGAGATCGGCAGCCTGGCGGAGAAAACCGTCGGGCGGAATCATGATTCCGGCTTCGCCCTGGATTGGTTCCACCAGAAAGGCACAAGTGTTGAGCGTGATCGCAGCGCGCAGAGCTTTAGCGTCGCCAAAGGGAATGATTTTGAATCCCGGAGTAAACGGCCCGAAGCCGTTGCGATACTGCTCGTCGCTGGAGAAGCTGACGATGGTGACCGTACGGCCGTGAAAGTTATTCGCACAGACAATGATTTCAGCCTGGCCATCGGGAATCCCCTTGACGGTGTAGCCCCACTTGCGCGCCGCTTTCACCGCAGTCTCCACTGCCTCGGCGCCGGAGTTCATAGGCAGCGCCATTTCGAAGCCGGTTAGCTCATTGAGCTCCCGGTAGAGAAGCGGCAGCTGATCGTTGCGGAAGGCGCGCGAGGTTAGAGTGACCTTGTAGGCCTGCTCCAGCATCGCCTTCAAGATTCGGGGATGACAGTGTCCCTGGTTGACCGCGGAGTAGGAAGCCAGACAATCGAGATAGCGATTGCCCTCCACGTCGTAAACCCACACGCCCTCGGCGCGAGTAATGACAACGTCAAGAGGATGATAGTTGTGAGCTCCAAATCGGTCTTCGAGCTCGATGATGTCTTTCGTCTGCAAACGATCCATGACTGCCATGAAGTCCTCGAATTAGTGGTTGGCGGTTAACTTGTTCCCAGGCTCACGAGTCCAGGTTAGAACCCCTGTCGTCCGTATGATCCGAAACTCCAGGTCATCTCATAAATGATTTCGATTTGTATCAGGGCACGACCTTTAGTCGTGCCGACCGACGGCCTACCGAGGTTCGGGCTTCAGCCCCGCAAGACGGCCCTTCAGGGGCTAAAGCCCGAGTTGTAGTGGGCCGCTTTGCGGCACGTCTAAAGACGTGCCCTGATACAAAACCTGTTCGCGGCGACTTATGGAACAGATTTCTCGTCATTTCCTCCGTTACTAGTTCTCATTCCTTATCCAACAACATAGTCAGAAGCGCCATCCTTACGAACAGCCCATTGGCCGCCTGGCGGAAATACAGGGCGCGGGGATCGTCGTCTACCGTCTTATCCAGCTCGACCGTCCTCGGCAGAGGATGCAGGATCATCGCATCCGGCCGCATGCGCTGCAACACCGAAGAGTTGATGGCGTAGCGCCGTGCTCCCTTCACGCGGGGCAGCCGTTCGGGCTGAATGCGGGTTTGATAGACAACGTCGACCTCGCCGACCACGCGCTCGACATCCGACTCCAGTTCGTAGCGCACACCATGGCGGTCAAGATACTGCAGAATGTCCGACTTCATCTGCAGCTCGGGTGGGCTGACGAAGAAGATCTTGACGCGTTCGAATTTGGCCAACAGGTATGCCAGCGAGCGCGCCGTCCGGCCGCGATCGAGTTCGCCAATAAATGCCACGCTGAGTCCGTCGAGCGGGCGTTCGCGGTAGATGGTGTACAGATCGAGCAAGGCCTGGGTCGGATGCTGGCCGCCGGCGCCATCGCCCGCGTTGATAACCGGAATAGGCGAGACCCGCGCTGCTCGTGCCGCTCCCCCGGCTTCATGATGGCGGATGACGATGACGTCGCAGTAGCTGCTGATGATGCGAATTGAGTCTTCCACCTGCTCGGCGTCGATCTCGGACGAGAAGGTACGGGCTTGCTCGGTGGAAAGTACCTTCCCGCCCAGCCGGTACATGGCCGCTTCGAAGGAGAAGCGCGTCCGGGTGGAAGGCTGATAGAACAGGCTGGCGAGAATGCGGTTCTGATAGTCCAGCGTCCCGCCCCGGGCGACGATACGCTCCATCAGGCGGGTGCGGTCGAACAGCTCCATCAGCAAGGGGACGGTGAACTGCTGCGACTCGACCACATGCTTCAACGCCATGCGCGCACGACCTGGCTTCTCTTCATGCAGTCTAGCGGGTGGATGCAAGATGGGCATGATTTATCCGATGACCGGCACCTCAAGTTCCTGACGTTGGGCCTCGCGGCCTGGCTCTGAGTCGCGAACGATACGCGTACCGGCCGATCCGGCCACGGCTTCGCATAAGTGTTCAAACGAGCTGATTACCGCTTCCTTGCCGCCACTCTGCAGGAAGTGGAGTACAGACTCAATCTTCGGCCCCATGTTGCCCGGCGGAAAGTGACCGGCAGCGAGGTACTGCTCCAGCTGGGCAGCGGTCACGCAGGTCAGCGGCGTCTGATCGGGCTTCTTGTAATTGAGGTAGACGTAGTCAGTGTCGGTGGAGATGGCGAACAGATCGACGCCGAGCTGGCTGGCCAACAAGGCGGAGGCTCGGTCTTTATCGATGACCGCATCCACGCCTTGCAACTGGCCGTCGACTAGCATTACGGGAATGCCGCCACCTCCGGTCGACACGACTAGGACGCTGCGCTCTACCAGGGCGCGGATGATGTCCAACTCTACGATCTCGACCGGCTCGGGCGAGGGCACCACGCGCCGATAACCCCGCGCGGCGTCTTCCACAATGTGCCAGCCCAGCGAACGTTTTTTCTCTTCTGCATCGCTGCGCGAATAGAACGGCCCAATTGGCTTGCTGGGATGCCGCATGGCAGGATCGTCAGCTGAGACCAGGGTTTGCGTGATCAGACTGACGACCGGAATGTCCAACGCGGCGGCTGCCAATTCATTCCGCAGCGACTGCTCCAGCAGGTATCCGATCTCGCCCTGACTGGCCGCGCCGCACACATCCAGGCTCTGCCCGTATACGACATCGGACGCTCGCTCGGAGCGCAGCAGCTGCGCGCCGACTTGGGGGCCGTTGCCATGGGTAATCACCAGCCCATATCCCAAGCGGATGAGGCCAATCATCGCCTGCGCGGTACGGTGGGCGTTCGCCAACTGTTCGGCGATCGTTCCCTTTTCGCCGGCACGGATTAGAGAGTTGCCGCCGACCGCGACTAAAGCAGTTTTCGACATAAAGACGTTATTCGCTCTTCGCCAGAGGCCCGGATCGCTCCTTGCTTACCGCAAGGCTAAAAGCGAAAGGCGAGAAGCGAACAGCGGGTTTGTTTTGCCGCGCGGGCGGATGGCAGGCCCCTCGCTATGGGTTTGCGTATTGCCGTCTGCCACCCACCACTTGCGCGGCAAGGCCAATGCTGCGCCGTACACGTTTGGCTCCTGGCTATTCGCTCAACCCTTGTGGTTCTACGCGCTTTCTGCGCCAGCCTTGAACGCCGTGAACGACTTCGGGCGAAAAGCGAAGAGCGCACAGCAAGGAGCGGCTTTCCTCTTATGACTTCACCAACTCCAACACCGGCTCGCGAACGGTTTCGTGTTCCGGCATTCGCTTCCACTTCATCAGTTCCACCATAATTGCCTTCTGCACATGCAGCCGGTTCTCCGCCTGCTGGAAGACAAAAGAGCGTGGCGAATCGATCACATCATCGGTAACCTCATCGCCACGGTGCGCGGGCAAACAGTGCAGGAAGATGGCGTCCGACTTGGCGTGGGCGAACAGCCTGGCATTGACCTGGTAGGGCGCGAAGATCTTTTTGCGCTGCTCGATCTCGGCTTCCTGCCCCATGCTGGTCCAGACGTCGGTGTAGACCACGTCGGCTTCGAATGCCGCCAGCTCTGGATCGTGGGTGAGGATAAAACTGGCACCGGTATCGGCGCAGCGTTTCTCGGTCCACGCGATCGGGCCCGAACCGGGCTCAAAGCCGGGCGGGGTCGCCACCCAGACATCCGCACCCAGTTGCGCGCCTGCAAACATCAGGGAGCGTGCGACATTATTCCCATCGCCGATATAGGCGACCTTCAGCCCGGCAGTGCGGCCCTTCACCTCCAGCATAGTGAGGTAGTCTGCCAGGGCCTGGCAGGGATGGCTGTAGTCGGTAAGTCCGTTGATGACCGGGATGCTGGCATGGCGAGCCAACTCCACCACAACATCGTGCGAGAAGGTTCGAATCATGATGCCGTGCACCATGCGCTCCAGGTTCTTGGCGACGTCGTACACCGACTCGCGCTTGCCCAGGCTGATCTCGGCAGGCGACAGATACAGCGGATGCCCGCCCAGTTCCTCGATTCCCACGTCGAAGCTCACCCGGGTGCGCAACGACGGCTTCTCGAAGATCATGGCCAGCGTCTTTCCCTTTAGCGCCGTGTGATAGGCGTTAGGGTAGGCCTTCAGTTGCGTGGCCACATGAAGGAATTGCCGAATCCGCTGCGGCGTGAAGTCGCAAATCGAGAGGAAGTCTTTCTCCATGGCTATCTCCCGACCTCTGCCAGCGCCGGCTGGTGGGCTTCGGTGAACTCCTCCAGCATGGCGGGAATTGCCGGCTTGCCGAGTTCCTCCACCTCATAGCGCACCCGAACGCTGGGCTTGTCGAGCCTGATAGTGTGAGCCAGGTCAATGGGAGTGGCTATCACGACCAGATCGCAGGGCACACGCTTGATGGTTTCTTCCAGCTCATGCCGCTGTATGTCGCTGTAGCCCATGGCCGGTAACACCCGCCACAGGTGGGGAAACTTCTCAAAGGTCCTCTGGATGGAGCCGACGGCGTAAGGCCGCGGATCGACCAAACTTTCCGCGTGATAGCGGTTGGCCGCGACGATGCCAGCTCCGTACGCCATTTCGCCGTGAGTAAGCGTGGGGCCGTCTTCCACCACCAGCACTGCCTTACCGTTGATCGCGTCGGGATCGTCGACCGTTACCTTGCAAGCAGTCTCGATGACCCGCGCCTTGGGATTGTGCAGCGCGATGTTCTGGCGGACGGTC
This sequence comes from uncultured Acidobacteriaceae bacterium, assembly GCA_963820175.1. Taxonomy (GTDB): domain Bacteria; phylum Acidobacteriota; class Terriglobia; order Terriglobales; family Acidobacteriaceae; genus Bog-257. Next base: position 53,442 of record CAWFYX010000004.1, on the reverse strand, counting down.
TTGATTCCGTCCGGATCGGCAGTGTCTACCTTATTAATGATCAGCACGTCGGCGGTGCGGAAGTTGACTTCGCCGGGATAGTAGGCCAGTTCGTGGCCGGCGCGATGCGGATCCAGTACCACGATGTCGAGATCGGGACGATAGAACGAGGTATCGTTGTTGCCCCCGTCCCACAGGATCACATCTCCTTCCTGCTCGGCCTGACGGAGGATTTCGTGGTAATCCACTCCGGCGTAAACTGGCGTCCCTTCGACGATGTGCGGTTCGTACTCCTCGCGCTCTTCGATGGTGCACTTATGCCGGTCGAGATCGGCCAGCGATCCAAAGCGTTGCGCACGTTGGTCGGCCAGATCGCCATACGGCATGGGATGGCGAACCACGACCGGACTCCAGCCCAGCTTGCGCAACTCCGCGGCAATGCGGCGAGAGACCGGGCTCTTGCCGCACCCGGTGCGCACGGCGCATACCGAAATCACCGGCACTTTCGCGACCAGCTGCGTTTGGGTAGCGCCCAGCAGCCAGAAATCGGCGCCAGCGGCCACCGCGCGCGAGGCCAAGTGCATCAGCGTAGGATAAGCCACGTCACTGTAGGAGAAGACCACGACATCCACCAGATTCTCGCGGATGATCTCCTCCATCTTGTTTTCTTCGAGGATGGGAATGCCTTCGGGATAAAAATTGCCGGCCAGTTGTGCCGGATAGCTGCGTCCGGCGATGTCAGGAATTTGGTTGGCGGTAAAAGCTACGACCAGGAATTCAGGATTGTCTCGGAACACTACATTGAAGTTGTGGAAGTCTCGCCCTGCGGCTCCCAGGATCAGCACTCTTTTCATAGTGCATAAAAAGCGTCATTAGACCCATGAGGTGGGGACACTTTTCTCCTTACGGATATGGTGCACCGAAAGAGGGACCAGCGCTGTGAGGCCGGTCACGGAGTGATGAGACAACGGGAAACCGTCGAATAGCGGTCAGTTTGCCGTGGAAGAATCGGATTTCCCTGCTTCTCTGGAGCGAAACAGCAGGACATGGAATTGATCCTCACCCAACACCCGGCGAAACTCCCGAAACGCGAACAGCGGGATGAAAACGCAAAATACGACGATACTGCGGGCCCCCAAGTCATCGAGACGGATCTCGTGGATGGTTCGTCGCATATCGACTCCGTGCAGAAAGCCTTTGAGCACTTCCTCGGCCATGTGAAAGGCGAACACCAGCAAGCCGAATAGCACCGCCTTGTAAACCGCTGAGAGCAGCACCGGCCGGGCTTCATATTTTTTGCCCACGTGCGCGTACTCGCCGATGAGAATGACTTTGGCAATCACCAGAGCGTTGATCAGCGCAAAAGCATAGCTCAAGTAGCGGACGTGAAACGCGCTCAGTAGAAGGGTGCTGTAGGTCACCAGAGCACAAAAGAAGAACGCAAGAAACAGGAAAATGTAAAGAAACTCCACCAACTCGTGGACGGCTTTCCGCTTCAGATTTGCGCTTTTGGAGTTTTCGCTATTCATCGTTTGTTCGCAAGCCGCCTATCGCCAGAGGCCAACCAAGCGGTTCTTGTCGGCTCGAACCATACTTAATCTCTACACCCTGAGGGAAGGCCCTTTCCCGAATGAAGCAACGCTGAGGCATACTACAACGCAAGGTCGTTTTATATCCGGCGATCCGTGCTTTCATCAGACTGCGCGTTCATGTAGGAGCGCAAAATCGCATTAATACGAGTCTGGTAGCCGCTGCCCTTTTTCTTGAGCCATTCCACAACATCATGGTCAATCCGGATTGTCAGGCGATCTTTTGCCTCTGGCATGGTGAGTTTCGCAGCCTTCCAGAAGGATTTACCCAGCTTGGGAATCTCGGAATAGTCGATATTCACGTCGCGCATCTCGCGCAACCGCTTAAAGTCAGTCTTGCCCCTGGCGCGCGCCGCTGAGGTGGTCCGTGTAATCTTGCCTTTCATCGCGATGTGCCCTCCTTGCTGAAATGATCCGCCGTCGTTTGCCACGCATCACGTAGACCACTACGATTTCAATGTTCTCCATAAGACCGATGGCAAATACGCGTTCTTCCCCGTGACGACTCTCGATCTTCTCGAACCGGACCATCGAAAATCTGCTTGGCATCCTGAAAATCGATGTGGTGCTTTGCCAGGTTCGCCTGCCTCTTGCTCTCGCCCCATTCGAAAAGCATCTTGGCCTCTTATTGGACAGGCATCTCTATATGTACATTCTGTACATATCGTATCACGGGTTGCCCAGCCCGGTAACCCGAGCAAATCCCAAATCCGGGGTATCCCGTCCCAGTCAAAAAGGCCGAACACCACGCGCAGCGCGTAAAGCAAGCCGGGAATGGCGAGTGGCAAACAGAGGGTTCTCCCCGAGTGCCAAGCCTCACATGGCAATGTGACCGGCATCACTTCGGCTTGGGCCATGCCTGGTCAAGAATCGAACCATCGTTCGGTTCGGGATGGCATCCGGCCGCAAACGAATTCCAGGTGGGATGGCGAATCGCAAGGCAGCAGCAAGTCCCTTCCGACGGTCCCGCAAACAGAAAGGGAAACAATGGCCAAAGGTTCGGTGCAGATCGTAGCAGATCGCTGTAAGGCCTGCGGATTCTGCGTAGAGTTTTGTCCTACCCACGTGCTGGCGCTCTCCTCTGCCTTTAACGCCAAGGGTTATCACACTCCGTACATGGTGCATCCCGAGAAATGCAGTGGCTGCGATTTGTGCGGCATGTATTGTCCTGACTTCGCCATCTTCGGCCACAAGGAGCCGGCGCCGCCCAAGGAAGATCTGGCGGTCGCGCTGGCTGTTTCTGCCACCGAGGCCAAGGAGGATCAAGATGCACGCTGACCCCGCCGGTGTCATGACCGGCACCCATTTTCTCGACGGCGACCACGCTTGCTGCGAAGGCGCGTTGGCAGCGGGCGCGCGCTTTTCCGCCGGTTATCCCATCACCCCCTCCACCGAAGTTGTGGAGCGCTTCGCCTCGCGTGTCCCCACCGTCGGCGGAACCTTTATCCAGATGGAAGACGAGTTGGCCGCCTCGATCGCGATCCAAGGCGCGGTGTGGGGCGGAGCCAAGGCGTTCACGGTGACCTCCGGGCCAGGCTTCTCCCTGATGATGGAACACATCGGCCTCGCGGCCATGACAGAAACGCCCTGCGTCTTTGTAGACGTGCAGCGCGGCGGACCTTCCACCGGATTGCCCACGCTTCCCGCGCAGGCCGACATGATGCAGGTGCGCTGGGGCTCGCATGGCGATTACGAAGTGATCGCGCTCTGCCCGAACTCACCGCAGGAGTGCTTCGACCTGACCGTTACCGCCTTCAATTATGCGGAGCAGTATCGCTGCCCGGTCTTCGTCATGATGGATGAGGTGGTGGGACACATGACGGAGAAGGTCGTGATTCCGCCTCCTGAAGAGATCGAAGTTACGCCGCGCCGCTACACCACGATTCCGCCGGGTGAATTCAAAGCGTTCGCGCCGCGCGAAGACCTGGTTCCCGACATGCCGCGCATCGGCGAAGGCTACAACGTTCACGTCACCGGCCTGACCCATGATGAGCGCGGTTATCCCGATATGACGCCTGCGACGCAAGACAAGCTGGTAAGGCGTCTGCAGGAAAAGATCACCAAGAATATCGACAAGATCACGCTTTACGAAGAAGAGCAGATCGAAGGCGCCGACGTGGTGGTGGTTTCGTACGGCATCACCTCGCGGGTCGCCCAGCGAGCCATCGATCTGGCGCGCCAGCAGGGCGTGAAGGTCGGCAAGTTCCGGCTGATCACGGCATGGCCTTTTCCGGCCAAGCAGATTGCGGAAATCGCCGGCAAGGTGAAGGCGATTGTCGTGGTCGAGCTGAACCTGGGACAGATGGTGCGCGAGGTAGAACGAGCGGCTGCCGGAAAAACCAATGTCCGCTTCGTGGGACACGCTGGAGGCAGCGTACACCGTCCGGAAGACATTCTGAAGGCCATCATGGAGGTGGCGCGATGACCGAGCTAGCCGTTCACAACCCTGTCGAGCAGTTTCTGCGTATGGATCGCATTCCGCACATCTGGTGTCCGGGATGCGGCATCGGCACCAGCGTCAACTCTTTCGCGCACGCCCTGATCGACGCCAAGATCGATACCAGCAATCTCGCCATTGTTTCCGGCATCGGTTGTACTGGGCGCGTTGCCGGATACGTGAATCAGGATTCGTTCCACACTACCCATGGCCGCGCCATTCCGTTTGCTACCGGGTTGAAGCTGGCGAATCCCAAGCTGAACGTCGTGGTCTACTCCGGCGACGGCGACCTGTTTGCCATCGGCGGCAATCACCTGATTCACGCCGCGCGGCGCAATGTCGACCTGAAAGTCGTCTGCATCAACAACCTTATCTATGCCATGACCGGCGGCCAGACGGCGCCGACTACGCCGGGCGATGTCATCACCTCGACCAATCCTTACGGAACGTACGATCCTTCCTTCAACCTGCCTTACCTGGTGGAAGCGGCGGGCGCGGTTTATGTGGCGCGCTGGACGGCGTTTCACGTGAAGCAGCTGGCGCGCTCGATGCAGGAGATGTTCGCCAAGAAGGGATTCAGCTTCATCGAAGTGCTGTCGCCGTGTCCCACGCTGTATCAGAGGCGCAACAAGATGGGTGACGGACTCGACACCATGAAGTTTTATAAGTCGGTCAGCAAGGTTCGCAATGGCGCTCCTACCAGCGAGGTCGGATTAACTAAGAGTGGGGAGATCACGGTTGGCAAGTTCGTCGATCGCGAGCGCAGCGATTATCGCGATCTGATGCACGACCAGCTAGTCGATTCTCTGGGAGACGATTACGTGGAAACGGAGGCCTGTTCATGCCAGTAAGCGAGATTCGTATCGCGGGATTCGGAGGCCAGGGCGTTATCCTGTCGGCCATTATCATCGGTAAGGCAGGGTGCATCTATCAGCCCGGCTATGCCACCATGACGCAGAACTTTGGCCCGGAAGCCCGCGGCGGAGCCTGCAGTGCGCAGCTCATTCTTTCGGATACTCCCGTGCTGTATCCGTACGTGCCACGCCCTGACATTCTGGTAGTTATGTCGCAGGAGGCCTATGGGCTGTTCGCCCCTCAACTCAAGGATGAAGGCACTCTTATCATCGAAGAGGACCTGGTGCGGATTGGCGAGCTGCCGGCGGGAGTGCGTGTCTACAGTATCCCAGCTACACGCATCGCGGAAGAACTGGGCAAGAAGATGGTGCTGAACATCGTCATGGTCGGATTCTTTGGAGCCATCACGCAGATACTGGACCCCGACGCATTGCGCAATGCCGTGGGCGCATCGGTACCGCAAGCCTACCGCGAGCTGAACCTGAAAGCTTTCGACCGCGGCTTTGAATACGGCACCAAGGAACTCACCCAAGTTATCGTGAAACAGGATTCACTGGTTGCGGTGGCGGCGATAGAAAACTGAGACTACTCCATCGCGAGGTCAAGCCGGCAAACATCGCCGGCTTTTTGTTTTGTGTGCGATTACGAGCAACGAGAAGCTGACCAACCTCATCTGCTGGGACAGGAGAGCGATACCATGCCTGAGAAACCTACGAATACTCTTGATGAAGACACCGGTAAAGGCGCGGTCGAGCAGGACCGGCCGGAGCAAAAAGGCAATGTTTCATTGGCGGGACAGATCGGCCATCGCAATCAGGGTCCGCTGCTGAAAGCCAACGATAGCGACTATCCGGAACGTGGCCAAAATCCAGAACATACCGGGGAGCCACAGACCGAAAACGCACTGGATCATGATACGGAAATTGGTTGTGCAGGCGCGTCACAGGATGAGAGTCCGGGAGAGCGGCAGAAAGAAAATCAGAATCAGAGCAAGGATGACCCCCTGGCGGCTTGAACTGTCTCAATCCTGCTCATCCGTGAAGGTATGCAGGGCGAACACGAAACCTTCCGGGCTGACCCTGACGTCACCCTGATACGGGCGGTCGATATCGGCGATGGCCACCAGCACCAGCGAGATCAAGAAACTGAGCACCACAATCTGCAATAGATGAAAGCGGAAGTTGGGAACGCCGAAGAAGCACGCGGCTGTAACCGTGATGATGCCGCCGGCAATCAGCACTAGCCATAAAATTCCCGGCAACATCTCCTGGCTTTGCAGAACGCGGATGCGGCGATGCTCGGTAAGATTGCGTAACGTCGTCATCATGTCAGCGATGGCGCCGGATTCCTCCGAGTTCGTCGCGCGAACGCTGGCGGCAGCCTTCCACAATTGCGCGATTATGTGGCCACCCTGCGGTGGAACCTGATTATTTTCCATGGAAGGAAACTCGTTCTGAATTGCATTTTGCGCGTAGCTGCGCGCCAGGTTCTCGATGGTGCCGCGCGCCGGTTCCGGTAGCTGCGCGCTGATGCGGAAGACATTAACCAGGTCGTTCGCCTCCTGCTCGGCGTTGATCTGGGCTTGCTGAAACATGTTCCACACCCCGGACAGCATAAACGCGAGCAACACGGCATACGTGGTGCCGATCACGGCCACTACCGCGCCGGTGAAGTCGTTGGATTCCCGGCGGGAAGAACCCGACGAGGTACGAGTGACAAGATGCAGGAAAGCGACTGCAGCTCCAACACAAGCAATAACGATAAGGATGTTGTTTAGCACGAAGGTCGGCCGCTTCGGAAGCGGGGAGGAAGAAGCATACACCGCTTTCGACGATTCTGGGAGTGCAATCATCCCCGTTTAGACATACGTGTTCTTATTGCGGCGGGTCACCGGTGAGGCCATCGCCGGTGTGCGCGCTTGAGCCTCGCCGGCACGTCAAGCTTGCATCATCTCCAGCAACGTTAGCACGGTTGCCCAGTTTCTGGCGGTGCTGACAGTGGACAACTTGGAATCGAAGTACGCATTGGTCAACTTCGTGCGCCCCATGCCATTGGGAAGATGCAAGTAGACCTGGCGGTCCACGACTTGAAAGGCGTCGGGCGCGGAGCGGCTGGGATCAAGACTCTCGACGGCGCTCGCCTGGGGCAGATCGGCAAGGAAGTACACATGCAACGATTTCTCGGGCGTACCGTCACGCAGAAACGGATTGTCGCGCACCGTCTGGGCCATCTCCTCCGCGGTGCGCAGGATTACCGGAGAAGCAAATCCATAGCGCTGTTCAATATTTCTTGCGATACATTCCGCCAGCCCCTTCACCACTTTGGGCGACGCTTTGAAAACCACGTTGCCGCTTTGGATGTAGGTCCGCACATCGCCGCATTGGGCATCGGCAAAAAGTTCAGCCAGCTCTTTCATCAGCAGCCGATGCTTGCCGCCCACATTGATTCCGCGCAGCAGGGCGACCAGTAACTGATTTGCCTTCTTGTCAGGGCTCATGGTGCGTTGCTGCGGCAAGTGGCTTGGAGCGTATTGCGGCAGCCCTGGATCGGAAAGTCAGTAAATCATTTCCGAGTTATTTTACAAAGCGATCTGTTTGGATTCATCCAGCGAGGCTGCCTGCGTCTGCACTTCGCGCCCTTCGCCGAAGTCCAGCACCCAGAATTCCGAATCCTGCAAATCGCTGCGCGACAGCACGTCCTGCAGGAGCTGCACCGGCTCCTCTTGCCCGTCATCCGCCAGGCGGAAGGTACCGAAGTGGCTGGCCACACTTACCCCAGCTTGCAGCGCGAGGTGCGCTTCCACGGCATCGCGCGGCGACATATGCACCTCGCCCATGAACCACTCCGGACGAAAAGCTCCGATAGGAAGAATGGCAAGATCGATGTCCGGGAACTGGCGAGCAATTTGCGCGATGTGGGGTCCGGCTCCGGTGTCCCCGGCGAAATAGAGAGTCGTATCGTCGGTCTGCACCACGAAACCGCACCACAGCGTCGTATCGTTCTGGAAAGGAGATCGGCCGGAGAAATGTTGCGCCGGGACGGCGGTGATCCACATATCGCTGCGGGCCGCGGCTTCGCTCCACCAGTCCAGTTCTACCACGTTGCGAATGCCGTGCCGCGCCAGCAGCGGTGAATTCTTCAGGCCGGTATAAATCGTCGGATGATGGTCTTGCGCCAGCCGCCGCAGCGTAGGAATGTCCAGATGATCGTAGTGATCGTGGCTCAACAGAACCAGATCGATCGGCGGCAGATCTTCTAGCCGCACTCCCGGCGCGCGCCGTCGCCGCGGTCCCGCCCACGAGACCGGGCTGGCTCGCTCCGACCAGATCGGGTCGGTGAGGATGTTAATTCCATCCAGCTGCAGCAGGAAGGTGGAGTGATTCACAAAGGTGATGCGCAGATGCTCCGAGCTTCTTGGCGGCGGAGGAGTAGGCCGGGAGTCAATCCACGGCTGCCACGGACCGGGCTGGCGCGAAAGTAGCCAGCGCACCAAGGCACCATAACGGTTGCGGCGCGGAATCAGATTACGAAAACGTTTACCGTCAAAATGAGATGGGAGCGTCTTCATTTTGCACGTTGTTGCGGCGCACGATCTGGGGCGCAATTATACAGATGCCGCGACCTTCGGGGAAGCTTCTGATTTCGACCTCCCGCCGCCCGGGCATTGCCAGCGGGTAACAAACCCGTCACAATCGCATAAGTACTCAAACCATATGGCCGTGACCGAAAATGCGCCAGCGACGCGATCGCCTGAAAACAAGTCACCACTCCAGAGATTGCGGGTGAAAAACCAGTTTTGGACGGCGCCCAACCAGATCACGCTGCTGCGCCTTATCTTTATCCCCTTCGCGATCATCGCGGTTTTTGATGGCGACTGGCCCTGGGCCCTGGGCCTGCTGATTGCCGCAGCCCTCAGCGACGCGCTTGACGGACTGCTGGCACGCGCCCTGCATCAGCAGACCTTGTTGGGACAGTATCTGGATCCGCTGGCCGACAAGCTGTTGCTCAGCTCATTGTTTGTGGTGCTGTCGTTCATCAAGAAAATTCCCTGGAAGTACACGGTCGTCGTTTTCAGCCGGGACGCGTGCCTGGTTACCACCTCTGTAGTTCTGTACGCGACCGTCGGCTTCCGCGATTTTCGTCCTAGCATCTTTGGCAAGATCAATACCGCATGCCAGATCTCCGCTGTCTTTTTCGTGGTGCTGGCGCAGGTAGTGCAGGCGCCTTGGGTGTACCTGCTGGTGAAGTTCTTTCTGTACGCCACTTTCACCTTCACCACTATTTCGGGCGTGCATTACGTTCTGGTGACCGGACATCGCCTGCGCGAGCAGGGCAAAACAGCAGCACCATAAATTCTCCCTGTCTTCCCTGTGACTACCGATCGCCAGCATCGTCTGCAAGTCATCCTGGCCTTTGCCCTGGTGTACGTCTTCTGGGGATCAACGTATCTGGCCATCGGCATCGCCGACCAGGAACATCTTCCTCCGGCCGTGATGTGCGCCATGCGCTTTGTCATCGCCGGTTCGCTGATGCTGGCGGCCTGTGCGGCGATGGGCCGCAAGGTTCGCATCACGCTCGCCGAAGCCGGCCGCCTGGCGACCATCGGCTGCCTGCTGCTGGTGGGCGGCAACTTCGGGCTGGCCTGGGCCGAGCAGTGGGTGCCAACCGGTTTCGCCGCGCTGATCGTCGCCGTGACCCCGATCTGGTTTCTTCTGCTGGAGACGCTGGTTTTCCGTGGAGACCGCCTGTCCCGGCGTGGCCTGTTCGGTATCGCCCTGGGAATCGCCGGAGTCGCCGTCTTGTTCTGGCCGCGCTTCGAGCATCGGGCGCTGCTCGGCATTATGCCCTTGCTGGCCTGTTGCACGTTGTTGGTCTCGTCGTTGAGTTGGTCGATCGGCTCCGTCTGTTCTCGCAAATGGCAGATGAAAGTTGATCCCTTCACTGCCACAGCGTGGGAGATGCTGTTCGCGGCCGTCGGCAACGCTCTCGTTGCCCTGGTCACAGGCGAGTACCACCGCGTGGTAGTGACCCGCCGCGGTCTGCTGGCCGTGTTCTACCTGGTGATCTTCGGATCGTGGGTAGGCTATACCGCTTACATCTGGCTGCTGAAACATGTACCCACACCCAAGGTTGCAACCTACGCTTACGTGAATCCCCTAGTGGCCGTGCTTCTGGGATGGCTGGTACTGAACGAGCGCTTTGACGCCTATATGCTGGCAGGAACCGTCATCATCGTGGCCGGCGTGGCGCTAGTCACGACCGCGAAGGTACACCAGGGCAAGGAAGGGGCTGGCGCCGCAGAAGAGTTACCCGAGGTCGAGGCCGAAGCGTAGCTGTGTGGTGTGGCAAACGGCAGCCATGAAACCAGTGACGCTGGTTGAATCTCCCAGGTCTCGAATATCGCGAGACCTGGGGCACCCGGCATATTCTTCGCGAGCTGAAGGTCGCTCAGAACGAGAATCTACTTCCGCTTCCAGCGCACGCCGTCTTTCGTGTTCTCCAGGATGATGCCGTTCTCGGCCAACTGTGCGCGGATCGCATCCGACCTCGCGAAATCGCGCGTCTTGCGCGCTTGCGAATGTTCGGCGACTAACCTCTCTACCTCGGCATCCGACAGCGAGGCTGCTTTCGCAAGTTCCAACGTCCCAGGGCTGATCTTGTCTTCCAGCCCTTCTGCCTTCGCCCACTCGACCGTGGCTCGCGACTTGGCGGCGTCATCGTCTTTCAGTACTGCGAAGATCTCTTCAAACTGCTGCATCGCTTTCAGCAAAGCAGGTACATCGCCCTTGCGCACCTCGCCGGCGTCGGCAGCGCCGTTCACGTCGCGCACCATGTCGAACACCGCTCCCAGAGCGCGCGCCGTATTCAAATCGTCATTCAGACCGGCACGCATTTCGTCGGAGGTCTTGGCAGAAATTTCCGCGATCTCGTCGCTGGTACCTTCCGGAAACTGCTCACTCTCCAGCCGCAGCTTGAAGTTGCGCAGCCGTTCGACCGAGTTGGCCGCCTGGGTCAAGCCGTCGAAAGTGAAGTTGAGCTGCTTGCGGTAAGGAACCGACATCAGCAGGAAGCGGATCGAGGACGGCTTGTGGCCCATCAGAATGAGGTCGCGGACGGTGTAGAAGTTCCCCAGACTCTTGGCCATCTTCTCGCCCTCGACCAGCAGAAAGCGCGAGTGTACCCAGACATGCACGAAGCGCTTGCCGGTCATCGCTTCCGACTGCGCGATTTCGTTCTCGTGATGCGGGAAGATCAGGTCTTCGCCACCACAGTGGATGTCGAAGCTCTCGCCCAGATACTTCATCGACATGGTCGAGCACTCGATGTGCCAGCCCGGACGCCCCGGGCCGATCTCGGTCTCCCACATCGCCTCGCCCGGTTTGGGCGCCTTCCATAATGCGAAGTCGCGCGCATTGTCTTTGTCGTACTCGTCGACGTCGACCCGCGCCCCGTCAGTCATGCCGGCAAAATCTTTCTTCGACAGCTTCCCGTATTCGGGAAACTTAGCGATGCGGAAGTAATACGAGCCGTCGTCGGTGCGATACGCGAAGCCCTTGTCCACCAGCCCGGCGATGAAGTGGGCCATCTCCTGAATGTGGTCGGTCGCATTGACCAACAGCTCGGGATGCTCGATGTTGAGCGCGTCGGCGTCCTCCAAGAAAGCCTGGCGATACTTCCGGGTGTACTCCTGCACGGTCAGTCCATCGCGCGCCGCGTTGCGAATGATCTTGTCGTCCACGTCGGTGATGTTCATCACGTGCTTCACTTGGTAGCCACTCTGTTTGAGGAAGCGGCGCAGGGTGTCGACCACGATAAACGTGCGGAAGTTGCCGATGTGCCCGTAGTCGTAAACCGTCGGCCCGCAGGCGTACATGCGAACCAGGTTGTCATCCAGGGGATGAAATTCTTCGACCTTCGCGGACAGAGTATTAAAAAGCTCTAGAGCCATGCAGTGTGCCTTGTCTGAGTACGGAATCTTCTAGTGTAGGGGTCGGCAAGAAAACGGGTCAACCGGGGGAGCCGTGAGGCGATGGGAAGAAATCTCACCCAGGGAACCGAAAGCCTGGGTGAGATCTGCGTGCTACACGGTTAGCGAGACACCGTTGGAAGCGGATTGGCTGGTGGTTTGCCCCAGCAGCCCGCTATTTTGGACGAATTGCTGGAAGTCCTGCTGCAAGCTGCTGTAAGCCTGCTGCGCCGTAGACAGGTTGCCGGTTTGCAGAGCCTGCCCAAGCTGGCTCATCATTTGGCTGATCGCGTCGGCGCCGCCTCCGCCACCGTGATGATGATGGCGGACCTGGGTCGATTGACTCTGAAAGTCCTGCTGAATCGTGGTGAAGTCCTGCTGGGCCGCCGAAGTATTGCCCGACTGCAGATCTTTGCCCAGCTGGGCAAACTCCTGGGCAATAGGATTATTGCTCTGCGACGACGAAGTGGAGTTGGTCTGGGGTGCATACTGCCGCAAGGTGGCAAAATCCGATTGTGCCGCAGACATATTCCCAGACTGCAGATCCTGACCGAGTTGCTGGAACTCCTTCTGAAACTGCTGCATCTTGTTCTGGACGCTCTGGGTGTTGTAGTCGAAAAGACTGCTGCTGGAAATACCTGAAACTGACATCGCTATCCTCTCAAAGGGGGACCGTTGGTTCCTCTTTCTCATCGGCAATACACAAGCTGTACTTGAGCTGCCGTTAAGCCGCAATGAGTAGAGCAAGTCGACTGCCAGACGCCTCCCGCCGCACCCGGCGTTCGATCTGACGCAGTGATGAGAGTCAGCAGATCCTCGGCGAGCCCCCGACCCGCCGACAAAAAACAACTGGGCAAAGCCTGCCCCTGCTACCCCGGCAAAGCTTGCCCAGTTGCGTGATCCCGAAACCCTGCGCCCAACAGCCTACGGCTTGAATCCCACGCTCTGCCACAGCGGAGCCGGTTCATACAGTACGCCATTGGCGACGACGGAACGCACGCTGCGAATATTGTGAATGTCGGCCAGCGGATTGGCGTCGAGGACATCCAAATCAGCCCGCTTGCCAGCTTCCAGGCTTCCACTGTCCTTTTCAACCTTCATGGCGCGCGCAGGAACAATGGTCGCTGCCTGCAGCGCTTCCATTGGGGTGAAGCCGGCTTGCACGTAGAGCTCGATCTCGTGATAAACCGAAAATCCCGGCACAGCTTGATCGGTGCCGGCGACAATCGGCACGCCGGCCCGGTGCAGGGCGCCGATTAACTGCAGCTGTCCCTGGGTAATCTTCTTCGCCTCGGCGGCGAACTGAGGAGGCACTCCTCCACTGACCAGTTGCTCGCGCAGCTCGGGAGCAACGCGGGAGATGCCCGGTTCCAGCGTCTCCGCCGGCACGTTGGCGGGACGGTTTTGCATTTCCATCGGAGCCATAGTGGGGTCAATGACCGTATGATGTTTAGCAAAAAACTTGACCGCTTTCCGGCCAGCCTCGCTGTTGACGTCGATAGAACTCATCACCTTGAAGCGCTCGGGCCAGGTCGATTTCCTCCAGTCGAAGTCCTTGGGCAGCAGCAAGTCTGAGATGTAGTGAATGTGGTTGATCATGTCCATGCCATCGTCGACGCCTTCGTAGGCATTCATGCCGATTGGGATGTGGCCGGTGACGGTCATGCCGACCTTGTGCGCGTCGGCGCAGATGGCCTTTACGTTGTCGGGCTTCACCGAGCTGTAAATCTTGATCTGCTGAAATCCGGAATCGTGATAGCGGGTTACCCACATCTGCGCATCGGCCGGCGAATTCACCCGCGTGATGCCGATGGCATAGGGGCCGTCGCCGTCAACGATGCCGGCCAGCAACATGTGCGGCCCCAGCGCCTTGCCGCTGTTGACTGCATCGCGCACCTGGGTGATGAAATCGTATTCGTTGCCCACATCACGCACGGTAGTGACGCCGGCAGCCAGGTAGATCGGTCCCCACTCCACCTGCTCATAATGCGCGTGCATGTCCCACAAGCCAGGGATAATGTACTTGCCGGTAACGTCGATACGCTGTGCTCCGGCCGGCACTTTGACTTTCTTGCTGGGACCGACGGCGACGATCTTGCCATCAGCCGTGACCACGGTCGCGTTGGGGATGGGCGGCTTGCCGGTGCCATCAATCACGGTTGCGCCGACGAAGGCGAAGGTTCCGGTACGGCGGCCGGGCAGCTTTTGGCTTAGCTCGGTGAGAGCAGCCATCTCGTCGCGCGCAGCGCTGGCAACAAACTTCGCCAGTGCAGGTTCGTAATCTTCGCGCACAGCCTCAAAGTGATCGAACTCCGCGTCGGTGGAAACCAGGGCAGCAAGATTGTTGTCGCTGTCCATCCACAACGTTTCCAATCCCCAGATGAGGCCTTGCACGGTGTAGCGTTCGACCTGAATGCTGCGTCCGCCGACGTCCATCGTCTCGGAACCGCGATCCTGAATCTTGACTGTGCCCGAGGGCAGCGTCGCCAGCTCCGCCGGAGAACCGTGAGCGCGCCAGTAGCGCACCAGCTCCATCTGCACCGCGACCGGAGCGTAGCCGGAGATGGTGAAGAAGCTGGCGGGCGGGGTAACGGTGCGGGTGTCTTTGCCTTGACGAATCGTGGCCTTGCCGCCGTCGATGGTGACCTCGGTGTCGATGTCTGACATGCGCGAGGTCTTGCCCTTGATGACGAAGTTCTGCGGCACATAGCTGTCGGAGGTGCGCAGCGTTGCCGTGAGCGGGACTTTGCTGCCGCGATCGGTAAACTCGAATTCGGACCGCAGCGTCAACGTGCCCGTGTTGGGCAGTATGGTGTACGTCTCCTCGCCAATGGGCTGTTCGAACTTGTGCAGGCGAAACTTGCCCGACTGGCTCGAGGAAGCGTTGGTTTGCGATAGCAGAAGAGCGGGCGAGAGAAATAGGAGCAAAATACCGAGACGGCAAGAATGATTCACGCGGACGAGTCCTCCTGGGACAAGAAAGGTTACATCAGTGTTAAACGCAAAAGGATGGGCAGGAGTTCCCTAACGACGGGAGCGGGCCATTGTTGGACTCGAAATGCGCTAGTGTAGAGTATTGTGTTTTTGGACTCGAGAGACACCGCGGCACAGACAATCGCCGCCTCCCGGGAGTGGGGAACAGTTGGGTACATCGCGGACGACCATGGATGAACAACCGGCGCTTCGTCACCGCTGGCTCTCCTATTTGCCCGTTCTGGTTGCGGTGCTCTCCGTCCTTACCGCAACCCTGTTGATCGTCAGCACCTATTCGGTGTTCAGCCAGACTTACGATGAGCCCGCCCATCTTGCGTGTGGTATGGAATGGCTCGATAACGGTTCGTACTCGTATGAGGCGCTTCACCCCCCGCTCGCCCGCATCGCTGTGGCGCTCGGCCCTTACCTCGCCGGGACACGCAGTCAGGGGAATAGCAACTTTTTTTACGAAGGCAACGTTCTTCTGGAGTACCAGGGCCACTACCAAAGAACCTTAACCCTCGCGCGCCTCGGCATACTGCCGTTTTTCTGGCTTGCCTGCTTTGTCTTGTGGCGCTTCGTCTTCCTGAACTATGGACAGTGGCACGCCGCTCTCGCCGTCTTGCTGTTTGCGTTCTGTCCTCCGATACTGGCCAGCGCATCGCTCGCCACCACCGACATGGCGCTGACGGCGATGTTTCTCCTGGCGTTGGTCTGCTTCTGGAAATTCTTGCAAGCTCCAGCGCCCTTACCCGCTGCCCTGGCCGGGGTCACGATGGGGCTTGCCATCTTGTGCAAGTTTTCGGCCATACCCTATTTGGGGACTTCTTGTTTAGTTCTGTCCGTGCGTTGCTTGATGGAGAAGCGGCACATCCCATCCTGGAAGTACATCGGTATCTGGGGCGTGACGCTCGCTCTCACCATCTGGGCGTGTTATCGATTCTCGGTAGGCCCGATTCTCCGCGAAGGGCAGATGACTATAGTTGAGATGGCAACAGTTCGCAGGCTGCCCGATACGCTTGCAAAAGCCTTATTTTTCCGTGGAGTTCCCGCGCCAGAATTCTTTAAGGGTCTGGCTCACGTCTTCGGGCTCCCGGAGAAACAGAAAATGGGCTACCTGCTAGGTAAGACTTATTCGGGGGGGCGATGGTTCTTCTTTCCGGTTGCACTAGCCGCAAAAACACCCATTTCTCTCCTACTTCTGGCGGCAGTCGGGGTGGTGAGGGCGCTGATTCGCCCCAGACTCCGGAACGCGATTTTCCCACTTACTGGAATTGCGGGCCCTCTATCAGTAGCGATGCTAGGTCCTGTAAATCTAGGGACGCGGCATGTTCTCGTAATTTACCCTTTCTTGGCGCTACTGGGGGGGTACGCTCTGCTTTGGCTCTGGCAGGTTAGCGGCAGTCGAGAGAAGGTGTTCGTCTACAGAGGCATTGGCATTACTCTGGTCATCTGGAACATCGCAACCTGTGTTCGTGCGACTCCGGATTTCATTCCGTATTTCAATGAACTCGCCGCTCCCTATGCCAGCAGGATACTCATCGATAGTGACTTTGATTGGGGCCAGGACCTCAATCGGCTTTCCGAAACTCTTCAGCAGCAGCACATCGACTCGATTTGGATAGCTTACGAAGGCTCAGCCGACCTCGACCGGCGAGGCTTGCCTCACTGGCAACCGCTTCTGCCCAACCAGAAACCGTCGGGCTGGATTGCCATAAGCGAGTTCGAAATCAAAACCAGGCCTGGCGATTTCGGCTGGCTGGAGAAGTATCGCCCCGAACGCATCGTCGGCAAGACGATTCGTCTTTACCACTTCAACGTGGCCCCGGCAAACTAGACTCGAAATCGGTGGAAGGGCATGGCTTTAGCCATGCCGAGAGAGTCCCAGTTGAAAGGGCTTAGAGACTGTGTCGCAACCGGTGTCGCCGCTCTGCGGCTCACAATGATTTCCCACTTGACCGGAGTAACCGGAAGTAACCGGCTTTCAATTACCCACAAGTCTGGCTGGATGGGTCGGGGGTGGGCGGTTTGTGAAATAGGTTCAGCCTCAGGGTAAGCACTTATGCGACAGGCATAGCGGATGCTGAACTGCCGTCATGAACGAACAGCAGGGACGGTTGAGGTGGGCTGAGCAAGATCTCGGCTGCACGACTTCCCGGAGCGATGTCTGGATTGATCAAGAACTTGCGGACTCCCAATTCAGAGATGTGCGGCTGGGCAAGCGATTTCGCAAGCTTCTACAGCAGTTCTCCGACGGCCTAGGTGGAAGCATCCCATGGGTTTGCCAGGATTGGGCGAACACCAAGGCTGCCTATCGTTTTTTCTCGAACGGCAAGGTTAGCGAAGAAGAGATCTTGGCCGGACATTTTCCGTCCACCCGTGAGCGATTTGCCGCCAGCGACGGGCCGGTTCTGATTCTTCATGACACGACAGAGTTCATTTACCGGCGTGACGATGTGACCGCTGTGGGGGTTCTTCACGACTCAACCGCGGGCCGGGACAATCTGGGCCGTGTGCGCCACCATACCGTCTGCGGCATCTCCATGCACTCCAGTCTAGCGGTCACCTTGGCAGGTCTGCCGCTGGGTCTGGTGGCCATCAAGTTCTGGACCCGAGACAAGTTTCATGGCTGCAATGCCTTGAAGAAGAAGATCAACCCCACCCGCGTCCCCATCGAAAAGAAGGAGAGCGTCCGCTGGTTGGAAAACCTGAGGCAGTCCAGCGCCCTGTTGAATGATCCCCAGCGCTGTGTCCACATCGGCGATCGCGAGAGCGACATCTACGAACTGTTCTGCACCGCCCAGCAGATGGGCACCCACTTTCTGGTGCGCACCTGCGTCGACCGCCTCGCCGGAGACGGTACCAGCACGATCGGCAAGGAGATGAAGCAGGTGCGCGTTCAAGGCCTGCACCGCATACAGGTCAGAGACAAAAAAGGCGAGTTGTCCGAGGCCGTGCTGGAGATTCGCTACTGTCGTCTGGTAGTTCTTCCGCCCATGGGCAAGCAAAAAAACTACCCGAAACTGATTCTCACCGCCATCCACGCTCAAGAACGAGGCAGGCCGCACGGACGGGACAGAATCAACTGGAAACTGCTCACCGACCTGCCGGTGTGTTCGCGCCAAGAGGCCGTTGAGAAACTGGTCTGGTATTCCATGCGATGGAAGATCGAGACGTTCCACAAGATCCTGAAGTCCGGCTGCAAGGCAGAGCAGGCGAAGCTGCGAACGGCGGAGCGGCTGGTAAATCTGTTGGCGGTCCTCTGCATCCTGAGTTGGCGAATCTTCTGGATGACCATGATCAACCGCGCGGCACCCGAGGCTCCACCGGAACTGGCATTCACCAGGATAGAGCTTCGGCTGCTCGATGCACTGGTGAAAGACAAGCCTACCCGCAGGCGCAAAGAGACACTCTCCACTTATCTAACCAAGGTGGCACAACTCGGGGGCTATCTCGCTCGTGCTACCGATTCTCCACCCGGCAACTTGGTCATGTGGAGAGGCCTGTCCCGTCTCACTGATATCGAACTGGGGGCAACCATCGGTGCTGACTTTATGGGTAATTGAAAGGGATTGAGGACGCTTACAACTTCCGAAATACACGAAACATCTTGGTAAAGAATCCTCAACAAACTTGGACGAATAACCACGTCTGTTACATATGCCGCGTGACCCATTGATGAGTTTCGAACACCGTTAGGGTGGCGACAGTTCAAATGAACATTCACGGGCCCAGTCAAACGAAACGTGAGCGTTGACCCGAAGTAGGAGGGTGAGACTTATGAAACTGTGCACCTCCGTCTTATTGCTAGCATTTTGTTGTCAAGCTGTTTGCCAAACCAAGCAAACCGAGGCGCAGAAGCCGGTCGATGTAGATTACCTCCAAGAGGCCGCCCGCACTTCTATTTTCATCTATGAAGGCTCTGTAAAGCCTTGTGATCCAGTCCAACTTGGACGCAAGCTCGAACCGATAGGGAGCGCCTTCCTCATGGGAATCGCGAATTCGGAAGCTAATGGTTCCTTGTTCAGCGGGTGGCAGTTTGTAGTTACCGCGGAACATGTTGTTCATGACAGGAACGATATCGTACTTCGGCTGAATCGAGCGGATGACAAAAGTAAGGTCTGCTTTCCCATTCACTTGGAGCGAACTGGTCCTAATCAAAATACCTTTTCCGCTAAAGAAGAGACAGACCTCGTTGCCATAAACGTGCCGACATTTCCCGACACTGCGCCCATTGTTATGCCTTACTCATGGGTATTGGACAAAGATGGTCTGCAAAAGTATGACTTGAAGGTCGGAACCGGCGTGTTTACCGTAGGGTACTTGCTGGGCTATCCGGGCGAGGCGCGTAACTATCCAGTCACGAAGTTCGGGAGAATTTCCGTTTTGACCGACGAAAGGTGGTTTCTGAGTGACCGGGGATTTTACGAGAATGCTTACGTGGTCGAATTGCAAAACGTGCTTGGTCTTAGCGGTGCTCCGCTTTTTGCATATGGCCAAGAAATCAAGTTGAACCCATTAAGGTTTCGAATTTTGCCTCCACTAATCGTAGGAGTGGTCAAGGATGTGCTCTTGGTCCACGACCAAAAAGCGAATCTCACGTATTCCCAAGGTCTTGCTGCTGTGGAACCAGGTTACAAATTAAAGGAACTGCTAGACCAGATAACGAACACTCTTAAGTCACAAGGACAAAAGCCAATCTTGGACTTCAATCAGCCTCCAGCCCCCTAATGCAGAGCCTGATGCCGGGTGCCCCTCGATAAGAGAGAAGGCGTTGTCAAGCGAAACTTCTCCTGAGCGGTGTGGGAGCACTGCTGGCTTCGTCCCTGAGTTCGACACGCTGAGGACTAACACGGGAGAATCTCGCGATTGATCACTCTTCGGTGGAACCTGCTTCGTTCCACCAACCATCGATTCGGCCTAAAACCTCGACCATGATTCTTCTATGCGAACCTCCAGTCGCCGTCGCCGGTGCGAAAGTGGAAAACGGCTTTTCGTTTTCCAAGGCCGCAGGCCGTCTTTTGCCCCGGCCGTCTGGATGCGAGAGCGCCCAATCAACTCAACGGTCTGACCTCAGTCGACCAGGGGCACCCGCGGGCTGCTCTCGATACGAACGATCTCCGGATACGGCGTTTGTGTGCGCAGCATCCAGTAGAGTCGTACGGCCAAGCGTCTGGCCGCGGCCACTTTGGCAATGCCTTTCGGCTTGCTGTGACAGCGGTGAGCGTACGGTTTGCGAAACCCTTCATCCAGACGAACTACACTTTGCGCCGCTTCCACCAGCAGCATGCGCAGAAAACCATTGCCTTGTTTGGTGATGGCTCCCAGCCGCTGCTGCCCGCCCGAGCTGTGTTCGCGCGGAATCAGACCCACATAGCTGGCCACCTGTTTGCTGCGCGCAAAGCGAGTGACGTCGCCGATGGTCAGCACGAAGGCCAAGGCTGTGATCGGCCCCACGCCCGGCTGAGTCAGTAACAGCCGTGCCTGCGGATCCTGCTCGGCCGCTTGTTGCGCGGCCCGATCCAGCGGGGCAATCTGCTGATCCAGATAGACCAGCAACTGCAGCAGGTCCTGACGCCGGCACCCCGCCCAACCGGTCAGCGGTAACTGGCGAAAAGCTTTCTGTCCCGCTACACTCCACAGCCGCGATTTTTTCTGCATCCCCTGGTTCATCGCCAGGTGTTGCAGTCCGTTCTTCACCCGGCTGCGTATCTGCACCAGTTTGTGGCGGTGAATCAGCAGCTGCCGCAGATCGCGCTGCTCGGCGCTCGGCACCCACAGCCGCGGAAACCGCCCTTCCCGCAACAGCTTCAGCATATGGTTGGCATCGCGCCGGTCGTTCTTCTGTTTGCGCACATAGCTGGCGCGGATTTCGGCGGCATCGCCGATCCATACCTCATGGCCTAACTGTTCTAACAGATCGATGAACCATTGACTGTTGCCCGTGGCCTCCAGACCGATCAACGACGGTACCGGCAGCTGCCGATACCAGCGTTCGGCTTCGCCATCGCCGTTCATGAGCTTTTGTTCACCGGTTTCTCCCGTCTCCGTGTCGAACCAAGCCACTTGCTGCCACCGCGGATGGTAATCACACCCTACAATAAGCATGGAAGGCTCCTTCCTTCTCCCGTGTCTTAGTCCTCAAACAAAGACTACAGGGTTCGAAGCGAGCCTTCTCTCTTATCCAATCAACTCATTCCTGCGTTTGGAATGAGTGGGTGTAGATGAGCGCGGAGGCAGCGGCCTCTGCAATGTTTCGCGTGGGTACGGCATCAGTGGGATTGTCGTTGGTCTCCCACACATTCGAAAGTCGCGAATGTGTGGGGCACCCGACGCCTATGCGAATCGTAGCGCCTGCCTGGTGAAGGCCAGCAGGTCCCTCATGAGTTCACGAATCAAGTGCAACACCGTACAAAGGTGTTGCGATGGAAAAGAGAAAGTATGAGCAGTTGGACCTCAGGGAGCGGATTGAGATTTACCGTCTGCATGCAGACGGTAAATCTCTGCGTTGCATCGCTGGCGTTCTGGGGCGAAGCCCCGCGACCATCAGTCGTGAACTGAAGCGCAACAGCAAGCCCTCCAAGCGGTGGACCGGGGGCTACGATCCGCAGCGCGCGCAGCAGTTGATGCTGCGTCGCCATGCCCGCGGCCGAGCCCACAAGCTCCAACGTCAGCCCCAACTTCGGGAGAAAGTCTTGCAACGCCTGGCCGAGGGATGGTCGCCGGAGCAGATTGCCGGACGCCTGGCCCGGGGAGCGGGCAGCGACCGCATCAGCTATGAATCCATCTATCGTTACATTTATTGGCGCAGTTGGTCTTTCATGGAAACCCTGCATCGTTGGCTGCCTCGTCAAAAGTACCGTCGTGGAAAGCGTCAGCCCAATGGCCGATGGTCGAAAACATCCATCCTGGACAGGGTTTCCATTCATGATCGTCCCGCCGTGGTGGAAAGCAGAACCCGCTCCGGCGATTGGGAAGCCGACCTCATGAGCTTCCGCCAGCCGGGACAGTTCTTGCTGGTGGCCCAGGAACGCCAGTCGCGCCGCGCGCTGTTGCTACGGCAGCCGAGGCGAACCGCGCAGTCGGTCGTCGACAGTCTCAGCCTCATGCTGGCAGCCTTGCCCGCGCGCGCCTGCCAATCCATCACCTTCGATAATGGAGGAGAGTTCAGCAAACACTATTTACTGAGCCAACGCTTCGGCATTCAGACCTGGTTCTGCGATACCCACTCGCCCTGGCAGAAGGGCGGCATCGAAAACGCGATTGGCCGTTTGCGCCGTCAACTGCCCAGAAATACCGACCTCGATTCCCTGTCCGCCCCGCACCTCGCCGTTGCCTCGAACGCTTCAACGACACTCCCAGAAAATGCCTCGGCTTCAAAACTCCCAACGAGGTATTCTTGGAAAACACTGTTGCACTTCAAACGTGAATTCATCCCTCGACTGCGCTCGGGATGACAACAGAAAGGGTTTTGGTAGCAAGTCCGTTCCCCTATCCCGTTGTCATCTGAGGCCCTTGATCTCGCCTCACTACCACGTTGTGGGATACAACGGCATCAACACAGCTTGCCTAATCCCACATCGTGGTACAGCTCGAGATAATGACAACGTGGGCAGAGAATTAAGCGCACCGGGACGGCGCAGGCCGGGTTGATCGTCTCGGCGTCTTTCTGCGCGCCCGGCTCGCGGTATCCGGGGACGGCAAAGCTGGTGTCGAGCATGGTCCGGTCAGCGTGGCACTTGGGACACTCGCACTTGATGGGCACGGTCATGAACAGTCCTCCGCTGGCGGGCGCCGGTGGGGCGCCTCCCGAGGCGGTAGCGATTCTACACCGGTCGACAAATCCTCGAAGACTACCGCATCACTTGGCGTCGGCTGGTTTGGCGGGCTGGGCAGCATTCGCGGCTTTTATCTTCGCTAGAGAGTCCTCCACGCGCTGCTTGAAGTCACCCTGGTCGTTGTGCTCCCATCCGCTGTAGTTCGACACCACCTGCATCTGACACCCGGTGCCCTCCGCTACCAGGGCGACCTTGTTGGTGCGCTGCAGGATCGCTCCGCTAATGTTGACATGGGCGGAGTGCTTCACCTGGTAGGAAGCTGTCATCTGGGCGTCGTCGCTCTTCTCGACGTTGTAGCTGTCCTGCATGCTAAGGGTGTCTATGACTGCAGTCCACACCTGGCCGCAAGGATCGGGATAGGTAGTCTTGTAGGTCTTGCCGAATGCCGGCAGAGCAAGAATAAGCGTTAGTAAAGCAGCAACTGCGAACTTCATCATGACGTTCTCCTCCTGACGTTTCTCCTGATCGATAAGAATGGGCGCTCGTCGCTGTTAACGAAAACCCCCGCCCTAGTCCAAAAGAAGGACCAGAACGGGGCACCCAAATCTTATTGTTCCCTCATCGCAAACTCGAAACTTCCTAGCTCCGCAGCCGATCCAGCACGGCTCCCGCACAATCCAGCAGCGAGATGTCGAGCGCGGGAGCGCCCATAGCGTGAGTGGAGCAACTGAGGCAAGGATCGTAGGCGCGCACCAGCGCGGAGACGCGGTTGAGCATGCCTTCCTCCAGGCGGTCGCCGTGGATGAAGTGCTCGCTCACCTGGCGCACACCATCGCTGATGGCGCGGTTGTTGTGTCCGGTAGCCACGATGAGATTGGCCCACACGATGGCGCCGTTTTCATCGACCTTGTAGTGATGGATCAGGGTGCCGCGCGGCGCCTCGATCATGCCTACACCCTCGAGCGCATTGACTCCGGCACTGGCGCGGACGTGGGTGTCGAGGACGTCCGGCTCTTGCAGCAGGAGCTTCATGCACTCGAGGGCGTACAACACTTCGATCAGGCGCGCGTAGTGGTAGAGGAACGAGCTGTGCGCGACCCGGCCAAAGCGCTGGCGAAATTCCTGGAGTTCGGCGTCGGCACGCGGTGTGCCTAGGGCGTCGGCGGTGTTGATGCGGCCCAGCGGGCCCACGCGATAGATTCCCTGGGGATAGCCCAGCGGCCGGTAGAACGGCGCCTTCAGGTAAGAATTGGCGACCGTGGCCTCAGCCACGAATTGCGAATAATCGTCGGCAGCAACGCCTTCCTGCACGATGGATCCATCGGCGGCGCGGAAGCGCATCACGCCATCGTAAAGCTGGAGGTTGCCGCTATGATCGACCAGCCCGGCATACATGGTGGGCGCGGAACCGAAGTTGGCAATCTCCTCGGCAAACGAGTCCAGCAGTCCTTTGAAGATGCCCAGAGTTCTTTCGGTGGTGGCCATGGCTTGAGGAATGGCCGCCAGAAAGCGGTCGCGAGCCTGCAGCGTCATAGGGGAACGCACGCCGCCGGGCACAATCCACGCGGGATGCACCCGTTCGTCGGCCAAGCCTTCGATGACTTGCAAGCCGAACTTGCGCAGCTCGATGCCGGCCCGCGCCAGCTCGGGATTTTCCTCGATCACACCAGCCACGTTGCGGGTGGCAGGGTCGCTGTCCATGCCCAGCAGCAGGTCGGGCGCGGAGAGATAGAAGAAGCTGAGGGCGTGCGACTGTACTACCTGGGCACAGTGGATGATCTCGCGCAGCAGTTGCGCGGTGCGAGGAATGCGCACCGCCATGATGGCGTCACAGGCTTTCGACGCGGCCAGCTGATGGCTGATGGGGCAGATACCACAGATGCGCGAGGTAATCCCCGGCATCTCGTAGTAGGGACGGCCCTCGGTAAATTTCTCAAAGCCGCGAACCTGGGTGACCTGGAACTGCGTGTCCGCCACCTTGCCAGCATCGTCCAGCTGAATGGTGATCCGGGCATGCCCTTCAATGCGGCTTACCGGCTCAATTGTGATGCGCTTCATCGCCGCTCCTATCCAAACTTGATCTTGGCGTTCGCCTCGGGCTTGCGGCCATCCAGCAGGTTATTAAGAAAGCTGGCGATCACCTTGTTGTGGGGCGGACATCCGGGCAGACAAACGTCGACCTTCACGAAGTCCTGCGCCGGCCGCGCCAGCTTGGCCAGTTGCGGCAGCCCGCCGTCGGGAATGCAGCCGCCGACGTCAGCGCCCTCGACGTAAATCCGCTGCAGCAGCTTGTTTACGGGAATCACGTTGCGCAGCCCGGCTACGTTGCCGGTCACGGCGCAGTCGCCCAGCGACACCAGCATCTTGGTCCGCGACCGGATCTGTTGCAGCTTGTCCACATCTTCCTGGGTGCTGATGGCACCTTCCAGCAGGGTAACGTCCACGTCCTCGGGAAATTCCTGCGCGTCCACCAGCGGCCCGTAGACGATGTCGACTTTGCGCACGATGGGGATGATGGCGCCATCCAGATCGAGCAGCGACATGTGGCAGCCCGAGCAGCCATCCAGCCAGACCGTCGCCAGCTTCAGCTTCTTCATACTCTGGCTCCTCTCCGATGGGCCAGCGAGGTAATCGGCGTGGTGGAGTGCACCATCTCCTCCACCGCCTTACCCTTCTCGGCCAGCGCGCCGGTGGGACAGGCTTGCACGCACTTGCCGCAGTTGGTGCAGGTGCGGGCCTCGCCCCACTTCTGATTCAGGTCGGAAACGATCCGGGCATGAATGCCGCGCGAGATCATCTCCCACACATGGGCGCCTTCGATTTCCGCGCAGGTGCGCACGCAGCGGGTACACAGGATGCAGCGATTGTGGTCGAGCACGAAGCGAGGATGGGAAAGGTCGACCGGCTGGCGGGGGAAGTTGTAGGCAAAGCGCACGCTGGTGATGCCCATGCTGTAGGCCATCTCCTGCAGCTCACAGTGCCCGTTGGCCACGCACACCGCGCATACGTGATTACGTTCCACCAGCAGCAACTCGATGGTCATGCGGCGATAGCGTGATAGGCGCGCCGAGTTGGTGACCACCGACATGCCGTCCTGCGCCGGCGTGGTGCAGGCGGGAAACAGGCGGTCGACGCCGGAGACTTCCACCATGCACACGCGGCAGGCGCCAACCGGGCTGAGACCCTCCAGGAAGCAGAGCGTGGGAATAGACTTCCCGCTGGCGCGCGCGGCGTCGAGGATGGTTTGACCCTCCAAGGCGCTTACCAGCTCGCCATCGATACGCAGCGAGATTTTCTTTTGCGGCAAGGCTCGACTCCTCCCGGGGCTCAAGCCCCTTGTTTGCGCGTGGCCTTAACGCGGACCCTTCGGCGAGCTCAGGGCAGGCCTTAAAGGTCCGCTCTACCCGTGCCGCCTAGCGCGAGCTGGCTACCGTCGCGTCACAGCGCAGGCAACGGCAGCACTCCTCGTGGGTTTCTTCCGGCGACAGCCCAACGATAACTTCCTCGAACGAGTGGGCGCGTTCCCGCGCCGGTACGGCATGCGAATGATGGCGGCGGCTCTCGCTCGGCTCCTTGGGCGGCGCCTGGTCGTAATGCATCGGACGAAACAGGTCGTCCCAACGTTTGGTATCCATCAGCTGTTCGTCGATGGCTTGCGCCGCCTGCTTGCCATAAGCCATGGCGTTCGACACATTGGAGGCGCCAGTCACCAGGTCGCCGCCGGCGAAGAAGCGCGGCCGGCTGGTCTCCAGAGTGAAGTGGTCGACCTCGATGGTCCCGCCTTCCTTGATCTGCAGTCCCGAGGCTTTGGCGAAATCGAGATCGACCGTCTCCCCGACAGCCAGGATCACCGAGTCGCAGTCGAAGCGCTGTACCTCGTCGGTCAGAACAGGCTTGCGACGGCCAGAGCGGTCGTACTCGCCCAGACGCGTTTTCACTACTTCCAGCGCTCGTACGTTGCCTTTGGCATCTCCGATAATGCGGTGCGGCGCCGACAGGAAGACAATCTTCGCTCCTTCTTCTTCGGCAGCCTGGGTCTCTTCCTCGATGGCCGGCATGTCCTTGCGTTCGCGGCGGTAGACCACGGTAACGCTCGATCCCAGGCGCAACACGGTGCGCGCCGAATCGATCGCCGCATTGCCGCCACCAATCACCACTACCTTGCGTCCCAGTCCGACCGAATCGCCCTTGGCCACCGACTCCAGGAACGGCAGCGCGGGAAACACGCCCTTCAACTCCGTCCCGGGCAAATAGACCCACGACTCCTTCCAGGTCCCGATGGCCAGACAAACCGCGTCAAACTGGTCATTCAAGTCGTTCAGGGGAATATCGAAACCCACCCGCGTGTTGAAGATGAACTGCACTCCCAGCCGCTCGATCAGCTCAATCTCGCGACGCAGCACCGGCTTCGGCAGGCGATATTCCGGCAGGGCAAAGCGCAGCATCCCTCCCGCTTCCGACAGGGAATCGAACACCGTCACGTCGTGCCCGAGTAAGGCCAGATAGAACGCAGCGGTCAAACCTGCCGGGCCCGCGCCAGCTACGGCAATCTTGCGTCCGGTGGCTTCCAGCTTGCGGGTAAGTACCCGGCGCACCGCCTCTTCGAAATGTTCGCCCAACAGAATGTAGTCGGCGATAAAGCGATGGACTTCGCGCATGTTGACGGCATCGTCGACGGTCTGGCGCCGGCAACGCTTGTCGCAGGGGTGCTGGCAGACCCGCCCGGTCGAGCAGGGCAGCGGGTTGTCCATGATCACCGACTCGAAAGCTTCCTCCAGCTGGCCTTCCTTGTAGAGCTGCAGGAAGCGCGGGATGTTCATGTGCAACGGGCAACTGTTCTCGCAGGGGGCCAGCGCCAATTCGGTGCAGACGCCGGCGACGCAGCGATGCGAGACGATGTGGTCTTCAAACTCCTGGCGAAAGTGCCGCATGGTGGTCAGCACCGGGTTGGGTGCGGTCTGTCCCAGCCCACACAGCGAACAGTCGCGGATGTAGCGGCTCAACTCATCCAGCCGCTCCAGATGGTCCATGCGCCCGCTGCCGAGGGTAACCCGGTTCAGGATGCGCAGGCACTTATTCAGCCCGACGCGACAGGGAACACACTTCCCACAAGACTCCGAGTTGGTGAACTCCACAAAGTAGCGGGCAACGTCGACCATGCAATTGTCTTCGTCCATCACCACCATGCCGCCCGAGCCCATAATCGATCCCAGCTGCGCCAGGCTTTCGTAGTCCACCGGCGTGTCGAACATCTCGCTGGGAATACAGCCTCCCGACGGGCCGCCGGTCTGCACCGACTTGATGCTGCGGCTGCCGACTCCACCTCCGCCAATGTCGTAGATGAACGTCTTGATAGGAGTTCCCATGGGCATCTCGACCAGCCCGCTGTTGTGAACTTTCCCTACCAGGGAGAAGACCTTGGTTCCGGAACTCTTGGCGCTACCGGTTTCCGTGAACCAGGCCGGCCCCTTGGTGATGATGGGCGCGATGTTGTACCAGGTCTCGACGTTATTGATGTTGCTAGGCTTTCCCCACAGACCTTTCTGCGCGGGGAAAGGCGGGCGCGGCCGTGGCCGTCCGGCTTCGCCTTCCAACGAGGCGATCAGCGCCGTCTCTTCGCCGCAGACGAACGCTCCGGCGCCTTCCACCAGCTCGATATCGAAGTTAAATCCCCGCCCCAGGATGTTATTGCCCAGCAGCCCGTATTCGCGAGCCTGCTCGATGGCGCGATTCAGCCGGTGCACCGCCAGGGGATACTCGGCGCGGACATAAATGATGCCCTGGGTGGCGCCCATCACGTAGCCGCCGATGATCATTCCCTCCAGCAGGGCGTGGGGATCGCTTTCGATCTCGTTGCGGTTCATGTAGGCGCCGGGATCGCCTTCGTCGGCGTTGCAGATGATGAACTTCTGGTCGGCCACCGCCTTGCGCAGGAACTCCCATTTGTTGCCGGTCAGGAAACCGGCGCCCCCGCGCCCGCGCAGCTTGGAAGCCTTGATCTGCTCGATCACGGCCTCCGGCTTCTCGTCGATCAGGGTCTTGTAGAGCGCCTGGTAGCCCCCGACGGCGATGTACTCCTCGATGTCATCGGGATTGATGAGCCCGCAGTTGCGCAGCACGATCTTCTTCTGGCTCTTGAAGAACGGAACCTCGTTCCACAACGGCACTTCGGGATAACCGTGCCCGTAGCGAATGGAGCCGGTAATGTGGTCCCACTCTTCAATCTTGCAGTACACCAGTTCATGATTGATGGTGCCGGCGGTGATGTCGTGCAGAATTCGTCCCGCATCGTTGGCCTGGATGCGATGCAGAATGAGTAACGGGTTTCCCGGCAGCCGCACATTGACCAGGGGCTCCTGATAGCAGGCTCCAAAACATCCCACGCTGGTCAGATAGAAGTCGTGGCCGCTGCGCTCGATGACCTCCACAAAGGCGTGGTACAGACCTTCGGCGCCGTTGCCCCGTCCGCAGGTGCCCATGCCGATGGCGATTCGCGGAATTGACGGCGTCAGTTTCGCCAGGCCGGTCTCGCGCACCGCGTTGAATACGCCAATATCCTCAATGCGCGGCATCAGTCATTCTCCCGTTCCAGCGAGCGCACTTCGCGCTGCAGCGTCCGCTCGTTGACGTGTCCGCAGATGCGATGGTTGATCTCCACCACCGGAGCCAGCGCGCACTGCCCGAAGCAGGCCACGGTGCGGACGGTGAACTTGTTGTCGGCGGTGGTCAGCGTGAGCTTGTCGGAATCGTTGCTGTCATCGCCTTCCTGCAAGCCCAGCCCCAGTTCCAGACGCAGACTCTCCAGCAGGGCCCGCGAGTTGCTGGTGTGGCAGGCGGTGCCGCGGCAGATGCAGATGGTGTTGTCGCCCTGGGGCTGCAGGTTGAACAAGGCGTAGAACGTGGCCACGCTGTACACTCGCGACAAGGGAAGATCCAGACGGTTGGCGATGTAGCGCAGCGTCTCGGCAGACAGATACTTATGCGCATGGCGCTCCTGCACCGCCTCCAGGATGCCCAGCAACTCGCCGGGCCGCCCGCTCTGTTTGGCTATGACTTGGTCGATGAACGCCTGCTCGGCGTTGTCGGAGGAAACCTGCGCGGTTGCCATGTGCCTGGCGCTCCTTTCTGGGGATGAGAGACCAGCACTTTGCAGAACCGTGCGAGGCGATTCCCCGGTCGCCCGGACCGGGAAGTCGAGTACTTTCTGCGGCGCTCGCCGGTTCCTTTCCAATCTAAGTTTTCACGGATGATGCCCGGAACTCAGTGCGATGGGTCACGTCGAAGCGTGATGAGTGGGCAAGAAGGGGACCAATGCCGATGTGGGAATGAGAGGGTCCGGGGCGAAAGCCCGGCTGGAATATCGCCGCCATTCGCGGGCCTGAAGGCCCGCGCTTCCACCCGAGTTTTTCATGCTTCCCGCCCGAGTGGCGGGTGAAGCCGACAAAATCGAGCATTTAAGACGACGGCAGACGTTTCGACGAACTGCGTCCAGGCTTTACGAACCTTCCGACGGTCGATCGGATGCGGTGGTCACTTCCGACTCTTCGAGACGCTGGCGGAGATAGCTCCAGTCTGCAACAAACGCGCTTCGTTCCGCCTGGGCATCGCGGGCGGCCTGCTGTTCCACGTAGCCTGCTCTCCACCACAAGAAGATCGCGAAGAGGCAAAGAAACACGCTGAGGTAATAGCTGGGATAACCGATGTAGGCGCTGAAAGCCGCCAGGCACAGTACCAGCCACGAAGCCAGATAGCGCCGGTACCGCAGCACCGCCCGCGAGCGCAGCTCCTCCAGCTGATTCCACTCCCAGAGCTGGGCTTTGGCCATCTCCATCCGCACCCGCTCGGCATCGTCAGGGTGCAGCGGAATGGGCGGGATCAGCTCGCTGCCGCCGGCCGACAGCACCAGATTCGGGCCGTCCAACTGAATCTTGAATCCCCGCACCTCGGTGCGGACGGAGCTGCCGCTGGCGTACACGGATCCTTCGCGATCGCCCGAACTTGTCATGCAACTACTATTTCACAGCCCGCCTGCAATTGGACCTGCGCCTTCTTTATGAGGGACAATTCCCGCCCGCGAGACTTCCTCGGGTTTTCGTTCGCACTACCCCCCCGGGCCGGAAGGCTTTATTTTCCGATGCAGAATGTTATCCGGGACCGTTTGTTAGTGATTACAAACGAATAACGTCCCACAAGAGTGTTATGTGGACACGGCGGTGGACACCGTTTTCTCTGATTCGTTCAAATCTGGCGGAGGGTTAGCAGATGTGGGAGCTGATGCTCGCAAACGTAACGCAGAACAGGCAATTCAGTTTTTTTGTGCACTAGAAGGTCGCGCGCTAGAGCGTTATACTCAAGCCATGGATCTATAGGCGACGCTGGCATATGAACTTAGAAAGAGGGGCTGTTCTTCACGATGCGGCTTCGCTCTTTCGTTTCGTCGATTCCATATGCTCCGTCTGCAAGAGGTCAGGTGAATTTCCTTCCTATTTATCGCTGAGTGCTGACAATGTTGTTGCATTTAATGCCGAAAGGCAGAAGCTTGCCACGCTAAGGCTGACATGGTTTCACTTCCACAAGTACGTCAGGCCAGCCGTTGCAGCCCACAGCTTAAATGTTCCGTTCCCTTTGCTATTGAGCCTGCTTCGCAGGTTTAGATTAATTCAAGGTATGGATGATAAAGACTTTGTCATATTTCATACCGATACCGTCAACTACTTCGAAGCCCACGCTCCTGTGAGGGGGCGCGCCAATGAGCTCCGTAGGCTGATTCCAAACGCGCCAGACTTTCCTCAACACTTGGGAATTATCGAATTCCCGTACTCACAAGCCGACTCGGTATTCCTAAACTGTCTTATCGCCCATGAAATGGGCCATTTTGTTTTCGACCTCCTCCCTGACACAACCTCCGACCTCCTTCTTCAGACCATTGGGAATAATATCAAGTCTGTTTTTGGCACAAAATATTCCCAGCTGACCGACGCGCAAGTGCGTTGGTGCAGAGATAAATTACTCGACTGGATAGAGGAGGTTTTTTGCGATTTTTTTGCGATTTGGCTTGTTGGACCGTGCTTTTCATTGGCTTACATCGAGCTTCTTGACCTCTCTGTCGGACTTTACCCTTCATCGGGAACCTATACAGGTTCGCCATCCTTTACCGACAGTCACCCTGCTACCCTTTTCAGGCTTAAAGAGCATGTCAGGTTATTGAAGTTACTAGGATGGTGGCCTGAGGTGTTGCGCTATAGAAGTCACTATATTCGGCTTCTTGAACAAGCAGCACTTACACCGACAACCTCTGCTCGCTTCAAGCCAGAAGACTCGACAAATAACAATCTTGCCGACAAAACGCTAGAAGCTTTTTTCTTAACGACACCTCAAATCCAGGACGTAGTTCAAGAGGTGATGGTTGGAGTTGATTGCGGATTAAACGCGTACTTGCGCTACCACGGCTCTATCGAGCAATACCTCCGTCAGGGCGTAATCCCTTCAACGGTGATGTTAGGTAATTCATTACTTGATCGTGGTCTTGCCGCCATGGGGCTAGCACCATCTCCGCGTCGAGAACATCCTGAGTTTGTCAGCATCATCAATGCCGCACACAAGTTTTACCTTGAATCTTTCCCACAATTGGTGGGTAGCATAGCTGGCGCCGACGATAGGTCATGTGCGGATCGCAACAAGTGGCTGAAGCGTTTGGAAGCATGGACGATGAAAGCAATCGAAGATTCGGAACTATTTGCCGGAAGCAGGAGCAGGTAAATGTCAGTCCTTTCTGCTGCCCGCATGCGAGATCGCTTGTTGCTACCGGTCAGTCATCCCGCAAGCCTAGTCGTTACTCCGCTTCTAAATCCTGAAAGTGCGTTTGATCTTGACTCGCTTGATTTACGTTTGGGTACTCACTTTTTACTTCCGCAAGTCCCACCTGAGCCCTTCTACTATCCTTCACAAACAGTCTCGACCGGCCATCTCCGCGTACATGTGCCGATCGGCGCTTACATTGTAGTACCAGCTCACCAGACAGTGCTTGGGGCAACTCTAGAATTCATCAAACTGCCTTTTAATGTCAGCGGCGAAATCCTGACAAAATCTTCTGTGGCGCGTACGTTCGTTCTTATTGAGACCGCTCCTTGGATTCATCCTTCTTACAGAGGGTGCCTGACTCTCGAGATCGCGAATGTGTCCAACACGCCGTTGCTGCTTTATCCGGGACGGCTAATCGGCCAGCTAATACTGATGGACGTTGGCCGTCCAGAACGAAGGACCAAGCTTAGTGGGTCGTATCTGGGACCTGTCTATCCGGAGGCCCCGAACTTCCAGGATCCCTCTCAAGATCTCAGTGATATTGGAGTAAAGCGCTACCGCGACCCTCAGCATGGGTGGCAGGACACTTTGCCGAGTGCTAGCAGGGTTCAAGTGGACGCCACAATAGACGCACAAGGGCTGACTGAAACCGTATGCCTGCGTAGTGGTGCGGGGCCATTTGCCGTTGCTGTCTCGGACGCGATTGCGAACACGACATTTGCTCCTTTCAAGATCGGCGTGCATCCGCGTCGGGTGAAAGCCGCAATTACCGTTGACTTCGACAAGTAACAATGGGCATCACTCGCGACAGAGTCACTGCCCATTTCGAGATTTTATTCTTGTGGCTCTGACGTAGCCCCGGCAAAGTGGGATGTAGAGCGGCGAGGCGAAGCGGCTGAAGCAACTGGAGGAGGAGAATTGGCATACGCGTAAGCCACCCAACGAGGTATCGACCTCGATGACCGGACTCTCGCGCGTGTGGTCGTCCACCAGTGTCAGCATGTGCATCACTCTCCCGCTACTGATGCAATCGCTGACAAAGTCCATCGACCACCGTTAATTCGGGCGCTCCGCCGCAGGCTGGGCGGCTGGCCCACTCCGGCGGATCCCATCGCCGTTGTCGGATGCGCATGGCGAGCCCTTCCTCGCAATACAACCGGTACACCCGCTTGTGGTTGGCGGGCATTCCTTCCCGCGCCAGCATGGCCGTCAGCCGCCGATACCCGAACCCCATACGTTTGCGCGGCCAATTCCTTCATTCCTTCAACCGCGCCCGTAATACAACATCCCGTTCTGCCCTACACGACCGATATCGAAGCGTCGATCGTGCCAAGCCCATCAGCCCATCAGCCTGTAGGCGTGCCGATCGCTCATGCTGTACTACCCCATCAAATAGCCAACGGCTGCCCGAAGTCCCGCAGGCGCTGCGCTCGAGCTCAGCGACCGCTGAAACAGTCGAATGCCTGTCCGAGTGAAGAGGTGGTGTAGATGTTCTCTTGGTAGGAGATGAACTGAATACCGAGCGAGCGGAACTTGACAAGTTATTACCATGGTATATACTTGTTACACATGAGGCCTGAGATCCCACTGCCTACGCTAGCCTGTTTGCGTTGCGGCCACACCTGGCACCCGCGAAACCCGGAGAAGCCGCGGTGCTGCGCGAAATGCAAGAGTCCCTATTGGGATGTACCGTCTCTGACGGAGAAGAAGCTAAAACAAGCTATCGACGACGCATTTTCCCCGGATGGAATAAGTGCTTTCTGTGGATCGCTTCACGCGCGCGGCGCGAACATACGTAGCATTGAAATCGCCTCGTCAGACTTGACGGGCTACCTTGCCGGAGGAGCGTTCGCTAGAGGTGACACCTTCGATGTGAGCTTTCTGTCGATGTATCAAGCTCTGGAGAACTTTGCGCAACAAAGAACCAAGGAGTACTACCGGTTGAAGATCGAGGAAGTTCCTGAACCGGTAAAGAAGAAATTCGCGAAGGAATTTAGGAAGTAAAGCGCGTCGCGCCAGTGCGATCAACACCGACACGACGCTAACCAGGGCACCTAAAGAGGAGGCACCCATGGCTGTACATCACCGTAACACCGCATCATCACTCCCTCAAGAACCACCACCAGTCGCAATTGCTCGCGTCGCTCTGTATGCGCGCGTTTCCACCCTCAACGGCCAGGATCCCGAGATGCAACTCTCGGAACTCCGGGAGTACGCTTCCCGCCGCGGCTGGACCATTACCAGCGAATATGTCGATCGGGGTGTATCAGGTTCGAAGGAGTCACGACCAGAACTGAACCAACTCATGGCCGACGCTCATCGACGGAAGTTCGACGCCGTGCTCGTTTGGAAAATTGATCGTTTCGGTCGTTCACTGAAGCATCTGGTCAATGCCCTGGCCGACCTTTGCGCCTACGGAGTGGCCTTTGTCAGCTTCCGCGACCACCTCGATCTCAGCACGCCGTCGGGGCGCTTGATGTTTCAGATCATCGGAGCCATGGCTGAATTTGAGAGAAGCCTGATCCAGGAGCGCGTCCGGGCCGGCTTGCGGAATGCGCGCGCCAAAGGCAAGAAGTTCGGAAGGCCCCGCGTCGAGATTGACGCTCCAAGGGTGGCGGAACTACGCCGGAATGGACTTTCGTGGTCTCAGGTATGTCGAACTCTCAATGTAAGCAAGGGGAGCGCCCAGCGATCGGTTGCACGGCTTGCCTGAAGAACGGCGAGAACCCGAGTTGGCAGGATCGGCTATCGTCGGTAAGCTGACTCTTACACCTGCCTTCGACCTACTCCCGCAGCGGCTCGAAGTTGCGCTGCATCCCGCCGAGCCGGATGTCGAGGGCGTCGGCGAGGACGAAGTGCTTTGAATGTTTGGCGAGCACAGGCGCGTATACGCCTGAGACGACGTTTCCAAATCCAAGAATTCCGCTGAGTTTGATGTCTAGTTCGGAATTGAATATCCTCCAGCGAGCTTGGAGAGACCGCACGCGTAACAGACCAGATACCGGCCCGAAAGTGCCGTCATTGTGTCCTTGCAGCAGATTTGTTTTGCCGGTCGTTGAGAGCTGTTCAACGAGGAGGGTCCTCTACAATCGGCCAGACGCTCCGAATTGTCTTTCTGCTAGATCATTGGACGGACTCGTTCTTCTGGACTCTCTGACGCCGGTAGGCCCTCTGGTTCGGGACCAGGGGGTCGGAGGTTCAAATCCTCTCTCCCCGACCAATTACTTCCAACAAGTTAGCTCTAGCGCGACGAGCCAGGAACCGACCCACCTGGTTTTGGCCCAGGTGCTCTAGAGCTCCCACCTGCATAAACATTGCACGACCGCCGCTTCGGGCGATGCCGGACCGTCTACAACAGCGACTACAGTGCTGTAGCGGAAAAACCAGGTGGCCTGTTCACTCGTAAGCTGTTAATCGAGGAGCTCAGGGCGCACGGCGAGTCAGGCACGGACGGCATCACTTTTCATTAACTTCCAACTTCCGGATTGCCGACAATCCACTCGGACTCGGCTAGCGTTCCAGAAGCCCGTTCTGGCGAAGTTCGTCGGCCGCCAGAATCAGCGATCGGTTAGGCAAGCGGCTCACCGACGCTCGGACAGGCCATTGCCTTCTGTGTGCGGCAAAAGAGGCTGTTGGCTCTGTTGCGGTTCCAGGCAATTTGTCGTACCTCCCACCGTGCCCGCACCTCGCGTAGCCGAGTACTGTGGGTTGCAAGCGACATCGGGCTGGGTGAGGTTGCCGCTCACGTTGTTCGCGTCATCAAACTCCGCGAACGACAGGTCCCGGAGAAACACGCCGCTGCCGCCGTTGCCAGTGATCACGTTGCCGGTAGTAGACTGTCCGAATGATGCTGTTGCAGCCTGAGCCACCCGGACGCCGTCCCCGCCATTGCCGGTTATCGTTAGATCGACTGCCTGCAATGCCGAGTGTTGAATGACCCGAATGCCAAATGATGCATTGTTCTGAATCGTGTCAACGTACGCAGCTAAGCTGCTGCCGAAAGCCACAAGAATACCAACATCGCCATTTCCGCCGACCGTAGTCAAGTAGGTGAACACAACGGAGCCGTTCGCGACAAGAATTCCGCGAGCACTATTGTCTGTCACGGTACTGCTCAAGACGCGACCGCGGGCACTGACAAACTGTACCCCGTCAATTGCGCCGTGAATTCTAGTCAGGTTGAGCGTGCAAAAACTGTCATTCTCGCAGGTGACGGCCGGGTTCCCTCCAATCATGGTCAAACCCACCAAGCTTACGTCGGTGGAGCTATATATTCCCACGGTCGGTAGAGTTCCATTTGATGCATCCTGGATAGTAGCGGTCGGTGCCCCTTGTAGCGTCAAATGATCGAAACCCCCGATCACGACGTTTTCATGGCAGGTGCCAGATATGTAGATCAAGATGCCTCGGGTGTTCCCCGCCCTGGCGAACCCGGCAAGGGTGGCGCTGATACTACCGCCGTGTGTGCAGTCTACTATTAGCGGCGAGGCGTAGACCGTTGATGCTGCAAGAACAACCAGGGCGACTCCACTGAACAGACTTCCCCACATCGACGTGCGCGATTTCATGTTCTCCTCCTAGTTATCTCTCGTGAATAGCGACTCGGCTTGCCCAGGGCCGGAATCGCCGGTTGAGAACCGGGAGCAAGTTCACAAGCCGGAGCGAAACGGGGAATCTGTAACAGTTCCGCCCGGCGAAGACGCAGCGCTCCCCACCCAAGCTTGTTCTGCCCGGGTGGGGCTGTTGTCAGTCGCGCGGAGCCGCTGATTGGCCGCGAAGCTGAAAGCCTCTGCCGAATGGGTTATGCGACGAATAGTCTGTGTCCGCCGGCGTTTCGCCGCCCGGCTTCATAGTCGTCGCCGGAGTGGTTGGCTGCGAGGCCCCTTCGATCATGGAGTAGTCTTCACACCGCCCAGGATGATGCTCGTCACATGGGATCAGCAGAATGGCACGCATGTCGCCGTTGGAATCCATTCCAAAGCCGGAAATCTCTCCAGCGTCATTGATGTAGTTTGTTTCCGATATGGTCACGTCAGAGCCGGGCAGAACCAATGTCCCTAAGTCCACGATGGGACCTCCGTTCTCCCACAGGAAGCCGTGGTTTGTTCCCCCACAAATTCCCCAGTCGCCCACAATCTGCTCGCTGGAATTGATTGCATATGCTGTACCGCAATTGCCTCCGGCTGGAACCCCAAGATCGATCATCACGCCGTTTTTCCAGAGGAAACCGTGACGTGTGGTCAAACCCGGGTACAACTCTGCGCGGCCCACAACTTCACCCGCATCGTTGATCCACCTGGCTGACGATTTATCGCCTCCCAAAGTGCCGAGGTCTTTAAGCACTCCGCGGGCCCACAGAAAGGCGTGGAAGTGTACGTCATCTGCCAGGTTTGATTGACCGGCTACCTGGCCTCTGTTATTCAGGCTGTAGGGCCAGCCCGCAGTACCTCCAAGGGTACCCAGGTCTCTCATTGTGCCGTGGTCCCAAAGAAACGGGTCCTGCGTGGGAATGCCAGTACCCTGGTTGGGCGTGAAACTTGTATAGGAAACCCCAGCCACTTGCCCGCGCTCATTCAAAAACATGCCAGCGCTATCGGGGCCACCCAGAGTGCCCAAGTCCTGCATTGGGCCGTCTTGCCACAGAAAAGCGTGTATTTGTGTTACTCCGAAATTCCAAAAATAATTCGGGGGGCCTAAGCTCATGTTGAAGGGATCAAGAATCGGATTGGATGCGAGCCCAGTCACTTGGCCGCGGTTATTAACAGCGCCGGCCGCACTGGTGTTTCCTCCCAGCGTTCCGATATCGGTGATCTGACCGTTTTTCCAGACAACACCATCGATCTCCGGAAAATTGGCTAGCGGATCAATCAGGCCGTTCTCGCAAGCTCCGACTACCACGTCGCGGTCATTGATCCATAGTGGCTGGCAGCTGTTGCTTGCGTTGTTAAGCTCTCCCAGGTCGGTCAGGACACCATCGCGCCACAACCCCGCATGGTTGACCAGACAATCCTGAAAGCAATTAGGGTAAAAGGGATCGGAAGCCGCCGTGTCCCCCTGCATGATGGCGGCGCCTCGAGAGCTAATGCTCACCTCCAAGCCCGGAACAAAACTCGCAGGACCTCCGAAGGTGCCAAGGTCAATCAGCTTATACTGATGGTGCCTATGGTGGTTGTCTGGCGATAGGTTGTCCTGCGCTGCCCCGCCGATCGACATTTCCGGGCTGGCAGTGGCCGGCTGATCTGGCGAGTCCATGGTCTGGCCGGCAAGGATCCCCTTGAACGGGATCGTTTCATAGGCAAAACCATACAAAGTATTCACGCCCGTTGTGCCGTTGGTGCTCAACTCCGCCCATCCGTAGTGGGTCTGGCCATTGATCTGGAACTTGAGTCCAAGATAGCGATGTTGGACGGTAATCCAATCGCCATAACTATGGGGGTCGAGCCAACAGTGAGAGATTGGCTTAACGTCATACATCAAATCATCACCGCCATAGAAACTCTGGTGGGAATCGACCTGGACGCCGCTCTGCAGTGCCAAAGCCCAGTTGCCGCCCACGATTCCTCCTAGTGGGCTTGGTCGGACGTAAAGCTTATCCCACTGAACAAACCCGGGGTGACAAGAAAACCATGTCTGTGATGTCTGGAAAGTGAAGTCGGAGATTCCATCATGGTTGAGATCGATTGGGTAAGTACCGTTTGCCGGAAGGTTGATGTTGACAGGTGTATAGACGACCTCCCCGTGAGCCAGCGTTGCCAGCGCGACGAATAGATACACTAGCGAAATCCAAATCCATTTGTGGGATTTCATGTTCTTCTCCTCATCATCACTACGCAGTGGCGAATTGGGCCTGCCCAGGGCCGGAATCGCAGGGGGAACCGGGAGCAAGTTCACAACCGGAGCGGAGGGGCGACCAATTGCATTTCCGCCGCGGCAGCATCAGCCGGGTTTCGAGCGACTTTGAAGGATCGAGGGAAACAGAGCAATGCACCAGTGCTGAACTGCCACTGAACCCGCACTGAACAGCTAAGTACTTGAAAACAGAGCGGCACTGGCACTAGGAGCAGTAAGCTTAACGGCCGGCCACTTCGCTGAGTGTCCTCGGTTGTCCAAAAACCTGGTGCACGAAGCGCGACGTGAGAGTAAAATCCACGCCACTCTTAGTCGGCAAAACTCACAAGAGGTTTCTGGCGATTGAGGAATCGCCGCTCCCAGAGACCCGCCACTGGCTCGCTCGCCACTGGAAGGAGTTTTCTCCACAGCCGGGTCTTTATGCAGAATGCCGTCCTACTCCGCGTACAGCTAGGGCCGTTCGAGCTGGACCTCAAAGCTGGAGAACTGCGTAAGGGCGAGGGCAAGGTCCGTCTCCAGGAACAGCCTTTCCAAATCCTTCTGATGTTGGTGCAACGTTCTGGCGACCTGGTGACGCTAGACGAGATCAAGAAGAAGCTCTGGCCGAACGACACCGTGGTGGAGTTTGATCACAGCATTCACACCGCGATCAAGAAGCTCCGTCAGGCGCTGGATGATTCCGCGGACAATCCCAAGTACATCGAAACGGTGGCGCGGCGTGGATACCGGCTGATGGTTCCGGTCGAGTGCCTGGAGTCGACGCCTGGGGACGGGCTGTCGAGTGATGCGGCTTCGCACAGCGGCGGTGACGCGGTGGGGCGGACACCGCCAGTTCCGAGCCTCATCGGCCGGAAAGTATCGCACTACCGCGTGCTGGAGATCATCGGC
This sequence comes from uncultured Acidobacteriaceae bacterium, assembly GCA_963820175.1. Lineage (GTDB taxonomy): Bacteria > Acidobacteriota > Terriglobia > Terriglobales > Acidobacteriaceae > Bog-257. The sequence goes on along the minus strand of CAWFYX010000004.1, from coordinate 13,326 downwards.
GGTGGCGGTATGGGTTTGGTGTACAAAGCCGAGGACCTCAAACTTGGCCGCCGCGTCGCCTTGAAGTTCCTGCCTGAAGAGGTCGCGACAGATTCTTTGGCTCTGCAACGCTTCGAACGGGAAGCCCGTACAGCTTCGTCCCTGAACCACCCCAACATCTGCACGATTCACGAAATTGAAGAACACGAAGGCCAGCTCTTTATTGTGATGGAGCTGCTGGAGGGTGAGACACTACGCGATCGCTTGGCGGCAAGTGAGGGCTCGCTTCCGCTCGCGGAACTGCTGAGTGTGGCGATTCAAATTAGCGATGGTCTACAGGCCGCGCACGAGCGGGGCATCATCCATCGCGACATCAAACCTGCCAACATCTTCATTACCGACAAGGGCGTCTGCAAGATTCTCGATTTCGGATTGGCGAAACTTTTGGAAACCGGCGACCAAGAAGAGCCGGCGGCGCGACCAGCTATCTGGGCCGCCACGTTGCCAGATGCCTCTGAGGCTTCCTGTCTTACCCGCACGGGTACCGCAATGGGAACAGCAGGCTACATGTCTCCGGAGCAAGTCCGCGGCGAGAAGCTGGACGCCCGCACCGACCTGTTCTCCTTTGGCTTGGTCCTTTACGAGATGGCCACGAGACGACGTGCCTTTAGCGGAGAAACTGCTGAGGTGGTGCGCGACGCGATCCTCCAGCAGCCACAGATCCCGGTTCGCGACCTCAATTCAAAACTCCCTCTCAACCTAGAAATAGTCATCAACAAGGCGCTGGAAAAGGACCGCCAAGCCCGTTACCAAACGGCAGCGGAGATGGGCGCTGACCTGAAACAGAAGCCGAGGCGGTACGGCCGAAGACTAGTCGTTGGGGCGGCATTGGCCATTGTTCTCCTCGCACTTGGTTTACGGTTCCGCTGGTTGAAGGATCACCCGACCGTCCCCAAGAGGACGCTAAGCGAGCAGCTGTTAACGCATATTGCCGCGGAAAATCGACTTACATGTGCTGCGATCTCGCCAGACAGCAAGTATCTCGCTTACACCGACTTGCAAGGACTCCACTTGAGCGTCATCGAAACCGGAGAAATCCACAACATGCCGCTTCCCGAGGAGTTGCGAACTCATCTGTGGTCCGTTGCCTGGTTCCCGGATGGGGAGAAGCTGCTATTTACGGCTGACTCGAAAGCAGATGGCTACTCGGTCTGGATGACTTCTGTCTTCGGTGGTACCCCACATAAGCTGCGAGATGATGGTCAGTGGCCGGTGGTTTCGCCCCAAGGTTCATTGATCGCGTTTGTCGGCGGACACGATCACGAAATTTGGGTAATGGGGGCAAATGGGGAAAATCCGCATAGAGTCCTAGGCGGCGAAAACGAAGTCTACGCAGCCCTAGCCTGGTCTCCTACCGGCCGTCGGCTCGCTTATGTAAGAGCGGGGAGCCCGGAGGGAGGCAGCCTGGAAACCGTATCCCTGGACGGAGGACCACCGAGCATAGTGATTTCGGATTCTCAACTGCAGAATGATGACGGCCCAGGGCTGGTTTGGCTGCGCGATGGTCATCTCATCTTTTTTTCGTTCGAAGGGCCCTTACACAGTGACGCATTCGGAGGACGTTGGCACAATGGCGAGAATCTTTGGACAATCATGACCGACCCGCTGACCGGAAAACCTTCCGGAAATGCGAACAAGATAACGAACTGGGATGAGCTGTTCCCCTATTCGGTGACTGCCAGCAGCGATGGGAATCGCCTTGCTGTAGTGAAGACCCACATTCGCGACGACGTGTACATTGGTGAATCGGAGGACGGAGGTCGACGCTTAGCCTCTCCTAAGCGTCTTACCGTGAGCGAGAGCATAGACAATCCTACCGGATGGATGAGCGACGGCAAAACCATTCTCTTTTCGTCAAACCGCACGGGAAGAACCCAGATATTCAGGCAACGGATCGAGCAGGATACCGCCGAACTCCTGATTAGTGAGCCTGATGACCAAGGAGGCGCCGAACTTAGTCCGGACGGTCGCTGGATTCTTTACTGGTCGACTGCGCGTGGTGAAGACTCGCGGCCCCGGCTGATGCGATTTCCCTCGTGGGGTGGATCTCCTGAACAGGTTCTAGAAGCTCGAATAGGTGACGCCGCCGCCTTCGACTGTCCTGTGCGCCCTACCAGTTCCTGTGTCTTCAGCCACAGAGAGCTCGGTCAGCTAATCTTCTACGCGTTCGACCCAATCCGAGGCAGGGGAAAAGAACTTGGTAGGACCGAGTTCGGACCGTCTACGTATGTGAACTGGAGAGTGTCACCAGAGGGGTCTCGGATTGCGTTTACTAGTTTGGATCACCTTCGCGGGCAAGTCCACATTATTGATTTCCTGAATAGCACTGAGCGCACCCTGTCACTTCCGGATTCGTGGAGTATCTGGTACCTGAGTTGGACGGCAGATGGCAACGCTTTGTTCGCGTCGGGATTTTCAGGAGAGTTTTTCATGGCGCGCATTGAGGTGAATGGGAAAAGCCACGTGCTTCTTAATGGAGGTAGATCTCGGGGGCTTTTTGGCCTATACCCGTCAGCCGACGGTCATTACCTGGCATTTAGCGAGCGGATATGGGATAGCAATGCCTGGCTGCTGGAAAACTTCTGATCTTCCACTTTCGCCGCCCGCAAAGGGTAGTGCGAACACCAGCAGGCTTCTTCCTTTAACCGCGAACACAATCGGGGCCCACGCATTTAGAAAGAAGGTGAAGGGTGCAACGTCGGCGCCGGTGGTATGCGGGGTCTCGGTTGTGCTTGCCTACTCTGTGCACCCTGCTCCTCGGTTTCCCCGCCTCACTTATTGCGCAGACCACCATCTCTACCGGAAGTATCGTCGGGACAGTTGCTGACCCTAGTAATGCCGTCATCGTCGAAGCGCACGTAGCCATCAGAAATAGTGCGACCGGACAAATAATTCAGGTCTCGACGAACTCGGCAGGCACATACAACTCCGGTGCTCTAATGCCGGACGATTACCTGTTGCAAGTCTCCGCGAAAGGTTTTCAAACAGCCAGCTTGCAGGTCACGGTATTGGTTGGCAACACTGCTTCCCGCAACGTCACGCTTCGTCTAGGCACAGGGATTGAAGCCATTGAGGTGCGTTCGTCAAACGTGGTAGTCAACACTCAACAAGCAACCGTACAAGGAGTCTTGAGGTCGCAACAAATCGAGCAACTGCCGATCAACGGCCGTAACTTCCTGGACGCTGCACAGCTTGAACCCGGCGTGCAGATTCAGGATGGCCAGAATTTTGATCCCACCAAGGCCGGATATTTCTCGATCTCGTTCGGCGGCCGCTTCGGCCGTACAGCCCGCATTGAAGTGGACGGTGTAGACGTCAGCGACGAAACCGTGGGCACCACCACCACTGACATTCCTTCCAGTGCTATCCAGGAATTCCAGATCAGCCAATCTGGCTTGGATCTATCGACTGAACTCACTTCGTCGGGGGCTATCAACGTCACGACCCGCTCGGGAACAAACAACTTTCATGGGGAGGCGTTTGACCTATTCCGGGACAGCGCGGTTGCCGCGAGGCTGCCCACGCCGCCAGGGTTTGACACAGCCTTTCAAAGGTCGCAGTTCGGTGGCAATCTCGGAGGGCCGATCGTCAAAGACAAGGCTTTTTTCTTTCTTGACGCGGAGCGCACCGGCCAAAATATATTCGCACCCGTACCAGTCGCCCCTCCGTTCCAGGCTTTTTCCGGCGGGTTCACTTCGCCATTTCGCGAGACCAATGTCCTGGGCCGCGCCGACTACCAGTTAGCCCAAAGTGGCCGCCTTTTCTATCGCTATTCCTACTATGAGAGCTCTCTTTTTGCCACTCAGGGTCTGGGATACCAGGTGTATGACACCAAGAACATCACTCAAGTGCAGGCTGTAGGGGCGAACTTCAATACGGGCTCTTTAACCCACTCTCTGCGATTCGAGTACCTGAAATTCCAGAACCAGATTGTGGATGAGACGAAGAACAGCGGCTTACCGCTGGCAAATCTAGGCTTGGAACTTTCTCTGGTTGGGCCTGGTCTAAATACGGGAGCGAATGTCTTAGCGCCGCAGACCACGGCGCAAAGCAATTATCAAATAAAGTACGACGGTACCAAAATAACTGGCTCCCATATCATTCGCTACGGACTCGCTTTTAACCACATTCAGGGTTTCACTTGGGAAGCCTTTGGGAGCATTCAGCCATTAGACACCACTTATGTCGGTCCGCTTGAGGAGTCGTTTGCCGCCAACTCCTGTGGCACTGGCAGGCCTTGCTTTCCGGGCGGGACCTCGAATCCATTGAACTATCCCGTCGAATTTGTCGCGGTAGGCAACGGTTTGGGCTTCTTTTCAGAAAAGCCGGCATTCGGCGCTTCCGCAGGCGGACTGGGCCCTGACAATCGTATAGGTGCCTACATCGGGGATCTTTGGAAGGTTAAGTCTAATCTCACCCTGAGCTATGGCTTGCGCTATGTTCGCGATACAGGACGGACCGACAGCGATGTTGCGGCTCTTCCCCAACTGAATGCACTTGTTCCAGGTTTAGGGAATTCCGTGAGGCAGCCAAACATGAACTTGGCCCCGCAAGTGGGATTTGCCTGGGATCCATTTCGTGATGGGAAGACCTCAATCCGAGGTGGCATTGGGTTGTTCTTTGAGAATTCCATTTGGAATAACGTGTTTTTCGATCGTCCGACTCGTTTGCCTCTAGGAGCCTTCAACTCCCTCTCGTTAGCATGCAACGGTATTGGAGTAGCGATCCCAATCCCGGTCCCTGGCGGAGCGATTACTCCTGGACCGGGTGTGTGCGGTACCGCCGACGGAGGGCCAATTCCCATTGGTTTTGCAGTATCCAATATTGCGGCTTTCGAGAGTCAGTACCAGGCACTGTCGAGCAGCAATCAAAGTAGCCCAAATCCGCAGTTTGCTGGAACTTTGCTTTCAAACGGCCTGAGCCTGTCGTTCGGCCTCCTCGCACCTAATTATCAAACTCCGCGCTCCGTCCAGATGAACCTCGGGGTGGAGCGTGAAATCCGGCGCAATATGGTACTTAGCGCCGATTTTGTTCGCAATGTAGCCTCGCATTACCTGCTAAGTGTAGACGTGAACCACGTCGGGGATGCGCGTTTCTTCAATCCCGCTAATGCGCGTGCCGCCATCTCCGTAACCAACAATTCGTTTGGATGTGGTACGGGGACAGAGGCTGCAGACATCAACTGCGCTATCAACCGCGGAGCAACGATGGTGAACTATGCAGCGAACGGCCTGACATCGGCAAGTGATTTCGGCGGGGTATGTCCGACCTGCGCTTTTCAGGGATCTAATCCGTCGGCACCAACCTTGGCCCTCTTGGAACCGGTGGGACGATCCGTTTATAACGGACTGCTAATCAAGCTTACTCAAACTCTGAACACAGGTCCTTCGCCTGTTCTGCAGTCCTTGAACTTTCAGTTGGCCTACAGCTTGTCCAGGTTCGAGAACTCGGGAGCCATGAATCAAACTACGGACCAGGACTTTGTGGCTACCGCTTTGGATTACAACAGCCCTAGTCGCTATTTTGGATCCTCCGGCCTCGACCGTACTCACCAGATCTCACTCGGTGCTGTCGCTGGGCTTCCGTGGTCCGTCCATGCAGGCCTCATTCTTCATTTCTACAGCCCGCTGTCGACAACGCTATTCGTGCCGAATACGAACCTTGGTTACGGGGAAATCTTCCGCACGGACTTCACGGGAGATGGCACGGTACAAGACCCCCTACCCGGAACGGCCTTCGGAAACTTCGATCGGGGAATCAATGCCAGTGGCCTTAATAAGGTAATCAACAATTACAACAGTAGCGTCGCAGGGCAGCCAACTCCCGCCGGCCAAGTCTTGATTAACAATGGCTTCTTCACTGTTGCACAGTTGCAGGCTTTGGGAGCTGTCGCTCCTTCAGTCTCCCTGGCGCCAAACGGCCAGGTAGACCTTGGTTGGTTGCGAGCCTTGGACTTGAAAGTATCCTGGACGTATGTCTTCAGGGAGAAAGTGAGCCTAGAACCCGGCATCGGCATATACAATTTGTTCAATTTCGCAAACTTTGATTTACCTGGAAACACGATGACCGGACTCCTGCTCGGATCTGCCGGTAGCGTCAACGGAACCACTTATCTTGAGCATAATATTAACCGGGTTGGCGTAGGCTCGGGAGTATTCGCGTTGGGATCGCCGCGACAAGTGGAGTTTGGGCTAAAGGTCAGCTTCTAGTGGTAGTAACCGTAGTTTCAACGTCATCCGGGCATCATGCCGGAAATTGATCGCGATTGCTCGCGGTTGGGACAAACCAGAAGTTACTTGCAGACAATCGCTGAGGCGCTCGCTGGCGCTTTCATTAGATTGTGCAGTGAATATTTGTGAACACCGTTCACCAATATTCGTGCTTTCGCCTTGTTTCGTCATAGAAACTGTAGTCGATTTTGTAGCGGTTTCGCCTCCTGGCTTCACCACGTTTCAACAGAGTTCAACACGCCGGCTGTAACCCTCAGCGATCACCCAAAACCGGCCAATGAGTTATCACCTGAAAACCGGCCAACGAGAATAGCGTCCGGGACATTGACGCCCGCAGAGGCTTGTAGCCTCCGTCGGCATGGCCAATGTCTTGAGCGAAGAGAAGAAACAACAAGTCTTAGCTTTGGGACGGCTGGGATGGCCGCTGCGGAGGATCCAGCAGGACACGCGCATCCGTCGTGAAACGGCCAGCGAGTATCTGAAAGCCGCCGGGATCGTGGTGCGACCGTCCGGTGGCGGGGGCGGCGGGCGGCAAAACCGGCCAACGAGGTGATCATCGACTCTGGCGCGGCAAAACCGGCCATTAGGCGATTACCGACCCCAACCGCAACCTCAAAACCAACCCCGAAAACCTTTCTACTAAGGGAAAAGCAAAACCAACTTCAAAACCGGCCAATGAGGTGACCACCGACTCTGAGGTGATCGCCGACTCCAACCCATCCCAGCGCAGCCGAAGTGGGCGCTCCTGCCTCAGCGCCAGTGGCGATCTCCCCAGCGCAGTCCCAACGCCAGCGCCTGCGAGCCCTACCGGGAACTCATCGAGTTGGGCCTCGCCCGCGGCCGCAACGCCATGGCCATCTGGCAGGACCTGGTTGATCCTACCACGGCTTCGCCAGCGGCTACCAGAGCGTGAAGCGCTTTGTGCGCAACTGCGCGGCACGCAAACGCCCGAAGCCCGCGTGGTGATCGTCACCGCGCCCGGCGAAGAATCCCAAGTCGATTACGGCACCGGCCCCATGGTGCGCGATCCGCACACCGGCAAGTACCGCCGCACCCGGCTGTTCGTGCTGACGCTGGGCTACAGCCGCAAGGCGGTTCGTCTGCTGACCTTCCGCTCCAGCACGCGCATCTGGGCCGAACTGCACGAGCAGGCTTTTCGCCGGCTGGGTGGCGCCACCCGCATCGTCGTGCTCGATAATCTCCGCGAAGGCGTGCTGGCCCCCGACATTTACGATCCCACGCTGAATCCTCTCTATCGCGACGTGCTGGCGCACTACGGCGCGGTAGCCATGCCTTGCCGCGTGCGCGATCCCGATCGCAAAGGCAAGGTCGAGTCAGGAGTGGGCCATGCGCAGAAGACGCCGCTGAAAGGACTGCGCTTCGAAAGCCTGGAAGAAGCGCAAGCCTACCTCGATCACTGGGAACAGCACTGGGCCGACACGCGCATCCACGGCACCACCAAACGCCAGGTGGCCGCCATGTTCGCCGAAGAGCGGCCGCACGCTGCTGCCTCTGCCGCTGGAACCGTTCCGCTATTACCAGTACGGCGAACGCACCGTGCATCTGGATGGCTGTGTCGAAGTCGAGGCCGCCTACTACGGCGCACCGCCGGGCTGGATCGGACGCATGGTGCAAGTGCAGTGGGACGAGCTCTATGTGCGCCTGCTGGATCCCAAGACGGGGCAGCTACTGCGCGAGCACCTGCGCCAGAAGCGCGGCGGCATCGCATTCAAGACGAAGACCGCCCCAGCGCACACCGCTGCGCACCCATCAACTGCTGTGGCGTGCCGGAAGGCCGGGCCGCACATCGGCCAGCTCTGCCATGCCCTCCACGCACGGCAAGGCGAAGCCGGCCATCCGCCGCATCCTGGGCGTTCTCTCTTGGCCAAGAAGTACGGCGTCGCTGCCGTCGAAGAAGCCTGCGCCACCGCCCTGGAGATGGGCGTTCCCGACTACCGCTTTGTCCGCCGCTACCTGGAGCGCGGCCCGCAACCCCCGCTGAGTCTGCGCAAGTCGATCCCCTGATCCGCGAACTGGTGCAGTACCGCGACCTGATCGAACAACGCACCAAGGAGATGGAACCATGAACCTGATTGAACTCGATCGTGCGCTAAGACAACTGCGGCTGGGCGGCATGGCCGCGGTGCTGGAAACCCGTTTGCGCCAGGCCCAGGCCGAACCATTGCCCCCATCGACCTGATCTCCTGCCTGGTCTCCGACGAACTCGCGCGGCGCAGCGAGCGGCTGCTGGAGCGCCGGCGAAAGCAGGCGCAGTTTCGCGACTCCGCAAAAGACTCTCGACAACTTCGACTTCGACCTTCAACCCCAAGATGAATCGCAGTCTGGTCTTCGACCTGGCCACCGGCGCCTTCATCGCCCGCCACGAGGACGCGCTGTTTCTCGGTCCACCCGGGACCGGCAAGAGCCACTTGGCGCAAGCCATCGGCCAGGCCGCCATCCAACAGGGCTATCGCGTGCTCTATCGCGAAACCCACACCCTGCTCGATGAACTGGCCGAAGCCACGATCGACGGCACCCGCAAAGAGCACATGGACTTGCTGGTGACCGTGCCCCTGCTGATCATCGATGACTTCGGCATGCGCAAGCTGCCGCTCACGGCTGCCGAGGATCTGCTGGAGATCGTCATGCGCCGCTACGAGCGAGCCAGCACGCTGCTGACTTCCAACCGCCCGGTGGACGACTGGGGCAAACTGCTGGGCGATGCCGCCGCCGTTAGCGCCATGCTCGACCGCCTGCTCCACCACGGGCATGTGCTCAAGTGCGGTCCGCGCAGTTGGCGCACCAAAACTGACTTGCCTCCACAGGAGGCGGCAGGGTAGAACATTCTTAGTCCTGGACGGTCAACCCCGTTGGCCGGTTTTGAAGTGATAATCGTTGGCCGCTTTTCAAGTGATCACTGAGGGAATTATCTGCAAGCACTTACAGCAGCACCGAGACCTTCAAAACCGACCCACCTGGTTTTGACCCAGGTGGTCTACCCTTTCGACCCGCATAAATGCTGCACCTCATGCTCATCCGACTATGCAGCACCGTCTACAAAATCGACCACAGTGATGTGATGGAAAAACCAGATTCCCGATCCTGTTTCGAAGTTGTCGAACACAAGACCTGGCGAGTGTAGCCAGTACGCGGCCCTCGACGGAGCCCTGAAGTGCAAGGTAGTCGGACAGATAGCGTCTTTCTTGGTGGACCTGTATTGTCAGGGTGCTTAACGAAGAGTATGATTCTGCCCACTCTCGAAATCAGTTGCCGACAGAAAGATTGACTGTGAACTGAAGTCCTGAGGCAGGGCTCAGGTAACACCGGGACTCCTCGCAGGCTGGCGGGCGCACACCGTTGAGGACTACATCAAGCGTGGATCGCAGCGGTTCCCCCGTCACGCTGGCAAGATTTCAAAATTCGCTAGTCCCCGGCTCTCCAAGAATTTCTGTCTAGCCGCGCTTTGGAGGCCCCATGATGTCTAAGTGGTCGCCAGCCGCGCTCGCTTTGTTCGGTGCCACCTTCTTACTTTTACCTTCGTTCGCTCTCGCACAGGACTCTCAGTCAGGCGGCATCACCGGGGTGGTGAAGGATCAGTCCGGCGCCATTCTCGCCGGAGCAGCGGTGGAAATCTACAACCTTGAAACAGGCACGATGGAACGTCGTGTGACGACCGATGCCGTGGGGCTATACACGATCTCGTTGCTTCGGCCAGGACCCTATCGCTTGCAGGTGGCCGACAAAGGCTTTAACAACTACGTTACTACCCTCTCGGTGCGGCTAAACGAAATGGGGCGCCACGACATAACTTTGAGGGTGGGTACGGTGCAACAGGATGTCTCCGTACAGGCGGAGGAAACCCTGGTTAATACCCAGAGTCCGACAACCGGCCAGCCAATCGAAAACGGCACCCTGACCGCCCTGCCGTTAGCAGAGCCGAATTTTCTTTTCTTAATCGGACTTTCGCCAGGAGTCAGCACTGAGCCTCCCGACGTGCGCAAGTCCAGTCGCGCGACCGTCGACGTCAGCGTCAACGGACAGCGCACAACCAACAACAGCGTGACCATGGAAGGCATTAACGTAAACGATTTCAATCTGGCGCACTTTGATTACCTGCCCATACCTAATCCGGAAGCAATCCAGGAATTCAGGGTCGCGACTTCACTCTATGACGCATCGCTGGGCAGCAAGGGTGGTGGCGCCCTGACATTGGTGCTAAAAACCGGTACTCAGGACTTGCATTGGACCCTATATAGTAGCGTACGCAATGATGCCTTGAACGCCAACGAGTGGTTCCGCGCTCACGCCAACGAGCCACGAGCCAAGTTGATTCAGAACGTTTTCGGTGGTCAAGCCAGTGGTCCTCTTCCGCGATTAAAGGGTTTCTGGTACGTCAACGTGCAGGCGATCCGCGGCCGCAATGGCGTCGACACAAATGGTTCCAGCATCAATCCCACCATCACTGCGTTTCCTATGAATCCCGAAGGCAGCACTTCCGCGGCATTACTGGCGTCACAGTACGGATTGTCGCCATCACAGATCGATCCGGTCGCAGTGAATATCCTAAACGCCAAGAGCAGCTACTACGGAGGCACGTACTTAATTCCACGTCCCGGCCAGCCGGGATGCAGCATGGAGGTGGTCGCAGCCACCAGTCCAGGATACCCAGGGAGCTTCACTTGCAACTTCAGCAAGGTATCGAGTCCGATGGACGCTCAGTTTGCCATCACTTATGACCAGCCACTCAGGAATACGAAGGACCGCCTGCAAATTCGGACGTTTTACGATAATTTCAGTGTGGATAAGCCGTTCGGAACCGATGCGAGCCTGGCGGGGCCGCGTGATGACATCACTCAAAATCGATTTCTAAGTCTTGCCTACGTCACGCAGATCAGCTCTCGCCAGGTGAACGAGGCCAGATTCGGCTTCAATCGTTACGTGTTTAGCCTGACACCACATGATTTGTTGAAGCTGAAAGACGTCGGCGCCACTCGCCCAAATGAATCGGCTTACCCGGGAATCTATTCCTTTCCCGTCACCACATTCTCCTTCGGCGTTGGTGTTGATGACGAACGTGGTACCGCCGCTAACACCTACCAGTGGGGTGACAGTTGGTCAATGACGGTGGGCAAGCACAACCTGCATGCAGGCGGCGACTTAACCCGCTACCAATTGAATCGCTACAACAACGGCGGTTTGCGAGGCTTCGTGGATTTCTTTCCCATCGGCGATCCGACCACCTATTGGCTGAACTTTATAACTGGTACGGTAACCTGGGCAAGCGCCTCGGCGGGCGAATCCAAACGATACTTCGTGCCTTCGCCGCGGATCTCTATTTTCAGGACGATTACCGGTGGTCACCTAGACTTACCCTCAATATTGGGATGAGGTGGGAACCGATGCAATTCGCGCATGACATCTTCTACCGTAACTCAAACTACTTCTACAGCCGTGCTCGATAGGGAATAAATCCCTTCGTCTTCCCCGCAGCTTTAGACCTGGATGGGGTTCGAGGAACAACAGGGATTTCCGACTGCACCCTGCGGCACTGTTGGGACGCTAATAACTTCGGCCCCCGTGTCGGCTTCGCTTGGGACGCGTTTGGCGATGGGAAACCTGTCTTCCGCGGCGGCTACGGAATCTACTACCAGCAGCTTTCGAATCAAGCTGAATTGCAGGGCTCACTGGGGGCGCCGTTCAAGGTGGGCCAGATTTATAACTATTTAGACGGGACGTCTCATCTGTTGGCCAATCCGATACCGAATCAACCCACCGGTGTAAATAGGTATTGCAGCAGTATGTACCGGCGCAGTCTTTCTTCGCGGGAGTCACCGGCGACGTTAACGATCCATCCGCGTCAGTGAACTGGGTGAACACCTCCGGACAGCTATGTTAGATCTCCGGCGGGTCGGCCACCAACTGCAGTATCGATCTGGGCAACTATTCAAGCGCTGACGAGAACCTTCACTCACCCTACACCCAGCAATGGAACCTGACCCTTCAGCGAGAACTCGGACGGAATTGGGCACTGGAGGTGGGTTACATCGGATCGCATGGCATCGGAGGAATTGCAATTTGGAGTCCTTACCAAGCTAGGTTAGCAAGTCCAGCAGATCCTATCGCGGTAAGGGACACGTCAGGGAAGGAATATGTGATCACGCAGAATACTCTGGCCAACAGAACCTTGTGAGGTCCCGTCATGGGATTGTCGATGTTTACCGCGGCGGGAGAGACATCAAACATCGGGGACCAGATCTACCATTCCTTGCAGGTCGTGTTGTCGCACCGCTTACAAGGCGGATTGTTCTTCCAGGCTAGCTACACCTTCGGAAAGAACATTGATAATGTCAGCGGGGCTATTTCCGGCGATGAATTGAACGCATCCAGCGGTGCATGGGGCAAGTATCGATAACAGCCAGACCGACATAGCTGCCAACCGTGCTCTCAGTGATCTGGATCGCCGTCACCGACTAGCCATCAGCTACGTCTATTATCTTCCTGTTTCCAAGAAACGGATTTGGGCCAGTCAGGCATTCCAGGGTTGGGGCATGAGCGGTCTGATGACATTCAAAGCCAGTTAACCATTTACAATCGCCGATCTTATTGGAGGAGGATATGCTCTGGTGGTTGGCACATCGGCAAAACTGTTTGCGAGCACCAGTAGCCGGCCCCCCGGGATGATGTGCCTCTCGCGACCTGTACCCCTGGAGCACCCACTAATCCTTTGGCCGCAAACACCTCTGGGCCAATTGAGAGCCGCTTGGATTACTACATCAACCCCAACTTCTTCAGCCACCCACAACCCGTGCCTTTCGCCGGTGATGCCGACTCTACGGCCTTTGGCACTCCCGGCATGCGTAACATTTACCGCGGTCCATTTCAACAGAGCTTTGATTTTTCGATCATGAAGAACTTTGCCATCACAGATCAGCATCGGCTTCTGTTCCGAACCGACTTCTTTAATCTCTTCAATCATCCCGTGTTTTCAATTCCTGTCGCCTCCAATTTCAGCGGAGACTTGACGAACTTCAGCAGGATCACCCAGACCGTGATTCCG
>CAWFYX010000003.1:102500-890165 GCA_963820175.1 uncultured Acidobacteriaceae bacterium | reverse complement strand
AGGTGCGGTTCATCAGGATCAGCTTGCCGCCACTGCGCGCCAGTTGGTAGTAGCCGGTTTGCCGGACAATTCTGGGAATTTTGTCCTCTTCCACCCAAACGAAAACTCGTTGCGGCCCCTTCCACAATGCGGCGAACGAAGCATCGTCGTCGAAGATCGCCGGCGCGTCGGGAAACAGCGATCCGTAATACATGTCGCCTTCGGTGCGAGTGTTGACCACGTGGATTGGCTGCCGCGCATAGAAGTTGATGGTCGACGCGTCCTCGTAGGTTCCGTAGGAAACGATCACGTCGCCGGGCCGAAACTCCTGCTCGATCGCATCGGCCAGCTTCTTCGACGAGAGGATGGGCGAGAACATCACCAGCCCCTGATGCACCGCGAAGAGCACGAACACCATCATGACCGCGATCGCCCAGTTGCCCGCCGCAGCGCGATTGCGGCGGCGGAAAAGCCAATTGAGCAGGCTGCCCGCAAACAGGGCAATCGCAAACATCGCCAGCGGCACGCGGAATAACCCCAGCGCGCGCGGCGTCAGATCGAAGATGTGCCCGAAGGCCAGCGCGTACTCGTTGGGAGCCTTCTTCAGCAGATCGGCCAGATCGCTGTCGGGCGGCGTGCTCTTGCTTTGCGCCAGCAGGAACATCGCCGCTGCAAAAACAACGATCCGATCACCAGCAAAACTACCGATCCGATGCGGCCGCTGCGCCGCAAGCTGGAATCCTCAGCCGAGTCCTCTTCCTGCTGCATCCAGCCGCCAATCAGCAGAGCCAACGCCGGCAATGCCGGAACGGTGTAATACTCCTGCCGCGTCGAGAAGCTGAAGAACAGCAGGATCACCGCCGCCCAGATCGCGAACAGCAGCATCGCTCGCTGCCGCGGGTTCATCGAGCCGCGCAGCTCGCTCCAGCGATGCGGAATCTTTCGTAGCGACTGCACCAGAAACGCCGACCACGGAAACAGCCACAGAAATACCAGCGCCCAGAACAGCAGCAGCGGAACCGTATCGTAATCGTGAGGAATGCGCTTGCCCAGATAGCGCAGGAAATGTTCGTTGACGAAATAGAACCAGAGAAATCCGCGCGACTGGCCGGCAGCCGGATTCTCAATCGCTGCCGCGATGTGCCAGGGCGCGGCGATCACCAGCAGAACGATCGTGCTCGAGATCAGCCGCATGCGCAGCAGGTGTTTGAGATTGCCGGTGAGAATCAGGTAAATGCCGATGATCGCCGCGGGAAACACAATGCCGATCAGGCCCTTGGTCAGCACATTCAAGCGCGACCGTCGCTGCCAATCCCCAGCACGAGGCGATCGAAGGCCGCTCGCTCCAGCGTTCGCAGGAAGAAATCGAAGCCCAGCGTCAGCCACAGCCGGATCAGCATGTCGGGAATGAGAATCCGCGTGAAGAGATACGGCCCGATCGAGAGCGTCAGTACGATCGCCGCCCAGAAACCGGCGCGCTCGCCCAATGTCCGCTTGCCCAGCGAATAGGTCGCCAGCAGCAGCGCCAGCACGGCCAGAATCAGCGGCAGTCGCGCCGCCCAGTCTTTCACGCCGAAGACGTTGAAGCTGGCCGCCATCCCCCAGTACATCAGCGGCGCTTTTTCCAGATAGCGCATGCCGTCGATGTAAAGCGTCGTCCAGTCGTGGCGGACCAGCATCTCGCGCGCCGCCTCGGCGTGGACGGAGTCGGCGTCGTCCAGCAGCGGCGGCGAGAACAGGCCGGGGATATAAACGATCGCCCACAGCAGCACAATCCAAATCCAGCGGCGGCGTGTCGCGGATGCGAAGTTGCTGGCGGTTTGCAGGCGAGGTAGGAGCTTGTGGGCTTCGGAAGCGGAAGAAGGACTCATTCGTGGATCGATTAGGCAATTATAAGTGAGTCGTCGCCGTGAGCGCATCGCCGGCGCAGCCGAACAGCGTGCAAGTCGAATTTCGGCTGTCGTCAGACTCGCACAGCCGTCGCGGCTCGCGCGGTCCGGGTTCGCGCACGGGCGCATCAGGCGCAATCACTGGCTTGTCGGGAGGCTCCTGAATCGGAGGCGGCGGATCTTCACCCGGCGGAACCGGGATGGGCGGATCTTCGTCACTGCGCAAAAATATCTGGCAGATGCGGTCGATCTCTACAGTTGGCATTCTCTCCCTTTCAATTCCTGACGGCCGAATCGCCGGTGCTCAGGTCTGCTACTGATCTTCGCCGGCTTTGACCTGACCGAAGTTCAACAGAGTTACGATCATCACTCCGCCAAAGATATTGCCCGCGGTCGCCAGCCCCAGCCAGTACAGATAGTGAGTGAACGGCACGACTCCGGCAAATACTGCCGACATGATTTCGCCGGTGCTGGCGATGCAGTGGGCGAAATGGCCGATGCCGACGACAAACGTCAGCAGCCAGATGACGGCGATCTGCCCGATGGTCCAGTGGCTGGCGGTTACCAGCCACGCCACCAGGGCGATAATCCAACCGCCGATGACGCCGCTCCAGAAAATGTGCGAGCCGCTGCCCTGGGCCGCCGCACGCCCAGCTGCACCAGGTGGGAACGAATCGGCTGGTTCAGCGCGTCGCTGCGATGGCCAGCGCGGCGAAGGCAATGGCGCCCAGCACGTTGCCGACGAATACCACCGCCCACAGCCGGGCGGTTTCGGCAACTGGCGGCGCTCGCTCAGAATCAGCGCCACCGGATACAGCGTGTTTTCCGTGAACAGCTGCGCCCGGCCGATGATCACGGCGATGAAGCCCACGGGATACAACATGTAGGCGATAAAGTCGCGCGCCGGAATGTCACCCAGCGCCGACATGGCGGCGGCCACGCCCAGCCCGGTCAGCCCCATGGAAAGGCCGCCGGCCAATCCGGAGAAGGCCAGCGCCTGGGGCGAGCGCCGCAGCTCGTCGTGGGCGTTATTTTCGACGTGGCGAAAAATCTCCCGCGCCGTGCGGCGCACCGATGCTCCGCCGGGAGCCGTAGACATACGCGGTTGGGCCATGCTCGCCATTAGATGCAGGCCGTGCCTTGCGGGCTCCGATCTCCAGACGCAGCCCTGAATCTGCTCTCGCTCAGCGACTGGCAGCTTCGACGGGCTTCAGCTTCCGGTGAACCCTCACATCAACCTGTGACCGCTAATCACGGAAGCAGGGTTATTCTCCACGCACAATACGGCTAGAGGTGCAGTATGCCAGTCCTGGTGATTGCAGTAGTTTTCTTCGCGATTTTCCTGGTCATGGGCGTCATGGGCGTGACCGCCATGGTGGCGGAGCACCGCGGCCATCTGTTTAGCTGGAAGTGGAGCGACGAGCCTAAGCCGAACAAACGTTAACGTTCGCCGCTGCAGGAGAATCCGTGATGGGTAAAGGTGAGGCTCGCGCCAGAACGGCTCAGCGGGACTTCAACAGAAAAATAAATATCACGGCAGCGGTCAGCAAAAATAACCAGAAGGAGTACCGGACAATGGACGGCCAGTAGCTCTGGGAGAATAGTTCCTCATAGGCTCGGGCGACCTCTCCCGGACTGCGCTTCCACCACAAGAAGCCGTGTTGTAGCGGCAGTTTCTTCATCAGGCGAATCCGCATTACCAGATTGCCGTAGACACTCACCAGCGCTATCAGCGCCACGATGAAGATGAGGGTTCCAAGCACGGACGGTAACCCCAGCGCTTCAGAATAAGCTTTGTGTCAACCCTCTGCGACCGATCTGCCGGTTATACCGCTTCCAATGCTCGCGCCAGGCAGTCTTCACAAAAACCGCTGTCCTTGATATCGATCCACTCGACCGCATGCGAAGGCGCCATGGCGCAGCGGTAATCGTGGCAATGGGTCAGGCGCAGGGTGTGTCCCAACTCGTGTACTGCCTCGATCAGCAGACGATTGGCCAGCAAGTCCATATCTTCGGGCAACCCGTAAAATTCCTGCTGCAGTCGATGATAGGAAACCACGGCCGAACCTCCGCCCAGCTGCGCCTCGCCAAACACGAAGGTAAGAATCGGAATGTATAAATCCAGTTGCGTGATTCCCAGCAGGCGCCAGGTACTGCCGGTGAGGTAACGCTGCATGCTGGCCAGGATTTCGGAGGAATGATATTGCTGGCGCTCGGCGTGAAGAGCAAACGCGGGATCGAGCGCAGGCGAAAGGATCTCGGCCGGAACGCGAAACTTCTCGTAGAGCGCCTGCCGCAACCATTCCAGCAGCGGTGCGTCGATGGGGCCGATCGGGAGTAGTTGAAGCTTTTTCATAGGAAGGCAGTGACTCGCAACTAGCAAGTAGTAGTAATTAGCAACTAGCAACTAGCAACTAGCAACTAGCAACTAGCAACTAGCAACTAGCAACTAGCAACGCTAGATCGAAGCGCTTTGTGATTTCAAGCACTAATCACCCGCAGCCGGCTGTTTCTAGTTAAGATTTCGTGCACCATCTACCTTTCGAACCAGCGATGCAAGCATACGTTGTAGCTCTACAACATCTTTCTGCAACGGCTCATAGGCTTCCGTCTTCATGAGCGTCAGGTCGTGGGCAAGTAACAGGAAATACTCCAACTCTACTGCCGAGCCGGCGGCTATGTTCAGGAAGCGGTGGAAGTCCCCATTTCCAGTACGGCCACATCCTTCGGCAATATTTGCAGCAACAGAAGCGCTGCATCTACGCATTTGGCTGGTCATGCCAAAGAGTTCTTCCCGTGGAAATCGTGCCGTGACGCGATAAACCTGCAGCGTCAACGCATGCGCCTTATCCCATACTTTCAGCTGCCTAAAATCTTTCAGCCAATGGCCTTTGCTAGTTGCTAGTTGCTAGTTGCTCTTTCTCCTTCCGGTTCCAGCCATACTTCTTCAGCTTGTGGTGCAGGGTCACCCGGTCGATGCCGAGAACTTCGGCGGCCCGCGTCTGATTGCCGCCGCACTCTTCCAGCACCCGCAAGATGTGATTGCGTTCCATGTCCTCCAGGCTGCGGACGTCGCCGACCCCTAGGCCAACGCCGTTCCTGTTCTTCAAGGAGAAGTCCTGCTCGCGCAGTTCCGGCTCCTGCGCGACCACCATGGCGCGCTCGACGGCGTTCTCCAGTTCGCGCACGTTGCCCGGCCAGTTGTACTGCTGCAGTATGTTCATGGCAGCGGGCGACACCCGCGTGATCCGCTTGCTCATCTCCTGCGAAAACTTGCGCGTGAAGTGGTTGACCAGCAGCGGAATATCCTCGCGGCGCTCGCGCAGCGGCGGAACCTCGATGTGGAACACATTCAGGCGGTAGAAAAGATCAGGCCGAAACTTCCCTTCCTCGATCAGTTGCTCCAGATTTTTGTTGGTGGCAGCAACCACGCGGAAATCGACCTTGATGGTCTGATTGCCGCCTACGCGCACGATCTCGCGCTCCTGCAAGACGCGCAGCAGGTCGGTCTGGGTCTTCAGGCTGATATCGCCGATCTCGTCGAGAAAAACCGTGCCGCCTTCGGCAATTTCAAACTTTCCCTTCTTGCGATATTGCGCGCCGGTAAAGGCGCCTTTCTCGTGGCCGAAGAGCTCGCTCTCCAGCAGGGTTTCCGTCAGCGCGCCGCAATGAATGACCACCAGGGGATGGAAGCGCCGCGGACTGCCGGCATGAATGGCGCGCGCCACCAACTCTTTTCCGGTACCGCTTTCGCCGGTGACCAGCACCGTGGCATCGGTGGGAGCGACAGTTTCGATGGCGTCGAAAACGTGCTTCATGGCGGTGCTCTGCCCGATGATGTCGGAGGGATGCGCGATCTCCGCGACCGTCTCTTTCAGCCGGGTGTTCTCCTGCTGGGTGCGGCGATGAGAAACGGCCTTGGCGATCAGGTGCGCGATTTCATCGGGATCGAGCGGCTTGTTGACGTAGTCGTAAGCGCCGTTCTTGAGCGCAGCGATCGCGGTCTCGACCGAGGCATAGCCGGTCATGATGATGACCAGCATGTCGGGATAGATCTCGTGCAGCCGCCGCTGCAGCTCGATGCCGTCGGTGCCGCGCATCTTGATGTCGACCAGCGCGACATCGAAGGTCTGCTCGGCAACCCGCGTCAGCGCCTCGTTGGCGCTTTCCGCCATGGCGACCTCGTAGCCCTCTTCGGTAAACCATTTCGCCAGCGAGTCACGCACGCTGAGTTCGTCGTCAACAATTAACAATTTGCCTTGCGTCATTTCTTCTACCTCACCTCAGCAACCCCGCGCTCGGCCTCGCCGGCTATCGCAGGTCTCTGGCTGTCAACTGGCAGCACAATCTTGAATGTGGTTCCCTGCCCGACCGCGGACGTCAGATCGATGTGCCCGCCGTGGCGCTCCACGATGTTCTGGCTGATGGCCAGCCCCAGTCCGGAGCCGCCCGCTTCCTTGGTCGTATAGAAGGGTTCGAAAATGTGCGGCAGATGCTCCGCGGGAATTCCGATGCCGTCGTCGCGGATCACCAGCTCAATACTCTGGGCCGGGGCTGAAGCCCCTGGTCTTTTGCTGCTTTCTATCGCCGGACTAAAGTCCGGCGCTTCCACCGTGCTTCGCGCGTCCGCCTTGCCGGACGTCGGCGAGCTCTCCGCCTCTTCCGCACCCGCGTGCTGATCCACAGATTGCCTCCCTGCGGCAGCGCGTCGATGGCGTTGATCACCATGGCCAGCACGACTTGCTCGATCTGGGCCGGATCGCAATGCACCGGGGGCAAGTCTGCGGCGAGATCGAGGTTGAGCTGAATGCCGCCCATATCCATCTTGTGCTGCACCAGCCGCACACAGCGGTCGATCACCTGGCTCAAATCGCACCAGGCCAGGTTCATCGGCGAAACCCGCGAGAAACTCAGCAGGTTCTTTACCAGCTCGCCGCAGCGCTTGCTTTCGCTGGCGACCAGGTCCAGCGATCCCTTCATCTCTTCCTGCTTAGGGGAGACCAGCGTGTTCTTTTCGATCCAGCGTTTCACCAGCTTGGAATAGGTCAAGATGCCGGACAGCGGGTTGTTGATTTCGTGCGCCACCACCGCGGCCATCTTGCCGATAGTCGCCATCTTTTCCACGTGCAGCATGTGCTGGTGCGCCTGCTTCAGCTCGCGTGTCTTCTCATCGACGCGCTGTTCCAGAGTGTGCGCCCAGGCCGTGATCTCGGCCTGCGCAACCTGCAGGCGGTTGCTCATGTCGTTGAACGAGATTGCGCCAGTTCGCCCACCTCGTCGTGCGAGTGCACCGGAATCTGATGGCCCAGCTTGCCGCTGGCAACCCGCTCGGTGCCGGTCTTCAGTTCGCGCAGCGGATTGTGCACCACAATCCAGATGAACAGGCCGCTCAGGAAGACGACGGCGATCAAAGCCACGCCAGTCGAGACGAGCATCTCGCGACTCTCATGCGCTCAGGCTCTGGTCAACCTTGGCCAGCGAGAGGTTGGTGTCGAGCACGCCCAGGATCTGCGTGCTGGCCGGATGAGCATGGCAAGCCGCGTTGGAGCAGGCGGGCTGGTTCTCGATCGGAGTGATGATGCCGAGCACGCGGCTTCCCTCCGCCCGATAAACCCGGAAACGGTCGGAGCGGTTCAGGCGCGCCAGCGGCTGCGATTTCGCGTGGCAGCCGTAGCAGGCCTCGGCCCCCTTATCCACGGAATTACCGACTTCGGTGGGCGCCGTGGAGTAGCTGATCACGCCTTCGGGATTCATGATGCGCACCCGCACCACGCCCGGCTGGTCGGCCATATTCAGCATCATTTCGTACAGGCCGGAGCGGTCGTTGTTCAGCATGTAATGCGAAGCGCTGCGGCGCAGGACTTCGCTTTGCTGCTCGGCGCTGACCAGGGCCGCGTCTTCCAGGTGCTGGCGCTGATCCTGAATGCTGAAGTATCCCAGCAGCCCGAAGATGATGATCATGACCACGAAGATCGAAATCATCAACTTGGCGCTGACGCTCCTCCACAGGCGCTGCAGCCAGCGCGAAGGCGCCGAACCGGGACTCCCTCGCTTCTCTGTCTGAGGGAGCCCGTTCGAGTTGTCAGTCACCAGCATGAGCAGGCACCGCGAATTCGCGCACAACACCTTCCGGTTCGCGGAGCGCCGGGATATGTGCCTTCTCCTCGGGGAAGATAGGCAGGTACTTTGCGACGAAGCCGAAGATGGCGAACCCGAGCGCAACGAACATGGCCGTGATCACCACTTCGGTCCACTTCGGCGTGTAACGCGCACCTACCGCGTTCTCCACTCCGGTGATGGCGACATTCAGACGGTTGGTTACGAAGCCCAGCAAGCGTCAGCACGGCCGCCAGATACAGGCCCTGCGCACTCTCGCCGAATCTTCGGCACCAACAGCAGAGCCGAGCGGAGCCAGCACCGAGAGGAAGATCTCCAGCAGGAAGAAGTGCTGCTCGTAGCCCGGCACGAAGACTAGTCGCAGAACGCCGCGATGGTACAAGTCCTCGAATTTCAGGATGCCGTAGAGCGCGAGCACCACCACCAGCACGCGTCCCAGATCGCGCAGGATGGGAAGCTCGAGCTCACGGCCGAAGTACTTCGAGCTCATCGACGATTCGAAGATGGTCATCGCCAGGCCCACCGCAATCGCCGACAGGAAGAAGAAGACCGGCAGCAGCGGGCTGTACCAGAAGGGGTGCAGCTTGTTGGGCATGATGAGATACAGCGTGCCCAGCGACGACTGATGCAGCGTCGACAGCAGCACGCCCAGGATGACGAACACCACCATGAAGCTGCGGATGATCTTCAGCGGCTTTTGCAGGTTGAAGTGCTCCAGCACGATGGGCGAGAACTCCAGCGCCAGCACCGTGGTGTAGAGCATCACGCAGTAGGCGACCTCGAACATCACCGAGTGCGGATTGCGCATGACCAGCGGATGCCAGATGTTCCACGGCAGGCCGAGGTCGTACATCAGCGCCGCCGAAACCAGCAGGTAGCCCAGAAACGCGGTCAGAATGGTGGGCCGGACGATGGAATGAAAGCGCTTGATGTTGAAGATCTCGACCGCCGCGGTCAGGGTGAAGCCGCCGGCCGCCAGCATCACGCCGCACATCACGTCGAAGCCGATCCACAAGCCCCAGGGGAACTGGTCGCTGAGATTGGTGGAGGCGCCCAGTCCGCGGAAGAAGCGGACGAAGGTGCAGTAGATGCCGGCCGCCATGATGACCAGGAAGACGGCCTTCCAGAAGGTGAATCGAACGCGGGGAACAGTCATCGGGCACCGCCTTGGTGATCCTTCTCTTGAGCTTCCGCCGCGGCAACGTCTTCGCGGCGATGGGTGATCCAGTAAATGCCGCCCAGCAGCGTGCCGAACAGGGGAACGAAGTCGGGAATGCGCGACAGCACCTGGTAGGTGTAAAGCGGCAGCGCGCGTTCGGTCAGGTCGTTGCGGAAGCCGAAATTGTTGAAGCCGATGGACGACAGCAGCAGCACCGAGGTCCCGCCCACTTCGGTTTCGCCGAAGATGTGGTGCAGATAGGTGTCCGGGTTGTCGTGGATGCGCTTCTTGGCCTCTTCCAGCAACTCGTCGCGATCGCCAAACTTAGTCGCGCCCGTCGGACAGATGTCGGCGCAAGCCGTTTGTTTTCCAGCAGCCACGCGCTTGGCTGCACATGATGCACTTGCGCACGCCGGGAATGGCTTTCTCCCATTCGTACTTAGGCACGCCAAACGGGCAGGCCGCCATGCAATAGCGGCATCCCATGCACTTGCTCTTGTCGTAGGTAACCGGGCCCAGGGCGGTCTTCTGCAGCGCGCCGACGGGGCAAACCGAAGCGCAGGCCGGGTCGTCGCAGTTCATGCACAACCTGCGCATGAACTTGTCATCCTTGGTGAGGATGGCCGTGTATTTGTGGGCGGATGTTACCTCTTGCGAAGCGATCTTGTCGTCGTACGGCAGGCCGTTTTCGGTGGCGCAGGCCTGCTCGCACTGCTTGCAGCCGATGCACTTGGTAGCATCGTAGAGGATTCCCTTGCTCATGAACTTTCTCCAGGGCCCTAACCGCCGGCTGTGGCTGGTTGAGGCTGGGATCGCCCAGGCGGGCCCCAGGAGGCGAAAGCGGCGCCGAAGGTAGCGCCGTCGGGCGATTGCGAAATCGGGGGAGGACTCAGTTTCCCAAGACACGCGACTGCACCATGTTTTGGGAGCTCAGTACATTCCAGGCCAGCCTGAAGCTCGCCAGCCTGGAACGGACATAAACCTAAGCGCGAAGACTACTTAAGTGTCTTCACGTAAGCTGCCAGCTTGGCCGCGTCAGCCGGGCTGACACCCTTGTTGGCAAAAGCGTGCATGGCTTTCTTCTGTGGGCCGCCGTTTTCGATGAAATCGACCAGCTCGGCATCCGAAGCCTTTTGTACGACAGGAGATGAGAAAGCCGGAGCCCCCATCTTTTGGCCAGCGGCGGTACCCTTGCCGTCAGCGCCGTGGCAACCGGCGCATTTCGCCTTGTAGAGATCTTCCTGCGCCCAGGACAGATTCGGCATCGCTAAAAAGAGCGCAAATGCAATAACCAGAATAGCTAAGATGACCTTCTTCATGATTTCTCCCGTTGAGAGATATAAAAATAGCCCAAGCGACTCACGATCCCGTTGCTTTGGGTTGAGGCCTCGCTTGCTGCGTGCGCGACCCCTATGAGTACGATTTCAGTTTGGATCAAGGACTTAGGTTGCGCTGTGACAGCAGTCACCCGAGGTGGTGATGGATTTCGCAACGGCGCGGGTCGAACATGCAGGAAGGAATGAGGAGATCCGCCACACCGTAGTGGCGAATCTAGGTGGGGTATGGGCACAAAACGCCGCAGACAGAAGCCGTACGCGAGGGTTTTGATGAATTTCTTATCGGTCCCGTCCCCGCACAGGTGCTAAGGCAAAGCTCTGAGGCCAGTCTAATCGCCGCTGGCGGTAGGCGCCAAGGCTGGCGAACTGGCGCGCTTCCTGACGGTGCGGCTGGGATCGAAGAAGTTGAGGAATTCGCGAATGACCCAGTAGGCCGCCGCGATGCCCAAGGCAAAGGAGGCAACAATGGTCAGCAGGAACAAAGTCGACACCAGAAAGGTCATCATAGGTCGTTCTTATCGTCCGATGCTTCGGAACGGGCCCGATGTTTCACCAGACGTCCACTCTGATGCTGTCACTTTACCTCGCATTGACGCTTCCCGGTGTTGACAACTAAGATACGTGAGTAGAGCTACGCTTACACTCTTCCCGAGTTTCCAGAGCAGCACAGGCCGCTGAAGGCGCGCCTCGGGGCATTCCCGAGAGCCGATATGGCGACTTTCGACTCGCGGAAGGCGTGGTGGATCAGCGACATAGGTGGGGTCGAGCTAGAGTTGTCCATGGGAATTACCAGTATCAGCGTACGTGGGGCACGGCAGCACAATCTCAAGAACATTCACGTCGAGATTCCCCGCAACACTCTCACCGTGATCACCGGCCTCAGCGGCTCGGGCAAGTCGTCGCTGGCCTTCGACACCATCTATGCCGAGGGGCAGCGGCGCTACGTGGAGACGCTGTCCGCCTACGCCCGCCAGTTCCTCGACCAGATGGAGCGGCCCGACGTCGACAGCATTGACGGACTGAGCCCGTCGATCGCCATCGAGCAGAAGACCACCAGCCGCAGCCCGCGCTCCACGGTCGGCACCATCACCGAAATCTACGACTACCTGCGCCTGCTGTACTCGTCGATCGGCGTCCCGCACTGCCCGCAGTGTGGGCGACAAATCTCGCGCCAGTCGGCCGACCAGATCGTGCAGCAGGTGATGGAGCTGAAGCCTGAAGATCGGGTGATGGTGCTGGCGCCGATCGTGCGCGGCCGCAAAGGCGAGTTCAAGAAGGAACTCGACAAGCTGGCGCAGCAGGGCTTTACGCGCGCCCGCATCGACGGCGAGCTGCGCAACATCGCCGACGAAGAGATCAAGCTGGACAAGCGCAAGAACCACACCATCGAGCTGGTGGTGGACCGTCTGCTGGTGAAGCCGGACATCGAGCGGCGGCTGGCCGCATCGGTTGAGCTGGCGATGAAGCTGGCCAACGGGCTGGTGCAGATCGCGGTGGTCGGCGGCGAAGAGCGGCTGTATTCGTCGAAGCTGGCCTGTCCGGAGTGCGGCATCAACGTTCCCGTGCTGGAGCCGCGCTCGTTCTCCTTCAACAGCATGTATGGCGCTTGCCCGGAGTGCAACGGGCTGGGCAGCAAGTACGATTTCGATCCCGCCAAGGTCATTACCGACTGGTCGAAGCCGCTGCTGGACGGCGCCCTCGGTCCGGGCTCGGCGTCGCAGAATCTGATTCGCATCCTGCAACTGGCAGCGGAGGCGTATGGATTCAGCCTGTCAACGCCGTTCGAGCAACTGCCCCGCAAGACCCAGAACCTGATCCTCTACGGACCGGAGCAGGGAGAGAAGAAGCGCGGCGGCTTTCTGGGAGTGTTTGCCTATCTGCGGCAGGCCATGGAGGATAGCTCGTCGGAAGGTTATCGCGACTGGCTGCTGGATCACATGTCGGCGACAACGTGCCCGGCGTGCGGCGGCAAGCGGCTGCGTCCCGAGAGCCTGGCGGTCAAGGTGAACGGCATGTCCATCGCCGACTTCACCGCGCTGCCAGTGTCGCGCGCGGTCGAGGCGGCGGCGCAGATCAAGCTGAACCAGCGTGAGGAACGTATCGCCGGCCGCATCCTCAAGGAGATTGCCGAGCGCCTGGGCTTCCTCAACGCGGTTGGTCTGGGCTACATCTCGCTGAGCCGTTCGGCGGCAACGTTGAGTGGCGGCGAAGGTCAGCGCATTCGCCTGGCAACGCAAATCGGCTCGAAGCTGCGGGGCGTGCTGTATGTGCTGGATGAGCCGTCGATCGGATTGCATCATCGTGACAACGATCGCCTGCTGCACGCTCTGGAATCACTGCGCGATCTGGGCAATACCGTGCTGGTGGTCGAGCACGACGAAGACACGATTCGCCGCGCCGATTACGTCATCGATCTCGGCCCCGGCGCGGGACGTCACGGTGGCGAAGTAGTAGCCAGCGGAACGCCCGACCAGATTGAAGCTGCGCCGCGTTCGCTTACCGGGCAGTACATC
Source organism: uncultured Acidobacteriaceae bacterium (assembly GCA_963820175.1). Classification (GTDB taxonomy): domain Bacteria; phylum Acidobacteriota; class Terriglobia; order Terriglobales; family Acidobacteriaceae; genus Bog-257. Next base: position 877,171 of record CAWFYX010000003.1, on the reverse strand, counting down.
TCCGGGCAGAAGCAGATCACCTATCGCTACGCCCGCCGGCAGCCCAACGGAAAGGCCATCGCTATCCTGGGCGCGCGCGAGAACAACCTGAAGAATCTCGACGTCAGTTTCCCGCTGGGCGTGATGACGGTGGTGACCGGCGTCTCCGGCTCGGGCAAGTCAACGCTGGTCAACGACATTCTTTATCGCGCGCTGGCCAAGGCGCTGTACCGCTCGCGCGAGGAGCCGGGCGCGCACAAGTCGATCAGCGGCACCGAGAATATCGACAAGGTGATCCGCATCGACCAGTCGCCGATCGGGCGCACCCCGCGCTCGAATCCTGCGACCTACACCGGCGTCTTCACCCAGATCCGCGATCTCTACGCCATGCTGCCGGAGTCGCGCGAGCGCGGCTACAAGGCGGGACGCTTCTCCTTCAACGTTGCCGGCGGGCGTTGCGAAGCCTGCCAGGGCGAAGGCCAGCGCCGCATCGAGATGAACTTCCTGCCCGATGTTTACGTCCTATGCGAAGTATGCGGCGGCAAACGCTACAATCACGAAACTCTGGCGGTGAAGTACAAGGGCTTTTCCATCGCCGATCTGCTGGAGACGCCGGTGGCGGACGCGCTGCCGATCCTGGAGAACATTCCGCAGATCAAGCAGAAGCTGCAGACGCTGGTCGATGTCGGGTTGGGCTACATTCACCTGGGGCAGTCGGCGGTGACGCTGTCGGGCGGCGAGGCGCAGCGCATCAAGCTGGCGCGCGAGCTGAGCAAGCGGCAGACCGGCAAGACGCTGTACCTGCTGGACGAGCCGACCACCGGTTTGCATTTCGACGATGTCAGCAAGCTGCTGGAGGTGCTGCATCGGCTGACCGACCTGGGGAACAGCATCATTATCATCGAGCACAACATGGACGTGATCCGCAATGCCGACTGGATCATCGACCTGGGGCCGGAGGGCGGCGAGGAGGGCGGACGCATCGTGGCTCAGGGGACGCCGGAGCAGGTGGCGCGAGTGAAGAAGTCCTACACTGGACAAACCCTGGCCAAACTGCTTCCCGGCACGTCCAATGGCAAGAGCAATGGAGAACCTGTGGCCGTGGCTCAGGAAGAGAATGCTGAATGACGCATGCGTGATCACACTCCGAGGAATTGTCATTACAAGCGAAGCGAGGAATCTTCTTTTCTTCATCAGAAAGCCAGCTCGTCGCTTTGCCGAAGGCTTGAGCCAATCGGAACGATTCCCGCATCCATAAACGTAGATGACACAAGAGAAGATCGATGTCCTTACCGCCCACTCCGATACCTGATCCCGAAAGCCTGACTGAGCCGGGACCGGCTCTGGTCGCGGCTGTCCCCGCCCCCATCGAGCCCATCCTTCTCCCGCCGCCTGCGCCGCGTTTTCCGGCATGGTCGTGTTGGGATGTGCTGGCAGTGCTGATGTTCACGCTGGTCTGCATTTTCGTGTTCAGCGTGATCGCACTGTTCATTGCGAAGACGCTGCCCGGCTATCACGACCTGTCGATCACCGACCTGACCGCCAAAGTGGCGACGAATGCGCAGTGGTCGTGGGAGCGCAGGCGGCAGCCTATCTGTTTGTTCTCGCGTTCATCTTTATGCTGGTGCAGACGCGCGCGCGGGAGCCGTTCGGCCGGGCGATTCAGTGGAACTGGCCGGGGCCGTGGGTGCCCGCCTTTCTGGCGGCAGGAATTGTCCTGGCCCTGGTGATCGACGCCTTGTCGCGCTTTCTGCCCATCCCCAAGTCGTTGCCCATGGACAATTTCTTCAACGACGCCACCAGCGCCTACATGATGGCGGCCTTCGGCGTGACCCTGGCGCCGCTGCTGGAGGAGCTGTTCTTTCGCGGGTTGCTTTACCCGTTGTTGCGGCGAAGCTTCGGGCTGGTCGTGGCGCGTGCTGCTGACGGCGCCTGGCTTTCGCCGCCATTCACGGAGCACAACTGGGTTATGCCTGGGCGCCGATCCTCAGCATCTTCGTTGTGGGCGTGGTTTTCACCGTGGTCCGCCAGCGCCCGAACTCGGTGGCAGCGTCGTTCCTCATGCATTGCGGCTACAACTTCGCCCTCTTCGCCATGCTGTGGATTGCCAGCGATCACTTCCGCCATCTGGAGAAGGTGGCGGGCTGAATGGTATCGTGAAGTGATGGCGAGCTCACGCGAACAACTGCTGGCGCTGCTGGCGGAAAAGTCGTTTCGCCTTGGCCAGTTCAAGCTCTCCAGCGGCGGCACCAGCGACTACTACATCGATTGCCGGCTGACCACGCTCGACGCTAACGGCGCGCTGCTGACCGGGCAAACCGTGCTGCAGGAAATCCACAGCCGCGGCTGGAAGGCCGACGCCATCGGCGGCCTGACCATGGGCGCCGATCCCATCGTGGTGGCGACGTCGGTGATCAGCGCGCAGCAGGGCAAGCCGATTCACGGATTTCTGGTGCGCAAAGCCGAGAAGGCGCACGGCACCGGGCAGCGCATCGAGGGCTTTCGCCACAAGCCGGCGCGAGTGGTGATTGTCGACGACGTTTGCACCACCGGCGCTTCGACCGTCCAGGCCATTGAGGCGGCGCGCGAGTATGGTTTCGAAATCGCCGGCGTGTTGTGCCTGGTGGAGCGAGAAGAAGCCGGCGGCCGCGCGAATGTCGAGAAGGCTGCGGCTCCGGCGCCGTTTGTGGCGCTGTTCACAGCGAACGATGTTCGGGCGGAACATGTGAAAGCTGGTCCGCCGCCGATGTTTGCCGTCAGTGCCAAGTGCGACTTCTGCGACCGTCCCGCGGTAACGAATGTGCCGGGCAACCGCTGCGAGGCGCACCGGCCATGACTCAATTGCGTTTGAAATGGCGCAGCTTTAGCTGCGCCATCGCTGCGCATTCATTGGTTGTTGGTAGTTCCTCACCGACTTGGTCGGTGAGGAACTACCAGATCAGAGAGGACATCAACCGGCGCACCTGAAGGTGCGCCCCTTCGATACATGATCAAAACTCTGGAATGGACGGATGCGGGTGTGCGCTTCATCGATCAGACGAAGCTGCCAACGGAAGAAACCTACGTCACCTGCAAAACCTACGAAGAAGTTGCCGACGCCATCCGCACCATGATCGTGCGCGGCGCGCCGGCTATCGGCGTGACCGCGGCCATGGGCGTCGCTCTTGGCATTCGCGACTCGCGGGCAACGAATCTCGATGACCTGAGGTGCGATCTGGGCCGCATCTGCGACATGCTGGCCTCTACGCGCCCCACCGCGGTCAACCTGTTCTGGGGGATCCGGCGGATGCGCGACAAGTTCGAGGAGCTTAGCGCCAGGCCGATTCCCGAGATCAAGCAGGAAATGATTGCCGAGGCGCAGCGCATGCTGCTGGAAGACATCGCCGCCAACCAGGCGATGGGACAATACGGCGCGGTACTGCTTCCCGCCAGCGGCGGCATCCTGACCCACTGCAATGCGGGCGCGCTGGCGACTTGCGGCTACGGAACCGCGCTGGGCGTGATTCGCGCGGCCGTCGAGTCCGGCAAGAAGCTGCAGGTCTTCGCCGACGAGACCCGTCCGTTCCTGCAGGGCTCACGTCTGACAGCGTGGGAGTTGATGAAGGACCAGATTCCCACCACCGTGATCTCTGACAACATGGCAGGCGCCATGATGCGGCAAGGCAAGATCGATGCCGTCATTGTGGGAGCCGACCGCATCGCCGCCAATGGCGACGTCGCCAATAAGATTGGGACCTACAGCGTTGCGGTCCTTGCCAAGGAGCATGGCATTCCCTTCTATGTGGCGGCGCCGTTCTCTACCGTGGACCTGGATACGCCGGACGGCAGCGGCATACCGATCGAGCAGCGGTCGGCGCGGGAGGTGACTCACCTGGGAGAAAGGCAAATCACTCCCGATGGCGTGGGCATCGAAAACCCGGCCTTCGATGTGACCCCGAGTAAGTATGTGACCGCGATTATCACCGAGCGCGGTGTGGCTCGCGAGCCTTATATCGAGTCGCTGCAGGAGCTGGCGGAAGCGAGCGTTAAGGCGTAGGGATTAAGCGGATTGGCGCTGTTCGCGGAACCGCAGATCCCTCACCGGCTGAAGCCGGTTCGGGATGACAAAAACAAAGAACTCGCCCCGGCGCACCTGAAGGTGCGCCCCTTCCATTCAGCAACGCACAAACCTCTATTTCCGATACTCCACCTACTTCACATCCTTCATCGGCACCACTGAGCCGTACTCGGTTCCGCTGCTGTCGACGGCACGGGCAATGGTGGCGGTGAAGCCGTCGCGCAGCTCGGGATATTTGGCCACGATAGCTTTGATCACAGCCATGTTGTCCTGGAAGGCTACTGCCGAGTTCGCGGCATTCGCATTCTGGTAGCGCACGCGCAGATCCAGATTGTTGTCCACCGGCACGGCCGCCAGTTCCGTCACCTTGAAGACTTTTCCGCCCGCCGACAGGCTGAGTGGGGCCGAGTCGCTGGGCATGTCCGATGGCCGCACGCCTTGCATTTCGTCGGCAATCTTGTCGAGCTGGGGCGTGCTCATGAAGTTAACCGGCGCGGTCAAATCCCACGCTGTCAGATAATAGAACCACGCATTGTAGACCTGGCCCTTGGTCTTGAATTCGCGCGCCTTGCCCAGGTACCAGTCGCCGTCATGACCGCCGACGGCGTCCAGCCGCGGATAATATCCGGCCAACTTCCACCCGCCCAGATTCTGCAGGATCAGGGTCAGGGTGATGGGATCCTTGCCGTTGACCTTCTGAATCACAATTCCGTAGCGACCGGGCGGCAAGTTGGGGATGAAGAAGGCCAGCCGATTGGCGGAGTTGTAGATGCCGCAGAAGAACTCCGCCCGCGCCAGCGTGGCCTTGGCGTCGGAGGCATCCAACAGATAGGTTCCGCTGACAGTGGCCTGCCCTCCCGCCAGATATTGTCTGTTAGTGACTACCGCCTGCTCGATGCTGCCAAAGTCGCCGGTAATGGCGGGTATGGCGTTGGCCTTGAGTCCGGCCACATCGCCATTCTTCGACATATCGAGAAACTGTTTTGCGGCTGTATCCAGAGCGTTCTTGGTGGCTGCATCCAGATCAGGGCCGGTCGAGCACGTCTGCCCCTGCAGACCTGGCGCTACCGCCAGAGCCACCAGGAAGAAATATGACAGGCGGCGTAACCATCGGATCGAATCTACGAAGTGGGACATGGGAGTCATTACCTTAGCGCTCGTGGCAGAGCGGTCAATCAGTAGAGGGCATGCCAGGGTCGGAGTTCAAGTGGACCCCTTAGCTGCGATGCCGGTTTGCACCTTGCCAGATGTTCGAGAGCTGGATTCCGCGGCCAAAAACAACTGGCAGGCTCATTCCCGCAACTGCTACACTCGCGTGGGGTTTAGAATAAACACGGTAGTGCGGTGCCGTAACCATCCAGGTGCAGGGCCGTCAAACACTCTATGGTACGCCTTGGAAAAGATTTCGGATGGACGTTGGTCCTGACGGCCGGCCTTCTGGCGCCTGCAAGGGGATTGTCGGCGCAGACGACTGCGCGCGCACCGCAAGCGCCCGCTCCCAGCACCTCTTCTGCGACAACGACTACCGCCAGCCCGGCCAGCGCGACTCCATCCAAAACCCACAAGCGTCACAAGAAAGAGAACCCCGTTCCGATAGCTGAGGTTGCGCCCACGCCTCCACCGCCGCCGCCCACGCTGGAGCAGACACCGCCCACGGCGCCACATATTACCTATCAGGGCGGACAGCTCAGCATTGATGCCCGGAATTCCACGCTGTCGCAGGTGTTACATGCGGTGCAGTTGCAGACTGGCGCTTCGATTGAGATGCCGGCCAGTGCGAGTAGTGACCGAGTAGTCGCTCAACTTGGCCCCGGGCAACCCAAAGATGTTTTGAACACCCTGCTGAACGGATCGAAGTTTGACTACATCATCCTGGGTGTGACCGGCAATCCCGGCGCAGTCCAAAAGGTAATTCTCACGCCGCGCCAGAGCCTGGGCGCCAGCAATGTGAACGTGGCGCAAAACAACAATCAGGTGCAGAACCAGGAAGTGGATGACGAAGCGCAACCGGATGAGGGAGTTCCTGCCAATGAGGTAGAGGCAGAGAATCCAGTGCCGGAACAACCACCGCCGCCACCGCCCGGCGGATTCCATCGTCCCATGATGATGCCTCCGGGCCAGCAGGATCCCAATCAAGCCAACGGAGATCCCGCTAATGGCGTGAAGTCTCCGGAACAGCTGATGCAGGAACTGCAGCAGATGCAGCAACAGCAGCAGCAGTATCAGCAGCAACTCAATCCCGCCAACCAGAATCAGCCGCAGTAGTCGCGGCGAGCGATCATCAAGCTGAAGCTGGCTGATCAGTGTGTAAGCGCTGAATTAGCGCCTTCATAGCTCCAGGAAGTTGCGGACCATCTGCCTTCCCTGTTCGGTGAGCACGCTCTCGGGATGAAACTGCACGCCTTCGACGGCAAACTTCCGGTGCCGCAGCCCCATGATTACCCGCGTTCCGTCGCGGTCACGACAGGTGGCGGAGATCTCCAGTTCGTCCGGAAGGCTCTTCTCCTCGACAATCAGCGAATGGTAGCGGGTGGCGATCATGGGCGACGGAATGCCGCGAAAGATGGTCTTGCCGTCGTGCTCCACCGAGCTGGTCTTGCCGTGCATCAGGTTCGAGGCGCGAATGACGTTGCCGCCGAAGGCTGCGCCAATGGCCTGGTGTCCAAGACAGACGCCCAACAGTGGAACGCGGCCGGCGAAATGACGGATTACGTCGATGCTGATTCCGGCTTCCTGCGGCGTACAAGGGCCGGGAGAGATCACAATCCGATCCGGACGAAGTGCCTCAATGTCAGATACCGTGGTCTGGTCGTTGCGATAGACGCACACCTCGGCGCCTAACTCGCCAATGTACTGGACGAGGTTGTAAGTGAACGAGTCGTAGTTGTCTAAAACGAAGATCATGATTCCGACCCGGTTTGCCCCACCGTCGATTCCTCGGTATCCGATGCAGCTATAGACACAACAACTTTTCCCCGTTGCTTTTTCTGCAGGCTTCCGGAATAAGTCTCGGCGGCTTGCGACAGCGGGACAACGGCACCGACAACCGTCCGCAACTCTCCCGCGTCGAGCAGTCTTGCCACCTCCATCAGTTGCTGATGGTCAGGCTCGACAATGAAAAATGCATCTCGCACGCGCTTCTCGGTTGTGGTCTCGCTGGTGGAGGCAATCGTGATCAGCCGTCCGTTCGGTTTCAGCACTCCCCAGGACCGCCGCAAAGTGTCGCCACCCACGCCGTCGAAGACAACATCGACGTCTCGCACCTTCTCTTCGAACGGCGCTGCCCGATAGTCCAGGACTTCCTGTGCGCCGAGGCTCTTCACGAATTCCTGATCGCGGGCCGACGCAGTGCCGATCACATGCGCGCCGTGCAGCCGTGCCAGCTGAACCGCGAAAATTCCCACGGCCCCTGCGGCCCCGTGAATCAGCACCCGCTCCCCCAGCCGTAAGCCAGCACGGGTCAGCAGACCCTGCCAGGCTGTGAGCGCTCCAATGGGCACGGAAGCCGCTTCTACATGACTAAGACGTCCCGGCTTGGGCGCGATCCATGCAGGCCGGCTAATGCAGTATTCGGCCAGGGCCCCATCGGCGAACCAGTCATTCATTCCATAGACGTCTTCGCCTTCGGCAAGTCCGGTGACTCCCTTGCCAAGTTCCGCAACCTTACCCGAGAACTCGTGCGCGAGCACCGCGCCGCTGCGCTCCGCCCCATCTTTGGTATGGGAGGTGGGATACCACTGAGGCTCGGTCGGAGTGATTCCAGCGGCCGAAACGCGAATTAACACCTCTCCATCCGTCGGCCGGGGACGAGGCATTGTCGCCTCGACCAGCCGAGGCCGCCGTCCGTGATCCATCAGGCGCATGCTCTTCATTTGCTGCTTGCCCTCTCGCACGCTCGCAGCAGCGCACTCGCCTTGTTCATACACTCCTGATACTCGCTCTCCGGGTCAGAGTCGGCGACAATGCCGGCGCCTGCCTGCACATACGCCCGGTTGCCATGCACTACCATCGTCCGAATCGCGATGCAGGAGTCGAGATTGCCTGCATAGTCTGCATACAGCACCGAGCCGCCATAGACTCCGCGCCGCACCGGCTCCAGCTCCTCGATGATCTCCATGGCGCGCACCTTGGGAGCGCCGCTCAATGTACCAGCTGGAAAGCAGGCTGCCAGCGCGTCCAGAGCGTCGAGCTCGCCGCGCAGCTGCCCTTCCAGCGCCGACACCAGGTGCATGACATGCGAATACTTCTCCACGTACATCAGGTCACGAACCTTCACGCTGCCATATTCGCTGACCCGGCCCAGATCGTTGCGTCCGAGGTCGACCAGCATGACATGCTCGGCGCGCTCTTTTTCGTCGGTACGCAATTCCTCGGTGAGGCGCTCATCCTGCACCGGATCAGTGCCGCGCTTGCGAGTGCCTGCGATCGGCCGGTACTCCAGCTTTCGTCCCGAGACGCGCACCAGCATCTCCGGGGACGCGCCCACCACGTGGATGTCGTCGAGCTTCAGAAAGTACATGTAGGGCGAAGGATTCACAGTGCGCAGGGCGCGATAGATCTGAAAGGGCTCGGCTGGGGGCTTGAAGTCCAGCCGTTGCGACAACACCACCTGGAAGACATCGCCGGCCGCAATGTATTCCTTGGCCCGGCGGACGCTGGCGACGAAGTCATCGTGCGAGGTGCTGTTGTGGACCTTGATGGACTTCCGCTTGCCGCTGTCGGACCAGTGAATATGCTGTCCGCGCACGCCGCGCGCCAGTTTCGCCTCGATCGAGGCGATGTCGGCGAGGGCACGGTCGTAGGCTTTTCGCGGCGACTCCGAGCGCACGTCAGCAGCGGCAATGATGTGAATCTGGTGGCGCAAGTGATCGAAGGCCAACAGCCGGTCGTAGAAGGTGAAAACGCAATCGGGAAGGCCGTACGTCATCCTTGGTGCGGTCCGGCAGGCGCTCGAATTGACGAACCATGTCATAGGCGAAATAACCCACGCAACCGGAGGTAAACGGCGGCAAATCCGGCAGGCTGGCAGGACGATGTTGCCGCAAGTGCTCGCGCAGCAGGTCCATGACGCTGCCCTGGTAGCGCCGCACGGACGAGCCATCGTGGACGGTCAAGTCCTTGCCGCGTGCGGTAATCACGGTTCGCGGCTGGGCGCCAAGGAAGGTATAGCGGCCAATCTTTTCACCGCCCTCAACCGATTCCAGCAGGAAGGCATACTTCTGCCGGACAGCGATACTGAGAAACGCTCCCACCGGCGTAAGCAAATCCGCACTCAGCGTTTTCGCCACCGGGATAAGGGTGGCGTCGCGGCTGAGTTGCAGAAAGCCTTTGAGGTCAGGTGTAAGCATCGGAGGTTGAGCGCAGCTACGAAGTTTACTGGGATTATACGGGAGACCCCGTAACCGCACTTTACCTTGCGCGCCTCCTACGCCACTGCATATACTTTGAAGGTTTGCCTCGCTACCGGGCGCGCTCCTTAAGTGACGGCGTCCGCTGATTCATACTGCAGGCTGTCCGCAATATTCGGAGACTTTATGGCTACCACACATACACTAGAGCAAGAAAGTAATCCTTGGGAACAACAAGCTGCGCGGTTCAACCTGGCCGCCGAAAAACTAAACCTCGACCAAGGCTTGTGGCGCGTTCTGCAACAACCGAATCGCGAGATCATCGTTCACATCCCGGTCAACATGGACAACGGGCAACTGGAAGTGTTCACCGGATATCGGGTGCAACACTCCATCGCGCGCGGCCCCGCCAAGGGCGGCGTACGTTACGCTCCCGATGTGACGCTGGATGAAGTACGCGCCCTGGCCAGCTGGATGACCTGGAAATGCGCGGTAGTCAATATCCCATTCGGCGGCGCCAAGGGCGGCATCATCTGCGATCCCAAGAACATGTCGCGCGGCGAACTGGAGCGCATGACCCGGCGTTACACCTCCGAGCTGATCGAGTTCATCGGGCCGGAGAAAGATGTTCCCGCGCCCGACGTCAATACCAACGAGCAGACCATGGCATGGATGATGGACACCTACTCCATGCACATGCGCCAGACGGTCACGGCGGTGGTCACCGGCAAGCCGCTGAATATGGGCGGATCGCGCGGCCGCCGCGAAGCTACCGGCCGCGGCGTGATGATTATCTGCGACGAATCCATCAAGAAGCACAACATGACGCGCGAGAAGCACGCGCGTGATCATCCAGGGCTTTGGCAATGTGGGCTCCAACGCCGCGCTGCTCATGCATCAGGCCGGCTACAAAGTCGTTGGCATCGGCGAGTGGGACGGCGGCCTGTACAACAGCAAGGGCATCGACATCGCTGCCTTGTGGGAATTTCGCCAGAAGGAAGGCACCATCCACGGATTCAAAGGCGCAGAGCGCGCCGCCACCGAAGATCTGCTGGTCACCGATTGCGAGATCCTGGTTCCCGCGGCCACCGAGAGCGTTATCACCTCGGCCAATGCCGACGACGTGAAGGCAAAGATTCTGGTCGAAGGCGCCAACGGACCCACCACCGCAGCCGCCGACGACATCCTGGCCGACAAGCACGTCTTCGTGATGCCTGACATTCTGGCCAACGCCGGCGGCGTGACCGCGTCCTACTTCGAGTGGGTGCAGGACCGCCAGGGCTATTTCTGGAAGGAGTCGGTGGTCAACGAGCAGCTGGAGCACATCATGGTTTCCTCCTTCGAAGACGTGGTGCGCTACGCCGAAACCCATCATGTGAACAACCGCATTGCGGCTTACATGCTGGCCATCGATCGGGTGGCGTACACGATCCGTCAACGCGGAATTTACGCTTAGTTAGACTACGGTTAACGGTCGCATTGAACGGCTCCCCTCAGCGGGAGCCGTTCCTACCTCGGGACAAAAATATTTCCCGGAACCTGGACCATCGGCGCTCCAGTTGGGGCATAATAGCCTCAAGCTGTGCAGCCTTGGGAGCCTTCTCCTTGTAGGGTCAACATGCCACGCCTGTACTTCTGCTTACGCCTGCTTGCGGTAGCGGTGGCCTTTCCCGCCATCCTGCTGTACATCCTGCTCGCAACTCTGGCCCATCCGGTGGCCGCATTCCGCCTGGGTTTCCGCACGCCGTTGCGCATCTGGATGGGGGTGGTTGACTGGGTGAAGGGCATTCCCGTGGGCTACAGCTATTGGGAGCAGTATGAGGCGCCAGTCCATGCTCGACGAGATCGTGGTTCACCACGACGATTAGGGTTTTACCAGGCCTCTTTTCTGCGATTGCTTTCAGTCCAATCTGGTAGAGCATAATCGGCTTGTTGCTGCGGCAACCGGTCGCGGTGGTGTGCCACCCTCTTTTTTGTGAACCTCCCGAACTACATCACGCTCACCCGCATCTTCAGCATCCCGGTGCTGATCTGGATTTTATCCAGCAGCCGGTTCAATTCCACCAACGGTGAGCGCGAACTGCTGGCTTCGTTCGTCTTCATTGCCGCTTCGCTGACCGACGCTATCGACGGCTATCTGGCGCGCCGGCGCGCGCAGGTGACCACCATGGGCATGCTGCTGGATCCGGTGGCCGACAAGCTGCTCATCGCCGCCGCCTTCATTACCCTGGTGCAGTTCAATCCGCGCATCGTGCCCGCGTGGATGGCGGTCATCATCATCGGCCGCGAGTTCCTGGTCAGCGGCCTGCGCTCCATCGCCGCCTCGGAAGGCTTCACCATCCAGGCCAGCGAGCTGGGCAAGAGCAAGATGGTGGTGCAGATTGTTTCGGTGGTGGCGGCCATCATCGACCATCACTGGACCCACCTGCCCTGGTACTTGCTGAACCTGCCGGTGCATCCCATCGCGCTGGTTTCGATCTGGGTGATGGTGGGTCTGTCGCTGCTTCGGCTATCGATTATTTCGTAGGCTTCTGGAGGAAGATCGATCGCCACGCCGAGAAGCGCCGGCGGCGGCGTGCCTTTGTGCTCAGCCGGCGCAGGAAGCGCAACGATGTCCCCGCAATCTGAGTATCTCGAGCCCTGCAGTCGCTGCAGAACCTTCGGAATACTCGCCTCGGAACGAACGCCCTGCTGCTGCGACTCGCCCATCAATCGATTGAATCGGCACTGGAAGAGCGTCGGCTCGATCTAAGCCCGCCCAGCGAACATCTGGCCGAGTTCCGCGGCGCCTTCACTACGCTGCACCTGCACGGACACCTGCGCGGATGCATCGGATACGTCTTTCCCACCCAGCCGCTCTACCAGACTGTAGCCGAGACGGCCAGGGCTGCCGCCTTCGATGATCCCCGGTTCCAGCCGGTCACGCTGGCAGGAGGCACCGGCGCTGAAGATCGAGATCAGCGTGCTCTCGCCCTTGCGGCCGATCGGTCCCGAGGAAGTTGTGATCGGCAAGCACGGCTTGGTGGTGACCGAGGGAACCCGCCGGGGCCTGCTGCTGCCGCAAGTTCCGGTGGAATGGGAGTGGGATCGCGAGACCTTCCTGGCGCAAACTTGCCTGAAGGCCGGCTTAGACCCGGCGGCTTGGCAGCACGGCGCAGAGCTGCAAGCCTTTACCGCAGAAGTCTTTGGGGAAGAATAGGATTTGCAGAAGGCTGGGTCTACCCAACAGGCCAAAAAAAAATCGGATTTGACATGTTTTGACGGGATTTGGCTTCGACCGCGCCGTACAGTCAGGTGGAAGCCTCGGGCTTTAGCCTGGGGAAATCGAACTCCATCAGAAACGGCTTCAGCCGCGGTGGCCGGGGCTGAAGGCCTTTCCACCTGGCACTCTGATGGCACGGCTTAAAGCCATGCCTTTCCACCGTTTCTCGCTGACATTGTCTTTCGCAGCCGTCAATTGCCACGAAGGGATCCGCCTCTCCGATTTTTTCAACGGCCTGCCGAAGTCGGCAAATCTCACCTTCGCACCCCGCAGTACCACCCCTGATTCGTACCCTCCAGGTTACTTTCCTTGGATTGCCCACGATTTTTGTGACAAGAGTGTTGCATCTGGAGTTGTGCATCTGTACCATCGGGCAGCTACATGCGCGAGTCTTCAAGCACTTACGCATCCCGGATCAGTCGTTTTCGGCTGCCCCGCCTCTGCGTGGCGGTGGTCGGCACCGATGCCGCCTACAATGATCGAGCGCGCCGAGTCTCTGGTGCGCGATAACCCTTTTATTGAGTTAAGGTTAGACTACCTTTCCCAGCCGCTGGCCGCACTTCCCAAGCTCAAGGCTTTCCTGGAGATGCATCCCGAGGCGACCTTCATTGCGACCTGCCGGCGGGCCGTCAATGGAGGCAAATTCAAGGGTTCGGTGGCCGCCGAGCTGGCCGTTCTGCGCAAGGCGGCGGACTGCGGTTTCCCCTTGGTGGACTTGGAGTTGCAGAGCGCCGAGGCTCTGAAGGCCGATGACCTGCGAGATCTTTACGACCGCGTCGGAATCATCCTCTCGCACCACAACTTCAAGAATACCAAGAAGTTAGACGAACAGTTCGCGGAAATGAGCCAGTATCCGGCGGACTTCTACAAAGTGGTTTCGACCGCGACCAATCTCTACGACAACGTGGTGATGATGAAGTTCCTGGAGGCCAACTCGGGCAAGCACGAGATGGTCGGCCTGTGCATGGGCGAGCAAGGCATCATCAGCCGCGTGCTGGGAGTTCGCGCCGGCAGCGTCTTCACCTTCGGGGCGGCGACGCGAGGCGAGGAGACCGCTCCCGGCCAGGTGACTGGCCGGTGAGCTGCGCGACATCTATCGCATCGATATGGTCGACCAGGCTACCCAAGTCTATGGCGTGGCCGGCGATCCGGTTGCGCACTCGCTGTCGCCGGTGATGATGAACGCCGCCTTCCGCCGCGAAACCGTCAATGCCGTCTACCTGGCGCTGCACGCCAAGAGCCTGAAAGACCTGCTGGCCTGCGTGCAGGACATTCCCATCCGCGGCCTCAGCATCACCATGCCGTACAAGCAGGACATCGTGGAAGAGCTGGAGAATTCCGATCCGCTGACCAGGCAGATTGGCGCCTGCAACACCGTGGTTCGCGCCGCCGATGGCAAGCTTTACGGCTTCAATACCGATGTAGCCGGCATCGTTGTCCCGCTGGAGCAGCGTTTGCACCTGGCTGGCGCGCGGATCCTGATCGTCGGAGCCGGCGGCGTGGCCCGGGCGGCGGCCTTTGGCCTGAAGAACAAAGGCGCGGAGGTTTTCATCACCAATCGCACCGCCGAAAAGGGGCAGACGCTGGCGCGGCAGGCAAAGGTGAAGTACCTCAAGCGCGCCGAAGTTGCCAAGCAGTCGTTCGACGTCATCATCAATGCGACCCCGGTCGGCATGAACGGCAATAAGCAGTCGCCGCTGGAAGAAAAAGAGCTGAACACGAAGTACGTGTTCGACCTGGTCTACACGCCGGCTGAGACCAAGCTGACCAAGATGGCCGTGGCCAAGGGTATTGCAGGTCATTCCCGGGCTGGAGATGTTTGTTCAGCAAGGCGCGCGGCAGTTCGAGATCTGGACGGGCAAGCCCGCCCCGATCGCTGAGATGGCCTACGTGGTGACCAAGGCGCTGGAGCGCCGCGCCCTGGAAGAAACTGCAGAGGAACCCGCCGCCCCGGCCAAGAAGGTCGCGAAAAAGTCAGCGAAAACCGCTCGCCGAAAATAATCCTGCACAAGTCCCGCTCGCCATCCCGCCCACGCGGATCGCCCTCAGCCCCTGCCATAAGAGGGAAATCCCAGCCGGAAGGGACTCCCAGGGCGCTGGCCATGCGAAAAAACCTGCCCTTCCCCTAAGTTACTGATTGCAGTTTGTTAGGCGAAAGGCATAGGATAGAGGTGTTGGGGCTGGTACCTCGTCCGTCCCCAAATAAAGCCTGAATCTGCAGTTCCACGTTCGACAGTCAAGATTCCCTCATGCACAGCGCCCGTAAATCTGTGTGCGAGTACTCCCAGGAGAGACTAAGATGGCGTGGTACGCGTACTGTATTACTGAGCAGCAGGGCCTCCAGGGCAACACCCGAGCCCGGCGCCCTTTTGCGATAGAGAACCTCCGAGGCGTAAACGGCGCTTCGGTCTTTGCATGTCCCAGCGGAGAGTTTGCAGTTATCGTCAGCGATTATTCCGCGGGCCAAACCCTCACCCAGCAAGCCATCGTCGACCACGCCCGGGTGGTTAGCGAGTGTTTCCGCACCCTCACCGTTCTTCCCTTCCGCTTTGGCACCATCTTCGATTCCGACGAAGCCCTGCGTCGCGCGGTCAGAGCCAATCGCAAGACCTTCCTGGAGACGGTCGACCGTTTGCGCGGCAAGGCGGAAATGCATTTCAAGCTGCTGGTGAAAGACGGGACCCTGGAAGAAGCAGTTGCCGAGCTGCCGGCTGGAGTCGGCGGCGAGTACTTGCGCAAGCTGCGGGAGCAGGCCACACGCGATCGGGAGCGGCAAACCAAAGCCCGCGCGCTCTCCATGCAGGTGCACAAGCTTTTCTCTCCGCTCGAAGAGGACGTGATCTGCAAGCGCACCGATTCCGGCGGGATGCTCATTGATTTTGCCCACCTGATCGATTCCAATTCCGTCGCCAAATATCAGAACCGCTATGGCACGGCGACCCGGCACTTCAAAGACTGCCATATCACCATCACCGGACCGTGGCCGCCCTACCACTTCATGCCCGGAAAGCTGCGGACGGTACCTGGCGGGAATTAGAGACGCTCTGAAAGTTGTTTGCTGGGGCGGCCCTATGGGTCGCCTTTCTATTTTGCTGACCCTTTTTTTCGCCGCCCAGGAAAATATCACTCCGCAGTTGTTCTAACTGCCGAGTGTGGAGTTACAATCACCCCAAACATTCGTTCGAATTTAAATCTGCTCTTGACTGCGGCTGGCCGACTTGTTGCTCAGTTGGCCGAGTCAGCAGGCATGTGCAACCTCGAAGTGGGTATCGGGATTCTCACAATTGAGCGCTGATTTCCCTGTGTGGGGCAGGCAGTACCTTTCTGGTTGAGCGATGTGAGGAGTGGAATGGTCCCAAGTCCAAAGATCCGGGTCCTGGTCGTGGACGATGATGCCAACCTGGGCAGGTCAATCACTGCCCACCTGGTGCGCCGGGGACTTGATGTTAGCAGCGCCGCCAGCGGAGAAGAAGCTCGCCGCATGTTCCGGGTCTATGACCCGAGCCTGGTCCTTCTCGACCTCTCCAGCTCAGGATCTGACGCTCTGGATACCTTGGAGCGGCTCAAGCAAATCAAGCCTGACGTCGCGGTGATTCTCTTGTCGTCCGAGAACAGTCCCGAGGTTATCTTCACCGCTTCCAAGCTGGGCGCCGACGATTATCTGAGCAAGCCTTTCGAGACGAAAGACCTTGACCTCCGCATCGATAAGATCCTCGACAAGCAACGCCTGCCCTCAGAAGTCGCGCCTCTTCGCGATCAGGTACGACGCAATGGCGATTTCGCCGGCCTTTTCGGAACCAGTCCGAAGATGGAAGAGGTGAAAGACACCATCGAGCAGGTGGCGGACACGACCGCGACGGTTCTCATCCGCGGCGAAAGCGGAACCGGCAAGGAAGTGGTTGCGCGCATGATCTATGCCCACTCCGGGCGCGGCGACAAGCCGTTCGTCAAAGTCAATTGCGCCGCCATCCCGCACGAATTGCTGGAAAGCGAGTTGTTCGGCTACGAGCCCGGAGCCTTTACCGGCGCCAACCGCCAGAAGCTGGGCAAGTTCGACCTGGCCAATAACGGCACGCTATTCCTGGATGAAGTTAGCGAGATGCATCCTGCACTGCAGGCCAAGCTGCTGCACGTGCTTCAGGATGGAGAGTTCTCCCGGCTGGGCGGCAAGCGCGACATTTCGGTCGATGTTCGGGTGCTGGCCGCAACCAACAAGCCGCTGGAGCGAGCAGTCCAGGAAGGCCTGTTCCGCGAAGATCTGTTCTATCGCCTGAACGTCATCACCATTCACATTCCTCCCCTGCGCGAACGCCGGGAGGAGATTCTGGTCTTTCTCCATTATTTCCTGCGGAAGTACAGCGAGTTTTACGGCAAGCAGCCGGCGCCGTTCGGCGACTATGCCATCGGCCGCATGATGGAGTACACCTGGCCGGGCAACATTCGCGAGTTGGAGAACCTGGTCAAGCGCTATGTGATCGTGGGCAACGAAGCGCAAATCATTCGTGAGCTCTCGACCCACAAACCTATCGTCAGTTCCATGACCGGCACAAGTCCGGTCTGGGGGTTGCGAGGATACGGAGCCCGGTGTCGACCGACCTCAGGAAAAGTCCTCCGCAATTCCGATCAATACTCCGAAAACGGCTTCCCCCGACCCTGACACCTTGTCGCTACTGGAGATTGGAAGACGGGCCGCCATGTCGGCGGAACGCGAAGCGATCGAGCGGGTGTTGACCCAGACGCGCTGGAACCGGCGGCAAGCCGCGAAAATTCTCAAGATCAGCTATAAGGCGTTGCTCAATAAGTTGAAGGTGATCGAAGAGCAAAACGCGGCCCAGAATAAGAACCTCACCGCCTAAGAGTTTGCACCTAGATACCACCTCCAGCCGACGTCCTCGACTCGAAAACAATCTCCCAGCCTGCTGACGAAAGAGTGATTATCTCCACTGATAAGAATCATTTCGGAGGATATCCTGCGTCCACAAAGTCGCGGTATCTGGATTTGGAGACTTAATTGCATATGCAACAGTACCAAAGAGGCTCAAAAACCTTGAAGTGTACCCTCTTCCTTCTGTCTCGACATTTCTTTGTCTGTCCCGTTCAGCGGGGCAGCGCCTTGCATCGCCACCCCTGAAGATCCCTACCTCGCTTGCCTCTTTCTGAAAGCGGCCAGAAGGCCGCTTTTTTGTGCTTGAATCACGCTTTGGATAACTTGCATCCAAGGCTCTGGATTCCGTCATCGGATATGGGTCAAAGGCGGTAGAGTTGACGTGCGTTCTCCCAGACGCATATCATTCCCGTTCGCACACCGCATTTTTCGTCTTGGAGGCAAGCGGCCTCCTTGCGGGATCGACAGGGGACGTACCTATGGAGAAAAAGAGACTAGAGACCTTCAAGAAACGATTGGAGGACCGGCAGCGGGAATTGCGGTACGCCATGACTCGTACCGCGCAGGATGGGCGCGAGGCTGATGTGGAATCGGCGCAGGACATCGCCGACCGGGCCGCCAACTCCTACAACAAGGAATTTCTGTTTCACCAGAGCAACAATGACCGGCAGCTGCTGCAAATGGTGGACGGCGCGCTGGATCGCATTCGCGAGGGATCCTTCGGGCAGTGCATCTCCTGCGGCGAAGAGATCAATCCCAAACGCCTGGAAGCCGTTCCCTGGACCCGCCACTGCATCGAGTGCCAGGAGAAGCTGGAAAAGGGAATCCTGGAGCACAGCAGCACCTAGCGTGGGCAAAACTCGAAATGAAGCCGCCCCGGAGGGCGGCTTTTGTCTTGCCTGCGACTGTGTCCGCTAGTGTTTCTTCGAACAACTGCTGCAATTGGTTTTGTATATTCTGCTGTGGATTCTGAGCCGGCTTGCCCGCTGCCTGTTGCCCCTTCTGTCCGCCAATCAGTCCCACCAGCCCTCCCAGACCCTGGAGATTGTTGAGCTTCATCTTGGCGATCTGCTGCACGTCGGGCGCGACCTTGGGATGGTTCATGCTGCCGGTAAGGATCACCGGAATCACCAGCTCGCCATTCTTGTTCGCCAGCGCGGTATTCAGATAGCCACCGACACCTGTGCCCCCGACGGACTGGCTGAAGCCTTTGCTCAGCACCGCGGTCACGTGCATGTTCAAATCCTGGCTCACCAGATTAATGGTTCCATCAGCGGTCATGTTCCCGATATCCAGCGTTGCCTTCATGTCGTTGGTCTGGGCAACCCCGTTATGGATGTTGAACGTGCTGCTCATTTGCGAGACGGCGGTGTATCCCTTGGGGGTCACGCCTCCGAACTTTCCGACTTTGGACAGCTCTCCCGGCAAATCGAGTTTCATGATCTTGCCGTTCACCAGATTCATATTCATCGTCCCATTCAGTGTCTGGACGATGTCGCCTGATTCCGGCGTGGCGAAGGTCACATTGGTGGTTGCCGCCAGGGTGCCGTACAGCGTGTCTTTCACCGAAGAGACCGACGACAGCAGCTTGTTGGCATCCACGTTGGTGAGCTTGGCGTTGACCGCGTACGTCATGGGATTGGGACGCGTGTCCACGGTAACACTGCCACTTTCCTGGCCGCCGTAGATTTGCGAGGTCAGCGGGTTGAGCTGAATAATGCCGTGATTCAGGTTGACGTTGGAATGCACGTTGGTCAGCACGGTCTGCTCGTAGAGGATGGTGCCAACTGCCAACGTGCCGGTGCCGGTCGCTAATTCCAGAAAGCTAGGCTGGGCTGCAGCGGGCGCGGCATCGGCAGTGGGAATCAGACTCCATGATGCCTCAGCCTTCTTCTTGGGGCGGCGCTTTCTGATTCGAGCCTTCGGCAATTTGCTCCAGTTCGGTGTACGTTCAGCTTGTCGGCCGAAAGCGCGAAGGTCAGCCGCGGAGCCTGCAGATTCGCAATGCTCAAATTGCCGGTGGCGTTGGTCGATCCCAGCGACGCCGACAGGTTCGTCAGGTTCACCGAGTTCTGGGTGAACTGCATGTTCGCGTTGTGAACGTTGATCGGCTTGGTCAGGGATGGCATCTTCAGCGACGCGTTTTGCAGCGAACCGCTGCCGCTGAACTTCATCGCGTCGGTATTCTTGATCGGGCCCGTGGCGTGAACGTCGAGGCTGATGGCGCCGCTCCCGCTCATGCCCTCAACCCCGCCGACGCCGTAAGCCTTGGCGATATTCAGCAGCTCATCCACTTTGCCGTTGATGGTCTTCAGCGACGCATCGATATTGGGTGAGTTGCTGGTGTATTGCGCAATCGTCATCTGCACCGCCAGCGAGGTTGCACCCGAAGTCGCGGTGAAGTTATTGGACTGGATCTGCTGCGGCGTCATCGTCAAATCAATGGACGGTACTTTGACCGGCTGCGGAATCTGATTGCCGGTGATTTCCAGGTTGCGTCCACTGAAGTTGCCATTGAGCGCCGGATTGCTGGTCGGCCCCTGGGCGTGAACATTGGCCGTCAGTTGTCCGGAGATCTTGGCGTTAGGACTGAAGGCCACGCCGAATGCAGCCGCCAGCCGGGCTACCTCCTCAATCGACGCATTCGATGCGCTGAAGTTCACATCCACCACGGACGGATTCGGCTTGGTGTTAATCGTGCCATTCAGTGACACCGGCGTTGAACCCAGCTTGATCGCTCCCTTTCGGATCTGCAGTACGTCGTTGGTCAGATCGTCGGTCAGGTCGAAATCGGCCGAGATGGGATACCCGACCTGCACTCCATGGATGACCACCTTCTCCATCTTCAACGAACCGTCAGTGGTCATCTTGCCGTTGGCATTGGAGAGGTTGGTCGAGCCGGAGATCACCGCATCGGTTCCCTCCAGAGCAGCATTGTTCAGAAACTTCTGGGCCGCCGACAGCGAAACTTCATCGAGCTTCAGAGTTCCCTTGAACGGCGTGCTGGCCATGTTCGCGTTGTTAGCCGGACCGCCATGTCCACTGATGCGGAAGGTCTGCGAGCCGGCGCCCGGCAGATGCGCCGTGAGATCAAGCGAAAACGGCTGACCCGGAGCGTAGTCCTTCAGGGTTACGTCAATGTGATCGTAGACCGCGCGCGGCTGCCGTTTCTGGTAATCGGTGATGGCAATCTGCCCGTCGGAGATCGTCAACTCGCTGAGGGTGAAACCGCTGGGTTGAGCGGGCGCTGCCGGCTGTTTTGCGGGCTGCTGTGGCGGGCTGGGCGCCGCCGGCTTAACGCCGGGCGCGACAGGTGCGGCTGGGGCGTTCGCCACCGTCGAGAAGTTCCACACACCCTGAGTGTTGCAGATCAACTCAATCTTGGGCCGCTTCATCTCCAGGCTTTCGACTTCAACATTGCCGGTGAGCAGGGGAAACAGTTTGACGCTGACGTCGAGCTCGGCCACTTGCGCAAACGGCACATTGCTGTGATAGCTGGGATCGTCGCCAATGATGACATTCGCTGCCTCCACCCGGAGAGGAAACACGCCCAGAGAGAGCTGTCCCAGTTGCACCGGACGGTTGAGCCGCTTCTGCAACTCCGTCTGAATTTGCCCGCGGTACTGGTTCACGTCGATGAGGTGGGGCAGAAGCAACATCGCCCCAACCACGATGACCACGATCACGACGATAGCAATGGCAAGCTTTCGCATGGGAGCTCCTTTCGTCCCCGCGGGACGACCCTGAACCGGGTTTCTTGCAATTCGTCTGCTTTCGACAATATCCGCACGGCAAAATACCAGTTACATTCTGTCAACAATAAGGAGGCGCTCTGGGGAAGCGTCTCGGTTTCAGGGATAACGGACGACTGGCTACTTGGGCCCATTATAGGGCCCGCGTGAGCGGCGTGGCAGCAATTGCTGCCGGGAGAAACTAGAGCAGTTTCACTCTGGGCGTACAAGCCCCATCTGCGGGTGCCCCGGGTCTCGCGGTTCGAGACCTGGGACTTCGTCATCGCGATGCACGGGCTGATATTCAGGAAACGACAACTTTCTCGCAGTCGTCGACCGCAATCTCCCAGGTCTCGAAAACCGCGAGACCCGAGGCACCCGTAGATTCTGTTTTCCTACGATGTAGCGGCTGAAGGCTCGTCTTCCTCGGCGTGGATCAGGCCGAACTTTTTCAGCTTGTAGCGCAGGGCATCACGGCTGATGTCGAGCAACTTGGCGGCGTGAGTTTGATTGCCGTTGGCCTGGTTCATCGCCAGGTCCACCAACTCGCGTTCAACTTCTTCCAGAGAGGTGCCGCCCTCGGGAATCTCCAGCTTAGGCAGGCTGCGGCCGTCGGGCAACGCCTTGCCCACCGCGCCGCCATTGTTGTTTCCCGACGACTGCTCGAACGCGGTGAAGGCGGAGTGTTGCTGGGCCACGGCAAACGGCAGATAGTCAGGGCGGAGTTCGTTCGTCTCTTCCAGAATCATGGCGCGCTCAACCGCATTCTTCAGCTCGCGGACATTCCCCGGCCAGTCATACTTCAGCATCAGCTTGCGCGTCTCGTCGGTGATGCCGGTGATGTTCTTGCGGAACTTGCGGTTGTAGCGCCCGATGAAGAACTCCACCAACGGCAGAATGTCTTCCTTGCGTTCGCGCAGCGGCGGCAGAAAGATGGAGATGATGGCCAGCCGGTAATACAGATCCTGGCGAAACGTGTTGTCGCGCACCGCCCGTTCCAGGTCGCGGTTCGAGGCTGCGATCACTCGCACATCCACCTGCATGTCGCGCACGCCGCCCACCCGGCGAATCACCTGGTCCTCCAGCACCCGCAGCAGCTTGGCCTGCAGCAGCGGTGACAGCTCGCCAATCTCGTCGAGGAACAACGTGCCGCCGTCGGCCATCTCGAACAGCCCCTTCTTCATGGCCTTGGCGTCGGTGAAGGCTCCGCGCTCGTGACCGAAGAGTTCAGCTTCCATCAGCGTTTCCGGGATCGCTGAGCAATTGATGGCGACGAAGGGCTTTTCCTGCCGGCGGCTTTGATAGTGAATGGCTTTGGCGATGAGATCTTTACCGGTGCCGCTCTCGCCCTGCACCAGAATCGTCGTCGCCTCGCTGGTGGCGATCTTGTGGACGAAGCCCAGCAACTCCGACATCTTCTGCGACACGCCTATCACATTGTGGTAGCCGGTGCGGCGCCGCATTTCGCCACGCAGCGATTCCACTTCCGATCGCAGGCGGGTCGTCTCCAGCGCGTTCTTGACCGCGACCGCCAGCTCGTCGAAATCCAGCGGCTTGCCCACGAAGTCGTAGGCTCCCAGCTTCAACGCGGTCTTCACGTCTTCCAGCTGCGGGTCAGCGGTGATCATGATGACGGCGCGCGCGTCGCCGGACTTCTTCAGTTGTTCGAGGATTTCGATACCGCTGGCGTCAGGCAGGCGCACGTCGAGCAACACGAGATCGGGAGACTCGTTGTGGGCCACGCGCAGCGCAGCCGAGCCGTTGTCAGCCTCAAGTACGTGATAACCCCACTCTTCACACTTCTGGCGCAGAGACCAACGAACCAGCTTTTCGTCGTCGACGATTAAGACTTTTTCCGAGGGCATTTACTTCTCGCAATAGGTTACTACAGGACGGGCAGGCATGAGACTGGCCATCCCACCAATGGGGGATGGATCGCTTCTGAAGAGGGCGGTGCCGTCCCAACAAAATTGTTTGCCGAGGCGCTACCGGACATCGAAATTGGGGTAATATGCCTCCCAATCAGTGTGGGGTAGCACCGTGCAGGCTCAAATTCCTGTGCTGGTGCACATTGTCCAGCGAGCCGTCAGTTTTGTTGCAGGTACGAACCAGGGCCCCGGAGAAACCGAAACTCCAGCGGCTTTTGTTGGCTTTGATGCACCTCAACGTTTGGTTCCTCTCAAGCTGCTCGGGTGGGTGGCCGATAACTCCCTTGTGCAGCGGTCGGTGCTTATCACCGGGTTATCGCTCGCCCTAGGTGGCGTGACCCTGGCGGGAGTTGGCGAATGGGCGGCAGGAAAATTCGACAACGCCGCCGCCGATCCGGGCTCCTCCAGTTCTGCAGCGTTTTCGGTCGACTATGACGCCAGCCGTGCCGCCGCACTCATACCACCACTTCCCGTATTGCCGGAAACCAGCAACTACCTCCCTGCCAATACGCCCGGGTACACCTTTCACCACGACGTGCCCGAGGTCAGACTGCAGTTCACCGTGGCTGACCAGCAAGGCCGGCTGGTGCGGAACCTTTCCCCTGCCGATGTTCGCGTCCTTGACGATCAGTCGCCAGTGCCGCGATTCACCGACTTCGAACGCGATGACAATCTTCCGTTACGGCTGGGTATCATTCTGGACACCAGCGATTCGGTCAAACGCGTGCTGCCCGAGGAAAAGGCTGCAGCCCGAAGCTTCCTGGAACGGGTGATGCGCCCCCAAACCGATAACGCGTTCGTGATGGCTTTCGGCGGAACCGTACGCGTCTGGCAGACACCTACGGCCGAACGTCAGCAGCTGACCGACGCGGTTTATCGCATCCAGCAACCCGGATGGGGCACGCGCTTCTATGACGCGCTGTATTCTGCATGCGCCGAGCAACTGTCAGGGCACGACCAGGACAAACTGGTTCACCGCGCTATTGTCGTGCTCAGCGATGGTGATGATACCGATAGCTTTCGCAGCTTGGCCGACGTCGTCGCAATCGCGCAGCGCAGCGAGATCCAGATTTACGCCTTGACCCTGCACTCTTCACGATCGCCGAATCGCGGCGACCAGATTTTGCAGCGGCTCACCGACGCGACCGGCGGCCGTTCCTACGTCGCGCAAACCAGCCACGACCTGAATGGAGCCTTTGCCCAGATCGAACAGGAACTCAGGGCGCAGTATTACGTATCGTTCCCGCCGCAGCCTCGGCCTGGCTTTCACGCCCTGCGCGTGGAAGTGCAAACACCGCAAAAGCTGGAGATTCACGCGCGCCAGGGATACTACGCGCAGTAAGGCCGCTATTCGCTATTCGCTATTCGCCAGAGCGCAGTGCCACACATTTTGTCTCTGAGTAAAGCCCACTGATTTTGTGCCCTGCAATCTCAGTGTCGGATCGTGAGTGTCATCATGACCTTTCAACTCAGCCTGCATCCTGGTCCGGAGCACGGATTGTATTCGGAAGCGAAGGGCGATGAGCGAACAGCGACCCGCGGCCAATCGGATATACTCGTCCAGCGAAGGGGATCAGGTGAGTTCCGTCGAGTTGCATCCAGGGAAAGCGATTCAATCGCCTCGCGCGGGCGTGCTCGCCGGGCCCGGCAGGCAGGCTTATGTTTACAGCCTGTTTCTCATCGTTCTCACGATTGGCCTTTACTATCCGGTCAAGAGTCATCCCTTCGTCAATTACGACGACGACGTTTACGTAACCGAGAACATTCAGGTCCAGTCGGGCTTGAACTGGGATACCGTCAGCTGGGCCTTCGCTACCTTCGACGGCGGGAACTGGCATCCGCTGACCTGGCTCTCGCACGCGCTGGATTGCCAACTGTATGACGTGAATCCCGGCGGTCATCATCAGACCAGCATGCTGCTGCACATCCTGAATGCTCTACTGCTGTTCTGGGTGCTGCAGCGCGCCACGGGATTTGCCGGCCGCAGTTTCATGGTGGCGGCGCTGTTCGCCGTGCACCCCATCAATGTGGAGTCGGTGGTCTGGGTCGCCGAGCGCAAAACTGTGTTGAGCATGTTGTTTTTCTTGCTCGCGCTGGGCGCTTATCGCTGGTACGCCAGCAAGCCCGGAGCCGATCGCTACGCCGTGGTGGCCGTTTTGTTCGTGCTCGGTCTGATGGCCAAGCCGCAGATCATTACGTTTCCCTTCGTACTTCTGCTTTGGGATTACTGGCCGCTGCGGCGAATGTCGTTCGCCTCCGATGCAAAGGCTCGCGCCGGCGAAGGCACCGCAGGACTGCCGACGAAAAGCCTGCGGGCTTTAGTCGAGGAAAAGATTCCGCTGTTTGCGATTGCCGCCGCCAGCGCCGCCATCACCATGAAGGCGCAGCGGGCCGCTGGCGCGATGGTTCCGATGGGAATGGCTCCGCTGTCGGTGCGGCTGTCGAACGCCATCGTCTCGTATGCGCGATACCTGGCAAAGACGATCTGGCCAGCGCATCTTGCTCCGATGTATCCCCATCCCGGAGCGTCCTTGCGAGCCTGGCAGGTTTACGGCTCATTGCTGGCCTTGCTGACCGTGTCCATGTGGGTGGTCGAGCGCCGCCGTCGCCGCTATTTGCTGGTGGGATGGTTGTGGTTTCTGGGGACATTGATTCCCATGATCGGCCTGGTACAGGTGGGCAGGCAGGCCATGGCCGACCGTTATGCCTATCTTCCCCTGGTCGGCGTATTCCTTATGGTGTGCTGGGCCGTAGCCGATTGGTTCGCTGAGCATCATCTTCCCGCCACGGTATTGCCTGTGGTGAGCGCCGCTGTGTTGCTGGCGTTAACCCTCACCGCTCGCCGGCAGATTGACTTCTGGGCCGACAATGTCACCTTGTGGACCCATACCATCGAGGTCACAGCTCCGAATTACATTGCGCAGGATGATCTGGGCGGAGCGCTGATCGAACGCAAGCAATTGGAACTGGCTATCCCGCACTTCCGCGAGGCGGCGCAAATTCACCCCGTCGATCCCATCAGCCACTTCAACATCGGTTACTACGCGCAACAGCACGGAAATTTTGGCGAGGCGATCGAGTCTTACAAGGAAGCAATCCTGCTGACCACCAGTACGGCATTGAAGGTCAAGGCCTGGAACAATATGGGCCTGGCATATCGGGCTCTCGGAGATACCGGACAAGCTCACGAGTGCTTCGACACGGCCAAGCGGTTGCAGGGTCCATAGCAAGGTCGCATGGAATGTAGAATCATCGAACCCGGGGAGGATGAGTGGCTTCTGTTGATTTGAGTCCTGCAACCCAAGGTCAGCCTCGCCTTGCCGGCCTCGCCAACTCCCCGCGGAGGCAGACCATCCTGCTGGGCCTGCTTCTGGTCATCGCCACCGTCGCGGTTTATTTCCCCGTCCACAGCCAGCCGTTCGCGAATTTTGACGACGCCGACTACGTCTTCGACAACTTCCACGTTCGCTCAGGATTGACCTGGGATACGGTGAAGTGGGCTTTCACCAGCTCCTATGCGGCGAACTGGCATCCCCTCACCTGGCTGTCGCATGCGCTGGATTGCCAAATCTTCGGGTTGAATCCCGCCGGCCCGCACGATGTCAACGTGCTGTTTCACATCGCGAACGCCCTGCTGTTGTTCTGCGTGCTGCAGCAGGCGACCGGATACGTCGGGCGCAGTTGGATGGTGGCTGCGCTCTTTGCTCTTCATCCCATTAATGTTGAATCGGTAGCCTGGATCGCCGAGCGCAAGAACCTGCTCAGCATGTTTTTCTTTCTGCTGACCCTGGCGGCGTATCGCTGGTACGCGCGCGAGCCGCGCGATCGCCGTTACTTAGTTGTGGCAGGCTTGTTCGCTCTCGGCTTGATGGCGAAGTCGCAGATCATCACCTTGCCGTTCGTGCTGCTGCTGTGGGACTACTGGCCGCTGCGGCGATTCTCCTTTGCTAGCGACGTTGCTCCAGCACCGGCCGCGCCTGCGCTGGCTATTGCTCCCAAGCCGTTGTGGTATCTGATCTGGGAGAAGGTTCCGCTGCTGGGACTGTGCGCTGCCAGTGCAGTGATGACCATGAGAGCGCAAAAAGCGGGCGGAGCCACCAGCTTTTATTCCCGATCGCTGCGGCTGGAAAACGCGATTGTCTCCTACGCGCGATACGTCGGAAAAGCTTTTTGGCCATCACACCTCGCGCCGTTCTATCCTTATCCGGAACATTCGCTGAAGGTCTGGCAAGTAGGAGCCGCGTGTGTCTTCTTGCTCGCGGTAACCGCCTGGGTGCTCGCCATGAGGCGTCACCGCTATTTGCCGGTGGGCTGGTTCTGGTTTCTGGGAACGTTGGTTCCCATGATCGGTCTGGTGCAAGTGGGTACGCAGGCCATGGCCGACCGCTACGCTTATCTGCCGTTCGTGGGCCTGTTCCTCATGATCTGCTGGGGCGCAACCGATTGGGCGACGCAGAGACGACTGCCTGCTGCATTGCTTCCTGCCGTGAGCGCCGTAATCCTGGCAGCGCTCATGATGCTGACCTATCGCCAGGTTGGATACTGGGACGATCACATCGCTCTATGGACGCACACCCTGCAGGTCACCGACGGCAATTGGCTGGCGGAGAACAATCTGGGGACAGCGCTGTTGAAAGCCGGCAGCATGGAAGCTGCGGTTCCACATTTCAGGGCTGCTGCTGCCATCAATCCCACCAACCCCGATGTGAATCTCAACCTCGGGACGTACGAGCAGTCGCGGGGAAATCTGCCGGGCGCTATCGAGCGCTACCAGGCGGCTGTGAAGTTCGCCCGGAATTCCAAGCTCGAGGCCAGAGCGTACAACAATCTGGGTTACGCCTACCGCGATCTGGGCGACAATCCGGACGCACTGAAGAGCTTTGAGCTAGCGGTGAAGGCGAATCCGGAGTTCGGCGGCGCGTGGATCAGCCTAGGCATTACCGCGCAGAAATCCGGCGATCTGCCAAAAGCGATTGCCGCCTACTCGCAGGGCATGCAAGTTCAGCCCTCCGATTTTGGATATCTGCTGCTGGCCGGAGCCTTGCAAGCCGACGGTCAGTCGCTCCCCGCCCAGGAAGCAACGCGAAAGGCAGAAGGGATGTCTCCGGACATCGGTAAAGCACGGCGGACCGCGGAGCGCCTCTTGTCTCACTAGCGAGTTCGGCGAAGTCTTGGATTCGTCGTTTTCGCTAGCGATTATTCACCCAGCCGAATCGGCTGCGCCGTGTCTTAAATTCCGGCAACCCGCGCGGCCCGGTTGTGAACCACGTCACAGCCGCCGGATGCGAGCCTCGGTTATAATCGCGGCGATTACGGAGCGCCAATGGAGAGTGTGGGGTTGATTTCCGCGCAGGAAACCGTTTCCCGGCCCAGGTTTGGCTGGTTTACGTCGCAACATAAATGGGCCATCGGTCTTAGCATTCTCCTCATCGTGGTCACGGTCGTACTTTATCTGCCGGTGCTCCATCATCCGTTTTCGAACCTCGATGACCAGGGATACGTTTACGAGAATCTGCATGTACAGGAAGGCTTGACTTGGACCACCATCAAGTGGGCCTTCACCACTTTCGACGATAACAACTGGCATCCCCTGACCTGGGTGTCGCACGCCATCGATTGCCAGCTTTATGGGATCGATCCCGCCGGTCATCACGAAACCAATGTGATCTGGCACACCATCGATGCGGTGCTGCTGTTCTGGGTGTTGCTGCAGGCGACCGGGTTCCTGGGCCGCAGTTTCATGGTGGCGGCGCTGTTCGCCTTACATCCCATCAACGTGGAGTCGGTAGCCTGGGTGGCGGAACGCAAGACCCTGCTCAGCACCTTTTTCTTCCTGCTGGCGCTGGCAGCTTACCGCTGGTACGCCAGCAAGCCGCGGGTGGGACCCTATGCGGTGGTCGCGCTGCTGTTCGCCGGCGGATTGATGGCCAAGCCGCAGATCATCACCTTGCCTTGCGTTTTGCTGCTGTGGGATTACTGGCCTCTGCGGCGGATGTTTGCCAGCGTGCCGGCGCGCGAAGAGGAACCGTTGCCGGCCATGCCCGCCCGAAGTCTCATCTGGCTGCTGGTGGAGAAGATTCCGCTGCTGGTGCTGTG
The DNA here is from genome assembly GCA_963820175.1 of uncultured Acidobacteriaceae bacterium. Lineage (GTDB taxonomy): Bacteria > Acidobacteriota > Terriglobia > Terriglobales > Acidobacteriaceae > Bog-257. Next base: position 847,885 of record CAWFYX010000003.1, on the reverse strand, counting down.
TGCGGCCAGCTCGCTGGCGACCATGAAGGCGCAACGGGTCGGGCGTCCGCAATATTGGGCTTACACCTGGCCTATCCGGATAGAAAACTCGCTCATGGCCTATGTCCGCTATATGAAGAAGGCGGTCTGGCCGTCGAAGCTGGCCATCATGTATCTCCACACGGGCAGCCTCTTTCCGGTGTGGGAGGTCTTACTCGTATCGCTCTTCCTGCTAGCGATCACCGTGCTGGTCATCGTCGGCTACCGCCACCGCTATCTGCCCGTAGGATGGTTCTGGTTCCTGGGAACCATGGTGCCGACCATCGGCATCGTTCAGGTTGGGCGACAAGCGCTGGCTGACCGTTACGCTTACCAGTCGTTTCTGGGGCTTTTCATCATAGTGTGCTGGGGATTGGCGGACTGGGTTAAGCAAAAGCATCTTCCTCGCGCTCTGCTGCCTGCGGTCAGCCTGCTTGTCTTGCTGGCGCTGACCTTCCTGACCTATCGCCAGATCGGTTACTGGAACGACAATCTGACCATGTGGTCGCACGCCTTGGCGGTAACGAAAAATAATTGGGTGGCCGAAGACATGGTAGGCGGCCTGCTGGCAAGCACGGGTCACGCCGATGAAAGCCTGGCCCATTATCAGGCGGCGGCGGCCATCGCTCCCTCCGATCCCGGTTCTCACCTGTTCCTTGCCATTCACGAGCAAAAGCAAGGAAACTTGCAGGAAGCCATCCGGCTCTACAAGCTAGCCCTGACGGGAATGGACGACCCTCTGGAAGAGTCCAAGGCGTATCAAAACATGGCGGCGGCCTATTATGCGCTGCACGATACGACGAACTACGAGGAGTGCGTTCGCAAGATCTACGAGCTTCGCCATTTGGCAGCGGCTGCCAAGCACAAGCCATAGCTACGCGAGTTACCCGCCAAGCCGGTTGTCGCCGAAGGACATTTTGCGATTAAAGACAGTTGCACAAAGTGTCCATTCGAGCGAAAATGCCTGAGCTTCGGGTTCCGCGCTCACACTGACACGTATCTGGGGCGCGCCGATACGACCAAAACCACTGTTCCATAAGAGGGCCCTCATGATACCCCAGTTGCAGCGCGAAGCCACGGTTACCGCGCCGATGGAAAAGGACACGCCAATCTGGTCCCTTCCCACCCGCATTGGCTTCCGATTCGTATTCTGCTACTACCTTCTCTACATTGCACCCGGGCCGGTGGGATCATTGGGACCCTACAATCCGCTTACCCATCCCAACCTGCTGATAAGAATTTTGCACCAGATTGTCCCTTGGGTAGGCATGAACATTCTGCACCTGAAAGGCAATTTGGCGGAGATCCCGAACGGCAGCGGGGATGAATTATACGACTACGTGCTCCTCTTGTGTCTGATCGTATTCGCTGCAATCATTACAGCCGTCTGGTCGTTGCTGGATAGGAAACGGCCCAACTACCAACACCTGCATCAGTGGCTCCGGCTGCTAATGCGTATGACGGTAGGATGGGGAATGCTGGGCTATGGCGTGAAAAAGCTATTGGGCGCCCAGTTCCCACCGCCGAACCTGGCCAAGCTGGTGCAGCCCATCGGCCAGTCCACTCCGCTGGGTATGCTCTGGGCATTCATGGGAGTGTCGCAGCCTTACAGCTTCTTCGGCGGACTTGGCGAGGCTTTGGGAGGGGCGCTCATCATCCTGCCCGGCCTGGTAACTCTGGGCTCAATCGTCAGCATCGCCATGATGACGAATGTTTTGATGCTGAATGTGGGTTACGATGTGCCGCGGAAGATTCTGTCGTTTCACCTCATTCTGATGTGTCTGTTCCTGCTGATCCCTGACTTCAAAAGGCTGGTCAACGTTTTCCTGTTGAATCGTCGCGCGGACCCGGTGCCAGAGGTTCCTTTATTCAAAGACAAACTTACGAACTGGGCCGCTATGCTGTTGCCCATCGTGTTCGGCGTCTACGTGGCATTCGTAGCCGGACGCCAGTCTATTTTCGATGCCAAGGATCTTACCGCCACCTTACCGCCTCCGATTCGCGGCATTTGGCGGGTCGATGAACTGGTTGTGGATGGCACACCCCACCCGCCCCTGCTCACCGACGCCACTCGCTGGCAGAATGTGATTTTTGATGCGCCAAAAGTATTGACAATCCAGCTGATGGACGGCAGACAGGCGAAATACGCCATGGAGCTGGAGGAGGGACAGAAGACCTTCGTCCTCCACAATGAAAACGATCCCTACTGGAAAGCCACACTGGCGCTAGAGTATCCCCAGCCGGATCAGATGATTCTGCAAGGCGACGTGGGATTCCACCGGGTGAACGCGAAATTGAAGCGCATTGACGTATCGGATCCAGAGATGTATCCGCTCATGAACCGCGGCTTTCACTGGGTGAACCCCAACGTCAACAATCACTGAACGGAGAATCGATCGTCACTCTCGGCGATTGCTTGCCCGCCGATTCAGCTGCGACGTTTGCGGCGGCCGGGCTTACTTCTGTTGTAAGCTCCGGGCTCTTGCCGCGTATTCCTCGGCTTTTGCCACATCTCCTAACTGACGATAAGCGAGGCTCATGTTCCCAAAAATATAGGGCAATTGTTCAGAGGGCAGGGCCGGATCGCGCAAAGCGTGGTCATAGCGTGTAATGGCTTCCTGGAGATGCCCATGTTTCTGCGCGTAGAGCGCAATCTGAACATTACTAAGAGCATCGTCGGGGGCGCTAAGAGTGGCTTTGTAAAAATACGGCAGGGCTTCATCGGGCTTCCCCTGCCGCGCTAACTCGAGTCCCAACTGATCGTCAGCCTCCCAGTGATTGTTCACCACCTGGAGAGCGTGGGTCCACATGGTGTGGGGATCCTTCCAGTAACCGATCTGCTGATGAGTGACCATAATAAGAGCCAGCAAAACCACGGCACTGGCGCCGGCAAGCCACGCGGGAGATAGTCGATATTGGCTTGCCCAATCCGATACGCCCCAGCAAATCATGATGAAGATGCCGATCAATGCCTGATAGGCAAACCGGTCAGCCATGCCCTCCTTGCCAAACTGGACAATTTGCAGCGTCGGAACCAATGTACCGAGAAACCATAACCACCCCACCACTAAGTAACGACGCTGCCTGCCCAGCACCACCAGGGCAGTGACGGTCAGCAGAAGCAGTGATGCCCCTCCGATCTGCCAGACGGTAAGGGAGTTTCCCGGATTCGGATACATCGGTACCAAACCGGACGGCCAAAAGATGGTTCGGATGTATCGTCCATAGGAGAAAATTGCATTCCCTAGACGCTCCGTAAAAGGTGGCCAAAAACGCGGACGAGCTACCCCCTCCGAGAAGATCGTGAAGATGGCATCCGCAGCGCACAAGAACAGCAGAGGTATTTTGTCCTTGACCAGGCCGAGAACGTCCTTTCCGGGAAAGCCCGTCGCGTGCTGGCCGGGGGGAAACATGCGCTGGAGCGGCCAGAAGTCCCAGAGAAGCAAAACGAAAGGCAGGGTGATAATCTGCGCCTTAGCCATCAATCCTAGAGCAAAGAGTCCTGCAACCACGAAGTAACGGCGGTCGGACGGTTGTTCCGTGTACCAGCGATAGGCGCCCAGAGCAAGCAGAAAAAACAGCATGCTGAGCACGGTCTTTCGTTCCGCAACCCAGGCAACAGCCTCGACGTTCAGGGGATGCAGAGCGAATAGTGCAGCCACCATGAAGCTACGGCCGGCATAGCCGGTGGCGCGTTTCAATACCCAGAATAAGATCGCGGCATTCAGCGCATGGAATAGCACATTAACGTCATGGTGGCCTGCCGGGTCGGGACCAAACATCTGGTAATCCAGCGCATGGGAGAGAAAACTTAGCGGAATCCAGTTGGCATGGTCAAAGGAAGTAAAGGCCCAGCGAATGGTTGTCCAGTTCAAGCCATCGTGAATATGCACATTATCCAGGACGTAGAAGCGGTCATCGAGGCTGAAGAAGGCGAACCCGTGAACCGGCAGATATACCAGCACGGTCCCGAGTATCAGGGCGAGACTGAGGAGAATGTTCTGCGCCCGGGAATCAACTAGGAACGAACTCAGAGTGCTCCGAACCGGTTGCGATTTGAGGTCCGCCAACACTAGGCCCTCCCCTGCTGCAAGAAGTGCATTTGACTCATCTCCCTGACTATAACTTTACCTGCAAAACCATTACACCCAATCGTCGCCCCGCCAATGGCACCGGGACGACTCCTGCGCCTGGCTTTCCCACACCCTCAACCTGCCGCCCACGCTAATGGCCTCGAACTTCGTCTTTGCTATCCTGCGCCGCGTCACTGTTTCCCAATATCCAGACCAGGTTCATCAGCAGCAAGGGTTCCAGCGGCTTCCGGTATCGCCCTTCGAAAGTCACTGTATTTTGCAGCGCCAGGAATAGGGTGAATAGCGTAACCACGACTGGGATCAAATCGAATTGGCGACGCAGGAAGCCGCGGGCATTACAAACCAGGACGAAAACGACCAGCGGCGCCCATACCCATCTTGTGATATTGGAAAGCTGGTCGTCCCACTGCCCTACCTGGATCTCTGGCCATGAAGGCGCGAAGAAGAACAGTACAATATTTTCTCGCCACTGGGCCAGCCACTCGCGCCAACCTACATGCAGCGAGTCGTAAACGTCCTTCCAACCCTGAGCTCCATAGGCCGAGTTAATGGAAATCACCATTGTGGTTGGATTGTTGGAGGCTCTCCGTATCCTCCAACGACTAAAGGGCAGAAAGGGATAGGTACTGCTACTGGGAGACGTGAACCCGCAATAATAGACATTTTGGCGAAGAGCGGAGGAAGGGGTGTCCTTCCTGGCATGGCTATAGTAATTGAGACCGAGTGTGGTGGCTCCTGACCGGTGCTGGATTCTCGTCAACCAGGGATTGCCAAAGGGAGCGACAAAGCCCAAGCCCACCTTGGACCGGATGGCTTGCGGCAGCAACAGAATCAAAACCAGGGCGAATCCCGCCGCTATCGCGCCAAACGAAGGCAGCTTCTTCCACCAACTCCATAAAAGACAGACTCCCGCCAGAGGTATAACGTTAGGCTTGGTGAGGCAGGCCAGCGTCCAGAAGAATACGCTCGCCAGATAGACTCTGCTTCCGCCCCTGCGTAAATAGAGCGCCGTCATCCAAAGCGCTGCTCCCTCCAAGAGGAGCAGTAGCGTCTCCGTCATCAGGTAGTGATAAATGGCCAACAACGAGGGAGCGACGGTTATCAGCAACCACACCCATAAGGCGGGAAGTTTACGTAATCCAAAATCCCGTGCCGCGCGATAGTACGTCCAAGGCATCAGCACCGAGAGCAGGGCTGAGGCCAACCCTACCACGATGCGATTGCCATGGGACACCTTCTGTAGAACAAAAATATAGACCTGAAACAGGATAGGATCGGAGGCGCCGAAATAACCGCCCCGAGGAAAGGCCAATCCGTTCTGCCAATGCCGTAGCGGGTCCGACCACAGATAATCCATTGGATTGTGTTGCAAGCAGACAAAGATCCGCACACACGATCCAAGGATAATCAAGAGCATTAATACTCTATAGCTAGTCGGCGGCCTGGAGATGTTCTTCATCGTTTGTCCTCGAGTGCGGGTGGCGCTGTAGATCGATACCGGAAGGTTGGGCACGAGTATAAACGATCCCCTTGGAGGACAGGCAAAAGCTATTGGTAGGCATTTCCTGATGCCTTGGCGAGATAATTCCTGGAGGGCGAACATGCAGCCAACCGGCGGAGCCAAGAACACTCCCCAATGGTAATTGACAACTCCCACGCAAAGAATAAGCCGGAGCACTGGGCTCCGGCTTGAAATGACCTGGGGGAAGGGTCGGTTGAATTTAGAACAGCTTGCGGCGCAGACAGGCCAGCCAGGCCGAGGATGCCAGAACCGAACAGCATGATGCTGCTGGGCTCAGGAGTCGTGCCAGTGGTGGTGGTCGTGCTGGTGGTGGTGGTGGTGGCGCTGCCGCCCCACATCGTGAACGACTCAGAAGGAACCGTTCCGATGGTGTTTTCCTGGGCCTGCGACGGACCCGAGTTCATATCCCAGTAAGCCGGATCGCCGCTCGGTACGCTAGCATTGCTCAGGGTCATCCAGTAGGTGCCGGCGCCAAGAGCTACGCCGCCGCCGTTGAAGGTCGCGGTTTCATCGCAAACGTTGTAGCCGAACTGGTTCGAGAAGCAGTTCGAGGCGGTCACGTTCAGAGTCTGGTCCAGCAGCTCGTTACCGAACGCTGCCGCGCCAATCTGGAATTCGACGCTGGTAAGGGTATCGCCAGGGATCAGCCAAGCCCAGAACGACGCACCGCTAACGGTGGTGCCGCTGCCGAGGGTGAAGCTGTCGCTAACGGAGAAACCGAAGTTGATGGTCCAGCCCAAATCCTGTCCATTGACGGGACCGTTGTCGTACACATCTGTCTGAGCCATAGCAGGAACAGCAGCCAATGTCAGACAAAGAGCGAGCAGTGACAGCGAAGCAATACGCATTTTCAAGGAACGAACCCTCCTTTAGGTTCAATTCACGGATAGACCCACATTTGCCCCATAGCGAGAGAGGCTACCTTTACAGGAGCAATCCGGATGCCACGCTAAGTCCCTATAATTTGGGGGTTTCGGAAGGTTAGCTGTGCAGGCGTTTGCGACATTGTTCTAGGCAATTTCCCTTGAAAGCGACTGGAGAAAAGGCTGTTATATCACCATAGAGCTACAATTATTAGCACTATAGTTTTAGTTTTTGCCAAGGTTTTCACCTTCACGAACGGACTATCAGGCGTTTTTCCCACATCCGCGGAGGCCTGGCTGAACGATCCCTTCCAAACTTGCCAATGGAGTAATCGGGACCAGCCGAGTATCTAGTCTGGTATCTTGTCGCGTAACAAAGGTCTCTTAACTCTCAGGGGCTCAGCTTCTTGGCCTCCTGCAGACAGTCCTCTGCATCGGCCGAGTCCCCCAGAGCCCGGTAGGCTTTCGCCATGCCTTGGTAGGCATCGATCACCGCCTTCGGTTTTCCTTGTTCGGTTTTCACCACGACCCGGTAGTGGTCGATGGAATCTGCATAATCCTTTCGCCGGAACTGATAGATCGCGATCGCCATGTTGCTGGTGCCATCCGAAGGGTTCATCGCAATCGCGCGGTAGAAGTGCGGCATGGCTTCCGGCACCCTGCCCCGCATCGCCAGCATCGAGCCCAGTTCATCTTCCGCTAGCCAATTGGGGCCGGTGACCTGCAAGGTGTGCGCCCATAGAGCCTCGTTGCTGCTCCAATAGTCAATCTGATGGCGGCTGACCAGCGCCAGCACTGACAAGACAACGATACTGATGCCTGACAACAAGAGGGCCGGCAGGTGTTTTCGCTCGTACCAGTCGGACACGCCCCAACACACCATCATGAATACGCCCAAGGCCGAGAGATAGGTATACCGGTCCGCCATGGCCTGGATGCCGACTTGCACGATACCCAGCATGGGCACCAGCATCACTCCGAACCAGCACCATCCCACAGAGAGGTAGCGATAGCGTCGACCAGCAATCACCAATGCGGTAATGACCAGCAGTACGATGCCCGCAACCGACACCTGCCACCAACTGATCGACGCTCCAGGGTGGGGATAGAGCGTTGCAAGGCGCGTCGGCCAGAAAATATTTCGCAGGTAGAGGGCATAAGAGAGAATTGCGTTACCCACCCGCGCCGTACGCGGGAACCAGTTTCTGGCTCCGTGCTGAACTTTTATGGTGATGATTGCACTGGCTAACGCGATGAGGCATAGCGGAATCTTTTCCAGCAAAAGCCACCACAGCGTCTGGCCCGGATAAAGCGTTCTTCGCGGGCTGGCCTCCGAGTCGTTATTGAAGCCGAACGAGACGCGCCGCAGCGGCCAGTAATCCCACAGCAGCAGGATGACCGGCAGCATGATGATCTGAGGTTTAGCCGTCAGGCCCAGGGCAAATAGCGCGGCGACTGCGGTGTAGCGTCCCACCTGCGGCTCACTCGCATACCATCGGTAAGCAGCCAAGGCGAGCAAGAAGAAAACTGTGCTGAGCATGGTCTTGCGCTCGGCTATCCAGGCTACCGATTCGACATTCAAAGGATGTAAAGCAAATAACGCGGCCACCATAAAACTGCGGCCCACATATTCGGTGGCGCGCAACAGCACCCAGAACAACAGCGCCGCATCCAGGGCGTGCAATAGCATATTGACGTCGTGCGGACCGGCGGGCTCCGTCCCAAAGAGCTGCACATCCAATGCGTGACTTAGCCAGGTCAGCGGATGCCAGTTGGCAGCGAAGGAACTGGTGAATGCCCATTTGATCGTACTCGGGGTCAGCCCATCCTGGACGTGGGGATTTTCAAACACGTAGTCGTTGTCATCGAAATTGAGGAAGGGATGTCCGTGGACCGGGTAATAGAGAGCAACCGTGGCGACCACCAGGAGCAAGCCGAGTATCCAGGGTCGGCTGATCAACGTCGTGAGCGGGTTGGAATTCGGCGGGGACACAACCACGGGTTTACCGCTTACGCCTACGGAACTCATTCGTCATCCTCTGATTTCGAGGATTATATGCGAGCGGTTGGCAGGAGATCAGTGACTGGGGCTGTTCGCAGCCAAAGCTGGACTCGGGAGCCACGCCAGCCGCCGTCGCAAGGCCGGGAGTATGGCTGCAAAAAGAAAAAGCCCCGAGACGAGCTCTGCGCCAGCATCGTCCCGGGGTGAGCGATCACGTGCGTGGGAGTAGAAACTCCCACGCACACGCAAGCTAACTCAACCTTTGGTTGGGTTGGCTCCGTGCATTTTCGCGCGCTCAATCAACATCTGTACCTGGTCCTTTTGTGGATAATCCGGATTGGCCTGTAGTAATTTTTCCCACGCCACCACCGCGCCCTGAGGGTCTTTCTTGCCTTGCCATTTCACGATTCCGAGGTTGAACAGAGTTTCCGGATGATTCGGCCGAATCACCAGCGCCTGCTCAAAGCTGGCAATGGCTTTGTCGGCGTTGCCGGTGTACCAATACGCGGTTCCCAGATCGGTGCGCACATCGGGGTTCTTGGGCTGAACCTTCAGGGCCTTCTCGTAATACTCGATAGCTTGCGGATAAGCCTGGCTGTCGTAATACAGGTTGCCCAGCTTTGCCAGCGTTTCAAAATCGTTAGGACTGGTTTTCAGCTGAGCCAGCAACGGCTCGGCCGCCTTGGCAATCATCTCGGGAGAGGCTGCCTGCTGCTGCTGCGTCGAACCGATTCCAGGTAATTGCGCCGAGCCCATCGGAGCGCTGCCCGTGGCACCGGGTGCTGACGCTTGCACACTGTTATTGCTGGGCGATACGCCGGCCGATCCGCGAGCGAAGTAGCCGACGGCGATCCCGATCGCCAGCGTGATCACTGCCAGCGTGTAGGCTTGGACCGTGGTAAAGCCCGCATTGCTGTTGCTGTTTTCGTCTTGCGCAGATGGTGACATCGGGAAACTCCTTGTTTTTTCGCTATTCGCTCTTCGCTTTTCGCTGTTTGCTGTGGGTTCTTTGCTTTCCTTGCTATTTCGCCAGTGGTACTGGGTCTTACCTAGTTGCTTTACTAGTTGCTAGTTGCTACTTCCTAGTTCTTGGTGCCGGCGGCAGCCACTAAAGGCCGTTCAAGGTGAAACAGGCGCCCGACTGCGGCGGTCAACATGTCCTGTTCGGTCCTCTCTGGAAGTTCCTTCAATTCACGGGCCAGTGAACCAGCAATTCGTTGCGTAATATGGCTGGTCAATGCAGTAAGTGCCTGATCCTGGTCTTCCGTGAAAGGGCCAAATTCTTGGCGTAGGACTTCCAATTCCTGCCGGCAAAGTTCATCGAGGCGTTGACGCAGGGCAACGATGGTGGGCACTACTCGCTCCGCCATCAGTTTGCGACGAAAGCCTTGCACTTCCGCCTGCACAATCTTTTCCGCGGCTTCGGCAGCCGACTGCCTGCCTACGGCGTTGCGCTTGACCACATGCTCCAGGTCGTCCATGTCGAAGAGGTGAATGCCTTCGACTTCACGCGCTGTCGGATCGATGTCTCTAGGTACCGCGACATCAATCATCACCATCGGCTTGTGATTTCGCTCTTTGGCAATATTTTCCGCATCCTGGCGGCTGAGGATGACATGCGGACACGCGGTGGAGCTGACCACGATGTCTGCCTTTTTCAAATGCTGGAACCTGTCTTCGTACGAGACGGGCGTGGCCCCCATCTTTTCCGCCAGCTCTTCGCCGCGAGCGGCCGTACGATTCATCACTTTCACCTGGCTTGCCCCCGCTTTCATCAGGTAGTGCGCCGCTCGTTCGCTCATCTTTCCGGCGCCGATCAACAGCACTTCCCTGCCCCTAAGCTCTCCCAGCACGCTCTTCGACAACTCTACGCAGGCATAGGGAACGGAGACAGCCGATGAGCCGATCGCGGTTTCCGTACGCGCCCGCTTGGAAACCGTGAGCGCCTTTTGCATGACCGCGTCTAGGAAGCGACCGGTGGTTCCCGCCTCTTGCGCCAGCGACCAGGCTTCCTTGATCTGCCCGGTGATTTCGGGCTCGCCCAGAACCATCGAATCCAGACTGGAGGTAACGCGGAAGACGTGGGTCAGGGCAACATCGTCCATGAGCCGGTAAAAGTGCGACCACTCGCACAGCTTCAGCTGGTATTCCTGAGTCAGGAACCGCAATACGGAATTGGCGGCCGTGGGAACATCGCTGGCCCACAGAAGGAACTCGGTGCGGTTGCAGGTGGCCAGAACGATCACTTCCTCGACGCCTTCGGAGCGCACGAGTTGGTGAAGCGTCTCGACGCGACGCGCTGGGCTGATCCAGAAGCGTTCACGCACGGCGACTGGTGAAGTGCGGAAGTTCAAGCCGATTACAGCTAACGTCGGTTCCACGGGGTGCCTCTCATGCCACGTCGGTCTGACCGTTGTAAGGGCATTACAGATGCCAAACCCTGAACCCCGATGACGAACTCTTTAAGTAATTGAAACGGATAATCTTAGCCACGAGCCGGACGAAGCTGATGCGGTTGCCGCCGGCCAAGCTTTGCGGCATATCACCCGCTAGAAAGGATTTTTCCCCACCTCCTACGCGGAAGTTGTATAGCGAACTCCGAACGCGAGGAGTACAGTACCTTGGTCGCCTGTTGCGACACTTTTTGTTTCTCGCGAACCTCGCCAAGCGGTTCGCTTAAGGAGATGAGAAACGCATGAAACTGAGACTCTTACAACGCATTGCTCTCTTCAGCTTTGTAATCGCACTGGCCTTGCCTCCGTTGGCCGTGGCGCAGTCCGCCGCCGACATCTACAAGCAAAAATGCCAAGGCTGTCATGGTCCGGGTGGGGTACCGGCCGAGGGTATGGCTAAAGCTATGGGCCTGAAACCTCTGGGCGGTCCTGATGTCCAGGCCATGTCAGATGCCGACCTGACGGCTGCCATCACCAATGGAAAGGGCAAGATGAAACCCTTCAAAGGGACCCTGACCGACGCCCAAATCAAAGACCTGGTTACCTACGTTCGCACCTTGAAAAAGTAAGTAAGTCGAACACTTCTCGCAGGCGGCTTCTCCATAGCCGCCTTCTTTGCTGTTTTCGAAACCTCCCTGAACCGCTTCGTCTCAACTAACCCCCGGGTGCGCCCCGCCGGAGTTATACTCGCAGGCTGCAGCCTCGCAGCTCAGGCTCTTTTTCTTTGTATTCCTGGAGGCATGATGACCGACGACGATGCCGCGCATAAACCCGAATCAGGTGGAGGGGTTACCCGGCGCGATTTCATGAAGATCTCCGGTATCGGTGTAGCCGTGCCGTTGATTTTGGGCCCAACCGTGGTGCAGGCTGCAGGCGAAGATGTCACGGTCTACGGTCCGGGGAAGGCCCCAATTACTCTGCTGGTAAACGGCAAGAAACTTACGGCGCAGTTGGAGCCGCGAGTGACTCTGCTGGATGCGTTACGCGAGACCTTCGATCTCACCGGCGCCAAGCGCGTCTGCGATCGCGGAGTCTGCGGCGCTTGTACGGTATTGATGGATGGCAAGCCTGTCTATGCCTGCTCTATTCTAGCGATCGACGCGCAAGGCGCGAAGATCACCACCATCGAAGGCCTGGCTGAAGGCGATGCTCTGACTCCGCTGATGCAATCCTTCATCGACCATGACGCGCAGCAGTGTGGCTTTTGTACTCCCGGCTTTGTAGTCGCGACCACGCATTTCCTCCAGCAACATCCCAATGCTTCGCCCGATGACATTCGACGTGGCTTAAGCGGCAACTTTTGCCGCTGCGGGACGTACGACGGAATTCGCGCCGTGGCTCTTACCAGTAAGAATCAGGTGGCTCGTCTTACCAATAAGACCGACGGGAGGGCCTCGTGAGCGAATATCAGTGGCCCGATCCCGCAACCCGCCCGCTGCTGGGCAAGAAGATCTCGCGCGTCGATGGTCCGGTAAAAGTCTCCGGCCGCGCCAAATACACGTACGACTACAACCCAGACGGGTTGCTGGCCGGCAAGATCCTACGCTGTCCCTATGCGCACGCGCGCATCACCAGCATCGATACCAGCGTTGCGGAAAAGATGGCCGGGGTCAAAGCCGTTCAGATCATTCAGAAGCCGGGCACCGAAATCTTCTGGGCAGGAGATGAAATCGTCGCCGTCGCCGCCGTTGACGAACCGACCGCCGAAGACGCAGCCCGCGCTATCAAAGTTGAGTATGAGGTGCTGCCGCACTTCGTTTCCGACGCCGAGCCGCCGACGAACATTGCTCCCGACAACAGCCCCCTCAGCCGCGACGACTTCGAGGACATGGAAGACAACCAGGTCCCCGACGAGCAGGTGATCGCAGCCATCGAGAAGAACGGCATCAGCTTCCATCCCGACGAGAAATATCTGAAAGACGCGCAGGCGTCGGGGGTTGATTCCAAGGTGGTGGAGGCACTGCGCACCGCTAAATACGCGCCCGCGACCGCTGCGCGCTCTCCCTACAAGAAAACCGCGGTGCAGACGCAGGGAGACCCAGACAAGGCGTTTGCCTCCGCCGCAGCTTTCTCTGAAGGTCTCTACGGAGCGTCGACCATCACTCATTGCTGCCTGGAAACTCACGGCATGGCGACGGAATGGCCGAGCGACAAAGAGATGCTGATTCACATCTCGACCCAGAACTTGTCAGGCATCGCTCCGCAAGTCGCCGAACCGCTCGGTATTCCCGCCGGCAACATTCAAGTCATGCAGCAGTACATCGGCGGGGGATTCGGCAGCAAATTCTCGCCTGATCGCTGGGGCATAGCGAGCGCACAGCTTTCCAAAACGGCGGGCGGCAAGCCGGTGAAGATCATGTTGGAACGCGATGCCGAACAGCAAGTCGCGGGCATGCGTCCTTCGTCGTTCGCGCGGGTGAAAATTGCCGCCGACAAAGACGGTAAGCTGATCGCCTGGGAGTCGCGCTCCTGGGGCACGGGCGGAATGGGTGGCGGAGGCACACCGCCGCTGCCCTACATCTTCGACATTCCCAACCAGCGTAAACAGAACGTCGCCATCGCCACCAATCAAGGCAGCGCGCGGGCCTGGCGGGCGCCCAATCATCCCCAGGCCGCGGTCATCAGCCTGTCGGCCATCGAAGACCTCGCCGCCAAGCTGAACATCGATCCGCTGGACTTCATCACCCGCAACCTGGAAATCGCGGGACCGCGGGCCAACGTTTATCGTCAGGAATTTCCTATCGCGGCCGAGATGATGGAGTGGAAGAAGAACTGGCATCCCCGCGGCGACAAGACGCCGGGTCCGGTGAAGCGCGGATTGGGACTCTCGATGCACGCCTGGGGCGGCCGCGGACACGAGAGCGATTGCGACCTCACCATTCATCCTGATGGGTCAGTTGAGATCAAGATGGCCACGCAGGACCTGGGTACCGGCGCGCGCACCATCATCATCATCGTCGCCGCCGACACTCTGGGCATTCCCATGGACAACGTCAAGTTGCTGATTGGCGACAGCCGCTATCCGGTTTCTGGCGCCAGCGGTGGCAGCACAACCTCGGGCGGCGTCACCTCGTCAACCCGGCGCGCCGCCGTGGACGCCCGCGATCAACTGTTCGCCAAAGTTGCACCTGCGCTGAAAGCGCAACCGGAGGAGTTGGAGGCCGTCAACGCGACCGTGCGAGTGAAATCCGATCCCAGCCGGAGCCTGTCGTGGAAAGATGCCTGCGCGAAAATCGGCGCGATGCCTATGACCGTGCGCGGCAAGAACCCCGACAAGTCCAAGCCGCCTGACCTCACCAATAGCGGGGTCGGCGGAGTACAGATGGCCGATGTTTCCGTCGACATCGAAACCGGCATCGTGCGCGTCAACAAAATGGTTGCGGTACAGGACTGCGGCCTGGTGGTGGATGTGAAGACGGCTGAGAGCCAGGTGCTGGGCGCGCTCATCATGGGCATCAGCTACGCGCTTTACGAGGAGAAGATACTCGACCCCGTGACCGGACGCATGCTGAATCCGAACATGGAGTTCTATCGCCTCGCCGGCATTGCCGATGTCGGCGAGTTGAAAGTGCACATGATGACCGGCAAGGGTTATGACGAGCGCGGCGTGATCGGCCTGGCTGAGCCGCCGGTGGTCTCACCCGGAGCAGCCATCTCCAACGCCGTGGCCAATGCCATCGGAGTGCGCGTGCCCTTCCTGCCGCTAACACCCCAGCGCGTGCTGGAAGCGCTGGAGGGCACGGCAATGAATAGGCAGGACGGATAATGCGGCGAATTAGTGTCGCTTCGGCGGTATTTGCAGTTTCGGGGCTTCATCGATAGCCACGAAAAAATGTGAGCGAGCGGTGGAAGGGCATGGCTTCAGCCGTGCCACAAACGCGCCCTCTGGAAAGGGCTTTTAGCCCCGGCCAACCGCGGCTGAAGCCGTTCCTGATTAGGCTTGATTTCGCCAGGCTAAAGCCCGGCGCTTCCACCATTGGCGAGGACATGCCTTTTTGGTCCTCGACTAGCCCCACATTGTGGGACTTAGGAGAATTATGCAAGCGTTTGAATATGTCAGCCCGGCGAATAAGGAACAGGTCGCGACGCTGCTGGGCGAGAACGCGGCAATCCTCGCCGGCGGCACTGACTTGCTGGCGCTGATGAAGGACTATGTCGTCACGCCGAATCGTCTGGTGAATATCAAGCAGATCGACTCGTTGCGCGGTATCAGCTATCAGCCCGGCAACGGTTTGCGCATCGGCGCGCTGACTACGATTGCTGAATTCGCAGACGCGAAAACCGATCTGAGCGCCTATCCCGGTGCTGATCGAGGCGGCCAACGAAGCGGCCAGTCCGCAGATTCGCAATGTCGCCACCATCGGCGGCAACATGTGTCAGCGTCCGCGCTGCTGGTATTTTCGCAACGGCCTGGGACTGTTCCCCAAAGCTCCCAACGGCAAGTCGATGGTGCTGGAGGGCGACAATCGTTACGCCGCCATTCTTGGCAACGATGGGCCCGCTTACTTCGTCAGCCCTTCGACCATCGCACCGGTGCTGATCGCCTACGGCGCCAAGATCCGTCTCTTCTCGGCGAAGGCCGCGGGAGCGGGGTGCGCGAGATTCCGCTGGAGAAATTCTTTGTGATCCCGAAATCCGACAATCAACTTGAACACGATCTTAAGCCCGGCGAAATGGTGATCGAATTGGTCGTGCCTCCGCCTGCGCGAAACCTGAAAGTAGGCGTGTACGAAGTTCGACAGAAAGCGGCCTTCGACTGGCCTTTAGCCATGGCCAGTGTGGCTCTGGAGATGGACGGGGAAACGGTGAAGAGCGCTCGCGTCGTACTGGGGCAGGTCGCGCCGGTTCCGTGGGTCTCGCCAGAAGCAGGCCAGGCGCTAATCGGCAAGAGCATCACGCCGGACACTGCTATGGCCGCGGCGAATGCTGCGCTGGCCGGAGCCAAGCCGCTCAGCCGCAACAAGTACAAGATCACGCTGGCCAAAGTTGCGGTAAAGCGGGCGGTCTTGAACGCTCAGCATAATTCCGGAGGTGCCGCGTGATGCTCAATCTCGATGCCGGGCGTTTCGAAACCAACCGCGAAGAGTTGTGCCCGGCCCTGCGCTGGAAGGGACAATTCATCGCGACCGAACCCGATCCTACCGTTCCTCCCACCAACGACGGCATTTTCTGGTGTATGCACACCCAGACTTGCATCGGTCCCGACGGCGAGTTGGCCGAGCCGGGCAATTGCTCATCGAAATTCCGGACCTGCCATGGCACGGGAAAGTGTGGATGAGGAAGCCCCACGATTCGCTTTTCGCTCTTAACCTCTCGCCTTTCGCATCTGGACCGTTACTGGACCTACCAGGGTGGAAGTGTGTCAAGAGTTCGAACCGCAAGATATTAGTCCCACTCTGTAGGACTGACAGGAAAGCCCCTCGCTTTAGCGGTGGGAGGGACGCCTCAAGCCGAGTTCCTCGGAGGACCGTACAACTTTTTATGTGTGGACATGTGATCGGGCTGGGACACCTGGTTATTCCCAAGTTCGCTCTGCATACTGCCTGATGGGGCCAAGATTGCGAGTCGCAACTGAGCCAGAAGGTTTTGCCTGGTTGGCGAAAAGCGAATAGCGAAGAGCGAACAGCAGCCCTACCGGTTGTATTCCCTGATCTTCTGGGCTGCGCCCGGATACTGTGCGATCAATTGCTCGCGATCTCCATTCTCATAATCGGCGTAATCGAAACCCGGAGACATGGTCGTTCCCATGAGCGCCCACTTCCCTCCTGGCGCCAACCTGCACCCCTGCCAAACGTGCCCCCTGACCACCACCTGCGGTTGCTGGCCATTCAGCAGATCAGGGCCCAGGGTAATGGTGCGCGAGCTTCCGTCCGGCAGCAACTGGAGCATGAGAACCGGATCACCCAGATAGAAGTGAAAGACCTCCGTGCCCGGCAGGCGATGCAAAACGGAAAACGTTTCTGGAGTGATCATGTAGTAGATCGCGGTGCCGATGGAGCGCGAGCCGGCAAAGCCGTCGGGCAGGTATTCGGCGGAGACATTCCAACGCGAGCGGTAGGTTTCGCGAAAGAAGCCACCTTCGATCGACAGCGGTACCAGTTGCAGGAGTTGTTTGATTTCGTCGGCAGTCATGACCCGTACAGCCTACCATCCCGCTGTCCCGCTGCCTGTGGTTTCGCCGCGGATGGCCATGGCTAATTCCGCAATGAGCCCGCGACCCGGCGGATGGCTCGCCTTCCTACCCGCCGCTAGCCGTCGACAGATAGTCCATCAGGGTGACGCTGCTGGTGGTGGCGGCGGCCTGCACTGCGGCGTTGCGCGCTTCCTGGGCGTTGGACAAGTTCGTGGCAGCCACGTTCATGTCGACCCCCACTGTACTGTTTTGCTGCTGGGCAAGCTGAACACTTTCGCTATTGATGAAATCCTGACTGCTGAGCACCTGGTCGATGGTGCTGCCATACACGTCGACAATGTTCGTGGTGGTGTCGAACGACAGGTTCCACACGTGCTCGACGATCATGGCCCGAGTCACGCGGCGGCCGGCGTTGCGCATGAGGTATTCCAGCAGCGCGAACTCCTTGGAGGTAAGTTCGATGCGCTTGCCGCCTCGTTCTACTTTGCGTTCCACCCGGTCCAGTTCCAGATCGGCGACGCGCAGCACGGCTTCGATGGTGCGCGGGCCGCGCCGCAATAGTGCCCGCACCCGGGCCGACAGCTCGGTGAAGGAGAAAGGTTTGATAAGGCAGTCGTCGGCACCAGTGTCGAGGGACAACACTCGATCCTCGACCCGGCTGCGAGCGGTAAGCACCAGTACTGGAAGCGAAGGCTTTTTGGGTCGCACCGAATTCAGCACACTGATACCGTCCAGCTTAGGCAGGTTTAAGTCGAGAATCAGCAGATCGTACTCGCTCTCAACTGCCATCAGCCGGGCTAATTCGCCATCGGGCGCGACGTCAACCGCATAGTGCTCGGCCTCCAGCCCCTTGCGAACAAAGCTGGCCAGCGGCGCATCATCTTCAACTACCAAGATTCGCATCAGGGTAACTATCCTATGGTTACTTTGATTCTTGGTCCTGCGCCGCGGTTCGTCAACGAATGTTTGACTGGCCGACCATGATTACTTCCCAAATACGGAAACCACAGCATCGGCAGTCTTCGCCTTGCGGTCCGGATGGGTCGACCGGCCTCACTTCAGCCGGCGTGGTGACTCTACTGCCCGTTTTCTATGGCTTGGTTGCGACGGTCACCGATTGGGAATCGATTTCGACGGTCTCGATTGGGAAGGATCACACTTTGGATGCAGTTTCACGAACTTTTTACCGAGCGGAATGAGGGGCTACGACGCTATAATTGACTCATGGCACGTGGTTGGGAAAGTAAGTCTGTAGAAGCACAAATAGAAGAGTCTGAGATTCAACCCTCCCCTAACGAAATACCCCGCTTCTCCGCTGAGGAATTGCAAACCAAATTCAAGTTGAACGATTTGGTACTTTCTCGCAGAGGCATATTGCAGCAACTGGAGCGCAGCAACAGCGAGCGATATTCCCAGTTGTTGCGCCGGGCGCTGGCCGATCTGGAAACCCAGATCGCCGCTCTGGCTTAGCGGGACAACCGGCATTGGCTCACTGGCTGGAAGGCGTTACCGCCCCAGTCAAACGCAGAGGACTAACTTGTCGGTGACCAGGCTCATCGATGGAGCCGGCACTTTCGCTCACTCCGCAGTTGGGAACCAGCAACCAGTCCCTGTCTCTGAGCCTTCCTAGTTTTCCAGCCCGTCAAACTTCTTCTCTTCTGCCGCCATGTGCTGCCGCATCACCCGGGTAAGATCTTTGCCCTCCTGCTTCAGTTCGGCGACTGCCTTTTCCAGATCGGACTGCTGGTTGAGGTGGGCCAGGTGATCGCGGAAATTCTCCAGCTTGATTCGCATCTCCTGGTGCTGGCGTTTCATTTCGCGGGCGAACGAAGCCAGCTCCGGACTCATCCTGGCGATGGTTTCCAGTACCGTGGTTTCCTCGTGCGCATAGTGCTTGGGCAGCCACTCCGCCATCCACTTGCCACGACTCACGGCCTGGTTGGCGGTAGCCAGGTCGCTGAAGATTTCCGAGTAGCACGTGATTTGCTCCAGTGCCGACTCCAGTTGGTCCAGCTGCGCCATCAGTTCTTCGTGCTCGTGATGAATATTGGCGTTTTCCAGATAAAAGTTCGGATCAAGGCTCGCCATCTCGCACCTCGTCATGCTGATGGTCGGCCCCGCCTATCCGGCCGGCAGTGACCGGAATCACTGGTCAAGGTGACAACAAAAAACCGGAGCTGAGCGCTCCGGCATTGTTTGCCCGGGGATGAGATTACTTCTTGCCCTGCACCGCCGTCAGACATTGTCCGTATAAGTCCAGCAGGTGGCGGGCGTAGTCTTCGGCCTTGGAAACCGTTTCGCCCTGAAACCCTGCTCCCGGGGAGCCGGCTTTTCCGTATCCCGTAGTCACGGCGATAAACTTCATCATATCGAGCGCGATGTCTTCATTCCGCCGCGCGCCCGGAGTGGTCCCGCCCTGTTCTTCCATAAATGCTGTGTCCTCCCTCGATGGTGCAAAAATCATAGCAGAGACCAAGCGGGTCAAACCTCAACCGCGAGGTGACAGACCCGGCCGAGGATGTATTCGGAGTAGCTGCGGCCAGGGGCGATGCGGACGAACTCGACCGCATCGCGGGGATCGTGCGGCCGTAACACCAGTTGGTCTTCAGTCAGCGAAACGTAGCCGAGAAAGCAGCGCTCTGGCAAGCTCACGGCATACAGGTTCGGACGCAAGCGCCGGTAGGGCTGCAGCGAGTTGTAATGGCGATCCAGCAATAGCGTCACCTCCGATATTTCCAGCGGCACCATACCGCGCGCCGCCTTCGCATCCAGTTTGATCAGCACGAATCGCAGCCAATCGTTGCGGCCGGCGACATCGCTGGGCTTCAGCCGCCGTAGAAACGACTTACGAAAGCTTTGCGTCTCCAGAATCTGGTCGCCGGTAAAGCGCGCCAGCCCGGCATTCTCCGGCAACACCCGGGCCACGTTCTCGAAACTGGAGACCGGGTCGGGCAAGACCGCGCGGCGCTGGATCTCTCCCGCGTCCACTAGATCGAGCACTCCGATGCCCAGGGCTTCCAGCAGGCGGTCCATCGCCTCCAGGCTCAAGCCGCGGCGGGAGTTGAGGAAATTGGAAAGGTGGCCCTGCTGGAAACCGGCTTCCCCGGATAAACGGCTACCGGTCCATTCTTTCCGGTGGATGCAGGCGCGGATGTGGGTGCGCAGATTGTCCTGCAGGTCTTGAATTGTCATCGTGAGGATATTTTCTAAAAGCAATACATGTACTTTAGTAACGTTCTTAAAGCAATAATTTTGTTGACCACTCTGATTCTCCGTGTCACAGTCGAGGAGTAGCAGGTTCTGCGGTTCTGGCCGAGGTAATGAGGGAATGACCCACACCGAACCGACTGCGGAAGAAAGGAGCTTCAGCGAGTTTCGCCGTATGACCAGGGAAGCCAGAGTGCTCTCGCCGGCTCTGGAAAAACTGCTTCGTCATCTGCGATTCTCGGGAAGACTCAGTGTTGTTGTGAAGAACGGAAGCATTTTGAAGTCCGGATATGAAGAGGGTTACTTCACCCGCCAACAGGAAGAGCGGATGATACCTTGAAATCCAAATGACCGAAGCCGGGCGGGAGTTGCCGTCGCACTCTTAATATTTTCTCCGCGCGATTCGGATCGGCTGCCGTTCTGCATGTAACCAAATAACCAGTAGCAGGTCATCGTAAATGAAACGAGCCCTGCGTACGGGTCCCGGATGATTAAGGGGACCCGTCGCAGGGTTTCGTTTTTCAGCAATACAACGAAAAGGGGCGTACATGGAAGGCACAAGCTACGAACTGAAGTACTGCGAGCGTTGCGGATCGTTGGGGCTGCGGCGTTTGAGATCGGCCGAGAGTTACTGCCGGTCGTGCGGACAACTGGTCAACGATTCTCTGTCCACGCATGCAATCCGTAAATTGCTGCGGCGCAAACCCAAAGCCGAGGTTCCTCCAATGCCGGCAGTTCGCAACGCCGTCCCGGCGGCTGGGGTACGGGGCGGGAGGGTGCAATGAGAATCTACAAACTGGCGGCGCGCCAAGCCCAGCTATTGCTGTTTCAGTCCAGCGAGGTTCTACCCCCGAAGCCTCCCGCGATCGATCCCCGGCCGGAAATGCTGTGCTTCCGGGGACAGACGTTCGCGCTAGTGCGGCACTTCTTCGAGCTTTCCTGTCAGGTGGGAAGACTGCCTTCCCTGTTGGGACGCGAGTTGTTTCGATCCCGCGTCTCGCATCATGCCATCCCCAGCTTCGAGGAGCAGATCGTCTTCGTGCGCGATGTCGAGCTCTGCCTGGCAAAGCTGAGTGAAGAGCAGGCGGAGATCATCACCCTGGTCGGGTTCTATGATTTCTCGCACGACGAAGTGGGGGAGATGCTGCGGCGCTCCAAAGGCTGGATCACCTTGCGATTCACCGAGGCCCTGGATTCTCTCAGCGAAATCCTGCTGCGAGCCGGCCTGCTATCAGAAAATCGTCCTGACCGTCGCCAGCACCAAGTCACCAATCGCTCCATCCCGGCCGACGTGGGTCCACCCAGGAAAAGGCCGTCGACGGCCAGCCTACCGGCAGCACGGAAGTCCGTGAACCAGGTTTCTCTCCAGGAGGCGCCGGGTTGTGAACCGCTGCTGGCTTAGTGGCGAGTGGTCGCCAGGGTGTCTCCCAGCACCCTGCTTCGGCTATCCGCGATCGGCCGTCGACCCCGGTGGGATCGACAACGTCGCTGTGGACAGAAGCGTAGGCGGCCGCCGCCTCCGTGCCTCGGAGCGTTTGTCTGCCGGCATTGTGATCCGGCAGACGCCTTCGCGATCAAGGCTGCGGTGTGACGAG
Organism: uncultured Acidobacteriaceae bacterium; assembly: GCA_963820175.1. Lineage (GTDB taxonomy): Bacteria > Acidobacteriota > Terriglobia > Terriglobales > Acidobacteriaceae > Bog-257. The sequence goes on along the minus strand of CAWFYX010000003.1, from coordinate 825,998 downwards.
GGGAGTCGAGAATTGCGGGTGGTGCGAACCGAGGTGCGGTCTTTCAATCTGCCGCGGCACGAAAGGCGAATCGCAAAGAAAGCGACATTGACTTGGCTTGCGGCTATCCCTAACATGAACCGCCAAGGGTGTTTGCGCCCGCCCATGATTGATCAAACCATCTCCCATTACCGCATCCTGGAAAAGCTTGGGGTTGGCGGCATGGGAGTGGTGTATAAAGCTGAGGACCTGAAGCTCGGCCGCTTCGTCGCCATCAAGTTCCTGCCCGACGATGTGGCCAAGGATCCCGCCGCCTTAGAGCGCTTTCGCCGCGAAGCCCGGGCTGCCTCGGCACTCAATCATCCCAACATCTGCACCATCCACGAAATTGACGACTTCGACGGCCGAACCTTCATTGTCATGGAATATCTCGACGGCGAGACGCTCAGAAAGCTGATTGGCGGCAAGCCGCTGGAGTTGAGTCAACTGCTGGAGATCGCCATCCATGTCGCTGATGCTCTCGATACCGCTCACACTCACGGCATCATGCATCGCGATATTAAGCCGGCCAATATTTTTGTGACCCGGCGCGGTCACGCCAAGATCATGGATTTCGGCTTGGCAACCGCGATCCCGGTAAAGACCGCGGCCGCGGCCGACGCCCAGGACACGATCGAACAATACGTTCACCTCACCAGTCCAGGTACAACCCTGGGCACGATTGCTTACATGTCGCCGGAACAGGCGTTGGGCAAGCCTCTCGACGGACGGACAGATTTGTTTTCCTTTGGAGCCACGCTGTACGAGATGGCTACCGGCAGCTTGCCGTTCCACGGAACAACTCCGGCGGCGGTGTTCGACGCCATCCTGCACCACACGCCCACGGAGCCGCTGCACCTCAATGACGGTCTCCCAGCCGACCTCGAACGGGTCATTTACAAGGCGCTGGAGAAAGACCGCGACCTGCGTTACCAGAACGCTTCCGATCTACGTTCCGACTTGAAGCGGGTTGATCGGGACGTCCGCTTTGAGAATGATCCTACGGTTGCTCTGAAAGTCGCCGGCGAGTCGGGCTCTGCAGTCCGGCGTAATGGAAGCTCAGCCCGAGCGGTTAGCGCCGTCGCCGATAAACCGTCGCGCAGCTCAAAGCAAGAGCCGCCGCCACGCGGCGACCGGAAGCCGGTTCGGGCAGCGAGCAAGTCGATCGTTCTGGCCCTGTTACTGGCAGCACTCGCCGCCGGCGCCTGGTATTGGCACACGCGCCAGGACAGCAAGCTCACCGACAAAGACACCATTGTCCTCGCCGACTTCGACAACACCACCGGCGAGGCTGTCTTCGATGCCGCGTTGCCCCAAGCTCTAACCGTCGGTCTGGAACAGTCGCCTTTTCTGAACGTTCTTTCCGACTTGAAAGTCGACGAGCAACTGCGGTTCATGGGGCTGCCCGTGGACACTCATCTCACCGACGACATCACGCGGCAGATTTGTCAGCGCACCGGCAGCAAAGCCATGTTGTCGGGATCGATCTCCCGGCTGGGAAGTCACTATGTGATCGGAGTAAAGGCCATCAATTGCCGAACCGGCGACTCGCTGGGCAACGAGCAGGCTGAAGCCGATAGTCGCGAGCAAGTACTGAGCGCGTTGGGCAAAGCTGCCACCAGGATGCGGGCGAAGCTGGGCGAGTCGCTGTCTTCGGTGCAGAAATACGATACCCCTATCGAACAAGCGACCACGCCCTCCCTGGAGGCGCTGCGAGCTTACAGTCTGGGCCTGAAGATGCAAGACACCGAGGGCGATCAAGCGTCATTACCATTTTTCCAGCGAGCCATTGAGCTGGATCCGAATTTCGCCATGGCTTATGCCCGTTTGGGCGTCGCCTACTCCAATCTCAATGCGCCCAGCCTGTCCGCACAAAATACGAGCAAGGCTTACGATCTCCGGGGCAACACCAGTGAAAAGGAAAAGCTCTACATCGTCTGCCATTATCATGATCTGGTCACTGGAGATGTCGACCAGGCGATTCAGGCCTACCTCTTACTGCGTCAGACCTACCCTCGCGAAGAAGCCTCCTATGTCAATTTGAATTCGGCCTACGGTGCGATTGGCAGATATGACCAGGGACTCGCCGAAGCGCAAGCCGCCTTGCAGATCAATCCCAGCCACGTCATCAATTACACCAATCTGGCCGGCACCTACATGAACTTGAATCGCTTCGACGAGGCCAAAGCCGTGCTGGATCAGGCGCAGGACCGCAAGCTTGAAAACGAGGCCCTGCTCACCGAATATTACGGTCTGGCTTTCCTGCGTGGCGATCGGGCAGAGATGGCACGTCAGGTCGCAGCCGCGACAGGCAAGCCCGGCATCGAAGATCAGTTATTTATGATGCAGTCCGACACCGACGCTTACCACGGACGTCTGGCGAACGCGCGACAGTCCACCCAGCTGGCGCGGGAGTCTGCACTGCATGCGGACGCGAAAGAGGCCGCAGCCCTATGGCAGTTGGACGGCGCGATGCATGAGGCCGAACTGGGCGACCCGCAACGGGCCGGTCAGGAAGCTCTGGAGGTCATAAGTTCGGGCGGGGGAAAGAATGTTCAGGTACTGGCGGCGCTGGCGCTGGCGCGCAGCGGCAAGCGCAAAGAGGCGCAGGCTCTGGCTGACGACCTGGCTAAGAATTTCCCTTCGGACACCATCGTGAAAGACTACTGGCTGCCGTCCATACGAGCCGCCCTTGCCCTGGATGGAAAGAATTCTGGCGCGGCGATCGAGGCGCTGCAGGTCGCGCTACCTTATGAGTTTGGCTCGCCCACCCCGGGAATCGCGTATGCCTACCCCGCCTACTTGCGCGGACTCGCCTACCTTGAGGCGGGGAAAGGAAAAGAGGCCGCGGCGGAATTCCAGAAAATGCTCGACCACCGCGGGGTAGTCCTGAATTTTCCCACCGGCGCACTGGCCTATCTGCAAATGGCGCGCGCTTATGCCCTGGAAGGAGACCAGGAAGCAGCCCGGCCGTATTACCAGGAGTTCCTGAAGCTCTGGAGGGACGCCGATCCAGACAACCCCATCCTGCTTCAGGCCAAAGCGGAAGCTGCTCGGCTGAGGTGAGCGTCCCGACTACAGCAAATCTGGAAAGACAGGACGCCGACCGGGGTCCCATCTTCGCGCGAACTTAGAGCAGCACAACCTCAAAGTTGTCGATACTAATGGCGATCGAGCGCTGCATGGGCTCAATTGAGATGACGAGCTTCCGGCCAGCCTTGTCGGTCGCCAAAATCCCTTCCAGTCCTTCGAGATGCCCGGTACGAAGACGGGCTCGCGGTCCGTCTGCGATGAAGCGATATGGCGACCAGGGATTATTGTGCTCCGCGATCGTTCGAAGATATCCGATTTGCTGGTCCGAGACCCGCGCGATGCTTCCTTGGTAGGTCACGAAACCAAATACCCCGCTCGATTGCAGGATCGCCAGGCGATCGGCGGCTTTCAACACGGCCCGCACAAAGACGTAGCCCGGGAACATGGGCAGTTCTATGGTCTCGTACCGATCGGTCCAACGCCGCCGTTCGCGCGCCACCGGAACCATCATCCCCTGATGCTTGCTCAGCAGCTGGTTCGTCCTTCGTTCGAAGCGCGCCCGCGTCTGGAGCACCAACCAGTCGGGAGATTCTTCGGGAAGGAAATCAAACGCTGAGGCGGTATCAGCAGACATGGATTGCATACCGGGCACAGTTTTGCGGTTAGGCGCCATTCGCCGCTCATGGTTGGGTGTGACAGACATTTCTGACCTCCAACTTCCCGTCTAGCCAGGAATTCTCCGACACGTAGGAGAGCATGATTAGAAATTAGTTTCTAATTTGGATAGCGACTGCAACACCAACTTTGTACATGCCGCTTAGTGCAGGGGGTCTTGTTCACCCCGTTCAGTTCTTTAGAGGAATCGTGTTCTTCCTGCAGAGGAAGCCGTAAGAAACTAGGAAGGAAAGCGGTCAATCGATATCGAAACATGGCCAGAAAACTCCCACCTGCTTTGGAGACAAACAAAAGTATTTCGTTGATACCACTTGCTACTGCTAGACGCAAGAAGAAATTGTACTAAAGTAGCATTGTTTTGATAGCACATATATGTATATAGCCAATCCGTGTATAGCATATTAATGGTTATTCCAGGACCGTGCGGCATCCGAGGCGGTCAAGCGGGGGCTCTCCGGGCTCCCCTCAAGCGCACGATAACCGCCTACCGGACGGCGTCGTTTATCTCGACCCGGCGAGGTCGAAGTTCAAACCATGGATTAGGCCGGAATGGGGAATCCGGCAGGAACGGACGTCGTTCTCGATCCACCTGGGAGCGTAGCCCAGCGACCTCCGCCTGCCCCGCCCAAACGGCCGCAAGAAACATCAGCCGATGAGTGCGATCGCAGGATCTCAGCAGCTGAAATATTGCGACTGGAAATTGAGTTCGTTCAGGCAGCGACCATTGCGGCAGCTTCGACCTCCGCATCAGAGGTCGAGGGCAGTGCTTGCAGGCCTGCGGAGATCGCCTGCATCGCCCGGACCCGCGCCCTGATGACGTCGCGCGATTGGCAATGCAGAAGGGTTGCACATTCTGTTACCGAGTACCGCTCCAACACGGTGACCACAAAAGCGAATCGGTCGAGCACAGGGAGTCTGGAGATCGCCAAGATCATAGGATTATGGCTGGCGTCTAATGGATTGGACACCTGAGCGGGGGCGAAGTCTGGTCTTGACGAGACAGCTTTCGCTGCCTCACAGATTACGCTCCATCGGCTCCAGGAGCGCGCGGAATGCTCCGGCAGTGGTCTGCCGCTCAGGCAACTCTCCAGACCGGCAAGCAGGCAGGTTTCGGCTGCTGCCAGGTCTCCAGTTAGCAAGAGCGCTAGAGAATAAAGAGCATCGATGTCCATGGAAAATCCCTGACAAAAATCTACCGAATCGCCAATCCGGCCAATGTTAAGGTTAGCTTCACTCATGTATTCGCCTCCCGCGCTTGTCGATCTCTTCGTCTGTTCGGCCCAAGGATAAGAGCGCTTCAACTCATTCACGCAATCGATTTACGCTGCCCGCGCTCGTGCCGCATAGGGCAAATGGTGGACACGGTCGCGTTCAGTCAACCGCAGTAGTCGCACGATAGCCTCTTCGCAGTCTTCGCACAGCCGGGTTTCTGGCTGGGTAAAGTGTTGACGACACAGTTCACATTTGCTGTCTGTCTTGTCATGAAACCAACACAACATAAGTACTCCGGCTATTTTTTTAGAGCGAAGAAGACCGCTTACATTAGGTTTCATCATCGCTGTTGAGAGAGCAATTGCGGTTCCAGAATTACATGGGGGCCCAAACAACTTGATTTTTCAGAAGATTGCTCGCCAGGCCTGAGTGAGAAACTATGCCGTCCCTACGGGACTCAGATTATTTCCCACCTGACCCAGCATTCCGCCTGCGGCTCCATGCTGGGCTAAGCTCTTCCGCGCCCGTGGCGCTCGTTCTCTCTGGTTCGCACTCCACCTCCGAAGACGAAGTTAGTTCTCACACAGGCTCGCCAGACCTGTTTAGCGGGACCAGCAAACCGCTGTTCTGTCGAAATCGTGACACTCCGTCGAGTGGTTGACAGCCCTCCGTGCCATTGACCCTCCCTCAAAGACAACCCGGGCGAAGTCTATTCGGTTTATGGCGTCGGTGATACAACACCAAATGGCATAACAGGTGCTTTCATTCAGCTGGCCAAGTGCTGGAATGTAGAGCCCGGAGATTTCCTGTCGAGTGCGGGGTTTCGGGATCCGATAGTCCGGTCGGCTGTCGAAGCCAGTGCCAGGATTTGGACTTGGTCTGTGGAACTGTTGTCACCAAATCCAATTGCTCCGCATCTTTCAGCGAGTTGGAGGAAATGGAATGGCAATTAGGATAACCATTGACGGGCTGATTCGGGAGGCGATGCCCGAGGAGCGCCTGATCGACCTCATCAACCGGATTGGTGAAGAAGTTCCTCAGGTGTGCTATCACCCGCAACTGGGACCTATCCAAACCTGTGACACGTGCTTGGTCGAAGTCAACGGCGGGTTGGCGAGAGCGTGCGCCACAACCGTCGCGGACGGAATGCATGTCGACACCAAGTCGGCCAGGGCCAATGCTGCCCAGCGCGAAGCCTTCGATCGCATCCTCGGCAACCATCTTCTTTACTGCACGGTGTGCGATAACAACAACGGGAATTGCACGGTTCACAACACCACGAAGTTGCTGGGTATCGAACATCAGCAGATTCCCTTCAAGCCCAAGCCCTATGAGGTGGACAACACCAATCCTTTCTATCGCTACGATCCCAGCCAGTGCATTCTCTGCGGACGTTGCGTGGAAGCCTGCCAGGACCTGCAAGTCAACGAGACGCTGTCCATTCGCTGGGAAGATCCTCATCCGCGCGTCCTGTGGGATAACGGTTCAACCATCGGCGAGTCGAGCTGCGTTTCCTGCGGACACTGCGTGAGCGTATGTCCCTGCAACGCGCTGATGGAAAAATCGATGCTTGGCCATGCCGGATTTCTGACCGCCCTGCCGAAGCCGGCGTTGGATGGAATGATCGACGTAGTGAAAGGCGTCGAGCCGGACACGGGCTACACCGGCATCCTCAAAGTTTCGGAGGTCGAAGCCACCATGCGCGAGTCCCGTATTCAGCGCACCAAGACGGTTTGTACCTACTGCGGCGTGGGTTGCAGCTTCGATGTCTGGACGAAGGATCGTCACATCCTGAAGGTCGAGCCGTTCGAAGGGCCGACGAATGGCGTGTCGACGTGCATCAAAGGCAAGTTTGGCTGGGACTACGTCAATAGCGCAGATCGGCTGACCACGCCGCTGATTCGCGAAGGCGACACCTTCCGCCAGGCAAGTTGGGATGAGGCGCTCGACCTGATTGCTCGTCGGTTCACCGAGATCAAAGCGAAGACAGGGCCGGATTCGCTGGCTTTCATCGCCTCGTCCAAGTGCACCAACGAGGAAAGCTACCTGATGCAGAAGCTGGCACGGGCAGTGATCGGCACCAACAATGTCGACAACTGCTCGCGCTATTGCCAGGCGCCTGCGACGACCGGCTGTTCCGCACGGTTGGTTACGGCGGCGATTCCGGCTCCATCAAAGACATTGAGAATGCCGCGCTGGTAGTCATCATCGGCAGCAACACGGCTGAGAGTCATCCGGTGTTGGCGACCCGGGTGAAGCGGGCGCAAAAGCTGCACGGCCAAAAGCTGATTGTCTCGGATTTGCGTGAGCATGAAATGGCGCGGCGCGCGGATGTCTTTCTCCATCCCACGCCCGGAACCGACCTGGTCTGGCTCTCGGCCATCACGCGTTACATCCTCGAAAACAACCTCGCCAACACTGGATTCCTGAAGGATTGGGTCAACGGGCTGGACGACTACCGGAAGAGCCTGGAGCCATTCACCCTCGAGTTCGCTTCGCGCACTTGTGGGCTCGAAATCGACACGCTCAAGCAGGTGGCGCACATGATCGCCGATGCCGACGGCGTGTGCATTCTATGGGCGATGGGCGTGACGCAACACTCCGCCGGGTCGGACACGTCGACGGCAATTTCGAATCTCCTGCTGGTCACCGGTAACTATATGCGGACAGGCACGGGCGCCTATCCACTGCGCGGCCACAACAACGTGCAAGGAGCCAGCGACCACGGATCCATGCCTAATGTTCTTCCCGGCTATCAGGCGGTCGACGATCCCGAGGTGCGGCAGCGTTTTGAAGCAGGTTGGAAGGTGCCGCTTCCGACCAGCAAGGGTTTGGACAACCACCAGATGGTGGAGGCGATTCAAGACGGCAGACTGAAATGCCTTTATTTGTTCGGCGAAGAGATGAGTATCGTGGATTCGAACGCTAATTATGTTGCCGACGCGTTCTCCAAACTCGACTTCTTCGTGGTTCAGGACATTTTCTTCAGCACCACCTGCCACTTCGCCGACGTCGTCTTGCCCGCCAGTCCCAGCCTGGAGAAGGAAGGCACCTTTACCAGCACGGAGCGGCGAGTCCAGAGGCTCTACCAGGTGTTCGAACCGTTGCCCGGCAGCCGGCCGGATTGGCGGATCGTTCAAGATATCGCCAACCGCCTGGGCGCCAACTGGCACTACGGTCATCCCTCCCAGATCATGGACGAAATCGCTTCTCTCACTCCCATGTTCGCAGGCGTCAACTATGAGCGGCTCGCAGGCTACCAGTCGCTGCAGTGGCCGGTCGCAGCCGATGGATCGGACCAGCCCCTCCTTTACACCCAACGTTTTGCCTTCCCCGATGGCAAAGCGCGCCTGTTTCCCATCGATCCTCCCAAGCTGACGGAGCTGCCCGACGATCAGTTTGATCTGCACTTGAACAACGGGCGGCTGCTGGAACATTTCCACGAAGGAAATCTGACGTATCGCAGCGAGGGTATTCGGGAGAGAACTCCGGACACGTTCGTCGAGGTTTCTCCCGAACTAGCCGAGGAGCGCGGCATCCTGAGCGGCACGTGGGTGCAACTCACCTCGCGCTACGGACAGGTGCGAGTGCGAGCGCTGGTGACCGACCGGGTGGCCGGAAAAGAACTCTACATGCCGATGAATTCGACGGAGAGCCCAGTCAACCGCCTGACCAGCAGCTTCACCGACGCTGCTACCCACACCCCTGCTTACAAGGAAGCGGCCGTGCGCCTGCAGGTGTTGCCGGAGGTTGGCGAAAGCCCATTGCCGCGCATCAATTTCCGCTTTGGTCATCCCACGCCGCAGCATGGGGTGGAAGTTGATCGCAAGTGGAAGCGTTCGGACTACCGCACTCCGTCTGGAAACGGGCTGGTACAAATCGAAACCCACTGACGACAAGGAGAGAACACCGTGGCAAAACCAATTGCTTTCGAAGTACCTTGGCGCGACCCTCAGCGCGAGTTGCAGTCGCGGCTGGAAGCTGCTCCGGTGGAACACGCCGAGGCACTACTCGCCGTCTATGACGTGCTCCAGGGCTTGCAAGATCGCGGTGTGCTTGATCTGGTGCGCGGCGGCCTGGGAGCTAGCGACAAGATTGTCGAAACCCTGGTCGATGCAACCAAGACTCCCGAAGCGGTTCGGGGAATTCGCAACTTGATCGTCGTGGCCAAGATTTTGGGAACGCTTGAACCCCAATTGCTGCACGGCTTCGGCGTGGCCTTCCATGAGGCCTTGACCACCGCGAAGGCGCAACCGGCGGAGCCGCCGAGCCTGTGGGCCATCTTGAACCAATTCCGCAGCAAGCAGCTTCGCCGCGGCCTGGTTCTGGTCAATAGCCTGCTCGAAGCATTCGGCAGAAATCTGCCGGTGGAGAAATGCCCGCCGGCACCTTGATGGGAATGAGCCGTGCGCACGGAATGCTCGCTGCATAGCACCAGGGATTTGCGTTGACTGGAATTTCTCTGCAAGTCGCGGTGGGCACCGGTGGCCGGCACGACGAAAAACCTCCAGGAAGAGCTCCGCTGTAGTCAGCCGAAGCTCCCTTGAGGTCAGGCTACCTAATTCGTCGTTGCCGCGTTGAAGGTGCTGAGGACCGGTGTATTGCCCGTGGGAAACAGAACTACTTTCTTCGCCGAAACTACGTACATAATGCCCCCCGGAGTTCCGTTTAAGCGCCGTAGTTGCGATAGCTCACTGCATTCTCTATCGGGAGAGTCCGTGCTGCTGAAGGTTTGCGAGGAGTGCGTAAGATTCAGGTGGATATGATTCGCGTATGAGTTCGCACAGCCGGAAGCACGCATATTTTATGGCAATTGTGGAGGTTTCCCTACGCCGGTTCTGATTTCTGCCATGACTTCGGCGATGTTCTTCGCAGAGAGCACTCGAACATTCTTAACTCCCTTCGCCAGCAGGAATTGTCGATCCTCCTCCGCCGCCACCACCACTATGTCCGCTGCATCGCCGAATGCCAGGTTCTGGTTCAGCCTGCTCGCTGACTCAGCGGCCGTCACCGGTTCTCGTGTTTCCATGGCTTCGCCTTGAGCGGTGATAGGACCAACATCATAAATGATCGGAGGGATTCTCCCGTCCATGTTGCGTATGTGCAGAAGGAAAGTGCGCATGCTCTGTGGTCCCTTGATCCAGACAGCATCGTATTGCGACAACAGCTCTCGAAATACATAGTGGGCCGCCGTCGCTACGTCCACATACTCAATATCCTTAGGAGCGCCAGCGCTGGGAATAGCTGCGGCGGGTCGACACGTCCAAGCCATTGTCACGTGGTTTCCGTGCTCCGTCAATTTCGCTACCACAGAATCGCACCTCGTGGATTCCGAGGTCTGAGCGCCTTTGGAAGCCGGGGCATCCAGATACAGGATCCGGGCACTTCCAGCCTGCTGCGCAATTCGAGCATAAGGTACGTGCTCTCCGGCAAGCGGTAGATGCTTTTCCAGCTGTTGACCCCACTTGCCGACAAACTTGGCTCGATTATTCGAGATAGCAGCTTTGACAGCTTCGGTAGTTTCCGAGGAACCAGATTCATAGTGATGGATCACTGCCTGGGGCTCATAGATCACCCGCAACCCTTTGTCCCAAATCTTGAAACAATAGTCTGTATCTTCGTAATAAGCCGGCGAGAACCGATCGTCGAAACCACCAACCTCGTTAAACACTTTACGGGGCGTAAACAGAAAAACGGCCGAGCAATAATCAACCGGGCGCCGGAATTGATATCGCGGCAGGGCGGGATTGTCTCCGCGGCCGTAACCCCAGGTTGAGCCATCCTTCCAAACCATGGCACCGGCCTCCTGCAGCAGGCCATCTGCGAGCAGAACTTTTCCGCCAATAGCACCGATGCTCTTGTCCTCGCGACAATCTGTGAAAACGGCGCCCAGGCTGCCGGGGCCAAGCCGTGCATCGTTGTTTAGGAAGCAAAGATATTCGCCCCGGGCACGTTCCGCGCCCTGCACACATGCCCGCCCAAAGCCGAGGTTATCTTCATTACCAATGATTTCTGCCCCATGCAGACGCTCCAGCAATTCTCTGGTGTTATCCGTCGAATTATTGTCGACCACTATGAGTTGGTAGGACACGTCGGCGTTTTGCAGGATTGACTCCAGGCATAGCAGTCCGAGATGAGCCTTGTTGTAGAGGACCACAATGATGGAGATTTCGCATCTCTCGGCTTGGGGAAAGACCAACCTCGCCTCCCCTTGTAGAAGCGCCGACAGATGCTCGAATCCAGTCCGATCCCAAGCATCCCTACCCTGGGTGCTGAAACTTCCATCGACCCCTGCTGCGGGCCCATGGGTGGCGGCAGGCTGCTCGTCTATTGCAATGGGTCCTGGCGTTTGAGTGGCCTCGCGTGTGTTGCCTGCACCGAGGAAAGAGCGAGCCCAGGCTGAGGCATCGCGAAGCGTCTGCGTGAGCTTCCAAGACCGCGAACGCACAATGGAATCCAGTTGAGCGCTCACATCCTGCAGCTCAGCGCGCACGTTCTGAAGATCGGCCTGCCCGAGTTGCTCCCTCCCCAGGGCGCGCAGTTTGGCTGACCGCTGCTGCTCCAGCAAACCACGCACGCGCTCGGTGGGATCTTCTTCTGCTTGTGTCATTGATCTCGATACTACCCCACGCCATTCGGTTGCTATCCCGAACTCATACCCTGCGGAAGTTTGTTCTCGCCCTCTCGAGGCCGGTTCCTATTGTGATGTCAGGTGGACGCTAAAGTCCACTTCGTCGGGGCAACCGACGAGCCTGGCGCCCTGGCCCCGGCAAACCGGCTTTACCCGGGGCAGAAAGCGAGGTAACGTGAAGACCTGTGTTTGTCTGGATGGCGCACGGAATACCTCTAAACCCCAGGAAGTGCTATCGTCGTAGTTTACCGACTTGCACTTGGCTGGACGCTTTCGTAGAACAAAATGCGTTTACTCGGAATCCTGCTTTGTTATAACGATGGAGACTTTCTTCAAGACTCCATTCGGCATCTTCTGGAACAAAACCATCACTTACTAGTGTGGGACCACGGATCTACCGACGAAACCGCAGCAGTCATCAGACAATATAAGAACGAATTGCTGGAGGTCCGCTATATCCCCAGGGACTTCGACTTCTACGAACTTTACCCCGCCATGTCGCGTCATTTAATCGAGAATTATGTGTCCGTCTATGACTGGATTTCATGGCCCGACCAGGACGAGCTTCTCGAGGGGCCCTCTCGTTCTAAGAATTACTGTGAATGGATCGAGGAGGTTTACGCCTCACCCCGCAGCTGGATACAATTTAACAACTATAACTACTGGTTCACTTCGTCGGACAATGTGACCATCACATCTCCAGCGGCTCGCATACAGCATTACTCCATCTTTCCCGACTGCGCGCCACGAATTCGCGCTTGGCGAGCCTCGGCCACGAATATCCGTATTTTTAATCACAACCCTCCGCTTGGTGATCCCTGGCCGATTCGTTTTAATTTACGTCACTATCCCATGCGATCGCCGCAGCAGATGCTGGCGCGCCTACTAAGGGACCGGGCTAGCCTGCGGCGCGGCGGTGACAACTATCATTATGACAATATGAAGCTCAATGTAGACCGCCTCACCATCCGTCCCGATCAGCTTCATTACGACGATGGGCTTTCAGATCTCGATCCCTCACCCGCTTTCAACTGGCGTTCTATTTATGGCTACGGAGCACCGCCGCAGTGTGTTCCCGAAACCGCCTCGCAGGTAGCCAAGGCGATCACCGAAAACCGTGGCAGAGATTAGAACGTCAGCGTGATTCCATGGTGCATTTTGAAGTGGTCCCTTATTTCCTGCAAGTCGCTGTCCAGAAACGGTATGGTTACCGTCTGGGTCATCGATCTATTGTGAACCCGGTACCGGCACAGAATCTGGGGCACATGACATCCTCTTAGACCATGATCAGCCAACGAGCACCAGAGATCAAAGTCCTCCCAGCCGAACTTGTTTGGCATGACCAGATAGCCTCCCAACTGGCGCAGCACGTCAGTTCTTATCAAGGCCATAGCATCGATGTAGTTGCCGTACCTGAACTTTTCCGGCAGCCATATTGAGTTGTTTACGATGGCTTGCTGAGCTCCAAACCTCTCTATTAATGAGTAGGCCATGGCATCGCCGGAGTTTTCCAGCGCCTCACGCAAGACCTTAAGGGCCCTGGGATAAACTTGGTTGTCCGCGTCAAGAATAAAGACATACGGCGTGTTGGCAAATGAGATTGCGGTGTTTCTTGAACATGAAAGACCATGGTTCTGCAGGTGCCGTACGAGAAGAAGATTGCCAAATTTGGCCGCCTTGCCGTTCTCCCAAAACCACTGGCGGAGCACCTCAGCCGACTCGTCTGGAGAGTGATCGTCCACTACGACTACGTCTATCGTTCCCTCAGTTTGTTTCAGCAGCGAATCGAGTGCCTCTGCTCCTTCCGCACCATACTTAAAGCAGGAGATAGCTACGGTGACTTGCGATTTACTGTCCGGATCTTTCTTTTCAAATAAAGTCTCCGATGGCATACCAGTCAGCATGTCATAACTCCGATCCTGCTGACCAAAGCCGTCCAGCAACTCCCCAGGATCTGCCTCATCGGGTAAAGGCTTTGCAGTTTCCGGTGGGCACGTTCTGCAATCTCCTCTGCCATTGGGAGATTGGTGAGGGCAAATTCACAGAAGGCGGGGAGGGTCCGCAGCTCTCCATCCAGGTAGTCTATGTTGGGCTCAATACAGGGGCCACGCTGGCAGTGCTCCGTCACCACGAGGGTCTTCTGCATAATGCCCAAGGTTACGATTCTCTGCCACTCCAGGTAAGGTATGTCATCCCGGTGAACGTTGAGCATGACCTTGGAGCGCCGCACCAAGGCAGCAAAAGTCGAGAAATCGATAGTTCTGGACTCACTGGCGACAAATGGCTTGTCGCCATCCGGCATGTAGATAAAAGTGTTCTTGCCGGCAAAAAATCGTGCATTTTGGGAAAAGAAAGCCTGCCGGCGCGGCGATGAAGTGCCCACAAAGAGAATATCAATCGGCCGGTCAGGGTAATTCATCGGCATCTCACCACAAATCCGCGATGGCATGTGCTTGAGCAACTCATGTTCTGGAAGCAGGCTGCCATCAAACCGCTGAGCGATGTATTCGCTATATCCCAGTGGTAGTACAAACGCTTTATACCCAGAGCGCGCCAGTTGCCGAGCGGACTCATAGTTAAGATCGAGCACTGCCGAAGCCTGCCGCAAATATGGCTCGCCCGCAGCGAACCATGAGGTCTGAGGTTGTTCCGTGTTTACCATGACAAGCGTGTGTACATCTCTTAGTGCGGCGGCCGCATGGACACCTTGACCCAGCAGGAAAAATTCGTGTGGGGCGACTATGACGACCGTATCATCGCTGGAGACGGTGTGAATTTCGGATTCCGTAAATATTCGTACGGGCACGTGCAATTGGTGGAACGCATCTTCTAACATGCGTGCGATCTCGGTCATGAAGAAATTACCAAGACTTGAAACCCCAATCGCAACGCTGGTTGGCAATGCGGAAGGATCAATCGGGGTCGAGACATAGGAAAATACTTCCGATAACTCCGGCGTTGAGTCTGCGTCATGGCGCCGGGCGTCAACGGGTTCCTGCGGACCTGCAAGGGCTTTCCACCGACGCCAGGGCTTGCTGGAGCGTGGCGGAAAGGCCAGATCCGACTCCCCGCTTAGGCTCGGGTCGCGCAGCGTGAGGTTGGGGCTATAGAACGGATCCGCCTTTAGCCGCGCGCCCCAACGCTGCTTGAGATAAGACCCTTCGCGAAGTTCCCGGTCAAGATTGTCGGGTGCGGAGCCCAGACCGCGTGAGGCCGACTCCAAGTGGTAGAGTTCCGCATACGGAGTCCATACAATGCCATAGCCCGCTTGCCGAATTTTCATACAGAGGTCGACATCGTTATAAGCGACCTTCAGGTTGGTTTCATCCAGCCCGCCTACCTCAACAAAAACATGTTTGCGCAGAACCATACAGGCGGCGGTTACACAGGACACATTGTGCACCATCTTAAGACGCCCAAAATAACCGGATGCCGAACGTGGTAGATGCTTGTAAACATGTCCGGCCACCTCACCCATGCCAAGCACCACGCCGGCGTGCTGAATGGTGTCATCGCGATAGTAGAGCTTGGCACCTACCGCCCCGATTCCCTGCTGGATAGCTTGACTTACCATTTCCTCCAGCCAGCCAGGTTCAATGACCTCGATGTCATTGTTGACGAACCCGATCAGCTCACCCTCTGCACTTTTCACCGCCTGATTATTAAGGGCCGCATAGTTGAAGGGTCCTTCTACGTGCAAGATACGCACCCGGCTCTCATTGCCTAAGCTTTCAAAATAAGTCAAAGTATCGGGCTCGCGGCTGTCGTTGTCGACGATAATTAGCTCGAAGTTGGGGTACCGGGTCCGCTGCAGTATTCCATCAACGCAGTTGCGCAGTAGAGGAAGCTTATCGCGGGTAGGCACAATCAGCGAGACGAGCGGTGCCGGATCGGGGAGCGGACGAATGACTCGATTAAAACGACCACTGGGGTCGCTCACTACGCGTACCGACTCCCCCTTAGCCTTGAAATATTCGGTAAGCGCCCTACGGCCAGCTTCCTCCGGCGCCGGTCCCGCGAAGATGGGCGGCCTTGCCATGTCCTCGATCGACCGCTTGTGATAGAGCACGTGAGGGATATGGCGAATTCGCTCCGGAGCGGTATGAGCTAGTATGCGAAGCGCCAGATCATACTCTTCGTTTCCTTCGAAGCCTTTGCGAAAACCGCCTAAGTTCTTGACCAGGGAGGCCCGGTACACGGCGAGATGGTCGGTCAGGTTCCGCGAGTAGAAGAGTTCGGAGCTCCATTCTGTTTTGAAATAAGGCTGGTGGCGTCGTCCGTCGACATCGATCTTATCCTCATCGGAATAAATCACATCTGCTTCGGGATGCTCATTTAGTTCGACCGCTACCATGTATAAAGCATGAATCGGCAGCTCGTCCTCCCCGCCTACCAGTGTCACAAAGTCACCAGTCGTCCTCTCGATGCCTAAATTGCGGACCATTTCACTGTCACCGTCCGAGGTCTGGAAGACCAGGTTGATGCGGCGATCGCGTGATGCATAGTCTTCCAGAATGGGTCTGATCTCGGGATCGCTTGAGCCGCTATCCACCACGCACAGTTCCCAGCGTGAATAGAGCTGTCCGGTAACAGAGTCTAAGGCTTTACGCAGCAGTGCCGGGTTGACGTGAGCGACTTCCATGACTACAGAAACGAGGGGCACCCTGGACAGAGAGCCAAGGTGCCGGCGGATAGCTACCACGTCCTCGTCCGTAGGTGTATCGAATCTTTCTATCCACGCTTCATAGCTGTGGACCGCTTCGGAAGACGACGTCCGGGCAATCGTTTTCTCCGGCTCGGACACTGCCCGAATTTCGCGGCCTTCTGCGATACCAAAAGTGAGATAGTGTACCAGGGGGTTCGTGGCATTTCCTGCTATATCTGAGTTGTGGTCTAGATACCATGCCGCGTCGAATCGAGGCCCGGGATTTCTGCGCTCGCTGCCGCCGTACAAAGCATAGTGCAAAGCGGGATCACAATCTGAGGCGGCGACGTCGGCGTAACGACTGCGGTACCAGCCGGCATCAAAGAAGTCGGATCCCGCAATAATGTCGCGCGCTCGAAAAAGCCGCCGCCGTTCACGCAAGCGAAATGGTAGCTGGAGAGTAACTGTCCACCAAGCCAATCGTAGGATGCAACCGGTCGATCTTCGTACCCGGGGAAGGCGTTTGGAAATGGCTCGCAGCACAGCAGTACCTCGCCAGCTGATACTGCTCTGGATCATTGCCAGCTGCTGCTTGGCGTTACCTAGCTCGCGCCGCAATTGATCAGCGCTGGTCACGGCAGCACGCACTTCTGCTTGAAGCTGATTCTTGCTCTGTTCGAACTCCCGACGCATCTGGTTTAGCGACTGACTTAGCCGGAATGCATTGCTTTGCTCTAGCGCAATCAGAGCATCGAGCTTACCTATTCGCCTGTCTTTCTCTCCGAGTTGCCGATCTTTCTCTCCCAGGCTGAGCTCTAGACTCGCAAGCCGCCCCTCTTGGTCGATCAACTGCTCATTCAAGGAGGCGATCGTCGATCCTCGGTCAGCAATTTCCTTTACGAATGACCGCAAACCACTGGAGGTTGGGGCCGCTGTCAAGTCTTGGCAAGTGTGCCCAAGAACGATGCTCTGAAATTCGGCCTCCAGATCCAACCATGCCTGCAAGTCTTCAGGCGACGCGGTGAGGCTGTACTCGGTACAAAGCTCTTCGATAACTTCCGCGACGGATACATCGTAGTTCGTCGAAGCCATGCCGGCAGGAAGGGACCAGAGCAGACTTCGGGTCACTACCCAACCAAGGGAAATCTCACTGTCGGCCTGCCACTCAGCATCGATGGCGAACAACTCGCCGTTTCCCTGGAGAAGGTTGAACGGAGTACAGTCCAGAAAGTCGCCAGGTAATACATATGCGGAGAGCGCCCGATGCGTCTCAGCTGAGTTTCCCACCTTGGCCGCCGGCACGCGGGCGTGCTGCAGGAGGAAATTCATCCATGGACGCAAGGCGTCGACGATCGGCTTGGTTCCACCATCCCGTGCACGTGCCCGAAGCAGGTTCCACAAGATCTGCCGGCCGGAACGGTAAACCGATTCCTCAAGCTCGCTGGTTATCGTCATCCCTTCGACTACAAAACTCCGCTTAGTCGAACCGGAAACCAACCGCACTTTCGATACGTAGATTTCGCCCTCCCGGGCTGTAATGCTAGTTTGAGTAGTAAAAGCCGAATCGCGATTGACCGAAAATACGGTTGCGATCTCTCCGGGATCTGCCTCCACTCTTTGTGCGGGTGACGCCACTAGCAGAAAAGAATTGCTCAGTTCGCCGATCAGCTTGTGGTTTCCCAAAGCGGCGAAAACCAGCGCCTCGTCAAATCCTCGGTACGGCGAGCCAGAGTAGTCCCGCGCCTGGCAACGCACCAGCAAGTCGACTGGATCAAACTGCGGAGTCGTGAAGGCCTTGTGGGTCAAGATTACAGAAGGCAGCTTATAGTCAGGGAAGGGGTAGAAGAATTGCGCATGCACCAGTCCGGCATTCGACAACAGGTTAATTAATTCCTGACGCGTAAAGGTACGCGGCGACCTTTGATCATATAAATTTTGAACGCCATAATATGGAATTCCTAAATGGTCTTCCTCGCACCCATTCAGATATTTTAGGCCTAATTTATTTTCGATGGCGACGACAACCCTTCCCTCTGGTGCCAAAAATCGAGTTACCGAGCGAAGATAGTGCTGAAAAGGATCGTCTTGGTCAGAGAACAGCGCCGCATATTCCAGCACTCCTATCAGGAGGACCCAATCAAATGTTTCCTCGGTCTCGAAGCGAAGAAGATCATCGGCAACGACGCGTACATTTGCCAGATCGCGGCAACGTTCGGCGGCGACCCGGGCGCGACCCAGGCTCCCCTCGACCGCGATTACGCTGGCGCCCATTTCTCCGAGATAGCGAGTGATCGCGCCACAGCCGCAGCCCAACTCGAGAACTCTATCGCCGGAACGAATCCCTAGAGGTCGCACCAGGCAATGACGAGCCCTACTCAGATGATATTCGGTGGGCCAATCGGTGATGGCCTGCTGGAGTTCATCGGAAAATGTGCTACGATCCGCGGCCCTGGCAACTATGGCAAGAAGTCGGCCTTCTACTTCCTGACCGTCGGAATAGGCGAAGTCCTGCACATAGGAGCGGCGAAAGAGGTGCGATTGTTCGTCCCAGAGGTAATTCATTAAAAAGGTTAACGCAAAAAAGCTTCTGACTTGTCAGGGTCAAGGCCAGGCGACGGGAGAAGGAGCAGGCCCTCAAAAGCCATAGGCCCTATCGCCTGCGCATCGATATTGTAACAATGCCAGGGGCATTGTAACAATCGAACGCGGCACCGACCACGACAGATCTATTGACTAGGCAACGACCTAATTGGTTCAGCGCCAGGAAAGATCTGGCTCATAGATGCAGCTCATCATGAGCCAGCCAGGTCGAATGATCGCGCATCGAATCGACCCGTCGTCGATGGCGTAGGAGCTATGGCCTGCGGATCTCCACGAGAACCTGGCCAGTGTGCAAAAGGGTAAGGGAATTCAAGACGCTTGTTACCAGCAAGAGCTTCGCCGATAGGCGGGAAGCAACTCGCCTTCAGTCGTCTTCTATCGGCAGAAGGGGCCGCGGCTCGAACTTGACGCGCGGTCGACTGGTGCCATCCGACGTGAGCGTCTAGAAGGCTTCTGTTCTGGTAGCCTCTCGACCTGAAGGATTTAGAATAGCCTCTTGCGTGCGAGACAGGGGTTCGAGCACGTTGCGTCGGAAACACCCTGGCTGAGGCGCCCTGCCACCGCTGATCATCATTCTGTGGTTGAAATGCAAATTTCCAAACGACCTACAAGGGCGTTTTCCCTAGCGCGGAGGTTGCGAGCCATCCGTGATAGGCTGACTCTTCCCATGTCTCATTGGATCGGCCAGGTGCGGGTCGCAACGGTGTTATTCTGGAATATCGTAGCAAGGGCGAGGCTGCCGATTTCAAGGCGCCTAACCTCCGTAGCCTTTTGCGGGCAGGAGGCAACTACAGACCATGGGATCTTACGGCGACACTTCACGGGAAGTACCTATCGGTTCCTGTCCAACGGCACCCCGGCTGCTTTGGGCGGAAATTGGCATTTGGACTTGGTAGCGAGGGGAACACGCTCATGGTCGCTGAGGCGACTGACCAACGATTTAATGCCTTCTCGCCCCGGGTAAAGCTTTTCCGATGACCACTATGAACTCAAATGTCAGTCGAACACTGACTTATCAGAAGATAATCATTAACCTGCTCGGCAACTTCATTCTATTGATGGGGCTGGCTACTGTGGCTTGCGGCGCCAACCTCATGCGATGGAGTCGTTCTGTCGTTCCGTACTGGGACGAATGGGACTTCGTTCTCGCTTACAATCAATTTCACTACTTTCCTGTCCGTTGGATATGGGACCAGCATAATGAACATCGGCTCATCCTTGCCAAGCTCATTTTCGTCGTGGATATGTTGTATCTTCAGGGACGAAACTGGCCAATGTATGTCGGTATCTTCCTTTGTCCAGTAGTATTGTCGGTCCTCATCGGATATATGCTAGGACAGTTGGATGGAGTGAGGGGTTCTCTTTGGAGTGCTTGTCTCGGTATCGGCCTATACTGTGTCTTTTGTCCGTCGCAATGGGAGAACTTCTACTGGGCATTCCAGGTTTCATTTATGGCAGTAAGCATATGGGTGCTTATCGCGATTCTTAGCCTTCTTATCCAAAAGCAGCGCCTTGATGCACGGCAGACAGTAAGCCGCAGGCTGATAGCGATTTCGCTGGTGGCGGCTCTGTTTGCAACGTTCACCAACGGGAATGGAATAACCGTCTGGCCTGTGCTGATTGTGCTAGCCATAATGTCAGCGATTCCCTGGCGCCTCACGATGATCTATGCGGCCGGGTTCGCTACCAGCATGGCGCTGTACTTAGTGGGCTATCAATCTCCGTCGGTTCACGCCCGGCCTCTGGACTCGATTCATCAACCGCTACTTGTTCTCCAATATGTAGAGAAATACCTAGGAAGCCCCCTGCTCCTGAGCGGTCATTACGATTGGGCACCTCAGATCGGCGAAGCGGCCCTCATTCTTTGTTTGTTTCTGCTATGGAGATTACTTAGTCGTCGTTTCGATGCAACATTGCTGGATTACGCTTTCGCCGGGATTCTCCTTTATTGCATGGCAACCGCATTTGTGACTGCTTTAGGGCGTCTTGTTTTTGGAACGGATCAGGCATTCGCGCCTCGATATCAGACCTTTGCGCTTCTCTTTTGGTTTGCGCTGACTGCCTGGATTATGTCCATAATGTCCCGCAAAGGTGCTACCAAGTCTCTACTCCTGCTCTATCTGTGTGTCGCCGCCATTTTGTGCTCATCGATCCGTGGTTACAGGCCGATTCTGGAAGAGGTCAAGGACCGGATTATGCAGAGGGAGGTCGCGGGCGCGGCTATTGTTACGGGAGTCCATGACGATAACTATTTGAAGACGACGGTCTATCCCAGACCGGAGCTAATATGGCCGCGCGTTGAGTATCTCAAGCAGCGACATCTATTTTTATTTTCGACGCGCACTGCCAGGGAAATAGGTCGCAACTTGAGCCCGGACTATAGAATTTTTCCTGCTGGTGCTTGCATCGGCTACGTCGATCTGATTACCAAGATAGATGCCCAGTCGAATGGCAGTAGACTCGAAGGCTGGGCTGTCGATCAGCGAACCAAAAGACCTTTGAGAACGCTGCTATTCGTCGCGGGGGACACGGTCGTGGGATACGCTGTTTCGGGAAAGGGAAGGATTGATGTCGTAAATGCAATTGGCAGCAGACGAGCTTTTCGAAGTGGCTGGATCGGATATGCGGCTAATGCGATGTCGAATGGACAGTTAGACGTCTATGGGGTCTTGGACTCATCAGGGGGCGTGTGCCACCTGGGAACGGCAAAGATTCCTTAACACTCTTTAACGGCATCGCGCCGCCGCCGCTTCGGGCCTCAGGGTACGCGGGACTAGCCAAGTTATTTTGTTGGTTCCGAGACCGGATGCCCTCTGGGTATGGACCAGCGGGCGCCAAAACCCCGGGCACCAGCACACACCATCCCCTAAATAGCTTCCAGCGCCGCCTTGAGATATCTCCAGAAGCCCTCTACCGACGATATTTCAACCCGCTCGTTTGGACTATGTGGGTCTACGATAGTGGGCCCGAACGACGCCATCTGCATTCCCGGATACTTCTCGCCGATCACACCGCACTCCAGTCCGGCATGCATGGCGATAAGTTTCGCGGGCTCGCCAAACACCTGCTCATGCACGGATTGCAGTTTGCGCACGATCTCGCTGTTGGGTTCGGGCTTCCAGCCGGGATAACTGCCGGCATGTTCCACTTCAAATCCAGCCAGGCGGAAGGCCGTGGCAACCATGCGCGCGGCGGCTTGCTTGCTGCTCTCGATCGCGCTGCGCTGGCTGGTGACGATCTCAAATGTATCGCCTTTGATGCCGGCGATTGCAAGGTTGGTGGAGTTCTGCACCAACCCCGGAACATCGGGGCTCATGGCTAGAACGCCGTGGGGCACGCTGACCAACAGGTTGACGATTCGTTTCGCATCAGCGGCGTCCACAACCTTTTCCGGCCTAACTACCTTATCTATCGCGATCTGCAGTTCCGAATCGAAGCCTCCGAGGTCGACGCGCCACTCGGCTTCCGACTTCGCCACCAACGAGGCTAATTCCTTTTCCCGGGCAGCATCTAGAACCAGAACCGCGGAAGCCTCGCGGGGAATCGCATTCTGGGCGCTGCCGCCGCTGAGTTCGGCGATTTCGACCCGCAGAGTATCGAGCGCGTTCTGCAGAGTGTTGCCCAGGATCCGCAAAGCGTTGCCTCGGCCCTGGTGGATGTCGACGCCGGAATGGCCGCCCTTCAGGCCGAACACCTTGATACGCCACGCCGCATCACCGGCAGCGGGGCGCAATGAGACCTTGCGGCGAGCCGTAGTCTTCAGGCCGCCCGAGCATCCGATACAGATTGTGCCTTTCTCTTCGTTATCCAGATTCAGGAAGTACTTTGACTTCAGCAGCCCGCCCGGAAACTCAGCAGCTCCGGTCAGGCCGGTCTCCTCATCGATGGTGAAGACGAACTCCAGCGGACCGTGGGCAATGTCCTGGCTCTCCATTACCGCCAGGGCGGCCGACACACCAACACCATTGTCGGCGCCGAGAGTAGTGCCCTCGGCCTTGAGCCAATCTCCGTCGCGTCGCAGCTTGATGGCATCCGTGTCGAAATTATGTGGCGTGCCCTCATTCTTCTCGCAGACCATATCCAGGTGACCCTGCAGCAAAGCCATGGGCGCGCCTTCACGCCCGGGATGGGCCGGTTTTCGAATCACCGTGTTGCCCACGCCGTCTTGCACTGCCTCCAGGCCGAGTCGCGCCGCCAGAGCCAGAACATAGTCGCGCGCCGCAGCTTCTTTGGTCGAAGGCCGGGGAATCGCTGCCAACGCATCGAAGTGCTTCCATAATTCCTTGGGCTCCAGATCGGCAAGTGGTGTCATGACACGCTCCCATCTAATTTGAATCATTTCCATCCTACCGCGCCGAGACCGAACCTGACGAGCCGTGGGCTGGTTGGCGACCTGAGGCTGCGCTATGCATAGGCATCTTCGATTCCCGTTCCGAAACTCAGTGCCAAAATGTCTCCGATGAGTATTGTTCTGGAACACCTCATGGGTTAAGGTTCGAGTGAACCCCCATCGTGAAAGGGTAGGCGCGCCTGAGCGCGTTCTCGGCCACGCTAAGTGCCGGGCATTGCGATGCGAGTTCAGCAATCTCCCTCCTGGCCCGTCGGGCGAAGCCGGCAGCGTAAATTCAAGACCCTCCCAACATTGTGCTGTGCCGCGCGAAAGAGTGGCTACCTGACACTCGGGAACAGCGGCGCCATGGATCATGAAGGCCTTGGACAAATTCCTATATAGCGATCATCCTAGCCAGAAACTTCAGAGAAAGACCACAGCTCAGAGAGTCACTCTGGGTAGAAGGTGTTCAGTGCCTGCATATCTGGATGTAGTGGTCTTGCTGGCATTCGGATTTCTTACCCTGGTCTCGCCGCCTGCAGACGCCCAAACTCTACTCGGTACAGTTGCCACCGGCGTTCTGCCGAATGCAGTCGACGTCAACACTACTACCAACAAGATTTACGTGGCCAACCGGAACGGTAACAGTGTGACGGTGATTGACGGCACCACGAATGCCGCCAGTACGGTAGCGGTAGGGTCAGGCCCACAGGCGGTCGCGGTCGATCCGGCGCTCAACAAGGCTTATGTGGCTAATGCGAACAGTAATACGGTCACGATAATCGACGGCACCAATAACCGCACCTCGACGCTCGGGGTGGGCAATCATCCTATCGCCGTAGCTGCAAATGCAGTTACCAACAAGATTTATGTTGCCAACTACTACGATGGTAGCGTGACGGTAATCAATGGCACCACCAACTCTACCTCAACGGTTACGGTAGGAAGCAATCCAGCAGCCTTAGCGATAAACCAGCAAACCAACAAAATCTACGTAGTGAACAGCGGCAGCGGAAGCGTGACAGCCATCGACGGCGCCACCAACTTCACTTCTACGGTCCCTGTAGGAGGTTATCCGGAAGCCTTGGCAATCAATCAGCAGACGAACCAGCTTTATGTGGCTAACTATGGTAGCAACAACGTCACGGTGGTCAATGGATCGACTCTTGCCAGTACTACCATCGATGTCGGCCTAGGGCCTTCGGCCGTAGCTGCCAACCCGGTTACCAACCAGATTTATGTGGCGAACAAACAGAGCGGCACGGTATCGATCATCGATGGAGTGACCTTGGCGGTCAACACCGTCGCAGTCGGTAGCAACCCCAATGCTGTAGTGGTCGACTCGGCGGCCAACAAGGCCTACCTCACGAACTACATTTGGAACGGTGCCGTAACCATGCTCGACGGCAACAGCGGTCTCACGTCCAGTCTTCGGGTGGGGACGTATCCCGGATCGCTGGTAGCCAACTGGATGACCGCCAGAATCTATGTGCCAAACTCAGCGGACAACACCGCCTCGGTGATTGCCCTCGCCCCCTCGGACCCGCTTCTCTTCGTACCGGTAGCTCCCTGCAGGGTGGCAGATACGCGGTTGCCCAACGGTTCCTTCGGCGGACCGTCCATCCCGGGAGGGGGTTACCGCAACTTCGCCATCCCGCAGAGCGCTTGCGACATTCCCGCTACCGCCGCAGCTTATTCGCTGAATGTGACGGTGGTCCCGCGTGGCGCCTTGTATGTGTTGGCAGTCTGGCCCGCCGGAGAGTCTCAGCCGACCAGCTCGACGATGAACTCCCTGGACGGACGCATTAAGGCGACGGCAGCGATTGTTCCTGCCGGATCTAGTGGCGCGGTCAGTGTTTTCGCCAGCAATACAACGAATGTAGTGCTGGACATTAACGGATATTTTGTTCGCGCACCCGATCCCTCCGCCCTCTCCTTCTATCCCCTGAAACCTTGCCGGGTGGCCGATACTCGCTGGCCGACGGGAGCACTCGGGGGGCCCCATCTAGGTGCGGGGGCAGCCCGGGAATTGCCTATACGAAACGCGGTGGCGTGCAATATCCCCACCGGCGCATTGGCCTACTCGCTCAACTTCACGGCAGTGCCGCGAGGGGGCCCGCTATGGGTCCTGAGTACGTGGCCCGCGGGGCAATCGCAGCCGCTCGTCTCCACATTAAACGCGCCCACCGGAGCAATTACCGCGAATGCCGCAATCGTACCGGCCGGCAGCAACGGCGACATCGACGTGTTAGCGAGCGACGCTACCGATCTGGTGATCGACATCAACGGATACTTTGCCGCGGCTGGATCCGGCGGACTGTCGCTGTATTCCATTGCACCTTGCCGTGCTCTCGATACGCGCGAGACGGTTGGGGTGTTCAGCGGGCGATTGGTAGCGAACATTGCAGGCGGTCCCTGCAGCGTCGCCTCCGCTGCCCAAGCCTATGTGCTTAATGCGA
The DNA here is from genome assembly GCA_963820175.1 of uncultured Acidobacteriaceae bacterium. Lineage (GTDB taxonomy): Bacteria > Acidobacteriota > Terriglobia > Terriglobales > Acidobacteriaceae > Bog-257. Next base: position 800,394 of record CAWFYX010000003.1, on the reverse strand, counting down.
CTGTCGTTCCTAACGGACCATTGTGGATCCTAACGCTGTGGCCAGACGGGCAGCCGCAACCTTCCGCTTCGACCCTGAACGCCCTGGATGGGATGATCACGTCGAACATGGCGATTGTGCCGACGGCGAACGGATCCATTGATGCCTACGCTTCCGGCTGGACGGCACTGGTCCTGGACCTTTCCAGTTATTTCGCACCTTAGGAGGCTGCTGAAAAACTCGAGAACAAGGCTTGCTGCCGCCGGCTGAAGCCGGCTCGGAATCAAAGCCACTTAGACCTCGAAACTAGGCATCCGAGTTTTCAGCAACCTGCTGGGAGGCGAGAATGGGTCCGGCGACTGAAGGGCCGGGCTTTGGTCCGGCTCGTCGTCCGTTTGCGGTTTCCTGGTTTCACGTCTTAGCGCGCCAGAGTTAGTCGCGCTACTTTCCCGGCGCGGCCGCGACGATGGGGAACTCCTGGCCTGTCACCGGCGCCAGGAAGGATATAACGGAGGCTTGAATAGCAAAACTCCCCGGCTGATTGGCCTCGACGACAAACTTGTAATTAAAGTCGCCCATTTTGAAAGAGGCTGCATTGAGATGAAATACGTAGGCCCCATTCTTTGATTGGCGGAAGGTGACCTGCTGGGGAGCCGGATTCTTTACCACCAGCAGAATCTCTCCGCCTTCACTTTCCTCAGCCTCGCCGCTTCCCCCCTGGTGTTTGTCTTTATCCTCTTTCTCTTTGGCCTCACGTTCTTCATGCGCCTCGCGGCTCACGCGCGGTACTTGAAATCCCGGAACAAGTTGCTGCGCCTGGGCAAGGTTGGAGGGGGGATAATTTCCCGGGCGCCACTCCGCGTCCGGCAACTCCTCGGGGCCCTCCAACTTGGCAGACATCAACTGGGTATCGCCCTTTTTAAAGTCGCGACCATCAGGCTGCATACTCAGGGTTCCGACCACCATCGGAAATGCTATGGCCTTCGATCCTTCGGCAATGACCAGAGGTCGCGGACCTGCTTCGGTTTCAGCAGGAATAGCAATGTAAGCATGCTCCGGAGTCTCGGCAATAATCGTCGCGGGCCGGTCTTCGAATGCTGCAAAACTCTTGGCGCTGTTTCCGCTGAACGGACCTTGCACCACACAAAGCTGACCCTTAAAGCATATCGGCGGAGCTTGGTAGGAAGTTGGAGCCTTCGATTTTGTGCGCGGACTGGGCGGGGAGGCAATGGCCTTGGAAATCATGGTGCCGGGGTTGCCCACCGGATGAAATGCGAAAGCGAGTTCGAGTTGTCCCGGAGGAATCGTCAGCGCGATCGGGCCATCAGCGGGTTGCGGTGGCTCGCCAGAGATGTCGACGGCCCAGCCAGCCAAAGTCGCTCCGGGCCCTGCCGAGTCGAATGGAAGAGCCACGCGGGTCACCGTTACTTCAGGCATTCCCTCGTACTTGCTGGGATCTTCCACAACCCTGCCCGATATACGCTGGCCAGGACGAATCCGCGCCGGCAGGATCAATCCAACTTCTTTAGTATTGGCGCTCGCAGACGACTGGGCTGGGGAGCCAGGTTTGTTCTCCGTCTTTTGCGGCTGACTCGCCGCCTGCCGGGCATGCTGCAGCTGCAGCATCACTTCGTCTTGAGTGAACTTCTTCACCGTTTCCGGTGTTCCCGATGACTCCTCGCCTGCGGGGCATTCCCTTTCCTTGTAGGCTTGCACCGCAACATTCCATTCGAAGCACTGAAACACGCCGGTTTGAGGATCGTGGATCAGACGGTGCCCGGTAACTTGCTTCCCTGACTCGTCATAAACCTGGATGAACTCGCCAGTGAAATTCGAGTTAGCGTCATAGGTATTCCGCGCCACTTTGTGAATCTGGCTATTCGGCCAATACGAAGTATTGGTGGTCTGCGGAACGTAGGCTTGAGGGGAGTATTCGAGCTCATTCTTCTGGAGAACCTGTCCCTCGGGACCCAAGGTACGCGTCTCTGTGATCTGCCCGGCGGCGTTGTAGTGTAACTCCAACTTCCTTCCGCCTCCGGCATCTTGCACGACGGTCTTCTGCGCGACTAGCGGAGCCGCACAGAGCAGCAGGAGAGTAAAGAGACGGAAATTCCGGCGGACCGGAAAGTTGAAGTAGCGCTGAATTGATCGCACTGGATCATCTCCTGGGCGAGAACCTCGAAAAGAAAAAAAGGATGGAGTCGGCAACTTCAGGAATCCTCGGATGGCTTTAGGTTCAAGTTACGATGAATGGTAGTAGCAGGCAGTGAGTGTAACACGGCACCCGCTCTCGCTGCAGGGCGATCGGTCCGGCTGATTCCTGGGTCAGATCTTAGTGGTTTAGCAGGCGAAGGGCAGTCCAATTTGTTCAAAAACGGAATGACTCCGCTGCTGCCACCGCCAACTACTATCGTTTCCGTTGACATCCATAGCTCTGAGGTTTAGAGTTTGATCGCCCTCGAAGGTGGAAAACTCATCTCCTCCTGCCCGTGCAAAAGTTCATTCGTGCTCAAGATCGCTACCATTCTGAATTAGCTACGAAGTACGAAGAAGGAAGATTTCTACATGAAACACACGCACTTGTTCTCCTGCCCTGGCATCAGCCGGGCAGTGCTGACCACCGCGCTCGGATCAGCCTTGGTCGTTCTGGGATCTGTTCCGGGCCACGCGCAAAGCATTTTCAGGCAGCTCAGTCAGGACAGTTTCACCAACCAAAGCAGCCAGCACATGACCGAAGTCGAGCCCGGCGCTTTCGCCTCCGGACCGACGATTGTCACCGCCTTTCAGGTTGGCCGGATTTACAGCGGCGGCGGTGCTGACATCGGCTGGGCGACCTCCCTCGATGGCGGCATCGCCTGGACCAACGGCTACTTACCCGGCATCACGGAATATGAAGGTGGCGGCCCGAACACCGCGGCCAGTGATGCCGCCGTTGCTTATGACGCGAAGCACGGCCAGTGGCTGATTTGCACCCTGCCTATCGGGAACAACTACGATACTGTCGCCGTCAGCCGCTCTCCGGATGGAATTCACTGGGGCAATCCTATCTATGTGATTACCAATCAGGATGCGGACAAGAACTGGATCGCTTGCGACAACAGTCCGACCAGTCCCTACTATGGAAACTGCTATGTCGAGTGGGACAATCCCGACGTCGGTGATCTGCTCTACATGAGCACTTCCAGCGACGGCGGACAGACTTGGGGAGCGCCGAAGAACACGGCAGGAAATGACTACGGAATTGGCGGCAATCCCATCGTGCAGCCGAATGGAACCGTGGTAGTTGGGTTCGCCGACTTCAATGGCGGCATGTCGGCCTTCACCTCGACCAACGGCGGCCAGAGCTGGAGTGCGGCCCACAGTATCGCCAATGCGCCCAGCCATGGCGAAGCCGGCGGCCTGCGCAGTGCCGGACTTCCCTCTGCCGCTATCGACGGTGCGGGCACGGTCTACCTCTCGTGGTCAGATTGCAGCTTTGAAAGCGGCTGCTCGGCCAACGACATCGTGTACAGCAGCTCCACCGACGGGGTTCATTGGACTTCCAAAGTCCGTATTCCCATCGATCCTATTGGAAGCGGCGTCGATCACTTCATCAACGGTATGGGCATTGACATCCGGACTTCCGGCAGCTCGGCTCATATGGGCATGACCTATTACTATTATCCGGTCTCGAACTGCGGCAACAGCTGCCAGCTAATCGCCGGCTTCACCATGTCGTCGAATGGCGGCCAGACCTGGACTGCGGGACTCGCGGTTTCGCACACCATGCAGCTGAGCTGGCTGCCGCAGACGTTCTCCGGCAGAATGGTGGCGGATTATGTGGCTACCGTATTTCCGGCTGGCGGCAGAGCCTTCCCCATCTACGCGATCGCCTTACAGCCCACCGGAAGCCTGTTCCATCAGGCCATCTATACGTCGGGTTACGGTTTCACCTTGAGAGAAATGAACCAGCCGGAGTTCAGTTCCAAAGACGACAAGGAAATCCCGGGCGTCAAGTCAGATCATCCCAATAGAACTTACTACGACTTGGACAACGAACATCCCATCCATCCGTCGAACCAAACTCCTCCCCACGAGAGGAACTAAAGTCACTTCAGGTTTCGGAGACCGCCAGCGCATTTGCGCTGGCGTTTTTCTTTGCGCGGAGGATATCTAGCGAGGCGAAGGTACTGCGTCTTGGCCTCTCGAAAATTTACGTTGACCGATGCCGCAAGGGGTGGGTCCACGCGCAGTGACGCGTTCCTCGGTTTAAGCTGAAGAAGCGCTTCGGCAAAGTTTACAATCAGACGTTTGCATCGCATAACGCCAACATGATTGTGAACCTTTCGGCACTTTGGTGCGTATTACACAAAGGCTCCAAGAAAACTTTTGATCAGAGCATCATGAACTGCGTGTCAGTTCCAGGAGATGAGGAAATGTCCGTTTCCACTTTGGTTAAGTCCGCGGTCCGAAGAATTCTTACGCTGGGCTTGGTCAGTCTGCTTGCCACTTCGAGTTGGGCCCAAAACGCAGCCCCGCAAAGCGGGCCAGTCACACCGCCTCCGCTGACGCCGATGCCGCAAGCGCCTGCTCCGCAGCATAATGCCCATCTGTATTCCGACCAGGACTATTCGATGCCAAAGTCTGGGTTCCCGAATGTGATCGCTCCCTACCGGTCCCAAAGTGTACCGCCTCCAAACCTGACCAATTCCTCCCGGACCGATCAACTATTCCGCGACGGCAAGATGTATCTGTCGATTAACGACGCGGTCGCCATGGCGCTGGAGAACAACCTTGACATCGTCTTGCAGCGTTACAACCTCGCCATTGCGGACACGGAATTGCTCCGCACTAAATCCGGACTATTCGCCCTGGGCGTTAATCAGGGAGTGGTACAAGGCACGCCGGGCGGGCAAGGCGGGGTCTCTGCCGGGGGAACCGGCAGCGCGTCCACCGGAGCCAGCGGCACCGGCGCGGGGGGCACTCAAATAGGTGTAGGCGGGGCTGGCGCTGGAGCGGGGGGCCTGGTGAGTTCCACGCTTGGCGGAGGCCCTCCGCTCCCCAGCTATGACCCGGTCCTCACGGGTAACATCCAAGGTGAGCGCGCGACTTCGCCCCAGACGAACGTTTTCTTCTCGGGCGGCGAGCCGACTGTAGTGCAGAACACGAATATCTATAATTTCGGCTACACGCAGGCATTTTCCACCGGCACGCAGGCTTCGGTCACGTTTGACAACAGCCGCATCACGACCAACGTGCCTTTCAACTTGGTAAATCCACAAATCACCCCAAATTTCCGGTTTCAATTGACCCAGCATCTGCTGCAAGGCTTCGGATTCGATCCCAACCTGCGCTGGATCCGCATCGCCCGCAACACGCGGGAGAACGGGGACGTGGTATTTCGTCAGCAGATTATCGCCACGGTATCGCAAATCGAAAACATTTACTGGGATCTGGTAACCGCGTACGAAGCGGTGAGAGTGAACGAGCGGGCGCTGCAACTGGCGCTCAAAACGCAATCGGACGATGAAGAGGAAATCAGGATCGGCACGCTGGCGCCCATCACCCTGGTGCAAGCCAAGAGCGGAGTCGCCACCGCGAACCAGAACCTGCTTACTTCGCAAACCCAGCTTCAGCTTCAACAGCTGCTGATGAAGAACGCCATCACCAAAAATATGAACGACCCCATCCTGGCGGATGCACCAGTCATCCCGACGGACACGTTGCAAATCAACGAGCCGCAGGAGACTCGCCCGGTTCAGGATCTGATCCAGGAAGCCTTGCAGGCCCGTCCCGAGATCGCTCAGGCGCGTATCAATCTAACGAATACCGAAGTATCCCGCAAGGCCCTCAAGAACGCCCTACGCCCGACCCTGGATGTGTACGCGTTTTACGGTGCCTCGGGATTGGCGGGCGATCAAACCTCGCTCCTGCCCCCATGTGATTTCTCGGGAGCCATTCCGGGTGAGAATTGTCTGAATCCGGGAACCATCCCTAGATCCGGCTACCCTAACGCCTTTCACGATCTTTTCAACAGCTCGGGGCCGGACAAAGGCATTGGAGTGAACCTCAACATCGTTCTTCGTAACCGTGGCGCGCAGTCCGAACAGGTGCGCTCGGAGTTGGAATACCGGCAGTCGCAAGTCAACCTGCAGCAAGTCGAGAACGGCATCACCATCGAAGTTCGCCAGGCTCAATTTACCGTGCAGCAGAACTACGCTGCTCTCCAGGCGGCCATAGCGGCTCGCGACTACAAGAAAGAGAACCTGATCGCGGAGCAAAAGAAGTTTGGCTATGGCGCTTCGACGCCGACTCTGGTGTTGCAGGCTTCCAGCGATTTGACCACCGCAGAATCAAACGTTCTCAACGCTGCTGCCAACTACGAAAAATCGAAAGTGCAGCTGGATAAGTCGACTTCGGAAACGTTATCGAAACTAGGAATCGATATGGCAAACGCCGAATCCGGGCAGGTGAAGCATGCCCCGAACGTACAAGGCGTGGTTCCAGCAAATATCCAAGAGTTGACCACGCCCATGCCGCCCTTTGTGCCGCCGCCAGGAACCGATGCCGCGCCGACCGTACCGGGTGAGCAGCCACAGAACCCGACACCCGCTCCTCCGGTCCAGAGGTAAGGCAGGGGCGTGGAGGTAACCGGATTGGGGCATGTCATCCGCCTGGGATGGCATGCCTCAGCAGAATTGGCTGCCTGGTCTGGAACTGTAAAGACAGGCGTCTCAGAATCCGAATGGTCGACCCTTCAGGCTCTACGATTCCCCACTCAAACTACGGAGCTGGCGGCTAAGTCAAACCGACTCAGCCTCGCCCCATTGACATTGCTGGGAAGCTGCCGTAGCGCCGGCGGCTCGGATTGGGATACCGACTGCCCGGACGAATCCCGAGATCCGGCTCTTAAGCGAGAAAAAGCCGGAGCTATTGCCCCGGCTTGAGAAAACTGAAGACGAACTTCGTTAGCGATGCAGCTTGCGGCGAATCGTGCCAAAAGCTCCCACCAATCCAGTTCCGAGCAGCAACAGTGACGAGGGCTCGGGCGTGGTGCCCGTGGTGCTAGTCGTGCTGGTGGTGGCTCCGAGAACGTCGAAGGCGCCCAAGGCGTTGCCTGTACCATTAGAATTCCAGCTCTGGCCGCCATCGGTGGAGTACAGATCCAAGCCGTTGACGTTCTGGCTATTAAAGTTCCAAGCCAGCCAACTGGTGTCGTTGATGTTCATGGGGCCGAGAACCATGAAGTACTGCTGGCCAGCGGTCAGGCTGATTCCCGGATTGTTGATGGTAACCAGTCCGCAGCAGTTGCCGAAGGTCGTGCCGCTGCTCAGGTTGTCCCAAACGCCCAATTCGGTACCCGGAAGACCATTGTTGTCGCTAAAAATCGCAGCATAGAACGAATTGACGCCTGTCACATAGCCGACGCCGAGGTCAATTTGGGACACGGTGCCGCTCAACAGCGAAGTAAAGAGGTTAGCAGCGGTGAAGCTTGTACCAACGGTGCCGGTGCCGGAGATTGTCCAGCCCGAGCAGCACTGGTAGACGTTACCCTGGGGGCCCAGGTCACTGAAGAATGTTTCTTGTGCCATGGCCGGCAGACTGCTCACGCAGAGAGCGAGTGCGACTAGGCAGAACGACCACACGAGTTTTTTGCTCAAAGGATCCTCCTCCGTTTCCAACGAAAACATCTGAGGTGTTCGTTACGAGCCCGGTAAAGCGCAAGAAGTAGCACATCTCCGCAAACCCGCTTCTTGCCAGCGCAATCCGTGCTCGCGCGATCCCTGAGCACAGATTGAGACGTACTTTTCGTAGCAATCCTGATTCCGCGCTAACCTGTTGATAAAACAAATGATGATTCGTAGGTGGTGCAAGACCTTGCAGTAAGGTTCCCAACCTGTTCCTTCTATGGCAGCCTAATCCGCGATATCAGGTATGCACCAAAGTGGTGCTATTGCAGCTGCGGCGATAGCGATGGAGAACCGATCCGTGATCTTGGCTCCGGCGATACGCGTCCCGGAGCCAGGCAGTCTGCTGCCGATTTGTGGCTCCTGCCCCAGGCGGATAAACTTCTAAAGTGCGGCTCGCGCCGCCGACCGAAGGATAATTAAAGCCTGCTGCGGAGGTATGTTGGCTAACCCGACACGGGGACTTTCTCGCCGTGAAATGTTATCGATTTTGGCGAAAGGCGCCTTGGCCTATCCTCTGGCGAAAACCGGACTGTATGGCGCAGTTCGTGGCCGCCAGACTCGAGAATCCCAAGCGGTGCCGCCGGAGTGGCGGCTAACCGATGAAGAGCTGGTGGAAGAAATTGTCAGCCGCGGATTCTTGTTTTTCTGGAACGAAGCCGGCAAGCAAACCGGTCTGGTGCGCGACCGCGCCCTGGCCGACGGTAGCCCCGATCCTCGACGCATAGCCAGTATTGCCGCCACCGGGTTCGGCCTGGCAGCCCTCTGCATTGGACACAAGCGCGGCTATCTCCCTGAGCACGAGATCGGAAACCGGGTAGTCTCCACCCTGAGTTTCGTGCTCAATCATGTCGAACAAGTGAACGGTTTCTTCTACCATTTCATCGACATGAACAGCGGAAAACGGGTACGCCGTTCTGAAGTCTCGCCCATCGATACCACCATTCTGTTGTGTGGCGTGCTGATGGCACGTGAATATTTTCACGACCCCACCATCTCGCGCTTGGCCACCACCATCTACCGGCGGATTAACTGGCGCTGGATGCTGAACGGGGGCAGCACCTTCGCCCTGGGATGGACGCCGGAATACAAATTCATCGGCGCGCGCTGGGACACCTACTGCGAACTCATGATGATGTATCTGCTGGCCATCGGCGCCCCAACTTACAACATCCCGGCTTCCTCGTGGGATGCGTTTTCGCGGCCGATCATGCATTTCGACGAGTACACGTATATCAGCGGCGCCGATCCGCTGTTTGTCCACCAGTACTCTCACGCCTGGTTCGACTTCCGCAACCAGCGCGATCAGTACGCCAATTATTTCTTGAACTCCACGGTGGCGACCGAGGCCCACAAACAGTTCTGTCTATCGGTACGCTGGCGTTTCCCCGACTACAACGAGAACACCTGGGGCATCACCGCGTCCGACTCGCACCTTGGGTATCAGGCCTGGGGCGGACCGCCGGAGATCGGATACATCGATGGCACGGTGGTCCCCTGCGCCGCCGGAGGCTCCATTCCCTTCCGGCCCAAGGATACGATCGCCTGCCTGGCCAATCTCTACAACCAGTACGGGTTGGGGGTCTGGAAGCGGTATGGATTCGTGGATGCCTTCAATCCGCGCACCGGCTGGACCGATGTCGACGTGCTCGGCATCGACCAGGGCATTACCATGCTGATGGCGGAAAATTATCGCAGCGGCTCTTATCTGGGATACGTTTATGAGAGAATCCCGAGGCGCAAAGAGCGATGAAGCTAGTAGGCTTTCAGCCTTCTTTCCAGGTAGCCACCGCAGGCAAGACCAAGCTCTAGATCCCCGGCGGCGGACGCGACGCCGCAGCGCCGCGTTCCCCGCACCCGATCTATCACGTTCGCTCGAAGCCGCTCTAGTTGTTTGCCCCGGAACTAAAGACATTGAGAACCGGGTCCGTCCCCACCGGCAACAAAACTAGTTTCGTGGGCGATACCACGTACAGGATGCCGTACTGATTTGCGCCCTGCATCACCACTGACCTGCCGGTAGCGTCAACATTGCCGTAAGTCAGAGTCAGTGGATTCGGTCCCCCCTGTCCTTGCGGCCCGCTGACAAACTGGGTGCCAGTGATATTGCCCATGCCATTGGCGAACAGCGAAGTGACCGAGTTGGTAACCCCGGAAATGGCCGGCCAAATCGAGCCCCCGGCGTAGTTGCCGTCGACGGAAACATTGTTGTACGGCGAACCCGACTGGATTTCCATCAGACCTGAGGTGACCTGAGGATCGGTTCCCACGAGATATCCGGCATTCGGACCATTGAGGTAAAGCACCGGGGGCGTGGTGCCAAACTGCGCGCTGAAGCCGGTTAGAGTCACCCTGCCTGTCTTCGCTCCCGAGGTATCGATCGCGTAAGTACCCGTCGAGGACTGCTGCAAGCTGAGCGTCCCGCCGTCGTTCTGGTCGGAGTTCAAGGTGGCGTTGCCATTGCCGTCCGCATTAAAGATTCCGGCAGTGATATCCGCCAGCGGAGTACCGTTATTCGGATCGACTGCGTTGAGTTCCACAAGAGACGGGCCCTGGATGGACGTCAAGCTCCAACCCGTTTGCGTCAAGTTCTGGTGGGTTACGGACCACAGGGTCAGGTTGGCAGGCTTTGCGATGGGGTCGGCCGAGATGAAGATCATCTGGTTTTGAGCAATCACATAGAACGCGTAGGTGAAGACATCGTTGGGATCGCCATTAAAGGTGAGGTCAACGAAGCTGCCACGCCCAGTGCTTTGATCGATGTTTGAAGAAAAGTTACCCAGGAACGTGATGGAACTCGCCGCGCCGGCGTCATCGACATCAGCTGGGCAGCCGTTGGGAAGGTTCCACGTACTGCAGTCAATGGTCACACTACTCACCGAGAAAGCTCCGGCACCGGCATAGCGATTGCTTTGTGCGTCAGTTCCGGTAAACAGTACCGAGTAACTTCCCGGCTTGATGCTGAATTGCTGACCATTCTGCACTTTGATCACGCCCGAGCCGTAATCCTGCGGGTTGGCCGTATCGCTTTGGATCATCCTGCCGCAACTCGCCGGCGAGACGCTAGGAGTGCAACTGGCAGGCGATAGGGCGATGGCAAACTTGTACGTTGCCATATTAGTGACGATCGTCATCGTTCCGGTTCCGTCCGAATTGACGACGTATAGCGAGCCAGTAGTGAGGGTCTGCGGAATCACGTTGCCATTGCTGTCGATGGTTTCGCCGGCACCGTTGTTGAGGTCGAGGAATCCTTTGACCAGATTCCCATTGCCATCGGCCACAAACGCTCCAGCCATGATCACTGGAGTTCCGCTCTGATAGCCGTTGAAGGAAAAGGCATAGTTCCCCGTCAAGGTGGCATTGGACATTGCCGGATTGATGGCGATACTCAACGGATTGAGCGACCCGATCGGTGGCGATTGCACCGTCTGTTGCAGCGGAGGAGGCGCCGAATCCTGAACCTGAACCTGGATAACCGCTTTGCCGGCTGGGCCGGTCGGCGTACCCGAAATCAGACAAGTCCCATTCGAGTTCTGACAGGTCGCGGGATCCAGACTCAATCCTGCCGGTAACGTCCCTCCGATAAGGCTCCAGGTCAACGGAAGCACCCCTCCCGTAGCCTGCAAAACACCGTTGTAAGGAAGATTGACCGTTCCCGCCGGCAGCGACGTGGTAGTGAGCTGGAGGATTGGCCCTTGCACATCGATGGTGAAGCCAGCGGTTGCCAGCGCGGGCGGTGTCCCACCGTCGGATACCTGCATGGTGAAGGGGTACACCCCGATTTGCGTCGGAGTTCCCGTGATCGAGCAGACTGGTGTTTTTGCACTCACGCAACTGTTGGTGCTCAGGAACAATCCGGGAGGCAAGGTGGCGGCGCCATTGTCGCAAACTCCGCTGGGCTCCAGCACGCACCAGGTGTAACTAGCTTGACCACCGACGGCGGTAACGGAGGTGGTATACGGGCTGTTAATGGTAGCTGTCGGTAGCGCCTTTGCCCCGATTGACATTACCGTCATGGTAAGGTCCATGGTGCCGGAAGAGGGTATCGACTCGGAGTCGATGGCTTCGACCGTGAAAGCCACGGGCGGACCCGGCGTGGTGGGGACTCCGGAAATGATTCCATCACCCTGGCCATCGGTGGTGAGCGCCAAGCCCGGGGGCAAGATGGCGGCGCCGTTGTCGCAAGCTCCAGTGGCCTCCACCACACACCAGTTGTAAGGCCCCTGTCCGCCGCTCGCGGTCAAAGTAGCGCTATAGAACCTGCCGATCGTGCCATATGGCAAGTTAGACGTTCCCGAACTGCAGGTAACGCAATCGATGACAATCGCGCCTTCAATGTGAACCGTAATCGTACCAATACCGCTAAGCGAATGGGAGTCCGTAACCTCGGCCAGAAAACTGTATTTGCCGAAGGTAGTGGGAGTGCCGGTGACCGAACCCTGCTGAGCATTCAAGGTCAATCCCGGCGGCAAGCTTCCCGAAAGAAGGGTCCACGTATACGGACTGGTACCACCTGACGCCTGCAAGGAAGCGCCATACGGTATGTTCACCGCGCCAATCGGAAGCTGCGACGTAGTGACCACCGGGGCATTGTCAACCGGAGGCAGCGGAGGTGGCGCACTGCTACCACCGCAAGCCGTCAAGAACACGCATAAGATAAGTGCCACACCTGTTAACGCAAGAATCCTCAACGACCTCATCGTATCTCCTTGTGAAGGTAACACTGCGTGCTCTAGCAAACGCGAATAGTAGAAATCGGTAACGTCTGTGCAGCGCCCTGCAGACCTGCTGGAACGCACAGCGGCTGCGCCGCTACGCGTGGTCTTCCGCCATATCAGAGTTGACGAACATGTTAACTCCGAACGCGGTTACGTGCGAGAGGAATTTAGTGACGAGCGCGGCTCTGTTAATGAGTTATTCAACGGGTGAGCTCTCGCCTAAGGCGAGTTCCAAATCGGGAGTTATGACGGTAGGAATAATCGACGCGGATCGAAGCCAACCCTTCGCATGAGCAAGCCGCAACTCGCAACGAGTAAAGGAGACTCTGAGAAGTCTTGTTTTGAAGGGGACGGTCTTCAGAGACTGTCGGCAACCCGCTTAGGAGCCTTCCGGCGGGAAAGGACATCGAACTCCGGCCAGACCAGTCGCGCAGCGGCGGCATGGGGTTAGGCGTGGGCGTAAGCCCACGCACCCAGCGGGAGAAACGCGAGCCGCAGAGCGGCGGCACTAACTCGCGACACAGTCTCTTCAGGCCGCACGCTAAATACCCGAAAATCATCCGGCTTTTAGCCGCTGCGAGGACCTCGCTCATCAGCGTTTCCTTAAGCGTTCGCCGGGTCGGCCTTCTCGGCATCGATACCCAATTCCGCAAAGCTATCGGCGGCCCGCCGGGCGTCGAACTTGCCTTCACGAGCCAGGCGCGACAAGGCTGCTGCGGCAATCGATTCCGCGTTGACCTCGAAATGGCTGCGCAGATGCTGGCGATTGTCGCTGCGTCCGAAACCATCCGTCCCCAGCGTCACCAGGCGATTCGGCAGCCACGGAGACAACTGGTCGGGCACAGCCTTCATGTAGTCGGTGGCGGCGATGATCGGTCCGTCCGAACCGTCGAGCACGGCAAGAATGTAAGGCCGCTTCTCCGGCTCGGCCGGATGCAGCCGATTCCAACGCTCGATAGCAAGCGCATCGCGACGCAGTTCGTTGTAGCTGGTAACACTCCAGACATCGGCCGGCACGCCATACTTCTCCGCCAGGATATGTTGGGCGCGCAACGCCTCGTTCAGGATGGGACCGCTACCGAAAAGTTGGACCACCGCTTTGCCTTGTGCCGCAGGGCGAAGCTTGTAAATGCCGCGCAGAATCCCCTCCTCCGTTCCTTGGGGAATTTCCGGCATTGCGTAATCTTCGTTGTAGAGCGTGATGTAGTAGAAGCGGTCTTCGCCCACTTCGTGCATGCGTCGCATGCCATCCTGCACGATGACGGCGATCTCGTATACGTATGCGGGATCGTAGGTGTGGCAGGTGGGTACGGTGCTGGACAGCACCAGGCTGTGGCCGTCCTGATGTTGCAACCCTTCGCCCGCCAGCGTGGTTCTGCCTGCCGTGCCGCCCATCAGGAAGCCTTTGCCGCGCGCGTCGGCGAAGGCCCAGATCATGTCGCCGATGCGTTGGAATCCGAACATCGAGTAATAGGTGAAGAACGGAATCATCGGCACTTTGTAGTTCGCGTACGCCGTTCCCGCCGCGGTAAACGATGCCATCGATCCGGCTTCGGTGATGCCCTCTTCCAGAATCTGCCCGTTCTTCTCCTCGCGGTAATACAGCAGCATGTCCTGATCGTGAGGCTTGTAGAGCTGCCCCTGGCTGGCGTAGATCCCCACTTGGCGGATGATCGATTCCATGCCGAAGGTGCGGCCTTCGTCGGGAATGATGGGCACGATCAGCTTGCCGATCTTGGGATGCTTCAGCAATTGCCGCAACATGCTGACGAAGCCCATGGTGGTAGACACGGCGCGGCCCTTGGATCCGGCCAGCGATTCGGCAAAGTGTTCCAGCGGCGGTGCCTGGAAGTTGGGCAGGCGGAACCTCGCGCGCGGGCATGTAGCCGCCAAGCTCCTTGCGGCGCTGCCGCATGTAGGCGATCTCGGGACTATCGTCGGGCGGGCGGTACAGCCAGCCCTCGCGGGCGGCGTTCTCTGGAATCGGAATCGCAAAGCGCGAACGAAATGCAGTGAGCGCCTGATCGGCCAGCTTCTTTTCCTGATGAGTGGCGTTGCGCGCCTCGGCCGAGCCTAGACCGTAGCCCTTCACCGTATGCGCCAGAATCACCGTCGGTCCGCCGCGATGCTCCACCGCCCGCTTGTAGGCGTTGTAAACCTTCTGCGGATCGTGGCCGCCGCGGGCCAGTCGATGCAGTTCGTCATCGCTCATGTCGGAGACCAGCTGCAGCAGCTCAGGATACTTGCCGAAGAATTCGCGGCGAATGTATTCCCCGCCCTTCGCCTTGTAGCTTTGATATTCGCCGTCGACCGCCTCTTCCATCCGCTTCAGGAGAATGCCGGTTTTGTCGCGAGCAAACAGCTTGTCCCAATCGGAGCCCCAGACCACCTTGATGACGTTCCAGCCGGCGCCGCGAAAAGCAGCTTCCAGTTCCTTGATGATCTTGCCATTGCCGCGCACCGGGCCATCGAGGCGCTGCAGATTGCAGTTCACCACGAAGATCAGGTTGTCCAGCTTCTCGCGCGAAGCCAGGGTCAGCGAACCCATCGACTCGGGCTCGTCGGTCTCGCCATCGCCGACGAACGCCCACACTTTGCGCTCGGTCTGCGGAATGATGCCGCGATTCTCCAGATAGCGCATGAAGCGCGCCTGATAGATCGCGTTGAGCGGGCCGATACCCATCGACACCGTGGGGAATCGCCAGAAGTCGGGCAGCAGCCAGGGATGCGGATACGACGGCAACCCCGGAGCGCCGCGCAATTCGTGGCGGAAGTTCTTTACCTGCTCTTCACTGAGCCGGCCTTCCAGAAAAGCGCGCGCGTAAACGCCGGGCGAAGAGTGGCCCTGGAAGTAAATGAAGTCGCCGGGCTGATCGCCGTAGCGGGCATGGAAGAAGTGATTGAAGCCGACCTCGAGCAACGTGGCCAGCGAGGAGTAGGTCGAGATGTGGCCGCCGATGCCGGGATCCTTCTTGTTCTGCCGATGCACCATGGCCATCGCGTTCCAGCGGATCAGGCTCTTGATGCGCCGCTCCAGTTGACGATCGCCGGGATAGGGAACTTCTTCCTCGACCGGAATGGTGTTGACGTAGGGCGTGTTCAGCTGCACCGGAACTTCGATACCCGACTCGCGTGCTCGCTTGACCAGAGCCTCAAGCAGTTCGCAGCCGCGGTGTCGCCCTTCGTCATCCACCACCTGCTCGAAGGCCTCTAGCCATTCGTCGACTTCTTCCTCGGAATCAGCTTCTTGCTTCAACGGAAACTCAAGAATTCGATTATTAATCTCGTATGTGGCCACTGTTACCTCAACTTAAAGGACCTGCTGATAATAAGAACCGCGGCCGGGCACACTTGCCCGCGCCTGGCAAAGTTCGCCTTGCGGTCATTTGGTTCACGATATCTCTTGATAGTACAGATGCGCACGAAAACGAATCGCTTCTTCCCGCTAGAGGGCATTGCGTGTGGGTAACCTTCACCCCTGAGCGCAGTGCAGTTAAGAACAAGTGTGCCCGTCATGGACACTGGCCGATCAGCGGCAACGCAAGCTCAAGTCTGTGGAGAGCGACGACAGGCGCCGCCAGGAGGGCTACCTGTTGCACTTGCCAGCCTCACGAATGATGCGTTTATTTTAGCAGAGCAAAGACAAGGAGTTGTGACTGCTCCTGGTGCAACCGGCAGTGACGTCGAGCGGCAGCGTCAGTGGGGCCAGGCCGCTCGCTTTCCGGAATAAAAAAACGCGCAACTCGCGTTGCGCGCCTTCCCTGATTAACATTCGTTCGACCGTAGATGTTCTGCGATCCCGAGGGGTAGTCCGGACCGGCATTCTCCCACGGCGGAGGCCTGCAAAAAGAAGCCTCAACCCGCCTGGTTCAGTCGTTGCCAAACTGCCATTCCCGCAATCACCAGGATCAGCACCACGGAGGCCGCCCCCAGGATGCGAACCCAAGGCGCCACTCGCTTCATACGGATCTGCAGCGCCTCTTGCTCTTCGCGAAGGTTCTTACTCGAATCGTCTAGAAACAATTGATCGTCTTCGTGCATGGTTAACGTGCTGCGGTAAATCAGAAGCAGAATCAGCACTACGGTCAGTACGCCCCAAACGATCAGCAACATCTGCAGCGTCGACATTAGCCACCTCGGCTCTCAGCGAACCGGTCCCGCGCCGGATGAGCTTTACCAATTCTCACCTGCTCGGGGCCCTCACGGCCATTTATTATAGACTCGCTCGATCTGGCCAGACGAAGAATATTTACAACTTTGCTAATGCCCAAAACGGGGCCCGTCGGGACCTCGAAATTCGCCCTGGCTGCGGCTCGCCCCAAATCAGTGCGACTCGCGGCTCCCTCGAAGCATCCAAACCACAGGCACTTTTGCGCCAGCTTATACGCCGAGCGCAAGCCTAAGAGCAGTTTTGTTATAATCCCGGGAGGATCATTAGGAGAGAGCATGGCAACCACCACGACCACTACGCCAAACACCACTGCACCAACCATTGAGAGCAAGCCCCTGAGTCTCACCGAGACCGCTATCGCCAAGGTGAAAGAGATCATGGCGCAACAGAATCCCGTTCCAGCGGGGCTGCGGGTGGGCGTGGTGGGCGGAGGATGCTCCGGTTTCTCTTACTCCATGTCCTTCGAAAATGGCGCCGGCATGATGGATAAGACCTTCGACTTCGAAGGCCTGAAGGTCTTCGTAGACGCGACTTCACTCATGTATCTGAAGGGTGTCAGCGTCGACTACATCGAGACTTTGGAGGGCGCCGGCTTCAAGTTCGACAACCCCAACGTCAAGAGCACTTGCGGCTGCGGCTCATCGTTCAGCGTGTAAGCCGGGCACCGCGTCGGAGTTTGTAAGCCTCGCCTCTCAGCGGCGGGGCTTCGTTTTTTGTCCCTTTGACCCACCCCGGCCCGCCGACCAGGCCTGACGCCGCAGTTCGTTATCATCGAGTCGCACAACGATTCGCCACGATTCGGGTTAGCTTCTGGTGAGAGGCACCGCACGCCCGGCACGCTCTCTATACCTCGCTGCACACACGCTATACAATGTTATTTTCCTGCTGCTTCTGTGAAGGCTCAGCAATCCACGTCGGGAGTGCGGATGAAGTTTTTGCGTGAAATAGTTTTCCTGGGGTTAGCGGCTTTCTTACTACTGGTGGCGCCGGGTTGCGGAGATCAGTATCGCCCCGTCGCCAATCCCATTATCAGCGGCGGCGGACAGCCGCAAGCCACCCACTACGCTTACGTGGTCAATTACAATCCCAACGGCGACGGCAGTACGACGCAGATCGACGTGTCGGGCGATACGAATGTCGCCGTCAACGCCATGGGCGTGGGCTCTATCGCGGAAGCATTCCCGCCATCCTCGGATGCGCTGTTCATCGCCAACAGCGGCAACGATACGGTCAGCGAGTACCTGCCGATCCTGGCCGGGGCGGTCACCACGATTGCCCTGCTGCCGGGGTCACATCCGATATTCGTGAGTTCGGCGCAAACCGGGTCTATGTTCGTCATCAACTCGGGCACGAATTCGGCATGCCCCAATACCGGCTCGATCAGCACCATTTCCATCTCGACCCTGAGCGTGACCAGCACGGTATGCGTGGGCGTGAATCCCACGTCTATGGTTCAAGTCCCGAGTGGTAACTTCATCTACATACTGAATCAGGGCAACAGCAGCACGCCGTCCAGCCTTTCATTGTTCAGCCCTGGCAATCTGACGGTAACCGCAACCATCACCGCGGCGAATGGGTTGGGGGCGAATCCCGTTTCGCTGGCGGCATCGACCGATGGCAACTGGGTGTTTGTTGCTACCCAGGGCAGTGGAGGCGGCCCGGGCGCGCTTGACATTATTTCCGCTGGACAAGCGTCGGTCGGAGCTTCGGTTCCGCTTGGAGTACAGCCCGCGTTCTCAACCATCGATCCGGTTCTCAACCGGCTCTACGTGACCAATACAGGCGACAATACGGTCAGTGTTTTCGACGCTACCAACGTGAGCCTTTCCAACCAGCCGGCAATTCCCACGCTGGCGACCGTGCCCGTCGGGACCGGTCCGATCGGACTCACGGCGCTCTCCGATGGCACCAAGTTCTATGTAGCGAACGCAGGTTCAGACGACGTCACCGTGGTGAGTGCCAGCAGCTACAGCGTCCTGACCACCGTACCGTTAGCTGCGGGCGCCAACCCGGTGTGGATTGCCTCCGATCCGACCGCAAGCAAAGTCTATGTCGCTAACCAGGGGACCACGAACACCACCATCATTCAGACTTCCAACAACAGCATCACGCTTAGCATTGCGGCGCCCACACAGGTTTCGGGCTGCACCAGTTCCTGCGCGATGCAGCAACCGGTCATGATCCTGACGCAATAGGAGACTGTGGTCTTCGCTTGGGTGGCTCTTGCGTCGGCTCTTAGCCGTTAGCTCTGAGCGGGCGATCCCGCCTGCAGTCTGCGTGCTAACAGGTTAAGCAACCTCTGATTAACTCTTGGTTTGAAGGGGACGGCCTTCAGGCCGTCCGTTAAGTGCTTGAAAATCATCCGGCTTTAGCCGCTGCGGGACCTCGCTTTCATTTGATCAGAGTTTTCCTGACAGCTAAAGGCCAACGGCCGCCTACGCGAACATGTATTCCTTGGTCCGCAAATCGCGAATCGTGTCACGCAGCTTGGCAGCCTGTTCGAACTCGAAGCGTTTGGCCGCCTCGCGCATGTCGCTCTCCAGCTTGGCGATGTAGGCATCCAGCTCTTCCTGCGAACGGAATTCCGGCAGTCCCTCGGCTTCGCTAGTCAAATCGGCGTAGTCGGCGGCGGCCACCGCGACCAGCGTCATGTCGAGCGGACGAATAATGCTCTCCGGCGTGATGCCATGCTCTTCGTTGTACGCCCGCTGGATCGCCCGGCGCCGATTGGTCTCGTCAATCGCCTTCTTCATCGAGTCAGTCATCGTATCGGCGTACAGAATCGCGCGACCATTCAAATTGCGTGCACAGCGCCCCATCGTCTGAATCAGCGATCCCGCCGAACGCAAAAAGCCTTCCTTGTCGGCGTCGAGAATCGCCACCAGTGAGACCTCCGGGAGATCGAGGCCTTCGCGCAGCAGGTTGATGCCGATCAGCACATCGAATTCGCCCTTACGCAGATCGCGCAGAATCTTGATCCGCTCCAGAGTTTCGATCTCGGAATGCATGTAGCGGCAGCGCACCCCGACTTCGCTGTAATACTCGGCGAGATCTTCCGACATGCGCTTGGTCAACGTGGTGACCAGCACGCGCTCGTTCTTCTCCGCGCGAGCTCGAATCTCGTGCAGCAGATCGTCGATCTGACCCTTCACCGGACGAACCTCGGTCTCCGGATCGATCAGCCCGGTCGGCCGGATAATCTGCTCCACTACCACGCCGGCTGACTTGGTCAACTCGTAAGGACCGGGCGTAGCCGATACATAAATCGCCTGGTTCACGCGATGCTCAAATTCTTCAAATGTCAGCGGACGATTGTCCAAGCGCGCTGGGCAGGCGGAAGCCGTACTCGATGAGATTCTGTTTGCGCGAACGATCGCCATGCCACATGCCGTGAATCTGCGGAACCGTCTGGTGCGACTCATCGATAAAGAGCAGATAGTCGCGCGGCACATAATCCAGCAGCGTCGGCGGCGGCTCGCCCGGCAAGCGTCCGGTGAAGTGGCGCGAGTAATTCTCGATGCCGTGGCAGTAGCCCATCTCCTTGATCATCTCCAGATCAAAGCGGGTGCGCTGATGGATACGCTGGGCCTCAACGATTCGTCCTTGCTTCTCCAATTCCGCCTCCCACCAGGCCAGCTCTTCCAGGATGGAAGCGACCGCCGACTGCTTGCGCTCCGGCTTCATCACGTAGTGCGTCTTGGGATAAATCGGCAGCCGCGTGTGTTTCTGCTTCACCGTCCCAAAGAGCGGATCGATCTGCGCCAGCGACTCGACTTCATCACCCCACAACTCGATGCGATAGGCGTTGTCGTCGTAGGTGGGAAAGATCTCGATGATGTCGCCGCGCACGCGGAAGGTGCCGCGGCGAAATTCGCCGTCGGTGCGTTCGTAGAGAATCTCTACCAGCTTGCGGACGATTTCTTCGCGCTTGATCTTCTGTCCCTTTTCCAGGAACAGCAGCATGCCGTAATAAGCTTCCGGCGAACCCAGGCCGTAAATGCAGCTGACGGAGGCGACGATGATGCAGTCGCGCCGCTCGAACAACGACTTGGTCGCCGCCAGTCGCAACTTGTCGAGCTCGTCGTTGATGGTGGCCTCTTTCTCGATATAGACGTCGCCCGCCGGGATGTAGGCCTCGGGCTGGTAATAGTCGTAATACGATACGAAGTACTCAACCGCGTTATGCGGGAAGAACGACTTGAACTCGTGATAGAGCTGGGCTGCCAGCGTCTTGTTGTGTGCCAGGATTAACGCCGGGCGGTTCACCTGCTCGATGACTTTGGCCATCGAAAACGTCTTGCCCGAGCCGGTGACGCCCAGCAGCACCTGGTGCTTGTCGCCGTCATAGACGCCGCGCGTCAGCGACTGGATCGCGGAACCTTGATCTCCCTGCGGTTTGTACGGACAGACTAATCGGAATTCCATGGCAGCTTTACTCGATTCCCAGGCTCGCGAAATCGGTCCTGTGCCTCACAGAAACGAATTTCGTCGAGTGGGCATCTCTTCATTATACGACGCGGTATCGCACGCCAAGTGGCCGGGGGAGTTGCACTCCACGTGGAAGCAGCCCCAGGGGAAACTCCTACGATTTGGCCGGAATCAAACCTATGATAATCAACCTGGAAAATTTATATGATCGCGATCAAGAGAAAGAGCATGTTGTGGCACTTGTTTCGCTGGCCGGTGTATCTTTACCGCTGGCATCTAGGCTGGCTGTTCGGAAAGCGGTTGTTGCTGCTGACTCATATTGGTCGCCGGACGGGTCTGCTGCGCCGCACCGTTCTGGAAGTTGTCGAGTACCGAAAGGAAGGCCCCGAGGTCGTGGTCGCGAATGGTTTTGGGCCGGATTCTGACTGGCTCCGCAATGTTGAGGTGCGAGGCGGCGAACAGGTGCTGGTCGGCTCGCAGCATTTCGTTGCCACTCATCGCTTTCTCGACGAGGACGAGGCCGCGAGAGTGATGCGCGATTACGAGCACCGAAACCGGTTCATTGCGCCCATCGTTCGCGCCGGGCTGAGCTGGATTCTCGGATGGCAATACCAGGGCAGCGAAGCTGATCGCCGGCGGCTGGTTAAGCAGCTTCCGTTGATCGCTTTCCGCCCGAGGGGCTCGCAAATTCAGGACACGCTTCCCGTCCAACCCAGCGCATGAACGACCGGAACCCATTCTCCTTGACAGCGTTGTGCGGATGGGAATCCGGTATTTCTTGGCTTTGCATCTGCCGCGCCGTTCCAAAGGATAAATACCACGCGCCACTGCGTCGTCCGCCTCGCTCTTATAACTTGCGCGCTAATGCTCGCCCACGCATCCGTCAGCGCACAACAGATTCCGGCCTCCGGTCCAGCTACCCGAGAGATGGGAGCTCATCCCGCCAGCGAGGAGGCGCGGATCAAACGGATCGTCGACGGAATTATGCGGCCTTACCTCGCTGAAAACTAGGCTCCGGGCGCGATTGTCGGCGTTTCGCTCCACGGACGTCGCTACTTTTTCCCTTATGGAAAGGCAACGGACGACGGCGCTCCGTTCACGCCTGACACGCTGGTCGAGATTGGCTCCTGCACCAAGACCTTCACGACTACGCTGTTCGCGCTCGCACTGAACCGCAATCAGATGGTGGCCGATTCCTCGGCTCAAAAATACATGCCCAGCGGCTACACGCTGAAACCGGCTGCGCAGCCGATGACTCCGCTAGAGCTGGCAGATTTCACCTCCGGCCTGCCCGACGATCCCACCAACCTGCCTCGCGCCCTGGAGCGGCGCAGTATCGAGTACTACACTACCAACGATTTCCTGACCTGGGTTTCACGCTGGTCGCCCGCGACCACGCTGCCGGCGCCGTATCTCTACTCCAACGCCGGCATCGGTCTGCTTAGCTATCTGGTGATGACTGCGACCGGCAAGCAGTGGGAAGACCAACTCGACGCTGAGATCCTAGAGCCGCTGGGGATGCCCGACACGAGCTGCGTCCCACGCCCGAGCAAATGAAGCGCATGGCCAAGGGACATACACGGAATGGTCAAGACGCTCCGCCCTGGCCGATCTTCGCCTGGTACGCCGCCGGAGGCCTGCGGTCCACCGCGCGCGACATGATCAGCTTCGCGGAAGCCAATCTCGGTCACAAAGAAGTCAATGGCAAGCCGGTATCGGCCCAGTTGACGGCCGCCATGCAACTGGCACAAAAACCCATCTACACCATGCCCAACGGCACCAACAAACGGGCCATGGCATGGGTGAACAATATGGGCAACGGCAATCCCAATCTTCATCCCGTGATCGTGAAGAATGGGGGCACGGTGGGCTTCGGCACAGTAATCGCTATTAATCCGACGAAGGATCTTGCGGTCTTCGTCGCGGTCAACCAAGCCGGGGCGAATCCGACCCCCAAGGGCGTCGAGATCGTGCGCCAAATGCCGTAACGCCGCTGAGTGTTAAGGACGTGAAGCTTGGATAGGGGTCCTTCGACTCCGGCGGCCAAACCCTGCCGCCTCCGCTCAGGATGACAAATTGAAGTTCAATCTACTCAGGGATTGACCACCAGGTAACGATCGAAGAAATCACGCGTCTCCAGAGCCAGTTGCCGACGTGCCTCCGGGGTTTGGAAGGTGTGAACGTCGTCGATCTTGACGAAGCTCACATGCACTCCCGCCTGCTTCAATTTGTCGTATAGTTCCTGCGCCTGCGCGATGGGCACCATCTCATCGCGCGTGCCATGCACGATAAGAAACGGCGCATTCGATTTCGCCACGTGGAAGACCGGTGACGCGCTCTGCCACGCCTGCGGAACTTTGGCATAATCTCCGCCCAGGAAAACCGCCAACTCCGCGTCGCCTTCCGGATCACGATTCGTGGTGAAGTCGCTTGGCCCACTGACGTCAACTACGGCCTGCACCCGGCTGGAATACTTGGCCAGCGCGGGATCAGAGTTGTCACGCGCGTCTTCCATCCCAAGCAGCGCGGCCAGCTGTGCCCCGGCAGAATGTCCGAACGCGCCAATGTGATTCGGATCGATGTCGTACTTCCTGGCATTGGCGCGCAACCAGCGAACCGCGCGCTGCACGTCATCCAGCTGCGCCGGCCAGGTGTTTTCATTGCCGTGCAGCAGGCGATAGTCGACCGAGACAGCCACGAATCCCGAGCGCGCCAGAAAGTTGGCCATCCCTCGCATGGTGCCCTTGTCGAAACTCGACCAACCCCCGCCGTGGATCAGCACAATCGCCGGTCGCGGCCTGGACGGTGGTTCGCTCGGCTGGTAAATATCGAGCAACAATTTTTCGCTACCCTGCACTCCGTAGGTCACATCTTTCTGCACCGAAACCGAGTCGGTTGTTTCCGTGCTCGGCGAAGCGGGCGGGAGTGGCGGATGCGGATTCTGCTGGGCAGCAAGAGAAACAGCCAGCGCTAGCAGGAGACTGGTGAGCAGGAGGTGCTTTCCGCGCATGCGGAAATTATAAGTGCCTGAAGGGTGTTCTCACGCTTTGTCATACGGCCTGTCGTTTCCGATCCGCAGCTTTGTCAATCGGGCTCGCTGATTTATCCTGTTAACTCTGGCCTACATACGAAAGCGCATTATTATGTTGGTTTTGTTTGCAACGAATTCATATTCTTTTATTCTGGAAGGTCTTCATGAGAGTTCTGGTTATTGGAGCAGGCATGATGGGTTGGGCCGCGGCATTCGACATGGCCCAGACCGATCGAGTTCAGGCAATCACCCTAGCCGATAGCAACCAGCAACGACTGAAGGAAGCAGTCGAGCGAATCAGGCAACTCACCGGCAGCAGCAAAATCACTGCGGTCATGCTCGACGCGGCCGACACCGAAGCAGCACGAAAGCTCATGCACGGGCATGACGGTGTGCTGTCGGCAGTCCCGTATTTCCTCAATCTGGAATTAGCCAAGGCGGCGATTGCCTCCGGCTGTCACTTCGCCGATCTCGGCGGCAACAACACCGTGGTCAAGCAAGAGTTCGCGCTGGATGAGCAAGCTCTCGCCGCCAGTGTGGCGATCGCGCCAGATTGCGGCCTCTCGCCGGGCATGGCATCCATCCTGGGCGGCGAGTTGCTGTGCCGCATCGGTGGCATAGCCGACGCGCTGAAAATCTACGTAGGCGGCCTTCCACAAACGCCTCGCCCGCCTTTCAATTACCAACTTGTCTTTTCGGTCGAAGGTTTGATCAACGAATACAGCGAACCCGCCAAGATTTTGCGCGACGGGAAAATTATCACCATCGAACCCTTGACCGAGATAGAACCGTTCGAGATGGCGGGCTTTCCTGAGTTGGAAGCGTTCCATACCTCCGGCGGCACTTCCACGCTGCCGGAAACCTTCCAGGGGCAGGTGGGTGAATGCTTTGAAAAGACGCTGCGTTATCCCGGGCACGTCTGCATGCTGCGCTCGTTGTACGATCTGGGATTGTTCTCCAGCAAGAAGCGCTCGGTCAACGGAACCGAGATCGCGCCCCGGCAGGTTATGTCGCGATTGTTCGAAGAGCAGTTCACCAGTGATGAACCTGAGGTCACGCTGCTTCGTGTCGAGGCCCATCACGAGGACGTTGTGGCGTCGTTCAGCATGATCGATTACACCGACGCGGCGACCGGACTGACTTCGATGATGCGGACCACGGCGTGGCCGGCTTCCATTGTCCTGCAAATGTTGATTGCCGGCGAAATCCAGAAACGGGGTGGCATTCGCCAGGAAACCGACGTGCCGGCGCAATTGTTCTTGCATGAGATGGCGCGGCGCGACGTGGCGATCCATTATCGGATTGAGTCCACGCAGGCATTCCTCCAGGAAGCTTTAGCTGCTACCGCAGGAGAGAACTAATTGAACTTTCTAGACCGGCTGCAGCCACTCGGGCTGCTGGCTTTGCGACTGGTGCTGGGGGCCGTTATGATCGCGCACGGCTCCACAAAAGTCTTCGGAGGGATGCACAACTTCACCAGCATGGTGCATGGCATGGGCATGCCGGCGTGGCTGGCTTATCTGTCGGCGGCGACGGAATTCGGCGGGGGCATTCTAGTCATCCTGGGTTTGCTTACTCGCTTTGTCTCGCTCTGTATTGTTATTGACATGCTGGTCGCCATCTCCAAAGTCCATTGGAAACACGGCTTCGTCGGAGAAGGAAACTATCAGTTCCCGCTGGCGCTGGCGGCGATCGCGTTTGCGCTCATCTTCTTCGGTGGAGGACCCATCGCCATCGATTGGCTGTGGGGGAGCAAAGGCCGCAGGTAGAGGTCATTTCCACCTATCTCGGTATGGGTGCAATTACCGACCGCAGCTACCGAACAAACCAGATTTCTTGCCACACAATGACGACGGCGAATTGCCTACTGGCAAAGGCTTAAGAATTTCTCGAGTCGACGAGGCTTAGGAATTTGCCTACTCGTCGAGGCGTGAGAATTTGTCGAGTCGTCGAGACTTTCAAAGAACTAAGCGGGCTCCGCTTGGATGTTCTTGCGGTCGACATCCCCGTCCCGCCATGCGGGACGACTCAGTTCAGCCCAGGACGCAGCCGCAGGCGGAGTCCTGGGTTAAGGTAGGAAATGAGTTCGAGTCCCGTAGGTACGACAGAGTCCGCCGCAGATCCTTCGACTACGCGCCCGCCCGACCCGCAAAAGCGGCGGGTCGAAGAGAATCGGCGGGCACTCCGCTCAGGATGACAATTCTTGCTTCCAGCGCAATTCCACCGTCTCTACAGCACTTCAATAATTCGACAGCTGCAACATTCCCTGATACAAATCTTCCGCCTGCGGCAGAATCTCATCCTCAAGGATCGGCTGGTAGGCGACGAACGTATCTTTTGCCGCGACGCGCTTCACCGGCGCGTCCAGCTGATCGAACAGCTCGTCGGCGATGCGGGCGGCGATC
This sequence comes from uncultured Acidobacteriaceae bacterium, assembly GCA_963820175.1. Taxonomy (GTDB): domain Bacteria; phylum Acidobacteriota; class Terriglobia; order Terriglobales; family Acidobacteriaceae; genus Bog-257. The sequence continues at coordinate 773,995 of CAWFYX010000003.1, read as the reverse complement.
TCGGCGCCGTACCCCCAGCTCAACATGTCCTCATGCGCGACCAGCACCCGATTGGTCTTAGCCGCGGAAGCTGCAATCGCTTCCCAGTCATAGGGACTGAGTGTGCGCAGGTCAATCAGTTCCACGCTCACGCCGTTTTCGCGCTCCAGACGCTGCGCCGCCTGCAGCGCGCGCGGCACCACCGCTCCATACGTCACAACGGTAAGATCATGGCCGGGACGCACGATCTTAGCTTTGCCAAACGGGATCATGTAATCGGGACCGGGATATGGGGCCCGGCCGAAGGTCTCGCGATAGAGCCGCTTGTGTTCCAGGAACATCACTGGATCGTCGCAACGAATCGCGGTACGAAGCAAGCCATTGGCATCGAGCGCGTTTGACGGAAACACCACGCGCATTCCCGGGGTGTGGGTGAAGATGCTTTCGCCGCATTGCGAGTGATAAATCGATCCGCCGGTGAGGTAGCCGCCGATGGCCACTCGCACCACCGCAGGCGAGGAGAAAGCATTATTGGAGCGCCAGCGCATCAGCGGCAGCTCATTGCGCAGCTGCTGCATGGCAGGCCAGATGTAGTCGAAGAACTGAATTTCGACCACCGGCTTCAGCCCGCGTGTCGCCATACCCACGGCGCGGCCTACGATGTTCGCCTCGGCTAGCGGGGAGTTGAAGACGCGATCGGAGCCGAACTCAGCCTGCAACCCGGCGGTCAGCTTGAAGACGCCGCCTTTGCCTTTTACCTGCTTGTCCTTGAGATATTCCTCGCGGCTGCAATCGGCCACGTCCTCGCCAAACATCACGATGCGCGGATCCCGCTTCATCTCATCCCGCAGGCAGACGTTGATCAGGTCGGCCATCGTCTTCTCCGGATTCGCGGTTCCTTTGTCTGACGGCGTGGGATGCACCGCCTCGGTCTGGAATGCCGACGATGTGGGATCGAGGTCGGGCGAGTAAACAAACTCCTTGTACGAGCCGGGCTCCGGCAAAGCTGCGGCGACCGCGCGGTCGCTGGCGTCCTGAATCTCGGCTTCGACGTCCTTCTCCAGTTCGTCGATGCCCTTCTCGTCGAGGATACCTTCGCGCATCAGGAACAACTGGAAGCGGGTGATGGGATCGCGCTCCACCTCCGCTTGCCGCTCGGAATCAGGACGGTAGAGCTTCTCGTCATCGGAGAGCGAATGCGAATAAGGCCGGATTACATGCCCGTGCACAAATGCCGGGCCATTGCCGGCTCGAATGTAGTCGACCGCCTTCTTCAATTCGGCATAGCTGACCAGAGGATCGGTACCGTCGAATTCGGCAAAATGGAAATTCGGAAATCCGCTGACCAGCTTACTGATGTTGCCGCCGGCCGTCCCAACTTCGACCGGAACGGAAATGGCGTACTCGTTGTCTTCGACCACGAACAGCACCGGCAGCTTCAGGTTCGCTGCGGAATTCAGCGCCTCCCAGAACTCGCCTTCACTGGTGGTGCCGTCACCGCAGGAGACGAACACGACTTCGTCGCCGCGAAAGCTCACGTCCTTGAACTGGCGACGGTCATCCGGCGCCTTCTCCGCCGCTTCCGGATGGCGCGCGAAGTAGCGGCCTGCCTCCGCGCAGCCCACCGCCTGCAGGAACTGCGTTCCCGTGGGTGATGACTGGCTCACGATGTTGAGCTTCTGGTGTCCCCAGTGGGAAGGCATCTGACGGCCGCCGGAGTTGGGATCATCGGCGGCTCCCACCGCCTCCAGCAATTGCTCATACGGCGTCATGCCCACGGTAAGGCAGAGCGCGCGGTCGCGATAGTAGGGATAGAACCAGTCGTAGCTCGGCCGCAGCACCATTCCCGCGGCCACCAGCAGCGCCTCATGTCCGGCACCTGAGATCTGGAAGAAAATCTTCTGCTGTCGCTTGAGCAGGATCTCGCGATCGTCGAGCTTGCGCGACAGGTACATCAAGCGGTAGATGTCGATCAACTGCTGGCGGGTGAGCCCTTCATATTTTTCAACTTGTTCAACCTGCGCGACCGCAGTTTTGGGCTGTGCTTTGGTGGTTGCCATCCGTTACCTCAGGGTGAAATACGGAGCCAGAGTGCGGCTCAAGGGTTCTTCCTATTGTAAATGTTGGCAGCCGTTCCCTGCCCCGCCGGAAAATCATTTTGGGCGCCGGTTCGCTCTGCGGCTCCACGTCGCGCCAAGTCGAATGGCTATACTGGAGACAAATGATACGCACGTCCCGGCCCATCCCGCTGAAGAAAATCCAGCTCGTCATATTCGATCTCGACGGCACGCTGATCGATTCAGAACGCGACCTGGCCGCCTCAGTCAACGCCATGCTGCTGCACTTTGGCCGCAAAGAACTTCCGCTGGACGTGATCGGCACCTACATTGGCGATGGCGCGCCCATGCTCATCCGGCGGGCGCTGGGCGATCCCTCCGACGGCGCCTTTCTGCAGGAGGCGCTCAACTATTTCCTGCTCCACTACCGTGAGCACAAGCTGGACAGCACCTATGCCTACGCCGGGATCAAGGACGCGCTGCAGCAGATTGGAGCATCCGATGGCATGACCCGACGGCTGGCCGTGCTGACCAATAAGCCCGTCAGGGTTTCGCGCGATATCCTCGCCGGACTCGGCCTGTCCGATCGCTTCTTCCAGGTCTACGGCGGCAACAGCTTCGAGACCAAGAAACCCGATCCTTTGGGAGCTAACACCCTGATGCGCGAAGCCGGGGCGGCACCGGAGCAGACAGTGATGGTGGGCGATTCGCAAGTCGATATCCTCACCGCTCGCAACGCCGGGCTGTGGAGCGTGGGCGTGACCTACGGCTTCGCACCCCAGACGCTGGAACAGGTGGTTCCGGACGTCCTGGTGGACACCCCGGAGGAGTTGGGACGGGCACTGACCAGAGAGGAGCTCTGACACGGTGATTTCCGGCTTGCTTCGTACTAAAGTTCGTTCATGGAAATCACGGTGAACATTCCCGATGAACTGGCTGCTCAAGCACAAGCTCGTGGGTTGAAACCTGAAACCTACGTTGAAGAGATTCTCGCTCAACAGGTGTCGCTGCACCCTGCGCGGCAGCTCCGGAATCCAGAGGAAATTCGAGCGTGGCTTGACTCGTTAGCGCAGTTTTCCGACAAGATCCCGCCGTTGCCGGAGACCATTTCCCGTGACTGGATTTACCAGGATCACGACTAGATGGCTATCGCCTCGTGTCTACTCGATACGAATATCCTATTGCGGATTACAAGGCGAACTGATCCTCACCATTCTATCGTGGACACTGCTCTCGCGCGATTAGCTGGACAAGGTACGACCCTCTATTACACTCACCAGAACATTGCCGAACTTTGGAATGCCATGAGCCGGCCTCTGTCACGCAATGGTTTTGGATTGTCTATCGATGAAAGCCGAACGCGAAGTTCGTGCAATCGAAACTGGCATGAGTTTTTTGCCCGATAACGAAGCTGTTTACCGGGAGTGGCGGCAGCTGGTTTTTCGATATTCGGTATCAGGCGCCCAAGTGCACGATGCACGACTAGCGGCAACGATGTATGTACACCGAGTGCCGCACATACTCACACTCAATGTGGCCGATTTCGCTCGCTTCAGTAGTGTCATCGCTCTCCATCCAAGCGCAATTCAAGCAGCGTAATGCCACCGGCAGCGCCCTGAATCCCCATGACTCGCCTTCACTGCTATCCTTGAGCCATGTCGCACGACCACAGCGCACATTCGCCCTTCCGTGACGGCTTTGCCGCGCTGCTGCATGAGCCGGTGCTGCTGCCGGCGGAATTGGTTTGGCGATGGTGCTTCGGCTTGTCGGCCCTGGGTCTGGGCATCCTCTCGATTGCGTTTTTTCTCGATAGCCTCAAACTCTCCCGCGCCGATGAATTCCTGATCCGCACCTGGCAACCCGGATTACTGAGTAGCGCGCTGTGGCATATATTTCGCGGAAGCCTTACTCGATTTCTGGCAGAGCAGACAGTGCTCCTCCTGGGGGTGACGCTGCTCTGGGCCTGCGCGGCAACTGCGGGCCGAGCCGCGACCCTTCGCCGGCTGGTGGCCATGTTCAGCGCCGACGAAGAGCCCCCACCGATGGAGTGGCATTTTTCTCCTATCTTCGTTCTACAGTTGCTGCGCGCCCTGTGGTCGCTGATCGCATTGGCCGTGGCCCTGGTCTCCCTCCTGTACGGCTTGGTGATGGTGCAGGACGAGCACCCGCTACGGGCGGCTCTTGCGCTTTCGTTCGGCATAGGCTTGGCCAGTTTCTTTGGCATCGTGTTGAACTGGTATTTTGGCGTCGCCCCGCTGTTCTGCATTCGAAGCGGCGGCAGGGCCGTGGAGGCGCTGGAGGAGACTGTCGAATTTTCCAGCCGGCAGGCGGGACGGCTGTTCCTGCTGGCACTTGGGTTTCTTACGTTGCGCTTGGTATGGGCAGGCATCATGTTTCTAATCTTCCTCTCGCCATTGAATCTGGCTGCCAGCGTTAAGCCGGGCTGGATCATGTGCCTGATGGGGGTCGCCGTGGTGATTTATTTTGCGGGAGCCGATGTGTTGAATTTGGCGCGATGGGGAGCGTACGCTTCACTCGCCGAAGATGATGCGCATCCCATCGCAGACCTCGTTCCGCCAGAGATCATTACGCCCCCGGATGTTTTGCCATTGGTTGGCCTGGCGTGAATAGAGTTTCTGGGATGCGAAAAATCTGTGGCACGCCACACGGTAATCGAGAGCATTTCGGATCTTCAGGGTAGGAAGCACCTCAGCCGTCCCTACGGGACTCTAGGACGTCTACCCAGGACTCCGCCTGCGGCTCCGTCCTGGGCTGACTTCACTTCCGCCCCTTCGGGGCTCGGGCATTGCGGGGTCCATTTGTGATGCGACTCGACTGAAGTGTTTCGCCTATCCCGGTGGCAGCAAGCGGTCTCGCTTGCGGGTTCATTTTCTTCCAGGTCCGCACGGAACGGGAGCGTAGAACAATTCGCGACGAACCTGCTCAGTTCACCAACTCGAATCGCTCTTCTTGCTTCTTCACCTTGGCAAGGGTAAGCAACTCGACCGCCCTCTGCGCGATGTGCTCGGCGCTAACTTCGAACTCCTTGATCAGTTCCCAAGGCGCACCGGAGTCGCCAAAGCGATCCTTTACTCCGATGGCGCCGGTGATGACAGGCACGCCGTAGAGCTCAGGGCTCTCGGTAACAATTCCGCTGACCCGCCAGGCCAGTGCGCCGATCTGGTGCTCTTCGGCGGTTACGATCACACCGGTTTCTTCGGCCGCGCGAATGATGGCCGCCTCGTCGATCGGTTTCAGGGTGTGAATGTTGACCACGCGTGTCTCGTATCCAAATTCCTTCTTCAGAATCCACGCGGCGCGCATGGCTTCCGGCACCATCGGACCGCAGGCGATGATGCTGAGGTCTTCGCGCTCGTCCTCGTAGTCAGCCGCCAGCACGGTTTCGAAGGCATCGATCATCTGCACAGCCTCGCCCCGCAGCCGGCTCACGTTCGCCCGACCAAATACGAAGGGCGTGTCTTCGCGAGTGACGATGGGTGTGGCTTCGCGGGCGAAGCGAATGTACTTCGGCCCGACGTGCTCGAACAGCAAATAGTCTGTGGCCTTGCGGGTCTCGATGGCATCGCAAGGCACCACCACCGACATGTTCGGCAGTCCGCACATCGCGAACAAATCTTCCAACGCCTGGTGGGTTGCGCCGTCGGGACCGACCGAGATTCCGCCGTGCGCGCCCGCGATGAGCACGTTGAAATTCCCGTAGCAGACGGAAACGCGAATCTGATCAAGATTGCGGGCAGCCGCAAACGTTCCATACGTCCCGAAAACCGGAAGCTTGCCCTCACGGGCCAGGCCAACGGCGGCCGCGGTGGCCGATTGCTCGGCAATGCCCATGCTGATCCAGCGATCATTGCGTTCGGGCTTGCCGGCGTAAAATTCGCTGATGGTAATCGAGCCCGAGATGTCGAGCCTCAGGCAGACTACGCGCTCGTCATCGCCATTGTTTTTCAAGGAAAGACCGAAGCCTTTGCGCGTCGGCTCCATCTTCACCTTCATCGAGCTGGTGGTGTTCCACCAGTAGTTGCCGGAGAAGCGTGGCATCTTCGCCGCGAGTTTGACCTCGACTTCCGCCTGATACTCTTTCGCCGTCTTCAGCAGGGCGTCGTAAGCGATGGTGTTTTTCAATCCGAGCTCGTCGAGGGCTTTCACCATTTCGTCGTAGCTGGGAGCTTTGCCGTGCCATCCGGCAACATTCTCCATAAAGCTGACGCCCTTGCCTTTGACGGTATTGGCAATAATCATCGTAGGCTTGCCGAGGACGGGAACATTCTTCGCTTTTTGCAGGGCTTGCACCACCTGCGGAATATCGTGGCCATCAATCTCAATCACTTCCCAGCCGAAGCTGCGATAGCGCTCATCGAGCGGCTCGACGTTCATCACGTCTTTCACCCAGCCGTCGATCTGCAGCCGGTTGCGGTCGATGATGCCCACCAGGTTGTCGAGCTTGTAATGCGAGGCTTCCATCGCAGCTTCCCAGATATTGCCTTCCTGCTGCTCGCCATCGCCCATGATGCAAAACACGGTGTGCTCTTCGTGATCGAGCTTGCCGGCCAGAGCCATGCCGACAGCGACGCTCAAACCTTGCCCCAGCGACCCGCTGGAAACTTCCACGCCCGGCAGCCTCAGCCGATGGGGATGTCCCTGGAACGGCGAGTAGAGCTTTCTCAGAGTGACGATGTCTTCGATGGGGAAATATCCCGCGAAGCCCAATCCCAGATAGAGCGCTGGTGCTTTATGCCCAGCCGACCAGATGACACGGTCACGCTGCTTCCACTCGGGATTGTTGGGATCGTGATTGGCGACCTTGAGGTAGAGCGCAGCCACGATCTCCATCATGGAAAGTGTGCCCCCCGCGTGGCCAGAGCCGGCTGCGCAAAGCGCCACCAGGTCGTAACCGCGCATCAGGCGGGCCGCCTGCTCAAGTTCTTCGAGAGAGAAATCCCGGACCACGACTTTGGAAAAAGCGTTGCGAAGAGGCATGACGAATCCTTTGTGCGGGTGAAGGCAGGTGTGCCTACGCTGAGGAACCCGCGTTCTATGGGGCCCCGATTGCCAAGGCTAGGCGGTTCCAGAACATGGGGTCTGTGAGACAAATCACGGCAGATTGTGACGGACCATCCCAGTTCTTGGCGGCCGGTGGGTTTACTGCGATTTGCCCGCCATGGCGCGAACACCGGACATCTCCATTTCCAGGGCCGCCAGCGAGACGGTGATGTCGCGGATCGAGTAAGCGATGGAGATCACCAGCGAAATGAGACTTATGGCGAAAACGGGCAACGCCACAAGGTCGAGATGCAGCTGGAAGACTTGCTCGGCGAAAAGCGACAGAATGGTCAGGGTCACAAAGAAGATGCTGACCGAGCTGTAGACCATGGAGCCGCGCAATAGACGCGCTCGCTGATGCGTGTGGCGCAACTGTTCCTCGAGGTGGCGAACGACGGCGCTGCCGGCATCGGTGTTCTGCAACTCGCGCATCAGCAGGCGAGCGCGATCGATGGCCCGGCCGTAGCGATTGGTGATGCTGAGCAACAGCAATCCGATACCGGAGATGACGATGACTGGCGCGATCGAGGCGGTCAGGATCTGAACCACGGAACTAGTGGGCATCGTAATTGCGCTCCCGGCGCGATAAGAGCAGTTCCCGTTGCTTCCCCGACATATCGGGAATTCTATTTCCCAACGATGGCTCTTTTTCGAATAAGTAATTTTCTCGCAGCATACAATGTTGCCTGGTGTAAGGGCCAAAGATAATGCAGACTGCGGATGTGGTGATCATTGGCGGCGGAATTGTCGGTTCCAGTATTGCCTGGCATCTGACCGAAGCCGGTTGCCGCAATGTTTTGATGGTTGAGCGCGAATCGCACCAGGGCAAAGGTTCTACCGGCAAAAGCATGGGCGGCGTGCGTGCACAGTTCGCTACTGCGCCCAACATCCAGATGTCGCTGTACTCCATCCCGTTCTACGCGGCCTTTGAAGAGCGGCTGGGACATCCCTCGGGATATCGCGATCAAGGCTACCTTTTTGTCGCCACCAAGCCGTCGCATCTCGACTATCTACAGACCAACCAGGCATTGCAAAAGAAACTTGGCTTGCAACAGGCGCGCATGATGACGGTTGAGCAAATCGTCGATATCGTGCCGCAACTGCGTTCCGACGATATCCTGGGCGGCAGCTTCTGTCCCACGGATGGCTTTGTCGATCCTTACAGCGTGATGGTCGGCTTCACCACCCGAGCTTGCGAGCAAGGCGCGGTGTTGTGGCGATCGACCGAGGTCACGGCGATTCATCACAACGGAACCGGCATCACCGGCGTGGAAACTTCGCGCGGTCCCGTCAGCACCCGCACGGTAGTCAACGCCGCGGGGGCGTGGGCTGCCGAGGTCGCCGGGCTCGCGGGAATCGACCTGCCGGTGGAACCGATGCGGCGCATGCTGATCCCGACCGAGCCGTTCGATGGGGTCTCGCATCAGGTGCCGATGGTAATCGACATGACCAACGGATTTCACTTCCGGCCGGAGAGTCTGGGCTTCCTGCTGGCCTGGAACGATCCCGAGGAAACTTCCGGCTACAAGACAGACTTTGATCCGGCATTCATCGAGAAAGTGCTGACACGCGCTGCCGACCGCGTGCCCTGCTTCGAGAACCTGGCGGTGAATCCCAAGCGCGCCTGGGCGGGACTCTACGAAATGTCGCCCGATCATCATGCGATTATTGGGCCGATGTCGGAGCTCGCAGGCTTCTTCTGCGCTAACGGATTCAGCGGACATGGCGTGATGCACGCTCCTGCGACGGGAAAAATGGCGGCTGATTTGATCCTTCACGGCGAGACCTCGGTTGTGAATAATGTCAACGTGCTCAGTCCGGCGCGTTTCGCAAAAGGCGAGCTTTTGCACGAAACAGCGATTCTGTAATCTACGTTTCACGCCGAAATCGGCCGTTTAGGGTAAACTCTTTGATTGTCTTTGCGGACGCCACTGGCATGAGAATCATGTCCCTTTACGCTACTCTTAAACCCACGGTGCTGCTCTACCCGGAAGAGCGGCTCCCGTGACCATTCGCCCTGCCACACGGTCATGGGGACGCCTCCTCCGACGCCTGCTGAAATTTCACCTGGTCGGCGCTGCCGGCATTGGCGTCCAACTGTGCTGCCTCTTTCTGTTCAAGACCGCGCTGCACGTGAACTATCTGGTGGCGACTGCTCTGGCGGTCGAGGTCGCCGTGCTGCATAACTTTTTGTGGCACGAACACTTCACCTGGTCCGACCGTCGGGAGAGCAGCGCGGGACTGCTGCGGCGGCTGATGCGATTCAATCTTTCCACCGGACTGATCTCGATTGTCGGAAACCTGGTGCTGATGCGCCTTTTCGTGGGTTCGCTGCATCTGCAATTCATAGTTGCCAATATCCTGAGCATAGGCGCTTGCTCGCTGGCTAACTTCTGGGCCAGCGATCAAATGGTTTTCCAGGCCGGATTGAGCCCGAAGGAATGGTAGTTCGCAGCGATGGACGAAATCACTGACGCGATCCGCGAAGCGTCCCGCGCCGACATTCCACAATTGGTTCCACTGATCAATCGGGCGTTTGCGGTTACGCGGGCTTTTCGGCGAGGCGCTCGCAGCAATCCAGAGCAGATCCAGCAGATGATGGGCGAAGGCAAGTTCCTGCTGCTGGGCAGCCAGGAAGACCCGGTGGCGTGCGTTTATTTGCGATTCACCGGCGAGCGCGCCTATCTGGGCACGCTCTCGGTCGATCCGGCCAGACAGAAGCAAGGAATCGGCACCCGCATGATGCGCTACGCCGAGAACTATTGCCGCTCCGCGGGATGCAAAGCTATCGACATACGAATCGTGAATGTGCGAACCGAGCTTCCGGGGATTTATCACAAGTTTGGGTTCGTCGAAAGCGGAACGCAGTCGGCCGAGGCCATCATGGATGCCACCCAGCCCATCCATTTCATTACCATGGCGAAGGAGCTGTAGGACACGCGCTGGTTAACAAGGATTTCGACAAAGTCCCGCCGTCGCGATGACCCGGGTAGAGCGAACCTACAGGTTCGCGTTTAGGTTCTTTGTTTTGGATTTCCGCAGCCGGCGACAGGCTGCTCATTTCGACTTTTCAGCACCCTGTTCAGCCGGTAAGGATTTGCCGTTCCGCGTTTTTCAGCAGACTGTGAAGTCCTCGGTCGGGATGACAATTTCAACCTGCGAGTCCTGAAGACGGAGACATCATGACCATTCCTAAAATTAAACTGAAGCACACCGACCTGGAAGTATCGCGATTCTGTTTCGGCACCATGACCTTTGGCAAGCCGCTCGACCAGGCGGGCGCGACGCAATTGGTGAACCGCTGCATCGAAGCGGGCATCAATTTTTTTGACACTGCCAACGTGTACCAACTCGGCGTGGCGGAAACCATGCTCGGCAATGCGATGAAAAGCAAGCGCGACCAACTGGTCATCGCCAGCAAAGTGTTTTTTAAGATGGGCGAAGAGCCCGACCAGCAGGGGCTTTCGCGCAAAGCCATTCTGCGCGCCATCGACGAAAGCCTGCGCCGCCTGGGCACCGACTATCTCGACATCTACTACATGCACGCACCCGATCACACTGTCCCCATCGAGGAATCGCTGGAGGCGATGGAGACCCTGGTGAAGCAGGGCAAGGTGCGCTACCTGGCATCGTCGAATTACGCCAGCTGGCAGGTCGTCGAGATGCTGTGGCTCGCGAAAGATCATGGGTGGAACGCGCCTTACATTTCACAGCCCATGTACAACCTGGCGGCGCGCGGCATTGAGCAGGAATACCTGGCGATGTGCCGGCGCTTCGGCATCTCGACCATCGTCTACAACCCGCTGGCGGGTGGGCTGCTCACCGGCAAACACAAGCAGACGAACGTGACGCCGGGCACGCGCTTCGACAACAACAAGCTCTACCAGGATCGCTATTGGCATGAGCAATATTTCAACGCCGTGGAACAGCTCCGCAAAATCGCGCAGTCGGCCGGACGATCGCTGGTCAGCTTGGCCTTGAACTGGGTGCTGCATCACACCGCCAGCGATTGCATCATCCTGGGCGCATCGCGGCTGGAGCAGTTAAACGAAAATCTCGCATCTGCGGACGATGGGCCGCTGTCTGACGATGTGGTACAAGCCTGCGACGAAGTGTGGCGGCAGTTGCGCGGGCCGTTGCCGGTTTACAACCGATGATGGAGCAATCAGCCATGGTGCCGCCGGCCTAACAGTTTGCTAAGAAACTCCGCAAGAGGTGATTTGAAGGGGCGTAGCTTCAGCTACGCCGTAGCCAGCCCTTATTCTTGTCATCCTTCACCGGCTTCAGCCGGTGAGGGATCTGCGGTTCCAAGTTTTTCAGCAAAGTATGCAGCCGGCTTGTGACCGAAAAACAAAAGCGTTGATACGGCGTGCTTGAAGGTACGCCCCTTCGCAAGCCGCTACTCAATGCCTTGTCCTCTTTCAGACGGCCTGTCCGGCGCAGAAGCCCGAGGCCCAGCCCCACTGGAAGTTGAAGCCGCCGAGGTGCCCGGTCACGTCGACGACTTCGCCGATGAAGTATAGGCCGGGCACGTTCCGGCACTCCATGGTTTTAGCCGATAGTTCATCAGTGTCCACGCCTCCGGCCGTGACCTCAGCCTTTTCGTAGCCCTCGGTTCCGCTGGGCAGCACCTCCCAACGATGAAGCTGGCTCTCCATCTCATCCAGCGCCGCGTTGGTCCAGCGCTGCCTCGGATGCAGTTCGAGCCAGCGCTCGGCCAGTCGGATCGGCAATGCTTCATGCAGCGCCGATTTTGCCGAGGCCGGATCGCGGCGTGCACCGTCCGCTCGCAGGCTGGCGGTGATCTGCTTTTCCGGAGCCAGGTCGATGGCGATCGGCTCGCGGCCGTTCCAGTACGACGAGATCTGCAAAATCGCAGGTCCGCTCAGGCCGCGATGCGTAATCAGCAACTTCTCGCGAAATTGCTGCCGGCCGATGGCGGCAACGACTTCAGTGGAAACTCCCGCCAGGTCGCAATACCGCCGGCGATCTTCTGCGTCGAACGTCAGCGGCACCAGCGCCGGACGAGTCTCGCGAATCTTGATCCCGAACCGCCGAGCCAGATCGTAGCCAAACGGGGTAGCCCCGATTTTGGGAATCGACAATCCGCCCGTCGCAACCACCAGCGCCGCAGCACGGAATTCCGCAGTGTCCGTCCGCACCACGAATCCCGAACCATGCCGCACTTCCTGCGCCCGCGTCTTCAGCATGATCTGCACGCTGGCCGCGGCGCATTCCCGTTCGAGCATGGTGACGATGTCCTGCGCCGAGCGATCGCAGAACAGTTGCCCCAGCTTCTTCTCGTGATACGCGATGCCATGCTTGGTGATCAGCGCAATAAAGTCGGCCGGCGTGTAACGCGCCAACGCCGACTTCGAGAAGTGCGGGTTGGCGGAGAGAAAATTCTCCGGACGGCAATCCAGGTTGGTGAAGTTGCAGCGACCTCCGCCGGAGATCAGGATCTTCTTGCCGATACGCTCGGCATGTTCCACCACGACCACGCGCCGACCGCGCTTGCCTGCCTCGATAGCGCACATCAGGCCGGCAGCGCCGCCTCCCAGGACGATCACGTCAAATGTGTGTTGGAGCACGTCAAGAGTTTCCCGGATCGCCGCCCCAGTTGCAAGCGCGGGTGAGGCGGAATCAGCGAGACGCGGGAAAAGCAGATCCCTCGTCGGCCTGAAGAGACTGTGTCGCAACCCAGGAGGAAATTCTGTAGTGGAACAAAAGGGTGGAATAACCGATCAAAGTAAGTATCCTCCGGCAAAGCCGGAGGCTTTACGGTTGCCGGCCCCTCAAAGGGGCCTGATCGCAACCGGAAAGTCAAAAACAAGAATGCGGAGTGCCGCATGATTCATGGGACGTAACAGCAACGGGGGTGAAGCACACTCCCGAAAATGTCAAACTTCTACTGCCTCCCCGGCAGAGCCGGGGGGTCTCCCAACGGACTAGCCGCGACGCGGCGGGATGAAGTTAGCCGGGCGCGTAAGCCCCCGGTCGAGTGGGAGATTATTGTGAGCCGCAGAGCGGCGACACCGGTCGCGACACAGTCTCTGAAGGCCTCCTCGTGATGACAAGAAATTGACAGTCTATGCGGCGCAGCTCAAGCTGCACCTCTTCAAAACAGGTCGAGTCCGCGCTAAAGCTGCGCCCCTTCCGAACGTGCGGAAGATTGCGCAACGGCCGCGTGCGCGCCGGCGTTTAACGCGATCAGCAGCAGCGTCGCGTCGTCGGTAAACCCGGCCGTGTGCTGACGAACGTTGTCGATGATGCTGGCGTGATGCTGCTGCAAACCTTGCTCCGCGGGGCCGTCGAGCAGCGCCGCCAGCCGGTCCGGACCAAACTCCTCGCCCGAATCATTGGCCGCTTCGCTGACCCCATCAGTGTAAAGCAGCAGGCGATCGCCGTCCGCCAGGATCAAGCGTTCCGAACGAAAGCCGTCGTCCAGCATGAAACCCAGCACCGGACGCGTCGGGCCCAGCGACTCGACCGAGCCATTGTTGCGCCGCAGGATTGGCGGACAATGTCCGGCGTTCACGTAATGCAGAACCCGCGTCCGCAGATCGAGTACGCCGTAAAAGATCGTCACGTAATGCCCCTCGCCCAGTTGATTTCGCAGCGTGGTCTCGACCTGCCCGAGGATGATCTCGGGACTGTTGCTGGACGACGACAAGGTGCTGACCGACGCATACAACATCGCAGCGATCAAGGCGCCGGGCGTGCCCTTGCCCGAGACATCGGCAATGCAGAAGTGCAGCATGTCCGGTGTCGGCTGCCATACCCCGAAGTAGTCGCCACCGACCACGCCGGCCGGAATGCTGTCGCCGAATAACTCCACTCCCTGAGTCACGATGTGACGCTGCGGCACGATGCGCGTCTGCAACTGCTGCGCATCATTGCGCTCGTACTCCGAAACACGCTGCGACGAACGAATCTCCTGCACCCGCCGGGTCAGCGACCGCACCTTCTCCAACAGGGCGTCGTTGCGCCACGGCTTCTCGATGAAGTCGGAGGCGCCGTGCTTCATGGCACTGACCGCCAGATCGACATTGCCCCAGGCCGTGAGCGCAATGATCGGCACCGTGCCGTCCAGCTCGCGCAGCCGCTGAATCAGTTCCAGGCCTTCCAGCCCCGACGTGCTGTCACGCTGATAGTTCATGTCGACCATGGCGAGGTCAGGCGTGTTCTCCTGAGCTGCCGCCAAGGCCTCGTTGGGAGAGGCGCACAGGGTTACCGCATAGTCATGTCCGCGCAGCAGCATCGCCAGCGCTTCGCGCACATGTTCCTGGTCTTCGGCGATAAGGATGGTCGATTCTTCGGACGTGGCAGCCATATCGTCTCCGTAGATGACATTGCAGATCGGTTGCCAATGCCAAAGGGCTAAAGATTCAGGGGATTACAGGAACGGGGAAGAACATCTCGCCCGGAAATAGAAGCGGCTGTCCGAATGTGGACAGCCAAAATGCCTCGCAGGCGGCAGTTAGCCTTACAAAGCGAAAGAGCCGGATAGGCAATCTCGCCCTTTCCGACTCTATAATTATATTATAGCATATTTGGGTGGGTTTTGACTAGTAATTAGACATTTATATTGGTAAATATATACTTGACACACAAAGTCCTTTCATGTACTCTGAATCATCGAATGATTTAGAGGCAAAGAAATGGCGAACATCAATCAGCCCCGTTCCCTGCAAGAAGCAATCGCATACTTCGCTGATCCCGAGCGCGCTTTCGTTTATGCCGTCAACCTTCGCTGGCCGGGAAAGCAAGTTACCTGTCCACGTTGCGGTTGCGAGCAGCACTCGTTTCTCCGCACTCGCTTGATGTGGTTCTGCAAGGGATGCAAGAAACAATTCAGCGTCAAGGTCGGCTCGATCTTCGAGGATTCGCCCTTGGGCATGGACAAGTGGATGACGGCTTTCTGGATGGTGGTCAACTGCAAGAATGGAGTCAGCAGCGCAGAAATGGCGCGGACTCTCAAGATCACCCAGAAGTCGGCATGGTTCATGCTGCATCGGGTGCGCGAAGTTATCAAGAATCATTCCGTCGAAAAGCTCGGCAGTACTGGCGGAGCCGTAGAAAGCGACGAAAGTTTTATCGGCCCAAATCCGCAGAAGATGCACAAAGAACGCCGCGTAAAATTGCAGCAGATTCGTGGCCAGCAAAAACGCGGGGATATTTGGATTGGCAAGACTGCGGTAATGGGAATGCTTGACCGCGACGCCCGCGAGATTCGGTGCAAGGTGATTCCGAACGTCAAGCGCGAAACCTTGCAGAACGAAATCTTGAAGAACATTGAATATGGGAGCCAGGTCTACACCGATTCCGCCATTGCCTATGAGAACCTGAGCAAGACCTACGTTCACGAAGTCGTGAACCATATGGAGGAATACGTCCGTGGGCAGGTTCACACGAACGGGCTTGAAAACTTCTGGAGCCTGTTCAAGCGCAACCTGCGCGGAACTTACGTTAGTGTCGAACCATTCCATCTAGATCGCTACCTTGACGAGCAAATGTTCCGTTTTAACAATCGTGGCGGAAAGAAACCCGCCGAGCGTATCACCGATTCCGAGCGTTTCGTAAAAGCCATGTCTATGGCCTCTGGCAAGCGCCTGACCTACGCCCAACTGACCGGCAAGGGAGTTGACTCGCTCCACCACCAGACGGCAGCACAGGGGCAAGAGGAGCCCTTCTAGCCCTTGTCACTGCCGGACGATTTGCGGCGTTTAGGCTTCGGCTTTGCCGGAGCCTTTTCCTTTGGAATCTGGAACGCGGCACACATGGCGCTTTCAAAGTTTTCCCTTGCTTTATCACCTTCGATGTATTCTGCTTTTCGTTTTACCATCTTAAAATTATGCGCCTCCTACGTCCTGTCCAAAAGGCTCTCGATCTGTTGCTTGCCGAGTTGCGCGGAATGCGCGTCAGCATCGAAAAGCAAACTGACGCCATAAATCGCTACGAAAACTCCCACGAGGAGAACGCACAAACCAAGCCAGTGATGCTGGCCGAACTTCATGTTCCAGAGCCCGAAAAACAGGAGAAGAAACGCGAGCAACAACACAAGAAGTGGCTTGACATAACGAAAACGGTCATTGAGGCGCTGACCTTGATTGCCGTTGTCTACTACGCCTGCTATGCCAGAAGGCAGTGGTTGACGATGAACCAAACTTACGTGGGTATTCAGGAACAGACCACCGCCGTACAGCAACAAACCGCAGCGGTAGCTTCCGCCAACGACATTAGCCGTGCGTCCAACGCCATAGCGCAGCGCGCATACCTCTTTTTTTCTATACAGAAGATCCAAGAGGAAGCCGCCAGTGATGCCAGCGGCAGAGAAAAACTCCGGATGATAAACCCGGTCATTGAAAACGGAGGTAATACCCCCGCCTTTGAGGTTAGACAGAAAACCAGCGACAACTTTCCAAACTTTACAGAGTTCCCCAAGGGATTCACGTTCAGCGATAGCGTCAAGCATTCCAAGCATTCCAAAAGTGGCCCATTTCCCAATATGAGATCTCCGTCCAGCTCGGGCATCATTGGACCTCACAGTTTTAGTGGAGGAGCACCTGTCATTGTCCCCGAAAAAGTCTTGGAGAAGGTAAATACCGGAGAATCGCAAGTATTTCTGTGGGGATGGGTTAATTACGAAGATGTTTTTGGGTGCTCCCATAGAACCGAGTACTGCTGGCAGATTGTTTACTTTCGCGTGGACCCGGATGGCACCGCCAATTTTGCGTTCTCCGGATGCTCCCAGCACAAAGGTTGCGCCGATCAGAACTGCAAGAACTGGAAGCCAACAAATACGCCCCTCTGCTCGCTTGAAGTGGAGCCCCTGAAATAAACGCTTTGCCCTGTCACGGAGTTTTAGAATAGCACAGATTGTGAGCCAAGTATATACTTGCCTTTATATTTAGCTTAATATTCAATAGTTTACACTGATTTACACCACCTATTGGGGATTGACAAGCATTTTCCCGAATCGGGATTCCCGAAATGGGAGGGCCAGCCGACCTCAGCCAAACAAGATCACCTGCCCGACCTACGGGGAGACATTGGGAACTCGCCCCCACCCGGGAGATCGCAGCCGACCATGTGAGGTTCCGCGGCGAAGCCTCCGGTCCTCCTCTATCCAGCTAGAGTTCAACCTGAGGCGACTGGGGAAACGTTTCGGGGACAAACCTAACTGCACAAACCAGGCCGCCCAACGATTGTCGTCTGTCGTCGGGTCTCTAAACGTCAAGCTTGCCGCATTTCATTCCCGGACCCGTTGCGCGAGACGAGGAACTCGGTGCTTTGCGCAGCAGTGCCGGGATCTTGCTGCACCGCGACACCACCGGCCTGCGCCGTAGCAACGATTCAATGGCGTTCTGGAACTCCTGTACAGAAAAAGGCTTCGGCAAGAAGGCGATGGGACAGGATTGCCCGCACTCCAGGGAGGAACAACAACGCTCGTGGCTGTGGCCGCTGGCGAACAAAACCACGGCTTCTGGAATGTTGACACAAACGTCGGCAATGCTCTCACACACCGTATCTCCGCAGGCGCCCACATCGCTGATGACGAGATCTACTTGCTCAGACTTCGAGACCGCCCTCGCTGCCTGGGAGGGTGAGTCGCATTGCGCAACCTCATAGTCCATGTATTCGAGAACAGCCGTGACCACATCTCGCAGGTGGGGATCGTCTTCGATAAATAAAACACAGGGCTTGCTGTGACCGGCCTGCTTGCCAATCGGCAATAAGCATTGCACTTCGCTCGGCGCGTTCATGCCGTGGCTCTCTCAAAAGAAAGTTGCAAAGTACGTACCGCCGTTTCAGCTGTCACCAGAAGCTTAGCAACATTCGCGCGAGATCGATACTTACGAAGGTACTTCCAACTTGCGCTCCAAAGTAACTGTCCATAATTTGTACGCCGCCCTGACCGTCTGCTGAAAAACTCGAAACCGCGGATCCCTCGGCGGCTGCAGTCGCCTCTGCACGAAAAATTGCAAGCACTTGCAACGGCGCGGCTGACGCTGCGCCCCTTCAGAACCAGTTCTAATCGAGTTTCCTGGCAGTCCACTAGTTCACTTGTTCGCGCCAATTCGGAAACGGATTCCGGCTGGAGTTCTTGAAGTCGAGGATCAGTTCGCGTACCCGCGAGCGTCTGACGACTAACTTGGCTAGAACGCCACGGAGTTCTTCAACCTTGGCGCCGCACCACTCCCCGGGTATTTCTGCGGCCAGGGCCCAGAGTGAGCTTTCAGGAAAGTTTTCGATGCGGCTGAGCCAAGGCTCAAAGCACTCCCACGAACGGATGCCGGCATAAACCTCGTTGCGAGCGAAAACCCCTTTCAGCGGAGCATCGGGAAAATTCCAATCGCCGGCATTGAAGCAGTATCCCTGGTCAATAAAGCTGGCGGTCAGCTTGCGTTGCCGGGCGCGTTTCCAGAATGCTGCCTGTCTGCCGTCGCCATTGCACGTCCATTTGTCGAGTGCCAGAATGCCGGCAAAGTCGTCAACATTTCGAACCTGCGACATCATCGTGCTGGGAAGATAGTCAAAGACTTGTCCCTCGGAGGGCGGCAGGACATACCGCGAACCGAACGACGGCCCGGCAGCAAACATCGACCGTTCCCCGCCCAGGTCGATCCGTAGTTCGGGAGTGCGCTCCAGCAGCCAAGGTTCCACCTCGACAATGGCTGGGACTGGCACCGGTAAGCCGATCATCCCCGCCAGGCGAGTACCTATCCATTCGTTAACCAGCACCCGCACGTGCTGCGGATTGTTCTGAAACTTGACGACATAATAGAAACCGTCGGCGCACCGCAGGAGATGGCTTTGTGAACCCCCTCGCATCCTGCGAACATGTTCTAGTGCTGCAACTCGCTGCGCAACGCATTCCATGTTCCCCATTCCGATTCCGGCCCCCGGAAGCATGAAGTGCAGTGTGAATGCCAAAACAGCACCGGTTAGATTGGATTTTGCTAATAGGTACCACTATGGGTGGTCAGCCTGGACCGCAGAGGCCAATTATGCGGATTTGTTCGGCTGCGCCTCAGTCCTGGAACGTACGGTCCGGCGTTTCTGCTGCCTTGCTGCGGCGACATGGGCCACAGGACGCTCCTGTAACAGGAGCTCGGTCGCCTGCACGCGGGGATCGTGCCGGAACCATTGCTGCACCACGTCGGACTTGAGGAAATTGGCGATCGCCAGCAGGCTCATGCCGTGGTGATGGACCATCCAGGAGCGAACCAGGGCGTAACGCTGACGGCGGGAGGGACGTACATCGCGAGTAAAATCGGCAGCTTCGTAATAGCCGAACTTACCGAACCAGCCTTGCTTATTCATCCAACGCAGATTGCCGATGGCAGAAGCGGGATCGATGGCCAAAGCCAGCATAGCGGCATAGGGCGCAACTACCAGGCGGTCTTCGTCCTGCTGCAGCGCTAGCTGCGGAATTCCGAAGGCGCGATAGCCGTAGACGCCTTGCTCTTCGACCTTGGCGAAAGCGCATTCCGAGATACCCCAGGGGATGTGATGCTTCGCAGCATATTCCTGCTGGGCCAGCACGGCGGCTTCCTTGCTGCGCTCCAGCAAGGTGTCGGGATAAGAGCGCATCCACAGCGACGGCATCAGGTACTCGAACATGGTACCGGTCCAGGAGATCAGCACCGGCTGGCCGTATGCCACAACGTGGGAGCGGCTGAGCAGGAACCAGCTCTCCTGCGGAATCTCGTCTTTGGCGATCGCAATGAAGTTGGCAATGCGCGCCTCGGAGGCCAGCAAGTCATAACAGGCGGCGTGAACCTTTCCGGCTTCGGCGTCATAACCAATCGACAAAATCTTGCGGCGACGGTCGAGCAGGAACGCAAAGTCCATCTCGCGCACCAGCTTTTCACTTTGCACCGCGATGCTGCGCAGTTGCTCCACCAGGCGCAGTGCATTAAGCCGCGCCGCCGGAAGCTGGAGCAACAATTTCTCCCGCGACGTCTGACGGTTCCACCCTCAGCGTAACCGCCATCTCCATCTGCCGTCGCAGTTGCTCGATGCATTCCGGCAAGCGCGCCAAAGGAATCGCATCGCAATCCAGCAACGGCGCCAGAGCGGGATCCTGGCGCAGGGACTCGTATTCGGGAAGCAACCAGGGCACGTAGTCGCTGACGTTCTGCCGGATCTGCTCCGCCAGATTATTGGTCTGGCTCAGAAACCAGATCGCGTCGTCGGATGCCTGGTTCGGCTGACGGCAACTCGACCGGAGCCAGCAGGCGATCCAGCCAGGGGATGTCGTTGTCGGGTTTCAAACGAGCTGGCCACTCGCCGGGAAATGATCTTTGACTCCGCCAAGGCGCAGAGATGATCGGCATAGCCTTCCAGCAGCGCCGGCTTCAGCAGAGGCTGTTGCAGCAACGTCAGGCAGCCGCCCTTCAGCGAAATCAGCGAGGCCGCCAGGTTGCCGCTGTCGACGGTGGAGATGAAACGCGGCAGGTCCGGCTCCAGGGTGCGCGTGCTGTACCAGTTGTAGAGATGGCCGCGTTCTTTCGGCAGACGCGCGACACAGTCTCCATCGTGCGAACTGTCTGCTCGACGAATTGAGGCACGGTCAAGTAGCCGAACTCGCAAGCCACCTGGCGGGCGTTCAACAGGAAGCCCAGGTTGGTGGGCGAGATGCGAGCCGCAACTCTCGCCGGCTCCTCCTGCACGTTGTCGGGAATCAGCCAGTTGTGTTCTTCGGTGCTGAACGCCGCATAGTAGCGCCAGATATGCAGAGCAACGCGGCGCAGGAAGCGTCGGTCGCGCCCGCTTACATTCTGATGCAGGGGACGCGGCGGCCGGTTCAGCCAGAACGATACCGGCTTGCTGCAAGCCCACAGCAACAGAATAGGCAACGCGATAGGCAGCGCGTGACGGTGCGAGAAGTAAACGGCGACTCCGACGATCAGCGCGACCGCGGGAGTCAAATTCAGCAGCAGATCCACGAAGCGGCGTTTGTGGGTTTCGACTTCGGCCTCCGCCGCGGTTTCCCATTCCAGCAGGCGTTGCCGCGAAACCATGCGCCGGTAGAAGGTGCGAAAAACCGCGTCCGCCGAGATCAGCGTCTGATGGGCCAGGAAAGTGAGCGTCAGGAAAACGCTGACCATCGATGCGCCCAGCCCGGCTAATCGCATCGCGAATGGGGCTGAGCCGGCCGGCGAAGCAGAGCGCGCACCACCGAAAATGCGAACTGGAACCACGGCGGCACAAACAGAATCGCGATGGTGACCAGCGTCCAATACAACGGCCTGCCCGGCAGCACCGTCCATCCCAGAACAAACAGCAGAAAGATTCCCGGCTGCACCAGGCTGCGGCGCAGATTGTCGAGAATCTTCCAGCGCGACAGAAACGAAATCGGATTGGGAACGCGCCGGCCGGATTCGTCGGGCACGCGGCCAAAGAGCCAGCTCACGATCTGCCAATCGCCCCGCACCCAGCGATGCTTGCGGCGGTTATAGGCGCTGTAGTGCGAAGGATAGTCGTCGATAACCTCGACGTCGCTGACCAGCCCGGCGCGCGCGTAAGCTCCTTCGATCAGGTCATGGCTGAGCAGCGCATTGCGCGGGAAAGCGGTGCTCCAGCACACGGCTCAGGGTTTCGACTTCGTAGATCCCCTTGCCGGTGAAGATGCCTTCGCCCTTCAGGTCCTGGTACACGTCGGAGGTGGCGCGGGTGTAGATGTCGAATCCGGTCTGGCCGGAATAGATATTGGCCAGGCGCGACAGCGACGCGCTTTGCACGCTGATGCCGACGCGCGGCTGCAAAATGCCGTAACCGGCGACCACGATGTTGTCGCGCGGATCGACGATGGCCTGGTTCAGCGGATGGGCCATCGCTCCGACCAGCCGGTGCGCCGTGCCCCGCGGCAGTTCCGTGTCCGCGTCCAAGGTGAGGACGAAGCGCACGCGCGGCAGCAGAGACAGATCGCCGACTCTTGACCGGAAAGCTATCGTAGGTTCCCTTGATCAGCCGGTTGAAATCGAGCAGCTTGCCGCGCTTGCGCTCCCATCCCATCCAGACGCCTTCGCGAGGGATTGAAAGCGCGATGGCGATGGAAGAATGCAGAAGCTGCCCAGGCCGTCCGCGGCGTACTTCTGGTTGAGCCCGTCGAATAACTCCTCGCACAAGCTCGACCAGCGGGTCGTCTTCCTTGGGAGTCTCGGCGGAGTCGGGTAAATCGGTCAGCAGCGCATAATGCAGATTGCGCTCGCGTTGCCCAGGTACCGGACCTCCAGCTCCTCCACCAGACGCCGCACCTGCTTTTCGTTCAGCAGCAGGGTCGGGACGGCGACCATGGTGACGCAGTCGTCGGGAATGCCTTCGGAGAAATCGAGCTTGGGCAGGATGCGGGGGTGCAGCAACGCGGTGGTGAGGTAGTTCATTACCTCCACCGCGGCTCTGGCTGCACGGCAGCAGCAGGAGGATGATCGCGGCCATGCGGCCCAGGAAGCTGTTGAAGTTGTTGATACACCGGGGTCATGATCGCGATCACGATCAGCAGCGTTAGGGTCTCAATACCGCCCAGGTAGAACTCGTCGGGATGCCGGCGCAGAAAAGCCTGCACGCGTTCGCCGAAGGGAAGCCGGACGCCGGCGCGGGCGCGCAACTCGTCAGCGCCTTCGCCGATCAGGTAATAGCCAACATGAGACCGTCGCCAGACCAGGCGCGGATCGCGGCTCGTGCTCCTTGGTCGCTCGCTGCGCCAAGTCGATGGCCAGTTGCGCAATCTCCAGCTCCGAGCAATCGGAGTGAGCGGCAAAATGCGCAACCGTATGGCGATAGAGTTCGCGGCTGGCAAAATCCATGCGTGCGTAGGCCTTGGCGGGATCGGCGGCCAGTACGCGCTCGAAGACGATCAGCGGCTCCAGCAGCTCTTTCCACGGCGCTTCCGAAAGCTCGCGCAGGCTGCCGATCAAATCGCTCACCCGCTGCGACTGATTCGGTGCGGCCAATACTTTCTCGGCACGCTCGGTGAATTCCTCCAGCGCTACTAATTTCAGCGACGGAATCAGCAGCGACAGTTCGCTCATGTTGAGGCCGGTCACCGTCTGGAACGCTTCCAGGTAGGCCGTGAAAGCCTGGTCGGAATAGCGATATCCCGCGGCGTCGAGCAGGTCCTGGGCGATGGCCAGCACGCGCGGAAGAACCAGGTTCGCCGGAGTGCGCACATGAGGAACGCGGCGCAACGCGGGCGCCGATTCGCGAACTGCGCTTTGCGCCACCCGCACCAGCCGCACGTTGTCGCGCAGCCATTGCATGTCTTCGGGAAGCTTTTCGTCAGGGTTGGCAGGAACGTCGAGTTCGGCGAGCAAGGGATCGAGCCGGCGATTCAGCGCGGTCAACCGCTCGGCAAAATGGGAGGACTCCCTGGTCGCGGGAAGCCACACCAGCTTATGCGCCCAAGCCTGCGCGGACTGGGCCAGGTCGCGGTCGTTTCCCGGCGTTTCCATCGGCTCCGGCTCAGCGCGGTCGGTGGTTTCCACTAACACGTCCCGGTGATTGGTACTAATCATCCCTGATTCCTAGCGGTAGCTTGCGGCCTGCATCTCGAACATTTCCGCATACTGGCCGCCCAGCGCCATCAGCCGCTCGTGAGTGCCATCCTCTGTGATCTGCCCTTCGGAGAGCACAACGATGCGATCGGCCATGCGCACCGTAGAAAAACGGTGCGAGATAAACAGCGCCATCTTGCCTCCGGTCAGCTCGGCGAAGCGCTCGAACACCTCATATTCGCTGCGCGCGTCCAGCGCGGCCGTCGGCTCGTCGAGAATGAGCAGTTGCGCATCGCGCAGATAGGCTCGCGCCAGCGCCAACTTCTGCCATTCGCCGCCCGACAGGTCGACGCCGTTCTCGAACCGCCGCCCCAGCATCTGGTCGTATCCTGCCGGCAGCTTGGCCATCACCTCGTCCGCCAGGCTCTTGTGAGATGCGGCCACGATCTCATTCGTGTTGTCTATTTCTTCGATGCGTCCAACCGCGACATTTTCGCGGGCGGTCATCTCATAACGCATAAAATCCTGGAAAATCACTCCAATTTCACGGTAGAGGTCTTCCAGGCTGTATTCGCGCAGGTCAACGCCGTCGAGCAGGATCTGGCCCTCGGTCGGATCGTAAAGCCGGGTGATCAATTTGACGATGGTGGTTTTGCCCTGGCCATTTTCGCCGATCAAGGCCACCCGCTCGCCGGGATGCAGGGTGAAATCCAGGTTCTTCAGGATCCGCCGCTCGCTGCCGGGATAAGCAAACGAAACGTTGCGGAACTCGAATCCCCGCCGGATGGGCCGCGGCGCCGGCAGCGCATTCGGCTTGGAGCGGATGGTCGGCTGCATCTCGAAAAACGCCAGCAGGTCGGTCAGGAACAAGGCCTGGTCGGCAACGCCGGATAGCGTGGAGAAGATCTGCTGGATGTTGGTGCTGGCCTGCAGAATCGCGCCCGCCAGGAAATACAGCGTAGCCAATACTGAGCGAGCCCATCACCGTCCGCCAGATCACGTAGACGTAGGCCGAGTAATAGCCCAGCGAGCCGATGATCGACAGCAAGCCGCCCGCGATCAGCTTGCGCTTGGAGAGTGCGACATTCTCCTCGTACACCTCGTCGGACAGGCGAGTGAACCGCTCGGTGAGGAACTTGCTCAGCCCGAAAAGCTTCAGCTCCTTGGCCGCTTCCTTGCTGCCGCCCAGAACCGCGCAGATAATCCAGCTGGCGCCGTACCGGCGTCTGCCGGAAATTCTTGGCATAGCCGAGGAAGGCAAAGTGGCTTTCGCCCACGAAGGCGGGCAGCACGCCCGCAATCAACAGCAGCAGCAGCCACGGCGAAAAGTAAATGATGGAAACCGACAGCGTAATGGTCGTGATGACTTGCTGCACCAGCCGGCCCAGCATCTGGATCATGGCCAGCCGGTCGGTCGCCTGTACCCGGGCGCGCTCCAGGCGATCATAAAAGACCGGGTCTTCGTAGGCGATGACGTCCAGCTCGGCCGCGTGCTTCATGACCTGGATGCTGACGTGACGCATGTACTTGTCAGCCAGCAGCGAGTCCAGATAGTCGATGGTGCGGGTGAGAACGTTGCCCAGCACCGCGATAGCGAATTCGGCCGCGACCAGCCACCACAGCCGGTGCGGTATCGGCTGATGCTTGGAGATGATGGTTACGATGGTGTCGATGATCAGCTTGCTGACGTAAAGCAGGGCGACAGGTTGCAGCGCGGCCAGCAGGCGAAAGACAAATCCCAGCACCACAACCACCGGGCCGGAATCCCAGACAATCTTGAGCACCGGCGGGAGATTGCGCATCGCCGACATGCGCTCCTGCCACGCACTGGTAAAGCTTTTGTGCTCCTGCGTCATTGGTTGCTACGATCCGATCCAGGGTCTGCCGCCCGGTCTATGTTTATTATTTGAACTGCTAAGGATTGCGCTTGAAGCCGAAGGCGACCTACTGAGAGATGCGGAAAAGGCGATAGCAGTTTCATCCTGCACCTACTATGGTAGCAGGATCGTTGTACCACGGAAGTTGCAGGCCCTTCCGATAGTTTCGCCCGGAAGCCAGGTTAGATCACAGATTATAGGAACAGCCGTGGTTTACACTGTTTGGCGCGGAGGTCCGGCCATGCGTCGGTTCATCTCTTTTTTTGTCATCCTAGCTACGTTCTTTTTTGCCCATCTGGCATTCGCTCAAGGCGCTCCTTCCAGCGGGACCGCAACCTGTAATTTCGACGATGAGAAACAACTCGCTGTCGAATACCAACACGTTACCCTCAACCTGAAAAAACCTACGTCCTTTCAGGTGCCTTACGGCAAGGCTTGGGCGCCGGGCGGTAAGCCCATGACGCTGTTCACCAATGTGCCCATCGAGGTCGGCGCCAGGATGCTGCCGATCGGCGCATACACCATCTTTGTCATACCTACTGCGAAGCAATGGACGCTGATCGTCTCCAAGAGCACCGACATGAGCGGTGCGTACGACGAACAGCAGGACCTGGTGCGGGTTCCGATGGGCTCCGGCGAGCTGCCCAGTCCCGAGCCGGATTTAAGCGTCGCCTTCGAACACGTGGCTCCCGGCCAGTGCAATCTTCGTCTCGATTTGGACAAGGCGGGCCACTTCGTCACCTTCCAGAAGCGGTAAGGGCGGAACGGTATCAACTCGAAGGCATCTAAGCCATCTCATAGGATTTGGGACCACGTCGGTTTGTATCAGGGCACGACGTCAGAGGCCGCTGAAAAACTCATTGGAGGCCAAGGTTCGGGTAGAGCTGGCCTTCAGCGACTGTGTCGCGAGTGGTGTCGCCGCTCTGCGGCTTACGACTATTTCTCACCTTCCCGGGGGCTTACGCCCCCGGCTAACTTCATCCCGCCGCGTTGCGGCTAGTCTAGTCTGACTGGTTATTGCAGCTGTTTGTTCCACTAGATAACTCTTTTTCCGGTTGCGACACAGTCTCTTCAGGCCAGCGTCCAACGTACTTTGTTTTTGTTCCTAAGCCGGCTTCAGCCGGCGGCAGCAACTCAGTTTCAGCGGCCTGTTCAGTCGTGCCGAAAATGCTCAGCAAAGACTACGGGCTTCCGCCCCTGAAGCGATTGCTTTTAGCGGGGCTGAACCCCGGCGCATTCTTGCTTCTTGCGGCATGACTGAAGTCGCGCCCTGATCAACCCAGAATGATTTGTGAGATGTCTGCTCGTTTAGCAAGCTGATCGTGCGCGGCGGCCTGTCGGCCCGATAACCATCACCACCACGATCACCGACGTAAGCATCAGGCTCCATAGTCCGAGCACCACCGAGCGCGGGTGATAACGAAATTCCACCTGATGCGTGCCGGCGGGGACGAAGATTCCCCGTACCACCGCGTCGGTGCGGTAGATTCGTGCGGGCTGGCCATCGATTGTGGCCTGCCATCCCGGCAGATACAAATCTGACAAAACCAGGTAACAGCGCCCCGGGCACGACACCTTGAGGCTCGCCCGGTTGGGAGCGTAGCTTAGCTTGTCGACTGTCCCGAAGGAGATTTCATCTCCACCAGGCGCGTCTTCCACCAGCGCTTCCTGCCTCGGATCGAAGCGGTTGACCGGGTCCCACAGACGGGCACGTGCCGGTTGATAGCCGGCAACTGCTGTAAGTTTCGAAACGAAGAAAGCTCTCGGCAGCGCGTTCCGGTTCTCGACGACAATCACTCCTTGATGGCTGGCAATCTCGCGGTAGAGATTGGCATTGGGCAAAGGGCCGACACGCGCCAGCGCGATGTCTGACACGTGGATGTCAGCCGAATGACTGGCGGCGAAACGAAGGTCGGATGGTTCGTTCTCCGGCCCGGTCACGTAAATGTCGACATAAGTCTGCCGGGTTGGTGAGAGCAACACATTACTCACATCGAAAACTTGTCGCGGCTGCCAGGAATTGTGCACCGCGACTCTGACATTCAAATCGGCAATCCTGGTTGCGGCCTGCACCGTGAAACGTAACTGGTAAACGCTGTTCTTCTGGAGAACCAGGCCGGTTTGCTGCATCCCACAGGGTGAGAGTGAGCACTGGAACGGATCGGATGGATTGAGTTGCTGGTCAGGGCGCAAGGCTACCCACCCACCGGGAGAAAGCAGATTCTGGGGCTGCCCGGGCGCAGGCGTGGCCTGCGAAGCGGGCCGGAGGAACATGTTTTCCAGAGCCGGAGCTTCGTCGCCGCTGGCCAGAATGAACCGGGCATTCAACAGCGAGAGAATGGCGTTATTGGCCATCAACTCCCGCCAGTGCGGTAGCCCAAAGACGTCGACCGGCAGCAGGTCGGCGTAGTGACTCGGCAGCAGCGCGCTGTAGCCGAACAAATCGTCGACGCCGGCGATCTCGTTGAGGTTGGGCCGGATGAATACTTCGTCGCGCACCACGGAGATGGTGCGGAAAGCTTCGCCGTTGGCTGCGCGGGTTACCGCTTCGTAAGTAGCGCGCTCCGTGGGGTTGGCCTGTCCACGCGAGAAATGCGGCTGGTCGCTGAATCCGAACCACAATAAATCGGCCAGCACAAACCCGATCGCCAGACGGACGAGCCAGCGGCCGCCGGGATTCTTTACCCAGAACCAGAAAAGCGTCCCTGCCACGATGAGGGATATCCAGGCGATGACCATGTCGCGATTGCCGAAGCGCATCGACTGGTGCAGCCGGTAAACCCACATGGGATGGAACGAGGCGATGTGCTGGTTCACCGAGCCGAATATGGCGCGGATCTTGATCAGCACGATTGCCGCGACTACCAGGAAGCCCAGCGGAGTCGCCAGCGCCAGCCAATTACGAATCCGGGGCGACAGTTCGTCGACATGTCCCACAATGTAGGCAGCCAGGGTAGCTACCGAGAAAGCCAAGAACAGTGTGTTGACCCGGTGATCGCGAAAAAAGTTATACCCCGGCAGCCGGTACAAGAGCGGGCCCAGAGGCGTGAAGCCGCCAAACGACAGGGTCGATGCGATCAGTGCGGAGCAAGCGGCGAACCGCACATAGCGCGACCTTCGCCACAGGGACAACCCGGCTACCGCCAGCATCAACGGCAGAATCCCCATGTAGGTTGCGGTCACCACCATTTGTGCCGCGCCAAAATAGGGCACGGGATGATAGGTGACGTAATCGGCTCCCATCAGGTAGGGAAACAGCAAGGTGACCAGGGTCTGCGGCGGAATCGAGTTTGATACGAAATGGCTGTAGGTAAGCGCTGCCAGGTTGGAGTACGGCTTGAACTCCATGGTCGGCAAGACTTCAATTGCACCCAGCCCGGCACTGAGCGCGCCCGTCACCAGTAGGCCAGTGAAAAGCTGCAGCCGCCGAGGCAGTTCCCGTAAAGCGCTCAATACGTAGACGCCAACGTAAATCGCGCTGAGCAATACGATCTGAGGCCAGCCTGCCAGGCACTGGAATGCGAGGCAGACACCGCCCAGCGCGCAATACTTCCACTGCCGGGTGCGAATCCACTTCTCTACGCAGTAGAACAGCGGCGGTATCCAGGCGGTGGAGTTGAAGATGCCAACCGCCTCGATATGGAGCATGAGAAATCCGTTAAAGCTGAAGGCTACCGCCCCCAGCCAGGCGGCCTCTTCGCGATCCGTGAGCAGGCGAAAGAAAGCGTGGGAAAAACCCAGCAGCAGCAGAACATGCAGGAGGATGGACAGGTTGAAGGCTACGGTCGAGGGCAGCAGTCCGTAGAGGACGAGGTTGGGCGGATAGAAGGGCGCCGCCTGCACAATGGCCAGGTGCGACATGCCGCTGAAGATGTGTGGGTCCCACAATGGCAGAGATCCGGAGCGGAGCATTTGCGCTGAGAACTCGCGACTGGGCAGGTAGTCGATCTGGCCGTCGCCGCCTTGCTTGGCGAAGAGCGTGCCGGTGGCGGCGCTCCAGATGCCAACCGCAAGCAGGGACAGAGCGGCGAGCCAATAGAAACACGGAACGCGGCGGATTGGGAGGCGCTGCGAGGGCAAGGAACATTCTCGCATGGCGCGACGCCGCATGAATTTTTTCGGGCTTGTTTGGTTATTGGCGAATGGTAGAGACAGCAGATCCCTCGCGGACTAATGTCGCTCGTGATGACAAACAATGAGTCTGCAACGGCGTACCTGAAGATGCGCCCCTCCACAATCGCTCGTGTCAACTTTCGCAGCCGGTGAAGGCACGCCGATTCAAAACCCATCGAAGTCGGGATTTAGTCGGCGAAGACCGGGACTTCTTCCTTCTTGGCGGCTTTGGTGCGCCAGGGCAGATGCGCCAGCACCCAATCCTTGAAGAAATCCATGTAGAGGTAAACCACGGGCGTGGTATAGAGGGTCAGCGCCTGGCTGACAATGAGTCCCCCCACGATGGCGATGCCCAGCGGACGCCGGATTTCCGAGCCGACGCCGTGGCCTAACGCCAGCGGCAGCGCCCCCAGCATGGCGGCCGCAGTGGTCATCATGATGGGGCGGAAACGGATCAGGGCAGCTTCGTAGATCGACTCTTCCGCCGACTTACCGGTGCGCTCCACCTCCAGCGCAAAGTCGATCATGATGATGGCGTTCTTCTTGACGATGCCGATCAGCAGAATGATACCGATCAATCCGATGACGTCGAGCTGCATGTGGAACAGCAGCAAGGCCAGCAATGCGCCCGTACCGGCCGAAGGCAGGGTAGACAGAATTGTGATGGGGTGAATGTAGCTCTCATACAAAATACCCAGCACGATATACACGGCGACCAGCGCGGCCAGGATCAGGATTGGCTCCGAGGAGAGAGAGTCCTGGAAGGCTGCAGCGGTTCCCTGGAAGCTGCCGTGGATACTGGCCGGCAGGCGGAGTTCCAACTCGGTCTGGCTGATGACGCCGGTGGCCGTGCCCAAGTCGCCACCGGGCGCCAGGTTAAAGGAGATGGTCACTGCCGGGAACTGGCCCTGGTGATTGACGGAAAGCGCGGTGTTCGCCGGGGCAAAATGGGCGAAGGAAGACAGCGGCACCTGTGCCCCGCCACTGGTGATCACGTAGACGCTGTCCAGCGCAGACGGAGTCAGCTGATATTTAGGGTCGACCTCCAGCACCACGTGATACTGGTTCAGAGTCTGATAGATGGTGGAAATCTGTTCCTGTCCGAAAGCGTCGTACAACACAGCGTCGATTTGCTGCGGCGTGATCCCCAGGCGGGCCGCGGTGTCGCGATCGATGACGACATTCTCTTCCAGGCCGCTGACCTGCTGATCGCTGTTCACGTCCTTGAGTTGCGGAACCTTGCGCAGCCGTTCCAGCAACTTGGGCGCCCACTCGTACAGCTCATCCAGATTTTCTCCCGAGAGGGTGTACTGGTACTGGGCATTCGACATGCCGTCCGCCGATTTGCAAATCCTGCACCGACTGCAGATACAAGGTCGCGCCGGGGACATGCGAAAGCTTGGGACGCAGGCGGGCGATCACCTGGTCGGCGCTGATCTTGCGCTCGTTCAGCGGTTTCAGCACCACGAACATGCGTCCCTGATTTTGCGCGCCGTTGCCGCCCACGAAGGCCAGCACGTTCTGCACCGCCGGGTCTTTCATGACCACATGAATCAACTCGTCGGTCTTGGTCTTCATGGCCTGGAACGACACGTCCTGATCGCCCATCACCATGCCTGCCAGTCGTCCCGTGTCCTGTTGCGGAAAGAAGCCCTTGGGCACCACGATGTACAGAAACACGTTGAAAAACACCATCAGCGATGGCCAGGGCGAAGATCAAACCGCCGGTGACGCAGTACCCAGCCCGAGAGAGATTCGGTAGTCCGCGTCATCCAGTAGAAGCCGCGTTCGCTCATGCGATACAGCTGCCGTGACTGCCGGGATCGTGCGCCTTCAGGAAGCGCGCGCACAACATCGGGGTAGTGGTGAGCGACACCACCATCGATACCGCAATGGCCGCGCTCAGGGTCACGGCGAATTCGTGGAAGAGCCGGCCGACGATGCCGCCCATCAGCAGAATCGGAATGAAGACGGCCATCAGCGAGGTGCTCATCGAGACCACGGTGAAGCCGATCTCGCGCGCCCCCAGCAACGCGGCCGGATAGGGCTTCATTCCCCCTTCGATGTGGCGCATGACGTTTTCCAGCACCACGATGGCATCGTCCACCACGAAGCCGGTGGAGATGGTCAGCGCCATCAGCGACAGATTGTTCAGCGAATAGCCGAACAGGTACATGATCGCCGAAGGTGCCGACGATGGCCAGCGGCACGGCGACGCTGGGAATCAGTGTGGCCCGCACTTCGCGCAGAAAGACGAAGACCACCAGGACGACCAGGATGACCGAGATGATCAGGGTGCGCTGCACATCCTGGACCGAGGCGCGAACCGTAGTGGTACGGTCGAGGCCGATCTCTAGGTGGATGGCGGGCGGCAGCGAAGCTTTCAGAAACGGCAGCGCGGCAATCACCCGGTCGGCGGTGGCGATGATGTTGGCGCCCGGCTGACGAAAGATCACGATCAGAACGCTAGGCTTGCCGTTGATAGCTGCCGGCGTTGTTGATGTTGGAGTAGGAATCCTGCACGTCGGCCACATCGCTGAGGCGAACCGGAGCGCCATTGCGATAGGCGATGATGAGCGGCCGGTAGTCCTTGGCCTTCTTTAGCTGGTCGTTGGCGCGGATCGATCCACATCTTGCCGTTGTCTTCCAGCGCTCCCTTGGCCTGATTCGCGTTCTCCGCCGCGACCGCCGTGCGTACTGCCTCCAAGCCGAGGTTCATGTTGTTCAGCAGATTGGGATTGGCCTCGATACGCACCGCAGGCTGCGACGATCCCCACACGAACACCTGTCCCACACCTTCGATCTGGGAGAGCTTCTGGCCCATGATGGAGTCGGCCACGTCATACATCTGGTCCTGGGTGTAGGCGTCGGAAGTCATCTCCAGGATGATGACCGGCGAGTCGGCGGGATTGATCTTGCGATAGGTCGGGATTACTGGGCAGATTGGCAGGCAGATAGCTGCGAGCCGCGTTGATGGCGGCTTGCACATCGCGGGCGGCGGCATCGATGTTGCGATCCAGATCGAACTGCATGGTGATGCCGGTAGAGCCGAGCTGGCTCGACGAGGTCATCTGGTTGATGCCGGCGATGCGTCCGAATTGCCGCTCCAGCGGCGTCGCCACTGCCGACGCCATCGTCTCCGGACTGGCGCCGGGCAACGAGCCGCCTACCGAGATCACGGGGAAGTCGATCTGCGGCAAAGGCGCGACCGGCAGATGGGTGTAGGCCAAGGCTCCCGCCAGAAGCAGGGCGATGGTCAGCAGCGTGGTCGCTACCGGCCGCGCAATCGCTGGAGCCGAGATGTTCATACTTAATCCCCAATCGCTTCCGCCGGCTTGGGCGCACGCAAATTGCGCAGCGCCTGCGCCAGGCGGTCAAACCACAGATAAACCACCGGCGTGGTGTACAAGGTCAGCAACTGGCTGAACAGCAATCCGCCAATGATGGTGATGCCCAGCGGACGGCGCAACTCGGAGCCGGTGCCCGAGCCCAGCGCCAGCGGCACCGCGCCAAACAAGGCCGCAAAGGTCGTCATCATGATGGGACGGAAACGCAGCAGACAGGCTTCGTAGATCGCGTCCACCGGCTTCTTGCCTTCCTGGCGCTCGGCTTCCAGCGCGAAGTCGATCATCATGATGGCGTTCTTCTTCACGATGCCGATCAGCAGGATGATGCCGATCAACGCCATCACGCTCAGATCCATGTGGAACAGCGTCAGCGCCAGAATCGCCCCCACCCCGGCCGACGGCAGCGTGGAGAGAATCGTGATGGGATGGATGTAGCTCTCGTACAGCACGCCCAGCACGATGTAGACGGTAACGATGGCCGCCAGAATCAGCCAGCCCTCGTTGGCCAGCGATGCCTGGAAGGCTCGCGCGGTACCCTGGAACGCCAATTGGATGCTGGGCGGCAATCCCATGTCGGTCGCGGCCTGCTGGATGGCTTGCACCGCGTCGCCCAGCGAGGCACCGTTGTCCAGGTTGAACGAAATGGTCACCGCCGGAAATTGTCCCTGGTGATTGATGGTCAGCGGGCCGCTGGTCGTTTCCCAATGTGCAATGGCGCTGAGCGGCACCTGCTGCGCGCTTGAGCCCAGAACGCTGGCGTTCTGGGCATTCGAGACCGAGGCGGGATTTCCGCCCGTCGCCGCCAGCGTCTGTCCTCCGCCCGCCGGCACATAGATATCCTTCAGCGAATCAGGATCGAGGCGAAACGACGGATCAACTTCCAGCACCACGTGGTACTGATTCAGCTGGGTAAACATGATCGAGACCAGGCGCTGGCCGAAAGCGTCATACAGAGTGTTGTCGATGGCGCTGGCGGTCACGCCCAGGCGCGAAGCGGTGTCGCGATCGATGACCAGGCTGGCTTGCGCGGCCTGGTTCTGCTGATCGGTGGCGACATCGCGCACCTGCGGCATGGTCTTCAGCTTCTGCACCATCTTCTTCGTCCAGCTCGCCAGCTCCTTGGAGTCGGCGTCCTCCAGGCGTGAATTGATACTGGGTGCGGCTGACGCGGTCCTCCACCGTGAGATCCTGCACCGGCTGCATGTACAGCGTGATGCCCTCGACGCCGGCAATCTCCTTCTGCAGGCGCTTCATGATGGTGGTCACATCGTCGTCACGATCGTCGCGCGACTTCAGGTTGATCTGGATGCGGCCGCTGTTAGGCGTGGTATTGGTTCCGTCGACGCCGATGAACGACGACAGGCTTTCCACGTCCTTGTCCTTCAGGATTGCCGCCGCCAGCGCCTGCTGTCGCTGCGACATGGCGGCGAATGAAATGCTCTCCGGAGCATCGGAGATGGCCAGAATTACGCCGGTGTCCTGCACCGGGAAGAAGCCCTTGGGGACGACGATGTAGAGATAGATGGTCGCCACCAGGGTGCCAATAGTGACCAGCAGCGTCGCGGTCTGATGATTGAGAACGAACTTCACGGTGCGCCCGTAGAACGCAATCGTGTTGTTGAAGGCCCGCTCCGACCACTCATAGAGGCGGCTGCGCTTACTTTCATCCCGCCGGCGCAGCAATAGCGAGCACATCATGGGCGTCAGGGTCAGCGAAATGATGGCCGACAGCAGGATGGTCACGCTCAGGGTGACCGCGAATTCGCGGAACAGGCGGCCCACAATGTCGCCCATGAAGAGCAGCGGAATCAGCACGGCAATCAGCGACACGGTCAACGACACGATGGTGAAGCCGATCTGGCCTGACGCCCAGCAGCGCCGCCTCCAGCGGGCTGTGCCCTTCCTCGATGTAACGATCGATGTTCTCGATCATCACGATGGCGTCGTCCACCACGAAGCCGGTGGAAATGGTCAACGCCATCAGCGAGAGATTGTCGAGCGAATAGCCGAGCAGGTACATCACCGCGAAGGTGCCCACGATGGAAAGCGGCACCGCGATGCTGGGAATGATGGTCGCCGACAGAGTGCGCAGGAACAGGAAGATGACCATCACCACCAGCGCGATGGTCAGCATCATTTCGAACTGCACATCCTTGACGCTGGCGCGGATGGTATTGGTGCGGTCGGTCAGCACCGTGACCTTCACCGAGGCCGGCAAATTCGCCTGCAGCTGCTTCAGCCGCAGCTTGATGCTGTCGACCACCTTGATGATGTTGGCCCCGGGCTGGCGCTGGATGTTCAGAATTACCGCCGGCGTGGTGTTCATCCACGCCGCCTGGTTCACGTTCTCCGCGCCGATGACGACGCTAGCCACGTCCGACAGCCGCACCGGGTTGCCGTTTTTGTAGGCGACGATGGTGTCGGCGTAGCCCTGCGGGCTGAGCAACTGGTCGTTGGCGCCGATGGTGAACGATTGCCGGTTGTCCTGCAGTTGTCCCTTGGCCTGGTCCACGTTGACCTGGGCGATCACCGATGCGCAACTGCTCCAGGCTCATGCCATAGGAAGCCAGCGCCGTCGGGTTCGCCATGATGCGTACCGCCGGCTTTTGTCCGCCGCTGATGCTTACCAGCCCAACCCCGGGAAGCTGCGAGATCTTCTGCGCGAAGGTCGTGTCCGCCAGGTCCTCCACCTGCGGCAGCGGCATGCTGTCGGAGGTCATCGCCAAGGTCAGGATGGGAGCGTCGGCGGGATTGACCTTGCTGTAGATCGGGGGCGTGGGAAGGTCGTTGGGCAGATAGGTCTGCGCGGCATTGATGGCTGCCTGCACTTCCTGCTCGGCTACATCGATGTTCTCTTCCAGGATCGAACTGCAGCGTGATGACCGAAGCCCCGAAGGAACTGCTCGAAGTCATCTGGCTCAAGCCGGGCAGCTCGCCGAACTGACGCTCCAGCGGCGCGGTGATCGATGAAGCCGTCACATCGGGGCTGGCGCCCGGGATAAAACGTCACCACCTGGATGGTCGGGTAATCCACCTGCGGCAGGGCCGAGATGGGCAACTGCCGGTAGGCCACGACGCCCACCAGCAACAGACCCACCATCAACAACGAGGTCGCGATGGGCCGCAGAATAAACGGCCGCGAAATACTCATGGTTGTCCGCCGATAGTGTCGGCTGCTTGCTGTTTTTGCCTGGCCGGAGCTTGCGGGACCACCCGGCTTGCCGGCCTGCAACTTCTCCTGGCCATCGGTCACCACCCGGTCGCCGCCTTGCAGGCCCGACTTGATAACCACGGTGCTGCCTTGGGTCAGAGCCAGCTGCACCGGCCGCATTTGAACCGTATTGTTCGCGTCGACCACGTAGGCAAACGAACCGTCAGGGCCGCGCTGGATGGCGCTCGCCGGTGCCGTGACTGCATTCTTCATGGTTTGCAGCAACAGATGAGCGTTGACGAACTGGTTCGGCCACAGCGCGTTGTCCGTATTGTCGAAAATCGCCTTCAGCTTGGCCGTCCCGGTGGTTTGATCGATCTGGTTGTCGATGGTGAGCAGCTTGCCCGTGGCCAGCTTGGTCTGGTCATCGCGGCTATAGGCGTCGACCTCCAGCGGGCCCTGCCGCATGTGCTGTGCTACTTCCTGCAACTGATCTTCGGGCAGCGTGAACACCATCGCGATGGGATGCAGTTGGGTAATTACCAGCATCGGCGTGCCGCCGGCCGCGGTAACGTAATTGCCGGGGTCGACCTGCCGCAAACCGACGCGTCCGTTGACTGGGGAAACGATGCGGCAGTAGGTCAGGTTCAACTTGGCATTGTCGATTGCCGCCTTATCGCTGGCGATGGTGCCCTCGTAGGTTCCGAAGGAAGCTTCCAGTGTATCCAGATCCTGCTTGGCGATGACGCCCTGTTCGTAGAGCACCTTATTGCGCTCGTACTGTACCTTGGCGTTGGTCAACTGGGCTTCATCTTTTTCCAGATTGGCTTGCGCTTGCGCCAGTGCCACCTGATACGGACGCGGATCGATCAGGATGAGCAGGTCGCCGGCCTTGACGTCCTGGCCTTCCTGAAAATTCACCTGCATGATCTGGCCATCAATGCGAGTCTTCAAAGAAACCGTATAAAATGCCTCTACCGAACCCAATCCATTGAGATAAACGTTGAAATCGCCCTGTTTTACCGTGGCCACGCCCACCGGAATCGGCGGCGGGGGAGCGCCGGCCTTCGCGCTCTTGGTCTGCTTCGAACCGCAACCGGCTAACCCGGCACAAATCGCAAGTACCACGCCCAGCGCCGCAAACACGCCCACTCTGGCGCGCTTGGCGCTCGGCCGCGGGTCCGCGTCGTTAGGATTTTCCTGGTGTTCGGGGTACAACAGTGCCCCTGTTTTCACGAACTCCTCCTCGCCAACCTTAGCGACGTATATCGACCGGAAGCGTCACCGCAACTCGTCCTGCGTCGATAGTGTCTCAGTTTGAATTTGGATGCGCGCCTTTCGCGCGTCGGCGCGAATCGGCACGCCCAGATCCCTCGCTACGCAGAAGAGGCTTGCGCGGGATGACAGTGAGACACTACTCCTGCGTCGCATAACTGCAACTTGGCGCACCGGTTGCAGTACTATTACATCCATACTATTAGAC
Source organism: uncultured Acidobacteriaceae bacterium (assembly GCA_963820175.1). GTDB lineage: Bacteria > Acidobacteriota > Terriglobia > Terriglobales > Acidobacteriaceae > Bog-257. Next base: position 736,425 of record CAWFYX010000003.1, on the reverse strand, counting down.
CGGATGGGGGTTCCAACCGCGGTTAAGACTAGGTGAAGGAAGGTTAAGAAGTGTGAAGGCTAACAGCACATCTCGAAACAATTCTTCACCGCCGCCACGCGCCGGAAAAGGCAAAATACAGGCAGTGAATCGCCTGCTCATTGTCGACGATGACCATGCCCTGGTCAACCTGCTCAAACGCTTTCTCGAAGGCGAAGGCTTTAGCGTGGACGCGGCCTACGATCACGCTTCGGGATTGAGCGCCGCCCTATCCGGCGAGCATGAACTTATTATCCTCGATGTGATGCTTCCTGGGGGCACCGGGTTCGAGTTATTAAAAGCCCTGCGGCAGCAATCCGCCGTTCCGGTTCTGTTGCTCACCGCTCGCGGCGAGGCGGTCGATCGCATCCTCGGCCTGGAGATCGGCGCCGACGACTACCTGGCCAAGCCTTTCGATCCCCGCGAGCTGGTCGCCCGGGTTCGCGCCATCTTTCGCCGCACCCGTGAGGCTGCGCCGGCGGCGGGTCGCAGTGAACACGACGAAATGCTCAATGTCGGCGAGATCAGTATGTCGCTCGCCACCCGCACGGTTACCTGCAGCGATGTTCCGGTGGATCTTACTTCGGTGGAATTCAACGTCCTGGAGCTGCTGCTGCGCAATGCGGGCAGCGTGGTCACCCGCGAGCAGATTGCCGAGGTCGCGTTGGGCCGCCCGCTCAACGCCTTCGATCGCAGCGTGGATGTGCACGTCAGCCGCCTGCGTAAGAAACTGGGAACCTGCCCCGGTACGGACGAGCTGATTCGCCCCATTCGCGGCGTGGGATACTTCCTGGCTGCCGAAGCTCCGGAGAAGAGCCGGGTATGAACCGCCGCCTGTTCTGGAAAATCTTTCTTCCCTTCTGGGTAGCCCAGGCAATCTTGCTGGGCGCGCTGTATCTGCGCGTGCACTACCGCATCTCTTCCGAGCATCCTTGGTGGATCCAACCCGAGCGCCGCGAGATGCCGGTGCTGGCTCAGCTGGCCGCGCAACGCTTTGAAGCCGCAAGGCTCGACTGGGCTGGCGCAACTGCTCGACAACCTTTCGCTGCCCAGTCGCTCGCGCTTCTGGCTGGTCGATGGCAACGGCCAGGAGCTTTCCGGACGGCCGATTCCCGACCGCATCTTGCATGGCGCCGCGGCAGCCGAGCGCAAGGAAGGGCTCTACCATTCGTACGAGGCCAACGTGCTGGCATCGCGCAGTAACTACCCAGCGCGGGCAATACCTGCTGATTGCCGAACTGACTCCGCCGCCGCTATCGCGAGCGCGTCCCCGGCGACCTGCTGTGGACGCTGAAGCTGGGCACCATCTTTTCCGCCGTCATCTGCTTGCTGATTGCGCATTCCCTGACCAAGCCCATCGAGCGCCTGCGCGATGCCACGCATGAACTGGCGCGCGGCAATCTCGATATCCGCGCCGGCGACAACCTGGGCAAACGCCACGATGAAATTGGCGACCTGGTGCGCGACTTCGACACCATGGCCGGCGAACTGCGCAACCAGATCCAGAGCGAACGCAACCTGCTCAGCGGCGTCTCGCACGAGTTGCGCTCGCCCATCGCGCGCATCCGGCTGGCCTTGACGCTGGCGCGTACTGCCGATGACGACGAGCGCGGTGAGATGCTCGACCGCATCGAGCAGGACACCATCCAACTCGACTCGATGCTGGAACGAATTCTGGCGGTCGCCCGCTTGGAGAGTGGGCAGCAGAAACCGAAGTTCGAGCCGCTTTCGCTCAACGATGTGATTGACGATGTCCTGGACGATGCCAATTTCGAAGCTGCCGCTACCGGCGCCACCATTGCCTACGAAGGAAGCGGTGACGTCAAGGTGAACGGCGATGCCGCTCTGCTGCGCAGCGCCATCGAGAATGTCGTGCGCAATGCCATTTTCTATTCCGGCCAGGAGGGCAGGATCGAGGTTCGACTGGACAAGAGCGGCGATTCGGCCGTGGTCACGGTTCGCGACAATGGTCCCGGCGTGCCCGAGAACGCTCTGCCCTGCTCTTCAAGCCGTTCTATCGCGTCGACGACGCTCGCGGAACGACCACAGGCGGCATGGGACTGGGCCTGGCCATCGTGCGCAATGCCGTGGCTTTGCATGGCGGCACGGTGTCGGCAAAGAACGTGGTGCCCCACGGTCTTGAAGTCGAGCTGCGCTTGCCCCTCGTTCCCACGCCCGCACCCAAGCACGCTTCGGGAATACGCCTGGCGAAGGTGTGAGAGGCCGCGGTTCGCTATTCGCTTCGTGCTTCGTGCCCCAGGTTCGCCCGTCTTTTGGGCTAACCTGGGTAAGAGGTAACCTGGGCGAAACTACTCTGGCAGCTACTGACGCGGACGGAACTCCTTGGGACGAGAACCCGCTCCGGCCCTCCAAGTCTTTGCGTCTCACGATCCCGCGCGGCCCACTCCGATTCAATCTCGACCGTACCTTTCTCGCGAAATGCATAGTGGCGAAAACTACTCCGCTTCCACTCTCCCGGATCCTTCACCAGTCCGTCGTCCGAACGCAGTGATCCCAGGTTAGCGTCCAAACGACGGACGCGAACCTGGGGCACAGAGCGAAAAGCGAAGAGCGAATAGCGGCCTCCCTCACTGACATTCCCGTCGCACGCGTGATAGCTTATCCCTTCCGAAAGGCCACTCATGTTCACCCACGATCTGCTCCGCGGCAAACGCATCCTCATCACCGGCGGCGGCACCGGTATTGGCCGCGCCATGGCCGAGCGCTTTCTGCAACTCGGCGCCACCGTTTTCATCTGCGGCCGTCGGGCCGAAGTCGTGCAACGAACCGCGCAGGAACTTTCCGCCTCCACTGGCGGCACGATCGAAGGCTTCGCCTGTGACGTGCGCTATCCCGACGATGTAGATACGCTCATCGAGCAACTATGGGCGAAGGGCCCGCTCGACGTGCTGGTGAACAATGCCGCAGGCAATTTTCTGGCGCGCACGGAAGAGCTGTCGCCCCACGCCTTCGAAGCCGTCATCGGTATCGTGCTCAAGGGCACCATCAACATGACGCTGGCCTGCGGACGCCGCTGGCTCGCCGCCAAGCATTCCGGCATGGTGCTGAATATCGCAACCACCTACGCCGACACCGGCTCGGCTTACGTGGTGCCCAGTGCCGTCGCCAAGGCCGGAGTCGCCGCACTGACCCGCAGCCTCGCGGTGGAGTGGGGCGGCCGCGGCATTCGCTTCGCCGCCATCGCACCGGGCGCCATCCGCACCGAGGGAGCGTTCTCGCGCCTGCTGCCGACCCCGGAACTGGAGAAGGCCCTGCTCGATCACAATCCCCTGCACCGCTTCGGCACGCTGGAGGAGATCGCTAATCTGGGCGCGTTCCTGATCAGCGATCAGGCAGGTTACATCAACGGCGAGATGGTATACATGGACGGCGGCGAAATGCTGGCCGGCTCCAGCAGCTTCAGCTTGCTGGGACGCCAGGTGCCCGATGCCGCCTGGAAATTGCTGAAGCCCAAGAAAGCCAAGACCGAATAAAGCCTACGTTTGGTGCGCCGCTGTTCGGCTTGCCCTTTTCGGCCGATAGGAATTATGGGGACCTGTCACCCGTAGGCGAATTGAGTCTGATGAAGCTGCCTGGATTTTCATGAGCGAGACGATTGCCATCTCCAATCACGGCTCCCGCCTAGTCCGCTCGCCTTTGCGGCTGGATGCGCTGGGCTCCATCGAGAGCACTTTCATTCTCGACGAGATGCGTTACCACGATCCGCTGGGGCTGGGAGACACTGCTCAATTCTTCGAGCGCGCCGGCCCGCGCGAGCAAATCTTCTTCGAACCCGCGAAGTCCAAGGTTGCCATCGTCACCTGCGGCGGCTTGTGTCCCGGCATGAACAATGTTCTGCGCTCGGTCTATCTGCAGCTGCACTATCACTACGGAGTGCCTGCGGTGCTGGGAATTCGCTACGGTTATTCCGGCTTCTCGCCCGATGCGCCCCGGCCGCCGCTCTGGCTGAACGCCGAGATCGTTAAGAGCATTCACCAATTCGGGGGCACGCTGCTGGGCACCTCGCGCGGTCCGGTCAGCGCCGACATCATCGTCGATTTCCTGGAGCAGCGCGGCATCAACATCCTGTTTACCGTTGGCGGCGACGGCACCCAGCGCGGAGCCCACGACATCGCCGAAGAAATCCGGCGCCGCAAGCTGCAGATCTCTGTCGTCGGAATTCCCAAAACCATCGATGACGATGTGCGCTACGTCAACCGCTCCTTCGGCTACTTCACCGCAATTGAGAAGGCCAAGGAAGTGATCGATTCCGCGCACGTCGAGGCGCATTGCGTCCACAACGGCATCAGCATCGTCAAGGTCATGGGACGCGACTCCGGCTTTATCGCGGCCGGTGCTACCGTCGCCAGCCAGGAAGTGAATTTCACGCTGGTGCCGGAAGTGCCTTTCAAACTCGAAGGCGAGCACGGATTGCTGGCCGTGCTTCATCGCCGGCTCCTGGAGCGCCATCACGCGGTCATCGTGGTGGCCGAAGGCGCGGGACAGAACCTGCTGCCACCGTCGCAAGAGCGCGATGCTTCCGGCAATCTACATCCATCGCGACATCGGCCTCTTTCTCCGCCACAAGATCCGCGACCACTTCGCGGCCCAGCGCTTTCCCGTCGTCATTCGCTACCTCGATCCCAGCTACTACATTCGCAGCGTGCCCGCGTCGCACCGTCGATTCCGTGCTTTGCGATTCGTTTGCCCGGCACGCCGTCCATGCCGCCATGGCCGGCAAGACCGACCTCATCATCGGGCTGCAACACGGCGTCTTCATTCACGTGCCTATCCCCATGGCGACCACCGAGCGTAAGCGTCTTTCCAGCGAGGAGTGGGCCTCGGTAGTGACTGCCACCGGCCAGCCTGATTTGGCGTAATGGCCGAGTGCGCCGGTTAAGGTTTCCTACCATGGTTCCCCGATTCACCTGACAGTTGCACGCTTGCGCAACTGATCTAAAATTTCGCCCATGAAACGAGTTTTATTGCTGCTCTTCGCCATTTCCGTGATGTGCGTCCCCGCCTTCGCCAGTCATCACCACAATCATCATCACCACCACTCCGGACACCACCACTCGCACCCCACCAGCCAGACTTAACGGGAAAGGCCCGGAGCAGCTTCGCCCCGGGCCTGGTTTTGCTGGAACTTCGCGCTGGCCTACCCGATCTCCGAATCTACCGGCACATTCGACGTGACCAGGTAGCGCTTCGCCTTTTCCTGCAATGCGGTGGTCATGGGCACGCTCTTGCCCGACTCCAGGCTGGCCTGCACGGCGACGCTGTCGCAGGTCGCCACCATCTTGCCAGTCTCGTCGTCGTACATCTGATGGATGAAGCGGAAATATTTTTCGCCGACGGTCAAAAATCCGCTCTTGATCTCCACCAGTTCTCCCCCGCGCAACTCTTCCAGGAACTGGTAGTTCTGGCGCACGATGGCCACGCGCAGGTTCTTCTGCTTCATCGACGCCGGCGTCACTCCGATCGCGTGCAGCAGAAACCACGTTGCCTGATCGAAGCGCGAGACGTACATGCGCGAGTTCATGTGGCTGGCAAAATCGTACTCCGAAGCCAGCACCGCGCCTTTGAATGTGTGAACCCACTCGGCCATGATATGCCGCCTTTCGCTCTTCGCTATTCGCTTTCGCTCTTATGCTCTCGCATTCGCTAGCTTGAAGCTGGAGCCGTCAGCTGGATCTGCAGCCACTGCCTTGTCTCCTGGCGCAGCGAAGCGGAGCTCGAGATGCGGTCCTTCGCGGCCTTGGGTCGACCTTCCGCGACGAACTCTACCATACGTTCCAGCGTCTTCTCCGGCTGATCGCGATGTGGCGAGTGCTTGCAATCCGGCAGCATCACAACCTCGGTCCCCGGCACGACCGCCGCGATGGCCTTCACCTGCGCCGCGGTGCCGTATTCATCATCCTCTCCCTGAATGCAGAGGATCGGGCAGCGGATCGCAGGCAGGTACTCTTCAATATTCCAGGCGCGAAAATCCGGATCGAGCCAGATATCGTTCCATCCCCAAAACGTCGCGTCGACGTGCGCATGATATCGCCCCAACCTCTTCGGCAGATCGGTCGTCTCATACGTCACCTTGGCCTGTTCGATGCTGGCGATGGTGAGGTCCTCGACGAACACGTGCGGCGCCTCCAGAATCAACGCGCGCACCGCGTCCGGATATTTCCCAGCAAAAATAATCGAGATCGAGCCACCGTCACTATGTCCCAGAAGAATCGGCCTGCGAATCGCCCAGCTTGTCGAGCAGTTCCGGCAATACCACTTCGCCTTCGTGATGCATGAACTCGACCGGCCGCTTTTCCATCAGCCGGTCGGAGTTGCCATGTCCGTAGCGCGAATAAACCAGCACGCCGCACCCGGTGGCCGCCGCCAGCCGCTGCGGAAAATCCTTCCACAACGCGATCGAGCCCAGCCCTTCGTGCAGCATCACAATCGTGGCTCGGCCCGCCTGCTCTGGCTCGATCCACAGCGTCTCCAGCCGCTTGCCGCCGGCTACCACCTCGCCTCGCTGCAATTTCGTTTCGCTCAAGCTTTCTGCCTCTCTTGCTGCTGCCGCTCTTTTTCGCGCCTGACCAGCAAGAATCGCTGCAGCTTGCCGGTCGCCGTCTTCGGCAACTCGTTAACGAACTCGATGAACCGCGGATATTTGTAAGCCGCCAGCCGCGATCTTCACGAACTCCTGCAGTTCATGCCGCATCCCATCGCCGGCCACGAAGCCTGCCTTCAACACTACAAACGCTTTCGGCTTCACCAGGCCATGCTTGTCCACGGCAGCAATCACGGCGGCCTCTAACACCGCGTCGTGCGCCATCAACGCCGACTCCACTTCCATGGGCGACACCCAGATGCCGCCTACCTTCAGCATCTCATCGCTGCGGCCGCAATGAATCAGGTAGCCGTCGGCATCCTGGCGAAACTTGTCGCCGGTACGCATCCACTCGCCCAGAAACGTCTCCCTGCTTTTTTCGCGATTATTCCAGTAGCAGGCCGCGGTGGTCGGACCGCTCACTTGCAACTCGCCAATCTTGCCCTGCCGCACGTCCGCGCCATTCTCGTCCACCAGCCGCACCCGATAGCCCGGCACCGGCAAGCCCGAGGTTCCATAGCGCACCGCGCCGGGCCGGTTCGACAAGAAGCAATGCAGCATCTCCGTCGAACCTACGCCGTCGATAATCTCCACGCCCGTGCGTTTCGCCCAGGCCGTGCCTACAGGCTCGGGCAAGGATTCGCCGGCCGAGCCGCACAGCCGCAAACCGTGCTCGCCAGCTCCCGGCAGGTCCGGCGAAGCCATCATGGAACTGAAGAGCGTAGGCACACCGAAGAAAAGTGTCGGCCTCTTTTCGCGCAGGATAGCATTTATCGCGTCCGGCTTCGGCTTGCCGGGAAACAGAATCGCAGTGGCTCCTACCGCAAGCGGAAACGTCAGCGCATTGCCCAGACCATAGGCGAAGAACAGTTTCGCAGCCGAAAAAATGACGTCGTCGCCGCTGATACCAAGGACGCCTTGCCCAAAGAGTTCCGCTGTCTGTATCAGGCTGGTCTGCACGTGTACCGCGGCTTTAGGGCGTCCGGTCGATCCCGAGGAGTACAGCCAAAAGCAGGCATCATCCCTGCGCGTCGGATAGGTCTCGCAACTCGGGGCCGCGGTTTTCACCAGCCGGGAGAGCTCCGGAAATCGGCCGTCACTGGTGCCCGCGACCACGATCTGTCCCTTCCATCCGCTGATCTGCGCGCCCATGTCAATGGCAGACAGGCGCGCTTCCGACACGATCGCAGCCCGGGCCCGGCTGTCGCTGAGCGCGTAGGCATAATCGGACGCCGACCACATGGTGTTGATGGGAACCGGCACGATACCGGCTTTGATCGCGCCCAGGAAGCAGGCAGGAAAATCGATACCGTCGTAGAGACACAGCAGCACGCGCTGCTCCGCTTCGATTCCCAGCTCGCGCAGCGCATTGGCACAGCGATGGACCCGCTCTCCCAGTTCGGCATAGGTGTGCGCACCGGTCTCGTCAAGAATGGCGATCTTCCCCGCGCGATCCGCCGTCAGGTTGCGGTCGATCAGATCGGCGGCTGCATTGTAATTTTCAAGTCCCACGTTGTCAGATATCGGGTTGGTCATCCCGAGCGCAGCCGAGGGATCTGCGGTTCGCTCGCGGCGGAACACTGCTCGCCATTCCTAACTCACCGTAGAGATCACTCCCCCGGATCCGCTGCTCCCTCACTTAAAGTCGTCAACGTCGCCGCCGACCCCTGCATGGCGACCCGCTGATGATAGAACCACAGCCCGTTCAGACCGCCTAACTCCTCGCCGCCGCCCGCACGCCCCGGGCCGCCGTGCATTAGCGACGGCAACACAATTCCGTGTCCGGTGTGGCTGTCGCCAATCGAAGAATCGACCAGCAAGAGCCGGCCGTGGGTCGGGCCCAGCGCGATTCCCGCTTCCGCCAGGAAGGCCGGGTCGTTGCTGAACACCGACGCTGTCAGAGATCCACCTCCGCGGCGCGCCAGCGCGAACGCGCCTGCCTTGTCGCGATACGGAACCACGGTCGCAACCGGGCCAAAGACTTCCAACTCGTTCACAATCTCCGCGGCGGAACCGTTACGTGCCTTCAACAACGTCGGCGGGACGAATGCGCCCTGCTCCAGATTCGCGTCCACAGGAGAAAAAGTTTCTGGCCGGTACGCGAATTCAGCCTGCGCACTTAGTTGGCGAATTCCATCTTCGACGGTCTTACGTTGGGGCATATTGACCACTGGCCCCATGTTGACCAGCGGATTAGCGGGATCGCCGACCACAACTGTCTTCAACAGCGACACAATCATTTCCGTCACCGCTGCGGCTTGCTCAGCAGGAACCAGAACGCGCCGGATCGCGGTGCATTTCTGTCCCGCTTTCAGCGTCATTTCGCGCATCACCTCGCGCGCAAAATAGCCGGCCAGCGGCGAGTCCGGCGTGGCATCCGGGCCCAGCAGAGCCGCATTCAAGCTGTCGGCTTCGATGTTGACGCGTACATTTTGCTGTTGAATCCGCTTATTTTGACGAATGCCCTCTCCGGTATCCGCCGAGCCGGTGAAGGCAACCACATCACCCAGTTGCAAATGATCGAGCAGATCGTTAGGCGAGCCGCAGAGAATCGACAGCGCTCCGGGCGGAAGAATGCCGGCCTCGATCACCGCGCTCACCATCTCCTGCGCCAGCCACGCGGTTGAGGTCGCCGGCTTGGCCAGCACGGGAACGCCCGCCAACAGGCTCATTGCGGCTTTCTCCCACAATCCCCAGGCGGGAAAATTGAAGGCGTTGATGTGGACCGCGACTCCGGTGAGCGGGATCCCTACGTGCAGCCCTTGAAAATTTGCGTCGCGCGCCAGCCGCATCGGCGCTCCGTCGCGCAACCGGCGCGCGTCGCCGAGCTTCCCGCCGGTCTTGGCGAAGTATTTCAGCGTTCCGATCGAACCATCGACGTCGATAGCGGCATCGGCTTTGGTGTTGCCGGAGTTCTTGCGCGAGATCTCAAACCACTCGTCTCGCCGGGCTGCCAGCACATCGGCAATCTTGCCCAACAGTTCGGCACGTTGGCCATAAGTCAGTTGACGCAGCTCGTTGCCTCCCACATTGCGGGAGTACTCCAGAGCCGCCCCTAAATCCAATCCATTCGAACTGGCCGACGCCAGTGTGTCCCCCGTTGTGGGATTCACCAATGCCGCGCCGCTCTCGGCCCCCGCCCGCCACTTTCCGCCCAGGTAGCTTTGCAGTACCTTGGTACCCGATGCCTGTCGATTTTCCATGATAGCTGCCATGATTTATGCCATCTCCGATGAAGGTGCCAGATGCTGCTCGACCCAGGGCACGACCCACTGTGCCGCCAACTCCTCGGGCAACGTACCCGAACTGGCGTCGTGCATCAGGATCTCGCCCGCGCGTCTGGCGCCAAGCTGCGCGAGCAGTTTGTCGAAACGTATGCCGCCCTGACAAAACGTGTCTTTGTAAGTCCGGTCCCCAAGCGCAATCACCCCATAGGTTACATTGCTCAGGTCGGGTTTCTCAGTTTCCAAACTGTTGAACAGTGCCTGGGCGTTGTCGGGCACGTCGCCGGCCCCGTAGGTCGAGGTGCAGATGAGGAAGATGCCTCCGGGCTGAAAGACGCCGGCATCAAGGTTGTCCATCACCTGGATGGTCGCCTGGTGTCCGGTCGTCTCTAAGCGCCTGCTGGACTTCCTGCGCCACCATCTCCGAGGTACCGGTCATGGTGCCCACCAGGATAGTAATGCCTACGCCCATGCTTTCGTCCCCACAGCAAAGCGGTCTTGCGGCAACAAATCTCTCCTCACCTTGCACTATTATACGTGCGGTCTCGGAAGTATAATGCATCCACCGTGACGCGAAAACGCGACATTGTGCATCTAGGGGGGAACGACCAAGCGGAAACGCCGCTCGAACCCGCCTCCTTGCCGTCCGGTCACCAGACCACCGCCGAGTCCAACTATCTTAAGCTGTTAGGCGAGCGTGTTCGCGAAACCCGCGCCCGACGGGGTGTGACCCGCAAGATCCTGGCCCGCGATTCTGAAGTTTCCGAGCGATATCTCGCCCAACTCGAGACGGGACAAGGCAACATTTCCATTTTGCTGCTGCGCCAGATTGCCAGCGCGCTTGACATTCCGGTGGAAGCGTTGGTTCTGGAAGGTCCCGAGCCGCCGGTGGACCTGGTACACACCACCGAGTTCCTTCGCCGCCTTCCGGCTGCCGAATTAGTCGAAGCTCGCCGCTTGCTGGTGCAACATTTCGGCGGGGTCGATCTGGAAGCGCGGCGCGGCCGAGTCGCGCTCATCGGCCTGCGCGGGGCCGGCAAATCCACGCTGGGAGTCATGTTGGCTCATCGCCTGGAGGTCCCTTTCATCGAACTCGACCGCTTGATCGAGCAGGAGAGCGGCGTCGGACTGAGCGCGATCTTCGATCTCTATGGCCAGGGCGGATTCCGCCGGCTGGAACGGCGATGTCTCGATCAAGTTATTGAACGCCATCCACGCTTTGTTTTGGCGACGGGCGGCAGCCTGGTTTCTGAGCCGGCAACCTTCGAGCGTCTGCTCACCATGTGCTTTACCGTCTGGCTGCGAGCCACGCCGGAGGAACATATGCAGCGCGTGATCGCCCAGGGCGACATGCGTCCCATGGCCGACAATCGCGAGTCCATGTCGGACCTGAAGCGCATCCTGGAAGTGCGCGAGCCGCTCTACCGCAAAGCCGACGCGACCATCCATACCAGTGAGCATGGGGTCGAGGAAAGCCTGGAGGGCCTGGTTGCGGCGGTCCAGGACACTCAGGCGTCGTCGCTGAAAAATGCATAATAATGCGTAGCCGCCCTCCGAATAAATGCACTATAATGCACTTATTCACGTGGGGATTTGCCCGCCGCTACGGCGCTGTCCTGAGGAGAATTCAACCTGCATGTCTGACTTAAACCAAGCGGAGCTAATCACGTTTGACGTGGCTCCCGGGGAGTACCGCCATTGGCGGTTGACCATCGATGGTCGCATCGCGACCTTGGCCATGAACGTCGATGAAGACGGGGGCCTGAAGCCCGGCTACAAGCTCAAGCTCAATTCCTACGACCTCGGTGTCGACATCGAGCTGCACAATGTTCTGCAAAGCATTCGCTTCGAGCATCCCCAGGTGGCGTGTGTCATTTTAACCAGCGCCCGGGAGCGCATGTTCTGCGCCGGCGCCAATATTTACATGCTGGGCACTTCCAGCCACGCCTGGAAGGTGAACTTCTGCAAATTCACCAACGAGACGCGCAACGGCATGGAAGATTCCAGCCGTCATGACGGGCTGAAATTTCTCGCCGCGCTGAATGGCACGACGGCGGGCGGCGGCTACGAACTGGCGCTGGCCTGCGACGAGATCCTGCTGATCGACGACCGCTCCAGCGCAGTCAGTCTGCCTGAAGTTCCGCTGCTGGGTGTGCTGCCCGGTACCGGCGGCCTGACCCGCGTGGTCGACAAGCGCAAGGTGCGGCGCGATCTTGCTGACATGTTCTGCACCAATCCGGACGGCGTAAAAGGTGAACGGGCCAAGGAGTGGGGACTGGTGGACGATATCGCAGTGCCGGCAAAGTTTCAGGACACGGCTCGCGTGCGAGCGCAAGCCCTGGCGAATGATTCGATCCGTCGCGCTGATGCCAAGGGTATCAAGCTGAACCCGCTGGATCGCAAAATCGAAGACAACGGCTATCGCTACCGACATGTCGATGTCGCGTTCGATCGCAGTGCGCGCACGATAACCCTGACGGTTCGCGCTCCCGAAGGCGATCAGCCCAAGACGGTCGACGAAATTCACGCTGCCGGCGATCAGTGGTGGCCGCTGGCCATGGCTCGCGAACTCGATGATGCCATCCTGATGCTGCGCGTGAACGAAGCCGAGCTCGGCCTGTTGCTACTGAAAACGTCAGGCGACGCGCAAGCTGTTCTCGCCGCCGACGCCATGATGCTGGAGCATCGCAACGATTGGCTGGTGCGCGAGACCATCGGCATGTTGCGCCGGACCTTTGCCCGCCTCGATGTCTCTTCACGCAGCATGTACGCCATCATTGAGCCGGGCTCGTGCTTCGCCGGGATGCTGTTCGAGCTGGCGCTGGCGGCGGATCGCAGCTACATGCTGGCGCTGCCGGAAGAAGAAGCCGACGCGCCGAAAATCGCGGTCGATGATTTCAACTTCGGACTTCTGCCCGCGGTGAACCGACGTGGCCGTCTGGAAACGCGATTCAGCGGAGACGCCAGACACATGGCCGCCGCGGTGGAAGCCAAGGGCAACCTGCTGGCAGCGGAAGACGCTCTGCAGGCCGGTCTGGTGACGTACGCGCCCGACGATCTCGACTGGGAAGACGAGGTGCGAATTGCCATCGAAGAGCGGGCCAGCCTTTCGCCCGACGCGCTCACTGGCCTGGAAGCCAGCCTGCGCTTCCCCGGCGACGAAACCGTGGAGACCAAGGTATTCGGCCGGCTGTCGGCGTGGCAGAACTGGGTGTTCATTCGTCCGAACTCGACCGGCGAGCATGGCGCGCTGAAGCTGTTCGGCACCGGATCGAAGGCGCGATTCAGTTGGGAGAGAGTGTAGGTAGCATCGCATAGCAGTTCTTCGAGTGTTGAACGACTATGCGGACCATTGCTTTGTATCAGGGCAAGTCTTTAGACGTGCCGACAGCGAATAAGACGGTATAGACCCGGGACTTGCAGGGGGTAACAGTTTAGCTGCCCTGAAAGCAGACCCTTGCAGGGTGCTAAAGGAGTGCTCCTGAAAGCTCGCTCTTTATCGCGTCGAGTTTGGCAACGACTATTTTATTGAGTCGATGCCGACTAAGTCAGCGATACAAATCGCATTATCCGAGTACCTGTTGATCATTTCGAACCGACCGCCAAATTGGGATGGAGAATTGAGGTTTTCGCAATGTCGATTAATTATCAGGACCGCATTCCTAACAACGTCGACCTGGGCTCCAATCGCACCTTGCAGCGCGCGCTGGAGCATTGGCAGCCGGAATTTTTGAACTGGTGGCAGGAGTTGGGTCCGCGCGACTTTCAGGTCGCCGATGTTTATCTGCGTACGGCTACGTCGGTGGATGCGAAAGGCTGGGCGACGTATGGCTTCGTGCGCATGCCCGATTATCGCTGGGGCATCTTTCTGGCCGATCGCGATCCCGATCGCCGCATCGGCTTCGGCGACAGCTACGGGCAGGAAGTGTGGCAGCAGATTCCCGGCGAGTATCGCGCCACGCTGCGGCGGCTGATCGTCACTCAGGGCGACACCGAGCCGGCGTCGGTGGAGCAGCAGCGCATGCTGGGGCACATCGCGCCGTCGCTTTATGACATGCGCAATCTGTTTCAGGTGAATGTCGAAGAAGGCCGCCATCTGTGGGCGATGGTTTATCTGCTGCACGCGTACTTTGGGCGCGACGGTCGCGAGGAAGCGGAAGAGTTGCTGGAGCGCCACTCGGGCGACGCCGACAAGCCGCGCATTCTGGGCACGTTCAACGAGCCCATTCGCGACTGGCTCAGCTTCTTCATGTTCACCTATTTCACCGATCGCGATGGCAAGTTCCAGCTGAAGTCGCTGGCCGAGTCGAGCTTCGATCCGCTGGCGCGCACCTGTTCGTTCATGCTGACCGAGGAAGCGCATCACATGTTCGTCGGCGACACCGGCATCAACCGCGTGGTTCGTCGCACGCTGGAAGTGATGAAGGAGTTGAACACCGAAGATCCGGTGGCGATTCGTAACGCCGGCGCCATCGATCTGCCGACGCGTGCAGAAGTATCTGAATTTCTGGTTCAGCTCGTCGCTCGATCTGTTCGGCTCGGAGACTTCTTCGAATGCCGCGTCGTATTTCGCGAATGGACTCAAGGGCCGTCCCGACGAGTCGCGCTACGAAGATCACGTCGCCGCCGACCAGGTTTACGCGCTGGAAGTTCCCGACGGCAACGGCGGGATTAAGAGCGAAGAGATTCCGATGCGCAATGCGATGAACGATGTCACGCGCGGCTCCTACGTCAAAGACTGCGACATGGGCGTCACGCGCTGGAACCGGGTCATCGAGAAAGCGGGCTACTCGTTCCGTCTGGCGCTGCCCTCGACGCGCTTCCGCCGCAATATCGGAAGCTGGGCGGGCGTGCCGACCGATCCCACGGGCAAGCCGATCACGCAGGAGGAATTCAACGCGCGAATCGGCAGCTGGTTGCCCAGCGACAGCGACCGGGCTCACATCATGAGCCTGATGCACGGCGTCCACGAGCAAGGCAAGATGGCCGCCTGGATCGCGCCTCCGGACCGGGGCATCAACAATAATCCGGTCGATTATGAGTACGTGAAGATTCACTAAGGCCGGGCGAGGTGGGCCAGGGATTAGGGACTGAGGAGACTAGGGGTTAGGTCAGCTGTTACGACTAGCCAGTCGCGGATTGTCATTACGAGCGAAGCGAGGAATCTGTTTTGCTCGTCCTGCCAGTAAGACAGACAGCAGATGCTCTGATCAAGGCCTGAAAGCGTGTCCCACTGACTAATGTCGGAGATGTCGTGTATCAATGGACCGCCTGAATGCACGATTTCCACCGCGTAACCAAGACTTAAGTTCAGACTTACCCTAGCCGCTGATTGCTAAATGCTGCATTTATGATTCACATCGCCATCATCGGCAGCGGGCCTGCAGGTTGCTATCTGGCAGACCATCTGCTCAAGCTCATTCCGGATGCCGCGATCGATATCCTCGAGCGCCTGCCCGTTCCGTTCGGGCTGATCCGCTACGGCGTGTCTCCCGATCATCAGAGCACCAAAGCGGTGTCGCGTCTGTTCGATCGCGTGCTCTCTCGCGACCGCGTCGGCTTCTTCGGCAATGTTGAGGTGGGCCGCGACCTGCGTCTCGACGAACTGACTCCGCTCTATGACGCGGTGGTGCTGGCCACGGGCGCGCCCGCTGGATCGCCGACTGGGAATTCCGGGAGAAAATCTGCCGGGCGTTATCGGCTCGGGAGCGTTTGTTGGCTGGTACAACAGCCATCCCCATAGCCAGGCGCCGGCGGTTGATGGAGTGCGCTCGGCGGTGATTATCGGCAACGGCAACGTGGCGATCGACGTAGCTCGCATCCTGGCCAAGGGCGCCTGACGAAATCGACGGCTCCGATCTTTCGCCGGCGGTGGTGTCCTGGCTGAGTGCGCAGCCGATCGAGTCCATCCACATTGTCGGGCCGACGGGGCGCAGCCGACACCAAGTTCAACCACAACGAACTGGCCGAGCTGGGCACTTTGCAACGCGCGCGTCCGGTTATCAGCGATCCGGCAGGTCTGGTTGGAGACAGCGCCGTGCTCACCACGTTTCGCGGCTTTGCGGAGCACGATTCGCGCAACACTCCGGTCATCATTCACTTTCACTTCAACCTCACTCCCATGGCGTTTGTAGGCGACGATAAATTACGCGCGGTGAATTTCCGGGCGGCCAACGCGACAAACGGTTGAGTTGCCGGCCCAGCTGGCGGTTACTTGCATCGGCTACGAGACGCGCGCCTGCTGCACCGTACAGCCCGAGAACGGTGTGTTCACCAATCAGGACGGCAAGATCAGCGACAGGCTTTACGTTGTGGGTTGGGCCAAGCGCGGGCCGTCGGGGACGATTCCTACCAATCGTTCCGAGGCGCAACAGGTGGCACAAAAGATAGCGCAGGAAGTTACGGATGGTAAACCGGTCGGGCGGCCAGGACCTTCGGAAAATCCTGCAGGAGCGGCAGGTCGGCTGGGTAGACTATGAGGGCTGGCGCAGCATCGATTTGGCAGAAGTGGCCCGGGCTAGTGCCGAGCGTTGCCGTGAAAAGTTCTCTACCACCGCCGAGATGCTGGAGGTCGCCCAGGCCGACCAACTTCGCTCAGCCTGAACTTTCAGTCCTTGAGTCCCCTTGTTGAATCAAATCGTTACGCTCCTGCGACAGCCAATTTCTCACTTCGAGCTTCGAATTTGAGATGGACCGCAGTCGGGATTTGCACCATCTCAGCTGCCGGCATTTGGTAATGTACGTTGTGCGGAAGACGGCCGTCGCGACACTTCAGCCATGAGCAGTAGCGTCACAATTCGCGGGCAAAGCGCTTCGCGGCGACATACCCACCGCGCCGGGCTGAGGACGGTCGCCATCGTGGAGGCATTCAAGGGATGCCTGGCGCTGCTGGGCGCTTATGTTTTCGCTCGCATGATCCGGCACGACGTGGACTTTGAGGATGCTGCCGAGCACGTTTTGTTTTTCTTTCACATCAATCCTTATCACCACCGGCTGTCGGAACAATTTCTGCGCGTCGCTGACAAGGTATCGAGCACCAGCATCGCCATGATCGCGGCCATCGCGATTTCCTATGCCACGCTGCGATTCATCGAAGGTTACGGACTGTGGAGGCAGCGGGCCTGGGCAGAGTGGCTGGCCATCATCTCCGGTTGCATCTATCTTCCGTTTGAAGTCTATAAACTGATCCGGCATCCCAACGAACTGCACTGGATCATCCTGGGCATCAATATTCTCGTAGTGCTTTATATCGCGTGGGTACGTTGGGACGAAATTGCTGCTGCCCGTCACGCGCAATCGACTTAGGCAAACTCTGATTAAGTCTTGTTTTGAAGGGGACGGCCTTCAGAGACTGTGTCACAAGCGGTGTCGCCGCTCTGCGGCTCACAATAATCTCCCACTTGACCGGGCTTGACCGGCTTTCAATTACCCATAAAGTCAGCACCGATGGTTGCCCCCAGTTCGATATCAGTGAGACGGGACAGGCCTCTCCACATGACCAAGTTGCCGGGTGGAGAATCGGTAGCACGAGCGAGATAGCCCCCGAGTTGTGCCACCTTGGTTAGATAAGTGGAGAGTGTCTCTTTGCGCCTGCGGGTAGGCTTGTCTTTCACCAGTGCATCGAGCAGCCGAAGCTCTATCCTGGTGAATGCCAGTTCCGGTGGAGCCTCGGGTGCCGCGCGGTTGATCATGGTCATCCAGAAGATTCGCCAACTCAGGATGCAGAGGACCGCCAACAGATTTACCAGCCGCTCCGCCGTTCGCAGCTTCGCCTGCTCTGCCTTGCAGCCGGACTTCAGGATCTTGTGGAACGTCTCGATCTTCCATCGCATGGAATACCAGACCAGTTTCTCAACGGCCTCTTGGCGCGAACACACCGGCAGGTCGGTGAGCAGTTTCCAGTTGATTCTGTCCCGTCCGTGCGGCCTGCCTCGTTCTTGAGCGTGGATGGCGGTGAGAATCAGTTTCGGGTAGTTTTTTTGCTTGCCCATGGGCGGAAGAACTACCAGACGACAGTAGCGAATCTCCAACACGGCCTCGGACAACTCGCCTTTTTTGTCTCTGACCTGTATGCGGTGCAGGCCTTGAACGCGCACCTGCTTCATCTCCTTGCCGATCGTGCTGGTACCGTCTCCGGCGAGGCGGTCGACGCAGGTGCGCACCAGAAAGTGGGTGCCCATCTGCTGGGCGGTGCAGAACAGTTCGTAGATGTCGCTCTCGCGATCGCCGATGTGGACACAGCGCTGGGGATCATTCAATAGGGCGCTGGACTGCCTCAGGTTTTCCAACCAGCGGACGCTCTCCTTCTTTTCGATGGGGACGCGGGTGGGGTTGATCTTCTTCTTCAAGGCATTGCAGCCATGAAACTTGTCTCGGGTCCAGAACTTGATGGCCACCAGACCCAGCGGCAGACCTGCCAAGGTGACCGCTAGACTGGAGTGCATGGAGATGCCGCAGACGGTATGGTGGCGCACACGGCCCAGATTGTCCCGGCCCGCGGTTGAGTCGTGAAGAACCCCCACAGCGGTCACATCGTCACCCCGGTAAATGAACTCTGTCGTGTCATGAAGAATCAGAACCGGCCCGTCGCTGGCGGCAAATCGCTCACGGGTGGACGGAAAATGTCCGGCCAAGATCTCTTCTTCGCTAACCTTGCCGTTCGAGAAAAAACGATAGGCAGCCTTGGTGTTCGCCCAATCCTGGCAAACCCATGGGATGCTTCCACCTAGGCCGTCGGAGAACTGCTGTAGAAGCTTGCGAAATCGCTTGCCCAGCCGCACATCTCTGAATTGGGAGTCCGCAAGTTCTTGATCAATCCAGACATCGCTCCGGGAAGTCGTGCAGCCGAGATCTTGCTCAGCCCACCTCAACCGTCCCTGCTGTTCGTTCATGACGGCAGTTCAGCATCCGCTATGCCTGTCGCATAAGTGCTTACCCTGAGGCTGAACCTATTTCACAAACCGCCCACCCCCGACCCATCCAGCCAGACTTGTGGGTAATTGAAAGCTTGACCGGGGGCTTACGCCGCCCAGCTAACTTCATCTCGCCGCGTTGCGGCTAGACTAGTTTGATCGGTTATTCCACCCTTTGTTCCACCACAAAATTTCCTCTTGGGTTGCGACACAGTCTCTTCAGGCCGTCCGTTAAGTACCCGAAATCATCCGGCTTTCTAGCCGCTGCGGGTACCTCTCTTTCACTTCGTCAGAGTTTCCTTAGCAGTTTATTGAAAAACTCGAGACCGCGGATTCCTCACCGACTAAGGTCGGTCGGGAACACATAATATAAAGAACTGGCTGCGGCGCAGCTAAAGCTACGCCCCTTCAAAAATCACCTCTCACCGAGTTTCTTAGCAGCTGTCGATCAGGCTTCTCTCAGCGTCCGAACGGCTTCTTCCTCCAGTAGCTCCAGCACTCCTCGCCGGGCGGCCCCATCCTCGATGCCGAACCCTTGCGGCTCGATGGTCTCGAAATAACGCCACGCCGATTGCGCTTGCAGAGGATCAGCTTGAGCTGCCGCCTCGCACAGCAATGCAAACGCCAGGCTCTGGCTCAGGCGATGCAGCAGCTTGCGGGCGTGGCGTTGCGCACTGAGCTCGTCGCGCAGAGTGATTGTGACAGCCTCGGCGTCGCCCTGAATTCTCGATTCCAGCGCACCGCGCAATTTGCCAAGCCCTTCCGGAAGTTTCTCGGAAATGTCCCGCAGCCGCGCGCCAAACTGCTCCCAGCCCCGATAGCGCGGGCTCAGCAGACGCAGGAGTTCCAGCGCTTGGATATTGGCCGGCCCCTCCCAAACCGTGAGCACCTGCGCATCGCGCAACAGGCGCGCCATGGGATAGTCGTTGGTGTAGCCGTTGCCCCCGATCAACTCCAGCCCGGCCCGGGTCGCAGCAATCGCATATTCCGCTGTCAGATACTTGGCCAGCGCCGTGGCCAGGCGCAACCAGGTGCGGCGCTCGCTGTTATGCTGCACTTCGTCGAAGGTAATCGCGGCTTCAAACGCCAGCAGCGTGCCGGCCTCGAACTCCACCCGCATCCGCAGCAGTTCGTCCTGCACCATGGGGTAGTCGGAAAGAACGTGCCCGAAGGCGCAGCGCGTCTTCGCCCACGCCAATGCTTCTCGTAACGCCCGCCGCTGAATTCCCGCCGATCCCACAGCATTGTGCACGCGGCTGTACTCCAGCGCTTCCATCATCAACTTGAATCCATCCGGCGGCGGAGCGATCTCGACCGCCTCGGCGCCGAGCAGATCGATCTCGCCGGTGGGAAGGCCCTTGGTTCCCAGCTTGTCCTTCAGGCGACGAATTCGATAGTGGTTGGGCTGCTCGTTGTCCAGATGACTCGGCACCAGGTACAGGCCAAGTCCCGACGAACCCGGAGGCGCATCTTCCGGACGCGCCGTTGCCACCGCGAGACCGCTATTGGCATTGCTGGTAAACCACTTCAATCCGTGCAGCGCGAAGTGGTCGCCGCTTCGGACCGCCGTAGTCGTCGTCGCTCCCACATCGCTGCCGCCGTGCTGCTCCGTAGCCCAGGTGCCGCCAGTCTTACACAGTCCATCCATCCGCACCACGTCGTAGAGGAAGCGCTGCCGCACGGCGTCGGGCGCATGCGAACCTAATACATAAGCCACGGCTCCGGTCAGCGTCACCGGACAATGCAGGCTGATGTCGGCCTGCGCTAACAGGTAACCCATGGTGAAGGTCAGCAAGTGCGGCGCTTGCTCGGCGTAGGGTAGTCCGATGATTCCGCGGCGATACAGTTCGCGATGCTGCTCGTCGTACACCGGATTGGCGACGATACGGTTGATCACCTCACCCTTACGGTCGTAAGTCTCCAGCGCGGGAGAAGCATAGCGATCGGTGTAGTTCGCCTGAGCATCGACTTCGGTACGCACCCAGTGATGAAACTCGGCAAGTGGTTGCGCGTAGTCAGACATGCGCGGTACGCGTGCGGTAAGCCACGGTTCAAGGTAGAGATCAAAGCTGGCAGAACTGCTCATGATTCCCTCCATGCTCGCTGCGAAGAGCCGACACGCATGAGCTTAACTCTTTCTGGCATGAAAAAGCATGCGTCCTCGCAACACGGGCTAGTTAACTTGTTACAGTAGAATCCCAGCCGGAGAGTTGCCGGCTGGGACTTTTCACTATGGGCGAAATCCTGCTGGAGATCTGTTGCGGTTCGGCAGAGGATGCGATTGAAGCTGCCGCTGGCGGCGCAGACCGCGTGGAGCTTTGCTCGGCACTGTTTCTCGGTGGGCTCACGCCGTCGCTGGGCTCGCTGGTTCAGGTGAAGGAGCACGCGAAGATTCCGGTAGTCGCGATGAATCGGCCGCGCGAGGCGGGCTTCTGGTACTCGGCAACGGATTTTGCCGTCATGGAGCGTGACGCCGATTTGCTGTTGGAACATGGCGCTGACGGCGTCGTCTTCGGCATCCTGAACCAGGACGGCACTGTCGATGTCGGTCGTACTCGCTCGCTTCGCAAACGTATCGGCTCACGCCAGGCGGTGTTTCATCGCGCCTTCGATGTCACCCCGGATCCTTTTCGCGCGCTGGAGGAACTGATCGATCTCGGTATCACGCGCGTGCTCACCAGCGGGCAGAAGAACGGCGCTCCGGAAGGAGCCGGCCTCATCAAACGGCTTATCGACCACGCCGGCGGACAGATCGAGGTGCTGCCCGGAGCAGGCATCGGTCTCGACAATGTTCGGCAGGTGATCTCCACGACAGGTTGTACGCAGATTCACCTGACGGCATTTGCCGAGCGCCAGGACACATCTACCCAGGCGAATCCAGACATCAAATTTGGCAGCGAAAACGGTCCTGCAGAATCTACATTTGCGCTGACGGATCGTGCCTTGGTCCGCCGCATGAAGGAGCAGTTGCTTGCGATCTAGCTCAATCGCCAAAACGGCAGGGCGGAAGCTTTTGCCTCTGTTGATGCTTTGCTTCGCGGCATCGGCGGCGTGCGCCCAAGACGCTGTGCCAGGCAGCTCGACACCGCAGACGAACGATAAAGCGGCTTGGACCGATCAGCGAAAGGCGGAGATGGCCGAGAACGTTCGTCAGGAATTCCTGCATGCCTGGGGCGGCTACAAGCAGTATGCCTGGGGACACGATGAACTGCGTCCCCTGAGCAAGGGCTATCGCGACTGGTACTCAGCCCCAATCGGCGCAAAGGCGGCGCCCCCCGGGGGCCCCAATGGCACTTCCCTGCTGATGACGCCGGTGGATGCGCTGGACACCATGGTGCTGATGGGCCTCACGGATGAGGCGACGGCCGACCGCGAACTGATCGACAAGCAATCTGTCGTTCGACCAGGACATTTACGTCAAGAACTTCGAGATCACGATTCGCCTGCTGGGAGGACTGCTCAGCAGCTATCAGCTCACCGGCGATCCGCGCTTGCTGGCGCTGGCCGACGACCTGGGCCATCGCCTGCTGCCTGCGTTTAACTCACCCACCGGCATGCCGTACGTTTTCGTCAACCTGAAGACCGGCGCGGTCCGCGGCGTAGAGAGCAGTCCTGCCGAGATCGGCTCGCTGCTCATCGAGTTTGGCACGCTGAGCAAGCTGACCGGCAAGCCGGTGTATTACGACAAGGCTAAGCGCGCGCTGGTCGAGATTTATAAGCGCCGCTCGCCGATTGGGCTGGTGGGTTCCAGCATCAATATCGAAACCGGCAAGTGGCTGGATCCGGCAAGCTACATTAGCAGCGGCATCGACTCGTATTACGAATATCTGCTGAAGTGTTCCATCCTCTTCCATGACAAGGATTGCAAGCACATGTGGAAGACTAGCATCGCCGCGATTAACAAGTATGTCGCCGATCCGAACGCCGACTGGCCTGTGGTATGCGCAAGTCAACATGAACACCGGTGCGCGCATCTCGACGCACTACGGCGCGCTGGACGCGTTTTTCCCCGGCGTGCTGGCCCTGTCGGGCGATCTGGATCGCGCTGAACGGCTGCAGGAGTCCAGCTACAAGATGTGGACCACGTTCGGAATCGAGCCGGAAGAATTCGATTACACCACGATGAAGATCACGTATCCCGGTTATGAACTTCGCCCCGAGATTATCGAGTCCACCTACTATCTGTATTACTTCACCGGCGATTCGCGGTATCTTGACATGGGCACGACGTTCTTCGACAGCTTGCAGAAGTATTGCCGCACCGATGCCGGATATGCCGCGCTGCTCAACGTGGAGACAAAAGAACAGCGCGACGATATGGAGAGCTTCTTCCTGGCGGAAACGTTGAAATATCTCTATTTGCTATACGCGCCCAAGTCGACGCTCGATCTGCAGAAGGTGGTCTTCAATACCGAGGCGCATCCCATGCAGCGGACGTGGTAGACGGTTTTCGACATCTAATCCTGACAGGTGAACATGGCAGTCAGTCCACAGCAAAACACTAGGAGCGTTACTGCTACGGAGCCGGCGCAGAACTATCGCGGGCCATTGGCGATGGTCACCACGCTCTTCTTCATGTGGGGATTTCTCACCTGCCTTAATGACATCCTGGTACCTCATCTGAAGTCGATCTTTGACTTGAACTATGCCGAGGTCATGCTGATCCAGTTCTGCTTTTTCTCGGCGTACTTTGTCTTCTCGATTCCGTCAGGCAAGATCATCGAGCGCATTGGCTACCAGAAGATGATGGTGGCAGGCCTGTTCACCATGGGTCTGGGCGCAGTGCTGTTCATACCGGCAGCCAGCGTACCTTCGTTTCCGCTGTTCCTGGCGGCGCTGATCATTCTTGCCGCTGGCATCACGGCGCTGCAGGTTTCTGCCAATCCCTACGTCGCGGTACTGGGCCCGGCGCGCACCGCGTCCAGCAGGCTCAACCTGACGCAAGCTTTCAACTCTTTAGGCACCACGGTAGCCCCCTTCTTCGGCGGCTTGCTGATACTCGGCGCTGCCGCTCCCAAAACGCAGGACGAGTTGCGCGCCATGCCTCCGCAGTTGCTGCATGCGTATCGCTTGGAAGAAGCCTCCTCGGTCAAGCTACCGTATCTAGTCATCGCGCTTGCTCTCGTCGTACTCGCAATCGTGATTGCACGATTCAATCTCCCCCATATTCCCGAAGCTGAGGGCGGGCACGCCGTGGCCAACGACAGTGTCTGGCGGCATCGCAACCTGGTCATGGGTACGGCCGGAATCTTCGCTTACGTAGGTGCCGAAGTTGCGATCGGAAGCTTCCTGGTCAATTACATGAACCTCGCCGAAGTCGGTAACTTGCGAGCAGAAGTCGCCGCGAAATATCTAACGTTTTACTGGGGAGGAGCCATGATCGGACGGTTCATCGGCTCCGCCGTGCTACAGAAAGTTCCTACCCGGGTGGTGCTAGGCTTCAACGCGGTCGTCGCTGCATCTCTGGTATGTCTTTCCATGCTGAGTTTCGGACATGTGGCCATGTGGGCAATGCTGCTGGTTGGACTGTTCAACTCCATCATGTTTCCCAGCATCTTCACTCTCGGAATTGAAGGTCTGGGACCGCTCACTGGGGAAGCTTCCGGCCTGCTGATTATGGCAATTGTTGGCGGCGCTATCATTCCCGAATTGCAAGGCTTGTTGGCAGACCGGGTGGGCCTGCACCACGCTTTTGTCCTGCCCGTGATCTGCTATTTGTACATTCTGTTTTTCGCGGCGAAGGGCCTGCCGAGAAAGCGTGCTGCAACGGCGTAAAGAGTTCGGGTAGTACCGGCCTTTAAGGCCGGCGTTAAATTCTGTCTTTTCAACTCCCTGAGCCAGCTTCAGCCGGCGGCACTCTAAGCGTTTCCATTTTTCCAGATCAGCGCTGAAGGCACCACACGCGCTGAAGCGCCTCAAGAATATCTAATCTCTGACGCGGACCTGAAGGTCCGCACTACCCGAGCTCTGCCGTTTTTCGCATACCTGACGGCGATCCACCCGCCCGTAGCGCACTTGCGAATCTGACCTGCTCACCTTTGTCACGACACCAAATACGAATTGCTCTCCTCTTCCGGAGCCACAATTCCTTCCGGCAACCTTCCGCCGTTGTATTCCACCATGCGGTTCTTCCACTTCAGAAATTCTGTGATGGTCTGCGGCTCGATGCGAACTTCAACGCGACGCAGGCTGGCTAACAGCAGGCTCATCTCTTTCATCAGTCCGACTGGACTTCGCAAGTCCAGCTTTCCGGGCTTCACCACCATCTCCACTTCGCGGCCCTTGCATTCCAGCAGTCCCCAATGCTTTGGCAGTTCCGCGCGGGCGATCATGCCGGCAGGCGCCAGGTAGAAGCGTTTGCTGCCCAGTCCCTCCTCCGGAATCAAGCGAAAGGGCTTGTTCGCATCCGCCAGGAAATCGGTGCGCGACACTTTGCACTCCACCAGCACCGACTGGCACGAGGCTTTCCATCCGATCACGTCGGGCACTTCGCCGGTCGCGCAATACTGCTCGGAGAGGACGATGCCGCATCCATACTTGTGGCGCAGCCAGTCGGCGGCTCGGGACACCAGCTGAACATGTTTCCTCTGCGCGGAGGTTTTCGGCATGATGATGTTGTAACGCGAAAATGGTCGCGGTGGGGAGTATCCGCCGCAGTTCCCGGCCATTCCGGCGCGTCCCATTGGCGCGCGCGGGCGCTCAACGGGCAAGCAATCGTTTCGTGTAATATCAAAGATTCGCATGGCGTGGATGATTCAAGCTGAGGATGTGCGCAAAACCTACCGCATCGGCAAAGTGGATGTTCCGGCACTGCGCGGGGTGTCGCTGGCAGTGGAGAAAGGCGAGTTTGTCACCATTGTCGGGCCGTCGGGCAGCGGCAAATCGACGCTCTTCTACATCCTGGGCGGCCTGACCCACGCTGATTCAGGCCGGGTGATGATCGATGGCGTCGATTTTACCGGGCTGTCTGACGCCGCCCGCACGCGCATGCGCAAAGCTGAAAATTGGTTTCGTTTTCCAGAAATTCAACTTGCTGCCCACGCTGACCGCCGAAGGCAACATCGAGATCGCGCGCGATATCGCGGGCAAACCTGAGGGAGCTGCCGAGCGCGAGTACATCGAGCGCATTACCCGCTTGCTGGGCATCGACAAGCGCCTGGAGCATCGCCCCTCGGAGATGAGCGGCGGCGAACAGCAACGCGTGGCGCTGGCCCGCGCGCTGGTGAACCAGCCCGCCATCGTGCTGGCCGACGAGCCTACCGGCAATCTCGATTCGGAGAATTCGGAGATCGTGCTGAATATGCTTCGGCAATCAAACAAAGAGCTGGGACAGACGGTGCTGATGATCACTCACAATCCCGAGGCGGCGACGTACGGCGATCGCATCATCCACATGCGCGATGGATCGATTGTGCCTCCGGAAAAAGATCCGCAATGGAGTCATGCCCATGACTGAAGACATGCGCTCCCCGATTTTGCCGGGAACTGCTGCCTCCGATTACGAACGCTACCTTCGCACCGACGAGCTGCTGGCTTTGCAGAAGCCGCCGGAAGAGATGCTGCATCCTGACGAGCTCACCTTTCAGGTGACGCACCAGGCGTCGGAGCTGCTGATGAAAGGCGCGGCTTGGGAACTGGATCGTACGCGGCTGCTCATTCAGCAGGGCGACTACAAGAACGCATCGCGGTTGCTGCGGCGGGCTAACGCCATGCTGGTACATCCGCTGCGGATGTTGGCCCTTCTGGAGAGCATCACGCCCATATGAGTATCACGTGATCCGCGCGGGCCTGGGACATGGCAGCGGGCTCGACTCGCCCGGTTTTCTGGCGCTGCTGCACATTGCCCCCCGGCTGGGCGAAGCCTTCTTCGAGCAAGTGAACAAAGCTGGCCTGACCTTGGAGGAGCTCTACCGTCGCCACGCGGAGTTTTTCGAGCTGCACGAAATCGCCGAAGAGCTGCTCGACTATGACGAAAACATCCAGCTCTTCCGCTACGCACATCTCAAGCTGGCGCAACGCATCATCGGCGGCGGCGTGGTGGGAACCATGGGAACGCCGGTAGAAGTACTGAAGCAGCGCATGGAATTTCCGCTGTACCGCGCACTGTGGGACGTGCGCAACGAGATCACCTCGCGGGTGAATGCCGATCACGCTACCGGACACGGCGGCGTTTACTGAGGTGGGTCGCGTTTGCCACGGGATTTCAGACACGATCGCGGCTGTCGCCAGTTGCCGGGCTCTTCGTGCTTTCGTTATAATTCAACCTGTCGAGCGGGAGTAACTCAGTGGTAGAGTGCGACCTTGCCAAGGTCGAAGTCGCGGGTTCAAATCCCGTCTCCCGCTCCAGATTTGCCGCCCTCGCCCCTCTGCGAGGGTTTTTCGCATAGCCCAGCCCTGCCGGGGCGCGGTCGCCAAGTGGTAAGGCCGAGGTCTGCAAAACCTCTATCGGCGGTTCGATTCCGCCCCGCGCCTCCAAAAGCAGTTGTCGGTTGTCAGTGGCCAGTTGTCAGTTACGATCTATCGGTACTGCTAGTTTTCTGGTCTCCTGATCGATTGTCCCGCGCGCCCTCGAAAGGCGGTGGCAGGTCCTCCTCCGAACGGAAGCGTTCGACGAAACGAGCTTTCAGCCGGAGAAGCCGTTCCCCTTGTGACCGAGGTCACAGCCTCGTGTGTGGCCAATACTGCAGACTAAGTCATGTTTATGGATCGCTTCGCCATCATCAATAATCGCAAGCGCGCCATCATCGCCTTAATTCACTCCGTCTTTTTTCTGGGCGTCGCGGGCGTACAGCTGGCTATCTCCCACGCCGCTCCGTTCTCGATCCGCGGTGAGAAAGTTGCGGCTGGCATCGTCTTACTGGTGATCTACGTAATCGTCACGACTGTTCTGCTGATTTTGCTGCGCTTTTCGCATTGCACCAAGGAGAAGTTGTACTTCGCATTCTGTGCCGCCAGTGCCAGCTTTGGTTTACTGCGAATTCTGCTGGGAGATCCCGCGCTCCACGCGAATGTATTGCGAGTGCTGTTGCTGGGATGTGCGGTGTTTGTGGGCACCGGAATTCTTCGCACTCACTCCGCGGCTGCGGTCACGAAACAAGCCGAGGCGCAATAGCGCCACAACTCATTTAGAAGGCGGCAGCGCCGGCCTCGGCAACTGCGTGGTCCTGTTCGCCCGAGCCGCCGCTGACGCCGACCGCGCCCACCACCTTACCATCGCGTTTCAAGGGAATGCCGCCGGCAAAGATCATGATCTTGCAGTCGTTCGAGACATGGATACCGAAGAACTGCTCGCCGGACTGAGAATGGGTTGCCAGGTCCTTAGTCGTAATGTCGAAGGCACGCGAGGTGTAGGCCTTCTTGATGGAAATATCGACGCTGCCGATCCAGGCGCCGTCCATGCGCACATGGGAAACGAGATTGCCACCCTCATCCGCCACTGCGATGTTCATGGGCTGCCCGATCTCCTGAGCTTTCTTCTCCGCCGCAGCGATTACGCGGCGGGCATCTGCGAGGTTCACTCCTGCCATTCGTCCTCCAAGCAAATTAAGAGTAGTGCAGTTAGATGTCTAACGGCCGACCGGGTTTCGTCGATATCGCCTTGTGTCCGATTATTACAGTCTCCCGTTCGCGCCTAACCCGAGGCCAGCAAACTGTAGAGCAAAATTCCCAGCACGATCAAGGTAATCACGACGTACATGGAGTCATGCTCGATGGCGAAGGCGACGGCTGAAAAAGCGACGCGTGCCACCGGAGTAGCAATCAGCAGCAACAATCCCAACTGAATGATGGCGCGCGCGCTTCCGGCCAGCGCCCCGTGAACGATGTCGTGCACGCTCTTCAAGCTTTCGGGTTCCCCGTGGAACGATATGTAGTTCGGGACCTCATGCCCATGGCGCAGCAGATAGAGCACGCCCCCGAAGAAAACCACGCTAGCCGCCAGAATGACTCCGGTTCGCAGCAGCGTGCCAATGATGACTTCAATGCGCTGATCGTCCCAGTTCCGCATGCTCATAGCCGGCCTTTGACTCCGTTGACAATCATTTCAATTCCCAGCGCCACAATGGCAGCTGCGAACACGTAACGCAGGACCGTGACTTTGGCCTTCACCAGGACTTTCGCGCCGATCATCGACCCTACTAAGACTCCCAGCATCACCGGCATGGTGATTCCGGGTGCAATGTATCCCCGGCTCAAATACAGTCCCGCGCTGGCGGCCGCAGTCACGCCTATCATGAAGTTGCTGGTGGTGGTCGAAACCTTGAAGGGAATCTTCATCGCCTGGTCCATCGCCAGCACCTTGACGGCGCCTGAACCGATGCCCAGCAAACCTGAAAGTACCCCCGCGAGATACATCAGTCCATAGCCTGCCGGAACGCCTGTCACATTGTAGGACTGCATACCCTCGACTGTGGGATACCGGCCATTCAGCTTCAACTTCTCAGCCAGCTTGGACGATTGCATGTGCGGCCCGTGTTCCTCGCGATGGCGGCTCGACAGGTAGGCTGAGTACAACAAGACCACACCAAAGACGATGGCGATGGCGTTTCCAGAAACATGTAGCGCGATCGCCGCGCCCGACAAAGCGCCGATGGTAGTCGCCGTTTCCAGAAACATGCCGATACGGATGTTGGAATAGCCTTCGCGAACGTAGGCCGCGGCCGCGCCCGACGAAGTTGCGATCACAGAAACCAACGACGCTCCGATGGCATAGCGAATGTCGACGTGGAACAGCAGCGCCAGCATAGGCACGATAACTACGCCGCCGCCCAATCCAGTCAGGGCGCCCAGAAATCCGGCGAGCAAGGACCCAAGACCTACCAGTGCGCTGAACTCCAGAACGTTCATGCCACCTCAACTGATTTCGACATCCGCGCAGAGTCGCACCATCCCCGGGAGAGTGTAAGGATTGTACACGCAGGACCCGAGTTGTCCGACTGGCGAAAGCTACTGGATTTTGCTCGTGGAACACGATACGGTAGTAGACCTGAGGCGCGGTACCCAAGTGGTAAGGGAGAGGTCTGCAAAACCTTTATGCGTGGGTTCGATTCCCACCCGCGCCTCCAGTCTCATCAACGGTTTAGCCGAGACGCGAGCGCAGCGGCGCAGGTCGCTGTAGCGAAAACTGTAGCGACCGCCGTGCGTTTTCCTCTGTCGGCCACATCAATGGCGCGTGGATGGCGTCATTGGACCCCACCAGTACTGTCCGAATCCGCCTGACTGTGATTCGGCGCATTTGGCGCTCCTTTCGAGGGTGAAAGTCTGGGAGCGATTGAACTCTGGCCGTCGGCATTCGACTACGAACACGCCGCAAAGTCAATTTCAAAATCTCGTCATCTGAATGCCGTCCGAAGCCAAGCATTCTAAACAACTTAACAACAAACCTATGTGTATGTCACGCGGTCTCAGGGGGTAAACAAAGAAGACAATTCGGAGACTAAGAGTAAAGAATAGCGACAGAGATTGCCGAAAGGAGATAGCACTCCGAAGCAAGCGACCTTGCGGGATCGTCCAAGAAGTGGCGCTTTGATCCTGTATTGCAAGCATATAAGTGCTGTTGTGTTGTACAGAGAACGGGCGCAGAATCTGGTGATTAGGCTCTAAGTCGCGATGGGGGGATAACGATGACTAGCGCCGGAGCACAACTTATTTGGGTAAATCTTTCGAGATCGCGACCACGGATTGGGTTGGTGACTATGCTTTGGCTCACTGTTTTTGCGCTCCCAGCGGCGCAAGGCCAAGTCTTCAGCATCCTCCACACCTTTACTGGCGGAAGCGACGGAGCATTTCCCAGCGATGCAGTCACGTTTGGTGCGCCCGGACTAATTTACGGATCGACGGATGGCGGCGGAACTCACGGCTACGGTAACGTATTTAAGCTCAAACAAGCGCGTTATGGATGGACTCTTAGTCCGCTATATCAGTTCACAGGAGGCGACGACGGTGGCTATCCGAGCCCGCTTACCGTTGGTCAAGATGGAAGTCTCTACGGCGCAACATATCAAGGCGGGGGTGCCGGGTGCAACGGTGTTGGCTGCGGCACGGTTTTCAGGCTGAGACCTCCTGCAACTGTCTGCCGGGCGGCATTTTGTCTTTGGAACGAAACAGTGCTGTATGCGTTCACTGGCGGCACCGACGGTTCCTCACCGTACGGCGTCATCATCGACCGTGCCGGGAACATTTATGGCACAGCGGTTGGTGGGCAGGACAGATGCTATGGACCTTGCGGCCTAGTATACGAACTGACGCCCGCAAATGGCGGGTGGACGCAAACCGTTCTTTACAACTTCACGGGCGGCAGCGATGGCGGCCTTCCGAGTGAAGTGGTCTTTGACGCAGCGGGTAATTTGGTCGGTACAACAGGGCTTGGCGGCGATTTTTCCTGTAATGCTCCGAGGGGCTGTGGCACCGTGTTCAGGCTGACACGTTCTGGGGCTGGTTGGTCTGAAGAAACCATATATGCCTTTGAACAAAACGATGGGGTGGGCGGAGCCGGGGGTGTCGTCAGCGACGGATCGGGTAATCTCTATGGCGCTGGTTTCGACTCAGTTTTTGAACTTTCGCCATCAGGCGGCACTTGGACGCTAGGCGTGCTCTACACTTTTAATTGCACAGACGACGATCCGTGCCTGCTCAACAATCCCCTACTAATCGACGCAAGCGGTAACCTATATGGGACCAGCACCGGCGGAGGATCGGCACCAAACCAGGCAGGACAGGGCACCGTTTACAAATTGACTCGTTCAAACGGTATTTGGACGGCCGCG
Source organism: uncultured Acidobacteriaceae bacterium (assembly GCA_963820175.1). Lineage (GTDB taxonomy): Bacteria > Acidobacteriota > Terriglobia > Terriglobales > Acidobacteriaceae > Bog-257. The sequence continues at coordinate 704,906 of CAWFYX010000003.1, read as the reverse complement.
ACACTCCACATTTTCGGAGTTGGTGATGACGGAGCACAGCCGTGTTGTGGACTTGTTTTTGATAATTTGGGCAACCTTTACGGAACGGACTATTGGGCTTCCTTCGTTTATGAGATAACGCCTTAATGTCTCTCTTGCCGGAAGGTCAATAAGTGTATGACCTGCCCCCCATTTTTAGTCCAAGGATAATGAGACTTTCTCCGGTTTTTGTTCGCCTCCACCAGCGCTGTTCATAGCGGGGATGGAGGTGTGGGGGAAGGGGCTGTCCACTATGCGGTCCCACGTAGAGTTGTAGACATCGCTGAACAGTTCAACAGTTCATGCAATTTCGTCCATTGGACTCGGCGGCTCTCGCTGAATGGTTAATTGAAGTTGCTAAGTATTGGCCCTCGGACGATATCCGTTATCAAATGTATGCGGTGGCTACCAAGCGGGCCAGATCGTTGCAAGCGGCGGGCGCGATCCAAAATGCCAAAAACACTTGCAGGTAGAAGAATCCCGCCTAGGGCGGCGGCTACCAGAGCTTGGAAAATGCCGGGGAGGTGGGTTGTTAATCCTGCTCCACCTCTATCGTGGTCGGTCGGCACTCCTAAACTCCTTTCGACCAAGTTGCAGCCACCCCAAAACGCTGCACACCGGGTTTGTGTGTGTAACGCCGCATTATAGGGCCCACCCAGCTATGAGCCCGCTACCTCCAATTGTAGGCCGAACGATGCTCCCAATCTGCTCCGGCATCAACCGCACCTCATGCCCGTGCTCCGGTAATGCCTGGCCGAGAAAATGTGCACCGCCGCAAGCTTTCATTGCAATCGATCCGACCTGCAGATTCGCCGCAAAGTGGGTGAGCGGTGAGGTTCCAGTGAGGCGCGAAACGGCATATTTGGGAAGGTAAGTAAGCACGATATTGACGATACGCTGTGGCCAGTGTTAAACGCCGGATTCTATCTTGTCACCGGAAGCTATGAGGTATCTGGTTTGTTATGCGCATGTTGCCGGACTGATTGCTGCGCGATTGGTGACGAGTTGCGGTAGCGCTCACGGTTGGGCTCACGTGAAGGGACTGAATCTAAAGAAGAAAATGGTAGGCACGAGGAGACTCGAACTCCTGACAACTGTCCTGCCTCAGTTGGAAATGGAGAAAGCGTTCCTCCGTTAAGATAACGGAGCGAACGTATGAGGAAGGAACGGAAGCATTTCACCGCAGAAGAAAAAGTAGCCATCCTGAGGCGGCATCTTTTGGACAAGGTGCCGGTCTCGGAGCTGTGTGAGGAACTGGGCCTGCGGCCAACGGTGTTCTACCGCTGGCAGAAGGAGCTGTTCGAGAACGGAGCGGCCGCCTTTCAGTCGCAGGAGCGTCCCCACCGCCAAGTGGAGGAGAAGCAGAAACGGATTGAGTTCTTGGAGAAGAAGGTGCAGACCAAGGACGAGGTCCTGGCTGAGTTGATGGCGGAGCACATCGCGCTAAAAAAAAGTCTTGGGGAACTCTAACCGGTGGCTGGGTGCCGCATGACGTGCGGGACCTAGTAGTGGATTTCGTCCGGCGCTGGTCGGAGAAGGCCGAGATCGGCGTCGGACGGTTCATTCCGTGGCTGGGCGTGACCGCCAGCAAGTTCTATGACTGGCGGCAGCGGTACGGGTGCGTCAACGAGCACAACGGTTGGGTTCCCCGTGATTTCTGGCTGGAGCCGTGGGAGAAAGAAGCGATCATCGGGTTCCATCTGAAGAACCCGCTGGAGGGCTATCGGCGGCTGACGTTCATGATGCTCGATGCTGACGTTGTGGCGGTCAGTCCGGCGAGCGTTTGGCGGGTGTTGAAGCAAGCTGGACTGCTGTCCCGGTGGAAGAGCAAACCGTCGCGCAAGGGAACCGGCTTCGAGCAGCCGCTGCAGCCGCATCAACATTGGCATATCGATGTTTCCTACATCAACCTCTGCGGGACCTTCTATTACTTGTGCAGCGTTCTGGATGGGTACAGTCGTTCGATCGTGCATTGGGATCTGCGGGAGTCGATGAGGGAAGCCGACATCGAAGTGATTCTGCAACGCGCCAAGGAGAAGTACCCGGAGGCGAAGCCGCGAATCATCTCCGACAACGGGCCGCAGTTCATCGCTCGCGACTTCAAGGAGTTCATTCGCATCTCGGGCATGACGCACGTCCGAACCTCGCCTTACTATCCACAGTCGAACGGCAAGATCGAACGCTGGCACAAGTCGCTGAAAAGCGAATGCATCCGGCCGGGAACGCCGCTGTCGCTGGACGATGCGCGGCGTCTGGTCGAGGGCTACGTGGAGCATTACAACAAGGTCCGCCTGAACAGCGCCATCGGCTACATCACACCGAAGGACATGCTGGTGGGGCGCCAGCAGGAGATCCATGCGGAACGCGACCGCAAGCTGGAAGTTGCCAGACAGCAGCGCCAGAGTCGCCGCCAGCAAACTGCGTGAAGCTGGAATACTACTGAGGATGAGATTTCGCGTATACGTTGAATTCGCGGAGACTCAGATGTCTGAGTATCGCGCCATCGGTCGGATGCACCAAATATGCCTCCGTGTGGCCTAGGTCTTTGCCGCAGTCACCGGTCGGGTAGACCGAGGTAACGAGGACTAGGGCGCCGGTCTTTTCATCCCAGCCGTAAGCCTGCACGTTGTCGCCTCGTGCCTTGCACCAATGCCTGTTCCGAAAATCAGAAAAGGCAGTTTTCACCGACTCCGCTTCATTCACCTTGTCGCCCGCAATATGGAACACCCGCGTATGGAAGTTGCCGATTGCCCCGCCGTCGCTCCACGTAATTGCGAACCAGTCGTTTCTTTTTGACCAAACGACAAAGACGCTCGCGCTCAAGTCTTCGAGGCGCGTTGACAAAATCAACTTCTGCCCTCGACTCAAAGTAAATTCGCCGCTTTCGATAACGGTGTAGCTCAAGTCCCCTTGGCGATATGCTTTCGGATGTTGGTCATCAGGCACAAAAAGGCAGGAACTATGTGAGCAGGAGCTATATCCAAAATCGCTGATTGCTGTCGGTGCAGGTAATTGGCACATCCCCGAGACGCAAGCCAATAGCAACGAAACAACGGCTAATACTCTGCGGATCATGCCGGGAGCATAGCAACTCCGCCGCTAAATGAAAAGATGAGCATCTCTGGTTGGCCCTATTTACGCGCAACCGGACGTTGGTAACAGCAAGGTGCGGCGGAGCTACAATGAAACCTGCCGGGTGAAACGGAAGCGGGCACTGCGGGGACGCAACCATGCTGAGGGATATCCCGGTGGGCTCATCGAGACGATGAACGAGGGCGCGAGGACTCGTTCTTGCGCCTCCCAACCTCCATCGGATCGAAAGACCCCATGCCTTGAAAATCCCCGCCCGAAGGGCGGAATACTCACTAACGGAGAACGTCGCTTCTCCATTTCAGGCTGAACCAAGACTCTACCGTGTCAATTTTGATCTCAACAACCTAGAACCCTTTGCCTGTCTTGCTTTTCCGATTTAGACAGCCTAAAAAAGGACCAAAAACGGCCTAGTTTTGGTGACGAATTGGTGACGAGTTTCAAGAGAAAAGCCTTTTCTTCAATGTTAATGTTTCGGAGGCAATATCGACGAAAAGTTTCCGGGTGGCCTCGACGAAAACAGGGCCGCCTTTTCTTAGTAAAGATTTCATCTTGAGAATAGCGACCTCTGTTCTTGGTGTGGGAGCGCTCGAAAAAATGTCCGGCAATGATTACCGAATCAAGTGTCGAGATTAGAATTTCGAGCATCCAGCAATGCCTTGGCCCGATCCAAGCTCGGTTGAATGGTTGAACGTGCGGAAGGGTCAGGCACATCACTTTCAAGCACCTCTCGCAACGCTGCGACCGCTTCCTCCAGCCATTCGTTCCCGCTCTCTCGCTCCCCCAAAGTGGTTAGCGCCATCCCAAAGTTGTACTGCGTCGTCACCCAGTCCAGTGGCACATGTGCACGCGTGCGTTCCTTCAGCGCCTCGCGGAACGCTGCGACTGCTTTCTCCAGTCGCTCCGTCCCGCTCTCTCGCCCCCCCAACACGGCTAGCGTCATCCCGAGGTTGTACTGCGTCGCGGCCCAATTTAGCGGCACCCGATCCCGCGTGTATTCCTTCAGTGCCTCCCGGAAGGCGGCGACCGCCTGCTCCAGCCGCTCACTCCCGCTCTCGCGCTCCCCTAAGTGCCAAAGCGCGCTCCCAAGACCGTTCTGCGTCCCGGCCCAATTCAGCGGCACCCGATCCCGCGTGCATTCCTTCAGCGCCTCACGAAATGCTGCCGCCGCTTCCTCCAGGTGCTCCGTCCCGCTTTCTTGCTCTCCCAACCTCAAAAGGGCACCCCCGAGGTTGTACTGCGTCGCAGCCCACTTCAGCGGAACGCGTTCCTGCGTGTACGCCTTTAACGCCTCGCGATAGGCCGCGACCGCCTGCTCCAGCCGCTCACTCCCGCTCTCGCGCTCCGCCAAACTCCGAAGCGCGCTGCCGAGGTTGTTCTGCGTCATCGCCCACTGCAGCGGCACGCGCTCCCGCGTGTACTCCTTTAACGCCTCACGACAGGCCGCGACCGCCTCCACCAGCCGTTCGTTGCCGCTCTCGCGCTCTCCCAAACGCCGGAGCGCATTGCCGAGGTTGTTCTGCGTCGATGCCCAGTCCAGCGGCACGCGCTGCCGCGCGCACTCCTTTAACGCCTCGCGATGGGCCGCAACCGCCTCCACCAGCCGTTCGCTCCCGCTCTCGCGCTCTGACAATCTGCTAAGAGCGATGCCGAGGTTGCTCTGCGTTTGCGCCCACCTTAGCGGCACCCGGTCACGTACAAATTCTTTCAGATTCTCACGAAACGTTGCGACAGCTTCCTCCAGTCGGTCCGTACTGCTCTCTCGCGCCCCCAACTCAGATAGCGCGAGCCCGAGGTTGTTCTGGGTCATCGCCCACTGCAGCGGCACGCGCTCCCGCGTGTACTCCTTTAACGCCTCACGAAACGTTGCGACAGCTTCCTCCAGTCGGTCCGTACTGCTCTCTCGCGCTCCCAACGCAAACAGCGCGGTGCCGAGGTTGTTCTGGGTCATCGCCCACTGCAGCGGAACGCGTTCCCGCGTGTATCCTTTCAGCGCCTCGCGATAGGCCGCCACGGCCTTCTCCAGCCGGTTGGCTTCGCCCAATTGCTCTCCGAGAGTTGACTCAACCAGTGCGTATGAAAAGAGCATCGTCGCGCGATCCTCACCGTGCATCGATGCCGGAATCGGATTAATCAGGTGCGCCAAGCGATTCGCAATCGGCCGGAGCGTTTGCCCAAGGTACTTGCCAGTGTCTCGGACTGTAGGCACAGTTAGAGCAGCGGAAACTGCGGCGATGGCGGTTCCAATCTCAGGACCGAAGGCGGGTTCCAGCATGAGCTTGTCAGTAAAACAGAAGCGTCGTCCCTCCCCACCGTCCTCTATCGCAGAGACAAACCTGAGCTCGATCGCCGTCGTGTCCGCGATAGTGTGGACTTGCCCCCAAATCAGCAAGTCACCGCACTTGTCTTTGAGAAGGCGGCGGCCCTTGGCCGCAGCCCGTTCCGCCGCCTCATCAGAACTCACTCCCTCCGTCAATTCGAGTTGAATGCCAGCGGGGAGCACCTCGACGCCGCTATGGCCAAGCTCTCTATGAATGGAATCGATCACACTGGCACGGGCAGTCTTGCCTACTTCGTCGTCCCCAAACCGGGCAACGTAGATTGCCAGTCTGTCTCCTTTCGCACGCGCCGTCGCGCGCATTCGGCGGCTTGCCAGCCGCGACATCGGTCGTGTCACAAGCCAGATTGTGGGGATCAGGACTAGGGCCCCGACCGTATTCGCAAGCGTACCTTGCGCCCAGTCGCCAAGTGGGCGGCGGAAGAGATGCGCCCATCCATGGTTTACTGCAGGTAGAAGAATCCCGCCAAGGGCGGCGGCTACCAGAGCTTGGAAAATGCCGGGGAGGTGGGTTGTTAATCCTGCTCCACCTCTATCGTGGTCGGTCGGCACTCCTAAACTCCTTTCGACCAAGTTGCAGCTACCCAAAACGCTGCACACCTGGTTGGTGTGTGTAGCGCCGCATTATACGGCCGACCCAGCTATGAGCCCGGTACCTCCAATTGTAGGCCGAACCATGCTCCCTATCTGCTCCGGCATCAACTGCAGGTCATGCCGGTGCTCCGGTAATGCCTGACCGAGAAAATGTGCACCGCCGCAAGCTTTCATTGCATTCGATCCGACCTGCAGATTCGCCGTAAAGTTCAGCAGTTGAAACTGAACTCGCCGAGTGTTTCCACCCTGATCTTTCCTTTGAGGGGGACAGGAAAAGCACAATCTCGTGGCGGAATGTTAAACGCCAGATTCGCACTCGTCACCGGAAACCGTGACCTATCCTATTTGTTATATGCATGTTGCGAGTGCGATTGGTGACGAATTGCGGTAGCGCTCACGGTTGGGCTCGCCTGAAGGCACTGAATCTAAAGAAGAAATGGTAGGCACGAGGAGACTCGAACTCCTGACCTCTACCGTGTCAAGTTAGATATCGTGAACAGTGATTACATAAGCAATCCTCACTGAACCGCTGTCGAAACAACCTGAACAGTCTGCTCTGCCAGAGCAACCCTTTGCTCACTCACGAATCGTTCTAGGCGCTGCATAGCTTGGGTCTGGTGCTGCTGGGTCGGGTGAGCGTACCGGAGTACCATCTGGATTCGAGAGTGCCCCAGCATCGCGGCAAGTGTCACGAGGTCAATTCCGGACATTGCCGCTCTCGTGGCCCAAGTGTGCCGGAGGTCGTAAAGCCGGAAGGGCGCAACCTTGCTGTCTCTTACCGCGCGGTCATGCGCGTTGTTAACCTTCGGAATGGGTCGGGTGGCGTCTGTTTCGCAAGGGAATAGGAAACCCCCTCCCTCAGCCATACGACGCGCCAGAATGCCCCGTGCAGCCGCTGTGAGAGCAATATATCGCCGAGCTGCCTTCGTCTTACCGAAGGGATTGAAGAGGCAGTTATCGCCGAGACGCACGTTTTCAGGGCGAATGCGATAGACCTCTTCTGGTCGCATTCCAGTTTCCAGCATCAAAGTGGCAATGTCGCGTAGCAGGGGAGTCGCTACCGCCAGATACCGCTCCTGCTCTTCGTAGCTGAGAACGCGGGTTTGCTCGTTCTGCTCTTTCAGGAAATTCACCCGGCTGACTGGATTTCGCAGAGGCAAGTCCGACTTGACGGCGTAATTGAACATGGCTTTCAGGCAGGCAAGTTCGCGGTTTACCGTGGCTGGACGAAGTTTTTTCGCTGTCTGCTTTCTTTTCTTTCCGGCTCGCGCGGTTTTGTACTCCGTGGACCGGGCAGTTTTGAATCGCTCCACATCGTCAGACGTGATCTTATCGAGCGATGTGTCCTTGAAATGCCGGAGAAGGGCCAAACTGCTGACCTGATACCGCCGATGCGTGGCGGGATGCTCCTGATGTTCCCGGGCGGACCACGCCAGAAAATCGGCCATCGCAGCCTTGAAAGCCGGAATCTTCTTCCGCTCGGTGATGCCCACCTCCCCTTTCACCAGAGCTGTTCTGAAAGCCGCCTCTATCTGACGAGCTGTGCGTGGGTTGCCCTGCCCGGTGCTCTTCTGGATGTGCCGCCCTTCATGCAGGAAGTGAAACCAGTAGACGTTACCGCGCTTGAAGATAGACATACGTCAGCCTCAACCTTTCTGCTCTGTCGCAGTTTTTTTCTTTAGTTCTCTCCGGGTTCTGCGAACGGATACTAGATGGGCACAGTACTGTGAGCAGTACTGCTTGCCTCGCCTGTCCGCAGCGAAGGGTGTACCGCAGTCGGGCCGCTTGCAAATTCGGAACGGCACCCGTCGCAAGAAATCGATGGTAATTGAAGCGCGGATGCAGTCTAGACACGTACTACCCGTGTAGCCAAAATGAGGAAATGTTGATCGGTGATGCAAGCCGAAGCCGTGCTTCGCCAGCCACTCAGCGGGGTCACCTCTCAGCGCATCCCTCACAAGTGTCTGTTCCTCCCATATCTCCGGTTCAAAAGCAATACCCGGCGACCACTCGGACAAACTGGAAATAAACAAAGGATACGTTACAGCGGACCATCTTCCGTAGTAATTCAGGAAGGCAAGAAGCGCCTCGGACGAGTGTTTGAGATGGAGAAACTCGTGGCGCAACTGCCAAGGGTCAATAACGCGCGTCTTAGGAGGGTGTTGAAGATCGCTGCCTGCCGGATACAAACAAAGCAGCACGTCAATATCGAGCTTTTTCAATTCTGAACTCAAACGCTGGCCTGGTTCGCCCAACTGCTGCTTCACCCGAAGCGGAAAATGGCTTGGCGAAAGGTGAATGAGATCGTCGCCGCGCCACAATCCTGTCAGTTCCTCGGGCGCTGAAATGGACACCTCAAATGCCCAGGCCCCGTATCCTAACCACCATTTGCGAAGCCGAATCGCACCTGGCACGTACCTAACCTGTTCGACCTTGAACTCGAACTCAACCGGCAGTTGGATTCTGTGTGCCATGAAATGTGTCTTTCTCTGTAGCACAGTATAGTGCCATACTTTCCTTTGTTAATAGTGGCACGGACTCTCATTGGATTGCAAGGAGAAATCGATTGGAAAACCTACTTTCAGTAACGGAAGCCGCCCGCAGGCTGGGCGGAATCTCGAAATGGACGATACACGCTTGGCTTTCGCAGGGACGATTGCAACGGACCAAGGTCGGCGGGCGCACGATGATCCGTGAATCAGAACTGGAGAAGGTGATACGAGATGGAGGTAAGTCCCCAGCCCCACGCCAGCGGTAGGAAGAAGAGGCTTGGTACTTCGGTGAAAACGCGACGCCGAATGCTAACCCCCATTTCAGCAAGATCCAACTCCGAAATTCGGGATCGATGGTGAAGTTGGAAGCGGCTTGCAAGAAAGCCCGCGAGAGGTGTGCGATGCCCCAGAGCCGTAAAGCCAAGGGCCGTGGATAACCGACATGGGAAAGCGTCACCCCAACCACCGCCGCGTCAAAATCCACCGCAACTACACGGTAGGGGAGATCGCCGATTTGTTCGGCACTCACAAAAATACTGTGCGCACGTGGATCAAAACTGGACTTCCAACCTGCGATGAAAAACGGCCGGCGTTGATCCTGGGCAGCGACCTTGTCGAGTTCCTTCGGGCGCGTCGGGTAAGAAACAAGCAACCTTGTCGGCCTGGAGAAATTTACTGCGTCCGATGCCGCAGCCCGAAGTCCCCTGCCGGCGACATGGCGGATTATCTGCCTGTCACCGAGACGATTGGAAACCTGGAAGCGATTTGCCCGCACTGCAATTGCATCATCAACCGGCGCGTCAACTTGGCCAATCTGGAGCTAGTTCGAGGAAGAATGGACATCACGTTTCCGCAAGCACTGGGACGTTTAAGTGAGAGTAATCAACCCACCCTAAACAGTGACTTGAGATAGGAGACATCGACCATGACAAAACACCACGCCGATAACGAACGAATCAAGCGCCAGTATTTTGCCTTCTTGAAGGATGCCAGGGGCAATAGCGAGCAAACCGTGGATGCGGCAGCGAAGGCTCTAAACCGTTTCGAGGTTTACAACCAGCACCGAGATTTCAAGGCGTTTCATTATGAGCAGGCGAGAGGGTTCAAGAGGCACCTTGCGGAACAGAACGGCCAACGATCCGGGGAGAAGTTGAGCAAAGCCACTCTACATGCCACGCTCATGCAACTCAAGGGATTCTTCCAGTGGCTTTCGCGTGAGCCTGGCTACAAGTCACGGATTAAGTTTTCCGATGCCGACTATTTCAACCTGTCCGCTAAGGACACACGCATTGCCACGGCCCAGCGGGAACAGAAAGTGCCGACATTGGAACAGATCAAGCACGTTCTCAGTACGATGCCGACCAGCACGGAGATAGAGCGCCGTGACCGCGCTCTAATCGCGTTCACGCTTCTAACTGGCGCGCGGGACAGCGCCATTGCTTCGATGAAGCTGAAGCATGTCGATCTATCCGCCGACAAAGTCTTTCAAGACGCGCGGGAAGTGGACACGAAGTTCAGCAAGACCTTCGACACTTTCTTTTTTCCAGTGGGCGATGAAATCCGCCAGATAGTGGCGGAGTGGGTGTCCTATCTCCGGCAAGAGAAAACATGGGGCAATGACGACCCGCTTTTCCCGAAAACGCGCATTGCGGTGGGGGCGACCCGCCAGTTTGAAGTGCAAGGTTTGGAACGGAAGCACTGGAGTACCGCATCGCCCATTCGCAAGATATTTGGCGAAGCCTTCGCCAGTGCTGGCCTAGAGTATTTTAACCCGCACAGCTTTAGGAGGACACTTGTCCGGCTTGGCCAAGATGTCTGTAAGACGCCGGAACAGCTCAAAGCATGGAGCCAGAACCTCGGCCACGAACAGGTTTTGACGACGTTTCTTAGCTACGGCGAAGTCAGCTGTGATCGTCAGCGAGAAATCATGCGAGATTTGGGAATGCCGCACCGTGCCGTACAGTCCGAAGCAAACGAAATCGCTGAAGCCTTGTTCAAGAGGTTTCGCGATGCTGGGGTAGATATGCAGGCCAGGTGAGAATCATTGCTTTCTTGTGCGACCTGACGAGACGCAGCGACGCACGACCGGGACTGGCCCTGTGCGGCAGTATCCGTAACAGCAGCGTGCTTCACCACGCATTTATTTGGTTCTTCAGAATAGGTGGTCTACACTGTCTGGTTCGCATGGTATTTCCGAGCCACTTCCCCAAGGAATGTCCACCGGCTGCGGCATCATCAGCCGCCGGAGAGCTCTTTCGATTTGTATGGCACAAGCCTCCCGAACCTAGCGACTTTGTTTCAGTTCTGTTGGCGCCGGGGAAAAAGAGATTTGCTCCCGACAGGCTGTGTCAAGCATGTGGCCTGTCCGTCTTGACGAACGAAGAGGACGCGGCCTTGGCTCAGAAGATTGTGCCTCTTCTCCGAAAGATGATGCTTGCCAAAGCGAGGGTGAGCGCTGAATGGGGTGCGGTCGCTCCAACTCGCGGATACAAAGGCCACCACACGTGGTGGGTTGCGGATGGCAAAACCCCCGAGAAGATTTTCGATGTGATTTAGCTCAATATGATCTTCATTCCTGACAACGAGGTGCTTGGGGAACTCACGGTACAGGATATCTTTGTATATTTCGACGGCCCTCGGCTCTTTGTGGCCGCGAATGCCGCAGGTCAGCGGTACTTGGTTAATTGCATAGATGCGGAAGACACGTCCGATACTTGGCTTGCGGTTGCGGTTTCGGACAGGCGGCTGTTCGCTTTGAAAGACGGCGCCTTTGAGATTCGTAATGCCTTTAACAAGCCGGAACTCGGACGTGTTTACGAGCTCGTCGTTGATAAGAGATCGGGCGATCTAATCCGCGTGATAACGCGGAACCCCAATGAGTTACCAGATGAAGAACTTCCCGAGCCCGGTGTTTTGATAGCTTTCGAGACCGCCGCAGAAGGACAGGTCAACGCAGCGCTTCTCGCCCGTCAATTAAATTCGAGTGTTGTGCTATTACGTCTCTTCTCTAACAGCCAGGCCGAAGCTCCGGCGAAGTCTGTGGGGGATATCCTGTCGTCCTTTGAACAGTACATAAGCACTAAGCTCGACAGAGCATTGAACGCTGCCACCGGCCTCATTGAAGCCGCCCAGCGACCGTTCCAGGTGAACATCGTTGGAACATTTGCAGGATCTTTTGGTATTGAAATAGCTGTGCGCGGTAGTGATGCCCGAATCGCCTCCACCTTGAAGAATGCGATCGAGGAGCTGAACAGTGCTGACGAGCTGGATGGATTCCGAGAGCGGATGTTGGAAGTAGCGGACGACGAGGCTGAAGCGATGCGTCGCTTCATGAGCAAAATTGCAGATGCGGGATCTGACCTGACCTTGGAAACTGCTTCTCAGAATGATTCCGAACCACACTTTGCGAAAGTGCCATTACCTAGGGTACGGGCAGCCGTGAAGACTCTGAAAAGAGAACCCAAAGTCGGGACACAAACAAGAAAGCTCGTCGGGGAGTTGATCGGTCTGAATCTCAGAACAAGAAAGTTCGAGTTGAAGGATGTGGAAACGGGAGAGCAGATTATCGGTTCAATGGCCGCCCCGATATTTACTGAACTAGAAAAGGCACAACTTCCGAGCCGATACAGAGTCGCCCTCGAAGGCGATCTAAGAGCTCCGAAGCGAGGAGCTCAGCCCATAGTTACAACTTGGAAGATGGTGAGTGCCACCCGCCTGGGATAGGTTCTCGGCCGATACAGAGCTTAGGCCGTTCCTAATGTCTGCCTCTCTTTGACTCGGCGCTGCCACCTTGAACAGGATGAGTACCCCAGGCCATATCGCGGTTCGGAGCGGCGAGTGAGTCATCGGACGGGAGCATCGGAACGGTGGACTTCGGGCGATGAACGATGTCGAATGTTACACCCTGCTCACCTCTACACGAACGGACGGAGGAAGGACGATTCGTCACGAGATAGCGAGTAATGGAAACGGCGACGACGTATTGGTCCGGCTTCGCAACGGCTATCGCTTCTGCGAGCGTTTCATGTGACTTGTAGTTCCGATATGTGGACACGGCCTCTCCCTTACACTGCGAACACCTTCAGCACCTCGTCGCCGTAGTGGTTGATGACCTTCACGGCGATCTTGCCTGATTCGGGCTTGTCGAAGGGCCGGCTTACCGTGCTGTAGAGGCTGCTCCAGGCGGCTTCGTCGATCTCGGCCCGTAGCGCCCGCTTGAGCTTTTCGTAGGGTTCTTCGGCCCCGGTGAAGTAGGCGTGGCGCACGAAGAAGCTCTCGCCGTTGTAGTCGGTGTCGATGAACCAGCAGGCGATGTCGTCGGTGGAGGCGCTGCGAATCTGGCCGGTGGTCGGGTCGTAGACGTCCACGCCCTTGATCTCGGCGACGATCTGCCCGTTCTTCTGCTTCTTGATCTCCACGTCCGGCTCGCCGAAGACCATGAACAGGTTGCCCGCGCCGGTCTTCTTGAGCAGTTCGTCGCCCATCGCCAGGTCGGGGTTCATCTTGGTGGGCAGCACGGTCAGCTTGCCGTAGCGTTTCGCCTCTTCGGCGACGTGCGGGTCGAAGGCGAAGCCGCAGACGATCAGCATGTCGAAGCCCACGCCCTGCACCGCTTCCTTGGCGGCTTCCTTCACCTGCTGCGGGCCGACGGTGCCGTGCTCGGGGCCGATGGAGACGGCCACGCGCCGGGTCTTGCCGTCGGCGTCGGTGTATTCGCCCGCCGCGTGCAGCCACGCGCCGGCGTAGGGATCGAGCCGGTCGAAGGTGAGCCGCTCGCTCTTGCGGGTGTTCTGCACGCCCGCCTTCTTGAGGTTGTCCAGGATCATCGTGGCGAAGTCCTGCTGCTTGCGGGCTTCCTGCTCCGTCACCGTGCCGTCCTGATTCTCGTCGGCGGTGGACAGCACGCGATGCGGCGACAGGCTCTCCACCGAGAACGGCCCGCACACCCGCACGCGCTTGTTGTCTTCGTAGGGCTGGTCGTAGAGCGTTTCGGTCTCGGCATGGCGGGCGATGGCGGCGTCGATCTGCTCCCGCGTCATGCCTTCCTTGATGTCCGGGTTGTTGGCGATGGATTTGAGCGTGACGTGCGGCACGCGCTTGTAGACGAAGCCCTTGCGGATGTCGCCTTCGGTCTTGTATTCGGGGGGCATCTTGCCGGTCAGTTCGGCTTCCTTCTTGATGCCCTCGGGCGAGTCGGCCAGCAGGTAGTACGGGATACTTCGCGGCCATCAGGCGCGTGCGCGCCAGCGCCAGGGCGACGCGGCTGGTGTCGCAGGTGATCCAGCGCCGGCCCCACTGCTCGGCGACATAGGCGGTTGTGCCGCTGCCGCAGGTCGGGTCGAGCACCAGGTCGCCGGGGTCGGTGGTCATCAGGAGGCAGCGCTCGATGACTTTCGTGATGAGTCTGGACGACGTAGACGCTTCGTCGCTCGCAAAGCCAGCGACCAGTGTCCGTCCAAATGTTGTGCAAGCGGGTAACTGGAAAGTCATCGTAGTAAGCTTGAACATAGCTAGCGTTACTGCCACGGTCGAATCAGTCGTCCGAGCTGTGCAAGCTGCTTGATGCCCGTCCTCGTTGGTTTGCCAGCTCATTCCGCTCCTAGGCTGATAAACGTTTGCCTTCGAAATCGAAACGGAGAATGTGCAACTTGGCGTGAAGCCTGATGACGTCTAGAACGGAACGCTTGCAGAGGCGATCTTCATCCGGGAAGCGAATCTGATCGTCGCACTCTTCTTCTGTGAGTTCGCGATATCTCGCCGTCTCCAAGATCGACAGATCGCAACTCTGTACTCGCCAGCGAACTCCTTTGTCCGAAAGAGATTGCGGTACTTCAGTAGCTCGGCTTGTCCTTTGCATACCACAGCAGGTAATCGAAGACATTCTGCAGATACTGCCCGACTCCAGAGGCGTCATTGTCTTCGGAAAGTGATCAGCGACACGAAATTCTCGCTTCCGAACACCTCGTCCATCAACGCCCGCACCAGATGCACATTCTCATCGCCAATCTGCACAAAGACGCTGCCGGTCTCGGTGAGCAGTTCGCGGGCGACGACGAGCCGGTCGCGCAGGTAGGCGAGGATAGGAGTGGATGCCGAGTTTCCAGGTGTCGCGAAAGGCTCGCACCTGCTCGGGCTGGCGGGTGGCGTCCTCGGCCTTGCCGTCCTTCACATCGCGCTTGCGGGTGCTGACCTGCCAGTTGGAGCCGAACTTGATGCCGTAGGGCGGGTCGAGGTAGATGGTCTGCACCTTGCCCTTGAGCCCTTCCTTCTCGGCCAGCGAGGTCATCACCAGCAGCGAATCGCCGAGGATCAGGCGGTTGGTCCAGTTCTGCTCGTGGTGGTAGAAGTCGACCTTCTGCGCGAAGTCCGTCGGGCCGCCGTTGAAGTCGGCGAAGAGGTTGGTCTGGTCGTCGCCGGCCTGCTCGATGCGGGGCAGCGCGTCGATGATCGCCTGCGGGTGAATCTTCTCCTGGATGTAGATCGGCACGACGGGCACGGCGAGGTCTTCGCGGTCCTGCTCGTCCTTGCCCTTCCAGACCAGTTGCGGATCGAGCGACGGGTCGCGCGGGTAGAGCATTGTCTTCGGCGCGAGTTCTTCGTCGGCCACGAAGTCGCGCAGTTCCTCGGTGGGGATGTTGGCCCGCTTGTCCTTGTGGCGGATGGATTCGACTTTGCGTCGTTCGCGGTGCGTGTGCTTCTTCTTAGCCATGAGCGACTTCCTTTGTTGTCTCTGCCTGCGCCTGTTTCAGAAAGCCGCGGATGAGGTTCTGTGCGTCCCACGGGTCGGCGACTTCGAGGAACGCCCAGCGGCCGAAGCCGCCGTGGTTGTTGACGGCCGGCACCCACAGGTGCGCGCCGTGGCGACCTTGGCGGCCTTGTCTTTCTTCTTCTCGCCGGTCACTTCGACGATCAGGTTCAGCAGGTCGCTCGGGCCGTGGCCGTCGTCGATGCAGGCGATGAAGTCGGGGATGTAGTTCTTCTCTTCGCCGTTGAGCGTGTAGGGGATGGTGAAGCCGAGGTTGTGGTTCTTGACGTAGCGGATGACCTCGGGCATGTCTTCGAGCGCTTCGGCCATCTTCTGCTCCCACGAATCGGTGTCGGCCACGACGTGGGAGATGTGGCACTTGTCGGCGCGGGTGGCGATAGACGGGCCGGGTGGTGTCGAAGTCCACGTAGCGGGTGGAGCCGACGGTGTCGTACGGGCGCAGGATGGGCTTGAGCGCAGCCGTGCCGTCGGTCGAGGCGACGATGGCCCTGTAGATGCGGTCGGCGGCGTCGTGCGCGAACTCGATCAGCAGCAGCAGCTGCGGGAAGGTGTTGTCCTTGAGCGTGACGCACTCGGCCAGCCAGCGTTTGGCGATGCCGAGCAGTTGCGGGAAGAGCCAGGGCTTGTCGTTGCCGTCGTCGTCGCGGAAGTATTTCTCCAGCGTCAGCTTGGCCAGCAGGAAGGCGACTTCGTTGGGCCGGCGGCGCTTGAGATCGTCGAGCGTGTGGATGCTGGATTCGCCGACGATGGGCGCGTTCTCGGTCTTGGTCGGGATGTCGGCAGTGGAGAGCGTGAGCCTGGATTCGTCGGTGAAGGTGGCAGTGAGCCGCTCGCCCGCCATGTCGTAGCGGTAGCCGAGCAGGCGGGGAAAGGTGATCTCGCAGGCGATGCGGCTTTCGAGAGCGCGCACGCGGGTCGGCAGTGGGCCGGGCTTCGGGTCTGTGGTTGCGCCGCTGCACGGGATGAACGAAAACGGCACGCCGTAGACCTCGGCGTATTCGGGATCGAAATGGCCCTTCTCGTTGGCGGCGTAGCTCATGCGGCGCAGGGCGCGGCCGACCACCTGCTCGCAGAGAAGCTGCGTGCCGAAGGCGCGCACGCCGAGAACGTGGGTGACGGTGTTGGCGTCCCATCCTTCGGTGAGCATGGAGACGCTGACCACGCATTTGACGTGCTCGCCGAGCTTGCCGGCCTTGCCGACGGTGTTCATCACTTCGCGGAGCAGGTCTTCGTCGGTGAGGCTCGTCGGCATCGCGGCCCGGGAAGCGGGCGCGGTATTCGGCCTTGAACTCCTCGATCTCGCGGGCGGCGATCTTCTTGAAGTCGTCGCTCATCGCTTCGCCGGATTCGAGCTGCTGGCTGTCGACCAGGATCGTGTTCGGGCGGTGCAGCCAATCGCCGTTGCCGTCGTCGTTGCGGAAGATGGCAAGTTGCCCGGCCTGAACGATCGTCTTTTCGCCGATCTGCTTTTCCCATCCGGCGATGAAGTCGAAGACCAGCTTGGAGACGTTGGTGTTGTTGCAGACCACGATGAACACCGGCGGCGTGATGCCGCGTGGCGCGGGCCTCGGCGTTCTGCTCCCACAGGCGGTAATACTTCTCGTAGTTGCCGTAGAGGCTGTGCAGCGCCCCTTGCAGCTCGACGGGGAGCTTCGGCTCGCCGCCCGACGTCGTCGGTCTTGCGTCCCTTCTTGGGCAGGTGTTCGCGGATGCGGAGCCACAGGTCGCGGTAGGTGGGCTGGTCGCCCGTCATGGAATCGTCGGCGACCGGCACGCGGGGCACCTTGACGATGCCGGCCTCGATGGCGTCGATCAGCGAGAAGTCGGAGACCACCCAGGGGAAGAGCGTGCCTTCGGGGTAGCCCGAGCCGCGCAGGAAGAACGGCGTGGCCGAAAGATCGTAGATGGCCTTCACGCCGATCTTGGCTTTCACGGCCTCGATGCCGGAAATCCAGATGCGGGCCTCTTCGTCGCGCTTCTTGGCTTCGTTGCGCTCGTCGCCCGTGAGCGTTTCGTCCTCGCGCAGTCGGGCTTGCGGCGGTAGCAGTGGTGGGCCTCGTCGTTGATGACGATGATGTTCTTCTTGGTGCCCAACTCGCGGCAGACGCGGCGCACCATCTGGTCGGGAGTTTCGGTGAACGGGCTTGGCTGCCCATCGGCGAGAATCGCCTTGGTGATCTTGCCGGCCGCGACCTTCTCGCGCAGCTGAAAGGCGTGGAAGTTGGTGATGATGATTTTGGCCTGGCCGAGCTGGTCCATTGATTGGGCCGGGACAATGTCGCGCTGGCGGTAGTAGTTCTGCGGGTCGTTCGGCAGCAGCACGCGCAGCGGTCGCGGATGGTGATGCCGGGTGTGACGATCAGGAAAGTGTCGGAGAAGCGGGCGTCCTGCGGGTTGGCATGCTTGTTGAGCGTGTGCCAGGCGATGAGCATGGCCATGACCACGGTCTTGCCGGAGCCGGTGGCCATCTTGAAAGCCGTGCGTGGCAGGCCGGGATTCGACGTGTCGTTGGCCTCGCGGAGCGCGTTCTCGATCCAGGCGTCGCCGTATTTCTTTGCCACCTCGGCAATGTAGATGGCCGTTTCCAGGGCTTCGATCTGGCAGAAGAACAGCTTCTTCTCGCGGTCGGGGTCGGTCCAGTAGGCAATCAGGCGGGCCGTGGTAGGCGTCACGCCGACGTAGCCGCCCTCGCGCCACAGCTGCCACGCGGCGGCGGATGTCGTTGACGAGCTTGTTCTCCTCGATGCGGTCCTGTGTCCATTCCGTGTCGAATTGGAGCTGCTTGCTGCCCTTCTTCTTCGGCTTGGCGATGGGGACGAAATACGAGCTGGTGCGGCGGCCCTCAACTTCCTCATTGGTGATGCCTTCGTCGGTAAACCTGAAATGGCGGGTCGGCTCGTCGAAGGGCGAGTTGATGATCGGGTTCTCGATGACGACCTGGTTCATATTTGCACGTTCACGGACAGCACAAGCTTACGGCCATTCTGGCCACATAGGCTGGGGAAAAGTCCTTGCTTGGGTGGAGCAGGTGATTTTAGCAGGTAGTCTCCCAAATCCTCCGAATTGAGTTGTGCTGCGAAGCTTTTGCCGGGGGGCCGGGCAGAAATGTAAATGACTCGTGTCACTAACTACGCAGATGTAGAACCCACTTCCCGAGGCGACTCCGGCAGCCGGAGCGAGAGCATCAGCTTCGGGCGCACCTGAGTTTCAATCAGGGTGTAGCGGAAAATGTAGCGAGTGGGGGTTTAGACGACTTTGTACGCTTTGCAAAAGCGACGATCTAAACCACTGAAATGCAAGTGGAACCAATCCGCCATGAACGGGGCAAAATTGTCTTGAGAGGTCTGCAAAACCTTTATGCGTGGGTTCGATTCCCACCCGCGCCTCCAACAGCCTGACTGTATAATCGCGAAGCGCAGATCTCTCAATAAGTTCGCGATTTCGCCAGCTGCTTCAAGGGTGATTCCCATCAGTGCCCCAACCCACAGCAGTCAGCTATCAGCCATCAACATTCAATTCCCCTTCAATCTGGGCGGTACCCTGCTGTCTAGTTCCCTGTCGTATTTCCGTTTTTTATTGGAAAATCTATCTGCGGTGCCCTTCTCGCAGTGGTTTAGGTACCTAGTAACTGAGCGCCTGGGCATGGTTGATTTCCATATTTCGGCGATACTCCTGCTAAACTATTCGAACTACATCTCGCAAAGGATACACATGGACATTCAAGCTACTTTGGATCAACTTAGACAAGAACTGAGTCGGATTGATCAAGCCATCGCCGCTCTCGAACAGCTGGGCGCTGTGGCCCCACGTCGTGGACGCCCCCCCAAGAGCCAAGCGGCCCCTGCTGGCGGACGGAAGCGTCGCACCATGAGCGCCGCGGCGCGAGCCAAAATAGCCGCTGCGCAGCGGGCACGCTGGGCCAGGCAGAAGGGGAATGCCGCGCCCAAGCAGGCTAAGACTGCAGCGAAGAAGTCTCGCGGTCGAAGCGGGATGAGCCCGGCCGCTCGCAGGAGGCTCTCGGCTTTGATGAAGGCCCGTTGGGCGGCGAGGAAGAAGGCAGCCTGACCCGAATCGCGGCTCCTCAGCTTAATCACGACTCCAGCTAGAGCTATTCGATTTGCTTCTGGACGTGTCAGGAGCCGCTTTTTGCGAAATGCCCAGCAGCCGTAGCTGAGACATATGCCTCATCTCTTTGATCCGCTTACGATCCGGGATCTTACTTTTGCCAATCGGGTATTCGTCTCTCCGATGTGCGAGTACTCCAGCAGCAATGGATTTGCCACTGACTGGCATTTCGTCCATTTGGGTAGCCGCGCGGTAGGTGGCGCAGGGCTGGTACTTACCGAGGCCAGCGCGGTTCTACCTGAGGGCCGTATTAGTCCCCAGGATCTTGGTATCTGGAGCGACGATCACATCGAGCCCTTGGCCCGTATCGTCCGTTTTGTTCATGAGCAGGGCAGCGTAGCCGGCATGCAACTGGCGCACGCCGGTCGCAAGGCCAGTACCTACCGGCCATGGGAAGGCATCGGCAAGATTCCCCAGAGCGCAGGTGGCTGGGAAAATGTCGTAGCCCCAAGCCCGCTGCCGTTCGCCGATGGTTATCCCGTGCCGCGAGCTCTCTCCGTCGACGGCATCCGGAAAATCGTTGCCGCTTTCGCGGAGGCGGCCCGCCGTGCCTGTGAAGCCGGCTTCCGTGTAGTGGAAATCCATGCGGCTCACGGGTATCTAATTCACGAGTTTCTCTCGCCTCTCAGTAATCAACGCCAGGATGAATACGGAGGCTCTTTTGAAAATCGCATTCGGCTGTTGCGCGAGATTGTTGCCGCAGTCCGTTCCTCGTGGCCTGAACGAGCGCCTTTGTTGGTGCGGATCTCGGCAACCGACTGGACCGACGGTGGCTGGGACATTCAGCAGTCGGTTGAACTGGCCCGCCAACTGAAGACAATGGGTGTCGATCTGATCGACTGCTCCTCTGGGGGAAATGTGGCTCAGACCAAAATTCCTGTCGGCCCGGGCTATCAAACATCGTTTGCCGAGCAGATCCGCCGGGAGGGTCAGCTCATGACTGGCGCCGTCGGCATGATCACTTCTTCCTTTCAGGCCGAGCACATCCTGGCTACGGGACAAGCGGACGCGGTGATTATCGCCCGTGAGTTCCTGCGCGACCCCTATTGGCCTTTGCGTGCGGCCCGCGAGCTGAAGCAATCGATTTCCTGGCCAGTGCAATATCTCAGAGCAGCTCCCGAAGGCGCGCAGGCACGCGTTCCCGTAGACCTCAAGAATTTGGAAGTTTGCTTGGAAGAACAACGCGCGATCTCGGAAGATTGATTCCGCGCCCAGAGTTGGCAGGGACGACGCCTCTGCATTCAGCTCCTGGATGCCCGCTCTTCCCGCAACAGAAAATCCACCAATACTGCCAGCGAGATCTGTACGTCGGCAATCGAATCTTCGATGGCGTCGAGCTGGTTCTTCATACCTATCGTGACTTCGGCTAGCGAGCGCCGGTGCATATCATCAAGTCCAAGAAATAGGGGCAGGGCCTGCTGTTCGAAGGTGCGACTTCTGGCTGCGATCTCGGCAAGCTCATGCGCCAAGATGCTTCCATGGGCATCATCTCCGAAGCCCAGGTCACGCAATCGCTCGGCCAGTCGAGACTGCAGTTCCACGACATATTCGGTCTCGGAGTCGCCCATTACTGTCTCCTTCTGGACATGCCTCTAGCTGGCATTGTCGAGTGCAGAGATTGTCCGCCCGATTTTACCTGCATCCCAGCGATGATCCGATTCCTTGCTTTCGCCCGTGTTCCGCACAGTTGCTGAACGACTCTCGCTCCTTTGCCCGGTCGCACAGCGCCTCGGAATTCTCGTGTTGGCGGCGGAAATGGTGCAAAAAAAACATGAGGCGCGACCCTTTCGGAAGTGCGCCTCATGAGGAACGGTGTTGCGTGTTGTTTAGTTGGTAGCTGCGACCAAAGCCTGATACAAGGTGTCAGCCTCGTAAGTTCCGATTCCGGTTACCAGATCGTAGCCGGCGACGGCATTACACTGCGATCCACATCCACCATTGTTCCCTGTCGTCATGTCATGGAAGTCAGCGTGGTAGTTCGCCGAGTAGTAGACCTGGTACAGATCGTAGGCCGCCTGGCTGAGCGGCCCCTTACCCGCATTCGCGCGTAAGGAGTTCACGAGGGTGAGGAAGCTGGCCCAATCGGGGCTTGAGATACTGGTGCCCTCGACCGAGATCCAGCCCCCGTAGCTGAAAGTGTCATACACCGGGATGTTGAAAGCTACGGACGATATATCGGGAATGCAACGCTCGGTGACCGACCAGGTCGCACACGCCGGATTCTGGTAGGACATCTGCGTCTCATAGGGACTGAGGCCGCCGCCGCTGCCGCTCCACGCTTGCTCATGTCCATAGCGTAGCGCAAACGTATTCGCGAGTGCCGCAGTTGTGGACAAGGTCAGCTGCGTGCCACCCACGGCAACCACGCACGATGAGGCCGCGGGATAAATGGTCCCGTGTCCCCCATCTCCCGACGACGCAAAAAAGGTCACCGGCTCACCGTTCCCATTGAGAATGTTACAGAAGTAAGCGTCATTGGCCTGTTCCCCCTGGAACTCACCTTCGCCCCAACTCATGGAAACCACGGTAGCGTTATAGGGAGGTTGGGTGGCAATTTGAACCGCCGTGAACAAATCAGCATCGTCATTGGTGGCGGCTTCCACCAAAACGATGTTGGCTGCAGGTGCTATGGCGCAAGCTTGCTCGACATCCAAGGACTCTTCCAAATCCCATCCTTGACCCGTGATGGTGCCCAACTTCACCTTGGTGAAGTTGCAGGGTCCGAAGTGGAAATAGTTTGCGTAAAAGGCCAGGTCAGACGCGATGTTCGGGTCATCGAAAGCGTCCACGATGGCGATCGTCTGCCCTTGGCCTTGGTTCGGAATGCGGTTGAACCCGTATGCCTGCCTAAACTGGGTCGGCAGAATACCCGTTGGGACGTTGGGATTCTGCGGTCCCGTCACCGGCCTGACCGGCGGGTAAACGATGTGACTGGGGGCCTGGGCCATCAGCGGAAGGCCCATGGCCAGCAAGAACAGCATACCTATTGATAAAGCAGAGAGCCTCTTCATATCTCCATCCTTTTAGTGTTCGTTAGGGTTGGTATTATTCGCCGGGGTTAGGGCGAGCATGAGCGGCGACCGTCGCAGATAGCGGTCCTCGCAGCTACTAGCAAAGGAATGATGGACGCCTGGGGTCATGACAGCTGGAATTTCCGCGACTCCCCGCTTTGCTGCCACGGCTGAAGAGTTCCTGCCTACTTTTCTATAACGTCGTTATCATCCCCACGCTGATTGGTCGACAAGTGACCTGGACGGTTGACAATGTTAGTTCACTCAACCCCATATGTCGACAAAGTATTTTGAGTTTCAAAAACGAGTTTGCGGGAGGGCTCGTACTTTCCGTCAGTAGTAGTGGTACAGGGGCATGCCGTTTGTGGACTTCCGGCCCCCTCTCAGCTTTCAGCCTCTAATACCCGGGCGCCTCCACGGCGGGTAAGCCACTGCTGGATCGTGTCATAGCTCGATCCACTAATCCCGGCGCACAAGTATTTTGCTTCGGTTACGACAGGTTACAGAATTGTTGTTACCCCTTCCGCTGTCCCCGGTTGCAAGATTGTTGTTCTCTTCTGCAACTTGCGGCGAGGCCCAACCTGAGCACTTACATCGTAGAAAATGTCCGCCTAACCCCTGCACGGGACAATGATCCGATTCTCGTCTTGGCGTCTCCGATGCGTCGTTGCAGCAGCTGCGAGTTCTGGCCTTTGATCACGGGGGAGAAGCACCACCAAGAAAGTGAGGCGCGTCCCCGCAGGTTCGCGCCTCATCCTAAGAAACGGTATAGCCTTTTTGTTAGTTCGTAGCTGCCACCAGAGCCCGATATAAAGTATCGGCCTCGTAAGTTCCAATGCCGGTGGCCAGGTCGTAGCCGGTGACGGCGTTGCACTGTGAACCGCAACCACCATTGTTGCCGGTCGTAATGTCGTGGAAGTCAGTGTTGTAATTCGCAGAATAGTAAAGCTGATATAGATCGTAGTTTGCCTGGCTGAGCGTGCTCTTACCCGCATTTACTCGCAACGAGTTAACCAGGGTAAAGAATGCAGCCCAATCAGGACTGGAAATACTTGTGCCCTGTACCGTGACCCAACCGCCGTAGCTATAAGTCTCGTATACAGGAATGTTGGAGGCCACCGAGGAAATATCGGGGACGCAACGTTCGCTAACTGACCAGGTTGCGCAAGCCGGGTTCTGGTAGGACGGCTGTGACTCGTACGGGCTGAGTCCACCGCCGCCGGAACGCCATGCTGCCTCATGCCCGTAGTCCAACAGAAATGTGTTTGCCGGCGGCGTAGTTGTCGACAAAACCAGCGTGGTACCACCTACACCGATGACGCAGACCGAAGTTGAAGGATAGATGGTGCCGTGTCCCCCGTCTCCGGTCGAGGCAAAATAGGTTACCGGCTGCCCGTTGCCGTTAAGAATATTGCAGAAGTAGCTGTCGGCTTGCTGCTCACCTTGGAATTCTCCGCCGCCCCAACTCATGGAAACCGTGGTGGCGTTATAGGGCGGTTGGGTGGCAACTTGGACAGCAGCGAAGAGATCGTCGAAGCTATTGGTGGCGGCTTCGACCAATACGATGTTGGCTGCCGGAGCTAACGCGCAGGCCTGCTCGACATCCAGTGCCTCTTCCAGATTCCAGCCTTGTCCCTGAATGGTGCCTAACTTCACCTTGGTGAAGTTGCAAGGTCCGAGGTGGAAGTAGTTGGCGTAGTACGCCAGGTCGGACGCGATGTTGGGATCATCGTAGGCATCGACCAAAGCGATGGTCATGCCCTGGCCTTGGTTCGGTATCCGATTGAATCCGTAGGCGGCCCTGAACTGGCTGGGCAAAATACCGACGGGAACGTTGTCGGGAATCACACTGGTGACTTGAACAGGGGTATGCGCGTAAATGTGAGCAAAATCCGGCGCTTGTGCCATTACGGGAAGCGCCATAGCAAGGGAAAAGAGAATACCAATCGACAGAACAGAGAGCCTCTTCATATCTTATTCATCCTTTACTATGTGCTGTGGTATTCGCTGTTTTAGGGCGAGATGAGCGCTGACCGTTGCAGATTCGGTCTGCGCGGCTACGGGCAAAAGGAATCATCGACACCACGCGCAATGACAGCCAACATCTTTCTCGCGTCTCCACTCACCATCATCGCTAGAGAACTTCCTGCCGTGTTTCTAAAAGCGTCGATAGCATTCCCGGACGATTGGTCGATAAAAAGGACCTGGACAGCTTGTAAAATGCTAGTTCACCTGCGGCAGCATGTCGATAAAGTATTCGTGTCAATTGAAGATAGTTCCAGAAAGGGCTCGTAGTTTGTATGCGCTAGTACTATTAATGGTAGTACGTGAACATGCGCGTGTTTACTGATGTTTATCAGCCACTGCAAGGGTAGCTCTTTGGGGATCTTCACCGTAAATTCCCAAATCGGGAATCAGAGCTAACTGACTTATAGAATTCGTACCCCAGGGTTTCTTAAGCAGGGTTACCAGGGATTCTTGGCAGGCTATTATCCTACTTCCCCCTCGCCTTCCGGTCTTAGAGACTTCACCGCCGCGCAAAATAACATCGACTTTCCGACGGCCAGCCTCAATCCGGTAATCGTCGGTCGAGCGAATCTGACTGGAGGCGATCTGATTTCCTGGGAAACCGTTATGTGATCCAGGGAGGCACCGACGCCTTTGTAAACGCCGTCGAGACGCGGCCGGTAGTCAACCTGCAAGTCAACATCTGCTGGCCTTCGGCACCACCGAAGAAGCGGCTAACGCGTCGCCGTCGCAGTCCAACGCACTCGGCGCCGAAGGGGTGGTCGCGTCGCAGGTCAGCAGTCAGATCACGGATCGAGTGCAGAAAGCTGTGGGCATTTCTCAGCACTCGGTGGATCCGTAGTCACAACAGAATGGCAACGAGCCGCCGGGCGCGGTCGTCACTATCCAACAGCGCGTCACCAGTAATTATTCGTCACCTTCTCCACCGATGTGACCGCAACCCGGAACATACAAATTCAAGTGCGATACCACCTGAGCCCAAATGGTCGGTGAGCGGAGTGCGCGATCAGAATGGCGGCTTTTGGCCTTGATGGCCGGTTCCACAAGCACTTTGGGCCCCGAAGTCATCCCGCTCGACCCTACACGAAGCAATCGGGAAGCGCCCTAAAGGTGATATAAAAGGTCTGCAAATCCGGGAGAACTAGGATCGATTCTCGCCCGCGGCTCTAAGTCCAACAACTGGCTTCGCTGGAGTCACTCTTCGATGACCACGAAACGCTCTCGCTCACACACGTCCTTGATCTCTGTCTTCACCGCAATTGTTTTGCTACTGCTTTCGGTTCCCGCCGCAGCGACAACCGTGGTGGCTCTGATCGACCACCGGCACCATCGCGTGGTGCTGGCCGCCGACAGTCTGATTGGCCGATACTATGCGAAGACCACCGATCAGGAATGCAAGCTTATCGTAGAGCCTGGCTGTGCTTTCGCCATGGCCGGCTTTCTCGACAAGCCCGATCCCTATTTCCATCTGCGGGATCTAGGCGAGCAGGCTTGTCAATCACAGGGAACGCTCAAAGAGCAGGCTGACCTCTTTCTTGAGATCGCAAAGGATCCCGTAAGTTCCATGGCGCAATACTTGCATGACAATGAGCCGCAGTTCTACAACAGGTTTAGCAACAACGGCGGCGAGTTCTCCGTCGTGGTGTTTGCGGGAGAAGAGAACGGTAAACCGCTGGCCTACGCGCGCGGTTTCAAAGTTGCCAGCGATGGCAGCGCCACGCCTTTTTCCAGTGACATTACAGGAACCGGCGCGACCGGGTATTTTGCGGGAGCCACCGACCACATTGCCACCTACCTGAAGGCGACTCCGAACTGGGGACACATGGATGCGGTCGCCCTTGCTCGCAAACTGGTTGACTTGGAGATTGCGGCTCACCCGAATGAAGTTGGCCCCCCCGTCACCATCCTCACCGTGGATCACAAGGGTAAGCAGAAATGGATTAATCAGGGGATCTGTGGAGTTCCTTCGGTCGCGCAACCGCCGAATCCGTAGAACGGTTTTGCCTGAACTATCGTCAAAATCAACCAACCGTTTTTCGCGGCCCACGGCGTTCGCCGTAGTGTAAGCTTTTCCATTTGGAGGTTGCTGGAATGATGTTCGCCCGGCACTATGCAGTGCCCTCTGGATCAACCAATCATCGCCTTCGATTTGTCGCACAACTCCCAACGATTACTGTTCTTCTACTCGCCCGCCTGCTGTTTACGCAATTCGTTTGCGCACAGCAATATGATCCTGCGCTCTACTCCGGAATGCAGTGGCGGCAGATTGGTCCCTTCCGCGCCGGGCGTGTCACTGGAGTGACCGGCATCCCCGGCCAGCCAGCGATCTATTACATGGGAACGGCCGGCGGCGGAGCCTGGAAAACCACCGACGGCGGCATGGTGTGGAAGCCGACCTTCGACAAGCAACATGTGGCTTCCATCGGAGCGATTGAGGTTGCGCCCTCGAATCCCAACATCGTTTACATCGGCACGGGAGACGTAAGCAATGTTGGCGGCGCGGTGAATCAGGGCAACGGCATGTGGAAGTCCACCGATGCGGGCGAGACCTGGCAGCACATCGGACTGGAGGACTCGCGGCACATCGGCGCAATCTGGGTCGATCCGCACAATCCTGATATCGTGTTCGTCGCGGCTCTGGGTCACACCTTCGCGCCGAACAACGAGCGCGGCGTCTTCAAAACCACCGACGGCGGCAAGACCTGGCGCAAAGTTCTGTACAAGGATGACAAGACGGGGGCCATCGACGTAGCGTTTGCTCCCGACAATCCCAAGATTGGATTTGCCGCGCTCTGGTATCACTACGTCAACCCGGATACGCCGTTCGCAGGCCTGCTGGTCACCGGGGGCGCCGGAATCTACAAAACCACCGACGGTGGCGATACCTGGACGGAAGTCAAAATTCCGCAGCTGGCAAATACCCATCTGGGGCGCATCGGCGTGGTGGTGGCCGGCAGTGGCCAGCGCGTCTTCGCCATCGTTTCTGAACGCAAAGAAGGCGGCTTATATCGTTCTGACGATTGCGGAGCAACCTGGAAGCGCATCACCGATGACGTGCGCATCCAAGGCAATGGCTATTTCAGCAAAGTATTCCTCGATCCGCGCAATCCGAACATTGTGTTCGTCGCGCAAACATCGCTGTACCGCTCGACCGATGGCGGCGTGACATTCGACTCCTACAAGGGCGCGCCAGGTGGCGACGACAATCACGCGCTGTGGATCGATCCCACCAATTCCGACTACATGATCATGGGCAGCGATCAGGGCGCGACCATCAGCATGGATGGCGGAAAAACGTGGACCTCGTGGTACAACCAGCCTACCGGGCAGATTTATCACGTCTCGACCGACAACCGTTTTCCTTACTGGGTGTATGGCACGCAGCAAGACAGCGGATCGGTTGCCACCCTGAGCCGCGGAGATTATGGCGCGATCACGTTCCTGGACTGGGACCCGATCGGCGGTTATGAGTTCGGCTACATCATCGCCGACCCTACCAATCCCAACATCGTTTATGCCGGAGGCGAGAATCGCGGGCTGTGGCGCATCGATCGCACCAACCGGCAGGTAAAGACCATCTCGCCCAACGTCAGCCGCGACGGCGATTACCGCACCGCGACCAATCCTCCGCTGGCATTCTCGCCGCAGGATCCGCACATCTTGTACGAGGGAACACAGTTTCTGCTGGAGACCCGCGACGAGGGCGAGACGTGGAAGGCGATCAGTCCGGACCTGACCAATCGGCCTGGCGAGCCGGCACCGCCTCCCCAAGCTGAAGAGCAGAACCAGCCGCAAGCGAACAAGAGCGAAGAAGCCAAGACCAAGGAAGCCGAGAGCAAGAAACCGAAGACCAAGGAAGAGGAAGAGACGATGCGGCCGCCCGATCGCCGCGCGATCACGACCTTCTCCCTGTCGGCGGTGAAGCCGGGGGTGATCTGGGTGGGCACGAACAACGGCTTGGTGCAGCTCACCACCGACAACGGCACGAACTGGCAGAATATCTCGCCTCCCGGGCTGCAAAAGTTTTCCGAAGTGACCATGGTGGAAGCGTCGCACTTCGATGCAGGCACAGCCTACGTCTCTGTTGACAATCATCAAGGTAACGATTTTCGCCCGCACATCTTCCGCACTCGCGATTTTGGTAAGGGCTGGCAGGACGTCGTGGCCGGGATCCCTGACTTCAGCTTTGTCAAAGTTGTCCGCGAAGATCCCACCCGCAAAGGACTGCTTTACGCAGGCACCGAAACCGGTGCGTTCGTCTCGTTTCACGACGGTGATCAGTGGGGCACTCTGCAGTTGAATATGCCGACAGTTTCTGTGCGTGACATGGTAGTGCACGGGGACGACCTGGTCGCGGCAACCTATGGGCGGGCGTTCTGGATCCTCGACGATCTGACGCCGCTGCGCCAGATCAATGAGCAGGTTGCGCAATCGAAGGTGTATCTCTATCAGCCGGCAACGGCAATTCGCTTGCGCAACGATCAGAATCAGGACACCCCGCTGCCGCCGGAGATGCCTGCTGGCGACAATCCTCCGACCGGAGCCATTCTGGATTACTACTTCAAGACCGCTCCGAGGCAAGAGGTGCTGATCGGAATTTACGATCAGCGGGGCGAACTGGTTCGTGAACTCTCGAGCGAGCCCCAGCCGGTACAGGAAGAACTGCCGCCGGAGGTTCCAAACTATTGGCTCTATCATCCGACGCCGCTTCCGAAGAATGCGGGCATGAATCGCTACGTGTGGGACCTGCGTTATCCGGCGCCGAATGCAATTCGCCACACCTATCCGATTGGCGCGCTCTACGAGCGAACCCACGCCGAACCGCAGGGACCGTTCGTGCTCCCTGGCAAATACGAAGTGCGCCTGACGGCGAATGGCGAAACCTACAAACAGCCGTTAACAGTGGAGATGGATCCTCGCGTAAAAGTTACGGAAGGGGCCCTCCAGCAGCAGCTCGATTTCGCACAGAAGGTCGATAACCTGATTTCTTTGAGCTACGACTTCCACGCAAATGCCGCAATCTTGCTCACGGAAGTAGCCGAACGTCAAACGGAATTGGAGAAGAACGGCCAAGCGGCCGCCTCAGCCCTGCAAGCCGTGAAGGACTTCAATGCAAAGGCGCTAAAGATCCAGGGCGAGCAACAACGTGGCTTCCCCGGAGGGGGCAAGCCGAAGCCAACCTTTACTCTGCTGAATTCACAGCTTGCCTATTTGTCGGAGACGGTAAACATGGCGGACGCAGCTCCCACTGAAGCGATGCACGCCGCTCATTACGATTATTGCCAGGACCTGACCAAGGTGGCGCAACAGTGGACTGAACTGATAAGGCAGGACTCGCCGGCGGTAAGCAACCTGCTCATGGAACAGCACGTGCAACCGCTGCCGATGATCATAGGGATTCCAACCGTGCCGCCGTGCACCCAATAGAATCGGCAGTGCCGCAGGCAGCAACTAGGGGTTACCAAACGTCTTACAAGTAGGACGGTCTTACTTGTAAGACATTTGCCATTAGAAAGCCGCCTTGGTGACGAAGTTCCGGCCCATGGCGACACCTTATCCACTTTGGTCAGTCTTTTTGGGCTCTTGCGCCGTCCGCCGTTGCCGCGCGACCTCGTACATCACGATCGCGCCCGCAACCGACACATTCAGCGACGGCACGTGGCCTAGCATCGGGATTGATACCAGAAAGTCGCAGCGTCGGCGCACCAGGTCGTGGAGGCCTTTTCCTTCGGCGCCCAACACGATCGCGCAATGCATTTTGTAGTCGAGTTCGTCGTAGCTCTGGGTGCCACGTTCGTCGAGCCCGACCGTCCAGACGTTACGCTCCTTCAGTTCATCCAACGTACGGGAAATGTTGGTGACGCGGGCGATCGGCAGATGTTCCGAAGCTCCCGCCGAAGCCTTCACGGCGGTTCCGGTCAATCCAGCAGCGCGGCGCTCGGGAATGATCACGCCGTCAGCGCCAGCTCCGTCGGCAGTGCGAATCAGCGCCCCCAGGTTATGCGGATCTTCCACACTGTCGAGCACGACCAGGAAGATATGCTCACCATGCCGCTGCTCCAATAGCGTGTCGACGTCGGCATACTGCTTGCTGCTGGTGACCGCAATTACGCCCTGATGGGTATTGGTGTTGGCGGTGCGATCGAGTTGCTCGCGCGGCAGAAAGCGCACCTGCACCCCGCTGGCGCGGCAATCGTCAATGAGCCGCTGCACTCGCTGATCGTGACGCTCGCGCGCAATGCCCACATATTCAAAGCTGCGCGCGCCCGACTTAAGAGCTTCGCTAATCGCATGAATCCCGTAGATGACGACCATATTTCGATTAGTGTACGACACCAAGCTGTCAGCTGTCGGCTCTCAGCCATCAGCTTTACCCCTCCGGGAGCCCCATCCTAGCCCCGTTTTAGGGCTAGCGCGGGACGCGATCAGGATGGGGCCAGCGAGAAGTGTTGCCTGCATCCCGTCCCCTCGAATTCCTTCTCCGAATCCAAGCGCACGTTCCGGAAATCAAACTTCGCATGAGCCTTCAGGCATATCTGCAACGTCAGTTCGAACACGATTTCTGGGCAAATCGCGAAGAGGTCCGCATTCTCTCCGGCCTCGACAATCCACCGTTGCCGGCACTGAAATTGCTAGCTCACATTGTTGCGGCACAGTGGTTGTGGCTGGATCGCCTACACCAGAAACCGCCACGCATCGCGGTGTGGCCCGACCTCTCTCTGTCGGACTATGACCCGCACCTACTGCGATTGAAGCAGGCTTGGGACTTGTATCTCGCCGCGCTTTCCGACCAGGACCTTACGAAAGCGTGCCGCTACACGAACTCGAAGGGCGAGGCTTGGGAGAGCAACGTCATCGACATTCTGGCTCAAGTGCTTCTGCACTCCTCCCATCATCGCGGGCAGATTGCGACCGAACTCCGGCGGAGCGGCTACGTCCCTGCCACCGTCGACTACATTCACGCGGTGCGGCAGGGCCTGGTTCGATAGGCTCGGAGCCCGCGATGGGTATTGGTTCCCAGGTTCCACCCCGGTATAGTTATCGTTGAACGGTTCCATATACAGGAGACTGGATGGCACTTTCGGCAGTCATTGTTGACGACGAGCAACTGGCACGCGACGAACTAGCTTACCTGCTGCGCGATCTCGATATCGACATCGTGGCGCAAGGCAAGAACGGGGTCGAGGCGGTGAACCTGGTGAAAGAGTTTTCACCCGATCTGGTGTTCCTCGACGTGCAAATGCCCGGTCTGGACGGCTTCGGCGTCATCAAGAAGCTGTTGGATCGCAAAGTCCCGCTGCCGCAAATCGTCTTCGCTACCGCATTCGATCAGTATGCGGTGAAGGCCTTCGAAGTGAACGCAGTGGACTATCTGCTCAAGCCGTTCGACCGCAAGCGCGTCTCGCAGGCGGTAGACAAGGCCCGCCAGAAGCTGGAGAGCGCCGGCTCACCCAACGACCAGATCGGCACTATCGTCAAAATGCTGGAACAACAACAGCGTCCTTCGGCGGCGAAGGTGCTGCTGAAATCCGCCGGCCGGTTGTTCCTGGTCGACCAGAAGGACATTTGCTACGCGTCGATCGAAGACGGCATCATCACCGTAGTCGCCACTGGCATGGAAGGCCAGTCGAATTGCCGCACCCTGGAAGAACTGCTTGACTCGCTCGATCCCAACACCTTCTGGCGCGCGCATCGCTCCTATCTAGTAAATATCAATCGCATCAAGGAAGTCGTGCCCTGGTTCAAGAGCTCGTATCAGATCCGCATGGAAGACAAGAAGCAAACCGAGATTCCGGTCAGCCGCGCCCAGACCAAACGGCTGAGGGAGCTGTTTGGGCTTTAACTAGCTTTCAGCCGTGAGCCGTTGCCCGATGATGCAAGATCGGTTTCTGAAAGCGGCGTCTGCCATGCAACCCAAGTTCTGTCCCCAAGAAGGGAGTTCCCATCCTGGTCGACTAGATATCGATGGCTGAGAGCTGATAGCTATTTCTTGTCCACCTGAAGCCGGCTGACCGCCTTGGTCACCATGCGCCGCGGCGAAACCCGCAGCATTTCCACGATCAAGCGGTTCTTCCATCCGGGAATCACCAGGCCCTTACCCTGTTTCATGCCTTCATAGCCAATGCGCGCTACCTCACGCACGTCCACCAGAAGAGGAGTGGTTGACATGCGGGTATTGCCAAGATGAGCGCGCTGTTGGAAGTTGGTCTTCACCGGTCCGGGACAGAGGCAAGTGACCGTCGCGCCGGTTCCGCTCAGTTCCTCTGCCAGGGCTTCGCTAAAGTGCAGAACGTAAGCCTTGCTGGCGTAATACACAGCCATGAAGGGTCCGGGCTGAAAAGCGGCCGTGCTGGCGACATTCATCAGTTTGCCTTCACGGGCGCGAATTTGCGGCAGGAAAAGTTTGGTCAAGTGGGTCAATGCGGTTATGTTTACCTGGATCATCTCGGCTTCATTGTTCCAGTCGATATTCGCGAATGATCCGCTGGCTCCGAAGCCGGCGTTGTTCACCAGTACGTCGAGGACGATACCCGCTTCTTGCAGTTCCTGGTACAGCTCGGGGGGGAAGCAGGATGGGCGAGGTCCTTGGGCGAAATGCGGACGGTAGTGCTGTAACGAGATTGCAACTCATCCGCAAGTTCGCGCAACGCGCCGCGATTGCGCGCCACCAGTACCAGGCGATAGCCATCCTGCGCGAAAAGGTGCGCTAACTCCAGCCCGATCCCGCTGGAAGCGCCGGTAATCAGTGCCGTCTTAGGAGCCAGAAAAGGGTTACTTGCACTCACGTCTCTGTTATAGCGGATTTCGCTGCCTGGCAGCAGTGTCTGTCAAGGTTTCCTGAACGGCTTTGGCTTCCTGCGGTGACGGCCGTTCCCAGTAGCAACCGGATTGCTACTTCGCTGCTGTCTTTTCACTCGCTCGCGACTGCAAAAAGGTGACGATCTGCCAGCGCTGCGGTTTGGGCAGGTTCGACCAGGAAGGCATTCCCGAGGTGAGCTTGCCGGTCGAGATGAACCAGAATAGCTCTCCCTCTTTGGCATTACGGACCGAAGGCGTATCCAGCGCCGGGGCGGGGCCCATTCCCTGAAGATTGTTGCCATGGCACTGCGAGCAGTCCTGGCCATATAGTTTCTTGCCAGCCGTCGCCGCGGACGCACTGCCGGCATAAGGATTTTTCATTTCCGTAGCCGATGCCGGAGCGCTGCGAAAACTGGCTTGCTGAGCGCTGGACGACGCTATCGAGAATGTCATTCCAAGGATGACAAGGATGAGAAGAGCAGTAGCGCTGATGAGACGGTGGGCCCTGATCGGCAAAGTTTTTCCTCCCGGCAGATTATTCTACAAGGAGAGTTGCCGCGGGACTGTGACCGCCTCCGGGCAGGCATGACAGCCCACTCTGCTGCGTCATCATGCATTTCCTCGGCGCGAGAATCAGTATTGCCGTGAGTCTTCGGTCCACTGGCAAATTGCACCGCGCTCTTCGGCGGTGATGCGAGCGCTGCGATGAACCAGGACATACTTGAAATCAGGCATGTCGCCATTGGTGAGTTGCTCGCAGACTTCCTCCAGCTTTTCTTCTCGTCGTTTCGCCGTATATGTCCCCCATTCGGAAAAATTCATGGCCTTGCGCGCCTGGTGTACGTCGTGAGCAACGACCCACGACGCCGGAGCGACATAGCTGTACCACGGCCAGGAGGTTTCATTGGAATGGCAATTCTTGCATGACCGCTCAAAGACAGTCTTTACCGGCGGCGGCACATTCTGCGTTGCGTAAAGCGCGTGGGAGGGGTCGACGGAAGGATTTGCGTGGCTAATCGGAATCAACTGGCTCGCCAGCAGCAGCACGAGGATGGCGAGGCCAATTCTACTTCCCCAGCGGCGAATCCCAGCTTTCCTAGCGGCCGAACTCATCGCGCCGCCGTGTCGACGTGCAACGATTTTACGTACATAATGACCTGCCAGATCTGCGGATCGCCCAGCTTAGACCAGGACGGCATGCCGTAGGCCATGCTCCCATTCTTGAGCAGCCAGTGCAGATCGCCATCCGTAGCCTCTTGCTGCACACGCGAGGTGCGCAGCGAGGGACGCTTCTTTGTGCCCTCAGCATCTTCACCATGACAGTGCGCGCATCGATCTACGAAGATTCGGTGGCCCGCCGCGACCGCGTCTTGCTGGTCCTTATAGGGATTAGCTTTATCACGCTCTTGAGGAGGCACCTTGGCCAGCCAGGCGCCATTGGATGTGGCAAACAGGGTCACTGCCCACAAGACGATCAAAACGATTATGAAAAGAAGAGATAAGCATCTACTCGTCATTTAGGATTACCGATGAAAGTGGCTGAAAACCTGCTCTATTTCATACTCGACCGAGAAGCGAAACAGGAATGGAATGCTGTTGCCGTTAAGCCCGAACTGTGGCGACATGCCAATTGTCATTCCGTTGGGTGCGGTCCAATTGATGGTGGGGCCCAAGTATTGCGAAGTCAAATGTGTGCCGAAGCCGTTGAGGTCGCCCAAGCCGCCATACATTTCAGCGCCGGCCTGAAACTTTTCGCGGCAGAAGACGCACTCTTGCGCGCTGGCAGCCAGGGCTAGCGGACGGCTCACCCCCAGGGCATATCCGAATTCCCAAGGACCCTCCTCAAGATTCTTTTCCGTAATGAAGTTTTCACTGATGTTCCAACCCCGAACGTCGCTGCCTAGAATGAGCTTCAGCTCCATTTCGCGCTCGTGGTCCATGCGAGCCAGCCAGTTCGGAACCAGCATATCGTCGTTACCGTCGTGGCCTACAACCTCGCGCAGGGTCTTGTCGGCGCTGGTATCTTCGAATTCGGCGTACAGCACGGGGTTGATCCAGTGCTCACCCATCCAGGGACGAAAGCGATTCTCCCAGCGAAAACCAGTGAAGATGGTGCTCTGGTTTTGCGTAATCTGCCCGTCGAGATAGAACTCCGTGGTCCACCAGGTCTTCATTCCGTATTCCAGCTCCACATCCGAGCCGAGAAACGGGTCGCCGCCTTCGGGATTGCCGACTGCATTATAGGTCTCCAGGTCCAGATTGCCAGGCTCCTCCATATCTTGTGAATAAGTGACGAAATAGGGTCTTTCCTGTGCCTGGCTTTTCACAAAGGCGGGCAGAACAATAGCCATCAAAAGTACCGTGGCCCAACTGCCCCGACCCAGTAATCGCAAAACTCGCAACTGGTTCATGAGTGCTCCAAGTATTTTTCTAAAATCTGGTTGACCGGACTCCGGGGCACCGTTATACTTACATTTAGATTACAGTTGCAACAGCGTTGCAATAGTTATGAACTCATTAAACCCTATTCGCGACCTGAGCGCAAGCGGGTACGAGAGATTTCGTTGCAACTGGGTTGCGTCAAAATGAAACTAAGGTGGGGTACAACATGCCGCTCCCGGAAACCGAAGCCCCCGGCGCACTGCAAACTGCATTGCTGAGTCGTGGAATCCGCATGACTCGCCAACGCCGCGTCATACTTGAAATCATTGAGACCGCGACCCAGCATCTGGATGCAGCCCAGATTCTGCGCAAGGCGGCGCGGGTTGATCCCAACATCAATCGGGTGACGGTCTATCGTACCCTGGGCCTGTTGAAGCGCCACGGTCTGGTGGATGAACTCGATCTGTTACACGTGAAGGGTGAGGGGCACTTTTACGAACGGCGGCCACAGCGGGATCATATGCATATGACCTGCCTGCGCTGTGGCAAGGTGCAGGAGTTCGAGAGCGACCTGTTTGACCGGGTCAAGGGGCAAGTGGAGCGCGACTGCCACTTTCACATTCTGGTTGCCCGCTTTGAGATCGGTGGGTATTGCTCCAGCTGCAGAAAATGAGACATCACCCGGGAGGCTCGAAGAACCGCGCTTCCGCAGAAGACGCGAAAAGCGCGTGGTGGTCGGCATCTGTCCTTCGCTGAAGAAACCGAACACCTCTTTGCTTTCACTGTGTTCTCCGTGCCTCCGTGGTGAAAACTACTTTATGTCTATCGGGTAGCTGCCGTCTCCTGCACCTCGTAAATGCTGTACCACGGTGTGGCAGCCTTCAGGGCGTTATTGACGTTGTTAATGTTCTTGACCCCTTCATCCTTCAGCCACGCCTCGAATGCCTTGCCACCGTGTTGCGCGTAGATTGGAATGCCATCCTTCCAGGTCGCCCGTCCGCAAAGCACGCCGTTGAACTTCACCCCGGCTTCGGCTGCGAACTCCAGATCTTCAATGAATTCAGGATTGCTGACCCCTGCCGATAAATAGATGAACGGCTTGCTGGTGGTTGCGGCCGCGGCGCGATAGTGATTAAGCGCTTCCTGCTTCGAGTATGCCTTCGTCCCTTTGAACGACCGCGCACCCTCGACGAATTGCAGGTTCACGGGAATTTCCACCTTCAGCACATCCACGCCGTAGCGGTCCTTGGTAAACTCAGCCATCGACTTCGCTACCACCTCAGGCTTCAGTTTGGCGAAGTCCGGACCCTTCTCGCCGATGCCCTCTTTGTAGCCGACCAGCTCCAGGAAGAAGGGAATATCGTTGGCCCGGCACTCATCGCCAATGCGCTCGGTCCAGGCGTGCTTCAGGTCGTTGATCTTCTGGTCGTCGTAAGGGGAGTAATAAAGCAGGATCTTGACGCAATCCGCGCCGGCTTCCTTCAGGCGTTTGGCAGACCACAAGTCGAGCAGGTCGGGCAGCCGGCCCGGCAGTTGCTTGTCGTAGCCGGTCTTTTCGTAAGCCAAAAGCAAGCCCGAGCCCTTAGCGCGGCGCTTCGCCGCCGGCAGGCCCCACTCTGGATCGAGCAGGATGGCGCTGGCATGCTGGGTCAAAACTTCAGCGACGAGAATCTTGAACTCTTCCAGTTGAGCGTCCCCGGCATCCGCGCCCAGGGCTTTCTTAAGCGAGCCGCGCTGGTCCATGGCGGCGGCGGCAATCACGCCGCGATCGTTGGAAACAGCCTTCATGCCCGCGAGTTTTCCAGGAGTCAGTTTCACGGTGAGACCTCCACGGGCTACGATCGCCCGGTTCGATAGAAAGGATTGTAGTGCAGTCCCGCAGAATGCGGCTGGCCCGTTATGCGCGACCTTTCATTTTAATGGAAGGCGCTTCTAATTGCAGCCGTCGGCCACCTTCTTCAGCTTCGAAACCGTCAGCGTGGGTGGCTGCTGGGACAAGACGTTATTCCGCGAGGTGCCGGGCGGTGGTTCGGAGATCGTTCCGGTGACCCGGACCATTACGGCGTTGTAGCGCTTGAGCATAGCAGGATCGCCGTCCAGCAGATAAAGCGTGTCGTTGGAAGTTCCCAGCGTGTAATGCCCCTCATAACCGGTGATGCAGCCCACGATGGTCTTCGGCGCGGCGGCGGGCGGAGCAGCTTGCTTGGACGATGAGCTATCCTGGCTCTGGGCCGATGCCGTCACCGAAATAAACAGGACCAACAGCGCGAGATTCGCTTTCTTCATTGGTCATCTCTCCTGTTTGGATTCCTACCCTGGGGGAGCGCCATTTTAAACAAGTCTGGCCTGGCACACCAGCTAATTTACCGATCGGGGCTGACCTTCGGTTTAGCGCCAGTTTACTGGCGCAGCGGCAGCCCGGTCAGCACGGCCTGCTGCTTCGCCACTAGCGACTCGATGCCTTTCTTTGCCAGGGCCAGCATCTTCGCCAGTTGGGCGTCGTCAAATGGACGCCGCTCTGCCGTGGCTTGCACCTCGATCATCTTCTTGCTGCCGGTCATGACCAGGTTCATGTCAACGTCGGCGCGCGCATCTTCCTCGTAGCACAGGTCGAGCATGATCTCGCCGTCGACAATGCCGATGCTGGTGGCTGCAACGTAGTCGCGAATGGGCGCTACAGTCAGCGTGCCCGACTCGATCATGCGCCGCATGGCCAGTCCCATGGCGACGAAGGCTCCAGTGATGGATGCGGTTCGCGTGCCGCCGTCGGCCTGGATCACATCGCAGTCGAGAAAGATGGTTCGCTCGCCCAGTTTCTCCATGTCGGTTACGGCGCGCAGCGAGCGGCCGATCAGCCGCTGGATTTCATGCGTGCGCCCGCCGGCCCGGCCTTTGGTGACCTCGCGCGGAGTGCGGGTCAGGGTAGAGCGCGGCAGCATGCCGTATTCGCTGGTCACCCAGCCCTTGCCGCGGTTGCGCAGGAACTGCGGCACCGAATCCTCGATGGTAGCGGTGCAGATCACGCGGGTGTTGCCCAGTTCGATCAGACACGAACCTTCGGCGGTGGAGATGAAGTCGGGCACGATGTTTACCGGCCGCATCTGTTCAGGAGAACGGTTGTCGGAGCGAAAGATCATAAGTAGTTGCCAGTTGTCAGTTGTGAGCTATCCGCCCAAGTCTACATGCTCGACATTGTCCACCTGGCGTCCGAGAAAACGCGTGGCCAGGCGCTTGAACTTTTCCGTCGAGTCGGTGACGTAGAAGCGGAAGGTGCGATGTTCGGCGGAAGGCGCTGCGGCCGTAGAGGTCCTTCGGCTCCGCTCGCCTTTCGGCTCGATTGGCTCAGGATGACAAACGAAATTTTCCACACGCTCGGGCGTTCCACCCTTGGCGCTCATCTTTCGCGACAGCGTGGGATCGTCCTCGATCATCTTCCGCACCACCCGCGCGGTCGACTCGGCTGAATCTACAATCTCCATCCGGGGTGGCACGATCCGGCGCAGCAGAGGAGCGATCAGCGGATAATGAGTACACGCCAAGACCAGGACGTCGGCGCCGTCTGGCGCTTGCGCGGTCGCTTCACGAAGATAAATGCGTGCCACCTGTTCGGTCACGGGATGCTCGATCCATCCCTCCTCCACCAACGGGACAAACAACGGACAGGCTTTCTCGTGCGCTTCCAGTCCGTGCCGCTGCAGAGCATTGCGATACGCATGGCTGCTGACGGTAGCTTCGGTGGCGATGACGATCGCGGCTCGGTTCTTGCTCACCTCGGCTGCCATGGCTGCGCCCGGTTCGACAACGCCGACTACGGGCACCTGGGCGGCCATCTTGATGTCTCCCAACGCCAGAGCCGTTGC
This sequence comes from uncultured Acidobacteriaceae bacterium, assembly GCA_963820175.1. Taxonomy (GTDB): domain Bacteria; phylum Acidobacteriota; class Terriglobia; order Terriglobales; family Acidobacteriaceae; genus Bog-257. The sequence continues at coordinate 665,403 of CAWFYX010000003.1, read as the reverse complement.
CGTGTTGCAGGCAATCACCAGGAGATCGATGTTTTGCGCTTCCAGAAACTTGGTCGCTCCGATCGCGTAACGCGCAACTGTCTCGGCCGACTTGGTTCCGTAAGGCAGGCGAGCGGTGTCGCCGAAGTAGAGATAGTGCGCGGACAACTGCTCGGCCATGGCCTTCAGCACGGTGAGGCCGCCGACGCCCGAGTCGAATACGCCAATGCGGGGAAGGGTCATTGCATATCCTTTACGACCTGGCCCATGTTGCCGGCTTCATAGAATCGCCGCAGATCGGCGTGTCCGGCGAGGGTGTCGCGTTCCTGTCCATTGACCAGGATCTTCACTCGCCCAATCTTGCTATCGTTGGCGTTCAAGGTGACTACGACGGACGCGACCGTCAACTCCTCGGCCAGCACCCCCGAAGGATGCGCGTCGGCAAACGCGGAATTCGTGTCCACAATGGCGGTATCGTCGCCCATCAGATACACTTCGCGCACGTCGGCGCCCGCACCAATAGGATGGGACGACGGCGACTTCAGGTACTGGGCCAGGAGAGCGCGCAATACTGCACGGGCACGCTCGCTCCGTTCCGTCGGTAAGGGAACGTTAATCTGCGTTTTACGAAGCGTGCCGTCGCTGTCAGTCGCGACGTACAACGTCACCGGCTCGGGCGGCCCATTACCCGGAGGCGCCATTGCCAGTTGCTGTTCCGCCGCTGTCTGGGCGTCGCGCGCAACTCTTCTCTTCAGGTGCAGAGCGTAGAAGCCGAGGGCGACCGCTATCGCCGCCAGCACCGCGAACATGACCAGGACGCGTCGGGTCACGGCCGCACCTCCGGCAGTTTGGAGCGTACGGCAGCGATTCCGGCAGCTATCGCCTGCGCCACTTGCGCCTGGTACTCGGCGCTGGCAATGTTTTCGACGTTGTCGTCTGGAGGAGCAATCTCGACCGCGATGGCGGGAGCGGCGATATTGTTCATCGGTCGCAACGGCGCCACCAGCGTGGTGTTCGGCAGCTTGCGTGATTCGAGTTCGGCGGCAACTGACCCCGCGACCGATCCACTGAGATCAAGGAATGCCGCCTGCGCCGTATCCCAGGGCAGGAATCCCTCCCGCGACAGGTTGACCACCGGCAGCATCGAGGTGAAGACATGTACGCCTCGGCCGGTGTTGGCGGCATGCAACGTTATATAGAGCGCGGGACGCGCCGCGTTAGTTGAGACCGCGCGTTGGTCCAACGATATGACAACATCGGAATTGCGCAGCATTCCGGTGGCAATGCCGCGGCTCGCCAGTTCATGCTGGACCCGCCGCGCCAGCGCCAGAGCAACGTCTTTCTCTGCCAGCGAAGGCGTAATGGCTGCTCCAGTGTCTGTACCGCCATGGGCTGGGTCGATCAGTACCAGGAAGCGCGGAACCGCAGGTGGCTTGGGTTGCGGGGCAGCGGCCTGCGGCGGGGCTTGGGGCGTTGGCGTCGGCGCAGGCGGTGGAGGCGGCGGAGGAACTGGAGCAACGATGATGGTTCGTCCGCCATCGGCGAAGCTGGCCATCAGCGGAGCCGTTCCCATTATGTCGAGTTCCGCCAACCCGTCGTGCTCGGCGAAGACTGCACCGGTAATGACGGAATCGGTGAAGCTGAAGCTATCTTGTCCGCTGGAAACCACGGGTTCGCGGCGAAAAGTGAAACGCACTCGGCCCGGCTCGGTCGCGATTGAGGGATTGACCGGGCTGGGAAAGCTGGCCACCAGATGCGGCGGATTGCCCTTGTCCAACTCCAGGGTGAAGCGCATAGGCACATCGCCGATGAACAGGCGCCGTGCCGGGCCATGCAGTTGAATCGGGATGGCCAGCAGTTTGGTCAGCAACTCGGGAACCGCGCTGAGTGGGATATAGCCTCGGCCATTCTGCAAGACGAAGTTCGCAGGCAGCTTGAAGGTGTTGCCGCGAACCTTGACTTTGTCTTTGCCATCGTTGAATTGCGCTTCGGCTTGACGGCCACCCGGCGGAGTGAATCGCAACTTGTATTTCTTGCCGTCAGGCTTGGCATCGATCGAGCCTAACGGCTCCAACAGATCCACCAGCCCGGCGTAGGGCTGACCTTTCTGGTCAAGCAGTGGGACGGAATAGGAAGTTTGCGAAGAATATACGGTGAGTTGATCCGGCGATTGCGCGTGGACAGTCGCGTAGTGCGCGATCAAAAGCGCCAGTAGCGATGCCGGCAGTATCAGGCCCAACCACAGGTGGAAACGGTTATGGGCCAGAGGAAACCTCGAAGTCATCAAATCGATCCAAAAACGATCCTACAGGTTTCCTCAACCATATATGCAATGCATAGCGATGCAAAGTGGACGACGCGCGGGGATGTTTCATCTGCGCGGGCAAAAGCCATGCCAGTTTGCGCTTCCTCGCAAACGACCCTACCGTCCTCCTGCGGTGCTTTGGGCCGCGTCCTGCAACGAATAGATGGTCAGACCGCTTAGCATCTTGGGATAGAAGTCGGTGGACTTCTGCGGCAGAACTTCCCCGGCGAAGGCGACGTCGCGGACCTGCTGCATGCGTACCGGATTCATCAGGAATGCTACCTGAGCTGTGCCCTTCAGCACTTCGTCCACGGCCTCTCCGGCGTCGCGAACGTACTTCAAGTGATTTTGCGCCCGGATGTCTTCTTCCGACATGCCCAGCGTCTCTTCCAAGACCACTTTGTGCAACTGAACCACGTCGAGAGCGCGCTGCTGCTCCGAAAGCCCATTCAGACTCGGTGATTGCGCGTCGGTCCGGGCACGCAGCAGAAACCCCCCATGCGCGGTCACGGCGAGCAATGCCGTACGGTCTTTGCCGGCATCGTGCAGCACTTGTAATACGCCCAGCACGTCGGATAGTGGGCCCAGGTCCTCAACCTCGAAATAGTTGCGCAGCTGCGACACCATCTCCAGAATGGAGAAGTCCTTCAACCCGAAGACGACGCGATGGGTAGGCAGAATCACCAGTCCCGGCGAGTCCATGTTTACGAAGGTCATCATCACTCGCTCAGTGGGAGCCTGCAGATCGCCATTGGATTGGCGGCGCATCTCGTTGCGGTAATTCAGCGCGGTCTCGTAGCGATGGTGGCCATCCGCAATGATCAGCTTTTTGTCGGCCATCTTCTTCTGCACTGCAGCAATGATGTCCGGATCGGAAACCTTCCACATGCGATGCAGCACGCCGTATTCGTCGCGCACTTCCACCGTCGGCGGACGGTCCTGTCGCAAAACAGCGCCGATCTCGTCCGCCGGATCGCTATACACCATAAAGATCTGGCCGCAGTGTGTCTGGGTAGCTCGTAGCAGGTTGAAGCGGTCGGCTTTCGGCTTGCTGAGAGTTTGCTCGTGACGGAAGACTACCTTGCGGTCGTAATCCTCCACCCGGCCCAGCGCGATGAAGGCACGCCTCTCGATTTCCGCACCGGCCGGGTCGCCGGGCACGCTAAACCGCTGGGCATAAACGTAGATGCTAGGTTCGGCATCGCGCAACAAGACACCTTCGCTTTGCCATTGCCTCAGCCAGGCGGCGGCCCGGGTGTACACGTTGTTCTGCTCACCGTCGGCCGGCTCTGGCTTCCCCAGGATGATTCGCACCAGGTTATAAGGGCTGGCCGCGTAGTAGCGGTCTTGCATGGCTGGGCTGATCTTGTCGTAAGGCTGAGTCATCACATCGCCGGGAGGCACTTTGGACGAGTTATAACGGAGCGCGCGAAAAGGAATGATGTCTGCCATAAATGAGGCTTCCCTTCCTGAAAGCGGAATAGAAAATAGAGGAGAGCCAGCCTTCGGGAAGCACGATTGTAGCAGTAAGAAAAGGAAACCCGAACCGCCCACATCACATCCATATGTGCAGAAAAACCGGTAGGCCAGTGCGTCTTGGGCGGCGCCAAGAGTTCAGTCGTTGACTGCAAGCTGTGATACGATTCATCCACACACCCCAGAGGATCCCTATGGCCCGCGGTTGCAGTAAGGGGTTCGGGTCACGCGGCTCGACCATTCCGTGCTTCTATCCGATTCGTGCGGCGGGACGTTTTTCTGATCCGCCCGTCCAATCCCCCGTGCGCACCTACAAGAGCTTCCTGCTTCTGCTCGGACTCTGTCTGCTGACTTGCTGGCTGGCGGTGCCGCTGGTCGCGCAGAATGACGACGTTCACATTGCTCCGCGCGAAACCAAGAAGGCGGACGCTGTCCCGCCGCCCCCCGATATGGCAGGAGCGGACATCGATCCCGCTCTCAGAACCCACACCAAGCCGGTCCGGAAAGACGTCGATCTGGTGCTGGTTCCGGTGACCATTACCGATCCCATGAATCGCCTGGTGACCGGCTTGGAGAAGGAGAACTTCGCGCTTACCGACAATGGCCAGCCGCAGATGATCCGCCACTTTTCCAGTGAAGACGCCCCGATTTCGCTGGGCGTGATCTTCGACGTTAGCGGATCGATGTCGGACAAGATCGACAAGTCGCGCCAGGCTGTGGTGGAGTTCTTCCGCACCGCCAATCCGCAGGACGAGTTCTTCCTGATTACCTTCTCGGAGAAGCCGGAAGTGCTGGTGGACTTCACCTCCTCGGTGGAGGACATCCAGAGCAAGCTGGTTTACGCCATCCCCAAGGGCCGCACGGCATTGCTGGATGCGATCTATCTGGGCATGAACCGCATGCAGAAGGCGCATTATGAGCGCAAGGCGCTGCTCATCATCTCCGATGGCGGCGACAATCACAGCCGCTACACCGAAGGCGAGATCAAGTCGATGGTGCGGGAAGCCGACGTGCAGATCTACGGTATCGGCCTGTATGATCGCGATGCCAAGACGCCAGAGGAACGGGAGGGTCCGGCTTTGCTTGCTGATGTCACCGAAGTTACTGGTGGACGGACATTTGTCATCGATTCGCCGAACGAGCTGGCGGACGTGGCCACAAAGATTGGCATCGAGCTGCGCAACCAATATGTCCTCGGATACCGTCCAACCAATCCAGCACGTGATGGCAAGTGGCGGAAGATCAAAGTGAAGCTCAATCCTCCCAAGGGTCTGCCACCGCTGCACGTGTATGCCAAAACTGGATACTATGCACCTACGGAATAGAGACTGCCTTCTTCTGGTTACATTGAGTCTTTTGCTGGGTACCTGGCTGGCCGCCCAGAATTCGACGCCTCAGGCGCAACCGCCCTCTGGCAACACGACTTCCGCACCGCCCCAGTCGAACGCGGCCACGCCGGCGCAATCGCCGAGTCCTTCCGGTCAGGCCGGAACCCAGGAGCCACCGGTTGCCCCAGCTCCCAACCAGCCTGGCGACACGATACAAGTTCCGACGCAACAGGGCCAGGCCCCGGCATCGCAGCATGACGACGTTTTCGTCTTCAAGAAAGAAGTAGACGAAGTTACCCTGCACGCTACCGTGGTGGACGACCAGAATCGCCTGATCACCAAGTCTCGCCAAGAATGACTTTACCGTGTTTGAAGATGGCAAGCCGCAGAAGATAACCTCGTTCCGCAGCGAAGATATTCCCGTCGCCTTGGGCATCGTCATCGACAATTCCGGATCGATGCGCGAAAAGCGAGCTAAGGTGAACGCCGCTGCCATCAACCTGGTACAGTCCAGCAATCCACAGGACAAGGTGTTCATCGTCAACTTCAATGAGGAGTACTTCCTCGATCAGGACTACACCGGCAGCGTCCCTAAGCTGAAGGATGCGCTGGAACGGATCGAGGCGCGTGGCGGGACAGCGCTCTATGACGCGGTCGTCGCGTCGTCCGATCACTTGAAGAAGAGCGGCGAACTGGAGAAGAAAGTGCTTCTGGTGGTGACCGACGGTGAAGACAATGCCAGCCGTGAATCGCTGGAGCAGGCGCTGCGACGGTTGGAAGAGAAGAATGGTCCAACGGTTTACACCATCGGATTGCTAGGGGATGAGCACTCCAAGCGCGCCCGGCGTGCCCTTCGCGAAATGGCGGAAGACACCGGCGGCGTGGCCTTCTTTCCCAAGGACCTGAGTGAGGTCCAGGCCATCACCAGCCAGATCGCTCACGATATTCGCAACCAGTACACCATCCAGTACAAGCCCTCCAATCCGCAAAGTTCGGGCGGCTATCGCACGGTGAAAGTCGAGGCGCAGGCGCACGGCTATAAAAAGCTGCAGGTGCGCACCCGAAGCGGCTATTACGCAGGCCAGGAGCGGGCTTCCGCGGGCGGACCCAGCGGAGAAAAGTAGAGCCACCTCTTCCCAGATCATCACCAGGAAGGAATTGTCCCGCTCGCGAACCGAACTATCTAATTCGGCAGTTTTAGGATGGAATAGTCGCAGGAAGCTCAAGCAGTGGACACCCGCTGCTTCGAGCGAGGATCGACTATGACTGCCTCCCAAATTGCTGCTGCAGTGAGACACCTGAAGCCAAGATTTCTGGAGGGCCTCGCCTCGCCAGATGTCAACTTGATCTTATCGGCCGCGACCCTGCGTCGCTTTGTGGCCAATTCCGTGGTCGTCAATCAGGAAACTGTCGCCAGCCATCTGTTTTTGTTGCTCAGCGGCCGTGCCCGCTACTTCTTGATGTCCCCGGAGGGCCAAAAGAGCTTGCTTCTGTGGCTGCCGCCCGGAGAAACCTTTGGCGGCGCGGCCTTCCTATCAACTCCGCAGGACTATCTGGTCAGCACCGAAACTGTGCGGGACAGCATCGTGCTAATGTGGGACCGCGCCACCATTCGGGGTCTGGCGGAGCGCTACCCTCGCCTGGTCGAAAATACCCTACTGATCACTTTCGATTACCTGGTCGCCTATCGCGCGATCCACATCTCGATGACCACTCACAGTGCTCAGCAACGACTCGCCCGCGTATTGGCCAGTCTCGCCAGTGGCATTGGCCACAAAATTCCCGCCGGAGTGGAACTTGACGTCAGAAATGAGGAACTGGCTAGCGAGGCAAACGTTACTCCGTTCACCGCCAGCCGGTTGTTGAGCCAGTGGCACCGTCAGGGACTGGTCATAAAGACCCGCGGCAAAGTCATAGTCCGCTCTCCCGAGCAGCTTTCCCTATGCGAGCTTTAAGACTTCCGACGCCCAGGTTGGATCGCTTCGCCATTGGCTCATGCCATCGGGTCATTGCTCTTGCGCAATTACGACCTTGCGCTCGCGCAACGACAGCAGCGCTCTCCCTTGTCATACTTCAGAGAAGCAGCTCAGTATCGCCTGTCCGCAACCTCGGCCAGGAACGTTGACTTGGCGGAGGAATCTTCTGGTTGACATCGGGTTGCATTCCACGGCCGCCGTTGGCTACTGACGGCGCTGCGCCCTTCCGATCCTTGAAGGCAATCCAGCTGCTAAAACAGTGCGCAGCCACCGATAGGCTGCGACCAGATGTCCTCTGTCCAATGAATGAAAGTGTGAGTGTAGGTGCTAAACCAAATTACGATTCTTTGTGTTGACGACGAAGCCAACATTCTGATGTTGCGCCATATGCTTTTGTCTATTGCCGGCTACACAGTTGTAACGGCAACGAACGCCGACGACGCTCTTAGACTCTTCCGCTACAACGTTGTGGATCTGGTAATCACTGATCAGTTGCTGTCCCAATCAACCGGAATGGAACTGGCAGCACAGATGAAGCTGTTCAAGCCACAGGTGCCCATCGTGCTGCTGACTGGGTTGATCGAACCGCCTCTGGAAGTCGGGTACATCGACCTGGTGCTTACCAAGGGAATGAACCCACCGGACTTCCTGGCGGCAATCGAAAAACTGATTTCGCGTTCCACCACGGCAGAAATATCGTAAACAACGTTCGCTCGTGATGTCCTACGGATTGCCGCCGTCATCCCCCGGGTGACCTTGCTTCCATGGTGGAACCGGGTAGCGACCTTCGTCATCGTAATAGACCCTGGGTTCGTGGTCCGACTTAGCGCCCGGGATGGGCATGTCGCCCGCCGAACTGAACCTGGGTTCGCCGGGTGATGCCATCAGAGGGCGCGGCGTAGTGTACATGGCCTCGTTGAAGAACGTGGTGGAAAGTGGGTTGGCCACCGCGAAGACGCTGTAGGCGTGTCCGTTCACATAGGAAACGCTGATGTAGTCCGCCACCATTTTGCCCAGGTCCGAATTCGGCAGCCAGTTCAGCTGCATCGGTCCGGCGAGTTGGCGCCCAGCGGTCCAGGTGTTGCCGCCATCTTGCGAAGTGACAAAGCCCACATCCAACTGGCACGAGTTTCCGCAGCTCGAAATGGGGAAATAGTAATAGACCAGCGTGAGGTGAGCGGTTGATCCCGAAGTTGCGTGGTCCACGCCGATGCCCGGAATGAAATGGTCAACCGTGCTGTTCAGCGGATCGACGGGGATACGGGCTGGACTGCTCCAAGTCGTACCGTCGGTCGAGGTGCTCATCACGATGTCGTTGGAACTACAGTTGGAACGGAAACGGCAGTCCTGCCACACCACATAGAGTTTTCCAGCCGCATCAATCTCCGCGCTGGGCAGCAGCAGGCTGCGAAATCCACCGTTCTCCCCGTGGGTTGGGCCCGACGCCGAGATGGTGGAAATCCGGCTCCAGCTCTGGCCCCCATTGGTGGAATTGAAGGCGTACAGACCTCCGTTGGTGAAAGCGACCACGACGGTTCCGTTAGGCTGCACCAGCGGCTGGGCGCCTTGACCCATAGCGTGGTCAGCGGTCGACAGAGCCGGGCCCCAGGTGACCCCGCCGTCGGTGGACGTGCTCATCTTCATCTGTCCTGAGCTGGCTGCGGCGTCCCATCCCACATAGCAGTTGCCATAGTAAGGACTGGTCGGTGTGGTGTCACATACCACCCATCCCTTATCGTCGTTGTGGGTGTTGTCTACCACCACCGGACCTCCCCAGTTGATGCCATCCGTCGAGCGGCTGACTGCAATGTCTCCGATGGGGTCTACCAATGGCAGTGTGGCGATCAGCCATATGCCGTGCTTGGGGTCGTACGCAACCGACGGGTCGGAGGCGGCATAGTAAGTTCCGCCCTGGTAGTTAACCGTGAGCCCAGGCAAGTAGCCATAAGTCCAGGTGTGTCCGCCATCGCTGGAAGTGGAGTAACCAATGTCGGCCCCACCCCAAACGGGATTGCGCGCAACCTGAAACGTACTCACGATGGTAGAGCCCCACGAGTACGTGTCGGGCTCAACCTCCGTGCGGTGTTGACTGACGGAGTTGGTGAAGTTGTCCTGGCTTACCTTCGCAAGGATGGATTGCGCATGCGCGAACCGAGGCAAGGCCATGGCGATTACGAGAACTACAAGGGCAGTAAGTAAGCGCCAAGCGCTTCTGCTATGACCAGCGCGGATTGCGTTATTCATTGGGATTTTCCTTTGTAAGGAGCCGTGAAAGAGTCGCGACCTGACGCGTAGCAGTCTCTGAAACAAGCTTGCTTCGCTATTGACCTGTGTGCAGCCGGACTATACTCCGGAGCAACTCAGCTGTCTACTTCGAGGTGATGGACTGCAGAACTATGGCCGTCTTGAGCTGCTGGGTGGCGAGTAACGACAAGCCTTTGGCTTTAGCAAGCTGCCGTAGCTCGGAATACGCCGCCGGGCCGGGTTCGGCTCGCGTCTTGGTCGAGAGTTCAAGGATCTGGCCAGCCGGCCACTTCCAAAGCTCCAGCGTAAGTTTGTGGAAGTCCCCCTGATCGGTAACTTGCCACTCCGTCGATTGGATGTCGGCAATCCTGCGCACCCGGCTCCAATCGATCGAGACCTGCGCTTCTTGCAGCAATTTCTTCTGCGCTGGCGTTAGCAGGCTAAACACAGCATTCCCGGTAATGGGAAGCTGCTGACCGGAGTACGGCGTGGTAATCGAGTATGAGGGTCGGGCCTCGCCTCCCGCCACATCCTCTTCACACTTGTATTTGCTTCCCTTCTCGCCTGGATCGAAGAACTCCTTCCCGGCTGGCGATCGCAGCTTCACCATGAGGTCGTTGCGCGTGCCCTGCCTTAATCTCACGATTACTCCCTGCGACAGCAAATCGAGCTTGTCGGTATCGAAAAGGTAGACGTGGCCGAGGGTTTCCTCCCTTGCATCTAGCGCTGTCGCCGCAAGCTGAGTTTGTTCCGGTGAAAGCAGCAGCTTGGCCTCAGCCGAGCATTTCTCCTTTGCGGACGATGCAGAGCGTAAAAAGATACTGGCCAGGAGGAAAGCCACCACAAAGAACGCTTCGAGGTTTCGCGGGATCATCATCTTGATAATAAGGCTGGAGCAGAACCGCCGTCGGGGTGAGTCAACTTCACGAAACTGTCCTCCTCCCAACGGTCTCCTGTGTCCTGTTCGGGTGTATCCTCCTACACGCATTTCACTCACGACCCGAGGTGCCCGTTATGCCCACGCCAAAGAAGAGCACCATTCCTGTTGCCAAGGTTGAGCTCTACGACAAGCTGATTGCCAGTAATCCGGAAATCGAACGCAAGGGCGCCACCCATCCTTACACCGCGGTCAACGGTCACATGTTCACACTATTGAATCCGCCCGGCGATCTGGCTATACGTCTGCCCGAAGCGGAGCGGGAAAAGTTCATGAAGAAGTACAAAACCACCCTGTTCGAGGCCTACGGCGTCGTGATGGCGGAGTTCGTCGCCGTGCCCGAGACCTTGTTGCCCAAGACGAAAGAACTCGCGAAGTATCTGGATTTGAGTTATGCCTATGTCAAGACGCTCAAGCCCAAAGCCTCGAAGAAAAAGCAAAAGAAGGCGTAACCCTTCATCGGAGCCCAGTCGAGACTGGAACTCGGCTACACATTCCGAACTCAATTCTTCGCCTTTGCCTGGAACTTCGCCAGCACCTGCTGCCCATTGAGCAGCACCAGCGTGTCGCCGTCAATGTGGTAAGCCGTGGTCGCTTTCAGCGCCGCGAAAAATGCCTGCTCCTGCTGCGTCTGCGGCGGAGGGCACGCCATCATGGTGGTCGCACCCGGCGTGACCTGCAGACCACCGTCGGCGGCGATGTAGCTTCCAGCAATATTGTTGCACCCGGTCGAACCGGAAAGCTGCCCAGTTTTGTAGAGTTCCAGATGTGCAGGTGTTCCGTTTGTGGCGGAGACTGCGGCATTGCCATTCAACTCCACCAGATTCCAGTGAGTATCCCTCAGCTTCCTTCCCGATGCCGTCTCCGCGGCCGGCTGCACCTGTTGCAGCATCATGTTCACCTGCGAGGGCGCGCCTTTCGTGATCACCGGATAGGCCGTGGTTGAAGTGAACCTCATCTTCCCGTTGACACTGATGTTGGCTTGCAGCTGATACGTGTGCGCGGGATTAATGTCCGCCGGGCTATAGGAGAGCTGGAAGGGAATGGGCACCTGCTGACCGCCCGGCGCAAACACGGATTCACCGATGGTCTTGGCGGGAGCGTCTTGCAGCGAGACATCTTGGAGTTTCACGTCGATAGCGGCATCTGGCGGTAGAGCCATACGCTCGCCGTACGCCACCGTGCCCGTGATGGTGCCCGGCGAAGCTGAAGCTGGGGCGGAATTCGTTTGCGCCCAGGTCGACAGTAAGCACGAGATCACTCCCAGAATGGCAAAGCCCCACTTCGTCGTTCTCAGCATAGGTTTTACTCTCCTCGCAACTTGTGATCGCCGCACCGGTCTAGCTTGAACTCCGGACGCATCTGGCGAATATCTTCAAAGCGTATGGTCGATACCAAGCCTGCGCACCAGGAGCATGGTCTGGTCATCCAGCTGTGGGCCAAATCCTAAGACTAACTCACGCAGCTTCTGAAAGATCTCCGCCAGCGGCAGCGCACCCCATTGCCGCAAGGCAGACTTTAGGGGTTCGACTCCAATTTCGTCGCCAGCGCGATCGGAGACCTCGGTGAATCCATCGGTTAACAACAGTAATACGTCTCCCGGCTCGCAGATCAACTGCCTCGGGGTGAAGCTCTGCTCCGGTAAAATTCCCAGCGGAAGGTCTTGTGGAGGATAGTCGCTGATTCTGCCGGTGCTGCGGTGGAAGTGCAGCAACCCCGGATGGCCGGCGAGAAATAATACTACCTGCTGCTCTCGTCCGTGTAGCAATCCGGCCGTCACAAACATATTCGCAGTTTTCAGGGGATACAGAGCGCGATGGACACCGTCCAACAAATAACGGACATCGCAGCCAGCCAGCATCCAGGAGCGTACTGCGCTCTTGAACATCGCCATCAACACGCCTGGCGAGACTCCATGTCCGCTGACGTCGGCGATGTAAGCCGTCCACGACCTGCCATCTTCAACCAGATCGACCAGATCGCCTCCCACCTCTCCGCTGGGTACGGAAGCGCCGTAGATTTCGAATTCCCCCACTTGGCGGCGTATCTCGGGCACCAGCGCCTGGTGAATTTCACGCGCCAGCGACATCTCTGTGTGCAGCCGAAAATACCGTTTGCCCTGCGTGGATATGAAGATCATCAGGAAGGTCCACGCTCCCGCGATGCCGAAAACTGCCACCAACCCCAGAGCGTGCAGGTGCGAGGCCGCGGATCCCCGCATCGAAGCCGCGAACCCCTGAGCCGACGTATGCCCCAGATACTTCAGCGTGGCCATCGCCGCAATCGCAATCAGGATGATCAGCAGGATCCTATGGCGCACGGCGGCCAGGGCTATCAGCACCGCAGCACCGCCTGAAATCAAGGTCTGAAGAACAATCAGCAATGGGGGAAGCGGAGTGTTGTCCCCCATGGTGCCGACGAGGGCGATGGTGGAGAAAAGGCAAAATACTCCCGCATAGAAAAGCCAGACGGAGGAAAGCGGCACCGTTTGCCAGAACTCCGTTCCGCTGGTCGCGCTCTCGCGCAGCATGGCGAAAATCTTTCTTATGAGAATGCCTCCGGAGATTCGTATCTTATCAACTCGGGCCAGGCGTCGTTGACCATGTCATTGCGCTTCACGTAACCTTGAAGGTTCTTGCGCTCAATAGGCTTATGAAGACTGCTGAAATGGCTTCTCTCCGCGTCGCCGAGGCAATCACCGACTTGGTCGGCGAAACCCCTATTCTTCACCTGCGAAAGCTGGCACCGCCCGAGTCCGCTGATGTTTACGCCAAGCTCGAGTATCTCAACCCTGGTGGAAGCATCAAGGATCGCGCTGCCCTGGGCATGATCACCAAGGCGGAAAAAGCGGGCAAGCTACGGCCGGGAGCGACGATTTTCGAAGCCACCGCCGGCAACACCGGCGTAGGGCTGGCGCTCATCGGAAGCGGTCGCGGTTACAAAACCGTCCTCGCCGTTCCGGAAGGCTTCTCGCAAGAGAAGGTCACGCTGATGCAAGCGCTGGGCGCGGAGGTGATTCGTACTCCTGCGGCCGACGGCATGCAGGGCGCGATTGATTACATGAAGGAACGCGCCGCACGCACTCCCAATTCTTTTATCGCCGGGCAATTCGAAAATCAGGACAATCCCGACTACCACTACGAGACCACGGCGCGCGAATTCTACGATCAGCTCGGCGGACAGATTGATGCCATCGTCATCGGCTGCGGCACGGGAGGAACATTCAGCGGCGTGGCGCGCTACCTGAAAGAGCGCAATCCCAAGACGCTGGCGATTGCGGTGGAGACCGAAGGCTCGGTGCTGGGCGGCGGCGAGAAGGGCGACCACGAAGTGGAAGGTATCGGCGCCAGCTTTATCCCCAAGACCTTCAATAGCTCGCTGGCCGACGAGATTATCGCGGTCACCGACCACGACGCCTTCGACATGGTCAAGAAGCTGGCGGCGGTGGAAGGCGTGCTGGCGGGATCGAGCTCCGGCGCTAATGTTTTTGTGGCACTCGAGATTGCCCGCCGCCTGGGTCCGGGCAAACGCGTTGCAACCATCATCCCAGATTCCGCCGAGCGCTATTTGTCGAAAGGCATCTTCCAGTTCAACGACAAACGCTAAGCGATTTTTCACCACCGACAAACAACGACACGGAGTGGTGAAATGATTCTTTAACTCTGTGCTTCCGTATATCTGTGGTGAATTGACTTTATGCCTAAGAAGAACGCTCCTGGCTTTTCGACTCGCGCCATCCATGTCGGCGGTGAAGCTGATCCATCCACCGGAGCCGTCGCTCCTCCCATCTTTGCCACCTCAACTTATGCGCAGGAAGAGCTGGGCAAGACCAAAGGCTACGATTACTCCCGCGCGGGCAATCCCACCCGCACGCGTCTGGAGGAAAACCTGGCCTCGCTGGAAGGCGGCGTTGCCGCACCGGTCTTCGCCAGTGGAATGGCCGCGGTCGCCGCGCTATGTCAGCTGATGAAGGCCGGCGATCATGTAGTCGCGTCCAATAATCTCTATGGTGGCGTACCGCGGTTGTTCAACCAGTTGATGACCAACTTCGGCCTGGCGTTCACCTACGTCGACACGGCCGATCCGCGCAATGTCGCCGGCGCCATTCGCAAGGACACGCGCTACGTCTACATCGAGACGCCGACCAATCCGCTGATGGGACTTACCGACATCGCTGCCGTCAGCGAGATCGCGCACAAGCGTGGCTGCGAGGTCGTGGTCGACAACACCTTCATGTCGCCGTATTTCCAGCAACCGCTCAAGCTGGGCGCCGACATCGTCATGCACTCGACCACCAAGTTTCTCAACGGCCACAGCGACGGACTGGGTGGCGTGCTGGTCTGCAGCACGCGCGAGCAGGCGCAGAAGCTGGCGTTCGTGCAGAAAGCTGCGGGCGCCATCATGTCGCCCTTCGAGTGCTGGCTGGTGCTGCGCGGGGTGAAGACGCTGGTCGTCCGCATGAAGCAGCACGACGACAACGGCCGCGTGATGGCCGACTATCTCAGCGGCCATCGCAAGGTGAAGAAAGTTTTCTATCCAGGATTAAAGAACCATCCGCAGTACGACCTGGCCTGCCGCCAAATGTCGGGCTTCGGCTCGATGATCACCTTCGAGACTGGCTCACTGGCCAATGCCAAGCGCCTGCTGAAGCGGGTGCGCATCTGCACCATGGGCGAATCGCTGGGCGGGGTGGAGACGCTGATCTCCCATCCGGCGACCATGACCCACGCGGCCATCGGCGAAAAAGGCCGCAAAGCCATCGGGCTGACGGACGGCATGGTAAGGATCTCGGTGGGAATCGAGGATGTGGAGGATCTGATTGCAGATCTGGAGCAGGCGCTGGGATAGCAATCAGCTGTCAGCCGTCAGCTTTCAGTTTCAGATCCGCGAGAAGAAGTGAGGCCGTGAGAATCCGATCGCAAATGGTGTTCGCAGTCCTGGCGATCCTGAGTGGTTCGGCTCTCTGCCAACAACCCAATCGCATCGTCTCTGCTTCCGATCGACCCGTACCCGCCGATTTCAGCATTGCGTCCGCCATGTTGTCGCTCTACGGCAACGTTGGTCCAGTTACCCAAAACCCTACCGGGCAGAATTCCCTTTGGACGGTTGCGTCCGATAGCGCGAGCGATCCCGACGGCAACTTCGTTCCCGGCACAACCGTAATGGTAAAACCGTTCTTCACCGCGACCGCGGTTGACGGCGGTGTGGAAAAGGTCTTCTTGCTGACATACGCGATTCTGCGCAAGACGAATCCCAAAACCGCGAAGGTGATGTTTGGTTGCCACGCTTGTGCGCCCCTGATCGGCATGGCTACTTTCGTACGCGGAGAAGGTGGGTGGAAGCGGGAAAGCCTCGGCCGAGACGTAACACTGTATGGCCAATTCGGCGGTCCTCCGGACGCGAAACTGGTGCAGATCGGTCAGAACCGAATGGGCGTGGAACTCAGCATGATCTATGGAGGACAAGATGAATTCACCGACACGGTTTCTTTGCTTGTCCCGTGGGCGGGGAAAGTGACTCGCGCGTTCTTCGCAACTACGTCGGACCGGTTCGACGGCTGTGAAACCGGCAGTAGCGTACCGTGCTACTCCTATTCGAGAAAATTGGAATTCGTGCCGGGAGAGAACCCGGACTACTTCGACATCTTGCTTATCCTGTCCGGTACGGAAGTAACGGATTCCGAGCCGATAAGAAAAATCCCCGTGACCGGGACCGAACGATGGCGTTTCTCTCAGGGTAAGTACACCCGCGTGTCACGGACTGACGGCAAACCGTCCGAGGAACGCAAGTAGGTTCTGGGTGGCATAGGCTGAAGGTGGAGTGGGAAAGAGCGAGGAGCGAAACGCGGCATTATTGCGCCGTTTGGCCGACGATCTGGTAATCGTGCTTTTTGCCGTTGGCGTCGATCACCGTGACCTGGTTGTTCTTCTTCAACTCGTACTGTACGACTTCTCCGGCCTGCATTTGCGGCTTGGTTTCTTTCTGGCGAGCGATGGAATAGGTGGTGTTGTCCGTCTGCAACTGATAGATGATCCAGTTCTTCATCGGCTTCTTCTTGGAATTCACGGCATAGGTGCCGTTCTCCCACTTCACGATCTTGCCTTGCTGGTAGGTATCGGCAGCGAGGGCAAGCAAGGAAAGCACCAGCACGATCCAGGCGACAGCAATTCTCTTCACCATTCGTCTCACCACGATTCTCCGGACTCCTAGCGATTTGATGCCGAGGCACGCGCCCGGGTCGATGCGATTTAGGGCCCCTGCTTCTCAATAATACTAACTAACAAGATGCCGGATTCATGGGAGAACGACGACTCCCGCATCACTTTGCCTTGAGGCAGGCTGAATTCATAGTTCTGGCCAATCACGACCGAGGGCAATGACAAGCTGCAAGTCGGGGCCAGCAAGGCTTTGACGCTGCCGCCGGTAATGTTAGCCAGCTCGCCGGCAGCGTCGCGAATGTCATCCTGAGACAGGTCGGAGGGCTCAACTCCAAGCAGCCGGGCGCATGCCTGGCGAGCTAATTCGATGCTGATGTCCAGCCGCACCGCCCCTTGCCAGACGCCCACAATTTGCACTGCCGAGACGATAAACTCTGTGCTTTTATCGGGACGAACGACCGTGGCGCAAGGAATCAGTTGCATCCCCGCCATGGAGCCGAAAATCTCGTCGACTACGTTTGTCAGTTCGTCTTGACTGATTTCACAAGCCATGTCTTCCCCTAAACTCCGGAACGAGGTTTCCCGCCGGTTCGCGGTACTCTTCTCCAGCTCGATCGGCACATCACCGCAAGCAATTCAGTCCGCGGCACTGGGGAACAAGTTGTTCGACCAACTCAGTCTCGTCAGCCCAACGGCTCTCCGATCAGAGGGAATCGAATGCCGGCCGGGCATACGTCGCCGAAAGCACTGCTGCTCAGCCTGTTCATCGGCAGGACGGCAGGCTGGCTTGAGCCTCTGGGTTCCTGGGAAAGCACTCACCGCTGCGGCTCTTGGCCAGGATTACCCCATCTCTAATGCCGAACTTATCACTTGACACCAGCAGACAAGCGGATACGATATCTGCGCCCCTATCATCAGCGGGACGGTGTCTCTGCTCGGCTACTGCCCGGCGAACGCGACCTACCTGATTTCATTCGCTTGCCGAAATTGCAGCTTTTAACGCGATCGCGGACATTCTGCAGCAATTTCTTGAAATGAGGTCTGGGGTAGCGCAATCGCCCCCGAACAGCTGTGGGAAATTTGGTCGTGCGTGATACGGTCGGTAGCCGGTGGTTTCACCATGAATGCCCTTAGCGTAGCTTGACGGGGAAACAACCAGAGCCAGACAGCGGTCTTCCGGTGTAGCATGTCCTGAACACTGAGCTGAAAATCGGACCCACACTAACCGCGGAGCTGAGCTTGCTACGAACGAAACTCATCCTGCTGTTGCTGTTCTTCACCCTGGCGCTTCCTCTCTTCGGCCAGGAATTCGACTACCTCATCCGCAACGGCCGCGTCATCGATGGCAGCGGAAATCCCTGGATTTACGCCGACGTCGGCATCATCGGCGATCGCATTGCGTTTGTGGGCAAGGCCGATCCCACGCTCGTCGCCAAGCACTCTATCGACGCCAAAGGGTTGATCGTCGCTCCCGGCTTCATCGATATGCTGGGCCAGTCGGAGATCAACCTGCTCATCGACAAACAAGCAGTTAGCAAGCTGACGCAAGGCATCACTACCGAGATCACCGGCGAGGGCGACTCCATCGCTCCCACGAACGACCTGCTGAACCAAGAGCACGCGGACTTCTACCAGCACTTCCATCTCACTCCCGACTGGCAGTCGCTGGAAGAATACTTCGAGCGCTTGACCAAGCAAGGTAGCGGCATCAATTTGGGAACCTACGTAGGCGCGGCCCAGGTACGGCACATGGTCATCGGCACGGCAGACCGCGCCCCTACTGCCGATGAACTGAAGCAGATGGAAATCATGGTCGACGACGCCATGAGTGACGGGGCCATGGGATTGTCGAGCGCGCTGATCTACTCTCCCGGTTCCTACGCCAAGACCGACGAACTCATCGCCCTGGCCAAGGTTGCAGCCAAGAAGGGCGGTATCTACGCCTCGCACATGCGCAATGAGGGCGATGCCGAAGCGGACGCGCTGAACGAGGCCTTCCAGATCGGCCGTGAAGCCAACATTCCGGTCGAAATCTTTCACCTCAAAGTTGCCGGCAAGCAAAACTGGGGCAAGATGCCGCAAGTAATCGCAGCTATCGAGCAGGCGCGCGCCAGCGGCGTCGATGTCACCGCGGATCAGTATCCTTATACCGGTGCGGCCACGTCGCTGGGCGCGGTCATTCCCGCGAAGTATCACGCCGGAGGTACGGATGAGTTCGTCAAGCGACTGAAAGACCCTAAGATTCGGGCCCAGATTCGCAAGGAAGTCATGGCCCCGAGCACTTCCTTTGAGAATCTGTGGCTTGGTTCGGGCGGGGCCGACGGCGTGTTGGTGATCTCGGTGCTAAACCCCGATCTGCGCAAATATGAAGGCAAGACCGTCGCTGAGATCGCCAGGATGGACAACAAGGATCCGCTGGATGCCTTGATGGACTCTAGTTATCGCCGATCGCGACAATGTGGGCGCAGTGTATTTCCTGATGAGCGAAGCCGACGTGAAGCTAGCCATGCAGCAGCCGTGGGTCAGTGTCGGCACCGACTACGGCGCGGTCGAGCCCGACGGGCCCGCTGGGCGAGTCGAAAGTCGCATCCCCGCGCGTATGGCAGCTTCGCGCGCATTCTTGGCAAATACGTGCGCGACGAACACAACCTGCGGATGGAAGACGCGATTCGCAAATTCACTTCGCTGCCCGCACAACGCGAGAAGCTTGACCATCGCGGCCTGCTGCGCACTGACTATTTCGCCGACATCACCATCTTCGATCCGGAGAAAGTGCGCGACACTGCCACCTTCGACGATCCCAACAAGCCTTCGGTCGGCTTCGAATATGTCTTCGTCAACGGCGTACTGGCGCTGCAGCACGACAAGGTCACGGGCCAGATGGGCGGCCGTCCGCTGCGCGGTCCCGGCTACATGTTCCGCGACTCCATTCCCGAAGGCCTGCCGCCGCGTCGGGAAAGCTGCAAGGCGTCATCACCGACGAAGGCGGCTGGCCCGTACCCCGCGCTAAGGTCACGCTGACCGATGCCGGCGGTGCTGTAGTCGGCACGGCGAACTCCAAGCGCGATGGCCGCTACCAGATCGTGCTGGAGAAGCCTTGCAAAGGCTGTTCGCTGCAAGCCGAGCACATGGGCTTTGCAACCCAGCGACGCTCGGGCGTCGACTACAACGGCTCGAACTCGCTGTGGTTCAGCTTTGCGTTGGAGAGGGGCAAGTAGCTGAAGCCGCAAGCGCGGGTTTATTTCATACCTATAGGTTTGTCATCCCGACCGAGGACTTCAGTCCGAACATAAAACCTGACACCTGTTTCCAAGGGAAATTGTGAGACCGCAGATCCCTCCGCTCCGGTCGGGATGACAAAGGGTTAGGGTGTCATCCTGAGCGCGGGCGGCCTGCTTCTCGCCGCCGGGAGTCGAAGGCCCCCTCTCGCTGGTTTGCCCCTCGGATCATCCCATACTTCAAGCGCCTTGCCACATCTTTCCCATATTGGCCGTGTTCTCTCCATGTAACCTCGGATTCCTGGAACCGTCTAACCTGGGTCCGGCATCTTTGACAGAGGGGTAATTTGCCTCGCCCGGCATGTTGAACTGGAAGACATTTGCGATAGGCTGTAGTCTGGCGCTGGCGCTCTTATTGTTCGCACAGCACAAACCTTCCATGCCCGATCCCAACGCCCATCGCGCGGTCATCGACCTCACCCACACTCTGGACGACCGGTCTCCGAACTGGGAAGGCACCGAGCAGTCGCCGTTTCAGTCAAACGAGCTGGGCAACCTCGAGCGCGACGGATATTATTCGCGCCATTTCAGCACCCAGGAACACTACGGTACACATCTCGACGCCCCGGCGCATTTTGCCGCGGGTATGTGGACGGTCGATCAGATTCCCGCCGAACGACTGATTCGACCGCTGGTAGTTCTCGACGTGCGCAACGACGCCAGGAACGATCCCGACTATGAAGTGAGCGTGCAGGATATCGCGGCGTGGGAAGATGCCCACGGCCAGATTCCATCAGGCGCGGTCGTGATGGCTTACACCGGCTGGGAGGAGCGTTGGAATTCGCAGAAGGAATTTCGCAACGAGCAAAGCGATCACTTGACGCACTACCCCGGATTTTCGCTGGAAGCCGCTAAGTTCCTGGTTAAGACCCGCGACATTGTGGGACTCGGGATCGACACCATGAGCGTGGACATAGGCGCAACCACTACCTATCCCGTCCACTACTTCACCTCGAAAGAGAGCGTGTATCACTTGGAAAATGTCGCCAACCTGGCACTGGTGCCGCCGTCGGGAGCCACGGTCGTTGTCGCCCCCATCAAGCTGGAAAAGGGCTCCGGCGGCCCGGCGCGGGTGTTGGCGCTCCTGAAGTAAGGACGCTGCTCTTCGTCGGCATCAGCGGCCGTGTCCAACGACAGCGCGCGGCTCTTTCATCTCAAGCGGGAGGCTCGATTTCAGCCGAGTCCAACGGTCTTCCTCAGTCAGCCGTTGTCGGCTTGACCTTCGCAACCACCAGAAGAGTACCGCCAAACCGGGGAAACAGCTCGAAGATTTTTCTTCCCAAGGTGAAGGAACTGGCGAAGTGTTTATCCATGGAACGTGGCTGAAAGCAGGTATGCAATTCGCTGAGAGAGTATCCGTGTCTATGCAAAAGGGTCGCGAGATTCTGCTCGTTAAAACTCATCACGTGCTCAGCGCCTTCCTGGAACCTTCCGGCTGAATATCTAAGAAAGTTTGGCGCGCCAAACGCATTCGGGGTGGTAATGATGACCTGGGTGTTGCTGGTGCAGAATCGTTTGATGCCATCCAACATTCGTCCGGGGTTGGATAAGTGCTCGATAATATCGCCCGCGATTACGACGTCGAACGTGCGTGCCAGTTGTACCTCGTCGAGCCGTTCGACATTTCCAGCGACGATGTTGGTGAATACTCCCAGTTTGCGGTATTCGTCGATCACCGCAACGCTGTAATCGATGCCCACGGTTTCCGATGCCTGGGTGAGCTTCCAGTGCAGGCTCTGCTTGGCGAACTTAGCGCGCTCGTCGGGCGGCACGTCGGTAAAGCCCACACAACCGAGGTGCAGCACACTGCGGCCTGAGGCGACCCGTAAAATGAACTCCTCTTTAGCGACGTACATCCCCGATTAACCTCGCGCTTCACCGTTGAGTTCCTGGAGCTTTCGTTGCCGTCCGTGTAAGCGTCAGACTCGCTTCCCGGCAAGCGGCCACACTTCAGGAGAACGCATGCGAATAGCAGCGATTCCAGGATGTGGCGTGTATCTATCGCGTGCTCACAAGCTTCCTTCCTTCTTTGGCTCAAGAAAAGCGGCCGACCGCAATCACAGGCTAGCCAACCGCGAAAGCAGCTTCACCTTACGTGGGCGCGATACAGCACGTAGCTGAAGCTTTCACGCAGGGCGGCCATCCAACGGGCAAAAGCAGTTTTCGGAATTGAGCCAGGACGCGGTGAAATGTATACCGTCACGCCCTCGCGAGCCATCATCTGCTTGGCCCGGTAAAGATGATACGCGTCGCTTACTAGCAGGCAGCTATGCATGTCGTTGGCTCGCAGGATGACGGCTACACGTTGTGCCGATTCGTCGGTATCGCCGCCCTGGGTTTCGGCAATCAGGTTGCCGTCCGGTACGCCACGCGCTTCCAGGTAGTCGCGCCCCACCTGGCCTTCGCTGAAATGAGGATCGTTGGCCGCCCCGCCCGTGGTGATGACCACCGGCGCCAATCCTCGCTCAAACAAGTTGTAGGCATGGTCCAGACGAGCCCGATAGACCGGGAAGGGTGGCCAACATATTCCGCCGCACCAAACACCACGATGGCGTCAACCGGGTGCTCTTCGTCGACGCCCGCCTCCCGCATGATCTGCGCGCTGGTATAAAGCAGAAATCCCATTGCGCCTAGCGCGATGAGCGCCACGAACCAGCGGAGGGGATGAAATTTACCCTTCAATACCGCCGTGGCGATTACTCCTGCCCCAAGAGCTCGATAATCTGTTCCTCGGGAATGGCGCCTTGCCGCAGCAGGCGCCAGTGGCCATCCTCGCTGGTCAGATCGATGATGGTGGAGGGCATATCGCGCGGAGACTGGCCGCCGTCGACGATGATCGACAGGCAATCGCCCAACTGATCGCGAACCTGCATCGCCGAAGTGCACTCAGATTCGCCGTGAAGATTGGCTGACGTGGCTGTGATGGGCAGCCCCGCCGAACGGATGATGGCCAACGGAACTTCCGCTGCCGGCACCCGCAAGGCCACGTTGCCGGTATTGGCGGTCACCTTCAGCGGCAGTTTGGGATCGGCTTTCACGATGATGGTCAGCGGTCCCGGCCAGAAGCGGCGCGCGAGCAGGTAGAAGATCTCGGGGACCGGCCACGCCAGTTCTGCCGCCTGATCAACGGACTCGATCAGCAGCGAGAGCGGCTTGTGCCGCGAGCGCGTCTTGATCTCGTAAACCCGATCGACCGCGTGCAGATTGAAGGGATCGACGGCGAGACCGTAGAAGGTATCGGTCGGCATGCCCAACACTTCCCCGGCGCGAATTTTCTCCGCTACGTACGTAACCAGGGAGGCTTCCGGCTCTTTACTGTTGATTTTTACGATTTCGGGACGCACCGGTGTCTTCTCTTCGTAAGCAGGGTCGGAGCGAGCCCTAACCCATCGCTCCGTGCAACAGCCACACAGCAGATTATCACGAGCGGCCCTGCCACACGGTACCGATTCGGGAACGAGGTAGTGGGTCAGTTTATTGCCATTCGAGCAAGCTTCGGTTACGCAGCGAGAGATCTCTGCGTGCTGATTCGCGCCTGCGCGAAAGGCAGGCATCCTGCAAACTGACCAAGAAGCGGGAACCGTCTACGGTGTACGATAGACGCCGGTTTTCCAAGGCCGAATGACGCCTCCGGCAAAATTCGAAGATCGCCTGCGCCGCATTGATAGCCGCCAGAACTCGCGGGTGAAGGAGTTGCGTCGCGGCTTCGCCGAAGCCACTCTCAACCCGCAGGGCGAGATTGCGGTCGAAGGCATGCATCTAGTGGAAGAGGCCATTCGTAGCGGGTTGCGGTTGAGCGTGGTCTTCTTCAGCCAGTCGGCCCGGGAGCGCGCGCGCAAGTTGTTGCCCCAGTTGTCATTCCACACCGAAGCTCTACTGCTGCCGGACGAGGTTTTCGCCAGTGCCGTGCCGAGCGAGACCCCACAAGGCGTAGCTGCGTTGGTGCGGGTGAAGGCGTTCGACCTCGAGGGTGTGTTGGCTGCCAAGCCGGCTCTGTTGGTCATCGCCGCCGGCCTCCAGGATCCGGGAAATCTGGGGACGATTGCGCGATCAGGCGAGGCCTTCGGGGTCACGGGATTACTGCTTGGCGAAAAAACCGTCAGCCCATGGAATTGGAAGGCAGTGCGAGCTTCGGCGGGTTCCTTGTTTCGTCTGCCGATGGTGAAGGTCGAACTGGCGATAGCCTTACAAGAAATCAAGGCTCGTGGAGTCCGTCTGCTAGCCACATCGTCGCATCACGGCATCTCAATTTCCGACACGGACCTGCGTGGGTCACTGGCATTCATCGTCGGCAGCGAAGGAGCGGGCGTGCCCAAGGACGTTCTGGCGCAGGCGGACGAAATCGTGGCGATCCCACAATCGTCCCTCGTCGAATCGCTCAATGCAGGTATAGCCGCGTCGATCATGCTGTACGAAGCGGCGAGGCAGCGAAAGTGAGTCTTTTCACCACGGAGATCACGGAGAGCACGGAGGAAGAGAGAATAGAATCATTCTGTTTCCGCTGTATCGGGAGGCGTTGTGATTCATCAGACAGAAAACAGCTTTCAGCTCAACGAACGTCCGCGTTTGCTACATGCCGGGCTTACCGGCGAAGTTATCTCGGCCGCGGTTGAGGTCCATCGGGAGTTGGGCCCCGGTCTTCTGAAATCTGCTTATCAAGCTTGCTTGTGTCATGAACTGGCGACGCGGCGCATCGATTTTCGACCTGAGATCGCACTGCCGATTGACTATAAGGGTATTCACCTTGATTGCGGTTACAGGATGGACCTGGTAATCAGCGAGAAGATCGCTGTCGAGCTGAAATCCGTCGAAAAGATACTTCCCATTCATCATGCGCAGCTTCTAACCTATTTGCGCCTAAGTGGGATGCGGGTCGGCCTCCTGATTAATTTCAACGTTCGGATGCTAAGAGACGGGATCGTCCGAAGGATTCTCTGAATTCCCCGTGCTCTCCCGTGTACTCCGTGGTGAAGAAGCCTTGAGCCTTTTCCAAACCAACCCGCCGCCTGATGATGCCGTCGATAAGTCGCGTCCGCTGGCCGATCGGATGCGTCCGCGCACCCTCGACGAGTTCGTTGGCCAGGAGGACATTCTCGGTCCGGGCAAGTCGTTACGCGTACAGATTGAGCGCGACGACACCGGCTCATTAATCTTCTGGGGTCCGCCCGGCGTGGGCAAAACCACACTGGCCAAGATCATCGCCCGCATGACCCATGCCGACTTCATCGAGTTCTCCGCCGTGCTCAGCGGGATCAAAGAAATCAAGCAGGTCATGGCCGATGCTGAGCGCGCGCGGCAGTACGGAACTCGCACCATCGTCTTCGTCGACGAGGTGCATCGCTTTAATAAAGCCCAGCAGGATGCGTTCCTCCCTTATGTCGAAAAGGGCAGCATTCGCCTGATCGGCGCCACCACTGAGAATCCGTCGTTCGAAATCATCTCCGCGCTGCTGTCGCGTTCTCGCGTGTATGTCCTGAAGCCGCTGACCGAAGAGCAGATCGTCGGCCTGTTACAGCGGGCCCTGCACGATGAAGTGCGAGGCCTGAGCGAGTTGCACGTCGAGGCGGAAGAAACTGCGCTGCGCAAGATCGCGGCCTATTCCAGCGGAGACGCACGCAGCGCTTACAACGTTCTCGATGTTTCAGCGACGCTGGCCATTGAGCAGCAGGCCGTCAGTCAGCAAAACCAGGGCGCCGAACCCCGCATCACGGATGCCATCGTTACCGACGCGCTGCAGAAGCGCGTCCTGATGTACGACAAGGCGGGTGAGGAGCATTACAAACTCATTTCGGCGCTGCACAAGAGCGTGCGCAATAGCGATCCTGACGCCGCGCTTTACTGGCTGGTTCGAATGTTGGAAGCCGGCGAAGACCGATTGTACGTTGCGCGCCGCGTGGTGCGCATGGCCGTCGAAGACATCGGTCTGGCCGACCCCAACGCTCTCGGCATCACGCTTGCCGCTCGGGACGCGTTCGATTTCCTGGGCATGCCGGAAGGCGATCTGGCGCTGGCGCAGGCAGTGGTCTATCTCTGCGCGGCACCGAAGTCAAACGCGGTCTACGTCGCCTATGGAGCAGTGCAGGAAGACGTAGAGCGCACTGCACAAGATCCCGTACCGCTGCATCTGCGCAACGCGCCGACCGGGCTGATGAAGGCGTTCGGCTACGGTGAGGGATATCAGTATGCGCACAACCTGGAAGCGAAAGTTGCCGACATGCAATGCCTGCCCGATAACCTAAAGGATCGCGTGTACTACCACCCCACCGAGGAAGGCATCGAAAAGCGCATTAAGGCGCGGCTGGAAGAGATCAGGAAGACGAAGGCAAGTCCCGCGCGGAGACACGGAGAGACGGAAAAGAAAGCAGAAAGTTGAAAATGAAAATCGTTTACTCTCGCGGATTTGGAACTGTCATCCCTAGCCTTAGCCTAGCCGAGGAACCTGCTTTCCAGTCGGTTGCGAGCCACCAGTCGCAATAACGCTTTTATCAGCTAGAACTTGTCTTGGCAAAAATTCTCCGTGTCTCCGTGTCTCCGTGCCTCTGTGGTGAAAGCTGTTACTCCCTCCGGCGATGCTCTTTCAAAATGCACAAGTCCATCACGACGAAGATGCCCGCCTGGCGCGCTTTCTCGGCAGCCTCCTGGTGAATCACACCTTCCTGCATCCAGATCGCCGGAGCCTGGATCTGGATCGCCTGTTCCACCACTTCGGGCACCGCCTCGGAGCGGCGGAATACGTTGACGATGTCGATCTTCTCCGGTACCTCGAGCAGCGAGGCATAAGCCTTCTCGCCTTCCCACTCTTTGATGTTGGGATTCACCGGAATAATGCGGTAACCGCGTGCCCGCATGTAGTGTGAGACGCCGTAACTGGGCCGCAGGGGCGAATCGGTAAGTCCGACAACAGCGATGGTCTTGGCGGTCTTCAGCAGTTCGGTGATGCGCTCGGCTTCGCTGGTGGCCACAACCCTCCTCTTGGATCCAACAGGCGATTGTAGCGCGCCCGGCCTTAGCGCTTACTCTTCAGCTTGTTGGTGATGCGGCGCGGCGGACGGATAGGAGAAGCCAGTATCCCCGAGATGTGCTCGACCTCGGTCACTACCCGATCCAGGTCGTCGATCAGCGGCTTGAGCCGATGCGTGATCCCCCCCAGGCGATATTCCCTCACCAGCGATCGGTAGTACCACAGCGTCTTTGCCTTGGGTGCCGAGAAGCGCGCGAATGCGATCTCGCCGTCATAGCGCAGGTCGCGGAGAACCGCGCGTGCGTTGTAAAGCTTGTCGGCTGCCGAGACGAAGCGAGTCTCTGCGTCTTCGTGGCGCACGCGATGCAGGTAACGCAACTTGCGCCGCTCCCAATTCTCCTTCTTCTTCGGATCTTCGACGTACGAATCGGTGCAGCCATCCACGATCTTGGCTACCCGCGGCCCAAAAATCTGCTCAATCACCTTCAGCATAGGACGCCCGCCGTGGTCCTCGACCGCGTCATGGAGCAGGGCCGCGATGGCCATCTCCTCATCGCCGCCGTAGTCCAACACGATGGAGGCCACACCCAGCAAATGCGAAAGATAGGGAATGCCGCTCTTCTTGCGATCCTGCTCGCGATGCACCTGCGACGCGAACAGTAGGGCATGATCGAAGCGTATGGTGAGCGGGATGAACTTGCGATCGAACGAGCCTTGTAGCTTGGTGGTCATAGGTAAACGCAGGAGTTTTGCTCGACACAGAATAACGGAAAATGGAAAGAGCCACTAGCATTTACCGAGCGCCAACACATTCAGCCGTCATGCGACCGGCGGGTTCCGCATTCATGCCTGTCCGGTAACATGTTAGGCGGACGCATGCGAAGGAAGCCGTTCCCCGGATGCCCACGAAGAGAGGGCTTTAGCGATTCCGGGAAATCTAGAAGGGTGTCTTCGCGCTGGAGTTTACGGCTTCGCCGTAGCACTAGCCGGGGCGGCCGAGACGACTTTGCCCGCCATCGCTCTCGCCTTCAGCCAGTGATAGCCCACGACAATTTGAATCGCGTTGTAAGCCGGATTCTCGTTGCCCATGTCTGCGTTGGACAAATGCCAGTAATGCAGCGCGATGCTGAGAGCCTGGTTCCGTGACAACGCGATCATCACGCCAGGACCGGTCGATACCGTGAAGTTGAAGCTCGAGGTATCGCCCTGGGGAACGTTCTTCTGGGTGAACATCCCGCCGCCATTGAACTCCACGAACGTTCGATAGCGGCCCCTCGGAACGAAATTCCACCTCACCCCCACCGGAGCAAAACCGCCGCCATAGGCCCGCTGCGGATGCGTCACCAGGAACAACGGCTCCAAGTCGATGGTGTATTCCAACGTGCGTTTGCCCGCACCCGGATGCGCGTACTCGTAGACGACCCGGCCGGCATGAAATCCGGCCATCGTCATCAGCGCGGTTCCAAAGTCTTCCCCTCCCCGTTTACCCACGGCCTCAGCGCCCCACACGCCAAAATCCCAGAGTTGGTTGTCCGCGAACGGTGAACCGGGCGTCTGCTGGGCGCGAGCCACACCAGGCACAAGGAGCAACGATAGAAGAATCCAGCAGCCGCGTAAGGGTAAAGGTCCAGTTCGCATAGGGTGCGCGCCAGGTCTTTGTCCTTGGATGCTGACAACCACCGAGAAGTTCGGCGGAGCGCTGAGGAATGAGATTTATAACCTACTGTGTGACCGCCAGGGCGATTGGTTGAGCGTGGATTCGCGAGGAGCGAATGGCGAACAGCGGTCTACTTCGCTACCATCGCCGATACCAGTGAGTGGAATACTTTGGCGCCGTCGGTCATGCCCAACTCCGCCTCGGCGGCGCGCTCCGGATGCGGCATCATGCCCAGCACGTTGCGCCCGGCGCTGCAGATCCCGGCTATGTTCTCCAGCGATCCGTTGGGATTAGCCGCGGCGCTGATTTCGCCTGAAGGCGTCGCATAGCGGAAGATGATGCGGTCCTGATCCTTCAGTTCGGCCAGGGTTTGCTCATCGCAGAAGTAGTTACCTTCCATGTGGCCGATGGGAATCTCCAGCACTTCGCCTTTCGTAAGCTGGTGCGTGAAGGGCGTGTTGGTGCTCTCCACCCGGATGTGTACTGGTTTGCAAACGTACTTCAGCCCCGCATTGCGCAGTAGTGCTCCGGGCAGCAGTCCTGCTTCGCACAGGATCTGAAAGCCGTTGCAGATGCCCAGCACCAGGCCGCCCTCGCCGGCAAATTTGCGCACTGATTCCATGACCGGGGAGAACTTGGCGATTGCCCCAGTGCGGAGATAGTCGCCGTAGGCGAAGCCTCCCGGCACGATGATTGCGTCGCAGCCCTGCAGGTCGGGTGAGTCATGCCACAGGAAAGTTACCGGCTGCTTGGCAACTTCAGAAATCACCCAATAAGCATCGTGGTCGCAATTGGAACCGGGGAAGATGATGACGCCGAATTTCATATAGCAATTAGCAGTTGGCAATTAGCAATTAGCCAAACCACAACGGCCGAACCTGAAACCAACCCTCACGGCGAAGTACTGAGTGCTAAATGCCAAGTGGCTAGCTTCGAGTGTAGCATGGGTGCGAGACCGTCCCGAGCGGCCCGCATCCAAC
Organism: uncultured Acidobacteriaceae bacterium; assembly: GCA_963820175.1. Lineage (GTDB taxonomy): Bacteria > Acidobacteriota > Terriglobia > Terriglobales > Acidobacteriaceae > Bog-257. The sequence continues at coordinate 636,124 of CAWFYX010000003.1, read as the reverse complement.
AAGAGAATGCAGTTTACCCGTCACATTAACCTCACCGCCGACGCTCTGCGGCGCTGGTTCGTCGCACAATGCTACGACGCGCTGGCCGTGGGTGCATTGTGGTGGGCCGGGCTCTGGTACCTGCACGTGCCGTTCGCGCCCTTCTGGGCAATTCTCGCAGCGGGATTGCAGTTTATTCCCCACTTCGGCCCGGTCATAGCATTCGTTGGTCCAGCCGTGTCGGCGCTCATCGCGGATGGCTTCGAGGGATTTCTCTACGTCCTGATTCTCTACGGCGTGGTGATCGTCATTGACGGCCTGCTGCTGCAGCCGGTCATCATGCGCCGAACCGCCCGCGTGCCCATCTGGGCATCGCTGATTGTGCCTATCCTGCTCAGCCTGATTTTCGGCTTCTGGGGATGGCTGCTGGCCGCACCGTTGCTGGCGATCCTCTTCGCTTACCGCGCCTATAACAAGTCGCGAGGCGTTCCCAACGTTCCCCGCCAGACTCCGCCCGGTCAGGTCATCACCGGGGGGCAGCTCATTTCGCCGGGCACGCCGACCGGACATATGCCTCGGCACGACGAGACGCTGTAAACGATGCTCTAGGGCAATGTCACGAACGTACGCCTCAGAATAACCTGTGCTCCGGAATAATGTGTGCTCCAGAATAGTATGCGCTCTGAATGAGCTGTCATACCGACCGGAGCGAAGCGTAGTGGAGGGACCTGCTGTCATCCCGGAGTGGCAATTCCGCGACCGCCTCACGAGCCCGGATGCAGGAGCATCCAGACTCCCAGCGCCAGAATGATGCCCGAAACGATCAGGCGAAACACATTCTCCGGAATGCGCCGCAACATCCACTTCCCGGACAGCGTCCCGATCACGACTCCCACTGTCGCCATCGCGGCCAGAGGCCACTGCGAGACGATGGCGTGGAATTGCACAGCCGCGTAAACCGGCATACGAAACACGTCCACCAGCAACGCGATGGCGGTAGCGGTCGCGACAAAGGCATCTCGCTGCAGGTTGAACCCAAGCAGAGCGGCGGAGCGAATTCCACCCTGGTTGCCGACCATCCCGCCGAAGACTCCGGAAAGAGCGCCAGCCATCCATCCCGCACGCGGGCCAAACCGCATGCGGGTTGCAACTCCCGTCACCCCGGTGATGCCAGCGAAGACCAGCAGGGCTCCCAGCACGTAGCCGAGAATCACACTGCGCAGCCAGATATGCAGGATGGCGCCCAGCAGCCCTCCGGCTGCGCTAGTCAGCCCGAAGCTCCATAGCACTCGCCGGTCCACATGCTGCCGTATCACGGCAAACCGCAGTGCGGTGCCAATGAAATGCGGAATGGAAACCACGGCTACTGCCAGCTTGGTGCCAATCCAAGCGGCCAGCAGCGGAGTCAGGATGCTGCCAATACCGAAGCCGGAGATGGCAGCGATGGCGCCGGCGAGCACTCCAGCAAGTGTGAGCAGAACAGTGTGGTTCACAGATACAATCCGCCATGCGGGCTGGCTCAGTTTAGCGCAAGAGAAATTTCTTGCGTGCACTGAGGAAGACCGTAGTCCTCGCAGCCACGCCATGTCGACCCGGCATCATAGCTGTTGATAATCCATGTGCCTCAGCGAGCGATGCACCCACCCCGCCCGTGCGGGACGACTCAGTTCAGTCCAGGGCGAAGTCCTGGGAGAAATCCCAGTCCCGGCAGGGACGGCGCATTCCAGAGAGTTCCGGCCCCGTTTTCCACATTTTCCTCAGACTGCAGCGGGCACGCCGAGCGAATAAAATAGAAGTACCCATGAAGGCTCAAGGCTAGTAATGTCGCAAAGTCAATTCGTCCATCTTCATCTTCACACCGACTACTCGATGCTCGACGGCGCTTGTAATATCGAGCGCCTGGTCAGTCGCGTCAAGGAACTCGAGATGCCCGCGGTCGCCATGACCGACCATGGCAACATCTTTGGCGCAGTCGCCTTCGCCAACGCCGCCAAAGAAGCGGGCGTAAAGCCCATCCTGGGCTGCGAGCTTTACATCTGCAAGAAGGAAGATCATCGCGCCTCGCCCGAGGGCGACAGCTACAACCACCTCATCGTGCTGGCCGAAAACGACCAGGGCTATCGCAATCTGGTCAAGATTGTCTCTGAGGCATCGCTGCACGGCTTCTACTACAAGCCGCGCATCAGCAAGAAATTTCTCGCGGAACATTCGCAGGGGTCTGATCGGGTTGTCCGCATGTCTGAAGGGAGAAGTGGCGGAGAGCCTGACCGAAGGCAAGTACGACGCCGCGCGCGAGGCCGCCGCCACCTTCACCGACATTTTCGGCAAAGGCAATTTCTATCTCGAGATCCAGGACCAGGGCGTTCCCGAGGAGAAGCGCATTCAAGACAACCTGCTGAAGCTGGAGCAGGACCTCGGCCTGCCGCTGGTGGCGACCAACGACAGCCACTACCTTTGCGAGGACGATTCGCCACGCGCAAGACGTGATGGTCTGCATCCAGACCGGCAAGTCCATCCACGATACCAACCGGCTGAAGTTCCATGGCAACCAGTTTTTCGTGAAGAGCTATGCCGAGATGGCGAAGGTCTTCTCCGGCTACGAGCGCGTGCTGGAGCGCACGCTGGAAATTGCCGAGCGCTGCAACGTTCGCCTGGAGAAAGTTCACGACCCGTTCCCGCAGTTCGAAGTACCCGCCGGTTATTCGCTGCCCGACTACTTCGAGCACGTCACCCGCGAGGGCTTTGCCAAGCGGCTGAACATTCTGCGCGAACTGCAGGCCATGGGCCGGCTGAAGCATTCGCTGGAGGAATACGAGCAGCGCCTGGCGCGCGAAATCGAAATCATCCGCCAGATGCAGTTCTCCGGATACTTCCTCATCGTGTGGGACTTCATCCGCTACGCCAAGGAGCACAACATCCCGGTTGGACCCGGGCCGCGGATCGGCGGCGGGGTCGCTGGTCGCCTACGCGCTGGCCATCACCGACATCGATCCGCTGTCAGAACGAGCTGCTGTTCGAGCGCTTCCTCAATCCCGAGCGCGTCAGCCTGCCCGATATCGATATCGACTTCTGCATGAACCGCCGCGGCGAGGTCATCGACTACGTCACCCAGAAGTACGGCCGCGATCAGGTGGCGCAGATCATCACCTTCGGCACCATGGCGGCCAAAGCCGCGATCAAAGATTCCGGCCGCGCCATGGACATTCCCTACGCCGAAGTCGATCGCATCGGCAAGATGATTCCGCCGACGCTGAACATCACCATCGACCAGGCGCTGAAGGATTCGCCACCGCTGGCGGCCGCCTACGAAAACGAGCCGCAAACCAAAGAGTTGATCGACACCGCCAAGAAGCTCGAAGGCCTGGTGCGCAACGCCGGCGTACACGCCGCCGGCGTGGTGATCTCGCCGCATTCCGCTGACCGATCTGGTCCCGCTGCATCGCACCAAGAACGACGAAATCGTCACCGCCTACGACATGAAGGCGGTGGAGAAGCTGGGCCTGCTGAAGATGGACTTCCTCGGGCTCACCACGCTCACCATCATTGACGATGCGCTGCGGCTCATCGAGCAGACGCGCGGCGAGCGGCTCGACTTGCAGAAGCTGGCGCTCGACGATAAAGAAACCTACGAGCGGGTCTTCCACACCGGCCTGACCTCCGGCGTCTTCCAGTTTGAATCGCATGGCATGCGCGATGTGCTGCGGCGCTACAAGCCGACCGCCGTCGAAGACCTCACTGCCTTGAACGCGCTCTACCGTCCCGGCCCGATCCAGGGCGGCATGATCGAAGACTTCATCGAGCGCAAGTGGGGCCGCAAGAAAATCGAGTACGAACTGCCTGAGCTGGAGCCGATGCTGAAGGAGACGCTGGGCGTCATCGTCTACCAGGAGCAGGTGATGCAGATCGCCAATCGCCTGGCCGGATACTCGCTGGGTGAAGCCGACCTGCTGCGTCGGGCCATGGGCAAGAAGGATCCGGAGGCCATGGCCAAGCAGCGCGCTCGCTTCGTCGCAGGCGCGCACCGAACGCGGCTTCCACGCCAAGAAGATCGAGAAGATCTTCGACCTGATGGAGCAGTTCGCGGGCTACGGCTTCAACAAGTCGCACTCGGCCGCTTACGCGCTGCTTGCCTATCAGACCGCGTATCTCAAGACGAAATATCCAGTGGAGTTCATGGCTGCGCTGTTGACCTCGGTCTCCGGCAGCACCGACGACGTAGTCAAGTACATCAACGAGTGCCGCGAAATGGGCATCGCGGTCGAGCCGCCCGACGTCAACGTGAGCGACGCGTACTTTACGCCGCACGGAGAGGCCATCCGCTTTGGACTGGCGGCAGTGAAGAACGTCGGGCACAACGCCATCGAGTCGATCGTGAAAGCGCGCAAGGAAGCGGGCGCTTTCAAGTCGGTCTTCCAGTTCTGCGAGAAGGTCGATCTCCACCTGCTTAACAAGCGTGTGGTCGAGTCGCTGATCAAGAGTGGCGCCATGGATGCGCTGGGCCGGCGCGCACAATTGATGGCAGTGATCGACAGTGCCATGGACCAGGCGCAGAAGGCCCAGAAGGACGCGGCTCTCGGCCAGCATGGGCTGTTCGGCGTTTTCCAGCAAGACGAAGACAATCATCGCTGCCGAGAAGCCGCTCCCCAACATTCCTGATTGGGACGAACACGAACGGCTCGCCCACGAGAAAGAAATCCTCGGCTTCTTCATCACCGGACATCCGCTGGAGAAGTACAGCGAGAAGCTGCTCGACTTCCACGCTCTCTCGACCACCGAGGTCGCTGAGCTGAAGTCGTCCACTGGCAAGGACGAAATTCTGATCGGCGGCATCCTGAAGGGCATTCGCGTCGCCAAGTCGAAGAAGGGCGATCTCTACGCCCAAGGCCAGCTGGAAGACATGAATGGCTCGGTCGATGTGCTGTGCTTCGCCGAGCCCTATCGGCGGCTGGCGGAGAAGCTGAAGCTCACGGTCCCCGTGCTGGTGAAGGGCGGAGTGCGGGTGGAAGAAGGCTCGAACTCCAAGCTCATGATCGGCGACATCACGCCGCTGGAGGAAGCCAAGCCCAAGCTGCCCAGCCACCTGCGCATCAAGGTCGCGCTGGAGACGGCCTCGCCTGCCACCATCGACGAGCTGCAAACGCATTTGCAGCGAGCGTAAAGGCGACGCCCGCGTGCTCTTCGACCTGGAGCGCAAAGGCGACTTCACGGTGGTGATGGAAGCGGAAGGCTATAATGTCTTGCCGGACCGGGCCTTCATCAGCCGGGTGGAAGAGTTGTGCGGCCGCGGCAGCGTGCGCGTCGTCGATTGACCCAGGTCCTACCTAGTCGGATACCGCCGTGGCCAAGGAAACCGAGCTCTCACCTTCGCAAACTGGAATGCTGTCCGCCTTAGATTTCTGGATCTGCGCGGTCGAGGCGGTGATCCAAACCGCGGCCGGCCGGGAAGGCACCTACATGGAAGCCGTTTCTAAAGCGCAAGACGAGTTGGAACGCATCGAAAGTCAGATTCAGCAACTGCAGGCTGTTGCCGGAGACAATCAGGATGCTCAAAAGCAGTTGCAGGTATTGCACGATCGGGTCGCATCGCTCCGCCGGCAGATGGCCGGCCAGTTGACTCCCTGGGAACGCACCGAACTGGCGCGCCATCCCAACCGCCCTTACCCGCTGGACTACATCGAGCGCATCTTTCCCGACTTCAGCGAGATTCACGGCGACCGCGGTTTCGGCGACGATGCTGCGATGGTCTGCGGCATGGCGCGCTTCCGCGGCCGGGAAGTGCTGGTGCTGGGCACGCAGAAGGGCCGCGACACCAAGCAGCGCGTGCATCGCAATTTCGGTCAGCCGAATCCGGAGGGCTATCGCAAGGCGCTGCGGGCGATGAAGTTCGCCGAGAAGTGGCGGCGACCGGTCATTTCGCTGATCGATGTCGTGGGCGCCTATCCCGGCCTCGGCGCCGAAGAACGCGGCCAGGCCGAAGCCATTGCTCACAACTTGCGCGAGATGGCGCGGCTGCAAGTTCCTTTCATCGCGGTCATTACCGGAGAAGGCGGCAGCGGCGGCGCGCTGGCTATCGCAGTTGCCGACCGCGTGCTGATGATGGAAAACAGTATCTACTCGGTCATCTCGCCCGAAGGCTGCGCCTCGATCATGTGGCGCGATTCGACCAAGAAAGATATCGCCGCCCAGGCACTGCGCATCACCGCCAAGGACAATCTTGAGCTCGGCATCTGCGATGAAGTCATCCCCGAACCCCCAGGCGGAGCCCATCACGACTACGACGCCGCGGCCAACTCGCTGGCCGACGTGCTGGAGAAGCATTTATCTGTATTGGAGAAATTGCCGACCGACGCGCTGTTGAATGCGCGCTACGACAAGTTCCGCAAGATGGCGCAGTACTTCCAGACCGAGGCCGCGCCCGCATAGCGCGAATTTCTTGAGCTGTCGCCGGGTCAAAGTTGATTCTCGTGGCCAACTCCTCCAAGAACACTGAATGTAAGCCGTCGGCGCCGGGATCGCCTCGACTCAGTCCCGCCCGCGGGTCGGAATAAGAAAGCCCACCGTTTCAACGGTGGGTAGGCGGTAATAAAAACCCGAGTGCCCCGGGCACGACACACGTTGCTATCCGCAAATGTATCGGGGATCGTAATCGATTTCCGATTTCCGCAACATCGCCTCAAACTCTTGCTCAAAGGTAGGCCCCTCGTGGTGTTTGGGCTGGTCGGAAATGTAATCCATGACAGCTTGCTTGTTCTGCTAACCCGGCTTCCTCGCTCCCCACCCCCCTTGCCAACTGTCCTATAATGAAATGTTGTTCCCTCCGTTCTGATCGCGTTTGTAAGGGGTATTGATGGCCACAACCGAATTTGCAGTACACGGCAGCGAGCACGATGCCGTGCGTGAGCCTGTCGTCAACGATTTCAGCATCCAGGTTGCTACCGTAAACGGTTCCGGTTCGCAGAGCGCGAACACCGTTCTGCTGCGCACCATCTTCCAGATGGGCGTGCCCGGTCTCCGGCAAGAACATGTTCCCCTCGAACATCGCCGGACTGCCGACCTGGTACACCATCCGCGCCAGCAAGAAGGGCTACATCGCGCGCAAGAAGGAAATCGACTTCCTGGTGGCGATGAATCCCGAGACCGCGCGCGAAGACGTGCTATCGCTGGCTCCCGGAGCGGTGGCGCTCTACGACGAACCGTTGAAGCTCAACGAACTGCGCTCCGATCTCACCTTCTATCCCGTGCCCTACGACAAGATCACCGCCGCCGTCTGTCCCGAGTCGAAGCTGCGCAAACTGGTCAGGAACATGGTGTACGTGGGCGTCGTCGCGCGGCTGCTCAACCTCGACATGGCCGAAGTGGAGAAGGCGCTGCGCAAGCAGTTTGCCAGGAAAGTCAAGGCGGCCGAACTCAACTGGAACGCCGCCAAAGCGGGTTACGATTATGCCGCCGCGTCGCTCACCAAAGCCGATCCGTTCACCGTCGAGCGCATGGACAAGACTGCCGGCATGATCATCATCGACGGCAACTCCGCCGCGGCAATGGGCTCCATGTTCGCCGGCGTCACTGTGGTGACCTGGTATCCCATCACGCCTTCCTCGTCGCTGGTGGAGACGCTGATTGACTACATGAAGGCTTATCGCGTCGGTCCGGATGGCAAAGCCACCTTCGCCATCGTTCAGGCTGAGGACGAACTCGCCGCCGTCGGCATGGTGTTGGGCGCAGGATGGGCGGGAGCGCGCTCCATGACAGCTACCGCCGGCCCCGGCATTTCGCTGATGGCCGAATTTGCCGGCTTGGGCTACTACGTTGAAATTCCCGGTGTCATCTGGGACATCCAGCGCGTCGGTCCTTCGACCGGGCTGCCCACCCGCACCTCGCAAGGCGACATTTCTTTCGTGGCCCGATTGTCGCACGGCGATACTCGCCATCCCATGCTGATTCCTTGCAGCGTCAGCGAATGTTTCAGCATGGCGAGCGATGCGTTTGACCTGACGGAACAGTTGCAGACGCCGGTATTCGTCATGTCCGACCTTGATCTCGGCATGAACAACTGGATGTCGGAGCCTTTCCAGTATCCCGAGAAGCCACAGAATCGCGGCAAGGTTTTGACCGCCGAAGATCTGGAACGCCTGGGCGGCTTCGCTCGTTATAAAGATGTGGACGGCGACGGCGTCGGCTACCGTACTTTGCCGGGAACCGATCACTCCGGCGCGGCCTGGTTCGCGCGCGGCAGCGGTCATAACGAGAAGTCGCAATACAGCGAGCGTCCCGACGACTATGCCAACAACATGGACCGCCTGGCGCGCAAGTTCGAGCACGCGCGCACCCTGGTTCCCAAGCCGGAGATTGTGCGAAACGAGGGGAACCCAGTCGGCATTATCGCCTACGGCACCTCGCATCACGCGGTGGTCGAGACCCTCGATCAACTGCAATCGGAGTACGGAGTGCACGTCGACTATCTCCGCCTGCGCGCCTATCCCTTCACTCAGGAGACGCACGATTTCATCGCCACGCACCAGCGGGTTTACGTGGTCGATCAGAATCGCGACGCGCAGATGCACGAGCTGCTGAAGCTCGACATCGCCATCGAAGACATCGCGCGGCTGCGCAGCGTCCGGCACTACAACGGGCTGCCCATCGACGCGCGCACCATCACCGACGACATCATTTCCCAGGAGGGCAAGTAAATGGCGACCACAGCCACACCGCCGCCCAAGACGAATCGCATCGGCCTCACCGTGCTCGACTATCGCGGAGGCAAGACCACGCTCTGCGCCGGGTGCGGGCACAACGCAATTTCCGAGCGCATTATCGACGCCTTCTACGAGATGGGCATCGCGCCGGAACGCGTGGTCAAGATGTCGGGTATCGGCTGCTCGTCGAAGAGCCCGGCTTATTTCATGGGCCGCTCGCACAGCTTCAACTCGGTGCACGGACGCATGCCGTCGGTCACCACCGGCGCGGTGCTGGCCAACTCGAAAATTGTGGCGCTGGGGGTTAGCGGCGACGGCGACACGGCGTCAATCGGCATCGGACAGTTCGTGCACCTGATGCGCCGCAATCTGCCGATGATCTACATCATCGAAGACAACGGTGTCTACGGACTGACCAAGGGCCAGTTCTCGGCCACCGCCGATCTGGGATCGAAGCTGAAGACCGGCGTCATCAACGACCTTCCCCCCATCGACACCTGCGCCCTGGCCATCATGCTGGGCGCAACCTTCGTGGGCCGGTCCTTTTCCGGCGACAAGAAGCAGCTGCACACCATGCTGAAGGCGGCGCTGTCGCATCGCGGCACGGTGATGCTCGATGTGATCTCGCCCTGCACCACCTTCAACGACCACGAGGGTTCGACCAAGTCGTACAAGTTCGTGATTGACCACGAAGAGCCGCTGCACGACCTCAACTTCGTCCCGCACTTCAACGAAATCGATGTGGAGTACGATGCCGGCACCAGCCTCAACGTCACCATGCACGATGGTTCGCACTTGCGCTTGCGCAAGCTGGAGAAAGATTACGACCCCACTCACAAGACGGAGTCGATCAAGCGCATCATGGAGTCGCACGAAGCGGGTGAAGTGCTTACTGGCGTCTTCTACCTGAACACCACGGCGCCTAACTTCCTCGACATGATCGACATGACCGACCGGCCGCTGGCCACCTTGCCGGAGAGCGCGACTCGCCCTTCGCGCCAGGTGCTGGAGGAATGCATGGAGGAGCTGCGGTAGGGCGGCTCGCTGATTTGGAAGGGGACTGAGCTTTAGCTGCGCCGTTAGCGTCCTTTATTTTTGTCATCCGACCGACTTTACCGGCCGCTGAAAAAGTCGGAGAAGCGGGTCCTTCGTGGGCAACTTGCGGCTGCGAAAGACAGAGTCCGCTGAGAACTGGTGGAAGGGCATGGCTTTAGCCGTGCCGTAAGCGTGCTATCCGGAAAGGGCTTTAGCCCCGGCCAACCGCGGCTGAAGCCGTTTCTGCGGGAGTTCGATTTCGCCAGGCTAATTCCACCGACTGTAAGGCGCGGCTGAAGCCGCGCTCTGAAACAAATCTCACTTCAGGCCATTTGTGAGATGATTTGCTAACCACGGCCACACCACGCGAGAATGCCTGAGACCCCACTCGTCATGATGCCAGCCTCGACCGCCAAGGAAGTTGCCCTGGAACTGGGAATGCCGCATCTCGGCCGTAGCGGGCTGAACGAATCCTCCCTGCTCAAGTGGATTGGCCACGACCGCTGGAAGATGTTCGAGCAAATCAGCGGCGTTCCCACCCACCAGATTCGCGACGCCTTTGAAAATCGCCTCTATGCCACGTATTGCTTTGTGGAATTGCTGCTGTCGCCCGAGCGTCCGCTGAGCTTCTATGACGAGAACGACTGGCTGCGTTTCTCGCGTGATCTGAGTCACTATGGACGGATCTACCTTGATGGGCGATACTCGCTCACCAACGGGGAGCCGTTCATCATTCGCTGCACCAACGTTTTCATCCACCAGCTTGCCGGGCCGCAGCAGCTGAAAATGGCGCAACCGGAGAACTGCGATTTCAGCCGCATCGTTGAATTGCCAACCCAGCCCGATTCCCTGGATCTTTGCCGCGCTGCCAAAGCCGAGGGCACATTTCACGCGCCGGTCGCCAATAACGTAACCCTCGGATCCCGGGTAGTGAACTATGCGCTGGATCCTGATCGCGACGCCAATGGCGCTGGTCTGATTTACTTCGCCAATTTTGTCTGCTTTCTCGATTTCGCCGAACGCGCATTGCTCAACGATCACGGTGCGCCTGCGGACCTGATCGATGCGCGGTCGACCTTCTGGCGGCGCACCGGATATTTTGGCAATGCCCAGGCTGATGACCATCTGGCGATTACCATCACCGGCGGCGCCGAAATCTCGAACCACCTGGTGATCCTCGCCTTCGACTATCGCATGTCTCGCGCCAGCGACGGCAAGCTCATTCTCGTCTCCTCGGCGCGCAAATCCGCGAAACTGACGCCCGCGGCGCAAGCGTGGATCGATCACCTGAACCCGGGGAACTCCGGGCAAACCAATGGATAACGCTCAACTCGAATCGATGATCCACTACGTCAAGACCCAAGTCCTGCGCAAGCCGAACGCCGACATCGGCGCCGACACCCCGTTAGTTTCTTCCGGCATGATCGATTCCTTTGCTCTGATCGAGACGCTGGTGGAGTTGGAGCGCATCACGAAATTGCGGATTCCGGCCGCCATGGTCGCCCCTAATGACATGGATACCGTCAGGAAGATGTTTGACGTAGCCGCCCGATTAGGCAAGCCGCGAAAATAGGTAATAACTCTATCCCTGGATTCAACTTTCTCGCGGCGCTTGTTTGATCGGCGTCTCTGCGGCATCATGGCGGCATGCGTTATTGGGCCGCAATCGCCTTAGGTTGGCTGCTACTGTCGGGAACCATCGTTGCCCAGGATTGGAAGCATGTCCACAAGACGGATGAGGCGAAGTGGGCCAAGCAGACCGGCCTCGACCCATCCGTGATTCATAAGCTCTGGCGAGCAGCTTCCGGCGGCTCTGACGAGAGCGAAGATGATTCCCGCATCGCGAACCTGGACCTCGAGGGACTGGCCGAGCGGCACCACGTGCTGCTGGTAACCTATGCGGGCGAGAAAAACTGCCTGACGCTCACTGTGTTCAATCAGTTGTCCGAGACCAAGTTTGAGAAGCTGTGGTCGGTACAGCAGCCTCCTGATGGAACTGGTTTTTGCGATACCGCCTTCGGCAGCGCTGCAGCCGATATCGCAAGCGGCGTGATCGGCGTACGCGTGCCTCACGCAGTCACCGATGGCTCCGTCCGCTATACGGTCTACACCTACCAGTGGAATGGAGTCACGTACCGATTCGCCGGTCAAGCCGAAATGCAGGACAAAAAGTAAACGAAATACACGCCTACGCGCCTCGAGTCCCTCGATTTCTTTCGCGCACTGCGACGAAAAATCATTTCAGAGCATTCGCCAGGAATCCCGACACGTCCTGCTTTAGGTGGTCCAGCGAGTCGCTGCGGAGGTACATCATGTGTCCGGCATCGTAGTAGTCCAGGGTGATCTTGGCGTGTTGCTGCGGATCCAGGTTCATGTGGTTCAGAGTGTATTGCGTCGCATAATAAGGCGTCGCCAGATCGTAATATCCCGAGGCCACAAACAGCTTCATGTAGGGATTCTTGACGAAGGCCAGCCGCAGCGATTCGCTGACGTCAGGAAATCCGCCGCCCGCCGAGCCCCAATCCCACTCCCCGATGCCGCCGCCCAGGATGTAGTACTCCAGATCGGTTTTGTAGCCCAGATCACTGCGAACGTAGTTGTTGAACGTGGCTGTGAACGGCGGACGAATCACCGACATGGTGGGATCGTAGTAGTTGGCTTCTTCGCTCTGTCGAGAGATTCGGGCCCCGTGAACCGGCTGTCCAACCGTCCTACCATCAGTCGCTGGCTGCGCAGCAACTCGCGGCAAAAAACCCATTGCGTGATGCGCAGATTGTCTTCGTCTACCAGGCTGCGATCGAGGCCGGTGAAACGGGTCAGCTGATCGAGAATGCTCTGCCGCTCCTGCGGACTGATGCTGTCGCCCTTGCCCAGCGCCGTGGCATAAGGGCCGGCCGCGAACTGCTCGACATCCCGTAGCAAGCCGTGCAGATCGCGCTGCTGCAGATCGGCAGGCAACTTCTTGTGATACCACGCCGTCGAGGCGTAGCTGGGCAAGTAGAGAACATACGGTAGATCGTTGCCTTGGGAGAATCTCCAGAGTCTCAAAATTCAGGACAGAGGAAACCAGCACTACGCCGCTAGCGCAATGCCTTTGTCAATCAGATAGCCGCTCAATCCCGCAGCGCGGGTCGTACCGTAGCTTTCGCCCACCAGAAACAGCGGCGAGGTCCAACGCTGGTAGCGGGTTAGATAGAGGCGGATGAATTCGCCGACCGAAGAGATGTCGCCCTTCACCCCGAAAAATTTCTTGGCGAACTCCTTCTTGGTTGCGCGGCTATATCCAGTCCCCACCGGATCGATGAATACCAGGTCCGTCTGATCGAGCCAGGTTTGCTGATTGTCCATCCAATTCGAATGGCGGCGGCGGCATGCCGCCGTCGGGCAACATCTTCACCCGCCGTGGTCCGATGGCGCCGATGTGCAGCCATACCGAGGCCGAGCCCGGCCCACCGTTGAAAGAGAACATCAGTGGCCGATTCGGCCCCGCGTCATCGAGGGTATAGGCCACGAAGAAGATGTTGGCTTCCACCTCATCGTTGTCGCTGTTGCGGATGGGCATCAGCCCAGTGGTCGCGGTGTACTTCAGGACTCGCCCGCCCACCCGAATCTCGTGATGGGTGACGATGGGCGGAGTTTCTTTCTGCGTTTCGGCAGGCTTTTGCGCCTCGCCGGCTTTCAGTTGGCCAGATTTCTCGACCGTCGGCTCGGATGCCTTCTGATCATTTTCTTTCTGCTGAGCCGACAGACCCAGCGCCGCTAGTCCCAACAGTACAGCCAATACCGCCGTACTCAACGATCGCAATCCGTTACCCCCTCGCCGATTTCCTGCGCTCACGTTCCATCCTCGAAGCCTCGCGCCGCCGCAGCGCGCCTTCATAACGCCGCTTCTCGTCCTCGGTCTCGGGAATCACCGGCGCGACCTCCAGCTTTCTCCCATGACGGTCCACTGCGACAAACGTTAGGTAGGCGGTCGCGACTTTCTGACGAGACGCGGAAATGTAGTTCTCCACCAGCACCTTTACCCCGACTTCCATCGAGGTATGAAACACGCGGTTGACCGACGACTGCAGGATCACCATGTCGCCCACGTGCACCGGCACCAGAAAATCGATGTGGTCCATCGATGCGGTCACGGCGTAGGAGTGGGAATGGCGATGCGCCGCCAACGCACCCGCCAGATCGATCCAGTGCATCAAGCGGCCGCCCAACAGCGCGCCCAGCGGGTTGGTATCGTTGGGAAGAACGAGTTCGATCATCTCTGATTTCGACTCGCTCACCGGCCTCGGCCGCAAATTTCCTTCGTTCGGTTCCATATTCTTCCTGGGTGAATTCGATTTCTAGAAGCTATCGAAACGCCGTTGAAAAGGCTGCGAAAAAGTGGCCGTTTGGGTAGTGCGGAGCTTCAGATCCACGTTAAGGGCATAGTGTTCAATTTCCGAGCCGGCTTCAGCAACGATCGGCCAGTCTCATTCACGACACCCCATCCCCACCTCCGCTCCCCCGCCTCGCCATCTGCGCCTGCACGTAGCACTCAGCCATGCGCTGCACCCGCGGATCGTCATGCTTCATCAGCCACGTCCCGCTTGTCGTCGCATACAGCAACTCTCCGTTCCCGGCAGGCAGATACGAGCGTTCGCAGACAAACAGCACTCGCAGAATGCCGTCACGCTCTTCGCCCAGCACGAACCGCACCGCATCCGCATGCCGCTCGGCGGGAAGCCGGCTGCACTTCTTCGCATAGCCAAGATTGCAACCCGACTTCAACTCTTCTTCCCCGGGATGCGCGCCCTCGTGCCCGGGCGCCGTACAGGTTCCTGCCCATCCCGCGCCCAGGGGAAGCCGCTGCGGAAAGGGCCAGTCCGCGTCAAATCGTTGTTCCGGCATGAAGAAAGGGCAAGCCACAAATTCCTCGCTCAGAGATCGCGAAACGTAAAGGCCAATTGTAATGGTCAGTTCGTCTCGCTACCAGCAAACGCGGATGGCATGGCCCGGCAAGAGGTTTGAGAGGCTGCAGTCGACTCCTGTACCATGCCTTCGAAGACCCACAGGAGAACGATCGCATGGACGAAACCCGCGTAGCCGCCTTGAAAGAGATTCTGCAGGCCAATCCAGATGACGCCTTTGCCCGCTACGCGCTGGGGCTGGAGTATTCGGGCTCGGGAGAAACGGATGCCGCCCTCGCCGAATTTCAGCGTCTGCTAGCCGTCCATCCCGACTACACCAATGGATACTTCATGGCCGCGCAAACCCTGGCCCGCGCCGAACGCACCGGCGAAGCGCGCACCATGTTAGATCAAGGCATCGAGTGCGCCCGCCGTACTCGCAATCAACACGCCCTCTCGGAAATGGAAGCCATGCTCGATGAGCTGGGCAACGGTTGATCCTTGACCGCAAGGTTTCGGTTCAAATGCGCTGCGATAAGCGATAATGGCGGCAGCATGGCTGGGCCTCAATTCATCTCGCGCATAGCCGGTAGCCGCGCCGGGAGAACCTTGTCCGCCCGCTTTCGCTTCTGTGCTCTGCTCTTATTGACATTATTGTGTGCCTCGCTGGCTGTCGGTCAGAAGTCGGCCACCAGCTCAGTGAAGTCGCTTTTTACACCGCAGCCGAAAACGCCGGCAGCCGAACCGACCCCGCCAGCCGCAACCCCCGCCCCGCAGCCGGCTTCGCTGGCTATTCCTCTGCCTGACGTCGCGGCCCGGTCGGAAGACCTGACGCGGATGCTGCGCGACATCGTCAACGGGCTGCCCACCTCCCAACAGCTCGAGGCCATGCGCACGACCCTGGACGAGCGTCGGGAAGAGCTGCAATCCAAGCAGCAGGATTTGGACGCGCTCCTGGCGGCCACTCCCAGCACGCTGGAAATCCGGGAAGAACAAAACTACTGGCAGGCGATGGAAGAAGAGACGGCGCTCTCGCGGCGCCAGTTGCTCGATTGGGCCAACGCCGCGCAATCGGCCATCCAGCAGCTGCAGGCGCAGCTGCCGCAGTGGAAAGCCACTCTGGAAGCCAACCAGGCGACGCCTGAGCTGGGTCCCACGCTGGATGTCATTCAGCAAGCCGTGCACAACATTCAGCAGCTGCAAGCCCAGGCGCAGGACCAGTTGCGCGTGATCGTGAATCTGCAGGTCCGCGCCGCCAGCCAGGACCAACTCGCACTCGATTCCATCGATCGGCTGACCAAGGCCCAGGGACATCTGGAGGGCCGCTTGCTGGAACGGGACAGCCTGCCGCTATGGCAGTTGGGCCGCCGACGGGACGTGGGCGAAAGTAATGAGCTGTTTACTTCAGCCGGCGCCCGGTTGCGCGGCATTCGAGCCTTTTCGCGCGATACCAGGGGTGCGCTCGCCGGGCTGCTGGTGCTGCTGCTGTTGTCGTTGTTTGGAGCCTATCGTCTGCACCTGGCGACTCGCGGGGTGCAGCCGGCAACCGCAGAGCAGGACAAAGCTCTGCGCATCACGCACCACTGGTTCGCCCTCGGAATCCTTCCCCCTTTGCTGGTCAGCTATTTGCTGGCGCCCCTGGCTCCTCTGCCTTTGATCGGCCTGGGCATCCTGCTTTCGTTCATCCCCCTGCTTGCCCTGCTGCCGCCGCTGATTGAACCGCGCTTCCGCACCCTGCTGTACTGGTTGGCCGGCGTATATCTGGTCGACGCAGCGGTCAGCTGGATATCGTTCTCGCCAACGCATAAGCGCGAAGTGCAATTCGTCACCAATCTCGCGGTTCTGGTGGTGTTCGCCATCCTGGTCCGGCCTTCGCGAATGTCGATTGCAGAAGGCGCCAGCCGAGCTCGCCGCCTGCGTGTCTTCGGTATGCAATTGGCGGTTCTAATCCTGGGGATATCTCTGATCGCGAACCTCTTCGGCTATGTGAAGCTGTCGCAGTTCCTGGGCTTCCTGTCGCTGTTCAGCACCTTTATCGCGATCAGCGTATTCGCCGGTCTGCGGGTGTTTACCTTGCTGCTGTTGGAAGGCATTGACGCTCCTCCCGCCCAGCAGCTGGCAATGATCCGGCTGCATCGCGATGCCATCGCCCGCTGGGTACCGCGCATCCTGCAGTGGATAGGCATTTTCATCTGGCTGACGGCAACCCTCGACTTGATGGGACTGCGCGAGTGGGTGATCAAGCGCATCGACGATGTGCTCGACTTCCATATTGCCGGAGGTTCCTCCGACATCACCCTCAAAGGCGTTCTCGGCTTCTTCCTGATTCTGCTCATCGGCTATGCCATTTCCAGCACCGTTCGCTTTCTGGTGCGCGAAGAACTCCTCTCCCGCTTCCATCTCTCGCGTGGCCTGCCTGAACTTCTCGCCTCCACCCTGCACTACCTGTTGCTGCTTGCTGGTGTTCTTTCTGGCGATCAACGCCGGCGGCGTCGAGCTCAACAAGTTCACCGTGCTCACCGGAGCGCTGGGCGTAGGCGTCGGCTTCGGCCTGCAGAATATCGTCAACAACTTCGTCTCCGGCCTCATTCTCCAGTTCGAGCGCCCGATTCACATTGGCGACGTGCTCGACATCGACGGCACTACCGGCAAGGTCACGCGCATCGGCATCCGCTCCAGCACGGTCAAGACCTTCCAGGGAGCCGAGGTCATCATTCCCAATGCCAACTTCATCTCCGGCAAGGTGATTAACTGGACGCTCTCGTCATCGCTACGCCGGGCAGAACTGCCGGTTGGCGTCGCCTACGGCAGCGACCCGAAGCTGGTGTCGAAATTGCTCGATCAGGCTGCCACTACGCATGAGAGTGTGCTCACCTCGCCGCCGCCGGCCGTGTACTTCAAGGAATTCGGCGACAGCTCGCTCAATTTCGAACTGCAGTTCTGGGTGATGCAGGAAAGCAACGCCGTCAGGGTGAAGAGTGAAGTGGCGCTTGGAGGTGATGCGGATGCTGGATGAGGCTGGTATCGAGATTCCTTTCCCGCAACGCGACCTTCGCCTGCGCTCAGTGGACGCCGGCGCGGCAGCAACCCTGCTTTCGTCGAACGGCTCCGAGACCCATGTCAGTGGAAACCGCGAACAGGAGCATGAGGCAAGCCTGGCCCGCAACCCTGGAAAGGGCCATTCCGGTTCTTGAAGGGGCACAGCTTTAGCTGCGCCGCAACCTGCCTGATATTCTTGTCAGCCCGACGAGGGATCTGCTTTTGCGCCCTCCGCAAAGCCTGCTGCCCCCTCCCGAATGCGTACCGCCTCTGACTTTCCGCATCTTTGCACTTCTCTCGCACCTCTAATGCTCAACGACTTTGTTCTCCGCTCCCGCTGTCAGTAAGCTCGTGACTTTCATCACCTGTGCGTGTGATCGCAGCAGGCGTAGAATACGGACATTCGCTAAAGTTTCCGACGGCCGGGAGAAGATGGCGGCCGTGACCCTGGAGGTATCCAGCCCTTGAACAATCTTCCGCAAACTCTGGCCGAGCTTCGCCGCAGCCACCAATTCTCCGAGGAGCGGGTGGGCAACCGCCGCGTGAAAGACGAAATGCGCGAAAACCTGGTCGCCCGCCTGCGTGGCAGTGGCCCGATTTTCCCGGCATCGTCGGCTACGACGACACCGTGGTCCCCCAGATCGTCAACGCGATTCTGTCGCGGCATAACTTCATTCTGCTGGGACTGCGGGGGCAGGCGAAGAGCCGCATTCTGCGCGCACTTACCACCCTGCTCGATCCGCAACTGCCGTACTTGCGCGGCTGCGAGATTCACGACAATCCCTTACGATCCCATTTGCCGTCGCTGCCGCGAGTTGTTGGCCACCAATCCCGATGAAGCCCCAATCGCCTACCTCACGCCCGAGCAGCGCTACGTCGAGAAGCTGGCAACGCCGGACGTGACCATTGCCGACCTGATCGGCGACATCGATCCCATCAAGGCCGCCAAAGGGGGGTCACGACCTGGGCAGCGAATACACGGTTCACTACGGACTACTGCCCCGCGCCAATCGCGGCATCTTCGCCATCAACGAACTGCCTGACCTGGCCGGCAAAATCCAGGTTGGCCTGTTCAACATCATGCAGGAAGGCGACGTGCAGATTAAGGGTTACCCGGTGCGCCTGCCGCTGGATGTCGCGCTGGTCTTCAGCGCCAATCCCGAGGACTACACCGCGCGCGGCAAAATCATTACGCCGCTGAAAGACCGCATCGGGTCGGAGATTCGCACGCACTATCCCGCCACCGTGGAAGAAGGCATCGCCATCACCGCACAGGAAGCCTGGACCGAGCGCAACGGCCATCAGTTGCAGGTTCCCGAATTCGTCAGCCAGGTCATCGAGCAGATCGCCTTTGTGGCGCGCGAGGACAAGCGCATCGATAAGCGCTCCGGGGTCAGCCAGCGGCTGCCGATCAGCGCCACCGAGAACGTTATTTCCAACGCCGAACGCCGCGCCATCCGTTCCGGCGAGAAGCTGGTGGTCCCGCGCGTGAGCGACATCTACGCCGCCATGCCTGCGATGACCGGCAAGCTCGAACTGGAATACGAAGGCGAGCTGAAGGGCGCCGACAACGTAGTACGCGAAATCATTCGCGCCGCCGTGGCTCGCACCTACGACAAGTATTTTCACGGCAACAGCAACATGAACCAGGTGGTGCAGTGGTTCGACCTCGGCGGCGAGATTCAGTTGCGCGACTCGGCCGGCGCGCAAGAGACCCTGCACAAGCTGCGTGGCATCCAGGGCCTGCTCGACAAGCTGAGTGCGCTGGGGCTGACCGGCAAAGAGCCGTCGGAGGTGCTGGTGTCGGGAGCAGAGTTCATCCTCGAAGGGCTGTATGCGCACAAACGCATCGGCCGCAGCGAGGAGCGGACCTTTACCGCCGGCGAAAAACAGCCGCGTCGCGAGAAGCCGAACATCCACGAAGAGGACGAGGAGCGCGACTTGCGGAGACAGCGAAGGCCGTTTAATTAGTGGATAGTGGATAGAAAAGCAGGCCGTCGCGAAGGTGATTGTAATTGCGACGAACCAGTGCCGAAGGCACGGAAGAGCTTAGCCCAGCGCTTCAGCGCTGGGTAGCGGAACAAGACAAGCGAGTCCTGTAGGGACGGCAGGCGTGGACTTTGTCCCAATGCTGAAGCGCTGAGCTGACTTATAATGCGCCTTCGGCGCTGGGTTGCCGCAAGAGATCAATGGCGAAATTCATTCGCTACAAAAAATACGTGCCCGAGCCCGCCTCCGAGATGAGCATGGAGGACCTGCTCAACGCTCTCTCCGATTACCTGCTGCAGAGCGGCTTCCAGCAGCAGTACTCGGACTTCTACGACCTGAACAACGCCGAGCAAACGCTGGAAGACCTGCGCCAGGCCATCGCCGACGCCCTGCTCAACAGCGACTGCTCGATGATCAGATGCGCGAACAGATCGAGAACATGAGCGGGGAACAGCTCGAACAGCTGATCGAGCAACTCATCGAGCGCATGGAGCAGGAAAACTATATCAACGTCGATCAGCCGCACGATCCATCACGGCCTTCCACGGCCGGCGGACAGGTAGGCGAATCGCAATCCCAGGCGCGTTTCGAAATCACCGACAAGAGTCTCGACTTTCTCGGCTTTAAGGCGCTGCGGGATTTGCTGGGCTCACTCGGCAAATCCAGCTTCGGACGCCATGACACCCGCGACACCGCGACCGGCATCGAAGCCAGCGGCGCAACGAAGACCTACGAGTTCGGTGACACCATGAACCTCGATATCACGGCGACGCTGTCCAACGCGATCCAGCGCGAAGGCCTGAAGCTGCCGCTCAATATCGAGTATAACGACCTGCAGGTCCATCAATGCGAGTACCAGTCCTCCTGCGCAACCGTGCTGATGCTCGACTGCTCGCACTCCATGATTCTTTATGGCGAGGACCGCTTCACCCCGGCAAAGAAAGTTGCCATGGCGCTCTCGCACCTCATTCGCACGCAGTATCCTGGCGACTCACTGTCACTGGTGCTGTTTCACGATTCGGCGGAAGAGTTGCCGCTCTCGCAGTTGGCGCGGGTGAAGGTGGGACCCTACTACACCAACACGCGCGAAGGCCTGCGCATGGCGCAGCGCATCCTGCAACGCCAGCGCAAAGACATGAAGCAGATCGTGATGATCACCGACGGCAAGCCTTCGGCTCTGACATTGGAGGACGGCCGCATTTATAAGAACGCCTTCGGCCTCGATCCGTTGGTGGTCAGCGAGACGCTGAAGGAAGTTTCCAAGTGCAAGCGCGCCGGCGTGCTGATCAACACCTTCATGCTCGCCTCCGACTACGGCCTGGTGCAGTTCGTGCAGAAGGTCACGGAGATGTGCCGCGGCAAAGCCTACTTCACCACGCCTTATACGCTCGGCCAGTACCTGCTGATGGACTACATGTCGCGCAAGACCAAGACGGTGCATTGAAAGTTGTCTGTAATCGGTAGCCAGTAGCCCATTGCCGGTGGCTGGCGATAAATCGGTTTCGCTTTGTATCAGGGCACGTCTTCAGACGTGCCGTATACATGGTTAATGATTTGGGCTTCAGCCCCTGCTTACCGTTTGCAGGGGCTGAAGCCCAAATCTCCACAAACTCGTTCGGCACGACTGAAGGTCGTGCCCTGATACAAACCAAAGCCGATATCAAAAGCCACCGGCAACTGACCACTAACTACTTACCTCTGACCACCAGTCACTGTCTTGCTACCCCGGAGGCCACTTCATATCCCGCCCGCCCAATAGATGCAAGTGCAGGTGAAACACCGACTGCCCGGAACGCGGACCGACGTTGTACACCGTGCGATAGCCGTCCTCGATGCCGCGCTCGCGCCCGATCCTCGCTGCCACCAGATTACAGTAGCCGATGATCTCGGCATCTTCGGGCTTCGCATTCTTCAAGTCCACAAGATGCTGTTTGGGAACAATAAGCACGTGAGTGGGCGCCTTGGGATCGATGTCTTCGAAGGCGTAGACCTTCTCGTCTTCGTAAACTTTCTTCGAAGGAATCTTCCCCGCTATGATTTTGCAAAATAGGCAATCGTCCATCGGTTGGCTCCGCTCGAAAGTTTACCCTCTTTGCTCTTTCCTACGCGCCAGCAAATATCCCCGGATCAATTCATTCAGATCCCCGTCCAGCACGCGATCCACATCGCCAATCTCCACCCGCGTCCGCAGGTCTTTCACCATGCGATAGGGCTGTAGCACGTACGACCGAATCTGCGAGCCGAAGTCGATGTCGAGCTTCGAATCTTCGATGTGTTTGGTCTCTTCCCGCTTCTTCTCCAGCTCGTACTCGTAGAGCCGCGAGCGCAAAATACTCATCGCCTTCTCGCGATTCTTGTGCTGCGAGCGCTCGTTCTGGCAGGCGACCACGATACCCGTAGGAATATGCGTGATGCGCACTGCCGAGTCAGTGGTGTTGACGTGCTGCCCGCCCTTGCCACCAGACCGATAGGTGTCGGTACGAATGTCGTCCGGCTTGATATCGATCTCGATGCTCTCGTCGATCTCGGGCGAGACATAGACGCTGGCAAAGGACGTGTGCCGACGCTTGGCCTGGTCGAAGGGCGAGATGCGCACCAGGCGATGCACTCCGATCTCGCTGGTGAGCAGACCATAGGCGTGCTCGCCGTTGACCCCGAAGGTAGCCGACTTGATGCCGGCTTCGTCGCCGGGCTGATATTCGTACAGTTGCGTCTGGAAGCCCTGGCGCTCGGCCCAGCGCAGATACATGCGCATCAGCATCTCGGCCCAGTCCTGCGACTCGGTGCCCCCGGCGCCGGGATGAATAGTGACGATGGCGTTGCGCTCGTCGTTGTCGCCTGAGAGCAGCGTCTCGGTCTCCAGTCGCTCTACCAGCGTGCGCAGCTCATCTACTTCGCGGCGCAGTTCGGCAGAAACATCCTCGCCTTCATGCGCCAAGTCGAAGTAAGCGTTGATATCGCCGGAGCGGCGGACCAGTTCCTCGTGGGTGGTCAGCGCGCCCTCCAGCCGCTTCTTCTCGCGCATTACCTGTTGCGATTTTTCGGGATTCGACCAGAGCGCAGGATCGGAGGCTTGCTTGTCGATCTCGCTCAGCTTTTCGCGCAACTTGGGCGCGTCAAAGATACTCCTGTAGATCGTGAACCTTGTCGCGTAGTGCGGCGTATTCCTGTTCTAATTCTTCAACCATCTTGCTTCAGTAACCTCTCTCGTTCACCAAATATTGCAGCGCTACATGGCGCGACGCGGCCGGCTAGTAGCCTTTAGCTATTAGCTATTAGCAAACACGGAGCGCGCTGATTGCTAATGGCTAAAAGCTAATGGCTCAATCACGCCAGCTGCGGCTGCGTCATTTCCGCCGGACCGGAGTAGCGCAACAGCAGTCCCAGCAATGCGATTATCGCACACACCAGCGGGAACCAATCGCCGTGCCGGGTGTAGAACGTCGTGGATTGCTCCAGCGAATACGCGGCTTGCAGCTGGGTGCGCTGATTGCGCGGCGCTTCGGCCACCACGCGTCCATACGGATCGATCACCGCGGTGATACCGGTGTTAGTGTCGCGCAGCAGCCAGCGATCGTTCTCCACCGCGCGCATGCGGGCCATGTTCAGGTGCTGGCGCGGCGCGCCACCTTCGCCGTACCAGCCGTCGTTAGAGACGTTCACAAATACCTCGGCGCCGTTCTTGGCGAACTGCCGCACCTCGTTGGGAAAGATTGACTCGTAGCAGATAAACACGCCAGCCTTGGTATCGCCTACATCCAGCGGCTCGCGGGATTTACCGCGCGCGAAGGTTCCAATCTGCCGGGTCAGCCCGCCGGCAAAGCTGAACAGCTTTTCGAAGGGAACATACTCGCCAAAGGGCACCAGATGAATCTTGTCGTAGCGTTCCGTCCAGGCTCCGGTTGGCGCAATCACCGACGCCGAATTGTAAATGTCGGGACGGCGGTTAGGGTCGCCGGTATGCTCAATGCCAATCGATCCGGCAATGATGTAGGAATTAGTTGCGCGGGCGACGTCGGCTAGCGCGCTCCGCAGATGCAAGTCCGTGGTCCAGAACGGCGCCGGCGATTCGGGCCAGACGATCAGCCCAGGCGAATCCGCCTTCTCACTCTCCGGACGCACGCTCAACTTCTGCAGCGATTCCAGTGTTTGCACCAGGTAGTCCAGCGACCAGTCGGCTTCGAGGATGGGAACGTTGGACTGCACCAGTGTCGCGCCGTGAGCGGTCGCCGAGCCTGGCGGCTTCACCAGCTTGCCGGCGTGCAACACCAGAGCCGCCACCAGCGCCGAAGTCAGCAGGAGTTTGCGGCGCGCATAGGGCACGAGGAACGCCGCTGCCACGGCGGTATTCACCAGCGCGATCTCAAACGAAAGTCCGTACACGCCGGTCACCGTCGCGATACGCGACAGCGGGATGTTGTCGATCTGCGTATTGCCCAGCAGGTCCCACGGGAACCCGGTGATGTACGTACGCGCCAGTTCCACGCCCACCCAGGCGAAGGGAGTGAACACCAGCGCGCGCAAGCTGAAGCCGTTGCGCCGCGCTGCAATCATGGCCAGCAGCAATCCGAACAGCCCGTGATACAGCCCGAGATACAGGGAAAACATCACCAGCAGCAGGACCGACATGGCCGTCCCAATGCCGCCGTAGTAGTGCATCACGTGAAAAATCCACGAACAGCTTCCCAGATACCAGATGACGCCCGAGACGTATCCCAGCAGAAACCCTTGCCACGGCGTCGCCGGCGCCAGAAATTGTCCGCCGTCGGCCAGCACCAGCATCACATCTTGCTCGCGGCATTTGAGGACGGCGTAGATCAGCGGCGCCAGCGCGACCCAGCTGAGCAGGTAGATCGAGAAGTTGGGGAAGATGAGGATTTGGAGAACGCCCGACAGGCAGGCGAAGATCCAAGCTCTCGGGCGGATACGTCTCACTGAGCGAGTGTAACAAAGAGGAACGGGACGAGCGCGGCGATTAGATTACGAGTTAGTTACAGGACATTGCATCCGGCGGCAACACTCGACTGATCAAGCCGTGCCTTCCAAGCGCTCCAGGCGGCGCTCATGCGACTCGATCTGTTCGGATTGTTTAGCGACAGTTCCCGCCGCTGTTGCAACCATTGAGGCAATTCGGTCGAGACGCGCGTCGGTTGCCAGCATCTGTTCTCCAAGCTGCGCGATCTGTTCGGCATTGGCAGCGATCTGCTGATCATTCCCAGCGACCTGCGCGCTGCGTTGGGGTCCCTCCTTGTTCGTAATTCGCTCGAAGAATGGCCTCGATGCCGCCCAGAATTCTTCGAAGCTGCCAAACGTAGTGCTCATGGCGAGTAGTGTATCCCGTTCCAGGCTGCCGGGGCTACGTCAGCCCGTCGACAACCCGAGTGTAAGAGCGATAGTGGATTGAAATCGAAACCAGCCGCGCAGCGGCGAGATGGGTTTAGGCGGGGGCGGAAGCCCCCGCTGCACATGTAGAGTTGGGCAGAGCCGCGGAGCGGCGACACTACCCGAACGTATACTCTACCGAATGCGGCACCCCTGACTTGTCCAGCAGCGCCACGTATTCGCTCTCGAAGGTCCGCCTGGCATTATGCGTCTCTTGCATATCGATGTAGCTCCGCAAGTTTTCAACCTGCGATGGACTCACGCTGATTGCAGCATATCCATCCTGCCACGCAAAACCGCGTTGCTTTTCGTTCAGATGGCGGGACGAATTGGCCTTGAGAGCCCGCATGAGATGTGCAATTGTCATGCTGCACGGAAGCGCAAGCAGCATATGGACATGGTTCGCGGTGCCACCGATCGCAAGAGCGTCAGCTTTGCGATTTCGGGCGACGCCGCGAAGGTAACTCCAAAGCTTGCCGGGTTCGGAGATTTGTGGCCTGCGGTTTTTCGTGCTGAAAATACAGTGCACCAGGATTTTGGTGTAAGTGTCGGCCATGCAGACACGCTATTCGCTGAAGTGATGGGCGTCGGTGATTCCAGTCACAGGCGGGAGTGCCGCCGCTCTGCGGCTCGGCTAATCCTCATACATGCTGCGGGGGCTTCCGCCCCCCGCCTAGACCCATCCCGCCGCGTTGCGGCTGGTGCTATCGCGTGCGGCGGTTCAAAGAAAGTTCCAACGCTTCCTTCAGATTGGCGAGTGCGTCTGCTTTGGTTTTGCGTCGGCTGGCGACATCAACTTCCACGCACTGTGACACGTACCAGTCTCCCTCACGCCAAATCGACGCCAGGCGTTCGGAGCGGTTGATCATAATCTAATTGCCGCCCTTGTCTTGTGAAAGTGCTTCCATCGGATGAAATCGGCGAGACCAGCAAGATCAGGGAATAGAGTCCGCCTTGACACTCCCAAGTACGCCAACTCCTCAAGGAAAACATGCACGTCCTGCGGATTAAATCTGATTTGGACGATTCGGGCCTCTTCAAGTTCGCAATCCCTTTTACGCTCGCGATGTATTTCTTCGTTCAATAGTTCTTGGCGCCTACCAAAAATTATGAAGCGGCCCTCTTGAGCAGCCACACGAGGGTGCATAGCTGGTGGTTCAATCGGCATAGGGAATTCCGGGATTAACCTCTTCGACACGTCTTCCTTCTCGAGCATTTGCTCAAGTGGCGGCACATATCGGGATGCGTCTTCCGACCAAGGAAGTAGAGGACTTCCCCATACATCTGAAAGGCGACCGGCAAGCCAGTAGGCATCGATCATCCAAACTGCGACACACTCGCGCTCCGGAGAATCATCCGACTCTTTCCCGTCGTTTCCGGATGTCACCGACTTAAGGCGTTCATAATCATCGAAAGCGAAAAATAGAGCCGCCAGGGCATTCGTCGTCCAATCGAGCAGACGAGTGGGAACACCGTGGTGTTGCATCAGGAAATACCACTCGATCTCGTTGGTGGCCTGCCCCACTTGATTCAGGAGATGCCCATAACTTATGAAATCGATTCGTAGCTCGTGCTCGATATCTATCAATTCTCGGAAAAGCAACCGTTCATATTTATCTTTGAGGCGATCCTCAGCCCCTGACTTCAACACCCCCTCGGTAATGTTCTTGCGATATAGCCCCGGCCTAAGACTGAGATCGCAGTTGCGGTGTCCTCGGAACCATAGCTCCCCAACAAGCTTCGAATTGTCCAGCACCCTGTCAACATCGCCCTCATAGTCTTCCTTGTCCGCCCGGTGCCATTTCTCCGTCACCGCATGCACATATCGAACAAATTCGGCGATTGACCCGATCTCCTCCGTTTGGATCACCAATTCCTGAAGAACTTCGGCTCCTGGCTCTCTGCAATCGGGTTCTGAGGGCTTGTCCACTGTGTCTTCCTAGCTTAGAAGGCTTTATAGCTTAAATAATACAACTTTAGCTTGCGAGAGAGGGCGTAAGAAGAACGACCTATGGATTCAGGACATTATAGAAAAAGGCCGCGCCCAGCGCGGCCCCGGCTAGTCTAATTGCTTGCTAAGTGCTAGTTGCTAATTGCTGCCCTACTTGATCGCCACCAGCTTGTTCATCAGCTCCGAGTAGTCCTTCTTCTCCACCCCATGCACCTGCCTGTTGTACTCATCCACCTTGGCCGAATAATTCATCGAGCAGAACTTCGGGCCGCACATCGAGCAAAACGCCGCCTCTTTGTAGTACGCGTCGGGCAGCGTCTCGTCGTGCATCGCTTTAGCTGTTTCGGGATCGAGCGACAGGGCAAACTGCTTGTCCCAATCGAAGGTATAACGGGCGTAGCTGATGGCGTCATCGCGATCGCGCGCGCCGGGACGATGCCGCGCCACGTCGGCGGCGTGGGCCGCGATCTTGTAGGCGATGATGCCGTCCTTCACGTCTTTATCATTGGGCAGGCCGAGATGCTCTTTCGGCGTGACGTAGCAGAGCATCGCGGCGCCGTACCAGCCGATCATGGCCGCGCCGATTGCCGACGTAATGTGGTCGTAGCCGGGCGCGATGTCGATGACCAGGGGACCGAGGGTGTAGAACGGCGCGCCGTAGCAGAGCTCGACTTCCTTCTCCACCTGCTCTTTGATCTTGTCGAGCGGGATATGGCCGGGGCCTTCGATCATGACCTGCACATCGCGCTCCCAGGCTTTCTTGGTCAGCTCGCCCAGCGTCTTCAGTTCGGCGAATTGCGCCTCGTCGCTGGCGTCGGCAATGCAGCCCGGACGCAGGCCGTCACCCAGCGAATAGCTAACGTCGTGCTTGGCGAGGATCTTGGTGATGTCGTCGAAGCGCTCGTAGAGGAAATTCTGCTTGTGATGATGCGCCATCCACTGCGCCAGGATCGCGCCGCCGCGGCTCACGATTCCGGTAATGCGCTTGGTGATGAGCGGCAGATACTCCACCAGCACGCCGGCGTGGATGGTCATGTAGTCCACGCCCTGCTCGGCCTGCTCCTCGATGACTTCGAGCATGACATCGGCGTTGAGATCTTCAATGCGCTTGACGCGCGAGACCGCCTCGTAGATCGGCACCGTGCCTATCGGCACCGGCGAGTGCCGCAGAATGGCTTCGCGAATTTCGTGAATGCCGCCGCCGGTCGACAGGTCCATCACCGTGTCGGCGCCATAGTGGACCGAGGTGTGCAGCTTCTTCAGCTCTTCGTCAACATTGCTGGTGACCGACGAGTTGCCGATGTTGGAGTTGATCTTGCACTTCGAGGCCACGCCGATGCCCATCGGCTCCAGCTCGGGATGATTGACATTGGCCGGAATAATCATGTGTCCGGCGGCCACCTCGTCGCGCACTAGCTCGGGCGCGATCTGCTCGCGCTCGGCCACGAAGAGCATCTCTTCGGTCAGCAGGCCTTTGCGGGCGAAATGCATTTGCGACAGGTTGCTGTCGCCGGTGCGAGCCGCTTCTGCGCGGCGCTTGGCGATCCACTCGGCGCGCGGCTGGGGAGAGGTTGTGCCGTTGCTGCCATTGGTTCCACTCATAATCTTCGATACTCCTGATCGGTCTTTGATTATACCGTCTAGGATTGAGCCTGCGGCGAAGGACGCAACGGCAGCCTACTCTCATTGGTTGTCATTCCGACCAAGGACTTTAGTCCGCGCGGAGGGACCTGCTTTTACGCGCAGCGGAGAGATATTTCCCAAGCCGCCAACAGCGGGTCCCTCCACTCCGGCGGAGAAAAGCAGCCCGCTTCCGGTCGGTATGACAATTAATCGAAAGTAAACTTGCGGACGGGATGACAGCCGTCGAGATGACAACCACTGAAAGCGGCCTGTGGTCGGGATGACGACCGAATGATGAACTGCTCCCAACACAACCCGGTGATCCGGCCTTGAACTTCACCCCTCTTGACTGGTCGGCGATCGCCGCCTATCTGGCCATCACGCTCGTTATGGGGCTGTGGTTCCGGCGCCGCTCGGGCCGCAGCGTTGACGACTATTTCGTCTCTGGCCGCAGCGTGAACTGGTGGCTGGCCGGCACCTCGATGGTCGCAACCACCTTTGCCGCCGACACGCCTCTGGTCGTGACCGGGCTGGTCTACACCCAGGGCATCTCCGGGAACTGGCTGTGGTGGGGCCTCCTGTTCTCCGGCATGATGACCGTGTTTCTCTTCGCGCGACTCTGGCGACGCTCCGGCCTGCTTACCGATGTGCAGTTCGCCGAGATCCGTTACTCCGACAAGCCGGCGGCGTTCCTGCGCGGCTTCCGCGCGATCTATCTCGGCCTGCTGATGAACTGCGTCATCCTGGGCTGGGTCACCAAGGCCATGACCAGCATTATCGGGACAACGCTGGCCAATACTCCCATGCTGACGAACATCAGCCGCTTCATGAGCGCCCATTTCGGCTCGGTGTGGAGCGGCAACGACGGCGCGGCACTCGCCATCTGCGTCTTCTTCCTGATTCCCTTCACCGGGCTCTACGTCTCGCTCGGCGGCTTGTGGGGCGTGCTGTGGACCGACCTGTTTCAGTTCGTGCTCAAGATGTCGATTGTGATCGCGGTCGCCTATTTCGCGGTTGTCGCCTGTGGTGGCATGTCTGCTCTGCTCGCGAGCTTGCGCAGCATCCAAGCCAGTGCCGGGCCGAACGCGGCCAATCCCCTGGGATTCTTCCCCGACTTCTCCCGTGGGCTTAACGCCGAACCCTGGTGGATGGTTCCGCTGGCAAACTTTTTTGTCTACATCGGACTGCAGTGGTGGGCGTCGTGGTATCCCGGCGCCGAGCCAGGCGGCGGCGGATACATCGCGCAACGCATCTTCAGCGCACGGGACGAAAAGCAAGGGCTGCTATCGGTCTTGTGGTTCAACATCGCGCACTACGCCATTCGCCCGTGGCCGTGGATCATCACCGGGCTGGCCGTCATCGTCCTCTATCCCCGCCTGCAGCATCCGGAGAGCGGCTACATGATGGTGCTGAACGCGCACCTGCCACACCAGTATCGCGGCATCGCCATCGCCGGATTTCTGGCGGCATTCATGTCGACCATTGCGACGCAGCTCAACTGGGGCGCGTCGTATCTGGTCTCTGATTTCTACCGCCGCTTCCTGCGAAAGAATGCTTCCGAGCAACACTACGTATCGGTCTCACGCCTTTGCACCGTATTACTGGTGATCGCCTCGGCATGGGTTTCGGTGCAGCTGGGATCGATCGCCTCGGGATGGCAAGTCGTGTTGCAGATCGGCGCGGGCACCGGCGCGGTCTACATCCTCCGCTGGTACTGGTGGCGCATCAACGCCTGGAGCGAGATTTCAGCGATGGCTTGCTCGCTGCTGGTCACCGTCATCTTGAATCGCTGGCAGCCGTTCGCGGGCAACAGTTCGCTGGTGTTTGCCAAGAGCGCGATCGCTACCACCGTCATCACGACGATTGTCTGGCTTACGGTCACTCTGCTGACCAAGCCCGAACCGGAAGAAGTGTTGCTGCGCTTCTATCGGCAAGTGCGGCCGGACGTGCGCGGGTGGAAGCGCGTTGCCTCGCAAGCACCGGAACTGGCGCCGCATCGCGACTTGGGCAGCAATCTGGGAGCCTGGGCGCTGGGCTGCGCCATGATCTATCTGTGCCTGTTTGGCACGGGCAAATTGCTGCTACACCAGACAGCGCTCGGGATACTGCTACTGTGCGGATCCGGCATCTGTGCGTTTTTGCTTTACCGTGGAGTGGTGCAGAATTTCAAAATCGAGCCGCTGGAGAAAACGGTTATTCACCCCCGGTAGCACTCGAGGCGGTCGACCCAAACCTGCCGCTGGCTGAAGCCGGCTTAGGAAAATTAGGGCAGCTTTTTCGCAGACCTGAAGGTCCGCACTACCCGAACATACGCAAACGTCAGCTTCGCCAAAATTTCAGCTCGGCCAAACATCATGGCTTCCGCGTCCTCAACCGCCGCTCACAACTCAACCTCATCGCGGTGGTACCCTAGTGTGAGACAAACGAAAACGGGGGAGTTTCGGCTCCCCCTTAGCGACAGAGGCGATATCACTTATGATGGATTCGAAAGTGATTCGATGAAGTATGCTGCAAACCGAGCAGATTGGAAGCGTTCCGCAAATTGCCCGGATATCCGGCGCGGAAGAACGTTCGGTAACTCTCGACGGAGTGACCTGGCGCTATTGGTTCGCCGGCTCCGGCCCACCTCTGCTGTTGATTCACGGATTTCTGGGATTCTCATTTTCCTGGCGCTTCAACATGCAGCCGCTGTCGCAATATTTTTCCGTCTACGCCATCGATTTGCCGGGAACAGGTTTTTCGCAACGCACCGATAAGCCGGAATGCACCCTGACCGGCGATGCCGAAGGCGTGTTGCGTTTTATGGAGCACTTCGGCATCGAAAACGCCGATATAGTGGGCTCTTCGCGCGGCGGCGGCCTCACCATTCTGCTGGCGGCGCTGGCTTCGCGGACGGACCAACTGCATCGCATTGGCCGCCTGGTGCTGGTCTCGCCGATTAACCCGTGGTCAAGCCACGGAAAAGTCATCACGCGCTTGCTGTCGACCACGCTGGGCGGACTCTATGTAGTCCACGTCCAGCCTCGCCTGAAAGTCGTGGCCATGCGCTACTTCAAAGCTTTGTACGGCGACCCCAAGCGCATCTCGCCCGGAACCTTCGAAGGCTACACCGCGGGAGTCGACCCGCCAGGAAGCTTTGAGCATCTGGTACGCATTCTGCGCTCGTGGCATGACGACCTGGCCATGATTGGCGAGTCACTGCAGGAAATCAGCGGCCTTCCGACATTGCTGCTATGGGGCACGCGCGATCGCGCAGTGTATCCCTCTTCCATCCATCAACTGCAGCGGCAGTTGAAGAACAGCGCGCTCGTGCTGTTTCAGGGAGCCGGGCACATGCCCTACGAAGAGGTGCCCGACGAGTTTAACCGCGTGCTATGCGATTTTCTGCTACATGACGCGCCCCGCACCCCATTCCAGATCGCCGCTGACGCCCAGCCGCCGGTTAGAGTTGCGTCCGCCGAAGACGCTGCGAGAGGGCGCCGCGCATGACCTATCGGTGATGGAGATTCTTCCCCGCAGAGTAGCAAAGTAGATCAATTCATGTAGGCAGCGAGAACGCGAAGCAGTCCTGATTTGCCCGCGATCACGGATCCCTCAACTTCGCTCAAGATGAGCAGTCCCAAGAGAGCTAGTCTAATGGCTGAGAGCTGATAGCTGTCGGCCGACAGCTTCCTAGCGAAACGCTTCCTTGTTCACCACATACGGCATCTTGGTTACATCGCCGCCGTAGTTCTGCTCCAGCACGTCGATCAGGCCTTGCACGCAGCGTCCGGCCATGCCGAGAACGGGATCCATCGACAGCCGCGTGATGCGCGCGGCGCTGGCGAAGTGCGGATACAGGCGGCAACGATCCTCGATCTCGGGATCGCGTAGCGGCGAATCCGGCGGCAGCGGCTCTTTCTCATAGACATCGAGCGCGGCGCCGGCAATCCATTTTTCCTTCAGCGCCTTGGCCAGCGCCTTTTCGTCAATCACCAGCCCACGCGAAGTATTCACCAGGCACGCCGTGGGCCGCATGGTGCGCAGGCTGCGTTCGTTGATCAGGTGATAGGTCGGGGTGTCGCTCTCGCCTTCGCGCAGCAGCGGCATGTGAATGCTGATGAAGTCGCTCTGGCTGAGCGCCTCCGCCATCGACACATACTTGATCGTAGTGCGTTCGCGCTGCAGTCCATGCCGGAAGCGTAGGTCCATCTCTTCCTGCACCGCGGCCAGTAGCTTTTCGTTCGGCCCCCTGGCTTCGTAGCACAGAATGTTCATGTCGAAGCCGACACACTTCTTGATCATCGCCTGTCCAATACGGCCAGTGCCCAGGATGGCGATGGTTTTGCCCGTCAGCTCGTCGCCGAGAAACGGCAGATAGGGATGCCAGTAGCCCCACTGGTTTTCGCGGACCAGATGCTCGGCGGTCCAGAGCCGGCGGGCCAGATCGGCCAGTGCGAAGAAGGCGAACTCGGCGGTGGCCTCGGTGAGGACATCCGCCGTGTTGGTGAAAGGAACCTTATAGCGATTGGCGTCGGCGCGATTGATGTTGTCGTAGCCGACGGCGTATTGCGCCACGGCTTTCAGCCTACCTTTGCCGGCCTCGAAGATTTCAGCGTCGATAGGATCGCGCAGCGTCGTGATGAGTCCGTCGATGCCGCCACGAACTTTTTCGATGATCAGGCTCTTCGGCGGCGGCTCCGGGCTGTGATAGATCTCGATTTCGTAGCCGCGCTCGCGCAGGCGATCGAAGGCGGCATCGCCGATATCGGCCGTGGCAAAGATGCGAAAGCGACGGTCAGGCATGAACCTTTCGATGAGCTTGAGCAGGATTAGATTGTCAATTCAAATAGCTTATTTATTCGTCGACAAAAACGCGTGCGTGCTGGTGCTCCAGTAACGCCTCTCTTCCAACCAGATGAGGTCGGCTATCAAACGAGCGAATCTCAACCCGGTAATACTGAAAATCGGCATATGCCATGTCGTTCCAATCGAAGAAGTCGAGGTATCTCAGTTCGGCGTCTGGCCGTTGAATCTTGTCGACCGGATCATCCCAATATCCGCGCTGGTGCGGGGCACGTGGATTCTGAATCATGATTGGCACCGGCCCCGGTTCCAAAGGCACAATCCTTATTGGCCTGCTCGACTGTCCTTCAGGCAGAAACTGTGATGTGACCAGCGAATCGAATAGAGACTGCTTTATTCCTTCGAAGGAGTCTCTGGCATCAAAGTTGCGAAATTCTGGAACCGCCCAAAAAGCGGTGTTCCAAAGGGATCGCGCAACCACGCGATAGTGGTCCATAACCGCTGTGATGCCGCGCATAGAGATTGAGTCGCACCCCACATGCGAGCCGGGAAATGTGCTTTGTATCAGGGCACGTCTTCAGACGTGCCGAACCGCGCTAATTGTGAGTTGGGCTTTAGCCCCTGGATTTGTTTGCAGGGGCTAAAGCCCTAATATTTCCCGTCATCGTGCGGCACGACTCAAGTCGTGCCCTGATACAAAACAGATCCCTCGTCGGCCGGAGGGCCTCCTCATGATGACAACTTGTTGGTCGCCAGCCCTCTGGTCCTTAGTCAAACTCAAACGGCCCGGAAGACCCTTCTACGATCCGTTACAAATTCTTCTTCGCCCACTGATCGATGCGGTTCAGCGCTTCCTGTAAATTCTCGATCGAATTGGCGATGCTGAATCGCAGATAGCCTTCGCCATACGATCCGAAGGCCGTCCCTGACAGCGCGGCCACGCCCGCATCGTCCAGCAGCGCATCCGCCAGTTTCTTCGACGGCCAGCCCGTCTGCTTGATGTTCGGGAAGGTGTAGAACGCGCCCTTGGGCAGCAGGCAGGAGAAGCCTGTGATCTGGTTCAGCCCGTTGACGAACACATCGCGCCGCTTATGGAATTCCTGCCGCATCTTCTCCGGCTCGCTCTGGTCCCCGGCGATCGCCTCCAGTCCCGCCATCTGCGTGAACGTCGCCGTGCAAGAGGTCGAGTTGGTGGCTAACCGCGCGATGTGCTGCGCCAGGTCGGGCCGCATTACGCCGTAACCCAGTCGCCAGCCCGTCATGGAATAAGTCTTCGAGAAGCCGTCGAGAATAATCGTGCGCTCCTTGAAGCCGTTGACCGACGCGATGCTGTAGGGCTCGCCTTCAAACAGCAGCCGGCTGTAAATCTCGTCGCTCATCACCATGATGTCGCGATCGCCGATGGCGGCAGCAATGTCTTGCACGTCCTGCCTGGTGATAATTCCGCCTGTCGGATTCTGCGGCGAGTTGAGGATAATGAGCTTGGTGCGATCGGTAATCAAGCTGGCCAGTTCGTTGACGTCGAGGCGAAAGTCGCGCTCCTCGCGCAGCGGAATCGCCACCGCTTTCCCGCTCAGGAAGTTGATCATCGACTCGTAAATGGGGAAGCCGGGGTTGGGATAGATGACCTCGTCGCCCTCTTCCACCAGCGCCAGCATGGTGAAGAAGATGATGGGCTTGCCGCCGGGAACGACCACAACTTCATCCGCGCCAACCTTGATGCCACGCGACTTGGCGACATCTTGCGCAATCGCCTCGCGCAACTCGGGCAGCCCCGCCGACGGGCCGTAATGGGTGAACCCCTTGCGCAGGGCGTCGACCCCAGCCTCGACCACGTTGGCCGGAGTGTTCATGTCGGGCTCGCCGATCTCCAGGTGAATAATGTTCTTTCCCTGGCGTTCCAAAGCGCGGGCGCGAACCAGCACTTCAAACGCAGTTTCCGTTCCCAAGCGCGACATCCGCTTGGCCAGGCGCAGTTCAGTCTGAGTAGTAGTCATAGGCAAACGGACGATTATACCTCGGAAGGAGTGTCTGGCTGGCGCCAGAGCGCCGGATTGCCGGTCGTATTGCCAGAATGGGGCTAACCCTTGCCGGAATGGAACTCGTGAGCGGCGTAAAAAGGCAAGGTCCTGGTAACCTCGGTCCGCTACTTGTAAGCGGAACAGGACCTTGCTCTCACCCGTCGCGCAGTAACCTCTGCGCCACGGGGCGCCACATCCCATCACGCGCTACGCTGGCGCGCAATGGGTCCGGCAGGCTGTCGCCTTGGCCATTTGTTTCAGATGTCAACGATCAGGAGTCGGACGAGGGCACTGGGCCAGCCCGTTCTGTTCCGGCGACCAAGCCAACACCGTCGTGTTCTTGATCGCAAAACAAAAGGCGCCGGGAAAAAGGTACGTCCCCTTTTTTCCAGCGCCACAGGATAGGCTAGCATTTTTGTTTTATGTGTCTATACAACTTTAGTGCAGTAATGAGCCAGAGGGTACCAGCCAAGCCTTTTTGCTCGCGCAGGAATTTTCACCCCGGTTGCTAGAACGAGCGGAAACGCATAGCCTCTCGATCATGAAAAGCGTAAACGCCAACCAGGTATGCAAGGAGCTTAACCGATTGGCCGAGGAAACAGCGGCAGCCCACGAGCCCGTGCTCATTACCGGGCCACGCTCGAACGGTGTGCTGGTTGGAGAAGAAGACTGGAACGCGATCCAGGAAACGCTTGATCTGCTTTCGTTCCCAAATATGCGTGAATCCATCCGGGAAGGACTTGAGATCCCAGTTAATGAGTGTTCCAAGAAACCCGGTTGGTAAACTATCTTTCCCGCCCGACGCAGAGAAGGAG
The DNA here is from genome assembly GCA_963820175.1 of uncultured Acidobacteriaceae bacterium. Lineage (GTDB taxonomy): Bacteria > Acidobacteriota > Terriglobia > Terriglobales > Acidobacteriaceae > Bog-257. Next base: position 599,926 of record CAWFYX010000003.1, on the reverse strand, counting down.
AGTGGGCCAGGAGCCGGCAGATAGATCAGCGGCCTTCCAGGTTCTTAAGCCGGTCTGACAGGGGATTCGACTTCAGCGTCAAGCGCCCGCAGAGCAGCGGCATGGGTGCGCTGACGCAATTCGACAGGCGAGGCCCACTTGTGAAACTCCGTCAGCAGAGTGGTTTCGACCTTTTCAAGTTGTTCCGTGATCCACTGCTTATCTTCGTCAGTTAACACAGGCCAATTATAGGCCAACATGCTAATCAAGTGCGAAGGGACGGATCGCTTACCAAGGTCTTCTGTCTCGAATAAAGCCTTCAGTGCGCAGCCCAAGCTTGTTATCTTGAGCTGGGGGTTTTGGAGTCGTGGGGGAAATTCAGTCACTGAATCTCAATCACGCTCCCGCCACTGGTCTCCTGCAGCTCCTTCGTCCGCTCGATCACTTTATTTGTGAACGCGAAGATGGACTTGGCGTGGGGCGACTGGTCGCCCTCAAGCACGATAGGTTGGCCACTGTCGCCGCCTTTGCGGATGTCGGGATCGAGTTCGATGGAGCCCAGGAACGGCACGCTGAACTGCAGCGCGGTGCGCTGGCCTCCGCCTTTGGAGAAGATGTCGATCTCCTGATGGCAATGGGGACAGACGAAGAAGCTCATGTTTTCCACGATGCCAAGAATGTCGACCTTCACCTGCTTGAACATCTCGATGGCTTTGCGGGCGTCCTGCAGTGACACATCGCTGGGTGTGGTCACGATCACTGCTCCGGTCAGGGGCACGGTCTGCACCAGCGAGATCACCACGTCACCGGTGCCCGGCGGCAGGTCGACCACCAGGTAATCGAGTTGTCCCCATTCCACCTGGCTGAGGAACTGCTTGATGATGGAATGCAGCATGGGGCCACGCCATACCAGCGGCTTGTCGCCGGGGCTGAGAAAGCCGACGGAGATGACTTTCAGCCCGTAACGCTCGGGCGGGATGATGCGGTTCTCGCCGGCGACGCTGGGCGGCTCGCTGGAGCCCAGCATCAGCGGAACGTTGGGGCCGTAGACGTCAGCGTCGAGCAATCCGACTTTGTGCCCCAGGCGCGCCAGCGCGATAGCCAGATTGACGGCGAGCGTGGTTTTGCCCACGCCACCCTTGCCTGAACCGACAGCGATGATGCTGGCGACGCCGGGAAGCGGTTGCGGAGCGGCCGGCGGTTGGCCCGGCATGTGCGAATGAGAACTCATGAAGGTATTCCTAGCGGGACTGGAATGAAGTGCGCAAACCCCGATTATACGCTGGCAACGTGTGGGGCTCAGGCGGCTACGATCTAGCAGTTCATCGCGATTTTCACTTTACTGGCTAGTTCGCAAATTCGGGTATCGGAGAGATTGCGGAGTCGGGTCCGGAATTCGAGCAGGCTTTCCTTGCGCACCACGGTGATGTCTTCCGCCTTGAGCACCGGGGCCTCGAGACCGGTTTCGCCCGGGGTCAAGTAGACGTGAGTTGCGAGTTCCTTGATTGTCGAGGTGGAAAGTGGGACCACCAAAACGGTGTTTGCTTTGGGATGCGTGTTCCGTTCATTCCTGGAAACGATCACCACTGGGCGAGGCTGTTTGTCAGCGGGATCGGTGGGAAATCGTACAAACCAAATTTCCCCACGAAGTGGTGTTCTGGCAGGAATAACCGGTCATCCTTCCGGAAATTGGGTTTCGGCGAAGTGGCCCCATTGCCGGTTCTCCTGCATTTCTTCCTCGCCGATCGAGTCGTAGTAGTTGGTCACGCTGGCGGAAACGCGTTTGTTCTCTTCTTCCAACTTCTTCGCCCGAATCAACTGGTCAAGAGCAGCAGAGGCAGAAGGCAGACCCTGCTCTTTCCTGATCCGCTCCAAGCAGTCCAAGGCTTCCTGGGAAAGCGAGAAGGTTCGCTTCAATTTGCGGGTTGATCGAGTTCGCTGCATGGTATGACCTTCTACTTACTAAGTATCATACCATTTTTCATACCATCATTTGCGTTCGTATCGTATCTTGAACACCTGCGTCCACTCGCCGTCTTTTTGCAGGAACACGCTGAACCAGTAGGCATCGCTGCCATCGCGCACCAGGGTCGACCGGATGTGTCCGGTTCTGCCGTCGGCGTGCATCAGGTCGAACTCCTGATGCACCGTCTTGCCGTCGGGGTCGGGAGTCGCGGTGCCGATGGTCAGCTCACCTTCCGAGCTGGTGTAGTAGAAGCCAATGGTTTTGGTGGCGGGATTGTAGGCGTAAAAGCCGTTGTAATGTGGCTTGCCGTTGAAGTCGGCGTTGAACTCGATGGCCTGATGATTGGGCGCCCAGCGGATACGGTTTTCGATGTGAGTGGCGCTGCCGTCGGAAGCATCTTTCACGTCGACCACCCAGGTTCCTCCAACCAACCACGCCACCGGCGCGAGGGTCTCGTCGGCATTCGGCATTGCCGCCGGCTTGGATTGCGCCAGCCCCTGACCGGCAAACATGGCGAGAACCAATAAACACAGAGCCCCGGTGGTTCGCATCATCGGTCTGTCCTCGGTGAAAGAGTCGCGGAATTTTGACATGCAGCTCGAGCCCCGGCAACGAAATTGAGACGAACCGCTGGGAAATGCGGTTCGGGAGGCGGCGTGCAAACGGTCGCGTGGCCGCGTGCTCCGTCTAACCGCATGGAGCTCGGAGACTGCGGCACGCAGGAGTGATAAGCTAGCCAGGTTAGGCGGAATCGGACAAGCCATGATGCGCATCGATACCACTCAGCATGTTCCTAACGCAGCCGGTGCCCGCCGATGTCAAGATTGCTGCTGTTATTGCCTCGACTAGCTGTATCCCTACTCGCCTTTACCTAATCCAAACCTGTAATCTTAGCCCTACGGGCGGGAGTTTCCGGAGATTGCCATGAAGATCGCTAACGACGTTACGGAACTGATCGGCCACACTCCACTGGTGCGGCTCAATAAAGTTACCGCGGGCGCGAAGGCCACAGTCGCGGCCAAGCTGGAGAGTTTCAATCCTTGCAGCAGTGTGAAAGACCGCATCGGCGTCAGCATGATCAACGAAGCCGAGCGCGCAGGAAAGATTCAGCCCGGCAAGACGGTGCTGATCGAGCCGACCAGCGGCAACACCGGCATCGGACTGGCGTTTGTGGCTGCGGTCAAGGGCTACAAGCTGATCCTCACCATGCCGGAGACCATGAGCCTCGAGCGGCGCGTCCTGTTGCTTGCTTATGGAGCGGAGATCGTGCTGACCCCCGGACCGAAAGGCATGAAAGGCGCTATCGCCAAGGCCAACGAGATTCTCGCTGAAACGCCGAATGGCTTCATGCCGCAACAGTTCGACAATCCAGCCAATCCCAAGATCCATCGCGAAACCACCGGGCCGGAAATCTGGGATGACACCGACGGCAAAGTCGACATCCTGATCTCGGGCATCGGCACCGGCGGAACCCTGACCGGCGTGAGCGAATACATCAAGCCGAAAAAGCCTTCGTTCAAAGCCATCGCGGTCGAGCCCACGGAAAGTCCGGTGCTGTCCGGCGGCCAGCCCGGGCCACATAAGATTCAGGGCATCGGCGCGGGCTTTGTGCCTAGCATTCTGCGCACCGACTTCATCGACGAAGTGATTCAAGTGCCCAGCGCCGACGCCATCGACATGGCGCGGCGGCTGGCGCTGGAAGAAGGTCTGCTGGTCGGCATCTCGTCGGGCGCGGCCGTGGTGGCGGCGTTGCGCGCCGCCCAGCGCGCAGAGAATGCGGGCAAGCTGATCGTGGTGGTGCTGCCCGACTACGGCGAGCGATACTTGAGCAGCGTGCTGTTCGAACAGCTGCGTAACGAAGCGCTGGCCCTGACGGCGGTCGAGGTTGCCGTGTGAGCATGATCTCCTGCATCCGCGAAGACATCGCCGCGGTGCTCGACCGCGATCCCGCGGCGAAGTCCGGGCTGGAGGTCGTGGTGCTCTACTCCGGCCTGCACGCGCTGTGGGCCTTTCGCTTTCATCACTGGCTGTGGATTCACGGCTGGCGCTTTCCGGCGCAGAGCCCTGTCGCAACTCGCCACGGCTGATCACCGGAATCGAAATCCATCCCGGCGCGGAAATCGGGCGGCGCTTCTTCGTCGATCACGGCATGGGCGTGGTCATTGGCGAGACCACGATCATCGGCGACGACGTCACTCTCTATCAGGGCGTGACTCTAGGCGGCACCGGCAAGGAAACCGGCAAGCGGCATCCCACGATCGGCAATGACGTCGTGATTGGCGCGGGCGCAAGAGTGTTGGGCAATATCACCATCGGCGAGGATTGCCGCATCGGCGCAGGCTCGGTGGTATTGCGCGATGTGCCGGATCACTCGACCGTGGTCGGCGTGCCCGGCCACATTGTCTTCCGCAACGGTAAGCGGATCGTGATCACCGATCCCAAGCAGATCAACGATCCGCTCTCGGAGGCGCTGGCCGCGGTGGCCAACGAAGTGAAGCAGCTTAAGCAGGAAGTTCGCGAACTGCAAGGCCGCGAGCTGGCGCCCAGCGACGGCGACCGCCTGCAGCAAGTGATCGAGATCGATTACCAGATTTGAAGACGCCGCGGTCCACGGTTTCGCTCTTCGCCTTTCGCTCTTCGCCTTCCGCATTCTTCTTCCACTTGTCATCCCGAGCGGCGCATGAGCGTCTTTTGCTCATGCGGAGCGAGGGACCTGCGGTTCGTCCCGCGAAGAGGCTCTCCCAGCGCAGAGGAGTTGTTGATGTGCGCGAGTGCCGTCCCTACGGGACTCAGTTTTATTTTTCGTCCCACCCAGGACTCCGCCTCCGGCTCCGTCCTGGGCTAACTGCCGAGCCGCCCTTGCGGGCTCGATTTTCGGCTAGTAGATCCTTTCGCGAATCAAGAATCTGGTTGGCTCTGCTCACATCGTTTTAAACAGCCCGGTTCAACACCCATCTTGTGCCTGCGACAACCCCGTCCCGTGATCACGAATTGCCAATCAGTATGCCGGTGGCGAAGACCAGCGCGCCGCCGAAGGCCACCTGCACAGCTGCCGACAGCGGCGGCGTATCCATAAAGCGGTGACGCACCCAGGTAATGATCGCTAACTCCAGGATTACCACGAAGATCGCCACGGTCAGTGCCACGTTGAAGTTGTGCAGCAGAAACGGCAGGGTGTGGCCGACGCCGCCCAGCGCGGTCATGGCTCCGCAGATCACGCCGCGCAACCACGGCGTGCCGCGGCCCGTCAGGCTGCCATCATCGGAAAGCGCCTCGGCAAATCCCATGCTGATGCCCGCTCCCAACGACGCAGCCAGCCCGACCGCAAAGGCGTCCCAGGTGTTCTTGGTGGCGAAGGCAGCAGCGAACACAGGCGCGAGGGTTGAGACCGAACCGTCCATCAGGCCCGCCAGACCCGGCTGCACAATTTGCAACACGAACAGGCGCCGCTTGGCCTTGTCTTCCTCTTCGCGCACCTCGGGCTTCAGCTCAGTCTTCTCCAACTCGGCGGCGCGCTCCACGTGCACCGTCTCCTCCGCGGCCAGGTCGTCGAGCAGTTGACGGATGCTGGCATCCTGAGCACGCGCGGCGGCATGCTCATAGAAGCGGCGGGTTTCGGCTTCCATTGCGCCCACCTGAGCGCGAATCTGCTCCAGCCGCAGCGGCGTGTTCATCCAGATGGGCTTGCGATGGACAAATCCACGAACGTCATGCCGGCGGATGAGCGGAATATGGTCACCGAACTTCTGCTTGAACAACTCGATGAGGCGGCGGCGATGACCGATCTCCTCCAGGCGCATCTCTTCGAACACCTGCGCGGTGCCGGGAAAGTTTTGTCGCAGGTTCTCGCCAAAATCGGAGTAGATGCGTTCGTCTTCTTCCTCCAACGAAATTGCCAGAGCAAGGATTTCTTTTTGCGACAAGCTATTGAAGTCTCGCACGTGCTGAGTCTCCTGTTGGGCATCCACTGCTGTGTTGGTTCGACGACAACCCATCTCGCAAATCGATAAGCGATGATTGGTGTCGGGTTCTGGGTCTCTGCGATCGAGGACCGGTGCCGCCGATGGTGAATGGGCAATGCGTTTCTTCCGGCAACAATCGAATGAACCTAACAGAATGCCGCACTTTAACCGCCCAGTCGAGAGCAACTCGCGTCCTGATTCCGGCGCTGGTCCGATTTGGTATCGCGTCACCGCGCCTCAGGAAGATGGCTTTATGGACGACTGCCAAAGAAATGTCCGCAAGAAACGGTGGAAGGGCGCGGCTTTCGGCCGTGCCGGGAAACATCCAACCTGAAGAGGCTTTAGCCCCGGATGACCGTGGCTGAAGCCACTCTTGATAGCATCGGATTTCGCCGGGCTCAAAGCCCGGCGCTTCCACCGGGAGCAAGGTTTCTTTGTAGTTCTCGGCACGGCATTAGCCGTGCCCTTCCACCATTTCCTGTGGCCCATAGCTTATTTATTGTTTCGCTTGCTCGGCCGTCTCCGCCACCGGAGGCAGCACCAGCTTGTTGACGACCGATGGATTGTCGCGCAGCTTGACGTAGAGCGTTCCATTGTCGGGACGGGGGACGTTCAGCGCCGAGCCGGCAAATCCATCGGGAACCGGCGTGCTCTGCTGAAATTGCGGATCGGCGGAAACCGCGTCCAGCAGGTAAAGCGCCGCGCCACTCAAACGGCAGGGATCATCCGTGCTACTGGGACAGCGGATCTCCTTCACCTCCGGCAAGCGAACCAGATTGATCAGCGGCTGCCAATCCCCTTTCTCGCCCTTAGCCGAGATGGGACGGAACCGCAGCGGGCCGAACGCCGACGGACCGAGATTCTTCAACGGGTCCAGCATTGCGACCACGGTCTGCGCATCCTGCAAAGCCAGCGTCCCATCGGCGATGCTCAGCAACACGTGTACCGAATCATCCGCGGTGGCGACCTCGATGGTCTCGTCCCGCGCAAATGCAGCCGGCGACTGCGTCTTCAGCGAAAAGGAAAGCGTCGCATTCTGCGGCAACTCGTCCTGACTGTCTAACTCAATCGGCGACCGCGTTGCCGTAGCATTCGGCTGAATCACTTTGCTGATCAGCGTCACCTTGGGGCGCGACGGCTGAACTGTGGTTGCCAGCTCCAACGCACGGCCGTCTTTCAGGGTGACGTGGGCGGTCATCTTGTCGCCTGATCGCGGCGCCGCCTCCGCCGAATCCGCGGCTTGCAGCTGCAACTCGTCTTCGTCGCCCGCGCGGGTCAGCGCTCCGGTGGTGAAAGCAACTCCGCCGATGGCCACCTTGGCCACCTCGTCAAGACGCGTGCCCTTCAGCACCGCCTGCTGATCGCCCGCATTGATGACCAACTGCTCCAGCTTGGCCGCCTCGGAATAGCTTTGCAACGTGAGGTCATCCGGCTTGGCCAGGCCAAACTGTTTGACCTCTGTTTTTAGCGGGCCGGGGGCGACATCTTTCAGCGGCACCTCGATCTGCACCTCACCCGGATTCACCAGCTTCCAACTGGTCTTCAGCTTCTTGCCTTCGTGATCCTCGACGGTGACATCCTGCACACAGGCCGCCGCGTCCGATTGCAGATGCAAGGTATCGTCGCGACCCACTACCAGAGCGCTCTGGTCGGCGGAAGCCACGGTCCACTTCGCCGGATGCGAAGTTCGCAAACTGAAGGTGGGTCCTTCGAACGAGCTGAATCCCCATTGACCGCGCAAGGTGCCGCTCACGTCGGTACCGAGGTCATCGTTCTTTGCTGCCGCGGTATCGACCACAAAGCCTCCGCGTGCTGCGTCTGCCTTCGCCGGAAGATCCATCGCTTTGCCCGACTTACTCCACACATGCAGCGTCATGCCATACGCCAGCTTGGTGGAAAACACCAGCGGCGCGCCGTCCGCTGGCAGTGCCAGCGCTGAATTCGAGAGGCAATACACTCCCTTGGGATCGACCGGCTTCAGTGGAGGCAACTGCGGCGCGGCGACCGAGGGCAGCCCAATCACCAGCACCGATTTCGGATTGCGGAACGATGGCGGCGTATTCATCTTCAGATTGAGTTGATCTTCATGCGGGGTGGCCAGCGCGGGAATGTACTGATACTCCGCCGTGTGCCACGCGCTGGTCAGCCGCACCACGTCGACGATCGCTCCAATGTAAGCACTGTAGAATCCGCCGCCGGCCAGAGGCGTCGCGCTGATCTGTCCGATCAGGTCGGCCGAGGGGCCCGAGGTCAGCTGCGCGACCATGGATTGGCTGTGCGGGTCATCCAGCACCAGTTGATCCGACTTCTGCACCAGACATAGCGCCTGTTCGTCGACCGGCTTCTTGAAGCAGTCGTCATCGAGCTTGATGTTCAGGCTTCGCGCCAGCAAGGTCGAGGTTTCCTTCAGCTTGTCGGGATCGTTGGCCGACGCCTGTTTCACCGCCGACAGATAGGCTTCCAGCCGCGAGCGATCCAGGCTGGCTTCGTTCAGGTCTTGGGCAGCGCGCACAAACGCTCCCGGCTTGCCGCGGACGGCGGTGCGCAGGGTGCCGAAGTCGCCGCCCGTTTCCGGAGCCAGAAATATGAGAACCTGCTCGGCGCCCTTGGGCACGGTCACCATGGTTCCTTCCTCGCGGACGCGCTTGTTCCAGGTCTCGATTTTGGTGAACCAGTTTTCCGGCGGAGGATTGGTCGAGCCGCGTAGGAACGCGACGATCAGCAGATAGTGGGCACTCTGCGTTTCAGGAAAGCCGGGATGCACCCACAGCCGGTCGCCCTCCTGCAGATTGGGAACCTGCGCAATCGGCAACTCCCTGCCGGCGCGGCTAACGCGCACTTCAACCTGCGGACCAGGCAAGTCGAAGGCTGCGGTGTCGCCATAAACCAAGGGGGATAGGAGGAGGAGTAAGGCACACAAATGCAACCGACCAAAACGCGGAACCATATAGCTATCTTAGAAGCAATTTCGGGCTGCCGGGTCTGGCCGCGCAGGATTACCGCCGTTTTACAAAATGCCTACATATTTCAGCATTTCGTGAAACATGCGCGCCGGACCGGGTTTATGCTCGAACTGTGAACACAAAATATCCACTCGCATCGACCGCGGCGCTCATCGCCGATCCCGCTCGGGCGGCGATGTTGACCGCTCTGCTCGACGGCCGGTCGCTGCCTGCGGGCGAGTTGGCCCGCGTCGGCGGCGTCTCGGCGCAATCGGCCAGCATGCATCTGGCGCAACTGGTCGACGGCGGCTTCCTCAAGGTCTCGCAACAGGGGAGGCATCGCTACTACTACATCGCCCAGCCCGAAGTAGCACACGCTGTCGAAGCGCTCGGCGTGATCTCGATTACGCCCCGGATCAAACCTGGCAGCGCGGATCAGGCACTCTGGTATGCCCGCACCTGCTATGACCATCTGGCCGGCGAATTGGCTGTGGCCTTGACCGCGGCCTTCGAACGCGACAGCCTGATCGTGGCCCGCGGCCAGCGAGACTATGACCTTACCCCTCGCGGCGAGCTCTTCTTCGCCAACTGGAAGATCGATGCCACTGCCCTGCACGGTTTGCGGCGCGGCTTTGCCCGGCGCTGTCTGGACTGGACCGAACGGCGCGATCACCTGGCGGGTGCGCTGGGTGCGGCTATCTGCGAAAGATTTCTGGAGTTGCGCTGGATCACCCGCGACAAACACAGCCGCGCCGTGCATGTTTCACTAGCCGGCCGGCAACAACTCGCGCGCGTGCTGGAACCGGCGCGTCCGTAAACTCGTGGCTGCTCTCGCCTGCCGGTCACGATTCATCGGCCGCTGAAACATGATGCCAACCGTGTCGCTTACTGTGGTCCTCGAAGACACAGGAGAACCAGGCATGATCACCGTTTGTATTCGCTATACGATTGATATTCACAAGCACGCCGACTTTGAGCAGTATGCGCGCAACTGGCCAGAGCCTATCCGGCGTTGCGGAGGGCGATTGCTGGGATATTTCCTACCCACCAAGATGGCGGGCGCCACCAACATCGCTTACGCCCTGATCAACTTTGCGAATCTGGCGGAGTACGAGAACTATCGCCAAGCGCTGATGCACGATCCCGGCGCCCAGGAAAACTTCGCCTTCGCCGATCGCTCGGGATGCATACTGGTGGAGGAAAGATCGGTATTGCAGCAGGTGCCGTAAAGGAAGGACTGGTCGGACACGACGTGAGGAGTGTTAGGTTGTCTTACACCGTGGGATTCCGACATAATCTCACGATGTGGGACTACAACCCATCTCATCAATGCCTCGAGTCCCCGAAGCCCAATTCTGACCGTCTCGCTTTTGTGGTTCAACTTCCGGATTGCTCGTGACTCGAGAGCAACGCGGTAGGGTTGAGCTTGTACGAAGCTCAAATGAGTGCATTGGCGATTTTGAGTCAACCGAGGAAGCGTTCTGTTGTCCAGATTTCAGAGTCACGACCTGGGCACTTTGCATCGATCCGCCGTTTGCCAAATTGATTCGGGGTAGCTGGTTTGCTAAGGTCGTCGTCATGTCCGAGCGTTCCACCGAGCAGATACGCGAATTGCTCGACTCCCTTTATCGCGTGGATTCGGGACGAATCCTGGCAACTCTGATCCGCTTGCTCGGTGATTTTGATCTTGCCGAGGAGGCGATGCACGAAGCCTTTGCGGCTGCGCTGAGCCTGTGGCCGAGGAGTGGAGTACCCGGCAACCCGCGACCATGGTTGATTTCGACGGCCCGATTCAAAGCCATTGATACTCTGCGTCGACGGGCAAGATTTGATGCGTCGCAAGACGAGCTCGTGCGATATCTCGAAGCGCAATGGAGTTCGGCGGAAAGGTCCAAGGAAGAGGACAGCCTTGAGGATGATCGGCTGCGCCTGATTTTTACCTGCTGTCATCCATCTCTGGCGCCGGAAGCGCACGTTGCGCTCACCTTGCGTGAGGTGTGCGGGCTGACCACCGAGGAGATCGCAAAGGCCTTCCTCACCACTCCGCGTACGCTGGCGCAGCGCATTGTGCGCGCCAAGGCAAAGATTCGAGAGACACCGATTCCGTACGAGGTGCCGACGCCGCAGGAATTGCCGGAGCGACTGGGCGCGGTGCTTCAGGTCATCTATCTCGTCTTTAACGAGGGTTATTCGGCTGCGGCGGGAGCGGAGGTAACGCGGGCCGAGCTAACCGGCGAGGCGATTCGACTGGGCCGGTTGCTGACCGAACTCCAGCCAGAGCCGGAAGTCATTGGGCTGCTTTCCCTGATGTTGCTACAGGAATCCCGTCGCGCCGCGAGAACCTCTCCGACCGGAGAGCTGATTTTGCTGGAGAACCAGGATCGCTCGCTCTGGAACCGGGAGCAGATCGCGGAGGGAGTGGCATTGCTGGAGAAAGCCCTGAAGTCCCGCCGCTTCGGCTCCTACACACTGCAGGCTGCGATTGCGGCCGTTCATGCGGAGGCGGAATCGGTCGCTGCGACCGACTGGCGGCAGATTGTTGCGCTTTACGACCAATTGCTACGAATTCAGCCTTCGCCGGTTGTACAGCTCAATCGTGCCGTGGCCATTGCCATGCGCGATGGTCCAGAGGCCGGTCTGGCGCATATCGACGCGGTGTTGGAACATGGCGAATTGGCAAATTATTACCTGGCGCATTCCGCCCGTGCCGATATGTACCGCAGGCTGGGCAGGACAGCTGAGGCTCGGTCCTCTTATGAGAAAGCTCTGGCGCTGACCCAACAGGAACCAGAGCGGCAATTCCTGCAAGAGCGGATTCGGCAGTTGAAATAAAAAATTGGGATAGCTGTCGATTTTCCGTCTCCCCAACGACTATAGGACAAAAGAACGATGAGCTACGGCTCCTGAGTGAACAGGAAACGAGTCATCGGAAACAACCACAGAAACCAAGGAGAAAAAGTCATGCCACAGTATCTGGTTGCTAACTACCTCCCCGACGACTTCGACCCGTCCACTGTAACCGAAGCGATGATCGAAGAGATCCACGCGCTCAACCGCGAAATGATTGCTGCCGGCGTGAGGAAGTTCGCCTGCGGCATTTCCCCGGCCGCCAACGCCAAGACGGTGCGGAAGCAGTCCGACGGCAAGGTGCTCGTCACCGACGGGCCGTACACTGAGACCAAGGAGCACATGGGCGGGTTCTGGATACTGGAAGCCGCCAATATGGATGAGGCGCTGGCGTGGGCGCGCAAGGGTTCCATCTCCTGCGATGCGGTGGGCGAGGTGCGCGAACTTCTATTCTTCCCGGCTCCGGAACAAGAACCCGGCGGAAGCAAGTAAACAGTCCGGGCCGCCGCGACTTGGGAACATTCGACGAAAAGGAGCTGAAAAATGAGGAAGATCATAGCAACTGCATTTGTTTCGCTCGATGGCGTCATGCAGGGTCCCGGCGGCCCTCAAGAGGACACAAGCGGTGGATTCGATCTCGGCGGATGGACCACCAACTACCGCAGTGAAAAGTCTGGGGCTGCGGTACTGGAGATGGTGGGCACCCTCGACAAGCCATACGACCTGCTGCTGGGCCGCAAAACCTATGACAACTTCGCCGCCTTTTGGCCCAACGTTCCTGCCGACAATCCCATTGGTCCAGTGTTCACAAAAGCCAACAAATATGTGCTGGCAGGCGGTTCAGCCAAACTCGAATGGGCCAACAGTCACAACCTGAGCAACCTTGACGAGTTACAGAAGGTGAAAGCGGAGAAAGGTTCGGATATTGTCCTCTGGGGAAGCTCAACGCTCTATCCGCAACTGCTTGATGCCAATCTTATCGACCGCCTTGTGTTGCTGACCATTCCGGTCATTCTCGGAAAGGGCAAAAGAATCTTTGGCAATACCAGCCACCAAGTCGCCCTGAAACTAATGAAATGCGAGGCCACGCCGACGGGCGTCATCATGGCGACGTATGAGCGTGCAGGCGCAGTCCCAACCGCAAGTCTATAAACCTTCGGTCGGGTGGCCCGGGTGGCCCAGGCCTCGCGATTTTCGAGACCTGGGGATTTTTGTCATCGGTCACAACCGGCTCGCCAGAAAGTGTTTCCCGGGTGATACGCTACGCGAAAAATCTTCAAATCGTGTGTCGATTCCCCATCACTTCGTTCGACTAGCAAGTAGAGCCGCACCGCGCACCCGGCGCCTCGCAACTTTCCAGGCCCAGCGCGGTCCAAGCTCTCATATAAAAGTAGCGGCCCTGATACGGTGTCCGCTCAACCCTCAAGGAGAAGAAAATGCGCTTCATGATGATCATGTTTCCGAAAGTTTACGAAAACGCAAAACCCGGCTGGGTACCCGACCTCAAAAACATGGAGGCAATGGGCAAGTACAACGAGGAACTAGGGAAAGCCGGCGTGCTGCTGGCGCTCGATGGGCTGACCCCGCCCGCGACCATGAGCGCGCGCGTCACCTTCAAAAACGGAAAATCGATAGTTACCGACGGCCCGTTTACCGAGGCGAAGGAAGTGGTCGGCGGCTACTGGATCATCCAGGTGAAGTCGCGCGAAGAGGCGCTGGAATGGGCCTCGCGCATCCCCGGAAAGGATAACGAAATGGTCGAAGTTCGCCGGATGTTTGACTTAACTGACTTCGATCCCGAGACCCAAAAGTATATCCAAGAGAAGTTCGGCGACGATGTCGCCGCTGAGATGCGCCAGTAGTAAAAAACTCTCAGCGCTTTTTCGATTTCGCGACGCCCCTTAGGAAGTCTATGTAGCCGCCACCGGAGAATAGAGAACTCTTGAATCACTATTTGGCGAGTGGCCCAGGCAAGAACTCTGCTAAGCAAATGAACATCGGGTGCCCCATCCAACCTTCTTTTGGGTTGGGTGGGGATTTTGACTTTCATGGTTCGTAAAACAAGCATGACACAGCCCGCGAAAATCCCACCCAAGCAAACCCAGCTTGGATGGGGCACCCTCAAGATGGTAGGCTGGGCCACCCGCCGCCTTTTGCCGAGAGGGTGGGCCCTCGGTATTGAACCTTCCCGGGACCATGGGCCCATCCTCTCGCCTGAAGGCGAGAAGGAAGGGGCACCCAGATCAGAAAGGATGGGCCACCCGCCTGACCTAAGTATAAAGCGTACTCCGCCAAAACTTAGGTCTTCTCCGTTTCAGCTTCTCCGAGAGAAGCTCCTTCAGGAGCGCTCTGTTTTGCCCTAAGTTCATCGACTGCCTTCTTCATCTCGATTCTCGCCTTCATGATCAGGTACAAGTCGCAGGCAGCCTTGAGCTTTATAACATCGTCTAGACTGATAGGTCGTGTCTTGTTTTCCCCTTTCATTGTCATCTTCGCGATTCCAATGAGATCATGGATCTCCTTCACAAAGTCAGACCCCGTCTTAAAGCCTTCCATCATCTTTTCGACAGCCGCAAGATAATTGCCCTCGTTCCCGTCCCAATCACCGTTGGATGCCATCGCCTCGGACAGGACGAGATGGAATTCACCAAGCAAGTTGCCGGGTGCCCCTCGATAAGAGAGAAGGCGTTGTCAAGCGAAACTTCTCCTGAGCGGTGTGGGAGCACCGCTGGCTTCGTCATTGGGTTCATCACAGCTGAGGACTAACACGGGAGAATCTCGCGATTGATCACTCTTCGGTGGAACTTACCTCGTTCCACCAACCATCGATTCGGCCGACAACCTCGACCATGATTCTTCTATGCGAACCTCCAGCCGCCGTCGCCGGTGCGAAAGTGGAAAACGGTTTTATCGTTTTCCAAGCGCGCAGCGCGTCTTTTGCACCGGCCGTCTGGAGGCGAGAGCGCCCAATCAACACATCGGCCTAGCTTTTGCCGGCCAGGGGCACCCGCGGGCTGCTCTCGATACGAACGATCTCCGGATACGGCGTTTGTGTGCGCAGCATCCAGTAGAGTCGTACGGCCAAGCGTCTCGCCGCCGCCACTTTGGCGATGCCTTTCGGCTTGCTGTGGCAGCGGTGAGCGTACTGCTTGCGAAATCCTTCATCCAGACGAACTACACTTTGCGCCGCTTCCACCAGCAGCATGCGCAGAAAACCATTGCCCTGCTTGCTGATGGCTCCCAGCCGCTGCCGTCCACCCGAGCTGTGCTCGTGCGGAATCAGTCCCAGATAGCTGGCTACTTGTTTGCCGCGGGGAAAGCGGGTTAAGTCGCCAATGGTCAGCACGAATGCCAAGGCCGTGATCGGTCCCACTCCTGGCTAGGTCAGCAACAGCCGCGCCTGCCGATCCTGCTCGGCCGCTTGTTGCGCGGCTCGATCCAAAGGCGCAATCTGCGCGTCCAGAAAGACCAGCAGCTCCAGCAGATCGTGCCGCCGGCACTGCGTCCATCCCGCCAGCGGTAACTGCAGAAAAGCTTGCTGTCCCTTCACGCTCCACAGTCGCGATTGCTTCTGCATCCCCTGGTTCATGGCCAGGTGCTGCAGTCCGTTCTTCACTCGGGCCCGGATCTGCACCAGCTTGTGACGATGAATCAGCAGCTGCCGCAGATCGCGCTGCTCCTGGCTCGGCACCCACAGCCGCGGAAAGCGGCCTTCCCGCAGCAGCTTCAGAATATGGTCGGCATCGCGCCGGTCGTTCTTCTGCCGACGCACATAGCTGGCCCGGATCTGGGCGGCATTTCCGATCCATACCTCATGGCCTAACCGATTCAACAGATCGACGAACCACTGACTGTTGCCGGTCGATTCCAGCCCAATCAGCGACGGCACCGGCAGCTGCCGATACCAACGCTCGGCTTCGCCATCGCCGTTCGTCAGCTTCTGTTCACCGGTTTCTCCTGTCTCCGTATCTAACCAAGCCACTTGCTGCCACCGCGGATGGTAATCACACCCTACAATAAGCATGGAAGGCTCCTTCCTTCCCCAGTGTCTTAGTCCTCAAACCAAGACTACCGGGTTCGAAGCGAGCCTTCTCTCTTATCCAATCAACTCATTCGCGACTTTCGAATGAGTGGGACCGCGAGGCGGAATACGTTATCCTGAGCGGCCATTCCTGACAATTCACTTTTACCAAGCCCCCTTCGCCGCCAGCATAGGTCCGGAAGCTGCTCCATTTCCACTCTTCGGGTTTCGCTACCAGAGCGCGCTTGACAGGATTGCGATGCATGTAGCGTAGCTTTTCGATTCGCTTTTCCGTACTGCACACATTGAAGTCGTAGAACGCTTTTGCCAGATCGGGCCCGTGCGCTTGCCGCCGTGGTGAAGCAGCTTCGTGAATCGCTCTTTCACCACTTTCATCACCACCGAAGGATTTCCCACCTCCGGCTCGGTTATCAGAAGATGGAAATGTTCCGGCATTACCACGTAGCCGATTACGACGAAGCGATACTTTTGCCGGGCGCGTTCTAAGACACGCAGAAACAGGTCACGGCGCTCGCCGCTGTCAAGCTCCCGACGGCGCCGATAACAACTACAGGTTATGAAGTGCAGGTCTTGCCCACCATACCAGCGCTCCAAACCTCTCGTCATGCCCCGAAAGTACCGAGGGCAGATGATTCCCGTCTGTGATGCGACGTACCGAAGGCTGTGACTCGCGGAACCCACTCATTCGAACCCCGCGAATGAGTGGGGCACCCGGCTTCCGGGCCTACTACGCCTACATCATTGCCGCCGCTCCCGCGTTCTCTTGTCTGGAAAAACCTATGCAGGCACAAACACCAGCCTCACCGCATCTTCTCCGACAACATCGCTCTTCACCAATCGCAGTGGCGGACGCGCCGCGGCGAAGTATGGCTTGCCGCCGCCCAGCACGAAGGGACGGAAATAAAGACGATATTCGTCGATCAGACCAAGCGCAGTTAGACTCCCCGCAAGCTCCGCCCCGGCAACGTCGATCTCGCCATCGATCTCCGCCTTAAGCCGCGCAGCGAACGCTCCCAGATCCTCCGTCACCAGGGTGGCATTGGGGCCAACCGACTTCAGCGAGTGCGATGCAACCCATTTCGGCTTCGCGCGCCACAGCGCCGCAAAGTCGCGCTCGCCCTCGTCCCAGTCTCGCTGGTCCTCATCCCAATAACGCATCACCTCATACATGCGCGTTCCATACAACATTCCCGCAAGCCCGCGGACGTGATCGTTGAAATGGCGATGCAGCGCCGGTCCCGGAGGCGGCAACACCGGTCCTCCCGGCACTTCGGAGCCCGTCGACGTTCCGAAAAACTGACTCTTAGCAGCAATGTATCCATCGAGAGACTGCATCATCCCGAACACCAGCCTGCCCATTCCCCACCTCCTCGCGGCTTAGTCCTGCACTCCGCGCGGAAAGGATCGTACCAGCCGGTCCGAAACCGTTGCAACGATCTGGTCCAGCATCCCGGCCCCGCGCCACCCGGGATCGGTGACCTGCTAATTCCACTGACCGGGTAAAAAAAATAGAATAGCTGTCGATTTTCGGCTTTCCGAACGACTATCTGATAACAGAACGATGAGATACGGCTCTGGGTCACAGGAAACCAGGAGTCACAGGAACCAAGAAGGAATCGATGAAATACATCTGTTTTGGATACTACGATAAAGGCAAATTTGATGGTCTGCCCGAGGGCGAACGCAATGCCATGTTCGACACATGTTTTGAATATGACGACCATCTTCGCGCCAACGGGCATTTTGCTGCTGGAGAAGCGCTGCAGCCCGCGGAAACCGCGCTGACCTTGTATTGGAAGAACGGCAAAGTGGCAACTACCGACGGTCCCTATACGGAAACCAAGGAACAACTCGGCGGCATTCTGGTCCTTGAGGCGCGGGACATGAATCAGGCGGTGCAGCTCATAGCGCAGCATCCGGCGCTGACGTATGGCAACACCTTCGAGATTCGGCCAGTGGCGGACATGAACGAAATTATGAAGGCCAGTGAGCAGCGACGGCGACGGAACACGGCACGCTGAAGACGGCTAAGGAAGGTTTAATTAAGTTGTTCGCAGGTGACCGCCGAGGCTAAAGCCCGTCGAATTTAGAGGCCTTCACGGCACGGCTGAAGCCATGCCCTTTCAAAACGAGACTTGATCAGAATCTCCCTAAGCGTAGACCGGAGAACGCACCATGACAGTCAGAGCGGATTTGATTTTTCAGGACCTGAAGGTGGCGCTGAGGTCGCTGTGGCGCAGCAAAGGTCTGTCGATCACGGTGATCCTGACGTTGGCGCTGGGAATTGGCGCCAACGCTGCCATCTTCAGCCTGGTGCGCGGCGTTCTGCTGCGGCCGCTGGTCAACCGCGGCGAGGACCGGCTTATCTACATTCGGCAGGACGCGCCGGGATACGGCGACGAAGACGCGGCCTTTTCCGTGCCGGAGGTACAGGACCTGAAAGCAAGCGTAAAGTCGGTCGGCTCGTTTGGTGAGTTCTCCACCATCGGCTTCACCATGGTAGGGCTGGGCGAGCCTCGCGAGGTGCGCG
Organism: uncultured Acidobacteriaceae bacterium; assembly: GCA_963820175.1. Lineage (GTDB taxonomy): Bacteria > Acidobacteriota > Terriglobia > Terriglobales > Acidobacteriaceae > Bog-257. The sequence continues at coordinate 581,658 of CAWFYX010000003.1, read as the reverse complement.
CCGGAGTCGTCGACGGATCCTATTTCGAAGTTATGGGGCTGCGACCCGTGCTGGGCAGGCTGATCGATCAACACGACGATGGTCCCAATGCTGCCGGCGCCTGCGTGCTGACCTATCGTTTCTGGAAGGACTCGCTGAAGGGCGATCCGACCGTGATCGGCAAGACCATACGACTTGATCCGCGTACGGCTACCATTATTGGCGTGCTGGAGCCGTCGGTGCAGTATCCGTCGCAGACCGAGATCCTGGTCAATGTGGTGACCAGTCCGCATCATCTTTCGGCCACCATGGTCACGGGGCGCGTGCACCGCATGACCGAGTTGTTCGGTCGCCTGGCGCCCGGCGCCACGCTCGATCAAGCCCGCGCCGAACTGCGCACGGATTATGCAGCGATGGTACGCGCGCATCCCGAAGCTTACCCGGCAAGCGCACACTACCAGATCGATGCCGTGATGCTACGCGACCAGATCACGTCAGGCGCAAAGACGATTCTCTGGGTGCTGCTGGCTGCATCCGGTCTGATCTTTATCATTGCGTGTTCGAATGTCGCCAATCTGATTCTGGCACGCTCGGTGCGCCGCGAGGGCGAGCTGGCGATTCGCGCCGCGCTGGGGGCGACCACCGCCGCGTTGCGGCGAACGCTGCTGGCGGAAAGCCTGCTGCTGTCGGTGGCCGGAGCGGTGCTGGGCGTTCTCAGCGCGCAGCCGATGGTGACCGTGCTGGCGCGCTATGCCTCGCGTTTTTCCGTCCGTGCCCTCGATTTGAGGGTGGATATGAGCGTGCTGTGGGTGGGAGCGGCATTGGCAGTGATCTCCGCGGTACTGCTGGCGTTTGTGCCGCGCCTTCCCTCGGTGGAGTCGTCGGGCGGAATCGGTATGACCAGCAGCAGTAGCGTCCGCATCAGCAGCGGCACCAGCCGGCGGCTGCGGATCTTTGCCATCACGCAGATCGCGGCTTCCTTCATGTTGCTGGCCGGCGCCAGCGTTCTCATCAAGACCTTGATCACGCTTCAGGAAACGCAGACCGGCTTCGACATGCATCGTGTCCTGGCGGTGAACGTGCCGGTCATGTCGTACGGAAAAACTTCCGAGGACATCATCAATTTCTACCGCCAGGTGATTGAGCGCATCAGCGCATTGCCCGGCGTGGACCGCGTCGCATTAGGTACTAATGTCCCGTGGCGTGACGCCGGCAACTTCGGTCCCGGCCTGCAATTCACCGGCGAGGGCCACGTGAAAGGCAATCACGAAGAAGACCCGCTGGCGCAGCTTCGGGTGGTGTCGCCGGGATTCTTCGCGTCGCTGGGAGTGCCGCTCATCGCCGGCCGCGACTTCAACGACAACGATAAGCGCGGCAGTGAGCCGGTCGTCATCCTCAGCCAGAGCGCGGCGCAGCGCATATTCCCCGGTCAGGACCCTATCAACCGCCACATCATGTGGACCGACCCGGTAATGCAGTTCGTCTACATCAGCACCGGACCGCGCCGCGTGGTGGGTGTTGTCGCCGATGTGGACGACGAGCATATCCAGCCGGAGCCGTCGCCCACGATCTATCATCCCTTTGGGCAAGTTCCCGACGACACCAGCAAGGAGCTGCCGCTGTTCGGCGGCCGGCTGTTCGTCCATACCCGCTCCGATCCTCATGCCTTGATCATTCCGCTGACGCGCATCATCCGCGGCCTGTCTTCGGAACAGCCGGTGGAGCACGCCGCCACGCTGGAAGACATTCGCGCCGAAGTGCTGACACCGGACCGGTTGAATACGCTGGTCTTCAGTGGCCTGGCGGGGCTGGCGCTGGCGATTGCGGTGGTCGGCGTCGCCGGCGTGCTGGCATTCTCGGTCAGCGGACGCACCCGCGAGTTCGGTATCCGGCTGGCGGTTGGAGCGCAGCCCAGGCACTTGCTGATGGGTGTAATCACCGAAGGTGCGGCGATGGCTCGGGCCGGCATTTTGGCGGGCGCAATCCTGGGTTACGGGTTAGCGCGCCTGGCCAGCAGTTATTTCCCGTCGCTCGAGATGCCGAGCGCGTGGCCGGTGATTGCTTCGGTCATCGTGCTATTGGTCGCCGCAGTTATCGCGTCCATATTTCCTGCAGCACGAGCTGCACACGTGGACGTGACCGAAGCCCTGCGTGCGGAGTAGAGAGGCGGGTGGCCCATCCTTTCGCCGCAAACTATATATCGCAACTGGATTAGGGTGGGGCTCGGGAACCGGACCTGGACCCACGGCGGCATTCCCATCCGTTCTCTGCGCCGGGCCGTCCATTCCGACTCAATCTCCACCACGTCCTCCACTCCGGTTGCGTAATGAAGAAAGCTGCTCCACTTCCAGTCTTCCGGTTTCTCTACCAAGCCGCGCTTACCGGGTTGCGGTGGATGTAACGCAGCTTCTCGATGCGCTTCTTCGCCGTCCATACGTTGAAATCGTAATAACTCTGACGAGGCTAAAAAAAGAGAATAGCTGTCGATTTTCGGTCACCCGAGCGACTATCTGATAACAGAACGATGAGCTCCGGCGAGTCACAGGAAGCAAGGAGTCACGGGAAGCAGGGAGGAATGGATGAAATTCATCTGTTTGGGATACCTCGAGCCAGGGAAATTCGAAGAGATGACCGAGGACGAGCGACACGCCGTGCTCGACGAATGCTTTGAGCACAATGACCATCTGCGCACCAACGGACATCTGGTTGCCGAAGTAGCTCTTCAGCCTCCGGAAACCGCCTTGACCCTGTACTGGAAAAACGGCAAAGTCGCGACCACCGACGGCCCCTATGCGGAAACCAAGGAACAGCTCGGCGGCCTTCAAATCCTGGAGGCGCGAGACCTCAATCACGCCATTCAGCTTGTCTCACAGCTTCCAGGCTTTAAGTATGGACTTGGACCGATCGAGATACGGCCGGTTGCGGATTTGAACGAAATGATGAAGGAGAGCGAGCAGCGGCGGCGAAAGGCTACCTCGCGATGAGGGCGGCCACGAAGGCAAGAACGATGACGGAAAGAATGCTGGTAATCAGCATCGGTTTCCTGGTGCCGAAGGCGGCGGCACAGTCGGATAGATACTCGAAAATGGCACCTGTCGGCCAATACTTGATGGAAGGGAAGACTGAGATTCTGCTGGCGCGGAGCGCCGCTCCCGATTCCATATCCAGCGACGCTGACCATCCTGGGGTTGGGGCGGCAAGGCTATAAAACCGCTGTCCGAGGAAAGAACGGGTTTGTCGTTTATGTCTCTCGTTACGATTCTTGGGGGACTCTGCAGATATGAGGAAAATGGAAAAGGCTGTGACTTTGGTTATGCTCTAGCCGCCAACTCCTGCGAGGGAGTTACCGGCGTGGACGCATGTACCGTCACAGCCTTTGACGCGATCACCGCTTTCGCGGTTCCGGACCCCGGCTGACACCTCGCAGTGCAGTCGGTTTTTTCGGGTCTGGCGGTTGCCGCAGGTCGCCCTGCTGAACCGATCACTCAGCGTACTTCAGGTTGGCCGCTATTAGTTGCCTTCCCTTTTCTGCCGTCGACGAAAGCCATCCTAGCCCAGGATTGAAAATTGTCAACGCCCAAGGTTTGTGCAAACGCAACTTATTTTTGTGTGCGAATCTTCTGATCTAAGCGATAGAATTCAATTGCCTTGTTAAAGACGACTTAGGATATCCAAGGTCAATTCACATCTTTTTCACAGAACTGTAGCAGGCATTCCGTAGGATTTGAGAGCGGCGACTCGGGCTTGACGAGTCTTTGGGTTGTGACGCATCTTGTTTCTCAGGAGTTCAATGTCTGATCTCGTAGCCTATGTGGACGGCGGCTCGCACGGAAATCCGGGGCCGGCGGGTATTGGGGTGGTCATCGAAAATCGTGCTGGCGAGACGACCCGCATCGCCAAATGGATCGGACATCAGGACAACAACGTCGCCGAATACGTTGCCCTGCTCGAAGCCTTGCAGCACGCCGTGGCCGTCAACGCCAAGGCCCTGCACGTGTACTCGGACTCTGAGGTCGTGGTGAAGCAAATGACCGGCGAGTACGCCTGCCGCAGCGCCCGCCTGCACTCGCTCAACTGGACCTGCCGCAAACTGGCGCGCGCTGTCGATTTCTCCATCGCTCACATCTCCCGTGAGCAGAACCGCGAGGCCAACCACCTGGCCAACAATGCGGTAAAGCTGGGCAAGAAGGTCTGAGCCCGGCAAGCTACTGCGGGGAACAAATGTCGTAAATCTTGCGCGAAAGCCCGATCAAGTCGAAAGAATTATTCTGGCCTTCGATATTGCTTAGCGCAACCACTCCGAATTTCTTTTCCGGCAGAAGATATAGGACGCTGCTGTACCCCTGCTGATCGCCGCCATGCCCGGCCTCGGCAGAGCCGCGATACTTGCCCAGCGGCCCTCCGACAAAAATGCCGTAGCCATAGATGGTGGGCTTGCCGTCGCGCGTGTTTGCCGGCGTCAGCATTCGCTCCAGCGAAGCCTGCGAGATGAGCTGCCCGGCGTAAAGCGCGGCCAGGAAGTTGCCCATATCGCTCGCGGTGGAATTGATTCCGCTGCCTGGAGGCTTGTTGCTGACGTCGACGAAGATGGCGTTCTGCAACTTGCCGTCCGGCCCTGCGACATAGCCGTGAGCGCGATGCGGAATGATGGCGAACACATCGTCCAGCCGAGTCGCGGTCATGTGCGCCGGCTCGAAAACAGCCTGCCGCATGTAGTCTTCATAACTCTCACTGGATGCTCCCTCGATCACACAGCCCAGAACAATGTAGCCGTAGCTGGTGTACTGCATCTTGCTTCCCGGCTCGAACTGCAGCGGATCGCCGGCAAACTGGCCGAGCGCCTGGTTGATGCTTTTGTAGTGCTGGGTGTTGATGCTCTCGGCGTCGTCGCGGTAGTCGCGGATGCCGCTTTGGTGGCTGAGCAGCTGTCGCGTGGTAATGGTCCACGGCTTGCCCGGAAATGCTGGACAATATTTTTGGATAGGAGCGTCCAGATCGAGTTTGCCCGACTCGACCAGCTTCATGGCCGCCGTTGCGGTCACCGGCTTCGACAACGATGCAATGCGATAAACCGTTTCGGCGGTAACAGGCACGTTGTTCTCGACATCAGCGAGACCGTATCCCTGGGCCAGAGCAACCCGGCCATCGACCACTACCGCCAGCGAGAGGCCAGGAACATGGTGATCGGCGATGTAGGAATGGACCAAGGTATCGATCGCCTGCTGTTGTGCGGCTGAGATCTGAGCAACCGCCGGACAGGTGAGGATCACAAGAGCAGCGAGAAACAAAACCGTGCGGCGAGACATCCTCATCGCGCCAGAGGGGTAGTGTGAGAACAGCACGCGCATAGCTTTCTTAACCAGACCTGAGCGACCAGATGGCATTGTAAGCCGGCCTCCCAATCCGCCGCACTGTGACCCCAGTCACTGCGTTCCTCACCCAAAATGCGCCAGCATGGGTGTTACATCAAAGGAATTCCATGCTGACCAGGACAATCATCGAGCCATTTCGCATCAAGAGCGTCGAACCTATCCGCTGGACGACGCGCGAAGAGCGGGAAGCACTGCTGCGCGCCGCACATTACAACCTGTTTCTGCTCCCGGCCGACGACGTGCTCATCGACCTGCTCACCGACTCAGGCACCGGCGCGATGTCGACGCGGCAATGGGCTGCCATCATGCTGGGCGACGAGAGCTATGCCGGCAGCCGCAGCTTCGACCACTTCCGCGACTCCGTCCAGGATATCTTCGGCTACCAGCACGTGATCCCCACCCACCAGGGACGCGCGGCCGAGCGCATTCTGTTCAGCGTGATGTGCAAGCGGGGCGATGTCGTTCCGAACAACACCCACTTCGACACCACTCGGGCCAACATCGAGTTCGTAGGCGCCGAGGCCGTGGATCTGCCGATTGCCGAAGCCCGAGAGCCCGCAGTGTGGCATCCCTTCAAGGGCAATATGGACGTCGCCGCCCTGGAGGAGTTGATCGCACGCGTGGGACGCCAGCGGATTCCGCTGGTCATGCTGACCATCACCAACAATTCCGGCGGCGGGCAGCCCGTGTCGATGGAGAACGCGCGGGCGGTGAGTGCAGTCTGCCGCAAGCATGAGATTCCGCTGTACTTCGACGCCTGCCGTTTCGCGGAGAACGCCTACTTCATCAAGCTGCGGGAAGATGGCTACGCGTCAAAGACCCCGAAGCAGATTGCGCAGCAGATGTTTGCTCTCGGCGACGGCTGCACCATGTCGGCCAAGAAAGACGGCATGGCCAACATCGGCGGCTTTTTGTGCACGAATGATGCGGTGCTGGCCGGACAGGAGAAAGACCTGCTCATACTCACTGAGGGATATCCCACATACGGGGGGTTGGCCGGGCGCGACCTGGAGGCTATCGCGGTGGGCGTGCAGGAATCGCTGGAGGAAGACTATCTCCGTTATCGCATCGCCTCGACGGCATATCTGGGCGACCACCTGACCGAGCAGGGCGTGCCCATCGTGCGGCCGCCGGGTGGTCACGCCATTTATCTGGACTCGCGCGCGTTCCTGCCGCACATTCCGCTCGACCAGTTCCCGGGAGTCGCACTGGCGACGGAACTCTATCTCGAAGGCGGAATTCGCTCGGTCGAGATTGGCAGTTTGATGTTTGGAGCCGCGGCCAAGATGGACCTGGTACGGCTGGCCATTCCCCGCCGGGTTTATACCCAGAGCCACATTGATTACGTGATCGAGGTGATCCTGGCGGTGTGGAAGCGGCGCGCGGAGATTCAGGGGATGAACCTGACGTACGAAGCTCCCTTCCTGCGGCACTTCACCGCACATCTGGAGCCGGTCGAAGCGGCGCAGACGGTGGGGTAAATCCCGTCTTCCGTGCAGTGGGTGGAGCACGCCTGCTCGCAATGCCGACAATCCTCGAAGCAACATACATGCACGCCAGGAAGGCGTGCTCATACAAGTCCATTTTCTGGCCAACTTCCACGCTATAAGCTAACGAAGGTGACTCGGTGGTTGCGGATCGCTCGATCGCTCGCTACTACCTTCACTAAAAGTGTAGCTGCGCGGTCCAACGGTCAGCCAGATCTGACGGCTTCAGCCTAAGAAGAATCGCGGAGAAGCAGTCAGCTCCGCTTCGTGCGTTTAGGCTTTCGACCGCTCTTCGCTTCTTCGGCCTGACGCAGCGGGTCAGCGGGCTTGTACTCCATTTGTGCCGACAAAATTTTCACTAGCTTTGCCAGCACCTTGGTTCGTGCCCAGTACTTGTCGTTGCCTTCGATGAGCGTCCAAGGTGCTGTGCCGGTACTCGTCTTGATCAACATCTGCTCCACTGCTTCCTCGTAGGCTGCCCATTTCTCGCGATTGCGCCAGTCCTCCTCGGTCAGCTTCCACGCCTTGTATCCGATGGCTTTGCGCTCCTCGAAGCGGCGAAGCTGTTCCTCGCGCGAGATATGAATCCAGAACTTCGCCAGGATCACTCCAAAGTCGCGCAGTTGCCGTTCAAAGGAGTTGATCTCCTTGTACGCGCGCTTCCATTCCGCCTCGCTCGCGAATCCTTCCACTCGCTCCACCAGAACACGGCCGTACCAGGAGCGATCGAAAATGGCGATCTGTCCGCGTTCCGGCAGCCGTCTCCAGAAGCGGTACAGATAGTGCCGGGTGCGATCTTCGCCTTGCGGTGAGCTGATGGGATAAACGACATAGCCGCGCGGATCGAGCTTCTCGGTGATGCGCTTGATTGCGCCACCCTTGCCCGCCGCATCCCAGCCTTCGAAGACGATGATGACCGGGCGCTTCTGCAGGTAAACCTGGTATCCCAGCTCGCGCAGTTGAATCTGCCGGCGCGTCACCTCGCGCACATACGCCTGACGATCCAGCGCTTGGGTAAGATCCAGCGTCTCCAGCATCAGTGCCCGCCTTCGCTCAAGCGATTCCATGGCAGCGCGCAATTCCGCGTCTTTAGAGGCATTCGGCGAAAGCATCGCTGCGCGGCGGCGCCTTCGAGCCCAGGCTCTTTTCGATGGCGCTGATGATGGTCTCGAACACCTTCTTGCGGGTATACGACTTTGAGGTAGCCTCGACGATCGTCCAGGGCGCGTATTCCGATTCGGTCAGCTCCAACATCTCCTCTGTCGCCGCGAGATACTGGTCATATTTCTTGTGCCGAGCCCAGTCGGTCTTGGTCACGCGCCAAGCTTCCAGCGGATCTGCTTCGATCATTTCGAAGCGTCTGCTCTGCTCCTTTTTGCTGATGTGCAGAAAGAACTTCAGGATCACGGTGCCATCGTCGGCCAGCATGCGCTCAAACTCGACGATGTCGCGGAACGCCTGCCGCCACGCCTTCTCCGGAATCGTGCCCTCGACCCGCTCCTCGAGCACGCGGCCGTACCAACTATGATCGAAGATGACCATCTCGCCGCGGTTCGGCACCTTCAGCCAGAAGCGCCACAACCACGGCCGCTGCTGCTCGTAAGTTCGAGGAGCGGTGATGGGGTACAGCTTGAAACCGCGCGGATCCAGTCGCTGGGTCAGCGCCGCTATCGTGGTCCCCTTGCCTGAAGCATCCCAGCCCTCGAAAACAATGAGGGTGGGTACAGCCGTTGTCCCAGCACGCTTTCTCCAGGTCGTACAAACGCAGCTGCAGGCCTGGAACAACGCGCTTGTATTCTTCCCGGGAGAGCTTCTTCTTCAGGTTGATGTTTTCGAGCATCGGTTGAAGATCAATTCTACTCAGTTCTGCAATGCCTTCGCGCCGAGCATCGCAGAACCACACAATAATGACGGATGGTGGCAGAGTTTCTCGGGTACAGGGTTAGTGCTTGCTGCGATTGTGGGTTCAGGAATTATGGGTGAGCGGCTTGCTTCGGGCAACGTAGCAATCGCTTTGCTAGCGATTACCATTGCTACCGGTGCAGCTCTTGTGACGCTCATTCTTGCGCTCGGTCGCATGTCCGGAGCGCACTTCAATCCGGCTGTGACTATGGCCGACGCATGGCAGTACGGTATTTCGAGGCGAGATGTTCCTGCGTATCTAACCGCGCAGATTGCGGGCGCGTTTGTCTGCGCTTAGCGCCTGAGGTAAGGTCCGTCACCTCAGCGGCTAAGGCCGAGCGTCAAATTGATATGCTAATTGCACCGCTGAAGCGGTGCTCCACCCGGCGACTATGAAACTGAGTCACGACCCGGAAACCGATTCGCTGTACATCGACTTGAACACGAACCCCAGTGCCGACTCGCGCGAGGTCGCCGACGGACTGGTGATCGATCTGGATGCGGCGGGCCGGGTTGTCGGCATCGATATCCAACACGCGTCGCAGGTGATGGACCTGAATACGCTGGAGACGGAATCGTTTCCCTGCAAAGCACGGATCGCCTAGGGGCGATTTCGGTAGAACGTCGAAATCTTTTTCTAACGCTTTGGAATCGGAAAAACCTTGTCGTAGAACCAGCTCAGCAAGTTCTCGAAGCGCTCCTTACCTAGAATCAATCGGAGCAGCCCGTAGCCGACCGCAAAGCAGATGAATGTCGCCCAAAGATAGAACCCTACGGCCTCGCGTCGCGGTAAGTCGATGTTGTACGCGACCAATACAAATATTGAGACAAGCAATATGCCGGAGATCGCGGTGCCTGTAGCTACCAGCTTTAGTAGGTCGCCCCGCGAACGCAAACCAGCACGGCCAATCATTACCCCAATGTAGTCATTAAGTCCCTTGAGGAGACTAATCGCGGCCCACCACGACTCGTATTCTTCTCCGCCGTCGCGACGAGCCTCATGATCGGCGCGCCTGATTAAACGGACGATCTTCTTTTCGTAGGCTTCTTGATCCGACGGATCGTCGAAATCCTCTGGGCTCCCGTCAAGCTCCTCCGGGTCTTCGGAGAAGTAGAGCAACTTGCGCTCCGACTCTGATAAAGAACTGCCCACGCGCAACGATTCTTTGACGATTCGCGATATGACACACTCCTTGGCTTCGCGCGAATTGGAGAACGGGATCATCGATAACCACAAAATGCGGGTGCCCCGTCCAAGCTGCCTTGGCCTGGACGGGGATGTTCGTATCGGATTATGACGCTGCTGACCTACGCCGCCTTCAGTGCCTCGTCCACCGTCATGATGTCCACCATCCCATAGCAGCCGTAAATCGCGGGAAGCACTTTTGCTGCGGGATAGGTGCGGCGCAATTCCGCAACTTTCTTTGTACCCGCCCGGTAGGCCGGCAGATACATTCTGCCCAACAGCGGATGGCGTCCCCATGCGCCAGAGAGCTTGTCGGCACGCTCCTCGCTGACCAGGAAATCACGGCGCAAGATCTTCGCGATTTCGGCTTGCGGCTTGCCTTCGCCCCACGTGAGATACGACGACTGGTTCTTGGCGTCGTCCTGCAACAGGGCCAGCAATACGCCGATCTGCATGTCTTCGTCGGGCAGTTGGTCGATCTCGGTGACACCGTGCGCCATCAGGATGGCATTGTTGGCCAGGCCTTCGAAGAGCGTGGCGGCGCGCGTGTTCATGGTGAGCACGGTGGCTTCGAAGCCGGCTTTGCCGCGCACGTAGAGATTCTGCAGATAGGCGAAGGTAGTGACGTGTCCGGGGACGACTTCGTGGCTGACGAGTTGCTGAAATTCGGGGAAGCTGATTTGCAACGAGGCATTGATCTCGTAGCTGGCTTCGTATTTCGGCGAGCCGTCGGCGTTGCGGGCCCGGCCCAGATAATTCATCGAGCCGGAGAACCATGCGTCCTTGATGGGCAGGAAGTCGATGTTAGCGCGCGGAATTGCTGCCAGCTCCTTGGGCAAATAGGGCAGGAGATTTGTGGCACTCAAGTTGTCGAAGTAGGCGATGACCGCGGCTCCCAGGGCTTTCACCGATCCCATGGGGGCGACGCGCTCGCGACGCCAACCGTCTACCGCGCCCAGCAGTCCTCCATTGTGGGAGGTGGAATATCCGGCGCGATTGAGCAGCTCGGCAACTTTGTCGTGCTTGGCCTGCGGCTGTGAAGGCTCGGGTGGCTTTCCCGTGGACGATTCGACACTGCGCTCGTAAGGAACCTTCGGGCCGTTGCCGAGGATCTCCATAGCGAGGTCCCACATTGTCTGAAGGCAGTCCGCCAGGCCGGCGAGATATTGGCCTCGCAGCCCACCAATCGCGCCGGACTCCTTGCGAATGCCGGCGATGGCCGTGGGTAAATCTACATCTTTCAAATAAGCTGCAACGGCAGCGCGATCGACGGTCTTGCCGCCGACTCCGCCGGTTTCGCGCACCTTCGCGGCGGAAGCCACGGTGTACGCCGACGGTAGCGGCTCGTCCGAATACCATGAGTCGGCGATGAAGCGGCCGGTTCCGGAGGGGCACATGACGTCCCCGCCCCAAAGCGTATCAATCCCTAAGACTGCATCAGCAACATATCGTCCTACTGTATCCATCACGAAACTCCCTTTTGCGAATCGAGCTTTGTCAGGGCACGACTTCAGTCGTGCCAATTAGCGTTTCTTGTTTTTCCGAGCCGGCTTCAGCCGGCTGCCATAATCTAACGCCGGCTGAAGCCGGCTCAGGATATCTAATCAACTTTGACCCGAACCTGAAGGTTCGCTCTACCCGTTCATCACGGCTGCGGAAGTTTTTCAGCAGCCTGTGAACTCGTGCCCTGACACGAAGCTACTTACGCGGCCTTCTTTCCTCTCACTGAGCTGAACCAGATATACAGACAGAGTCCCACGAACAGGATTGCGGAAATGGTCTGCGATATTGGCTCGTTGTTATAGAAGGGAGTCTGGATAAGCTCCTCCCGATATTTTGGCAGCAGACGCAGCCCGGCGCCAAACACTCCGCCCAGCGCGCCGCCCGCCATCAGTCCGCCGGCGACGATGACGCCCCGCTCGCGAATGCTGCGGCCAAGCTCACCGTCCGTCTTGTCGGCGCGCTTGTTCACCAGATGCGAGACGAATCCGCCCGCCAGGATGGGCGTGGTCAGTTGCAGCGGAAGGTAAATTCCCAGGGCGAAGACCATGGAAGAAAGGCCAAGCATCTCCAGCACCACCGTGACCATGGCGCCAATGCCAAACAGGATATAGGCGACCGGCTGGCCGCTCATGAATCCCTCGACGATGGCCTTCAAGGCGGAAGCTTGCGGCGCGACCAGTACCTGGCGCATGTCTCCGGGCGCAGCCTCGCCAAACTGGAATGCCTTGGCCAGCAAGACGATGGTCAGGCCGGCAGTAATCGCCGACGCGGCCACGCCGATGAACTTCACTTTCTCCTGCGCCGAAGGCGTGGAACCGATCCAGTAGCCCGCCTTGAGGTCGGTAATGAATTGTCCGGAGACGCAGAGCGCGACGCACACCATGCCGGCCAGCGCCATCACGAAGAACATGCCGGTGGTACCGGAGAGACCGAACTTCAGCAGCACCACCGCCGAGACGATCACGGTCAGCAGGGTCATGCCCGAGGCGGGATTGTTGGCGGTGGCGGCAATGGCATTGGCGGCCACCGTGGTGAAGAAGAAGGAGAAGAAAAGGGTCAGCGCCAGTCCCACCGCCAGGACGGCGAGGGTGACATGCAGTTGTCCGAAGAAAACGGCCACGGCAATGGCGCTCACGATGACGCCGAGCAGGATGGCGATGATCGGAATGTCGCGGTCGGTGCGCTCGGTGTGCGGAGCCTCGCCATGGCGGAAGGCGTGGAGCGCGATGCCGAACGATCCCACCACCACGCGCAGCGATTTGAGGATGCCGACCAGCCCGGCGGCAGCGATCGCGCCCACGCCGATGAAGCGCACGTAGTTGCGGTAGATTTCCGCCGCCGTCATGTGCGAGATAGGAATGCTGGCGGGATAGACCGCGATGTTGCCCATGTGGCTGCCGAGAAACCAGATCATGGGGACCAGCACGAAGTTCACCAGCACGCCGCCGGCGCAAAAGATCATCGCGATGCGCAAGCCCATGATGTAGCCGAGGCCGAGAATGAAGCCGATAGCGTCGAAGTTGAAGACCATGCGATGTTCATCGACCAGCGACCGCATGACCGGCACAAATTGGAAATTCAGATACTCCTTCCAGACGTGAAAGGTGGTGACGAAGAAATCGTAGACCGCGGCAACGCAGGTAGCCTGGATCAACAGCTTGGCTTGAGAGCCGCCTTTCTCGCCGGTGACCAGGACTTCGGTGATGGCCGTGGCTTCGGGAAAAGGCAGCTTGCCGTGCTGCTCGGCCACGAAGTAGCGGCGCAGCGGAATGAGGAACAGAAGGCCCAGGCAGCCGCCGGCCAGGCAGATGAAGATGGTCTGCACCGGATGGGGGTCGAGGTGCAGGATGTAGAGCGCCGGTATGGTGAAGACGGCGCCGGCCACCACGCTGCCCGAGGCGCCGCCAATGCCGGTGATGATCATGTTCTCCAGCACCGTGGAGCGGCGACGGTAGGCGCGCGCCAGCCCGATGGCGAGGATGGAGATGGGAATCGCCGCCTCCATTCCCTGGCCGACCTTCAGCGCAGAGTAGGCCGAAGCCACGCTGAAGATGATGCACAGCAGCGTGCCCCACAGCACCGCGCGGCCAGTGACTTCCGGCAGGCTCATGCTGGTGGGCACCAGCGGCACGTAGAGCTCGCCTTCTTTCAGCGGCTGATAGGCGTTCGCGGGTAGAGACTTGGTTTCAAGTTCAGGTGCAGTTGTAGCCATGGATACAGCCTCGTGGCAGTTTAGCAGCCGAAGGCATTGTAAATGGCGGGGTCAAGAAAGAGCGTGATGTCGGTTGTGAATGTCAGTGATCCCAGGTTAGCGTCCAAAACAGGGACGCGAACCTGGGGCACCGGGCCAATGGGGCCTCCATCACCTAATCGAACCCGCCGCCAGACAAATGCAGTGAAATGCGGCGAAGTTCTGTTTGGCGGGATTCGAAGCCGCAAGAGGAATGTCTACTCAGGTAGGACTCGAACCTGCAAGCCACTAGGAAAGCACGTCCAATGTTAATCATTCGACTTCATGGGTGTTAGGCGGTACCCTGTTCTAGTTCCTGTCCACCGGACTGATCCTCCAGCAGTTTTGAACCAATATTCGATCTGACTACGGCCGAGATCGAAGACCACACCGTCCATTGCCCGCGCCCATCGGTCTCTGCCGGCAATTACTGGCGAAAATGTGCCGTCCTGCGAGCCTTGGAAAACGACAACCAACCACTCATGCTCATATGTATAAACAAACTTGCCATTCATCGGCCATTTGTGTGTGACCACAGGCTGATTGCTTACGAAAAATACTGTGAAGTCCAAGAACTGATCATGGTTAAAATCTCCCCAAACGGCAAACGGATATTGCGCGATGGCCTTGTCCTCAGAAAAGGACATGCGCCATTGCTGGTATATCTCGAGACACGAGCCGTCCGAGTAATCGCTTGCAGCGTAGTCATAGATTTCAAAAGCTGGATGTGCCTGCTTGAACTTCGCCACAGCAGCGCGCTGCCGATCGGTCAGGTTCAGTACTGGGCATCCCCGCGCGTCCATGGTGACGGACGGTGGCTCACCCTTTATGGTGCCGGCAATAGGGTTAGATTTCGGCTCTTGACCAGCACAGACGAAACCGGCGAAGAAAATAATGACTGCACAGCATGCGACCTTCTGTGCCAGTCCTGCTGTTAACCGAGCAGCGAATGCAATGCACAACTGGCGCAGTGGCCTTGCGGCCAGGCACAAATGTCCCACCAGGGAGTGCAATCTGGGCCGATAGCCCAATGCGCTACTCCAAGAACTACATCTCCACATGGCGCCCTCCGCAAATTTCAGCGAGCCAGTCACAAAATCGGCATCGGAATCGGCCTCTTCTAAACATGACCATGCGCTTATTCCTTGCTGCTGTTGCTGAGGCTGCGCACTTCTTTCAGCCGCCAGCCGTCGTCATAGAGCTGAAATCGAGCCTCGCCTTTCTCGATGTGATTCTTGAATATCTCCCGTACTTCATCCGCACATCCGGCGTAGTCCCAATTCCAGTCAAACTCTGCGTTTTTGGCGCTGCCGGCAATGCCGCCCACGAGGGCCGCCTCGGGGGGATCGGTAATGCCGGTCACTGCTATTTTCTGTCCGAACTTAGTGCTGGACCGAAAATATCCGTAGTAGGGGTTGTAGCCGCTAAAACAACTTTTCCCAGCCGGACTAAACTCGAGCGTTGTCCCTCCGAAGGCTGAGCTGGTTTTCCAAAGCCCCTTTTTCATCCCTGCGTCAATCTCGTCACTTGTGGGGTGAAATCTCACAATCGCTGGCCGGGACCAATCGTCTTGTTCGATCATTTCCTTCGCTTTGCCACGACTAAGCGTTTTTGATGAGGAGCAGGCGAAGAAGAGCAGGAGGGAAAGCGTACACGTGAATAGCGCTGCTAACTTCCTATGTGTCACGGCTGCCTTTCTTACCGCATAGGCTGGATATCAACGGAGGACGTGTCCACCAAACTGAACTGGGGGCGGTGTTTTCGGACCTGATCCACAGATGATCGAGGCCACGTCTCGTGAAACACCCCCCAGAATATAGGGTCTGTGGCTGATATCTGGCAGTGACGTATGCCGCAGTACATGGTGATTGAAACGTTGGCGACAGTTGTGCAAGAACCAAGAGACGGACTACGTCGCCCAGCGCCAGGAGGCGCGATTCGAAGATGAACTGTTTTGTGGCTGTTGGGCGGACGGAGCCCGGTACCCAAGGTTCGCGTCCTTCCTTTGGACGCTGATCTGGGGGACACATAGATGCCCAGATTAACCCAATCGAAGGCTGATCCTGGGGCACAGTTTCTATCCCCGCCATCATCACGGCTGCACGTAGACCGGATTATTAGGTGAAGGCGGTTCGTAATCCTGGCCATATTTGTTCTTGTGGGGAACGGAGGCGGCCGTTACCTGTACCCGAATCATCCCCAAGGAATGCGAAGCGTCGCTGACCTGCACTTCGCGGGAGAGCGCTTGCAGCGTAGCAGGCAAAGCATTCTCATTCCAAACATGCATGGTGTAGCGGCCGGCCGGAACGCCGGTGATGGAAAAGTCGCCCTGCTTGTTGGGAATAGCAAAGTAGGGACTCGGTAAGACGACGACCACCGCGCTCATTTCGGGATGGATATTGCAGAAGATGAAGGAGATGCCCACGCGATCGAAATGAACCGTGCGGCTGGTGCCCGCCTCGTAGAGCCCCAGGTCAAAACGCTTCCCATTGAACAACGAGAACACGTTGTGAAACCAGGGATCGCGGTTGGGAAACTCGACGCTGGAGCCACGAGTGACGACCAGCAGGTGCGGCTCGAACGTCTTGTTCTTCTGTGCCAGCACGGCGTGCATGGGCGCGACCGCAGTGGAATCGGCAGACTGGCCCAACGGCTCCAGCCAGACGACACTGGAGCTGGCCGAAGAAGTTTTCGCCGCGCCTTCAGGTACGATGCGGCCGGTGACATCGAAGTCCTGGGCACAACTCGCCACGGCGGCCAGCAAACAGACGGCGATCGCCAATAGCCGGGCCGCGCGTGTTGCGATACTCATACTGCAATCCTCAAAACAGAACCCCCACCGACATGTTCAGCTGTCCACCACTGTAGCTATTGTCATAGATGGTAAAGGTGCGCAGACGGCGATATTCCATGGAGAACAGCAGGTCGGAGCGCGGGCGGTAGATCACGTTGCCGAACGCGCCGCGATTGGCGGTGAGATAGTAGGGAGCATCGCTTTGCGCCAGATGGCCAAAGTAACGAATATCGGCGGCAAACGGGCTGTCTTGTCCGAAGGCGCCGTTGAATTCGAGTTTCGGCGTAGCTCGAAACTTGAGTTGCGCCCATCCGCCTACGTCGTTCAACGGAATCACGGAGGCATTGGGATCGTCGAGCATCCCATCGGAAAGGACACTGCGTCCCAGAGCGCCACCCAGTCCTCCGATCGCGGCACCGCGATAGAAGGCAGCACTGAGGGCGAAGCGGCTGCTGAGCGGAAGATTGATGTCCATGGTTCCAGCCCACCCGTTGACGATGCGGTCAAAGCCCCAATTCTCGCGGCTGTAGTAGCCGCCCGCTCCCAGCGTGAAGTTTTGCCCCAAGAAAGGATGGGAGTAGGCGACATGCAATGCGTAGGCCGGCTGCCTGCCTTCTTCACCGGCGTCGGGACTGCGATACCAGGTGTATTGCTGATCAGGCGGCTCTCCGGTCAACGGATCCATGAGCGCGCCTTGCAAGGTCACGGTGGAATCGGAAGAGAGCGCGAAGCGGTGCTCCACCCGAAATTGCGGAGTCCAGGACCAGAGATCGCCGGCATAAGCGAGGGGAGGAACAATCACCGACGCGAATGAGGTGGGCGACAGCGGAGCCAGGAATAACGTGTCTTGCCCGGCGATCACCGAGGTGTTCTTCCAGTCGAGGCGGACCGCGGCCGTGCGCAACCGCACCAGGCCGGAATCTACGCCGTTGTAAGTGGCCGGAAAACCGCCCCCGAAATCGAAGTTGACGTTGGCGCTGGTATGTGCCCCCATCAGGTCGGGGCCGAAGGCTTCGAATCCCAGGATGGTCTGCCGCAGAGTGCCCCCCACCGCACCGGCAGAGTCCATGGGATCAGGGCGAGTGACCCAGGTCGGCACATCCAAGTTATCGAAGTAGCCGCTATTGCCGAACAGGTTAAACAGCACCACGCCGGAAAAACGCACCCGGTACTTGGAAGCGCTCTCCACCTTGGTCTGGTACTGATCATTGACCTTGCCGGTCAGCAACTGCTCGTCGCTTTCAAGTTGATCCACCCGCTGCTCCAATTGCGCGCCAGCCGAGGAAGGATAAGCGGGCGATTGCTCGTCGATGACGTCTGCGGAGGCGGCAGCCGAGGGGACTCGCGTCTGCAGCTCCTCACGCAGATGCGCGATTTCAGCCCGGCTGGCCGCCGTCTGTTGTTGCAGTTGCAGCACCATCTCCTTCAATTCATGCACTTCGGACTGTAGCTCGCCGAGAGCCGCGTTGGTACTGTTGCCCCCGGAGGAGGACGGCTGGAGACTGTGTTTGCGCGCCACACCAAAGACTTGACGTCATTACCAGCCACGCAATCAGCGCCGTACGCAGGAGTTCAGGACAGCCTGAGCGTTTCATCTCGCACCTCACTGCAGCTAGTTTTTGAGGGCCCGGGACGCTGGGCGGCGCATCACCTCATCAAGCTGGGAAAGGTTGCGAAGCGTCGGCTGCTGGCCGGCCATTTCCCACCGCCGCCTTATGGCAAACCCGGGGCAACACCATCCGTATTACTGTGCGGCCCGGCATCGAGCTTTCCAGTTCCAGGCTGCCATTGTGGTCCTGCACGATCTTCTGCGCAATCGTGAGACCCAGCCCTGTCCCATTCTCTTTGCCATGACTGACGAAGGGTTGGAACAGTTTGTCGCGGATGGAAGATTCTACCCCCGGACCGTCGTCGCTTATAAGTATATTGAGGTTGCCGTCCTGGTCAGCCACGGTGACTCCAACGTGACCACCGCACACTTGCGCCGCCTGGCAGCCGTTGAGCAACAGGTTGTAAAACACGCGCTCCATTTTTCGGGGATCGAATTGCGCGCTGTGCAAGCCGGCTGATTCAATCCCCACTACGATCTTGTGAAACTGACGATGGGCGCGCACCAGTTCGATGGCGCGACTGATGGTGCGCTCCACCGGGGTGTCGATAAGGTTCAGCGACTCGGCCGGTCGCGACAACTCGAGCAGTGAATCGATCAGATCCGTAAGCCGGTTGACGGCCACGCGAATCTCCAGGTAAAGCTCTTCCCGTCTGCAGTGGACTCAGCTCGGCGTCGGCCAGAAACTCGGCATTGGCCAGCACCGCCGTAAGCGGATGCCGCAAGTCGTGCGAGATGGAGCTCGCCATGCGGCCGATGGTAGCCAGCCGTTCGGCGGCCAGCAAGCGCAGCTGGGCCTGGTGCAAGCTCTCGCGCATGCGGGAGAACGCGTCGGCCAGCTCGGCAACTTCGCCCGCTCCGGGTGCGTTTACCGGATAGCGGAAATCTCCGCCGCCTAACGCGCTTACGCCATCCACCAGCTTTTCCAGCGGACGGGTAAAAGTGCTGGCAATGACGTACACCAGCAAGCTGCCGACGAAGACCGCTCCCAAGCCAACCGCCAGCAGGAGTTGCCGAAGACGTTTGAGGAAGGCGGTAGCTTCGTCATACGACTTCAGCACCACGATGGTCACCCGCGGCGACTCGTCCGGATTCAAGGTCAGTGAGGAAACTACGAAGCTTTCCTTGCCCAGCTTCCAATCGGTGGGACCGGCGGCCAGCGGATCGCGGGTGAGGTGCGAATCCAGTTCACTGGTTTGCTCACTGTTGAGCGTGCTCACCACCACGGTCTGACCACATACGATGGCTACCTGGCTGGCAGCCACCTGGCTGACCTCGCGCGCCACCGCAGTGTTCATCTCATAACCGACAGCCACCACGCCCAGCAGCGCATTGTCGGCCCTGGGTCCGAAGTAGATCGGGGCCAGCACCACTTCGTAAAGATGTCCACCGGCAAACCACCATTGCAACGGCTCATCGAGCGAGCCATGGCGGTCGAGCAATTGCTGCGCTTGCTCGCGGGTGATGCCGGGAGACTTGGTGTGAAATCCGACGAAATGGTTGGTCGGATCCAGCAGCGCGAACAGGTCGCCGCCGGAAAGGTGAAACATCTCGCGCGAGGCATCCTGGATGGTAGGCGCGATGATGCGAGGTCATCAGGGCTTTCAGGTTAGGCAAGTCGGCCATCAACTCGGCCGAGCGAGCCAGCGCCGCTTCGCGCTCCCGCTGCACGTTGCGAAAGGTTTCCACCGAGTTGGCGAGATCGGTGCTCAGGCCGCGGCGCACATGATTGGCAACGGTGCGCTGCACGATCAGCAGAGAGACCGCGGTCAGGCCGGCGGAGGTCAGCAACATGGCGATGAGAAACTTCGTCCGCAACCGTAATCGGCTCATCGCTCGCATTCTGTTTGACTCGCTCACCGGACGAACTTATAGCCTGTGCCATGAACCGTGCGGAAGTGTATAGGGTCGGCGGGATCTTTCTCCAGCTTCTGCCTCAGCCGCAGGATATGGGTATCGACGGTACGCGTCGTCGGATAATTGTTATAGCCCCACACCTCGTTCAGCAGCTCCGTGCGGGAGATAACCCGTTCCTGGTTGTTCAGGAAGAAGCGCAGCATCTTGAACTCCTGCGGAGTGAGAGGAATTAGCTGTCCAGCGCGATGCAACTCCATTTTGGAGAAATTTACGTCCACATCGTCGAAACTGAATAGTTCAACCTTGTCGGAAGCCTGGTTCAAACGGCGCACCGCAGCCCGGACGCGCGCCAGTAGTTCGCGCGGGCTGAAGGGCTTGGTGACGTAATCGTCGGCCCCCAATTCCAGCAGCAGAACCTTATCCAGCACGTCGCTGGCAGCGCTGAGTACAAGAATGGGGACGCTGGAACATTCCTGCTTGATCTCCCGGCAAAGGTCCTGACCAGACTTTCCCGGCAGGCGCAAATCCAGAATGACAATGCGCGGCATGGTGGCGCGAAACGTCTCCATCGCCGACGCTCCATCGGAGGCAATGGATACATCGAAACCGGCGGACTCAAAGGTCCGCTGTAAAGCCCGCTGTACTGCGGCGTCGTCCTCGATAACTAGAATTTTTTCCATTTCTGCTTTCCAACTACTTTCCAACTACTGCCTGAACTCCAGCTAATAACAGATCAAACTGGGAGTCAACGGCATGTTTACAAATCCTTGACAAACAACCCGAGAAAGCACTTTCGGGTTGTTCACCTTGTCAAGAATCTTTGACGAGATCGTCACTCCATCAGAACAACTGTCCCTTGCAGCGTGGCTAGAGTGCAGAAAGCTTCTGGCAGCAGCTACTCCCAGATGAAGCGCTGCGAGAAGAAATCCACTCTTGCGAGATTCGAGGAATACCATGCTTACCCACAAAGTTCACGCGGCCCGGCTCACAGTATTATCTCTGCTGGCGATTGCCTTGTTGAGTTTGCCGGCTTTCGCTCAGTCGTATCAGGTAACCCTCCTCAACTCCGACCTTGCCGACATCGCTCCCAACAACGATCCCAACCTGACCAACCCCTGGGGTCTGGTCGCCAGCCCAACCAGTCCGTGGTGGGTCTCCGATAACGGTACCGGACTTTCCACTCTTTACAATGGGACCGGCGGTACCCTTGGTCTGGTAGTTACTATTCCCTCCTGGGACGGTTCAGGTACGGGCGTACCTTCGGGCATCGCCTTTAACGGTACTAACGATTTTCAGCTAACCCCGGGCAATCCGGCGAGCTTCCTTTTCGTGACCGAAGATGGAACGGTTCAAGGCTGGAACCACAACGTCAATCCTACGTCGGCCGTGATTGAGGTGAATGACTTCAACACCGCGGTTTACAAAGGCATGGCGCTGGCCGCCGCCGGTGGCGCTAACTATCTGTATGCCGCTAACTTCCACGCTGGCACCGTCGATGTCTTCGACACCAACTTCGCGCCCCACTCGTTTGGCGCCAACGCTTTTGTAGATTCGAGCATTCCCACTGGATTTGCTCCCTTCAACATTCAACTCGTCGGCGACAACATGATCGTCACCTATGCCAAGCAGGACGCCGCCAAGCATGACGATGTCGCCGGCCCGGGCAATGGCTACGTCGACATCTACGATACCTCGGGCAATTTATTGAGCCGGTTGCCCCACATCATTCAAATGAATTCGCCGTGGGCGATCGTTCTGGCGCCGGCGAACTTTGGAGCCTTCAGTAACGATCTTCTGATCGGAAATTTCGGCAGCGGCTCTATCATGGCGTTCGATCCCAACTCCGGTAACTTTATCGGGTTGATGCAGGATCAGGCCAAGCTGCAGCTTCGCATCGATGGCTTGTGGGCCCTGCAGTTCGGCAACGGTCAAGGCTCCGGTCCGGTCAATACCCTGTACTTCACGGCGGGAAATTTTGGTGAGACCTATGGAACCTTTGGCAGCATCCTACCCACCCAGGGTCAGGGTTCCACCGGTCAGCATGCCAACAAGCATCAATCTCACAAATAGACCACGCTTGTTCCACTTGAGGAGGGCACGGGCCCTCCTTTTTTAGTTGTCAACAACTTTTGACAATATCGTCACTTTGCCAAGACAACCGTGCAGCCCCTTCTGGATAAATTGCTGGGAGCTTGTGGCAGCAGCGTTTCCTGGGACGAAGCGTTGCCGGAAGCAATCCACGTCTTCGAGATTCGAGGAGAAAACAATGCTGAGTACCAAGCAACCACAAAGCGCCGGCCGGCTGGGCTGGATAGCTGTACTTTCGCTGCTGGCGGTAACACTGCTGAGCCTGCCAGCCACTGCTCAACGAGTTGACGTAACCAACCTGACCTCTGACATCGGCCTTGCTGCCAATAACCTCGATACCAACCTTGCCGATGCTTGGGGAATGTCCATCAGCCCGACCGGTCCATGGTGGGTCTCTGACCGTAAAACCGGACTTTCCACCCTCTACGATGGCAATGGCGTGCCGCAGTCACTCGTTGTGACCATCCCTCCGGGCAGCGGATCGGGTACAGGAAGCCCGACGGGAACGGTTTACAACGGCACGAGCGACTTTAAGATCCACCAACAGACGACACCCTTCCTCTTCTGCACATTAGATGGGACCATCTCTGGTTGGTACATCGGCACCATTGCCTTCATCGCCGTCAATAACAATGCCAACGGCGCAGTGTACACAGGGATGGCGTTGGCCTCAGCCGGGGGCGCCAACTACATCTATGTGGCGAATCTGAACTCTGGCGCAATCGAAGTCTATAACGGTAGCTACCAGCTCCACTCGTTCGGACCGAACGCCTTTGTGGACACATCTCTTCCCGCAGGCTACGCTCCCTTCAACATTCAGCTTGTCGGATCGAACCTGGTGGTCACCTATGCCAAGCAAAACGCCAGCAAGACTTTTGTCGTGCCCGGCATCGGCCAGGGATATGTCGACGTTTATGACACATCCGGAAATCTGCTAACACACATACAGCACAACCTGTTCATGAACGCTCCCTGGGGTGCGGTGCAGGCGCCGGCCAGCTTTAGCGGTTTCGCCAATGATCTTCTGATTGGTCAGTTCGGCAGCGGCGCAATCAGTGCTTATAACCTCAGCACCGGGGCGTGGATTGGAAACGTGTTGGATGGGAACTTCCTGCCCATCAAGCTGAACGGCTTGTGGGCCCTGACCTTTGGCAACGGCAGTGGCGGCGGTCCCGCATCCACTTTGTACTTTACTTCGGGGCCTTACCTCGGGAATCACGGGATATTCGGTTCGATGGTTCCTCACACTGGTCCGTAGACCCTGAATCAAAAGAAATCTGCGGCAAAACCTGAGGGGGCGAAAGCCCCCTCTTTTCTTGTGTCGCTTCTCCTGTTGACAATCGACAAGAGCTGCTGTACATCTATTGTCGACGGTCGACAGGAGGTCCGCTTGCCGCCCCAACCTTCCGAACTGCTGCAGGGAACGCTCGACCTGCTTATCCTGAAAACTCTTGCCCTGGAACCCATGCACGGCTGGGGCATCGCGCAGCGCATTCAACAGGTGTCGAAAGACGTGTTGCAGGTAGGACAGGGTTCGCTCTATCCCGGGCTGCACCGGCTGGAGTCGAAGCGCTGGATCCGCTCCGAGTGGGCCGCCTCCGACAACAACCGGCGCGCCAAGTTCTATTCCCTCACTCGCACCGGCAGGAAACAACTGGAAGCCGAGTTGGCGAACTGGCAGCGGGTCTCCGGCGCCATCGCCCTCATACTCGAGCGGATTTGAGGAGCGCAGGACATGTGGCAACGCCTGCTGAAGTATCTGCGATCACAGTTGCCCGGCCAGGCGCGATCCGAACTCGATGCCGAATTGCGCTTCCATCTTGAAAAGCAGATCGAAGCTAACCTCGCGGCCGGCATGTCGCCCCAGGAGGCACAACGGGAAGCCGCGATCGCCTTCGGCGCGACCGAGTCGGTGCGGGAACAATGCCACGAGCAGCGCGGACTGTCGCTTCTTGAAACCACGCTCTACGACGTGCGCTATGGCTTGCGTGGATTTCGTCGCAGCCCAGGATTCACCCTGACCGCCATCCTCACCCTGGCGATCGGAATCGGCACCACGACCGCGGTGTTCAGTGTCGTCGACCGGATCCTCTTTCGCAGCTTGCCCTATGCGCACGACGACCGGTTGGTATCCGTCGGTTTAGTGGCACCGATTCAGCCGCAGGAGTTCGTGCTCGGCGGCTGGTACTACGATTGGCGCGACCAGCAGACGCCATTCCAGGCGATTGCTTCCACCGTTGGAGTTGATCAATGCGATCTGACGCAGCAGAACCCGGCGCGCCTGAGTTGCGCCGCAGTCGAATCGTCATTTCTGCCGACACTGGGAGTTGCGCCGTTGCTGGGCCGAAACTTTACGGCCGACGAGGATCGTCCTAACGCGCCTCCGGTGGCGTTGCTCTCTTATTCCCTCTGGCGAAGTCACTTTGGAGGCGATCCCGCCATCGTGGGCAAGACAATTTCTCTAGACGGACAAGCCACCCGAGTGCTCGGGGTGTTGCCGAAAGCCTTCGAGTTCCCCACCCTGGAACACGCTGACGTGGTGGTTCCGCAAGCGCTCGATGAGGCCGCGCAACGCAAAACGCCTCCCGGACGAGTGCTGTTTGCCTTCGCTCGTCTGAAACCTGGCATGACCCTCGAGCAAGCCAGCGCTGCGCTGCTGCCACTGTTTCAGCAAGCCCTCAATCAGGCACCGCCGCCGTTTCGCAAGGAGATTCACTTGCGCGTGCGCTCGCTTCGTGACCGGCAGGTGCATGACACCCGGCTGGCAGCCTGGATCATGCTGGCTGCGGTCATCGCAGTACTGTTGATCGCGTGCGCCAACGTGGCCAGTCTGCTGCTGGCGCGAGCCGCCGCCCGCGAACGCGAATGGGCGGTGCGTTCGGTGCTGGGAGCGAGCCGCGCACGTTTAATCCGCCAGACGCTCACCGAGAGTCTGCTGCTGGCTGTGGGCGGGGCGATTGCCGGCATGCTGCTGGCGTTTGCGCTGCTGCGTGCGTTTGTCGCCATCGCTCCGGAAGGAGTTCCCTTCCTCAATCGCGCCGGCCTCGACTTGCGGATCGCCGGCTTCGCCGTCGTCGTCTCACTGTTCTGCGGTATTCTGTTTGGCGTAGTTCCGGCGTTGCAAGCGCCCCGAGCCGAGGCCCTGGCCGGACGCGCGTCGCCTGGCTTCTCGCGTCACCAGTTGCGGCAATCGCTGGTGGTCGCCCAGATTGCGGTCAGCATGATCCTGCTCGCCTCCGCCGGGCTGCTGGTGCGCAGCTTCTGGAATTTGCTCAACCAGCCGTTGGGAATGCGTGCCAGCAGCATCGTGACCGCGACCATTGCGCTGGGCGAGCAACACTACCCCAAGCCGGAGCAGCAGATGGCTTTTTTCCAACAGCTATTAGCACGCTTGCGCCGGCTTCCCGGCGTAAACGTTCTGGCCCTGAGTGACACGCTGCCTCCGGGCGGCTGGCATCATGACCAGGTTCTCGCCTCCATCCGGGTTGCCGGACATCCGCTGCCTGCCGAAGGCACCGGTGGCTTAGTGGCGTGGCGCTGGGTGACGCCGGGATATTTCGCGGCGCTCGACATCCCTCTGCTGCAAGGACGCGCCTTTCACGAAGACGACCGCAGTTCTAAAGACAACCTCATCGTCGTGAGCCAGGCGCTGGCAGACCTGTTGTTTCCTGGGCAGAATCCCATCGGCCAGCATCTGCAGCCGGGATTGCAAGGACCGTGGGCTACAGTGGTGGGAGTCGTCGGGAACGTTAAGAATAGTGGTCTGAGCGGCGAGGATGAACCGGAGTACTACCGGCTGCGGCGCAATCGAGTGGAAGACTGGAGCGACTGGAGGCGAGGTTGCACCGTGATTCTTAAGACCTCGGCCGCTCCCGGCGCCACCGCCGACTGGCTGCGCTCCGAGGTTGCCGCGCTCGATCCGACCGTGCCGGTCGAGATCGCGACCATGCAGCAGCATGTTAACGATCTGGCCGACCGCCCGCGCTTCGAGAGTGCCCTGTTCGGATTGTTTGCTTTCGTGGGAGTGTTGCTGGCTGCCATCGGAATCTATGGCGTAATCTCGTTCATGGTCACGCAACGTACTCAAGAAATCGGCGTGCGCATGGCGCTGGGGGCTACTCGCGGCGATGTACTGAAACTGGTGACCGGCAGCGGCGTGCGACTGGTCGCGGTAGGAGGAGTCGCGGGAGTACTGACTTCCCTGCTGATCTCCAGATCTCTGACGAGCCTGCTGTTCGGCATCAGCCCCGACGATCCGCTGACCTTCGCGGCCGTCGCAATGCTGCTGGTACTGGTCGCCCTGGTGGCGACCTGGATTCCCGCTCGCACTGCCACCCGGATCGACCCCCTGGAAGCCCTGCGCTACGAATAGTGTCGAGCGGAGTTATTTGTCACAGATTGGTTCGATCCCGAGCTGCATAATAGGGATATGCAGGCTCCTCTTGGTCGAAGCATTCTCCTGACTGCAATTTTTGTCGCGGTATTGAACTGCACTTCTGTGGCCGCGGCCAAGAAGGTCGAGCGGATTGGACCTCTCACGGCCACGGACGTTTCCGATGCCCTCAAGCAATCGGTCGAAGAGCGAGGCTATCGCGTTACCCTCGACGATGGCTGGATGGCCGAGCTCTGGTTCGCCAAACCGCTCAAGACCACCAAGCAAGACGTACCCGGCGCGTTGTATCCGGAACTAAGCAACGCAGAATTCGTGGGCGTGGTTCGCTTTCCGCAAGGCATGAGCGATTTTCGCGGGCAAAGTCTTCCTCCCGGCGTGTACACGCTGCGCTACCAGCTTCTGCCGCAGGATGGCAACCACATGGGCGTCGCTCCTAATCCTGATTTCCTGTTGGCCAGCCCCGTCGCCAACGACTCCCGTCCGGAGCAGAGTTATGTGTTTAAGAAGCTCGTCGCTCTCAGCGCCAGGAGCACGGGGACGAATCACCCCGCGGTGATTGCGCTGGAGAGCGCCGGCGATCCAACAACGGTGGTAAAGACCGATCACGGGACCGTGATGTTGAGTGTCGCAGTTCCTTCCACCGCCAGTGCTCCCGAGAAGCTCGGCATCGTGCTGAAAGGCGCAGCCGCGCAATAACGGGACATGCCGGGTAAACAACTCAGCAACAGCCGCAAAATTGCAATATAGAGCTGTCGGGCAACGTGGCCGAGTCGCGATCAGGCTCGCAAGGCCGACTGGCGGCTGCCTCGAAGATTTTCTGTCGCTTCTGGCGCTGCTTTCTGCCGCAAGGGTGTTGTGGAGTGCATCAGTGCCGGTGAGATTTGCAACACAGCGGAGCAACACCCATCGACACTATCTAAACCCTTGGTTTTGTTAGTAACAACCTGATAATTGCGTCGGTTGATCTCTGACCCATCCTGTCGTCCGTTGCACAATGCCACAAATCTCACAGTTGTGAAATGCAACTTGCGTGTCGTTGCGTTTTGCAACGCACCGTCGTAAGCCGAATTGCTTTCGTCGTTTGCAAGCCCACACAGAAACGGTTTGCATCGCTGATGGGTTTGGTATGCCGAATGCCTTATAGAGAGGTGTCAAGCGCCAGCAAGAAAAAGCGCGGCAGGATTCATAACAGGAGGCAGGCCATGACAGTTCTACTCGTTCTTATGATGTTCGCCACCTTTCTTACTATCGATTACTTTTATTCCAAAGCCAAGCATCCTGTGCTGCGGGTAGCGCCCGCCATGAACAAACAGGCAGCGACAGCCCCTCGGCTGAAGCCGAGCTTGGTCGGCGGCTTCTCGGTGCCCGACAATCTGCGCTATCACCCGGGTCACACCTGGGCGTTGAGCGAGAGCCCGAACCTGGTGCGAATCGGAATCGACGACTTCGCTTCCAAATTAACTGGCAAGGTGGAGCACATCACGCTGCCGCAACGCGGGCAGTGGATCCGGCAGGGACAGAAGGTGTGGAGCATCGTGCGCAACGGAGTCAAAGTGGACATGGTTTCGCCGATCGAAGGCAGCGTAGCCGACATCAACGAAGCAGCGGTAAACGATCCCTCGCTGGCGACCAAAGATCCCTACGGCGAAGGCTGGCTGGTGACGGTGCAATCTCCCGATGCCAAGACGAACTACCGCAACCTGCTGGGCGGCGCACTGGCTCGCTGGTGGACGGAAGAGTCAGCGATGCGGCTGCAACGGGTTATGCCGAGCGCGCTGGGAGCGCTGGCTCAGGACGGTGGCGTGGCCATCGACGATCTGGCCAGCACCATGCCCGACGAGCAGTGGGCCAAGATCACTCGCGAGTTCTTCCTGACATAGGGTTGAGATCGTTTTCCGCCCCGGAGGGTTCCTCCTGCTCCGGGGCGTTTTTCTTTGCCCGCAATTGCTCTCGGACCGGCGACGACCTCTTCTATAAAGAAAGCAGAAGGGCAGCTAGAGCGCCAAGCTGCCCCTCGCCGGGTAGCGCGTTCTCGGCCAGCAGAAAGTAAAACCGCGCTCCCTAGACGAATACTGGTTCATGCAGAGGGGTGAAGTCTGACGAACGGTGTGCTTTGCCGGCAGGAACCGCTCGGTTGCCAGGCACCACCGTCGCGAAGGTGCAGGGTCAAGATCAGGGTGAAGAATGGTCCCAGAGTGGCAGCCTGACTCCGGCGCCTGGAGCTATCTTCGGTTTGCTCGGCCCAGTCGCTGGGAATGTCGACGGGAGCGGTTTGTGCAGCGGCCAGCCGCTCCCGACCGACGTGGCGTCGGCGAAACGCCGTCAAGACCAGTAGGGTCAAGAAAGGCCCCAAAGTCATCGAGTGGCGGGACGGGCTATGACCTGTCATGGGACCTCCTTTCCACCTTCTGGGATTATCGCTACCCGGAGGCGGGATGATCTGCCCGCCTTCGGGAGCGCCCCTGCGAGAACGGTGAGTAACCGCTCCTGGATCACTCCCGCTCTCTCACCTCAACAATGAACGTGCTGGCTTTGGTCTTCAATGGTTGCCATCTGATTTGTCTATGAGTTTGGGATGATCGTTCAAATCATTGATACGATTACATTTGGCAGATCTTATGATCGATGCTAGGTGGGCTGCTATCGGCGATGTATAATCCGGCGGAATCAGTGAAGGGATAGCGGAATCGTGAGCGACACCCATGAACTTCTGCGTTTCGGAGTTTTTGAACTCAATCTCACCACCGAAGAACTCCGCAAGTCGGGCACGATTCTCAAGTTGTCTCCGCAGCCTTTCAAGCTTCTGGCACTTTTAGCGCGTCGCTCTGGCCAAATCGTGGCCCGGGAAGAAATACAACGCCAACTCTGGGGAGGTGAAACCTACGTCGATTTTGAACAAGGGATGAATCACTGCATCAAGCAAATTCGCAATGCCCTCAGCGATAGCGCCGACCGTCCTCTTTACGTTGAAACCATTCCCCGCCGAGGCTATCGATTTCTAGCTCCAGTCGTTTCCAAAACCATCCTGGCGCCTGCCCCGCGGGTCATCGAATCGCAGTCGGGAATTCAGAGCAGCATTGCGGTGCCGGCGATCAAGACACCATCCCCCAGCCCCGCCGTGACACCGTCCCAGTTGCCAGCCGAGCCCACGATGGAGCCGAATCGCCAGCCAGCGGTTGCGCCTGTGCAGGCGACTCCTGCCGCGGAAGCATCCCCGACACCGGGTGCCACAACCAGTGACACTCCCGAAACTCGCCGTGGCCTGCGGTGGCTCGCTCTGGCGGCAGCCGCGATCGTAGTGATCGGCGCCATCGCGGGTTATCTCTATTGGCATGGGCGGGTGCGAAACGGCGCCGCGCTCTCCGAAAGAGACACGATTGTACTGGCGGATTTCGACAACACTACGGGAGAGCCGATATTTGACAGTGCTCTCAAGCAGGCCCTCAGCGTCGATCTGGAACAGTCGCCCTTTCTCAATGTGCTCTCCGAGCAGCAGATCGCCGAACAACTTCGCTTCATGGGACTTCCCGCGGACGCCCACTTGAGTGAAGAGGTGGCGCGGCAGCTGTGCCAGCGTGCGGGAAGCAAAGCGGTACTGCTGGGTTCCATCTCTGGCGTCGGCGGGCGCTACAAGATTGGTCTGAAGGCCATCGATTGCAACACGGGAGACTCTTTGGGTAGCGAACAGGCCGACGCTGGCAGCCGCCAGCAAGTGCTGAACGCGTTAGGTAAGGCAGCGCGAGGAATGCGTTCCCAATTGGGGGAGTCGTTGGCGTCGGTGCAAAAGTACGACACACCGGTCGAGCAGGCCACGACGCCCTCGCTGGACGCGCTCAAGGCGTACAGCCTGGGAATGAAGAAAGCTGCCACCGAAGGTTACGCAGCCGCCGTTCCTTATTTCAAGAGCGCCATCGATCTTGACCCGAATTTTGCCATGGCCTACGCGCGTTTGGCGGTTGAGTATTTCAATCTCAATCAGCCTACACTGGCAGCGGAAAACGCGACCAGAGCTTTCCAGCTTCGCGACCACACCAGCGAGCGCGAGAAGCTCTACATCACCTCGCACTATCACGATCTGGTTACCGGCGATGCCGGCGAACTGGTGGCGGCGTATCAGCTCTTGCAGCAAGACTATCCGCGCGAACCCTCGTCGTACATGAATCTGAATTCCTGGTACAACGCCATTGGCAAGTACGAGCAAGCGCTGATGGAAGCGCAAAACGCGTTGCAGCTGGATCCCGCCAATGTCACCAACTATCACAACCTGATTGTGACCTATATCGACTTGAACCGGGTGGACGATGCGCAGAAGGCTTTGGACGAAGCCAGCGCACGCAAGCTTGCCGATCCCGCATTGATTACGGATTTGTACGAAGTGGCTTTTCTGCGGGGCGATACGGCGGGGATGGCTCGCCAGGTCGCGGCCGCCAGCGGTCAAGCCGGGGTTGAGGATATCTTGTTCGCCTTGCAGTCTGATACTGAAGCGTATTTTGGACGATTGACCAAGGCGCGCGAGCTCTCGCAGGCCGCGCAAGGTTCGGCTCTGCATGCGGAGGCGAACGAGACCGCCGCTTTGTGGCAACTGGCTGGAGCCTTGCATGAGGCAGAGCTAGGTGACGCGCGGCGGGCTCGCCAGGATGCCGCGGCCGCGTTAGCTGTCAGTGGGGGCAAGAATGTCCGCATCCTGGCGGCGCTGGTGCTGGCCAGAAGCGGGGATGGTAAACGCGCCCAGACGCTGGCCGATGAACTGGCGAAACAGTATCCCTCCGACACCATCGTGAACGACTATTGGGTGCCGACCATACGGGCGGCGGCCGCCCTCAGTGAGAAAAATCCCACGGCAGCGCTGGAGGCGTTGAAGGCGGCAGCGCCGTATGAGACGGGTTCGCCCTCGCCCGGGATTGCGTTTTATCCGGTGTATCTGAAAGGGCTGGCTTATCTGCAGCAAGGCCAAGGGGAGCAGGCGGCAGCGGAATTTCAGAAGATGCTCAGCTATCGCGGCGTGATCCTGAACATTCCCATCGCGGCTCTGGTGCATTTGCAGTTGGCGAGAGCCGAAGCGATGAGCGGCAATAACGCGGCCGCCAGGAAGGCCTACGACGATTTTCTGGCGCTGTGGAAGGACGCCGACTCCGATCTGCCCCTCCTGAAACAAGCGCAAGCGGAATCGGCGAAATTGAAGTAGAGGATCTGCAGCTTGGCATTGCATGCCGCGATCCGGCCGCTACATCTCGTCGCTGGGTGCCCCCTCGGATGCACCCTTGTTGCAAGAACGCTGGTTGGTGGCGCAGTTTACTAGTTGCCTTAGCAATGCGTGCTGTGGCAAGCGGCAATCTTGAACACGACTCCGCAGCCGCCGCATTCGCTTAAGTCGCCGCCAAATTGACTAGTGCCATACAGGTTGCCGTTCTGGTCCCGGAACAGACCCGCCTCAGGAAGTCCCCCGTCCGCTTCGCCCATGAACGCGTAGAGGACGGTCTCCCTTCCGGTGGGGCCTACCCTAAACACGACTCCACTGCTCGAGAGCCCGCCACCGTACTCAGTTGTTCCATACAGGTTTCCGTGCTCGTCCCGGACTAGATCCCCATTAGGGTTGCCGCCGTCTGCGCCGCCAGTGAAGGGGTAGAGAACGTTCTCCGTCCACTGACCTCCGTTGCCGGGCGTGAGCTGGAATACTACGCCCGCGCGTGAAGCACCGCCGCTGTACGTAACGCCGTAGAGGTAACCCTGATTGTCCTGAACCAACCCTTGATATGGAGTGGCCCCGTCCGTTCCTCCGGTAAAGGGGTAAAGGACGGTCTCGTTCTCATTCTGGTCTACCTTGAAAACCACTCCGGCGTTAGAGCTGCCACCAGAAGTAGCAGTGCCATATAGGTTACCCGGGTCGTCTCGGACCAGACCTCCCCAAGGATATTTCCCGTCATTACCGCCAGTGAAGGAATGAAGGACGGTTTCGGTCCAGTGGCCTCCGTTGCCCGGCGTGAGCTTGTACACCACGCCCATGCCGGAAGCGCCGCCCTGATTAGTGGTGCCGTAGAGATTACCCTCCCCATCCAGCACAACGCCAGCAAATGGGACGGCGCCGTCTGCTCCGGTGAAAGGGTAGAGAACAGCGTAGTTGCCATTCGGGTCTATTCTAAAAACTACTCCGCATCCGCAGGTTAAGTCGCCGCCTTGGGAGGCGGTGCCATAGAAGTTGCCATCCGGGTCGCGGGCCAAACCCGCCATGGGAACTCCTCCGTCCGTCTCTCCGGTGAAGGTGTAGAGGACGATGTAGTTGCCCTCCGGGTCAACCTTAAACACCGTCCCGCAGCCGCCCACGTTGAGGCATGCGCTCAAGTCGCCGGCGTTGAAGGTCGTACCGTAGACATTGCCCGCATCGTCCCGAATCACGCCGGCGTAGGGCTGTGCACCATCAGTCCCGCCGGTAAACGCGTAGAGTACTGTCTCTTTCAGACCTAACGTGCTTTGCGCGGCCAGGGGCCCTGAGATTGCCAGCGCCGACAATAAGGTAATCGCTGTCATGCACTTCAAAATCCTTGATGTCATGTTGCCTCCTCTGGTTCCGTTGAGCTTTCATCAATTATTGGCGGTAATGTGGCTCCCGCAGGGTGGGCGTTAGCAGCGCAGAGGCGGCGATGCCCGTAGGCTTGAGCCCCTTGCTTGCGTGTATGTTCACAATTCACACCGCCCGTTGCTGCAATGGCGGGCAGTGTGTGCGAACCGCACCTCGCGGTCAACCGCTGGGCGGCTATTTCTCGGCAATTTCTGAGTGACCTATCTAAATCCTAGATTTCTGGGCTCTTCGTCATGCGGGTTCTCCTCTGCGGAGCGTTAAGGAATGTCAAACTTGCGATTTTTCTGAAATCGTTCTAGGTACTTGCCATGCCTGGTAGTAAACTTCGCCAATTACCCCGGACATTTCCCCGCCGTGAGAGACACGCTGCCAGTTCGCGTGCGCTTCGGAGACTTCGAGCTCGACCTTCGCACCGGCGAGCTGCGCTACGGTGAGCGCATCATCCTCCTACCGGAACAGCCCTTCCGAGTGCTGCTGATGCTGGTGGAGCGCGGTAGCGAGCCGGCGAGTCGTGAGGAAATCCAGAAGAAGCTCTGGCCCAATGACACGGTGGTGGACTTTGACAAGGGCATCACCGCCGCGATTATGAAGTTGCGCAAAGCGCTCGGCGACCCGGCGGATGAGCCGAAGTACATCGAGACTGTAGGACGGCGCGGCTATCGGCTGATGGTGCCGGTGGAGCGTGTATCGGCAGCCGGAGATGATTTTCCGGGTTCGGACGGTCCCCACCCTCGCCCAAAGGAAGAGCCGGAACGGCGCACCCAAGCTTGGGTAGGGTACCCACTTGGATTGGAGCACCGCAACGCTGCGGGTCTAACGGGCAAGACGGTCTCCCACTACCGCGTGCTGGAAATCCTGGGCGGCGGCGGCATGGGGGTGGTTTACCGGGCCGAGGACCTAAGACTCGGCCGGGCGGTCGCGCTGAAGTTTCTGCCGGAAGAACTGGGCGACGATCCGAAGGCCCTGGGGCGTTTTGAACGCGAGGCGCGGGCCGCCTCCGCGCTCGATCATCCCAACATCTGCTCTATCTATGAATTCGGAGAGCACGAGGGGCAACCCTTCATGGTGATGCAGCTGCTTGAAGGGCAAACCTTGCGGGAGCACCTGGCCTCGCTCGCTCTTGCGCGATCTGGCTCCGACGGCTCCTGCCCGCAGGCCTTCCCGCTCGATCAGTTGCTCGACGTCGCAACTCAGATTGCCGACGGCCTTCAGGCCGCGCATGAACGCGGCATCATCCACCGAGACATCAAGCCGGCCAACATCTTCCTGACCACGCGCGGCCTGGTCAAGATTCTCGACTTCGGAGTGGCGAAGCTGACGGCGGAAGCGACGGGCGAAGTTGCGGTGGAAGCGCCGGGCGACCGGGTTCCCCAACCAATGCCGCCTTCGCATTCGTTGGGGCAGTTTAGCCCGGCGAATTCGGACGATGAAGGAATGGGGCAGGACGCAACTCACCGGGCTCAAGGCCCGTGCCTCCACCAGCCCGCTGTATCCGTGGACGCCACCCTTACCCGTACCGGCACTGCCATGGGCACTGCCGGCTACATGTCACCCGAGCAGGTACGCGGCGAGGAGGTTGACGCGCGCACTGACCTCTTCTCCTTCGGACTCGTTCTTTACGAGATGGCCACTGGTCAGCGGGCGTTCGGTGGCGACACTGCCGCAATCGTCCGCGAGGCCATCCTGACCCAGGCGCCCGCACCGGCACGCGAACGAAACTCCACCGTTCCGCCGAAGCTGGAACAGATCATTAACCGGGCAATCGAAAAGGACCGCGAGCGGCGCTATCAGAGTGCGGCAGAAATGCGCGCCGACCTGGAATCCCTGGCGGCGGATCAGTCCAAACGGTCTGAGGGCGATAAGTCCCGAAAACGGGCTAGATGGAAGTGGCTTGCAGCTGCGGCGGTAGTTTGTATCGCAATGATTACCGGGACACTGTATTGGCGATCGCACAAACCGGTGAAGTTCACTGAGCGAGACATCATTGTGCTCGCCGATTTTGCCAACTCAACCGGCGATCCGATCTTTGATGGCACGCTCAAGCAGGCGCTATCCATCCAGTTGGAGCAATCACCATACCTCAACGTGCTTTCCGACGACAAAGTCAGGAAGACGCTGAAGCTCATGAACCGTCCGGCGAACCAGCAGTTGACGCGGGAAGTCGCGCAAGAGGTTTGTCTCCGTAGCAACAGCACGGCGTTGCTAGCCGGGACAATTGCCGCTATCGGGGACCATTACCTTATCGGAGTGGAGGCGGTGAACTGCCAGACAGGCGGCACGCTGGCGAGCGCCGGGGTGGAGGCAGAGAACCGCAACCATGTGTTGCGGTCGGTAAGCGAGGTGACGACTCGGGTGCGTGAAAAACTGGGCGAGTCGTTGGCGTCACTACAAAAGTTCAACCAGCCGCTCGAAGAGGTTACGACTTCGTCACTGGAAGCCTTGCAGGCTTATACCCAGGGCCAAGCTCAACAGGGCGATGATACTGCTGCCCTTCCCTACTTTAAGCGCGCTGTCGAACTGGACCCGAACTTTGCCATCGCCTACGCATCCCTTGGAAATGCGTACGGCTATGACAACAGCTTGCGAGTCCGATACCTCAAGAAAGCCTACGAATTGCGCGACCGGGTGAGCCAGCGGGAGCGCTTCAAAATCGAATCAGCGTACTACGATGGGGTCACCGGGGAAACCGAGAAGTCTGTTCGGACGTACACAGAGTGGGTTCAGAGCTACCCCGGCGACTACGTTCCTCACAGCGGGCTTGTGGCAGCCTACGATGCGCTCGGACAGAACGAGAAAGCTCTCGATGAAGCGCGGGAATTCGTTCGACTGAGGCCCAGTGTCGGAAGCTATAAACCGCTTATCTATAACTATATGGCCCTGAACCGGATGGAGGACGCCAAGGCGGCCTTGCGCGAAGCACAAACGCACGGCGTCGATATGCTTGGCCCGATGAGGCAGATGCGGTATTACCTGGCTTTTCTCGAGGGGGACACTGCTTCAATGAAGGAACAGGACGCCTGGGCGATGGGCAGGCCGGATGCTGAACCTTTTCAGCTCCAAACTCAATCCGCTATCGAGCTCTACCATGGCCGTGTCGGGAAAGCGCGCGAGTTGTCTCGACGGGCGGAAGGGTCAGCAACCAGGGCGGGGAGGCAGGAACTGGTGGCATTCATGATGGTTTCTCATGCGCCTGCCGAAGCCGAGATTGGCAATACAAGTCTGGCTCGGAAAACGGCCGAGGAAGCTCTAGCGCTGACTCAGGGGAACAATGCTGACATAAGAGCGCCAGCGGCATTGACGATGGCCCTTATCGGCGAGATTGCACGCGCTCGAACCCTTGTTGACCAAATGAATAAAGAGTCTCCGCTGGACACGATGGCGCAGACCTATATGCTTCCAACCATCCGGGCGGAAATCGAACTGGCGTTGAACAACCCGCGCCGCGCGATTGAGATCTTACAGATTGCATTGCCATACGAACTAGGCGACCAGACGATGCCTCCCAACGGCGTTTACCCTGCCTACGTGCGTGGTCTCGCATATCTGAAATTAGGACACGGACAACAGGCAGCGGTCGAGTTCCAGAAGGTCATTGATCATCCCGGCATCGTTAGGTTCAAGGTACATGGCGCGCTGGCGCATTTGCAGCTCGGACGAGCTCAAGTGATGATGGGCGACAAGATTGCCGCACGCAAGTCCTATCAGGACTTCCTTACTCTCTGGAAAGATGCCGACTCCGATATCCCCATCTACAAGCAAGCCAAAGCCGAATATGCCAAGCTGCAGTCAAGCCGGAGTCAGCTGGCAGTTGCCAATGGTCAGTAGTCCGCGTCTCGCATCAATTTTCTGACATCGAAATCCTTGCTGTGGGCTGAAAGCTGACGGCTGAGTGCCAGGTTCTTCCTACAGCCATCCCTTCGACCTTGCGATCCTGGCGGCCTCGATCGCGATTGGCGGCGCCAAGCTTGCTGATTGCCTCCGACAGATAATTGCGCACCGTGCCTTCGGACAAGTTCAATTCGATGGCGATGTCGGAGCTGGCCATGCCTTCTCCGGCCAAGCGCAATACCTGGCGCTCGCGCTCGGTAAGCGGGTCGGGCTCGTCGCTCCAGGCTTCGGCAGCCAGTTGCGGATCGATCACTCGCAGCCCGCGATGCACCCGC
This sequence comes from uncultured Acidobacteriaceae bacterium, assembly GCA_963820175.1. GTDB lineage: Bacteria > Acidobacteriota > Terriglobia > Terriglobales > Acidobacteriaceae > Bog-257. The sequence continues at coordinate 544,518 of CAWFYX010000003.1, read as the reverse complement.
CGCACGGCCTCGGCCAGTTGTTCGGCAGGCATGTCTTTCAGCAGATATCCGGAAGCGCCAGCCTCCAGCGCGCGCCGCAGATATCCCGCGCGGGCGAAGGTGGTCAGGATGATCATGCGCACGGGCACGCTACGCCGCTTCAGTTCGGCAGCAACTTCCAGCCCGGTGAGTTTGGGCATTTCGATGTCGGTGATGAAGACGTCGGGCCGCAGCTCCTGCACCGTGCGCAACGCTTCCTCGCCGTTGCGGGCGCGGGCGATGACCTCGATGTCATCTTCCATCTCGAGCAGCGCGGCGAGCGCACCCAGCACCATACCCTGGTCTTCGGCGATGATGACGCGGATCTTGTCGCGCTTGGCGCCCGGCATGCTCTCAGTTTCGCAGAGCGGAGGCGACTTGCGCGAGAGGCAAATGAATCACCAGGCAGGTTCCGGCTTTGGTGTGGCGCTGCAGCGAGCCGCCAATGGCTTCCAGGCGTTCGCGCATGCCGCGCAGTCCGTTGCCTTCGGGAGCGTCGGCGCCGCGCCCGTTGTCGGCGATTTCCAAGGTGCAAAGATCGTGGTCGCGCTGCAAACGAACGCTGCATTGCCGGGCCTGCGCGTGGCGCACAACATTGGTCACGGCCTCGCGCAGAGCAAGCGCCAGCACAGTTTCCTGCGCCGGGGTAAGTGGAAGCTCGGCGATATCGGAGTCCACGGAGATGCCGGCGGTCTCCAGCGTCTTGCGAGCGCGAATCAGTTCAGCAGCCAGACCTTCGCCGCGATATCCGCTGATGGCTTCGCGCACGTCGGCCAACGCGGCGCGCGAGGTGTGCTCAACGTCCAGCATCTCCTGCTTGGCGCGTTGCGGATCGCGATCGACCAGCTTGCGCGCCAGCTCAGCCTTCAGTGTGATGAGCGACAGCGTGTGTCCCAGCAGATCGTGCAGGTCGCGCGCGATGCGTTCGCGCTCGGCGACCTTGGCCAGATGCTCGATCTCATCGTCGGCCCGGCGCAGCTTTTCGCCCGCTGCAGTGCGCGATCGCCCCATAGTGGTTTCCCAGTCCCACCAGGATGATCAGCAGCAGCATCGAGCGCCCAGAACTCCACGGCAGGTGCTGACGATGCACGTAGAAACCGAGGATGGCGGCCTCGAGTGCGATCAGCAGACCAAGCACCCGCCAAAGCCTCGGAGTGAAGGCTCCAGCGGCGATGGCATAGATGAGCAGCCGAAGTTGCCGCCGTTGTGGAATGAAATTAGCGATCGCCGCCATCACGATCATGGCGACGATGGCGTAAAGCCGCCGCGGTTCGGGGCGGGAGAAGGAATAAAGATACAACCAGATAAATACCAGGCCGTAGATGGTGTTGCCGATCCACAGCAGCGGGCCGGCATGTTTCCACCAGATCGGATCCACGAAGAACCAGATCATGAAGGGAAGCCATATCAGCGGCATCCAACGATGTTTGTCGTCGTTGGGATAGATCTTCCACCAAATGGTCGCGCAACCTGGACATGCTGGTCTCTGACTCGGACGGCTCGCTTCATTGTCGTCTTCCGGAAGTGGATCTCGGCACAATTACATACCACACAATGGCAAAACCGGCGACGCTAAGGCCCAGGTCAGCTGCCGTGATGGCCATTTACGAGCATTAGAAAAGCTACCGTCGCTAGCAGCCAGAAAACCCATTCTGTACGTTTTGCAGTTCATGGAAACCTCCTTTGCCGGTGTTGGCGACTCGCCTTTAGCTCTTCCTCTTAAGACGTTGGCGGCTTGTTTCCAGTTGGAAACCTGATCGTTTTCTCACCTTTCGGCCGGCTGCATACTGAAACTAACGCTTGCCGGCCATAGACTCAGGGCGAACGGCGAAAAGCGAAGGGCTGCCTCTCTCACCCGTACATCTTGCCTTCGTCGCGCCGATAGCCCCAGGCGGCGCAATCCCAGGAACAGCAGAGTGAAGGCCAGCAGGGCTTCGACATGTCCCCACGCCGGAGTCGGATTCATTGCCATCCCCACCGAGTTCAGCGCCAGCTGCGCCAGGTGATAGGGCGGCAAGACTTTCGCCAATGTCTGCAATCCATGCGGCAGCATGAACAACGGAATCCACAATCCCGAGCAAAACGACATCGGCAAATAAATAAGGTTGACCACGGCCGGCGCTGAGTTCGGCTTGGCGAAGTATCCGATGGCCAGGCCCATGGCGCTGAACGGGATCGAGCCCGCCACCAGAATGCCCACCAGCTTGGCTGCGGTCGCGAACGGCAGACGCACGCCGCCGAAGGCGATTCCCACCGTCAGCAGCAGCAGCATGATCACCGTGCTGAACACCACCGCGGCGAACAGCTTCGCCAGCGAGATAGGCGCTCACCGGCATGGGCGAAGCGCGCTTCACCTGCAGCCAGCCTTGTCCGCGCTCCATCGCCAGGCTGACGCCGAAGCCGAACAGCGCGACCGCCATTACGCCGAAGCAGCCCATGGTCGCCAACATGTAAGTGGCGTTGTCCTGGCGGTCGTGGGCGTTGCCCAGCACGATGCCGAACAGCACATAAAACATCAGCGGGAAACACGACGGTCGAGATGGCGTAGACCGGAATGCGAGTTTTGTTGATCAGCTCGTACTTGGCTTCCTTGACGTAGACCGCAAGCGTGCGCGACAGCGAGCGCCGCGGCACAGCCAGAACAGCAGGAAAAGTAGTGGCAGCCATGTTAGTTCTTCTCCTTCGCATCGGCGTTGTGGTTCTGGGTCAGCGCCAGGAACGCCTCTTCCAGGCCGGCGTTGGTGACTTCCAGATCGGCAAGCCAGGTGTCGCGCTGCAACAACTCGCGCACCACCGGCTCGGCGGCATTCACTTGCAGCTCGAAGGCGTTGCGATCCGCCTTCACGCTCAGCACCCCGGGAATCTGGCGAATCTCCTCGATCGCCAGCCGGCTGGTGCAACGAATCTGCTTGCCCATGGCGCGCGCCTTGATCTCGGCGGGCGTGCCCTCGGCCACGACCACGCCCTTGTCCAGCACCAGAACGCGATCGGCCAGCGCGTCAGCTTCGTTCAGATAATGGGTGGTGAGCAGCACCGTCTTGCCGCGCTCGATCAGGATGCGAATCTGCGCCCACATCAGGCGGCGCGCTTCCACATCGAGACCGACCGTCGGCTCGTCCAGGAACAGCAGATCCGGATTGCCGCAGATGGCGATGCCGAACAGCACGCGCTGCTTCTGTCCGCCGGACAGCTCACCGTAAGGGCGATCTTTGATTTCGGTGAGCCCGGCGATCTCGAAGCGTCTCTTCCAGCGGAAGCGGTGCGGGATAGTACGACGAGAACAGATCGATATGCTCGCGCACCTTCAGCGTCTCAGGCACGCGCCCCACCTGCAGCATGGCTCCCAGCCGCGACTGCACTCGGCCGCCGTAAGGATTCACTCCGAAGACGGATACGCTGCCGGAATCGGGCCGCGCCAAGCCAAGCAGGATCTGCACGAGCGTGGTCTTTCCGGCTCCGTTCGGCCCCAGCAGCGCCAGCAGTTCGCCGGGCCGGATTTCCAGATTCAGATCATGCAAGGCGACGATGTCGCCATAACTCTTCTTGAGGTTACGAGTCCGGGCAACGCAGCCCGGCTGCGGAGACGGCGCGCTGCGCAGCATGGCTGATCCGGAGAAATCTTGCACGTGGTTTTGGTCCGGCTGCAGAAAGGCGGTTGACATCGTTCGCTCCCGTCAGCCCGGCTCTTCCGGGCACGTTAGCGATGATCGGTCATGTGGGGAGCTGGCGAGTAGTGCCGATTGTCAGGCAAGGGGAATGACAAATGTCATGAAAGCCGTCAGCCATCAGCTGTCAGCCGTCAGCTTAAGGCTTGTATTCGCGGCCTTGGCCTCCTCATCGCGGATGGACCTGCTTCAGGCGTTCTTTGCTGTTAGGTCCGCCCATGAAGGTTGCCTTCGTAACTTCTTGGTTTGCGCGGCGGGAGGTTCGCGGGAGAACGAAGAGCCCAGGGCTGAAAGCTGACGGCTGACGGCTGTCTTCCAGTGACCTCCGTCACTTTTGCAGGTGATAGCAATCACGGCTAGTTGGCCCATTCTCAGGCGACACTTGAGTGTAAGAGAGTGAGGGCCGGAGCCGTTGGGTTGCACCCTGCCTTTATGCAGCCTCGGCCGAGGTGAACGAGGTGAGCCATGTTGCTCGCATACCGCCTGGTTAAGTTGATCGAAAGCCATTCCGACGGGCTAGCCCGCAGTCTGCACAACCGTTATCGCGCAATGCAACAAGTGTTCCGCCTACGCCAACGTTCCCGACAGCGAACTGACGGAGAAGGTTTACGACGTCTATCGTCATCTGGGCGAATGGCTGCTGGGCAAGACCGAGGCCGACATCGAGCAGCGCTATCTCGAGGTTGGGGCCCAGCGCGCGGCCCAGGGCGTTCCCGTCAGCCAGGTGGTCTGGATGATCTGCCTGGTCCGCGAAAACCTGTGGGAATACCTGCAGAAGCATGCCGAACTGGAGCGTCCGGCCGAGATCTTCGGCGAGCTGGAATTGCTGGAGATGCTGGACAAGTTTTTCCACCTGGCCATCTATTACGCCGCCCTGGGTCACGAACGCGCGACCGCTGGCTACTCGGTGAAATCCGAAACTGTATCTGCTTAATCGAGGCCCATTACGCATGTCCTGGATCGACCATTACCGCGACAAGCTGGTGACCGCCCGCGAGGCAGTAGCTTGCGTGGAATCGGGCATGCGGGTGTACATCCATCCCGGCTGCGCCGAGCCGGAAGCGCTGGTGGAAGCGCTGATGGGCGCGCTCCCTATGTCAAAGATGTTGAGGTGATGCATCTGCTGACCTCGGGAACGTCGCCCTACTGCGCGCCCGAGATGGCGGAACACTTTCGCCACAACGCCCTGTTCGTGGGCGGCAACGTGCGCGAGGCGGTCAACGACGGCCGCGCCGACTACACCCCGATCTTTCTCAGCGAAGTGGAAGCGCTGTTCGAGAGCGGCGAGATGCCGATCGACGTTGCTTTCATCCAGGTATCGCCACCCGATCCGCACGGCTATTGCAGCTTTGGCGTGGGCGTGGAGTGCACGCTGACCGCCGCGAAATACGCTCGTCACGTGGTGGCGCAGGTGAATGCCCAGATGCCGCGCACCTATGGCGACAGCTTCATTCACGTGAGCGAACTCGATGCCATCGTGGAGCTTTCGCGTCCCTTGTGCGAATTGAAGAATCAGCCGACCAACGAGACTTACCAGCAGATCGGGGCGCGGGTCGCGTCACTGATCGAAGATGGCTCAGTCTTACAATGTGGGATAGGCACAATTCCCGATGCCATTCTGCCCAACCTGATGGACCGCAAGGACCTGGGCGTCCACACCGAGCTGATCTCCGACAATGTGATACCTCTGATCGAGGCTGGCGTCATCAATGGCCGGCGCAAGAACCTGAAGCCGCGCAAGATCATCCTCGGTTTCGTGCTGGGCACGAAGCAGCTGTTCGACTTCATCGACGAGAATCCGATCTTCGAATTTCATCCTTCGGCCTATACCAACGATCCATTCCGCATCGCCATGAACGATCGCATGGTAGCCATCAATTCGGCCATCGAGATCGACTTGACCGGACAGATCTGCGCCGAGTCCATCGGACCGGGATTCTACAGCGGCTTTGGCGGACAGCTCGACTTCATCCGCGGAGCGGCGCGGGCCAAGTATGGCAAGCCGATCATCGCTCTGCCGTCGACCGCCAAGGGCGAAACCATCTCGCGCATCGTGCCTCGTTTGGCCCACGGCGCGGGGGTGCTGACCGGACGTGGCGATGTGCACTACGTAGTCACCGAATACGGTGTTGCCTATCTGCACGGGCGCACCATCCGGCAGCGAGCCGAGGCGCTTATCCAGGTCGCTCATCCCAAGTTTCGCGACGAACTTGCAGGAATACTGCGAACAGCAACGCTGGTTTCAACGCAACTCTTACGAAGTGGGAGTACGAGGGTAACACATGGCATCGCAACCACGCGGTAACGTCATCATCGATCCTGAAGAATGCAAAGGATGCGGCTTATGTGTGGAGTCGTGTCCTCCGGAATGTCTTGAACTGGCGCCTGAGCTCAGCAAGTACGGCGTGCATCCGGCGCAATACACCGGCGAAGGCTGCACCGGCTGCGGCGCTTGTTTCTACTGCTGCCCCGAGCCCGGCGCCATCGTGGTTGAGCGTCTGATACCGCCCGCCAAGATCGGCTGCGCCGCGTTCCGCCGACACAGGAGGTGGCCAATGAGGCAGCTCTGTAAAGGAAATGTCGCCATCGTGAAAGGCGCCGTGCTGGCGGGCTGCCGGGCCTTCTACGGATATCCCATCACCCCGGCCAGCGAGATCGCCGAATATGCCGCCCTCCTGATACCGGAAGTGGGCGGCACTTTCTTGCAGGCAGAGAGCGAAGTGTCGGCCATCAACATGGTGTATGGCGCCTCCTCGGCGGGCATGCGGGTGATGAGCGCGTCCTCCGGCCCCGGCCTGAGCCTGATGCAGGAAGGCATCTCCTACATGGCGGGCGCAGAGTTGCCGGGCGTCATCGTCGACGTGGTGCGCGGCGGACCGGGCCTGGGCAACATCGCCCCCGAGCAGAGCGACTACTTCTGCATCGTGAAAGGCGGCGGCCACGGCTGCTATCGCAACCTGGTGCTGGCGCCGTCGTCGGTGCAGGAGATGTTCGACCTCACCGTGCTGGCCTTCGAGCTGGCCGACCGCTATCGCAATCCGGTGGTCATCATGACCGACGGCTATGTCGGCCAGATGATGGAGCCGCTCGACATCAAGCTGCGCGAACATTGAGCCGCCGGCAAAGGACTGGGCAGTCAAGGGCACGGCGGAGAGCAGACACAATATGATCAGCTCCATCGTGCTGGAGCCCGACGCGCTGGAAGCGCACGTCCGCAAGCTGGAATCGAAGTATCATGCTGGCGCAGGAGCTGGAGAGCCGTCACGAAAACTATCTGACCGAAGACGCGGAGATGCTGCTGGTCGGCTTTGGCATCGTGGCGCGAGTGTTGCGCTCGGCCATCGATCAGCTTGCGGGCGCAAGGCGTGAAGGCTGGCCTGTTCCGGCCCATCACGCTGTGGCCGTTCCCCTCGCGCGAGCTGCGCGAGACGGCGAAGCACGTGAAGTCGGTGCTGGCAGTTGAGTTGAGCACCGGCATGATGGTCGAGGACGTGCGGCTGGCGCTCAACGGCAGCGTTCCGGTGGAGTACTACGGACGCGTCGGCGGCAACGTTCCCAGCGCGGAAGAGATCACCGCGCAAGTTTTTGCGCGCATGGCAGCCCACGTTAGCGAGTGCAACGCAGCGCTTTGGAGAGGTGGGACTGAAGGAGAGAGATTGTGGAAGGCTATCAGGTAATTCACGAAAAATCGCCGGCGTTCTATGACAACTACGATCGCAAAGCCGAGATTGCAGCAGCAGACCCATTACTGCCCGGGTTGCGGACACGGCATCGCCCACAAGCTGATTGCCGAGGCGCTCACCGAACTCGGCCTGAAAGACCGCGCCATCCTGGTCAGCCCGGTCGGCTGCTCGGTCTTCGCCTATTACTACTTCGATGTGGGCAATGTGCAAGTCGCGCACGGACGCGCTCCGGCCGCGGCAACCGCGCTTAAGCGCTCCAATCCCGAGTCGATCGTCATGGCGTATCAGGGCGACGGCGACCTGGCCGCCATCGGCACGGCCGAGATCATTCATGCCGCCAATCGCGGCGAAAACATCTGCGTGTTCTTCATCAACAACTCCATCTACGGCATGACCGGCGGGCAGATGGCGCCGACCACGCTGGTCGGCCAGAAGAGCACCACCTCGCCCTGGGGACGCCGCTCCCACAATGAGGGACTGCCGCTCCACGTCTGCGAACTGCTGGCCGCCCTGGAGACGCCGACCTATCTCGAGCGCGTCGCGCTCAGCGACATGAAGAACATCATGAAGGCCAAGAAGGCGGTCAAGAAGGCGCTGGAGATCCAGAAGAACCGCGGCGGCTTTTCACTGGTCGAAATCCTCTCGCCTTGCCCCACCATCCTGAAGATGGATCCGGTGGTCGCGCGCAAGTGGGTTGCGCGAAACCCTGGTGAAGGCTTTCCCGCTAGGCGTCTTCCGCGATCGCAAGCCTGAGTTGCCAGTCGGATGCGATCGTTCCTCACAAGACCGTCGCCGAGGCGCTGGGGGTGGAAGAAGACGATGCCGCACGAGCCAGTGGTGCGGCGTCATCATCACACTCGCGATCTGACGGTGAAGATTGCCGGCTTCGGCGGACAAGGCATCCTGCTGATGGGGCAGTTGCTGGCTGAGATGGGCCTGCGGGAGCACCTGGAAGTGAGCTGGCTGCCCTCGTACGGACCCGAGATGCGCAGCGGCAGCGCGCACTGCCATGTAACCCTTTCGCACGATCGCATCGGCACGCCGCTGATCTCGCAGCCGGAAGTGCTGATCGCGATGAACGAACTGTCGCTGCACAAGTTCGCCGCCAGCGTAGCTTCCGGCGGACTGATTCTCTACAACGGCGCCAGCTGCCCGAAGGTTTCAGCGCCAAGCAGGCGCGCGTGGTATGCGTGCCGGCCTCGGAGATCGCCGATCGTCTGGGCTCGGCAAAGGTCGCGAACGTGGTCATGCTGGGCGCGCTGCTGGAAGAGACTGAGTGTCTGCCGGCCGGAGACCGCGATGGCGGTGATCGAGGCGATAGTAAAGAATCCCAAGATGCTGGCTCTTGACCGCGAAGCGATTGCCGCCGGCTGCGACTACGTGGACACCGAGATCGAAGTGGGAGCCGTGTCACAGCCGGATGGATACTCGTACTGAGAGAAGCTGTCAGCCGTCAGCTATCAGCCGTCAGAACAATCCACCACGGAGAGCACGGAGTTCACGGAGAAAAACCAGAATAGGAAAATCAAAACTTCCTGAACTCCGTGTCCTCCGTGCCTCTGTGGTGAAGGATTTCGCTAACCCTCTCACACTCGCTCGTGATCGGGCTCACTGCGCCAAACCGGGATTCGCGGTGCAATACAATCGCTATGCAATCACAAAAAGATGAAATCCTTTGTCCGCTTTGTCACGGCCATGGCCGCGAACGCAAGGAGCTTCTAGTTGTCCGGTGGCGCAGCCGCGAATTCGAGCAGGCGTTGCAGAAGATCGCCGATGAAGCAGCCTTCGGGAACGCCGGTGGTCTGGAAGATCCATTCGGCGTGGAAGAACCGGTCTACAGCAACGAGTCCGACTAGCCGCCTGCTCAGCCCAACTCTTTCGGCGGGTGTTCCGGGTTCGACCCTTGAACATCCGCCGAAGCTGGTTTGCGGCGCATCTTGATAACGGCCAGACAGATTGCGTACACCACAAAGGCGGAGCCCAACACTACGTAAAACACCGTCTGGTTCAAGGTGACGGCAAAGGTCACCACCGACGCTGCCAAGACCCACATAAAAGCTTCGCCCAGAAAGCCGTCAGCCCAGTTCGGCGCTCGGCCTGCGGAGGGCAACTGAGGGCGCAGCGCCGGCAGCAACCGCGGCACGGCCTTGCAATAGGCCCGATAACTGTCTCCCTGGCTTGCCCTGATCCCAGCTTCCTCTCGCAGGATCAGGCGATAGTCGAACAGGATCATTCCCGCTACCAGAATCACGAACCCAACCCGGCTCGCCATTAAACCGAAGCCGATGCCCAGCAGAATGTTGCCCAGGTAAAGAGGATTGCGCACGTAGCGATAGGGTCCGTCGGCCACCAGCCGGGAGGTATGCATCTGCATGTCGACCATGACTTCGGGATTGAGGTACGCCGTGGCCCAGGTGCGGAGCAGGGCCGCAGCCAGGCAAAACAGCGCTCCGATCGCGAAGACGGCTTGCGCCTCGGCCTTGCTGGCGGTAGTGCCGCGAAGTTGAGCGATCCAGTTCACCAGCGCCGCGGCTGCGTTCTGATGGTCGAAACTGTAGCTGGCGAATGCTATCCAGAACAAACCGCCGAAGATCCAGAATCGAAATTTGAATTCGAAATTGCTGGCTGCCACCACGGCCGACCCTCCTGCGCTACCTCCGGTTCAAGCGTGAGAATAATACGCCACCGGGTTGCTCAATTCTGGGAACCAACTCATCCTGGCGGTTTCTTCTACCTGCACCTTCGGACAGGTAAGGACAGCTTTGCGCAACTCTCCTAAATTGCAGCTCCAGACCAGTAGAACCAGAGGCCGTGACACTCTACCGTGGAGTCAAGCTGATACCTGAGCTATGGGACATCGGGATGTCCGAGACGGCACACGACCGGAACGCCGTGTCATGACTTTCCGGTGACAAGAGTTAGCCCTCATCAGGGGCGCACGAGCTCAGTTACCGATTGTGTTAGCTGACGCCGGGGCTGGCAGGCTTTAAAGGGGGACCTTGCCGGCCCTTCGCTATTTCCACACTGCGGCTGCTCTGCGATCAGCTCTCAGCATTGGCGCCAACATGGTATAAGCTGGTGAACATTCTGGAGAGCCGGACGTACCCTATGACCGTCGCTCTGGTGGTTGCCTATCTCCTTGCCGTGTTCCTCAACGGCATCGGGCTGATTCTTCTGCTGAGACCGGAATTGGCCAGCGGTCCGCATGGTCTTCCGCTGCTGCGAGGCGCGGCCCGCCCGATGATGGCCGTGCTGGCGGCGCGGGAGATTGTGCTCGGCCTGCTCGCTGCCGGATTGGCTTATACCGCCAACTGGCACGGACTCCTGCTGGCTTTCCTGATTGCACTGATCGTGATCCTCATCGACGGCTTCGCCCTGCACGCCACCAAGTCGACGTTCGGATTCGTGGTCAATGATGTAGTAGGGTTGATTGTCCTCTTCGCCGCCTGGGAGCTGTGGAGGGTCTTAGGCAGCTTGTGAGGGCCGGCGACGATATTCGGATCGGAACTCTCTCAGAAAATTCGGTAGTGTCTCAGTTTGATTGTCATCCCGAGCCAGCCTCTTTTGCGCAGCGAGGGATCTGGGCGTGCCGATTCGCGCCGACGCGCGAAAGGCACGCATCCAAATTCAAACTGAGACACTACCGAAAATTCGCAATCACGGCGTGCCCTCATTCTTTTCGCTAGAATGATCGGACAGGGGCGCCACGGGAGGCATCACCATGGCATTCGATAAGTACGTGAAACTGGCAGGCAGCGAACGCCAGCCCATGCCGGGAGCAAAACAGGCCGGCACACTCGATCCCACCGAGCCTATGCTCGTAACCGTTGTTCTTAGACGACGGCCATCCCACACGCAACACCCTGCCGTGGCTGACCTGGTCGCGCGCGGCGAGCGCATTTCCCGCGAAGAGTACGAAACCCGGTATGGTGCTGATCCGTCCGACGTAAAAACACTTGAGGCATTTGCCAAGACTCATGGCTTGGAAGTGCAGCAGGTCAATCTTTCCGCCAGGACAGCGGTGCTCTCCGGAACTGCCGAGGCATTCGCGAAAGCGTTTCGAGTAGAACTGGCGCGTTACGAATACCACGCCGGCTCCTATCGCGGCCGCATTGGCGCAGTCAATATTCCTTCGGAACTGGATGGCGTCGTGCTTAGCGTGCACGGGCTGGATAACCGCCCGCAGGCCAAGCCGCACTTTCGCGTCGGCGGCAAGCACAAGGCTACCGCCAAGGTGATCACGAACGCAGCGCCCGAGGCGGCAGCCACTTCCTACACCGCGCTCCAGGTCGCCCAGGCCTATAACTTTCCGACCAGCGGCAACGGACAAGGTCAAACCATCGGAATCATCGAACTGGGTGGGGGCTTTACCCAGTCGGACCTCGACACCTATTTTGCTTCCCTGAACATTTCGCCGGCGCCGTCGGTTTCAGCCGTTTCCGTGGATGGCGCACAGAATGCGCCGACCGGTGACACCAACGGTCCCGACACCGAAGTCATGCTCGACATCGAAGTGTCTGGTGCGGTCGCGCCCGGCGCCAAGATCGTGGTTTACTTTGCTCCCAATACCGACGCCGGTTTCCTGGACGCGATCAATCAGGCGGTCACCGATAAAACCAATGCGCCCTCGGTGATCTCCATCAGTTGGGGCGGCCCCGAATCTAGCTGGACGGCGCAGTCGTTGCAGAGCTATAACAGCGCATTGCAGGCGGCGTCGGCTGTCGGGGTTACGGTCTGCGTTGCTTGCGGCGACAACGGCTCAACCGACGGCGTTACCGACGGTCTGGATCACGTGGACTTTCCCGCGTCCAGTCCGTACTCCCTGGCATGCGGAGGAACCAGTCTTACCCTCAAGAGTGGATCGATTTCCAGCGAAGTGGTGTGGAACGATCTTCCCAGCGACGGCGCGACCGGAGGCGGAGTGAGCGCGACCTTCCCGCTTCCCACATGGCAGGCAAACGCCAACGTGCCGCCGTCGGTGAACCCGGGTAACTTTGTGGGACGCGGCATGCCCGATGTTGCCGGCGACGCCGATCCTGCGACTGGCTATGACGTGCAGGTGGACGGCTCGCAATTTGCGGTGGGAGGAACCAGCGCCGTCGCTCCTCTGTGGGCTGGCCTGATCGCGCTTTTCAATCAGTCGCTCGGCACCCCGGTTGGCTACCTGAATCCCAACTTGTATCAGACGATTCACTCGGCAGCCAGCGCCTTCCGTGACATCACGTCGGGAAATAACGGCGACTACAAAGCGGGAAAAGGCTGGGACCCGTGTACCGGCTGGGGAAGTCCTGACGGGAGTGCAATTCTACAGGTATTGTCCTCGGGTGCCTCCAGTACTCCTCCGCCGCCGCCGGATCCGACGCCAAAGCCGAAAAAGCACCATCGCAAACGCCACTAGGCAGGCTTCAGAATTCAGGTAGTCCGGCGGATGCAGGAATCGCTTAAGCCACGCGCATTTTTACGGCGATGGCTCAAGCGCGCTGGTGTCGCGACCTTGGATGCCTACCCAAGAGTTGGCTCTACTCCTCGATTGAGAAGCCTCGCCCGGCGTTGGCGGGCTTGCTAGCGCCACGAAAGTATCTGGTTGATCGTTCCAACTCAGAATACAATTCTGCCCGGGAGACGACATGCCAGAATCGGGCGGCGCGAACATCGAGATTGCTCACAAGCTAAACGAAGCGGAGGAGCACGGCGCGACTCATAGGTCGCGCTGGGTGCAGTTGCTGGAAATCCTGGAAGCGATTGTGCTGGCGCTGGTGGCGATTACTACTGCGTGGAGCGGCTATCAGGCGGCGCGTTGGGACGGAAGGCAAGACGAACTTTACGAGAACTCCACCCGGCTTCGTGTGGAAGCGCAGGGAGCGCAGAGCCGCAGCGGCCAGGAGCAGATCTACGACGCCTCCAGCGTAGCCGAATGGCTGAAGGCAGCGGCCGCCCACGACAAAACGCTGGTGCAGGTTTTCGAGCGCCGCTTCCGTCCCGAGTTTCGCCCGGCATTTGAAGCCTGGAGAAACACCGACCCGCTTAACAATCCGAATTCCCCGCCCGGGCCGATGATGATGCCCCAATACCGTAACGCCGATATGGAGAAGGCGGCCAAGCTAGGCGAGGAAGCGTCCGCATTGTACGAGCAAGGCTCCAGAGCGCGCGGCACCTCGGACGACTATGTGCATGCGACGGTCTTGCTCGCCACGGTGCTGTTGCTGGTCGCCATCAGCCAACGATTTCACACCCACGTTGTACGGGTGGCCTTAGCCACGCTGGCGCTGGTGTTGCTCTGCTTTCCTATCTGGCGAATTTTGACCTTGCCACGCATTTGATCGAAAGCCGCTTCGATGTCAATGGCGGGTTCGGCAGGCAAACGCTTCCGACCGATTTCTTGAAACGAAAAAATCGTGCATTTCACGATTCCGTGTGTTTTCCTCTCCTCTATGCCTGTTCCTGACTACCAGTCGTTATTTCTACCTGTGCTGCAGGCGAGCGCTGACGGCAACGAACACTCGATGGCTGAACTAAGAGACCGAATCGCGGCCAATCTGAAACTCACACCCGAAGATCTCGCGCTTAAGCTACCAAGCGGCAAACAGTCCATATTTACCAATCGAGTTGCATGGGCGGTTGTTTATCTTGCCAAAGCCCTTGCGCTTGATCGTGTGAAGCGCGGCGTCTTCAGAATCGCAAACCGAGGAAGAGAACTACTGGCCCTCGACCGCCCGAATCTTAGCAACAAGGACTTGTCCGCATATCCAGAGTTCCTTGCGTTTCAAAAAGGTCCCCAGCCCTCGAGTCACGGCGCAGAGTCTGAGAAATCTAGCGAGGGCGAGACTCCAGAAGAGCAACTCGCGAACGCTTACTCACTCCTCCGTGATGCTTTGGCTACCGATGTATTGGAGGCCGTGAAGAAGGTGAGTCCCGGCTATTTTGAAGAACTTGTAGTCGACCTGTTGGTGGCGATGGGATACGGTGGATCTGTCGATGATGCTGGAAAGGCAGTTGGCCGCGCGGGGGATGGTGGGATCGACGGAATTATCAAGGAGGACAAACTCGGGCTGGATGTCGTCTATGTGCAAGCCAAGCGTTGGGCCAACTCGATCGGGCGGCCTATCGTCCAGGCATTTGCTGGAAGCCTCGAGGGGGTCAGAGCGAGGAAAGGAGTTTTGATCACGACATCATTCTTCACTCAAGACGCATTGGAGTACGTCCAGAAAATTGAGAAAAGAATTGTACTGGTCGACGGCAAACAATTAGCCGACCTGATGATCGACAACGGTATCGGGGTCACCGTTGTGCAGAAGTATGAAATCAAGCGTCTGGATTCCGATTATTTCGAGCCTTGATGCCCGGATAAAGATGGGGCGGCATTCTCGTTGAGGTTCGAGAAATCTGGCGGAGGTCGTGTGAGAGTCGAACCATTGATCCGCGAGAAGGATCAACGGACCATCTTGGAAAACACCACGAGTTTACAGATTCGTTACAAGAACTTTCCCCCTATTTGCGACCGCCTGAAAATCCCTCCGGCTTGACACGCGGTGATAGATGACTAGGTGGTAAGATGTCGAGCCGAAGTGACACTGCGCGCTTACCCAAGAGCCATGCAGCGGTGTTTGGAGAGCAGGACTGAATACTCCGAAACTCCGGAATAAAGGTAACGTTTATGGCCCGGCTATTGTCCGTCAACGTGGGACTTCCGCGCGACATTTCCTGGAAAGGAAAAACCGTATACACCGGCATTTGGAAGAGTCCGATCCAAGGCCGTCGACTGGTACGGCGATTAAACATTGACGGCGACGGCCAAGGTGACTTGGCTGGTCATGGGGGCGAGCAGCGCGCGGTCTTCGTGTATCAGACGGACTCCTATCACTACTGGGAAAAGTTCCTCGGCCGAAACGATTTCACCTGGGGACAGTTTGGCGAGAACTTCACCGTCGATGGCCTCGCGGACGACCAGGTTTGCATTGGCGATCGGTATCGCATTGGAAGTGCGCTATTCGAGGTAACCCAACCGCGAGTGACCTGCTATCGCGTGGGTATTCGAATGAACGAGCCTCGCATGCCTTCCCTGCTGGTCGCGCAGCACAAGCCCGGCTTTTACTTTCGTGTGCTGGGGGAAGGCGAGGTCGGAGCCGGAGACGAAGATTGTTAAGGTTGCCGACGGTCCTGCCCGGATGACCGTTGCCGAAGTTGACGCTTTGCTGTACCTCCCAGAACATCCCCGCGATCAACTGGAGCGCGCACTGAGCATCCCGGCTTTGAGTTCTGGTTGGCAGGGTTCGTTTCAGGCCATCCTGCAAGAGGAGGAGCAACCGGGCCCAGTTACTGGATACGCGGGCCTCGGACCTGTGAGTGAACCGCCTCCGGCGTGGCCGGGATTCCGCCCGCTACGAGTGTCGGAAATCAGGCAGGAAAGCAGCACGGTCAGCTCCTTCGTGCTGCAGCCGTCAGATGGGAAGCCCCTTAGTCTGGCGCTGCCGGGTCAGTTCGTCGTCCTGCGAATGCGCGCCAAGCTGGACGCACCGCCGCTGCTTCGAAATTATTCTTTGTCCGACACTCCCAGCTCCGATCATTACCGCGTCGGTGTCAAGCAAGAAGTGAATGGGCAAGCCAGCAGTTATCTGCACACTCAGGTTCGTCGCGGTGATCTGCTGGACGTAAGCGCTCCTCGGGGCAGCTTCACTCTGCGGCGAGGCGATGGGCCCGTGGTGTTGCTTAGCGCGGGGGTTGGAGCAACCCCGGTGCTGGCGATGTTGCACGCCCTGGCTGCCGAGTCTTCGGCGCGCGAAGTTTGGTGGCTATTTGGTGCGCGCAACCGTGAGGATCATCCATTCTTTTTGGAGTCGCGGCGCATATTGCAAAGTTTGACCCATGGCCGGAGTTACGTACGCTACAGCAAACCTGGTCCGCAGGATCGACTGGGCTCCGACTTCGACGCGCCCGGCCGCCTTGATGCGACCGTGATTCAGCAGCTGGGCGTGCCTCGGGACGCCGACTTCTATCTGTGCGGACCGCCCGCTTTCTTACACGACCTCACGGCCGGGTTGGCGGCGTGGATCGGCAACGACACCCGCGTGCATTCCGAGGTCTTTGGACCCGCCGCTCCGATAACACCCGGCATAGCTGCTGCCGCCGCTCGCCCTCCTCATGCGCCTGCCGGACCAGGTCGCACGGGCCCGCGAGTCTCCTTTGCGCGCAGCGGAATCGCGGTGGGGTGGGATCCGAAATATCAAAGCCTGCTCGAGTTGGCTGAGGCTTGCGATGTGCCCGTGCGATGGTCGTGCCGGACCGGTGTCTGCCACACCTGTGAGAGCGGTCTGATCTCAGGCACGGTGAGCTACCAACCCGAACCGCTGCAGGCGCCAGCCGAGGGCAATGTCCTGATCTGCTGTTCCCAGCCTCGGGAGGAAGTGGTCGTCGACCTGTGAGGGCGAGGCCTCCGTCTCGGCAACGATACTACTTGGCGAAAGCGTCGTCGAACTTGAGCCGGTTTGCAGGCGTGAGCGAAGCGGGAGCTTGCAGGCGAAATCCTGAGTAAGACCGTCAGGCCGAATCGAATGAGCGAATCTTCGACGAATGTCAAACACTCCGACTGTCGAACGAGCAATCTTGGCGGAAGCGTGTGCGAGTCGAACGCACCATTGACATCGAAGATGCCAATCGCCGGTTTTGAAGACCGGGAGAGTCACCGGACCCCCTTCGCTTCCGTTGCTAATACAGAATATCGGTATCGTAAGAAAAGCCCAAGCTCACGCTCGGGCTCACCTCGGAACCGAATTCTCGTACGTCAGGATTTAGGCTGGGACACGATCCGCAGATAGGGGCGAGGAGCTTTCCAGCCTTGCGGGTAGGTTTTCTTCGCCTCATCGTCAGAAACCGAGCCGGAGATAATGACGTCGTCCCCCTGCTGCCAGTTTACCGGGGTTGCGACTTTGTGTTTCGCGGTCAGTTGCAGGGAATCGACCACGCGCAGCACCTCATCAAAGTTCCGCCCCGTCGTCATGGGATAGACAATGATGAGCTTCACTTTCTTATCCGGGCCGACCACGAACACGTTGCGCACGGTCATATTATCGGCTGCCGTCCTGCCCTCCGAGGTACCGCTGGTCGAGGCGGGTAGCATCCCATAGAGCTTCGCGATCTTCAACTCCGTATCCCCGATCATGGGATAGTTTGGGGCGTGTCCCTGGGTTTCCTGGATATCAGCCGCCCAGCGCGCATGATTTTCCACCGGGTCGACACTGAGTCCGATGATCTTAGTGTTGCGCTTGTCGAACTCCGGTTTCAGCTTGGCCATGTAGCCCAGCTCGGTGGTGCATACCGGCGTGAAGTCCTTGGGATGAGAAAACAGCACCGCCCACGAGTCCCCAATCCACTCATGAAAGCGTATGCGTCCCTCGGTAGTTTCGGTTTCGAAGTCTGGAGCAACATCGCCTATCTGAAGACCCATAACACCTCTCCCCCATTTGTGATTTAAGATTTGCCAAATTGTACTCGCAAGCAGGATAGCAAAGAGAACCGCCTGTCCCATCGGGCACCGGTTTTTTGGGATTGCCCGCGCTGGAAACGTGACTGTCCGCCTCAGGTTCAGTATCCACGGATGTTACATTGGTGGCGGGACGGGCTATGACGAAGCGTAAATTCTCATTCGTGCAGCTGGACGTCTTTACTCGGCGGCCGCTGGAAGGCAACCAACTCGCCGTCTTCACCGACGCGCGCGGTCTGAGCGATGAGGAGATGCAGAAGCTGGCGCGCGAGACCAACCTCTGCGAAACCACATTTATCCTGCCACGCGACGCCAGCCGTCGAGCGCGGTCGAAGGGCACAAGGTCCGCATCTTCACCGTCAATGAAGAGCTGCCCTTCGCGGGACATCCCACGCTGGGCACAGCCTGGTACCTGCGCCAACAGTCAACCGTGGACGAAATTGTGCTCGACTTGAAGGTGGGCAAGATTCCCGTACGCTTCGAACAGCGCGATGGGGTTGCTCTTCGGCGAGATGCGTCAGGCCGAACCGCAATTCGGTGCCACGCATCCGCATGATGCTATCGCCGGCGTCCTTGGCATCCCGGTTTCCGAACTCGACGAAAATCTTCCCATCCAAACCGTCTCGACCGGTATGCCGTTCACCATGGTGCCGTTCCGTTCGCTGGCGACGCTGCAAAAGTTCAGTATCGGCTGGAATCAGATGGCACCCTACCTGGCGACCATCGGCAATCCCGCGTTCTTCTATTTCGTCTGCCGCGAAACCGTCGACCCGAAAGCGACCTTGCACGCGCGCATGATTTTCTACAACGGCGAAGATCCTGCCACCGGTTCCGCTGCCGGCTGCTGCACGGCCTGGGCGGTGAAGCATGGCGTGCTCGCGCCTGAGACGCAGGGGCTGATCGAGCAGGGCATGGAGACGCGGCGGCCGAGCTCGATTTACATCCGCGCCGCGACGCAAGGAGAAGAGGTTACCAATGTTCGCGTGGGGGGTAACGTGGTGCATGTGATTAACGCCGAAGTTACGATGTGAATATTCTGCGGATATCCTGTGCACCCTGAAAAGCCGCATCCCGCAAGGGTTTTGCGCTGCTCGGGCAAAATACAGATCACCGTTTGCGGTGCTGTTTCCTATTTTTCTGCGGGCCAAAAGTTTTCTGCGTAATTGATCTTCGCAATACTTGTGCGCCGCCATCGCCGGTCGTAGTATCCGGAGAACGCTATTGCTCTGGCGGAATTAAATTAGCCCACTTGGTGACTGCCGCACGCGCCTGACTTACAGGTTTGCTCGGACGCGGCTGCGCAGCACTCCCGAGAAGGCCCAGCGGGGGTAGATGAAACCGAAACGTACGATTCTCTGCGTTGATGACGACGAACGCTCTCTCTCCATCCGAAAAGTTATGCTCGAGACGCGCGGTTATCGCGTCCTCACCTGTACTGATCCCGAATGTGCGGTTGAAATGATGAAGCGCGGCGGTATCGATCTGGTGCTCGCTGACCTGATGATGCCCAAGCTCAGTGGCGCCCGACTGATCGACCGGCTGAAGGCAGTTTCGCCGGACATCCCGGCATTGCTGTTTTCCGGTTCGGTCAATTGTTGCACCGAAGAAAGTCTGGCGGACGGCTGGCTGCCCAAAGGCGAATTCGCTCCCATGGAATTGCTGGAGCGGATCCGAGTGCTGTTGATACGCAAGCGAGGCCCCAAGCGCGCGCCCGTTGCCATACGGCAACTGGCGTCTTGAAGTTGAGGTCTTCACAGATTCAGGCTTGTCAGAATTGGTGTAGACCGGCTGGCGCTGGCGTGTAGGCTGGCGTCCAGGGTCGGTCTACACCATCAAGCTTGAGCCATCGATTTCTCAGCCCCGTTCGCGGCGCCGAAGCGGCGCCCCACCCCACCTTGGGATCCCCATAGCTCTGACACGCCCATCGGTACTAGGTTATCGCGCCTAGTTCCGCAATAGGGTGTTGACCCCGCTCATGTAAGGCAAGAACCTGCTGCTAAATAGGCTCAACTGCGGGTTTATTCATAGCAGAGGTGTGCATAGTCTGCTAAGTAGGAAACACTAGACCACACACTCAGGAGAACAGTATTGAGCAGAACCTTTGCGACCGTAGCGCTGATTTGCGCGTTGAGTACAATCTCTCTGGCCGGAGTAACCGTCACCTCTCCTACATCAGGCAGCCAAGACTCACCGCCGGTTCACTTCGTCGCATCGGCAAGCGGTAATTACCCTATCACCTGGATGACCGTGTACTCCGACAACAATGGGGTCTATGGAGTCGGAGCCAACCACATCGATACCAATATCAGCCTTCCCACGGGCAATCACTACATCGTAGTACAGGCCTGGGATTCGCAAGGCAGCGTCTACAAAGCCCCGGGATTCAATATCACCGTGACGGGGGGCGGAGGCGGGGGTAACCCGAATTACACCATGATCCAGGCCATGTCAGGCTGGCAGACTTGCGATAGCTGTGCCGGCAGCGGCCCCACCGCGCACTCCATGACGCAGCACATCAGCAATCCGTCGATGACCGGAAATTCAACCCAGTATTGGCTGGGAGGCAGTTCCCCCTATCACAATGCAATCTGGTGGAAACAGCTGGGCGCGAACGCCAATGCCAGTCATTTCATCTATGACCTCTATTTTTATCTGACGACTCCAACGGCAGCGCAGGCGCTGGAGTTCGATATGAACCAATCTGTCAACAACCACAAATTCATCTTTGGGACGCAGTGCAACATCCGCGGTGGCAGCCAGTGGGATGTCTGGAACACGGCGGGCGGCGCATGGGTGCATACCGGAATCGGCTGCTCGACTCCCCCGGCCTACACCTGGAACCACGTTGTGCTCGAGTTTCAACGCAACGGCAACCAGACAACCTTCATTTCTGTGACCCTGAACGGCAACAAAAGCTATATCAACCGCAACTTCAATACTTACGGCGTAAATGCGTCAGAGCTAAACGCCGCAGTACAGCTCGACGGCGATTACAACCAGCAAAACTTTTCCATGTGGGTCGACCAGATGCAGGTAACAGCCTGGTAGACTTTGTTTCCTTGCAGCCACCCTAAGAGGCGTCCCGCCCGGGGCGCCTTTTTGGCATCGGCGCATTTTTTCTAGCTTGGCTTTGCAGGACGCACCATTCTGATTTACTTAGTTCCCGTAGCTGCCGGGCTCATGAAAGACTTGGGATCGAACAGGCTCTCTTTCAAAGAAGGATTGATTGTCACGTCGCTATACCGTTCTTCGAAGACGAGCTTCCCATCTGCCAACACCGCAACGTGTTCCGCCAGCCAGCCTCCTCCTTCCACCGGCTGATAATCCTCGAAGCGGACATCTTGCACTACTGCAGGCTCCTTCTCGCTGGGCTCGATCAATCGAACAAAGTAAAGACGCTCCTTGTCGATCCAGAACTGCTTAGCATGCAGATCGCCGGGCTTCGCGCCGACCACATACATCGACCGGCCGTTGAAACTTTCCTCGTGAAGCGAGGAGAGGTCGATGTGCAGATCCCGCAACTCTTGCACCGTCGTGTTGACGGGCTGGGCATAAACGTCGAAGCCCAGTACCAGCAAGGGATGGACGTACTCTCGCTCATTGGCCAGCTTACCGTCGCGAAAAACATAGAGCCGATTATTTGCAAATATCATTCCATTGCCGGCGTTCGGCTCGCCGATACCGATACGTAAATGTCCGGGCAACAGGAGTGCCTCGTGCCACACCTCACTGGACTCGGTTCCGTCAGGCTTGTGAGTGACGCTCTGCTGCTCGAAAGTCAGAGTGCGATACCACTTTTTCGAATAGCGCTCGTGCATTGAACGAATTAACTCGGCAGCGGTAGGGCCGGTCTGGGCGCAGGCAGAAGCAGCAGTCAGAATAACCAAGGCAGTCCTGAACAGATAAGTCATAACTCTTACCCCACCTCACATCAACGTTTGGCCGACGGAATAAGTCATACCTAAATTGTCACTTGGCCGCAAATTAGAAATGCCACCCAGTAACGAGTGGCATTCCCGAAGATAGTGATCGATGGCCCGGTCAAGAACGGTTCTTGGCACTAAGATTTGGACTTGCGCTTCCGCTCTGCCCACCGTTGCTTCATCATTTCGGAGATGCGTTTGCGCGCGGCGGCACTCATATGACGGCGTGGGCGCTTAGCGCTGGTGGCAATGTTGCGGCTTCCGGCAGGTCTGCCGCGACGACGTTGTCCAGTACCCAGTCCTTCTAGCGCCGAAATTGCTCTATCGATACGTTCGCGCTCTCGCTTTAGATCCCCAAGTATGTTCTGAATATCCATGCTTCTCCTTTCGAGCACCTGAATTGGCCCCGATTAGTGTAACAGTATGTTTAAAATGGTGTACTGAGAATTTTAATGACAAGGACGTAATCTACTTATCGGCAACAGGAAGACACCCCTGCTCCTTGGCACCTAGGTTAAGAAGCTCATCCTTCTAATATGGGGTTCCCTGCAATAGAGATACGACATTGGTGGACCTGTCAGAGGCACCATTACTTTTTCGGGATGCGAGGCTTTGAGTGAAGCAAGAGGAACAAACCTTGGCTGAGAAGAGTTACCACATGACTCCGGAACAATTCCGGGAGCACGGATATGCCGTGATTGACTGGATCGCGGACTACTACAGGAACATCGAGAGCATGCCGGTGTTCTCTGCAGTAAAGCCTGGTGACATTCGACAGGCACTGCCTTCGGCGGCTCCGAACAGAGGCGAAGCTTTCCCTACGATTTTGGACGACATGAAGCAAGTAATCGTCCCGGGAATAACTCATTGGCAGTCGCCGAACTTCTTTGCTTATTTTCCGGCCAATGCGTCCGGCCCAGCGATTCTTGGCGACTTGCTGTCGTCGGCTCTGGGAGTTCAGGGAATGCTGTGGGCCACCAGTCCAGCCTGTACCGAACTGGAAACTCATGTCCTGAACTGGCTAGTCCCTATGCTGGGGTTACCGGAAAAGTTCCTGTCGACCAATAAGGGTGGCGGCGTGATTCAGGACACCGCTTCCAGTTCTTCGCTCTGCGCTATGTTAGCTGCCCGAGAGCGAGCGACTGAATACCGCAGCAATCGCCAAGGCTACGAAGGTAGCCTGGTGGCCTACACCTCGAACCAGGCACATTCTTCTCTGGAGAAGGCGGCGATGGTCGCCGGCATCGGTCTAAAGAACTTGCGACTCATCGATGTCGACAGACAATTTGCCATGCGCCCGGATATTCTGGCGAAACAGATCCAACAGGACCGCGAAGCCGGCTTAACTCCCTTCTTCGTATCGGCCACGGTAGGAACAACCTCTTCCAACGCTCTCGATCCTCTGCCCGCCATCGGCGCTATCTGCCGCGAGAATAATGTCTGGTTCCATGTGGACGCGGCCATGTCGGGTACGGCCGCTTTGTGCCCGGAGTTTCGCTACATTCAGGATGGACTTGAACTCGCCGACAGTTACACCTTCAACCCCCATAAGTGGATGTTCACGAACTTCGACTGCAATTGCTTTTACGTCTCCGATCGCAAAGCCTTGATCGATACCCTGAGTATCCTGCCGGAATACCTGCGTAATCAGGCGACGGAATCAGGCGCTGTATTCGACTACCGCGACTGGCACATTCCGCTGGGCCGCCGCTTTCGGTCGCTGAAGCTGTGGTTCGTCATCCGCCACTATGGCGTCGAGGGTCTGCAGTTTCACGTCCGGCGCCATGTGGAATTGGCGCAACAGTTTTTGGCGTGGGTCAGGCAGGATGACCGTTTCGAGGTAGCTGCTCCGGCCCCTTTGAACCTGGTCTGCTTCCGCCATTGTGGTGGGGATGAGAGTAATTCGACGTTGATGAACCGCCTGAATAATAGCGGCGATCTCTATCTGACGCATACCCGTCTGGACGGCAAGATTACCTTGCGCTTCTGCGTTGGCCAGACCAACACCACCTACAAACATGTCGAGAATGCATGGAAGCGCATTCAAGACGAGGCGGCGAAGCTGTAGACCTTGAGGTTGAAAATCCAACAGAGGTACCGGGCCAGCATCTCATCGGTCGCGGTAAAGCTACCTATAAGGCAGATTCAGAAAACACAAAGCGCACGCCTTCCGAGGTTTCCAGAGAGAAGCTATCGCTTTCAGCGGGCACGACGTCGAGAAGGAATTGGGCGCGGGACAAATATCTGAACTGAAGTTCGTCGACGTAGAATGGCGTGCCCTCGACCGTGCCCAGGAGGATGTCGCGTGCGCCGACGCGAAATTCACTTTGCCGCAAGCACAGTGGAACACTGCCATCGCAACAACCGCCTGACTGACGGAAGAGCACGGGCCCAAAACGCTCTTGCAGTTGCTTGAGCAGCACTCGCGCTTGGGGGGTGATCGCGATGCGAGAATGTTTCCTGTCTTCGCTCACGAACTATTCCCTTCACTCGGCAACTGCCGCTACATGGCAATCGATGCGAGCTGCCAACCCGGGCTGGTTCGTTGACACGTCGTGGTCTCCCAATCCGGACGAAGCCGGTCCCGACGGCCGAGACCGGGCTTCGCATCATTTCCTCCAGCAGCCCGCACTATTCGGCTGTCCGCCAGCTCTAGAAGAAGCCCAGCGCCTTCGGACTGTAACTAACCAACAGGTTCTTGGTCTGCTGATAGTGTTCAAGCATCATCTTGTGGGTTTCGCGTCCGAATCCCGATTGCTTATATCCGCCAAACGCCGCGCCCGCCGGATACAGGTGATAGCAATTGGTCCACACGCGACCCGCTTTGATCTCGCGGCCCACGCGATAAGCGGTACTGCCGTTGCGCGACCACACGCCCGCGCCCAGGCCATACACCGTGTCGTTGCCAATCTCGATGGCGTCTTCCAGCGTCTTGAACTTCGTTACCGACAGAACCGGTCCAAAGATCTCTTCCTGGAAGATTCGCATCTTGTTGTGGCCTGTGAAGACGGTTGGCTCGACGTAGTACCCGTTCTCGAACTCCTCGCCAATGTGGGCTTGTTTGCCGCCAGTCAGGCATTTCGCGCCTTCCTTCTTGCCCACGTCGATGTAGCCCAGGATCTTCTCCAGCTGATCCTTCGAGGCCTGCGCTCCCATCATGGTGGTGGGATCGAGCGGATTACCGACTTTGATCCTCTTGACGCGTGCCACGGCGCGATCCATGAACTCGTCGAAAATCGATTCCTGCACCAGCGCCCGCGACGGGCAGGTGCAGACTTCGCCCTTGTTGAAGGCGAACAGCGCGAAACCTTCCAGCGACTTGTCCAGGAAGGCATCATTCGCGTCCATCACGTCGGCGAAGAAGATGTTGGGAGACTTGCCGCCCAACTCCAGCGTCTGCGGGATGATGGGCTCGGAGGCGTACTGCATGATGAGCCGGCCGGTGGTGGTCTCGCCGGTAAAAGCAATCTTGGCAATACGCGGATTGCTGGCCAGGGCCTTGCCAATCTCGCCGCCCGGTCCGGTAATGACATTGAGCACGCCGGGAGGCAGCACGTCGGCGATCAGACCCGCAAACACCAGAAGGCTTAGCGGAGTGTTGGAGGCCGGCTTGATCACCACGCAGTTGCCGGCGCCGATAGCCGGAGCCAGTTTCCACGCCGCCATCAGCAGCGGGAAGTTCCAGGGAATGATTTGTCCCACCACGCCCAGGGGCTCTTTGAAGTGATAGGCGACGGTATCGTTGTCGAGTTCGCCCAGCGCGCCCTCTTCGGCGCGAATGCAGGAGGCGAAATAGCGAAAGTGATCAATCGACAGGGGAACGTCGGCTGCGCGCGTTTCGCGGATCGGCTTGCCATTGTCGATGGTCTCCGCCACGGCGAGAACTTCGAGGTTCTCTTCCATCACGTCAGCAATCTTGTTCAGAAGGGCCGCGCGGGCCGCGGGCGAGGTATGACCCCATGCGTCTTTCGCCGCATGGGCAGCATCCAGAGCTTTCTCCACATCTTCCGGGGTTGATTTGGCAATCTCGGCGATAGGTTCACCGTTAATCGGGGTGTGGTCTACAAAGTACTTGCCCTTGACCGGCGGTACCCATTTGCCGCCAATAAAGTTGTCGTACTTGGCACGGACTTTCCCACTCTTGTGAATGGTGTCGAGTGCGCCTTCCACGGAGGATTCTTTTACCAGTTCTGCAACAGCCATGGGAAACTTCTCTCCTTTGGGCGGCGCCCGATAGAGGCCCGAGGGCCGGGCGGGTACCGCCGAACAATCGCGTCATAAATTTAGAATCGGAGCTCCAACCCCGATCCAGACTCCATGATCATCCTTCCGTCCCTGCTCGGCGGTGACGGGGGTCAAGGGTCACTGTGATGTTGATTTTCCGCCCGGCTAGAGTGCGCGGTACAAGAAAGTGCCCGACCTTCGCTTTCAGCGCAGCCCAAAGCTGAGGCTCAGACCAGAGCTAGTACCGTAATCGCTGCCGGAAAAATTGGCCGGCGGCTGATTGTCCCAGTTGCCGTAAAAAGAGATATTCCACGACAGATCGCTGGTGATCTTTATGTAGTAGGTCGCGTTGGTGTTGAAATAAATACGGCCCGGTTCGGAGAGCGCGGGAAACGCCGTGGCTGTAACGTCAAGATTGGTTTTGTTGAACCGGAAAAGTTTCACTTGGGCCGCGATCAGGGCTGCCGCCACGTTCTGCGTAGGTACGGCCATTACCGACTGCTTGTAGTTCGTGGCTTGCCAGGCCACTCCCCCGATCAAGGCGATGCTGGCATGGTTAGTATTCTTCAAGTAGCGACCGATGCCAGCGCCAAGATTGGTTTGCAGCCGGATGTCCTGTTCCGAGCTCTGCAGAAAACTGCCGATGCCCGCATAAAAATAGTTTTTCCAAGGCAACAGATGCATGCCTTCGAAATTCACCTGATTCCGGGTTGCTGAGCTGGCGCCGTTGCTGGCGGACAAAGTGGAATTCAGGTTGACGTCGCTGGACCAGCGTTCTCGCAGGTAATCGACCTCAGCTCCAAGAGTGTATTGGGTGTTCTGATTTGCCTTGGAATAAATAATTCCGGAGTCGATCTCGCCATTGAATCGCTCCCAGAACTTGTCCGAGGTCTCGCCCATTTTGACGATCTGCTTGCGCGGGATGACTGTGTGCTTCTGCGAGCTTTCGGTCACTTCGATCTTCACCGGGCGCAAGTTTTCGGTTTCGGCCGTGCTCAGCGTTCCGGTATACACGGAGCCATCCTCAGTTTTCACGATGAACAGCTGCTTGCTCTCCAGGTGCGCGACTTTCGACCATTGCACCGAGGACGTCCCCAGGATGTAATCGAAGCTGACATAGAGCACTCCCTGGTCAAGACCCTTGATCTCGCCCGTCAGGCGGTCGCCGTTCCTCATCACCAACACGTCGGTCTTCTCCCGCGCGAAGAGTGGAAGACACAGCAGCAGGGTAAGACTGAGTACCATGGCGCGCAGCCTCATAGGGCAGCTCCTTTTCGTGCTCTAAGCGACCAGCAGAAGTGCCGACACGCGGGCTGCTTCGCCAGTCAATGCATCAGATCATGGGGTGCAAGCTATAGTACGGCTTTGTGACGGAATTTGGGATAACCGGTTTGTAGCAGAGCTATCCGCAAGCCGGCATCGACCAGCTGGTCAGTTGAGCGGTTCGGTTATGTTGTAAAGTATCGGAACGTCGATGCTGCCTGCAGATGAGGGGGCAATTTTGCCATCGAAAATCCGCAAACCCAAGCCGTTCCGCGCCGCCTCGGCAGTGAAGGCGGCCGCGCGCGAGGCGATCGGAACGCCGCCTCCGACGCGTGCCGAGCCTGCCAGCAAGAAGCCTAAGACCAAGTCCGAGAAGCACAAGCCGACGCTGGACAAACTGCTACGCGAGGCGGGCGAGTGACGCGCTTCCGCGTTGTCATTCGAAGTTGCACGCGCCGGTGCGGCAACTGCGGTTAATCTTCTCCAGCCCGCTAGAAGTTTGGCCGGTCCAGTGGTGGCTGCCAGGCGAAAAAATCCTGACGCATGCGTTGGGCGTAATTCTGCAGCAACTCCTGCACCCGGGCCGGATCAGGCGACTTCACGATCAGGCCAACGTGATGTTTCTTTTCGTCCATGCGCCACACAATTTCCGGATCGTCGTAGGCTGAGGTATCGGGATGCTCCTGCTTCGCCAGGGAAATCAGCAGGCCGGCGGAGTCGTTTCGCGGAGCCGGAGGCTGGTACGGAGCCTTGCCACCGGCGATCTCCACCTTCGCCCATTCTGCCCACAGGTTGATGCCGGTCGCAGCCTCGATCAGATCGACGATATGGGCGCCACCGACGCGCGCCGAGGTTTCCAGGAAGTAGAGTTTGCCGTCATCGCGTCCGCGGATGAACTCGCTGTGGGACACGCCGCGCACCATGCCGAAAGCCTGCATCACCTTTTCGTTCAACTCGACCAGCGGCTGCGCTTCCTTTGATCCCAGCGCCAAAGTACGCGTGGTGAAGATATCGCCCTCCTGCGACACGTCCATGGGAGGACGGCCATAGCGGCTGGCGATAGAAAATAGCAACTCCCGCTCGTAGACGATCGCATCCACATGGTAGATGTCGCCGGGCACATACTGCTCCAGCAGGTAGAAAGACTGCTTGTCGGAAAGCACCTCCAGCGCGGCCCAGAGCTCGTCGGCCGTATGAATTTTCTTGATGCCCATCGAGCCGGCCATCGAGCGCGGTTTCAGCACCCAGGGTGGAGGCACGCGGTCCATGAATTCGCGCAGCCGGGCGTAATTCAAAACATGAATGAAGTCAGGCACCAGCAGGCCTTCTTCGCGGGCTTTGGTGCGCATAGCCAGCTTGTCGCGAAAGAAGCGAGCCGTGCTGTCTCCCATGCCGGGGATGCGGAGGTGCTCGCGCAAAGTGGCTGCCGTCTCCACATCGAAGTCGTCGAGCGCGACCAGGCTATCGATATTTTCGTTTCGCGCCATGTAGCTGACGCCCAGCAGCGCATCTTCCAGCTTCCACTGCTTTTGCACGTCGGGCATGTAGAAGATTTCGTCAATGCTTTCCCGCGGCCAGTCAGCGTGCTCCAGACTGTGCGAGGTGAGTAGCAATGTCCGGCAGCCCTGGCGGTGACACTCGCGAAGAAACTCGGTGCCCTTGTAGTAGCTGGCCAGGCAGAGCACGGTGATCGGACGTGACGGGGATGGAGCTGAGGACGACATGCAGTGCCTCCGGCGGCAGCGGCCTTCGAAACCTTGTCGCTCTTCGCCGCAACACTATAGCAGCCAATGCCCTTTTCCGCGGCATGGAATGCTGCGGCAGCAGCCTGCCAATTTGAGGACCGCAATGGGCGCAAACAGCAAAGCCGGAGGTCGACCCTCCGGCTTCACTTACTTGCAGGAGCTCCCAACTACATTCTCAACTTGCGTCTCATGACGGTCGCGATGGCAACGATGCCAGTTCCGAAGAGCGCAAAACTTCCCGGCTCCGGAGTGGAACCGCCACCTCCAGAGCTGAATTCAAAGTTGTCCATCACGAAGTATCCTTCGTAGCCAACGACTCCAATCTCGTTCACCTGTCCCGAATATCCCGACGCCAGGAATTCAGGGGTGTTGGGGTTGGGAGTCAACTGTTGAGACGTCCATACCAGACTGCCGTCGTCGTAGAGGTTGAAGTAGATGGGACCGCCCTGTGTCGGGCCGGAAAAATAGGCGCCCATGAACTCGACCGTTCCACTCAAGGTGAAGATATCGGTCTCACCGTAACCGAAGGCACCATTGTTGTTAAACAACACCACGTTCGGTGGGGACTCATAGGGATAACCCCCTTGTCCTTCCCACGCTCCCATGGTGTCAGGCCACTGGAAACCATTGTATCCAGCCGGTATATCGACCACTCCGCCATTGGTTTGAATATCGTCGAAGCCCAAGACCGTTTGCCCCCAAGCCGATCCCGCTAGACCCAGCGAGCAAACCGCCAGCACACAGATCCAAGCGACGCGTTTTTGCATCGGACCTCCTTGACCCCTAGGGGTTGTCGGAATCATACGCAATTTTGCTTCCGGCCTCGCAGTTGCAACACAAGCACTTAGGTGGGACGGGAGAGCTCCCCCATGCAAGCATTTG
Source organism: uncultured Acidobacteriaceae bacterium (assembly GCA_963820175.1). GTDB lineage: Bacteria > Acidobacteriota > Terriglobia > Terriglobales > Acidobacteriaceae > Bog-257. The sequence goes on along the minus strand of CAWFYX010000003.1, from coordinate 514,638 downwards.
CAGAATAGTGCGCGCGATTTTCTCTGGGGCTGCCTCTATAAGCACATTAGTGTAGGGGATTCCGGAGGCGATTGCTTCCCTCAATGGGTCTCACTGAGAAGGAATCCTGGCAGAAGCGCACGCCTGCGGCGCGGCTTTCCCGGCGGCCAAAGGCCTTGTGCGACTACCTCACCCAGCTTGGTGGCGCTCTTCCTCGACGTCGATGGGGCGAAGTTGGTCGATCAGGATAAACACGATCAATACGGCAACCGGAAGATAAAGGGCGCGCAATTCCCATCGTTGTTTGACGATCGTTCCCATGGCCGCACCGGCCACGTAGCACGTCCAGGTCGACGCCAGCATGGCACCCTCGCGAACATCTTTCTGTCCCGGCGCAAGCCTGACGACATGGGACATACGTTTCACTTCGCGGAACTGGTCATGCGCCCAGAAGAGTGCGCGGGTGAACGACTCGGTCAGTTTGGTCAGGGTTCCGGTAACAAAGGTCGTATAGATGGTGAGCGCTCCCACGTGGGTGAGCGTCGCCGTCTGCACTCCCATGGCGAAGGCTAACAAGGCCACCAGGGTGAAGTAGACTGGCGATTGCAGATCGACGAGTTGGCCAAGATGCATGGCAGGAGTGGCGCGCGCGAAAAATATCAGAAGGAGAGCTTCGGCCCCCAAAGTAAAGGAGGCAATGCGCTTGATGCCGCGGCGGCCTGCGATTTGTACTGTGATGCGTGTCAGAGCCATGCCCACAACGTAAGACACGATGGCGCATAGCGGCCGCAGCAGATTCGGCCAGTCTTGCCGACCCAGATACATTCCCACATGCACGCTGTTGCCGCTCATATTGGCGGTGAACACTTCAAAGAGCGCAATGTAGCCGACGGCATCGATATATCCGCCGACAGCGGTGAGCGACAGCGCGATCGCAATCTTGCCGGCTGCACCGAGTTCAGCTTGGTTACTCACGGCCGCTTGAGCGCCATTTTGGCGGCATTGTAGCCGCACATGCCGTGTACGCCGCCGCCCGGCGGAGTGGAAGATGAGCAGAGATAAATATCCTTGGCCGAGGTAGCGTAGAACTTGCGCGTGGGACGAAACAGAAACTGGCGCAGGTCGGCCAGTCCCCCGCCAATGTCGCCGCCAATCAAGTTGGCGTCCATTGCTTCCAGTGCGGCCGGAGAGAATATCCTACGCTGTAGGACACAGTCTCCGAAGCCGGGGGCGAAGCGCTCGATTTGGGCTTCGATGCGCGGCAGCATATCGAACGTGGAACCGTTGGGCACGTGGCAGTAAGCCCAGGCCACATGCCGGCCGTCCGGCGCCCGGGTGGGATCGAACAGGCTAGGCTGCGCCAGCAAAACAAACGGCCGCTCGGCGTGGTGGCCGTGGCGCATGGCATTCTCCGACGCTGCCACTTCGGCCATCGTACCGCCCAGGTGCACGGTGGCAGAGCGCTGGCAGTCGATTGCCTTCCACGGTATCGGGGCAGACAAGGCATAGTCGATCTTGAACACCCCCGGTCCATAGCGATAGCGCTCCAGCGCACGCCGGTATCCGGCGGAGAGGCGCTGGCCGGCGATGAGCAGTAGTTGCCTGGGGGTGACATCGCACAGGGCCACGTCGTACTTGCCGACGGATGCGAGATCGTCAATGCGCGAAGAGGTGTGCACGGTGCCGCCCAGGCTGGCTAGATATCCGCAGAGGGCCGTGGTGATCGACTTCGCCCCGCCGCATGGCACAGGCCATCCCACAGCGTGGGCGGTGGCCGCGAAGATGATTGCGAAGGCCGAGGTGAGCGGCTCATCCAGCGACAGCATGGAATGCGCCGCCAATCCTGAGAACAGCGCCTTGGTCCTGGCGTTTTTGAACCAGAAGCCGGCCAGCGCCGTGGCCGACGGGAATCCCAGCAGCCCCAGCCGAGCCAACAAGAAAGGATGCCGCGGAAACAGCGACACCGGCCGCAGGATTTCCGGAGCCAGCTCTGCCCAGTGCTCCGCAAACGGTCCGAACAGACGGCGCCACTGCTTGCCATCCTCGCGGAAGGCGGCTTCGGCGGCGCTCAAGTCGCGCTCCAGCACAACTGCCGTGCCATCATCCAGCGGATGCGCCACCGGCGCAGGGGGCTGAATCCATTCCAGGCCGTAGTCGCGTAAGGGAAGCGAAGAAAAGAACGGCGAAGCCACGGCCATGGGATGCACGGCTGAGCCGAAATCGTGCAGAAAGCCGGGCAAGGTCAGCGGAAGGGTGCGCGCCGCGCCGCCCGGCTCAGGTTCAGCCTCGTAGACATCCACCTGCAATCCGGCCTGGGCCAATGCGATAGCAGCGGCAAGACCGTTGGGACCGGAACCGATGACAACGGCTCGACGCTGGCTTGCAGGCATAGGGACAGTTTATAGGCGTTCTCTGGATTCCGGTATCTACCCGAAGCTTGGCCCCAATGAGTTTTCAGCAGCCTGCTAGACCTTCTTCCCATTCCGCGTGAGCGTAACGAAGAAGTCGCGGCTGATGGGTTCGATCTTGGCTGTAGCTTCCGGAAAGTTGGCGAAGATACGTTTCAGCTGCGCTTCGGTATAGAGAAACAGATCGCAACGCTTCTGGTAGCGGATTTTCCGCTGCCAGCCCAGAATGCCGCCGGCGACTGGAAAAGAAAAGAACGCCTTATTGCGAGTGAGCGACAACACCTTGGCGACCACTTTCTCCGGATCGGGCATGTAGTCCATAAAGCCCATCACGATCACGTAATCAAACTGCTCCTGCGCCGGGTATTCATAGAAATCGGCGACCTCGAACTTGCAGCGTTCGCCAACACCTACCTGGCTGGCGTGTTCGGAGGCCAGCTTCAACATGCCATCGGCAAAGTCGATTCCCACCACGCGCGAGGCGCCGCGCTGGGCCAGAGTGATGGAGTAATGGCCGGGTCCGCAGCCCACGTCGAGCACGCTCTTGCCCTGTACCGGTTCGCAGCCCTCAATGGATTTCTCATAGCGCAAGCGCATGCTCTTGCGGAAGAGGCGATTGATAACGCTGTCGACGACACCGTTCTGATTGCCATAAATCGCGTCGAAGTCGTTGGCGTATTGGTGAAAGAAAGTTTGGGTACGATCAAGCGACATGAGAATTTACCAATTGGGGGCAACTGCTGATAACGTTCTGGAAGGTGGTTACGGGAAAGTCGCGAAAAATCTGCCGTACTTTCCATTCAGTTGTTTCCAGGTTCACATAGGTCTTGAACTGCCGCTTGCGATTCATGGGCAGGCGGGGATGCGCGGGATCGATTTCGCGGGGGTGGATGTAGAACACCACCGGCCGATCCTCGGCCAGAACCTGGTGGGCCATCTTGCGAACCAGCCAGTAGGGAAACAGCCGCAGATAGCCGCCGCCGAAAAAGCACATGGGCTTGCCCATCAACGTAGCCACCGTGATGGGCACCTCGAGTATGCCTTCACCATCGCCGACGCGATGCGGCTCGCGCCGTCCGCCGCGTATCCCACCATGACCGCGGGTCGCCGGGAACACGGAAGAATCGTACTGATAGCCTGCTTCCACCAGCGCGTCAAAGAACCATGGTGTTTCGGTGGTAGTCGAAAAACCGGGAGCACGATATCCCGTTACCGGCACCCCGGCGATGTCTTCCAGTAGCAGACGGGCATGGCGAACATCGTCATGAAAATCATTGCGGCTCTGCTGATACACCAGACGATGACCGTAGCCGTGTGACGCGATCTCATGACCCCGGGCCGCGGCTTCCTTCACCAAATGCGGGAAGCGCTCGCCGATCCAGCCCAGAAAGAAGCAGGTGACCTGCACATTTTCTTCGCTAAACAGCTCAAGCAGCTTGCTGAAATTCTTCTCGACGTGCGAAGGGAGACCGCTCCATTCCGCAAGCACAGGCGCGCTGGGAACGTCCAGAATATGGAACCAGTCTTCGACGTCGACGGAGAAAATGGAGGTCTGCATGTCCACCCGCAGGCTCTTTAGATATATAACGTTCCGCGTCGCCAGACAAGTGCGGCGGGGGCGTCGGCAGTCTCCAGCAAAGGCTAACTTCCGGCCCGCTCAGCGGATACCGGATTCAGGAACAACGACGATCGGTGTTCGCAAACGCGGGCATTCCGACGACCGCAAAAAGGACGGATCTCCGAATTTGACTCTGCCCATCCCGTAAACTAGCCTCAGAGGCAATCGCTGCCAGGCTGACTTTGCACCGGGATGAATTCGAGACTGCATTCGCAACCTATCATGAAATTGCGCCGCTATTTTCTGATCATGATTCTTGCCTTGGCTGCCGCTTCGCAGTCGGTGGCCAGCAACGCGGTCCGTCCCGCGCATGGGACCAAGGCCATGGTGGCGACGGTGCATCCCGAAGCTTCCAAGGTGGGAGTCGCCATCATGCAGCAGGGTGGCAACGCGATTGACGCGGCGGTCGCCGTAGGGTTCGCCCTGACGGTTGTCTATCCCGAGGCTGGCAACATTGGCGGAGGCGGATTCCTACTCTTCCGACGGCCCGACGGCGAGGTCCACTTCCTTGACTACCGCGAGAAGGCTCCGGCCAAGGCCACGGCCAACATGTACCTGGACAGCCAGGGCAACGTCATTCCCGACCTGAGCACCATCGGCTACAAGGCCATCGGCGTACCCGGCTCGGTGGCCGGGCTGGTTTACGCCCAAAAGCATTGGGGAAAGCTGACTCTGAAGCAGGTCATGGAACCGGCAATCCACCTGGCGCGCGACGGCTTTGTGCTCGACTATGACGAGGCTAACGCCTTTCGCGATTCGCAGCTGGCGGAGTTTCCCGAGTCCCATCGCATCTTTCAGCGGGACGGCGACTACTACCAGCAAGGCGACATCTTCAAGCAGCCGGAGCTGGCCAGGACGCTGGAGCGCATCGCCGACGATCCCGACGACTTCTACCATGGCTCGTTGGCCAAGGAGCTTGGCGGCTTCCATCGAGAAAGGGGGCGGTCTGATTACCGCCGACGATCTGGCGCAGTATCAGGTGAAGGAGCGCCAGCCGATTCGCGGCACCTATCGCGGCTACGAGATCATCAGCGCGCCACCGCCGTCGTCGGGCGGAATCGCTCTGGTCGAGATGTCTCAACATTCTCGAAGGGTACGACCTGGCCAAGCAAGGCGATCGTTCCGCGCAGAGCATTCACCTGACTGCCGAGGCGTTTCAGCGCGCCTTCTTCGATCGCGCCGAATTTCTTGGCGATCCCGACTACTCGAAGATCCCGGTTGCGCAGCTGATTGACAAACGCTATGGCAACGCCTGGCGGGAGACGATTCCCCTTCGGCGAGCTACGCCCAGCGCCGATGTGCGGCGTCCTTCGGTGTTCTCCCAGCTCGACAGCTATGCCAGCTCGCATCCGCAGCCCAAGGGCGTTCGCGAGCCGGATCACACCACGCACTACTCGGTGGTCGATCCCGAAGGCAACGCCGTGTCCGTGACCACCACGCTGAACGACGGCTTCGGATCGCGCGTCACCGCCGAAGGTCTAGGCTTCCTGCTCAACGATGAGATGGACGACTTTTCCTCCAAGCCGGGCGTGCCGAATATGTATGGGTTGCTGCAAGGGCCGGCGAACGCGATCGGTCCCGGCAAGCGGCCGCTGTCGGCCATGACGCCGACCATCGTGCTGAAGAATGGCAAGCTCTTTCTGGTGCTCGGCTCGCCCGGCGGGCCGACCATCATCACCACCGTCGCCAACATCCTTATGGGCGTCGTCGATTACGGGCTGAACATCGAGCAGGCGGTGAACGCGCCGCGCTTTCACGATCAATGGATGCCCGATCAGATCCTAATGGAGTCGGTCGGCTTCTCGCCTGACACCATCGGCATTCTCGAGCACATGGGCCACAAGATTAAAATGGCTCACGGTTATTGGGGCGATGCCGAGTGCATTGCCGTCGATGACAAGACCGGCGAGCTACTGGGCGCCAGCGACGGACGCAACGACGGAAAGGCGGTTGGCTACTGATGCGACGGGCGATGTCCACGCTGGTCTATGCCAAACGCGAGCGGCTGCATCCCGGCCTGCTCGATCAGATTCGTCTCCGGCGGCGCCGAGGCGATTGAGATCTTCGCTGCCCGCGGTCATTTCAACTACACCGACCGGCAGCACATCCGCGAGATCGCCAACTGGTTTCGCAGCACCGGCGTGACGTTCCACTCCATGCATTCGCCGATGCACGGCGACGACGAGTGGGGACGCAGCGGAAGTGCGCCCATCAACATCGCGGCCGTGGAAAAACGCGATCGCATCGCCGCCATGGACGAGATCAAGCGCGCGCTGGAAGTAGCCGAGCAGGCGCCGTTTCAATTTCTGGTGCAGCATGTCGGCGTGGGCAACGAAGACGCCGAGCCGCACAAGCTGGAAGCGGCCATGAGTTCTCTTGAACATCTGCATGCCTTTGCCAAGCCGCTCGGCGTGCAATTGCTGGTCGAGAATATTCCCAACGAGCTGTCTACGCCGGAGAGCCTGATCGATTTGCTGCACGCGGGCCGCTTCACCGACATCGGCGTCTGCTTCGATCTGGGACATGCGCATCTGTTGTCCGGCGTGAAGCAATCGTTCGACGTGCTGAAAGATCGCATCCGCTCAACCCACGTGCACGACAACAAGAAGGATCGCGATTCGCATCTCTGGCCGGGCGACATTTCTCCAGGCGACGGCGGCATTGATTGGGACGAAGCCATGTCGCTGTTGCGTACCGCTCCGCACGTGCCGCCATTGTTGCTGGAGATTGAAGGCGTGGAAGGCGAGAAAGTTTCCGAGAAAATGGCTGCGGCCTTCGGGAAGCTGGAGAAAGCTGAATAGCCGGAATCTTACTTCCGATTTATGCTCCCGGCAGGATGCAGGTGATTGCGACAGTTTCACGGCGTATTCGGTAATGATGACGCAGGAACGGCAAACTGCGGTTGGCAATTACCACGTGTGCGATCCTTCGGCCTGTAACGTCCGTGATAACGGAAATTCTTATCTGGAGTCACCAGCACCTAAGTCCACACTCTCATAGCTGGTAAGTAGTTCGCCATTCGTTATCGTGCCGACCCTGCGCTGTAACTGTCTGGCTCGATGTCAATGCGCAAATCTTGGTAAGGTCACGGGCGGCGGGTGCCGTGATCGAATAATCACTATGTTACGCCGCTATACCGGCAGTCTGATCGAGCTTCGTGCGAGACCTCCTCATGTTCGACATGAACTCTCCTCGGTCGGCGGACAGCCAAGCCGTTCTCACCTCATCAGATGAACCATTCGGCGTAGCTTACAAAGCGCTCTACTGCTTCGCGCACGAGTTGCGGTCGCATCGCGACCCTGCTCGGCGGCCATACGGGCAAGCTTAGCTTGCAGGCTCGGGGTTAAAATCGACTTCCATACCCCCAAGGCTAGGACGTGCGAGAGCCGGCGTCAAGGCGGAACTCGACAGCACAGCCAGCCCGTACCGCCTGACTTTTCTGCGCGCAACGTGCATACTTAATACTGACGAACCATGAACTCATCCACGAAAATCGAAACCGAAACTCCAGTCACCACCATTCGCGAAATTGGCCAGCACGAAGGTCAGACCGTCACCATTCGCGGCTGGCTCTACAACCTGCGCGAGAGCGGCAAACTGCTGTTCCCCATTTTCCGCGACGGCAGCGGCATCATCCAGGGCGTCGTCGCCAAGAACGCGGTCTCGCCCGAACTGTTCGAGTCGATCAAGGGCCTGACCCAGGAATCCAGCGTGATCGTCACCGGCAAGGTGCGCGCCGACAAGCGCGCTCCCGGCGGCTACGAGATGGACGTCAGCGATGCGCAGGTTTTGCAGCGCGTCAATCCTGACGATCCGTATCCCATCTCGCCCAAGGAGCACGGCGTCGAGTTCCTGATGGAGCATCGCCATCTCTGGCTGCGCTCGCCGCGGCAGGCGGCGATCCTGCGGGTTCGCGCCGAGATCATCAAGGCGGCACGCGACTACTTCGACGATCGCGGATTCACTCTCACCGATCCGCCGATCCTTACTCCGGCCGCATGCGAAGGCACCACCACACTGTTTCCGGTCGACTACTTCGAAGAGCAGGCTTACCTCACGCAGTCGGGCCAGCTCTACATTGAAGCGACCGCGATGGCGCTGGGCAAGGTCTACAGCTTCGGGCCGACGTTCCGCGCGGAGAAATCGAAGACGCGCCGCCATCTCACCGAGTTCTGGATGGTCGAGCCGGAAGTCGCCTACTGCCAAGCTCGACGACCTGATGAAGCTGGCGGAAGAGTTCATTACCTTCATCGTCAAGCGCTGCCTGGAGAAGCGGCGGCCGGAACTGGAAACCATCGGCCGCGACATTGCCAAGCTGGAAAAGATCGACACGCCGTTTCCGCGCATCACCTACGACGATGCGGTCAAGATGCTGCAGGAAGGTCATGCCAAGGGCCTGGTCGAGAACAAATTCGAGTGGGGCGGCGACTTCGGCTCGCCCGACGAAACCTACATCTCGTCGCAATTCGATCGGCCGGTGATGATCCATCGTTATCCGGCAGCGGTGAAGGCGTTCTACATGGAGCCCGATCCCGAGCGGCCGGACCTGGCGTTGTGCGTCGACGTGCTGGCGCCCGAAGGCTATGGCGAAATCATTGGCGGCTCGCAGCGCATGGCGTCGCACGAACTTCTGCTGCGAGCGGATTCATCAGCACGAATTGCCGGAAGAGGCGTTCAAGTGGTATCTCGATTTGCGCAAGTTCGGCGGCGTTCCGCACGCAGGCTTTGGCATGGGCATCGAGCGCGCTGTGGCCTGGATTTGCGGCCTGGAGCATGTGCGCGAGACCATTCCCTTCCCGCGCATGCTGCACCGGCTGTATCCGTAGTGGGTGGGGATGAGTGGGTCTCTAAGTAGAATCGGTAGAGTCGTGCTTATGCGCCGCATTTGCGCCGACGCAGGATGAGTTGTCATTACGAGCGCCATCTTTTGGCGCGAGGAATCTGCTCTTTCGTTGACTGTCGGTAAAACAGATCCCTCGCTGCGCTCGTGATGACAATTCGAACTTAGACATCTCTTATTGCTGAAGGCAAGACACTACCACAATGTAGGACTTTATTCAGGAACGCTCTTATGGCAACCAGTCCAATCACCAAACCGCTGGAGAACATCGAAACCAAGTACATCCGCATCATCGGCGTGCCGCTCGATCTCGGCCAATCCCGGCGCGGCGTCGACATGGGTCCATCCGCGATGCGCGTGGCCGGACTTGAGGCCAAGCTCGAGGCGCTGGGCTATGACGTCGAGGATGGCGGCAATGTTCCGGTCGCCATGCTCGAAACCGAGTCCGAAGGCGATCCTCACGCGAAGTATCTCACCGAGATCACCGAGACCTGCTCGGCCCAAGCCGAACTGGTGATCAAGACCCTCGAAGCCGGAAAGATTCCTCTCACCCTGGGCGGCGACCACTCCATTGCTGCCGGCACGGTTTCCGGCGTGGCCGAGTTCTATCGCCGCAAGCACCAGCGCATCGGACTGCTGTGGATCGACGCTCACAGCGACATCAACACTCCTGACACCTCGCCCAGCGGCAACGTTCATGGCATGCCGCTCGGCGCCATCATGGGATTGTTTCACTCGCCGCTCAGCGACCTGTACGGCTTCAGTCCGAAAGTGCGTCCGGAAAATTGCGTGCTGGTCGGCATTCGCGATGTGGACGAACATGAGCGGGTGAATATCCGCCGCGCCGGCGTGCACGTCTTCACCATGCGCGATATCGACGAGCGCGGCATGCGTGCGGTGATGGAAGAAGCGCTTCGCCTCGCCGGACGCGGCACGGTTGGCTATCACGTCTCGCTCGATCTCGACTGGATCGATCCCGAAGATGCTCCGGGCGTGGGAACCCCGGTTTGGGGCGGCGCAACCTATCGCGAGGCGCACCTGGCGATGGAAATCATTGCCGACCACGGCCGCATGCTCAGCTTCGAGCTGGTCGAAGTCAATCCCGTACTCGACGAGCGCAACCAGACGGCGGAACTGGCGGTCGAGCTGGCGCTCTCGGCCTTCGGGAAGAAGATCCTCTGAGATAAACGTGCCATCCCGAATCCAATTTGCAAGCGACAATATCATTCCCTACGTCGAGATGTGCCGCCGTGAGGGTACCAGCTTACAGCGCGGGATGAACTTCGGTCTCGGTGGCAGTCATTCAGTCATACTGATGTCCGTTCGACACAACGCCCCTTACCGCGACCGCCTCGAAGATGGTGGAACCACTCTAATCTATGAGGGGCATGATGAGCCGAAAACAACCGCTGATCTAAACCCTAAAGTTCTCGATCAGCCGGAACTATATCCTTCCGGCTCGCTAACTCAAAACGGCAAGTTCCATCGCGCTGCCCAAGATGCTAAGGGCGGGTTACGCCCTCCCGAAAGGGTTAGAGTCTACGAGAAAATTCATACGGGTATTTGGTCGTATAACGGTATCTTTCACCTAGTCGATTCCTGGCAAGAGACTGACGAATACCGCCGAGTTTTCAAGTTTCGTCTGGTTGCAGTTGAAGGCGATGACGACCTCACAGTTCCCCCCCTTCTCAATGCGACGCGGCGACGAATCATTCCTACCTCAGTTAAACTCGCGGTGTGGAAGCGCGATGGCGGTCGTTGTGTCATGTGCGGTGCCGAAGACGAACTGCACTTTGACCATGACTTGCCATGGTCCAAGGGTGGAACGTCTTTGACCGAAGAGAATGTCCAGTTACTCTGCGCCAGGCATAATCTCCAAAAACGAGACAATATCGTCTGAATGCGTCTATGAGCTTCCAACCGCGTTCTCCGCAATTCGTCTTGCCGCCTCTGCCGGAGTTGCTCACCGCACCCGTGTTCGGCCAGACCATTCGTTATTACGATATGGGAGCAGGACCCGCGCTGGTGCTGCTTCACGGCATCGGCGGTGATGCTGACGATTGGGCCTTCTGCCTCGACGCGCTCGGCCAATCGCATCGCGTCATCGCTCTCGACTTGCTGGGTTTCGGCCGCTCCGATAAACCGGTCATCAACTATTCCATTGCCGGATTCGTTGAAGTGCTGCAGCGATTTCTGCCTGCATTGGGGATCGAGCGTATCTCGCTGCTAGGACATTCGCTGGGCGGCTGGATCGCCACCAGCTTCGCTCTGCAGTTTCCTGCGATGGTCGACAAGCTGGTGCTGGTCGATGCTGCCGGACTCTGGGGTAACACCATTGCCCTGCCCATCGATCTGCGCCTTTCCACCCGGCAACATCTGCGCGAGGTTTTCAAGTTCGCTGTTCTATGACAAGACCCTAGCCACCGACGACTTAATCGACCTGGCCTACCGGCAACATCTGGAGCGCGGCGACGGATACACCATCCATAACCTGCTGCAGCACCTGCCCGACGGACGCGAGTGGCTGGACGAGAACATCGCCGGCCTTAAGCTTCCCACCTTGATCGTGTGGGGAGAGCAGGACGCGATGATACCGGTCGAAACCGCACGACACCTCCACCGGCTGATCCCCAATTCCCAGCTGGAAATCATCCCCCAGTGCGGACACTTGCCCGCGCTGGAAAAGCCTGCTGAACTTCTGCAACGGGTGCTGAATTTCCTTGGTAGCTAGACTGGCTCCGATTTTGTCACGAGGTCTACCGCTGATCACTGCCTGTACGACTCGCTCGCGTTAAGATCAAAGCATGAAGAAACTCCGCGTAGGTGTCCTGTTCGGCGGACGCAGCGGCGAGCATGAAGTGTCGCTGCTGTCGGCGGCGTCGGTGCTGAACGCGATCGACAAGAAGAAATACGACGTGGTTCCCATCGGCATCACCAAAGAGGGCCGCTGGGTAACGGCCGCTCATGCCGAACGCCTGCTGCAAGGCAAGCCGTCCGGAGACCGCCGAGCCGAGCCATCTGCGCGCCGGCGATCCGGAAGCGACTTCCGCAGCGGCGGTGCTGGCGCGCGGCGAAGGCGTCGTCGTGCCGCCTATGCCGGGCGAGGGCCATTCCTCTCTGATGCCGTTCGAGACCGACGCGCACGAACTGCGTGCTGCCGTCAATCCAGTCGACGTCGACATCATCTTTCCGGTGCTGCACGGTACCTTCGGCGAGGACGGCACCATTCAAGGCCTGCTGGAACTGGCCGACATCGCTTACGTGGGCGCAGGAGTATTGGGTTCGGCCGCGGGCATGGACAAGGACGTGATGAAGCGTCTGTTCCGCGATGCCGGGCTGCCCATCGTCAAACACGTCACTGTCCTGCGCAGCCAGTGGCGCGAGCAGCCGAAGAAAGCTCGCAAGCAGATCGAAAGCGCGCTGAAGTATCCGGTGTTCGTGAAGCCTGCGAATCTGGGCTCGTCGGTCGGCATCAGCAAAGTTCACGACTCCAGCGAACTTGCGGCCGCCATGGACGAGGCCGCGCGCTTCGACCGCAAGCTGGTCATCGAGCAGGGCGTAGGCGGCGCCAAAGCCAAGGCGCGCGAGATCGAGTGCTCGGTGCTGGGCAACGACAAACCGATCGCCTCGGTGCCGGGCGAGATTGTGCCGGTCAAAGAGTTCTACGATTACGACGCGAAATATCTGGTGGAAGGCTCAGAGTCCATCATCCCCGCCAAGATCGGCAAGGCCAAGCAGAAGGAAGTGCAGCGGCTGGCGGTCGCGGCGTTTCAGGCGGTGGACTGCTCCGGGCTGGCGCGCGTCGACTTTCTGATGGAGCCGCGCTCCGGCAAGATGTTCGTCAACGAGATCAACACCATGCCCGGCTTCACCTCGATCAGCATGTACCCCAAGATGTGGGCGGCCAGCGGCATCTCCTACTCCGAGCTGATGGACCGGCTGATTCAGCTGGGGATGGAGCGCCACGCGGAAAAGAAGCAGAACCAGTACAGTCGGTGAGGCATCTTCGAATGATCGTGCGGTGCGCAGCTGAGGGTAGAATGTCTTTATGACCCAAGAGGTCTCAGATTTGCTAAAGAAAGCTCTCGAGCTGCCCGTAGAGGCGCGGGCGGCGCTGGCGAACTCGCTACTCGAAAGTCTGGACGAGACGGTCGACGCGTCTGCTGAAGAGGAGTGGAGCAAAGAAATTGCTCGCCGGATTCAGGAATTAGATTCAGGGAAAGTGAAGCCTATCGCGTGGGAAGACGCCCGTCGTCAAATCTCGGCGATCCTCGATGGCAGCTAAGCGCTTCGAGATTCACCCCGAAGCGCTGGAGGAGTTCAAATCATCCCTACGTGGTATCTCGCGCATAGCGAAACTGCGGCGGGCAACTTCGTTGCTGAAATGGATCGCGCTGTTGAGTTGGTGGTGCAATCGCCGGGGCGCTGGCCCAGAGGTGATCATGGCACGCGGAAGTTCGTGCTGCAGCGTTTTCCGTTTGCGGTGGTCTATCGCGAAACCGAAACTGCCATCCAACCTGGCCATCGCCCACGGTCATCGGCGGCCAGCATACTGGAAAAAACGGCTCTAATTCCCGCTAACCCTTTTTCCCCACCCTCGTCTATCTCAACAAGCAGGGAGCGATGCTCAAAGGGGCATGCGGGACGTTCCACTCCGCTAGATCGCATGCCCCGGGCACCGCACAGTGCCCTCCTTATTCTCCTCATTCGCAACGGAACTTACAGGAGCTCCTTCTCGTACCACTACGAGGAGGGGCACTGTGAGACAAAAATCCCTGATTCTCCTATTCTGCCTGGCCGTCCTCAGCGCTTCGGCTTTCGCCGACGAATGGACCAAGACCTATCAGGTCGGCAACAATCCGACTCTGCGCGTCGACACCAACGACGCCTCCATCGAGGTCACGCATGGGGTCAGTAACACCATCTCGGCGCGGGTCATCAGCGACGGATACAACATCGGCAACACTGGGGTGCGGGTAACCGAGCACCAGGACGGCGACAAGGTTGACCTGCAGGTGCACATCCCGAACGACTGGGGATTTCACATTTCCATGCACCGTGGCGTCCGGGTCGAGGTGCAAGTTCCTCCCCAGGCGGCGCTGGATCTGCATTCCGGTGACGGGCACATTTCCGTGAGCAACATCTCGGGACAGGCGCGCATTGACACCGGCGACGGACACATCACGGTGCAAAACTTCAGTGGCAATTTGCGCTCGCACACTGGTGACGGCCACATGACCATCGATGGTGTGTTCACCGATCTCGATCTGCGCACCGGAGACGGCCGCATCGATCTGACCGTGCGTCCCGGCTCCAAGATGAACGGAGGCTGGCTGATCCACACCAGCGACGGCAGCGTCGAAGCCCGCCTGCCGCAGGATTTGAATGCCGAGCTTTATGCCCACACCGGCGACGGACACATCCAACTCGATCTGCCAGTGACGGTAAACGGCTCCATCGAACGGTCGAGCATTCGGGGCAAGCTGAACGGCGGCGGCCCGCTGCTGGAAATCACCACTGGAGACGGCAGCATTCGCGTCGGCAAATTCTAAAGGCCCCAGGAGGAGTCATGACGATCCTGGTTACGCGATCGAGTTTCGTTGTGGCCTACCGGACCACGGCGTTACTGATCCTCATGTCGGCCGCGCTGAACGGCCAGAATTCGTCCCCAGCGAAACCACTGCCCACGGTGCAACAGGTGATGGATCGCTACGTGGCTGCCCTCGGGGGGCGCGACGCGATTTTCAAGCACAAGTCCATGACCGTCCGCGGAAAGTTCGAGCCTTCCGACAAGGGTCCTGCTCTGGATCGAATCGCCTACTACAAAGACGGCAAGATGCTGTATCAGATCACGCTGCCCAATGGAACCCGGTATCAGGAAGGATCTAACGGTACGGTTGCCTGGCAAGTCGATCCCAGTGGCCATGCCACGATCTCGCAAGGCGACGAAGTGCGAGCCAAGCAACGCGACGCCGACATGTATTATCCGGCCCGCATTATGGATTACTTCAGTTCGATGGAAGTTGTGGATGCTGTCGATTTCGCAGGGCACACCTGCTATCACTTGAAGGGAACCAACAAGTGGGGCAAAGTCAACGAACACTTCTATGACACCGCAAGCGGATTGCTGGTCGGATACCGCTTTAATTCAAGCTGGCGGGGCGGCTCGGGTGAGGAGATGGAAGTGTTCTCCGACTATAAAGATTTTGGCGGATGGTTGATGCCCACGCAAGCGGCGCATAAAAGTTCGGATCCTACGCAGACCGAGACCACCACGTCGGTGAGCTTTGATGATGTTGACGATTCGGTGTTCGCGCTGCCCAATGCCGTAAAATCTCTGCTGGCAAACAAGGCCCACAGCTGACGAGGAACTGGTCGACCGGTCCAGATCCTAACCTCTTCCAAATACTCCAGTTTGAGCCGCCGAGTTGCCGATCTGTGATGTTAGAACCTGCTTAAGTTTTTCCTCATCAAGTCTGGCGCGGTTTCTGCCGATAGAAATTGAGAACGAACCGCTATCGGCAAATGGGCCCCTTGACCAGAACCCGGAGCAACTCTCGACCTGCGAGACCCGCGCTTTACCTGTTCTGTAAGCATCCGGTAGCACAGGAACGCTTTCTCCACCTGCTGCAGCGAGCTGAATTCCAAATCGTGACCAGCGGCGAGTTCTGCGTTCCGCCGCCCGAGACTTCGCCGTCGCTTGCGCCCGGCAGTCTGCTGGTGATCGACGGCAGCGATGGCCATGCCACACTGGAGTTCGTCCGCCTGCTGCACTTCGAACACAGAGATGTGCATGTGTTGGTTCTGCTTCCCGGTCTCGACGACGCCGTCACTTACCCGCTGTTGCGGCTGGGGGTGAAAGGCTTGCTGGCCTACGACCTAGCGGCTCACCAGTTGGCCCGAGCTGCAACCCAGGTGGCTTCGGGCGCCTACTGGGTGCCGCGCGATTTGTTGACGCGCTTCGTAGAGTCGATTCTGCCCGAGCTGAGCGGTTGCAAGTCGATCGACGGCGAAGTCGAGATCAGCCGGCGCGAGCGCGAGGTCCTCGACCTACTGCTCGACAATCTCTGCAACAAGGAAATCGCCAGCAAACTGTTCGTCACCGAACGAACCATAAAATTTCACGTCTCTAATCTGCTGAGCAAATTTCACGTCCAACGCCGGGCGGACTTGATTGTTCTCTGGATGCAGCGCGGCAGCGCTTCGCCCTGGCTGACCCGCGATCTGGGCCGAACTCTGTCGGCGCACGTCAACTGACTGCTCCCTAAACGTGCGATGTTCGCGTCGCTCATCGCATTTCCACTTGCTTACCGAGTGGAGTACCGGTATGATGCAATGCGCAACCCGGGGAGAACCATGACGATTCTGTCACAAAATCAAGCTTGCTTTTCGCTTGGAAAACTACGGACGCCGGCTGTTCTGGCGGTCTTCTGCCTAATCATGATCTTTACCCACGTAGCACTGGCGCAAACCTTTACGGTCATTCATCGCTTCAGTGGAGGAAGCGGCGGAGGTTACCCCACTGGCGGGGTGACCATCGATGCCGGCGGCAATCTCTATGGCACGGTCGGCTTAGGAACGGGAGACGACGGCATGGTCTTCAAAATGAGCCAGAGAAACTCTCAATGGTTGCTAAACCCGCTCTACAACTTTTCCGGAAACGATGGATACGGCCCGGAGGGCGGCGTAATTCGCGACCGCTCGGGAGTCCTCTACGGGACTACGAACATAGGAGGCAGTTTGGGGGTGGGAACGGTCTTCAAGTTGCAGCCCTCGCCGGCGATTCCTCCGTCGGTGTTCTCTCCCTGGATGCTAACTACGCTGCACACTTTCCAGCCCGGCGGCGGTGACGGCTCAGGACCAAAAAGCTCGCTGGTCTTCGACCAGGCGGGCAATCTTTATGGCACCACCAATCAGGGAGGAACCTACGGCGGCGGCGTGGTCTTCAAGCTCACCCTGGCCAACGGCGCCTGGACGGAAAGCATTCCGTATAACTTCGGGCAAGGAGGAGACGGCAGCGGACCGCGCGCCGGAGTCGTGTTTGACAGCATCGGCAATCTGTACGGGACAACCGAAGTGGGCGGCGCCTACAGTTGCGGGACGGTGTACGAACTAAGCCCCTCCGGCGGCAACTGGAATGAGAGCATTCTCTATAGCTTCCAGGGCACAGGTGACGGCTGTCGTCCCTGGGGAGGCGTCATCGTGGATCACGCTGGAAACCTCTACGGTGGAACTCCGATGACGGACACCTCGGTGGGAAGCAACGGAGTGGTTTACGAGTTGTCGCCCTCGGGAGGGCAATGGAACTACACGCAGCTCTACGCATTCGATCGCGGCTACATCGACAACTGCAGCTATGGCTACGGTACCGGCACGGTCAGCAGCCTGACCATGGACAGCTCCGGCACGCTCTACGGCACCACCCAGGGCGACGGCTTCTATGAAGCTGGGAATGTTTTCAAGCTGACGCCTGCCAACGGCCACTGGAACTATACTACGCTGCACGATTTCAACAACAACGCCGACGATGGTTACGCGGTATGCAGTGGCGTGTCCTTTGATTCGAGCGGCAACCTATATGGCACCACGCTCACGGGAGGCGACGCTCTGGGGGTCGTGTGGGAGATCACTCCGTAGCCGCACGAATCATCGCTGCGTGAGCATTGCCCTTTGACCGTGAGCGGTTTCCGGCGTTGTCATTCCCGGAAGCCTCCGCTTTGCTGCTTAAGACGGTAACCGCTGGCGGTTGTTCGGGTGGCCACGGTCTAAAGGGTCAGGTAGTGGGTCAGTTTGGTTGTCATCCCGAGCAAGCTTCGGTTGCGTAGCGAGGAATCTGGGCGTGCTGATTCGCGCCTGCGCGCGAAAAGCACGCATCCTCATTCAAACTGACCCACTACCGAAGGTTCAGCCGGGTTTGACCCCTTCTTCGGCAGGCTGATAAACTAGCCTTTTCCCACCTTAGTGACATTCCAGATAAGGACCACCTGTGCGCAGTTACGCTCGACATCAACTTAAGCAAGACTCATTTACGACCTCAACCGCCGAAACCATCTCCTGGGCGGTCGAGCATCGCTCCAAACTGGTTGCCGTCGGCATTATCGTTGCGGTGATTCTGGCCGTTCTCATTGGCGGCTGGGCTTACATTAGCTACCGCGATACGCAAGCCAGTGCGCAACTGGCGCAGGCGATTGAGAAGTACAACGCGCCCATCCGGCCGGAGGGCACGCCCGCCAGTCCCGATCTGCTCAGCTTTGCTTCGCCGCAGGAACGCGCCAAGGTTACCAACACCGACTTCACCCAGATTGCCAGCAAGTATCCATTCACCCAGTCGGCGGCGGTGGCCCGCTATTTTGCCGGCGTCACCTTCCACGACATGGGCGACAACACCAGCGCCGAAAACGCCTTGAAGCAGGTTTCCGACAGCCGTTACAAGGAAATTGCCAGCCTGGCAAAAGTGGCTCTGGCCAACATCTATCACGAAACCAATCACAACTCGCAAGCCATCGAGCTCTACAAGCAACTGATCGCGCATCCTACGGTTTCCGTCGGCAAGATCACGGCGCAGTTTCTGTTGGGCTCGCTGTATGAATCTATGGGTGAGGTGGATGAGGCACGCCATCTTTACGAGCAGATGCAGAAGGAAACTCCCACGGGTATGACCGCGCAACTTGCCGGCCAGCGCTTGCAAGCCCTGGCTAAGCCCTAACGGGCAGCGCGCTCGGTATTCATTTTGATGTGTAGAAGTTGAACCAGCCGGTCGCGCCGCGGCCGGTTTTGTTTTCTGCGAACACGCGGATTCTGGAAGGTCGTGTTCCGATCTGGTTTGCACGCATTCTGGCGTCAGCGAGTAAACTGTATTCGCCATGACCTTGTTCGAAGCCCAGCCTTACGACGCAGCGGGCGCCCGCAAGAAGAGAAATCGCATCATCGTACTGGTTCTGGTCGTGCTCGCCATCGGTATCATCGTGTGGCAACTCCGCTTCTGGCCGGAGGAACACCAGGTCGACCGCTTCTTCGACGCCCTGCAGCAACAGAACTATGAGCAGGCTTACGGCATCTGGATGCACGATCCTGCCTGGAAACAGCACCCTGATAAGTATGCCAGCTATCCCTACAACGACTTCATCAAGGATTGGGGGCCGAGCGGGGAGTGGGGCATCATCAAGAGCCATCGCATTGACGGCGCGGCAGTTCCGCACGGCTACAGTGGGTCGCCTTTTGCCACGGCCAGCGGCGTGGTGGTGGTGGTCACGATCAACGACCGCGTCGCCGACAAGGCCCATGTCTGGGTCCAGAAAGACGACAAGACCCTGGGCTTCTCGCCGTACTAACGAAGCGTTTAGTCGGGTTTGGGCGACGCCGAGCTGAAGTGATTCACAGTCTTCTGCAGCGAGGCTTCGTCTTCCACGTTGACGCAGGTGGACGAGCGATCGATCTGCCGCATCAGACCGCAGAGCACCTTGCCCGGACCGACTTCAACAAAATTCTGCACTCCCAGCACAATCAACGCCCGCATCGACTTGTCCCACTGCACCGCTCCGGTCACCTGGCGGATGAGCGCGTCACGGGCCTCGTCGGCGGTCCTCACCAGCACGGCATCCACATTACACATCACCGGAACGTCGGGAGCATGAAAGGTGAGCGCAGCCAGGTCGGCGGCCAGGCGATCCTGCGCCGGCTGCATCAGGGCGCAATGGAAGGGAGCGCTGACCGGAAGCATGATGGCGCGCTTGGCTCCGCGATGTTTTGCCAACTCGGCGACCCGCTCGACGGCGGCTTTGTTGCCTGAGACGACGGTCTGGTCGGGCGAGTTGAGGTTGGCGGCCTGGCAGACTTCGCCCTGCGCGGCTTCTTCGCAAATCTGCTGCACCTTATCGCTGGCCAAAGCGAGGATTGCCGCCATGGCACCTACGCCAACCGGCACCGCCTCCTGCATGTATTGTCCGCGATTGCGAACTGCGCGCACCGCATCGGCGAACGACAGCGTACCGGCCGCGACGTGGGCGGAGTATTCGCCCAGACTATGCCCGGCAACGTAGGACGGGCTGAGTCCCTTCGATTGCAGCACCCGCCAGGCCGCCACCGAGACCGTCAAGATTGCAGGCTGGGTGATTTCCGTCAGCTTCAACCGATCTTCCGGACCTTCAAAACAAAGTTGCGAAAGTTTGCAACCGAGTGCGGCATCGGCTTCGTCGAAGGTCTCTTGCGCAACCGGATACAGGGCGGCAAGTTCTTTGCCCATGCCCACGGCCTGCGAACCTTGTCCGGGAAAGAGAAAGGCGATAGGAGAGAGGTGAGAAGTCATTGTGTTTGCTTGAACGCTGCATTACAGCCACGAGAGCAAACCAACTTTACCATAGGAACATGTGCCGTCTCTGTGAGCAATGCACGCGAGCTGCTCTGGCGAGCGGTGGCGACTTGTGCTCGGCCGTGGTTAATGCAACGTGCCCGTCGACGCCTTCAGTTGCTGTGATTTCCGATAGCACTGGAGCGCGCGCGCCTTATCTCCAAGGTCGCTGTAGGCGTGGCCCATGTTGGCAAAAATCTGGGATTGCTGATTCACATCATTCGTGAGTGCCAGTGATTTTTGGTAGTACAAAATGGCTTCGCTTAGGTGATCGTGTTGGTGCTCTACGGCAGCTATGCTCGAGATGATATCGAAATCTCCGGGCCTGTCGTCACCAGCTCTATGAAGATAGGACAGTCCTTCGCCGGTATTACCTTCTTGGAGTAAAATCCACGCAAGATTTTGTTCCGCTATCCAATTGTGGGAGGTAGTTTGCGCCGAGTGCGACCAGGCCGTTTTATTATCGCTCCAATAACCAACTTGCCGCCGGGCCAGTATGATCAGGATCGCCAGAACCGCGACACTCAAGGCGGGCAAGAGCCGTGGCGACAAACTTCTCCGTTCCCACAAGTCTGCCAGGCCGTAACACACCATCAGGTATATACCTACAAAGGATAAATAGGCATAACGATCGGCAAGAGCCGCCCAATCAATTTGAATGATATTGATGGTTGGCAACATGACACCGAGAAACCATAACCATCCAACCATCAAATAACGGTATTTTCTATGCGTAGCTACAAAGCCCGTGATCGCCAGCAACAGCGCTAACGAGGCCCCCACTTGGAGCCACGAGAGGGAGTAACCTGGATGAGGATAGTCAAATGCCAGATGGCTCGGCCAAAATGCCTCCCCCAGATACCTCGCATAGGATAGGATCGCGTTCCCCAATCGTATCGCTAAGGTATAGCGGTCAAGAAACGGCTTCTTTTCTGCCTGGAGTGTCAGCAGCACGCCCACGAAAGAGATAACGAAAAGCGGCACCTTCTCCAGCACCAGCGCCTTAAAGGTGCGCCACGGGGACGCCTCGGAGTTAGCCGCTTCTAAGGGCGAATCCCGACTGTCCGCAAACATGCGGCGCAACGGCCAGTAATCCCACAGCAACAGAACAAATGGAAAGGTTATAATCTGAGGTTTGGCGAGAAGTCCTAGAGCATAACAGAAGCTTACGACCCGCATGCGCCCCATTCTTGGCATACGGACGTACCATAGGTAACTACCCAGCGCAAGAAAGAAGAATAATGCGCTAAGCATGGTCTTGAGCTCCGAAATCCAGGCCACATTTTCGACGTTAATGGGATGAACTGCGAATAACGCGGCTACCATAAAGCTTCGTCCCGTAAAGCCGGAAGCCTGTCTCAATATCGAGAAAAGCAACAAAGCATTGATAATGTGCAGGATCACATTCATGTCATGATGCCCTGCCGCGTTCATGCCAAATAGCCGCACATTAAGGCTGTGCCCAAGAAAGGTTATGGGATCGTAATTGAGCACATAGGTATGCGTGAACGCCCACTTCAGCGTGGAGAAGTTCAATGGACCTACGACATGTACGTTGTCGTAAACGTAGGCACCATCATCCATACCAAAAAGGAAGGGATACGAATGGACCGGAAAGTAGACGACGATAATAACGGCAACAATTACAGCGGAGAGGACAACCAGGCGCCAGTTTCCGCGAAGGTAGGGCTTCTCAAGCGGCGACCTTTCTTCTTGAGGGTCTGAGGCTTCCCTGCCGGAGACCGCGTCGGCCGAACCCATGTTATCCACCCCACGAGCCGGTCAAGTATACGACGAGATCGAGGCTAGACCAACCCGGTTCCCACCGGCCCAGCTTGTGTCGATGCGGCCGCGTGGTTGTTCAAACTCTGGCTGGCCGCGGCGATGCGCTCCTCGATGGTGTGATTCAACTTGCTGTTGGCGAATTCCATCGCCACCCGGATCGCGTTCTTCATGGCATTGGCGTTCGACGAGCCGTGGCTCACGATGCACACGCCCTTGATGCCCAGCAGCGGCGCGCCGCCGTATTCCGAATAGTCGAGCCGCTTCTTGAAGTCGGCAAACGCCTTGCGCGACAGCAGCATTCCCACCTGACTGGTGATGGTGGCCTGCAACGACTGCTTGAGCAGGAAGCGCACCGTCTCCACCATGCCTTCGGAAATCTTCAGCGCGACGTTGCCCACGAAGCCGTCACACACCAGCACGTCAGCCTTGCCGTTGTACAGATCGCGGCCCTCGACGTTGCCCACGAAGTTCATCGGTAATTCCTTAATCAGCTTGTAAGCCTCGCGGGTAAGCTC
Organism: uncultured Acidobacteriaceae bacterium; assembly: GCA_963820175.1. GTDB lineage: Bacteria > Acidobacteriota > Terriglobia > Terriglobales > Acidobacteriaceae > Bog-257. Next base: position 492,146 of record CAWFYX010000003.1, on the reverse strand, counting down.
GTTGCCCTTAGTCTCTTCTTCACCAATGGAGAGCAAGCCCACGCGAGGACGCTCGGCGCTGGGGAACCGCCCGGCGAAGATAGATTTGAAATACTCGTCGCCCATGATGGCGAACTGTTGCAGGTTTTGCGGCTTGGAATCGACATTAGCGCCGACGTCGATGAGGATAGTGGCCGTACCTTGTGCAGTCGGGAAGACGGCAGCCAAAGCGGGACGATCGACTCCCGGGATCGCGCCCAGAACCATTTTTGCGGTGGCCATGGCGGCGCCCGTATTGCCTGCAGTGACGAAACCTTCAGCTTGCCCGTCACGCACCAGGCGCAGGCCCACCCGCATGGACGAGTCGCGCTTGCTGCGCACCGCTTGCGCTGCCTTTTCCTGCATGCCGATCACTTGCGCGGCATTGACAATGCTGATGGGAAACCTGCGCCAGAAACGGTGCAGGTCGAGTTCGGCGCGGATCACTTCCTCTTTGCCCACCAGCACGACTTCCACGTCATAGTGACGCGCAGCGAGAAGAGCGCCTTCGATTTCGGGTTTGGGCGCGCGGTCGGCGCCCATGGCGTCAACGGCGATGATGGTCGGCATGTTTGCCTGTCAGTTGCAAACTTTCGTAACCGTGATACCCGTTAAGTGGAATCACCTTCAGCGATCGGGGTATCGAGAGGAATCGCGGCTCCTCGGACTCCAGCCCAGGTTTCTTCCGGTTGTCACAGCGCGGCCGAAGCCGCGCCCTCCCAAGCAACGTATGCGAAGCCGACTAGCTGGATTCTTCTTTCATGGCAATGACTTCCCGGCCCTTATAATAGCCGCATTTGGGGCAGGCACGATGGGGCAATTTGCGCTCGTGGCAATTGGGACACTCAGACAACGACTGCGCCGTCAGATGATCGTGCGAGCGGCGCTTGGAGGTGCGCGCCTGCGAGTGGCGCCGTTTTGGATTAGGCATGACTTACCTCGTAACTTTACTCGACCGCCGCATCGGGCCGGCGACCGGAACTTAGCTTTGCAGCTTTTTCTTGATTTCGTTCAGCGCATCCCAGCGCGGATCGCTGAGGTGCGGCTCACAATGACATTGCTCGATATTCAGATTCCCGCCGCAATGCGGACACAATCCTTTGCAATCTTCGCGGCATAAGGCCCGCACCGGCGTGGCCAGCAGCACCTGCTCGCGCAGGACGTCTTCCAACAGCAAACCTTCGCCCTGATAATAGCCGATCTCGGTCTCGGCCTCGCTGATCGCTACCTCATCGGCGCGGCGATCCACGCCCAGTGGCCGATAGATCAGGTCAAACGCCCAGTTCACGTCGTGGCCCACCGGATCCAGACAACGGGCGCAGCTGAATTCCAGGTGCGCCACCACCTTGCCCACCATTCGGATGTCTTCGACATTCTGGTGGTGCCCGCGATGTTCCACGATCAGCTCGGCATGGCCTTTGCTGTGCAGCGGGCCAATCTGGCGGAAATCGGGGCCAAACTCAATGGCGCCCGGCTGATAAGTCTCGTCGAACTCCACTTTTTGGAGTTCCAAATCCCGAACACGAATCAGCATAGCGGCACCGGCCTCAGCCTACGCACGCGAACGCCCCACATAGTCCAGACATCCGGCTGGAACCGGGTCTGGCAGGCCAAGCTCCTGACGGGAAACACTGGCAGGTACAGACAGGCGGGATCGTGCTAAGGCAAAATACAAGGATAAAGTGCTGGAACTGCAGTGTCAAGGCGGGCCGCGACCTCTGTCTGCACCTCCAGAAGTTTTCAGTTAACCTACACACCATGGCAAACCCCGAACATCTGGCGAAGCTCAACCAAGGCGTCGAAGCCTGGAATCGCTGGCGTGCGGAAAATCCCAGCGTAACACCGGATCTTCAAAAGGCACAGATCGACATCGCCGATCTGAAGGGAATTAATTTTAAAGGCGCTGGGTTGCGCTGGGCATGGTTCAAGACCGCCGATATGACCGGAGCCAACCTGCAAGATGCCGACTTCGGCTATGCCCACGTCGCTTATTCCAAGATGGACGGTGCCAACCTGACGGGGGCTTATTTCCGCGAGGCCGCCTGCATGAGTCTCAGCCTGCGAGGGGCCAACTGTCATCATGCGATCTTCAGCGGGGCGTCGCTCATTGATGCTGACTTGTCCGATGCCATGCTCGAGGCAGCCAGGATCAGCGACCGCGCCATCGTGACTCAAGCCAAACTGCACAACGCGCACCTGGCTGGAGCCGATCTCACCACCTCAGATTTTCGCGGCGCCGAATTCATCAAGGCAGATCTCAAGGGCGCGAACCTGAACCAGGCCTTCCTGGTTAGCGCCGATTTCACCGATGCAGACCTGACCTCGGCCCAATTGTTTCGCACCGACCTGGCCGACGCGAAGCTAGTCCGAACCAACCTGACTGACGCCGACTTGGGATTCGCCAGGCTGATCGACACTGATCTGCAAGACGCCAAGCTGGTGAATTGCTCAATCCATGGCATTTCGGCTTGGGGCGTCAATTTGGAAGGGGCCACCCAATCCAACCTCGTTATCACCTCGTCGGAGGAATGGTCCAGAGTGACGGTGGACCACCTCGATGTGGCTCAGTTTGTTTATCTGCTCCTCACCAACAGCAAACTGCGCGACGTTATCAACACGGTGGCCAACAAAGCTGTCCTGATCCTGGGCCGTTTCACGGAAAGAAAAGCGTTGCTGGACGCGATTTCGGGCAAGTTGAAAGATATGGGATACGTTCCTATCATCTTCGATTTTGAGAAGCCGCTCGACCGGGATTTTACGGAAACCATAAAGGTGTTGGCCGGCATGTCGCTCTTCATCATCGCCGACATCACTAATCCGAAATCGGCTCCGCTGGAGTTGCAGGCGACCGTACCCGACTATCAGGTTCCGTTTGTCCCCATCATCCAGCAAGGGCAAGTCCCGTTTTCCATGTTCGATGATCTGCCCCGCAAATACAGCTGGGTACTCGACGTTCTCGAGTACGGCAGCCAGGAAGCGTTACTGTCCACGTTTGAGGAGAAAGTGGTCAATCGGGCCTTGGCGAAGCACGACGAGCTGCGCGAGTTGAAGGCGCTGCCGGCCAAGCGGCTGTCGGCGTGAGCCTTCGCGAGTTCCTACCTTCGCGAGTTCCTAGATGACTAGCGCTGTTGCTGGGCGGCACCGTTGGCATCACGGTACTCCCGTCCCGCGCGCGCGGGACGACTCAGTTCAGCCCAGGACGAAGTCTTGGGTAAGCGTTCCCCAAAGACCTCCAGTCCCGGCAGGGACACTCGTACCGACCGAGACGAAGCAATCTTCGGGCTTGACACCCGGAGTTTCTGTATTGTATATAACTTTTCAGTTATGGAACTTTTTGGTTATAGACAGCCGGCTTCTGACCACCTCGACACTACCTTCGCCGCCCTCGCCGATCCCACGCGCCGGGCCATTCTGGCTCGTCTGGCCCAGGGCGAGGCGTCGGTAATGGAGCTGGCCGAGCCCTTCGCGATGAGCCAGCCTGCCATCTCCAAGCACCTGAAGGTACTGGAACGTGCCGGCCTGATCTCGCGCGGCAAGGATGCGCAGCGACGGCCGCGACGGCTGGAGGCCAAGCCGCTGGCCGAGGCCACGGCCTGGCTGGAGAACTATCGCCGATTATGGGAGAGCAACTTCCGCCGGCTCGACAATCTGTTAGTGGAATTAAAAGCCAAAGCAGAAAAACGCGGACGCAGCAAACGATAAAGGAGATATTCGATGAACAGCAGTGAATCCGTGACTATTACTACGCCCTCAGACCGCGAAGTCATGATGACGCGCGTATTCGACGCTCCCAGCCGGCTCATCTTCGATGCCTGGACGAAGCCGGAGCACGTGCCGCACTGGATGCTGGGGCCGGAGGGCTGGACCATGCCGGTATGCGAGATCGACCTGCGTCCCGGCGGGACCTGGCACTTCGTCTGGCATCACGCCGATGGCCGAGACATGGAGATGCGCGGCACGTATCGCGAAGTCGCGCCACCCACCCGGCTGGTCTCTACCGAATCGTGGGGCGTCGACTGGCCGGAAACCGTCAACACGCTCGTCCTCACCGAGGAGAATGGCAAGACCACGGCGAGGCTCAGCATTCTCTATCCGTCGCTGGAAGCGCGCGATGCGGCGCTCAGGACGGGGATGAAAGATGGCATGGCCCAGAGCTTTGCTTACCTCGACAAGCTGGTGGCGTCGATCGCAGCGTGACTTCGCTACTGCCTGGGGCAAGACTCGCTTCGCGCTTTTGGTGGTAAGAATCGCCTCGCGATTTCGAAGGGGCGCAGCTTCAGCTGCGCCGGAAGTCCCTTATTTTTGTCATCCCGAACCGACTTTAGTCGGCTCGGGATCTACTTTTCAGACTTCTTAGCAGGCTGTAAATGGGGAAACGAATCTAGAAATGAAACCCGACCTGCGCTGTCAACGCTCGCGGGGTCACATAGTGCGTGCCGCTGAAGGTCGACAGGAAGTTATACAGCGCATAGTTATTCGTCAGGTTGATCGCCGTCAATTGCAAGCTCCATTTATAGCGATCCCCTTTGAACAGGTTGTCGAAGCCCAGCGACAAGTCGAACAGGTTGCGCGAGGCGATGCGTGGGGGATTGTGGTCGTCGTTCTCGGTTCCCGGAGACGGTACCTGTGTTAGCGTCGATCCGAACTGCGATGCCAGGCAGGTAAATGGCAGCGGCACGGTAGGCGTCGCGTGTACGCCGTTGCAGGTGAATCCCGCCTGGAATTCCTGATCGGCGGTAAACGGGATTCCAGATGCATCGGTCATGGTGATAGCCGGTTGCCCATTGAGGAAAGTAGACTGAGGACAAGTGTTGGCCAGGCCAACTCCATAGCACGGCACCTGCCCAGCCACAAGTCCGCTGTCGTAACGCCAGTTGAAGCCGACCCAAGGTGCGCGCTTCCAGGGGATCTGGTACTGCAGGTGAGCGGTCATGTTATAGGCTTCGTCGTGGTCAATGCGGAAAACGCCAGTGGGGGCCACCGGATTGGCTCCCGCTCCTGAAAGTTGCGGATTGAAGAACCGGGCCGCGACGCTCGACATCACTACTAGCGCGCTGAAACCGTGATAGACCGGCATACTGGCGCGCAGGGCAAATCCCGGAATCTTCGAGTTATGCCAGGCGATCGGGAAAAAGATCGGGGTATTACCCAGAATGCTGAAGTCGTAAGCATTGTGGGTGTACTTCCAGATGTATTCTCCATCGATCACCAGAAAGCGTCCCACGGCCTGTTGGAAACCAGCGTGGAATTCGTTGCGAAAGCCGGGAGACAAGGGCGTCAACGAGTTTGAGGCGCAGGCAAGAAGTGGATTCAGTACCGCAGAACTACATCCGATGCTGGAGAGCACCAGGTTCTCATTGAAAGGAGTCTCCAACGTGCGCGCATAGGAGATGCGAAGTACGGTGTTCGTCTTCTGGACGTTGTAGGAGATTCCCACCCGCGGCTCCGCCTGGCTGGCGGTGGTAAGTCCGTTATACAAGTCGCCGCGGATACCCAGATTGAAGGTCCAATTCCGCTTGGTAATCGTGTCCATCACGTACATGGAGAGCTCTTTTACGTCGGTGTGGCCGACGAACGGGAAGAGAGTTCCCCCGCGCGACAGGTCAAAGGGCAGCAGAACAGGGTTGAACAAGGGATACAGCGCGGAGTTGGGCGCGTTCGGGTTGGAAACGATGTTGGGCTGAAATCCGGCCCCGGCGCATTGTGCGGGATCGGTAAAGCCGTTGACCGGAACCGCGCTGCCGTTCAGGCAAGGCGCATTGAACGTCGGGTCGATGATGCCGAGTTGGTCATTCTCGTTCAGAAAGGTCTGTTCATATTCGATGCCCGCTTTGATGTTATGAATGCCTTTGGTGTAGGTGACGTTAGCGAGAGCACCGGCATTGAGCAGCGTACGCTGCTGGGCTACGGTTTCCCGCTGGAGATTGGCGGGGCCGAGATCGTTGAATGGATCGTTGCTGGGATAGTAGTTGAAGGAATCGCGCCGCACGAAGCCGGTAACGTTCAGAACCGCGTTCGGGCTAAGAGTATGCGACCACGTCGGCGCGATGTTAATGGTCTGGATTTTGAGCGCGCTGATCCGTCGGTCCCAGTGGCAAGCCGGTCAACGGGTTCGTCATTACAGATGCCACTGAAGTCGTGGGTCTCCTGGTCATAGGAGTTGGGATTCTGGAACCACGAGCGAGTGTATTGAAAATCCAGATGAAACGCGTCTGCGGGTGTGAACTGATAATCGACCCGGTCGAAAACATTTTCTTCATTGCCATGCGCGTGGACTACCTGGAACTCCGGGGGATCGAGAAAACGGCCGCTATCGAGACCACTGGCAGCAATAAAGTTCCCCCAGTTCTTGCCCCCGTAGGAAAAGTCGCCGTCCAGGTTCGATGAGCCAAAACTGCCGTAAGAGGCAGTCAGATCGCCATGGGGCGTCGTAGAACCAAGCCCCGAGCGGGTGGTCACGTCGATGACCAGGCTGGTCTTGTCTCCGTACTCGGCCGGCGGCGCTCCCGCCGATTACCGTCATCGATTGCACGGCGTCGAGCGGAATCTGGTTAGAGAAAACCTTGCTTTGCTGATCGGTGATGGGCTGACCATCGAGCGAGAAAGAGTTCTCCGCGTGGTCACCGAGGCCGTGAAACAAGCCATTGGAATCGGCCGCAATTCCCGGCGAGGCCAGGGTCACCAGCGAGCTAAGCTCGGACGACGCGCTCTCCAGGGGAATTTTGTCGAACAGTCCACGGTCAACGTCAGTATGGAAAGTCGGATCGTTCTCCACCAGGTCGCCGGCTTCGCCCTGCACCGTAACATTCTCGGCGGTGGACGAAATCTTGAGGGTCACCTTCAGGTTCACCGCAACCGCCGAGCGAACGTCGACGTCCTGCACGTAAGGAGCGAAGCCGGTAAGGTTAACCGTCAGGTGATAAGGATTCAGGGGCACATTGGGGAAGCTGAATCTTCCCGTAGCGTCGGTTTGTGTGGTTCGAGTGAATTGGCTGACCGGATTCTGAATCTCGACGGTCGCCCCGGGAACTACCGCGCCGGACGGGTCGGTTACGACGCCGCTGAGCGATGAACTTCCCGAGGTTTGGGCGCTAGCGAAGGCCGCCGATAGCACGAGAATAAATGCCGCCGTTAGAAATACCGCGAGCAGAGATGGGCAGGCTTTGCTCCTTTTCCAAGAGGCGGACGGAACCAGCGAACGTCGCCATTCAGAGCGATGTTGACGTGGCTGTGTGATCGAGAATTGCGTTTTGGACTGCAGTGTGGTTGGCCGGGACGGCAACTGCGACTTATCGGAACATCGATCCTCCGATTTTCGCCGGCTCGATGACAACGCTGGTTGCGCTAGTGGAAAGCGCAAACAACGAGGCAAGGAGGGGCAGAAAGAGCCATCAATCCATGCGCGCCGGGAGACGCGACCCTTACAACAAATTTGGATTAGAGGCTGGGAGGTGCGCGGGAAGGCAGGCTGCGGTCAGCCTGCAGCGAGGCGTAATTGACCGCTTGCAGTGCGGTGCGAATCCAGCGGGGATTCAACAGATCGGTCCGGGGCAGCCGGGGGGTGACGGTGGCGTTATGCCCTACGCGGCACAGCTCGCACTGATCGCTGGAGCTGAGGTCGGTCGATTGCGTAGCACTGGTGCAAGCGGCTGCGAGGTTGCCGGCCGTCTTGGCCGTGCCCATGGCATGCACCCAAGGGTGCAGCAGCACGTGCACAAACACCAACATCAGTAGCCATCCTCGAAGCTTCACAGCAGTCCTCGCTCGGCACCCAAGCCGAGTGATAGTTATTCTTACCGACAGCGGCGGGAATTGTAAAGTCGGCCGGACATGTTCTCAAGCTACGCCATATCGAAATGTGGTTGTCTTGAAGGTGTGAACAGGGCCGAAGAGCTTCAGTCCGCGGGTAAGATGCTCTGCAGTATTGCTGGATCGCAGATCGGCATGGCTCCTGTCACCGGCGACTCGAGCCTCTAGTATCGCCGCCGAAAATTAAGCGCTGCCAATTACTCTCCCCCTATGCGTTCAATCTCTTTCTGGATCGCGAGCCGATCGAGGCTGGCCATCGGCAACGCAAGAAGCAAACCGATTCGGCGATCCAGCATCATGAAGGCTTCCCGGTAAGCGCGTTCAATTTCGTCAGGCGTGCCCTTGGCTGCGGCCGGATCAGCAATGCCCCAGTGCGCAGTCATCGGCTGGCCTGGCCAGAGCGGGCAAACTTCCTTCGCGGCGTTGTCGCACACCGTGAACACAAAGTTCATCTGCGGCGCGCCCGGTTGCGCGAACTCGTCCCAGTTCTTGCTGCGCAAGCCATCGGTCGGCAAATGCGCGCATTTCAACTGACGCAGCGCCTCCGGACGAACTGCTCCTGCAGGATGGCTACCCGCGCTATAGGCGGTAAAGGCCGGACGACCCTTGAAGTTCAGGATCGCCTCGGCCATGATCGAGCGCGCCGAATTGCCGGTGCATAGAAAGAGAACCTTGTAGTGTTCGGGCATAACGGCTAGACCTCGATCGCGAGCGTCACCGGCTTCTTAGCGCGGATGAATGCGCTCCTGAATTTGCCGTCGAGTTCCGCGGCAATCGCCTCCAGATCAACTCCCTGTTCCTGGAGAAAGGCGCGCGCGTCGGCCGTCTTGTAGAGGCGAGTGGGCTCGATGTCGATGGCTTCAAAGCCCGCGGCCGCCAGCTTGGCGGAATACTCGCTGTCCTGCAGCGCGCCGGCGATGCAGCCCACCCAGAGCAGCATGCTGTCCCGTATCGCTTGCGGCACTTCGCCATGTACCACAACGTCAGATACGGCGAACCGGCCGCCCGGCTTTAAGACTCGAAAGGCCTCGCGCAACACGCGGTCCTTGTCGGCCGAGAGATTAATCACGCAGCTGGAGATGATGACATCCACGGAGTTGTCCGGCAGGGGAATGTTTTCGATTTCGCCCCTGAGGAACTCGACGTTCTCGAGTCCGGCCTTGAGCTGATTCTCGCGGGCCAGGGCGAGCATCTCGTCGGTCATGTCGAGACCGTAGGCTTTGCCGCCGGGCTCGACGCGTTTGGCCGACAGCAGCACGTCGATGCCTCCGCCCGAACCCAGGTCGAGCACGGTTTCTCCCGGGTTTAGTTCCGCCAGCGCCGTCGGATTACCACAGCCCAGCGAAGCCTTCAGCGCCTCTGCGGGAATTTGCAGCGACTGGGCCGCATCGTAAAGATCGCTGGTGATGGGATCGCAGCAGCCGTCGAGCGCCGCTGCGGCGCCGCGACAAGAGCTGCCTCCGGTGTGAACCCGCAGCGCTGCCTGTCCGTACTTCTCTTTGACTACTTCCTTGATGTTCGGGGTACTCATGCCTTCTCCTATTTGCAAACCGTGATGATCTTCTCCGGCTTGACTGCTTTGTTGCGCATACAGCACTCATCGAAAAGGAAACTGAGGAGTTCCTGCAAGGCTGCTGTGTTGGTGGTGTACCACAGGAAGGTACCTTCACGTCGGACCCTCACCAAATCCTCGTTCTTCAGCTTGTCGAGGTGATGCGACAGAGTGGAATTTGGGATTTGCAACTCGCTGCCGATGTCGCCCACGACCATGCCCTCGGGATGGGCAGACAGCAACAGCTGCACGATACGCAACCGCGGCTCGGTTCCCATCGCCGACAGCATATCGGCGTAACGGGCAACTTGCTCGGAATCCTGTTTCTTCGGCAACCCGACCTCCAAGAGTCGATATTTCTACAAATATAGAAACGACAGAAGAATGTCAAGCGCCTAATTGAGAAAGAAGGTCGAATCAGTGGCGAGAAACCAGCTTACGAATTGGTCCGGGGGATTGGTGTCGCCCTGAAGGGGCTCGGAGATTTTTGAAACACTGCATCCAGGACTTCGCCTGCGGCCGCGTCCTGGGCTAGACTGAGTCGTCCCACGGGCGGGGCGGGATTCTTGGCCGTCTCAATGTATGCCGACACGATAGCGAATCGATAGGTGTAACGGATGGCAACGCTGCTTTGGGGACTCTAGCTACTATTTCGGACGTCGCCGTCCGGCTTATGTCGGGCGCGTCTGAAATGGCCTGCCCCTCAGCGCAGTCGAAGGGTGCCCTTATACAAAACAAGTCGCCAAGCTGGAAGGACAACCCAACGATCCAAGTAGTTGCCGATGGCTGACAGCCAACGGCTGATAGCGATTCGCTAATTCACTCCCGAATTCGCCACTACCGTGGGCGCGACCTGCTTGTCGGGCGGGCGCATCAGGCCGAAGTTCTGCAAGTAGGCAACGGTGCGTTGTGCCGCTCCGTCGAAGGTCAACTGGCAATTTACGAACTGTGTGTTCTCCCAAGTCACGTCACCGCCTCCGTATACCAACTTGCACTCGGTGAGCACGCAGTTGAGAAATCGTTTGTCGTCCATGTAAACCGTGATGCCTTGGGGATGCCAGTTGTCCAGTACCTGCATGATGGGTCCTCTCTCCACATTTGTAGGAACCAGTAGGATAAACCTTTGGGCCAGAATTGTGCGCCAATCAATGCCAGCGTTAGGGTGGAAATGTGGCCGGCTGGCGAATTTGCTTTGCGTGGATCGTCATTGGCAACCACTTGATGATCGCTGCAATCTTATCTTCCGGTACCAAGCGATGAGCCAGTGGTGCCGAGAGCAACGGTGCCAAGCCCAACAGCCAGTGGCACCGTGGGCCCCCTAATCTTTTTGCCGTTGAGCCCCGCCGCAAAGCGGGGCTCTTCGTTTTGTTGGGCCGCACGCGTGGCCCAAGCAACTGCCCTCGAACACAAAACGGCAGACGAACTGGATCGTCTGCCGTTAAGGCTCGAAATGAAGAGGGGCTTATGCGCTGATACTCTGGCTAACATCGGCAGCCGTCGAACGGACCTGGCCCATGGCGCGCTCGGCCGTGCTACGAATCGTTTCCACGCCGCGCTGCACGCGGTCTCGATTTTGCTCATAGGTTTCGCGCGCTGAGCTTGCCAAGTCGTTAGCGCGGTCCGCCAGATTGGTGCGGGTCTCTTCCCCGCTCATAGGCGCAAACAGAAGGCCCAGTCCAACTCCTACTCCTAGTCCAATCAGAAATTTCTTCATGCCGTCCTCCCAAGATGATCGTTGCGTGCTGTTGAAGAAACCGCCCCGAAGAGGGCGGGCATCAATAACTTGTCTATAGATGCGGGGACAGGGCGTAAGTTTGGCTTGCAAGAAACCATGCGACCTGCGGCCCTTCGCAAGTCCGCGACAACTCGGGCAAAGACTACAGCGTACGCTTGAACAACGCCGTCGCAATCGTGATCATGACGGCTGCGGAAATCAGCAAGTACGCCAGATCGGCGCGGATGGCGACGAATCCGGCATCCTTCAGCAGAATCGCCTTGAAGCCGTGCACCGCATAGGTGAAGGGATCGATGTAGGCGATCCACTGCAGCCATGTAGGAAACGCTTTGATGGGATAGATGGCGCCGCTGGGGAAAAACAGCAGCGTGTTCAGAATCCCGAAGGTGGCGCGCGGCACCAGCGGATCTTCCACCCGGACCATCATCAGGAACATCATGGTGTTGAACGCCACCGAGGTGGCCACCACCAGCAGCAAAATATAGAACAGGTTCTGCGGCACGAAGACCGAGCCCAGGCCAGAGAGCAGGCACCCCAAAACGGTGATCACGATGCCCGCGAGAACCGCCTTAATCGCGCCCGCAACATTCAGCCCGGCGACCAGTTCGAACTTGGTAATCGGCGTTACCAGATAGCCTTCATGCACGCCGCGGGCTTTGTCGTCGATATACAGCATGCCGCCGCCGATCATGACCGAGACAAACATGGCCAGCACAATCGAGCCCGGCAGCAGATACTTCATGTACTCGATGTAGGGATAGAGCTCCACGGTATCGAGCGTAATCTGCTGCAGGATGCGCGAAGGCTCGACGTCGGGATTGTTCAGCGCCTTGGTCAGATCGCTGAACTCCTGCTCCAGGGTCGAGCTCATGAAGTTGTCGGTGTTGTCCACGATGAGCGCGATGCGGGGATGGTTCTGCTCATAGACGCGGCGCGAGTATTCCGGCGGAATGATGATGGCGCCGTCAATACGTCCGGTGCGAACATCTTCCATGGCCTGCTTATCGCTGTCGTACGGCACCGGAACGAAGGTGCGCGCGTTGGATTGCACCGCCGCCAGAGCCTCGCGGACCTTCACCGCTTGCGTGCCGCCGTCCTGATCGACCACTCCCAGACGCGCGTCTCTGATCTTGCCACCAAAAGCATTGCCCAGCACGATCAATTGCACCAGAGGAAACACCATGGCCACCAGCATCAGCGCCGGAGAACGGAAGAACTTGCGCAGTTCGCGCTCGACAATTGCCCACATTCGATTCATGGCCGCATCCCCGGACGGTCAGGCATGATGAAGCCAAAGGCCTTCACCTGCTCATCGCGCAGCTGCCGTCCCGTGAAGTGGACGAAGACATCGTCCAGCGTGGTGTTTTGTACGGAGAGCGACTTCACCTGCACGTTGGAGCGCACCGCCAGTTCTACCAGTTCCGTGGTCGTCTTGGAGCCGTTGCCGCTCAGGATGCGATACATGTTGGCCGCCTCCGGCTGCACCGAGGTGACGTCGTCAAGCTTTTGCAATTCCTCTTGCCAGTCCGCCGGCGCATTCAGGAACTGAGCTTCGATGACGTTGGTTCCAGGCACGCTGGCCTTCAACGCGGCGGGCGAATCCAGCGCCACCAGTTTTCCGTGATCGACGATGGCGATGCGATCGCACAGGCGATCGGCCTCGTCCATGTAGTGGGTGGTAATCAGAATGGTCAAGGCGCGCTTTTCTTGATCTCGGTCAGCATCTCCCAGACAGCCACGCGCGACACCGGATCGAGTCCGGTGGTCGGCTCGTCGAGGAAGAAGATCTTGGGACTGTGCACCAGGCCGCGCGCTATCTCCAGGCGTCTTCGCATGCCGCCGGAGAGTGTTTTGGTCTGCGCGTTCCGCCACTTCAGCAGATCGACCGTTGTCAGCAGGTCTTCGATGTTGCGCTTGCGATCTTCGGCGGAAACTCCGTACAGCTTGGCGTAAATGTTCAGGTTCTCCTCGACGGTCAGGTCGATGTCGCTGGTCAGCGCCTGAGGAATCACGCCCATGCAATGGCGCGCGGCATCGGGATCCTTGGCGACATCGAAGCCGTTGATCAGGGCACGTCCGGCGGTGATCGGCAGCAACGTCGTCATCATGCGAATCAGCGTCGATTTGCCGGCGCCGTTCGGACCCAGCAATCCGAAGATCTCGCCCTGCTGCACCTTGAACGAGACGTCATCGACGGCGGTGAAGTCGCCATACTTCTTGACGATGTGGTCGACCACGATGGCATCGCCGCTGGCCGGCGCTTCACAGCCCGCGCTGGGCTTGGCTTTCGGACTGAACCAGCTCATCGCGCACCTTTCCCCAGATCCTTCGGCAGCAGGACTTCGGCGGTCATGCCGGGAACCAAGGCACCGTCGGGATTGTCGACCTTCAGCTTCAGACCGATGGTCTTGATATCGCGTTTGCGGCGGCTGACGTCGCGCTGGGTCGCGAAATCGCTTTCCACTGCCTTGAAAATCACCGTGCCTGCGATAGGCTTTCCGGCGGGCAGACGCACCTGAAGCTTGTCTCCGTCGGCCACGAAACGCGCTTCGGTCTCGGGAGCTTCGGCGCGGACCCAGGTATCGCCGAAATCGATGATGGTAACGATCGGCTCGCCCGGATTCACCACTTCACCCTGGCGGGTGGCGCGCACTGAAACGGTGCCGCTGACCGGAGCATAGATTTTGGTATAGCCCAGCCGGGTGTCGGCTTCCGCCAACTGGGCGCGCGCATTGGCCACTTGCGCTTGATCGGCGGCAACGTTGCTGGCTGCGGCGCGTTGCTGATGGATACGAGCCACTGCAGTGTTCAGATCAGCCTGCAGCGGCGTCGACGTTCTTCTGCGCACTCAAGCACCGCCGCTTGTTGCGCGTTGAGTTGCTCCTCGGCGCGCACCTTGTCCTGGTCGGATTCAACACCTGCCTTGGCCAGCGCAATCATGCGCTGCGAATCGCTCTGAATGCGAGCCAGGTCGGCTTTAGCCTGCACTAGAGTGGCTTTCGCTGACGCCAGCCGGGCTTGCGCATTCACTACCCCGCTGTTGGTTTCGCCCAGGGTTTGCGCCTCCGTGGCTCGCATAGCGGAAACCTGTGAGTCATAGGCATTGATCGTGGCTTCAGCGGCGTTCTTCTGCGCTTCGAGTTCGGCGGAGTCGATTTCGGCGATCAGGTCGCCGGCTTTCACCTTCGATCCTTCGTCGACGTAGAGCTTCTCCACCCGCCCCATGATCTTCGAACTCACCATCACCTGGTTGGCATCGACAATGCCGATGAGCACGGTGTCGCTGGTGCGATCCGTGGAGTAGAAGTAGTACCCGGCGGCAATCCCCAGAAGAACCAATAGGAATACGAAAAATTTGTGCGGTTTCACTTGCGCTTCCTTTGCTTACGGCGCAGCCCGGGCTCGGGATGAGCAGAACCTGCTTCGGCAACTACGTCCCCAGTGGCAATTTCGGCGGCCAGTTGCACGCCGGCCTCGCGATCGGTGAACAGCGCCGCGGCTATGAAATCCAGCACCGCCGCGCGCCGCTCTTGTATGACTTGCTTCGAGGACGGATTTTCATTCATGAACTTGCGGCGCAGCGGAGCGGTCAGGAAGTAATGAACAATCGACCCCACGGCCGACGGTGCGAATTGGTTGGGTTCCACGGCGCGAAATTCGCCGCTGTCGATACCCTCCTGCAACAGGCCGACGATCCGCATGCCGACGGGTTGAATGTACTGGGCGAAGACGCGATCCAGATGCGTCGGCCGGCCGCGGCTGGCGCTCATCAATTCGCCCATGAAGATGTGAGCGTAGTAAGGCGACTCGGCGATGGAATCGAAATGTGCCTTGGCGTACGACAGGAAGCGCTCGCCGGCTGTTCCCGGACGATCGCAAACCGTCATCACGCGCTCCAGCAGGCGCTCAAAGAAGGCGTCGAGGACCGCGCCGTAAAGCGACTCCTTGTCGTGGAAGTAGTAATAGAGCAGCGCCTTGTTCACGCCGGCAGCCTCGGCGATGGCATCGACGCGCGCGCCCGCCAGGCCTTCCCGGCCGAACTCCACCAGCGCCGCCTGCAGGATGGCCTTGCGGCTTATGTCGGGCTGGCGGCGGCTGCCGCGGGCTGGGGCAGACGGATTGGCTTGAGTTCTCATTTAATTAACTAGTTAGTTAGATTAACAGGAAGCGGCTGCCGCTTCAAGAAACTTCCTGTGCGGGGGATGGAAGTTTTGTGCCCCCAGGTTAGCGCCCGTTTCTGGGGCGCTAACCTGGGAAGAGGAGACCCGTGGAAATCGACGTCACGGAATTACGCTAGCGCGGCACCGTGCGTGATCCCAGGTCAGCCCAACAGAGGGGCGAACCTGGGGCACAAGCTGCACCGTGTTGTGGTCCCAGGTCAGCCCAAGTGAAGGGCGAACCCTTCGACAAGTTCAGGGCAGTCGCTGGGGCACAAGGCCGAGTATCGACATTGCCCGAGAGTCCACAAATTGATATCGCAATAAGAAAGGCCTGACACCATCTCGATGTCAGGCCACGAGTTCCGGAGTCGATTCTAACTACTGCAGCGACGCCAGGGTCTTTTGCGCGTCCTGCGCATCTGGGCCCTGCAGTTTCAGCGCCAGCGCCTTCTGCAATTCGGTGCGAGCGCGATCTTTCTCTCCCGCTCCACTCAGGGCCATGCCCAGATGGTAGCGGAAGCCCGGGTTATCCGGCGCCTTCTGGACTGCATCCTCGGCTAACGAGACCGAAACCCGGAAGTTCCCTTTCTTATACTGGATCCAAGCCAGGGTATCGTTCACCGACTCCATTTCCGGGGCGATCTGCTTGGCCTGCGTAGCCAGGCTCAGAGCCATGTCGAGGTTCTCACCCTGTTCGGCGTAGACCCAGGCCAGATTATTGGCCGCCACCGGATCATGCGCATTCTGCGCCAGACTGGCCTGGAAGTACTTTCCGGCATTCTTCAGGTCGCCCTTGCGCACGTAAATGTTTCCGATGGCATTGTTGATGGTGGATGAGGTCGGTTGCAGCGCCAGCGCCTTCTGATAGTAATCCAAGGCCTGATCCGGTTTTCCCATCACCTCGTAGATCTGACCTATATGGACGTAAGCCGCGGGTGATTTCGGATCAAGCTGCATGGCTTTCTGATATTCCGCCAGAGCCAGATCATATTTCTTGGTCGAGGCCAGCGCGGAAGCGTAAATGTAGAGCGCCTGAACCCGCTTGGGAAAGGCAGTGGCGTACTGCTGGGCAATGGTGACGCCTTTCGCCGCCTGGTTGCTGCTAAACAGCATGGCGATGTAATGCGCCACGGCGCTGTCGTAGGTCGGATAAATCTTCAGAGCGGTCTGGAACATGCGCTCGGAGTCGGCGTATTTCTTCTCGCCCGCGTAAGCGACACCCAGGTTCACAAACAGCAAAGGATCGCCGGGGGCCGACTTCTGAGCCTCTTTCAGTTCGTCGATGGCTTTGTCATAGTTGCCGGCACCGATTTCGATGGTAGCGTTCAGGAAGTGCGCCGTGGGATTGTTCTCGTTCAGCTTCTGCAGGCGGGCGGCATATTCCCGGGCAGTGTCGTAATCGCGGGAGTCGCGATAGACCTCGGCCAGAGCCTGCAACACCAGGGGATTGTTGGGTTGGATGCGGTTGGATTCCTGCAGTTCGTTCTTGGCGCCCGGAATATCTTTGCTCTCCCGCAGCACTTGACCCAGAATGTAGTGAGCCTGAGGATTCTCGGGAGCGTCCTTAACTACCTCACGCAGCACGACCACCGCGTCGGCGGTGTTGCCCTTGATCGCCAGCAAACGGCCATTGGTGATGCGGGCCGTAATGTCGCCGGGATTTTCCTTCAGCAGCCGGTCGGTCAACTTGGTGGCATCGTCGATCTTGCCGGTGTCAAGCATGGTTTCCAGCACCCGGATCTGCAACTGCTGATTCTTGGGATCGAAGTTCAGGCCCCGCTGATACTCTTTCAGCGCGGCGTCAGGATTGCGCGCCGCAATGTAAAAGTCGCCAATCGCGATGGCCACATCCGCCGCGGTCGGCTGCTTGGTGCGCAGTTGTTGCACCATGTCGTCGGCATCGGCGCGGCGGCCTTCCTGCATCATCAAGCCAGCCAGACGCAGGTAAGGCACCGGCGAGTCGGGATTGTTCGCAATCTCCTGACGATAAATCTCTTCCGCTTTCTTGGGATCTTTCTTGTAGTAGTAGAAGCCGGCCAGATTCGCGTAGGCCTGCAGGGCATGAGGATCGACCGAAATAGCCTTTTGGAAATCCGCCTCGGCCTTGTCGTCCTGCTTCAGAAACGCATAGGTGGTGCCCCGGTTGAGATACGCACTGGCATCGGTCGGCTTGATGGCGATAGCTTTGCTGAAGGCCGCGAGAGCATCCTCATAATGCTTCTGGCCAAGCAACGTGTTTCCCAGAAGCACGAAGGCATCGGCGTTGTCGGGGTCGTGCTCGGTTACGTAGCGGGCCTGTTCTTCCGCGTTGCTGTAAAAGTGCGGACCCGAGGCCAGGAACATTCCACCCAAGGCCAGACGCGCCTTGATATGCGTGGGGTCCAGTTCCACCGCCGCGCTCATCTCCTTGAAGGCATCCCCGCTTTTCTGCTGCTTCAGATCGGCCTCGGCCAGTTGGTAATGGGCCTCGGCGTACTTGGGATCGATCTGCAGGGCTTTCTTGAATTGAATTTCCGCCGAGTCGTACTTTTCCTGGTCCATGTACTTCAAGCCGCTCTCCAGGTACTTACGCTTGGCGACTTCGGGATTCCGGCTGCAACCGGCGAGTACGATGGCCAGTCCGGCCATCACGATAGTTACGAGATAACGATTCCGCATGATTTCTCCTGGGTCACCGGGGAATGATCTTGTCCACATCACTGGTAATCTGTCTGGCGAATTCGAACGCTCGCTGCTGCTCCACTCCCTCATCGTTGTCCCGGACTGGAATCGTAATGCGGACCAGGGCAGCGTCCGTACGATTTAAGCGCAACGCGTCGTACACCAGATAAAACTTGCCCCAATATTCGCTGGCCACAATCCGTCCATGGGCCTGGTACCAGTACAACACCAGTTGCTGGTCCAAGCCTTTACGCAGGAGGTACAGATTGATGGGGACTTTTCGGCCATCGTTCAAAGTCAGTTCATAAATCGAAGAATGTACCGGGTTCCAGCCGGCACCGGGTAAACAATTCTTGGGCGAGTGAATGGTGGTTCCGGTTCGCTGGCTCCGGAAATACCCTATGTAGAGCGTCATCAAGTCCCGGTTCATCCCCGGTTCCCAATAGCCGCGATCGATGTAGTCGGTAAGGCCGAGTACATCGAGAGTTTCCTTGTCCAGCGTCCAATCGATGATTTTGGTGTAGCCGCCGACCTTGTTTGGGAACTCGGACAGCGGTTTCGCCGGAGGCGTCGATTCGCCGTGCGAGAGGTGCGCCATCCCGGTGGTCGCGCCTAACAGAACCGCGATCATCAGCCAGTAGCGAGCCCCAGCCTTCATTAGTGGCTCACCGTTGCGGCGGTACGCGGTCCGTCGCCGGGAAGCCGTCCCAGTTTCTTGCGTGTCAGGGTAATCACGCTATGCAAGGCTAAGAATAGCACCGTAGCTACCACGAAAATCACCCAGCCCGAAAACTCGTGCATGAATCCTTCCGCCGCCTTGGGGCCAATATAGTTGGCCATAACCGCGGTAATCATGATTCGCATTCCGTTGCTGACAATGGCCAGCGGAACCATTGCCAAGACCATGAACCAGCGCACAGCAACGTTCTTCTCCACCAGATAGCCGTATCCGGCGGCCAAAGCCAGCAGCGACATCAGCGACCGGATTCCGCTGCACGCCTCCACCACTTCCAGTCGCATGTGGGGCAGGATCAACACGTTCCCCTCACGCATAATGGGGAACAGGTTTAGCAACTCCAGCACCCGGGTGGCAAACTTCGAAGCAATGAACTGTAGCGGAAAAACGATCTCGTTGTAAACCACCGTCGGGATCGGAATCGCGAACAGCAGAAACGCCATGGGGAAGGTCATGGCCCGCAACATGGCCCCGCCCAGAAAGTAAACGATCAGTCCGCACAGCGTTCCCAACATGGAAAGCCGCGCCAGTGACAATTCCGCACCCAGGCTGCCCAGGAACAGCAAGCCCAGCGAGAAGGCCACGATCACCATGCCCCACCAGGATTGATGACGCGGAACCTGGCGTAACTTGTCCCTCCGTTGCCAAATCAGATAGGCCGAAAGCAACGGGACCAGAAAGCCGTGGGAGTAGTCAGCATCGTTATACCATTGATAAACCAGAAGCTTAAGGACGGGAGCATACAATAAAATCAGGACCGCGACCAGCAGAAGCCCTTGCCAACCAAAAGGCTTAAAGGTCTGCCAAACTGCCCCAACTCTTGAAGGCGGCCTTCTTCCAGGTAAGACTTCCTCTTCCCCCGCTTGCGTCAACGCAGTACCCGTCATCTTGGTGCCCGCCAGCGCCACTCGTTATAACCCCATGTTGGATTTCTGCCCTAGAGCCGCAGTGGTATGTGCAATTATTTTGCCGAGCCCCGCCGTTGACCCCCCGAATAAATCATTGCAAACAAAACAGCTTATAATACAGCAATTTGCGAAGCGCAAAAGTTTGAACGTGCCGACTGCAATATTTTGCACATCCGTTCCAGCGGAGTACACTCCCGAACTAGGGTCGGGCAAAGCCGTCTGCCCCTAGTTTCAGGACCGTCCCATGACCTAAGTCGGAAAAATATTGTTGCAGCTGAGCCCGGCAGCAGTTCATTGGCGTCGTCGACACCTGCGCCAACTTCCACCGGTCTTTTCAAGCCTGAGAGTCAATCACCGCCTGGTGAATCCTTACAACCGAACGATCTTATCCGAGTCGAATCCCTTCATGGCATTGCGGGTATCGACAATCAGGGTCGCGGAGTCCAGCAGTGTTCGATAGTTGAAATCCGAGTGGTCGGTCACGATCACCACGCAATCCGCATTCTTCGCCGATTCCGTCAGGCCGGAGGATTGCAGCGTGACGCCATCGAGTTTCAAACTGGCCACAAAAGGATCGCTGTAGGAGATCACCGCTCCCCGCTTCTTCAACAGCAGAATCACGTCCAGCGCGGGCGATTCCCGCATGTCGTCGATATTGCGTTTGTAGGCCACGCCGGCGATGTGAACCTGCGATCCTTTCACCGGCTTGCCGTGCTCGTTGAGCGCTTTCTGCACCTTGTCGACCACGAAGTGCGGCATGTTGCCGTTGATGTAGCCGGCCAGTTCGATGAACCGCGCCTCGATGCCCGACTGCTTGGTCTTCCAGGAGAGATAGAAGGGATCGATCGGGATGCAGTGCCCGCCTAGTCCCGGGCCGGGATAAAACGGCATGAAGCCGAAAGGCTTGGTGGCGGCGGCGTCAATCACTTCCCATACATTGATTCCCATCCCGTCGCACATCAGCGCCATTTCGTTGACCAAGCCGATGTTGATCATGCGGAAGGTATTCTCCAGCAGCTTCACCATCTCGGCGACGCGCGTGTTGGCGACCGGGATGACGGTTTCCAGCGCCTGCGAGAAGAACAGCCTGCCCATCTCGGTGCAGGCGGGCGTGATGCCGCCCACCACCTTGGGCGTGTTGAAGGTCTGATAAATCGGATTGCCGGGATCGACGCGTTCCGGTGAGAAGCACAGAAAGAAGTCTTCGCCGGCTTTGAAGCCGAGCTTTTCGAAAGTCGGCAGCAGCAATTCGTCGGTGGTTCCGGGATAGGTGGTCGATTCCAGAATCACCAGCAGGCCGGGATGAGCGTGCTTGGCAATCTCTTCCACGGCGGACACGATGTAGCTCATGTCCGGGTCTTTCGTCTTTCGCAGCGGCGTGGGGACGCAGATATTGACGGTGTCCAGATCGCGGACCACGGAGAAATCGGTGGTAGCCCGAAAGCGTTGCGCCCCGACCAGCTTGGCAATCTCGGCCGATGGAACGTCCTGGACATGCGACTCGCCGCGATTCAGTCCGTCGACTTTCTCCGCCTGCACGTCGATGCCGGTGACCACGAATCCGGCTTTCGCGAACTCGGCCGCCAGCGGCAAGCCGACATAGCCGAGCCCGACAATGCCAACCCGCGCCGTTTTCGCCTGGATCTTTCCCTTCAACGCTTCGAATGTTGCAACAGTCTTTTCCGCAGCCTGCATACCGTGATTACCCTCACTTCAGCCCAGCTCGGCAGCTATTCCCGAAGGCCACCGCTTGAATTGTCCAATAAACGGAACCCTCAGCGTACCATACCGCCTTGGCCGAAAAGATGTCTCACACGTCGCCAATCGGCAAAAGCGGCTGCACAACAGTCGTGCAGATGTGGACTGAAGGGGCGCAGCTTCAGCTGCGCCATACAACCGGTGAAGGTGCCGGGCTTTTAGCCCGGCGAATTCGACCTCCGTCAGAAACGGCTTCAGCCGCGGTTGGCCGGGGCTAAAGCCCCTTTCCAGAGAGCACGCTTACGGCATGGCTAAAGCCATGCCCTTCCACCGTTCCTTGCAGACAAGGAATCTGCGGTAAAGGCTTTCTAAGTCCGCGGGTTGAGCAGTCTCAGATGCGCCCGCAGGGCAGCAGGAAAAGTTACTCGCCGCCTCACTACAATCATGGACGAAATTTCCTTCGATCCGAAGCCGCGCGAGCGCCAAACCTCTTCGCACTCACCGCCCTCGAGCCGCAGCTCCGCTAACTCGCCGATGCGCCAAAGCTCAGCACTTACCGCTTGCGCTGCGGCCCCGAGGTGCCAGAATTGTTCCACCAGGTGCTCTGCGGGCGGGCCATCCAGTTCGTCGGTGACCCGCAGCTGTCCATCATGGCCAAGCTCGACGATCCGCTTGTGGGTAAAACGACGGTAGCGGCAGACTGCGAGCGCGTAATCTCCCTCCGCGGTGCTGGAGAACTCGATCAGGGACACCTCCGGTTTTTCCAGCCAGCGAAACGGGCCAGCCGACTTTGCCTGATCGTTGTAATCAAGGCGAATCGTATTGTGAGCGGCGGTACCGCGAAAGGCGTCTCGCCAGTCGGGATCGAGGTAGGTGTAGGTCCCCGGGTCGATCAATATTTCCTCCCCGCCCACCGACACCACCACCGACAGCGTGTCGGCATGGCTGTGGCCGGCGCTCCATGGTCCGAACGGTCCGGCGTCAAAAAGCACGGAGGCATTGCCGCGCCTCATCACGACCAGCCCGGAGTCGGCAAACACTCGGGATTGCCTTCGGACGTGCGATGACGGATCGACCGTTCTGCACTTCTCCGGGCCGAGCCACCACAGCGCAACTTCCTCGATATCGCGCGGCGAGTAGGGGAACAGCGAGGATCCGAGCATGACCGACGCCGTGGCCAGCGTGGCCCGGGCAAATTGCGAGCGCTTGCCGTAAGGATGAAAGAGCCGTCCTCCGTCATCGTCGCCCAGCAGAGGCAGGTTTCCGTCCTGATCCACAACCATGGCGAGGAACTCAGCCATCCTGGCTAGTCCGTCGCGATATTCGTCTGTAGTGTCTTCGAGAGCCGCATGCAGCAGGAAGAAATCGAGGGCGTAGAGGTGATAGTAAGTCGACTGCTCGAAGTGGCTGCCATCCTTCTTCACCTGGGCGGTCATTTGGGCGCGCACAACATCCCGCCCCCGCCTTCGCCAAGATTGACCCAGGGGAAACTCTGGAAACAAGCGTCCGATAGCGTGCAGCGCCACGGCCTCGCCCAGCAGATGAGTATTGGGCGAGAAATAAATCGACAGGTTGTAGTGGAGATGCAATCCGTGACGGTAGAGTCCAAGCAATAGCCGCTGGCGAGCTTCGTCCGGCAGGTTCTCGCCCAGCAGATGCCACACCCAAATCCACGACAGCACCCGAAAGCCAACCTCGAGCGCGCTGGTCCAGTTGATGCCGCGCTGAAAGGGGTTGTCGCTCAACCATAAATCCAGTTGCCGAATTACCTCATCGCAGTAAGTCTGCTTGCCAGTTACCACGAATGCCTGCGCGAGCAAGACCAGATGCTGATGGCGATTGACCTCCCAAATCCATTTGTGATCGCCGGCCGCTGCCAGATCGAGATAAGGGATGAAGCGGAAATACTTGCTGGGAGTTTCCGTACGGCGCAGCGGATCACGCCTCCACGCCGGCGCTGGCCCGTAGTCGATTTCGCTATCGAAGATGGGAATGCGGCCCAGCAGCACCTGATCGGCCAGCTTAATCAGTTCGCCGGCATAGTCGGTTCCGCGAGTCGCGTCTGCCACCGATTGTGGCGAAGGCAACCCTTCCAGCGGAGCCTGAGCGTGAAGTTCCGGGCGCGGCTGCGAAATCCAGAGAACCGCGTTAGCAATCTCTTGTTGCAGGCGAAATGACATTTCCTTTGGGCTTCGCATTTCGGGCAATGGTCGGAACGATTTCGGAAGCCGTCATCAAGGATCCATACGCCGTTCGCCCGCGGGCAGGGACGCCGCGGTCCGCTCCGGCTGAGCGGCAGCGCCACGGGCTGCCGGCGCCTGCTTGCGCATCGGTTGAAAAGCGTAGAAATACCATTTTAGATAATGCGGCAGCCAATGGAAGATCCGGAATCGTGAAGTGCCCTCGGTGCGGTCGCGCCAGGTGCTGGGAATTTCCGCGACGCGATAGCCGTTGAGAAATGCCTTGGCGGTCAACTCCAGACCGAGTTCAAAGCCGGCCACGCTTTCCACCGTCAGGGTTCGCACCATGGCTGCATCGTACAGCTTGAAACTGTTGGTCGCGTCGTGAGTAGGAATTCCTCGCAGATAATGCAGACTCAGCCCGCTGAATCGCGAAAGGGCTTGCTTGAAGAAGGGTCCGCCGATCAGCCGGCCTCCCTTCATGTAGCGGCTGCCACAAACCACGTCGTACCCCTGCATGTACAACTCGTACATCTCGTCGACCTGGGTCAGGTCGTCGGACAGGTCGGCCATGGTCACCAGCACCGGGCCGGATTCCACCGCCTCCAGACCAGTCTTAATGGCTCCGGTAACACCTTTGCCATAGCTGTTCTTACGCAGCTGAATCCGGCTCTCGCCGGCGGCAACCACTTCGGCGATCACGGGAAGTGTGTTGTCCTGATCGAAGTCATACACCACGATCGCCTCAAAGGGCGTACGGATGCTCGAGGTGATCACCGACCATAATGGCTTGAAGTTTGCGCCCTCGTTGTAGACCGGGATAACGATCGTCAGTAACGGGCGAGACACCATTCACGCTCCAAGCTAAATCTGACCCAGGGAAATCTGCTCTTCGATCCAGGGAATCACTTCGTCCAGGATCTCGTCCAACGTGGTAGTCGCTTCGAATCCCAGGATGTTCTTGGCTTTGGTGACCACCGGCGAACGCTCCTGCACATCGTACTCAAAGGGTGGATCAGAGACGTAGCGAAATGGTTTGCTGCTGCCGTGAATCTTCTTCCAGATGATCTCGGCCAGCTCCAACGCAGTCGTTCGAGTGGGCGTGGAAAGATTGAAGTCGTCGTTCAGCGCAGCCGGGATGTTCGATGCACAGGCGAATGCCCTTGGCCAGGTCGCCGCCGTAGGTGTAGTGCCGGACTTGATTGCCGCTGCCCAGAATGTGCAGTGGATCCTGGCCCTTCAGATACCTTCTGCGCCAGGTCGGGAACCACATGCGACATCGCCAGCTTGACGTTCCCGCTCATGATGTCGCGATCCATCAACGCCCGCTTCTCGCCTACGCCAACGCAGTTGAACGGCCGCGCGATAGTGTAGGGCAGTTTGTACTGCTCCCATGCGCCTTGCGCGAAATATTCCGTCGCCAGCTTCTGGAAGCCATACGTGGAACCAGGAGGCGGACAACGCCTCTGCGCTCCTTCGGGCGTGGGAAATTCAGTGGTATTCTCGAACACCATGCTGGAGGAAACCACAGTGATCTTCTGCAGACGGGCGTGCTTGTGGGCGCGAATCGCGGCATCGAAGGCAGCGGCGGTGATGCGCTCGTTTTCCGCCAGCAGATCGTAGGCAAACTCATGGAAGTAGCTGATGCCGCCGATCATGGCCGCCGAGGCGACGAAGTGGTCGCAATCTTCCAGCAGCTCGTTCAGCAGCTCTTTGTCTTTGGCGTTGCCCTCGACAAAGTGATAGCCGGGATGCTTGTCGTAGCTCTTCTCGACCCTTCCGTACTTGCTGAAGTTGTCTAATCCGATGACGGAATGTACCAGCGTCCAGAAGTTCCTGGATAAGATAGCCGTTGATGAAGCCGGCCGAACCGGTGACGAGTATTTTCATGCTGCTTGCTGTCTGTCCTCTCAGGCGGTGGCCGACGCCAGTAATTTGGAAGGGAAGAAGTTCCAGGGATCGACCACGATCTTGTCGCTGGAAATTTCAAGCTCGCGATAGGCGGCGTGCGGCGCGCCCACCATCAGGATGTCCGCCTTCTCTAGCGCGGTCTCCAGCGAAACGAAGCCTGGCTCGGAAATATAAGGATCGGTGCAAAGCACTTCCAGAGCTTCCACTTCAAGCAACTTCTTCAGCTTGTAGGAAAGGCTGTCGCGCTTGTCGTCCGACTCCGCCTTGAAGGCCATGCCCAGGATCGCCACTCGTTTGCTGGACAAGTCGTGCACCCGAATCTGCTCCACCAGAAACTGGGGAAGCCCTTCATTGATCAACATGGCGGCGTGGCCGAGAAAGAAATTGTTCTGCGAGAAAGCTGCCAGCTGCAACGTGTCCTTCAGCAGACAGGGACCAGCAGCAAAGCCGGCTTTGGCAAAGCTGCGCATGCGCGGATAATCGCGGGTCACCGCATCGTGAATGCGGTAGAAGTCGAGGCCGCGGCTTTCTGCCAGCATATAAAACTGGTTGGAGATGGCGAAGTTGGCGTATCGCCAGGCGTTAGTGAACAGTTTGGCCAGCTCCGCTTCCGCCGGAGTCAGCTCGATCAGCGAGGGCGCGACCAAGCCGAACAACTGGCTGGCGGCAGCCATCGCTTCCGGCTCGAATCCGGAAAGGATCTGCGGCAGCTTGATCAACTCTTCAATGGCGTTCCCTTCGGCAATGCGTTCCGGACAGAAGGCCAGCAGAACTTTTCGGTTCAGCCGCCGCAATCGATCATGCACCAGCTTGGTGACTCCGGGATAGACCGTGCTGCGCAGCACCAGCAGGGCGCCATCCTGCATGTGATCGAGCAGGGCGTCGATACTGCGGTAAACGTCGCCCACGGTAGGATTCATGTGCCGGTCAACCGGCGTGCCTACCACCGTAATCACCGCATCCGCATGATTGATGCAGCTGGGATCGAGGGTAGCGTTGAGCGACTTCTTCACCACCTTGCTCAACAGTTCGTCGGCTCCGCGCTCCATGAACGGCATGGTCCCGGAATTCACCAGGTCAACCTTCTTGGCATCCAGATCCAGCAGGTCAACCTGCAATCCAGCGTGGCTGGCTAAAACAATGCCGAGCGGAAGTCCAACATGCCCGCACCCGCCAACGATCACAACCTTCTGCAACTTTTTCATTCAAGCCCCGTTTCAAGTACGCGGGAAGTGCGGGCCATCACGCTCGCGTTCATCCCGCAATCTTCTCGTTTCCGAAAGCTCCTATACGGCCTGCTCTACCTTGTTGAAGGCTGGGGAGCGGGAGCACGATTCCGCGCCGCCAACAGCAAGCGCTCGAACTCCGTGGTAACCACGTCCCAGGAAAAGCGCGCCGTGACTAAAGCCAAGGCTTCCGCTGCCAGGCGTTCGCTTTCGCGCGCATCTTCCAGCAGCTCAATACACTGTTCCGCAAATCCGGCCGGCGTGTCGGCCAAGCGGATATTGGCCGGATGACTGACATCCAGGCCTTCGGCGCCAATGCTGGTTGAAACCGTGGGAGTGCCTGCCGCCATGGACTCGTAAATCTTTAGCCGAGTCCCTCCACCAATGCGCAGAGGCACGATCGACACTTTCGAACCCCAAAGCCACGGCCGCACGTCGGCAACCGTACCGGTCACCTGGATCCCCGGATCCCGTTCGGCCAAGGCCTTGGTGGACGCCGAGGGGGTTCGACCAACTACCGCCAGCCGACATTCCGGCACTTGCTTACGAATCAGCGGCAGAATCTCCCGAACAAAATATTCTACCCCATCGATGTTCGGCATCCAGTCCATCGAACCCAGAAAGACCAAGTCCGCTTTGGGCGAAACGTCCGCCGGACGCCGGAAAAAGTCGAGGTCCACGCCGGTGGGAATCGCGGCTACTTCACCCACGCCAAACATCTCGCGCATCAAGGCAGCATCCTGGGGAGAGACGGCGATGATCTCGGCCACCTCCCGGCACATGCGACGCTCCCAGCGAAACATGCGGTCGGCCTGAACTTTGAAATATAGCTTCCGCAGCGGATCCGGAGCATTCTCCGCGTGACGCCGCCAGATCGTCGTCTCCACGTTGTGCTGAAAAAGTACGCACTGCCCGAGGCTGGCGAAGTTCGGTGCTGGAGAAAGAAAGTCGCAGACCACGCTGTCGAACTGACTTTCGTTCAGGACGACGGCGATTTGCTTCTGCATGGCCTCCGAACAGTAGCGGCTAAGCGACAGCGGCATTGACGAGAACAGATTCCCGGCCAGCTGAGCAACGAAGGCCGGCGATCTTCGCGGCGGCACGTCGAGCCGCACCGGATAGGCTCGCGTGCAGTATTCCGGAGCCCGCTTCAGTCCTTCGGGATTATCGGAGTCGTAAGCCAGGTAGTGAACTTCATGCCGGGCGTGCAGCCGTTTCACGATCTCCAGCGTCCGGATTTGACCGCCGCGCGTCGTGGGATGCAGAAAGTCGCACTTGACCCACAGGATTCTCATGCGGTTTGAGCGGCGCCGGCAGGAACCTGCAGTAAGCCATCCCAAAACTGCTCGCGGCGTCCGGTCAAGTACATGTCTCCCCAAACCTGCAGATTCAGCAGTCGCCAGATGCGATCGGTCGCATCATACTTGCCGCTGTAGTGCTTCTCCAGCAGGTCTTTGAGGAACTCCTGATTGATATAAGCAGAGAGGATGCCTTCGGGATCGCGCAGATAGTCAACCAGAACTTTGGCTCGATCGCGCAGCAGCCAATCGCGAATCGGCGTGGGAAAGCCCTGCTTCTGGCGATAGATAATGCTCTCGGGCAGCAGATCGCCAACGGCTTTCTTCAGGATGTACTTCCCTTCTTTTCCCCGCTGCTTCATGTGCGGCGGCACCGAGGCAGCAAATTCCACGAACACGTGATCGAGGAAGGGTACGCGGCTTTCGATCGAGCACGCCATGCTCATCTGGTCTTGCTTCATCAGCAGCTCGACCAGGTACGTTTTCTGATCGGCATACAGCAGGCGGCTGAGCGTGGGCGAACGCTTGACCGCGTCCCAATACTTCAGGAAGAAGGCATAGGGATTCTCGGCGTAACCCGCGGCCAGAAGCTGCTTCACCTCATCGGCAGTCGAAGGCGCAGTAGAAATTATCCAGGTAAAGCGATTCGATGTTGGCGTCGCGGCCCAGCACAGTGTGGCCCAGTTTGCGCCGCAGCGACGCCGACAGCATCGGACGATTCGACACCAGATCGCGAATGCCGCCGCGCACGCTACTGGGAACGCTGCGATAAGCGTTCATCCAGCGCTGATTGAGCTGATAGAAGCGGTACCGGGCGTAGCCGCCAAACAGTTCGTCGCTGCCTTCGCCGGTAAGAACCACTTTCACGCGCTCGGCCGCCAACTTCGCGACGAAGTACAGCGACACGCTAGACGGCCAGCTGATCGGTTCGTCTTCATGCCACACCAGCTTGGGCAGAGCATTGAAGAAATCGTCCATCGAGATGACGACATCATGATGATCGGTGCCGATGCGCTCGGCCACCTGCCGCGCATAAGCGAGTTCGCTGAAATCGGATTCACCGTATCCCACGGCAAACGTCTTCACCGGCCCCGACGTCGATCGCTTGATGATGGCCGCGATGGCACTGGAGTCGACGCCGCCGCTGAGAAACATTCCAATCGGCACATCGCTCATCAGCCGCGTGCGCACGGCATCTTCCAGCCGGGTGCGGCATTCCGCAATCCAATCGTCATCGCTGCGGCTTGCGAATTCCGTGGGACAAGGAGGATCCCAGAACTGCTTGATCTCCAGGCTCGGATTCTTGCCGCAACGCAAAGTGAGAGTGTGCCCCGGCATGAGCTTGCGAATGCCGGCAAACATCGTCTCCTCGCCGCTGTTGTAGCCGAATGCCAGATACTCAGGGAGAAGCGTTTCGTTCAGGCGAGCGGAGATTTCCGGATGCTCCAGCAGCGCCTTGATCTCGGAGGCGAAGGCAAACAGCCGGCCGTTCCAGAAGTAGTAAAAAGGCTTGATTCCCAGCCGGTCGCGCGCGCAGAACAGGCGCTGGTTCGTCTGGTCCCACACCGCGAAGGCAAACATGCCGCGGAAGCCGCGAACGCACTCGTCGCCATACTGCTCGTAGGCGTGGAGAACGGTTTCGGTGTCGCAGCGGCTGTGATAGCGGTGACCGGCGCGCTCCAGTTCCGGCCGAAGATCGGCATGATTGAAGATCTCGCCGTTATAGGTGATCCACAACGAGCCGTCTTCGTTGGTCATCGGCTGAGAGCCGGTCGCCAGGTCGATGATGCTCAGGCGGCGATGGCCGAAAGCCACGCCATCGTTTTCGTAGAAGCCGTCACCGTCAGGGCCGCGGTGGCCGATGATACCGGTCATGCGGCGAATCGACGACGAGCTTTCTCCGCCGCCATCCGCCACCACCGTTCCCGCGATGCCGCACATGTCAGTAGAGCCGTCCGCTCCAGGCTGGCTCGTACTCCGGTTCCGGCAATTCGGCCGGAGTGGGCGGCAATTCCTCCTGCACCGTCGGTCGCCGCCGCTGGTTGCCGGCGATCGTACTCAGCGCGGTAATCAAGCCGGCCACAATGGGCACGCTGGCTTCGTATCCGAAGCTCTCGAAGAAGGCGACGGTGACCAGCACCAGGAATGCCGCTTGCAGGGTCATCGCCATGATGCGCACGTCCTTGCTGATCGACCTCTTCTTGCGGATGACCTGGGCCAGCACGCGCCAACATTGGATGAGGAATCCGAAGTAGATCAAAAGTCCGATAATACCCACTTCGCTAGACAACTCGGTGTAGGTATTGTGGCTAACGTGCCACAAGCCACCGCCCTCGCCGCGGCCGATAGCCAGATTAGCCTGGCCGACCTGAAAATTCCCTGGCCCGACCCCAAAGAACGGATGGTTGAGGGTCAGGATAACGCTATCCTTGAGCAAGGTCAGGCGGGACTCGCTGGAGTTGGCCGCATCCAGTTGGGCAGCGGACAGCTCGGAAGGATCCTTGTGCTGGTCAAACAATGTGGTGTAACGGTCTCGTAGCTCGTGCGGCATCATCACAATGAGAACGATGAACACGACGGGAAGCGCTACGATCATCTTGGCCCGATTCGGATTGGACGCGCGGAAGAAGACATAGAGGAACAGTACGGCTGTGCCGACTAACAGGGCGCGCGAACCGGTTCGGGATAGAGCCAGGAGGACGGGCAGCGTAAGCAGTGCCGCTACCACTCTCCTCATGCCTTTACTCTGCAGAATCACATAGCAAAGGAAAATCAATCCCAACAGCAACGTCCAGGCCAGGTCATTCGAATTGGAGTAGCGGCCTCCCGGCATCTCTAGACGTCCGTCTTCGCTGTAGCGGCTGAACTCCAAGGCCGCGATCGCCAGAAACCCGGTACTGTAGGCGATGGTATGAAATATCTTCTTGCATTCCAGGGCGGTTGAAATCAAGCCGGCTGTCAGCACATAGGCCAGGAACGACTTGGACCAGTGATCGGTGAAAACCTGAATACTGCCCCCGCGCCACATGGATAAGGGGATGCAAAGTAGAAACCAAGCCGTGAACAGGGTCAAAGCTTTGCCCACCGGAGTCGACAACACCTTCATGAAACGCCCGGTGACGCCCACCGCGATCAGCCCCAGGGCTCCGATGAAGAAAACCGGTCGTGCCTCCCTAATGCCGGGGAGAAACTCTGGAAGTCCGGTAAAGATGGCGAAGATGAACGCCACAACAATAGGGAAAATGAGGCTGAGGATGGCATCGGGTTGCCGGCGCTCGATCGACTTCTCGGCTGTTGCTGCAGGACTCACGGGTCAGGCTCCAGGAAACTGATGTTTTGGCCCGCAAAGGGCCGTGCGCGGCGGGGGGAAACCGCTACCCTACGGTCAAGTGGGTGTAGTTTATCATGGTTATTCTTCCGGGCATGGGGTGAAGCCGAGTTCCACAGGATTCGTGTCAGCCGCATTGACCAAATCGGCAAACCTGCCCATTAACGGCCGTTTCCCTGACTATGCAGATCGCCTACCTTTTGAGTGAGTACCCGACCCTGGGCCACACCTATCTGTTGCGCGAAGTGCGCGGGCTACGGGAACTTGGCTGGGACATTCAAACGGTTTCCATCCGCCGGCCGGGAAAGCGGCCCTCGCCGCTGTCGGATGCCGAGCAGCAAGAGCAGAACTCCACCTGGTACATCCTGGGAAGCAGCCCGCTCGCAATCCTGACGGCGCACTTGGCGACCTTCGCCGGCCGCCCGGCGCGTTACCTGCGCGGTTTGCTCACCGCCTGGAAGATCGGCCGCTTCCATCCTCACTCCACCGCGCGGGCTATGGCTTACTTCGTGGAAGCGGTTGTGGCCGGGCATCGCTTGCGCCGGGCCGGCATCGTGCATGTCCATTCCGTTTACACCACGACAGTCGCTCTCATCCTGAGCCAGGTTTTTGATGTCGGACTGTCGATGACGATTCACGGCCCATCGGAGTTCTTCGATCCCGAAGGCTTCCGCATCCGCGAGAAGGTTGCGGCCGCCGAGTTGGTAACTGGAATCAGCTACTTTTGCCGCAGCCAGATCATGCTGTGGTCCTCGCCGTCGAACTGGCACAAGATTGAGGTCGCACCCCTGGGCATCGATATCCAGGGATGGCAGGCGGCACCGTTTCGCGAGAAGCCTGCTCCGTTCGAGTTGATTTCGGTTGGCCGGCTCGCCGACGTAAAGGGCTATCCTCTGCTTCTGGACGCGCTCGCGCAGCTGGTCTCCGAAGGCCGAGATGTCCGTTTGCGCTTAGTGGGCGACGGACCCGACAGCCGCCAACTGCAAGAACAATCGCGGCAGCTCGGAATCGCCGACCGGGTCATCTTCGCCGGCTGGAAGAACCAGGCGGAGCTACGCCAGCTCTACACCGCCAGCGACCTGTGTGTGCTGTCCAGCTTTTCCGAGGGCGTTCCCGTGGTGCTGATGGAGGCCATGGCGTCCGGAGTACCCTGTGTTGCCCCCCGGGTTACTGGGATACCGGAGCTGATTCGCGACGGGATTGAAGGCCTGTTGGTAACTCCGGCGAATGTTACCGAACTGGCTGCGGCCATTGCCACACTGATGGACCAGCCCGAACTCCGCCGGCAAATGGCTCACCGATCGCGGGAGCGGGTCGCCGACCGCTACGAGCTTGGCAAGAACCTCCAACACCTGTCGAGCCTCTTTAGCCGGAAGATGCAGCCGGAACGCTCAACTTCCGGGGGCTCGAACTAAGCACCGATTCATAGATTCCCTGCATGGTGCGAGCCGCCTCGGCGAACGTAAACTGGCACCTTATTTTTTCCGCAGCGGCCAGCGCCAATCTCTGCCGTCGTGGCGCATCTCCCAATAGCTGGGTTCAGATGATGCGCCAACTCGTCCACGGCATCCACCTGGAACAACATTCCATTTTGCCCATCTTCAATCAGCTCCGGATTGCCTCCGGCGCGCGATGCGACTGGAGCACAGCCGCAAGCCATGGCCTCCATCAATGCATTCGATAACGCTTCGGAACGTGAAGGCAGCACGAAAATATCGATGCGGCTCAGCCACGCGGCTACGCCATTTGTCGCCGGCTCAAAGTGATAATTCCTTATACCGACCTCCGCACACAGGCCCCGTAATCTCGTTTCCTCAGGGCCGCTGCCGACGATGACTAACTGCGCGCCCGATTGCGGCAGCCTGGCGAAAGCCCGTATCAGCGTGTCCACTCCCTTTTCCGGACGCAACGCGCAGACCGTGCCAATCACCACTTGCTCGCTACTCGACGAACCCACGCTGCGGCGTTGGTATTGTTCGGTATCGATTCCGTTGTAACAAAGCCGTACCTTCGGCGGCGCCACGCGCTCCTCGTCGATCAGGTATCGCCGCATGTATTCGCAATTCACCACCACCGCGTCGACCATCCGGTCGGTTATCCGCAGAAGCCGCTTGAGCCGTTGCGTTGTCAGGTCGCGATCGCCGCGCTGGCTTGAAATCACCGCCGGCGTTCCCGCCAGGCGAGCTACCGGCACAGCAAATACATTAAGCGGGGCGTCGAACGAATGAACAATCTGGATGTGGTTTTGGCGAATATAACCAATCAGCTGCGCCACCGCCTTGAACACCGCCGGCGATTTAAAGGAATAGACCGGCAGGTGCATCACCGGGACACCCGCCTGGTCCAAATCCTTCCGTCGTAATCCGCCCGGACGAAAGCAACCAACGTGAGGAACGAACCGCTCGCGATCGAGGAAGCGCGCCGTCTCCACCAATTGGCGCTCCGTCCCGCCGAGTCCCAACTCCCGGACCATCAGCAGCACCGGGATTCGTTCTAAAGGTTGGCCACTCATTCGCTTCAGGTCCGGATGCGCCTATTATCTTCCACAGACCTAAGTAGTAACCACTAAATCGGTTACCTTAGTTTATAAAGATGGCGATTACCGGTGACTATCGGACGGTGACCGCCTAGAGTCGTCGTTAGAGAACTAATTTCGGAAAACCCCGCTGGTCTCCAGCATACCAGCGGACCTTGCCCGCCGATACCAAGGAGTGATCATGAGCAGCAACCGGTCAGGCCGTTTCATCCCCTATTTCTGTTTATTTGGAATTTTGATTCTTGCGCAGACAGCCCAGGCGCAAGGCAACTATGCGATTTCAGCCTCGCCTACGGCCATCACGGTGGCCCAGGGAAACCAGGGTACGTCTACCATCACGGCCACGATTAGCGGCGGATTCAACAACCCCATCACCTTAGCGGCGACGTTGCCCAACAAGTACATTGCCGTCACGTTCAGCTTCAGTCCCAACCCAATCCCTGCGCCCGGATCCGGTAGTTCCACGATGACGGTCTCAGTGGGCAGCTCGGTCACGCCAGGTGTTTATCCCATCATCGTTACCTCCAGCGGAGGCGGGATTCGCAAAGTCATCGCGGTCATTCTGACGGTTACCGCGCAACAGCAGCCCAGCTTCACCATCACTGCGTCGCCTGCCTCGCTGACCATCACGCAAGGCAATCAGGGAAGCACCACGATCGTCACTACAGCTTTGAACGGCTTCAATAGCGCGATCAGCCTCTCGGCGACGGGCGCGCCTTCGAACACCACGGTGAGCTTTAGCCCGAATCCCATTCCTGCGCCCGGCTCGGGTCGATCGACGATGACCATTACGGTTGCCTCAAACACGCCGGCGGGAACCTACCCCATCACCGTAACCGGCAACGGCGGCGGAACTCAGCAAAGCACTACCGTAAGCTTGACGGTTACGTCGGCAGGGGGAAGCTTAACCGTCTCCGTGGTGCCGCCTGTAATTAATGTTCCGCAAGCCAATCAGGTTACCGGCGAGGTGATCACCGCCGTCAGTGGAGGCTTCAACGGCGCGGTCACGCTCACATCCTCCGGTGCTCCTTTGAATACGACGATCACGTTCGCTCCGGCTACCATTCCAGCGCCGGGCGCGGGCATCGCGACCATGACCATCGTGGTGGGCAGTACTACCGCGCCGGGAACTTATACCATTACGGTGACAGCCAGCAGCGGCAACGTTCAGCAAACTGCAACCCTCACGCTCACCGTGGTCGCCCAGAGCGGCGAGCCATTCCCAGCGCGTCCCCGAGTCTATGTCGACGCGACCTGGAACCCGCCCACGGGAACGACATGGAACGTGAATTCGGCTTCCAGCTTCCAGAATGCTCTGAACCAGGCTGCACCCGGCGACACCATCATTTTGGACGATTCCGTCACCTATTCGGGGAACTTTACCCTCCCCGCCAAGACGAATCCTAACCATCTCTGGATCTACATCGAAACCTCCGGACTGAGCAATCTTTCGCCTCCGGGCACAAGGGTCAATCCGCTCAACGATGAACAGTACATGGCCAAGATCACCACGCCCAACACCGGTCCGGCGATCACGATCAATCCCGGCGCCAATTACTATCGCCTGGTCGGCCTGGAAGTCACCAGCAACTCAAACCAGGGGTGTAACTCGGGAAACAACCCGCCGGTCAATTGCTTCTCCTATTTCCTGATCTACCCTCCCACCTCAATCGGCGGGCAGTTGGCGGATTCGATCACCATCGATCGCAACTATATTCACGGTTCCCCCACCCAGGATGTGCGCGAGGGCGTCACCGCCAACGGTACCAACTTCGCGATCATTGACAGCTACATCTCCGACATTCACCAGAGCACCAACGACTCGCAGGGGATCATTGCCTACTTCACGCCCGGTCCCATCAAGATCGTCAACAATTACATTTCGGCGACCACCGAAGATGTCATGTTTGGCGGAGCCGGCGGCTACAACAATCCTTACGTGCCCTCCGACATCGAGCTGCGTAGAAACCACTTCTACAAACCGCTGTCCTGGGACGAGCCGGGAATTACCCTGCCTCCCAACGCCGAGTGGGTGGTCAAAGACAACCTGGAATTTAAGAGCGGGCAGCGCGCCTGGATTAGCGGCAACATCCTGGAGAATGACTGGCTAAGCGGTCAACAGGGCTACTCCGTCGATCTCACCGTGCGCACCAGTCAAAGCGGCAATATCGCGGTGGTGGACGACATTACCATGGAAAACAACGTTCTCACCAATGTCGATGCCGGTTGGAGCATGATCGAAACCGACGACGAGTGCGGCGCGGAGTGGGGTTATCCGAACTGCACCAACCCGGGCGAGTCGAAGCGCTGGAAGATCTACAACAATCTTCTGCTGATGAGTCCGGCCAACGATGGTTCACGCCACGTTGCCTTCTCGGTGGGAACCAACCAGACCGACCTTGTATTCCAGCACAATACGGTGCTGGTCAGCGATGGTTCCACCTGTACCGCGTCGTTCTACTTCAACAGTGAATCGGGTTGGGGATGGCCGCCGCCGCAATCCTACACGCACAACCTGTGGATGCTGGACAGCGCACTGTGCCGCCAGCCCACCGGCGATTGGGGACAGACCGGTACGGCTGGCATGACCTATTACATGGGCGATCCCTCGCCGCTGGCAACCCGACTCTGGGGTAATGTCATGTTCGTCCCCAGTGGCGACCATGTTGCAACTTGGCCCGCCCATAACGATGCCACTACCACACCGTTCACTTATGTCAATCCCGGGCAGGGGAACTATCAGCTCCTTACCCCGGATTGGACCGATACTACCGATGGAAAGATATCGGGCATCGACTATACCGCTCTGGAGCAAGCCCAAACTCAGTAGAACCAGAAGCGATCGCGCAAGCTAAGCTTAGTTCGTGACCTACCCCCGGCTCCCGCAGCGGAGCCGGGCGAGTAGGTTCGTCCCGCCACAACTCCCCTCGATAACGAGCATCCTTAGTTGGAAGCCCAGGTCTAGTTGGAAGCCCAGGTCTAGTTGGAAGCCCAGGTCTAGTTGGAAGCGCGGGCCTTCAGGCCCGCGAAACTTGCGGCCGCGGTTAAAAAGGGCTTTAGCCCCGGCCTGGCGCGGCTGGGTTTTCTAATACCCTGCGCCGTTGACATCCTTGCTTTGACCTGTTGGTTTGCGCTTATATTTGCGTCACGAAAACCGAGTCCCGCATTGCGGGACGGCGACAACATAGCCCAGCGCTTCAGCGCTGGGTAGGCTGCGATTTTATGTTTAAGCCCTTTCCAGGGGCGACACAGCAGGCGGTCAACAGAGCCAGATATTACAAGGACCCGGCCTTACTGGTCCGTAGCTAAGACGTTTGTTGGAAACCTTGACTTTCGTGGGCTAAAGAGACTGTGTCGCAACTGGTGTCGCCGCTCTGCGGCTCACAATAATCTCCCACTTGACCGGCTTTCAATTACCCATAAAGTCAGCACCGATGGTTGCCCCCAGTTCGATATCAGTGAGACGGGACAGGCCTCTCCACATGACTAAGTTGCCGGGTGGAGAATCGGTAGCACGAGCGAGATAGCCCCCGAGTTGTGCCACCTTGGTTAGATAAGTGGAGAGTGTCTCTTTGCGCCTGCGGGTAGGCTTGTCTTTCACCAGTGCATCGAGCAGCCGAAGCTCTATCCTGGTGAATGCCAGTTCCGGTGGAGCCTCGGGTGCCGCGCGGTTGATCATGGTCATCCAGAAGATTCGCCAACTCAGGATGCAGAGGACCGCCAACAGATTTACCAGCCGCTCCGCCGTTCGCAGCTTCGCCTCCTCTGCCTTGCAGCCGGACTTCAGGATCTTGTGGAACGTCTCGATCTTCCATCGCATGGAATACCAGACCAGTTTCTCAACGGCCTCTTGGCGCGAACACACCGGCAGGTCGGTGAGCAGTTTCCAGTTGATTCTGTCCCGTCCGTGCGGCCTGCCTCGTTCTTGAGCGTGGATGGCGGTGAGAATCAGTTTCGGGTAGTTTTTTTGCTTGCCCATGGGCGGAAGAACTACCAGACGACAGTAGCGAATCTCCAACACGGCCTCGGACAACTCGCCTTTTTTGTCTCTGACCTGTATGCGGTGCAGGCCTTGAACGCGCACCTGCTTCATCTCCTTGCCGATCGTGCTGGTACCGTCTCCGGCGAGGCGGTCGACGCAGGTGCGCACCAGAAAGTGGGTGCCCATCTGCTGGGCGGTGCAGAACAGTTCGTAGATGTCGCTCTCGCGATCGCCGATGTGGACACAGCGCTGGGGATCATTCAACAGGGCGCTGGACTGCCTCAGGTTTTCCAACCAGCGGACGCTCTCCTTCTTTTCGATGGGGACGCGGGTGGGGTTGATCTTCTTCTTCAAGGCATTGCAGCCATGAAACTTGTCTCGGGTCCAGAACTTGATGGCCACCAGACCCAGCGGCAGACCTGCCAAGGTGACCGCTAGACTGGAGTGCATAGAGATGCCGCAGACGGTATGGTGGCGCACACGGCCCAGATTGTCCCGGCCCGCGGTTGAGTCGTGAAGAACCCCCACAGCGGTCACATCGTCACGCCGGTAAATGAACTCTGTCGTGTCATGAAGAATCAGAACCGGCCCGTCGCTGGCGGCAAATCGCTCACGGGTGGACGGAAAATGTCCGGCCAAGATCTCTTCTTCGCTAACCTTGCCGTTCGAGAAAAAACGATAGGCAGCCTTGGTGTTCGCCCAATCCTGGCAAACCCATGGGATGCTTCCACCTAGGCCGTCGGAGAACTGCTGTAGAAGCTTGCGAAATCGCTTGCCCAGCCGCACATCTCTGAATTGGGAGTCCGCAAGTTCTTGATCAATCCAGACATCGCTCCGGGAAGTCGTGCAGCCGAGATCTTGCTCAGCCCACCTCAACCGTCCCTGCTGTTCGTTCATGACGGCAGTTCAGCATCCGCTATGCCTGTCGCATAAGTGCTTACCCTGAGGCTGAACCTATTTCACAAACCGCCCACCCCCGACCCATCCAGCCAGACTTGTGGGTAATTGAAAGCTTGACCGGGGGCTTACGCCGCCCGGCTAACTTCATCTCGCCGCGTTGCGGCTAGTTTGATCGGTTATTCCACCCTTTGTTCCACCCAAAAATTTCCTCTTCGTCGTGACACAGTCTCTTAAAAGGCTCGCGCTTTCACCAAGGAATAATCCTCCACCTGTACATCAGTCCAGCCAAGTACAGCTACCCGCGCTGCCCTCAATTTAGCCCTCAAGCCAGTAGCAACCCCTCGATCGATAGCTTAACGTCGCTGCTGTGGAGGCAGTTACGTTTGGCTCGCACACCCTATCTTGTACCGCAATTCTTCTTCTTTCCTAGGAGTTTCATGTCTAAGACCATCAAAGTACTCATGCTACTGGCATTGCTCGCGGCCTGCTTTGGGCAGGCTCAAGGCAGCACACTCAGCATTGTCACTACGTCGCTTCCTGCGGCGACTGCCAATGTTCCTTACAGCGCACCTATCCAGGCAACCGGCGGCAATCCACCCTACACCTGGAGCGTAGTCAGCCTAACCGCGAAACCGGCGCTGCCGGCAGGTATCGCCATACAGCAAGCTAAGGTACAGACAGGCAGCGCTGCCCTCGGGGGCACGGCCACGGTACCAGGCAGCTACCAGTTCTACCTGGTAGTGAAAGACACAGCCAGCCACACCGCCAAGCAGCTGTTGACGTTGACCGTTTCGCCGCAGCAAGTCGGCCACTTCAATCTGTTCTCTATGGCGAACAGCTTGACCATTCAGCAAGGAAACCAAGGGCACGTCACTGTCACCGCGACTACCAGCGGCGGATTCAACAGTTCCATCACGCTGTCCACGGCTGGTCTTCCGGCTGGGGCTATGGCTACGTTCAGTCCGAATCCGATTCCTGCACCGGGCGCCGGCAACTCCACCGCGACCATCTCAGTAGCCTCGAGCACCACGGTCGGGGTTTATAGCGTAACCGTGTATGGTGCTGGCGAAGGCCTGCGCGAGAGCACGACCTTCTCACTCAAGGTGACTGCGGCACCGTTGCCCAGCTTCACCCTTACTGCGATGCCGTCGTTGGTCAGCGTGATTCAAGGCAATGCCACCAATGCGACCGCGACGACTGCGATTGTCGGCGGCTTCAACAGCGCCATTGCTTTGTCCTCGGCCGGAGTTCCTTCCGGAACCACGCTCAGCTTCAATCCGCGCACCATCCTGGCTCCGGGCGCCGGCAACTCGGTCATCCTGATTAGCGTCACCGCCGGAACCCCGATCGGCACCTATCCCATCATCATCACCGGCAACGGGGGAGGAGTTCTGCAGTCGGTAACCCTTACCTTGACGGTGACTGCGGTGCCGGGTGCTATGCCTCAACCTACGCCTCCGCAGGCATCCGTGGATACTACGTGGAATCCGCCAACCGGCAACCGGCTGGCCGCACATACGGCCGCGCAGTTCCAGAGCTTCTTGAACTCGTCGCTTCCCGGCGACACCATCGTTTTGGATGCTGGCGTTACTTACAGCGGCAACTTCACCATCCCTGACAAGACCAATCCTGAAGGGGAATGGATTTACATTGAGACTTCCGCGCTGGCTTCTCTACCTGAGCCGGGAACTCGGGTGGGTCTGTCCGATGCTGTCAATATGCCCATCATCACGACGCCGAATGTCAGCTCGGTGTTTTCGCCTGCACCTGGAGCGAATCACTTCCGGTTTGTCGGCGTGCAGGTGCAGTCGAACTCGACGCAAGGCGGGAACTCAGGCAACAACCCGCCAAGCAACAACTTCTCGTGGTGCTTGTTCTGCTACTCGCCGGTAATTGGGCAGGTAGTGCCCGACTCGTTTACGTTCGACCGCACCATCTGGCACGGCTCGGATACCCAGGACGTTGGGCAGGCTATCCAACTGAACGTCTCCAACGGCGCCGTGGTTGACAGCTACATCTACGACATTCACGAGAGTACTTTCGACTCGCAGGCGATTCTGGCGTACTTCACGCCTGGACCGTTGAAGATCGTCAACAACTTCCTGGAAGCCACTACCGAGAACGTCATGCTCGGCGGCGCTGGGAACTACAACAATCCTTGGGTGCCCTCTGACGTGGTTATCGACAGCAACGATCTGGTGAAGAAACCTTCTTGGGATTCGTGCGGAGTGCACGGAACTGTGCCTGGCGGATTCGTTCTGCCTAACGGCACTGTCTGCAACGGCAACCAGCAATGGATTGCGAAGACCAACCTGGAAGTTAAGAGTGGTCGCCGTGTCCAGATCACGCATAACACCATGCAGAACAACTGGCCGAGCGGTCAGGTTGGCTTCGCAGTCGATCTGACGGTCAGAACCAGTCAGTCAGGAAATCTGGCTGTGGTGGACGACATTCTGCTTCAGGACAACGTGTTCACGGGCACGACTTCGGGCGTGTTTATCATCGGGCAGGACGGTCAGTGCTCGGCTGCGCAGGGCTACCCGCAATGCACTACACCCGGTGAAGAGAAGCGCGTCAAAGTCTACAACAACGTAATGATGCTGCGTCATGGCCAGGACTCAACCAGAAATCAGTGGTTGAACTTGGATGGCGGCAACACCTATCGCGGTGTGACCACGATTGGTTCGACGGATGACATCATCGAGCACAACTCAGCTTACATGGCTGACAACTCAGAAATGGGATGGGGATGGTATGTGTTCGCACTGCCTCAGTTGTCTTGGGGCTGCACCCCGCCTCCGGGGTTCTCGTCTACCCATAACGTGTGGATTCTGGACAATGCGGTTACCAGCCAACCTTCCGGCGACTGCGGCTACCAGGGCGTGACGGCGCTGCAGAACTACATGTCTGATCCTAATCCGGTTGCACCCCGGTTTGTGGGCAACGTCCTGGGCGTGCCGAGTGATGAACAGGTACAGCACTGGACAGCTTGCAATGAGTCTGTGCAAGGTCTGCAGTTCAA
Organism: uncultured Acidobacteriaceae bacterium; assembly: GCA_963820175.1. Lineage (GTDB taxonomy): Bacteria > Acidobacteriota > Terriglobia > Terriglobales > Acidobacteriaceae > Bog-257. Next base: position 450,486 of record CAWFYX010000003.1, on the reverse strand, counting down.
CTCTCAAGGCCAGTTGACGAACTTCGCGTATGAGCAGTGCACCACGGATGGACTGCCCGCAGGCTACAACCCAGGGCAGTAACCGTATCGCCGGACAAACATCGCCCTGGTCGCTTCGGCGGCCGGGGCGATTTCGGCTTGCGAGGCTTTCTCTGTTTTCACTGCTGGCTCGGTGCCAGGGGCTGGCAGTGACATCGCGCGCAAAGTTCGAAGTCTTTGCGCGCGATCTTCGGTTCAGACTATTGGCTACTGGGCCGTGATGGTTTGCACGACTGGAGCCGGAGTCGCATAGTCTGTACCATCCTGAGGGGTGAAGGACGCGATCACATGGAACACCCCGACCGGCAATGCGCTGGTGGGCAGAAGCGCCACGATATGCTGATTGACACCGGTTGAGTAACGCATGGCCCCCGCTATGTTCGGGCTCACGGTTGCGTCCAGTACTCCGGCCGGACCCAGCATCTGGCCGGCATGCACGGTTAAGGTCTGCGGAATCCACGAAATCACTACGGTCGCCTGGGTAATCGTCAACGTCCCATTCACGAAGACGAAGCTATAGTTCTGCGCGGTCAACGTTCCCTGGGTGATGGTGATGGTGTAATTTCCCACCGGCGACGTGGGGGTGGCCGTAGTGGTCAGACTGGGCGCGCCGCTGGTGGCCGTGCCCTGCGTGTCACCATTCACGAAGCCGGTCATCGTATAGGTGAACGTGGGATTGTTCTGACCGTACTGCCGGGTCGCGTTGTTGGCAGTCACAGTCAACACCGCCTGGTTCACCGTGAAGCTGTCGTTGACCGGTGGCGCGGGCAGCCACTGCGCGTTGCCTGCCTGATTGGCCTGCACCGTCACCGTCCCTGCTCCGGTAATGGTCAGCACGCTGCCACTTACCACGGCCGGGCCGGAAAGCACGGTGTAGCTCACCGGCAGACCTGAGGTCGCGGTCGCCGTCAGCGTGATCGGCGCCACGCCGTAGGTCTGCGTCCCTGGGTTGGGGAAGGTGATGGTCTGCGACTGCTGCGGCATTCCGGTTCCAGTCAGACCGACGCTCTGGTGGCTGGCCGTGTTGTTCAGGGCGTTGTCGGTCAGGGTCACTGTCCCGTTCACCACCCCGGTCGTGCTGGGCGCAAACGCTACCGCGATCGCGCAGCCTCCGCCGCCGGTCAGTTGTGAGCTGGAACTGCAATCGGTGCCGCCTGACGGCTCCTGCACAAAGCTGGTCGAGATGGCCAGGGCGGTCATAGTCAGCTGCTGGTTGCCGATGTTCGACACCTGCACAGTCTGCGGCGGGCTGGTCGTGTTGATCGTGACATTGCCAAAGTTCAGGGTTGCCGCCTGCACCCGGTTCACTTCATATAGGCTGCTGCTATCGGAGACGTACACATCGCCGGTCGCATCCAGTGTCACCCCATGGGGTGCAACCAGCCCGGCCACCGGCACTTGCGACTGCGACCCGCCTCCGACGGCGACTTTCACAATCTGCGCATTCCCGGTGTCGGCGACATACACCGTTCCCGAGGCATCGACCGCGACGTCCTGCGGCATGCTGTATCCGGTCCCCATCGGAATCGGCGCGCCTCCGCCCGTCGGATACTCGCTCACCTGATTGTCACTGGACACATACACGTTGCCCGCCGAATCCACCGCAACGCCGTGCGGATTGGTCAGCCCCGTTGCCCAGGTGACCATGGTTCCCGTTCCAGACTGCACTTCGATGACTTTCCCGGTGCCGCTATCGGCCACGTACAGATTTCCGTTGCCGTCTTCGGCGATGCCTTGCGCCAGGCCCAGCCCGGCAATCTGCAGCGTCACCATATCGGCGGGATTCAGCGTGCCATTTTCGTTGGGCACCATCACCACGCCGCTGCTTTCGGCGATGTACAGGTTCCCTGCTCCGTCCAGCGCCACCGAGGTCGGCGCGCTGAGCTGGCTGACGATTACGCTCTGCTGTAACGTGCCGGCGGCAATCTTCACCACCTGCCCGTTGGCCTTGTCGGCCACGTAGGCATTGCCCGCTCCGTCCATCGCCGAGCCGTAGGTCGCCGCGTTCGCGATGGTCCCCATCGTGGTCTGCGTTCCGGGATCGATGGTTACTGCCGGCGATTGGCCGACACCGCTCAGATACCAGGTGTTCAGTGGCTGGTTACTACCCTGTGCGAACAGGGTTACCGACCCCGATCGCATACCCGGAGCCGACGGCGTGAACGCCACGCTCACCGAGCAACTCTGCCCCGCCGTGTAGGGGGTTCCCACGGTACAAGTGGAGCTGCCCCCGTCTTTGTAATCCAGACCGGATGCTCCCATGGTCAGGATATTGATGGCCGTCAGTTGAGCATTGCTGTTGAAGGTGTAGGTCATGGTCTGGACCGGCGCCCGCACGCCCACGTTCACCGCGCCGAAGTTCTCATCGGAGCTCAGCAGCGTCACCGTGATGGTCGCCGACGTGGACCCGACGTAGTTGCCATTGCCGGAGTACACCGCGGTAATGCTGTTCGCGCCCAGGCTGAGCTGTGAGCCGTGTAACTGCATGCTGGCCGAGGCATCGTTGCCGTCGATCGCGGTCAGCGTCGCCGTGCCCAGCACCGTATTGCCCGACATGAAGTTCACCGTACCGCTGGGCGCGCCTCCCAGACCCACGACACTCACGGTTCCGGTCAGGGTGGTCGCCTGGTTCTCATACAGACTGCTGATTCCCGAGGTCGCAACCGTCATGCTTGCCGCCGGCGTGATGGTCAGGGTTCCATTGACGAAGGCGAAGACATAGTTCTGCGTCGACAGCGTGCCTTGCGCGGCCACGATGGTGTAGTTGCCCACCGGTGACGCCGAGGTCGCCGTCGTGGTCAGGCTGGGCGCGCCGTGCAACACGCCCTGGCCGTCGCCGTTCTGGAATCCGCTATAGCTGGCGGTGAAGGTCGGCAGCGCGCTGCCATAAATCATCGACGCATTGTTGGCAGTCACCGTCAGCAACGCAGGATTGATGGTCAGCGCTCCATTCACGAAGCTGAACGTGTAGTTCTGCGCTGTCAACGTACCTTGGGCCGCGGTAATGCTGTAGTTACCTACTGGCGAAGCAGAAGTTGCTGTTGTGTTTAGGCTCGGCGTTCCACTCGTCGCCGTTCCCTGCGTGTCACCGTTCACAAAACCCGTCATGGTGTAGGTGAACGTCGGCACCGCTCCGCCGTAGGTCATTGACGCGTTGTTGGCCGTCACTGTCAGCACGGCCGGATTCACGGTAAAGGTGTCGTTCACCGGCGGCGCGGGCAGCCAGGCATAATTGCCGGGCTGATTCGCCTGCACCGTCACCGAACCGGCTCCCGTGATGGTCAGCACGTTGCCGCTTACCACGGCCGGCCCAGACAGCACCGTGTAGCTCACCGGCAGACCGGAGGTCGCGGTCGCCGTCAGAGTGATCGGCGCGACGCCGTAAGTCTGCGTCCCCGGATTGGGGAAGGTAATGGTCTGTGGCTGTTGCTGTACCTGCACGCCCGTGCCGGTCAGACTCACCGTCTGCTGGCTGGACGGGGTGTTCAACGTGTTGTCGGTCAGGGTCATGGTCCCGTTGACCACGCCTGACGTCGTCGGGGTAAAGATGATCGCAATCGCGCACCCTCCGCCGCCGGTCAGTTGCGAACTCGAACTGCAATCGGTGCCACCCGACGCCTGCTGGGTAAAGGTCGTCGATAGCGCCAGCCCAGTTACCGTCAACTCCTGATTGCCGATGTTCGACACCTGCAAGGTCTGCGGCGAACTACTGGTTCCGATCGGCACCGTGCCAAAGTTCAGCGCGGCCGCCTGCACCCGGTTCACTTCATACACGCTACTGCCGTCGGAGACATACACATCCCCGCTGGCATCCAGCGTCACCCCATGCGGCGCAACCAGACCTGCTACCGGCAGCACCGACTGCGATCCACCCCCGACCGCGACTTTCACAATTTGCGCATTCCCGGTGTCGGCGACATACACTGTGCCCGAAGCGTCGACGGCGACATCCTGCGGCGTGCTGTATCCGGTCCCCATGGGGATGGGCGCGCCCCCGCCCGCTGGATACTCGCTCACCTGATTGTCGCTGGACGCATACACGTTACCCGCCGAATCTACGGCGACGCCGTGCGGATTCGTCAGTCCCGAGGCGATCGTCACCGGATCACCCCAGCCGCCCGGCACTTCAATCACGTTTCCCGTACCGCTGTCGGCTACGTACAAATTCCCGTTGCCGTCTTCGGCGATGCCTTGCGCCAGGCCCAAGCCCGCGATCGGCAACGTCACCATATCGGCGGGGTTGAGCGTCCCATTCTCGTTGGGCACCACGACCACGCCGCTGCTCTCGGCGATGTACAGGTTGCCGGCGCCGTCCAGCGCCACCGAGGTCGGCGCGCTCAACTGGCTGACGACTACACTCTGCTGCAGCGTGCCCACAGCAATCTTCACCACCTGCCCGTTGGCTTTGTCAGCCACATAGGCGTTGCCGGCGCCGTCAATCGCCGAGCCATACGTCGCCGCATTGGCAATGGTTCCCGTCGTGGTCTGCGTACCCGGATCGATGGTCACTGCGGGCGACTCGCCAATCCCGCTCAGAAACCAGATATTCAAAGGCTGGTTGGTACCCTGTGCGAACAAGGTTACTGACCCCGCCCGTAACCCAGGAGCCGAGGGCGTGAACGCCACGCTCACCGTACAACTCTGTCCCGCAGTGTAGGCCGTGCCCACGGTGCAAGTGCTGCTGCCGCCGTCTTTGTAATCCAGACCGGATACTCCCATGGTCAGGATGTTGATGGCCGACACCTGGGCGTTGCTGTTGAAGGTGTAGGTGAGACTCTGCACCGGAGCCTCTACTCCGACGCTCACTGTTCCAAAGCCTTCATCGGACCCCAGCAGCGTTACCGAAATCGAGGGCGAGGTTGAGCCCGTGTAGTTGCCATCGCCGGAGTACACCGCGGTGATGCTGTTCGGTCCCAGATTGAGCAGCGAGCCGCGCAACTGCATGCTGGCTGACGAGTCGTTGCCATCGATGGCTGTCAGTGTTCCTGTGCCCAGTGCCGTGCTGCCCATCATGAAGGTCACCGTGCCGGTCGGCGCACCGTTTGCGCCCTCGACACTGACCGTCGCGCTCAGCGTGGTCGCCTGCGTTTCATACAGCGTGTTTTCCCCCGCGGTCAGCAGCGCCGTGCTCTCCTGCTGCAAGGTGGGCCAGTCGATGCCGGCGAGTTTGCCGTCCGAGGTGTCAGTCCAGTCGGGAACCAGGAGCTGGTAGTCTCCGCCGCTGGGGTTGACATAGGTAAACGCCGTCGACGTCACGTCATTATTGGAGGGGTAGGTGTACACGCGCCCCGGCGCGAAGATGGCGTTACCGAAAAAGCGGGGAGCCATGGGATTAGGATCGCCCATGTAATACGCCAGGCCGGCTACCCCGTCCGCGCTCACGAAACCACAGTCACCGTCCGGTTCTTGCGCCAGGGCGTTGTCCAATACCCAAAGGTTGTGGCTGGAGGAGAAGTTCGGTGGCGGCGTGCAGCCCCAGGACAATTGCGGAAGAGAGTAAAAGATCGCGTAGGGGAGCGTCGATTGATCGCTCATCAAGACGGTGTTGTGCTGGAAGATGTAGTCGGTCAGCCCTGTATCCGTAGCGTTTCCGCCGTCGATCACGATGCCCATGTGGTGATACGTATCCAGGCTGGGCTGCATTAAGACCAGATTGTCATAAATCTTGACCCGCTTGCTTTCGCCCGGGTTGGTGCATTGCGGATAACCATCGTGTGCGTTGCACTGATCGTCTTCTTCCAGCGTATTGAACCCGCTGTCGACGTTGATGAGTTCGTTGTTTTCGAAGGTGATATCGTCCACCACCGCGATGTTGCCGCTCTGGCTGGTGCGCACAGTAAACAGCACGGAAGAACCAGTCTGGGCGCTAACCCAGGTATTCTCCATGGTGTTTCCGGAAATCAGCATTCGCTGTCCGCTCTTGATCTCCAGATTGTTCTTCTCTTCCCATTGATTGCGGGGACTCGGAGGACATGCGCTTCCATTCGCCAGCAGCGCCCCAGGTGGGACCGTACCTCCCACACCGCACGAATCCCAGGTGAGCGGTTTAAACATGTGATTGTTGCGAATCTCGACGTCGGACGGAACGTAGGGATCGTTGTAGCCGCCGGCTCCGCCAAACATCAGGTCTTCTGTGGTCGCGGAAAGATAGTTGTCGACGATCTTGATGGGGCCCGGTGACCAGTAAACCAGAACGGCCTGCGAATCAGTGGTGCTTTCATGAATGTCAGAGATGTAACTATCGATCACCGCGCAGTTGGTGGCGTTGCACTGGATACCCTGACCGACGTCTTGCGCGGGCGATCCATGAACATAGCTGCGGTCCACGGTGATTGAGTCCGGCTCCGCCGATCCCAAGGCCGGGTTCCAACATACCAGGCAGTAGGTAAAGTTGTTGCTGGGAGGATTGTTCTGCTGATTCCCTCCCTGGGTCGAATTGGAAGTGATTTCCAGACCGACCAGACGATAATGATTCGCGCCCGGTGCCAGGATAAAAGCGGGGCTGACGTTGGAGGTCGTGACCTTGGCCAGGTATTGCCCCTGGGTTTGAGGATTGATCCGTGTGCCTGGAGGCGGAAGGCTACTCAAGCCGGAGGTTTCGATATAGATCCAGAGATTGTTAGGATTCGTCTTCGCCGGCAGGGTGAAGTTCCCGGAATACACCGACGAATTGCTCAGAACAATGGTGTCACCGGGGTTGGCGTGATTGAGTGCCAGCGTGAAAGTGGAACTCGAATTGACATTCCATATAGCACCGTTAGGCGGACTCCAGGTCGTATTAACGTAAGCTTGGGGTAACGCCGGAACTGGTTCTTGGGCCACAATCAGCCCAGGGTTTAGGACGGCAACTAAGAAAGATAATGTGATCAATAGCTTAGATATGGGAAGAGTGGCTCGTAACGGCAAGCGTGACGAGACGACGGGGGTGGAATTCATCTAACTTCTCCTGTGGCGCAGGCACTTAAGGGGGCAATCCAGAATGACCGTCTCGGGAAAACTCCCCTTTTAGGTTTCGACTATGTGCGCACTAGCACCTCCATACAAGTGCTAAGTAGACGTGATTAACACGAAAGTAACTGTTTGTGGTTACCAAGACAGTGTTACTTCAAACGATGCTACCTTCACCTTTGTCGCCCGCGAGGCGGCCGAACCGCGGCTCATTGCGGCAGCAGAGGTTGCGGACCATGGCACCCGATCAAGTTTCAAGTGAGGGGAGATATGGCAGCTGCCATAGACCGGTTATCGTTTCACCTTGTGCTAAACTCCGTCGGCAGATGCATGGTGGAGCAGCCGACACCAGCCGACCGAGCAATCAGGAATTCCTCCCGGCCGCATTTGCGGTAGGGACAACTTTCACGGCGTCCAGTTCCCCGGAGGCGATGTTCAAACTCAGGGACGCGCGCCGAAAAAAATGTATTTAGGACTGGCCATTACGAGGTGCAGGCTAGCGGCTGTCGATCTCGATTCCCAGGAAAACTCCGATGACGAAGACCAAGACACTGCTGTTGAGCCTTCTGCTGGGCGTGCTTGGCGCAGTCCAATTTGCCGCGGCGCAAGCGCCTGAGATGCCTGTTCCGCAGCCTCCAAAGACCCTTCTCGACACCACCTATCAGCGTCCGGCAGGACGCGAGATCAAGGTCCACAACGGCGACGATTTGCAGGCTGTCCTTGATGGCGCCAAACCTGGCGATACCATTCTTCTGGACGCCGATGCGACCTTCATCGGCAATTTCCGCTTGATGCCGAAGACAGGCGATGGCTGGATCTATATCGAGAGTGCCGGCATTGATCAGGTAGCTCAGCCGGGCCAGCGAGTCGGGCGCAGCTCAGCCGCCCACATGGCGAAGATCGAGAGCAAGAACAGTGACTCGGCGATCTCCGCTCAGCCGGGTGCGAGTCACTATCGCCTGGTGGGCCTGGAGATCATGCCCGCCGACGGCGCGCCTCGCATCTACAGCCTGGTCAACGTCGACTTTGTTACCTCCTGGGTGGATGGAAAAGTTCGCACCCTGGCTAAAGAAGTGGCTCCCGGCCTGGCGCCAGCCGACGACTTTCCCCACGACATCACTGTCGATCGCTGTTACATCCACGGCTCCGATACCCAGGATGCGCGGCAAGGGGTGGTGGCCAACGGCATCAACGTCGCGGTCATCGACAGCCACATCTCCGACATTCACGACTCCACCATGGACTCGCAAGGAATTCTGGCGTATCGCACGCCCGGCCCGCTCAAGATTGTCGACAATTTCATTTCGGCCACGACCGAAAACATTCTCTTCGGAGGCGCCGGCGGCCCGGTGAATCCCTACGTTCCGGGCGATGTTGAGATTCGCGGTAATTGGCTCTACAAGCCGCTTTCGTGGATTCCTGTGACCACCGCCGGTAGAGGCAAATGGTCGGTCAAGAATAATTTGGAATTCAAGAGCGCGCAGCGCGTGGTGGTCTCCGGAAACATCATGGAGAACGATTGGCAGAGCGCGCAGCTGGGCACTTCGGTCCTGCTGACGCCGCGAGTCGCGCAAGACCAGGGTGGTCCGCACACGGTCGTCAACGATATCGACATCGAAAATAACGTCATCAAGAACGTCAACGGCGGGTTCACCCTCACTGAGTTCGATGACAACGTAAGAGATGGAACCTGGCACGCGGAGACCAGGCGGATCAGGATCGCCAATAACCTGATCTTATTGCGCGACGAGAAAGCGCCAGCCGGATACCGGCCCATCGGCTTCGCCCTCGGCCCTCTGATGGAAGACGTGGTGTTGCAGCACAACACCGTCCAAATGATCGGGAAAGCGCCATGCTACACCTCGGTCTGGTTTAACGCCGATCAGGCGTGGAAATGGCCGCCGCCACAGTCCTATACCTCGAACGTCTGGATTCTGGATAACGTGCTTTGCCGCCAGCCTACCGGCGATTGGGGAGCACAGGGCAAGGACGGACTGACGAACTACATGGGAAGCCCGCAGCCGCTCGACCCGCGCTTCAGCGGGAACGTGATGCTGCTTACCTCGGACGATACCAGCCATTCCTTTCCGCCCAAGAATAATGTGGCGTCGAAAATCAACTATGTGGATGCGTCCGCCGGGAACTTCGAGCTGGCTTCCCCGAAATGGTCGCAGACGACGGATGGAAAAATCGCCGGCATCGACGCTATGAGTGTGCAGACGGCAACCAACTCCGACGCAGCCGGAAAGATTGTCTCGCTGCCTGCCGCTCCTCCACCGCAGACTACGCCCGCGCCGCCGCCGCCGGATTCGCCCCAGCAATGACGTTCGCGGCTTGGGGCCGATGTTGATGCGTTTGAAGGGGCCTCGCGTTTGAAGGGGTTTTGAAGGGACGCAGCTTCTCAGCCATGCCTTGAGCTTGCCGAATGGTTGCCACGTAGAAGTCCTCTATTTTGATCCCGAGCCGGCTTTTAGCCGGTGGCAGCAACTGTATTTCTCGACTTTTTCCGCAGCCTGTTTAGCCATTGCCGTGAGCTTGCCGCGGGCGTGAGAACTTAAAGCTTTGCTCTGGGCGAACGTGTGGAACGCACGAAAATCGGACCCCGAAGGGGTGGCGCTGCCGTTAGCTCAGGATGCACCGTAACCGGGTCCCCGATTCGCGCCGCGGTTGCGCGAATTGGGGTGGGAGCGGAGTTCTGGGCCAAGTGGGAAATGAACCCTACGGGACTCAGCTTGACTTCTCGGCCTATCCAGGACTCCGTCTGGCGGCTGCGTCCTGGGCTGACATCTAAGCCGCCCCTTGCGGGCTCGATTTTCGGTTCGTATGTCCCACTCGCGAAGCAAGCCGATACTCTCGCGCAAACTTTGAACCCCAGCTCAAGCCCCACCTTCCCCTCGACTCGAAATCGGACGACGATCGAAAGCCGCTCCTTGTGAATTGACGAGATAACTTGACGCTATTGAGAACGTTGCGGAACAGCCCTAGTTGGTGTCAATCGTTCTTGCGCGATGCCGCCGCAGTGGCTCCATCGTCTTTGGCGATGCGAAAACCTTGCGGGCGATAGTCCTTGGGGAGAAACTCGTCAGGCATGGCGGTCCGGTTGCCGTCGCGCAGGGCGGAGAAGACAGGCGACATGATTTCCACGCCGGCCGCAAAGAAGCAGTCCTGAATGTTGGCCAGCAGGTCAGCATAAATGTAGACCATTTGCAAAGGCTGCCTGGTAAACGCATTAATCTCATACTCCACATAGGAGTTCTCGAGAGAATTCTGCAGAACGAAGGGCGCGGGATGACTCAGGATGCGATCGGTTTTTAGAGCGGCTTCAATCAGCAAGCCATGCACCTTTCGCCAAGGGACGTCATAGCCGATAGTCACCGAAGTATGCAGGATAAGTCCGTCGCTTTGCGCCAGCAGGCTGTAGTTAATGACATGGCTGTTCAAGATAACCGAGTTGGGGATGATGACTTCCTCGTTCTTGATGGTCTTCATGTGAGTTGCCAGCATGGATTGCGCGGTGATCTCTCCCACGTTGTCGCTGATCTTGACCCAGTCGCCCACCCGGAGGCCTCGGGTATAAGTCAAAATCACTCCGGCCACCACGTTCGCGACTGCTGACGTAGATCCCAGCGAAAATAGCACACCAATAAAGAGCCCGACGCCTTTGAAGGCGGGCGAATTCTCTCCCGGCAAGTAGGGATAGATGACCACCGCGGTGAAGCAAAATAATAGGAAGCGGACGATCTTGTAAGTAGGCTGGACCCACTCCGGATAGAAGCCGGGTATGCGAATGTTGCCGCGCTCGAATTCGCGCGCCAGAAGCCGAATGAACTTCAGCACGTAGTACATCACCGCGACGATCACGGCGATATAAAACAGGTTGGGTAGATAGTTCAGAAAAGAGCGCCCGACAAACTCCACCGGGGTAAGGATGTAATTCAGCAGCTGTCTTCCATGCTGGCGGGTCCAGGGAAAGTAGTTGAACTCGGTGGCCAGCAGGATCCAGGTCAGAATGACTATCAGAGCGGCGCGCAGCAGACGAACGCCGGTGGACAGGTAACCGGCCAGACGCTCGCCTGCCAGGATTTCCGACTTCTGTATTTTGATTCCCTTGATGTGAGTGGCGCTGGGCTCCAGCGCTTTCAGCAAACGCCGCGAGCCAATGACCAGTAGCCATACCACCAGCAGGTAGATCCCCAGCGTAACCAGGGCATACACCGCCGCCAGAATCAGGTACTTCCGACTGTGCTGCTGGCGGGCGAGCGTGATGGCATCGCGAATCTGGCCCACGTAGTAACGGGCCAGCAGGTCACGCGCAAGGTGAGCGTGCTTGGCATCGTCATCGGTGACCATCAGCAGAACCCGGTCGCCCATAACGATCTCGGTTCCATAGGGAGAGTTGGCGGTAGTGATGCCGGCGATGTCGGCTGCAGGAGCATAGATCAGCTTCTTGAACCGTTCCGAAGCGGCTTGCGCGCGCTCCTGCGCCGACAGTGTACCCAGGCCTTCGTAGATGCGGACGATCTCGCGCCCTTCCACGGTTACGGGATAGCCGGTATCCAACTCACTCACCCCGTGAGGACTTTGCTGCGCCCACAAAGGTACGCAAATCGCTAATAGCCAGCCCAGGTAAAACAAGGCAGTAGCGATTGGTTGGAAGTGGGGTCGTGCCGTGGAGTAGAACGCGCGCCCTCCGCAATTCGCCGAGGTACGGAACCATGACGTGCGACGGGGCATGATGCGGCCCATGTTAGGCCATACGCGCGCAGGACTCAAGGAAGGAGGTCACAGCGGAGGATAGCCCAAGCCTGCTTCGACAGACTATAGTGAATTCACTATACTAGGGTTTGCCAATGACCGATGAACCGTCTTTGAAGCCGGTGATCTGGGTCGGGTCAAGCCGCAAAGACTTGCGCGAGTTTCCTGAGCCTGTACAGGATCACATGGGCTATGCCCTGTACGTTGCACAGCGTGGCGGCAAGCATCGCGACGCAAAGCCGCTGAGGGGTTTCGGCGGGGCAGGAGTCGTGGAAGTCGTCGAGGACTATCGTGGCGACACGTTTCGCGCGGTGTACACCCTGCGATATGCCGAGAGGGTATTTATCCTTCACGCCTTCCAAAAGAAATCGAAAACGAGACGGGAAACATCGCGCCGGGACGTCGAGTTGATTAAGCAACGACTGCGCGAGGCTGAGCAGATCGCAAAGGAGATGAAACCTTGAGCAAGAAAAGGTACGAAATCGGAAGCCGCAACGTCTTCATGGATCTCGGTTTGCCGAATGCCGAAGAGCATTTAGTCAAGGCGCAGCTGGTATTCAAGATCGACAAGATACTGAAACATCGTGGCCTGAAACAGGTTGAGGCCGCCGCTTTGTTCGGCATCCGTCAGCCTGACGTATCCAAGATGCTGCGCGGCGAGTTCCGGCAGTTTTCCGTTGAGCGCCTTCTGCGCTTCCTTGTAGCCTTGGATCAGGATGTGGAGATTGTCGTCAAACCACACCGTGACCGAAACAACGCCGCAGCCTTGCAAGTCTGCTGAAACGTGGGCTTTTCGCTCCGTAGTTCGGAGAGATAATGGTGTCAACCAGATATCCCTTCACAGGCGGCCGCTTTTTCGAGCAGACTCGCAGCATACACCCCAATCCCAGTCCGTGAGCGGTAGGCTGTCGGGAAAGCTAATCCTGAATCTCACGTCTGATATCAACAGTGATGGTCACGGCCGCCCACCTCATCATTATGTCCCGGACAACTCTATGACGTGCTTTCCCGGGATGGCAAAATCTCTACTCCAAGCATCCGGCGAAACTCACCCTCCAGAACTCTTTTCGCCGCAGGTACTTCTGCTTCGAACGCCTTGATAGCAGCCAATAGGCTGTCACTTCTTTCTTTGCGCTGAGCGGCGTTATCGGGATCGTCGCCAGAACCGTAACCGTCACTGAAAACGTAGATCCGGGCAACAGGTCCCCTAAGGGCTTCCAGAAGCTTCTCCACTGAAATGCAGACGTACTCTGGGAGGTAGATTTGGCTTTTTTCGAAGAATAAATCGAGGCTTTCGAACTTTTCCTTCAACTCAAAGAACGCTTCTTGCCGATTCGACTGTCCTAGCTTGTAGTAGACGTATCGCTGGCAGCCCACGGATTGCTCGACAATCCGCGAGTATAAATCAACAAGTACTTGGGCTCTCTTCTCGTGAAGACTTGAAAACCGCACCTGATGCTCGATCGTCGCTTGTTGCAACTGGCTCTTTAGTTGCTCAATTGAGATGTCCCCTTGGGACTTCAGTTCGTACCTGAGGTGTTTCAGTTGAGATGTGGCCCTATTTTGCAAATCCGTCTCGAACTTCTTGATGTCTTTAGCGAGCAAACTCTGTATCAAAGAGCGCGCCAAGAAACCAAGGACGATTAGAAGCATGGCGTTGCCGCCAAGTGCAATCAGAATTTCGTGAAGAGCACTCATAAGCTATCGTTCAACACGAGCCGGCCACGCCCTGCAACCTGGCTTTCTGCTGGCGCAGCTTCAGCCAGTCCATCCAGCGATCCAGACCCTCACCCGTGGTACTGGAGATGTCGATGATCTCCATGCCGGGATGGACCCGGCGGGCATTCTCTCTCGCAGCATCGGCCTTAAAGGGAACGTAAGGTAGCAGGTCGATCTTGGTGAGTAGCATTAATTCCGACTTGAAGAAAATCGAGGGATACTTCAGCGGCTTGTCTTCACCTTCGGTGGTGCTGAGCAAAACGATCTTCGCATCCTCGCCCAGGTCATAACTTGACGGGCATACTAAATTGCCGACGTTTTCCACGATCAGCAGATCAAGATCTTCCAGCTTCCAATCTTCCAGATGCCGTCCAATCATTTTGGCGTCGAGGTGACAAGTCCCGCCCGTCGTAATCTGCTTGACCGGAAATCCGAACTTGGCCAGGCGCTTAGCATCGTTTTCGGTTTGCAGATCGCCGGTAAGCACCGCGACCCGCGTGCTCTTGTCCATGCGCTCCAGCGTGCGTTCCAGCAGCGCGGTCTTGCCCGAGCCGGGTGAACTGATCAGGTTCACGCAGAACACTCCGTTTTGCTGGTAGCGCTCGCGCAGCTCATTCGCCAGAATCTGGTTTTCGTTCAGGACTTTCTTTTCGACGGCAATGCGATTCATTCATCCACTTCCATGTAGGCGATGTCGAGCTCTTCTCCCCTGATGCATTCCGTAGCCAGTTCCCCACACAACGGACATCGCGGGTCGAAGTCGGTCATGCGAAATTCATAGGCACACTTCGGACAGCGTTGGGCGCGGGGAACGAATTCCAGTTCCAGCACCAGCGACTCCCAGTCGGTATCTTTCACCAGAACTTCAAAGCCGAACTGCAGCGCGTCGCGATCAACACCGGCCAACTCTCCAATCTTAACCCCGACCTTGGTGATGCGACCGTCGGGATGAAGCTGCGCCTGTTTCTGCACCGACTCGAGGATGGAAGCGGCGATGCCTAGTTCATGCATACGAGGTTGAGACGCGATCGAGGGAAGTGTAACAGTGTCGCGGTGGTTCGATTCTCGGAGCGCGATGGGGAGCCGCAGATCCTTCGACTCCGGCGGCGAAGCGCCGCCTCCGCTCAGGATGACAAACATGGAAAAGGGTCGCTTGGACGACAGAAATTTGGACCTACAGAAATAGTGCTCTCCGCAGAGTCTAGTCCCAAATTACTAACTGAAGTGTTTCCAATGTCCACAATCGGACATCGCTAGTACCAGCGAACCAACCTCGTCCTAGCTCTTTCGTGCTTTCATCAAGAACTTTGTCATTTTTTAGGAAACATCTGGCGCGCGTTTTCGTCTATCACTCCGTAGGTGCAGCTCGTCTTCGTTTCTTTGCCGGGGGTCCCGAACAAGTCCCGGTTCTGGTCTTGTCGGGGTGGTTGGGGTTTAACGCAGAACAGGTAGCTCACCATGTTGAAGCAGTGGGGCCGCGTCTGGGCCATTGGCTTTGTGCTGTGGACCGTACTGGCTTTCCTCAGTGCCGCAGGGGCGCACGTGTATACGGCGTCGATGGGCAGCCCGGAAAGCTGGGCGCAGCTGCTCGCCTGGAATATCACCATCTCCTTCGTGTGGTCGCTGCTGACCCCGCCGATTTACGCCCTGACCAAACGCTTCACCTTTGATCGCAGCAACTGGAAGCTGGTGCTGCCGCTGCATCTGACTGCCAGCATCACCCTGGCCTTTCTGGGCGCGTCGCTCATCGTCTGGGTCGAGCCCTGGGTCACCTGGACTCCCGAAGCCCACGTGCCGTTTCTGGCGCATACGCTGTCCCGCGCCTTCATGGACGTGCAGCGCTACTGGTACATCCTGCTGATCACGCAAGCCATTGCCTATTACGGCAAGTATCGCGAGCGCGAGCTGGAATCGTCGCAACTGGAAGCGCAACTGGCCTACGCGCAGCTGGAGGTACTGAAGATCCAGCTGGAGCCGCACTTCCTGTTTAACACTTTGAATTCCATCGCAGCACTGGCTCGCAACGATGGTCCTGCGGCCGAGAACATGACCCTGCTACTGGCCGACCTGCTCCGCTTCTCGCTGGACGCGGTCGGCGTACATGAGGTGTCACTGAGCCGCGAGCTGACCGTGCTGCAGAAATACATCGACATCCAGCAGACCCGCTTCCAGGATCGTTTGCAGGTGGAAATGGATATCGCGCCCAACACCTTGTCGGCGCTGGTGCCCAACCTGATTCTGCAGCCGCTGGTGGAGAACGCCATTCGTCACGGCATCGGTCCGCGACTGGCGCCGGGATTTATCCGCATCAAAACCCGGCAGGTTTTCGACGAGCTGTGGATGGAGATCTGTGACAACGGCCAGGGCCTGACCCGTTTCCGGGGAGTGGTCCCGCCTGAAGGCGTCGGCTTGCAGAACACGCGCGCCCGCCTGCAACAGCTTTATAACCACGACCACACGCTGACGTTGGAAGATGCGCCCGGCGGAGGCTGCATCGTCAAAATCCATATTCCGTTCCGCAGTAGCTCCGAGGAGGTTATTACCACCCATGCCCATTCGAGTGTTGCTTAGCGATGACGAAGCCCTGGCGCGCGAGCGTTTGCGCGGCATGTTGGAAAGCGAGCCGGACCTGGAGATCGTAGCCGAGTGTGGCGACGGCAAGTCGGCCATTTCCCTGATCAAACGCGAGAAGCCTGACCTGGTCTTCCTCGACATCCAGATGCCGGAGATTGACGGCTTCGGCGTGGTGTCGGCTTTGCGCGAAGGACCTATGCCGCTTACCATCTTCGTCACCGCGTACGACCGCTATGCCATGAAGGCGTTCGAGGTGCACGCGCTCGACTACCTGCTGAAGCCGGTGGTGAAGGAGCGCCTGACGGAGGCGCTGGATCACGCTCGCAAGCAGCTGCAGCATCCCTCGGAGGCGATGTTCCAGCGGCGCGTGCTCGATATGCTGGGCGACCTCGACACCCGGCAGAACGCTCCGCAGCGCATCGTGATCAAGGCCGACGGCGAGATTGTTTGCCTGAAACCGAATGAGATCGACTGGGCCGAGTCGGCGGGAAATTACGTTTGCCTGCATGTGGGAGGCAACACGCACATTCTGCGCGAAACCATCACGTCACTGGAGACGCGGCTGGGACATCGACAATTCCTGCGCGTGCATCGCTCGACGCTGGTGAATGTGGATCGCATCAAGACGCTGCGACCGTCGTTGTATGGGGACTACGCGATCCTGCTGCGCGACGGCACCAAGCTAACGCTGAGTCGCGGCTTCCGCGAGAATGTGCTGAAGCGGCTGGGGACGGCGTAGGACAGCCGCTTTTCGCTCTTCGCCATTCGCTTTTCGCCGTTCGCTTTTGGATTTTGCAGATGATATTGACACGCGTCGGTAGCGTGAAGAGAGCGCCTGTGTGGCTCTGTAGGACTCGGGTGAAAGCGGCGGGCTTTAAGCCCGGCGAAATCAGGCACTATCAAAACTGGGCTTTACCACGGTTAACAGGGCTAAGGCCATTTTTCGATTACACTTTTCAGGCTAACCCCATAGGCTGCCGAAAAGTCTCAAAAGCAGATCCCTCACCGGCTGAAGCCGGTTCCTGATGACAAGATAAATGACTTCCGACGGCGCGGCTGAAGCTGCGCCCCTGCAAAATTATCTTCCGGCCTGCGGCTTCTGCGGGGATTCGTGGCTGTGGGAGCGCGCCTGCTGGGTCGATGGCCGCTGTCCTTCGGCCTGCTCCAACTCCTGCGCGATGGAATCGACCAGGCTGGCTTCGTCCATCAACACCTGTCCCACAATGACGGAGTTCTCGTCGGCCTCCGTCCACTTGTGCTCTTCGATAGCCTCGCGCACCGCGGGAATGGTCTTCACGGCGTAGCCGGTGTATGCGCCGGGGGCGTAGATCTGGTGCTTGAACCATGGCCGCTCTTTCAAACCCTGGGTGGTGGTGAAGGTTCGCTCCAGCAGCAGGAGACGGGTATTGATCTCACTCATGACCGGCGACTGCCATGCTATGCCGGCATCATCATTCAGTTTCGCAACTGCTTGATGGTAGCGTTGCGCGGCCCGGCTGTAAGCCTCGGCCCCATTTTCCAGCGGAGCGAAGTTCAGATATGGCGGATCCGGCTGCTTCGTCGGCGGAACATATTGCTTATCCGGATCGGCGGTTGCCGTGAAGACACCCTCTTCGATTTCGCGATTGCGTTCGCGCACTTCATCCTGCTGCTGCTTGAGTTCCTTCTTCAGTTCGTTCACATAGCGCTTGACCGCATCGGCTGAGCCGGAAGGATCAAAGGGCAAAAGGTCTGCATCGGCAAAGCGCATCACCGTGGTGCCTGCCATCTGCGCCAGAGCTCGCTCGTAGGCAAACGAGGGATCGCCGAAATGGGTGTACCAGAAGAAGTCGTCGTAAATAGAGTGATAGACGCCGCCATCGCTCTCGCCGCCGAATCCCATGTTGAGCGCGGCCACGCCGGCATGGTCGAGAAACGCGGTGTAGTCGGAGCCGTCACCCAGCGCGCCAATGCGCAGATCGCCGCGATCGCGCAACTCAGCCCGGTCCTCGGGAGTCGCCGCCCGGCTTACCCGGCGCAAATACGACCGCTTCCACACCGAGATGTGTTTCTCCGGATCCTGAATGTCGCGCTCCACTTGATTCACCGCCCGCTCCAACGTGTGCGAGCCGGAGATGCCCAGATAGCCGCGCGCGCTGGAATCGGAATTCAGATAGAGCACCGCGTGCTGACGCAATTCAGCGTCGTGTTCCTCCACCCACTCGGTCGAACCCAGCAGGCCGGGCTCTTCGCCGTCCCAAGCGCAATAAATCAGGGTGCGCTTGGGACGCCAGCCCTGCCTCATCAACTCGCCCAGCGCGCGCGCCTCTTCCAGCACCACCACCATGCCCGACACCGGATCGTCGGCGCCATTCACCCAGGCATCGTGATGATTGCCGCGAATGACCCACTGATCCGGAACTTCACTGCCGGGAATTTTCGCGATGACATCGTAGATCGTCTTCAGATCCCAATTCGACTTGACCACCAGATGCACCCGCGCCGCTCCTGGGCCGACGTGGTAAGTGATAGGCAAAGCGCCGCGCCAGGCGTCTGGCGCGACCGGCCCATCGATTGCCGCCAGCAAAGGCTGCGCGTCTCCGTAAGACAGCGGCAACACAGGAATCGTCGTGATCGTCTTCGCGTCCTTCAGCGCCAGACGCTTGGCGTCCTTAGTGGCGCCCACGCCCGGAGTCAGCGGATCGCCCGGATACTCGGTATCCATGACGCTGCCGCGCTGCACGCCTTCTTCCGGACGATACGGTCCGGCGGGAAACTCCTGGCCCTCGAAGTAGCCATCCTCACGCGGATCGGAGTAGATAAGGCATCCCACAGCGCCGTGCTCGGCCGCCAGCTTGGGCTTGATGCCGCGCCAGCCTCCGCCATAGCGCGCAATCACGATCGCGCCCTTCACCGAGACGCCCAGCCGCTCTAGTTCTTGGTAGTCGTCGCGCATGCCGTAGTTGACGTAGACCAGTGGAGCCGTCACGTCTCCGTCGATGGAGTACGCGTTGTAGGTGGGAAGCTGCTCTGCCGTTTGTTGCGAGGTGGGATCGACACTCAGCGGAGGCTCTTGCAGCTTGGCCACGAAACGCGTTGGCGCGACCAGCTCGACGTGGCGCTCCTTGGGAGTGGGAAACAGCACGTCGAAGGTTTCAATATGCGCGTCGAAACCGTATTGCTGGAACTTGGCGAGGATCCACTCGGCATTCTGCTTGTCGTAAGGCGATCCCACATTGTGCGGCCACGCGCTCAGGTGCTGCATGGAGTCGCGCATCACTTTGGGGTCGGGAAGGCTGCGGAACCTCCCTTCCCAGTCGCGTTCGACGGCGGCGTGGGCTGGCGAGTAGCCGTCCATGGAGTCGGAAGAATTGGCGGCGTTGCCCGATTGCAACAGCGTGAAGACAAGTGTGGCCAGACCGATTCGCTTGGCGAGCTGCATTCCCCCTCACCCCGGTGGATGTGCAGCGCCCCGATGCAAACCACCTAACAGCAAGGTTGCAGATTATACGATAAGGGTGGCCTGATAGGGAACGGGCAAACTGTGGCAGTAAGTGTCCGACGTCTCTACAGCCTCGGTGATAATGGCTCTGAATTGCCGGATGATTGCAGTTGCGGTCTCATCCTGTGCGTACCGAGAGACGCATAAGGTCATAGGAGATCGGATGCTTGGAGATTTCTCCTTGCCCCGTGTCGGACCGTGAGTACCCACACTGCCCGCTGGCCCTCATCGATTTCATAAATGACACGATACACGTGAGGTTTCTTGCCATAAAGCAAGTGCCGCAAATTGCGCTTTATCCGTCGAGCCTCCGGCGCCACCGGACAGCGGTAGGGATACGTCGCCAGCCGATTTACGGCCTCTTCCAAACCGTTGTACCAGCGGGCGGCAGCGCGAGACTCTACCGCATTCTTCTCTATATAGAGGCTTTATAGAGGCTTTCAAGATCGCGAACTGCGCGGTTGGTCAGGTCAACGCGGTATGGCATGTTTGCGGCGAATCTCGTCGAATACTTCACGCGCCGGCCGCCCCCTGACGGATACTCTCTTCCGCCTCCGCCCGTGCAGGCATATCCAGCAGCCGTTGATAAGCGGCGGCGTCCTGGACGATGGCTGCCGCTTTTCCCTTCACCGTAAGTACAACCGGGCGCTGGCTCTTCTTGAGCTGTTTCATGAAGTCGCCAGACCGGCGGCGGAAGGTCGTTAGCGATTGGATATCGCTCGTGATGTCTAGCATCGGCCTACCCATATAGTCAGCACCTTTTTAGGTGCTACCAGAATAAGCCTCTCGAGCATGTTGGAAAGGTTTCTTAATTCCGCTACTGCGCCTTCTTCGCGGGAACGCCGTGCGGCACCGGCTTCGCCGCCGCCGGCGGATGCGCTTCGATGTCGCTCAGGCGGATGACCGCAGCGGCAGCCGCGTACTGCACTTCGTCCTGCTCATCCTGCAGCCCCGACACGGCGGCTGGCTTCAACCCAGGGTCGCCGCGCTTGGCAATCGCCTCGTAAGCCGCTGCCCGCACCAGCCATTTCTTTTGCTGCGCTGCAGCATTGGCCAGCGCCTGGCCGCTTGCCGGGTCAGGATCTTTGGCCAGGGTAAGCGCCGCTGCCGCCAGCACCGGCGACGTATCGTCTTTGGTCAGGAGCTTAAACGCCGTCAAGCCCATTCCAGCGAAGGGCACGAATCCCAACCCCGCCTGAAATCCCACGCTGGCCAGCTTCTTGGGATCGTGCAGCAGCTTCTTCTGCTCTTCGCTTAAGCTGGTACCGGTTTTCTGCTCGCCGGTCAGGACCGCATAAAACACTCCATAGCCGCGGTTGTCCCCCAGGACAATCAACGAGTGGGCGGCCGCCAGAATTACGGTGGGATCGGTGTCGTTAAACGTGGCCACCAATTGCGGCTTGGCGCTGCGAGCTTCCATTTCTCCCAGCGCCTGCGCGGCGGCGGCCCGCACCTCAGGCTTCGGATCCTTCAGGGCAATCACCGCAGCATCCTTCGCCTGCTGATCGCCAATGAGCAAGCCCGACTCCCGGACCGCTCGGGTGCGTTTATCAGCGTTCGAATTGGTGAGCCCGTTGTTCAGGACGGACCATGCCTGATCTTTCGGCGTCTGCGCAGCCGGTGTCTGTTGGGCCAAAAGCATTGCGCCGACGCACAACAGGACGGTCAGAGTGATGAAACGAAGTGACGACGTCATTCCTGTACCTCAGATTCGTAAGATGGATTGCGACAGCGAAGGCCGAGTGTATCGCTGCAGAAAAAGAATAGGGCAAGGGACTGTGCCGCCGGAACTCACTGGCAAGAGGTTCTGCCGAAGCTGCTGTCTACAGCAAGCCGGCGGTTTTCGTAGTCAGGATGCTGAGCGCCATTTCCAGATTGTCGATGGCCTGTTCCAGGTCGGGATGCTTGTCCAGACGCAACCGCATTCCGCTCAACAGGCGATGCGCTTCGGCAATGTGTTTCGCTGCGTCCGGCTCCGGTTCCGGATTCGGGTTGGGGCTGTTAGTTACGTTTTCTGCGCTCATGGGTTCACCTGGAGAACATCATATCGTGGAAAGCGGGAAAGTCCGAACCCGCGATGACAGCGTGCTTCCACTGCTGCGCAGCGCAGTGCGGCGTTACTTCAGTCGCAGGGTTCGCTCGGTATCAAATCCACTCGCCGGAAAGCTATAAAGTTGGTCGCGATACACCACCACCAGAACAGCCGGAGTCAGGCTCAGCGCCAGTGTCGTCGTGCCTTGCGCGTTGGTCGTGCCCCAGTGTTCTGAATCTGGATCGGCGTGGGCGTCGCGCACCAGCACTCGCGCCCCGGCGGCAGGCTGCCCATTGGCATCCAGCACGTGTACGGTCAGGGTGCCGGTCGAGACGGCGGTAGCGTCCAGGCCCGCCGCGGGTGACAGTCGTAGCTGCACTTTGACCGGATCGTCGCGCACCAGGAATTCCCGCACATCGGTTTCCCAGTGGCTGTACGGGTAAGTGCCGATGGCGCGGTAAAGACCCGGATTCAGCGTGTGGGGCGGAATCGTGCCCTGTTCATCCGTGAGCGCGCGGAATAATTCATGATGCTGGCCTTGCAGGTCCTGCACGATGATCAGCGCGTCTTTCAGAGGAGTTCCCTTGGGATCGGTGACGGTCACCGTGACCTGGGCGGCCACGCAGGACGCACAACTCATCAGGCACACGGCCAGAATACGCAAGATACGAGAGAGCATCGCTCCTGTTCTCGGATGCGCGCTGCGAAGAAGTGGTAGGCCCGGCTGGGATCGAACCAGCAACCCTCAGCTTAGAAGGCTGATGCTCTATCCAATTGAGCTACGGGCCCACTACCGCAATTGGTCTCAGACATTATCGCAAATTGCCGCGGGAAAACCGTAACCCAAGGACAATGGTAGTGTCCTAAAGTTGCGTTGATGGTTCTTGATCCCATTCGGGCGAGACGTGGTTAGGGCACTCCTGTTGAAGGGCCACGATTTGCGCAGCGCGGATCAGAATATCGGCAGTCGGTTCCTTGAGAGCGAACTGCTTCTTACAAATGGGGCACGGCACAGCCACGTACAATTCTTGGAACATGGTTCAGCTTTAGGCAGTCAACAATTCTCGAATCTTCCATGCATGATCGGCCAAACCCGCTTCCATCGCAGGCGTCACGCGCAACGATGTGTGTATCCGGCAGAAATTGTAATACGCAAAGTGCAGAGCGCAAGCGGATTTGTGATTGTCCAGCTTCTTTGAGAACGCATTCGTCAAACGCGTGAAGCGTCGGATCGCCATGCGAATCGTCAAATTCTGCCTTTCGACAAAGCTGGTGGAGATGTGGCGCGGGTCTGGGCGACCGTCGCGTATCTTGATTATGGTTTCTATCATCGGGGCCGGGGAGTAGCGCCCAGCCGCGTCGTTCTGTCCGTAATCGCCATACAGCTTTATCATCTGCGCGAAGTCGGCTTGTCCAGCGAACACTTCCTCGACTCCCTTGCGGTAGAACACGAAGCCATCGGTTGTAATTTGGAAGCGGTGTTCTTCGGCCATGCGGTCGCGCAGATCGGTCAGAAACGCATACGTGGTAGCGTGATCGCGTTTCCCCACAACGTAGGACGGAATCAATTTTGTCTCAGCGTCCAGCGCAACGAACACCCAAGCGTTGCCAAGCTCTTGGGGATCGTCAATCTTGACGTTGCGGTCTTTCTTGCCGACGAAGCTCCAGATTTCGTCCGCCTGAATCCGCTTGCATTGCAGGTTCCGCATCCGCGTGTCCATCAGAGCTATGCAGCGCTCGCCAGCGAGCACCAGCAGGCGAATGATCGTATCGCGGTGCAATCCGGTAATCCGCTCAGCGCTGCGAATCGACGCTCCTTCGATCAAAAGCTGAATCGCCAAGAGTCCCTTATCTTCGGGAATGATCATCGGCCAGAACAACCGGGCATGATCTTCGGTGTACGTCTTGCGGCATTGCGGACAACGAAACCGCTGTAACCCGTTGCGATGCTTACCGAATCTCTGGCATCCGAGGCTGCATACTGAGCAGTTCATGTGCTCAGATTACACGAAGCGGTTGCTGTTGTCAAGAGGGTCTTGACGAATTGTTTAGGTTTACCTAAAATAGTCAAAGTTGACGAAGTATTTAGGAATAACTAAACTCCCGTGCAATGGTAGCCGATGTCTCCCGTATACGTCTTCAGACTGGCCGATGGATTCTCGTTCAAGCATCGGGCGATCGGCTTTCTGGAGAATTCTGAAAGCGCCGAGTTGGATGCGGGAATGATGTTTGACGAATTGGAAGGAAACTACAAGCGGTACGTCAGGGCCTCAATGGATTCTTGGCTGGACGGACAGATATGCGACAGCCGCTTCCACGGTTGGCCCAACGACCACGAGCATAAATCCTGCTTCACTTTCAAATGGAAGGAAAGACGGCAACATCATAGGCTCTACGGCTTCTTATGCAACCCAAAGCCAGCATCTAACCGCGGTTTTCGCCTATGCGTTTTGGTACTTCACTCCTGCAAGAACGACTGGGCGACAGATCCTACCATATTGGATCGCTGTTGTAGTTTGCAGTGTGATCTTGGGGTAATCGAAGCGATAGCACAGGTTTATCCGGAGTACCGAGAGACTTATTTAGACCATCGAGGTAGCTACAAATGGAGACAATGAAAGCTCACTGGACGGAGAACAGTACGGCTGATTTCGTATACCGCATCGCATCGGATTTCATCATGCAACTGGAGAAGCGGTTGGAAGTGCAGCCGATGAGTCAAAAGGAACTCGCAGACAAGTTGAACGTGACGATTGGTCGCGTTTCGCAGGTGTTTAACAACCCAGGGAATTTGACCCTCAGAAACTTCGTACAGTATTCACGTGCACTTGGCATGAAGGTTGCGGTTGTCGCCTATGACGATGATGACCCACAAAACCAAAGTGGCCCGGTAAACTCTGACATCTTCACGAGGTGTTGGGTCAGAGCGGGAAGACCGCATGACTTCTTTGATCTTGCTGCTTCTGCCAGACCGGTAGTGCAGTTCGCAGGGGGCTACGTCCTCGCTCTTAACAATGTGAGCGAAGTAACGTTTACCACCTGCGGGCCAATGCCAACAGAGCGGAATAGCTCGCTTGTTATCCAAGAACACGCGGACACTGCTTCGAAACCAAAAACGGCCGCGACAAACGAAACTTTGAGGCCAGCCTATGCCTGAAGCCACACAGATTATATTCAAGCACAAGGAATTGGCTGAGATACTGGTGAAACAGCAACGAATTCACGAGGGCATCTGGGGTCTATACGTGCGTTTCGGGTTGGGCGCACAGAACGTCGGGGTGTCCGATGCCGATCTCAATCCGACAGCGATCATCCCGGTTCTTGAAATTGGCCTTCAGAAATTTGAAAAGGAAACCAATCTCTCCGTGGACGCCGCGAAGGTGAACCCGAAGCCACAAGAACCTAAAGAGGAGACCACGGCAAAACAGTGAGGATGACTTTGCGCTACATCTAGCTTGCTGTCACTATCGCTTCGCCGTGCAGCGAGCCATAACACGAAGGCCCGATTCGCAGATTCCTTGGCGGGAAGCGAATCGAGCCGTGGTGAGCTTCCGAGGCCCGGTATCGGAGGGTGACTAGCTGGCCGCTAGGAGCCGCCTTATAAGCGGCAGTTCCTTAACTGGAACGGGGTCCGATCCCCCCGCCCTCCGTCATTGTATTACAGCCAGAGCGCCAATGGCGCTAGAAAGTGGAATTTCAATGCCGATCGTAACAGCTTTCTATTCCATCAACGAGGGCAAGAAGCCCGTTGGTAAACAGGTCCACCACAACAACAGCAATTGCGCCGCTGGCCGCGACATTCCCTCATGGGAACGCCGCGCCGGGACTGGTGGTTATCGCCTCTGCGAGGATTGCCAGCGAGAAACTGACGCAGGACGCTAGTTGTTAGCCTTGGCCCGTGGTGCGGTGAATGTCATTTCCCACCACGGGCCATGAAGCGCCCCTTCGATCATTCCCCAGACTCGCCGCAGCCGAAAAACAGGCATCCCATTCTCAAGAGCAACAGCCATAGCGCGCAACCCCTCAGAGGGACCGCCCTCGAATCGCACGGTGGGCTCTGGGAAGGTGTGACCAGTTCCGCCCTCGCAGGATTCAAACGTTTCGATCCCGTTAGCGACCAGGCCGATTACGATGTCCCGAATACCCTCATCAAGCGGAGGCTCAAACGCAAGCTCTCTGGCCTTCTGTAAAGCCTCAGGGTCTGGACGTAGCGGGGTTTTGGAGCCGATTCGTGAACCGCAGTTTTCACAACATCGAAGTGGGCCTTGCCAAGCAGGATTTTTTCCCAACCTAACCTCCGTGAACGCTATGATAGTTGTATGTTTGTCAGTTTGGTTTCGCTTCTTTTGGCGGTCTGCCACCCTTGTGCTCTTTCCTCATGGCGGAAATCTTGCTGTAGTAATCCGGCCCGCGCTTAGCTGTCGCCTTCCCGCCCTTCTTTCCTAACTCCGCAGCGGGTGACTGCGAGAGCAGATCGTCGGCCAGGTGGACGGCGGCTGTCAAAAGCTCATAGGCTCGCTCTGAGCGGCCCTCTGGCAGCGTGGTGGTGGCGAGCAGGCGATGCGCTTCGTCTATCATGTTTCGCAGGGCGCGAAGATCGTTGCGGCTTCGTGTCATGCCGCCACAATAGCAGCGGAGAAACGCTATTGCAACCGCCTGCTGTTTTTCATCAACGCAACTTTAGGACACTACCAGGACAATCGTATTCACCACGGAGGCACGGAGAAGCATTGAAAATGAACAAACCTCCGTGTCCTCCGAGGTGAAACACGCCGCAGCAAAGGCTTACGGTTTCTCCCTAGCCCCAGACCTGCCGGGCGAAGAAGTAGGCCGTCAAGGCAAAACCAATCACGATTACGATGGCTCGCACATACTCCGGCTTGGTCTTGCGTGCGAAGTAGGCGCCGAAGTATCCGCCCGACATGGCGCCTATGATCATGAGAAACGCTTGCGGCCAATAGACTACATGCGGCGTCACCACGAATAGAATCATGGCCACGCCGTTGGACACGGTGGTCAGCCAGGCCTTGAGCGCGTTCATGGTGTGGATGTGGTCCATCCCCAGCAGCGCCAGCATGGCGAGGATGAGGATGCCGGCGCCGGCGCCGAAGTATCCCAGATAAAACGCAATGAACAGCTGCAGGAAGATTCCGCGGCCGGTGGAAAATTCGCCCTGTTCGCCGTGCTTAGCCCGCTGCCGGATCCAGCGCGTAATCCGTCCGCTCATGGTGAAGATCAGGGTGGCGATCAGGAGCAGCCAGGGCACCAGTTTCATGAAGGTGGCCGGCGGGGTAATCAGCAGAACCCAGGCTCCGAGAATGCCTCCCACAATGCCGGTTACCGTGAGCGGCAGCAGCACCCGCCGCGACAGGCTGCGGAATTCGTGACGATAGGCCCACACGCTGGCCGGCTGTCCCGGCCACAGCGCCACCGTGTTGGTGGCGTTCGCCTTCACCGGCGGGATGCCGACGAACAAGAGCGTTGGAAAGGAAATGAAGCTTCCGCCGCCGGCGACGGAGTTGATGGCTCCAGCGGCGACGGCCGCAGCAAACAAAACAGGCCAATGAGCGACATGCATAGAAAGAAAGCCGATAGTACCAGCGTCGCGGCGAAACCAGAAGAATGCCGCAGCGAGTAGTGCCATCGGTAATGGGCCCTGCCGCCCCAATGAGTGCTTAAGGCAGGATGATGCGGCTGGCCGGCTCAGCTGCGGCATCGGGCGAGTCAGACATCTCCGCAAAGCGCGCGTTCAGGAAATCGATAAACCCGCGCGAGCGTGGCCGTCCCGAGGTGTGCAGGTTGGCCAGCCGCAGGATAAAGACCAGCGTCTTGAGTATCTCGCTGTCCCGCAATGTGGTATGCCCAAGATGCTTCTGTTCCACCTCGCGGAATTCCTGCATCAACTGGCGCAGAGTTTCGATAATCGTCTGTTGCGCCGGATTCGGCAGTGCTTCCTGATACACCAGCCCGGAGACGACCAGCGTCTGATAGCTCTTGGCCAGGTTGGCCAGAGCGCCGATGATTTGGCGATCGTGCAGTTCGCGGTCCGCCCGCGAGAGGCGCAACAGTGCCTGTAAAAGGCCGGCGATGAGCGTCTCGCGCTCGTGCAGGAACTGCTCCGTAACCTCGATTTCCGGGAAAAATTCGTCTGCCGGCATGTCCTGGAAGTTCCGCGGCTTCTCGTGCTGGCGTGCCTGCTGCAGGTAGGGACACTCGGAGGGGCAATCGAGGGTGACTTCACGTTGCTCGCCGCAGCATTGCGGGCAAATGCGCCCGTGTATCGCCGGGCAGAAGCGCTTTTCCTTGCGCAGATTGCAGATGGAACAGGTCAAATCGAGCACCTCGGTGGACGCCGCGAAAGCCGTCAAACTCTTCCATTATGGCATCTTTGTGTGATCGGGGTCTGCGAAACCCGCATGGACAGTGGCTTTCCAGATGCGGCCTGTGGAAAAACCGCATGAAATATGGCGAAAAATGCTTTGCACCTGAACGAGCTTGGTATACGATACGCACAAGTTGAGCACTTATCCTGCTCAAATCTTCAAGGAGGATTTACGAATGGCAACAGGCATGACCAAGACCCAGCTCGTCCGCGTAATGGCCGAGAAGCATGAACTCAACAATAAGCAGGCCGCTGCGTTTCTGGAGTCGCTGGCCGAACTGGCGATCAAGGAAACCAAGAAGAACGGCTTATTCGTGGTGCCGGGTCTGGGCCGTCTGGTGAAGTCGAATCGCAAGGCCCGCATGGGACGCAATCCGCAGACCGGCGAGGCAATCAAGATTCCTGCCAAGACCGTCGTGAAGTTCCGCGTGGCCAAGGCCGCAAAAGATGCGATCGCACCCAAGAAGTAGCTGCGTTCTTTTTCTGCAGTCGAGGCCGGCCGAGCGCCGGCCTTTTGCGTTGCCGCCGCCGCTGGCGACTTGTCCGATGCCGGTTGTCAGTTGTCAGGATCGGTCTACCGGAGGCTGACTGTAGTTTCGATCGGTTCGCGGAAAGGTGCAATCTGGTTAGGATAACGACGCATGAAGCTGGAATTTCTCCCCGAAGGCTCAGATGATGGTGCCCTGATCCGTCTGTACGGATTTGACGTGGCGGGAGCTATGCGCTTGCGCGAAGCCTTTCGTTCTCTGGCTGACGGCTCCCGGCAGAACATCCCCTTGCACCAGGAGTGGTGGGTTGAATCGCTTGCGGAGTGTCATCTCGACTTGCGTCTGGGCGTGCGCGACCTGGGCGTGGTGCAGCGCTTGGCGATGAGTTTCGATTGCGTGCTGACCGCCGAGGCCTGGATGGAGATGGTCGATCTGACCGATCCGTTTTGTACTCACCAGGGCGATGAAGGGTTTCAGTGGCTCAACCACGATGGGGAAGTGTCGCTGCTGCTCTCGCCTAACGGTCAGTGGTGAGGGCCGCACAGGAGAACGCTCGCAGCGTTTGCCGAGCTCAACCATTGGACAGACCCCGAGGGTCAGTCTATCTGTGTCGTGTGCGCCCCGAGTGACTGGGCGAGAATCCTGCCGCCGCTCTGCGGCTCGCATTTATTTCCCACTTGACCCAGGGCGCCGCTTCGCTGCGTCCTGGGCTAACGGCAGCACCACCCCTTCGGGGCTCGATTTCCCTTGTGTTAGCCGCGGGCGTGAGCCCGCGGTGAAGTGGAAAAAACAATTGAGCCGCAGGGACGGCACAGATTCTTACGCGCACTCCATCAAATCTTCCTCTCACTGCTTTTCCAATATCGCCGCAAAAAAACCGTCGCAGGGTTGAATACCCGGAAAGGTGCGCAAGAACGGCCCGCTGAGCAGCGAATCAACCTCGCTCCAAATCAGCTCGCCGCGGGAGCGCAGCCGTTCCAGTTCTTGGCGACAGTCAAGCAAACGAAATTCCGACGCATCGCGCAGCACTTCCTCCACCACGGCTTCGTTCTCCTCACGCTCCAGCGAGCAGCTGGAATACACCGCCCGCCCGCCCGGCGAAAGCTGTCGCAGCGCCGCCCGCAAGATCGCAACCTGCCGCTGGTGCAGGTCGCCAAGATCCTCCGGCCGGAGCCGCCACTTAATCTCCGGATTGCGCGCCAGCGTTCCAGTGCCTGAACACGGTACGTCCGCCAGCACGCGATCGAAGCCCCCGGAGATGGGCAGGCTCAGCGCATCCGCCTGGATCACTTGCACGTTGGTTGCGCGCACTCGTTTCCGCAACAGATCGGCGCGGTGGGCGTGCAACTCCGCGGCGATAATCTCGGCCATAGGATTACGTGCGGCCAGTGCCGCCGTCTTCCCTCCGGGGGCGGCGCAGCAGTCCAGCAGCCGCCGTCCTATACCCACCAGCGCCGCGACGAGTTGCGAGGCCTCATCCTGGATCATCACTCGCCCCTCGTGTAGCGCACGCGTTCGCGTAACATCGCCGCCAACCACGATGCGAGCGCCGGCTAGTAATACGCCCGGCGCGAGTTCGATACCATCCGCCAAGAGCTCCGCTTCGATCTCGGCGCTATCGAGGCGGATGGCGGTATGCGGAATGCGCTGGTCATGGCGGCAAATCGCCAATGCTTGTTCCATCCCGAATTCGGCGATCCAACGCTCAACCAGCCATTCGGGATGAGCGTACTGGTGCACGAGAAACGAAATGGGGGGTTCACCGATAGTCTGGCTTGGGGCTTCGACTTCCGTCGCCGCGATCTTGCGCAATACTGCATTGGCGAAGGGCGCGGCCGATCGCTTCTGCGCCCGCTTCACCAGCTCCACGCTGTCATTGATGGCGGCGTGCGCCGGAACGCGGTCGAGATATCGCAATTGATACGCGCCCAGCCGCAACGCATTCAGCACCTCGGGATCAAGTTTGTCGAGCGGCCGCGCCGATGCCGCTGCAATTGCCTCGTCCAGCCGCGAGCGCCAACGCAGCACACCCATCACCAACTCGGTCGCCAGCCCGCGGTCGGCGGGGCTAAGAGGCTCCCATCGGCCAGAGTGCAGTAGTTCACTGGCATAGGCATTCTGCTGGTCGACCCGCAGCAGGATGTCGAAAGCAGCCGAGCGTGCGGGAGAGATAGGCATGGGAAGCAGCAACTAGCAACTAGCAACTAGCAACTAGCAACTAGCGCAAACACCATCAGCGGTTAAGCGACGTGGCCGACCGATACTTTTTGTATTGTCATCCCGACCGGAGCGAGGCGGAGCGGAGGGATCTGCGGTTCCCCACATCGTGCCAAAAGGCTCAAGTTTTGGAAACCTTTCGTTTCAGTTAGCAAGTACTGCTAGTTGCTAGCTGCCAACTACCTCTTCGTTCCTTGGCCGATAACCGTTCACAAAATCCTGCGCCCTCACTCGCTTCTTGCCTTCCATTTGCAACTCTTGCACCTCGAGCGCGCTTCCGTGGGCAAAACCCAGCAGCAGGCGATGGCTTTCAACGGCAAAATGCGCCGCAGCTACGACTCCAACTTCTGCTGTGGGCGTTGCCGCGTGCAGCTGCAGCGTTTTCCCGCGAAACCTGGTGAACGCTCCCGGCCATGGTTGAAATCCGCGCAGCCGGTTCCAGGTGTCCACTGCACTGCGCCCAAAATCAATAAGCCCATCTTCGCGCTTCAAAATCGGCGCCAGCGTCGCCTTAGAGTTGTCCTGCGGACGCGCGGAGATGGTGTCCGTTCTTCAATCCCGCCAGAGTCGAGATCATCAACTCCGCCCCCGCTTGCGCCAGTCGCGGCGCGAGCGTTAGTGCGGTGTCCTCCGGTTGGATCGGCTCCTCGACTCGCATCAGGATGTCGCCCGTATCCAGGCCAGCATCGATGCGCATGGTGGTCACGCCGGTAACCTTTTCGCCCATCGCAATGGCCCACTGAATCGGCGCGGCGCCGCGATATTTCGGCAGCAGCGATCCGTGCAGATTGATATTCCCCAGCTTCGGCAGGTCGATCATCCATTGCGGAATGATGCGTCCATAGCCGACGACAATGATGGCTTCCGGCGCAAGGCTCTCCAGCTGCGCGCGAAATTCGACGTTGTTCTTGATCTTCTCCGGCTGAGTAACGGGCAGATCGAGCTGGAGTGCGGTGCGCTTCACCGGAGAGGCGGCGACTTCCATGCCGCGACCGCTGGGGCGATCGGGCTGGGTCACCACCAGCTTCACTCGGAAGCCGGCCGACACCAGCTTCTCCAGCGTGGGTACGGCGAACAGCGGCGTCCCGCAAAACACCAGGTCCATCATTGGGCTACCATTCGCCTTGCTTCACCAGCTTGCGAATCTTGCGCTTCATCAGGTCGCGCTTCAGAGCGCTGATGTGGCTGATGTAGAGCTTGCCATTGAGATGATCGGTTTCGTGCAGCAACGCGCGGCCCAGCAGGTCTTCTCCGGTGACTTCGAAGAACTCGCCTTTCAGGTTCTGCGCCCGCGCCGTCACCTTGCGCGCCCGCGTCACCTTCTCGCGGAACTCAGGCAAGCTGAGACAGCCTTCGTTCGACGTCAGCCGGCCTTCGGTGTGAATGATCTCCGGATTGATGATCACGATCTTGGCCTCGGGATCTTCCTTGAAGGTCACATCGATGACCGCAATGCGTTTGCTGATGCCGATCTGCGGCGCGGCCAGGCCCACGCCGTGTGCCGCGTACATGCTCTCGAACATGTCGTCGACCAGCTTGTGCAGATCGTCGTCAAATTCTGTGATGGGGACGGACGGCTTCTCCAGAACCGGATCGCCGAATTTCACGATGGGATAGATCATTTAGAAGTTTCGCAACTGTTGGCAGTAGCCTTCAAAATTTCGCCGCAACTCCAGCAGAGAATCGCCACCAAACTTTTCCAGCGCGCAACGCGCCAGGATCAGCGCCACCATGGCTTCGGCGGCGACGCCGGCCGCAGGAACCACGCACACGTCGGAGCGCTCGTAGGCGGCCTTTACCGGCTCGCGGCTGGCAAAATCCACCGAGGCCAGCGGACGCCGCAGCGTCGAAATCGGCTTCAGGTGGCCGCGTACGCGGATATCCTCGCCGTTAGAAACGCCGCCCTCCAGCCCGCCGGCATGGTTCGAGCGCCGGGTGAATCCGGTGAACGAATTTGTGCTTCCGCGCTCGTATCCTATTTCATCATGCACGGTGGAACCCAGCGAACTCGCGGCCTCGACCGCATCGCCGATCTCCACCCCCTTGACCGCCTGCAGCGACATGACCGCGCCCGCCAGTTGGGCGTCCAGACGCTCGTCCCAGTTCGCATAGGTGCCTAGACCCGGCGGAACATTGTGGGCCACGACCTCGAAGATTCCGCCGACGGAATCGCCGGTGCGCAGCGCCAGGTCTACTTGCTCTTTCATGCGCGACTCGGCTTCCGGATCGGCGCAACCGAGCAAGACTTCTTCCTTCGCGGCAACCGCGGCGATCGCCTCCCACGTGACCGCAGTTTCCAGCCGCGCGCTGCCCACGGCAATCACGTGACTCAACACTTCGATGCCGAGCTCGCGCAGCAACAGCTTGGCAATCGCGCCCAGCGCAACCCGCGCCGCCGACTCGCGCGCCGATGCCCGCTCCAGCACATAACGCGCTTCGGAGAAGTTGTACTTCACGGCACCCGCCAGATCGGCATGTCCCGGCCGCGGCGAGGCCACGCGCTTGTGCTTGGCCGGATCGCCTTCCTCGACGGGCAGGGCCTCGGTCCAGTTCTGCCAATCTTTGTTAGCCAGCACCATGGCGATCGGCGAGCCGATGGTCTTGCCGTGACGCACGCCGCTCAGGATGTGCGCCGTGTCGCGCTCGATGCGCATGCGTCCGCCGCGGCCATAGCCTTGCTGGCGCCGCCACAGTTCGCGGTTGACGAACTCCAGATCGACCGCAACTCCGGCTGGCATGCCCGAGAGCAGCGCCACCAAAGCTTCTCCGTGGGACTCACCGGCTGTCGAGAAGCGCAACATATAGGAACGAAGATTGTAGCTGATAGAAGCGGCAGTTGGCAGTTGCCAGTTAGCAGTTAGCAATTAGCAACTAGCAACTAGCAACTAGGCGCCATCGCATAAATCGCTTTGTATCAGGGCACGTCTTTAGACGTCCCGGAAAATGGGCAAGATATGTCTGGGCTTTTGGCCCCTGCCACGCCTTAGTTTTGCAGGGGCTAAGCCCTGACCCTTAACTGCGACTTGTTCGGCAAGACTGAAGGTCGTGCCCTGATACGAACCGAAGTGATTTATGCGATGAGTTCCGGCAACTAGCCCAATGCCGAATTCAAATGCCAAGTGCTAAGTGCCAGTTGCTATCGATCGACCACAACGTCCTCGTCCACCAGCGCCTTGTCCTCTTCGGTGCTGCCGGTGAGCGCGAAGGAGTTGGTAACTGCGGCCCGCCCTTGCTCCACGCTGGTGATCACGTAGGAGCAGCCGATCCAGTGCGCTTCGTTGAAGTCGGTTGGCGACCAGCGCGGTGGATGATCGGGTGTGAGTGATAGAAGCCGACGATGTCGATGCCGCGTTCGTGGGCCTGGTGCTGGGCGCGCACTAGTTCGCGCGGATCGATGTGATAGCGATTGTGCGGCGAGTCGGTGCGGGTGTTGGGGCAGCGAATCGTGGATTGCACGGTGCGAACACTTCCATCAGCTGTGCCCAGCAGGATGCCGCAGCATTCGTGGGGATAGGTTTCCTCGCCGTGACGGCGGATCTCGTCGTAGTCGGATAGTTTGAATTTCAGCATGATGTCCGCAAGAAACGGTGGAAGGGAACGGCTTTTAGCCGTGCCGGAGAGGGCAATCCTAAGAATGGCTTTAGCCCCGGCCGACCGTGGCTAAAGCCATTTCGTATTGCATCCAATTTCGCCGGGCTTAAAGCCCGGCGCTTCCACCATCAGAAAAAGTATCTCTCAACCGGCGTCCTACACTTCGTCCCAAAATCGTTCGCTCAAATACTTCTCGGCGCCATCGGGCAGGATGCAGACCACCACCGCGCCGGGATTTTCACGGGCAATCTGCAGCGCGCCTACCACCGCCGCTCCGGCGGAGATGCCCACCAGCAAGCCTTCTTCCCGAGCCATCCGCCGCACCATGGCATGCGATGCCTCGGTGCTGATTTCCAGATTGGCATCCGCCAAGGTGGCATCGTAGATTTCCGGCACAATCGCCGTCGGCATATGTTTGGCGCCTTCAATGCCATGAAACGGCGAGTCGGGCTGCAACGAGATGCACTGGATATTCGGATTGAATTCCCGCAGCCGGCGGGTGGTGCCGACGAAGGTTCCCGACGTTCCCAGCATGGCAACGAAATGCGTGATCTGCCCGCGGGTCTGGCGCCAGATTTCGTTCGCCGTCCCGCAATAGTGGGCATGCCAGTTCGCATCGTTCGAATACTGATCGGCATAAAAGTATTTTTCCGGCTCAGCGGCAATCATCTCGCGGGCTTTCACGATGGCGCCATCGGAACCCTCGCCGGGATCGGTGTACACCACCTCGGCACCGTACGCGCTGAGAATGCGTTTGCGCTCGATGGAGACATTCGAGGGAATGCACAGCGTGACGCCGAAGCCACAGGCGGCGCCCAGCATTGCATAGGAGATACCGGTGTTCCCGCTGGTGGAGTCGAGCAGGCGTCGGCCCTGCCCCAGATCGCCGTCGCGGAAAGCCGCTTGCACGATAAATGCTGCGGCGCGATCCTTCACCGATCCGCCGGGATTGAGCCACTCGGCCTTGCCGAAAATCTCCGCTCCCGCGACCTCGGCAGATACGCGGTGCAAGCGCAGCAATGGCGTATTGCCGATTCGTTTCAGGGTGGAAATTCCCGTTTCCGGTATTTCTGCCGGGCGCTTCATCGTCTTTTCATCCTGCCGCAGGTTGCTGTTTACCTGCGCAATGTGCGAAAGTGTGAATTCCTGACAAATGCAGGCAGCAGGAGTTGCGCGATCAGGGTAACCAGGGCCTGCATGTCAGATATCGCATTCGATGCAGGGCCGGCGGTTCGGATTCCGCCCGGCGAGGATTGGTAAGGGAATGGCAAAGAAGTTAAAAGCAAGATCGTTTGAAGAGGCCGTGGCGTGGTTTCGCGATCACGGATTCGATGTACTGGAAGCGCCCGGCGCGAGCGCCCGAGTCTTCCTGAAAAAATATCATTGCTCGGCGGCGATCGAGCGCAGCGAAGACGGCGGAGTAAAGATCTTCGCCTACCCCGGCTATCTCATCAACGGCGAGATTTCCAAACTCGTCGACCACGGCTACCAGAAAGTCTTGAAGACCACAAAAGCTGAATACCCGGCCACTGCCGACCATCTGAAAGCCTTGCACGACTTCTCCGAAGAGCTCAAGGAAGGTCTCGGCCTCATCAGTCTCTACAACGAAGGCCTGGGCACGGTGAGCGAAGCCTATGTGTACGATCGCGTGCAGGATCGCGATCTGCCGGCAGCCGAACGCCCCCGGCGTCCCTGGCAGCGCACCGCCGCGGCCAAAAAGCGCCCCGCCTAGAAACTACCGCGATGTGGCTTGGGCGTTCAGGGTTGTAAGCGCACCCACGTAAATAGTATTGCTGCGCCTGTAAACCATCCTCCCCGATTCGCTATCCAACCTATACAGAGACGTACTCAATACGTCGCGGGATCTTGGAGGAGCGAAGGTTTATGAAGCGCATTGGAATTATGTTAGCCCTGGCGATGTTTTGTACGTTCGCCTTGTGGGCGCAAGACAACACGACCACCACTAACAGCCAGGCCCAGGCGCAGAGCAATAAGGCAGCTGCCGATCAGGACGCCAACATGGCGTCGCAGGAAAAAGCTGACGCCAAGAATGCCAGTACCCCGGAGGGCTCCGAACGCGACAAAGTTCTGGCCCGGATGGATGATGCCTCAAAAATCTTGAACGAACTGCTGGGCGCGCCGGATAAAGGCATCCCCGCTGATGTGTTCAAGAACGCGAAGTGTGTGGCCGTGGTTCCGTCTATGGTGAAAGGCGGGTTTGTCTTTGGCGCCGAGCACGGGCGCGGCGTGGCCACCTGCCGTACTGCCAACGGTGACTGGAGCGCACCCGCGTTCTTTGTGATCACCGGAGGCAGCTGGGGTTTGCAGATCGGCGTGCAGGCTGCTGACGTGGTCCTGTTAGTCATGAACGATCAGGGCATGAAAGATCTGCTCAGCTCGAAGTTCAAGCTGGGCGCCAATGGCAGCGTAGCCGCCGGCCCCGTCGGTCGTGATGCCAGTGCTAACACGGACTGGAAGATGAAGGCCGAAGTCTTAGCCTACTCGCGCACCCGCGGTCTGTTTGCTGGACTCACGCTGGATGGCGCGGTGATCAAGCAGGATGATGATTCGACCCGCGCGCTCTATGGCCGTACAGTTGGATTCCGTCCGATTCTGACCGGTCAGGTGAAGCCACCCGCGGCAGCCGAGAACTTCCTGGCTACGGTTCGCCATAGCAAGTCCGAAGCGACGGCTGAAGCGCACTAAGACGACGTATCGCCCGAGCAAAGACGGTGACCAAGGCGGTGAGCTCCGGCTCACCGCTTTTTGCTGCTCTCGACTACACTGCTGCCAGTGGAGGCTGCCGCATGAGGCGATGGCTTTGCTCGCTGCTGTTGCTGGGGACGGTGTTTGCGCAAGCTCGGAATCCCCAGGCTTACCCTGACGGCTCCGCCGGTTCCGAGGCTGCGATTCGCGCCGTGCTGCAAGCGCAAGTGGAAGCCTGGAATCATCACGACCTGGAGAAGTTCATGGCGGGCTATTGGAATTCGCCGGAACTGACCTTCTTCTCCGGAACCACCGAAACAACAGGCTGGCAGCCTACGCTTGCAGCGCTATCAGCAGAAGTACCAGGCGGAAGGCCGGTCCATGGGCACGCTCAGCTTCAGCGATCTGACCATCGAAATGCTCGGCGGCGATGCGGCCTTCGCCCGCGGACGCTTTCAGTTGGTCATGCCCGACGGCAAACAGCCGCGCGGTGTCTTCACCTTGATTTTCCGCAAGTTTCCGGAAGGATGGCGCATTATCCACGACCACACCTGCGCCGAGTAGGGCCTGAATATCTGCCGCGCTCAGGGCAAGGCCCCAGCCTCGCAGAGGCGAAACTGATTAGCCCACCGCGGAAGCGGCGGGAAAGCATCCCTCGGAAAACCGAGCCCCTTTCAGCGCGCCCCTACCGAATTTTGCTGCTGCGGCAATTGCCCGGTCCGAACGCAACGCTGAACGCCGTAGGCGCGACACAGGTTAGCCCAGCCCTATCAGGGCTGGGTAGGCATCAACCGCAATGGCGAGTGCCGTAGGCACGACATCAACACCGGGTCATGTCGTGGGCCAGCGCAACCTGATGTTCGAGCGTAAAGCAATTGATCGGGTGAAGGAGTGCCGTGCCGATGGCACTCATCATCGTTATTTCATCTCTGACCCAGCCCTGATAGGGCTGGGCTAACCTATTTCGCGCCTACGGCACTTGGTTCTTGACCGGTCGGGATAACTGCCGAAAAGCGAAATTTGGGGGTAGCGCCTCCGCTGCACCACTATGCAAGATTGTCTTTACGCACCGGCAATCCCCGGGTGTAGAATCCACTTGTCTCCCCACGGGCGTCCCACGTTCCGGTGAGGAGGCGGTAACAGGCGGTATCCGCGGATGCGGAACTGTACTGGAGGACATCGTGAGTATTACCACCGGCGACTTCCGCGCGAAGATCACAGCTTCCACTCTTCTCGAAAAAAAACAACGTCAGGAAATCATTACCTGCCTCACCGCCTATGACTACGC
This sequence comes from uncultured Acidobacteriaceae bacterium, assembly GCA_963820175.1. Lineage (GTDB taxonomy): Bacteria > Acidobacteriota > Terriglobia > Terriglobales > Acidobacteriaceae > Bog-257. The sequence continues at coordinate 412,266 of CAWFYX010000003.1, read as the reverse complement.
CAGCGCGCGCCTGGTCGACGACGCCGGCATCGACATGGTGCTGGTCGGCGACTCGCTGGCCATGGTGATGCTGGGCTACGAAAACACGCTGCCGGTCACCATGCAGGAGATGCTGCATCACACCCGCGCCGTGCGCCGCGGGGTGAAACGCGCCTTCCTGGTGGCCGACATGCCGTTCGCGTCCTACCACGTCAGCCAACGAGAATCGCTGCGCAATGCGGCGCGCTTCATCAAGGAAGCGGGCGCGGAGGCGGTAAAAATCGAAGGCGGCGAAAAGCGGGCGCGGCTGGTGGAGCGGCTGGTCGAAGCCGAGATCCCTGTAGTCGGCCACATCGGGCTGACCCCGCAATCGGTGCATGCCATGGGCGGCTACAAGGTGCAGGGCAAGACGCTGCAGGCGGTCGAGCAACTGATGCACGACGCCCTTGCTCTGGAGCGTGCCGGCGCCTGCTGCGTGGTGCTGGAAGGCATTCCGCGCGAAGTGGCGGCCATGATCACCCATGAGCTGGAAATTCCCACCATCGGCATCGGCGCCGGCCCCGAGTGCGACGGCCAGGTGCTGGTCTTCCACGATCTGTTGGGACTGACGTTTGCGCCGCCGGCCAAGTTTGTCCGCCGCTATGCCGATGTGGGCAGCGTGATCAGCAATGCTCTGGCCGCCTTCAAAGACGATGTGAAGTCGGGCGGCTATCCCTCCGATGCCGAGTCGTATCATCTGCCCAAGGAGACGCTGGCCAGCCTGCAGGAAATTGCCGAACGCAAGCAGGCTGTGCGACTGTAGAGTCATGCGGCTCTGCCTTCGCGGTTTGATTCTGCCGGCGGTTATGCTCTGTCTAGGCTTGGCAGCGGTCTGCCAGACCACGACGTCGCCGCCGGTCCACAAGCCTATTCCGTGGAAGCAATATTGCCAGCCCGATAGCGGATTCTGCTTCCGCTATCCAGCTTCCTGGGAGATGCTGACCGACACCTTCGCCGGGCATGGCGTAGTACTTGCGCCCGCGCAAAAGCAAGATCGGACATTGTGGGACGAGATCACGGTAGCCATGGTCGTGCCTCCGCCGGAAGGCGACGAGGAGGCGGTCAGCCTGGATGGCGTCATTCAACAGGCAGCCAACGGCTTGCGTGAAAGCGGACAGAGTTTCGAAACTCTGCAACGGCAGCAACGCACCGTGGATCACAAGCCGGCGCAGATGCTGAAGGTTCGATATCGCGAGAAATCCACGGAGCACGACTGGATCGAGGAGTTAGTTTTCATCGAGGGTCCGGACAATGAAATCTATTCGGTGGCGCTGAAATGCGCTCCGGAAAATCTGGCGAGGCGCGAGCCCGTGTTGAGCGGCATTCTGGAAAGCTGGAAGCTGCCCGAGCCCGAGCCTCCGGCCGAGGCTCCCGACGATGCGGCGCCCGCGCAAACGGCTCCTCCGGCGAAAACGCCGCCCCACTGATCCCCTTGCAACGCATTCGACCATTGCCGGGATGAAGGCTGCCTGCCGCCAGCTGGCGCGCAGCGGAAAAACGCTGGGCTTCGTGCCCACGATGGGCGCGCTGCATGAAGGACATCTGTCGCTGGTGCGAGCTTCGCGATCACGCTGCGATGTGACCGCGGTTTCCATTTTCGTGAACCCGCTGCAATTCGGGCCCACCGAAGATCTCGGCAAGTATCCGCGCACGTTGGAACGCGATGCCGCAATGCTGGAACAGCTCGGCGTGGACCTGCTCTTCATTCCCACGGCGGACGAGATGTATCCGGCGGGCGCGAAGACCTACGTGCTGGTTGAGGAACTGAGCGACAAGCTGGACGGCGCGTCGCGGCCCGGACATTTTCGCGGTGTCGCCACCGTGGTCACCAAGCTGTTCGAGATTGTGCGTCCCGATTGCGCCTTCTTCGGCCAGAAAGACGCCGTGCAGGTCGTCGTGCTGCGCAAGCTGGTAAACGATCTCGACCTGGATGTGGAGATGGTGGTGTGTCCCATCGTCCGCGAAAAAGATGGCTTGGCCATGAGTTCGCGCAACGTCTATCTCACGCTGGAGCAGCGGCAACAGGCTCTGGTGCTGCATCGTGCTCTGCTGCGCGTGCAGACGTCGGCCGATCAAGGTGAGCGTGATGCCGCCAAGCTAGGGGAAATCGGCAAGCAAGTGATTGCCGAAGAGCCCGGCGCACGCCTGGATTATTTCGCGATTGTCGATGCCGAGACGTTGGATCCGGTGGCAGATATTGGCGCGCGGTGCATTAGTAGCCGTCGCAGCGTATTTCGGGACGACGCGGCTGATTGACAACACCCTGCTCGCGAGCGCGTCACGCTAGGTCCGCGTAGTGCGGACCTTCCGGTGCGCGTTCGGACGGTTGAAAAAATCTTAGAGCTCGGGTAGTGCGGACCTTCAGGTCCGCGTGGGGCTTTAGCACCGGGTCATGCGCACAGAGTTTTCGCGGGCGGGATTCTGACCCATGCCTGAACAGGCCGCGAAATATGGAAAGGTGTCGCCGGCTGAAGCCGGCTTTGGAGATTGAGAATAACGACTTTGACGCGGACCCAAAGGTCCGCACTACCCGAGCCGGGTGCCCCGGCTCTTCCACCCCGAAATCCACGCCGCACCTAACAGCAGCACTACCGGATAACACTCCAGCGTGTAGCGCGGCTCGGGATTGGACAGCGTGCCCAGGAAGGCCGAGCGCAGCAGCACAAACAGCAACATCATCCCGAGATAACGTGGCCGCGGACCGCGAACGACTCCCATCACCGCGGCAAAGATGAACAGCAGATTCAGCACGCCCCACAGGGTTGCGATCACGCAAGCCCTGGTGTCGTCGGAATATTCCCACCAGCGCGAGTCGAGTGGCAGCATCTCAGTGCGAGGACGCAGCCACATGTCGGCAATGCGCAACATCGGCAGCCAAATGTAATAGCGCAGTGGATTGCGCCGGATGCGCTCCTTCGCCAGTTCCATGAAGCGCGCATTCAGTTGCGGATTGACCACCAGAACCTTCCTGTAGCCGGCGAAAATGTCCTGGGTTTTCTCCCGCTCCTCAGCGCTGTCAAAAGATCGCGAGGGCAGCAGGGTCAGATCGACCTGATCTCCCGGCACCTCCCAGTAGACTTCCTCAGTGGAAACATAATCGGCAGACCAGGTTCGCACCCACTTGTCGAAACCGTCAGGCACGAACTCATCGGGATCGCTAGCCGACTGCGGAACCAGCGGCTGGAAGCGATGAAAGTCGCGCCAGTTGCGAATGGTCCACGGCACCAGCGGCGCCACCGAGATCGCCAGCACCAGCGCTCCGGCCCAGAACATCTGCTTTCGCTGCTTGGGATGCCGCCACATCCGCCAGACCAGGAACAATCCCAGCGCGATCAGCAGAATGCCGCCGTCCGGCCGCAGCAGAATTCCGGCGGCAACGGCCACTCCGCACAACGTCCAGCCTGCCCACGACGCGCGCCCTTCTTCCAACGCCAACAATCCGGCGGCAGCCCCATCCAGAGCCGCTGCAACAAAAAAGATGCTGAGCGTCTCGGCCAGCGGCGCCACCGTGTAATTTGCGGTGAACGGACACAGAGCCGCCAGCAAAAAGGCGAAACGCGCGGCCTGCTCGGACACGGTTCGCCGCGCCAGATCAGCAATGACGAAGCAGGCGACAAGATCGATGACAATCTGCACCAGCAGCACGGCGTGGTAATGCTCGCGGCCGAACAGTACGAAACAAGCAGCCAGGAACGCCGGATAGCCGGGCAGGCGAATCAGGGTGGGATAAACGCCGTCGCTGTGCGTGAGGCCAAAGATGCCGCGGTCGAGCCAATTTTTGGCGATGTCGCCATAAATCAGCGAATCGCCGGTGACGTGCGGAAAGCGAAAATAGAAGACTAGCCGCAAAGCCAGCCCAGCCAGCGTCACCAGCAGGAAATAGCTTCGCGACTCCAGCAGCACGCGCCAGAACGGCAAGGGCTCCGGCCGTCGCCAGGATGTGCCTGCAGGCTGATTCACGTCGCGACTATAGCATCCGCATCCGCCGCCCCTTCGGCAAGCGTCCGCAGCCCACACGCAAGATATTGATGGAGAACTTCGGGCACAACGGCTTTCAGATTGGGACAGCCCTATAACGAAAGACACTAAAGTGGTGTAGCAATAACCATATAAGTGAGGATCGTCGCAGATCGCAAGGAGGAATTCTCCGTAGACTAGCGGTAATGATTGACGGACAAGTGGCCTCGGCAGTTGTTACGCGACTTGTTGACAGTAGTTGGATCTCGGCATACGATTCGGGCGAAATGGCTGAAGGAAAAAAGTCAGCGCCCGCCTCGACGCTGGCGGTGGTGTTGAGCGCCATCAGCGTGGTCGTACTCATTATTGGATCCGTCGCCGGATGTACTCTTTGGATTTCTTCGAGATTCGCGGATGTGGGAACTCGCATAGGTAAGGTTGAAGCGTCCGTAAAGGTCTTGGCGTCTCAGCAATCCGATAAGGTCAATGATCTGATAAAGGGACTACTGTCTGAGGTCGGTAGCAATGCGGCTAAGGGCGATTCAGAGCTTGCCGTCAAGGCTGCGAAAGCCGCGTCCGTATTCATCAACGTGCAAAAGCGCAATCGAAGCTCTTCCCCGCCTGAGTTTTTTCAAGACTCGGTCGCGATTTTGAATACTGCCACACCGCTCGCTCCTCCTCAATCAGAACTTTATACTGAGCTCCTCAAGACTAGAATAGCTTTGGCAGAATATCGATCAGCGGCGGAGCCAACGCCAAGCGGGACGATACTAGACTTTAGGCCCATAAAGCCGGGACAGACAGCGTTTACGTTTGGCGGCCGCGATAGCGGGCTTCGCGGAATCAATTTATTGCTCGAGAACAATTCGTACGGCCTTAAATTCGGCCCGCCACTGAAGGGTGCTCTTTCCGAAGGCCTCGTTTTTGCGGATGGCATCATTAAGGGAGGAACCCAAACATTAGATGGAATCCACTAGCGCAACGCAGTATTCGTCGGAACCCATATTCGCTATGATGGAGGCGAGTTGGAACTCCAAAATGTTCGTTTTGTAGATTGTACCTTCGATGGTCCGCCAATCCCGAGGACGATACAGGTACTTGACTACGCCGCGCTTGCATCTCCTTACCTAACAATTGGTTAATTCCCATTTGTTATGGTTGTTATCATTTGGCGAATCTTTTCTGTCCAAGTCGTGTTCCTACAATCAAGCAAGACCGCCAAGTACCGGCGGCTGCCGGGCCAGCCTCCACCCAGACCGGTCCGACCAGGCCGACGGCCCCAGTTGCTCTGGCTCCTGCCCACAGATACGATAAGTTGACCTTTGCCTAATGCCGCAATCAAAACAGATATTTTTTGACCCTAACCGCAAGCGGTGGCGCCGTTTGCGGTTCATTCTCGATTGCAGCGTAATCGTAGTTACGCTGCTGGTCGTGTTGTTTGTTGTTTCCGTGCTGCGGGGATCATCGGTACCCTCCGTCGCCCTGCCCGATTTGAAGCGGCCCTACCACGCGCTCAAGGACAATCAGAAGCGCAAGCCGCCTCGCCGCCTGAACACGCACCGCAAAACCAAGCGGCCGGCATCGCAGGTGGTGTTGAACTCCGACGAAGGCATTCGCGGCGCGTTCTACGTGCAATGGGACGCGGCCAGCTTTGCTTCGCTGAAGGAGTATTACCCGCAGATCGATCTGCTTTTCCCCGAGTGGATGCACGTGCTCACGGCCGATGGCCGGCTGCAGGCGGTAACCGAGTTCAACGGCCTCTACGACGTCATCGACGAGAAGGGCAAACCGCGCAGCGTCGACGACAAAGTGATGGCGCTTCCTGAAAGGCGAGAAAGCGCAGACCGAAGTTTTTCCCCTGGTCAACAATTTCGATCCCGTCGTCAACAAGTGGAATCCCGATCTCACTGCCCAGTTCCTGGCCGATCCGGCAGCCGCGGCAGCGCTTTCGCGATGAGCTGATGACGTTTCTGGCACTCGGATCAGTACAAGGGCATCACCCTCGACATCGAGGCCTTCCCGGAAACTTCGCGCGCCGACTACGGCAAGCTGGTGCAGGAGCTTTACGACGATCTCAACGCCAAAGGTCTGAAGCTGTACATCGCCGTTCCGGTCAACGACAAGACGTTCGACTACGCCGGCATCTCCAAGATCTCCGACGGCCTCATCCTGATGAACTACGACCAGCATTATCCCGGGCGGCGATCCCGGAGCGGTAGCCGGGCAGGATTGGTTCGTCAAGAATCATGCAGGACGCGCTGAAGGTTATTCCCAAGGAAAAAATCATCTGCGCGGTCGCCAACTACGGCTATGACTGGGCGATGAAGAAGGGCCAGAAGAAAGGCACGCCGCCGGAAGACATTCACAACGTCAGCGCGCAGGAGGCGTGGCTGGAAGCTTCCGATGCCGAGACCGACGTCAACTTCGACGACGATGCCATGAACCCGCACTTCGCCTATCTCGACGGAAACAATATTCGTCACGATGTCTGGTTCCTGGACGGGGTCACCGCGCTCAACCAGATGCGGGCGGCGCACGCGCTGGGTATCGATACCTTCGCGCTGTGGCGGCTGGGCTCGGAAGACCGCTCGCTGTGGGCGGTGTGGGACAAACCTTTCGAGGCCGGTGCCCCCGCCAAGCTCGACATCGTGCCGCCCGGTCAGGATGTGGATATCGAAGGTCAGGGCGAAATCCTGCGCATTCAGTCGCGGCCCTCGGCCGGCGAGCGCACGCATCAGCGTCGATTCCGAACCACCTGGTGAGCGACGAGGTGTTCAAGACTCTGCCCTCGCCGTATGTGGTCGACATGTACGGCGGCACGCAGCGAGAAGAAAGTCGCGATCACCTTCGATGACGGCCCCGATCCCGACCTGGACGCCCAAGATTCTCGACGTGCTGAAAGAGCAAGGCGCCAAGGCGACGTTCTTCCTGATCGGCGCCCAGGTGGAAAAGTTTCCCGGCGTGGCCAAACGCATTTACGACGAAGGCCATGAGATCGGCAACCACACCTTCACCCATCCCGACATCAGCAACATTTCCAAGCGCTACTTCGAAGTCGAGCTGAACCTGACCGAGCGGCTGTTCGAGAGCAAGTTCGGCGTCAAGCCGGTGCTGATGCGTCCGCCCTACGCCATCGACGAAGCGCCTGATACCGCCGACCAGGTTCGCCCTCTGGAGTTGGCGCAGGATCTGGGCTACATCACGGTGGGCGAAAAAATCGATCCCAACGACTGGCGCGACAATCCGCGCCGCTCGGCCAATGAGATCGCAGCCGACGTGCTGGCCAATCTGCCACCCTGCGCCCCGGGCAATCTGCGCTGCGGCAACGTCATTCTTCTGCACGATGGCGGCGGCGATCGCAGCCAGACGGTCGAAGCGCTGGGCATGATCCTCGATGGCCTGAAGGAGCGCGGCTACCAGGTCGTGCCGGTCTCCGAGCTGATGGGCAAGACGCCGCGCCGAGGTGATGCCGCCCATCACCACCAATGAGCGCTGGGCGGCCTGGGTCGACAGCCTGAACTTCTCGCTGTTCGGACTGGTGCAGTCGTTCATCATCTTCGTTTTCTTTGTCGGCGACGTGCTGATGACCGGACGGCTGATTCTGATCGGCGCACTCGCCATCTATGACCGCTTCGCCCGCCGCAAGGCCAGCTTCGATCCGAACTATCGGCCCGCAGTGGCCGTGCTGGTGCCGGCGTTCAACGAGGAGAAGGTGATCGAGCGCACGGTGCGTTCGGTGCTCGACTCCGATTACAAGAACCTGCGCGTGATCGTGATTGACGACGGTTCCAGGGACTCCACGCTCGAAGTCACGCGCACCGCCTTCGCCGAAGGAAATTGCCGCCGGCCGCGTCACCGTACTGACCAAAGCGAATTCGGGCAAAGCCGATGCTCTGGACTACGGGCTGGAGCAGGTCACGCGAAGAGTTCTTCGTCGGCATCGATGCCGACACCATCATCGCGCCCGACGCTATCTCCAAGCTGGTGCCGCACTTCAGCAATCCCAAAGTCGCAGCCATGGCCGGCAACGCCAAGGTCGGCAATCGCGTCAATCTGTGGACGCGCTGGCAGGCGCTGGAATACATCACCAGCCAGAACTTCGAGCGTCGCGCGCTTGAACACGTTGAATGCCGTCAGCGTTGTTCCCGGCGCCATCGGAGCGTGGCGCACCGACGCGGTTCGCGCCGCCGGAGGCTATCACCACGACACCGTCGCCGAAGATGCCGATCTCACCATGGCGCTGCTGCAGGCCGGCTACTGGGTGAACTACGAAGATCGCGCCCTGGCTTACACCGAAGCTCCCAGCACGGCGAATGGCCTGATGCGGCAACGCTTCCGCTGGTCCTTCGGCATCATGCAGGCGGTATGGAAACATCGCCTGGCAGTCAAGCAGAAAGGAGCGCTGGGCTGGGTCGCGATTCCCAACATGGTGATCTTCCAGATCCTGCTGCCGCTGGTTTCGCCGTTCATCGATATCATGTTCGCGGTGGGCACTGATCAGCTACTTCGTCGACAAGTATCGCCATCCCGAATCGGCCAACCCTGCCGACTTCCACAAGCTGGTGGTGTACTTCGCGCTGTTCATGGTGATCGACTTCATCGCCTCCACCATCGCCTTCACCCTGGAGCGGCAACAGCCCGGCGGCAAGCGCGACTTCCTGCTGCTGGGTCACGTCTGGCTGCAACGCTTCGCTTATCGCCAGTTGTTCTCGCTGGTGCTGCTCAAGACGCTCAAGCGCGCCATCGAGGGCGGCGGTTTCGCCTGGGACAAACTGGAGCGCGCGGCGAGCGTGCGGCAGCCGGTCGTGATCGCCGCGCGAGACGCGAGGCGCAATGAGTCCCGCCCGCCGCCAAGCCCGCGCTCGACATGAGCGTCAATGTCGCCGGCATCACCTTCAAGAATCCCATCCTCGCCGCCAGCGGCAGCTTCGGCTACGGCGTCGAGTTCGAAGACGTGGTGACGCTGAGCCGGCTGGGCGGCTTCGTGACCAAAGGTCTTTCGCGCGAACCCATGGCCGGCAATCCTCCGCCGCGCCTGTTTGAGACCGCGGCCGGAATGCTGAACGCCATCGGCCTGCAAAACATCGGCGCGCGCGGCTTTCTGGAAGAGAAGCTGCCGCTGCTGCGCAAAATCGACAACATCGTTTTCCTGTGCAATGTCTTCGGACATTCGCAGGACGAGTACGAAGACGTGGTGCGGATTCTCAATGACGGCGAAGGCATTGCCGGCTACGAATTGAATGTCTCCTGCCCCAACACCAAGTGCGGCGGCATGAGTTTCGGCAGCGATCCCAGGATGCTGTTCGAGGTGGTCAGCGCGGTGAAGAAGATCGCCACGCGTCCGCTGATGGTGAAGCTCTCGCCCAACGTGACCAGCATTCCTGACGTAGCGCGCGCCGCGGAAGAGGCGGGCGCCGACGCCATCTCGCTGGTGAATACGTTCGTCGCCATGGCCATCGATGCCGAAACCCGCAAGCCGCGCATCTCCAATGTCACCGCCGGCCTCTCCGGTCCGGCGATCAAACCTATCGCGCTGCGCATGGTGTGGGAAGCGGCGAAGACCGTCAAGATCCCCGTGATCGGATTAGGCGGCATCAGCACCGCAGAAGACGTGATCGAGTTTCTGCTGGCCGGCGCCAGCGCGATGGAAGTGGGTACAGTGAACTTCTGGGATCCTTGCGCCTGCGAGACCCTGGTCGATTCGCTGGAGAAGTGGTGCTTGGAACACCGCGTCGAAAAGATCAGTGATCTGACGGGGAAGCTGGAATTGCCGGCAACGTCTTGATGCTGGTCACCAGATCGGGATCGCACGGCAGAATTGAGGCGGTGTACGTAATGTCCAACAGGCGCCGCACCTGAGCGTTGGGCGATGCGCAACTGCCCGCCCTGCTGTCCCAACTCGCCGAAGATGCGCATGAGAATCCTTAAGCTGCACTGTCCACGAAGTCGACATGGGTGAGGTCCAGCACCAGCTTGCGCATGCTTTTTGTGCCGTCATCGCAAGGGAATCCGAGCGATCGGCTTTTTCGTTTGTCACCCGAGCGAAGCCGAGGGACCTGCGGTTCTTCCCGCTTCTGTCTGCGACCCCTCTACCCCCTCTACCCCCTCCCCCACCTCCTCCTAACCCCTTGAAAACACTCGCTTAGCCGCAAGCGCCCCCGCGCAAAATATTGACAGCCAATGACTTACAGGCTAAATGTCTCATTCCAATCAACTTACGACGCCCTCCCTGCCCGCTTCGTCGGCTCCTCCTCACCCAGCGGCGGCTTCTTCAAGCCGGCTTCATCGCTGAGGTCGTCGAACGGCTGGCTCTCCCGCACCAGGGTGGCGTAGTCGTAAGGCTCTTCTTCCTCGATTGGAGGAGGCCAGGGGACCTTAGCCTGGACGCGTCCCGCCCACTCCGCGTTACGCGCCGCGGCTTGCAGCAGACGCCGGGCGTGTTCCAGCTGCTTGCGTTTCTTGCGCAGCTTGCGATCTTCGCCGGCGCTGAGCACCTTCAGCCGCCGGGCCACGCCCGCCGCTCCCTCGCGATCGCCAATCTCGCTCAGCTCGATATCCAGCGGTGTGACCTCGAAGTCGATTGGCGCCTCGGCCAGCGGCACAGCCGGCTGCTCCGCCGGAGACGGAGACGGAAACGCGATCTCAGGTGGCGTGTCCATGTCTGTTCCCTTGGGCAGATCAAACTCGCGCTCCAGTCCGGGATAGCTTTCGGCGCGCATCTCATTTTCGCGCGAGACGTGGAAGCGGCTGGTGCCCATCCATCCGGTGACCGACCGGACATTGCTGGCTGCCTGCTGCAGTCCGTAGAGCATGAGCGCGGCGCGGCGCGGGTCGATGGTGTCGGTGGCCAGCGCGTCCAGCACCTGCATCAGGCCCGACTGCACCGCGTGCAGGTCTTCCAGCGGCGGCAGCTTCAGATGCCAGCGCTGGCCGCGCGCCTTGGCCCGCGCCATGGCCAGACGCCGCGCCCGATGGCGCAGATGGAAGTAACAATAGTCGCGGCCGCGCACGGCCGCCGACTGGCATAAGGTTCCGTCTTCTTTGACTTGGTGGCAGTATTTGAATGACATAAATGACTCCAGGTTTCGCTCGAAACTTGAAACGCGAAACTCAAAACTTCCTTTCAGGGATTTGGGCAAACTTCACCCAGGGAGAGCAGCCACGCGAAAAAAGGAGGCTGTCCGTCTCAGACCAACCAGCCGGTAGTTCCTGGCCGATTGCTCCGCGACATCTCACCCCATAGTTAGGGTAGGCACAACGGCAGGGGGGAATCAGTGACTTCGCGGTAGGTCAACGTTACGAAGGTAACCATGATTTCCCGAGTTGGGAATGCAGAGGAGTACAGTCAAGCCACGTCTGTCGCCGCTACCCGGCTCGGATTTGTTTTCTAGCCTACCCACTCATTCGAAAACCGCGAATGAGTGGGCCACCCGGCACGAGTGAGCTGGAACTGCCCGTTCCGCTTAACGTCCTCTCCGTGATCGACTAGGGTTAGGCGACTCCACAAAGCATGTAGGAGAGGAACTTCCGGCATCGGTCGCACGACTTTATGGTGTCCTGATCGGAATATTTTGCATGTTCCGTACCAGACCACTTTTCACTCATGGCCAATGGCTTCTGACCAAGACGATAGCACTCATGAATGAGCTTGGGAGCGGCGCACACCATCTCTGATATTTGGAAACTCGTAACTTTCGCCAGTTCGCAAAGTTTGGCGATGCTAATGTCGTTGCCATACTTATCGACCAGGAACTTGTCCTGATCAGCCAACGCCGGTGCGGGGAAGTATTTTCCCAAACCGTGATGCTGAGCAAACTCTCTTACCTCTTTCGTAAAGCGGCCGAAATTCGACGTCTGGCCCGAATGAGCGAAGATGTAGCCCTTATCGGTCTCCAGCACGCCCAGCATGACGGATCCCTTGACACTGTTTCCATGCGGGCTGGTGATGATCCAGGAAAGATCGGAACCGGTGCCAAGATAAGCCACGAATGCCATGCAGATCCCCTGCACTTCGTTCGTTTCATAGAGCTTGTGGGTGTTCGCGCTGTGGCCGCAAGCCGGGCAGCGATGTTTGCCGTCCGAAATGGGAAAGGCGTGCGCGTTCCCGGTCGCATCCACCGTCCACTTGTCTCCGCCGTAGGAGACCCCGGTATATTCCTTGAACTTCTGGGCAAAGACGAAGTCGTTGATCACGTACTTGGGAATGTACCCGTTGTCTATTTCGGTCTGCACGTAAACGAATTTGATTCCTCGTTTGAGCAGCGGCCGGGTTTTCTTCGCATCAACGACGACTTTGGTTCCTACCGGAAGTTTCCTAATCGAAGTGGGTACGTCGTCTACGAGTTTGAACAGTTCGACTTCATTCGTGATCTGAACCTCGAAACCGTCTTCGACCTGAATCTTCGCGCGCTTGTTGACAAATAGTGGTTGGGTGGCCATTGCGTTCCTCGCGGCGGCGCTGATCTGGAATGAGCGCAATGATAGCGCGATTCCGTCATCCCTGCATCCCGGCGCCTTACTATGCAATCGGAACAGAGATCGTCGAGGGTAGTGACGAAAACACCCACTCAAGCAAAAGCACTAGAGTGGTCCACCCGCCGAACTACCCATCCAACCAAAACTAATTGGACGGAGTACCCTCACGATGGTAGGCTAGGCCACCCGCCGGGTGCCCCTCGATAAGAGAGAAGGCGTTGTCAAGCGAAACTTCTCCTGAGCGGTGTGGGAGCACCGCTGGCTTCGTCATTGGGTTCATCACAGCTGAGGACTAACACGGGAGAATCTCGCGATTGATCACTCTTCGGTGGAACTTACCTCGTTCCACCAACCATCGATTCGGCCGACAACCTCGACCATGATTCTTCTATGCGAACCTCCAGCCGCCGTCGCCGGTGCGAAAGTGGAAAACGGTTTTATCGTTTTCCAAGCGCGCAGCGCGTCTTTTGCACCGGCCGTCTGGAGGCGAGAGCGCCCAATCAACACATCGGCCTAGCTTTTGCCGGCCAGGGGCACCCGCGGGCTGCTCTCGATACGAACGATCTCCGGATACGGCGTTTGTGTGCGCAGCATCCAGTAGAGTCGTACGGCCAAGCGTCTCGCCGCCGCCACTTTGGCGATGCCTTTCGGCTTGCTGTGGCAGCGGTGAGCGTACTGCTTGCGAAATCCTTCATCCAGACGAACTACACTTTGCGCCGCTTCCACCAGCAGCATGCGCAGAAAACCATTGCCCTGCTTGCTGATGGCTCCCAGCCGCTGCCGTCCACCCGAGCTGTGCTCGTGCGGAATCAGTCCCAGATAGCTGGCTACTTGTTTGCCGCGGGGAAAGCGGGTTAAGTCGCCAATGGTCAGCACGAATGCCAAGGCCGTGATCGGTTCCACTCCTGGCTGGGTCAGCAACAGCCGCGCCTGCCGATCCTGCTCGGCCGCTTGTTGCGCGGCTCGATCCAAAGGCGCAATCTGCGCGTCCAGAAAGACCAGCAGCTCCAGCAGATCGTGCCGCCGGCACTGCGTCCATCCCGCCAGCGGTAACTGCAGAAAAGCTTGCTGTCCCTTCACGCTCCACAGTCGCGATTGCTTCTGCATCCCCTGGTTCATGGCCAGGTGCTGCAGTCCGTTCTTCACTCGGGCCCGGATCTGCACCAGCTTGTGACGATGAATCAGCAGCTGCCGCAGATCGCGCTGCTCCTGGCTCGGCACCCACAGCCGCGGAAAGCGGCCTTCCCGCAGCAGCTTCAGAATATGGTCGGCATCGCGCCGGTCGTTCTTCTGCCGACGCACATAGCTGGCCCGGATCTGGGCGGCATCTCCGATCCATACCTCATGGCCTAACCGATTCAACAGATCGACGAACCACTGACTGTTGCCGGTCGATTCCAGCCCAATCAGCGACGGCACCGGCAGCTGCCGATACCAACGCTCGGCTTCGCCATCGCCGTTCGTCAGCTTCTGTTCACCGGTTTCTCCTGTCTCCGTATCTAACCAAGCCACTTGCTGCCACCGCGGATGGTAATCACACCCTACAATAAGCATGGAAGGCTCCTTCCTTCCCCAGTGTCTTAGTCCTCAAACCAAGACTACCGGGTTCGAAGCGAGCCTTCTCTCTTATCCAATCAACTCATTCGCGGTTTTCGAATGAGTGGGGGTTTTGACTTCGGTGAAATCCAGGAAGCGATTCGGTCAGGTCATGTCCCACACATTCCAACGACAGGAATGTGTGCGGCACCCGCTTCATCGAGGCCAGTCTCAAATGTTTGCAACCAGGCTGCATCATCCCTGGCGCCGATTGTTGGAATCGTGCGGTTGAAAATTGCCGAACGTAGTGCGGTCAAGGTTCGCCGTCAATATTTGTCTTGCGGCTTGGATTCCATTCAGTGAGAATTCTTGCGCCCATGACAAACCTACGCACTCTGCTCTTCGTAATGGCAGTTCTGTCGGCTTCCTGCCTGCTCGGTGAATCTGGAAGCGCAATTTGTGGCGCGCGATCCGGGGCCGCGCGGCGGCAAGGTCGGAGCCGGCCAGCCGATCTACGGTCTGACCGCGACCGAAAAAACCTTCTTCGAAAATGGTTTGACCCGCTTCCTGGAAATCGATTCGGTGGGCGGCACGCTTCCCGGCGAAACCGGCCTGGGCCTGGGACCGACGTTCAACGCGAACCAGTGCGCCAGTTGTCATTCGCAGCCGGCGACCGGCGGCTCCAGCCCCAGCCGCACGGCTTATCCCTACATCGGACCGAATCCTCAGGTCGCGATGGCTAATCTGGACGGCGCCACTAACACGCTGCCGTTTTTCATCAGCGAGGATGGGCCGGTGCGCGAAGCCCGCTTCAAGTATTTTCTTGATCCCAGCGGCGTTCCCGGCAGCGGGCGCGACGGCGGCGTGCATAGTGTGTTCACCATCCAGGGGCGAGTGGATGCGACCAACGTCGTCGGCACCAGCGGACAGCCGCAGACTTGCGCGATGGCGCAACCCGACTTCCAGCAGATGGGCGCGCTGAACAATCTGAGCTTTCGCATCCCTACATTAGCTGTTTGGCGACGGGACTGATCGAGAACATCTCCGAAGCTACGATTGAGGCGAACCTGGCGTCCGACTCCGACCTGAAGCGCACGTTGGGAATCAGCGGGCATCCGAATCGCAATCCGAATGACGGCACCATCTCGCGCTTTGGCTGGAAGGCGCAGAACAAGTCGCTGCAGCTGTTTGCCGGCGAAGCCTACAACGTGGAAATCGGCGTGAGCAACGAGATCTTCCCCAACGAGCGCGGCTATCCTCCGGCGCATCCGCCGGCGGACTGCCTGTTTAATCCCACGCCGGAAGACGGAACCAACATGGAAGGCGACAACGGCCAACTGCCGGCCGTGCCCAGCGATGTGGTGCAGTTTGCCAACTTCATGCGCTATCTGGATCAGCCGACGCCGGCGTGTAAGGCGACCAGTTGTTCACCGTCGATCCAAAATGGCCAGCGCCTGTTTAACAGCGTGGGATGTGCGCTGTGCCACACGCCAACCATGAAGACCACGCAGGCGTATTACGGTCACGCGCTCAACAATGCCAATGCGAATCTGTACTCCGACTTACTGGTGCATCACATGGGATCGGGGCTGGCCGACGACATCCTTCAAGGCAATGCCGGGCCGGACGAGTTTCGCACCGCTCCGCTGTGGGGCGTGGGGCAGCGCGTGTTCTTTCTGCACGATGGGCGGACGCAGGACCTGGTGGCAACGATCCGGCAGCATGCCAGTCCGGGCTCGGAAGCTAACGGCGTCGTCAGCCGCTACAGCCGGCTGTCGGAGAGTGAGAAGCAGGACATCCTGAACTTCCTGCGCTCGCTGTAGCAAGGCACGAGGAATCGCACTCGGATGCTGCGGCTTAAACTTTGTGCGGGAGACGAAGAGGGGGTGGAAGAGACACCTGTTCTTCTCAGCGCGGCTTGCGAACGACCTGTAAACTTGCCGCGCTGAGAAGATGATCCCATGGTGGCGACTTGCCGGCACCACCGTGTGGCTCGCTTGCTTGTTCTGGATAAGTGCAAGCGTTGGGCCAAACGAAATCGCGGCCGATGCCCGATTCAGCAGAGTGGCTTCTCCTTAGGAAACATAGCGATACGGTCCACCTGGGTGCGGCGATGCGTTTCCGATAAGAATTGGACTCTATCCAAAAGGAGAGTCGGCACTATCTGGAATGTTAGTCTGCCCGGAGGTGGGTGCCCGATCCGGCACCATGCCGGCTGCGAGCTTTGGTGGGTCTGCCGCCGGCTGAAGCCGGCTCAGGAATAAAACAAGCACTGAGATGCTGGCCTGAAGAGACGTGTCGCCACCGGTGTCGCCGCTCTGCGGCTCACAATAATCTCCCACTTGAGCGGGGGCTTACGCCGCCCGGCTAACTTCATCCCGCCGCGTTGCGGCTAGTTTGATCGGTTATTCCACCCTTCGTTCCACTATAGAATTTCCTCGTGGGTTGCTACACAGTCTCTGAAAGCCAGCTCTACCCGAACTTTAACGCCAGCTCTACCGAGCCTTGGCCAGCAATGAGTTTTTCAGCAGACTGTATGGCCATTGGGCTCCGGCAACGGCTTCCATCGCGCGCCTCAGCGGCGTCTAACCTCAGTGAAAGGATCAGCATCATGACGCGCCTCTCAAAACCTGCACTCTGGTTGGCTGCTCTCGCTTTTCTAGCTCTTGTTGTTCGCTGCTGCCAGCGCAATCCGGCACCGCGCAGAGCGGCCAATCCGACGCGACCGCGGGCCGAACCGCCAGCCCGCCTTTGCAGATCCTGGTCACCGGATGTCTGAAGCGCGGCAACGCGGCGGGCGAGTATTCCATCGCCGATCAGAATGGCACGATCTGGAAGCTGACCTCGACCACGGTTAATCTTGCCGAGCATGTCAACCACAGCGTGACGATTGCGGGCAAGCCGGTGGTCACGCCCAAGCAGCCGGAGAACAATACGTCAGGCGGACAGACGGACGAGGGCAAGCCTCAACCTACCTTGCGCGTGCTGACGTTGAAGATGCTCAGCAACAGTTGCACGCGATAAACTTGGCCGGCGAATCAGCAGTACTTGAGGAGGAGATGCTGGCGACGCACCCCTCTCGAAAATGCTACCCGCGGGTCAGAGGCTGTTACAGAACCCGTGCCGTCCCAACGGGACTCAGCTCAATTTCCCGCCTGACCCAGCATTCCGCCTGCGGCTCATCCACCCCAACTCGCGCAAAAGCGGCGCGACTTGGGGACCCCGGCATGCTGGGCTAAGCTCTTCCGCGCCTGAGGCGCTCGGTTTTTCGCGGTTCGCGATCCATCACGAAAACGCAAATTTGGGTTTCGTAGCAGCCATCTCAGTGCGGGCGAGAATTTCGCCTCGAACTTCAACGGCGTGATGGGGACATCGACCGCGGAGATAGTGAAAGCCTGCGCAATGATGGCGCCTGCCGGTCCATTGAAGGCAAAGCTGGCGCGGCCGGTGTGGTTGGCCGGCACCTGCAAACCGCTGGAAGCAATTCCGCTGGAGGCGACAATCTTGCTCGTCTGCTGAGCTCCGGGAACCGCAAAGTGTACCGAGTAGTTGGTGCCCCCGCCAGTCACATCTTTGAGGGTCAGCGTTCCCGACAAGGTGTATTCCGTATTGTTGGTGAACACGTACTCGGTCGCCAGACCTCCGTTGGTCGTCCAGTACTCGTTCTGCAACGTGGTGTCAGTTACGCGGATGATGTAGGCATAGTAGCCGCCGGTGGTATCCAGATTGTTGACCTGCAGCACCGCATCGCCGTCGTGCGCCTGCAGCCAGGAAATTCGGTCGCCAAAACTTTCACTCAAGTTGGGATCGACGGTCACGTAGTCATTGGTGGTCAGGGTGGCGCAGTTGGGACTGGAGAGCAGGACGAGCTGTCCCGTGCCGCCGATGAACAGGTCGACCGGGTCCCACATTTCGGCGCTGTAGGAATGGCCGGCCAGCAGATGTACCAGGTAGAAGTTGGACGCCGGATCGGGGGGAATGTAGTCCTGGGTCGAGGATCCGTCGGTCGGCAAGATGGGATCGTTGCCGCACTGATAACCTCCGCCGGTGCGGATCTTCTGCTGCTCCTGCAGCCGTTTCGCGTTGCGATCCACTTGCGCCTGACCCAGCGCCATCGCGCTCATCAACAAGCCACTCACCAGGATGGCAACTATTCGCTTCATCTTCGTTTCCCTCTGATCAGAAATGATTTTCCCGCGCGCTGTCGTAAGCCCTGGAGGAGCGCTTCCTTCCTGCCGCCCGTCGTCGGTCGATGGGCTGAGCGCGCAATCGCAACCGCCAAGGGATCCCGAACCGCACCCTAACGGCGAGTCTTGGCGTTTACCACAAGAACAGGAAGCGCAATCCAGCTGGCAAGAGAGTACTCGTAACAGGCCGGCGTCAAGGAGTCGCGACTGGTGTGATCGGGGATGTGGGAGTACGGTAGTGTGGCGCCGCGGCCAAAGTCAAGGAGTTTTTGCGGGACACGTTTTCCGCAAAGCCGCAGCGTTCGCAGTTTCGGAAGGCCGGCGCCTCCACTGTTGGAAGCAACCACCGTCGGCGATCGTCCGTCTTCGGGAACACAGCTTACGGCGCAGCCTCTGACGACTTGCGTCCGGCTAGCGAATGCTGGCATCATTTCGACCAACACGACTTTGGATCGCAAGACGCCGGCAATCGCACCACGCCGGCGGAGAGCCGACCTCATGTCCAGCCTTGCCGCAGCTACGAGATGTTTGCCGCGCTCCCTTCGGGTAGCTGCGCTCGGGGTGTTGCTCGTCTGCGCGGGCACCAGCTTGCGGTCGCAATGCCGCACCGACCGGCTAGATTCCTACGTTCCGCCCAAGGTGGAAAAACCTGCCAACGAAGAACCGCTGCTCCCCGAAGCCGGCTTTCTGTCCAACACTACCTACACCAGCCAGTTCTTCGGATTCAGCTTCGATCTGCCTCTGACCGTCGAAGGCCATCAGATCCTGGTGCCGCTCACGCCCGAGCGGGAGCATGCCCTGTTGGCCTTGCAATATGAGAAAGACACGCGCACCGGCTACATCACGGTTACCGCGGTCGATCCTCGTCCCGGGATGGAAGTGAGCACGCCTGAACAGCAAGCAAACCAATTGCGGGATTGGGCTCGCAACGGCGGAGACACCGGCAGCAGCGGTCAATTCACTCTGCCCGACTACATGCTGCGCACCGGCCACTTCTATTTCTCCATTCGACATAAGGGGCCGAACTACGCGGCGCAGTATTGGACTTACATTAATAACTACGCAATCAAAGTGGTGATCGCCACCAACGACAAAGAATTCCTGAACAAAGCCAGGAGCCTGATGGCAAAGGCGCGCTTCTACTGTCCGCAAGAAGATGGCACGCTGACCACCAAGGACGGCAAGCCGGTGAAGCCGGAGGGAGAGCCGTATGCCGGTCCCACCGTGCCAACGTTTCGGGTGAATGCGGCGATTCGCGATCAGCCGGCACGGGCCATTCCGCTGGGCTCGGTCAGCGATGGGGCCTATCGCAACCCGGAGCTGGGATTGCAGTACGACCTGCCCAAGGGCTGGGTGTCGGTTGTCCCGGAGATCACCAAGGATCCGCCGCTGGGCGATGCCGCCATGCGCGAGTCGGCGTTTCTGCACGCCTGCTCGCAAACCTTATTACGGATTGTGCCGGCGGGTGGGAACGATCCCGCCTCGCATGAGCCCAGGCCCATGATCGTCTTGCGGGCGCTTGATCCCAATTGCCTGTCGCTGCGCACCGCTACCGGCGTGCGCGACAAACGCACCAACGATGAGGTGGCAGCTAATCTCGAGCAACTAGCGGAGTTCGGACAGATCGCGACCGACGAAATCGTGACCATCTCTGATCACCTGTTCATGGTTTTCCATGGAACAATCGCGGCGCCGACTAGCAGCGGGGCCGAGGATCTCGCCAGTCGCATGTCGCAATCGATCTTCGCCACGCGCTACAACAAGTTGTTGCTGGTGTGGTCGGTGATGGCTCCAACCACCGCCGCCTTGAACGCAATGCCCACCGGCGGCGTGACCTTTGCGGGCTCGCCGCCGATTGAGTTACGAGCGTCGCTCAATCCGGGAAAGTAGAGAGCGGGTAGAGCGGGATTTCAAGGCTCGTCGGGTGCCCCACTCATTCCTGCTTTTGGAATGAGTGGGAGACGTCTCGCTCCATCCAACCGTAGCACTCGGATTCCGGTCATCGCTGGATCCCACACATTCGGATCCCACACATTCGAAACCCGCGAATGTGTGGGGCACCCGAGGTTCCGTCTCACGACTTCTCGCTGAGCGGGAGGGAGACTTTCATGCGCGTGCCCTGGCCCGGCGTGCTCTCCGGAGTGATCGTTCCCCCGTACGCCTCCACCAGCGCCCTGGAGATGGCGAGGCCTAGTCCGTAGCCGCCGGTATCGCGGGCGCGCGAGCTATCGCCGCGATGGAAGCGCTCGAACAGATGCGCCAGCTCCGCCGGCGGAATCCCTGGCCCGTGATCTTCCACCTCGACTACGCCGCGCTTGCCGTTGGCCTGCAGGCGCAGCTGCACCGTCTCGCCCGGCGGACTGAAGCGGATCGCGTTCTCCAGCAAATTCGACCAGACCAGTTCCAGGTCGTCGGGGTCGGCGCGCATCAGCATGCTGCCGTTGCCGGAGAATTCCAGGTTCACGTTGCGTTCGCGGGCGATCGGTTTCGAGCGCTCGAGCGCACTCTCGCAGACGGCGGCGACGTCGACCGTCTCCAGATCGCGACGGGAGCTGCCGGCCGCCCACTGCTCGGCGCGCGCTAAGCGCAGCATCGAGTGCAACAGCTTCTCCAGCCGCGCCATGTCGTCCAGCGCCTGCTCCAGCCCGGCGCGATATTCTTCCGCCGCACGCGGACGCTGCAGCAACGATTGCAGCGTCGACTTCAAAATCGCTACCGGCGTCTTCAGCTCATGCGCTGCGTTCGCCAGAAACTCCCGCTGCTGGGTGAAGGCGCGGTGCAAGCCCTCGAGCATCGTGGTCATGGCCCCGGTCAGCGGCGCCAGCTCCCGGGTATTGCGCGCCGCGTCGCTGGGATTCAGCTCCCAGTTCGCGGTCGAGATCGCAGCCGCGCTGCTGGTCAACTCGGCCAGCGGGCGCAATCCGCGACGCAATCCCCAAACCGCCAGCGCCACCGTGATCAGCAAAAGAAATGTGCTGCCCACGGCGATGTACATTCCGGCGTAGGCGACAGCTTGTGTCATCTGGCTGGTGGGCGCGGCGTAGGTCACGGTAAGCCGGTCGGTGGGAGGCGCGTCGGCCTCGCGATCCAGCACCGGCAGATTCTCCAGACGCACCGCGCGATAGCGCTCGCCGTCGAGCAGAAAGTTGGTGTGCTGCCGGTCTTTCTTCGGCATGGGCGCAAGCTGCGGCGGCCAGTTGGAAGAGCGCGCGATCACCTGGTCACCGTTGGCGATCACTTGGTACAGGTCGGGATGCTCGCGCTCCAGCGGCGGCGGAACCAGGTCGTCCTCGAAGATGAGCTTGGGATGCGGGTCTTCGGAGTAGCGCACCAGCGCGGCGATGCTCATGGCGCGGCCGCGCAGCTGGGCATCGAAGGCGTTGCGCAACTGGCGCCGGGTGAAATACACCGCGACTCCAACCAGCCCGGCGGCCAGCACGAGCTGCGAGATCACGACCACCGCAATCAACCGGCGCTGTATCGATGTCTTTGGCATTTCCCCTGCGGAACCTCACGCGCGCAGCATGTAGCCCTGCCCGCGCAGGGTGTGGATCAGCTTTCGCTCTCCGCTGTCGTCGAGCTTGCGCCGCAAGCCCGAGATGTATACCTCGATCACATTGCTGAAGCGTTCCCAGTTGAAGTCGTAGAGATGTTCCAGCAACTCGGTTTTGGGCACCACCGCTCCCGGCCGATGCGCCAGATACTCGAGCACGCGATACTCCATCGCCGTGAGGCTGACGACCTTGCCCATGTGCCGCACCGTCAAATCGGCCGTGCTGATCTCGAGATCACCGACCTTCAACACCGCGGCGCTCTGTCCCTTGCTGCGACGAATCAGGGCTTTGGCGCGCGCCAGCAGTTCGCCGAGGTCAAACGGCTTGGCCACGTAGTCGTCGGCGCCGGCGTTGAGCAGCGAGACCACCGACTCCTTCTCATCGCGCGCGGTCAGGATCAGCACCGGAACACTGGATCCGCCGCTGCGCACCCGGCGCAGCAAAGTCAGGCCGTCCAGCTTGGGCAGCATGAGATCGAGGACCAGCAAGTCGTACGGATTCGACTGCGCCATGAACAGGCCTTCTTCGCCATCGAAGGCCACGTCGACCGCATAGCCGGCGCTTTCGCGCAGACTGCGCGCCACGTTCTCGGCCAGCCGGCATTCGTCTTCCACGATCAGGACCCGCATGCTGCTTCTATCCTATGCCGCCCAGCATACGGCAGCGAAGCTGAAAGGTAGCTTAAGCGCGGCGGGGAAAGGTTTCGCAGTCCGATTTCAAGTGGACGCGCTGGTAAGGTTGGGCTTCGCCATTGGACCAGGACAGCCGAAACTCCAGCCCGACAGGGCGGCTCTGCCGTTAGCCCAGGACGTAGCCGCAGGCGGAGTCCTGGGCAAGGTTAATAATGAAATCGAGTTCCTTCAGGGACGGCAGAGGTTCTCGCGAGCGCCTCTCCCGCGCAGGCCGCCGCTGGATCGTCCGCACGAAGACTGCTATAATTCTTGTTTACCCAGCCAGTTCGGCAATCTTCTGGAGTGAGTCATGGCACAAGTTTGTGAGATTTGCGGGAAACGCCCGATGTCGGGCAATAACATCAGTCACGCCCACAATGTGACGCGGCGCCGCTGGAACGTCAATCTGCGTCCTGTCCGCGCGAAAGTTGCGGGCGGCAGCCAGCGCATGCGGGTCTGCGCCAGCTGTCTGCGCAGCGGCAAAGTCACTAAGGCGTAACCGCTTCCGTCCTCGGATTTGAGCCCTCTCCCGACGGAGAGGGCTTTCGTTTGTCCGCACCTATCGTCAGAAATACGCCGGCCACGCCAATTCCAACCAGCGCTCCCGCGATCACGTCGCTAGCGCAGTGATAGCCGTCGTACACGGCTCCCACGCACATCATGAGAATGGGAAACAGCAGTCACGGCGCTACCTGCGGCAAGTAGCGGTAGGCGAAGATCAACGCCACGAAGGCCAGCATGATGTGGGCGCTGGGAAAGGCGTTGCCGTGTACGCCGGCGTGGTTCTGGATGCCGCGCACCAGCGACATAGCTGCGGTCGGTGAGGTTCATCGCTTTCAAAAGGCATACCGCGGCTTCTGGAACGGAGAGCTTCCCGATCTGCAACCCAACTCACTTCGCGGTGTTAATGAACTTCCAACCGCTAGTTTTGGTTAAGGATTTTTAGTACGACTACGGTGACATCGTCATTCCGGCTGCCATTCCGCGAGAACGAATGCAGCGTGTTGAAGAGGAAGTCCACCGAGTCGCTGGCTGACTTACTGCCGCACTGCGCCCAGGTCTCGGCCATTTCCGAAGTGCAGAACTCGGCGCCCTCGCGGTTGCGCGATTCATGCAGACCATCGGTGGCGAACAGAACACTGTCGCCCGGCGACAAACGCACGGTGTGCTGATCGTAGGCGGCGTCGGGAAACATCCCCGACGGCAGGCCCCCTTCGCCCAGCAGCTTGCAGGTATTTCCTGACGCCAGCAGCGGCAGCGGCAGGCCGGCATTGGAGAATGCCAACTCCAAGGTCGAGGGATCGAACAGCGCATAGAGCGTGGAGCAGAAGCGCCCCGGCAAGGGACGCTGCAGCAGCCGCTCGTTCAGCAGGCTTAGCACGTCGGCGACGCGTGCCCCGGTTTTCTTGATTCCCCGAAATGCTCCCATCACCAGCGCGCCGTACATCGCCGCTGGCAAGCCCTTGCCTACAACGTCGCCCAGATAAATTCCGATCATGCCATTGGGCAAGCGGAAAAAATCCGCGAAGTCCCCGCTCACCTCAAAAAACGGGGTGTAGCGGAACGCGACCTCGCAAACCTCGTGGTTCAACGGACCGACGGGTAAGAGCGATGACTGAATGCTATGCGCTTCGTACATGTCATTGGCATCGAAAGCGCCAACCGAGGAATGCTCAATCGCCGGCATCAGCTCCCCGCCGGATACCGCTGGAAACATGCTCATATGGTCGGAACCGCCCCTGATTCTACCCATCGGCCGAAGCGCACCCGGGCTTTAGTCCGGCAGCGCTTTCCGGCCCAACGCCTAAACACTGCCGGAAAACCCGGAACCGCAGATCCCTCACCGGCTGAAGCCGGTCGCGATGACAAAAATAATGGACCTACTACGACGCAGCTAAAGCTGCGCCCCTTCAAAATCGCGTCAGGCCGAGTTTTTCAGCAAACTGTAAAGCTGGACCGTTCGCCCTATGCCAGTGCGATCACCTCAATCTCCACTAGCACATCCTTGGGCAGACGAGCTACTTCCACGGTCGAGCGCGCCGGCGGGTTCTGCTGGAAATAGCGGCCGTAAACTTCGTTCATCGCGGCAAACTCCGACATGTTCTTGAGGAAGACGGTGGTCTTGATGACCTGCTCCAGCGAGCTGCCGGCCGCGCGCAAAATGCCGCTGAGATTTTGCAGCACGCGTTCGGTTTGTGCGGCGATATCGCCCTCGACCAGTTGCTGCGTCGCCGGATCCAGCGGGATCTGTCCGGAGAGAAATAGCATTCCGTTGGCCTTGATCGCCTGCGAATACGGACCTATCGCCTTGGGCCCGTCGTTGGTCGCGATGACTTCGCGCATGATTCCTCCTGGCATAGTTTGGTGATGCCCTAGATTCTCGCACAGTGCTGCGGCCCGACTCGTAATTGGCAGTCTTGGGCACTTGAGCCTCCGTTACCGAGCTACGCGCTTCGTCCGCACCACCATTTGTGCTGGACAGCTCTGAAATTGAGACGACCCTCACCAGTTTCGCGCCTCCATGTATGAAAGGGGTGTTACTATGCGCAACGTAATCTAACCCTGCCTACTCGAGGTCGCTTATGCGCCATGGCTTATCCGCACTGTTGAGTTTGCTGCTGCTGGGCTCGCTGGCTTTCTCGCAAGCGCCGGCCAAAACTGCAGCGAACAAGAATTCTTCCGACGAACTCCCTAAGCTCGATAAATTCGATCCCGCTTTGATCGACAAGTCGAAGAACGCCTGCGTCGACTTCTACCAGTACACCTGTTCCAACTGGATTGCGGCGCATCCGATTTCTCCCGACCTGCCGCTCTCCAGCACCGTGCTTCCCTTGTTTCTCTATAACCAGACCATCTTGCGCGACACCCTGGAAAAGGCTGCGGCCGACAAGCAGGCCACCGGCAGCGAGCGCCAGATCGGCGACTACTGGGAAAGCTGTATGAACGAATCGGTTCGCAACGCCGATGGCAAATCGTGGCTTCAACCCAGCATGGCTACCATTGCCACGCTGAAGTCCAGTCAAGACCTGCCACGCGTGGTGGCCTATCTCCATCTCAATTTTCCCTCGGCCTGGCTGATGTGGAACGACGACGACAACTACGCCAAGGCGCCGCTCTTCGGGTTTGGTCCGGCACAGGATCTGGCCGATGCGAGCAAGATGGTTGCCGGCATCGATCAGGGGGGCATGGCTCTGCCCTCGCTAGACTACTACCTGAACGACTCCGACCGCTTTAAGGAGATTCGTGCCAAGTACGTGCAGCACATTCAGAAGATGTTTGAGCTGGCCGGCGATCCCAGCGACAAAGCTGCCGCCGAAGCCAAGACCGTGCTGGAGATTGAGACCGCGCTGGCTAAGGCGTCGATGGACAACGTGAGCCGGCGCGATCCCAAGAAAATTTACAACAAGATGACGCTGCAGCAGATTAAAGCGGCGGTTCCCGACTTCGGCTGGGATGAATATTTGAACCAGGTGGGCGCGCCACCGGTGGCGTTCTATATCGTCAGTACGCCGAACTTTCTCACCGCGATGGAGCAGCAGATCAAGACGCGCTCGCCGCAAGATCTGCAGGCCTACTTGCGCTGGTGGGCCATTCATCGCGCTGCCTCGTATCTGAGCAGCGATTTCGAGCAGGCCAACTTCGACTTCTTCGTCACTACTCTGTTCGGCGTTCCGCAGATGCTGCCGGCCTGGCGGCGTTGCGTTGCGTCCACCGACCGCAATCTGGGCGAAGCTCTGGGGCAGGCCTACGTTAACGTAGCTTTCCCGCCCGAGGCCAAGCAGCAGGCCAACGAACTGGTCACCCAGATTCGCCAGGCTCTGGTGGCCGAGATCAAGCAACTGGACTGGATGAGCGACGCCACCAAACAGCAGGCCCTGATCAAGCAGGCAGCGACGCTGCAGAAGATTGGCTATCCCGACCACTGGCTCGATTACAGCTCGGTGAAGATTGTTCCCAACAACTACCTGGCCAACCTGAACGCGACCACTGCCTTCGAGATGCATCGCGAACTTGCCAAAATCGGCAAGCCGGTCGACCGCATGGAGTGGACCATGACTCCGGCTACCATCAATGCCTACGAAGATCCGCAGATGAATACCATCAACTTCCCGGCAGGCATTCTGCAGATTCCACTGTTCGGCCTGTCGCAGGACCAGGCATCCAACTTCGGCGCGGCCGGCATGGTCATGGGACATGAGACCATTCACGGCTTTGACGATCAGGGGCGCAAGTTTGACGCGCAAGGCAATCTGCGCGACTGGTGGACGCCCACGGATACCAAGAATTACGACGAAAAAGACAAGTGCATTGTGGATCAATATTCGCAGGAGATTCCGGAATATGGCGTGAAGCAAAACGGGAACCTCACCGCCGGCGAGGACACGGCCGACAACGGCGGCATTCACCTGGCCATGCTGGCGCTGGAGAATACCTACAAATCTCAGGGGAAATCGCTCGACACTCCCGAGGAGGACGGGCTGACGGCGCGGCAGCGCTTCTTTCTGGCCTACGCGTTCAGTTGGTGCGCCGAGGTCCGTCCGGAAGCAGCCCGGGCACAGGTCACCCAAGATCCGCACTCACTGGCGCACTTCCGCGTCAATCGGCCGCTCTCCAATATGACCGAGTTCCAGGAGGCATTCGGTTGCAAGGAGGGTCAACCGATGGTGCACACGCCGCAGTGCCGGGTGTGGTGATCGGGTCAGGTGCGTAAGAGATGAGGTGGATTCGGCGGCCGTGGCTGGGCTGGTTGGCGGTGTTGGTGACTGCATTATCTTGCCGCGCTGCCGAATCTCCCTCGGCGGCAACGGAATACACCGGGTTGACCGCGGCCATGCGCCAGGCTCGTGAACACAACGACTGGCCGACGTATTTAGTCAACGCGGAAAAGCTGCAGATTCTGCTGAACGCGTCTCCGAATAGCTGGCTGAATCTGGCGCGGGGCGAGATGCATGCCGGCGATGCCCCGAAGGCATTGACGGCCGTCGAGCACTTCGTCGCCATGGGACAGTCAGCTGATCTGTTGCTGACGTCGGCGGAATTCGCCCCGCTGCGTGAGAATCCGAAGTTCGCTGCGATTCGCGCACAGATGGTGGCGAACGATTCGCCGGTGTCGAAGGCGACACCTGTCTTCGAGATTGCGGAACCGGGTTTTGTGGCGGAAGACATCGGCTACGATCCGCACCTCAGCAGATTTTTCATCACCAGCATTCAAAAGCAGAAAATCGTCTCGGTCGACGCTCAGGGTAATGCCGCGGATTTCGCGGCCGCTCCCGATCATTGGCCGATGCTGGCGGTAAAGATCGATCCGCGGCGCCGCCTGCTGTGGGCGACCGAGGTTGCGCTGAATGGTTTTGCTTCCGAGCCTAAGGCGGACTGGGGGAAGTCCGCGGTTCTCTGCTACGACCTCGATCACGGCAAGCTGCTGTACCGGGTCGATGGCCCGTCCGGCAGCGCGCTAGGCGACATGGTTCTGCTGCGCAATGGCGATCCGCTGATCTCTGATGGCGACGGCGGCGGCGTCTACCGGCTGCACGGCGCAACCAGGAAGTTGGAGCGGGTCGACGACGGCAGTTTCCTCTCGCCGCAGACGGCCGCGTTGCATCCGGATGGCAAACACGCTTTCGTTCCGGATTACCTGCGCGGCATCGGCATTCTCAATCTGGCTACGAAGCGGGTGCGCTGGATCGAGATGGAGAACAAGTACGCTCTGAACGGAATCGACGGGCTCTACTTCCACCAGGGCAGCTTGCTGCTGACGCAGAATGGCACCTCGCCCGAGCGCGTGATCGCCTACCAACTCGACGCAGCGCTGTCGCGCATTGTTTCCAGCCGCGAAATCGAGCGCGCCACCACGACCCTCGGCGATCCCACCCACGGAGTCGTGGTCGGCCGCGATTTCTATTACATCGCCAACTCGGGATGGGACACGCTGAACGACGATGGCACGGTGAAGCGCGGCGCCAAACCGACACCCGCGCATATCATGCGAGCCCGGCTGGAGTGAGTAGACAATATCGCTCAGGTCACTTTTGAAAGCTTCGACAACACATGCGGAGCCGTGCCCATTCCGCCGCCGTCTGCGCGACCTCGTTCGGGTTAGGACTGAGGCTTGTCCCCTGATCCGCCTGGAACAATTTTCACGCTACTGGAAAATAGGTCTTCTTGATGGCACGCGATCTTCTGCCAACCTCCTGCTTCGACAAGCACTTAGATTCCGAGCAACTTGGAATGCGACTTGCTCTTTTCCCCGGGAGGTGTCGGCCCTCAGGCTGACTCGATGATCAGGAGACATCATGGACTACGTAGGATCGACGCGCTCCCGCGTCTCCAAACGTGCGATAGCTTACGTTGCAGCCGTAGTGGTTGCCGGTGGCACGCTGGGCGGTTACGCCTTCCACGAGCACCACATTGCGCAGAATCTGGCAGCACAGAATCAACAGACCGAGTCGGCATTGGAAGCCACCCGCAATCAGGTCAACGATCTTGCCGGCAAGGTCGACACGCTGGCCGCAAAGGCTGAAGCACCAGCCCCGCCGCCGTTCGCACCCGCGCCCGTGGTTCGACATTCCGCCTCGCCCGCTCATCGCAGCGATACCGCTCGCTGGAAGAAGATGCAGTCGCAACTGGACGCTCAGAAGCAGGCGATCGACCAGACCCGCACCGACCTGGCCACAACGCAGGGTGACCTGAACAACACGCGTACAGAGCTGACAGGCTCCATCGCTCATACCCACGACGAACTGGTGCTCCTGCAGAAGCGAGGCGAACGCAACTACTACGAGTTCGATATCGACAAGTCCAAGCAGTTTCAACATGACGGCCCGTTCGGTGTGCGCCTTAGGAAAGCCAGCAGCAAGCACCAGTATGCGGATCTGGAACTGATGGTGGATGACCGGAATCTGTCGCAGAAGCATGTCAACCTTTATCAGCCGGTCATGTTTTATACCCCGGACAGTCCGCAACCGGTGGAATTGGTGATCAACGCCATCAGCAAAGATCACATTCATGGTTATGTGAGCGCGCCGCGTTATCGCCAGTCCGAGCTGGCGTCGATGTCGAATGCGAACGCCAACGGCACGACGGGCAACAATCCGGGCGCGCCCAACTCCGACTCCGCAACTCCGGTGCGGCAAAAGCTGCCAGCACCGCAATAACCGCTAGCCCCCTCCCAGCTCGCGACGCCGGCTATCCCTGCTCGCGAGCTTCTGCTTTATACTGGAGCACACAGTAGGTGGGCGATTCCGCTCGCCCTTTCGCCTTTATGGGGATGGACGCAACCGCAAATTCGCAACCGGCCGATTCGCCGGAGGTACGCCGTTACAATCGCATTCAACGCTGGCTGAGTCTGGCCGACGCGGTGATCGGCTTCGCCCTGCTGGTGGTCTTGCTGGTCACCGGCTGGACCGGCAAGCTGCGCGACTGGTCGTACCAGGGAGCGAGTCAGCACTATTTCTTCGCCGTCTTTCTGTATGTCCTGATGTTTTCCATCATCGCCAAAATACTGGGCATGCCGTTTGACTTTGTCGGCTTCCGGCTGGAGCGGCAGTACCATCTCTCCAACCAGAAGCTGCGCGGCTGGCTGTGGGATGAGTGCAAAGGCTGGCTGGTTTCGCTGGTGCTTGGAACCATTATGGTGGAGTTGGTGTACTCCATCATTCGCGTAGCGCCGCAGCGCTGGTGGATCATCGCTTGGGCGGTGTTTGTCGGTCTGTTTCTGCTGATGGCGCAACTCGCGCCGGTCGTGCTGATGCCGATCTTCTACAAGTTTGAGCCGCTGAACAATGACGGGCTTCGCGACCGGCTGACGAAACTTGGCGAACGAGCGGGCACGCGGGTGCGCGGCGTCTACGAATGGAAGCTGTCGGAGAAATCGAACAAGGCCAATGCCGCGCTCACCGGCATGGGCTCGACCCGCCGCATCATTCTTTCCGACACGCTTCTGCAAAATTACAGCGACGATGAGATCGAAGCGGTGCTTGCTCACGAACTCGGGCACCACGTGCACAAGCACATCCTGAAGAGCATCTTCACGCAGGTGGGCATCACCTTCTTCGCCTTCTGGCTGATCAATGCGGTGCTGCGCTTCGTCATCGCCAAAGATTGGTTCCCCGTGCTCGATCCCCGGCTATATGACTTTGCCAACCTGCCGCTGATCGTGCTGGTGGCAACGGTTCTGGGGTTCCTCCTGATGCCGGAGCTGAACGCTATCTCGCGGTCTCATGAGCGGGAGGCTGACCGTTACGCCTGGGAAAACACTCCGGCCATCGGGCCCTTCATCACGTCCATGCAGAAACTGGCTGACCAGAATCTGGCCGAGCGCGAGCCGAATAAGATAATCGAATGGCTCTTCCACTCGCATCCATCGATTGGTAAGCGGGTTGCGGCGGCTGAGGCATGGGCCAGCCAGCAGCCACAGGAAGTCGGCGTTAAGTAAGGCATGTATCAGCTGCGGCGGATTAACGTCGAGGGATGCTTGTGGATTTGCGGCTTAGCAACGCTACTTGCCAGTGCTTTCGTTCTTCCTCCTCTGGACCGCCGACAACCGGTAAATCCGATTATTGGCTGGCTGTGCGTCGGCGGCGTCGCGGCGTTTCCCGCCGCGATCTGTCTACATCTGTGTAAAGCTTGGCTCAGAGTTCCCGACGTGAGCAATCGCAGAGAATATCTGACCTGGATGATCTTCGTTACTCTGGCGGTGGTCGCGCTACTCGCGGTGTTCGTTTTCGGAACCTTGCGCTATTGAACAGTTCGGACTCGGGCTTTAAGTTCGACGGCACCATATGATTTGTCATCCCGAGCGCAGCGAAGCGGAGCCGAGGGACCTGCGGTTCGTCCGCGGCGGCAGGATCGGCTTTTCCATTCTTCCGACGAGTCCTACGCGTCGGAGGATGAACTTCCGGCGCGGCGAAACCGCAGGTCCCTCCGCTCGGGCTGAAGCCCTCGGTCGGGATGACAGTGGAAAAGGTGAGCACCTGTAAGCGCTATTCCTTCCGCCGCAAAATCCCTTCCACCCTCCGCAAATCCTCTTCGGTATCCACTCCCACAGTGTCGTACGGCGTTTCCGCCACGTGGATCGCCACGCCGTGATCCAGAAACCGCAGCTGCTCTAGACGCTCGTTACGCTCCAGCTCCGACTCCGGCCAGGTGCAGAAGGAATCCAGCGCCGCCTTGCGATAGGCATAGAAACCGAGATGCTTGTAGTAGCGCACGCTTCCAGTGCGGTCGCGATCGAACGGTATCGTGGCGCGCGAGAAGTAAAGAGCGCGGCCATCCAGCGCAGTCACAACCTTCACGGCGTTGGGATTGCCGGCGTCCTCGGCCGAACACGGCGTCTTCAGCGTGCCTACTTGCACGTCATCCCGCTCCATCAGTTGCAGCAATACGTCGAGATGCTCGCGCCGGGCCAGTGGCTCATCACCCTGCACATTGACGTACACATCGGCATCGATGCCTTGCGCGACCTCGTGAACCCGATCCGTCCCGCTGCGGTGCTCCGGCGAAGTCAGGCGACAGTTCCAGTCATTCTGGCGGCAGACAGCGGCAATTTCCTCCGAGTCGGTAGCGACAATGACATCGCTCAGCCCAGGACACGCGGCCGCAGCCTCATACACGTGGGCCAGCATGGGCCGGCCGCCGATCTCGCGCAGGATCTTGCGCGGCAGACGGGTAGAGGCCAGTCGCGCCGGAATAATAGCGATAGCCTTCATCCGTTTAGTTTCAGGGTGCGCCGTGCGGAATGGCAAGGGCAAGTTTCCGGCTGAGTTCATGGCGGGCGACACCTGATAGTGCTCTGCTCACCTTTTCCGGCTCTTCCCGTCGAACTCAATGTTATAACTCCCCAGCACAGAAACATGGGATCGCCCCCGGTCAGGCATAGTTTGCAACCGATGGTGGTTCGTAACAATCAGCGCCCTAAGGTATCCGGCTCACGAGGCTCGGCCCATATAGCGCAGCGCACGGCAGATCCATGCCCGCAATACTTAACTAGTAGGAGAAAAGAGAAACATGAAAGCTTGGATTGCCCGCGGATGGAAAGCTTGCGGTAAACAGCGCGCGGTAGTTGCGCTTACGCTGGTGCTGGCAGCTTCCTTCTTTGCATACACTTCTTTCGCACCGGTGCGTGCCGCCGTTTCCTCCAATACCGCTCCGCTGGATGACAGCAAGGTGGGAGCGCTGCTTTCGCTCGACCAAGCAATGGAGGCCGTAGCCGCCCGGGTCACACCTGCCATTGTGAACGTCGCCGTTACCTCGAAGGTAAAGGCCCAGCCTGCGGGCGAAGGCGTTCCCGATGAAATACAGCGTTTCTTTGGCCAGCAGTTCGGCCAACCTATGCAGCGCGAGCCGCAGATCGAGCATGGTATCGGCAGCGGCGTGATTATTTCGCCCGATGGCTATATCGTGACCAATAATCACGTGGTAGACGGCGCTACCGAAATTAAAGTAACGCTCAGTGATCGTCGTATTCTTACGGCGAAATTGGTCGGCGCCGACCCACTGACCGACCTGGCAGTGATTAAGATTGATGGTACAAACCTTCCGAATATTCCAATCGGGGATTCCGCGACGCTGCACCCCGGACAGACCGTACTGGCGTTCGGTAATCCTTTCGGATTCCGCTTTACCGTGACTCGCGGCATTGTTAGCGCGCTGAACCGGCCTAATCCGTACGCTGACGATCCGCATAAGCCAGGACAATTTATCCAGACCGATGCTGCTATTAATCCCGGCAACTCGGGTGGTCCGTTGGTGAATGCTCACGGCGAAGTAGTCGGGATTAATACCTTCCTGATTTCGCCTTCGGGTTCCTTCTCTGGTATGGGATTTGCTATTCCCACTCAGATTGTTACTCCTGTCGTTGACTCTTTAGTCCGCTACGGCAAGGTTAGCCACGCGCACATGGGAGTCGGCATTACCGATGTCACTCCGGAAAATGCGAAGTTCTTTGATGTGAAGGACAGCAATGGGGCCGTTGTCACCCAGGTTGAGCCCGATTCTCCGGGCGCCAAAGCCGGCCTGAAGGTAGGCGACGTGATCACCGAACTGGACGGCAAGAAAGTTACCGATGCTGGACAGTTGCAGATGGAAGTAGGCGAGAAGACTCCCGGAACCAAGATTACTCTGCAGGTCATGCGCGATGGTAAGGATGTATCGGTGCCGCTTACCTTGGAAGAGATGGGTGGCGAACATGACCAGAAGCTGAGCGCCGATAATAACGGTGACAAGCCGCGCTGGGGACTAGGTATCGCTGATATGACTCCGGAGGTGCGGCAACAGTTGCAGGCTCCGGACGATTTACATGGCGCCGTGATTCAGCGCGTGATGCCGGGTAGTCCGTCCGACGATGCTGGTTTGCAGCCGGGGCAGGTCATCATGGGCGTGAATCGTCACGAAACCAAGAGCGCCTCCGATGTACAGAAGGCTCTCGCTAGTGTGCCTAAGGGACAGGATGCTCTGGTGCTGATCTGGGCTAATGGGGGAAGTACCTTCCGCGTGCTTCACTCGACCCAGGGAGCCTAACTGCTAGCCGGGCCGCGCTGTGCTTCGATGGAAGGTATGATCGAAGCACGGTGTGGTCTGGTGTTGCTTACCTATCCATAATTCATCCTTCCCCCAAGTGTCTGAGCCAGTCTTCTCGGCGCCTGCTCCAAAAATACGTGCTTCGTAGAACTTCAGCCAATATCGAGAACCTTTGTGAAAACTGGCGCCGTCCCTACGGGACTCGGACTTGTTTCCACTCTACTCAGCACTCCGCCTGCGGCTTCATCCTGGGCTAACCTATTTCGCGCCTACAGCGCTTGGTCTTTTGGCCCTTTATATCTAATGCCCAAGAATAAAGCCAGTTCTCACCGTGCTCTAAAGCCCTACGCTTTAACTGACCAATGGCTTAAGGTCTTGTCTGGGGCTGCGAAAAAAGGCGGCCCTTGCGGGCCGCCGAGGGAAGCAATGAAGGAGAAGTTGTTTAGAACACCAACTTGCCTTGGAACTGGATGATGCGTCCCGAAGGCAGACCGGTGAAGAACGCCCCGTAGGGGCCGGTCGGAGGCGCAGTGGTGGTAAAGGACTGTCCGAAGTTGCCCGATGCAATGGTGTCTACGGGCGAGGCGAAGTTCGGGTGGTTGAACACGTTATAGAAGTTTGCACCCACGCCGAACGCCATTCTTTCGGTCAGTTTGAAGTTCTTGTTGATGGTGAAATCCGAGTCAAAGAACCCGGGTCCACGGTACTGGTTACGAATCTGATTGGGGATCGTGGTCATACCGGCAACCGTGGTGAACCCACTTGAGACCAGGCAGTTCAGGCCGTATTGGTTACAGCTTCCCTGTCCGGGCCCAACCACTTGGCGGGAAGGTAAGGACCATTGCCGAAGTAATTGTTGACTTGCGCCGCTCCGTTGCTGTCGAGCACGGTCAAAGGCAATCCCGACTTGGCAAAGAAGTTCTGCGAGATCGTCCAGCCACCAAAAGCTCCGTTCGCCCACTTGTTGCTGAACTTGAACGGAGTGTTCCAAACGAAGCTGGCGTTAAATGAGTTACGGATATCATAGTCTGCATTGCCGTAGTTGAGGCACTGCAGGCAGATTGGGGAGTGATCTGGTAAGCGATGGTGGTAAGGCCGTTATAGGGCGTTCCCTGAACTCCGTTGTTGGAAACGTCGTCCAGAGAGTGGCTCCAGGTATAACTGGCCTGCTACCGTGAATCCATAGGTCAGGCGGCGCTGATAGCTCGCCGTCAGTCCGTTAAAGTTGGAAACCGCACCCGAATAGACCTCGGCAACGGTGGAGAACGAATTACTCAAGGGAGCGGCCGGTATACCGGCAGATCCCAGGAAGCGCACGTTGGGATAGTTGGTTATCGGAATGTGGATACCGTGGTTGCCCACATAGGCCAGGGTAAAGGAACTCTTGTCGTCAAGCTGTTGCTCGATTTGCAAGCTGTACTCCTGGTAACGCGGAGTGTGGAAGGTTCCGATAAAGCTATCGATAGCCGGGGCGGAGAACCCAGGGAGGCCGGCGGTCAGCGAATTGAAAGAACCACCGTTGGCAAATCCGTTGCGCAGAGCAGCAGTCGAACTGGAAGCTATCGCCCAGGCACCGGCGGGAGTAGTGTTATTGGCCCAGGGAACGCCAAACAGAACCTGAGGAATCAGGTTGGGGATGTTGGTCATGGAGTTATCGGCATAGATAGACGGGAAGGCATCGTAGAAGAGGCCGAAGCCGCCGCGAACCACGGTCTTATCGCTGCCGCCCGGTGACCAGGCAAAGCCGAAGCGCGGCGCCCAGTTGATCGTATCCGTACCCCGGAAGGTTCCTGCCTGGCCAGAGGTGATCATCTGGTTGTAGGGAGTATTGGGATCCGTACTGGTCGCTACGAATGGGCTGCTCTAAGTACGAAGCGCAATTCAGGTTGCAATTGGGGTTGGAATTGTGCTCGGCGCGCAATGGCCAGCGTGAGTTTCAGGCTCTTGTTTACCCGCCACTCGTCCTGGGCATAGAGTCCGAGGCCCCAAAGAGCAACTGGCTCGGTGGCTCGACTGGGGAAGTTCTGCTCAAATACAGCCGGCGATGCCGTTGAAGAAGCCGGTCACCGAAGTAATTACGGACAGCGGATTGTTAAGGACGCTGAAGGTGTAGTCGGTGATGTCGTAGCGGCGGAAGTTGGCGCCGAACTTCAAGCTGTGCGCGCCCTTCGTCCAGGAGTAATCGTCCACGAACTGGTACTGGGTTACGTTGCGTCCTTGGGGGAAGAAAGCCAGATTGCCACCCATGTTGGTGTAGCCCAACGTCGGCGCGAGTAACACTGCCGTTGGGAATACCGAATTGGCGCCATCGGTCTGGGTGAAGATCGCCCGGTAGTAGCTGCCGGCATAGATGAAGTTGTTGGTGGCATTGGGACTGAAGACGTGAGTCCACTGTCCCTGACCATCATAGGCAGGCTGGTAGCTGGCCGCATCGAACGCTGGATTGATGGGATCGGCATAGGTCGCCTGGGTGCCGTGGTCCATGCGTACCCGCCAGAACAGGTGGTCCTTGTCGGACATGTTGTAGTCGATACGTCCGCTGATGATGTACTCCGTACCGGGCAAGGCAGGGGTAGCTCCGTACTGCTGGAAGCAGTTCCCGGCGAAAGTGAAATCTTCGCAACCGCCGCCGGTACTGGTACTCCCCGGCTGTATCCGGGAGCAGCCTGGTAGAGGTTGAACATCTTCGAGTAAAGCGGAACCGAGGCCGGGTCGGTCAAGGCCAAGTTCGCCAAGGTTGCATTGGAAAAGGCTACGGTCGGGGAGAACACCGTGGTGGTAGAAGGAACGATATAGCGAATTCCTTCGGTGTCGGCGAAGAAGAACAATTTGTCCTTCTTGATCGGCCCGCCGAACGAATCGGCCCACTCATTGTTGTTGGCAAACGGACGCGGAGTTCCATTCAGGTTGTTGAAATAGTCGTTCGCGTCCATCGCCCGGCCGGTCCACCAGTACTCTGCGTTGCCATGAAACTGGTTGCTGCCGGATTTGGTGACGTAGGAAACCTGCACGCCTGCCTGCTGACCATACTGGCCGGAATAAGGGTTGGTAATAACCGTGGCCTCTTGCAGGTCATTCTTGCCCAAGGTCAGGTTGGTGGCGCCGGAGTTGTTCAGGTTCAGGAAAGGATCCATGTCATTCTCACCGTTGACGGTGAAAACGTTGGAAGTAGCGGGCAGACCCGAGGTCTGGAAGTTGCCATAGCCCATGCCGGTATTCATGTTGACGCCGGGGGCCGTCTGGGCCACGTAGGTAATGTCGTTACCGCCGTTGGGCTGATTGGCGATGAGGTTCTGATTGAAGTTGGTCGATAGGTCGGCGTTCTCCGCATTGACCAGCGGAGCCGCCCCCGTGACTTCCACGGTTGACGAGCTGGCGCCGACCGCCATCTTCAGATCGGCGATGGTCGCCTGACCAACGTTGACTTGCGTCGAACTTTGCGCGGTGCTGAAGCCGGTAGCGGCTACGCTGACGGTATAGCTACCAGGACTCAGCAGCGAGAAGCGGTAGGTTCCATTCGAACCTGTTGTGGAGGTGCGGGTCGAGCCGTTGGCATCGCTCTTGAGCGTAACCGTGGCACCGGCCACGACCGCCCCGCTGGGATCTGTAACCGTGCCGGTGAGATCGCCGGTGACCAGCGATTGCGCCATTAACGATGGCGCCATCACTACGGCGATTACCAGCATGCTCAGACAGCCGATGAGCAGTTTTTTTACTATCATATCTCCTCTCAACTTCACTTACTTTTCCGGGTTGTCGGAAGCTGTCGCATTTGTTCGACGCTCTCTAAGGATTTATCGAATTACATCCCATGAACGCGAGACATTTTGCGGTAAGCTACGACATTGTTAGCGATTACAGTGCAATAACGCAGCCAGTCTGATCACCTCACATTTACTAGTATTTACGGAGGGATAACGATGAGTGGAATATGAGTTTCCAGAAGCGTGATAGTTGCCGTATTGCGTCGGTGATGCAGTTTGTGCTGGAGCTTTTGCGGCTGGTCCCAGACTCTTGTAAGCTCGCAACGAAATGGAACGAAATTAAGTGAAATATGGAATTGTGAAACCTCGACGAAGAAGAAGTATTTGCACCGAAGGATGCACTACTATTGATCACTGCATCGCAAACTGCCGGCACTTAACTCAAAAGGGAGTATTGCAAGATGCCGGTTCGGCGTAGTAGATGCCCGCTGAAATAGTTGGGCCCCGCGAGGAACTTGCGGATCGAATATCGCCTAGGGCTAAACCGTGCGCGGCTCACTGACAAATGCGGAGCGGTGATCTTGGAGGGATAAACTGCTAAGAAAATAGGTTGAAGCTGCCATCGCATGAGGTGAGCTTCTGAAACAGTTCGCGACCCGGGCAACATCTAATTCTGTTGTGATTGTCTTAACGTTTAGCCAGGTGCATTCGCTATTTTATGAGGCACATAGTTTTATTATCGAACAAGGCGGTAAATAATGGCTTGATGTGATCACCGTCCCCGCTCGCAATTGGTCGTATTGCGATAGAATGAGAAGTAGAGCAGGGTGGAATTGGATTGCTCTCTTGGATGAACCCAGCTACGACATCCGCGATTGTGACCAAGAGCAAGCGAAGAATTGTGGGCGTTTCCCTCCTCGTAGCACTCTGCCTCGCCATTCCGGCCGCGGCCCAGCAGGTGGACACAAAGCCTCATCCGGCGCCCGATTTCGGAGCAGGCGATGTGTGGCTCGACCAGGGCGCTCCCGTGCCGCACCACATTTCGCAATATCATGGCCAGGTTGTACTCATCGATTTCTGGGAATACACCTGCATCAATTGCATTCGCGACTTCGCGCGTGGTCAAGCGCTGGTATACCAAATATCACCACTACGGTTTTGAAGTCATTGGAGTGCACTTCGGCGAATTCAATATCGGCTTCAACGTTGACAATGTGCGCGAGGCGGCGCAACGCTACCATCTGCCCTGGCCGGTGGTTGCCGATCAGGAAGGCACCACCTGGAAGGCCTATGGTTCCGACGGCTGGCCCAATCGTTATCTCATCGATCCGCAGGGCACCATCGTCCTGAAGGTATTCGGCGAAGGCCATGATCGCGAGATGGAAACCAAGATCCGCGAACTGCTGGCGGTGGCCCATCCCGAGGTGCTGAAGATTCCGCTCGATCCGGAAGAAGATGACACCACGCAGAAATGCGGCGTCACCACCCAGGAGACGTATGTGGGCGAGCTTTACGGGCGGGGATCGGTGGATGACATGGGCGACCATCACGCCGGAGACACGGTCGACTTCCTGCCGCCGCATTCGCCGCCCGACGGCGGGGTGATGCTGGTCGGCCGCTGGAAGATCGAGAAGGACGGCGTGACTTCGGAAGGTCATGGCGCGGCCGCCGAGGTACGCTACCACGCACGCTCGCTGTATAGCGTCCTCAGCCTGAATGGCGCCAAGCAAGTCCGCGTCAATCTGTTTCAGGATGGCAATCCCATGCCCAAGGAGGGCGCCGGGCGCGGACGTGAAGTTCGACAGTAAGGGAGCCTACATCGATGTCACCGAGGGGCGCATGTATTATCTGGTGCGCAGTCCGAATTTCACCGCGCACCTGATCTCACTGCAACCGGAAGGCTCCGGCCTGACCCTGCACTCCTTCACCTACGGCAATAATTGCCAGCTTGAAGACCAGCCCTAGTGTCCTGTTACTGAAGGTCGCTGAAATCACGGGCCTTATTTGCGCTCGACGGCAGCGATCCCAGGAGCTTAGAGCCTGCATTTTTCCGGGCACCGCTACGGCACGGCTGAAGCCGGCTCAGGAACAAAACCAAAGCGCTTAGACGCTGGCCTGAAGACACTGTGTCGCGAGCCGTGTCGCCGCTCTGCGGCTCACAATAGTCCCCCACTTGACCCGGGGGCTTACGCCGCCCGGCTAACCTCATCCCGCCGCGTTGCGGCTAGTTTGATCGGGTTTTCCCCCCTTTTGTTCCACTACAGAATTTCCTCGTGGGTTGCGACACAGTCTCTAGGCCAGCTCTACCCGAACCTTGGCGTCCAATGAGCTTTCAGCAGCCTGCTAGGGCGGCGGCCGGAAAAGTCCGAATTAACGATTACCGCTGGCCCTGCTAAGCGTCGTACTGCACCAGAGCCGCCATGCCCGCTTCCAAATGCCACAGTACATGACAGTGCACGAACCACAGGCCGGGATTGTTGGCGTCAAACTCTACCGTGACGCTGTTGCGGCCCGGTACCAATACGGTATCCCGCAGAGCTCCGCTGAACCCATGATCGTTGATGGCGACGACCTGGAAGGAATGTCCATGAAGGTGCATGGGATGGGACATGGCGGTTTCATTAACGAACTTCAGGCTTACTCGCTGCCCGGGCTTGACTCGCACTTGCGCCGCTTCACTGCCGGGATTCTTGACATCGAACGCGATGCCATTGATGAGCCATTCATAGCGGATCATATTGCCTTGCAGGCGCAAGACGCTAACCGTGTCTGCGGGCTTGGGCTTGAGCGGCTTCATGGCAGCCAGTTGGCTTTCCAGTCCTAACGTAAGAAGCGCGGTGGAAGATGCGTTCTTCTCCGGCAGACGCTGAATCGGAGCCCCGGGGGTAGCCAGGAAAATCCCGGTTTGTTCGCTGGCAAATTCCCGCAAAGCCAGGATCGGGAAGGCGCCTCCATCACGGGGAAGCTGCACTGTCACGTCGATGCGCTGCGCGATAGCCAGGGGAAAGCGGCTGCCCTCGACGGGCTTGACGGGCATTCCATCGGTGGCAATCAGGGTCCCTTTCAGCATTCCCAGGTCGATAAAGAAGTTGGTGCCGCTGCTGCCGTTGATAATTCGCAGGCGTATCCGGCCGCCCTTCTCAACCTTCACTATCTCCGGATCGCTGAGGGTGCGATCGTTGGCCAGGTACGCATCGTAATTGACATCGTTGGCGTCAGGCGCCATCTTCATGCCTAGGGAAGTCTGCTTGGCCGCGCCGCCCGTCCCTGACATTGTCAGAGGCTGCCCTTCACCGATAACCGATATGCCCTTGTTGTTCTGGCGCAGCCGGGCGTAGATCTCCTTGGGCGGGGTAAAGCTGAAGTCGGACAGAAACAGGACAACCTCCTGCTCATCGCGCGCCTGATCGGCCGGGTCATGGACAATCAACGGAGCTGCCAGCAGGAATGCCTCCTGTAATCCCTGATGGGAGTGCATCCAGTGCGTGCCGGCGGGCTGAACCGGAAAGTTATAAAAGTCGCTGGCATCGGGCCGGATCACGGGTTGAGTCACTCCGGGGACGCCGTCTTCATTGTTCGGCGGATGCAGACCGTGCCAGTGGATCGCCGTAGGTACCGTCATCTTATTTTCGAGTGTGACTCGGAAGGGGTCGTTCACTACAGTGCTCATGCCCTGGATGCCGTTGGGTTGCAGCAAACCCATCACGGTCGCGGCCTTGCCGTTGATGTCCAAGGTGCGCCCGGTGGCCTGAATTGTGGTCGCCGGCGAACTCGACTGCGCCCGCGAGGCTGCTTGCAGAAAGCGGAGTCGCTCGGCGAAGCCTGGCTCCGAGAGCAGCGTGCTGCCAGCCAAAGCACCTAGCGAAGTGGTCAGGAACTGCCGCCGTGAAAACCCTCGACTCATCTGCGATTACCTCTCAGGACAATGGCTCACATTCTATGAGACGACTGGCGCCAAAGGAACCCGCAATTTGCAGCGTGATCGCCCGGAGCCGGATTCATGGTTTAGTAAACTGAATGCGACCGTTCGCATTGGGTTGTGAACCTGCCACGGTGCTCGGCCGGCTTCCTCCGACTAAACTCAAGGGGAAGGTTAAAGGATTCCTATGGTCGCTATTTGTAAGGCCTGCGCGCTTAGAACGGTTCTCGCTACGGTGGCAGCGCTGTGGCTGCTCGCGGCTTATTCTTTCGCGCAGAACGCCAACGGACACAGTATGACTGCAGCACAACCTTCGGCAGCGCAGACTGCCGCAGCGGAATTGGCGCCCGGCAGCGCCCAGCTTATCAGCCCGGAGGATCTGGTCAAGATCCTGCAAGCATCGGGCTCCGGTAAGCCTCTCATCCTGAACGTCGGTCCCCGTGCGCTTTACCAGCAGGCGCACATTCCAGGCGCGGAATACATCGGCGCAGGTTCGGACCCGCGCGGCATCGAGCAGTTGCGAGCCCGGGTGAAGTCGTTACCGCGAAACCGGTTCATTGTGCTTTACTGCGGCTGTTGCCCCTGGGGCCATTGTCCCAATGTGCGTCCTGCCTATAGCGAATTGCACAGCATGGGATTTACCAAGGTGAAGGTGCTCTACATTGCCGACAACCTGGGCACGGATTGGGTGTACAAAGGCTATCCGTCAGTCAAAGGCGAATAGCGCAAGAATGTTTTCCCTATCAATTCCTGTGATGTGTGAATCGATTCCCACGGAGTGTCGATGAAGAAAGTAATCCTGATTATTGTGGTCGCCCTGTTGGCGATCGTCTTTTTCAAAGCAGCTCGTCATCGCACGGCGCCAGCTGGCGCGGTTTCGGCCGCCGGTCATTCGCTGGCTCCGGATTTCTCCCTGACCGATCTGAAGGGACAACCGCTGGATTTGTCGAGCTACCGGGAAAAAGTGGTTCTGCTCGATTTCTGGGCGACCTGGTGTGCTCCTTGCCGGGCCGAGATTCCTCACTTTGTGGAATTCCAGAACAATTATCGGGATCAGGGATTCCAAGTAATTGGCATTTCCATGGACGACGATCTTAAACCTGTGGGTCCGTTCTATAACGAATACAAGATGAACTACCCGGTCGCACTGGGGAATGACAAACTCGCACAGTCCTATGGAGGCATTCTGGGGTTGCCGGTGACCTTCCTGATCGGCCGCGATGGTCACATTCAGGCGAAGTACGTCGGCGCGGTAGATGTTGCGAGCATCGAGCAAGCGATCAGGGCGCAATTGGCAGCTAAGTAGCCCGTTCCAGGGGGACACAGACTTTTTGGCTGGTGTTGTGTGTCCTGCAATTACGCCGATACGTTCGTCCCTCATTGAATGCCAGGATGTCGACGAAGCAGGCCAGATTCAGAGTGTGCTGAATAACTCGGAACGGCAGATCCCTCACCGGCTGAAGCCGGCTCGGGATGACAAAAACAAAGGGCTTCTTACGGCGTAGCTAAAGCTATGCCCCTTCAAAGCAGCCTTGGGTCAAGTTTTTCGGCAAACTGCTTAGCCAGCTGGGCCAGCCTCGGGCTTGAAGATCATTCCCCGGCTGATCTTTCCGTTCATCATCACCACCGCCGGCGAGCGAAATTGCAAATGCCGCACGCAGCCGTGCTCTTCGATGGCGGGCTGCTCCGCCAGCCACTGCCAATCTACAAAGCCTTCGCCGGCATCGGGATTCACGGTGAAATAGCCAATCTGAAATGCGGTGAGGTTCTGGAAAAAATGGCTGCCCTGCGAGGGAACCACCCGGAAGTCGTGAAATCCTGATTCGACGATCACGCGTGCGCCCGAGATCTGGTCCCACGCCACCGGGATTCCCAGCCAGGGATCGGTCGAACCCCAGCGGCCGACACCGATCAGCAGATAGGGAGTTCCCTGCTCGCTGAGCTTGGCATTGAAATGAGCAACGCTGTGTGCCACCTCGTGACTGCGGGCGCGCTCGAAGCGATGCGAATCGACTACGATCACGTCGCACAAATCCTGCAGGTGGCCGTGTCCCAGCACCTGCGCGCTCTGGCAGACCAGACGCTCCGCTTCGACCTCTGCCATCGGCATGTCTTCCCCTTCCCGCGAAAGCACCAGAGGACGGAGTTGCAGGAATCCGAAGTCGGCCGGTTCGTCCG
This sequence comes from uncultured Acidobacteriaceae bacterium, assembly GCA_963820175.1. Classification (GTDB taxonomy): domain Bacteria; phylum Acidobacteriota; class Terriglobia; order Terriglobales; family Acidobacteriaceae; genus Bog-257. Next base: position 368,550 of record CAWFYX010000003.1, on the reverse strand, counting down.
GACTTTGCGGCAACCGCACCGCGAATTCGATTTCCACTGGCCTGGCCAGCGCGTCTTCTCCCAGCACCATCAGCTGATGAAGAATTTCGGCCAGAGGAAATGTTCCGTGCTTCAGGATGGAGGCAAAGCTGACCACGCGTGGCCCGCGCCGGCTGAGTCCGTCATACACCGCGTGGTTATCCACGGAATAAGTGGATCCCAGCATTTGCAAGGTGCCGTCTGCCTCGGCCACGTCGAGACCGAAAGAAACCTCGCGCAGATCGTTGGCCGGATTTTCGGCATTGACGGGATGATTAAGGTCGAGCGCCCAGAACTCGGTTTGCGAATTCGCCAGGATATCTTCGACCGAGGAAAATTGCACCAGATGCCGGGGATGGCGCGGACTGAAGGTCAACGACTTTCCTCCGCTGACTACGGCTCGTCCCAGCCCCAGGGCGACGGCGGCAAATCCATCTGCAACCGTGACCGGCTCGACCGGATAGAAATTGCGCGAGCGCACCACTCCGGAGAAATCGGGATAGAACCGCTTGTCATGCGTCGCCCCCACAACCTGCTGCAGCAGCACCGCCATCTTCTCTTCTTCCAGGCGATAGGGCGTGGCTCGCACGTAGGCTTTGGCGTGCTGACTGAAAGTCGACGCGTAAACCAGTTTGATCGCCTCCAACAACTGCTCCAGCCGCACCTGAATGTCCGAATGCTGGTTGGCCAGCATGAAAGTCTCGTACACGCCGGAGAAAGGCTGATACTGCGAGTCTTCCAGCAGGCTGGAAGAACGCACGGCCAGCGGATAATGCACCTCCTCCAGGAATGCCAACAGACTGTCGAGCAAGGAAATGGGAAATGGCGCTTCCAGAAACCGGCGGGTGATTTCTTCGTCGTCGGTACCGTGAATAGCCAGATCGAGCAAGTCGTTTTCGCTGAGAAAGCGATCGAAGACGTCGGTGGTCAACACCAGCGTGGGCGGCACCGCAATATGAATGCCAGGGAACCTGCGCTCCATTCGCCGGCGATGCAGCAGGTGGCGAATAAACGCCAGGCCGCGCGCTTTACCCCCGAGCGAACCACCACCGATCTGGAGAAAGAACGGGCCGACGGGCTGAAAGGTGGCGGGATTGAATTCGCCGATGAGCGTCTGGCTTTGCTCGCGGCGATATTCCGCGATCGACTCGATCAGATCGCGGCGCAGGTTTTCCAGCGTGCCAAAATCGCTCACCGTACGCGGCCGCAACTTTTGCGCCAGGGCGAATTCGGTCCGCGCCATCAGCCAGTGCGAGAAGTGATTGCGCTCTCCGTGATAAGCCAGGCTCTCGACCGGGATGGTATGCAGCTCGGTCTCCAGGGCGTTCAAATCGGCGGCGCGCGCCACTTCCGTCTTGCCGTCGGGCAGACGAAAGATAAAGTCTCCAAAGCCCATCTCGTCGATCATGATGCGGCGCAAATCGCCCAGCAGAGTAGGCGAGCGCTTCTGCAAAAAGGAAAACCCTTCGCGGTATGCCGGTTCCATGAACTCGGTACGGCTGGATTGCAGCACGATAGGGATATCAGCCACGGTATTGCGGACCATGCGCGCCAGTTCGAAGCCGGCCTCGGGCGTGAGCTCGCCATTGCGTGGAAATTCCACGTCCGACACCACGCCCAGCAGGTACTCACGATACTTCAGGACCTGCCGCTGCGCTTCCTCATAGTTGGAGCAGAGCAGGATCTTGGGACGGGCGCGCATGCGTACCAGCTTGTGCGCGACATTCAGCGCCTCGCTGAGCAGGCGGCGCGACTGGCTGATGATCTCGGTATAAATCACCGGCAGAAAAAGCGAGTAGTAGCGAATGTCGTCTTCCACCACCAGCAGGATGGGAACGCTCATGGCCTTGGTGTCGTGCAGAGCGTTGCGCTTGTCCTCGATGTAGTTGACGATCGAGAGCAGAATGCGGGCGTTGCCTTGCCAGAGAAAGATGCGGTCGATGCTGGTGCGGGGATTGCGGGCGATGAAGTTCTGTATCTCGCGATAGTCGTAGGCCAGCACGACTACGGGCACGTCGAGGCCGGCAGCCTTGATTTCGTGAGCCAGTTGCGCCGCGTCCATATCGCCCAGGTGCAGGTTGGTGACAATCAGGTTGAAACGCCGCTGGGAGTGTACTAATCGCAGGGCCTCCGCGCCGGTAGAGACGTGGGTGATGCCGGGGACATGGTGCAGATTCAGCTCCAGCGATTCTCCGATGAGCAGTTCATTGAGCCGGCCGTCTTCGCGCAGAATGAAGGAGTCGTAAAGGCTGGAGACGAGCAGGATGTCGTTCACGCGGAACGGCATCAGGTTCTCGAAGCCCTCGAAGAGGCGCTCGGGATGGGAGGAATCGCGAGATGAGTGAGTGGTCAACGGTTTCCGCCTGAAGGACGATTCTACTCGCGAGGAGGAGCCGCGACCTCTACTCGTCCCGTGTCCAGTTCTCGATTTTCAATTCTGGAACACGTGCGAACTCCCGCGTGTTGTTGGTCACTAGCGTCACGCCGAGGCTGCGCGCATGTGCGGCGATCAATAGATCGTTCGCGCCAATCATCGTCCCTTTGGCTTTCAACCGGGCGCGGATACTTGCATAATGAGAGGCGGCCTCGCCCGGAAAGTCTAGCACCTCCACGAATGCAAGAAATGCCTTGAGGGCAGCTTCATCCTGCTGCCGTCGCGGAGAAATCTCGACGCCGTATAGCAGCTCCGACTGGGTAATGACGGAAATGCAGACATCGCTGACGGGCGTTTTGCGTAGACGCTGGAGCAGGTGATCGTTGGAGCGCTTCATGATGTACGAACAAGTGTCGGTGTCCAGCATGAAGCGCGGCATTACGGCTCACGCTCCTGGACCGGCAGCTTCTCCACGCCCTGCATGAAATCGCGAGACGCGACAGGACCCTGATCCAGATACCCCGACCAGTCTCGCGGCCGCGGCGACAGCACTACTTCAATCCCCTCTTTGCGTATGAATACTTCCGAAGTATTGAACTGAAATTCCTTAGGCAGGCGCACCGCCTGACTGCGGTTGTTCATGAAGATCTTGGCTGTCCGTCGCATATTTGGACCTCTTGCCGAGTGGCATATACATCAGTATATCCCATGCCGAAGCCACAGGAAGTCGCGACCGTGACGAAAATCCTGGTCTCAGGTTCTTCCGCAGTGACTTCGATGGTAGGCCGGTATCCGAGAAAGCTGGAGTGTTTCTCCGGTTCCCTGCGTCGTCCCATCGGACGCGGCGGTGGTAATCGCTGCCGGCTGCGACGGAGTCGCAACAGCCCTAGCCGTTGGAAGCATAGGCCAAGGGATTGGCGACCTGCGCGGCGAATGACGCGACCCGACTAGAACATCACTTCTCCAGGATTCAGTCTAAACGCTGACATTGAAGGATTTAGTTGAATCCGATTCTGCAGTCCCGGGATCCTTGCCTCGAACGAAACAATACACTCCTTCGCTATGCCGATTGCCCGGGAGGCATCATCGTAACTGAATCCGCCCGCACCGGCATGGACCGCAGAATTTCTCCTGCCGTAAAGGTCACTATCCCAACGTTTGTACAGCGCAGACTCTACAAATGGAGTGAAGGCGACGTTCTGATCGGTTGCGTACTGCGCAGTCCAATCATCTAACCGCCTGATCTTGTTCTTAACACCCCAGTACTTGCCATCGTTCTCGATCATATCCTCCGCTTCCGATTCGCTCTTGCCATAACAGCGCATAAGTTTCAGAATCAGGCTGCGGACGTGGACTTCAACTGCAGTTTCCGCTTGAAGGATTGTCAAGCGATAATTGCGATATCGCTGCAAGTAGGCTAAGGCGTCCAGGACAAGGTCATAGCTGAGCGGGAGCTCAAACTCCTCCTTCACAAAGTTGCTGAAGAACTCTGCCAACCCACCTGTCATCCGCTCTCTTGGCCCCAGAAGCTCGAAGCTGTTACTTCTGAGGATGTTCGCCGCACCATGCCCGAGCTGAGTAAGGAAGGTTCGTGGTTGTTGGAGCCGCGCGAAAAGCTCAGACACGCTCAGGTTTAATTCGTCGTCCTTCAGAGGGCTCGTGTGGCATGTTGCAAAATAAAAATTTCGTTCCAGTGAGACTGAAGAGACTCTGTAGTCTTCGTTCAGAAGTCGATATTTATCCAGAAATGGATTCAGGATCTCACATGTTCGCGGCAAGACGACACCGTTGATGCTGATCTCGTTTATGTCATCGCTGAGATAAGTGACGGCAACCTCGGTGTAATACTTGCATTCGGCATACCCCCCATTAGTTCCCGAATGAACATTCAGGGTTGTTTTGTCCTTTCCGTCGTGCAGCCGATTCACTGCCACATAGCTGTAATTCGCACGAGGACGTAGCGGCTCCTGCCAAGCCTGCTGCAATTCGTGAAATGAGGTTGGGCCGACGACAGGGTGGTTTCGGAAGAAGGCACGTGAGCCCTCCCTCAGCGTCAACGTGACCACCGCGAGCGTCTTTACCGGATCAAAGCTCAGGTAACTCCCGTTTGGAACTGACGTCGGGAACGGCACATCGAAGAGCACGGCAATGAACCCAGGCTGCCTAGACAAGACGTGTTCTCCTCTTGTAGCTCAGTATCGCTCGCTGGATACGGCCCATCAACGCCCAGGCCCGGATGTCAACTCTGTAGGCCGCTCAGTATGAAAAGAGGCGGGGTGGGCTTGCGCCCACCCCGCGTGATTACTTCAGCGAAACCAGGACGCGGCTCTTAAGCGCCGCTACACCAGTCCCTGATCCAGCATGGAGTTAGCGACCTTCAGGAAGCCGCCGATGTTGGCGCCGTTCACCAGATTGCCCGGGGTGCCGTAGGTTTCGGCGGTCTCGAAGCAGGTCTTGTGGATGGCGATCATGATGTTGTGCAGCTTGTGGTCGACCTCGTCGCGCGTCCAGCTCAGCCGGGCGCTGTTCTGCGACATCTCGAGGCCGGAGGTGGCCACGCCGCCCGCGTTCGCCGCCTTGGCCGGACCATAGAGGACTTTCGCCTCCAGGAACAGCTTGGTGGCTTCCAGCGTGCTCGGCATGTTGGCGCCTTCGGCCACGACCTTGCACCCGTTGTTGATGAGGTTGGTCGCGTCCTTGGCGTTGATTTCGTTCTGCGTCGCGCTGGGGAAAGCGCAATCGGCCTTGATGTTCCAAAGCGGGTTGTAGCCCAGCTTCAGATCGGTAGGCATGAAGATCGCTTTCTTGAACTGATCCGTGTACTCGCGGATGCGGCCGCGTTTCGCGTTCTTCAGTTCCATGATCCAGGCCAGCTTCTCGTGGGTGATGCCGTCAGGATCATAGACGGCGCCGTCGGAGTCGGAAACCGTGACCGGCTTCGCGCCCAGGTGCAGCAGCTTCTCGATGGTGTACTGCGAGACGTTGCCGCTGCCCGATACCAGGCAGACTTTTCCGTCGAGCGTGTCCTTGCGAGTCTTCAGCATCTCCTCGGCGAAATACACGCAGCCGTAGCCGGTGGCTTCCGGACGAATGAGCGATCCACCCCAGTGCAGGCCCTTGCCGGTCAGCACTCCGGTGAACTCATTCACGATGCGCTTGTATTGGCCGAACATGTAGCCAATCTCGCGGCCGCCTACGCCAATGTCGCCGGCCGGGACGTCAGTGTCGGGGCCAATGTGGCGGCACAGCTCGGTCATGAAGCTCTGGCAGAAACGCATGACTTCGTTGTCACTCTTACCTTTGGGATCGAAGTCCGAACCGCCCTTGCCACCACCCATGGGGAGTGTGGTCAACGAGTTCTTGAATACCTGCTCGAAGGCCAGGAACTTCAGGATGCCGAGGTTGACCGAGGGATGGAAGCGCAGGCCGCCTTTGTAGGGGCCGATGGCGCTGTTCATCTCGATGCGGAAGCCGCGATTGACCTGGACGTTGCCTTGATCGTCAAACCAGGGCACGCGGAACATGATCAGGCGCTCGGGCTCGGTGATGCGCTCGAGGATTTTAGCCGAGATGTATTCCGGGTGGCGCTCCAGCACCAGGCGCAGAGACTCGAGTACTTCCTGCACGGCTTGATGGAATTCAGGTTCTGCCGGGTTCTTGGCCTTTACCAGCGCCATGACTTCGTTGATGTAGTTGCCCGGCGTCTTGATGCCAGGCGTCGTAGTAATTCCAGCACTCATAGAGGTCCTCCTCGAACCTTTCAATGCTTCTCTTTTAGGGCCGGTACAGACATAAAACCGTTCGCCGAAGCAGCCAGGCGAACTATATTGAGGCCGCTCTTATTTCAGTCCTCCGCGGGTCAATCTGGCAGTGACTCCTATCACCCGCGGGGGTGACTAGCCCCGGCTATGGTAACCCCTGCAGGGGCGGGCAAAGCAGAAATCTTGAGGTTGCGAAGTCGATACGGAAGAAAAGGTGTTGCCACACGCAACCCTACAGGCTCTGAAACCCGAGCAATGGCGGTTCCGAAGGCCCCGGACCATACCGGCCCAGCATTCAATTCAGTCGACAAGAAGGCAGGACAGTAAGAGCGCGCGGGCGCGTGCTCACTCCGCGGCTGTTCTGCCTACGCAGCAAAGCTACGGACGGGAAGTTTCCTGTAGGCGAGCTGCGTGTGTCAAGGTGAGCGGACAGGCCACTTTCTGCCCGCTACTCCCGGTAGTGTGCGCCCCCATGCCGGACATCGGCACCACGCACCCAGAAAATCACGTCTTCGGCGATGTTGGTGGCATGGTCGGCAATGCGTTCCAGGTTGCGGGCGATCAGCAGCACATCAATGGCCTGGCGGGTGCAGGAGGGATGATCCTGCATCTTCTGCACCAGCATGACGAAGGCTTCGTCCTTCATGCGATCCACGATGCCGTCCATCTGCAGGACCGCCTCGGCCACCTCGGCCTTGCCGTCGAGAAACGATTCCAGCGCCCGCTGCACCATAGTGCTGACGCCATCGGCCATACGGGGAATATCGACCGGCAAATCCACTTCCGGTTCGCTGATCAGGTCGAGCACGCGTTGCGCGATGTTGACGGCCTGGTCGCCCACGCGTTCCAGGTCAGCATTGATCTTCAGGACCGCGAGGATGAAGCGAAGATCGATGGCCATGGGCTGCTGCATGGCCAACAGGTCGAGCGCCAGTTCGTCAATGTCGCGCTCGGCTTCGTTGATGGCGCTCTCCCCGGCCAGCACCATCTGACAAAACTTGCTGTCGCGGGTGCGGTAGGCTTCGGTGGCCCGATCGATGGCCTGCTCTGCCAACCCACCCATCCGCAAGAGCTTTTCTTTCAGTTCGTCCAGTCCCTGCTGAAACCGGCTGCGCATTATCCAAACCTGCCTGTGACGTAGTCTTCCGTCCGTTTGTCGGAGGGGGTGGTGAAGATCTTCTCGGTCTTGTCGTACTCGATCAGACTGCCCATAAGAAAAAAGCCGGTGAGCTCAGCGACCCGCGCCGCCTGCTGCATGTTATGAGTAACAATAACGACGGTGTAGTGCTGCTTCAATTGAAAAATGAGTTCTTCGATCTTGCTGGTGGAGATGGGATCGAGGGCCGAGGCCGGCTCATCCATCAGCAACACCTCCGGTTCAACCGCCAGGGCGCGGGCGATGCAGAGGCGCTGTTGCTGTCCGCCGGAAAGGCTGGCGCCCGACTTCTTGTGCAGATTGTCTTTCACCTCGTCCCACAACGCGGCCAGTTTGAGCGAGCGCTCCACCAGTTCGTTCATCTGCTTGCGATTGCGGAAGCCATTGAGCTTTAAGCCCGCGGCCACGTTGTCATAAATCGACATGGTGGGAAATGGATTCGGCTTCTGGAAGACCATGCCGATGCGCCGCCGCACCTCAACCGGATCCGAACCATCGCCGTAGACATCCATCTGTCCGACCTTGACGGAGCCATCGGCGCGGGCTTCGGGGATGGTTTCGTGCATACGATTCAAGCAGCGCACAAACGTACTCTTGCCGCATCCCGAAGGGCCAATGACGGCGGTCACGTGGTTGGCTGGGACACTCATGTCGATGGCCTTGAGCGCCAGGTTCTTGCCATACCAGGCGTTCAGTCCACGCACTTCGATTCCGACACCCATACGAGCCTCTTACGCTCCCTTTAATCTTCCGCGGCTGGTGGCGATGCGTACCGCGGCCACCGCGCCCACGATCAACACGATCAGAATCAGCGATCCCGCCCAAGCCTGCTTGTGCCAATCGTCGTAAGGCGAGAGGGCATAGGTGTAAATCTGCAACGACAGGGCGGCCGTGGGTTGATTCAATTTCAAGTTCCAGAACTGGTTGCCGAAGGCGGTGAACAGCAGTGGAGCGGTCTCTCCGGCGATGCGCGCGAACGCCAACATGCAGCCTGTGATCACGCCGGCTGAGGCAGTTCGCAGCGAGATCGACAGCGTCGTCCGCCACTTGGGAATGCCCAATCCGTAAGCGGCTTCGCGGATCACGTTGGGCACCATCAGCAGCATTTCTTCCGTGGCCCGGGCGATGGTGGGGATCATCATGATCCCCAACGCTACCCCTCCGGACAACGCCGAGAAGTGTTTCTGCCGAACCACAATCAACGAGTAGACCGCGATGCCGATGACGATGGACGGCACCCCGTTTAACACATCGGCGGTGAAGCGGATCATGTCGCCAAAACGATTTTGCCCATACTCAGCTAGATATATGCCTGAGCCAATGCCCAGGGGCAGACCGATCACGCTGGCCACCGCCAGGATCAGGCCGGTGCCCACGATCGCATTCGCCATGCCGCCGCCGATCTCGCCCGGAGGCTTTGGGGTCTGGGTGAGGAATGCGATGTTGATCGAACCTATACCCTTAATCACCAGGTAAATGAAGATGGCGAGCAGGGGAACCAATACTAAGACAGCCGCCAGGATCGCGAAAACGGTCGCTCCATGATCGGCAATACGGCGTATCAGGCTTACTTCCTGTGGCGCGGGGGAAGAAGCAGAATTAGGCACGGACCCTCGCAGTTCCGCCGGTGATGCTCCACACCAGCAAGCGAGCCAGAGCATTAACGATAAGGGTCACAATGAACAGCGCCAGGCCGATTTCTACCAGCGCGCTGAGGTACAGGTCGCCGGTAGCTTCGCTAAATTCGTTGGCGATCACGCTGGCCATTGTGTAGCCGGGCGCAAACAACGATTTCGCAATCTGCGGCGTGTTGCCGATGACCATGGTCACGGCCATGGTTTCGCCCAGGGCGCGGCCCAGGCCCAGGATCACTCCGCCCACGATGCCGATGCGCGCGTTGCGCAAAACGCCCATGCGGATCATCTCCCAGCGGGTGGCGCCCAAAGCGAGCACCGCCTCCCGCTGATTCTGCGGGACCGCCGTCATGACCTCACGGGTAATCGAGGCGATAACCGGCACCACCATGATGGCCAGGATGATGCCCGCGGCCAGCATTCCCAGACCATACATCGGACCGGTGAAAAGTCCCGTCCATCCCAGCGTCTTGGCCAGAAAGGGTTCGACATAGTCGCGCAGCAGCGGGGCCAGAACGAAGATGCCCCACACGCCGTAAATGACGCTGGGGATGGCAGCCAGTAGTTCGACCAGGAACGAGATGATGGCACGCAGCCGCTGTGGGCACATCTCGGTGATGTAGACCGCGACTCCGACCGACAGCGGTACTGCCAGGAGCAAGGCCAGGAATGACGAGACCAGGGTGCCAAAGATGAACGGGACTGCCCCGAAATTGCCGTTCACCGGATCCCAGTCATGTCCGTAGAAGAAGCCCAGTCCGAACTGATGCAGGGACAAGCGGGACTTGTCGATCAGCTCCCAGACCACCAGCAGCACAATGCCGAAGACCGAAATCGCACTGAGAAGAATGATGACTGCAAACACGGCATCAGGGATCCGGCTGCTGCTGGGATGGGTGCTGCGGATCTTCGCCAGCACCGCGCTGGGAGTGCCCGGGTGACGCCCGGCCTCCACCTTGGCGAGCGAGGGCATGGACGTGACCGGCTTAGGAAGCTGTCCAAGAGGCTCGGGCGAGTTCATCGGATCGACGCTATCAGACATGTGTTACAGAAGCGTTAAAGGAAGTAACTAGCAACTAGTAGCTAGCCACTAGCCAAAACCACCGCAATTTCTCAATTCCAGTCGCGACACAGTCTCTTAAAACCCTGGCCTTTGTTGCGAATCGCGCGGCACGACTTGAAAGCCTGCCCTGAGCCGAGCCGAGGGGTCGTGCCCTGATATAAATCTTGCTGTAGCGAACCGCATGGTACAGCTGGCGCATTTATCAGAGGTTGTAGTTGCTAGTTACCAGTTACTAGTTACTAGTTGCTTCTTCTCAATGAATCTGCGAGGTGATGGCTGCCTTCTCCTTGGCCACCACGTCTTGCGGCAATGGAGCATAGGACAGGGCTTCTACCATGGTTTGGCCTTTGTCGAGCATCCAGAAGAGAAAATCCTTCAGGATTTTGCCCTTACTGGCGTTGGCGGGGTTGGTGGGAATCAGCAGCCAGGTAAAGCTGGCAATGGGATAGGCGTTCTTGCCGGGCGGATTGGTAATCGACACCCGGAAATCAGCCGGCATCTTCACTCCCACGGCTGCCGCTGTGGTGCTCTCCAAGCTGGCCTTGATGAAGTTGTGCGAGGAGTTCTGCACCACTCCGAAGGGAATCTTATTCTGCAGCGCGTAGATCAACTCGATGTAACCAATCGAACCCGGCAACTGGCGAACTGAACCGGCCACGCCTTCGTTACCCTTGCCTCCGATGCCTACCGGCCACTTCACTGACGTCCCCTTGCCTACGTTGCTTTGCCATTCACTACTTACTTTGGAGAGATAGTCGGTAAAGATGTAGGTTGTCCCGCTGCCATCGGAGCGATGGACGACCGTAATGTTCTGGTCGGGAAAATTCACTCCGGGATTGACCTTGGTGATCCGCGCGTCATTCCATTTGGAGATCTTGCCCAGATAGATGTCGGCCAGAACATCGGGGGTGAACTTCAGCTCGGCGCTAACCCCGGGAATGTTGTATGCCGGCACCACCGCTCCCAGAACGGTAGGCACGTGCAGTACCTTAACCTCGGATTGAGCAATCTGTTCATCGCTCATAGGGCCGTCGCTGGCGCCGAAATCCACGGTGCCCGCCTGCACCTGGCGGATGCCGCCGCCGCTGCCAATCGACTGATAGTTGATCTGAATGTCCGAGTGCAGGTTGTGATACTCGTTAAACCACTTGGAGTAGATCGGATACGGGAACGTCGCACCGGCACCATTCAAAGTCGTCTGCGCCAAGGCACAGGTCGCGAACACAGCGATGCAGAACAGCACCCTGAGAGAGCGAATCACGTAGTTTTCCTCCTGAATTTTTGCTGAGATAAGTCCAATCGTGGTTCTACGCCCGGTTTGTTACAACTTTGTTACACAAGGGTGAATTTCGCATGAAGACAAGCACTTACGTGGGCAATGAGGCGGGTCGTATTGCTATGCCCTGCAGAGTCGCTGCAAATCGCATGGCCGAACTCACATCTTCTGGCGCCGCTTCAGATCCTCGATAAACATCTGTTCGACCGGCTTGTCGTAGGCGCGCAACACGTGGCGAACACTGTGTCCGCTGACCAGATGACAAACTTCTTCCGCGAGATTCTTGGCATGATCCCCGGCGCGCTCCAGTGACTGGGTCATGAACAGGACGTGGAAGCTCTCCTGGCGGGCGGCGTTTTCCTGGTTCTCCAGATGGCGCAAGAAAATCAGGTTACGCAGGCGATCGAGTTCGGCGTCGGAACGCAGGACCGAAAGCGCGCGATTGAGATCGCGCTGACTGAAGGCGTCGTGCACATCGCCCAGCATTTTCTCCAGCCGCGAGGCCATCAGCGTCAGGTCGCGAATGTCCTGCAGTTCAATGCGACTGCCTACCGCCGCCGCCCGATTGCTGCAGTTGAGCAGCAGGTCGCCCACGCGCTCCAGATCGATAATGAACTTCAGGCAGGCCAGCAGCTCACGTGCCTGGCTTTCATTCACTTGGGTGATGATCGCGGTCACTCCCTGATCGATGACCCGGTCGAGAGTGTCGAGTTCCTTCTCGCGCTCGCGAACCCCATCCAAAACAGAAGGTACGCCGGTGGCAATTCCTTCGGCAACAATTCCTGCGGCAATGCGCGCCACCCGGCAGGCTTGCAAGGTCTGCTCGTGCAGTTGGGCACAGATTGCATCGGGGGTGGGGACGGGGGTCTCGGCTGTACTCATTCAATTCTCAGGGGGGTGCCGCACACACCGGCGCGTCCGTCTGGGCCCGGGTGTTCGTGAGCCAGCCATGCAGGTGTGTGGAGCGGATTACTGTTGAAAAGATAGAAGAAGTTTGTAAATTGTCGATGAAATCTGCATGAAGTTCGGTTTAATTCACAGGCCGGCGAATTCGAATTGCTAAAGAAGCCTGGGAAGAACCATGCATTGCCTTAGATTAGGTTCGTATCAGGGCACGACCTTTAGTCGTGCCGAATAAGCGGCAAAATCAAGGGCTTCAGCCCCGGCAAAAGTTTCCAGGGCTAAAAGCCCCGATTGGTTAGCGGAGCGTACGGCACGGCTGAAGCCGTGCCCTGATAAGAATCGGACCACTTCGAAGGGCGTTCCGGCAGCTTCAGTCGATTACAGGACGCCTCTACGCCGGCACCGGCACTGGCTGCCGCGGCAAGGTGAAATAGAAAGTCGAGCCGTGATTCAGTTCGCTCTCGGCATGGATGCTGCCGGAGTGCGCCCGCACCACGTGCTTTGCAATCGCCAAACCCAAACCGGTTCCACCTGACTCGCGTGAGCGCGCCTTATCGACCCGGTAGAAGCGTTCGAACAAGCGCGACAGATGCTCGCTGGGAATGCCGGAGCCGAAGTCGCGCACGTAAAACTGCACTCCTTCTTCGGTTTCACAAGCGCCGACCAGGATCTTCCCGCCCTGATCGCCGTACTTGAGTGCATTGTCGATGAGGTTGGAAAACACCTGATGAATGGCGTCGCGATCGACCAGCACCGCAGAGGACGCCATGTTCATCACGGATAAATCGATACCCCGGCTGGCCGCGAGATCCTGAAACGTCTGCACCGCGTCGTCCAGCAATTCCTGCGGCATGGCCAGCTGGAAGTTGAGTTTCTGCTCGCCCGATTCCACTCGCGCCAGCACCAGCAGGTCTTCGGTGAGCCGCGCCATGCGGGCGGCGTTCTTGCGAATGATCTCAATAAATTCCCGCTGATTCTCCGGCACACTGTGGCTGTCGAGCAGAGTCTCGGCATATCCCTGAATGGAAGTTAACGGGGTGCGTAGCTCGTGTGAGACGTTGGCGATAAAATCGCGCCGCGTCTTTTCCACCCGTTCGATGTCGGTCTGATCATGCAACACCGCGACGGCACCACCGCCGGGCATGGGAGCCGCGGTCACATCGAAAATGCGACCGGAGAAAATTTTGGCGGCGCGAGCCACCGTCACGTCGCGGGTGCTGAGCGCGCTCTGCACCGAAGCCAGGATTTCGGGATCGCGCACCGACTGTACCAACGGCGCTCCCAGCCGGACTCCACTGGGCAGCAGACGCTCCATGCGTTCGTTGGCCCAAAGCACGCGCTCATCCTGAGCCACGGCGATTACCGCCTCCTGCATGGAGTTCAGCAGAGTCTCCAGCGTCTGCCGGCTGTTCTCCAGAGCCCGGAAGCCTTCCTCCAACTTGCGCGCCGTCTTATCCAGAGCAGTCGCTACATGAGCAATTTCGTCGCTCGATTCCTCCTGGATGCGAGCGGACAGATCGCCGGCCGCGACCCGTTCCGCGAAATCGGTGATGCGTATCAGCCTGCGTCCGATGGATTGAGTCGCGACAAAAGCAAGCAGCAGGGCGAATAACCCGGCCAGCGCCGAGCCTTCCAGCAGATCGCGACGAATTTGCCGATTGGCCTCGCGAATGGAGTGGAGCGGATAAGCCATGCGCACCGCGCCACCGGGAATCGGGACCGCGACGTAAAGAAGTTCGACCCCGATGGTTTTACTTAGCCGCGTGGAACTGCCCACCTGACCGTGCAAGGCGGCGACAAACTCAGGCCGCGTGGCATGGTTTTCCATGTTGCCGGGATCGGCTTCAGAGTCGGCGAGGACCTTGCCGCTGGCGTCGATGACGGTGATACGTGTACCGGCGGCTGCCGCGGCCTGGCGCGTGAACTGATTCAGCGATGCCGGGGAAGCATCTTCGACGCGCGAAGCGAACATCAGCGTCTTCTGCCGCAGCGAAGTCTCAATCTCGCCGCGCAGCATGCTCTCCCAGGCGTGGCCAATGAGCAAATCGAGGGAAACAGTGCATGCCGCGATGACCACCAAGGCCGCGAGAAATAACTTCAGGAAGATGCGACTCTTCACGGTTTGCAGCTCTTCAAGGTTTGGGGATTTCGAAGCGGTAGCCCGCTCCGCGAACCGTCTTCAGGTAACGGGGCTCGTCCGGGTTCTCCTCAATTTTCTCACGAATACGGCGCACATAGACGTCTACCGAGCGGGGTGTCACGTAGTGGGTATCGCGCCAGACGGCATCGAGCAGTTGATCGCGGGTGAAAACGCGCCCGGGATGGCGAGCGAGATATTCGAGCAACCGGAACTCGGTCGCCGTGGTTTGCGTGAGTTGGCCGCGGACGGTTAAGGTCATGCCGCCGCTGTCAATCTCGATGTCGCCGGCCTTGACGATGGCGGGCGCTAATGGCCGCTCGAAGCGGCGTAGCACGGCGCGCACCCGGGCCACCAGTTCGCGCGGGCTGAAGGGCTTGGGAATGTAATCGTCGGCGCCCAGTTCAAGGCCGATGACCCGGTCCGATTCGCTGACTTTGGCGGTCAGGAAGATGACCGGGATCATGGACAGAGATGACGTCTGGCGGATGCGCCGGCAAAGTTCCAGGCCGTCGCCTCCGGGAACCATGATGTCCAGCAGAAAGAGTGCCGGAACTTGCTTCTCGGCCTCGGCGATCACCCCGGCGGTGGCGGCAAAGGTGCGCACCGCATATCCGGCGGCTTCCAGATGGTGACGCACCAAGCGAGAAATGTCGGTGTCGTCTTCCACAGCAAAAATGGTTTGTTTCACGGCTGTATTGTAGCCGACGGCGGGCAAGGAACTGTCGTAGGAAGGAATCACATAAGACAGGGTACATCCATCATTGTTAAAGGATGATGAAACTGGGGGAAAGTAATTTGGGGAGGGAACCGGCGATCGCAAGTTAGTGATTGTCTTACGATGTGGGATTGCCGCAGGAAGTTCTGCACTGTGTCACAAAGTGGGATAAACCATGACGCCACCGGGGCTAGTCTAAAGCCCTTTCTTGATTGCCCTTCTCTGGCACGGCTGAAGCCGTGCCCTGATGCAAATCGCGCCAGGGAGGGGCGCAGCTGTGCTGCGCCGATACCGGAATCTTTTGTGTTCTAAAGCCGGCTTGAGCCGGCGGCACGCTGCGCTTACTGATACGTAAGCCAGGCCCGGGTCAAGTAATCGGTCATGCTGAGCCCAAACAAAATAAACAGGAAGAAGATGGCGGCGATGACCGTCACCATGGTCAGCTTGGTACTGTAGCGCAGGTGCATGAAGAACAGGACCACCAGAGTGCCCTTGATAGTCGCGATGACCAAAGCCACCACGATATTGAAGATGCCCAGTTCAACGGTGGCCGCGAACACCGTCAGACCGGTAAAGACCATCAGGCAGCCCCAGATCGCATAGTAAATCCAGACGGGCACAATGTGGGACATGGGGTCAAAATGTTCTTGTGCCGAGCCGGGATGGAAACGGTCTTGTATGTTGTTCATGATTAGCCGCCGTGTTTCTTGCTGATCAAATAGAGCAGTGGGAATAGATAGATCCAAACCAAATCAACGAAGTGCCAGTACAGCCCCACGTTTTCTACCGGAGTGAAATACGAAGGGGTAAAGGCTCCTCGCAAGCCGGCAATCATGATCCAAAGCACCAGGCCGACGCCGATGATCATGTGAAACGCGTGCAGTCCAGTCATCGCCCAATACAGGGAGAAATAAATCTCGGTGTGCTTGGCGTCGGTGGCTGGGTGCGCCGGATCGCCGGTCTCAAAGTGATAATGGGGGCCAGGAAATTCGTGATTCACCCAGTGCTCGTGATATTCGACGCCTTTGATGCCGAGAAAGCCGAGACCGAAAAGCATGGTGAGGACCAGCAGGCCAGCCATCAGCTTAGGCTTGCCCGTCTGGGCAGCGCGAACCCCCAGCGCCATGGTGAGCGAGCTGCAAATGAGCACCGCCGTATTGGTCGCGCCCAGCCAGATGTTCATCTTCTGGCTACCTTCGACGAAGGCCTGATAATACGAGGCGCGGTATACCAGGTAGGCGCAGAACAGCCCACCGAAGAACATGATTTCGGTCAGCAGGAACATCCACATGCCGAAGGTGGAGGTTTCCTGCTGCTGCTCCATGTCAGCGAAGTGATGCTGCAGCGCGTGTTCCGCGACCTGGATATCGCTAGTGGCCAACGGTGACCTCCTCTTGTGGCTGGTGCTCGTAGTCATAAGCCTCCCAGGTCACGATGGGAGTCTCGTCGAAGTTATGCGTAGGTGGTGGCGACGGCGTCATCCACTCCAGGCCGACCGCGTTCCACGGATTCGGCGGAGCCGGTTCGCCGTAACGCAGCGACCACAGGAAGTAAATCATGGGCAGCACATAGCCTACGGCGAGGATCGACGCGCCCGCCGTCGACAACACGTTCAGCACCTGAAATTCGGGCGGGTAGGCATGATAGCGGCGGGGCAACCCAATGTAACCCATAATGAACTGGGGGAAGAACGTGGTATTGAATCCCACAAACACCAGCAGCGCCGACAGCTTGGCCCAGGCTTCGGGATACATTCGGCCACTGATCTTCGGCCACCAGAAATGCAGTCCCGCCATGTAGGCCATCACCATGCCACCCACCATCACATAGTGAAAGTGAGCTACCACAAAGTAGGTGTCGTGCACATGTACGTCGAGGCCCAGCGAAGCCAGGAAAATTCCGGTCAGACCGCCAACGGTAAATAATCCGATGAACCCGAAGGCGTAGAGCATCGGCGTCTCGTAACGTATCGAGCCCTTATACATGGTCGCGGTCCAGTTAAAGACCTTGACCGCCGATGGAATCGCCACCAGGTAGCTGAGCAGCGAGAACACCAGAGCGGCGTAAACCGAAATGCCGGCCACGAACATATGGTGCGCCCACACCAGAAATCCCAACACCGCGATGGCGATCGAGGCCAGGGCGACAAACTCGTAGCCGAAGGCGCGCTTGCGCGAGAAGCAGGTGACGACTTCGCTAATCACGCCCATGCCCGGCAGAATCATGATGTATACCGCAGGGTGGGAGTAGAACCAGAACAGGTGCTGGAACAGAAGCGGATCGCCACCCAGTTGCGGATTGAAGACGCCGATGTTGAAGGCGCGCTCCAGTGCAACCAGCAGCAAGGTGATGGCGATCACCGGCGTACCCAGCACCATGATGAGAGCGGCCGCGTAGTTGGACCAGCAGAACAGCGGCAGGCGGCGCCAGGTCATGCCGGGCGCCCGCATACGGTGAATGGTAACGATGAAATTCAGTCCGGTGAAGATGGACGAGAAGCCGGCGATGAAAATGCCGATGGCCGCGCCGATCACGTGCGTATTGGAGTAGGTGGTGCTGAAGGGCGTGTAGAAGGTCCAGCCGGTATCGACGCCGCCGGTCACCATGGCGACCAGAGCGGTGATGGCTCCCGCCATGTAGATGTACCAGCTCAGCAGGTTAATGCGCGGGAAGGCGAGATCCTTGGCGCCCACCATCAGCGGAATCACGAAGTTGCCAATGACCGCCGGCACCGACGGGATCAGGAAGAAAAACACCATGATGATCCCGTGCATGGTAAACAGCTTGTTATAGGTGTCGGACGAAACCAGATCGCCAGCCGGCGTCAGCAATTCCAGGCGGATCAGCATGGCGAAGAAGCCGCCGATCCAGAACATGGCGGTGATCGAGATGAGGTAAAGCATCGCGATACGCTTATGATCTGAGGTCAGCAGCCACGACTTGATGCCGTAGTTGGAATTCAGGTAATTTTCGCGCTCGACAGTTTGTACAGCGGTTGCCATGTCACACACCTTCAGGGTTCTAAAACCTTATTGGCCGTTGGGCGATCCGGAAAGGGCTGCCTGGCTGCTTGCCGATCCGCTCGCGGGTTGCGATAACGACTTGATGTAGGCCACCAGCGCCATCAAGCTTTCTTCCGATACCTGTCCCTGGTACGTCGGCATGATGGGCTTGAAGCCGGCAACGATCTTTGCGCCGGGATTCACAATGGACTCGCGCAGGTAGTTCTCGTCGGCCACCACGGTGCGGCCATCGTCCAGGAAACCTGCTGGCCATAGAGGCCGGCCAGGTTTGGACCGCGCCCTTGCGTATCGAAGCGGTGGCAGGTGGCGCATCCCAACTGCTGGAACAGTTGCTGCCCGCTTTCCGCCAGGTTGCCGGTGGCCCCGTTGCTGCCCAGCCAAGCCTGGTAGGCATAGGGCTCCATCACGATCACCTGCCCGATCATGCCGGAGTGATCGGTGCCGCAATATTGCGAGCAGAACAAGTGATAGGTTCCAACCTTGGTGGTGTGAAACCAGGTCGAGGTAAACCGGCCGGGCAGCACGTCGGCCTTGATGCGGAAAGCCGGCACAAAGAAGCTGTGAATCACGTCCTGCGAGCTCATCACCATCTTGACGTCGGCGCCCAGCGGCACGTGCAGCTGATTGATCTCGCGCTGTCCGGTCTCATGCTCGAACTTCCACATCCACTGCTTGCCGACAACGTAGACTTCCATCGCTCCATTGGGCGGCCGCGCCTCCTGGAAATAAATGAGCGAGCCCCAGGCGAAAAAGATCATGCAGATGCCCAACGGGATCAGCGTCCAGGCCAGCTCCAGCGGCAGCGAACCTTCGATCTGCACCGGATGAGGATGGACCGAGCGGCGATACTTCACGGCGAAGACGAAGATCAGCACGAAGATGAGCAGCGTGAAAAACGCCGACACCGCGATCAGCAAGAAATAAAGTCCGTCCACCTGCCATGCCAGTGCCGAGGCACGCTCAGGAAAGAGTGGGAGGTTCTTCCACATATCGATCAGGCCCGTCCTGTTCCCTTGTGGCTGCCGTTATGCGAATCGCGGCGAAACATCACAATCAGAAATCCGCCGAGAATCAGCATGGTGGCAGCTCCGGCCAAACGCATAATGTTGGCGACTACCGCGCCGTATCGCCCGGTGTTGGGGTCATAGTGATAGCAGTACAGCACCACCTCGTCCACCAGACTGCCAATCTTGTCGTGCGACGCCTCAATCAGGCC
Organism: uncultured Acidobacteriaceae bacterium; assembly: GCA_963820175.1. Taxonomy (GTDB): domain Bacteria; phylum Acidobacteriota; class Terriglobia; order Terriglobales; family Acidobacteriaceae; genus Bog-257. The sequence continues at coordinate 349,271 of CAWFYX010000003.1, read as the reverse complement.
GAGACGAAGGTCTTTAGGAGAAAATTCAACTCCGTAGTAATACTGGGCGAGCTTGCCCAGTCGGCGTCACCACCATGATGCCCGCCGCATGAATGAACTGACCGGTGCGCGGATCGCGGTGATAACGGAAACCAACTGCATCCGCCAGTTGCTTGATCTGCGGCTGCTGGCCGGTGAGGAAATGCCAGCCATCGCCGTTGGTCTTGGGGTCCAGATGCTCGTTCATGCGGGCAACGTAAATCTGCTTCTTCTCGGCGGCGTCTTTGGGAGTCTCGTCCGGATTGAAGCTCACCGAAACCACTTCGTAGTCGTTGCCGGGAGTGAACTTCAACATGCTGAGCGCGCTGGCCTCGCCGGCCAGTTCCTCGCCACACAGCATGGGGCAGGTGTAGTAGACCAGGTTCAGAAGCACCGGCCGTGCCTGACTGAAAATAATCTCCCAGCTTCACCGTCTTCCCGGTCTCATCTTTGAACTCCAGATCGAGCGGCACCTGCTGATTGAGGCGCTGATCGATGCCGACGTTCGACAGGTCCGCCGGGATTGACCTGCGACGCGGGACCCGTCGTCTTGTCCTGAAATGACGAAGGCGCCTGGGCGAACGCCGTGCTTGCCGCCAGGATCGCCAAAGCCAGCGTGATGTTGAAACGTCTCACAGCAAAATCCAGTTCTCCTCTCTGTCGTCCCTACGGGACTCGGGTTGGTTAATCATCCATACCCAGCACTCCGCTGTCGCTACGTGCTGGGCTAAGCTCTTTCGCCCTTACGGGTTCGATTTGGGACGAGGGGTTGATTACCCTCCCCCACCTAAGCCCTCCGCGGGTCTTACGCGCTTGTAAGTCCCACGTCGAGGGACCTTTGGGGCTAAAGCCCCAGTCCTTTATGAACACCTTCGCCGCGGGCCTGAAGGCCCGTACTACCCAACTTCGCCCTGCCGCAAGTTCACCCTTACGGGTGCTGCGCGCCTCCTTCGCCGGACGCGCTCGGTTCGGCTGCCACAGGCGCAGCGCCAGACGTCCCGGTTTGTGCCGCACTCTCCGGCGGAGAGTGCGGGCGCACCGGTAAGCCACGCTCTTCCACCAGCTTCATGGCCAGCGCGATCGGCAGATGCACCGTCCCGCTGGCATCGGTAAACGGCTGCGGAGCGTTCAACAGCTTCTGCTCCGACTCCATGAACTCGCTCATCTCACCGGCATCGTTAACTTGCAAGCGCGGCTCGGGAAAAACCGACAGATTCACCGGCGGCGTATTCTGGAAAATCGAATGCGGCGTTACCGTCGGCGCCGCCTTTTGCGCGCTCACCATGGGATTCGTTTTACCCTGCGGAAACAGGGCTTCACTGCGCGCCATGAAGTGGAACATCCCCCAAATCACCAGTTCAATGAAAACGCCGGCAATGAACAGTCCGATCAGGAACCAAAGGATGCCGGCCGGGCTAAGGTCGGCGCGCTCATAGTCGACCTGCGGATTCCGCAAAGGATCGTAGTTGCTGTGATTAGTGGCCATGTCCCGATCCTTGCTGCAGGAAGTTCGGTATCTGCGGCTCGTAAAGCGGCAACAGCGGCCGCTGCCGGAAGTAATAGAAGAACAAGGTCAGCCACACGCCGCCCACACCGAGCGGCACCAGAATGTACCAGAGGCTCAGGTAGAAGTGGCCGCGCTCGTGAGCAAAGTTAGGTACGACGTACCAGTAGATGTCGACCAGCCGCATGAACATGAGGAACACGGCGATGCCGATGAGGCGCTTGCCGGCGCGTTTGCGTTCGCGCGACAGCAGCAGCGCGAAGGGCAAGGCGAAATGAAAGAGGATGATGATGAGCGCCACCACGCCCCATCCGCCACGTATGCGGTTCAAAAACCAGCCAATCTCTTCCGGCAAATTGCCGGACCAGATGATGAGCCACTGGGAGAACGAGAAATAGGCGAACAGCATGACGAAGGCGAGCATCAGCTTGCCGAGATCGTGGAACTGCGAGGGCTTGATGATCTGGTGATAAGGGCTGTAGCGCGTCAGCACGGTCAGCATGATGACGCAGAAGGAGAGTGCCGACAGACCTTGTCCGGCGATAAAGATGAGGCCGTAGATAGTCGAGCCCCAGTGGGGGTCGAGCGACATCACCCAGTCGACCGCCGCGAACGACAGCGACAAGGAATACAGCACCAGTCCTAAGCCGCTCAGACCTTGGAATCGCGGCTGCACTCCGCCGGGCAGAGGATTGTCTTGCCGGTCGCCGCGTTTGTTAAGCACCGTGGCAAACCCGATCCAGATCGCGAAGTAAATGATCCAGCGCGCGTACCAGCCGCCCAGCCCGCCGGTATGCAGATACCAACTGTTGTGCTCCGTGAGTGAGGAATCGTTGATCCACTCGTAAAGATGATGCCGTCCGAACAGGATGGGCAGGAACAACACGAACATCAGCGGCAGGCACTTGGACGAGGCTTCCAGCACCCGGCGGATGCACAAGCCCCAGAAGCCACCGGAAAGATACTGCACCATCAGCAGGCCGAGGCAGCCCAAGCTAAGGCCGAGCCAGAACATGTAGGCGATCAGATAGCCGCGCAGAAACTGATCCAGCGAAAGCACCGCACCAGCGATGCAGATCAGCACTCCGATAACGCCGGTTATCATGGCGTTCTTCTGCCATTGCGCCGCTTGCGCGGGAACGGCGTAGTCAGCCTGGCGGAGATTGAGAGTTTGGTTGCTCATTGTTTCGGCTCGCCTCCCTTCGCCATAGGCTCTTGCGGCTGAGGCGGTGTTGAGGCGGCGGTAGCAGCAGCCTGCGTGTCATAGGCCGGCTGGATTATCACCCCCGGAGGCGGCGTACTGGAGATCTGCTCGCCGGCCGGAACGTCAGCTTCGGTGGCGTGCTGGCTCAACTGGAGCGCACGGATATAGGCGGCAATCGCCCAGCGATCTTCCGGCGGCACCTGTTCCGCATAGTCGGGCATCGCGCCGTAACCATTCGTCATGACATCGAAGAAATAGCCGATGGGAGCCTTGCGCAGCCGATCGATGTGGTACGACGGCGGATGCTTGTAGCCGCGCTGCACGATCATGCCGTTACCATCGCCCAGCTCGGAGTGGCACGGGGAACAATAAATGTTGAAGCGTTGCTGTCCGCGAGCCATGACCTCGGCGGTCACCGGAAAAGGCATGTAGTCGCCATCATTGCTGCCGATCTTGCCGGTATAGAAATAGGTGTCGGCGTCCAGATGTCCGCGAGCTACCGTGCCGGCGATGATCGGACGCGCCGAGCGCTTGTCGGAGTAGAAATCGTTTTCCCGTAGCGGACGGTAGTAGGGCTGGTTCTGCATGTCTTCGCGGCAGCCCGCTACAAACAGCAACGCCGCGACCAACAGGACGTACGCTGTCACCCTACCGATCGAACCGATGCTGCGGACGGAACTCACTTCCGCCACGCGAGGCTGCTCCTTGATTTGCATGAGCCGATTAATGCGGCACCTCCGAAATCGACACCGGCTGCAGACTCTGCATGAACCGCTGCGTGCCATCCAGATCGAACTTGGGGTCGGCGGCCTCCACGCACAGAAAGAACTTGTCGCGGGTCACCAGGGAGAAGCGCTCAGAGTTGAACAGCGGGTGATACGGCATCGGTAAGCCATTCAAAGCGAACATTCCGAACACCCCGCAAAGCCCCGCGAACAGGATCGTCAACTCAAATGTCGGAACAATAAATGCCGGCCAGGACTGATACGGCTTACCGCCGATGTTCAGCGGATAAGAGATGCAGTTGATCCAGTACTGTAAGGCGTATCCGGAAGAGCCGCCCAGAATGCCGCCGAGCAACACAATCAAGGGCACGCGGCTCTTGTGATAGCCCACCGCCTCGCTGGCTTCTTCGATGGGAAACGGACTGTAGGCGTCGAACTTGCGATAGCCCGCCGCATACGCTTGCTCGGCAGCATGCACCAGTTCGCCGGGAGTATCGAACTCCGCCAGCAGACCGTAAATTGCGGGTGAGAGCTGGGCGTGACTCACTTGGCTTCCACCTCCGCTTCGGGTAGTAATGCCCGCATTTCAAAAATCGAAATCGAGGGCATGATGCGGATGAAGATAAACATCGCTGTGGCAAAGAAGCCGAGGGTGCCGGCAAGTACCGCGTAGTCCCACCGCGTGGGAGTGTAATGTCCCCACGACGATGGCAGGTAATCGCGAGCAGGCTAGTCACGATAATGACGAAGCGCTCCAGCCACATGCCGACTAGGACGACCAGCGAGATGCTGAACAGCCACCTGACATTGGCGCGAATCTTGGGGAACCAGAGAACTTGCGGAATCAGAATGTTGAACAGGATCAGGCACCAGTAGAACACTGCGTACTGCCCGAACCAGCGGTTCTGCATCATGAAGCGCTCATAGGTTGAGCCGCTGTAAAAGGCGATGAACGCCTCGAAAGCGTACCCGTAAGCGACGATCAACCCGGTGGCTAGCATGATCTTGGCCGAATTCTGCAGATGCCGCATGGTGATCATGCCTTCGAGGTGATAAAAGTGGCGAATCGGTATCGCCAGCACCAGCACCATGGCGAAGCCGGAGTAAATTGCGCCGGCCACAAAGTAAGGCGGGAAGATCGTGGTGTGCCAGCCGGGCATGATGGCGACCGCGAAATCGAAGCTGACCACGGTGTGCACCGAGAGCACCAGCGGCGTCGCAATGCCGGCCAGCAGAATGTAGAGCGCTTCGTAATTCTTCCAATGACGCGCCGAACCGCGCCAGCCCATGCCCAGAATTCCATACAGCTTCTTGGCGATAGGGTGCCTGGCCTTCTCGCGCATGGTAGCCAGGTCAGGCACCAGTCCGACATACCAGAACACAGCCGAGATGGTGGCGTAAGTCGAAACCGCGAACACGTCCCACACCAGCGGACTGCGGAACTGCGGCCACACGCCCATGCTGCTGGGATAGGGGAACATCCAGTACGCCAGCCAGGGACGGCCCATGTGCAAGAGCGGAAACATGCCGGCGCAGGCCACGGCAAACAGCGTCATGGCTTCGGCGAAACGATTAATCGAGTTGCGCCAGCTCTGCTTCAACAGCAGCAGGATGGCCGAGATCAGCGTGCCAGCGTGACCAATTCCGATCCACCATACGAAATTGATGATGGCAAAGCCCCACGCTACCGGGATCTCAATGCCCCAGATGCCGACGCCCACCAGGAACAGGTAGGTGACAGCCATCATCAGCAGGCCCACCAGGCTCATGCCGATGAACAGGCCCAGCAACCAGCCCAGACCGATAGGCCGCTGCAACACGGCATCGGCGATGGTATCGGTCACACTGCCGAACGACTGCCCCGGCGCCATTACCGGTGGTTCATCCGGCCAGGGCACGTCCTGCAGAATCGTTTTTTCCTCTGGTCCCTGCTGCATCGCTAACTGGGCTCCGACTGTTCAAGTTCAGGATTCGGGTTCTGCACCACCGCCAGATACGAGGTGCGAGGACGCGTATTCAAATCTTCCAACAGGTTGTAATTGCGCTGTTGCGCCTTGATCTTCGACACCCGGCTGTTGGGATCGTTCAAATCGCCAAATACGATGGCGCCTGCCGGACAAGCCTGCTGGCAGGCCGTAATCACTTCGCCGTCCTTGACCTTGCGATTTTCTTTTTCCGCGGTGAGACGGCCGTGGGTAATGCGCTGCACGCAGTAGGTGCACTTTTCCATGACGCCGCGGCTGCGCACGCTAACCTCGGGATTGCGCATCATCTTGAACTGCGGCGTGGTGAAATCCTGGAACAGCAGGAAGTTGAAGCGGCGCACCTTGTATGGGCAATTATTGGAACAGTAACGAGTGCCGACGCAGCGGTTGTACACCATGTCGTTGAGGCCTTCGGTGCTGTGCACCGTCGCGCCCACCGGACAAACTACTTCGCAAGGCGCATTCTCGCACTGCTGGCAGGGCACTGGCTGGTAATACATGGTGGGATTCTCGGTGCCGCCCTCGTAATACATGTCGACCCGCAGCCACTGCATCTGGCGGCCGCGCATGGTCTGCATCTTGCCGACCACCGGGATGTTGTTCTCCGCCTGGCAGGCCACGATGCAGGTCTTGCAGCCAATGCAGGAGTTCATGTCGATGGTCATGCCCCACTTCAACTCGGTGTACTGATAGTTGGTGTAGAGCGTCATCTCCGGTGGCGGCGACTCAATGCCCTCGTGCGCGAAGTTGGGATTCGCGATGAAGTCGGCCAGCGTCGCTTTGCGGATGATGTGCCGGTTGTTCAGCGACTCGGTGAAGCTGGGCAGATCCGAATGATCGATGTACTGAAAACCTTGCGGATGGGCAAACTCGAAGCCTTCTCCCACTTTCTTGATCTGGACCGCGGCAACCCAGGGCGCGTCGCTGGTGCGAATCTTGTAGCCGCTGAAGCCGACATCGGTGCCGATCCGTCCTGCCTTGGTACGGCCATAGCCGAGAAAAACCGTGATCGAGTTATCGGGATGTCCGGGCTGCGGCCAGATCGGACCATTCACTTTGCGCCCGTTTACGTCGATCTCGACAATGTCGCCGGTCACTAGTCCCGACTTCTTCGCCTGGTTCGGACTCATGAGCACGGCGTTGTCCCAGCACAGGTTGGTGATGGGCTTGGGTGTCTCTTGCAGCCAGCCATTGTTGGCTCTGCTGCCGTCGTAGGTCATGGGATCGCGACGGAAGATGACTTCCATCGCATCCGCGCTGACGGCGTTGGTCGCGGGACTGTTGCCGCCCTTCGCCGCAATCGTCTTCGCCGGGGCTGCGGTGTTGGCGAAGAAGCCGTCATAGAGCGCCTTGCGCCACGCGGTCTCGAAGTCGCCACCCTTCTGCTGATCCTGCCAGTATTTGCGGACAATCTCGTAGCCGGTAGTATCCGAAGATCCCACCAGGGCAAAGATGAACTCGTATTCGCTCTTGCCGCCATACAGCGGGGCGATCAGCGGCTGAGTGAGCGACGCGGTGCCGTCGAAGGTGCGAACGTCGCCCCACTGCTCCAGATAGTGCGTGGCGTTGATGTGCCAGTGCACGTGATCGTAGGTTTCGTCCTGATAAAGACTGTGCTGCACCCGCAACGGAACCTTGTTCATGGCGTCGGCAAAACCGAAATCGACAGGCGCGTCGTAAACCGGATTGCTGCCCATGATGATGAGCAGATCGACCTTGCCCGCGTTCATCTCGCCGACCAACTCTTTCAGGGCAGCCGTCTGGTCTTGCGGCTTCACCTCAACCGGATCGGTGTAGATGACCGTGTTGCCGCTCGCGCCCAGCGCCTGATTCATGGCATGTGCCAGGGCGTGCACGGCAGGCGGTTGATTGTCGCCGGGAATGACCACTGCTGCGCCCTTGTGCGCCTGCAGATCTTGGACCACCGCAGCCACGAAGTTCTGATACTGCGGATTCCCCGCTCCCGTTCCGCCGCCGGCGCCCAATCCCGCAGCAATGGCGCGCGCCAGCTGCTCCACTTCCGAAGCCCGCACCGGTAGCCGATGATCGGCCTTGCCGCTGGTGTTGGTAGGCGTGCTCTGGATGGAATAGAAGCGCGACATCTTTTCCTTTAGATCGGGATTGCGCCGCGCCGCAAAGCCTCGCGCGTAGTACAGGAAGCCGGGATAGCCGCTGGAAAGAAAATCGCCATCAAGCGAGAGAATGATGTCGGCCTTCTCCAGGTTGTAACGGGTTTCGATGTATTGCCCGAACGCCAGTTGCGCTCCGGCGCGCACGTTGTCGCGATTGACCGGCTCCCACTGCACCCACTTCGACTGCGGAAACGCCGTCCGAACCTGGTCCATCAGCGAAGCCATCGTCGGCGAACTGATGGTGTGGCTGAGAATGCGGAGGCCGTCGCCCTTCAACGCTCGCTGCCCATTCATCGCCCCGGTCAACGCAGAAATGTAGCCGCTCCAGTTGTCCAGATTGCCCAGGTGGGTGATGATCTGAGCGCGATCGGGATCGTACATGTCGAGGATGGAAGCTTGCGCGAACACATCGCTTCCTCCCAGGGCGGAAGGATGCTCGGGATTGCCTTCAATCTTGGTGGGCCGGCCTTCGTGACTCTCGACGATCACCGGAGTCGCGTATCCGCCAAACGGCATGGCACTGGCGAAGAACAGCGGCTTGCCCAGAACGACCTCATTCGGCTGGCGGACGTAGGGAACGATGGGCTCCAGCGGCTGCTTAACGCAGGCCGACAGTCCCGCCAAGGCCATGGACGCGCTCATCAGTTTGAGGAAGTCGCGGCGTGAAGTGCCCTCGGGCCAGACCGAAGCCTGGCGCGGAAACTCGCGGTGCAGCATCTCGTAAAAGCCATCACTTTGCGCCAGTTCTTCCAGGCTCCGCCAGTACTGCGGCCCGCTCTTGGCGCGCGAAAGCTTCTCCTGCACTTCGGCCAGCTCCAGCTTGCTCGGACAGACTGCCTCAGATTTTTTCAGACTCTCTTTTTCCATCTTCTCGTAGGTTCCGGAACAGCAACACTGAACAACTGGTCAGTCGGCTGGCAACCCCAACGCAATTAGCGGTGGCAGGTGGAGCAACTGGTAATGGCTTGCACGGTGCGAATGTTGTAGCGGTGCTTCAACTCATTGCCCAGGGCAATCTGATCGGTGAAGACACTGCCGTCCTCCAACTTCACGGGATTATCGGAGCTGGGCTGCTGGTACTGCATGTTGAACACCTGATCGCGCGGCCGCAGGAACTTCTCCGGCGCGCGATGGCAGTTCAAACACCATTCCATCTGCAGCGAATTGGCCGCGAACATCAGCGGCATCTTGTCCACCTGCCCGTGGCAGCTGAAACAACCGACGCCCTTGTTGACGTGAATGCTGTGATCGAAATAAACGAAGTCGGGCAGATCGTCGACCCGGGTCCAGATCAGCGACTGGCCGGTGCGGTAGCTTTCGCGCACTGGCTCCAGCATGGGAGCATTCGTCCAGATCTGCGAATGGCAATTCATGCAGGTCTTGGTGGGAGGAATGCCGGCAAAGCTGGAATTCTCGACCGAGGTATGACAGTAGCGGCAATCGATGCCGTCGCCCGCCGCGTGGTGCTGGTGGCTGAAAGGAACCGGCTGCGCCTGAGCAACGTCCTGATAGGTAGCATAGGGCGAGCGCTGCACTTCCAAAGCCGCCCACAGCAACACCGACACGATCACCACCACTCCTATGATCGAGGCGCGCGCAATTGTATTCGCACTACGATGGAAGATCTGGGCCATTTATTTGTGAAGCTTTCCACTCTGCGGGTTCGGGCTCCGAATACCCCATCGGAACCCCGGATCGTGCGGTTGCGGCGACGGACGCCTCAGCCGGGTGTGACGTGCATCACCCAAGCGAGTGATTATAACAACTCAGGTCGGTGTTGTTGCAAGTGGGCGCGAGCATTTGCTGAATTAATGTTTTTCGCTCACGCAATGTTGTCAGCAGGCGGCTCGGATGGATACGCACAAACCCCGCAAAAAATCTGCATGAAACGCATCCGTGAGCCGGATGGTGCGTCGAGGTTCTTGGTCCAGGACGGCGATGATGAGATACATCTGAACTGCGCAGCCATCGGAAGCGAGCCGTCAAGACTCGCGTTTGTCCTACGAGCCCTCAGGTTTGCAATGCGCTTTTCGGCAATGTTGAAGCGCGTGCGCTGATACAACCCAAATTCATTCGCGCGATTGGCTGGGGTGGCTGATAGCTACAACTCTTCTGGCTCTGTTGATTTGATTCCGGGAAAGACTAGAAGTTAGCCAGCAAGCAGGCGGACCACGAGTCCCGCCCGGCGGGACGAAAGATCATAGCCCAGCGGTTCAGTGTCTGTGTGAGAACTAACTTTTGTGTCTTGGTGTGGAGTACGAGGCACAAAGAACGAGCGCCGCAGGCGCGGAATATCTTAGCCCTACTCTACGGCCGGGTCTTGGCGATATCGGGCTCCTTATCGCGGGTGACCATCGGCTCCAGATGATGTTTGGTCAAATCCGAGCGGACGCACTCAAAGGCTTCCTCGGGAGTGTTGGCCCAGTGAAAGAGTTCGAGATCTTTCGGGGAAATGGTTCCTGCGTCCACCAAAGCCTGAAAGTTGATGACCCGGTCCCAATAATCTTTGCCGTAAATCACGACGCAGATGCGTTTGGCCAGCTTTTCCGTCTGCGCCAAAGTCAGCAGTTCGAAGAGTTCGTCGAAGGTGCCGAAGCCGCCGGGAAAGACGATTAGAGCCTTGGCCAGGTAGGCGAACCACAACTTGCGCATGAAGAAGTAGTGAAACTCGAAGTTCAGCTCGGGTGTGATGTAAGGGTTCGGCATCTGCTCGAAGGGCAGATTGATGTTCATGCCGATGGTCTTGCCGCCGGCTTCAGACGCGCCCAGGTTGGCGGCTTCCATGATGCCCGGGCCGCCACCGGTGCAGATAACGAAACGATGACGCGCCTGATTGATGGACTTGGTCCAGGAAGTGATCAGGAATGCCAACTGGCGCGCGTCCTCGTAGTACCGCGCCATCTCTACATCGGCCTTGGCGCGCCGGATCCGGTCCTGCTCCTCCGGCGGCGCCAGCGTTGCCGAGCCGGGCTTCTCCAGCAAATGCAAGCCTTCTTCCGCTTGCGAGCGGCTGTGGAAGCGGGCCGAACCGAAGAATACGATGGTGTCCTGGATGCGTTCCCGCCGGATACGCGCCAGTGGCTCCTGATACTCGGCCAGGATGCGCAGGATGCGTCCATCAGGTCCGTTGAGAAACTTCTTATTCTCGTAGGCGAGTGGCGCCCGGTTGTGACGCAAATGTTCTTCGTTCTTGTCAGCCATGAAGCCTTATGAATCCGCGAAAAATGATGAGTCTATGGAGGTCAGCCAGCTTCCTTCGGGTTGCTTGATCAGTCGACGGACTCGCGATAGCGAACCGCTTCGGCGACTCCCATCCAGATATCGACCAACCCCAGACCGCTGATTAGGCCGCGAACAAAGTCATAGGTCAGAAATTCGCGTATCTGGGGAAACCCCGTCAGCAGAGAGTTTTCCGTCCACATTCGCGTCCAGGGAAGAACCGTCAGAGCTATGCCGACTTCCAGACATAACAGCACGAATACGGCCAAGGCGAGGCGGTTTCCCCAGAGTTGCCACCGGCTGGGCTTTCGCAGCGGGGGCGGCATCATCAGGATGGGGCCGCTGTGTTCCGGTCTAACTCCATCCTCTGGCCCCTGCGCAAACGAACTCATAACCTGCCTAAGTTCCGGCTCCTGCCCCGACCATAAACTCGGCCCTGCCAAATCTGCTCCTTCGGAGAAACCCGGCTCCGCACCCGTGCGCCACTCTTTCCGGTCCTATAGCAGAATACTACGACGGCGAGCGTGAAACCGCTGCTGGAATCGGCAAGGTGGTGGTCTTATGCGTCCGAGAGAACCGGTTTGTATCGGGACGGCCCGGCCCGGCTGACGTCCAACGTGCCGCCCCTGAAAGGGGCTTAAGGTTTGATATAACGATGACCCAGGACGCCGCCCGCCTGCGGCGGGCTCTGTCCTGGGCTGAACTGAGTCGTCCCGCTCGGCGGGACGGGGATCGTCGTGCTTCCTCCAGAATGGCGACACGGCAGTTGGATCGGCCTCAAACGGCGGCAATACAATCCATTTCAATATCAAACCCGCCATTCCAAGCCGGAACATTGATAAAGATGCGCGCCGGCGGATTTTCCGGGAAATAACGCCTGTAGACGGCATTCACCGCAGGAAACATGTCCACTGAGGTGACGTACACATTCAGCTTCAGAATGTTTTCCAAAGAAGAACCTGCCGTTTCGACACAGAGCTTGAGCTGATCTAATACGATCTCCGTCTGACGCTCGATTGCTCCCTTGAAGATTTCTCCTGTTTTGGGGTCGAACGGCGGAGAACCTGAGACGTAAATTGTGTCGCCGTGCTTCGTCACAGTTGAAGCTGGGGCCTTGTATTTTTCCAGATAGGTCGCCAGCGGCTCAACGCGAATGATTTCCCGTTTCATAGTTTTCCTCCAATTGCTAGATGCAGCTCCGAGGAAGCAGGAGCCGCGAAAATTCGAGGGTGAAAGTGGGACGCAGACCGCTAAAGAGTTGTCTACGTGAAATCATCGACTACGCTCCAATCCGGGTTGCGAATTGCTCGTCGGAGAGTGCCGGCTGATAAAGAAAACTCGAAGCTGTCTTCGTATCCAACGAAGGCGAGGGCCAGATCGATACCTGCTCTTACTCCAGCTGTGGTGTAGATCAAAACGGCAGGGAGAGTTCCCCCTGCCGTTCGATGGCCAAGAGCTAAAACTGGCGGCCCCAATCGCCTTACCTGACGGCTGATGGCTGACAGCTGACGGCTTCCTACAGCAACTCTTCGTTCCAGTTCTGCAGGAACTTCTTCACCTCGGCCATGAACTGGTCGGCCACGGCGCCGTCGATGACGCGGTGATCGTATCCGATGCTGAGGTGCATCATCGAGCGGATCGCGATGGAGTCGTTGCCTTCCTTATCGGTGATGACGACGGGCTTCTTCTTGATGCCGCCGACGCCCAGGATGGCCACCTGGGGCTGATTGATGATCGGCAAGCCGAACTCGGCGCCGAAGATGCCGGGATTGGTGATAGTGAACGTGCCGCCCTGCACCTCTTCCGGCTTCAGCTTCTTGCTACGGGCGCGTTCGCCCAGATCGCTGATGGCGCGCTGCAAGCCGACAAAGCTGCGCTCTTCGGCACTCTTCACCACCGGCACAATCAGTCCCCAATCCAGCGCCACGGCGATGCCGAGATTGATGGCAGCGTGGTAGTGAATGTTGTCGCCTTCCACCGACGAATTAATGATGGGCCACTTGCGAATGCCGTGCACCACGGCGCGCGCGAAGAACGGAGTGAAGGTGAGCTTGTTGCCGGTAGCCTGCTCGAACTGAGCCTTCATGCGCTCGCGTAACTTGACGATGCGGGTGACGTCGACTTCGAAGATGCCATGCACGTGCGCGCTGGTGCGCTTCGACATCACCATGTGCTCGGCAATCTTCTTGCGCATCACCGACATGGGCACGACTTCGCCGGGCGTAACCCCGCCCACTGCTTGCAGCGGAGCAATCACGGCAGGAGCAGCCGGAGCGGCGGGAGCCGGCGGCGCTTGAACCGGAGCCGGAGCATACGACGGAGCCGCGAGCTGCCGGAGCGCGAGCGCCCGCGCCATGCTTGGCCACGAACGCCTCAATGTCTTCTTTGGTAATGCGGCCGCCAAGTCCGGTGCCGGGAACCTTGGTCAAGTCAACATTGTTGTCCTTGGCGATACGGCGAACCAGCGGGCTCGAGCGTACGCGGTCCGGCTCGCCGGCCTCGGAATATTCCGCGACTGTTCCCTGCTGAGCCCTCTGCAAACCTTCTTTTTCGTCGGACGCGAGATTGGCGGGAATCGTTTCTTTGGCCTGAGGCGCTTCCCCGCCGGCAGGTTTGGCCGCTTCGGTTGGCGCGGGCTTGCGGCCATCGCCTCCGGCAGCCGCTTTCGCCGGCTCGGCCGAGGCTGGCGCGGACGCGGGAGCAGCGGCAGCATCGCCTTCCGCGGCAATGGTTCCCACTACGGTGTTGACCTGCACCGTGGTTCCGGCTTGCACTTTAATGTCCTGCAAGGTGCCGGAGGCGGGTGCGGGAATCTCGGCGTCAACCTTGTCGGTCGAGATTTCAAACAATGGCTCGTCGCGCTGAACCTTCTCACCTGGCTGCTTCAGCCATTTGGTAATCGTTCCTTCAAAGATCGATTCCCCCATCTGGGGCATGATTACATCTGTCGGCATAACTTCCTTTCGAGGTATCGGGCTGCAACTTGGCGCTGCCGGAAGCCTTTAATTATATCGCGGAGAAACGGAGGGTAACTCGAGGGCAAACCTCAACCGCAGTGGGTTAATTCTAACGACGACAGATCGAACGATACAACCGCTGCGGTGGGATAACCGGCGCGACCAGGCGAATAAACCAACGGCAGCGCGGCGAGATGATCCCGCCGCGCTCCGGTTTCACATCGTCAGAACGACGCGAAACTGCGCCTTACCGCTCATCATTCGGTCATACGCTTCTGCCGCTTTTTCCAGCGGAAACGTTTCGACCATGGGACGCACGCCCGTCAGTTCACAGAAGTGCAGCGTGTCTTCCGAATCGGTCGGAATCCCCGACCACCAACCCTGGATCGATTTACTTCCAGCGATGACCTGTATTGGCGTGACCTCAATGGGATCGCTTGACGCACCGATCACCATCAGCTTGCCGTGTGGTCCCAGACCGTCGATGAGTTCGGACATCGCTTTCGAGTTGGGGGCTGTCGCCAGGATGACCTTTGCGCCGCCCAGCTTCTGCAGTTCCTGCGCCGCATTCGTCGCCTGGCTGTCGATGTAGACGCTTGCCCCAAGCTTTTTGGCGAGCGTCGCGTTCTCGGGCCCACGTCCGATGGCAGCCACCCTGTACCCAAACTTGTTGGCGAATTGAATTCCAAGATGACCCAGGCCGCCGACACCCTGCACCGCAACTAGATCGGGAGGCATCGCGCCGCTACGCCGCAGCGCGTTGAAGGTGGTGATTCCGGCGCAAAGCAGTGGTGCTGCTTCGACATCACTCAAGCTGTCAGGAACCGCCGCCAGCGCCTCGATAGGAACGACCATGTACTGCTGGTAACCTCCGTCATAGCTGATGCCGGGAATCTTCACATTCCGGCAGCTGGCAAAATCGCCCCGCCGGCACTCGGGACAGGTGTTATCCTGACCGCCGTGCCAGCCGACACCAACGCGCTGTCCTTTCTTCCATTCGGTGACGTTCGCACCGGTTTGCTCGATGACACCCACGACTTCATGTCCGGGAATACGAGGATATTGAATTCCTGGCCAGGCGCCTTCCACCACCAGTTCATCGCTATGACAAACCCCACAGGCCTGCACCTTGATCAGCACCTCTCCTGGGCCGGGTTTGGGAATCTCGCGTTCGGTGATCTGGAAGCCGGCTCCCGGCTTCGTAATCTGCGCGACCTTCATGGTTCCTACTGCGACCGTTGTTGCCATGAATCCTCCTATGAATTGTCGGCTATGGTTCGCGGCTAGTTACAGCCACTGGACGGCGGGCAATGCGAACTGCACCCCACGTGGTCCCTTCGGATTGAAAAGAATTTCTTCGATCGAGGCGCGAGCCGTGCGCTTGCGCAATCGTTGGCATGCAGCGCCCCCCCGGGTGCGATGGATGCGGCAGCTTCCGGCGAGGATTCAACAAACCCGCAAATTTTGATATCGCTCTACAAAGCTACTTTGCAGAATCCTGTATCTTGTTAGCGAGCATGTTGTCCGCGGCCCACATCATCTCCATCGGAGTATTCCTGCTTGCCTGTGCCCTCGCGTTGTACGCGCTGATCGGGTATCCGCTGCTGTTAGGCTGGCTGGCTAACCGTTCCCACGATCCTGTCCATAAAGATGGCAAGCTTCGCACTGTCTCCTTCGTGATTGCGGTTTATAACGGCGAAAAATTTCTGGAGCGCAAGCTCCGGGCCATCTTCGCGCAGAACTATCCTCGAGAGTTGATCGACGTGCTGGTGGTCTCCGATGGCTCGACCGACCGCACCGACGACATCGCGCGCAGCTTCGCCAGCCAGGGCGTTCGCTTCCTGCGCGTACCCCATGGCGGCAAGGCGGCGGCCCTGAATGCAGGTGTGCCGCTGGTGAAGGGAGAAATCGTAGCGCTGAACGACGTTCGCCAGACGCTCGATCCCGACTGCCTCCGCAACATCATCGCTTGCTTCGGAGATCCCAAGGTGGGTGCGGTCAGCCCGCAGACCATCATCGTGCAAGGCGAGACACACGAAGAAACCACCACCAGCCTGTATTGGCGCTACGAGCATTGGATCCGGCTGCGATTGACGCGGATCGATTCGACTTTTGGCTACAGCGGCGCTTTCGCCGCCATTCGCCGCTCGCTGTGGGTGCCGCTGCCGCCGGGTACGCTGCTCGACGACGTGTATGAGCCGCTGGTGGCATTCTTCAAGGGCTATCGCATCCTGATGGAACCCACTGCCACAATGTATGACTTCCCCACAGTGCTGCAGTCGGAATTCCGCAGGAAAGTGCGGCTGCAGGCGGGTCTCTACCAGATGCTGAAGATGATGCCCGAGCTGTTGAGCTCCAGGAACCGGATGCGCTTGCATTTCCTCTCGGCCAAGTACGGGCGCATTGTTATACCGTATTGCATGATTGCGGTCGCCCTGGCGACCATCGGTCTGCCGCCCTATTGGCGAGCGTTGGCGGCTTGGGGGCAAGTGCTGTTTTACGGACTGGCGGCTTTGGACGCGGCGGTGCCCGATGGCGTTTCGCTGAAGAAGTTGACGTCGCCGATCCGCACCTTTGTTGTGCTGATGGCAGCGTCGCTGGCGGCGGTGCGAGTGTATTTCGTGCAGCCTACGAGCCTATGGAAAGAAGCGTCGTACCGGGCCTCTATCGCGGAGCAAACGCACCGGCCGGCAGATTCGGCGGAGTCGAACGTTCCCACCAGTACTGAAGTGTAAGCCAATTGGAAATCCCACTCATTCGAAAAGCGCGAATGAATGGGGCACCCTGAGTCATTTGTCCTTGCTTGGCTTTCGGCCCCGAATCAGGCGGCGCGCTTCTTCGCCTTGGATTCCTTCTCTCGCGCCACCCGCTTGGACAGTAACGCCTTCGCCTTCTCCAGCTCCGCTCGCCGCGAGGCGCTCAGATTGTGTCCAGCGCGATTGATGTAGTAGGTCAGCATGCGCATTCCCGAGCCCGGTCCCTTGGGCGAAACTTTCTTCGAAGCCAGGCTTCTCGCGATCGTCGCCGCGCTCTGGTTGAACAGTCCTTCCGGAGGGTGAGTGGAGTCGGTCGTGACCTTCGCTACCCAACGGCGCTTCGAGGTGGTTTTCTTTGCGCTTTTTTTCGTGGCGGGCATTGCATCCTCCTCCGAACCTGTTGGCGCGGTTGACATCCTTGGCGTGCCGCCCCTGAAGGGGCTTCTAGATTTGGCAAAACGACCACCCTGGACTCCGCCTGGCGGCTCCGTCCTGGGCTAAGCTGAGTCGCCCTTACGGGCGGGATTTTCGGTCAATCTATTCCACGCGCAAATCTAAAATTTAGTTCTCACACAGAACACAGACTCTGAGCGCTAGGCCATCTTCTGTCGTCCCGCCTATGGGGGACTCGACCTTCGTTGTGGCGACCTAACCACGAATCAATCCCGCAATGCCGGGATGTGAACGCGGCCTTCGTTATGCCGACATACCTCCGAAACAACAGCTCAATGCAGGGATGTCAACCGCGCCAAGCTTTATCTGGAAAGCATAGATGGCTTCTAAACGTCCCGGGATGGACGCCAGGTGCAAGGCGCAGATCAGTTTCGCCAACGATCATACAAATTCCACCACAGCGTCTTCTCCACTTCGGTGAGGTAAGTCTTGGCCCACTCCCGGTTCTTCCACCAAGGCAGTCCAAAAAGAAAGTCATTCCTGGCGGCAGCCGCGCTCCACCGATATTGCGGCTGGCGGTCGCGAAATATGGAGAGCGCGCGCCGGGTGTGGTAGTCGTCGGAGACTAAAATGGCAGAGCGCGCCGGCGGCTGCAATTGCTGCAGGCATTTTCCGACTTGCGGCGCTTCATCCTTGGTGGAATCGCCATAGATGAGGCAGGTGCTCACTTGGGAAGCGCTGGCACCCGCAGTACGGTTGACGAAATCCTGCGCCAGTTCCGCATCCGGCCGGCCATAGATCTCTCCAGCGCCCACATCCAGGACCAGATGTTGCGCGTAACCGGCGTGCAGCAGATCCATCCCCCGCCAATAGCGGTTAGTAACCTGGTCGCCGTTCAGGATCACGATGGCATCCGACTTCTCGGGCTGGTTGACAATCAGGTATCCGCCGGGCCGAAAGAACAGCAGTGCGGCGATGATAAACAGAACGAGAATGAAGATGACGAAGAGTCGCATGAGAAGTAGGCCCGAGGGGCAGCATCAACTTTAGCGCAATTCCTCACTCGGCGTGGCCGGAAAGCTGGGTTGGGGAGACGCGATCCTCGCAAATCGCGGGCCAAAGGCGTGTACCAGCGCGCGGCCAATGCTGCCCTTCGTTGCCGAGCTGCCTCGCGCTACAATTAGGGCGATGGAGACCACCCTGAATCGCATGCCGGTGTTTGAGCAGCAGCGCGGCGAGTATTCCGTCAGCACCGATCCCGCGCGCCTGGACATCGATGCGATCCACGGCTATCTTTCACGGGCATACTGGAGTAAGGGCATGCCCCGGAAGACGCTGGAGAACGCCATGCGCGGGTCTCTTTGCTTCGGACTTTTCGAGCGCGATGCCCAGATCGGTTTCGTGCGGGTCGTCACCGATCGGGCCACCTTCGCCTACGTCTGCGATGTGTTCGTGCTGGAGTCTCACCAGGGCAAGGGTCTGGGAACCTGGATGATGCAGTGCGTCATGCAGCATCCCGACTTGCAGGGATTGCGGCGGTGGCACCTGACTACTCGCGACGCCCACGCGCTCTATCGTAAAGTCGGCTTCACCCTGTTGAGCAAACCTGAGCGCCACATGGAAGTGTTTACCGCCGACATCCATCAGCTTCGCAAATTTGAGTGAAGGACGGAATCATGACAAGCAATCCTATGGAATGGTCGCTGGCTGAAGACGATCCCGAGATCGGGCTAGCCATCGAAAATGAAGAGCGCCGGCAACATGAAGGCCTGGAACTGATCGCCTCGGAAAACTTCGTGAGCGAAGCCGTGCTGGAAGCAGCCGGCTCAGTCTTCACTAACAAGTATGCCGAGGGGTATCCCGGCAAGCGCTATTACGGCGGATGCGAATTCACCGACGTGGTGGAGAACCTGGCCCGCGACCGGGCTAAGCAGTTGTTCGGCGCCGAGCATGCCAACGTGCAGCCGCACTCCGGCTCGACCGCCAACATGGCGGCCTACGCTGCCGTGATTAAGCCGGGCGATACCATTCTTGGCCTCAACCTCGCTCACGGCGGACATCTCACTCACGGACATCCGCTCAACTTTTCCGGCAAGACCTACAAGATTGTGCCGTACGGCGTAACTCGCGAGACCGAGACCATCGACTATGACGAGTTGGAGCAGATTGCCGAGCGCGAGCGGCCCAAGCTGATCATCGGCGGCGGCAGCGCCTATCCCCGCATCATCGACTTCGCGCGCATGCGGCAGATTGCCGACAAAGTCGGCGCGATCTACCTGGTCGACATGGCGCACTTTGCCGGACTGGTTGCCGGCGGCGCGCATCCGTCGCCGGTGCCGCACGCTCAGATCGTCACCAGCACCACGCACAAGACGTTGCGCGGCCCGCGCGCAGGACTGATTCTCTCTCGGACTGAGTATGCCGCGCCCATCGACAAGGTCGTCTTCCCCGGAGTGCAGGGCGGGCCGCTGGTGCACATCATCGCGGCGAAAGCAGTTTGCTTCCACGAGGCTATGCAGCCCAGCTTCAAAGACTATGCGCGACAGATTGTGGCCAACGCGGCGGTGCTGGCGCAGACCCTGGCCGACGAAGGCTACCACATCGTTTCCGGCGGGACTGACACACACCTGATGCTGGTCAACGTCTTCGCCAAGGGCATGCTGGGCTCGGAAGCCGAGAACGCGCTGCACGAGGCCGGCATCACGGTGAATAAGAACGCGATTCCGTTCGACACCAATCCGCCGCTGAAGCCCAGCGGTATTCGCATCGGCACTCCGGCGCTGACCACGCGTGGCATGAAGGAAAACGAAATGCGGCAGGTGGGCAAGTGGATCTCCGAGGCGCTGCACAACCGCACCGACAAGAATGTGCTGACGCGCATTCGCCGCGAGGTGCTGGGGCTGGCGGAAGCGTTTCCGCTGTACACCTCGCGTCGCGCCAAACATGCGGAGGCGGTCAAGGCGTAGGGCGTCGCGATTCTCACCTTTCACCTGATCCGGGACTGGTGCTTGTGCCCCAGGTTCGCCCCGCAGTTGGGCTAACCTGGGATCGCTGCACTTCGAGCCGCGACATGGCGACGATCTACACCATCGGACATTCCACCCGCAGTCTGGACGAATTGGTTGCCGCGCTTCAGGCTCACGGCATCACCACTCTGGTCGACATTCGCGCGTTTCCCATGTCGCGGCGCCTGCCGCACTTCAATCGCGAATCGCTCGGGCTCGAGTTGCCCAAACGTGGCATTGCTTATGTCTGGATAAAGGAACTGGGTGGCCACCGCAAGAAGATCCGCGACGACTCGCCCAACACAGGCCTGCGCAATGACTCGTTCCGCAACTATGCCGACTACATGCTCACGCCGGAATTTGCCCAGGCGATCGAGCGGCTGACGCAATTAGCGGATCAAGGCAAAGTTGCCTACATGTGCGCTGAGCGGGTTTACTTTCAGTGCCATCGCATGCTGGTCAGCGATTACCTCACCGCTCACGGACACACGGTCCTGCACATCGATGACGACAAGCGTCCCCTGCGTCCGCATAAGCTGATGACGGAGGCGCATCTGGTGGATGGGCAGTTGCTGTATAACGTCGGGGAATTGTTTTGAAGGCCGCTTTTAGCTGTTAGCCTTTAGCTCCTAGCGATCGGACCGCGGAAGTTGATCCTCGATACCCAATAGTGTCAGATGACTTCGTGCAATAGGCTGCCACTTTTTCAGCCGGTTGTGACAACTTCCTTTCGCGCGGCAGTTCCCATGTTTGCTAAGAGCTAACAGCTAAAGGCTAAGAGCCGAGGCGAAAAGCGAACAGCGAAGAGCGAACTGCGCCTTTTTTGCTACCATCAATTATCCATGAAACAGGCCGTCTTCCGCGAACGCAACAAGCGTTACTACCGCGTTCTGCACACTCCAATCTGGATATGGGTCTTCTGGGTCCTGCCCGGATGGCCGCTCACCTACGACCTCTATGCCCACGGCCCCGACCGCCGTCACTGGATATGGCTGGCGATCATCTTGGCCGGCGTGGTGTGGCGCGGGCTCGCCGGCCGGCTGCCGGGATGCGAGCCGCGTCCCTACATCACGCATTATGGCGTGCATCAACCCAACTTGCCCTACCGTGTGGTCTGCTACACCGCCGCGTGGATCGACATCATCGTGCCTTACGCGCTCAACCTCATCGGACTGGTCGTTGCGTCCCTCGATGGCCGCTGGCTGCTCCACGATCTCTACCGTTTCGGCTATTATCCGCTAGCGCTGGCCGTAGTGCTGGCCACCGTCTTCGACTGGACGCCGCGCGCCCGTCGCGACACCTTTGGCGAAGGCGCCGAGCGGGCCTGGTTCTACGTCGCTATCTGGACGGTCGTGCCTACCCAGGTCATCAATTGGGCGGCATGGCGGTGTGGCAAGTTCATGGACCTGGCGCCGTTGCCACTGGCGCGGCTCAGACTCGTGATCTGCCTGCTTTCGACCGCCCTATTTTTCTTTCTGGGATACGCCGAGAAGCTGCCCCGCAGCCAGCGACACTATGAGGGAGTAGCCGCAGCGGGAGTGTAGGAGCGGTGAATCGTGGATCGTGAATCGTGAACGCTGGATGGCGAATGGGGACCAGAATAGGGGATAGTGAATAGTGGATAGTTGTGAGGGATCGCACTTTTGGCTGAACGATGAAGAGCCACGGGTGCCCCACTCATTCGCGGGTTTCGAATGAGTGGGATCTGATTCGTATTGGCTACCATGCTTGCCGGGGATCGACTCTACTCTCCCACACATTCGAAAGTCACGAATGAGTTGATTGGATAAGAGAGAAGGCTCGCTTCGAACCCGGTAGTCTTGGTTTGAGGACTAAGACACTGGGGAAGGAAGGAGCCTTCCATGCTTATTGTAGGGTGTGATTACCATCCGCGGTGGCAGCAAGTGGCTTGGTTAGATACGGAGACAGGAGAAACCGGTGAACAGAAGCTGACGAACGGCGATGGCGAAGCCGAGCGTTGGTATCGGCAGCTGCCGGTGCCGTCGCTGATTGGGCTGGAATCGACCGGCAACAGTCAGTGGTTCGTCGATCTGTTGAATCGGTTAGGCCATGAGGTATGGATCGGAGATGCCGCCCAGATCCGGGCCAGCTATGTGCGTCGGCAGAAGAACGACCGGCGCGATGCCGACCATATTCTGAAGCTGCTGCGGGAAGGCCGCTTTCCGCGGCTGTGGGTGCCGAGCCAGGAGCAGCGCGATCTGCGGCAGCTGCTGATTCATCGTCACAAGCTGGTGCAGATCCGGGCCCGAGTGAAGAACGGACTGCAGCACCTGGCCATGAACCAGGGGATGCAGAAGCAATCGCGACTGTGGAGCGTGAAGGGACAGCAAGCTTTTCTGCAGTTACCGCTGGCGGGATGGACGCAGTGCCGGCGGCACGATCTGCTGGAGCTGCTGGTCTTTCTGGACGCGCAGATTGCGCCTTTGGATCGAGCCGCGCAACAAGCGGCCGAGCAGGATCGGCAGGCGCGGCTGTTGCTGACCCAGCCAGGAGTGGAACCGATCACGGCCTTGGCATTCGTGCTGACCATTGGCGACTTAACCCGCTTTCCCCGCGGCAAACAAGTAGCCAGCTATCTGGGACTGATTCCGCACGAGCACAGCTCGGGTGGACGGCAGCGGCTGGGAGCCATCAGCAAGCAGGGCAATGGTTTTCTGCGCATGCTGCTGGTGGAAGCGGCGCAAAGTGTAGTTCGTCTGGATGAAGGATTTCGCAAGCAGTACGCTCACCGCTGCCACAGCAAGCCGAAAGGCATCGCCAAAGTGGCGGCGGCGAGACGCTTGGCCGTACGACTCTACTGGATGCTGCGCACACAAACGCCGTATCCGGAGATCGTTCGTATCGAGAGCAGCCCGCGGGTGCCCCTGGCCGGCAAAAGCTAGGCCGATGTGTTGATTGGGCGCTCTCGCCTCCAGACGGCCGGTGCAAAAGACGCGCTGCGCGCTTGGAAAACGATAAAACCGTTTTCCACTTTCGCACCGGCGACGGCGGCTGGAGGTTCGCATAGAAGAATCATGGTCGAGGTTGTCGGCCGAATCGATGGTTGGTGGAACGAGGTAAGTTCCACCGAAGAGTGATCAATCGCGAGATTCTCCCGTGTTAGTCCTCAGCTGTGATGAACCCAATGACGAAGCCAGCGGTGCTCCCACACCGCTCAGGAGAAGTTTCGCTTGACAACGCCTTCTCTCTTATCGAGGGGCACCCGGCAAACTACGAGGATCTGGGGTAGGGGTGGTGTCGTCGATTATCGGCTAACAGAAATGATCGTCAGTGGGTCGGTCCGGTGACATTCCTTACAAAATGTCGCAACACCGCTTTCCCTTCTGCGGGTGTCTTCGTCTCACATCTGTATTCGGTGAGAGAAGAAAATGTTCATGGCCAAAATCGTTCAGGCGAAGTCAGCTTCAGTTGAAGCACCCCGGCCGGTAATTCAAGGGTCATTCGTCGATGCCGACCTTTTCTGAAGGCGTGTACAAAACGCTCGTGCCTGGTATTTGGATGTTGGCGCTGGCGGCCTCAGCCTTAGTTGGGCAGACTCCATCCCCGAAATCCCCTCCACCGGCTCTGTCACCTGGCGTAGTCATTCCGCGGCAGGTATGCGCTGCCAAGCCAGACCAGAGTTACGCCCTCTATCTGCCGTCCCACTACGCTGCCGACAAACGATGGCCGATCGTCTACGCCTTCGACCCGGACGGCCGTGGAAATGTTCCCGTCGAACTCATGCAGGATGCCGCGGAACGCTACGGCTACATCGTGGTTGGTTCGAACAATTCTCGGAATGGTTCGTGGAAGCTGGAAACAGAATCCGCCCAAGCCATGTTCGAGGATACTCACGCCCGCTTTGCTATCGACGATCATCTTATTTATTTCGCCGGCTTTTCCGGTGGCGCGCGAGTCGCTTCGCTACTGGCCCAGCAATGCAAATGTGCAGCGGGTGTGCTGCTGAATGGCGCTGGTTTCGCCGGCACGCCGCCATCCCGCGATGCTGGGTTCGCCGTCTTTGCCGCGGTCGGCAGGTTCGACTTTAACTACCCGGAGCTTTCCGATCTCGACGAAAAATTAGAGCAAGCCGGCTTTCCCCACGTTCTTGTTCACTTCGACGGTGGGCACCAGTGGGGCCCGGCCGGGGTGATGGATGAAGCCCTCGCCTGGTTCCAACTCATAGCCATGAAACAGAACCGCGAAGCTCGCGATGCTGGTTTTATAGCCTCCCAGAAGACAGCGGCCACTTCTCGCGCCCAGACCCTCGAGCAATCGGGCCAGCCCTACGATGCCTGGCGCGAATATCGCCAAGCTATTAATACCTTTGACGGGCTCGCCGACACGGCCTCACTTCAGCAGGCAGCAGCATCTCTGGCACAACAAAAAACTGTGCGCGACGGCGCAAAGCAGGAAAAACGGGAATTCGAGGAACAGAAGCAGCTCACCGGCGAAATCTATTCCGAATTGGCGGCCTTGCGCAGTGGCACCGTAAACGGCTCGGAGAGTCCGAACCAACCCGGACAACCAACCGTGGACCCGCGCGAGCGTACCGCGTTGCCGGGGGTGGGCGGCAATGCCACCAGCCGCTCCGACATTCTCCATCAAGCCGAACAACAAATCATCGGCCTGCGCGCGCATACCACGTCGGAGAAGAACCCGGAAAAGGCACTCGTGTACCGTCGCGCCCTGGGAGGTGTTTTCATAGCCGCTGGGGAATTGGGTGACGAAAGCCTCACGGCCAAGGATTACGCTCTCGCCAAGGACTACTTTCAGCTCGCCACCGACGCCAACCCCGACTCCGTGGGCGCGCTGAAGGATCTGGCCACGGCGCGAGCCCTCGATAATGACCGCAAGGGCGCCTTGGAAGCGCTACAGCGGGCGAAGGAAAAATCCAAAGATCCAGCCACGTTCTGCGCTTGGCTGAAGGAAGAAGCCGCCTTTGCCAAGCTCCGCGAAGATCCCCAGTTTCGGTCCCTGCTCGCCAATCCTTGAAGCAACGCTGTGGCGGAGGCAGTGTGCGACGTTATAGTCGTTACGCTGGCCGCAACAGGGATTGCCATGGCTAAGTGCTAACTGCCATGCTAATTGCTAACGGCCCCCTTCCAAACAAAAAGGGCGGCCTTTTGAGCCGCCCTCTCTGAACCTTCAAGCTCGAGACCTACAGAAGCTGTACGTTCTCCGCCTGCCAGCCTTTGGGCCCTTTGACTACGTTGAACTGCACAGCCTGGCCTTCCTGCAAGCTGCGGAAGCCATTCGACTGGATCGCAGAATAGTGCACAAATACGTCTTCGCCATTCTGCCGGCTGATGAAGCCGTAGCCCTTCGCGTCATTGAACCATTTAACTGTTCCTTGTTCCATGGTGGTACATATTCCTTAAAGTTGATGTAGCTGCAATTCGATCGGGATGTGATGCGGCAGGGATGGCTGCTAAAGGCAGGAACTGCTGCGTACAACGTCGATCAATCGAGCGGGTTTATCATAGCAGTCCGGCTTGCGAAATCCCAAGCAATTTCCCCGTTGCGTCCGCTGCCTGACGTAAGAACACATGTATTATCAATGTGTTACCTTGTGAAGGAGCCGCTCTCCGCCTTTCGCTCTTCGCTCTTGGCTTATACGCTTCCCCGGCGCAAATATTGGCTGGGAAATAGACAGCTAGAGTTGTTCGTGGGTCCCGGAATTCTTGCGGTGACAGCGAAAAGCGAAAAGCGAATAGCGAATAGCGAATAGCGAACTATGATTGTCGGAACCGGAATCGACATTGCCGAAGTTCCTCGCATAGCTGCCTCCATCGAGCGCTTTGGCCGGCGCTTTGTGGAACGGGTCTTTACGCCTGACGAAATCCGCTATTGCGAATCGAAGGCCAACAAGGCAGAGCGCTACGCCGGACGCTTCGCCGCCAAGGAAGCAGCCATGAAGGCCCTCGGCACCGGCTGGAACCGGGGCGTTACCTGGCAGGATGTAGAAGTGCAACGAGTCCCCGGCGGCCGGCCGACCATGGTGTTTCACGGCAAAGCCGCAGAGTTCGTCGAGAAACTAGGAGCCGTTCGCGCCCACCTGTCCATTACTCACACGCAAGAGTCGGCGATGGCGCAAGTGATCCTGGAATCGGAGTAAACGCGGTAGCACGTTCAAGTTCCGTAATCGCCGGTTCCGGCTTTGCGACCACTCAAGTAATCAGTACCAACTGCCGACCACGAGTTTGTTAGACAGGAAGGTTCCGACTTCCAGTCCGGAATGCCAGCCACTGCGAAATTCGGAGATTCTTAGCTATGGCGTGATCTCCCAGACGACACCGCAGTTGGGACCGGAGCAGAAGGACCCTGTCCCACCTCCCGCGGCCATGCCGTAGAGATTGCCGCTCGCATCAACTATTACGCCGCCCCATGGATTGTGTCCGTCGCTGCAGGGGAGGCCGCCGGGACAAAAATCGTGAAGCGACAGGTACGTCCAACCGCCCTTCGATGGCGTTAGCTTAAACACCGCCCCCCATCCATAGGCGCCGTCATCCATGGTCGTGCCGTAGAGGTTGCCAGCCCCGTCCGTGACCAGGCTATCCATAGGCCCTACCAGTCCCGTGAAGGCGTAAAGAACGCTTTCGTTCCAGTTCCCACTGTTGGATGTTAGCTTGTAGTAGGTGCCTCCGAAATTCATGTGACCACCAGTCTGGGGTGGTTCCATACAAGTTGCCTGATCTATCAAAACTGACGCCCGCATAAGGATAGGCTCCGTCATTTCTGCTTTGGAAACTGTATAGAGTCTTTTTTGTCCATCCGCTCCCAGAAGGCATCAACTCAAAAACCGTGCCGTAGCCGTAATAGTTCCCGCCGCTCTCCGTGGTACCGTAGAGATTACCGGCTTGGTCGAAGGTCACTCCGCTCCAAGGATTCGCACCGTCACTGCCCCCCGCGAAGCTGTAAAGGATGCTCTCTGTCCAGCCGCCACTGGAGTAGGTGAGCTTGAAAACAGTACCGGCATTGTGGGGTCCGCCGCCGGACGTTGTGCCGTAGATATTTCCCGACTGATCAAAAATGAGATTACCTAATTCGGGTTGGGATCCATCGCTACCTCCCAGGAAGCGGTAAAGGACGGTTTCCGTCCACCCATCCGTAGTGGTTTGCGACGGCCGACTCAGCTTAAAGACCGTACCGCAGCTGCAATTGGGGTCTCCTCCCCGCTCGGTTGTTCCGTAGAGGCTGCTGTCCGGACCGAACACCACCCCGGCCATCGGGTTGGTACCGTCTGTGCCGCCCTGAAATTCATAGGTCGCTGTCAGAATCCAGCCAGAGCCTTGCTTCGACAGCTTGAATACCACACCGTCTTCCCCCCCGATGCCGCCATAATAAGTGGTTCCGTACAGATTTCCTGCAGTGTCCATGATCAACCCATCGCCGGGCATTGCCCCATCCGGTCCGGCTGTGAAGTTGTGGATCACGTTGAAGGTCTGAGCCTGCGCTGGTTGGGCGACGACAATTGTGAGCGCGAGCACAAAGACTAACGCTAGTGAGAGCGTTCCTGCATGAACGATCGTGCATGAAAGAGAATTCTGAGATTGCTTTTTGCCGGGCATGGGCTTTACCTCCTCGCCATGTGGCTCGAATGAAGTTGACCAAGGGACGGGCGCACCGGGATACTCGGAAGAAGGTTGCGCGAGGCTCTTATTTTTCGCCGCAGCGATGGGAAGTGGTTGAGAAAGGCCGACGAATCTTCTCCCGAGACGCCATCAGAATTTCACTCCTGTGGTGAGCAGGCTGTCAGTGACCGCTGCTGCAGCGGGACGTGATAGCGGAGATTTCGAATGTCCCCATGACCATGACGGGCTGTCAATAAGCTGGCGATCCTGTGTTCCGGCAGAAAGTGCTGCCGGGGAGGCTCGGGCGCAGGCTCGCTAAGGGCATTTCTCTGTCACCTCCAGGAAGCAGCCCGCCACGGATTTCTAGCGGATGAACAATATTACTTGCAAGCTGCAAGTAAATGTTGCTAGGTTATGCCCCATGCCTGGGACGGCGAAAGCGAGGCCCCGGTCGGGTTGTCCGGTGAGCGTCTCCCTCGAGCGCTTCGGTGATCGCTGGTCCCTGCTCATCATCCGCGACCTGATGATTCGCGGCTACCGGACCTTCAAGGAGTTTCAGCAGTCGGGCGAGGGCATCGCCAGCAACATCCTCTCCCAACGGCTGCGCAATCTGGAAGCGGCCGGAATCATTACCGCTGAAGCGGAGAAGTCAGACGGACGGAAGATAAATTACCGGCTCACCCGGAAAGGCATTGACTTGGCGCCGCTGGTCTTCGAATTGCTGGTTTGGGCGACCCGGCACGAAGAAACCGGAGCCTCCTGCGGGGTGATCGACGTCATGGCCAGCAATCGCGACGTAGTGTTGGCCGAGGTCCGGCGGCGCTGGCAGGAACGAGATTCCACTCCCCTGCAGCTGAAGTCGGGAAAATGGCTTTGGCCAACCACTTCCGGAGAGAAGGCTTGAGGAACGTCATCGTTTCAAACATGGTGTCGCTGGACGGCTTCTTCGAAGGGCCGAACCATGAACTGGACTGGCATGTCGTCGACGAGGAATTCTTTGCTTATGCCAAAGAGATGCTGAATTCCGTGGATGCGATTTTGTTCGGTCGCGTTACCTATCAAATGATGGCGAGTTATTGGCCCTCGGCGCCTTCCGATGCCATCGCCGACAAGATGAACAATTTGCCGAAACTCATTTTCTCCACGACTCTGCCGAACGTTGCGTGGAACAATTCCCGGTTAGTGCGGGGCGACCCTGACGAAGAAGTCTCCAAGCTGAAACAGCAGCCGGGCAATGACATGGTCGTTCTCGGCAGCGCCATGCTGGCATCATCGCTGCTGCAGGCGGGCTTGATTGACGAATATCGCGTCATCCTCAATCCCGTTCTCATTGGCAACGGTAAACCTTTATTCCCGGGCATACGGGAACGATTGAAACTCAAACTCCTGGGGACGAGATCGTTTTCGTCCGGAGTTGTCTTGCTGTCGTACAGGAGAGCCTGACGGCTTGCGCGTCGCGAATTGCCTGCAGCGAAAGGAGGGCGAGATGGACGCTGCAGAAATTTTTCTCGCAGCCATGTCGATATCGAGCCTCCTCAGACGTCGATAGAGTGATATCAACAGTGGCGTGGCAGTAGTTGCGACAATCTTGCGGGTGAGTCGGCTACCAGCCTGGCAGCAAAGCGAATCGGGGAATCACTGGAAACAGCGCAAACAAATAGGAAAGGAGAGAGAATGAGCAAGGTACGAGTACTCGTTGGCACGCGGAAGGGGGCGTTTTTCCTGGCGTCGGACGGAAAGCGGGACAAGTGGGAGGTCAGCGGGCCACATTTTGCGGGCTGGGAGATTTACCACATGAAAGGCTCGCCGGTAGACCCTAACCGGCTGTATGCATCGCAAACCAGCGGCTGGTTCGGGCAAATTATTCAGCGCTCAGACGACGGCGGCCAGACGTGGCAAGCGCCCGGCGGCGAACCGGCCAAAACGGAGGGCTTTCCCGCCGGCAAGAGTAACAAGTTCGTCTACGACAGTTCTCAGGAAACCGGCAAGCCACTTACTACCCACCAGTGGTACGACGGCACCCAGCATCCCTGGGAGTTCAAGCGCGTCTGGCACCTGGAGCCGTCGCTCACCAATCCCGCGACGGTCTACGCGGGAGTCGAGGATGCCGCCCTTTTTCGCTCGACCGACGGCGGCACCAGTTGGCACGAACTGCCCGGACTGCGCGGGCACGGCTCCGGTCCTCACTGGCAGCCCGGCGCCGGCGGCATGTGCCTGCACACCATCATTCTCGATCCCAGCGATCCGGGCCGGATTTACATCGCCATCTCGGCCGCGGGCGCGTTCCGCACCGACGACGGCGGCCAGACCTGGAAGCCGATTAACCGCGGCCTGCGCTCGCAATTCATTCCCGACCCCAACGCCGAGATCGGCCACTGCGTTCATCATGTGGCGATGCATCCGTCGCGTCCGGGCGTGCTGTTCATGCAGAAGCATTGGGACGTGATGCGCAGCGACAACGCCGGCGACTCCTGGCACGAGGTTAGCGGAAACTTGCCCACCGACTTCGGCTTCGTGATCGACGTTCACGCGCATGAGCCGGAGACGGTCTACGTCGTTCCGATTAAGAGCGATGGCGAACATTTCCCGCCTGACGGCAAACTGCGCGTCTACCGCAGCCGGACGGGGGGAAATGAGTGGGAGCCGCTGACCAAAGGTCTGCCGCAGAGCGACTGCTACGTCAACGTGCTGCGCGACGCCATGGCGGTCGACTCGCTCGATTCCTGCGGCATATATTTCGGCACCACCGGCGGCCAAGTCTACGCATCGTCGGATGCTGGGGACAGCTGGGCACCCATTGTTCGCGACCTGCCGGCGGTGCTTTCGGTTGAGGTGCAGACCCTGCCATGATTCGAGTTGTGTTACCACAACATCTGCGCACGCTGGCAAAGGTCAGCGGCGAGGTGACACTCGAAGTCGAGGGCCGGGCCACACAGCGCTCGGTCCTCGACGCTCTGGAAGCCTCTTATCCGATGTTGTGTGGGACAATCCGCGATCATGTGACCCAACAGCGCCGTCCGTTCCTGCGCTTCTTCGCCTGCGAGGAGGATCTGTCGCACGAGCCACCCGACGCGCCGCTGCCCGACGTAGTCGCTTCAGGGGCGGAGCCGTTCCTCATCATCGGAGCCATTGCCGGGGGCTAGGTTTAGCCTGTTCACGACGACCGAAGGAAACGTTGGAAGGGCGCGGCTTTAGCCGGGCCAACAGAGTGCAATCTGAAAAGGGCTTCTAGCCTCGGTGAACCGTGCCTGAAGCCACTTCTTGTAGCATGCGATTTCGCCGGGCTTAAAGCCCGGCGCTTCCACCGACTGCGATTCCCACGCGAATTACCACCGTGCTTCCTGCGCTGCGAATTCCGCCGCCTTTCGTGTAATCTCAACTTTATTCATGATTGATACAACGGAGAAACCTACCTCCGCTCCCGCGGCGGCTCAGACTTCAGCGCGGAGCCTTACCCTTGCGGTCGCTCTCATGAGCTTTGCCGCACTGCTATTGGAACTCAGCCTCACCCGGCTATTCTCTGTCGTGCTCTTTTACCACTTCGCCTTCCTGGCGATTTCGATTGCGCTGCTCGGACTGGGTGCGGGAGCCGTGTTCGCCTACTTGCGCCGCCGATGGCTGTCGCGCTGGTCGGTCGGTCAACTTGGTTCGCGGCTCTGCCTGGCCAACGCAATTTTCATCTTTGTAGTACTGGAGATCGTGGTACACACCGCGGTCTCCCTGCACCTCGATTGGACCAACTTCTGGCGACTGACCGCGCTCTACCTGGCATCGGCGGTACCGTTTTTCGTGACCGGGCTTCTGTTCTCCGTCATCTTCGCGCGCCATCCCGCCCGCATCACCCAACTTTACGGCGCTGACCTGCTGGGCGGATCGCTGGCCTGCCTGGCGCTGGTCCCGCTGTTGAATATTCTGGGCGGGCCCAACACCATCGTCTTCGCCGCGGTCGCTGTCGCACTGGCCGCTGTGGTGTGGTCGGTTCCCGGCAAACGTGTGGCTCCTGTCTGTCTCACCGCTGTCTTGCTGGCGCTGATCGCCGCCAACTTTCACTACAAGCTGGTCGACGTGGTTTACGCCAAGGGCATGAAGCGGATTATCCCGCTGTACCAGCGCTGGAATGCGATCTCGCGCGTCGAGGTCGACCAGCAGGGCACGGGCCGGGCAATCGTGATCGATGCCGATGCGCAAACGTCGCTGATGAATACCGATCCGCATCGTTGGAGCGACGATTACCGGCACAATCTCATGTCGGCCGGACCGGCGCTGGCCAACGTGCTGCGCCCGCACGGCGACTACGCCATCATCGGGCCGGGCGGCGGCGTCGACGTCTTGCGCGCCGTGGCCAATGGCAGCCCGAATGTTACCGGCATCGAAATCAATCCCATCATCGCCAACGACATCATGCGCGACCGCTTCGCCGACTACACCTATCACCTCTACGATCTGCCCCAGGTGCATATGCACGTCAGCGACGGCCGGTCCTTCATTCGCGACAGTCAAGACAAGTACGACGTAGTGGAGATGACCCTGGTCGACACCTGGGCTTCCACCGCGGCCGGCGCGTTCGCGCTCAGCGAGAACAACCTGTATACAGTCGAGGCCTTTCGCGAATACTTCGAGCATCTGAAGCCGGACGGCATGATTGCCATCACGCGTTGGGAGTTTGCCAAGCCGCGCGAGGCTCTGCGCGTGGTATCGCAGGCCATGGAAGCCCTGCGCCAGATGGGCGTGGAGAACACGCAGGATAATTTCATCGTGGTCAGCGATGGCCCGCTGGACAAAGATGGACGTCCGGTGGTGGTGCTGGCCAAGAAGTCGCCGTTCACGTTGGAAGAACAACAGGCGGTGCTGAATCACATTCAGGGCAAGAATGAGGATCGTGCGAACCTCAACCTGAACGTTCTCTACCTGCCGGTCACGGCTGACCAGCAGGGAATGGCGCATCCCGCCTTCGCGCAGCTGATTCGGGGTCAGGATGCGCAGGCTTTTTCGGCAGCTTATGCCTACAATGTTTCGCCGGTCACCGACAACGCGCCATTCTTCTTTTTCACGTTGAAGCCGGAGCAGATGTTTCAGGGCTCTGAGCTGGGCGGCATTGACTGGAAGGTCAATCTCGGCATTGCCATCCTGGGAGTGGTGCTGCTGGTTTCGATTCTGGCGGTGCTGGCGTTTCTGGTGGTGCCGCTGGCGCTATCACCCGAAACCCGTTCCGGGCGCAGCCTTCGCGTGCTTTACTTCATCGCGATCGGACTCGGCTACATCATGGTGGAGATCGCCTTCATTCAACGCTTCGTGTTGTTTCTGGGATATCCGACCTACGCGCTGACCGTGGTAGTTTTTCTTATGCTGCTCTCCAGTGGAGCCGGCAGCCTGGTTTCCCGGCGCTGGTTCAGCGATCCGACGCGAGTTTTCATCGCACTGGCATTCATTGTGGTGGCCTTGTCGATGTACGTTCTCGTCTTGCCGCACTGGCTCGAAACCATGATTGGCGTGGCCTTCACGGCGAAGTTGCTCATCAGCGCGCTGCTGCTGATCCCTCTGGGCTTTGCCATGGGCATGCCGTTTCCCAGCGGCCTGCGCGCGCTGTCGTCTGCCAAAGCCCGCGCCGCGAGTAGCGAGCATGGTGCAGTGGAATGGGCCTGGGCCATGAACGCCGCCTCCAGCGTGCTGGGTTCGGTGCTGGCGATCGTCGTGGCTATTCAGTTCGGCTTGACCGTGACGCTGGCGTGCGGCGCCATCGCATACTTGCTGGCGATCTTGTTGTTGCCCACGTTTCGGAAGACAGCGGTTGGCAATTAGCTCTTAGTTATTACAACCTATCTGGATGGTTTCTAGTAAGCTGGGCTGTTGCAAAAACCTGGCAGCACAAAAGGGGAAAAAATGAAGAGAAGTTGGGGAGCAAAGGCATTCTTCGCAATGTTATCCATAGCAACGCTTGTGTCGCTGGGCGGGGCCGCTGCCGCTCAGTCGGCTAAAGCGCAGGGACTGATCACCGGACGCAGCGGCGACACCATGACGTTGCAGACTCCGGATTCGTCGCAGGTGGTGGTACTGCTCACCGACAATACCCAAGTGGCGCAGGTGCAGGGAGTCTTCAAGGCGCGGCGCAAGCAGATGTCGATGGCCGCGCTGATTCCGGGCCTCCAGGTCCAGGTCGAGGGATCCTATAACCCGCAAAACCAACTGGTAGCCACGTCAGTCAAGTTCAAAGGAAATGATCTGGAGCAGGCGCAAACCATTCAGGCCGGTGTGCAACCGGCGAAGGAGCAGATCGAACAGAGCCAGCAGGAGTTGGCCGCACAAAAGGCGGCATTGGAGCAGCAACAGCAGGCTATGCAGCAGCAACAGCAGGCCATGGGCGAGGCTCAGGCCAAGATTGATGCCAACAAAGCCGCCATCGAGGCGGCAAATAAGCGCTTCGGCCAGTTGGACGATTACAACATCCTCGACGAAGTAACGGTTTACTTCGCCAACGGCAAAGTCACTATCGATCCGAAGTACAAGCCTCAGCTACTGGCGCTGGCTGAGAAGGCCAAAACGATTACGGCCTACATGATCCAGGTGAAGGGCTATGCTTCGGCGGTAGGCAGCCAGGCGCTGAATCAGCAGCTGAGTGAAGATCGCGCCAACAACGTGACCCAGTTCCTGCAGCAGCAGGGTCACGTTCCTCTTACCAATATGCTGGCGCCGGGAGCGATGGGCGAGAGCCGGCAAGTCGGATCCGACAAGACGGCGGAAGGCCAGGCGCAGAACCGCCGCGTGGTGGTCAGGGTTCTGCAGAACAAGGGAATCGCTGGCACTTAGAATGCCACTTGAGAATGCCGGCCCGACGCCAACTGTTGCTGGCGAGGGTCGGCTTCATCCCCAAAACGTGGTGGAAGCCAAGGCGATTCATCGGCAGTTCTCTGTTGCCACTCGCGCCCTTTTCATGAACAGCGTAAACTGTTGCCGAATGTCACGTGGACTCGAGGTGGCCGGGCGCACCGATGTGGGGCGTGTCCGACCGTCAAACGAAGACAATTTCGGCTACGACGAGCGGCTCGGAATTTTTGTGGTGTGCGACGGGATGGGTGGTCATGCGGCGGGCGAGGTTGCCAGCCAAATCGCTGTCGAAACCGTGCTGGGTTATTTTCGCGACCGCAAGCCGGCAGTAGAAGACGACGCCTATCTCGACGATGCTCCGCTCGGGGCACGCTTGCTGGCTGATGCGGTCAAAAAAGCCAACGACGCCATCCTCGATTATGCCGAGCAAAACAAAAATACTTCCGGAATGGGCACGACCCTGGTCGCCGCCCGCTTCGCCGACGGCATGTTCAGCATCGCCAACGTAGGTGACAGCCGCATCTATCTGTTTCGCGAGGGCCAGCT
Source organism: uncultured Acidobacteriaceae bacterium (assembly GCA_963820175.1). Lineage (GTDB taxonomy): Bacteria > Acidobacteriota > Terriglobia > Terriglobales > Acidobacteriaceae > Bog-257. Next base: position 314,431 of record CAWFYX010000003.1, on the reverse strand, counting down.
GCTGCAGCTGACCGAGGACCATTCTCTGGTGATGGAGCAGGTCCGCCGCGGCATGATCACGCTGGAGCAAGCCAAGCGCTCCTCGGCGCAGAACATCATTACCCGCGCCCTGGGCACCGACGAGAGTACCTTACCCGATCTTGGCGAATTTCCGGCGCAGGCGGGCGACATCTTGCTGCTCACCACGGACGGCGTGCTGCGCCACGTGGACGACGCGGAAATCCGCAGCATTCTATTGCAGCTACCGTCCCTGCAGGCCGCCTGCGACACCCTGGTCGACGCCGCTAATGAAGGCGGCGGAGAAGACAACTCCACCTGCGTGTTGATCCGCGTCCGCAACGGGCTGAAGCAGGAAGAGCCGAAGGGAAAGCCGGCAGCTGACCCGGAGAGCGATCCCTTGCCCTAGCGGGCGGCGAAGAGTCGGCTCACACCTGCTACACTCAAATGTTTGGACCCTGACGTTGCGTCTCCGCTGAGCCCCACACCCGCTGCTCCCCCGCAGAAACCGAAGTCCGCACCAGCCGCTCCCCGCACCGGCTTTTTCGCCTATCTCCTCGCCATCGCCCTGGGCCTGTTTTCCGGCTGGGTGAACCAGCGGGTCGACGACGCCCTGCTGACCTCTCTGTGTATCTTGGCGTTCAGCATGTTTCTCGGCGTCTGGAAAAGAGGCCGCCCGTGGCGCTGGGGCCTGCTGGTCTGGATGGGCGTCCCCCTCGTGCTGGCCTACTATCAACTCGTGGTGGGCTGGCCGCACGATCGCAGCCAGGTTTACGCCGCGTTTCTCCAGATCCTGGCAGGCAGCGCCGGCAGCTTCGGGGGCCACTTCATGCGCGAGATGATCGACAACGTGTTCCTGAAGAAAGAAGAATAGCCAGGCCAATTGACCCAAGCTGGACCTAAGTCCTCATCGCCCGCGTGGCGCTGGGTACACCGCTCAGTTCTCTCGCACGAGCCAGGGAGCATAGGCAGCCATGTCGATGGCCGGGGCGGTGCCGATTCTTTGCAGTTGGGTGATGAGTTCGAGGAGAAAGCACGTGGTCGCTTTGTCATGCGGGGCCGGGGAAACGCAGTCTGCTCCTTGGCAGCCGAAGGTTCCATAGGCAGCGATGCAGCCGAAATCGAGGCGGCCTTCGTCCTGGTCGGCGGCGAGTAAGGGCGAAAGATATTTCCCGATGTCCGCCGTTTTCCATGTGTTTTCAAAAGCGAGAAATCCCGCCAGAATGGGCTGCGGGGTTGCCGTGCGCTGGCCCTCAATCGTCTGCACGGGCGCGCTGGTGCGATGCAGGCGGCGTACGGTCGCGACCTTCTGCTGTGCATATCTCACATACCGGGGCCTGATGTCCTGCTTGGCTTCGAACAGGGCGTAGACGGCCTCCGCCGGCACAATGATCTCATTCTGGTGCTCGAAAATCAGGGGCGTGTACTGACGGTCGAAGAGCACGATGTCAATCTGATCGCTGAACTGGCCGTTGCTGTCGACGATGGTCGCTTTCGCCGCAGCATAGCGTTGCGGCAGGTATTTTGTGAAAAGCGTAGTCCAAACCGCTTCGCTGCTATCGCCTTTGGCAGACGGATGCGCAAGTGCCTCGCGGGTGGTTTTCAAGTCTTGCTCCACGCGTTCGTGCAGGGCCCGCATGAGTCTCGGCAGCGACCAATCGCTTTTGCTCATCGCACGATGTCCTCCCAGGACGATGCAGCCGCTTGCCTCGCAGCCCCGGCGGCCGCGCTGACTTTGGCCTTTTCCTGTGCCGTGAGGTCATCCGAAATAATGTTGTTGCTGTTTGCCGGATCGGCGATTCTGGCTGCCGGAAAAGAATCGCGGAGATAATCGAAAACTCCGATGACGCGCTGCGCCAGCGTCAGAACCGGGTTGTAGGACAAAAGGCCCGGCAACGGTTTCGCCGCAAGAGCGCGAATGACCGAGAGTTCAAGATAGAACGACGGGAAATCGAGCCCTTTCTGATTTCTCCAGAGCTTCACAATGCGTATCTCGTCTCCTCGTCCCGCGCCAATCACCGTTCGGGCATGGGTAAGAACGTTGGTTTTGGTCCAGGTATCGGCTTTGCGCCGGTAGAGGCTGTGATCGTCCGAAAGCGCGTTCTGGCGTTTCGCCGGCACCAGATCCACGGAGTACTTCGACGCGGTTATATTCAGCGAAACGTTCTGGCGCTTGGGCGAGTAGCCGGCCGATGTCAGGCAGTCGAATAGTTTGTTGTAGACCTCTTTCAACGTTTCGCTCGTCTGCTCCGACAGGGATAGAAACAGGTCGATATCCGTCCCGCTGAGAATGGCAGTGCCTTTCATGAAAGAACCGCTGGGATAGACACCAAGCAGGTTGTCTCCTGCCCATTGCCGCAGGGTGGGCATCAAGGTAACTTGCACGCCAAGTAGCGGTGAGTTTGGGCCCGCATCCACCGCTTCACGCAGAAGGATTCCGTGTAGATACTGGTCTGCGGTCATGATCTAAAGTGAATTGTAAGCTGGCGCCCCGTTAGTTGTAATGGAATCCATTACAGTGTAATATTTTGATATGGCTACTGGTACTGCAAGGAAATCGAAGGTCTATACGATCAGCCTCCCGCCCGAACTTGCACGAAGGGCTGAGGCGCTGGCTCGGAGGGACAGCCGCACTATGAGCGAACTATTCCGGGAAGCCTTTCGCACCTATTCCGCGCAGCAGGCGCGGCGGACACTGGATGAGTTGGGCGAGTATGCGGCTGGCCGCAATCCGAAGGGCTACACCGAGGCCGATGTTCCCCGGCTCATTAAAGAAGTGCGTGCCGAGAAGCCGCGCCGCAGGGTGCGGTCGAACGGGTGATCGTCGTCATTGACACCAACGTGTGGATTTCCGCGCTTCAGTTTGCGAAACATCGCGGCACGCCGACGCGGGCGCTCGAAAAAGCTATCAGCGAAGACGTGATCGCCACCTGCGATGAGATGGAAGCGGAGATTGTGCGCGTCCTAACGGAAAAGTTCTCCTGGGAACAACTCCGGGCAGCAGCGGCGCTGCAAGTAATTCTGGCGCGCGGCATCCGTGTGAAGATTCGAGGCGCGGTAAAGGAATGCCGTGATCCGGGCGACGATATGTTTCTGGAGTGCGCCGCTCTTGCGAAAGCGGATTTGCTGATTGCAGGTGACAAGGATTTGCTGACTCTCGGCGCGTACAAGGGAACGCGCATTATCACTCCCTCGGAATATCTGAGAGCTTTATAAAAGTATCCGGCTCTGCTCAGAGATGAGCATGGCCTGGGGCATCAGGCCCCAGTCTCACGGTCCCACTCATTCGAAACCCGCGAATGAGTGGGGCACCCGGCCTATTCCGCGCAGCAGGCGCGGCAGACACTGGAGGAGTTGGGCGAGTATGCGGCTGGCCGCAATCCGAAGGGCTACACCGAGGCCGATGTTCCCCGGCTCATTAAAGAAGTGCGTGCCGCGAAGCCGCGCCGCAGGGTGCGGTCTAACGGGTGATCGTCGTCATCGACACCAACGTCTGGATTTCCGGGCGGATTCGAGGGTGTTGACGCAGATTGGTTAGGAAAGTAGGTATTGAACTATGGCTCTGTCGCCAAGCGACGGCAGCAACCTGAATCGGCTTTTCACGTCAATGAGAAGCCTCAATGAACTGGACGTAGCGGAAATCAGGAATGTGGTTAGTGGGGTGCTGAATCCTACGCTACATGACCGGTACCTGACGCTCAACTATCACCGTTTCGTCATCAACATCGAACTACTGCTTACCTTGCAGGATACGAAGCAGTTTCAGGCGATAACGAGCCTGACCCGCATGAACTTCGAGACACTTGTCGAATTGAAGCTTTTGACAACGCTTCCGAATGGTGCAGAGAAGGCTAAACTGTTCAGCAATTGGGAAAAGCTGAAGGCTGCAAAGCGAATCGTTAAATTCAAGAGCTTGAATCCGGCCGATCCGACCGATGTTACGACGTACGAGGCGTTTATCACTGCAAACGATGTCACGTTGAACGCCGAGAAACAGGCGATGTGGCCGAGTGTTCAGCGTTTACCGCATTGGTCTGAGATGAGCTTGGAGCAGAGGGCGCGGCATCTAGGGGGTGATTACGAGAAGATCTACGATCTGTACTACCCCTTGCTAAGTTGGTACGCCCATCCCGGGATAACCGGCCTCGCGACAATTACCACGGAATCCTTCGCCTACCTATGCGGGGTTTGCTTCAATATCGTGATCACGTGTTACGAACTGGTCCTTGAAATTATTGTAGAGGCATTCGGCATCGACAAAGCTGACCCCAAGATGAAGCGGAAAATCGAGTTTGCGAAGATCGTCGCTTTCGCCGATGACGAAGAACAAGGGTTGGCGTTGAAAGAGGAGATGCTGTCGTAACGTGCATTATTCTCGCTCTAGCCCGCTTGGATTCAGTATTCCGCGACCTGATCCGCTGAGGTCAGACAGCTAGTTGACTTTACTTATAGGGGTCGTCGTAGGGGTTGAGCACTGCCACTATGGTTTCAGGAATCAGGCTCCTGTTGAGGTCTAAGAAGCGCTCGATCAGACTAAGCGATTTATCATCGGGCGGCTCTCCCGAACTAACTGACCGAGAGATGGCATGGGTCCATGTCTGAGGACGATATCGCATTAGAGAGCTAAGCAGGAATAAGGCCATGTAGTGAAATGAAAAATTGGAAATATAAGAAGTTCCGATTGGAGAGATCGGATGCCAGTTCCACCCAGGATAATCACCTGCCTGGGGACGGAGTCCCTCCTCGGGTGGAAACCGCTCGGTGGAATCGGCGGACGGGTCGGCTGCCTGAAAAGCCCCGTTTTGAGGTTTGAGATATATTTCCGAAAACTCGTCTACGTTAGAAGTACGAGTGTTGCGGAAGTAGATTACCGAATTACCCCAGGCATGCTGCGCGGACTCTAAGCGCCATCCCTTCAAGAAGGGAAACCTCTCTCGCCAACGGTTTACAAGCTGTTTCAAAGATTCGCGATCCTCGAACAGTTGCGGGTCGTCGATACGAATTTGAAAGTTCTGCTCATTGCGAGCATCATTCTCGAAACCGACGGCGTCCGTCCGGGCGTCCTCCCCAAAAGTCATTCGGTAAAGGGATTCCAAGCCGGGTACGCATCTAAGAATCTCGCGAAGGGATAAATCGATGCCGCTAAGTTCATCCGAACTAGCAGAAGGAAGAGGGATGGCGCGGTACCTCATTGAATTGTCGATATAGCAGAGGCGTGTTAGCTCCGCAATCGCGTCGTTGGCTTCTTGAAATGTGCCAGCCTGCTCAATCCGCAATCGCAGGTCTGCGACTCGAGTATTTCCTGCAGAGATATCTTTCAGTCCGTGTGCATGGCGAAGAGTAGAAAGCGGGCATAGATGGCGTGCGACCACAAGAGCTTTCGAAAACCCGACCATGCCGTAGAACAGCTGGAGGGGTTGAATTTCCAAAGGGGATGACGCTGCAACTTCGTAGAACAGGCGGCCCTGTTGGAGGCAGGCCGTAATCTCCCGGGCGATTGAACTTGAAGGTTCCCTGCCGAATCGTTTCTTTACCAATGGTTTCAGGTTTTCAGTGCTCTCCAGAAACCTGCATTTGTGCCAATCGAAGTCGCTCATGCATGCTGAGTATAGTCGCCGGGTGCCCCACTCATTCGCGGGTTTCGAATGAGTGGGTCTGCGAGGCGGAATACGTTATCCTAAGCGACCATTCCTGACAATTCACTTTCACCAAGCCCTCTTCGCCGCAAGCATAGGTCCGGAAGCTGCTCCATTTCCAGTCTTCCGGTTTTTCTGCCAGACATCGCTTCACCGGATTCCGATGCATGTAACGGAGTTTCTCGATGCGCTTTTCCCTAGTACACACATTGAAGTCGTAGAAACGCTTTTGCCAGATCGGGCCCGTGCGCACGCCGCCGTGGTGAAGCAGCTTCGTGAATCGCTCTTTCACCACTTTCATCACCACAGAAGGATTTCCCACCTCCGGCTCGGTTATCAGAAGATGGAAATGTTCGGGCATCACCACGTAGCCGATTACGACAAAGCGATACTTTTGCCGGGCGCGCTCCAAGACACGCAGAAACAGGTCACGGCGCTCGCCGCTGCCAAGTTCCGGACGGCGCCGATAGCAACTGCAGGTGATGAAGTGCAGGTCGTGCCCACCATACCAGCGCTCCAAACCTCTCGTCATGCCCCGAACGTATCGAGGGCAGATCATTCCCGTCTGTGATGGGACGTACCGAAGGCTGTGACTCGCGGAACCCACTCATTCGAACCCCGCGAATGAGTTGATTGGATAAGAGAGAAGGCTCGCTTCGAACCCTGTAGTCTTTGTTTGAGGACTAAGACACGGGAGAAGGAAGGAGCCTTCCATGCTTATTGTAGGGTGTGATTACCATCCGCGGTGGCAGCAAGTGGCTTGGTTCGACACGGAGACGGGAGAAACCGGTGAACAAAAGCTCATGAACGGCGATGGCGAAGCCGAACGCTGGTATCGGCAGCTGCCGGTACCGTCGTTGATCGGTCTGGAGGCCACGGGCAACAGTCAATGGTTCATCGATCTGTTAGAACAGTTAGGCCATGAGGTATGGATCGGCGATGCCGCCGAAATCCGCGCCAGCTATGTGCGCAAACAGAAGAACGACCGGCGCGATGCCAACCATATGCTGAAGCTGTTGCGGGAAGGGCGGTTTCCGCGGCTGTGGGTGCCGAGCGCCGAGCAGCGCGATCTGCGGCAGCTGCTGATTCACCGCCACAAACTGGTGCAGATACGCAGCCGGGTGAAGAACGGACTGCAACACCTGGCGATGAACCAGGGGATGCAGAAAAAATCGCGGCTGTGGAGTGTAGCGGGACAGAAAGCTTTTCGCCAGTTACCGCTGACCGGTTGGGCGGGGTGCCGGCGTCAGGACCTGCTGCAGTTGCTGGTCTATCTGGATCAGCAGATTGCCCCGCTGGATCGGGCCGCGCAACAAGCGGCCGAGCAGGATCCGCAGGCACGGCTGTTACTGACTCAGCCGGGCGTGGGGCCGATCACAGCCTTGGCCTTCGTGCTGACCATCGGCGACGTCACTCGCTTTGCGCGCAGCAAACAGGTGGCCAGCTATGTGGGTCTGATTCCGCGCGAACACAGCTCGGGCGGGCAGCAGCGGCTGGGAGCCATCACCAAACAAGGCAATGGTTTTCTGCGCATGCTGCTGGTGGAAGCGGCGCAAAGTGTAGTTCGTCTGGATGAAGGGTTTCGCAAACCGTACGCTCACCGCTGTCACAGCAAGCCGAAAGGCATTGCCAAAGTGGCCGCGGCCAGACGCTTGGCCGTACGACTCTACTGGATGCTGCGCACACAAACGCCGTATCCGGAGATCGTTCGTATCGAGAGCAGCCCGCGGGTGCCCCTGGTCGACTGAGGTCAGACCGTTGAGTTGATTGGGCGCTCTCGCATCCAGACGGCCGGGGCAAAAGACGGCCTGCGGCCTTGGAAAACGAAAAGCCGTTTTCCACTTTCGCACCGGCGACGGCGACTGGATGTTCGCATAGAAGAATCATGGTCGAAGTTTTAGGCCGAATCGATGGTTGGTGGAACGAAGCAGGTTCCACCGAAGAGTGATCAATCGCGAGATTCTCCCGTGTTAGTCCTCAGCGTGTCGAACTCAGGGACGAAGCCAGCAGTGCTCCCACACCGCTCAGGAGAACTTTCGCTTGACAACGCCTTCTCTCTTATCGAGGGGGCACCCGGCCTTACTCCCATTCAAAGGGTGGCCGAGCGCGCAGCAATGTGAACAAAGCTGTTCCGGTCAACGACGTAAAACCAATAAGCGAAAGCGTTGTCGGGCAGCGGGCCGCGGGGACGAGGCGCTCGGGGGTTATCCGTCTCGGTGGCATCGCCAGCGTCGATAAAGACGCCCTGTGCGTTGCAGAATCCCCTGTCTGGGTCTGGCGGCTCGATCGCAAAGTACACCATCCCTTGCAATGTTAGAGTGGCCGCCCGATACCCCTCTTGTTCCTCTTCGGTTTGGCATCTCGGTACGCCAACCAACATCTGGAGACACATCTTTGCTTGATCGTTGACGAGATCAATTGTGAAGTTCAACAGGCGAGCGTCGTGAAAACCATTCGGAGTTTCTTCATCGCTTTGTCTAAGACTCTTCCGAGCGTTCATGGTGAATAAAAACATCGTAAAGCAAAAACGGGACACTCTCGCGTCCCGTCTTGAAATACTGACAACTGACAACTGGCTACTGACAACTGTTCTTAGTCGTGCACCCCGTCCATGAACGCCCGCAGCTTGCGCGAGCGCGACGGATGGCGCAACTTGCGCAGCGCCTTAGCTTCGATTTGGCGGATGCGCTCGCGGGTAACCGCGAACGACTGGCCCACTTCTTCCAGCGTGTGCTCGGAGCCGTCTTCCAGTCCGAAGCGCATCTTGATCACCTTCTCCTCGCGAGGAGTCAGCGTGCGCAGCACTTGCGCCGTCTGCTCCTTGAGGTTGACGTTGATCACCGCTTCGGCCGGCGAGACCACCGCGCGATCTTCGATGAAGTCGCCCAGATGCGAATCTTCTTCTTCGCCGATTGGCGTCTCCAGCGAGATCGGTTCCTGCGCGATCTTCAGCACCTTGCGCACCTTGGCCACCGGAATGTCCATGCGCTTGGCAATCTCTTCCGACGTGGGCTCGCGACCGAGTTCCTGCACCAGCTGCCGCGAGGTGCGGATCAGCTTGTTGATGGTCTCGATCATGTGCACCGGAATACGGATGGTGCGCGCCTGGTCGGCAATCGCGCGGGTGATGGCTTGACGAATCCACCACGTCGCGTAGGTCGAGAATTTGTAGCCGCGGCGATACTCGAACTTGTCGACTGCCTTCATCAGGCCGATGTTGCCTTCCTGAATCAGGTCGAGAAATTGCAGGCCGCGATTGGTGTACTTCTTGGCAATCGAGACCACCAGTCGCAAGTTGGCTTCGATCAGCTCGCGCTTGGCGTACTCGGCATCCACGTCGCCCTGCACGATTTCGCGCTGGGTGCGCTTCAGCTCGGGGAAGTTGGCGCCGGCGTCGTGCTCCATGCGCTCCAGGTCGGAGCGGATCTGGCGCGACTGGCGGCGAAATTCCTTCTTCTGCTCTTCCGAGCGAGTGGCGTCGGCGCGCTTCTCGAAGTTGACGGCCTGCTTGTCGAGCCCGCGCATGCTGTCGACCGTCTTGTTGACGCGATCGATCAGGCGCTTGCGTTCGGCATTGGTGAACCCCAGTTTGCGGATGACCCGCGAGACCATGATCTGCTCGCGCCCCAGCGTCCAGCGGCAGCGGCGATAATCGCGCGGCCGCTTCTTCTGCGGAATGTCGGCCAGCTTCTCGAAAAGCTGGATCGATTTCTTGTAGTGGCGCTGCAGTTCGTCGATCCTGCCGGTGATGTCCTGCAGGCGGTTGACCACCACCTCTTCGGTGATCTCTTCCTCGTCGAAGAGGACGACCTCCTTGATGGAACGCACGCCGCGCTTCAGGTCTTCGCCGATGGCGATGATCTCGCGAATCACGATAGGCGAGCGCGAAAGCGCCTTCAGCACGCGCAGCTGGCCGCGCTCGATGCGCTTGGCAATTTCCACTTCGCCTTCGCGAGTGAGCAGCGGAACCGTGCCCATCTCGCGGAGATACATGCGGACCGGGTCGTTAGTTTTTTCCAGCGTGCCGGGCGAGAGATCGAGTTCCACATCCTCGCCGGCTTCAATGTCTGCGTCGAACTTCTTGTCACCTGGGATCTTGGGCCCTTCGAGCACATCGATGCCTTGCGTGCCGATGGTGGTCAGCAAGTCCTCGATGTCGTCGGGCGACTGCATATCGTGGGGAATCAGGTCATTCACCTCGTTGTAAGTGAGATAACCTTTCTCCTTTCCCACATCGATCAATTTTTTGATATCGTCGTACTTATCTTCTAGAGCCAAAGCGGAATTTCCTCTAAAGTGGCGCCAACTGAGAGGCGCGCTATTTGTGTGCACACCGCGGCGGGAGCGGTACTGCAGTACCGGCATATGCAGAAACTTACAGATTCTATCATAGGCTAGGCCCGCCTCCCTAGCCTTTTCTGCGGTTTACAGATCTTTGGTCACTCGTTGCATCGCTCTGCAGCGCGGCGCCGGCTTTCCAGACCAGTTACGAAATTAGATGTTTCTTGCCTGGACTTGACTTCACGCTTTTGCGTCAATCACTTACAGGCCAATTGCCACCAAAACGGCAAAGACGATGTCGAAAAGGTAGTGCTTTAGCTGCGCCCTTTCAAAATCACCCCATGGCTGACTTTTCAAGCAAACTGTTCAGCCGGCAGCAACTAAGCACTGTATCGAATCTTGGCGAGTGTGACTCGTGAGTACGATCGTAGAGGTAACGACCGGAGAGCAACTCGAGCAGGTGCGCAATCTGTTCAACGAATACCGCGCGCAGTTGCCGGTCGAGTACTGCTCGCGTTCGCTGGATGTGGAAATCGCAGGGCTACCAGGCGACTACGCGTCCCCTCGGGGTAAGCTGCTGCTCGCAGTGGTGGTGGGTCAGCCGGTGGGCTGCGTAGGTCTGCGCCCGTTTCCGCGCGAGGCTACATGCGAAATGAAGCGGCTGTATGTTCGCCCGGGATTTCGTGGTGCGAAGCTGGGGAAACAACTGGTGGACCGGGCTTTGCTGGAAGCTCGCAATCTTGGATATTCTTTCCTGCGGCTAGACACCCATCCGCCGACGATGCAGGCCGCGGTGGCGATGTACCGGAAGCTGGGCTTTCAGGAAGTGGCAGCCGATCCGCTGGAACCGGTCGAAGATCTGCTCTACATGGAGCTGCGGCTGGGAAGCGATTAAGCTGATCCAGATCAACGGGCTCGCTTGACATGTCGTATGCCTCGCCCAGCATTTTGCGTCCCAAACCGCCCAGGCAAGTTACTCACCAGTAACTGGTTAACCTGTCCCTGAGTCAGGTTTTTCGCCCCAGAATCGTATTGCGCGAAAATTTACTTGCCAGCAGGTTCAGCTATGGTTACTATGCAGTCAACCCCATGGCCAGTTTCTTGCAGGACGCTCAACCCTCATGAATATCGGCGAAACCATCCGCAATTTTCGTCTGCAAAAAGGCATGTCACAAGGCGATATCGAGAAGCGTACCGGATTGCTGCGCTGCTATCTCTCGCGGGTGGAGAACGGACACACCATTCCCTCACTCGATACCCTGGCTAAGATTGCCACCGCCATGGATCTTCCCCTGGCCCGGTTCTTCAGCGATGGTGCCAGCGACAACGGCAGCAAGGCCTCGCCCCAGTTGGCGGAAGATGAGGTCCGCTTCCTGACCCAGATTCGCCGTTATTCACCGAATCTGAACGACAGCGATCGCAAGCTGGTTATCGCGATGGTAAAAAAGATGGCCGCCAACGTTGGCCGGTAGACTGTTAGCCTCTGCTTCGATGGGTTGCACTATCTGACGGAAGTGCCGCCAGCCGGACGTGTTAGCTGTTTGCTTTCGCTTTCCCCAATCTCACAACTAAGCGGCTTTGGAGTTTTCGGTCAATGCCAGAACCGCCAGCTCCAGCCGGTCGCGCGAACCGGTTTTGGAGAAGATACTCTGCAGGTGGCGCTTGACCGTGTTTTCGCTGATGTTCAGGCCGCTGGCGATTTCACGATTTCTCATGCCTTGCGCGACCATAAAGGAAATCTGCCGCTCGCGTTCCGAAAGCCGGCTCAGGGAAGCTGGCACGAACGGCTGATCGGAAACCATGGACTCCAGCACGCTGCGGGCAATTTCGTCGGAGAACGCAAGTTCGCCTTCGGAAACGATGCGGATGGCAGCAAACAGTTTTCGCGGGTCGTCTCCTTTGAGCACCAGTCCGCGCGCGCCCAGTCGCACGACTTGCACGTAATCGTTCTGATTTTCCGACCCAGTCAGGACTACCGAAGCGACGCGATCGCCTGCGCGATCCAGAGTGCGCAAGGCCTCGAAGCCATCGCTTTGCGGCATAAATAAATCCAGCAGCAGCACCTGCGGACGATGCTCCCGCACCAGGCGCACCGCCTCGTCGCCGTTGGCGGCCGAACCGACTACATTGAAATCGGACTGGGATTGCAACAGAGCAGCCAGCGACTCGCGCAGGACCGCATGATCGTCGGCAATGACTATCGAAATTCGGTTGCCCATAACCACCAGCTTAGATGCGGGTCAGGGCGCGCCGGGGTTCGCTCGCCGTAGGGAAAATCCCGAAGAATTGTAAGATGGAACCATGGGAAAGATCGAACGGGCAATTCTAAGCGTTACCGATAAGACGGGTCTGATGGAGTTCGCGCGCCGGCTGGCGGCCATGGGCGTGGAACTGGTTTCGACCGGAGGTACGGCCAAACTGCTGCGCGATTCCGGCATCGCGGTGAAGGATATCAGCGATCTCACGGGCTTTCCGGAGATGCTGGATGGACGGGTGAAGACGCTGCATCCCAAAGTACATGGCGGCATTCTGCACATGCGCAGCAAGGCGGAACATCGCGCCGCCGTAAAGGCACACGACATTCAGCCGATCGACATGGTGGTGGTCAATCTCTACGCCTTCGAGAAGACCGCCAGCAAGCCGGGCGCCGAGTTCGAAGACATCATCGAGAACATCGACATCGGCGGACCGTCGATGGTGCGCTCGGCAGCCAAGAATTTCCAGGACGTCGCCATCGTCACCTCGCCTGCCGACTACGAGACCATTGCTGACGAGATGGAAAGCAGCGGCGGATCGTTGTCGCTCAAGACAAAGTGGCGTTTCGCGCAGAAGGCCTTTGCGACCACGGCAGCATATGACTCGGCGATTGCGTCGACGCTGGAACAGATCGGTGCGCCCGAGAGCGATGGCGCAAAGTTCGAGCTAGGCAAAGCCGATGGTTTCCCCGAGACGCTGCGGCTCACGTTCCGCAAGGCTTTCGATCTGCGCTATGGTGAGAATCCTCATCAGAAGGCCGCGCTCTATTCCGATGGCTCGGGCAAGGGCATCGCCAACGGCAAGCAGCTGCAGGGCAAGGAACTCAGCTACAACAATATTGTCGACTTGCAAGCGGCGTGGGACTTGGCACAGGAATTCGATGAGACGGTATGCGTCATCATCAAGCACACCAACCCGTGCGGAACCGCGGTCGCCGACACGCTAGCCGAAGCTTACAAGCGCGCGCTGGAATGCGATCCCGTCTCGGCGTTCGGCGGCGTGATCGGCGTGAATCGGCCGATCGATCGCGACACCGCAACCGAGATGGCCAAGCTCTTCGTCGAGGCAATTGCCGCTCCGAGCTTCGACGATGCCGCGCGCGCGATCTTCGCGACCAAGAAAAATCTGCGGCTGGTCGAAGTGGTTCCCATGCAGCAGAAGTGGGTGCTGAAGAATGTTTCCGGCGGCGTGCTGCTGCAGGACAATGACATGCGACCGCTGACCGAAGCCGACCTCAAGGTGGTCAGCGAGCGCAAACCCAGCGAGCAGGAGATGCGCGACCTGCTGTTCGCCTGGAAAGTCTGCAAGCACGTCAAGTCGAACGCGATTCTTTACGCGCGTAATGGTCAGAGCACCGGCGTGGGTGCGGGACAGATGAGCCGCGTGGATTCAGCCAAGATTGGCGCGATGAAATCGGTGCTGGGGATCAAAGGCTCGGTGGCCGCCTCAGATGCGTTCTTTCCATTTCCTGATGGCGTTGAGGAGATCGCCAAAGCGGGCGCGACCGCGATCATTCAGCCGGGCGGCTCAGTGCGCGATCAGGAAGTGATCGACGCTGCCAACCGTCTGGGCTTGGCCATGGTGACCACCGGCGTGCGGCACTTCCGCCATTAGGAAGACTCTGATCAAGTGAAGCGAGGTTCCGCAGCGGCTAAAGCCGGATGATTTTTGGGTTCTTAACGGACGACCTAAAGGCCGTCCCCTTCAAAGCAAGACTTAATTAGGGTTCCCCTAGCGATTGATCGCCTCTAAGTCGGAGGCCGACGCTGCAGACTAGTCGACGGTCGCGGGGTTGAGACCGTGGCGATCGCCTTTCAGCATGCGCGGCAGAACCGCTTGCCGAGCCCGCTCTTCCTGATGGCAATTCCAGCACAACGGACGCATGTGCTGCAGTTTCTGCTGCAACTCCTCCAGATACATGTCGCGCAACTCGAATAGCTTCTGCTCTTCGTTGAGCAGCGCCAGACGGCTGCGCCGCCAATCCGAGGGCGTGAGCGCACGGTTGCAAATTGCGCAGCTCTTGCCTTCGTACCACTTGGTGAGCAGGCGTTCGATGTTCTCCGGCGAGGGATCGATCTGCTCCAGACACTCCTGGCCGCACTCGCCCTTCTCCGGCCAGCGCGAGCAGGCTGCGAGGCGGGTATGCTGCTGGCCGCGCCACGACGTCCAGAAGGCAAATTTGTTGTCGACTTCGACGTCGGCCCGCGTGTCATTGTCAGGACAGGTGACCGACTGGCGGCCGCGGTTCTTGTAGTAGTCCTGCAGACTGAGCGCCAGCGGCGGACCCACAATGATGAAAGCGCCGGCGAAGAAGAGCAGGATGGGGAAGATAGCGAAGGTCAACATAAAGCACCCGCAACCGCAGCAGCGGCTCTGCTCCGTTTGTACCGCCGACGTCACACAGATTCAGTGACCCAGCGCACAGGGGGGTGTGACGCGGACGCCACGCCGAGGGAAGAAACTAGGAGTCCGCTCGGGCCCGGGGTTCACCTTGCGCCTCGTGCTCATGCCCCCAGATTCGCGGCTAGGTTCGACAAACCCTGGGATTACTGGCAGGCCGCCTGCGTCGCGGATTTGACCTACCCCCCTCCCCCTTTTGCCCGTAAAATCTTGAAAACAAAGGAGAGCGTCCGCAAAATCTTGAGCCCCAAAGGGCTATAGGTAAAATCTTGAACCGCAAGTACTTACGTCGTTTTGAACGGTGTAAGAAAGGTACCGTTACGGTCGCGCTTTCTTTATTTCAAAGAACCGATCCGGCGCCTGTGCGCTCCTAGGAGCCCGGCGCTTAGGCGAACTCAGCCTAACTTACCAGCCTAGTCCAGAAGCCACGGTTGTCAAGATTACGAAGGTACATGTACCGAGGCGGTTGTTGCTGTGACCCAGAGTTCGCTTCTCTTTTGGGTAAACCTGTGATTAGTAACCTTGGCCCGGCGAGGTTGTACGTTCTGTGCCTGTGCCCGAGGTTCGGCCTTCCGTTGGCCTAACCTGGGATTGGAGACAGTCGGTCCCTTCTGGCAGAAACGTTAACAAGACCGCAACGTTAGGGATGCGCACGAGTTTACGGTGAAGTTGCGGTATCTTCATCGAAACCCGGTGAAACGCGGACTGGTGAAGGAGTGCGAGACTGGAAGTGGAGCAGCTTCCGCCATTATGCCTTCCGAGAAAACGGAGTGGTGAAGATTGAATCGGAGTGGGCGGCCAGAGATCGTGAGTTGAAAGCGTTCGGCGGCCCGGCACGAATCTTCCTCAACCCAGGTTACCGTCCAACAGAAGGACGCGAACCTGGGGCACAGGTGCCTTTTTTGCTATAGTCAGTTCCATTCCTTCAAGCCGCGAGAGGCCGTAGGTCTGGGTATGCAACGCGTCGAGAAAACTGTTTTTGTCAGCTATCGCCGCACCAATTTTCCGTGGGCGCTCTCAGTTTTCCTGGATCTTACCCAACATGGCTATGACGTATTCTTCGACTACAGCGGAATTGCCAGCGGTGCGTTCGAGCGTGTCATACTCGAAAACATATATTCGCGAGCACACTTCCTTGTAGTACTGACCCCCTCCTCGCTCGAGCGTTGTGCAAACCAGGACGATTGGTTGCGCCGTGAGATCGAGGCTGCGCTGGATCGCCAACGCAATGTTGTGCCCCTGATGCTGGAAGGCTTCGACTTCTATGCACCTGCCGTTGCTACTCAACTCACCGGCAGGCTGGCCGTCCTGCGGGAGTATCAAGGACTAAACATCCCGTCGGACTACTTTCTGGAAGGAATGAGAAAGCTCCGCGACCAGTATCTAAACGTGCCACTGGACGCGGTACTACACCCTGCGTCCCTCGTGGCCCGCCGAGCCGCCACAGACCTACAGAAACTAACTCTCAGAGCCCAGGCTGAGCCTACCGAAGAGGGCATCTTATGAGGCTCATCGTTGATTCAATTTCGTCGTTCCGACTCGGTAGGTAACTTATGGAAGACATCCAGAAGACCGTTTTCATTAGCTATCGCCGCACCAACATTCCCTGGGCGTTGGCAATTTTCCAGAATCTCACGCAACACGGGTTCGATGTTTTTTTTGATTACAGTGGTACCGCCAGTGGCGATTTCGAGCGAGTCGTACTCGAGAATATCCGTGCACGGACGCATTTTCTGGTCCTGCTGACCCCATCCGCTTTGGAGGGCTGTAGAGATCCCAGGGATTGGATGCGTCGTGAGATCGAGACGGCACTCGAAAGCCACCGTAACATCGTGCCACTGATGCTCGAAGGATTCGACTTTGGTACACCTGCGATTGCCAGTCAGCTTACTGGAACGCTGGCGCCTCTGAGGCGCTACAACGCGATAGTCATTCCGCCAGAGTACTTCTTGGAAGCGATGGAGCGTCTGCGCGACAGGTACTTGAATGTGGGATTGGATGCGGCGTTACACCCGGCATCATCTATTGCGAGAGATGCCGCAACGGAAGAGAAGGACGCCGCTCAGTTGGCCCCGGCGGTCGCGGAAGAGGAACTGACCGCCCAGCAATGGTTCGAGCGCGGTTTCAACGCCGTTGATCTCGATGAGAAGTTGCGCTTTTACAGCAACGCCATCCGTCTCAAGCCTGACTACGCCGAAGTCTTCAACAACCGGGGCAATGCGCGCGACGATAAGGGCGACCTGAATGGCGCGATGGCGGATTACAACGAGGCCATCCGCCTCAAGCCCGACCTTGCCGAGGCCTTCAACAACCGTGGCCTAGCGCGCCACCGCAAGAGCCACCTGGATAGCGCGATCGCGGATTACAGCGAAGCCATCCGCCTCAAGCACGACTATGCCGAGGCCTTCAATAATCGGGGCAATGCGCGCTTCCGGAAGGGAGACCTCGATGGCGCGATCGCGGACTGCGACGAGGCCATTCGCCTCAAGCCCGACCTGGCCGAAGCCTTCAACAACCGGGGCCTCGCCAGGCACAACAAAGGCGACTTGGAGGGCGCGTTGCAGGACTATAACGAAGCTATCCGACTCAAGCCTGACTATGCCATCGCCATTGCCAACCGCGAGGTGCTAAAGGCCATAGCTGACGCATCTAATAACGAGCCATCCTGAGGACCATCTATAATTGTCGTTGTTAGCTGCTGGGCCGGACGGTCGCTGTTGGCTTGTGGACACTGATTGCGCTTCGGCCCAATCAGGTTGCGCAGGCTTGCAGAGGAAAGTCCGAACTCCACAGAGCGGTGTGCCGGATAACGTCCGGGCGGCGGCTCTCAAAGGGCCGTTGACGGAAAGTGCCACAGAGAACATACCGCCGCGTCTGACCACCCCAGCGCATTGCGAGGCTGGCGTTCGCGAGGAAACGCGAGTTACCGCAGCGGCTAAAGCCGGATTTCGAGCGGCGATTCGGCGCGGCTGAAGCCGCGCCCCTTCAAAACCGGCTGTGCGTTGAGGTGGTTGGGCGCGGTAAGGGTGAAAAGGTGCGGTAAGAGCGCACCGCGCCGTCAGTAATGGCGGTGGCAGGGCAAACCCCACACGGAGCAAGACCAAATAGGGGAGGAACGTTCGGATTCCGCTTTCCGCCTCGGCGGATGCGGAGATCGGGCGTACGTGCCGGCTCGGTGCGTCACAACTTCCGGGTAGGTCGCTAGAGCCGCGCAGTAATGTGTGGCCCAGAGGAATGACCGTCGTGCCGCTCTTTGTCTTCGTTGGGGCGATCCCACACATTCGAACAACGCGAATGTGTGGGGCACCCAATGATGAGAAGGAGCGGCACACAGAATTCGGCTTACAGGCCCAGCAGCTAAGAAAAACAGCAACTAGTGACTAGCACCCATATCCTGCCACTGCCGGCGAACAGCAGGTCCCTCGGGTGCGCTTGGGATGACAAGCAAAGGCGGACCGCAGGTCCCCCATGAGTTCACGAATCAAGTGCAACACCGTACAAAGGTGTTGCGATGGAAAAGAGAAAGTATGAGCAGTTGGACCTCAGGGAGCGGATTGAGATTTACCGTCTGCATGCAGACGGTAAATCTCTGCGTTGCATCGCTGGCGTTCTGGGGCGAAGCCCCGCGACCATCAGTCGTGAACTGAAGCGCAACAGCAAGCCCTCCAAGCGGTGGACCGGGGGCTACGATCCGCAGCGCGCGCAGCAGTTGATGCTGCGTCGCCATGCCCGCGGCCGAGCCCACAAGCTCCAACGTCAGCCCCAACTTCGGGAGAAAGTCTTGCAACGCCTGGCCGAGGGATGGTCGCCGGAGCAGATTGCCGGACGCCTGGCCCGGGGAGCGGGCAGCGACCGCATCAGCTATGAATCCATCTATCGTTACATTTATTGGCGCAGTTGGTCTTTCATGGAAACCCTGCATCGTTGGCTGCCTCGTCAAAAGTACCGTCGTGGAAAGCGTCAGCCCAATGGCCGATGGTCGAAAACATCCATCCTGGACAGGGTTTCCATTCATGATCGTCCCGCCGTGGTGGAAAGCAGAACCCGCTCCGGCGATTGGGAAGCCGACCTCATGAGCTTCAGCCAGCCGGGACAGTTCTTGCTGGTGGCCCAGGAACGCCGATCGCGGCGCGCACTGCTGCTGCGGCAGAAGACTAGAACCGCGCAGTCGGTCGCCGACAATCTCAGCTTCATGGTGGAAGCCTTGCCCGCGCGCGCCTGCCAATCCATCACCTTCGATAATGGAGGAGAGTTCAGCAAACACTATTTACTGAGCCAACGCTTCGGCATTCAGACCTGGTTCTGCGATACCCACTCGCCCTGGCAGAAGGGCGGCATCGAAAACGCGATTGGCCGTTTCCGCCGTCAACTGCCCAGAAATACCGACCTCGATTCCCTGTCCGCCCCGCACCTCGCCAGTTGCCTCGAACGCTTCAACGACACTCCCAGAAAATGCCTCGGCTTCAAAACTCCCAACGAGGTATTCTTGGAAAACACTGTTGCACTTCAAACGTGAATTCATCCCTCGGCTGCGCTCGGGATGACAAACAAGACAAGCTAGCGTGCGACCCAGACGGCGGTGTCGGCTGCGGCATGACGGGGATTGGAATGGCGTTTGCGCGCGGGAAGCTGGTTGCGGGCGTCGACCGCTGCAGTGCGAAGGTCGATCTCTCTCGAGGTCAGCATGTGAGTGCCGGCAAAGCGAATGTCGGCAACCGCCCGGGTGGAAGTTGCCACTCGAATGCCGCTCACATCACCGTAGTTAATGGTGACGGTCAGGTTCCTGATCCACAGCGACGGATTTTTGGCGGGAGCGCCTTCCATACGGCGAATGGTGAAATCGCCGGCATCGATCCAGGCTTTGCCGCGAATCAGTTCTTCTGTCTGCCGCTTGGGCATTAGCTGCAAAACATAGCAGTCATGGCCGTCGATGGTTTCGCGGCCCAGCAGTGCGAAGTCATAATTGCGCCCGGTGACCTCATGCTGTTCGGCATGATTCGCCATTTGCGCTTCATGGTCGAGCACCTTGCGGACGATGTTCTCGCCGCGGCTGCTCCCCTCGGATTTCACGATGGTGTAATCCTTCGTTCCCGGCGGAACGAAGTTGACCTGGGCTACAACATTGGAACTAGGGCTCTGCGTTCCCGGGGTAGAGAGCTGATACTCCCGGGTCACCTGGTAAGCCACGTCATGATCGCGCGACGCGATCTGCACTTGCTCCATGCGGCTCACGATGTCCGCCAACGGAAGTATCTGGGATTGTCCCCATGACAGTACTGGAGTTGCCACACAGGAAGCCAACAAGAGAAATGCAATCCGCGTTGGAGAAGGGGCCCGCATGCTGACTGATCGCGATATCGCGGTCAGTCTAATTAGAAGCAAGCCAATCGCCAATCGATGCCAGCTGAAGGAAATGGCGGAGTGTTTCCTGAATTCAACAAGTTGCGACCGAAGAAGCGCTTTCCGCGACGGGCACCAAGTTCAATCCTACAGAATTGAGCAGAATTTTCCCCGGCGGCCGCGACCGAAGTGGAACGCCGATGTCCAATATGGGCGCAGAGGGACCGAACAAGGTCATGCCGTGGACGCCTTCGCACTCAACTTCTGTTGGGCTACCTCGCCATAGACCTGCAGCATGCGGCGGACACTGGCATCCCAGGAAAATTTTCCCGCCTGTTCCAGGCCGCGGGCCTTCAACTTGTCGCGCAAGGGCTGGTCGACGAGGACGCGATGGAGAGCGCGCATGATCTCGAAGACGTTTTCCGGATTCACCATGATGGCGGCGTTGCCCACGACCTCGGGGACGGAAGAGGTATTGCTGGTCACCACCGGCGTGGCGTGCGCCATGGCTTCCAGCGGAGGCAGGCCGAAGCCCTCGTAGAGCGAGGGGAAGACGAAGATTTTTGCCTGATCGTAAAAAATACGCAGCACGTCGATGGGAACGAAGCCCAGGAAGCGGACATCATTCTGCACCCCGCCCTTAACAGCGGCACGGCGCAGGTCGGGATGCTTGGAAACTTCGTCGCCAATAATGATGAGCTTCAGGTCTTCGAAGCGGCCTTCCTTGTTCAGTTCGCTTTTCAGCGCCGAGAAAGCCTCGATAATGCGAACCACGTTTTTGTGCGGGCTGATGCGTCCGGCGTAGAGCAGGAACGGGTAGTTCACCTGATAACGCTCGGCGATGAACTGGCGTTCGGCGTCGCTGGCGTGTCCCTGGCGGAAGCTGTCGTCGATGGCGTTGTAAATGACTTCGATTTTCTGCGGCGCGATGCCGAAGAGGCGTTCCGTGTCTCGTTTGGAGAAGTTGGAGACCGCCAGGATGCGCGCCGCACGATGGAGCACGCGCTTGGTGAACTGAAAATGCAGGCTGCGCTTGACGCTGGAATGGCTGTTGATGCGATACAGGTGGTCCAGCAGATCGTGCACGGTTACCACGTAAGGGCAAGGAATACCCTGCGGCTTCCAGAATAGGTGCGGCACGTGCAGCAGGTCGCAGCCATGATGCTTCAGAATGTGGTGCAGCTCCAGATAGCTGGCGACCGAGAATTCGTTGGGCTGGCCGGGAACGGTGATGAAATTCGGCGGCAGCGGCTCGATGTCGCCCAGCTTGCCGGGAATGCCAATGAGGATGTATTCGTTCTCGTGGTCCAGACGCGCCAGAGTGCGGATAGCGTTGCGGGTGTAAGTCCCGACGCCAAATTCGGTGATGCGGCGAATGTCGATAGCGACGCGCACAGATCAGTGTAACCGGAGGTCGTCGCGACGAGTTACTGCGGTGACGGAGCGGTGTGCCGAAAAACCGAAAAGCAGATCCCTTAGCGGCTGAACAGGTCGCTGAGCAAATCAGATTTGACATGTTTTGATGGGACTCGGCTTCAACCGCGCCGCATAGCCGGTGGAAGCCCCGGGCTTTAGCCTGGAGAAATCGAACTCCATCAGAAACGGCTTCAGCCGCGGTGGCCGGGGCTAAAGCCCTTCCAGATGGCACCCTTATGGCACGGCTAAAGCCATGCCCTTCCACCGTTGCTATGGCACGGCTAAAGCCATGCCCTTTCACCGTTGCCGACATTGTCATTCGCAGCCGTCAATCGCCACGAAGGATCCGCTTCTCCGACATTTTCAGCGGCCTGTGAAGCCGGTTCGGAATAACAAATAAAAGGCACGGCTGATGACAAATAATA
Source organism: uncultured Acidobacteriaceae bacterium (assembly GCA_963820175.1). Classification (GTDB taxonomy): domain Bacteria; phylum Acidobacteriota; class Terriglobia; order Terriglobales; family Acidobacteriaceae; genus Bog-257. The sequence continues at coordinate 292,680 of CAWFYX010000003.1, read as the reverse complement.
AACGGCTTCGCTACTCCGTAGCTAATGCCACGTACCTGCAAACTTCAGCCCGCTGCGATGCTCTGCAACGCCGCCAGAATCACTGCATCCTGCGCGGGTTCCACGGTCCTCAGGTCGAGCAACACGCGGTCGTTCTCTACACGCGCGATGATTGGCGTTTCCCACTGACCCAGGCACTCGAGCACAGCGTCGGCGTGGCCGGCACTCGTCACTGCCAGCGCTCGCGAGGGCAGGGTTGTACCGGGAGCGGAGCCGCCGCCCAGCACCGAGCGCGATTCGACGACCTCGACCGCCAGTTGAGGTGAGCTGATTTGCAATTTTCGCGCAAGTTGCTCGGCGCGATGCTGCAACTCGTCTTCGGATAAGCGGAGCATGCGCAGCACGGGGATCGAGTCGTAATCCTCGCGCAGATAAGCCAGCAGCGTTGCCTCCAGCGCGGCGTAAAACATCTTGTCGACGCGCAAGGCGCGGAACAGCGGGTTGGAGCGAATCTTGGCCACCAGCCTGGGCTCGCCGCTGATGAGCCCGGCCTGCGGGCCGCCCAGCAGCTTGTCGCCGCTGTAGGTGACGATGTCGATGCCGGCGCGCAGGCTGTCGGCGATCATGGGCTCGCCGCGCACGCCGACCTGGCGCAAGTCGAAGAGCTCGCCGCTGCCCAGGTCTTCCATCACCGGAATATTGTGCTTGCGGCCGAGTGCCGCAAGTTCTTCCAGCGCAGGCTGCTCGGTGAAGCCGACGATCTGGAAGTTGGAGCGATGGACGCGCAGCAGCAGCCTGGTCCGGTCGCCGATGGCGGCTTCGTAGTCGGCAATGCGGGTGCGATTGGTGGTGCCGACTTCGCGAAGGACTGCACCCGACTTCGCCATCACGTCGGGAATGCGGAACGAGCCGCCGATCTCGACCAGCTCGCCGCGGGAGACGATCACTTCCCCGCCCTCGGCCAGCGCGTTCAAGGCCAGCAGCACAGCCGCGGCGTTGTTGTTGACGACGATGGTCGACACTTCACGCTGGGCAGAGTTCAACAGTTGCGCAAATAAGCGACTGACGTGGGTATCGCGTTTGCCGCGCTCGCCGGTAGCGAGATCGAATTCCAGGTTGGAATAGCCGCAAGAAATCTCGGCGGCGTGCTCCAGGGCGGCGTGGCTGACAGGAGCGCGTCCGAGATTGGTGTGCAGGATGACGCCGGTGGCGTTGATCACGGGACGAAGGGAGTAGGACAGCCCAGCCTGCAGGTGCCGTTCGATGGCCTGAGGAAGTTGATCGATAGCCGTGGCAAGCGCAGCTTCGTCGAGAGAGTTCGCAGCGATCTTGAGCCGGAGGTCGTCGATGGACGCGCGCGATCCTTCGACGGTAGCCGCATGGCCGAATCGCTGCTCGAGCGCTTGCATCTGTTCATTCCGCAAGAGCTCGTCGATCGAGGGTAGCCGTCGGTAGAACTCGCTGACATTCACGGTATTACTTTAATCTCCAGCGGAAGACGCGTCTTAGAGCCAGCCCGATCAGGATTCCGCCGCCGACCAGGACGGCCGCCTTCTGCCGGTCGAAGAGACCAACGAAACGCACGCCCTGCTCGGTAATTTCCAAGGCACCCACCGGCCTGGCCCTGACTATGCCACCGCCACCTCCACCGCCGCCTTCCCTCTGCGGACCGGACGATTCCGGCCGCGCCTCAGTTCCCCCTCCGCCGCCGGCGCCCAGGCAATAGGCGACGCTGGCAACCGGAACAATGGTTTTGCCGTGGGCCTCGACGGGCTCGCCGAAGACATTTTGTACCTGCGCGGTGACCGCCAGGTGGTCCACCAGCGTCTCCAGCATTTCTTTGGGATTGATCATACAAAGCTCCTTGATTCGTATTCCGCGATTTTGGGCTGCTTCTCAGGCTGCAGAGATTGTCTCGCATCCGGGGCGTCGCTAACCGGCTTGGCCTTGTGCATGCAGGATACTGCGATAGCGCCCCTGCTCCCAAGGTTGGCCGAGATGACCGAGGTAGCTAATGGTAAACATGGAAGCAGGATTGCCGCAGGAATCTCAGGAAACAGTCCGTTGGCTGACGTGGCTGTGGATGGTGTTTAGGGAAGCTCTGATCAAGCTGGGTTTGAAAGGGACGGCCTTCAGGCTGTCCGTTAACTACCCGAAAATCATGCGGCTTTAGCCGCTGCGGGACCTCGCAGCTTTCACGGATCGGGTTTCCTTAGTGATAGACGCTACCCCCTACTGGGTTTCTTCTACCATTTCAACAGGGAGGTCTCGTTTCCCACATTTTTTTCACAGGCGCTTAGAAAGTAACCTGTTCGAGTCCCTCTAACTTCCTACAAGTTGCACTACCATGTGACGACCTCCTTTTCTGTCGCAGCGACTCAACATGGCCAATCCTGGGGATTTTGCCTATACCGTTAAAGAGCAGGCTGATATCGTCCGCATCGTGGGCGAGTACGTCAAGCTGCGCAAAAGCGGCGCGCAAAATTTTCAGGGCCTGTGTCCCTTTCATTCGGAGAAGACGCCGTCGTTTTCCGTGCACGCAACGCGGCAATTCTTCCACTGCTTCGGTTGCGGCACGTCCGGCGACGTCTTCGCGTTCGTGCAGAAGATCGAGAACATCACATTTCCCGAAGCCGTGCGCCTGGTCGCAGAGAAGCTGAAGATTCCGCTGCCCAAGATGAGCTACTCCTCGCCGGAGGAGGCCCGTGTCGCCAAGCTGCGGGGCGGTATGATCGACATTCACGAGCGCGCCTGCAACTTTTTTCAGGAGCAGCTACGCCGGCCCGAGGCCGCTCATTCCCGAGAATATCTGGCCTCGCGTGGGCTGACGCCTGAAAACATTGCCGAGTTCCGCATCGGCTACGCGCCGGATTCCGGATTCCTGCTACGCGATGCTCTGCGTAATCAGTATGACGAAGAATTGTTGCGCGAGTCGGGATTGTTCTCGTGGAAGGACAAGGGCGAGGATGCCGCCGCCGAGCAGAAGATTTCGTTGTATTCGAAATTTCGCAATCGGGTTATGTTTCCTATCGCCAACGAGTCAGGCAAGGTGATCGCCTTCACCGGGCGCACGCTGTCGACCGATGAGAAGGCCGGGCCGAAATATCTGAACTCGCCGGAGACGCCGATCTATTCCAAGTCGCGGGTGCTATTCAATCTCGACAAAGCCAAAGACGCGATTCGTAAGCTGGAATACGCGATCCTGGTCGAAGGCCAGATGGACTGCATCTCGGTCTATACCGCGGGCTCGCACAATGTGATCGCCAGTTCCGGAACGGCGTTTACCGAAATTCAGGCGCGGTTGCTGGGGCGATTCAGCAAGAACATTGTCGTCAACTTCGATCCCGACACGGCGGGTGCGGCGGCGGCCGAGCGCTCATTGGCGTTGCTGGTCAGCGAAGATTTCCAGATCAAAGTGCTAACGTTGGAGGCCGGATTCGATCCCGACCTGTACATCCGGCGCAAAGGCAAGCCGGCGTACGACGAGGCGCTGCGGCATTCGCAAAAATATTTCGACTACCTTATCGAACGCGCCCGCACGCTGTTCCCTGCGCGCACACCGGAGGGCAAGGTCAAGGCGCTGAACTATCTGCTCCCACATATCCAGCGGGTACCCAGCCGCATCGTTCGGGACGAGTTGGCCAACGAGATTTCGCATCGCCTGGGCATCGATTCTGCCGTGCTGCGGCAGGAACTGCGCCACGCCGCGGGATCGCGCTCGGCTTCGCGCGTGAGCGCGGCGAGCGGCGGCGGCCTGGCCGAGGGCGAGCGCGTGCTGATTCGCGCGCTGGCCAGCCAGGAGCTGTTGCACACCCCGGACAGCCATCGCGAGGGAGTGGATCCGGACTTCGAGCCGGCGCGGCAGGCGCACTTTGCTCTCACCCGCGAACGGCTGCACGAGGGATCGTCGGCGGCGGTGCTGATCGATGCGCTATTGCTGGCGCACGAACAAGGGCTGGATCCGATGTCGCTGCCGCTGGAGGAAGCGGAGCGCAACCTGCTGGCCGTGATCCTGATGGACGAACATGAAGAGTTAACGCCGGAGTTACTGGAGAACTCGATTCGCTCTCTGCGCCGTCGCGTTCTGCGGCGACAAATGGATGACTTGCAGCATCAACTCAAAGAGGCCGAGCGGCGGCAGGATCCGGTTTCAGCGGCGAGATTGCTGCAGGAGCGGGTGAAGCTGCGGCGGTCGCTGACAGCCATGGGGGAGAGCGCGTGAATTTGGCCTCGCGGAACGGGCGGAAACTCCCCGGTAAGCTGAAGCTGCACGCTTTCAAGGATCTCTCAGGCCAATTGGTAGACCTTGGCAAGCTTCACCCCATCAGGATGCCGCCATTCACGTTCAGCACGTGTCCGGTGATGTAGCCGGCTTCTTCCGACGCCAGGAACTTCACCGCGTGGGCTACGTCGAGATCGCTGCCGGCCCGGCCTAGAGGAATATTCTTCAGAATGTTCTCTTTCAACTCGGCGGGGAGAACTTCGGTCATGGCCGTCTCAATGAAGCCGGGCGATACGGCGTTCGAGGTGATATTGCGCGATCCCACTTCGCGCGCGACCGCCATGGTAAGTCCGATCAGGCCCGCCTTCGACGACGAGTAATTGGCCTGGCCGACCTGCCCAGTCTGGCCAAAGATGCTGGTGATGTTGATGATGCGTCCCCAGCGCTGCTTCAGCATGGAGCCGATCACCGCCTGGATGAGCAGAAATGGCGCGGTAAGGTTGGTGGCGATCACGTCGTCCCAGTCGGCCCGCTTCATGCGCATGACCAGTTGATCGCGCGTGACGCCGGCGTTGTTGACCAGGATATCGATCTTGCCGAAGCGAGCAATGGCCGCCTTCGCCACCGCTTTAATCTCATCTTCGTGGCTGACGTCGAGCTTGAAGACCGCCGCTTCCCTACCCTTGCCGGTGATCTCGGCGGCGAGTTGTTCCAGCTTCTCCTGATTGCGCGCACACAACACCAGCTTCGCTCCTGATTCGGCCAGCTCCAGCGCACAGGCGCGTCCGATGCCTTGCGATGCTCCGGTAACCAGCGCGACCCGGCCCTCCACTCCCGCCATGAAAACCTCCTCGTAAAAGTAAAGGGGATTATAAACAGCGCTGGTGGGGAACGTATGAGGCTTGGGGGATGACACAGCTTTGCGAGGATCGCAAATCGATAATCCGCTTCAGGTGATCCTTATGTTGTATTAGGCGTCGCTTCGGTCGAGTCGAAAAAGGTGAGACCAAGTTTCGGGCTTTACCGATAACCTCGGGGCATATGCCCCAAGAAATGGTGGAAGGGCGCGGCTTTAGCCGTGCCGAGAGTTTGCAGTCGAGAAAGGGCTTGAGCCCCGGCCAACCGTGGCTGAAGCCATCCTGGAAGTGTCCGATCTCGCCAGGCTGAAAGAGACTGTGTCGCGACCGGTGTCGCCGCTCTGCGGCTCACAATAATCTCCCACTCGACCGGGGGCTTACGCCGCCCGGCTAACTTCATCCCGCCGCGTCGCGGCTAGTTTGATCGGTTATTCCACCCTTTTGTTCCACTACAGAATTTCCTCCTGGGTTGCGACACAGTCTCTGAAAGCCCGGCGCTTCCACCGCCTGCGGAGATATTTCTGCGCCTTGGCTGGAGTTTCTTCCAGCCTGTGACGCCAGGTCCCCGATACAAACCGTCGTGAATCACAGCAGCCGTTCCGGCGCCCAGAACAAGACTTTCAACTCGCGGCTGAAGTGCGCGAGTTCGGGCTGCGGCGGAAGCTGAATGCCTGGCGGCTGCGCCATGGTGTTCTCTTGGAGATCGACCACTGCCTCCTGCAACTCCCAGGGCAGATGGTGAATTTCTCCGCGATAGAGTCGCTTGCGTCCGAACGTATAGAGGCAGTAGCGCTCGGTGAGAAAGTGTTCCAGAGAGCCCAGTCGCGCGTGGAAGGTCAACGGAGTGGCTGGACCATACGAACACTTGAGTTCCGCGGGCTTCGGCCCATGTTGCCGCTTGGATACGTAATCAATCCGCGCGCCGCCCCTGCCCTTCACCTTCATCGCCGCCTGCCAATACGGCAGTCGATAGAAAACTCTGGCACCCCACACTGCCGACAGATTGCTGGCGTCGAGGCTGAAGAAATACACGCCGGGCTTTCCCCCATAAGTGACGTAGGTGCGGACGTTGATCTCGTTGAAGGCGGAGAACCACGGCAGCGACGGCACTCCCGGCGGACGCAAATGATTAATCCAGAAGGGCGCGACAGAGACCCAGGCGCGTTGCTGGTAAGTATCGAGCGTCAGCACGTCGGGAACCAGCGCGCGCACCTGTCTCCGGCTCCAGCGGGTAATGCAGAAAGAGCAAATCGTTCCAGCGCTGGGTCATGATCCACGGGCCCATGGGCGCGGGCCAAGGACGATGCGCGGCGGCAAACAGGATCGAGTCGGCCCCCACCCACTTGGTTCGCACGTCTCCTTGACTGGACTCTGGACGGCGGTCGTGCGGGCGGGAGCGCAATGGAGTTACGGCTGCCCGGCTGCGGAGTGATTCGCGGACAACAAGGCAGCGGTGGGTAGCGGTTGATATTGACGATGGAAGATGTCGACCACGGCTGGTCCCACGAACCGTGCCTTGGCGGTGGTGTGCAGTTGCACCGGGAGGGTATAGCCGGCGACGTCGGTGTAGTCCTGAACGAACTGAATGTTGCGAATAAAGAACGACGGCGACTTGACGATGCTGCCTTCCGAGCGCACCAGGCTACCGCTGACCGTGTCGAGATAAATGTAGCCCTTGAACAGCCCCGCACGCTTTTGACGCGGCTTCACCTGGAAGGCGTGGACGTCTTTCCCGTTCAACTCGCGGTCGCCCTTGTAGGAAAACTTGTAGTTCGCCGGGGTCAGTGCAGTTTGAGCCGAATCACCCTTGGTGACGTAATCGACTTCCGACTGCAGGATGCGGGCGATGACATTGGTTTTCACGAAGCTGTCGCCGGTGTAGCGGATGGGCTTGAACGTAAGCGTGCGCGGGGCCACATAGGAGCGCTGCAGCTCAAAGGCTCCACGCTGCGAGCTGTCGACCAGCTCGGCCATCACCAGCGTCTGATCGGTGTAGCCCTTGAGCTCGGAATTCTGCACGGCTCCCCGGCTCTGGAAGGTTTGCAGCGCCAGCTCCGGCGCCAGGACCGGTAAGGGAACATGCAGGAATAGCGGCGCCTCCAGATCGGAGTCGAGGGAACTTTCGTCTCCCGTCCATCCCGCCCGCGAAGGCGAAGTTGGGGCAGCGAACTGCGACACCTGGCTGGCTGCAATGATCGGAAAACCCGCTAACAAGATAACTGCCAATAACTTACTTATGATCTGACGCATCGTCCTCTTATGAAAAAGCTGATTTTATCTACAAGGATCGGCCTAGTTCAGGGAAGTCCCAACCGTCATAAAGTTTTTCCACGATTCCCACAGGCTGACGGTTGCCCACCGATTCCATACCGCATATGATTCAGCGCAATGTCATTCGGTTACAAAGCTGACACAAACGGCGATCCCAATGTTCCCCATCAGGAACCCAGCACCGAAGTATATGCCGTCCACGGCGCTGACCCCGAGGTGCAGGCCTACGGCATGGCAAAGTACTCGCGCTCAGCACTTTCCATGCGCGAGTCGCTGGCCGAGATCAATGATCAAAAAGCCGAAAAATTTCTCAACACATTCTACTTCCAATATGGCCATCGGAGCATTGCCGATTTGGCCCACATCGCCTTTGCCATCGAGTGCTTGTCGATTCTGGCGGCTACCGTAGCCGTAGATGAGCCCCGCTGGGATGGCCAGGAGCGCTCCACCCGCTATCAGGATTTCCAGAAAAGCGGCTACTATGTTCCCGATTTTGGGGAAGATGCTGACGCGCGCGGCCTCTATCGGGAGACCATCGACCTGCTGTTTGCCGAGTATCGGCACTTCTCAGAGGAGATGTTTCACTATCTGCGGGAGCGCACGCCCAAGCCGGTGGAGATGAAGCAGGACGCCTACGAGCGTACCCTGCGCGCCCGGGCCTTCGATATTTCGCGCTACCTGTTGCCGCTGGCGGCCAATACTTCGCTAGGGGAGATCGTCAGTGCCCGCACTCTGGAGAACCAGGTGTCGCGCCTGCTGTCGCACACCCATGCCGAGGTGCGCCGGCTGGGAGAGCTGCTGAAGCAGGCAGCACAAGACCCTGCCTACAATGTGGGACACGCCAAAGCGAGCGAGCTGCTCGAGCAAATCGAGCACGAATCCCCGGCGACAGCCGGGCGAGCCAGAGAATTCTTGCTTCGCCCGGTTCGAGTTGCGCCGACGCTGATGAAGTATGCCGAGCCCAATGCGTACGAAATAGAAACTCGGCGCGACCTGACAGCAGCAGCCTCAGAGCTGCTGGCGGGTGTCGCTATCGAGCCGGCGCCCATGGTCGATCTGCTTGACGACGATCCGCTGGAGATCGAACTGGCGGCCACGCTGCTGTACCAGTACTCGCATCACCCATATCGCCAGATTCGGGATGTGGTATCGGGTTTACCGGGGATGCGGCGGCAGGAAATCGTCGACCTGGATTTGCGGCATCGCGGACGGCACGATGAAGTCTCGCGCGCCTTCTGTGCGGGCCAGCAGTTTCGCTTCGATATCCTGATGGACATTGGTGGCTTCCGCGATATGCATCGCCATCGCCGTTGTGTGCAGATTGTGCAGGACTACACCACCGCCCACGGCTACGACGTTCCCTCGGAGATCGATTCGGCCGGCCTGACGCTCCGCTATGACTCGGTGATGGAGCGCGCGCAGGACACCGCCACTCAGCTCACCGCTCGCCATGCCCCCGAAGCGGCGGAGCAGTCGCAGTATGTCATTCCGCTGGCCTACCGCAAACGCACCCTGTTCAAGATGGACTTCGCCGAGGCACTCTATATCAGCGAGCTGCGAACCGGCGCGGCCGGTCACTTCTCCTATCGCAACGTAGCTTATGCGATGTATGAGACTGTGGCGCAGCGCTATCCGGCGCTGGCAAAGTACTTCCGCGTAACCGACGTGCGTGAGCCAGTGGATCTGCTGAAGCGGTAAGCCACAACCAAAGTAAAGCTCGCCCTCTATGACGATATCTCGCGCCAAAATTGTAGGCATTTGGTTCTGGTTGAGCTTCGCCTGTGTGGCTCTGGCCCAGGCTCATCCGCCGACTACAACGGAACACAAGGAGGCACTCGTGGCTCATGCCACCGGATCGTTTGAGGTGAAAATCACACCGCAGGCCGATGATTTTCTCAAGGGCTCGTCTCTGGGCCGCATGACCATCGAAAAGCAATTCCACGGCGAACTGGAGGGCACCAGCAAGGGTGAGATGTTGACCGGAGGCGACGTAGCGAAGGGGTCCGCCGGCTATGTCGCGATCGAGCAAGTCACCGGCAGCTTGAACGGCCGCTCCGGCAGCTTCATTCTGCAGCACAGCGCGACTATGACGCGCGGCATACCGCAGCTGACCATCTCCGTCGTGCCCGATTCCGGAACGGGCCAACTTGCGGGTATCAGCGGCACAATGACGATCAAGATCACTGACGGAAAGCACTTTTATGATTTCGCCTACACCTTGCCGGAATCGCATTGACCTGGGTCAAGAGGCTGCTGAAAAACTCGGCCGGAGGTAGTTTTGAAGGGGCGCCTCTGCAGCTGCTCCGTTGCAAGTCCCCTAAATTTGTCATCTCGAGGCGGCTTTAGACTAGCAGCCTCGGGATCTGCTGTTCAGACTTTTTCAGCGACCGGCCAAGGCGTGCTATGCGTAATTGGTAGGTTAATAACTGATATGGTATCTAGAAATCTCTCTCTTGAAGGCGCTGGCGTGGAGAGCGCCTTCGGAGGGCGTCCTGTAACGGCGGTCACAAACCCATGTGAGACACCAAGGTTCTAGTACTTCCGTTCCCCGAATATTCGCTTTTATTTCGCTTTTTGGCAATTACCGGATGTATAATAGGCCGTCAGTATCCATGCGCTCTTCACCGCGAATCGCCCATTGCACCATGGCGCCTGACTCACTGACCCATCGCAACTTATCTCTACCTGCCCTCTCGGAGCGACGCCGCGCCGGAACGGAGCAGCCAAGGAGCGGCACTCATGGCGGACGAAAAAACTGAAAAGGGTCGGGCAATTGACCTGACCATGTCGCAGATCGAAAAGCAGTTCGGCAAAGGCTCCATCATGAAGTTGGGGAGCAAGGGAGCAGTCGTCCCCATCTCGGTGATTTCTACCGGCGCGATCTCTTTTGACGCCGCACTGGGTGTTGGGGGCTTCCCTCGCGGCCGCGTGGTCGAGATCTTTGGACCTGAATCTTCCGGCAAAACCACTATTGCGCTGCAGGTCATTGCGGAGGCGCAGAAGCAAGGCGGCATGGCAGCTTTCGTCGACGCCGAGCACGCGCTCGATCCTATTTACGCTTCCAAGCTGGGCGTTGATGTCGATAATCTGCTGGTCTCGCAGCCCGACTATGGCGAGCAGGCCCTGGAGATTGCCGAAGCCCTGGTGCGCTCGGGCGCCATCGATGTACTGGTCGTGGACTCGGTCGCGGCGCTGGTCCCCAAGGCCGAACTCGACGGCGAGATGGGTGACAGCCACGTCGGCCTGCAAGCGCGTTTGATGTCGCAGGCGCTGCGCAAACTCACCGGCATCGTGGCCAAGTCGCACACCTGCCTGGTGTTCATCAACCAGATCCGCGAAAAGATTGGCGTCATGTTCGGCAATCCCGAAACCACGACCGGCGGCCGCGCGCTGAAGTTCTATTCGTCCGTCCGCATCGACATCCGCCGCATCGGCGCCATCAAGGACGGTGACCAAGTGGTCGGCTCACGCACGCGAGTGAAGATTGTGAAGAACAAGACGGCCGCGCCTTTCCGCGAAGCCGAATTCGACATGATGTACGGCGAAGGCATCTCGCACGAAGGCGACCTGCTAGATCTAGCGGTGAATGGCAATCTGGTGGAGAAGTCGGGGTCGTGGTTCAGCTATAAGGGCGAGCGTGTCGGCCAGGGCCGCGAAAATGCCAAGCAATTTCTGAAAGACAACAAAGACATTGCCGCCAGAATCGAAACCGATGTACGCAAGTCACTGGGCTTGATTTCGGTGGAAGACAAGGCGCAGGCCGCAGCGGCCAACGCCGAAGCCGGGCCAACTCCCACTCCCAAAGGACCGGCCGGGCGAAAGTAGGCAACTGAATCGGGTTTCCAATTTTTTGGAAGGGGCGCAGCTTCAGCTGCGCCGTACAATCCATTTCTTTTTGGGGCCGAGCCGGCTTCGGCCGGCGACACCTTAGCGTTGCGCGGGTTCTCCACGCCTCTAGTCAGCAGCAACGACATCCTTGCACAATCGTCCTTTCCGATATTTTTCTCGCTCGGATTCGAGCAGCTTTCTGTCATGCCAATTTCTGACCTTTCGCTTGCATCCCGATTGCCTCTCCGGCCCGGCCAGCATAGAATCAACCCGCGTAGATGCTTGTCTCCGAGGTCTCTTGAAAGATATTGTCGCCATCTATCCGGGCTCGTTCGATCCCGTCACCAACGGCCATCTGGATCTGATCCACCGCGGCAGCAAACTGTTCGATAAACTGATCGTGGCCATCGCCCGCAATCTGGACAAAGGCGAGACCCTCTTCTCCATGGAGGAGCGCAAGCAGATGCTGGTGGCCATGACCTCAGAGCTCGATAACGTTTGCGTCGACACCTTCGAGGGGCTGCTGGTGACCTATTGCATCCGCAAGAACGCCAACGCGGTATTGCGCGGCATCCGGGCTATCAGCGACTACGAGTTCGAACTGCAGATGGCGCTCATGAATCGCAAGATGGAGCCACGGGTGGAGACCGTGTTCATGATGCCGGCCGAACAGTATTCTTATCTCAGCTCGCGGATTGTGCGCGAGATTGCCAAGCTCGGCGGCCCGCTCAATGGCCTGGTGCCCGAAAGTGTCGAGCAGCGAGTACGGGAGCGGATTGGGCAAAGACATATTTCAGCCACGGGTAAACATCTCTTATGAAGGCCCCAGCCTTGACCGCTGCCGGAACGCAGCTCTCCTCGTTTCTGACTAACCGGATTCAACGTATCGAGATTTCGGCCACCATGGCCGTGTCCGCCGAGGCCGAGAAGCTTCGCGCCACCGGTGCCGATCTGGTCGACTTCGGTGCGGGCGAACCGCACTTCTCTACCCCCGAGCACATCAAGGAAGCGGCCATCGCGGCCATCCAGAGAAACTTCACCAAGTACACCGCGGTGGGCGGGACGGTGGAGCTGCGCGAGACCATCGTCCAGCGTCACGCCGCCGACTTCGGTTCCGACTACAAGCGCGATGACTGCATGGCCTCAGTCGGCGGCAAGCACGCGTTATTCAATGCCATCCAGGTGCTGGTGCAGCACGGCGATGAAGTGATTGTGCCGGTGCCCTACTGGGTGTCGTTCAAAGACATCGTGCGCTACGCCGGGGGTGAGCCGGTGTACGTTGCGACCGACGAGAAACACGGCTTCGCGTTAACCGCTGACATGGTGGAGCGGGCTATCACTCCGCGCACCAAGGTGATTCTGCTGAACTCGCCCAACAATCCGTCCGGCGCCGTGATGAAGGCGGACGACATGGCTGCGGTGCTCAGACTCGCTCACGAGCGCGGCATCTACGTCGTGTCCGACGAGTGTTACGTCTATTTGAACTACACCGACCGACTATTCTCGGCCGGATGTGTGCACGAGGTTAAGGAACGGCTCATCATCATCGGTTCGCTGTCGAAGACGTACGCCATGACCGGTTGGCGGCTGGGTTATGCGCTGGGCCCGGCGCCCATCATAAGCGCCATGTTGAAGCTGCAAAGCCAGAGCACTTCGAACCCGACATCGATTGTGCAGAAGGCAGCAGTTGCTGCACTGGGGGGATCGCAGGCTTGCGTCCAGCAGATGCGGGCGGGCTACATCTCGCTGCGCGATAAAGTGGTTGAGGGTTTGCGCGCCATACCGGGAATTACCTGCTCGTACCCCAGCGGCGCCTTCTATGCGTATCCCAACGTCAGTCATTATTTCGATCGCGGCGGAATGAATTCGGCTGCCGATGTGGCGCACCGGTTGCTGCATGAGGCGCATGTGGTGGTCGTGCCCGGCGAGGGGTTCGGGACACAAGATCACGTGCGGCTCTCGTATGCGACCTCGGCAGAGAATTTGGAGCGCGGCCTGGAGCGGATGCGAAGGTTCTTCGCGAATGTCTAGCCTGCGATTCGCCTTTCTTGAGAGTGACACCGCAGGACTGCAGGCTGGCGGCCCAGGAAGTCGGCTGGCGAAGAAATGAATCTCGCAAAGCGAGACGGAAGAGGATAGCCCAGCGCATCAGCGCTGGGTCAGCTTATTTTTGAGTATGAGCCCCTTCAGGGGACACAAAACGTCCGGCCCCGGCTAAACGCTTTTCACATTGATTCTGGAACCCATGTCCCAACTGTATCCATTTCTGTTGATCCCCATTTTCGACGAGCGGCCCTGGGGCGTTCGCGATCTGCGCCCTATCTACACCCGCGCGGTGAAAGACCCGATCGGCGAAAGCTGGTTGACCTGGGAAGACAATCGCATCGCTAACGGTCCATTCGCGGGTCGGACACTGGCCGAGATGGCAAAACAATTCCGCCGCGAGCTGGTCGGTCAGGCAGCGTGTTACGAAGATCGCTTTCCGCTGCTGGTGAAGTTTTTGTTTCCTGGAGACAAGTTGTCGGTGCAGGTGCATCCCGATGATGACCACGCGCGCCGAAGCGGTCAGCTCTGCGGCAAGACGGAATGCTGGTACGTGCTCCGGGCCCAACCGGGCGCGCAGGTGGCTCTCGGATTGAAGATGGGCGTGACCGAGCAGCAGTTCGAGCAGGCGATCCACGACACGCGCGCGGAGGAATTGCTCAACTGGGTCGAGGTGCATACCGGCGACATGCTTTACGTGGCGGCGGGCACGGTGCACACTATCGGCGGCGGCATGATCCTGGTAGAAACCCAGCAAACATCGGACATCACCTATCGCCTGTACGACTATGGCCGCCCGCGCCAACTGCACATCGCCGAAGGGCTGGCCGCAACCAAGTTGCACACCAATGCCGGCAAGGTCGTGAGGACGGGCACCGACAATCCTCGCGTGCTGGTGCGCTCACCATTCTTCCAGGTCGAAAAGATGCGGTTGCGCGACGCCCTGCATTCTGAAGTGACGCCCGCTTCGCCGCACGTGCTGGTCGCGATCGAGGGCGCGGGCATCGTAGAATCGCAGGGGATGGAGCCAATCAGCTTCGCCACCGGCGATGCGGTCGTGGTCCCAGCCAGCGTACGCGACTACACGGTGCGGCCGCAGTGGGAGCTGGAGTTGATGCGGATGTGTTTGCCCGCAGGCGCAGTCGAAGAGCCGCTAACCAAACTGCCGCAATCGGTGAGCGCACCGTAATTATTTCTTCACCACAGAGGACACAGAAGGCACGGAGGGTAGAGCAGGCCTTCAGGTCAGCGTCCACTACGATGACGATTTCCCAGACATGCGTGTTGGCTTTTGTGACCTGTATAGCGACGGCTGCGCTCGGACAACAATGCCCACGTACCAGTACGACGGGGCCAAGTATTGCATCTGAGGTCCAAACGTTGGAAGGCCTAGTTGTCTTTCACGACGGTATTCGAAAGTGGTTCGAACTGAAGCTGGACCAACCGCAGTGCGGGCTGGCCTCGATCCAACTGGTTCGGGGAGAGCGCGACTGGACTCCGCTGGAGGTTCTGAGGGGTTGTCGGGTCAGATCGCGGGGCGCTCTCGACTTCTCGCCTACCGGATACTACTCATTGAACATCTACCAGAACGTGAAAGAGATCGAGCCACTGGGTACATGCGTGCAGCAGCCACCGTTCCCTGACTATTCAGAGGCAAAGCCTGATAAGGCAATTCGCGCCTATCGAGTCGAAATGGACGTTGACTATGAGTCCGGAGATCACCCAATCGTCTTCCATGTTTCAAGTTCGGGCAAAGAGCTGCAACCGTGGCAGGCTTACGCGAGTTACACGCTGACGGGCGGTTATGTCCTCTACGGGCTCTGTGGCGACGGCTTTGTCGTCGACAAAGTTTTTGGAACGCCACAGGCTAATCCTTCACATTTTGACGAGCCGCGGACCTCAGGGGACACGGCCGCGTTTGATCCGGAGAGCGCGGCAGCAGCTGGCAAGAAGAATCTGCATTTGGGATATACCTGCGTGCGCGAGCCGTGACTGTCTAAACAGACGACATGAGAATCACGTTCCAAACCGCGCTGGGTTTCGCCTCGCGCCGCGGTCTTGAGTAGAATCGAAAATTCACCAAGACTCCGCAAGCCGGGGCTGGCTTCGCCTTAGCCGAAGGGCGCCTCCGTGGTGAACAAAGGACTCATACTGGTGGCCAATTCCGAAAAATTCACTTTCTATCCCGTCATTCTCGCCGGTGGCCGCGGCACGCGTTTTTGGCCGCTCAGCCGCAAGCGCATGGCCAAGCAATTGCTCCCGCTCAACAGCAAGAAGAGCATGATCCAGGAAACCGTAGAGCGCCTGCTGCCGCTGGCCAAGCCGAAGCAGTTTTGGATCATCACCAACGAAGATCTGCGCGATCCGATCGTCCGCCAGTTGAAGAAGCTGGAGAAGCGCCAGATCGTCGCCGAGCCGGTGGGCCGAAACACCGCTCCTGCGATTGGACTGGCGGCGTTCTTACTGGCGAAGCGCGATCCTAATGCCGTGATCGGCATGTTTCCCTCCGACCACGTGATCGCCGACGAGAGGCGCTTTCGTGATGACATCCGGCGCGCGGCCGAGATCGCTGCGCAGGGCGCCAACATCGTAGTCATCGGCATTCCGCCTACTCGCGCCGAAACGGGCTACGGCTACATCGAAGTGAGCGCCAAAAGCCTAGAGCCAAGTGCTAAACACCAAGTGCCAAATGCCGTTTTTGTGCGCCGCTTTACCGAGAAGCCCAATGCTGAAGTCGCCGAACAGTTTGTGCGCGCGGGGAATTTCTATTGGAACAGCGGAATGTTTATCTGGGGCGCGGGCACGCTAGCCGACGCGCTGCGCGAGCATCTGCCCAAGACCGCGCCGCTGTTGGAGGAAATTGCCGCCAGCTATGGCACGCGCAAGTTCGAGAAGACCTTTGCCAGGCTATATCCCAACTGCGAGAACATCAGCGTCGACTATGCGGTGCTGGAGCCGCGTTCAGCCAAGGGTGAGGGCAAGTCGGGCCTGTACTGCATTCCGGCCAGCTTCGGCTGGAACGACCTGGGCTCGTGGACTGCGCTCTACGAGCATCGCAATGGTGGCAAGGACGACGGCGCCAACGTCATCACGGCAGACCAAAGCTTCACGCTGAATGCGGCGGGAAACTTCATTCACTCCGGACGAAAATTCGTCGCAGCGGTAGGAGTCAACAATCTGGTGGTGGTCGAAACGGATGACGCGCTGCTGATCACCACCCGCGAACATTCGCAGGACGTTGGTAAAGTGGTGAAGTACCTCGACGAGAAGAAACTGAAGCGGCTGGTGTGACATCGCTCAACTGTGACGGGAATTACATCGGTGCACCGCTGCCACTGGTTAGAATGTAAGAGCTGCTCGGTCAGGTAGCGCAGGACAACATAATGAGCACGAATCTTCCGAAATCCTGGAACACGCGGCTGGAGAAGTTGACCCACACATGCGGCTGCAATCATTGCGAAATGGCACCTCCAGAAGTTACCCAGTTCATCGAAGACCTGGAGGAGGTCTACCAGGCGAACAACATGCTGCAAGTGATGCGTCTTTTGAATGAGCAGACCTTGACGCTTGACGAAGCTGCGGAAAAGCTTAGCGAGAGTCCGCAGCCTGATGAATGTGGCTGCCGGAACGAGAGGTGAAGCGCCGTGGTATTTACGTCGACGGTCCCGGCAGGTAACGCATGGAGGCATTCTGACCACCCAAATTAAGTTCGGAACGGACGGATGGCGCGGCATCATCGCCGACGATTTCACCTTCGACAACGTGCGGCGCGTTGGCAACGCGATGGCCATCTACGTCCACCAGCATGAGGACGCGAGCAAAGGCCTGGTCGTCGGCTACGACACGCGCTTTGCCTCGCAGCGCGCGGCCGAGATCATCTCCGAAGTTCTCGCCGCCGCGGGCATCGCCGTACGGCTCTCCAACGACTACACGCCCACGCCGGCGCTCTCTTATGCGGTGAAGAACCTGAGCGCCGCCGGCGGCGTGATGATCACCTCCAGCCATAATCCCTTCAACTGGAATGGCGTGAAATACAAGGCCAGCTATGGCGGCTCGGGTACGCCGGCGATCATGCGTGCGATCGAGGGCGAGCTGGATTCGCCGCGCCTGGAGCGCAAGGGCGGCAGCGTGACGCTTACCGATTTCAAGACGCCCTACATCGCGGCCATCAAGAACTTCGTCGACCTGAAGCTGATCCAGAAAGCCGGCTTCAAGTTCGCCGTCGACGTCATGTATGGCGCCGGGCGCGGCGTGCTGAAAGGCATCTTTACCGAGAGCGGCATCCCTCACTTCGAAATTCGCGGCGAACTGAACCCGCTGTTCCCCGGCATCAATCCGGAGCCCATCGCGCCGCACATCGAGATGTTGCAGGAGACCGTTGTTCAGCGCGCGTTGCCAGGCGGGCATGGCCACCGACGGCGACGCCGACCGTCTGGGCGCGGTAGCCGAGGACGGCAGCTTTGTCGATTCGCACAAATGCTTCTCGGTGATCCTGGAATGGATCCTGAAGCGCAAGCAGTGGCCGGGCGAGATTGTGCGCGCCTTCAACACCACGCGCATGCTCGATCGCATCGCCGCCAAGTATGGCCGCAAGCTGCACGAGTGCGGCATCGGCTTCAAGTACATCTGCGATCTCATGCTGGAGCGCGACATCCTGATCGGCGGCGAAGAGTCGGGCGGCATCGGCATTCGCCGCCATCTGCCGGAGCGCGACGGCATTCTGAATTCCCTGCTGCTGGCCAACATCATGGCCGAAGAAGACAAGCCGCTGGGACAACTGGTGCGCGACCTGCAGAAGGAATATGGCGAGCATCACTATGGCCGCGTCGACCTGCATCTCAGCAACGAAGTGAAGGACGACGCCATGCGCCGCGCCCAGGCTAAAGCCCGCAGCGATGGGCAGCTTCGGCGTGCAGAAGGTGGAAACGCTCGACGGAGTGAAGTTTTTCCTCGACGCGCCAACCTACGGCAACGGCGCCGAGGCGTGGGTGCTGATTCGCGCCTCGGGTACGGAACCGCTGCTGCGCGTTTATTGCGAAGCAGCCTCGCCGGATTTGGTGTCGCAAATCCTACAAGGAGACAGAAGCTTTTGTTCAGGGCGGTGGCCGCCCCCAACCGGCCAATACCAGGAACTCAGGTGAGATCGATGCTGTCGAGCTAAACAAGCGGTAAAATAGGGGTTTGTGCCGTCGGTGTATCTCCCGAGACGGCGCAGCATCTATATTTTGTTACCCCCGAAATCCGCATTTCACTGAGAGGACGCATTCATGGCAACCACCACGACTCCCGCCCGGGAGGGAACTCGCATCGCCGCTACCATTAATAACGCCCGCATCCCTACCAAGTTTACGAATGAACCGTCCGTCGACTGGACGAATCCCGAAAACACGCGCCGCATGCGCGCCGCCATCGAGAAAGTTCGCAACGAACTGGGCCGCGAATACGATCTGGTGATCGGCGGCCGACGGGTGAAGACTGACGAGAAGACCCAGTCGCTCAATCCGGCCAAGCCGTCGGAGGTTGTCGGGGTGTTCTCGACTGCGGGCGCGGCTGAAGTCGAGCCCGCGATGCAGGCCGCGCTGAAAGCGTTTGAAACCTGGAAGTACTCGACGATCGAGGAGCGCACCAACCTGCTGTTTCGCGTGAGCCATCTGCTGCGCGAGCGCAAGTTCGAGTTGATGGCCTGGATGGTCTTCGAGGTCGGCAAGAACTGGCCCGAAGCCGATGGCGACATTGCCGAGTTGATCGATTTCTGCGATTTCTACGCGCTGGAAGCGATTCGCCTGTCGAAGGCCGAGACGCCGGTACAGTTGCCGGGCGAGCGCGATTGGCTGCGCTACATCCCGCTGGGTGTAGGTGCGGTGATTCCGCCGTGGAATTTCCCGGGCGCGATCATGGGCGGCATGACGCTGGCGTCGATCGTCTGCGGCAACACAGTGGTGCTGAAGCCGTCGGGCGACTCGCCGACCATCGCCGCGAAATTTTTTGAGATCCTGGAAGAAGCCGGCCTGCCGGACGGCGTGGTCAATTTCTGCCCCGGTCACGGCGTCGGTTTCGGCAACGCCGTCGTGGAACATCCCAAGACGCGCTACATCGCCTTCACCGGATCGAAGGAAGTGGGTCTGCACATCAACCAACGCGCCGCGGTGCAGCAGCCCGGTCAGATCTGGATCAAGCGCACCATTCTGGAGATGGGCGGCAAGGACTCCATCGTGGTCGATGCGGACGCCGATCTGGATGCGGCGGTCGAAGGGCGTCGCGAGTGCGGCCTTCGGCTTCAGCGGACAGAAATGTTCGGCTTGCTCGCGGGCCATCATCGACGAGCGCATCTACGACAAGTTTCTGCAGCGGCTGAAGGAGCGCGTCGAGAAAATCACCGTGGGCGATCCTACGCTGAACCCGGCAATGGGCCCGGTAGTCAACGAGAAATCGATGAAGACCATCATGGGCTACATCGAGAAGGGCGTTGCCGAAGGTGGACGGCTGATTACGGGCGGCGCGCGGGCCACTGATGCCGGCGAAGGCTATTTCATCCAGCCAACAGTGATTGCCGATGTCGACCCGATGGCTACCATCTCGCAGCAGGAAATCTTTGGGCCGGTGCTGGCGGTGATCAAGTCGCACAACTTCGAGCACGGTTTACAGATCGCCAACAACACCGAGTTCGGATTGACCGGCGCGGTCTATACCACGTCGGACGACAAGATCGAGGTGGCCAAGCAGCAGTTCCACGTCGGCAACCTGTACATCAATCGCAAGTGCACGGGAGCCATGGTGGGAGCGCATCCCTTCGGCGGCTTCAACATGTCGGGTACGGACTCGAAGGCCGGCGGCCCGGATTATCTGCTGCTGTTCACGCAGGCCAAGTCGATCGGCGAGAAGATCACGAAGTAGTGGATCGTGAATCGTGAATCGCAGGCCGGGGCGAAATACTCCGGCCGTTTCTTTTTGAACGGTAGAGTTGAGCGCGTTGAAGGTTCTCCGCTCTTTACTCCGGGCACTTCGGCCGCTATAGTATGACTTCGAAGATGATTGGCGAAGTCACACGCGCAGCAGTTGCTCCCTCCGGCCCCGGCACCACGCTGATTTACGACGACTGGTATCCAGCGATCCGCTCGTCAGAGATTCACGGCAAGCAGATGGCAAAGGCCATGCTGCTCGGCATTCCGCTGGTGCTGGGACGCACCTCGGCAGGCCGCTACTTCGCCATGCGCGACTCCTGTCCTCATCGCGGCATTCCGCTTTCCTATGGATGGTTCGACGGCGCAGCAGGTCACGTGCAAGTATCACGGCTGGGGATTCGAACCGGTGTCCGGGCAGTGTCGCGAGATCCCTTCGCTGACCGAGCACGATTCGCTCGATCCCTGCCGAATCTATGCGACTGCCTTCCCTTGCGAAGAGCGCGATGGGCACGTATGGGTCTATGTCCCACAGAGTGGGAGGGGTAAACTCTCCGAGGGGACGGATTTCCCACCTGTTCCGGAAATCCCGAAATTCAGCCAGCGATTTCGGTCGGCGTATCTCACCGCCGATCTGCCCTGCAACATCGATCACGGCATCATCGGGCTTGATGGATCCGGCGCACGGACCGTTTGTGCATCAGGCCTGGTGGTGGCGTTCGCGGGCCAGCATCCACGAAAAGGAAAAGCATTTCGAGCCCATCGAAAACGGCTTTCGCATGACCGCCCATCAACCTTCAGCCAACAGCGCGCCCTACAAACTGCTGGGCGTCTATGGCGAGCCAATCACGACGACCATCGATTTTGTGCTGCCCAACCGGCGTTACGAGATCATCCGCGCCGGCGAGAAGTGGTTTGCCAGCCTGACCACGGTGACGCCGACCATCGAAAACCACTGCCGCATCGATGTCTGCGCGGCGTGGAATGTCTTTCTCAATGTGCCGTTTCTTACGCCCATCGCGAAGTTTTTCGGCCGGCGCTTCGTGCGCCAGGATCAGGTCACCATGATCCAGCAGGCGGAGGGGCTGAAGTACAATCCCAGCCTCATGCTGATCGACGATGCTGACCGTCCCGCAAAGTGGTACTTCGAGTTGAAGCAGGCGCGGCTGGAATCGCAGGCCACAGGCAAGCCGATGCGGCATCCCATGGACGGACCGGTCACCCTGCATTGGAGAAGCTAGCGGCCATGAGCACCCCCATGCAGATTTCCTGGAAGCTGCGAACCGGGCTGCGCATGTTCGGCATCGCCTTGCTGCTGGGAGCCGCAGTCGGCATCTTCATTCTCTACCCCACCAATGAGTTCGTTTATTACTACGAGTACCAGCCGGGCGGTTCCACGGCGACCAGCTTCATGCTCGTCCAAATGCACCGCTCGCTGCGCGGGCAAACCCCGCGAAAAACTATCTTCTATGCCATCGTCGGGATGATTCTGAGCGTCGGCGGCGCGGCACTGTACTCCAACATGCAGCGGCGCTCCGAGCGCATCGAGCAACTAAGCGCCGCGCTGGAAGGCGATCTGCACACCCTGATCGCTCAAGGCGAAAGCGCCACTCTGGAATTCAAGTCGTCGTTTCGCTGGGACCTGCGTGAGAACAAAGTCAATCGCGCGCTGGAAGGTGTGATCCTGAAGACGCTGGCGGGCTATATGAACGGCAACGGCGGGACGTTGCTGATCGGAGTAG
Source organism: uncultured Acidobacteriaceae bacterium (assembly GCA_963820175.1). GTDB lineage: Bacteria > Acidobacteriota > Terriglobia > Terriglobales > Acidobacteriaceae > Bog-257. The sequence continues at coordinate 270,839 of CAWFYX010000003.1, read as the reverse complement.
CCGACGATGGAACTGTGCTCGGCCTCGACCAGGACTACAAGACGCTGAAGAAGCCCGACCGTGACGGCTTCGAGCAGGCGGTGATGACCGCGATCGCAAGCAAGATCGGCGCCGACGCCTGCCACTCGGTACAGATGGTGTTTACCTCGCTGGAGAATAAAGACGTCTGCCGTGTCATGGCCGCTCCCGCCAGCCGCCCGGTCTATGTAAAGGACGGCGATACACCCAAGCTCTACGTGCGTACCGGTGTGAGTACGCGCGAGCTGAACGTTCAGGAAGCCATCAACTACACCTCGGCACGCTGGCCTAAATAACTTTCGCAAGTCGGCTTTCTTGCCGGTGGGCCATCACTGGACACTTGCCGGCACTTCTCCGTCGCCGCACTTGGGTCCGGCGGGCGTGTAGTCTGACTTGTTCTGCGCGAAGCACCAATCTACTTGCTCGCGCGAGAACTCGTTGACCACGCTGGCGGGAACATCGGATTCCTTGATGTCCTTGAACTCGAAGGTGATGGTCCCGTCGTTGGCGACGGTCGCCAGCAGGTAGCCGTAAATATCGGTGCGGGCAATGCGCGACACTCCGGAGTCGGGCGGCAAACGGTAGCGAACGGCACCGGCGCTGCCCATGATCCACCCTGGCAACAGATCGTCTTTGTGGCAAGCCGTGTCATAGACATTGTTCATCACGAAGTGCGAGTGGCTGGCCAGCACGTAAACATTCTTTCCCGTAGTCTTGCGAAACGCCGATAGCTGGGCGTAAACCTTGCGGCCGCTGGCCTGCTCCTGGGCAGAGTCGTTCATGCTGTGCCCCGCGGAAGAGCTGTCGGGCAAGGCCGCATGCATACCAAGCACGACGGCGCGGACGGCGGGATTCTTGGCATCGTTGGCCAGCACCATCGCGAACCACTTCATCTGCGTCGAATCGAACATGTCGCTGGAAGCGTTATCCATGCTGACGAAATCGACGCCGCGATCGATCCAGTGATAGTACGTCTTCAGCAGATGATCGGCGGGATTGTCAGCCAGCCGCTGCTTCTGGATCACGGGCGTGTCCAGCCAGTCGGCGAACTGCGCCAGGTACTGTGGCCGGGTCATCGGGGGAACCAGTTCGTGGTTGCCGATCTCCAGAAAAACCGGCAGGTCGCCAAAGGGCACCAGCTGATGCTGGATGAAGTCGGGCCACGCATCGGTGAAGTATTGTGAGATCGTCGCCTGCGGGTGAGTGTGGCGATAGTCTTCGTCGAAAGTGTAGATTGCTCGATAGTCGCCGAGGTGCCAGTAAAACGCCGCGCCGTCACTGCGGACACCCTGTGCGATGGCCGGCATCACAATGTCGCCGCAGTTCCGCGAGTCGCCCGAGATGGCGAACTTCCAGGTGCCGGATGCGGCGGGCGGATTCTGCGCTGAAAGTGCGACAGCAAACAAAATCACCATTAGAGAAGCGAATGAGCAACTGCGGCCTGCCTGATTTCTCCTGGTCAACACGTTTCTCCCCGAAGCGCACGATCATACTGGACCAGCCAGGTAGTTACCAAGACAATCTCCGAGGATCGTACGTTTCAAGTCAACAAACCCGGCCGAGCAGGCCAAGTAGCGTGCTTCTGCGTTGCTATTCGTGTGCCAAATCGATAAGCTGCTCCCATTCTCTCTCCGGTGTGGAGGACTAACATGCCTCGTGTGTTTCGTCCGCTGGCGCGCTTCCTGACGATATTCAGCTTACTCTTCGGCTTGGCAAGTCTGGCCGCCACCAAGCAGGAATCGTCGAAGCCCGACGAGGCGCGGCTCAAGGCGGCTTATCGCTTCACGCGCGGCGGCTGGGTCTACGTCCATCTGGAGGGTTCGCCGTCGGACATCGGCTATCAACACGGCTATCTACTGGCGCCGGAGATCGAAGACGGTTTCAAAACCGTGCAACTGAAAGATACCCACCGCACCCAGCGCGACTGGAACTTCTATCGCGCCACGGCGCAGAACATACTCTGGCCGCATATCGACGCCGAATATCAGGAGGAGTTGCAAGGTATCGCCGACGGACTGAAGGCGCACGGCTCGACCCTGGACTTGTGGGATGTGGTCGCGCTGAACGCCATGGAAGAAGTTCCTGACTACTACGTTCCCTGGCTGAACAAGCAGCAAAAACAGGCGCATGCTCCCGATCTGAAAGCTCCTGGAAATTGCAGCGCCTTCGTCGCCACCGGCTCCTGGACCAAGGACCACAAGCCGGTGATCGCGCATAGCAACTGGACCGACATCGCCACCGGCACGCGTTGGACCATCATCTTCGATATCGTTCCCACCAACGGCTACCACATGCTGATGGACGGGTTCCCGGGCATCATCGTCAGCGACGACGATTTCGGCATCAACTCAGCGGGGCTGATGGTCACCGAGACCACCATCGCCGGCTTCGCCCTGTTCGATCCCAACGGCAAGCCGGAGTTTGTGCGCGCCCGCAAAGCGCTGCAGTACGCCAAATCGATCGACGAATATGTGCAGATCATGCTCGACGGCAACAATGGCGGCTACGCCAATGACTGGCTGCTGGCCGACAACAACACCGGCGAGATTGCGCGCTTCGAGATTGGCCTGAAGATGCACCGCGTGTGGCGCACCCAAGATGGCTACTTTGCGGGCGCGAACTTCCCCAGCGATCCGGCTTTCATTAAGGCGGAAACCGACTTCAATCCCAATCTGATGTCCAGTTCGCCCAATGCCCGTCATAAGCGCTGGGAACAGATCATGCCGGCGAATAAAGGACAGATTGATGTCGCGCTGGGCGAAAAATTTCTGGCCGATCACTTCGATACCTACGAAGGCAAGGAAGATCGAAACTTCCGCGGCTTATGCGGGCACGGAGAGACTGCTCCGAACGCCGAGTCCGCCTGGGGAGACCCTGCTTATGACCCGATGGGTGCGGTAACCGCCCAGGCCGCCGACAGCACCATGGCGAAAAACATGAGCCTGGACGCGCGCGCCGGGCATCCCTGCGGCGAAGATTTTATTGCCGACACGTTCCTGAAAGAGCATCCCGAGTTCGACTGGCAACGCCCGATCCTGAAGGACATGAAAGGCCATCCCTGGACTGAGTTCAAGATCGACGATAAGCAGTAAGGCACTCTCGCAACAACCTGCGCACGAAATCTTGAAACTTGCGTGTTGCAACAAGCATCTCTTCTAGCGTAGGTTTTTAGAGCGCCTAGCCGATCTTCTGCGCTGCCGGGAACTGGTGCCGTTGGCCGTGCCTGCCGGCGAACACTTTGGCCCGGTGGTCATCGTGCCAGGAGCGGCTTCCGGCTCGGACAAGATCGAATATGTTTGCAGGTCCTCAGGTATGAGGCCTTGTCGATGCGGAGTTTTTCGCTCTTGCCTGACGGCGGGCAATTCTCGAGGAGGACACTTTGCGTAAGCTGCTTTCTACCTCTAACGATTTCACCCTCACCGTGGTGCGCCTTATTATGGGCATCGTTTTCTTCGCCCACGGGGCGCAAAAGATGCTGGGCTGGTTTGGCGGCTATGGCTTCCACGGCACCATGGGCTTCTTCACCCAGCAAATGGGGATTCCGGCTCCGCTGGCATTTCTGGCGATCTGCGCCGAGTTTTTCGGCGGTTTGGGATTGATCTTCGGCCTACTCACTCGCATCGCGGCCTTCGGCATCATGGTGAACATGCTGGTAGCGATCATGACCGTGCATCGCTTCAACGGGCTTTTCATGAACTGGTACGGCAATCAGAAAGGCGAGGGTTACGAGTATCACCTGCTGGCGCTGGCGCTCGGACTAGTGTTGCTGATCAAGGGAGCCGGAGCGTTCTCGCTGGACCGCCTGCTAAGCCGAGGGGATTAGGCTTCGTCCTGCGCGGGGCGGGGACAAAGAAAAAGCCTCCGACGGCGCGGAGGCCTTTTGAACTCCCAAACCAACTTACTTCTGCGCCGCTTCGGACTTAGCTGCTTCGGCCTTGGCTGCTTCTGCCTTGCTGGCATCGGACTTGGCGTACTTGCGGCGGAAGCGCTCGACGCGACCCGCGGTGTCGACCAGCTTCTGCTTGCCGGTGAAGAAGGGGTGGCAGGCAGAGCAAATTTCCACGTTAATATCGCCCTTGTGGGTGGAACGGGTGATAAAGGTATTGCCGCATGCACAGTGCACGCGCACTTCATCATAAGCCGGATGGATGGCTGCCTTCATAGGGACTCCTGACTCGCTTGTCGCAAAGTATCGATTTTACCGGATTGGCGCGGCCACGGCAAACCCGGGACAGGCGAAAACGACCGCTTACCTTTGATTCGTCCGGCGGTCAAAAGGACTCAGCAGCGGCCTTTCAGCAAGCCTGGCTTGTAGTTACAAGCTCTCACCGGAGGTAACGATGCAACGCAGTCACCTCGGGACCCTCGCTGTTCTTATTCTGTTCGCACTTTGTGGGTCGGCCCTTTCCGCAGCAGACCTCTCCACCTCGTCCGCACAACCGGCTCAGCCGGGAGCGGTTATCCCTACCGGCAAGCTCAATGTGCGCCGCTTCTCGCAAACGGCGACGTTGCTGTCGAACGGCGAGGTCCTTATTGCCGGCGGCATGGAAGCCAATGGCAAATACGACGCCTCTGCCGAGCTCTACGATCCTCGAACCGGGGGGTTCACGACCATCGCCAGCATGACGACTGCGCGCTCCTGTCATACCGCGACACTGCTGCCGAATGGCAAGGTTCTGATCGCCGGAGGTTCTGATGGTTCCGGCGAGAACCTGGCGTCGGCGGAACTCTACGATCCGGCGACGGGGACGTTTCGCCCCACCGGGAAAATGGGCGGACCGCGGTGTGGCGCCGAGGCGGTTCTCCTGAAGAACGGGAAGGTATTGCTGGCGGGCGGCGACGGAGCGCATGAAGACGAGCGGACGGCTGCGGTCGAGCTATATGATCCGGCGACCAGACGCTTCACCTCGACCGGCAGCATGCATGTACCCCGCAACACTCACTCCGCGGTGCTGTTGCAAGACGGTCGCGTGCTGGTTATCGGAGGTTCCAGCGCCGGGCGATATCCCAACGCGCAAATCGAAGCCAGCGCCGAGATTTACGATCCGGCGACTGGCCGCTTCACCATGACCGGCAGTCTGAACACGGGACGGCATAAATTCGCCGCCGTGCTGCTGGCCGACGGGAAAGTTCTGGTCATCGGCGGCTCGGATAACCTCGACTGGCGGGGTAAGTATGACTCGGCCGAACTCTATGACGCCAGGACCGGCCGCTTCACCGCGGCGGGCGAGATGAACTCCAAGCGCTTCAAACTGGAAAATGGTGCGGTGCGGTTACCTGATGGGCGGGTACTGATCGCCGGGGGAGCGGAGCAGCCGGAAATCTACGACCCGGCGACTAAGACATTTCAGCGAGTAAGCGGCACCGTTGGCAACGGCCGTTATTTCTCGTCGGCAACCCTACTGGCCGACGGACGGGTGCTGATTGCAGGCGGCTACGGCGACGACGCCATGGCCGGCGCTGTCGCAAACGCATGGATTTATAAGCCGTAACCCAAGGCCACGCAGAGGAAGAAAGAGGCAGAGTTTCGTACTCTGCCGGCACGCTGGTGCAGAAGTAGATTGCTTCACTTCCGGTTGACGGCCTTTTTCAGCTCAATCCCCGGGGTGAACTTGGCGACCTTTCGAGCCGCGATCTTAATCACGCCGCCGGTTTGCGGATTGCGTCCGTTACGCGCCTTGCGTTGCGATACCGAAAAGGTGCCGAAACCCACCAGGGTCACGCGATCGCCTTTCTTCAGCGCGCTGGTGACCGCATCGATGATGGTGTCGATGGCGCCCCCAGAGGCGGTTTTACTGATCCCGTGGGCGGCTGCAATCTTCTCAACCAGATCCCCTTTGTTCATGCTTGCTCCTCGCCAGGTGGCTACCTGTGGAGCGAGTATTTACTTGCGAATCCCGCCGGATGTCAAGAAATAAGTGGATGGTTTGTTAGTGGATCGTGGATAGCGATGCCATGAAGCCATCGAACTGGCTACCCATTTCCCGTTTCAGCACATAAGACGAAGGGCTTTAACGGCTCAGACGGCGCGCCCTGGAGTTAAGAGTTACTATGGAAAACACCCCGGAGGCTCCGATGATCCGTGCAGATATTCTCCAGCAATTCCCAGAGTTGTTCGGAACCAAGAAGGTGAACGGTCGAGAGGTTAACGTCGAAGACACGATTTCGACCCTGACCCGCGAACTGCGTCCCGCGTTTGCCGAGGTCCTGAACGCCCGTCGCGCACTGCTCGAGAGCTCCGAACCGGTGCGCAGGAAATACGCCTGGCCGAAGTGGGACGAGTCCTTCGAGGATCCGGTTGGCGGAGGCTCTTCGACATTTCGGAATATCGTTCAGGGCTTGATCGACAATTTTCTGGATCGCGAGAGTGAATGGCGCTGGCGTCTGAACGACGAAGTACCGATCCCGGCCGACGTCCATCCGCTGCAAAATCCCGGGCTGGAGCTTACCGGTCCCTGGCATCCGCTGGACATGGCCTTCAATGCGCTGAATAGCGCCGCCCCCATGAACATGCCGGATTTCGAAGACGCTTCGCCTTCGCACTTCCAGCCCTACGGCACGCGCGGGAAGCAGCCGGTGGGAACATTTGCGGCCCTGCAGAACGCGAAGGAGATTCTTGCAGGCGGCTGGACCGGCAAGCCATACGAGGTGGTGAAAAAGGACAACAAGCGCGCCTACAAAATCAACAAGCCGTCGGCACAGTGGCCGACGCGCTTGGTGCGCCCGCCCAGCATCCACATTGTTTACGAACATTTCACGGTTGATGACCAACCTGTCCCCGGCATGATTGCGGTGGTCGTGCTCTGGGTCCTCAACAACTACGACGCGCTGAAAGGCGCCGGCACGGGGGTTTATTTCTACATCCCCAAGATGCAGACGCCCCGCGAAGCGTTCGTCGTGGAGAAGTTGCTGGCGCGAATGGAAGCCATCATCGGCGTTCCCGCCGGCACCTTCAAACTCAAGATGCTGTACGAGGAAGGAAATGGCGGCCGCTACCTGCCGGCGATCGCCTGGGTGTTTCGCCGCCGCCTGCTGGGAACCAATGTTGGCCGCTGGGACTATCTCGGCAGCCTTATCGAGATGTGGAAGGACGACCCGGACGGCGTCTTTCCCGATCCCCAAACCGTCGGCATGGCTTCGCCGAATATGATCGCCTACCAGCAGTACAACGCGCTGCTGATGCTCATGGCGGGCATGAAGCATGGCGAACTCACGCAGGGCGCGCCCATCGGCGGGATGGCAGCGGTCATGATGTATCAGCCCAGCGATACGTACGGCCGTTCGCGGTATAACCCGGTCGCAATGCGTGCGATCGTGGTGGATAAGCTACGCGAGCGCCTGCTGGGATTGATGTTCGTGCCCGACGATCGCATCGCGGCCGGCCGGCCAGTCACGCTGGACGACATCCTCGCAGGTCGCGTCAAAGGGCGGCTTTACGACGCGTATCGCCAAAGCTGGGTGGCCAGTCCCGAGCCCACGTATGTGGCTGCAGGAAACCGACCTCTGCAGGCGCCCTTGCCGGAATTGCAGGCGATGCTGGATGCGCCCCGCGAGACGGTGGACGCAAACGGCAAGGCGGTGCCTACGGTGGCGAGCGGCCTGGCCGAGTCAGAGCGGGCACTGCTCGAGTCGCGCGGCTTGCTGAACGCACAGGGCAAGATCACTCCCACCATCATCAGCAGTGAAGGGCTGGATACGCCGGAGAAGCTTCTCAGCCAGGAGCGCTGGGAGGCCATCTACAGCGTTCCCCAGGGCAACGTCACCATCGAGCATATCCAGCATGCGTTCTACATGGCTGCCAACTACGGCTTCCAGATCCTGAACGGCAACTTCGCCGCCGCCATCGACGACTACGAACTCAAGCAGCGCTTCATGAACGATCTGGCCACCTACCGGATCGACGTTTCGTGGCTGTGGACGCTGGTCCGGCATCAGGCGGTCATCACCAAGGATGGTTATTTCCAGCGCTCCGCTCTAACGGAAGACGGTGTGGTGCTGGCGCCAAGCGCCGAGAATGTCAAGGCCGGGACCCGCTTCACCCCAGAGCTATTTCAGAAGGTGTGGGAGTATCACAGCGAATGGACAGCGGAATTCTTCGCCGAGCTGGATCGGCGGGGCGACCCGGGCCGCTTCGATCGTAGCAAAGCGCCGGTGATTATGGAACTGCTGAAGCGGCAGCTGCTTTCGCCGAAATACATCCAACACAGCGCGCGCGTACTATTTGTGCTGGCGCAGGCTAGCGACGATGAGCGCGAGCAAATCCTGGATGCCATCTTCGATCTTTCGCGCGAGGATATCGTGAAGCGGCTCCGGCAAGGAACCGTGCAGCCAAGTGCTCTACCTGCTCACGATTATGTTTATGACATTCTTCCGGTGGGCAAGGAGCAAGTCGCCCGGGTGCAAAGCGACTGATCCGGTTGGCGAAAAACCCACGAGACGCCCAGGTTCAGGTAGAGGTGGCCTTCAGAGACTGTGTCGCAACCCAAGAGGAAAATTTGTGGTGGGGCAAAAGGTGGAATAACCGATCAAACTAGCCGCAACGCGGCGAGATGAAGTTAGCCGGGCGGCGTAAGCCCCCGGTTAAGTGGGAGATTATTGTGAGCCGCAGAGCGGCGACACCGGTTGCGACACAGTCGCTTCAGGCCAGCGTCTAAGGTTTTTTATTGTCCCCGAGCCAGCTTTAGCGGGCGACACTCTGTCGTCGGCTGAACCCGACTCGGATACAGAGATAACGGCGGGAACGCGGGCCTGAAGGCCCGCTCTACCCGACGGGCGTTTACTCGCTGATTTCCACAGTCCCCCACTGATTCTTGCCTGGTTCAGGAGAATCGGTGCAAATCTGTGCCTTAGCTCCATTGCATATCCTGACGGCTGAGCATTACATTTCATTTGTGACTACGACCCCCGAGACATGCGCCATTTGTGGCGGCACCGGATGGCAGACCATCGCGCACGGCAAGGAGCGCGAAGTGGTGCGCTGCGAGTGTCGCGTCCAGAACCGCGGAGAACGACTGCTGTCGGCGGCTCATATCCCGCCGCGTTATGAGCACTGCGAACTGAGCAACTTCCAATGTGATTCGGAAGACAAGAGCCCAAAGAGCATTTGGCAAGCTCGCTTCAATGCTGGCCGGTTCGTTGAAGAATATCCGGTCGACAAAACCGGCTTGCTGTTCGTTGGGACTGTCGGAGTCGGCAAGACGCATCTTGCGGTTGGTATCATCAAAGACTTGATTCGCGAAAAGGGCATTCACTGCCTGTTCTGCGACTATCGCGAGCTGTTGAAGTCGATCCAAAACTCCTATAGCCCCTCGGTTCAGGCAACCGAGATGGAAATCCTACGCCCGGTATTCGATGCCGAGGTGCTAGTGCTCGACGAACTAGGCGCCGCTCGGAGCACGGATTGGGTATTCGATACTGTTAGCTACATTCTCAATAGCCGCTATAACGACAACAGGACGACAATTATCACGACGAATTTTCCAGACAAGGCTGAGCGAGAGAAACCGCGTGATGACAATCCAGCTGGTTCTGATGCCGCGAGATATGCGTGGTCTGATGAGACGTTAGGTGATCGAATTCACGAACGCATGCGCTCCCGCCTTCACGAGATGTGCAAGAAGGTTGAGATCGAAGGTCCCGACTTCCGCCAGCATTCCAAGCAGGCGCACTTCCAGCGGGTGTCAGCGCCGTCGCGGCTCTCCCTGCGAAGCAACAAACGGGGTGAGCCCCGCTAGCCGTCAAAGGGCGCTGCCCCTGCACGCCCCTCCCGATCCCAATTCAGGGTTACCGTATGCCCCCTGGCCTAAAACCCGCGTAGTTTTGCGTAGAAACAAGAGCCGGGAACCGATCCGAACAATCCTTTGTTGAGGTCGGGGCAAGAATTTCTATGTGTTTTATCAGACCAACGCGAGCTTGATTTTCAGGTTGCCTTATACGCGCCAAGTAAGATACGGTTCGGGGAACCGTTGCACTAACGTCCGCTATCAGGTTGCTTTGTCGCCCCAGGCAGCGAAGTAAGGCGCTCCCCGGTAGGGGAGATTCTGCTCACGAGGAAAAGTTGTGCGCGTGCTTCAGGAGAAGTGGAAACTCTGTATTCTAGCCTTCATCGTCGGCTGTGCCGGGATCGCCGTCGCACAGACCGAGTCAGCCCACAGTCCAGACATTACCTCCATCTCCTATGTGCCGGAAGGATGGGCACAGCCTGACAACCCTGCCAAGGCGCCAGTGGCGCAAAGCGATAGCCCATCGCCAGCGGACAACAATGACCCCAGCGCGGGCACCAAGGGAACGCCAGCCGAAATTCCTGCGTCGAAGAAGCGGTTTCAATGGAAACCAGCGCTCGCCCAGACTGCACTGGGGGTCGGCATCTATCATGGCTGGCGATTTGCTCATGAGTCGGGCACGCGCGACGCCCTCAACGGACACTGGTTTGAGGACTGGATGGATTCCATCGGCGAGACCCGCGGCTGGGATGACGGTGACGGATGGCACGCCAGCTATGTCTCCCATCCCTTCGAAGGCGGCATCTTCGGCTTCATCGAGCAGCAAAACGATCCGCTTTACCGCCAGGTGGAATGGTGCGACGGACGCATTTACTGGATCAGCCGCTTACGCGCGCTCGCCTATTCCGCAGTGATGAGCACACAATGGACTCTCGGTCCGGCCAGCGAGGCCTCGCTGGGCAATGTGCAGTTACACGCCTCTCCCGGCTTTATCGACCTGGTGAACACGCCCACTCTGGGGATCGGGGAGATGATTGGCGAGGACCTGCTGGACCGCTACGTCATCATGCCGCTGGAGAACCACACCGCCAATCCGTGGTTCATCATGGCAACCCGCTCGGTCGCTAATCCCGCTCGCAGCTTCGCCAACATGATGGCGTTCAAAGAGCCCTGGAGCCGGGAAACCCGGCCTGGCATTTTCGGCAAGAACCACGACCTGCGCAAGGAGATGGTGCAGGAATACAAGGAAGGTGAAAGCGGCGCGCCGTTTGGTCCGCATACGGCGGAAGAGCGTGCGGCCATGAATGCGGCGATCAATCCCAATGCCGACAAACCGCGGCCGATGGAAGCGCCCATTGAGCTGAACGCCAACGCCATGTACGAAAGCTTCCTGGGGGGCGGAAGCTGCATGGGAGGCGGCGGCGCCGGAGCCGCGCGCATCAATTCGCAGCTGCAGATCGCGGCTGAAGCCAACGGCTGCCTGGTCATCAACGTGCCTAGGGATAACGGTGGAGACTCCGAGATGTTCGATGCCGGCCCGCGCTGGACGCCGCGCGCCGCGCACAAGTTCTCACCGTTCGCTGAGGTGTTAGTCGGCGCCAGAAGAATCACCCACGACATTACCGACGTGGCCAAGAAGAGACAACTCACCGAAGAGTGGGAAGATGGTCTGCTGAAGCACGACTTCTTGCGCAGCGATTATTCGGTTCAGTATCAGTCCATGGGATTCGCCATGAAGGTGGGCGGCGGATTCGATGCGGTGTTCGCGCGCGCCTTTGCCTGGCGGGTGCTGGACGTTGGCTATACCCGCTCCTGGCTCAACCCGGTCGAGCCAATTAATGCCCAGCAAAGTGTGACCATTGCTTCGGGCGTGGTATTGCGCCTTGGCACCTGGTGAGTTCCGGTGAAGCTACGGCGTCGGCCTTACTGTCAGCTGAGGCGCACGGCAATCGCGCAGCCTCGATCCGCACTGGCGATACTGCAGGTCTTTGGTCAGGCAAACCTCCACCGCAACAAACTCCGAATTGCTGCAGGACACGCGGAACGCGCTGCGGGGCGCATGGTTCGCTTCGACAAACTTCTGCTCGATGTCGGCCGGGTTCGCGTTGATCAGTTGCGCCGGCGCGCGATACTGCGGCGGAACCTGCACCGCGTGAAATGCCTTCTGGATATCGGCGAAGTATGTTTGTGCGTCCAGGCCGCTGCAGGTGCCATGGGTCGCCCATTCATGCTGAATTAATCCGCGATCGGGCATGATCGCCAACATCTGCTGCACCGTCGCCTGGGCCACCGGCTGTGACGGAGCGCAGTGTTGCGGGTAAGAACCATCATCGTTTTCCGGCCACAAACCGTGCACCACAAATCCAAAATGGCGTTGCGGATCGCACTCGCTGGAGGCGCTGCGGCTGTGAGTGGCGCAAAACTCCGGTGCCCAGGACAGCGTGAGCAGGTAATAGTCGAAGTTGCCCGGAGTATCGTCTGCAGAATTTGGCTGGTGTTGGACGAACGCGGTGGCCTGCAATCGGATGGAATCTTTCTCCCGGAATAAATCTGCATCCGGGAGCATGGAAGACATCGACTGCGTCGGCACGATGACCTGCTGCGGGACGATGCTGGCGGGAGCGCTCTGCGGGTAGCGAAGATACGCATAGGCCCGAGGCGAGGGAAGCAACAGCAGTGCAGCGGCTAATAAGAGAGTCAGCGCGGTCAATGCCCAAACGCGTGCTGCCATGCGTGAATACTCCAGAAACAGAACAAGGGCAGCGGCCAGGTCTGCCCGTCCAATCTGCCCGATCTTAATGTGGGTCGGAGCTGGAATCAATGCTTCATCTGGTCCTGCTGGTTGTTCTTCATGTTGTCGTTCGACATATTGTCATTTTTCATGGTGTCGTTCGACATGTTGTTCTGCTGCGATGAGGACTTTTTCTTCTTGGACGAGGACTTCTTGCTCTTGCTGGTCGAGTCGCCGTTCTTCATGGTGTCGTTCGACATGCTGTCGTTCTTCATGGTGTCGCCCGACTGCATCTGGTCCTTGCTATTGTCCTGCTTCATCGTGTCTTGGGCATAGATGCTCAGCGATCCCGCCAGCATACACATCGCCATCAGGCTTAAAACTTTCCGCTTCATGATTTCCTCTTGGTTTGGATTAACAGCCAACTGTCTGCTGCCAAGAAGTGAGAATCGAAACCACCGGAAAAGTTACAAGCAAATCGAAGTCGATGCGCTTCAATGTTGCCAAGGTATCTCCGCCGCTCCCAGAATTGCGCCGCTTGCCTGATCCTGCGCCAGCACTGCGACTTTGACCTCGGCGAGCTTCCAGTCTTTGTGCGGCGAAACATTCGCGGTCGTCTCAAACCTGCTTTGGTCCGCGCTTCCCAGTTCGCGTAGCTCGCGAACGACGGCCGCGTGGTGCAGAGTCTTTCCGCCATTTTCACCATTGCCAACCTGCGTGGTCAGCCCATCCTCGGTGATCGCCAGCAGCACCTTGGCAGGCGATCCTTTGGCCGACTGAACCGTCACGTGCAGCCGGTCGTTTCCTTCCCATTGCAGCGCCACCTGCACCGGCTTCGGATCTTTGCCCGCCGCTGCGATGTTGCGGTTCACCGCCGTGGCATCGCCTCCCACCAGCTGCGTGCGCCCGTCAATCACCATCTGCGGCGTGTAGACGGAAGCCAGGTGAAACGTTTTGGCGTAATCGCTTTGCCGCTGGCTGAATTGCGCCGAAGAAAAGCGGTCGGTCCAGCCCAGCGAATTCCAGTAGTCGACGTGCTCGCCCAACAAAATAAGGTCAGATCTATTCTGCGAATTCTGCTGGCTGAGCTTCACCAACAGCGCATCCGCCGGCGGGCAACTGGAGCAGCCTTCCGAAGTAAACAGCTCCACCACCACGGGAGATGGAGTCTGCGCCGCGAGCAATCCGCTGAAAACAACCACTACGGCGACGAGGAGAAGTATTCTGTTCATAGCGAAGATAGGACTCGCGAACCTGGAATTAGTTACGCTGGCGGCTTGTAACTTCTGTCGGGTTCGCGGATCAGAACTTGATATAGATAGAATGGCATCGCGATCTTGAGGTCGTGCGGAGCGACTTGACTGCGGAATCACAAAGCGCCCGGCCGGCGGCAGCAGAGTCCGCGGCAGCCCGCGACAGCGAACTCATTCGCCGCATTCTGGGCGGCGAACGCGAGCTCTTCCACGAGCTGGTGCGGCCGTACGAGAAGAGCGTGTACTACGCCACGTTTTCCATCCTGCAAAACCCGCAGGATGCCGAAGACGCCGCGCAGGAAACGGTGTTGAAGGCGCTGAAGAACCTGCACAGCTTTCGCGCCGAATCGAAATTCAGCACCTGGCTCATCTCCATCGCAGTCAACGAGGCGCGCGCCCGCCTGCGGCATGATCGCGTACTCAAGTTCGAATCGGTGGACCAGTCGCAGCAAGAGGAAGACGGCAGTTTCACGCCCGCCGTCATCACCGACTGGCGTGAGGTTCCGCTGCAGGCGCTGGAACGCAAGGAATTGCGCGAACAACTGCAGAAAGCGATCGCGAGTCTGCCCGAGATTTATCGGGAAGTGTTGCTGCTGCGCGATGTGGAGGAGTTCAACATCGCCGAGACCGCGGCCGCTCTCGGCGTCGGCGAAGGCGTAGTGAAGACGCGGTTACTGCGGGCGAGGCTTATGATGCAGAAAATTCTGGCGCCGCAGTTGCAGTCGAAGAAGAGCGGCTTGTTCGGATTGTTCCGGAGCAAGGCAGGTGGATCATGGTTCTGAATTGCAAACATGTGTGGGCCCAGATTTCCGATTACATCGAGGGCGATGTGGCGCCCGAGTTGCGGGACGCCATCGAGGAACACCTGGCCCATTGCCGCCATTGCGCCGCCGTCCTGGATTCAACCCGGAACATCCTGGTCCTCATTGCCGACGATCGCACCTTCGAGCTGCCGGTAGGCTACAGTGACCGCTTGCATGCGCGTTTACAGGAGGAAATCGCCAACAGCGAAGAGATCGGGTAGTGCGGACCTTCAGGTCCGCGGATGCCGACCTACAGCTCATGGTGAAACCAGGGGTGGGTGATCAGCTCCGCAGCCACCAGTAGCAGCGTCAGAACCGCCACTACCAACTGAAACCAGCGGCTCCGTCGCTGTTGCGGAGTCAGCGGCCGCATCCGCCAGGCGGCCGACGGATTGCGTCGCAAGCGCTCTTCATTCCACAGCAACAACAGGTTCAGCAGCGCTCCAATGGTTCCGATCGTCAACAGCGGAACGCGCAAGCCTTCGCGATGCCAGCCGTGCGCCGGACCGCCCGCGCCCGCCGCCAGCAGCGAACTCAGGCCAAGAGCCACACGCACGCCGCTCAGGCCCACGGCGGCTACACAGAGGCTCTCAGCCGCCGCCAGAGCCAGCGATCCCCAGGTCAGCAAAAGGCGAGTTGTTTTCGAGGGAGATTTTTCCAAATCCGACGGACTCACACCTACGTACTTTATTTGTCGCCCTGAGATTTCTCAACTGGTCACTTCGTCCTCCTCCGTGATGCTGGTTTGCCGGGTGACGAAAGACCGCCGGGAACAGGGCGTTCTCCCCACTCCGGATGGCTTGTAACCTTCCAGGAACTGGGGACTCTAAATGAACAGTAAGGAGCTGCAGAGCTCAGAGAAGGAAAAACTATGTCGAAATTAACCGTGCGCCTGGTTCTTTCCGCCGGGGCAATCGCAGTGGTGGCCGGAGCCCTGATGCTGGGCAACGTATCCGCCAGCGCGAAGCCGACGGCTATTCCCGCGCCCGCCGTGAATGAGCCCTTGGCGACCTCGCCCGGCCAGCAAACTGCCGTAGTCGCGGGAGGCTGCTTCTGGGGAATCCAGGCTGTTTTTCAGCATGTGAATGGCGTGATCAGCGCGACCTCCGGGTACTCGGGCGGCTCAGCCTCGACCGCCGAATATGAGATCGTCAGCACCGGCACGACCAACCACGCCGAGTCGGTAAAGATTGTCTACGATCCGTCGAAGGTCACCTACGGCCAGCTGTTGCAGGTGTTCTTTTCCGTGGCCCATGATCCTACGCAGCTGAATCGCCAGGATCCGGATGAGGGAACGCAGTACCGGTCGGTCATCTTTTTCGCCAATGACCAGCAGAAAAAGGTGGCGCAGGATTACATTGCGCAGCTCGATCAGGCGAAGGTGTTCCCGCACAAAATCGTGACCCAGGTGGTGCCGCTGAAGGCGTTCTATCCGGCGGAAGGCTATCACCAGAACTATGCCAAGCTACATCCGGATAGTCCTTACATCGCGCGTTTCGATGCACCCAAGGTAGCGAACTTGCAGCAACAGTTTCCCCAGCTTTACCGGAATCAGTAAGCTGCGTGAATGGTGACGGGCGTCGGCTGGTGCCGTCCTTCAAGACCGCACTTCATAGACAAGAAGGCGCCAGCTCTCATTTATAGCAGCGCAAGAAATGTCGGTAAGAAAGGGGTGGAAGGGCGCGGCATTGGCCGTGCCAAGAATGGGCAGGTCTGAGGAGGGCTTTAGCCCCGGGCCAACCGCGGCTGAAGCCATTCCTGATAGCGTCTTGCTTTCGCCGGGCTGGAAGCCCGGCGCTTCCACCGATGGCGAGGGCATCTCTTTGACGATCATCAACAACCCAGAATCGGCGATCCAGTAACGTCCGCCGACATATCCAGACGCTGGCCTGAGAGCCAGCTGTTCTACCGAGTAAACTATGAGCACCAGAAGAAGTTTTCTAACCACGAGTTTTCTATCTTTATTGGGAGTTACCTTTATGAGCCTGTTCCAACGCTCCGAAGCCGATGCCGCGCCCACCGCCGATGCCGGCTATATTGAAATCGTCGAGTTCAAAGATTCCGGTGAAAAGATTGGCCCGAAGAAGGTGAAGAAAGTGGTCAAGACCGATGCCGAGTGGCGCGCTCAACTGACGCCCGAGCAATATGACGTGACCCGCCATGCCGGGACCGAGCGCGCTTTCACCGGGCAATACTGGAACGTTCACGACAAAGGCATGTTCCGCTGCGTTTGCTGCCAGAACGCGCTATTCAGCTCGGCCACCAAGTTCGACTCCGGTACCGGCTGGCCCAGCTTCTGGCAGCCCATCGCGAAGGAGAACGTTAAGACACACGATGACAACAGCTTGGGCATGACTCGCACCGAGGTTCTCTGCACCGAATGCGATGCCCACCTGGGCCACCTATTCGACGACGGCCCCCGGCCCACCGGGCTGCGCTATTGCATGAATTCGGCCTCGCTGGCCTTTGTGAAGCAGAGCTAAGGTCCGCGCCAGGCGGCATCTGGAAATCTTGTCATCAGCGAAGCGAGGGACCTGCTGTTTTTCCGGGACTGCGGAAGCAGATTCCTCGCGTCCTAACTGGGTGCTCCTACGGACAACTCCGAAGTACCATTAGCTTTTACTTCCAGCTTTTCGCCGTCACCTGTCTGGCTTTGTCGACACGCTGATCTGTCGCCCCTGCAAGGGGCTTGCAGGTTTGATGCAACTACCACCCAGGACTGCGCCCGCCTGCGGCGGGCTGGGTCCTGGGCTAAACTGAGTCGTCCCGCGGGGCCGGGACGGGGTTGTCGCCAGCACCGAAATATAGGCCGAACCAAGCTGCCCAAGAAGGATCTCAACAAAGCCAGATAGGTTCTAGCAACTCCCTCCGACCTGGCCTTTCCCCGCACGCCCTAAAGACAGTAGTTCTCAGCCGGGCCGTTTGGGTATAGCATGTTGCTCCTGCATTAAAACGTAACGGAGGAGCGCCATGAGTCCTGTCCCGGTGCGCGAGAAGGAGTCCAAGGATAAGCCGGTGGCAAAGCCGCCGAATTCCGTCGATGCGGCAGTCGCCGAGACTGCCGAAGCCAGCGGCGCCAGTGTCGAAAAGATCCGCGAGATCCTCTTCGGTTCGCAAATCAAGAATTATGAAGCCCGTTTCGCTCGTCTGGAGGAAGCCCTGGCCCGCGAGACCTCGGAGATCAGAGACACCATGCGGCGCCGTCTTGACTCCCTGGAGGCCTTCTTCAAGAGTGAGACGGAGTCGTTGGCGGCACGCCTGAAGTCGGAGCGCGCCGAGCGCGAAGAAACCCTCAACAACATTTCGAGCGAGCTGAAGACCGCGGCGGCGCAGCTCTCCAAGAAGATCCTCGACCTCGATAACCGGTTGGCCCAGGACCACAGCACGGCCCGCCAGGAACTGATGAACGAGTCGCGCAAACTGCTCGACGAGATTCGGCAGCGCAACGAATCCCTGAGCGCGCTGTTGGAAACTCGTGTCCAGGAACTGCGTCATGCCAAGACCGACCGTTCCGCGTTGGCCGCGCTTTTCGTCGAACTGGCCGTGCGTCTGAAGGACGAGAGCGACGAGGCGAAAGACCGGCCCAAGCCAGTCCGGAGCACCGGGGCATGAGGCTCGCATGGGCTCGACGCCGGCTGACCTGAAACGCGATCCCGAGTTTGACCATCCTCAGGATGAACTGGCCGAGCTTCGCGCGCTGCTGCTGGGGCAGCAAATTGTCGAGCTCCAGAAACTGCAAACGCGCCTCGACGATCCCAATCTACGCGCCGAAGAACTCAGCCAGGTGCTGGCCCAGGCCGTGGCTCTCTCCATCAAGCGCGACCGCGGACTGCAGCGCTCGTTCCATCCCATCGTCGAACAGGCTTTGCAGATCTCGGTCGCGCGCAATCCCGGGCTGCTCGCCACCGCGCTGGCTCCCATCATCGGCGAAAGCGTTCGCAAAGCGGTAGCCAATGCCTTCCGCAGCATGGCCGAAAACATCAACCTCATGCTCGAACGCAGTCTTTCCTTCGAGAGCATGAAGTGGCGCTTCGAGGCATGGCGCACCGGCAAATCCTACGGCGAGATCGCGCTGGCGCGCAGTCTGCGCTACAAGGTGCAACAGGTTTTCCTGATCCATCGCGAGACTGGACTGGTGCTGCAGCATATCTCCGCGCAAGGCGAAGGGGTGAGCGAAGCCGAACTTGTCTCCGGGATGTTGACCGCGATCCAGGATTTTGTGCGCGATTCGTTCACCAGCAAGCACTCACAGGACCTGGAGGCCATGCAGGCGGGCGAGTTTCTCATTTGGGTGCATCATGGACCGCGGGCGCTGCTGGCGGGAACGATTTTGGGAACTCCACCGCCGGAACTACGTAATGTTTTTGCGCGCGAGAACGAACTCATTCACCAGGAATTCGCCGTGCAGTTGGCATCGTTCAACGGCGACGCCAGCGTCTTCGACGCCGCGCGTCCTCATTTGCAGAGGTGTCTGCTAGGGCAGACGGCGCGTCCGAAGAAAAGTGCCTGGTGGCTGGTTGGAGCCGTAGCCGTCGTGGTGCTCGCCCTGGTTGCGGTCGGGCTGCTGATTCATCGGCGCAACCTCCGTTGGCAGCAATATCTGACTGAGTTGAATCACGCCGACGGTATTGCGGTGACCGGCGCCGAGAGCAGTTGGGGCCACTACTGGGTGTGGGGCTTGCGCGACCCTATGTCGCTGGACCCGGTCGCACTTGCCGCCCAGGACGGTATCCCAACCGGGAAGCTGACGGCTCACTTCGTGCCGTATCAATCGCTGGACCAGCGATTTCTGCGCCTGCGCGAGTTTGATACGGAGAGGCACAGGCTGGAACAGCAGGCGGTGTTGTTCCCGGTGAACTCCAGTGCGCTGACCGCCGACCAGTCGATCCGCATCGACAATATCGAAGAGTCGCTCGATAAACTTCAGGAGACAGCGGACAAGCTGGGCCACAGGATTCACGTCGTTCTTTATGGCCGGGCCGACCACACTGGCGCGGAGACCAAGAACGCGGCCTTGAGCGAGCAGCGAGCCCAGCAGGTCTATGACGCACTCCTCGAACGGGGTATTCCCGCCGACATGATCAGCGCGGTAGGATTGGGCGACACTCAGCCCATTCGTCACGGCTCACCGGCTTACCAGCTGGAGGTGAACCGTAGTGTCACGCTGAAGGTCCAGTCGCCGTCCCAGGGAGAAAGACAATGACCCAACTGATCCAGAAGAAGATCTGTATGCTGGGCTCTTTCGGTGTAGGGAAAACCAGTCTGGTCGCGCGCTTCGTGCAAGGAATTTTTTCCGCAAAGTATCTGAGCACCGTCGGAGTGAAGATCGACAAGAAGGAAATCAAAGTAGGCGACCAGAGCGTCCTGCTGATGGTATGGGACCTGGCTGGCGAGGACTCACGCTCCCAAGTGCAGACTTCTTACCTGCGCGGAGCCGCGGGATACTTCCTGATCTGCGACGGTACCTGGGCAGAAACCCTGGTGACCGCCAAGAGCATTCATACTCGCGCCGTCGAGGCTGTTGGCGACGTTCCGTTCGTTCTAGTGGTTAACAAGTCGGATCTCTGGGACAAGTGGCAGATCACCGTGCCGGAGCTGGAAACGCTGGAGTCTTCAGGCTGGAAGATCAAGATCACCAGCGCCAAAAGCGGAGACGGGGTGGAAGAGATGTTCCAGATGCTGACCGAAGAAGTGATGCGTCGCCAACCGCTGAGCGACGCGGCCGGAGAAGGCTAGATCCGCTAAACTATGGAAACTCTGATTAAGTCTTGTTTTGAAGGGGACGGCCTTCAGGCCGTCCGTTAAGTACGCGAAAATCATGTGGCTTTAGCCGCTGCGGAACTTGGCTTTCACTTGATCAGAGTTTCCCTGAAGATTGTCACGGACGTACCTCCGCTGCGATCATTGCAACTGTTCTGGTTCGTAAGGAATAACAAAAAATAAAGCGCTTGTACGGCGCACCTGAAGGTGCGCCCCTTCAAAAATGCGTCGCGAAAAGTCGAACCGCAGGACCCCCCGCTCGGACTAAAGTCCTCGGTCGGGATGACAGCAATTGAGAAATCTTGATCTAAGTCCAGGCGTCACCTCTGCGACGTGGTCTTGTGCTAAACCACGTTTAGGCAACCTTAAGGCTTAGTATTCCCAAAATCCGCCACTCCAATCTTGACAATCGTATTGGGACGGAACTGGGTCGGCGGCGGCTCTTTCTTATCCTTGGGCGTCTCCACTGGCGCAATTTCCGCCCACGCGCCGTAGACTTTGTTATTCAATGCGGCCACCGCGATATAGTCCCCCAGAAAATCATCGCGCCGAGGCACAAACGCATCGCGGGTCCAGGCGTAGTTGGTATAGGTCGCGCCACCGTCCGTCGAACGGGCTAGGGTCACCGTAGCCTTGCGATTGTCGGGATCCAGCCGCCGATCATAGAAGATAACGTTGACCGCGCCGGTCACAGCATCTACCGCCAGCCACTGAAAAAACTGGTCGGTGCCATCGTGCAGCGGATTCGAGTTCACCCGCACCGCCTTGCCCCAGGACTTACCGCCGTCGTCGGAGGTCGCGCAGTAAACGCCGATATCGCCCGCGCGGTAATCGCTCCAGGTTACATAGAGGCGTCCCTTGCTGCCGTGTCGCGGATCGATGGCGATCTGCGGAAAGCCGTTCGCCCGATCCAATCCGGCCACTGCGAAATAGAGAGGAGCGGTCTGGATTATGCTGCGGCTCTTGGCGAATGTCTTTCCTCCATCCCGCGAAGAAGTGAACGCGATCGAGTCGCCGTCGGCCCAGACGGCATACACGGTACCATCCTTGGCCACTGCGCCGGAGAATCCTTCCACCGCGCCATTGTCGTCACGCGGCAAGCCGTGATGGGCGCTGATATCGATCGGCGCCGACCAGGTCACGCCCCCGTCAGCCGATCGCGAGAAAAGAATCACGGTGTCGTCGAGATGAAATTCCGTCCAGCCCACGTATAGGTTGCCGGCATAGCGACTGTCGCTGTTGTCGGCCGCGATGTAGGGTTTGTCTTCGAACGGAATGCCGGCTTTGGTCGGTTGCGCGATGACCGTATGATCCTGCGCCTCCCAGGTAGCGCCGCCATCGCTGGAACGGCGAACAAAGATCCCATTGCGGGTCGCGCCTCTTGCCCAGTAGTTTTCCGTACCCAGCTTGTCGAATGCGATGTAGCACAGGATAGCTGCGCCGTGTTTGTCGTAGGTGATCGATACGTCTCCGGAGACTTTGTAGTTGGTCGACGCGGTACCGGTCGCCATCTTCCACGAACTGCCTCCGTCCTGCGAAAAGACAACGCTGGCAAGTGCCTGGTAGGCAGCCACAACTTGCGCAGGATTGCCGGGGTTCACCGCGATTGACGGCTCGTTGTGAAATCCGACGTCGGGGGTCACGGTAACAACTTTACCTGGCGCCGTGGGAAGGGGCGCGGCAACGGAGGTCGCAGAGGGAGATGCTGGCTCCTGCGCCCCAGCGGAAATTGCGGCCACAATGGCCAATACACATAGAAAGCCGATACGACGATCTCTCATTTCTATCCTTGGCTCCGCTGCATTCGAGTTTACGACACCGCCTCCGCGGAACCGGCCCTTATGCGATTATCGTGCCCGAGGTTGCCTGTAGACTCGGGCAACGGCAGCCGAGCCCACCGCCTTGGATGTCAGAATCCTGGTCAGGTGCGTAGAATTTGCACGGCGCCACGGCGGTAGACCAAACGCAAGTATTTGACTCCTAAATTCTTACAGGAATGGAATGGCGTTTGCATCGAGGCTAGCGGAGCCTTTCATGCACGCCCTACGAAATTCTCTCGTTCTTGCTCTTCTCATGTCCTTATTGGTGCTGGCCGGCTGTAACAAGAAGCCCGGCCAAACTGCAAAGGCCCTGGATTCAGACAACCAGAACTCCAGCCAGGCAAATGCAACTTCCACCAATCAACCCGATGCCAACACTGCTGCACCCGGCGAGGCTACGACAGGGTCGAATGCTCCGGTTCAGAGCGCGGGCGATACCAACAGCGCCGCCAACTCCGCAAACCAGGTCCCCCAACAGCTCACCATACCTGCGGGTACGCCGGTCACCGTCCGACTGCAGCAGTCGCTGTCCAGTGCTTCGGCGGTACCAGGGGAGCGCTTCGAAGCCGTCCTCGACGAGCCCATCGTGGCCGACGATCGTACGGTGCTGCCGGTCGGCACTCTAGTTTACGGACACGTTGTGGTGGCCAGGCGCTCCGGCAGACTCCACCATCCGGGCGAGCTGGGATTGACGCTCGACACGGTAGTCATCGGGCAGGAGAACGTTCCGCTCTTCACTTCCAATGTCGTCGCCCGCGGAGCCTCGCATAAGAAACGTAACCTGGGTTGGATTGGCGGCGGCACCGGCGGCGGTGCTCTGATTGGCGCCCTGGCCGCAGGCGGCAAGGGTGCGCTGATTGGCAGCGGCGTGGGAGCCGCAGCCGGCGTGACCACCGCGTTTTTTACCGGCAAGAAGGATGTGTCGTACGGCAGCGAACGCCGGCTGCGCTTTCGCCTGAACCGCGACTTGAGCCTGCCGACGTAGACCTCGGTGCGCCCAACTTTTCGCATGGAGCGGGCTGCCCGCTCCATGCTTGCCTGGGCGGATCTGTTTCCTGAAGTTCCCCCAGATTATCCTCCGCTGACAATCCGGAATGGGGTATACAATGCCGACTATCCGGACGAGATCATGGAAATCCCCATTGAGGCCAACTTTGGCGCGGTCTTGGATGCCGCTCCCGACGCAATGCTGGTAGTCGATCAGCAGGGCCGTATTGTGTTGGCTAACCTCCAAAGCGAGCTGCTCTTCGGCTATTCCCACGCGGAGCTGATCGGCCAGAAGATCGAAATACTCGTCCCTCCCCGCTTTCGCGCCAAGCATCCGGGACACCGCTCCGGCTACTTCTCCGGCGATCCCCATGTCCGGCCTATGGGAGCGGGGCTGACGCTGCACGGTTTGCGCAAAGATGGAACCGAGTTCCCGGTCGAGATCAGCCTGAGCCCTCTGCAGACCCCTGATGGTCCCATGGTCATAAGCGCGGTCCGCGATGTGACTGCGCGCAAGGGGGCTGAGGATAAGTTCCGTGCCCTGCTGGAATCGGCACCCGACGCAATGGTGATTGTCGACCAGCGCGGAAGAATTGTGCTGGTGAATTCCCGCACGGAAGAGTTATTCGGCTACACTAGGCAGGAAATACTGGGATATTCCGTCGAAATCCTCATTCCCGAGCGGTTTCACTCTCAGCATCTCCATCATCGGTCGTCGTTCTTCGCTGACCCGCGTCAGAGGCCGATGGGCGAAGATCTGGAGCTCTTTGGACTGCGAAAAGACGGAAGCGAGTTTCCGCTCGAAATCAGCCTTAGCCCGATCAAGACCGCGGACGGCGTGCTGGTAGCAAGTGCAATTCGGGATATTAGCGTGCGAAAAAAAGCCGAGGACAAATTCCGCTCGCTGCTGGAAGCGGCGCCGGACGCGATGGTGATCGTCAACCAGGCCGGCGAAATCACGCTGGTCAACGCTCAGACCGAGAAACTGTTTGGCTACACCCGTTCCGAGCTGATGGGACGCTCGGTGGAGTCTCTGATCCCGGAACGTTATCGCGACCAGCATCCCCGCCATCGTATCAACTTCTTTGCCGATCCGCGGGTTCGCCCCATGGGCGCTGCGCTCGAACTGTTCGGCTTGAGGAAAGACGGAAGCGAATTCCCTGTCGAGATCAGCCTCAGTCCCGTTGACCACCGAGGAAGGGACCTTCGCGACCGGCGCCATTCGCGACGTGTCGGAACGCAAGCTGGCTGAACAACAGATCCAGAAGCTGAACGATGAACTGGAAGAAGCGGTGCGCCGCTCGGAGAAGCTGGCCGCCACCGGCCGCCTGGTAGCCACCATCGCGCACGAGATCAACAACCCGCTTGATGCTCTCACCAACCTGATGCACCTTCTGAAGATGAACTCGACGCTGGATTCAGGCGGAACTGAGTTGGTCGAACTGGCCGAGCGGGAAGTTCGCCGTCTGGCCAACATAAGCCGCCAGACGCTGGCTCCGCATCGCGAGACCAAGCTGCCGGTGGTCACCAAACTTTCCGAACTGCTCGACGACGTTTGCGCGGTGTATGGTCCCCGGCTGCAGTCGTCGAAAATCAAAGTCGAGCGCAACTATCAGATCGAAGGCGAAGTCACCATCTACCCCAGCGAGTTGCGCCAGGTGTTCACCAACCTCATCACCAACGCGATCGACGCTATCGGCCAGCGGGGCCGGTTATACCTGGCTATCGAAAAAGCCCCTGAAAACCAGGTGGTGGTGCACGTTCGCGATACGGGCTGCGGAATCCCTGAGGAAAACCTGAAGACTATCTTCAAGCCATTTTTCACCACCAAGGGCGATAAAGGCACAGGTATCGGACTGTGGGTGATAAAAGGGATCGTTGACAAGCTGGGCGGTAAGATCGAAGTAGAAACCTCCACCACCGGCACGACCGGAACCCGCTTCAGTATCTTCCTTCCCGCCACTCGCGGAAACGGAACCGGCCAATCGACGCGCAGTGTCGACGACGTTCAGGCCGTCTCCTCGCGGCCAGCCTAGCAGAACCGGTGGACCGGCCAAAACGATTCTTTCCCTCGGGTCGTTATTCTCATCAATGCGCCGGAAATACTTCGATGTGATTCTCTTCGATCGGAAGGAGGCTGGAAATATGATGGCACGCAGAACAGCAACTCTACGCGCATTCATCCTTCTCATGGGCGTGACATTACTGTTTGGTTTACCGCTGACCGGGCAGAACCCGCAGCCGACCGTCCATGCTGCCGTTGCTTTCGACGTCTCTCCACCTCTGCGCGATTTAGCCAACCTGCCGGTGCAGAAGGAGTATGGCTTCAACCAAGCTGACGAGCTCCGTGCCATGCCCCTGCGCCCCACCTTGGGATTGGGAGTTGATCCGGTGGAACAGAAGAGTGTCCATGGCCCTTCCAACTACTCACTCGGCCTCAACCTGGCGGGGTCAACCGACGCCGAAAACCAGGCCATTATCGGCCGAGCGCTGGTGCCGCCCGATCCCAACCTATCGGTGGGCGATACCCAGGTTGTGCAGTGGATCAATTCCATTTATGCCGTCTACGACAAAACAACGGGTGCACTCGTGGCTGGCCCCATTGCAGGCAATGCTCTGTGGGCCGGCTTCGGTGGTGAATGCCAGACTTTGAACGAGGGTGACATCATCGCCCAGTGGGACAAGGCAGCCCATCGATGGCTTATGGCCCAGAACGTTTTCTACAGCGGACCTTATGCTTCCTGCATTGCCATCTCTACCTCGGCCGACGCGACGGGTACCTACTATCGCTACGAATTTTCCATGGACGGCTACCCCGACAATCCCAAGTTCGGCATCTGGACCAACAGTTACGTCCAGACGAACAACGACCTGACCGGCCCCTACCGCGCGAACCCCTGCATTTATGACCGGGCCAAGATGCTGGTCGGCGATTCCTCGGCTGAACAAGTTTGCTTCGTGCTCAGCACCAGCGACCTAAGCCTGTTGCCAGCCGACATCGATTCGAATATCCCGCCGCCCGCGAATCAGGATGTTTTTCTGATCGGCAGCTTGGGAGCAGTGGATACCTCGCACTTGTCTCTGTACTCCATCCATGTCGATTGGTCCAATCCTCAAGGCGCCACCATCACCGGCACCGGCAACTCCCAACTGATTGCCATACCCACGTTCACCCCCGCTTGCAATGGCCGATATCAGGCGAATTGTGTTCCTGAGCAGGGCGGCGAATCTCTCGCTTCACTGGGCGACCGCCTGATGTACCGGTTTGCCTACTGGGAGGACCAACCCCCATTGTCCACCGGGGCAACTCCGCCCCTGCCGCTGCCTTCCCAGCACTGGCTGGTGAGCCACGCGGTAACCGCGTCGGGTGGACAGAATGCCATGCGATGGTACGAGTTCACCGCCCCTATAAGGGCAGTCACGGTCTCGGGCATGCGGCTGTTCCAGTCGGGTACGTACGCTCCCGACTCGAATCATCGTTGGATGGGCTCGATCGCTCGGGACAAGGCAGGCGATATTCTGATGGGATATAGCGTCTCCAGCCCCAGCATGTATCCCTCGATCGCGGTCGCGGGCCGCACGGTCACTGACCCGCTCGGCACCTTGGAACCGGAGCTGCTGATTCTTTCGGGTACAGGTTCGCAGATTAGCTCGGCGGGCCGCTGGGGTGATTACACCAATATGGCGATCGATGGCTCAGACGGTTGTACGTTCTGGTATACCAACGAGTTTTACACCACCACCAGCAGCTACAATTTCTTGACCCAATTGGCTTCCGCTCGGTTCTCCGGCTGCCGGTAGAACCCGGAAGAACAAGCAGCCCGGTGGTGTTGCCGAGAGCCGTGGAGAAGTTGGAGCGGTTCAACGTCGAACAGTGTTTGCTCGAATCGAAGACAGGGAGTCGCTACAGTGACCCCAGGCGATGATTTTCAAGTGCTGGTAAACTGCTGATATTACTCACGCGGAGGGATGTGTGAGTGGTTGAAACAGGCGGTCTTGAAAACCGCTGTACTCGAAAGGGTACCGGGGGTTCGAATCCCTCTCCCTCCGCCGCATAGTCTGAGGTGCAGAGAAGGCCTCCTGCATTGCTCCTGAAACGGGCGAAAACCGCACGTTTCGCGGTACCTTTCTCAACAAAGCCGGGCCGATTGTATGGAACTCAGACGGTCGCTCCATCTTCATCTGAGAACAAGGACTGAGCGGAAGTTGAACTAGCTTAACTTCCGTGGCTCGGCGCCTAATGCCGAGACGGGTGACAAGCAGTTTGCTGTGCTTTCCAGCTGCAAGCCCTTGGGCAGCGACTCACCATAAGTGCGAGCCACGTCGTCGCGATCGGGAGTCACGAAATTCCTCAGCCGTTCGATCATCCTTTCGTCTGCGACGCCGCTTTCCAACAGCCGCGCCATGGCAAACTCTCGCACCTCGTCGCTGACGTCGCGTGCGCGATCACCGGTAAGCCTGGCGAGTTGGACAATTGCGGACGCGGTCTCGTGCGTCAGTTCGCGCAAATCCAGAAGCGCAGCAATCCAGTCCGCCGCCGTCTCTGGCGGCACGACGCAATTGAGCGAGCCGTAGAGTGGAATGCGTGCGCCAAATCTGCCTAGTGACCACAGCCAGCTGCCATCCGCCGGTTCTTTGTTGAGCTTACGCAGCAATTCGCTGCCTAGCGCGACCCGCGTGGCTCCGGAGAGGTGTTCGAGACTGGCCAGCAGACGCCAGCCTTCGCGCTCCAACTGCGAATTCAGGCGCGCGCTTGATTTCTTACGTCCAATGCCGAGCCCAGCCAGGTAGTTTCGAAGTTCATGTTGATGCGCCGCACTCAGGCCGGGGGCGACTCGCCGCCACAACACCAGCCAATCGACTTGGGACTGAAGATTCTCCGGAAATGTGAGCCCAGCTTGATAGACCTTTCTTAGTTGGTTGATCCGCTGGCTGTCTTGTGCATCTCCGAAGCCTGGCCGTAAGCAATAACCGCAGAGGTTAAGCCAGCGCGCTTCGTGGCGGGGGCTCAGTTTTCGGCCCTCGGCAATCTCGAGGAGCGCGTCTGACAGCGCTCGAAGAATGCCGATGGGCCAGGATTCCTTTTTGAGTCCAATAGCAGACTCCAGTTCGTTCACCAGCTGCGCGGGGTCCGGGACTGCGCCGTCGGGAAGCTTGGTGAATGCCTTCCGCATTGACTGGGAAACCGCTTGCAGAGCTTCTTTGGAAAGGTGCGGCGATAGCGACTCAGTCCCAGCAGGTGTCAGCTCAGAACCGGCGGTCTGGAGGGCATCAGCTTTCCCGCGAAGCTCAAACTGTAGCCGCCAACGATGCGGCGAGCTCACCGACTCACACCAGAGTTCAAGCGTCCCAACTTCGGTGAAGCTTACTGCCAGACGCACCGCGAGCTCGAGCTCCTGAAGCTTCTTACCGTACCGTAGCAGGGTTGTGAGCGGCGCATGCCTGTGCATGTCGCCGATATCCAGGTCCGTCAAGTCTCCGTGGGCATCGTGCCGGACAGTGGAGCTGTAGAGGTTAAAGGACACGGGCCGGTTTGCCAGCACTGAAAATTCCCGCCCCGTGAGCGATAGAGTTGTGCCCTCGTCCGTTCCCGCGGGTAACACGCAAACCGCTTCGCCCGACCGCATCCCAATGTAGTAGCTCCTGGCGCTGCCCGCCTTGACCCGCAAGCCGGCTCCGCGCCGCACGCTGCCGTAATATGCGGCTCCCAACGCTACCGCACTTCCCATGGAAGCGTTGCGCAGGACTTTCGGACGCCAGCTGTGGTCCTTCGGGCTAACCCAGCGCGATATGGCTTCAGTGATTCGCTCCCGCGCGATTTCCGGCACGCAAAACCCACCGTTAAAAAGAACCGCGTCCGGTTGAACCATATCGCAGTGGTTGCGACTCGGAGCGAGCAACCTTGCCCCATCGCGCATCGCCAACGCTGCTTGCCTCAGAAATGCCGCCAGATGTTTTGTGATCGCAGGATCGCTCTCGTAGGGCAGGCCAATTTCCCGCAGGCCGCTCGGCCGGCTGCGGGTTGGTAGTTCGTCGGACGCAGTTAGAGGCAAGAAGCCATTGGTCAGCAGCTCGACAACTTCGTCGCGGGTCAGTTCGCTGCTGAGCATCTGGCCAACCACCGCTCGCCCGCTTCCTAGAATATTGATCGGAAGACGATCAATCCCGGGTTCACTGAGCAGGCGTTCCTTGGCGACAGAACAGGCAACTTGTAACCCACGGCGCTGGCGCAGGCTGAGCTTTGCCGCGAGCTTCTGTTCAACGCGATGCGCCAGCGCGAGGTCAAGATTCTCTCCTCCCAGCAGCAAGTGAGCGCCGATGGCAGTCCGCTCAAACTCGATCAGCTGGCCGCGGGCGCGGCCGCGTACCAGGCTGAAATCAGACGTGCCACCACCGATGTCGCAAATCAGGACCAGGTCGCCGTCCTGCACTTGCTCCCGAAGAGCGTGTTGGTGTTCCGCTATCCAGGCATAGAAGGCAGCCAACGGTTCTTCCAGAAGGGTAAGGCCCTTCAGCCCCGCCTGGCGTGCCGCTTCCACCGTGAGCTCACGCGCTTCTTCGTCGAACGACGCGGGTACCGTCAGGACAATATCCTGATTCTCGAAGCGGTGTTCCGCATTGCTGGCCTCGTCGGCGTTGATCGCAGCGTTCCACGCATCGCGAAGATGCATGAGATAGCGCGCCGAAGCCTCCACCGGAGAAACCTTGGGAGCCGACGCTTCTGCCTCGACGGGCAAAATACCTTCCGTTCGATCTACCGCGCTTTGGCATAACCACGACTTCGCCGACGAAACCTGGCGTCCGGGTAGCAGCGCGCCTTGTTCCCGGGCCATCGTTCCCGCGATAGAAGACGGGCTCGCATCCCAGGGAAGCGCGAGCGTCCCGGATGCGATTTCAGCTTCCGAAGGGAAATACAGGAAAGAAGGAAGATGCGGGAGTTCCCGAACCTCGCCTGGACCGACGAGCTGAGGCACATCGAACACGTGAATGCCGGAAGACCCTTCGACCGGCGTCTCCTGAGTGTCGACATAAGCAACGACCGAGTTGGTGGTACCGAGATCAACCCCGATCAGGTAGCGGGAAGAATGCTCGTTCGCTGCCCCCGAGCCCTTGGCACGCTCGTCCATCAGTCGCTCTTGTCGCGAATGTTGAGTTCCAGCTTCCAGCGCTGCGTTCCGTCACGGGAGACGCACCAGACCTCGAGCGTGCCGATTTCCGTTACGTGCGACTCCAGGCGTACCGGCAGAACCACACCTTGTTCTCCGTCAACCTTGAGCGTCACCTCGAGCGGGCTTAACTCCTCGATCTCACTACCCCAGTTCTCCAGAAGGTCACCGACATGGTCCTGCTTTCGAATCGTCGAACTGAGGAACCGGAACTCGGCGGGCTCGCCTACGACCAGGCCGAACTCACGATCAGGGACTTGCGCCTCGGTGCCTTCTTCCATGCCGAAGGGCACAACGCAAAGCGCCTTCAGCGGAGCTTCCATGCCGGGCACAGCCGGCATCGCGCTTTCGATTCCGATGTAGTAGGTGCGCGAGGCGCCGCTCCTGATTCTGACGCCTTGTCCACGCCGCGCCCGCCCGTAATAAGCCGCACCACGCGCTACCGCATGTTCAAGATCGGGCGCATCCAGGACTTGTGCAGATCCCAGTGCTTCGAATCCTTCTTCGCCCAGCCACTGATTTAGTACTTCCACCAATCGTCCCCGCAACGCCTCGGCTTTCATGACGCCGCCGTTGAACAGCACGTGCGTGGGACAAGCCAGTCCACTCCGGCCACGCCGGATGTTCGCGGCCTCCGGACTGTTCTGGACTTGCTGCGAGAGGAAGCGGGCCAGGTGTTTCGTCACCGCCGCGTCGGCGGCAAATGGCAATCCCAACTCCTGGAAGCCGATTCGGCGCTGTCGCAGAGGCATTTCGTCGCTTCGAACTTTAGGAAAAAATCCCTCTAGCAGCACCCGGTCCACGTCTTCCCGCAGCAGTTCGGTCTTGATAGTGCCGCCTACCAGCTTCCGTCCTTTGCCCAACAGAGTAACGTCGTGCTTCTTGCTGCCGGGATTTTCAAACAGATATTCCTTCGCCAGACGAGATTGGTGCCATAGCCCGTGGAGATGATGGGTATCGATGGAATGACCTTCGGCCTCCAATCGCTGTTGCAGCAATCGCGCCAGCGCCAGATCCATATTGTCGCCGCCCAGCAGGATGTGATCGCCCACGGCCACGCGCTTGAGCGCCAGATCGCCATTCTCCTCCGAGACCGTGATGAGGCTAAAGTCCGTCGTACCTCCGCCAACGTCGCATACCAGAATCAGGTCGCCCACCTTGATTCGCCTGCGCCACGCATCACCCTGGGCCTCGAGCCAGGCGTAAAACGCAGCTTGCGGTTCTTCGAGCAGAGTCACATGTTGCAAGCCGGCCTGCTCGGCCGCACGGAGTGTCAGCTCGCGTGCTTCTTCGTCGAACGAAGCGGGCACGGTAAGCAGCACGTCTTGCTCGCTCAAAGGTTGGTCGGCATGATTGCTGTCCCACGCCGTGCGCAGGTAGCGCAGGTATTGCGAAGAGGCTTCCACCGGCGAAAGTTTGGATACTTCCTCAGGCGACTGCCAGGGCAGAATTGGCGTGGTCCGGTTCACGGCTGCGTTAGAAAGCCACGACTTGGCTGAAGCTACCAGCCTTATCGGATTCTCGGAGCCTCGTTTACGAGCTAACTCACCAATGACAAACTTCGGTTCCTTGTCCCAAGGCAATTTCAAGCTGCCCTTGGGAAAATCCATTTCGCCGGGGATATAAAGGAAAGAGGGCAGCAACGTCCGGTCGGCGACTTCGTTCGGGTTAACCAGTTGCGGGATGTTCTCCAGCTCGATTACGTTTGTGTCCTCGGCAGCTGAGACGCGCGAATGCGCTATTGCAGAATTCGTCGTGCCAAGGTCGATACCAACGATCAATTGTGAGTCCAATCAGATCTCCATGAACCGGATCACAGGTTGTGTGAGTCAAAGTGATCCGAAACTGCGGACGCTGTGCTAAGGAATCTCAACTTCGGCGGGAGCCACAATGGCTCGTCCCGATCCCTGAGGCAGAGATGGCAAAGAAACTTCCTTCACCTTCCACCCACGATGTCGCAGCATCCCTCGAAGAGGTGGGTCGCCAGTGACGTTCCCAACAAGTTTGATAGCCGCAGGATCGAAACCTGCCGGCACGGTTACCGGCTGGTCCTCTTCCGACTCGATTACTGGATCGAGCTTCACATAACGTTCGAGGACCTGGCGACAGGAGGTGTGAATGCTTCGAACCGCCGCGCCCAGCTGTGCGTCTGGATAGGGAGTTACGTCTTCCGCAAGAAAATCGATAAGCCGCCCATCTCGTTGGAACAAGCCTAGCATCTGCACCGCTCGATCAACCGATTCCTCTCCCCGAGCATCGTCTTTCCTGCTCGGCGGTGTACTGGGCAAATCCTTTCGGGAAAGGGGCGCAGTGTCTTGCGCAAGCTTGATCAGCTTGCGTGCGATGTCCTGCGGGATCTCTGCGTGTAAAAGGATGGCAAAAAAACAGCGAACTGCGTAAGAGAGTCGTGTCGAAAATCCGATCATATAAGAAAGCCTTTAATTAGCTGGAAACACTGTCCAAACAACTATTCAGGAAAACACACTCGGGAGGGCTTTCTCAACCCCTCACCGTCCGCGCTACCACTTGAAGCGGATTCCGCTTCATTCTTTTTTGGAGGGGACAGAAATTGTCACAGCATCGGGTTGAGTCCAGATTTCTTTTCCATTCGTCAGTTCAATCCGATGCATGGTGACCTTCATGCTATCTGCAGACACTTCGGCCAGAAGGTAGTGATAGTTCACGGTTGTGCTTTGGAACGGATCGCTGGGGCTTCGCTCGATGGGATAGGCATGGGCTCCACCCCCTCCCGTTACAAAATAAGTTACGCCACCGTGTTGGAACCGTTCGTAGTTGTGAATATGCCCGGCAAAAACCACGAAACGGACCTGACTGTTAAGCTGCTGCCTTTCTTCCAGCACCTTCGCCAAGGCCTGCTCATTTGAGCGCGCCGAGTGACCGTCACCGAACACCCCCTCGTCGGAGGAGCTGGTGTAAGGAGGATGGTGAAATACGAGGATGACAAACGCCACATCTTCCGGCAACTGGTCGAGCGTCTGCTTGATCCAGTCGCCTTGTGGGCCGGCAACCTCTTTCAAGGAACTGTCCAGCATCAGCATCAGGCAATTGGCAAATCGTACCGAATAATATCGGTGCTCCTGCAAATCAGGGAAGCGCTGGAAGTAGTTGGACAATGCGGTGTTCTGGCTGCCGTGCAGATCATGATTGCCCAGCGCAGGATATACGGGGATCTTTTCGTCACGCCAGACAGAAGTCTCCTCATCCCATACCCTCCAGTCGCCAGGGTGATCTCCCCGGTACACGATGTCTCCGTCGAAGGAAATGAATGCCGGCCTCTCCTCGGCGACCGCGTGTACGATAGCGCGCCGGATATCGCCATTGGAAACTTCCGGATCGGTCGATTGGGTAAAGCGAGTGTCTCCAAGCGCAACAAAGCGAAACGGAACTGCAATCGGTGGGCAGAGTTCCAGCGGCTGGCTTGGAGCCGGCACATCGCGGGTGAGAATCGCGACCGATGCGATGGCAATCACCAGGACAGCCGCAATCGGCAAGATCCAACGGGCTCTCATTATGTGGTGCATGGGCTGCTGTAAGCAGGTTACATCCGACGCAGAAGGATCGCCACCGTCACTCACGAGGGATGAGCATTGCCCTTTGGAGCAGAACCCTGCTTTTTCTTGAAAGCCTTCTTTGCTGACTTTAAATACGCTCTCTCAACCTCCTTGATTGCATGATGGAACTTTACTGTGTCCCTATGAATGGCGGCGACATAACCCGAGGCTTGCGCCTGACTGCCGTGGGCAAGACCCAGCAAATTCGCATCATAAGTCGCCAGACCAATCACAAAGTCAATCTCCTTTTTCTTCTGACTGGAATAGGGCACGTCGATCAACGACACTCTTTTCTCGCGAATCCAAAACCATCCTCCGCCGGCGAGAGATAGGAGATCGTAGTCAGCGCCGGTTAGTCCCGGCCAGAATGCCTGGCGGATTTCGGATAACCATTGCTTGACGGGCGGTTGTACGCGATAGCATGCGGTTCCGGGTTTGGCATATTCTTTCAACTCAAAAATCCGTCGCCGGGAGCGCGCTCCTTCGACCAGGACCCAGATCCGAGCCTCGCCGGAGCTTCCTCCCCGCTCCTCAACCCGATCTGCAAGATTGCGGACTTGTTCACCTGGGAAAAGCTTCTTGATGGTGGAAGGCTTTATCTTTCCACTGTAGCGTTCGATTTCACCTGGTTTGAATATGAATCCCTGGTCCGAGCTATTCTTGGCCGTATATTTCCCCGCCAGTTCGTCGTAATCAGAGACCTTCATTTTCAAGTAGCCTTGTACCTTACTGGGAGGAGCAACCTTCTTTCCTGCAAGTCCCAAGAGGTAGGCTTCCTGCAAAACCTGGCTTTTCATCTGCTTGCATTGAGCTTTGATGGCGGCCGCGTAGCGGATGAAATCCAGCACAAAAGGCGCATGACCGGCGTCGTCAAAGTCGATATTCACAAATCGCATCTCTCTCGACCCCTGGTCCGTCATGACGGGTATCGGCCCAAAGTTTCCCAGGTGCGGATCCCCGGCAACCGCCCCTTCGAAGTGCAGGTAGGGCTCCAGCCCTCGCAGGTCTGCCTCCTTCTTCATGTACTTCCAATATTCCGGCGCGTTGCTGCGGATCAGCTGGGAGAGGTTTTTGGAGTCAGAAACTTGATCGAATTCGGGATGGCTGCTTTTGTTATTCATACCCGGCTCCTGTAGAACGATGTCGCCTGGCCCAAAGTGACTGGCTCAGGGCGTGGACAGCGCCCTGAGCCCTTCCGCAAACAACAATGCCGCCCGACAGCCGCAAGAATCCTCAATACACTTTCGCTGAACAGTAATTGGGTACGCTGGAAAGTCCAGCCGGATTATCGATTACAACCAGATCCGTTGGCTGATTCTTCCATTGGCAGCGTCCCTTCGCTACGTCTTCCCGCTTTTCTTTGAACACGGTCACCCATTCCTGCACGATCGAATCTTCAGATTGACCTTGCTTGAAGGTTCCATCGCTGTTGTGGTATTCCGGCATTTCGGCAACTCGTGACAGCTTGAACAAATTCGTTATCTGCTGATCCGAAAGCTGGCAAAGTAGCCCCGCGGTAAGGCGCCTTCCCTCTTCACTAATCGTCGGGTTATTAAGACCATCCTTCGCAGTCAAGCTCTTATGGAGCACGGCTTGGCACTGCGGCGGCTTGTTGCTACTCGCCGATCCAACTTTGGACCACACCGGCTTGTTGGACCATTCGTGCAGATTCATTTTGGCGGTGCTATTGCTAGTGAATGCGCCGCCGCTGCCGAAGGTTGCGCCCACATCCTGGACTACCATTTGCGAATTTGTGCACGTAGTCGTCACCGGGTGTGTAGTCGTGTCCATGTTGACGGTATCGCAGACCAATCGCTGCTGCGGGGGCTTGTTGTCGCTGTGACTGATGAAGGCGGCCATCAGCTTCAGTCCATCTTTTTCATAGGTTGGACGTCCGTTAAGCTCCTCAAATTCCTTCCAGCTCCAGCCTTCATCCTCCTTTCCCGTTTCGTACATCTTGTGGCCATCGAACTTCCTCACCACCGAAGCTTGGTTGAAGGTACGAGGCGCCCGATCCCCTGAACCCGATTCCGGGTCGGCCGGACAGTTGGTGCATTCCACCCGAATGGGGAACCACGCGTCGGTGTAAAAGCCCAGCACCCAGAGCAGTCGACTGGAGACAATTTCCGCGTAAACCTCTTTGTTGTCGGCCCCGAACTTCACCTTGAGGGGGTCGTCGTTCGTCTGATCGGTCAAGGTCTGCACTTGCCCATCCAGACTTTCAATTCGCGTGATCTTGCACAAGAACTTGGGAGTGTTTCCGCCCATCTGCTGGCCCGGGCTTACGAACTCGCAGGTCACTTTGTCATTGAAATGGAATTGGAACTCTTTCTTCTTCTGCGCGGGGCCAGCCATAATGTCGGCATCTGCAACTGCCTTAGGCGTGAAAATCGAGGCTTTACGAATGGCCTCCTGGCGGTCCTTGGGGGTAAAGAATTGCGGCTTCACCTTCAGAGTCGGCTCAGGCGTAGGCGTTTGCGACCAGAGTTTTTGGCTGGAAGCCACTGCGAGAAGCAGCATCATGAAGGCAATCGCGCGCACCATGACGCGATAGCTTGGTGATATCTGATGTTGGCCAGAGTCAACACTGCTTGATTTGCTACTAGCAACCAAAAATCGAGGGTTTGCGAAAGTCATGGCATGGCACTCCTCTCTAGAACGGCTGGCCTGCTGATTCGGGGCGCCCGCGACGAAATCCATACAGCTGCTTTGGGGTCGCGAATCGCACCCTGGAACTGGATCGGCAAGTGGCGGCTTGGTGCAAACCCTGCAAGTGCGCCCGCAACCTCCGAATCAGTTTTCGGTAGCCTTGATTGAGAACGTCGATTGGGCTGTGTTGCTGCCCCCTCTCTGCTTAGGTTAACGACGGGATCCGGATTTGGACTGCGGGTGCATTCGGCCTCCCCGCGCAAGTCAATGCGAATTGTGCCAAGGCGGTGGCCAAAGTTACAGCCTCTTCCCTAGCTAAACGACTTACGCGCTTCGGAGGAGCTGCAAACTTCGCGCCTGGCAACTGCTGCAAAGGTTAGCAACCAAGGAACGGGAAGAACATCCGGCGCGGGTTCTGGTAACACCACCGGTCCCGTCCAAACGAATTCAGATTGCGTCCCGCGCAACGCGAACGCAAGCGTTTAGTTGCGGTCGACAGCAAGAAATTACTATTATAGCCCGTTTTGGGAAAAGAGTCGCTTGCTGTGCTGACCACCTGCCTGGACGCAGGTTAAGCGGCTTCTTTGCTATTGATTCCCACTGATAAAGACCAACTCTGGTCTGTCGCCCAGGAAACCAGGGACGCTGGGACCACCGGACCTCGGCTGTCACTTCGACATGAGGCAGTTATCACTGACATGACAATGCCGCGAGGCTGTAATCATCTTGGGTACGAGAGGAGAGAAAGTCCTCGTCCCTGTTTCCTGCCAGTGGGTTCGAGGTCGCGACCAGGTATGAGGCCCGCGATTTCTCTTCTCCCGCGCCTGCCAGAGTCAAGCTTTCACCACGATCCGATTCGAAAGAAGCTGGGCTGTAACTACAGCGAGGAGCCGGATATGAGCCCTAAAAAAACATCAAGCGTTTTGGAAGAGACGAGTGGCGTAGATGCCATCCTGCACGAGCCGGTGATCGAAAACTTTATAGCCAAAAACATCAACGTAGAACCATACGCGAGAGATGCCGCGGAGTGGCTTTTAAAGCACCACGCTACAGCGCCCCGTAAGGAGCTTGTAAGGACCTTGCGTCGCGTACTGAGACCGCTCTCGCGTGGGAGCATCAAGGTCTTCTTCAGTTACAAACGTAAAGACCAGGAAATCGCGCAAGAGATTGCGGCGCGGCTGACAGTGTGGTCAGCTGGAAAGCTTGAGATCGAAGGTATGAACCGCTACACGAAGGAACTGGCGGGACAAGACTGGCACAAGAAGATTATGGAGACAATTCCCCAGTGCGACTGGTTCCTACTGCTGCTTCCATCGCCCGGAGAGCAAGGAGACGACAGGGACTGGCTACTATTAGAGGCTGGCTACTACTTACGGGGTTTACGGGGCCAGGATCTTGCGGGTCGATTAGTGTGCCTGCACCACTCCGATAACGAGGTAGCAAATGCTCTGAAAGACCGTCAATCGGTTCCCGCTGAGCCGGGCGTAGTGAAGGACTTCCTCACTGGCCTCTTCCACGAATCGGACTTTATTCCCGGAATGCCTGCCCTGAACAAAGCGCTGCCTGACCTTGACGGGAAGGCTAAGGAGATCGTGGATCTGATCCAACCACCGATCCGGAAATACTGCTGTGGGCCTCATATGGAGGTGGAGTTCGAGGACGCGTCCGCAGTGAAGGGGTGGGCGCAGCTAGCGGCCGGCAAAGTCGTCGACAGCAACGAGGAGTGCAGGCAACTCTTTGGACTAAAGGCCACCAAGCCGATATTTGGCGACTGGTTCAAGAAAGCCCAGGGATTTGGCAAAGATGAAGGTTGGGTCTTGGAGTTAGCCCGTGCCGTGCAGGCCGTGGGCGACAGGGAAGAAGTGCCACCCATCCGCACGACTATTGGCTTGGGACAGCGCCGGAATGTGCAACCCACCATCTGTGCAGTAAAACAGCGAAAAAAAGACCAGAAAGACCAGAAGGTAGAAGCGATAGATTTCTTATTTAACGAAACGGTGTTGCCGCCGGAAACCACGGAGATGAATCCTGCTCTGGCCGCCTTGGCCCTGACCATGCAGTTCGCCGTGCGAATTCGTTACCAAGTGCTTCAGATGTTCCTGGGACGGAAGCTTGACAGAAAAGACGTGAGCGCCTTCAACCGCGCTATGAATGAATTGAGACGAGCAGCGGCAGGGGACCCCCGTTTTGCCGATCCGAAAGCCATCGAGGCAAAGGTGGTATCTCTAGTTCTCCGGTGACGACAAGGCCGTGGTCGAAAGGATGTACCGACGGACAGGTGAGATGTGGCGCAAGGATGGACAGGGAGAGATTGACCTTGCCATCGACAATTCGGACGGGGAGACGTTGGGGAAACTTATCCAAGAGTTGGTTGACATGAACCAGGATTTCCTCACCAAGACCTCGCAGCGGTTCGCTGATGAGATCGCGCAGCCCCGGCAGTGAACTACAAGAGTGGGCACCCAGGTTAGTGTCCTCTGGTCGGGCGCTGACCTGGGACTGTCAACTGCTTGCAAACAAAAACGTCAGATAGGGAATTGCGTCTGCCATGGTCGACTCGTGCATCTGATTTGCGGCAGCTACTTAAGTTCAGACTAAGGTTCTTCCATCGACAGCTTCCCGAAAAAGAAGGAGTGAGTTGTCCCGCGAGCAACTCACTCGCGCAACTTAGATGCCGAAAGTCGTGGAAGTTCCTGCTTTCCGCCAAACGTAAAGTTGACCCCAGCCATAAATTGTTCTAGTTTCAACTTGATCTGACATTTGCTAAACTCGCGCGACCAGCGCGGAGGAGAATGTCAGATGAGCAGCGAAGAGAAAGTTATCAAGAACAAAGTGGGTCTGCTGAAGCTGGCCGAGATGCTAGGCAGCGTCTCGGAGGCTTGTAAAGTGATGGGCTATTCCCGCGACAGCTTTTATCGCTTCAAGGAGTTGTACGAGACGGGCGGCGCGATGGCGTTGCGCGAGATCAGCCGACGCAAACCCTGTCCCAAAAATCGGGTCGAAGAGCACATCGAAAAGGCAGTGCTGGAGATCGCCCTGGAAAAGCCGGCCTTCGGCCAGGTACGAGTGGCCAACGAGCTGACCCAGCGCGGTCTGTTCGTTTCTCCCACTGGGGTGCGCAGCGTCTGGCTGCGGCATGATCTGGAGACCTTTCGCAAGCGACTCAAGGCTCTGGAAGCCAAATCCGCTCAGGAACATCTGGTCCTCACCGAGGAGCAGCTGCGCGCTCTGGAACGGGCTCGCGAAGAGAAAGAAGCGCACGGCGAGATCGAAACCGCGCATCCTGGCTACCTGGGTACGCAAGATACCTATTACGTGGGCACCATCAAGAGTGTAGGTCGCATCTATCAGCAGACCTTCCTCGATACCTATAGCAAGGTAGCCTTCGTCAAGCTCTATGACCGCAAGAATGCGCTGGTGGCCGCCGACCTGCTCAACGACCGAGTGCTGCCCTTGTTCGAAGAGCATGACATCCCGCTGCTGCGTGTGCTTACCGATCGGGGCACGGAGTACTGCGGGCAGCGTGAACATCACGAGTACGAGCTGTACCTGGCGGTGGAGAACATCGACCACAGCCGCACCAAAGCTCGCCATCCGCAGACCAATGGCATCTGCGAACGCTTCCATCGCACCATCCAGGAAGAGTTCTACGCCACAGCCTTTCGCAAGAAGCTTTATCACAGCCTGGAGGAGCTGCAAGCCGATCTGGATCTGTGGCTCGACGAGTACAATCGGACACGCCCGCATTCCGGCAAATACTGCTATGGCAAGACGCCGATGCAGACCTTCTTGGATTCTTTGCCGCTGGCCAGGGAGAAAATGCTGGACTCGTTCGTGAACGCAGCGCCGGCGCCGGAGCGGAGCCCCGAACAGCGCAGCGCAGGCGCCGGCGCGTCCCCGGCGACCGCCGCTTGACCTTAATCAGAGTGTCAGATCAAGTATGAGCTATTACACATAAATTGAATTCGATTCCTGTTTTGGAACGCTTCCTGCGAAGAAAGAATGCCTTTGAAGACCGGGATCTGTGCCAAGCCACTAAGATTTTTACAGTATGGTTAGTAGTTTTCCGGGTCGTATTGTGGCCCCGGCTTCCTTAGGATGGGGCTGTTGTCACTTACAACCGGCAAACTGCAGTCAAGACGATGCACGACTCAGCTCTCGCAACGTCTCATTCGGATCCGCTTCTCCGCCTCACTCAGCTCCCACACCTGAGTGACGAAGATTTGATGAGCGCGTTACAGGCCGGAGAGCAGGATGCGCTTGCTGTCCTGTTTGATCGCTACCATCGCCTGATCTATAGCATCGCCCGAAAGATTGTCCGCGATTCCAGCGAGGCGGAAGACGTAATGCAAAACGTATTCTTCGAAATCTTCCGTTCGGCGGCACAATTCGATCCGGCTAAAGGCACTTGTAAAGGGTGGTTGCTACAGTATGCATATCACCGGTCGATCAATCGCCGGCAGCAATTGAATGCCAGGAGCTTTTACGGTCAGACCAGCGTTGACGATATCAAACCCGAACTATGCCAGAAGACCTCGAGCTTTGGTCGGCTCAGCCAGGGAGACGTTGCGCATCTGATACGGCAAGGCCTGGAAACGTTGAACGAGAAGCAGAGAAATGTTATCTTCCTCGCCAGCTATGAAGGGCTTACGATGCGGGAGATTTCAGCTCGAACCAATGAATCTCTGCTCAATGTGAGACATCACTTCTATCGCGGTTTGAAAAAGCTGCGTTCCTTCGTCGCGGCGAACCAACCGAGAGCATAAAAGCGTGTGGGGCTGTGACAACGCTGGATCATTCGTATTTTGAAGAACTCGCTGCTTTGTCGGCGGGAGGTCATCTCTCGGACGAGGAACTTCAGAGTTTTCGGGAACACGCCCGCGTCTGTTCGCCCTGCGCGCAGGTCGAAGCGGAGTTGATCGAGATCGTCCGCTGCGGCTTGCCTCTCACGCAAGATTCCCTCTCCGAGTTCGATGCCGGCCCGACGACAAGTCCAGAAAAGAGCCTGCGAGAGCGCTTCCTGCAAAGGGCCCGGCAACGAGGTATCCGGCTCTCCCCGACCTTACTATCCCTCCCCTGATCATCGACTGCAGGCGCGGCAACCGCTGTCTTACATGGAATCACTTTGTGCTGAACGGACACGGTTTTCGTGAAAGCCCCTGACCGGTATCCTTCCGGCACTCCACACTGTTCAGCGGGAAGCCTCTGCTGGCTGTCCAAAAATCGTCACCGGCTATGTCGATTCTCTTGCGCATCAAAGCTTCAACGTCAAACATCTATTACATCGTCGGAATATTTCGTACAGGAGCGAGGAATGAAGATCGCATTTCTTGGATTGGGCAATATGGGGACCCCCATGGCGCGGCACCTGCTTCGCGCCAGACACGAAATTACGGTTTGGAATCGCACCTTGGCCAAAGCCGAGCCGTTGCGGGCCGAAGGCGCCAAGGTGGGCAAATCTGCGGCGGAAGCTGCCCGTGGTGCCGAAGTCCTTATCAACATGCTGGCGGACGACACGGCTGTCGAAGCGGCGGTTTTGTCTGCCGGTGGCGCGCTGGAAACCCTGCCTCCGGGCGCGACCCATATTTCCATGAGCACGATCAGCGTGGCGCTTTCCCATCGCTTGGCCGACGAGCATGAGAAGCGCGGGCATCACTACGTCGCCGCTCCTGTCTTCGGACGTCCTGACGCTGCCGAAGCGGGCAAGTTGTTCATCGCCGCAGCCGGTGAGAAAGCTATACTGGAGCGCTTCCAGCCGGTGCTGGAGACGATGGGCCAGCGGGTTTTCGTCATCGGCGAAAAGCCGGTGATGGCCAACGTGGTCAAACTCAGCGGCAACTTTATGATAGCCTCGGTCATCGAGTCGCTGGCGGAAGCCATTGCCCTCACCCGCAAGTATGGAATCGATCCTCACGAATACGTAGACTTCCTTACCAATACGCTGTTTGCGGCTCCGGTCTACAAAACCTACGGCGGTCTGATCGCGGACCGAAAGCATGAGAAAGCGGGCTTCGCCTTGCGTCTGGGCTTGAAAGATGTTCGTCTCGCCCTGGCTGCGGCGGAGAGCGTCGATGCGCCTCTGCCGCTGGCCAGCCTGATTCGCGATCATATGCTTACCGCCCTCGGTCACGGCTTCGACAAGCATGACTGGAGCGTCCTCGGCCAGCTGGCGGCGGAACATGCAGGCATCAAATAGCCCGGCAATCGCGGGAATTGCTTCAATGTTTTAGTATTGCAAGGCAGAGGCAACCAACCCCCGTGGCCGGCAACCAACCGCATTGCAGTCAGGAACGTCTGGCGTTGAACGCCTACGTCAAACTGATGCGCGCCGCGAACGCGGCTCGCACCGTTGCCGCCCACCAACTCGGCGATAGCGGCTTGACGCTCACCCAGTTCGCGGTGCTGGAAGCTCTTTATCATCTTGGACCCATGTCGCTTACCGATATTGCG
Organism: uncultured Acidobacteriaceae bacterium; assembly: GCA_963820175.1. GTDB lineage: Bacteria > Acidobacteriota > Terriglobia > Terriglobales > Acidobacteriaceae > Bog-257. The sequence continues at coordinate 227,908 of CAWFYX010000003.1, read as the reverse complement.
CAGAAGGTGCTCACCACCGGCGGCAACTTGACTATGGTTGTGGGCAATCTGGAAAAGCAGGGACTGGCGAAAAGGCAACGCAGTCCGGAAGACGGCCGGGTCCTGATCGTAGTATTAACTTCCAAGGGCAAATCGCTCATCCGAAACCTGTTCCCGCAACATGCGGCTGCCCTGCTCGAGTTCATGGACGCCCTCAGCCCCGAGGAACAGAAATCGCTCGGCAATCTCTGCCGCAAATTGGGCCGGCAAGCCATCTCAGCGTGAATATCGAGGCGTAAGCATGCTCCTGAACTTCGGGCCCTGCACCCGCTGTTCAAGGGCTAAAGATCAAGGGAAATGATGCTTTTCGGCACGGCTGAAGCCGTGCCCTGATACAAACCTCGAAAAACTTATGTAAAGAGATTTCCGACGCAGGTTGGCGGAGATTGCGCCGCTTCCGCATCCTAGAGGATTCGCTTTCGAGCCATGGGCTTTCGTCTGGATTACTTCTCTTGCATTCTGACCGTACTTTCCACAATTCTGGTTGGCCGGCGGATGTGGCAGGGATGGATTATCGCTTCGGCTAATAGTGCCGTGATCTGCGTGATCGCATTTCGCACGGCGCAGATCGGTTTTGTTCCGGCCAATCTATTCTGCCTGGCCATCTACGGTTACAACATCGCAAAGTGTCGAGCTCCAGCCAGTCCGACTCACTCCAGATCGGTTATGGGCGGTACTAGGTCCGGCAGTACAGATGGTGCGCTGCTGGCGCGCCGATCTTCTCGCGAAATATAGAACAGTGTCCCAGCGGCTGGGCATCGCGTGAAAAACCTGTGCCGTCCCGACGGGACTCGAATCATCTTGCACGCTACCCAGGACTGCGCCTGCGGCTCCGTCCTGGGCTAAACTGAGTCGCCCCTACGGGCGGGATTTTCGGCTGTCCTAGACCACCGGCGAATCTTCAAGTCAGTTGTTTGATCTCATGCAGTTTCTTAGAGGTATGCTCTTGATAAAAGCACCAGCGCTTATCGCAGAGTAGCCAAAGCTGCACGTCCCCCAAAAGACTAAACCTTGGCCGCGTCGGTAATCGGGTTTGCCTTGAGAAGTTCGGTGATGTCGATAGTGACGATTGCCGCACCGCGTTGCTGAGCCATCATTTTCATGTTGAACGTGCCGCCCAATCCCTCCGTCTTGACACCGTCCCACAAGGCGAGCAGGGTGAAATTGTTCGCCCCCATCGCCAGCGCTTCATGAATCAGCCACAGATTGGCTCGCTGCCAGCAGGTATAGTCCTTGCGGGTCGACAGCCATAAAGGCAGCTCCGGCGATGTAGCCATGACGTGAACCGCCTGCGATTCCCCGCGCAGTGTGTCGAATCGATCTTGCCATTCCCGTCCCGCTGGCGACACCGATTCGTTACGGAAGGTGTCTGGAGGCAGTGGCAAGTAGAGCTGATGTTCAATTCCAAGCTCTCCGCAGACATCATGAAACAGCAGATCTCCCCCGCTCGCCCCGGAGGCAATCCCTACGATGACGCCCTTGGTACGGCCCAACTCCTGCTGTACCGCGGCTCGAATCGCGGCACGCACCGCTGCCGTCAAGGAAGGAGGAAAACGCGGTGGCGTTCTTCCCGGCTCATCGATCATGTGGCCAGTGAAAAGAATCACCCGACCTGGAGGCGCAACCGCAGCCTTGGCGGCTGCGGCAGGCGGGAACACTGCCAAAGCTTGTTTGGCACTGTCGGGCAAAACGCCTAGCTGCTGGAACATCTCCAGTTGCGACCTGACCGAATCGGAGTTGAAATCGGAGACGCCGTCCAAAGCCGATTGGTAGGCAAAGGCCACCTTCGCCGGCTTGTTGCTGGTCAGGAACTGGAAATCGGCCACGCTGATATCGTGCCAAACATCCGTCTGACCTTGCTGCAACAAACGCTGTTTGGCAGCATCCAGAGCAACGTTGACCGCGCCTGCCAAGGTCTGGCGTTGCGATTGCAAACGGTCCAGTTCAGCCTTCGCTTGTTCGGCGCTATCGTAGCGGGCTTCCCAAACGTCCGGTAAGCGCTTGGCCAATTCCACCGCAATCGTCATCAGGCTCAGCGCGTTCAGTCCCGGATAGAAACTGTTCAGGTCTTCCTGGAAGCCCCGCAAATACTTATCGATCGCCTTCATGAGTTCGGGCGATTGCAGGGCCTTGGCGGCAGCGTCGTCTCCCTGCAAACCAGACCATGACGATCGCCAGCGGTCCTTAATGTTGCGAGCAATCAACGCGAGAGCTTCAGCGCGCTCCGGATCGGTCGCGCGTTTGTTGGCCAGCACTCGGCTGAGCGCCTGATTGGAAGCGTCTAAATCTCCCAGGCGCTGATAGATCGTTCCCAGGCGCTGGTTGGTCTCGATTTCCGCGGAATTGGAATCCAAGAGTTCTTCCCACGTCTCCCGCGCTTGCTGATGTGCTTTGAGATCAAATAGGGCTCGTCCCACCATCCGCAGCCCTTCTGACGCCCAGAAAAACTCTCGGGCTTCGGCGGCCAGCAAACCGAGCAGGCCCAACTGCCGGGCCTTGAAAGCCAACTCGACATCGTCGCGAAAACCTTGCGGCACCGGCAGGAAGCGCGAACGCTCTTGCGCCTCCAGGTCGGGAAGCATCTGGAAAACAGGACTGTCAGGTTTCTCGGAGGCAATCGTCTGCTGCACTCCGTCTTTCAGAAACGCCAGGCTTTGTTCCGGGTGATCCGGATCGTACTCCAGATAACGGTCAGTCTTGATGTCGAACGGAACCTCGTCTTCTGGGCCGCGATCTTTGCGCTCCTTCTTGATTTTGGCGCGGATCAGGTAAGTGCGGCCGGGCTGCAACGCGTGCCGGATTCCGAGCTCGTAAAATACGTTCGCGTTGTGAATGGAGATATCGGCGATCACGAAGTCGGCCACCAGCAACTGCTGAAACATGTCGGCGCGAATGTTGCCGGCTTGCAGGAATGGCTCCGTGGTGCCGCCCTGAATACCGCTGGCATCAAGTGCAGGCTTGATGAGCTTTGCCTGAACATCCTCGAAGTTGATGCCGCCCTTGGTCCCGAAGGGACGGACGATAAACGCCTTCAAAGCCATAAGCCATCTCCCTGCCTAAATAAACGGTCCGAAATGCGCTGCGTCGACCACCTTGCCGGCTTGCTTGCCAATTTCGAGAAGTGCGGGAATATTCTCGACCGCATCCATCTTCTGAATCTTGTCGGGGTCGACGTTGGAAAATCCCAGTGCTTTGAGGCCTAGTTGGCTGAGGTCGGCATTGTAGCGGGCGTACAAGAAGCGACGGCCCAGATCCGTGGACAGAGGAACCAGGGGCGCCTTGTATTGCTCCTCCATGCTCATGCCTTCCCTGATCCGCCGGGGAACCAGATCCAGGATTTCGCGATCCAGGTGAGCTCCGTAGGTGCAACGTCCAACCGTGCGGCAGTTGACGTCCTGCTCCACCAGAATGCCGTACATCAGCTCTCCGGGTAATCCAGTTAACGTCGAAGCGATGTTCTTATTGGGCGCCGCTGCGGTCGCGCCCATGGATTCCGCGGCGCCGGTCCCGACCGAAATGATCAACATCCGGTTCTCCCCGGTACTCCAGTTCAACCGGTAAGCCGGCTCGGTAGCCATGCGGTAGAGCAGAAATGCGGGATTGTTATGCGGAGTGACACCGCCATCGACAAACACGAACGTCTTGGCAGGATTGCTAGGATCCCACTGCAGAATTTCCGGCGGAAAGAAAACCGGGGCAGCGGTACTGGCGCGAACCAGTTGCCACAGCGGAATTCTCAGGTTGCAATCCTGGCGGCTGGGTTCGTTGTACTTCGCATCGGGATTGCTGCTGATCGGCCAGGGCGAGTCAGTGGTGACATTTTTTGTGACCACCAGCAGCAGGCTCTGGAGCTTCTGCTGCTGGGGGTCGTCCGCCTGCTCCAGCGTCGTGTTCGCCCCGAACACGACTTGCAGCTTCGCCTTCAGTGGATCGGCCGTGTAGAAGTACTTGACACGCTCAATTAGCCGGGCATGCGAGAACATCTCCTCCCCGTTGTCTTGGTAGAACTTGATGAGGTCCGCCGTGGACATGCCCATAGCCAGCCCGGCAGCGATAATCGCGCCGGTACTGGTGCCCGCGATGTAGTCGAAATAATCGCACAGCCTCTTATGTTCAGTATGCTGCGCGATCAGACTCTCGATATTGCTGAGGATGCCAAGGGTGATCAGGCCACGTATCCCTCCCCCGTCCAGAGCTAACATGCGATGGGGGCGGTCTTTTTCGTAACGGCTCAACAATGATTTCCATCGTTCGGGATGAATCGGCATGGGTCTTTCCTTTCGAAGCTGGCGGGGAAAAACCGCTCTCCGTCGCTGTGCGATACTGACTAACAAAGGGAGGGACGGTGTGATCATAGCTCTATCCGGCAGGAGAGTCGATGCTTTAGGTGCGGAACAGCCACGATTCCCGCTAGGGAACGTAGCTCGAGTAAAGGCTGAAGTCCAGCGCGTGCTTCAGAGCCGGCAAGCTACTGCATTAGTCAGCTCAGCCGCCTGTGGAGCCGATCTGATTGCCCTGTCCGAGGCCGGCTCCTTAGGCTTGCGGCGCAGAGTGATCCTGCCGTTCGAACCCAAGCGCTTCCGGGAGACGTCAGTCGTCGACCGGCCCGGCGATTGGGGCGCTCTCTACGATCAGGTCATCGCCGAAGTCCAGGCCGGCGGCGATCTGGTAGTTCTCGACAAGACGGAACAGGATGACCCATACGCAGCCACCAACCAAGTAATCCTCGACCAAGCCATCGCGTTGGCTAACCCCACGCAAGAAGGCGTTGCTGCTTTGCTGATATGGGACGGCGCTTCGCGAGGCAAGGAAGACTTTACCGAGTCGTTTGGAGTTGAGGCGCGAAAACTAGGATTGCCGGTATTCGAGATTTTGACGAGGTAGCCATACCTATTCGCTCAAATCGCCATTTGCAACTGTTTACGAATAATTCGCAACTATCCTGCAACCCTCGCCTGGATGGTTTCCTCCTTATAAGTCACTGACCTTCAACTACACGTATCCACTACACACTGTTTCGAAACTTTGACACTGTGCTTGCTATTCGCTGACAACTCTTCCTGTCTCTGATCGTAGCTTGGATTCATCGCAGCACGGAGGAGACGATGACAAGCTACAAATATTCAAGATGTCTCGTAACAGTCGCCGGCTTGGCGGCGTTTGTCGCGCTGGCGCAAGCTATCGATTCAACGAGCGGTGCCCGCGCTGCTGACATCCCGGTAACCGCCGTGGCCGGCGAAAGCTGGCTCAGCCATCTCCATCGCTCGTTCGGCGACACCAGTATGGGCAAGACCGGTCATCTGGGACCGCCCCCAAGTGAGACCGGGGAAGAAGCCGCAGGCGGGCAAGCAGCGGTATCGTTCGTCTTCGCTCCTCAGTCGATGATCCTGCACGGTTCGGATCTCTACCGGATCAACTGCCAGGGTTGCCACGGAGAGTCCGGTCTGGGAGCGCCGCCGGAAATTAATTCAGTCATCAACCCAGTCCGAGCAACGTCCGTGAACCTGGTCATCCAGCGGATGAAGGAGCGCGGCATGGAGATGAGCCGCGCCGACGCCGCCGAGCTTGCCCGGCAATCCAAGACCGCATTGTTGCAGCGACTTCACGACGGCGGTGAGAACATGCCGCCGTTTCCCCACTTGAGCGAAACCGAGATTCGCGCCCTGCTCGCCTATCTGGAACAGCTGGCGGGCATCGCGGGCGCCCGGAGTGAGCAGCTCGCGGTGAAGGAATCCCCGATGCGCATCGGTGAGCACATCGTGAAATCCACTTGTCACACGTGCCACGACGCCGCCGGGCCGAATCCGACTCCGCAACAACTGGAGGACGGCGCCATCCCACCGCTGGAAACAGTTCCCCATCGAGTGAGTGAGTCAGAGTTCGTTCGCAAGGTTACGGCGGGAGCACCGATCACGATGGGCACTCCGCCTACGCCGCATCGAGGCCGAATGCCGGTGTTCTATTACCTCAGCCCAAACGAAGCCGCTGATGTGTACCTGTATCTGACCCAGTATCCGTCATCGCAGTTAGCCACTGCTTACGCCATCGGCTTGGTTCAGCAAGATCAAGGAAGAAACGGCGACCCACCGTCCAGCGCGGGCGGCCTCGGCAGTTCGCCACTGCCAAGCAGCCCGCAGAGCAAGCCCTCGCAGGTAAGCGATACGCCGGAGCTACAGACCACTCTAATGCTGGCTGCCATAGGCGGGCTGGTGATCGTGCTTCTGGTGGGCGGCTTGGCTTTCACCATGCACGAGTTCAAGAGGCTGGCGGCGGAAAGTGAAGCCCGAAAGCGGACCGCGGCTCGCTCTCGGATGGACCAAGGTATCCGTAGCCTGGTGGCACAGTGAACGCAGAAGTCTAGCTGAGCTTTTGAATATTTTTGTCGATGTAAAGGAGAACGGTTCATGTCACGGCAAAACTACCGTGCAGTCCAAAAGCTGTTGCAGGTCGCCATGCTCATCCTGCTCTCATTCGGGCTTTCGCCGACAGCCTACGCCATCCCAGCCTTCGCTCGCATGTATGGCACCAGCTGCAGTACGTGCCATCTCGACTTTCCCAAGCTGAACGATTTCGGCAAGGCATTTAAGGATGCCGGCTTCAAGTTCCCGAAGGATGACGAGTCGATGCTGAAGATTCCGCCGGTCATGCTGGGCGCGCCGGCCAACAAAGAGTTATGGCCGAAAGCCATCTGGCCGGGAACCATACCTGGAATTCCGCCCATCGGCTTGCGCATGAATAACTACTTCCAATACACCGGCACCAGCAGCGGAAAGTTTGCCTCTCTAACTCCGGCCGGAACCCTGCCGCCGTTTGTTCCGACCACCGATTTCGAAACCGGCTTATTCAGCATCTTTACAGCCGGCAATTTCGGCAGCGACATTGCTTTCTGGGTTGACGACGACATCAGCGTGAGCGGCGCTAACGGAAACGGCGGGCTAGGCGACGGCTATCTGAAGTTCGTCAACATCGGCCGCTTTCTGAAGCTGCCGAAGAACTCCCTCAACCTTCGCGTCGGACAATTCGAACTTGAGCTGCCCTTCACCCAGGCTCGTAGCATCTGGATCAGTCCTTATGACATCTACACCCAGTCCAATATCGGAGCGATGAACTCGCTCATCCCGCTGCAGCAATTCGTCAACAACCAGTTCACCCTGGACACAGCGGCGCAGGGTGTGGAGCTGAGCGGCGGACTGCATACCGGCGGCTACAACTACTCGATCGCCGTGGTCAATCAAAACACCAGCGGCGTGGGACAGGACCAGAATCCCGGCAGCCCTTACATTCCGCAGGCTACGGGCAGCAACAACGGCGGGCTCGGGGTCGCTTCCGACGCGAACTTCAAGGACATCTACGCCAGCTTCCAATACCGCTTCAACCTGGAGCGCGACAAGGAGAGCCGCAATGCGATTCAGGCGGCCGGCGCTACCGGACCGCGCGATCACACGTATGTGAATTTCGGCGCATTCTCCTTCTACGGCCGGTCCGTGCAGCGGCTGCTAGGAGCCGCAGCCGACGGCACCGCATCGGTGGTCACCGCGCGTGAGCCTTTCTACCGCGTCGGCGGCAACATGACCTTCAATTACCGCTGCTGCCTGCAGTTCAACGCCCTATACATGTTCGGGCACGACGAAAATCTGCTGCCCGTCGATGCCAGTGGCAGTCTGATCCCACTACAAAATCTGGGTACTGCGGTGCCGGTGGGTTTCATCCACAGCACGCCCGCAACGTTCAGCGGCGGCTTCGCGGATGTCGAGTGGCTTGCCTATCCCTGGATGATGGTGCTGATGCGCTATGACGCTGTGAATTCGACGTCGGATCGCATCAACGGCCTGATCAGCAATCCATCCTTCACCGGCGCTCCTTTCAATGCACCCTTCAGTTCGACGCGGAATCGCTTTACCCCGGGCGTGCAATTCCTGATTCATCCCAACATCAAAGCTTCCTTCGAATATGAGTTCCGCCCATCGCAATCGGTTGTCATCGCAACCAATCCGCTGACCGGCCTTCCGGTCGCACTAAATCCGTTTCATACCAACACGGCTGTAGCTGGCTTGGAATTCGTCTACTAGCAAGCCGACTTCAATCAACAAGAAAGAGGAATCACGATGATACGCAATTCATTAACTACGCTCTTACTGATCACCGCGGTCGCAGGCATGGCGGTAGCCGGCACGATCGAGGGAAAAGTCTCGCCCGGGAAATCCGTCGTTTACGTTGACACCATCCAGGGGAAGACGTTCCCGCCGCCGTCGCAGAAACCATTGCTCAGCCAGCAGGGCCTGGTGTTCAATCCTCACCTGCTGGTCGTGCAGCAAGGCACCACGGTTGAGTTCCAGAACAACGATTCGGTACAGCACAACGTTTTCTGGCCATCCATCGGCGGCAACAAGAAAGAAGGTCACAATCTCGGCACCTGGCCCAAGGGCGAGAAGCGGGACTTCAAGTTCGATCAGCCGGGGCTCGTGCCACTGCTGTGTAACGTTCACCCCGAGATGTCGGGCTACATCATCGTTAGTCCCACGCCTTACTTTGCCGAGACTGATGCCAGCGGAAATTTCAAGATCGACAACGTTCCAGATGGTAAATACAACGTGGTCGCATGGCACGAAGGATCGAAACCACAGACTAAGCCGGTGGACGTCGCCGGAACCGCCAAGGTGGAATTCAGCCTTGCGAGGTAGGCACTGCGCAAAAGGGTTGCTGCAATGAAACTATTCCTCCGACTTGCGATTGTGTTTGTGGCGCTGGGATCGGCAATTTCCCTTCCGGCCCAAGTCATGCTGCCGATGGAGCTCTCTGATCCCAAAGCGCAACACTTGCAGCAGAAGCACCTGAAAACACTGATGGCGATTGGCAGCGAGATCGAGGCTCACAAGTTTCCCTACGCGTTCTATTTCAGCCGTGTGCTCGACGTTGATCTCGCCCGGATACAAGCGGCTGACCAGCGCTCAATCCGTTTCGACATTTACAAGAGCCAAACCGTGCTGGAGATCACCGGCAACTACTATGCTGCCTACTCGGCCGACCACATGGATTCGCACGCGCGCTTGAAGGAAACCTTCGACCAGGTCATCACTCCTATGCTGCAAGCCGAAGTCCCGCACTTTCCGGATGACTCGGAGTTCTCCGCCTTCGCCATCGAAGTCTCGCATCATGTCAGGCAAAAGGTCATGGGAATAAGTTCTGAGCAGCCCGAGAACATCACCGTTGTGATCCCGGTGGCAGTGGCGCAGCGGTTTGTCGACGCCAAGACCGACGACCAGAAGCAGGCAGCGATCCTGGAAGCTCAGGTCTTCCTCAACGGCCAGCCTTATTCACTGTGGTTGCAGGAGGGCGCTCCGAGCGAAGAATGGAAAGAGAGAAATCCCCCTCCAGATCTGGCGAACAAGCCAAGCGTCATAGCCGTCAGCGCTACGACCAGTATTCCCACACCGGCTCCGTCTTCGGTCTCCAATAACTTGCTGAAGCCTACGCCCACGCCCATGCGGCTCATCACGCCGGAAGTACTGACTGGGCTGCAGCGTCAGAATCAGGATGCCATTGATCGCATGGTCAAAGCTCTTGATCCGGAGGCGCACTTTCTTGCCTACGCGTCGCCCAGTTTCATAGGCTTTCGGCAGGGCGCCTACTTGCAGCTTTCCTTCCGCACATCACTCGACGCTGCCGTTACGAATTCACGCTACAAACTGGCGGCGTTGGCCTTCGACGAGCACGTCTCTCATCTGATCCGTCCTTTGCTGACTTGCTTCCCTCCAGAGGTAGAGTTTGACGGCATAGACTTCAGCACCACGATCCACCTTTCCGGTGACTCAAGCGCTGAGGCGGTGGAATTCTTCTTTCCTTTCCGCATGATGCGCTGCTTCGCCAACTATGATTGCACCGGGCAACAGTTGCTGGAGTCCGGCACGGTAGTCATTAATGGGGAGCGGTCTGCCCTCGATTTGCAAATCGCTGAAGGCAAGAACTAAAAGGGATTCGGCGATAGACTACCCTGGATGGAGCGGATTAGTGCCCTCCTAAACCTCGCAGCCAAAAACTTCTTGCGACTCGGCCCTGAGGCACCACTCTGCCAGCCTTCGGCGTGGATTGCGTGCTAGAATTTCTCCACCAACCTGGAACGCGCTCCCACCCGAGTTAGGCACATGGCATTTACCTTTAGGTACCGATATGTCGATTTCGGGACGGTGTTTACCGGCGCCCCTGGAATTCGCGGCGCGGAGGACGGGAAGAATTCCCCGGGTACTCTATATGCGAACGAGTTGGTTACCGACGTAGGCGGAACCTGCTGGGATCGCAACGAGCCTCTGTCCATCATCGATCATCACTTCTCCCGCGACGGCCAGTTCCCATCCTCCTCGGCAGCCGTATTGCACAAAGCCAGATTGATTCGCGATAAATTTGCCGGCCAACAGAATGAAGTCGTCTGGCTGGTCACCCATAAGCAACCGGACTTCGACGCTTTCTGTTCGCTGTATCTGGCGCGCTGGATCATCGAAGCCCCGGATGCGGCAATCGATTGGGAGCCCTGGGGCTTGCACTCTGACGGCTGGCTCGATACCGCCGGCAGTCGCAAGATCGATTGGTTCGATCCCGACATCAACCAGGTGCCGCCTGCCCAGCGCTGGGCGTTGCTGCTGGCCGGTTATGCCTCAATCGTCGACAACTGTCGGCATCTGTCCTGTCCTAGAGAACAGGCTCTGCACTCCGTGCTTTACGCCGCGCTGAAACGCGGACGCGACTATTTGAACCAGACCAGCGGCGCACGCGAGTTCTTCGACCAGGTCAAGACTTCGCTTCAGGAACAGCAGTTGAATCCGATCTTCGACTCGGTGCTGGAGAATAGCGCCCCGTTCGCGCCCGAACTGGCGATGCTCGACCACGAGGCAGAAGCCTACGATCGCGACATTCGCCGCTCCCGCAAGTCGATCGTCTACCTGCCGGAATCGGAGGCGCCTTTCCCGAACTTTTTCAAGAGCGTGAAAGATGTCGCCCTTCCCAGAGAAAAAAATCATCCCGTTAAGCCTACGGAAACCAGCGCCGAGCATCTCTTGCTCGCCGACACCTTCCGCATTCCCACCGACGGCATTTACCTGCGCGATCCGGAATGTTCGCTGTTCCAGGAATGGGCACGCCTCGACTTGGAGAATTCTTCGCTAGGCCGAGGCTTCGAGTTCACCGCGATTGCTTATTCCCGCGGCCGTCCGGCGGGAACTCTCAACCAGAACTCCAACTCCTATTTGTTCTCCATCGATCCCGAGCGCGCCAACGGCCGACACTTGTATACCGTTTGGTCGCGGCTGCAAACCAAAGAAGTGGAGGCGCTGCGCGACCGGAAGCAAGGCAATACTCTGGAAGCCGACCGCTCGCCTCGCGGCTTCGAAAAACGCGTGGGAGAAAGTTTATTCACCGATCCCTGGTTCGATGGGCAAACCTGCTTTGGCACGATGGTCGCTACTCCCAATCGCGGCACCATGATCGGGCGGCCCGGAGTGCGCAACGACTTGCGTGATGATCCGGTGGTCGAAGCCGTGCGGACCGATATCGAGGACTCGATTTACTCAACCGAATCGCCAGTGTCGGGGCCGCAGGTCATGCTGACAGATTTTTCCGGCGCGAAGGATACAGCGGACGGGCCTCCGCAGCATTTTGATCTCGATGCTCCACAACTCATTCCGGTTCCGCGCGAAAGGCATTTTCGCTTCGGAGTTGTAGCGCTACGGGCTGACGTGCCTATCACCCCGGGAAACAGTTCGCGTCGCGGACTCGCCGAGCAAATATCGGAGACGTTGTGGCAAGTGCTCTACCCCGATCTGCCTTTCGAAAAACCCGCAGATTTTTCCGAGCGCCACCTGGTGGTGACAGCTGATTACGTCGGTGTGTGGGGGCAGCGAGGCATCGTCCTCGCCCACAAACGCGCCTTGGCTAGCGATGAGGGCCATCAAATCAGACAGCAAGGCGAGGTAGCACTTCGCGATGATTTCGCCGGCCTGGTGGCGCTGACGCGCGACATTGATCAGTGGATTGCGGAGGGCGAGCCGGAGCCAACAACCTCGCCGGACGAGACGCCCATGGCCGGCCGGAAGTCCAGTTCGAACCTCCTGGCGAATCGGGTCGCCAGAGGCGAACAGCTGGCGCGGCGCGCGGCCCAGGTCCAATCCAATCTGGCCTTGCCGGACCGGGATTTGCTGCGACGTTTTTCGGACGCCATCGGCATCGAGCAATTGCTCGGAACCCTGCGTGATCTCAATCGAGCGGCTGAAGAAGGCCAGCGCCGCGAGAAACTCGATCAACAGTCCGCCGGGACCGAAGAGAATATCAGGATCGGCAGCGCAGTCCAGCGCAGGTTGGAATGGCTGGAAGTCTTTCTCGTAGGATTTTGTGCGACCGGCATGATGGCACTGTTCACCGGGCGCTTCCCCGGTCCTGACCACGCATGGGGCACGCCTTTCGTTCTTCTCGGAGGCCTGTTCTCCCTTTTGTTTGCGGCGTGGATCGTGAAGCCTTGGGAACCAGCCAGCGGGGGAAAACCAGATCGCCAAAATCAGCTCATCTGGATTTTGATCCTTGTCCTGTTGTCCAGCATTGTGGGACTGCTGTCATGGTTGCGATCCTCATCGCCGTCACATCCGTAGCCGCTCTCCCTCGCCCTGCAGCTAATTTGGGGGAGGGGGGTCGCGAGCGCCAGTAGCCCATCGTCACGCTCCTTGTGCTCTAGCGGCCGTCGACTCACACACCGACCAGACATTCTTGCAGTACTCATGAATCGAGCGGTCGGAAGAGAACTTGCCGATCCGCGCCGCATTCAAGATTGCCATCCTTGACCATTGCTCCTGATCGCGTTGGACCTGCGCCGCCCGATCCTGGCAGTCGATATAGGACTGATAGTCGGCGAACAGCAGATACGGATCGTGATACAGCAAGGAATCGAGGAGCGGGCGAAACAGATTGCGATCGCCGCGCGAAAACTGGCCCGCGGAAATCCCGTCAATTACCTCGCGCAGTACCGGGTTCGACTGGTAGATCTGATAGGGATGATATCCCGCGGCTTGTGCGGACTGTACCTGATCGGCAGTAAGCCCGAACAGGAAAAAGTTTTCGTGTCCGACAGCATCCCTGATCTCGATGTTGGCCCCATCGAGCGTCCCGATGGTCAGCGCGCCGTTCATCGCGAACTTCATGTTGCCGGTACCGGAAGCTTCCTTGCCGGCCGTAGAGATCTGCTCGCTCAGGTCAGCGGCAGGATAGACCTTCTGGCCCAAGGTGACGTTGTAGTCCGGAAGAAAAACAACCTTCAGCCGATGCTTGATGTCGGGATCGTTGTTCACCACGTCGCCCACCGAGTTGATGAACTTGATGATCAGCTTGGCCATGAAGTATCCCGGAGCAGCCTTGCCGCCGAAGATAAACGTGCGCGGCGTGATTTCCAGGTTTGGATTATTTTTCAGACGCTGATAGAGCGTGATGATGTGCAGCACATTCAGGTGTTGCCGCTTGTATTCATGAATGCGCTTCACCTGGCTGTCGAATAGGGAATCGGGATCGACCGTAACTCCGGCGTCGGTTTTGATGGTGCGCGCCAGCCGGTTTTTCACGTCACGCTGCACCTTGTGCCACTCGGCCCGGAAGGCCGCGTCGTCGGCGTACTTCTCCAGCTGGTGCAGTTGATCCAGATCGCAGATCCAACCCTCACCGATCTTGCCGGTCATCAGCGCCGACTGCTCGGGATTGCTGACCGCCAGCCAGCGTCGCGGAGTTACGCCGTTGGTGATGTTGATGAACTTGTCCGGCCACAGTTCATAGAAATCGTGGAACAACTCTTTCTTCAGCAACTCGGAATGCAGTTCGGCGACGCCATTTACCCGGTGGCTGCCCACGCACGCCAGATAGGCCATGCGAACGTATTTCTGATCGTGCTCGTCGATCAATGACATGCGAGCGATCCTGGCCTCGTCGCCAGGAAACTTCTGGCGTACTTCGTCTAGGAAGCGCCGGTTGATCTCGTAGATGATCTCCAGGTGCCGCGGCAACAAGGAGCCAAACATCGGTAGCGGCCAGCGCTCTAAAGCTTCGGGCAACAAGGTGTGATTGGTGAAACTGAACGTATGCGTCGTGATGTTCCAGGCCTGATCCCAACCCATGCCGTGCTCGTCGATCAGCAGGCGCATCAGTTCGGCCACGCCAATCGAGGGATGCGTATCGTTGAGTTGAATGGCCCACTTCTCGTGGAAATTCTCCAGCGGCCGGCCGAAACGGAAGTGGAAGCGGATCATGTCCTGCAGCGAGCAGGAGGTGAAGAAGTATTGTTGCTGCAGGCGCAATTCCTTGCCCTGAATTTCTTCATCATTGGGATAAAGAACCTTGGTGATATTCTCCGCGAATACTTTGTCGGCGACCGCGCCCTGGTAGTCGCCGCTATTGAAGCGCCCAAAGTAGAACGACTCGGTAGCTTCCGATCGCCACAGCCGCAGATCGTTCACCGTTGCCGACTTATATCCCAGGACCGGCGTGTCATAAGGAACTCCTTTGACGATCGAGCGCGGAATCCAGCGAACCTTGTAGTTGCCTTTGGCATCGGTCGACGTTTCCGTGTGCCCAAAGTAGCCAACGTCAACCGAAGCCTGCGGACGGCGAATCTCCCAGGGATTGCCGTATTTCAGCCAGTGATCGGTAAGCTCCACCTGCCAGCCGTCCTGGATCTTCTGATGGAAGATGCCGTACTGGTAGCGAATGCCATAGCCGATCGCAGGCACGCCTAGGGTCGACATGGAATCCAGATAGCAGGCCGCCAGACGTCCCAGTCCGCCATTACCCAAGCCAGGTTCGCTCTCCTGGTCGACGATGCGATTGAGATCGAGTCCGAGTTCCTGGATGGCCTGCCGGAAAGGCGCTTCTAGCCCGAGGTTGAGCAGATTATTGGCCAGATGAGGGCCCACCAGAAATTCCGCCGACAAGTAGGAGACGATGCGAACATCGCGGTGCGAGTAGCTCTCCAGCGTGGCGATCCAGCGCGCCAGAATCCGGTCGCGCACGGTGAAAGCCACGGCGGTGAAGTGGTCGATGTCAGTTGCCGTTTCCGGCGTCTTGGCCGCAACGTAGTAAAGGTTGTCGAGGATCGCCTGTTTCAGAGTCGCGACACTGCTACCGGTGCGATCGTCTTCCACCGGCACGATTGGGTTTGGCGATGACTTTGCGTCCATGGATACTTCTCCCTAAAACGATGTCGGTGGCAGCCCTTGCATTTCGTGACAGAGCCGCCTGGTTTTCGCTACATGGTCGATAGCAAAACTTGGTTCGGCGAGCAGAGTGAACAGAATCCTAGGCGGAGTGTGATTGAAAAACAAGTGGCCCAATGCCGGCCACCGTGGCAATTCACGCAAAGTTAACCTCGGAAGCTTCCAGTGGCCAAGCCGGAAGGGCGATAGACAGTAATTTAACAGAACCGCAAGTTCATTTTCAGATACGCGATAATAACGCTAAGATACCCCTGTTCGGCTGTGACCGAGAATAGCGAGCCTGGAACCGAGTAGAGGTGTGACGGATGGAACTATTCATCTTCGTTCGTTTTCATGCCCGGACGGGGAGCGAACCGGCGCTTGAAACAGCCCTGGCGGAGGTCCTTACTCCTTCCCGTGCCGAACCCGGCTGTCTGAGCATTCATGCTTTTCGCTCGACCCGCGACCCGCGTCTGTTCTACATCCATTCCCGCTGGATTGACGAAGCTGCCTTCGACACGCACGCGTCTCTGCCGCATACGGTCCGCTTCGTGGAACGCGTGCAACCGCTCATCGATCACCCTCTCGATGTCACGCGAGCTGAAATTTTAGGTTGATAGCTTTGGAGACGGCCCTACTCGATCACGGCCGCTGTGTTTGAAGTGATATTAATCCCTCATTGTCGAATGCACGGACAAAGGGATGCCGCGATTCTATGGTGCAGTTTGACTCGCAAAGCAGAGTCGGCAACAACGTTCTGCGGGTGCAGTCACATTCTGTCAATAACAGCGGCCGTCATGCGTAATCGATCGGATGGCGATCGAGCCAACGTTCGTCGCGAACCACGTTCATTTGCTTGAATGCGGAATGCGCCATGCTTTCAGTAAGCTCGCGTGTCCTCCAAGCGAATCCGGCAACGAATCCGATGGCGCTGCCCACAACGCCGCAAGCGACTGTCTGGGCGATCCGGCCACGACGTCCGGGAAGGTAGTAGCGCAACAATCCGGCGCAAGCTCCCACCGCAGCCAACCCCAGCGAGGCGCGGGCCGATTCAGCCAGCGCTGCCGAAAGAGGCTGACCTTGCAAATGAGCTTCCCGTCCGCTGGACAAACCGGTTACTCCAGATTTCACCAGGGCTCGACCGTAGCGAAGATTCGATTTCAGCGATTGCTCTGCGTTCACAGCATGACTCCTTCCAACCGATTGGCGATGGCAACGCTCGCCGGAAGAACGAGAAGCCGCACCAACTATCACAACCATCCCACATCCACTGGCCAACGGTCTGTGTCATACATCACACCTGCGCGTCTGCATAGCACAATTCGAATAGCATGAAGGCGCAAATCCAAGCCCTTCCCTTGCAACGTAACGAACAATATAAGATCCCTGCGGCTTAAGAGGCCGCTGAAAAAGTCGGGTTCGACGCGTTTTTGAAGGGGCGCACCTTTAGGTGCGCCGTAGCAAGCCCTTTATTTTTCTCATCCCTGCTTTTCCGACTTTTTCAGCGGCCTGTTAAGTCTGGATAATTAAGCCACGGCCTCGCGCTATAGCCAATGCAATCGCTTGTAACTTTTGGCTGATTTAGTGATCTCATCCACAGCGACAGGTTTGAGGTGAAGGATGTCCCAAGAGCGTTCTGCAGAAGCACCATCAGCGCCGGAGCCGGAACACGCCAGCCCGGTAGAAAGTGTTGACCAGCCGCTTCCGGCAGAAGAGGCCAAAGTGGCGGAGCCGGCACCGGCTCCCGCACGGCGCACCGGCCCTGCGGGCGAGGAAGTTCGCGACGTAACGCCGCGCGAGCGCAAGCGTATCAATCGCCGTGAGCTGTTGAAGCTGGTCCCGGTCGTCGCCCTCGGCGCCTTCGCTATTCCCAAGCTGCGGGAACCGCTGCTGATGGACGGGCTGCATTTCAGCGATTGGGCCTCCGGCAAGCTGTTCGGGCGCCATCGCCTGGCGCAAACTTTCAGCAACAACGAAGTCGCCGCCTTCGATCGTTTTCCTTACAACTACTACGATGTGCTGGACCCGGAAGTCGACCTCGACCGCTGGACCCTGACCGTCGAAGGACTGGTGCAGCATCCGGGCGAATACAAGCTGGAGCAGATTCAGGCGCTGCCCAAGATCGTGCAGAACACGCGGCATGTATGCGTTGAAGGCTGGGACGTGATCGGCAACTTCGGCGGCACGCGCGCCTCCGATTTCCTGCGGCTGATCGGCGCCGACACCAGCGCAAAATTCCTGGAAGTCGAGTGCGTCGACGACTACTACGAGTCCATCGACATGGAGACGATGCTGCATCCGCAAACGCTGTTCTGCTACGAGATGTATGGCCAGCCGCTCGACCGCGGACACGGCGCGCCCCTGCGGCTGCAAATGCCGACCAAGCTCGGCTACAAGCAGGCCAAGTATCTCGACACCATCCGCGTGACCAATGTCTTGAAAGCGGGCAAGCGCGGCTACTGGGAAGACCAGGGCTATAGCTGGTTCGCAGGACTGTGAGGACTCATGGCTACGCAATGCGAGCGCAATCCCGAGTAAGGCGGCATTCCGCAACCGTCACGGTCGCCTATGAGCATCCGCTGATCGTGCGCGTGGCGCACTGGCTGAATGCGGTGGCCGTCTTCGTTCTGATCACCAGCGGACTGCGCATTTTCCGCGCCTTCCCCAGCTTCGGTCCGAAAATCCCGCAGCAAAACTTCTTTGTGCCCCCGAGCCAGATCACCCTGGGCGGCTGGCTGGGCGGCGCGCTGCAGTGGCACTTCACTTTTATGTGGATCTTTGTGGGCAGCGGCGTGATGTACGTGATTTATCAGATCGTGACCGGCCACTGGCGGCAGGTGCTGTTTATGCCGCGCGATATCAAGGGCGTGTGGCCCATGGCGCGGCACTACTTCCTGTTCGGACCGAAGCCCGAGGTCGATGCGGCCTACAATCCGCTGCAGAAGCTGGCCTATACGTCGACGATTTTCTTTGGCGTGATGTCGACGCTCACCGGCATGGTGATATACAAGCCGGTGCAGTTCTGGTGGCTGGCCTGGCCGATGGGCGGATACCCTCTCGCCCGTATCTGGCATTTCATCTCCATGTGCGGATTCGTGGCTTTCATCCCCGGCCATCTCATCATGGTGCTGCTGCACGGCTGGAACAATTTCTACTCGATGATTACCGGCTGGAAGCGCGATCCCGAGTATGTGGACTGAGATCGAATTCACCACATAGAGACGGAGGGCACGGATAAAGGTCGTCGAACGCAGATTGCGGCATGCAGGCAGGTCGCGAATGCGAGTAACACGGGACAGATCTTCCGGCAGGACATGCTCGAAGGCCCCGGGGAAATCTCTAGTGCATGTGCACCAGGAAGTCGAGCACAAACATTGAAGCCACGCCGATAAAGACCACCAGCGCCATCTTCACTCCGGGTTCGCGATTCACTTCGGGGATCAGGTCGGACGCGGCAACATAAATAGTCACCCCGGCAGCGATAGGCAAGCCGTAGCTCACGGCGTGCTTGCCGATCACCATGGTAAGCACGCCGGCCATGGTTGACAGCGCCAACAACACGGACGCAAACCACGACCTGGTTTTGCTCAGTCCGCTGGCCAGCATCACCGAGGTCACGGTAAAGCCCTCGGGGATTTTGTGGAGAAAGATGGCCAGGAAAATGATCCATCCCAGAAAGTGCGAAACCAGAAAGCCGGCGGTGATGGCGATGCCGTCGAAGAAAGTGTGAATCATCAAACCGAAGAGAATCGACACCCGGCGGTGGGAATGCAGATATTCCTCAGCATGGGTTTCTTCGCCGTAATGAAAGTGCGGCGTGATGGTGTGCTCGAAGAAGTGCACCAGCAAGTAGCCGCCCAGCAATAGCAACGCTCCCTGGCGGCCGGCCAGAACCAGGCTCTCGGGAACCATCTCCACCATTGCGGTAGCCAGCATGAAGCCCGCACCCAGCGCGACAAAGTAGCGCAGGAAACTGCGCTCCCAGTGCCTCTGCACGATCACCGCGCCGCCGAAGACGTTGGCCGCCGACGCGGTCAAGCCGAGCAGAATGCTGAGCAGGATGGGACTCATGAAAGGGCAGTTGTCAGTGGCCAGTTGCCAGTAGTCAGCAAGAGCAGTTTCGAGTTTCGAGTTTCAAGTTTCAAGTTCTTTAACCCCTCGGAGGCATAGCTTCTGCTCGAGACCCGAAAGTATCTTACAAATCGTTCTGTATCAGGGCACGGCTTCAGCCGTGCCGTAACGACCTACACCATAAATTGGGCTTCAGCCCCAGAGGCATTCCTGCAGGGGCTAAAGCCCCGATCCTTGCTGTAGCTTGTTCGGCACGACTAAAGTCGTGCCCTGATACAGCCCAGAATGA
Organism: uncultured Acidobacteriaceae bacterium; assembly: GCA_963820175.1. GTDB lineage: Bacteria > Acidobacteriota > Terriglobia > Terriglobales > Acidobacteriaceae > Bog-257. The sequence goes on along the minus strand of CAWFYX010000003.1, from coordinate 208,297 downwards.
TGTATCAAATGCCTTCTCGAAACTCAACACTCGAAACTCGAAACTATCCACTATCCACCAATCACTATCCACTATGCCTGATGTGCATCACGTCGCCGTCCTTCACGATGTACTCCTTGCCTTCCAGCCGCAACGTGCCGCGGGCGCGGGCTTCGGCCTCTGAGCCGGCCTCCAGCAACTGGTCCCAGTGGATAGTTTCGGCGCGAATGAAATGATGTTCCAGATCGGTGTGGATTGCGCCCGCGGCATTGACCGCCTTCGAGCCGCGCTCCACCGTCCAGGCACGGCATTCGTCTTCGCCGACGGTGAAGAACGAAATCAGCCCCAACAATTCGTAAGACTTGCGGATGAGCCGCACCAGCCCGCTCTCGGTCAGCCCGTAGCTGGAGAGAAATTCGGCGGCATCTTCGTCGCTCATCTCCGCCAGCTCGGCCTCCACCTTGGCGCAAACCGCCAGCGCCGCGGTATTCGGCCGCGAGGAAACTTCGCCGATACCGTACTTCGCCACCGCCTCTTCCAGATCCTTGCCCAGGGTCGGGCTCTCGCCGATGTTCAGCACGTAGAGCATCGGCTTCTCGCTGAGGAACATGAAGCCGCGGAGACGCTTCTTGTCTTCCGGCGTCATCTCCATCTCGCGCAGCGGGCGCTCCGTTTCCAGATGAACCTTGGCGCGCTTCAGCAGTTCGAACTCGCGCTCGATCTCCGGCGACTTCATCTTCTTCAGGTCTTTCTCCACGCGCTCCAGCCGCTTCTCCACCTGTCCCAGATCGTTGACGATCAGGTCGAAGTCGATGTTCTTGATGTCGCGCAGCGGATCGATGGCTCCGACGTGAGGAATGGAGTCGTCTTCGAAAGCGCGAACCACATGGGCCAGGCATCCACATTGCGCAGGTTGGCGGCGAAGGCAGTCTCGTTCAACGCTTCTTTGCTGAGCGCCGCGACATCGGCATATTCCACGCTGGCGTGGATCAGCTTCTTCGGGTTATAGAGCGCGGCCAGCCGGTCGAGGCGGTCATCGGGAACCTTGGTGACTCCGAGATGAGCCTCGCGCGGATTGCCGCTGCGCTGCGTCACCTGCTGCTTGGTTAACATCACGAACAATGACGTCTTGCCTACCTGGGGCAGGCCTATGATTCCGGTTTTCATGATTCAGCTTTCAGCCGTCAGCCATCAGCTCTCAGCTTGAGCCTGGCGAAGGCCACTCCTTAAGTAATATGGGAAATAATTTCCGCGCAAATTGACGGTATTCAGCGCGGCACAACCCAACGCACCGCAACCCTAGCTGAAGGCTGACGGCTGATAGCTGACAGCTTCTCTATGATAATCGCCGCGCCGTAAGAAACAGCAATGCCAGTCCCAGCAACAAGACCGTCCCTTCAATCCGCGTGGACCAGACGTGCAGACGATTGAACTCGACCCGGCGGGCATCGTCGTGCGGAACCTCATCGATCATTCCCATCTGCTGCCGCAGCACCTGCATTCTCGCGGCGATGGCGAACATGCCAATAAGCGTCAGGATAATCATCAGGTAGACCAGCAGATTGCGCGCGGCAAAGGGTTGAGCAGCGCCGTTGACCACGCGCGAGTCAATCATCGAGGTGACGGCAAACACCACGCCGCACGAGATCGCCATCCGGTGCAGAATGCCGAGACTGCGGTTGACCACGTTCCCCGCCAACTGGCGCGTGGGAAGAATGCTGGGATTGAAGACCGTGGGCGCCAGTACGAAGGCAAAGAAGATCAGGCCGCCGATCCAGACCACCAGCGATAACAGCATAAGGAATCGAAGGAAAGACATGATGACCCCTAGGGGAAGCATTCAATTGTAAATGGCTATTGGCCGCCAAGGTCGCAGACACGGCTGGTGACTGCCGGCCGCTGCTGAAAACAGACTTTCGATTTCGCCGACTACCGGGCATCTTCCGATGGTTTGCTCCCCATCCGACAGGAGAACAAGCAAGTGGAACCATGGAGGGTGACACGATATGAAGCACAGAATACTAATGTTGGCAGCCACGGTTATGCTGTGTGGCGCGTGGGCGGTGGCACAGTCGGCGGGCGGCCATGCCGGCGGAAGCATGGGATCGACCGGCGGCCACAGCACGATGGGAACGCAAACGCCAGACGCCGCAAACCCAGACCCCAAGCACGGCCCCGGCGACTCCCGGGACGACCATGCCGGGAGCAACCACCAACCCTAACGGTACCAGCACGACACCGGGCGCCAGCACCGCGCAGCCCGGAACAACTCCGCCGGACGTAGAGCCGAATTCGCCGAGCAGTACGCCGAGCACGGTGCCCAATGCTGCGCCTAACACGCCCACGGGGGCTCCGAATACGCCGAGCGCAGCTCCCAACACGCCAACCGGCGCGCCGAATACTCCCAGCGCGTCGCCCAGCACGGGAACACCCCCGCCGCCGGATGCGGGAACTTCTCCTCAGGGCAGCTCGACCGCTCCGCCGCAGCTGTAGGCAGCGTCGGGAAGCCAACTGCGTTTGGTTTGTATCAGGGCACGACCTTGGTCGTGCCGAACCAGGGCACAAAACATAAGGGCTTCAGCCCCTGCGATACTGTCGTTTGGCAGGGGCTGAAGCCCAATTTGCTGTTGGCCGAGTTCGGCACGGCTCAAAGCCGTGCCCTGATACAAAGCTTTTCCTGCGAAAGAATGCTACGAACTCCGCCCCACTCTAATCCGCGGCCGCAACCTTCACCGCACAAGTCTGCCGGCTGGCGACCTCGAACGCCTGGCCAAGATCGTCGACCAGATCTCGATACATCTTCAGCGCCCACGGAAACTCTCACCAGATCGGCAGGAATGCTCTTCAACTGCCGCAGGCTGGCGGGAATGCTGGCGTGCGACATGTAGTTAGGCAGGCTGATGGTGGAATTCACGCTGCCGAAGCTGACAGTGATCGCGAAGATCTTCGTCGCTTCCACCACGGCGCGCGAGAATTCCGGATCGCCGGTCACGAAGCTAAGCACCGCTCCGTCGCCCGAGGCTTGCGAGCGATGAATGCGAAGCTGCTCCTGATCGGCGAGTCCGGGAAAGTAGACGCGATCCACCGCGGGATGAGCTTCGAGCAATTCGGCAGATAGTTTGCGCGTTGGACTGCTGACGGTCGAGCCGCAGCGACAAGGTCTTCATCCCACGCAGTAGGAGATAGCTATCAAACGGCGACAGCCCGGCGCCTTCGCCGTTCTGGATGAGATACAGCTCCTGCCCCAGCTCTTCATCGTTGACTACGATGGCCCCGGCCATCACATCGCTGTGACCGCACAGAAACTTCGTCGCCGAATGCAGAGCGATGTCGGCGCCCAGCTCCAGCGGCTGCTGCAAGTAAGGCGACATGGTGCTGTTATCCACGCACAGCAGCGCTCCGCGGCGATGCGCAATATCAGCCACAGCGCGGATGTCGATGATCTGCAGCAGCGGATTGGTGGGCGTCTCCAGGTAGACCAGCTTGGTGTTCTCGCTGATCGACGCAGCCACTGCGTCCAGGTCGCCGAAGTCCACATAGCGAACCTGGATGCCGCGCTTAGGCAGAATGCGCGAAAACAGCCGGTAGCAGCCGCCGTACAAATCGTTGCAAGCCAGAATTTCATCGCCTGGCCCCAGCAGCCGGGTCACCGCAGTGATAGCCGCCAGTCCGGTGCTGAAGCAAAAACCGCGCGTGCCGTTCTCCAGCCGGGCAATCTGCTTCTCCACTACCGCGCGGGTGGGATTCCCGCTGCGGGTGTAGTCGTACTCGCCGAACTCGGTCGCATCCCCCTGGCGGAACGTTGCCGTCTGGTAGATGGGAGTATTGGCGGGAGTGTAGCGATCACCCGGCGCAGGATTGAACGTCAGTAATTTGGTTGCGAATTTCACGCTGCACCCCCTGCTTCCAGCACGTCTACTAGCGAATAAGTTGCGGGCGCCTTAGCCGCCTGCCGCTCACGCGCCAAGTCGAACAGATCGGCCATCACTGCAGCGGTCGTGGGCCAACGGCCCGCGCCTCGGCCGGTCCAGGCGTAGTTCGGTAAATCGGACCGTTGCGACTCCTGGGTGTCGATCAGCAGACAGTTCTCTTCGTTCCTGATCTGCGCGAACGGATGGCTGGCGTCGACCAGGGTGGGTTTGACTTCGAGATGGACCCGGCCATCGGCGAGAAGAGCGGTGCCAACCAGTCGAGCCCGGCTACCCTTGCGGACGGCCGCCTGCACCCATTCCGGATCGATCGCGTCGATGCCTCGGGTGCTGACCGAGTGGGTTTCGATCTCCGGGAAGGCGCAACGCGCCAGCAGCCGCAACTTGCAAACCGTGTCGGAGCCGGAAACGTCGGCGCGGGGATCCTGTTCGGCAAAGCCCTTAGCCTGGGCTTCGGCGACCGCCTGCTCCCAGGTGCATCCGGCGGCGATGCGGTCGAGGATGTAGTTGCAGGTGCCGTTCAGCACGCCGGAGAGCGAGACGATGCTGCCATCGTCGGCCAGCGCGCGTACCGCCTCCAGAGCGGGAACCGCGCCCCCGACCGCAGCCGAGTAGCGAAGGTCGTCGAAGCCTTCCAGCCGTGTGTCTTCGGCCAGCAGCAGCTTGTTGGCGGTGACCACCGGCTTGCCCGCAGCCAGTGCGGCGTGCACCAGATCGCCTGCCGGATCGCTGCCGCCGATCAGTTCGACCACCACGTCGACGCCGTCAATCACGTCCCAGCAATCGCGAGTCAACAGATTGGCAGGCGCGTGATCGGCGTGCAAGTCAGGCCGGCGTACTGCGATGCCGGTTACTTCGAAAAGGTCTGGATGCTTCCACAGCTCCTGGAATACGCCCAGCCCCACCGTGCCCAGGCCGAGCAGCCCGATCTTCAGCGGCCGGAGCGAACCGGTTCTGGCCGCCAGAGTCGAACGATGGCTTCCCACCGTGGTGGCGTAGTTCTTGCCGAGGGCAGCAACTTCAAAACTCACGCCCGTCTTCTTTCCGAAGGCGATGGCTTTGCGCTGCACAACTTTTCCGGCAATGGTAAGCGCATCGCCAAACTGGATCTCATCGAAACGCTTGGCGTCGGGGCTAGTCTGCAGGATCGCTGTTGTAGATGCCGTCGACATCTTTGATGAGGCGGCAGCGCGCGTTCAGCTGCTTGGCCAGAAACAACGCAGAGAGATCGGAGCCGCCACGTCCGAACAATGCCACGCGACCGCTGCGATCACGGGCCACGAAGCCCGGAATCACGGCCACTTTGCCCTGATCCAGAACGCCATCAATGGCCGAAAGCTCGGCGCTGACTGGCTCGGTGTCGTTGGACGTAGTTTCGGCGATGAGCTGAATCTGGCTGGGATCGAGCACCTGCGCCGGAACGCCGAAGCGATCGAGCTCGAGCGTCAGGAATGCGCTGGCCACTTCTTCTCCGGTGGCGACGATGCGAGCGATGGCTTCGGGATTGGCGCCGTGATACTCCTCCACGGTTTCCAGCAGCCGATCGGTTTCGCCGGCGAACGCCGAGACTACGGCGACCACGCGATACTGCCGCCGGATCCAGCGATAGATTTCGTGCACCGCGTGCGGCAGGTCGGCACGCGACTGCAGGACAGAGCTTCCGAACTTCAGCACGATTACTTTGCGAGACATGCCGCAACCTCCTGCTTCGCTTCGGTGATTTCAATCGCAGCCAGCGCGTTCTCTAAATCAGCAATGATGTCGGCCGCACTTTCCAGACCGACCGAGAGCCGCACCAGGCCATCGGTGATGCCGGCGCGCTCGCGAATCTCGCGGGGAACATCTCCGTGGGTCATGGAGACGGGATGCGTGATGAGCGTCTCCGCCGCGCCAAGATTCTCGGCCAGGATGCAGAGCTTGACGGTGTTCATCAGCTGAATACCGGCGTCGGCGCCTCCCTTGAGTTCAAAGGCGATGATGCCGCCTGGCAGCGCCTGCTGCTGTTGTGCCAGGGAAAACTGCGGGAAGTTGAGCAATCCGGGAAAGTGAACGCGGGCGATCTTGGGATGTTGTTCCAGCCATTCGGCAATCTTCTGCGCGCTCTCGCAATGCTGGCGCAGGCGCAGAGGAAGTGTCTTGAGTCCCCGCAAGGTCAACCAGGACTCTTGCGGAGACTGGATACAGCCCAACGTCTTGCGGATGAGCCGCAGTCTCTCCAGCAACACCTCATCGCGCGTGGCAATCGATCCGCCCACCGTCGAGTTGTGGCCTTCGATGTACTTGGTGGTGGAGAGCAGCGTGATGTCGGCGCCCAGCTCAAGCGGCCGCTGCAGGACAGGGGTCAAGAAGGTGTTGTCCACGGCCAGCTTGATCCCGGCGGCGTGCGCAATCTTGACTATGGCGGCAATGTCGGTCAGCTTGAGCGTGGGATTGGCCGGCGTCTCGATGAACACCAGACGCGTGTTGGGCTTGATCGCATCGGCGACCGCGCCCGGATCTGAGGTATCGACAAACGAAGCCTCGACCTCGAAGTTCGCCAGCACCTGCTGAAACAGCCGGACCGTGCCGCCGTAGACCACGTCAGAGACGACCACGTGGTCGCCCGACTTTAGGGTTGCCAGAAACAGAGTCGAGATGGCAGCCATGCCGGTGGCAAAACACACGGCGGGCGGCGTATCCTCCAGCGCGCCCAAAGCAGCTTCCAAGGCCGACACTGTGGGATTAGCAGCGCGGGAGTAAGTGAAACCTTTGTGAACCCCGACGGCTTCCTGATGGTAGGTGGTGGATTGATAAATCGGCGTAAGGACGGCGCCGGTGGCCGGATCGGGCGAAACTCCGCCGCGCACTGCGGTGGTGGCAAACAGCTCAGGCGAGAAACTCATGGATCTCTCCAATCGAGAATTGCCCAGAAACACGAAAACCGCCTCATCCTAGGCGGCCTGTTCACGATTGGAGGTTGATCTGGTGGGCTGTCAGACTCCGACCGTGGACAAAGCACCGCCTAGGGTGCACATGGCCATGGTCATTCGTAGAGTCGCTGACAACATATCAAAACCTTACCCGAGGACCGGCGGAGTGTCAAGATTTTTGAGTGTTCCCTTCCTGCCACTAAAAGGGGACAGGTGCTGGCTTGGTGTCTCCCATTCGAGGGCACCCCTTGCTTATCCCGTAGTTTGTCGGAGGCCAGGTTTGTGTCAGGGCACGGCCTTTTAGAGACTGTGTCGCAACCGGTGTCGCCGCTCTGCGGCTCACAATAATCTCCCACTTGACCGGGGGCTTACGCCGCCCGGCTAACTTCATCTCGCCGCGTTGCGGCTAGTTTGATCGGTTATTCCACCCTTTGTTCCACCACAAAATTTCCTCTTGGGTTGCGACACAGTCTCTTTTAGCCGTGCCGAAAGCTGAGTTAGGAATAGAACGGGCTTCACCCCAGCAATCTGCCTTCGCGGCCCTGATGCCTTAAGTTGCGCAAGAGCCTCTGCCGTCCCTAGGGACGCCACAGGTTCTCACGCAGAACTCTTCAGGCCGCCACTTCAAACACCAACAAGCCAAGGACGGAACCGCAGATCCCTCACGGCTGAAGCCGGCTCGGGATGACAAACATAAAGGACTGTCTACGGCCTGGCTAAAGCTACGCCCCTTCCAAGTCACGTCGTACCGACGTTCTCAAGCGAACCATTTGGCCGCCGAGGAATTTACCTCAGTCACAAATAGAGCGCCGCTACTGCCCCACGGTCGCGAACGGCACCGCCGGATCGGCCGCTCCCAGCGGCTCTTCCAGATTCTTGAACCACAACTCCAGCATGAGCAGCGCGTACAGTTGATGATGATTGCTGCGCCGTCCGCTGTCATGCTCCTGCAGCATGTAGCGCACAAAATCCGGCGACACAATCCCGCGATCCAGAAAGCTCTTGCCCAGCAGACTGTCGTGTACCAACTCGCGCAGCGGCCCGCGGAACCAGTGATCGATGGGAACGCCGAAACCCATCTTCGGCCGCGTCAGCAGTTCCGGCGGCAGGCGGTCGCCCAGCGCCTTCAGCAAAATCCGTTTGCCGTTGCCGTTCTGCCATTTCCACTTGGTAGGAATGCCGGTGGCGAACTCGGCAAAACGATGATCGAGCAGCGGGCAGCGCACCTCGAGCGACGCCGCCATCGATGCGCGATCGACCTTGGCGAGGAAATCGCCGGTGAGCAGATTCGTCGCTTCGAAATACATCAGCTGCGAACGAATGTCGGTAGCATCGGGGAGAAAGTTATCCGGCAGCATCTTCTGCAGGAACGCGACGTCAGCCGGAAGCATCCAGTCCGGCTGTAACATGCGCTTGCGCAGAAAATACGGCACGTAATTCTGATTGAAATAACGCTCCAGCGCGCTGGGCGAGCCGATCGCATGCAGAAAATTCTTGCCGTAGGCGGAGTACGGCAGAGCGTTGGCCGTCAGCCGCATCAGCTTGCGCAACGGACGAGGCACGTTGTCGAGAAACTTGTACTTCTCCACCAGCGCCATGATGGGATAGCCGGCGAAAAACTCGTCGCCACCATCGCCGCTGAGCGCGACCTTCACGTAGCGCGCGGTAAATTCGGAAACAATATACGTGGGAATCGCCGACGAGTCGGCAAACGGCTCGTCGTAATGCCGCACCAGCTTATGGATCAGCGACAGCGAATCGGGCCGGACAACAATCTCGTGATGATCGGTGTTGTACTTCTTGGCCACCAGCGCGGCGTACTTCAATTCGTTGTAAGCAGCCTCTTCAAAGCCGATAGAGAAAGTCTTCACCGGCTCGTGCGATTGCAGCGCCATCGAGGCCACCACCAGGCTCGAATCCCTGCCGCCGCTGAGAAACGCGCCCAGCGGCACATCGGCGATCATGCGAATGCGAACGGACTCGTCGAACAACTCGCGAATGCGGTCGCAGGTCTGCTCTTCGCTCAGGCCATTCTGGTTTTCCTCGGAGAACGCCGGCAGTCGCCAGTAACGGCCCTGCCGGATCGAGCCGTCCAGCGAGTATTCGAGCCAGCAGCCCGGCATCAGCTTGCGAATCGCCTTGAACGGGCTGTACGGATCGGCAATGTAGGTGAACTGGAAGTAGAGCCGCAGCGCCTCGCGGTCAAGATCGAGCGGGACGCCGGCCTGCCGCAGGCACTTCAGTTCGCTGGCGAAATACAAGCCTGACGGGGTTGCCGCGTAGTACAGCGGCTTCTTGCCGAAGCGATCACGCACCAGCAGCATCTTGCATTGGCGCGAATCCCAGATGCAGTAGGCGAACATGCCGCGCAGCTTGTGCAGGCCGTCCGTGCCTTCTTCTTCGTAAAGATGAATCAAGGTTTCGGTGTCGCTGTTGGTGCGGAAGCGATGGCCCTTGCCGATCAGATCCTGGCGCAGTTCCTGGTAGTTGTAGATCTCACCATTGAAGACCACCCAGACGCTGCCGTCCTCGTTGGAGATGGGCTGATGGCCGGTGCTGAGATCGATGATGCTGAGCCGGCGCATCCCAATGCCGCAAGGGCCGTCGGTGTAGATGCCTTCATCGTCGGGACCGCGGTGGCGGATGAGGTCGCACATCGCCCGCACGTCCGCAACCTGCGCGTTGCCATCCCGAAGCACAAATCCCGCGATCCCGCACATAGTATTAGAAATGCTATCACTCCCGCCGCAACCGGGCGAACCTTGCCGAGGCCGTCGAACCCCGCCCTACATTCCAATTCCGCGAAACGGTATGCGACAATCAGAGCCACGCCGGGGCGAGCGCGCCCGGCGGTGATCGCGTTACTCGGGAGACCCTTCGGGCATGAGCCAACACGCCACGGAAGTTGCCGCCGGCGAGCGTTTCGAGTTCGGAAAGAACTGGGCGTGGTTTCTGCAAACGCTCAACGACGACAAGATCGCCGAAGCCGTGGCCTCGCTCAAGAACATGCTGGAGACCGATAACCTGGCCGGCCGCAGCTTTCTCGACATCGGCTCGGGCAGCGGATTGTTCAGCCTGGCGGCGCGGCGGCAGGGCGCGCGGGTTCACTCCTTCGATTACGATCCCAACTCCGTAGGCTGCACCGCGGAATTGAAGCGCCGCTATTATCCTGACGACGACCTGTGGACGGTCGAGGCCGGCTCGGCGCTCGACATCGATTACCTCAAGTCGCTGGGCCAGTTCGACGTGGTGTACTCGTGGGGCGTGTTGCACCACACCGGCCAGATGTGGGCCGCGCTCGACAATGCCGCCCCGCTGGTCGCGCCCGGTGGCAAGCTGTTCATCGCGCTCTACAATGACCAGGGAAAATCCAGCCGGCGTTGGACGAAAGTCAAGAAGCTCTACAACGAAACTCCGAAGAGCCTGCGCTTCCTGGTGGTGTGGCCTTCGTTCTGGGCGCTGAACTGGCGCGCCCTGACCAAGGACTTCCTGCGCGGCCGCCCGTTCCAGACGATTCGCGATTATGGCAAGAACAATCGCGGCATGTCTTTCTGGCAAGACTTGATCGACTGGGTCGGTGGATATCCCTTTGAGGTTTCCCGGCCCGAGCAGATCTTCGATTTCTATCGCGAGCGCGGCTTCACGTTGCTGCGGCTGACGACCTGCACCGACACGTTCGGCTGCAACCAATTTGTATTTGAGAAGACCGCCTCGCGGAGGCGCTGATCGGCGATGATCCGAAAAGTCGTCAAGCACTGTGTGAACGGCGTATTCCTGGCGGCAGCTTGGCCGGCGGCCGCGCTGTCGGCGTTCGGTCGCATCAAGCCGGTCTATACCTTCTTCGCGCAGTCCAGCGCAACCGTTCCCGGCGGCATTGGCGACCGCCTTCGGGTCGCCTACTATTGCCTGACGCTGGCCGAGTGTCACATGTCCAGCCGCATCTCCTTCGGCACCTTCTTTGCGCATCCGGAAGCGCGAGTCGGCGACCGCGTTTACATTGGCAGCTATTGCATCATGGGCAAGGCGACCATCGGCAGCGGCACGCAGGTCGCCTCGGCCGTGCAGGTTCTTAGCGGCCAGCATCAACATATACGCGATGAGTCGGGCGCGTTCCATGAGGCCGGTGACTTCAAGAACGTGAGTATCGGTCACGACTGCTGGCTGGGTGCCGGCTCCATCGTAATGGCCGATGTGGGCGAGCGGACCACGATCGGCGCCGCGTCGGTTGTGACTCGTCCGATCCCGCCCGATTCGGTCGCCGTCGGCAGTCCGGCCCGCGTCATCCGCAACGCCGAAGCCGCGCTGCCGAACTCTGTCTAGTTGGTGACTTAACGTCGCAGCTTCGCAAGCCACCTGGCTCTGTTGACATCCTTTCAGACAGCCTGGTTCGCCCTATATTTCATACCTGCGACAAGCCCGTCCCGCCCGGCGGGACGACTCAGTTTAGCCCAGGACATAGCCCGCCGCAGGCGGGCGCAGTCCTGGGTGGTGGTTTTATCAAACCTGCAAGCCCCTTGCAGGGGCGAGACATCAGGATGTCAACCTTCTCGAGCCGCATTCGGCAAGGGTGAAAACCGTGCCCTGACACAAACCTGTCGGCTCCGATTAAGGGATCGGTTGATCCCACTGCGCGGTTGACACCGCTGAGAACCGCATGCTAACTTTCGACCCTTATGTCCCTCCCCGGTCGTAGTCTTACAGGCGCAAGCGCCAAGGCCATCGTTGCAGTTTTTGCCCTGAGCTTCCTGATTACGATCGCGATCCGAGTCCGCACCGACGTGATTCATCCCGGCAGCCCGACCTGGGACCTGCCCTACGATCACCACAAATATCTTTACGTGGCGACCCATCCGCTGGGCAGCTTTCATATTCAGCCCACCTGCTGGCGCATCGGCGTACCCTTAACTACCCGGCTTCTACCTTTTTCCGCCTATCGCAGCTTCGACATACTGACCATTTTTTTTCTCGCGCTCAGTGGCGGGTTAGTTTACATATGGCTGCTGGCAATCCCGCGTTCGCCTACCGAAGCTTTACTAGGGGTATTTCTGTTTTATTCCCTGGGCGGAGCTTCGAAATTAGTACTGCAAGGCGTAACTTCCCCCGATCCTGAAAGCTTCTTTTTTATCCTTCTGGGGTTATACGCTATCTATAAAGGATACGATTGGCTATTCGTTCTTTCTCTGGCTGTGGGAGTAGTAGCCAAGGAAACTGTCCTCCTGATTGCCCCGCTTTACTATAGCCTGAAAGCTGAGAAACTATGGGACTGGCCGCGAATCAAGCGTACGGTGATAGTCTGCCTGCCTGGCGTTTGTGTCCTGGCGGCCATACATATTCTTATCCCGGCATGGAATGACCGGCCTGATTATGTAGCTTCTTTACCGGTTATCTATACCCAGGTTTCTGGCGGCTATACAAAATACGATCTCAAGACAGCTATTTTTGGCACGACTCATTACGAAATGTATCGCGAAATGAGTACCATCAACTTGCTGCGCCTGTTCAGCTATGGCTCCCTCGGTATGCAATTGTTTCTGCCATTCTTTGCTCCGCGCGCCAATAAAGAAGTCTTGATCCGCTGGGCGCCTTACTGGGTTCCAACGGTGGCTAGTCTCTTTTTTGCTTTAAATCCCGACCGTCGTCTGTGTTCGCTCTTCCCGGTGCTGATCGTCATGGGACTGAACGGACTGAATGTTCTAGCAGAGCGTCTCGAGGTCCCGCTATCGCAGTTCACCGTGCTATTCGCCATCATCACGGCCTTGCTGCTGATGAAAAAAGACACGCCCATCGTTCCCTTCGATCTGGTGGCTGCCGCGTTTCTTGCCGGATTGTGCTGGATGGTGGCGCGCAGACCGCAATCGCTGGCGCCCGCCTATGGTGGAGCGCCTGAGGCGCCGCGCGGACGTGTCGCGAGTCAGCGTCCGACGCCGTTGGAGACCCGGTAACGGCAGCTGAGCCCTCCGCGCTCGTAGGTCAGCTTCCTATGCGGACACGAGCTCCAGTAATGCTGTTAGTTTGGTCGCGGAGGGTCTTTGCTGCTTGCGCAAAATGTCTTCGCCGCCGGTGGAAGCGGCAGGCTTTAAGCCCGGCGAAATCCGCGCCTGTAAGAAGCGGCTTCAGCCGCGGTTGGCCGGGGCTAAAGCCCATTCCAGATAGTCCGCATTTTGACCCGGCTAAAGCCGTGCCCTTCCACCGTCCCCGCGACATTTCTTCCGCATAATTGGATCGTCGTGGAACTGCGCGATTCTTCAGCTACCACCCGATGTGCCCCGTCAACCCGGCTGTTAGAATCGAGGGCGCACCTCGCTTACGCGCCTACGCCATGCGGTCTTGCCTAGCCGCCGGAGAATCGTCTCCGCCGGCGACAGCTTGCGGTGGCAACGGTAGCGACCGACCACAATGAGCACAGCCCCACGTTCACTGACACAAGCAACCGCTACCGGCGTGGCCTGGATCACCTCCTTCCAGATTGCGCGCCAGGTATTGCAGATCATTTCCGTGTCGGTGCTGGCTCGTCACATTCCGCCGGCTGCGTACGGGCTGGTTGGCATGGCGATTATCGTCACCAATCTACTAGAAACCATTCGCGACATGGGAACGGGAACCGCGTTGGTGCGCGAGCGCGACATGTCGGATGAGTTGGCGTCGACCGGCTTCTGGTTGAACTGCATGACCGGAGCGACGGTCACCCTGCTGCTCTTTCTGGCTTCGTGGCCGGCCGCGCGGTTTTTCCATGAGCCCATGGTTGCCACCATTCTGCAGTTCCTGTCCGCATCTTTCTTTATGGGGGCGCTCAGCATCGTGCCGATGGCGATGTTGAGCCGGGCGATGGAGTTTCGCAAACTGGCCTTCGCTCAAACTCTGGGCGCGATCTGCGCCACCGCCAGCGCCATTACCCTGGCGCTTCTCGGCGGAAAAGTTTCGGCGCTGGTGTCGGCCAACATGGTCTCCGCCTTTGTCACCATGGTCCTGGTGTGGAAGTTTGCCCCGCTGCACGTGCGCGCGGTATTTCGCGTACCCGACGCCCGCCGCATTCTGGCCTTCGGATCGCATCTCACCGGCTCGCACCTGATGAACTATTTCTCCCGCAACGCCGACAACCTGCTGGTTGGGCGCTTCCTGGGCAGCACGCCGCTGGGCTATTACCAGATGGGCTACATGCTGATGACTTATCCGCTGATGAGCTTCGCCTTGATGCTTAACCAGGTTGTGTACCCGGCGATGGCGAATTTTCCCGAGGATCATGAGCGCTTCCGCGCGGCCTACTTGCGCACCAATCGCCTGATTGGGCTGATCACGATCCCGGTGATGTTTGGCTTGGCGGTAACGGCGGCACCGTTCGTCCGCGTCTTCCTGGGTCCGCGCTGGCATCCGGTGGTTGGGCTGTTGCTGGTGTTTGGTCCACTGGGCGCCTTACAGACTTTGTACGATCCCACCACTCTGATCTACACCACGCAGGGACGAACCGACCTCATGTTTCGCTGGCAGATTTTCGCCAGCATCTGCTATGTGGCGTCGTTCATCGTCGGCCTGCATTGGGGAATCGTGGGCGTCGCGACCTGCTACGCCATTGTGTGGACTGTGCTCATGCTGCCGGCGCTGGCGATTCCCTTTCGACTGGTGGGATTGTCGCTTAAGACTTTCTTCGCGGCGCTGTGGCCTTCGCTGTCGTATGGCTTGGTGATGGCGGCTCTGGCCAGCGGATGGTTGTACGGCTTGCGACGTCTGGGGGTGCAGAACGCCGCAGTGCAGCTGGTCACCACCGCGATCGTCGGAACCGTAGTCTACGTTGGCCTGATGTTGTGGCGGAAGCCGGTGGTGTTGGGGGAATTGTCGTCGACTCTGGCAGGATCGGGCCGGGCGCCGATTCGCAAGGTGGGACGTTACCTCTCGAAGGCGGCGAATCTCCCGATCGTTGCGTCGGAGATGGAAGGAAAAACAATCTAGGGGATGCGTCGAACGCCCAGCAGCAGATGCCTTACCGGTGGAAGGGCATGGCTTTAGCCGTGCCGTAAGCGTGCCCTTTGGAAAGGGCTTTTAGCGACTGTGTCGCAACCCAAGAGGAAATTCTGTAGTGGAACAAAAGGGTGGAATAACCGATCAAACTAGCCGCGACGCGGCGAGATGAAGTTAGCCGGACGGCGTAAGCCCCCGGTCGAGTGGGAGATTATTGTGAGCCGCAGAGCGGCGACACCGGTCGCGACACAGTCTCTTTTAGCCCAGGCCAACCGCGGCTGAAGCCGTTTCAGATGGAGTTCGACTTCGCCGGGCTAAAGCCCGGCGCTTCCACCGGCTTGCACGGCGCACCTGAAGGTGCGCCTTCAAAGCCGTGTCGAAACCGACTTTTCAGACACCGTAAAGTCGGTGAGAAATGACAAGCAATGGCCTGCTAGCGCAGCTGAAGCTACGCCGCTTCAAACTCGGCCCCGACCAAGCTTTGAGCAGAGAGTGAAGCTGCGTACGAACCTATGCGCCCGTCTTGGCGAACTGCAGCTTGGTCTCGTGCGCTTCCTTCGCGGAGGCCGTATCTGACTCGACCATCATGCGAACCAAGCCTTTGAAATCTACCTCCGGCTGCCAACTCAAGGCTTGCCGAGCCAGGCTGGCATCGCCGCGGAGATCGTGGATCTCGCCCGTGCGGAAAAGCTTGGGATCGACTTCGACGTACTCGTTGACGATCTCGGTAACATTCGCTCCGGCAGGCATCAGATCCAGACAGCGCAGGACTTCGGCGACGAATTCAAACACGCTGTGCGATTGACCGGTGGCGATGACGTAGTCGTTAGGCTTCTCCTGCTGCAGCATGGCATGCATGGCCCGAATGTAGTCGCCGGCGAATCCCCAGTCCCGCCGCGCCTCCATGTTGCCCAGTTTGAGCTTGTTCTTCTTGCCCTGGGCCCAATCAGCCGCCGCCAAAGTGATCTTGCGGGTGACCATCTCCGGTCCGCGCCGGGGCGACTCATGATTGAACAGCACGCCGCCGACCGCATACACGCCACGCGCGCGATAGACTCCGCACAAACCGTGGGCCGCGGTCTTGGAGACGCCGTAGGGCGAGGTCGGATTCAGCGCGGTTTGTTCGTTGCGCAGCCCGTCCAGGTTGCCGTACATCTCCGAGCTCGACGCCTGATACAGCCGGGTGTTGGGCTTCTGCCGCTCGATAATGTTTAGCAACCGAGCCAGGCCGCCGACGTTGATATCGAAAGTCTCGGCCGGGATCTGCCAGCTAGTGGGAACGAAGACTTGTCCGGCAAGGTTATAGACTTCATCCGGAGACGCCTTGGCGAACGCGACTTCCAGCGAAACCGTGTCGCGCATGTCGCCGTAGAGGACTTCGATCTTGTCCTGAATAGGATGCAGCCAGCGCATGGTTCCGGATTCGCGGCGCACCAGGCCGTACACTCGATATCCGAGTTCCAGAAGGTACTCGGCAAGATAGCTGCCGTCCTGCCCGGAAATACCGGTAATCAGGGCCTTTTTCATAATGTAAGTTTCTCCTTCGCTCTCGCCGGCGTCGAGCCCCACATCCGCAAGAGACCGTATCACGTGCAATATGGATTGTGATCAAGAATAACGCATTCGAATCAAAACGTCCCAGGAAGGCCTCAGACGGAGCTAAGGCTGCCGGCAGTCACCGGCCACCTCTTCCCAGCAGGAGGATCTTTATCGTGGAGAACATAATGAAGAGGTCGAGCCCGAACGACACGTTCTTGATATAGAACAAGTCGTAGGCCAACTTTTCGCGGTTATCTTCCAGGGTGATGTTATAGCCGCGATTAATTTGTGCCCAGCCGGTAGCGCCCGGCTTCACCAGCCAGCGCTCCTTGTAAAAAGGGATTTTGGCGGCACACTCCTCTTCCTGCGACGGGACAAAAGGGCGCGGTCCCACGAAAGCCATGTCGCCCTTCACGATGTTGAACAGCTGCGGCAACTCGTCAACCCGGGTTCGGCGCAGCCACTTGCCCACGCGGGTGACCCGCGGATCACCGTCCTCGGAGACCGGCGTCAGCTTGAGTTTGTCGGAGCCCTGCCGCATCGAGCGAAACTTGAATACGGTGAAAAGCTTTCCGTTCTCGCCCACCCGTTGCTGCTGAAAAATAACCGGACCCGGCGAATCCAGCCGGATGGCGATGGCTGCCAGCAGCATAAGAGGCGAGGTCACGATAATCGAGAGGCTACCCAGAAAGAGCGAGAACAATCGCTTGTAAAGACGTAACGCAGTGCGCACATGAAAGCCGGGCGAGAACAACAGCCAGCTCAGACGCAGCGAGTCGAGCGGAATCTTGCCGGTAATGCTCTCGTAGTATTCGGGTCCATCCTGGATATAAACGCCGCGGGTTTTCAGCTTCAGCAGCTTATCCACCTGCAGCTTGCCGCGGCGGTCGCCCATGGTGATGACAATGCGCTGCACGTCATGCTGCTGGGCCACGTCTTCCAGGTCGCTGTCATCGAAGCGGGAAATTCTTGGCGCCATGGAATTGCTCTGGCCGACAAATCCCACGATGCGCACGCCCAACTCGGGGCGGTTACTGACCTCCTGCATCAGAGGTAGGGCGAGCGGACCATCCCCATAGAAAATCGCCCGCTCGGAGAAGCGGGCGGAGCGATTCAGAACAAAAAATAGCTTACGCCAGGCAGGGAGTGCGATACCAACGATACCTACTCCAATCCACAAGGTGCTGCCACTCAGCCTAACGTCGGGAAAGGCGTAGTAGAGCACCGACAGGGTAACGAAGGAGCAACCCAATACGCCTACCAGCCGGGTCACCACCTCGCGGCGATTGGAGAGGACGATGGTGTCGTACAGATCGAAATAGTACATCAACAACACGAAGACGCCTACGATCAGGCCGATACGCCCCAAGCCATTGTCGTAGAGCAGGTAGATATTCGCATCGACCGCTGTTCCCGCCCAAAATATCACTGCCAGCACAAAGCCGAAGGTGACGAGTATGGCCTCGGTCACCGTAAGCAACAGTGTGCGAGTAGGGAAATAGGCGTTGAACAAACGAATCATGCCGAAGCCGCTTGTGCGTTCTCCGCTTCCTTCTTCGCTTGTTTCTTAGCTTCCTTTTTTGACTTACCGTCGGAATTGTTGTTGCCGCTGTAATAGTGATCGTAGCCGATGTTCAACATAGAGGCCTGGTTGAGAACCGTGCCCAGAAGTTTGGACTTATCGATCGATTCCACCGCCTTGCTGAGCACCTTGCGGCGAGTAAAGCCTTCGCGGACGACCACCAGCACGCCGTCACACAACCGGGCAAGCGAGGCCGAGTCCGCCATGGGCAACATGGGCGTGGCATCAAGCACGACCCAATCGAAGCTGGACGAGATGCCTTCCAGCATCTTGGCAAAACGCTCGGACTCCAGCAACGGAGTGGGGTCCTTCTGGGGTTGGCCGGCAGCCAAAAACCAGAGCGGCATCCCGCTAACCTGGTAGAGCGCGTCTTCCAGCGCCAGTTTGCCTTCGCTCCACTCTGCAATTCCGCGCAAGGGCGTCGTGGTCAACAGGGTGCTCGCCGTGGGGCGGCGCAGATCGGCTTCGACCAAGAGGATGCGCTCGTTAGGACGACGGGCGAGCGCCACCGCCAGGTTGACCGTCACCACGGACTTGCCTTCATCGCAAACCGAACTGGTGATCAGCAGCTTCTGCAGACGACGCTTATTCTGCATGTGGGCCAGGCGAGTAGCCAATACGCGAAACATCTCCGCTCCTTGGCTATCCGGCGCGGCCAGCGACACCAGACGCTGCTCCGGCGTTGGCGTAGGATGAAGCACCCGGTCGGCCGGCACCTTCAACCAATTCGCCTCCACCGCCTCGGCGGTAGCAATCGATGGCCCGACGGCTGCCATCTCTGGTTGATCTGGAACCAAAGGCGAGGCACTTGGACTATCACCTTGGGATCTTTGTAATGCTTCGTACACTCGACTCATGGTCAGACTCTCCTAACGGCAGTAGTTTGCATCGGTTTGTCGCTTTCCAACTCTTGGGTATCCATGGTGCGCAACAAGCGGAACAGGGAGCGCAACATACCCTCGCTGCTTTCTTCCCGGGCCGCGAGGGTGAGCGGAACTTCCTCCGGCAGACCCGGACTGATTAAACGGAAGTCCGTAGCTACGTCGGTGACCATGTCTGCGGTCACCGGCCGCTCCTCGCGGGAAAAGGCATTCACCATCGAGTTCTCACACAGGTTGTTAACAATGCGCGGGATGCCGCGCGAATATTCGTAAATCTTATCCAGAGCTTCCTCGGAAAAGATCGGCGGCTCTGGTCCTGCCCCGGCTCGTTCCAGCCGCGAAAGGATATAGGCATGGGTCTGTGGACCATCCAGAGGTTGCAGCTGGCAGCGCAGGGAGACCCGCTGTTTCAGCTGCCGCAACTCGGGAGAATCCAGCACCATCTCCAGCTCCGGCTGCCCCATGAGCACGATCTGCAGCAGCTTCTGTTGCGAGGTTTCCAGATTGGTCAACAGTCGAATTTCTTCCAGCAGCTCATGCCGCAGAGCTTGCGCCTCGTCCACCACCAGGGCGGTGATCAGGCCGCGGGCGTGACGCTGGATCAGAAAACGATTCAGGTCGAGCAGCATTTCGGTCTTGGTCCGTCCCGAATAAGGGAGTCCCAAGTCGGCCATGATGTACTGGAAGAACTCCACCACCGGCAACAGCGGATTGAAGACATAGCCGAAGGCGACGTTGTTCTTGCGCAGCTCCGACAGCAAGCAACGCACCAACAGAGTCTTTCCTGTACCCACCTCGCCGGTAATCACAATGAAGCCCTTCCGGCGGCCAACCCCATAGTGCAGGTTGGCCAAGGCTTCGTTGTGACGCGGCGTGGGATGATAGAAGAACGGGTCGGGGCTAATCTCGAATGGATTGCGCGTCAACCCGAAGAATTGCTTATACATGCACTATCCCCACAAGTAAGCGTAGGCCACCGCTGACGGCAGCAGGATGGCGAGCCCGATAGCCGCGGCAACGGCCAGCCAGGGTTTCCATCGAGCCGCCAAAACTTCCCGCGGCGTCGGCAACGGAGGAATCTCGCACAGCACCGGCAGATTCACCGCTTCGGTGAGAGCTTGCTCGCTGCGGATGCGATCGTCCAGAACTTCCGAGCCGAATCCGAACAACACCGCCAGGGCTAAACCAGCACCGATGGCGCCCATGGAAAACTTGAACCGATCCGGGAACGAAGGCTTGTCGGGGAGACTGGGCGGATCGGCCACCCGGAACTGCGCTCCTTGTTGCTGTCTCTCCAGGCTGGTCGCCAGGGAGGACTGTTCCTTCTTGGCCAGCAACTCGACGTACTCTTTCTTCATATCGCCGACATCGCGTACCATGTCGCCCATTTCGGCTTCGACGGCCGGAGTAGCGTTCAGACGCGCCTGGTAAACCTGACCCGCCTGCTCCAGCCGCTGCATCTCTTGCGTAGCCTGCTGGATCTCCATCTGGTTGATTTTCATCTGGCTCTTCAACTGGATGAGCGGCGTCATGGATGACAGTTGCGCCGGGGTCGCCTGGTTGGATTCGACGTTTTCCTTGGCTTCCGCCGCCATGTCCTTCTTCAATTTTTCCAGCGCAGCGATGCTCTCCTTCAGCTTCTTGATGTCAGGATACTCATCGGTATATCTGGATTCCAGGTCGGCCAGCGAGGTACGCGCTGCTTCCAGTTCTTTGTCGATACCACTGGCGCTAATGGCGGCATCGCTCATCGACTGATACTGGCTTTGTAGCGAGTTCAGATAGGTTTGCTGCTGGATGCCCCGTTCGCGAGCCGCCGCCGCGGCCTGCAGTTGGCTCTGAATTCCCTGCAGGATCTGGATATTACTCTGCAACTGCTGCGGCAACGAACCTTCATGTTCGGCTTCGAACGCCCGTACCTTGGCTTCATTGTCCTGCAGCGCTTGCCCCAGAGCTCTCACTTGCGAATCCAGGAAGAGCGTGGTCGCCTCCGACTGCTCCTGGCTGGCGCGCACGTTCTCGTCCACGAAGAACGAGGTCAGGGCAATGGTCACCTTCTGCGCCACCGCAGGATCTTTGGCCGCATAGTCGATCTTAAAGGCCACCAGCTCCTGCTGCCTTCCGGTATTGGTCGGGGTCTCCACCAGGTCCATCTTGATATCGTCGCGCATGTTCTTCACCTGGTCGTCCTGTGAATTGGCGTCGTTCGGATACAAGTGAAACTTTTCGATGAGGCCCAGCAGGCGGCTGCGGCTCAGCACCTGGGCTTTCATGCTTTCCACGCGGTCCGCCAGATCGACCTGCACGTTGGGCGCGACCAGGTTGCTGGGGACCTTGGGAGGCTCCACCAGCACCAGGCTTTCCGACGTGTATTTCGCAGGAATAATCCAGGCCGAGGCAAACACGATCAACCAGCCGAAAAACAGGGGCCCCAGCAGCCACCATTTACGGCGGACCACAATTTTCCAATAGTCATCAATACCTTGTACCGATTTCTGGTCGTCAAATTCTTCCATCATGAATCACCGTCCAAGCATATGGCCCCAGTTGTACTGAAGCGAGAGTGAGATGCGGTTGTCGATAAAACGTGGCACGGTATAGCCCGGAACATTGTTCTGTCGTTGTTCAATCACCGTGTAAAAAGCATTCGCGGACCAGGAGGGGGTGAGAAAACGCGAAATGCCGACTTGGCCGGTAAGTGAATTCAGATACTCGTTCTGGCCGAAGAACGAGATCGATACGTTGTTGCCGTACAACGCGCTGGCTTGCAGAGAATAGCGACCTTTGAACCTCTGCTCGTAGTCGAGCGAAGCCATATAGAGCTTGACCGTTCCCAGCAGACCGCCGCCGTTGGTCACGCGATGGCTGTACCGGGCGCGAAAGGCGTTATGGGTTGCCACCCAGGTGAAGCTTGCCCCTTCCGCTAAATTGAAATCCTGGCTATGGACCGTCTGATAATAACAACCGAAGCCGGGAATACAGAACAGCGGCACAATGTCTTTATTGTTTGTCAACTCCGGACCCAGCCAACCCGAGATCGTGATCGCCGGGTTGAGCTTGTAGCTCAGGAAACCTTCAAAAGTCTGGATTCCAGAGCGCGTCTCGCCATGTCCAAAGTCCAGCGCCGTGAACTCATAGCCGCCGCCGGCAGAGATCCGGGGCGAGAACACGTGCTGATAGAACGCCGCTCCGCCCCAGGTGAAGGAGTTTTGAAAGCTCAGGACCGCGGTTCCCTGGTAACGGTAAAAGTTCTCCATGCCCGAGAAATTGACGGTGTCGTGCGGAGAGAGCGAGTAGGTAATAGCCGCCGTGGCGGTGTTGGTCTGGAACGTGGCCTGGGGGAAATAGAGGGTCGGGTTGGGGTTGTTGAAGGTGGGGAGGCTGGTCAACGTGATGTACGGCTGAAACGGATCGGAGCTGTAGATGTAGCTGTCCTGCAGCTTCAACTGCCAGCGCTGGGCGAACTGCCACAAGACATTGCCGACTCCCGCCTGGGTGAGCGTGTTGTAACCTGTGGGGCCTCCGAAATACTGGTTTATACCTCCCGAGTAATTGAGCCCCCAGAGCAGCTTGGGACGGGTCTGGGTGATGCCGAAGGTACCGCTTACGGTACCCGATCCCTGCCAGTCGTTGTATGACAATCCCTGCGCGTTGCTGTCGGTGGAAACCCCGGTGGCGAAGGTAAAGCCCATGCCCGTGTTGGAGGTGACCTCGTTCAGCATCTGCAGTGGAGGTAATTGTTCAGGATGGTTGAAAGTGGACTGCGGACCGGTGACGGTTTGCTGCGAGGTGTCTTGCGAACCGTTTTGCGTATCCGCACTACCCGGCTGAGTGAAGCCGCCATAGGGCGCATTCACCGTACCGCTGGGCGTGAAACCTCCGGCCGAGGAACCGGACGACGAACTAGACGAGGAGTTGTTGGAACTGCCCGGCGATGCGCTGCTTCCGCTGCCCTGCGAGGAACTGCTCGAGCCGCTCTGCGACCCATCCGTCGCACCATTTTGCGGCTGTGGTTGCGACCCATCCGGGGCAGAATTCTGCTGCTGCGACGTGTCTGTCGAGCCGCTCTGTGACGTATCCGTGGAGCCGCTCTGTGACCAGGCGGCTGGCCCGTACAATAGCACCAGTACGACTAGGATCGGTCCGAGTTGCCGTTTCATCGCATCCTCCTCTTGCTCGTGTGCGACTCCATGGTTCCTATGGGATAACCAGCGTGTCCCCAGGCAGTATGGGGACGTTCTGTGCCATGTTCTTGCCCTTGATCACTTCCTTGTAGTTGAACTTCAGCTTCACCTGGGTTCCATCTGGCGCCGTGCGCAATATGTAAATCTTCTTTTGCTTGGCGAAATCCCTGAAGCCTCCCGCCAGCGCAATCGCATCCAGGACGGTCATGGGGCGGTTGAGCTGGTAGTATCCCGGCTTGGCCACCTGACCCATCATGTTGAAGCTCATGCTGTTAATCGAGGTGACAATGACGGTCACCTGCGGATCGGACATCACCTTCTGCAAAGCGGTGATCAGCTGGTCCCGCAACTGCATCGGGGTCAGGCCCACGGCTTTGATCTCGCCCAACAGGGGCAGCGTAATCATGCCGTCGGGACGAACCGCAACCGTCCGGGAAAGCTCCTGTTCCTTCCAAACGTTAATCGACAAACCATCGTCGATGCCGATGATGTAGCTGTCGGGATGAACTCCGGCTACCCGCGAAGCGGGCGTGTCGGTAGTGGGAAGGGCGGTAGCCGAAGCTACTTTGTTGCCCGAGTTGTCTGT
This sequence comes from uncultured Acidobacteriaceae bacterium, assembly GCA_963820175.1. Classification (GTDB taxonomy): domain Bacteria; phylum Acidobacteriota; class Terriglobia; order Terriglobales; family Acidobacteriaceae; genus Bog-257. Next base: position 184,755 of record CAWFYX010000003.1, on the reverse strand, counting down.
TGCATTGGAGGCCGGCAATACCGGCTTCGAGTCCGTCGTGGAGTCGGTGGAGTTCTGCGCGTAAGCGAAGGGCAGTGCCGCAACCAACAGCACCAGCATGACGATTAGCTTCGAAATGACCCGGCTTTCCACTCTCTGTTCTGGCAAATACATCCCTGCACCTCGGTCTGAATTACTCGGCCTTGTCTGACTCATTCTTGGTCGTAGAGCTGGCACGCCGCTGGGGTATGCCAACTTCCTTCAGTTTGTAGAGCAATGCCCGATAGCTGATATCGAGGGAACGCGCCGCCTTCTTGCGGTTCCAGTTATTGGCGTGTAGTGCATTTAGAATAATACGAGCTTCCAGTTTGCGAACCGTCTGCCGGGTTAATTTCTTGAGAGAAACCGGACCGTCCAGCATCCGGCCATCCACCGCATCGCGTTCGTTGGGCTCCAGCAGTTCGCTCAGGATGACATCCTCGGTGCCCATCACCACATAACGCTTAATCAGGTTCTCCAGCTGGCGTATATTGCCGGGCCACGAATAGCGCTGCATTTTGGCCATCAGCGCCGGCCGCACCATCATCGCCCGCCCGTTCAGCTTCTCGTTGTAGTACTGCAACAGGTAGTCGGAGATGATGGGCAGATCGACCGCCCGCTCGCGCAGCGGCGGCAGATGGATGGTCATGGTAGCGATGCGGTAGAACAGATCGGGCCGGAAATTGCCCAGCTCGATCTCTTCGTGCAACTCGCGATTGGTCGCGCACACCACCCTCACTTCCACCTTCTTGTCCTCTTGCGCGCCGATCCGGCTGAATTGGCCGTCTTGCAGCAATTGCAGAAGTTTGGCCTGGAGGACCGCATCCAGCTCGGCAATCTCGTCCAGAAACAGCGTGCCCCGATGCGCCATTTCTACCCGGCCCGGCTTGGGATTGAAGGCTCCGGTAAACGCTCCCCGCTCGTATCCGAACAACTCGCTTTCCAGCAGCGTACCCGGAATTGCCGGACAGTTCACCTTGACAAAGGGCCCGTTCGACCAGGGCGAATAAAGATGCAACAGCCGCGCAACAATGTCTTTCCCGGTGCCGCTCTCTCCGGAAACCAACACCGAGAGATTGGCGCCCGCGACCCGTTCCAGCTTTTGACGCACATCGCGCATGGCCGGCGTCTGGCCAAAAATCACCGGCTCAGGAGGAAGCTGTTGGACCGTGATGGCACTTTCGTTGTTCGAGCCCGCCAGCAATGGCATCTCGTCCTCGTTCGCCTTTGACGTTGACCGTACCAAGGAATTGCATTTCTTGCGCCAATTTCCTGCACATTGCAAACAAGTGCGCATATTGGCTGTAAGCTATCTAAAACAAATACAGTTAAATTAGAATATCGGCGATCTTCTAAGATTGATCAGAGCCCAAAGAGAAGTGTCTTGCGCTTAAATATGTGAAAATGTTTTCACTCTGAGGAATTGACTTTCCCTGCAGACCGGAGCTTGCTGGGGTCGACTCCGGAGGGATGGCTCAACAGCGGCTCGTGGAACTGAAGTCCCAGCAAAAAGTACTGCCGGTCGGCCGTACATCGCAGCACCGTAGCGTGTAACATGGAAACCGAACGGGGGAGTTGCGCCTTGTTGACCAGGGCAACAGGAATTTCCAGCGAGATTTGCGTGCCGGGATCGAGGTAGCGCCGCGATGGCTAGAAGCAAGCCGCCGGCCGACAGATTCAAGGCGGTAGCAAACTCCAGGAATTCTTCCCCGGCAGCGTTGGTTCCGCGGACAAAAAAGGGGATGGAGATTGGCAGCCGGTCCCAGCCGCGGCGCTCGGCGACGGATACGGTTCGACGCACTGCGATCTCCTACTTTAACCTTTCTGTGACGCACATCGGTAACCAAACCAGGAAATCGCATAAGTCATTAATTTCATTGTAGATAGTTGGCATCTCACCAATTCTGCACGAACCCGGATATCGCAATCTATTGCGGTTGAGGAGAACAGGAATACCCGCAGAAAGTGAAAAGCAGTTCCTGAAAGAGAAACTAGTTTGCGACTTTGGGTCAAAAATTAATCAGTTTGGCGTTGACAATAAACGACGTTGCGGTAAGATCATTTCTCCCCCTGTAGAGTGTTTCCACTCTATTTTCCCGAGGAACTGGCAACTGCTAAACCAAAGGCTGACTTTTGTCGAGAATATGCCTGTGGACCAAAGATTGGGGATCTTTCCTGAGAGCCCGGAGGAGTCGCCTCGTTACAGCTCTCAGGAGAGGAATGGAGCCGTTCCCATGCAACCGGCGAAGATGTCGCCAATAAGGCAGAAGCTTGAGCTGGTGGGCGATGAACATTGCAGTTGCTGTCGCGACGCTTTGGCTTCCGCAGCCCACGAACTAAAGACCCCGCTCGCCATCATGGGAGGTTATTTGCATCTCCTGCTGGCGGAAAAGCTGGGACCGCTCAATCCTCGCCAGATGGAAGTACTAACCGAGATGCAAGCCAACGGCGTGCGTCTGTCCAACTTCATCCAGAACCTGCTGACCTACACCGCGCTCAAAGTCGATCGCTTCGACATGCATTACGAAGTGGGCGATGTGAACAGCTGCATCCGCGAGATCGCGGAAGTCTGGGCACAGCGCTTTCAGGACCGGGCCGTTGCCTTTTACTTCCTGCCGACGGAGAAATTAGCCCCGTTTCCGTTTGATTACTATAAGATCCAGCATGTGGTTTCGAACTTGCTGGACAACGCCATGAAATACACGCCCGCCTCGGGCACAGTCTGGCTGCACGTGGAACCCTATTTCTGGGAGCGCCGAACCGTGGAGCGACCACCCGCGGTCGAGCGCCGTATGCAGCGGACCCATGCTGCCAATTGCTGCCGCATTTCGGTGGCCGATACCGGTCCGGGAATCGCGCCTGAGTTCCAACAAGAGATTTTCGATGAGTACTTCCGCCTGACTCCGCAAGGAACCCGCGCGGAAGGTTATGGACTTGGTCTGGCCATCGCACGCCGCCTGGTGCAGTCTGCCGGCGGAAAAATCTGGGTCGAGAGTGAGCCTGGCGCAGGCAGCAAGTTCTCCTTTCTGGTATTGCTGAATCCCACCTCAAAACGCCTAGCGGAGGAAGAATGAGCGCCGGCCACATTCTCGTGGTGGATGACGAACCGAGTATGTTGCGCTATCTCCAGACAGTTCTGGAGCTGGATTCTTATCGTGTATCGACGGCTTCCAACGGATTGGAAGCCGTCGAAAAGGTACAGCGGGAAACTCCCGACCTGGTGCTGCTGGACATGGTGATGCCGGGCGCCGATGGCCTGGAAACCTTGCAGCGCATTCGCGAAACTCGGCCTTCGACCAAAGTCGTGATGCTCTCCTGCGTGCGCGACACCCGCAAAGTGGCACAGGCCATGCGGCTGGGCGCGCAAGACTATCTTTCCAAGCCAGTGCAGAAGGAAGAGATGGACGAAGTTCTCCGGTTCTGTCTGGAGAACACCGAACCGGGCGGTCCGGGCGCGGGCGAAGCCATCGAAGTCAGCGAAGGGGTTTATTTCTTCTCCGCCACCCAGCAGATGCGTCAGCTGCGCGCCCATGCGATGCAAGTGGCGCGCTTCGATTTCCCTGTCCTACTGCTGGGCGAAAGCGGCACTGGCAAAGAAGTTCTGGCGCATCTGATCCACAAGTATTCCGATCGCGCGCATCGCACATTCCTGAAGATCAACTGCGCTGCTATGCCCAGCGAGCTGCTGGAGAGCGAGCTGTTTGGTTACGAGCCCGGCGCCTTTACCGGCGCCAACAAATCCAAGCCCGGCAAATTCGAGCTGTGCAACAAAGGCACGCTGCTGCTGGACGAAATCGGCGAGATGTCGCCGGCGCTGCAAGCCAAGTTGCTGCAGGTTTTGCAGGACGGTCAATTCTCCCGTCTGGGCGGCCGTAACACCGTGCACGTCGATGTGCGCGTGCTGGCAGCCACCAACATCAACATGCCGCAAGCCATCGCGCAAAAAACCTTCCGCGAAGATCTCTATTACCGGTTGAACAGCTTTGTGCTGCGCATGCCTTCGCTGCGCGAGCGCCGGGAAGAAATTCCCATGATGTTGCGGCACTTCATGATTCACCTGGCCGATCGTTATGCGTGTGCGCCGCTCAGCACTTCGCAGCGGCTGGTGGAGGCTTGCGAAAACTATCCCTGGCCGGGCAACATTCGCGAGCTGGAAAATTTCGTCAAACGCTTCCTGGTTCTGGGCGACGAAACGGTGGCGATCTCGGAACTGCAGAAGGGCACCTCTCGCGGTGCCGGCGCGCAGGAAGGCAACATCGTTTCCATGGAAGAGAAGCAGCCGCAGACGCGACCGGACCTGAAAGAGATGGTCCGCAATCTGAAGAACGGCGCGGAGATGGAAGTGATCGCGCAGGTGCTGGAAGAAACTGCCTGGAACCGCAAGCGCGCCGCCACCAAACTCAACATCAGCTACAAAGCGCTGCTCTACAAGATCCGGCAATACGACATTCGTCCGCGCCAGGCCGGCTAAATCCCGCTTCCGGCTCGATCCTCATCACGAGCGCAGCTCTGTCTGCGAGCAGAGCATTATCGATGAGCGATTGAACCATCGTCTCAGTTTCGCTCAGCCGGATGCCAGGGTGAACTGGCCGGCGCAGGAAATGCCGGTGACGTCCAGCTCGAAATGGAAAACTTCCGTTCCCAAAATCATGGCAAGCAGGCTTCAGAATAGGGTAGGTTTCCTGAGGTATCGCGCGCCCACATCTTATTAAAATACGAATGCATTTGCCGAAAAGCTGGCTTTTGTTTCCATACCGCCGCTAGCCGGTCCACTTGGCTTGTAGCGAGCGCGGCAAAGGCACTATCCTGTTGCAGTTCCCCGTTGCGCGCCTTTGGGCCGCGTCCGCAGTCAAGGAGTGGTACCGATATGCATAGGTCTTCCTGTTTCCAGCCAAGCTGGATCGTCGTCTCCGTCAGCGTGGCGTTGCTGCTTAGCTGTGCCGCCGTGGCGCAGAACTACGTCGCGCCGGGCACTCCGATAGTCGGTTCGCCGAACACCATCACCGCCAATGCACCAGTGCCGCGGCCGACTACCCAGCCCTGCACCGTGACCTTGTTCTCGAACCTCGACTTCGACGACTTCAACCCGCGCTACTTCAACTACACGCCCCCGGCGAACTGTCCCGGGCCCTGGGCTGCGGTGGTCTTTGAAGCCGATTGGTCCGTCGATCCCGGCGTGCAGTACGATCGCACTACCAACATCTGGATCGGTGGCGCCAATATTTTCTTCGGAACGACGGCTGAACCCTCGGCAACCTTCCAGCGCACCTGGCACACGGAAAGCAACCTGACCGATTACAGCCCGCTGTTTACGGTGGCGCAGAATGGCATGGTCGACCTGTTCAATCTGGTCAATCAGCAATACACCAGTCACTACCATGGCAGCGCGTATCTGCAGTTCTATCCCCTGGGCCAGGGTCAGCAGCCGCCGACCACAGCCGATATCGTATTGCCCATGTCGGCCGGCGCGACTGGTGGAACCGTCACGCTTAACTCGCCCACCGACCAACTGGCGGCGACCTTCACCATGCCGCCGAATGTCGAGAGCGCTTATCTCGATGTCTTCGCGCAAGGCCAGCAGGATGACGAATTCTGGTATACCTGCGCACCCAACGATGTCGCCGCCGAGTTGTTCAGCTGCGGTTCGACTTCCTTCCGTGAGGGCGAGGTCAGCATCGATGGCCAGCCTGCCGGCGTCGCGCCTATCTATCCTTGGATCTTCACCGGCGGAATCGATCCATTCCTGTGGCGACCGATTCCCGGCGTGCATACCCTGAACTTCGAGCCCTATCGCGTGGATCTCACGCCGTTCGCCGGCGTATTGAGCAATGGTCAGCCTCACACTGTGGCAGTGAGCGTCTATAACGCCGACCAGTATTTCTCCGCCACCGCCTCGCTGCTGCTGTATCTGGATCACGGCTCGAATCAGGTGACCGGAGCCGTGACCACCAACACCATCGGCGCGCCCGACCCGGTGGTGACGGAGAACATCAGCACCAACGGCACCATCGCTTATGGCACGTTGTCGGTCTCCTCCAACCGCGGATTCACCGTCGAGGGCTTTGCCAACACCTCGCACGGCATGGTGGATACCAAGGTGGTGCAGAGCATCGACTTCAACAATTGGCAGAAGTATTACGTCCACGAGGATGGCACGGTCGACGATCAGTACGTGGGACAGACGACCTCGATCTCCTCGGCCACGACCACGACCGCGGGCAGCAACGTCACCACCAACACCAAGCAGTACACCTGGCCTTTGACTCTGGCCTACGCCTACAATGCCAACCCGGACGGGTCGGTCCGCCAGTTCAGCCAGCTTAAGCAGGGATTCACCAAGAGCGAACTGGTGGAGCTGAACGGCAATCCCACCTACTCCAGCAGCTACTCCGACGCTGTGTCACCCACCGATACGCTCATCGTCAGCGCCTCGGGCAACGTGACTACGATGGGGCAGGCCAACTCGGAAACCTACCAGTATTCCAATTCCAAGGGCGCCTGCTGGAACCAGACCCTGACCGCGGCCAGCGGATCGCTCACGTCGGTGCAGGGCGGAAGCTGCCAGAGGGGCTCGGGCACAGGAAGTACAAAGTAAGAGATATCCCACGTTGTAGGATATAAAAAGCTTGTCACACAATGTGGCAGGCTTTTCTTGTTGTTCTGTCGCAGCCCGCTAGAAGCTACCTGGCTCTAGTTAACATCCTTGGGGAAAAGCTGAGGTTGGCGAGGAACATTAGCGACGACAATCCAGTCCCGCCATGCGGGATGCTCGATGAGCTGACTGCAGCTGGTCGAGAGATGAATTAATAGGCAGCCTACAGAGCTTCGCCCGGTGGAAGCATGGGCCTTCAGGCGGTGGAAGCACCGGCCTTCAGGCCCGTGACCGGTCGTCGTCTTCCCAAGTGGCTTTAGCCCCGGGCCTCAGGCCCCTTCAGGGGCGACAGATAAGGACCTTACCCCGAGCCGAGGTATCTCACAATCGCCACCGCTTAGGTTTGTATCAGGGCACGACTTCGAGTCGTGCCATCAGGCGCTTCCAATAGAACGGCTTTTGGCCGCTGAGGACCGGGGCTGAAGCCCATTTGAAAGGATCCTTTTTCGGTCCGGCTGAAGCCGGGCCCTGATACAAATCGCGACTTATAAGCTGAGGATTTTCAGCCGCACTCACGGGATCGAAAACAGCTTCCACCCACCTGACTCCTCGTTGAAGATGAAGTCGATCAGCTTGGAATTCGCGCATTGATCATTCTTGATCCGCGCCACCAGAAAAGCCTGCCGCACGCCGCTGCGAGTCATCTCGCTGGCAGCGGTGTTCACCTTCTCCGAATGCGTCAGCAACTCCCGGTAGGAACAGATGCGGGCGCTGTTGGCGAGGTCGACCGGCGCATCGATGCAGGAGGAATCGAACAGCTTGCAAAACAGCCCGCGATGCGACTGCAACTGTTGCTCGATCTGCTCGCGGCTGGCGTGCTCGGGCTGTGAGCCCAGGTTTACCCCTTGCTTGGGGACATAGGAGAGAAACGCCTTCACGTTACCCTCGCGCAGAGCGGCAAAGAATTCGCGCTCCAGTGCGGCCGTCGTGGCAGAAGCTCCCGCCTGGCCGGAATCGCTGCCGGACTGGGCCGCAACCGGCCTAACCGCCGCCAGGAAAATTGCAAGGCAAAGCGCTCCCCACAATAGCAGACAAATTCGGCGGTTTCCTCTCATCGTTTTTCGCGGCCTGCTTTCGCCGCTTTGCTCTTGACCGGTGTTTTTCGGCCAGCAGCTTTGCGGCTGGAAGGTTTCACGGTTGCGCTACTCTGCAACTCTGCCCGTCGCTTCTTGGGCAACCGCTCCCACACCAGCCGGTACGATTCCCCCAGCAGCTCACGCAGCTCCGAGTCGGGCAACGTATTCAGCTGCTCCAAGGCTACCCATTGCGCTCGCGCCATATAGGGCGCGGGACGCACTCCCGGCCGCTCGCATAAATCCGTGAAGTTCTCCGGCGAGCACTTGAAGCTGAGCCGCACCGGAGCCGGCTCCAGCGGAGTGACGGCAAAAAGTTTCCCATCGACCTTGAAGCACAGGTCGTAACCCCACTGAACGTTCTCCGTGGTGTGAGGAAATTGCAGGCAACACTTTCGAATCGCTTCAATGTCCATCGCTGTTCTCTCCAACGGATGCCGCAGCCATTAAAGTTGATGCATGGCTGTTCGGTGGAAGCGCGGGCCTTTAGGCCCGCGAACGTTGCGGCTCCCAACCAGCGGCTTCAGCCCCGGCTACATCGTCCCGCCCGCCGACACTTCCGGCCACCCCCGCGTCATGACTACCTTAGTGTAGGCGACGCGAAAGCCGCGGCGCTCCATGTTACGCTGCGAGCCGCTGCCCGGGTTGGTGCTCACTACGGCATACTCGCAGCCGGCCTTGGCAGCTTCATGCAAGCGAAGAGCCATCAGCGCGCTCTGCACTCCGCGCCCGCGAAACTCCGGCAGCGTGGCCGTGCCAAACAGCGCCGCGATCCGCGCTTCGGGAATGATGCGGCCGCCGCATCCGCCCACCACCTCGCCGTCAATGCGCGCCAGAAACGCCAGCGCGCCAGGCAACGCGGCAAAGCCGCCAAACACATCCTCGGCCACCGTGATTTCCTGAGAGAAGCCCTTGGCAATCGCCCGCATCCAGGGCCCCGCGGTCTGCGGAGTCACTCGTTCGATGACGATACCCGCGGGCGGATCGAACGGCTCCCCCGAGCGGATTCTCCGGATCAGCACTGAATTGAATTCGGCAATGCGATAGCCACGCTCGCCCAGCAACGCAGGCAGCGACATGTCGGCCAGCGGCGAGACGACAATGGTGGAAGGCACACCTCGGCTGCGGAAGAACTGCTCCAGGCGATCGACGTCACCGGCAGTCACCTCTCCGTAGAGGCCCATGCCCACCATCTGGTTGGCGGGATAGTCCGCGCCGCCGAAGAACGCCACGCCTCCGGCGATGGTCTCAGCCTCGCTGGGCGTCGCCGGGTTGTAGCGACGCAAAGCTTCGACGCAATCGGGCAGGATGGTTTCGGCCATCTCCAGGCGGCGGGCAAATTCTAGGTCAACAAAATCAGGGAGCGACTGCGTAGCAGCAGCTTGTATTTCCGGCATGCGAAACTCCTATTAAAGTATGCAGATAGAGTTGGGGATTTGCACCGCGAAAGGGCGCAGCATCAGGAGGAGTTTCGGTTATCGGACGGCGATGGTCACAGGCGGCTCGAGTAGGAGTGTAGCCGGAAGAGCGGCGGTTGTACACAATGTTCGGAATCCGCCGAGCAGGTTTGTATCAGGGCACAGCTTCAGCCGTGCCACAGCCGCTCTTCGAGAGACCGGCTTTAGCCGCTGAGGACCGGGGCTAAAGAGACTGTGTCGCAACCCTAGAGGAAATTTTGTGGTGGAACAAAGGGTGGAATAACCGCTCAAGCTAGCCGCAACGCGGCGAGATGAAGTTAGCCGGGCGGCGTACCGGGGCCCCCAGGCCGCGCCGGTTTTGCGCGGATTGGGGTGGTTAAGCCCCCGGTCAAGTGGGAAATCATTGTGAGCCGCAGAGCGGCGACACCGGTTGCGACACAGTCTCTTTAGCCCAGCGGAAAAGGTGGCATTGCGGCCCGGCTGAAGCCGGGCCCTGATACAAATCGCGATCGGCGATTGATGAGATTACTTCTACGGGAATCCCGTCGTCGGTGATCGCGAGCAATTGTGCTAGCGTGTCTGCATCATGTCCGTACAACCCAAACTATCCCTCGACGGAAAAGTTGCCCTCATCACCGGAGGCTCGCGCGGCATTGGCGCGGCCACGGTCCGGCTTTTCGTCGCGGCGGGCGCCCGCGTGGTCTTCAATTATCAGCGTGCCAAAGACGAAGCCGAGCGCCTGGTCGCCGAATGTGGAGCAGAAGTCTGCCACGCGGTGCAGGCCGACCTCACCGGCACTCCCGGCGCCGAGCCGTTGGTGCGAGCTGCCAGCGAACGCTTCGGCGAACTCGACGTGCTGGTGGCCAACCACGGCATCTGGCCGGCCGCCGATATCGCCATCGACCAGATGACCGATGAGCATTGGCAGCGCACCCTCGCCGTCAACCTGGACAGCGTGTTCGCGCTAGTGAAGCATTCGGTGGCGCAGATGAAGCGCCAGGCGCGCGGCGGGCACATCGTGCTCATCAGCTCGACTTCAGGCCAGCGGGGCGAAGCCGGACATACCGACTACGCCGCCTCCAAAGGAGCGCTGATCAGCATGACCAAGGGCCTGGCGACGGAGCTGGCTCCTTTTGGCATTCACGTAAATTGCGTCGCGCCCGGCTGGGTGGCCACCGACATGACCACCGACACCCTGGCCCATCCCGAGACTGGCAAGAAGATCTCAGCCACGATTCCCCTGCAGCGGGTGGGTACGCCGGAAGAGATTGCCGGGCCGATTCTATTTCTCTGTACCGAGCACGCCCAGTTCATCACTGGCGAGATTCTGAACGTCAACGGCGGGGCAGTTCTGGCGGGGTAGAGAAGGTCTGGGGAAATGGATGGGGGATAGAGACTGTGTCGCAACCGGTGTCGCCGCTCTGCGGCTTACAATAGTCTCCGACTTGACCAGGGGCTTAACCCACCTCAATCCGCGCAAAACCGGCGTGGCTTGGGGGCCCCGGTACGCCGCCAGGCTAGCTTCATCTCGCCGCGTTGCGGCCCGTTTGATCGGTTATTCCAGCCTTTGTTCCACCACAGAATTTCCTCTTCGATTTAGGACGCCGTCTATAGGCCAAGCTGGTCCCACTGCGGTCCCAAAACGGCACAGGTGTCCAAATCTTGGAATTTCGCGCAAATTTTGACTTATAGGCGATCTTAGGTCGCGGGATGACCTCTACACCTTAACGGCTGCAAAACTCGCCAGAAGGGCTGTAATGCGCAGGAATGGCCATTTCAGTGGTCATCGCCATTAGCCTAATAGTGGTTTGAGGCAATGACCGTTAAGTGCTGAATCGGGAAGGAAACATCGGACCCTGTGTATTCAGTCACTTGCATTGATCGTGATCTCAGGTCTATTGCGTTCAAAGTCTAAGTTTATCAATCACTAATCAACAAAATAAAGTTTATTATTGATTTATCTAATTTTACTGTTGACTTATATATGTAGTTGTCTCCATTATGGTCCGGAACCGAGATTCTCCATGGCTTCCAAAATCACCTGTCCCGAATGTAGCCAGCCCTTCAAGATCATGCGACTGGCCTGTCCCAGCTGCAATGTCGTGATGGAAGGGCAGATCGAGCTGCCGACCCTGGCCCAACTCTCGCTGGAGGATCAGGCATTTGTGATGGCGTTTGTGCGTCACCACGGGTCGATCAAGAAGATGGAGAGCCTGTTCGGCATCAGCTATCCGACGGTGAAGAACCGGCTGAATGCGATTGCCGCGGCGCTGGACAAATCGATGCAGGCGCCGTCGCCACGGGCTTATGTACTGGAGCAGCTTTCGCGCGGCGAGATCACGGTGGAAGAAGCCCTGGAGAAGCTGGGTTGAGATTGCAAAGAGGAGAAGGTCATCATGTCAGCCGAAACCAGAAAAGTGCTGGAAATGCTTGCCGAGGGCAAGATCACCGCGGACGACGCCGAGCGCCTGCTGGAGAAGCTAGCCGCCGCGCCGGATAACAACGCTACGAACGGCAACGAGCAGAAAACCATTGCCGGCAAGGCGGAAATCCCGTCCAAGAAATTCCTGCGGGTGCTGATCGAGCGACCCGGCGGCGACGATGTCAACGTGCGGGTGCCGCTGAACTTTATCCGCTCGGGAGTGAAGCTTGCCGGCATTTTGCCGCCCAATGTAATCGAAAAAATGGAGGCCGAAGGGATCGATCCCCGGCTCTTCAGCCAGCAAGCCGACGAAACCCTCGACGAACTTCATGTCGACATGGAGACGAAGTCGGGCAAGCGGGTGCGCGTTTTTTGCGAATAGAGTCTGAGCTGGCCTGCCGGCGGCGCTGTGCCGCGGAACGATCTACGCCGGCAGCTGCCTGATCGCCGGGCAATGCTACCCGTCGCTGGGCGACTCGGCGAATCCCATTTCGCCCAGGTGCGACTCCCCAATATCGACATCGGCTTCCGTGGTGCTGCCTTTGCTGCGCAGCTCATCCAGCATGGCACCGACTTCCTCGGGAGGAAGAGCGGCGCTGTGACGGAGAAACTCGTCGAGCCCATTAGGATCGAAGACCTGGACCCAGGAGTTTGCACCGAGATTGTAGTTGACCTGGTACTGCAGGGGATCAGGCTTCAAGCGAAAGATGTGTAAGGTTCCTGACATAAGTTTTGCCTAGGGTGGAGTACCGCTTTGAAAAAAGTCTCAACAGCAGATCCCTCGGCGGCTGAAGCCGCCTCGGGATGACAGACATTAAGAGACTTGTGACGGCGCAGCTAAAAGCTGCACCCCTTCAAAACCAAACGGTGAGGCCGCTAGAACAAGGCGGTTGCATTTTATGATTTCGATGGACGATTAAGCAAGGTGCGTTCGCGCACGCAAGAAAATGGCGGGAAGCCTTTCCCGCCGGGCACGACTGTTACAAAAAGGACTACCGCCTACCAGATCAGGATTCCATGCTGGAGGCTTCAGGAAAGCGGAGCTTCGATTTCGACAGTGCTTTGTTCAGCATGTCCTCCACTTCGGGCTCTTCCCAATTCTTCGACATGGCCAGCTCGCTTACCAGAAGATAGCGGGCGCGCTCCAGCATTTTCTTCTCGCGGAAGCTGAGCGGCTTGGCCTGGGCGAGCAATAAAAGTCCCTTCAAGACTTCCGCTACATCCAGCAGAGATCCGGTGCGCATCTTGTCGGAATTTTCTTTGAAGCGGTATTTCCAGTCAGCGTGGTTTTCGCATTTCCCGTCGGTCAGAAAATCCAGAATGCGTTGCACCTCGCCATTGCGCACCACGCGACGCAGTCCCACGCTGCCCACGTTGTGGAAGGGCACCATGACTTTCAGGCTGCTGGCTTTGATTTTGAGAAGGTAGAATCTTTCGATCTGTGAGCCGATCGTGCGGCTGCTGATCTGCTCGATTACGCCCACCCCGTGATTGGGGTAAACGACCTTGTCTCCGATGCTGAAACTCTGGTTATTCATGAGGGCCGGAGTTACTGCTCCCAGAGCTGCTGGGTCTGGGGTTATGAGGAGGACCACTACCCACACTTTATATTTTAATTATACGCCGCTTCCGCGAAAACGGTCAATTGACGCGGTTCTCCGGCAGTGGCAGTTTGATCTTGCTTGCCGATGTTCGATACCAGACCGACAACCACCGGCAGAACCGCCTAAGCTTTACGGGTCTCTTCTGAGGCCATCCCGCAGTGGTTTGTCAGAGGGATGTTTTCCACACAACCATCCTGGCTGACCCGCTGCGGGTTTTGTATTTGCCATGCCGGACAGCGAACCAGTTCCGAATTTTGAACGCATACCCAACCTGCAAAGGCCGATTGTGATCGATTCCTATTGCAAGGATCTGCGGCGTGCTCGTTGCCTCAAGTGCCGAATGCCTCCGTGCTGCTAAGAGCAGAACTCGCACACGATTGTTCACCTTGGCTAAAGGTCTTCTGACCGGTCGAGTCCAGGCCGCGAACAACTTGCCGGTTTTCCAACCAATTTTCTCCACTTCCGAGATGCCTCGTGGGATCCGCAGCCGGCCACCCGAGCAGGCACTCATTTGCGACCGTCAGTCGCGTATAATCGTTGGATGCCTTCGGGTAACCTCCGGCGGCCCGAACATATTGTCAACTCCGAAGTATGCCTGAACACATTAAAAAGAAGCTATCAGAGGAGATAGCGCTCCTCGAACACGAACTGAATCACGAACTGCCCAAAGAGCTGAAGAAGGCCGTCGCCATGGGCGATCTCAGCGAGAACGCCGAATACCACATGGCCAAGCAGCGGCAGGAATTTGTGCGCGCCCGCCTGGGTCAACTGAAACAGCGCATGGCCGACCTGTCGATGATCAACATGGCCAATATTCCGCGCGACCGGGCGGCGATTGGCTCGACCGTGGTGGTCTATGATTCCACCAAGGATGAGAAGATCGAGTACAAGCTGGTCACCAGCGAAGAATCGGATGTTACCAAGGGATTAATTTCCACCAGTTCGCCCATTGGCCGCGCCCTGATGGGCAAAAAAGTAGGCGATGTGAGCGAGGTGGTCACCCCTACCGGCAAGCGTGAGCTCGAGGTGCTGAAGCTGACCACCATTCACGACGAGGCGTAACGAAGCGGTATGACCTGGACGAGCGCAGTTGGGCGGTCCTGCAGATGGCTGTTGTACAAGATTGTGCATGGCCTGGCGCTCACCCGCATCTCGCCCAACGCGCTCACCTTCATCGGTCTTCTGATCAACATCGTGGCCGGCATCCTGTTCGGCTACGCCCATGCCGATAACCAGCGCCGCATGTTTCTCTACGCCGGGCTGGTGATTATCGGCGCCGGCATCTTCGACATGGTCGATGGCCGCGTGGCCCGCGCCACCAACCAGGTCACGCAATTCGGCGGCTTCTTCGATTCCATCATCGATCGCTATAGCGATGTGGCGCTGTTCTTCGGCTTGCTGGTCTACTACGCGCGCGCCAATCGCTTCTTCTACGTGGTGATGGTGGCGTTCGTGATGATCAGCTCGGTGATGGTGAGCTACGCCCGGGCCCGCGCCGAATCGCTTATCCCCAGCTGCAAGGTCGGCTTCATGGAGCGGCCGGAGCGGATCGTGCTGGTGATTATCGGAGCGCTGTTCAACCGCATGGGGCCGGTGCTGTGGGTGATCGCGGTGATCAGCACCATTACGGTCATTCACCGCATCCGCCACACCTATCAAGTGCTGCGTGAGATTGAGCCGCCGCCCATTCCGGTGCCGCCCGATCCGCTGAAGTTTGAAGAGATGGTGGGGTAGGAAAAAGCCGTTAGAACGCATCTCGGATGAATTGTCTCGTATCAGGGCACGGCTTCAGCCGTGCCGAACAATTCCCCCCAAAGCTCAGGGGCTTCAGCCCCCGGTAAGAACTCGCAGGGTGAAGCCCAAGCCCTCCTGTCCCCCTGCGGCACGGCTGAAGCCGTGCCCTGATACAAACCTGACCCGATCTGCCGTATTAAGCTAGGGGCGTGGGGAAGCTCGTCTACTGAATTAGGAACCCCAGCGATTCGAAATAGCATCCTCTTCACTGCCGATTCAATCGCCATATCCCCAGATTCAAATACGTCGCGTAGGTCACCCACAACAGATACGGCAGCAGCAGCAGGGCCGCGGTCGGCTGCAATCCGTAAAAGATCAGGAAGTTGAACACGATGGCCAGCCAGAGAATCACGATTTCGGCCAGCGCGACGCCCGGCATTCTGGAGCCGAAGAAGATTCCCGACCAGGCAACGTTCAGCGCCAGCTGGGCAAAGAAGATCAGCAGGGCCGAGCGCGCGCCCCATCCGTATTCGCGCCACACCAGCCAAGCCGAGATCGCCATCAGCACATAGAGAGTCGTCCAGACCGGACCGAAGACCCAACTGGGCGGAGTGCCCGGCGGTTTGCGCAGACGCGGATACCAGTCGCGAACGCTATTCCCGGTGAAAAAAGATCCCAGGCCGCCCGCCCCCAGGCAGATGGCGAAGAAGACGATGAGCACTAACCAGGGTTTCGCGTCCACCGGAACATTGTAGCGGGGAAGGAGCCTTCAGCCGTCAGCCGTCAGCGCTTAGGCAGGTCAGCTTTGTATCAGGGCACGGCTTGAAAGTCTGTGAGAACTAAATTTTGGATTTGCCAGTCGAATATATCAGCCGAGAATCCCGTCCGTAAGGACGACTCAGTTCAGCCCAGGACGGAGCCGCAACCGGGCCCCGATTCGCGCCGCTTTTGCGCGAATTGGGGTGGGCAGGAGCAGTCCTGGGTCGGGTGGGAAATTGATCCGAGTCCTGTAGGGACGACAGAGGTTCGCACGCAGACTCTTGAGCCGTGCCGTTGCGGCGTTGTTTAGATGAACGGCTTTAGCCGCCGAGGACGGGGGCTTAACGCTGACTGAGTCTCAATCAGCACGACTAACAAGGCCGTGGAGAAGGCGAACCGCAGGTCCCTCCGCTCCGCTGCGGTCGAGATGACAAACTATGAGAGGAAAAGCGCGGCACCACCGTCGCGTGCGACTCGACCGCATCGAGAAAGACGAAGAAGCTCAATGCGCCCAGGAACACCGTCACAAACCGTTTGAGCAGTCGCTTGCCAGTCACCCGCAATAAGATGCCGGAGTGCGCTGGCGGAGTTACCGCCAGCGCCTCAGACTTATCCGATCCGCAAAACGATCTTGCCGTAGTTGGCGCGCTGCAACAGCAGGCGATGCGCTTCGCCGGCCTGCTCCATAGGCAGGATGTGCCCAATCTCGGGATGCAGCTGGCCCTGCTCGATCCAGGGCTGCATGGCGCTCAGGCTGCGGTCCATCAGGTCGCGATCCTTGGCCAGCACACTCAGCCACAGACCGTGGGCGCTCAGGCTTTTCGCCATCATGACTCCGGAATCGAACTGGTGGCGCTGGCCGGTGGCCGTGCCGTAAATGATGACGCGCCCGAAAGGACGGCAGCAGCGCAGGCTCTTGGCCGTGTGCTCTCCGCCCAGCATTTCGAAGACCGCGTCCACGCCTTCGCCTTTGGTCAGCTCCTTGACGCGCTCCTCGTAGTCGACTTCGCGATAGTTGATGCCATGGTTCAGCCCCAGCTTGGCCACGCGCTGCAGCTTCTCCTCCGACGACGAGGTGCCATAGGTTTCGATGCCCAGCACTTTGCCCAGCTCAACCGCAGCGGTGCCGACGCCGCCGGCCGTGGCATGAATCAAGCACCCGACGGGTGTGGTTGTCGGTCCACAAGATGGGCTCGATGGCATCGGCCGTCAGTCCGGCTTTCCAGTAGGCCAGATAGGCGGTGAGGAAATTCACCGGAAAGGCGGCTGACTGTTCCGAGCTCCAGCCCTTCGGCTGCGGCCATAGGAACTTCGGCTTCATCGCGATCTTCTCGGCCGCCGCGCCCCATTGCATGTAGCCCATCACGCGCTCGCCGGTTTTTTCCACCACCCCGGCAAATTCGCGTCCGGTGATGAAGGGCGGTTCCGGCATTCCGCCATAAGACGCCGCGCGTGGTCATGGTATCGGCGAAATTGATGCCGACTGCTTCTACCTTGACCACGACTTCGCCGGGCTTGGGCTGCGGGTCAGGCATATCACGAACTTCCAGGACTTCGGGACCACCCAATCGGGCGATAACGACAGCTTTCATAATGAGTCCGATTCTACGACTCATAACTGACATTGCGTAGGATCGAGTGTTGCGCCCAGCGTAGAATTCGCTTCCGGAGGCAATCATGGCAAAACCCGAAGTGAAGTTCGCGGGCGTGGAGCTGTACTTCGATGACCTGCCGGCGGCGAAGCAGTTCTACACCTCAACACTGGGTCTGGCAATGTCTGAAGAGCAGAGCGGCCACTTCGTGAAGTTCGACGGGGAACGTGGATTCATTTGCCTGGAGCGCAAAGGGGCGGAGTCTTATCCTTCGCGCGACAAAGCGGTGCTTTTCTTCGAGGTAGCCGATCTGGCCGGAGCGATCGCCGCCATTGGACGAGAACGGTTTCTGCAGGTCGAGCCGGGATGGGCCGTACTCCACGATCCCGAGGGGCATAACGTATTGCTGCTGCAAACAAGACAGTCAGGCTGAAGCGCCGCTTGCCCCCGGCGTCTTCATGAAATCCAGCGAGCGCGAGATGTAAGACTTCAGGTCGCGGCGATGCACTACCGCGTCCAGCATCCCATGCTCCAGCAGAAACTCGCTGCGCTGGAAGCCTTCCGGCAGCTTCTGGCGAATGGTCTGCTCGATTACGCGCGGGCCGGCAAACCCGATCAGCGCGCCCGGCTCGGCAATATTCAGGTCACCCAGCATGGCGAACGAGGCGGTTGTGCCGCCGGTAGTGGGATCGGTCATCACTGAGATGTAGGGAACTTTGGCGTCGTCCATGCGCGCCAGCGCGGCGGAAATTTTCGCCAGCTGCATCAGGCTGATGACGCCTTCCATCATCCGCGCTCCGCCCGAGGCCGACACGACAATCAGCGGTAGCTTCTCGGCGGTAGCTCTTTCGACGGCGCGGGTAATCATCTCGCCTACCACCGCGCCCATCGATCCGCCGATGAAGGAATATTCCATGGCGCTCACCATCACCGGCTTGCCGTCCAGCTTGCCCCGGGCGTTGATGACCGCGTCATTCAGGCCGCTGTCCTGCTGCGAGCGCTTCAGGCGGTCGGCGTAAGGCTTCAGATCGGTAAATTGCAGGGGATCGGTGGAGACCAGGTTGTTGTCTTCGGCGTCGTATTTGCCATCGTCGAGCAGGTAGGAGAGCCGGGTACGGGCGTCGATGCGGAAATGGCGCTCGCACTTGGGGCAAACGTTGAAATTCTGGTCGAGATCCTTCTTCCAGATGATCTGGCGACACTGGTCGCATTTGACCCAGAGACCCTCGGTCTTGACCCGCTTCTCGCCCGAGGTATCGAGCTCACCGTGTTCCCGCTTAAACCATGCCATGGATGTTAGTCAGTGTAGCCGACCGGGTGCGGAGTTGTCGCCTTGGCCAAGCGCTTCCGTCTGCATGAGGGTACCGATATTTCGGGGAGAGCGGGCCCTCGGGCTCGCAGCGGTTGGGCAGCCACGCAAGGTTTTCTGCCCTTGGGCCGATAGACAGTTAGAGGCTACGTCCAATCGCTCCGCCGCAAGGGGACATCGGGAGGCGAGCGTTCCTTAGCCGCGGGGCGGCAAAGGCCTGAGGCAAACCGTGATCACGGGAAGTGGAAGCGAATGTTTGCGATAGTTGGGATCTTGGTAGTTCTGGGAGCGGTGATTGGCGGGTTCCTGATGGAACACGGTCCCATCCGGGTGCTCATCCAGCCTTCCGAAGTGGTCATCATCCTGGGCGCCGCCCTGGGCACGCTGCTGGCGGCCAATCCGCTGCACACGCTCAAAGGCGTGATCGGCGGAATCCTGCAGGTGCTGAAGGGATCGAAGTTCAACCAGAAGCGTTATTTGGATTCTCTGAAGATGATGTACGACCTGTTCAACAAAATCCGCCGCGAGGGACCGAACTCGGTGGAAAACGATATCGAGGCGCCCGACAAGAGCAAGTTCTTCGGCGCCTATCCGGCGTTCGTCAAGGACCATGAGAGCCGGGACTTTGTGTGCGACACCATGCGCATGGTGCTGATGGGAGGGGTGGAAGCCTTTGATGTCGATCAGATGATCGAGGTCGACATGGATGTGCACGCCAACGAGATGGAGCAGTCGGTGGGTGCGCTCAGCACGGTGGCCGATTCCCTGCCTGGCTTAGGAATTGTTGCCGCCGTGCTGGGCGTGGTGATGACCATGAGCGCGCTGGGCGGCCCGCCGGAAGAAATCGGCAAGAAGGTTGCCGCCGCGCTGGTGGGAACCTTTCTCGGCATCCTGATGTGCTACGGCGTGGTCGGGCCCATGGCCGCCAATCTGGCAAAGCTTTCGCATGAGCAACACGAATATCTGCACGTCCTGCGGGTCGCCATGATCGCCTTCATGAAAGGCATCTCGCCCTTGCTGGCAGTGGAAATGGGCCGCCGGGCGGTGCCCGCGCACCTGCGTCCCAGCTTCGCGGAATTCGAGAAAGCCTGTAAGCAGGCCGCGGGAGCCCCGCAGCGGCTCGCTGAAGCTGCGCCTGCTTCTGCCTAGGAAAATGTCCCATGGCTGCAACCGGAAACATCATCGTCATCAAGCGCAAGAGCGGCCACGCCGGCCATCACGGCGGCGCCTGGAAAGTGGCCTATGCCGACTTCGTAACCGCGATGATGGCGCTGTTCATCGTGCTCTGGCTGATGAATACCAGCAAGCCCATTCAAGATGCCATCAGCGGATACTTCAAAGATCCATCGGGCAATGGGAAGCTGACCGGCAGCAATCAGGCAGGCCCCAAGGAGCAGGCTGCCGCCAGCAAAGAAAATATGGCGAAGCTAAAGCAAGAGCTGCAAAAGGCCATGGAACAGGTGGCCAACTTCGACAAGCTGAAAAACCACATCGAAATGACCCTGACGCCCGAAGGCTTGCGCATTGAGTTGATGGAGTCGCAGAAAGATACGTTTTTCGACAGCGGGAGTCCGGATCCCAACGGAAGTGGCCGGGAGTTGCTGATGACCATTGCGGAAGAATTAGGCAAGCTCCCGAACAAGCTTTCCATCGAGGGACACACCGATTCCCAGCCTTACTCCGGGGGGGCGAACTATACCAATTGGGAGCTTTCCTCTGACCGCGCCAATGCCAGCCGCCGCCTGATGCAACAGCATGGCTTGCGCGCCGATCAGGTCGCGCAGGTGCGCGGCTTTGCCGACCAGCAGCCGCGAATTTCCAAAGATCGCAGCGATCCGTCGAACCGGAGAATTTCGGTGATCGTGCAGTATCTGGACAAGGAGTCAGCGACGGGAACGGCGGACCCGGCTATCGGCCTGCCCAGCACGGTTTCCGGTAAGAAGGCTGCGAGTTCGCAAGAGCCAGCCGAAAAGAAACCGTGAACCGAAAGATGATCTGCAACAAGCCGCGTTGGTGAGTCGCGCCTTGTCAGATTTGTATCAGGGCACGGCTGAAGCCGTGCCCTGATACGAATCACGACCTTAACGCGACTTCGGGAGCTAGCTCTGTTGATGTCCCGTTGTGACACGCCTGAAGAAGTGCCGGCATAACAACCAAGGTCGACCGGCCCTAGTTGCCGGACTGGCGATGCGGCAGCGTCACCTTCACCAGGCAGCCGCGCGCGCCGCGCCGGTTGGCCAGCTCGATGGAGCCCCCGTGCGCCTCGGCGATCTGCTGCGACAACACCAGCCCAATGCCCGAGCCTCCTGGCTTGGTGGTGTAGAACGGCACGAAGGCATTGCTGGGGTTGAGCAGGCCGATGCCGTTGTCCTCGACCATGAGCGCGACTTTGCGGTCGAACTGCTCCCAGCGCAGGATCACGTGCGGAGAAGCAGGTTCCGAGCCGGCCTGCGGCGATTGCGCCTGTTCCAGCGCGGCATCCACTGCATTGCGCACCAGGTTGATCAGCATCTGCTCGATCAGGTCGGGATCGATGGTTAAAACCAGATCAGGGCCGGGCGCGATCTCGACGTGCAGCCGGGTTTCCAGCGCGGCGACACGTTCGACGAGCGGCCGCAACTCAACCGGCTGCAACGTGGGCGACGGCATCTGCGCCAGCCGGCGGTAGGACTGCAGAAATCGGTGCAGCGACGCGGTTCGCGACTCGATGATGTTCAGGCCGCGCTGAAAGTCGGCATTCTGCGCGTCGGGCAGTTGCGGTAACGGCAAACGCGACGACAGGCTGCCGGAAATCGAAATGATCGGCGCCAGCGAATTATTCAGCTCGTGGCCGAGCACGCGGATCAGGCGCTGCCACGCGCTGCGCTCCTCTTCGCGCAGGGCGCGGCTCACATCCGAAAGCACGATGAGCGTGTGGGGCACGCCGTTCTGCCGGAACGATCGCTTGCGCACCATCCAGCGCGCGTTGGGAGCCGAGTACGGCAGCGAGACCAGCGTCTCGTTTCGGGCCTCGAAGCAGGCGTTGAGTTCGAGTTCGGTCGCGGTCTTGCCCAGCAGGCGCGCGGCCGGCTGCTGCAGCAAGCGCTCGCCGGCGGCATTCATCAGGCGCAAAACGTGATGGGGATCGAAGGTGAACAGGGGCGCGTCGATTTCCTCCACCACGCGGCGCAACAGTGCGGTGGCCTCGATGGTCTGAATGCGCTGCTCGGTCAGGATGTCGGCCAGGGAGTTGATCTCCAGCGCCAGCTCGCCCAGAGCATCGTTGGGAGCGGCGCCGCGAGCGCGAAAGGAATAATCCTCTTCGCGCAGCGCGCCCACCACGTTGGCCAGCGTCTGCAGCGGACGGACAATCTGATCGAGCAGGGCCAGCGTCAGCACCAGCCACAGGAAGAATTCCAGAACGGTGAGGGAAATCTTGACGTCGCGGGTCCAGTCGCGAGTCCAGATGAGCGTGGTGCCGAAAGCGACCCCCGGCAACGCCGCCAGGATGGCAAATAACACAATGCGTTTTTCGTAGAGCAGCCTGAAATGCCGGGTTCGGACAGAGGCAGTTTGGGCGGCAGGCTTGGAGCTCCCATCGAGCGCCGCCAACCCACCCGATGGGCCGATAGGTTTGGAGTCGCCGCCGGAGCTAGAGTCCATAGCGTTCCATCCGGCGGTAGAGCGCGCCGCGGCTCAGGCCCAGCGCTTCCGCCGCCTGGCTCACGTTGCCGTGGAAGCGTTGCAGCGCCTTGCGCACCAGGATGCCTTCGACTTCCTCGATGCTGAGCTCTTCCAGATTCTGCCCCTGCGCGCGCTGCTGCACATTCAAGCCCAGGTCCGACACCTGAATCTCACCGGTTTGGCACATGAGCACGGCGCGCTCCAGGGTGTGCTCCAGCTCGCGAACGTTGCCCGGCCAGGCATATTGCATCATGGCTTGCAAGGCGGGCGCGGCAAATCCGGTTACCGGAGCCCGATAGCGCGCAGCATAGCGCGACAGGAAGTGGGCGGCAAGCGCGGGAATATCTTCGCGACGCTCGCGCAGCGCGGGAATATGGATCTCGACCGTGTTCAGGCGGAACAGCAGATCTTCGCGAAAATTGCCGGCAGCAATCGCGTCCTGCAAGCTGGTGTTGGTCGCCGAGATAACGCGAACATTGATGCGCTTGGTGCGCGACGAGCCTACGCGTTCGATCTCGCCGGTCTCCAGCACCCGCAGCAGTTTGGCCTGCTGGCGAACCGGCACGTTGCCGATCTCGTCGAGAAAGATGGTGCCGTTGTCGGCCAGCTCGAAGCGGCCAATGCGATCGGTGCGGGCGTCGGTGAAGGCGCCTTTCACGTGTCCGAACAGTTCGCTCTCGAAAGTTCCTTCGGGCAAAGCGCCGGTATTGACCGCGACCAGCGGCATGGAAGCGCGCGGCGACAAAGCGTGCAAAGTTTGCGCGACTACCTCTTTGCCGGTGCCATGTTCGCCGGTGACCAGCACGTTGGCGTCGGAAGGTCCGATGCGAGCGATGGTCTGCAAGACCGGCTGCATGGAAGGCGCGGCGGCGATGAATTCCGGGCGGCCTTCGGCGCGCAGCAGACGGGCTTCGGCTTCCAGCTGCTGAGTGCGCTGCAAGGCGCGATGCAGTTCGACCTGGGTGCGCAGGATGGCCAGCAGGCGCTCGTTCTCCCACGGCTTCTGGATGAAATCGCGGGCGCCGCGACGCATGGCTTCGACGGCCAGCCCCACATTGCCCCAGGCGGTCATGACGATGACCGGGATGCTGCTGTCGAGAGCGACGATTTCCGAGAGCAGGTCGAGACCTTCCTGGCCCGAGGTGGTGTCGCGGGTGTAATTCAGGTCGATGAGAACCGCGTCGTAGAACTCGCTGGCCAAGGCTTCGCGAACCGCCGCCGGCGACTTTGCCGTATCGACCTCGAAGCCCGCGGGACGAAGCAGCAATTCGATGGCTTCCAGGATGTGCGGCTGATCGTCGGCCGCCAGGATGCGGCCGGTGCGCCGGCGATCATGGCCATCGCTGACCGCATCGCGCGCGGGACCGACATTAGGTTGACTTTGCGTTCGCGGCAAAATGTTCTCCCTCAACGAGCGACGCCGTCCACCGCATCCTGGACTTGAATGCGATTTTCTTCCAGGGTAGTGCCGGTCGCGCGCTGCAATTCCAGCTTCGATTTCTGATAGGCCGTGCTGGCATTTACCAGATCCAACTCGCGCCAGCGCCAGGTCGCGCTGCGCGGTCAGGGTCTGGAAGCTCGATCCTGCACCCAGGGTCTGCTCCTTCTGCATGATGGTGAATGTCTTCTGCGCCAGATCGCGACCCTTGCGGGCCGCATCCACGCGGGCTCGCCCCTGCTCCAGCGCATATTCGGCGTTGCGCACTTCGATGCGAATCTGCTTCTTCAGTTGCTGCTCGCGCAACTCCGCCTGCCGGTATTCCAGCTCCGAGCGGTACTGATCGGCCTTGGCCACGCGATTGCGAATCGGAACATTCAAGTTGAGTCCGACCAGGTAGTCCGGCGAAGAATTGTTCCACGCGTCCTCGAAACGCGCCAAACCAATTGGTGGGAACCAGCGGCGGATTGGGTCCGTGAGAAGAACGGATTCAGGTGGCCCGGCCAGACCGGTGCCGCCATAGAAGCCGACCAGAGTAAGCGTGGGCAGCAGTGCGTTGCTCGCGGCTTTGCGGGTGATCTCGCGGTTCTGCAGATCGATCTCCGACTCCGACAGCTCCGGCCGGTCCAGCAGCGCCTGCTCAATCAGGTCCTGCGTCGGCTTTTCCGGAATCACTTGCAGCGGTGTCGAGCGGTATCGGTAGGAATCACCGGCATCGATTCCAGCGTGGGATCGTCGAGGTTCTTGGTGAGCGCGTTCTTGATCAACGATTCCTGCAACTGAAGGGTGGTCTTGGCGACGGTCAGGTCCTGATCGCGGCGCGAAACCTCAGCCTCGGCGCGCATCACGTCCATGGCCGGGATGGCTTCCAGCTGCAATTGCTTGCTGGGCGTTGTCCAGGCTCTGCTGCGCGAAGGCGAAGGACTGCTCGGTCACTTGCTCAGCTTCGTAGGCGCTCACCAGGTCCCAGTAGATGTCGGCGATCTGGGTCACGGTCGCGATCAACTGCGACTTGAAGGCGATGTCGGAGATCTTCTTGTTGTTCTTGGCGATGCGCAGATAGCGCAGATTGGGGCCGGTTCCGAAGCCCGCCAGCAACTGCTGCTGAATCGTGATGCGATAGAACGAATTCAGGTTGGGATTCAGGCTGTTGAAAATGCTGTTGCTGGTCTGCCGGTTGTTGTCGACTTCGACGCTGAAGCTGGTACCGGTAGGGAACGCCTGGCTGTAGTTGAGGTTGACCAGGCCGGTATTAGTCTGCAACTCCGGGACACCATAAATCTGAATGTTCGACAGCGGCAGCGTTTGGTGCTCGATGCCCATGATGCTGGTGATAATCGGATCGTAGGACGATACATTGGTGCCGATACCGAGGGTAGACTGCACCAGGCCCGATGCTCCAGCGCCCGCGCCGCCGGCGCCGCCAGTCGTGCCGCCGGCGCCCGCACCCGGAGCGCCCGCTCCGTAGCCGCCAACGCCTCCCCCGGCGGTCCCTTGGACCACACCGGTATTGACGCCGCGAAAGAAGCCGCCGGCCTTGGTGCGCTGAATGTCGGTGTCGGCGATGGGCAGGTTGTAGCGCGCGATGGCCAGGTCGAGATTGTTCTCCAGCGCCAGATCGATAGCGTCCTGCAGCGAGATGTATAGCTTGCCGTCGCGCATCAGTTGCTCGAGGCGAGGCGAGTTCGCCAGATCAGGCTTGGGAACCAGACTGGGGGCATAGGCCTTGAAGGGATTATCGGAGTGCGGGATCGCCAGGTTCGACGGCGTACGGATCGACAGTCGGCGCCGGAGGGCGTTGGGCGCCGGACAGTGGGCGCCGGCTGCGGCGTGGGCGCATTCGGCGTTTCCTGTTGCGCTTGCGCACTGACCATCAAAGCACACAGCAGCCAAGCCAGCAGCGGAGACCGGGAAAGACTCGCGATCATGAACGGACCGCCTCCCCGCTTGGCCGCAATGGCAGGATTGGCGGTATCGCCAACCAGCCAGCCGTCCCGCATCTGGATGGTGCGCGATCCGTAGGACGCGTTCACGTCGGAGTGCGTGACCTGCACGATGGTTGTGCCTTCCTGATTGAGCGCGGTGAACAACTCCATGATCTCCTTGGCCTGGCTGGAATGCAGGTTGCCGGTCGGCTCGTCGGCCAGCAGCAGCGCCGGCTTGTGAATGACCGCGCGCGCGATGCCGACCAACTGCTGTTGTCCGCCGGAAAGCTGGTTGGGATACAAGTCTTTCTTGGCGACGATCTGGAAGTGGTCGAGCGTTTCGGCCACCATCCCCTGCCTCTGACCGCGTGGTATGTCTTTGTAGGACAGCGGCAGGTCGATGTTCTCCTGCACGGTCAGGTCGTCGAGCAGGTGATAGCTCTGGAAGACCATGCCGATTTTGCGCTTGGCCAGCTCGGCGCGGTCCTTGCGCTTCATCAGATGGACCGGCTGTTCGCCAAACCAATATTCGCCGGCCCATTGATCGTCGAGCAGGGCCAGCACGTTCAGCAGCGACGACTTGCCCGCGCCTGACGGGCCCATGATGGTGATGAACTCGCCCTCCTGGATGGTGAGATCGATGCGGCGCAACACCCAGGTCTGCCCGGCTCCGGTTTTGTAACTGCGTTCGACGTTTTTGAGTTGGATCATAAAAAGTAACTAGCAACTAGTAACTAGCAATTAGCAATTAGCACTTGGCATTTAGCAATTAGCACTTGGCACTTAGCACTTGGCCGAGGGCATCTGCTTTGTATCAGGGCACGACTTCAGTCGTGCCGTAGGCAGCCAACTATGTGGCGGGCTTTAGCCCCGGAAAAATCCGCAGGGGCTAAAGCCCTGACCTTTGCGATGCTTCGTTCGGCACGGCTGAAGCCGTGCCCTGATACAAATCACAACTCATTGCAATCGAGCAATGACCCCGCCTGGTCTGCGGCGTCTCACATTTCGCTCTTTGGCATCTGTTAGCTAGCACTTGGCACTTGGCACTTGGCACTTGGCCATTTGGCTTTGAGCACTTAGCTAGTTGCTAGTTGCTAATTACTAATTGCTTCCTTCCTACTCCCAGCGCAGCGCCTTCATGGGCTCGATGCGCGACGCGCGGCGGGCGGGAATGTAGCTCGCCAATAAGCCGCACGCCAGCAGCAGCAACGAGACGGCAACAATGGTCGAAGCGTCGTAAGGCACAACTCCGTAGAGAAAGCTGCGGAGCACGTTGCCCGCCGCAACTGCCGCTACGACGCCGATAACCACCCCGACTCCCAGCAGCAGCACGGCCTGCCGCAATACCATGCGCAAAACGTTGAAGCGGGTGGCGCCCAACGCCATGCGAAGGCCGATATCGCGCGTGCGCTGGCTGACGTTGTAGGCGAGCAGACCGTAAATCCCGGCAATCGAAATCAGCAGAGCCGCTCCGGCAAAAATCCACAGCAGGCGCACGGCCAGGGTCTGGCTGCCGAGCGACGCGTCCACCAGGTCCTGCATCGTCTGAATGTCCATCACCGCCAGGTCAGGATCGACGTCCCGCAATGTGGTACGTAGCTCGGGAATCACCGTTGCCGACGAGACGTGCGTGCGCAGCGCCAAGCTGGTGAAGGACGCCAGAATGTAGGGAGTCAGTTCGTCCTGCGGACCGAGTTGCAGATACGAGACGTCAATCTCCGGCTGAACCTCCTGCGCCATCGCAGTCTGATGAGTGTTCTCGACGATTCCGATGATGGTGGCGGTTCCGTGCGGTCCGGTATCGCTGATCTTAAGTTGGTGGCCCAGCGGATCCTGGCCAGGAAAAAACTGTTTTGCGAAGGCTTCATTTACCACCGCCGCGGCAGCCGACTGCGGCCCGTCGGAGTCGCTGAACAACCGCCCCTGCAACAGCCTTATTCCCAGGGTCGAATACAGACTGGGGCTGACGGCGCGGACCGAGGCGGTGGTTTTGTGCGCTGGATCCTTAGGCCGTCCGACGATCTCAAACGAGCCGCCGGCAGAAAAGTTCGGCGACAAGGGCAGAATGCTGGTCAGGGCGGCCGAATCGACGCCGGGAAGATGCGCCAGGCGATCGAGTAACGGCGCGTAGAAGACCTGGGAAATGTCCTGCCCGGCATACTTGCCGGTGTTGCCGACCATACCGCCGCCGGACTGCGGCAGGAAAATTGACGTTACTACCACATTGTGGGGGATAAAGCCGAGGGGCAACTGGCGCAGCGCCAACAAACTGCGCAGCAGTAAGCCGGCGGAGATCAGGAGAACCAGCGACAGCGCGATTTCGCCGACCACCAGGGCATCGCGAAAACGCTTTTGCCGGCGCCCGGCACCGGCTGCGGGCGTTCCTTCGCGCAAAGCTTCCTGGGCCGGAGCACGAGCCGCCTGCAGCGCCGGAACCAGGCCAAACAGTACCGCCGAGAGAATGGAGAACCCGACCAGCGCCGCAGCCACGCGAGCATCGATTTGGATGTGGTGCGAAAGCGGCAAGTAGAGATCGAGATAAAACTTCAACAGGCGCACGCAGCCGAAGGCGAGGGCCAGGCCCACGGCGGCGCCGGTCAAGGCGAGCACCAGGCTTTCGGTCAGAAACTGGCGAACCAGGCGAGTGCGCGCCGCTCCGATGGCGCTGCGAATGGCGATTTCGCGGCGGCGTCCGCTGGTGCGCGACAGCAACAGGCTGGCCACGTTGGCGCAGGCAATCAACCAGACTGCGAGCACGGCAAATTGCAGCGCCAGCAGCGCCGGGCGCACGTTGCCGCTCACCACCTCGCGGTAACTCTTCACGATGATGCGCTTGTCGAGTTCGAGTTTGGGGTAAGCGTTGGCGATGTTGTTCTGGATTCCGGCGAGCTCGGCTTGCGCTGCGGCGACTGACACGCCCGGCTTGAGTCTGCCCACAGCGGTAATGGTGCGGGAATCGCGCTCCAGGTAGTCCTTGGTGGGCACCAGCGGAGACCACACCGCCGGCCCATCGCCGACGTAGGGAAACTCGAATCCCGCGGGCATCACTCCAATGACGGTATAGATTTTGTTGCCCAGCTTGAGCGAGCTGCCGACCGCCTGCGGATTCTTGTTGAAAAATTTCTCCCACGCGATCGAGTTGATCAGCACCACATCGCCGTGGCCGGGCTGATCTTCCTCCGGCGAGAAGTTGCGGCCCAGGGCCGGCTCAACCTGCAAGGTCGACAAGAGATTGGCGCTGCTGACAATGACCGGAATGAAGTCGGAGAACCCGGGAATGTCGACGCTGCGAATGCCTTCGGTGTACCAGCGCGATGTCCTGGAAAGAGCGGCTCTGGTCCCGCCAGTCACGAATATCCGGCAAAGAAGAGTTGCCGGGAGCCATGTCGGCCGGACTCGCTTCGCTCATCTGAACGATCTGGTCGGGCTTGGGAAAGGGAAACGGCCGCAGCAGTACGGCATCGATGACGGCGAACATGGCGGCGTTCACGCCGATGCCCAGCGCCAGCGTCAGCACGGTCACGGCGGTGAAGCCGGGATTCTTGCGTAGCTGGCGGAAGGCGTAGCGCAGATCTTGTAGAAGTCCAGTCATGATTAGTAACTAGCAACTAGTAATTAGCTCTTGATTGTCGTAGCGTCACACCAACCCTGCTGAGGGCGGTACAGGCCGCAAAATTCAGGTGAGCCCTTCCGCACCTGCGAAGCCTATTTGTCACAGGTACAACGGCACTTATGAGACAAGCTAGTTACTAGTTACTAGTTACTAGTCACTCGTAGCTGCCTTATTGCGCTTCCTGCATCAGCCGGCGCAGCTCTTCTTCCGCCACCACTTTGCCGTCGAACAAATGCACTTCGCGCTCAGCGTGCGCCGCGAAACGCGGATCGTGAGTCACCATGCAGATGGTGGCGCCCTCGCGATGCAGCTTCTGCAGCAACTCCATCACGGCTTCGCCATTGCGCGAGTCCAGGTTTCCCGTAGGCTCGTCGGCCAGCAGGATGGAAGGCGATCCCGCCAGCGCGCGGGCCACGGCGACACGTTGCTGCTGACCGCCAGACAGTTGCGACGGATAGTGGCGCAGGCGATGCGCCATGCCGACGCGCTCCAGCGAGTCGAGCACGCGACGCTTGCGCTCGGCGCTGGGCATGCCATCGCGATAGGTCAGCGGCAGCTCGACATTTTCGTATACCGTGAGATCGCCGATCAGGTTGAAACTCTGGAAGATGAAGCCGATCTCGCGGTTGCGAATGCGCGAGCGGTCGCTGAAATCCAGATTCGCCACCGGCTGGCCGTTCAGGTTGTAGTTGCCCCCGGTTGGCGTGTCCAGCAGTCCGATGATGGAGAGCAGCGTGGACTTGCCGCAGCCTGATGGGCCGGACATGGCAACATATTCGCCCTTGCGGACCGTGAGGTGCACGCCGGCTAGCGCGTGAGTCTCGACTTCGTCGGTGTAGAAGACCTTGGTCATGTTTTCGATTTCGATCAGCGGGGTTGCTTCGCTCATGTTGTTGTCCATTCTTGAATCGCGGGTTCGCTCTTCGCTACTCGCTCTTCGCTTTTCGCCAGAGGCGTTTGGCTCTTAGCTCTTAGCAAACACTACGTAATTCCTGGTCTAGCTGTTCCGCCTCGCCGCGCAATTTCCATTCGCAAGCTAAGTGCTAATAGCTGACAGCTGAGGAAACTCTGATCAAGTGAAAGCGAGGTCCCACAGCGGCTAAAGCCGCATGATTTTCGCGTACTCTAACGGACGGCCTAAAGGCCGTCCCCTTCAAAACAACGCTTGATCAGAGTTCTCTTAAAAGCTAAAAGCCTTTAGCGAAAAGCGAATAGCGAACAGCGGCCTCCCTACTCCAGCCGCACTCGGTCCGTGTTATCCCAGCGCGACATGTCGGAAAGAATCACGGTGTCGCCTTCCTTCAATCCGGAATCGATCTGGATCTGGTTCACCGAAGCGCGTCCCGTCTTCACCTGAACGCGAGTGGCGCCATTGCCCGTGGGATCGAGCTTGAACATCGAGATGGTGCTGCTCTCCTGCCCAAACGCCGGACGGCCGACGTAAAGCACGTTCTCCAGCCGCTCCAGATCGATGGTTCCATCGACGCTCAAATCCGGACGCGCGCCCTTGGGCAGCTCGCCGGTCAGCTTCACGTCGACGGTGACGGTGCCGTTCTGCACCGCCGGGATCGACGCGGCTGACCTCGCCGGCAATAATGCCGTTGTGCGTGTCGATGGAAGCCGGCTCGCCGATCTGCACGTCGCGCGCCTGGGTTTCGGGAATCTTCAACTCGGCCATCAGGTGATTGGGCTGAACAATCTTGGCCAACTCGGTTCCGGGCAGAACGTGCTGTCCGACTTGCAGCGGCAGCTCAACCAGAACTCCGTCCACACCCGCCTGCACTCTTCAGCCGCTGCAGCTGCTTCTGCTTCAGGTCGGCGAGCGCGCGCATCTCGTCGACCTTGGCCTGCTGCACCGCCAGCTCCGAGGCGATGGCCTTCTCGTTGATCTTCAGCCGGTCATCTTCAATCTGGTCGCGAGTGACCATCTCCTGAGCCTTGCCGGCCGACGCCTTGGCCTGCAGGCCGGAGATGACGCCGAGATCGTAAAGCGATTTGTCGGTCTGCGCCTGGCGCTGGGCTTCGTTGTAGTCGGCGTTGACCGTGGCAGCGCCGGCCTTCTGGGTCATCAGATC
The DNA here is from genome assembly GCA_963820175.1 of uncultured Acidobacteriaceae bacterium. GTDB lineage: Bacteria > Acidobacteriota > Terriglobia > Terriglobales > Acidobacteriaceae > Bog-257. Next base: position 153,460 of record CAWFYX010000003.1, on the reverse strand, counting down.
GCTGTCGAGCTTGACCTTCAGGCTCTGGTACTCGGCCTCGGCGGCTTTGACTTGCAGCTGCGCGTCGAGCGCTTCCTGCTCCAGTTGGGGATTGACCATCTCGACCAGAACGGTGTCAGCCTCAACCTGCGAGCCGGGCAGTTTATCAATGCGAATGACGGTAGCTTCGGTTTCAGCCGGAATCTGGCGAACATCTTCGTGGCTGGGAATCAGAGAGCCCAGACCGCGGACCTGCCGCAGCATGGAGCCGCGCTTCACGGTGTCGGTCCAAACCGTGCTGCGGTCGACGGTAGGCGCGGCCGGCTTGAGGCGCGAAATGCCGACGGTCACTCCTACCAGCACGACCAGCGCGACAATCGACCAGATAATCTGGCGGCGGCGCTTCTGGCGTTTAATTTCGGGACGGGCGATATCCATTGCAATCTTCCTTGGTGCAAGCGAGGCACCATTCCAAGACAAGCCTAACTATCGCGCAGTGAAGACGTTACGACGTGCAAGAGTTTTGTAGCCGGAGCCGCTGTGTCCCCTCTCGGATTGAAGTGTCCGATATTGAACACCTTTTGTCCAGCGCTTAAATCGATGGGCCAAGCCGCGCTCACCAATCCGGCGTGCGTCTTTTTCCGCCTCCGCCTCGTATACCCGATAGTATGGTCGCCACCGCTTTCAGTTTGCTGGTTCCGATGGAAACCGAAGAGGCCCAAATCGCCCGTGGGCTCCGGCAGCGCGATCCCGACCTGCTCGATGCCTTGATCGCGCAGTATCAGCACCGGTTGCTGCGCTACCTGCTGCACCTGACCGGCAATCGCGCCGTCGCCGAAGACCTCTTCCAGGAGACTTGGCTGCGGGTGCTGGAAAAGGGTCATCTTTATGATGGGCGCAATCGGTTCGTGACCTGGCTGATGTCGATCGCGCACAACGTTGCCATCGACCACCTGCGCAAACGCAGTCTCAGCAGCCTGGACGAAATGAAGGATCCCGAAGACGGCGCGCCGTTTGAGCCGCCGGCGACCGGACCGTCGCCCTTCGACCAGGCGGTTGACCAGCAGCAGCAAGCGAGGTTTCAAGCAGCCTTGGCGCAGGTAGCGCCTATTTTTCGCGAAGTCCTGGTGCTGCGCTTCCAGGAGCAGATGAAGCTGGAGGAGATTGCACAGTTGATCCGTATTCCCGTATCCACGGTTAAGACCCGAATCTATCGCGGCGTGCAAGCGTTGCGTCCGGCTGCTAAAGGGAGGCGCGCAATGACCGATCGCGAACACGAGCGCGCCATCGACCTCATCACTCTTCGTGGAGTGGAAGGCATTTCCGGTCCCGACGCCAACCTGGCTGGATTCGCATCTGGCGGTGTGCAGCGAATGCGCCGCCTACGCGGAGGCCTGCGAGAATACCGGCGAATTGCTGCGCGCAGTCGCCATCACCGCCAGCCCGGCGCTGGTGGCAGCGACGCAATCGCGGCTGCGGGCGCACGCCCTCTTCATGGAAGAGCGGCGCTCGCGGATCGTCCTGATCGCAGTTTCGTTCTGCATCGGAGCGTTGTCGTCCACGCTGTCGGCCTGGCTGTGGTTGAAGTTTGGTGGCTGGGCGGCAGCGCGCCTGGGATGGTCGCCTGCCATTGTCGAGCCGGGCATATTCGTCGCCTGGCTGGTGCCTGCCGTCATCGTTGCCGTGGCTATGCTGGCCTCGTCGCATCCGGTGATTGATCGCTCGGTCACGCTGGCATGGCTGGGAGAAGAGCGGCAAGGAGGCCGCCCATGACGCAAGCTCGATCACGTTTCGCGCAGGAGTTGCGCATCATTCCGACCGGGTGGGCCATCGCCGCCGCCATCGGCTTTATCGCGGTGGAAGCGCTGTTCGAGAAGATCATTCCCCACTTCGGCGGGCACGATCTTCCGCCCGAGCCCTGGTGGACGCTGCTGGGCCTGCTGGCCGCAATCCTGATGGTGGCCACCATCCTGCTGATCGGCTACATCTACGCCGATGCCAAGCGCCGCGGCATGAACGCGGTGCTGTGGACGGTGCTGGTTATCCTGATTCCCAAGCCGATCGGCTTTATCGCGTACTTCCTGCTGCGTAAGCCGCTGGTGACGCCGTGTCCTCACTGCGGCGCGGCCATTGGAACCGACTTCCGCTACTGCGCCAAGTGCGGCTATGCCGTTTCGCCCACCTGCTTGCATTGCGGACACGCCATCAGCCGCGATTACATTGTCTGCCCCTATTGCGGAAAAGCGGTCGGAGCGCAGCCGGGCATTCCTCAGAACAGCGTCAGCTAAACGAGGCGTCGATGCCGGAGAAGCCAGCGAGGACAACCGATCTGCAGCGCAGGCTGCTTCTGTGGGGCACGCCGATTGTCTTGGCACATTATGCCGTCGTGATCTGGCACGTGACGTTGCTGATACAAGTTCAGCCGGGCTTTCCCCGGGTCGCGATCCTGCTGTTGCTGTTGATTAATCTGTTTCCCATTGCCGCGCTGTTTGCATTCGCCAAGGGATTCCCCAAATTGGCCGGGAGCATGATCATCCTCCCTCTCGGGATAGCGCTGGTCATCGGCGGCTACACCCATTTTCTCAGCGCCGGCTCCGACAATGTCTTTCGCATGGCGCCCAGTGAGTTGACATTGCCTTTCCAAGTCAGCGCAGTGCTGCTCGCACTTCTGGAAGTGCTTGGCTGTTGGATCGGTCTCCGAATCTTTGCATTTTCCTGGAGTCGCAAAGGAACCTCTGGTTAAGTCTTGCTTTGAAGGGGACGGCCTTTCAGAGACTGTGTCGCAACCGGAAGAAGAGTTTTCTAGTGGAACAAACAGCTGGAATTACCAGTCAGACTAGCCGCAACGCGGCGGGATGAAGTTAGCCGGGGGCGTAAGCCCCCGGGAAAGTGGGAAATAGTCGTGAGCCGCAGAGCGGCGACACCGGTTCGCGACACAGTCTCTTTCAGGCCGTTCGTTAAGTGCCTGAAAATCATCCGGCTTTAGCCGCTGCGGGACCTCGCTTCACTTGATCAGACTTTCCCTAAGGCGAACTCGGCGATTGATTTAGAATTTCCTTCCATGGCAGCAGTCACCTATCTGGAAGCAATTCGCCAGGGGATCTGGGAAGAGATGGAGCGCGATCCCGCGGTTTTTTGCATTGGCGAAGACATCGGCATTTATGGCGGCGCGTTCAAAGTCACCGATGGGCTGATCGATCGCTTCGGCCCGGAGCGCGTGGTGGACACGCCCATCTCGGAGATGGCCATCATCAACGCCAGCTTTGGCGCGGCGCTTACCGGCATGAGGCCGGTAGCGGAATTCCAGTTCATGGACTTCATCAGCTGCGCCTTCAACCAGATCAACAACATGCTGGCGAAAGCCCACTTTCGCTGGGGCGCGCCCGTGCCTGTCGTGGTGCGCGGACCGTCGGGCGGCGGAGTCCACGGCGGTCCGTTTCACTCGCAAAATCCCGAGACCTATTTTGCTCACACGCCGGGGCTGAAGGTGATTTGCCCGGCCAGCGCCTATGACGCCAAAGGCCTGATCAAGTCGGCCATTCGCGACAACAATCCGGTGCTGTTCTTCGAGCACAAGTTTCTCTATCGCCGCATTAAGGAAGAGCTGCCTGCCGAGGACTACACGGTGCCGATCGGTAAGGCGCGCGTGGTCCGCGAAGGCCACGACGTCAGCGTGATCACCTACGCCGCGATGGTTTACGCCGCGCTGGAGGCGGCGGACATTCTGGCGAAGGAAGGCATCGAGCTTGAAGTTGTTGACTTGCGCACCGTGCTGCCGCTCGACCGCGATGCCATCCGCCAGACCGTGGAGAAAACGAATCGCGTAATCGTGCTGCACGAAGACACCAAGACCGGCGGCATTGCCGGCGAGGTTGCGGCCATCATCAACGAGGAGTGTTTCGACTCGCTGGACGCGCCCATCACGCGCATCGCCTCGGCCGACAGTCCCGTGCCCTTCTCACCGCCGCTGGAGGAAGCGTTTCTGCCCAAGGTGGAAGACATCGTCCGCGAGGCGCGGAGGTTGAAGCGGTACTGAACCCAAGCTCGCGATGCCGCATTACGTCCGGGTTACGATTTGTAAAGCTCGCCAATCCGCCTCGCTGCCCGTAGTAGGATGATGAATTCTCCGGCCCTGCAATCCATTCGAGCCTCAGAGGAGAGCACATGCGCGGATTCATCCTGGGAGTCATTGTCACGCTATTGGTGGTGTTTCGGCGGAGCCTACTATTACGCAACGACGGGACATTTCGATACGCGGGCCGTGGGCAATACTCCCAGCACGCTGGAACGCCGCACCGCCAACAAATCGGTCGATGCCTGGGTTGACGGCCACGCTCCCAAGCAGGCAAATCCGTTCCAGCCGACCATGGACAACATCATGGATGGCTCCATGACCTATGACAAGAACTGCTCCTGGTGCCATGGCAGCCTGAAGCAGCCGATCTCGCCTATGCGCACCAAGTTCTATCCTTCGGTGCCGCAGCTGATGACCCGCACTCCCGACGACCCCGACGGCAATCTCTTCTACGTGATCAAGTACGGCATTCGCTTCTCCGCCATGCCCGGCTGGGAAGGGGCGCTGACTGACGACGACATCTGGAAGACAGTGGTGTTCCTCAAGAACTCAGGGCAGATGAAGGATAACTCCACGCCATCCGCGAACCCGCCGTCCAAGTAGCTGCGGTAGAGCCAGCCTTAAAGCCGGCGTCCACGAGCCTCACACCAATAAAACGGCGAACGCGGCGCTCAAGCGCTGACGGTAGAAGCGCTGGTCTTTCGGCCCGCGGAAATCACGGCCCGCTAAAGAGGGCTCTAGAGTCTGTGAGAACTAAATTCTGAATTTGCGAGTGGAATAGATTGACCGAAAATCCCGCCCGTAAGGGCGACTCAGTTCAGCCCAGGACGGAGCCGCAGCCGGGGCCCCCGATTCGCGCCGCTTTTGCGCGAATTGGGGTGGGCAGGCGGAGTCCTGGGTAGAGTGGGAATAAAGTCCGAGTCCTGTAGGGACGACACCGGTTCTCACAAAGATCGGCTTTGTTGACATCCTGATGTGTCGCCCCTCAAAGGGGCTTGAAGGTTTAATAAAACCACCACCCAGGACTGCGCCCGCCTGTGGCGGGCTGTGTCCTGGGCTAAGCTGAGTCGTCCCGCAGGGCGGGACGGGGTTGTCGCAGGCACGAGATGGGTGGCGAACCAGGCTGCGTGAAAGGATGTCAACCCAGTCTGTGTGAAAACTAACTTTGCGTCTACGCAGTGGAGAACGAAGCACAAAGAACGAGCGCCGCAGGCGGAATGCCGGGTTCAGTGGGAAACAAATCCGCGTCCCCCGGGGACGACACCGGTTCTCACACGGATTCTTTAGCCCCGGGCCCGATGTCACCCGTTGGGCTTGACCACCTTGGTATGTCCCGTGGTCTTCAACTTGAAAGCATCATTGGGAATCTTGCGGTTGATTTCAATGTTGCTGAACTTGGTAAGTTTGTAGTCGCCTGACGGCTCGTCATATCGCTGCTGCACGCTGACGCCGCGCGCGGGATCGATCCAAAGCGTAATCGTGGAAAACATGTTTCGTACCCGCTGCGACTTGGGTGTCAGCTCCAGCTTGGCGGCGTTCACCCCTTGCACCTGCTCCATCCCGGCGTACTTCACGTCAAACGACTTGGACAGATCGCGGCCGCTTCCGCCGAATCCCAGCACCAGGAAGCTTTCGAAGTCTGCCTTATTCTTGCCGGGACTGTACTGCGTCACCTGATCAATGGACGGTTGGTAAACGCTGAGCAAGTTGCCGGTAAACAGAACGTAGCGTTTGTCGGGCCCGGTGAAGTCGGCAGCCATCTCCACATCGCTTCCCTGGCGGCGGAAGTACATGGTGCCCTTCTGCAGGTCGTGGTCGTCGACTACCTTCTGATACTGGTCGGAGACGAAATCACACTGCGCTGAATGAAAATTGGCCGCGGCTCGATCCATGGAATCCAGCACCGACTGCAGATCCTGCGCCTGCGACCAGGCGGCGCCGCACAAAAGAATCCATCCCGCTACGGCAACGACTTTGTTTTTCATGATTTTCTTGCCCAAGACTGAAACCGGTTCGGCCAGAGGTTAACGGTGTCCCCAAACTTTGTAAGCGACTAGGTTGTGCTTGCCATCGCGCACTGGATCGTAACGATCAATCGTAATTTCGCCCGCAACCGGCTCGATAATGCGCATCAATGACTCCCGAATTTCCGCGTCGCTCCCGGTCCTGACCGCCGACGCATCCACCTTATAGACGAATCCGTCGCCTTCCTGTTGCACGATGACCTCGGTTTGATGCGGCGGCCGCTCCTGCGGTTTGTCCCGGAAGTTGACCCAGATGGGGGTGAGGAAAATGAAGGCGAGGATCACGGTGACCATGATGTCGTAAGGCACGCTGCCCCGGGGATAGGTCCACCAGACATAGCCCTTGACGGTTTGGCCGAACTTACTCATCGCTATTAAGTCTAGAGACGCGCACCGCGAAGTGCAAGGAAGGACGAAAAAGCCGGAGGCCGCTCTTCGCCATTCGCTTTTCGCTTAAACTGAAGTTCATTGCCGCGGTGCCGCGTTGTGATTCCCTGGCGGCACTGGCTAAAATTAATTCTGCAAGCTGCCCGGCGGGAAGCGTTCAAGGGATAGGCCGTCAAACCGCAGAGTGGCATTGTCCTGCGGTCTCAACGGTCAGTCACCCAAGTTTCGTGCATGGAGGCAACACGGATGCGAAACGCTCGTCTGCTCCACCTGACCTTCCTTTTGGCTATCTCGCTGGCCTTTGCGGTTCCATGCCTGGCGCAGGGTTCAACCGACAGTGCGCTAAGCAATGCGGATATCGGCAGGATGCTGAAGGCAGGCATCCCTGAGAACATCATCGTTCGTGAAATCCAGATGTCGAAAACCGAGCTCAGCACCGGCGCCGCCGCCCTGATCGAATTGAAAAACCAGGGTGCATCGGAGAGGATTCTGGAAGCGGTACTGGATAGCCGCACGGCCACGAACAAGGGCAAGCGCGAATCGCTGCCGGCTTCCGCAGTCAGCGCGCGGGCAGCACCCTCCAATTCCTTCCGCTTGCCTGCCATCGAGGCTAATGTGCGGGTTAAGTCGGCGAATGACAAGATTTCAATGAACCATAACCACATCATGGTTGAGCAGTCGGGCGTGCCTGTATTCAGCGTGCAGTGGAAAGTGAAACGCTCCACTAGCGGTAGCCGCTGAGGTTCTGCTCCGCGGGAGAATGTTTCATGGCCTATGCAAGATCGATGGTTTGCATGCTGATTGTGATGGCTGCGGCTACGCTGCCGGCACAGAGCCCTGGCAGTCATAAAGACACTCAGAGCTGCACCGAAGAGGACTACGCCATCTACGCCGCCGCCCTGCGTGACTTATTTGGCGACTCCCGTAGTGTGCTGTTGATCGACCAGACTTCCATGAGCGTTCCTCCGGGCATGGCTGCAGTTACCCAGTTTAGCGGAGCGGCTCAGCCTCTCTTCAAACAGATACCCGAGGCCAAGAACGACCTCGATTCCCGCAACAAGACCCCGGCAACGATCGATTTCACCAAGATCAAGATGGCCATGGATGTACTGGCTCTCAGCCCGGAACGAGCGGCGAAGCTGCTGCAAGCCGGCGGCTGGAAATCGTTTCACAAGAAATATCCGGGGACTCCAGGAATCATCGTGCTTTCTCGCCCTGGCTTCAGCATGGGACATGATCGGGCTTTGTTGTACGCGGGCCGGTCCTGCGATACGCTTTGCGGGAACGGCTATATCCTCCTGCTGGAGCGGGAGGGCCTGTATTGGCAGGTGCTGGAGAAAGCCAGAATTTGGATTTCTTGACTTAGGGAAGCTCGGATTAAGTATTGTTTTGCAGGCGACGGCCTTCAGGTCGTCCGTTAACGTAGCTTAAATCTACGCCGTAGCAAATGCTTTATTTTTGTCATCCCGAATCGGCTTTAGCCGGTGAGGGATCTGCTGTTTCGGCTTTTTCAGCAAACTGTTTAGCCGCTGCGGGACCTCGCTTTCACTTGATCAGAGTGTCCTTAGCCGTCCGGGACATGCGAGTGCCTAGCTGCGCAACTCGACCACCGTGGCTCCCCCGCCGCCTTCGTTCTGCGGAGGCTCGCTGACGTTGGCCACGTGCGGGTGGCTTTGCAGGAATTGCCGCAGCGCTTTGCGCAGGATACCCATTCCGCTGCCGTGTACCACGCGAAGCCGAACCGCGCCCGCCAGAAATGCCCGATCCACAAACTTCTCCACCGCCCGCGTGGCCTCATCGACGGTTTGGCCGATGACATTGATCTCCGTGGCCACGCTGTCGTCTTCATTCGCGAGCGATACGTTGATGCCGCGCGACCGTGCAGCCTCCACCGGGTTGCTTCCGGCGCGTGCTACCACGCTGGCGAAGTCGTCGCGCGCAACCTTCATCTTCATGGGCCCGACCGCAACCTCAAAGCTGTCATCGTCAAAATGACGCAGCACGCGCCCATCGCGGCCCAGCGACCGGAGGCGCACGGTGTCGCCCACCGATACCTGCTTCACTACGTGCTGCTGGGCATGCGGATCGCCAGTGTCGGCGCCGGTGGTGTGGGCCACCACCGTGGAATCGAACTGCTCGCGAAATTCGCGGCGCATCTTGGCGATGCGGCGATCGGCGTCCTTGGTCAGCTTGAGCGCCTGGGCCCGGTCCTGTACCGCGTTCACAGTTTCGCGGATGCGGTATTCGAAATCGCGAAGCACGCTTTCCAGCTTCTTTTCCAACTCGCGAGTTTTCTCTCGCTGCTCCTTGCGACCCTCCAGATTGAGGCGGTCGCGCTCTCGCGCCATTTCCTGCTCGCGCGCGCGCAGCTGATTGCGCTCCGAGTCTAACTGGCGCAACTCGGTGTGCAGGCGGTCCAGAAAGCGCGCGATGTCTTGCGCCTGCGACGTCATCCGCTGCCGGGCGTCGCCGACAATCTCCGGGTTCAGTCCCAGCTTCTGCGCGATGTTGATGCCGGCCGACGCGCCAGGCACGCCGATGCGCAGCTCAAAGGTTGGGGCAAACGTGTTTTCGTCGAACCCAACGGCGGCGTTGAGCACACCGGGCGTGTTTGCGGCATACACTTTCAGCGCGGTGTGGTGAGTGGAAATGATGCTGACGCAGGCAGCGCGCCGGAAGTACTCCGCGATAGCAACCGCCAGCGCCGCGCCCTCCTCCGGATCGGTGGCCGAGCCTAATTCGTCGAGCAGCACCAGCGAATGCGCGGTGGTGTGATGGGAGATGAAATCGATGTTGGTGACATGCGCGGAAAAGGTCGACAGGTTCTGCTCGATCGACTGATAATCGCCGATATCGGCAAAGACCGAGTCGAAGATTGGCAGCTCGGCGCGTTCTGCCGGCAGCGGAATTCCCGACTGCGCCATCAATGCCAGCAGACCTATGGTCTTCAGGCCGACCGTCTTGCCGCCGGTATTCGGGCCGCTGATGATGATCTGGCGATGCTGGGCGTCGAGCTCGACGGTGAGGGGTACCACCGCAACGCCTCGGGCTTTCAGCGTGCGCTCCAGCAGCGGATGGCGCGCATCGCGCAAGACCAGCGCATCACACGGGCCCGTGTCCGGCGAACCGTCGACCGGTGATACGGTGACCACGGACACGTCCGCCTGTGATGCTCCGGTTTCGGCCGTTGCTTCCGCTTCGCTCAGCAGCTTGACGGCGACACAGTCGTACTCTTCGGCGAAGCGCGCCTTGGCAAATTGCAACTCGAGTTCCGCCAGTACATCGGTGGCATGGATCAAAGCGTCAGCATGCTCGCCCAGCCGGGCGGTCATGTCGAGCAAGATGCGATGGATTTCGGCCTGCTCGTCTTCCAGCAAACGCACCAGGTCATTGTTCTGCTCGATGGTTTCCAGCGGCTCGATGAAAACGGTCTGCCCGCTGGACGAGGCTCCGTGGGCCACGCCCTGCACCCGCCGTCGTTGCTCGACTTTGACCGGAATCACAAAGCGCTCGCCCCGGATGGTGACCAGCTCCTCCTGAACGGCGCCGCCTTCGGAAAGCCGCCGCAGATAGCCCCGTAGCGACTCCTGGATGGAGCGCTTTTGCTTCTCGATGTCGCGACGGATGTGCGCCAGCTCGGGCGAGGCGCGATCGTCCAGCGTGCCGTCGGGCAGAATTTTGTTGCGGAAGTGGCGTAGCAGCAAGGTGAAGTCGGCGAGGTTTTGCGAAAGCTCGCGCACCGCCTGCCACTTGTCCTGCGATAGCGACTGGGGGATGCAGCGCGATCTCGCGCCATTCGGCAGCCCGGTCGGCGACCAGCAGCAGGTCGCGGATCTCGGCAACCTCCAGTGCGGCGCCGCTGATCCGCGACTTGTTGACCAGAGCCGTAGGATCGAGCAGCCCGTGAAAATCAAAATGTCCGCCGGCGCGAAGATATCCTCGCAACTCTTCGGTCAGTTGCTGCTGCCGCTGGATCCACTGGCGGTCACGCGAAGGCGTGAGCCGCATCACCTGCTCGTGTCCAAGCGGCGACGCGGTGTAAATGGCCAGCAGTTGGCGCAGTTGATCGAACTCAAGCACGCGTTCGCTGGAGTTTTGGATGGGACTGGGAGAACTCATCGGGTTGCCTTCTATGGTACAGGAGGGATGGAGCGGTCGCGTTCTTACGGGAGGAGCTTTTCCAATCGCACGCGGAAAACCAGGGCGGTCGGACCAGCCCGTATTTACAAGTTATTTACCGGCGAGCAGGAGCCGTGACTATCGTTCCCGGCGCTGGCCAGATAGACTGTTGCGGCAGCCGCCTCGGTTCAGGTAGAGGTTTAAAGCGTCCTGAGCAGCCAACGGCTACTGTAACTTTGTCGTGTGCGAGTTCATCCTAAGTTAGTGATCCGCGCAAAGAGGATTCATGCCACAGTATTCTGACGCATTCGTTTTTTTCGGCGCCACCGGCGATCTGGCTTACAAAAAAATCTTTCCTGCTCTGCAGAGCATGGTGCAGCACGGCACCCTGAATGTGCCGGTCATTGGTGTTGCCAAGTCAGGCTGGACCATCGAGCAGTTACGCGATCGGGCGCGCGACAGCCTGATCAAGTTCGGCGGAGGAGTTGACGAGGAAGCCTTCGGCCGGCTTTGCGAGCTGCTCAGCTACCTGGATGGCGATTACAAAGACGACGCGACCTATACCGCGTTGCGCGCCAAGCTGGGCGACTGCTCAATGTCCCACCCATTATCTCGCCATCCCTCCCAGCACCTTTCCGGTGGTGGTGCAAGGCCTGGCGAAGTCCGGTTCCGCGAAGAACGCGCGTGTCATCCTGGAAAAACCTTTTGGCCGCGATCTGCTATCGGCACGCAAGCTGAATGACACCCTGCACCTGGCGTTTCCCGAAGAAAACATCTTCCGCATCGACCACTATCTGGGCAAAGAAGCGGTGGAGAATCTGCTGATCTTCCGCTTCGCCAACAGTTTTCTAGAGCCCATCTGGAACCGCAACTACGTCCATAGCGTGCAGATCACCATGGCGGAGGCTTTCGGGGTCAAGGGACGCGGAAAGTTTTACGAAGAAGCCGGCGCCATTCGCGATGTGGTGCAGAACCACATGTTGCAGGTGGTGGCGTTCCTGGCGATGGAGCCGCCCACCAGAATGTATGTCGATTCGGTGCGCGACGAGCAGGTGAAGATCTTTCGCACCATTCCGCCGCTCAATCCGGCCAACATCGTGCGCGGACAGTTCGATGGCTATCGCAAGGAGCCGGGAGTGTCGCCGCATTCCGACGTCGAGACCTTTGCCGCGTTACGGTTGGAGATCGACTCCTGGCGTTGGGCCGGCGTGCCGTTCCTCATTCGCGCCGGCAAGTGCCTGCCGGTCACCGCGACGGAAGTTTACGTGAAGCTGCGCAAGCCTCCGCTGAGCAAGATGGGCGGCGATGGGCGAAATTATTTCCGCTTCCGCCTCGGACCGGACATCGAGTTGAGTCTGGGTGGCCGCGTGAAGCGGCCGGGGCCGCTGATGGTACCCATGCCGGTGGAGCTTTCGGCGGTCAAGTACACCGCCAACGACGAGATGGACGCGTATGAGCGCCTGCTGACCGACGCCATGAAGGGCGACCAGTTGCTCTTCGTGCGGCAGGATGCGGTGGAAGCGGCCTGGGCCATCGTCGATCCGATACTCGGCGACTGCTGTCCCACAGAGTCGTACGAGCCGGGCACCTGGGGTCCGCCGGATTCGCGCGAGTTGGCCGCCGACATCGGCGGCTGGCACGACCCGGTATAGGGTTGTCCTACATTGTAAGAGTACGACAATGGCCGAGTGCCCCATCCATTCCTGCTTTTGGAATGAGTGGGAGCTGGGACATCAGGACCACAGACGGCGGAGGACGACCGGGTAGACGTTTGATTCCCACACATTCGAAAAGCGCGAATGTGTGGGGCACCCGACTCATCCCATTTTCTTCCCCGACACAAACGGACTCCCCGCGATCACGAATCGCAACGGTTGATCGACTGCTTTGGTGATGCCGATGCGAGCGGTGGCCACGATGCGCTCGGGACGGAAACCGTCGTCGACGAACCACAAGTCGGAATCGCGCGAAGTGAAATCTTTGCCGTTGTCCCGCAGGCGCGTGATTCCCAGCGCTTCCGACATGCGTCCCGGACCGCTGCGATATAAGACGCAATTGCGAAGCACGCGGGGACGGCGCTAACTCGATGTCCCGCGCCAGCGCCATGGCCTCCAATCCGAACACGGGCTCCATGGCGCGGAACAGCACGCCTTCGCCCCCTCGGGCATGCACGAGACATTCAGGCAATAGTGATTGCCATAAATGAAGTACACATAGGCGTGACCGGGCGGCCCGAAGAGCACAGCGTTGCGAGGAGTCTTTCCGGCAAACGCATGTGCCGCCGGATCCTGCTTCCCAAGATAAGCTTCATCTTCCACGATGCGCCCGGCCAGCAATTTGCCGCCCTTCGCGCCGGATCAGCAGCTTTCCCAGCAACGCGCGGCCCACGGTCACGGGATCGCGACTGAAGAACTCGCGCGAAAGAATCGGCGCTTGGCGCAACATCGCTGCGGTGATCCGGTTCGATGCGCGAGCCACGCTCACAGTTTCACCGCGACCATGCGCAGGCGCTTGTAATCGATGGTCCACGTCCCATTGTGGAGCAGCGCGGGCGCGGCAAACTTGTCGGCCAGGCTGAAGAATTCCTTGCGCTGTTCCGGCGCAACCGCCTCGACCGCGAATCTGCCAAACATTTCCAGCCACAACTTCAGCCCGCGCTCTCCGCCTTCCAGAATCGTTGCCCGATCGAACAGCACGGCGAAATCGACTTCGAGTCCCTGCGATTCCAGCAGAGGCGCATATTCGCCGATCGATGGAAACGACCACGGCGACAGCTTCTCGGGATTCGCGATGCCGAGCGAACGCAGCGCCTGATAGACGGCTTCGAGCAGGTGCCGCAGATTTCCGCGGCCACCCATCTCCATGACCAGGCGGCCGCCGGGCTTCAGGGCGCGCGCAATCGAGGCGACCGCGCCGCGCTGGTCTCGCACCCAATGCAGCGCGGCATTCGAGATCACGACATCGAACTCGTTGGCATAGGGCATCGCAGCGGCGTCGGCGACTTCGAAGAGCAGCTGCGGAAAATTGTTGCGCGCAGTTTGAATCATCTCGGGCGAAAAGTCGATGCCCACCACCTCAGCGCCGAACTGCGCGATCTCGGCGGTGAGCTGACCGGTGCCGCAACCTACATCGAGAATTCGCTCGCCCGGCTTGGCGTTCAGCAACACCAGCAGATCGCGTCCGTATTGCCACACGAACGAATGGCTCGACTGGTAGAGATCGGAATTCCAGGAATCAGGTTTGGAGCTCATGGCGCGATTGTAATGATCTCCGGCATCAGTTTTCTGTGATGCCGGCTTCGCGAGCGCGAAATTTCCAGTAGTCGCCGGCAGTTTCGCTGAGGTCGCCCGAAGGCTTCTCGCCGCGAAAGACGCGCGACACGCCGCGAACCACGCGCCGCATGGGCAGCTCGCCGGTGCTGTCGGTCAAGAATAACTCACCGGCTTTCGCGGTGCGATAATACCAGCGCTTCAGCAGCGCGAGATGTTCCATCCACTCCAGCGCGCCGCGCAGCTTGGGAGATTCCACCGTCGCCAGCGCCTCGGTAATGCGCGCTTCCATCGATTGCGGCCGGGTCGTCAGATGCGACGCCTCGGCCTGCTTGCCGACATTGAGCGTAACCGGATCGCAGATGCGGCCGGCGGCAATCTTGAACAGCGCCACCGACTCGCGCTCCGCCGAAGGCTGCACCAGCAGGCCGTTCAACTGGTCGAGACGGCGCACGATCTCCGGCAACTGCGAGGTCGCGGCCTTCACCTTTTCCAGCCGGGCGTGCAGCGAAGCCGCGCCTTCGAAGTCGAGATTGGCGGATGCCTCGTCCCGCTGGCGCTCGATCTCACGCACCAGCGACTGGCCGCCGCTCTCAAAATACTGCTGCACGCGATCGACTTCGGCGGCATACTCCTCATCGCTGCAGCCTTTGAAGCAGGGCGCCAGGCACATCTTCATCTCGGAATAAATGCAGCCGGGAAAGGCGGGATCGGGATGGAGATCGTCGACGCAGCGCCGCATCTTGAAGAGATCGAGCGAGTCGTTGGCAAACTTTTCTGCGGCGACACGCGTGGGGAACGGCCCGAAGTATTGGGCGTTGCTTTTCGTCCCGCTGATGCGGGTAGTGATGGTCGCGCGGGGATAGGGGTTGTCGAGGATGAACTTGACCAGCGGCGCAAAGCGCAGCCGCAGGCGCTTGTCGTAAGTCTTGGGAAATTCGCGGCGGAGCGTTTGATAGAGCAGGAATCCGGCTTCGAAGTCGGAGCCGGTCGGCGTCCATTCCACCCAGCGGACGCGGTCGCGCAGGTTCAGCTTGCGCGATTGTCCCTCGGGGGCAGCGAGCAAGCGTTGCAGACGGCGGCGCAGATTCGAGCTCTTGCCGACATAGGGCTCGCTGCCCTCGTCGCCGCGCAGGACGAAGACGGCCGCGGTTGGCGGGGCCGCGGCGAACAGATCGGAGTCGCGATCGGCGGCGAATTCGATGCGCTGCGCAGGCACCAGCCTATTCTATCTAGCGTGGGGACGCGGCGGGCGGACGAACCGGATGAATCACGTCACAGATAGTCCCTGCCGGGACCATGAGATTTGTTGGTATGCGTACCCAGGACTTCGTCCTGGGCTGAACTGAGTCGTCCCGCCGGGCGGGACGGGGGAACGCGGGCAGGAGTCCGTCCACGTTGCCGGCTGCATTGCCTTGTGGGTTCACGATCAGGGTGTGCGAACGCGAGCGCAGAACTTTATCCCCAAGCGCCCACCCACAAATCTCCCGCGCCTCAACCCTGCGCAACGACCTTGTGGCCATCGCCGTCTAGTTGCGCCAGCAGATCGTCGACCCGCGCTTCCAGAATATTGCGAATCGAGCAGATACCCAGCACTTTGCCCTGCTCATCGACAATCGGCATGTGGCGATAGTGGCGCTCCAGCATGACCGCCAGCGCCTCGCTCAGAGTCGTTTCTTCCGTCCCCATTTCCACGATGGTGCTCATCAACTCGCGCACCGGAGTGCTCTTGGGATCGCGCCGGCTGAGAGCAAACTTGGCCAACACATCGCGTTCGGTAAACATGCCCGCGACCACGCCCTGCTCGTCGACGACCGCAACCGCGCCTACCGTCTTGTCGATCATGGTTTGAATCGCTTCTTCCACCGTCGCCAGCAGCGACACCGTCGCCGGACCCTCGTCGCACCACTTGAGAAGACTCATGACTTTAGAATTCCTTTCCAAGATAAAGTGCGAGGTTATGTTCCCAGGCGGCGGGAGTCAAGGACCCACGACACAAATGATTTTCCCGGAGAAGCCACAAAGCCGTTCGTCCCCCGGGGGTTGAGCAATCCTGCCGCGAAAGCGGATAATCCGGTTATGCCTTCACGACGTATTTTTCAGCTGTGGGCCGTCGCCCTGACGGTCGCCGTTTCGTCGCTCGCCCTCTGGGCCGCCAAAGACTTTGTCCCGCCGCGGGCGGAAAATGCCGCCACTTATCCCTGCAAAGACGCTCATCCCAACGAGAAGGTGACGATGGCGGTCGAGGTTTACAACGCGCCTCCCAAGTCTGACATCTTTATTACGCCCTACAATCAGGAAGGCCTTCTGCCGGTGTTTCTGATCATCACCAACGACGGCGACCAGCCCATCACAGTGAACAGCATGCGCGCCGAGCTGGTGACGGCCAGCCGCACCAAGCTGGAGTCGCTGAATACGGACGACGTCTTTCGCCGCGTGGCTCACATCAGCGGCAGCAGTACCTCGCCGGCTCGGGTGGGGCCGATCCCTCTCGGCACGAATAAGAACAAGAAGGCGCAAAAACAATACGAAGAGATCACGAGTGCTATTTTTGCCGCGGAGGCAGTTGAGCCGCACACCACCAAGTCGGGCTTTCTGTTCTTCGATGTTCAGGGTGTGAAGCAGCCGGTGGACGGGGCGCGCGCCTTCCTGACCGGAGTTCGCGACGCTAATGGAAATGAGTTGATGTATTTCGAAGTGCCGCTGGTTCCCTCGAATGCGGCGGGCGCGGGGAAATAGAGACCATCTCACTTTGTCGACATCCTGATGCGTCGCCCCTGCAAGGGGCTGGGAGGTTTGAAACCACGACCACCCAGGACTGCGCCCGCCTGAGGCGGCCTGTGTCCTGGGCTGAACTGGGTCGTCCTTACGGACGGGATTTTTGGCTGATATACTCCACTCGCAAATCCAAAATTTAGTTCTCACGCAGACTGTGAAGACGTGCCCTGACACAAACCTGTCTGCGGCAATCTATGTCTGTGGCAATCGATAAGATGAGTTATGGGCTTTTCCATAACTATTCGAATAGCGCAGATTGCGCCGGTCGAGCCGGCGTATCGCCCGCCAGATCTGCCATCTGCTGGATGTATTGGTCGGCATCGAATTTCTTGCGCGCGGCGTCGCCCGACATGTAGCGAATGCTGCCGAAGATGGGCCGGTCGAACCATGGCCGGTCGAACTTGCCGGCAATCGACCAGGCGATTCCGGCGTAGCCGTTGGGATCGCGGCCATCGAGGAAATATTTGTCGTTGAGGTAGACCGCGGTCTGGTAGGCGACGGCGGGCGACGGACTCCACTCCAGAATTTTTTTTGCCCAATACATGCGCATGTAGTTGTGCATCCATCCGGCATGGAGCATCTGCTGCTGGGCAGCGTTCCAAAGATCGTCGTACGTTTCGGCGCGCTCCAGTTGCTGGCGGGAGTAGAAGACGGCGCGCTTGTCGGCTGCGTGCTTGGCGAGCGTGCGATGCGCCCAGTCCGGAGCGCTCTCAATGGCATCGTACAGCGGGTTGAAGTGCACGAAGTTGATCGCGAGCTCGCGCCAGGTGATGAGCTGGTCGAGAAAATCGTCTTTGGCTGCGCGCGAAGCCTTCGCGTCTTCCACCGCTTGTGCGACGGTGTGCGGACCGATCTGCCCAAAGTGCAGATAGGGCGAGAGACGGCTGGTGCCGTCGACTTCCGGCTTGCCGTGGCGCTCGGTATAGTGGGCCAGCCTACGCGAGACGAAATCGCGCAACAGTCTCAGCGCTTCGGAGGTGCCTCCGCGAAGCGTGGTGACCGGTTGCACCGATCGATCAAGCTTCTTCCAGTCTTCGGTGATGTCGAACGAACCATCGTCGGGCAATGCTTGCAAGCCGCGGGGTTTCTGCCATTCGACTCTTGCTTTCGCGTTCGACAGCGGCGCCAGAAACTCTTCCAACCGCTTTTGCAATCGAGGACGAATGATGCGGGCTGCGTACTGCTCCTTCTCCAGCAGCTTCGAGGGAACAAGGACATCGGCGTCAACGGTCCACAGAGGCGCGGTCAGCTTTTTCGCCGCTAACTCACGCCAGTGGCGGGGCTCGCGCAGGGGATTCTCATCGCCGATCACGAGCGACGCCCTCACTTCTTCGCAAAACTTCCCCAGCGAGTGCTCGGGGTAGCGCCGCAATACAAAGCCGATGCCGCGCCGGCGAGCCCGCGCTGCCGTGTCGGGAATTCCCTGCGCCAGGAACGTGTAATGCCGGAGGTTGGCGTGGGGATAAAACGGCACCGGTGCGAAGAAGATCACCACCGGCTGTTGCAGAGCATTGGCAGCGGCGACAGCAATGTCCAGCGCGGGATTGTCGAGAGCGCGCTGCGCTCGCTGCATCCAGTAGACCACGCAGCCGCCAGCCGAGGGCGCCCCGGAACGGCGCACCGTGACGCGAGGATCCGAGATCAGCGCTTCCAGCTTGCTCATGGTCAGGATGGCAGAGTTATCCGTGCTCGTGACTCGAGTTTAGAGAGTGACCTGGAAGACTTTATCGCATTAGCTGCCCTGGGGCGAACCGTGTAATCTCAACAAGGCTCCAACCGCTACTGCGGCAACACTCCGTAGACGTCGACTTCGGTGGCCGTCCCGATGTACACGCGGCCGTCCGCGATGGTGGGCACGGTAAATTTCACGGCAACTCCGGCAACATCGCGATTTCCTGCCTGGCTGCTGTTGTACAACTCATTCGCCAGGTTGGTCGGATCGTAAGCGTACAGGACGGCCGGACTACTGCCTGCGTGTGTAGTGTTGATCTCCCACAGGATGCCATCGGTGGTACCGTTGGCCGACAGCGACGACGTTGCACCATGTCCGCCATAGACGACCGTTCCCCGGAAAATCGGGTCGGTGGAAATCATGCCGGTGTTGGGATCCCAGCTATAGGCCTTCACCACATCTTGCGCGCAGTGATAGTAAATCTTGTTGTCCCACAGCGTGGGAGTAGAGAAAATATTGTCGTACTGTTGGGTGCCGGTCTGTACTTCCTGAATCACGTGGTCGACGGTCTGGTACTGTCCCATGTCGTCGCGGTTCATGACGAAGATTCTGCCGTCCTTACCGCCTCCGATCAGCTCATGAGGATACTGGGACGGATTGTCCGGCATGATGATAGGCGACCCAGCACCGAAGTCGGCATCGTTTCCACGCAAAATAGGCTCGTTCGAAGGCTTGAAGTAGTCCAGGACCGACAGGTTGCTGGCCTGCAAACGCATTGCCGAGTCGTTATAGTCCGGAGCAGGATCGTTCAGGTCGACGCCGGTGATGAGATACAGATCGCCGGTACTGTCGTCGACGGCCGGCGTTCCTCCCCACAGGCCGCCGCCGGCACCGTCGGGCGTTACGTTAAGAATCGCCGTCTGCTGCAACGTAGCCTTGTCGTAGGCCAGGATCCAGCCGTGGCTGCAGTGTCCAAACGAAATGTAAATCGCATTGCTGGCGGGATCGAGTGCCAGACCATTGCGCTGATAACAATTAGTCTCTAATGTGATCTCGCCGTTCACGCTATCCCAGCCGTTGCCAGGATAGGTACCCGTGACCACCACGGGACCGCCAAACTTCTCGTTGCCGCTGGCCACATCGAGCGCATGCAGGCGGAAAACCTTGTGTCCGCTTTCGGTGCCATCGGTCACTACATACATGGTTCCGGTCGCGGTGTCGATCACCGGAGTGGCCGTGATGCCCAGCAGCGGCTTGATACCTTCTTCGTCATTGATCTGGAGCGGGGTTGCCAGGTGCTGCCTCCACAGCGGCGAGTCCGAAAGACCGTCGGCATCGTAGGCATAGACGGTGTCATTTTCCGTGGCCACAAAGACCACATTATGGCGGACGCCGCCAATGGTCAGGTTGGGCAGGTAGAGCGGTTGGGCATAAACTTGCGCGTCCACGGGCAGCGCAAACAATTTGCCGAATGTTTGCGAGTTGACGTTGGAGGTGTTCAATACCGTCTCGTTGGCATTGACACCATCGCGCACATCATCATTGTGAAAGGTGAGCATGGAGACGGTGCCGTTGGGGGCATTAACCACCGATACCGAAGCGTTGACGCTGTAGGTGGGGAGCGCAGAACTGGTCGCAGAAACGGTATGCGAGCCGAGATTGGCAGGCGCGGCATACAGTCCGCCGCTGGTGATGGTACCCACGCTGTTGTTGCCGCCGGCAATTCCGTCCACCGACCAGGTGACGGCTTCGTTGCCGTTACCCTGAACCGTCGCCGTGAACTGGCGGGTGCCGAACGGCGTGACCGAGGTGCTCGGCGGCGACACGGTAAGGCTCATCACGCTGACGGCGGCGCTGGCGCTCTTGGTGTTGTCGGCAACGCTGGTCGCAGTCACGGTGTGCGTGCCGGTAGTCGGGGGTGCGGTATACAGGCCACTGGTGCTGACGGTGCCCACGGTCGCGTTGCCGCCGTTCACGCCGTCTACCGACCACGTCACTGCCGTATTGTTGGTGCCCGTGACCGTAGCGGTGAACTGCTGCGTCCCGTTGATGGCCACCGTTGCCGTCGCCGGCGAGATGGTGACCGTGATGACCGGCGGCACAATCAAGGGATTAACCGTCACGGCGGCGTTGGCGCTCTTGGTAGGGTCGGCGTTCGATACCGCCGTAACGGTTACCTGTAGGACTGCGGCAGGACTGGGGGCAGTGTAGAGACCGCTGCTGGAAATTGTTCCGACCTGCGAATTTCCTCCCGCGACATTATTCACTTGCCATTGCACGGCGGTGTTGGTGGTGCCCGTCACCGTGGCCTGAAACTGTTGTGTCGCTCCTGCGGAAACCGTGGCCGAGATGGGCGAGACGGCTACCGCGACCGTCGGCGGCGGATTGTTATTGCCCCCGCCATTATTGCCGCTGTCGCCATTGTTGTTGTTGCTTCCGCCACCACAGGCGACCATTGTGAGGAGCACACAGACAGATATCACCAACTGCAAGGCAAGGGAGGCACGGCGCGACATGAAGCCCTCGATGGGAAAGTAAACTCACGTCGGGGTAGATGGCGTGCGGCGCGGGCGTGTTGCTTCGAGTGAGAGCGGATGCCGTCGCGCAGCTTGGTAGTGGCTGCATTGGCATCAGCGGTGACTAGGTGGACCGCCGATGCATGGTAAAGACACTTTGCGGTCGAGAACGAATTGGCGCGCAGACGTCAGCTGGATGGCAACCGGACCTGCTGATGCGGCATCGCATCGCGACGGTGGAAGCGCCGGGCTTTTAGCCCGGCGAAATCGAACTCATCAGAAATGGCTTCAGCCGCGGTTGCCGGGGCTAAAGCCCTTTCCGGATGGCACGCTTACGGCACGGCTAAAGCCATGCCTTTCCACCCGTTTCCAGCGGACACTGTCTTTCGCAGCCAAACTCGCCCACAAAGGATCCGCTTCTCCGACTTTTTCCGTGGTCTGCGAAGCCGGTTCGGGACGACAAAAAAAATACCTTACGGCGTAGCTGAAGCCACCCCTTCAAGTCGCCTCAGGTCGAGTTTCTCAGCAAAGTGTTTAACCTGCGATTAATGCGCGTCCAGATCCACGTCCTTGATGGGCACGTCCCAGTGCGCGTCCAGAATCTCGAATCGCCTCTTCTCTTCGCGCTTATATGTGTCCTGGTCGGGGAAGAGCTGTTTCAGAATCGGCTGCGGATCAAAGTCGTCGTTGGCGATGGCTGCGTTTTTGAAGACGATGGTCACGCGATAGTCCCAGCGGCCGTCCTCAGTTGCATGATAACGAGGCTGGGTCGCCGTCACTTTCAGAATGCGGCCCAGTTCGATTTCTTTCTTCAGCAGTGGGTAGTGGTTCTTCTTAAATAGTGTGATGAATTCATCGGCATAGCCCCACTTCGCCTTGTAGTAATACTCCGCCACGAAGGGCTTGTCGGGATTGACGGCCGTGGCTGCGGCTTGGCCCTCGGCAGCAATAGCGGAGTTGACTGCCAGGACAGCGAGAAAAATGAGCAAGCAAATTCTAGTAGGACGCATGCGTTTCTCCTTCCGAGTAAATCAGACCCTATTACTTCTGCAACAGTACGCGCATATTGTCGAAGTCGAAAGTTACCGCATACGGCTTAAAGAAATCGTGGCCCACCATGCCCGCAAGGTAGAAGCCGAAAGAGTTTTCCCAGGGAAAGGGTCCGTCGTAAAGCCCGGGAACATTCTCTTTCTTGATGGAGCCCAGCGAAACTTGCTGCACCACGTAGGGCACGGTTCTCAGAGTACCGCCTCCGCCGGCGCCCTCGCTGGCTTTGTCTTCCTCCAACTTAATGTCAGCCGCCTTAAGCATCGACCCGCCCAGCTTCACGCCGGCGCCAGCCAACCCCGTGTCGATGAAGAGAAGGGCTGGCGGTGTGCTGTTGATCTGCCCCCAGGCCACCATAAAGTGATCGCTGGCTATCCAGATCGGGACGGCGACAGTCTTTCCGGCGGTAGCTTTCTCAAACTCCTTGAGATTCTTCGCAGTCTTCTTGCGCAAGACTAGTTTTGCGTGGGGATAATCCAGGGTCGCGAGGAAGTGGTAGAGCACGTTCGTTCCCACGCAGCCGTCAAGGTGCTTCACTCCGAAGCCGGCCGAGAGCTGGCGCAGAGGAAGCATGGCGACCGGCACGTTGTACAAAGTCCAATCGCCCAGAGTGAGAGAATCGACTTTGCTACTCAGTACCTCAGCCTTCTGCCCGCCGGAAAAGGTGCCTTCGGTTGAGCCCGTCGACTTCACTCCCAGCTCATGCGCAAAGTCGGTGTCAAGCAGCAACTCCGATCCGCCGGTATCGATGAAGAAGGTGACCTCAGTGCTGCTGTTCACCCGCACATTCACCACCGGCAAAGGCTCGGTCTTGACGAAGGGCAAAGTCGTCGAATCGCCGCGGCCGTGAAGCTGATAGGGCGTCAGGCCTTTAAAGCTCTCCAGCTTGGGCAGGATGAGCGTGGGATAGTTGGTCGTCATGCCGGCATAGGATGGGCCAATCTGATTGAGCACTGCGGCAGCCTTCTCAAAGTCGTCGCGGCGATAGAAGACTTCCGCCAGCATAATCTTTGTTTGCCCGTTATCGGGCTTGATCGCGATGGCTTTCTGCAGCCACTTCTGCGCATCGTCCAGCTGATTGGAGAGCAGCGCAATATTGCCCAACTGCTGCGCGGCGTAATCGTCCTTGGGATTCTGGGCAGCGACCTGCGCGTAGATGGTTCCCGCCTGGGCAAATTTCCCCGCCTTAAAAAGACTGTTGGCGGAGTCGATGGTCGGCGGCGAAGACTGCGCGTTGGCGAACAAGCAGCACAAGCTGAGCGTCAGGACAATGCGAAGGGCGGCGATTCGGCTCATGGTCAAGGAAGGCTCTCCGATCTGGGTTCGGCGAAGACGATGTGGTTTCGACTGCCGGGTTAGCAGGGGAATGCTACACCGGAGATGGGCAGGCTTTCACCTTTCATTTTTCGCTCATCTAAAGCAGAATGTTGGGGCTCATCGGACGGAGGATCGCGCGTCGGGATCATCGCAGAGGATGAGCCGGCGGCAACATTGAAATTGCCGATGAGGGGTGGGGCTCGAGGACTCTGGACACATGCGACTCTTAAGTATTTTTGTCGTACTGCTAAGCATTGGGGCATGCGCCCAGACGCAGCCGAATCAGTCCAACCACGCTTTCCAGGGAACTTACGAAAAGCTGAAACCTCAGCAGAAACAGCTGATCGACGACTGGTATGCCGACTACAACAAGATGATGCACGAGGAATTGCCACCCTCGGACTACGACCAGCTTTCGCTTTCCACCCGCACCACCTTCGAGGCCATCACGCACGCGCTGATGACCACCAACTTGACGGACAAATCGGGCCAATCCCTGGGCAACGCGCTGGAGCTGGTGCAGTCGATCGAAACCATCAACGGTAAGGTGCCGAAAGCGCGTGGCGATTTGCAATTTCGCATGTATGTTGTCTTGAAGCCCGACGCCCTGCAGAAGCTGAAAGACTCGACGGAATTCTTTCGCGACCGCGACAACACCGTCTATCACCACGGCTACCCGGTGAACTATCGCCAGGATGGCAGCGCTCCCACCATCCAGATCTCCATGTCGAAAGATGCGCGCCATGCCGACATCGACGTGGATTACCGCTCGTCGAGATTCCCCCAGGCGTTGATGAATGGCCATCTCACCGCGGCCAACTCCGACGTGCGCGCCGGCAATAATACGCAGCGTCATCTGCAGCGCTGGCAGGGGCTGACGGACTGGTGGCGAAACCTGTTCGGTCTGGACGTCTCGGAGCCCGATACGACGGAAGCCATCGCGGCCAGCGGCGATATTCCTCCGGTTCCGCTGAAGGGCAATGGCAAGCTCGAAGATGCGGTCCAGGATTTCCTGAACTCGTGGCTGGTAGAGCAGAAGCCGGAATTGTCGGCCGCCTATCTCTCCTCGCGATCGTTTGCCTGCCTGGAGGAGTACGGTCCGCAAGCCGGCACCGAGATCAATCTAGCGAACGCTCCTTACGTCGCGGCCAAGGACATGGCTGCCACCAATCAAGTGGTAGGCAAGCCGGCAAACCTGCAAGACGTGGTGAAACCTTCGCCGGTGGATGACTCGCGACTCGCGCTGGTCAAGCAGCAGTATGGAAACATTTTCGGGATCTATCGCGTGCCCGACGGCGTGGCGCCGGAGTTTGAGTGCGACGATCAGAAGGCCCTGCAGGAATACGAAGCGGCGCGCGCCTCAGGCAAAGCAAAGAAATCTGACCGCTACTACGCTGCCATCTTCCGGCTCAAGCCGCCGGGCGAGAACGGCCAGACCATTACCCTGCTTTGGACCAAGGATGGGAATTACTGGAAGGTAGTTTCGTGGGATGTGGAACCCGAAGATGCCAAGCCGGCGGAAGACGTTCCCGACACGCGGCCTACCGCCAAGCCGGCCGTTGCCGAAGAATACACCAAAGGCGATGCCGCTTTCCTGGGAGCGACCAGCGAATTTCTGCGATCGTGGCTGGTGAGCAGGAAGTACGACGTGGCCACCAGCTACTTTTCCCCGCGCAGCTATGCCTGTGTCGATCTATATCTGCAGCCTGGGCAGGCCCAGCCCAAGACGCCCGCCCAATATTCCGGATATCTTCGCGACGCGCTCACCACGATTGATAAGGAGGTCGGCGACTCGCGGAATTTGCCCGACGTAGTCGAGCCTGTCGACCTCGATCATCCCGGCCTGAAGTTGGTTTCGCATTCCGGCGAGGATGCCTACACCGTGGTCGCCGTTCCCGACGATCTGGCGGAAACCTTGATGTGCGAGAAAGAGTCGCGCCAGCATCCCTACCAGCCGGCAGAATCGGCAACGCCTACCTATGGCAAGTATTACGGAACGCTCTTTGCCGTGCGCACGCCGGGAGAACACAATGGCTCGCTGGCGTTCTTGTGGAGCAAAGAGAACGGCCAGTGGAAGATTATTTCCTACGAGATTATCGCGCCCTAGAGTAAACAGAAAGAGCGGCCTTCAACGACTGCAGTGATCGTCTCCCACTCATTCGAAAATCGCGAATGAGTGGGGCACCCCGAATCTATCGCGTGGCCAAACTTCCCACCTTACTTCCGCGCCGCAGCTTGGCGGCTTTCACCGTATTGCTCATCAACATGGCGATGGTGAGCGGACCGACTCCGCCCGGGACCGGGCGTCATGGCTCCGGCAACTTCGACGACTTTGGGGTGAACGTCGCCCATCAACGTCGAACCTTTGGCGGCGAAATCTTTCGCCCGCTTTTCGTTCCCTGCGAAAAACTCCCTAAACTCGGCGGGATCGGTGACGGTATTCATGCCAACATCAATCACAGTCGCACCCGGCTTCACGAATTCAGGAGTAATCATCCCCGCTTTGCCGATCGCCGCCACCAGAATGTCCGCACGCCGGCAAACCGCCGGCAGATCGCGCGTCTTGGAGTGACACACCGTAACCGTCGCGTTGCCGTTGAGCAGCAACATCGCGACCGGCTTGCCGACGATATCGCTGCGTCCGACAACCACGGCCTCGGCTCCTGCGATCGGAATATTGCTGCGCTTCAGAATCTCGATGATGCCCGCCGGCGTACACGGCACCAGTCCCGGACGCTGCGTCGAAAGATAGCCGACGTTCATGGGATGGAAGCCGTCGACATCCTTCTCCGGCGAGACCGCCAGCAACACCTTCTTGGCGTCGACCTGCGCGGGCAGCGGCAGTTGCACCAGGATGCCGTCAATCTCATCGCGGCGATTGAGGTCGTCGACCAGCGCCAGCAACTCCTCGGTCGTCACGTTGTCAGGCGGAGTGTGCTTCTCGCTGTAGATGCCCAGCTGCTCGCAGCTTTTCACCTTGTTGCGGACGTAGATCTCCGAGGCCGGATTGTGCCCGGCCAGCACCACCGCCAGGCCGGGACGCAGCCCCGCTGCGGTGAGTTCCTTCACCTCTTCGCCGACTTCGGCTTTGATCTGGGCCGCGATCTTCGTACCGTCGAGAATGATGGCTGACATGAGTTCCCCTTGCGTGGAAGATGAGTCTTTAGTTTATCGCGGGTAAGCGGCGGCGCGCTTTTCGCTCGTCGCGGGGTAGTGGGTGAACTCTCCCACACTACGCGTCGCTGTTCATTACCCACTTTCCCCTCGTTGTCACTTTGCGATGCGCCACCGGTCACTGACAACAAGCCCGTCAGAAGCGTGAAATTCTAATGGGTGTGTCCGAAGAAGATTCGCCGGCCTTTTTCCACCCACCGCCATCGCTTCCGCGGTGCGAGAAATAAAGACTTTCGAGCTTCCTTCTCAGACCCCCTGCCCATACCTCGAAGCTCCCATCCCGTTCGACTTCTCTAGCGAGGAGGAAAGTCCAATGCGCGGCAAAGTACGATATCCCAATGTGATCTTTGGTGCGAACCTGCGACCCGAGAGTGCCGGGCTTGCGATCCTGCTGATGCTTCTGTTGTTGCTATTTTTCCTCTTATTCCTGACCCTGCTAGCACCATCGGCACAAGCCCAAACCTATACCGTAATTCACAATTTCACTGGCGGAGCGGACGGCAAAAATCCCTGGTCTGGCCTGACCATGGACGCCGCCGGAAATCTCTATGGCACAACATGTGGCGCGCTCTGCGCTTACTACGTGAGCAATACTGGCACGGTTTTTCGTCTGTCGAAAAAAGGCTCCGGCTGGTTGTTTACCACGCTTTACGTTTTCCGTGGGGGCAATGACGGAGCCGGCCCGGACGCTAGACTCATCATCGGACCCAATGGCAGTCTCTATGGGACAACCATGTACGGGGGAGGGAGCGGCTGCGGCGGTTCCGGATGTGGCACAGTTTTCAATCTGCAACCCCCGCCGTCGACTCAGCCGAGCACCTTCGGCGGCTGGCTGGAAACCGTGCTCTATGCGTTCCAGGGAGGCAGCGATGGAGCGAATCCCGGATTCGGTGATCTTGTGTTTGACGAATCGGGCAATCTCTACGGCACGACATCCTATGGCGGGAACTCTAATGAGGGCGCAGTTTTTCAGCTGACGCCCACCGGTGGCGGCTGGATGGAAAACACTCTTTACAGCTTTACCGGTCTAAACGATGGTGGTGGACCCTTTGGAGGCGTGGTTCTCGACCAGGCCGGCAAGCTCTATGGGACCACGATTACAGGCGGCGGCGGCTACGGCACCGTGTTTGAGTTAACGCCATCGGGATCCGGCTGGACCGAGACCGTTCTCCACAGCTTCCAGGGCGGAAGCGACGGCGGTCTTCCTATCGGCGGTCTGAATCAGGATAACTATGGCGTCACTGGCACAACTAGCGCCGCAGGCACCCACGGGGGCGGTACCGCCTACATTCTGAATAATCCGATGTTTCTTGATAGCTTCTCAGGGAACGGTGACTTCTACTCAGGACCGTGGTCCAACTTGGTAGAAGGTCCTATCGGCGTTTCCGGCACGACGTACGCCGATGGCGCACACTACTACGGTTCGGTCTTCTACATGTATGGATGTGCGGGATGGGTGGACGTCACGCTTCATGATTTTACCGGCGGCTCTGACGGAGCCTACCCGGTCAGCAACCTGCTCTTCGATGCGAATGGCAATATTTTCGGCACCACGTCCCAGGGTGGAGCGTACGGCTTCGGTGTGGTGTTCGAGATCACCGACACAGAGAACTCGGCTAACGCTTCCGGGTGCGCAAGAGGCTTGGAATCCACCAAGTAAGCTTGAGCCCCCGGGCTGGAATTCTGCGCAAGTTTTCAGCGGCCGGCATTTTGGGATTGAGGTGCCGGCCGGTTCTCTTTTGGTCGCTATCAGACAGTCCGTTGGCTTAGGTCACTGACAAATGGCCACCAGAAGCCGCCGCTGCTAGAATTACGCATCTATGATCCCCCCCGACCTGCTGGAAATCCTTGCTTGCCCGGTGTGCCGCAAGCCCTTGGTGCTGCGCGGCAAAGACGGGCTGAAGTGCAACGAGTGCAAGCGGGTGTATCCCATCCGCAACGGCATTCCTATCTTGCTGGAGCCGGAAGCCACCATCGAGCAGCTCTAACGCTGTGCGCCACTGAATGAGGATTCAGTCATGGCGCCGTTGTGTGGGATTGCACATAATCATTCCAAAATTGGTGGATATCGCCCACTTCTCCTGAAACGAAACCTTCCGCCTGCGCGTACCTAAGAAAGCGAGGCTCTTTTTGCGCAAACGGTTGCGCCTCGGGCTACCGTAGTTCGTCCCACCTCCGGGGTACGAGATGGGTGAAAAACCGGTCGGGCATCTCATTGGCGGCAACTATTGAGCGACAAAGGGGTTGTAAAGATGCAAAAGATTGGGGTGACAGCGGTTAGCCAGCCCAGTTCGGCAATCGAATTGCCTGCAACTAAATAGCTGTTGGCCGAGTCTAACAAGCAAGCAAAGCCCGGAAGGGTCGGAGGTGACAGGTGATGATGGCAGAGAAGTTTTCCGTCCCGGAAATTACGGCGCTGAGGAGCGAATTACTTCAAGGATTCGACTCCAAGGACGCTGCCGAACTGCTCCAGATGTTCCTGGCCGGACATGGATACGGGGTCTCGGCCGAGGAAGCCCGCAATGCGGTGAGCAAGGTGGGGATGCTGGGCGGCACGCTGGAAGCGTTCCGGCGCGAATTGGAAACCATTGCGTTGGTGATGTAGGGGTGAGCGGTGACAAGATTCGCTTGACCTGAAAAAGGGAACGGCACGCGAGCCTCGCCAGAACCTGGACGAACCCGCACGGCCGAAGCGAAAAGTGAAGAGCCCAGGCAAAACGGCCTGGGCTTTCCTGTGTCAGGAGACGATCGGCCGTTTCACCATGAGTCGAGTTATCCACCCCGTTCACCCATGTTTTACCGATCTCCATTTCTCTTCGCCACAATCACTTAGACCGTAAGGTGCAATTCATTTGACTAGTGGCCTTCTGGGGCGCAAAAAAGGGGCCTGCGCGACAAGGTTTGCCATCCGCGAGCAGACGTGACTCGAAGCCGTGGGCGAACTGAGTCTGGCAAAGGAGGAGCGGTCATGGAAATTTCAGAGCGAAATTGCACACGCAGCGGCGGAGTCAGTTTTCTGACACAGGTTGCGGTAGCCGCAACCAGCCTTATCTTACTGTTCGGCGCGGTAGCGCAGGCGCAAACTTTCAGCGTGGTTTATAACTTCGCCGGCAATGGATCGAATGGCGCTCCCTACCAACCGTACAACGGTCTGGCCATAACACCGGGCGGCATTCTCTATGGCACCACCTTGAAGGGCGGGACCTACGAGGACGGAACTGCCTTCCAGTTGAAGCGCGCCGGAGCGGGTTGGCTGCTGAACGTCCTATACAGCTTCCAAGGAGGCACGGATGGAGCCAGCCCGGTAGCCGGCGTCAGCATTGGGCCCGGCGGCGTTCTTTATGGCGCCACGCCGGCGGGAGGCGATCCCGGCTGCGGCCTTGCCGGCGGATGCGGTACCGTTTACAGCCTGCGACCGCCTGCCCACTCCACTGGCTCGACCGTAACGCCCTGGACCGAGACCGTCCTCTATCGCTTCCCCGGAGGCGCGGACGGGTCGGTGCCGAAATACGGAGCGGTCGCCTTCGACGGCAACGGCAATCTCTACGGGACCACGCAATACGGAGGCAATGTCTGCGGCAGCCCGGGCTGCGGCACGGTGTATCAACTTTCGCCCTCCGGCGGCGGTTGGACGGAAAGCGTGCTACACAGCTTCAGCCCGCGCGAGGAAGGCTCGCAGCCCATGGGTGGAGTTGTCGTCATCGACCAGTACAGCTATGTCATCGGGACGACTTCCGTGGGAAACGAAACTCTGTTCCTGCTGGATGGCACCAGCGGCTGGGAGTACTCTCCGCTCTACGAGTTCACCGGACCTTCAGGATGCCAGATCGATACCACGGTGCTGATCGATAGCACCCTGGAGATGTACGGAGTGGCTCAGGGATGCGGGCCGAGCGGGGGCAACGCTGGAGGCTTGGCTTTCGAGTGGCTCTATGGCTTCAACCTGATTCACGATTTCGGCACCACCCGAGGCCAGGTTAGCGCGCCCGAGGGCCCGCTCATCGAAGATGCGGCCGGCAATCTCTATGGTGTCTCGTTCAACGGCGGCACCCACCAGCAAGGCGCCGTTTATAAGCTGGGCGCGGTTCCCAACGCTTGGTCGTACACCGAACTCTACGACTTCACCGGCGGGGCGGACGGCGCCGGTCCAGTCGGAAATCTGGTGATGGACGCGAGCGGCAATCTGTACGGAGTGACCACCGCCGGTGGCTCGCAAGGGGGCGGCGTGATCTTCGAAATTACGCCGCGCTAAAACCCGAGCGGGGAAAAGAGAGGAATCCGGCGTGAACGAGACCGGGCGCCGCAGCTAATTCTGCAGAAGTTCCCACCCAAGACCGAGTTTGCTTGGGTGGGAACTTCTGCAGCGTCTCAGGCGGCTTGCTCACGCGCAATCTTGCAAACCCGTGGGTTGGGATCTCCGGAGAGCGCGGCCGCAGGTCAGAGCTCAACTCCACTTGCGCACTTTCACTCCACCGCGAACCCGGTCCTGCAGCACCTCGTCGAAGAACATGTAAGGATGCACCTGCTCCAGGGCGCTCACCTCATCCAGCTTCTTGCGCAGCTCGGCGGGAATCTCAAAGGTGATTGAGTTCAGGTTAGCTCTCAAGCTGCTTCAGGCTGGTCGCACCGATAATCGTTGAGGTCACTCCCGGCTGCGTCGCTACCCAGTTCAGCGCAATCTCCGCGGCAGAGCGGCCCAGCTCTTTCGCAATCTCTCGAACCGTTTCGATGATCTTCCAGTTGCGCTCGGTGAACTTGTTGAACACCGGATTGTTCGAATCCTTCAGCACGTCCAGACGGCTGCCCTTGCTGCTGGTCGGACCTTCTTTGGTGTACTTGCCGGCGAGAAAGCCGCTGGCCAGCGGGCTCCAGGGACAGACGCCCATGCCCAATTCGCGAGCCGCGGGAATGTGTTCGCGCTCGATGTTGCGCTCCACCAGCGAGTACTCCAACTGCAAAGCGATGGGGGGCGCGATCGCTTGCTGCTCCGCCAACGTATGCGCGCGTGACGCGTACCAGGCAGGAACGTCAGAGAAGCCGTAGTAGCGGATCTTTCCCTCGCGCACCAGGTCGGTCAGCGTGCTGATGACTTCTTCCACCGGCGTGATCGTGTCCCACACGTGCATCCAGTAGAGGTCGACGTAATCCAGCTGCAGCCGGCGAAGGGAGCCTTCCAGCGCGCGATAAATGTTCTTGCGTCCATTGCCGCCGGAGTTCGGATTGCCTTCCTGAGGATTGAAGGTGAACTTGGTCGCGATCGACCAGCCGGTCGTGCAACTTGCCTTCGGCGATGAAGCGGCCGAGCACCTCTTCACTCTTGCCGTCGGCGTAAACATCAGCCACGTCGAGGAAGTTGCCGCCGTGCTCCACGTAGCGGTCGAAGATCCGTTTGGCTTCGGCGTCGTCCGAACCCCAACGATCGTTGCCGAAGGTCATGGTGCCCAGGGCCAGTGGACTGACGCGCAGCCCGGAACGTCCCAGCGTGGTGTATTCGTTCAATTGCATGATGACGATGATCTCCTGTGTTTTCTGATGAAAAACGGCGGCGGGAATCGGCCGCAATTGCGAGTAGAAGCCTTACGCTTTTTTGATGATTGGTGACGGGAGAAGATGCGGCGCAGTGTCCTGCAGGTTATGTTTTGCGAGTCGGTCGGGGCAGAACATGTTTTACGGATTGGACTGTGTCAGGACACGACCTTCGCTTGTTCAGGACACAGTTTCGGGTTGTGTCAGGGGCACGGCCTTACCTAGATCAAGAAACAGTTTTGGTTCGTATCAGGGCACGGCCTCGGCCCTGCCGCAAGGAGGGTAACAAGAAATTGAGCCGCGTAGCGGCGACACCAGAGCTTGCAAGGGCTGAAGAGACTGCGTCGCGAGTGGTGTCGCCGCTCTGCGGCTCACGACTATTTCCCACTTCACCGGGGGCTTATGCCCCCGGCTAACTTCATCCCGCCGCGCTGCGGCTAGTCTGACTGGTTATTCCAGCTGTTTGTTCCACCAGAAAACTTCCTTTCCGGTTGCGACACAGTCTCTGAAGCCCCAATCACCCACGACGCATACCGGCACGGCTAAAAGCCGTGCCCTGATACAAGGCTCGAATCTTGATGCACGGCTCAGATGATGATGCCGCGAATGACTGTCGGCTTCCCGTGACTTACGTGTCTTACTTGTAAGACCGTCTTACTTGTAAGCCATTTGCCCCTACTCCCAGCGCAAGCTTTCGACCGGCTGGAAGTGGGCAGCGCGGGCCGCGGGCGCGGTTCCGAACAGCACGCCCACCAGGCTGGAGACCAGCACCGCGATGATCACCGACCATCCCGAGACCGGTACGCGATAGTTGGTAATGAAGCGCACCGAGAACGGCAGCGCCAACCCGATCAGGATGCCAACCGTCCCGCCGGCCAGCGAAATGAGCACCGCTTCGGTCAGGAACTGGGCGCGAATCTCGGCGTTGGTGGCGCCTACCGCCTTGCGCACGCCGATCTCGCGCACCCGGGAATTCACTGTAGCCAGCATGATATTCATGATGCCCACGCCGCTCACGATCAGCGTGAGCACCGAAATCAGCAGCAGCACGGTTGTCAAAGTGTTGGCGGTTTGCGAGGCGACCTGCAGAAGCTGAGTCAGGTTATCGACCCGGTAAATCGATTCGGGACGATGGCGCGACTGCAAAACATCGTGGATCTGCTGCGTGGCCCGGGGTACTTCGGCCGAGTCCGACACCGAGAAGAAAAGCTGCTTGACCTGGTCGCTGTTCGTAAAATAGCGCGCCACGGTATAGGGAATGAGGATGGTGTCGTCCGAGATCTCGGTCTGCCCGAAGGTATCGACACGCTCGCGAAACGTTCCGATCACGGTAATGGGAAGTCCGCTGAGCTTGATCTCCTGGCCTACGGCCTGGTCAGGCGAGCCGTAAAGTGTGGCCGCCAGCTTTTGGTTGATGACGGCTACCTTGTTTCGCGCCTGGGTATCGCCATCGTCAAAGAATCGCCCCGACAACACCTCCAGATTGCGCACGTAGAGATATTGCCAGGAGACGCCGAGCACCATGATGTCGCGCTCCTTCCCACCGGGCACGGGAATGCGGTCGTGGTACTCGATCAGCGGGGAAGCGTTGCTGATGCCGGGCACCTGTTGCCGCACCGCATTCAGGTCGTCGAGCGTGAGGAAGTCGCTGTTGACATCGCGGCCATAGATGCCGCCGCCGGAATACTCGGCGGTCATCATGTTAGAGCCGATGTTCTGGATCTGTTGCAGCAGATATTGCTTGCCGGTCAGGCTGATGGTAACTACCAGGATGAGTGACGCCGTCCCAATCACCATGCCCAACGAGGTGAGGACGAAACGGACCTTGCCGATGCGGAAGGTTTGCAGCGCAACGCTGATGGTCTCGCCAAAAACGAATCGGGGATAGCGGCGCGACCTGTTCCCGTTGATGGCCATACCTAGGCATTAGAGTAGCTGTTCGGGCAGCAGGCTTCAACGGAGGGTTTTCGATCCGCGTTCGCGTCCAGACGCCACCAGGGTCATCTTGCCTTCGTTGTGAAGGGGTGCGCTTCGGTGGTATCGTCGCTTGTATTGCCTTTTTCCGGCATTCGTAACTCATGTTGTCGCCTCTCCATCGCCTCCTGATTCCCACCACTCTGCTAGTCCTGGGCATTTCCGCATCAGCCCGAGCTCAGCAGACGCTGGGCGAGCTTTACGCCACCGACGCCAGCGTGAAGGGATCGGTGGTGCTGGCCGGCTCGGGCACCAGCGTGTTGAGCGGTTCATCGATCCAGGCGGGAGCCCAGGCGGCGACGCTCAAGCTCGATCGCGGAGGCAGCCTGCTGGTCTGTGAAGGGACGAAGCTTTCTCTGACCGCGTCGCAGAACGGCCGGGAACTGCTGTTCAGCTTGAACACCGGCAACGTAGAATTGAATTATCCCTTGGGCGCCGAGGCCGACACCCTGCTGACGCCCGATCTGCGCTTGCTGCTGCCAGGTCCGGGAACGGTGCACGTCGCGGTGCGGGTCACACCCCAAGGCGATACCTGCGTACAATCGCTGCCGTGGAATCAATCGGCCATCGTCGTTTCCGAGACCATGGGTGATGCCACCTATCAGGTGAAGCCCGACGAAGCGGTATTGTTTCGGGGCGGACGTCTGGGTGAATCGAGCGGGACAAAACAGAATTGCGGATGTCCGACATCGCAGCTGACGCAAGTGGCCAAGGCCGCTCCTCCGCCTCCTCCGCCGGTACAGCCCAAGCCGGCCGAGCCGATGGCTAGCGCGCCGCTGCCTCCACCCCCGCCGGAGCGACATCTGGCGGTCACGGCGCCGTTTATCTACCGCGCCAACGATCCTGTGCCCGACCTCGCCGAAAATGTCGCCATTCTGCGCTTGGAGAACAATAAGGTCATACAGCTGGATCCGACGGTGATTCCGCCTCCGTCGAAAGCGCAAAACACCGGCAATCAAACCGCGAAGAAACAGCAGTCCCACGGCTTCTTCAGCAAGATCGGAGCATTTTTCGCGGGGATCTTCCATTAGAATAAGCTGTCAGCCATAAGCTGTCAGCCATCAGCTGTCAGCCGTCAGCCATGGCGTTCAAACTGGCCGCGAACTTTCCGGGACTACAGTGTTCGGACTTTTCCGAGCTGAAAGCCGACGGCTGATAGCTGACAGCCGCTCTTCCCCTTCTGCTAAACTTGCTTCTTCCCTTATGAGCGATCAGCCGCGTTCCCGCCTGTTTCTTTGGGTATTGCTGGGCGGAGGTGCCTTCTTCCTCTTCCTGGTCGCCATCTTCGCCCTGGTTTACTTCAGTGTGCGCTCGCAGCAGAAGGACACCTTCGGCGGCTTTGGCGACAAGATCGGCATAGTCGACCTGGAAGGCGTGATCATCACTCCCAAGGACGTGGTCGAGCAGTTGCAAAAGTATGCCGACGACAGCTCTATCAAGGCCATCATCCTGCATGTGGATTCACCGGGCGGCGGAGCAGCCGCTTCGGAGGAGATCTACCGCGAGGTGCTGCGCATTCGCGACGAGAAGAAGAAGCCCATTGTGGCTTCCATCGAGACAGTCGGCGCCAGCGGAGCTTACTTCGTTTCTTCGGCGACCAGCAAGATCTTTGCCGACAACGCCAGCATTGTGGGTTCCATCGGCGTTATCGCGGAATGGTACAACTACGAAGAGCTGATGAAGTGGGCCAAGCTGCAGCAAATCACCATCAAAGCGGGCGAGTTCAAAGACACCGGCTCGCCCACGCGTCCGATGACGCCGGAAGAGCGCGCCTACATGCAAGGCCTGATCGACAACATGCACTCGCAATTCATCCATTGCGTGGCCGTGGGCCGCAAGATGAAAGATGACGACGTGCGCGCGCTGGCCAACGGCAAAGTGTGGACGGGCGAGCAGGCCATGCCGCTGAAGCTGGTGGACCAGATCGGCGATTTTCGCGCCGCGGTCGACGACACCGCGAAGTCGGTGGGCATTAAGGGCGAACCCACGTTGGTGCGTCCCGAGAAGGAGCGCAAGAGTGTGCTCGACCTGCTGTTCGGCGACATCTCCGACTACCTTCCCAGCCGCGCCAAGCTAATGGAGACGCAATGTCGGCTTCTATTATCTGTGGAAATAGCTTCACGGGGTACCAACTGGACGACTAGCGAACCTCAAACAAAACTTACACTTGCCAACATTGTGGCAATTTGAGAGTATCCGTTGTGCTGGTAAGCTGCGATTCGTATCGCGATAAGGGGCGTGCGAGATGACCAAGGCAGACTTGATCGATGAAGTTTCCCGGCTGACCGAACTGACGCGGAAGGACAGTGAAGTCATTGTCGAGACCATCTTCGAGAGCGTGGTGCGCTCGCTGCGCGCCGGCGACAAGATCGAGATCCGCGGCTTTGGCAGTTTCCGCACGCGGCAGCGCAAGCCGCGCCTGGGACGCAATCCCAAGACCGGCGACCGCGTGGAGGTCCCAGCCAAGAAGATTCCCTTCTTCAAGCCCAGCAAGGAACTCAAGGACATGGTCAACACCTACGCCGAGCAGCATCCGCAGGCGCAGGCCGTGCAAGCTCCGGAAGGCAACGGGACAGGGAACCCCTAGGCAGACGCTTACAGTT
Source organism: uncultured Acidobacteriaceae bacterium (assembly GCA_963820175.1). Taxonomy (GTDB): domain Bacteria; phylum Acidobacteriota; class Terriglobia; order Terriglobales; family Acidobacteriaceae; genus Bog-257. The sequence continues at coordinate 117,000 of CAWFYX010000003.1, read as the reverse complement.
TCGGAAACCTGCCGGCGCATTGACTCGCTGCGAACTAATTTCCCACGGACAAATTCGAAAGCCATCATGGCCCATCCCGCCCCGCTGAACTACATTTTCTACATCGCTGCTCCGCCGGAGAAGGTGTGGGAAGGCTTTGTGTCGCCGGAGTCCAACCGCGTCATCTTTACGGGCGCTGAGTTTGAAGCCGACCTTAAGCCCGGTGGGTCGCTGGCATGGGTCGGCCCGGGATCCGACGGCAAACCCATGAACTATGTCCACGGTAAGGTCCTGCGGTGCGAGCCGCCAAAGCTCCTGCAGTACACCTTCGTTATGGGCCAGAACGAAAAGACGTCTCGCGCAACCGTGGAACTGGTACCGGAGACCGAGGCTACCAAAGTGACGGTAACGCATGACGAGTGGGCCGAGGATGATTCCACCTACGCTGCCTGCGCCGATGGATGGCCGCGGATTCTTTCACGCTTGAAGACGCTGATCGAGACCGGGAAGACCTTCAAACCGCATTGAGTCGCCAGAGTAAGACTGATGGATTATTGCTCGGCAACTTTCTGGACTTTGTTTGCTACTCCTCTGGGAGAACCAACACTGCGTCTTCAGGTTTCTTAGGATTGACGCGCACGAGCATGGATAGCGCTGCAGGATAGCGTTCCAGAAACCGCTCAGCATCCCTCTCAAAGTACAGGATGTCGCTTTTGAAGTATCCGAAGTAGGTCCGCCCGCCAACGCTGTAGGAATATTCCACGACGGCCTGATAGCCCGCCCGCAGGCGAGAATCGCGCCTTCAATCCGCGGGCTCTGCAGGGTGGCTTGAGCGATAGGCCAATCGCGACTGCCGCGATAGCGTACGGCACGACGCAGGCTGGGCCAGCGCTGTGTGACCTGGCTCAGAAGGTAAAAGCCGATAAAGAACAGAAGCGCCTCGGCTAATTCCCGGCGATGCAAGCGACGTCACTCCTCACGGATGCCGATGACCGCCATCATACGCCCCGTCTGTCCCGCCTCGGCCCGATGCGAAAAGAAACGCGTTGTGTCGCAGGCGGTGCAGCCATCGAGCACGCTGATGTGTTCCGCGCGCAGGCCGGCATCTTCCAGTTGGCGCCGATTGGCCTCGACCAGATCGAGGTGGATTTCTGGTCCCAGATCGCCGTGTCCGGGAGCGCGCTGATTCAGGAACAGCAAGGGATAGCGCACATGAATCGCATTGGAGTCGAAAACCTCCTCGAAGAGATCGTCGGCATAAGAGAATTGGGATTCGAATTCGGCGCGAACCTCGGAGCCAATCCGAGTAACAGCAGCGTCGAATACATGGGCCGATGGCGGCGCGCAAATCGCGAGGCACGCTGCCAAACTGCCGGCGCATCTCGCCTACACCTTTCTCCACAATACGCGCCACGGTTCCGCGCCAACCGGCATGAAACGCGCCAACCACGCGGCGCTTGGTGTCGGCGATCAACACCGGAACGCAATCGGCAGTCTTGATCGCCAGCAGTAAGGCCGGAACATTGGTGATGAGTCCATCGCCAGTTAGCGGCTCGCGTTGCGCCTCCTTCACCCGGTGCACAATCGCGGAGTGGATCTGCTTCACCTGGACCAGCGGCCAAACTTTTCCATCCCCGTTCGTGGCACCGACCGCGCTGAGCAAAGCTCGTACGATTGCCTTCAACGTTGGCTTTTGTGTCGTGCTGCGTCAACCCGAGGTTCAGGGTGCGTCCGCCGTAACAGGTCGACACGCCGCCTTGCCGCGTGCTGAAACCATGCACCAGCCAGGGCAATCCGTCGAGGCTGGGCGCGCGTAAGATCTCAAGCGGCTTGCCGGTCGAGCGTCGAGGCGAATGCGAAGGCTTGGCACTGCGGGCAGAAGTCGCGGGCATCCTTTCATTCTAGAGCACATTGCGGGCGCCGGAAATCCGAGATGCTTGGGGAACGCGGGAGCCTTAGCATACGCTTGCCTTTTCAATTTCCCGAGCTGGCAAGCCTGGGTAAAAGGCGAACCGCAGATCGCTCCGCTTCGCTTCTGTTGGGATGACAAGACGTAATGACGAGACGTCTGGATGGGTTGGCAGCATGGCCAAACAGGCTTCGGAAAGCTAGCCCCCTCGGCTAGAGCGGACCTTCAGGTCCGCGTCAAGGCCTGCCTTTTAAATTCCCGAGCCGGCTTCAGCCGGCGACACTCTTGCCTTAACACTGCTTTGTACGTATTCCGCCCGCTACAATCGATTCCAGCGATGCTCCTCTACTACATCACCGATCGCTCTGCCTTCGCCGGGAGCGAATCGCAACTGCGCTCTGCACTCCTTCATAATATCGCCGAGGCGGCGCGTGCGCAGGTCGACTACATCCAGCTTCGTGAAAAAGACCTGCCCTCACGCGATCTGGAACTTCTCGCTCGTGATGCCGTGCGTGCCGCCCGCGAAAACTCCAGCGCAACTAGGTTGCTGATCAACGGCCGGGCGGATGTGGCGCTAGCGTGCCGCGCCGACGGAGTTCAACTTCCGGCGGGCGGCCCGTCCGTGTCAGAGGTTCGTGCTTTGTTGAAGAAAGGAAGCGATCGCGAGCCGCTGATCGGAGTATCGGCCCACTCCGCCAGCGATGTTCGTGACGCCGAAATTCAGGGCGCGAGTTTCGCCGTGCTGGCACCGATCTTCGAGAAGGTGCAAACCGGGGCACGCGGCATCGGATTGGAAGAGCTGCGGCTGGCCTGCGCGCAGTCGCAAGCTCCAAACCAGCTGCATCAGCGCCACTTCCATGTCTTGGCTTTGGGAGGCGTCAATCTCACTAACGCGCGCGCCTGTCTGGAAGCAGGCGCAGCCGGAGTCGCCGGCATCCGGCTGTTTCAGAACGGAGACATTTTCGCGACGGTCCGAAGCTTGCGCGAACTGGCTGATTTACCACGGTGAATTGCTCGGGCGATTTATGCTTTCTCCACGTCGCGCGCCACCGCCTTCAACACCATGTTGATCAGCGACAGCACAATCGCTCCCCAGAATGCCGGCCAGAAACCTCTCACGATGAAATCTGGCGATAACAACATCGAAGCGAACATCAACATGAGCGCGTTGATGACCCACCAGAAAATGCCCAGCGTGAGAAACGTGAGCGGCAGGGTAATGATTTTCAGCAACAGCCCGATGGTGGCGTTCACCAAGCCGATGACCAGGGCGGCGATCAACGCCGCAGTGAAACCACGCAGGTAAAACCCTGGCACCACGCGCGACACAATCAGCAGGCTGATCGCACTCAACAGCCAGTTCAGCAGCAAACGCATATCGTTCCTTTCGGACCGTTGCCAGTTGACTATCTCGTCCGCCGAGCTCTCGATCCAAGTCGGAGATTGTTCATCGCAGGACGCAACAGTATCGGCAGAAAGTCGCGGAGATTATACCTTGGAAACGAGTTGGGCTTCGGCAAGTAGCGGATCGCCTATTGCGATAAGCTCTTCTGTGAGGAGCCGCCGATGCCTGATGCTGTCGCCCAGTTCGTGAATGCGAAATACCTGAACCTGGAAACGTTCCGTAAGACGGGAGTCGGTGTTCGCACTCCGGTATGGTTTGCCGAAGATTTGAGATCGCAGGCGTTCTACATCTATTCGGCGCCTGATGCAGGTAAGGTAAAGCGCATTCGCAACAATCCCAAGGTACGCATAGCACCTTGCACGCTTCGTGGGGACCTGCGCGGAGCCTGGGTCGAGGGACACGCCCGGATCTGTGCCGGCGACGAAGTTGCGCACGGCCAGGAACTGCTGCGCCAAAAGTATGGCTGGTTGAAAATAGTCGGCGACTTCTTCGCTCGTCTGCGCAGCCGCAAGCAGGTCGTCCTCGCTGTCGAGCTGGGTTGAGAACGTTGGTCCCAGTTCGCGCCTTGCGAGCCTCGGTTGACTACGCGGAGGCGCGCGCCGCATGATGGTGCGATCTGCCAGAATGCTGGCTCGCCAGTCGCGCGTGGCTGGCCCGATGGTGCGAAGATGCCACCTTGTGACCTGCGTGTGCCTTCGCCGCGGGAGCGCCTTTCGTTACGGCTTGATCGAAATGGTCGGGATCGACTTCCTGCTGTCCATAGGCTCGCAATAAACACCCTGGCACAACACTGACTGCCACCATTAAGACTAAGAATCTGAGCGGCTTCATAACCACCTCCGTAAATTTGTCTCGCTGGTTGTGATATGGCAAGTACGGTTCCAAACCTCGTGGCTGTGGGGAGAACGCAGTCTCACCCCGGTGTATCGCCCAAACCGATTGCTGGGACACAACTTGCCGGGGGGATCGGCAGACCGCGAGCAAGGAACACATTCAACGGAGGGAGTCGGATGGCGAGGGCAGTGCTATCTCAAGTGAGGGACAGCTATCCAAGCGGATAGTTCCGCGTCGCGCCTGGGGAGCTACCGAACCATTGGCCTCTTGGTCAGGTAGTTGGACGACCACACCCGAGTCATAATCGCCAGGGCGCAACCACGATTTGCGTCGTCATCTTCAACAGGGGTAACTTCGTCGCTGCTCTATTCCACGGGTATGGGAATTTCAACCCGAATCATCATCTGCGTTCCGTTATTCAGCTTCACTTCCTTTTCGCTGGAAGTAAGCACCCCATCCTTATCCATTTGCAGATTGCGTAATCCCAGCACACCTGTGGACTGGGCGTTGAGTATAGGGCGTGTGCCAGTGTTATCCAGAGGATGAATTCCGGAATTTGGACCCGCAACCGCGCCGGGGCTGGGCGGCGGCATGGTGGAAAGATCAGAGCCACGACCATTGGGCAGCGTTCCCGGACCAGCCATTCCCGTGTCCGGGCCCGAATCGTAACCCAGTCCAGGTCCCACCGCCTGCAGGACGCCTTTCAACGGAATCTCTTTTCCGCCAGGCATCTGGATCTTGTCGAAGGTCATCGCCAAAGACGATTCGCTTTCGCCCTTCGAGCGCGCTGTGGCCTGGGTAACATGGCCAACAACTTTCGCCCCCGCTGGAATCGTCAAGTTACTGCGAGCGTGTATGACGGCTGTCGTCTGGCAGACAACGGTGTCTCCGTCCTTCAACTTCTTGGAGTCAAGCGCCTTGACCAGCGCCGTAGGAAATGCCCCGCGAATCGTGGAATCCTGGTTGGTGGACTGTGCGCTCTGCGACGCGGAAGACGCTGCCGCTGTGGGACTGGCCTGCGGTGCGGGTGCCGCAGCTTGTGCCTGGCAAAGTGAAATCGCCAGCAGAACACATGCGCTACTCAGGATGAATCGGCTCATAACCGCTCCTTTGATACTTGGCCATCTTATGGCTTCATTCTTCTCTCGCCTGTTACCCCAGTCAATCAAGTTGGTCCAAGCAATATCGTCAACAGAAAACAGTTTCGCGCTAGAGCGACGGGTTTGTCAGTGACATGGCTGCACCAAACCACTCAACTCAAAACTGGGAAAGTTGCCATGATTCGCGTTCACCAGGGCAAAGAAAAAGGTGATGCTCCTTCCAGCAAAAAGCCCGCGATCGACGCGGGCATATTTCTGATGACAGGATTTCGTTGTGCGGGCGAGGTGGCGTCAGCCTACTCCGCCTTCACAATAATTTGACTCCCCTGATCCAGCTTGACTTCTTTTCCGCTGGAGGTGAGCACAGAATTATTATCAAGCTGCAGGTTCTTGATACCTATGACGCCGGTGGACTGCGGGCTCAGCATCTTGCCGTGGCCGCCTTGCTGGGAGTTGCTACCGACGGGCGCGCCCGCACCAGACAACGGGCTGGCCATGGTCGCAGAATCGCCGCCGTGTGCGGCCATGGTACCTCCGCCGGCCGCGCCCGTATCCGGGCCTGAGCTGGCTTCCGGATTAGGTCCCACCGCCTGCACCACGCCCTTGATGGGAAGGTCCTTCCCCGGCACTTCAATCTTGTCGAACATGATTCCCAGCGACGACTCAGGATCGCCCTTAGAGCGCGCCTTCGCCTGGGTTACGTGTCCCACCACTTTGCTGCCGGCCGGAATCGAAACGCCGGCGCCACTGCGGAGGGTGGCAACCGTCTTGGCATCCACCTCGTCGCCTTCCTTCAGCTTCTTGGAGTCGATCGATTTCGCCAGTGAAACCGGAATCACTCCGCGCACCGCGCTCGCATCGCCGGCTTCCGCCGCCGGGCTGGGGGTGGCAGAGGACTGGGGAGCTGGTGTGCCTTGGCCAAGGCATACCGTAATAGCGAGTAGAAGAAACGCTGCGGCCATTAATGGTCGATTCATCATTCACTCCTTGTTCAATCGATGTTGCCGATTGTCACCTTTGTCTAATTCTTCTCCTGCAAAATCCGCTAGTCAATAGAGCGAGGGTTAAGAAATGTTTCACGGGAGACGCGACATGCTGCAAGGCTATCTCGGTGTTTGTTACACGGCAAACCCGGCCTCGCTTTCGACTGCGTGTCACCACTCCCGCCAACAAAGAGAGTGCGATGCAAGCCTGGGAACTGACCTACACGTGCTTGCAGAAGGAATGAAAGCAACCATTCCAAGCTCCCAGCCCGCTACGATACGGTGTGGCAGCTAACTCCGGGAACTTGCTTCCATCCTCCGTCCACTTTCTCCAAAAGATGCAAGCTCCAATCCCCACAAGCTGCCGCAGGAAAGGCCCGAAAGGTTCGACGGCAGATGACTTCCGGGTGTCAACCGCTTTGGGACCGAATCGCGATCTGCATCCGGCCACGCTCCACCTACCTCAGGGTCTTCAGATAAGCCAACACCGCCTCGGCGTCCGCGCGCGTCATATGGAAGTGGGGCATGGGGTTGCGAAGAGGCTGGCCGTTGGTCCAGACGGCGGTGGTCAACAACGTAATCATTCCCGAATCCGTGGCCGGAGGCGCGCCCGCCAGGCGAGGCGCCAGGATAGGCCAATCCGAGGTGGGCTGCGCCGGCAGATAAGGCACGGGCGCGCCCGCCAGCCAGCGGCTTCGATCCAGTTCACCATCCGCAAGCCGCGGAGTGTGGCAGTTACCACACATGGCGACGTCCTCCACGATGTACTTGCCGCGAGCCACCTGATCTCCTCCGCCTGCCACTTGTGCCGACGCGGTCTTCTTCAGCTCCTGCGCCGCAGTACGTGAACCGTAGGGGACAAGAAGTGCAAATGCGGCGGCCGCCAGGCATGCGACCAGATATCTGCGAAGGTTACCCTTACTGAAATCTCCCAACGACATGAACCGTCCCTCCGAACTCTGAAACCTTATTCATCTCGGCGCGCTTTTCGCACAAAGCTCATCATACTATCGCGCGATAAGGTCGTCTGTCGCCGGGGTGCCCATCCCCGCGGATCTTGCCTGGATTTCGTTCCGCACACTGACGTCAAGTCGAGTCAACCTTCCGTCGCTCTGGTGCGGCTAAGAAGCCTGCCTACCCCCCTCCCCTTTTGGCTCGTAAAATCTTGAAAACAAAGGAGAGGCCCCGCAAGATCTTGAGCCGTAACGACCTACCGGCAAAATCCTGAGCCGTAAGGGTTTACGAACCATTGCCTGAAGTTAATTGGTTCCGCTTTGGGAAATTCGGCCCATAACTGGCCGGATCCCGATCTGCTCTCAACTCATTCTGAGGAGCGAAAGCTGAGGGATGGGGGGCGGCGGGAAATCGCCGGGCGAACGCTCGCTGGCCGCTGGCAACTGACATTTTCAAAGAACTCGGCCACCGGATCGTGCTTCCTGTCTCCGGCAGCGTCGGACCTACTAAGCCCAACCTATCAGCATAGGTCATACCCCAGATTCGTCAAGATTACGAAAGGACTAGTAGCCCGGTTGTACCTTCGTAACTAGCCCCACGACGATCAGAATGCTCCGTGAGCCGGTTCCTTCCGGCGCTCACCCTACCCACAGATCGCCGACTGATCACGGCCCACGCGACCATCGTGCTTGACGTCCCCGCTCCGTTACGTCTTTCATGTACCCATGAGGAGAATTAGGAGAGAGCCTTCACGGCTGCAAAAATTATCCAAGCGCGGATTTCGCGGATATCCCATCGCCACCGTCGCCTTATACGGACCAACGGCTGAACGAGCGAGCAAGGTGGCCGTTTCCATTTTTCTCCGCGAAGCTCCTGAACCCGATCTTCTGCAACGCTGGTCTTTGGAAGACGGCGATGTGCGCTTCGACCATGCGATCGATACCCAGATCCTGAGCTTCATCCAGGAACATGGTGTACGCTCGGTGATCATTACCGACAGAATTATCGGCTGCCCACATGAAGAAGGGATTGATTACCCTGAGGGACAGAAGTGTCCCCAATGTCCCTACTGGGCCAGCCGCGATCGCTTCACGCACGAGCGGATACAGTGACTGAGGCACCCACGAGTGGATAGAGTAGCCGAGGCTTTGAACTGGGATCACTTGCCGCGGCTCAGGTTGCGATAAACCGTCCTGCATCGCGGACGACTCAACTTAGTCCGGTGCTTCAGCACTTGCTAGAGTTGTGGGGATTTTTCTTCGACGCTCCAAGATGCTGTTGCGTTGTAATCCGTATCGCAGGCAAAATCCCAGTCCCGCCCCGCGGGACGGAAGATCATAGCCCAGCGCTTCAGCGCTGGGTAGGCGTAGTGATAAAACCCGAGTCCCTTCAGGGACGGCACATCCGGAGATCGCTCGGTCGTCGCGACTCCCACTCAAGCAAAAGACGCTTGAGTGGGGCACCCGGCACGGAACTTTGGCTTCGCCGCACGCGAGGTGAACGCGTTAGAGTCAATCGTGCAGGGCAATCAGAAGGCCTTGCTGGAGGCTTGGAATGGGTATTTTGGCGATAGCGGCAGATGAGCGAGTGGCAGACGTTTCCTTCGACCAGGACGCGCTGAGCGTTCGCCTGAAAGACGGCCGCACCATTTCGGTCCCGCTCGCCTGGTATCCCAGACTGTTCCACGCCACCGCCGAGCAGCGCCGCAATTGGAAGATTGCCGGAGGCGGCTACGGTATCCACTGGCCCGAGATCGATGAGGATGTCAGCACCGAAGGCCTGCTGCGCGGAGCGCCCGCTCCCAGGCGCACTCAACAAAAGTAGTTTCCAGCCGGCCGCGCGCTTCAGCAGCGAGGATCCAAGCCCCGCCCTGCGGGACGGAAGATGATAGCCCAGTGCTTCAGAACTGGGTAGGATAGTTAGATACACCCGAGCCCCTTCAGGGACGGCACACTCCACATTCGCAACAATTAACCACCCAGGGTAGCCAAAAGACGGCGAACCTGGGGAACCAGGCTAGTATGCTACGCTTTCGCTTCCTCGGTGAGACCAAGATTCCGGAGGAACAAGATGGCTCGTTCCAGCGAGACCTGGCCAATCTGCCAATTGAAGCTTTCCGCCGCGTGCGCTAGCTGGTCGCGCGTCATTGGTCTGTTCTCCTTCCGAAGGATGTAGAATGCTTTAGCAGCCATTGATAGCTCCATGTAGTTTGGATCACCAGCTGCGGAAATGCGCTCCAACGCTTGTTGAATTTTTTGGTAGCTGTCAGATCCCCGCAAACTTTCAACGACGCGTTTTCCATCCGGGCTCAGACGATAGTCGTACCGCCGCATTTCGAAACCACCGCTAACAACGCCGAAACCTGTGCCGGTCTCCTCGACGAACCCGAGGTTCTTCAGCTCTACAACTGTGCCGTCCACGATGGCCGAATAGGGACCGTAGTAATGAGCGTCAAACCCCAGCTCAACGCTTGAACTTGTTAGAAGCGAAACAAAATATGCTCGCTTCTGAAGCAAGGTGCGTCCTTGTATTTCCCCGGAACGTGAGGCATCGATTAGACAAAGCAGGAACTGTGCAGGATTCATGAGCTTGCTCCTGTCGTATGTCGGGGGAGTGGCATCTGCGGATCTGCCAGGCGATTTAGGATGCTAAGAATGCCAACCCTGAACTCATTCAGCTTTCGCTTCTTATTCAACTCGTCGGAATAGGGAAAGGGGGCGTAAATCTGAAAATGCCTCTCTCGTATCTTTTGATCGGCAGACTTAAACAATGCTGACTCGTCACGAAATGTCGTTGTTTTGTAAGAGTGAATTACCGAGATCTCGCTCTCGGTTCGGGTAGCCGAGTCGAATTCTATCATGTAAGCGATTATGTGATTCGGATCAATGTCGAACTGTTGCCCTGTCTCCTTTTCCAGTGCTCTGTAGAAGGTCCGTGGCCCGGTGAAAACGAAGCTTCTCACAATGGGATCTGGAAAGTCAGACTCATCAGCGTCGAAGATGCATTTGAAAAGGCAGCGGTCCAGAAGGCGCTTGAACATATCCTTAGCATATCCGCTGGGAGTCGAGGCATCAGTTACCTTGTTGACAATCCGATCATCAGACCATTGTAGATATTCGCTGATGTAGTCCTCAGTTCCGTCAGACGAATATAAACACCTCAGCCACTCCAAGTCATCTACGTCGATGCCTAAAGTAATTCCTCGTGCCACCATCATGTCAGTGATTAGTCGTATGCGATGCCGATAAACCTGAGTGGTCATGTAATATTTTGCTAGTACAAATTGCTCAAGGGCGTGTAAGCCATCAACAGAGACTGCTAGCACTCTGTCCTCGGCGTCGTCGTGAACGATAAGGCAGTCAGAGAGTCGATCTATATCGTAGACGCCATATTTTACTCCAGAAAAGTGACTATCCCGGAGTAAGTAATCCTGTTTGTCCGCATCAATAGGTCCAGAGACGATGTCTTGCAAGTATCGATAGCCCGTTATACCCTTTAGTATTCCAACGATCTGTTTGCGTTCCTTCTCGCCGATTATCGCGGACAGCTCAGGATTCATCAGGATGATCTTCTGCGAGATAAGTTCATGGATCTTGCTCCCCTCCACAGCGCCTAACTTCTCCCTCGGTGAGTGAGCCTGCAGTATCGGTTCCGTCACGTGAGAGAACGGGCCGTGGCCTACGTCATGCAACAATGCGGCGAGTCGCACCAAACGGCAATCTGTTTCGCCAGCACCCAATTTCTTCGCGAGCCTTCCAGCTACATGACAAGTTCCAAGAGAGTGTTCGAACCGGGTGTGAGTCGCGCCTGGGTACACTAGGTACGCAAACGCAAGTTGTTTCAGTCGCCTCAACCGCTGGAACATTGCTGTGTCGATGATGTCGGTTTCATATGGCTCAGGGCGAATAAAGCCATGAATCGGATCCCGCAACTCGTGCATGGGGATATCATGAGCGAAAGAAGAGCGAAGATGCAAGTATAAACTTCGGGTCCTGTGGGCACCCAAGGTTCACTCTTCCCAAAGCAATGCCTGCCCTGGATCGCAGGATGCAAAACGGAAAAGGCTCCATGTTATTCACATGGAGCCTTTATTTATGTCGGCGACGACCTACTCTCCCACACACTTTCGCGTGCAGTACAATCGGCCCTGCGGGGCTTAACTTCCGTGTTCGGGATGGGAACGGGTGTTTCCCCCGCGGTAAGATCACCGGCTTCATTGACGTGGGCGCTGGTTGCGCCGCTCGGTTCCCAAGCGTGGGTTGCACGCAGAACCTAGTACGTCGATCTTGAAAGAACTTTTTCGCGGCTCCTGGGAACCACAGATCCTTCGTCGGGCTGAAGCCCTCCTCAGGATGATAAATCAAGGGAGTCGATTGACGGCACGGCTGAAGCCGTGCCCTGATACAAAGCTCCCAACCGAGAGCGTTGCCGTTTGTCTCAATCTCCCGTTGTTCACTGACAACTGAGAACTGACAACCGACAACCGACAACTGAGTCGATCTCTCACAACTGAATAGCATCAGGATTTGGTACTGCAAGGCTTGTAATTTAAGGCTGGACCTCCGTCGAGGTCCGCATCCTGGCTAGTTCTCCAGGATGCACGGGGTTTCTCTATGGCGCACCAGTTTCTGCGCGGAATAGAGGTAACACGTGTAGCCAAGTAAATTTTATGGTCAAGCCGAACGGGCGATTAGTACTGGTAAGCTTCATGCATTACTGCACTTTCACATCCAGCCTATCAAACACGTAGTCTTCGTGTGCCCTTCTTTTCCCTTTTGGGTTGGGAGATCTCATCTTGAGGAGTGCTTCACGCTTATATGCATTCAGCGTTTATCACAACCGAACTTCGCTACCCAGCCGTGCCATTGGCATGACAGCTGGAACACAAGAGGTTCGTCCATCCCGGTCCTCTCGTACTAAGGACAGGTCCTCGCAAATCTCCTACGCCCACATCAGATAGGGACCGAACTGTCTCGCGACGTTCTGAACCCAGCTCACGTACCGCTTTAATAGGCGAACAGCCTAACCCTTGGAACCTTCTACAGCTCCAGGATGCGATGAGCCGACATCGAGGTGCCAAACCGGAGCGTCGATATGAACTCTTGGCTCCGATCAGCCTGTTATCCCCGGCGTACCTTTTATCCGTTGAGCGATGGCCCTTCCATACAGAACCACCGGATCACTAAGGCCTGCTTTCGCACCTGCTCGTCTTGTAGGACTCGCAGTCAACCACGCTTATGCCTTTGCACTCGACGGCTGATTTCCAAACAGCCTGAGCGTAGCTTCGCGCGCCTCCGTTACAGTTTAGGAGGCGACCGCCCCAGTCAAACTACCCGCCTCACTATGTCCCTTTCCCGGGTAACGGGAATAGGTTAGAACCACAGAACTCGCAGGGTGGTATCTCACCGTTGGCTCCTCCAAGCCCAAGAGCCTGGATTCAAAGCCTCCCACCTATCCTGCGCAGCAAGTGCCATAGTTCATAGTGAAGGTATAGTAAAGGTGCACGGGGTCTTTCCGTCTAGATGCGGGTAACCGGCATCTTCACCGGTACTACAAGTTCGCCGAGTCGCTCGTTAAGACAGTCGCACGATCGTTACGCCATTCGTGCAGGTCGGAACTTACCCGACAAGGAATTTCGCTACCTTAGGACCGTTATAGTTACGGCCGCCGTTCACCGGGGCTTCAGTTCGCAGCTTCACCTTGCGGTTGACCGCTCCCTTTAACCTTCCGGCACCGGGCAGGCGTCAGCCCCTATACGTCGTTTTCGACTTTGCAGAGACCTGTGTTTTTGTTAAACAGTCGCCGTGCGCGTTTCACTGCGGCCCCCTCACGCTTTTGACACGTTACCGGGGCACCCCTTCTCCCGAAGTTACGGGGTTAATTTGCCGAGTTCCTGAACGAGCGTTCTCTCGAGCGCCTTTGGATATTCTCCTCGTCTACCTGTGTCGGTTTGAGGTACGGTTCCCTTCGTTTCTCCTTAGAGGTTTTTCTTGGCAGTGTGAAATCGGTGCGTTTCGTCCATACGGACTACTCCTTTGCGTCTCACCGTTAATGTCTCTCCGGATTTGCCTAGAGAAACCGGCTTACACGCATCGAACCTGATAGCCATAACAGGCTGCACGTATCCTTCTGCGTCACCCCATCGTAATAACGAACCAAAGGGAGTTCCGGAATATTAACCGGATGTCCATCGACTACGCCTTTCGGCCTCGCCTTAGGGACCGACTAACCCTGAGCGGATTAACCTTCCTCAGGAAACCTTAGACTTTCGGCGCGGAGGGTTCTCACCTCCGTTATCGCTACTTATGCCGGCAGGGTCTCTTCTCGACTGTCGACGGGTCCTTACGATCCCGCTTCAATCCGTTGAGAATGCTCTCCTACCACGCATGGCTTGACGCCATGCATCCGCTGCTTCGGTGCTCAGTTTAAGCCCCGTTGAATTGTCGGCACCGGACCGCTTGACCAGTGAGCTATTACGCTTTCTTTAAAGGATGGCTGCTTCTAAGCCAACCTCCTGGCTGTCTGGGCGTTCCGACATCCTTTCCCACTTAACTGAGACTTGGGGACCTTAGCAGGCGATCTGGGCTGTTTCCCTCTCGACAACGAAGCTTAGCCCCCGCTGTCTGACTCCCGTGCTGGTTGTCCACGGCATTCGAAGTTTGGTTGGATTCTGTAAGCTGGAAAGCCCCATAGTCCATCCAGATCTCTACCACCGCTGCAAATCATACGAGGCTAGCCCTAAAGCTATTTCGGAGAGAACGAGCTATCACGGAATTTGATTAGCCTTTCACCCCTACCCTCAGCTCATCCGAGCTTTTTTCAACAAACACCGGTTCGGTCCTCCAGTGGGTGTTACCCCACTTTCAACCTGGCCAAGGGTAGATCATCCCGCTTCGCGTCTATTCCTGCCAACTGAACGCCCTATTAGGACTCGCTTTCGCTACGGCTCGCTTACGCTTAACCTTGCTGACAAGAATAACTAGCCGGCTCATTATGCAATAGGCACGCGGTCAGGCATTCCCTTGCGGGCATAGCCCTCCCACTGCTTGTAGGCACACGGTTTCAGGTACTATTTCACTCCCCTCGCTGGGGTTCTTTTCACCTTTCCCTCACGGTACTGGTTCACTATCGGTCAGAAGCTAGTATTTAGCCTTACGGAATGGTCTCCGTAGATTCCCACAGGGTTTCACGTGCCCCGCGGTACTCAGGTATCCGCTTCGAGTCCAGTTCGTTTTCGTCTACGTGGCTATCACACGCTATGGCTCCCCTTTCCAGAGGGCTTCGACTAACGACTGGATTGGTAACTCTACTGTTGCGGACCCTACAACCCCTAATC
>CAWFYX010000003.1:0-97500 GCA_963820175.1 uncultured Acidobacteriaceae bacterium | reverse complement strand
GTCTTCAAACTCGCACCACCCGCGCGGACACCACCCAGCGTTTTCGACGGGGGCTTAGAGACCGTGCTCTACCGATTCCGAGGAGTTGATGGATCTGATCCATACGGGGATCTGGCCTTCGATCAGTTGGGTAATGTGTACGGAACCGCGCCGCTAAATGGGGGCGGCGTCGGCGATTGTGGACTCGTGTATAAGGTGAAGCCTTCAGGTGGCTCGGCACAGACTGCGCTGCACCGCTTCAATGATGGGGAGGGATGCCAGCCTTACTCCGGTGTAATCTTCGACCAGGCTGGAAACCTTTACGGTACAACTAGAGGGGGTGGAACCGAGGGCTTTGGCACAGTGTTTCAATTGACGCCGTCAGGAGCGGGCTGGACGATAAGTGCGCTATCCAACTTCAACTGGGACTCAGAAGGCGGTTGCGGACCTATAGCAGGCTTGATATTCGATTCCCTTGGAAATCTCTATGGAGCGACCCCTTTCGGTGGTTCTGGGCAAGGTGGCGCGGTATTCGAATTAAGCCCTTCCGGAGCCGGGTGGACGTTCACGGTGCTCTATAGCCTTGCTGGAACTGAAGAAAGCTATGGGCCGATCGATCGTCTCGCCATGGACCGAGCGGGGAATTTGTACGGCACGACTTATGAGAACGGCGCGTACGGATACGGCTCGGTTTTCAAGCTAACGCCAACCACCCAGGGTTGGACGTATCAGGACCTGTACGATTTTGCCGGTGGTGCCGACGGGTACGGGCCATCGGGCGTGACCCTGGATGCGAACGGTAATCTTTACGGAGCCGCGAGCGCAGGTGGCCCGTACGGTG
The DNA here is from genome assembly GCA_963820175.1 of uncultured Acidobacteriaceae bacterium. GTDB lineage: Bacteria > Acidobacteriota > Terriglobia > Terriglobales > Acidobacteriaceae > Bog-257. The sequence goes on along the minus strand of CAWFYX010000003.1, from coordinate 96,680 downwards.
CAGGAGCGATTTTCGAGATCACGCCATGATGCCGGATGCAGACGGAGAGACTATGGAGAAGATTAAAATCGAGCAGCATACCTTCATGGGAACGGTGTGGTTGGCCGCATGGCTCTTCACCATTGGGTTTCTGCACCTGGGCTTCTGGAAAGGCGTGCTCGCGATTGTCCTCTGGGCATATTATCTCGGGCTCCACTGCAGTACCCTGCCGGGTCGATAGCAAGTCGTGGCTTCAGCTATCGGTTGTCCTGACGGCCCCGCTTATTGCCCTATCCTCGAACGAAGTTTACCGCGATCGCGGGCATTGACCGGCCTCGAACCGGTTCGGCGCATATCCGGGTAAACTTGCCCGCATCACTTGCGTTCTCTTCCTGTGCTTACCAGGACCCCATGTGAGTTCCTGGCCAACGATCAGGGCGCAACCCATAAAGTTTCGCGCCCTGCGTCGCCCGCCGCCATCTAATCAACTTCGTGACCACCCATGCGAAGATAGAACCTGCACTACCGAGCCGATCCGAGCCCATGAAGCCATCCACCTTTCGCAGGATCTTCAAAGCATTTCATTATCGTGATTTTCGGCTGATGTGGATCGGCGCCTGCACCTCGAGCATTGGCACCTGGATGCAGATTGTGGCGCAGGGCTGGCTCATCTACCGGCTCAGCCATTCCGCCTTCCTGCTGGCACTGGATCAGTTTCTCGGCGGCATTCCCATCTTTCTGTTCTCCCTGATCGGCGGCGTGGTGGCCGACCGCATCGAGCGGCGGAAAGTTCTTCTGGTCTCGCAATATATCCAGATGGCCAGCGCGGGGATCCTCACCGTCCTGGTGGCCAACGGACTGACGCACGTTTGGCCCATCCTCTGTCTCTCGTTTATGTCGGGATTGGCGCAGGCATTTGGCGGTCCTGCGTACTCGGCGCTGATTCCGACTCTCGTGGATCGGGAAGACATGCCCAACGCTATCGCACTGAACTCAATTCAGTTCAACCTGGCCGTGACGATTGGGCCGGCGCTCGCCGGGCAGGCGCTGGCCAAGCTTGGCGAGAAGTGGTGCTTCGGGCTGAATGCGCTGTCGTTTCTGGCTCCGATCATTTCGCTGCTGATGATCCGCACCCGGTTCCTTCCGGTCAGTACCACGGACTCGATGTTTACCAGCCTGAAGGAAGGCATCAAGTTCGTGCGCAAGCAGGGCTCGATGGAGGCGCTGATCGTGCTGGCGTTCTGCATGACCGCATTGGCCATGCCCATGCGAACCTACATTCCGGTGTTCGTCAAAGACATCTTTCATCGCGGGCCGGAAACCTACGGCAATCTGCTTTCGCTGATGGGAATCGGCTCCATCTGCGGATCGTTGCTGGTGGCCAGCATGGGCAATATCCGGCACAAGGGGCGGTTTGCGATCAGCATGCTGATTTGCCTGGGGGCTGCGATCGCCGTCTTCTCGCTTTCGAAATTGCTGCCGCTGAGCTACCTCATGCTGATCTTCGTGGGCGCTTCCATGATGGCGGTGTTCGCTACCGTGACCTCGCTGGTGCAGTTGATCACCACCAACGAAATGCGCGGCCGGGTGATGAGCGTCTACAACTGCGCGTTTCGCGGTGGTATGCCGATGGGGAACCTGCTGTCAGGTTGGCTGGTCCCGATATTTACCGCGCCCCTGGTGCTCAGCGTCAACGGCGGCCTGCTGATTGTGATGGCGCTTTACTTTTTGCTGGTGCAACGGCGGGTGGCAACGCTTTGATCAGCGTAGTCATTTCATTCTCAATCGACATTTGAGGTCCCAGTGCCGATCGGTCGCAGGCGAATTTACCAGCTCTCGTACATCGCTCTGGGTCCGCCGAAGTGTTAGACTATCGTTGACCTCGAAACCCCGCCGGTCCAATAAGATCGGCCTCACCGCCCAGTCGGGACGTGGCTCAGCCTGGTAGAGCACTCGCTTGGGGTGCGAGGGGTCGGCAGTTCAAATCTGCCCGTCCCGACCATTCAGCCGTCAGCTCTCAGCCAGAACAGCTTCCTCGCCCAAGCGCTCGGGATTTCCCCTAGCTGGCTGCCACTTCGCTCACACCTGCAAAACGGCCCAAGTTCGAGCCCACTCGTCCCCTCCACTCCGGGTCGCCGCTAACCCGCGAGAAACTGCGCCGTCAGCTTGCCCAACAGGTCAAGCTTTATCAAATGTCGAAATGTGGAGGCACTCCATGCGCAAAACCCTCTTTGCCCCTCTTCTTTTCTTGCTGTCCAACCTGCTTGCGGCGTCACAGACCACAACTCTGAAACCTACCTACGACTTTTCCCTCTCGCAGGAGGAGAAAATCAAGCTGGCTGAAAGCGCGGCGCCGCCGGAACTTTCCGGAAAGGCCACCGTATATGTACTTGAACGCAGCGGCTACGTGAAGGTGCGAGATGGAGCCAATGGATTCTCATGTTTTGTAGACCGTCAGACTCCTCTGAACCTGGAACCCACTTGTTTTGACGCGGAGGGCAGCGCGACAACTCTGGTTACCAGACTTCATGTCGAACAACTGCGGGCCCAGGGCAAGAGCGAAGAGCAGATCAAGGCGGAGCTGGATGCGGGATACAAGAGCGGAAAGTTTCGGGCCCCGCAGAAGCCCGGCATCGTTTACATGATGTCGGACCAGGGCTACATCTTCGTCGCATCCCTGAATCGCCTGGTCCAGTTACCGCCGCACCTGATGTTTTATGCGCCCTACGCAACCGACAAGGACATTGGTTCACCACCGGCTGCGGCCAACATGCCGCACCTGATTCGGGCGGGCCAGCCGGACGCGGTGGTCATCGTAATTCCCGAGAAGGCAGCCACTCACTGAGGACGAAGTATGGAGTTCAAACTTCCCGAAGCCACACAAATTCTTCAGCGCACGCCGACCGTGCTCACAGAAATGATCGGAGGAATTCCCGACCGGTGGATCAAGGCCACGGAAGGGGTGGGCAGCTGGAGCTGCTACGACATTGTGGGACACCTGATTTATGGCGAGCTGACCGACTGGATCCCGCGCGCGCGCATCATTCTGGAGCATGGCGAGGCGCGACCGTTTGAACCCTTTGACCGCTTCGCGCAATTCCGCGAGGATCAGACTCGACCGATCGGCGCCTTACTGGATCAGTTCGCCTTCATGCGTGCGGAGAACGTGAAAACGTTGCAGGATTTGAATCTCACGGATGAAGACCTGGCGCGCCGAGGCACCCATCCGGAATTGGGTGCAGTCACCCTGGGCCAGCTGATCTCTTCCTGGGCGGTGCACGACCTGTCGCATATCTCACAAGTCGCGCGGGTCACGGCCAAGCAGTATTCCCAAGAGGTAGGGCCGTGGCACAAATATATGTCGATCCTTAAGAGCTAGGGGAAACTCTGATCAAGTCAAAGCGAGGTCCGCAGCGGCTAAAAGCCGGATGATTTTCGCGTACTTAACGGACGGCCTGAAGAGACTGTGTCGCGACCGGTGTCGCCGCTCCGCGGCTCACAAGAATCTCCCACTTCACCGGGGGCTTACGCCGCCCGGCTAACTTCATCCCGCCGCGTTGCGGGTAGCTTGATCGGTTATTCCACCCTCTGTTCCACCACAAAATTTCCTCTTGGGTTGCGACACGCTCCCTAAAAGGCCGTTCCCTTCAAAACCAGACTTAATCAGCGTTTCCCCTAGGACGAAGAAGGCGGTCTCAAAAATACGCCGCCTTGGACAGGCTGCAGGCCAAGCCGGCTGAGATGGCGCTCTCCACTGCCCAGTTACCCGAAGGGCAACTTTTTCGGCACCTTGTAGGCTTTCCCCAACGTCTCCGCTTTGAAGGTGCGTTCGTCGACGCGATGCAGCCGCTTTGCCATCCCCCGCGGTAAGAGCTTGTAGTGGCGAATCTCCAACAGGTAATAGACGATGAACCAGATGGTCTTCTCGGTCGTCATCCACTGCTGATCGTCGAAACGCTTCAAGTTTACGGGACGGGAAAAGGTTCGCATGGTGCGCTGGCGACGCAGGTTGAAATAGGTATCGAAGTAGCTCATGGCCAACTCGCGCAGGGTGCGATAGACCGGTTCGCGATGGCGGCAACTGGTGTAGTTCGACTTGGCGATCGAGCCCCAAAGCCCTTTGACGCGATAGACGGCGATCACATGATCCGTGTCGTGCTCGGCTTCGAAGTCGACGATCAGCGGCGGATAGCCGTTGGCGCGTAGCGCAGCTGCGGCGAAGATGGCGCCTTCGAAGCAGTGGGAAGTATTCTCGCGCAGCACCCGGCGCGGCGACCAGGCAGTGTCGCCCAGGTGATAAGGCATGGCATCGAGGTAACGTTGAATGCCGTAAGGATCTTTCAGGCTGCGTAGCTTGCGCAGTTCCGCCGGAGTGAAGCCAAGATCGTCGCTGGGCATAAGCAGGTGGAAAGCAGTGTACCGCATGGGCGCCGCAGGGTTTGCTTCTGTTAGGGAATCGCAGATCCTTCGGCTTCGCGCGGGATGACAGAATCAGTTGTCAGTGGCCGGTTGTCAGTCGCCAGCGTTCAGGCGTGAGCTGCTGAGTTTTTCAGCAAACTGTAAAGCTAACCCGGGCTCTGACTTCATTCGTTGCGCAGGGCGACCATGGGGTCCAGCCCGGCAGCTTTGCGGGCAGGAATGTAGGACGCGATCAAGGCAATCAGCAACAGCATCAGAGCGACAGCGACGAAGACCAGCCAGTTGCCCGAGCCTGCGCCGTAGAGCAAGCTCGCTATAACGCGGGCGAATACCAGGCTGAAGATCAGGCCGATGACAACTCCGATCACGGTGGCGATCACTCCCTGCCGCAGCACCAGCTTGAGGATATCCGGACGCTGTGCTCCCAGAGCCATGCGAATACCGATCTCGCGGGTGCGCTGCAATACGGAGTACGAGATGAGACCGTACAAGCCGATCATCGCCAGGATCAGGGCCAGACTGGCAAAAGCGCCGATCAAGTAAAACGGGAAACGGCGCAGGAAGACCGCGGGCGAGCGGTTGACAAAGTCGTCCATCGACTGCGGTTGGATGGCAGCCAACTGCGGGTCAATCCCGAGGAGTACGGAACGCGCGGTGGGCACCATCGCCGCAGGATCTCCGGTGGTTCGGATCAGGTAATTGAGGTAGGCAGTATGCCCGGAGCTCTGGTCGAGCGGGAAATACATGGTCGGGGGCGGCGGAACGGCCAGACTATCCTCGGCCACATCACCAATGACACCGACAATCTCGCGATACGGCTCATCGGGAGAAAAAGTCAAACGCACGCGCTTGCCTACCGGATCTTCGCCATCGGGAAACTCGCGCTTCACCCAAGCCTGGTTCACCACCAGCACCTTGGGAGCGTCGGGCGCATCGGATGCGGCCAGAAAGCGTCCCTTCAGCAAGGGAATCTTCATGACTTCAAGATAGTGCGGATCCACATGGCGGGCCAGGGCTGCTTCCTCCTGACCCTCCGCAGTGGCGCGCCCCTCGATGAGAAAGCGGTTCAGCCCAGCATTTTGAGCTACCGGCAGCGCATCGGTCGCCGACACGCCCAGCACTCCGGGCAGGTTACGCAGCCGGTCGGTAAAGTCATGCTCAAAGCGAATACCGTTCGGACTCTCATACGGCCAGGCTTTGGAGACCGGATAGGAAGCGCCGGGAAGATTGACTCCGAAAGTCAGCACATGCCTCGGCTCGAAGCCTGGGTTTTGCCGCAGCAGGCTTAGCAAGCTGCGCAGCATCAAGCCTCCGCCGGCGAGCAGCACCAGGGAAATTGCGATTTCTCCAATCACCAGGATGTTGCGCACCCGCGCCTGCGAGCCGCTGGTGCCGCCGCGCGCCTCATCGTTCAGCATAGGGGCAAGAGGAGTTTGGGGAACGGAAAATCCCGGACCGATGCCGAAAAGCAGGGCCGTCAGCAGCGTGACCCCGCACACGAAAGCCAGCACCGGAAAACTAATGCCGACATCGCGCAGATACGGCATGACATCGAGCTGGGCTTCGGGAATGCTGCGCAGCAGAAACCACAAGCCCACCGCCGCTCCCATAAATCCAAGAACCGCGCCGGCCACCGAGAGCATCAGGCTCTCAATGAGCAACTGCAGCAGCAGATGCACGCGGCTGGCACCCAGCGCGGTGCGAATGGCGAATTCCTTGCGGCGATCCACGGCGCGCGCCAGCAGCAGGTTGGCCACGTTAGCGCAAGCAATCAGCAGCAAGAAGCTGACCGCGGCGAAGAGGACGAGCAGAAGCGGCCGAACGTCGCCGACAATCTCTTCCCGCAAGCTGCCCACCGTAATCGTGATGGTCGCATTTTGCCGCGGATATTCTCTAGCCAGTTGGCCGGCGATGCCGGTCATCTCAGCCCGGGCCTGTGCCAGACTCACGCCGGGAGCCAGCCGTCCAATCACGTTCAGCCAGCGGGCATTGCGAGCGGTCGCAGTGTAGGGATTGGTGTGCAGCGGGACCCAGATGGGCACCACTCCGGCGGGCGGATACTCAAAATCCTTAGGCAGAACACCGACCACCGTGACCGGCTTGTTGTCGAGAGTAATGACTCGGCCGATGATTCTTGGGTCAGCAGCGAAATCGCTACGCCAGAAATCGTTGCTCAGAATCGCAACCGTTGGCCCTTGTCCCTCAGGCAGATCTTCGCCGGCAATAAAGTCGCGGCCCAGCACGGGCGTCACTCCCAGGGTGGAGAAAAAATTAGGAGTCACCATGGCGCTGAATACGGCTTTGGGATCACCATTGCCAGTCAAGGTCCAGGCATCGGAAGCCGAGCCGGCCAGCGACCGAAAGCTCTTCGCCGTGCGCGTCCAATCCTGATAGTCAGGGTAAGACGAATTGTAGGCGCAGCAGACGATGTGGTGGCGAGTCTCGCCCAGGGTGACCAGCTGGTCAGGATCGCGAAAAGGCAAGGACCGCAGCAGCACGGGATACAGCGCGGAGAAAATGGCAGTAACGGCGCCGATGGCCAGAGCCAAGGTGATGACAGCCACGACGGTGAAGCCGGGGCTCTTGCGCAACATCCGAAGTCCGTAACGAAAATCCTGCCCTAGAGTTCCCATGAATCGAGTCACTGCCAAAGTGAGCCAGGTCTCAGCGACCAAAGCTGCGCCGACCTAACCTGCATGCGCGACTCGCGTCAGAGCATCGCAGTGGCAGGCTGGCTCCGAGGCAGGAGTTGGAGGACAATTCACGCAAATTGGTCTGTGCGCATCATAACGTACTTTCAGGAAACCTCAAGTCCGGTGTGGGATGCGGGTTGAGGGTTCCAGCGCCGGCACATTCCGGATTCAACGAAAGCTGAGCAGCGAGGTTTTTAACACTACGAAACTCCTACTCCGTCATATACTCCTTGGACGAAAACAGAGGAGTGGGCGTGAACCAATCTATTGCAGAAGGAGTGGAGAACTGGTTCTGATCTTCGTTGGCGTGGACTTGCCAATCGCCACGCGGTTCGACGTCGCGCGACGCCGTTAAATGAATGATTGCCGCAGGAAGTGGATTTTATGGATGCCAGAAGGTAGCCGCGGGGGAATCGTTCCTCGACGGTCGCGCATCACTATCTTTTCCCCGGTGGCTTACTGCCGGGTTAGGTGAAGTTCCACGGTTCTAGTGCTCTACTAAGGAAGAGCGATGGCAAGCACAATACTCGCTGGCTCCCAGGGCTTCACCCTCAGTCGCCCTGCGCCCAGCCCGTGGCTGATTGCAATCTCGGTGATGCTGGCGACGTTCATGGAAGTGCTGGACACCTCCATCGCGTCGGTAGCGCTGCCCTACATCGCGGGCAGCTTGTCGGCCACCAACGATGAGGCTACCTGGGTACTGACCAGTTATCTGGTGGCGAACGCCGTCATTCTGCCGGCCAGCACCTGGTTCTCGCTGAAGTTCGGCCGCAAGCGCTTTCTGGTCACCTGCATCATCATCTTCACGGTTTCGTCATTCGCCTGTGGAGCGGCAACCAGCCTTTGGATGATTCTGCTCGCGCGCGCTGTGCAAGGAGCGGGAGGCGGCGCGCTACAGCCGCTATCGCAATCGATCCTGCTGGAGAGCTTTCCTCCCGACAAACGTGGCATGGCATTGGCGGTGTTTGCGCTGGGCGTGGTAGTGGCGCCGGTGCTGGGACCAACCTTGGGAGGCTATCTCACCGACACGTATTCCTGGCGCTGGGCCTTCTACATCAACATCCCCATCGGCATCCTGGCCGTCCTGATGATTCTGCGCTTCATCGAAGATCCGCCCTACATCAAGAACGCCAAGCCGGGCAAGATTGACGGCATCGGACTGGGGCTGCTGGCGGTGTGGCTGGGCTCACTCCAGATCATTCTCGACAAAGGCCAGGAAGATGACTGGTTCGGAGCAACCTGGATTCGCTGGACCTCGGCTCTGTTGCTGGTCACCTTTGTCGCTTTCCTCATTCGTGAGCTGACCCACGACAAGCCCCTGGTGGACCTGCGCGTCTTTCGACACCGAAACTTTCTGTTCGGCTGTATTCTCATCGGAATATTTGGAGGCGCCCTTTATGGGCTGATCACCTTGTTGCCGCTGTTTTATCAGGAGCTGCTGGGATACACGGCGTATGCGGCTGGCTGGGCGGTGAGTCCGCGCGGAATTGGCGCGATCATGGCTTTGCCCATCATCGGCGTCCTGACGGCCAAGATCGACAATCGATGGCTCATTGCCGCCGGATTTCTGATGTTCGCCATCAGTAGCCTGGGATTCGGCCAGGCTACCCTGGAGATTTCGCAGTGGTCGTTTCTGTGGGCGATCGTGCTCAGCGGCTTTGGCTCGGGATCGATTTTCGTTCCACTGTCGACCACCGCCGTTGCCGGGCTGCCCAACGAGGAGATTGGAAACGCCAGTGGACTTTACAACCTCTTCCGCAATATAGGCGGCAGCATCGGTATCTCGGTAGTAAATACGATTGTTGCGCGGCACGAACAGCTCCATCAGAACGAGTTGTTGCACTCGCTTGCCCCCAGCAGTGTCCCTTTGCAAAACCAACTGCACGCGCTGCAGCAGTACTTGCAAACCCAGGGCTATAACTCTGTGGACGCGCTGACCCGAGCCTACGCCTTAATTGGCGGCCAGCTTTCGGTCCAGGCACGCCTCTGGTCCTACGTCGATGACTTCCGCTATATGGCGCTGGTGTGCTTCGGCTGTATTCCCATCGTCTTTGTGTTGAAGAAAGCCATCAAGACAAAAGGCGCGCAGGCAGTAGGACACTAAGCCGCGTCGGATTCCGGAACCACTTTCATGCATGAGAAAAGCCCGCCTCCAACGAGGCGGGCCCGGAAGCGAAACAGGAAACTAGGAGCCGTTCTGGCAGATACGGGTGAAGTTGAAGCCCTGGAAGCTCCACCAGCTGTTGGCGGAGGTATTCGCCGGGGCACCGAAGTACCGGAGCCATACCAGATCCTGCAGGTGATAGGTGAAGCCGTGCAGAACATAGGACCAGGTGCCGTAGGGGTGGCCGTTGCTGCCGCCCTCCAGCGGATCGCCGACTTCGAGGATGCCGCAAGGAGTGCCGTTGCCACCGTTGGTGAGAGGATCGTCGATCCATTCGCCGTCTTCATGCGACAACGCCGATACGTCCTGCGAGAACACGCCAGGGTGGGTATCGTAGTCGAACATGCCGTAGCTCTGCTGGCCGTTGGCGCTGTGGTAGCCACCGATGCAGCAGCCGCCTTCGGTCAGATAGGTGTTGCCAACGATGAACATGGGGAACAGTGTGGGATTGATGTTGGGGTTCGACGCCATGTAGTTGCTGATCTGACCGTCAAAGTAATTGATATCGACTTCAGCAACGGTAAAGCCAAACGGCGATCCTTCGTGACCGCTGCCCGCCGGAACATTCAGGGTCAGCTCAGGCAACACAGTGACGTGCGAGCTGGGGCCGCCCAGCAGCAGGTGATAGTTGGTGCCCTGTACCAGGCTCCAGAAATTGCCGCGCTGATAGGCATCTTCATACTGGGTCGTGCCCAGGTCGGTTCCGCCCTGATTGTAGTCAGTGCTGTGGTCGAAGATCGGGGACAGGATTGTCCGGGCGACAGGCGACGTCGTGCCGCCAGCCAACGGATCATAAATGTCGCCGTTGGAAAGAACGATCTTCACCGGAATGATGTAGTTGGTGATTTCCGCCGAGTTGCCGGTAGCCGGGTCCGCTCCTACCATGACATAGGGATAGTTGGTGCCATTGTAGGTGAACGAACCATTCCAAGTCTGCAAGTTGCCGGCCGGTTGATTCGGAGAAGCCGGCTTGGGTGGGAGCACCACGTAACGAGGCCGTACATTTGGTTCGGTTGCATGGTCAGCCGCCACAGCAAGGGCGGACAGACAGAAACATGCCACAAGTGTCAGCGCGAGCAGCTGGCACAGGCCTGCAAAACGATTCTTCATTTGTCTTGATTCTCCTCAAGTTCTTTATGGATTGGATTTGCTTTGAGCCGATCACATCCCTAGCAGGGACACCCCACCGACAAAGCCGTCCTATACTTGCGGCTAATAGCCAACGTCGCAGATAAAGGCTACCAGGCGATGTAGAGAGGGCAGGACGATGTTGCCTGCATTGTAGCAGGTTTAGAACCAAGTCAAGTTGAAAAGTGAATCTACAACAGTTCGTTGGTGGGCCTACCGCCTAGGCCTTTCCGGGCAATGTGTTGCAACTGATGTGCTGACTATATCCAAATTCATCTCAAACTGTCGAAAAAAAATAGAGATGCAACAATTTGCACTCTTTGTAATACGGAGAGCAATAGTTGTAAGTGGCCACTATAGGGGAAGCTTTGATCCCACGAACCGGTCTCGACCGCACAGCCGGCCCTGCCTGGTTACGTCTCAGCTACCTTCTTACTTATTAGGTTGAGCGAAGTTCGCCCTGCCCTGACAATTCGGACAGTGCAAAATGTTGGAGTGCGCCAGCCGGTTGACCTACAGCGGTCAGTATGGGAATGCATGAATTGCTGGTAGCGAGGTCGCAGAGGTGAAATGAAGTCTTGAGAGGCCGGGCTTTCCGTTACGCCATTCAGTGAAATGATACGGCTCAGGACCGGGAATGGTCGCTCGCTCTTAATCGTTTGTGCTCCCTGCTCCCGTCGCGCACGCCCAGCTTGTAGCCTTCTTTCCAACCATCCCACCAGGCCGGCGATCTCTTATTTGCTCCGTCACTACGAGATTTCTTGTCGACAGTCTTCTTGTGGCGGCGAATATGGTTGGGCAGGCCACACTTGGAGAACAGCCCGCCGCAAATTGGACAGGGGGCGACGGCGAAGTTTGGGCCGGTATAAAGTCCGCGGCCAAGCATAGGCTGAACATCCTCCATCGCGTCTGCACTTGGGCCTGGCGCCGGGGCCAGCGAAACGACACAAGCAGAATCTAGCCCGTTTCACCAACTACTACCATATGCTAGTAGTAATGCGAACCCCCTCGGTGCCCAGAAAGGCACTGCTGGCAGCAGGCCGCCGGTCGCGGAAGGAAGCCGTGGTCCGGGGTCGCATCGTCTAGAAGCCGCTCCGCACGATGGTCTGCTCCGCTTACTCGAAGAGGTGCTCCTTCAGCAGCTTTTGTCCCGCAAGCGCGGTATAGCATCCCCAAACCGCCATCGCCGCAACCAGAACGACGACGGCGATTGAGCCGCCAACCCACCAACTGGACCAATCGGTAGTGAAAGGAATGTTCGCCAGCAGGTCGACGGTGAAAATTCCAACCGCCAAGGCGATGAATCCAAAGCGCAGGATCATAAAGGCCGCGATACCGTAAACCGCGGCGTAGGCGGGAATAATCAGGAAAAGATGATGGTTGCCGTAAGCCTTGATCCCGGTCCAGAAGGCGACGAACACCAGAGCGGCCAGCCACGGCTTGCGGAAGATTACGCGAAACACGAACATCAGGAAGAAAAACTCCAGCGTCGCCTGGATGGATTGCGTCACCTGCTGAAAGCAGGCGCCGATCAGGTGTCGTGCTCCCATCAGGACGTCAGTTGAGCCGAACTGCGGAGTTGCCTTGATCCTTTCCTGCGCCAGAAAAAGAACGGCAAAAATGAGCGTCCAGCTGACCCCTAGAATGACGCCGAAAAGAACATCGCGGCCAACCAGCGGATCGCGAATGCGGCCTGCCATCAACCGCGACCAGGAAATAATGGCGTGCGGCCAGTGGCGGCGCACGTAGGGTTCAAGGGCGAGATAGATGATACAGAAAAGCGCGCCCAGGAAAACCGAACCGCTGGCGGCCAGCACGAAAAGCCCAAACGTCCCGAGGCTCGGCACGAAGTGACCACTGGTGAGCCACACCAGCATCTGCAGGACGAAGATCAGCAAACCCAGGCGCAACGCGCCTTGCACATCGCTTTTTTGGTTGGCATAGTTGCGCTGGGCCAGCCACACCGCTCCCCCCAGCAGCAGCAGGAGAAAGATGACGAGGAGAATCTCCGGTGCATGAGAATGCGAGCTATCGGTCGAAGGCATGCGGTCTGGCTGAGTCCAATCGCTGATGAGTTGGAAGAAAACCGGCTTGCCGCGCCAGCTTGCTGCCTCCACGCGCAGCGGCTCGGAGCTGCCGGGCCACACTCCGGTCCAGGCAGCGCGCTGGTCAGAGGCTCCCAGAGAGTTCCACATCGGTTCTGCTGAATGAAACTGGCTCATATCGAGCCCGGCCAGGGTAAACAGCGTGCTCCAGTCGTAAGGTTGGGACCCGGCGGGACGAGTGTCCTTTTGCGGAGGAACCGCGTCCAATCGAATCAAGTGCCCCTGCGGGTCCAGCGATACTGCCACCATGCCGGACAGAATGGGAGGCGGGTCGTCGAGATTCACAATGCCCGGGGTCAACAGATTGCTCTTCAGAATGTCATCGGCCAGCAGATAGTCGGGACTCTGCCGCCGCCAATACGTCAGGATCGGAGGGCCGGTTCTTCAGGACCTTGTTCCAGTCAGGATGCTCAGCCTCCAGCGTGGTCGAGGTGCTCGAGGTAGTCACCCTCGAAGTAGAATCCGCTCGCCGCATCCGCCGGCGGAGTCGTATAACCAACCTGGCGAACCATGTCGCTGGCCCGTTGTGCCAACACCTCCGGCGAGTACGGAACATCCATTTGCGCCAGCCCATTGGTGCGCGCCGACAGCAGAAAAATAGCGACCAGCCCCACCAAAACGATCGCCAGAGACGCGACCGCCGTGCGCACCTGAATGCCCGCTTTATCGCCCGCCGCTGCGACCAGCTGCGGCGATGGCGTTTCGCCCGCCGCCAGCGCTGCCGCCAGTGGGTCGCCTCCGGGAAGCGCCGCCGAAACCATGAGGGCCGATGCTGGCCGGTTCTCCGGGTCCGCCTCCAGGCAATGCAGGATGGCGCGCTCCACCACCGGATCCATGTCGCGTACCAAAGTCGAGGGATTCCGAGGAGCACTGTTGCGGCGCAGGCGCACAATCTCTTCGAGCGTCTTGCCATCGAACGCCGCTTTGCCGGTGAACAGTTCGTACAACACCAGGCCAAGCGAGTAAATGTCGCTGCGGGCCGTGACCTCTTTGCCGGAAAGCTGCTCCGGCGCCATGTAGGCCGGGGTGCCACTGCGCACATCCTCGATCTCATGCGCGATTCCGGCTAGCCCAAAATCCATCACCAGCACTTCCCCGCGGCCATCGAGCATGATGTTGGAGGGCTTCAGATCGCGATGCAGCACACCTTTGTCGTGGGCCGCCGCCACTCCCGCGCAGATTTTGCGCGCAATCTCGACGGCTTTATCCGAGGGCAGGCGACCGATGCGGCGCAGCAGCGACGATAGGTCTTCACCGTCGACGTATTCCATCGACAGGAAGATCTGATTCTCGGCCTCGCCAATGTCGTAGACGCGACAGACGTTGGGATGCGAGATGCGGCGCGCAATCCTGACTTCGTTGCGAAAGCGCTCCAGCGTGCCTTCGTCGCTCATCGCCTCCGGCAGAAACTTGAGCGCCACTTGCTGGCCGAGGGTCAGATCGTCGGCGCGATAAACCTCGCCCATTCCGCCCCGTCCGAGAAGAGCAATCAGGCGGTAGCGTCCGGCAATCAGCCTGCCGGGAACAAAGCGTCCTTCTTCGCGTTGCGAGGAGGGACGGGATGAAGGTGAGCGCCGTGGCGAAGGTGGAGGCGTGATGGTGGCAGCATCATGACTCGGAGCAGCCAAGGTTGGCGCATCCTCGGAAGAAGGCAGAGCCGAGGACGGTACACGCGTGCCGTTACCAAACCGGCTTCCACAATTGGCGCAGAATCGGCTTCCCTGCGCAACTTCCTGACCGCACGACGGACACGACTGCATGCAAAAGACTCCCCAGGCAGAACTTCTAGTCTTGGTATATTCACTCCGCTGCTGCAGCCTCGCAGGATCACCCGCGGGTTAGTCGCAGCCTGATCTTTCACGTGCGAAAAGCAGCCAGGCCCGCGAAGCGACCCGTTCTGCTCTACAATATCTGAAGACGTGTCGTACTCTCTCGCCAGCCCTGTCCCTAAGCGCCGCAGCCGGCTCTCCATCGTCTTCACTTCGACGGTACGGGTGCTCTTTACCACGCTGCTCTTTACCGCCCTGGGCATGGGAGCGGGTCTATTTCTGGGTATCCTGGGCACGGTAGTCTATGGCATGATAAGTGGGAACAAGATCGATATGAGCAACGCCTATCGACATGTAGCTATTCCCGTGGCCATTCTCACCGGCTCCGTCGCCCTGGTCGGATCCGCCGTGCTGGAAGTCCGCGCCCGCCGTCAACGAACATCACGGTAATTCTCCGTCGCCCTCGCTGCCGGGGCGGAGCCGCGAAATTGCTCCGCGCTCCTCGACTCCGATAAACTCAAGAGTTCTCTTCTCCCGCAGCCTGCTAGAGCTGCCTATAGGTTTCGAAATCATGGCTGAAAATATTCATGTGAAATTGCCCGACGGCAGCGTCAAAGACGTGCCGCGCGGGACCTCCGCCCTCGACATCGCCAAGGGCATCAGCCCGCGCCTGGCTGACGCCGCACTGGCTGCGCAGATCAAGCCGCTTTCCTCGAACGGCCACGGCAGCGGCGGAAATGGTCACCAGCCGCCCGCCGACGCGACGCAACCCTCCGAAGAACGGCGCCCAACTCATCGACCTTGCGCGCCCGCTGGAGCAGGATGTCGAGCTGCGCCTGCTAACCGATCGCGATCCCGAAGCGCTGGAAGTCTATCGCCATTCTTCGGCGCACTTGATGGCGGCAGCGGTGCTCGAGCTCTTTCCCGAGACCAAGCTGGGCCACGGTCCCGGCGACCGAGTCCGGCTTCTTCTACGATTTCTATCGCGAGAAGCCGTTTACTCCCGAAGACCTGGAAGCCATCGAGAAGAAGATGCAGGAGCTGGTGAAGCAGGACCTGCCTTACGCGCGCGAATTTTTGCCGCGGCAGGAAGGCCTGGAGCGCTTCAAGTCGGAAGGCGACTTCATGAAGTGCCACTTCATCGAGCAGTTCACCGCGCCCGACGAGAAGATTTCCATCTACAAGACCGGCAAGTTTACCGACTTCTGCCGCGGACCGCACATCCCGTCGACCGGACGCATCAAGGCGTTCAAGGTGCTCAACCTGGCCGGCGCTTACTGGCTGGGCGACGAGAAGAATCCGCAGCTGCAGCGCATCTACGGCACCTCGTTCTTCAGCAAGAAAGACCTCGACGACTATCTCCACAAGCTGGAGGAAGCCAAGAAGCGCGACCATCGCGTGCTGGGCAAGCAGCTCGACCTGTTCTCCATCCAGGAGCTGGCGGGACCAGGGCTGATCTTCTGGCATCCCAAGGGCGGCATCATCCGCAAAGAGATGCAAGACTGGATGCACAACGAGTACCTGAAGCGCGGCTACTCGCTGGTGTGCACGCCGCACGTGGCGCGCGTCGATTTGTGGAAGGTCAGCGGCCACGAAGGCTACTACGCGCAAAACATGTTCACCCCCATGGAACTGGACGACGCCGACTATCGCATGAAGCCGATGAATTGTCCGTTCCACATCCTCATCTATAAGGACTCGCTGAAGTCCTACCGCGACCTGCCGGTGCGGCTGGGCGAGCTCGGCACCGTCTATCGCTACGAGCGCTCGGGCGTGATGCATGGCCTGCTGCGGGTGCGCGGCTTTACCCAGGACGACGCACACATCTTCTGCATGCCGGAGCAGATTGAGGACGAAGTCAGCGGCTGCATGGACTTCGCCCTCGCTGTGCTAAAGACCTTCGGTTTCGATCAGTATCAGGTGGAGCTGTCAACCTGGGACCCCAACGATCGCAAGACCTTCATCGGCAGCGATGAGCAGTGGCAGTCGTCTGAGGCATCGCTGAAGAACGTGCTGGAGCGCCGCGGCATTCCCTACAAACTGATTCCCGGCGAAGCGGCGTTTTACGGCCCCAAGATCGATATCAAGTTAGTCGATGCGATCGGCCGGTTGTGGCAGCTCTGCACTGTGCAGTTCGACTGGAACCTGCCGCAGCGCTTCGAGCTGGAGTACGTCGGCGAGGACGGCAAACGACACCAGCCGCTGATGGTGCACCGCGCGTTGTACGGATCGATGGAGCGCTTCTTCGGCGTACTCATCGAGCATTATGCCGGAGCCTTTCCCGTGTGGCTGTCGCCGGTGCAGGTCGTCGTCATCCCGATTGGCGAGAAGCATCACGCCTATGCCAACGAAGTCGGCGACAAGCTGAAGGCTGCCGGCGTGCGCGTCCACGTCGACACCCGCAACGAGAAGATGAACGCCAAAATCCGTGAGCACGCCATGCAGAAGGTGCCGTTCCAACTCGTTGTCGGCGACAAGGAAGCGGAGGCAGGCGAAGTCAATGTGCGCGTCCGCGGCCAGGAGAAGGCCGAGGGGTCGGTGAAGGCGGAGGCGTTTGTCGAGCGGGTGAAGGGGCTGATCGCGAGCAAGAGCCCTATGCTGTAGACATCGCAGCCTTGGATACCGGCAGCGCCAACATTACGCTGGATACCAGTTTCAGCATCAACTCGTTGACTCTGGGCGGTTCGACGGGCAGCTCGATTCTGACGGGCGATGGTAATGCCCACACCCTCACCATCCGTCAAGGCAGGTAGACCTCCCGAAGTTTGTCTCAAGGTCGCCAGCCGCTGCCCTTCAGGATTCCAAATTCAAATGCGATTGCCCGTGGGCCCGCTAGCTGGCACCGATTTTCTCTGCCTATCGTTGATACTATGATGTAGCTCTTTTTGAGACCGTCTATGACATCGTCCATTCACGTAGTCCCTTCTCCCTCCCAGCAACAAACTTTGGCGTACGATCCGCTGCTCGACGACATTGGGTACATGACCTGCATGACCCTGGTGCTGCTCGGAAATTACGCGCAGACCGGGCATCTCGGCGGACCGCTCGCCTACACGCCGTACAATGTTGCGGCGCATTTGGCCGGGCCTGAGAACGGCGGACTGCGCTACGACTACCGCCGGCCCAAGCATCCTTACTCCGACAAGTTCATGATGGCGGCGGGCCACTCGGTTCCCACCTGCTACGCGCTGTGGATGATCATGGGCCAGGCGCTGTATCGCAAGTATCAGCAGACCGGCGATCCGCGTTATCACGTCGACCCGCACGTGGCGATGCTGCCGATCGACGCGTTGGGATTCCGGCGCGGCGCGGGCGCGCTGAAGACGCTGCTGCAGGAAACAGGTTTGGAAGACGATCCGCTGTTCGCGCAAGCCAAAGGCCGCGGCATTCGTGCGCTCATGGGACATGCCGAGAGCACCGACTTGACCAACGACGTGAACGGCGGACCTTCGGGCATCGGCATCGCGACGGCCGCGGGCAAGGCGGCGTTCTGGGATATCGTGGGCGCGCCGGAGTCGCCGAAAATCATCGCGCTGGAAGGCGAATTCGCGCTCACCGAAGGTCACGCGCAGGAGTTGAAGACGCAGGCGCTCGCGCTGCAAGTGGGAAAACGTTTGCGGGTGATGATTTCCGACAACAACGCGGGCATCGACGATTGCCTGATTGGCGGCAAGATTGGCGGCGTGATCGCCTCGCAGTTTTGCGACGTCTACGATCTGGTGAGTCAATGGACGTCGTATGGTTGGAACGTTTTCACGCTGTCGAACGGTAACGATTACGGCGAAGTAACCGCGGCGCTGAAGGCCATGGACGAAGTGGACCCGCACGACCGCCGTCCCATCGTCGCCATCGGCAAGACCATCAAGGGCTACTGGCCCGCTGCCGCCGACGGAAAAATCCCCGGCTACGGCGGTGACCAACTGGTGAGTTACCCCAGCCATCCCTACGCGCTGAAGATGAACTCGGAATATTTCCTCGCGCTGGCGCTCGACCTTCGAGAAGCATTACGGCGTGGAGTTCGAAGGAATTCGCAAGGGCCCGGTCAGCAACAATCGCGAGCGATTGATCCAGTTCAAGACCAACATTGACGTGGTGATGTCGCTGCTCGACCGCAACGGATTGGGCGATCGCCTGGCCGATCGCCTGGTGGAAATCGGCGACACCGTGCGCGACGACGTGAAGTTGCGCATCTCAGCCACGAGCGATCCCTTCCTCGACGATCGCCTGCGCGTGGCGGCGCTGCCGGAAGAGCCGCAGAAGGTTTCGATTCGCAATGCGATTTCCGGGGCGGAGAAGCAGGTCGGCATTGCGCTGTTCAAGAAGCCGGGCGAGGTGGCCGGAGCGCGGCGCGCGATTTCCGAAATCATCAAGTGGATGAATTACGTCACCGACGGACGATTCTTCACCGTGGCCGCCGACCTTTCCGAGTCGATCAACGTGGAGCACGGCAGTTTGTGGGGACACTACAGTCCCACGGAAAATCCGCTGGGCACGCGCTTGAAAGCGCCCATTCAGGAAGCGGGCAATGTTTCCACCGCCATCGGGCTGGTGAGTCAAAGCGCTTCCGTCGATCCCGAAAAATTCGCCGGCGTGTGGGCTTTGAGCGGCACCTACGGAGCGTTCACGCCGCTGATGTACACTCCGGCGCGCGTCTGGAGTCAGCAGAATCAGGACAGCAAATTCCGCGTCGGCGTGCTGCATATTCTCGCCGCGCACTCCGGTCCGGAAACCGCGGCCGACGCGCGCACCCACTTCGGCATCTTCGCGCCGCAGGTGTGGAAGCTGTTCCCGCGCGGTCAGGTCATCAACCTGAGCTTTTGGGATTACAACGATGTCGCGCCCGGCTACTTCGCGGCGGCGGAAATCGCGGCGCGCGATCCGCACGTGGGCATCATCACGATCGAAGTGGCGCGTCCCGACTTCGCGGTCGCCGACCGCAGCCATTTCGCCGACACCGATCTGCGCGCTGCGGCCAAAGGCCTGTACGTGATCCGCGATTTCGCGCCCGGCAAGCCGCGCCACGGTTACGTGATCGCACAAGGATCGAGTTCCACGGTGAATCTGGTGAAAGTGCTGCCGAAACTCGAAGCGGCCGGTGTGAACGTGAAGGTGATCGCGGCGATCAGCGAGGACTTGTTCGATCGCCAGCCGCAAGCGTATCGCGATTCCGTGCTGCCGCCCGAGGCTCGCTACGATTTGATGGTGGTATCGACGGGCACGCGACGCATGTGGCCGCTGCGCAACCTGGGTCCGTTGACGGATGAGTATTCCCTCACCTCCGACTTCGACAATTGCTGGAGAAGCGGCGGCCTGGAAGCGGAAGTGATCGCGGAAGCGCATCTCGACCCTGATACGATTTTCGCAGGCGTGGAGCGATTCGCCAACGAACGCGAGCGCCGCATCGGCGATCAACGCAAAATGATCGGTTAGTCGAGTGGGCTGTCTCGTTAGTACACCTTTTCCGGGCCTGTACCTGTGTGACAACTTTCCAAAGAAAGAACGATCAGTCGGGCTGGATCAACACAGGAGTGGGCCTCGCAGCACCATTTGGGCCGGCTTTGGTGAGGCGAACGACAGGTTTGGATGCAAGCCCAATGTCCAGAGGCGCCAAGGCATGTTCGAAAATGGACGCGACGGCAGGTGCAATTGCGCACGAAGATTTAGGCGCCACCCTCCTGCTAACAGAGCTTCTACTTTTTCCCCGACACGTCTCCGACCTTTGTACAACAAAGTTCATTCGGATAGGTTATGGATCGGAGGCAGGGTGAACGCCATATCGAAGAACACGGTTCGTCGTTGCGCCTGGGCCGAAAGCGACCCACTCCTGCGCGCCTATCACGATGAAGAGTGGGGCGTGCCCGAATATGACAGCCGCGCGCTTTGGGAAAAGCTGATGCTCGATGGCTTCCAGGCTGGGCTTTCCTGGTCAATCATTCTGCGTAAGCGAGATGCGTTTCGGGCGGCGTTTAAGAACTTCGATCCGCAGGCGGTCTCGCGTTTTGGCAAGGCCGACATCGCGCGCCTGCTGAAAGATCCCGGCATCGTTCGATCACGCGCAAAAATCGAAGCCACCATTGGAGGCGCGCGCGCCTATCTGGCGCTGCAGGCTGAGGGGCAGGACTTTTCTACCTTCGCCTGGAGCATGGCAGGTGGGAAGCCGATTCAGAACGCCGGGCCACGGCCAGTCAAGACTCCGCTCTCGGAGGAGATATCCAAGGCACTCAAAAAGCGGGGGTTCAAATTCGTCGGCCCGGTGATCGTTTATGCCTGGATGCAGGCGACAGGGATCGTAAACGATCATGAGGCTACGTGCTTCCGCAGGAAAGCGGTTCGATCGCGTCGGGAACTAGCGGGTCGCTGAAAACTCGAGAAACAAGCCTTACTTGCCGCAGGCTGAAGCCGGCTACAGATATCTAGACAAAGAACTTAGACGCGAACCTAAAGGTTCGCTCTACCCGATCCTCACGACTGCGGAAGTTTTTCAGCAGACTGTTTAGCCGCCGAGGGATCTGCTGTCCAGACTTTTTTCATCCGCCTGTTTAGCCGGTGAGGGACCTGCCTTCCGAGTCTTTAGCAACTGTTACGCCGGAGTCGACGGGGTGCTTCGCTTTCGTGATGCGAGCCACGCTTCCGTCCGGGAGCGAATGTAGGACTTATAGTCACTGTTCGTCTTTAGCTCGGGCATGACGTGGTGAGTTCGACCCTGCTCGTCGGGAACTGGCAGCTGGGCCACTAATGCGGCTTGGATCTCCTGCAAATGTGACGGCCGATCTTCGTCGGGGTTCACGTCGGCGGCCACCGGCACAGTCACGCCCTGCAGCGGATCGTCGGTGCGCGGCTGTGTGAGACTCAGGACGTCTCCCACATCACTGGCAGCGGCATCCCGCGCAGTAAGCGCCGGCAAACTCCACCGCGTCTCGATGGTCTTCAAGATCGACGTGTGATCCAGCGGCATGGTCCCCGGAGGCACTCGGAACACAGTGCCCGCTGGGATCAGCGGAGACACCAGCACGGTCGGCACCCGTGGACCGAAGCGTGTGAAATCGAAGCCGTACTCGCCGGCCGAGTTGTCTGGAGGCACGGCTCCCAATGGCGGTGGCACGTGATCGAAGCAGCCACCATGCTCATCGTAGGTAATGATCAGCAGCGTTTGATTCCACGCGGGGCCGTTGCGCAAAGCATAGTAGACGTCGTGAATCAGTTGCTCGCCCAAGGCAACGTTGTAGTTCGGATGTTGGCTGTTGCCGGCGGCGTCCCAGCTCGGCTCCAGAAACGTGTACGCCGCCAGACTCCCGTTGGCGGCGGCGGTCTGGAAATCAGTGAACAGGCCGAAGTGGCTGTCATCCGCATTCGTGGTATCGGTGAAATCTAAACGCGTCAGTGGAGCTTGGTCGTAGCCATAAATGCTCCAGCTCACATTGTTTTGGGAAAGCAAACCAAAAATACTTGGGCAGGTGTACTTTTTGGTCTTGTCGTCCATGTGACCTTGCGACGTTCCCGCATTCACGAACGCGCGGTTCGGCAGCGTCTCGGTGGGAACAGAACCGAACCAGTAGTCACAAACAGCGAAGCCGCGTGCGAGACCGGAAAGCACCGGCAGCATGGTGGGCGGAAACACACCCATAATATCGTTGGCAGTCGTGCCGGCAAGAATCGACCACCCTTCCTTCGCCTCCCAGCCGAGCGTGTAGCTGAAATCGGTGACGAAACCGTTGTTGGTAGCCACTGGCGGCGTAGGAGGAGTGGTGCTGTTGAAGAGCTGAGAATTCGTTGCCGAATAACCTTCGCCAGGATCGGCACCGGGCATGAAGTAGGCATTGGCATCTGTTGGGGTAATCGTGAACACCGCGACCGCCGACCCATCCGTGCCTGGGTTCGATTCCGTGCCGGTGAGCCCCTCGAAAGGCTGTCCCATTGGCGAGACATTGCCGCTGGCCGAATACAGAAGTCCAAGCATGTGGTCGAAGGAGCGGTTCTCGAGCATCAGCACCACAATGTGGCCGATCGCAGAAAGCTGGTTGTTGGCCATGATCGCTTTACCCCGCATTCACTATAGCGCTGAGTTATTAAACGTTGGTTACGTTCCGATCCGACCTCGATTTTCAGTCGGAACAAACCATGCTTGTGCCTTGTAGCCGGCTCTCATCGTGGTGGGCGGCGCTGATAAAGTAAAGCCCCCGTACGGATTGACACCGACCAGCCTGCTGCCAGCCTGGATCTCGGTAGTGTCCTAATTTGACGCGTGGGCGGTTTTGTTGCATAAAGGAGATCTCTGTGGGCGCAAAAGAGAAAATAAGCTCAATTGGCCAGCCAGTGCCGGAGTTGCCGGTCGCTGATGTGGAACGCGCACAACAGCATTACCGAGATGCACTCGGCTTTGAGATCGGATGGCTTTACCCAGGCAAAGAAATTGGGGCCGTGTCACGCGGTAATGTGGCGATATTCTTTCGGAAGAAGGAGCCACCGTTCGAACCTGCGGTTCACTGGGTATTTGCCGAAGATATCGATGCGTCGTACCAGGAACTGAAGTCGTCAGGTGCGAACATCGTGGATCCTCTGGAAAAGAAGCCTTGGGGACTACGGCAATTCACCGTAAAGGATCTGGACGGGAACGTCTTCTATTTCCACCATGACTAACCACACGCCGCATAACCAGCGGCTGGAGTCGGCAAGCAGTGCGGCTCAAATTAGGACACTACCTGATCTTTCCGTCCTTGCAATAACCGCTCCAACGCGTAACAATAGAGTGTTCGATGCTTGTCAGAACGCCATTTTGAGCAAAAGCGGCCGCGTCGAAACTAAGGCGCGGTTCTTGTTTTTGTAACGAACCTGGCGGGCGGATCATCGAATTAGTGAGTTGTAAAGAAGCGTCAACTTGCAGCTTCAACATCCCCGTAGGTCGGGCGCGGTAAGCGCATGTGGACCTGCTGGAGCCGCAAGCAGCTTTCAACATCCCCGTTCCGGGGCGTGCTCTCCGATCACAACGGAATCTCCACGCGGCCGGGACTGAAGGCAGAGACAAGGAAATGGCTACGGCACCGGTTACAGAAGCGGCATCATGCTCGCTTGAAAATTATCTCGTACTCCCCGATCGCTCCATGGACGACCGCAT
The DNA here is from genome assembly GCA_963820175.1 of uncultured Acidobacteriaceae bacterium. GTDB lineage: Bacteria > Acidobacteriota > Terriglobia > Terriglobales > Acidobacteriaceae > Bog-257. Next base: position 73,311 of record CAWFYX010000003.1, on the reverse strand, counting down.
AGCGGAGGCCAAAGACGCCTTAGGCAGTGACTGCGTCATTCTGGGGCACCACTATCAACGCGACGAAGTTGTCCGCTTCGCCGATTATCGTGGCGATTCCTATCGCCTCTCGCAAATGGCCGCACAAGCTCGAGGCAGCTACATCGTCTTTTGCGGCGTGCACTTTATGGCCGAGAGCGCCGACATTCTGGCGCGTCCCGGACAAGCAGTTGTCCTTCCCGACCTGAACGCGGGCTGCTCCATGGCCGACATGGCCGAGATCTCGCAGGTGGAAGATGCCTGGGATCAGTTCGTCAATCTCGGTCTCGCCGACGACGACGGCGCGGGAATCACGCCCATCACGTACATGAATTCGACAGCCGCGATCAAAGCCTTCTGCGGCGAGCGCGGCGGCATGGTCTGCACATCGTCCAATTCGAAGGGCGCCTTCGACTGGGCATTCGGCCGTAATGAGAAGATCCTGTTTCTCCCCGATCAACACCTGGGCCGCAATACCGGATTTGCCCGCGGCATTCCGCTGGAGGAAATGGTGGTGTGGGATCCCTACCAATTGCAGGGTGGCCAGACTTTGGAGCGGTTGCGTAAAGCGAAAGTTATTTTGTGGAAGGGGCATTGCTCGGTCCACCAGCGCTTTCTGCCGGAGCACGTGGACAAGGTCAGGGCAAGCTATCCTGGCATCCGGGTGCTGGTTCATCCCGAGTGTCGCTGGGAAGTGTGCCAAAAAGCCGATGGAATCGGCTCGACCGACTATCTCATCAAAATGGTGAGGCAAGCGCCTGCCGGATCGTCGTTCGCCATTGGCACGGAAATCCACCTGATCAATCGCCTGGCCAAGGAAAATCCAGACAAGCAGGTCATCACGCTCGACGATTCGGGCTGCCTGTGCACGACCATGTTTCGCATTTCGCCGCAGCACCTGTGCTGGGCCCTGGAGAACCTGGTGGACGGCAACGTCGTTAATCAAATTAAGGTAAAAGAGAACGTAAAGCGGTGGGCGCGCGTGGCACTTGATAGGATGTTAGAGATCCAGTGATTATTCGCAAGCGTCCTCGGGAAAAATATTGGCGGCGGGTTCCTCGCTATTGGTCGGATGTGCGGGAGCATCGCCGTCGTGTTATGAATCGCCGCAAGGCCCAAACCCTGGTCAAGTTGGAAAGTATTGATATGGCCCGCACGTTCACTGTCGCTGAAGCCGAAAGCCTGTTACCCGTTCTGGAGTCGTTGTTGCGTTCCGCCATCCAGGCCAAGGCGCTGATCGAAGAGGTTGATGCGGAACAGCAGGCGCTGGCCAATCGCGTGTTCGTGAACGGGGGCACGCTGGTCGACGTGGTCGCGGTGGCGCGGCGCAAGGCCGAACGGGAGAAAGCTCTGCAGCGCGCCAAGGACGCCGTGGCCGAGATCGACGCCACCGGCGTGCAGGTCAAGGACCTGGATATCGGGTTGCTCGATTTTCCCTGCGTGGTGGGCGATGACGTGATCCTGCTGTGCTGGAAGCTGGGCGAGAAGAAGATCACGCACTGGCACGGCATGCAGGAGGGCTTCGCCGGCCGCAAGCCCATCGACGACCGCATCCTGCGGGGACAGAAGAAGAGTAACTGAAGAAAGCAGCAGTTAGCAGTTGGCAATTAGCTCTTCCATTTTCAACGTTTGGTGGTTTGTATCGGGGCACGACTTTTAGTCGTGCCGAACAAAGCGCAGCGAAGGTCAGGGCTTTAGCCCCTGCGACAGCATTCTTCAGGGGCTAAAGCCCAAGGTTTGTTGAATGCATTTACGGCACGGCTAAAGCCATGCCCTGATACAAAACGATTGTGAAATAGGTTTTAGTTAAGCATGATTCAGCTCTCCTCCGCCGGCAAACGATTCGGCCCCAAACTTCTCTTCGAAAACCTTGATTGGCTGATCACTCCCAACGATCGCGTTGGGCTGGTAGGCGCCAACGGCACCGGCAAATCCACTTTGCTGAAAGTGCTGGGTGGGCTGGAGTCGCTCGACTACGGCGGCATCATTTCCGCTAAGAACACCACGTTCGGCTACCTGCCCCAGGACGGCTTGCAGCTTTCCGGGCGCACGGTATTCGACGAATGCATGTCAGTGTTCAGCAGCCTGCGCGCGCTGGAGCAGGAGATGGAGGAACTCACCCACAAGATCGCCGAACTCGATCACACCTCGAACGAATACGCGCAGGTGGCCGATCGCTATCAGCAAATCCTAAGCGAGTTCCGGGTGAAGGACGGCTACGCGCTCGACTCGCAAGTGGGTACGGTGCTGGATGGATTAGGGTTTCGCAAGGAAGACTGGACGCGCTACACCGAGGAATTCTCCGGCGGCTGGCAGATGCGGATCGCCCTCGCCAAGCTACTGCTGTCGAAGCCAAACCTGTTGCTGCTCGACGAGCCCACCAATCATCTCGATCTCGAAACCCGCAATTGGCTCGAACAATATTTGCTGCAATATCCGTTTGCGTATGTATTGATCTCGCATGATCGCTACTTTCTCGATGTCACCGTGAATCGCACTGCCGAGATCTGGAACAAGCGGGTGCAGTTCTACAGTGGCAATTACGAGAAGTATCTGCAGGAGAAACAGGAGCGTCGCGATACGCTGGTGGCGGCTTACAAGAACCAGCGCGACCGTATCGAGCAACTGGAGGCGTTCATCAACCGCTTCCGCTATCAGGCCACGAAGGCCAAGCAGGTGCAGAGCCGCATCAAGGAGCTGGAGAAGATCGAACGCATCGAGGTTCCTCCCGACGAGAAGACGATTCACTTCACTTTTCCGCAGCCGAAACCGAGTGGCCGAACCGTCGTCGAGTGCTCGGACGTGGGTAAGAATTACGGCCCGAAAGAAGTTTTTCGCGACGTGAGCTTCACCATTCAGCGCGGTGACCGCATCGCGCTGGTCGGGGTCAACGGAGCGGGGAAGTCGACGCTGATCAAGCTGCTGGCGGGAAGCGAGCCCCTGACCGCGGGCGCGCTGAAGCTTGGCCACAACGTCGATCCTGATTATTTCGCGCAGGATCAGTACAAAGAGCTCGATCCCAACCGGCGCTTGCTGGAAGATCTGTCCGACGTAGCGGTGCAGAAGTCGATGACCGAACTGCGCGGCGTGCTGGGCTGTTTCCTGTTTTCCGAAGACGATGTGTTCAAGCCCATCGGCGTGCTGTCGGGAGGCGAGCGCAATCGTTACGCGCTGGCGCGCATGCTGCTGCATCCGTCAAACTTCCTGCTGCTCGACGAGCCTACCAACCATCTCGACATGCGCGCTAAAGATGTGCTCCTTGAATCGCTGGAGAAATATACGGGCACGGTGGTTTTCGTCTCGCACGACCGCTATTTCATCGACAAGCTGGCTACGCGCATCTTCGAGATTGGCGATGGCCACGTCGAGGTGTTCCCCGGCAATTACGAAGACTACCTCTGGCGCAAGCAGCGCAACGATTCGGGTGAGGCCGAATCTGCGGTAAACAATTGGACTCCGACATTGTCAGATGTTCCCGGTTATGCGGAACAAAAGGCGCAATCGCAGTCCAGGAAGCGCATCAATCCTATCAAGCTGAAACAGATTCAGGAGCGCCATCAGCAGGTGGAGCAAGGCATTGCACGGCTGGAAAGCGGCATTGCCGAGTGCGAGCGCGAACTGCAATCATTCGTCAGCGCCGCGGAAACGGCTAAATGGACCGAACTGCTGGCCCAACGACGCGCCGAGTTGGAAACGTTGATGGCCGAGTGGGAAGAGCTGTCCCAGTCTCTCGAGGAGGCGAGCGCTTAGCGGGTTTTACCTTTCCTCGCGAGGCTGGCGAAACCGCCCAGACTCGCACCTTTTTGCTTCCCCTACTTTCCCACTCCCGCTATAAAGGCAAGTCATGCTCCGTTTCGCCGCTAGCGTCTTCTCGCGGTCCATCATTCTATTTGCTCCGCTAGCCCTGGCTGCGTCGCAGGTTCCCCAAAGCGATCTTGAATATCGCAGCCGAGCCAGGCAGGAGTTCACCGTCTACGATCCTGCGTACGAAGCCTCGCGGGCGACACGCGTCCAACAGGCGCAAGCCTTGGGCAAACGGGTCTTCCAGCGGGAAGCAGCTGGGCAGCCGTCAGAATGTTCTCATCAGATACTGAACGAGGTCGCCTGGCTTCTCGGCTACACGGCGAATTTCAAGGCGGTCGATCGGCGCCTCAAGGACCTGGAAAATACGCTGGCTCATCCCCAGTTGGAGTTGGCCGCCGCAGAGCAAGATCCTGCCGACGGCAGTTGGGGCAGATGTTATACGGAGTGGTTTTTCAAGCTGGACGCCTCATTCGATCATCTGCGTCAGCTGGCGGAGAGCGGCCAGCGGCCCCAGTACAAACCTCGCTTTCTCGACAGAATTAATTCACCGGCAAAACTACGCACCTACCTGACGTCGGTGTCCATCTCCGACATTACACACACGGGCGTCGACCATCGGCGTGAATTCAACGAAGCGCTCGCCGTTCTGTTGCGCCTGATCCTGCACGGCGTTCCGCCGGGCTACAAACTCGATCCCCAGTTGAAGCCGGCCATCCTGAACCTCATTCAGCGGGACTTCCGCAATCCGGTAACGGCCTGGTGGGGCGAGCGCTACGTCGGCGACGGCGGTCTGCAGTTTGTCGACGACATCAGCATTACCTTTCATGTCATTCGATATCTGGACGGAGATGTGCCTGACCTGGGAAAAGTTGGGGAAACGGCGTTGGCGCTGAAGGATGTCGAGTACCACGTTGGCTGGATCGAGGACGGTCACTATACCAATCACAACAACATGGATGCGGTGGTGCTGTTCAAATACGCTTGGCCGTTTATGAAAGCCGAGCAGAAGAGCGCGCTCGCCGCCGAGATCCGCAAGATGCTGGACTGGTGCCTGCACGATTCTCTGCAAGCGGATGGCTCGTTCATGCTCGATCCCGACGACCAGGAATCGGCAGAAGAGCAAACTTATTTTGGAGTTGCGTTTCTCAGCCGCATTGGCTTCTTCGACAAGTCAGAACGGTTTTGGACCACCGAAGATTTCCCTCCGGCGGCCGAAATGAAGGCGCGCATTGCCAAATACATTTTGCAGCACCAAAGCGGCGGCGCAGGAGGGGAGTACTATCACAACGCGTTGGAGCTGTTGGGCGTTTCTGCCCATTAAGCTGCACCGTGCTCCGCGCGGGAATCTCGCCAGGTTGCCCATTTCCAGCAACCGTTGCCGCCCAAATCAATCTTGGGTACCACAATGTGGGATATGACCGACAGTGGCAACTCAAGACGTTTCTGGTCTATCAGCCAAGGCGGTTCGTTTCCCACTACGACATCCTCCCGCCGGCATTTTTCTACAAAGTTGTTCCGGGTTCTGAAAGACGTCTCTTCGCCTTGTGGTTTCTTACGTTTGGGAAATGTTAAGGGGCGAAGAAAAAACGCTTCTTGGGGATCTGGCCGACCCTTCGTGGGTGAAATTGTTTACAAGGTCCGACCTGGCGGTCCATAATAGGGGGTGTGGTACCAATCCTCGATCATGGGTCTTCATTCACGAACCACTATTAATTCCCCGTATGTCTCACATTGTGGGAGGAGTTACATGGAGTCAGCTTCTGACAGTAGGACGGAAATCGATCATCGTAAGCGCATTTGGTTTTTCCCTGATAAATTCTGGCAAGCCACCAAGAATATGCCGAAAGATGAGGCGTCGAATCTGATGGCTGAAGTGGAACAGTATGCCGCGGCCGGAGACGTTCAGGCACTGAGCAAGTATCCGTTCGTATTTGTCGGCGATCCCTACAAGAAAACGAATAAGAAGAATCCGGCCGCCTAGCCGGATCCTGGTCAAGAAACTACCGCCCGGGAGTGCCTGCGAACTGTGGCCGGTGATGAAACCACGACTTTGGCAGGTAGAGCCCGGATCGCGATAGGCAGCCGGCAGGTTGTTTCCAACAGATATCGGGCCCGAGCGATGCGTTCCGCGCTCGGGCTTATTTCTTGCAAGCCCTGCGCATAAACCACCACTGCTCCATCCTGACGTTCAACCGAAACCCGGGTAATCGCTCGATCATGTTCCAAATCAAATGCATCTGCCAGGCGCAGCATTCCTATGACGGGTAATAGTTCAGAACGTCGCCGGGCGCTCAGTCCCACAAAGTAAGGAGTCACTGATTTGGGGCAGGGCGCCTCGATGATAGCGGGCTGCTGCCGCCACACAGCGCAACTCCTCGGCCGTCCAGCTTAGCGGGGGCGTTAGCTTGGAAATCATTCGATAGGCGCGTTTCTGGTGGCCGTTCGCGTTCTTGCTCTTCCCCACCTCGTGCAGGAGGGCGGCAGCTTCCAGTATGCGACGGTATTCAGGCTTGACTGCAACTGCCTCGCACTGGGCGAGCCCATCGTAAAGCTGCAGTGCAATCTGGGTAACCAGCCGCGAATGCTGCGGGTGCGGATCGAGAAACGACGCCCAGCTTTTCAGCTTCTCCATGGCCGCTCGTTCCAGCTCGGTTCCACTGGGCAAATCGGCACGCCATAGCTGCCACAGCGAGTTCTTGCCCAGCATTTTGTCCCGATAGGCATCCAGACGTTTCTGCCGCTCCCCGGCGATCCGTGCGTTCCAATGGACCCGCTCTTCAGCATGGATCCCGGGGTGCGCCCGGATCATGGAGCGCAAGACATCGAAGTCATGAACCTCACCCAGCGCGTCTTGCAAATTGCGCAGGTCTTTAGACCATTTTTCATGGCGCTGGGGGAGGAAGTTCTCCACCGTGTAACGAAATCGTTTGATACCGATGCGCAGCTGGTGATAGCCCACCTGGGTGCGATTGCGCATCGCCTGGCGATGCCGCTCATAGGCCTCGCCCCAGCGCTCCAGCGCGAGAAGCTGAAACACTGAGCCCTCCAGCGGCACTCTGGCGGTGCGCTTCGCCAGATGCGCATTCAACGATACCCAACGATGCCGGTCGAATTGCCCCAGAGCCTCCTGAGCAGCCGCCTTGAGCTGAGTCTCATTATCGGCCAGCGACGCCAGCAAACTCTGGCGAACCGCGTCGTCGGGTTCGGAAAGCTTCGTCACCCATTCCGCCATCACCTGGTTGTCGCGCAGGTCGCCCAGGCTACTGAAGAGAGGCTTGGCCAGGCGTTTCATTTGCTTCCATGCGGGATCCGGATCCACGGAGAGGAAACCGTCAGCCATGGAACGGCAGCGGCGAATCGCCACGCGCAAGTCGTGTACCGGATCGGCAGCAAAGCCCTGGCTGGCCTTATCGCATTCTTCCACGACGCGGTTCGCCCAATGGGCGAGGCCCGCCTTCTTCTCTTGGGGATGGGAGCCTGGCAGCATGGAAAGGAAACCTATTGAATTTATACAGTGATTGGGGCGGCCGTGGAACAGCAGAAACAATTCACCGCCGCGTTCGGCTAGAGATAAACGCGCTCGGCGCTGCGAATGTTGCGATAACGCTCGAACACCTTGCGATCACTCTCCAATCCCATAATCGATTTGATGCTGCTGCCGCGGAAGGTGTGCGCCAGCATCTTCCACCAGTTGCGCAGAACGAACAGCGGATCGTGTGCGATTACCGCCGGGATGTGCCGGGTCTTCATCCAGCGCTCGGCGCGCCATCTCTCGTATTCGATCTCTTCCGGCTGCAGGTGCTGGGTGGCCACCACGGCGGTCGTGCCGTCGTACTCCTCCAGGCGGTCAATCATGATCAAGTTCCGGGCGCGAAAATCCTTCGTCATAGGCGTCCCGGGATAGGGCGTGGGATGCTGGATGTAGGGCCAGTCCACGTACTTGCTGGCGAATTCCAGGTTGGCCTGGATCGATTCGCGGGTGTCGTCGGGATTGCCCACGATCAGACCACCGACGACGTACATCCTGTTCTGGTGCAGAAATTCGATGGCCCGCAGGGTGGCGTTCCCCGTCGTCTGCCCGTTTTCGCGAAACTCGTTCTTGGCGGCGGCCTTCAGGAATTGCAGATCATCCTGCAAGATATTTTCGATGCCGAGAAAGACGTAGCGAAAACCAGCCTGCCGCATCAGCGGCGCCAAAGTATCGCCGTGCATCGCGATGGGCGACGTCATCGCCTGCACCGTGTAAGTAATATCGTTCAAGCCGGCGTCGATGATGGCCCGGCACAGCGCCTCGAAGCGTTTGATGTTAAGGCTGATGTTGTCGTCCACGATGAAGATGGCGCGGGCGCCGTGATCGCGGGCATCGCGAATGTCGGCCAGGACGCGGTCGAAGCTGTAGGTGTGGAAGTTGCGGCCGCGCATCTCGATGATGGAGCAGAAGCCGCAATCGAAGGTGCATCCGCGAGAAGTTTCGACCACATCGACCGGTCGGCCCATCATGGTGTAGCCGCTCAGCACGCGGGCATCGCGCTTGGGCAGCCGGATCTCGTCACCTTCCAGGCTATGCACCGGGCGTGAGGGATTTTCGCGCCAGCCTCTCGCCGGTGCGGTAGGAAAGTCCGAGAATCTTGCCGATAGCCTTCGCCGTTCTCGATGGCGCGCAGCAGCTCGCGAAAGGTGATTTCCCCTTCCCCGCGCACGATGTAATCCACTCCGCTGTCTTCGCCCATGTAGGCCTCGGGCGCCAGGCTGGGGTCGTAGCCGCCGACTACGACGCGCACGCCGGGCCGGAGCGATCGCACCAGTTCGACGATCCGCAGCGACGTCTTGCGCTGAAACGTCATCACCGACAGTCCCACGACGTCCGGGACGTATTCGCGCATCAGACGCTCTACGGTTTCGCGAACGTTCTGCTGTACCAGAATCAAGTCGGCTACCGCGACCTGGTGATGAGAATCGAGATTTCCCGCCAGCGAGCACAAGGCTCCATTCGGCATCCGCACCGCGACCGTCGGCATGTGCTCGAACGAGTCGGGCATGGACAGAAGGAGAACATTCATAAGGGCTTCGCTCCTGCAGATCTGACGGTGTTCCCCACGAACGATATAGCTGTCCTACATGCTACACCGAAATAAATGTAGGCATGCCCATAAGATGCCGCACACGAAATCCTGGTCCCAGCCTTTGACTTTCCGATCCGGAAACCCCCGACGGGTAAAAGCCTTCTTATTCACCCTTCCGCGATCGGCTTAAGAGCGCTTGCCTAGTCACAGTCTTATGTTCAACCGGTTATGGACACTCGAACTATTTCCTGATAAAAGCTACCCATACGTTTATTCCATGTCGATCTGCCCGGAGTGGTGGATCAGGTAACGCCGAAGGTTGCGTCAAATCGGCGAGGTCGTCTCTTCTGCTAGACCTGGGACGGTAATTAAGCTTTCCAGGTACTAGCCGGACAATCATCAGTTTCTGGCCGCCCTCGAGGCTACTCGAGGGGAGTCCTTCTACCCATGAGCCAAACGTAAGAATGTCCACGGTATGGCAGCGAAATAACTGGGATCTCGATTTATGGTGCGTGAGTTTAGATTGGACCTCCAGCGCTACGCTTCTCCCTGGTACCGGCTGTGGCTTACACCGGCGATATGGGCGATTGCGTGGTACCGGTTCGGGCACTGGCTTTATAAGGAGTCCCATCTCAAGATTTTCAACATTCTCAAGGCACCCTATCTATTGGGCTACGTTTTCATGGAAGCATTCATGCAAATGGCTTTGGATCCAAACGCGGAAATCGGCGCTGGATTGTACCTCGGTCATAGTGGCGGCATTCACATCCATCCCGAAGTCGTGATCGGAGAAGATTGCGATATCGCGCATCACGTGACCATTGGGGCTTCGGCGGGCAGACGCAATGGGGCCCCGAGGATTGGCAATGGCGCCTACATCGGAACCGGCGCTACGCTCATCGGCAGGATCAGCATTGGAGATGGAGCCAAGATCGCCGCCAACACGTTGGTCATGACTTCGGTACCGGCGGGCGCTACGGTGATCGGAGTTCCTGGGCGGGTAGTCATGGGTTGCCCACAACCTACGGAAGGCACTGACGGAAATGCAACCGGCTGTCGCATTCGATGAACCGACCCGGCTGCGGGAAGAGGCGCGGCAATGCGCCCTGCGGGGGGATGCCCGGCGCTTGCTTGCCTGCCTGCGCGGCCTGCTTGAACTGTCGAATCAACCTTCGGACTATGCCTTCGCTGCGACGCGCTTAGCATCTCTGAATTCAGATACCGCAAGAGAAGCCGGACTGAAGCCGCTGCGAACCTACATAGCTCGCTCGGTGACGATGGAGACCGTGCTGCCGTACCTGCGCGTGCAAGCGGCGGTCGCAGGATTATGGCTGGAGCCGTCGATAGGCGGTTATGGCAGTTTCATCGACGACCTCACGAATCCTGATGGCGCACTGTGTCGTTGCAATCCGGACCTAGTGCTCTTTGTTAGTGATTTGACGGACCTGGCGGGCGGTCTTCGAGAAGCTGCCAGCGTTTCGTCAGACGGTGGCCTGGCCGAGACCGACACCTCCGCCCGATTCGTCACCGGGCTATTGGAGAGCTTCCGGGCAAACTGCAAAGCCCGGATCGTGGTTCAGGGAATGAACCTGCCTGATCCGCCGAGCAGTGGCGACATCGCGGATGCGAACTTGCCCTTCGGGGAGTCCCGCTCGGTGGAAACGCTCAACCACGCGTTGGCGGACGCCTGCCGCCGGATCGGCGATGCCGTCTTCTTCGATGTGGACAAGCTGGCGGCGCGACATGGGAGATCGCGCTGGCGAGATCCGCGCATGTTCTATTTGTCGCGGCTGCCGATCGCGCCCGAGTGCTTCGAGGAGTATTCCCGAGGCATGGTTCGTGCCATCCGGACGCTGTATTTTCCATCCCGGAAAGTCCTCTGCACCGATTTGGACGACACTCTTTGGGGGGGCATTCTGGGTGAAGACGGATGCCAGGGGATTCAGACGGGGACGACCTTTCCCGGCAATGCCTATCTGGAGTACCAACAGTACCTCAAACGTCTCGCCCGGCGAGGAGTGCTGGTAGCGGCGGTGTCGAAGAACAACCCGGCCGACGTGCAGGAAGCCTTTCAGAAACGCTCGCTGGACCTGGGTATCAGCTGGGGCGACTTCGTAGCGGCCAAAATCGGCTGGGAAGAAAAGGTGACGGCACTGCTGGAACTGGCGAATGACCTCTCTCTGGGTCTGGATTCCTTCGTGTTTGTGGATGATAGTCCAGTGGAATGCGCAGCTATCCGGCAACAGTTCCCCGAGATGCTGGTGATCCAGGCTTTCGCGGGCGAGCCCTGGCGCACGATTACGGCGTTGGAAGGCTCCGGCGCCTTCGATGTTCTACAGGTCACGGAGGATGACCGGCGACGCGCTGCCGACTACCGGGCACAGGCGGAACGGGCAACACTGGCCAACACTACCGGTTCGCGAACCGAGTTTCTGGCTTCGCTGGATATTCAGTGCGGTATCGTGCCCGCCTTGGATGCGCCCTTGAGCCGCACCGCGCAGTTATTAAGCAAGACGAATCAATTCAATCTCACCACCCGGCGCCACTCGGCAACCGAAATTGAGGCCTTGGCTGGCCACCCGGGCAGTATCGCGGTGGCCTTGCGGTATCGCGACCGGTTTGGAGACGGAGGCGTGGTGGGCGTGGCCCTGTGCGTCAGGGAGGCCGACACGTGCCTGATCGATACCTTTCTGCTGTCCTGCCGGGTGATTGGGCGCGGTGTGGAGACCCCCCTGCTCTGGTTCATCGCGGAGAGTGCAAGAGCTCAGGGTCTTTCTACGCTGAGGGGCGAGTACATTCCTACGGCGAAAAATGCTCCCTGCGCCGAGTTCTATCCCCTGCATGGGTTTCGGCCGGTGTTGGCTGCCGACGGGGGCGAAGGCAGTTTATGGTTCGACTTCGACTTGACAAAAGATCTACCGGAAAACCCAAGCTGGATTAGAATATCGAGCGTATGAGTCCTACTACAGTGTCTGGGCGTCTGGCCAAAGTGCTCGCTGACATTTTTGACATTCCTGCGGAGGACATAAGGCTCGAGCTTGCCGCGGGTAACATCGAGGCTTGGGACTCCTTCGGCCATGTGCAGGCCATCCTTGCCGTCGAAGCCGAATACGGCATTCGCTTCCCGGGCGAGAAGATCCCGCTGCTGACTTCTGTGGCCCTTCTGCAGAACGAACTAACCGCTTTGGGAGTATGACTTACAACCTGCGGATCACAGAAGAGCACTTGCTTCTATTCGGTGCCGCCTCACTCGATTTCAATCCACTCCACAGATCGGAAGCTTACGCCAGGACAACCTCTTTCGGAGAGCGGCTTGTGTATGGCGTGCTGGGAGTGTTGGCCTCGCTTGCCCGAGTGGAGCCGCCGGCAGGAAAAGTCATCGCCAGGATCCGAGTCGATTTTCGTGGTCCTTTATTGCTGGGCATTGATTACGCTATTCGGATCGAGCCACGGGGGGACGTCGTGGTCGCCGACCTGATGGACGGTCAGACCATACTCATCCGAACCCGTTTCTGGTTTGCTGACGGCGTACCCCGTAAAGCGACCTTCGCTGCCAACCCGGTTGCTCCCCGGCAGTCCGCCCGATTCCTCACCGACGCAGAACTGACGCCGGGCCTTGCGTTCGCGGGTGAGTACGGTCCCGCTCAGGAATCATATCTCGGCTTGCTCGATCGCCTGGGTTTGAATCGGGATAAGATCGGTGATGCTCCGGTCATTACTTTGTTATGCAGCAGTTATCTGACGGGCATGGAGTTGCCCGGCGAACGCGCCGCATACGTAGGGCTGGAGGCGGAGGTCATTCCGGCGCAGTTGATCGCGCCCGTGACTTTCCAGATTCGCCTGCAAGAGCTGGACGAGCGCCTGGGCCGAATCCAGTGCCGGTTCGAATTGAGCACGGGTGCCGAATCATTTGCTCGCGGCGAAGTGATCTCCATCGCCCGCCCGCTGCGATCTCCGGTAGCGCGCCCCCTGCTTTTGTCCAGTGTGCCGACGGGAACCGGGAAAACGGCGTTAGTGATTGGGGCCAGCCGAGGGTTGGGAGCCGCCATGGCCCTCACTTTGGCAGCTTCCGGGTATCACGTCACCGGGACCTACGCACAGAGCGACGAAGACGCTCGCTCCGTGCTGCTCGCCGCCGAGGGACTGAGCGGGCGGCTCGAGTTGATACGCGGAGACGCTACCGACGTGGCCTGGTGCGAATCTGTCATGCAGCGCATCGGCAACGCGGGGGCACTCGATTTACTCATTTGCAGCGCAGCACCCTCCATTCATCCCTTTCACGTACAGAGCGCTTATCTTGAGCGGATCCAGTCGTATTTGCAGAAAGGGTTTGCGCTAGTGAGCACGCCGCTGTGTACATTCCTGGGGATGGTGTCGCAGGCATCGGGCGCCGTCCTGCTGATCTCGTCGGTGGCCGTGCAGGAACCGGTTCCTAACTGGCCTCATTATGTGGCGATGAAGGCCGCGGTGGAAGGACTGGTCAGATCCGCTGCGCTGGAATACCCGACCATCTCCTTCTGGATTGCGCGTCCGAATAAAGTGCGAACCGACCTGACCGACACACCGCTGGGACGCCTCAACGCCGAGGACCCTTCCGAAGTAGCGGCGCGGCTGATCAATCGGGTGCTGACAGAACCCGCCACCGGGGGAGTCCGCTACTGCTGAGCGATGCAGCCACACAAGCATCGAGAGCTCATATCCAGAAATGCGCAAACTGCGTTTCCGATGCTGAGAAGAAGGACGTGAACAATGCACCCATCCTTCCTCTGGAGCAAACGGAGCCGGGGCTTAGTCTGCCGAAGGCACGGCATTCGGCATGCTGCCGGGTTCAAGCAGCGGCAGCGGATTGTTAGGATGCTGCAGGTCTGGAATCAAGTCATTCGAGGCCCGCCGGGATACCGCTTGATGCTCGGATATTTGATGATGGTTTTGTCGAAATCGGCGAGAGCCTGGGAGAACAGGGCCGCTGACCAGCCGTTATCTTCACCGGCATATCTTCCGGGTGAGGTCTTCCGGCCAGCAGTATCTGCGTTCGTTTCATGCAGCCCCCGTTGCACTGGCGGCCTGATTGGTTTCCCCATCCGTCTAAGATTTGTCTCTTACGGCAACCACCGGCACGACAGCGACGATTCGGGTCCCCCTGCCGGGCCTCGATTCAACATTGAACCCGCCATGCACCAAATGGATCCTCTCCTGCATACTCATCAAACCCAAGCCACGATTTCTTCTGGCCGCTTCCAGGTCGAAGCCGGCACCCGCATCACTCCTCGCCTGTATATGCCTTGACACGTATATGCTATTTAGAGTATACAAAGAGCGTGGAATCGGCGTTCGAAATCATTGCGGAGCCCAACCGCCGCGCGATCTTGAGTCTTCTGGTCTCGTCCGAACAGTCGGTGGGAGAGATCGAGCGGCAACTTCGTATGCCGCAGCCGACCGTCTCCAAACACCTGCGCGTGCTGCGCGAGGCCGGTTTCGTGGAAGCCACGGTGGACGCGCAGCGCCGTCTCTACCGGCTGAAACCTGAGCCGTTTCAGGAGATAGAGGCCTGGCTGGCTCCGTTCCGCCGCTTCTGGTCGGCTTACCTGGATGCTCTGGAACGCCACCTCGACCGCATGGATCCTTCAACGCTACCGAAAAGGAAGACAAGGAGAAGACGACGCGGCTCCGACCGCGAACGTGACAAAGGAGAAAGGAAATGAAGATCAAAGTGACCAGCCTATACGTGGACGACCAGGACAAGGCCCTGCGCTTCTATACCGAAGTGCTGGGTTTTGTGAAGAAGACCGATTTTAGCCAGGGGCCGTATCGCTGGCTCACGGTGGCGTCACCGGAGGAGCCGGACGGCACCGAACTGCAGCTGGCGCTCAACAGCAACCCGACAGCCAAGGCGTATCAGCAGGCCATGTTTCAGCAGAGCCAGCCTGCGGCCATGTTCTTCACCGACGACGTCAAGGGCGACTACGAGCGCAGCAAGGGCCGCGGCGCCGAGTTCACCATGCCGCCCACCGACGTGACCGGCTCGACCATCGCGATGTTGAAGGACACCTGCGGCAACCTCATTCAGCTCACCCAGCTGATGCGCTGGTCAGGCTGAGGACAAGAGTAAACGGATCGTACAGGAACGCAACTATGCCGACCAACTATTGAAAGGCGACGTAAGCGTATGAACAGCGATAAAAAGCAGTTGTCACCAGGACGACGTAACGAACTGCTCCTGGTACTGAAAGCCCGTTTTGAGAAAAATATGAACCGCCATAAAGGTCTTGAATGGGCGAAAGTACAAGCAAAGCTGGAAACGAATGCTGAGAGACTGTGGTCACTCAATGAAATGGAGAGAACCGGCGGTGAACCGGATGTTGTTGGTCACGATAAAAAGACGGGCGAATACATTTTTAATGATTGCTCCGCGGAAAGTCCGCAAGGCCGCCGAAGTCTTTGCTATGACCGTGAAGCGCTGAACTCAAGGAAAGAAAATAAACCAAAAGGTAATGCGATGGATATGGCAGCGGCCATCGGCGTTGAGCTCTTAACGGAAGAACAATATCGGGAGTTGCAAAAACTTGGAACGTTCGATACGAAAACGTCGAGCTGGGTAAAAACACCTTCTGATATCAGAAAACTCGGCGGCGCCATTTTTTGTGATCGCCGCTATAACACCGTTTTCGTGTATCACAACGGTGCGGAATCTTACTATGCCGCCCGGGCGTTTCGTGGCTCGCTAAGGGTATGAGTTTTGCCTGCCGGCACATCCAGCAGTCGATGCTGATCAAGTACGGCTTCCGCGGCAACCTCGTTCCGCTCACCCGAGCCGGCACGCTGGTCACGCTAAGGAGAAGAAGATGATCGATCGCGATCGGTACACACCGGGCCCGGCCAACCTGGGGCACATTCAAAAGGACGGAGAGAAGTGGACGCTGGTCCTCGTCCGGGAACTGCACCACCCGCCGGAAAAAGTCTGGCAGGCGATTACCGACCCGGCGCATCTGCGCGAATGGGCTCCGTTCGACGCCGATGGGAGCCTGGGCACGGTTGGAACCACGGTGAAGCTCACCACGGTGGGAGCGCCCACGCCGCGTGTTACCGAAACCACCGTGACGCGAGCCGACGCTCCCAACCTGCTCGAGTACAAGTGGGGTGACTTCGATATGCGCTGGCAGCTCGAAGCCCTTGCTGACGGCACCCGCCTGACCCTGTGGACCAACATCGGTCGGCGCTTCATCGCCATGGGTGCTGCCGGGTGGCACATCTGTTTCGATGTTCTGGATCACCTGCTCAGCGGAACTCCCATCGGCCGCATCGTCGGCCCCGAGGCCATGAAGTTCGGCCGGTGGCAGCGCTTGCACGCCGAGTACGCCAAGCAGTTTGGCGTCGAAGCGCCCAACTGGCCGCCGAAGGCGGCTCAAGAGTCGTGAGGACGTCATCATGAACCAAGGCACCATACGCACGATTTTTCGCTGGATTCACATCGTGGTCGCCATTCCGATATTCGGCTATATCTATAGTCCGTTTGAAAAGCTGCCAGACTATGCTCCCGCGACTCGGTTCGTCTTCCTTCCGATCATGGTCGTTTCGGGATTGTGGATGTGGAAAAGGCCATGTCGTGCGACGGCTTATTTCGAAAAGATCGGCCTAAGGGTTACCGCCGATACCCGTGTGCCCGACTCATTCCTCGTTTTGGAATGAGTGGGAGTTCGTAAACTCATACTCGGTGCCCTCCCAATTCGGATTCAGTATTCGTTCCCACTCATTCGAAAAGCGCGAATGAGTGGGGCACTCAGCACCTGGTACGCCTCTCTGCCCCAGGTCTCGAACACCGTAAGACCTGGGCCACCGGTCCGCACCCCGGGCATCCTGCGATCCCCAAGTTCCCGCGGAAGCGCAGTACGAATGAAATAGCGTGGTAGTCGCGGCAAAACGCTGCCGGGACCAGCTGATCCCAGCAGCGTATTTCTCGAATATCCCGGCTGAGTTAACCTTCGACCCTCAAGCCACTGCATGCGAACAACGTCCGGCGAGTGCTATTTCGTCGGACCGGGATTTCAGGCAAGCATCGCTGCCAGATCTTCCTCCGCAGTTTTGATTGCCATCAGATTGAACTTCTGATGCAGCAACTGGAGCAATGCCGGCGAAAGAAACGCGGGTAGCGTGGGACCAATGCGCATATTGCGCACTCCCAGATGGAGCAGCGTGAGTAGCACGGCAACCGCTTTCTGCTCGTACCAGGATAAGACCAATGAAAGCGGCAAATCGTTGACCCCACATTCGAAAGCTTTGGAGAGGGCAAGTGCAATTTGCAGAGCCGAGTAGGTATCGTTGCACTGGCCTACGTCGAGCAGGCGTGGCAGGCCTCCGATTTTGCCAAAGTCCAGCTTGTTGAAACGAAACTTGCCGCAGGCCAGGGTGAGGATCAGACAGTCTTTGGGAATCAATTCGGCGAGCTCCGTGTAGTAGCTGCGGCCAGGACGCGCTCCGTCGCAGCCGCCGATCAGGAAGAAGTGGCGAACCGCGCCCGACTTCACGGCCTCAATCACCGTGCCCGCAACGCTGAGCACCGCGTCATGACCGAAGCCGACAGTGATCTCCTCATCGGCCCCGTTTTCAGCATAGCCTGGCGCGAGCAGGGCGGCGGCGATTACCGGTGCGAAGTTGTGGTCAGCAATATGTGTCACCTCGGGCCACGCTACTGCTCCCGAGGCAAAAATGCGTTCCTTGTAAGCGAATTTGGGTTCCTGGATGCAGTTGGAAGTCATGAGAATCGCTCCCGGAAATTCGGCGAACTCATGCCACTGATCGGTCCAGGCGCCGCCGTAGTTCCCGGCTAGGTGCTCATAGGCTTTCAGCTTGGGATAACCGTGCGCCGGCAGCATTTCGCCGTGCGTATAAACCTGGATTCCAAGCCCTTTGGTTTGTTCGAGGAGGGCGTAGAGATCGTGAAGATCGTGGCCTGAAACCAGGATGGCTTTACCCTTGCGCGGGTGCAGCCGGACCTTGGTCGGTTGCGGATGGCCGAAGGTCTCGGTGTGCGCCTTGTCCAGAATCTCCATGACCCGGTAGTTCAGTTCGCCGACCGCAAGCGCGCTGGCGAGTAACTCATCTGCGGACAAAGAAGAATGGGTGAGAAAATCGACGATTTCATGAATTTTTGCAAAAGCAATCGGGTCACTCGCTCCCAGCGCGAGCGCGTGGGCAGCGTACGCAGCAACTCCTTTAATGCCGTAAAGCACCAACTCCTGCAGGTTTGCTAGTTCCCTGCCCTCGCTGAGGAAACGGGCCGGAAGCAGCGTTTGCTGGCCCTGGGTAAGTAAGCCCTCCAGGGTGGAGGCTGGAGTCCACGTGGCGGGCCCGCCCAGTGCGTCTGGAACTTGTCCTGCCTTGACGCTGGCCCGCTCATAGAGCGCGCGAGCGACCTCCCTGGTGGCCACGGCTTGGCGAATCAGTTCGACCAGCCGCAGGGGATCGAAGTTAACATTCGTAAGCGTCGCGAAGATGGCTTGAATGGTGAACCCATCGATTTCGGGATCGGCCGCGCCAAGTTGGCGGGCTCGATGCGCGTACATGGAGATACCTTTGACTGCATGAATTAACAGATCCTGGAGGATTGCGGTGGTCTCATCTTTCCCGCAGACACCGATTTCCCGACAGCCCTCACCCTTTGAGGTCTGTTCGCATTGGTAGCAGAACATCGTATGAACCTTCCTTGTCTGGATTGCTTCCCAAGATCACCATAAGAGGAGTAGGAGACCTATCACTATGACTTAGGTCACAAGACTCGACCTGCGGCCCCGGGGTGTCTTCATCCGGAAAACCCGGAAGTGGCAGATAACAATTGCTGGTTGTGACCTTAGTCATTGCATCGACAGTCTGAGCTTGCTGAAATGTCGCCATGGATTCTGAAATGCCCGCGGTCGACTTCAATGAACGACCCTACATTGTCATCTGGGAAGTGACCCAGGCTTGCGATCTGGCCTGCGTCCACTGCCGCGCCAGCGCGCAGCCCAAACGCAATCCCCGAGAGCTCTCCACGGAGGAAGGCAAACGTTTGATCGACGAGATTGCGCAGATGCAGGTGCCAGTCTTCGTGTTGACCGGAGGCGATCCGATCAAGCGGCCGGATCTCTTCGAGTTAATTGAGCATGGCAGAACCGTCGGTGTGCGGGTCTCGCTGACGCCCAGTGCCACACCTTTGCTGACGCGCGACGTGATCCAGCGCCTCAAGCAATCAGGCCTGGCGCGACTGGCGGTGAGCCTCGACGGTTCCTATCGGGAGGTACATGATGCGTTCCGTGGTATGTCGGGATCGTTTGGCCGCACTCTGGAAGCCATTCAATGGGCGAATGAGGTTGGCCTACCGGTGCAGATCAACACCACGTTCAGCCGCAGTAACATCGCCGATTGCGACAACATCGCAGCTCTCCTGGAAACTAAGCAGATCGCTCTCCGGAGCGTTTTTTTTCTTGTGCCCACGGGTCGAGGAAGAATCGCCGACTTGTTGTCCGCTGAGGAATTCGAAGGAGTGTTCGCCAAACTGTACCGGCTGTCGCAGCGAGCCCGTTTCCACATCAAGACGACAGAAGCGCAACACTATCGTCGCTACGTGCTGCAACAGCAGGTAGCCGAGCGGCGCAACAGCAAACTCAAACATAACGATGAGACTGCAAAAGTGATGGACACCATAGGCCGTGCACCACGCGGCTTGAACGATGGCAAGGGATTTGTCTTCGTCTCACACCTGGGCGAGGTATTTCCCAGCGGATTCCTTCCATTCACCGCCGGAAATGTGCGCTCGGACTCGCTCAGCCGGATCTACCGCGAGTCTCCAATTTTTCAGGAATTGCGCGATGATTCCCAACTTGGCGGCAAATGTGGCGCGTGTGAATTCCGGCATATCTGCGGAGGCTCGCGCGCTCGCGCCTACGCGCTGACCGGAGATCCGCTGGCGGAAGAACCCTGTTGTTCGTACGTGCCAAAGAACTACATTCGATCGGAAGCTCTCCCGTCGCAATGGCGAAGACCGACCGCCTTGCATGTGCTATAGCAGGAGGCGCCGGCCTACTCAGCCGCTGGGTGCCTCTAGTTCTCCAGTTCCGGCCCTCCCACGAATAGGTCGCGGCCCGCGATAGTCGCCTGTACACTCTCAGGCAACATGGTGCCGCCGGGGGGGCGCCGTTCGAGACGCATCGTGTTGTCGTCAATGTTCTCCATCACAGTCGTTCCTTACCTCTCGTGCTCGCCCCGCTGGGCGGGACGGTAAAAGAATCTCCTTTGAAATTCTTGCGAGGATGTCGTGGGAGCGAATACGAAACCGGCTTAAGCGGGCACCCTCTGTCACTGAGGGGTGCCCGCCTAGTGTTCCCGCTGTGTTTACTGTCCACAGGGAGGGTTAGACACACCTGGCACGCGACTGAGGCAGCCGCTGGCTCCAGGTGTTTCCCTATTTCTCGGCGGCTCGCCGGCCAAAGGATGGCCGAACCTGAGACCCCTCGGACTGACGGATCTCCGGACAGGTGGTTTTACCGCGGGCGAATCACCGCCGGGTGTCAGCTCGTAGACCACCCCGGAACCCGCTACTCCGCCGTAGGAAGTTGTCCCGTAGAAGTTGCCGGAGGCGTCACGGATCAGGCCTGTTCCAGGTTCGCTTCCATCAACTCCACCCGAGAAGCTGTACAGCACCGTCTGCTGGCCGGAAGGATTCACCTCGAACACAACGCCGCAGCCAAAATAGGGACAACCGCCTATTCCTCCATATTGCGTAGTCCCGTAGAGATTGCCCGATGAGTCGAGAACCACATTCGAGCGCGAGCCTCCTCCGTCGGAGAAACCGGTGAAGGTATATACCACCGAGAAGATGCCGCTCGAATCCACCTTGTAGACCACGCCCGGATAGTCTCCGCTGGGCGGGCCGCCGGACCAGGTAGTCGCGTATAGGTTGCCAGCCGAGTCGAAGGTCACGCCTCCCAAGGGGTAGCCACCATCGGGCCCATAGTCAAAGTATTGCAGGACAGTGTAGTTTCCTGCCGGATCCAGCTTGTACACCACGCCGCCACGCGTGCCGCCGTCTGGCGTCGTCCCGTAGAGGTTGCCGGCTGAGTCAAACGTCACACCGGCATAAGGGTGGCTTCCGTCCGGGCCGGTGAAGTTGTGCAACACGCTCTCATGGCCCATCGGATCGAGCTTGAACACCACGCCCACACCGGCTGAGCCACCGTTTGAAGTCGTGCCATAGAAGTTCCCCGCCGAGTCCTGGATCAACCCTGCACTGGGGGCGGCTCCATCGGCCCCACCGGTGAAACTGTACAACACGGTCTCATGGCCGCTCCCGTCCAGCTTGTACACGGTTCCTTGGCCGGCCGCGCCGCCCGACTGGGTAGTACCGTAGAAGTAGCCTGCCGAGTCCTGGATCAACCTTGACTGCGGAGAGCCCCCGTCCGCGCCACCGGTGAAGCTGTGCAGCAAGGTTTCATGGCCAGTCGTGTCGAGCTTGTATACCACGCCAACGTTCGCGGGGCCGCCGCCGGTCGTCGTCCCGTAGAGATTGCCCGCCGAGTCCTGGATTACCCCTGGCAAAGGATTGCTCCCATCACTCCCGGGAAAGCTGTACATCACCGTCTGGTTACCAGATGGGTCAATTTTGAAGAGCACACCCGCGCCCGCCGTGCCGGCGCTGCTGGCATCCCCGTAGAGGTTACCGAAGAAGTCGATGATCAGACCTGCGAAGGGGTAGCCCCCGTCAGCCCCATAGGTAAAGCTGTGCAAAACGGTTTCGTTGCCCCGCGGATCCAGTTTGAACGTCACGCCCACGCCGTCCGCGCCACCGAACGAGGTCGTCCCATACAAGTTGCCTGCCCAGTCTTCGATCACGCCCGCGTAGGGGTACCCTCCATCGGCGCCGCCGGTGAAGCTGTACAGCACCGTCTCATTGCCCCTCCGATCCAGTTTGAACACGACACCGGAACCGGCCGCACCGCCGCTCGAGGCCGTCCCGTACAGGTTGCCGAACCAGTCCTGGATCACGCCCCATTCGGGGTACCCTCCATCCGCGTTGCCGGTGAAGGTGTATAGCACCGTCTCGTTGCCCCTCCTATCCAGCTTGAACACCACGCCAGCGCCGTCCGCGCCGCCGCAGTAGGTAGTTCCGTAGAGATTGCCCGCAGCGTCCTGGATGATACCAGTCGGGGTATGCCCCATCGGCGCCGCCGGTGAAGGTGTATAGAACGGTGTAATGGCCCCTCGGATCCATCTTTGAAAACTACACCCGCACCAGACGCACCGCCGCCGCCCTCGGTCGTCCCGTACAGGTTGCCGCCCAAAGTCCTCGATCAAACCCGCAAAGGAGTACCCACCGTCAGCGCCGCCTGTAAAGGTGTGCAGCACGGTCTCACGGCCTCTTGTGTCCACTTTAAAGACCACGCCGGCGCCGTCCGCGCCACCGAACAAGGTCGTCCCGTACAAGTTGCCGGCCCAGTCCTGGATCACATTTGCATAGGGATTGGCGCCGTCGGTGCCACCTGTGAAGCTGTACAGCACAGACTGGTGGCCCCTCTGGTCCACTTTGAATACGACTCCCGCACCGGCTGAGCCGCCGCCATAAGTCGTACCATAGAACTTCCCATCCAGACCGAGGTACAGGTTGGCCTGTGGATTGGCGCCTTGCGCGTAGGGATTGAAGCTGTGCAGCACGGTTTCATCCGCCGCCGCCGTTGTTACTGCCATAGCCGCTAACAGCAGCAACGCGAACCCTCGCAGGGCCGCGCGCTGGAATCCAGTCCACTCCGACCACGTAGTCGACGGCATTGCACCGTGACCGACAGTTGCAATCCGGCGCCCCAGTGTCGCGCCGGCATTGTCAACACTTTTCGCGTTCATACCATTCTCCTTATCTCTTCGCGGTTAGGGGCGGCAGAGAGCGTAAGTCGCCGCCCCGGGGGAAGGGCCGTTGGCATCACGAAGCGGCTATGTTTAGCCGGGAATCGCTCCGTCTCCGGAATGCCTGGGGTTGCATCTGGGCCGGCTGCCTGGTTCGGATCAGCGGACCGGGTTTCGCAATGGGGCGCAGTGTGTGCGAATCGGCTGATAGGGTCAATGGTCCGGCGGTGACCTCTCCGTGACCTGTGAGTGACCTGCCTAAGTCCTTGATTCCGCGTTTATTTGCAACCGCACCCTGATCTCGCCCGAATGAATAGAGGATGAATTTGCCGCAGTTTCAAAAAAGCGTGCTAGAAATTCGCTACCCCTGGTAGTACACTTTCGCCCATTCGCTCCCGGACATTTCAGCCCCTATGCCGGACACGCAGCCAATTCGCGTGCGCTTCGGAGTCTTTGAACTCGACCTGAAGGCCGGAGAACTGTGTCTGGGAGAACTCAAGATCGTCCTCCAGGACCAGCCCTTCCAGATCCTGCAAATGCTGGTGAGGCGGGCGGGCGAAGTCATCACCCGCGAGGAAATTCAGAAGCGGCTTTGGCCGGACGACACCATCGTCGCCTTCGACATCGGGATCAACCAGGCGATCCGCCGCTTACGCCGGGCTCTGAATGACTCGGCCGAGAAGCCCGGTTACATCGAAACCGTCGCCCGCCGAGGCTACCGGCTGAAAGTGCCGGTGGAAGCGGTAGAGAAGCCGCCTGACCCCACACTCCTCAGCGGCAAGCAAGTCTCCCACTATCGCGTGCTGCAGGTCATTGGCGGCGGAGGCATGGGCGTGGTCTATCGCGCCGAGGACCTGAGGCTGGGCCGCGCCGTCGCGCTGAAATTTCTGCCGGTCGAGGTGGGCAACGATTCGCGGGCGCGGGAGCGCTTCGAGCGGGAAGCTCGCGCGGCTTCGGCTCTCGACCATCCCAACATCTGCAGCATTTACGAGTTGGAAGAGTACGAAGGCAAGCCCTTCATCGTGATGCAGTTGCTGAAAGGCCAAACCCTGCGCGATTGGATGGCTGCGGCCACCAAAGAAGAGAAAGCGCTGGCCCTGAAGCAACTGCTCGACATCGCCATGCAGGTGGCGGAGGGACTGCAGGCTGCGCACGACAAGGGCATCGTTCACCGCGACATCAAGCCCGCCAACATCTTCCTCACCAATAAAGGTGTAGCCAAGATTCTCGATTTCGGTTTGGCCAAGCTGGTGGCACTGGGAGAGGAGGAAGCGGAAGGCGAACCTGGCGCGGCAGGTGTCATCGGTGCATTCGCAGTTGCGGAAATTGCCGAAGCAGAAGAGGACCAAGCGATGGGTGTTCCCACCAGAGTAGCCGCTGCGGCAACCAGCGCGTCGGCGATCGTATTGCCGTCGCCGGCAAACTGGCGGTTTTGGCCCTGGACTCGGAAGGGACGCGAGCCCGAAGGCCGTCGACCCATTGAAGGTTTCAGGGCAGCCGACTTTTCCGACGATGGCAGTCCCGCCGATGGCTCGGGCAGCATCGGATTCACCACAGCCGTTGCGAATGCCGGCGATGGCGGCACTGGTCTGCATCTGACACGCACCGGATTTGCCTTTGGCACCGCGGCCTACATGTCACCGGAACAAATCCGCGGCGACCAGTTGGACGCCCGCACCGACATCTTCTCCTTCGGTCTGGTGCTGTACGAGATGTTCAGCGGGCAGCGAGCATTCAGCGGCCAGACGGCCGCGAACGTCCAGTCGCGCATCCTCAACTCCGAGCCGGTTGCGTTGCGCGTCCTCAACCCCGGCGCCCCATCCGGGCTGGAAACCATCGTCAGGAAAGCGCTGGAGAAAGACCGCGAGAAACGCTACCAGTCCGTGGCGGAGATGCGCGCCGACCTCACCACCTTGCAGGCTGATCTGCAAAAGACTTCCACCCGGCGACCGCATCTACGAATCGCGACTTTGCTGCTGCTGCTCAGCGCGGTTGTCATCGGCGTTGTAGTTTACTGGCGGACGCATCGCCAAATCCAGTTAGCGGAAACCGACCAAATTGTGCTCGCCGATTTCACCAACAACACTGGCGACCAGCTCTTTGACAGCACCCTTAAGCAGGCGCTGAGCCTTCACCTGCAACAGTCCCCGTTCCTGAATCTCGTTTCCGATCAGAAAGTGAACGCGACCTTGAAGCTGATGGATCGCGCTCCGGGCCAAAAGCTGACCGAGACGACGGCCAAAGAAGTTTGCCTGCGCACGCAAAGCAAGGCACTGCTGACGGGCGCAATCTCCAGTCGCGGAGAGCGCTATCGCATCGAGATGAACGTCCTGGACTGCCAGACCGGGGATACGCTGACGAGCGCCACTGCGGACGCGGCGAACCGTAACGAGGTCATCGGTACCGTGGGCGAACTGGGCAATCAGTTGCGTAGGAGAATGGGAGAATCGTTGGCCTCGGTAGACAAATACAACCAGCCACTGGAGGAAGCCACCACTTCTTCGCTGGAAGCATTGCAGGCCTACACTCAGGCGCAAACCAAGGAGGCGCTGCAAGGCAATACGGCGGCTCTTCCTTACTACAAGCTTGCTGTCGAGCTCGATCCAACGTTCGGCTATGCCTGGGCGCGATTAGGAAATGCCTATGCCGGTCTTTCGGAGGACAGTCCGGCGACCGAGAGTACGAAGAAAGCCTTCGCGTTGCGCGATCGCGTGAGCCAGCGCGAAAGGTTCTTCATCGAAGGTCAATACTATGACATCGTCACCGGGGACTTGGACAAGTTCGTCGAAACCTATAGTCAGTGGACAAAGGTGTATCCCAGGGAATACTTGCCGCACATGCGCCTAAGCTCGGCATATCGTGGGCTGGGCCGTCTGGAAGAAGCGCTCGCAGAGTCCAAAGCAGCACGCCAAATTGCTCCTGATAACGTGGCCCCGGCAACCAGCCTCATGATGGCCTATTTTCGACTGAATCGTTTCGCGGAAGCCAAAGCAGTGTACGACGAAACCCGCGCCCGCAATCTGGACGGCCCTACGCTGCGTATGGTGAGGTACTGGATTGCTTTCTTTGAGGGGGATGAGCACGCCATGCAGGAACTGCTAGCCGATGCCATGGGCAAGCCCGGAGTGGAGGACCAACTTCTATTATGCGCCTCCGATACCGCCGGTTACCGTGGTCATTTGCGAGCGGCGCGCGACTGGTTGGAGCAGGCCATAGCTTCGGCCAAACGTGCCGACGCGCCGGATCGAGCAGCCTTATGGGAAACCTTCCAGGCCCAGCGAGAAGTTCTGCTGGGTAATTCGCGCGAGGGACTGGCACACGTCGAACGGGCGCTAGCCCTGAGCACGGGAGATGCTGTGAAAGCCAAGGCGGCCCTGGCGCTTGCCTTGGTTGGCGAGCCGGCACGGGCCCGGGCATTAGCCGCCGACTTCGAGCCTCAGCCCACCGGGGAGTTGATGCACAAATTCATGATACCGATTATTCAGGGAGCAATCTACCTGCAAGCGGGCAATCCCCAGAAGGCGATTGAGGTTCTGAATGTTGCGCTTCCCTATGAACTGGGTGGCGAAGCCCAATGCTGCCTCACGCCCGCCTACCTGCGGGGACTCGCTTACCTCCAGCTAGGTCAGGGAACGCAGGCGGCTGCAGAGTTCCAGAAGCTACTCGACCATCCCGGCGTCGTAACTAACAATCAGCTGGGTTCTCTCGCGCCTCTCCAGCTTGGCCGGGCGCAGGCAATGGCGGGTGACACCTCCGCCGCGCGCAAGTCCTATCAGGACTTCCTGACGCTGTGGAAAGATGCCGATCCCGACATTCCCATCTACCAGCAAGCCAAAGCCGAGTACGCGAAGCTGCAGTGAACCAGCGGGCGCGAGAATAGTGGCCTGCAACGTTTACAATGGATCGGACATTCGTCACTGCGGACGACGGATATTTATTCCCACCCAGATCAGGAGTTGGAATACCGCAGCCAGGCGGCGGCAAAAGCCGGGCCTGAAAATTGTTGTTGGACCCAAATTGAAAGTTGGAAAACTCGCGGCAAGCGCTTGAGAAGAATGGCGCGCCCTGAGAGATTCGAACTCCCGACCTTCTGGTTCGTAGCCGTTGCCGCACGAGAAATCAACAACTTAGCTAAAGTACCACGAAGTGTCAGGACGCAATATTTACGCGGGTTTGGAGCACGTTGCCCTAGACCCTGTATCAGTTCCGAACAGGTCAAAAAGGCAGGTGGTAGGCACAATTCTGGGCACAATCGAATGCGACCCTCGAAACAGGTCAGACACCACGGAAGGCCGCCAAAACAGGCTCACCACAATTGAAGCGGTTTAGCACGTCGGAAGCGTTGCCACATTGTGGGAGCCGATTTCGCTTGACACGCGGTTGACAAGCAGTCAACATGCTGGCACTTCTTCGTTCGTCGTTGCCATTTGACGTGTGATGTCGGTCACTGACGCCAATCCTGTGAGCGTTCCATCATCCTCTTGCGTCTGGACACAAGGAAATGCCTTTCACCCCACATATGCAAACTTTTTCACCATTTGCGGGTTTGGGGCTAGCAATAGATTATCCGATTGCCTATACTTAGGAGGTATCTTCCGCGCCGGAAGTCCCTGCTGGCACGGAATCCCCCCTGCTATGAGCCGCATCAGAAAAAGATGCATATTAACGGTCTGTGCATGGCACAAAACGTGCAAATGACGCAATCGGATTAGTGTCGAGAGCACCGAGGCTGACATTTGGCGGACAAGAAGTCTGTCGAGGAAATGTTAGGGGAAGTGCTCAGGGAACTTGGAGCCCTGATCGTCATATTCTTCCCATTGGAAGAATGGGCAACATGGCACGTATTTACGTTCTGGTGGCTTACAGGATCATTCTTCGTCGGCGTGGGCTTAGTGATTCTGGGAATGATTCTAGAGCGGAAGAGGGGAGGTGGGTGATGGCCCTCATCGCAGCCGCAGTGTATGGCGTAACTCTGTTCGGAATAGGAATGTGGTTTATCCGAAAGCATCGCCTGGAAGCCGAAAGAAGGGAAATCCGCAAGAAGGAAGCGGTGCCCTGCGGATATAAAACGGACACAGCGGATCAACACAAGAATCGTGAAGTCGCTATGCATGGGGCAAACATGTAGGTGCGCGGAGGGGTAGGGAGTCGATTGACCGACCTTGGGAAGGGTTTTGATCACTCCACGTCAGTGAGCTTATAAGGGCTTCCGCTATACCGCTAGCTATACCCCTTCATTGGAAAATCCGCACCAAGCGGATGTAACCGCCCGGTGCGGAGAAAAAGGGTTTTACCGCTTGGTGCGTCCCCGGCCGATTGGGAACGCCTTGATTCCGTAGTCCGCAGCGTAAATCCTGCGTCCATTACGGAGCGTAATGTAGGTTGCGAAACCCTGCGGACTGCCTGATTTCGCCTGTTTGTTGCTCATTCGAGAGCGCCCTCCGGGGTGCGTTGTGCAACAACGGGTTGAAGCCGTCCCCTCTGGCCTTGGTGCGCGAACACCCTGGCCAGAAGGGGGCACCGTTACCACTTAGGTAACGGGAGCTTTTGGGCACACTAGGCCCTTGACTTTTGTAATCGGGTTTACTACAGTGAAGTTGCTCAGACTTCACCACCGACCACAATATATAGCGCTTTTTGTACTGGCCACCCTTCAGAGGCGGCCTTAGTACTTTAGCGCTAAGATATGGTACGCCAACCACATGCAGTGTCAAGTAGTTTGGAATCTAAAACACAACACCCCAATCTGTTGTTTTTCGTTTTCGCGAGACAAATAAAGAAAATCGCGCCCAAAGCATTTACCCTAGTGCCTAGCTAGCGCACCTTTAGGACACTACCAGCGGGCCGACTCGCTGCCAGCCCTGAGCCCGGCAGGGTACAATCCCCACTGAGAACAGTGAGAAAACAGTAAATATGCCGAATCTTCAAAACCTGAGACCGTGGAAGCCGGGAGTTTCAGGCAACCCCGGAGGCAGACCGAAGCGAGACCTTTCCGCCGAGGTGGCGCGAGCCGTATTTGAGAAGAACGCGGAGTTGATTTATCGAGCTATGCTTCGGGCTTTGAAGAAAGGCGACGCCAGGACGTTTGCAATATTGGCGGATCGCGCTTACGGCAAAGTGACCAACAAAGTCGAGTTGACCGACCAATCCGATATTGTAGAGCGGCTCCAAGCGGCTCGGAAGCGCAGTCAGGTACGCCCTGAGTAAAATCCCACACCGATCCACGTCAGAGTTCTTATCACTCCCCAAGGAAGAAAGAAGCCAAGTACAGGGAAAACAGGTAGGAGAAGGTAAGACCGAAAGGTGGGCGGATCGGTTTTATATATTTGCCGACCGTCGGCCGTCTCAATCAGGTTGATCTCGTCGGCCGATATTCTTTCCGGCTTCCCCACCGACTGCCCACCATACGCGTTGTAAGGATTAGCCTTTGTTGGATCGCTCTGGGCATATTTCGCCCAAGGTCCTACTGTCGGAGCGGACGTTGCTGGACTGGCGCAGCTCTTACCATTGAAATAGATTGTCTTAATTCCATCCCTGTTAACGTTCCAGCCCTTCACATCACCGCATACGGCAGCCACTTCATCGAACCAGGATGCGGGCAGGGTTGCTGGCGGTGGCACTTGCGCCAGATCAGCCCCCGTGTACTGTCCAGTCTGCGCAGATCGGTCCCGAATCGGCTCAGTGGACACGATAGATAGCTTCTGTCCCTTTGGCCTAGGCCGAGGCTCCGCTTTCGGAACTAATCCTGCGGAAATGTCAATCGGCTGCGACTGCGGTTGCCCGATTGTCGCACCTTGCGGGATCGGCTGATATGTACCCATATCAAGCGTAACGCCGGTTTTAGGATCGGTGCGACACTTTGTGCAGCCTTGTGCGAGGGTTGTTCTTAGAGATTCAACTTCCTTCTGTACTGCTCCAGAAGTGACCAGCGATTGAAAGGTCTTGTATTGGGCTCTTTGTTCCAATAGTGGTTGCAATTGAATGTACGCAACAACTGCACCCGCGCAGGCTCCCAAGACTCCTGCAGCGAGCCCCAATCGCCGCATTCCTTCCGCAACATTCACGCTTTCCCCTTTAGTTTCACGGAGAGTATAACCCTCTAGGCTAGTTCGACGATCAGATCTTTTTGGTCGCCATTGGGAGGCGGAGGTTGGTAATCTGATGAGCCGCCTAGCCCCCTTGGGCGCGCAACAAGCCGGATCGATTCCCTGTCCGGTTGGCGGCGACAATTCAAATGGGAAACCGCTGAGGGAGCGATGCCACGTCGAAAGACCCCGCGACTCGCCTACTGCGAGTACGTCATACCAGACCCAAAGGGGAGCGTCGCTGTTTGGATCGCACGACTCGACCTCATGCGGGCGGTGAAGCGTGTTTATCCGAGCATGCTTGAACGGCTATCTGCTGACGTGTTCCCCGCATACGCGGAACTCGCGCAATCGGGGTTCGAGTTTGATGCTCTTCTATGGCATCCGAGAGTTTCGCCTCACAGAATGATCCCCGATGCGTGTCGGCTGAAATCGGCTCTTCGCCACTGGGCAAACAGCTTTCACGCTGACGCCGAATGGTTCTTGGACGAGACGCTCCGCACGCTGCGAGGCTGGTACGTCGCTCCGGATTGGAGGCGCTCGCTGAAGTGGAACCCCATCAGCGGAGTCAGCAGCACGCGCGCTACAGGCGAACGCTTCCAGTTCGATTGCGAAGGCTGGGAGATGCAACTTCTCACCTGGGCAGCTTACAGCCAATCGGTACGGAAGAGATTTGAGCAGAAGCTTGCCGAGTACGAGGCAGCGAGCCGCAAGAATGCGGAATCGTGCGGGCTGGTTCGCGCGCCGCAGAAGTACAGCCCGTCAAATTTCGATTGGTTCGTGCTCTACCAGTTTGCCGGCCTGTCTTCCACTCAAATCGTAGGGCGAGCCACTCGCCAAAACCCGGACATCGACGAGTCCACCGTGCTAAAGGGCGTGAAGGCGGCCGCCAAGCTCGCCGGATGGGGTCAACTACGAAAAGTGGAAACGCGCGCCCGCCGGAAAATTCGGTAGCAACCTAATTTTCCTAACACCCCCGTGCAGAACGTTACTGTAGTGGTCGGTCTGCGTCCCTATACGGCGAAAGCGAACATCCTGCCGGAGCAGGCAATTGGGCGCGGTCTACGCCTCATGTTTCGTGACTTGACCGTGGACTTCACGGAGCGAGTGGACATTATTGGCAACCACAAGTTCCTCGACTTCGTTGACGATCTGGAAAAACTGGAGGACTTGCAGCTTGATACATTCGAGATTGGCAAGGACAAGCTCAAGATCGTTACCATCCTGCCGCTGGACAACCGCAAGGAATACGACATCGGGCTACCGCTGCTCTCTCCTACCCTGGTAAGAAAGAAGTCGCTGGCGGATGAAATAGCCAGCTTGAACGTGATGTCGTTTCAAACCATCCTCCTGCCGCTCAGCGCGGACGATCCGCACAACAAGACGTTCCGGTATGAGGGCTATGACATCATCACGTTGCAAAAAGAAGTCGAGCGGGACTACTCAATTCCAGAGCCGCAGACTGCACAGGAAGTAATCGGCTACTACTCGCGGCGGATCGCCGAAGCCGTCAAACTGCCGTCGCAATTTGCTGCGCTGGCTCCAAAGGTGCGCGAGTTCTTTGAGCATAAGGTATTTGGACAGAGCGTAGACCTGACGGATCACGAAGTCGTTAAAGCCATGAGTACGCCCATCGCTCACTTCGTTTGCGTTGACGTGTTCTCCAAGACCCTCAAAAAGCTCACCATTGCCGAGCAGCAGCCGACGTTGCTTGAACCAGAACGAATGCTTTCAAGCTGCCAGCCATTCCCCTGGTCGCGGCCCGTGTGGGAAGGCGTGCGCACAGTATTCAATCTGGTGCCCTGCGACAATAAGTTTGAGAGAGACTTTGCCAAGTTCCTCGATAGTGCCGACGATGTAGCCGCGTATGCCAAGCTTCCTCAGCCCTTCGGTTTCTCGATTGATTACACCGATGGAGCTATGAACCTGCGGTCGTACTACCCGGATTTCACCGCTATAGATAAGCACGGTACTCGCTGGTTATTGGAGACGAAGGGGGCGGAATATGACGATGTGGCGTACAAGGACACGGCGGCAGCCAACTGGTGTGAAAATGCCACTCAACTGACAGAGGTTAAGTGGCAATATCTCAAGATTCCTCAGAAAGCATTCGAGTTGTTACAGCCAAGTCGCTTGGAACACCTGTTGGCTCTTCGGGCAAGCAATCTGTCCTGAGAGGTAGGCATCCGACAAACTAAACAAAGGCGCGGCATACCCGAGGGATTCGTAAAGTCGTATAGAACTTTTCCGCAGCCGCCGCGTGTCAATGCCATTGCCTCGTCCCCTGCCATGAGTCTAGATCGCTATCGCTGACAGTGGGAAGGATAGAGGCTAAATCGCCTTACTTCGTCATTACTTGCATCGCACCCCCGTGTTTTTCGAGCAGAGCTTTTCCTTGTGCCGACAAGGGACAGGGAACTAGATCACAACCGTGCCGCCGTTCCGATTGACCGTTTCTGGTTTGTATGCGACTGGCACAGAATTCTCGAAATACACGTTATAGCGCTGCTGATTGTTGCCAGCTTTGCCTGTGGGATCGAGCTTCACGCCATCGGCTTCTACGCGCTTCTCAGCAGTTTTGTCCAACAGTACAACTCGAAACGGTGTAAGCGTCCGGTTACTCTTTCAATTACCCATAAAGTCAGCACCGATGGTTGCCCCCAGTTCGATATCAGTGAGACGGGACAGGCCTCTCCACATGACCAAGTTGCCGGGTGGAGAATCGGTAGCACGAGCGAGATAGCCCCCGAGTTGTGCCACCTTGGTTAGATAAGTGGAGAGTGTCTCTTTGCGCCTGCGGGTAGGCTTGTCTTTCACCAGTGCATCGAGCAGCCGAAGCTCTATCCTGGTGAATGCCAGTTCCGGTGGAGCCTCGGGTGCCGCGCGGTTGATCATGGTCATCCAGAAGATTCGCCAACTCAGGATGCAGAGGACCGCCAACAGATTTACCAGCCGCTCCGCCGTTCGCAGCTTCGCCTGCTCTGCCTTGCAGCCGGACTTCAGGATCTTGTGGAACGTCTCGATCTTCCATCGCATGGAATACCAGACCAGTTTCTCAACGGCCTCTTGGCGCGAACACACCGGCAGGTCGGTGAGCAGTTTCCAGTTGATTCTGTCCCGTCCGTGCGGCCTGCCTCGTTCTTGAGCGTGGATGGCGGTGAGAATCAGTTTCGGGTAGTTTTTTTGCTTGCCCATGGGCGGAAGAACTACCAGACGACAGTAGCGAATCTCCAACACGGCCTCGGACAACTCGCCTTTTTTGTCTCTGACCTGTATGCGGTGCAGGCCTTGAACGCGCACCTGCTTCATCTCCTTGCCGATCGTGCTGGTACCGTCTCCGGCGAGGCGGTCGACGCAGGTGCGCACCAGAAAGTGGGTGCCCATCTGCTGGGCGGTGCAGAACAGTTCGTAGATGTCGCTCTCGCGATCGCCGATGTGGACACAGCGCTGGGGATCATTCAACAGGGCGCTGGACTGCCTCAGGTTTTCCAACCAGCGGACGCTCTCCTTCTTTTCGATGGGGACGCGGGTGGGGTTGATCTTCTTCTTCAAGGCATTGCAGCCATGAAACTTGTCTCGGGTCCAGAACTTGATGGCCACCAGACCCAGCGGCAGACCTGCCAAGGTGACCGCTAGACTGGAGTGCATGGAGATGCCGCAGACGGTATGGTGGCGCACACGGCCCAGATTGTCCCGGCCCGCGGTTGAGTCGTGAAGAACCCCCACAGCGGTCACATCGTCACGCCGGTAAATGAACTCTGTCGTGTCATGAAGAATCAGAACCGGCCCGTCGCTGGCGGCAAATCGCTCACGGGTGGACGGAAAATGTCCGGCCAAGATCTCTTCTTCGCTAACCTTGCCGTTCGAGAAAAAACGATAGGCAGCCTTGGTGTTCGCCCAATCCTGGCAAACCCATGGGATGCTTCCACCTAGGCCGTCGGAGAACTGCTGTAGAAGCTTGCGAAATCGCTTGCCCAGCCGCACATCTCTGAATTGGGAGTCCGCAAGTTCTTGATCAATCCAGACATCGCTCCGGGAAGTCGTGCAGCCGAGATCTTGCTCAGCCCACCTCAACCGTCCCTGCTGTTCGTTCATGACGGCAGTTCAGCATCCGCTATGCCTGTCGCATAAGTGCTTACCCTGAGGCTGAACCTATTTCACAAACCGCCCACCCCCGACCCATCCAGCCAGACTTGTGGGTAATTGAAAGCCTCAATCCAGCGATAGAGCTGGACCGCGCTTCCTGGGTAGGGATAAAACCTCGCGTACTCAGAATTGTTAGCCTGATAGTTCATCTGAAATCGCTCCGGCAGATGAACTGAACTATTGGGTGGAAGCATTATCCCGATCAAACCGTTCTTGTTTGATATCCCTCGTTTGATCTCCCAATCGACGAAGCGCCTGCTGTGGGTGCACTGGCCGATGAGGACGATGCTGACGGTCGAACCAGATATGTACTGCTCGCGAATTGTGTCAATCACATAGTCGGGCTTCACGCTGTTAATCGTGTCGTCATCGAGCCCGAGAACCCGCGGAATGAACGCGCCGTTGGCGCCACCAAAGCGAGTTACGAAATCTCGAGCCCAAAGCTTATCGCCGTGATAGTAGGAAATGAAGACTTTCCTTCGCACGAACGTACCCAATTGGACGGCTTCGCATAACCGTTGCAAGTTTTGCGTGTTACCCATATCCTGTACCTCAACTCGACTGAACAACTATCAAATAGGAAAGGGGACACGGCGTGCCGTGCCCCCCCTCACAGTACGTTACTTGGGCCCAAGAAATTGTCTAAAGCTAACCGCCTCAGCCTATTTGCCACGACGTCGATATTCAGTTAATGTGTCACAGCCCTCGCGGTCCAGTACGGTACCGAGCCGAGCGTCGCTGCGATAGTTGCTGGCGAAGTCGGGGCCATAAGTCTCTCTCAATGTGCCGACCCGAGTATCGCGACGCTTGTGACGAATCTCACCGTCGCCATCTCTACAGCGATCATCGAGGCCTGTACTACAATGTTTCGACATACTTCTCTCCTTAACTACAACCACTCGTCGACCCGCACTCGTTGCATCGGTAGCAGCTGCCGTTTCTCGTCATGATGGCGCCGCAGACGTGGCAGGTCGGGGCGTCGCCCAGGTCGATCAGGTCTTTCAGGGCGTCGGAGGCGTGGACGTGCGTCATGCCGCCGCCGGGGAAAGCAGGTCCCTCGGCTCCGCTGCGCTGCGCTCGGGATGACACATCAGAAGGGAGCTCGCCTCGCGATGACACCTGTGAGGGATCATCCGGCAGCAGATCGCCGAATGACTTCTGACCATACCCATTTTCATCCGGCACGCCGGGCGGCGGAGCGTTGACGTACTTCGGACGCAGGCCGTCGAACAGCGCCTGCTGCTGGCCGGTGAGGAAGCGCAGCTGCAGCCAGCGGAAGATGTAGTCCATGATCGACTTGGCGTAGCCGATGTCCTGATTGTGACTCCAGCCGCTGGGCTCGAAGCGGGTGTGCGCGAACTTCTCGCACATCAGCTTGAGCGGTACGCCATGTTGCAAGGCCAGCGACACGGCGCAGGCAAAGCTGTCCATCAGGCCGCTGACAGTCGAGCCTTCCTTGGCCATGGTGATGAACAACTCTCCCGGCATGCCGTCTTTGTAGAGGCCGACGGTGAGATAGCCTTCGTGTCCGCCCACGCTGAACTTGTGAGTGATGGACAGACGCTCGTCGGGAAGACGATGACGGATGGCGCGCGGCGGAGCGGCGGCCTCGTCGACGACTTCTTTCGCGGGCTGAAGCCCGCTTTCATTTAAAAGATCGCCTTGACGCGGGGCTGAAAGCCCCGCTCTTCCACCCACCTCCGAAGCTCCGCCCTTCGACGTGGCCGAACCCATGGAGCTGAGCGGCTGCGCCTTCTTCGATCCATCGCGATAGATGGCGACCGCCTTCAGTCCCAGCTTCCAGGCCTGCAGGTAGGCTTCGGTGATCTCGTCGACCGTGGCCGACTCGGGCATGTTGATGGTCTTGGAAATTGCGCCGGAGATGAACGGCTGGGCCGCCGCCATCATGCGCAGATGTCCCAGATAGTGAATGGTGCGCGTGCCCTTCGACGGCTTGAACGAGCAGTCGAAGACCGCCAGGTGCTCGTCCTTGATGGCGGGCGCGCCTTCGATGGTGCCGGTGGCATCGATGTAGCTGACGATGGCGTTGATCTGGTCGGAGGTATAGCCCAGCTTGAACAGCGCGGCCGGCACGGTGTTGTTCACGATCTTAATCATGCCGCCGCCGACCAGCTTTTTGTATTTGACCAGCGCCAGGTCGGGCTCGATGCCGGTGGTGTCGCAGTCCATCATGAAGCCGATGGTGCCCGTCGGCGCCAGCACGGTAACCTGCGAGTTGCGATAGCCGAACTTCTCGCCGTTCTTCAGCGCCTCGTCCCAGCAATCCTTGCTGGCTTCGTAGATAGCGGCGGGAACGTTAGTGCGGTTGATGTTGTTGACCGAGGCGCGATGCATCCGGATGACATCGAGGAACGGTTCGCGATTGATGTACCAGCCGGGGCAGGCAGCGCCGCGTGTGCCGCCGGGCTGAAGCCCGGCTCTTTCATTAGAAGAATCGGCCTGGACGCTGGCCTGAAGGCCAGCTCTACCCGAGCCTTCAGATTCGCCACGGAAAGCAGGTCCCTCCACTCCGCTTCGCTCCGGTCGGGATGACACATCTTGTTGGTTACGCTGCGGCTCGGCGCCCGTCATTTCCGTTGCCGGAGCCAGGGGCTGGCAGAACTCGGCAATCTTCGACGACTGCAAATAGGCTTCGCCGCACATGATTGCGGTCACGCAGGCGGCGTAGTCACGTCCGGCATCGGAGTCATAAGGAAGGCCCGCCGACATGAGCAGCGCGCCCAGGTTGGCGTAGCCGAGTCCAAGCGGACGATAGTCGTGCGAGTTCTTGCCGATTGCCTCCGTGGGATAGCCGCTGTTGTCGACCAGAATCTCCTGCGCGGTAATGATGACGGCGCAGGCGTAGCGATAGGCTTCGACATCAAACGTGCCGTTAGGCGCGAACTTCATTAAGTTCAGGCTGGCCAGGTTGCAGGCCGAGTCGTCGAGGAACATGTATTCGCTGCAAGGATTGGAGGCGTTGATGCGCGAGGTGTTCTTCGAGGTGTGCCAGCGATTGACCGTGGTGTCGTACTGCATGCCCGGATCGCCGCAGTGCCAGGTAGCGTCGGAGATCCTGCGCATCAGCTCGCGCGCGCGAATGGTCTCGACCGGACGGCCGTCCTTCACCGCGCGGGTGGAGAATTCGCTGTCGCGCAGCACTGCGTACATGAAGTCATCGGTCACGCGCACCGAGTTGTTGGCGTTCTGGAAGAAGATAGACGAGTAGGCATCGCTGTCGGGACCATTGCCGTCGTAACCCATCTCGATGAGCGCCCAGGCCTTGGCTTCTTCCTTCTGCTTGCACTCGATGAACTGCATGATGTCGGGATGGTCAACGTTGAGGATGACCATCTTGGCCGCGCGACGCGTCTTGCCGCCGCTCTTGATGACGCCGGCAAAGGCGTCGAAACCTTTCATGAAGCTGAGCGGGCCGCTGGCCGTGCCCCCTCCGGAGAGCGATTCGGTGGAGGAGCGCAACGGTGACAGATTGGTGCCCGTGCCTGATCCCCACTTGAAGAGCATGCCTTCGGTCTTGGCGAGGGTGAGGATCGAGTCGAGCGAATCGTGCACCGAGTTGATGAAGCAGGCCGAACACTGCGGCGTGCGATAGCCGGTGACGCCATATTCCACGCGCTGGGCCTGAGGATTCCAGTGCCAGTTGCGCGCGTCGGAGTTGGGCTCGATGCGATCGCAGCCAACGTTGAACCACACCGGCGAGTTGAAGGCCGCTTTCTGCTGCAACAGCAGATGGGCAAGCTCGTCGTGGAAGATGGCCGCGTCTTCGGCGGTGCGGAAGTATCCGCCGGCAATGCCCCAATCGCGAATGGTCTCGGCCACGCGAGTGACCAGCGCGCGGACACCGCTCTCGCGCTCGGGCGTGCCCAGTGGGCCGTGCAGATATTTGCTGGCGACAATGTTGGTCGCCGTCATCGACCAGTCCTTGGGGACCTCGACGTCCTTTTGCTCGAAGATGATACCGCCCTGCGAGTCGGTAATTTGCGCGGTGCGCAACTCCCACTCCAGCTCGTCATAGGGCGAGACGCCAGCAGTCGTGAAAAAGCGGTTGAAGGTCAGGCCGGGCGCCTTCTTCTTGGTCGTGGTGACGGCGGCGCTCGTTGTGGTCGTGGTCGTAATTTCGGCCATGATGCTTGCTCCCTGATGGGGCGCGCCTTTAGACGCGCCGTATAAGTCCATCGATTATCATTTTCATCCCGAGTGGCTTTCAGCTCGCGAGGGCTCTGCTTTTGTGCCGTCCCAGCGGGTCGCGGCTTCTAAGTCGCCACAAGGTTGTGGGGGCCGCTTCTCCCGCTCGCTCGCTTCGCAGAGAAGAGGCCCCCGGTTGATGTCACCGCAAAACAGCGCCCGTCGACGGACGCGCCGCGACGGGGCAAACTCGACTTGGAAAGGAACACCGCAGATGCCATCGTCTTGGCGATGACTTCGTCGGTCCTTAGTTACGTCTCTCGCATACTGCGGAGAGTGCTACCCTTGGATTCGGCACCAACTTCGATTGCACTACGTTCTCTCGCAGGGGGACGAGAGTTGGCAGCTAGGGCCCAACGTCCGGCCGTCGCGGGTCACCTCTGCCCGCATCGGCCTTCGGGGGAGGAACCTTCCAAACTTCTTCCAAACCGACCTTGGAAGCGAACAGTAAACCCATCATCTTGTGGATGTCAAGCGCCTAATACTACATATTGTTATTTTACCATGTCCACGCCGAACCAACAGAGTAATCAGCAAGCGGTTTACTGGCACCCATCACTGCGGTCATCTGCCCCGTGCAACGGGTCCCTTCGCTCATTTTGAGTCGACGGGACAGACGAACAGTTGATCCGAGCGGGACGACGCATCGGGCGACCTGACCCTGGTAGAAAGCATTCCTGACTGTCATGTTCCCACACTCACGACTTCTCTTCGGACTCTAGCCCTGCGATCCGTCGCATTCAACCGATATCGGCTGTGCAACCGTGTGAATTGATGTGAATTCTGAGGAAAACCGCGACCAAACTCTTTCCGCACGACTTATCGCTCCCTCGCGATGTGAATGCTTGCCGAGCTGGCCGCGAATGCTTCGGCCGCCAAACCAGGCTGTGCCGTTAAGGTAGTTGTCGTGTATTCTCGTGAGCACGGTCCGATGTGGGTAAACCCTTTGCACTCGTCTTCGGTGAAGCTTTTCTCCCGTTCGCGCAAGCCGCTTCCGCTCACAGCGTTGCTTCTACTGCTGATTTTCACGCCGGGGAGCGCTTCTGCCCGTTCCAAGGTCGCCAAGCATGAGTTCCTGCTGGTCTCCGACCTGCACTTCAATCCCATGGCTGACCCGGCCCTGGTACCTGAGTTGGCGGCCGCTGCTCCCACGCAGTGGGAGTCGATCTTGCGGCGCTCGCAGCTTACGACCTACAGCCGGCATGGTTTCGACACCAACTGGTGGCTGCTCGCCTCGGCCCTCGATCAGATGCGCACCACCTCGCCGCATCCCGTCTTCATCATGATCAACGGCGATCTGCTGGCCCACGACTTCCCGCACAGCTTCGCTACCGAGGCGCATGACAACGATCGCGAACACTATCGCACCTTTGTCATGAAAACAGTCGAATTCCTTGCTTTCCAGTTCCGCAAGCGCTTCGGCGATACTCGGATCCTGCTGGCTATTGGCAATAACGATGAGGAGTGCGGGAACTACAGCATCCGTCCCGGCGGCCTCTTTCTGAACGACACGGCGGAAGTGGCGCGCAGCCTGGCTCAGGGCGACGATACCTTTTTCGCGGACTGGAGGGCTCTGGGGAGCTATAACGTGCCCCATCCCACCATTCCTCACCTTCGCATCTTCTCTTTGAACACCGTCTTCTTCTCCGATCGCTATCACGCTGACAGCTTTAACGAAGGTTGCACTCCTGTACCCTCTTCCGGCGGCAGGCAACTTATGGAGTGGCTGGAATCGAATCTGGCCAAAGCAAAAGCGGACAATGACAAAGTATGGCTCATGTTTCACATACCGCCCGGAATTGATGGTTATTTCTCTATGTTGAAATTTATGTCTCTCTTCAAGGAAGGTACGCTGTCGCCTGAAGCCATGTGTTCCAAAGCTATCGTTCCCATGTGGGCTCCTGGCTGGACAGCGGAGTTCGATAGTTTGCTGCAGAAATACCATACGACTGTGCTCGCCGGCTTCGCCGGCCATACCCATACCGATGACTTCCGCCTGATTGGTATTGATAGTACGGAGAAGGTATTTATCCTGGTTAATCCCGCGATCTCTCCTATTTATGGTCAGAATCCTGCCTTCCGGGTAGTTAATTTCTGGGATGACGGGACGTTAACGGACCAGACTACTTACTATCTTGCGAATCTGGATGACGCCAGCACGACCGTGCCCGGGGAGTGGCGCCGGGAATATATCTTCTCGCGTCAATGGAAGGCGGGAGATCTCGACTTTGACAGCCTGGAGGCGGTTTACAACCAGGTAGCCAGCCAGCCCCAGGTTCGTAACGAATGGTTCAAACTCTACAATGTCTCCCACCCTCCGGAGCACGTGCCAGCAGAAGGGTTGCGCGGGCTGTATTGCGTGATGAGTTCACTCGACGTCAAGAGCTACGAAGCCTGCTACTGTCC
Organism: uncultured Acidobacteriaceae bacterium; assembly: GCA_963820175.1. Classification (GTDB taxonomy): domain Bacteria; phylum Acidobacteriota; class Terriglobia; order Terriglobales; family Acidobacteriaceae; genus Bog-257. Next base: position 32,717 of record CAWFYX010000003.1, on the reverse strand, counting down.
GATGGTGCCGTGGAACCCCCGCGAAATAACTCCCAAGCCATAACCGCCTTTCAGCCTCGCTTGGCCGGGGCTAAAGAGACTGTGTCGCAACCCTAGAGGAAATTTAGTGGTGGAACAAAGGGTGGAATAACCGCTCAAGCTAGCCGCAACGCGGCGAGATGAAGTTAGCCGGGCGGCGTAAGCCCCCGGTCAAGCTTTCAATTACCCATAAAGTCAGCACCGATGGTTGCCCCCAGTTCGATATCAGTGAGACGGGACAGGCCTCTCCACATGACCAAGTTGCCGGGTGGAGAATCGGTAGCACGAGCGAGATAGCCCCCGAGTTGTGCCACCTTGGTTAGATAAGTGGAGAGTGTCTCTTTGCGCCTGCGGGTAGGCTTGTCTTTCACCAGTGCATCGAGCAGCCGAAGCTCTATCCTGGTGAATGCCAGTTCCGGTGGAGCCTCGGGTGCCGCGCGGTTGATCATGGTCATCCAGAAGATTCGCCAACTCAGGATGCAGAGGACCGCCAACAGATTTACCAGCCGCTCCGCCGTTCGCAGCTTCGCCTGCTCTGCCTTGCAGCCGGACTTCAGGATCTTGTGGAACGTCTCGATCTTCCATCGCATGGAATACCAGACCAGTTTCTCAACGGCCTCTTGGCGCGAACACACCGGCAGGTCGGTGAGCAGTTTCCAGTTGATTCTGTCCCGTCCGTGCGGCCTGCCTCGTTCTTGAGCGTGGATGGCGGTGAGAATCAGTTTCGGGTAGTTTTTTTGCTTGCCCATGGGCGGAAGAACTACCAGACGACAGTAGCGAATCTCCAACACGGCCTCGGACAACTCGCCTTTTTTGTCTCTGACCTGTATGCGGTGCAGGCCTTGAACGCGCACCTGCTTCATCTCCTTGCCGATCGTGCTGGTACCGTCTCCGGCGAGGCGGTCGACGCAGGTGCGCACCAGAAAGTGGGTGCCCATCTGCTGGGCGGTGCAGAACAGTTCGTAGATGTCGCTCTCGCGATCGCCGATGTGGACACAGCGCTGGGGATCATTCAACAGGGCGCTGGACTGCCTCAGGTTTTCCAACCAGCGGACGCTCTCCTTCTTTTCGATGGGGACGCGGGTGGGGTTGATCTTCTTCTTCAAGGCATTGCAGCCATGAAACTTGTCTCGGGTCCAGAACTTGATGGCCACCAGACCCAGCGGCAGACCTGCCAAGGTGACCGCTAGACTGGAGTGCATAGAGATGCCGCAGACGGTATGGTGGCGCACACGGCCCAGATTGTCCCGGCCCGCGGTTGAGTCGTGAAGAACCCCCACAGCGGTCACATCGTCACGCCGGTAAATGAACTCTGTCGTGTCATGAAGAATCAGAACCGGCCCGTCGCTGGCGGCAAATCGCTCACGGGTGGACGGAAAATGTCCGGCCAAGATCTCTTCTTCGCTAACCTTGCCGTTCGAGAAAAAACGATAGGCAGCCTTGGTGTTCGCCCAATCCTGGCAAACCCATGGGATGCTTCCACCTAGGCCGTCGGAGAACTGCTGTAGAAGCTTGCGAAATCGCTTGCCCAGCCGCACATCTCTGAATTGGGAGTCCGCAAGTTCTTGATCAATCCAGACATCGCTCCGGGAAGTCGTGCAGCCGAGATCTTGCTCAGCCCACCTCAACCGTCCCTGCTGTTCGTTCATGACGGCAGTTCAGCATCCGCTATGCCTGTCGCATAAGTGCTTACCCTGAGGCTGAACCTATTTCACAAACCGCCCACCCCCGACCCATCCAGCCAGACTTGTGGGTAATTGAAAGCCGGTCAAGACCTCGCCGGACGGTTACGAAACGGTGACGACAACTTCGCCATATCCCGTTCGAGGATGATGCAATCTGGAGCGATCCCAGAATTGACAACCTGATCGAACGAACTCCAGCCAGTGGTGGCATTTGCTTTGCCAAGTGGCACATTGATAACCAAAGTTGATTTCATGCGTGCAGCGTAGGAGCAGCGGTGTTTGTTGTCAAGACCGATAAGTGGCAGCGCATAGTATGCAGCGGTATGTCAAGTTAGAGTATACTCCAGATTGGCGTCAACCCTGATGCCGGATTGTGTCAGAATAGACTCGCAATTTATTTTATTGACACGCAATCCGCAGAGGTCTAGAGTCCATCTTGACACTTTCACTCGGAGGGTACCCCGATGGTTGCGGCACGACGGAACAGCAAGAAAGTTGCATACGCAAGAGTTTCCAGCGTTGACCAGAATCCCGAACGTCAGCTTGAGAGTATCAAGAGCGCAGACCCAGACAAGACGTTCGCTGACAAGTGCAGCGCAAAGGACACGAAGCGGCCACAGCTTGAGCTAATGCTGGCATTCGTTCGGGAAGGCGACACCGTGATCGTCGCATCTCTGGACAGGCTAGGACGCAATTTAGACGATCTCCGCAAGATAGTCTCCGATCTCAACAGCAAGGGAATCGCTGTGCAGTTCCTGAAAGAAGGTTTGACCTTCACCAGCGACGATAGCGACAGCATGAGTCGGCTACTGTTCAACTTGCTGGGAAGCTTCGCCGAATTCGAGCGGTCGCTGATAAGAGAGCGTCAACGTGAAGGAATCGCCCTGGCTAAGAAGGCGGGAGTGTATCGCGGTCGCAAACCTTCACTCACCGGGGCACAGGTCGATGAACTCCGCAAGCGGGTTGATGCTGGGGAACAGAAGGCCAGCTTGGCACGGGAGTTTGGTATCAGTCGGGAGACGTTGTACGGGTACCTGCGAGCATAAAGTCCAAGGGCGCGGCATCCCTGCGCCACGTGGTTGGTGGAGTGGTAGGCTGCTCAGGTGCTCCGAATTCTGCGGTTACTGCGATAGTGCAGCTATGGAGGCTAAAAATTAACAAAACTTTACAATTTTGTTGAATTTAGTAAGTGTCTTTGTTTGCAATAAAAATCCAGTAACTCGTTGTGCTTCAGTGACTTATGCAAGTTATTGAAACTACAGGCGGGGTTGGATCGGTTGCCCTATATATGAGAGAGGATTTTTTTGGGGGCAACTCCTGCCCCCAAGAACCAACAGTGCCGCGACCCATCGTGGCATTTTTTTCTGGCTCAGGATCACATAGCCGAGAGCCAGCGGCAGCAAGTGAACAAAACAGGGATGCGATAGGTGGGGAAAACAAGCCGCAGGACTTGCCACCGAGGAATCCTACATTCAAACGCGCTTGGTATGGGCAACACCCGCGTGGTGTTCGACCTGTGAACATTTCCGGCATGGATTAATTTCCAGCCGTGGGCAGAGGGTTGACGACTCCCAGAAGCCTGTGATTCTCACACACGTGCATGGGCCGAAAGGCTTCAACAAAAACGAGAATCAGCCCTTATAACCAGCACACGTTTGCTTGCTAAACGGAGACGACGAATCGGAGTAATCCATTACCTAAATCCTATAGTCGGTCTGCACTTCTGGTTAATGCCAGTTGGAGCCGAGCCAATGCAGTGGGCGAGGCGAAGTAAGAGGCTAGGGCGAGAGCCATTGCATTAGGTACAGGGTCCGTACAAGGCATTTCATCGAGACGGTGGTCTAGGCGCTTCCTGCCTAGGCGTAAGTCTGGCTTCTGTTCTGCCAGCCAGTTGTAACCCATACGATCCGCGCTACACAACGCTGTCACAGCCGCTGTGCTAAGCCAACAAGCACTGCCAGATTGCTGGCCGCTGAGGTAAAGTACCGCTAAGAGACAACAGCAGCAGGAGTGTATGAGTAAGAGACTCACCCACGACCGATACAATGCCCCGGTACGCCCCTACTACCATGCACAGGAGAGGTAATAAAGTCGTGTTGTGTCAATTATACTCCCACATTGTGGGACATTAGGGCGTATACGCTCACAGGAGAAACACATTCCCAATGAATAACAAAGTGACAAAGTCAGAACGACTTCACAGCTCGGTGCAAGCGGGCCTATTCCTCCGACTGTCTTTCGATACCATTCGTTTGCTTGCTCGTAGTGGACAGCTCAGGAGCGTGAAAAGAGGTCGCAGGTATTGGTTCTCGATTGATGATCTGAACGAATTTCGCCGGAAGTGGGGGAAGTACCTCCCCTCGACCGAGGGTAAGGTCAGCACGGGACCACAACCCCGTAGAACGTTTATATGTATAGACAAAGTCCCTAACCTGTAACAAACGCGAGGAATGATGGAAATCGAAAAGTTATATGACACGTTAGAAATTGCGTCGATGTTGCACATCGGCGTTGATACCCTGCGCCAAAAGATACGCACTGGTCAGATCAGTTGCAGGAAGATCGGTCCCCGCAAGTATTACTTCAGCGTCGATGACATCAACAAATACCTGCACGGAACGCCAGTGAACACGAGGAAATAGTTCAAATCCCGACATGCACCCGGCCAGCAGTCCTCCTATCTGCTGCCTTGCAGCGCGAGCGACTATAACGTTGTAGCTGTCTCCTTCATTCGGTTGTTTGCGCCCCGTCGTTTTCGTTCACACGTCAACCTGCCTGCTATTTCCTCTTTCGAGCAGGACGTTTGACGGCACCCAACACCCCAACCACGTTGACGGACGATACCTGCGACTCACTGCCGTGTGAGTGCTGGTCGGTTGGCGTGGACGCATCACCCCGACAGACTACAGCCATCCTGATTACGCCTAGGTTGCGGGCGTGGTCTGTCTTGGTAATGTCATCAAGTTTCGCGGCAGACAGCCGCAGTCGTAAACAGACCTAACAACTCTGAGAATGGATAAATAACAATGCTCGAAACTATTGATTCTGCAGTTAACTCTCAACTCGAAACCCAAGGTGTACCAACTCCGAAGACAGAAGCCAATCAACCCGCAATCGAAACACCAGTCCAGCCGAGTCCGCTCGATCTGGCGAATGCGGAAATTGCCCGGCTCAAGTCGGAAGCCATTACCAGGGAGGCAGCGCGCCAAGACGAGTTGTCTGCCCAGCGTCTCAAAACTGCGGCTGCCTTAGCTAACCAGCCAGTTGTTAGGCTGGGCACGGGGGAGCAAGACGTAAGCATCGAAAAGGCAATCAAGGCTGTCGGCGGAAACTTCCGCTGGTGTCAACTGACTCCACAGCAGCGCGCCGAGGCTTTGGGTGTCAGTGGTTCGGACACAAAGTTGAGCACTGTCAAACAGTACTTCGGCAGTGGTTCGGATTCTGGTGCTGCAAACCGCTTAGCTATGCAGAATCCCGCCGAGTACAAGCGACTTCGTGCCCTCGCGAAAGTGAACGGCATCGTCTAGGGGAGTTCCGTTCTCACGCGGTGGAGCGGAGCGCACATTGTGCAGACTGTCTGGGCAATGGGCAGTCTGCTAGTGTGTTCGTCGTAATCGTTGCGTGGCAAGCCCGCGCCCGCTTACCACAGCCCGTCTGACGCATCGGCCCACCCGCGAACGAGTGCTAGGCCCATCCGACAACCTGAATCGCTGTAATCGAACGCCGTGCGCAAAGCACGGCAGTTTCCATTTCGGAGGCTAAATGAAATTTATCACGGAGTGTTTTGTTGCCTGATGTCCGCGCAACGGTTGTAGGAAGTTGCGCGCAAGTAGTCGAGCCGAGTACAGTAGCGACGGTTGCGCCGGATCAACGACGAAAGGGCAAGAAGTCAATGCGTCGTCGATCTGGACAAAAAGGCAGCATCACCAAAAAGGGCAACATGTGGCACATTCGCTATTACGTTGATATTCCCGGACAAGAGGAACGCCAGCGTAAGTCTGTGCCGGTGGGCGCGTGTAGTGGAGACGGTAAGCTCACAAAACCTGAAGCCAAACGCAAAGGAGCGGAGTTAATCGCTTCGCTCGGAGTGGACACAACAGAATTCTTCGAGCGTGCGGTGAATCCCGCGCCTATTGTCACTTTCAAACAGCGTGTCGATTGGTGTCGCAAATATACCAGCGCTTGGACGGACGGCAAGCCCGGTCCTGTTCGGACGATGGAAAGTGTCAAGGGCGGAGTTAAACCAGACCACCGGGGCGGAGTAAAAGTAGACCAGTACAGTATGTATATGTAGAAGACCGGCGATTGTCGGGGAGGAGGGCGTCTGGAGCGGAGGCCTGCGCCGCCTGCAAGACGGCGCGTTTAGGCCGGAGCGGAAGACGTCATCCTCCCCGAGGCGTGTTCGCCGCAGTAGGTAATAACGGTCGGCGAATTAGGAGTTAGGTTGTGAGCCTCGCTTGCGCTTGCTCTGCTTCAGGCGGTAGCTCTCGCCGTTCATTTCCAGAATATGGACGTGGTGGGTGAGCCGGTCCAGCAGGGCGCCGGTCAACCGTTCCGAACCGAGGACTTCGGTCCATTCCTGAAACGGAAGATTGCTAGTCACCAGCGTCGAGCCACGTTCGTAGCGCTGGCTGAAGACCTCGAAGAGTAGTTCTGCGCCAGACTTGGACAGTGGCACGAAACCCAGTTCATCGACGATCAGCAGTTCGTAGCCGGCCATCTGCCTCTGATAGCGCAACAGCCGTTTCTCATCCTTGGCTTCTATAAGCTCGTGTACCATCGCCGCCGCCGTTGTGAAACGCACGCGATGGCCACGTTGGCAGGCCGATAATCCGAGGGCCAGCGCGAGGTGCGTCTTTCCGGTACCACTGTTGCCCAGCAGCAGCACGTTCTCGCGCCGCAGTAGAAACTCGCAGCGCGCCAGCTCCAGCACCAGCGCCTTGTTGACCGCTGGAATAGCGGGAAACTCGAACGTGTCCAGGCTCTTGACCACCGGGAAGCGTGCTTGATGAATGCGGCGTTCGGTGGCCCGCCGCTCGCGGTCCAGCAGCTCTTGTTCTGTCAAACGCAGTAGGTAGCGGGGATAGTCCACGCTTTCGGCGGCACACTGCCGCGCCACTTTGTCGTACTCGCGCAGGAAGGTCGGCAGCCGCAACTGCTTCAGGTGATGTTCCAGCAGTACCTGGGGAGTGTCCGTGATGGGGGTGTTCGGTTCGTTGCTCATCGCGTCCCCTCACTCGGCAAGCTGAGTGGTGATACCGAAAGTAAAGTCATGTAGTCGGCGGCTTGCGTGGTCTGTACTTCGGCCAGCGGCAGATGCGGATAGTTCTCCAGGTCCAGCCGCGGCGGTCGCCGCTCGATGCGACACAGCAGCAGATGCTTGACGGCATCGAAGCCGATCGTGCCTATATGCAGAGCATCCTCAATGGCCCGCTCGACCTCTGGCAAAGAGAAGGTTTCCAACAGACGCAGCACCTGCACGTACTCCCGCCTGCCGTTCTTCTTGAGCCGGGCTTCCAGCAGCCGACGCAAGTGGGCGAAGCACTCTGGCAACTCCCAGCCCACTAGCGGCGCCGCCTGGTCCAGTGCCCGTGCCTTCTGTTCCAGCAAAGCGAGGTAGTGCAGCGGATCGAAGACCATGTCTTCGCGCTGGTAACTTCTGCGATGACGGGCAATCACCTGGCTGCCGCAAACGATCACCACCTCGTGCACGTAACCCTTCACTAGCACGTCACGATGCCCATACTCGGTCGGCACCGAGTAGTCGCTGCTGCGATAGCGCACCAGCGACATCGAACTTACTCGCGCCACTCGCTTCTCGCAGGCTTCATACTCGCTGACCGGCAACGGCAACAATGCTGCCCGGTCCCGCTCAAAGCGTTCTCCGATGGTCTCCTGGTGGCCGCGTAGCCGCCGCCCTCGCCGCGCCCGGCACGCATTCAGCAACCGCTCGTTCAACTCCTCCCAGCTCGCCACTCGCGGCACCGGGACCAGGAAGTTGCGCCGTGCGTAGCCCACCAAGCCCTCCACCTTGCCCTTGTCGTTGCCCTTGGACGGGCGGCCGAACTTCTCGGCAAACAGATAGTGACTCTGCAACTCGGAGAACGCCCGCGTCTTCTGCCGGGTGCCGTCGCCCAGAATCCGCGCCACCGCTAGCTTCGTGTTGTCGTACAGAATAGAGGTGGGAACCCCGCCGAAGTAGGCGAACGCCTGAACGTGGCTTTCCAGAAACGCTTCGGTCGTCTCCGCCGGAAACGCCATGACGAAGCCGTCGTCCGAGTGTGGCAGGTCGATTGCAAAAAAGTGGGCCTTCCGCTCCTCGCCGCCCACGATCACCAGCGCTTCGCCAAAATCGCCCTGTGCCGTACCTGCGGCATGCGTTAGCGGAACGAACATCTCTCGCTGGCGCAGTGAGGCGGCACGCACGTAATCCTTCACGATGGTGTAGCCGCCCGGGAACGCGTGCTCCGCTTGCAGGCGATTGAAGATCCGCTGGGCGGTGTGCCGCTGTTTGGCTGGCTTGCTCTTGTCTTCTTCCAGAATGGCGTCGATCACACCTATCCACGGCCCCAGCTTGGGCCGCTTCGGCGGCTCTTTCCGCCGGTAGCCCGGCGGAATCGAATAGCCCACCATCTTCCGTACTGTTACGCGCGCCAATCCGAACTCCCGCCCTACCGACCGTTGACTTCTGCCCTCCACCAGAACTGCTCGCCGTACACGCCCATAGAGTTCCACTGAGTACATCCCTCCGGTGTTCCACGATCTCTGCCGTTGGTTCAACGGAACCGAACCAGTTCTGTTACCCCCGCAGGCAGCCGTGTCTCGTGAAACAAGAATCCGGCGGTCTTACTGGTCTACTTTTACTCCGCCGCATCACGCCGCTCACGCGGCGTAACGCGGTCTATTTTTGCTCCGGCGCGTACAAGTAAGCGTTACAAACTCCCTTACATCAAAGTTGGTCGCCTGATCCGCTATCGCGAAAGCGATCTCCTCGATTTTCTAGAACAACACACAATTCGCCAAGGGGCCGCGGTATGAGCTCCGACGCTATTGTCTGGCGCAACACGGCAGACGGAAGCTACTGCTGGCGAGTCGGCGCCACGTTTGGCAGCGCACCGACTTACTCTGCGGCCATTCACGCCACGAGCGAGCAGAAACTCGTTGTGAAATCTAAGCACAGAAGGGTAAGCGAGCGAAGGGGCGCAAATGAAGCGCGTAGTTGACTACGACCGACTGTACGACAGCCGCAAACTAGAATCCCTCCCTGATGAGCTCAGGACGGAATATTCCTGGCTGCTCGGCATCGCAGGGCCGAATGGGAGTTTCGATTGGTCTGTGCGTCGTATATGGGCCGCTGCTTACACGCCGATCCGCGCGAGCAAGACGGTCGAGGACGTGGGCAGATATCTCGATGCATTTCTTGAGGCGGGGCTGCTACTCAGATGGGAGCAGGACGGAAAGACTTGGGGTTACTTCGTGGGGTCCGATAAACCCGGACGACTTCCGCGAGACTCTTGGAAAAAGAGATTCGCAAAGGCGCGCCAACTTGAACCGGAACCCCCCGCCGAACTACTGCACGGCAATTGCACGTCAGCTTCACGCGGCGAGCGTGAGTTAGTCACAGAAGAGTCACGCGCGGGCGGTGAAAATGGCGCTCCCTTGTCTTTGTCTTTGTCTTTGTCTGAGTCTTTGAAAAAGAAAGAAACCCCCCCTACCCCCCTTGCAATTCCAGCTTCCATGGAAACCACCTCAATCCCAAAGCCAAAGCAAGAACCAACCCCTTTTCCTTTAAAGGAAAAAGCAAAACCAATGCCACCAGACGACCCATTCGCTAAGCGAAAAGCGGAGCTTAAGAAGCAATTCGAAGACTTACAACTCTCAAGCAAAATGACGGCAGGTGATAGCAGGTGAAAGGCCACGGCACGAAACTCGGAAGGCGACAGGAAGCCGCTATCGCTGCTCTTTTGACCGCGGGAACGATGGCGGAAGCCGCGCAGAATTCTGGGGTTTCGGAGGCCACGCTCTGGCGATGGCAGCAACAGCCGGAGTTTGCCGCGCTCTACAAACAGGCGAAATCCGCGCTGCTCGAAGCCGTGACGGCAAAACTCCGCAAGCAGGCCGGCTCAGCCGTGGACATACTGGCGAGCGTAGCAAACGACCCTGGAAATCCCGCCGGCGCACGCGTGAGCGCATCACGAACGATTGTCGAACTCGCGTTGCGCGCCCATGAACTCGAAGACCTGGCAGAACGGCTAACCGCCTTAGAGGAAGCCACAGAAAGGAGGCAATAATGCGGAGCGACTCATTCCATCGCGGACTTACCTCGTTCCATCACAGACTTATCGAACTAGAAAGGCGACTCGTTGGTGGGTCGACCCTAATTACAACGCGAAGCGGTCGCAGGGTAAAAATCAGCGACAAGTATGCTCCCGGACTGATGTGCGAAGCCTGGCACGCAGTAAGCCGAACTTACAGCTTAGACGCAGAGGAGCTATCCCGCGTTGGGATCAGCGACGAGTTGGCGGCAATTGCGGATTGCTCGGAGCCCGACCCCAACTGGCCTAATGCCCTGCAACACGCACATGACGCTATCACTGAGCGCGGTAGATATATCGGCCACGATGCGGTCATGCAATACCTGCGCACGAAAAAGGAAAAGTACCAATGATTACGCCCGAACTTATAAGGGCCGCGACGGCCTACGCACGCGAGAGTAAAACCCCAACGGGTCAGTCGCGTATTGATTGATCTGTGAAAGCCATGGGTACGGCAGCCATTCAGGGAAGTACGTCGGCCGAAGATGAGTCACTGCGAGGCCCGACCAATTGAGGAGCGGGAATGGCAATCGTCCTACGCGCTCTTCCATGCCGTCCGACACCAGTACTTCTAGTATCCGCCCGGATTGGCAAATCGATTGTGTATGTCTCCAAAGTGCGAATACTCTGGGAGAAACAGCACAATGCTTCGTTGATTTGGCCGAAAGTCACGTAATCAGGCTGGGCAATGTATCGATCGACCAGAGCAAACAGTTTTCGGCGAAAAGCGTTCTCAAGTTGGCGACGCAAAGTCAGGTTCATCCGGCCAAACTAGCGCTCCGGACCGTTCCCAGTCAAGGGAAATTGCCCCAATTGTGCGACTACAAGCAGGTCTGCCAGGGCACCCTCCCAGCAGGCGCACGTCCGGTGCATGTGAACGAAAAGTCGCCTTGCTTTAAAGCAGGTTCCTATCTGTGGGGCAAGAGGGGCTGATTTCAACCAGCCCCTCCGGCGCTCCCGTGGCGGCTGGGGCCAGGTGCCGCCGTCCCCCTTGGAAGCGCCTCGGCTAGGCCCCAGCTTGATGCTGATCTCCTCGCAAGGCTTTGTATTCCACGATCCTCATGTAACTTATAGAAAGCGCATATCATGTTGGGGTGCGGGAGGGTTTGAACCGGCCCTACCGAACGCTGCGAGGCGTCCCCGATTCGGCCCCGTGTCGATCTTTTTCAAGCCTCTTTTCCGACCTGTGGGTGTTATGGGCAGTTCCGAGGTATCTACTTAGGTGTGGGGAACTGCCATGGTCTCGACAACTGACTTGAACTTTCGGTTTGCCGATCATCCGCCCACAATCAGCTCCGATGACGCTGGAAGCATCTATTTTTTCACGCGGTAACGATGACGCCGGTGCACGGACCTTTGCCGGCGCGGCGGTAGCTGTGACGCACTCCGGAATCAAAGTACACCGCGTCCTCTGCATCCAGGGTGTACAGCTCGGAGCCAACCGTGAGTTCCAACTTGCCAGAGATCAAGTAGAGCAGCTCCACTCCGGGATGCTGATGAGGCCGCGTCTTGTCCGGGGACGAGGATTGGAACTCGGCGTAGAAAGCATTCAGCTTGCGTTCGGTAGCTTTGAAGTCCAGGCTCTCGAAGTTGTAGGCAATGCCCCCTCCGCTCGGATTGTCGGGAAAGCGCAAACGCTCCTTCTTGCGCGCAATCGCTACCACATGACGCTTGCGTTCGTCAGTGAAGAAATATTCCAGCCCAACGCCGAACACCATGGCGATCCGGAGCAGCGTGGGCAGCGTGGGAAACAGCTTGCCCCGTTCCAGCTTGGAGAGCATCGCCGCCGAAAGAGCGGTGTGCTTGCCCAATTCCACCAGACCCATGCTCTTGCGCAGCCTTAAGGCACGCAGCTTTTCGCCCAGAGCATAGGGCCGAAGGCCTTCGACGATGGTTTTGTTTAACACGAGTTTCTCCGGTTTTCTCACCGCTACAAACAAGCCTCGCGATTTAACTGACGCTCACATGACTTGCCAAAACGGATGAGTTTCGTGTTGCGATAATGATTGTTCTCTATAGTTAATACAGCAAGAAACAAAACGCAACTGGAAATCCCGGACGATTCAACCCAAGGAGAGACAAATGAACTCAGCGAGTTTTGCATTGATACTCGGTGTCCTGAGGACGCTATCGGTCTCAAGGTGCTGTTCGCCCGAAGAGATCTCCTTGGCTCTTTCCACATCGGGCATTGCAACCTCGTCCCCAACGAGGCTAAGCGGGCTGCGGTGGCGATCGAGGCCGCAAGCCCCTCGGCGCGCCTTGTGGATGTGGACGTCTATCATCCCGATGGCTTCCAGGTAGACCGCGCCGCGCTCGGGCTACCGCCGCGAGCTTGCCTGCTGTGCTCCGAGACCGGCACGCGAATGTATCCTTCTGCGGCGCCATTCCACGCCGGAACTTCTAAAGCGTGTGGACTTTCTCCTCGGGCCGCTTGTGCCATCTCCGACCCGGATTTTGCCAGAAATACTCGCCACCAACCTGAGGTTGGGCGCTTTGCGCGAACTGGATCTTACTCCAAAACCAGGACTGGTGGACCGCCGGGATAACGGCTCCCATCCGGATCTTTGTTATGCCGACATGCGAGCGTCTGTCGAATTGCTGCCCTGCTACTTCGAGGACATCCTTGCGTGCCACCGCCAGCAACGCCCCATGCGGGATTTTGTGCTGGCCGGGATTGCGGCCGAGAATCGCATGAGACAACAAATCCACTCCAATGCCCATAAGGGCTTCATCTTCCTGTCCGGCTTGGTGCTAATGGCTGCTTGCCGATGCGATGGGCAGGCTGTCCTTTTCCGCCATGCCATCTCGGAGGTAGCCGTCACCTTCTTCGGAGAGTTCGGCGCCCGAGATTCTCACGGCGCACAGGTTCGTAAGTCCTATGAGGTGGGAGGTCTTCGGGCTGAAGCCGAGCAAGGTCTGCCCTCAATCTTCGAGTATGGATGGCCGAAGTACCGGGAAGCTCTGGAGGCAAATTGGGACCCCAAGCATGCCAGCTTTTATGCGATGGCCATTCTCATGCAGCGGGTGGAAGATACAACCGCCATTCATCGTTGCAGCCTCGAAGGCCTGTACCGCCTCCGCCGCGATGGCGCTCGGCTGCAGAGAGCCTTAGAGGACCAACAGGCGCCGGAATTCATGTTGGCGACTCTCAACAGGGAATACCGCAGATCAGGCCTGACGATGGGCGGGGTAGCGGACTGTATGGCCCTGATCTTCGCCTTGCAGGAAACTGCCAGGTAGTCTTGAAAACAGCCGCCCACGCCAACGCTATCTAGATCATGCCTAGCCAGCGCAGACTTACTTCTCCTAACGGTCGCAAATTTATCCAGTAGCGCTGGTCTTTCTGTTGAGCTGCGGGAGTGGGTACTTTATTGAGCTCGATAATTCGTGCCCGATGCCCCACTTGCACCAGCCCCAGAAAACCGGACTACTGACCGGCATGTGCCGTTTTTGCCGTGATGCCGAGGCGGCGCATTTTGTTCTGTAAGGTGGTGCGCTTTAACCCCAGCCGCTCGCAGTCCCGAGATCCGTCCGGAGGCGGCTTTCAGTGCGGCGATAATTGCATCGCGCTCCGCTTGTGCGAAGGTCGGAGTCGGCAGGGTAGGGCCACGGCCAACAGCCACCACTCGCGTACTCCTTAGCTCGCCAATTGGAACATGCAGTTCCTCGCCGCGAGTGACAATCACGGCGCGCTCACTGAAGTTCGCCAACTCGCGGACATTTCCCGGCCACGCGTTGTTGGTCAAAGCATCCATGGCCGGGCGTGAAATCGTCTTGATCTGTTTTCGCATGCGCCGCGCGAGCTTCGAAACGAAGTAGTGGACGAGCAAGGGAATGCCTTCTCGCCGTTCCCGCAAAGGCGGTATTTCGATCGGAAAGACATTTAGGCGATAAAAAAGGTCTTCCCTGAAGTGTCCGTCGCGAATCATCGCAGGAAGGTCGGGGTGGGTGGCGGCGATCATTCGTACATCGACACCGATCGTCTTTGCGCTGCCTAGGCGTTCGAACTCCTGTTCCTGCACGGCGCGGAGCAGTTTGGGCTGCAGTTCCAGGCTGCCGCCAGCGTCATTCGGCCCTGTTTGCTTCCGTGCGCGTAATCCTTCCAACGGAAGCTCACCCGGTCCGCTTGGAAGGTCAACAAACGATGATTGGAAATGGCCACGCGGTGGGTGTCTCGGAGCCCGATCCCAACTGGCCGAATGCGCTGCAACACGCTCATAACGCTGTCACTGACCATGGCAAATATGTCGGGCGAGATGCGATCATGCAGTTCTTGCGCACAAAAAAGGAGAAATACCAATGATTGGAATCACAGTGCAATCTCTCGAACGGGCGCGGGCCTATGCACGCGAGAGCGGAACCACCTTCCACAACTTACGACGGTTCGTGGAGATTATGGCAGAAGACGCTCACCGGGCCGAGCGCGCGAAAGCTAAGGGTATCGCGCTGGACGCAGCTCCGCGCGTTTCCCGCTTCATGGATCCGTTATGCAGCGAGATTGCCTCGCAGATTTGGGACGAGGTGCAGCAACCCGACCCACTGCCGTTTTTCGCTGGCGTGCCGTGGTCAGTTGGAATGGCGCGCTATAACGCCCACGTCGCCAAGCCGAAATCAAAAGAGGCGCGCTATGTATAAGCACAAAAACATTTGTTTTAGTGCATAAGTTTTACTAGTGCGTAACTGCTTGCGTTTCGCCATGCAGTGGCCTGGTAGCGTAGTAGGGTTTTTGTGCAGCAGTAATAAGAACGACGAAAGGAAATCATCATGTCTGAAAAAAGTTTCTATCCACCCGCCAAACCCATTCCCGCCGGCTCCGTGCCCGGTTATGGCGGCAGCATCCCCGAAGGTCAGAGCCCGCTCGGCGGCCCCGATCCGGGCTCCTCCGCGACCGTGCTCGATTATCTTGTTCCCTGCGCAGGGGGAGCGGACGAGCTGAAGAACGAGTCGTGGACCGACTTTGCTTCTCTAGCGGACGATGAGAGGAAAAGATGAACATCGACATAGACACAGAGGCGCGCGCGATTGAAGAGCAACAGGCAGCGCTCGACATGCGCAAGCAAGCGGTCGCTGCGGAACAGCGCAAACGCCTTGCGGCTGAGCACAAGGTGATTGTCGGGGGAGCCAGAGCGGCGAAGGATGAATTCGAGCGACTCACGGCGGAAGCCGACGAGCTCCAAAGGCAAACATTCCGCACGCGCGGTGCGTGGGAGACCGCGGAGCGCAGTCTCGCCAACCACCGCGCATCTGCGCCGAAGGCTACCGACTATCCCACGGAAACGGAAATGGAAAAATGGCGGCGGGAACTCAATCGGCGCGAGGCAGCGGTGAAGCGAGCGCTCGAAGCGGATGCCGTGCCTGCGCGAGCATTGCTCGTTGCCAGGATGCTCCTTCACCGCAGCGAAGGGCGGATTACCAGAATATATGTCCCGCCCGCGCCAAAGGGCAAGGCTCACAGGCGGGTCCAATAAAGTCTCTTCTGGGAAGTCTGCCGCTGACCAATCGCTGAGACCCCGACCGTCAATACAGATGATCGCTGCGTTTGGGATTCGTACCTACAAGCGCCCATGGGTCCCGAATCCACTCGGTCGTATAGTCGGCGTCCCGTCCTTGTGACCGGGACATCAAAGACGATGGGTTGGGCGTTAGAACTAACCCGCTGGCGCGGCGGACGCTACCGCGTACGGCAGACCCAGCATTGTTGGAGTAGGTGACGTAGTGTGGGTCACAGAGAAAGGAGATTCCTGTGACCTCACTTCGGCAACGCGTGCTGGACGAACTCCAGCGCCGTAACTACTCGCCAGCCACGACTCGCGGCTACATTCTCGCAATCAAACAGTTCGCGGATTACTTCGGAAAATCGCCTGAACACTTGGGCGGCGACGAGATCCGTCAGTTTGAAACGTACTTACTCCGCGATAAGAAGCTTGCCCCCGGCACGGTCGAAGGACGCATGTCGGCGCTGCGTTTTCTCTACAAGAAGACACTGAAGCGGCGGGACATCGCCTACGATGACTTGATCTTTCCGAAGACTCCCCGAAAACTGCCGGTGGTGCTTAGTCCTGAAGAAGTCAGCCGCATGATCGCAGGCTGCTCCGAACCTGATGCATCGCACCATCCTCATGGTTCTCTATGCTACGGGCATTCGCCGCACGGAGGCATCCCTGCTCAAGGTGAGCGACGTGGACAGCGAACGGATGGTTATCCATGTTCGCCAGGGCAAAGGTTCCCGAGATCGTGATGTGCCCATGACAACGAAACTGCTCGCAGCTTTACGTGAGTACTGGCGATGGAAGCGGCCCAAGGACTATCTGTTTCCCAGCACGGAAGGACAGCGTGGGATCGAGCAGCCAATCTCCGATCACACGATCTGGTACATCTGCAGCGAAGCCGCCAAGCGCGCCGGAATCAAGAAGAGGATTGGCGCACATACACTCCGCCACAGCTTCGCGACAACCTTGATGGAATCAGGAACCGACCTGCGGACGATCCAGCTTCTGATGGGCCATGCGCACCTGGAACATACCACTCGATATCTCCACATGTCGCAGCGCCACTTGCACGCCGCACCGAATCCGCTGGATCAGATCACCGTCAGTAGCCAACGCTTTTCACGAATGCGGCCGGACGACTATCAGGCATGACACGACCACCCTGGGAGGTGGCCGATATCATCCGCAGGGCAGGCGACAAGTTCCTCGAACGCTATTGCGATTCGCTCACCTGGACCCAGCTCAAAGTGCTTCGCGCCATCGCGCGTTGCCGCACGGCCGCACTCGGTGGCCATCGCGATCAATGCGTTCGCTGTGGGCATCAGGCCATCTCTTACAACTCCTGCCGAAACCGGCACTGTCCGAAGTGCCAGACCAACGCCAGGGAGAAGTGGTTGTGCGCCCGGCGACGGGAACTGTTGCCGGTTGGCTACTTTCACCTGGTCTTCAGCGTGCCGCACGCGCTGGTCCCGTTGATCTGGCAAAACAAGAGGTATCTATTCGGACTCTTGTTCGATGCCAGTGCCGCAACCCTGCTGGAAGTTGCGGCCGATCCGGCTCGCCTCGGTGCCGAGATCGGCTTCCTCAGCATTCTGCATACCTGGGGACAGACTCTGCAGCGACACCCGCACGTCCACTGTGTCGTACCGGGTGGGGGACTGTCGCCTGATCACTCGCGGTGGATCCGCTCGGCACCCCACTTCTTTTTACCGGTGAGAGTTCTCAGCCGCGTTTTCCGTGGGAAGTTCGTGGCTGGATTACGGCGGGCTTTTCAGAGGAAGCAACTTGTCTTCCTTGGCCAGTGTCAGCCGTTGGCCAACGAGAAGGCATTCGCAGCCTTCTTGCGCACTCTGTTTCGGGAAGACTGGGTCGTTTATGCCAAGCCCCCCTTTGGCGGACCGGAGCACGTGCTTCAGTACCTGGCCCGCTATACCCATCGAGTGGCCATCTCGAATCATCGCCTTCTCTCGGTGGATGGCGATCACGTCACCTTTCGTTGGAAGGACTACGCGCATCACAGTACGTGCCGTGCCATGACTCTGACCTTAGAAGAGTTCCTGCGCCGGTTCTTACAGCATGTTCTGCCCAAGGGTCTCCCACGCATCCGCTACTTTGGCTGGCTCGCTAATCGCCGCCGCCGACAGTCGCTGCCGCTTTGCCGGAGGTTACTAGCGGTCGCACCTCCGCCGGCTGAAGCGAAAACCGATGCAGCCGCGGTCTGGCAGTGTCCGATCTGCGGTAGCCCCATGCGCGTTGTGGAGTTGCTAACCGCCGCCCACATGCAGCAAGAACAAGGACACCAGGTCTATATCCTTGATAGCTCCTAACCAGGCGATCCCTTTGACCAGAAGCATGCGCGCTTCGGCGTGCGTACGATACGTGTGCCTTGGCAGGCGAAAACTCTCGTTCCAACCGTCAGAGGAGGGTCTCAACACGCCATATCCGCTCTGCTCCCAATCGGCTCTGCCGGATTCGCCTGAACCAACCAACCCTGCTACCCGCCTTCGACGCTTTCACCAACATTCAAAACCCATAACCTGAGGGCCCACGCACCCCTGGTGCCAGCGGCTTCCTTCTAACGCCCTTATCGAAAGCGCCCCGGCATTAGGCTGAGGCGCTCGGCTTCGCCCTTTCACGCCGGGGCACTTCCGATAAGGTCCTAGCGTTATACGGCCAGACGAAAAGAAAGATATTCGTAAACACTGGCTGACTTCACGTTCCTAAACGCGCGGCGACGATTTCACAAGCGTTAGAAATGGGAGTGATAACGTCCATTATCATTCACTAATGACGTTAACAAGCAGCAACAGGTTGCTGATTCAGTTATCCGAGAAGCCGACTTGTCCAAGTGGCCGGAAGAGCGTTTAGCGTTACTTCCCGAGGACAAGGGGCACGTAGCTCAGGGCATCTTGCATTAGTTCCTTACGCGCATTGCCAGCTTTGGCGCGAAGCATCAAACCCTGCATTAGGTCAATGAGCGCACGGCCTCGCACCCTGGCCGAGAGTGTGCGAGTGAGGTGCCCCGCCTCCATTTCCTGCTCGAACCTTTGCGCGAAAATATCAGCGGTTGCGGTGAGGCCCTTCGCGACATAGGAACGGATCTCCGCCACCCGCTCCGACTGTCCCAGCACCGCAGCGGCCATCATGCAGCCGCTGCGAGACTCGCCCGTAGCGGTGTTGACAGCAGCCTCGCAAAAGGCGGTCACTGCCTTGTGAATGTCCGGCTCCGCCTGAAACGCCGCGATCATGGGGGCCCTATACGTCATCGCACAGCGCTCGACCGCCTTAAGCAGCAGGGTGGGTTTGTCCCCAAAGGCCCGGTACAGCGCCGGTTTGGTGACGTGCACGGCGCGCGCGATCCGATCCACGTCGACCCCTTCATACCCATGCTCCCAAAACATCTCCACGGCACGGTCGAGTGCATCTTCGGGCAGAAACGCCTGTGGACGGCCCGGGGCGCGCTTAGCAGAATTAGTTACCATAAAGTACGAAACTCCTTGCATCGTGTTTTAAAATATCGTACCTTAACGTACGTAATGCTTCAAGATAGCGTTGACGATGGCATTCCACGCTAGCGGGATTGCGTCGGCATAGCGCCGTCAGCGAAGATTTTAGGGGGAATCACCAATGGTCAGTATTCCTAAAGTTGTTCAGGAGTTCATTCCCGGCAAGCTGGCATGGGTCGCAACCGCCTCAACCGACGGTATGCCTAATGTCACGCCCAAGGGCTCGTTGAAACTGCTCGACGACACTCACGTGGTGTTCGCCGACCTGTTTTCGTTGAAAACCCGAAAGAACCTGCTGGAAAATCCCAAGGTTGCGGTTACGATCGCCGATCCCGCGACTGCCAAGGGCTACCAGATCAAGGGCACCGCTGAGGTGATCGACTCCGGCCCTGTGTTCGAGGAGACAGGCAAGCAGATCCAAGCCTTGCAGAAGGGGCTGCCACCCGTGCATCACCTGGTGAAGATCACGGTCGAGTCAGTCTTTGATCAGTCGGTGGGTCCCGAGGCGGGCAAACAGATAGCATGATGGCCCCAGGTTAGCCCAAGAGCATGTCGAAGTCTGGGCTAGCCGTCTTCTGATTATCTGGTTGCTTCAGCAAGCCCCAATGTCAAATTCTTGTCCAGACTCATATATGAAGTACTACTACTTTTCAGGCCTAATTTATGAAATGGTGAATTGCCTCGTTGGCGTTATCTTGAAATGAAGTATTTTTCAAATCAGTAAAAAAAGTGCTCTGGTCCACCATGTCCCCTGATAACTTACCCTCTTTACTGGCATAAAAAACGCCGCTTTTATACCGCTCATCCGAAATGGCATCTACAAAGCGTTTTGCACCTACTTCCAGCTTATGCACCATTCCGCCCATCAATGGGAATACAATAGGCATCATCAAATACTTCAACATAAACCGCATTGCCGGGGGAAGATTATTTGGCGCCTGAGTTCCTTTTGTATTCCCTGGGCTCACAACAATAAACTTGAGCTTAGGATATTTTCTTGCCATTGATAACGTCCACATGGTTGCTGCATATTTGACATATGCGTATGCTTGCAATGCATCGAACTTATTACCAAAATATGATCCATCAAGAACAGCAGCAAACTCATCTACAGAAGAAGTCCTCATTGAAACTGGTTTTATTCCGAGCATCTTTACTCCTGGAACAGCTTCCGCACTGACTGATAGAACTGTTTTCCTTAACTTATCACGTTTAATTAATTCCTCCACTAAAATTACATGACCTAAAATATTCGTAGCAGCTAATTCATTCATACCGGAAGGCGTAAATTTCGCAGCCGTTTTCCCAACTACTCCACCTGCATTTAAAATTATTGCATCAATAGGTTCCTTTATTTCTTCTACTGCTTTTCTTACAGAATTTGCATCCGTAACATCCCCAATAATAATTTCAAAAATCTTTTTCCCCGTTTTCTCCTCAAGGTCTTTTTTTGCTGCCTCTGCTTTCGCTTGATTTCTGCAAAAAAGAATTACCTTTTTTGTTTCTTTTTTCAATGCTAACTGTCGGGCAGTCTCTTTCCCAAGCCCAATATTTGCTCCGGTTATTAATATACTTTCGTTCATATTTTCTATCCTTTTTAGGTTATTAATTAGCGACGGGCGGCGGTCTCAGGAGTCTGGTTCATGCCGGGGATGAGACTCACCAGCGGAACCATCAGATACTTCACGGCCGGGCCAGCGTTTCGCGCCGCCTTGGTAGCGGTCGCGGCACCGGGCGACACGGCGTATACGGCCATGCCGGAGGGTAGCCGGCGCGCCAGCGCCGCGAGGGCGGACTGGACGCTGGACGGCGCGTCCAGATCCAGCTCCAGCGGCGTGAAGACCTGGGTCTTTGTCTCGGCCGCGAGCTGAGCGGCCGTTTCCTGTACCCGGGCCAGGCTGCGGCCGGTGACGATGACCTGGCGGTAGCCCTTGGTGGCGAGCATGCTGGCTGCCGCATAACCGAGCCCGGAGGTGGTGCCGGTGACGAGTGCGATCGAATGTTCCATGGGCATCTCCGTGGTGAAGGGTGAAGGTAGAGTCGCGAGGCCCCGCGAGGGCAGAGCCAGCTTGCTAATTTCGAACTATTCGGTTATATATTAGTGCGATGGCCATTGTCAAGGAGTTTTGAACTAAATGTTTCAAAATGCCGCTAGGCCGCGGGGACGACCGCGCAGCTTCGACGAGACGGGGGCGCTGGAAAAGGCGACTCAGGTGTTCTGGTCGAAAGGCTACGACGGAGTGACGATTGACGATCTCGTCGCCGGGATGGGTGTGGGACGGCCGAGCCTGTATGCCGTCTTTGGGGACAAGCGGGCGATATTCTTGCGCGTCCTTAGGGCGTACGCAGAACGGAAGGGCGCATCAGCCGCGAAGGCACTCCTCTCGCCACAGAGTCTTCGCGACTCGATCGCGGGCTTTCTGAGGTACGCCGTCGAAAGTGCGACCGAGAAAGGGTCCGCCCGGGGCTGCCTTATGATGTGCGTCGCGCCGCTTGTGAACGACGCTGAGGTTCAGCGGTTCCTGCAGAGCACGGTCGCGGGCGGCGCGGCGCTGGTGGAGCGCCGTTTCCGGGACGGGATCTGTGCAGGAGACATCCCGCCTGACTTTCCGGTAGCCGTGCGCGCGATCCAAGTCACGGATTTTGCTCGTGGCCTGACCATGCGTGCGCGGATAGGCACGCCGCGCAAGACGCTCCTCAAAGATGCTGAGGAAGCGGCCGACTTGGTGCTCCTGTCGCGGCGTGGAAATGCGGCGCCAGAACGTTGATGCCGGATGCGTGAAGGTTGCAGCGTAGCGCTCATGGGTCTCCTGCTCGACACGATCCCCGATTGGGGGCTGAGCCTCCGGGTGGTCTTTACCGTTCGCACTCTGCATGGTGACGGCCCTGGTGCTCGTTCAACGAGGGATAGCCGCAACAGCCGCTGTGCCGAGCGCAATAGGCCGCCGACCATTCCGGGGGTGCCCAAGTCGAGTGAGCCCGCACGTTCAAGGGCCGACGGTCCCTCGCCCGTCTCAGGGGACCAGCGTAAAGAGATCGACCCCAATGCCGCCGAGTGGGCCAAACATCCCCGTAGACCGCGCCCAACGTTAAGGAACCACTTCAGGTAGTCAAGCGCCTTATCGGAGTTCGACTGGGGAAGGTTGGGATCACGCAACTCCCAGCGCCAACGGCAAGCAGTGATCGCAGCGAATCCGGAATTACTTGAGCGCGATCTGGATCAAGAATCACCGCATTGCAGTTGGGTTTATGGATGCTCTCAGGCAACGCGGAGTTGAAGGCGGATAAAGCCCGACTCGCTGCCCACGTGAGGATTCAATTGTTTATTACGGTCTGGTGACAAAGCAGACCTAGCAATGATGAGCAAGAGTGTGATGTCGCTCTTGGCATCGATTGTGCTTGTTGTGCCCACAGGTGCGAATTCGTCCCGATAACACAGCCACCATCCGGCAACCGCATTGGCACCCCCACTTGGATGAATAACGCCCATGTCGACCAATTGGCCCAGAGCCTTGTCGCGGTGCCACTCAGGTAGTGAATGATAATGGACCTGGGTGTTGAAAAAGTCCCTTTCCCCGAAATCCGGCTCAAATCGGGTGACCAGAAATGTATACCGTGGCGAAGAAAATCGTTTATAGGGCTTCCTGGCGCGACGTTTTTCCGGGGCGATCTCTGAGAGCGAGTTTTTCAACACCCACAGGCGATTACACAAGCAATCGGCACCATGATAGACATGGCGGTGTAAGCTGCCGATGGCGAGCCGTGCAGCGAAAATCACCTCTTTTAGCTCACCTTCATTACTGAGGCGCTTTCCATCCGACTTGTTTCCCTTTGTTCTGCTGGTCGAGCCACTGCTTCAGCGGCGCGAAGTATTCCATCATGGCGCCCGCATCCATCTTGCGCTCTCCGGTCAGGACGTATAACGCGTCAGGCCAGGGCTTGCTCTGTCCCATCTCCAGCATGGCATTCAGCTTGGCGCCCGCGGCCTTGTTGCCGTAGAACGAGCAGCGATACAGCGGTCCGGTGAATCCTGCTTCGCGGCACATAGCACGATAGAACTGGAACTGCAGAATGCGTGCCAGGAAGTAGCGCGTATAAGGCACGTTCGCCGGCACATGATACTTCGCGCCCGGATCGAAGTCGGCTTCGGTGCGCGCTACCGGCGGAAAGATTCCCTGATACTGCTCGCGCATCTGCCACCAGGCGGCGTTGTAGTCCGCGGGCTTGATCTGGCCGCTGAAGACTTTCCAGCGCCACTGATCGATCAGCAAACCGAACGGCAGGAACGCAACTTTGTCGAGCGCCATGTGCAGCAGGTAGCCGGTGTCATCGGTCTGGGGCACGGTCGCCAGCAGGCCAACTTTGTTCAGATACTCAGGCGTGATGGCCAGGGCAATGCTGTCGCCGATAGCCTCGTGGAAGCCGTCGTTCGCGCCATTCTTGAACAGGAACGGCTGGTGCTCATAGGCCCGCTGATACATGTTGTGACCCAGTTCGTGATGAACGGTGACGAAGTCCTCGCCGCGAACCTGGATACACATCTTCAGCCGCAAGTCATCGAAGTTGTCGATGTCCCAGGCGCTGGCGTGACACACCACATCGCGGTCGCGTGGCTTCACAAACAGCGAGCGCTCCCAGAACGTTTTGGGCAGCGGCGCAAATCCCAGCGAGGTAAAGAAGCCCTCGCCGTACTTCACCATGCCGATGGCGTCGACGTTCTTCGCCTTCAGCAGATCGGTGACGTCATAGGGCTGCTTCTGCTGCGGCGGCGCCACCAGCGGAAAAATGTTGCCCCACTCCTGCGCCCAGGGATTGCCCAGCAGGTCGGCGCGAATCATGCCGTTGGCGTCAACCGCGCGTGGGACCGTACTTCTCCACCAGCTTGGTGCGCACGTAGGCGTGCAGCGATTCGTACAGCGGCTTCACCTGTTGCCACAGGCGCTCGACCTCGGCGCTGAACTGATCGGGCGTCATATCGTAGCCCGCGCGCCACATCGCGCCCAGATCGCTGAAGCCCATCTCTTTCGCGCCTTTATTGCCCAGTTCGACCCAGCGCGTGTAGCGCTCGCGCATCGGCGGACCGACGGTGCTCCAGCCGGCCCACAGGTCTTCGAGTTCGGCAGGATCGGTGCTGGTGGCCATGATCTTTTCGATCTCGCCGATGTCGAGGCACTGGCCGGCGTGCTTGCCGGTCTTGGGACAGTACTGCCCCTTGCCGTAGTCGGCTTCCAGGGAGGTTCCGATGCGCGCCAGTTCGGCCAGCTCTTTAGGATCGCTGGGCGCGGGCGCGGGAACTGCCGCCGACAGCTTCAACAGCAGCATCTTGCGCGAGAGTTCGTCGGACAGCTGGAGATGGTCATAGCGCGTGGCCTGCTTGGCCAGCTCGGTAGTCGCGCCGATCAGGGCTTCGTTGGCGTCGGCCGACAGGATCTCGGTATCGTCGGTGATGAAGTTGGATTGCACCCAGGAGGCGCGGCTGGCCTTCACGGTTAAATCGTTGAGCCGGACTTCGGCGTTGCGCATGAACTCTTCAGCTTCGGCAACGGTAGGCGGACCTGAGGGTGACGCGGTTTGCGGATGAGCGGTGCTGGCAGCTTGAGCATTCATAGGAGGACCCGAAAAAAGCATGACGGAAAGTACGAGGGCTGTGCAAAGTAGAGAAAACCGGACGGCTTGGCGCATGGGCAAGCGACCTCCGGAATGACATTGTATATGGCGAACCCTGCCAGCCACGGTTCGTGGGGCGCAGATCAGTTAATCGAAGTAGAAGTATTTCCCAGGATAGGACGTTTTTCGGGGGCAGGCGAAAGTCGTGGCCGCGCCGGATTGACGGCAATCGAAGCCGTAGCCTGGGCCAGGATGCGGTGATGAACCACAAATAACGCCAGTTCCAGGCGATCGGACACACCGATCTTGTCGAAGATGTTGCGCAAGGCATTCTTGATGACTTGCTCGCTGGTGTAGAGCTGAAGCGCGATCTCGCGATTCTTGTATCCCTGCACAATAGCGGCGATGATGCGCAACTCTCGCTCGGAGAGGCGCTTGCGCACCCGCGCTCCCACCAGGTCTTCATTGACTTCCGCTTCGGCGGAATTGGGGCCTTGCAGGAAGGACTGGCCGGCGGCCAGCCGCCGTACCGCTTCCAGCACGATGTTGCCGCTGGCCGAACGGTAGATCACGCCTTGCACGCCCATGCGCATGAAGTCGGGAGCATTCTCGTTGTTATCGGAGAGTATCAAGATTGCGACCTGTTGCCGGCCCGCGATCTCTTGAATCGCAGGAAGAGAGGAGAGGAAGCTGGAGGAGAGAACCAATACTCGCGAGCGCAGCTTGTCCAGCGCATTTAACAACTGCTCCGGCGATTGTGGCTGTCCAACAATGCGAATGTCTTCTTCGACCGCAAGCACCTTGGCAATGCCCGCGCGAAAAATCGCCTGATGGTCAGCGATAATGACATTAATCATGATTACGACTTTGCTGCCCCAGGTTACTTTTTCACCGGGGCCGTGTATCCGAGCGCAAACCGATTCAACTTTCGGGCCAGCCGAATCTGCAAACTGTAGAGACTCTAAGTTTCATCACGGTTTTATACCACGGATGTCTACATATGAATAGCTCTTTAGTTGGATTATTAATTACCTGATAGCACAAAGGTAACATTTTCGCCGGCGCAGGCCTGCGTTTCGGCTGTAAGTTGGTACGTAACAATGGTTTGGTACCGGTTATTATCATTCCGGTCATGGGAAGCTTCTCAGTAACAGTCGTGCCCTTGGCCGTCGCAGCCACTCTGCTTGTATCATCGAGACTTGGCGACAACCTTAACATCCTCCCGTATTGAAACCCGTCCCAACTGGGCGGAAGTTTCCTTGTCCGCTTTACGGCACAACTTCAATGTTTTGCAGAATCACGTCGGGCCAGAGGTAACGATTTGCGCGGTAGTTAAGTGTAACGCGTATGGACACGGGGTGGAAGAGTGCGCACCTGCTTTAGAACGGGCAGGCGCGAAATGGTTTGGCGTCACCTCCACCGACGAAGGCATCATTCTGCGGGAAGTCGGAGTTAGCGGACGCATCCTGGTGATGTGCGGATTGTTCGCCGGTGAAGAAGAAGAGGCGCTGCGTCATGAGCTGACTCCCGCGGTGTTTCGTCTGGAAGATGCGCAGGCGTTAGCGCATGCCGCCGAGCGCTTGCGGTTGGATCGCGCGGTGCCGATTCATCTGAAGATCGACACCGGCATGGGCCGCCTGGGACTTCCCTTCGCCGAGTTGGAGATCATTTGCCGAGGGCGTGAAACGCTTGCCGCAGGTGACGCTGGAAGGCGTGTTCAGTCATCTGGCTTCGTCCGAAGTAGTGGATGACGAGGGCACGGCTCAGCAGATCGAGCGCTTCGACCAGGCGCTGCGCACGCTGGCGAATCATGGATTACATCCGCCGCTGCGCCACCTGGCCAACAGCGGAGCAGTCGGCGCCCGGCCCAACGCCTGGCATAACTTCGTGCGTCCGGGTCTCGCGCTTTATGGCTACGAACAGCATTGGTCCCACACTGACGGATCTCCGGCAACCGATGTCGCCGGTGCTCCCGCTGAAGCAGGTTCTCGCCTGGAAGACGCACATCATCGGCTTGCGCGACGTGCCGGCAGGTCAGGCGCTGGGATACAGCGGCGCTTACGTTACCGCCGCGCCCGCGCGCATTGCTGTGGTATCGGTGGGATATGGAGACGGCCTGTCGCGCAAGGTCTCGACCCAGCGCCGGAATTCCAGCGACGTCCGAGAGTTGGACCCTCTCCTCGGCCGGGGTGAGGTGCTGCTGCGCGGCCAGCGGGCTCCCATGGTGGGGCGCATCTCGATGGACCTGACGCTGGTGGATGTGACGGATGTGCCCGGCGCTGCCATCGGCGATGAGGTGGTACTGATTGGCCGCAGTGGCGACCAACGTATCACAGCGTGGGATCTGGCTCGAAGCTCTGACACTGTGGTATACGAAACCCTGTGCAATCTCTCCAAGCGGGTTCCCCGCCGGCACGCGGAATAGCTACATAAACGTGACCGCCACAAGAAATATGAGAAATGGTCTTCGACGTTTCGGGCATGTGCTTCTGATCTCTCTGGGCGTCATCCTCGTCGCTGGGGAAGGCTTCGGGCAAGAATGCCGGGTGACCACGACTTTGCGTCTGTCGGATGATCGCGGCCAGGTGCCCCTGAACATCACGGCAGAACAATTGCGTGCGGAAATTGACGGCGTCCCTGCGAAGGTCATTTCGTTTAGCGAGGGGCCGAGGCCCGTGACCATACTGTTGGTAGATGTCAGCGGCAGCATGCACGACGTATGGAGCCAATCCGTCGCGGCGGCGGAGCAGCTCGCGGCGAACGCTGGAGAACGTGTTGCCGTCGTCGTATTTCGCGACGAGATACTGGAATACGCTAGCGGTCGGGAGGCAACCAACAAATTGCTGGATCGCTTGTCGGCACAATATCTCCGAAAAGGCGGAACGGCACTTAACGATGCTCTCATCAACACAGGTGGAAAGGTGAAGGTCCGGGACACAGCTCTTGTTGTCATCAGCGACGGCGACGATGATGCCAGCCGTTACTCATCTGACCAGACTCTCCACATGTTCTTGCAGAACCGCTGGCCAGCTGTGTTCGGCTTGGTTCTCGACTATAAGGGCGACCACACTCACCGCGGAAGGTTCAACAAAATTGTCGTCGGCACCGGTGGCGTAGCTGCCTACCCGCGGTCTGCATCTGAGGTTTCCGAGGCCGCAAGCGAACTATCAGCGGAAATAAATGCGCCGTTCAACATCACGCTGCAAACACCGCAGCCAATTTCTAAACCAACAAAGCTCGAGCTCGAGGTGGTCGCTCCAGATGGAAAACCAAGGCGCGACATTCAGATTGCTCATGTTGCCGAGATAACAGCTTGCGACGAGACACCCAGTGCATCCCCGGCCTCGCAGTGAAAGTGTGAGCTGGCAAGAAATGTTTGCTATCCACTAACCACCATCCACTGCCTTTACGCGTCCATCTCGTAGGCCACACGCAGCCAGCGTTTTGCTTCGTCGTCGAAGTCGTCCGTCGAAGAGATTTCGATGCGGTGGGTGATGCGGTCTTTCTTGACAAAGCCGCCGGTGTCGATCAGCCGGTTGGGAGTCTTGGTGTCGCGTAACGCCAGTCCCAGATCAATGCGGGTGCGGGTGGTGGGCTTGATCTGCGCGATCACGTGATTGCGGTAAATGGGAACAATCGTCTGGCAGGGCGAGACTCCGATGTCGCGGCCCAGAGTCTTGGCATAGGTCAGAATCTCATCGTAGATTGAGCGCAAATGCTCTTTCGGCCCGGCGTACATTTTGTCGATATAATCTTCCGCATGGCGGAGATATTGGTCGGCATCCTCGTTACCCTCGCTCGTTCCGCTGGCGCGGGCCGCGATCCAGGAAGCATAGTTGGTTCCTAGTCCGTACGTTTTCTTCAGCCATTGCGCCCGTTCTTCCTCTCCGGACGGACCTTCCTTCTTGGTCAGTTTGGTCCACTCGTCGACGGAGCGGCCGGTCTTTTCCTTCATGCCGGCAATTACCGACTGCGCCATGCGAACGCTGGGATGCAGATCGTACTTCCATTTCTTGTGAGCAGCCGCCTTCGCCATAACCAAACCTCTCCACGAGCCGGAAGCTCGTCGGGCAGAAATCTTACATCAAGCGGTAGAAACTCAACGAGGCGTCGCCTTGATCAAGCCGGCGGTACCGTAGCAGCGCACCGAAACGTTCGCCGGGATCGAACTTCTTTTCGTGTTCCGCAATAACGATGCTCGATGGCTGCAGCAGGCGAGCTTGCGAAAGATACCCCAGCACCTGCTCGTAGCTGCCACGCATGCGATACGGCGGATCGAGAAAACAGTAGTCGCAAACTACCCCCGTGGTCTCCAATAACGGCAAGGCTTTCGCGACCTCGCGTTCCTGCACTTCGAAGCCTTCCGTGATCCCGAGCCCGGCAAGATTCTCCCGCAGCAGCCGGGCATGCTTCTTCGCCGATTCCACGAAATATACCTGGCGCGCTCCACGGCTGAGCGCCTCAATGCCGACCGCGCCCGTCCCCGCATACAGGTCGAGCCACACGGTGTCTGCCAGGCCCGGTGCAGCGGCCAGTACATCAAACAGAGTTTCGCGGAGGCGGTCGCTGGTGGGACGCAGATCGAGGCCGGTTAACGAATGCAAGGGGCGCCTGCGATATTGACCGGCAATGACGCGCATGAATGTTCCGGGGGCTGCGGCTTAGCGTGCCATTTTACGCGAGAACAGCGGTAAGGCATGCCGGGACAAAGCATTCTCCGCTTGCGCCGGATTCGAGCCGGTGCGAGTATGGTGCGGCAGAATTGGAGGTCACCTCATGCGGCCAAGCCTATGGTTATTGTTATCTTTGATTATGGCTCAATTAGCAGCGCCTTCCTTAGCGGCTCAACAGAAACCAACGACCGAAATCATTCCGCGATCCGTGCTCTTCGGTAATCCGGAGCGCGCCGATCCCCAGATCTCGCCTGACGGCACGCAGCTTGGCTACCTCGCACCAGTCAACGGCGTGCTCAATGTCTGGATTCGCACTCTGGGCAAGGCCGATGATCGGGCCGTGACGTCAGACACTAAGCGCGGCATTCGCAACTTCCTCTGGCAGTATGACAACCAGCACATTCTCTACACCCAGGACGTGGGCGGCGACGAGAACTGGCGGCTTTACCAGACCGACATTGCCACCAAGCAGACCAAGGACCTGACGCCGTTTGAGAAGGTGCGCGTCGACATTGTGGGCTACGACTGGAAGACTCCCGACACCATTTTGTTTCAGAGCAACCAGCGCGATCCGCAGTTGTTCGACGTCTACAGCCTGGATCTGAAGACCGGCAAGATCGCGATGAACACGCAGAATCCCGGCGACGTGGCGGGCTGGCAGGCGGACAACGATTTGAAGGTACGCGCAGCGCAAGTGTCGACGCCCGATGGAGGCACCATCATCCGGGTGCGTAACGATGCTAGTGCGCCGTGGCGCGAGTTGATCAAGTGGGGGCCGGACGAAACCTTTGGCGGGGTCTTCGGATTCACTCCCGACAATAAGAATGTCTGGGTTGGCACCAGCCTGGACGCCAACGCCGCTCGGCTGCTGGAGATCGATATCGCCAGCGGCGCGCGCAAGGTGATCGCCGCCGATCCGCAATTTGATATTCAAGGCATCGTTACCCAGCCCAAGAGCAACGCCCTGGAAGTCGTAACCTTCGTGAAGCAGCGTACCGAGTATGACTTCATCGACCCCAAAATCAAAGCCGACTACCAGGTGTTGCAGAAGGCCCACGAGGGCGACATCGTCAGTCTCTCGCGCAGCCTGGACGACAACAAGTGGATTGTCACCTACGTCACCGACGATGGGCCGATCTATTTCTACTTGTATGACCGCCCGGCGAAGCAGGCCACGCTGCTGTTCACCAACCGTCCCGGCGCTGGAGAAATATCAACTAGCGAAGATGGAGCCGATCGAGTACAACGCGCGCGACGGCATGAAGATTTACGGCTATCTGACCACCCCGGCCGGCGCGACCGCGAAGAATCTTCCCATGGTGCTGTTTGTGCACGGCGGCCCGTGGGGACGCGACGAATGGGGCTACAACCCGTACGCACAGTGGCTGTCGAATCGCGGCTACGCGGTGCTGCAGATTAACTTCCGCGGATCGACCGGCTACGGCAAGCAGTACGTCAATGCCGGCGATCGCCAATGGGCGGGCACGATGCACACCGATCTGCTCGACGGAAAAGACTGGGCGGTGAAGCAGGGTGTAGCCGATATGAAGAAGGTCTGCATCATGGGCGGCAGCTACGGCGGCTATGCCACGCTTGGCCGGGCTGGCCTTCTCGCCCGAGGCCTTCTCCTGCGGCGTCGACATCGTGGGGCCGTCGAACCTGAACACGTTGCTGAAGACGATTCCGCCCTATTGGTCAACGATCTTATCGACCTTCCACAAGCGTATGGGCGACTCGGAAGAGTTTCTCAACTCGCAGTCGCCGCTGTTCAAGGCTGACCAGATTAAGGCTCCGCTGCTGATCGGGCAGGGCGCCAACGATCCCCGGGTGAACAAAGCGGAGAGCGACCAGATTGTGGCCGCCATGCGCAAGAACGGCGAGCCGGTGGAATATTACGTCTTTCCCGACGAGGGACACGGCTTCGCTCGCCCGACCAATAACATGGCCTTCAATGCCGCGGCTGAAAACTTTCTGGCGAAATATCTTGGCGGGCGCGCCGAACCGCCCTCAGCCGAGGAGGCCAAGCTGCTGGAGAGCGTGAAGCATTAGGGGAGGGGACGGCCTTCGGTGGAAGCGCCGGGCTTTAGCCTGGCGAAATCGAACTCCATCAGAAACGGCTTCAGCCGCGGTTGGTCGGGGCTTTAAGCCCTTTCCGGAGGGCATGCTCGCGGCACGGCTGAACAGACTGCGGAAGAAGTCTCACAAGCAGGTCCCTCACCGGCTGAACAGGCCGCTGAAAAAGTCGGGAAAGCAGTTCCCTCACCGGCTGAAGCCGGTTCGGGATGACAGGAATAATGGACTTGCGACGGCGCAGCTAAAGCTGCGCCCCTTCAAAACGCGTCGAACCCGACTTTTTCCGCAGCCTGTAATGCCATGCCATTCCACCCCTTTCTAACGGACACTGTCTTTTGCAGCCGCAAGCCGCGACTTGCATCCGGGTACATATGCTTCCTGCGTCCTGACTCCGCGAAAAATCCAGAGACTTTGCGGCGGGTGGCCTGTAGAATTCCAGCCGTTCCCCAGCAGAGACAATTAAGGAGCGCGAATGAAATACGCGATTCGTATTGCAATCGTATGTGCTGTCGGACTCACCCTCGCCACGAGCGCCTGGGCGCAATGGTCTTCCGATCCTTCTCAGAACCTCGATCTATCGAACATTGCGGGCGCCGATCAGGTGCAGCCCAAGTTGCTGCCGTTGCCCAATAACAATTGGTACGTAAGCTGGTTCAACAATAATCCCAACGACCCTCCGCCGAATGGCTACGATGTCTACTACCAGTTGCTGAATGCCAATGGCGTGGAGCAGTTTCCGCATGACGGCGTCCAGGTCGCCAAGCTGGGCCTGAGTTCTACCCAGGATTACGGTCTGGCCATCGATGCCGCCGGCAATGCCCTGCTGGCGTTTCTCGACGATCGCCGCGATCCCAACAATCCACAGGTGACTGCGGCCAAGATGAATTCCACCGGACAGCCACTGTGGGGAGCGCTGGGCATCGCGATGACCTGGGATCCCGGCTTCCATGCGAGCCCGAAGATTGCTGCCACCAGCGATGGCAACGTGGTCGTCGCCTGGACCACCAACAGTGACGTGATCCTGCAGAAGCTCGATCCCAATGGCAAGCCGTTGTGGGTGGGACCCACGCACTTGTCGTATGGCGTCACCCTGCAGGAATCCGGCGAGGACTACCTGCTCGCCGATTTGCACGCCGCCGACAACGGCTCGGTCATTGTCTCCTGGGTGCGCAATCACGGCTTTGGCAGCAACAATTATCTTTACGCCAACAAGATTTCCGCCAGCGGTCAGTTGATGTGGGGTGCGGGAGACGTACATGTCTACGATGGCGGCTCGCTGCAGTTTGGCGAGTTTCCCTACTTCACTTACGACGGCAACGGCGGCGCGGTATTTTCCTGGTACACCAGACTG
>CAWFYX010000002.1:0-869806 GCA_963820175.1 uncultured Acidobacteriaceae bacterium | reverse complement strand
GCGACATCCTCGACCGTTAGCGCAACCCACCAAGACACACAGAACAAGCTCTTGCGGTCAGCGGAACTCAACCTGTCAACCGTCGGCAACTGGTCACTGGAGATCGCCGTACGGCGCGGTTCGCAAAGCGCTGACTTGTCGCTACCGCTTAATGTGGTGGCCTCTGATGCTGGCGCCGGAAATCGCTGGCCCTACCTTGCCTTCCTCGTTTTTATCGCGATTCTATTATTCGCCCGCATTTGGCGATACCGCCTTTCAAATATCACTTTGAACACCTGATAACGTCGGTTAAAGTAGAATTTCTTGAGCATCGGTTTAGGCGACTATACAAACAACTGGATGTGCCGGGCATTCGCCGTGCAACTTCCCGAAAACCAGTTCAAAAACTCACCCCAACCTCAAGCGTCACCGTCGGATCGGTAAAGCCGGCATTGAAGACGTACGTCGTAAGCTCCCACTTCTTATGGGACACTCCGACTAGGAACCCGCGCTGGGCGTCGAGGCTGGTATGGAAAGCCTTTGTATGTTCCGCCACCAGGCCCACGCGAAACCAATTCCTCGGCGAGTAGGTTAGTTCCGGCCAGCTGTAGTAGAAGCTCCCCGATTTATGCGTCGTATCGAATACATATTCATTCGAGATCGACAGTTGGACCCGCTTATAGGTCAGCGAGGCCTCGCAGCCGGGTGCGATCCCATTGGTTCTTCCGAAAACGCCCCCGATCATGGGCGTGACGTCCAGCACCAGCTTCTTGCCGGCGGTGAAGTTATAGCCGACCCACAACGACCCGGTCCTCAGGTTCTCGTAGTTGTAGCGCGCTTCCAGGTGCAGCCAGCCGCGGTTCGCTGTGAAGACTGGATCCACGTAGGACTGACTGTTGGGAACGATGTAGCCATCGACCGTGAGATTGTAGGACCATGGGTTTTGGGGGGCATCGGGCGAGGCGGCAGGCGCGCTGCCCGGCGTTCCCTGGCCCAACGCCTGGCCAAGGCAGAGAATAACCGCCGCAATCAAGCCGTATCGTCGCGTGGTTATCATCTCCCGAATACCATCATGACATCGTGGGGTCACCCGCCAAGCGCAATCGCAACCCCGACGAGCGCCAAACCAATCAGCATCGCGCAGCATCCTGCCATATACTGGTTGAACCCCGTGAACTTTCCCCACAGCAACCCTGCAGCGAACAGCGATGCGATAAGCAGGGCATTCGAAACCCGAAGAGCAAAGCGTGGTTCTGAAAAGATCAGGAACGGGATCACCGCCGGGATTACCGACGCCAGATCGATCCAAAAGATGGCGACCATTCCATAGATGTCGTCTTTGATAATGTCAGCGTGGGGCAATTCGATCCGTGACAACACAGGCAGCATTGTCAGGCAAATACCTTTGCGTTCCTCTGCGCTAGTCGCCGGTTCGAGCAGCGGGTCGAGTTGGCCGCTGATCGTCGAGAATGCAACGCTCTCATCTGCAGCATTCCTCACGTTGTTTAGGAAGCGGAGACGCTGCCGGCGATTCGTGAGGTTGCCCATCACGTAGAGCGCTCCATCGATAATGCCCCAGGCGATGTTGCAACCAAGTGCGCCAACCAGTAAGTGTCGCACTCCCTGCTTTCCTGCGCCCGCCGTCAGCCCCCCTATGAGGGTGAAGTCGAGCACCATGATCAGCCCACATAGAACCTCCTGCAATCGGTCTGCCGGATCCAGATACCTCTTGACAAACCGCGTTCTCGACTCAGAAATAGCCACGTTGGTCCTTCCGATCCTTCTTGATCCAAGCATCGGACCGCGCGATTTGTCAGTCGCATCGGCCTATCGAATAGGTCACTAGGTCTGGTTTCACGCCAAATTCCCCTCGCTCTGACACACCGTTCCTGCTCCCTTTCGGCCCCTCGAAGCACCTTCCTTTTGCTTCTGAACACTGAGGACAGTTCGTCTGTAGGTTTGCGTTGGCATTCTACCGCCGCGAATATCTGGCTCATGGTCCGGGTGGTTTCAGCACACGACCTTCGTATGTACGCAAGTTGAAGCGGCATAACTTAAGCGCGCCTCATGGGCCTTAGCCATGTCCTGCTGGCACCACCCGCCCTGTGCCGGTTCCCAGCAGAGCATTCAGCGCGAGCACGGCGCGATCAGACCTTTGGGAAAGAAATCTTGGGCGTAGGTATTCAACACCATGACGGTGGCACCGAAGACGAATCCCAGAGCTCCGGTCGTAACCAGGAGCAGTCTAAATGCAGCATCCGGGGTGCCATCAGCAAGTTGCTTAAGGCGAGCAGCGACATTGCAACCAGGTCTGCGAGAACTCCAAGAACCAGCACCCGATTCAGCTGCCAGCGGTTTGCAAATGTCGGCGCCAGACCGGAAGCGAGAATGGCGAGCAGCACTTGGGGCAAGAACAGAGATCCATACCTCGTGCTGCTGAAGCCGTATCCACGCGGACTGGTGAAGAGGGAACTGGCGGCGGAGAATGTCACCAACGCCAAGCCCTGCACCAGACCGGTTAGATAAATCAAGCCTACATCGGTGCGGGCTGCTCTCGGAGACGCGCTCATTCAGTTTGTTCTGTTTTCGATGCAAGTTGGTTGCTCTTTCGGACTATTTCCATCGTTGCAACAGGTGATCACCAACTCGGATTGCATTCGCCATAGCCGTAAGCGCTGGATTCACCGCCCCGATACTGACGAAGAAGCTGGTGTCGACGATGTATAGGTTGTCGAGCTCATGCGCCTTGCAATTGGTGTCGAGCACGGAACTTTTTGGATCTCTGCCAAAGCGACAAGTCCCTGCCTGATGCGCGCAGCCCGCGATGGGGATTTCATTCTTCATGTAAATGTTGCGCGGGATCAGATGATGAGGGTGCAGTCCCAAGTGATTGAGCATGGACTTCAGTTTGTCGCAGAGCTTCTGCTTAGGCACCTGGTTATTGGGTGTATAGCTGAGGGTGAGGTTGCCTTGCCTATCGACCGTCACGCGATTCTCAGGGTCGGGTAAATCTTCTGTCGAGAGCCAGAAATCTACTGCGTGGCGTGCAATGTGATCTAACGTACCCATCGGCGAGAGCTCAGTCTCGATGGGCTTTTCGCCGCGATACATCGGACCCACAGACTTGCCCACCATCTGAATATTACCCGCGGGATACTCGAAGCCTTCCATCCCGAAGTAAAAATCATTAAGGGCCATCGTCTTCTGGAACATGGTGAGATTTGGTTCCTTCGAAACAGCCAGCATCGCCTGGCTGTTGTGGAACATGTAATTACGCCCTACCTGGTCCGAGCCGTTCGCCAGTCCATTAGGATGCTTATCGTTGGCCGACATCAGCAGCAGCTTGGCAGTATTGGCGGCGCCGCAAGAAACTACCACTATGTCTGAATGGAAAGCCTCCCTGCTCCCTTCGACTTCCACGATGACTTCTGTCACAGATGTGCCGGCGGAATTTGTGCTGAGCTTGAGCGCCCGCGTGTTGCGCAGCAAGGTAACATTCGGAAACTGCAGCGCAGGGCGGATGCCGATGACTTCGGCGTCGGATTTCGCATGCACCAGGCAGGGGAATCCATCACACGTCTGGCAGCGTATACATGTGCTGAAAGCCATGTCCTGCTCGTTCATCATTACGCCGCAAGGAGCAGGGAACGGATGGTAGCCGGCGGCCTTTAAGTCATTGGAAAGTTGCTCGATGCGCGGCTCATTCGACACGGGCGGATCGGGATAGGGAGCGCTGTATGGCGGTTCGGTAGGATCTACACCCCGCATGCCGTGAACATGGTACATCTGCTCGGCCTTAGTGTAGTACGGCTCCATCTCGTCATAGCTGATGGGCCACGCGGGAGAGATGCCGTCATAGTGCTTGAGCTCGCCGAAGTCTTCTTTGCGGAGACGGTAGAGAGCGGCACCGTACATTTTGGTCGATCCGCCAACGAAGTAGTGGATCTGCGGCTGAAACGCCTTGCCGCTGCGGTCGTACCAGGTATCTTTCGAGATGTAACGGTTATCTACGAAGACGGCTGTCGGATCCCAGTTCAGTGCTTCGCGCTTTAACCAGTCTCCGCGCTCCAGCACGAGGATGCTCTTGCCCGAAGACGCAAGATGGCGGGCCAGGGTTCCTCCTCCGGCACCACTGCCGATGATGATCAGGTCGTAATGCTTGTCCATGTGTTTCTCCGTTACAGCCGGGGCTTTTCTGGATTATGCCGCCGTCGGCAATTATGGTCATCGCGGTCATGTGGTTCAGCACATGACTCTCGCGGGATGCGCAAGCTGAAGCGACATGACTTAAACGCCTCAGGATCATCGCAATCGCGGATAGCCATGACCTTCCCATCGCAGTATGGGCTACAAGCGCTTCGCCGCATGAGTTTTCGAAACGGTCGAAGACGCGCTTCATTTGCGCCATGTTGCCATCTTGCCCGAACTCCTGATTGGCGATTCGAACAGGTGCTTTCCGGTCCGCGATTCATCTCTCCCGTTGCTTGATGATCGCCAGTTCCAGGAAATGCACGGACATCGCGAACGTCGTGATTAATTACCCTCAATTTCTTGGCCAGCGACCTCCATAAGCCGGGAAATCGCGGCCGGCTGGCCCGCAAAAAATTGAAAGGGCAAGTGGAGGCGCTGGCCCCAATCCCGCTCCGAGTGTTCGGCATTTGGAAAAGCAAAGTAAAGAAAGTCGTGTCCATAGTGATAGTCGCGTCCGGCCAGCGCCATGGCCATGGCGAGTCCAACCTCGTAGTTGTCACCCGGCCAGCCCGTGTCGATATAGAAGCGGACGTCTCTGCGGGGTTCACTTAGCACTCGCTCCACCAAATTGTCCTTGTGGGTGAAGGTGCTCGACAGGCAGCCCACGTTTCCGAACACCTCCGGCCATTGCCAACCCATATAAAACGAAACCACACCTCCGAGTGAAGATCCCATCACGCCTGTGGCTCTCGGCAAGGGACGCGTGCGGAAGTGAGAATCGATGTAGGGCTTGATCTCCTCCACCACGGATCGGCCGTAGGTCTCATATCCCGGGCTTGTATATTCCTGCATCCGATCCCCCGAGCAGATGCCGACGACGATCATTTGCTCGATTGCGTTCATTCCGTTGAGCAAGACGATGGTATCGTTAACGCCCCAGTCATTTCCCATGAATGCCTCTTGAGGAAAGAATAGGTTGTGCCCGTCCTGCATGTACATGACAGGAAATGAGCGGCAAGTATTCTCCTCGTACCCTGCGGGCAGGTAAACGCGGAGGCTGTGCTGGCGGTTCAGAATACTTGATTCCAAAGGAATGACGTCGAGAATACGGCCTTTTTCCATGGAGTGAAAAGAGGGATAAATGTCGCGGATGCCCTCTTTGGTGGCAACCACGAGGCGGTTGGCCCCTGTAGCCCAGAGCAACCCTGACGGCGTCCGCAAACAGGGCTTTACATAGAGGAACGGACGGGTCGTCTCCAAATTGAACTCGGCGAATGAAGCGCTACGATCAATGGTGCTGGGAAGGATATCCTTGTCCCAGCCCAGGTCTGTGTGGAGCACCAGTTGATCGCAGTCACTCGGATAATAGACGCGCAGGCGCAGCCTACGTGTCTCATGGAGTGAATACATACTTGGGGACGACGTGGGTTCCGACATGATCCTTACCTCGTTGGAGCACGGGTTTTTCCGTGCCGTCACTCATGGCTTTGCGGTGCATTGCCTTCCAGACGGTACACCATCCACGTCTTGGTTCTGGCGAGCTAGATCCCGTCCTGTGCCTTCCCCGTAACACTTGTGATCAAGAAGCGACAATGGCGTTCATCAACCCCTTACCTCTCGATTCAATCCTGTTGCTCTGTCACTCGTGATGGGGTGTACACATTAACTGCTTCGAGCGAGGTGTGCCACTGGGAAATTTCCTAGGTTGTCAAAGAGAGCAGTCGCGGTACGATCGCACGTCGACGGCCAATCCACTGAAATCATGCAGAAATCCCAGTTTTCAACTGGGTCAAGAAGAACGGCGACCACATTGCTGATTGCCGGCAGAGGCGGGAGACACTTGCCATGCTGGCTCTCGTAGAAGAACTCGGCGCTGGCGTACGGTGCAGGGTGGTAGGAGCGACTGGTGAGCGCCTTTTCGATTTCAAAGCGGTAGCGATAACGCCACGAGAAGCTACCGTTCTGCCAGTCAAGGTCCGCCGCTTAGCGTCGATGAGCAGAAGTCTCCCTTTCATCGGAAACTTAAGGGTTACGACCGGATCGATCCGTTTATCGCTGGCGCGTTGTTGGCCTGCTGCAGATAGCGGTATCCGATTGAAAGCACAGAGGCCGGGAGTTCGAGTCGTCCAGACCGAATGTAGGTAGTGACGTTTGTAACCGAACCAACGGCTCTAGGTAGAAATCAAGGCTGGGGCCCATTTCAGCTTGGCTGGGATCGCCGCCTTCTCTCGTCTGGTCACCTGGAAACTACCACGCAGATCGGAACTCAGCTTGACGTCTGTATCAATCTCGGGCAGCCCTTGCGCCGTTTGCGCTGTTCCGTGAAGACATCCGAGGAATGCGAGCACCGCCAGCGCAAGTGACTTTGCTATGACCCAAGCCGTCACTCAGGTCTCGCTGGATAATAGGAGCTAAATCTGCAGCTGCATGCGTCACGGCGAAGCGCCGGTCTGGATGCTCTGCATTGCCGTAGAACCGGCGATGATGTTGGCCGGCTGAAAGCGGCCCATAGGCGCGGTAGATGGACTCATCTTGGACTTTAATAGGTCCATCCGGCGTTCATCAGGATGCCATTCACCATCAGCAGGTTCATCACCAGTCCGATGATATTACCGGCATAGATGGCGGGCTTTCGATTGAGCAATCCATACACCACCCACAATAGGGTTGCCACGCCGAAGATGGCCCATGTTGTTAATGATTGGCCGGCAGCATGTTGGCTATGCGTGAAATACAACTTGGATATCGACGGTATTGTGGCGAGCGGCTGCACAATTCCGGTAATCACCATCAGTGGCTCAAAAATTCGCAGCCATCGCAGGTGCGCTGGTGAACCCGTTTTCAGGAAATACATACTAGTGGCCACATTGGCGTCGTTCAATTCCTGGCCAGCATCACATTTCACCGATGGAGGTGTCGACGCATCGTCATCCCTTGCTGACGCGACGACACTGGAAGAAGCAGTAACTCCAAGGTCCTAATTCGACATACAACCCCGACGCCGCCATCTCATCACCGTCGCGGTCGTAGCTCGCATCTGAAAGCGCGTCGATC
Source organism: uncultured Acidobacteriaceae bacterium (assembly GCA_963820175.1). Taxonomy (GTDB): domain Bacteria; phylum Acidobacteriota; class Terriglobia; order Terriglobales; family Acidobacteriaceae; genus Bog-257. Next base: position 862,582 of record CAWFYX010000002.1, on the reverse strand, counting down.
AAGCGCCAGGTTCCCGCTCGTACGTCTTCCCACGGAACCTGCACACGGGCTTGAACAGCATTGTTGCTGAGGTTAACCACTATGAGGCGTCGATCATCGTCTTTGACCCAGCTCCAGGCCACCAGGTTCTGAAAGCTTGGATTGTCGGGCCAGCCGCTACGCTCACACAACTTCCAGTCGCCGTCGTGAAATAGCGGGGCATTGATAGCCGCCAGGAGCTCGTTGTAGAAAGTCTGCAATGCTTTGTCTACGGGCTCTGCGGGCCGTCTGCCCAGAAAGACAGGTAACCTTGCCTTTCGGCCTTCAAATTGTCCTTCATGGAACAGTCTTGCCCCTGGGAGGGAGGATATTGTGACTGCGGCGGTCCGCTCCTTTGCCGATGAAAAAGTTGCTGCGGCTCGAGGCTCGTCGTGGTTCTCGAGGAAACGAAGCAGCCTCTCCTGGTAGGCAAGGTCAGCGCAGAGATGCAGCCGAACGCTCTCTGCATTTTCATGTTCCAGGCGATCATAGAGCCGCTTGTCATAGCAGAAATCGAATCCACGCTGTTGCAGCTCCCACTCCAGGTCCCAGTAGGCCTCGGCAATGAAGCGGAAGTTCGGTTGCGCTCTCTTGATAGCAGGGATCACGTCACCCCAATACTCGGTTGGCGGCCGTTGCCCTGCACGGCTGCCCCAAGTGCGTTCGAAGACCTGGTTCAGGAGAAGCATGGCCATGTCGCAACGAACACCATCACACTGTGAGGCAATACTGGAGACGGTTTGAATCACCGCTTGCCGAAGCCCCGGCTGAAACGCATTGAGCTGTAGAACATCCGGCCAAGCCGGGAAATAAGGGTCTCGTCCGCAGGCGAAGACGTTTCCTTGCACCTCAATGTAGGATGCCGGGTCGTTCCTAGCCTCCTCGGCATTCCCGCGAATGAAGTAATCTGGGTGGTCGATGACCCATGGGTGATCGGGCGCTACATGGTTCGGCACGAAATCCAGGAGCAGTTTCATGTTTCGCTGCGCGAGCTCTCGGCGGGCAATGGCAAGACCTTCAGGACCTCCGAGGTGTTTGTCAACCACGTAGCGTCTTATACAATATGGAGATCCAACATTGTCCTCTGGCTTAAAATCGGGTAGAGCTCGACGGAAATCCTGAACCAGATTTTGGTTCTGATTGGCAATAGCAATGCCAGCAGGACTTCGCTCCCAAACCCCCATAAACCAGACGGCGTCGAAACCAAAATTGGCGATGGCGTCCCATTCGGCGGAGGGTACTGAACTCAAGTCGACGGAGGTTCCAGTTTTCAGGCTCAGTTCAGAAAGCCAAACCCACGTATTGATCTCATACAATGTGGGATATCGAGGCCAGATGGACATGGTAACTACCTCCTTCGGTTCGTCGTAAGCAAAATGCGCCACCGCTGCGCCCAGGTGAAACCCGTTCTTACAAATACATCGGGTATTTCCATAATGCCGATAACCGAAGACGCTGGCGGCGAGTAGTTATACTGCAGTGCCGGGCGAGGGCGCTGCATTGGCAAAGGCCAGCCTCTCGCCCCCGACTCCGATGGCTATGCGTCAGAAATGCTGGGACAAGATCCACCGCCCGACCTGCGCAGACCCATCGTGCGCGGTTCCTAACCTTGAGCGTGATTCACCGCGCCCGATGCGCAAATATGGATCGTCGCCTATTCACCGATAGGACTCCAGGATTTGTCGGGATTGAATTCGGTCATCGCTTTCGCCAGCTCACTCGTGTCCTTGCCGAGGTTCTTCTCGTACACGACCCCGCTCTGGTCGACGATGAACGTCTTGATGCCCGTGTCACCGTACTTTTCCGGGTAAGCGACGAAGGCGAAGCCCCCAGTCATCTTTCCATTCACGATATAGTCCTTTGCGCCGCCGCGAGCGGCCGCACCCTGTTTGGTGAGGATGCGATAGAAGTATCCGTGAAATGGCTGCTGCTTACCGGCCTCTGGGGTGAATCCTTCCGTGACAGCAGCATAGGCTGCCAGCGGGCCAAGTGGACTCTTAGGCTGTCCCTCTGGCGATTTCCAATACAGCCCGTTCTGTTTCCCTTCGTCGCTGATGAACTTCTGGGCATACTGCGGTGCGCCGTCATGACGTTGCGAGAAGTATTCGGCTTGGGCATCCGTCATGGCAGCAACCACTTCCATTGCGGCTAGTTCGTTGCCGCCGATACGCCGTGAAAGAATTTCGTCTTTCCCGGCGGCGGTATCGAAATACCATTGCCCGGCGCTGTTCTTCTTAAGAGGAATTGGGAAGGGGTTATTGTCGGCTCCGACGACGAGCACTTCGCTGCCATCGGTCTGCTTGCGCCAGCGATTCATCGTGGCATAGGCAGCGGTAAAGTTCTCGAACGATGTCTTGTCCTGGGCTGTGTCGCCGGAGAAGATAATGTCCTGCGATCCGGGACCGAAGATCGCCACCAAGGCGTCGCGATTGCCCGCTTTCGCCGCTTCCACCAGCGCTTTGGCGGCATCATCCGGAGACGCAAATGTCTTCTGTGCAACTTCGGTAGCGGCGGGCTTCTCCGATTTGTTGCACGAGGCGACGGACATTACCAGGGCGAGAAGTGCGAATCCCACCCAACACCGCAAACTCATGATCTTGACGCGCGTCATTTGCATTCTCCAATGTTCTCTTTCATTGGCTCCGGCTTAAATTCCAGGCTGATGGCTGGTGTCCAAGAGGTTCCTCTGCACTCACCTCCGGCCACCGCCGCGGAACCCACCACCGCCGAAGCTGTGACCGCCTCCGCCCCAACCTCCGCCGCCACCGCGGCTTGCCCAGCCGCGAGAACTGGCCGCGCGGTCGTCCCAGCCTCCGCCGCCGAGCCGCCGGAGTGATCTCCAAAGCCACTGAAAGCCGTCGATCCGCGACCGGCTCCGCTGTCTCCCCATCCGCGTGAGGAAGCGGATGCGTTGCTTCGATCTGCACTTGCGTTCTGCCGGTTCGCATTATTCACGTTGACGGTGTTGCCGCTGACGTTCGTGTTGTGGCTGTAATTGTTGGCGTGATAGCCGCTGCTGTTGTAGCCGTGGTTGTAGTTGTTGGCGTGGTAGCCGTTGCTGTTATAACCATTGTTATAATGATTGGCGTTGTCATAGCCGTTGCCGTAGTAGCCGCCGTGCCACGCGCTGTTTCCGTAGTAAGGGTGGTTACCGTAGTACACGCCGCCGCCGTGCCAGTTGCAGTTCCAACTGCTGTATCCCCAACCGCAGCAGCCTCCGCTCATCATCGCCCCAACTGCCATTCCGGCTCCGAAGGAGAGGAGACCCGTCGCCACCAGATCGCCGGTACTGTAGCCGGGAGTGGCGTACGGTGTGCCATAGACCACCGTCGGGTTGTATTCCGGGACATAGACAACCTGAGGATTCGTCGGTTGGATGACGATGGTCTGCGGCGACTGCTGCACCACCGTGATCTGCGAACCAGATTTGAGGTTGCCGGCGGCCTTGGCCTGGGCGCGCAAGGTTTGGACGGCGGCCATTACGTCAGATGCCTGGTTGTGATAAGCCTCTCCCAACTGCGACGTCCATGCCAGGTTCTGTGCCATGTTGTGCAGCACCGAGGGGAACTGCGTGAGCGCCTTGACGCTAGGGTCCCAGGACTGCCCGTTCACTGCCTGCCCCAGTGCTGAGCCCTTGAGGTTCTTGTTTTGTTGCAGCCAATTGTCGGCGATCGCGACTTGGTCAGGAAACGTGGCTGCGCTGAGAATCTGGGCCACCAAGGCGTCCGGATACAGCGCAATCGGAGCTACCAGGCTTTGCAGTTCTTGGGCGCTCATGGGCGCGCCTTGTCCGGGATAGCCAGACGCAGGCGCGGTGGTGGACCCGGGCGGCGGTTGCTGATCCTGATAGAACATTACTGCGCCCGACTCCCGTGGCATTGTAATGGAGGCGAGAGCGAGGCACAGTGCAAGTGACAAAAACTTCTTACCGCTTGTCATACCTATGTGCAAAACCCCTTTACTCGGAATATTCACCCGCACTTGCCGCAGTCCCACTCGAATGGACAGTCGCTGGCTGAAGTCGGCGTGAAGCTCCGCATCGTCCGTCTATTACGAAAAAGCTCGTGAAGCCATTTATGTCTGCTTCAACTCTCCAGGACTGGTCCGCAGTAATCGCGATGAGGCTCAGCCCTTACGAATTGCCCAGCGCAGCATGAGAAGGCCACTGGCTGCGATTCAGCGTCCCGCTACCCGGACCGCAATGCAAGCCTACGCACAGCGTGAGCAAGCCATTAGTAGACAGAGGATCGCATGGCCAAAGACAGCCATAACAAAATCCGCACCTCGCGGTTGAACTGTCCATGTGAAGCTCCGCCGCGTCTAGGCTTTTACTGGTTTTTCTTTGCGGGCGAAATAAAAATACGCTCCGACGCTTATGAAGTTGACCAGTACCGCGATCACGTTCCAAATGATTACCGGTCGCGAGGCAATCAACAAACCATAAAACACCCAGAGAATCTGAAAGAGGCCCATGATTGCCGCCATGCGTGGGTTCATGCCTGCGGTGGACCGACGCTTGAGCATTGCGATCAGGTCAGGCAGAGCGGCAAAGGTGGTTCCAAAGCCGGCCACCAAGCCGAGGACCTCCGATCGCGGCATGTGGGGGTCAAGTAAGCTCGGTCTGTCATGTGGAGTCAGGTCCTGACAGCCACTCAGGATTGTCAGATACGGAAGAAGAATCGCCAGCGTTGCCTTGTTGAACCCGTTCATACCACCTCTTAAATTATGGCTAATGGCCTTTGGTTCCTTCCGCCATGCCTACGCCAAGACTGCCGCAGTTAGGCCTGTGAACCGGTTTCAGGAAATGCATACCAAGAGCCACCAGCGTTTTGTGCAATGTACGTTGACTTCGTCCAATCACTATTTGGCAGATACGCCCTTCGCAAAGGCACCTGCTTTACCGGCATCCAAGACCTGCTGCGCATCCATACGGCCGAAAATCTCGATCAGCTTTGCGACCAAGCCGGTCCATCCGGTCTGATGGCTGGCGCCGAGGCCCGCTCCGTTATCGCCGTGGAAGTACTCGTAAAAGAGTATGTTGTCCTTCCACAGCGGATCGGTCTGGAACTTCTCTGTACCTCCGTATACCGGCCGCCGACCCGATTGGTCCCGCAGGAAGATCCGCTCCAGCCGATTTGCAATTTCGTGGGCCACCTCGAAGAGATTCATCACCTTGCCCGATCCGGTAGGGCACTCGATCTTAAAGTTGTCGCCGTAATACAAATAGAACTGCAACAAAGCGCGGATCAGTACAGCATTAACCGGCATCCAGATTGGCCCGCGCCAGTTGGAATTCCCGCCGAACATGCCGGTGTCGGATTCCGCCGGAAGGTAACTCACCCGGTATTCCTGACCCTCGACGTTGACCACATAAGGATGGTCGGCATGATAGCGAGAGACCGCTCGTATCCCGTAAGGGCTAAGGAATTCGTTCTCGTCGAGCATGCGCGTCAGAATGCGGCGTAACCTGTCCTCGTTCACCAGTGCAGCAATACCGCGTTCCGCGTACCCCAAATGCCCTTTCCCGGTGGCGTGAATGCTGTTGCGCAGTTCGGGAATTTGTTCCCAGCGTTTACGTAGGATGTTCGCCACTCGAGGTACCCGTTCGCGCTGCCACGCCTCGATTACCGTAGTAGCACACAAGGGCAGTAGCCCCACCATCGAGCGAACCTTAAGCCGCCTGGCACTGCCATCGGGGAGACGCAACACGTCGTAGTAGAAACCGTCCTCTTCGTCCCACATGCCCTCAGGCCCTACCTGATTCATGGCGACCGCGATCCAAATGAAATGCTCCGCAAACTTCAGGGCCATGTCTTCGTAAAAGCTGTCGTGGGCCGCCAACTCGACCGCGATCTCCAACATGTTCTGCGAGAACATGGAAACCCACGCGGTACCGTCAGCCTGCTCCAGGCTACCGCCCGTAGGCAGTGGCGCGCTGCGATCGAAAACCCCGATGTTGTCCAGTCCGAGGAAGCCACCTTCAAACAAGTTCTTGCCATAGCGGTCCTTGCGGTTTACCCACCAACTGAAGTTCAGCAACAGCTTCGCAAACGAGCGCTTCAAGAAGTCGATGTCGCCTTTGCCGTTAAAGGCCTGTTCCGTGCGATATAGGAAAATCGTTGCCCAAGCGTGCACCGGCGGATTGACATCGCTGAAGTTCCACTCGTAGGCCGGGATTTGACCGGTCGGATGCAGGAAGAATTCCTGCAGCATCAGGTCGAGCTGTTCCTTGGCGAAATCCGGATCGACCGTGGAGAGCGCAATGGTGTGAAACGCCAGGTCCCATGCCGCGTACCACGGATACTCCCATTTGTCGGGCATCGAGATGACGTGCTGATTAACCATATGAAACCATTCACGGTTCCGCATGAAACGTCCGCCCGGCTTTATTGGATTGATACCGTGTTCCTCAAGCCATTTGTCTACATCGAAGAAGAAAAACTGCTTGGACCAGAGCATGCCGGCCAGTGCCTGGCGCATAACGCGCGCCTCGTCTTCGGTGACACGCGCAGGAGTTATGGACTTGTAGAACTCGTTGGCCTCGCGCTCACCGGTCTGCATGATTTCATCAAAGTTCTTGAAGGGGTCGCCCATGGCCGCCGGCGCGGCATCGCTCAGTCGCAGACGGATGCTGGCTGTCTGGCCGGCTCCTACTTGCAACTGGTAATGTGCCGCTGACTTCGTCCCTGTTTTCTCAGGGTTGACGGCATTTCCATCTCCGTTGACTACGTAGTTGTTGATTCCGTCTTTGACGTAGCGAGAGGCGTTAGTCCCGCCGAAGAGGCGCTTGTTGTTGGTCTCGTTTTCAGCGAACAGCAGCGGCACATCTCCCTCGCAATAAAGATAGCGCTCACCCAGTTGGGCGTGCGAGGCCGCAACAGTCTGTACCCTCTTTTGGCCAGAGACCTGCTTCAACGAAGGCTTGGGCGTCCCCGGCCACCAGGTCCAGGTGTTGCGAAACCACAATGTCGGCAGGACATGCAGCATAGCTGACTCCGGCCCTCGATTGGCCACTGTGATCTCAACCAGAATGTCTTCCGGTGACCGCTTGGCATATTCCACAAAAACATCGAAGTAGCGGTCTTCGTTGAAAATACCCGTGTCCAGCAGCTCGTACTCCATGTCGTTACGGGTGCGTCCCTTGTTCGTCTCGATCAGGTTGCCGTAGGGGAACTCCGCCTGAGGATACTTGTACAGGTACTTCATGTACGAGTGTGTTGGCGTGCTGTCGAGGTAGAAATAGTATTCCTTAACGTCTTCGCCGTGGTTGGCCTCGCTGTTCGTCAGGCCGAACATCCGTTCTTTGAGGATCGGATCTTTGCCATTCCACAGCGCCACGCTGAAGCACAGTAATTGCTTATCATCGCTGATGCCGGCAAGGCCATCCTCGCCCCAGTGATAGGCGCGAGATCGGGCCTGGTCATGGCTGAAGTAATCCCAGGCATTACCATCTTCGCTGTAATCCTCGCGAACCGTACCCCATTGGCGCTCGCTGAGGTAGGGCCCCCACTTTCGCCAGGGGGCATTGACCGAGCGCGCTTCTTCTAATCTTGCTGATTCCGGATTCTGGGACATTTCCTGTCTCCTTTTCATGTTTAGCCGAGCCGCCTGAACCGTTGCACCTCATTACAGCAACTCCTGATGGCCTAAGTCGTGCGTGACCTCAAATGACTGCTAGACGTCGCACTGTTTTCCATCTCATCATGGCCCTCTATTCTTCCATGTTTATCTCTGAGGCTTTCGTATGCGGGGCCCCACCCTGCTTGCTCTCAGGACCCTTTGGCACTCCTTACCTAATCGATGATTGCGATTGGTTTCGGACCCGCATCGTCAGTAACCGGCCAACTGCCCTGTAAAGGAGGCACATGTCTTCTCATCGCATATTGAATCAATCCGGCGTTTGTCTCTATTCCGAGACTTGCCATCATGTTGTATTTGTGGAAAGCAACTGTGCCCGGCGAGATATTAAGGATCTCCCCAACCCGCTTCATCGTCATTCCTTCAGCGAGCAATTGTAGGATTTCCGTTTGTCTCCGTGTAATGTGCTTTTTAAGGGCCTCACGGCCTGGTCGATGAAGCAAGTGCGCAATGGTCTCGCGGGCGATGAGTGAGGACAAATATGAGTGTCCTCGCGCAACGGTCCGGATTGCCGTCACAAGGTCTTCTGACCGCGATTGTTTTGGCACGTAACCGGAGCTCCCTTGGCGGAAGGCCTCGGCGGCGACTTCTGGATCTAGATTTGCTGTAGTGAATATCAGCCTTATATAACGCAACCTATGCTTGATCTGCGCGGCGGCCTCAAGGCCGTTCAAATAAGGCAAGGAAACCTCGAGAATGACTATGTTGGGTTTCAGGGCAACTGCCGCTTCGATGGCGGCGCGGCCGTCGGTGACAATGCCAACCACATCAAACTCCGGCTCCAACATATGCTGACACGCCTCTGCGAATAAGATGTGAGTGTCCGCTATGAGAAGCCGTACTTTGCGGTCCATAGACTTATATCCTTGCGAGATTCCAACTGCACTCTACCCCTTACTTAGATTCTTGAGTTGTTCTTTGCACGACCGATCGCTAATTGCCCGCGATACCCTTGTTCTGTAGTATCCTGACAACCACGCGCCTATTGTCTGCTTGACCTTCAGCCGTAGTATCAGGCGCTACTTGCCTACTGGTGCCCATTGCACCCGGCGCCAGAATGTTGGTAAGCGGAATACGACCCTGCTGCTCCAGAAAATCCGTTACGTTGTCGGAGCGTTCGGTGCTAAGCTTCTGATTCAACGCAGCCGAGCCCACCGCCGATGCATAGCCCTTCACCTGAATCACGTAGGCGTCGATGGTCTTAGCCTTCTGGGCCAGATCCAGCAACTGTGGTTTGTACTGCGGTTCGAGGGCGACCTTACCATTGGCGAAGAGAACTGTCACTTCGCCGAGGATGTTGTACTCGCCGAGTTCACCAAAACGCTTGTTTGCGGCGACAATGGCGGCCTTGTTGGCGTCGATCTTGGCCTGCTCGGCGGCCAGTTGCTGCTGTTGCGCTTGCATCCCCGCTTGCTGCTGCTGGATTTGCGCCTCCTGCTGCGCCATCTGCTGCTGCTGCGCCTGCTCCTGCTGCTCCACCGGAGCGACTCCCGCCTGAATGTCCTGAGCTGTCTTAAGTTCGGAGCCTTTGAACCGGACACTGTCTGCCAGTAACTGGTTCTGAGCGTTGTAGGACCCTTTAACTTGTACAGGCAGGCCAGGCACTAAAGCGGTCAGGCCCATCTGTTTCTTTCGCATATGGAGTCCGCCCTCAATCTCCTGTACATCGGTATTGTCACTGAGGACAACGACCACCGTTCCGGAGTCTTGGGACTTCACCGTCATGGTCGCCCCTCGGCGTCCATCGATTACTCCCTGAATTTGGGTTTGGGCAACTGCAGTGCCGCAAAGCAGCAGTGCCACCAGGGCCAGAGGTGCGGCCCGTTTAGTGTTTACAGTTTTTTTGTCCTTCATGGAAATCGCTCCTCCACGACAATATTTCGGCTTCAATGCCGCATTAACCTCGTACACAGGGCTGCTAAGGGTTATGCCGCGACTAACCAGGGAAGAAGTTTCCTGGGGCACGGGCAAACTGTACTCCGCTTCTTCGTTCGAACGCCAAATACCGATTGTGGGACGGTAATCATGCAGAACAGATCCGCGTGCTCCGCATGCTATCCATACCTTAATCGGAACCGCGACCCTGGCATTCCGTGCACCTTTGTCGCGAGTCCCGTCCCACAATTTAAGCTTGCGCATATCCTCTTCGGGTTCGCAAATTTGCACAACTGGGAAAATTCCCAGTTGTGCTATTCAGAGACCGTACATACACTGACGGCCGATGAGCAAAGAAGGCCGTAGGTTATCGTGAAGAACAAGTGCCCGAGATCTGACCCTGATCAAGAGTTCACGTCGGCACCACTTGGTGGCATCCTTGAAAATGGCGGGCTCCACTTATTCTCAGGAACTGGAGATATGAAGTGGCAAAGAAAGACAAGGAGAATGCGGACAAGCAAAGACAAGCGTAATAAACATGAGGTCAAGCAGCTTGCGTCACAGATAGGCGTCGCTGGGTCGGCCTACGCCGACGGTACTCCCCTAGATCGTGTGCAAGATCTGAAAGCCAAGCTCATCCTCAAGCCGGACCGTTTCACCTCGGTTCAGGCCTTCCGCGACTTTGGCAAAATCCTGCAACGAACGGCGAAGAAAGTGGGTGTCGGTTTCATAGAGGACCGTGAGGCCGGGCTGAGACCAGAGGTCCGGGAGATCGTTTTCGGTGACACATCCGACTTCAGCCTCTACAACAGGGCGTTTATTCTGCGCCGAAGTATCTCCTATGTGGACGGCTTTCCCGTCGGCGATCCCGAAATCTTGTTCGAGCACCTATCAGGTTATTTACCCCGTCCTGGTGGTTTTTACAACATCAACTTGGGCTGTCCTTAGTATTCGGTTTCAGTGAAATCAAAACCGATAGAAGTGAGCGCTTTGAAGGGCGAATATGCCAACCGCAACAGCAGCTGCACTAAGTCGTCAAAAGGAAACCACGGCCACGGCGAAGCGCCGCGAGCCGGTTACCCCCAGTTGGGTGGGACGCGTCCCCCAGCTTAAGCCGGGCCAGTATAAGGACGGCATGCCCATCCACGTGCCTGAGTACATCTGCTGCAAGCTCATCTTGCGGCCCAACAAGTTCCACTCGCGTGAGAGCTTCTTCGACTTCGGTAAGGTCTTTAAAGAGCCCGCCAAGGAACACGGCGTAAAGTACACGACGGAGGGCTTCATCGAGCAGCCGGTGAAGATCCGCGAAGTGCTGTTTATTGATACCGATGAATTCCGCCTCTACAACAACGCGTTCATTCTGCGCCGCCGCATCCCCTATAAGGACGGCTTCCCCATCGGCGAGCCTGAAATCGTCTTCAAGTACAGGAGTGGGGAATTGCAGACAGCGGCCGAGACCGACGTCCGGCCGAACATCCTCGGCGACCACCGCGTCAAGTTTAAGGTCCAGGCCCTGCCGTTGAAAGATAAGCTGGGTGGCATCCGCCTGCTCTACTCCCACAACGTGCAATTCACTCGCGGGGCCATCGGACTGGGCCGCGAAAATGTCACTGACATGGATGCTTTGATCGAGATGCTTCCGGTGCTTGGAAAAGTGCGAAAGCACCCGAAAGAACAGATCCATTTGGTCAACAAGACCATCGTCGAGGAAGTCTTGCAGGACATCGGCCAACTCGACTTCGGCGCGGGCTTGACCTGCAAGGCTAACGTGGCCATCTGGCGTACTCGCGGGGAGCACCGCCCGCTCATCGGGGAGTTCGCCTATCAGTTCAAATTCAACGACCGTGCAACGCTCGACAAGGACGCCTTGCGCCGCACTGAAGCATTCTTTATCGGACTTCAGTACTCCGCGGAAGACTACATCAACCTGGGGGCTACCAAGACGGCGACGGTGTACCGTCTACTGGGGAATCCACCCAAGTCCCATGAATGATCCGAAAGCAACGTCGTCGACTGTAGGAATCAAGGTCGTGAGCCATGGCTAATACTGCTGCTACGCCCCTGCTCCAAGCGGGAAAAACTGCTGCCAATGCGACAGGAGTTGCCATATGGGACATCTTCCTCGAGTTCCTGATCATCGGCGCCACCAGTTTCGGTGGTGTGGTGCCTTATCTCCGTGGAAGCTTGGTCAGCAAGCGACACTGGATCGACGACAAGGAATTTGTCGAGATGCTTTCCATCAGCCAGAGCCTCCCTGGCTTGAACGCCACGAATATGGCGATCCTGGTGGGCGACAAGTTGCGGGGCGCGCTTGGTTCTATCGCTGCCATCATCGGCATCTGCCTGCCTGGCGCTGTGCTCATGTTTGTCGTTGGCATCTTCTATCGCATCCACGGTGACCACGTCTGGGTTACCGCCGCGCTGAAAGGCGTGGCGGCAGCGGCGGTTGGCCTGCTCCTGTCTACAATCGTCGGGCTCAGCAAGAAGTCGCTCGCCGGCAAGTTCGACTTCGTATTCATGGGACTCACCGTGATTGCGGTGAACCGGCTGCACTTGGGGGTTCCACGTACATTGGTTGCTGTCGGCATTCTGGCGATTCTCTTCCACTATCCCCGAAAAGAACAGAAAAAGAGTGTGCCCCAATGAACCAGATTCCAGCGCTTGTTCGCGTGTTTGCCTATCTGTCGCTCCTTACCGTCGGGGGTGGCATGGCGGCATTTCCTGAGATGAAGGTACTGACGGTCGAGGTCCACAAGTGGCTCACCTTTCCCCAGTTGATCCACATGTATAGCGTGGGGCAGATGGCGCCCGGTCCCAACATGATGATGATCGTCTCCATCGGCGATTGGGCGGGTGGTTTTCTCGGCGCTGTGGCTGTCCTGATTGCCTTCTTCGGGCCGACGGCCCTGCTCGCGTTTATTGTCGCCCGTGCCTGGAAGAAGCTTGAGAATTGGCCCTGGAGGACTTCGATTCAACAAGGCCTTGCTCCCGTCTCCATCGGGCTCCTACTGGCCGGCTGTTTCACCATGGCGAAGGGCGCGATCACAGGCGTGGAAACTGGGGCGATCGCCGTGGGCGTCCTGCTGATCTTACTGCAGTACAAGATCAATCCTGCTCTGTTGGTACTGGGTGGGGCGGTGATCGGATTGCTCTCGTTCATGCCCAAATGAGGGCTGAGACCCAGAATGATCAGAGCGTGACAGGTATTAATATCGCTGGGCGTGCCCATGTGATCGAGCTATGCCCGGAGAGACAAATCGTTGTCCTGCCAAGGCTCCGTCGATCGCTGCTATCAACTCCTTGTTCATGCGAGACTTAACCACGTATCCCATCGCCCCTTCAGCCACACACGCGCTCAAAAATTCAGTATCGTGGTGGACCGTCAAGAAAATAAACTTCGCTGAGCATCCCCTTCCCCGAAGTTCGTGAACAGCGTCGATTCCATTCAGGACGGGCATTGTTATGTCCGTGATCACTATGTCTGGTTGCAAACGCATCGCCTCTGAAATCAGCTCCGCACCGTTCGACGCGGTTCCCACAACCTCGAATCTCGGTACGAGGAGGCGTGTAATGGTCTTGAGCATCGTTTTGTGATCATCTGCGATGAGAATACGCCGATACGTCATGCGGTGGTTTCTTTCCCAACCTTGCCACACCTCTGTCGCGATCTAACGGGTCGGCACTGGGTCTAGTTTTGCTCTGTGGTCCCGAGAGTAGACGCTTCTTGGCTACTCAGCTACTAGGAAATGTCCTAGCTGCGCCTGAGCATTCTTCACGAAATTGATGCTGAAAGCACGGTCTACCGTGCTGAGATGGTCTATCCACGGCGAAACTCGGCAAGAGCAGGTTATGAGAAACGAGGCCTCGGAGAACCGTGGAGTCAGGGCACCCGATGGATTGGGAAATTCCTGTGAAAGAGCTTGCGCCTTCAGATTCAACACGGCTTTTTTGTCGAGTTCCTCACGTTCACTCAGATATGGTCCATCATCCTTGGAATTACTTCGCCCGCAAAACATACACGTCATGGTCTGGATGGCACTTGCATGCGATTGTCGTTTGCTCATTTGCGGCACCCAAATCGGCCGAAAGTTGCAAAGAGCATGGCCAAAACTAAAATGTGGCTTGGTTTTCGCTCAAGTCATACAGCTCTGTTATTTCTTGCCAAGCATAGCCGTTGACTCAGGCCGCAAATACACCAGGTATCAGGTATCCCCCTGCTGGGTCACCTGATGAACCTCAAGCGAACGTTCAGATGACGAGCCGACTTCCAGTCCTGAGCCTCAGGAAGTTGCCCAAGCTCGCGTATTGAAGAAACAGCCTGGATTGTTTGCTGCCTTCGTCGCTCCCGCCTCAGCGCTCGATTGAAACGATGAAGAGAAGATCCGGATGGATAATCGTTTAGTTCGGCCATCAGAGGCGAGCGTTACTGTGCCTCAGGAGCGTCTCCGAAACCGACTGCAACACGGACTTCCAGACCTGGGCCGCCAACCTCCTGCGGTCGTCAGGAGCAACGGTCGGGAGTGTGTGACGAACGAGAGCCTGCAGTCGGGCCCCAGGCGGCTGGCCGCTGCGCTGACTTCTTCACCCTCTTCAGGCAGGGTCAGGGTAGTGTCCTAAAATTGCGTTGCCGAGAAGATTTCTATCGGTGGTGGCGGGAAGTCCTCGCATCGGTGCGTATCGAACGCGGCCTGCGCAGAACTTGTATTCTCGCTCTCCGCACAAATGCGATTCCAGATGCAACGTCCACAGGTGAACAGGGTAAGACCGGTCGGTTCCAGGCGCACGGAGCACAGAAAGCGGTCGGGTTGGTCTGGCATCGCTGACGCCATAAACGCAAGGTGCAATCAAGTTTCCGTCACGTCAAGCGGCAATGTACGCCATGTCGTTAGCACATGATTATGTCCAGTTGATTTAGCGGATGAGATGCCCGCTTGACGGACCGCGAGGGTAGGCGACCATTAGGAAGCATGGTGCGAGTATGCGCCCGGGCACCCGGGCGATAGTGTCCCATCGATTCGGACGCGCGGGGTGTTCGGGAGTGCTCCGCAGGCGGGGCATTTAGTTGTCAGGGGGTCGCTCATGTGATGATTCTACGCCCGCAAACCAAAAGGATGAACATAACCTACCTGCCGCAAAAGCCCATTGACAATTACCTTCGGTCGATTCATCGTTGAATCTGACTCGAGGATTCTCTGCTCCTTCCATTTCGCGGGCTGCAGGTGGAATACGTAGGTCAAGGGCTGCTCCACAGATCGGGTGGCCCTTTTCCTTTGCCCGTTCGCAAAAGGCCAACAGAAAAACTCTGCGGCCCTTTTCCGAAATTTCCTCAACGAGAATGGCCTACCATCGCGTTCGATTGCTTGCGACTTTACTGCATGCTGGAGGGCGTTCGAATCGGATTGGAGTCACACAGATGTAATGCTTGTGCCTCCATGACTTCTTCCGCTCTGTCGCTGCTACAAACCACGGCTAGGCAGTGCATACAAATTGATTCGACCTTCCCGCCATCGAGGTAACGGTGCGCGAACACGAAGAGGTGATCCAACAAAGAGTCGCGAAGTCTGTCGGCCGAGTGTCTTGCTTGGATTTGACCCACTCCCGGCCGGGTTCTTGACTCGGGGAAGCACCATCTAAGGTGTCATGATGAGTTTAGTGCCCGACTACGCAACGAGTGTGAAATGTCCTGCCTGTGGCGCGGTGCCCGGTGTTCGCTGCACTACGATTAGCGGTCAGCAAATGCCAGAGGCGCATGCGAAGCGTAAAGAATCGGCGATGGCGGCTGGAAAGAAGTCAACGGATTCTCCCGAATAAGCCAATATCGCAATCAGACCTGCTATCCCTAGCAGCAAAAGCACTACTGCAGCGACGCGGGCTCTCAGCGGGGTGTATTGCTCTTCCAGGGATGTGCGATATAGCTGAGGCCAGAGAATTCCACAAAGCCCGCCTAGGACAGCTAAGCTCGACATGAGCAATGCGAGTGCGCGCTCCATGTCTGTCCTGGATTATCGGGCGACCTCCGCAATTTTCTCTAAAATTGCCAATTCCTCGCTCTTGGCTTCTCGAATGCGCTTGCGCGCCTCGCTGTCTCGCACGGGTTCAGGAGCAGACGCCTCGAGAAACTCTATTTGCAGACGGACCGCATCGAGCATTTTTTCCAATTCGGCAATCTGGCTATTCGCAATCATGGAATAAGCTTATACCCATCGTTGACCGCTCGTACTGGCAGGACTTCAGGATTGAAGGCGAGGTCGCCGGTTCAACCGGCTTGTTAGCAGATCTTTCCTCCAAGGCCCTGGTCGCCTACCAGCACCGAATCTGGGCCCTAGACGTACCCATTGAGCCGTTCCTTGCCGAGAGGTAAGAGCGTCAGCGCGATCATTACGTACCAAACCTGCATGCCCACGACCGAGAAAATAGAGATGAAAATCCCGACTCTGGGCGCGTACATCCCAAAACCAAGGGCACCCGCCACGATTCCTGCATACCCGCAGACCTTGCTGAAGATCTGACTACGTAGCATCACCCAACCGATCAGCATCATGCCTATCGATCCAACGACATTACCGACCTGAAAGGGGGTCCCCATCCAGGACGCAAGAACGGCTTGCCCGGCGGCCAGAAACCCCTCCCGTTCCACCCCGGTGGCGGCTGCCGCATACTGCTGGCTGAGGTACAGCATGTTGAGTGCGGGTGTCGCGATGAGGAAGCAGAGAATGGATGCCATGGAGAAGGCAGTGGCAAGCAGCATGAGCGATTCGTGCACCCGGCGCAGGCTAAGATAAAGCGCAAGACAGATCGGGACGGCAAGAACTTCGTCCACGATGATTAAGAAATCGAGACTGATCAGTCCAATGAAAGGTCGCGATCGCAGCAGAGCAAAATGTGCGGCCACAGTTGAGGGCGGAGGCCACGCAAAGAAAGCAATGATCTGAAATAGCAACAGAACAACGGTGACCAGTGCAGCGACGGCTGCGGTTCGGTAGAGGTAATACCAGCGGGCTTCGCTGGCATCATGGCCTGTCGCAGCGATTGGAGTCGCGTGAGGCATACGGTCCTCCTCGGAAAAGCACGGCAGGAAAAGCGATTCTCGACATAGCTCGAAACAATCTGAACCTAGGGTGCGTACGGCTGCGCCAGCCATTCAGCTTTATTGACGCCGTTCTTTGCTGCCAGTTTCTTGAAGCCCATGGCACCCATCCATACGTAGAGCCGGCTCCAGAGCGCAAAGGGGATGGGGTTTTTCGTAACTATCTTCATCGCCTCGGCCGGTATGGGTAAACCCTCAGAAAGTGAGCTTGCGGCCATCTCCAAAGCTGCGATCACATTACGAACCGGCGCTCCTTGGCGTTTCGGCTCAGTGAGGGGCTGCCCTCCGATCATTCCTCCTGCAGCGAAGGCGAGACCGCCAGCCCACTTGAAGCGGCTTTGCCTGGTGAACTCACTGCATATCGCTAACGCGAGCGAGTTCTGGAACGTCTCAGGAAAGCCAGAGTTTACGATCGCCACCAAACGTTTAGGACTCGAGTCGTCGCTCGTCGTTCGGTGTGCCGCGATTACCGACAGCGCTTTGATCATCAAATAGGGCAACGCATCGACATAAAGAGGAAACACCAATAACACCAGGCCAGAGCGCTCAACCGCGGCAACTAATTCACCTTCACCTTCTGGTCGATTCAGGCTCGCGCGCAGGGTCAGCGATTCAGTCTCCCATCCCCGCCTCGCGAGGCAATCGAGAAGGAAGCCTCCCAATGCGCTGGACGTGCTGGCCTCGTGGGTTTTTGGACTACCGATAATGAGCAACGCTCGCTGTATGCTGCCCCGTTCGACGGTTGCGCCGCTGGATGTAACCTCCGGCATCAGCAATGCGGCCAAATCACCGAAAGGCAAGGAGTCGGATCGGCTCAGAAGCGCTTGGAAGCGGCGCTGAAGCGCGTCTCTGTCCTCCGATGCGAGAACGACTTCCGCCGCGTAGCTGGGAGGGTGAAAATTGATGGCGTTCCGTCCGGCAAGCGTCATGAAGATATGAGCCTCAACCGGATCGGGGCTGCGCTGAACTCCCACCATCACGAGTCGTGGCGGCTTCGTGTAGCGCGGCGGATGGTGCATTTCCCCGTGATCCATCTGGAAAAAAGGTGAGGCCAGCGGAACGAACCGGTCCACCATCTTCTTCAGCTCCGGCGAGTAACCCCCGAAGGTCACAGGGGTGAAGAGAACGGTGACATCACTTCGAACGATAGCTTTGGCAATGTCGCGACCAGTATCTGCTTCCACGCACAGACCGGGAGTCTTCACCCAGCAGCCAAAACAACCGAGACAGTGGGCCAGTTTCATTTCACGCAGACGAAATGTTACGCGTTCAGCCCCTGCTTCTTTGAACACCTGAGACAGCACGTCCAGTACTGGCGCCAGATCTTTGTCGCCAACTCCGGCGCCGTCGAGGATTACAACATTCTTGCCCGGCATGTGATTTCCTCGTGTGTGAGACTCCTTAGGTGATCGACTGCATTCACATGCGATCCGATCCGGCTACTCATTCCAAAGCTGTAGCCGTCGGGAACGCCTCATGTTTACACGTCGTGTCTGCTGGAGTCAGACTAAGCGCGATTTCTCGCGCTCCGCAAGGACATGCAGCTCCTCGTCTTGTTAATTAACTTTGCGGTCGGGGTGCGAGTTGTTATAACCGCACTACCCAGCAGGCACAAATGTCAGAGCGTTGTCGAGAGCAGGACCTCATCAGCCAAATCGGGCAATGAGGTTCCAAATCGGGAAATCAGAATTGCAGGACAAGATACCTAGTGGTATGGTCCGATCTGTGTTACCCAGCGTATTAATCATTGGTTGTTGGGTTCTGCTCATTCTGTATTGGAACCTCAGCGCCCACTCAACCAAGCCCGCCGCGGAGCACCAAAACTGGAGTGGCAGATTAGCCAGAGTGCCAGTCTGGCTGGGGTACATCCTCCTTGTTGTGTCGGGGGTCCATCCGTTTGGCATGCTGCTGGTACCGCATACCGTCTTTGCCGAGTATCTCGGCGTTACGATTTGTGCGGTCGGGCTCTCTGCAGCCATCTGGTCACGCAAAACATTAGGCGACGATTGGAGCAGAGATGTCGAGTTCAAGCAGGAGTCACAAACTTGTGGAACGGGGGCCTTATAGATTCGTACGTCATCCGATTTATACCAGCCATCTCCTCATGGGTCTGGGAACAGCCATCGTCTCCGGTCTCGCTTGTTGCCTTTGCCGGGCTACTGCTTTTCTTCGTCGGCTTTTGGGTAAAACTAAAACAGGAAGAGAGCTCTGCTCCTGACGACACTTTCCAGATGAATATCCCTGCCTACAAAGCTCGTGTGAAAGCCCTTTTCCCCTTTGTGTTTTAGGTTTTGGGGCAATCTGTAAGTTTCTCCGTGTCGGCTGAAGTTGGCTTGTCGGATGGCTGGTTCACTTTTCTTGTTGCCTGATGAAGTTTTCTGCCTGTCCTGGTCAACCGCGCTTTGAACGAAGACGGTACCGTTCGTTCCTCTCGCCTTCGCTACATGAAATGGAGGACCGCGAGATTCGTTGGCTAACCACGATGCAAACGTTAAAAACAAGGAACACGGATAATGAGAAATGCTCATGAGCGATTCGGAAAGCTTCACGTCTGATGTCACTGACCCGGCAGGGGACCAACGGCAATAATTGAATTGGATGAAAGGTGAACGCACCCATGCTGGATCATCAGGAAATCGTAATGTCATCCCGCAAGAAGATCGCTCTCGTGGCACACGACAACAAGAAAGAGGATCTGTTTGCCTGGGTGAAGTACAACCACGAGCTGCTGGCAGCACATGATCTCTACGCTACCGGAACCACGGGCGCGACTCTCAGCTCCAGGCTTGGGCTGAAGATCATCAACCTCGAGAGCGGGCCACTCGGCGGCGATCAGCAGATCGGCGCGCGCATCGTCGAGGGCACCATAGATTTCATCATTTTCTTTTGGGATCCGCTGGAGTCTCAACCACACGATCCAGACGTGAAGGCCTTGTTGCGTATCGCCGTCGTATGGAACATCCCTGTCGCCTGCAATCGTGCCACCGCCGACTTCGTCATTTCTTCCAGTCTGATGAACCACGAGTATCTGCGGCTGGTGCCTGACTACTCTAAATACAAGAACCGCCTCAGCAAGGCCGCAGTGTCATAAGCGCCGCAAGAAGAGCGGATGAGTTAAGTCCGGCACGCCTGCGCTGCGTTATATCTCCCAAATACGAGGGAGTTTTCCGACCGTTCAGCGGCAGGTTCAACGAAATTGCAGTCAATCACGGTCCCGACCTCTGGGGTCTCCGTGTTCACCAGGGGCGCGCCACCCTCAACGGTTACGGTTTCCATTGACGCGCCTACGGGAAGACTGAAATTGATCGCAAGTGCGTCCTGAATATTAAGAACAATATCGGGCTTGATGATGGTCTTGAAGCCGAGCTTCGAGACCTGCAGCCGATGATTTCGGCTCCGACGATGACCCGACTGGAAGGGTCGAGGACCTGGCAGTTAATGTTCGCGTTAGGAGACTGCGCAAGCATCGGCGAAAATTGCGGTACCCGTTTTGCGGCGTAGCCGGCGCCGCCGTCAAAGGTCCGCTTGCTCTCAAGAAGCAGCTCAGTGAAAGACTCGAGTTGGGGGCAGAGGTGTTCTCCCACGGAAGCGAGGGCAGAGCCGTCCCGCAAACCAATGCTTCTAGCATGGTGGATGTGGGTGGGCACTAAGACGTCAAGCATCATGAAGGCGAGCAGTTCCTCTTTTGCTATGGTCACCGCGTCTCAGGGGCAACTGAGAATTATGCTTATGTCGATATGTACTGGACGTGGGGAAAAGAAGGACGACAAGACCGAATTGCATACCCCACGAATGTTTCCAGGGATCTTGAACTGTGGATTCTGAGCCGGACAGCACCTCAACTTCACGGCCTCATACTACGATCTTCCTGACCACACGCTCGACTTCTTCACGCGTCGTTGTTCGGCCAAGGCTGAAGCGAATAGCGCCCATGCCAACTTGGGGCAGGACTCCCATGGCCTTCAGCACTGGTGATAGCTCTACCGATCCAGAATGGCATGCCGAGCCCGTAGAAGCAGCACGATTCCCAGGTGTACGGACTTCCGAACCTGTCTTGCCCACAAAATTCACGTTCAACGTCTTAGCCAATCGCTCTGTCGGATGACCGTTGAGAATCACTCTTTCGCCGAAACGGGCCTGCAGCAAGTCTCAGAACAGATCGCGCAGCTGTCTTATCGATTCCATCCCCAACCATGATTGCGCCAATTCGCAAGCCTTGCCCAGAGCTACGTCGCGGAGGATGTTCTCGGTCCCGGCACGGCGCCAGGATTCGTGGGCGGCACCGTGAATCAGTGGCTCCAGGTGAACACCCTTGCGGACGCACAGCGCGCCGACTCCTTTGGGCGCATCGAGGTTGTGACCCGCCACAGACAACAGGTCGACGCCGAGCTCGTCAACGCACGTTGGAGTCTTGCCTACCGACTGTGCCGCGTCGCTGCGAACGACAACGCCGCGTTGACGAGCAATTGCGCAATCTCTGCGATGGGTTGCAATGTTCCGACGTCGTTGTTGGCGTGCATCACCGAAATCAGGATTGTGCCGGGATCCATCTCGGCTACGGTCAACAGCCGGTCTTTCTTCTTTTTATTTGCTGAGTTGTTGGGCTGCCCGAGGACACATTGCCCGCTGGCGGCGTCGTTCCCAAGATCTTCGAGTTTAGGCAATCAGACAGTTTGGAGTTGCCTGTGAGTGCCATCACATCCCCATCACAGCACTTCGTGGAAATATAGACGGGTCTGCAACTAAGGAGAACGCCCGCCTTGGATGAATCCGACGACACCCGAACCCGATGCAACAATGATTACGGCGATCACGTCTCGGCACAGCACCTCGCCCCGCGATGAAGGTGAACTGCGCGCGATGCGCTTCGCGATGCGGATCTCGCTTGCCTTCGGCGTTTTGATGCTGGTCGGCAAGATGGCCGCGTACTTTATGACGGGCTCGGCTGCCATCCTGTCGGATGCAGCAGAGTCTGTGATTCACGTGGTCGCGGTGGCATTCGCCGCGTTCAGCTTGCGCCTTAGCACCAAGCCAGCAGCAAGACCGGGTTTCCTATACGGCTACGAACGCATAGCGTTCTTCTCCGCCGGATTTGAAGGCGCCATGATCGTGCTGGCTGCAATCTTCATTCTGTACGCCACCATAGAGAAATGGTTGAGGGGCTTGCAGCTCGAGAATTTAGGAGCCGGCACGCTCCTGCTGCTGGCGGCAGGGGTGCTCAACGCTGGTTTGGGGTGGTACTTGATCCGCACGGGACGGCGCAGTCACTCGTTCATCCTAGAGGCGAATGGCAAGCACGTACTCACCGACAGTTGGACCAGTTTCGGCGTGGTCGCTGGCTTGGGGCTGGTGATGCTGACCGGCTGGAAGCCCTTCGATCCGCTCTTGGCGATTGCGGTGGCGATCAACATTCTGTGGGCAGGTGGGCACTTGGTGTGGCGCTCGGCGGTGGGATTGCTCGACCACTCGGATCCGGAAGTTGGCAAAGAAATCCGTGGCAAGCTCGATGCCATCTGCGGCGAGTTGGGCATGCAATATCACGGTGTACGTTACCGCACGACTGGATATCGGCAGATCATCGAAGTGCATCTGCTGTTTCCGCACGCAATGGCCGTCGGCGAGGCGCATCGACTGGCGACGTTGCTGGAAGAACGCTTGCCGCTCGAACTCAGCGTGCCGGCAGAAGTGTTCACGCATCTGGAATCGGCGGAAGACCACGCGGCCGTGCATGCGAAAGAACACTACACAGGAAAGCCGGAGTAACCATCCCAAGGAATGGGCCGGGCATCGGGCGCTCCGACTTCACAGTAAACCCTGATCTTCGCTGGCTCTAACGCCACGATAACTCGCATGCTGTTCCGCAACGGTTTCGCCCCGGAAGTTGTCGGTTTCATCCATCGGATTTCGTACAAACGCCTTTAGGACGGTCGAATCGCTTAAGTTAAAGTTGGCAGGCGACATGCCGACTTGAACGAAGCCGCTTTGCGGCGGACGCGTTCGCGTGTTACTGAGCCGACAGTCGCGGTGATGTGAGCTAGTTTGTGTCGCAGAGGAGGAACTCTCTGTGACCCAACTACGTCAGCTCATGCTTGAGGAGTTGCGACGCCGCAACTTTGCCGATACAACCATTCGCTCGTACCTTCATGGGGTGGAGCACTTCAGCCGGTACTTCCGCCGCCGTCCCGATCAGCTTGGCCCTGAGGACATTCGCAAGTATCAGGCGATGCTCTTCACCCAGTTGAAGTTCAGTCCCAACACTGTGATCCTGCGGTTGGCTTCGTTGCGCTTCTTCTATATACACGTGTTGAAGCGCGGCTGGAGCATCGCCGAGACGCCCTATCCGAAGAAGGTTCGTCACCTTCCGCAGGTGCTCAGCCAGGAGGAGGTTGCGCGTCTGATTGACGCCGCAGAAAGTCCCTTCCACCGCATCCTGCTAATGACGCTTTATGCCACCGGGCACGTCGCGCAGAAGCCGCGCATCTGAAGATCGGCGATATTGACAGTCAGCGCATGGTTGTCCATATCCGGGGCGGCAAGGGAGGCTTGGACCGAGACGTCATGCTGAGCCCGAAGCTTCTCGAAGCGCTGCGCACTTACTGGCGCGGGCTCAGACGCAAGCCGACAGAGTGGCTGTTTCCCGGCAACCGGTGGCATACCGCAAGTTATCCCGTCACCACCAAGGTCCTCTGGACTGCCTGTCAGAACGCCGCTGAGCGCGCCGGCTTGGCGCACAAGCACATCCATCCGCACACGCTACGCCACTGCTTCGCCACCCACCTGCTGGAAGCCGGAGCCGACCTGCGCACCATCCAGATACTGCTCGGTCATCGCGACCTCGAAGTAACTACCGTCTATCTGCATCTCTCCCAACGGCATCTCAGCGCAACCGCCAGCCCGCTCGATGCACTCACCTTCTCTGCACAAGGAGGACACAAGCACAGTTCATGAGCCGGCCGCCGCTGGAGGTGGCCGACATCGTTCGCTGTGCTGGACAAGCATTTCTTGAACACAGTCGCAAATGGATCAACTGGCAACACCAAAAAGTGTTGCTGGCCATCACGCGCTGCCGTACTGCCGCCCTGGGCGGACATCGCGATCAGTGCTCGGACTGCGGACATACTGCCATCTCGTACAACTCGTGTCGTAAATCGTCACTGTCCCGAGTGCCAGGGCAACGCGCGCCTGCGCTGGCTCAAGGCGCGGGAACAGGAACTACTGCCCACTCGCTATGTACAGCACTTTGTGGCCGAGAACTTCGTCCCGGAACCGGATTTCAGCCCTTGTCGAGGCATGTCTCAGTGTGTTGTTCAGCGATCGCAAAGGGGGCTTGGATTCTTCGGGGCTGCCCAAGTGCCCGGATGGCGACTTCCGGCTAAATCCGGTAACGATCCGAGTCGAAGAATCTCGGCAACTCCCTTGACAGTCAAAGGCTTGCTGAAGTAGTAGCCTTGGATCTCGTCGCAGTGATGCGCGCGAAGAAAGGATAGCTGGGCTTCATTTTCGACGCCTTCGGCGATCACTTTGATGTTGAGCGATCTTGCCATATTGATGATGCTGGAGGTGATGGCCGCGGCATCGGCATTCACCGCCACATCCTGGATAAACGAGCGGTCAATCTTTAGTTTGTCCGCAGAGAATCGTCTGAGATAACTAAAGCTGGAATATCCGGCCCCGAAATCGTCGATCGCCAGCTTTACTCCTGTAGATCTCAACTCGTCTAAAACCGAGAACATCAAGTCCGGATTCGATATCAATACGGTTTCGGTGAGCTCTAGTTCGAGATAGGCCGGCGCAAGCTCCGTCTCTCGCAATATCCTGGCAACCAGTTTAGGAAAACCTTTACTGTAAAACTGAATCGCCGACACATTTACTGCGACCCGTATGGGACTGAGTCCTTGGTCTTGCCACTGTCGTGCCTGCAGGCACGCGGTCTCCAGAACCCATTCACCAATAGGAAGAATTAGGCCGCTACTTTCAGCCACCCGTATGAGCTTATCTGTCGTAATAAGATCCAAGTCGGCGTGCTCGCAGCGCAGGAGTGCTTCCACAGCTGTGATCCCACCCGTCACGATGTCTATCTCTGGCTGATACACGAGAAATAGCCGGCCTGTTTCGAGGGCTGCGCGCAAAGTGTTTTCGACCGTCAGCCTCTCCACTACCTCAGCGTTCATGTTTTGAGTGAAAAACCGGAACGTTTTGCGTCCACATTCCTTCGCAGAGTACATCGCGGCATCTGCATTCTTGATAAGAGTTCGCCGTCCGTCCCGTGTTCAGGGAACATGCTGATTCCGATGCTGCCGCTGACGCTAAAGGGGCGATCCAGGATGAGGAACTCTGCGCTCATGATATGCATAAGCCGCTCCGCCGCGCTCGCGGCCTCGGCCACCTCTTTGATGAGGGGCAGCACAATCAGAAATTCGTCACCGCCAACCCGAGCCACCGTGTCTTCTTCACGCGACCACTTTTGAAGCCGCTGTGCCACCTGCTGCAAAACCAGATCGCCAAAGGAGTGGCCCAGCGAGTCATTAATGACCTTGAACTGGTCAAGGTCGAGGAACAGCACTGCCACCTTCTCCTTGTGCCGTCGAGCCGTGGCGAGTGCGTTGGCGAGCCGGTCCTGAAGAAGAGTACGGTTGGGCAGCCCAGTAAGGGAATCGTAGTATGCCAGGAAAGCGACCTTCTCTTCAGCGATCTTGCGGTCAGTAATATCCTCTGCTGTTCCTTCGTAACGAACGAGACTGCCAGCGCAGTCATGGACACCGCGCAGATTGACCGCTATCCATTTCTTCGTGCCATCTCGACGATAGACTTCCACTTCGGCGCTGCGTACCTGCCCGTGGTTCGAAACCACCTGAATCAGTTCCTTCATTCGTTCTGGACAAACGAATAGCTGGGCAGCGACGTCGGAGACTTCTGCCAGCAAGTGTCCCGGAGAATCGTAACCGTGTATCTGCGCCAAGGCGCGGTTAACGCTCAGAGGGCGGCCTTCAGGGCTGGCTTGAAAGATACCCAGAATGGCTTCTTCGAAAATGGCGCGGTAGTTTTCCTCTGCCTCTTTGAGGGCCTGTTCGGCATGTCGACGTTCTACCGCGGAACGTTGTGACGAGACGCCGTAGGCGAGGTCTGCTGCCATTTCCTCAAGGAATGCCACCTCTTGGATGTCAAAAGCCTCCGGCTCCGAAGCGTAGATCGCGAGCACGCCAAAGATTCGCTGGCCCTCTTTCAAAGGGAGGGCGATGATGGAAGCATACCCGCGACGTACGGCCTCATCTCGCCAGACAGCGAATTGCGGGTTTTGCACGATGTCGTTAAAGATGCACATCGTGCCGGTGCGAATTGCGGTACCAGCCGGACCGCGGCCCCATTCGTCATCACTCCAGGTTATGTGCGCATTGTCAAGATAGCCTTCATCGAATCCCGCCTTGGCCGCCAGACGCACTGGCCTGGCTTCTCCTTCTTGGGCATATCCAACCCACGCCATGCGATAACCGCCAACCTCGACCACGATCCTGCAGATCTCGCTCAACAACTGGGCTTCGTCCGTCGCATGGACCAGAGCACGATTGCACGTGCCCAGGGCCGACAAAATGCGGTTGAGGCGGCGAAGCTCAGTTTCATCCCGTTTACGCTGGGTAATATCTTCGGCGAAAGCTTCGAAGGTGATATTTCCATCGCTCCCGGCAAATGGGTGAGCGCTCAGGCTAACCGCGATGGCAGTTCCGTCTTTCTTCTTCCAGGCAACCTCGACACCCGAGAACTCGCCTGCAGTTTTTCCCAGTTCGACGAGGCGAGCGCGGTCATCGGAGTTCTGATACACATTGGTTGGCAAGTTGACCGCCATCAATTCCGCTTCGGACTCATAGCCGAGCATCTTGCAAATTGCCGGGTTGGCGCTCAAGAGCTTCCCATCATGTGTGGAGCGGAAAATCCCGTAGGGGGCATCATGCACCAGGGAGCGGACGGTCGTCTCCGATCGCAAAAGTGCCTGTTGCGTTTTCTTGCGTTCCGTTACATCGATTTTGATGGCGATGAAATGCGTGATCTCACTGCCCGCAGCACGCACCGGCGTGATGGTCATCTCCTCAACATATAAAGTACCGTCTTTACGCCGGTTGGCGACCTCTCCGTGCCAAACGGCTCCCGAGAGAATGGTTCGCCACATATGTTCATAAAAGGTAAAATCGTGTTTCTTCGATTTCAGTAGACCGGGCTTGTTGCCCAACTTCCTCGGAGCTGTAACCGGTAAGTCTGCTAAAAGACGGATTAACCCAAACAATTGTTCCGCCAGCATCAGTGATGACAACGGCATTGGCGGCCGCTTCAAGTGCGGTGGTTTGGAGTCGAAGGTGTTGTTCTGTGGCCCGCCGCTGCTCTACTTCCCTCAGCAGGTCAGAGCGGGACCTTGCCTCCCGCTGCAACACGAGGAGCCCACCACGAAGGCCATAGTAGTGACGAAAAGAACCGTTGCCAGATGCGAGGTCCAGATGGAAATTTTAGGATGCAGCGCCTGCTTTGTTGATTCGACAGAGCATACCGAGCATCACCAAAAACGCAGTGCGCGCGGCGTTTCTGACAAGAGGAGGCATATCCTCACCGCTAGTCAGCGGCCTGTCTTGCGTTCGTTGTCCGGAGCCGGCATCTGAAATTGGACTCGATCAACAGGCCATCCTATAGGCAAAAAACTGCAGTAGGTTTTCAGAATCCTGCACCGTGTTACGAAATCTTAATGCTATGGAAGGTGGACTTCCCCAAAGATGCCGCAGCAGAGAGTCAGTCGACCAGGCTGTCTATGGACAAGGACAAAGAACACCATGGTCATTCTTATTCCTGCGATCACAATCGTCGCCCGTGACCGCCTGACTTTGCCGCTGCTGGCTGACAGTTTCGCACCTTCCACTTCCTGTAATTCATGATCCCAACATAACGGACAAACGGTCGCCGTCTCCAGCCACCATGTCTTATGGTAGTGATGCAGTCCGTCGGTTTACATCCAACTTTCGGGTGACGAAGGCGAACTCCTATATAGTTAGAGGTTGACTTCGGCCGCAGCGGTGTCAGGGGCATGAAGCGTACCTTCGTCCAGATATAAGAGATCACACCGTCCTCGTGCAGTTTTCGGGAACACAGCACCTACTCTAGTTCCATTTCGGGACCGCCAAAACTATCGATGGTTACTTTAGTGCCCGCCGGGTAGCCTTTTTGTTTTCGTTCCGATCGCCGTGTGGTAAGGAATTCATAGCGACGGCCGGATGCACTCTGGCTTGCGACTAACATACTGGTCCCAAGGCGCCCAGATCAGGCCGGGACGAACTGAACTATGGACAGTTACCTTTGGTCGGTTGGCGTAGACAGGCGCCCGCGGGATTCCCGGAAGCTATTGCTCACACTTCTTGCCTTGGTGACCTCAATCCAGGTTGCGGCAACCATCCTTGTCCCTCGTTCATTTTCGCTCTCTGTCAGCAACGATGTCATTGAGCTTCTTCTCATCCTGTCAGCTGTAATTGTTTTTGCGCTGAATGCAAGTGTGAGCACAAAGCAAGTTCAACTCTTTTGGCTCCTCTTAACTGCAAGCTGGGGAATACGCATTGTCGTGCAGGCGATGTGGATGTATTTCGAACTTGTGCTGCGAAGAGAGGCTCCTAACCCTTTTGCCGGCGACGTTCTCCTATTCCTGTCCGAAATCCCAATGTTGGCAGCACTCCTGTTGCAGCCAGCTTTGGGTCAGGCCGAACGAAGGAGGTCCGCGAGTAGCGTAGACTTTCTTCTGCTTCTTCTTTGGTGGCTATATCTCTACGTATTTTTCGTTCTCCCTTGGCAGTACATTGTTCCTAACGAAGCGCGATATGGGTGGAACTACAACCAGCTCTCCGGTTGTTTGGACCTAGTGATCCTGTTGACCATCGCCTTTCAGTGGGCTCACCGTTCAGGACAACGGCGTCGGTTTTACTCCGCATTCTTCGGATCGCAACTTCTGCTGGCCATTGCGGCTTATGTGGCCAATCGAGCCATTGACCGCCACAGCTACTATCCCGGTAGCTGTTACGACTTACCGTACGCAGCAGCCTTGGCATCGGTCACAATGGTCGGTCTGGTTGCACATGGGCTTAGTCCAGATGAAAGCACGCCCGGAAAGGCTTTGCCTCTGACCCAGCTCGGAGTCGTGGCAGTATTGTCCTTGCCGATTATCACGGCGTGGACATTCCTAGCATCAAATCTGCCGTGGCAGGTTGTCAGGTTCAGAGAAACCGCGGCTCAAGCTACGGCCTTCCTAATGGCATCTCTGCTATTTGTCAGGCAGGGTCAGTTACGTGCGGAACTGGCCCGAAGCAATCGAACACTCCGGGAAGCCTCCCTCACCGACCCTCTCACTGGTGCACGCAATCGCAGGTTCTTCGATGAAACTATCGAGAGCGATACCAGCCAAGCGGTGCGCTCCCATGGAGGGGCCAGGGACATCATCGGATGTGACTTGATCTTCTATATGGTCGATCTCGACGGCCTCAAGGAAGTTAACGATGGCTACGGCCACCACACCGGGGACAATGTCCTCAAGGAGGTTACAAATCGTATAGCTGCGGTTATCCGCACTTCCGACGTTCTTGTACGCTGGGGTGGCGATGAATTCTTGATCGTGTCTCGCTATGCCGACCGTAGGGAGGCGGCGATTGTTGCCTCTCGGATCCTAACCGCGGTCGGACAATCGAACATGACCGTTCCGGGTGCGGACGTTGGAATCCGACAGACCTGCTCCATCGGATGGGCGGCCTTTCCGTGGCATCTCAGCGACCCAAAGAAAGTACCCATGGAGGCCGTTCTGAGTCTGGCCGATCAAGGGGTGTACGAGGCTAAGTCGACTGGCAGGAATCGAGCCATCGGAGTCTCGCCCTCCAACGAATGCTCACAATCCTTTGTCGCCGTGGCAGGGGACCACTCAGCCGAATATACGGTGGAGATTACATCAGTCACCGGTCCTTCGCCATGCGAGCAGAGTCTCCCGGGCAGTGCAGCCCAACCTCATGCAACAACAATGCTGCTGGTTGATGGCGTCTCCGCGTCGCGATGATGAGGCTTGACATTTCGCACTCCCACGATTGAGGAATTGGCTTCCGGTCTGCTCGAGTATCGGAACAAGCTGACGTGGGACGTGGTGCTGAGCTGTAACATAGTCATCCGGCAGTCTTGTTGTCCAATTAATGCAACGCGGGTGCAGGCTTACCGGCGATGGTGCGGCTCCCACAAAAGGGGCAATTCGGTTATTGCTGTACTCGCCTAGAATCCACCCATGGACCCGAAACAGGAGAACGAAAGCCTTCGCATCGCCAGGCTGCGGAGCGTGTTCGCGCAGCATTACCCGCAAGGATGTACGGAGAACGATGTGCAGAGGTTCTATGGTTGGCTGCAAAGAAACCGCCCCGATCTCCTTCCGGCGGTAGGAGGCGACGGATATCAGCACCTGCTGTCAGACCTGGATGACTTAGTTGGGTCGTAACTAATCCACTTAGGGGATCCTCACACCAATTGCGTGCACGCCGTGCTCGCCATAACGTTCTTTTAGAACCTTAAAAATCAGGGTACCGCGCTCCTTACCCTGACCGTATTACGACTACGCATGAGAGCAACCGCAGCTTACTGATATCCTCCAAGATCGATTTCTCGGAAGAAGGCGAATTTGCATTGGGGGCGGCAGATGCTTGGCATTCAACCCTGACGGAGGCTGAGCTGGTTGCGCCTGTGGGTTCTTGAAACCTGAGCATCCCGCTACGGCGACCGCCATTAAAGCGATACTTGCAGTCCTTGAGCGGCGACCCGCGCATCGGACGATCACACCCGACCGAGAGATATGGACGGAGGCGGGAATCCTGTCCGGCATTCTAGCTCGACTCCAAAACTATGGTGCTAGGGATCGCCGGCGGATCATGAACCACGCCCTGTTGTTTGCCACCGCGAGGAAACACGGGCTTACTGTCCTGACTCGCAACGTGGCTGATTTCGACTTAGTGCAGCAGCTTGAGCCGTCAGTCAGCATCCTCTTCTATGATCTGCAGTAGGTTGATTGTGGTCTGACTCTGGGTGCCACCGATTGTTTCCCTTCACCCACCGGCGATGCTCAAGAGCAGATGTATAGATACAGCGAATAAGCGCTCTCGTGGCTCCGACTAACTTGCCCAGCCTGAACTTTCTCCACACCGTGAGCGGAATCTTTCGACCCTCGATCCCAAGTTCGTCATACCGGCAAGCTCCGCCCCCTTCCAGAAGCAGGATCTCATTCACTGTCATATAAATTCCCAAACTGTTCGGTTCTAAAATGAGATTGACCTGGTAGAACGACGGCTCTCCCTGCGAATAACGGAAGAGTGTCTAGTTTCGTTGTTCGCCGGAGAATTGAAATGCGTGTCCCCCGGATTGCCCTGCCGCTTGTTTGCCTTGCGCTCTCTGTCTTGCCGATGCTTGCGCAATCCCCTAACGCGAACATCAACGGCCAGGTCCTCGACCCTTCCAGTCGCGTCATCGTCGGAGCGGAGATTATCGCCGTCAATGACTCGACTGGGGTGAAGTATGTCACCAGGACCAGCGGGGAAGGAATTTACGTTCTGCCGAATCTGCCTCCCGGTCCCTATCGGTTGCAAGTTTCCAAGCTGGGATTCAAGACCATCATCAAGCCTGACATCGTCCTCAATATTCAGGACGCTCTTGCGATCAATTTCACTCTTCCGGTTGGCGCGTCGATGGAAACCGTAACTGTTGAGGGTGGCGCACCACTGGTGAACACGGAGACCCCGGAGGTCGGGACCGTGATTGACCACAATTTTGTTGAGAATCTGCCGCTAAACGGCCGCAGTTTTAATACTCTCCTTCAATTGACCCCTGGTGTAGTGCTTGCAACCTCGGCTTCGGCTACCAATCCCGGTCAGTTCAGTATTGCCGGGCAGCGGACCGACGGTAACAACTTCACAGTCGACGGTGTGTCGGCCAACTTTGGCGTGTCGACGAGCGCTGATCCGGGAAATTCTGGAACGGGTACTGCTCAGGCTTTCAGCGTGTTAGGCGGGACCAGCAGTTTGGTCTCCGTGGATGCCCTGCAGGAGTTTCGCATTCAGACTTCAGCGTTTGCGCCGGAATTTGGCCGTGCGCCGGGCGGGCAGGTCATCCTGAGTACACGGTCAGGTACGAATGACTTTCATGGAGGTGCATTCGACTACTTCCGTAATACGGCCATGGACGCGAATAACTGGTTTGCGAATAACGTTGGGCTTCCGCGCGTGCCCGAGCACCACAATGACTTTGGGGTGTTTCTCGGTGGACCAATCCGCAAGGATAAGACCTTTTTCTTCTTTTCGTATGAGGGTGCCAGACTTCGACTGCCGGAAAGTGCGCCCATTCTCGTGCCTTCCGAGTATGCACGCCAGACCGCATCGCCTCAACTGGCACCGTATCTCAATGTGTATCCTTTGCCCAATGACATGACCGCGACGCCTGGTGTTTATACGGCGCAGTTTACCGGCAGCTATTCCAACCAGGGCACGCTGAATGCGACCAGCGTCCGGATTGATCACACATTCAACAGCCGGTTCTCGATCTTTGGCCGATACAACGATGCTCCGTCCCAGCTGATACAGAGCAATTTTGTCGAGCTCGATAACGTCCACGTCGATACCCGCACGCTAACAGTGGGCGTGAATATGCTGCTGAGCAATAACGTTTCGGCCAGCGTGCGCGGAAACTATTCCGAACAAAGCTCCGGCTATGTAGCCGCTCTAAGCCCGATCGGCGGAGGAGTTCCACTGGATCCGAGTTTGCTGGTTGGGCCTCTGCCTAACCAGAGTACGTCGGTGTTGTTCGTTCCGCTGGATGGAACTCAGAGCTACCAGACCGGCCCACAAGCCAGAAACCGCACTCGACAGATGAACTTTGTCGGTGATGTCTCCATCGTCAGCGGAAAGCACCGGCTTAAGTTTGGTGCCGACTACCGGGGGATCTTCCTCCACACCGCTCCTCCCGCAGAACTATCTGCTGTACGAGATCGGAAGCATTGAGGGCTTTGTTACCGGACCATTGGAAGGACAGGCCACTGTTTTTGGGGCAGGAACGAACATCGCGTCGGAGATTCTCTCGCAGGGGCTGTCGCTGTATGCGCAGGACACTTTTCAAGTGACGCCTCGTCTTACCCTGACCTATGGCCTTCGCTGGGAGTTGGCACCTGCTCCTTCTGGCCTCTCCGGCACTGACCTGGCAGCATGGAGAAATACGAGTAATCCTACCGGAAATCATCTTGGCGCCTCCGGGAACGGCGATTTGGAACACGACCTACGGGAATTTTGCTCCGCGCGTTGGAATCGCGTATCGCTTGAACGACGAGGGTAGCGCCGTTCTTCGCGCAGGCTTCGGCATGTTTTATGACACCGGCGCGGGCTCAGCCGCCAGCCTGGCAAAGAACTTCCCTAACTATGTTTTCCAAAGCTTTCCCGGCATTGGCATGCCGGTCAACAATCTCACATCTTATCTACCCGTAACTTCACTCCATCCCCCGTATCCATTTGCGGAAGGCTTCGCCCCGAACCTCAGTCTTCCTCGCTCCTATCAGTGGAATGTCGCCTTGGAGAAATCTTTCAGCGGGAACCAGGCTGTCTCCGTGACCTATGTGGGGCAGGCAGGTCGAAGCCTATTGCGGCAGGCAGCGTTTTATCAACCCACCCCAGACTTTTCGAGTGAGTTCTTTCTCACCGCAAACGATGCTCGCTCCAACTACGACGCGTTGCAGGTTCAGTACCGTAGGCCACTGACCGGACGGCTGCAGGCTTTGCTGGGTTATACCTGGTCGCATTCGCTGGACAACGCCTCAAACGACGTCGTTGCGGGCCTCTCCAATACCGTCATCTCCGAAGCCAATGATTACGCATCCTCCGACTTCGACGTGAGGCACAGCTTCTCGGGGGCCGTCACCTATGCCTTGCCCGCAACTGGCGCGACCGGATTGGCCTCCCACCTGACGCGCGATTGGTTTGTCGACGGAGTGATTGTTGCCCGGACTGGCTTTCCCTTTAACGCATTGGTTCTCGGCACCTCCCCCGATCCGGGCGGGTATGTAACCACTCGTCCGGATCTGGTGCCGGGGCAGCCCTTCTGGATTTCAGATCCCACCGCGCCGGGCGGCAAGAGTCTGAATCCAGCGGCCTTCTCCGCACCGTCTAGCTATCCGGCAGGGAACTGAGGGACGGAACGACATTCCCGGGTTTGGCCTAGTTCAGGTCGATCTCTCCATTAGTCGCAAGTTTCCGATTACGGAACGCGTCAACCTGCAATTCCGCGCGGATGCCTTCAATGTCTTCAACCATCCGAACTTCGCCAACCCGTCCGGCTATTTTCAGTTTGGCTCGTTCGGTCTCCAATCGCAGACCATGCTCAATCAAGCCCTGGGAGGTGGACTGAATGCCCTCTTTCAGGAAGGCGGGCCACGTTCTCTGCAGTTGTCGTTGAGGGTGTCGTTCTAATCCATGGAGCGTATGGCATTATGTCGCTGAGACAATCTAGTTCTCCAGACGAGGCGCCACAGTAGTGTGTTTGTGTTATGTGGCATCTTGTTACTTCCCGCAGTGGCGCAACAGTTAAGCCCGTTGCCCATCGAAGATGTGCTTAGCGCACGCAGCTTCGTCCAGAATTCACCCGTTGAATTTTCTCCGGACAACGAACGCTTGGCTTATGTCGTCGCGCAGGATCGTCCAAGTAAGCTTGCCAAGATGGAAGACTTTCTTCGTGCCGGATTCCCCATCAGCGCCCGGAGCACAGACATCTTGGTTGTCGAACTGAAAACAGGAGAGAGCCGTTCCATAACCCGGGGTGTAGGAGAGAATTGGCTGCCGGTGTGGTCCCCTGATGGCAAGTACTTGGCGATGTTATCGGACCGCGATGGCAGCGGCCTGGCGAAGTTATGGGTCTGGGAAGTTGCGACTGCCACTTTGCGGAAGGTATCGGACGTGAATGTAAGGACGAACCAACTACAGTGGCTTCCCAATAGTCGTGCCGTGCTGGCCAGTGTACTTCCTGCGCACATGACGGCAGCAGAATTTGCCGCAAAGCTGATTAATCCGAAGAAGGATTATGGAGGCGAGATTTCGGAAACGACTAACGCGAGCGTCGAAGTTTACCGTTCGGCACCACCGGCTGGGGATCGTAAGCCGGTTCTGGAGTCTCCTCCGTGGAGCCTGGATTACGCATTGTGTGATTTGGGTCTTATCGATATTGCCACCGGCAACGTGAAACGCATCGATCAGCAGCATCGGATTTCGGCTTACTTCCTGTCTCCTGACGGATCACAGGTCGCTTATACGAGTCCTCAATCTTTTCAAAAGCCGGGATCGCAGCAGATCCTCTTCGACATTGCCCTAATCACCCTGCAAACGGGCCAGCTCCGCACCATTGTGTCTCATGCTCCCCTTGAGTTCGGCGGCGCGTCGGTGAACTGGTCGCCTGACGGCTCAATGCTCGCCTACCGGACCGGCGGCATGGAAGCCAATGGAGATTGTTTCGTCGTCAATCAAGGCAGCGGCCTAGTCAGAAACGTAACCGGCTTCTCAGGGAACCACGCCGGCTATTCCTACTTGCCTCCAATTTGGGATGCTCAAGGGCGACGGGTTTTCCTGACCGATGGGACGGTCCTCTGGGCAGCGGCGCCCACCTCCACTCGGGCAACAAAAGTGGTCCAAATCCTGGGACACTCTTTGATGCAGGTGATGCAGAACGGAAAAGGCACACTATGGTCAGTCGATAATAGTAGAGCCACCATTCTACCTGCCTTTGACCGATCGTCTAAGCGGTTCACGTTCTACCGGGTTGGCCTTGGTTCTTCCGATATCACACCGGTGTTGACGATCGATCAAACCCCTGTATCGATTGCGTTGGATCTGTTTGGCACTGTCTCCAATGACGGCACCCGGTTCGCCTATTTCTCGCAGGACGCTCGGCACGACCTCGATCTTTGGTTGACGAACTCAGATTTCGCTGGCCCAAAAAGGCTTACTCATCTCAACCCCGAGTTTGAGCACTATCAAATGGGAGCTGCTCGCTTGATCGACTGGATGAGCCTTGATGGCGACCCATTGGGAGGAACTCTATTGCTTCCTTCCGGGTATCAATCAGGACAGCGGTATCCCTTAATCGTCTGGGTTTATGGAGGAAGTCAGGGCTCCGATTCATTGAACCAATTCGGGATCGTAACTGGGACCTTCAACTTGCAACTACTTGCTACCCGTGGATATGCAGTTCTATTCCCTGACGCACCCCAGCATTTGGGAACCCCAATGGCTGATCTGGCTAAGACTGTGCTGCCCGGAATCAACAAAGTCATCGAAATGGGGGTTGCGGACGGAAGTCGTGTCGGAGTCATCGGGCATAGTTATGGCGGTTACTCGGTGCTCTCGCTGCTGGTTCAGGCCCAGCGATTCAAAGCAGCCGTCATGGTAGATGGCGGTGGCGACCTGATATCGTCTTACGGACAGATGGACAGTGATGGTACGGCATTCGGTATCGCCGGGGCCGAGGGAGGACAGGAACTCATGGGCGGCACACCTTGGGAATTCCGTGACCGCTACATCGAGAACTCGCCAGTTTTCTATTTCGACCGGATTGCCACGCCCCTGTTAATTATCCACGGAACCGACGACTTCACCGTTGCTCCATTTCTCGGTGACGAGGTATTCGTGGATCTACGACGACTCGGAAAACGAGTTGACTACGCCAAATATCTTGGGGAAGGGCATGTACCTAGCGACTGGAGCCGAGCGGATCGATCTGATTTCTGGAACCGCGTACTCAGCTGGTTTCAAACATATCTCCTGGAGAACCCCGGCACTCGCAAAGATGACTAGGTAAGTTGTAGCGTCCCTTCTCCTCGACTCTTTCGTTTGCTTGCCTAAATCATCCGGAGCGCTTGGTACCAGGAGCGCTCCGGGCAGAGCTTACTCGTCGGCCTCATATGCTCCCGGCGTGAGCTGGAAGCGCGGTGGGCTCAAGGGTGCATCGGACAGAGCGAAATTGCCCTTCTGCTTTGAACCACGAACCGCCAGCATCGCAGGTATGGCTGCCAAGATCATTGGTTTGTCATATTTCATGTGTGTCACCTCCTTTCTGCTTAGGTTTGATCTACTTCGCTAGTTACTCACGCGGCACAGCACCGCGCGAAGTGAGCTCCCCGAACAGTTCGGAGCGCTTGGTAACGGGAACGCTCCGAAGATTACTTACTCGTCGGCTTCATATGCACCCGGGGTGATATGGAAGACCGGTGGATTCAGTGGTGCATCAGAATACATTCCGGTTCCCTTTACCTTGGTGCCGCAAATCCCCGACACCGCAGGTGTCACGGCGACAATCTCAGGCTTTGCATATTTCACAGTAATCACCTCCTTTCTGCTTTGGCATTGGCTACATCGCTAGCTAATAGAAATGACGCCAGGTTGTAATCCTCCCCTTTCCATAATTCTTGCTGAGAAGCAAGTTGTCTGGTTACGCTGCTATCGATCCATCCAGCACACCGCGTCTGAGCAAAACTCGCAGCCAGGCTTCCATCGTTAAGGTGCGCATCAAACTCATGTCCGGAACCTCGGTGCCGCGTGCGACCTGATCCAACGTATGGACGAGACCCTGCCTATCGACGATGCCAAGAGCAGCGGAGACCGACTTTTCATTATTGAAGTTGAGCTGGCGCCACTGCGTCAGGATCGTCTCCCGCAGGCCAGCGGAGACATACGCCTTGCGCTTTCTGTTAAGTAGTTCATCAGGAACGATCCCGGTAAGCGCGCGGCGCGTTAAGGAGCGGCGTTGTCCTGGTCTCACTAACTGTTCCTGCGGGATTGAGTAGAGAAACTCCAGCAATGGCCGATCGAGATAGGGATAACGCCGCTCATAGATGGGATTGAACGGCACTGCATAGCAGGCAAGTTGCCGGCGCAAAGCGTCGAGTGTGTTAAGGTTTGCCTGAAAGCTCGGCAGTCGACCGAAGAAGCTGAATCGGCGTTCAACATTGGCCAATGCCTCTCGATGTTGTTGACGGAACCTTGCGGCCAGCCATGAGGCTGCTTGGCTATTTGTGGACTTACTAACCAGTCCGAATGGAAGGAACTCCTTCGTGGTTTCCAACAGCAGGTGGAACCAGGGCCTGCGCTTCTGAAGGGCCCATAGTTTCAGCTGTCGTTCCAGCATCTGGAACTGGCCAGTTGCAAGTAAATCAGCCAATTCCGGTGTGGGCGTGGGCACTCCGCCCGTCACCTCGTCGCCACCTACACCGGAGAGCAACACGCGATGGCCACACGAATGTAGGCAGTCTGCGAATTTTCGACCGACCACGTCGTTTCCTAATGCGGCAGCAGGAGTCAACGCCAGATTGAGGCCGGAAGACTCGAACACTGGTGCCGCCGCGCCGCTGACGTCGATATGGCATCCGCTGCGACCCCGTTTTTCTTCTACCTTCGAAAAGTAAGGCCGCTCATTCCAGTTAGGTTCTGAATCGTCATAATAGGAAATGGTGTCCACTCTCGCAGTCCCACGCTCCGTTTTTCGGTTTATCTCATCGGCCATACAGACGATCGATGATGAATCCATGCCACCGCTCAATTCCGCCAGGATGGGCGTGTCGGCGCGAAGCCGCTGCCGCACGGAATTTTCGAAGACCACCCGAAAATGCTCTTCGTACTCGGCGTCATTGCGGTAGCGTATTGCCTTGGCCGGATTGAATTCCCAATAGCGCTTCACCTGCAACGATCTACTCGTCGCACGGACCAAGCAGGCGGGAGGTACGGAACGGACTCCTGAGTATGGAGTCAGGTCGGGTTCGGGAAACGAGCTTAACCACCCGGCGATGTATGCCCTGTCAAGTCGAGCCGGCATGCCTGAAAGCAGGATCAAGGGATCGAGCACGGTGCACCATGTGACTTTCTCTCTCTCCACGGCATAGTACAAATGCCGGACGCCCACAAAATCGGTGGCCAAGGTCAGCGAGTGATCGTTGGGCTCCCAGATACTAAGCGCCCAGTCCCCAATGAGTTTGGCCAGAGCGCTGATTCCCCAGCGGTCGTAGGCTTTCACAACCAGATCCAGGTCAGTGAATTCGACCCCTATGCGCTCTCCCAGTTCCTCGCGGAGAGCCTCGCGATTATCGAGCCTGCCATCCCAGGTGACGACCGATCCGGATTCCGATCTGTATGGTTGTTCTTCGCGGCGGGACTCCGGGGTCGTGTGAAAGGCACGGTACAGAATCCCGAGCGAACCTTTGCATAACAAGGCTTCCTCGTCCGGAGCATAACGTTCCAGCATCGGCCGGACCCGGTCAAATTCGCTTGCCGCTACCGGCCGGCCATCGAAATTACATCTTCCGTATTGAACGCTCATGATCTTGGGCTCCTTGTTCGCCCACCTAGCATTGATCGAGCACAGCGTACATCTCGCGCACGTATGGTTTGTCGTTTACCACCCGGCCGAAGACCTCGACCCAGGCATGAGCTCCGAAGGGCATTCGTCGGGCTCCAATCATCATCAAGGCCGGTACGCCATGACGTTTGAGCAAGCATGCAGTAGCGGCAGAGCGCTGGAGGCAAAGCACTTCCTTCCAATACCAGATACAAGCCATATCAACCGCTGAACAGATCTGTTGCGCAGTCCTATCCGCCGTCGGCTCTGGGTTCGTCGGACAGAGCCGCACCTTGTTGTAAACCGCTTGGAAGTCGCCCCGGGTCATACAAAGGTCAAACAGAATCAGCAGCAGATATGCACGCAACACAAGAAAGGACATCTCCGCTCTCCTTCAGCTCACACGGTCAGCTGCAATTGGTCACAAAGAAATGCCATTCGGTCCGTAAGAGCTTCAATCCGATGGCTCAAGGGCAACACGGGTGAATGCCCACGATGCCTGCTGTAATCCAGAAATATTGGGTGCCCCGATACGTTTGCCGCTTGTAGCCGGGCTGTCATCTTCCGGGCATGGAGGGCATTACACTTCTGGTCCGAATCTCCGGATACGATCATGGTCGCTGGATATGCTGTGCCCTCGCGGACCTTGTGATATGGGGAATAGCCGAGGAGGGCTTTAGAGTCGTCGCTGTCGTCCGCTGTTCCGAATTCCTCTTGCCAGACTTGAGCGTTATCGAACAGATGGTAACGCAGCATGTCGAGCAGGGGGACCATGCACACAACTGCACGGAACAGCTCCGGCCGCTGGGTCATGGCGGCACCGACCAGCAACCCAGAATTAGAGCCGCCGAAGATGGCAAGCTTCCGGGGCTCGGTACGGCCGGTTTCAATTAGCCATTCCGCCGCCGCGAGAAAGTCATCGAAAGCCACCTGGCGGTGCCTTCGTTTAGCGGCATCGTGCCAGGCGCTACCGAACTCCGAACCGCCCCGAATGTTGGGCAGCGCAAACAGACAGCCACGCTCGATCAGAAATGACACGAACACGCTGAATTGCGGCGTCATCGAGACTCCATAACCGCCGTAAGATGTCATGATCGTGGGATGTGCGCCTCCCTCGAGAACCTCGCCGCGACCCACGAGAAACATCGGAATTTCCATTCCGTCCTTTGCGAAGAACCAAGCCTGCGTATGACGGAACAGACGAGAATCAAACGGAACCGTCCGCTGTGCCCACGGTATTACCTGGGACTTGGCTGGCCGGTAGCTACAGATCTGGAGTGGTTTCGTAAAAGACTCTTGTTCGAGGAACAGTTCGTCCCCATCTTGGGAACTTCCAAGCAGCCGGACGGTTTCCCACTTGTTGACCGGCACCCGGCCAAGGGCTTCTCCGGAAAGGTCGAAAATCTTGATTTCTGTCTGAAGTCGCCGCAGATAAGAAACCAAAATCTTATCCCCGCATACGGTCCAGCTCTGGATGGGCACTTCGCAAGCTGAGACGATGTTGCGAAATTCCGGATCGCATCCCGGACGAGGATGGACTTCAACGATCCTGAGATTGGGCGCATCCCGGTCGATTAAAGCTAGAATGCGACCGTTCTTCAGCAGGAGCGGGCCAAACATGTAGTGGGCATTTCGAACCACTGGCTCCGGCTCGCCGGCGTGTCCGAACGGCCATAGATAGAAATCGACGAGCGTTGGTTCTTCAAGCCGAACTATTAGAAAGCCGAGGCGGCCCGTGCCCGGAACAATGCCGAGTCGCAGTCTATCGCCCTCGCCGGCGAAGAAGATTTTCTTATCTTCGGCAAGGCTTGTGCCTAAAACGTGTTGGTACACGGCGTGATGATGCGGCTTGTTGGATTCCAGGGCCTCATGAACGTAGTAGAAGGAAAGAGAATCTGGCGCAAATGAGAAGCTGCGAAGATATCCTCGGGAAAGGAAATCGGGCAGCATCTTCCTGGTTTTCACCTCCAAGATCTCAAACGTTCCAGTACGCTCTCCACCCTGTTTAACTTCATAGAGCAACCAGCGCCCATTGGGCGAAAGACACAGCGGCCTTACTGCTGTGTGCGGCCCCGTGCTCCGAAGGGCTGGATCGACCAGCACTTGATCTGGTCCATCCCAACCTTCGCGTATGCAAATGCAGGGTTGTTCTTGCCCCGGCAGACGCTTTCTGAAGAAGTAACAATCCCCGACCCTTTGAACCGAGTCATACGTTTCAACGTCGAGCAATTCACGAATGCGGTGTCGGATACAGTCTCGCCCGGGGATGGAATCCAGATAAGACCGCGCGTACCACGTCTGTGTCGCAAGCCATTGACGAGTGCGTGGTGATTCCTGATCTTCGAGCCAGCGATAGGGATCGGCCACCGGCACGCCATGTAGCATCTCGGTCACAGTTTCGATCTGCGAGTACGGTGGAGGATTCATCAGCCTAGGCATGGCGACCATCGACTACTCACTGCATTTGCTTCACGGTTCATCCGCCGGGTGAGGCTACGCAAGTAGCCCGCAGTATTGGGATCTCGCAACCTTTCTGGATCCTTCCATGCTTCATTTCCGGTCGCATAGGCGAAAGCCGCGAGTAACGGAACAGATGCCATGGCTTCGGTGATGGCAGTTCGGGAAATCACTTGTTCCCAGGGCTCAACGTAGGCGGCTGTCAGTCTTGCTTCGGTTCCGGCTTCTGTACTTGTCGAGCGGCGGAAGTGCTCCAGCAAGTACTGCAGGCTGAAAAAAGGATTGCCCACATACGCTTCTGCCCAATCGAGGAACGTACACTGCTTCGTCGACACGATGATGTTTGCCGGGTTGAGATCGAGATGTCCTAGTGCATCAGGGACCTCCAAAACGCGAAGCCCCTCAAGAGCAGTCTGGAGGCGATCTCCCAATAGCAACAGTTCTTTTTGGCCGAGAATAGGCGGAGGAACCTTGGCCTGCTGTTCCATCAACTGCGCCATGACGGCTATAAACGGCCGAACCCGATCTGGTAGCACTGCAGTTCTCTGATCACGAGCGCCCGATACCAGAATGTCCTGACAATGCTTGATTGATCCGATCTGCAGCTTGGCTATCGCCTCAGCCGCCACAGCCCACAGCTCGAGGTCACCAGTTTCATTAAGGTTGGTTCCGTCGACTTCCTCCGCAAGCCAACCATTCCAATCCCGTCGGGTGTCCAGGATTGGTGGAAGATAGCTGGGGAAGAGTTGCGAAAGCGTGCAGGTGAGCGGAAATTCTCGCTGATTGGGTTCACCGACAGCCTTGAACCAAACCGCCGGGCCGTTCGTCTCAAATCGGACTAGGCTGAACGAGAGACCCGCATTGAACTGGCGGAAATTCTCACTGATACGGAGGCCTCGTGGCTCGATTGCCTTGCCGACCCACTCTCTGAGCTCGTGGAACCAGCCGAGTCGTGCGAAGGGGCGGGGCGGCACACCTGGGTCTCCGGCATTGCGTAGCGCAAGTGACTGCAGTATGGCCGAATGATCGCATGGATCAACGAATGAATCCTCAGACAGGGCCGAGACAGAAGCCCACTTCATCGGGAATCGGCGTTCTCTGACGGTGCGCCAGTGTTCAGCCACTTGGTAGTGGATTTCCTTGCGATGAGGCGCTGAGGTTCTGGGATCGGGAGTAAAGAGACAGACGACTTGCTCCCCAAACTCGGCATCAACAGCCAATGCAAGGTTTTCCGCGACCCGCTGCCAATGCGGAATTGGAATGCAAGGAAGGATGAGCCGGGTGCTGGAGGAGACGACAAGGATTTCTGTTCCGGCCCGGTTAAAGATGATGACACGGAAGGTCTCTTCTTCGACTTGGTTTGTGGTTTCCAACGTCGGGCTCCGTTCAAGGCACGTTACTTTGTAGGCGATCACTGATCAGTCTGTGCTTCTTTAGGCACTCCATGAATTCATGCACGTCGGTCTCGACGTCCTCGTGGCTGGCGTTGAATTCGCGGCTGATCGCGGACACGATTTCCGGCTCGGTCGAGCCGTATGCAACGAGTTCAAGAATCTTGGATCCAACCAGGTTCAGGTTGAACATCTGACCTTGTCGGATGTCCAAGACGATTGCGCCATCTTGCCCGTGCGTGCTGCGTACTCCGTCCGAAACTCTGTACATCGCATCTCCACGAACGTCCGTTTGTTTCTCGAACCAATCGTGTGGTACACCTTGCCACCTATCGCGATGAAGACACCACTGATTCTTGATTTTGTTCGGGAAATGACTGGACTCTTTGAAATTCCACAGTCGTCTCAGGAAGATACGCAAGCAACTTCAGGCTTCGCAGAGCCGAGATGTGTTCGCCATTCCGGTATTCGGCGTCGTCTATTCGGTGTCATCGAGGATCGGTATTCGATGTGAAGTCTCCGATTACGCCTGCCTCGCTCCCTGAGGCGCCGATTCGGAGTTAGGTTCCCCGGCAGATGACAGAACGCTGACGAGACTCCACCGGGCGGCTGGGTTGGAAATGAGCGTGTCCGAGCGCGCATCGGTCACAATCCGACCCGCGGAAAGGATCAGAGTTCTGTCGAGCGCCGCTACTGTCGAGAGGCGGTGAGAAACGACAATCAGAGTTGCCGAAGGAAGGCAGTGCTGCAGGTTACGAAGAATAACAGTTTCCGCAGCAGGATCAAGACAGGATGTTGCTTCGTCCAGAATGAGAATCCGCGGGTGGCGCAAGAGCGCTCTCGCGATCGCTAGGCGCTGACGCTGACCGCCGGAGAGTTGACAGCCATCAGGGCCGATCCGCTGATGAAGACCTTCCGGAAGACTGGTAACAAAGTCTGCCATGTCTGCCTGTTGAATTACCTCGCGCAATTCAACGTCTGAGGCCCCTCGATCCACAAACCGCAGATTGGAAGCTAGACTCCCATCAAAAAGGACCGGATCACGAGGTAAGTAACAAACGTGTCGACGTAGATCCGTGAGGCGAATATTGCGAATATCCTCATTCCCGACGCAAACTGACCCAGAACCCACGTCATAGGCCCGCGTCATGAGTCTCGCCAGAGTGCTTTTTCCCGAACCGTTTTCGCCGACGATGGCCAATCTCTCGCCAGGAAGAATATGAAGTGAGGGAATTCGCAATGTGTCTCGCTGTCGTTTGTACCCAAACTCAACCGCGGTAAATCGCAACCCCCAATCCTGCTTCGGAAAAGGGACGGGGACGGCGGAATCGGCAATGGTCGGCTGCAGAGCCAGCACCGACCGTAGCTGGCGGATGCTTGAAAAGGCTCTCTGCGCTCGCGCGTACAATTCTGCCGCTCCGCTTAACGGCTCAAAGAGTTGGGTAACGAAGCTGTAGAAGGCCACCAAACTACCTACACTCAGAGCTCCAGCGGTGACTCTCCAGCCCCCATAACCGATTACGGCCGACATTGCTGATACAACGGCCAAAGAAGTAAAAATCGAAAACCAAATACCGGACCTGAAGAGCCTCATTTGAGCACACGCCGCATGGGCTAATAGTCGGAACGCTGTTCGCTCCTGTCTCCTTTCGCGACCCAGCAGCTGAATGGAAAGTATTGAAGAAACATGTTCCTCGAGAAAACCAC
This sequence comes from uncultured Acidobacteriaceae bacterium, assembly GCA_963820175.1. Lineage (GTDB taxonomy): Bacteria > Acidobacteriota > Terriglobia > Terriglobales > Acidobacteriaceae > Bog-257. Next base: position 818,014 of record CAWFYX010000002.1, on the reverse strand, counting down.
TCCACTCGCGATTGGCGCGCTGCGCCGTATCGGAGTCAGAGGCGAGCCTTGTCCGGAAATGCCGCCGCATCACAAGGAAGATCGGGATGAGGGGAAGGATAGACAGGGTCAAAGCAGGGCTCAGGACCAGCATGGTCCCGACCGTAAAACTCATCGCCAGACACGTGCGCAAAATGGAAGGAAGCAGGTCCGAGCCAAAGTAAGCGACTTCGTCAATTGGCTCTTTAAAGGGATACATGACAGAGCCCGGCTGCATGCTTTCGTAGTAGTCAGCGGAAAGCTGATCGAGATGCAACAACAGATCGAGACGTATTCGCAGTGCCATCCTTTGTACCGCATTCAAGGTCAAATAGTTCCCCAGATTAGTGAGCACGGTGCGGCCCTCATTACTCAGAAAAATCAGAACCACAGCACATGCGAGAAGTCCCACGTCGCGTTGAGGCAAGACCCTATCAATGAGCCACTTGAGGATCAGCGGAGTGAGAAGTGCAAGCAGGCTGTCTGCCGTAAGGCACAAGAAGCTGGCAACGTGCCAGTGAGCATGAGGTCGGATCTGCTTCGAGAGCCAGCGAAGCTCACTCGGAACCCAGGAGGACAAACGAACCTCACTCGCATGCAAGGCGAAAGAATCCCCGACATGCGAATCAGCTCAAAAGGATAGGCAGCGAAGTGTGTCATCGTCCAGAAAATGCTCCCGCTGTTCGCTTTCCGTTCAACTGAGGCGAACTGCTATTGCAAACAGCGATCTTTGGCCATCGGGAGTGGTTGGCCATCGTTCGCAAAATGATCGGATTGCAGTTACCGTGCGAATTGGTTCGTTCGATACAAGACCTCACGTGGGGGAAAGCAGAGCGCACCTCTTCGGCACAATCCCCCTACGAGACATCGGTCGTCGAGCAACGCTGTTGATGACGATGAGTCGACCGAGATGGCGGAAGGACTACGGTTCTTGGCATAAAATCAGGCTGTAGGCGCAGAACAAGTGGCGGGGAGGTCCCATGCCGGCTGATGGTTCACCGTCGAGCACGATGACGGTTCAAGAGGCTGCGACTCACTGGCGTGATCCTAAGAGCTCTTATCTGAAGAGATGGGGCGAGACATTTGGAATACGGCTCATGGATTTCCATGTTGGTCACGTCATTACATATCGGGCGGAGCGGGCCAAAGAGGTTGCCACCCAAGCCATCGATCTAGAGGTGGATGCTCTCGTGACGTTGCTCAGAGAAGTACACTTGGGAGCGGAGATCGAGCGACATTTCAGGCGGGGGCAGACGACCCCAGAACTCACCGCGTACGAAATTGAATCCTTGCCGGAACGGGTCCAAGCTTATATCGCTGGAATGAAGAGGGAACTGGTCACTCTCCGCTCGGAAAATGACCGATTGAAAAACCGTGTACGGAAGGCCAATTGGGCCAGAAGCAGGTAGGGAGCATCCCTCAGCCGTGGAACAGCGCGGGGACAAACGCGTCCTGCCAGGCGCCCCGCACTCACATCGAACTCTGCCGCCGATTGAGTTTTCGCCTCGCGTGCAATGAACATCTAAGGCAATTTGTGACTGTGCGGAAGCCACGCCAATCAGGACAGTCTTCGAACCACGGTGACGATCTGTCCGACTACCTCCGCGTCGCGAGTCGGAAAGTGTTCTGTCTTATTGAGGCCCTTGAGGTAGGAGTGAACGACCAAGTGCTTGTTGTTCAATTCACAGCACCCGCATAGATAAGTTCCGTCGCGTCTGAGAATGACATAAAGTGGTTGTTGCCACAATGGTTTCGAGTCGCAGCCGTCTGGTTTCTTCTTGTGCCGGTTCACGATTGCTAATAGCCCACCGGCCAAGTAGGGGTGGCGGGCGTTTCCCGTTCCGCCAATCCAAAAGAAATCCTTCAGAGTTGGATTTTTCAGTCCGGAGAGAGGGCCGATTGACTCTCGCAGAAAGAACGGGACCTCTTCAACGTATGCGAGCAGTCGCTCAAGAAATCCGTTACGTGCCCGGGCACGATAGGTTCCCGTGGGCGCGGAATCAATCTCTTCTGTCGACGCTCGGTTAACGAATCGGTCCGGGATCGAGTCGGTTCCAGCATCTTGCGAGCTGAGGCCAAGGGCCTCCAGCATCGAGTCGAGTCGCAAGGAATAGACCAGGCAGAAAGTAATGATTTTGTGAAAGTGCCGGGGCGGAGCGTCAAACGCTTCGTAGTCGGAGAGAGACCCGGGAGATACATAATAGCGTTCGTCGCCGAGCAGATTCGCGACCTCTCGACTGATCGCCGACGCCGAACGAAAGGAAAGTGCCATCCTCAGCCTTGCGTTTCGTAGCAGCGATCCCAATTTTGGTTGCGCCGAGTACATCGACTCCGGTCTACGGATTTGAGCCACTTCTTTGGCAAGTCTTGGTTGTCGCGGCGTTTGTACGTTGCGAATCTCCATATCTGCGACACCAACGAGCCTTGCTTCTTCAGGGACCTTGAATTCGACTTGGGCATAGGGTAGTTGTGTGCTGACAATTGCGATGTGAGCGTTGCCGGTGGTGCGAATGTGGCAACAAAATAGCCCGTTACCATGTTCAACCAGGAAAATCCTCTTGGATATCTCGCCGCCGATTTCCCGCAGAAGCCCATCTGTGATCGTGGGCTTCATGCGCACGATGCTGCCGGCGAGCAATTCTGGAAAGGCTAGCGCATCCTGATAACCAATTTTCGCGTACAGAAACCCTTTATGCCTCAGATCTGCGAATGCACCGAGTAGTAAGGGTTTCGTCCATTCCAATGCCTGAGAGAGCGGAGCCACGGGAGGGGCAGGGACGCCACCCCGGGAATCACGGAACCATGGGACGCGAGAATTCGGGTCATCCAGCGACGAATCCAGGAGGATGGTACGTGCCGAAGAAAGCTGAATCTGCAAGCGAGGAATCGACTCTACCTGAAAACCGAACACCTGCAGCCAGTCAGTGAGCTTGTAGTTGGAGATCCGGCTGAGAGCAAATAACTGAAACAGGCTCGGGCTGAAGGTGCTGCACCTGAGATCGTAATATAGATTGTGCGGCAAGAAATAGGGAGAAGACCGACCAAAAAGCACAGCCGAGCGCTGGGATACATAGTGTAGCGTGAGATTCTTGCTATCAAGGATGGACTTGATTCGTTTCGCAAGTCCCCCGTTCGATCCCGGTTTCGTCTGGAAGTGCACCCGCAGACCCTCCTCGCATCTTTCCCGCGAGACGTTCTGCGCAGCGCCAGTTAAAGGTCAAACGGGGCTCATGCAGCCCAACTCGACCTGAACCACCGTTTCCTGCAACTCTCACTCTGCTCGCAGAGATTGTTTCTGTTTCAACACCTCCGCCTCCCCTCTGTCACAAATATCTCCGAGTTGCCCGGAATTCCGACCACAAGCGTCTCTTCCACAACAAAAGGTTGGCAATGCGATGATTGCCATCGGCGGCCGCGGACTGGATTGTGGTCGGAATTGCGACCAGATTCACGGAATGGGCCACCTAAACTGTGAACTATCGCCAGTAGTTGCCGACGAAAGTATGTCGGATTCCCGAACACCAAGACAATGCTTGTAGACAAACGGGCCGGCATATGCCTACCATAGCCAGCATCGAAACGCCAACGTGAGCCGTCCGAATGTTGGCCCCGTCGTCCAGTCTCGAAGCAGGTAAGCGCCTTAGAGCCGAGCGCGAACGATTGCGCCTGTCCACCCGCGGTGTCGAGCGAATCAGCCAGCGAATCGCACAAGAAAAGAAAAATCAGGCTTTATACGTATCCCATAACTGGGTCACAGACGTAGAGAATGGGAAGTTCGTACCAAGTTTCCCGAAACTTTACAGTCTCAGCCTGATCTACGAATGCGACATCACCGAGCTTTTTACCCTCTTCGGCCTTAACATTCGCAATCTCGGCAAAGAGCGGGGATTGATAAGTCTGCCGCACACGCGCCTGATTCGACCCGGAACGGAGCAAATGGAAACGGTCGCCGCGATGCCCCCAGATTTGCGAGAAAGAGTCTCGCTGGAACACACGAATCTTGTCCATCGAATGTTCCAAGGCGTTGGCGAGATTCCTCTCTTCATGTTGCAGCAGGGCGATCCGCGACATTCGCTCTATGGATATATCGGGAGTGAGGACTACACCCTGGAGCCTTTGATCCGTCCTGGCTCTCTGGTGCAGATCGATGCTCGTCAGACGAAGATCACCAAGGGTGTTTGGCTAAGCGAGCACGACCGGCCCGTGTACTTCACGGAACTTCGGGATAATCGTTATGCATGCAGTTGGTGCGAACTCGACGGTGGCCATTTGTTGCTCATCCCCAGCCCACAATCCCAGATGCAAGTCCGGCACGTCCGTTATCCGCAGGATGCTGAGATTGTTGGCCGGGTGACAGTGGTTACGATGCGGATCGCCGAGATCGAGCCTTAACCAATAACCAGGCTCTAAGGCGAGATTCTATGAGACGTACTTGCTGACGTGGAGTGTTCCTTCAGTCCTCGGATCTTTCGAAAAGGCCGGGCAGCGACGCGAGGCGGGGACCACGATCGCAACAGGGCCGCCGCGAATACTATTCCCCCTGACTGCCCCCTGGAACTGGAAATCAGATTGGAAGACCCTTCGTAGCAAGAGCCTCTTCGGTAGTGGTGCGTTAAGAGAAGCACTTCGGGATCTTCCGAAAATGCCTACCAGAGTGTTGATTCATCAAGACGAAGAAGCTCACAAATGCTGCGCCGTGCATCTTCGATGAGTTGGTCTACGTGGACGGAGGAAGCGTTGATAAATTGAGATGACCGGCGTTTTGCACCTCAGCCAAACGATCCTATAATGCCCGCCGTCCGTATGACACGTGCTTCATCCAGTCTATCCATTCCAGTCTGCCGAGGGCGCGTGGTAAATGTGCAGCGGGGAGAGGGGCACGGCATTTGCGTGTTCGCCAACTGTACTAAGCTTCGTTTGCCTCGTTCTCTTGTGGCTTACGTCGGCGTCGGCGACGACGTAGAATTTCCAATTCCGACACCAAACGCGCTCGGAGCCGAGATTCACATTGCAAAAAACTCCTCTTTGGGAGCGAATCTCTGTTTCTATCAGGCGCCCATCGGATGTGTCAGCCAGCCGAAGATGGACAAAAGCGATCGGTACTCCGTTTCTGCCGGAGTTCACCAGGGAGGGCTCGGCATCAGTAAGGTGTTCCTAGCCTGCGAAGTCCTACGCAGGTACTTCTATGGTTTACCCCACGCGGACGACAATGCTGGTCATCAGACTCTGTACGACATCCTGCGCATTCCCGCGAGCGCTTCTCCCCCCGAACTGCGGGTAGCTTTCAAGCTACGCGACCTGGAACTCAAAACGACAGGTGCTCCCCCTTGCCAGAGAGCGGCACTGGAGCGGGCCTTTAACATCGTCGGCCATCCAGAATTGCGCGCTTGCTACGACGCGCTGCTGGCCGATTCCGAAGCCCCTGCCATATTTCCGTACGGTGGATTTGGCTCCCTTCTGGTTGCTGGTGAGCGTTCCCGCGATGGAGAAACATTCTTCGCTCGCCGTATTGTCGTGTTTTCTCCGGATCTTCGGTGTCGGCGATTCCATATCCCACTGCGGAGATGTGATTTCTACGACGACCGGGCGCTGTGCCACGATGCGCGTCGCAAACTTGAGTTCTGGCTTGATCCTGTCGCTCTCCAAACTCACTGGGACCCCACCTGGAATCAATGGAAGCATTTATTGGCAACCAAGATCGAAGTCGAGGGCACATTCGTCCAGAGCGGCAAGTACCGTACGCGCGGACAGGAGTGGGAACTCGTGACTCGGGAGACTGCATTGCCGAGCCGGCTGGAGGTTAAACTGCCGGCCGATTTCCCAGCACAAATGGAATCTGCGAAAGCCACTTATCATCGCCTTGGCCAGTACTCGCGAGCACTGGATCAGGTTCGGCTGCTTTTGGAGCATCGGGCGGTCGAGCGCACGGAACTCCAACGAATTTGCGCAGAGCTGCGAATTCCGGGTGACTTCGAGGTCACCCAAATTAGCTGGCGTCCGGATTACGATCCCTTCTTCTATCGGCAGCTCTCGCGCCGGGCGCGCCGGATCTATCTGTTTCGGCAAGAATACATATTCGACCTTGAGAGAGCCGTCGTCGTGGAAACCCCGCAGCTTGGCCACGCGACTTACATCTTCGCGAAGCCTCGGTCGATGGAACGTTTTCTCGCCCTATATACATCGACCACGAAAGACCACATCCGCCGAAACCGAGACAATGCAGCCGAGAAACTCGGATTCCTGGGCCGCGTGATTCACGGTTCGAATCCGCGGGCCTGGGTCAAAGAAATCCGGCAGCGATTGGGGGAGGGAACTGCTGTAGCCGAGGCCATGACAGATTTAAATACGACCCCCATGAGCGCACTTTCGTAGCATCCGATTTCGCGACAGTTCGGCGCATACGTCGCCGGTTTCTCCAGTCACAGTGTGATTGGTGAAATTAAGCTGTTGACGATTTTGGTCCTGTACGGAATCCGGGCGTTACTTTCGGATGGGCACTGACCGGCAGAGAGATCCGGTTTCGCAACAAGTTCCAAGCGTGGTCGCAGCGTTACATGCAAGCTCAGAACGATGTCTACGGTTCCTCGAAAGCCCCCGTCTGATCATCCTGTTTGACTGCCCCGCAATTTGAAGTTAACAAGAGCGCTGTAGGTGCCGTTTCTGGTGCCGTAAGCAGTAAAGGGTCAGCTTCAGAACGGATCAATGATCGGCTTTACGAGGACGAGAGATTTTGATGAGGAGGTGATAATTCGATGCTGGAAAATGCGAGTCCAAGAAATGTAACAACACGTAGGGATGGCAACGGGCCACAACTCGTCGAGACGCGTGTGGACTTTGAACCGCTGCTGGATACCGATGAGGCTGCCATTCTGCTGAGGATGCATCCCAGGACGCTGCGGACAAAGGCGCGTAAAGGACTGATTCCTGCTCTCCAGGTTGGCGGACGTTGGCGTTTTCGTGCTTCCACGCTGAATCACTGGCTTGAAAAAATGGTGGGCTGAATGTTGGTCCCGGTGACACGAAACTGCTCGACCATTGTGCTGAACCCAATTATTCTGGCGATGTCCGCCGACACCGTTTGAACAAAGGAGAAGCTTTGTTTAAACGGACACGTTACCAACATGGAAGCTTAGAGCGCGAGGAGCGGAAGAAAGGTCCGGAAGTATGGGTCTACCGGTGGTGGGAAGAAGACATCGACGGAAAACTCGTACACCGCAAGCTGCGGATCGGGGACGTGGAGACATACCCGAGCGAATCTGCCGCACATGCGGCCGCGGACGCTCTTCGCTTAACCATCAACAATCGTTGCAATCATCGGAACCTGCAACGAACCACGATCAACACGCTTTGGGAGCACTATCAGCGCGAGGAACTGCCGGTCAAGGCACTTTCCACTCAAGACTCGTACATCATGTATGCCAAGAATTGGATCGTGCCGCGCTGGGGCAAAGTTCAGTTGCAGGAGGTCAAGACAGTCGAGGTCGAGCGCTGGCTAAGGGCCACCCACGTCGCAGACGGGACCAAGGCCAAAATCAAATGCGTCATGTCAGCTCTGTTCTCGCACGCCGTCCGCTGGGAATTCTGCAGCCACAACCCGATCTCATCGGGAATACCGCTTGGGAGCGGTGGCAAACGGGGTCCGAGTACGGGAGTACGGGTGAGTGCCAAGCGTCAGAAGTGTCCGTTGAAATTGACGGCAGAACAGGTAGCGTTGGTCTTGACCGAGCTCGAGTTCCGCGATCAGCTCCTCGTGTTTCTGGATGCGGGTCTGGGGACACGTCGAGGCGAGCTGGGCGCACTCCGCTGGATGGACTGCGACTTCATCAATCAGGTCTTCGACATTCAACACTCCTATTATTGGCGTCGAGGAGGGCATCTGATCGATACCAAGTCGGAGGCTTCGGCTCAGCCACTGCCGATGCATCCGGCGCTCAAAGACGGCCTGCTGGAGTGGAGAAGTCTATGTATGTACAACCAGCCGGGCGATTACGTCTTCGCCTCGGAGAGGCTGAAGGGCCGCAAGCCGCTGGACCTGGCGTCGGTGCTCAAGAAGAAGATCCAGCCGGCGTTCAGGAGAATCGGTATCCCTGGTGTGGGTTGGCATACTTTCCGGCATACCGTAGGAACGATGCTGGCGGAGATGGGGCAACATCAACTCACCATCCGGGACTACCTGCGGCACAGCAACCTGCATGTCACCAACAAGTACTTGCAGGCGACCTCGAGGGCCAAGCGTCTGGCGCAGGACAAGTTGGTCGATGCCATCCTGCCCACGGGCCTGTTGCCCGCGCCCAAGTTGATCCAATGAAGGTAGCTGGGGAGCAAACTCGCGGCGGAAAGATCGCGGTTTGCTGTTATCGTCCCCTAATATCCCCTGATCGGGAAGGAGGTAAGTCTGTAAGCCATTCAAAAGAATGGCGGGGTCGACGGGACTCGAACCCGCGGCCTCTGCCGTGACAGGGCAGCGTTCTAACCAACTGAACTACGACCCCGCTTTTGTTTGCATCGGGTTAGCGGAAACCCGTTTCCAACCTGGCGACACCTCGTCTGGTTGGTTTCGCCAGTTTGTCCCCATCCCGATAGAGCAACTCCGGGTCTGGCGGACAGCGCGGGGAGTCGCAACAAACCCATCCGCGTTGACTCGGCCAAGAACCTCATGTTCCCGACCGAACGTGATTGATTGTAGCAGATTACGACGAGACACGGGAAAGCCGCCCTCGAGTGCCTCTCATCGGCAATACCGCAGGCATCGGGCGGGCAGTGACGCGAGCGACAACTCCGGTGTCTCAGAAAACCTGTATGATAAACAAGAGAAGAGGATTCGCGAAGGTTGAATCCTTTGACCGCGAAAAGCAATCAAATTACCAAATCCGAAATTTGCAGAGGACTATGGCAGGAAGCTCACGGACAAGTTTTGCCAAACGCCAGAAAGAACGAGCACGGCAGGAAAAACGCGCTGAGAAAGCCCAACGGAAAGCCCAACGCAAACAACCGGGCGACGTGGATGCTGCGAGTGCTGCACCTCAACCAGTCGACGAACTCGTGGTCACGCACGACGAAGACGGCCAGCCATTAGGATTCGACTTCCACGATTTTGCGAAGTAACGCGTGGCAAACAGTACTAAGTTGGTGCGTTCTGCGACACGGCAAGCGCACCGTGATATAGTTTTACGTAGACGCTATTGGCTGCGGCCGCTTGCAAGCGACATCTGATCCATATTGATCTGATCTCCCGCCTTTCCTGCTTCCGTTTCATTTTCAGCGCCGAATAAAATCAGAGCGGCTTCAGCTGTATCATCGCGACTCGCATCTTGTATGCCTCCTCGCGAGACGCCTCTCCAAGAAAGAAAATATCGTTTTGACACAATTCAAAGATATGCCCCTGTCTGCTGGTCTCCAGCAGAAGCTGGCACAGTTCTATTTCACCACCCCGACGCCGGTTCAGGCGTCCGCCATTCCGCCCGCACTTGAGGGCAAAGATGTACTGGCGACGGCGCAAACCGGCACCGGCAAGACCCTGGCTTTTCTGATCCCGATGATCGAACGGCTGGCGACGCACGCGGTGCCCAACAAAGTTTCCGCGCTCATCCTGGTGCCGACGCGCGAGTTGGCCATGCAGGTTCATGAGCAGTATGAAAAACTGCGCGAGCGCAAAGCTGCGCCCGCCGCGCTAGTCATTGGCGGCGTCAGCGAGCAGCGCCAGATTCAAGCGGTGCGCAAGGGCGCCAGCGTAGTAGTCGCAACGCCTGGCCGGCTGGAAGATTTCCTTCGCCGCAAGCTGGTTAACCTGCGCTCGGTAACTATGCTGGTACTCGACGAATCCGATCGCATGTTGGACATGGGCTTCTTGCCCGCGATTCGCCGCATTGTGGCCGAACTGCCCCGCGAGCGCCAGACGCTGTGCTTCTCCGCGACCCTGGAGGCCTCGGTGGCCCACCTGGTTAACGACTACATGAAGGCTCCGGTGCGGGTAGCGCTGGGTTCAACCTCCAAGCCGGCGGATACGGTTGAGCTGCATGCCTTCGAAGTACCGCTAGCCGAAAAGGCCGAGGTGCTGCGCCGCCTTCTTTATGCTGACAAAGGACAGACGCTGATCTTCGCCCGCACCAAGCGCGGCACCGAGCGCCTGACCAAGACGCTGGTACGAGATGGATTTTCGGCGGCGATGATCCACGGCGACCGCACTCAATCACAGCGGACCGGCGCCCTACACGGTTTCGACCAGGGCAAGTTCCAAATCCTGGTTGCCACAGATGTGGCTTCGCGTGGTATCCACGTTACCAATGTTGCACATGTCATTAACTATGATCTGCCACAGGTTCCGGAGGATTTCATTCATCGCGTGGGCCGCACCGGACGCATGGGCTCTGCCGGCCGCGCTTCGACCCTGGTTTCCGGCACGGAGATTGGGGAATTGCGTTCGATCGAACGGGCCCTCAAGCTGAAGATCGCGCGCAAGCAAGTGAATGCCGCCGGCGGGGCGGTGACTCAGCGAGTACAGAACACGCTGCCTACGCGTACCTTATCCCGCATGGCGGGCGAAGTGTTCTCCTGAGGCCCAAATTGCAGTAGCGTATAATCAGTCTATCCTCGCAGCGCGCGAGATAGACTGGTTCTCGCCATCCTCGCACGCGAAGAGGGCGCACTCCTCAATCCTCCTCACCCGGGTTGTTCTCCTGACACAGTGCCGGCATTTTCCGTTCGGCCCGGCAGCCTCTTGTCAGCCGCCTTTTGCTTGTGCGAGGTTCCCCGAAATGAATGACAGACATCAGCGGCCTGAAACGAAAACGCCAGGGAGCAAGATCAGCATTCTCCTCGTGGATGCCATCTCGGAAAGACGTGCCTTGCGCAAAAAGATCATGGCATTGCGCGGTGTCGAGGTGATTGGAGCCAGCGATCTGACGGAAGCGAGCTCCATCTGGCACCGCGATCGTTATGACATGGTGCTGGTAGACATTCGCGCCGATCATCGCGGATGCCTGGCCTTTCGGGACGAAATCAAGAAAGAGTCGCCGCAGCAGATTGTTGCGTTTCTGGTGGGGAAGCCGAAATTTCTCGACCTGGAGCCGCCTCTGGGTTCCTATGTCTCCGAGGAGCATGGTGCGGAGTGGGGAGATTCGCTGCGCAAAGCGGTTCGGGAAAGCTGTGGCTCATTGTCACAGCGCTATAGCTTTGTGGAGGCCAGCTGGCGAATTGCAGCCGGACGACGGATGAACGGTCCCCGGCAGAATGCCGAGGAAACGGCCCTACCGGCAGTGATCGAAGCGACGCAGCCGACGGAGGCCTCGCCGGATACTGCCGTCCCTGAATTGAACGACGCGGCCGATGGTGCTGGTGGCTTCGGCAGCGTTGCGGAGCGTCTGGCATGACTCAACTACCGGCAATCGATCGACTGTCAATCCGCCTCAAAAACAAACTTATGCTAGCCGAGAAACAACAGAATCCGGTGCCGGTGGTGCATCTTGATCACATCCTGACCAGCGTCGTGCTGGTCAATTGGGAGGCTCTTACAGCCTCGTCGGCGACCGCCCGGATTCGGGTCGAATATCACATCGGCAAGGATGGCTCGGTTGAATGTTTGAAGCTGTGGATGTCGGCTCGTGAATATTGGAGCCTGATCTGTGATTACTCGGTTCACGCCGGCTGGTCGGATGGGCCGCGCTTCTCCAATGGCTACCACTCGCGATCGTTAGGCCGGCTGCTGCAATCGATCATGCTGAACCAGAAGCTCTTCTGCCATGGCTGCGAACCTAATAGCAATGGGCTGCTGGAGATTGCCACTCCTACATTGGAAGATACCGACGCCGCCAAGCTGCGCGTGAGCGAGACCTTCCAACGTTCAGCATGACGCAAGTTTGTTTCGAACAGGAAGTGAAATCCTGATTTTGAAGCCGCTTGGTGGATCGCGCCTTCAGCGCCGCTGCCCCCTGCGAGGGTTCGAGAAGGTCTACACTGATACTCATGCTGCGAACCCACAAAGAGGCAGTAGCCGCCATTAAGTCCGCCCAGCAAAGGGTCGACAAGGCATTGCGCGAGCGAGATAAGGCAAAAGAAAAGCTCAAGAAGGCCCAGACCCGGCTTGCCCTGGAAAGGGAACAGCTAAAGAAGAGCCAGGACAAACTGGAAAGCTAAGCTGCCTACCGGCGTAATTGCCTAGAGGTTTCGCCGGGCCGAGCCTAAAGCTGTTTCTTTGAGGCACCGCAACTCGCGGGCCTGAAGGCCCGAGCTTCCACCGGCGAAAACCTTGGGGCTACTTTCAAATAAACTCAGATCGTTCAATGAGCTCTAATCACTCTACAAGCCTTAATCGCTCAACCAGCCCTCCTCACTTGCCGCGATCCGAATCCACCGGGCGCGCGTATCCGGTCATCTCCAGATATCCCACACCGTGCAGCGCGGAGCCGCCTCTGGTGCCAGTGATGGCGATCGCGCCCTCCCAATAAGACAAGCTGGCGATGTTCCTGATCGCCATCTCCTGCGAAGCCAAAGCGGTTCGTATTTGCAAGTCCATTCCCAACGAAGGTATGGTGACTTGCCACGCGATGGGATAAATGCCGCGAGTGCTTGGACTGGTGTAGGTCTCCGTTCCGGGCTGCATGGAGAAGTCTGTGTTGCTTAGAAAAGTGGACGTTCCGTTTGCGTCGACGTAGGTCCCGGAAGAGAAGGGATCGACGCTGCCGTCCTGGTGCCGCAAGCGATAGAGCATGAGCTCGGTATTGTCGTCGAGTTGCAGGCTGAGCCAGTCCCAGCCACTCTGGTCTTCGTCGATACGATGGCTGAAGAATTCGTGGTCCATCCACGAGGTGCCGTCGACGCGGTAGGTCTTTCCGTTGAGATCGATAGACCCACTAGTGATGAGCCGCGTGAACGAGATGTAGTGCGAGGCGTGGCCCAGGCCGGCCGACTTCTGGCTGACGCCGTTCTTGCCATGAATCACTGGAGGTTTCTGCGAGCTCATGACGAAATGCAGAGCGAAGTCGTCCGCGAAGGCTCCCAGGTGCTGTTCTCCATTGACCCATTGCACCTGCCAGTTGCCGTTCCAGACTCTTCCCAGTTGCAGGCTCGCGCCCGCCAATCCGGGGCCCGAACGATTGAGCCGTTCCGTGTGATAGAAGTGGCCGCCGCTGAGATCGCTGAGCGCGAGATGGGCCAGGTAAAGATCCTGGACGTCCCAGTCGGTCGGATTTTTCTGTGCGCGGCTCACGGCCTGACGGAAGAACGTCAGCTCATAGCCGAATTTATGCCCGTCTGACGCTGTCAGATTTCCGGTGTAATACCACCACTCGGTTTTGTAATCCGGGTGGTTAAAGTGATCGCGGGGAAATTCGTACTGATATCCCGGCAGCGCCATCTGAAATTGCGCGGACGAGGGCGCCACAAAAAGTAGCACCAGCAGCACCGCCAGAAGCTTACTCTTCATGCACGACCTCGATCGGGTTCAGCCGGGTGGCTACCCGCGCGGGATAGAATCCGGCCAGCACCGTCGCCGCGTAAACCAGGGTGAGTGCGGCCAGCAGCACGGCGACTGGCCAGTGAAACTGGATGGTCCAGCCAAACGACTGCTTGTTGATGACGAAGATCAGCAGCAGCGACAGTACGATGCCCAGAGCCAGTCCCGCCAGGTTCGCCAGCAAGCCGATCAGCCCGGCTTCTACCAGGATGAGTTTGCGTATTTGCGAAACCCCGGCTCCCAGAAAACGCAGCAGGCCCAACTCGCGGCGGCGATCGATCACCAATGCCAGCAACGCCCCCGCGATGCCGACGATGGCGACGATCACGGCCACAACCTCCAGCGCGTAGGTAATGGCGAAGGTCCGATCGAAGATCTGGATCGCTTCCGTTCGCAGACTGCGATTGGTGAAGATCATCAGATTGTGGCCGGCTGCAGCTTTCTCAACCTCTGCTCGTACCGTGTCGACGCTTGATCCGGGAGCGACATAGATCGCGAGATTCGAAGGCGCGGGATCGTTGACATAGCGCAGCATGATCGAGCGATCGATCACGATGAAACCTTTTTCACTGCCGTAGTCGTAGAAGATGTCAACGACGCGAAAAGGGACTTGAGCGGCGCCGAGGGGAAGAGGGATAACGTCACCAACGCGCACGTGATGCTTGTTAGCGAATGGTTCGCTGATGAGAGCGTTGTTGCCGCTGCGCAGCTCCGTGTTGACGGCGCCTGTAGGTCGTCCGGAGAGGAATTGAATTTTCGCCAGGTCGTGAGAACCAATCGTGTCCGCCGATCCGAGGGAGGCAGGCAGCCCCTGATAGCTGATTTCATAGCCGCGAAAGCGGTCTAATCCTGCTACGCCGGGCAAGGATGCAATCTTGTCAGCCAAAGCAGGATCGATGGTGGGATGCCGATCGGCGGCAGGATCGCCCGCGGGCCGGAGAAACAAGTCAGCCTTCAGTTGATTGTCCATCCAGACTTGCACCGTCTGGCGAAAGCTGCCAACCATGATGCCGACCGAGGTGGTCATGGCAATCGCCGTCGCTAACGCCCCCACCAGCACCGAGGTCCGGCGAAGGGATGCGGCGAGGCTGCGTGATGCCAGGAACGCCTCGACTCCGGCGATCCGTCGCAAGAGACCCGACGACACTGCGGTCAAGCCACTGACTAAAGCAGGAATAGCGAACGCGCAGGCAGCGATCATCAGCAGCGCGGAGCCGTATCCGAAGAATGGCTTGCCCGCAATCGGCGGGGCCAGGGACGCAGCGGCGCCCAAGACAGCGAGCACAACCGCGATCCACAGGTCGCGTACTTTGTGAATGCGGGCGGCATACTCGCGTTCTGCGTGTGCCATGGCCTCGACGGGCGCAACCAGCGAGGCTTCGCGCGCCGGAGAGGCTGCCGAAGCCAGCGATATGCCAATGCCAATCGCCAATCCCAACAGGATTATGCCGGGCGTCAATTCAAGCGCGGCCGGGCGGCTACTGACGTAAAGGTTGTCGACGGTTGCGCCCAGCAAACCTACCGCGCCAATGGCTAGCAGCCTTCCCACGACGATGCCAAGCAGCGCGCCGATCAATCCGAAGCACGCCGCCTCGCCGAGAAATGCTCCTAACACATCACTGCGGCTGGCGCCGAGAGCGCGCACGATGCCGATCTCCGGCCGCCGGCGCACCACCGAGACGGAGATAGTATTGAAAATCAGGAACGCTCCGACCACCAGTGCGACATAGCTGAGAATACGCAAATTCCAGCGGAACGCGCTTAACATGCGGCGATTCTCGTCGGTCTGGCTGCCTTCGCGACGCAATTCCACTCCCGCGGGTAGAACCGCGTGCAGTCGCTGCTCCCACACTTCCAACGAAGGCGTAGGTGGAACTTTCAGCAGGACGCGATCGACACGGCCAAGGCGGTGTACGGCGCGTTGCGCGGCGGCGATGTCCATCAAGATCAGTCCGCCGCTGTCGCCCGAGTCCTTCAGCACACCGCGCACGACGTAATCGGCAGGCTGATCATCGATTTGTAGACGAATGGTGTCGCCGGGCTTGGCGCCCAGATTCGCGCTGACCCATGCGTCGTGGTTCGCCGTGTCTGCCAACTCGCCAGCCTGGGCAGAGTTTTGCCGGTCCAGGTTCAGGTTCTCAGGACGCTCCGCGATCAGGTCGAGACCGATGAGCGGGACGGTCTGGCCGGTTGCCTCCACTACGGCATAGTCTTCGATGCGAGGCCGCACCGTAATCGAGTAGGGAAGAGTCGCCAGCCTGCCGACAACATCATCCGGGACGCCGCCAATCGCCGTGATTTCCAGGTCAGCATCGCCGGTGAGCGTCTCGATGGACGAGCGAAACGATCCAGCAGCGGCGTCACCCGCCAGTTCAATGGCGAGTACCACGGCAACGCCGAGAGCCACGGCGAGGACAACCAGAAAAGTGCGCAGTGGCTCGCGATGCAGCGGGCGGAGGATGAGCCGGTAGAAGAGGCGCCAGCGTGGCATCAGGAGCGCACGACCTCTTGGATTCTGCCGTCGCGCATCTTCACGATTGCGTCCGTGAAAGCCGCCGATTCGGCGCTGTGGGTTGCCATCAGGATGGAGGTCTTGCCCTGGTCAGCGATGCGTCGCAGCAGTTCCAGAATCACGTTGCCGGTTACGGTGTCGAGATTGCCGGTGGGCTCATCGGCCAACAGCAACCGGGGACCGTGCACCATGGCGCGGGCTATGGCGACACGTTGCATCTGTCCTCCAGAAAGCTGGTGCGGCATTCTCGCGCCGAGATCACCCAGTTCCACCAGATCAAGCTGGCGCTGCGCCCGATCGCGAGTATCGCTCTCTCCCGCCAGCAGCAGCGGCAGCTCGACGTTTTCCAGCACAGTTAAGGTATTCAGCAACTGAAACGACTGAAAGATGAAGCCAACTTTCTGGCGCCGCAGCTGTGTCAAACCGTTTTCGCTGACATTCGAGGTGGGGATTCCGTCCAGTAGGACGCGACCGGAAGTAGGGAAGTCCATGGCGCCGGCGAGGTTCAGCAGCGTCGACTTGCCGCAGCCACTGCGCCCGACCAGTGCGATGAACTCGCCCTGGCGCACGGTGAGGGAGATGTCCTCAAGCGCCGGCACGCGCTGGCCGTCGGTCACGTAGGTCTTCGTCACTTCCAGCAACCGCAAAAGGGCAGCTGGATCGTTCCCAGCCTGCAGCGACGGTGACTTAGTTTGAGGTTCTACGGAGCCCATCTGGAAACCAGCTACGATTATGACATCTGGGCTGGATTCGGGAACAAGACAGGCTCAAGGCAGGGAACTAGTTTGGCGCCCAGAAGGGAAGTGCGATTTCTCCAAAGCACGAGCTGAACCCTGACAATCTGGGATCGTTCGACAACCGCCGGATGCAGCTGTTCACAGCCCGAATTTCCAGCGCGTGGGAGCAGTGGCAAACAGCTTCTCGGGAAGGGCGAACACAACGCGTGGCGCCAGTTTGAAGATCAGGCGACCCTTGCCAGGATGGTAAGGCCATCCATACTTCTTCATGCTGATAGCCGAGAGCGCCGCCGGAATCGCATCACTGCCGACAGGTTGGGCGATGCCCTCGACGATAATCAATTCGTCGAGCTGCTCGTTGATCAGGATACAGTTCGCATTCGCCGCCAGGTTCTGCGCTTTTCGCGTCGTCTCCCCGGTGCCGAAGTAGAAGGCGTCGTCGAACCACAGGCCGTGCATGCCCATGGCGTGGGGCCGTCCGTCGGGCCGAACCGTTACGATCACGTAGTTATGAGATCGGGTCAGCCGCTCTCGCGCCCAGTTCCAATCGAGCATCCCTTTGGCTGACTTCGAAACGCCGTAACTGGCGGGCATCAGCGGACGGCTGGCAATTGGCGACTTCAGGGCGCTCTCACAGGAAGTGGCTGTCTTCTTGGCGGCGGATTTGCGCTTTGCGGGCTTGCTCGACATCAGCAAATTCAAACGCCAAACGAGAAGCAGGTCAAGGGGCGGTACGCGACTTTTCTTTTTCAAAAAAGCGAAACAGCGGCCCTCAGGCCGCTGTCAACGCCACCTGCCCGCGAACGACTTTACGCGGCGCCGTGCTCCTCGGAGTGGTGTTTGGCCGCTTCCTGGGCGTGATGGGACGCGTGGGCGTGATGTCCCTGGGCTACCTGGGCATGGTGCGCCGCCTTTTCATGATCGCCGGCTTCGTGATGCTTGGCAGCTTCGCGATGGTGATTGGCCGCGTGCTCATGATGATCGGCGGCTTCGGCATGATGATGTGCAGCTTCCTTCGACATGGTGATTTCCTTTCGCGTGAAGGATTCCGTGTATCGAGCGGGAATCTCCACGCCATTGTGGGGAGCACAAGTTGCGGAGAGATTGCGAAGCCGTGAATTGCTGGTGAATCGTTGTCGAAGTGGGTGCGTCCAAGCTCACCGCAAAAAGAAAAGCGGGGCTAAGGAAAGCCCCGCCTCCAAGCGCTGTTACTGTGCTGTCACTGCTCAGGAATCAGCGATGGAATCCTCCTCCGCCTCCGCCATGAAAGCCGCCGCTCATCACGCCAAAGTGAGGCGCTGCCACGCTGGCATGCGACGGGCCGCGAAATCCGCTTGCCGGATGACCAAGGTATCCCGGACGCCCATAACCCGCACCATAATGTCGGGCGACATACGGCCTGCCATGTCCGCCCGCATAGGGATAAGGGCGTCCGTAATAGTAAGGGGCATAACCTACCCAGTAGGGAGAATAAAATCCCCAGCCGAACGGGCTGTAGAACATTCCGTCCCCGGGAAGCCAAGTGTAACCATAGAACAACGGATCCCAGTACCAGCCCGGACCGCCCGGCCAATACATATTGGCCAGATCAACGTTGGCTTCCGCCAGATATTCCGAACGCAGGTCGCTGAACCGATATAGATCGCTAGCCTGATACTCAGCCTTGTCGAACTTGGCCGGCTTGAGCCGGGCTGGGTTGTTCACATTCAGCTCGTGCCCACCCTTGACCTTGACCTGCTGATCGCCATCTTGTACCAAGGCTTCACCTTTGAAGACGCGGACATCGCCGCTATCGGCATCGAAGCCATACACGCCGGTCTTCAGCATCTGGGTGGTGGCGCCGTCCTGCTGCACGCGCAGCAGGTTGTCATTATGAATCTCGGCTACCTCCACCATCGCCTGTCCCTTAGACAGGGCGACCTCAGTATTCGTCAACGCGGGCGAGACCATGGTGGCAGCACTGTTGTCACCGAGGCGGAAGAACACGCCCGGGGTCAGCAGAATCTCCGCCTTGCCGGCTTGTGTGGTGAGAGTTTGTCCCGTTTGCAAGTTGGCCGATCCGACAGAATTTGCACTCAGGGTCTGGCTGCCTATGGCAGCTTGCCCTTCTACGTAGTTAAGAGTCCCTGGTAGCGCTGGAGTTGCGGCCCACGCGGGCGCAGTCAGAATCGCTGCCAGGAAGAAACTTCCAATCCATTTCAACCTTGACAGCCTCATGTAGCTTTTCTTTTGCCTCTGCCAATTAGATGTAAAGCGGGGGATTTGGTCGCTCGCCCAGAAGGGGCCGCGTTTTGCGAAACCTCAGTGTTTATGCGGGTATGGACGCGCGGGCTAACGGTAGTTTGTTAATTATTGTTAAGGGAGGAAAGAAACGCCGCCGAATCTGTCGGCGGCGTTGGTCTCCTGCCCGGGCTTGGCTAGTAGGCGAAGTACGGCCCGGAGCCTCCTGGCGTGGGGGCGTTGTCAATCGCGGTAAACACGTTTTTGCCGAAGAAGAAGGGCAACCCCCAATCGAAGCCGTTCAATATCGACGGAGTCGGTCCCCCGAGTGTGCTGAAGGCGGCGTTCCCGGTGTTAAATAGACTGTTGGCGTCCTCAATGCTAAAGGCGACCGAAACCGCGCTGCCAACCGGGCCTGACGTATTTTGCCCCTGGTTGGTCGCCGTTAGACTATCCGGGGACGACGTGGGGCAGAACCAATCCTGGTTGGGATTCGGACAGGTTGGGATGCTGGAATCAGGAAACAAGTATCCGTTGGAGCCGCTGTCGATGAAGCTCTGCGAATACGCTTGGCCGTTGAAGTTGGTAATGAAATCACCGGCATTGCTCCCACTGTCAGGCACCTGATAAACCGTGGCCGCCCCTAAAGGATTGTTCGATTCGGTGCCGATACCAAAGATCAGATAACCGCTTCCGGTAGCCGAGCCACCGTCGCCAACCGACTGTAGTTGGATCATCACGCCATTGTTGTCTGTGGCGAACGTGATTACCGGGTTTGGCAACTGCTGTGCCAGGCTAACTGTCGTGGGATTACAGCCCGACGACGTGCAGCTGTAATAAATGCAGGGAGCCGTCTGACTGGAGTTACAGTCGGCCGAGTTGGTTACACAATATCCGCCGCAATCCGTTTGGAACAGCCCCACCCCGATGAGGGCGTTAGCGCCGAACGTATCCACACTGCCGCCTTCATCGCCGCTTCCTCCGCTCGGAGCTTGGGAGGAACAACTGTTCGGTACCGCTGGCGAACTGGTGGATGGAATCATGATTTGCACCGGAACGCTGGAAGCCGTTTCCCCGGAAATCGTAATGTCGGCGGTAGCCACCGGTCCCCAAACGAAGCCGTCGGCGAACACCGTGCACTCTGCCAAGTTGTTCTCTCCCGGCAGCGGGACGGTCAATACCCCGGAGAGAATGCGCAGACCCGAGGATCCGGTGTCGACTTGCACGTGATCGATGGTCTGACACTGCGTGGTGCTACCGGGCACGCACACCTTAACTGTCACATAGCCGATATTGACGGTAGGGGCGTTCTGCGGATCAGGTCCGGCGTCGACCACGATGGGCGCGACATTAGGACCTGCCATCGTTGGATTGACCGTCACCGCAGCGGTGCCGGATTTGGTCGAATCCTGGATCGAGGTTGCCGTTACCGTATCCAACAGGCTGGCGGTCACCACCGGCGCGGTCAGCAGACCCGAGGATGAAATGGAGCCGGCGGTTGCGCTCCAGTTCACGGATGAGCTGAAATTTCCCGTTCCGTTCACCGTTGCCGAGCACTGGCTGGTCTGGCCCGAGGTAACCGTGGAGGGTGAACAGCTCACACTCACCGAGGTGATGGTCCCTGAATTATTTCCACTGCTGCTGCCGCAGGCCGCCAGCAGCGACAAACTTCCCAGCGCGAGCAGTAGCCCGAGTTTTTGCACGGTCGTCTCTCCTTCAGTGGATCTCGCTGGTCTGTACGCCTTGCGGCACTAATTGGGGAATGTAAGCCATGCCATGGAAGCTGCGCATGTGTCCCACTTGATAGAGCACCAGCCCGGGAGTGTCGATGACCGCCGCGCTGCGCCCGGTCCGCACTGGCTTGCCCTCTTGCTGCATCTGGGTTCGAGCAGCTTTTGACTGCGCAGCGGCCTGCTGCGCCTGCGGGTAGTACGCACCTAGCAACAACTCGAAATTCGGCGGGAACTGTCCGTCCCAGGCGATTCCGAAAACCGCGCCGCCGGGAGTGACGAATTCGCGAACCTTCGCCCCAGTCGAGGTCGTGATCTCATGCAGGACGTAAGTGCGATTGTCGGTACTGTGCAGGGTGCCTTTCATGCGAGCCTGGTCGGTAAGAACGGAAGCCGCGTTATCGCCGAGTGCCGCCCAGGCAGGGAAGGCAAGCGACAAGACGAATGACGCCAGCAGCAGGCCCGCGCCACCTGCAGAACGAAGTCCAAACCAGCTGAGAGGTTTCATAATCCCGTCCTTCCTTCGCAGCGGCCCCGCGACTGCTTTGTGCGGGGCCATGCAAGGCTCAATTATCCAGCAATTTTGATCTGAAGAATGTCAATTCGAGCAACGGTCGGTTTTATAAACTCGGCTCCTGGATTATTGTTTCGCGCCGGTTTGTGTCCAATTCGGGCTCCAGTCGACAGGGAGGAACGCTCGTCACTTCTGCACGCATATTCCCGCCGCTTCCCCTACCGGCTGTGAGAACGCTAGAATGATGGGTCAGGTTGTACGTTGTGGGTCGTTATCTTCTATGTCTTTGACCAAAGCTGAAGCGCTGGAAATGTATCGCTCCGATGACTTGATTGGCATCGGCATGGAAGCCGACGCGGTGCGCCGCCGGCTGCATCCCGATGGTGTGGTCACCTACATCATCGACCGCAACATTAACTACACCAACTTCTGCACCGAATATTGCACCTTCTGTGCCTTCTATCGGCCGCTGAAAGGCAAGCTGGCGAAGGAGGGCTATATCCTCGACTTCGACACGATTTACGACAAGGTACAGGAGACGGTAGAGCTGGGCGGTACCGGCGTGCTGCTGCAGGGCGGTTTGCATCCTGACTTGAAGATCGAGTGGTATGAAGATTTACTGCGCGGCTTAAAGCAGCGCTTCCCGCAAGTGCACATGCATTGCTTTTCTGCGTCGGAGATCATCTGCATCGCCGAGGTCAGCGGTCTCAGCATCGAAGACACTATCAAGCGCCTGCGCGATGCCGGGCTGGATTCCATTCCCGGCGGCGGTGCCGAGATTCTCGACGACGAAGTCCGCTACAAGATCGCGCGTCTGAAGTGCCTGACCAACGACTGGCTCAACGTCCATCGCACCGCGCACAAGCTCGGCATGAGAACCACGGCGACCATGATGTTTGGCGTCGGCGAGACCTACGAACACCGCATCAATCATTTCCAGGCTATTTACGATCTGCAGGAAGAAAGGGGCGGCTTCACTGCATTCATTCCGTGGTCGTTTCAGCCGCAGAATACGGCTCTGGGAGGACGAGGTTGGGATGAGGCCACCGCAGTCGAATACTTGAAGACGCTGGCCATCGCGCGCATCTTCCTCAGCAATTTCGAGAACGTTCAGTCTAGCTGGGTGACGCAGGGGTTGAAGGTCTGCCAGACCGGCTTGCGCTTCGGCGGCAACGACGTGGGCTCGGTGATGATCGAGGAGAATGTCGTGCGAGCCGCCGGGGTTCGCAACTGCACTACCGAGGAAGAGCTGCGTCGCATCATCCGCGACGCCGGCTTCCGTCCCGCACAACGCGATACGCTGTACACGAAATTCTTTCTGAACTAGATTTTCGTTCGGTTAAAGCGAAGTAGATCCTACACTGCGCCCGCGGAGTGAGAATTTGAACCTTTGCCCTCTGCGCCCACAGGCAGTGAGCAGACCCAAGTTTCGACGCTTCGCGTCAGCCCGAGAGATTCCCGTTTTTGGATCGTTTGCGTGATGGCAGTTCTCGCCAACTATTTTGGAAACAACCTAGCTAAATCTATAGCTATCCATCCGTTGAAACTTGATCCAAAATTGAATTGACTGCCTCACCAGAGACCCTTAAGCCGGGGGCCGGCGCATCTTCTAGCTCGCCCAAATTTCCACTTGATTACCGAGTGGAATGAGCCTATCATTTCGTCGGATTCCAGCGGCCTTCGGTGTATCGGCAACGCAGTTAAGGAGAATCGCCATGGCAGTTCACTGGCAGAATATACTTTCGATTTTCGATATCAACCTACGGACGGCAACCCTCGCGCTCGGCTTGATCCTGTTCGCGACAATCAACAGTGCTTCCCCCGCAGCCCAAGCACAGACCATCACGGCGCTGCACAGCTTTACCGGTGGCGCTGACGGAGCCTTTCCCTATGCCGGGCTGACCATGGATCGAGCGGGAAACTTCTACGGCACTGCCTCTGGGGGAGGAGGCTATGACCGGGAGGGCGTGGTATTCCGCCTGTCGCGCGCCGGATCAGGCTGGATCTTCACGCCACTGTACAGTTTCCGAGGAGAGCCTGACGGCTCGACGCCGTATGGTGGGGTTATCGTTGGCCCCGACGGAAGCCTCTACGGCATGACGTATGAGGGCGGTCAGTATGACGCAGGCACGGTTTATCGCTTGCGCCCCTCGCCCGCGGCCTGTCGAGCGGCTTTCTGTCCCTGGGAGGAAACCGTGCTGTACAGTTTTTGCCCACAAAGACCAAATTGCACCGACGGGGCTAGTCCGGGTTTTGGCAATCTGGTCTTCGATCAGGCCGGTAATCTTTACGGCACGACCATAACCGGCGGTGCTGGCGGTCAAGGTGTAGTTTTTAGACTCACACCGTCCGCCGGCAACTGGACGGAAAACGTGATTTACAGCTTCCCCTCTTCCTGCGATAGTGGCTGTGTTCCGTTCAGCAGCCTGATCTTCGACACTGCTGGCAACCTCTACGGCACAACCGGGCAGGGCGGTACGGAAAACACCGGCGTGGTTTTTGAACTATCGCCTTCCGGTTCCGGCTGGACAGAGCAAACGCTGGCTTCCGTCTACATCGCGCCCTACGGGATCACTTACGGTGGCCTGGCCATGGATGGCCAGGGAAATCTGTTCGGCACCAACGGCGGGATCATACCGGGCGCGGCATTCGAGCTGACACCTTCTAATGGTGGTTGGACGTTTAATGTGCTGCAGACGTTTTCTGGTAACGGAGGCCCCTACGATTCACCTACGCTCGACGCGGCCGGTAATGTCTACGGCACATCCCTGTTAACCGGCCTGTATGAACAGGGCGAAGTCTTCAAGCTGGCACCTTCAAACGGAGGATGGATCTACACCTCAGTCAGCTTTGATGGCAGCAACGGATCCGAGCCCATCGGCAGTGTCGTTCTCGATACAGCAGGAAATATCTACGGCACGGCCGGCCTCGGCGGCTCAGGAGGCGATGGCACGGTGTGGGAGATCACGCCGTAAGACTTGCCCGTGGTCAAATTTGTCAGGAGCCCTGGGACGAGACAGTCCGTCAACGTCGGCCGATCAGGAATGAGTTTAGGGTGCGCACAGGACGAAATTCCGGCCCAGCACTCGCTCAAATCGCACTCTGTTTCGCGTTTCGCTTCGCGGCAAGCAGTGATCGCGGTGGCGAAAAATAGCCACATACAGCGGATGTTATGTTGTGCTAAGCGGAGAGGCCAGGGCGGGGAAATTTCTTAACGCAGCGTACCCAGCTTGGCTACCGGCCAATAGCCGAAAACTGCCTTGCCGTAGATGAAGTCTTCGTCGACCGGTCCAAAATCGCGGCTGTCGTTCGACAGGTTGCGATGATCTCCCAGCACAAAGTAGGAATGTGGCGGCACCACCGTCTCGGGATAAGATCGCACGTCCTCGTATACTTCGGGAACATAGCTCTCACGCAAGCGGTGACCGTTGACGTAGACCACGCCGTCGTCGATCTTCACGCGGTCGCCCGCAACCGCAATCACGCGCTTGATGTAGCTTTTGGCGGGATCGCGCGGGTAGCGGAAGACAATCACGTCTTCGCGCTCGATGGGCTCCAGCTTGTAAACGAACTTGTTGATGAAGACGCGTTCCTGGTCCTGCAAAGTCGGCATCATGCTGGTGCCTTCGACTTTGACTGGCTGGTACAGGAAGATGATGAAGAAGGCCGAAACGGCCAGCGAGATAATTACGTCTCGTAGCCAGCCCGAAAGAACCGGCTTCATGCGCGACGAATCCGTCGGCGTCGCCGGCGCTGCCTGGGCGTGATCCGAGGATGTACGGGAATTATCACCGGTCGGATTCTGTGGGTTCGGGACCAAACTCATCGTAATGATTTAGACGGCAACTGATCATTATAGTTTCACCGGCTGCGCCGCGAACAGCAGTAGTTTGGCGGCTGAGAAAACCTTCCAGCTTTTGAATATCGCGGCTGGCCTAATCCAGATACGCCGGGCTCGGTCAGGTGTCGAAGGCCTGCTTCGCCTTAGCCAGATCATTAAGCAGGCTGGCGCGGGCCGCGACCATGTCTCGACGCAAATCCGGGCAACTCTGAGCCATCCCTTGCTGCAACGTTCCGGGCTATTGTCAGTCGCAGCCGCGCGGCTCTCCAGAGTTGGACCGGCGCCGGCGATGGTTTGGGAAGAGAGGGCTTTCTCCGATACAATGCATCGCAAGGATGTGCCTCATCATGAAGAGACCTGCACTACTCATACTGATCGCCTTGCTCGGCGTGGTTTGTGTTGCTCAGGGCGATCACGTTCCCGCCTACAACAACGGGCCGTTGAAACCCGGCGACGCACTGCCCATTCTTCCCAAAGACCAGTTGTGGGGAGAGGCATTCAAGTTCCCGTACCAGGTACGAGCCTATGAACTGGCGGCCAAGATTCCCAGCGTGCTGAATCAGATGCCGTGTTACTGCTATTGCGAGCGCATCGGGCACAGCAGTCTCCACACTTGTTTCGAGAGCGCGCACGGAGCTCACTGTGGAGTTTGCATGAAAGAGGTGTTCTATACGTACGAACAGACCAAGCTGAAGAAGACGCCCGCTCAGATTCGAGCCGGCATCATCAACGGTGACTGGAAGTCGATCGACTTGGAATCGGCAGCGAAGAACGACTGAGAGATCAACACAACATTTTCGGTGGCCGCTGGATTCATAGGTAGTGGGTCAGTTTGAATGAGGATGCGTGCCTTCGGCGCACCGGCGCGAATCGGCACGCCCAGATCCCTCGCCGCGCAACAGACGCCTGCTCGGGATGACAATCAAACTGCCCCCACTACCGATTCATAGAGTGGGTTGACGAGTTCCCCGGTTGCGGGTATAACTCAGCGAAACAGCCTGCTTGCGATTTTGGGGTTTTTCCACAACCCTCTGCGGTTCTCGGTCGCAAACGACCTAAGGGAAGCCACCGGATGAAGAAAAAAGTCGCGGAAAAAGTTAAGGAAATAGCTTCCAAGCCTAACAAAGATAAAAGCTTAAGGATGTCAGGAGCAGGCTCCGACAACAGCGGCCGAGGACCCAAGCCCATGAAACTAGCCGACGACCCCCGTTTTGCACAGGCTGTGCAAAACTACGAGGCTGGACTCAAAGCTCTACAGGTACACAAGTACGACCGAGCCAAGGCTTATTTCGAGAAGGTTCTGGCCGGACCTAGCCCCGAACTCGCGGATCGTGCCGCAGTTCATCTGAATACCTGCAACCAGCAATTAAGCCGGGCCTCCAATACCTTCAAGACGCCGGAGGAACAGTTCGACTACGCGGTCTCAGTGATGAACATGGGCGACTACGTGACCGCGCGTGAGAACTTCGAAATGCTGGTGAAGCGTTCCCCCAAACTGGATTTCATCTGGTACGGAATGGCGTCGTTGAACTGCCTGACCGGCCACTTTCCCGAAGCGATCCAGAGCTTGAACGAGGCGATTCGTCTCAACCCTGCGAACCGCTATCAGGCGCGCAACGACTCCGATTTCAAGAACCTGGCCGACGACCCCAGATTCACCGAATTGCTCTATCCTGATAACAGTGCCGAAGCATCGCCTGAATCCGAGAAGTGGCATTTCTAGCGGCCGCGAGTCTGGCGAATCATGCAGAGTTACTCCGTCTCTGAAACGCGGGCCGTGAACGTGGTCGCCATGGGCGGAGGCACCGGGCTCTCGACCTTGCTCCGCGGTTTGAAGCGCTACGTCACCCCAGGTTCAGCAGAGGCCCAACCCGGCACTCTTCCGGCGGTGGCCGATTTGTCGGCTATCGTCACGGTCAGCGATGACGGCGGATCCAGCGGACGTCTGCGGAAGGAACTCAATCTCCCCGCCCCCGGCGACGTGCGCAGCTGCATTGTGGCGCTCTCGGAAGAGGAAGCACTGTTATCGCGGCTCTTCCAATACCGCTTTCCGGCCGGCGAGGGACTGGGCGGACACAGTTTCGGCAACCTGTTTCTTTCGGCCATGACCGCTATCACCGGCGACTTCAGCCAGGCGGTGAAACATTCTTCCGCGATTCTGGCCACCCGCGGCCACATTTATCCCGCCACCACCAGCAACGCGCAACTGTACGCCATCATGGACGACGGCTCCTTCGTGCGCGGCGAAACCAACATCACTGCCAGTCAACGCCGCATTGTCGAGCTGCGCATGGCGCCCGCCAATGCGCGGCCGTTGCCTACCGCACTGGAGGCAATCGAGAACGCCGACCTGATCACCATCGGTCCGGGATCGCTTTTCACCAGCCTGGTTCCAAACCTGCTGGTCCGGGATGTTTCCAAGGCGATCGCCCACTCGCGGGCGGTCAAGGTGTTCGTGTGCAACCTGATGACCCAGGCCAATGAGAGTCTGGGGCTTTCCGTCTCCGATCATATTCGCGCGCTGTACAAACACGCTCGCCATCATTTCTTCGACTACGTCCTGGTGAATCGCACTCCAGCATCTGCCGCTCTGGCCGCGAAATATGCTGAAAAGCAGCAGTCGCAGATCGAGCCTGACGTCGCCCAAATCGAGGCCCTCGGCGTGAAGCCGGTTCTGGGCGATTACCTGCTGGAGGAGATGCGTCAGGATGGCCTGGTCGCCCGTCACAACACTCATCGGGTTGCGCATGACCTGTTGCAGCTTATGATGGAGTTGCGCGAATCCCCGGTACCTGCGCTGCGCCGGGACTCGTAGCTTCGTTGCACGTCTGGATCGAAATGCCCAAGCCCACTTCTGCCTCTGCTAAGCCCGCAAAGAAAACGCCTGCTACCTTTGCCGTGGTCATTCTGGCTGCCGGAAAAGGCACGCGCCTGAAGTCACGCCGCCCCAAGGTCTTGCACGAAATTGCCGGCAAGCCGCTGCTGGCCCATGTTGTGGCCGCAGCGGCCGAAGTCGTGGCGCCGCAAAACATCTTCGCGATCATCGGCCACGAAGCGGAGCGGGTCCGCCAGGCGCTGCAGTCCACCGGCATTCGCTTCATCCTGCAAAGCGAACAGCTGGGCACCGGACACGCCATGATGATCGCACGCGCTGCGTTACAGGGCTTCGATCACGTGCTGGTGCTCTCAGGGGATGTTCCGCTGATCAGGGCGGAGACCATTGCGCGGGTTCGCGATTTTCACCTTGCGAACCATGCGGCGATGACCATGCTCACCGCCGAGCCCGACGATCCTAGCGGTTATGGCCGCGTGTTCCGCAAAGTCTCGCGCGGTAAAGAGACCGACGAGGTAGAGCGCATCGTGGAACACAAGGCGTTGCGAGGCAAGGAAGTCAAGCAGGGCGAGATCAACTCCGGCATCTACGCCTTTGCCACCAAGCCTCTCTACGCCCACATCGGCAAGCTGGGTACCGACAACGCTCACCGGGAGTATTACCTGACCGACATCGCGGTCTTATTGCGCAAAGCCGGCGAGAAGGTTCTGGCCTTGCGGGCCGACGATTCCAACGAAGTGCTTGGAGTTAACACGCGCCTGGAACTGGCCCAACTGGACGCGCAGCTTCGCGACAAGAAGGTTCGCGAGCTGATGCTGGCCGGCACTACGATCTTTCGGCCGGAGACTTGCGATATCGATGCCGACGTCACCATTGGCCCTGACACTGTCATCGAGCCTTTCGTGCAGCTGATTGGTGCCACCAAGATCGGCGTCGGATTGCCGTATTCGCTCCTTTTCCATCATCACCAATTGCGAGATTGGCGATAAAGTACTGATCCGGCCAGGCTGCATTATGGACGACTCGATCGTGCGCAGCGGCGCTGAGGTCGGGCCGTACTCGCGACTCCGCCCGGGCAGCGACATCGGCGAGGGCGCCCACGTCGGCAACTTTGTGGAGACCAAGAAAACCCGGCTGGGCAAAGGATCGAAGGCCAATCACCTTACTTACCTGGGCGACGCCGAGATCGGCGAAGGCGTGAACGTGGGAGCCGGCACCATCACCTGCAACTACGACGGCGTGACCAAGAGTCTCACTGTGATCGAGGATGGAGTGTTTGTGGGCAGCGACACGACTCTAGTCGCGCCTCTTCGCATTGGGCGAGGCGCCTACATCGGCGCCGCTTCCTGCGTGACGCTGGATGTTCCTGCTGACGCCCTGGCAATCGCCCGCGCCCGCCAATTTACTAAGGAAGGCTGGGCCAAGGACCGGCGGACCAGGCTCAAGAATCTCAAGAATAGTAAAGCTGGAACCTCTGAATAACCTGGTTGGCCACTCGGTTGTCGCTCGCGTCATCCTAAGTCGGGGAGGAAGCTGACTTATGACTAAAGACGCGAAACAAAATAGAGCCTCGAAGGGTCCCGGTACGAATCCTAATGTTCATCCGCAGGGCGGCGGCATCAATCCTTCCGCTCCTTCCGTCGGCACGGAGGGTTGGGGCACCACCAGCGATGAGCGGCGCGTACTATCCGATAACCGCCCATCCGAAACAAGTGCGGGACAGCTAAAGGGCAATCCCGGCGACAACCAGACCGAGGCCTCACAGCGCGCCAGCGATGCGGCGACCACGAACAAAAAGCCGCGTGAGTAGCTGTCCTCTTGCTTCCGCCTAAAAATACGGGAGGCCTCATGGCCTCCCGCACTT
This sequence comes from uncultured Acidobacteriaceae bacterium, assembly GCA_963820175.1. Lineage (GTDB taxonomy): Bacteria > Acidobacteriota > Terriglobia > Terriglobales > Acidobacteriaceae > Bog-257. The sequence goes on along the minus strand of CAWFYX010000002.1, from coordinate 788,295 downwards.
TAGCTCGATTGGTTATTGTCGGCCTACTGAGTTGGCTGATTAGACTGATCGTCCTGCGACGACTGTTTTGCTGAGCGCTTCACGGTGATCGAGTTTCCCAGCTTAAACGTAACCACCGATTCCGCCGGAATCTGCAGATCCTTGTTGCCGGTAAACGCCGCGCCGGCCGTGCCCGCGCCGGCGCCAATCAAACCGCCGATCAGCGCTCCCTTGCCGCCGCCCGCAATGCCGCCAATCAAAGCGCCCGCTCCCGTTCCGCCGCCAACCGCGACCGCCGTCCGTTTGCCCTTGCCTTTGACGGTCTGGGTATAGGTGGAACTCTGGATGGTCGTGGGAACGCCATGCACGTTGATCGAGGTCAATGCGACCGACAAAGTGCCCTCACCCTTAAACCTGCCGGGCGACTTGGCATCGACCACCGTTCCCGCTACCCCAGCACCGGCCGGAATGGCCACCACGCCGTCGACCGCCACGCTATGCGCCAGCACTCCGGTAAAAGAATCGCCCGGATTCGCCGTTTTGGTGTCGATGGTATTGCCCATCCGAACCACCAGGCTGGTTCCGGCAGGAACCACCAGGGGTGGAGGAGGTGGGCGGAGGCGGAGGCGGCGCCTGGGCCATCTGCTGTTGCGGCTGCGCGGGCGCCATTTGCTGCTGCTGTTGCGCCGGAGCCGAGGAGGCCTGTTGATTTTGGGCCGGGGCCGCTGCCGCAGGTTGGTTAGCCTGGGTCGAAGAAGAGGACGCGTCGTTGCTCATTGCCGACTGATTCTGGCTCTGATCTTTCTTGCTGCAGGCTGCGAAACTTACAACGAGAATTGCACTAAGCACGAGTGCGGATATACGGGAACGCATAGTTCTCCTTCTTTCGTTGTTGTGTTGGATCGGAACGATCCAATCAGCTACTGCTCAGAACAACTGCCTTCGCGCTGCCGGAATATGTTCCGGCAGGGAAGTCTTACAAGGCGTTTACACTGCGGACGGCGCGGGCTCAACCATCGAAAGGAGCCACCGAAATTGTACCCGTTTGCCGTCCTCAAGTCCTGCTGTCCATCTCCGCCGAGGGCGACGGCTGGCTATTGTACCTGTGGGTCACCGCCGACCTCGGAACTCGCCACCTTCTCGAATTTTTCCTCCCCGCGCAGGGCAATGTAGCCGAGTACGCCTGCCAGTACCGACGCTCCCAACACTGCGGTCTTCGCTTGCAGGAGTAATGCAGGATCATCGAATGCCAGCGAGCTGATAAAAATCGAGACCGTAAATCCGATTCCGGCCAGCACACCCACGGCGCTAATCTGCCGCCAACTAACCCCATTAGGGACTTGAGCCAGCCGGCTCAGAACCGCCGCCTTGGCGAATCCGACGATCCCCAGCGGCTTTCCCACCACCAGCCCCAGCATGATTCCCCAGGCGACGCGGCTGGTCAACAGTTCGTGCCAGGCGCCCCCGGAAAAAGTTACTCCGGCATTGGCCAGCGCGAACAGCGGCAATACCAGGAACGAAACCCAATCGTTCAGCAGACGAGTCAAACGCTCCGACGGCGACTCGGTGTTGTTCAACAGCTGATCGAAGCCGCCCAGTAGATTCTTCGCGTTCCGCACGTCGCCCGCGGCCATGGCGTCGCGGAAACGTCTCGACATATCGCTCGCGATATCCTGAAACTCTTCCAGCGACAAGGTCGCAGTTGTCGGCACCATGAATCCCAGGATCACACCCGCGATGGTGGCATGAATCCCGGATCGCAGGATCGCCACCCAGAATCCTACGCCTAGGACAAAATACAAAATTGGCTGAGAAATTCCCAGCTTCAGCAACACGAAAATCAACCCGAGTATCACCAGCCCCAGCAGCAGCGCGGCTCGGTCCAAAGAACTGGTATAGAACACTGCAATCACCAGGATGGCGCCAATATCGTCGGCGATGGCCAACGAAAGCAGAAAGATCTTCAGATCCGCGGGAACCCCTTTCACCATTCCCAGCACGCCCAATGAGAAAGCGATATCAGTCGCCATGGGGATGCCCCACCCATGCTGGCCTTCATGCCCTCGATTCAGCACTGCAAACAGGACTGCTGGGACAATCATGCCTCCCAGAGCGCCGAAGATAGGGAAGGCCGCGCGCCGCATGTCGGCCAGCTCGCCATGCACAATTTCGTGCTTGATCTCCATGCCCACTAGAAAGAAAAAGATGGCCATCAGCATGTCATTGATCCAGGCATGGATCGGCAACTGTAACCGCGACAGGGAGAGCTCCATCTCCCAGACGTGATGATACGAGTCGTGCCAGGGCGAGTTCGCCCAAAGCAGCGCCAGAATCGCTGCTGCCAACAGAATGATGCTGCTAATGCCCTGAATGTGAATGAAACGCTGAATGGGCATTACCAGCGTGCGAGTCACCAGCGACTCGCGCAACTTTACTTGCAGTGCGCCGTAGGTACGAGGAGGGATGCCCATAAGTTTGCCGCCGGTGATTCGCCCGGTACTATCGTTCCATTCAACCTGTAAAGAGATTCGGCGTCAACGATGAGATGTCGCCGGCAATTGTGCAAGCCTAATCGCTAGGCTATGCTGTGACATTCTTATGTACGCCATTGTTCGCAACATACTGCTGGTCTTCGCCGCGTTGCTGCCGATTGTAAATCCGCTGGGCATGGCGCCAATCTTTGCCGAGATGACCTTGGGGTATGCGGAACCCATACGCCGAACCGTCGCCATGCGGGTCGCCATTAACGGCATTGTGCTGTTGGTGGCATCGCTCTTCATCGGATCGTACGTACTGCAATTCTTTGGCGTGAGCCTGGCGGCCGTGCAGTTTGGCGGCGGCCTGGTCGTCACCGTCGCCGGCTGGCGAATCCTGAACAAGCAGAATGATCTAACCGAGCGCCAACCCGAATCGCCGCCCGACAACCAGGAGATTCTGTCGCAGGCGTTTTACCCGCTCACCATGCCACTGACCGTGGGTCCGGGATCCATCGCCGTCGCGCTCACTCTGGGCAGCAATCTGCACGAAGAGACTCACCTGCAACTCATCGTCAGCGCACTGACTGCCATGGTCGGCATCCTGCTCATCGGGCTTACCATCTTTCTCTGCTACCGCTTTTCCGACGCATTGGAGCGTCTCTTAGGCCGGACCGGCACCAGCGTTCTTATCCGGCTATCGGCCTTCATTGTGGTTTGTATCGGCATCCAGATCATGTTCAACGGGCTGGAAGAGTTTTATCACGTACTGAAAGGTGTCACGCACTAGGTCCGACGCGCTCCGCTTCTAGCCGGCTGCATTCCGTACAATGAAGTTCGTATGTGGGTTTTCCGTTGGCGTATCCGGATGGGGCCTGTACCGCGCACTATCGTTTCCATCGTGCTCTTATTATTTGCCGCCTGTTCCCGGCCACCTGCTGCCAAGCGCTATGAATTACAAGGCCGGGTGGTAGCGGTTGATCCGGCCTCCCACACGCTGACCATCGCCCATCAAGATGTGCCCGGGCTGATGAAAGGCATGACCATGCCGTTCACCGTCGGGCGCGGAGGCGACTGGGTTTTCCGCGCAATTGCGCCCGGCGACCAGATTCAGGCCACACTGGTGCTCAGCGATCACGCCGAGCTGCAGGACATCAGCTTCACCAAGTCGAGCGCCGGCGCAGGCGATGGCGCCTCTCCCTTGCACGTACCTCAGTCGGGCGATCCGGTCCCCAACTTCGCCCTGGTCAACCAGAATGGCCACAGCATCCACCTGCAACAATTTCAGGGCAAGCCGCTGCTGCTGACTTTTATCTACACCCGCTGTCCGTTTCCCGACTATTGTCTGCGCATGAGCAGCAACTTTTCGCAAATCATGCAGCAGTTGCAGAAACAGCCGGAATTATCTGATAAGACACAGCTTCTCAGCATTAGTATTGACCCCAGAGAAGACACGCCAGCGGTCCTGCGAAGCTATGGCACGCGCTATGTCGGTCAGACCGATCCCAACTTCCGCCGTTGGCAGTTTGCTACCGGTTCGCCGGAGCAGGTGCGCCAGGCCGCCGATTTCTTCGGCCTGGTTTACAACCAGAAAGACGGCCAGATCGTGCACAGTCTCAGCACGGTCCTGATTGGTAAAGATGGAAAAGTGCTCAAGGTATACTCGGGGAACAGTTGGAGGCCCGAAGATGTTGCCGCCGACTTCGCTGCCGCGGCTGGCGAATAGCGTCGGGTTTTCCGGCGTGATGTTGACCTCGAACCTCAAGGAGCTTGCATGGCGCAGACATCCGATTCGGTCGGGAAACTGAATGAACTGATCAAGGGCATCGACTTTGCGATGCTGACCACGGTGCGGCCCGACGGCACATTACACAGCTGTCCCATGGCCAGCCCGGGAGTCGATCCCGACGGAGTAATCTGGTTTTTCTCGGCCAACAATACCGAGAAGGTGGAAGCCATCCGCACCAGCCAGCGCGTGAATCTTGCCTATGTGGATCATCCCGGTCAACGCTATGTTTCGGTCAGTGGATATTGCGAGCTGGTGCGCGAACATAGCAAAGCCAAGCAATTGTGGAATCCCACTTACAAAGCCTGGTTTCCCGGCGGGCTCGATGATCCCAACCTCATTCTCCTGAAAGTGAATGTGCAGCAGGCGGAGTATTGGAACGCCGATGGAAGCCGTATGGAACATCTCGGCTTTGCCCATGGTGTCATGGGAGCATAACGCTGCCGCCGAGTTTGAGCTCGTGCCGGGCGAAGCCAGCGGCATTGTGACTTTCTAACGTCGAACGGCAGGATAGGAAACCCAAGGAAAGCCGAAATGAAGCGGAATCGTCGTCTGCAACGGCTGTGCGTCGTTAGTTGCTGCCTGCTCGCGCTGCTTTGCAGCCACGCGTTGGCCCAGAACCAGCCCCACCAGGGAATGTCGGATATCCCGTTCGATTTTTATATCGCCGGAACTAAAATGCCGGCCGGTCAGTATACCCTCGACGTCGTTGCCCCCACCTACGCCACGATTCGAAGTCAAGACGGCAAGCTGCAGCAGGATTTGTATTTTATGCAGACGGCTTCACCGGGAAAGAATCCGCAATCGAAAATCATCTTCAATTTGCGCGATGGCAGATACTATTTCTCCGAAGTTTGGAGCTGGTTCGGCAAAGCCCAGCTCACCTCCTTCACTCCCCGATCGAGTGATCAAACCAAAGACGTGCCGCTCGTCCCAGTTCAAAAAGATGTGGCCAAACCAGCAGGAAATCTGTAATGCTGTTTCTCCCCGCAAATGAAATCGAATGACGGCGGATCCCGCTTAGCGCCGAGCCTGCATGCGATGGGGAATATCACGTTAAGAGAAAGTTGGAGAATCGTTATGAAGGAACAGACCGCCCTACCTATGGCGAGCGGCCGGGGCATTATGCGGCCGGCGCGTTGGAAGTTTTCCGTTGCCGGCCTGGTGCTATTGGCATCTTTGTCCACCGGCGCATTCGCGCAAATGGGCGCCGCAGGAAATCCCGAGCTGCAGCAGAAGCTGATGGCTCTGAAACAGGCTGCTGCCCAGAACAAGCAAAAGCTGCACCATTATCAATGGGTCGAGACCACGCAGATAGCCCTGAAAGGCGAGCAGAAGCCCGAGCGGGTCTATCAGTGTTCGTACGGACCGAACGGGCAGGTGCAAAAAGTCCCGCTGGGCGCTCCGCCGCAGGCCAATCAGCAAAAGGGTGGGATTAGAGGCCGAATTATCGAAAAGAAAACCGACGAGATGAAGGACTACATGCAGCAGGTGCAAAGCTTGCTTTCCATGTATGTGCCCCCCAACTCGCAGCTGATGCAGCAGGCATTCCAGAAGAAGAACGTTTCCATGAATAAGACCATGGGGACAAATCTGGTCAACCTGGTTTTCAGCAATTATGCGAAGGAAGGGGATCAGATGACGGTTGCCTTTGACACCTCCACGCACAAGATCAGCACCATCAATGTCAATACGTACATGGATAATCCCAAGGACGCGGTGACGCTGGCGGTGCAGATGGCGAGTCTGCCGGACGGAACGAACTACGCCCAGCAGACGGTGCTGAATGCAACGGCTAAACAGATTCAGGTGACCACCACCAACTCCAACTACGCCAAGCTGCTGTAGTCCAGTCAGGGTACGATTGCGGCCGCGCCGTCGATCGCGTCATTCTTGAGGGCCAGCAGAGCCTGGTTGGCTTGCGCCAGAGGGAAGGCCGTGACCTGGGGTCGAAGATCGATCTCGGCCGCAATCTTCAAGAAATCGCGGGCGTCGGCGCGCGTCATATTGGCGACGCTGCGAATCTGCCGCTCTCCCCATAGCAGCTTGTCATAGTCGAATTGCGGCACACGATCCAGATGGATCGCGTTGATGGCGACCACTCCGCCTTTCCGCAGACTGGAGAGGGCGGCCACAACCACGTCTCCGCTGGGTGCGAAGGTGACCGCGCGATCCAATTCCACCGGCGGCTTATCGGTCTCGGAGCCTACCCACCTAGCTCCCAATGACTCCGCCAGCCGGCGATGCGATTCTCCCCGGGTGGAAACGTAAACGTCGCATTTCCAGGAGTGCAAAACCGCAATCGTGAGATGCGCCGAGGCGCCAAAGCCAAACAATCCCACGCGCTCTCCCGGTTCGGTTCCGGCCACACGCAGGCTGCGAAATCCGATAATGCCGGCGCACAGTAGCGGCGCGGCGTGCAAATCGTCCAGCTCCGGCGGCAGGGGAAAGACGAAGTCAGCACGAGCCAGGGCATATTCGGCATAACCTCCGTTTACCGAATAGCCGGTGAAGGTGGGAGCATCGCACAGATTCTCACGATCATGCCGGCAATACCAGCAGGTACCATCGGTGCCCCCAACCCAGGAGACGCCTACGCGCGTCCCCACTGGCAATTCTTCGGTGGCGCCCTCGACTACATCCCCCACGATCTGATGTCCAGGAATCAGGCTTCCTAACCGCGGCTTCAACTCACCTTCAACGATATGCAGATCCGTGCGGCACACTCCACAGGCGCGCACCTTCAGCAAGACCTGGCCAGGCTCAAGCGCAGGCTGGGGGACGTCTTCGATCTGTAAAGGTTGTTTCGCGATGACTTGCGGAGTAGCTAGAATTGCCGCTTTCATGGAATCACCAACCTTTATCCGAGTTATTTTATGGCGTTTTCCTGTCTGGTAGGTAGGACTGGCGTTTAGGGTTGCTGGGTTCTGATTAGAAATTGGAGGAAGAGCGGGCCGTCAGGCCCGCGTTAAAGCCATAGACTTTCACGCCGGCTTTTGAATCGGGGTCGCGCTGGAGTGGTCCTTGCCGCGCCGCCGGAAGCGAATCCAGTAGTACAACGCAATCAGGCCTCCCACTAGAGCCAGCGCAATCAGGATGTAGAGCAACGGCTGGTAATAACGCCCCAGCCAGCGGAGGATGTGGCGTCCGTAGTGAAAGCCCAGGTAAGCGAGCAGAGTATAGCGCACTCCACGTCCCAGCGCTAATGCCGTCAGAAATTTCTTGCGGGGATATTGCAGCGCGCCGGCCGCAATCAGGATGGGCACAATGGGTGCGGGCGGAGGAAGGACGGCACCCACCGCGACCGACCAGAATCCATAGCGACTAAAAATGCCGCACACCTGGTCAGCGCGCTTCTTGGAGAGTCTCTTCTGTAGCGCTTCCTTACCGCCCTTGAGGCCGAGTCGGTAGGTGACATAGCCGCCCACCACGCCTCCGAGGGTGGCCATGATGGCGTAATACCACCAGGGTTCGTGATGAGCGGCAGCCAGCAGAATGGTGCAGGCGTCCATGCTGCCAGGCAGCGGGATTACCGAGTTGTCTACCAGGCCCAAAATCACCAGTCCGGGACCGCCGAACCGTCGGACCGCATGCCAGATCGTCTTCTTGAGCGTAACGGCTGCGAGAAGATGCATTGTCATTGTTCGTGTGCTTGCGGAGTCTCCTGTTGGTTAGAAGCAGAACAGAGGCGGAAGGACCAGTCAACCGCCAAATGTTTGCGAGGCGGGAATCAGTGACCGCGCACTACTTGCGAGCGCTGCCAAAGGCCACCGGACCGAAAAAGCGAAGCTCGGGCGCCGCGGGAATCAGGCCTATTTCCTCCGAGTATTGCAGGAACAATTTCAGGCCGGCGTGATTTTCGCGATCCAGGTAGTAATGGATGTTCTCCGTCAGATAACTTCGAATGGCGGCTTCGCTGAGATGCAGCTTCGGCGACCATTCTCGGGCAATGGCGCCGATGTGCTCGGGCTCGAGACCATGATCGCGGGAATCCTGAAAGACTTTGGTCAGGTCCAGGCCCTCGGGCGTGCGATTCAGCGCGTCCAGCCGCACAGCCCAGAACGCGAAGACGAATGCCTGGCCGGTCGCCTCCCGCCACAGATGCGCCAGATCGTAGAAGTGGTAGCCGGGAAGCGACTCGACTTCCAGAGCTGCGTCTCCGATGAGCAGCGCGGCATCATGATCCTGCAGCATCGGTTCTAATTGCGGCGCGTAAGGCGTCAACTCGCGCGGGCCGCCAAAGAACTTCGTAAACAGGATTTGCAGCAGGGCCACGGAGGTACGAGACGACGTATCCGTGGCAACCGTGCGCACCTCCTCAATCGGCTTCCTGCTCACCAGCAGAATCGAGCGCACCCGGTCCCTGGAAGCGATGGCAATGTTGGGGAGAATCACCAGCCCGGGAATTTGCGCGTAGGTGAAAGCCGGAATAATGCCGATATCGGCCTGGTTCGCGGCCAGCGCAGCCGCACAGGCGGAGGGAATCGTGTATTCGATCTCGAAGTCCCGGCCGGCATCGCCGTGTTCGAAATCCCACATCAATGGCGCTGTGTTGAGAAAAGAAATGGCAGAGATACGTAGGCCCGGCATGAAGGATTGAGTCTAACAAAACCCAGCAGCGACGGTTGTGCACTTAAGCCAGTGACGGGCATCCTTGACGGTAACCATCCTGGAGGTTACCCTCCGCCAAGATGCCACACAGCCACGCGGAGTCCGCCATGAATACCGAAATTTCCGTTCGAGCAGAGGATTTTGCTCTTGCCCGTAAATTGCAATGGTTAGCCCTTTCCTTGACACCGGGAGTCGGAGCCGGGCGCGGCCGAAAGTTGGTGGAGCGTTTCGGCGGAATTGACCGGCTGTACACGGCGTCGCTAACCGAGCTGGAAGCGGCTGGGCTGCCGGCAGCGGCGGCACAGAGCATCGCGCTGGGCAAGTCGCTGGAGCTGGCAGCGGCGGAATACGACCACGCGCGCGACGAAGGTGCCGAGATTGTCGTGCCGGGCGACGCCGAGTTTCCCCGAAGGCTGCTGGAAATCTACGACCCTCCGCTGGTGCTTTACATTAAGGGATGCTCGGAAGTAATAGATCAGGCAGGGATTGCAGTGGTTGGGACAAGGCATCCTACACCGAATGGCATGGGCATGGCCGAACGCCTGGCTTGCGACCTGGCAGCCCGAGGACTCATCATATTCAGTGGCATGGCCCGTGGCGTCGATACTGCCGCACATCGCGGAGCCTTGAATGCCCACGGCCGCACCGTCGCTATTTGGGGCACGGGAATCGATGAGGTTTATCCCAAGGAAAACCGAAAACTAACTGACCAGATCCTGGATTCGGGCGGCGCGATCATCACTGAGTTTCCCCTGGGCACGTTTCCGGCGCCGCAGAATTTTCCTATTCGCAATCGGATTATCAGCGGCATCTCGATCGGAGTGCTGGTGATCGAAGCAGCTGAATACAGCGGGACGCGGGTGACAGCACGCTGTGCGCTGGAGCAGGGGCGAGAGGTTTTCGCCGTGCCGGGCAACGTAACCAATAAATCGTCCTGGGGCCCGAACACGTTGATTAAGCAGGGTGCGGCGCTGGTGGCGACCTGGGAGGACGTGTGGGAGGCGCTGCCCGCCGACGCCCGGTTGGCGCTGACGCCTCCGGAGCAGTCTGCATCGGAGAAGCCGGCTTCGGCATCATTGTTTCAGGGAGCGGAACTGCCTCCCGCGGAAAAGAGGGTGTTAGGGCTGCTACGGCAGGATGAATCCACCCATCTCGACGTGCTGGTCGAGCGACTGAATTCGCATTTGTCCTCGTCAGAGATTTTCACTGCCTTGTTCGAGCTTGAGCTGAGCGGCCGGATTAGAGCGCTGCCGGGGAAGTATTACGTGCGGGCGATGTGAACGCTTTTCGCCGTTCGCCGCTAGAGCTATCAGCTGTCAGCTATCAGCCGTCAGCCAAACCCGAAAAGCTGTCTGAGGAGGAATTGTGCAGGACTTCAGAAATTTGGCCGTATGGACTAAGGCGCACAACATCACTCTGGAGGTGTACCGCCTGACGGAAGGCTTTCCTCGGTCAGAAGTATTTGGTTTGTCGAGCCAGATTCGTCGCGCATCCTCTTCGATTGCCACTAATCTCGCCGAGGGATGTGGGCGGACCCAGCCAGAATTCGGGAGGTTCCTTCAGATCGCATTCGGCTCAGCTTGTGAAGTGGAATATCAACTGCTTTTGGCACGCGATCTTGGCCTTCTCACTTTCAAAATGTATGAAGATGTAAATGCGAGTGTCATCGAAGTGAAGTGCATGCTGAGCGCTCTGCTAAAGCGAATCCAGCGTGATGTCGGACAAAGTCAAACTGCATCCGTAGCATACGGTCGCCGTAATAAAGGACTGAGCCGGGACGATTTAGCTGAGAGCTGACAGCTGACAGCTGACGGCACGGTTTCGCCATTCGGCGAAACCGTGCTAGCTTCATACACGTAATCCGCAAGATTGAGGTTCCATTGGCAAAAGGTTTAGTTATCGTCGAATCGCCGGCAAAGGCGAAGACGATCCAAAAATATCTAGGTTCGGGATATGAGGTAGAAGCCTCGCTCGGGCACATTAAGGACTTGCCGAAGAAGTCTCTCGGTGTCGATCTGGACAACGACTTCTCCACCGAGTATGTCGTTATCCCGGGCAAGGAAAAAGTCGTTGCCAAGCTGAAGAAGCTGGCGAAGTCGGCGAATGCCATCTACCTGGCGCCTGACCCGGACCGCGAAGGCGAAGCCATTGCTGCCCATCTGGCCGAGGAACTCGGCGGCGACAGCGTCGACGGCAAGAAGAAGAGCAAGAAGGGTGCGGTCGTCATTCGCCGGGTCACCTTCAACGAGATCACCAAGCGCGCCGTGCAGGAAGCTTTCCAGCATCCGCGCGACATCGACAGCAACCTGGTCGATGCCCAGCAGACCCGTCGGGTGCTCGATCGCCTGGTCGGCTACCAGATTTCTCCGTTGCTGTGGGACAAAGTGCGCCGCGGCCTGTCCGCTGGACGCGTGCAGACGGTCGCTCTGCGGCTGATTGTTGAACGCGAGCGCGAGATCAAGGCGTTCGTCAAGGAGGAGTACTGGACCATCGACGCCCACCTGCAGGGTCAGAAACCGCCCGCCTTCGATGCCCGCTTCGTCGGTATTGGCGAAGAGAAGACCGCAATTCCCAACGGGGAAGAAGCCGAGAAGATCAAGACCGCGCTGGAGACAGCCGACTGGAGCGTTCGCTCGGTCGATACGCGCGAACGGCGGCGCAGTCCGGCAGCTCCGTTCACCACCAGCAAGTTCCAGCAGGATGCTTCACGCAAGCTGCGCTTTAGCGTGAAGCGCGCCATGATGATTGCCCAGCGCCTGTATGAAGGCATCGATCTGGGCGGCGAAGAAGGTACGGTCGGACTCATCACCTACATGCGTACCGACTCGCCCCAGGTGTCGAACGATGCGCTGGCCGAGGTGCGCGAGTACATCGGCAAGGATTTCGGCAAAGAATTTCTGCCGGAATCGCCGAACACCTACAAGTCCAGAAAAGCCGCGCAGGAGGCCCACGAGGCGATTCGCCCGACTTCGGTGGTGCGCCACCCGGATTCGGTCAAACAGTTCCTGCAGGAAGACGAGTACAAGGTTTACAAGTTGATCTGGCAGCGCTTTGTCGCCTCGCAGATGAATCCCGCGGTTTTCGACCAGACAACCGTGGACATCGATGCCAAGGCGAAGACAGGTGACACCGTTTACCGCTTCCGGGTGACCGGCTCCGTCCTGAAGTTTGAAGGCTTCCTCAAAGTTTACGAGGAATCCAAGGACATCAAGGACGAAGAAGACGAGGCACTCAAGCACAAGCTGCCCCTGCTGGTCGCAGGCCAGAAGTTGACCTTGAAGAGCTTGAATCCCGAGCAGCACTTCACCGAGCCGCCTCCGCGCTTCAACGAGGCGTCGCTGGTGAAGGAGTTGGAAGAGCGTGGCATCGGCCGGCCTTCCACCTACTCCGCCATCATCAGCACCATCCAGGAACGGCAATACGTGCAGAAAATCGGCGGAAAGTTTATCCCGACCGAGATTGGCCTGGTCGTAACCGACCTCCTGGTCGAGAACTTCAAAGACATCTTCGATCCGCAATACACGGCTAGGCTGGAGGAGGAACTCGACGAGATCGAAGACGGCAAGGAGCGCTGGACCGACGCTCTCGGCGAGTTCTACAAGAAGTTCGAGAAGGAACTCCATTACGCCGAAAAGCACATGGAGAACGTCAAGCGGATGGAGAAGCCCACCGACGAGAAGTGTGAGCGCTGCGGCTCGCCGCTGGTCATCAAGTGGGGCAAGCACGGTTCGTTTTACGCCTGTAGCGCTTACGACAAGACCGATCCAAACAGCTGCACGTTTACCAAGGAAAATCCCATCGACCTGCCCGACCTGGATTCAGCCGACGTGCAGGAGACGACGCAAGAGGAGTATTGCGAGAACTGCGGTCGTCCCATGGTGCTGAAGCGCGGACGGTTCGGACAGTTCATGGCCTGCACCGGATATCCCGATTGCAAAACAACCCGGCGGCTGGACCAGGCGAAGAAGGTGCCAGACATTCCGTTGGACGAGAAGTGTCCGGAGTGCGGACGGAATCTTCTGCTGCGCCACGGTCGGTTCGGCGAGTTCATCTCCTGCAGCGGTTATCCGGAATGCAAGTGGGTGAAGCAAAACTACATTGGGGTGAAGTGTCCGGAGTGCAAGACCGGCGATTTGGCGGAGAAGAAGGCACGCCGGGGCAACCTGTTCTATGGCTGCTCCAATTATCCAAAGTGCAAATTCACCTCGGCCTACAAGCTGGTCGCCGAGCCCTGTCCGGAGTGCGGCAGCCCCTATCTGCTGGAGAAGAACCTGAAGTCGGGCAGCTTTCTGGTCTGTCCCAATAACAAACGGACCGAAAGCGCCGACAGCGAAGAGCCCAAGCGTCGTGGGAAGAAGAAAACCGCGGATGAAAGCACGGTTAAATGTGACTATTCGCGGGAAGTGAAGCCCGAAGCTGTGGCATCATAGTCTCTCTGGTTTCGCTAAAAATTCGCCCGGCCGCCGCGCCGGGCATTCTCTTTGAAAGGAAGGTAACACCATATGGCAGGAACTGTGAAAGCACTGCGTGAGGGCCAGCACACCATTACGCCGCATCTGGTGGTAAGCGGGGCGGCTAAGGCTCTCGAGTTTTACAAGAACGCCTTTAATGCTGAAATTCTTGGCGTCCACAACACCCCGGACGGCAAGGTAATGCACGCTGAGATAAAGATCGGCGATTCGACGATCATGCTGGCCGACGAGTTTCCGGGATTCTCGAAGTCGCCTAAGACGCTGGGAGGCAGTCCGGTCATCCTCAATCTGTACCGCGACAACATCGATGAGCTGTTTAACCAGGCCGTCAAGGCTGGCGCCACCGTGACCATGCCGTTGATGAATCAGTTCTGGGGCGACCGCTACGGGCAGCTCGACGATCCCTTCGGCCACAAATGGGCGCTTGGTCAGCACATCGAAGACGTCGCTCCGGACGAGATGGAGCGGCGCGCCAAAGAGGCGTTTGCGAAGATGGCAGATTGCGCAAAGCAGCCTGCCTGAAGTCAGACCCAAGCCTCTTTATCCACATTCAGAAGCCGTCCAAGCGGCGGCTTCTCCAGCCTAACTTAATTCTGGAGGATTCATGAGTAGTAGTGCACCCCCAACCCACCACGATGCTGAACTCATTCTGAAGCTCTACGATCTGCGCCGCGAAACCGTAATGCGTCAGGCGCGAGATTTCGTGGCCACCTTCGCCCCACAATCGATTGACGAACTGATGGCGGTCACCTTTGCCTTTGGCACTAAGGAAAACGCCTACGTCCGGCAAGTACTGGGCTACTGGGAAATGGTAGCCTCCCTGATTGTTCATGGCACGCTGAATGCCGCCCTGGCGCAGGACACCTTGGGAGAAATGAACTTTGTGTACGCCCGCGTCCAGCCTTTTCTTAAGGAGATGCGGCAGAGGCTTAACTCGCCAGAATTCCTGCAGAACCTGGAGAAAGTAGTGGAGGGGACGCCGGAAGGACGTGAGCGCCTGGCACGCATGCAGAAGCGCATGGCCGAGTTTGCCCGCATGCGCACTGAAGCTGCCAAAGCAGGAGCCTAACTCAAGTATTCGCGAATATAGGGATCGGTGCAGCGCAGCAGCTCTGCAGCGGTCCCTTCGAAGATAAAGTTGCCGTCGCGAAGAATCAGGAACTTGGTGTGAACGTCGCGAGTCACGCCGTCTTCCACCGGCACCATCTTGTTCTGCTCGCGATTGAAGTAATGGCTGGCCATGGTAAAGGCGTCTTGCAGACGATGAGTGACCAGCAGGGAACTGGTCTGGTAAACATCGCGCTGCTTTACGATCAGCTCGATAATGGTGTTGGACGTAACCGGATCCAGTCCGCCAGTGGGTGAGTCGTAGAGCAGGACCTCCGGCTGGGTGATGATGGCGCGCGCAATCGCCACCCGCCGCCGCATTCCACCGGAAAGTTCCGAGGGAAATAGGCTGACAGTGTGCTCCAGTTCCACGAAGCGCAACGCCTCCAGCACCCGGGCATGGATCTCTTCCGTTACTCTGCCGGTTTCTTCGATCAGGCGATAGGCAACGTTCTCCTCCACCGTAAGCGAATCGAAGAGCGCGCTTTCCTGAAATACCATTCCCATCTCGCGGCGCAAGGCGAACAGATCTTCCTCTCGCATTTGAGTAATTTCGTGGTCGAGAAACCTGATACGGCCAGAATCGGGCTTTAACAACCCCATGGCGAGTTTCAAGATCAAGGTTTTTCCGGTACCGGCGACGCCCATGAGGATTTTCGTCTCGCCACGTGGCAGCTCAAACGAGATGCCCTCCAGCACGGGATGGTCGAAGGCGATGGAAACATTTTCGAAGCGTATAACGGGCTCGCCCGGCGAGGAAACCGAAGGCTGGCGTTGCTCCAAGGGTGGGGCAAGGGTCGGCATAATCGTCAGTACTGAAAAAATCCCATCAGCAGCCGGGTGATGAAGAAATCGCTAACCAGGATCAGCACCGACGCAGCCACCACCGCCTGGGTAGTAGCCCGGCCGACGCCTTGCGTGCCGCCTTTGGCGGACAGTCCGTAATAGCAGCCGATGCTGGAGATGATGAAGCCGAAGATCACCGGCTTGCCCAAGCCCATGAAGACATCTCCAAAGCGCAGCGCCTGGTAGGCCGTTGTCCAGTACTGATTGGGGTCGAGCCCCAACAGCGCGTAAGAAATGAAAAAGCCACCCGTAAGCCCCACCAGGTCAGAAATGATGCTGAGAAAGAACAGCATGACCACGCTGGCGATGACCCGAGGTGTGACTAATTTCTTGGAAGGATCGACTCCCATGGCCCGCATGGCGTCGATCTGCTCGGTCACCTTCATGGAGCCCAGCTCGCTGGCCATGCCGCTGGAGTTGCGCCCGGCCACCATCAAGCCGGTCAGCACCGGTCCCAGTTCCCGCACCATCGACAGCGATACCAGCTTTCCGGTCAAGGAGAGCGAGCCGAACTGCTGCAAGGTGCTCGACGTCTGCAAGGCCAGAACCGCGCCGGTAAAGAAGCCGGTCAGCACCACAATAGGCAACGAGCCCACGCCAATCAGGTCGGCCTGCATGATGGTGTCGGCGAAGTAGCGAGGACGCGCGAAGATGTTGGTGAGCGAGCGTCCGGCCAGCAGGGAATAGTCCTGCACGGCCAGAACTTGTTCCTTCGCGAACTCCGTCGGCGAGAAGATTGGCATCCTGGAACCGAAATCAGCTATCACGGAAATATATCAGAGCCCTCTACGGAATCACGATTGTAACCTCATCAGATTGAATCGAAGAGTGCCGGGGGCGATACTGGCGGCGGCCGCCCAGATCTTTTCCTTTTCTGGCCGCCCTGACTTGTGGGAACAAAATTAGCAACTTTGCACCTGGGGCATGGTTGATTTAGTATGCAATCCCAAGCGGCGCGGCAGCGGAGGAGGCCGCCTATGGCATTTCAAGTGGATCGCAGCCCATTCGATCCCGAAGCCGGATTCGAGTACTACATCTGCTTCAAGCCTCAAATCGAGGTTGAGGGCGATGAGGTGCAGTCGCGTATTTCGGTGGAAGCGGCGCTGTCGGTCTCCGAAAACGGCGACGTTGCTGACCTGAGTTTTATGCTGCCCAAGATGTGCCGCAACGAGCATTCGCTCTCCTACCTGAAGCGAGACCCGACCGCAGCCTGCGTGGAAAACCGGGTCTTCATCGCCATCCCCGGTCTCAATGGCGATGCTGTCTTCAACGCTCCGGCTACCCTGGAACTTGACCATGCCGGGCGCATCGTAGCCATCGAGATCAACGGCTGCATTCCCAAGACCAATACCTTCAAGCCCGCGCACGCCTAGAGGCCGCGATCCGCGATTCGCTCTTCGCCAAACAACAAATCTGAATTAGTCTCTGCTTGTTTTGCTAACGGCCAAAGGCCAAGGGCAAAAAGCGATTTTGCGAATAGCGAAAAGCGAACCGCGAATGGCGGCCGTCCGGTATGATGTCGGCGTGGAGGATGTAACTGCCTTTGTCCTGGCGGGGGGCCGAAGCTCTCGTATGGGCTCGGACAAGGCATTGTTGTCTCTGGGCGAGCAAAATCTGCTGCAGCATGCGCTGCAGGTTGCGGGAGCGGCCGCGGAGAAAACCTTTATCGTCGGACCACGCGAGCGGTACGGCAGTTTCGGCGAGGTGATCGAAGATGTCTATCGCGACGCTGGGCCGTTGGCCGGAATCCATGCGGCGCTGCACGCATCCAAGACGGATTTGAATCTAATCTTGTCCGTCGACCTGCCGCTGATGAATGCGAAGTTCCTAAGCTGGCTGGTGGAACAGGCAAAGGCGACGGACGCCCTGATCGTGGTTCCGGACGCTGTGGGCGGGCCGCAGCCGCTGTGCGCGGTGTATCGTCGCGGAGTAATGGTGGCGGCAGAGCACGCGCTGCAAAGTGGCGACTACAAGATCGGCAACCTGTTTTCGCGAGTGCCGACACGGCAGATTTCCGAGCACGAAATCGTTAGCGCCGGGTTTTCGACGGCGGTTTTCAAGAATGTCAACACGGCCGAGGAATACCAAGAGGTGTTGCGGCAACAGTCAGCGGTTCCGGCCCATGAGGTTTCGGTCCATGACAAGGAGCATCGAGCCCAGGTGAACGAGACGAAGCCCTACATCGAATTTCAGGACGTACACAAGGCGTTTGGCAGCAATGTTGTGCTCGACGGCGTCAGCTTCGACGTTATGCCGGGTGAGACCGTCTGCATCCTGGGACGAAGCGGCGTGGGCAAATCGGTTTCGTTGCACGAGATCATGGGCTTCCTCAAGCCCGACAAAGGGAGAATCTGGGTCGCCTACGAAGACATCACCGATTACGGTGAAGCAGATCTGGAGCGCATCCGGAAAAAAGTCACCATGGTGTTTCAGAACGGAGCGCTCTTCGATTCGCTGACCGTGGGCGAGAATGTCGCTTTTCCCTTGCGCGAGCGCGGCGGTCTAGAAGAAGAGCAGATCTACCAGATCATCGACGGCTTGCTCGACATGGTGGGCGTGCGCGAGTTCCGTGACCTGTTGCCCTCAGACTTGTCGACCGGGATGAAGCGCTCGGTGGCTATTGCCCGCGCCCTGGCCGCGCAGCCTGACGCGGTGCTTTACGACGAGCCCACGACGATGGTCGATCCGCTGATGGCGCATCTGCTGGGCGATCTGATCAAGAAGCTTAAGAAGCAGTTGAAGCTGACCAGCATCGTGGTGACCCACGACATGGCCCTCGCCAAGAAGCTGGCTGATCGGCTGCTGTTTTTGCACGAAGCCAAGGCTATTTTCTTCGGAACGTTTCCGGAGATGGCGAAATGCCAGGAACCTATCGTGCAGGAATTTCTGGACCTGGACTCCATGGACTTCGAGAAATACTTTGGCGCGCGACGGCCGCCTCACCAGCCGCGGTTTGAAGCGCCGTAGAGGAAGTCCGATGAAGGGTCAAAGCATTTATCGCTTGCTTTTCTGACTACTACCCGACAAAATCTCGGAAATTATTTAGAAAACGGAATCCTTACCGGAGGCACGCGCCATGAGCTGGTATTTCCGTGTTTTGAAGAAGTATGCCGTGTTCGCTGGGCGCGCCCGGCGAAAAGAATATTGGATATACAACCTGATTAACCTGCTAATTCTGGTCGTGCTCGATATTGCTGATCCTGCAAAACAAAGTCCAACCACCTCGTTGGGTCCGCTGGCTGCGGTTTACGTTTTAGCTACTTTTCTTCCGAGTCTTGGCGTGTTGGTGCGCAGGCTTCACGATACTGGCCGCAGCGGGGTATGGGTTTTACTTGGGTTGGTTCCTATTATTGGCAGCTTGATAGTCCTAGTTTTTACCATACAAGATAGCGAGCCTGGCCAGAACCAGTATGGGGCTAATCCTAAGATGCCGAACCCGATCACATCCGCGGGTTCGGTTACGCCAGCGGAATACTCGTCCCAAACGATGCGCTCAATGGCGGCTGCAATGCCGGCGTCGCCGCCATCAACTCAACAGGTTGTCGCGTATTGCGCTCACTGCGGCATGCCCCTCGCGGCAGCAAACACAGCATGCGCCACCTGCGGCAATCCCACGTGATCAAAATCCCTGCGCCACCAGCCGATCGACCGTCAGCGCTCCGGTCTGCTCGTCGCGATGGGTCCACTTCTCCAGATACTTGGCGACGATGTCAGTTTCGATATTCACCGGATCACCAGGCTTCAGCGAGTCCAGGTTCGTCATCTTCACGGTGTGCGGAATGATGGCGATGGTGAGCCGCAAGCCTTCCAGCTTGGCGACAGTCAGGCTGATGCCCTCGACCGCAATCGATCCCTTGAAGACGACATACTTCTCCAGATCCTCGGGAATGTCGCACAGCAGCCAGAAGTCGTCGGCATTGGCGATCGGTTCCAACGCCACGAAGCGCGCCGTACCGTCGACGTGGCCTTGCACCATGTGGCCGCCCATGCGGCCGTCGGCCTTGAGCGGCAGCTCCAGATTCACTTGCGCGCCCGCGGTGATGCGAGACAGCGATGTCAGTCTCCAGGTTTCGGCCGCCAGATCGGCGCAGAAGGACTCAGGCTTGATATCGAGTGCGGTCAGACAAACGCCGGAGACTGCAATGCTGTTGCCTTCGCGCAATTCCTTGGCTGAGTTGGGAGCGTGAATGGTGATGCGATGATTGCCGCCGTGCTCTTCGATGCTGGCAATGGTTCCCACTTCTTCGACTAATCCAGTAAACATGATGATGACCTCACAGTACTGCTAAGAAAAACCTTCGCCGGCTAGAACCTATCTATGGGCAGCCGGCAAACCTGTCGGTTGCCGCGACCAGGCCGCGGCTGTTCGGCGGCTCGAAGGCGCTGTGACCACTATCGGGCGTAATGATGAGCTCGGCTTCCAGCCACGCCCGATGCAGTGCCCAGGCGCTTTCCATGGGACAAACCACGTCGTAGCGGCCCTGCACGATTACGCCAGGAATATTGCGAATGCGCGTGGCATTGCGCAGCAACTGATCGTCGGTTTCGAAGAAGCCTTTGTTGGCGAAGTAATGAACTTCAATGCGTGCGAAGGCGAGGGCGAACTCGTCTTCTTCGTAGTGGCTGGTGAAGTCGGCGTCGGGCAGCAACTTGGAGGTCGCACCTTCCCAGCCGCTCCAGATTTTCGCTGCCGCCAGGCGCACCGCCGGATCGTCGCTGGTCAGTCGCCGATGATAAGCCGCGAGCAGATCGCCGCGCTCGGCCTCGGGAATGTGCGCCAGGTACGGTTCCCACGCGTCGGGATAAAGAATCGAGGCGCCGCGCTGATAGAACCAGTCGATCTCCTGCTTGCGCAGCAGGAAGATGCCGCGCAGCACGAGCTCGGTCACGCGATCGGGGTGCGTCTCAGCATAGCCAAGGGCAAGCGTCGAGCCCCAGGATCCGCCGAACACCTGCCAGCGCTCGATGCCGAGGTGCTCGCGGATCTTCTCGATGTCGGCAACTAGGTCCCAGGTGGTGTTGGCTTCCAGCGACGCATAGGGCGTGCTCTTGCCGCAACCGCGCTGGTCGAAATTGATGATGCGATATTTCTCCGGATGGAAGAAGCGGCGCTGCTTGGGCTCGGAGCCGCCGCCCGGACCACCGTGCAGGAACACCACCGGCTTGCCGGCGGGATTGCCGCTTTGCTCATAGTAAAGCTCGTGGACCGGTGAAACTTTCAGGCGGTCGGTGTTGTAAGGTTCGATGGGAGGATAAAGCCAGGAAACTGGATCTTTCATGATGGATGTAGGCATTGCGAGCAGTATACCTCCGGCCGAAGGCCAGGAAAGTGATCGCCACAAAGGCGAAAGCTAGGATGGCGGCACCAGGCGCAGCTCATCTTCGTAGGGATCGCGCAGGTAGCCCTCGACCGCGAAATCTTCGCCAAAGCGATGCAGTGTGAGCGACTTGACCGAAGCCGCTTCGCTGATGCGGCGATACCCCGCGCCCAAGGCGAAGGGAATCGAACCTGTTCCGGCCAGAATCTTGGGCGCATAGTAAAAGAAAATCTTATCGACAACGCCTTCGGAGAGCGCCGCCCAGTTCACCATGGCTCCGCCTTCGATGATAAGGCTGGTAATCTGTCGCTCGCCAAGGTTAGTCATTACGCGATCCAGGTCGGGACGACCATCGATCGCCGGTGAAGTGCCGGGGAAGACGAGCGTGCCATCGTCTGGCGGACGCCGCATGGGAACCTGCTCCACCACCACGCCGTGCGCTTCCAGTTCACGCCGCTTATTCTCTTCCGCGAAACAGCAAAACACGATCAGGTCTTCGCGCGCAGTCTTCACTACCCGCGACTCCAGCGGCAGACGCAGACGCGAATCGAGCACCACGCGTTGCAGAGGCCGGCGGCGGGGAAGGCCGGTGCGGTCGGTCAGCAGAGGATCGTCGGCAATAATGGTGCCGACGCCAACCATGATGGCGTCGTTGGCGTGACGCATTTCGTGGACGTGCGCGCGCGCCATCGCGCTGGTAATCCAGCCACCACTGGGCGCGAGCGAGCCCAAACCGGGTTCGGCTACGGCATCACCGGGAGGCGGAGCGATTTTCCCGTCCAGGGTCATCGCTGTTTTCAAGGTGACGAAGGGAGTCTTTTGCCGAATGTATTTGGCGAACGACTCATTCAGCTTTTTAGCTTCCTCCTGGTAAAGTCCATGGTGAACTTCGATGCCGACTTCACGCAATTTGGCCAGCCCGCGACCGCCCTCGCGAGGGTTGGGATCGCGCATGGCCGCGAAGACGCGGGTTATTCCGGCGGCGATGACTGCGTCGGTGCAGGGGCCCGTGCGTCCCACCCGAGAGCAAGGTTCCAGGTTCAGGTACAGAGTGGAGCCTCGCGCCTGCTCGCCTGCTTCCTCGATGGCCAGCACTTCCGCGTGTTTGCGGCCCTCGTAGAGGTGAGTGCCCCGGCCGACGATCTCGCCGCCGGGAGCCACCAGCACCGCTCCAACGCAGGGATTGGGCGAAGCCAGCGCGACCCCTTGCCGGGCGAGGTCCAGCGCCTGCTGCATGAAGTGCTCGTCAGTCGGGCGTGTGCTCATTCAGTCGAAAAGTGAATTGACGAAGTCCTGCGAGTTAAACGGCAGCAAGTCGCCGGCTTTTTCCCCCACTCCTACGTAGCGCACGGGCAAGCCGAGTTCCTTGCAGATGGCGACCACCACTCCGCCCTTGGCCGTGCCGTCCAGCTTGGTGAGGACAATTCCGGTGACGCCGGCCGACTGGGTGAATAGCCGAGCCTGTTGCAGACCGTTCTGTCCGGTGGTCGCGTCCATCACCAACAGCGTTTCGTGCGGTGCGGTTGCACTGAAGCGTTGGGCGGTGCGACGCATTTTTTCCAGCTCCGCCATCAGGCTGGTCTTGGTATGCAGACGGCCGGCGGTGTCGACGATCACGTAGTCGGTCTGGCGCGCCTTGGCTGCCTGCAGAGCGTCGAACAGCACTGCCGCGGGATCGCCGCCCGGCTTGTTCTTGATGACTTCCGTTCCGGTGCGGTCGCCCCAAATCTCCAACTGCTCAATGGCGGCAGCGCGAAACGTATCCGCGGCGGCCAGCAGCACGGTCTTCCCCTGTCCGCGCAGCAGGTGAGTCAGCTTGCCGATCGACGTCGTCTTGCCCGTTCCGTTCACGCCCACCACCAGGATCACTTCCGGCTCGCCGTCCACTTTCCGCACCGGGGTTTCATTGGCGGAGTTGAGGATGGCGAGGAGCTCTTCCTTCAGCAGGCGCTTCAGTTCGTCGACATTGGCCACCTGCTTGCGATCCACTTTTTCGCGCAGCGCTTGCAGAATGGTAGCCGTGGTTGCGGTGCCCAGGTCGGCCGCAAGAAGCGTGGCTTCCAGATCGTCGAGTGTTTCGCGGTCGATTTCCTTACGTAAGGAGACTACGTCCTCGATGCGCTCGCTGAGGCTTTCACGCGTGCGCGTGACCGCCTCTTTCATGCGTTTAAGAAAACTAGGCTTTTCTTCGGTGCTGCCAAATAAGGTCTGAATCATGAATGAATCCGTCGCGAGTTGGAATCCGGTGTGGAAACGGCGTCGGAGAATCTTGGCTCGTCGCGAAAGTCAATTATAGACAAGGGGTCCTAGGCCTGCTTTGATTCGCGCAGGGTCGCGACGAATCGTCGCTGGAATCCCGCGCCTGAACTCGCTCATCCAAACAGGCTTTAAGGAGAACTCCCCATGGCAAAGTGTGAGCACGTGAAACTGGCTGACCCGAACGTGCAACCCAGCAGCGATGGCTGCGCCGAGTGTCTTGAAATTGGGCAGCGCTGGGTGCAGTTGCGGCAGTGTTTGATCTGCGGACACGTCGGCTGCTGCGATTCCTCGCCCGGACAACATGCCAATCAACACTTCAAAGAGACGGGACATCCGGTGATGCAGGCTTTTCAATCGGGTAGCTGGAAATGGTGCTACGAACACGAAGCCTACGTGTGAGGAAGGCCGCGGTTCGCCTTTCGCTATTCGCTTTTAGCTCTTAGCATTCGAACTGCAGTTGCGCTCGGCGTAATAGCAGTCAAGGTTAATCAAAGCTAATTTATGTCGACTCGTTCGACGAAGAGCGAATTGCCCTCTTTTGGGCGAATCGCGGTCGTCTTGTGTACTCTGTATGGATTGGTATGGAGTTCCAGGCTTTATCCGAAAACTGATGATCTTTTCTAATCGCACTGCACGTCGACGGTTGCGCCTCGGCGTGTATCAGGAATAGCCAATTCACGCCGATTTTGCGCAAGCTGCGTCGCATGCCCGCAGGGTTGTGCGTGCTTCTAGCGCTGACCCTTTTCTGGACGGCGGCGTTCGCACAAGTCCCGTCCCCGTGGGTCGACACTAAGCCGCTCGCCGTCGATACCGGTACCACTGGATTGAAGTTGATGCTGCGCCGGTTGCACACCACGGCGCGGCTGATGCACACCGTTGCTCATCCCGATGACGAAGACGGCGGCATGCTGACGCTGGAGTCGCGTGGTCATGGCGTGAGCCGCGCTGCAGCTCACGCTCAATCGCGGCGAAGGCGGCCAGAACAAGGTCGGCAGCAATCTGTTCGACGAACTGGGCATCATTCGTACGCTGGAGCTGCTGGCGGCTGATCGCTATTACGGCGTGGAGCAGCGCTTCACCCGGGTGGCCGACTTCGGCTTCTCCAAGACGCCGGAAGAGACTTTTCAGAAGTGGGGCGGACACGATATCGCGCTGGGCGACATGGTGCGGGTGATCCGCACCTTTCGTCCCGACGTAATCTGTACTCGTTTCCAGGGTAGTGCGCGCGATGGGCACGGGAATCACCAGGCCTCCGGAATCCTGACTCGCGAGGCGTTTCGCGCCGCCGCCGACCCAACCCGCTTTCCCGAGCAGATTCGCGAAGGGCTGCAGCCCTGGCAGGCGAAAAAGCTGTACATGGACAACGTCCGCTCCACTGAGGACTGGACCATCAAGCTGGAGACTTCGCAATTCGATCCTCTGCTGGGCGAAACCTACGTGCAATTCGGCTGGAAAGGTCTGCAGCATCAGCTGTCGCAGGGCGCGGGAGGATGGACCGCGCCGGAAGGCCCGCGCTTCAGCTATTACAAGCTGATCGACTAGTGTCTTGCCCAGCCGCCTGGCCGCGGGCTTTCACGAGAAAGATTTCTTCGACGGAATCGACACTTCACTACCGGGCCTGGCTTCGCGGCTTGGTGGGGACGAAGCGAAAGTGCCGTGGCTCCGTCCGCAGTTGCAGGCGATAGCTGCTACGGTCGAGCAAGCCACAGCGGCGGCGGACAAGGATCCGCAATCGGCCAGCGGAGCCTTTGCTGGAGGGGCTGAGTCTCACCCGGGCGCTTATCGAGCAAAGTTGAGGCAGTCGCAATTGACGGGCGCGGAGAAGGCGGACTTGCTGGCCAACTTGCGCAGCAAACAAGATCAGTTCGAAGAAGCTGTGAACCTGGCGCTGGGATTGCGATTGAGTGTGAGCCCGGGCACTCCGGATGGCCGCCCCATGGCCGCCAACTTCCCGACTGGAGACGGAGACGTGCTGGCGGCCGTTATCACGGCCGGAAAATCGTTTCTGCTGATGGCCAACCTGCACAATGGCAGTTCTGACGCCGATCCAGCTGATTGCAGTTCAAGCTCGACGTGCCCGAAGGCTGGAAGTCTGAACTCTTCATGGACAAGTTGCCGAAGACGCTGGCGGCGGGCGATGACTGCGCGTTGACCTTCCGGGTGACTCCTCCCATGGACGCGCAGGTGACAAAAGCCTATTTCCATCGTGATGATCCCGAGACCGACGCCATCTACAAGATCGACAAGCCTGAGTACCTGACGCTGGCGCTGCCGCCGCCACCGGTGTCGGCGCGCGTCGTCTACAGGGTGGCGGCGCAGAGAGGGCGTGATCCAGAGTTTCGCGCGCACGCCCATGCACAACGCCAAAGGCGATGCGTGGTCGATGCCGCTGGCGGTGGTGCCACCGTTCTCGGTGGAAACCTCGCCCACCACCCAGATCATTCCCGCAGGTACGAATCCTTCCGCCCAGCTGAGCGTGGTGGTGCGCACGACGGCGGACCGCGCCACGGGAACGGTGCATCCTGAGGTGCCGCAGGGATGGACGGTCGAACCGCAATCGGCGCCTGTCAGCTTCACTGCGCCCGGTCAGCACGCGGCCGAATTCAAGGAGCTGCCCGACGGAGCCAAGGAAGCCCGCTATCGCGTCCACGCGCTGTTGCAAAGCTGAGGGACGCGATTACAGCGAGGGTTACAGTCTGGTCGCGCGTCCTGACCTTGGGGGCTTTTTCTACTATCAACCGGCCTTGCAGCGCGCCAGTGTGGTCGACGTAAAGGTGCCGCAGGGGCTGAAGATCGGCTACATCATGGGCGCGGGCGACGATATTCCCAACTGCATTGCGGCAGCTGGGGCTCGACGTCACCGTGCTGACCTCTGACGATGTGGCACATGGCGACCTCAGCCGGTTCGGCACCATTGTGCTGGGGATTCGGGCGTATGACACGCGCGAAGACGTGGTCAAGAATAACCAGCGCCTGCTGGACTATGTGAGCAACGGCGGCACTTTGCTGGTGCAGTACAACACGTCGCCCGGCGACTTCAACGGCGGGCACTACTTGCCCTATCCCGCCGATCTCAGCCGTGAACGGGTCACAGTGGAGCAGGCGCCGGTCACGATTCTCGATCCCCAGAAGTCCTGTGTTTCACTATCCCAATCCCATCACCGAGCACGATTTCGACGGCTGGGTGCAGGAGCGCGGCTTGTACTTCATGGACCAGTGGGACTCGCACTACACGCCGCTGCTGGCTTCGAACGATCCCGATCAGGCACCGCAGAAGGGCGGTTTGCTGGTGGCGCAATTCGGAAAGGGATACTACATCTACACCGGATACGCGTTCTTCCGCCAGTTGCCGTTCGGAGTCCCGGGCGCGATTCGTCTCTATGTGAACCTGCTGAGCGTAGGACATGAGCCAAAGTAGTCCGGCTGAGCAGCCAGAGCTGATCCGCGGAGTAGGCCTGACAGGCGCGACCACGCTCAACATGATCGACATGATCGGCGTGGGACCGTTTATCACTCTGCCGCTGGTCGTAGCCGCAGCGGGCGGTCCGCAAGCCATCCTGGGCTGGATCCTGGGGGCCGTGCTGGCGCTTTGCGATGGCCTGGTCTGGGCCGAACTGGGAGCCGCTATGCCCGGCGCGGGCGGCTCTTATCGCTATCTCAAGGAAATTTACGGACCGAAATCGCTGGGGCGCCTGCTATCGTTCCTCTTCATCTGGCAGCTTTCGTTCAGCGCTCCCCTTTCGATTGCTTCCGGCTGCATCGGGCTATCCCACTATGCGGGATATCTGTGGCCGGCGCTCGACCGCACCTTTCTGGCGCACACCTCGCGTTTGGCTGTGCCGCTGATCGGCACACTGGAATTTAGTGTGCTGGTGATGCCGGCGACGCTGCTTGCGATTGCCACCTGTGCGCTGGTGGTCTTCCTGCTCTATCGGCGTATCACCGTCATCGGAAAGCTGGCGGAATTGTTTTGGATCGGGGTTGCGCTGGCCGTGGGCTGGGTGATTGTCGCTGGCCTGACCCATTTCAGCGCAGCGAGAGCCTTCGACTTTCCGCCCGGGGCGTTCACTCTGTCGCCGGCCTTCTTCACCGGGATGGGCGCAGCCATGCTCATTGCGACCTACGACTACTGGGGCTACTACAACGTATGCTTTCTCGGCGGGGAAGTGAAGGATCCTGGCCGTACCATTCCCCGCGCGCTGATTATCTCGATTCTGGCGGTGGCGGCAATTTATATCGTGATGAACATTGCCGTGCTGGGCGTTATCCCGTGGCGGGAGCTGGTGCAGCATCCGGGCGAGCAGAATAATTACATCATCTCGATCTTCATGCAGCGGATCTATGGAAGTTGGGCAGGCCGACTAGTCACCGGTCTGATTATGTGGACTGCGTTCGCCTCGGTCTTCTCGACCATGCTCGGCTACTCGCGCGTACCGTACGCAGCGGCGCTCGACGGCAATTACTTTCGCGCCTTCGCCCGGGTCGATCCCGAGCGCCGTTTTCCCACCGTATCGCTGCTAGCGCTGGGTGGAGTGGCCATGCTGTTCTGCTTCCTGCAGCTGGCGGACGTGATTGCCGCGCTGGTCGTGATCCGGATTCTGTTGCAGTTTATCGTGCAGGCGGTCGGCGTGATGGTGTTGCGCAACCGCCGTCCAGATATGCCGCGGCCGTTTCGCATGTGGCTCTATCCGCTGCCGGCCGTGCTGGCTATCGCGGGATTCCTGTTCATCCTGCTGGCTCGGAAGAATTTCCTGCGCGAGATTCGTTACGCGGTGGTGATCCTGGTGGTCGGATTGGCGATTTACTTGCTGCGCTCCTGGCGGCGCCATGAGTGGCCTTTTGCTGCCGCGACCGCCGGCATGGAGACAGCGGGTTGAAAGCTGCAAAACCAGCGCGACTGGTCACGAATTGCAAGCCGCTCGGAACGTCGGCTCCGAAATTGGACGGCCGACAGCTTACCTTTGTTCGTGGACAAGGTCTGATCTTCGATGGCCACGAGCGGAGCATGGCAGGATCCGGGTTCCCCAGCAAAGGCCGCGGTTGGTTTGGTCAGGAGCGCTACGCGCGCAGTTGCCGATCCGGCGCGAGCCGAGGGTTCTGAGCCGATGGCGGAGCTGGGCTCGCTTCCAGAGATGCCTATTGCCGCTCCCCGGCGGCGAAGCGTATTGGGGCCGCTGCACGAACCGCTCTTCCGCACCATTTGGATTGCAGCCGTCATCAGCTACACCGGCACCTGGATGCAGAACGTCGGCGCCGCGTGGCTGATGACCTCGCTCACCATGTCGCCACTGATGGTGGGACTGGTGCAGGCGGCCGGCAGCATCGCGGTTTTTCTGGTTGTGCTGCCTGCCGGCGCAATCGCCGACATGGTCGATCGGCGCAAGCTGCTGCTCTTCACCCAGACCTGGATGGTGCTGGCGGCGGCCGGACTGGGCGTCCTCACCTTGGCGGGTAAAGTTACGCCCGCGCTGTTACTGCTGTTCACGCTGCTGATGGGCGTGGGCGCCGTGCTGAACGATCCGGCGTGGCAGGCGATTACCCCGGAGACAGTTTCGCAGCAGAATTTTGCTGCCGGAATCGCGCTGAACTCGGCGGGATTCAATGTAGCCCGCGCCATCGGTCCCGCGCTCGGCGGCCTGGTAATCGCCGCGGCAGGCTCGGGCATCGCGTTTCTGGCTGAACGCGGTTTCGTTCTTTGGCGTGATCTATTTCCTGTACCAGTGGAAGCGGCCGCCGGGGCGAACCACGCTGCGGGCCACCCACATGACAGAGGCCATGTTCGACGGCCTGCGCCATATGCGCGGCTCAGCCGAGGTGAAGAGCGTGCTGGTACGCAGCGCGGTCTTCAGCATTTCCGCCAGCGCTTTGCCGGCGTCTGCTGCCGCTGCTGGCGCATCCCTTTGGCTCGCAAGGCTACGGCCTGCTGCTGGGGTTCTTCGGATTGGGGGCGCTGCTGGGCGCAACGCTGATGCCGTTCTTCCGGCGAACGATCTCCACCGACGCGCTGGTTTCGGCTGCGACCGTGGTTTTCGCCTTCACCACGTATGCGGGAGGAAGATGGCACAGCTTCGCCGTATTGTCGGTGACGATGTTCGCCGCCGGCATGGCCTGGATCCAGATTCTGGCCAGCTTGAATGTGTCGGCGCAGACCATGTGTCCGGGGCACATGCGAGCTCGCGCCATTTCGATGTACTTGCTGGTCCTGCAAGGCGGATTAGCGGGCGGCGCGGCCCTGTGGGGAGAGATTGCGGAGAAGGCTGGCATCGAACGTTCGCTGTTGTATGCGGCGATGGGGCTGTTGCTAGGGATTCTGGCGGCGGCGTGGTTCAAGCTGGGTCCGTCAGAAATGCAGCCCAGCACGGTAGGAATGGACTAGAATTCCTTACACGCATGATCCGGCCACAGTTTTCAAAACAAATAATTCTCAGTGGAGGCTTTCGAATGAAGAAGGAATTCGCGATGGCGCTTCTCCTGCTGGCCTTAGGCACGGCAGGAAACCTGGCGGCGGCAAATCCGCAAGGCAAGACGGACCAGAAACCAACGTTTTCGGCGGTGCTCGACCGTTCGCTCAGCAGCGTGGAGCGCGAATTTGTTCCGGCGGCTGAGGCCATGCCCGACGACAAATTCAATTTCGCGCCGACCCAGGGCGACTTCAAGGGCGTGCGGACATTTGCGCAGCAGGTCAAGCACGTTGCCGCCGTCAACTACATGCTGGGCGCCGCGATTCTGACAGAGAAGCCGCCGGTTGATTTGGGCAGTGAGAACGGTCCGGACAACATCACCTCGAAGGCTGACGTGGTGAAGTTCCTGAAGGACTCGTTCGCCTATTTGCACAAAGCGATGAACAGCATCGACGAGAGCAACGTTCTGGTGCAGGTGCAGAGCCCGTTCGGCTCGAACAAAGTCTCGCGGCTGGGACTGTCGGCCATCGCCATCAGCCATCCCATGGATCACTACGGCCAGATGGTGGAGTATCTGCGAATGAACAACATCATTCCTCCGGCCAGCCGAGCCCAGTAGTTGTGGGGATGGCGAATCCCCTTGCCGCGCTACTTGCAAAGCTGCGCCGCAGAATGTTTTGAAAGGGCGCACCTTCAGGTGCGCCGTGAGAGCGTTTTATCCCTTATTCCTTGTGGGCTTCAGCCCACAAGGAATCGGCGTTGGAGATGTTTCGAGCGATCGCGCCTGCCTTTTGCGTCGCCCTATTCCGCTATTTTGTTCCTCCAGTTCCAATATTTCTCTTAGTGCGAAAGCTTGAAACTTCTTGCCAGTAGCGGGGTTTCAGCAGTCGGGCCAACGGTGCTGTACACGGTTGCACAAATGAATTCATCACGAATGTTCAGAAAACTCGATGCCATGGTGCTGATGATGACCACCTCCAGCGCGCCCATCTCGACGGCCGCAATGTTTGTGGCCACCGGTGCCTGGCGAAGAGTGACAAGGGAGTTTTGCCGAATGAAGAAAGTGTTACTTTGCGCTTTGCTGGGAATCGCTATCGTGGGCTGCGGATCCGTGCTCTATGCTCAAATGCCGCCCGGTCCCAATGCCGGCCATAAGCCAGGTAAGCCCCTCACCACCGACGAGCGACTGCAACGCTTGACCCAGGCTCTTAACCTGACCGACGACCAGCAGCAGAAGATACGGCCGATCCTGGAGAATGAAACCCAGCAACTCGACGCCTTGCATCAGGACACCACCGTTAAGGGACAGGATCGGTGGGAAAAGATGCGACAGATTCGTGATACCACCACCAGCCAGATTACCCCGATCCTGAATTCCGATCAGCAGGCGAAATACCAGCAGATAATGGCGCGTCACCAGGGGCCGCCGTCGTCTGGGCAGGGTCAGGGAACAGGAGAAACTCAAGGCCAGGGTCAACCACCCGCGCCTCCGCAATAACTTAGCTGTGACGCCCGGCTACTCAGCTGGGATTGTTTAGCGTGTGCTTCCGCGCGGCTGAGTTGGTTCAGCCCCTATTTTTACGGCGGCACTTCGACTGGGCGAAGCTTTTCCTCGACAGCCAAGTTGTCACTTGTTGCATCTCAGTTGTTCGAGGTGCAACATGCCGCCAACACTTGGAGCAAGCCGTCTGTCGGCATTGGTACTGTCTCTGATGGGTTGTGTCATTCTGCTTTCCATCCTGTACGGTTGCGGAGGCGCAGGTAACTCCGGCAGCGGTTCGTTGGGGACGGGAAGCGGCGGCTCGAATAACGGTGGCACGGGCGGCGGTTCCGGCAGCGGCGGCTCGGGTGGCAGTGGAGGCTCTGGCGGCAGCGGCGGATCCGGAGGTGGCGGCGGGTCGGGAGGCGGTTCCGGAGGCGGCATCGCGCAGGTGCAACATGTCGTGATTGTCGTGTTGGAGAACTGTAACTACAGCGACATTGTCGGCAGTCCCAGCGCTCCTTACATCAACGGCCTCATCGCCCAGGGAGGCCTTGCGACCCAGTACTACGCTAACGTGCATCCTTCCATTGGCAACTACTTCATGATGACCACTGGTGAGGCCTATAGCACCGACGACAATTTCGAAGGCGTGGTTCCAATTGACAACGTAGTACGAGAACTTCAGGCGGCAGGGAAGTCATGGAGGGTTTATGCGCAGAGCCTGCCGCAACAAGGCTACCTCGGCGGGGATGTATATCCTTACCTGCGGCGTCACAATCCGGTTTCGTATTTTTCCGACGTGCAGCCGCCCTCGCAATTGAACATGAACATCTTTGATTTCTCACAGCTCGCGATCGATTTGGCGGCCGGGCAATTGCCGGCTTACTCATTTATCGTGCCCGACGCCGAGCACGATGCTCATGACTGCCCAGGCGGTGGGGGAAACTGCGATGTCGGCACCAGGGTAGCGGCTGCCGATGCCTGGCTAGGCGCCAACCTGCCTCAGTTGCTGACGAATGCACAGTTCCAGCAAAGTGGACTGCTGGTCTTGACCACGGATGAATCGCGCAATGACAACCAAAACGGCGGTGGAAGAGTGGCAACCGTCCTGGTAGGCACCGGCGTGAAGGCCGGTTATCAAGGTACGGTCACCTACGATCACCGCAGCCTGCTGGGGTTGAGCATGACCGCGCTGGGCGTAAGTACCATTCCTAACGGTGCCGGCAGCGCACCGCAAATGACGGAGTTCTATCAGTAGAGCTGTCGGCCATCAGCTATCAGCTTTCAGCCAAGTCTCGTGTGTCCCGATATTATGCGGACGGGTGAATGGCAACCGACAATAGAGATGCGCGGTCTAGGAACCTGTCGCCGGCTAAGCCGGTAGAGATCGAAGCGAACAGCTTTAACGCGGACCTGAAGGTCCGCTCTACCTGAGGAACTTACCCTTCCCACCTGAGACCACTACTGAAAGCTGACGGCTGACAGCTGATAGCCGATGGCTGCCTTTCGAATCGCTTCTTGTCCGCACGGAATCTAATGAGAAGTTAGAATAGAAGGAACCATGCACCGGGTTTATCTCGACAATAACGCCACCACTCCGCTTCTGCCCGAGGTGTTTGAGGCAATGCGTCCCTACTTCTTCGAGAAGTTCGGCAACGCTTCGTCCATTCACCAGCAGGGGCAGCAGGCGCGTGGGGCGGTTGAGCGCGCTCGCGAGCAGGTGGCGGAGTTGCTGAACTGCCGTCCGGCGGAGATCGTCTTCACCAGCGGTGGCACTGAGGGCGATAACCTCGCGCTGGCGGGCATGGTGAAAGCGGGCGACCACGTCATCACCTCGGCCATGGAGCACCATGCCGTGCTGAACACCTGCAAGCGTCTGGAAGAGATGGGCTGCGCGGTGACGTATCTGCCGGTGGATGGCCGCGCGCTGGTCGACCCCGACGATGTGCGCCGCGCGCTGCGTCCTGAGACCAAGCTGATCAGCATCATTCTCGCCAACAACGAGACGGGTGTGCTGCAGCCGGTGGTCGAGATCGGCAAGATTGCGGGGGAAGCCGACGTGTATTTCCACACCGACGCCGTGCAGGCCGCGGGGAAGATTCCGCTCGACGTGAAGCAGACTGGGTTGCGATCTGCTGACCATCAGTGGCCACAAGATTCACGCCCCGCAGGGCACGGGCGCACTGTTTGTGCGGAAAGGTACGCTGCTGCAGCCGCTGTTTTACGGTGGCAGGCACGAGCGTTCTCGCCGCGCCGGCACCGAGAACTTGCCGGGGATCGTAGGACTGGGGAAGGCGGCAGAGATCGCGCGCAAAGGCTTTACCGATGGCAGCGTGGAACGAATGGCCGCCTTGCGCCAGCGATTAGAGAGCACGATCGTCGACAGTGTCGAGCAAGTTGGCGTGAACAGTGGCGATGCGCCGCGTGTGCCTAACACCGCGAATATCTACTTCGACTGCATCGAAGGCGAGGCCATGGTGATCGCGCTCGATCTGAAAGGCCTGTCGGTTTCGACTGGCGCAGCCTGCTCGTCGGGAGCGATTGAGCCTTCGCATGTGCTCACCGCGATGGGCCTGTCGGCCGATCGCGCGCGGGCCAGCATCCGCTTCAGCCTGGGCAAGCAGAACACGGCGGACGACGTGGAGTTCGCGCTCGGGCTGGTGCCCGAAGTGGTCGGGCGATTGCGGGAGATCAGTCCGGTGTGGAAGAGAGCTGTCAGCTCTCAGCCGTCGGCTTTGAGCTAACCCGGGCTCTTCAGCCGCGCAGCGGCGGGATTTGTTTTAGCCGTGGGCGTCAGCCCGCGGTCAGATAAAAGAGAAAACGAGGCGCGCAGCGGCGACACCCTAGAGACCCGCTAAAGGCAGGTGCCGTCCCTGAAAGGACAATTCCTAAGGGCTACCCAGCGCTTCCGCCCTGGGCTAATTAATTTCGCTCCTGCGGAGCTGCAGTTACGACGGTTCCAGCACCTTTCCCGCATAGGTTTTGCAGCTCCCGCCCCGGGAATGAAAATCAGCGAGTTGCGATCATTTGGTGATAACAACCGGTCGCGCAAGGACGGGAGTAACAGGTAGAAATTTGCGCATCGCGCTTTCGACTTATCTAATTGCCGAGTGCTAAATTGCTAAGTACTAAATGCCAATTGCCAATTTGCTGAATGCCGAATTCTAAGACCATTGCCGTAGCTATGTCCGGAGGCGTTGACTCCTCCGCTGTCGCGGCCCTGTTGTGTGAGCAGGGATACCCCGTTGTGGGACTCACCCTCCAGCTGTGGAATCAGCGGCGGCTGGCCGGTCA
This sequence comes from uncultured Acidobacteriaceae bacterium, assembly GCA_963820175.1. Lineage (GTDB taxonomy): Bacteria > Acidobacteriota > Terriglobia > Terriglobales > Acidobacteriaceae > Bog-257. Next base: position 754,265 of record CAWFYX010000002.1, on the reverse strand, counting down.
CGAGGGCATGCCGGAGTCGGTGCAGGGGCGTTGCTGCTCCATCGACGACGTCTACGATGCGCGCCGCGTGGCCGAGACGCTCGGCATTCCATACTACGTGGTCAACCAGGAGGAGCGCTTCGAGCACGATGTAGTGCGCCCTTTCGTCGACGAGTATCTCTCCGGACGCACCCCGATTCCGTGCAGCCTGTGCAACAACCATCTCAAGTTCGATCAGCTGCTAATCACCGCGCGGCAGATCGGTGCCGAGCTGTTGGCCACGGGGCATTACGCGCGCAACGAATTCGACCAGCGTAGCGGCCGTTGGATTCTCAAGCGCCCGGCCGATCGCGCCAAGGATCAGACTTACTTCCTCTTCGGCCTGACCCAGGAGCAGCTGAGCCGCACCCTGTTTCCGCTGGGCGAGATGCGCAAGCCCGAGGTGCGCGAGGAAGCCAGGCGCGCCGGGCTGCGTCTGTTCGAGAAGCCCGACTCGCAGGAGATCTGCTTCATTCCCGGTGGCGACTACAAACAGTTTCTCGACGCCTATCTGGACGAGCAGGGCGAGGAGATTCCCGACACCGCGGGGGAGTTGGTCACGAGCAGCGGCGAGGTCGTGGGAACGCACAATGGCATCCACAACTTCACCGTTGGTCAGCGCAAAGGGCTAGGCGTGGCAACGGGATCGCCGCTCTACGTGCTGGAGATCCGAGGCGACAAGCGGCAGGTCGTGGTCGGCGGCGGCGACGAGTTGTACTCGCGCACGCTGCACGCCAGGCGCGTGAACTGGATTGCGATTGACGATCTTCGGGAGCCGATGCGGGTGCAGGCCAAGATCCGTCATCGCCATGAGCCGTCTGGAGCAATCCTGGAGAAGCGCGGCGACAGCGAGGTTCTGCTTACCTTTGACGAGCCCCAGCGCGCGATTACGCCCGGACAGGCCGTAGTGTTCTACGACGGCGATGTGGTCGTGGGCGGGGGTTGGATCACCTAGTTATCGCCGATATCGATATGGCATTATGGGCCTAACTTCGGGGAGGTCCCGTTATGTCTACGAGCGTTCAACTCACGGTCGATGGAAAATCTCAAATCGAAAAGGTGCTTACCGCTCTGACAGAGAGCTGGAACCGGCACGACATGGCGGCTTTCGGTGCCCTATTCGCGGAAGACGCCGATTTCGTCAATGTGCTTGGCATGCACTGGCACGGCCGGCCGGAGATTGAAGCGCGACACGCCGATGTTCATCGCACGATTTTCCGCCACAGCAAGTTACGGACGCTGGAACACTCCCTGCGCCCTCTGGGGCCGGGTGTCGTGCTGGCGCACGTTCGTTGGGAAATGACGGGACACGAAAGTTTGCCCGGAATACCGTTCGCCGAAGTGAGGCAGGGCATGATCACCGGTGTACTGGTGGAGCAGGAAGGGCGTTGGCGGATCGCGGCATTCCACAACACCGACATCGTGCCCCTACCCGGCTCCACGAAATGATGCCGCGCCAGCCGCTGACAAAACACAGGTTGGCTACAAAACAAAAGAGCAGCGTTTCTGGCGCTGCTCTTTGCATCGAATCAAGATCTGCTAAATAAACATCTCGTCGCTGGGGCCGCCATTGCGACGGCGCTTCTGGCTGTTGAAGAACGCTCCGACGCCTACCCCGATCGCCTGCACGATGCCCGAGACCTGCCGCACCGGCGACATCACCGTGTGCTGCACCTTCTCCGAGGTTTCTTCCACCCGATCCATGGTACGGGTCAGCATCTCGTCGCCGCGAATCACCTGCAGGCGAACCCGGTCCACTGCATCATTGACCGTGGCATCGATGCGTTCCACGCTGCCGCGGGCCGTGGTGGTGATATGGCTCACGTTATCAAGGACGACATCGACCTTGGGCCTGGCCACCTCCAGAAATCCCTTTACCTGCTGCTGAATCGACTGCAGGTTCTCCAGCACGGGCAAAACCTTAGGGACCACGGTGGTAGTCGCCTCTTCGACTTTGTTGGCAAGCGCTTCCATACGGGTGCGCAGCTTGAGCACCGCCACCAGCATGATTAACAGAATGACCGCCTGGGCTGCGAAAGCGATGGCGGTAATGGCGACAAAAAGGGTCAGATTATCATTCATGTCGAACGGTACCGGCGAACAGTGAAGCTAACTTCCTGGGCTTCGCACACCCTGCAACTCAGGCAGGGAAGGGCACTGACCGTGAGCTAGGGAACGTTAGGGGTAGTGCCTTCCGCGGTTTCGCTGGTGGCCTCGCGATAGGCCTGACGTCCCGCTTCATAGGCGGAGCGGATCTGATCTTTCTGTTGATTCAGATAGTCGCGGCCCTTGTCGGCCCAGGTTCCAGCCTGCTCGCGCGCCTGCCGAGCCCGTTCCTTCACGGTATCGCGGCTATCTTCAGCGACTTCGCGCAGTTGCTGGCGAATTTCGTCTCCCGCCTTGGGAGCATAGAGAATCCCGACCGCCGCTCCAATGCCCAAACCCGCCAAAAACCATAAGAAACCACTACCGTCGCGATCCGACATAATTGCCTCCTTACAAAAAGTCCCGAGAGCCGGATGTTAGCACCCGTATTACAGAATTACAAACTCGCATCGCTTGAACATGATGCTGCTGATGGTTGGATGCGGCGAACCAGCAGGAGGTGATCGGGGGTATGGACAGAGGTGGCTATTTTTTTAGCAGTGCGATCTGCCCGGCGTGATAGACGGTGTGCTCGATGACACCGTGGGCCTCGCCATAATACGTCCGTTTGCCGGCGGCACTAAGCTGGTCAAGCCGCGCTGGATCGAGTTTTTCCAGGGCCGCGTGGACCTGCCGGTTCGAGGCGCGAAACCGCTCCAGAGTTTCCTTCCAGTTCTGCTCGGTCGCAGCCGGCATAGCCGGGAAGTTGCGCTCCTCGACCAGTCCTGCTTTCTGGCCGGCCAGTCGTTGGGCCGCTACGTCTTCCCAGAACGTCATGTGCTCGACGATCTCCCAAATGGTGTGAGCGTCTTTCTGGGGCCGGGCGGCAGCAGTTTCGGCCGAGATGCCGTCGAGGATCTGCCACACGGCATCGCCGTGCCAGGGAGAGCCGTTGAGGACGGCGTCGTAGTGATCGAGAATGCGGGTAACGTCGGACATGCTGTTTTCCTCCTAACCGCCAAACACTATAACACAGGTTAGTAGAGGGAGTGGGCTAGAGCTGCCCGGGAAGTTCTAAAGATTGCGACCCCCGAATCAGGGTACGTGGGATCGTTTCTGGGACAGAGAGCAGAAGTACTGAATGGCGTTTCCGTTATAGATCTCGTTTGCAAGGATTAAACTTGCGACGCATCAATGTGGATTTGCTGCACCCGGCTGGTACGAGATTCGTACCGTCCTCCTGTCAGTAGGGACTTGGCAAACATGGTGGCCCTACCAGCCCAAACATTAGTCGAGTAGGGCCATTGGCTCACGGCAATGTCGGAACCTGTTCCGGCTGCGTGGCATGGGACCCGTTGACGGGCGGAGTCTCGGCGACGTTCTGAGGCTGATTCACGTCTTTGTATTGCGCAGCCTCGGCTGATGCGCGGCCCCGGTAGCCAATCCTCTGCAGATCTTCGGGATCATCGGTTTTCACGATCGCGATCACCTCAGCTTTGGGAACGAAGATGGTGCCCTCGACTTCCAGGGCCGCGCTGCTGAAGACCAGCTCGACGAACGCCGGATCGGAGAGATCATAGCGAGTGACAGGGAGAATCAGCGTGCCTGTCAAGGCCGGGTTCCGGTTGTCGGCCAGCCCCAACAGCAGACGATCGAGGGCGGCGACCCTGACCCATTGATACCTGAGAATTGCCATGGCGGTAACGGGAGGCGACATGCGTCAGTCTTTCTGCTGGGGTGAAGGCGCGGCGGCCAGCGGCACGAGCGGCATCTGAGGATTCCAATCGCGCCCGCGTTTAGGGCGTATGTGAGGGCGGGCGCGATCGATTGCTGCTGGTAGAAGCCTAGTCCTGAAGGGCCAAAAGGGATTCCAGGATATTGCTGGCGCTTCCAGAAACATGCCGCGAGGGTGGGACGTGGACGAGGAAAGCTACCAGAGAGATTTCACGCGGGTATCTCTGGAACTCAATCCGCACTGCCGGACGAGAACCCTGCTTCGTCGCAGCTATCTCGTGTACTCCCAGCGATCGCCGGTCATGACCAACGTTGCCGTATCGGAAGGATTGGAGTTGAGGGCCGCGGCAAGATCGGGGTACGCGGTCTTAATCTCCTGTGAATTGGCCCATCCCGGAACGTTAGCGATCTTGTAGCGATAGCTCACGGCGACCGTCTTCGCGCCCGAGCCGTTGGTTCCCGGCGCGGAGTTGTCAATCGACGTGACCTCGCGGTTGCCGTAGCAGAAGTTCCCATACCCGGGCTGGGAAGTGTCGGGAGTCCATGCGCTGCGGCCTTTATCGGAGAGATCGTAGTTGTTTACCTGCCTGGAGATGATCAGGATATTCTTCTCGGCCGTAGTACGCGTCAGCAGGGCCGCCTGGGTAAGCGCGTCGTAACCTTCGGTCTTAGCGTCGTCGGAAGTGGCAGCCTGCACCGGAAATTTCTTCGGCTCCTGCCAGATGCAGGCAGGGAAGGCCTTGAAGTGGTCATTGATCGCGGCCTTGTAGGCGGCATCGGTGTTTGAGCCGTTATTGCAGGCGGTTGTGAAGAGAGAAGCGAGTCCCAGAACGAGAGCAGCAATACGGGTTCGATGAATCAAGATTTTCTTTCCTCTTGCGGGTGATTGGGTAATAGCTTTTGCTGAGTGATCGCGAAGTAATTTCGCGGCTCCCGGGTTTCCGGCCTTAGAGAATTCTCCAGACGTAGTGCCCGAGGAAGAGCACCAGCAGTAAGCTTCCCACTCCGCAGAACCAGATGACGAAGTTAACGGTCATCAGCGGTGACTTAATTTCCTTCTTATTCATAAGCGATGCGACTCCGGATAGCTTTCACGAACTAGGTTCGATGCGGGAGTGGAGCCGGAAAGCTGTATGGCTCGGTTGACATCCTTCGTCAAGCTTGTGGTTTGTGAATAGGCGGTACAACGAGAAGCAGCTTTCACCGGCGGCTTCGGGAACCTTTCCTTCTCCGGCTCGTATTAGGTTCAGCTTTCGATGGGCGATGACCGCGGCAACGTGATTCAGGACGATGCCGATCTTTAGCTCGACTCCCGGACATCCGAAAGAGAAGGAAGAGATTATGTCGTCAATTCCAGTGATGCAGTCCGTCGAATCTGCGCCAGGACGCATGGATACTGCGCGCGAGCCCATCGCGCCCTGGTGGCATACGCTGCTGATACTGGCGCACGCCGCGGTTCGGGATTTAACCGCCCAGCAACTCTAGCTGCAGGGTCGGTCGCAAGCGCGTATCAGCACGGGCTGCCCAACGCGAACATTCCGGGTATCAGTTCCCGGCTCTCCGGCTACCTCACGGTGGCGGTGGGAGAATGGCTGGTGGTTCTGATGATCTGGCTGGCCCTCCGGCGTCGCGGGCTCTCGATTGCCAGCCTGGTTACCGGCCGCTGGCAAACAATTAGTGGTTTCTTCCGCGACTTAGGGCTTGCGCTCGGATTCATGGTTGTGGTGATCCCGACCGTAGCCGTTGTGATGCATCTTCTTGGGGCGAAGCCCGATAGCACCCTGGCCAATATTCTGCCCAAGACCTGGTTCGACCTGGTGGTGTGGTTAGGACTGTCGGCGACCGGCGGATTTTGCGAAGAGCTGATCTTTCGCGGCTATCTCGCCCGGCAGTTCGGCGCCTGGACTGGCAGTCGCGCCCTCGGCATCATTCTGCAAGGCGTAGCCTTTGGCCTCGGCCACGGATACTACGGCAAGCTCATGCTGGCCATTATGCTGCACGGATGGCTGCTGGGACTGCTGGCCTATTGGCGCAAGAGCCTGCGCCCCGGAATCCTGGCTCACGGCCTGCAGGATGCCCTGGGCGGCGTGGTTGGGTTCTTCTCGTGATGGTGGAAGGATGCGCGGCGCTAAATCGGTTGTGATAAGGCCTGACCACAAAAAATTACCTCCGAGCAGGGCTCAAAAGGCGAGGGGCAAGCGTTTCCTGCCTCTGCAACTTAAGCCGCCGTCAGCTGGGAGGTGCAATGTGGACAGCGGGTCGCTTTGATCACCACCGCCGAGAAACAGAAGGGGCACTCTTTGGTGGCTTCGATAGGGGCCGTTGATGCGCTTCTGAGCCGATTAATCTGCCGGATGAGCAGGAATACCGTGAAAGCAACGATAAGGAAATCAGAGACGGCGTTCAGGAAGACGCCGTAATTGATTGTCGCTGCCCCGGCAGCTTTGGCCTCGGCCAGGGTGGCGTAGGCATGTCCCGATAGATTCAGGAACTTGTTCGTGAAATCCGAGTGGCCTGAGATGAGGCCAATTGGGGGCATCAAGATGTCAAAGACAAAGGAGCTCACAACTCTCCCGAAGGCCGCGCCTACGATGATGCCAACCGCCATATCGAGCATGCTGCCTCGCATCGCAAACTCTCTGAATTCTCCCAGCATCCCGCCCGTGCTTTTTCCAAGAAGGGCTTTCGGGCTACCCAAGTGAGCCATCCCGAGATGATTGAGAATCGGATCGTTGCCTGTTGCCATGAGAACACCTCCGTATCATGCAGCATGCGCTGGAGACTGTAGAGCTTGTCAAGTCGTGCGTTGTAGAAGTTGCTGAGTTCCTTCGACTCGGGACAGAATGTCCCTCGCTCAGGATTCTTGCCGCCGCAGGCTCAGACGCAAAGAAGAACCCCACTCATTCGAAAACCGCGAATGAGTGGGGCACCCGTTTTCTTAGTTGTTTAGCTTCTAGCTAGTTGCTGGTTGCTAGTTGCTAGCTACTAGTTACTTCTTTCTTTAGTACATCCCGCCCATGCCGCCGCCGCCGTGAGGCATTGCCGGTTCCTTCTTGTCTTCCGGAATGTCGGCTACCAGGGCTTCGGTGGTGAGCATCAGGGCCGCGATCGAACCTGCGTTCTGCAGAGCCGTACGCGTAACCTTGGTGGGATCGATGACGCCGGCTTTCACCAGGTCTTCGAACTCATTGGTCTGGGCGTTGTAGCCGAAGTTCTTCTCCTTCGACTCGCGGATGCGGCCCACAATGATCGCGCCTTCTTCGCCCGAGTTGATAACGATCTGACGCAGAGGCTCTTCCAGAGCGCGACGCACGATGTTGGCACCGATCTTCTCGTCGCCTTCCAGCTTCAGCGCGTCGATCGCCTCAGCGCAGCGCAAGAGCGCGACGCCGCCTCCGGGGACGATGCCTTCCTCTACCGCAGCGCGGGTGGCATGCATCGCGTCTTCCACGCGGGCTTTCTTTTCCTTCATCTCGGTTTCGGTCGCGGCGCCGACTTTGATCACGGCAACGCCACCGACCAGCTTGGCCAACCGCTCCTGCAACTTCTCGCGGTCATAGTCGCTGGTGGTCTTTTCGACCTGGCTGCGAATTTCCTTCACCCGGCCTTCGATGTCGCCCGGCTTGCCCTTACCTTCGACGATGGTGGTGTTGTCCTTGTCGATGGTGATCTTCTTGGCCTGGCCGAGATCCTGCAGCTGCACGTTCTCCAGCTTGATGCCGAGATCTTCGGTGATGGCCTTGCCGCCGGTCAGAATGGCGATGTCCTGCAGCATGGCTTTGCGGCGATCGCCGAAGCCCGGGGCCTTTACGGCCGCAACCTGCAGAGTTCCGCGTAGCTTGTTGACCACCAGGGTGGCCAGCGCTTCGCCTTCGACATCTTCCGCGATGATGACCAACGGACGTCCGCCCTTGGCGATCTGCTCCAGCAGAGGCAGCAGGTCTTTCATCGAAGAAATTTTCTTTTCGTGGATCAGGATGTAAGCGTTCTCCAGAACCACTTCCATGCGCTCTGGATCGGTAACGAAGTAGGGCGAGAGGTAGCCGCGATCGAACTGCATGCCTTCGACGACTTCCAGCTGGGTTTCCATCGTCTTGGCTTCTTCCACGGTGATCACGCCATCTTTGCCGACCTTCTTCATAGCTTCGGCGATGATGCGGCCGATGGTGTCGTCGTTGTTGGCGGAGATGGTGCCGACCTGCGCGATCATCTCACCGGAAACCTTTTGCGACAACTTGTCCAGAGCGGAGTTGCTACGATTGCCATCGGCGTCGACGGTGCCGCAAATCGCGGTCACGGCCTTCTCGATACCGCGCTTCATAGCCATCGGATTGGCGCCGGCGGCCACGGTCTTGACGCCTTCGCGATAGATGGACTGAGCCAGAACGGTCGCGGTGGTGGTGCCGTCACCGGCCACGTCGGAAGTCTTGGAAGCGACTTCGCGCACCATCTGCGCGCCCATGTTCTCGAGCGAATCTTTCAGTTCGATTTCCTTGGCTACAGTGACGCCGTCCTTGGTAATGAGCGGCGATCCGAATTTCTTTTCGATCACGACATTGCGGCCCTTGGGACCGAGCGTGACTTTTACGGCATCGGCCAGAACGTTCACGCCGCGAAGGATCGACTGGCGTGACTCCTCACCATGCAGAATCTGCTTTGCCATTGTTTCAATCTCCTTTGAAAATCAGTTGTCAGTGGTCAGTTGCCGGTTGTCAGTTAAGTCTGACCGCAACTGACAGCAATCTCTTTGCAAGCGCAAATAGCCGCCTATTTCTTCGCGGCGTGTTCCTTGGGCTTGCTGGCGCCTTCCAGGATGCCGAGCACTTCTTCCTCGCGCATGATCAGGAAGTCTTCGCCGTCAATTTTGATCTCGGTGCCGGCATACTTGCCGAACAGGATGCGATCGCCGTCCTTCACATCGAGGGGGAAGGTTTCGCCTTTGTCGTTGGTCTTGCCCCGGCCCACGGAGATCACTTCGCCCTCTTGCGGCTTGTCTTTGGCGCTATCGGGGATGATGATTCCGCCACGAGTGGTTTCCGCCTCTTCAACACGGCGAACCACGATGCGGTCGTGCAGGGGAGTCAGCTTTGTAGCCATTCTTCGAACTCCTTTCGAGCTTGAGAAGTCAATTTGGATTCCGTTACATACTGGCCGACCTGGTCCGCCGAAGCGGAATGGGATCGGCGCAATTCATGAACGATGGGGATAAACTGAAAACATTGGAGGGAGTAACCCTAGCAGCTGCTAGCACTCACTCACTACGAGTGCTAATATAGGCGACCGTCCATACGGTTGTCAAGCCCGATATGAGCGCAACCCACTCAAATTCTGCGGACTCCTGTGACAAGACCGTAGCATGTCATTATAAATCAGTTACTTAACTGTAGCTTTTTCGGTCGATCGTGTTTTGAGGGGCTCCGCACGACGAATTGGACATCGAATCTTGATTCCCAAATCAGGACCGCGATGAAATCGGCGCCCGTCGTGGGGAAGCAGATTCGCACTCCGATGGCTGCGCTCTAGGGGGCCGCAAGCCCGGATGAATCTCGAATCTCTTCCTCCGCCGCTTTAACTTCGGATACCCACGATTTACGCGGGTGCGGACGACTCGTTGCTTCGGAGGCAATGCCGGGACGAAAAGGTATCCTGCTGCAATATCGACGCATCTATTAGGACGCCAGCATGCACTCGGGTCGTTCACTTTCTAACAGTTATTTGCGCCTTCTAATGCTATGGTGAACTTTCCAGTTCCCATTGTTCCGTCTTTGGCAGCATAATTAGTTAGTCGCAGGTGTGATCGTGCCAGTCCTCCGTGCCGTTCGAGCCTCTTCGTCTTCTGCGCGCGTGTGGAAAATCGCGCTGGCGCTGGTCACTATTCTCAGCTTGCCAGTGCTGAGCAGCGGGCAGAGTTCGCCGCCTCCAGCTACGGCGGCTACGGCGAATGGAGCGCAAAGCGCTTCTCCGGGAGATGCTCAGGTTTCACCCTCGGCCCACCCCGACGCCACGCCGGTAGAACTTCCCACAGCAGCGCAAATCGAAGCCGCGGCGAAACAAGCGGCCTCTGCGGATCCCGACGCGAACCGATCTCCTGCCGCAACCACAGCAACTTCGCCGTCCCCCAGTCCGGCAGCGCCGGCAACTGCCGCAGGGAAAGGATCCGCGACGCCGGCTGGAGCGCTGCCTGCGAAGTACGATGTCAACCTTATCGGGCAACGTAACGTAGGCAATGGCCTGGACTTTTACTCGCTCGACCGTGAAGTGGCGCTGGGCCGTCAGCTCGCGCAGCAGGTAGAGGGCAGTGCCCGCCTGGTCACGGATCCGGTTATAACCGAGTATGTGAATCGCATTGGCCAGAACCTGGTGCGCAACTCCGACGCGCGAGTGCCTTTCACGATCAAGGTGCTCGATACCGAAGAGGTGAACGCCTTCGCGCTGCCCGGCGGCTTTTTCTACGTAAACAGCGGCTTGATTCTGGCCGCCGACAATGAAGCTGAGCTGGCCGGAGTGATGGCGCACGAGATTGCCCACGTCGCCGCCCGTCATGCCACCAAGAACATGACGCGGGCACAGATTTGGAACATGGCGTCGGTGCCGCTGATTTTCATTGGCGGGCCAGTGGCTTTCGCCATCAGCGAAGTGGCTGGCCTGGCGATCCCGCTGGGCTTCCTGAAGTTCTCGCGCGACGCCGAGCGCGAAGCCGACCTGCTCGGTCTGGAGTACGACTACGCCACGGGCTATGATCCAGAGGCGTTTGTGGAGTTCTTCGAGAAGCTGAACATCGAGAAGAAGAAGCAGAGCATGATCGCCAAGGCGTTCGCAACCCACCCCATGAACGTTGAGCGCATCCAGGCGGCGCAGGATGAAATTCGCAAGTACCTGCCCGACCGTGCCGAATATGTCCTCGATACCAGCGAATTCGAAAATGTAAAGGCACGCCTGCAGATGCTAGAAAATGGCCATCACCTCGGCGGCGCCAAGCCGGAGCCGGGCCGTCCCGTATTGTTGAAGCGTACTTCGTCGGGCAGCAGTAGCGATCCGGGAAATTCGGGCCAGGGACGTGGTTCGCAAGACGATGGCCGTCCTACGTTGAAGCGGGCCCCGGCGCAATCAACGCAGGATCAGAAAGATGATGCTGGTCCAATCCTGAAGCAGGCTCCAGCAAGTAGCGGTAGCAGCACTGCCGGGCCGGCCGGCTCGGCGCAGGCTAGTCAGGCTCCGAATGACAATGCTGGTCCGACGTTGAAGCAGGCTCCGGGAAGTGGCGACAACACCAGCAACGGCGGCGCGGGCGCGACGCAGACAAGTCAGGATCAGAAGGACGACGCTCCGCCTACACTGAAACAGGCGCAGGCTACTCCCGATTTTAGGAACTAGAGTTCGCTCTTAGCTTTTAGCTATTAGCAAAAAGCGAGAACCCTTTTCGGGATGGGCGAACTCGAAGGAGAAGTGATGCACATTGGATCTGCAATTATTCTGGCAGCGATCTTGATCGGCGCGAGTGTCCGAGTGGCACTCTTGCTGCGCCAGGGGAAAACGATCTCGTCGACCGGGCGCCATTAGCTTCCCGCGAAGACCTGTTAGCTCTTACGCCGCGGGGACTCAGCGGCGATCCGCAAGGCAACGTAACGAATCAAAAAATAACTTGGCAGGTTTGCATAAGTGTGTGGGGGCGATGATGCTCATGGCATTTCTTGCCAAGAGCTGAAAGCCAAGAGCTAAAAGCTAATCTACAATATGCGTATGAAGATGCTGCGTGTGGCGTTCGCCATCTTTACTTTGCTTCTGATTTCCATTCCATTGGTGGCCGGCGATAAGAAGGACCCAGGCCTGCAATCGTCGCTGGGATTTGTTGTCCTCAAAGACGACAACGGAAAGCCGGTACGGAACGCTGCCGTGATTCTGCATTTCGTAGGCAAGAAGGGTAAGCAGGGAAAGGCTGGATTCGAGCTCAAGACCGATCCCGACGGTAAGACTCATTTCGACGGAGTGCCCTACGGCACCATGCGGATACAGGTGATCGCTCCCGGGTTCCAAACCTTTGGCGACGACTACGCCATCGACCAGCCAAACCAGGAAATCACCATTCGCCTGAAACGGCCGCAAGGGGAGTATTCCATCTACGAGACGCATGACGGCAGCAGCAACGGCGGAGCGGGCACTACCAGTGGCACCGGCAACGGTACGACGACAACTCCTCCACGGCCGTGACGGATAGCTTCTAGCTCTTAGCCTTTAGCTCTTAGCTGGCGCACATTTCCGGTGGACATACGGCTGAGTTGGGAGAAACCTCACTGGCTATTGCTAACAGCTAAGAGCTAAACGTGCGCACAATCGAAAGCGACCAACGAGGTTCACCACTCATGATCGAAGCCTATGCCCGATGGAGCGACGCCGACCGATTTGTCTGCGAAGCCGCCAGCGGCCACGCGCTGGTGGTCGATGCCGGCGCCGACAAGACAGCCAGCAGTCCGGTCGAGCTGGTGCTGATCGCGCTGTGTGCCTGCACCGCCAGTGATGTGGTCAGCATTCTGCGTAAGAAGCGCGAACCTTTTATCAGCATCGATGTCCGCGCCACCGCCGAGCGCTCCGAGACCTCTCCCAAGGTCTTCACCTCTATCCGGCTGATCTATCGGGTCACCGGCAACGTCACCCAAAAAGCGATGGATGATGCTATTCGCCTGTCGAAGGAAAAGTACTGTTCGGTGTCGGCGATGCTGGAAAAGGGCGTCAAGATTGAGTTCGAGGTCGAGTACGCGGGCTGATACTCCCGGTCATTGGGGGTTACTTGTCTCTCGGCCCGGAGGAAAATTCAAACCTGCTTCCTCTTCAGCCTGTAGACTGTGCCTGGCCTTTGTCATTGTGACCGCCGCGTCGAAAAAGGTCGGATCCTGCCGACGAAGACTTTCCAGCAAAGACAAGATCACCATTTCACGGGCCCGGGAGCTGGCAGGGATTGCCAGCAAGTGAGCCGTGATCTCTCGAACGATGGCGTCTTCTAATTCCTGCTGGCCCAGGCGGGCTGAATAGACAAACTTGCGGTCGGCCCTGGTGCGTTTCAGGACTCCCTTGTGGAACAGACGAGTCAGGGTCGTCATTACGGTGGTGTAGGCTCGTTTTTCAGGAAGGTTTCTGGCTATATCGCAGACACTGCATTCCCCTAACTTCCAAACAAGCTCCATGACCTGCGATTCCAAGGGCCCCAAGGCCATTCGCGTGAGTGTCACACTTACTTTGACATTCTGGAGGTTCAGCATAAGGGTCTCCCAATGGACGAGCAAAGGAGTCAGCTGATCGCCAAGTCACGGATGTAACAGCCCGGAAAATGGTTCAGTTTCGCGTTTTCAGAAGTCAGTGCACTTATGACGAATTGCTCGACTCAGAGAATTTGCAGGCTTGCGGCCTGCTAATTCGCTGGTGTCACTGACGAAAAGAGCATTCTTCAGTTTCGGGGAGCGGGGACCAAAGTTACGAGAGGGCTTTCGAATCGATTGCCATCGTCGCTCACTTGGGTTCGAAAAGAATGCTTTGTCCAAAAGGAAAAATCGGACTGACGTAACTACACTCTTCAGGCGCACGGGCCGCCAAGATAAGTCTACCGTCTGGCCCGACGAAGTCAATGACTACTAAGTGGCGGTGCCCACGTCCAAGGGAGGGTTGGATTGGCTGAAGTTGCTCGACCTCCTGGTGCTAACTAATAGCCATAAAGTGACATATATGCATCTAAACTATTAACTATACGGCTATTATTTGTGCTGATTTCTCAATATAATCAGCCGTAAAGTGCTATACGATTTACCTGGGGCCGAAAAAAGGTAGACGTACCTTCCTGCGGTTCTTTTGCCGTCGAGAAACTCGAAGCGCATGCCGAGCGGCAAAACAAAACGGGCTGGCTTAGTGCTCTCGCCCGGCGTTTCGTTTTTTGAAAACCGAAACAAATGAACTTGCGGCCGGCACCCCGTTGCGCAGAGGTTACTGCGTGACGGGTGACAGCAAGGTCTTGTTCTGTACGAAGAGACGGACGAGGTTACCAGGACCTTGCTTTTTTGCCACAGCCAGCAGCCCCGAATCAAGCCAATCTGATTTGCTGGCACTCAACTTATTAGAGTGCCAATCTTGACAGGGGAACTCTGGCTCCCTAGAATAAAACTGCGGTCTTGTATCTTCTAGTTCCTATAAATAATTGCGGTAGAGTAAGTTACAGTCCTCGGGCGGCGGGAATCATGGGCACACCGGCGGGCATCGGGAAACGCGAGCGGGAAATTCTCACGGCCATTGTGGAGACTTACATCTCCACCGGCGAGCCGGTGGGCTCGCGCACCTTGGCGCGTAGCAATCGCGAGAATCTAAGCGCAGCCTCCATTCGTAATGTCATGGCCGACCTGGCCGAGGCCGGGTTCCTCGACCAGCCGCACACCTCTGCCGGGCGCGTGCCCACCACGCAGGCCTATCGCTTTTACGTAAAACAGTTGACTGGCGAAGCGCGTCTATCGCCCGCCGACGAGGGCCTTATCCAGGATAATCTGCACGGGATTCAGGATGTGCAGGAGTTCATGGAGCGCACCTCGCACGTGCTGTCTCTGATCTCCCACGGTGTGGGAGTCGCGGTCAGCTCCGCGCCGGGTCAGCGCAACGCGCTGGAGCATGTCTACTTCCAGCGTATGGCCGACAAGAAGGTTCTGGCCGTCGTGGTTATGCGCAACGGGCTGGTGCGCGATCGTGTCCTGCGACTGACGGACGATCTCACTGCCGCCGATCTCGACATTGCCGCTGCCTACATCAACCAGAACTTTCGGGGCTGGGAGATGGAGTCGCTGCGCAACGAGATTGCCAAGCGCATTCAGCAGGAACGCAGCGAGTACGACCGCCTGATGGCATCGGTGGAGCAGCTTTACGCGCAAGGCGCGCTGGCCGGCGAAGGATCGTCGCAGTCCGTCTATGTGGAAGGCGCATCCAACTTGGTGTTGACCGAGCAGGACAAGGAGCGTCTGCGCCAACTGCTGGCCACGCTGGAAGAGAAGCAGCGGGTGGTCGATCTGCTCTCCGCCTACCTGGATACTCGCCAGGAGGCGGTGCGTGTAGTTGTGGGTCTGGAAGACGCCATGCCGCATCTAAATAATTTTGTGCTGATTGGCAAGCCGGCGCGAGTGGGCGACGAGGTGATGGGTTCGCTGGCCGTGATTGGTCCGACCCGCATGGATTACGAGCACACGATTACCGCGGTCTCCTACATCGCGCGCATGTTCGATCGACTGTGGGACGAGTCGACGTGAGCTGCACAGTAGGTTCCGGTTGGATAGGGAAGTAGATGACCGTAGTTATTCCAATTTGGCGGGTCCGCCAAAGGCCGAGTTGCAAAGTGTCAGTGTCGCGCAGTTCTCGGAGCAGGACTGTGTCAACTTCTTCTCCGGGCTGCTGGACGTCGGAGCGCCGCCGATTTTCGAAAACGACGGTCATGATTCGACGCGCACCCAGCCCGAAGGGCGAAAGTGATTAGCCCAGCGCGGAAGCGCTGGGCAAGCTAGACAGGGGAACCCGAGTCCCGTAGGGACGGCACGATTTCTAGAAGCCTATGCAATACAAGAAGCAAAACGGAGGCTCCAACACCGACCTGGAGCTGGATCACGAATTGCCGCCGGCGGAGAACGACGAATCTTCCTCGACCGAGCCGGCTGCATCCAAAGAGGCAACCGGCCCGGAAGCCGAGCTGGAGAAAGTTCGCGCCGAGCGCGCAGCCTACCTCGACCGCGCGGCGCGGCTGCAGGCCGAGTTCGATAACTTCCGCAAGCGCAACGCTAAAGAACAGCTGGAGTATCGCGAATACGCTTTAGCCGAGGCGCTGAAGACCTTGCTGCCCATCCTCGACAGCTTGGATCGCGCGGTGAAAACCAAAGCCGCTTCGCTGGATGACTTCCAGTCGGGCATCGAACTCATCGACAAGCAATTTCACGACGCGCTGGCCAAGCTGGGAGTCCAGCCGATACCGGCGGAGGGCGCAACGTTCGATCCTACCCTGCATCAGGCGGTGCAGATGGTCGACACCGACGAGGCTGCGGACAATCAGGTTCTCGACGAGTTGCAACGGGGCTACCGGTTGAAAGAACGGCTGCTGCGTCCGGCGATGGTGCGCGTGGCGCGCAATCCCAAGTAAATCAAAATTGAGAAGGTAAACAGTTCTGGCCACAACAGTGAAACGCGACTATTACGAGGTACTTGGCGTCTCGCGCACCGCCAACGACCAGGAAATCAAGAGCGCCTATCGCAAGCTGGCGCTGCAGTTTCATCCTGACCGCAATCCCGATAATCCGGATGCCGAAGAGCGCTTCAAGGAGTGCAGCGAGGCCTATGCCATTCTCGCCGACGGTGAGAAGCGCGCGCGTTACGACCGCTTCGGCCATGCCGGCGTCTCCAGCGGAGCCGGCGGTGGCCCGGGCGGTTTCGATGCCACCGTCTTCACCGATTTTCAGGATATTTTCGGCGACATCTTCGGCTTCAGCGATATGTTCGGCGGCCAGGGGGGACGCCGCCGGACGCGCGCCCAGCGCGGCGCTGATCTGCGCGAAGACCTTACGCTGGAGTTCGAGGAAGCGGTCTTCGGCGTCACCAAACAGATTCAGGTGCGGCGCCTGGAGGAGTGCGAGTCCTGCAAGGGCAGCGGCATGGCTCCCGGCAAGGCTCCCATCAACTGCACTACCTGCGGTGGACGTGGGCAGATGCGGTATCAGCAAGGCTTCTTCTCCATCACGCGCGCCTGCAGCACCTGCGGCGGTTCGGGTAAGCTGATTGTCGATCCGTGCAATCAGTGTCGCGGGCAGGGACGCATCAACCGCGAACGCACGGTGACGGTGAAGGTTCCGGCGGGGGTTGAGGAAGGCGCACGCATTTTGTACTCCGGCGAAGGCGAGGCCGGCGTCTACGGCGGGCCTCCCGGCGATCTTTACGTTGTTCTGCATGCCAAGGAGCACTCGTTCTTCGAACGCGAAGGCAAGAATCTGTATTGCGTGGTGCCGATCTCGTTCCCGCAGGCGGCGCTGGGCGCCGAGATCCAGGTGCCGACACTGGAAAGCGATCAGACTCTGAAGATCCCCGAAGGCACACAGACCGGAGCTACCTTCAAGCTGAAGAACCAGGGCGTGCCGGTGCTGAACGGCCGCGGCCGCGGCGATCTGTTCGTCGAGGTGAAAGTGCAGACCCCCAGCAAGCTCAACAAGCGCCAGCGCGAGCTGATGCAGGAGCTGCACACCACCATCTCGGTGGAGAACAAGCCGGTCAGCCGCTCGCTGCTCAACAAGGTGAAAGAGATCTTCGGGTAGGGCGGCCGTTAGCATTTGGCAATTGGCCTTTAGCTTTTAGCTCTTAGCTTTTAGCAGACGAAGACTCAACTGCTTTCGTCGTAACCGCAGCTCACCGCTGACGATATCCGCGTGACCGTGGAATTCTTGCATGCTAAGAGCTAATGACTAAGAGCTAACAGCGACTTCCGAACACCGGCCTTCCCTTGGACAAAGCCCTCCGCATCTACGCCTGGTTCCTGCTGATCGTGACTGGCCTGCCGGCGGCGGCGCGTCTGGCACGACCGCGCGAGCTGGCGCGCATCCTGCTGCTGCGGTACGAAAATCCCAAGCGACGGAAACGCGCCCGCATCGGCGGCATGATCTACCTCGGCCTGTCGCTGTGCGCCATCCCGTATCTGCTGCACGCGCAGATGCGCCAGGAACGCTGGATCATCATGATCGTGCTGGTCGGTTCGGTGTCGGCGCTGGAGTTCCTGCTCAACAGCCGCCTATTTGACGAGGACGCCCTGGCGCGGCAGAATCGCCTGTTTGGCGGCGTCTACGCCGCCATGGCTATCGCCATCGCTCTGCTGCTGCTCACCCGATGACCCGACGCCGCTGGATTGCCGATGAGTTCTCCCCCGACCGTGCCGCCTTGACCGGACCACACGCCGCACATTTGTCGCGGACGTTGCGGGCGCGCGTGGGGCAGGAGTTCGAAGTTGCCTGCGGCGAGCAGGTACGGCGGGCAACTGTCGCCAGCGTCAGTGATGATCGCGTAGAGTTCGCCCTCGGTGAAGAAGTTGCCGCCGGCACGGTGGTGCCGATAACGTTGCTGCTGGCAGTGTTCAAATTTGATCGCATGGAGTGGGCGATCGAGAAGTGCACTGAGCTGAACGTAACGATTATCGTGCCGGTGATCGCACGCCGCACGGAAAAGCATCTTGCCCTTGCGGCGGAGAAGCGTGTAGAGCGCTGGCGCCGCATCGCTCGCGAAGCCTCGGAGCAGTCGCGCAGGATCGCGCCGCCGGAAATCACCGACCCGCTGAAGCTCAACGACGCGCTTGAACAGCTTCGCCTACAGAGCGCCCCTCATTCCACTGTCATCCCGACCGAGGGCTTCAGCCCGAGCGGAGGGATCAGCGGTCCCCCGCGAGGCAGCTTGCGCATCGTTCTCGCCGAAAGCGAGCGTGAAGTGGAACTCACCGAAATCTTGCGCTCCCAAGACGTTGCGTCCTTAGCCCTGGCGATTGGCCCCGAGGGGGGCTGGGCCGAGGACGAGTTGCAGAGTTTCGCAAGCGCGCAATGGATCGCGGCCTCACTGGGCGAGACGATCCTCCGTGCTGAAACCGCCGCCATCGCCGCGCTGGCCATCGCGCGTGCGGAGATCTAGCGGTTAGCATTGGCATTCGGCATTCAGCCCTTGAATTGCGCTAGCCGATCTCTATTGAACGCAACGCGGGGCGGACCGCAGGTGCCTCGGTTCGGACTGAAGTCCTCGCTCGGGATGACAAATATATGGGAGGATCGCGGGATTGATTGCTGAGTGCTGACTGCTGAGCGCTGAGCACTGGCTACTGTGTTTCCACTTGCCATGCGCCCGCTAATCCCTGATAATACTACCTTCGCCTTTTGTTCGTTCAATTGGGAAGCCTCGTGTCCAGCAACGGCCATCACACTTTCATTCCCACCGACGAGCAGCGTCAGGCCATTGAACACGTGCATGGCCCGATGCTGGTGGTCGCCGGAGCGGGCACGGGCAAGACCACGGTGCTGGCGCGCCGCATCGCTCATCTCATTCGCAGTGAAGCTGCCCGACCCGACGAAATCCTGGCCGTCACCTACACTCGCAATTCCGCGGCTGAGTTGATGAACCGGGTCGCGGCCATCTTGTATCCGGAAGAAAGTCAGCAGTCGCTTTATCCCGAGATGAACCGGCCCAAAGCGGCGCGCAAGCTGATGGCCAAGGGCCTGCGGGCGCACACGTTTCATTCGTATTGCTATCGACTGCTGAACGATGCGGGCAACAAGTTTCAGCTGCTGGACGAAAACGACCTCTTTGTCCTGCTCCGCCGCCGGGTCGGAGGACCTGAAGCTGCGGCACTACATTAAGTCGGCCGATCCGGGAAAATTTCTCAAGGAGCTGCGCGACTTCTTCAGCAGCTGTCATGACGAGCTGCGCACGCCTGACGACTACGACGCTTACCTGAAGCAATTGGAGCGCGGTGAAATTCCACTGCCGCGCATGGTGAAGTCGAAGGATGCGGCGGCGATGTCGGACGACGAAGTTCTGGGCCGCTGCCACGAGGTCGCGTATGCCTTTCGCTACGCCGAAAATCTGCTGCAGCAGGAAGGCCTCGGCACCTTCGGACACATCATGAGCCGCGCCGTCGATCTGCTCAGCCGCCGGCAATCGGTGCTGCAGCGGATGCAGCGGCACGCGCGCTTCATTCTCATTGACGAATTTCAGGATTCCAACGTCGCTCAGATCAAGCTGGCCAGCCTGCTCGGCGGACACGACGCCAACGTCTTCGCGGTGGGCGATCCCGACCAGGCCATCTACCAGTTTCGCGGCGCCACCAGCGGCGCCTTCGACCAGTTTCTGAAAACCTTTGGCGGCGATCGGGTGAAGCGAGTCACCATGTCGGCGAACCGCCGATCCACGCCGCCGATCTTGCGCTGTGCCTATCAGGCCATCAAGTGCAATCCTGCAATCGTCAGCCTGGAGGCAGCCGACGGCGGCTGGCCGCGGCAACCGCTCACCTGCGCGCGTCGGGAAAGCGCTGCCCTGGCCGCGACTTCGCCCCCGGTGCAGGCGGTGGTTTACAACAGCTACGAGCAGGAAGCCAGCTTCATTGCAGACAC
The DNA here is from genome assembly GCA_963820175.1 of uncultured Acidobacteriaceae bacterium. GTDB lineage: Bacteria > Acidobacteriota > Terriglobia > Terriglobales > Acidobacteriaceae > Bog-257. The sequence continues at coordinate 734,292 of CAWFYX010000002.1, read as the reverse complement.
CATTGTGGCCATGCGGCGAGAGCGGCCGGAGACCAGGTTCGGTGGCATCGCGGTGCTCTATCGCAGCCACTATTATCGCGAGAGGATTGTCGCCGAGCTGCAGCAGCGGGGCATTCCGGTCCGGGTCAAAGGGGTCGATCTATTCGACACGCCGGAGTTGCGCGATGCCATGGCCGTGTTGCGCATTCTGGACTCGGCGCAACCGGTGGCGCTGTTTCGAGTGGCTGCCTTGCCCCAGTTTCAGGTTGACCCGGAACAATTTCGCACGCAACTGGCGCTGGCCGGAAGAGACGGCTCCGCCGAGGCGGTGCTGGAGGAAACTCCCGGCTGGCAAGCCGGTGATCGACGTGATTCGCCGGGCGCGGCGGGATCTCATCAGCGGCGGGAACAAAATTGCCGATGCATTGAAGATTGCGCAGCGAGATTTTGGCCTGCCGGATTCGATGCCGCTGCGGCGGCTGATCGATTTCGCCGAACGCTGGAGCAACAAGCCGAAGCAGATCGTAGAGCAGGGAACACTCAACGAGTTTCTGGATTACTTCGGTTTCTTCCGCGATGCCGGCGGCGCATTGCTGGAAGAAACCGACGAAGACGATCCGGTGGCGGCGCTCGCTCCTCAGGAGCTGGGCAACGCGCCCGGCGAAGATGCGGTGCAGTTGATGACCGTGCATGCCGCCAAGGGCCTGGAATTCCCCTGCGTGTTCGTGGCGCGAGTCTCGTCCGGATCGTTTCCCAGCAAGTACAAAGAGCCGCTGGTGGAATTTCCGCGCCAGCTGCGCAGCAAAGACACCGCTGCTGAGGCCGACGCCAAGACCCTACATGATCAGGAAGAGCGTCGCCTCTTCTACGTTTCCATGACCCGCGCGATGGACGAGTTGTACCTGTGCGGCAAGCTGGCGCGGGGCAAGAATCCGATTCCCACCCGATACATTCGCGAGCTAGTGGACGCCAAGCTGGCCTTGAAGGACGACATCGCCGCGCGCGTCCTCCAGCCGGAGCCGATCGCGAATATCCACGCCGCCGCCGAACCGCTGCTCAATGTTTCCCAGTGGACGCAACTTCCCGCACGCGAGGACGGACATCAGCATGCGTTGAGCGCGAGCGCCATTCAGCAATACGAAAATTGTCCGCTGGCGTACAAGCTGCGGTACGACTGGCACCTGCCGGAGAAGACCTCGGCGGCGTTGCAGTTCGGCAGCGCCATGCACCTGGCTCTTAAAGCTTATTTCGATGGGGTTCGTGCCGGGCGGCCGCCCGACGAAGCTACAGTCATCGCGTGTTTCTTGGACGAGCTTTCGAAGACGAAGATCGACGAGCCCCTGCAGCGGGCGCTCTACGAAAAAGACGGCCGCGATCAACTGAGCGCGCTGTTGCGCTCGGAGCTGGGCCGATCGCGCGGCGAGATTCTGGAAACGGAGAAGCGCTTCCGGGTGGAAATCGCTGGAGCCCAGGTGACCGGCAGGTTTGACCGGATCGATCGGCTGGCCGGCGGAGAAGTGGAGATCGTGGATTACAAAACCGGCAAGCCCAAAACACAGGACGATGCCGACGACAGCCTGCAGCTTTCCATTTACGCCTTGGCGGCGTGCAGCCTGGGATACACGCCGGCATCGCTGGTCTTTATCAATCTGCAGAATGGAATCGCCGTGGAGGCACAGCGTTCGCCGCAACAGCTTCAGGAAGCAGAGAACAAGGTCGCGGTAGTGGCCGCCAGCATTGCCGCCGGAGAGTTTGATCCCAAGCCCAGCCAGGCCTGCGCGCGCTGTTCGTATCACAGCATCTGCCCGGAGCAGGAAGCGCCGCTAACCATTTCTCCTGCCCAGCGCGCCGCAAAAGTGAATTAATACCAAAAGCGAAGGGGGACGCTTGCGCGTCCCCCGGTTCGTACGGTCGAAAGCGGTTAGTGCTTCTTAGCCTTTTTTGCCGCCTTCTTAGCCTTCTTTGCTGCCTTTTTGGTTGCCATGTTGTCTATTCTCCCTTTCCATTTGTCATGGAACATTGCGACCTTGATTTCATCGCAATTTGTTAGTTGTATAGAGTCATTGAAAAAAATAGTCAAGCAAAAAACGCACGTCGCGGTGCGTGCAACGCGAGCGCGGGAGACGATTCGTCGCCTCTGGCTGATGGAATATCTCGCATCGCGCTTTCGCCTCGATTGCATGCCGAACTTTACATGTGCGTGAGAGCCGCATAAACACTGGCTATTTCAGCATTCGCAAAACTGCGCCGCTCAGTGCGTCGTGCCACGCATGCGCCATCATTCCAGCCCGCAGGCTCTTTCGCCACCACGCGAGTAGCCCAAACATTAAACCGTAAATTCCGATCAAAATCATGCGCGCGGCTCCTTCATAGCCGTGTGAGGCACCGAACACGACCGCCGAAATCACCACGCCGAAGAGCATGGAGTTACCGATGGCGGCGAACTGGCGCTGCAGATATCCGCGAAAGATGATCTCTTCGCAGAAGCCGGCAGTCGCGCTCAGGCAGAACCACACTGCCAGGTCCAAATTCGTTTCCGGGGTCAGGAATCCGAGTTGCTTGCGCATGGCTTCGATCTTGCCGGCCTGGTCCAGGTGCATCAGCTTCGCGCCCGTGCCCAGCACTCCCAGGGCGCAGAACCAGAAGGCGGCCGCGTACACCAGGTCCAGAAAGAAATCCTCGGCTGACGCCCAGCGTCCGCCGATCAGGTCGCGCAGGCGGATGCGCTTGCGAATGCCCAGCCAGACGAAGCCGACCAGCATCCACTCCCAGGCCATGCTCCACAGGTATTGCAGCACTTTGCTTTCGGCGGCCAGCGGATGCTGGCTGCGGGTGCCGTTGACGCGAGGCCAGCAACAGCACCGCAATCAGGACGGCGGTGTGCCACCAGGGTGCAAGCAGCGGTTTCCGCGGCCAGGGGGTGGATTGAATTTCAGGCGGGATTTGTGCGTCCGTGCCCAAGCTAGCTCCATCTTATAATGTTCGTTCACCATTTCCTCGCAGGAGCTAAGCATTCATGGCATCGCTGGAAGATGTTGTTATTGTGTCGGCAGTACGCACGCCGGTAGGAAAATTTCAGGGCTCACTTTCCGATTTCACGGCGCCGCAGCTGGGCGCCATCGTGGTGCGCGAGGCGGTCAAGCGCGCCGGCATCGATCCCAACAGCGTGGATGAGTGCATCATGGGCAACGTGGTCTCCGCCGGATTGGGACAGAATCCCGCGCGGCAGGCGGCCCTTGGCGGCGGCCTGTCTGACAAAGTCGGCGCCATGACCATCAACAAGGTTTGCGGCTCGGGCCTGAAAGCTGTCGCCCTGGGTCAGCAGGCGATCCAGACCGGCAATTCCCACATTGTGGTAGCCGGCGGCATGGAAAGCATGACCAACGCGCCCTATCTGCTGCAGAACGCGCGCAAGGGATTTCGCCTGGGCGATCAGAAGGTCGTCGACTCTATGGTGCACGACGGGCTGTGGGACGTCTATCAACGACTATCACATGGGCAATCACCGGCGAGAACGTTGCCGAGAAGTATCACATCACCCGCGAGGAGCAGGACGAATACGCGCTGAACTCGCATCGCAAGGCCGTCAGCGCGATCAAGGAGTGCCGCTTCAAGGACCAGATCGTGCCGGTCGAGCTGCCGTCGAAGAAAAAGGGCGCGCCGCCGGCGCTGTTCAGCAAAGATGAATCGCCGCGCGAGGACTCGACCATCGAAGCCTTGCGCAGTCTGAAGCCGGCCTTCAAGAAGGATGGCACCGTGACCGCGGGCAACGCGCCGGGTGTCAACGACGGCGCGTCGGCATTGGTGCTGATGTCGGCTGCGAAGGCGAAGGAGCTCGGACTGAAGCCGATGGCGCGCATCGTGGCCCAGGCCACCAGCGGTCTTGCTCCCGAGTGGGTGATGATGACGCCGGTGGAAACCGTTCGCCAGCTGTGGAAGAAGACGGGATGGAAGAACGAGGATGTCGACCTTGTACGAGATCAACGAGGCGTTTTCGGTGGCCGCGATTGCGGTCACCCGCGAGCTGGGACTCGACCTCAACAAGGTCAACGTGAATGGCGGCGCAGTGGCTCTCGGGCATCCCATCGGCGCCAGCGGCGCGCGCATCCTGACCACGCTGCTGTACGAGATGATTCGCCGCGACGTGCACAAGGGCATCGCGGCGCTGTGCCTGGGCGGCGGTAACGCCGTGGGCGTAGCAGTGGCACGATAAGGGTAGAGCGGCGCTTTAGCGCCGCGTCACCGCCTGGCGAGGAACTGCCGAATCTGCGATAGTCGTCTCCGATGACTATCGCAGATTCGGCTTTTTGTAGGGGCGCGTGACGCCGGGCCTGAAGGTCGGCTCTACCTTTCCCTTTACAAATCGTTACAGCTTCCCGGGAGCTAACCAGCTCCCGTTTTCGTATGTTGGTTAAGGGCAGTTGCGCCCGACGTCATGATGCCAGCATCGAATCAAGCACAGATGAACTCATCCCCAACTTCCCAGCCGGCGGTGCGCACCGAAAATGTTTGCCGCTACTATCCCATGGGCGGCAGCATGATCCGCGCAGTCGACGGCATTTCGCTCAGCATCGAGCGCGGCGAGTTCGTGGCACTGCTGGGCCAATCCGGCTCGGGAAAATCGACGCTGCTGAATTTGCTGGCCGGCCTTGATCGCCCCAGCTCCGGTCGGTGATCGTGCAGGGCCGCGATCTGGCCAAGATGTCGTCGGAGGAGCTGGCGCCTATCGCCGCAACGATGTGGGCATGGTCTTCCAGGCCTTTCATCTCATCCCGACCATGACCATTACCGAGAATGTCGAGCTCCCCATGCGCTTTGCCGAAGTGGATCGCGCTGAGCGCGCGCAACGCGTGCGCGAATCGCTGGAGCGCGTCGGGCTGGGCAAGCGCATGGAGCATCGGCCGTCGGAGCTCTCGGGCGGCGAGCAGCAGCGGGTCTCGCTGGCGCGAGCGCTGGCCAATCGGCCTGCGCTGTTGCTGGCCGACGAGCCTACCGGCAACCTCGACAGCCGCACCGGCGAAGACATTCTGAACCTCATCCGCGATTTGAGTCTGTCGCTCGGGCATGACGGTGGTGATGGTGACGCACGAGCGCGCCCTGGCCGAACGTTTCGCTCAGCGCCTCATCTTCCTGGGCGATGGCAAGCTGCTTTCGCAGGAGGTGCGGGCATGAAGGGCTACGACCTGTTCGAACTGGCGGTGCGCAACCTGCGGCAATCGAAGTTGCGCAATGGCCTGACGACGGTCGGCATCTCGGTGGGCGTGGCCTCGCTGGTGGCGATGTTGTCGCTCGGTGTGGGACTGCAGCAACTGGCCACGCGCCGGCTGGCCGGCTCGGGAATGTTCGATACCGTGTTCGTCACCTCGAAACAGGATTTCCGCGGCTTCGATCGCGACGAAGATCAGAAGGACCAGCATCCGGAAAACGCTCCGGTGCTGGATGAGCCCGCGCGCGACAAGATGGCGCACCTGCAGTACGTCACCGAAGTCGAGCCCGAAGTTCGCGTCATGGGCCAGATTGTGTATCAGCGACCAGACGCATTTCGGGTTTGTCACCGGCCTGCCCGATGTCGGCGCGCGAGAATGAGGCCTTCGACAATCTGCAAGGCAAGTTTTTCTCGCGCTCCGATGCCGACGAAGTGATTCTGCTGAAGGATTTCGCCAAGGAGCTTGATGCCAAAAATCCAGCCGGACTGATTGGCCAGGACGGTTACGCTTGCGCTACGGCGAGCATCAGTCGCTGGCTGCGGATTCGGAGGCGGCCGGTCGTCCGCAACTTTCCGGCGCGCAGCCAGGCAGCAGTTCGTCAAACGCCGGTGACGATTACGGGTTTTCGGTCGTGCGCAAGTCGCAGCCGCTGAAAGTGGTCGGCATCATCGACGAAGAGCCTTACGGCGGCATGCGCACGGTCTCGCGTGGCCGCATCTTTCTGCCCGTCGACTTGACCGAGAAGCTGAACATGTCGGACTTCACCGACATGCGCAGTTCGCTGCGCGGCGGCGGCAAAACCTACATGACGCTGACCGTGCGTGTCAAAGATCCGGGCAAGGTTGCGCAGGTGCAGGACGCGATCAACAAGATGGGCTTCCGTACCTTCTCGGTGCTCGACGCCACCAAGAGCCTGCGCCGCTTCTTCACCGTGCTCGACCTGTTCCTCGGCATCTTCGGATCGCTGGCGCTGGCGGTGGCCACGCTGGCCATCATCAACACGCTGGTGATGGCGGTGCTGGAGCGGCGGCGCGAGATCGGCGTGATGAAAGCCATCGGCGCCAGCGACCGCGACGTGAAGCGGCTGTTCTTCGCCGAAGCCGGAGCGATGGGCTTCTTCGGCGGAATACTGGGCATCGGGTTGGGCTTCGCCATCGGCAAGGCTATCAACTTGGGGACGGCCGTCTATATGCATCACCACCAGCTCCCATCGGAAGCGGTATGGATTCTGCCGCCCTGGCTGATCGGCGCGGCGATTGCGTTCTCGATCGTGGTAAGCCTGCTGGCGGGGCTGTATCCCGCCAGCCGCGCCGCCCGGCTCGATCCGGTGCAGACGCTGAAATACGAATAAGTATCGTCGGCTCTGGCATTTGCCGTACCATTTCATGGCATAATGTAGTACTCGCAAGTAGAGGTGACAATGTCGATGCTCCATCAACAGATCGGGGAATGGCTGGGCGTTCCGGCTCCCAGCACCGAACAGCAAATGCTGGAGCTGGTCGAGCGTCAGCTGCCCAGCCTCCGTCCATCAATCGCGTGCTCGCCTTGGGCTTCACCCGCTCCGAGATCGATTCCCTGGTCATCCCGCTGCGGACCTTGCAACACCGCCGTTCGCGCCGGGAAAAGCTTACCGTCGAGGAGTCCGATCGCGTCCTGCGCGTTGCTGCGTCTGCTTTCGCAAGCTGAGTCGGTCTACGGGTCGCGCGAGCGTGCACTGGCCTGGCTTCGCCGCCCTCATCCGCGGCTCCGGGACCGCGCACCGCTCGAAATGCTGAGGACGGATACCGGTAGCCGAATCGTGGAAGAACTCCTGGTCCAGATCGACGAAGGCATGTTCATCTGAGTGCTACCTTTGGCGTGTCAGCCGCGCATCGCGACCTGAGTGGCGCCGGTGGCTTGCGCGCCCCTGGCCGCTGGCACGAGGCTGGGTCGCGCGTCGTCTACCTCGCAGACACGCCCGCAGGCGCCTTATTGGAATGCTGTGTTCACACCAGCTGCCGGCGATGTCCCACCGAAGTACACCGCTGCTGCGCCGTACTGGTACCGGATGAAGTCGTAGGTCGAAGACTCGTTGGATGCGAGCGCATTGCCTCACCGAGTTGGATCGACAAGGTTGATGCCACCCGCGAGATTGGGTCCGCCATGGCTGACGGTCGCAACGATCCGGCGCTATTGCGAGTTCCCAGCGCCCTCGTTCCGTGCCACCTTCAACTATTTACTCAATCCGCTTGCACGCCCGACGCTGCGCATCATTCGCATCGAATCAATCTACAAATATCCGTTCGATCCGAGAATCAAGAAATGAAATCCTTGTTGCGTCCCGTTTTCAGACCGTAAGCGTCGAATTCGGATTCCGGTTTCTGTTGCGCTTCGCTCTCGCCCTGCTCGCCCTCTGCCTTGCTCCGCTGCTTCACGCCCAGGGCCGCGCCGAATGCTCGGTCATCCAGTCGGAGATTCTGAAGCGGCCGGTGCGCTATTGCGCGTTCCTGCCCCCCAGCTTCGATCAGGACAAGACGCGCCGTTACCCTGTGCTCTATTTCTTCCACGGCCTGGGCGACAACGAGCAGTCGCTGCTCAACTTCGGCGGATGGGACGTGGTCTCCGAGCTGCGCCGCCAGGGCAAGGTGGGCGACTTCGTAATTCTAGCGCCTAGCGCCGGTCACACCTTCTATCATCAACTCCGAGAACGGCAAGCTGCGCTACGAGGATTTCCTGGTGAAGGAATTCATGCCGCAGATGGAAAAGAAGTATCGCGCCGAGGGCACGCGCGCCACCCGCGGCATCACCGGCATTTCCATGGGCGGTTATGGAGCGCTGCGGCTGGCCTTCAAGTATCCTGACAATTCGCCGCGGTCAGCGCGCAGATGCCGGCGCTGATCCCCGAACTGCCCAAAGACATGAGCTCAGGTGCGCCCGGCTCTCCCGCCGCCCTGATGGGCGATGTCTTCGGCTCGCCCTTCAATCGCGCTTATTTCGATCGCAACAACGTCTTCTATTTCGCCCGCACCGACAGCGCTGCCAGCCTCAAGCGCATGAAGATTTACTTCGATGTGGGCAACAATGACGATTACGGTTTCGAGCAGGGAGCGCAGGTGCTGGACAAGCTGCTGACCTCACGCGGCATTCCGCACGAGTTCCATATCTATCCCGGCGGACACAACGCGCAGTTCGTCGGTGCGCCATTTCGGCGACGTGATCCAGTTTCAGTGGAACGCCATCGGGGCAGGGAAGTAGCGCAGCGGCAACGGCGTTTGCCGGCAAGCCCCCGGTCAGGGTGAGGAGTGTCGTAGGCGAGGGCATTTTTGCGCAAAGCCGGCCGCATCACTTGACGTTCTTCATGATCCAGACTTTAATGTAGCGGTGCGTCGTTGGCTGATCTCACTGCTGGCCATGTTGGCGTTGGCCGCGGTCCTTTACGTGTTTATTTCTCCCGCGGTCGATCTCGATCCGACGACGACGCGGGCTGCGCGTATCGCTGCTCTCATCCTCTGCGGATTGGCATGGTGCGCGCGAGTTGTGGTCGCGCATCGTAGCCCGGCCGTTGCCTGCCGATGGCGGGCTTTGCCGGCCGCTCTTGTTCCTCCCGCCGAGGCCTGGCCCCCCGCTGAACCCGGTAGCGCTCTTCTTTGCTGAGCTTCATCGAGTGCATCTGCGTTCTCGCAAACACTCGGAAATGAGCTTCACGACTCGATCCAGCGAAGGAAGGTTGCAACATGCCAGGCAATGCAAATCGACAGCCTCGAATTTCCCCATTCCTGTCTAGCGGAGTGATTCTCTTCGTTGGCGATAAGGACGAGCCATCCACGCTGCGGTCGGGAGCCTTGACCAGGGCCGGCTACGATGTGCTTGCAGTTTTTACGGCAGAGGAAGCTTTGCTGGAACTGGCGAGGACGATGGTCGGTGTAGTTGTGCTCGGCCATCACATCAATCGCGGCGATCGCTTACGCATCGAAGAAGCCGTGACCCGCCTGCGTCCCCGGCCGCGCATTATCTTGCTCTATGAGGCCAGCATCGCCGAAGCCCAGCTGGCCGACGCGGTGCTCAACGTGAATGGTGAACCGCATGACCTGGTGCGCACTGTCCAGTACCTGCTGACCGGCGAGTGTTAAGTAAAGCGGGGTTCCGATTGGAAGAAGCAGCCTCGACAGATGAGCGCGTCTAAGTCGTTAGTGCGAGCCGGTGTCGAACATCCACAGCGCGTGATCCAGCACTACCCGCGGCTGATACGGCCACAACCAGCGATAGCTGTTGCTGTCGTCCAGCACCTGTCCTGACAGGCAACTGGCGCCGACCACAACCTTGCCACTCACCGGCCGGTTGGGCGGCAGCGGCTTGGCCTTGATGTCATACAGTATGGGATCGACCGATCCGAAGTAGGCCAGCTGCAATTCCTCATTGGGATGTTGCCGCTCGTAATCGCGCAAAGCCAGCAAGCCCTGTCCCCAGTCGAGATTGCTGTCGGTCAGCAGGCGCCAGCTGTTCTGTGGCTTCACGAATACGTTGAAGTAGGCCAGATAATCGGGGGCATAGCGCAGGGCGTCAGCCGCGTTGAGGCAAAGCGCCAGGATCACCAGACGCCATGCCGAGGCGATGTTTTCGGGCGTGCTCCCAGATGCCGCCCGCAAGCAGCAGCGCGAAGGGATAGAGCGGCAGAATGTGGCGCTCACCGATGGCGAAATGCGATTGCAAGGCGAACAGCAGGAATATCAGCCCGAATAGGCAAGTGATGAGCAGATCGCCGGGGGCGCGGCAGCTCTTACGGACACCGAATAGCAGGCTGGCGAAAAACAGCAACAGAAAAATCGTGGGCCACTTCAGCGCGATCGCGACCGGATAATAAAACTTGATCCCGCCCTTGGGATAAATTTTCCCCAGAAACCAGGCCTCGCGTCCGCGGCGGTTGCTGAGCGCCACCTCGCGCAGTCCTTCCAGGTATTCTCCCGCCGGGACGAACAGATTGAGGTGCGCTTTCGACTTCGTTGCCCAAACCTTCGTCTCGCGATGGGGAAAGGTCGCGACCACTTGACCGTCGCCGACCGTGAGGTGCGAGACGTGAAACAGGTAGCCGGCCCACCAGGTGAGCAAGGCGATGCCCAGCGCCGCCAACATCGGTTTCCAATTCCATTGTCGCGGGGAAAGCAATCCCCGCTCGCGGCGCAGTACCAGCATCAACATAAGGGCTAGCAGGAGCTCCGGCGGGGTGTAGAGCTTAGCCAGCAGCAGCCCGCCCAGTACCAGTCCCATCAGCGCAGTCTGCCCGCGGCTAGGATTCCTGCGCCACGACACGACCTGGCAAGCGGTGAGAAAAACAAACAATGCGCCGATGCCGTCAGTGGTGGTGACCGAGAAGTGCGCGATCAGCGATGGCGTAAACACAAACAGGGCGAGCGCCACGTTGGCGGCGCCTTCAGAGAACAGCCGCCGGGTTGCCAACCACAGCGTGATGCCCAGCGCAAGGCCCAGCAGCGTGTTCATGGGCCGGGTGTGCCACGCCAGCCATTCCGGTCCGGGCTGCATGGCGGTGACGCGATAACCGCGTGCAAAAGCTTCAGACGTGATCTCGACGTGGGCCCGCGCCAGCGGCAGCATCAGACAGAAACGGCCGAGCGGGGGATGATCGGTCCACATCTCGAACTGGCCATGCTGCCAGGCCTGGAGGCCGGCGATGATGTGGCCCGGCTCATCGTAGGTGAACGATTGCGTCTGGATGAACCACAACGATTGCAGCGCAAACAGCGCCAGTAGGAGGGCGGGAATCCACCAGCGAGGCCGGCCGGCTGGACGGGCGGGGTCGTCCGAGTTGCTGATCGGGATAGCGGTCGGTGGCTTCACGCTGGCTATCTACTGTACATCCACGGCAGCCGGATCCTGGATCATGCGATCCAGCGCGATGGCCAGGCCGAAGTAGAAAAACAGAATCATGGCCACCGGTTCAATGCCCAGGTCGTAGTGCACCAGCGCGGTGGTCTGGAAGGCGACGAAGCTGGCCAACACTCCGGCGGCGACACCGGTGGCGAAGCGACTGCGCGGGCGGCTCTTGCGAATCAGCCGGGCCAGAAAAATAAAATAGCCGATCACAAACCACAGCCAGGCTGCCAGCGCCGGCAGGCCGCGCTCCACCGCAATCTGCATCATGTCGTTGTGAAAGTGGCTTTCGTCGTGGAAGAAAGTGAAGGCGCGAATATTCCACTCGCTCCAGTGATTGCGAATGGTTTCCATGCCCACGCCGAACCAGGGATGCTGCCGGATTAAGCGCAGGCCGTCTTCCCACATCATGGTGCGAAACTGTGTGCCGGGATCGTGTTCGCCCAGCCATTGCGGGCCGCGGGTGTGATGGATCCACGCCGCCGCGGCCACTACCAACACCACCAGAACGCTGCACGCCCAGATCCGCGAACGCCTGCCGGCAAGTACCAGTGCGGCGACGAAACAGCCCAGGGCCAGGCCGCCCAGCGCAGCGCGGGTCTCCGTGAGGAATAGCGACGCGGTCAGGGCGACGAAGGTAAAGGCAAACAACAGCTGCAACCCGGTTTTTCGCGGAGCGGCACTCAACAGCATGGCCCAGGTCATGCAGCCGATCTGCATCAGCATCTCGGCGAAATTCACGTAGTGGCCCAGCGTGCCCTGCGCCTTGAAGGGGTGCCCGCGCGCGAACTTCAGCCGCTCGGTGCCCCAGCCGCTCTGCATGATTCCCTCGCGAGTGACGAAGGTTTCGCGCGCATGGAAGGGAAAGCCGCGCACGTAGTCGATGCGGAACATGTGCCCCGGCGCGCTTTGGTCGACCAGTCGCTCGACATCGGCCGGGCGGTGCACCGTTTTGCCGTCAATGCGAGTAAGGATGTCATCGTGACGAAGGTGCGCCGCGTACATCGGATTCGCCGGCCAGATGTAGGCGATGCGTACTCCCACTCCGTAGGTATATTGCCAGGCGGTGAAGGCAGCCGCTGCCAGGCCGGAGAGAATGAGCAGGAACACCAGGATGCGTAGTTGTTTGAGTCGCTGCAGATTCTGCGCGAACACGATACCCACCAGCAGCAGGCACACAATCTTCATGCGATCCCAGCTGAGGTTAGGATCAGGACTGAGCAGCGTGGAAATGCCGCTGAGCGTGATGTAGGCCAGCAGGGGCGCAGACAGCGGCTGCGGGTAGGGCCGGCGCCGTTCGACTGCCAGCTTGATCAGCCAGAGCAAGAATGCAATTTGCCAGGAGTGCTGCGCTCCCTTGATAGAGTGCGGCAACAGGATGGCGAACAAAGCAAAGAAAAAGAAAATGGCGCCGTCGAGGAAACGGCCGATCCGGGTTGACTTCCGCTCGCCGCCTGGAACTGGAAGTATGGCAGCCGAGGCAGTTGGTCGATCAGATCGCATGAAAGACAATGTGGCGTTCGACAGTAAGTTTGTACGGGTGGAGCACCGCTGCAGCGGAGCAGTTCCCATCTAGCCTACACTACTGGCATCGGGTCGAGAAATCCTGCTACAGTTAAGAATGCAGTGCGCATTCCGACGTCAGGCCGTTTCTGTTTCTGCGCCTGTTTGGCTGGCCTCCAGCCGGCAAGCCCCGCTGGATTGGGCTATGCAACGCATCCCAGAGTAAGTAACGACAGTCATTGTGTTCGATCGACGCTCCAAGCTTCTTAGTACGATTACGCTGCTACACGATCTGGGGGTGACCTGTGTCGCCTTCAGCGTGGCTTATTTGCTACGCACCCAATTAGTAAAGTTTGACTTCTTCAGTGCGCATTTGCCAGGGATTTATCCCTTCAGTCACTACCTTCCCTTGCTGCTGGCATTTCTGCTGGTGTGGTCAGTGGTGGGATATTTTTCCAGCTTCTATCGCGACATCGAGCTTAGCAATCCCATTCAGTTGACCCTGAACATTGTCAGCCAGCTGGGGATTGTGCTGATCGTAATCTACGCCGGTCTGTTCGTCTCCCGCATCGGCGACGTCAGCCGCACCTATGTTCTGCTGATTGGCGCCTGCGATTTCGTGCTGCTGCTGATCGGGCGGGCGGCTTCTTACTCGGGCGTCTCCTGGATGCGCGATCGCCTGGGCCGCTATCACTTTCTGCTGATCGTGGGCTGCGGGCCGCGGGCGCGCGAGATGGCGACGCTGATTGAAGAAAGCCGTGGCATGGGACTGCGGCTGGTCGGCTTCGTCGATCCTAATTCAGAAGATGTGCCGACTCCCAATCTTGGCGGTTACGACGTTTACCCACTTACCTCCGTCGCCGGCATTCTGCAAAAACGCGTGGTGGATGAAATTGTCTTTGCAGTGAATTTGCAGGAATTGGCCCGGCTGGAGCCGGTGATGCAACATTGCGCCGACCTGGGAATCCGCACCCGGGTGCAATTGGAATTCCTGCCTGCGGCCTACTCGCGGGTGTACCTGGAGAATTTCCGCGAGGTGCAACTGCTCAGCCTGTCCAGCGCGCCCGACAGCGAGTTGCGGCTTTTCTTCAAACGAATCTTTGATGTGGCACTGTCTTTCGTGTCGCTCGTAGTGCTTTCGCCGTTCCTGCTTTGTATCGCAGCCATGATTCGCATCACCTCGCCCGGGCCAGTGCTGTTCCGGCAGACCCGCTGCGGCCTGGGCGGCCGCCGTTTTACGCTGTACAAATTTCGCTCCATGATCAACAACGCCGAGCAGATGCGCGCCGAGCTTCATCAGCTTAACGAGCTCGACGGGCCGGTATTCAAGATCAGCGACGACCCGCGCATCACGCAGGTGGGACGCTGGCTGCGCCGCTTCAGCCTCGACGAGTTGCCGCAGCTGTGGAATGTGTTCTGCGGAGAAATGTCGTTTGTCGGACCGCGGCCGGCGGTTCCGGAGGAAGTCGAGCAGTACGAGGACTGGCAGCGGCGGCGGCTGCGCATGCGTCCCGGCCTGACCTGCACTTGGGTGCTGGAAGGCCGCAACCACATCGACTTCAATCGCTGGATGCAGCTGGACCTCAAGTACATCGACAACTGGTCGCTGTGGCTGGATACCAAGATATTCCTGCGGACCATTCCGATTGTGCTCTCGGGAAGGGGGGCGTACTGAGGGCGTGGATACATGATCGCCTGTTTGTGCCAATCACATGCCAACTGGAACGGTGTAAAGCTGAAGCACTCCGTCTGAAATTACGGCGAGAGACTTCCCGTCAGGTGACAACGCCACTATGTTCTCGATGATGTGCCAAGGTGTCCATGGCGACGTACCCTGCAATTTCAGCGAGAAGTCGCTGTGATGGTCCTTGATACCGTACACGACGGCCCGATCATCCGCATAAAACGGATACATGTCCAGAGGCTCAATCCTTGCGCCTCGAAGTTGCCCTTCGACTATCGCGAAACTCTCGCCACCCGGCGAAGGCAGGGGCGGCCCCCAAAACAGCTGCTTAGACGCGGGCGTGATTTGGAATAGCGTCGCGCCGTGAACAGTGGCTAGCGTTGTGGCCTTGCTCCTGATTGCTAGCACTTCATCGTTAACGAACGACGCTGGGATACGCACCCGATGATCCATGCGCGTTTCAATTCCGGTCACATGAAGGGCTTGCCAGCGTTCATCAACGCGCCGCACGCACAACTCAGCCGGTTCGCCGCAGTACCCTAACAACCAATAGTCAGAGATGCTGATGGTCGCTTCGCCGACCGGGGTCTGCTCTGTCCAGCTAGACAAGACGTTGAAGGTCTCGGTGTCCATGACTTTCATCTGATGGTTATGTTCGGCAAGACTGACGACGAGCAGCGTGTGACCGCTAGGGGATGGATTGCAGGTGGAGTGGCTTGGCAATTGCTGCTCGTGTACTACATTGAGGGTTGCCGATAACACACGGAGGGCATTGTCAGTGCAGATCAAGAACTTCCCTTCGGAAACACCTGCTAACGCCGGACTCGCGTAAGTGAATGGAGTCGGCCATTCCTTTTCTCCTTCCCTCTGGCCTGTGTTGCCGTCTATGACAATGACATGGGCATGTGCTGCGTCGCCCCAATGAGGTTCTTTATTTTTATTGCTCTCCGTGCGGTCTGGACTTGTCCAAGCAATAGCTATATGCCCGTTGTCGGTAAAAGCTACAGAGAGTCGTGTCGGTCTGACGGCTTTGCGGGGGGAGCTCACGTATCCGAACTGCCGAACATCAACCTTCCAGAGCGGAGTTGGCTCAGAACTCCAACCCGCTGCTGCCAGGGTAACGACAAGCAACAGAAGCGCCATGAGTGATCGCATGGGTAACAGTGTAACCGGGGAAGCCATCGACCGTTGTAACGGGTACGCCGGGTGCCCCTCGATAAGAGAGAAGGCGTTGTCAAGCGAAACTTCTCCTGAGCGGTGTGGGAGCACCGCTGGCTTCGTCATTGGGTTCATCACAGCTGAGGACTAACACGGGAGAATCTCGCGATTGATCACTCTTCGGTGGAACTTACCTCGTTCCACCAACCATCGATTCGGCCGACAACCTCGACCATGATTCTTCTATGCGAACCTCCAGCCGCCGTCGCCGGTGCGAAAGTGGAAAACGGTTTTATCGTTTTCCAAGCGCGCAGCGCGTCTTTTGCACCGGCCGTCTGGAGGCGAGAGCGCCCAATCAACACATCGGCCTAGCTTTTGCCGGCCAGGGGCACCCGCGGGCTGCTCTCGATACGAACGATCTCCGGATACGGCGTTTGTGTGCGCAGCATCCAGTAGAGTCGTACGGCCAAGCGTCTCGCCGCCGCCACTTTGGCGATGCCTTTCGGCTTGCTGTGGCAGCGGTGAGCGTACTGCTTGCGAAATCCTTCATCCAGACGAACTACACTTTGCGCCGCTTCCACCAGCAGCATGCGCAGAAAACCATTGCCCTGCTTGCTGATGGCTCCCAGCCGCTGCCGTCCACCCGAGCTGTGCTCGTGCGGAATCAGTCCCAGATAGCTGGCTACTTGTTTGCCGCGGGGAAAGCGGGTTAAGTCGCCAATGGTCAGCACGAATGCCAAGGCCGTGATCGGTCCCACTCCTGGCTAGGTCAGCAACAGCCGCGCCTGCCGATCCTGCTCGGCCGCTTGTTGCGCGGCTCGATCCAAAGGCGCAATCTGCGCGTCCAGAAAGACCAGCAGCTCCAGCAGATCGTGCCGCCGGCACTGCGTCCATCCCGCCAGCGGTAACTGCAGAAAAGCTTGCTGTCCCTTCACGCTCCACAGTCGCGATTGCTTCTGCATCCCCTGGTTCATGGCCAGGTGCTGCAGTCCGTTCTTCACTCGGGCCCGGATCTGCACCAGCTTGTGACGATGAATCAGCAGCTGCCGCAGATCGCGCTGCTCCTGGCTCGGCACCCACAGCCGCGGAAAGCGGCCTTCCCGCAGCAGCTTCAGAATATGGTCGGCATCGCGCCGGTCGTTCTTCTGCCGACGCACATAGCTGGCCCGGATCTGGGCGGCATCTCCGATCCATACCTCATGGCCTAACCGATTCAACAGATCGACGAACCACTGACTGTTGCCGGTCGATTCCAGCCCAATCAGCGACGGCACCGGCAGCTGCCGATACCAACGCTCGGCTTCGCCATCGCCGTTCGTCAGCTTCTGTTCACCGGTTTCTCCTGTCTCCGTATCTAACCAAGCCACTTGCTGCCACCGCGGATGGTAATCACACCCTACAATAAGCATGGAAGGCTCCTTCCTTCCCCAGTGTCTTAGTCCTCAAACCAAGACTACCGGGTTCGAAGCGAGCCTTCTCTCTTATCCAATCAACTCATTCCTAGTTTTGGAATGAGTGGGATCCGTTCCATCGCCATTCCTAATCAACTCGCCTAAACTGAATCTTGCTCCTAACAGGCGCACCGTCCAATGGTCTCCATCACCATCGTCACCTGGAATTCGGCGCAGTACCTGGACGGGTGCTTCGCCGCACTCGATCGCCAGGACTATGGCGATATCGAGGTGATCATCGTTGACAACGCCTCCGAGGATGGCACGCGAGCCTTGCTGAAGCTGGTCGAGTCAAAGTGGCGCGTGATCTACAACGATCGCAACGTTGGCTTCGCTGCCGGACAGAATCAGGCCATCGGTGCGTCGCGCGGCGAATGGGTGCTGTGCCTGAATCCGGATGTCGTACTCAGCCCGGATTTCGTGACCCAGCTGGTAGCCGCCGGCAAAGCTCATCCCGACGCCGGATCGCTGTGCGGTAAGTTGCTGCGCTGGGAACCGGCCGCAGGCAAGGCAGGGGCTCGATCCGAGTCAGCCGCGCCGAACAACCCGACTGAACTTATCGACAATCAGGGTTCGTATCAGGGTACGACTTTAGTCGTGCCGAACCGCTTGCCAGAAGACGTGGGCTTTAGCCCCTGCAAGCAACAACCCCAGGGGCTAAAGCCCGGGTTTTCTGAGTCACATTTGGCACGGCTGAAGCCGTGCCCTGATACGAACCTGATTTCTGACGCGGGCAGTGACGCCGAGACGCGCAGGACCAAGGTCGCCCCTGCGTCTTGCCTCAGCAACGTGGCCGCCGACCCCCGCAAGACCAACATCATCGATTCCACCGGCATCTACTTCACGCCGAATATGCGGCATCTTGATCGCGGCGCCGAAGAAATCGACCAGGGCCAGTACGACCAGGTGCAGTATGTCTTCGGAGCGAGTGGGGCGGCGGCGTTCTTTCGTCGCGACTTCATCGAGGCCGTGGCGGTGGAAGGCGAATTCTTCGACGAGGACTTCTTCGCCTTCCGCGAAGACGGCGATCTGGCCTGGCGTGCGCAGGTCATGGGATGGAAATGTTTGTACACCCCGGCCGCTGTCGCCTGGCATGTGCGGCGCGTAACGCCGGAGCGCCGTAAAGACCTGCCGCTGGTGATCAACTGGCACTCGGCCAAGAACCGCTTCCTGATGCGCGGCAAGAACGCATCCGGATGGCTCTGCTGGCGGCTGTTCTTTCCGGTGTTGTGGCGCGACATCATGACCTTCGGCTACGCCGCGGTGCGCGACCGGCGTCTGTGGTCGGCCGTGATTTACTGGTGGAAGGCGCGCGACAGCATTCGCCGCAAACGGGCGATCATCCAGTCGCGCCGCCGCGTTTCCGACCGCGATTTGTTATGGTGGTTCAGCAACACGCCGCGGGCGAAAGACAGTAGTCAGTAGTCGGTAGTAGTTAGTGGTCAATCGCCGATGGTCGGCCCGTAGCAGGTTGCGTGTGGTTTGTATCAGGGCACCCTTCGGCTTCGCTCAGGGCAGGCTCTTCAGACGTGCCGTAATCAACCGGGAAATGTTGGGGCTTCAGCCCGGTGATTTTTGGCGGCGGCTAAAGCCGTCCCGTTTTCTCGTCTTTTCGGCATGACTGAAGTCATGCCCTGATACAAAGCTCTCGAAACGTGAAAGCAACGCTAAAGGCTAGGAGCCCACCTCGGAGCAAAGAGCTGATAGCGCAATAGCGAATCTGCGAAAAGCGGCCCCATGAACATCGCCATCGTCGGAACTCGTGGCATTCCCAATCGCTATGGCGGCTTTGAACGCTTTGCCGAGCAGATCGCCTCGCGCTTCGCTGATCATGGCCACCGCGTCACCGTCTATTGCCGCCGCGCCTTCACCAGCCCCGACGATGTTTACGATCGCCGGGTGCGCCGCGTCATCGTGCCTAGCCTGCACCAGAAGCACCTCGACACCTGGGTCAGCACCTTCTTCGCGGCGGTGCATGTCGCCTTCAGCGACAACGATATCGTCCTGCTGTGCAATGTCGCCAACAGCCCGTTCGCGTATATTCCGCGGATGTTTGGCAAGCCGGTTGTGCTCAATGTCGATGGTCTCGACCGCAAGCGGGAGAAGTGGGCGGGCCTGGGCGCGCAGGTGCTGCACCTATGTGAGTGGATGTCGTCGTTCAGTTCGAGTCAACTGGTCACCGATGCGCGCGCTATCCACGATTACTACCTGCAGAAATATGGCAGCGAGTCGGTGGTCATCGGTTACGGTTCGGAGATGCCGAGCGGCGATTACACCTGAATGGTCTGAATCTCGAGCCGGGCCGCTACGTTCTGTACGTCAGCCGGTTGGAGCCGGAGAACAATCCCGACCTGGTGCTGCGCAGTTGGCGAAATGTGCGCAGCGACTGGCCACTGGTGATGGTAGGCGACAATCCTTACGACACCGGTTACATCGCGCGGCTGAAGTCGCTGGGCGACGAGCGCGTGCGCTTCACCGGAGCCATTTACGGCGACGGCTACTGGGCGCTGCAGAAGCACGCCGGAGTGTTCGTCTTCGCCTGCGAGATCGGTGGCGTGCATCCGGCGCTCATTGAGGCGATGGCCGCCAGCAATCCGGTGCTCTATCTCGACACACCCGAAAACGCGGAGACCGCCGGCGACGCGGCGATTCGCTACGACAAGTCCGAGGCCGACCTGGCGGAGAAATTACAGACGATGCTCGACGATTCTGGCGCGCGCGAGGATTTGGCCGTCCGCGCCAAGCAGCGCGCCGATGCGTTATATCGCTGGGAAGCGATTGCAGGGAAGTACGAGAAGGTGTTCGCCGAGTTGGTGAAGAAATAGCCGCCGGCGAATTACACTCTTTCGATCGTCACCGAATTCAGCACCACATCTTTGTTGGGCTTGTCCTGACGATTGCGCGGCAGCTTGGTGATTTTGTCAGCCACGTCCTGGCCTTCGACCACTTCTCCGAAAATGGTGTGATTGCCGGTGAGCCACGGCGTGGCTGCTACGGTGATGAAAAACTGCGAGCCGTTGGTTCCGGGGCCAGAGTTCGCCATCGCCAGTTTGCCCGGCTTGTCGAACTTGTGCGGCGAGCCCTTAGTCTCGTCCTGGAACTGGTAGCCGGGACCACCCATGCCCGTGCCGGTGGGATCGCCGCCTTGCACCATGAAGTCGGGAATTACGCGGTGAAAGATGGTTCCGTTGTACAGAGGAGTCTTGCTCTTACTGCGCGTCTGCGGATGGGTCCATTCGCGCGAGCCATCTGCCAGCTCGATAAAATTTTTCACCGTGATGGGGGCGTCGGCCTCGAATAGGCGGACGACGATGGTTCCTTCGGTAGTATCGAACGTGGCATAGACGCCGGGTTGACGGGGCATGAGACTTCCTTTCGTGATGAATGCAGGTTTGTTGGGTTCGGCCGTTCGGTTGTAATCCTAGGTTCGCGCGGCAAATTCGCCTTGCGGTGCGGCTTCGGCCATGCGATACCACTCCACTGTCCGTCGCAAACCCTCCTCAAAACTTACCAGCGGCCGATACTTCAGCCTTTCCTCAGCGCGCGAGATGTCAGCCAGAGAATGCTTCACGTCGCCGGGGCGCTCGGGCGCATAATCCACGCCGCCGCTATAGCCGGTCATCGATTTCAGCATCTTGAAGGTTTCATTCAGGGTAAAGCGGTGACCGGTGGCAATGTTGAATGTCTCGCCGACAACTTCTGCCTCCGGAGCGGTTGCGGCCAACAGGTTCGCCGACACGGCGTTGTCGATAAAGTTGAAATCGCGCGACTGCTCGCCGTCGCCATAGATCGTAGGCCGCCCGCCCCGCAGCATTCGCGTGATGAACTTGGCCAGCACCGCCGAATATTGCGAGGCGGGATCCTGGCGCGGTCCAAAGATATTGAAGTAACGCAAGCTGACGGTGGGCAATCCGTATACGCCGTGAAACGCTTTCATATACATTTCGCCTGCCAGCTTGGAAACCGCGTAGGGCGATAACGGCGAGGCGGTCATCTCTTCACGCTTGGGAAGAGTTGGGGTATCGCCGTAGGCCGAGGAAGACGCTGCATACACCACCCGCTTGACGCGCGCATCACGCGCGGCAATGAGTAGATTTACCGTGCCGTCAACGTTGACGCGATTGCTGCGCGCGGGGTCGGCGATGGATTTAGGTACAGAAGGAATCGCGGCCTGATGCAGAACGTAGTCCACTCCCTGGCAGGCCGACTGGACTGCATCCAGGTCGAGCAGATCGGCTTCGCGAAAATCGATTTGCGACGCAACCTCGCGCAGATTTTCCCGTCTGCCGGTTTCGAAATTGTCCAAGCCGCGGACCTGTTCGCCGCGCTCCAGCAATGCGCGCACCAGAGCTGAACCAATGAACCCCGCCGCGCCTGTGACCAGATATTGCGCCATCGCTCAAGATTAGCATGAGCCGCGTTCACGGCGCGCTGGGCAGAGCAAAGCGCTGGGCCATCATCTCCACGATCTCCTTGCCAATCTCGAGGGAAGCAGTGGCCGCCGGTGAGGGGACATTGCAGACATGGATCATGTTGCGGTTGTGGACGAAATAAAAGTCGTCCAGCAGATTTCCGTTCTTATCGACCGCCTGCGCGCGGACCCCCGAGCCACCCTGCGCCAGGTCCGACTCGGTCAGTTCCGGCACCATCTGCTGCAGGGCCTTTACGAATGCGGACTTCACCCAGGAGCGATACTGCTCGGCCAGCCCCTTCTGCCAGTATTTGCGGGCCATCTTCCAGAAGCCGCGGAAGCGGAGCGTCTCCATGGCTTCGCCGAGATCGGGCGCTGCTCCGGTGTAGCCTTCGCGGCGAAACGCCAGCAGGGCATTGGGGCCGGCTTCGATGCTGCCGTTCACCCGGCGCGTGAAATGCACTCCCAGGAAAGGGAAGCGTGGGTCGGGGACAGGATAGATCAGCGACTTCACCAGGCTGCGCCGCTCGGGGCGAACCTCGTAGTACTCGCCGCGGAAGGGGATGATCTCCAGTTCCGTCTCGACCCCGGCCATGCGGGTGATGGTGTCGCTGTAGAGCCCGGCGCAATTGATCACGTAGCGCGCCCGAAACGATCCGGCTTGGGTTTCGACGAGATTGCTGTTGCCGTCGTCACACAGGCCCACGACCTTGGCGTTGAATACGATCTCGCCGCCGGCGCGGCCGATCAGCTCAGCATATTTCTGGGCGACCACCGTGTAGTCCACGATGCCGGTGCTGGGAACTTGCAAAGCGGCCCTGCCTTCGCAGTGCGGCTCGATCTCGCGGAACTGGTCGCGCTGCAGCATACGCAAACCAGGCACGCCATTGGCGATGCCACGCTGATGCAATTGCTCCAGCCGCGGAAGCTCCTCCGCATTGGTGGCGACTACCAGCTTGCCGCATTCCTCATAGGGAATACTCTGGTCTTGGCAGAAGTGCTTCATCGAGGCCGCGCCAGCCACGCAATTGCGGGCCTTCAGGGAGCCCGTCTTGTAGTACAGTCCGGAGTGAATAACGCCGCTGTTGTGCCCGGTCTGGTGAGCCGCGACGCGATTTTCCTTTTCGACCACGACGATGTTCAGGTGGGGAAAGCGTCGCGTGACCTCGAGGGCGGTGGCCAGGCCGACAATTCCGGCGCCAATGATAAGCAGATCTGCTTCGCGGTCAGCCATAGGTTAAGTCCAACAAAACCCGCGATTATACGGCCTGGCGTCGGCGGGTGCCATGATGTGCATCACAAAGGTTTGCGCTGGCGCCTGCGGCACAGTAGTCTAGGTATTCCGGAGAAACGCTATTGAAGATCCTCATCACCGGGGGAGCCGGGTTCATCGGCTCTCACCTTGCCGAACGGCATCTCAACATTGGCGATGAGGTCTACGTTATTGACGATCTCTCCACCGGCTCCATGGCCAACATCCAGCACCTCAAGGTTCATCCCCAGTTTGCCTATCACATCGACAGCGTAACCAACACGCGACTGATGGCGGAGCTGATTGACCTGAGCGACATTGTCTACCACTTGGCGGCCGCGGTGGGAGTGCGGCTGATCATGGACAGCCCGGTACGCACCATCGAGACCAACGTGCGCGGTACCGAAATTGTCTTGGAGCTGGCTGAGACCAAGCGCAAACGCGTGCTGATTACCTCCAGTTCCGAAGTGTACGGGAAGACGGAGCAGGTGCCTTTCCGCGAAGACGATGACATGGTGTGGGGCCCGACCAACAAGAGCCGCTGGAGCTACGCCTGCTCCAAGGCGATTGATGAGTTCCTGGCCATCGCTTACTGGAAGGAGCGGAAAGTCCCGACGGTGATTGCCCGGCTGTTCAACACCGTAGGACCGCGGCAGACGGGCCGTTACGGCATGGTCATCCCCAATTTCGTCACCCAGGCTCTGACCGGGGCCGACATCACGGTATTCGGCGACGGCAGCCAAAGCCGCTGCTTTACCCACGTAAACGACGCGGTAGGCGCCTTGGTCGGCATTGCCGCTCATCCCCAGGCGAACGGCGAAGTTTACAACGTGGGGGGCAACCACGAGATTACGATTCTGGAGCTTGCCGAGCGCATCAAGCAGATGACCGGCTCGCAGTCGCGCATCGTATTCGTTCCCTACAGCACGGCGTACGAGGCCGGATTCGAAGACATGGTGCGCCGCGTTCCCGACATCACCAAGGTGAATAAGCTCATCGGCTACGAGCCAACGGTGTCGCTGGAAGCTGGACTGGAGAGCATCATCGAAGATCAGCGGGCACGCTTGCGAAAGCTCGGCGTCTTGGTCACGGTTTGAGACAGGGAACTGGCGCCTGTTTCGAGCCATTTCGTGGAGGAACTCAGGGCTATGCGTGTGTTAGTGACGGGAGGTGCGGGTTTCGTTGGCTCCCACTTGTGCGATGCGTTATTGGCGCAGGGCGATTCGGTGATCTGCGCCGATAATCTGCTCACCGGCCGCATGGAAAACATCGCACATCTGCGCAATGAGCCGCGTTTTGAGTTTCGCGAACAGGATGTGACCCGGGCCTTCGACTTCGGCAAAGTAGATTACGTGTTTCATCTGGCCTCGCCCGCCAGCCCGGTCGACTATCTCGAACACGCCATCGAAACCCTGCGGGTCGGATCCGTGGGTACCATGAATTGCCTGGAGCTGGCTAAGGAATACCACGCGAAGTTTCTGCTGGCTTCCACTTCCGAGTGCTATGGCGATCCTCTGGAGCATCCGCAAAAAGAAACTTACTGGGGACATGTGAATCCCATCGGCCCGCGCTCGGTTTACGACGAGGCCAAGCGCTTCGCCGAGGCGGCCACCATGGCTTACTATCGCCATCGCTCGGTCGACACCCGCATCGTGCGCATCTTCAACACCTATGGGCCGCGGCTGCAAATTAACGATGGCCGGGTGATCTCCAACTTCATGAGGCAGGCGCTCGGTGGCGAAGATCTCACGGTGTACGGAGATGGTTCGCAGACTCGCAGCTTCTGCTACGTCAGCGACGAAGTAGCCGGCATTCTGGCGCTGGCGAAATCAGACGAGCACGAGCCTACCAACATTGGCAATCCCGGCGAGTTCACCATTCTGGAGTGTGCGCAGGTGGTGCTGGAAGTCACCGGCTCAAGCAGCAAAGTGCGCTTCGAACCGCTGCCGCAGGACGATCCCAGGCAGCGCTGTCCCGACATCAGCAAAGCAAAACGGCTGCTAGGCTGGGAGCCGAAGATCGATCTGCGAGCCGGCCTGCGCATGTCGCTGGAGTATTTCCGTTCGGCGGTGCAGGCCGGCGGGGCTAGTGCGTAACGGCGCTCATTAGCGGGCTTACAAGCAAATGCTATGCTAAAGTGGCGAGCGTTGCGCCGGGTGCATGCTAATGAAACACATCTCCGGTGACTGGTGGGCAGTAATTGCATCGGCGCTGATTCTATTTCTTAGCTCGATATTGGAAAAATATTGGCGGTTACACAGGCAAGCGCGTAGCCAAACCTGGCCGTTAATATATGGGCAAGTCTCGAGAGCGGCCGTCTTTCGAGGAAAATACGACGCTACCCTCACGCTGTGGTATTCGTACCCGGCGCCTGACGAACCATATCCCATACCAGCCGAATTCCAGAAGGACTTTTCTTCTGTGGACGAGGCCCAACTATGGGCTGATGTGCTCTTTGACAAAACCGTCCCCGTGCGGGTGAACCCCCTGAACTCATGGAAATCGCAGCTTTGGGATTGTGATCTCGAAGCTATTGTTAAGTCCACTGTTCCACATGAGCAAGTAGCGAAGTGACAGGGAGAATTAGCCCATAGCTCACCATGGGCAAGGTGGGTTGCGCTTTCTTGCCGGTTGCGTCAGTGTCCTCGATGATGTGCGATTGCTATGAATCGGCATCACATCCCGTAGAATGTATATTGTCTATGGACGCCCCATTTGAGTTCGAGGCACTACGGCGCGAACGTTCGTCGTGGTGGCATATTGCGCGTCGCAAGTTACTGCGCGAAGCGGTAGCGCAAGCCGTGCAGGACAAGCGCGAGACTCGCGTGCTCGACTTCGGCTGTGGTGCGGATTTGGATGCTTGCGAATCTTCCAATGTCCGGACGGCCAATTCGCACAGCGCGCTCGCGGTCCTGGCGTTTCAGCAGATCGAGGGCAGCCGCAACCTCATCTGCACCAGTCCTGAAGAACTCGGGTTTACCTCCAGCTCCTTTGACGCCGTAGTTGCTGGGGACATTCTGCAGACTGTGCCGGACGATCGCGCGTTCCTGCGCGAGCTGCGCCGTGTGCTTAAGGACGGCGGTCTGCTGTGCCTGACCGTACCGGCGTATCCATCACTCTGGGGTGAGAAAGACGAGGCTCAAGGGCATCAGCGGCGTTATACCGCAAGCGAGCTGCGGCGCAAGCTCAACAACTCCGGCTTCGAGGTGTCGCGGGTGTCGTACCTGGTGGCATCGGGATTTCTGCCTGCCTTCATCGAGCGCATCGCCAGGAACATCTTCAGCCGCTCCATCGAGCGCTACCGTTATTCCGCCCGGCAGCTGCGGTGGGCCAACTCCGCCATGGTGCTGCTTCTGGATTGCGAGCGGCTGCTGATTCGCTACATCAACCTACCCTTTGGGACGCGTGTGGTCTGCTGGGCGCGCAAGCCAGCGGCCGTCACCGAACGCGTCACGGTTCCCGCTTGGGAGCGCCAGTGGTCGCGCCCTCCCTTGCCCCAGGGCATGAGCTAGGAATAGCCTGTCGGTTAAAATCATTCGGTGGCATTGTTCCGCAGTGTCGGTACCACCCTCGAGATGATCAAGTGGGAGCACTCTGTGCTCACGCTCCCGTTTGGTCTGACCGGCGCCGTGCTGGCCGCGCGCGGCATTCCCAATCTGCACACCGCGATCTGGATCATCGTGGCTTTGGTGGCGGCGCGTTCGGCGGCCATGGCTTTCAATCGGCTCGTGGATGCGACTATTGACGCCGCCAATCCGCGGACCAGGGTTCGTGCACTGCCGGCGGGTAAGCTCAGCAAGTCGTTCGTCGCCTGGTTTGTGGTTGTCACATCGGCGATTCTGATTCTGGCGGCCTATGAGCTGAATCCGCTGGCTTTTTACCTGTCGCCGGTGGCGCTCGGGATCGTTTTCCTGTACTCCTTCACCAAGCGGTTCACCCGCTGGTCGCACGTGGTGCTGGGACTGGCGATGGGCATCGCTCCAGCTGCTGCCTGGGTTGCAGTGCGGGGCTCGCTCGATCTGCGAATCCTGATTCTGACCGCAGCCGTCATCTTCTGGGGAGCCGGCTTCGACATCCTCTACGCCTGCCAAGATTATGAGTTCGACTGCACGGCTGACGTCTATTCCGTGCCTAAGGCATTCGGCATCCGCAAGGCATTGCTCATCGCCAGGGGCTTCCATGTGATGACGGTGCTCTTGCTGGCTGTGATGGTGATCGCCTTTGGCTTGGGGAAGATCGCCATCGCTGGCGTGCTGTTCGTGGCATTGCTGCTGATCTACGAGCACTCACTGGTGAAGCACGCCGACCTCAGCCGGGTGAACGCCGCCTTCTTCGCCATGAACGGACTGGTCTCCTTGGCGTTCCTGTCCTTCATCGCCGGAGATTTATTGCTGGCTAGGTAAGAAGGGTCACTCTACGCTGTGATTTTGTGCGCTGCCTGCGATATGATTGATTGGATGGCCACTGTACCTACGTCCAGCGCCAAGAAGATTCATCCCTTTCAGACCGACGATTCCCGGCTGCGCCCGATCCATGACAAAGTAATGGCGCAGAAGCGTCTGTCGGCTGACGATGCGCTGGCGCTCTATCGCTCTGGCGATATTCTCGCTGTCGGCTGGCTGGCCAATCATGTGCGCGAGCGGATGCACGGCGACCTCGCCTATTTCAACGTCAATCGCCACATCAACTACACCAACGTCTGCGTGGCGGCCTGCCGCCTGTGCGCCTTCGGCCGTAAGAAAGACGTGCCCGGCGCTTACACCATGGCGCTGGAAGAAGTTTGGAATACCGCGGGTTCGGGATATACCGAAGCCATCACTGAGTTCCATATCGTCGGCGGTTTGCACGCCGATCTGCCGTTTCAGTACTACGTCGATCTGCTCGCCGGACTGAAGGAGCGCTTCCCGCAGGTGCATCTCAAGGCCTTCACCATGGTCGAGATCGCGTTCTTTTCCAAGATCGGCAAGATGACGCCGCGCGAAGTGCTGGTCAAATTCAAAGAGGCGGGACTCGATTCCATGCCCGGCGGCGGCGCTGAGATTTTCTCCGACCGCATCCGGCACATTATCTGCGATCACAAGATTGACGGCGACGACTGGCTCGAGATCGCGCGCACTGCGCATGAGGTCGGCCTCAAATCGAACGCGACCATGCTCTACGGCCACGTGGAGAACGACGAAGACCGCGTCGATCACTTGTTGAAACTGCGGGCACTACAGGATGACACGCACGGCTTTCAGACCTTCATCCCGCTGGCGTTTCACCCAGAGAACACGCCGTTGCAGCACCTGCCAAAGACGACGGGCATGCTCGACCTGAAGCAGATTGCTGTATCGCGGCTGGTGCTCGACAATTTTCCGCATATCAAGTCCTACTGGCAGATGGTGACGCCGAAGATGGCGCAGATCACGCTCCGCTTTGGCGCTGACGATATCGACGGAACCGTTGTGGAAGAAAAGATCTACCACGACGCGGGAGCGACCACGCCGCAGGGTCTGCAGCGCCAGGACCTGATTCGCCTGATCACCGAAGCCGGCCGTGTCCCCTTCGAGCGCGACACACTCTACCGGCCCGTCACCCGCACCGAAACCACGGTTACCGTCGCGGTGTAGGCGAGTACCTTCACCACTGTCATCCTGAGCGGAACACGAGCGTTTTTTGCTCGTGCGGAGTCGAAGGATCGCTATCGCCGGAATAGCGCGCGGATGTAGAGGTCCTTCGACTCCGGCGGCCAAAAGCGGGCCGCCTACGCTCAGGATGACAAACGGATTAAGGTCGCTTGGCTCAGGATGACAAGGGAACTTCGTTAGCTGAAAGCACTCTACTTCTTCTGTTCCGGCGCCAGATGTTTTCTTCCCGGCATCGGCGGCCAGCCCAGCGACTGTCCTTGATATAGCGCGACCGCTGTCTCGTAGCGCTTGCCATCGCCGTCGTGCACGGCGAAGCGCCGCAGATGCTCCGGCGGGCCGCTCCACATGCAGACGCCGGCGTAGGCCCCATCTTTGCGCAGGATGTAATAGCTCATGTCGATGTACTGCAGCTTCTCGGGATAGCCTTCATAGTTGCGCACGATGCGTTTCAGCGCGTCCATGCCGGCTTCCTGCGGCGACATACCGCGCCGCATGTTCTCTACGATGGTGTGCGCGCCGCAGACCTTGATGTTCTCCTCGCCGTTGCCAGTCGCCCCGGCCGAGCCGATATCCTGATCGGTGTAGCAGCCGGCTCCGATGATCGGCGAATCCCCGGCGCGTCCGGCTAGCTTCCAGGCCAACCCGCTCGTAGTGGTTGCGCCTGACATCTCACCTTTCTCGTTCACCGACGAGCAGTGAATGGTGCCGGTCGGAGGATGCAGGACGCGCTCGATGGCGGCCATGCGGAACTCCGGCTCGATGCCGATACGCGCCGCCAGCGTTTTCATCCGCTCGATTTGCTCGTCATAATTCTCGGAGATATTGCCGGCGGTATCGGGGAATTTGAATTTTGGACTGGCCAGTCCGGGCCCCCACCAATCGTCGTTGGACATGGTCTCGCGCCACAGTTGCCAGGTTTTGCGCGAGCGCTCGGTCAGCAGGTTCTCGCGTGGAAATCCCATGTCGAAGCCAAACTTCTGCGCGCCTTCGCCCACCAGCATCACATGCCCGGTGTGCTCCATGACCGCCCGGGAGAGCAGCGAAACATTCTTGATTTCGCGCACCGCGGCCACCGAACCGGCCATGCGAGTCGGCCCATGCATGCAGCAGGCATCGAGCTCGACCACGCAGTCTTCGTTGGGCAAGCCGCCCAGTCCCACACTGTCGTCGTTGGGATCGTCTTCGGGGCCGGTAATGACTTGCATCACGGCGTCCAGAGTATCGCCTCCACTGGTCAGCACGGCGTAACCGCGTTCGAGATAGTTATAGCCATTGTGAGCGCAAATGATGACCGGCTTCCTGGGCGCGGCCCCGGACGCTGGAGGGGTATTGGCAGGCTTGCTTTGCGCTTGCAGATCGAGTGCGAGCGACGCGGCACCCACAGACGTCGTGGCAATAAAATCGCGGCGCGTAATTTTCATGGGGGATCTCCTGCCGGGAAAGGAACGGCTCAGCAGAATAGCACGAACCTTGTGGGCACCGCAGAGCAGGAGCGCAGGGAAGCGCCCACGCGGCAATTCTGGGCGGCGCAGATCGAAGAGGGATGAGTTAGGCGGGCCCATACTGCGGGGCAGAAGAAAGGAGGGCAATATTGCTGCCCTCCTGGTTCCAAAGCGATTGCACTGACGTCTCTACGGCTCGGGGACGGCAGCAAATTCTACGTTCTGTACCTGGACGCCTCCGACTGAAACGCGTCCATCGGTCCAGGTTATGTAGGCAGTGTTGCCTAGCGCGGTGGAGTAGTCGTAGTCGCCGGCGTAGCAGCTCTGAACTGTCCCGTCATCCTGGGCGGGCTGGGGAATGATCTGATTGCTGATTGGGAAGTTCGCACCCCAGGTTGCGCCGTTGTCAGCCGACTGGATGCCGTACCGCTCGTAGCTGCAACCCGGATCGGTAACGCTGTTGCATGCCGAAGTCGCGCTGCGCCGGTCGTACCAGGAGACCGTGACCTTGGAGATCACCTGTGGGCTAGCCAAGTTGTAGTTGACGGAGAGCGACGGCATCCACTGCGTCTTGTACTGTCCGCCCGGATCGTCATTGAGTTTGATGGGAGCAGACCAAGTCACGCCGTTGTCGGTAGACCGGACATAGTAAATATCGCCGTGATCGTTGGGTTGCTGTCCCTGGCCAGCGTAGGCGTAGTGGACCACGCCGTCTGCTCCGACTCCAGGCTCGCCCCAACCCATATGCCGCCAAATGGGATTGACCTTCTCAAAGTAACCGCAGGCTCCATCGCCCACGGGATTGAACCTCGGACCCATGATGGAGGAAGTCCAGGTGACACCGCCATCAGTGGAGCGGTACATGATGTTTTGCCGCGTGGCCCCGCCGCCGCCGCCTTCATCCATACCTGCCACGAACACGGTGCTGGTTACGCCAGTGTGAAACGCCGGCGGACCCGGAGGTGTGCCCGTAACCTGTACATCACGGATGAAGGGGTTGCCATTTGCGAGTTGTACGGCTGAGCTCCAGCTGGTGCCGTTGTCCGAGTAGGTCACTTGCAGAGCTCCACCGCCGACGTTGAAATTGTTAAAGGAAATGTACATGCGACCATACTTGGAACTGAACGGATTGTTGTCCACCCACATCGATTCGCGATCGTCCGCGGAATTGTTATGGGCGCAAGCTCCCGTCGTCCAAGTTTGACCATTCGTCGAAGACCAGAGGCCGATACCCTGGCCTCCGCAGCCGGTTACCAAGTCGCCCGCAAACCAGGTGGCTAGCTTGGTGTTGTAAACCACGATGGGATCGCCATAGTTGGTGCCGTGGCCGCTGCCAAACGGTGGCGGTTGGATTTCGGTGAACGTCGCGCCACCATCGGTGGAGTAAGACGTACCCGAATAGTCGGTCCCTTGACCATTAGCATCGTTGTAATTGACCACGACGGTTTGGTTGCCCGGTGTTGTGTTGCGCCACACATTGCTTTCGCTTTTCGTGCAGCTACTGCCCGAAGTGCAGTTGCGGTTGCTGACCAGGATATTGGGAGGCTGAGGCTCGTTGCCGAGAACCTGATCCCCTCCATCAGTGGGCTTCCCCCCCGACACGACTCCACATTCAATCAGGACCAGGCCGGCTCCCAAATTGTCCTGCATCAACATGTGATAAGTCGCAATATCGGAACAAGGCACACCGGATGTCGTCTGTTGAGCTTGCGCAGGTGCCTGCAGAATCACCAATGCCAAAACTAGCATGGGAAGTGCAGCGTACCAGAGCGTTCTATTTCTGCCGTTCGTCTGCATTCTTTTCCTCTCTTCTGTCTGCTGATTCTTTCTGGCCCGAAGCTTGTGGTGGCGTACTGGCGGTGGGCGACTTCGCGGTAGCCGCGAAGTATTGCTCGTTCAGCCAGACCCCGTTTTTCTTTTTCAACTCATCTAACTCTGCGCGCAGTTTCTGGGATTGCAGCTTCTTTTCGATTTGCGGTGAGACATCTTTCAGGTCCAGGTGACCACGTTTAACTAACTGCAGGAGAACCAGAGATTCGGGAGTATCCTGAAAGACGGTCCATTCGCCTTCCTTGGTCAGTGCGAAAGCCGCCTGATCCATTTTTTCCGGCATCTCGCCCCGCTGGAAAGTGAGGGGATCGACATCCAGGACAACAGTGTTGGGGTCCGGGATCAGTTTCTTGGGATCTGAGCCAGTGGCATAAGCCTGCCGAATCGCGTTGGCCATGGCCTCGGCATCTTGCGGGCTCAAACCTCGCCCCTCGGTGGCCCCGGGCTTACGTTTAAAGATGAAAAGGCGACGCAGTTGGACGGTTTCGTAGTCGTCCATATGACCTGCGTAGTAGGCGCTGACTTCTTCAAGCGTGGGCTTGGCTTGGTTCTTGAGCTTTTCAAATTCCGCATTCGACAGGATCTGGGTGCGGTCAAGCGCTAATTGATGGAGCACCTCGGGCGATGTGTCCAAGTGGTTGGCAACCGCCTGCTGTGAGAGCATCAGCAAATCCGCGTAGTTCTGGCCGATGGCTTGCCGGCTCAGAGTAGCCGGCCCCTGCTGGGCCTCTAACTCGCTAAGCATGGATTCGAACTGGGTTTGAGTAACTTGCAGATCGCCAACCTTGATTACTACGGGATCGCTGGAAGGAGAGCTAGGGTTGGCGGACGACGGGGCGGTTGCGGAAGCCGCAGGCCGGCCGCCGGGAGACTGTTGCGCGCTGCCCGTCGCAACCAACAAACATGCCAGTAAGAAATAAGACACTACAAGAGTGCCGATGCGTACATCTACAACCCTGAACAAAGTGGCCAGCTTTCCGCCCTGAGTAAACCTGCAGTGGATCGCTCCACTTCTCTTCCCGCTAGCAAGGAAGAGCCACAGCCCCGGAGCATTTATGATTTCCTTATAAGCCGCTGCAGCTAGCGTTCCAAAATGAAACTCGGCACGTTGGGGTTAAATTCGCAGAAACTACACGCGATAGTAGACATCAGCCCAACGGGGTGTCAAGAAAAGAAAGCTGTAATCGCAAATTCTTGCACAACAGTGGAGATTCGGTACCGTTCAGCCGGGTGCGGCGTCGCTGGCGGTCAGTGCGGCTGCGGCTCGGCGGTTTCCTGGGAGGCGACCGCATACCAGCGGCCATCGGCGAAGCGCAGGACGTCGGTGAAGCGAACTCGCATTACCTCATGACCCTGCTGGTCGGTAACCACGTCTAGCCCACGCACCACTGCAATATCGTCGAACAGTTCCGCTTCCAGATCGGTCAGGTTCTGCTGATACTGATTACTACGCAGAGGCACCTCGCGCAAGACTTGGGCTTTCGGCCGAACCATGCCCTTCATGGAAGTGTCTTTGAAGTCAGCTGCCAGCATGCAATCGAGAGCCGCCGTATTCTTGTCGGTCAGCATCTGCAGCCAAGTGTGCTCAAATTGCAAGGCCGATGCCTTGTCGCGCTTCCAGTTGCCGGCGGGATAGGCAGAACACGACGGAGATGCCAGCATCGGTCTGGCGAGGGTCAACAGCATGAGCGACAGCCCCAGACGTTGGTACAACACAACGCTCCTTACAAACGAAGGCACAGCACGCCTTAGCACATCATTCTACCGGAGGCTAGCTGGCTGCCCTTTCCGCCGTATTCTGATCGGCACGGAAGCGCAGCCGGGCGGCGATTCGCCCAATCCGATCGAACTCTTCCTCGTCGGGAACATAGACCAGTTCCACCCCGGTGCGGATGGCATGGCCTACGATGGCGTCTCCGATGTCCTCCAGTTCAGTGTTTTGCTTGCCACAGACGGCGCACTCCGGTGTCATGTGCAGGTCCATATGGCCGCAGTGATAGCACTTCACTCCCGGCGCCTGGAAGTTGGAACCCAGCAACAGCGTCAAAACCTCGCCTGTCTCTAGCGAGCGCAGGACGCGACGCAATCCGATAGCTCCCCGTCCGTTGCGATGTGCCTCGCCGATGACCTCGCGAATCAGGTTCTGCTTCGCCTCGGTGTGGTACTTCGCGAGATGTTCGCGCGCCACCTGCTTGACCTGCTCGGAAGTGGCGACTTTGGGATCGATGCGGAAGTGGCCCACCAACCGCTGCCTGGCCAAAGACTGCAGCTGGGGCTCGATTTCGGACCAGACATCGTCTCGGCAGCCGATCAGCAGGCGGTCGCAGCCGCCGCGTTCGAAGTACTGCTCGATACGTTCGGCGACCAGCTTGAAGTGCTGTAAAGCTTCATTCATCACCTTGCGCTCGGCGTGGCCGGCGTCGTAGCCAGCGTAGCCGTCGCTTTTGCCACGCCGGGTGAGTTCGTTGATGAAATCTTCTTTCTCAGCGATGGTGTCGTTTACCAATTCGAACACTCGCGCCTTGGTGCGATCGGCCAGCAGCACACAGGCGCGCAGCTCACCATCCAGCACGGCGGCCAGCGGCTTCAGGTGGAAGCGCTGGCTGATGGCGACCTTCGGCTTCAGCAGCTGGGCAGGAATATCGAACTCTCGCCAGAATCCCTTGCCACCGCAGGCGAAAATGGCTTTCGCCTTGCCGGCATTGCCGTGCCCTGGGTCGACCATCCCATTAATGCGTTCCAGGTCGGCGCGGGTATTGCCGTTCTTGCCGTGTTTCTCCGCCTCCCGTAGAGCAGCACGGATCAGGTCCTTTACCAGGATGGCTTCTTCACGATGCGATTTGTTGAGCGGCGTCGCGGGCTGATAGTAAAACGTAATGGCGCAACCCTCCGCCGACTGGAAGTTAGCGAGTTCTCGGATGTCATCTCGTGTGATCATTCCGGTTCTCTCCTATCTGAGTTTTCTGATCGTGCGATGAATAAGAGGGGGACTGCCGGGCAGCCCCCTGAATCAGGCGCTCTTGGAATACTCCACGAGCCTGTCTTTCAGAGGGTCTTGGATCGGCAAGGCACGTTGCAGATGTTCGCGAGCCTTGCGGATGGCCGCGCGCACCTCCTCCACCGTATGGTTGGTAATATCGGCGATTTCGTCCAAAGTAAAGCCTTCTACCGTGTACAGGATGAAAGCCTCGCGTTCATTGCGCCCGGCATCGCGCAAGGTGGTTTCTACCAGGCTGATGAGTTCGCGCCGGGCTGCCAGCTCTTCCGGATTATTGCTGCTGAGATCGGGAATTACATTTTCCTCGAACAACTTCTCATCGGGCTGGTGGAATTGCAGCCGAGCTTCGTCGCTACCTAGTACGTTCTGCACCCCGCGCGGACGCTCCAGAGGAACGTGCATCATCGCCGCGGTTCTCGAAGGCCAGCCGGTCGATAGCCTGCATTGCCAGACGATGAATCCAGGCTTCCAGCCTGATCCGTTCGGGCTTATCAGGCTGTTCGCCAAGAGCGTTGGCAACGGCTTCGCTGACCACGTCCTCCACTTCAATCTGACCGGGCGGCAGTTGGCCCTGATGCTCGCGATAATTCAGCTCGCGCTGAATGAAGCGCTGCAGGCGCGGCAAGTTGACGTTGAGATAGTTGGAAATGTCGCCGGCGGAAATCTGAGGCGGCTTGATCGCAGCTAAAGTGTCTTCGAAGGGAACCGTGCCCACCGCGCGTTCCGGACGGCGACGGCGCGGCCACTTGTGCTGGTTGCGCAGCAGTTCCTTGTGCTTCTTGACCTGCTCGGCGAGATCTTCGAATCCCGCTTTTAGCGCGGCGATCGCGCTGGCCCCGGTCTCCTGCGCGGCCAGTTGCCCCGAGGGCAGTCGCAGATTCAGCGACACCTCAAAACCGTGACGCGAGTTCTCCTCGACGCTGCCTTTCAGGTGCACCAGCTCAGGCCGAAATACTTGTACGTACCGGCCCAGCTTTTCCACTTGTTGGTTAATAAGTTTTTCGAGGTCGGGTGTTTTGGAAATTTTGTAGCTGAAATGGACATTCATGCCAAGCCTCTCCGGACGAGCAATTCGTCCGCAGCTACAGTCCTCTTCTAAGTTGAATTTTACTCCTCCTAATACAGAAGCAAGCAGAAAATGATGAGTTGTACGAAAGCGGTCAACCCGGGAAAACGGAGACATTTTCGGGAAAAGGCAAGGCTCGGATTGTGTCGCCTCCCAACACCGCAATTATGAAAACTCGGTACAGCGGCCACAACCGGGTGAGGGTTTAAAGAGGCCGCGGCCTGAAGGGGGTGTCAGCCTTTCTGATGCTGGAATTGCCGAGCGGTTAGTGATTGTGCGCCGGGTTGGATTCCCCGATCGCATCCTCCTGGCACTGGTGGGCCGAGGTCAACAGCTTGTCGATGTCGGGATCAGCACGCAGCTTGGCCAGCAGGGGATCCGACAGCAGGTTGGAATAGGCGCAGTAATTATTCTCGACGGCGCTTTGCAGCAGATGCAGAGCGGCCTGTTTCTTGCCGCAGTAAGCGAACAGTGATCCTTCGTAATACCAGGTTTCGGGATCGGGATCGGCGGGGAAGCTGGTTTCGGCATCATGGGCGATGCGGTCCAAATCCGATGCCGGCCGTAGCTGGAGGCAGGCTTCCAGCAAGTCGCGGTGATAACGCGGGGCCGTCGGCATGTGCTTCACCGCTTCTTTGGCTTCGGCAATCTTGCCCGCGCGTAACACCAGGGAAGGGGTAACATAGGCGGCCCATTGCGAGCCGGCGTCCAAGCGAATGAAATCGGCGGCGCGATCGGTCCTGCCCAGTTCCATGAACACCCAGGCGCAGGAGCGGAAGACATAGTTGCCGGGATCGAGGGTGAGGGCGGTATCGCATTCGCCGGCAGCTTGCTCCAGCATGCCAGCGTAGCGATACACATAACTCATCACGAAGTGGGCCTGGGCGCTCTCCGGACGGCGCTTGACCAGCGCCTGCGCCGCTTCATAGGCCTTGCCCAGCTCGCCGCGCTCCACGCGGTTCGTGATCAACTGCCCGGCAGCGACCGTGAGGTTGGGATCCAAGGCCAGCGCCCGCTCGCAAGCCTGATTGGAAAGCTGGAACATGGTTTCGCCGCCGTTGGAGTAGGTGGCGTCGTAGTAGGCACGCAGGCCCAGCTCCTCCCAGGCAGGCGCGTAGTTGGGATCCATTTGCACCACGTGTTGCAGAACCGCGATGGCATCCTTGTTAGGCCCGGGATCATGGGGAAGCGCCAGGGCGTGCAGGTACAGATCGTAGGCTTCGGGATCTTTGGGACGGGTGCCGGCCTGTAGCTGTCCGGCTGCCACGCCCAGCGTCGGCAACAAGCCTTGATGGATTTGCGCCGCCATGTCGGACTGCAAGGCGATAAGGTCCTGCGCCGGGGCCGTGAAGTTGCTCTGCCACAGCAAGCGGTCGTCGCGAACGTCGATGGCCTCCAGCGTAACCAGCAGGTTGTCGCCTTGCTTCAGGAAATGTCCCGTCAGCACTGTCGCAACGTGCAACTCGCGGCCGACTTTCTGGGGATCGACGTCGTTGCCGGCGTACTTTCGGGTGAGCGACGAGGGACGAACGTCGAGAGTTCGCGTATAGGTCAGGACATTGGCGATCTCGTCGGCGAGCGCGAAACGCAGGAAGTCCACACTGATGTCGCCATTCACGTTTTGCAAGGGCAGTACCGCAATCGTGTTCTTGGCCGCGCCTCCGCCCGGATTCTGACGGTGCTTGAACCACCACAGTCCGGCCAGCGTCAGCACCATCACCAGCACGGCGCTGACCGCGAGCAGCAGGTAGGTTTGCCATCGGCTGGTAGTCTGAAAGGTGCTGGTGGCGATGCGGTAGGGAAACGGCGAACGGATGCGGCCGCTGGTGGTTAAGCCCGGGTCGGTTTCCTTCTTCAGCGCCTGCAGGTCGGCCTTCATGGCCAGCGCGTTGGGATAGCGGTTGCCGCGCTCCTTCTCCATCGCCCGGCCGATGATGCCTTGCAGATCGGGCGGCAGCTTGGGATTCAGCTTGAGCGGAGAAACCGGCTTCTTGTTGAGCACCGCCTCCAGCGTGGTGACCGCGTTGTTTCCGGCGAACGGCTTCTTGCCGGTCGCCATCTGGTAAATCACCACGCCGAGGGAGAACAGATCGGTGCGGGCATCGAGTTCCTCGCCGCGCGCTTGCTCCGGCGACATGTAAACCGCCGTGCCGAAAATGTCGCCGGCGATGGACAGCGGATCGTCTTGCGATATCGGATCGCTGCCACTGATCTCGCGCGACAACTTGACCAGTCCGAAGTCGAGGATCTTGACCTGCCCGCTGTTGGTGATGAAAGATGTTTGCCGGCTTGATGTCGCGATGGATGATGCCTTTGGCATGACAAGCGGCCAGCGCATCGGCCACCTGGATAGCGATGTCGAGGATCTCTTCAATCTCCATCGGCTCGCCGCGCAGGCGATCTTTCAGGCTGACGCCCTCCAGCTTCTCCATCACGATGAAGGGCTGGCCGTCCTGGTCTTCGATGTCGTAAATGGTACAGATGCCGGGATGGTTTAATTGGGAGGCGGCACGGGCTTCCCGGATAAAACGGTCCAGCGCCTTGCGATCGTTGACCAGATTGTCGGGGATGAATTTGAGCGCGACATGGCGGCCGAGGCGGGTATCTTCCGCGTCGTAAACCAACCCCATGCCGCCACCGCCGAGTTTCCCCACGATGTGATAGTGGGAGACTGATCTGGCCGACCATGCCGAGGGCCTCGGTCCCGCTGGCGGTTATGTTAGGCCGCACGCGGGGTCGGGTCAAATCCTGGGAAGGATTATCGCGCGAGAAGATAGAGGCTAGCGCCGGTTGTCGGTTTGCGGCTCGGGATGAATCAGCACCCGGAACAGCTCGGGAACTTCCTGGCGGAAGCGGCCTTCCACGGCGGTCTGGATATCGTGTACGCGCGACAGCGGCAGATCGTCCTGCATGGTGATGTGCAGCGAAACATAGAGCCGGCCGCCGACCCGTTTGAACATGAGGTCGTGCATGTCGACCACTTCGGGGAAGGATCTCGGTAACGGCCTGCAGGCGCCGCTCGAAGCCGGGAGCGGGAACGGGGCCGTCGCTGGTTTCGATGGTCGCCGGTTCGCTCTCGATGTGGGTCAGGATGCTGGAAATCTCATTCACCTCCTGCTTCATCTCCGCCTCCAGCCGGGTTACGCGATCATGGGCTTCCTTCAGGCTGAGCCGTTCGTCGAGTTCAACGTGCTGCTCCACGTGCAGTCGTCCGCCCATGTCCTGCACGCTGATGTCGTGCACGTTCAGATTGTTGCGGGTGGCGACCGCGCGGATGCGGTCGAAGAGGCTTTCCTGGCGGCTGGCGCGAGCGCGAGCGTTGACCACGACATCGGCGTCGGGCAGCAGCGTACGGATCCGCGACTGACACTTCGTTGGACACCTGCTCCGACCTCTGGAAGGTGACGTTGCGCGACATGGCAACGGAGACATCGGCGAAGTAGCGGCTGCCGCGCGCGGCGAATGCGCACCCGGTCCACTTCGAGCACGCCCTTCACCGCGGTAGACCTCTTGAATGATGCCGGCCGCGCATGCCGGCAGGTGCGGCATCCAGCAGCGTGTCGATGCGTTTGCCGCGCCAGACGCCAGCTGACGTAGACCACGATGCAAGCCACCAACAGCGCAGCGATCGGATCGGCCTTGGCCATCCAGGGCAGGGAATAGTGCCGCCCGAGCAGCACCAGCGCCAGCCCCAGGATCACCACCGCACTGGACCAGATGTCGGTGCTGAAGTGCAGCGCGTCGGCCTGCAGCGCCTGGCTGTCATACTTGTCGGCAATGCGTCGCGAGCCGCCGCGAACGCCAAAAGTCCACCACCATCGAGATGCCCATCACCAGCAAACGCCCAAATCGTGGGCTCAATCTCGACCGAATGAAAGAACAGTCGCTTGACCGCCTCATACACAATCCACACGCAGGTCAGCAGCAGCAAGCCGGTTTCCACGAAGGCGGAGAAGCTTTCGACTTTGCCGTGACCGTACTGGTGGTCGGCATCGGCGGGCTTGTCGGAGACGCGGACGGATAAATAAGTGATGGCCGCTGCCACCAGATCGAGTCCCGAGTGGGCGGCCTCGGAGAGAATGCCCAGACTGCCGGTCGCAATGCCGACCACGACCTTCATCAGGGTGATGCGCAACGGCGGCAATAATGGAATTGAGGGCAACCGCTTTCTTTTCGCGCTGCATGCCGGCGGTGCTGACGGCGTCCGTCATATAGCTTCGATTATTCACGTTCCGTCGCAATCCGCCAACCACGGATGCCGCTCAACGAGGTCATGGCCAGTTTAACCCTCCTGCAACCGGCACCTTCAATCTGATGCTCAAGGATGCTCCCGTGCTTTTCGCACAATGTGGTACGATTTTTGGCATCCATCTGCCCCGCCTGAGGCGGCACTATTCCGGAGGACTACCAGTTCATGCAACGTTCCACATTGCTGGCACTCGTGATGACGTGTGCCCTTACTTGCACTGGCTACAGCCAGCAGCCCAGTACTCAACCGCCGCCAGCGGCCGGCGCTAACGGTCCCGGGGCGGCCGCGCCGCCTGCGCCCGCCAACCCGGCCCCGGCCGCAAGCAACGTTCCCATGAGCGAACCCGTGATCACCCTGAAGGGAGCCTGCGAGTCTAAGGCGGGCAGCGCTCCGCCGGCCGGTTGCGTCAGCAGCCTGACGCGCGAGCAGTTTGAGCAGCTGACCAATGCGCTGCAGCCTGCCGATAAAGGTCCCGTACCTCCCGACGTGAAGCGCAAATTCGCCACCCAGTATGCCAAACTGCTGACCTTCGCCGATGCGGCGCGGCAACTTGGCCTGGAGAACGATCCCAAGGTGCAACAGATCTTCGCCTTCGCCCGCAATCAGATTCTGGCCGAGACCCTCAACCAGCACTACATGGAAGAGTACGCGCATCCCACCGATCAGCAGATCCAGCAGTATTACGACGAGAACGCCAAGAAGTACCAGGAAGCCACTCTGCTGCGTATCATCATTCCCAAGGCTCAGGGTCAACCCGACAAGCCGGCGCCTCCCTCCGAGGCCGACCAGCAAGCCTATGCGGAGAAGATTCGCGAGCGCTGGGTCGCCGGGGAAGATCCTTCCAAGCTGGAGAAAGAAGCCATGGAGCACGCCGGTGTCAGTACCCCGGCTCCGGACGTGAACGTGGGCGCCCGTCGCCCCGGCTCGCTGCCCGAGGCACATGAGGCGGTCTTCAGCCTGAAGCCAGGCGAGGTTTCGCAGGTGTTCAGCGATCCCGCCGCATTTTACTTCTACAAGGTAATTTCGGTGCGTCAGGTTCCGCTCAGCGAAGTGAAGACGACCATCTCGTCTACCTTGCAGCGGCAGTTGTACAACGACAAGCTGCAGCAACTGCAGAGCGCCGTAACCCCGGTGTTGAACGATGCATATTTTGGACCGGAGACGGCGCCGACCATGCCCACGAATATGATTCGTCCGGGTGGGCCGCCGCGAGGCAATGGTCCCCCGCCGGGGCCAGGCGCTCCACCTCCACCGGGCGCGGGTGCTCCGCCTGCCCAGCCTAACTCAGCAGCTCCGCCGAAGTAATCATGCCATCGGAACGGACGGTGCTGGTCACGGGAGTATCGGGAAACCTGGGAACCAGACTGCTTCCGTTACTCTCCGGCTTTCGGGTGGTGGGCGTGGATATGCGCCCACCCCAAAGCTCGGCGCTCTTCCGCTTTGAAGAGATGGATCTGGGCCGCGAGGCCTGTTGCCGGCAACTGATGGAGTTGTTGCGCGAGACCGGCGCCGCGTCCGTCGTCCACCTTGCCTTCGTGCTCGATCCTCAGCGTAGCGGCGTTCTCGATGAAGAGCGCATGTGGCAGATCAATGTGGCCGGCACGGCGCGACTGATGGAAGCGATAAGCGTAGTCAATCGCACCGGCGGTGCTGTCAAGCAGTTCGTCTTTCCCAGCAGCGTCGCCGCCTATGGTCCGGACACCGCAGGTCCAGTGCGTGAAGATGCGCCGTTGCGGGCTCACACCTTACCCTATGCCGTCCACAAGCGCGAGAGCGACGAGGTGGTGCGCTATCGCGCTGCCAGTCTCGGCGACTGTCGCATCTATCTGCTGCGCCCGCATATCTTCGCCGGCGCTACCATGCAGAACTACATGGTGGGAGCTTTGCGTGGGACCCCGCTGGGCAAGAGTAAGCGCGCCGCCCGCATGCGCGCCGAAGGCCGGCGGCTGCCTTTCATGCTACCCCGCGGCGAAAAGTATCTGGGGAAGCGGTTACAGTTCCTGCACGTGGACGACATGGCTCGCCTGCTGGCGGTGCTGCTGAATCGGCCGGACAGCGATCCGTCCATGACCATTATGAACGTCGCCGGCCGGGGCGACTCAGTTACGATCCAGCGCTGTGCCGAGCTGGCCCAGGCTACCGTCAAGCGCGTTCCCACCCGCATGGCCTTTCGCCAAGTGCTGCGCTTTTTGTGGAAGTTTGGTATCTCTTCCATTCCACCCGAGGCCACGCCTTACATGTTGGGCTCGTATACTATGGACACCGGCCGCCTGCAGCAGTTTCTCGGCGCCGACTATCCGCGGGTGATTCAATACACCGTTGAAGATGCGTTGCGCGATAGCTTCAACAACAACGCTTAGCCGTGGTATTCAGAGAGAACGATCACTCTCCTGCTTCCCGCTTTCATTACAATATCCCTATGGACTCATTCATCATTGCAGGCAGACAGTTTCGCTCGCGGCTGATCGTGGGCACGGGCAAGTACAAATCGGGGCAGGAGACGGCCCGCGCCATCGCGGCCAGCGGCGCAGAAATGGTTACGGTCGCAGTGCGTCGGGTGAATCTCGACCGCAGCAAAGAGTCGCTGCTCGACTTCATTGATCCGAAGCAGTATTTTCTGCTGCCCAATACCGCCGGCTGCTACACCGCCGACGATGCCATACGCACCGCGCGTCTGGGACGCGAAGTCGGCCTGTCCGACTGGGTGAAGGTCGAAGTCATCGGCGATCAAGCAACGCTGTTTCCCGATGTGCTGGCCACTATCGAAGCTACGCGGGTGCTGGTGAAAGAAGGCTTCACGGTCCTGCCTTACACATCAGACGATATAGTAGTCGCCAAGCGGCTGATTGACGCTGGGGCGTCGGCGGTAATGCCTCTGGGCGCGCCCATCGGCAGCGGCATGGGAATCCAGAACCAACCCAACATCCGGATCCTGCGCGAGATGATTACTGAGGTTCCGCTGATCGTCGATGCCGGCGTGGGCACCGCCTCAGACGCGGCGATTGCGCTGGAACTGGGCGTCGACGGCGTGCTGATGAATACCGGCATCGCGGGCGCACAAGATCCGATACTCATGGCAGAAGCCATGAAGAACGCAGTGATCGCGGGACGGCAGGCGTATCTGGCAGGCCGTATGCCGAAGAAGCTGTATGCCACGGCCAGCTCGCCGCTGGAAGGCGTCGTGCGGTGAGACAGGACTCTGTGGTGGTTGTGACGGTTACCCCAAGGGTTGAGGCGCTCAGGCGAATAGCGAGAAGCGAAGAGCGGCACACTTGAGGCCGCTCTTCCTATCGAATCACCGCACGTCAGTGCATATCGTTCATGCCGCCGCCGGTCCCACCTTTTTGCGAGAGCATCT
Source organism: uncultured Acidobacteriaceae bacterium (assembly GCA_963820175.1). Classification (GTDB taxonomy): domain Bacteria; phylum Acidobacteriota; class Terriglobia; order Terriglobales; family Acidobacteriaceae; genus Bog-257. The sequence goes on along the minus strand of CAWFYX010000002.1, from coordinate 691,209 downwards.
TCACGCTGTCGACGTGTAGCGAGCCGTCGGCAGTCATGCTGCCGGTGACCTGCACGTGATGCCCCAGATGGTCTTGCAAAGCCGCGGGATTATCCACGGGCACAACCTTCTGATCCTTGTCGGTGACGAACACTGGCTTCTCGCCGGCTGCTACGCACTTCTTGGCGCAGGCTTCGTGGGCCGCGTTAGCGCCCTTAGCGCCGCACTTGGAATCGCTGATCCATCCGTCCCAAGTCTGGTCCTTGGCTAGCGCCAGAACGGTCATGCTGCACAGATAAAGCCCAATAACCAAAAGCACTCTCTTCTTCATTTCGAGTCTCCTCTTGCGGCCGCACAGCGGCCGGACGAATTTTTCAAACTTCAGGACGGAAACCGGCCAGTTGCCGCCCGTTCCTTCCCGACCTTATCAACGAAACCTGCTGCCTGGACTCGCGCCCGTGAGACTTTCATGTCAGTGGATGTACGGCGCGAACGTCCCCACGGATGTGCCTGCCCCAAGTTTATTCCACTAGTGATGCTTTGCAGCAGAAAAGGGGATGCAGGAAATTATGTCGCGACAGGAAAGCGGCTGGTCAAAGAAGACCAGCAGATCGTCCCCGGGAATACCGGGAGTGAGATTGGTCAGAGGTTTGTGGCCCGGCTCGCTAGTGCTGCGGTTCGGTATTTTCGGCAACTGCCGCGGGCTTGGGGTCGGCCTTCGCCCGCTGCTCGAATAGCACCACCTCGCCCGGCTTGACGTAACCCAGTTGCTCGCGGGCTTCCTTCTCGATAACGCTGGGATCGCCGCGCTGCAAGCCGTCCACGTGATGCTGCAGCTGTTCGTGTTCGAGCTTCTTGCGCTCGATTTCGTTCTCCAGCCGCTGGACTTCGGCGCGCTTACCCTGCCAGACCTTCATTCCGTTGGCGCCGAACACTACCCGGTAGCCAAGAAATACCGCCAGCAGGGCGATGCACAGCGTCGCCAGGATGCGGCGCATGCGATAGACCCAGTTTCCGGCAATGCGAACGGTAATCGTCATGGGCAAAGTGTGACCCGATATCTAGTGAACGTCGCTTCGCCGCAGCGGTCAAGAGGAAGTTCCCCAGTTATGCTGCGGCGAACCAACCTCGATAAGCGATGAATAGGCGAAGAAAACGCAGGCAGAAGCAAGTTGCGCTCGAGCACAATGCAGGGTGGCGTGTTACAGTTCATCCGAAAATTCTCCAGGGGGTAGCGATGACAAATGCCCGCATCGTGCTGACGACCATCGGGGCGAGGGAATCGGCGGAAAAAGTAGCCCAGCAACTGGTGGAGCGCCGACTGGCCGCCTGCGTCAACATCGTGGGACCTATCCGTTCCATTTATCGCTGGAAGCACAAAGTCCATAACGAGCAGGAGTATCTGCTGCTGATCAAGACGACGGCCGAGCAAGCGGTCCAACTGCAGTCGTCTTTCAAGGGTTTGCATCCTTACGATCTGCCGGAGGTGGTGGAGTTGTCAGTGCACGGCGGCAGTGAAGACTACCTGGCCTGGCTGGCGGCCGAGGTCAGCAGTAACGAGTGAGGGCTAAATATCGGTTCGTCCTCCCATCTCCTGCAGCAGCTTTAACAAGGCGGCAGGATCGTGCGAACTTACGGTCTCATCGGCCCAGGCGCGGTGGGCGCCCTCGTTGGGAATGAAGGCTACCACTCTTATATTGTGGTTATGATTTTTTAACTCACTGACCAGCTTGGCGCAGGCGGCTTCGCCAAATGAACCATCGATGGCTACCACATCAACCTTGGGAAAACGCCGAAACATCTTGACGCCTTCGTCGGGGGAATATGCGGTAACCACGTTGTGCTTGGCGCTTTCTAGCAGGAGCTTGCGGGTGGAAAGCCCTTGCGCGGGTTCGGCTTCAACCACCAGGAATGCCAATCGGTGTCCATTTGTCATGCCTCGATTTCGATGTGAGCGGGGCGGCTTCTGGTTGTGAGCGAAGGCCGCAGAAACAGGATTAATTCGAGTTACGCCAGGCTACCGTCGGGGACAGGGAATTGGCATGGAAGTCTCCGAGATTGATCGCTACGTCGAGCGCCTGTCACCTTGTTTCTATGCGAGTTGAGGCAGCGCAGTTTGATACAATATCGCCACGAGCGCTGGTGAGGAGAAGGCGTTCGCCGCAGATTTGAACCGCAATTCCTACTGAACTTTGTACCAGCCCAGGAGCGCAGGTTGTGCGCCATGGGGAGACAGCATGGTCCCACGAGCGAAATCTTCGCTCGGCGCGGGCGCAATGTTAGAGGGAGCTTGTTCTGACCTCGCGACCTGATCTCGTCGCTTACAATCCGGCACACCATCGGTTCGCGGTAATTCTTGCCTGGGCCACGTTCCTGCTCATCGTAGCCGGTGCCCTGGTGACCAGCAACGATGCCGGCCTGTCTGTCCCCGATTGGCCCACTTCCTTCGGATCGCTTTATCGCTTGCCACCCATGGTGGGCGGGGTGAAGTACGAACACACCCACCGCATGATTGCCGAGTTTATCGGGCTGCTGATCATCGTGATGGCGGTATGGACGCAGCGGGTCGAAACCCGGAAATGGATGCGCGTACTGGGGTGGACGGCGCTGGGCGCGGTGGTGGGACAGGGCATTCTCGGCGGCATCACCGTACTGAAATTTTTGCCCTGGTCGATCTCGACGGCGCACGCGACCCTGGCGCAGACGATTTTCTGCGTGGTGGTTGCCATGGCGTTGTTCACCAGTCGCGGCTGGCTGCAGGATTCGCAGCCCATTGCTGAGCATGATCTGTGGCCGAGCACCCCGGTTCTGACTGCGTTGGCTGCGGCTTGCGTGTGGGTGCAGTTGATTCTGGGTGCTGCATTCCGCCACTCCGGCATTAAACTGCTGCCGCATCTCATCGGAGCTTGTGTGGTCACGGCGATGGTGTGCTGGACCATCGTGCGGGTGCTGACGCGTTATGGCAATGTCGGCCATCTGCGTAAGCCGACGCAGCTGTTGCTGGCGCTGTTGATGGTTCAGTTGGGACTCGGTTTCTGCGCGTACCTGACGCGTATTGTTTGGGGCCATGACGCGGTGCAGCCCATGCAGATCATGGTCGTAAGCACGGTGGCGCACGTCGCTGGGGGCGCGCTGGTGCTGGCCGCCAGTGTGGTGCTGGCGATTCAGACGCGCCGCATGATCGACGTCCATGCCGCGCAACCGGCCACCCACAGCGCATCTCGAAAGGCCGTTATCGCATGAGCAGCGTCACCCAACCGTTGGCTGTTCCTCGCCAGGGCGTTGCCTCTCTGGCTCGCGACTACGCCACACTTACCAAAGCGCGGGTGACCACGCTGATCGTGATGACGGCGTGGGCAGGTGCCTATTTCGCCGCGGCCAAGTCAGGTGTCTCGTCGCTGTCGTGGACACTGTTGCACGCGCTAATCGGTATCGGATTGGTCAGCGGTGGTACCGCTGCCATCAACGAAGTGGTGGAGCGCGATATCGATGCGCTGATGCGCCGCACTTCACGGCGCCCCCTGGTCACTGGCAGCATGAGCCTGCTGCACGCCTCGCTGGTCGCCTTCGGCATGACCCTGGGCGGCGTGCTCTACCTGTGGCTGACCACCAACTGGCTTACCGCCGCGCTGGCCGCGCTCACCTCGATCAGCTATCTGGCGGTGTACACGCCGATGAAGCGGGTACATCCCATTTGCACGTTTCTAGGCGCATTTCCCGGAGCCATGCCTCCGGTGCTGGGCTGGACCGCGATTCGCGGGCGGCTCGACGCGGAAGCCCTGGTGCTATTCGCGATCGTGTTCTTCTGGCAGTTTCCGCACTTCCATTCCATCGCCTGGCTCTATCGCGAAGATTATGAGAACGCGCGCATCCGCATGTTGCCGGTGGTGGAAAGTGACGGCCGCTCGACCGCGTTTGCCATCGTGATGTACGCCTTGGCGCTGATCCCGGTGTCGCTGGCGCCAACACTGATGGGCATGTCGGGATGGAGCTACTTCGCCGGTGCGCTAATTCTCGGGCTGGGCATGCTGTGGTTCAGCTTGCGCATGTGGACCATGAAGCTGACGCCTATCGCACCGGAATCGAAGCTGCGTGCTCGCCACGTGCTGCAAGCTTCCGTGATTTACCTGCCTCTATTATTTGCCCTGATGATGGTCAATCATACGTAAGCCGTCAGCTGTCAGCTACATCCCTCAGTAGCGTGATTTCGCAAGCATTGTCTCTCAGGTGAAAGCGCCGGGCTTTAGCCCGGCGAGATGGCGAGCCAGTAACGGCTTTAGCCGCGGGCTCGAGAGGCAGGGTTCGACCCGGCTCCCCAACGCCATATAGAATTGATCGTGGCCTTCGCATGAGCGTTTCCAACATTCTTCATCCGACCTCAGCACAAAACTCGGATGCCGTAGCTTCGTCTGTCATTCAACTGGAGTCTCTTCGCCATCAATATGGCGACAGGGTCGCGTTGAACGGAGTTTCATTTGGCGTTCGTCCCGCCGAGATCTTCGGCCTGCTGGGTCCCAACGGCAGTGGCAAGACCACAACCTTCCGCATTCTCTCGACGCTCATGCTACCTTCCGGCGGACGGGCCGTGATTCTAGGTCACGACGTGGCACGCGAACCCGCAATGGTGCGGCGCAATATCGGTGTGGTCTTTCAGGCGCAGAGCATCGACATCAAGCTCTCAGCACAAGAGAACCTGATGCTTGTCGGCCACATTTATGGGTTGCATGGGGCAGCGCTGAAGAAACGCGTCAGCGAAATGTTGAATCGGGTAGGTCTGGCCGACCGTACCAAAGAAAAAGCCGAAACATTTTCCGGCGGAATGCAGCGGCGCCTGGAATTGGCCAAGGGACTGCTGCATCATCCCTCCGTGCTGCTGTTGGATGAGCCGACCACGGGACTCGATCCCGGAGCACGCCGTGATTTGTGGCAGTATCTGCAGATCCTTCGCGATGAAGAACGCGTCACTGTGCTGGTCACGACTCACCTGATGGAAGAAGCCGAACGTTGCGATCGGCTGGCGATCTACGCTAACGGCAGTGTAGTAGCGCTGGGCACGCCGGCGGAACTGAAGAGCGAGATCGGTGGCGACGTGATCCTGCTCGAATCAAATGAGCCGGACTCGCTGGCGCAGCGTATTGAGCAGCGCTTCGGACTGCATCCCACCGTGCTCGATCATCAGGTGCGATTGGAAATCGAGAGCGGACATCGCTTCGTTACTGACGTAGTAGAAGCGTTTCCCGGCGAGATTGAAGGCGTCTCGATACACAAGCCGAGCCTGGAAGATGTCTTCATCCGGCGAACCGGCCACCGCTTCTGGACAGAAGAGAACGACGCCGAAGCGAAAGCCAAGGGTTGATTTGCTCTACCGGTAGAGTGGGAAGCAAACTACAAACTCGAAGCAGGCAAAGCACGCGAGCTTTAGCTCAACGGTGGAACGAACGTGGGGGCTTATCCGCGGAACCGGGCCGGCTTTACTGATGGCTGCTGCTTTCGGAGCAATGCTGCGGCACGGTCCTCGGCCCACTTCGCCTCCGCTATCCTTCCCTGAAGCCGATACAACCTCGCCAAGCGAGATAGTGGGTCCGGAGAGTCCGGCTCAATCTGGGCCGCCTGGCTGGCAAAAATAATTGCTTGATCGAGATTGCCTAGCGCCTCCCAGGCCATGGAGCGGCCTTGAGCGATGGCCAGGTCGAAGCTTCCGTCATCGATAGCCTGCATGTTCGGAGGAGCGCTGGCGGTGGCCTCATCCCACGCCTTGAGGGCTGCTTCCGGTTGGCTGGGGCGAGCCTGAAGGTAGGTATAGCCGAGATTGAGGTACTGCAGCTCCGGCCGTTGCGAAACCTCGGCCGCGCGCTGCATGGTCGCATAGGCCGCTGGCATGCGGCCCATTTTCCGGTAAATGGACGCCAGCGCGGATAAGGTGAATTCGTTGGCATCGAGAGCTACCGCCGCTTGATATTCCGGTATCGAATCGTTGGGGCTGCCCGTTGCCAGCAGCAGGTCGGCCCGGATCACGTGCAGGAAGGCGCTGTCCGGGAAAATCGAGAGCGCCTTGTTGGCAGCGGCGAGCGCCTCGGCGTTGCGATCAAGCGCGGCTAGCACAGTGGCCGAATTAGCCCAGGCATGGAATGCCTGAGCGCGATCGTTGCTCGGCGGTCGCGCGGGAAGCGGCGCGGTGGCGCAATTCACCGGAAAACGCCGGAGCAGAGCTTCCGTCTGAGGCGTACGCCGCACGAAGACGGCGGAAACCTCGTCCAGGTAAACCGGCTGCCAGGTATCGCTGTTACAAAAGTTCTGCAGCCGGGCGTAACCGGTTTCGTCCAGATGTGCGATGGGGAGCAGAACGGTGTTGAGGTTGTAACGGCTGATTTCTTCCTGCCAAGCGTCCGAATCTGGTGCGCTGTGCAACAGGCGATTGTGCTGCTGAATGCGGGCTAATCCAAAAAGCGTGTCGCGGGGGTCGATGTAGTCGCTGCGCTCCGGGCCCAGTGTCCAACTGACGAAGCCGCCCTCATCGTAGGTGTTGAAAACTTCGCCGGGAAGATGTTCACGCGTGATGAATTCAGCCCCGCTCTGCGGAAAGGCCCAGCCTAGTCCCGTGCCGAACGCGGTGGCCTCTGTACCTTGGAAGTAGGTGCGATTGGTCACCAAATCGAAGCAGCGCAGCAGGGCGAGCCCAGCCAGCAAGACACCGGCTGTTGCCGCTATCAGCGAACGGATTCTCGCCCGCGGGATTCGAGCGGCAAGTGGAAGCAAGCGTCTCACTCAAGACGGCTCCGCCGATCACCACCACCACGCACGCGAATACCGCCCCCATGCGCACGTAACGCACCGCGGGATAGGTGGCCGATAGCAGCACGGCAGCCGTTCCCAGCCGGCCTCGCAGTGCGGCCAGGGCAGCCGCAACCACCGCGATCACCAGAAGGGCATAGATAGCGCCGCTACCTTGTCGCAACCCGAGCGCGCTGGCGAAGCCGATCCAACTCACCGGCACGCTGGTCCACTCGCCGATCAATAACTTCTGCGTCTGGATGGCGTGGTTCTGCAGCAGAAGCCCCCGATAGATTCCCCATCCCCAGGGATTCACCAGCGTGGCCAATGCGGTGGCAACGAACCAGGGAGCGGAGCGCCCGAGCCGGTGCAGGGCCTCAGGCAGACCTGATGGCGAAAAGACGTGGTCGGCCAATTCGATGCCGCCGTAGGCCACAATTAAGCCCAGACCCGCGACAAAGCCGAAGTGAACATTAACCCATATCACCATTAGCAGCGGCAACAACCAGAGACGCGCGCGGCCGGTTTGATAGTTCTCCCACAGGAGAGAGAGAAATGCCGCGAATAGAACAACCGTGAACATGTCGGCGCGAGGTGCGATGCGATAAGCGATGAGCGGCATGGCGACGACGGCAAGCGCAGCGCTGACCGCCGAACCCCGCCGCAACAGCAACGCGACCGTACCCACGCAAGCCACGGCGCCCGTCCATGAAATCAGGGCATAGCCTCCCACCAGGTACGCAGTATAGAAAATCAACCCCGGCGCCCAGCGGATAAATCCAAGGCTCGCCTGCAGCGGTGTAGGAAAGAACATCGGTGGAAGGAACGGAATGATGCTGCACCACCCAGCGTCCGGTCGCCAGCTGCCAGCCCAGGTCGGTTGCCGAAACCGTTCGCAGGCCTGCCAGAAAAGCGTAAAGCAGAGCGAGACATCCTAGGATGACAAAGACATCCCGCCGCTGCAGGCGAGGATCTCCCGCCGCAAGATTGTGAGTTGAAGTCGAATTCATGGCGGTTCGTGCAGGCGAGGTGAGCGCTTTAGTGAGCGCAGCATAGCATGCATTGCCCGCATTTTTTTCGATGCTGCGTAGTAATGTTGGAAATTTAATAACAGGCGTGGAAGATGCAGGTGCACCACTACCATCATCACCGCAGTAGTGGTGCGACGTCCTTCATTTCTGCCGGACATCTTGGTTGATGTGACGGCTTGCCTCGTCGTTCTGAATCGTGATCGGTGTTCACCACGGAGCCATAAAAGGCTCGGGGAGCTTCTTGGAATTCGTCGTTGTCACGGAGTTGAAGCGGCGGGTCAGAAACAACCGGCGGACGCTAGCTGCTCGTGGTCAGGGCTGGTGCTTTGTCTCGGTGTTAGCAGCATGTTCGTCGGCGCCGGTCGCCTCCCTCGGTCGCCCTTCACGCCGACATAACTTTGCCAGCCCCAGATCGAAATCGGAAAGGGTGCGCAATCCCGCAAACAACGAGTAGACGAGAGCAATAACGCTGAGGATGAGATAGAGCCGGCGATCAAGAGCCAAATAGTCCGCAGTGGAGGAGGCCGGAGTGCCAGGTTCACATCTGCAGGGGGTGACTCCATGTGCCTCGAAGGCAGCCGACATAGCATGGTGCTCACCGCAATGAACTCGCCGCAAGGTGCGAATCTGCCTGCTAGAATAAACCAGTACGGTTTGCTTCATGGCAGCTACTCAGACCACAACTTTTCCTGCGACCCTTGCGCCGGTTCGCGCCGGTACCATGCTGCCGGCAATTTCGCTGTGGTGGCGAGAAGTCGTACGTTTCTACCGCCAGCGGGCGCGGGTAGTGGGGGTCATCGCCTCACCGTTGCTGTTCTGGATCGTGATTGGCTCGGGCTTCGGCACCTCGTTTCGCTCCAGCGGCACCGGCGGCCAACACTATCTCGCGTTCTTCTTTCCCGGCGCGTTGATCATGATTGTCTTGTTCACGGCCATTTTTACTATGATGTCGGTGATTGAAGATCGCAAGGAAGGCTTTCTGCTCTCCGTGCTGGTCGCGCCTGTCAGCCGTTCAGTGATTGTGCTGGGCAAAGTTCTGGGCGGAGCGACGCTGGCCACGGCACAAGGAATGATCTTCCTGGTGTTCGCGCCCGCGGTGGGCGTGCATTTCACCTTAGCTAGTCTAGGGCTGACGGTGCTGACCATCTTCCTGGTCGCGTTTTCGCTGACCGCGCTCGGCTTTATTATTGCCTGGCCCATGGATTCGACCCAGGCCTTTCACGCCATCATCAACCTGTTTCTGATTCCGCTGTGGCTGCTTTCGGGATCGCTATTTCCGCTCTCCGGCGCGTCCATCTGGATTCGTTTGCTGATGCGCATTAATCCCCTGACCTACGGGACCGAGGCGCTGCGTTCGCTGCTGTTCCCAGGCTCGGCGTCTACCGAGCTTTCGCTGAGCGCGAACTTCGCGGTGATGTCGTTATTCACCCTGGTAATGTTTGCGCTATCGTTCCTGGTGGCCAACCGCCGCACCACCAAGCCGGCGGCATGATGCAAGTCGCGCCCACGTTCTTTCCCGCGCTTGACGCGGTGCTCAACGGCTCCAGTGCCGTATTGATCGGCGGCGGCCTGTATTGCATCAAGACCCGACGCATCCTGGCGCATAAGCGCCTGATGTTGGCGGCGTTTGTCACCTCGATGCTCTTCCTTTGCTCGTACCTGTATTACCATCTGGTGCTGCGCGCCGGGGTGACACATTTCCGCGGCCAGGGCATCTCGCGCCCGCTGTACTTTACGCTGCTGACTTCGCATACCATTCTCGCTGTCGTGGTAGTGCCGTTCGTACTGATTACGCTGGCGCGCGCCCTGAAGGGCCGGTTCGCACGGCACAAAGCCATCGCGCCTTACACCTTTGCCATCTGGATGTACGTGTCAGTGACCGGGGTGGTGATCTACGTGATGCTGTACTTGGTATTCGCGAAGTAAAGATGCATTTAGCCGTTGGCATTTGGCACTCGGCATTTCGCCCTCAGCATTTCGCCCTGAGCATTCAACCACAGGACATCCTCGCCGTCCCCGGTCAAGGCGCCCATTCAATTTGTCATCGAGCGAAGGCGAGAGATCTGCGGTTCCATGCGCATCGCCTGAGTGCTAACTCTGCGGGAAAACGCGATGACTGCGTGCTGACCGCTGATGGCTTCCGCCTTTCTGTTATATTTCCCTTTCACCGCAATCACGGCAGACAGGAGCGGCTCTCATGGCGAAGAGCGTCAACAAAGTCATTCTCATCGGCAACCTCGGCAAAGATCCGGAAGTGAAGTACACCCAAACCGGAATGGCGGTGGCGCGATTTTCCCTGGCCACGGCCGATCGCGTGAAAGACAAGGAAGGCAACTGGCAGGAACGCACGGAATGGCACAACCTGGTCGCCTTTCAGCGCACGGCAGAGATTGCCGGCGAGTACTTAAAAAAGGGTAGTAAGGTCTACATCGAAGGCCGCCTGCACAGCGATTCCTGGGACGACAAGGAGACCGGCCAGAAAAAATACAAGACCGAGATCATCATCAACGACCTGGTGCTGCTCGGGGGCGGTGGCCCGCGCGAGGGTGGCGGCGAAGGCGGCGGATACAGCGGCGGGCGCTCCGGTGCAGGGAAGTCTTCCGGCGGTTACGACCAGCGCATTCCCGAGCCCGATGTCTCGCAGGCGCAGACGGGCGGCGGTCCTGAGATTACCGACGAAGATATACCGTTCTAAGGGCAACTGTCAGCCGTCGGCTCGTGTTCCCAGGGGACTAAGGGTGGCCGAACAACCAGAGATTCTGCCGCTTCGATTGTGCCTGATAGGCGCTATTTGGGACTGGCCTGTCCCCCCGCAGTTCCAAGCGACTTGATGTACGACACCAGTTGCCAGCGCTCGGTCTCAGACAGTTTGCCGAAGCCAGGCATACCATGGATTCCGGTGCCGTGGGTAATCACCCAGTCCAACTCGCCCGGGGTCGCGTCCTGCACACTCGCCGTGCGCAGCGAAGGATGATGGCCTTTTCCTTCGGCATTAGCTCCGTGACACTTCGCACATTTCTCCGTGTACATTTGACCGCCGGCGGAAACGGCACTGGCATCGTTAGCCAGGGGATTCTGCGCGGTACGTTCGGCTTCTGGCACTTTCTTTTGCCAGTCGCTGGCGAGCGCACCGGCGCTGAGCAGCAATGCCAAAAGCACGAACTGGAACAAGCTGAAACCTACGAACTGCGGAATGTGATTCTTCGAGCACGTTGGGCTCATAAAAGGTGTTGCAATCTAGATGCAACGTGGTTTTAATGTACCCCGAGACGAGGCAAACGGCAACTGACGCCCCGTAGACCGACGCGAAACAGCTTTAGGTATCGCTCGAAACGGGTTCTACACTACCCTCATGCGACTATCGCCTGCACTCATTCTGTCGATATTCTTCTCCACGTCTGCCGTTTCACTTCCAGCGCAGCAGATATCCACGCCCGCTGCCGGTCCCCCGAACCGAACTGCAAGCGTAGCAGGAAGCAATGGGATTCGTGTTTTACCCCAACCCTGTCGCCAGCCAAACGCTTGCGAAGGCATTCCGGCAGGCGCAGCAGAAAAACCGGCGCGTGCTGGTGATCTATGGAGGCACCTGGTGCACCCACTGTTCCGAGCTACAGAACACCATGGAAAGCGCTCTGGCGGTTCAACCCTTGCGCGATGGTTACGTTGCCGCCCCAGTGAGCACCGACAATCTCGGCGAGTTGCAGAAGTTCGCGCGCCATCTGGACGCCGATCTCAAGGTCGAGCCGGAAACCGGACCATTGATCACCATCGTGAGCAAGAACGGGGAATTGGTCGAGGCTCGTACGGCGACCCGACTGCTGGACAAGGGCGCGGTTTCAGCTGACAAAGTTGCCAAGTTTCTCAATCGATTCGCGCTTCTGGCTCCAGCTGACGAGGTCTTTCAGAACGGCCTGGTCGGCTTGCGCAACAGTGGCAAGCTGGGATTCGTCGAGTTTGGCGCCGACTGGTGTATCTGGTGTCACCACATGGATCAGCTTTTTGACCAGAGCGCGGCCGCGCCCATCCTGCAGAAGTACTACGTCCGTATACCAATTGACTACGAGCGCAATGAGGGCGCGCCCGAATTGGCAACACGGTTAGGCACTCCCACAGGCACGGGGCTGCCGTTGTGGGCGGTGGTCGACGCCGATGGCAAAGCGCTGGCGAATTCCGATAGTCCAAAGGGCAATATAGGTTTTCCCGGCACGCCGCAGGAGATCGCCGAATTTGTCGCGGTCATACGGTCGACGGCCCAGGACGTTGCGCCGGCTCAGTTGATGATTATCCAGAAGACGCTGGAGAGCACACCGACCAAATAGCACCGCGTTACAACATCTGTGTGCCCCACAGGTCGTGCAGATGCAGCACGCCTTGCAGGAGCCCGCTCTCATCAACCACGGGAAGGGAAGTGATTTTCTTCTGCTCCATGATGTCGAGCGCGGCGATGGCGAAAACTTCCGGGCCCACGACCTTAGGGGTGCGAGTCATGCATTCGGAAGCGGTAAGCTCCAGAACCTCTTTGCCATGATGTTCCAGCAAGCGGCGTAAATCGCCGTCACTAATGACTCCGACCAGCTTTTCCCCTTCCACCACCGTGGTCATCCCCAGACCCTTGCGCGACATTTCGTAGATCACCTGGCCCATAGGCGTTGCCGGCGCAACCCGCGGCACGGTGTCGCCGGTGTGCATCAGCGATGAGACGCGTAGAAAGCGCTTGCCCAGCTTGCCACCGGGATGCAGGTTGGCGAAATCTTCTTCCTTGAATCCGCGCCGCTCCGAGAGCGCGACCGCCAGGCATCGCCGAGCGCCAGCATGGTGGTTGTCGAAGCAGTAGGCGCCAGGCCGAGGGCACAGGCCTCGTGCGCCACCGAGCAATCAAGCGCGATGTCGGCAGACTGGGCCAGGGTGGAGAGCGCACGCTCATCCCGCGACGAGTAAAGCTCATCGCAGGTCATGGCGATCAACGGCACGCCCAGTCGTTTTACCGTGGCCAGCAGTTGCAATATCTCGGAGGTTTCGCCGCTGGCCGAAAGCGCCAGCACCACGTCGCCGCGCACCACCATGCCCAGGTCGCCGTGCATGGCTTCGGCGGGATGGAGAAACAGGGCGGGACTTCCGGTCGAAGTGAGCGTGGCCGCAATCTTGCGCGCGATCAGCCCGCTCTTGCCCATGCCGGTGACCACGATGCGCCCGGCACAGCAGTACAGCAGTTCTACGGCACGATCGAAGCTCTCTGCCATCGGGCCGGCCAGGCGATCAGCCAGCGCGCGCAAGGCTGCCGCTTCGATGCGAACAACATTTTCACCAATATTTTTCATGAGGGATTGTGCTGCTGGATTGCAGCCGGGTTCTGTCATTGGACCGCCGCCGCGGATGGGATGCTGCAGCACGCCTCGCGAATCGAACACCAGCACGCCTTCCTGATTGGCATCCCCGGGCAGGGGAACGCTCTTGCCGTTAAACGAAACTTCCACCGCTCCTGCATTGCCGGTCCAGAAGACAACCTGGCTGGTAGCACGAATCGTCTTCACATCAGGCGGTCTGATGATGCCGCGAACCACGAACTTACCGTCGGACTTGATGGACACCCACGCGCTGTCTTTAGGCCGGACGACGACCTCGAAAGGCGCTCCCACGGCGGCGTTAGTTGATACAGCGTTCGCCGCTCCCGAGGCAGACGCAGTGGACGAGGGCAGAGTTTGCGCGGGAGTCTTAGAGCCGGCGCTCGAAGCCTGACGTTCACTCGGTGGTGTTGTAGCGTTATTCGCTGCCGGCGAGGCGGCCATGCCGGGCGATTCGGAACCGCGGGCAACGGGCGGAGCCGCGCTGGGCCCGGACGCGGTCGTATCGGTCGAAGTTGCGGCAGGGCTGCGAACCTCGCGATCGCGCTGCCGGTCCTGGTAAACCTTCCAGCCGCCAATCGCTCCTGCTATCACAAGCAATAAGATAAGCACCGGCAATACTGGAAATGTGGCGCTGCGTTCAGGTACACGGTCGGAGTGGAAAGAAGCTTGATGAGCAATGACGCGGGCGTCAGGCGGAGTTTCGCTGGCCGCCTCCATGTAGGCGGCCACGGCTTCGTCTTCGTCGATGCCAACGCACTTGGCGTAAGCACGCACGTAGGACTTGTTGAAGATTCCGCCAGGGAGCAGGTCGAACTGCTCGTTTTCGAGAGCGCGCAACAGACCGCGTGCCGATCTTGGTGGTGGCGACGATCTCATCGAGCGAGATGCCACGCATCTCCCGTTCTCGACGCAGACGTTCGCCAAATGCGCCCACCGTGCTTACTCCGTTCTGAGAATACCCCACTTAAGTTTACTCAAATCGCCAGCCGAATCATAGGAAGTGAGCCGGACCGTGTCAAACGGGAGTCCAAAAGAAGAGCCGCCAGCTTGTCGGCCGGCGCCCTTCAAATCTCAAGGTCGGATGCAATAAGGTTTGTATCAGGGCACGACCTTTAGTCGTGCCATAAGCGCGCTACAAAGAGCAGCGGCTTCAGCCGCTGAAGACAGGGGCTGAAGCCCGGAGTAGAAACGAGTTTGCGGCGCGGCTTGAAGCCGCGCCCTGATACAAATCGCATTTCGATTTGCGACGATGATAACGCTTCTACGTGCGGAAGAAATCCTTGATCGCCTGCCACATTACCTGTCCGCCGACATCGGCGATGGACCTGGTGAGCGGGATATCTTTGGGGCAAACTTCGACGCAGTTTTGCGCGTAGCCGCATTCCTGGATGCCACCATCGCCCATCAGGGCCTGCAGACGCTCGATTTTTTGTCCCTTGCCGGTGGGATGGGTGTTGAACAGCCGGACCTGCGAGATGGTGGCCGCGCCCACGAAGCCGGTTTTTTCGTTGAACTGCGGGCAAGCTTCCATGCAGCAGCAGCAGGAGATGCATCGCGACAGGGGATAGGCCTCCTCCTGCTCTTGCGCCGACTGGCGCGGGCCGGAACCGAGATCGTAGGTGCCGTCGACCGGTATCCAGGCCTTCACCTTCTTCAGGTTCTCGAAGAGCACGCTGCGGTCGACCGACAGATCGCGCACGACCGGGAACTTGGAGAACGGCTCCAGCGTGATCGGCTGCTTAAGGTTGTCGATCAGCGCCGAGCAGGCCATCTTGGCCTGGCCATTGATGATCATGGCGCAGGAGCCGCAAACCTCTTCCAGGCAATTGGAGTCGTAGGTGATCGGTGTCGTGGGCTTGCCCTGGCGGGTCACCGGATTGGCGGCGATGTCCATCAGCGAGGAGGTGACGTTCATGCCGGGCCGGTACGCCAGTTCGAATTCTTCCCAGTACGGCTTGGACTCGGGAGTGTCTTGCCGTTTGATTTTTATGATTACAGTTTTAGAGTTCGCCATGTTATTTATTCGGAGCTGTCAGCCATCAGCGAGAAATCAATCTGTGTCCCCGATCCGGGTGTCATCCCGACCGAGGACTTCAGTCCGAGCGGAGGGACCTGTTTTGGTGCCGACCGTGCAAATGTGTCATCCTGAGCGCAGGCGCGCTTCCTTTGCGCGCCGGAGTCGAAGGACCCCTATCACACACAGATCCGTCCTTCGCTCATCTTCTGCCGTCCCTACAGGACTTGGCCTTTTGCGTTCGCCTACCTAGCGCTGAAGCGCTGGGCTAAACTATTTCGCACCTATGGCGCTGGTCGATCGCCTACCACTCAAACTCGCGTCTGGGCCGACAAACGGCCAACAACAATCGTCAATAAAGGTCCTGCAGTTGGCGCCCAACAGCCGATATCTGGCATTGCTCAGGCGGCCAAACCGAAGACCGGACGACTGACAACTGGCCACTGACAACCGACAACTGCCTTTACGTCGCCGCGTCATACCGTCGCGGCCGCGGCTTGATCAGCGACGTGTCCACCGGCTCGAACTCGAAGCGCGGCTCGTCGGCGTCGGCGGCGAAGTACGCCTTTGTGGTCTTCAACCAGTTGGCATCGTCGCGCTCCGGGAAGTCCGGCTTGTAATGCGCGCCGCGCGACTCGTCGCGCATGGCCGCGCCCTGGGCAATCACCCGCGCCAGTTGCAGCATGTTGTAGAGCTGCCGCGCGAAGACGAACGATGTGTTCGCCCACATCGAGCGGTCGCTCAGGTTGACGTGCCGGTAGCGCTCCAGCAACTCGACCAGCTTGGCGTCCGTCTCCTGAATGTTCTTGTTGTAGCGAATGACCGTGACGTTCTTGGTCATGGTCTCGCCCAGCTCGCGCCACAGCAGGAACGGATTCTCCGTGCCGTCGCTCTTCATCAGCCGGGCATTGATTTCTTCCTGGCGCTTGCGCTCCGAGTCGAAGACGTGTCCGCGCCGGATGCCGCCCGGTCTTGATCACGTTATGGGCGTACTTGACCGCATGCGGGCCGGCGATGAATCCGCCATAAATGCATGACAGCAGGGAATTCGCGCCCAGGCGATTGGCGCCGTGAATCGAGTAGTCGCACTCGCCGGCGGCGTACAGGCCTTCGATGTTGGTGCGCTGCTCGAAGTCCACCCACAAGCCGCCCATGGTGTAGTGCATGCCGGGGAAGATCTTCATCGGCGTGTCGCGCGGATCGTCGCCGACAAACTTCTCGTAGATCTCCAGGATGCCTTCCAGCTTGCGGTCGAGAATCTTGCGATCGATGTGGGTCAGGTCGAGATAGACCATCGGCTGGCCGTCGATGCCGAGGTTGTGCTCGTAGACGACCTTGTGAATAGCGCGCGTCGCGATATCGCGCGGCACCAGGTTGCCGTACTTGGGATACCACTCTTCCAGGAAGTACCAGCGCTCGCTGTCGGGAATGCTCTTGGGATCGCGCTTGTCGCTCGGCTGCCGGGGCACCCAGACGCGGCCGCCCTCGCCGCGCGCCGACTCCGACATCAGCCGCAGCTTGTCTTCGCCGGGAATGCAGGTGGGATGCACCTGGATGAACTCGCCGTTGGCGTAGAACGCGCCCTGCTGATAGAGCGCCGATTGCGCCGATCCGGTGCAGACCACCGAGTTGGTGGACTTGCCGAAGATGGCGCCGTTGCCGCCGGTCGCCATGATGACGGCTTCGGCCGGAAAGGTGTGCACCGCCATGCTGCGCAGATCGAGGGCGCAGATGCCGTGGCAAACGCGCTTGTCGTCGATGACGGCGGAGAGAAATTCCCAGGCTTCGTACTTCGTGACCTTGCCTTCCGATTCGTAGCGGCGCACCTGTTCGTCGAGCGCGTAGAGCAGTTGCTGACCGGTGGTGGCGCCGGCAAAGGCCGTGCGGTTGTAGAGTGTGCCGCCGAAGCGGCGGAAGTCCAGCAAGCCTTCGGGCGTGCGGTTGAAGGGAACGCCCATGCGGTCGAGCAGGTCGATGACGCCGGGCGCCGCGTCGCACATGGCCTTCACCGGCGGCTGATTCGCCAGGAAGTCGCCGCCATAAACGGTGTCGTCGAAGTGCTGCCAGGTGGAGTCGCCTTCGCCCTTCAGGTTCTTGGCGGCGTTGATGCCGCCCTGGGCGCACACCGAGTGAGACCGCTTGACCGGAACGATGGAGAACAGGTCAACGTGACCTCCCATCTCGGCGATCTTGATGGTGGCTGCCAGTCCTGCCAGCCCGCCACCCACAACAATAATTTTAGGATGAGCCATGATGAAGTCTTATGTATCTCTACGAAGACAAAATATTAGTCGTGCTCGACCCAGGGAACCTGACTGGCCGGAGTGCTTACAAAACCGCTGATCGTCCAAATCCCGATGCCGACCAGGGCGATAGCCAACCCGAGACAAACGAAGCCGAAGCGGCGGCGCGCCTTCTCGCCGACCGTGATCCCCCACTTGGCGGCAAACAACCAAACCCCATAAGCGAAGTGCCAGGAAGCGGCGACAATTCCGATCACGTAGAAGGCGATTGTCCAAGGGCTCTGAAAGTCGTACCAGACCTTGGAGAACGCGTACTGATAGCCGCCGCCCATCAGATGCACGCCGGCGAAGCGCATGTCGACCACGTGATACACGATGTAGATAAAGGCGATGATACCGGTCCAGCGCTGCGAGGTGTAGAGCCAGTTGCCGCTCCACGGATACTCGCTCACATTCGAGTCGCCCTTATACCAGATCCAGATTCCGTACAGCGCGTGATAAAGGATCGGAATAAAGATGAAGACCCACTCCATCACATGCACGAACGGCAGGCTGGTGAGGAACTTGACCTGGTCGTTGTAAGCCTGGACCCCATTGGTGGCTTCCGAATTGGAGATGAAGTGCTCGACCAGGAAGGCGCCGATGGGGACGATGCCGGAGAGCGAATGCAGGCGGCGCAGGATAAACGACGTCCCTTGTCCGGCGCGTAAGGGCGCTACCCCCGGTCGAAGACGGGCGGTGCTGGTATCAATCGAACTGGCGGAAGAAGCCACGAAGCCTACTCCTTATGAGCGCGGAGCGTATAAGCGAACCTATGATTATCAATTTCGCCAGCAACGCAAGTCAAGAAAGCAACGCTGCGGATTCGCCGAACGCCTGAGTTCGGGCGGGTACTCGGGCGCTGAAACGAGGTTCAGCATAACTTTTCGACGGGCCGAGAGTTTGTGATCTGCGTCACAGGGATGCATGATTTCGAAGCTCCGGCCAAAACCCCGTGTCGTACCCTTACATTTATAGTGTTCCTAGCCGATGTTGATCCGCGAAAATGTTGCTCTGGCTCCCCTGACGACGCTGGGCGTGGGTGGACCGGCTCGCTATTTTGTCGAGGCGCACACCGAAGCCGACGTGATCGAGGCGGTCGACCTCGCACGCGTACGGCAATTACCCCTGTTCATTCTGGGCGGAGGCAGCAATCTGGTGGTGTCGGATGCCGGCTTCCCCGGCCTGGTATTGAAGATCGGCATTGCCGGACTGTCGCACGACGCTGCTGCGGATGGAAGGATCAGCTTCACGGCGGGCGCCGGATACGATTGGGACGAACTGGTAGCTCTGACCGTCGACACCGGTTGCGCGGGGCTGGAGTGCCTCAGCGGAATTCCCGGCACAGTAGGCGGAACACCAATACAGAACGTCGGCGCCTATGGCCAGGAGGTTTCCGAGACAATTCAGGACGTACGCGTCCTTGATTTGCAGTCATTGCAAATCAAGACGCTGGCGAAAGCCGATTGCCGTTTTACGTATCGCTCTAGCATCTTCAATACCAGCGATCGTGGACGCTACATTGTGCTGAACGTGTCGTTTGCCGTTCGCGAAGGGGGCAGCCCCAGGCTGCGCTATGCCGATCTGCAGAACTTCTTTGCTGATCATCCGGGCCAACCATCACTGACCGAGGTAAGAGCAGCGGTGCGCCAGATCCGACGTAACAAAGCTATGCTCATCGTTCCGGGCGATGAAGACGCACGCAGCGCCGGATCATTCTTCAAGAATCCGGTTGTCCCGTCCAATTTGTTTGAGTCGCTAAGTGCGAAGTTGAAATCGCGGGGACTCCACTTGCCCAGTTATCCTACGCCCGACGGATTCCGCAAATTGCCGGCGGCGTGGCTGGTGGAGCAGGCCGGTTTTGCCAAGGGCTACGTCAAGGGAGCAGCCGGCATCTCACGCCGGCACGCGCTGGCGATCATTAATCGCGGC
This sequence comes from uncultured Acidobacteriaceae bacterium, assembly GCA_963820175.1. Taxonomy (GTDB): domain Bacteria; phylum Acidobacteriota; class Terriglobia; order Terriglobales; family Acidobacteriaceae; genus Bog-257. The sequence continues at coordinate 671,855 of CAWFYX010000002.1, read as the reverse complement.
AGTGCAACCGCAGCCGATATCATCGCGTTAAAAAATGAAATTCAGGCCCGCGTATGGCGAGAGTTCGGCATTGAGTTGCAGCCCGAGCCGGTGTTCGTGGGTTTTTGAAGGCTCGTGCGGCCTTAGTTGCGGGCGGCTCGCCTAGCCAATAGAATTCTTGCCTGCGAGGTGAACTCCCACATGCCGCTACCCGAGTTTAAGCAACTGGTCGATGAAGCGAAATCGCAGATCAGCGAGATTGCTCCCGATGATCTCAAGCACATGCAGCAATCGGGTGAGGACTTTATTCTGATCGACGTGCGCGAGCGCGACGAGCAGGCGAAGGGAACAATTCCGGGCGCAGTGAACATGCCGCGCGGAATTTTGGAAGTGAATATCGACCAGATCACCACGGACAAGGATCGCAAGCTGGTTTTATATTGTGGCGGAGGCAGCCGTTCGGCGCTGGCCGCCCTCAATCTCAAGAAGATGGGTTTCAAGAACGCAATTTCGCTGGCCGGCGGCTATCGCGGCTGGCGCGAGTCGGAAACCCAGTGATCCTTCCTCACATCCAAAGTCGCACGAGGCAAGTATGAATTTACAAGGCAACCGCCTTACCTGGCTGGGCCACGCAACTTTTCGCATCACAACGGCCGACGGCGTGACTGTCTATATCGATCCCTGGCTGAGCAATCCGCTTTGTCCCGAGGACGAAAAGCAGGTCAAGAAATGCGACGTCATGATTTGCACCCATGGGCACGGCGATCATATCGGCGACGCGGTGCGCATCGCGAAACAGCTGAATCCGATGGTGGTCGGCATCTTTGAACTCTGCCTCTGGCTGGAGAAAAAAGGCGCCAAGCAGATATCTCCCATGAATAAGGGAGGCACTCAGACCGTCGCCGGAATCAAGATTACGATGACCCACGCGGTGCACTCATGCGGTATTCAAGATGACGATGGCAGCATTGTATACGGCGGCGAGGCCTGCGGTTACGTGCTGGAGCTACCCGGCGGCGTGAAGCTCTATCACGCGGGCGATACCGCGGTGTTCGGCGACATGCAAATCATTCGCGAGCTCTACGCGCCGGAGATTGCGCTGCTGCCGATTGGCGACCACTTCACCATGGGTCCGCGCGAAGCCGCCAAAGCCTGTATGCTGCTCGAGCCCAAGACGGTCATCCCCATGCACTTTGGAACCTTTCCCATGCTCACTGGCCGGCCAGGCGAATTGAAGAAGCTGGTCGGTCCCGGCGGCCCGGAAATACTGGAGATGAAACCGGGGCAGACGCTAGGCTAATCGATTAGTGTGGCGCTCTGCCTTTCGGCTCAAGGCAGGGCGCTACGAGGTTTCTGGTTCTTGTCATCAAGAGCCGTCTCAGCCATCAAGGGATCTGTTCCGCGAGTTTCGAGGATCGACTGCATGCAAAGTTTCACCGATGACTGCGTTGAAAATTACCTCTATGCCATGCTGCCGCCGCGCGAACCGGTGCTGCAGGAGATGGAACTTCAGGCGAAGCAGCGCGACATCCCCATCGTGGGTCCTGCCGTCGGCCGCCTGTTCTACCAATACGCGAAGTTGATCAATGCCAAGACCGTCTTCGAGATGGGTTCGGCCATCGGCTATTCAACCATCTGGTGGGCCAAGGCGGTGGGCGAAGGGGGCAAGGTTCATTACACCGACGGCAGCCGCAAGAATGCCGAAGAGGCTCGCAGCTACTTCGCTCAGGCGGGCGTGGCCGATCGCATCGAGGTGCACGTCGGCGACGCGTTGGAGTTGCTGTCGGAGCGTAAGGAGCAGTTTGACATTCTGTTCAGTGACGTTGACAAGCACGACTACCCGCGCGTGTTTAACATGGCCGCGCCGCGCGTGCGCCAAGGCGGACTCTTTCTCACCGACAACACTTTATGGAGTGGAAGGGTGGCGTACGCCGCCGGCAATCCCGATTTGCCGAAACCGGAACCCGACAAATACACCGAAGGCGTAGTGGAGTTGAATCGTCTGCTCTACGCCTCGACAGATTGGTACACCACAATTCTTCCGCTGCGCGACGGCGTGGCCGTGGCGATGAGGCTTTAGCCTTGATGGCCGACTCTGCTCATGCCGACATTCTGGCCATCGCGGCCCACCGTGACGATGTCGAGCAGACCTGCGGCGGCACTCTGCTGAAGATGGCCGAGCACGGGTACCGCACTGGCATTCTCGATCTCACCCAGGGCGAAATGGGTACGCGCGGTACCGTCGAAGATCGCGCGCGCGAGGCCGACGAGGCGGCGCGCATCCTAAAAGCCGGCTGGCGGCAGGCGCTGGATATTCCCGACGGGCGGGTCGAGAACACCTACGACAACCGGCTGAAAGTCGCCCGGGTCATTCGCCAACTACGGCCGCGAGTGCTGATCCTGCCTTACTGGCAGGCGCGACATCCGGATCATGCCACTGCCTCGGTGCTGGGCTACGAGGCCACATTTCTGGCGGGATTGGCCAAGCTCGAACTCGGCGCCGCGCCACACCGTCCGTACAAGATCGTTTACGCCAGCCTCTATGCCGACGTTCGGCCAACGTTTGTGGTCGACATCTCAGCGCAGTTCGAGACGCGCTTTGCGTCGCTGATGGCTTACCGTTCGCAGTATCAGGATCAGGCGGCGGGCAGCGGGCTGTTTCCGCGCCAGGCGGAAATCCGCGAACGCCTCGCGGCCATGGCCGGCTACTACGGCCTGCTTGCCGGCGTGCAATACGCTGAACCCTTTGTTCAGAAAGAAGTTGGGCTGGTCGAGGACCTGATGGCGGTACCGGTGCAATCGATCTAGCCCAGCCGCCGTGCGCTTCTCGCTATTCACAGCTCGCAGATCAACCGCGTGATCTCCCACTCATGTTTGGCGCCCCGGCTGTGCGAACGCGCATTCAGTCCAGATGGGTCAGCTCGCGAAACACATTGAAGCGCTCGTCGATGCCTTCGCGGGTAAGCGATTGCAGCCGCTCGGTGCCGAAGCGCTCGACCGCGAACGAGCCCATCACGCTGCCGTAAAACATGGCGTGCTTCAGCACCCGGCGATTCACCTCGCCCTGGGATGCGATGTAGCCCATGAAGCCGCCGGCAAAACTGTCCCCGGCTCCGGTGGGATCACGCACCTGGTCCAAGGGCAGGGCAGGAGCGCGGAAGGGATGATGGCCGCCGGCAAATTCGCCGTCGCGGAAGAAAATGGTGGCGCCGTACTCGCCATGCTTGATGACCAGCGCGCGCGGGCCCATTTCCAGCACCTTATGCGCGGCTCGCGGCAAGCTGGTGTCGCCGGCCAGCATCTTGGCTTCGGTGTCGTTGATCAGCAAGACGTCAACCCGCTTCAACATGGTGTCCAGATTCTGGCGATGGCCGCTGATCCAGTAATTCATGGTGTCGCCGCCGACCAGTTGCACCTTGGGCATGGCGTCGCGAACCCGGACTTGCAGCGCCGGATCGATGTTGGCGAGAAACAGGTAATCGGAGTCGCCATACTCGGCCGGAATCGACGGTTCAAAGGTTTCGAAAACGTTTAACTCCGTGTTGAGCGTTTTCGCCTCGTTGACGTTTTCGCCGTACTCCCCAGTCCAGTGAAACGTCTTGCCCGGAGCGTGTTGAATGCCGCGAGTATCGACGCTGCGGTCCTTCATCACCGCTTCGTTTTCCACCGTAAAATCCTGGCCCACGACCGCTACTACGCGCACCTCGGCGAAATAGCTGGCGGAGAGCGAAAAGTAAGTAGCCGCGCCACCCAGAATCTTCTGGCGCTCGCCGAAAGGAGTTTTCAGAGTATCGAATGCAACCGAACCAACGACAAGAATGGACAAGTGCTATGTTCCCGCTTTCTGTTCGGAATCGAAATACTTGCCGACCAGCAGGCGCAGGCGTTCGAGGGTCGCTGCCGGCACGGCATTTTTCTGGGTGATAATGGCGTTCTTCAGCGCTGAGCCACATTTGCAACCGCGCGTCTTCGGCATCGCCGCAACCGCCTTCCGCACGACGCTGCACGCGTGCTCGGCATTCTTCAGCAGCACGGCTACGATCTGTTCGACACTTACCGAGTCGTGCTCCTGATGCCAGCAGTCGTAATCGGTAACCATGGCGACGGTGACATAGCACAGCTCGGCCTCGCGCGCTAGGCGAGCTTCAGTAAGGTTGGTCATGCCGATCACGTCGAGCCCCCAACTGCGATACAGGTTGGACTCGGCGCGGGTGGAAAATTGCGGACCTTCCATGTTGAGATAGGTGCCACCGGACTTGACGTTGACTCGGGCGCTACTACAAGCCGCGGCTGCCACTTTGGCCAGCTCGCCGCAAATGGGATCGGCGAAACCGACGTGCGCAACCATCCCGTCGCCGAAGAAGGTGTCTACGCGATGGCGGGTGCGATCGATAAATTGATCGGGAATCACAAAGTCCAGGGGATGGTGCTCTTCCTTCAGCGAGCCAACCGCCGAGAGCGACAGAATGCGTTCCACTCCGAGCTGCTTCAGGCCATGAATATTGGCACGGTAGTTGATCTCCGTAGGCATGAGACGATGCCCACGCCCGTGACGGGAAAGGAAAGCCACCTTGCAGCCCTCCAGCGTTCCCAGCACATAAGGGTCGGAAGGCGCGCCAAATGGGGTTTCCAGCGATACTTCATGTACATCGCTGAAACCGGGCAGGGTGTACAGACCGCTGCCTCCGATGATGCCGATTTCCGCCTGCTGCAACCAATACTCCTTAGGGATAGAGTGCAAACGAACGATTATACAGGCACGGTCTGGGGGAAAGCCTGCGATGGGCCGGGCTGCTGTGCAACATTTTCTATTTTCGCCCTGCGCTAGCATTTGCGCCTCCGCGAACGCTAAAGTCGCGGGGCACCATTGCCGCCTCGATCGGCTATGTGGCTTCGGTCGGGCCGCAAGTTGTACACTTCGAGCTGCGTTCTTCGCCGAACATCTTTCGTGAAGCCTTCTGACCGCAGTACTCTGGAACAACGCTACCAACGCCAGCGCGACGAAGCGCGATTTACCCTCGTGCTGGGCGTGCTTTCGATTGCCGCACTCTTGTATTACTACGCTCATCAACAACTGTTGCTTTACGGCGACGCAGTTGCTCACCTGAACATCGCGCGCCGTGTGGTCGACAATCGTCATCCCATCGCTTCTTATGGGCAACTGGGAACCGTGTGGCTGCCGCTGCAACACGTCGCCATGCTGCCGTTCGTGTGGAACGATGTGCTATGGCGCAGCGGCATGGCTGGAGCTATTCCCGGAATGGTGGCTTACGTCCTCGGATCGCTCGCCGTGTTTCGCCTGGTCAGCGCCCGCGCGGGACAACTGGCCGCCTACTCGGCCGCTGCCATCTATGCGCTGAACCCCAACCTGATGTATATGCAAGCTACGGCGATGAACGAGCCCATCTTTCTGGCCTTCTTCCTTTGGGCGCTGGTGTATCTCGACGAGTTTCTGCGGGCGACGTTTCCGCCGGAGCCCAGTTCGCCGGTAAAGGCTGCGACGATGAAACCGCCGCAAGCTCTGGAAGCTTGCGGCATCGCCATGGCTGGAGGAGCGTTGACGCGGTACGACGGATGGTTTGCCGCCATCGTCTTCGGGCTCGTCTTGCTTTGGACATTTGTTCTATGGTGGCTGCGCACCGACGGTCCGCGGCAACATCGCGCCATGGCTAAGTCGCTGATTGAGGTGCTGCTGCTTAACGTGCTGGTTCCGGTTTACTGGCTGGTATATACCTACTTCGTCTCCGGAAATGCGCTGGACTTCATCTCTGGTCCGTATTCGGCGAAGGCCATCGCGCTGCGGAGCACAGCTCAAGGCGCAGTGCCATATCCTGGACAGCGCCATCTGCTTACCGCAGCACTGTATTTCGTGAAGGCCGCGCAGCTCAATCTGGGACCAGCTCCGTGGGGGCGAGCGCTTTTCCTGCTGGCGTTGGCCGGAACCGCGCTGGCGGTCTGGCGCTTTCGCCGGTACGGCATTCTGCTGCTGCTGTGGCTGCCAGTGGCCTTCTACGCGCTGTCCATCGCTTACGGTAGCGTGCCGATTTACATACCGGTCTGGTATCCGTTCTCCTACTACAACGTGCGCTATGGGCTGGAACTGCTTCCCGTGTTTGCCGTGTTTCTCGCCATCCTGGGCCAATACCTGGTCGGGCGATTCGCCGCTCCAGGCGCGCGGATAGCGGTCGGGGCGATATTGATTGCGGTGATAGCCGCCAGCTACGTGTCTGCCTATGGCGAAACGCCGATCACGCTGCGGGAAGCGCAGGTGAACTCGCGCGGACGAATCGCATTGGAACGAGGCCTGGCGAACTTCCTGTCTGGGATACCCCCATCCTCAACCCTGCTAATGTACGAGGCCGAACATGCAGGCGCATTGCCGATGGCGGGCATTCCTCTGCGCCATATTATCTCCGAAGCCGAGCATCCCGATTGGGAATGGGCGTTGCTCGACCCCGCTCGTCATGCGGAATACATCGTCGCCTGCCATGGAGATCCGGTCTGGGCGGCGGTTCAGCAACATCAGACGGAGTTGACGGAGGTCTTCTCCGTCGTCTCACCTGGGCAGAAACGCTGTGTCGTGTACCAGCCCTCCGGTCCATCCAATGGTCGCACGGACAAAACGACGAGCCGCACTCTTTCGGTTAATACGCCGGACGTTCTGGCTTTGCTACAATCCGCGCAGTCGTTTGCGTACGTTGACCGCGAACTACTCATGAATACAGCCCCGACTACGATTGGTGACCGCAACTGAAATGGCGACCGTTCCTTTCGTGAAAGCTACGGCTTGTGGGAATGACTTCCTGATCATCGATTTTCTTCATGCGCCTAGCGACATTCACAGCTTCGCCCGCCGGATTTGTGATCGCCGCAACGGGGTCGGCGCCGACGGAGTGGAATGGGTTCTGCCCGCCAAAGACGCCGATCTGCGCGTTAGGCTGCTTAACGCCGATGGCTCCGAGGCCGAGATATCGGGCAACGGCACGCGCTGCGTCGCGGCCTGGTATTGCGCCGAGCAGCATCGCCGCTCGTTAGTGATTCGCACTGGCGCTGGACTCAAAACCTGCGAACTGATCACCCGTGAAGGCAACACCTTTGAGTTTCGCAGCACCATGGGCGAGCCTGAGGTGGGCGACGATTTCTCCGTCAAATTCACTTATGGCGAAGTCATCGGCACGCCGGTTTCGATGGGCAATCCGCACTACGTCGTTTTTGTTCCCGAGTTTGAACTGGGGTGGCAGACGCTGGCCGAGCAGATTTCCAGGCATCACGATTTCAAGCATGGCATGAATGTCGAGTTCGTTAAGCTACGCAGCGAGCTGGAAATTGAGGTTCGCTTTTGCGAGCGCGGCGTGGGTGAGACCATGTCTTCCGGTACCGGGTCTTGTGCCGCGGCCGTGGCGTCGATCCACGGCGGCAAGGCGAAATCGCCGGTGCGGGTACACGCTGCTGGCGGAGTCCAAACCGTGGAATGGAGCAGGGAAGTGTTTCTAACCGGACCGGCGACGCTGCTATGCCGCGGCGAGTTCTTTATTGACGATTGGCCAACTCGATGAAACTTACGGCTCAATTGGAACGCTTGCGTCCGGCTGCACTTCGGCCCGGCGACACGGTCGGCATCATCGCTCCCGCCAGCGGTTTTCGGCGCGACGAGTTTGAAGCCGGTTGTGCCGAACTGTTGCGCCTCGGCTACCAGCCGTTCTACTTGCCATCCATTTTCGGTCGCGAGCGCTACTTTGCGGGATCGGTGGAGCGACGAGTAAGCGAGTTGCACGAGATGTTCAGCCGTTCGGAGGTGCAAGCGGTGTTGTGCGCGCGCGGAGGTTACGGCTCCAACTATTTGCTGCCCCATCTCAATCTCGATCTGATTCGCTCACATCCGAAGATTTTCGCTGGCTGCAGCGACGTGACCACATTGTTGACCTACCTGAGCGATGTGGCCGGGCTGATAACCTTTCACGCGCCCATGGTTGCAGGCGACATTGCCCGGCCCGGCGGCTTCGACGAGGCGTCGTGGCTCACAGCATTGTCTTCCGGTAACGGCTACCTTCACGAGTTCGAGGTGGAAGAGGTTAAGCCGTTGGCGGAAGGCGTTGGTGAAGGCATACTTTACGGCGGCTGCTTGTCGTTGCTGTGCGCGTCACTGGGCACACCGTATGAAATTCGTACCCAGGGAACGATTTTGTTTATCGAGGACCGTGCGGAGCGCCCTTACCGCATCGATCGTATGTTGATGCAATTGAAGCTGGCGGGAAAGCTGGGGGGCGTGCAGGGGCTTATCTTCGGCGAGATGATCGATTGCCGGGAGCCGGGCTTACTCGATTACACGCTGCAGGAAGTGGTGATGGGGATCGTCGGAGATCTGAACATTCCGATTGCGTTTGGTCTGAAGTCGGGGCACGTATCGAGTGGTAGCATCACGCTGCCATTCGGCGTCCGGGCGAAGCTAGCGGTAGGTGAAAGGGTCGCTTTGGGTTACGAAGCTGCAGTCCAGAGCGGCTAGCGGCGAGACTGTCTCGCCACACATATGAAGCAGAGGCACATCCATCTTATCGGCATCTGCGGCACCGCCATGGCGTCGTTGGCTGGAATGCTGCAGCAGCGCGGCTTTCGCGTGACCGGTTCTGACGCTGCGGCATATCCACCAATGTCAGACTTTCTGGCTGGTCTTAATATTTCCGTCTCGCAGCCCTTCGCCGAGACTAACCTGCAGCCTCGGCCTGAACTGGTGATTGTCGGCAACGCTATCTCACGCGGTAATGTCGAGTTAGAAGCAGTGCTCGATCAGCGCATTCCATTTCAGTCCATGGCGCAGCTTTTGTATGACGAGTTCCTGACTGGTAAGGAGCGGTTGGTGGTCGCCGGCACTCACGGCAAGACGACCACTTCTTCAATGCTGGCCTGGATCTTTCATCATACCGGGCATTCGCCGAACTTCCTGATTGGCGGCATTCCGGAGAACTTCGGCAGCTCGTTCGCGCTTGATGAGGGACGCGAGTTCATCCTGGAAGGCGACGAGTATGACACTGCGTTCTTCGACAAGGGGCCTAAGTTCCTGCACTACTTTCCTGACGCTGTGATCCTGACCTCGGTGGAGTTTGATCACGCCGACATCTATCACAATCTCGATGAAGTGAAGACGGCCTTTAAACGGTTGGTAAACCTTATCCCACGTCGTGGGAGATTGGTGGCGTGGGACGGCCATCCCAATGTTGATGAGTGCGTGAATCGCGCCTTCTGTCCTGTCGAGCGCTACGGATTTGGCGAGAGTTCGATCTGGCGAATCGTGGACGTTGAGTATGCTCCAGATCGAACCCGCTGGCGTGTCTTGCATGATGGTGCAGTGTGGGCGGACTTCGAGTTTCCGTTGGCAGGCGAATACAACGTACTCAATGCTACCGGTGCCGCCGCCATGGCAGCCAACTATGGCATCTCGAAAGACGCCATCGCTGCGGCCCTGAAGGAATTTCGCAGCGTGAAGCGCCGGTTGGAAGTGAAAGCAGAGCTCCACGGCATCACCATCATTGACGATTTTGCTCACCACCCCACAGCCATTGCACAGACGCTGAAGGCGGTGCGCACGCGCTACCCTGGGCGTCGCTTGTGGGCGGTGCTGGAGCCGCGATCCAACACACTGCGGCGGCGAGTGTTTCAACACGAATTAGCGGCGAGTCTATCGCTGGCTGACCAAGTGGTATTGGCAGATGTCTTCAAGTCGGCGGCGATTCCCAAGGCCGAGCGGCTCGATCCGGCCGCCGTCATCGCAGACTTGAGTGCAAACGGTAAGGCCGCCCGCCTGTTGGCTGATGCCGACGTCATTACCAAAACCATTGCGCCCGAGTTGCGGCCTGGGGATGTAGTGGCCATCTTGTCTAATGGCGGGTTTGGCGGAATCTACGAGAAACTGCCCGCGAAACTCAAATCAGTACACGAGGTAACGATCGGCTCGTGACGAATTCTCCCACTGCAGCGCGCGCACGCTTACTCTGCGGGATAGTCATCCTCATGGTGATAGCCGGTTGCTCGTGGGCTGAGACCCCGGTCACCTGCCTGTCGCCTGCGGACAAGCAACCACAACCGACGGAATATTTCGTCTCTCTGGCCGAGCCTTCCCGGCATCTGGCTCACGTTAGCATTCGTCTGCCACAAGGCAGCGGCATTCGTAGCCTCGACATGCCGGTGTGGAACGCTCTCTACCAGGTCCGCAACTTTGCAGCCAACATCGAAGATGTCCGCGCCCAGGACACGACAGGCTCACCCACGGTAGTGCTGAATACAAAGCCGAGCGAGTGGGAAATTACCGCGCCACCTGGCTGCGTCGTGGTCAGCTACGATATCCATCTCGATGTTCCTAACCCCTTTGGCAGCAGCTTGAACGCCGATCACGGCTTCTTCAACTGGGCTATGGTGCTGATGTACTCGCCGGCACTGCGTTCGCAGCCCATGAGCATTCGCCTGCTGGATGTGCCATCGGGGTGGGCAATGCGCGACCTCCACATTTTGGGCTCCGCCCAGCCTGGCAAAGTGGACGAAGTGATCGGAGTCGCTCGTTCCTATGACGAGCTGGTGGACAGCCCGGTGGAGCTGGGAGCCTTCCAGCAGTCAGTGTTTCAGGAAGACGGCGCCACTTACCACGTTGTGGTAGATGGCGATCTGGCTCCCTTTGACATGGCAAAGCTCGACCAGATGCTGGGGAAGATCGTCCATGCCGAGGTCGATTGGATGCAGGATCGACCCTTTGACCAGTACACCTTTCTCTACCATTTTCCCCATGGCCACGGCGCGGGGGGAATGGAGCATGCTTACGGCGCCGCCATCGACGTCAATGCCGATCGTTTGCGCGTAACCTTGATGCCTGTGGCGAACGTCACTGCACACGAGTTCTTTCATCTGTGGAACGTCAAACGCATTCGACCACAATCGCTCGAGCCGATTGACTATCAGCGCGAAAACGATACGCGCGCGTTGTGGTTTAGCGAAGGGGTGACCAGCACCGTGGGTGACTTGATGCTGGCTCGCGCCGGTCTGATCGACGAAAAGGAGTATGAGCAGCGGGTGGCGGATGAAATTTCCGAACTGCAGCAGCGGCCAGCCCATCATTGGCAGTCGGTGGAGGAGTCGAGTCTGGACGCATGGTTCGAAGGCATGGCGTTTTATCGTTCGCCGGAGCGCAGCATCAGCTACTACAACAAAGGAGAGATTCTGGGCATCCTGCTTGACCTGCGCATTCGACAGTTAACCAGCGGCAGTAAGTCCCTGCGCGACTTGCTGCAATGGATGAATGAACATTATGCCAAGCAGCACCGCTTCTTTCCGGATTCCGCTGCGGTGGAGCAGGCGGCCGAAACCATTACAGGCGATAGCTTCGACCAGTTTTTTCGCGACTACGTCGCCGGCGTCAAGGAGATCCCCTACGATGATTTCTTCCGCTTCGCCGGCTTGCATTTGGTGAAGAATGCCTACCAGGTGGCCACCGCCGGCTTCACTACCACGACTAACCTGGGCGGTCAGCCCGAGGTCATCGCGGTAGATCCCAAAAGCGACGCGCAACGCGCGGGTGTAGTGCCCGGCGATCGGGTCGCTGCTATCAATGGAAAACCCGCAGACGCGTCGCTCGATGACGAGCTTACGCGTTTGCAACCGGGAACAACTATCCATCTGCAGCTGGAAAGTCGAGCAGGGAAGCGGGAAGTGGAGTTACGCTTGGGGGCCCGCGAAGAGCAGGCTTACGAGCTGCGTGATCTTGCCAGCGTAACTCCCGAGCAGCGCGCCCATCGCGCGGCCTGGATCCACGGAGATGACGAAGCCCGAGGCCGCCGTTGATTCGCGCCGGCGCTATGCTGAGCTTCTGGGGACTCTCCATCCTGGTTGTTGGGCCGCCGCTGGTCTTGTGGGCCCTGCTCACTGGCGATGTCAACCCTCTTTACCGGATAGCCAGCCACCTGGCTATCCTCGGCGTTCGTCTCGCCGGAGTGAAGATCGAACGCCGTGGATCAGAGAATCTGCGACCCGGGCAGAATTACATCTTCATGTCGAATCACGCCTCCAATCTTGACCCACCAGTGCTGATACCAAGTATTCCGGGACGCTGCTCGGTCCTGGTAAAGAAGGAGGTGTTTCGGATTCCCATCCTTGGAACCGGCATGAGGTTGGCGCAGCTCGTTCCCGTGGATCGTGCCGACCGCGAAGCTGCGATTGAAGGCGTCCGTGCAGCCATCAACGTTCTTCACCAAGGGTTGCACATGTTGGTCTATCCGGAAGGTACGCGTTCCGGCGACGGCCGGTTGCTGCCGTTCAAGAAAGGTCCGTTTCACCTGGCGATGGAGTCAGGCGTGCCCGTGCTTCCCGTCACGTTACTGGGAACTTACGAGTGTTGGCCGAAGACGCGATTTGCTCTGCGGCCGGGAACGGCGACGATCGTCTTTCATGCTCCGCTCGATCCGCGGGACTACAGCGATCGCGAAGCCCTGCAGGCGGCGGTCGCCGATGCAATTGGAAGTGCGCTGCCCCCAGAGCGTCGAAACCGAAGCTAGAATGATTTCGTTTTGGTGTGGGGGAGCGGCTTCAACCGGGCAGTTTATTTCTTCTCAATCAACCGCGCCGTGAGCACCACCCCATCGCGGTCGTCATGCAGCTTGATGGGGAAGATCAACACATTCCAGGTCCAGTGCGGACTTTTATCGGGAAGATGGGAGGCGCCGCGAAATCCACGGCGGTCGATGTAGGTCTCCCGCGTATCGGCTACGGTGCGAACGACTTCGCGCCACTCTTCTCCCAATTGCGGGAAGTTGTCAAACAGGTTCTTGCCCGCAAACCAGGCGCGCTTGTGTCCATTCATGGCAGCGAAATAGTCGTTGACGAACTGCCAGTTGCCGTCGCGATCCAGAATCTCCAGCACGATGTCGTCGCCCATTGCCATGGAGATGCGTGAGTAGTAGAAGTCGCGCGCATCCACGACGACGGGGCGGCCGCGCTTTTTCGCCTCAAATGAGCGCAGTGCGCCCACCAGGTCATCGACCGAGCTGTATCCCTTCAGCAGATGCATGTCGGCAATGCCGCCAAACTTCCGCTCCAAGGTTGCCGACAAAATGATGATGGGAACTTGCGGACGCTTGCGGCGGAGGGTTTCGGCTACGTCGGTACCGAACTTTCCAGCACCTAAATGGTAGTCGAGCACGGCGATATCGATGGCCTGCAGCTTCGACTCGGCTTCCTCGATCGAGTTGGAGGTCACGACCCGGTAACCCTTTTGTCGCAGGATTGCCGCTCGCAGCACCAGGTTCTCTTCGCGGTCGTCGAGCAGCAACACGCGAATCGGGTTGGCGGGCACAGGCTGCGGGCCCAGGGGCGTATGAGGTTCCGGCTTGGAAAGATCTTCGCTCATCGCTAGGCAGTTAGAAGCAACTTCCGTCGCTCGGGTGACGCCGGGCGGAACGATTCCTGAGCCAGGACTAGCTGGACGGGTTGGCACAGCACGACTACCACTACGGTTCTTTCTTGGCGGGTCCGGCATTGCCTGGCTGATTGGCCATCAGGGTGCGGACCGCTTTTGCAAGTTCTGGGAGTTTATTGAAGATACCGACGGCGCGCAACCATTGTTTGTGGTCGAACGCGGGCGAGCCGCTTACCATCGCCCCGGCGGGAATATCGCCGTGAGTCCCGCTCTGCGCGGTCACAATGACGCCGTCGCCGATGTTACAATGACCGGCAACGCCTACCTGTCCGGCCAGGATTACGTTTTTGCCGACTACAGTGGAACCTGCTAGCCCGACCTGCGCACAAAGCAAGGTATGCTCGCCCACAGCCGAGCCATGACCAACCTGGACCAGATTGTCGATCTTGGCGCCACGCGCGATTCGAGTTTCACCGACGCTGGCCCGGTCGATGCACGAGTTCGCCTGCACTTCGACATCATCTTCCAGAACGGTAGGACCAGATTGCACGATCTTTTCCCAGTGATCGCCGGCGCGGGCGAAGCCGAAGCCGTCGCTGCCGATAATGACACCGTTCTGGAGGATCACGTTGTCGCCCAGCCGGCAGTGCTCACGCACCACGGCGTGCGCGTGAGCAAAGAATTTGTTTCCGATTCGCGCACCGCGATAGATGACCACATGCGGAAGCAGCACGGCGTCATCACCGATCTCAGCTTCGTCGCAGATCACCACGTAGGCCGCGATGTGGGCGTTCTTCCCGACCCTCGCGGTGGGAGCGATCACCGCGGTAGGATGCACGCCAGCGTCATACAATGGAGGCTTATAGAACAGATCAATCGCGCGGGCGAATGTCAGATAGGGATTCTGGCTGCGCAACATGCCGGTGGCCACGGCAGGGAAGTCCTCGGAAACGATGACCGCTGAGGCGGTCGTAGTCTTGGCGGCAGCGGCATATTTGGGATTCGCGACGAAAGTAATCTGTCCGGCAGCAGCCTCTTCAATTCCGGCGACGCCGGTGATCTCGGCGTCGGGATCTCCATTTTCCAGCCTGGCGCCCAAAGCGGACGCGATTTTGGCAAGTTTCATAGTTGCGGCATTTCGATTACGATTCAACTTTGCAAGGCCCTTCGCAGGCTTATCACGTGAACATCGACACCTGGAGTGTGTCTTCCGGCCGACGGCCGCGGCGTCCCGACTTCTTGTCGCCGATTACGCCGATCACGGTCATCTCCGCCAGCGCCGCTCGAGGCACGAAGATGCGCTGGGTGTTGGAGCGCGTGTCCGGGGGAATGATGGAGAATCCTTCGCTGCCTTCGTGCAGTAGATCATTGGGCATCATGCCTTCGATGATTTCATTGTCGCGGAAGCGCAGCCGCACCCACAGCCCTTCAACCCGCGGCCGCGAGGTAAACGTTTTGCGGGTAAGCGATTCGGAGTCGCCGAACTCGCGCACAAAGTACACTCCTTTGACTTCGTGCAGCTCAATCGCCACCACGTTGCCGGCGGTATTCATCAGCTCGAGTTTGCCATCCGAAATGAAGGCGGCGCCAACGTAACCGTTGACGCTGTCGCGGTCCATCTTGCGGACGATGACTTTCTTGTGGGTCGTGGCCATAGCTGCGGCGAGCGTGTCTCCCCGCCCCGATTGTCGCACTTTTGGTGAAAAAGTGCCGCTTTGAACCTACTCTGTAGCCAAATCGTCAACCTTGTGTTATTGTTCGCATTGCAGCGACCGAGGTGCAAACTTTCCTTAAGTGCCGTCTTAAGAGCAAGTTGCAGGTTTGCGCGAGCAACTGTCGGCAGTTCGGCGTGCGGAGCGCTCTCATCCCACGGCGGGGAGCAGGAATCGGTTCAGCGGTCAGGCCACCCTCGCCTAGATCCGTTCATCTGCTGGTTTTGCCTTTAGAGTCATACATTTAGATGGCAGACTACATTTATAGCATGGAAACCCGGCTCACACCGGATCAGCAAAGCGGTGTGAACCTGGTGCAGGAAATTGCCCGCCGCGCCGGCTTGAATCTTTACCTCACCGGCGGCACCATCCGCGATCTCATCACCGGTTTTCCCATCCGCGACATCGATCTCAGCATCCAGGGAAACCCGCTTAAGCTTCAGAAAGAATTGGAGAAAGCCGGCATTTCGGTGCAGGGAGTCGACGAGGATCTACGGACGCTCCAGCTGCTGTTGCCGGGTAACGTGCGCGCCGAGCTGAACATGACCCGCGCCGAAGCCTACGACAAGCCCGGCAAGCCGCCTGTCATCACCCCAGCCACCATCAACGAGGACCTGCGCCGCCGCGACTTCACCGTCAACGCCATGGCGCTTTCGCTGAATCCGGGCTCGCGCGGGCTGCTGCTCGACCCCTTCAACGGCGTGGCCGACATCGAAGCCAAGGTGCTGCGCGTGCTGCATAACTATGCGTTCCTGGAAGAGCCGGTCCGGCTGATTCGGGCGACTCGGCTGAGCGCGCGCTTTCACTGGCCGCTGGAGGAGCGCACCCAGGCCCGCTACGATTCGGCGAAAGAAAACAACTACATCGAGTACCTCAGCCGGCGCATGATCGGCTACGAGTTGGAGCAGCTGGCCCACGAAGACGATCCGCAGCACATCATGCGGGCGCTCGACAAAGAGGGCTGGCTGAAGGTTCTGCATCCGCACTGGACGCTGGCCAAGGTCGATTCCAGCGATCTGGGGCAGGTCGTGAAGACGCGACAGATGATGAACGATCTCGGCTATTCGGTCGAAACCGGCCCCATCGTGATGTATTTCCTCACTCGCCGCATGGGCGACAAGGACACCTCAGAGATCCAGCGCATGATTCCGCGGCGTGACTTCGTGGATAAGTGGAAGCATCTGGAGAGTGGCGCCCACGATCTGGCCAAGAAGCTGACCAGCAAAGAAGCTGGAATGCCGTCTGGCGCGTGGAAGATTCTGACCCAGGCGACGCCGGAGAATATTCTGTTCCTCACCTTGACGACCAAGCAGCAGGCAGTCGACCAGAAGCTGAAGAACTTCTTTGGAAAGTGGCGGCAAGTAAAAGAAAAATTGCCATTTCCGGAGATGGCTGAGCTGCGTATCACTCCTCAGCTTCCGGAGTATCAGCAGATCATGGATCAGGCGTTTCTGCTGCTGATGGACGGCAAACTGCGTTCGCATACGGAGATCATGAATTTCCTGAAGCCCTATGAGCCGCCGCCTCCGCCTCCGCCTCCGGCGCCCAAGCGTGGACGTGGGAAGGCCGCTGCTGCTGGAACAGAGGGAGCACCGGCTCCAGCCAAGCGAGGACGCAAGCCCAAGGGAGCCCCTGCTCCGCCGCTCGCAGTTCAGGAAGTCGCGCCTCAGCCTGCAGCTAACGAAGGAGTGCCTGCGTCGGCTGCCAAGAAAGCAGTGACAGCTGCCGCGCCGCTGGAGAAGGAGAGTGCTCAGGCTAAGGTGAGTGCGAAGAAAACGGCGCCAGCTAGGAAGGCACCCAAGGCACCGTTCAAAGAAGCCGGTTGCAAAAACGACTCCAGCGAAGAAAGTTGCAGCAAAGAAGGCTGCTCCCGCGAAGAAGCCTGCAGTGAAGAAAGCTGCGTCCAAGAAAGTGGCAAGGAAGCGATAAAGATCTTCGGGTGGGCACCGTCGAGTCATTCGGCGAGCCCTCGGTGGTTGCGGTTACTTCCGGCGTGGCCAAATCCTGGCCAAGACATGAATTACGCCAAATAGGGCTGCAGGCTCTCCTTGATCGCGCTCTCGTCCACAGTTTCCCCGCGATTCAAACGCTCCAGATCTCGTCCACCACCTGTTTGGCCTGGTTGCGTTCGCGGTGCAGCAGAAAGCCGTCGAACACGTGCTGGCCGCGCATGGCGTTCTCGATCTCGGTTTCCTTGTCGTGCTCGCCGAGTTCGGTGAAATACACCACCCTGTAGCGGCCGCCGAAATCGGCTTCGCGATAGATTTCGAACATCACTTTCTTGGTGTCGGTCGTTAGTGGCATGGGCCTGGTCCCTGGTTCTGGTGAAGCGGACGCCTAGGTCCGCGTTAAGCCGATAACTGCGATTCTAGAGCCGGCTGCAGCTCGCGGTAAAGCAGCTCCCTCACCGGCAAAAAGCCAGTTGACAAAGAAGAGGCACTAACTACTGTTTCCGTTAGTCGTCTCCCGAGGCCGTTGCCGCTTGCGGTTCGTCCACGGCCTGCGGGAAGGGAATCACCACGTTCCGCTCCCGTTCCACCGACTTGTGCGTCAAGCTGCATGCGCAGAGCTGCGCTCGTATTCGGCCAGCTGCTGCTCCAGCTCCTTCGCCGCCTCCGCCTTCTTCAGCAGGTCCTCGCGATAGCGCTTCAGGAAGTAGTCGATGGTCTCGACGCGAATCTTGATCGAGCCCGTCGGCTTGTTTTCGTCGAGGTCCTTGAAGGAGAAGTACGGCGTGCCCGAGTTCTCGATGATGTCCTCGATCACGGTGTAGATGGGCGCATCGTGCCCGCACTTGAAGTTGCTGATCTCCAGCGCCACCAGGTTGGGATGCCGCGCGGTAAACTTCGCCGCCCAGATCTTGATGTTGGTGCTGGCGGAGTAAGCGTTCTTCCACACATCGCGAATGTCGAGCGCGTGGGTGATCGCGCCGGAGCGCACTTCCTCGCCGAAAAGCCGGTCCAGCATGTCCTCGTCCATGGGCAGCAAGCTCTGCGAGAACACCGGGTAGCCGAGCTTCTGGAACTCCTCCATGATCTCGTGGTTCAGGCCGGGATCGTGATGATAGACGCGGCCCAGCATCACGATGCCCAGGCGGTTCTCGCGCTCCAGGGTGTCGAGCACCTCGCGCGAGCGCTTGCGCATGCTGCGATCGAAATCCTCAAAGGCCTTGAAGCCGGCCTCGATGGCGCGCTCGTTCTCTTCTTCGCGACAGCCCGAGAATCGGCGCCCAGGTCTGGAACATCTGCAGCGTCAGCATCTTCTTGTCGTCGATGTTCAGGATGGGATCGAGATACTGAATGCCGTTTTCCTTGAAGACATCGCCTTCCTTGATGAACGCGGCCTTCACCGCATTGGGCGTCGCGGTGACGGTGGGACACGCATTGGTGCCGCTGCAATTCTTCAGCGGCTGATTCATGGTGTCGATCATGGGGAAGAAGATGGCGTCGAGCGGCTTCTTCACGATGCTTCTGGAAGATCAGGTTGTAGACGTGCGGAATGCCGATCTTCGACGGGAAGCAGGGATCGATGGCGCCGCGGCCGGCGCCCTGGCGATACATGTCCTGGCCGGTGAACTCGGAGTAAACCAGGTTCTCCGGCTCCAGGCCCAGGCTCTCCAGATAACGCGCTGAACAGCGGAGCGAACAGATACATGTTCAGCACGCGCGGCATGCCGATGCGCAAGGTCTCGCGCTTCTTCATCAGCTCGGCGCGCTGCTGCACGGCGGCTTTTGCCTTACCGAAATCCCAGCGACCGGGCGTGGGAAGCGGGTCGGCAACCTTCTGCGGATTGCGCGAGCGCCAGACTTCGTGGGCGGCGATGTCGACGAAGTTCGGATTCTGCTTCTTGATCGCGTCCAGCCCGGCCTTGATGCCGCGCATGGCGCTGACGTCCTCCACCTGCCCTTTTTCGCAGGTGGAGATGATCAGGCGCCGCTCGCCGGCCTGCAGCGGAACCTTCGACTTGAAGACCGGCAGCGGCGACGCCGGTTCAAGCGCATCGCTTTTGCCTCGCCGACGTTCACGTCGATGAAGGTGCGCAGGCAGTTGTTCTTGCAGAAATAGCAGCGCGTGTCTTCGTTGCGCGTGGTCTTGTAGCCGATCTTCTGCACCGCGTCGAGCCCGATGAAGGTGGTGCGATGGCCGTTCTTGTAGATGCGGATGGCCTCGACACCCGCGCCGATCGCGCCCGACTCGCCGCAATGCTCGTGGACGATGACTTCCGGCTCGTGTCCGGCGCCGTGGAAGTGCGAGTGGATGAAATCGACTTCCGACTTCACCGCCGCCAGGTTCTTCTGCGTCCCACCCTGCAGGATGAACCTCGATCCCAGCTTGGCCAGGTTCGGAATTCCGGCGACGTAAAGGAAGATGTTCTTGGGCAGAACGTTGGCCAGTCCGGCGAGAATCTCTTCGCCGCGCCAGCCCTGCCGCTGGAAGTTCACGATGTCCGACTGCATGAACACCGCGCAGCCGTAGCCGAAGATCGGCATGGTGTTGGCCGCGAACGCGATGTCGGCGTACTCCTCGACCTTGTAGCCCAGCGACTCGGCCGTGCCTTGCAGGAAGTATCCGTTGCCCGCCGAGCACTGCGTGTTCAGCTTGAAGTCTTTGACGCGCCCGTCTTTCAGGACGATGAGCTTGATGTCCTGGCCGCCGACGTCGACGATGACGTGCGGGTTCTTGTAGAACTTCATGGCCGACTCGGTGTGGGCGACGGTTTCCACCAGCGCCACGTCGGCCTTAAGCACGTCCTTCAGAACGTCCTTGGCGTAGCCGGTGGTGCCGACGCCCAGCACTTCCAGCGTCGCTCCCTGCGACTCCACCTGCTGGCGCAAGGCGACGAACATGTCGATGGTGTCCTGGATGGGATTGCCGCCCGACAGTTGATAGGCCTTGCACATCACGTCGCCCTGCTCGGAGAGCAGCACAGCCTTGGTCGAGGTCGAGCCGCCGTCGAGGCCGACGAATCCGCGAACGGTTTCGCCGGGACTGAACTTCGCGCCGATGAATTTCGGAACGCGATACTTCTCCTTGAACTGCGCCAGTTCTTCGTCAGAAGTACTGAGTCCGGCAGCGCCCGACTTCGCCTTCTCGGCCTGGCGGCCGACGGTGATGTAGTCCTCCAGGCACTCGGTGCCCATGTAGATGCCGACTTCCGGCTCTTCATCCTTGCCGAACTCGACCGCGCCCAGCGCAGCAAAATACTGCGCGTTGTCCGGAACCTTGATCAGCTCTTCCGGTGTCTTGCCTTCGGGCAACTGGACCTTGCGCTCTTCCCAGGTGCGCGGAATGTTCTGCTGCCAGGCTTCCTTCATGCCGCGGATAAAGCTATTCGGCCCGCCGAGCAGCAGCACATGCGGGCGCAGTGTGTGTCCACGGGTCAGCACCGTGAGGTTCTGCAGGACGATGGCGTCGAACAGGGAAGCCATCAGCTGGTCCGGCGGGATGCCCTGCTTCTGCAGGCCATTGATATCGGTTTCGGCGAAGACGCCGCACTTGCCCGCGACCGGATGCAGCTTGATGCCGATGTAACCCTGGTCGCACAGCTCTGCGGCGGGAATCTTCAGCTTGGCATTGATCTTGTCGATGACCGCGCCCGTGCCGCCGGCGCACTTGTCGTTCATCGAGGGAATTTTCTTCTTGCGGCCGGTGTTCTCGTCTTCCTTGAAGACGATGATCTTGGCATCCTGTCCGCCCAGCTCGATCACGGAGTTCACTTCCGGATGCAGCTTCTCGACCGCCAGCGAGACGGCCGTCACTTCCTGCACGAACTTGGCGCCCACCAGGTTGGCCAGCGCGCCTCCGCCGGAGCCGGTGATGAAGATGCGGCAGTTGTGCGGAGCAATGCCGACTTCGTCCTGCATGCGCTTGAGGAATTCCAGCAGCTTCTCCGGCTGCTTGGTTTCGTGGCGCTGGTAATCCTGCCAGATCATCTCGTCGGTTTCGGCGTTGACCATGACGGCTTTCACCGTGGTCGAGCCCACGTCCATGCCGACGGTGTAGACCGCCTTGCGGCCCGACTGGGCGGCCACTTCGCGCGACTTGGCGAGAATCCGTGCAGGCAGCGACTCGGCCACCGGCGCAGGATTCAGCAGAGTATCCAGTTGAACGTCAACCTTAGCTGGCGCGTTGTCGCACGATCCGTGTTGGTGAGAATGACCCACGAAACCTCCAGGTACTGCCGCTGAGGGGTTCAAGCCCCTTCTCTTAATTGTGAACTACAAGTTGGGCAAATTACGACAACATTTCAAATTATTCACCACGGAGACACGGAGGAAAGCAGAAAGAAAAACTCCGAGATCTCGGTGCCTCCGTGGTGAAACATTCTATTCACATACCGTAAACCTAATCTCCAAAGTTGCCTTCGACACGGCGGAACCCGTGCTTGGCCTGCTTCCACATCCAGCTGATCACGCGCTGGTCGTTGTAGCAGAACGCCAGGATGTGGTTCAGGGTGGAGAAGCAACTCTTCTGGCACTCCTTCTTCATTTCCTGCAACTGGCCGCGCTCGAACTTGTGGTTCTCGATGGTGCCCCAGTCGTACCCGGCGGAGTACATGGGGAAGCAGGGCGCCAGGTTCCGTCCACGCGAACGATCAGCGTATTATGTCCGGCGCGGCAGCCCCAGTCGTGCAGATCGCCGTGCATGAAGTTCTTCATCTGCGCCAGGCGCTCCACTGAGTTCACCATGTGGTAACCCGACTCTGCTTGTCGATCAGCCAGTCAATCAGCTCGGCCGCCGCGGCGTGATGCTCCTCGCGGATGAACGTCGGATTCGTGTACAGGTGCTTGAAGTGCGGCTGCTCGGTCATCGGCGACTCGCAGATGTGATAGTCGGTCGCGATGCCGTTGTCGTGCGCCAACTCCGTCAGCTGTCGGACATCGTCCATGTTATTGGCACAGATGTTGATGTTGAGGAACACGGAGTAACCGTACTTGTATTGCTTCTTGACCAGGTAGTCGAAATGCTCGCGGATGGGCACCATGGCCTTGGGCAGCCCCCTGCCGGCTACATCGTCCCAGGCGTCGACCGCCAGGTTCACCACGCCCACCCCGGCATCGGCAATTTTGTCGATCACCTTGGGCCGCATCAGCCGGCCGTTGGTGGGCAGATAGACCCAGAAGCCTTTCTTCGCCGCATAGTAAATGATCTTGTGGGCGAAGTCAGGGCGCAGCAACGGCTCGCCGCCCATCAGCGCCAACACGCCAGCGCCCGAATCGCGCAGCCAGTCAAGCGAGCGCTTGGCGACATCTTCGGTCATGCCGCGAACGCTGTTGTCGAAGGCCCAGCAGTAGTGACAGTCGAGATTGCATTTCCACTCGTTGAACAGATACGCAATGATCGGGTGGAAGTCGCCCGGCAGCACTCGCGAGCGGATCCAGGGAACCGCCCAACCGCGCATTGCCCGGTAGATGTGCTTGCTAGACCATGTGCGTCGGCCGTTCTTGGGAAAGTAGTATTCGTCCGGCGCCGACATCAGTTCGGGATGCTGGGGAAACACCGGAGTAGGCAATTTCTGCTCCTGGCCATTGGGCGGCGGCGGTAGCAAGCGTGCTTGCTCGGGCGGCTTCATCAGCAGCTCGTGCAGTTGAACATCAAGACGATACGTAGGGGCGGCTTGAGTCCCCTCTGGTACCTGCTGCACTTCCGGCATGTAACAGAGTCTTCCTTTCTTTCTTTCCGATTGCGCGCTCAGGCAACGCGGGCCTTATGGCCTGCTACCTGACGATGCACCTTTCCTCATACCCAGCGAAACTGGGTGGCAAACCGATTTACGGACGGTACCGCGTGCGCGCTAGGCCGCAGCTACCGCCAACTTACGAAGTGGCGGAGCCGGCACCTTTGCCAGCTTCGCCTTTCCATTCATCAAATCGCTCACATGGAAAACGAAATTTGCCGCAACGCCGGCATAGCCGTGACGATGCGGCACCGGATAGAACAAGCTCCGCAGCTCGGAATGGTCGGCGACGTAATCTTTAACGTCCTCCAGCCGTTTGCCGGTAGCCTTGAGCGCCTGTTCGAACTCCATGCGGGCCTTCACCTTGGCTTCACCAAGCGCCATCTGGACGCGGCTGTGAGCGTTGATCTCGCCTTCGCCCGAGGTCTCGATGGGCAGGAAGATCATCTCCTTGAAATGATTGGCCACGGCCGATTGCACGCCGTCTGACTGCGACGAAGGCATGCAGCCGAAGGGCTTCAGCGCCAGCACCATGTGGCAGAGCTGGTTCTTGGTGTAGTACACGTTCTTGCCGACTTCCAGGTGTCCTTCACCGCCGCGGGCGAATTCGTTATAGAAGGGATTCGCCAATTGGGCCATCGTCTTCTGGTCCACAAGCTCGTGGGCGATGTTGCCCAGGCCCTGGACCGCGCGCTGATACTGGCGCGCGTAGATGCGCTCGCCGACGGTGATCATCCACTGCTTGGAGCGGAACTTCCATTCGTTCGCCGCCTGCTTCTTCAACTCGTACCACTTCGGATGTTTGTAAGGAGCGTCGAGCGAGCGCCGAGCCGCGGCGCGCGCCTTCACCTGGTACATCATGTACATCACCCAGGTGCCGATGGGCTCGACCAGAACCTGCGCGCCTTCGCGCTCCAGGAACTCAAACATGTGGAAGTTGCCGTCGCCTTCGGTGATCTGCGCCCAGAATTCGCCAATGATTTTCACTACCGGCTTCACCCGCAAGCGATCGACCTCGATGGTATTCAGCTGCTCGCGAACCGTTGCCATCGCCTCTTTGTAAGGGTTGCCGTAAAGCTGCTCGCGAACCTTGCCCAGTGAGTTAACCCACAGCTCCCACTTCTTGCCTTTGTTGGCGCGAATCTTTTTGGCCATCCATTCCGGCAGGTCTTCGTGATCCTCGAAGGGCTTGCGCTCGCGCAGCATGGCGCAGAGCGTATCCATTGATGACTGCCAGACTTCATCCGTCTTGCCCTTTTCGATTTCATAAGGACGGATACGGTAGACCATCTCGTTCATGATGTCGCCCAGATTGAGCGCATTGAACATGCCCATGCCGAAATCGACGGTGAACTTCAGGCCGGCTTCTCCCGACGCGGCCTTGACGCCGTCATTCTGCTGGAAGAGCAGCACGCGGAAGCCGTCGAAGCCTGCATTCTGCAGCGCCAGGCGATATTCCGACTCATACATGCCGAAGCGGCACGGGCCACACGAACCGGCGGTGAAGAAGATGTAATTGTCGATGATCTCCTGCTTGGTGAGGCCGCGAGTAGCCTCCAGCGTCTGCAGGTGTTGCACCAGGTTCCCGACGGTGAAGTAGGTGGGATTGCACTGACCGTTGTTGCCGTACTCCTTGCCCAGTTGGAAGGCCGAGACGTTGGGCACAGGCATAATCTCGCAACGATATCCGCAGCCTTCAAACACGGCCTGGATGACGCGTTCATGCTTCCAGGTCAGGCCGCCGAAAAGGATGGTGACGTTGCCGCGCTCCTCGGCGCCAAAGGGCCGCTCCGCCGGGCGCTTGAAATGACGCACCGGGCCGCTGTCCAGGCCCATCATGCTAGCCAGCCGGGCGCGCTCCTGCGCCACCTTGCGTTGAATTTCTTCCTCGCTTTGAGGACGCGTCAGTTCGTCAATTGGGAAATCGATGCGAGTAACGGGCATGGTTTTCCTCTTCCTCGAGTGGAATTGATTTTGAAGGTTTTGTCTGTGATTTTCGGTTTGCACTCGATTGGTGCGGCGCAGGCGGACGGGGAGTGTAGGAATTGCAGAGACGGCCGATAGGGGTGAAAACTCTCACGGCGTAAACAATCTTTGCAAAGACAACAATTTGTTACAGCATCCGAGCGGGAAGAGACGACGATACCACTCAGACTCCCCACGCCCTTGATGGCTATTATCAATTCGAACCCTTATCGCGGCAAGCGACTTGAGGCGAATTGTTGGCAATTCAGTTGCTTAGTTAGATTTGGCACCTGAGTGCCAAAAACTGCCTGTGTCGACTAACAGACCCAGCAACTTCGGCACATAGTTTCTCGGACGTAGATGCCCGTGAAAAACCATAGGCTTCACCAAATTCCTTTATCGCTCCCGGTGATCCGAAATGCGACAGCCGCCGCCGAGGCCAGATAGGGCAGTAGCGATAGCCTTAGCGTGGCGGGAACGTCGCCGCGGATGGCTACTTGGGTGACCTGCCGGGTATAAAGATCGGCGCCCTGAGGCATGATAGGAACTCGCAAGAATTTTCCACGCGGGAAAATCGCCTCTACGCCGAAGCGCGCCGCCGACAGAATAGGTTGCGGCAGTAGTGGTGCTTCGCCACGGTATTCGCCCACATAGTCGCGAACAATCTTCAAGTAAGTTGCCACTCCTGGCCATATGCCCCCGAGGTCGGCGGCTTTCTTCAGTTCAACGAAATCCAGTTGGCCCGAGTCCAAAAGTGCGGCAGTGTTGACAACGTCGCATACGCGCAAATAAAAATGCCGGTACATGCGCTGCAACGTGGCCACAATTACCCGCTCTTCCGCCGCGGGCACGAGGAATGTCAGACCGTTCACAGTGTTAGGAACACGGCGGGTGATAAACCTCCTGGCCATCGCAGTCTGCTCGCCGGTCTGTCCCAGACGCTGGGCGTGCACCTCAACCAATTCCGGCAGGCCGGGAAGGACGAAGTTCCGCTTGTTGGCCAGCCGATCGCCCCAACTGCGCGGCTCGGTATGCGCGCCCATCCGCTTGAGCATGACCCGAGTGACGCTCCTATGGTCGGCGGTGGTGTAGAGGTCGAGATCGTTTCCCAGGTCGGGCAGATGATCCAGCGACTTCATGACCACCGTCGGACATCCTGCCGACTCTAATTCGTCGCAGATGTGATGGAGAAAGGTGAGAGCGTTGTCGATGCGACTCTGCTCTTTGGCGATCACCTCTTCCACCCAACGATTCAGCCCCTGATTATCGCCAACTCGCCCGGCAACCATGCTGAAGGCGCGAATTACGACGTGATTGGAATCCGCCAAAGCGACCAGGTTTTGGCGCTGCGAATCGTTTAGGGTGGCAAGGGATTCGATGACGGAAGCCGCCTGCTGCGGATTCAGGGTCAACTGCAACAGCGTATGCATTTCCGGCGAAACGGGTTTCTGCAAGGTCGGCATCCTCGGTGTCCTGGCGGGTCGTGGCCAGATGAAATTGGCGTACTTATACCTGCAAACTTGGATGTAGCGTTCTGCTAAGGAGTTGGGTGTGAGCCGCACCTGGTCCTCATCCTGCCTCTATAATCGTGCCGGACTCAAATTCCGAGGAATTCTCACCAAGTATCGAGGCTAACCTTGGCCTATCAAGACCTGAGGGAATGGATCTCTGCGCTGGAAAAGGCGGGAGAGTTGAAGCGCATCAAAGCCGAAGCCGATCCCGTTCTGGAGATCGCCGAAATCACCGACCGCGTCTCCAAGTGGGGAGCGCGTGGCAAACACGGTCCGGGCGGTCCGGCGCTGCTGTTCGAAAACGTCAAAGGCTATCCCGGCGCGAAGGTCTTGATCAACCAGTTCGGCTCCGAACGCCGCATGCGGATGGCGCTCGACGTCGACTCGCTCGACGACATTGCCGAACGCATCAAGATGTTCATGGACGTGAAGTCGCCGCAGGGACTGCTCGACAAAATCAAGATGCTGCCCATGCTGGCCGAGATGGGCAAGTTCTTTCCCAAGGAAGTTTCCACCGGGCCGTGCAAGGAAGTCATCAAGCGCGACAACTTCTCGCTGCTCGACTTTCCTATCCTGCAATGCTGGCCGCTAGACGGCGGTCGCTTCATCACTCTGCCGTCGGTGATCACCAAAGATCCGAAAACCGGCAAGCGCAATTCCGGCACCTATCGCCTGCAGGTGTACGACGCCAAGAGTACCGGCATGCACTGGCAGCGTCAGAAGCAGGGCGCCGAGCACTATCGCGAGCAGATGCGTCGCGCTGCGGCAGCGGGCGAATCCCATCCCGTCAGCGCGGCTTTGGACATGATGGCGCGCTCCGGAGGAGGCTCGCGGGTGGCAGAAGGGAAGCAGGTCGCGGGGAAGATGGAGGTCGCGGTCGCTATCGGCACTGAGCCTGCGGTGATGTTTTCTTCCATCGTTCCCGCGCCGCCCGATATCGAGGAGTACATGATCGCCGGCTTCCTGCGCCAGAAGCCGCTCGAGCTGGTGAAATGCGAGACGGTCGATCTGGAAGTGCCGGCAACGTCGGAGATCGTGCTCGAAGGCTACGTGCAGCTCGACGAACTTCGCATGGAAGGCCCCTTCGGCGATCACACCGGCTTCTACACCCCGGAAGATCTTTATCCCGTCTTCCACGTCACCTGCGTCACCCATCGCAAGAACCCCATCTACTCGACGACCATTGTCGGCAAGCCGCCGATGGAAGACGCCTACATGGGCAAGGCCGTGGAGCGAATCTTCCTGCCGCTGATGCGGCTTACCATCCCTGAACTCGTCGACGTCAACCTGCCCATCGAAGGCGTCTTCCACAACCTGATGATCGTCTCCATCAAGAAGTCGTATCCCGGCCAGGCGCGCAAAGTGATGAGCGGCATCTGGGGCTTGGGCCAGGCGATGTCGACCAAATGCATTCTGGTGGTCGACGAAGACGTCAACGTGCAGGACATCGGCGACGTTACGCTGAAGGTGCTGAACAACATCGATCCCGAGCGCGATATCCAGTTCACCCTCGGACCGGTCGACTCGCTCGATCACGCCTCGCGGCTGCCCGACTTCGGCTCCAAGATGGGCGTCGACGCCACGCGCAAGTGGCCCAGCGAAGGCTTCACTCGCCCCTGGCCCGACGAAATCCGCATGGACGACAAGACCAAAGCCCAGGTGACGAGGCGGTGGAAGGAATTTGGGCTGGAGTAAGGGAAGCTATCAGCCGTCAGCTATCAGCCGGAGCACCCGGTGATGACATGAAGAGGGACTTCATTCACAGAATGCCAATGTCGAAGCGGCAAAACATCTTTATCGGCCACGGGCGCTCGCTCGTCTGGCACCAACTGAAGGACTTCCTTGCGGACCGGTTGCATTTTGACTGTGATGAATTCAATGCAGTCCCTGTCGCGGGCCGTACGACTGTCGCTCGGCTGCAAGAGATGCTCGAACTCGCATGGTTCGCCTTCCTGGTGATGACCGGCGAGGATCTTCACGCCGGCGGCGACGCTCATGCGCGGGAGAATGTCGTCCATGAGGCAGGTCTGTTCCAGGGACGCCTCGGGTTCGAACGGGCGATCATTCTTCTGGAAAACGGCTGCGCTGAATTCTCGAATATCGACGGTCTGACGACAATCCGGTTTCCGAAAGGCGACATATCACCTGCTTTTGAAGAAATTCGCCGCGTGCTCGAACGCGAGATAGCAACAGCGTCAGGCAGTCAACCCACGCGATCCGGAAACGCCGTATTACGTGAGGAGCAGCTCGCGCAGGATCAGCAGCGCATCGTCGACGAAATCCAGTACATGACCGACGATGAGCGCGAGATCATCGCATACCTACTCGCGCATAACCAAAGGATGTTTACAAACACCCCCGACTGCGGGCACGCAAGCACCTTGGTTTCGAAAGGCATCGTCATGCCGGCAGTGCGGGACGGGCAGGCATTCACGTACTACGAGATGCCGTTCAGTATCCCCGATCATGTATGGGCCGTGCTGAAACGCCACCAGAGAGAGTTTCCGTATGACCCGCCTCCGCGAGGGAAGACAGAACGTCATCCGTGGCGGCGCGGTTGGATGGAATAGGTTCGGGTCGCCCCCGTTACCTGCCATCACCAGGCCTGAAGACGTCTCACTGGTAAGATTTCTGCTCATCGTCTTACTTGTAAGACGATCTTACTGGTAAGACAAACTGCAGTTCCTCCCGCCGGATAGCCTCCAGTTGCCCTCTCGCGCGGCCTGTGCCAAAGTTGTAAATGTCATGCTTTCTCGCCCTGAAAACACCGAACACGCCGACTTCTACAAAAACTACATTGCCCGCGTTCCTGACGGCTCTCTACTCGATTTCCTGGCCAAGCAGCCTGGTGATTACCGCCAGCTTCTGGTTGGCGTCTCCGACGAGGAGGCTGCAGCTCCGACCGCTCCCGGCAAGTGGAGTATCAAGCAGGTTCTCGGACATCTCTGCGATACCGAGCGCGTCATCACCTACCGTGTCCTGCGTTTCGGTCGCGGCGATGACCAGGAATTGCCCGGTTTCGAGCAGGACG
Source organism: uncultured Acidobacteriaceae bacterium (assembly GCA_963820175.1). Lineage (GTDB taxonomy): Bacteria > Acidobacteriota > Terriglobia > Terriglobales > Acidobacteriaceae > Bog-257. The sequence goes on along the minus strand of CAWFYX010000002.1, from coordinate 642,586 downwards.
ATTACGTCCGCGAGGCAGGTTCCAACGCACGCCGTCTCGATGACCTGCTGGCGGAGTTCGAAAGCGTTCGCAAATCCAGCATCGCGCTGTTGGGCTCGCTCCCGCCGGGAGCCGAGATGCGCGCCGGTGTAGCCAACGGCAACCGGGTCACCGTCCGCGCCCTGGCTTACATCGCGGGTGGTCATGCTCAGCATCATTATGAATTGTTGAAAGCCGGTTCCGGACGCGGTGCCGCCAAGTCTGTGTAGTTCACCCAAGCGCCAAGCGTCGCCGGATTGCTATACTGAGTGCGATATGGGAATCGTTAAGAACATAGCCGCGATCGCCAAGGGCATGAGCGTCACCTTCATGGAGATGTTCAAGCCCACGACCGTCGAGAATTATCCTGATGGCCCCGGCCCTACCCGGGGCGCGATGTTCCAGGATCGCTTTCGCGGCATGCACGTGTTGCAACGCGACGAGAACGGGCTGGAGAAGTGCGTAGCCTGTTTCCTATGCGCCGCCGCCTGCCCTTCCAACTGCATTTACATTGAGGCCGCGGAGAACACCGAAACCCATCGGGTAAGTGGTGCCGAGCGTTACGCCAAGGTCTATAACATCGACTACAACCGCTGCATCTTCTGCGGCTATTGCGTGGAAGCTTGTCCGACGGATGCCATCACCCACGGCCACGGCTTCGAGCTAGCCACTTACAACGCCAGCAACCTGGTCTATCGCAAGGAAGCACTGCTATCCGGTACTCCCGCCCACGAAGGCGCCAATGCTGTCTTCAGCCAGTTTGAGAACGCCCGCCTGATCCCCAAGAAATAGAAACGCAGGCCGGATGGCGTCATTCCGCCTTCAGTTGCTCGAGGATGCCGTGCACCGGAATGCGGATCCACTCTGGCCGGTGTTCCAGTTCATATTCAATTTCTGACAAGGCCCGTTCGGTCATATAGGCGCCCAGCAGGATTCTCAGTTCATCGTCTTTCTGCGGGAGAAACGTAGCCCCGGCTGCAGCCTGCAGATACTCCCGCAAAAAGATTGAGCTGACCCAGCGATACCAGGTCTTCGCCCACATCTCCAGCTGGGGGTGTCCCTCCCGGCTGGGCACGATGCCGGGCACATCACCGAACAGCGCCGCATGGGAAACGTAGTGAAACGATCGCAGCATGGTAGCCACATCGCGTAAAGCCGAGCGCTTGATGCGGCGTTCACTCAGCGAGCGCGTAGGATCGCCTTCAAAGTTGGTGATGACCCAATCGTTGCCGGTGAACAACATATTCGAAAGATGAAAATCGCCGTGGTTCCGTATGCGGTTTCCCGACATCCGTTTGTCACGCAGCAAAAGCAGCTGCTGGCGAATCTCCCCCTCGCGGTTGAGCACCTCGGCGATGTCCTGCTGTGCACTTTGCGGCAGGGCTCGGGTGCGGCTGCGCAGGAGTTCGAAGGCCCGGTTCAGCTGCCCGAGCATGCCGTGGTAGACACTTTGGCGATAGAAGGTGGTGAACGGTTCGGGTGCAAAATTGGATACGTCGGGACGGCTGCTCAAGGCGGCGTGCATCTCCGCCGTACGATGAGCGAGGGCGCGAATGTTATCCACGTACGTTCCCAGCAAACCGGCGACAATCTGAGGCACTGCGCCCGGCGTCAGGGGATCGGGCAACGCTAAATCGGTGCTGACGATGTGCTCCTGAGGAATGGCTAGGGCATGCTCGAAGAAAAGGCCCAGGTGGTCCAGCGTGTAGCTCCAGCCATTGGTGGCATTGCGAATAAAACTGCTCAGCGTGCCGATAGTGATCTCATGAGCCGGGTCGGCGTACTGCCTGCGGTAATCCAGCGAGCCCAGCGCCCGAGGAACAGCCATGAAGCTGGTTTGCTCACAAAGGAACTCTGGCACCTCCCGTCCGGGATTGACCCCCTCGTCCAGCTTGCGATACAGCTTCAGCACAAAATCGTCGCCGTAGTTGATCACCGTGAAGCAGTGATCGCTTTGCTGAGGACTGGGTTCCAGGTTGGAACGAACGGCCTTCCAGGCCTCCCGAAATCCGCGCGTATGAGCTCCCATCAATTCGCCAATTCACCCTTGATCCGCCGGCGGCGGACGATGGCCCGCAACAACGAATCGCTGAAGTCGCGGTCGAACGTAGCGCCGTATAGCAATGCTGTGGTCTTCCGGTCCGGGACCGTCTAACCGGGCCAACACCACATCAGGCCGGTCGTGCAGGATGGCCTCTGACCTGTCCCCGGTGGCCACGGAAATCGGCACCAGGTAAACCTCGGGATCGCCGTCGCCATATTCGACATTCAGGAACAGCAGATGGGCGGCAGTCTCCGGCAGAGCAAGAACATTTTGCAGAGACAGCCCGGTAATGTAGCGCCTGCGCCCCAGAAACCAAGGGCGCGTGCGCAACAAGGGCGGAATGATGTGTTGCAGCTTCTGCAAGGTGTCCTCGGAGAAGACATCTTCCCCGGGACCCACGGGCACGACCGGTAACTCCTGTCGCGCCGTACTGACGTTAAGCGACTCCTGCGTCGTCTCCCGGGGCTGCAGATGAAACCAGTAAAAGGCATGCGGACCCAGCGATAGCAGGTAGGAGTTCTCCGTGATGGGAGGAAACTTCGCGCGTCCGAAGACCTCGACCGGCACCGACGCCTTGAAAAGCGGCCAAGTCGAGCTCCACGCATTGCGCAAAGCGCGAGAGATTGGCGACCACCAGCAGCCGCTCGTCCTCGAATTGCCGGATGAACGCCAGCACCTTGCGATTGCTGGGGTAGAGAAACTCCAGGCTGCCCCGCCCAAAAGCGCGAAACTGCTTGCGTTGCTGGATCAGCCGCTTCGTCCACCACAACAGCGAGTGGGAATTGTTGAGTTGGGTTTCGACATTGACCGCCTCGTAGTGATACTCGGGATCGATGTTTACCGGCAGATACAGGCGCTGCGGATTGGCGCGCGAGAATCCGGCATTGCGGTCGGCGCTCCACTGCATCGGGCGTGCGCACCCCATTGCGGTCGCCCAGAAAGATGTTGTCGCCCATGCCGATCTCGTCGCCGTAGTAAAGAACGGGCGTGCCCGGAAGCGAGAAGAGCAGGGCATTCATCAGCTCGATGCGCCGGCGATCGTTCTCCAGCAAGCGGCGCCAGGCGACGGCGGATGCCGAGATTGATGCGCATCTCGCGATCGCGAGCGTAAGTGCGGTACATGTAATCGCGCTCTTCGTCGGTCACCATCTCCAGCGTCAACTCGTCATGATTGCGCAGGAACATGGCCCACTGGCAAGTTGTCGGGAATCGGCGGCGTCAGCTTCAGAATGTCGGTAACCGGGTAGCGATCTTCCATGCGCAGCGACATGAACAGCCGCGGCATCACCGGGAAAGTGAAAGGCCATGTGGCATTCGTCGCCGTTGCCAAAATAGGCGACGGCGTCTTCCGGCCACTGGTTCGCTTCGGCCAGCAACATCCGGTCGCGATACTTTTCGTCCACGTGCTTGCGCAGCTCGCGCAACGCGTCGTGGGTCTCCGGCAAATTCTCGCAATTGGTGCCTTCGCGCTCGAACAGGTAAGGCACGGCGTCCAGCCGCAGCCCATCGACGCCCAGGTCGAACCAGAAATCCATGGCCGCGAACATAGCTTCGCGAACCTCCGGATTGTCCCAGTTCAAGTCCGGCTGGTGAGAGTAGAAGCGGTGCCAGTAATACGCCTTGGCCACCGGGTCCCACGCCCAGTTCGAAGTCTCGAAATCCTTGAAGATGATGCGCGCGTCGCTGTACTTCTCCGGCGTGTCGCTCCACACGTAGAAGTTGCGCCAGCGGGTTCCGGGAGCGGCCCGCCGCGAGCGCTGAAACCAGACGTGCTGGTCGGAAGTGTGGTTCAGCACCAGCTCGGTGATCACGCGCAGGCCACGCCGGTGAGCTTCACGGAGAAAGCGCTGAAAATCCCGCAGCGTGCCATACGAAGGATGAACGTCGGTGTAATTGGAGATGTCGTAGCCGTCGTCGCGCAGGGGCGAAGGACAAAACGGCAGCAGCCAAATCGCGGTCACGCCCAGGTCATCGAGGTAATCCAGCTTTTGGGTCAAGCCACCGAAGTCGCCAATACCGTCCATCACGCTGTCGAAAAACGCGCGCACGTGTACTTCATAGATGACGGCATCCTTGTACCACGTCACGTTAGAAGACAGATTCATGTGTCTTATACGCAGAATAGATGATTGATTGGCCAAAATCGCCGCCCAGCAGGAAGAAAATCTCTGCCCGGCGTGCCTTTGAGGTGGATCCAGGGTGACGGCGGCTGCTGTCCGGGCTTACCGCCCACAGCATGCACGCCGCGGCCGGGGCCAAGTCCTCTACCCCTAAGCTGTTGTCCTGTCGCAAACCCCGCAAACTTTTCGGAAAATGCTTGACATGCAACCTGAACGCATTAATATACATATAGCTGTATATTTATGCGATGTCGAAACTGTCACGCCATGCCGTTATTCGAGAGTTGATTGCGGAGACGGGAAGCCGACAGCCAGGACGAATTGCGGCGGATGCTGTTCCGCCGCGGCCATCGGGTAACCCAGGCGACGCTGTCGCGCGACATCCACGAACTCGGGCTGGTGAAAACGGCGGAAGGCTACAAGCTGCCCCAGGGCGAAGATGGCGAGCTCGCCCTTCCGTCGATCGAGCGTCTGATTCAGACGTTTGTGTACGACGTAAGGACGGCGCTGAACCAGGTGGTTATCAAGACCAGCGCGGGCAGCGCCCAACCGGTGTCGGCGGCGATCGACGCCGAAGAGTGGGATGAAGTCGTGGGTACCATCGGCGGCGACGACACCATTCTGGCGATTACGCCGGATCGAGAACCGCGGTTAAGCTGGCGCAGCGCTTGCGCAAGTATTTTGCCTGAGAGAGAAATGAACGCTCCGATACAACCCGCGATCTTTGGCGCCACCGGATACTCCGGCTTCGAACTGGTGCGCCTGCTGGCCCGGCATGCGGGAGCAAAGAAGCCGATGCTGGTGCGGCGCAACGGCGAGAGCGGTGGATACGCCGACCTGAGCGAGGCCTATCCGCAACTGCTGGGCAATGGCGGTTTCCCGTTCGAGAGCTTTTCCTGGCAGCGGATGAAGGACGCCGGAGTAGACGTCGTGTTCTTTGCCACGCCGCACGAGTTCTCCCGCGAGCTGGTTCCGGAAGCCATTGCCCAGGGCTTTCGCGTGATCGACCTTAGCGGAGCATGGCGGTCTGAAGCAGGCTGACCATCGCAAAGTGTATGGCTTCGTCGAAACCCAGGAATACGGCCGAACTGGACAGCTCCGCGGTTTACGGATTGCCGGAGCTGCACGCAGAAGAGATTAAGAGCGCGGAGTTGCTGGCGAATCCAGGCTGCTATTCGACCTCCATCATCCTTGCGCTGGCGCCCTGGATTCGCGCCGAATTCGTCGACGTGCGAGCACGGCATCATCTGCGACTCGAAGTCAGGCGTCTCCGGAGCAGGGAAGAACCCGACGGCGAAGACGCACTTTGTGGAAGTAGACGGCGATTTCTGCGCCTACAGCGTTTTTGGACACCGGCACACGGGGGAAGTGCTGGAGCAGCTCGGGCTCGGTGGCGGATCGCTGCAATTTACGCCGCATCTGCTGCCGATCCCGCGCGGCATCCTCTCCACCATCTACGTGAAGCTGGCCAAGCCCGTGACCGTCGGAGGAGCTGGAGCAGACGCTGCGCGAGTTCTATGCGGGCAAGCCGTGGGTGCGGGTTTTCGGAGCCGCGCGTTTGCCGCAAATCAAGTTTTCGCTGAACACCAACTATTGCGACATTGGCTTTTCGTTGTCGCCCGACGGCAAGCGAGCGGTATTGGTGTCGTGCCTCGATAACCTGCTGAAGGGCGCGGCCGGACAGGCGGTGCAGAACATGAACCTGATGTTCGGGTTCGAGCGAAAGAGAAGGCTTGCAATGAAGCTGGTGGTCAAAATCGGCGGCGCGGCGCTCGACGACAAGGAACTCGTCGGCAAGTTCGCCAAGACCATTCCCGACCTGTGCCGTGAAGGACACAAGCTGGTGATTGTTCATGGCGGCGGCGCGGCGTTGAGCCGGACGATGAAGCAACTCGGCTGCGAGACCACCTTCATCAACGGCCTGCGGGTCACCGATTCGCAAACCCGCGACATCGCCATCATGGTTTTCGCCGGCCAGCTCAACAAGCAGTTGGTAGCCGCCGTAGGCGCAGCCGGGCAGCCTGCTATCGGAATCTGCGGCGGCGATCTGCGCATGGTGCTGGCGACCCGGAAGAAGCAGCCTGACCTCGGCTACGTAGGCGAAATCTGCGCCGTTGATCCCCAGTGGATTGATCGCTTCTGGAATGCCGGCGTCGTACCCGTGATTTCCAGCCTGGCGCTGGGCTTCGACGGCGAATACTACAACGTGAATGCCGACCAGATGGCTTCGGCCTTGGCTGTGGCCTGCGATGCCGATGCTCTGGTCTACCTCACCGACGTTGCGGGCGTGAAAGACAGCGGCGGCTCGGTTATTCGCTGGCTCGACGTAGACGCCATTGCTGCGATGGTGCAGCAGGCAACGGTGAGCGGAGGCATGTTGCCCAAGCTGGAAGCCTGCACCAAAGCCCTGAAGAAGGGCGTGAGCCGGGTGCGCATTCTGCCGGCGACGCGGGCTGAAGTTCTGCCCGGATTTTTTACTCATCCCATTGATTGCGGCACTGAGGTGATTGCATCATGACCAGCCTCATCCTCCATCCCACCGAGCGCAGGAACGGCGCCTGGCCGGGGCCGCGCTTCGATCGCGCCTTAGAGCGACGTTCGTAGACGTCGCTTTCCGCACATTTTATTTCGCTATTTTCACCTGCTGTCGACCCAGAAGGAGGTGCGACATTGATTGCTACTACCATTCCCCCGGGAGCGAGTCCGAGCTCTTACGCTTATCGCGGCGTAACCGGTCGCGACCTGATTTCGATCCAGGACTTCTCGCCGGATGAGCTAGCCTGCGCGCTGGAGCTGGCGGCGGCGATGAAGGCACGGCCCGCGGATTACCGCGGCAGTTCTGTCAGGCAAACAGATTGTCCTGTTCTTCGAGAAGCCGTCGCTGCGGACGCGCCTGACCTTTGAAGCCGGCATCAACAGCCTGGGCGGCACCTCGTTCTTCGTCGATCAGACCCAATCGCGTCTGGGCGCCCGCGAGAGCCTCAGCGATGTGGCCCACAATCTCGAACGCTGGATCGACGGCGTGGTGCTGCGCACCTTCGCGCATGAAACGGTGACCACGATGGCAATGCACGCGTCCATTCCGGTGATCAACGCGCTCAGTGAGAAGGAGCATCCCTGCCAGGCGATGGCCGACATGCTCACTTTGCAGGAGCACTTCGGAGATCTGCGCGGCGTTCACCTCGCCTACGTTGGCGACGGCAACAACGTCGCGCATTCGCTGATGCTGGCAGCGGCCAGCCTGGGTGCGTCGATTTCGATCGCAACGCCCATGGGATACGAGCCCGACTCTGCGGTGACCAAGGCAGCTGCGTGAACTGGCGTCCGGTTCGGGCGGCCAGGTGCAGGTGGTTCACGATCCGATCGAGGCGGTTGCCGGCGCCGATGCAGTCTACACCGACGTTTGGGCCAGCATGGGGCAGGAAGAAGAGACGGTCGAGCGCCAAAAACTCTTTGCCCCCTACCAGGTGAATCAGAAGTTGTTCTCTTATGCGGCCAAGCATGCCGTATTTATGCACTGTCTGCCGGCGCATCGCGGAGACGAGGTTGCGGCCTCAGTCATCGATTCGCCGCGTTCCGTGGTCTTCGATCAGGCGGAAAATCGCCTGCACATTCAGAAATCCATTCTTGTTTTGCTGCTGGAAGGCGGTGTTCACCGCTTCCCGCCGAGGAGCGCCAATGCGTGAAAAAGTCGTACTTGCTTATTCGGGTGGACTCGATACCTCCATCATCATTCCGTGGCTGAAAGAGAACTATGACTACGACGTCATCGCCTTTGTCGCCGACGTTGGCCAGGGCGACGACATCGATGCGGTCGTGGAGAAGGCCTACGAGACGGGCGCGTGCAAGGTGATCGTCGAAGATCTGCGGCAGGAGTTCCTGACCGACTACGTCTTCCCGGCGATCCAGGCGGGCGCGGTTTACGAGCACAAGTATCTGCTCGGCACCTCGCTGGCACGTCCGGTCATCGCCAAGTACCAGGTTGAAGTCGCGCTGCGCGAAGGCGCTACCGCCGTCGCCCACGGCTGCACCGGCAAGGGCAATGATCAGGTGCGCTTCGAGCACGCCTATCAGGCGCTGGCGCCGGAGCTGAAGGTGATCGTGCCCTGGCGCGAGTGGACGCTGCAGTCGCGCGAAGACTGCCTCGACTATGCCGAGCAGCATGGAATTCCCGTGGCGCAGAGCCGCGAGAAGATCCATAGCCGCGATCGCAATCTGCTGCACGTCAGCCACGAAGGCGGCGAGTTGGAAGATCCCAACAACGCACCTCTGCCCACGACCTGGACGTGGACGAATTCGCCGCAGGATGCTCCTGACGCGGTCGAGAAGGTGACCATCGAGTTCAAGCATGGCTTGCCGGTGGCGGTGAACGGCGTGGAGCTGGATGCAGTCGCCATCGTTGAAGTGCTGAACGAAATCGGCGCGCGCAACGCTATCGGCCGCATTGATCTGGTGGAGAACCGCTTCGTCGGCATCAAGTCGCGCGGCTGCTACGAGACGCCGGGCGGAACGCTGCTGCTCACGGCACATCGCGAGCTGGAAGCGCTGTGTCTGGAGCGCGAGCTGGCGCACTTCAAGCAGCACATCGGCCTGAAGTACGCCGAGGTCGTGTACTTCGGTCTGTGGTTCACGCCGCTGCGCGAGTCGCTACAGGCTTTCGTCGAGAGCTCGCAGGCGGACGTAAACGGTACGGTCACGCTGGCTCTCTACAAAGGCAACGTCGATGTTGCCGGGCGCAAGTCGGAGACCTCGCTCTATCGGCCCGACGTTGCCAGCTTCACCATGGGCGCCAGCTATGACCAGAAGGACGCCGAAGGCTTCATCCGCATTCTCGGATTGCCGGCGCGCTCGCGGGCCATCATTCACGCTAAGCAGGCGGCGGGGGTGCTGCCTTTCAAGTTGGCCGACCTGGAAAAGAAAGACGCGCAAGCTTCGCAGCCAGCGCCGTCCTTGAAAGAGGCAGTGCAATGAAGATGTGGTCGGGCCGCTTCAATCAGGGGCCTGATGCCGAGTTCGAGCAGTGGCAGCGGTCGTTTCCTTTCGACCGCTGCTGCTGCCCTACGAGGTCGCGGCCAGCAAGGCGCACGCGGCTGCGCTGGCCAAGGCGGGCGTGCTGAACGCCGCCGAACTGGCGGCGTTGCTCTCGGCCCTCGATCAGATCGCCAGCGAGGGCGTGCCTGAGGCAGACGATCCGACCATTGAGGACGTGCACCACTACGTGGAATCGCGCGTCGTGGAACTGCGCAGGCGAAGTGGGCTACTAAGCTGCACACCGGCCGCAGCCGCAACGAGCAGATTGCCACCGACCTGCGGCTGTATGTACGCGAGCAGATCGACGAGATTTCGCAGCTGCTGATCGAGTTTGTCGGCGAGTTCGTGAAGCAGGCGGAAGCGGCAGGCGAGAATGTCATGCCTGCTTACACCCACCTGCAGCGCGCCGAGCCGGTGCTGGTAGCGCATTGGCTGCTGGCGTATGTCGAAATGTTCCTGCGCGATTTGGATCGGCTGGACGACTGCCGCCAACGGCTGAATGTTTGTCCGCTGGGTTCGGGTGCGGTGGCGGGAACGATTCTCCCGCTGGATCGCGTCAGCTATTGCGGACGAGTTGAACTTCGCGAAGCCGACGGCGAACAGCATGGATGCCACCAGCGATCGCGATTTTGCCATCGAGTTCGTGCAGGCACTGTCATTTGTAGCCTTGCATCTGAGCCGCTGGGCTGAGGAGTTCATCCTCTTCTCGACCACAGAGTTCGGTTTCGTGAAGCTGCCGGAAGCAGTATTCCACCGGCAGCAGCGCGATGCCGCAGAAGAAGAATCCCGACGCGCTGGAGCTGATTCGCGGCAAAGCGGGCAAGGTCTACGCGGAAGCCGACTGCATTGTTCATCGGCGTGAAAGGTCTGCCGCTTGCCTACAACAAGGACTTGCAGGAGACGCAGCAACCGGTGTTTGCAGCCGCGCAGCAGGTATCCAGCATGATGCGGGTGGCGACAGGTTTCATGGCAGCCGTCGGCTTTCAAGTATGACCGGATGGAGCGGGCGGCCAGCAGCGGGTTCATGAACGCGCAGGCGGCGGCCGCTTATCTTGTCCGGCAGGGAGTTCCGTTTCGCCGCGCCCATGAACTCATCGGCAAGGCGGTGCGGTTGTGTGTCGAGCAAAGTTGCGAACTTGAGCAGCTGTCGAAAGACGACTACGCGCTCTGCGGCATCGATGCCGACGAGCGCTTCTATCACGCGCTGACACTGGAAAACGTGTTGGCCATTCACAACGTCCCGGGAGGTACTGCGGCAGCACGTGTACGCGAGGCCTTACAGACGGCGAAAGAAACACTTATCCCTTTATTCAGGAGTCGCCCATGCATGCACGTAGCGCCAAACTTCCCGACGCATTTGCCATTGAGCAGCTGATTCAGGTCCACGTCGGCGACGGCACGCTGTTGCCGCGCTCATTGTCGGAGATCTGCGAGAACATCCGCGACTTCATCGTGGTTGAGAACGAGGGTGAGATCGTGGGCTGCGGCGCGCTGCATCTCTACGGCATGCACCTGGCCGAAATTCGCTCGATCACGGTGACCCGCCAGTCGAAGGGCAAGGGCGCGGGCCGGGTTTTGATCGACGCGCCTGCTGAAGGAAGCGAAGCGACAGAGCGTGACTTGCGTTTGCCTGTTTACCCGCATTCCGGATTTCTTTGCACGTATGGGCTTTCAGATTGTCGAGAAGGAGGCGATACCCGACAAGTTGCTCAAAGACTGCCAGAAATGTTCGCGCCAGAATGCTTGTGATGAGATCGCCATGTACATGGGCACGCTGCCGAAAACCATCGGACCGCGCCGGCCGCGTGCGGCACAAGAATACGTTCAGATTGCCTCGCAGCAGGCGTAGATCGCAGCAGGGGTAGGTGGACAAGCGGACGCTCAGATCCGCTTGTCACCTCACTATGGAGAATGGAGCCGCGCAGCGGCCTCCCTACTTCAGATACGGCAGGAGCTCCTTGAACTGCGGTGTGCCTGAACAGCGCAACAGTTCATACATCATCATCTCGGTGGAGGAGATGACTGCCCCGGCGGCCTTCATGCGGTCGAGCCCGATTTTCCAGTTCCACTCGGCCCGCGAGCCTATGCATCTGAAGCTACGTGTACCAGATATCCTTCGTTGAGCGCGCCTAGGGCCGTCTGCATCACGCAGATGTGCGCTTCCATTCCGCATAGCAGAACCGTGTTGCGATTCCCCGGCAGCGACTTCAGGCCGGCGCGAAACTGATCGCTGCCAAAGCAACTGAACTCCAGTTTGTCGATTGCGGGCGCGTCTGTCAGCAGGGACGCAATCTCCGGCACGACCGTTCCCAGGCCTTTTGCGTACTGCGTGGTCACCATCACCGGGATCGACAGGATCGTCGCCAGCCGCACCAGCAGCTGCGAATTCTTGACCAGCGTTTCTTTGTTGAAGATCGGCGGCAGCAGTTTTTGTTGGATATCGACCACGACCAGAGCGCAGCGGACGGCTTCGAGCGGCCGACGGGCGACTTCGGTAGCGTCGGCAGTGAGTTCGATAACTCCTATCGTGGAAGATGACATGGAATTTTCCTGCTTCATAAAGATCTGTTTGAAAAGCTGTGCCGTCCCTACGGTCACCCGAGTTCTATTCTTGCCTTCCCCAGCACTACGCGTCGCTCCCTGATTGTAGCGGTTGGTACACGCGCCAGCCGCGCTCTCGCGCTACTTGCTCCAGGTCGGGATTGGGGTTCACGCAGAAGGGATACTTCGCTATCTCCAGCATCGCCTGGTCGTGTATGGAATTGCCGAAGACGGCTTCCATCGGTTTGCCAATCACCTCGCGAATGGCGACCGCCTTTAGCTCATCCGTCGGCACGCGGATCAGGCGATCGCTAGCTTTGCCATCGTCGATGTGAACGCAGGCGGCCAGGATGTTGTCCTGCACAATTCCAAAACGTTCTGCCCCGGCTTCGACCACCCAGCTATTCGTGGAAGAGACCGCCCAGAGCTCGCAACCCTGTTCTTTCAACCGCCGCGTCAAGTCCTGCAACTCGGGAAAAATCCGATGGCTGACCACCTCGTCGAAAAACTCGTGCGCCGCTTGCTGCAAGGCTTGGTGCGAGACGCCGCGATTGAGCGTGACCATGTCGCCGCACATCTGCTCTTCGTTTACCGTGCCGGCGACGTATTGCCGGTAGCGGTCCAGAGCCCATTCGCCAACTTCGCGGCTGACAATACCCCGTTCGATTTCCCAATAGAAAAAGTCGGCACCTGCGTCGCCGCTCCACAGCGTTCCATCGCAGTCGAAGACCGCAATCGACGGCTTGAGGGCAAGCACTGATTCCACAAATTGGGCAGCGGCTGCTCCGGGATCGGTCACGGTCAAAACTGCTTCTCCGAGGAAATCATCTCTGCCTTCGACAGCCGCTCGTAGTCCTCAGGGGTGTCGATGTTAGCAGCTATACGGGCGTCCTCAACGGGGAGGTACAGCACATGCTTCTGATACGCATGCTCAACATCTCGGGCGGTAGCGTCCGGCGGCGCTTGGTGGAAGGCTTGGATCATCTCCCGCCCAACCAAGATCGGGTGTCCGTGCACGAGATCCTCTCCTCGTTTAACCTCGGGAATCACGGCCCAGACGTCGGGGTCGGCATCGAGGAAGGCCTGATGCAACTGCTTCAGCGTTCTGGGCAGCACCGGCGGCCGGTCGATCAACGCAATGAAAGCCGCGTCGCGGCCGTGATTCAGAACCTCCTGCAGTCCGACCAGCAGGGAACTGAACTGCCCGCGCTCGGGATGCCGGTTGACGGCCAGAAATGCCCCATGCGCATACGCCACGGGAGTGAGCGCCCGGGCATTTTCGCCGGCGACGACAATCACTAAGTCAGTGTGGGCCTGAAGTAGATCGATAGTGGCGCCAAGAAAAGTGTTCACCACTGGCGTACCTTCCGCTACTGGCGGCCAGGGCAGCAGGGCCTTATCACGGCCCATACGAGTGGAAAATCCGGCAGCCAGGACCACACCGCAGATGCTAGGTGACAGCGCCATAGCTTGAAGATACCAAAGCGGGGTTCGGCTAGCCAGTGACGCGCCTCACCGCTTCCGCGCCGCGCTATACTGATACTTTCCGAGGATGGTTGTGAGTTCAACGCAAAAAACCTTTTACATCGAAACCTTCGGCTGCCAGATGAACTTTCACGACTCTGAAAAGGTCGTAGGGACGCTCATCTCCGAGGGCTACCAGCAGGTGCAGCGGGAAGAAGACGCCGATCTCATCTTCTACAATACCTGCTCGATCCGCGACAAAGCCGAGCAAAAAGTCTTCCACCGCCTGGCCGACGTCAAGAAGCTGCAGAAAGAAGGGAAGCGCTTTGCCGTTCTGGGCTGCGTCGCCCAGCAGGAGGGCGAGAAGATCTTCGAACGCGCGCCTTACGTTTCCATGGTGGCGGGCTCAGCCTCCTACCACAACCTTCCCGCAATGCTGGTACAGATCGAGTCGGGCGCAACTCGCGTTACCGGACTCGACGACCGCGAGACCGATCGGACCTTCGAAACCGAGTTTACGGCGCGTACCAATCCGCATCGCGGATATATCACCATCATCGAAGGCTGCGACAAGTTTTGCGCGTACTGCGTCGTGCCGTATACCCGGGGCAAGGAGCGCAGCCGCACCTCACAGTCCGTGCTCGACGAAGCCAGGCGCATGACTGACGCTGGTTATACCGACATTCAACTGCTTGGGCAAAACGTGAACTCCTACCGCGATCCGACACGGAAGATGCGCTTCGCCGAATTGCTAACCGCCGTCGGCGAACTACCGGGAGTACGCCGGGTGCGTTTTACGACTTCTCATCCACGAGACTTCACCAGGGACATCGTTGAGGCTATCGACGCCGTGCCCGCGCTTTGCGATCACGTGCATCTGCCGGTGCAGAGCGGTTCGTCGCGCGTGCTGCGGTCGATGTTCCGCGAGTACACGCGCGAGCAGTATCTGCAGCGCATTGCCTGGATGAAGGCGACCCGTAATAAGGAAATCAGCATCACCACCGATGTGATTGTTGGTTTCCCCGGCGAAACCGAGGCGGAATTCGGAGAAACCCTCAGCTTGCTCGACGAGGTGGGCTATGACGGCGTCTTCTCGTTCAAGTACTCGCCGCGACCGAATACGCCGTCGCTCCAATACATCGACTCGGTCCCGGAAGAAGAGAAATCGCGTCGTCTGCAGATCCTGCAGGAGCATCAGCGGGAACTGCAAAGAGCTAGCTATGGCAGGCACTTAGGGCAAGCCCTTGAGGTGATGGTGGAAGGGAAGAACCCAGCTCGCGCGCAGATCGTCGGCCGCACCTCCCAGAACAAGACCTTGAACTTCGTCGTCAACGATCAGCCGGAGCCGGGTATCGGCGATTACGTGCGGGCAGAGGTCACGCAAATCTTCCCCAATAGTTTGTTGGGAAAAATGGTGGGATGAACATCCACAAAGACGTTGCACTGCGTACGCGAAAGGGAGTATCAAGGGGCGAGGGCCAGGAGGGACCACGATGGAAGTCGAAATGAAAATTCGCGGGCTGATGATGGATCCGGTGACCAATATGCCCATCGTGGTGCTTAAGGACCAGGGTACCGACACCGTACTGCCGATCTGGGTTGGTGTCTACGAAGCCAATGCGATTGCCTTGGAGATCGAAAAGGTCACTACGCCCCGCCCCATGACTCATGACTTGCTGAAGAATCTTCTGGTCGGACTGGAGACCATGGTGCGCAAAGTGGTTGTGACCGAGCTGCGCGACGACACCTTCTTCGCCGTTATCTGGCTGGAACGCGAAGGCCAGACCATCAGCATCGATTCGCGGCCGTCGGACGCGCTGGCGCTGGCCCTGCGCATGGATTGTCCGATCTTCGTGGAAGACGAGGTGCTCAAGAACAGTAAGCTGGCCAACACGGTGAGCGACCGTGTGTCGAGCGATGAACTGCGCAAGTGGCTGGAGAATCTCGGCGAAGACGACCTGGGCCGTTACAAGATGTGACAAGCTAACCGTTAGCAGTTGGCAATTAGCATTTGGCCAAGGCTTGATCGCGTTCTTGGTGCGTCTGCGAGGCAGCCCTGCAAGTTTGCTAAGGGCGAACTGCTAACGGCCCAGTGCTAAGTGCCAACAGCTAATTGCTGACTACCGGCATCCCCCATGCCCAATCCTACCGAACAATTGCAACGCATCTACCTCGCCGGATTTGAGCTGCAAACCTTCGATCGCTATCCCAACGCCGTCGGTGTTATTCGCGATGGCTGCATCGCACTGCTTCGCGCAACGCCGGTTGGCCTGCAGCTGATCGGAACTCCCGGCTGGCGCATGGGCGAAGTACTGGGCGTACTAATTGAAAAAGATGGCAGAGAAATCTTCCAAGCAAAATCCGAAGTAGTGGCAGCGACGCCAGAGCGCCTGGAAACGTTGCGCAAGTTCAAGGCGGATCTGGACGAGTTGTTGACGTCCAAAGCGTAAGAACTTCCGCTCCGGAAGCCTAGGAGGGATTGAAGGGAACCCTTCAGAAATCAGGAAATTCTACCGAAATCTCGAGATAGGAGGACGGCAAGGGCCGGACTCACAGCCGCTTCGCTATATTTAACATAATATCTGTTATCGGACATTACGTGTCTCGCGATGGCCTCGATGAGTCTCGCCTTCTCCGGCTACAATGGGTTGAAAGAGGTCCTACTGTGGATGCGTACTCGAATGCCTTGCTGTGGCGCGCGTTTGAGGAAGAAGTCAGAGCGATCTGCGAAGTGCGAGGCTACGACCTCGCCGAGTACGAGAATGAACCGGGAGCCGTAATCGGGTTCAAAGTTCTCCATAAAGAAACTCTCCTGCTAAACGTCGAATGCGAGACCTCCCTCTGGAACCTGACAATAACGAGTTCGCATTCTTCGGAATCCGCGGGCATAAAGCAGGTCGACAACAACAACGAGACTAGCACACTCTTCCGATACCACGAGCAGTGGCTAACAGCGGGGCAGCTGGCCAAGAAGGTGCTACCTGAGAGCAATTCTAGTGCTAGAGAGGCCGTATGAGACATGGCCTTTTCATACCGCTCTTATTGAGCCTATTGCCATGGCTGCAGGGCCGATCGCAGGGCCAGAGCTGCCCAATGTTGTTTGAAAAGCATTTGCATGCTCTCGACGACCAAAACGCCCTTGAAGACACAATGCCAAAGATCACTAATACCCAGCAGCTGGCAGACGATCAATTCATGCATCAGCTCGGGACCTGGCAGGACAAGAATCAGGCAGCTTTGACACCGGCCGGGCATATCTCGACACCTGCAGCGGCGCTCCGGAACAACAGCAGGCGTTTGTGCTCCGTCACATCGCCGTCGGTCTAAGTGTACAAGGGCACGCTGAGGACGCCTTGCCAATAATAAAGAGATGTCTCCTGGTTGCTCCTGATGATGCACTCTGTCGTTTGGAATTGGGCGACCTAGAGGCAACCGCGCCCTTCTGTGATTTTGAGGCCGCAAGACTTGCTTACGACAGGATAATTCAAAGCGGAGGATTTACAGATGTCAGGGTGAAAGCTATCGAATCAGCAAGAACAAGGCTGAAGCACCTAGACGTCCCTCAAATCCAAAGGGATCTATACCACTGCTCCCCAGTGACAGAAGCGTCGCCGGAAGCGAGAGCTCAAGACACAGCTAGCCGCTTCGGTACTGGGTTCTATGTATCCGATCAGGGGTATATTTTAACCAACGATCACGTTGTGAGAGGCTGCAAAAAACTCGTAACTCGAGATGGAAAGATTCTCGCGCTTGTGAACAGCAATATTACGTCTGATCTTGCGTTACTAAAGACGGGGACGACGCCCAAAACCGTAGCTATTTTTCGGCTCGGTCCACCCCCAAAGGTCGGCGACATGGTCGTAGTGTACGGATTCCCGCTGCCGTCCATCCTCTCGTCAGAAGGTAACGTGACGGAGGGAATACTGAACGCGACTACAGGTCTCGGAGACAATCCAAACTTTGTACAGATTAGCGCGCCAGTGCAGCCCGGAGACAGCGGAGGTCCGCTGTTGGACTCAAGCGGGCACGTTATTGGAGTTGTGGTCGCGAAGCTGGATGCGTCAAAAGTCGCGAAAGTCACTGGCGACGTGCCACAAAACGTGAATTTCGCGGTTCATTGGTCTGAGGTGAGGGCTTTTCTGGATGAAGGAGGGGTTACGTATCGAAAGGCTACCTCTGTAGAGCCTGCCCGAGTCAGCGCAATCGCCGACGCCGCAAAAGGGTTTACCGTCGCGATCGAATGTGCGGAGTGAGCCACAGGATCCCTGTGAGCAAACTATTCGGACATCGGATTTATACGCGAGGCCGATTCCCTACATTAGCACGACCTTGGGATGAAACAGCGTTCCTGCTACTCGGCTCGCTAAGCAGACGAGCTCCGCCTGTCCGGCAAAGACCTTCACCCAGCGCGAGCGCGACATCTCCGGCAGGTTCACAGCGCGGCCATGGCGAATCTTGGCGATATCCTCGTCGGTGGCTGTCACGCACGGAATCTCTGGCAACACCCTTCGCGGATGGAAAAGCAATTCTTCGACAGCACCCCGGGCGCAAGCTTCGGCGATCTCTTCCAACGTATGGCTCTGCTGGATACTGAATTCAGCCACAGCGGTGCGCCGCAGGCTCGCCAGGTGGGCACCGATGCCAAGTTTCTGTCCCAGTTCGTGGGCGATGCAGCGGACGTAGGTTCCGGAAGAAACCCGGCAGTGGAAGGCTACCAGGCCGGCCTCAATCCCGGCGATCGAGAATTCCTTGACCTCAACCTCGACCGGCGGCAGCTCGACTTCCTTTTTCTTGCGGGCTAGTTTGTAGGCGGGAACGCCCTTAATCTTCTTGGCAGAAAACGGAGGAGGGACTTGCTGGATTAAGCCTAGGAAAACCTTACTACAATCCTTGACTGCTTCAAGTGTTACATTAATTGCTTGTGTGTCACTTGCAGGCTCACCGTCAGCGTCATAGGTATCGGTCGCAACTCCCAGTCGAATGGTTCCTTCGTAGGATTTTTCGGAAGCCGAATAGAATTGGCAAAGCCGGGTCATGCGTCCCAGAACGAGGGGCAAGACTCCGGTTGCCATGGGGTCCAGTGTGCCCAGATGGCCGATGGAGCGCTCGCCCAGAAGACGGCGGGCCTTGGCCACCACGTCGTGTGACGTCCATCCTGCAGGTTTATCCACGACCAGCACACCGTTGATTGGCATCCTTCTGCTATCGTGGAGGTTCCAAGGTGGTTTGGTCAAATCCCCGGTAACGGCTCGTCGGACGAGCCAACAAACGGAAGCCGCTTCCCTGCTAGGCCAGCGGTAACGCCAGATATGATTCCGCTGAAAGACGACGCACCCCGCATCGGCACCCCTTACGTGAACTACGTGCTGATTGTGCTGAACTGCCTGGTCTTTCTGTTTGAACTCTCGATCGGCCCGGCCGGCCGCCAGAACCTGGTTTTCGTCTTTGGTATGGTGCCGGCGCGCTTCACTGTGGTGCTGTTTAATCATGGCTACGTGCCCTGGGACCTCGTCTCCGGTCTGGGAACGCGCTATGTGCCGACGATGGCGGCGATCGTTCCGGTCTTTACGTCGATGTTCCTGCACGGATCGTGGCTACACCTCATCTTCAACATGTGGGCGCTGTGGATCTTCGGAGACAACGTCGAAGACTATCTGGGACATTCCCTGTACCTGGTGTTGTATTTCGCCAGCGGGATAGCGGCGGCACTGCTGCATACGCTGTTTAACATCGGGGCAACGATTCCCAGCGTAGGCGCCAGCGGGGCCATCGCGGGCGTTATGGGAGCCTACTTCGTGCTCTACCCGCGAGCGCGCGTGTTGACCCTGGTGCCGCTGTTCTTCGTGTTCTTCATGTGGTTGCCCGCCTGGATCGTCCTGGGCTACTGGTTCATCGCGCAATTCCTCAGCGGAGCAGCGACTTCCATCTCGACTCACGGCTCGGGTTCCAGTGGCATCGCCTTCTGGGCGCACGTAGGAGGGTTTGTCGCCGGAGTTCTGCTCATCAAGCTCTTCCCTGCTCGCACCCGCCGGTATCACTACGGGTTGTAAGTCTTTTTCACCACGGAGGACACGGAGAGCACGGAGTATTTTCTTTCAAAGGGTTCGCTGGCCGCTGGGATTCCTGCCCATCATGAACTTTTCTGCGACGGACGCGAAAAAGCAAATGACAAGACAAACAGAGCCTTGACTCCGTGCTCTCCGTGTCCTCCGTGGTGAAGAAACCTTGTTCCAGATCTACAGCGCTCCGGCTGCCGGATCCAGGCATATCTCTGACGGATTCACGTTGGGTGGCAACAGTACTGCGTACAGCACGGCTTGGGCAACGCTGTCCACGTCGATCATGCGGTCGCGAGGAGCGTTGGGCATGATCTGGTCCCACATGTCGGTAGAGGTCGCACCCGTTATCAAAGCCATCACGCGAATGCCGCGTGGGATCAGTTCTTCGCGCAGAGACAGGGTGAAGCCAAGCGCGCCGCGTTTGGCCGCGCTGTAGGTAGCATAGTTGGGGAAGACCTGCTTGGCCGCTGCCGACAGATTGTTGATGATGGTGGCGCCCGCCTTCATAAGCGGCAGCGCCGCCCGCGTGCACAGAAAGACGCCAGTGAGGTTGGTGTCGATTACGTCGCGCCATAGCTCCAGCGAGGTCTCCTCGACGGCCAGAACTGGTTGCGTGATTCCCGCGTTGTTGATCAGGATGTCGACTCTGCCGAAGTGTTTCTTCACGTCAGCGAACAACGACATTACTGACTCAGCACCACGAACATCGCACGCGATGGGAACGATCTGCGGCTGCCTAGTCTGCGCGCCCGCGGACTTGCTAATCTGCGCTGCAGCTTTTTTCAGAGCAGCGCAGTCTCGCCCGGTGATGACCACGGTCGCAATCTTCGTGAGCCAGGGCCTGCGCGATGGCGTAGCCGATGCCTCGGCTGCCGCCGGTGACGACGGCAACTTTTCCGCGCAGCCGCGAGCCGTGCGGGTCATTTTGGATTGTGTTGTGTTCTTGGACTGCGGCTTCTTCGCAGCCATGTTAGATTCCGTTGCCGTTCTTGGCGTGAATGAGCGAGAGGAATTCCTGCCGCGTCTGCTGCGCCCGGAAAGCGCCCAGCATCGACGAAGTAACCGTTGCCGAGTGTTGCTTCTCGACGCCGCGCATCATCATGCAGAGATGCCGCGCCTCGACCACGACGCCGACGCCCAGCGGCTGAATCACCTTCTGGATGGTCTCGGCGATCTGCACGGTCAGCCGCTCCTGCACTTGCAGGCGGCGGGCGAAAACCTCCACCAGACGCGCCACTTTGCTCAGACCGATGACCTTGCCTTTCGGGATGTAGGCGACGTGTACCTTGCCGAAAAACGGCAGCAGGTGATGCTCGCAAAGGCTGAACATCTCAATGTCCTTCACGATCACCATCTCGTCGTAGTCGACGCTGAAGAGCGCGCCCTGCAGAATCTCTTCAGGATCTTCGCGATAGCCTTTGGTGAGATCTTGCAGCGCCTTGGCGTAGCGCTGCGGGGTCTGGAGCAGGCCTTCGCGCTCGGGCTGTTCGCCCAGGCGAACCAGCACCTCGCGCATCAACTCGTCCAGGCTGGCGCTGGTGAGGGTCGGGGTCTCGATGGTTTCTTTCATAAGGCAGCAACTAGCAACTAGCAATCAGCATTTGGCACTTAGCAGTTAGCCAATGCAAGTGTCGGGTGCCCCTTCCTATGCCTTCTTCTGGTCCATGCTGGGGCTGTTTCGCTATATCCGCAATTCCGCTCCGCCGGCGTACTCAAAGCTGTTCATCATGGTTTCTTCTAGCCGTACCTTTTCAAGATGAGCGGCCTTAAAGCTTTGCTTCAAAATGTTGAAGATGACTTCGCTTAAGTTTTCCGTTGTCGGCACCAGGGACTTGAACTCTGCGCGCACATTCAGGTTTTCGTGATCGAAGCGCTCAATCACGTCGCGCCGCACCGCTTCATCCAGATCAACCAGGTTGCAGATCATGCCGGTCTGGGGATCGACTTGCCCGCTCACCGTAACTTCCAGCGCATAGTTGTGCCCGTGTCCATGCGGGTTGTTGCACTTGCCGTAAACCGCGCGATTCTCCGCCTCCGACATGGCGTCGTTGTGCAGGCGGTGCGAAGCGGAAAACAGATAACGGCGGGTCAGGTAGGCCTTCATGCCTCTCCGTAGAAATCGACGAACAGGTCGGGCAGCTCGTACACGCGCACCCGATGCAGCGCGGCCACGTTCAGCTTACTCTGCAGCCGCGTTCCAAATCGCGATAGCCAGATTCTCGGTCGTGGGAATCTGGCGTGAGAATTCCGGCACCTCCTTATTGAGATGCCGATGGTCGAGCGCCTCAATGACCTCGCGGTTCAAGATTTCCTTTAACTCTTTCAGGTCGACGACAAAGCCGGTCTTGGGGATCGACCTCGCCCTTCACCGTGACTTCCAGCGTGTAGTTGTGGCCGTGTCCGTTGAGGTTGGCGCACTTGCCGAAGATGCGCTGATTCTCTTCCGTCGGTGAATTCGGGATTGTGGTAATAGTGCGATGCAGAAAACTCGCATTTCCGGGTTAGGTAGACCATAGGCTCCTGACGTTATGACTCGTGACGCGGTTCCGCCGGCCCCATGCTGGGCAGCTCGCCAGGATTCGGCTTGGCCGTTGTCCCGTATTGCCGCCCCTTCCATCGCACCGCGCCTCGCTTATGAGAGATGTCGGAGTTCCACAAAAGTATCGCGAAAAGCGGCAAGCCGAAGATCGCCGGGCTAGTGGACAGCCAGTCAAAATGGGCTTTGCGGACGCGTTCTATCAGCAGAGACAGAAGCACGATTGTCACAACTGCTGCAACCGCTGCTCTCGTTTTCTCGTTTTGAATTAGCTTCAAGGCTGTTATCGCGACACACGTCACAATCGCGGCAAATTCCACCAGCCGACTCAACGCCAGCCTTCGGGGATGAGGAAACAGCAGCGCCAAATTCTTCGTCCAGCCCTCCCACATCTGCGGAAAGCTGCGATACATCCGGGCACTGACAATGTCAGACATGCGAAATTGCAGCTTGTATCCGGCTTGCTTTACCCGTTTGGCCAGCTCAACGTCTTCCAGAATGGCTCCCGCCACCGCACCGTGTCCTCCCACGGCATCGTAGACGTCGCGTCGAATGAGCAGGTATTGGCCATTGGCCGCCGCCACCGGCGACTTCCGGATCGCAAACATCCTTCGGCCGATAGGTCGCTGCCAGCTCGGAGAAGATCACCGGCATCAAAGCGCGCTCGGCGAAGCTGTGAACTTCCTGCTGCGGTGAATACGACAGCAGCGCGGCACCGAAATTCTGCGCCTCGTGCAATCCCCGCGCGATCGAGTCGGGAGCGTGTTTGGTGTCGGCATCGGTGAACAGAAGCCACTTCCCTTTCGCGACTCTGGCGCCGCTCCAAAGCGCATTGCACTTGCCGCTCCAGCCGGGCGGCAGAGGATCGGCCGCGATCACGCGAACCGGAAAGCTCTCCGCGATAGCACGCGTGCGGTCGCTCGAGTGATCGTCCACTACGATGACTTCGTAATCCGGACCCGATTGTCCAACCAGGCTGGCCAAACACTCCGCCAGGCATGCCTCTTCGTTCCGGGCCGGAACGATCACGGAAACCTGCGGGGCTTTGATTAGCTCCACGAAAGTTGCACCGCCGGATTCTTGGTGATCAATCCCCACCATACCTTCCTCGATTATTATAAGAGGGTGAAGCGCTTCTTCTCTTCAGCTTTCCTCATTGGCCTATTCCTACTCGCCGGCTGCAACAGCGGCTCGCATCCGCCCCGCATCGGCAATGCCGCCCCCGATTTCACCATCACCGACTCGCAGCGCACGGTCACCCTAAGCCAATTGCGCGGCAAGCCCGTTGTGCTGAACTTCTGGGCAACGTGGTGTCCGCCTTGCGTCGAGGAAATGCCGTCGCTGGTGCAGCTGCAAAAGCAGATGGGCGACAAAGTTACGATCCTCGCCGTCAGTGAAGATGCGGACGACGGCGCCTACAAGCAGTTTATCCGCGATCACAATATCGACCTGCTCACCGTTCGCGATACGCAGCACCAGAACGAAGGCTACGGCACCTTCAAGTTTCCAGAGACGTTCATCATCAGTCGCGACGGAAAGATCCTGCGCAAATTCATTGGCGCCACCGATTGGACCTCGCCCGACATCGTGGACTATCTCAACAAGCTATAAATCCGCGCAGCTCTAATCTCCGCAGTCTCCGCCAGTGGTAACCAGGTAATCGGCATTTCCGTACTAAGATTACTTTCGTGTTTTTTCGGCACCTAGGTGGCTAACGCTGCTGCTTCGGGTCATGTGAGAATCCCAAAACTCTGGGGTGGAAATTCGATAACCCGAACACCCCATCAAGGAGAATGGACTCGCATGAAGACTCTCTGCACTCGCATGTGTCAGCCGATCGGTCTCCTTCTGCTGGCAACTTTATGTTTGTCGACGCTTGCATTCACTCAGGAGGTAAGCTCCGAAGCGCAAGTATCCAGCCAAGCGTCCAAGCCAATGTACATGGTTCTGCCGGCACGCGTGCGGTACGATGTGCCGCTGGCGCCAGCTTCCCTGCAGACGTGGAACGGATCATTCACTTACAGCGGACACAATTACAGCTACAACATGGTGGGAACCGCACCTTCAACGAACACCACTACCACCGTCACGACTTACATCATTCCGCTCAAAATTGTGATTACCTCAGGGAGAACACAATACACGTACGATCCGGCACACGTTTTGTCGAACGGCAAAACGGTGACCAACAATACTGCAACCTCGCCAATTTTCGATACCACGACCACCTACAACCAGGGCGGCGTGGACGTGGGTACGACACAGTACATCGATGCCTACCAGCGTGCGAACTTCTGGGGCACTGTGCAAAGCGAACCGAATTATCATTTGTTGCTCGGCGGTCCGACTGTGCTGGCGGAGCAAACCTTGAGTCCGTCTTCTCGTTACGGAAAGCGAGGATCGGTGTTCGGGTTCGAGGCGGGACTGGTGGACATCAACTGGTTTGACGCGCAGATTCAGAGCCTGATCACCCGGCTCGGCATTCAGCCTAACACGCTTCCCATATTTCTGACCTACGACGTCTACCTCACCCAGGGCGGACAGTGTTGCATCGGCGGCTATCACAGCTCCGAAGGCAACATTGGCAGCCTGCAGGCGTACGCCCAAGCGACCTATGTGGATCATCCCGGAGTTTTCGCCCAGGATGTTTCGGCCTTATCGCACGAAGTCGGAGAGTGGGCAGACGATCCGCTCACGGTCAACTACAACGGCAACAACACGCCCTGTGGGATTCTCGAGGTGGGTGACCCGCTGGAAGGCAATGCCAACTACGGAGCCTATCATTACGTGCTGAACGGGTTCACCTACAACCTGCAGGATCTGGTGACACTTCCCTACTTTGGGGCGCCTCCCAGTACGAGTGTGAACAACTGGTTCACCTTCCAGGGTGAATCGCTCTCTGTGTGTCAGAACGGCAGCTAGGCTGCAGACCTACGCCGCAAAAAGATAAAGGAGAGGCGAACCTGCCTCTCCTTCGTTGTTTGCACAGAGACTGGATCAGTACAGGCGGAAGTTGACTTCGACATTGATCTGCACCGCGACCGGCTTGCCATCTTTCATGGCCGGTTCGAACTTCCAGTTGCGAACGGCCTCGATCGCCTTCTCGTCGAGTCCCATGCCCAGCGCCCGGGCTACTTTGATGTCGCGCGGCTTGCCGTCGGGACCAACAATAGCCACAGCACACAGGTCCCTTGATATTTTGCCTTGCGAGCCTCTTCAGAATACTCCGGATCAGGGGTGTCCAGCGCGCGAGGAGCGGAAACACCTCCGCCAACGCGAAACACTCCTCCACCGATACCACCGCCGCGACCGGGACCGACCCCAGGACCCGTTCCCGAACCGATGCCCCCGCCGGAACCGGAGCCAATACCGCCTCCGCTGCCGGTGCCGTTTGAGGGCGCTGACGGCACTGCCATCAGCGGATTGCCAATATTGGGCATATTCGAGGCCAGCTTAATCTCCGGCGGCACCACGACCGTGGGCTCAACCGGAAGCTTGGGATGGTCGTTACGGATCACGATCGCGGGAGGCGTGATCTGCTCCAATGCCTGTTTGGGGAGCTTGCCTTTTGGAGCCTGAAGCTTGTCCCGGTCGCCGCCGCCGCCGCCGCCCCCGGAGGTTTGCTCCTTCTTCTTGGTCATAGGCAATTGTGGAGTCAAGTCGGGAGCAATCAGCGTCACCGTCTCAGGTGGCTTGTCCTGCTTGATGGCCTTGGCGCCCATGATCGAGAGCCCAATCAAACCCGCGACCATGGCCACGTGTACCACCAGGGATACGCCGGCACTTTCTTTCTTGTAGTTGTATTCGCCCCAGATTTCCCGGACCTTTACCGGCCTGGAGGTCAACACAAGAGGCGGCAACTTATCCGGAAACAGCGCGGCCCGGATGTTGTCCCTTAACGAGCTCCACAAAGACTCGTCCATGGTGGTATGGGGAAGCAGATGGAGATCTTCTTGTTGTTCGGACTGGGGAATCAGGGTCGGGTAAGCCATAAACTCGTCTCTAGTCCTCCGGCCGGGACGGCCAGCTATGCTGCTGCTCCTTGATCAGTGGGGCCGCAAATCACTGTCAATCATTCCTGACGAAAACCGTAACGACGGCCAGGGTTGCGTACCGGCTGCACCTGGAGTTGCCCAAGGTGTAGCTGGATCTGCCATCTTTAGATGCAGAAATCCCCACATTGTTGTGTGATTTATCCACAGTACCTGAGACGCACCCTGGTAGTAAAGGCGAGCGAGATATGGCGGCAGCTCATAGACGGGGATTTTGCCGCTCCCTATAATGAAAATGTAGCTTGCAGGATTTTCATATTCTGTCACTGGCAGGCGGGAGAAATACGGAGTGCCGCTCGATCTGAAAGCAACACTGAATTTGCCCAAAACCGACTTCTCGATGAAGGCGAACCTGCCCAAAAACGAGCCCAAATTGCTCGCCCAGTGGGAGGAAGGGCGGCTTTACGAGCGGATCCGTGAGGCGCATCGGGGGCAGCCGATCTACGTATTGCACGACGGGCCGCCCTACGCCAACGGCCCGGTACATCTGGGAACAGCCCTCAACAAAACGTTGAAGGATTTCGTTGTAAAGTCGCGCAGCATGAGTGGTTTTGATGCTCCGTACGTGCCGGGATGGGACTGCCATGGGCTGCCTATCGAGATCAAGGTTGACGATCAGCTGGGCCGCAAGAAGCTGGACATGGACCCGCTTGCCGTGCGCGAGGAGTGTCGCAAGTACGCGCAGAAATTTCTCGATCTGCAGCGCTCGCAGTTCAAGCGCCTGGGCGATTCTGGGCCGCTGGGAGCGCCCTATTCCACCATGGATCCGCAGTATGAGAGCGTTGTTCTCGAGACTTTCTACTCGTGCTACGAGCAGGGACTGGTCTACAAAGGCCTGAAATCGGTGTACTGGTGCATTCACGACAAGACCGCGCTGGCCGAGGCCGAAGTCGAATATGAGATGCATACCAGCCCCAGCATCTGGGTGCGGTATGCGCTGACCAGCGATCCTGGCGAAAATCGACAAACGTCTTACAAGTAAGACAAACGTCGCCACCATCATCTGGACGACCACGCCGTGGACGCTGCCCGCGTCAATGGCGGTAACTTTTGCGCCCGATGCGGAGTATGTCGCGCTCGATGCCGGCGAATGGATCTACATCGTCGCCAAGGAGCTGGCGCAGCAGACCATCGAGAAGTGTTCTCTGGGCGACGCGAAAGAGCTTGCGATCGTTTCCCGGGGCGAAGCTGGAGTACGCGACCTTCGCGCATCCCTTCCTGGATCGCAGCATTTTGGGCGTGCTCGGCGACTACGTCACCATGGATACCGGGACCGGCGCAGTTCATACGGCGCCGGCTCATGGCGCTGACGACTTCAACACCGGCGTGAAGTACGGCCTAGACCTGCACTGCGATGTCGACGACGGCGGAATCCTGCGCAATGGATTGCCGGAATACAAGGGCCAGCAGGTCTTCAAGGCGAATCCGCTGATCGTCGAGCTGCTGAAGAGCCGCGGCGTGTTGCTGGGCCTCGAGAGAATCGAGCATTCTTATCCGCACTGCTGGCGCTGCCATAACCCGATCATCTTCCGCGCGACCGAGCAGTGGTTCATCGCGATGGAAGGTAAGCTCCATTTGCGCCAGCCGCTGCATGGCGAGGCATCGGGCACATCGAATCCGGTAGTCGGTACCCTGCGCACTCGCGCGCTGGAAGAGATCAGGAAAGTGAAGTGGGACCCGGCCTGGGGCGAAGAGCGCATCTCCAACATGATTGCCACCCGTCCGGACTGGTGCATCTCGCGCCAGCGCATCTGGGGCGTGCCCATCGCGGTCTTCCAGTGTGGCGACTGCAACGAGTTCCTCAACGATCCGGCGGTGAATCGCCTGGTGGTCGAGCTGTTCGCGCGCGAAGGAGCGGACGCCTGGTACCGCCATTCGGCGGAGGAAATCCTGCCCGCCGGAACCAAGTGCGCCAAGTGCGGCAGCACCAAGCTTCGCAAGGAGATGGACATCATCGACGTGTGGTTCGAGTCGGGATCGAGCCAGGCGGCGGTGTTGGGCCGCGAGCCGGGACTTCCCTGGCCCGCCGACTTGTATCTGGAAGGCGGCGACCAGCATCGTGGCTGGTTCCATTCTTCCCTGCTGTGCGCGGTGGCGACCAAGGGCGCGGCGCCGTATCGCGAAGTGCGCTACTGTAGGATGGACGCTCGATCCCGCAGGGCCGCGCCATGCACAAGTCGCTGGGCAACACAGTCGATCCGGTGGAGATCGCGGACAAGCTGGGCGCCGAGATCATGCGGCTGTGGGTTGCCTCGGTTGATTTCCGCGAAGATGTGATGGCCTCCGACGAGCTGATGCAGCGCATCGCCGACAGCTATCGCAAGATGCGCAACACGTTTCGCTACATCCTGGGCAATCTGGAAGGCTTCGATCCGGCTCGCGACAGCGTTCCGTTTGCCGAGATGCATCCGCTCGATCAGTACATCCTGCTGCGCGCCGCCGAGGTCACCAAAGATGTTCGCGAGCATTACGACACCTTCACGTTCCACCGGCTCTATCAGCGGCTGAAGGATTTCTGCATCGTCGATTTGAGTGCGATCTTACTTCGATGTACTGAAAGACCGGCTGTACACGTCGGCTCCCAAATCAGCGGCGCGCCGTTCGGCGCAGACCGCGCTTTGGCGATTAGGAGACGCCCTGGCGCGGCTGCTGGCTCCGGTGATGAGCTTTACCTCGGATGAAGTTTGGGGATTTCTGCCGGCGACCGCGGGACGGCCTGACAGCGTGCACTTGACGCTCTTCCCTGCTCCACGAGGAACTGACGGGCCCGCTGCCGACGGACTTCGATGTGGCGGCACTGAAAAGCGACTGGCAGACCCTATTATCGGTTCGGGACGAGGCCCTGAAGGTGCTGGAGGCGGCGCGCGCCGAGAAGCAGATTGGCAGCAGCCTGGAGGCGCAGGTTCGGCTGGCCGCGCCGGAAAGCATCTATCCGGTGCTGGAACGTTATCGCGATCAGCTGCGCTATCTATTTATCGTTTCGGACGTAGTGCTGGAGAAGTCCGCGGCCAGCAACGGCGACACTGGGCTGGCGATCACCGTCAGTAAGGCTCCGGGCCAGAAGTGCGAGCGCTGCTGGAACTACTCTGTCCATGTCGGGGAAGATAAGAACTATCCCACGGTTTGCGAGCGCTGCAGCGCCGTCTTGTCGGAAATCGAAGCTGCCGCTGAGGCTCGATAACTCGCAGCCATGCTTCCGTTGCTCCTTTCGGCACGTGGGCAGCGTCTAACAGGAGAGGTTAATTCGGTTGGGGATGAACGGTAGGACACAGCAGAGAAACGCTATGCGCAAGTATTTCTTCCTGATCGCGGCAATTGTGTTGCTGCTGGACCGCATTGCGAAGTGGTCGGTGGCCACGAACATCCCGCTGCACGATAGCGTCGTCGTCATCCCCGGCTTCTTTCACCTGACCCACGTGCAAAATACCGGAGCGGCTTTTGGGCTGTTCGCCGACTCTTCGGCGCAGTGGAAAGTCGGCGCCCTGGTGAGCTTTTCGGTAATCGCGTTAGTGATCGTCTCAGCCCTGTTGTGGAAGCACAGCCACTCCCTCAGCACTACGACCATCGGCCTGTCGCTCATCCTGGGCGGAGCGACGGGCAACCTGTGGGACCGCATGGTCAGCGGCCACGTAGTCGACTTCCTCGACTTTTACGTGGGCAGCTATCACTGGCCGGCCTTCAACGTCGCCGACAGCGCCATCGTCATCGGCGCCATCCTGCTGGTATCAGAGATCGTCTTCGCCAAAGCCGCGAACGAGACCGTCAAGACCAGCGGGTAACGAAGAGCCGTCAGCCATCAGCTTTCAGCCGTCAGCTAAGAACGCGAAGGGGTTCGAGCGGTGGAGAATCTGGACGTCATCCTCAAACGATTCGAAGAACCTGACCAAACCTTAACCTTCGAAAAAGGCAAGTTCGAATTGGTTAGCCTCGGCGGAATGGCCATCGGTCGCGCGAGTTATGAGCCGGGTTGGCGCTGGTCGGAGCACATAGGGAAAGCCAAAGGCGAAAAGTTCTGCATGGTCGAGCACGTGGGTATCGTGGTCTCGGGAAAATCGGGCCTTTCGATGCAAGACGGCACGGTCAAGGAGATGAAGGCTGGCGACGTTTTCTACGTCGCGCCGGGACACGACAGCTTGGGTCATCGGCGACGAGCCGTATGTGTCGATTCACCTGATGGGCGCCGAACAGTATGGGCGGAAATAGGGGTTGCCACGTTCAGGGCTCTCTTTCCACCTTACCTGCGCCTCGCGTGAAACTAGAAATCATTTCGACCAATGTGTCATATCCTCGCACAGGCAAACGGCCGTAAATCACCCAACTTTGACCTTGCATCTTCATATCCGTAATAATTCCATCTCTCAGGGCAAGCTCTTGCTGTGCGGCTCCGACAAACTCCTCCGGCACCGCGATCCGCACTAGAATTTCGCTTCCAGAATCATCCGGCTTCTCGGGTTCCAGTTCGCCACTCATTGCTAACACCACACGCAAACTCCTTCAAGCTGATGGCTGAGAGCTGAAGGCTGACAGCTTCCTTACGGTGTTCCGTACACCCGCTTATACACCGCTGCGTTGCGCACGATGGCTTGCACGTAGTCGCGAGTCTCGGTGAAGGGGATGGACTCGACAAATTCCTCTATATCGCGATAGTTGCCGGCGGCCCTCCAGTCCTGCACCCGCTCGGCCCCGGCGTTGTACGCTGCCAGGGCATACTCGACTTGCCCGCCAAACTCGTCCACCATCTGGCGGAAGTAGCGAGTGCCTAGCTCAATGTTCGTGGTGGGATCGAGCAGCGAGTCCGTACTGTAGTGCGACAGGCCTTCCTTCTTAGCCTCACCTTTGCCCGTCCTCGGCAGCAACTGCATCAGCCCATAAGCGTTGGCGCGGGAAATCGCGCTGGGATTGAATTCCGATTCCTGCCGTATGAGCGAGGCCACCAGGTAGGGATCGAGCCCATTCTGTTCCGAATACGTCCGTAATGCATCCCAATAGGGGCGCGGGAACAGTCCCTGCCAATAAGGCTCGGGCAATTGATTCACATCCATGGCAAAGTATCCGCTGATGGCGCGCTTCAACGCCTGCAGAGCGCGGTAATACTCGCCACCGCTGGTGTAGATCTTGGCAATCTCGATCATCTCCCAGCACGGACCGGTCGTGCTTCCGGCTTGCAACTCGCGCACCGCCAGATCGGTCATGCCGGCGTTCTCTAGCAGCTTGGCGCGGTTGTAGTGCAGATCGTCTTCCGGCGGATCGACGACTTGGGACACCGGATCAAGCGCTGCGGCCGACGAGACATGCTGCAACGCAGCCACGGTCACGGCCGAAGCTACTGGCATGGTCGCCAAGCGCTTGCGCGCCAGCACTCCGTAATAATAGTTGTGATAGCGGTCCGAGAGCTTGGTGTAATACGCGCGAGCTACCCCGTACTCGCTATCATCTTCGGCCATGCGCCCCCGCCAGTACATGGCGTTGGGAACCTCGTTGGTTCCGGGATAAAACTCAACCTGCTCCTCGAAATATTTCTTGGCCTGATCTTTGCGATTCTGACGATAGGTCAGCCAGGCACACTTCCAGTGCGCATAAGCTGCTTTGTTACCTTCGGGAAAGCGCTCGTGAATCTCGCGATAGTAGTCGATGGCGCGATCGTAGTCCTTGTTCAGCAGGTACATGTTGCCGGTGCTCAGCAGTGCCGATTCCAGCCACGGCGACTTGGGAGTGGTTGCGCGCATGTGCTGCAGGATGACATCCAGGCCAGCTTCGTCCTTGGCATCACGCGCAATTTCGGCCCGCTGATACCACTTCTCTGCGCTGGCCTCGCTGCCGTCATCGGGAATCCGATCTAGCGCCTCGCGGGCAGCGCGAGTGTTGCCATCCTTCATGTACGAGTTGGCCAGCTGTATGAGCCCAGCCGATTGCTGACCGGCGGGTGCCAGATCCACAACGTACTGATACTCTTCTGCCGCCGCCTGGATAGCGCCGAGCCTTGTAGAGCGCGTCGGCGCGCTTGAGATGATCGCTGTAAGTTGCCGGCGGAAGCGTGGCCGCCTCGGGAATCTTCCTCAGATCGGTAGCAGCCTCATCGGCGGTGTAGTTGGTCGCGTAGTTGTAATAGACGTGCCGGAGGATCTCGGCGCCGGTCCGGCCTGCACCGTTCTGCACATAAGCCTTGCCCAGGAAGTATTCGGTCTCGGCGCTGGCGGGCGAGCGATGCGCCTCCAGCATCCGAATCGCCTCGGTCGGCTGGCTCGTCGCCAACAGAGCTTTGGCATACGAGATGGTGGCGTCATGATCGTAGAGTGAGTCAGGAAAGCGCGTGCCGAAATCACGCAGGTAGGCGAACGACTCCTCGGGATTGTTGCTCAGCACGTAGGAGTTGCCGATGAAAAACGCAGCGTAGTCCTTCAACTCGCCAATCTGCGGTTGCGCCCTCTGCAAGGCGGTGATTGCCGCCGGATACTGCGCGTCAAGATAGTGGGCGTAGCCGATGGCAAACCAGGCCAGCGCGCCGGCTTCTGCACCGGCGTGCATGTGCGCGTAGGTTTCCACTCCAGTGTAGGCGGCCGGCGTGCGGAACTCCACCAGTTGGCGCGCCATGGGCCGCAGATCGTTGGATGCCACAAAGCTGCGGTGCATCTGGTGGGCGCGGGCCGCGGTCACCTTCTTGCGAGAGTGCGATCGTCGTTTTCTTCGCGGAGCTGGTTGACTTATGCGCGCTGGTTGAAGACGCAGACTTCTTCTTATGCGTGGTGGTGGTGCTATCCTGCGCGAGGGGTCCGCTGCTTGACCACATCAGCAAGCAGGCCAGAAAGACAATAAAGCGGCTCACGGATTTCACTGGCATCAGTGTAGCGCGGTTATTTCTCGTTGAGGGCGACAAATCGTTTACAGAATCGATTCCCGCCCGTAACATCGGTAACCCTGGCGCATCCGTATCATAGACGTAAGCTCCACCTGAGCCGTTAACCGTCGAGAGGCTGCAAGCCGCTTGAAAAACTCCAAAAATGCTTCCCCGGTTTCCCCATCCCGTTTCAAATAGGTACAATGGGTTTCGGGAATTCTGTCCGGGTCTTAAAATCCTGAATCTGCATAAACATGGGAACCATCCAACCAAAGGTAGCGGAACCAGCAGGCGACGAATTAACTCTGGTTCATGCGGCTAAGGCCGGCGACATCAGCGCTTTCGAGGAGCTGGTACGGCGGTATGACCGCAATGTGTTCCGGATTGCGCAACACATCACGCAGAACCGCGAAGATGCGGAAGATGTGGTGCAAGACGCTTTCCTGAAGGCATACCAGAACCTGGCGAATTTTCAGGAACAGTCGAAGTTTTATACCTGGCTGGTGCGGATTGCGGTGAATGAAGCGCTCATGCGCTTGCGCCGCCGGCGTCCCGAACGAATGGTGTCCCTGGACGAGGACATCAAGACCGAAGAGGATTCCATGCCGCGAGAGGTCGCGGACTGGGCGCCGAATCCGGAACAGTTGTACACGCAAGGCGAGCTAAAAGAAATACTGGGCAAGACGATCCAGGGGTTGCCGCCGAGCTTTCGGACGGTATTTGTCTTGCGCGATGTTGAGGGCCTCTCCACCGAAGAGACGGCGGATGCCTTGGATTTGAGTATTCCGGCAGTGAAGTCTCGATTGCTTCGCGCCCGGTTGCAATTGCGTGAACGTTTGAGCAAGTACTTCAAAAATCGTACTGGTGGAGATGGCAAACAGTGACCTGCTCTGATTTTCTGAAAGAGCTCACCGATTACCTTGATGAGTCAATGGACGCCCAAACCAGGGCGGAGTTGGAAGACCACCTCCAGTGGTGCCATAACTGCTACGTCGTTTGCAATACGACAAAGATGACCATCGAGATTTACCGCGACTCTCATCTTTACGAACTTCCTGACGACCTCCGCGGCCGCTTACGCACGGCGATCATGACCAAGTGCAAGGGTCACAAAGGACCTTGCGACGATTCGGCAACTCCCGGCTCTGCCCTGCCGGCCCCTGGCGGTTCACCCACCCTGAAGTAACGAACCGATCGATCGACCCTTCTCGCCGCCCTGAGGATAACCATCTGTGGGAAGTTCATAACTTCTGGTTTCGAGCGCTTGCGTGCTTAGAGTCGACACCACCTACCTGCCCGTCTGACCGCACCTATCGGCGTTGCACATTCCTCTCAGCTTTATATAATTTCGGTCCACAAATTATTGCTATGGAGGCTGGGATGAAGAGACTAGATAGGCTGGCGTTGGTTGGGTTGCTGCTCATGCCCTTGCTGGCAACCGCCCAAAGCGCATTCGACGGGACTTGGAAGATCGACATGAACAAGGTTGAGTTCCCCAAGAAGCCCGATGTTTATCTCCTGCAGAATGGCATGTATCAGTGCAAGTCGTGTGTGCCGCCGGTCGACATCAAAGCGGACGGACAGGATCAGAAAGTCACCGGACACCCTTACTATGACTCGGCCGCAATCAAGGTGGTGAGTGACCACGAGATCGAGGAAACAGACAAGAAGTCCGGCAAGACCGTCGCCACTTCGAGCATGACGGTCTCTGCCGACGGCAACACGCTGACTTTCGAGTTTACGGATAGCAGCAATACCAACGGCGCACCGGTGACCGGCAAAGGCGAGGCCACGCGAGTAGCCAAAGGTCCGGCTGGAGCGAATGCGATCTCCGGGTCGTGGCGAACCACCAAGATGGAAAATATTTCCGACAACGCGATCGTGTGGACCTTCAAGCTCAACGGTGACGACTTGAGCATGACCAATCCGACCGGCCAGTCCTATACCGCAAAGTTGGGCGGACCGGACGCTCCGTACAAAGGCGATCCCGGCACTACCAGCGTTTCGGTGAAGAGCATGGGAAAAGACACGGTGGAAGAAACCGACAAGCGCGATGGAAAGATTATCAACGTGACCAAGATGACCGTTGCCTCCGATGGAAAGACGATGAACATCACGTCGGAAGACAAACTGCACGGTACCACCGCCCACTTTGTGGCGACCAAACTATAGATACTGCTAACCGGCAGGTGCAAATATCGTTTCGCGATGGCGTTCCAAGTGACGTGGGGCGCCATTTTTGTTGCCTGTGAAACGGAGCAGCTGATCACGCACCAGGCATATTGTTGCCCGCTGACCAGCAGGAAGAAACCGTTCAAACTGGCCTATTGCGCCTGGTTTACATTCTTGCCGGCCGTGACCAAGGGCAATTCAACAAAGCTCTCCTGGCCACGCGCATGGTAAATCCGCTGCACCGCCTTCTTGTAATCGGCAGGCTTGGCCCAGAAGATGTTGGGAACAAATGTCTGCGGATTGCGATCGTAAAGCGGGAACCAGCTCGACTGTATCTGCACCATGATGCGGTGGCTGGACAGGAAGACATGGTCGGTCGTTGGCAGGGCAAATTGGTAGAGCAGGGGCTGGTCCGGCGTGATCGCTTTAGGATTGCTCAGACTCTCGCGATAACGTCCGCGAAAGATGTCGGCGGCGATCATCAGCTGATAGCCGCCCAGTTTTGGATCGGCTGCCCCTTCATCGGGATAAAGATCGATCAGCTTCACCACCCAATCCGAATCTGTACCGCTGGTCGAAGCCACCAGATGCACGACAGGTTGGCCGGCGATCTTCACCGGCAAAGTCAATTGGTCAGAGACGAACGAAACCACATCCTGCCGCCCGGATGCCTCGCGCTGGTCATCCACCAGCCATACCGACCAGGTAGATCCTTCACTGCCCAGCGGAAGCGCGGGCCGTATTTGGTACGGCACAGGTTTGGCGGGATCGGAGACATATTGCTCGTACTGCGAATCGGCCGCTTGCGGGGCTGTAAAGCCGAGCTTCCGTCCCGGCTGCAAATAGAGCGGCGTTGGAGCCACCGAGCAACCGCTTGGACACCCGGCGGGCCAGGTTGGCAGGCGCAGCCATTGGTTGCTCCCGGTCTCAAAAGCCGTCACCGGCGCGATATCCGCCTTCGGGGCGCCATCCTTCAGATACTGTGCCAGGAACGGAGCCAGAATCCGCTGGCGGAATTCCTTAGCGGTATCGCTACCGAAACTGATCGCGCCCAGGCTGCTGCCGTTGCCGGTTTCCTGCCCGTGATGCCACGGCCCCAGCACGAGAAATACCTTATCGTTGTCTTTATCCTTCGGCTTAATCGCGCGATAGACCGCCAGCGCGCCGTAGATATCTTCCTGGTCCCAGAGACTATCCACCAGCAGCGTGGGCACTTGTAGCGGCTCAGCCGCAAGCAGTCGGTCGACGGCCTGGTCCTGCCAGAACCCGTCATAGCTGGGATGTTCGAGAATCTTGCGCCAGAAGCCGGCTTGCTCCAGTCCATGGCTGCGACCCATCTCGCCGGCTGAACCCGCGGCCAAAAAGGCGTCGTAGTCGTCGAGGTAGCTGGTCCACCACTGGAAGGAATTGGAGCGCGACGATTCCTGCCCATAAATGTAGGGCAACATCTGCTCGCGAAAGGCGCCGTTGTGGAACCAGTCGTCGCCCATCCACCCGTCTACCATTGGATTCATCGGCACCACCGCCTTCAGTGCTGGGTGCGGATGGAACATCGCCATCAGCGTGGTGAAACCAGCGTACGAGATGCCAAGAACGCCCACTTTGCCGTTGCTTTCGGGAACATTCTTCACCAGCCAGTCGATGGTGTCGTAGGTGTCGGTGGCGTGATCGACCGGAGTGGGATTCAGCGGGCCGCGCAAGGGGCGATTCATGACGTAGTCACCTTCCGAGCCGTACTTGCCACGCACATCTTCGACCACGCGGATGTAACCGCCTTCGATGATCACGTCAGTGGGATTGCCATAGCCCTGCAGCAGGCGCGCCAAGTGCGCGCTCGGATTGTGGCTGACCTGGGCCTCGGCATTGTAGGGTGTACGGGTCAACAGGATAGGAGCATTCCTGGCGCCCTTGGGAACAAGGATAACCGCATGCAGCTTTACGCCATCGCGCATGGGAATCATCACCTCGCGCTGCTCGTAGTCAAAACTCGTGGTGACTGGCGTGAAGTTGGCAGGAATCTCGCTCGGGAGATTTGGGTATTTTTCGGAAGATGATACCGAGGTTTGTGGCGTCTGCGCCAGAACAGATGGCGTGCAAAACATTGCTGTAATTAAAGCAGCAAGAATGCCAAGTAGGCGTGGGCGCTTGAGCAGGATCACTGAAACATGCCTCCGCAGCCGCCTAGCATATGGGTTGCCCTGCCGAGATGCAAACTCGAATGCACACAGCACAACGGATTGGCGGGTACCTCACTCAGCTACTCTTCGGCGATCAGATATTGCTCGATCTTTCCGTCCGGCATTTCGTAGATGATGATGACCAGATTCTTCTTCGCGTACCGCACTTCGTAGATCCGGGCGGTCATTCCGCCGCGACTGGAGGAGCGAGTCTGCGCAAAGCCTTGCGGTGTGCCCAATGGTCCCAGGCTGGCCGCGTAATCCTTCAGCGCCTGCTCGGTGAAATAGGCGTTGGCGTTGTCGGTGAACAACGAGCGGTCAATCTTTCCCTGCTGCAGACCGTCGTAGATCTTGCGGATCAACGCGTCCTGCTTCGGATCCTGCGGATTCATAGCACTGACCAGCAGCGCTCGCACCTGATTGCCGATCTCGGAGGCCGCCTCGGCCGCGTCCTGATTGGTCAGCACCACCACTGCAATCTTGTCGTCCGGCATCACGATGTTCTCGGCGGTGAATCCCGAGACTTCGCCACCATGTTCCAGCACCCGATGCCCGTTGACATTCATCACCTGAACGCCCAGCCCGTAGCGGGTTCCCACGCCATTCTTGAGCAGAACTTCAGTCTCCATCTCCTGGTACGAAGCCGGCTTCAGCACGGTCTCGTCCATCATCGAGATGTCCCAGCGGGCCAGATCTTCGGCGGTCATGGCCAGCTCGCCGGCGGCGAACATCCAGCCGCGGCCTTCTTTAGGAGCAGGATGCAGCGGCCCCAACGCGTAACGAAAATATCCGCCCGGATCGGTGGGCGGCAGCTTGTTCTCGTTGGTGTCCGCCACGCTCTTCATTTGGAGAGGAGTGAAAACGCGCTTGCTCAGGAACTGCAGCAGCGGCGTGCCCGAAACTTTCTCGACAATCACTCCCGCAATGACGTAATTGGTATTGCTGTATTGCCACTTGGTTCCCGGATCGAAATCCAGCGGCTTGCGGGCCCAGCGGTCCATGATGGCGTCAGCGCTGATCGGCTGCAGCATGAGCGGAGGAACATAATCCTGCGGCCAGTAGTCCTGATAGCCGGAAGTGTGCGACAGCAGCTCGCGAATCGTGACTTCATTTCCACGAGTGAGGTCGGGCACATACTTCGACACCGGGTCGTCCAGCAACAGCTTCCCTTCTTCCGCCAGCAAGAGAATCGCCGCGGCCGTGAACTGCTTGCTGATGGAGCCAATGCTGTAACGCATCGAGGAGGTGGCGGCAGTGTCGGGATCGAGCCGAGCGTTGCCATAAGCCTGCAAATAAGCGATCTTGCCGTTTTGTACCACCGCGATGGATGCGGATGGCACGCCCGTCGTCTTCAGTACGTTGCGGGAGATGTCGTCAATACTGCTGCGCAACTGCGGCGCAAGCGTGGGCTCGCTCTGCGCACTCAACGATGCTACGGTCGCGAATAAAAGAAGCAGTGCGTAAACAATGGGATATTTCGATACGACGGAGCGTGACATGAGCATGGCAAGCCTCGAGAGAAGAGGATGAGAACCGATTACACTACCGCATTGGCATTGCGGGAACAAGCGCGGGCTTAGCGAGGTCGGCTGGCGGCCGGGCTCCGGGCTCGGAGTTCGAGGTACTAGGAATTGTGGTTTGGTTTTTCTTGCGAAGGAGGTGCTGCCTCGCTCTCCGATCGGACGGCTGCATCCGCTGCTTCTCTTGCAGCCCCACCCCCAGCAGCGGCAGCGTTCGAGCCAGCGGGCACGATATAGCCGTCCAGCAGGCGATGATGCATGCTGTAAAGCGCTAACTCCAGACGATCGGCAACCTGAAGTTTGTCGTAGATCTTTCGCAAGTAGTTTTTCACTACCTGCTCAGTCGTGCCCACCTCGCGGGCGATGTCTTTGTTTTTCATCCCCTGGGTGACCCCGCTGATGATGAGCATCTCTTTTTCGCTGAGACGCAACTGCTGCTTGGGGGCGGTACCTTGCAGGGCCTGGGTGCGATAGGCCTCGATCACCCAGTTCACCCCTTGTTTATCGAGCCAAGTCTCTCCGGCAGCCACCTTGCGAACGCAGCGTACGAGCAGATCGGGGGAGACAGCGCGGGCCAGAATACCGCGCACCCCGCGGCGAAGATAATCGACCGTCTCCTGCTCGCCGGCGCGTGGGGTCACGATGATAAGCTTCGCTCCGGGAAGAGCACGTCGTGCTACTTCGCTGATGGCATCGGCGGGAGTGGGCGACAAACCAGACTCGAAGAGAACCACATCGGCTGGGACATTAGCAACCGCAGTCAGGGTTTGCGCCATAGTTTCGGTTTGCGCCACCACTTCCAGATCTGCTTCCAGCGCCAGAATCTTGCTCATACCAACCCGGAAGATGGCTTCCGAGTCGGCCAGGATGATACGAATGACGGCAGCGGTCGTCGCCGCCGAGGCTTGCCCCGGCGCTGGCGAATTCGAAGCCTCGGATTCGCCTCCGTTACGACGATCGAGTTGTCTGGTCCAGCGCGGCTGGCTAGAGCCGCTTGAAGTGGTATTCATCAATCACCACTGCAACGCTTCGCCCGGAATCTTCTTCGGAACAACGCACCACCCGGCCGGTGCACATCACCTGCACAGGGTGGCTGGTTCCTAGCACCTCCACCGGCATCTCAATGGTGAACTCCACTGGGGAGCCCACTTCGATGTCAGTGTCGGTGTGAAACAGAATACCGCCGGCGGAAATATCCGTCGTCTTGGCGTGATACTCGGCGGTCGGCGTCTTCAGCGTCACCTGCAGGTGAAGGGGGAACCGAATCGAATTGCGAAAATCAGACTGATGGCCAGCGGACATGGTCGTGCCCCAGAATATCTGAGTGGCGCCGAATTAGATTGTTACTAAAGTACCACCGGTTGTATTACTATGCACGAAAAATTTCTGTAATTGTCGGGTTTTCTCTTTTGGAAAGAGGAGCGTACCGGTCTGCTGGATGAGCAGTAAGAGCGAATCGGCTAGAAGAATACATCAATTATTGATTCAGCAATAGTAAGTTACTGCTCTGATTAGTCGCTTGTTACATTGTGTCCTTGGATCCCAGAGTCAAGCCACGAGCGGTCAGAATTTCGTAGCTTCGGTGAAGTTGAAGTCGCGGACCTTCATTGCCGGTACCACCATGTCGATGGATTCCTCTCCGCTGGCGCGCACCGGGACGCCCATGGCCTCAACATTCTGCAGCATGTGGAGCAGGCTTTCGTTGAAGCGGAAATTCAGAATGCCCTCGCGCAGCTTGCCGTCCTCGACCAGGAAAGTGCCGTCGCGGGTCATGCCGGTAAGAATCTTTTCGTAAGGATCAACCTCGCGGATATACCACAGCCGGGTTATCAGGATCCCCCTATCGGTATCCGCGATCATCTCTTCTACGGTTCGCGCCTGACCTGCCGCCGGAGGTTCGAACACCAGGTTGAGCGGCGCCTCGCCGATCTCGTTGGGCAGCGCAAAGCCATGTCCGGTAGGCCTGACCGGCCCAACCTTTCCGGCCATCTCCGACTGCAACACACGGCGTGCGCTCGAGCGCGCATAGGTAACCTGCCGGACGACGCCTTTGTCGATGAGCTTAAGACGATGGCGCCGGATACCTTCCCCGTCGAAAGGCGCGCCGGTCTGCAGCGGATGATACACGTCGTCCCAGACGGTGATGTTCTCGCCGAAGGTTTGGGGGCCGACGCGATCGTTCAGGAACGAGCGCTGGTCTAACAGTGCCGAGCCGCCGAAATCCCAGAACATGAATCCCACCGCGTCCAGGACGGCCGCGGGCTCGAGGATCACGGTGTACTTTCCCGGTGGCAACTCACGCGGATTTCTGGAACGGATCGCCTTCTCGGCGGCGACCTCCGCCAGTCGCAGGGGATCGAGATCCGCGGCATTCGGGGCGTTCGATTTCTGCCATCCGGAAGAGTTATCGCCCAGCATGGTGATCGACAGCTCAGCCAGCGTGTGCTGGTACCAATCGCTGACGCCGCGCGAATTGAAGATGCCTTCCACCGACTCTGCGGAGGAGGCGATGCCGGCCGCATTGAGGCCGTATTTCCTGGCGACGTCGACCATCACGGCAACCGAGTGGGCGCGATCCTGTGGACTCAGCCCAGCCGTAACATCGAAGTAGCGCTGCACCGCGACAGCTCCGGAGTCGACGGCATTGGCCGCGACCTCCTCGGGCGAAGGCATCGGCAACAGGTCGGGATCGGGCTGCTGCACCCGCGCCAAGGCTTCCGCGGATTGCACCAGGCGGCGCAGACTGTCGTCGTCATGCTTGTTGGTGGTGGCGCGCGCGGTGCGTCCACCCAAAGAAACTCGCGCCGAGATGTGATACTCCTCCTCGGCCACGTTCTGATGGATGGTGTTATTGGCGAAACGAGTGAGCGCGCTTCGCCCGCCCGAGATAAGCAGCTCGATCTCATCGGCGGAAGAATACTTGCGCAGATTGTCGAAGATGGCGGCGGCATGATCGCGGGTCAGCATGGTTTCGGCACTTAGCATTTGGCATTTAGCACTTGGCCAAAGGCTAACAAACTTCCTTCCGTAACGTAGTTTTCACAAACACCAATCAAGGCGCGGCAAGGGGTTCGCCTTCGGCTCCACAGAAGGAGTTGTCGCAGCTTATAAACAATTGCCAACTGCTAAAGAAACTCGAGATTAACTCTTGTTTTGAAGGGACGACCTTCAGGCCGTCCGTTAAGTACCCGAAAATCATCCGGCTTTAGCCGCTGCGGGACCTCGCTTCACTTGAGCAGAGTTTCCTTCATTGCCAAATGCTAACTGCTACCCTTATACGCCGTGCCGACCGCAATGCCGCGGAAGCGCGCAGGCGCCGCGCCGTGGCCGGTGCCCATCACCTGCTGCGGCTGGCCTTTGCCGCAGTTGGGAGTGCCCCACAGTGTCCACTGATCGCGCGAGCAGATGGCGTCCATCGAATTCCAGAACTCCGTCGTGATGCCGGAGTACGAAGGATTCTTCAACATGCGTCCAAGCTTGCCTCCGACAATCTCCCAACCAATCTCGCAACCGAATTGAAAGTTGTAACGCTTGTCATCGATCGACCAGGAGCGATTCGTCGCCATGTAGACGCCGCGCTCGGTCGAGGCGATGAGTTGCTCCAGCGTGAGCGGCGATTCGCTCGGCAGAATGCTGACGTTGGTCATGCGCACGATCGGTAAGCGGTTCCAGCCTTCAGCCCGCAGGCATCCGCCGGCGCGTGCGGCCCCGATCACTGCAGCCGTGTCCCTCGATGTCAGATATCCGGTGAACAGCCCGTTGCTGATAATCGGCGTGCACTGGGCAGCCACGCCTTCGTCATCATAAGCAAACGTTCCCAGGCCGGGGCCATGGGCCTCGGTGGCGTCGGCGACAACGTTGACGATATCGCTGCCGTAGCGCAGCGTCCGCAGCTTGTCGAGCGTTAGAAACGACGTGCCCGCGAAATTGGCTTCCATGCCAAGCACGCGATCCAGCTCAATCGGGTGGCCGACGGACTCGTGAATCTGCAGCGCCAGCTGCGACGAGTCGAGAATGATGTCGTACTTCCCTTCCGGACACTGCTCGGCCGAATGCAAGGCAACCGCTTGCTCCGCGATCTCAGGAGCGTGGTCCAGCAGCCTCAGTTCTTCCACCAGTTCGTAGCCTCGGTTCTGAAACTGTCCCCCATACGAGTTGGGATAGGAACGCTTCTGGATCTCCGTACCCTGAAAGGAATAAGCGGCGTAGCCCGCGCCCGACGTGACCGTCGTCTGATGAATCTCCGATCCTTCGGTCGAGAAGAACCACTGCTCGTAGCGGCGGAAGTTCATGCTGGTTTCTGCCAAGGTAACGCCTTTGGTTTTACGAAGCTCTTCGTCGATAGCGAAGAGCAGGTCCAGGTTCTTTTCGATGGAGATGCTGAAGGGGTCAATCTGGCAGGGCGAAGTCCAATCGGCTTGGGCAGCGGGTTCGGGAACCATACGCAGCGTTTGCGACTGCACCGTGGCCGAGGCCTTGGCAATCTCCGCTGCCCGGGCGGCGCAGCTCTCGACGCCGGCGCGCGAAAGATCGTCGGTCGCCGAAAATCCGAAGGCGCCATTGGCAATGACGCGGATCCCGACGCCCAGCGATTCAGAGTCAGAAGCGCTGCCAATCTTGCCATTCTTGGTGGCTAGCGAGCGGTCCCGCTGATCCACAATTCGCGCTTCGGCCAGCGATGCGCCGCGCAGCTTAGCCGTTTCCAGTGCCCAGGAAGCGATTTCTTTCATCTACGATCACCGAGATAAAGATGATATCGTGTTCGCCACTTGTCGTCCTCATCCGCACCTTTGAGAAAGAAGAACGCAGGAGTAAGCTCAGTTCGCTACCGGTTTGTAACAGGGCACGACTTTAGTCGTGCCGAGGACTGGCCATATTATGGACGGCTTTAGCCGCTGCATACCGTGTGCAGGGGCTAAGCCCTGGTTTGATCCTTGCGCGAAGCGGCACGACTGAAGTCGTGCCCTGATAAAGATCAATCGATGAAAGCTATCAGTCGGGCGGTGTGGTTAGGTTCTTAATTGTGCAGTTCGGCTATTGCAGACGCCCTTGGGGTTCGTTGTGCAAGCGAACACTGTCGATGGCTAGCATCATCAAAACCGTCGTGCTGAAGGAGGGCATGCCCAGCGTGGAGCAGGCGCGCGCCCGGCTGCACAGCGAGATTCAGATTGCCCAGCAAGGCGGGCTGAAGGTCCTGAAGATCGTGCACGGCTACGGCTCGACCGGCGTCGGCGGCGACCTGCGCATTGCCCTGCAGTCAACCTTGCGGCAGATGATCGATCAGCGGCAGATTCGCGACTGCATCTATGGCGAGAACTGGCGCACCAGCGACGAACGCAGCTGGGAGCTGCTGAAGCGAATGCCGGAGTTGAAGACGGAGAGCGATCTGGGGCGCGGCAACCGCGGCATCACACTGGTGGTGTTGTAAGCCTCACAGGCGCGAATTCCTGCTTCCCCTATAATCCTCAGTTGGACTGTCGGCTTACCTCGGCGATGACGTCCATCCGCGAAGCACGTTTCAGGCTGTTCCACGATGGATGTTGCCGTTCCTAATCCCGCCTCCAGCATCGAAGTTGCGGACTCGCCACCGCGGGTCGCCATCGCCGCCTGCATGCTGGCCGGGATGTGCACTTTCCTGAACGTCTATGACACGCAGCCGCTGCTTCCCTACCTGCGCCAGATCTTCAACGCATCCGAGATCGCAGTTTCTTTGACGGTGAGCTCTACCATCCTGGCAATGGCCCTGACCGCGCCTTTCATTGGGTTACTGGCCGAATCCGTCGGCCGCAAGAAAGTTATCGTCCCATCGCTTTACGCGCTGACCGTTCCAACCCTGTTGGCCGCAACCTCGCAGAACCTTCACCAACTCGTCTTCTGGCGATTCATGCAAGGAGTGTTCGTGCCGGGCGTGATCGTCGTCATTATGGCGTACATCAATGAGGAGTTCCCGCGGCAGCACGTGGGCCGAGCCATGTCGGCGTATGTTTCAGGAACGGTGCTGGGCGGCTTTCTGGGACGGTACATCTCCGGAGTCGTGGCCCACAATTTCGCCTGGCGCGAAGCCTTCATCGCGATAGGGCTGGTGAACCTGGCCGGCGCGATCATCGTGCAACGTTCGCTGCCGGGGGCCAAGCGCTTTGTGCGCGCGGCCAGCCTTGGGCATTCGATCTCGGAGGGATGGC
This sequence comes from uncultured Acidobacteriaceae bacterium, assembly GCA_963820175.1. Lineage (GTDB taxonomy): Bacteria > Acidobacteriota > Terriglobia > Terriglobales > Acidobacteriaceae > Bog-257. The sequence goes on along the minus strand of CAWFYX010000002.1, from coordinate 597,835 downwards.
AGCACCTGCGAAACCCGCGCCTGCTGGCGGTCTTCGGTATGGGATTCGCGGCGCTCTTCTGCCTGGTCGGAACGTTTACCTATGCAAACTTCTACCTGGCCAATCCGCCCTACCATCTCAACCCGGCGCAACTCGGCAGCGTTTTCTTTGTTTATCTGCTGGGATTGATCGTGACGCCCATGTCAGGCCGCTGGCTCGATCACCACGGGATCCGGCTGACCTCAGTTATTGCAGTTTGCTTCACCTCAGTGGGATTATTACTGACCCTGCTGCACTCACTGCCAGTGATTATCGCCGGACTCGCGCTGGCTTCGTCGGGTGTGTTTATCTATCAGGCAGTGGGCACGGTGCAGACTGGAATCGTCGCTGGCCGGGCGCGCTCCTCGGCCGCGGGACTTTATGTGACGTTCTATTACATCGGCGGCAGCCTTGGGGCAATCGTTACCGGATGGGCGTGGGTGGCTGGAGGCTGGCCGCATTGCGTGTACCTGCTGATGGGAATTTCGGGACTGGCGTTGGCGATGGCGTTTGCCAGCAGTGGGAAGGAAGCTATAGGCGCTGAGGAATTGGAAGGTCAGCGGCTGTAAGCTACCTTGTAGTGGCGAGGTTGTTCCTTTCTGAGGGCTGCTAACCAATCTGGCTAACACTTGTCACCGGTAACGTAACTTTATGTCTAATAATCTTCTTCTTCCCTGATTTGAATCGGATAATTGCCCTGACTACGAGAGGGAGATCGGTTTCCGCATAGTTTCCGAATGCGTATTGAGGATCGCCCTCTTCTACCTGGGGAGAAAATGAATCGGGAAATTCGTACTTCACTTCGTCAATCGAGCTGAGACTATCTTCCGAGCCATCGACCCAGAGCCAGAAATCCCACCACTGCCGCTTCCAATCGTCCTTGCTGCCGCGCTTCGCCAAATGGCAGACAGCCAAATCATTGTCGGTTTGGTCTTCAAATAACAGACGCTTCACGGCACTGCGAAGTGGTAGAAATGCTGCGAAAGCTTCGGTATCAGAATCTAGTTCAATATATTGCACATTTCCGAGAATGCCGACATCCAGGTGGACGTTCTTCTCCCGAACCAGCACCACGGGAATACCCTTCCCGGCAGCAAAGCCTATTTCCTGGAGAACCCACTGGCTCGACATCCACTCGCCGCTCGCGAGTCTTTCGTTCCTGGTAAGAAAAGACACGAGCAAATTTGATCGAGCGATGTCCTGGGTAACTCCTCTATTGATCTCTTGAGCGTGATACTTCTCCCCGCTAAGTACTTTACAGCCGTAAAATTCAAGCAGAGGTCGTGCACAGTACTTAATCCAGTCTGCATGAGGATCGAAGTCATACGACAAAAACACTACAGGCTTGGCGGATTCGGTCGATTTTTCGTTCAAGGTCTCAGAGTCGGCAGGTGCCATAAGATACCTCGTTTGCGAGTAGCGGGAAAGAGGCTCTCAGCGGTCATGCGGCAGAGGTCAGCTAAAGAACCGCCCCACCCAGGCATTCATCAGCTTGGGTGGGCAACCGGCATGCAACACAGAATCGCGCCGACGTCACCGGGCGAATGCGGACGGGTTTATTTTGAGCCGTTGTCGCTGGAGAAGAAATCAGCCATCGGCACTCCGTTGGTAGCCCAGCCCAGGTTGGACGTGGGCAGCCCGAGGCCCTGTGCCATCAGGCGCAGGATGTCCCCTTCATCATAGCTGTCGTTGTAGTTGCGGCTGTCGCCGCCGGGCGATTGGTATCCCCTTTTGCTGTAGGGGCTGATCACGACCAGTTCAACCCGCCCGCCGCAACCCTGTCCTTCGGTCGTGGTCTCGCAATCCGGGTTTCCGTCGTCGTTGTCCTCGTCAAATACGATGATTAGCAAACCTGTCCCGCCTGGCCTGAAGTAGGGACTCGCAAGCATAGGTCCGATCGTCTGGTACAGCCAGGAGTCGAAGGTCGAGATGGAGCAGTCGTGCCCGTCATCGCAGCCATTAGGCACGAGCCAGGAGAGGGTGGGCAGGCGACGGTAGAGCAGATCCTTCGCAAACTGGTTATAGCACACGAAGTTACTTCTCTCCTGGTTGATGGTCGTCATATATTCGAGTGGATCGTGGCGGACGTAGTAAGCTCCCGCATGTAGCCCAGGGCAAACCCTGGCGCCAGGGATGTTCTCCACATAGTCCTTCCAGGTCCCGCCAGCGTTTTGCACCTCCAGAGCAATGTTATTCAGCGAAACCGGAAAGCTCTGAGGGGTTTCACTGTCGTTGTCGGTGAGAATATTCCCTGTGGCCAAGTTGAGATAGTTGCCAATCGAAGGATGCGTGTCCGAGTAGTAGTTCACGCCAACGCCATACTGGTTGGCCAGGGAAGTCAAATAGGGCATGTTCGTGGAGTTGTAGGACGTATTGAAATCCGTGTTCTCGCCCACCACGATCACTACGTTTCCGAATGATGGCAGACCTTGGCATAAAGCCGAAGGAACGAGAACCAACGCGGCCAGCAACAGCCCCAGACACAGCCCAACCTTCTCACCAAACCCTCTCATCTCGAATCTCCTCACCTGACTTCGAAATTTGATTCCTTTTTGACGGCAAAGCAGGGGCATTATACAGCCAGCTTCCTGCGTGCCATAATGCGCGGTCGTTTTCATGTAAAACGCTGGGAGCCGGCATGAGAGCCAGGTCTACCCGCAGCGCCAATACATAATGAAGTGCAAACGAAAAGGGCGGCATGGCTGCCGCCCCTCTGACAACTGACAACTGGCTACTGACAACTGGTTTACGTTCCTTCGTTCCAGCTGGCCAGGTATTCTTCCTGCTCGGGAGTCAGGCGATCGATCTTGATGCCCATCGACTCCAGCTTCAGCTTGGCAACCCGCTTGTCGAGCTCTTCGGGAACCACGTAGACCTTCTTCTCCAGCGACGCGTGATTCTTTACCAGATACTCACAGCGAGAGCGCCTGATCGGCAAAGCTCATGTCCATCACAGACGGCGGATGGCCTTCGGCGGAAGCCAGGTTGATGAGGCGGCCTTCGCCGAGCAGATTGATCTTGCGGCCGTCCTTCAGCGAGTACTCTTCGACCGAGACGCGAGTGGTGCGCTTGGACGACGACATCTTGTCCAGCGCCGGAATATCGATCTCGACATTGAAGTGGCCGGAGTTGGAAACAATGGCTCCGTCCTTCATGACTTCGAAGTGCTCCTTGCGCAGCACGCTCTTGTTGCCGGTGACGGTGCAGAAGACGTCGCCCAGCTTGGCAGCCTCGTCCATGCTCATCACCCGGAAGCCGTCCATCACCGCTTCGATCGCCTTCGTCGGATCGATTTCAGTGACGATGACCTCAGCGCCCAGTCCGCGAGCGCGGCTGGCCAATCCGCGACCGCACCAGCCGTAGCCGGCGACGACAAACTTGGAGCCGGCCAGCAGGAAGTTGGTGGCGCGAATGATGCCGTCGATGGTGGACTGTCCGGTGCCGTAGCGATTGTCGAACAGATGCTTGGTGTCGGCATCGTTGACCGCGATGATGGGGTAGCGCAGCACGCCCTGCTTCGCCATGGCGCGCAGGCGAATGATGCCGGTGGTGGTCTCTTCGGTGCCGGCGATCACGCCGTCGAGCACATCGGTGCGCTTGGTGAGTGCGGTGGTTACCAGGTCAGCGCCGTCGTCCATGGTGATGTGCGGCTTGTGATCGAGCGCCGACATGATGTGCGAGTAGTAGGTGTCGTTGTCCTCGCCCTTGATGGCGTAGACCGGGATGCCGTAATCGCGCACCAGGCAGGCGGCAACGTCGTCCTGCGTGGACAGCGGATTGGAGGCGCACAGAACGACATCGGCGCCGCCATCGCGGAGCGTGATGGCCAGGTTGGCGGTTTCAGCCGTGACGTGCAGGCAGGCCGAAATCGCGCATGCCTTTCAGCGGCTGGTTCTTGATGAAGTCCTTGCGGATGATCTGCAGGACCTTCATGGACTGGTTAGCCCAGTCGATACGCTTCTTGCCCATATCGGCAAGAGCAATATTGGCGACATCGCCGGCGGCGCGAACGGGTGTGGTTGACATAGTTATTTCGGCTCTCTCATTTCTTGTTTCTATTTTCCAGATGCGGCGGATGAAGCAATGCCGGCCGTGATTTCAAGTCCTCTGCCGTCCCTACGGGACTCGACGCTACTTAGGCAGCTAACCCAGCGCTGAAGCGCTGGGCTAAGCTCTTTCACCCCTTCGGGGCTGGTTTCCACCAGTGCAATCGTTGTCGAGATTCACCTATCCGCGATGCCGATCAGCATCGCAGGTAATCCGAACTGACAACTGACCACCGGCAACTGACAACTGTTTACTTCGCAGCCTGTGCGGACTTCTGCACCTTCGCGCCCGCCAGGCCAGCCTGCTCGCGCAGAGCTGCGGCCTTGTCGGTGGCTTCCCAGGTGAAGTCCGGATCGTTGCGGCCAAAGTGTCCGTAGGCCGCGGTCTTGCGGTAGATCGGACGACGCAGATTCAGCGACTCGATGATGCCCTTCGGAGTCAGCTTGAAGTTGGCGCGCACCAGATCGGCAATCCTCGTCTCATCGACCTTGGCGGTGCCGAAGGTGTCGATCAGCACGCTGACCGGCTCGGCCACGCCGATGGCGTAAGCCAACTGCACTTCGCAGCGGTCGGCCAATCCAGCGGCAACGATGTTCTTCGCGATGTAGCGCGCCATGTAGCAGGCCGAGCGATCGACCTTCGTCGGATCTTTGCCGCTGAAAGCGCCGCCGCCGTGACGGCCCATGCCGCCGTAGGTGTCGACGATGATCTTGCGGCCAGTCAGTCCGGTATCGCCCATGGGGCCGCCGATCACGAAGCGCCCGGTGGGATTGATGTGGTACTTGGTGTCTTCGTCCAGCATCTCCGCCGGAAGAGCGGCCTGGATCACGTGCTTCAAGATGTCGGCGCGAAGATCTTCGGTGGAAACCGTTTCCGAGTGCTGGCTGGAGATGACGACCGCATCGATGCGAACCGGCTTGAAGTTCTCGTCATATTCCACGGTGACTTGAGATTTGCCGTCGGGCCGGAGGTAAGGCAGGGTGCCGTTCTTGCGGACAGCGGTGAGACGCTCGCACAGCCGGTGCGCCAGGAAGATGGGCGTCGGCATGTACGTGTCGTTCTCGTTGCAGGCGTAGCCGAACATCATGCCCTGGTCGCCGGCACCGCCGGTGTCAACTCCCATGGCGATGTCGCCCGACTGCTTGTTGATGCTGGAGATGACCGCGCAGGTGTTGGAGTCGAAACCGTACAGGGCATTGTCATAACCGATGGAGGCGACCACGCCGCGCACCAGGGTCTGGAAATCGACGTAAGCCTTGGTGGTAATCTCGCCGGCGATGACGACCAGGCCGGTTGCGGTCAGCGTTTCGCAAGCCACGCGGCTGTAGGCATCTTCCTTCAGGCAGGCATCCAGGATCGCGTCGGAAATCTGATCGGCGATCTTGTCAGGGTGACCCTCGGTCACCGATTCGGAGGTAAACAGATAGCGATGGTTGGGCAAAGTCGGAACTCCTTAATATTGTCCGCCGCGCGGACGACTGGAACGACATCAACCGGACACAGCAGTGCCGCCCGGTCATTTGGGACCTATCTAAAGAGGATAGCGGCCAGCTGAGGAAACTCCCAGTATTTTAAGGCCAAAGGGCCGGTTTGGCCAGCGAAAGCAGCAAAATCGACATCGAAACCGTTGCCAGAAAAGAACTCTGCCAGCAGGCCTACCTGCCACGCGCCGCAGGTGCCGAGGGCAGCTGCGACATCACTTTCCCCTGCGCGTCGAGAAATTGCATTATGGGAGAGCCGTCGGGCTTGACCCGAATCACGATCCGGTCGCGCCCTTGCTGATCCTTCAGGCGCAGCCCGACGGAGCGATCGTCGCTGCGGCCCAGGAAGATTCTGGGCTCGCTGTGCGGAGTTTTTGCGCGGTAGGCTTCCCACGCAGCTTGCTGCTCATCCTTCGGCAGCTTGGCAATGCGGGCGGCCGCATCCATTTCCTCCGTGATAGGGTGGTCGGGCTGATCGAGAATGCGCAGCTCGGAGGTGCGCTGGCTGCCGTCCTCCTCGGCGTCGATGGTAAAGACCTGATCCTGCTCGTAGCGATCGAAGCTGAGATGGCCGTAGCTGGTCACTTTCCCCTGCTTATCCTTACTGCCACCGAAAATCAGACCGCCGTTCTCCGTGCCTTCGTCGTTGAAGAACAGCATGCCGGCAGTTTTGCGATCGGGATGGGGCGTTTCTTTGCCTTTAATGATGATCCCGGGAAAGTCGGCTTTGTTCGAGATGACCATGCGTAACGTACCGTCAGGCTCGACGACGTTGATGCGCTCGACATCGAGCTCGCCGAACTTCTGCCGGTGGCCCGGCTCGGAGACAGCGGCGAACACCGTGACGGCAAAGATCAAGGTGAGGACACCGGAATAGATGGCGAGAAAACGCTGGCTGGAGAAAAGTTTGGTCATGAAAAGTCCTTGGACGTAATTTGCTTATCGTGCTGGCTTCGTGGGTGGAGCACCCGTTCAGCGGTGCGTCCGAGCGTCGAGGAATTGCTGGCTTCATCCACTGAGGTAATGTAAACCTTCCCTCAGGCGCTAAAGCGCGCTTTATACAGACGCACGCAAATGCACGCCTGAAGGCATGCTCCACCCGCCGATAGTCCTTCAGTCGGAGTGCCGTTTGGGAGCGCTGCGGCACTCTCTTCTACTTCACGACAGCTTGGATGGCGAGGAGTTGGTCGAGAACGTCAGGCAGGAGTTTCAAGTCAAGCGCATTGGCGCCATCGGATTTTGCCTCTGCGGGATTGTCGTGGACTTCGAGGAAAACTCCGTCTACGCCGGCAGCCACGGCCGCGCGCGCCAGCAGCGGAATGAACTCGGGCTGACCGCCGCTCGCCACCACCCCGTTCTCGCCGTTCGACGATCCCGCCGACGGAAGCTGTACGGAATGTGTTCCGTCGAAGACTACGGGCGCAAACTGACGCATGATGGCCAGCGAACGCATGTCGACCACCAGATTGTTGTAGCCGAAGCTGCTGCCGCGCTCGGTAAGGAAGACACGCTCGCCGCCCGCATCGCGAACTTTTTCGACCGCATGACGCATGTCCCAGGGTGAGACAAATTGTCCCTTCTTGATGTTCACGGCGCAGCCACTCTTCCCTGCCGCAACCAGCAGATCAGTCTGCCGGCAGAGAAATGCCGGGATCTGAAGCACGTCAACCGCGTCGGCCACCTTCGGCACATCGGCAGCTTCATGAACATCAGTCAGCACGGGGACGTTCGCCGTCTCTCTGACCTTGCGCAGAATGCGGAGACCTTCGTCCAAGCCGGGTCCGCGGAAGCTGCGAATCGAGGTACGGTTGGCTTTGTCGTAAGACGCTTTGAAGATGTACGGCAGTTTTTTCTCGCGAGCGATAGCGGAAATGGCGGCAGCCATCTTGAGGGCGTGCGCCTCGCTCTCGATCACGCACGGTCCGGCAATGAGGAACAGTTTTCCTCCGCCGATGGTGACTTCGCCAACTTGGAAGGAAACAGACAATGGTGGCATCGTGTTAGCCCTGAATACCGAGGAACTCATTGCAGCCTGAAAGACGGCAAGTCGTCAATTACACCTTCATATTTGTATCTCAACCTATTCAATAGTCTGCCGTCACTATCTAGAAGCGACAGCTCAACATCTAGAGGGGGTGAGAGAGTCTTGTATTCCAGTCTGAGCATTGCTCGCCTTGCCCACTCAACGTATTTGTGCTGGGATATGAAGGTGGGCTGGCCTTCAGTTCGTGGATTAAAGGCAGCCTCTACATCTTGCGCATTTTCCTCTACTAGAGCCAATATGAGCTCGTTTCTCTGCCCAACTTCAAAGTTGACATAGTGGGTGTGAGCATCTATCCATGTTGCAAAACCTGCAGCGATTTCCTTCCCGTTGTGGCGAAATATCAACTCCGCAGAAACTCCATAGACGGGAGCCGAACCACTTTCTCCAGGATTGTTTGCTATGACAGCCACAATGGCGGGGCTTCCCTCTTCTGATCTGCTTAGACGTTCGGGGCTGTATCGCATCTTTAGCCGCGTCGATTTTACCTGCGTGCATACTAAGTTGGGAGAGCGGTCAATTATCCTTTTGGCGTTCCATGGTTGAATTCTTGGAGAAGCGGTTGGCGATATTGTAGAAGAAATGATTGGCGAAACATTTATGTTTATGGGATTGGTGGGCAATGATAGCGGTAGCGAGGCGGGCTCATCCTGAACTGGATTTGCAGTAATCCGCATCCCAAAGTGTTTTATCGTCCAAATGATCCAGAGAACGGCCGATGCTGCCCACAGCCATTTCACGCCCCAAGAGTAGTGTTCAAATACTTGAGGCCAGATCGCAACCGTGATTTGGAAAGCCGCACTCGTCACGGTTGTCGCCAATGCCAATATGAGTTTGACTGACATTCTGTCGACTGTACCGCCTTGCATGAACTGCACAATCCTCTGAGCAGCTAGTGGTTAGCTTTCACTTTTTCCGGCCGCAGAAACATTTCCACCTCAACCTCGGAGCGCACTTGCTGACGGCGCCGCCGATTCTCATAGGACGCTTTTACGAAGCCTGAGAACAAAGGATGTGGCTCCAGCGGCTTCGACTTGAATTCAGGATGGAACTGGCAACCGAGGAAAAACGGGTGATCGGCGAGCTCGACAATCTCCACGTAAGTTCCGTCGGGGGTAGAACCACTGATGCGCAGTCCGCCTGCGGTCAAGGTGCTCTCGTACTCCCGGTTGAATTCGTAGCGATGACGATGGCGCTCGCTGATCTCGCCTTGCCCATAGGCTTCGTAGGCTAACGTCTCCGGCTCCAGCTTGCAGGTCCAGGCCCCCAGGCGCATGGTGCCGCCCAACTCTTCCACGCCCCGCAATTCGCGGAGCTTATAGATGACGCGATGCGGCGTTGCCGGATCGAATTCGCTGGAGTTGGCCTGCTCCAGCCCGCAAACATTGCGAGCAAATTCGATGCACGCGGTCTGCATGCCCAGGCAGATCCCGAAATAAGGCACCTTGTTTTCCCGCGCGTGTTGAATGCCCTTCAGCATGCCTTCAATGCCGCGCTTGCCGAAGCCGCCCGGCACCAGGATGCCGTCGACGTGCTCCAATTGCGCCTGCACACTCTGATCCTTCTGCTCCAGCCCTTCCGCCTCAATCCAGTTCACGTTGAGCTTCAGGTTGTGGGCGAGAGCACCGTGCACCAGCGCTTCCTTCAACGACTTGTAGGAATCTTCATACTCCACATACTTCCCTACGATGCCGATGGTGACTTCATCCTTGGGGTTGTAGACGCGGTGGACGAGTTCTTCCCAGCGAGTCAGGTCGGGATCCCTGGCATCGATGCGCAGATAGCGCAACGCCAGCCTGTCAACCTGCTCTCGCGCGAACACTAGAGGCACTTCGTAAATCGAGGCCACGTCCTTCGCCGTGATCACGGCCTCGTTTTCGACGTTGCAGAACAGCGCGATCTTCGACTTGATGTCCTTCGAGAGAAAACGGTCGGTACGACAGAGCAGGATGTCGGGCTGAATCCCAATGCTGAGCAACTCCTTGACCGAGTGCTGCGTGGGCTTGGTCTTCAGTTCGCCGGCAGCGGCGATGTAGGGGACGAGAGTCACATGCACGAACAGCGTGTTCTCGCGCCCCAGCTCCTGGCGCATCTGGCGGATGGCTTCGATGAAGGGCAGCGATTCGATGTCGCCCACCGTTCCGCCAATTTCGATGATGGCGAGATCGACATCCTGCGCCACTTTTTTCATCGCGCTCTTGATTTCGTTGGTGACGTGAGGAATGACCTGCACGGTCTTGCCCAGATAATCGCCGCGGCGCTCTTTGGCGATGATGGTTTCGTAGATGCGGCCGGTGGTCCAGTTATTGTCGCGAGTCAGCTTGCTGTGGGTGAAGCGCTCGTAATGGCCGAGGTCGAGATCGGTCTCGGCGCCATCGTCGGTGACGAAGACTTCCCCATGCTGGAATGGCGACATGGTGCCGGGATCGACGTTGAGATAGGGATCGAACTTCTGCAGGGTGACTTTCAGGCCCCGGCTCTCCATCAGGCAGCCAATGGAGGCTGCCGCCAAGCCCTTGCCGAGTGAAGACACCACGCCACCGGTCACAAAGATGTACTTTGCCGACATCGATTCCTCTGGATTGGGGATTTGTGCTGCCGGAAATTGCGTCCTGAATGCCCCGTTTTCAGGGGAGCCCCGTGCGCCAGCGTTTTGGCGCAATCAGGGTGGACCGCATAGGCGTGCACGACCAATTATGAACGGAAACGCTCCCGGAGGCAAGAAAGAGTTGCATCTGGGAGCGTTTTGCGGGAGGGGGAATGCGATTGCCTAGCGCAACCGCTGCATGTCAGCTCAATAGCTTTCGTCCCCACAGTGCCAGTGCGCCCGTGCCCAGCAGTACCAGCGTACCCGGCTCGGGAGTCTGCATCGGGCGACTTCGCACTTGACGAAGAGGAATCAGCGCCAATGTACATGAATTCCTGGATCGAAGTAGGATCTGGATTGTACTGATCCGTCGGGGTGATGATGTAGACCTTGCCAAAGTCAGTGCCCGGATACCCCAACCGCTCTGCCGCTTCCGAAAGTGCTAGCCAGGCTTCGCCGCCGGAATCAATCGGTGCAGCGGAATCAAAAATGTGCCAAACGGCTTCGTTCATATCCTTCCACTGTCCCATGGGCGTGGTGAGGGTTTGCAAAAGAATCCATCCCGCTTGCCGGTAATCGGTCAGACCCACGTCGTTGTCATCATGGCCAAAGCGGGTGAGGCTCACGTTTTCGGTTCCTAAGTCGGTTATATAAGCCTGCCAGGTCATCCCCGGCTCTCCGCCATGTACGTAATCGTCACACATCACCGGAAGCATCTGATCGTTCACACCCTCGCTGACGTAATACGGATACCCGTTTTGCCAGTTACCGCCGCTCCATCCGATAAAGTCAAAGGTCACTGGGTCAGCATAAGCCGATACGGCGCCAAGCAGAATTACAGCCAGAAGCAAGAACTTGCGCATAATCCCCTCCCTCCATAGGGCTTGCCGGTTCTACTGCACCACAAACGTCCCATTACGGATGCCCTAAATCCTTGGGCCTCTGATATCGCGGAGGCCAAGGCTAGGACCAAAGACTACCGGCGGACCGCAAGGGAGGACCCTGGCTGCCAAGCGACGCAAATCAGTGGCGCAGAAGCTTTCGCTTTCTCACCGGGATTTTTCTCCGCGTGGCGCGACAGAGTTACTCCCTCTAACACCCAAAACTCCAAAGAACAACAGCCTGTCCTTCCGGATCCCATGAAACTGACTCGGTAGAAGTTCCACTACCAGGCCCGACGGATCAATCCCCAGTAACTAATTGAATCTAAGTCACTAGATTCGTCCGGCACGACGCAGACTGCTAAAACTACACAAATCCCGCGGCCGCCAGCGTTTCGGCTGCGACCCTAACGGGATGGAAAGCCCTTTTCTTTCGTCGCGTGGATGGCCCCTCTTGGCGACATACTCTCTATGTTACCTAACACGGCGAATTAGACTTTCTGGGTAAGACAGGTGCAATCCAAGTACCGCAAAATTCCCTTAAAAACACGTTACTTCAGTAAGTTATTGTGCAAGAATTTGCAACAATAGAGCCGTAGTTTTCCCCTGCAAGGTAAGTAACTTGCTTCCCTTCCATTGAGTTGCGTCATGAACTAACGGAGTGACCTTAGACCCGCCACCTTCTGCCGGTACTGCTCAGCGCCGGCGACTGCCTTTTCTCAGGCATTTCGATTCATGAATTGGCCCCCTTTGTCCGATGGCTTCAATGGCGGGTGCGCCCAGGAGTTGCTCGGATGGAGGGACTGCTACATCCCACGGCAGCGGTTCACGCCCCAACTCGGCGGGATCAGAGTAGACGGTCCCTCGGACCGTCAGTCTGGCTGGCATTAGCAATTGTGTGCCTGGTGTCGTCCTGGTACTTCGCAGCGGTCATCGCTCCGCGAGGGCTGGGAGTTGACGCTCCTGGCGTTCAGCAAGGCCTGTTTCCGGAGTGGTACGGCAGCCGCCAGATTGTGCTCCATGGCCGTGATCCTTACAACGCCGCGACTACTAAGGAAATTCAGAAGGCCGTTTACCCAACGGCTGCTGGTGGAGACGGCCAGCCGCGAAATCAACATCGCTTCGCCTATCCCGTGTTCTTCTCTTTGCTTTTCTTTCCCGTAGCTATCCTTCCCTTCCCGACGGCGCAGTGGGTTGCTCTTGCGGGGTGCATCGCAGCGACAGCGCTTTTGGTTCCCGTTTGGCAACAACCGCAAGGGATCAGGATCAGCAACTGGACCTGTGCTGGATTAGTGTTTGCCGCCTATCCGGTCGTGCTAGCTCTCCAGTTGCGGCAGCCGACTCTGATGGTCGCAGCCCTGCTGGGGGCAGTAGTTCATTGCATTCGTTCCCAACGTTTGCTGCTCGCGGGCATTCTCGCAGCCGTGAGCAGTTGCAAGCCACAGCTGGCGATCGCGGTCCTGCTTCCGCTGTCAATCTGGTGTGTCGCCGAATGGCGCGAACGCAAACAGTTTGCGATTGCGGCCGCAATTGGGCTGGGTGGACTGCTTTCCGCCTCCGAACTGATGAGCCCAGGCTGGTTTCCTCGCTGGATATCGACCCTGCAGGCTTATGGTCACTATGCCGGAACTAGGCCGCTGCTGGCCGATCTGTTAGGCGGCCACCTGGTTGTGCCGGCCGCTGGACTTCTGGTCGGAGCGGTGATTTGGATCAGTTGCCGGTATCGCGACCAGGATTTGCTGTTTGCCATCAGCTTCTCCGTAGCAGCATTTCAACTGCTCTTCTCTTTCCAGATCTATAACGAGGTATTGCTGCTACCGGCGGCGCTATGGCTGGCCGGGAATGCCGGCAAGATCAACGCCCGCGGACAGCTGCATACCTTGCTCTACTGCTGCACTTGGATCGTGCTGGGAGTGGGATGGGCCGCAGCCGCCGGGCTCTCCCTGGCAAACCTGATCGTTCCCGGTGCAGGTCTCACATTGTGGCAGCTGCCTCTACTGACGGCTTGGATCTATCCATTGCCGGTATTGGCGACCCTCGCCTTGTGCGCTTTTCCGTCCTCGTGGGGGAATCTTCGAGCCTGCAGCCAGGCGATACAGCAGCCATGAAACAAAACAGCGTCTTGAACCGGGCCGGGTTGCTGCTGGCGATTATCCTTACCATGATTGGCTACGGCTTGATTTGGGTCTGCTTCAAGCCCCTGGTCTTCGCAGGAGTGAAGACGGATTTCTCCTGCTTTTATCGCGCCGGCAGAATGGTGGTGTCCGGAGATGGGGCGCGCGTCTACGACTTGAATGCTGAACGGCGCTATGACGCGCGGTTGAACACCCAATTCGTCGAGGCCAAAGGGCACTCTCCTGCGTTGCCGTTCGTCTTCGCTCCCTTCGTGCTGCTGCTATTCGCTCCACTGTCGCGACTTCCGTATTCACAGGCTGAACTGGTCTGGTACTGGGTTAACGCCGGCATGCTGCTGGCATTGCCATTTGTCTTGCGGAGAAGATTGGGCTGGGGAGACCGAGGCCTGATTGTCGCCCTTTTTGCGCCCGTCTTCTTCGTTCCCGTGACCCTGGCTCTGATCCAAGGCCAGCCTTCCGTTCTCTTGTTGCTGATCTTCGCGGTGGCGTTTGCTGGCTGGAACCGCGGTAACGAAAGGCTCGCTGGAACTGTGCTGGCGCTGGCCACCTTCAAGCCGCAGCTCGTCATTCCCATGCTGTTGGCGCTGGTCGCCATGCGGAAGTGGAAGACATTAGCCACATTCGCCCTGGCCTGTCTGGTGTTGTTCGGAATCTCAGTCGGCCTGGTAGGGTGGCACACCGCCCTTAGCTATCCGCACGCGGTCATGGAATTCAGCCGGCTCAGTGGAAACCTGGGCGGCGAACATCCCGAGTACATGCCGAACCTGAGAGGGGTTATGAGTCTTCTTGCCTGGCGAATATCGCCTCTGGCTGGGGAGAGAATCGCCCTGGGTGTTTCGGTAGCCTTGCTGGCGGCTATGATGTTCCGGCTCAGGCGCAGCCGGGTATTCACCGGAGCAAGCTACTCCATGGTACTGGCAGTAACCTTGCTGGTAAGCTACCACGCTTACCTGCACGATTTCTCCCTGCTGGTTCTTCCCTGCCTTCTGATCGCCGACTATCTGGCGCGAAGCAAGTGGACAACGGTGCGCGCCGGGCTGGCAGTGATGCTTACCGGTTTCTACAGCATTCCCCTGGCGCCGACTTCGATGCGTACTACCGCAACGCAGATGTTTGCGGCGGTGTTGCTCTTCGCCTTCGAGTCTTCCCTGGTTACGGACAGAGGACTTGCAGCCTCAAACTAAGCTCCTTCCGCTCCTGGCAACCGCAGGTCCCCTGCAGCGAGCTTAGGGCAGGCTCTCGGATCGGACTGCAGTCCTCAGCCGGGATAGCCGGCTGGAAATTTGATCGCGGCAAGAGAACGGTAGAAGACGGGCAATACCGAAACTCATTGGCCCACTCGGACAATCCAGAGAATGCTATCCCCTAATCTCCAGTTGGTCGCCGACCTCTGTAGCGCTGTCACGGATGGCGCCGACCGGCAATTCGACGACGCAGCTGGTCCTCCAACTCAAGCCGGCAATACGAAACGAGCCCAGATCCTCCCATAACCCGCGAACCCGGAGTTGCCGGTCCAGGGCGATCACGTCGATAGCAAAGCGCATGCCGAAGGTATGAATCCCGGACGACGGATCGATCAACAGCCCGCCGCCGGGATCCAGACGCAGTTGGCCCAGCAGGCCCACAGCTCGCGACAGCGCATTCTGGGCAACGCGGATATGGCCGCCGAGGACCGTGCCTCGAGTTCTATTGGCAATCTCGATTTCACGGCAACCCCCTTCATCCTGGGGCCGGGAAGAACTAGGCATGTTTTTTACGCCGCAGGGCCACGACGCCCAACAGCACTACAGCTACTGCTGCAGCGATTATGCGAATGACGGTAATGGTATCCATTGCTGTTTGCCTCCTACGGATTGATGACTACGGTTACTTGAAAATGCCTTGCAGGTTTTTCGAAATGAGAATGACCGCCGGCCCCAGTAGCACAATGAAGATGCTGGGAAAGATGAACAGCACCAGCGGAAAAATCAGCTTTACGGTAGTCTTGGCGGCCGCCTCCTCGGCCTGCTGACGGCGCTTCTGCCGCGCCGAATCGGCAAAAACCCGTAGCGCCCGCACAATCGGGGTGCCAAAACGATCGGTCTGCGCCAGCATATGGACAAAGCTCTTCACCGTGTCCAGCCGGGTGCGGTCGGCCATGCTCTGCCAAGCCTCGATACGCGGCTTGCCGGCCCGCTGCTCGAAGTTGATCTGCATGAATTCCTCGGAAAGCTCCGGCTGGCTCAGCGCCAACTCCTGGCCAGCCCGCAGCAGCGCCTGATCGATACCCAGACCGGCATCGACACAAACCACCATCAGATCGAGCGCGTCGGGCAGGCCCAGGCGGATGTTTTCACGCCGGGTGCGGGTGCGATAGTTCACCCAGGCGTCGGGCGCCAGATAAGCCAGCGCCATCAAGGCAATGATCCAGACCATGGTGTTGCTGCGAATGAAAGTGCCAGCCAGCACCGCAGTCACCGGACCCAGCAGCCGGATGCCGAAATAGGTGTCCACGTCGGAGGTCTCCCGCAGGCCGGCGGCCAACAGCTTCTGCCGCAGCTTCTCGTCCTGGGCCAAGCCCAGCCGGGTGCGAACGAAGTGCACCACGCCGAGAAGAATGCGCGTAATCCAACTGCGTGCGGCAACCGCAGTCTGCCTGCAACCGCAGCGGCGCCCGGGTAACCTCCATCAGGCGCTTGCTTGCGTGCGACGACTTCGTCAGCAGCAACACCGGGATCAACGCCAGAGCGCAGAAGACGGTCAACATCACGCTGATCAGCAGCAGCCGGACTCATGGCATTCATACCTTCACGTTCACGATCTTGCGGATGGCCAGCCCGCCCAGCAGCATCAGACCCAGTCCGGTGTAAACCAGCTTCCTGCCGGCAGGATCCTCGATCAGCACCCGGGTGTAGCCGCGATTGGCCAGGCTCAGCAGAAAGAACATGGCAATCGGCAGCAGCGACAGGATCCATCCGGTCAGCCGGCCCTGGGCGGTGTAAATACGGATCTCGCCCTCAATGCGCAACCGCTCGCGAATCACCGCCGTGGTGCGGTCCAGGACTTCGACCAGGTTGCCGCCCGTCTCTTTCTGCAGGAGCATGGCGGTGACGACGAAGTTCAGCTCGGGCAGCGGAATGCGGTGGGCCAGCTGCACCAGCGCCTCGCGCGCCGGCAGCCCGAAGTTCTGCTGGCGATAGACTTCGCGAAACTCGGTGCGCACCGGCTCGGGACACTCCTCGCCCACAATCTCGATGGCCGCCGTCAGCGAATGCCCGGCGCGCAGGGCGCGGCTCATCAGGTCGATGGCCTCGGGCAGGTGGCGATTGAAATTCTTCAGCCGCTGCGCCCGCTGATAGCGCAACAGCAGATAAGGCACGACTGGCAAAGGCGAACCCCACCGGAATGGGAATCAGAGCGCTGGGCAGTTCGTAGTAGCCGATGCCATAACCGGCGGCCGCCAGCATTACCATGCCGCTCAAAACCCCGGCCACGCTCCACGAGCTTTCCGCCTGTGCGATCAGCAGGCGCAGATGCTGCGCCAGGTCCCAGCGCTGCAGCTGCTCATCCAGCCAGGCGATCCGGCTGAGCCGGTTGGACTTGACGATGGCGGCGGTTTCCGGATCGGCGGCGGCACTCTCTTTCTGCGAGTTGTGCAGGTTGGCAATACGACCCTCGATGGTGCGCTCAGCCGCCGTCTGCCGGGTGATCAGCCAGATGACGGCGAAGCTCAGCAGGAGAAGGAAAAGGAAGACCAGCATCAGAAGGAACACGGTCTGCTCCTTCTCTGGCCGGGAACGATGCTCTGCGTCCCCATTACCAGGGGTCCTCGAAATGCCGGTGCTGCGCAGGCCATCATCGGTGCTATACCTCCTCGGAGAAATCAAGCAGGTTAGTGGCCAGCGGAATCCCGGCCGCGCTCAGTTTGTCGGCAAACTTGGGCACGATGCCGGTGGCATAGAAGCGGCCCAGCACTTTGCCGTGCGGCCCCAAACCGCGCTTCTGGAACAGAAAGATGTCCTGCATGGAGATCACCTGGTCGCTGGTGCCGGTGATTTCGGAGATATGGGTTACCCGCCGGGACCCGTCGCTCATGCGGGAAACCTGCACGATGATCTGGATGGCGGCGGCAATCTGCTGTCGCAAAGCCATCTCCGGCAGGTTGAGGTTGGCCATCAGGGCCATGGTCTCGATGCGCGAGATGGCGTCGCGCGGGGTGTTGGCGTGCACTGTGGTGATGGAGCCGTCGTGGCCGGTGTTCATGGCCTGCAGCATGTCAAGCGCTTCTTCGCCACGCACCTCGCCCACGATGATGCGGTCTGGTCGCATGCGCAGGGCATTGATCAGCAACTCCCGCTGGCGGACGCCGCCCTTGCCTTCCACGTTCGGCGGACGGCACTCCAGGCGGACCACATGCTCCTGCTTCAGCTTCAGTTCCGCCGAGTCTTCGATGCTGACTATGCGTTCGCGGGCGGAGATAAAGCCGGAGAGAACGTTGAGCAGCGTCGTCTTGCCCGCGCCGGTGCCGCCCGAGACCACGATGTTCAGCCGCGCCCTCACCGCCTTCTTCAGAACCTCCAGCATGACCGGAGTGAACTCGCGATAGGACAGCAGATCGTCGGCCGTCAGCGGATCGGAGCCGAAGCGGCGAATGGAAAGAATGGGGCCGTCGATGGCCAGCGGCGGGATGATGGCGTTGACGCGCGAGCCGTCGGGCAGGCGGGCATCCACCATGGGCGAGGACTCGTCCACCCGGCGGCCGACCTTGGATACGATCTTCTCAATGATGTGCAGCAGGTGATGGTTGTCCTTGAAGACCACGTTGGTCTTTTCCAGCACCCCGCCGCGCTCAACATAAACCACCTCGGCGGTATTGACCAGGATGTCGGTGACCGTCGGATCCTGCAGTAGAGGCTCCAGCGGTCCCAGGCCGAAGACCTCGTCCAGCACCTCGTTGGCCAGCCGGTCGCGCTCGCTGATGCTGAAAGGCACACCTTGCTCGGCCACCAGCTGCAGAATGATGCCCAGCAATTGCTGGCGGCCGCGCGTGTCCTGCATGAACAGCAGCTTCTCCAGATCGACCTTGCTGATCAGCTCGCGATGGACGGCCGACTTCACCTCCTGCTGGGCACGACCCAGCAAAGCGTTGGAAGGCCGCGGGGCCTCTAACGGCAGGCGACTGGCAGGCAAGACGACGGTAACGGCTTCAGCCATGAAGTTTCCTTCCCTGGGTCAGCTCCGGACTGGGCTCCGTCAGTTCCAAAAGGCAAACCTCCGTTTGGGCTCAGCCACTTCTTCGGTTTCGGCAGGAACCAGGCTGGCGGCCCACTTCCTCATCTGGATGGAGAACTCCGACTTGCGTTCGGGCAGAACCGGATTGCCGGTATTCATAGCCCGAATCAGGTCGGAAGAGCTGTTGGGTATGGTGATGGCGATGGGCTGACGAATGGCTTTCTCGATCTGCTCCAGAGTCAACGCCCCCTCCGACGAAAAGCGGTTGATCACTACTTTGATCTTGCCGGGCGGCACGTTGCTCTGCAGCAGGCGATCGATGTAACGGGAAAGATCGCGCAGCGCGGGCACGTCGGGGGTGGCGATCAGGAAAAGCTCGTCGCAACAATCGATGGTGGCCAGGCTCAGGTTGTGAATGCCGTGCGGGCAATCGATGATGACGAACTCGTAGTTCTCCCCCAGAAAGCGGATGGCGCGTTGAATATCGTCTAGGGAGACGTTGGCCGAGTCGTCGAAGACGTCGGGCGAGGGCAAAATGTCCAGACAGCTGCAATGGTGGATGACGAAGCCTTCCAGCAGCGCCTCATCCAGCCGCGCGATGTTCCGCACCAGCTCATAAAAGTGATAGTTGGCCTGGTCTTCTCCCAGATATAACGAAACGTGTCCCAGGCGGCGGTGCTCGTCGAGGATGAGGGTCTTCTTGCCGTACTGGCGCACCAGGAAGCAGCCCAGATGGACTGCCAAAGTCGTGGTTCCAGCTCCTCCCCGGGCTCCCAACAGCGCCAGAATGCGCCCCAGTGGCTTGGCCGGCGGCTTCTTGCGAGCGCTGGAGCGGGCTCGCAGCCGGTCCAAGGCCTGGGAAAACTGGTCAACGGCCACCGGCTTGGTCAGATACTCGCTGCAGCCGGCCCGCATGGCCTCCAGAATCAGGCCGGGATCGGCTTCGGCAGAGACCGCGATCAGCGTGGTGCGCCCGTGCAAGGTCTCCTGCAGGAGGTCGGCGGCGGTCACCGCCTGCCCCCGGTCACGGTCAAAGTCGACTACGCAAACCGAGACCTCGGCCCGCTGCAGGTTTTGCAACAGAAGAGGATCGGCTTCGCAGCGGGTATAGTCATGCATCTGGCCGGCGAAGGTCCCGTTTTTTGCCACCACCGCCTGCCTGACCGCCTCCACGGTCTCGCCGTCCACGCACAGGGTAGCTACACACAATCCCGCCACGCCTTCTTTAAGTTCTTCGGTCGTCACTTCGCGCTCCCCAACGTTATTTCCATAAGCCGGCATCGGGTCTCAGTTCTTAGGCAAGTTGTGGTCGAACGTCTGCGGCTGCAGGAACGGCACCACCATGGCCGGAGTCGAGGGGGCCGTCAGCTTTGAGTTGCCCAGGGTGTCGACGATTTTCGGGGTAACGATCACCACCAGCTCCATGGTGGAGCGATTCAGGTTCTTGGAGCGGAACAGTTGTCCCAGCACCGGGATGTCAGCGATGCCCGGCATCTTGCTCAGACTGTCGGTAGTGCGGTGGTCGAGGATGCCGGAGATGCCCAGGCTCTGGCCGTCCTTGAGTTCGACTTCGGTCTCCGCCTTGCGCGTCGACAGGGCCGGCAAGACATAACCCGCAATGACCACCTGGTTGGTGTAATCCAGGGCGCTGACCTCGGGTGCCACCCGCAGCCGGATGGTCCCGTCAGAATTGACCCAGGGGGTGAACTCCAGCTTGACCCCGTAAGGCCGGAACTGCACCGTAATGGTAGGCACGCTGCCCACGCCGCCGGGCTGCACGATGGGGTAAGGAAACTCTCCTCCGGCCAGAAAGCGGGCGGTCTTACCGTGCAGGGTGATCAGGTTAGGCTCGGCCAGAATCTCCAGAATGCCCTTGGTCTGCAGATCCTTGATGGTGGTTCCCAGACCATGCGGCAGGTTGAAATAAAACAGGTTCAAAAAGTCGCTGATGATAGCGGTATTGGTACCATTCTGCGACTGAAATCCGGGCGGGCTGAACTGCTGGGTACTGGTCGAACCGCTGTTTTGGCCCAGGCTGAACAGGTTGATGCCGAAGGCGGTCAGCTTGGAGCGATCGATCTCGGCGATGCGCACGTCCAGCTCAATCTGCGGCAGGTGACGGGGATCGACGACCAGGGCGTTGATCACGTCCTTGGAGTAAACCCCGGCCAGCCGGGCAGCTTCGTCGGCGGCGCCATCGCTATCCACAACCCCGCTGAGGTGGATACGGCCCTGCTGCGCCTCAACTTCCACCTGGTCGCCGGGCAGCGCTTCGGCCAGGGAATCGCGCAAGCCGGCAACGTCCACGTCGGCCAGCACGGTATACATTTTGGGCGGGCCGCCATTGCTCCACAGCACTAGACTGCTGGTACCGGCGCTTCTGGCGGTGATCACCACCTCCAGCGGGCTGGCGGCCAACGCGTCCAGCACCAGAGGATTGCTGACGTAAACCCGACGCAGCTTCTCCGGCAAATCCAGGAACAGCGAGCGGCCCACGATCAGGTGCAAGGTCTGGGGATCGCCGGACTGCGCCTCGGGCAAGCCGGGGGATAGGGGCGGGGGACTGGCCGCAATAGAAGTCAAGGCAAAAGGAGCGGCGTGCTTCTGGGTGGCCGCCGGCGCGTCCGGCGAAGCGGGTACCTGGGCGGCACTGGCGGCGACCGCGCTAGGGGCGGCCGGAGGAGAAGCCGTCGCCGGCGTATTGGTCGACGGAGTTTGTCCGGCCAGAATTGCGCTGGAGAGCCAGAGCATCGCGACCATAATTTGCATGCGGGGAATCAAGGGTGTTGTCATGACATTACTCAAAGCTCTTGGTCGTCCGCTTGTCGCCAAGGATGGTTTCGACCATGTCTGGTTGTCTTATCGGCAAGCGTGCCCGGGGCGTTACTGCGATGGCCGGCGATGGCGCAGCGCCCGACAGCTGCGCAATCTGGACCGGCATGGCCTTGACTTGGGTATGGTCGGCGCCGTTACGCAGCACAAACTGAATGGTTCCCTGCGTACTAGCCAGCACCAGCTTCTGCGAGTCCTCCGGAGTGAGCAACAAGGTCACCACGTTGACGTTTTCCGGCTTGCCTTGGGGATCGGGCTCCAGCTTCTGCCCGATGGTCAGCACCTCGACGTCCTGCAGCACGATCTGCGTCGCCGGGGTGGGAAAGCGGTCGGAGCGGAAGGTCACCAGCACGTCCACGTGCGAGCCAGGAAAGAGGAATCCGGCCACTCCCACCACCTCGTCGGATTTGACCGAGGTGGCGCGCATGCCTTCGGGGATCTTTACCGTCAGACCAATGCCAGAACCGGGAGCGGCCAGATATCCGTCGAGAATGGGCTGCGAGGCGGCCAGGGGATAGATCACCGCCCGGCCGGCCAGGTCCCCAATCTTGGTGAAGGCGCCGGGCAGCGGCAGCGCTGTGGGCCACTCCACCAGGGCCAGATCTTCCGGTTTCACGACTTCGCCTGCCTGCAGGGCGCGGGCGGGAGCGACATAGCGCAGGACGGTGGAGTGCGAATTATGGCTGGTGAGTTTGCGGCTAAGGAAAAAGGTGACCGCTCCGGAGAGCAGAAGGGCGACCACGAGAGCGACAGCCAGACGACGGAAGTTCATGTCCTCATCTCAGCAGAACACTGCACAGGGACGATCCGGCGCCGGCGGCAATGGCCAGCCCGTAGGGTAGACGCAGGGTTCCGGGGTTGCTAAGGTTCAGGTCAGGATGGGGTTGCAGGCCGGCGCTGCCGTGATGCATCAGCAAACGGCCCATGTTGGCGAAGGTATCTTTCAGGCGATGGCGCAGCAGGGCCAGGACGACGGCAAACAATCCTCCCAGCAAGGCGGTGCCCAACAGGATTCCGGCCACCGCGCTTAGCCCGGCCAGGCAACAGACGGCGGCGATCAGCTTGACGTCGCCGGCGCCCATGCCTCCGGCCAGATAGAACAGCAGGAAGACGAAGCCGGCCAGCAATCCGCCCACCGCCGCGCCGCCCAACGAGCGCCAGCCGCCCAGCCCCAGGTGCAGGGCCAGCCCCAGCAGAATGCCGGGACCGGTCAGCCAGTTGGGAATGCGGCGGGTACGGACGTCGCAAATGGCTCCCAGCGAGGCGCAGGCAAAGGAGGCCAGCGCATAAATCGTATCCAGCGAGGGACCAGCCACGTTGTTGCCTCAATCGGAACTTGCCGCACTGGGCCGAGGCGCCAGTACTTTGCACCGCGCTGGTCCGCGATCGGCGAGGTGCGTTCCGAAAGTGGCTGCCCGGGGCAACCACTTCCGGCGATGAACATTCCTGGCAGGTCGGCCCTGGCGCCACCGCTGGCGCCATGCCTCCCCTCAAATTGCCCGGCGACGGCGGCCAGGTTTCCGCCGCCGCCGGCGCCCGAGCTTTGCGCCTTACGCCACGGCGCTGCTCAACTTGCTGCCTACAGCGCTAAACGCATTGCTGATATTGCTGGCCAATGTGCTCATCGCCGCCACGGCAGCTAATCCGATAATGGCCGCCACCAGGGCATACTCGATCAGGTCCTGTCCCGATTCGTCCCGTAACAGCCTGCCTAACACGAGTTTCATTTCCACATTCCTCCCTGCGTAGTCTGAGAGACAGATGATTCTGTCTATAGCTTGTGCAGCTACTCAGTACTCTCAATCAGTCTTATCGGCGTTGCAATGAATATTCCGTAGTGAGGAGAGGTTGTAATGCTAGTTTGGAACCTAGTTCAAAGAGGGAATAAGTACATTGTGACTAAGCACATAGCGGAGGAAATTACAATATCCACATAGCTAAGAAATCATTCCCATAGCTATGGTCGTTGCCATAACCTAAGAAAAGCCTCCAGGCTTACGGGTACAAACCGTAGCCCTGGAGGCTATAAGTGCATATCAAGTGTGCGGAAGCGCCGCCGGACACCTTTCAATCGTTCCCGCGCGACTGGCTTGTCAGCCGCCGATGGCACTGCTAAGCTTGCTGCCTACCGCCGAAAAAGCGTTATTAATATTACTGGCCAAGGTACTCATCGCAGCTACTGCCGCCAGCCCCAGCACGGCAGCAACCAAAGCATACTCAATCAGATCCTGACCACTCTGGTCTGACAGAAATGAATTCCATACCGTTACTTGCATCGCCCAACCTTTCTCCAAAGAGAGTTTAGGGGGAGGGCTCCTTCTGGACTAGCCGCGTAGCCGCCTGACCTGGATCGATAAAGAACAGACCAGCCTAGGCCGGCACTGGCAGCCGCCTTACTCCATCGGCAAATATAGAAAATACTTTACTTCAGCAGAGATACTTTCAGCATAAGAGTGGTAGCTGCCGGGTTAAGCGCCATGGTCAGGGCGCCACTGCCGGTAAGCTGCATCTGGTCGGTAACTATGTTGCCCCAGATCAGGGTACCGTTGGTGGTGCCGCCCGGTATCTGAAAAATCGTGGCGTAGCTGGTGGAGTGAAAATAGAGAGTACCGGTATAAGCCAGACTACCCGAGCCCTGCAATTGCGGGGAGGCGGTGTCGCTGTGGTCCATGAACATCAGCAGCCCACGCAGGGTGCCGACGGTGTCGGTGGTATCGCCGGCGTTGTCCCAGTAGGTGCCGTTTGTGGTGCACTGGGCCAGCATCACGTTGGTATCCAGCGAGCTGGCCAAGCCGAGATAGGAAGGTGGAGTACTGCCATCGCAGGTCAGGTCGGTTACCGGAACCTTGTCGATCCGGCTATAACCCGGCGCGCCCGAGGCGCCGCTGATCACCGGCTTAGCCGAGCCGTGAAAGTAGAAGATGACCCCGTCGGTCTGATGCCAGGTCCAGGGACCGCCGCCGCCGGCGCCATTGGGCCCGGCAGTCTTGGTGATATAGCTGCAATATGTGGTCCCGCTAATCAAGCCCACGGAATTGGCGCACGGCTTGGCCATGCGAATGGAATCGCTGCCGCCAATGGCCAGGTCGCCATCCATGTAGTAGGCGCCGGGTAGGAAGGTAATGACGTCATTCCCATTTTCCGAAATCCCGCTCGGATAGTATCCCGGGGCGTATTCCTTGCAGCCTTTGAGGGGATAGTTAGGCGGTCCCCAACCATAGTAGTTGGTAGGGGTGGTATCCGGACAACCATCGGTGTTATGCGCCGCGGGAATGAAATTTCCGTTACTCGAATGAGTAAGCGGCGTGACATTCTTCATGCCGGCAGCGGCCGGCACGGCGGAGTAGGGATCGGCGACCGGGCTGGCCGGCCAGGCCCAGTGGCCGGTGGTGCCGCCGCTGAAGCCGGCTGGCAATCCAGTGTTACCGTTGGTGCCATAGCAGCCGCTGGCCGAACCGGGCGCGGTGGTCGGCCCGCCATAGGTGCCTACATCGGAGCCGGTAAGATTCGGGCCCCCGCGCCGGGTATCGATCACGCCGCTGGATCCGCAGGAAACCGCGGTCGCGCTGCTGGAGTTCACCACAATGCTGCGCGGCGGACCTCCGACGATGGCCAGCGATGCTCCGCCGGTGTAGTACAAAGCCCCCGAGACAGTAGGATTAAGCACCATGATAGGCGCGCCCTGCATGATCTGCGTCACCCCGCACGAGCTGGTGGCCGACACCTGCTGCGTCTGGCTTGCCGGTCAGCAGCGTGCTGAAGTAGGTCTTCACCGGCAGCGACACCGAAACCTGCATAAACGGATATTGTGTGACCGACGTTGGAGGTGGGGTTACGCCGGTGACTGAGCTGGGAAACGTCCACGAGACTGTGGCCGCTCCTCCGGTATAGCCGTTGAAACCATTCTTGCTGGCATACCAGCACATGGTAGGGCCGGCCGAGCCATACGTGCTGCAGCTTCCCCCCGTTCCCAGGACGAAGCCGCTATTCGGCAAAGTCACGCCCGAAGCCAGCTGGTAGATATCCATCGCCCCGGCGCTACAGGCTGCGTCGGCCGCCGTCTGTGCCTGCTGCCGCTGGAACCAGATGTTCGTATAGTCCACCGCGAAGGCCAAAGCCGCCAACAGGAACAAGCTGAGCATCAGAACCACCACAATACTGGCTTGTCCCGCTTCGCTGTTAGTCGAGCCAGACTTCATGAGACCAACCTTCTAATACACAATCCGTCCTTCGGCGGTAACTTGCATTTGCGGAGCGTTGAATCCCGGCAGGGTCATGTAAGGCAAGTAGGAATACGAGATGGTCACCAGCACCCGGCTGGACGGCGTCGAGGTGCCATCCGGCCAGGACGGCATTACCGTCATCAGGCTGGTGTCGTGGAAAGAGATCGCCGCATAACTATTGACGACCGCAGTAACGTTGCTGCCCCCGGTATCGCCACATCCGCTGCTGGGACCGCTGCACGAACTGCTATCGGTACCATGGACAATGGCGTAGCGGATGCCTTCGCGCGCCGCATTGCCCAGTACGCTGTAGGTATAAATGGCCATACAGAATTCGAAAATCAGGAAGGTCACCAGAAATAAGGTCCAAATCGATAGAGAGAATTCAATCAGCATGGAGCCGGACTCGGCGCGCGCGAAGCTGCTTTTGTCTGGGTGGTAATGCCTGAGAGAGCTGGCGATGGTCATTAATCTATAGCCCTCATCTCCGCCTGCCAGTGCACGGTTAAGGCCGGCATGGTGAAAGTAAAGAAGTCGATAGGAATTGGCGGCGCGACCGTGTACACCACATCCACCCTTTGCGTCAGCATGCCATTATTCGATTCCGGATCCTGGTCGGGAGTAAAGCTCAAGGTACCAGAAGGAAACGTACTGCAGCTGGTGACATAGCCATTGGAAGTATGTGTGATCCCAATCTTCTTGGAGCAGACTTCGACTGAAGTCTGGGTACTCATCCTGGCCAGGCCCGACAGATCACCGCCCGCCAAGCCAGCTACTCCGGCGGTGTCGGCCAGCGAACCGGCAGTTCCCGCCGAGGGCAGCTGCGCCTGCGCCGGAGAAACGAATCCTTGTCCGGAGTACAAAACCGCGTTTCGCGAGGACGAAACCAGGTTGGCCGCGACAATAAAAAAGTATCCGATGTCGATGGCAAAGCAAAGCATGAGCACCAGGATCGGCATGACCAGAGCAGTCTCAATCAGACTGGATCCATTACCGCCCTTTATCCTTCGCGCTGTAACCAGGCGACCCATACGAAACTACACCTTCTGTGAAAATGGTATGGCGAGAACTTGGAGATAACCAAAGCTTATCTCAGTGCAAGTAGACAATTATTTCCCATTATGACTAGAGACCGGAATGGACCTGGCTTCTCAGAAATAGTCATCTAGTTGGCCGCTTTATCACCGACGAGCAGGCTGCGTAACGATAGCCTGACGAGTGCCGTCACAGCTAGCCCCGACTGCCCAGTTTCCACCTTGTCCCGTAGCTTCGACTATACCGAGGCAAGCCAGCGCAGCTACGGTCTGGAAGAAGATAGTTTCCTTTCCCGTGCTGCTGGCCTTTGTTCTGGGCGGGTCGATCTTCGTCTTCGATAGCGGCAGTATTGCCGATCCCGACATCTGGTGGCATCTGCGCAATGCAGAAGTCTTCGTGCAGAGTCACTCGGTCGTGCATCACGACCTGTACTCGTTCACCGCCAACGGCGCTCGCTGGATTAACGAAGCCTGGCTGGGCGAGTTAGCCTATTACTTCGGTTGGCGATGGTTGGGCATTCGCGGTATTTACCTGGTGATGCTGATCGAAGTAGAACTCATTCTCTTCGGTGTATTCGCACTGGCCTGTCTCGCCTCAAAGAATGTGAAGGCTCCATTTCTGGCCTCGTGGCTGGCAGTATGGCTGGCGACGGTATCCTTTGGCCCGCGAACCTTGCTGGTGGGATGGATTTGTCTGGTAGCGGAACTATTTCTGCTAATGCAATTCAAGCGCGGCCAAGACTGGATGTGGCTGCTACCGCTGTTGTTCGTACTCTGGGCGAATCTGCATGGCTCGTGGTTGATTGGTATGGTGCTGTTCGGTGTGTTCTTCGGGTCGGGATTAGTGGAAGGTAGTTGGGGGCGGATTCAAGCAACGCGATGGACGCCGAAGCAATGCGTAAAGCTAATCATCGTAGGCGTATTGAGCGTGGCTGGACTGTTTCTGAATCCTTACACCTACCATCTCGTTCTCTATCCGTTTAACTTTGCGTTCCGGCAGCGACTCAATGTCAATCATGTGGATGAGTGGATGAGCCTAGACTTCCACGGCGTGCGCGGAAAGATCGTATTCGGAATGCTGGCTGTTACTTTGATTCTCGCGCTGGCGCGCAAGCGGCGCTGGAGCCTCGATCAACTTGCGTTCCTAATCATCGGTTTCTACGCGGCCATGACCTACAGCCGCTTTCTTTTTCTGGCGGCGATTCTGGTGACGCCTATCCTGGCCGAGGAAATGGATTTCTTTCCTCCGTACCGCCGCGAAATCGACAAGCCTTGGCTGAACGCAATTCTGATTCTCGTGATTCTGGCTGGCTGCGTCTGGCGATTTCCTTCCAGTGATTACCTGCTGCGCGATACGGTGCGGAACTATCCGGTCAAAGCGCTTCCCTATTTGCGCCAGTTCCGGCCGCGGGGTCGCGTCTTCAACGATTGCCTGTGGGGCGGCTACCTGATCTGGAACGCGCGAAATGTTTCGGTGTTTATCGACTCCCGCATCGATATCTACGAATACAACGGGGTCTTCTCCGATTACCTCGACGCCATCGGCATCAAGAGCACGCTCGGGATTCTCGACAAGTATCACATTCGTTACTTGCTGTTTCCGCAAACCAGCCCGGTGGCCTATCTCCTGCTGCACAACTCCGGGTGGAAGACCAACTATCAGGATGGGACGACGGTGCTGCTGGAACGGATCGGCGCTGTCCCCTAGAGAAACTCTGATCAGGTGAAAGCGAGGTCCTAGCAGCGGCTAAAAAGCCGGATGACCTTCGGGTACTTAATGGACGGCCTGAAGGCCGTCCCCTTCAAAACATGACTTATCAGAATTTCCCTGGCGATCGCAACGCCGATCAACCGCAGCACAAGATTTCTGCGCGTTGGGCGGTCATGGCCTCCGCATTTCCTGCGATACAATGACGCTTGCTTATGCCGAACGCGAATGTCTTAGACGACCAGCGCACGTCTGCACCGCCCGCTTCCCGGCCGCGCGGCTGGAAGGCGTGGCTGGGAAAGCATTGGGATGTTCTCGCGCTGCTGTTGCTTGTGGTGGCCACGGTTCCGCCGACCATGCTGTCGCCGAGTACGCTGCACATTGTTTGGCGGCCGGGCCTGTTCGACGATTCCTGGGTGCTGGAAACCGACTTCAAAGCTGCTCGCGGTTTGTGGTACGGGCGCGACGTCGCCTTTGATTACGGTCCGCTGTTTCAGTGGATGTCGAGCGCGCCCGGTCGCTGGATGGGCGTCTCGATGGGCGCGTTCTACGATACCTTCAACACCTTCCCGCTCTGGTTTGGATTCCTGCTAAGTTTCCTGTCTCTGCAACTGTTGCTGCCGGAGCAGCCGGCCTGGAAGCGCTTCCTTCTACTGCTCCTGCTGTCGGTCTACTGGTCGCCCTTCGACGTCCGCTCGCCGTTTGCGATATTCCTCTTCGCCGCGATGGTGCGCGGCTGGTACGCCGTGCGGCAGGAACAAATTAAGCCCTGGACGCTCGGCATCGGCGCGGCGTTTTTATGTTCGGCGGCATTTCTGAATAACGCCGACACCGGCATCTATGGCATTGTCGCGCTGCTGCTCTCTCTCGGCGGCGTCGTTGTCGAAAATTGGAGAGAGACGCGGCAGCTGTGGTCGCGCTACCTGGCAGGCCTGGCGTCTTTCGCGGTAGCGCTGACGGTTTTCGCCGTCGTCCTCAACATGTTCCTGGCGACCGCGTTTAACTTTCGCTTCTGGAAGAGCGTGCTGGCGTTCATCCGCGGCTATCGCTGGAACGCGGCTGCAGAAATGGAGCCGAATGGCTATCTCTATTTTGTGGTGCCGTTGGCGGTCGGCCTGGTCGTTTTCTTCGTTCGATGGATGTTGAAGAGCGATCGCGAAACCTCGCTCACGGCGCGTCCGGGATTTCTGCTGAGCGCTTTCGGTTTCGCCTGCATCGCCCTGCAGAGCGGCCTGGTGCGCTCCGACAGCAATCACATCGGCTACGCGATCTTTCCTCTCCTGTTCCTCACCGGCGTCGTTTTGTTCTCCTTCCGCGGACGCATGCTCTCGATCGCCGGCGCCTTGATCGGTACCTTAGCAACGGTGCTGTTGGCCAGCCCGGTGATCCGCCCCGCGATGATTCATTATCGCTACCGGCAGGCGCTGCATCCCATCACCGAATGCCCGCCCGGTTATAGCGAGATCGATCGCGCCTGCTATCCGGCGCAAGCCGCGGCCACGGCGCGCATCGTCTCAAACTACCTGGACGAGCACAGCGCCGCCAATGATTGGATCGTGATTTTCCCTTATCAATATTTGTATGGGCTGACGTCGCGGCGCAACGTGGCCGACGGCGTGGAGCAAGCTTTTCTCGCGCACGACGCTTATCTCAAGCAACTCAACATCGACGGCCTGGAGCACGAGCCGGCGCCAGTCGCGCTGTATTTTCCCGACGCGCGATCGGGCGACTTGTCGAATCCCAACGCGAGTCTGGCCATCGACGAGGTTCCGAACCTAACCCGCAATCCGGAAATATGGTTCTGGATGTTTCACCATTACCGCACGGCGCAGGAGTTACTGCCCGGAGTTTATGGCCTGCAGCGCGACGATTCCCGCCTCTCCGGAATTACTATGCAAGCCCAGCCGTTGGGACTCGAACCGAAGACGTATCCCATCGAGCAACGCAACACCACGATTAATTTCGGCACGCCGGCCTGGCCTATAACTCCGGTGGATTTTCTGCGGCTGCGGTTGAAGGTGAATTACAGCGCGTTGTGGAAGCTGCGCAAGCCGGAGCGGATGCAGTTGGAGATCAGCCGCGCCGACGGCAGCCGCGAGCTGAAGTCGTTTGTACTGGCGCCGGGAGTATCCACCGATCTGTGGTTCTATCCCTGGAGCGACTCCGACCTGGGAAACTACTTTGACGCCGACGAAGCTCGCTGGCGCCAGGGTTATCGTCCGTCGATCACCGAGCTACGCCTGATCGTTTCGCCGCTGGACTGGGTCTCGCAGACCCCGCAGGCTATTACGCTGGAGTCGGCCGACGCGGTGAGCTTTTCCCTGGGCAAGGAAGTGAAAGTTAGTGACCGCCGCTAATTCTCTTCCCCATCGCGCGCAGGGGAAAGCGAATTCCTTCGATTAAAATACGGCGAGTGAACTTCGATTTGCCCGACCGCCGTTCGAAAAAGATGATCGGAAATTCGCGGAACGGCGTTCCCGCTAGATGAAGGTGAAATTTCATCTCCATCTGAAACGCATAGCCTTCTGACGTGATGCCTTCCAGGTTGAGCTTGCGTACTGCGTCCGCCTGGTAGCCGACGAATCCAGCCGTCAAGTCATGCGCGGGTATTCCAGTTAACGTCCGGGCATAAATGTTAGCGCCGAAGCTCAACGCCCGCCGGCTGAAATTCCAACCATCAGCGCCGCCTCCGGAAACGTAGCGCGAACCAATCACCACCGGATGGCTCTTCAGCAACTCAATCATCTGCGGCAGCGACTCCGGCGGATGCGACAGATCCGCGTCCATCTGGATCATGTAGCTGTCCAGATTCTCGCGCAGAACCTTCTTCATGCCGTCCCGGCAGGCCGAGCCGAAACCACCCTTGCCCGGCCGCGCCAGCAGCTGAATGTAGGGATCGCCGGCCTGCAAGCGGCGGATCTCGTCGGCGGTGCCGTCGGGAGAATTGTCGTCGATAAAAAGAATCGGTTCATTGCCGGCGGCACTGCGGATTCGGCCGACCAGGGTTGCGATGTTATCGCGCTCGTTGTAGGTGGGAATGATCAGCATGAGATGACTTTTCTAATCTATATGAAATTTACGCGTTCTGTGGTGACAGGCATCTTCCCCGGCTTCGACAACCTTGGCTGTCGCATGCAAAGCACTCCATTATTGCGGTGACAAAGAGAGCCGCACGGCGTCGGCCGCCTCCACGGTGATCGCCTCCGGCTGTTGCGAAACCCAATCCAGCGGCGTGGCCCACAGCCGCAGGCCGATGATGGCGGATCGCGAGCTGGGCCGCCACTGCTTCTCGTCGGCGCTGAAATACGCTGCCAGATCGGGCGCCTCCCACGGATAGAACCAGACATCAGTGGAAACGTTGGGCTGTACCAGCATCCATTGAAACTCACGGGTTCCATCGGCGCGGCTGATCTCCAGTTGCAGCCGCTCCGGCTTACGCAGTTTCCACCACAGTGGGTAATGAACCGTAAGCCGCAATCGCAAAAAATCGAAGCCGCTGGGCCAATTGGGCGATCCCAGATCGGTGGTCGAGCTGCGCTGGTTGATCGCGTAGGTCTGCGCCGCCAGGCCGAGCGGCTGGGTTTGCATCGTAATGCGCGAGGCGCGCGAATCGTCGCGCTCCAACCCGACCACGCCCGGCGTCAGCGGCTCGACGGTGCGAAAGTGACGCAGCGTCCAGAACCAGACCTCCGGCGCGCGGGTGAAGTTGGGGACGCCATCCACCGGAACGCTCAGATAGTTGCGCGACCAGCGCGCAATGTCGGTCTGCGACCAGTGATTGAGGTCGGCATCGGGCAGATAGAGCGCGGCCGCGGGCGGAGTGCCGCTCCAGCCCGGCAATTTCCAGTTGCGAGAGATACGCTCCGCTGGCGGTGTAGGCCTGCATTAAGCCGCCGGCAACGTTGCGGCGCGACGCCAGGCCGAACATCGTCTGATACGGAAACACGAAGATGGAATCGTTGGCCCGGCTGTGCGCTTGCAGAAAGCCGGCGGCCGCGGTGAGCATCTGCGGGGTCAGCGGCTCCTGATAGCAGGCGCGGTCAAACTCGTTATAGCCGGGCGGACATTCAGTCAACGGATTTCGCAACTGACCATAGAGCCGAATCACGCTGGAGGGCCGGAAGATCGGATGCGAGAACAGCATGGAAGCCGCGATGGCAACCACGACTCCGGCAAGCGAAGCCCGGCCGGAAAACGAAAACAGGATCGTGCTGACAAAGAAGGTGAGCGCAAACTCGCCAATGATGACGTGTCCGATATCGGAGCGCACCAGAGCGCTTTGCAGCATCGCCAGTGCAAACACAAAGCCGCCCAGCAGAAAGCCGGTGCGTTGCGTGACCGCGCGATTGCCCTTGCGGCTTTGGGCTCGCACCAGGAAAATCACGATTCCGATAAGTAGCGCACTGAGCAGATGTACTTCGCCCATCGCGGTCATGGCCGCGGGCGTGGCCCAACGATAGGCGGCGACCTGGGCCAGCGAATCGCGCCAGAAGTGGAAGTCGAAGGGCGAGGCCATCACGCTGTTGATCACGATGGCGACCCCGCCTGCCGACAGCAAGAACACCAGCAGCGTGAACAGCAGCTTGCCCAGAAACTTTTCGCCGCGAGTTTCCACCGCAATGGCGAAGCACACCACGAACCACGCGGCCGTCGCGTATACTCCGGTATCGCCGGCGACGAGAAAAGCGATCGCCCACAGCAACGCTCCTGCAATTCCAAAGACGTAGCCCGGCATGCGTCGCTCCCTAACCGCATACCAGCCGCGTAGAAACACAGCGAACAGCAGCACCGGGAAGGTTGTCCGTAACGATGTTTCCCAGAAGGAGCACAGCAGCAGCAACAGGACGAAGCGCTTCCATGCGCGGCTGCTCGGGGAGGAGCAGGCGTAGCGCGAGATACGCGAAGAGAAACGCGCACCAGATCGGAACGGTATTCCAGGTGGCGTACAGCGCGCCCACGGAAAGCGGCATGGAGCGCGCCGGAATGGACGACAGGAACTGATAGAGCGGTCCGTGGGTGAAGGCGACGTCGCGGCCGACCCAAATGCCGCGCAGCGCTTTAAAGCTGGCGTCGAGATGCCAGTTGTCGTCAACCAGGCCGTAGTTGGGAACGAAGGTGACGGTCCGCGGCGCCAGCCAGGCGGTGGGAAACGACGCCAGCATCAGCAGCAGAACGCCCAGGAAATCCCAATACTTGGCGAAGCGCGACGGCGGCCGTTGGGCAACGGCCGGGGCGGACGAGTCTGGCTTGCTCAGCACGGCATCGCGCTTCTCCATAGACGAGAGACATTCTACCTTGCGATGCGCGATTGGGTGGAAGAGGTTGTGCGAACGTGTCAGAATGGAGCGACTGCAACGCGAAACCCGCCACAGCTTGTGCCGCCCCTGAAGGGGCTGGAGGTCTTTTCGAACGACTACCCAGGACTTCGTCCTGGGCTAAACTGAGTCGTCCCGCACGGCGGGACGAGTCTCGCATCCAGGCGGCGATGTTTTTCTTCCCATATTCCCCTGTGATTTCGATCGGCTCGCCAGACCGCAGACCTTCCAGCGCGAGTCTTTCCAGTTGCTCCTCCGCCTGCTCATCGATGCGGAGCAATCGCTCGACGTAGGCCTCGACGGTTAGGCCTTCGGCCGCCGCGCGCGCGCAATCGGGTTTCGAGGATCGGAGGGATCGAAATGCTCATGGTCAAACCCTCAGCTCTGTGAGCGCTTAGTATAGCCCCGCGATATCTGGTGGACGAGCGATGAGCTCGGGCAAGGCCTACGTTTTGGCGAACAGCGGAATTCCTGTCATACTCGCAAACCAGAGTTCATCAGTGACGATCTGCGCGCCGGATGCGCGGCACCGAGTCGGGAGCGACAGCCTACCGCTTCCCTGCTCCGCCCGCCCGGCACGAGAGGAGACATGCAGACTTCGGTCAAGGAATCTTCATCAAAGCCCCGTTCCCATGCCGTCGGACCGGGCGAACCCAACCGCTCTCTGGACCTTTCTTGCGGCGGCCTTGCTTGCCGCCTTTTATCTGGCTACCAGCATTTCGATTGCGGCTCATCGGCTGTTCTGGTTCGACGAACTATTCACCGTGCACATCGCGCGGCTGCCCGGCGTGACGACCATCTTCACCGCGCTGGGCCATGGCAGCGACGCTTTGCCGCCGGTTTATTACCTGGTAGTGAGGCTATTCGATTCGCTGTTCGGCCCCGGCGATATCGCGGCGCGCCTGCCGTCGGCGATCGCAATGACGGTGGGCCTGCTGGTGATCTTCGACTGCGCCCGCCGCCTTACCGACGGGCTGCACGGGCTGATCGCGATGTCGGTCGCTACCTGCTCGTTCCTGCCCTATTACGGTTACGAAGCGCGGTCCTACGCCATTTACTTCATGCTGGCGGCGATGACGCTGTGGGTCTGGACGTACACCGGTGCCAGCAAAAGGATGTCGGCCATTCTGTTTGGCGCCGTGTTCTTCGCCGGAGTCTGCTTCCATTATTACTTCGTCATGTGCCTGGCTCCGTTCGTGGTATGGGAGCTGCTGCGCTGGAAGCCCGGTCATCGTCCCTCGGCCAAGCTGGTTGCCGGCATCGTGGGCTCGCTGATTCCGGTGCTGCTGTTTTCGCCCCTGATTCTTTCGTTCTCGAAGAAATTTTCCAGCGGCTACTGGAACCGGCCCTCGTTCGCCGAGCTGCGCGCCATCTTCTCGCAACTGTTTCCCGACGGCTTGTTCCTGTTGGCGCTGATCATGATCTGGATTGTGCTGGTGGGGACGGATGACCATCGCGCTGGCGAGGTGCCGGCGATGCCGCCCGCCGAACAGCTAGGCTGGTTGTTCCTCGGCATACCGCTGGCCGCCTTTGTGGTGGCGGAGTTGAAGACCAATGCCTTCTACAGTCGCTATTTCATCGGCGTGCTGCCGGGAGTTGCGATAGCGTTCTCCGTTTGCCTGTGGCGACGTTTTCGCCAGGTCACTCTGGTCTCCGCCGGCGTGTTGCTGCTGCTGGCCGGATGGGGCGCCAGTCACCAGCTAACCGTCGTGCAACATCCCGACATTGTTGAGGCCACGGGCGCACGGCAGTTTCTGCAGGTCGAGAGTTCGCTCGAGGTCGAAGGCAGACGTTACTTTGTGTTCTCCGGTCCGCTACTTTTTCTGGCGGCGCAGTATTATGCCAATCATCCCGAACAATGCGTGTTGCTGTTGCCGGACGATTTCAGTCCGGTGGCCCAGCCCGGTCGCGATCCTTACCTGCACCAGCGACTGGAGTTGAACCTGTCGCAATATCATCCCTTCCAGATCTGGACCACGGATGATCTGCGACGTCATGCGCTGGAATCCGCGCTCATCGATCCCACGGAAGCAGACTTGGCCGCGGCCCACCGTGATGGGCTGAGGGCGGAGACGCGTTTCTCGACTCCGGTGCACGTAATGTATCTGCAGTGAAGAGACTGTGGGCAGGAAAAATTGGAATGAGAGAGTTTGGAATAACGTTCGTTCGAATTCTTGGCAGGAAGTCGACGGCTGTTTCTCTTGGGCTGGTGGCGATCAGTCGGTTAGCATTCCTCGTCAGCCGATTGCCAATAGGGTGAGCGTTTTTTCGAGCGGCTGGTGAGGCGCGGCGACGGGGCTTGGCTGCTGGCCCGGAAGCGCTCGACGATAGCCTGCTTCATGTCCTGTTTCTTCAGCTTGCCCAACAAATCGGGTGTAATAGCAGGTGCACCCGCAGCCTCCTCCGGCTTAACCTTATTCCTTAACATTAATCCTCCATATCGCTTAAGATAAGATGCTTATTAGTTAATTACTGTCCCCGTACCGTGACTACTGGACACGGCGACTCGCGCACTACTTCATAAGCGTGCGGCCACATCAGGCGGGCGAGAAGGCCTGTCCAGGGACGCACTCCCATCACCAGTAGATCGGCCTCGATCTTGTCGGCTGTCTCCACAATGGCGGTCTGGATCCTTCCCGTCTCGACTCGCATGGTGCAGCGGACACCATCCGCGTGATGTCCCAGCGACTCGGCCAACTGGGAATAGATTCCCTGCTCGACGCGCGCGCGGTCGGGAACGCCTTTGACCGCTGCCGGACTCAACACATGCAGCGCGGTGAGTGAGGCCTTGCGCTCCCGAGCCAAGGCGGCGGCGTAACTTACGGCACGCTCCGAGGCTGGGGAAAAATCGACCGGGACGAGAATGTTTCGTAGGGTCTGTCTGTACGCCGCCTGGTTAGCGTGGGGGCCGATCGTAAGCACCGGCACGGGCGACTGGCGAAAAACTTTCTCTGCTACCGATCCCATCAACATCTTGCCCAAGCCACTGCGTCCGTGCGTCGCGACCACAATCAGATCGATTTGCCGCTGGCGCGCGAAGTCGAGAATCGCGTCGGCCACGGCGCCTTCGAGCATATACAGGTGGTAATCCTTGCCCTCGACGTAGGAACGCTTGCGGCTCAGTTCGGCCTTCAGGTCAAGCAGGTCGCGGCGGGTGGCGTCCTTGGCCGCGACGTAGGCGTCGGGGCCCGCCAGCAGGATTTCATCCGTAGGAATCACCGAGACTACGTAAGCCTGGGCCTGGTAATCGTGAGCCAGTTCCAGTCCGAAGTGGAGCGCTACGTTGGAATAGCGGGAAAAGTCTGTCGCGATGAGCACATTGTGAATGCCCACCCCGGTGGGCGTGAGCTGTGCCGTTGTCATGATGCGCGACCGTTCTCCCCACGTGGTGGGGGCGTTCGCCGGAAGCTCTTGCCGCAGTACCGATGCTGCCCGCGCAGCCCGGCCCCGGTTTCGAGATTCCAGTCAACCTTACTGTTCTTGTTGTAGCGCGATTCCGACCGGAACTCTGTGACCCAGATCAAAGGCACATGTGACGAGTGAGACAAAGCCTGGGGCGTTGGTCGGCGGGAAATGTCCTTCTTGCTCTACTCTCTAAGTTACGAAAGTACTAGAACTTTAGTAAGGGGCCAATGTGACGTAGCTCACTGCATCGTCAACCGCACGGCTCTTACTCTGGTGCTCGAACGCTTGTGATATTTGCGGCTTCACACCGGTATCTGGCCGCCCCGTTGCAAGTCCCCTTAAATGGGCTGAACCTCTACACGGGCTGTGTCAGTGTGTCGTGCCTCGAGGCACAACGCCGAGCGCGCTGGAAGCGCTTCCACATTCATTGATTCAGTGAATGGCAAAGCGAAATAAAAGTAAAGCAAGGAGAACGTAGCGATCGGGGAGACAGCAACGTCGGATGCCGTCTCAGAGCAGAAACGAAAGCTAACCAGTTTGCTGAATGAAGTCGATCAGAGGTGATCTTGAGGAGGCGCAGCTTTAACTACGCCCGAGCAGATTCTATATTTCTGTAACCCCGAACCGACTTGCCTGGCTGCGGAAGAACTCACGGGACGCCAAGGCTCGGGTGGAGCTGGCCTTCAGCCTAGCGTCTCAGCGTTGACTTTTTGTTTCCCGAGCCGGGTTTATCCGGCGGCCGGGACCCTGTTTCTCTGGTTTTTCAGCGGCTTCTTTAGTCAGTGAGGGATCTACGGTTTCGAATTTGTAACGCCTGCTCCCTCCCCAGAAAGCGACGATATCCGCTCGCCCCTCGAGGCGGGCCCGGATTGACCCGTTGCACGCAATCCGGGTCCAGGGAGATGCGGCGTTCGCGACCGCAATTCTGTCTCGCTGAGAATTGATTGCGGAACCAAAAGGATATCAGAGCCAGGAAAGTCCGCCCGAAAAGCTTATGGCTTGAATCATCACATCGCATTGCCGGGAGTGACCGATCTGGTGGTACCTAACGGCCTCGCCTTGCCGTGACCGCTTCTTCACTTACGGGCTCGGAAGCTTGTGCAGCGTGTCGGGTGGCATAGCGAAAGCCGTCGGGCTGCACCTTCACCGCTCCCTGATAGGGCCGATCAAGATCGGCGATGGCGACCAGCACCAGCGAGACCAGGAACGTGAGCACCAGCACCTGCAACAGGTGAAAGCGGAAGTCAGGTACTCCGAAGAAACACGAGGCAGCGACGGTGATGATGCCGCCGGCAATCAGAACCGCCCACAAGATTCCCGGCAGATGTTCGCTGGTCTGCATGGCCCGAAGACGCCGGTATTGCGTCAAGCCGCGTAATTCCTCCATGATCTGGTAGGCCGCAATGGCATCAGGCTGAGCATGTGCCTGGCTTTGTCCGACCAGCTCCCACATCTGGTCGATCATCGCGCTGCCTTCTGGAGTCATGTTCCCTTTTTCCATGGCAGGCCATTCACGATTCAGGGTGTTGTCGGCGTAGCGGACGCACAGCTCCTGAATCTGCCGCGCATTCGCGTCCTGCAATTGGGTGGCGATGCGAAACACGTTCACCAGCGCGTTAGCTTCTTGCTCCTCGTTGGCCTGCGCCTGTTGCGACATTGTCCAAACGTTCGATAGGGTGAAAGCCAGAATCACGGCATAGGTCGTGCCGATCACGGTCACGACGGCGCTGGTGAAATCGTTGGATTCTTTGCGGAAGAAAGCGGTTGACGCGCGCGTAACCAGAAAAAGAAACAGCAGGGCAGCGCTGGCGCAGGCGGTAATGATGAGAACGTTGGTCAGCACAATCGCACAACCCTACTTCTCATTTAACGGGTAAGTCAAATAGAGAATGGCCGGCAGCCCACCAACGCCCAATAGCTGGAAGCTAATTGCCGTCGACCTGGTTACACGCTGGGTGCTGCCTCTGGAGCTGGAGCTTTCTCTCGCTCGACCAGCGACTTCACAATCACGTACAGCACCGGGAATGAAGAACAGGTTCAGCGCGGTGGAGACGATCATCCCGCCGAAGACCGTGGTGCCCACCGAGTGCCGGCTTTCCGAGCCTGCGCCGCTGGCGAAGACCAATGGCAACACGCCCAGGATGAAGGCGAACGATGTCATCAGGATGGGACGCAGGCGGATGCGGGCCGCTTCCACCGCAGCCTCGCGAATCGACAGGCCCTTGTGACGCAACTGCTCGGCGAACTCCACGATCAGAATGCCGTTCTTCGAGGCCAATCCGATCAGCATCACCAGTCCGATCTGGCAGTAGACGTCGTTGAGTTGGCCGCGCAGCGATCTGCGCTATCAGCGCGCCCAGCATCGCCATAGGCACGCTCAGCAGAATGATGAAAGGCAGCACGAAGCTTTCGTACTGGGCCGACAGCGTCAGATAGACCAGCAGCAAGCCCAAGCCAAAGAGCAGCGCCGACTGCTTGCCCGACTTGATCTCCTCCAGCGACAGGCCCGACCACGAGTAGTTGAAGCCCAGCGGCAGCTTCTTGGCGACCTGGTCCATGGCCTGGATGGCCTGTCCCGAACTGTAGCCGGGAGCGGCCGAGCCGTCGATTTCCGCCGAGCGAAACAGATTGTAGTGGGTAATCACCTGCGGCGAGGTCGATTCGCGTGATGTTGACCACGTTGTCCAGCGGAATCATCTCGTTGGTATCGGAGCGGACATAGAACTGCTTGATGTCGCGTGGCTGGCGGCGGAAGCCCTGGTCGGCCTGAACATACACGCGATAGGCGCGGTTGTTGAAATCGAAGTCGTTGACGTACGACGAGCCCATGTAAACCTGCAGCGCGTCGCTGATCTGCTGGATGGGCACCTGCAAGCTGCGCGCTTTGGCGCGATCGATGTTCACCACGAACTGCGGATCGTTGGCGGTGAAGGAGCTGAACAGACCGCTGAGATCTTTGCGCGCAGTTCCCTTCCCGCACCAGATTCTGCGTGACGTTGTAGAGCTGTTCGACGGTGTTGCCGCCTTCGTCCTGCACCTCAAAGGTGAAGCCGCCAAAGCTGCTGATGCCGGAGATGGCCGGAGGCAGGAAGGGGAAGGCCTGCACATCGGTAAGCTGCATCAGCGGTCCGCGGAGACGGTTGACGATGGCGGCGGCGGAATCCTGCGCGCCCTTGCGCTGATCGACGTTGGCCAGGTTCAGGAAGACCATGCCCTTGTTGGCGCCGCTGCCGGTGAAGCTGAAGCCCACGACGCTGAAGGCGCCGATGATGTCCTTTTCCTTGGCGACCAAGGCCTCGACCTGGCGCATGGCCTGCGAGGTGTATTCCACCGAGGCCCCCTGCGGCGCCTGCACTGTAATCATGAACCAGCCCTGATCCTCGTCGGGAACGAAGCCGGTGGGCACCATCTTGTAGACAACGTAGGTGGCACCCAGCCCGGCAAAGAAAACGACCAGGACCAGGTAGCGAAGCTTGATCGCCTTCTTGGCGCTGTAGACGTAGTAGGCGGTGCCGCGATGGATCACATGCTCCACGCCGCGGAAGAAGATGTTCTTCTTCCCTGTCTCCGGCCGCAGCAACAAAGCCGACAACGATGGGGTGAAGGTCAGTGAGTTAAACGCCGAGATGGCGATGGCAGAACGCAATGGTCAGCGAGAATTGCTGATACAGCAATCCGGTGGTTCCGGGAAAGAACGCTACCGGCACGAACACGGCGACCAGCACCAGCGAAGTTGCGACCACCGCGCCGGTCACCTCGCCCATGGCTCTGGAAGCGGCGACGTGGGAGTCGGAGTGCTCTTCGCCCATGTGCCGCTGGATGTTCTCGATCACCACGATGGCATCGTCGACCACCAGACCGGTCGCCAGCACAATGCCAAACAGGGTCAGGGTGTTGATGGAGAAGTTCAGCAGCTTGATGAACGCGAACGCGCCGATCAGCGAGACCGGAATCGTGACCGCCGGAATCAGCGTGCTGCGCCAGTCCTGCAGGAAGACGAACATCACGATCATGACGAAGATGATGGCTTCCACCAGCGTCTTCAGCACTTCGCGAATCGAGTCGCCCACGAAGGTCGTGGTGTCGAAGGCGACTGCGTAACGCAGGCCCGGGCGGAAATCGCTTGGAGAGCCGCGTCAGCTCGGCGCGCACCGCCTTGTCGACATCGAGGGCATTGGCCGTGGGCAGTTGGCTGACGCCGATGCCGATTCCGTTATAACCGTTGAAGCGCAGCTGGCCGCTGTAGTCCTCGGCGCCCAGTTCGGCGTGGCCCACGTCGCTCAGCCGCACCAGAGCGCCATTGTTGCCCGGCTTCAGAACGATGTTGTCGAACTGCTGCCGCTTCGCTGAGCCGCCCGACGGCACGCACGCTGATCTGGTACATCTGACTGGTCGCGGTAGGTTCGGCGCCCACCTGGCCGGAGGCGATCTGCACGTTCTGCTGCTGTAGTGCGGAGACGACATCGCTGGCCGTCAGCCCGCGCGCTGCCAGCCGCGCCGGATCCAGCCACAAGCGCATGGAGTACTTGCGCTCGCCGAAGATCTGCACGTCGGCCACGCCATCGATACGCTTGAGCGCGTCCTTGACGTAGATGTCGATATAGTTGCTGACGAACTCGTCGCTGTAGCGGTTGCCGTCGCTGTAAAAGCCGGCCGCCATGACGAAGGAGCTGGCCACCTTGTTGATGGTGACGCCGGTATTCTTCACTTCGTCGGGCAGGCGGCCCAGTCACACCCTGCACCCGGTTCTGCACGTCGACCGCGGCCAGATCGAGCGGGCGAGTCAGCTCGAAGGTGATGTTGATCGAGCTGCTGCCATCATTGCCGCTGGTGGAAGTCATGTAGCGCATGCCTTCCACGCCGTTGATGGCCTCCTCCAGCAGCGTGGTCACCGAGGACTCGACAGCCTGGGCGTTGGCTCCGGTGTAGAAGGCGTTGACCGAAATCTGCGGCGGCGCCAGTTCCGGAAACTGCGCGACCGGAAGGAACGGAATGCAGACCGCACCCGCGATCACGATGAACAGCGAGGTAACAGTCGAAAAGACGGGACGCTTGATGAAGAAATCGGAGAACAAACCAGATGCCCCTTATTATTTGTCACTGAAGGCGGGTGCCCTGTTCTAGCCAGTCTTTTGGGCTATGGCATGGTATTTCGTCCCGCCTGCAACGCCCCCGCCTAAGACTTACTGTTCGATCTGAATGGGCACACCGTCGGCAAGATTCTGTCCCCCGGAGACCACCACCTGGTCACCGGTCTTCAACCCGCTTAGCACCACGTAATCGTTGCCGGTGATTTCACCCAGCTGCAAAGGCCGCTGATGCGCCACCAGCTTTCCCTGATCCTGCTCGGCGACGAAGGCGAAGAACTGGCCGCTGATGCGTTGTACCGCGATGACCGGGATAGTAATGCCGGAATGGGTGCTCCACACAATGCGGGCGCGCACCAGCTGCAGGTTGCGCAGCACATCGGCCGCTTTGTCGGCGGGCGCCTTCACCAGAATCGACTGCGTGCCGGTCTCCACTTGCGGCGAAATGAAATACACTGCCGTCTTCAACAACACCTTGCCGTCCTTATCGACGACTTCCACCGGCGTCCCCAGCCTGACGTCGCGCGCATGCTCGGAAGGAATCGGGATGTAGACCTCAAGACCGTTGCGCTCGTCGATAGTGGTCAGGGGCGTGGTGTTGGTTACGCGATCGCCGACATGCACCGGGACGTCGCCGATAATGCCGTCGGTAGGTGCGAAGACG
The DNA here is from genome assembly GCA_963820175.1 of uncultured Acidobacteriaceae bacterium. Lineage (GTDB taxonomy): Bacteria > Acidobacteriota > Terriglobia > Terriglobales > Acidobacteriaceae > Bog-257. The sequence goes on along the minus strand of CAWFYX010000002.1, from coordinate 555,166 downwards.
CTGTAGTACTTCAGCTGCACCTGCTGCTGGGTGATTTGCGCATCCATCGACTTCACGTCGGCCAGCGCGGAATCGTAGTTGGCTTGCGCCTGGTCAAGATCCTGCTTGCTGACCACGCCCGACGCGGATAATCCCTTGGTACGCTCCAGTTGCACCTTGGCCCACTGGAGCGCCGCTTCTTTGGACGCCTTCTGCTGATCGAAGCTGGTAACCGCCGCGCGCTGCCGCCTGGGATCGATCTCCATCAGCGTGTCGCCCTTCTTTACCACTTGCCCGGAATGCACGTGGATGTCGAAGATCCAGCCCTCTACGTCGGACATGATGGTGGCCGAGTTCCTGGACTTGATGGTGGCCACGTACTCGGAGGCGTCACCAACCGATTGGTCCTGGATCGCCTGCACCTTGACCGGCATGGCAGGAACTGCCTGCGGACCTTCGGCACTGCCGCGACTGCACCCGGCCAGGAGCCCGAGGCTGGCAGCGAGTGTAACCAGGAGCCCGAACTTTATTACTCCGCGGCGCGACGCGCGAGAGCCCACCCTGAGACTGCGGTGAATCATAGGAATCCCACTTCGTCTGGAATAACCAGCATGGATGTGCTAACGGCTTTTCTGTCGATGCTTGATTTTACTCCCACCTGCACATTTGGCGGGAGAGGTGATTATTACAAGAGACGAGTGGAAGCAGAACGAGACGAACCGCACGGGGATATGGACGCCGGCCCGGGGCGGTTCTGAAGGGGCGTAGCTTTAGCGAGGCCGTAGCAAGTCCTTTTTGTTTTGTCATCCCGAGGTGGCTTCAGCCACTTCGGGATCTGCGCTTCCAGGCCAATTTCGCCCGGCTGAAAACCCGGCGCTTCCACCGCCGGATTCCCTTAATCCACCGCTTCTTCCGCGGTGCCGGCCGCTCCCACCCGATGTTGCAGGTGCGACCACACGAAATAGACCACGGCTAGCAGAATGACGCCTAGGATCAGCGCATCCAGCCGGTGGAACCACATCTTGAGGCGAGGATCGGTGTCCCAACGCTGGCCCAGCCGCATGCCGATGTAGGCCAGCATGAAGCACCAGGGCCACGATCCGACAAAGGTGTAGATATGGAACTTGAGCCGCGGCATGCGCGCAATGCCGGCGGGAAGCGCGATGAATGTGCGGATCACCGGCAGCAGTCGCGCGATTAGCACGGCAATAGAGCCGCGCCGCTCAAAGAAGCGATCGGCGATGTTGAGCTCGCGATGGCTGAGAAAGATGTAGCGCCCATAGCGCTCCACCAGCGGGCGCCCGCCGAAGTAGCCGATCTCGTAGGCCACCACCGACCCCAGGTTGCAGCCCAGCGCTCCCCAGGTCGCGACCGCCAGCAGCGAGAAGCGCCCGGTGTAAACCAGATAGCCGGAGAATGGCATGATGATCTCCGACGGCAACGGAATGCAGGCCGACTCAATGGCCATCAGCAGCATCACGCCCGGATAGCCCGAAGCCGAGATCACGCTGACAATCCACGCCCCTACCAGTTCAAGAATGTGAGCAATCATGTGGTTGAGAGTTAGCTCCGCTAGAAATTACGAGATGCGCGCGCTTCGTAGATCGTAAGCATCATCAGGCTCGTTCCGCTGATGATGAAAGCGCCGTAGGCGCGCTATAGGTTAGCCCAGCGCTTTAGCGCGGGGTATGCCGCCATTACGATTTAGAGTGCCGTAGGCACGGCAGGCTTCCGCCTGACGCGGAAATTTTCTGCCCTCTCTACGGGACTCCGTCCTTCTACAAACTCCACCCAGCGCTGAAGCGTTAGGCTAAACTTTTTCGCGCCTTACAGCGCTTGCTCCTTGCCACTCATCAAATCTCATGCCCCCGGCAGGCAAACCGCAGATCCCTCGGCTTCGCTCGCGATGACAATTTCTGGAAGAGGGATTAAATGCCAACTGCTAAATGCCAGCAGCTAACTGCCGCTCCCCAGCCACTCGCCCATCGCCGCCAGCGGCAACCGCACGCCGACGAAAAACTGTCCAAAGGCAGCATACACTGCGCTGACCTGATCGAAGCGCATCTCGTAGATCAGCTTCTTGAACACCAACGGCTCGGGGGCAAACAAATCCACGCCCCACTCCCAATCGTCGAAGCCGATCGACCCGGTAATGATCTGCTGCACCTTGCCGGCATAGCGGCGGCCGACCATACCGTGCTCTTCCATCTGCCGTTGCCGCTCTTCGATCGGCAGCGTGTACCAATTCAAACTTTCGCCACGCTTGCGGTCCATGGGATAGAAACACAGATAGCGGCTGTCGGGAATCTTGGGATAGAGCCGCGGATGCATCGCCTGCCGCTGCCGCTCCATCGTCTCTTCCACTTCGCGCGTCCACTCCTCCGACATCGGCTTGACCCCGCGCTCGGTAAGCTGGCGAAACAGCTTGACGCTGGAATCGTACAGTCCCAGCTCGATCACAGACAGGTACGAATGCGTTGGCTCCAGATATTCCTGCAGGGTGGTGCGATTCAGCTCCAGCTCGGCCGCGTTCAGATCCTCGAATGAGTCGCGGAAATGCACCAGCATCAGGTCGCCCTTGTGGCCCAGCAGCGAGTACACCGTAGTGCGCCCGGCCACTTCCTGTCCTCCAAAGGCGCCGCCGAACTCCAGGGCGATCTCCTGCTGGCGCGACGCGTCGAGCTTGCGCCACTCCGCCCAGCGAAAACGGAACATCTGATGCAGCACACTCAGCCCTTCCAGGGTGAGCGGCACCGCATGTAGCTCGGCAGACGCAGCTGCTACTTCAGGCTCGGAAGCCATCAAGAAAACTCCAGGCTCAGGATGAGGACGCTCGACTATTGTAATCTGTCGGCTCGTTGTCGCGGTTTTACCGTTTCGCGGGACGGAACCCTGGACCGATGTTCCGCATACTCTTTCTCAATTGTCATCCTGAGTGGAGCGCCCGCTCTTTCTTTTCCGACCCGCAGGTTTTGCGGGTCGGGCGGGCTCGCAGTCGAAGGATCTGCGATTCCTGCCACCTATAGATTGACTCCTGCCATGAATTACTGCCGTCCCCCTGAAGGGACTCGGGATTTATGAGGACGACCTTCCCACCCTTGAAAGGGTAGGCTATCCCCTTTTGCGTCCCCGGCGCTCGAGCGGCGCAGGAAGTGGCCGCCTCCCGTTATAATCTCCTCTCGTTATCTTGGGAGTTGAACCATGCCACGTGGCACCATGCCTCGCCGGCCTTCGCGCACCGGCCGCCAGGACAAAGTGGCCAGCGCTCCAATGCGTGCCAAGGCTCGCACCGCGAAGCCTGCCCCTTCGCTAACCAAGCGCGCGTCGAAGCCTGCGAAGCCCAGCGGCGCTTCGGCGGGTAAAACTGCAGCTGCCGCGAAGTCATCCCGCAAACCCTCCGGCGCCTCGAAGGGCTACAACCCGCTGGCGCCCGAGCGCGTCAGCGAGATCCTGCAGCGCCTGGACGACCGCTATCCCGCGGCCACCTGCGCGCTCCATCACAACAGCGCCTGGGAGCTGCTGGTCGCCACCATTCTCTCGGCGCAGTGCACCGACGTGCGCGTCAACATGGTGACGCCCGTCCTCTTCCAGAAGTATCCGACGCCCGAGGCCTTCGCCTCGCTCAAGCCCGAAGAGTTGGAAGACGACATTCGCACCACCGGCTTTTTCCGCAACAAATCGAAATCGCTGGTAGGCGCTGCGCGCAAAATCATCAGCGACTTCGGCGGCGACGTTCCCCGCACCATGGACGAGCTGCTCACCATTCCCGGCGTCGCCCGCAAAACCGCCAACGTGGTACTGGGCACCTGGTATCGCATCGCCGACGGCGTGGTGGTCGACACCCACGTGCAACGCATCTCGCGCCGCTTGGAACTCACTAGGAATGAAGATCCAGTCAAGATCGAGCAGGACCTGATGCAGGTGATCCCGCGCGGCCGGTGGATCCTGTTCTCCCACCAGATCATCCTGCACGGCCGCGCCATCTGTGTCGCTCGCAGCCCCAAGTGCGCCGACTGCCCGCTGGAAAATCTCTGCCACGCGGCTGACAAGACCTGGAGCACAGTGGAGATTCATAAAGGGGCGAAGTAGTGGATAGTGGATGGTGGTAAGCGAACGTTGGCCGGCTAATGTTGGAGGCTAAATGAATTGTCATCCCGAGCGGAGCGCAGCGTAGCCGAGGGATCTGCGGTTCGTCCCACGATCACAACATCCCCGGCGGCATTACACATCCTTCAGTTGCTCCTCAGTCATTCCGAAATAATGTCCGAACTCGTGGATGACGGTCTGGCGGATTTGTCGGCGTACCTCGGCCTCATTGCGCGACACCCTCTCAATGTTCTTCTGGTAGAGCACGACGTAGTCCGGACCGGCCGGCAATTGGAAGACGCTCTTGTGGGTCATGGGCACGCCGTGAAATAGACCCAGACGCAACACGCTGGGCTTGCCGGGTTGGAGCGGTTCCTGATCCGGCGGCAGGTCCTCGACCAGCACCGCGACGTTCCGGATGCGCTCGCGAAATTCCTGGGGCAGAGAGTCCATCACCTCCTCCACTACCTTGGTGAACTCCTCCCGCGTCATGGTTCGCACCTCGCCCTGCATCTCCGCCGACTCCCGCCGGCGTTTAGATTGTCCCAACGATCGCACTGGAGTCTCAAGCCCATCATCGCAGGTCTCGGCCTTCCCAGGACGGGCGCAAGTATCGCTGGTCCCGTTCAGGTTCTGAAACCTGCAATATATTCGCGCTGACAGCTAGGAGCCGCCGCTATGCGCATTGTAGAATCCAAGGGTAAGTCACTTCCTGGTGAGCCAGTGAAACGCGTTACTGCTTTTATTCTGTCGCTGCTTGTTGGTCTGCTTCTGTCGGTGCCGGCGGCTGCCCATGGCCGCAAGGAAACCAAGGCCGAGAAGAATGCGGAGAAGTACTACAAGCAGTACAACAAGCAATACATGAAAGAGCAGAAGAAACAGCTGAAGGCGCAAAGGAAGCAGATGAAGCAGTTTAATAAGAATCGTCCTACCATTTCCGTCACTGGCTGAGTGCGATGAAGAGTGGGCGCGTCCGAGCAAGCAGGCGGCCATGAAGCCAAACTCTTCCCGGCGGGGCGGTAGCAAGTCTCCTCCAACATTTCCTATTGCGTGGAAGTCGCGATGCGGATTTGGCATCACGCTTCTGCTGGCTCTGATCGCGCTGAGCGCATCCCCAACGGCTCAAGTGAGTGCTGCTTCTCCAGCAAAATCGGCCGGCCCGACCGCTTCTCAGCCGACGCCTCCCCAGCGGATCGCCATCCTCGACTTCGACTATTCAGCAACCAAGAGTTCGGTGCAGACCTTGTTCGGCTTCGATGCCGACGTGGGCAAAGGCATCGCCGACCAGTTGGCTCGTGAATTGATGAAAAGCGTGGCTTACTCGGTCGTCGATCCAGCGGCGGTCGAGAAGATTCTGGCTGAGCAGAAACTTTCCATGAGCGGCCGGTCGGACCGCGAGTCGGCCGTGAAGGTAGGCAAGGCACTTGGGGCCGATGCCGTGGTCATGGGCGCTGTGATCCAGTTCGGCGGGACTCCCCGAAAGATTGGCGATGAGGAGTGGATACCACATAAGAGAAAAGCTACCGTGGAAGCTGAGGCGCGCCTGGTCGACGTTGCCACCGATGAAATCGTAGCCGTGGCCTCGGGCCGGGGCGTAGCTTCGAGCTCGAACGCTTCCCTGCTTGCCGGCTGGCATGGGTCGGCCGACACGGTGGATTTCGGCCGCAGCGATTTCCAGCAGACCGCGATGGGCCAAGCCATGAACGCCGCCGTCACCCAGATGGCTGCCACGCTGGCGGCTGATAGCGGCCGGCTGGTCAGCGGCAAAGATAAGAACTGACGGCGAGCGGCACTGCGCGCGTTTAGACATCAAGTAAGAATGCTCCGAGAATCCTTTACCGGAGGAATCCCACTCGACACAAGCTGGCCTGCACGGGACGGTGGAAGGGCACGGCTTCAGCCGTGCCGAGACAGTCCGATGGAAAAATGGCTTTAGCCCCGGCAAACCGTGGCTGAAGCCATTTCCTGATAGCATTCGTTGTCGCCGGGCTGAAAGCCCGCCGCTTCCCCCGCTGACGGGGACGTCCTCTTTTGCAGCGATCAATAAAGAGCTATAAGCGTGCGAGAGGCGTGGGTACCTCCCATCTCCAACAGCGCCGCCGCATGTTATAACTGTCGATAATGCCCACCGGTAGTCAAGGTTCCATCCGCCTGTTCCGCATTGCCGGGATTAATGTTTTCCTGCACTGGTCGTGGTTTCTGGTTGCGGTCTTCGAAATCAACAGCCGCGCCGGAAGATACTCTTCCATCCTGTGGAACATACTGGAATATCTGGCGCTCTTCCTGATCGTCACCATGCACGAGTTTGGCCACGCGCTGGCCTGCCGGCAGGCTGGGGGCAGCGCGGAGCAGATTGTCCTGTGGCCCTTGGGCGGAGTGGCTTATGTGAATCCTCCGCAGCGGCCGGCCGCCGTACTGTGGAGTCTTGCCGCCGGACCGCTGGTCAATGTCGCCCTCATTCCTGCCTTGATGTTCCTGGGCTGGGTAGGCTGGTCGCTGGGCTGGCCGGTGGATATGCCGAATCTTTACGCCCTGATACGGACCATCGCCTTTATCAATGCGGCGCTACTGATCTTCAATATTCTGCCGGTTTATCCGCTGGACGGCGGCCAGATCCTGCGCGCGCTGTTGTGGTTCGTGATGGGCCGCGCCCGCAGCTTGCTGGTAGCAACGCTGCTGGGCTTTGTGGGCGTGGCTGCGCTGATCGTGCTGGCCGTGCGTGCTCGCTCAATCTGGTTCGGCGTTCTCTCGGCCTTCATCCTGCTGAACTGCTGGGGCGGCCTGAAGCAGGCAGTGATGTTGTTGCGCCTGGCCAAGCTGACGCCGCGGACCGGCCATACCTGTCCCTGGTGCAAGACGCCCCCGCCGCTGGGAAATTTCTGGCGATGCCCACATTGTAGGACGATGTTCGACACCTTTGAGACGCACGGCGTCTGCCCGCAGTGTGCCGCTCACTTTCCCGATGCGCAATGCCTGCACTGTGGGCGGGTCACTCCGCTGGGCGAATACGCCGCGTCCGGCGTCACCATTCCGCAGCCTTTTGTGCGAGCGTGAGTGGTGGCGCAGCGACCTGGGCTATCGACTTTTGCTATTCTCAGTCCATATTCCATGCGCATCGTTCAGACCGCCATCCTCATGCTTATGACCGTGACTGCTTTCGCTCAGCAACCGCTCGCCTCGTCGCAAGCCATCACCGATCCAACCAAGCTGGAGAGTAAGAACGTCGCCGACATGCAGACCTTCTCCATCGAGAAGCTTTACATGACACGGCAGATTGGCGGCTCGACCTGGTCGCCCGACGGCAAACAGGTGGCCTTTATCTCCAATATCAGCGGGCGCAGCAACCTGTGGCTGGTGCCTTCCACCGGGGGCTGGCCTACGCAGTTGACCATCAGCGACCAGCGCCAGGCAAGCCCCGCCTGGTCGCCGGACGGCACCTGGATCGCCTACATCTCCGACCACGATGGTGACGAGCAGTGGGACATCTTTCTGGTGTCGCCCAAAACCGGCGACGTGGTTAACCTTACGACTTCGCCGGATTCGGCCGAGGTCGAGCCGGTTTGGTCGCCTGACGGACACCAGCTCGCCTATGCGACCAAGCCGAAAACCGGATCGAGCTATGAGATCGAGTTGATGGACGTGGCCGCGCGCCATCTGCGCCACCTGACCAAGAACACGGCCAAAGAGCTGAGCAACGAAAGCCCGATCTTTTCGCATGACGGCAAATTCATCGTCTATACGCAATCGCACGCGAGCGGCAAAGATGCCAATGTCTTCGTGGTCGATCTCGCCAGCGGACAAAGCACGAACCTGACCCCGCACGACGGCCAGCACAGCTACTCTGCCGCCGACATCTCGCCCGACGGCAAGACTGTACTCATCACCTCGGACGCGCATAATGGATACGACAATGTGGGACTGCTGGATATTGCCACCAGGAAGATCGATTGGCTGACCGCTGAGAAGTGGGAGCTGAGTGCGGGCACGTTCTCGCCCGATGGCAAGTCGCTTACCTGGACGGCCAACAGCGACGGCCGCTCCATTCTTTACTCCTACGACATTGTCAGACATCAAGCCAGGGCGCTACCGTTGCAGCCGGGAGTCAACTCTTTCGCTGGTAATCCCCTGCCCTACACGCGCGACGGGGCCACGCTGCTCTACTACCACAATGGGGCAGATGCTCCCAGCGATCTGTGGGCCTACGACATTGCTTCCAAACAGTCGCAGCAGATTACGCACGCCCTGGTCGGAGGGTTGCGCAGCGCTGACATGGTCGAGCCCTATCTCGTTCACTATCCCAGCCGCGACGGCAAGTGGACGCTGTCGGCCTTCGCCTACGTCCCCAACAACATTCAGCGGAACGGGAAGTTCCCTGCGATTGTCTACATTCACGGCGGCCCGGCGTCGCAAACGGTCGACTCGTTTAACCGCTTCATTCAGTACATCGTAAACCAGGGATACCTGGTGATCGCACCCAACTATCGCGGCTCAACCGGATATGGCAAGCAGTTCGTCGACGCCAACCTGGGCGACTCCGGCGGCGGCGACCTGAACGACGTGCTCGACGCAGCAGAGTGGATCAAGAAGAGCGGCTTTGTCGATCCTAAGAAGCTGATCGTGATGGGTGGCAGCTACGGCGGCTATCTCAGCATGATGGCCGTGACTAAGGTGCCGGACATGTGGGCCGCAGGCGTGCCTATCGTGCCCTTCGTCAACTGGTTCACCGAGATCGCCAACGAAGACCCCAGCCTGCGCGAATATGACCTGGCGACCATGGGCGATCCGGTGAAGAACAAGGCGCTATATGAAGATCGCTCGCCGATCAACTTTGTCAACCAGATCAAGGCGCCGCTGCTGCTGCTGGCCGGAGGCAACGATCCGCGCTGCCCCGCGGAGGAGTCGCAACAGGTGGCCGATGCCATCAAGAAGCACGGAGGCGTGGTGCAGTTGAAGGTTTACAAGGATGAGGGCCACGGCTTCGCGCGGGTGGAAAATCAGATTGACGCCTATCAGCGCGTGTCAGACTTTCTAAAGGTACATGTACCATCGCCGGGATGCGGCTGTTCTGTGTATGAGTAGAGGCCGCAGTTCGCGGCTCGCTGCTCGCTCTTCGCGATTCGTTTTGGCGATTCGTTTTGTCGCTGTGCTTTTGGCTCCTGGGCTGTTAGCTCTTAGCCTTTAGCAAACTTGCCTCAGCTTCGTCGCAGAAGGAACGAGACTTAGTACTCGGGGCGCGAACTTTGGCGACGAATCAGCGCAGATGCTAGCGACGAATCGAGCGCCATAGGCGCGGAATAAGATAGCCCAGCTCTTCAGAGCTGGGTAGGCGTTTTAAAGAATCATAGAGTCCCGCAGGGACGGCACAGCCGCGCCGAGTTCACGCTCCATCATAATCGTAATCGCTAGCATCCATCCGATTTGTCATCCTGAGCGGAGCGCCCCCTCGGACTTTCCGATCCCCTGTTTCTTGCGGATCGGGCGGGCGCGCAATAGAAGGGTCTGCGGTAAGCTTCCGGCCGCAAAATTCGAGCTGTTCCCTCTGCTAAGATCTGAATACTAGACGCTAAGAGCGACGACCGGCCGGCATTCGTTCTGCTGCCGTTCCCGCAATCGCCCGCACCAATCCGGGTATCGTGTACTCCTTGGCCTCGATATCCACGGGCAATCCGAACTCGCGCAGGGTGGCCGACGTTACCGGGCCGATGGATGCGCTATGCACACTGTGGTCGCCCGACTTTCTCAGCGCCGCGCGTGCCCCGCGCAATCCCAACAGAGCTCGACAAAATTTTTCACCGTCGACGAACTGGTGAAGGTTATGGCATGCGGCGTACCCGTCTTACTGGCGAGCGCGGCTCGCAGTCGCTTCTGCGACCATTTCGGCGCCGCCGTCTCGTACGCCTCAACCACATCAATCGCGGCGCCGGCTTTTCGCAGATCGCGTGGAATCACGTCACGCGCGACCTTAGCGCGCACCAACAGAATGCGCTTCCCTTTCACGCGTCGCCGCAAAGCGCTAACCACCGATTCGGCAACATATTCCTTCGGTGTCACCGTAACGTGCAGGCCGTGTTCCTCGATGGCTTTCTTCGTAGCCGGACCAATGGCCGCGATTTTCAGGTGAGCCAGGGCCGATGCCGCCATCTTCTTCTTTGCCATGCGCCCGAACAGCGCTTCCACGCCATTCACGCTGGTCAGAATCAGCCAGTCGTAAGTTGCAAGATTTCGCAACGATGTATCGAGTGGCTGATAGGAACTGGGGCGCCGAATCTCAATGAAGGGGATTTCGATGACCTCGCAACCCAGTTCGCGCAACACCGACGAAAGCACGCCCGCCTGCTTCCGGGCGCGCGAGACCAGCACGCGACAGCCAGCAAGTGGTGTCGGGTTGAACCGATTTGTTTTGGATTGCCGTGAGGGAGATTTCGTCATGCGAAGTTTTGTTTTGACCAGCCAAGGTCGAGCAGCTTCCCGGACCAATGTTCAAAAGGAAAGCGTTCTGCCGTCCCTACGGGACTCGGATTCGTATTTCTAGCTTACCCAGCGCTGAAGCGCTGGGCTAGCCTATGTCGCGCCTACGGCGCTGGATTCATGCCGATTCGCCAGGAGCCTCTGACATCCGTCGAACAGGAGAAGCAGCTAACTGGCAACCGACTACTGACTACCGCGTGCTGGCAACCGACTACTGGCAACTGATCACTGGCGGCTGGCTACTGCTTCTCACGGTTGTTGCGGCGGCGGGCTCGCCTCGCCGTACACCTCTTCCAGAATCCTGGTCGCGCCCCGTTGCAGCAGAATGTCGCCTACCTGCTCGCCCAGCGCCACCGGGTCACTGCCGCTCTGCTGTTCCCGCAAGATCACCGAGCCGTCGGGTCGGGCGACGATGGCGGAAAGATGCAGCGCGCCTTCCTTCATTTCGGCGAAAGCGCCGATCGGCACCTGGCATCCGCCGCCTAGTTTATTCAGCAGAGCCCGTTCGCAAGTCGTGCTTGCCCGTGCCGCAGCATCGTCAAGAAAGGCAACGTGCTTGCCAATCTCCGCGTCGCCGGCTCGAATCTCAATGCCCAGCGCTCCCTGTCCGGCGGCGGGACACATGAACTCTTCCGACAACACCTCCTTCACCAGCTGTGTCTTGCCCAGCCTTGTCAGTCCGGCAGCGGCCAGAATGATTGCGTCATACTCACCCGCTTCCAGCTTGCGAACCCGGGTGTCGACATTGCCGCGCAACGCGTGAATCACCAGATCAGGCCGTGCTACCTTCAGCTGTGCCTGGCGCCGCAGGCTACTGGTCCCCACCCGCGCACCTTTGGGCAGAGCTCTGACACTGTCGTACTTGACGGAAAGAAACACGTCGCGGGGATTCACGCGCGTTGTGATCGCTGCTAGCTCGAAACCGGGCGGCAACTCGGTTGGCAGGTCTTTCAGGCTATGCACCGCCAGATCTACGCGGCCTGCAGCGAGCGCATCTTCAATTTCTTTCGTGAACATACCCTTGGTTCCCACCTGCGACAGGGCCACGTCGGTAATTTTGTCGCCGGTGGTCTTGATGATTTCCAGCTCAACCTCGTGTCCCTGCTCGCGCAGCAGCGCCGAAATGTGGTTGGCCTGCCACAGCGCCAGTTGCGACCCACGAGAACCAATCCGCAGTCGTGCCATTAATTGTTCGCCCCCGGTTTTCCGTTGCCCATGTTCGCCGCTTCCTGGCGAGCGGCAGCCTTCGCGTCGCGCAGTCCAAACAGCTTCCGCACCAGATCGATGACCGTGGTCGCCTCGGTCGATTCACGCGCCGCCGTCTTCAAGGTGGTGATAGGTGTGTGCATGATCTTGTTGATGATGCCTCGGGTGAGCGCTTCCACCGCCAGTTCCTGCTCGGGGGTCATCGTGCCCAGGCGGCCGCGCACCCGATCGATCTCGGCCTGGCGCACGGTTTCCAAATGTTCCTGCAGCGAGACGATGGTTGGCACCACGTCCAGCGTTTGCAGCCGCGCCTGAAACTTGTCGACCTCGAGCTGGACAATCGCCTCGGCGCGATCCGCTTCCACCCGCCGGTCGGCAACGTGCGACGAAACCACCTGCTGCAGATCGTCGATGTCGTAGACGAAGATGCCGTCCAGCTTGTTCATCTCCGGATCGATATCGCGCGGCACCGCGATGTCGATGAAGAACATGGGACGATTGCGGCGACGGCTCAGGAATTTCTCGCCATGCTCTTTGCGGAAGATGGCGTGGGGCGCGCCGGTCGAGCTGATTACGATGTCGGCGCGAGGAATGGTCTCGTAGAGCTGGTCGAACGGTATCGCCTCGCCATCGAATTTCTTCGCCAGAGCCAGCGCGCGATCATAGGTGCGATTGGCAACATAGATATGCCCGGCTCCGTGGGCCAGCAGATGACGCGCCGCCAGCTCGCACATCTTCCCTGCCCCGACCAGATAAATGCTCTTGCCTTCCAGGTTGCCGAAAATCTTCTTGGCCAGATCGACGGCGACCGACGCCACCGACACTGCCGAGGTCGCGACCGCAGTTTCGTTGCGCACTCGTTTGGCGACCGCGAAAGCTCGCGTCAGCAACGCGTCCAGTTGCGAATTGACGGCGCCCACAGCGCGCGCGGTGGCGTAAGCTTCCTTCACCTGACCCAGAATCTGCGGCTCGCCCACCACCATGGAATCCAGGCTGGAGGCCACGCGAAACACGTGCCGCACCGCGTCGCGCTCGCGATACTCGTAGAGATACTTGCGATACGGCTGGGGATCGAAGCCGTAGAACTGCTGCATGAAGCCTTGCAGATCGGCGGTCCCATTCACCGTGCGCGCCAGCAACTCCACCCGGTTGCAGGTGGAGACGATCATTGCCTCCTCCACTCCGGGGTACTGCGCCAGACTCTTCGTCGCCTCCGGCAGCCGCGCTTCCGAGATGGCGAACTGCTCGCGCACATCGACCGGCGCGGTCTGGTGGTTCACGCCGATGAGCGACAAAGTTCATAAGGCGCCAAACCTGTGAAAGCGGCTGAAGTTATTGGCCAGCCAGGCTCCGATGGCGACCACGAAGGCGAAGGTCGCCAGGAACGCTGCCCGCCGGCCACGCCATCCCGAGTTCCAGCGGGTGTACAGCAGCAGCATGTACACGGCCCACAACATGAACGACAGCAGAATCTTGGGATCGTAAAAGAACATGGGCCCATACTTCTCGATGGCCAGCACCGAGCCGGTGATCAGCCCGAAGGTCATGAAGGGGAAGCCGAAGAGCAGGGCGCGGTAGCCGATGTCGTCGATGGTCTGCAGCGGCGGCAACCAGGTCAGCAGCGGCGTTGCCTGCTTCGACTTTCAGCGCGCGCTCCTGCACCAGATACAGCAGGCTGGCGCCAAAGCTCAGGAACAGCCCGGCGTAGCCGGTGAAGATCAGCACCACATGTACGAAGATCCAGCCGTTGCGCAGCAGCGGCGAGGTGAGCGTGACCGGCTTCTGTCCGATGGCCGAGGCGAAGGTCAGCACAAACACAATGGGGAAGATCACGACCCCGGGAGCCGTGGTGCGATAGCCGACAAAGAAAATGAAGAACACCACCATCGCCAGAAAGGCCAGGAACGATTCGGAATAATGAATCGAGGCCAGCGAGAGATGGCCGATCAGGATGGTGGATTCCACCAGCGACACGAAGTGGAAGATGAGGCCGAGACCGACCGCCGGCTCGACCACTTTGGCCAGGACGTTGCCTTGCTTACTCAGCAGCAGCAGCGAGTAGAGCAAGCCCACGCCGTAGCAAACCACCGCGACTCGAAGCCAGATTAGCGGCATAAACCCCTGGAACGGTACCGGTTAACGCGTTCCCGTTCTACTAGAGTAAGTATAGCGGGCGGGCGATTCGGGCCGGAGATTAGATATCACGCCCCCTTGTGATCTACGTCACATTGACTCTGTGAGCAGGATTTCGCAAGGACCTGGGACACCACCCCCTGTGACTGGCTCCGGAAGAAGGAATGCCGCTCTAGCTGGGGTAGTGGAAGTGCACGATGTGTTGCGAAGCGATGGTCACACCGTCGCGCATGGCCGGCCGGAAATGCCAGCGCTGTAACACATCCAGAACCTTCTGCTCGACGCCGTAGCCGATGCCCTGAAGCAGCTTAGTTTCCACGACATTTCCCTGTGGGTCAATGGTAACTTCGACGATCACGTCGCCCTGCACGCCAGCGGGCAAATCGCTACGGGAGACGGGAGGATCGGGAAAGACCTCGGGCAGCGCCGGAATCACTTCGTCGCCGGTGAGGGGGGAGCCGGGCACTCGCCCCATGGGTGAGCCGCCGCGCGCCGCACGCTCCAGGCCAGCGTCGACCGTCGGCTGCTCGGCTTCAGGCTTGGGCTCGATCTTGGGTTGGGGCTTGGGCTTCTTGGGAAGCGATGCCCGCAACGTGAGTTGCGGTTTGTCTGGCACGGATCGGGTTTGCTCGGCACCCACCGGCGCCAAATAGATGATGGAGACCGATCCTGACGATCCGGGGATTCCCAACGCAACGTCGTGGGGTGTCAGGAAAAGAGGGCGAGATTCGCGCAGCAACCCCAGCAACAGCACCAGGTGCACGGCCAGCGATGCAGCCATGGAGCGGTTCCATCGCTTGCGTCCCGGCCACGGCATTTCTTCAAACATCGCCATCACACCCGCTGGTTAGCATGATTATGGGCCCAATTTGCCTGGAATGTACAGAGCCTGGGAAGGGGTTCGTCACAACTTTGTTATCCCCGCTGCTGGAATCTGTATTGCGATTGAATTGCCTGCACAATTCGCAGCCGGTACGGGTAAGGAAATCGTTGCTCGGCAGGAAGATCCTTTCCCTTCCATTTGGACGCAGCAGCGAATGCTGCGTGAGCCTGCTCTACTCCACGCCAATGGATTCCAACAGGACAACCAGCGTTTCAGCGTCCAGGCGTAAGCGACGGCCTTGATGCAGCATGTCGGGAATTTCGTCGAAGCCTTGCATTAGGCGCAGCTTTACCGCGGCATACTGTTCGGGCTCGCTGAGGCTGCGGCCGCGACTGGTAGCCCAGGCTTGCAGCGACTGCGGCGGCAGGAAAACGCTGACCGCAAATGTGGTCTTACGATCCGCCGTCACATCAAAAATAAATTCGGTGGAGGGCGCTTCGGGATCGCTCTGCAAGGCCGGCCGCTGGCCGACAAAGTAGTACTGATAAACATAGCCAGTCTGTCCGGTGTAGGCCTTGATGCGGCGGATGGTCATGACAATGAGTCGATTCTAGTCGCGCCACAAACCGTCAGAACAGTGGAAAAGAAAAAGGGAGCGTCGACGCTCCCTCGTGAGTTTGCTGGTTGAGTAGCTAGCGGCCGGCATTCGCCATATTCGACGAGTCGAAGCTGACGCCGGTGTTGCTATGGCTGAAATCGATTTCGCTGATGGTCGATCCGCCATTACCGTCCTGCAGGATCACCTGATTGTGGTCGGGGGTGCTGGTGAGCTGCTTTACCTGTCCATTGGCCCAGGCTACTTCCTTGCCGCTCTTCAGAAATTTCACCTGCGCGGTCGAGCCGGTGGTATCGCACTTCACGGTGTACTCGCCGGCGGGAAGTGTCTTGCCGTTGATTTGAGCATCGTGAAAGAGGGTGACAGTTTCCGACTTGGAGCCGGCAAAAGCGCTGACCGACATGGTTAGGGCGAAGATAAACAGGGCTGCGCGGACAACGGTACGAGTCATTTCCAATCTCCTTCGTTTGACGTCGTTCCGGCGGCCCACGGCGAGCGGGAATGGCTTGCATTTCCCACCGCGTCGCATAGAATGTGTCACCGGGGTTAAACAGTAACAGGGGACTCTCAAGCCTCCCTCAGTGTGTCTCGCCTGGGCCGCCAAACCGCTGGCGAAACATTCTGTTTGACCCCTTGTTCTTACTGCACTTCGAGTACCAACACTCGCCTCTTCGATTCCCTGCAGGCTTATACGTTCGACGCGATAAAAAGGTTCACGCAATGAGAAACTTTTCGCGTCGTGAGTTTGGACGCAGGGTTACGAGTGATGTGAGCGCAGCTTATCTCTATCGACAATTAATTCATTTCGCATTGAAAAAACATGCGAATATCGCCAGTAGTAGCGCGTTCATCCCAACAATTATGGGTTAATTTGTTTTATTACTATACCGCCGCAAAAGCATTCCATCCCATACGCTCGCGCAATGATGTAATGTGCGCAAGATGATGGTTGGAATGCCAGGCATACATGGCGAGCATACGGTCGAGCGACATCACGCCGTGTTCAGGATGGTACAGTGTGCGTCCGAAATCGGACGGCTGCATGCATCGTAGTGTATCGACCCAGCGAGAGTGCAACGCAGTGAGTAGTTGGAGAGAGGTTTCGATCGGGGTAATGTTGTTATCGAGTAGTTTGGCCCACTCGGCTTCGTTGTAAGGCTTGATCTGGGGCTGATCTTCGGTGATGGCCAGCTTGAATCGAATATAAGCATTCATGTGGCTCTCGGGGACGTGATGCACGACTTGCCGTACCGTCCAGCCCTCGGGACGATAAGGCGTGTCCAGTTGCTGGGCGGTTAAATCCAGAACCGCGGCGTGCATATTCTCCGGCAATTGGGAAATAATCGCGATGTAACGTTGGCGATCCTGCGTGCTCAGTTCCTCATTTTCGGGCGCTACCCAGGTAAATTTACCGATGGGATATCGCAAATCTGACATCGTGATCTCCTGTTCGAATTTCATCCTATCGTAGATCAGGGACGGTTGGCTGCGGTTCATCCATCCCTATAGCGATTCATCCCATTTGAATGTAAAGATTGTGCAGGGGCTAAAGCCCTCGGCCGATAAGCGTTTTCCGGCACGGCTGAAGCCGTGCCCTGATACAAAGCGAGTCTTCGCAGTGGAGGTGTACGATTATTAACAGGAGCATCGCGGGTTGAACCGCTGGTCCCTCCGCTCCGGTCGGGATGACAGTTGTAAGGAGGTAGCAAGCTAGTGGCTAAGGCCAAATGCTAAATGCTAATTGCTAATTGCCAAAGGTTACATGCCAATGGCTAATTACCAGTTGCTACCTGCTAGTTGCTAGTTACTAATTGCTGGCTACTAATTACTCGTTGCTGCCTTTTCTACTTCCAGCTCTAAGCCTTCTACCTTGCGAACTACTACGGGTTCGCCCATTCCTACACGAGAGGGGGCATGCGCGTTCCACAGCTCGCCTTGCACAAACACCTTCCCTTCCGGATCGATGTCGGTACGGGCCTGGCCGAGAGCGCCGATCAGGCCTTGCATGCCGGTCACAACTTTATTATGTCGCGCGCGAATCGCGATGCTCATCAGGAAGACGGTGATGGCGCCGAACGGGACACTCACTCCCAACGCGGTCCACAGGTTCACCCTCATCTGCGGAATCGGTCCATCGACCAGCAGCAATCCTCCCAGCGTGAGCAAAGCGATGCCGCCCAGGCCGAGGACACCGTGCGTGGCAAATTTCGCCTCCAGCACGAACAAGACGAAGGCCGCAATGATCAGCGTGAACGAGGCGTAACGGGTGGGCAGCAGATTCAGCGCAAACAGCGCCAGCAGAATGAAGATGGTTCCGATCACGCCGGGCACGATCGCGCCGGGATGGTTGAACTCGGCATAGAGCGCGAGCGCCCCCACCGCCAGCACCAGAAAAGCGATGTTGGGATCGAGCAGGAAGTCGAGAATGCGCTGCCGCAGAGTCATCGGCATCTCGTCCACGGAATCGCCAACCAGATGGAGCTTCTCCTGCTTCCCATCGAAGCGCTTCACCGTCCGGCCCTCGAGCTGATGGAACAGATCATCCTGGTCGCGGGCAACCACGTCGATCAAATGCAGCTTCAGCGCTTCCTGATCAGTCCACGATTTCGATTCGCGCACCGCGCTCTCCGCCAGTTCCACGTTGCGGCCGCGCGGGCCGACAAACGACCGCATGAAGGCGGCCGAATCGTTCTCCATCTTGGCCTTCATCACGTCGTCGACCTTCTCGCCGCCCAGCACCACCGGATGAGCCGCGCCGGTGTTGGTGCCGGGAGCCATGGCAGCGATGTCCGCAGACTCCAGGATGAAGAAGCCCGCGGAGGCGGCATTGGCCCCACTGGGCGCGACGTAGACAATCACTGGGACCGGCGAGGCCAGAATCTTCTGGATGATTTCGCGGGTAGAGTCGACCAGTCCGCCGGGAGTATGCAGTTCGATCAACACCGCGTCGGCATTGGTCTGGCGGGCGTGCTCGATGGCGCGGTCAACGTACTCGGCGCTGATGGGCTGGATGGTATCGTCGACGCGAATTTTGACGACGCTGCCGGCGAAGGCGCTGCTTGTAGCCAGCAGCGCGAAAAACAAAACGCTGAGAGCGATGCGAGTGCGATTCATGAGGCCTCCTTCCGGAGGGCGAGGTGTGCCGCCGGCTAAAGCCGGCTCTATACACATAGAGTAGCCTACACGGCGCAGTTAAAGCTGCTCCCTTTCACCTACTATTGTGGACCTGTTTGCCTCGCGGCGATATCGTGTTTTAGCGCGACCGCCGATGAGTTACCCGGTTCCAGGGCCAGGGCCCGATCGACTTCGCCGGCGGCGGACGGTATCTGGTTCTGCTTCAGATCGAGCCGCGCCAATACCAGCAGGCCATCGACATTAGGCTTCAGCCGAATTGAGGTCTGGGCCTCGGCGCGGGCGTTCGTCAGGTCGCCCTTCTTCTCCAGGACCGCCGCCAGTTGGGCGTGAGCGGCGGCATTGCCGTAATCAGCACCGATGGCGTTGCGGAATTGGGCCTCGGCCTGGTCGGGCATATTTCGCGCCAGCAACTCCTTGCCGCGATCGACGTAGTACAGCGCGCGGGTATGACCGTCTTTCTTGCCCAGCTGCGCCTCGTCGAAGTTGTTGATCTCCATCTCCAGTTCGCGATAGGAAGTCTCGTTATAGTTGCGCTTGATGCGCTCCATGGGGATGCGCGGCTGGTTTGAGGCCAACAAGGCATTGCCCGACGCAGCCGCATTCGGCGCCGGCGGAGGAGGCGGAGGCACGCCGCGATTGATCGCGTCCAGCAGCGATTTGGCTTCACTGTCGCTGGGACGCTGCTGCAATTCTTCGTGCAACTGCCGGGCGGCTCCGGCACTGTCGCCATTCTTGTACAGCGCGACCGCCAGGTTGAAGCGGTAGTCGCCATCGTTGGGATCGGCAGTCACCGCCTTGGTGAAATATTCCACCGCCGATGCTCGCCGACCGCGCCGCGCCTCCACCACGCCCTGGTTGTTATAGACCTCGGTTAGCGGCAACCGCAGTGGACAGATAGCTAAACGCGGCAAAAGCTTTCTCGTAGTTGCCACGATAGAACTCTGACATTCCGAGCAGGAAATTGGCTTCGCCCGCAACCGGATCAGTCTTGGGTACACGGCTGAACCACGACACTGCCGACTCGTATTCGTGATTGCCATAGTAGGTTTTTCCTAGCTGCAGCATGGCAAGGGTGTAGTTGGGATTTAGCTTGATCGCGTCGCGAAAATAGTGAACCCTCTGCAGCTCGCCGCTCGCCAGAACTCCGCGAATGTAATTCTCGAATGCGTCCAGCCGAATCGGGGGCGAGGCCTTAAGGAATTGATCGCGCGAGATCTGCGGAGGAACCGGCATCTGCTGCAACAACTGCCAGGCCAGCATGGTCTGCAGGTCGATCAGGTTGGTCAACGGTCCGCTGCTGGTCACCATCGGCGACAGATGCAGCTTCTTCATATCCAGCAACTGCGCGCTGGCGGCGAAGGTGGTGCCGTCATAGGTGTAGCTGCCCAGAACCACGTAATCCACGTCCATCTGCTCGGCCACGTGATAGATAGTGGCGCGCGACGGCAGCACGGTCGACGGAATGCCGGAGTGGTCGAAGGCGTAGCTGCGATCGTCGCGGCTGATCACATAGATCCGCGGCGACGCCATGCGTTGCGAGAGAACTTCGGGGAAGGCTTCGCTAATCCACTCCAGGCCAGGAGAACTCGACTGGTTCTGGAATGGCATGACCATGAGAGTTTGCGTGCCCGGCATCGCCTGCCCGGTCGCCGGACGGCAAAGCAGGCATAGCGCTCCCAGAACCAATAGAAGCGAATGGGCAAATCGAAAACGGGAAAGTTGCAAAGCAGTTCGATTATATCCGGTGGAAGTAATTGGGAGGAAAGGGCTGCCCGATGCAACGGAATGTCACAGGGCACTGCCACGACGGTCGTCGTTCTGGCACGGTCGGAATAATAGCACCTTTGTGAGCGATGAAAGATTGCAGTTTTGGGAATCGGGCGACTGCTTCCGCTATTTCCTTAGGAACCTTTTCCACAAGCCCCGAATCTAAGCAGTATCAGTCGGATTGGGGCACGACTGAGCTCTGGGCCATGCCCGGCCGGTAGTGACGCAGTAAAAGACGTCGCGCCGGAGGCGAGGAGGAAGCTTATGAGTCTGTTCGAGAAGCTTTTCGGATGTTCGCACCATCGTTGCAGTTTTCCCATCACGGTGAGAGGTAAGCTTCGTCGCAGCGCAGCAGCTTCGGTCACAGGAACTTATGTGGTTTGTCTGGATTGCGGCCAAGAGTTTCCCTACGACTGGAACCAGATGAAGCTGGTTGAGGTTAAGCCAGAAACGGCGGGCAAGCCGGTGAACGCTTTCCCCGGCCCCCGGGCTGCATAGCGCGGCCCACCAGAATTCCGAGACAACAAGACAGCGATAGGCATGCTGGAGGAGCGCGCTTGCGCTTTTTGGGGGCGATTCCCCGTTTCTGGAAAGCGCAGTCCGTTTCGGATTACCGCCGGGTCTGGGCCTCGGCGGAGGCTTCCTGCAACGCTTCCGGCGACACCTCGCGCAAGCGAAGCGCTATCTCAAAATGAGGCGTGGTGGAACCGCGTCCCCAGCGGCTCACTTCCCAGTGTGCGCGCACGAACATCGCATTCGGCATTGCAGATAAATCCACCAGCAGAGGATATTCGCCAACGTAGAACTTCTGCGGAAGGGCGGCTACCGGCTTGGTTTCCCAAGCCGTGCCATCGCCCGAGGTGAACAGGCTGACCTCGATGGATTCCTGTTCGACGATTGAAGTGACGGAGAGCGTCAGCAGAAATGTGCGATTTGTGGCGCTGGTGATGTCGAGGGGTTGGCTGTCGCCCTTGGCGGCGACGACGGTTTCGGCGGGTACGAGAAATGCGTCCAGCATAACCGGATTATTCTATCGAAGGGGCGCTGAGGGAAACGTGATGTTAATCACAATGGTCAATTTGGTCGCTGCGGGTTTGGCTGGACGAGGATGGTAGCGAGCGGCAGAGGTCCTTCGACTCCGGCGGCGAAGGGCCGCCTGCGCTCAGGATGACAAGTGGAATGAGGGTTGCCTGTGCTCACGATCACAAGGGTAATGAAGAGGGCCTGTGCCCAGGATGACAAGTGAATGTCGACAGGATGAAAGCTGTAGGCTCTTGGTGACAGAATTGAGATCTCAGCCTCGATGGCTTTCACGGCCGTGGCAAGCCGCCAAAAAAACTTCGCAGCAGAGTGGCGAACTCCTCCGGCTTCTCCAGTGCGGCGTAATGGCCGGCGTTGGGGATCAGTTGCAGCCGGCTGCCGGGAATGTTCTGGCGCATGAGCTCAGCCTCGGATAACGGCACGCTGTCGTCTGCGCCCGCGATCACCAGGGTGGGCACGTCGATGGTCTTACAGGTGACAACCGAATCGGGACGCTCGGCCATGCCGCGTTGCACGCCGGCAATGTCGTCGGGCGACATCTTCTGCATCATCTGACGGGCGGCGCCCACTATATCTGGTCGATTGACTCTGGTCGTGGGCGACAACACCTTGGGCAACATCTCATCGATGAAGCCAGCGGTACCCTCCCGCAATACTTTGTCGGCGCTGGCCAGCCGAGTGGCTTTGCTCTCGACGGTTTCGGCGCCCGCGCGGGTGTTGGCCAGGACCAGCGCAGATACTTGCTCACGATGTCGCCGCCAGAACTCAAATAGAAGATAGCCGCCAATGGAAACGCCGGCAAAGAAGGCGCGCTGGATGCGAAGCTCGCGGCACAGCAGCGCAAGATCGCCAGCTAACTTCTGCATGGTTGCCGGGCCGTCGCCCAGTTCGGAGTCACCGTGCGCCCTTAGGTCGGGTAGGACGAGGCGATAACGAGTGCTGAGTTGTTCGGCAACCGGCGTCCAGAAGTCGTGGTTCAATGGGAAGGGATGGAGTAAGACGACATCCGGGCCAGTGCCGGAGAGTTCGTAGAAGAGTTCGGCATCGCCGCTGCGCAGGGTGGGCATGATCAGAACATTGTAAGGAAAGTTTGCCGGGCTAAACAGTTTGCGGTTAGAAAAGAAGATCCCTCACCGGCTTTACAGGCCGCTGAAAAAAGTCGGAGAAGCGGATCCTTTGTGGGCGACTTGCGGCTGAGAAGACAGTGTCCGCTAGAGACGGGTGGAAGGGCATGGCTTTACAGGCTGCGGAAAAACTCCCGCGGTCGTGATGAACGGGTAGAGCGAACCTTCAGGTTCGCGTCCAAGTTCTTTGTTTTGGATATCCGTAGCCGGCTTCAGCCGGCGACAGACCGCCCATTTCGACTTTTTTAGCAACCTGTTTAGACTAGCCGCGCCGTAAGCGTGCCATCCGGAAAGGGCTTTAGCCCCGGCCAACCGCGGCTGAAGCCGTTTCTGATGGACTTCGATTTCGCCGGGCTAAAGCCCGGCGCTTCCACCGACTGTAAGGCGCGGTTAAAGCCGAGCCCCTTCAAAACATGTCAAATCCGACTTCTCAGTGGCCTGTGAAGCCTGTTCGTGATGACAAGAGATAGGGGAAAGTCTGATCAAGTGAAAGCGAGGTCCCCAGCGGCTAAAGCCGGATGATTTTGGGTACTTAACGGACGGCCTGAAGAGACTGTGTCGCAACCCGCTTAAGAGTTTTCTGGTGGGAAAAGAACATCGAATGCCCGCCAGACTAGCCGCGCAGCGGCGGCATGGGGTTAGGCGTGGGCGTAAGCCCACGCACCGAGTGGGAGAAATCCGAGCCGCAGAGCGGCGGCACTAACTCGCGACACAGTCTCTGAAGGCCGTCCCCTTCAAAACAAAACTTAATCAGAGTTTCGATAAGACCTGCTTCGGCGTAGCTAAAACTGCGCCCCTTCAAAGCTTCGCCCACCACGTCGCCGCGGTTCACGAGCCTTGATACGGCTGCGGTGGGGAGGCGGGCGGAGCTTCGGCAACGTAGGCCGGCTCCTCGGGCACCACGATCCAGGCAATGATGTAAGCCAGCACGCCACCACCGCCGAAGAACGCCACGATCAGCCACACTACGCGAACCACGGTCACATCGAGATCGAAGTACTCGGCAAACCCGGCGCACACGCCGGCAATCTTGCGATCGGTCCGCGAGCGCATCAGCTTGCGGCGGCCGGCGACCGTGGCAATCCTCTTGCCGCAGTAGGGACACAAGTTGGCATCGTCCTGGATGACTTTCCCGCAGTAGTTGCAGTACATAGGCCCTCCTAGAAAGAGATACGAACAGGATAAGGAAAGGTTCCCCAAGACGCAAAGGCGGCACGCGCCAGGTAGTGGGTCAGTTGGAATAAGGGCGCGTGCCTTTCGCGCACGGGCGCACCCCACCAAACCCAAGAGCGGCGTTTGCTAGGGACCCCGAGGCGCGAATCGGCATGCCCAGCCGGGCCCCCCGTGCGCGCCGATTTTGCGGGTGACGGGCGGAAAATCCCTCGCTGCGCCACAGACGCTTGCTCGGGATGACAAATCAAACTGACCCACTACCTCGCCTGTTACGGCGTCTTGTAAGCCTGCCTCATGTAATGACGCGCCAGGTCGGCGGTGTTGGTTTCGGAGTTTTCGGCAATCACGGCTTTATATTTCTCCAGCGCGTTATCACGTTTTTGCAAGACGTCGTACATCTCTCCGGCGGCCAGCGTCGACTTCTGCTTTAATTCGCCTTCGCGACTGTTATTGGCGGCCAGTTCGTAAGCCTCGGCAGCGCCAGCGTAGTCCCGTTGCCCGCGCAGCGATTCTCCCAGTCCATAAGCTGCCACCTCGACCTTGCAAAACGAGTAGGCGTTGTTGTGACATCCCGCCAGAACCTTGCGATAAGCGGTGATGGCCTCGGGGCCGTGGCCGGCGGCATTCATCAAGTGAGCGTACTCTGAGGCAACCAGGAAATTGCGTGGGAACTCTGTCTGCATGGTGTTGACGACCTTTAGCGCTTCGGCATATCTCTGCTCGCGCCGCAGAAACAACGCCAGCACGATTCGGGCGTCGTTGGCCGTCTCCATGTGGGGTCCGGCGGCGGCCTGGCGCAAATCCTCCAGTCCTTTCTGCTTGCTGCCGCTGAGTCCGGCCACCGAAGCGGCGACCTTTACCGGCCAACTCAGCGAGCCCACGATATAAAGGTGGGTTCCCACCACCACTTTGGCATCGACGTATTTGGGATCGAGTTCCAGAACCCGCTCATCATCATGGCGCGCGGCCACTGCCCCGCGCAGGGCGGCGAACCACTGCTTCTCCACGATACCGGTATAGGTGGCGCGCAATGCGCGGGTAGCGCCCCGGGCGTACAGTGCGTCAACGTCATTGGGATTCTTGTCGAGCCGAGCCTGGGAGAGCGCCAGCGCCTGGTTGGTGAGCTCAATTACCTGCTCATGGACTTTGGGATCGGGCGGGACGGCCGCCTTCTTATCGAGAAAGGTATCCCCAGCGTAAGCCTCGGTCTCTAGCGCTCCGATGCGTAGCAACTCCTTGAAGATGACGCCCGCCAGAGTGTGATTGACCGCGAAAGGATCGTCGGGATGGGCCTGCTGGGCGGTCTCAAACTCGCGCAGCGACTTGTCATACTCCAGGTTATAGAAATGGTCGAACCCTTTGCGGGTGTTGGCATCGTTGTCGACCCGAGTAGGCACCGGCACGCTGGGTGGATCGGCCGCGATCGCCGACAAGGAAATTCCCATGCCCAGTAGACAGCTGAGAGACAGGATAGAGATCAGTCGCTTATAAGGTTTCATCGCGGCCGGCTTATGAGAAGTTTACCTGATATCGCGACTGTCCAAAAGCAGGTACAACGGTAGCAAGAACACCGGATGCGCCCCATGTCTAATCTGAAACGGCTGCCCAAGGACACCTATACCGAAGTAGAGGCTGCTGCCCTCCTGAGGATCAGTGTCTCTCGCTTGCATCAACTTCTGGACGAACATATCTTTACCCAGGGGACTCGCCGCCCACCATCGCTGGAGTTCACCTCCAGCGACCTGCTCCTGCTGAGCTACTGGAACAGCCCCGAGGACTCTTCTCCGGCCCGGATTCTGCGCATGTCCCGGCAGGAATAACCAAGAGTGTCAACCCCTACTCTTTACTCGGCTGAGGAATAATTTTCGTAAGGTGTGCCCAATGCGAGGTCCTTGCCTCTTCGCTATCTCGTGGGTTTGAGCCCACTTGTCGACTTTCGCGTTTTGGTTGCCTACGTGCCATGCAAGTAGTAGGAGAACCACACATGGCGCAGAGCGCTCGCCAGGAATACTGGCGCCCCCCCAATCCCGAGGTGGTGCGATTGGTGCAGCCGGTTTCGCTCGACGCCCGGTGCTCGCATTGCGGAGCGGAATATCCAACGGGCGCCCGCTTCTGTCATATCTGTGGCAGCGATCGTGACCCTCAACCGCCGATGGTATTAAGGCCCCTGAGCTTCGCCGATATCCTGGACATGGCCATCCTCCGCCAGCGGCTTGGACTCTCCGTGCCCTGCCTGATCTTCTTCCTGTTCGGCATGGTCTGCATGGCGGCTGCGCTCTTGACTGGTTTAATCTATCGCGCCGATACGCTGGCGGAATGGCAAGCGATCCAGGTGTGGCGCGTCGAGTGGCTCCTGGGCGCTGCCGCGGCGCTACTGGCGGGGATTCTGCTTAAGAAGAAGACGGCCTGAGGCTACCCTCCGGCCTATTCCACCTTTGACTGTTCGCCGCCTTCCGGGCTGGAGCTCTCGATCCTCACATTGCTGGCCTTGTATTGCTTGCCGTCGAAGGTGGCCCGTGCGGTGATTTCTGAGCCGACTTTTAGCGCTCTAGGGTCCGACAGTGCGGCATTGGTAAAGTGAACTTCGTAATCCTGTTCGTCGCTGCGATTCTCCACCACCAGCAGGTTGCTGTGCATATCCAGGCCGGTCACGACGCCGGAGAAGATGTAGTTGTCGCCCGGCTTGGCGAGCACGACAATTTCCTGCGCCACGTCGCGATTGTCCCTGCCCGTGGCAAACTGCACGTCGATCAGCGATCCCGGCTGGACATCGCCGGAACTGGCGCTCCCCTTGGATGAGCTGTACTTCGTTCCGCCGCCGATGGTGAAGGTCACCGGCCGTGACGAGAGCTGGTCCTGCACGCTGATGGTGCCCTTGTCAGGATGCAGCGCAATCACCTGGCCGCGGACTTCGGCCAGGTTGGCCTGTGTCAACACCCGCACGTTCTTGGCGAAGACGTGGCTGCCGTCGAGCATGGTATCGACGTAAACGCGATCACCCTTTTGTATGCCCAGCACCGTCGTCTCCGTACCGTTGCGATAAATGTGCGAGCGCTCATCAACGAAAACCTTCACCTTGGGCCCGCCGCCGAAAGGCTGGATCGTCATTCGATTACGGACATGATCGACGCGCGTGGCAATGCCGCCGATCAGGGTCGGCTTCCCTTTGGGCAATGGTGGAGGTTCGAGCAAGGGATCGTAAGGGTTATCGTCGTTGTCGGCGGCTGTGGCAGTTTGAGACTTTGTCGTGCTGCCCGAAGCGGCCTGGGAGGCCGATGGGGCCGACGCGGGAGGCATGGCCGTTGTACCGGGTTGCGCGCTGGTTGCCGGGTTCCCATTGTCAGGCTGCGACGCGTGGCCGGCATTGCCTTGCGCCGGCTGAGTGGCCTGTTGAGCTTGACCGGGGATGCTCAGTACCAGAGCAACCAGCAGGCTTGCCAATGCGATTCTTGCGATTGCGGATTTCATCGGTTGGAGTTTGCTCCCGTCGCTGAGGCTGCGCAGAGCCGCCTCTGGGCAGAGTTGGATGCAATCGGCGTGAACAACGTTCGTCGCACGGGCTAAGAAAGATGGGCACAACTGCTTGGGTTGCCAACTTGAAAGCCGCAAACCCCATCTAAGGTACTGTCTGACGACGCGGACCTCTGTCCGTACTGACCATGCACCCTTCCTTGGAGGCTTGATGTTCGCCCACTCCCGACGTTGGATCACCGCCGCGCTGCTGGCTGTTGCTTTCACTGCTTCCGCCAGCGCCAAGGATGTCACCATCAGCATTCCCAAGCGCACCAAGCCCACTCCGGTACAAAAGCTGAACCAGGAAGGCGTGAAGGCAGTTGAGAAGCACCAGTACAAGAGGGCCAAATCGCTCTTCTATAAGGCATACCTCATCGATCCCAACGATCCGTTCACCCTGAACAATCTGGGCTACGTCGCCGAGCTCGAGGGGCAAGTTGATCGCGCCCAACGGTACTACACGCTGGCGCAGGAGCAGGATTCCGACGCCGTCGTCTACAAGTCAACCGAGCGCGCCGCCGTGGGACAGCCGGTAGCCAAGATCGCCGGCAACGCCGGTGATACCAACATGCAGATCAACCGCATCAATGTCTACGCGATTGGGTTGCTGCAGAAGGACCACGCGCCCGAGGCCGACCTGGCGCTGCAAAAAGCCTTGAAGCTGGATCCCAATAATCCTTTCACCTTGAACAATCTGGGGTTCGCCCGGGAGAAGGAAGGCGAGCTGGAGGATGCCTACAAGTTCTATAGCGAAGCGGCTAACCAGCATTCCAACACGCCGATCGTGGTTACTGTACACCAATCCTGGCGTGGCAAACCCATCAGCGAGATTGCCGCAAGGAATGCGGAGAAGGTTCGCATCCAGATGGCTCGCGAGCAGGACGTGACCGCGCAAGTGGCCCGGCTGAATACCCGCGGCGTCGCCGCCATCAACCGCAACGACTACGCCCTGGCGCGGCAGTATTTTGAGAAGGCGTACAAGCTCGATCCTAAGAATGCCTTCGCGCTGAACAATATGGGCTATCTGGCCGAGATGGACGGCGACCGCGAGACTGCCGACTACTACTACGGCAAGGCCAGGGAAGCTGACCAGTCGAGCATGAAGGTCGCCTATGCCAGCCGCAAGGATGTCGAAGGCATGAAGCTGGCTGCGGTCGCCGGCGACAGCGACGATGCGGTTAACAAGGCGACTGAGGAAGCGGCTGCGTTGCGGCGAGCCGAAGGCGGACCGGTAGTGCTGCGTTATCGTAACAATCAGCCGGTGATGGAGCCGGCGACTCCGCCTAAGCCGTTGCCGGAAACCCCGACCCCGACACCTGCGCCGAGTGGAAACCAGTTGCTACAGCCTTTGCCGGACAATGAGCAACCGGGGGCGGCGCCACAACCGTCAGCTCCGCAGGGGCAGCCAGCGGAAAACAATCCTCCAGTCGCGAATCCCAACGGCGGATTGCTACAACCTCTGCCCGATAATCAGCAACCACCGGCGGCGCAGGAGCCGTCGAGCACCCAGCCTGCTCCTGCTCAGCACGAGGTGCCGCGGCCACCGCAGAGCGAGCAAACGCCGCCGCAATCTCAGCACGTCGTTCCTCGGCCTCCGCAATCGCCGCAGGACCAACCGGCCAATTCCAGCGGCGGACTGCTGATGCCCTTGCCCGAGAGCCAGCAGCCTCCGGCCGCCCAGCAACCTCCACAGCAGTAACGCTTTTCGCTATTCGCAGTTCGCCTTTCGCTGCACCCAAGCTTCTGGTTTGCGAAGGCCTGGCGGTCCGAAAGCTCTTGGCGAAAAGCGAAAGGCGAATAGCAGCTCTTCTCACACCAGATGGTTCATCGGCCCGGTTCCCTGTCCCAGGGGATAGGCAGCGAGAATCGCTCTTCGAACATAATCCTTCGCCGCTCGAACTGCTGCCGGCAGGTCGCTGCCCAGCGCCAGTTGACAGGCTACAGCCGTCGCAAAGGCGCACCCCGTCCCGTGGGTCGAGCGCGACTCCAGCCGCCCACCCGGAAGGATCTCTTCTCGCAGTTGCCAAAGTTTCTTATAGGAAAGATAGTCATTTGGAGGATGCAAATGACCACCGGTTATCACGACCCCTTTGGCGTCCAACTCGTGGAGCCGTCTGGCCCAGCCCTGAAGCCGAGGCAACGCCTCCTCCCAGCCGGTCCCAGCCGCCAGCGTTTCAGCCCCGGCCAAAACCGCGGCCTCGTCGACGTTCGGGGTGATGACATCGCACAGCGGCAACATCGCCCGCAGAACTTCCAACCCAGCATCGTCCAGCAGCGCAGCTCCTGACGATGACCGGATCACCGGGTCAAGCACCACATTCGGCAGCCGTCTCAAGTCGAGGAAGGCGGTAACCGCCCTGGCGACCTCCGCCGATCCCAGCATTCCAATCCGGACGGCCGCGATGTCCAGGTCGTCGGCCAGCGCTGCCAGCGTCCGCGAAACCAGTTCCGCCTCCAGCGGCTGTACCCCAAACACCCCTTGCGTCGACTGGACCGTCAGCGCCGTGATGCAGGTTACGGCGTAACAACCCTGGGCAGCCGCAGTCTTAATATCGGCGGTAATTCCCGCCCCCGACGAGGGATCGTAGCCCGCGATGCTTAGAATCACCGGTGGATCAGGCATGCCTAGACTGTACGCGAACCCGGGTCCCCAAACAGTTACCGCTTGTCGCCCAAACCTAATAGCACCGTCAGCGGTTGTGGCGCCGCCCATTTCCGGCCCTCTATATCACCACTAACGCACTTAGTATCAATAGCTTACCTTCCAGGCACGAAACAACCCGCGCCGGCCGTTGGCTCATCCCATCCCCAGCGCCTCTTGGTTTTACCGGTCCGTAACCGGCAGGTTGTGCGGCGTTCACACACAAAGAAGTTGGCCCAGGCTCGGGTGGTGGTTACCACGTTCTTCCCGATTTGGCAAGCGCAAAAGCCGCCGTCCCACTTCTGGGGGTTGACTCTTACTTCTTGCGGTGAATAGACTTACATCATCCTGTCAGGAGGACCAACTTAAACGATGAGAGGTGTTTAATGTTACGAGTACTTAGCCCGATGGCGGCGGCATTGCTTTTCGCCACTGCTTTGGGCGCAGCACCCGGTAATAGCACACCGGAATCGCGAAAAGGGACCCCAGGACAGACCCAGGAAGCTAAGCCAACCCGCACTCGGAAAGCTCAAGTCGGGGCGGCCTCGTGGTACGGTCGCATCTTTCAGCATAAGAAGACTGCTAGCGGCGAACCGTACGACATGTTCCAATTTACCGCTGCGCACCGGACATTACCGCTCGGTTCCTGGGTCAAGGTCACAGATCTAAAGACCGATCGCTCGGTTGTCGTCCGCATCAACGATCGCGGACCGATAGCCCGTAACCGGATCATCGACCTGTCCTTCGGTGCGGCAAAAATGTTGGCCATGAAGGGCGTAGACCGGGTTCGCTTGGACGTTCTGCAAACCCCCGTGGTCGCCGAAAACTTGGGCCCGCAGTAATAACCTCTTAATGGGTGAATATTAATAGGTTAAAATGTGAGCCGATGCTGGCAAAAGATCGGCTGATCGTGGCGCTCGATGTCCCGGGCGCCACTCATGCTCGCCAAATCATCCAATCCATTGGCGAAGCCGCAACCACTTACAAGGTAGGAAAGCAGCTTTTCACCACCGAAGGACCGCAGCTCGTTCGCGACCTGGTCTCTTCCGGCCGCAAAGTGTTTCTCGACCTTAAATTTCACGACATTCCCAACACCGTGGCCGCCGCCGTCAAGGCAGCCGCTGAGCTGGGCGTCACCATGCTGAACGTCCACGCCTCCGGCGGCAGCAAGATGTTGCGCGCGGCAGTCGAAGCTGCAGCGCAATCCCCTGCCCGCCCGCTGGTGCTGGGGGTTACGGTTCTGACCAGCTTGTCCGACGCTGACATGCAGGAAATCGGCGTCTGCGGCAACGTGCTCAACCAGGTGTTGCGTCTGGGAGCCCTGGCTCGCAACGCCGGCTGCGGAGGCCTGGTCGCCTCGGCCCAGGAAGCTCGCGAATTGCGCCGTGAACTGGGCGAAGGTCTTCGCGATCGTCACCCCTGGAGTTCGTCCCGCCGGCGCTGCCGCTGGAGATCAGGCCCGGGTAGTGACCCCGGCCGATGCAATCGCCGCCGGCGCCAGCCACGTGGTGGTGGGACGGCCGATTCTCGAAGCCGCCGATCCCGCCAAAACCACGGCAGCCATTGTCGCGGAAATCGAGCGCGCCGCGGCCGGCTGATCGAAACCTGGCCTCGCCCGGAAACAAGATGCGCTCGGACCTTTCGCGCTTAGCCGGGCCGCTAAAGAAGTTGGGTTCGACGCGTTTTTGAAGGGGCGCACCTTGAGGTGCGCCATACAAGCTGATTTTGCACGACTGCGGTAGCCGGCCCTACGGCGTGATTTCGTACACCATCCCGCGGTTATACGTGCCTCCTCCCGATGCGGTGCCCCACAGGTTTCCGTTGGCGTCCATCACCATGCCCTCATAGGGCGACGAGCCCTGATCTCCGCCGCTGAACTCGTGCAACACCGCGTAGGTCCAAGTGCCATCGACCAGCGACATTCTGAAGGCCTCGCCATAATCGTTGGCGTTGGCGCCGCGCACTCCGTACAGGTTTCCTGCGGCGTCGAACATCAGGCTGGTGCCCACCGTGCCGTTGCCGCGATCGAACGGATATAGCACCTGAAAATTCCAGTTGCCGCCGCCGGACGGCGTCATCTCAAACATGGTGCCGCCTTCGTCCGGTCCCAAGGTAAAAGTGTCGGAATACAGATTGCCTTGGTTGTCGAAGATCATGCCGGCTTCGGAGCTGAGACCGTCGGTCCGGTATTGAAAAACGCGCAGCACCGTCTCCACCCAGCCGTTTTGCGTGGGCGATACTTCGAACACGCCGGTATCCATGGTGCCGTAGAGGTTGCCAGCATGATCCATCACCACGCCACCCATGGGGAAGTAGCCATCCTCGCCTCCCTGGAAGGCGTACACGGTGGTCTCCGTCCAGACGCCGCCGGAGTTCGTCAGCTTGAATACCGAGCCGAAGCTGGAGGCGTTGCCGCTGGTGGTGCCGAAGATCGCGCCCGTGCTATCGAACATAAGGTCGCCATATTCCGGAATCGCGCCGTCGGCTCCGCCGGTAAAGCGATACAGCACCGTCTCCCTCCACGGACAGGACGAGGACCGGCAACTGGTGGGCGGCGGCGACAGCTTGAAAACGGTTCCGCAGCCGTCTGACCTGCAGCCGTTGCCACCGCCTTCGCTGGTGGTGCCGTAGAGGCTGCCATCGGGACCGAAGACGACCCGCGAGGCCGGAAACGCCCCGTCCGTCCCTCCGGCAAAGTCGTAGATGATGCTGGCAATCCAGACACCGTTATAGTTGGTCAGCTTGTAGACGCTGCCGTATCCGATGCCGAAGCCATTGTTGGTGCCATAGATGTTTCCCCAAGCATCCAGGGTGACGCCGGCAAAGGGAAAGCCGCCCACCGTGTCGGTGTCGAAGCTGTAAATCGTATTGAAGGTCTGCGCCTGCGCGGGTTGGCTTGGGACCATGGTCAGCGCCATACTCGCGGCCACGATTGTTGCGCTGGTTAGGGCCCGCCTCCAGATCTCGTTTCGCATCGCTGTGCTCCTCTGGGATTGCATTGGTCGCATATATCGATTACCTAGGGTAGACTTGCTGGGCAGATTTGCAAGCGGAAAAATGTCAACAAATTGTGAATTTTTGGGGAAGTCCTAATCGCCGGAATGCCCGCTCCGGCGCAGTACTACTTCCAAGCGGTATTCCCTGGTAGTGTCGCCTCAGATTCATGGGTTCCGGCGTGCATCGAGCGAAAGCGATCCGGCTCCCGTCACTAGGAGAAACAGCAATCCGAGCAGCATGCTGAAGTCGGTGCGGGCTTCGTGCAACATGCTCCACATTCCGGTCTTGGCGATCATGGGAATCTTCGTTGTGGCGATCGCTACCAGGATCACGCCCAGCAGCGGAATTGTCGCCAGTCGCGTAAACAATCCGATTAGGAGCAGCGAACCGCAGACGATCTCCACCGTCCCCACGAACGGCGCCATGATTTGCGGCGAAGGAATGCCAATCTTCGCAAAGCGCCCAAGTCCCAGTTGAGCTGGGAAGAGGAATTTCTGGACACCCTCGGAGACAAAAACCCAACCCACCAGCACCCGAATCAGGATTAGCGCCTGGGCAGTGCGCTTGGCCCACCACGGATTGTCGCTGGTTCGCATGACAAGACTTCTGACTTGCCTAGGTGGAAATGCTGGTCGTCAGCCCCAGCCTTCATGATACTGTCAAACGGACTCTGCCGCGCCGCTCGGGGCGAGTAAAGCAAGAAGCCCCGCCCACGCACAACCGGCTTGGAATGGGGCTCCCGTTTCTGTCGAACCTGGAAACTTCGAAACTGTTCCGCCTACTTGGTCGCAATCATCAGCCCGGCTGGCCCAGGCATCCGGACTCGCTTCGACTCCGCGAACCCGGCTTGCTTCAGCCACGCATCGTATTCCGGCTCGCTGTAGCTGGAGCCGGCGCGGGTGTTAACCAGCATGTTCAAGGCAAACAATGCCGCAAAGCGCGGAGCGGTTTTGTCGGCTTCGAGAATGAAATCCGAAATCACCAGCCGCCCTTTCGGCGCCAGCGCCGCATAGGCGCGCTCGAGCAACTGCTTGTTCTCTTCCGGCGAAAACATGTGACAGATGGCCGACAGCAGCACCAGATCGTACTTGCCGGCTTCGAGCGGCACATTCAGCATGTCGCCCGCGCGGGTCGTGATGCGGTCTGCCAGTCCGGCTTGGCGCACGTAATCCTGCGCCAGCCCCAATACTTCCGGCGCATCGACAATCTCGGCGTGCAGTCCCGGCGCCGCTTTCGCGAAGGCGATGGAGTATGCCCCCGAGCCTCCGCCCAGATCGAGCAGGCGCTTGGTGCCGTTCACCTCCACCGCTTGCACGACGGCCCTCGCTCGGCCACGGGCATTGTGGTCCATGGCGGCGATGAATGGCTTTACCCCGCCGTTTTCGACCCTCGGTGCTACCGTGGTTCCTGCCTGCACCGCCTCGGTCAAGGTCGACCAACGCTTCCACAGATTCGCGGTGTGGAGCTGCGCGGTGCGCGCACTGTCAGGCGTGCCTTCAACAAAGAACCGCGCCGCCACCGGCGTGTTGGTGTAAACGCTGTCGCGCTTCTGCAGCAGCTTCAGGCTGACCAGCGCGTTCAGCAGCATCTCGGTGGCGCGAACCGCGCCCTGGATCTTGCCGGCAATCTGCCTGGCGGTGCCGCCGTCGCCCACAGCGGTGAATACATCCAGTTCCAACGCGGTCAGGATGGCGCGGCTGGACATGAAGCCGCGAATCATCTCGGTGATCTCGTCCGGCAACACGCCGGCTGCATCCTTACCTTTCAGCATTGCCAGATATTTATGATGATGATCGACCATCTCGGCCTTCATCGCCTCGTAGTCGGTACGTAGCAGACGCGCTAGTTTCTCCCCGTGCTGGAAGTGCGAGGCCACGATCTCGGGCACGTCGGCCGGCGTCAGCTTGGTGTACCAGTCGCCCTCGGGATAGACGATCATGATAGGGCCGCTATCGCATACGCCCAGACAGCCGCAGCTGGATACCTGAATTTCGTCGGCCAGACCCTGCGCGCCGAGTTCGCGATGCAATGCGTTCAAAACCGTGAACGAACCTGCCGCTGTGCAGCAGGGAACACCTTCAGGTTTTTCCTGGGTACAAACGAATGCGTGATAACGATACGGCTCCACAAGACCTCCAAGGCAGTGGTTAGGGGTTAGGGATTAGGGGCCGGGCAGGTATCAGGCCGTCTCCTGAATCGAAGACAACTGAGCTCTGGGTCAGGGCACGGCTTCAGCCGTGCCGCCAACTGCGGCTCTAATATCCGGGCTTTGGCCCCTGAGGACACTGGTTTGACGCGCCGGCAATAGCAGATGGCCGGCGCTCGATCGTAACCTCTCATCATCCCGCCGGTGCGACCAGCCGAGAAGTGCATAGCTCACATTGCACCGTGACGCCAGAACGGAACCTCACGGCCCGGTCACAGCGGCATTACGGGAGGGTAAATTTTCCGGATCTTCACCCGCACAGGTGCTCTCTCGGTTAATAATTCAGCTTGACAGCCTACAGTACTGCACTATGATGTTTGAAACATTTCGTGCTGAAATTGTTTTGGATGGCAAACGATGCAGCCGACGTTCACATCAAAGGAAGTAGTGGCGCTGACCCGAATCAGTCCGCGCCAGCTGCAATGGTGGGACGAGCAAGGCATCGTAGTTCCTCAACGCGAAGGCCACAAGCGCATCTACTCGCTCGACGATCTGGCGGAAGTGGCCATCGTCTGTGATCTGCGCGCCCGCGGATTCTCCCTGCAAAAGATTCGTCGCGTGGTCCGCTTCCTGCAGAAGGAGATGGGCAAACGCCTGGTGGAAACTGTAGCCGCAGCGTCTGAGTTCCACCTGCTGACCGATGGCCGACATATCTTCCTGGAAGACTCCGCCCGAGGGGTCGTGGACCTGCTGAAAAATGCTCGCCAGCCGATGTTAACCGTGTGCATCAGCGATACCATCCAGCGGGTGCTCCATCCGGTTGCACCGGAGCGCCGGCGGGCGAAGGGGCGAGTTGCCGCCCCGGGTCAGCGCAAAGGCATCGCTTGGGTCGAGCTCCGGGAAGCAGGAAAACGTCATGGTTCCGTACGGTATCTTCATCTTAATGATCGGCGCGGTAAGGCTTCTTGAACGGTCCTGAAGGAGGGCACGTGATCGGAGAACTCAGTATTCTCAGCGAGTGGATCCCCGAACAGATGGAGCCTGGAACCATTTTCGTACTGGAAAACGCCGGCGAGGTGGGCGAAACCGAAGATCCGTATTGGGCGGTTCTGTCGTGCCCCACTTGCGGCCAGCTGGGACTGGTCACCCGCAAGCAGATAGGCGGCCTGCTGCCCGTAATCTGCGGTTCGGAGCGCTGCTCGGCGCAGTTCTTCATTCGCGACGAGCAGATCATGCCCCGCAAACCGAACTGACGCTGCCCTCACTAGTCGGGCCGTCTCGACCGTCGACCGGTTTGATCCGCCGGATCGAGTTACGATGTATTCTCGAAATCTAGGACGAGGCACAGCACGGGCTGTGCCTTTCTTATTTCCACTATTTGCACGAGCGAGCCACGTGCTACGGCCTGGGTTACTGCTTTACATTTAGCCTACGACTTCACGAACGGCAACGATGGCGGATTTCCCACTGGCGGGGTGGCCGTCGATGCGGGCGGCAACATATATGGGACTACGTCGGCCGGAGGAACCGATAATCAGGGAGTCATCTTTGAAATCGCGCCCTAGAAAGCCATCCGGCCATCTGCTAATGGCACAGCCAGGATTTCTGTCAGGGTACGACTTGGAACACGTACCCTGATATGAAGCGCTCTATGAGATGGCTTGGCCCGGAAGCGCTGTCGATTCCACACCGCAGTCGCCATTGAATTCAGTGATACGCGTAAGGCAATCGCCACCCACGTCACGGCTGCCCCTTCCCCTGCGATATACTTTTGAGTCTGTCGATCCACGTTTCCCGAGCAGTAGTACCCAGCCTGCTCTAATCAGGAAGGAGAACTTCTCCCTATGTCATCCGCAGCTGTATCCTCTGCTGTTTCCTATGCCCGCGAGAATCACAAACGTTTTCTCGACGAACTGAAAGACCTACTCCGCATTCCCAGCGTCAGCACCACCGAAGAGCACAAAGGCGATGTGCGTAAAGCTGCCGAAGTAGTTGCCGCCGACCTGAAGCGCATCGGCTTCGAGAATGTTGAGATCATCCCCACCAAAGGTCATCCCCTGGTTTATGCCGACTGGCTGCATGCCGCAGGCAAGCCCACCGCGCTGTGCTATGCGCACTTCGACGTTCAGCCGGCGGAGCCGCTGGACGAGTGGCACACTCCGCCGTGGGAGCCGACCGAGCGCAATCAGAACATCTACGCGCGCGGTGCCGTCGATGACAAAGGCCAACTCTGGATGCAGATGAAGGCCTACGAGTCGCTGTTCAAGGCCGGCGGTGGCAAGTTACCCATCAATGTGCGCATCCTGTTCGAGGGCGAAGAAGAAGTGGGCGGAGAGAGTATCGAGGAGTACGTCAAGGCCAACGCGACCAGCGGCAAGCTGAAGGCCGACTTCGCGCTGGTCACCGACACCGAATTGTTCGCCCCCGATCTTCCCACGCTGTGTGTCGGACTGCGCGGGCTGGTCTACACCGAACTGGAAGCGCAGGGCGCCAAGACCGACCTGCACTCCGGCGTGTACGGCGGCGCGGCGCCGAATGCCATCTTCGGGCTGGTCGAGATACTCAGCAAACTGAAGGATGCCGACGGCAAGGTGCTCATCCCCGGCTTCTACGACGCCGTGCAGAAACCTACTGATGACGAACTCAAAGCCTGGGAGCGTCTGCCCTTCAACGAAGAGGAGTATCGGAAGGCGGAAGTAGGATCGAACGTCCTGACCGGCGAGCCCGGCTATTCGGTGCTCTATCGCACCTGGGCGCGACCGACGCTCGAGGTCCACGGCATTGTCGGAGGCTTCCAGGCTCCCGGCGCCAAGACCGTGATTCCCGCTCGCGCTTCAGCGAAGGTTTCCATGCGTCTGGTGCCCAATCAGGACGCCGACGACATTTTCAAGAAGTACAGTGACTACGTAAAGAAGATCACGCCCAAAGGTATTCAGACCAACATCAAGATTCACAGCAAGGGGCCGGCTTGCGTGGTCAACACCGACAATCCTTATGCCAAGGCCTCGGTCGAAGCCATGCACGAGATCTTCGGCAAAGACACGGTTTACATCCGTTCGGGTGGATCGATTCCCATCGTTACCCAGTTCGACAAGGACCTGAAGATTCCCAGCATCATGATGGGCATGGGTCTGCCGGACGATAACCTCCACGCGCCGAATGAGAAGTTCCACATCCCGAACTTCTATCGCGGGATCGAGTCCATCATCCGCTTCTTCCAGATACTGGGAGGACGGTAACCCGTAGTCAGCAGCCGGTTGTCAGTACTGGTAAAAATTCGGTGCCCCATCCAAGCTACTTTTGCTTGGGTGGGGATCTTTCTTGCAAAGGCGAAACAGCTGTAAACGTCGCCGGACTTCCCTGCTCCATCACCGCGCGATCTGACACACCAACCTCACAACCGTGTTCACACCGACGCCTGGTCAAGAACGCCGGTCGTAGGGCAAGGACTAACAGAAGACGACGAAATTCTGCAAGCTCTCGCAAGGTTGTGAAATACCCCCGAATTTTCCCGATGGTACCTTCCGCTAACACAGCAAAACCTTTGTTGTGTCTCGTGGGGTGGGGCTCTGGCAACACGAAGTTTTTTCGACAAGAGCCCAAGCCAATCAAGGAGAAATCTGAATGCTATTCAAGTTCGCGGGCGGAAGCCGGTCTGACGTTCCTTCTCACATCCCAGCCAAGACATCCAGGCGAGAACATACTGGGCTCTCCTGGTCGACGATTTGTGTGCTGGCCGTAGCCCTGGCCTTCACTTCGATGCCAACCGCAGCGTGGCCGGCGACGCCAACTGCGTCGCCGAGTCTCAATGCCAACCCCGGAACGTCTCCCAACCCAAACGCCAGAGTCATTGTCTTCACGCCCGATGCAGTAATGGTGAATAACCCAGTCACTCCCGGCCCATTTGCTCTGCCTCCAACGCCCACTAGCATTACCCTCAACCTGACCGCCTATGATTCCAATGGCAACGTCCTGCAGCCGACGGCCGACCATCCGCTTCACGTGCAGGTCTACGGCGCGCCCGACGGAGTCATCACGCCCACCGACACTACGATTACATCCGGGACCGCTGTGCAATTCACCTATAACGGCGGATTTTTCCCCAATAACATGGAAATTGCCGCTTGGATCGACGACCCTTTGGGCGGAGCAGCCCTGGGAACTACTCTATTTGTTCAGCAAAACCGCCCAACCTGCACTGGCACCAACCAATATGACCTATCCATGGTTTCCAATGTCCCGGACGTGATCAAGGTCAACGCGGTTGTGGGCGCCGACAATCCCACGCCTGGACAATTCAAGACCTTTGCCATCGATACCGGCTCCCTGGGAGTTATCGTGACCAAGGGTAGTCTGGTAGTGGGAGCGAATGTCCATGGTCCGGGAGCAAAAGGACAGAAGTACTACGACAGCAGCGGCTATATCTTCACCGGTAACTACTATCTCGCGCCAGTCAGCATAGAACTACAGGATCACACCTACGTCCAGACGAATCCCATCCTGGTATTGGCGATCGATGGCGCTCACTGCGCTAAGAGCCATCTAGGTTGCAAGGCGCCCACTCCCGACATTCACTATCTCGGTATCGGCTTTGACCGGAACAAGACAGGAGCCGGCGACCTGTTTGATTCGCCTTCGGAAAACGCCGCGCTGCAACTTACCGACGCGCAAAACGGTACCGACATCAATGGCGGATACATCCTGTCGCAGACTGGAGTGACGCTGGGCATTACCCAGGGCGATTCGGCTGGATTCAACATGGTTACACTCGATTCCAATCAGACCGTTCCTGGGGATTGGCTTCCCGAGCACGGTTGTTTTCAGTTCACCACTCTGCCCGGCAGTCCGCAATTCTGCGGTAACCTGCTGCTCGATGTGGGTATCCCGGAGATGTTTATAGACCTGTCGTTCGATCAGCGGCCTTCAGGGTCTTACGATTCCAACAATAAGGTTCCCGCCGGGCTCGGCATGAATATTCAGGCCGGTCTAACCAACAATCCCGCTATGACTTACAACTTTACCGCGGTGCAGCCACCCACACCGCCGGCAGGATCCGCCCCAACCTATGTCCGTTGGATCAACGACGACAATGTATTCGTCAACACCGGCCGCCGGCCGTTGTTGAACTTTGACTATCTGTACTCCGGCCAATGTGGCGAAGTCGGTTTCAGGCCAGTCAACAATTGAGGCCATGGAACAACCATTCCGCTCAAGCGAAGGAAGCTTGGGCGGAATGTCCGAATTGTCATCGGCTGGCCGTTGTTAGGCCCCGGGCATCCAGCCGTAAGAAGCTCTATGATCGCGGGCCATTTACAACTTAAATTTGTGCGCCCGCGGAGAGTTAGCGCGGGTCCGCACAAGCTGCCGGGTTCCGGGCGTGTCAAGCAACTATATCAGCGCCCGAAGTCGGTACCCCAAGTTGCGAAGCGACCAGTGCGATAATGAGGCCGGCTATAACATCCGCGCTCTCAATTTTGTCAGTCTGCAGGAAATAGAGAGCTACGGCTCGCCCGAAGGCACGGGTCAAGGTAGCATTCAACCCCGCATTTACACCCATACTGGCCAGTAGCGACAGGCCAGCCGTAGGTAGAGCCAGTAACCAAGCCGCTGCCGTCGATGCCATTTTCGTTCCAGCCATGAAGCTTCCTACGCCCGTGGCCACAGCCACACACAGTTTCTTGGCAGTTTGATTATCCATACGAGTACCAGCTTGATCGGCCAGCTTAACCACCATTCCCGCCCACACCGGCGCAATGATAACTAGATCAGCCCCTGGACCTATGGCCCCCCCTACAATACCCACGGCCCCCAGACCGCCGGTGCAGACATTGATGGTATCCAGCATCTCTTGTGGAATGGGATAGCTCTTCGAGTAAGACATACACTCCGCCTCCGGTGCGACCTAGGCTCTGTTCGCTGCATTCTTTCCTGGGTCGCGTCGATACGTAGCTACGAACTAATAGTCTTCGTAGCTAAAGCAGCGACTCAACCACATTTCTGGACCTGATGACATAAACCCTGATGTTCCCCGTTTGACTCGTTCGCCTATCACGAAGCCATTCGCTATAACATGCTATGAGCCGTGGGTAAGCTGTCTTTTCTATTCGCGACTATCTGAAAGTGTACAGGTCTATCCGATTGGATAGCTTCAGCGCCGGAAGCACACGTCTTACAGACGAGACCACACCCTTCTTGGATGCATCCGAACGGATTAAGGGCCACTGCGATCCGCGCCGAATGACAAAGAACGACAATGCGAGCACCCGGCCTGACCGTCTCCGCCAGGGCGGGGATTTACCGTTGCCTAACACGACTAGGCGGATTTGGCTGTTCCATCGGGATGAGTTGAAGAGGTAAGCGCAGGGAGCAACAGCCCAAGATATCTCTTGGGAATAACTGGGGGAGGAGTAAGATTGTGCCGAAATGGACGGAGGGTGACACACTATGAAAACAATCTCTTGCATCATGCTCTGCCCGATGATCTTTACTGTCTTGCTGACGGCACAACAGGTATTTCCCAGCAGTTGTCCCAGTGGGAAATCTGCACATTTTCCCAGCGCGCAAGCTACCGTTATCGATAGTAAGTGCCCACCCAAAGGAACTCCTCCTACGGACGACCCGGGAGACGGCCCCCAGAATCTGGTTAAGAACAACTTCTGCACCGACTCGGCCACTTCCGAGCCCATCGATCTTGCCAAGATAACTTCTCTACAAGGGGACGCGGAAGCCCAGGAAGTAAAGCTTCATTTCACTCTCGGCGAGGCCCCCAAAGACCGCACTTTCCTGAGCGCGCTGGGGGAAGGAAATCCGGTTGTGTTTGAAGGCTACATTTTTGAGGCGCGTCAGGAATGCGGAGAGACGGTTAACTGCGGTGCGACAGTTCCTGATGTCAATGCTTCTCATGACATCCATATTGCAGTCCTTGAGCAGCCGAGACAGACGAATGCCCACTCTCCCAAAGCAGCTCAAAACAAAGAAGAGTGCACCGGCTTTGTAGCCGAGATGATTCCACATCATCGGCCTGCCGAATGGACGGCGTGCAATGTGAACGCAGTAGCCAGCAAGGGCCTTAAGGTCCGGATTACGGGACAGCAGTTCTTCGATGGCAGCCATCTGCCCTGCAAGAACGGCGCGCCTGACGGAGACAATCCGAAACGCGTTTCGCTGTGGGAGATTCATCCCATCTATATGTTTGAAGTATGCCCATCGGGTGACTGCGCCAGCGGTGGGTGGCAGCCGCTCGAACAATATATGGCGGGGAAAACAAAATGTGTCGAAGTGAAGTGTGAGGTAGCTAATAAGAAGTGAGGCTAACTCACCGGCTTGAGCATCGGTCCGTACATCGCGATCGTTTGTTACGAGTTTCCGGTAAAGAGGATATGAGGGTGCCCCGTTCTAGGCCTGCTCTTGGCCTAGAGCGGATTTGTCCCTCAGGAGCGGACCAAGAGTGGGCCACGTTGAGGGTTATGCTGCGAGGAAGAGATTTCTTTCATCTTGTCTTTGAATGCAGCTTCGGACGAGAGTTGAGTTGTGCTGCTCGGCCTTAGGTTGAGAGGGTAGAAGTTGATGCCATGCGAGATGGTAAATGAGTCATTTATAACTAAGCGTGGGCGCAGCGATATAGAAATAACGCGCAATGAGGTTGCCCGTCGCCTGAGTAAACACCTCGCCGATTACAAGTTGCTTGGTTTTCTCACCTAACGGCCGCCTGTTCCTTAAGGATGGCGACCCACGGCCTCAGACCACGCGACACTGGCCCAGCTTCGCTGGGCCGTGCCTACGCTTATTTCGTTGCTGATCGGCAGCAATACGACACGGATGCTCCTCAGTAGATCAGATACTTTGCCCTGGTCTCCATAAACTGGTCGAGCGCGTCTTGCCAATCGGCGGCAATACGATGCGGATCCTCACGTGCCACCAGCGCCTGAAACGCCGCCTGGTTTACCAGCAGCGGGTTGATGTGGCTGGTGTCGAAGCCCATGGGATAAAACTTGTGTAGCGCCGCCGCCAATTCCAGGCCCAGCTCCGGTGCATCCAGCATGTCGCGATTGGTAATGATGATGCTCACCCCGGCGCATTGCTGGCGCGCGTGAGTGCCTGAGGTCGGAGTAAACGTCGTGGGCACGAAGCGCACTCCGGCGATGTTGCGTTCGTTCAGGTAGCTGGAAAGTTCCTTGGCATCGACCCAGGGCGCGCCCACCAACTGGAACGGGCTGTCGGTACCGCGTCCCACCGAGACGTTAGTGCCTTCGATCAGCGCCACTCCGGGATACAGGGCCGCCTGATCCAGGTTCCGCAGATTCGGCGACGGATTCACCCAGAAATCGCCGGTCGAATCGAACCAGTCGCCGCGCATCCAGCCGCGCATGGGGATTACGGTGAGATCGGCGTCAATGTGCTTTTCTTCGTTGAACATCTTCGCCAGTTCGCCCATCGTCATCCCGTGGCGCACAGGCATCGGGAAGTAGTTCACAAAACTTTCCTGGCCCGCGTCGGACACTGGACCCTGAACGTACGCTCCGGTAATCGGATTAGGCCGATCGAGCACGATGATCGGCTTCTTCGCCTTGGCCGCAGCCTCCAGAAAATATCCCATGGTGGTGGCGTAGGTATAGAAGCGAGCGCCCACATCCTGCAGGTCGACCACCAGAACATCCAGGTTCTT
Source organism: uncultured Acidobacteriaceae bacterium (assembly GCA_963820175.1). GTDB lineage: Bacteria > Acidobacteriota > Terriglobia > Terriglobales > Acidobacteriaceae > Bog-257. The sequence goes on along the minus strand of CAWFYX010000002.1, from coordinate 511,653 downwards.
AATCACGTTGGGCGAAGGACGGCGCTTAGCGTCGGTGTCGCCGTAGACGCTGTAGATGGGCACTCCGGTGACGCCGTCTTTAGCGTTGGGAATATCGATGCTGTCGGCCGTACCTTGTACTCCGTGTTCGGGGCTGAAGATGGCCGTCAACTGCGCTCCCGCCACCCGCTCCAGCACGTCGATGGTGCGCTTCCCCCGGTTGTCGATGCCAGTTTGATTTGTGAGCAGCCCGATGTGCGCCGTGGTGACGTTGGGAACCTTGAGCGGTTCAAACTGCCGTTCCTCCAGCACATCGATTCCGTTCAGCACCTTGCCATTGCGGACGACGATTCTGCGCGCCGCCATGGCCGCCTCGTTATAGCCGGTGATCCTTGCCAGGCGCATCTTCTGCTCCTGGCTGGGCTTGAGTTGCAGCGCTGCCGCCACCGCTGTGGCAATCTCGGTGCGCAACGCGATCACGTTGCCTTCCTTCTGGTTTACCGCATTGGTCAGCAGAATGATGTAGGTGTTGGTGGTGGGATCAATCCACAGCGACGTGCCGGTAAAGCCGGTGTGCCCGAATGAGCCTACAGGCAATAGCTCTCCGCGATTGGAAGAAAAGGGCGAGTCGATGTCCCATCCCAGGCCGCGGACGTCAGGGTAATTCGCCGGCTGTTGCGGCGTAGTCATTTTCTCCACGATCAGCGGCGACAGGATCGCGGCTCCCCCGTTCAACATGGCTTCGGCGAATTTCGCCACATCGTCGGCGTTGGAGAAAAGCCCGGCATCCCCGGCCACTCCGCCCATCCGGCGCGCGGTGGGATCGTGCACGGTTCCGCGCAAGACCTGCCCGGTGTGCTCGTCTCTTTGCGTGGGGGCGATGCGCGGCACCCAGGTCGGCGGCGGATTAAATCGCGTCGAGGTCATGCCCAGTGGACCGAAGATGTACGTCTGGGCATACTGATCGAGCGCCATGCCGCTGACCTTTTGCACCAGTTCGCCCAGCACAATGAAGCCCACGTCGCTGTAGCGGAAGGTCGAGCCCGGCGGACTCTCCAGGACGGCCGCGTTGGCCCGGCTGTAGCCCTCGTCAAGCCCGTTCCACGACTGCTTCAGATCGAGATCGGCGGGCAGGCCGGAGTAGTGCGTGAGCAACATCCGAATGGTCACGTCCTGCTTGCCGTTCTGCGCGAAGTCGGGAATATATTTCGCCACCGGGTCGTTCAGCTTGATCTGTCCCAGCTGCTCCAGGCGCATGATGCTCGAGGTGGTCGCAATCACTTTGGTCAACGACGCCAGATCGAAGATCGTCTCCGGCGTCATCGGCTCGGACTTAGGGTCGCTGGAGAGATTGCCGTAGGCCTTGCGATAGGCGATCAACCCGTTATGGCCGACGAGCAGTACGGCGCCGGGCGCATTGCCGTTGCGCACCGCGTCCTTCAGCAGATCGTCCAGAGGCGCAAAGCGGCTTTGCACCTCCTTCGGGGCCATGCCAGCGGGCGGGACGCCACCCTGCGGCGGAGCCGCTTGATTGGCGCCGGAAGCGGCCGGCGTTTGTCCGGCGGCGCTAGCGCCCTTGGATGGCGCAGGCTTCTGCGCGACCACGGGCGCAGTGACGACGATCAGAAGACAGAGAGAGACCAGCGCTGTGGCTGGCCAGCGAAGACGCAGGCTCAAGTGAACCCAGACCCTTCCGGCTGCAGATTGTGCCCGCCGTTTTGGCTGGCAAGCTATTATAAGTTGCGGCGCGCATCGCTGCAGGGGCGCGAGGGAATCTCTGAACCAGCCATCACAACAATTCGCTGCGCCCCATCCCGCTTTTGAACAGCAGGAGAAGCAATTCGCACGGGCCTTTGCACTGTTGCGCCAGGCCGTCGTCGATCATGCTTTCCCCGCCGCAGCGTTGGCGGTCACACATCATGGAGCGCTGATCGCGTCTCAAGGTTTTGGCCGCTTCACCTATGATGCCGGCGCGCCGGCGGTCCAGGCTGATACGGTCTTCGATCTCGCATCAGTGACCAAGGTTGTCGCGACGACCGCAGTCGCGATGCTGCTGTACGAACGTGGCCAGCTTGCGCTCGATGCGCCGCTGGCGAAATTCATGCCCGAGTTTGTCTCGCTCGCGCCCAAGCATCAGCAAGCGGCGCGTGAGGCGGTCACCATCCGCATGTTGCTGGGGCATTCCAGCGGACTCCCTGCCTACGAGAAGCTGTTCGAGTTTGCCGATAGCCGCGATGCGCTGATTCGCGCTGCGTTGACGGCTCGCTTAGTTGCGCCGCCCGGCACGCGCGCCGATTACAGCGACATCGGATTTATCCTGCTCGGAGAAGTCTTGGCTGAGCGAACCGGGCTGGCGCTCGATCTGTTCGCACGCCAGGAGATCTTCACCCTTTTGGGAATGACGCGATCCCGCTTTCTTCCGCCGATTGAATGGAAGCCGGCGATTCCGCCTACCGAAGATGACCAACGACTTCGCAAGCGCATCATTCAGGGCGAAGTCAACGACGAGAATGCTTATGTAATGGGCGGTGTCGCCGGCCATGCCGGTGTCTTCGCTCCCGCGACCAACCTCGCCAGCTTCGCCGAATGTATGTTGCGCCACGGCGCGCCGCTCTTTAAGCCGGAGACGGTGCAACTCTTCACTCATCGCGAGCCCTCCCCGCCGGGCACGTCGCGCGCCTTGGGATGGGATACCCCGTCGCCCACCGAGTCGTCCGCCGGCAAGTATTTTTCGCCGGTATCGTTCGGCCATCTCGGATTCACTGGCACGTCGCTATGGATCGATCCGGCGCGCCGGCTCTCGGTGACCCTGCTGAGCAATCGCACCTGGCCCAACCGTGCCTCCCAAGCCATTCGCGAGGTTCGGCCGCAGGTGCATGACGCCATCGTCGAAGCTTTGTAAGAACCCTGATCGTATGAAGCACAAACCCGCTTCCGACACCGCCCATCTCGACACCGAGCAGCGCAATCCCGCGACAGAAAACCTGGACGCGCTTTCGGCGTTGGAGATCGCCCGGGCCATCAACGCCGAAGACGCCAAGGTCGCCGGCGCTGTCGAGCAGGCCCTACCGCAGATCGCGAAGGCCATCGAGGCTATTGCTGACGCACTTTCCAGTGGCGGCCGGCTGATCTATGTTGGCACCGGAACCAGCGGACGCCTGGGCGCGCTCGACGCCGTCGAATGTCCGCCCACCTTCAACAGCGATCCCAAGGCGGTGCAATTCGTCATCGCGGGCGGAGTGAAAGCCCTGGGGTCGGCGGTCGAAGCCAGTGAAGATTCGCGCCCCGACGGAATCGGCGACATCGCCAAACGCAAGCCCGACAAGCGCGATGTGGTGGTCGGCATTGCCGCCAGCGGACGCACTCCTTACACCGTCGCCGCGCTCAATTACGCCCGCTCCCACGGCGCGAAAACAGTTGCCATAACCTGCAACCGAGACACGCCGCTGGAACGTGCGGCCGAAATCGCCATCGTGGTCGAGGTCGGTCCCGAAGCCGTTGCCGGCTCTACCCGCATGAAGGCCGGCACGGCGGAGAAGATGGTGCTGAACATGTTGACCACCGGCGCGATGACGCGTCTGGGCTACGTCTATGGCAATCTCATGGTCCATCTCCACCAGAAGAACAGCAAGCTGGCAGAGCGCGGCATTTGCATCCTGCAAGAGGCAACCGGCCTGGACCGCGCGGCCAGCGTCAAGGCGCTGCGCAACGCCGGCGGCAGCGTTCCGGTCGCTATCGTTATGACCAAGAGAAAGGTCGGCCGCTCCCAGGCCGAACGCAGGCTGGAGGAGGCCAAGGGGCACGTCCGTGCTGCTCTGAGCGAACCGTAGCCTCCCGGCAGTAAATTCGCACTTTTCCACAGCCAGCCATGCGATATACTCCGCGAGTCATTTCGTGGGGCGTGCAACGTCGCAGGCTTCGCATCTCAGAAGTTAAGTAGTACCCGAAGCGACTCCTGGCCACATTACTCGTAAAATGGAGATAGCGCCGTGATCCATCGCTTCGGCGTACGTAGTAGTACGAGGTTAGGACACTCTCTCATGGACAAGTTTGTGATTCGCGGCGGTAATCCGCTGCTGGGCACGGTGCGAATCAGCGGTGCGAAGAATGCCGCTCTGCCCGCCATGGCAGCGGCTCTGCTCACCGACGAGCCGGTCATCCTGGAAAATATTCCGCAGGTTCGCGACATCGAGACCGAGCGCAAGCTGCTGACCGCCATGGGTGCCGAGGTCGAACTGGGTTACGGCCGGGCGCAGCATCGCACCACCATTTGTTGCCGCGACCTTTCCAGTCCCGAAGCCTCATACGAGCTGGTGAAGACCATGCGCGCGTCTACCCTGGTTTTGGGACCGCTGGTGGCTCGCATGGGAACCGCTCGGGTGTCGCTGCCCGGCGGCTGTGCCATTGGCGCTCGCCCCATCAATCTGCATCTCAAGGGGCTGGAGAAGCTGGGCGCAAAAATTTCGCAGGAGCACGGCTACATCGAGGCGCGGGCCGACCGCCTCAAAGGCGCCCGCGTGGTCTTCGAGAAGATCACCGTCACCGGTACCGAGGACCTGCTGATGGCAGCCACGCTGGCGGAGGGCGAGACTATACTGGAGAACTGTGCGCGCGAACCTGAGGTCGTCGACCTGGCGGCGTTGCTCAACAAGATGGGAGCGCAGATCGATGGCGCGGGTACGCACACCATTCGTATCCACGGGGTCGACAAACTTCACGGCGCGCGCCATCGCATCATTCCCGACCGCATCGAAGCGGGTACGTTTCTGGTGGCCGGCGCGCTGACCGGCGGCGATCTGCTGGTCTCAGGCTGCGAGCCGCTTCATCTCGACGCTCTGGTGCAGAAGCTGGAAGAATGCGGCGTCGACGTGCGTCCCAATGGCGACTCCATCCGCGTCATCAGCGACGGGCCGCTCAAGAGCGCCGACGTGGTGACCGAAGAATATCCCGGCTTCCCCACCGACATGCAGGCGCAATACATGGCGCTGGCGACCCAGGCCGAGGGGACCAGCATCGTGACCGAAAACATCTTCGAGAATCGCTTCATGCACGCCCAGGAGTTGGTGCGCATGGGAGCCAACGTCAAGATTGAAGGCAGCCGCGCGGTGGTTCGCGGACGCAGCCCGCTCAGCGGCGCAGCTGTGCAAGCCAGCGATCTGCGCGCCTCGGCGTCGCTGGTTCTGGCCGCCTTGGTCGCCGACGGCGAAACCATCATCGACCGGGTGTACCACATTGATCGAGGCTACGAGCACATCGAGGAAAAGCTGCGTGGGGTGGGAGCGCAGATCCGGCGCATCGGCGAACTGCTTCCGCGGCGCGTGAGCGCGCCCGCGGTTGCCAGCTAGAAGTTGGTTGCGCAGACGGCAGGGTGCATCCCGGAGGAACCGCAGATCCCTCGGCTCGGGATGACAAAGCTGAGAAATCTCGCTGCTTCGGTCGGGAAGAGAAACCCTTGACTGATCGGGAAGACAGACCCCTAGCCGATCGCTCCGCGATGACACTCACCCGCAGAGATTAGTGATTCCCCACACTGAGTAAATATCCCCCGGCAGAGCCGGGGGCTTTAGATTGTGAGCCGCTCGAAGCGGCTACCGGGGTCGCTGACGCGGCCCCGAAGATTAGGGCACCATACGGTGGCCGGTTAGCGCCATAGGTTGATTTGGTCGAATCGCTTATCCTCGGCTTCTTGCTGCCGGATGTACGCGCGGATCACCGTCTCGTCCCTTCCTACCGTGGATACGAAGTACCCGCGGGCCCAAAAATGCTGCCCCACGAATTTCGTTTCTTCTCCCCATACACCCGTGCCAGATGGATCGCGCTCTTCCCTTTGATAAACCCGATCACCTGCGACACCGCATACTTGGGCGGTATCGCGATCATCATGTGCACGTGGTCGGGCAGCAGATGCCCTTCTTCGATGCGGCTTTCCTTCTGCTCTGCCAACTTACGGAATACCTCGCCCAAGTGCCGCCGCAGTTCCTCATACAAGGTTTTTCTCCGGCACTTGGGGATGAATACCACATGGTATTTGCACTCCCACTTGGTATGGCTTAGGCTTTCCATTTCGTCCATCGCGAACTCCCTTTCGTGTGCTTGGCGGCTCACGTCTGGGAGTCTCCGCGATGGACTCCGGTATCTGTCAAACTTCTACTGCCTCCCCGGCAGAGCCGGGGGGTCTCCCAACGTACTAGGCAGCGGCCGAGCGTCCCCGGCTGAGAACTACGTAGCGTTCAGACGCCAGCAGGATGCCGTGTATATCGGCGGAGCAGCAGCAATCAACCGCGCCCGCTGCCAAGGCTTCCGACCACATTCGGTCGTCAGCCAGACGATGAATGCAGACGAACGCCGTCGACGGAAACGTGCGGCACAGATCCTTGACTTGGTCGAGGCCGACGAGTTCGAGATCCACGACCGCGAACGGCGAGCGAAACCGGGCTACTGCTGATTTTGCTTCTTCGCATGACTTAGCGATCACTAGATTGCGAAATTGTGGACTGAGAGATGCAGCCAGCCGCTCGGCCAGAAGCGCATCGTGGTGAGCGAGAACAACATTAATGGGCCGCATGACGAACCTCTTTTACGATGGTAGAAGGATGGCTGAACGCTATCCGTTGAGCAATGTGGCTGAACAGTTGAACCAGATCGCACCTTGCCGGTGCGGAACTCAAAGTCGTCGAGCGTGACCGGCGCTATTTTGTAGCGTCGGGCTGCGGTACTGTTTCGAAAGCTTCCGGCTGAAGCTTGCCATTGCGCTTCAGCAGGATTTCGACTTTGCCTTCGGCTTCTTCCAGTTCCTTGCGGCAGGAACCGGAAAGCTTCATGCCCTCGTCAAAGAGTTCCAGCGCGTGGTCGAGCGAGACATCGCCCTTTTCCAATTCGGCCACGATTTTTTCCAGGCGCTCCAGACACTCTTCAAACTTGGGCAAGGACCAAACTCCTAAAATCGATTCTAGTGCAAATTGCGTCTGATGAACGTGAAAATTCGCGCCCATGAAGTGCCGGAAGATTTGATGGAAGGGAACGACGAAGGGAGCCGGGGTGAGGCCACGCCTTCCCAGGTTGCTGAAAACTCATTGGACGCCAGGGTTCGGGTAGAGCCGGCCCTTCAGGTGTGCGCGTGAGAACTTAGCTCTGCACTGGGCGGTGGAGTACAGTACACGAAAATCGAACCCCGAAGGGATGGTGCTGCCTTTAGCCCAGGACGCAGCGGAGCGCAGTCCTGGGTCAACAGCGAGATTTACCCGAGCCGCGGAGTGGCGGCACGGTTCTCACACAGACTCTCCAGACCATCGTCTAGCATCAATCGTCGCATCAATCACTGCGCGTTGGCCGGCCGATGCATCTTCGCTGGATCGAGGGCAATATTGCTTTCCAGCACCATCTCGATCGACTCGCCGGTATTGAGCTGAATTTCGGGACCGCGGCTCAGCAACACCGTGGCCAGCCCAATGACTCCACCCACGCCGGCGCCGACCGCCGCGCCTTTTCCGCCATCGGCAATCGCGCCAATGCCGGCTCCCGGAATCGTAGCCTCCGCAATGGTTGCGGCGTCCTTCCCTTTGCCGCTGTTGCCCTCAATGGTCCCTTCCTTCCCCTTCATGCTGTTGTCTGGCGAACCCGGCGTGCCCTGCACTGCTCCCGGCAACATGATGGTGTAACCGTTAGGGAAGATCATGGAGGTAAAGCTCATCTGCAACTCCGCGCGTCCCTTGACCCGGCCGGGACGCAGCACGCGCCGCACTTCCCCTTGCACAAAGGTTCCGGCGGGAATCACGATTTGGTCGTTCTGGGTGATGGGGAATGCGGTCTGAGCATAAACCGGATCGCCCGGCCGCGCGTTCTTGCTGGTGACCCCTTGCTTCAGAGTCAGCGGAATTTTCGTGCCGGCGGGAACCGTGACCGGCGTGGGCGGCGGATCATCGTTCTTCGTCTGAGAGGCGGCAGCCGACGTGGTGCGTGATGTGAGTTGGGGAACGTCGGTGCTGGTCTGGGCGAAGCCCGAAGCTCCCAAACTCACCGCCATTACAAACAAGGCGACCCATGCTCTCATTGTCCCTCCCCGGATAAAACCAGGCTAGCCCGCATTCTGATGAACGCGGCAGCAGCGCAAAAGTCGCGCGCCTTCTACTTCAGGTTATACAGCGCATTCACATGCGCCGTAACCGTAATCTTCTCCGCCCCAAACTCGGCCGTGGGAGGCGCGGCAGTGGCCCCGGCACCCGGGCCTGCCATAGCCTTCGCCATCATGGGGCGCACCGGAGTCTGCTCGAAGGTATCCACCGAGGCGTAGGAGAGTTCCCCCAACATTCGTCCACTGGAACGGGCCACGGCATTGGCTTCGTCGTGAGTGCGTCGCAAGGCGTCTTCCACAGCTTTGATCTTCGCTGCATCGATGTCGTCCAGCATATAACTGATCGAAGTATCGGTAACCTCCATGTTCGACAGTCCGTCGGTAATCGGCCCGATCTTGGAAAAATCCTTCAGCTTGATACTGATGTTGGCGTCCACCCGATAGCCGACCAGCTTGCGTTTTGGATTCTTGTAGTCGTAGACCGGCTGGGTGGCAAAGCGGCTGATCTGGGCGTCCTTGGGATCGAGTCCATTGCTGCGCAGCAGTTGCCGGACCTGCTCGGCCGCCTGCGTAGCTTTCTGAGTTGCGTCCTGGAGTTTGTCTTCCTGGGCCGAGATGTTGAACTGCACCAGGGCGGTGTCGGGATCGGAGTCAAACTTGCCGTCGGCTCCAACCCATAGGGTGTTGGGTAGAGGATTGGCCGGACGATCCTGCGCCACCATCGGCGCCGCCAGCAAGAGCAGCAACGCGGCAACGATAAAGCCTGTTGGTTTTTGCATGATACTGTCTAGACGCCTCGTACTAGGAAGAGTAAGCCAAGCGCATGTCATCCGCCAAACCAGGCTGATTCTTCCCGCGCCGAATGATAATCCGCCCACAGCAGTTTGACCAACCACACGTCTTCGCCAGAGCCTTATTGAACGGAAAAAACACCGGCTCAAGCAAAGCAGCTTGAGGGGCGTGGCCGAGGAGCGCCCCTATCGGAAGCAAATTGCCAGCCTCCTGTTTCGGGAAGCGGATCTGGTCGAGGCGATTACGGCTTTGGAATCTGTGGCCTGAGACGGCAGGAATCAAGCTTACTATTTACTTTCCGGCGCTCGCCGTCATCCAATCATTGTCAAATTGAATCTAACTAGGTAAGTTTTTGCCAGGCGCCGCTTTGCGAGTAGGCGTCGGAATTGCGAGGCTCCGATGCGCCGATGGTATCTGCCACTTACGGTCTTGGGACTGGGTAGTATCGGTGCGTTCTTGCTCAGCGAGCGCGGCCGGAGCGTGGTACGCGAATTCTTCGAGAGCTTCGGTGACGCGCCTGATCGATGGTTGGAATGGAATGACAGCCTTGAGAATGAGTTGGATCGCATCCAGAGTGCGCTCAATCAGATTGCGCAGTCGCTTGAACCAAGCGCTGAATTGGAACACTAGAGCGACACTTCCCTGCTACGTTCTTTCTTTGTTGACATCTTGACGTCTGTCGCCCCCGAGAGGACTCAAATAGACTTTTCCTCGCACCCAAGACTCCGGGCCTGGCGGCGTAACCCGCCCTGAGCGTAGCCCCGCGCGTAAACTCGCCCACTCCCGAACGCCAGGACGTCAAAAGCGCCGCATGATGTCTAGATTGCTTCTAGCTTCGGAGGTTACGCTGGCGCGAGTTCGTTGATTCTGCCTGCCATCTTGATATCGCGCTGGGTCACCCCACCGGAATCGTGCGATACCAGGGTGAGGGTCACTTTGTTGTAGTTGATCAGAATATCGGGATGATGATTCAACGCTTCGGCCGTTTCCGCGATCTGATTGACGAACTCCATGGCTTGCACGAAATTACCAAACTGGAAGTGCCGCTCGATGATGCCGCCGTTTTTCTTCCAGCCGGGGAGTTGTTGCAATGCCTGCTGAATCTCAGCGTCGGATAAAACGGTGCTCATAGCAGATTCCTCCAGTTTTCACCGGTCGCGTCACCCGCACTGCCCGACGGTTTGCCCGCAGCGGATGAGCTCACGACCGCTTCCTCGGCTCATTAGTTTGATCCGCGCGCGGTCCTGACTCCATAGCGTCGATTCGCGTTCTGGTTTTCGATTTCGTTCCTCAGCTCAAACCAGATGTGCTCGGAGATCGACAGGAAAACCTTCACCACTTCGGGATCGAACTGTCTGCCGGAGTTACGTTCAATCTCACGGCGGCCGGAGGAGATGGACTGCGCCGCGCGATAGGGACGATCGGAGGTCATGGCGTCGAAGGTGTCGGCGATGGCAAATATGCGCGCCCCCAGAGGAATCTGGTCGCCCTTGAGGCCGCGGGGATAGCCGCTGCCGTCATACCGCTCCTGGTGGGAATAAACGATGTCGGAGGCCTCCTGCAGGAAGGGTATCTTGCGCAACATCTGATAGCCCAGCAGGGCATGCTCGCGCATGATCGCCTGTTCCTCCGGACTGAGACGTCCGGGCTTGCGAAGAATCGCGTCAGGAATCGCCATCTTGCCAACGTCGTGCAGAAAAGCGCCGCGGGCGATGATGCGTATGCGGTCCTGCGGCAAATCCATAGCCCGCGCGATGGCGATGGTGAAGGCGGTCACACGCTTGGAGTGGCCTTCGGTTTCGGCATCCTTCAGATCGAGCGCGTCGCCTAGCGCCTCCAGCGTGATGTCATAGGAGCGCTCCAGATCCGCCAGCGCTTTGCGCAACATCTCGGTGCGCGCCGAGACCAGCGACTCCAGTTTGGTTTGATATGCCAGGTTCTCCAGCTTGAGGCGGCGGGTCTCAATGGCTCGGCGCACCATGGCTAGCAGTTGTTCCTTCTCGAAAGGCTTCAGCAGATAGTCGTATGCGCCATTACGAATGGCCGCCAGCGCGACCGAGATGTCGTGGACCGCGGTCACCATGACAACCGGAATATCGGGGTGCTCCTGCTGCATGCGCGACAGCAGCGTGAGGCCGTCCATGCCTTCCATGATCAAGTCGGAGAGAACGATGGACACGCTGTCGTCGGTATGCAGGATCGCGAGGGCATCGCGTCCCGAGGTGACGGGTTGGCAGTTGAACCCGGACTGCGACAGGATGGAGCACATCACATCCCGAATCGAATCTTCGTCGTCTACCACTAATATTCGTTGGTCGGCCATGGCAAGTCGGAAAGAAAAACGTCGATGACGGAACTGCGCTCACCGCTAATTGCTCGATTGTAGCTAGGTAAGCATGAATCTGGGTCGAAATTTTCGACCAGACCAGTTTTCGGCCGGGATTTGTCTCCGCGATTGACGAACCGGCAGAAGTTACATACCACTGTGAACGCGAGTTGGTACCGCGATACCAACTCAGGGTAGGCAGGCGCCAACTTATCCCCCGATTGCCTATCGAGGGCTTGTCGCCTCCGGAAGGCGGCGGAAATCCCGCAAGATGGCATGAATGGCTATAGGTATTATTTTCAATCACTTAGTAACAATCTGCGATAAGAATCCCGATGCTAGCGATGCTTGGGCACACCGATTGCTTAGTACTAAGGTGTCCTGGTCAAAGAGCGACGAGCAGGGCGACGGGAAGCAATTCCAAAGGGAGACATCCATGAACCTCAGTGTCCAAGAAGCCAAAATGACCGGTCTTGCCGCATACATGCCAGCCGTTCTACAGCCCAGTGTGGAAAGCTCCAGCGCGATATACGAGCAGAACCGCCATCGCATTTACTCTCTGGCGTTCTGGATGACCGACCACGAATTGGCGGCGGAAGAGTTGATGACCCACACCTTCTGCCGCGCCTTTGGCAGCGCTGATGCCCCGAGCGCTGAGGAAATCGACCGCGCCCTCATTTCCGAGCTACGAGAATATATGCCGCTGGGCGCATTGACGCTCGACTGCGCCAGTTGTCACGAAGTCTTATCTGTGCGACGCAACATCCTGCGGGTTGATTTGGAACGCGCAGTGATTCAGCTGCCGGATACCGAAAAACTGATTTTCCTGATGCACGACGTCGAAGGCTACGACCATGCCCGCATCGCGCGCCTGTTGGACATTACCGAAGACGGCGCGCGCCAGGGATTACATCAGGCCCGGCTTCGCATGCGCGAGCTGCTGGCGAATTAACTTCTGTCTCTGCCGTATCTCAATCCCTCACCTGAACCGCTTTGACCCCTCGCGAGAGGGGTCTTTTTGTCATTCCGGGATCGGGAGAATCGCCTTCTACTTGGTGGCGCCCTCCCCGTCCTCCCTGCTGTCCAGTTCCTCTTCCTCTTCCCGCTTGAGCGGACGGAGCAGTGGGAACAGGATCACATCGCGAATGGAGCGTGAATCGGTCAGCAACATGGTCAGGCGATCGATGCCGACGCCCTCGCCGGCGGTCGGAGGCAGTCCGTACGACAGGGCGCGAATGTAGTCCTCGTCCATCTGGTGAGCTTCTTCGTCGCCGCGAGCGCGCTCCGTCAACTGCTGCTCGAAACGGCGCCGTTGCTCCTCGGGATCGTTGAGTTCGCTGAAGGCGTTGCCGATCTCCAACCCTCCGGCAAAGATCTCGAAGCGTTCCACCCACTCAGCATTCTCTTCCGGCTCACGCTTATTCTTCGATAGCGGCGAGATGGCCAGGGGAAAGTCGTAAATGAACGTCGGCTGGATCAGGTGCGGCTCGGCGACAAACTCGAAGATCTCGGCGATGGTCTTGCCGTCGGGCGCAACCGGATCGTACGGGATGTGCGAATTAGCCTGGTTGTAACGACGCACCATGGCGGCAATCTGCTCCGAGTTGGAGAAGTCGCTCATCTTGGGCTTCTCGCCCGCGTTCTGCGGCCAGAACTTGATGATGGCCTCGCGCATCGATAGCCGCTGCACGTTGCCGAAGTCAACTTCCTGCCCATTGAAGTGGGCGATGGTTGTCCCGTTCACGTCGCGCGCCACCTGGGCCAGCATCTCCGCCGTAAAGTCCATCATGTCGCGATAATCCGCGTAGGCCATGTAGAACTCCAGCATGGTGAACTCGGGATTGTGCTGGGTCGAGATGCCTTCGTTGCGGAAGTTGCGATTGATCTCGTAAACCCGATCCATCCCGCCGACGACCAACCGCTTCAGGTAGAGCTCAGGCGCGATACGCAGGAACAGATCCACATTCAGGGTGTTGTGATGCGTGGTGAACGGCTTGGCCACGGCGCCGCCCGCGATGGGATGCATCATCGGCGTCTCCACTTCCACGAAACCATGCGCGTCGAGAAAGCGCCGCATCGACTGCACCACCTTGGCGCGCTTGGTGAAGACCTCGCGCACCTCGGGGTTCATAGTGAGATCAACATAGCGGCGGCGATAGCGCGTCTCCACATCCTGCAGCCCGTGCCACTTCTCCGGCAGCGGGAGCAGGTCCTTCACCAGGAACGTCAGTTCCTCGACATGCACCGTCAGCTCATTGGTGCGGGTGCGGAAGAGATAGCCCTTCACCCCCATGTAGTCGCCGATGTCGAGCAGCTTGTAGAGCTGAAACGCCTTCTCCCCAACCGCGTCGAGCCGGACGTAGATCTGCAGCCGCTGCCCACCTTGCTGCACATGGGCGAAGCCAGCCTTGCCTTGCACGCGAATCGACATCAGCCGCCCGGCAACACTGACTTCGACGCGTGGCGATTCCAGCTCCGGCCCGGTCTTGACGGTAAACTCCCCGACGACCTGCGGAACTGTGTGGGTAGTTTCGTAGCGATAGGGGTAAGCCATCTGCCCCAGCGCTTCGATCTGCTTCAGCTTATCTTTGCGGAGCTGATAAATTTTCTGATCAAGTGCCACAGTGCTTCCTGTCTGCTCGGTATCGGAGCAGGGCGAATGTTGGAGAAACCTGATTATAAGTGGACAACTCGATTATAGAAGCCTGAGGTTGAAGCAGGGACAAACAGGCCTGCGGTCAATCGTCATCACGAGTACGGATTAACCTGAATCAAGCACCGACCATGCTTTGCCCGAATTTCATGGTTTTGGCTACGAGTTGCCTGGCCCGTCGCATAGCTTTGCCTGCTTTGCGATGTTAATTTCCCCGGTTCCCCGAGCCTTCCGTTTTGCCCGTCTCTACATCTAACCTGACTGTCGCCGAGGGTTATTACAGGGCCGAGCAATAAGTTGCATCTGCAAATAAAACTGAATTCTCCGCCAGCGACTTCCAAGAACTACGAATGATCCACGATGAGGGTTTGACTCGATCCGGCTGGGGCTACACGACCAATGGGGAAGCTGAACGCAATACGGTGCTCGCGCTACTTGGCGGCGCTGGTGCTGGGTTTACTGATGATGGGACAGGCCTCGGCGCAATCTGTCGGCGACCGGATGTGCGCCGCAGGCTTGGCCAGTTGTTTTTCCGATCACGGTGCCGGCAGCAGCGCGGCCGAACCGCCTCCCGTGTTGAACCATCCCCAGATGGTGACCATGTATCTCCGCACATTTCACAGCTGGCCCTTTGCGCATCACTGGGTTGAGGTCGATAGTTCCAACGGCCCGGTTACCATCGGCTTTGGCCCGGCCACCATTCCGTTTATCGATGCCGGTCAGATCTCGGTACAGGACTCCTACGGCAACATCCAGCGCCGCTCGTGGATGCATCTGTTCTCCATCTATTACCACTATGCCGAGCCGCCGGGCGCAGGACACATCATCGGCAAGCCGATTCAGTTGAGCCTCGCCCGGTCCGACGCCATCATCGAAAAACAGCGTCACCGCAAATTCATCTTTCCCTATATTCCGTTCTTTCACGATTGCCGCACCTACACTTGCACTCTGCAAGCCGCGGCCCAGGGCAAATCCAGCCTGCCCTGCTACGTGCTGTTCAAGGGATATTGGTAGAGAGTCGGCCTAGGCCTTCTGCACCAGCCAGGCATCATTCTGTCGACTCCCGGACACGTTGTTCGGGTCGTCTACCCGCTGATTCCCTGGATCGGCGTGACCGCCGTAGGTTACGGAATGGGACAGTTACCACTCCGCGTACGACGTCGACTGATTCGATACGGGGGCGCTTGACGCGAACAACTTCGGTTGCAGCGGACATCTGTGCGCGTAGTGTAGCAAAGCCAATCGGGCGAGGTTGGCTGCTCTCGCGCTTGCTTCGTGACAGAATATCCCGATGTCCGAACCATTCGCACCTGTCCCCGATTTTCTCTACGGCACCGCCTGGAAAGAAGAACGCACAGCAGCTCTCGCTCACCTGGCGCTGCGCACCGGTTTTCGCGCCATCGACACCGCGAATCAGCGGCGGCATTACCACGAAGCCGGAGTCGGCGAAGCGTTGGCGGCTGCTTATCGCGAAGGCCTGGTCACCCGCACCCAGATTTTTCTGCAGACGAAATTCACCTATCGGCCCGGCCAGGACCATCGCCTGCCCTACGATCCAGCGGCTCGCCTGGCGGTGCAGGTCGAACAATCCATGGCTAGCTCTCTGGAACATCTGGGAACGGATTACGTCGACAGCTACCTGCTGCACGGGCCGGCTTCCGGCTACGGCTGGACCGAGGCCGACGCCGAGGTGTGGGAGGCGATGCGCCGGCAGCGTGATGCCGGCCGCACCCGCTTCATCGGAGTCAGCAACGTGTCACTGCAACATCTGCAGCACATGATGGCCGCCGGCGCTGAATTGCCCGCCTTTGTGCAGAACCGTTGCTTTGCGGTCACCGGTTGGGATCGCGAGGTGCGCCGCTTCTGCCGCGAGCACAAGGTTGTCTACCAGGGCTTCTCGCTGCTCACCGCGAATGTGGATGTGCTCGAACACTCGTTGATCACCGGCCTCGCCGCAAAGGCCGACGTAACTCCAGCGCAGGTGATCTTCGCTTTCGCCCGCCAGGTTGGGATGCTGCCGTTGACAGGAACATCCAGCGCCGAGCACATGAAGCAGGACCTGGCCAGCCGTGAGTTGGAGTTCCCAGCCGAGGCGGTGAAAGCGATCGAGAATCTGGTGGGCTAGTGTGCGGACTGGGTGTAACTTTCGAATCTCAGAAATCGCCGCGGCTATCGAGTACCGGGGCTATTGACAGGTGCAGAAGAAATGTCGGCTAAGAACGGTGGAAGGGCCCGGCTAAACAGTTTGCTGAAAAACTCGAAATGAACAGTCTGTCGCCGGCTGAAGCCCGCTCCGGATATCCAAAATAAAGAACTTAGACGCGAACCTGAAGGTTCGCTCTACCCGTTCATTACAACTACAGGAGTTTTCAGCAAACTGTAAAGCCCGGCGCTTCCACCTATGGTAAGGACATTTATTTCGGGGCTTGCGGCTCTGCAAGTCAACTTCGGTCCAGGATCAGAACGGCGAAGACCGCGCATCCCAGCAAAACCGTCAGCAGCGCGGCCAGCAGGGCCGCCGGAAATCGCGGACGCCTTGACCCCTGGGTCCTGGCTAGCGCCCGCGCAGTGCCGACATACTGCCCGCACACAATCACCAGCAGCACCGTGCTGATTCCGGTTAAGCTCAAGCCGAGCCAGTGTCCGCTGCGAACGTCTTCGACGCGGGCCAGCACCTTCGCCTGGTGCAGCACCTGCGCTCCTTTGGCCAGCACAATGCCGGCGCCCATCAGCGCCAGCGTGGTTCGCACCCAGGAAAGCAATGTCCGGTCCCAGGCCAGCGCCGTGCGCTGCAGCGCCAGGTCAAGAGTCATGTCGATATCGCGCTTCTCTTCCAGACGAATGCTGTCGCTCATAAACCAAACCTAACGGCAGAGTATAACCCTGCGACTGGCTCGCTCAGGCAGACGAGCCGCCCCAGATTGCGATAATCTTCTTCATCATGGTGGGTGGGATCAGTGGGGACGGAATCCACGCCGCAGAAATGGTGGTGCTGCTGTTGCTGGCTTTTGTGGTGGCCTTTGCCGCCCTGGCCCGCAAGCTGCAAACTCCCTATCCTATCGTTTTAGTCGTCGCCGGCCTGCTGGTCGGATTTGTTCCTGGCATTCCCAGGATCGCGCTCGATCCTCAAGTTATCTTCCTGGTAGTTCTGCCGCCTCTGCTATATTCGGCGGCCTGGCTTACGTCATGGCGCGACTTCCGCTACAACCTGCTTAGCATTTCCATGCTGGCCTTCGGGCTGGTGGGCTTCACGGTGGCTGGAGTCGCTCTGGCTGCCCCTTGGGTTTTCCCCGGTTTCACCTGGCAATTAGGATTTGTGCTGGGCGCAGTAGTTTCGACCACCGATGCCATCGCAGCTACTTCTATCGCGCAACGGCTGGGCTTGCCGCAACCCATCGTCGACTTGCTGGAGGGCGAAAGCCTGGTCAACGACGCCAGCGGCCTGGTGGCGCTGGAGTTTGGGCTGGCCATCGTGCTGCGCTCGCAAACTCCGAGCGTAGCCGAGGCGCTGGGCCGTTTAGGGTATCTGGTCGTACTGGGCCTGGCCATCGGGCTGCTGATCGGCAAGGGCGTGGAGTGGTTCGAGAACCGGATTGACGACGCTCCCATCGAGATTGCGGTCAGCATTCTGGTTCCTTATGGAACATATCTGGCGGCGCAGGCCGTGCGAGCCTCGGGCGTGCTGGCCGTGATCGCCTGCGGGCTTTATCTCAGCCGCAAGAGCGCGCGCTTCTTCTCGCCGCAGGTGAGGTTGCAGGCCGGGGCAGTGTGGGAGTCGCTGACTTTCGTGCTCAACGGCTTCGTCTTCGTGCTGATCGGGTTGCAACTGCCTTACGTGCTGGCGGGCATCCGCGGCTACAGCATGAAAGAGTTGCTGCTGTACGGCGCAATTTTCAGCGCGCTACTGATTGTCTTGCGCATGTTGTGGATGTTTCCCGGCTCCCACATGGGTTACTGGTTCCGCACGCTTGTCATGCACCAGCATTACCCAGCTCCCACGGCACGCGGCGTTTTCGTCGTGGGTTGGACCGGGATGCGCGGCGTAGTGGCGCTGGCGGCTGCCATCTCCATTCCCGAGAAGCTGGCCGACGGCAGTCCTTTCCCGCAACGTAATATGATCATCTTTCTCACCTTCAGCGTGATCCTGGTGACCCTCGTCCTCCAGGGACTGACTTTACCCTGGCTGATCCGCATGTTAGGGCTGGCCGGACTACGCGGTCCGAACTGCGAAGAGCGCGAGGCCCGACAGATCGTCATCCGAGCAGCGCTGGACCGACTGCAGCAGGCGCGAGTCGGCGACAGTCCAGAGTTTGCCCCGGTCTATGACGATTTGCAGCACCATTATCAGCATCGCCTGTCGGTTCTGGAGGGTAAGAGCGGCGGAAATGACGACGCCAGGGCCCAGTTCTACGGCCATGCACTCGACTTGAATCTCGAATTGCTGCGCACCGAACGCGAGACGGCTCTGGGCTTGCGTGGCGAAGGCCGCATCAACGACGAAGTGCTGCGCCTGCTGGAACACGAATTGGACCTGCGCGAGAGCCAGTTGACGCTGGCGTCCGAGGCGAGCGCGTAGACTTAACGGGAGCGAAGACTTGGTGCTGCGAGTCCCGTCTGACAAATTGCCGCAATAGACCGCCTTTAAATATCAGGTGGTCTAGCCGGTCTTTACCTCGGTCGATGCCGCTCGCAACCGCGCGTTCTCTTCTTCCAAGGCAGCCAAGCGGCGACGGACCGGAGCAATTATCTCTTCCAGCTCCTCCCGGGTGTAGCGCGGGGTGATGTGCTGGTGGCAATTCCAGTCGAAGGCTTCAACCTGAATCGTTACCGCGCGTTCCGGGACAGTCTTCTCGGCGGGGACGCGTAGTTTCTCGATCAGATCGGCGGCAGCTGCGTCGCCCTCATGCAGGGTCACCCGGCCCAGAATCTTCAGCCGGCTCTGGCGGGGATAGTCCATCAAAAACAAAGCGACGCGGTTGTCATGCTGAAGGTTTCCGGTAGTGATGTATTGCTTGTTGCCGCGCAGGTCGGCGAAGCCCAGCGTGTGATCGTCGAGCACGTGTAGAAAACCCTTCGCTCCGCCGCGAAACTGGATGTAGGGCCAGCCGGTCTCGCTGACCGACGCCATATAGAAGCCGTCTCGTTCCTGGATAAACTGGCGCTCGTAAGGGCCGAGCTGTTCATCGACTTCGCCCATTTGCTCCATCCGGGCGTATTGGCGGCGGCTGCCATGCTGCTCCTGTTGCTGCTTCACCAGCGGAGTAAAAGCGAGTTCTGCAAAGCGACGGCCCATGCTTTCTCCCAACCGCGACCAGAGGTCAATCAGCCGGCGCCGATCACCTCTGGAAGCACGCTCCCTCGTGCGGAAGAAGGATTGCAGTTTCGATGATGCAAACAGGCGGAACGATGCGAGTGGCTGTCTCCCGGGCTAAGAACTGAGACACCGGTTGACAGCCTCGCTTTCGCCGACGGCGATCCCTTATTCCTGCAGCGGCGTCTGGTCGGCTTTCTCCTTGGCGTCTTTCTCCATCGTTTCCGCTCCGGGCATCAGGTTTCTCAGCGGCGCCTTCAGTTGCTCATCCAATTCCGGATGCGGGAACGGCTTGCGGGGCAGCATCTGATCGTGCATGGCGGTGTTATAGACGAAGATGGCTTCCACCACCGCAGCCTGCGCCAGGTCCTCGGCTTGGAGGCGTTCGTAGGTATCCATGTTGGAGTGATGCGAACGTGATCCGTAATCCAGCGGATCCTGGATGAACTGGAATCCGGGTATGCCGATGCCGTCAAAGGCTTCGTGGTCGGTGCCTCCGGTATTGCGCAGCGTGATGGTGGTGACACCCAGGTCCTTCAGCGGCTCCATCCACTGCGCGAAGATGGGGCCGACGGCGGCATTTTCCTGTAGATAGATGCCGCGAATCTTGCCGCTGCCATTGTCGAGATTAAAGTAAGCGGAGATCTTCGGGTACTCAGGCTTGAGCTGTATGGGGCCGCCTGGCTTGCGCACCCACTCCGGCAATTTCATCTGGTCAGGCGCGGTGGACAGCGGCACGTTGCCGAAGTGTTGCTTCACGTAACCGTAGGAGCCGAACTCGCCTTCCTCCTCGCCAGTCCACAGGGCCACACGAATGGTGCGCCGCGGCTTCACCTGCAGAGTATTCAAGATGCGCATCACCTCCATGGCGACGACCGTGCCTGCGCCGTTATCGGTCGCGCCGGTCGCCGAGGCCCAGGAATCCAGATGGCCGCCGACCATCACCACTTCGTCTTTCAGCTTGGGATCGGTGCCCGGTATCTCGGCGATGGTGTCATAGCCGTGCTCGTGATCGCCGGTAAACTTGGTGTCGACATTCATCTCCACCGTCACCGGAACGTGCGCCTTGATCAGGCGGTACATGCGGCCGTAGTTTTCAATGGCCATGACGACCACCGGCACCGGATTCGCGCTTTCGCGTTTATAAACTTCCCAGCCAAAGCCGGCATTGCTGTCGTCGAAGATGGTGCCGCCGGAGCCACCGCCATCGCGGCCGTCACGGCTGGGGGTGACCACCGCCAGCACGTGCTCGTCGGCAAAGAACTTCCCTGCTTTCTGGCGCAGTTCCAGCCGCTTCATGAAGGTCTGCAGGAAATCCTGATTGCGCGGTTTGAGGGGATAGTCGGTGAGTTTCTTCAGCTCCGCGTCGTCCAGCCGCACCGAGAGCGGCTTTTCGACCGGAGGGACATCGCGCATAGCACCAAACAGAACGATCTTTCCGGCTAGCTTGCCTTTGTACTGGTCAAAGTCCTTCACGTCGTTGATATCGACCCAAACCACCGGCGCGGTGATGGCGCCGCTGGTAGCCGGAGACCAGGGCGCGGCCTGGGCGATGAAGACCGCGGTGTCGGGCGAGGTCATGCGAACCCAGGTATTGAGCTGCTGCCAGCCCATGCCAAATTCACCCCAGTCTTCCAGATGGGCGTTGCTGCAGCCCATAGCGGTGAATTGATCGCGCGTCCACTCATTGGCATGCTTCACATTGGTAGAGCCGGTGAGGCGGGGTCCGATGTCATCGTCGAGCGCCGAGGCGTACTCCATCACGTGCGAGTGGTTGATGCCCTCCTCGCGAATCCGCTGATACATGTTGAGGTCCAACGTCTCCTGCTGCGGCTGCGGCAGCTCGTACGATGGCTGGCCAGCATTGGCAGAATTCTTGGAATTGTCGGCGGCGGAAAGAGGAAGAGCAAAGCTGATCAGGAGAGCAAAGCAGTTACGCAAATTTCGCAAAGACATCTGAGAGAGCAACTCCAGTCGAAGAAAATGCAATTTCAGCAGGGTATCAGAAAAGGGCAGGAACGATTCTGGCTGGTGTACTGGGGCGATTGCAGCCAGGTAATTAAGCCATCTCAAAAAGGCACGCATCGGCGATTGGAGTTACCCCAACCCCGGTAGCGAGATGAGCCGGAGCGAAGCGCGCCCCCGTAGCCACACGGGGGCGCGTCATCGCAGAGTGGAAGCTAAGGCGTGACCTCGAAGACGGTGCCCTCGGCGTGGATGCCGCCCTGATAGGTGGTGCCGTAGAGATTGCCGCTGGCATCAATGGCCAAGCCCGCGAAAGGATAGACGCCATCGGTGCCGTTGAAGAGGAAGGTATGGACCACGCTCTCGGTCCAACCGCCATTCTGGGGTGACAGTTCAAACACCACCCCATAGTTCTGGCTGCCCCCCTGGTTGTCGGTGCCATAGATATTACCGGCGCTGTCGAAGGTCACACCCGCATAGGGAAAGAGTCCGCCGTCGCCCAGGTTAAAGCTGTACAGCACCGTCTCGGTCCAGCCGCCACCTTGCTGGGGCGACAGTTCGAATACCGTTCCACAACCGTTGTTGTAGCAGGTATTGGCGCCGCCGTACTGGGTGGTGCCGTAGAGATTGCCGCTGGCATCGATGTTCAGGCTGCCCCAGGGCGAAAACCCCTTGGCGCCCGCCGCGAAGTTAAATATCACGCTCTCCGTCCAGCTGCCATTGCCGTTAGGAGTTTCCTTGAACACCGTTCCGCAGGTGCCGGTCGGGCAGACATTCGATCCGCCTTTGGAAGTGGTGCTGTACATATTGCCGGCGGAGTCAAAGATCAGGGCAGCGTAGGGGGCGAGGCCATCGGGGCCGTAGCCAAAGTTATGCACCACCGTTTCGTGCCAGACGCCGCTGCTGAGGTACATCCGGTAAACCGTACCGCCGCCCCCCGTTCCGCCGCCAATGGTCGTACCGTACATATCGCCGTTGGCAGCAAAGACCAAGGCTCCTGCAGGAGAAACCCCATCATTGGTGCCGCCGAAGCTATGCAGCAACGTTTCCCTCCACACGCCATTGCTCAGTGTCATCTCATAAACCGTCCCGCAGTTGCTGACACCGGTGCAGTTGTGAATGCCGCCGGCGGTGGTGGTACCGTACAGATTTCCGGCAGCGTCTAAGATCACACCGGACGAGGGTTGTTTACCGTCCGTGCCACTGCTTCCGAAGCTGTGCAGGACCGTCTCCGTGTAACCGCCGCCTTGGCGGGGCGACAACTCGAAAACCGTGCCCTGATTATGGAGACCGCCAAACTTGGTAGTGCCGTAGATGTTCCCGGCCGCATCGAAAACCAAGCCCGCGGTGGTGGGATAGGCTCCATCCGTGCCGCGACCGAAGCTATGTAACACGGTTTCCTGAGCCGTCGCCTGGCTGCAGGTCGCAAGCAGAGCCACGGCCAAAACCGTGAGCACCACTACCTCTTCGACGCAAGATCCTTTGCCGCGCATGGTTCGTTCTCCTTTTCCAAAAGAACTTCCGTGAGTCGCGCCGGACACCGACCCGCGGAATCTCCCCCCTCTGAAATGGGTTTTGATTGTAACCATATCCGGCTATTCCTGACACTGTAAAAACAACTTAGTTACTTAGCAATTCGGTTCCGGCCGATTGCAGTTCCCCTGTCCGCTGGCGAACGCGAGCGTCCGAGGTTGAACACCTGTCTCCTTGCGGTTTAGACGAACAAAGGGCAAGTCCAATTCGTTTAATACTTTAAGTAAGGTGAATTGGGCCCTCGATTGCTGTTCTCTCTTGGTTGGAAAGGGAGTGTACCGATGCGCAGCCTGCTTCAGGACCTGCAGTATGCCGGCCGGCAGATGATGAAGTCGCCCGGTTTTGCCACGGTTGCTATTCTGACTCTGGCCCTCGGAATCGGCGCCAACACTGCCATCTTCTCCGTCGTGAATGGAATACTGCTGAACCCGCTGCCCTATCCCCACGCCGACCGGCTGGTTGTGCTGTTTCATCACAAGCCGAATTTCGTGAACGGTTCGATCTCGTATCCGAACTTTCTCGACTGGCAGCGCGACAACCGCAGCTTCGAGGGAATGGTGGCCTATCGCTGGGGCAATATGAAGCTGACCGGCGTGGGCGAGCCCGAAAATCTCAAGGGACGCATGGTGTCGGCGGGCTTCTTCGAGATGCTTGGAGTGAAGCCGCTGCTGGGGCGGACGTTTCGAACCGAAGAGGACCAGCTCGGCGCCAATCCTACGGTAATGGTCTCCGAAGGCCTGTGGAAGCGGAAGCTGGGCTCGAATCCTAACATCTTTGGTCAGGCGATTGTTCTCGACGGAATTCCGCGCACCATCATCGGCATCATTCCCTCCAGCTTTCAATTGCGCCAGTGGAACTTTCGTCCCGGAGATATCTATACGCCGGTGGGCAACTATGGCGATCCGCATTTTCGTGAGCGTCAGGCGTCATGGGGCATGGACGCCATCGCGCGCCTGAAGCCCGGCGTGAACCTGTCGCAGGCGGCGCAGGACATGGAAGGCGTGAATCACGGATTGGAGGCGGCCTATCCTGATATTGACTCGGGGATCGCGATCACCATCGTTCCCATGCGCGATGAAATTGTAGGCGAGGTGCGTCCCGTGTTGTGGGTGCTAATGGGCGCAGTGCTAATTGTGCTGCTGATTGCGTGCGTGAATGTCGCCAATCTGCAACTGGCGCGGGCTTCGGCGCGCGAGCGTGAGTTTGCCGTTCGTGTGGCTCTGGGCGCGGGACAGGGCCGGATCATCCGGCAGTTGCTGACCGAAAGCCTGATGCTCGGGGTGATCGGCGGCGGGCTGGGATTAGTAATGGCGTACTGGGGTGGCAAGGCAGCGGTGGCGGCGATTCCCGACATGCTGCCCCGCACGGAAAACGTCGGAATCCATGCGCCGGTCCTGCTCTTCACGCTGGTGGTGTCCGTCCTCGCCGGCGTCGTGTTTGGCCTGGCGCCTGCGCTGAAGACCTCGCGCACCGACGTGAATGCCACGCTGACGCGGAGTGGGCGGTCGCTGGTGGGAGCGCATGCACGCGCACAATCGGTGTTTGTCACGCTAGAGATGGCGATGGCGCTGGTGCTCCTCGTGGGAGCGGGGCTGACGATCCGCACGCTGGTGCAGTTGTGGAATGTCAATCCCGGCTTCGATGCGCAAGGCGTGATGTTCTTCAACATCCTCCCTTCAAAGTCGCTTTCGCGCCAATCGCCGGAGGCTATTCGCGCGGCCATGCGGCAGATGGAAGCGACCATGCGCGCTGTTCCGGGGGTAGAGGCAGCTTCGCTGGACTGGGGCGCAATACCGATGTTTGGCGACGATGAGGAGCCGTTCTGGACCGACGGTATGACGCGGCCTCAACATATAGCGGATGCGCCGTCGGCCCTGCGGTACGATGTGAATCCGGACTATTTGAACACGATGAGAATTCCGCTGCTCGAGGGACGCTTTCTCACCGAAGCCGATAGCGAGCGCTCGTCGCGCGTGGTCGTGATCGACGAGGGCTTCGCGCGGCGGTTCTTTCCCGGGCAGAATCCCATGGGCAAACATGTGTACTTCCCGCCGACGAGCACCGATGGCGAGCGCACCGATGAGATTGTGGGCGTGGTGGGGCACGTGAAGCAGTTTGGGCTGGCGCCCGACAAGTCCAACGACGTGGACGCCGAATACTACGAGCCCATCGACCAGACGCCCGACCGCACGATGCCGGTGATCGGCAGCCAGGTGGCCGCGTTCGCCCGCGTGGGCTTAGGAGTCAGCCCGGAAGCGGTGTTTCCCAATCTGCGGCACGCCCTCACGCAGTTTGACAGCGAGATGGTGGTCGACGAGATGGAGCCCATGCAGCAGGCGGTCGCCGAGTCAATTGCGCGGCAGCGCTTCGCCATGATGCTGTTCTCCATCTTTGCGGCTGGCGCGCTGCTGCTGGCCAGCATCGGCATCTATGGCGTTCTATCTTACATTGTGGGACAAAGGACCCGGGAGGTCGGCATCCGCATGGCCCTGGGCGCGCAAAGGGGCGATGTGGTGCGAGCCGTGCTGCGAGACGGCGCCGCCATGACCTTGCCGGGAGTAGGGATCGGCGTAGTTGTCGCGTTGGCGTTGACGCGCCTTATGGCGAGCATGCTCTTCGGAGTGAAACCGACCGATGGGGTTACCTTTGCGTCGGTGGCAGCCTTATTGTGCGCGATCGCGTTCCTCGCCTGCTACCTGCCGGCACGACGAGCGGCGAAACTCGATCCGGTACAGGCGCTGCGGTCGGAGTAGCTGGGCTGCCCTCAGGTCTTACGCCGCCGCCGGAACTGCGCCGGCTGAGTCGGCTTGCGGCGCTTGGGAGACGTCGATGCCAGGCGTCCCAGCACCTCGTTGGACGGCAGGAAGGCCAGTAGTGCGACTAATCCGCCGATTACGACCATGAGCTCCGAAGACCGGACGGCGTTGTTGCCCCGCGGATTGTCCGAGCTAATCACGTCGTTGTGCGATCTTCGCCAGCCGAAAACCAGCAGTGATACGCCTAACACAAACACCACGCAACGGCCCGCGATCTTCACCGAAACTTCCTCCTGCTACCAGATCATATCCTAGAGAACATTCACCGCCCGCGCCGCCAGTAGCGCGATGATCGACAGCGAGATGATGGCCTGCAGCATCATGAGCACCTTGGCCCAGCGCGCCAGCACCGCCGTGTCGGTCGGGGAGAACGCCGTGCTGGTGTTGAAGGCCAGAAAGAGATAGTCCAGAAATACGGGCGACCAGTTCTGGTCGGCCTCCGACTGGCGCATCATCTGCGGGAAGAAAAACGAGCTATTCTCCGAGCCGCCTGCCAAGTCGCGCCCCAAGGGACCACCCGCATCCAGCTTCCAGTACCAGAGCGCGAAGACCAGCACGTTGGTAAGCCACAGCAGAGTCGCCGAAATCAGCAGCGTTCTTGGCGGATCCTGGTGGCTGGGCAAGCCCTGGATCAGGAGACCCAGCGAGCCGATCAGCGCCAGTGTGATCACGCCCAGGGCGACGAAGGTCAGGACGCGGGTGACATCGGTGCGGCCGCGACGATAGCTGAAGGTGATGGGGATCAGCAGAACAAAGATGACTGCAAAGACCAGCCAGCGCGGCCCTAAGGAAAGCCGAGGCGGCAGGGCGAAGTGAATCAAAGCATCCGCTGCCATGGCCACGAAAGCCGGCCAGCGCGGTTCACGTGCCTTCGTAGTCTTCACCGTCATGCGCGATCCAGTGCCTTTTCGTAAGGGATGGAAATGGGCATCAGAGTAACATTTCTTGGGCATGGCTTTCCCGGGGCGTGATCACCGATGGCCGGAGCAGGTCAAGCGGCAGGCAGTAAATTTTGTGACGTACGTCATAGCCGCCAGTGCGCAGCGGCGGTATAGTATGGCCTTTGTTGACGGTCTCGCGGGCCGGTTAGTCCGAATCAGGAAGCCCGCCAGCTGGGAAGAATTTATGCCGCAGAATTACGTACCGATTTTCATCTTCGCCCTGGTGGCATTTCTTGTTGCCGCCGGAACGGTCGCTATTTGCGCTCTTATCCGCCCTAAGAATCCCTTCAAAACCAAGCTGATGCCCTATGAGTGCGGCATCACCCCCTTCGACAACGCTCGCGGCCGCTATACGGTGCGCTTCTACATCGTGGCCATCCTCTTCGTGGTCTTCGATGTGGAAACTATCTTCCTGTTTCCCTGGGCCGTGCAGTTCAAACTGCTGGGCCTGTTCGGTTTGCTGGAGATGATGATCTTCCTCGGCATCCTGATCGTGGGATATATCTGGATCTGGAAAAAGGGCGCACTGGAGTGGGTGTAGGGCAGGCCGCTCTTCGCTTTTCGCCTTTCGGATCGGGTAATGCGGACCTTCAGGTCCGCGTTCGCGCGCACGTTGCCGTGGCGGGTCTCTCGACTCCGGATCGCAAACGACGCAATCGTCCGCTTAAAATGACAGGCCAGAGATAAATCTAACAACTATCCGGAAATCATCTCGATAGGCCCCCCGGAACCGCCTTACTTTATCGCCGACCCCGCCTGCGAAATCACCGACTGCATTACCGGCGTCAGCTGCACCACCAGTTCGGCATTGTAGGAGTGCGAGGTCGTATCGTTGAGCGGGTAGCTGAGATAGACGCGAGCCGCGCCAATCGCATATCCCCGGGACTTGTACGCCGGCGAGCCGGGCTGTACCGCAGGATCGACATTAGTGATGATGATGGAAACCGTGTTGTCGCTATTGCGGCGAATGTCGAAGGTTCGGAACTGCTGCGGATGATCGCGCAGTGAGCAGGTCTCAACTTCCCAGAAAGCCAGCGTGGGATCGCCGCTGGGATCCGGTTGCGGCGTGACCACATTCACGTGACGGTGACCGGCCATCCATAAGATGAGATTGGGATACTGATGCAAGGTGCTGAGGACATACTCGTCGGTATATAGCGGGCCCGGCCACATGGGAAACGGCGTGGTATCGGTCAAGGTGTTTTGCGGCAGGATGGGAACGTGGGCGCAGATCACCATGAGCTGATTGGCCGCTTGTCCGGCCTCGAGCTCATTGACCAGCCACTGGAATCGGGTATCGTCGAGCGCGCCGGCAGCGTAATCTTCCTGGTCCCGTCCCTTCACCGTATCGTCCAGCACAATGAACTTGATCGGGATATCGGACTTCGGGCACAAAGCTGTAACAGGCGAGGTCCTGGTCGAGATTGGCCTGGGTAAATCCGTGGCCAACGGGATTGCTGGTGGTATTGAAGAACTCCGCCATCCAGTCGCGCGTGGTGGAGGTGGTACTGGCCAGGGTATGGCGGTTGGAATCCGCAATGACGCTGGGAGGCGGAGTGAAGTCGGCTACCGGGCCGCCGCCGTAGATGTCGCCGTAAATGGTCGAGCCATCGACCACGCCCATATAAGCGCCCGTACTCTCGATGTCTGGCTTTCCGGGATCGTCGGCTATGTTCAGAATGCCGCTGCCGATGTGGGCGTTGCGCGTCTTGCTGCATTCAAACGCCGAGCCCATCCAGAACTGATCGTGATTGCCGATGACCTGGTACCAGGGAATCTCGGGATTGAGGCCGGCGGCGTAAAAAGGCTTCTGGTAATCGATGGTGGAGGCGCCGCGGTGCGCGCCCGAACTGGGAGTGATGACTTTGCCGTCGAGGGTGTCGAGGAACCAGCGCAGTTCGTTGTATTGCGAGTTGTTGCAGTCGTCTCCCAGCGATATACCGAAGTCGAATGGTGTCACTTTGTGCAGGGCGTTGATGGTCTGGACGGCGGCGTCGAGCACCTGCGTCGTGGACAGAATGATGGGCGAGTAGGCCGATGACTCGCCGGAACCATAGCCGGCGCTTATGCCAATGTAGTTGGCCTGCGCCGGCGATTCCTTGTCGGCAATATGAATGTCGGACATGGAGTAGTAGAACAGCAGCCGGGCAACGTTAGGCGCTCCCGTATAAGCCGGCGCCAGATCTTTGCGCGGGACGTACGCCAGCGGCCCGGCGAGATTCCACGCGCTATACCCGTACGTGGCATACTCAGAAACCGCCGCGGGAGAGATGTGGGGGGTGGCGGCTGACACAGCAACCGGGCACACCTGGTGTTGCGCCGTGGTGTAGACCTGGCTGGCAATGGGCCAGGAGACGACGGGCGTCGGCACGGGCTGAGGCGGCGTTGGACTGCTTCCACAGCCGGTCAGCCCGAGCGTTCCAAGACCCAGACCGATGGTCGGCAAGCTGCCGATCCCGATGCCTACGGTTTTGACGAAATCTCTTCTGGTTAGTCCCTGATTCCCTGATGGCTTGCTCACAGAAATCCCTCCGCCTGACGTATCCAGAGATTTCATCGGCGCTTTCGCTGCTCCACTTAAACACGCCTCGGAGACGGAGGACATCGGAGCGGCAGCAGCCGGCCCGTGGCGGCACAATACTTTTGCCATTGCGGAGAACGGTCAGGAGGAGAAGAATGCCCTTAGTAGAACAGCCGGACGACGTCAAATGTTGCAGTTGTGAGCAACAGTGTGACCGACATCACAGTACGGGGTGACTATCGTACAAGAACCGGGGCGTCCAAAACTGCTACAACTGAAACTTCGCTGAGAGTCGTCAGCGGCACAGAAGAGAGGCATGGAAGTGCCCGAGGAAACGAAAGAAGCGAATCCCGTTTTGCCTGAATCCGGAACCCCGGCAAGCACCAGCCCGGCGTCTACCGGGGACCCTGGAACGGCCGCCCCGGCGGCAAGTTCCACGGCGGCCGAGAATGTTCCAGTGGCCGGGACGAATCCGGTACCGCAGAAACCAGCGGAAACCACGAAGCCTGCCGCAGCCCCGTCAGCAGACAAGCCCGCACCGGTTGCGGCTAAGCCCGCTACACCCGCGGCCGCCAAACCCGCGCCCAGGCCGGAAGGCCCTAAGCCCGAGCCTTGGGATTCGGAACTGGTAAGGCAGTTGCGCAGCCAGTACGGCTCCGGCATCCGCGAAGCCAGCACCTATCTGGGTCAGAAATATCTGGTGGTCGAAAGCACTATCGTTTACGAAATTCTGCTTCGCATGCGAGACGAGCAGCTCTTCAACTACTGCGTCGACATCACCGCCGTGCACTATCCCATGCGTGAAGCCCAGTTTGACGTCATTTACGTTCTCTACTCTTTTCATTACAACGAGCGGCTGCGGATCAAAACCTACATCAAGGACGGTGAACATCTTCCCACCGCGGTCGGCATTTGGGAGACGGCCAACTGGCTGGAGCGCGAGGTCTACGACATGTTCGGCATCGTCTTCGACGGACATCCCGACCTGAAGCGCATTCTGTTGCCCGATGGCTGGAAAGGCCATCCCCTGCGCAAGGATTATCCGATTCTGCAGCAGGACCAGGAGTGGGTGCAGATCAACCTGGGCATCGAGAGTGGACAATGAGCGATCGCATCGATTACCTCTCAACCCAAGCGCAAGAGCGGCGTGACTCGGGGACCACGGACTACCTCGACCTCGATACCAAGGACGAAACTTTTCTTGATGCGAACGAGCTGGTGCTCAACATGGGACCGCAGCATCCCTCGACCCATGGCGTGCTGCGCGTCATCCTCAAGCTCGACGGCGAAAAGGTTCTGGGCACGGAATGCGTCATCGGCTACCTGCATCGCGGGGTAGAAAAGATCGGCGAAAACCGCACCTACGCGATGTTCAATCCCTATGTCGATCGCATGGATTATGTGGCTGCGGTCTCCAACGGTCTGGGCTATTGCGAAGCGGTCGAGAAGCTGCAGAACGTGGAAGCTCCGCCGCGCGCGCAATACATTCGCGTCATCCTGACCGAGCTGTGCCGCATCGCCAGCCACCAGGTTTGGCTGGGCACGCACGCCCTCGATATCGGCGCGCTGACCCCGCTGTTCTATTGCTTCCGCGATCGCGAAGAGATCCTGAAGATCTTCGAGAAATATTGCGGCGCCCGGCTTACCACGCACGCGTTCCGTATCGGCGGCTGCATCTACGAGGCCTATGACGGCTTCGAGCAGGACTGCCAGAAGTTCTGCGACGCATTCCTGCCCAAGCTCGACGAGTACGAAGAGCTGCTGACCACCAACCGCATCTGGCTGCGGCGCACCAAGGGCGTCGGGATTTTGAATCCGGAAGACTGCATCGCGCTGGGCGTGACCGGACCGGTGCTACGGGCCAGCGGCGTGAAGTGGGACCTGCGCAAGGCGCAACCTTACGAGTGCTACAAGAACTTCGATTTCGAGATTCCGACCGGATTGAACGGCGATACCTATGACCGGTATCTGGTGCGTATCGAGGAGATGCGGCAATCGGTACGCATCATCCGCCAGGCGGTCGATGGCTTGCCGCAAGGGCCGATCATGGCCAAGATTCCGAAGGTCTTCAAGCCGCCGGTGGGCGAGATTTACCACTCCATCGAAGCCCCGAAAGGCGAGCTGGGATATTTCATCGTGAGCGATGGTTCCACCCAGCCTTACCGGGTGCGGGTGCGGCCGCCGTCGTTCGTCAACCTGCAAGCCCTCGACAAGATGGTGCGCGGCCTGCTGGTGGCCGATGTAGTCGCCGTCATCGGAACGCTCGATATCGTGCTGGGAGAAGTGGATCGGTAGAGGTTGGTGGTGCTGGCCTTGAGGCCAGCGTCGAAAGGGTGGAAGAGCGGGCCTTTAGGCCCGCGTTGAAAGCCCGAAAATTATGGGGCTTTAGCCCCGGAATAAAAGAATGCTTCATGCCATCACAAAATATCTGAGCTCTAGCGCCACCCCGGGCGAAGCCGGCAGCATGTTGTGGGCGACCATTTACATCCTGCTCATCACCGTCGGAATTTCCCTGGCCGTGATCGCCATGAACTGGCTGGAGCGCAAAATTCTCGCGCACATGCAGATTCGGCTCGGCCCCATGCGCGTGGGTCCGCACGGCCTGCTGCAGCCCTTCGCCGACGCGCTGAAGCTGCTGATCAAGGAAGACATCATTCCGCAGGACGCCGACAAGTTCGTGTTTTGGAGCGCGCCGGTCGTCGTGACGATGACTGCGTTCACCACGTTCCTGGTCGTGCCCTTCGGCCGCACCCACGCCGTAACCGACATGAACATCGGCATCCTCTTTATGTTGGGCGTGTCGTCGCTGGGCGTGCTGGGCATCATCATGGCCGGCTGGTCGTCGAACTCGCATTACCCGCTGATGGGCTCGCTGCGTTCCAGCGCGCAAATGGTTTCTTACGAAATCGCCATGGGCCTGGCGATTATTTGCGCCGTACTGATGACCAGTCTGCAGACCGGCACGGGTACATTGAGCATGATCGGCATCGTCGAGGCGCAGGCCTCGCAGCACACCTGGTTCATCTTCAAGTTCTTCCCCCTGGGATTTCTGGCGTTCGGCGTGTTTGCCATCGCCATGGTCGCGGAAACCAATCGCGCCCCGTTCGATCTGCCCGAAGCCGAGTCCGAACTGGTCGCCGGCTTTCATACCGAGTACAGTGGCTTTCGCTGGTCGCTGTTCTTCCTGGCGGAATACGCGGCCATGCTCGCAGTCTCGTCGATCGCAGTCACGCTGTGGCTGGGCGGTTGGATGCGGCCCTTCCCCAACTGGCTGAGCGGCTCGGCCTGGAACACGGCGTTCTCGCTCTTTCCGGCGCTGACGCTGTTCGTGCTGGCTTTCCTCTGCCTGCTGGGAACGGTGCGGATGCCCAAGATTCCGCAGATGAAGATTCAGACCATCGGTCTGGGGATCTTCGGATTGCTGCTCGGCTTCATCGGCCTGGTGCTGGTTATTACTCCAGTGCGCGAGCGCGTGCAGGACATCTACTGGTTCGTCGTCAAGGTTGCCTTCTTCATGTACATGTACATCTGGTATCGCGGCACGTTTCCGCGCTACCGTTTTGACCAGCTCATGAAAGTGGGTTGGAAGGTACTGCTGCCGACCGGCTTGGCTGTCCTGATTGCGACCGCGCTGTGGGGACTGCTGCCGCAAATCTCGTCGGCGATTGTGGGGCTACTGCCATGAGTCTGAAGCCGTTGCTGCGCAAACTGTTGCTGATCGACTTGATCAAAGGCCTCAAGGTTACGTTTAACTATCAGGCCCCAAGTGAGGCAATTACGGAGCAGTATCCGCTGGAGCGACCAGTCATCTTCGAGCGCTACCGGGGTCTTCCACGGTTGAAGGTGAACCCAGAGGGTGGCGAGTCGATGTGCATTGTCTGCAATCTGTGCGCGTTGGCTTGTCCTGAGAAATTGATCGTCGTCAAGGGCGAGCGCAACCCGGTGACCAAGCGCAAAGAGCCGGTCTCATGGACCTACGACTTGAGCCGTTGCATGTTCTGCGGCCTGTGCGCCGAAGCTTGTTCGACCGACGCGTTAGAGCTGACCCAGGACTTTGAGATCGCGTTCTACACCCGCGAGGGCATGGTGCTGGATCAGGCCGCGCTGGAACGCGGGCAAGAACCGGAGAAATACGCGAAATGATGCCGGTGGCAACAACATTCTTCTTCTACTTTCTGGCGGTGCTGGCCATTGTGTCGGCGATCGCGGTGATCACCCAACGCAACCCGGTGCACGCGGCGTTGGCACTAATCGTGACCTTGCTGTCGCTGGCAGGCTTTTACCTGATGCTGTATGCACCCTTCGTGGCTGGCGTGCAGATCGTGCTCTACGCCGGCGGCATCATGGTGCTGTTCCTGTTCGTCATCATGCTGGTAAACCTGGAGCAGAATATCCGCGAGTATCAGTTCAACAAGCAGTGGCTGGTGGGAACGATTGCTGCCCTGGCGTTGGGCGCGCTGCTGCTGTTCGTGTATCGCGCCGGACGCGGCACCTTTCCCTCCGCCTTCTATCAGGGATATCGCGGACTGGAAGCTGACAACACCCAGCAAATCGGCCTCGCGTTATACGGGCAGTACATGTTCCCATTCGAAATTGCTTCCCTGCTGCTGCTGGTGGCCATCGTAGGCGCGGTGGTCATGGCGAAGAAGAGGATTTGAAAAGGCAGTTGTCAGTTGCCGGTTGTCAGTTGTCAGTTTTGGGCGAATACAAGGTTTTGATTTGGCTAGTTGCTAATTGCTGAGTGCTATTTATGACAGAGATCACCACCCTGCATTACCTGGTTGTCGCGGCGGCGCTGTTCATGATCGGCACCATTGGCGTGCTGACCCGCCGGAACGTGGTCATCATCCTGATGTCGATTGAGCTAATCCTGAACGCGGTGAACCTGAATTTGGTAGCGTTCTCCCGGCTCTACGGATTGCACGGACAAGTATTCGCCATCTTCGTGATCACCGATGCCGCGGCCGAAGCTGCCGTCGGGTTGGGCATCATCATCGCCTTCTTCCGCAACAAGGAGACGGTGAACGTGGATGAGGTGGATCTTCTGAAGTGGTGAAAGGCAGTTGTCAGTGGCCAGTGGTCGGTTGTCGGCGGTCAAGTCGGTTCGGGTAGTGCTGGCCTTCAGGCCAGCGTGAGAGCCGTCGAACCTCACGGAGCCGGCTTTAGCCGGCGGCAGAATGACGATTGTCGCGGCAAGACGCCGCAGGTTGGTTTGATCTTTGACTGACGAGTGGTGCAGTCCCACGGAGTGGGACGAAAGATGATAGCCCAGCGCTTCAGCGTTGGGTGGGCGTGAAGAAGAGATCTGAGTCCCTCGGGGACGGCAGAAAAGCAGGTCCCTCCGCTCGGACTAAAGTCCTCGGTCAGGATGACAACCGTTGAGTTGGACTGAAGTCCTCGGTCGGGATGACACGAAGAAGTAGGGTCGTCGGAACGAGAGAGGTCCTTCGACTCCGCCCGCCACGGCGGGCTCCGCTCAGGATGACAGCAGGTTGTTGTATCCGGCGAAGAGCGAAGGGCGAAAAGCGAATTGCGACTTTACTGACGGCTGATAGCTGAGGGCTGAGAGCTACGAAATGTTCTTTCTAGACCACAACTGGTTAATACCGCTGTTTCCCGCCTTCGGCGCGGCTTGCATGTTCTTCTTTGGACGCAAGCTGTCGAAGCAGGCGGTGAACGGCGTCTGCGTCGGGGTCGTGGTGCTGGCGTTTGTGTGGGCCTGCCTCGCGGTCTGGCAATACACGGGCTACTCCGCCGAACATCCCGGCAAGCCATTTGAGAAGGTTCTGTACACCTCGGTCTGGGCCACACACCGGCTGACGCCGCGCCCTCATCGGCTACATCATGCACGGCGGCCGCACCGCTGCGTTCCGCGCCGATGTCGGCTTCCTGCTCGATCCCCTGTCCTCGATCTGGCTGCTGTTCGTTACCGGCGTGGGCATGCTCATCCACATTTACTCGATGGGCTACATGGCGCACGAGGGCGGCTATTACCGGTTCTTCGGCTACCTGAACCTGTTCATGTTCTCCATGCTGACGCTGATTCTGGCCAACAACTATGCCGTGATGTTCGTGGGCTGGGAGGGCGTGGGCCTGTGCTCATATCTGCTGATCGGTTTCTATTTCCTGCGCCACTCGGCCTCCACCGCCGCTAATAAGGCATTCATCGTTAATCGCGTCGGTGATGCCGGATTCCTGCTGGGCATGTTCACGATTGCCTGGTATTTCGGCTCAGTGCAGTACACCACGATCAATCATCTGGCCCGCAGCGGGCAGTTCCTCATCGGCGATAAGGTGATCACCGCTGCCTGCCTGCTGCTTGTTCGTGGGAGCCTGCGGCAAGTCGGCACAATTTCCCCTGTATGTCTGGCTGCCGGACGCGATGGAAGGTCCCACGCCGGTCTCGGCCCTGATCCACGCCGCGACCATGGTCACCGCGGGCGTGTACATGGTGGCGCGATCGAATGCGTTGTTCGTGCTTGCGCCTAATGCGATGAAGACGGTGGCCATCATCGGCGCGCTGACCGCGATTTTTGCCGCGACCATCGGACTGGTGCAGAACGACATCAAGCGCGTGCTGGCCTACTCGACGGTGTCGCAACTGGGATACATGTTCCTGGCGCTCGGCGTGGGAGCCTTCGCCGCCGGCGTCTTCCACGTCTTCACCCACGCGTTCTTTAAAGCGCTGCTGTTCCTGGGAGCCGGCTCGGTGATTCACGCCATGAGCGGCGAGCAGGAGATGCAGCACATGGGCGCGCTGCACGGCAAGATCAAGACTACGTTCGGCACCATGCTGGTGGCGACGCTGGCTATCTCGGGCATTCCGGGTTTCGCGGGATTCTTCTCCAAAGACGCGATCTTGTGGGAGACCTGGTCGCGCGAAGGCGGCGCTTATCGTTACCTGTGGTACATCGCGTTTCTCACCGCGCTGATGACCTCGTTCTACATGTTCCGGCTGATCTACCTGACGTTCTTTGGCAAGCCGCGCATGAATCACGAAGTTGAGCACCACATCCACGAGTCGCCCAAAACGATGACGGTGCCGCTGGTGATTCTGGCGATCTGCTCCGTCGGCGCCGGGTTCCTGGGATTGCCGCACAGCCTGGGCGGATCGAATCGCTTCGAGAAGTTCCTGGAGCCGGTTTTTGCCAAGGAGGCGGTCGTGTTGGAAGAACAGGGCAAGGCCGCGCAGGTTGCCGCCGGCGAGCAGCAAGTGGAGCACACCGATCCGCTGGAATACATCCTGATGTTCGCCTCGGTGGGGCGGCGGTGGCGGGATGGTGGCTGGCGCAGCGAGCCTACAAGAATGCGGACAACGGCTACAAGGAGCCGATCAACGTTTACGCTCCGCGCTGGTACAAGACGCTGTTCCGCAAGTATTACGTCGACGAGATCTACGACTGGGTGTTTACCGGACGCAGGAAAGTGGGAGACGTGCGGCTGGGCGCGATGGGCCTGGGCGAGGGTTTATGGAAGTTTGATTCCGAGGTAATCGACGGCGCGGTGAATGGCGCGGGTTGGACGACGCGCATGGGCGGCACACTGTCGAACCTGTGGGACAAGTGGATCATCGACGGCCTGTTCGTCAACGGCGTAGGCATTGTGACCCGGCTGGCGTCGTATCCGGTGCGCCTGGTGCAGTGGGGCCTGGTGCAGTGGTACGCGCTGGTGATGGTGGCCGGCTTGGTGGGATTTGTTTGCTACTACGTCGTCAAGTGGTGAAGGGCCAGTTGTCGGTTGCCGGTTGTCAGTTGTCAGTTCGGCCCGGCTTGACAACGGTCCTCGGAGATTGATGGGTGATTATCAGGGGTCCTTCGACTCCAGGTCGCAAAAGAAGCGATCCTCCGCTCAGGATGACACGGTTGATGAAGTCTTCTGGCGAAAGCGAAGGGCGAATAGCGATTTACAAGCTGACGGCTGATAGCTGACAGCTGAGAGCCCAATAGAAAATGTATAACCACATACTTTCGATCATTTTATTTACGCCGCTGGTGGGGGCCGCGCTCCTGCTGCTGGTGCCGAAGGAAAGCAAGGATGCGATCCGCTGGGTCGCCAACATCTTTGCCTTCCTCGGCTTTGCTGTCTCGCTGCCGCTGATTCCCTGGTTCTGGGCGCTGAAGGACCGCGCCGGCTTCCAGTTTGTCGAAGGCCATCCCAACAACTGGATCCCCTCGATCGGGGCCGGCTACGTCATCGGCATTGACGGCATTTCGTTCCTGCTGATCATGCTGACTACGCTGCTGGGCGCCATCTCGATCCTGTCGTCGTGGAACGCCATCCAGGACCGGGTGAAAGAGTATTACATCTGGTTTCTGGTGCTGCAGACGGGCATGCTCGGGGTCTTCATGGCCAACGACATGTTCCTCTTCTTCGTCTTCTGGGAGGCCATGCTGGTGCCGATGTATCTGCTGATCGGCATCTGGGGCGGACCGCGCAAACTCTACGCGGCGATCAAGTTTTTCCTGTACACCCTGTTCGGTTCGGTGCTGATGCTGCTGGGCATTCTGTTCCTGTACTTCCATCACCACACCCTGACCGGCGTATACACCTTCTACTTGCCCGATCTCTACGCGACGGCGCCGAAGATTGGCGGCCACGCGGCCATCTGGCTGTTCTTCGCTTTCTTCCTCGGCTTCGCGATCAAGGTGCCAATGTTCCCCTTCCACACCTGGCTGCCGGACGCGCACGTTGAGGCGCCAACCGCAGGCTCGGTGATTCTGGCCGGTGTTCTGCTGAAGATGGGAACGTACGGGCTGATCCGCTTTTCCCTGCCGTTCTTCCCGGCCGTCGCCATGACGCCGTGGGTGCGCGAGTTCATGATTGTGCTCTCGCTGATCGGCATCATCTACGGTGCGCTGGTCTCGCTAATGCAGAAGGACATGAAGAAGCTGGTGGCCTACTCGTCCGTCAGCCACCTGGGCTTCTGCACCTTGGGTATCTTTGCCCTGAGTCCGCTGGGCCTTAGCGGATCGGTGATACAGCAGATCAACCATGGCATTTCCACCGGCGCCCTGTTCTTGATTGTCGGCATTCTGTACGAGCGCCGCCACACGCGCGAGATTTCGGAGTATGGCGGCATCTCCAACGTGATGCCGGTTTACGCCACCATCACGCTGATCATGTTCATGTCGTCGATGGGATTGCCGCTGCTCAACGGTTTCGTTGGCGAGTTCACCATCCTGCAAGGCACGTTCATGGAGAACAAGGTTTGGGCTGCCTGGGCGGTGCCGGGCGTGATTCTCGCTGCGGCCTATCTGCTATGGCTCTATCAGCGCGTCTTCTTCGGACCGGTGAACAACCACAAAAACGAAGGGCTGCTCGATCTCTCAGGACGCGAGCTGGCGACTTTTGTACCGCTGGTCATCATTGCGTTCGGGATCGGCCTTTATCCGAAGCCGTTATTCCAGATTCTCTCCACGCCGGTAAACAATCTGGTGGCGACGGTGCGGCCGGATTATCCCGGATTGCAGAAGCCGGCGCTGGCGACCCAGCCGACGGCCCGGTGGAAGCACCGGGTTTCAACCCGGTGAAAGCGGACGATACCAAGAATGGCTTTAGCCGCGGTACACCGGGGCTAAAGCCAAATTGTAATGACGGGACTGCAGCACGGCTAAAACCGTGCCCTTCCACCCAGCCGGCAAACATTTCTTTTGTAGGCACCAGTAGCCCCGCGTCAAGCCGGCCCGCTCTGACGCAGACTCGGCCTCACCCGGCCACAACTGTGAACACGGCGAGCTTATCGGCCGCCTTAACGAAGTGAGGATGAACTTGTGACCACCTCGCTCACCCAGTCCTTGTCTTCTTATTTCTCGAGCACCGACTACCTGCTGGCCTTGCCCATGCTGCTGCTGACGCTGTTCGCGCTGGGCATCCTGATGATCGACCTGATACTGCCTAAGCAGTGGAAGCGGGTCAATGCATTTACCGCGCTGGCCGGCCTGGCATTTTCGGCCGCCGCAGTAGCAAAACTGCATTACGCGTATCACGTCGCGCAGTCGCAAGGCTTGCCCTTCATCGATACCGGCTTCATGGGATCGCTGCTGGTCGATCCTTTTGCGATTTACTTCTTCTACCTGTTCCTGGCCGGTGGCGCGATTGCCAGTCCTGATGTCGATTCGCTATCTCGAAATCGAGCACGAAAATCACGGCGAGTTTTACGCGTTGCTGCTGTTTTCCATCGTCGGCATGATGTGCATGGCTGCCGGTTACGACATCGTTCTCATCTTCATCGGCCTGGAACTGATGGCCATCTCGACCTATGTCCTGGTCGGATTCCTGCGGCGTGACAAGCGCTCCAACGAGGCTGCGCTGAAGTATCTGCTGCTAGGCGCTTTCTCCTCGGGAATCTTTGCCTATGGCCTGTCGTTGTTCTACGGACTGACCGGCAGCACCAATCTAGCGGGCATCGCACAGGGTTTGCAGCAAATCATCGCTACTCGACCCAATGATCCGATCGTCATCTTCGCGCTGCTAGCGACCACGACTGGCTTGCTTTTCAAGATTGCGGCAGTACCGTTCCACCAATGGGCTCCCGATGCTTACGAAGGAGCACCCACCAGTATCACCGGATTTATGTCAGTCGCGGTCAAGTCCGCCGGCTGGGCGATGTTGCTGCGCATCTTCTTCTTCGGGCTTTATCCGCTGCGCTCGATGTATGTGCCGCTGCTGATCTTCGTTTCCATCGCAACCATGACCGGTGGCAACCTGGCCGCAATTACCCAAACGAATCTGAAGCGTCTGCTGGCCTACTCGTCGATCGCCCACGTCGGCTATATGCTGCTGGGCCTGATCGCCAGCGATGGACAAACCAATTCCACCGGCATCATGGCCATCCTGATTTATCTGCTGGTGTACACCTTCATGAACCTGGGCGCGTTCGCGGTGGTGACGTCGCTGCGCCGCCGCAACATTATCGGCGACGAGATCGACGACATCGCCGGGCTCTACTTCAAAGCTCCGACGGAAGCCATCCTGATGCTGGTGTTCCTGCTGTCGCTAGCCGGAATTCCGCCGCTGGCCGGCTTCTGGGGCAAGTACTTCATCTTCCTAAGTCTCATTCAGACGGGACACTACGCCCTGGCATCGGTGGCTGTGTTGTACGCCGTCATCAGCATGTACTACTACATGCGAATCGCCAACGCCATGTTGATGCGCCAGCCGATCGAGGGCGAGCCGGTGCAGCTTGCTCCATCGATGCGGCTCGCGCTGACCATTACCGCGCTCGGTACAGTCGGCATCGGACTGTTCCCCAACTTCTTCATCAACGCGGTCAATTGGTCGCTGGGAATTGCGCAAGGGTCACAACACATGGCTGCGTTGTTGCGGTAGAGGGTATCGCCGCTCCGCGGATTGAGTGTTGAAGGGGATCTTACCGCGGGCTGACGCCCACGGCTAACACAAATTTCGCCCTTCGGGCTCACGAGTCCGTGTTTCGACTCGCGGCGTGCCATTCTTACCGCGGCGTTGAAGCACCGGTCTAGCGACGACGCGGCAATGCCTTCACTTCTTCCGTTCCACCAGAAAATGTGCGATCTCGCGCAGGTTGGTCGCGCTCTCACCGAAGCCGTCGAGTGCGGCGGTCGCCTTGGCCACCAACTCATCCGCCTGCTTCAGCGAGGCATCTATGCCGAACAATGAGGGATAGGTCGCCTTCTCGGTAGCAGTATCCTTGCCCGCTGTCTTGCCCAACTGTTCGGACGTCTGGGTCACATCGAGCACGTCGTCTACGATCTGAAACGCCAAGCCAATGTTCCGGCCGAAATCCCGCAGGCTCCGGATCTGCGCAGCATTGGCTCCGGCGTACAGACCTCCAGTCACGACGCTCGCGGTCAGCAGCGCGCCCGTCTTGGAGCGATGGATATATTCCAGCGTCTTGGCATCGGGGCGGGTATGTTCGGCTTCCAAATCCATCACCTGCCCGCCAATCATGCCGTCGATGGTTCCGGTGGCATGCGAAACCTCGCCGATTATGGCAACTCTCGCCTTAGGCCGGCACTGCAGCTTGGCCATTACCTCATAGGCATAGGTCTGCAGAGCGTCGCCGGCCAAAATCGCTGTGGCTTCGCCGAAGGCTTTGTGGCAGGTGGGTAGGCTTCGGCGCAAGTCGTCGTTGTCGAGCGCCGGCAGGTCGTCGTGGATGAGCGAGTAGGTGTGGAGCATCTCCAGTGCCGCGCCCAGTTCCTCGATGCCGGGTGGAACGCAGCCTTCCACCATTTGCCCCGCTTCCATGCACAGGATGGGACGCAGCCGCTTGCCGCCGGCGAAAACGCTATGCCGCATGGCCTGGTGAATGGACGATGGATACTGCGTAGCCGGCGGCAGCAGCCGCTCCAATGTCTGGTCGATGACAACTCGGACTCGTTCCAACATTTCTTTGGGCATGAAGAAGAAAGTATAACGCCGGCCCGACTGCAGCCGCTTTCTCGCCGCCGCTGAGATCACTCAGCTCTGTGACGCATCTCGCAGAGTTCTACACCACGATCGCGTTTCATCAAGACAAGGAGCTCTTAATGCGTGGCGATGAGAAAGTGATCGAGCAGTTGAATATGGCGCTGTGTGCGGAATTGACAGCTATTGCCCAATACATGGTACAGGCGGAAATTTGCGAAAACTGGGGTTACGTCCGTCTGGCCGGGGCCACCAAGGCGCGTGCCATCCAAGAGATGAAGCACGCGGAAAGCCTGATCGAGCGCATTATTTTCCTCGATGGAACGCCCAACGTCGCGGTGCCTTTGAC
The DNA here is from genome assembly GCA_963820175.1 of uncultured Acidobacteriaceae bacterium. Classification (GTDB taxonomy): domain Bacteria; phylum Acidobacteriota; class Terriglobia; order Terriglobales; family Acidobacteriaceae; genus Bog-257. The sequence goes on along the minus strand of CAWFYX010000002.1, from coordinate 470,009 downwards.
TCCCGAGATCGGCGCCAACGTGCAACAGCAACTCCAGGCCGACCTGGCCTCGGAGGCGGGCGCGATCAAGGAATATAACGACGCTTCCGCCATCTGTCGCGAAGCCGGAGACGCGGGCAGCAAGGACCTCTTCGATCGCTTGCTGCATGATGAGGAGATCCATGCCGACTTCCTGGAAGCGCAACTGCATGCCATTCAGGAAATGGGAATCGGTCCGTACCTGGCGCAACAATTAGGCAAGTAAAGCACAGGGATCGAACAACGCGTGATTTAACACGCTAGGGTCGAGGCTGCCACGCCGTAGGGTGACCTATGGCTTGGCAACACTTGTCGAATCGAATTCGGCAAAGAAACCTCTGCACAAACGTTTCCGCGCCAGAATCGTACTGGATTCACCATGATTCGATCTGCGCTCTCCTGCTGCTCCTGATCGGGCTTACTCCCGGAGCTTTCGCCCAGGACACGCAGGCGCCGGCGGGCGAAAGCACCTCGCGGCCTCAGCCTGCAACGCCTCCTGACGCTTCCACTCCCGATCAAGGGGTGCAGACCGCGCCTCCTGCGAAGTCCGGCGGCAAGCGCGCTCTCAACAAGCTCGATCCCCATTGCATCGACGCCATCTTCCACACTTGCTGGTCGGCTCCCGCGGCGACTCCGGATAAACCTATCCCCGACGACGAGCGCCAGGCCGCCAAGGACATCGAAGTTGGCTACTACTATCTCGGCGACAAGAATTATCGCGCCGCCGAAGGGCGCCTGAAAGAAGCGGTGGAGATCAAGCCCGACTCTGCCGCAGCGCTGATAGGGCTAGCACAGGCACAGCAAAAGCTGGGAGAACGCAACGAGGCGCGGAAGAACTACGAAGCCTACCTCAAGCTGAAGCCCGACGGGGCCGATGCCGAAAAAGTGAAGAAGGCATTAGTCCAGCTGCAGTGATGTGGAGACCACGGGGCCGCACCTCTCAGGCAGGCACAGCCCCGGATTGAGTTTGAAAGGTTACACCTTCAGCAGGCGATCAAAAAAAGAACGGTAACGTTGCAGAGCCACGCGCAAGTCTTCGGTTGAGACGTTATCACCTCGGTCCCACTGTTTTTCTAAGCCCGCGCGTTTATTGGCAAAGCCTTCGGCCAGTTTCTTCATGAGGGAAGCGACCAAATTGTCCGCATCCTCCACGGCGCGCCGAGGTTCGTCAACGAACCCGGTCTGTATAGTGCTCCAACGCGAGCGGAAGTCACCAACTTCCGCTTCGGAAAATAGGGGAGCGGGTGGGTTGGCTGCGCCGACCACGGAACCGGGAACGGTATTCGTGCTTTCGTCGGGTAGCGGAATTGCCTGATTGAGTGTTCGGGCTGAGCCGTCTAGAACACTCTCCCGTTCCGTGACTCGTTGACCACGAACCAACTGGGGGCGATCTTCCGTCTCACGCAACTTCTCGCTACGCCCTGCTAGATCTGCGGTTGTAAGTTCTGCTTCTCTTCTTCGAAACTCCGCCATTATGCAACCTCTCTTATTGCTCCGGGTCTACGCCCGTCCAAAAGGTCCTCAAAGAGCGACCGGTAATAGATCATTGCCTGTCGCAGGTCTTCCGTAGTGGCACGCCCTTGACGGTGCCGTACGGCGATTTCATGAGCCGCGCGATAGTTCTCGACCACGTGAGGATGGTCAACCGACAGATCGGCCGCGCGCTGCTCAAAGTCGGCCATGGGATATCCGCGAGCACCCATCAGAGAGACCACAGCGTCATCCGCATCAATGACGGCTCCCCTGGGATCATCTACGAAGCGGGACTGAACCGTGCGCCAACGGTCCGCATACTGTTGCCGCTGAGCAGTATCGAGGTTGCGAATATGAAACTTCTCAACTCGTTTTTCACGTTCCTGGAGCAGGGCTTGGGCTTCCCGTTCCGAGCCGCGCGCCCGAACCGTGCGCTCGTACTCCGGTCCGAAACGCTGGCGCAAAGCGGCTCTTCGCCGTTGCATCATTACTCCGACGACCGCTACAAGCGCCAGAATGACCACCACTACGAGACCAAGTATTTTGGGATCTACATGCATGCGGGTCTCCTGAAACAGTGATATCAGTGCATCGTTCGTTCAGTTAGAAGACACCGCCAGCAGCCGTGTTGTCCCTGCGAAGATTTTTGTTGCGCTGAGTCTGCGAGTTCGTTGAAAGTTGGAAAACCACCGCTACCCAGGGTGAGAATTGAGCTATTGGCGGCAGCGGCGCTGACGATGCCGTTGCCAGACCGGACGCTAGCTAGGCTACCGCTTCTTCACTGCAACCACGTTGTCATCCGGATTGCGGTCGATCAGCTTGTCCATGGGATCGATACCTGCCTGCGTCGGCAGCGTGTCGACCGTTACCGTGATATCTGCCTTTTCGCCTGTGATCTTCTGTTTCTGCAGGTAGAGGTACTTCCCATCATCAAGTACGCCAATGTCGATCCAGTCGTCCACCGGAACCGCCTGCTCCTGGCCGTGGGTATCGGCATGAAACTTCTTCGACTCGGTCTTCAGATGCACGTCATATTTCCCGTCGGAGCGCCGGACATAGTCGGCTGAAAGCGCCCGGTCGTCGTAGATGGTGATGTTGCGGAACAGGTCGTCGAATGCCTGCTGATATTGGGCCGGCGTCACCTTGCGGAAGTAGCTTTCCAAGTCAAGCGAGGTGGGATAAGGCGGTCCCTTGAACGCGTATACCTTCAGGAAATCGCGTATGGCTGCGTTGACTTGGTCTTCACCGATGTAGTCCTGTAGCGCGTACATCACCATCGCGCCCTTGTTGTAATGAATATAGCCTTGGTTGGGATCGACTTTGTACAGCGGATTCTCTTCGTTGCGCTCAGTTCCCCGGCCGCGCAGATACTGGTCGAGTTCGAAGCGCAGGAATCGTTTCATCGACTCCGCGCCGAAGTGATGCTTCATCACCATCAGTGCGGTGTATTGCGCCATTGTCTCGTCGATGGAGGTGGCGCCTTGCACATAGGCCGACATTACCTGATGTCCCCACCATTGATGGCCGGTCTCGTGCGCGGTCACGTAGAAGGGAAGGTTTACCGCATCGGGCTTGGTCCCTATTTTGGTGAGGAATCCGATCGATTCAGAGAACGGCACCGTGTTAGCAAATGATTCGGCAAACGTGCCATAGCGGGGAAACTCGATGATGCGCAGTTGATGGAATTGGAAAGGGCTGAAGTTGGCGCTGCAGTAGGCCAGCGTCTCCTTCATGCTTTCCATCATCGCGTCCAGGTTGAATTCGTGTCCCGGCTGGTAGTAGATCTCCAGATTCACGCCGTCCCAGTGATCGCGCCGCACCGCATAGCGCGCCGATTGGATGGAGTAGATGTTCATGATCGGCGCGTCCATCTTGTAATGGAAGTAGCGCCGTCCATCCTGCACCCACTCCTTCTGCAGGTAGCCGGGGGCCATGGCGATCTGGTCAGGCGTAGTGCTGACGGTCGCCTCAAAATTGATCCAGTCGGCGTCGAAGCTGCCACTGTTGTATTGGCGAGCAGCAACGTCGTCCAAGGTGGGCAGCCGTCTCACCTTCTCCAGCCCGTGGCGATGGCGGGTGCTGTCGTCGGTTAACTCGATGTCGGGCGCGTAGCCGATATAGGGGTGGTAGCGATCGTTGACGAAGGTTCCATTGCGAACGATGTCGGTGTTGGGCTGCGAGTTATCGAAACCCGGATTGTCATACTCGAGCGCATAGTCCAGCTCGATGCGCCCGTGCGGTGGGAGTGGCGTGGGCAGCTTGTAAAGGTAAAAACCGAGAGTGGGGTCCTCGATCAGTGCGGTCTGCCCTCCGACAAAGCCAAGCTGCTTAACCTGAAGATGGGGTCGCGGCAGCGGCGCCAGGTCAACCGGCCACAGCGTCACCGCAACCTGGTCGATGTCGGACGACGTCTTGTTCTCCAGCCACATCGTGCCGTGTACGGACACCGAGCGCTGGTCGGGATAAATGTCGATATGGGTGGTTACGTCGGTGATGCGCGGCTGCGGAAGCGCCCAGTATTGCCGATACTTCTTCTCGTACTGCGCGCGCGCTTCATCAATCTTGAACGTGGTCCGGTACGGATTGAGGATGTGCGTGTTGTAGAAGATGTATCCGCCAACCCCAACGAATAAAACGACACAGATAGTCGCGCCGGCCAGCGTCGCGCGCGAGAATCTGGCGGCGGCCAGGTCCATCCGCACTCGCCAGCTGCTTTCCGTTCCCCGCACCCAGAAGAGATTGGTCACAATCGCCAGCAAAACCGCGGCTATGGCCCAATACAGCCGGAACCAGATCAACGGCTGCAGGAACGGACCATAGCCGTTCATATCGGAATAGGTAACCTGAGGAGTCTGGCCGAAGCGATATAGGTAGTCCTGAAATCCAGCCTGCGGCAGCGCGATGGTGCCCACGATGTACAGCACCATGACGAAATGACCGAGATACTTGTTATTGACCACGGTCTGGACAAACATCGCGAGCACGCAGAGGATCCAGAGCTGCGTTAGCCGGTTGAGAAAAAGCTCCCGAAAGTAAAGCCCGAGCTCGAAATGGTGGTAGCCCTGAGAGATCTGGACAATCAAACCCGACCGCCAGGATCAGAAGCACCACCAGCACTTGCACCAGCATCAACGCGAAGAGTTTTGAGGTAAACAGAACCCAGCGTTGCAGGGGAAAGGCGTCCATCACTTGATTGAGCTGGGCATCGCGCTCCCGCCACACCAGTTCGCCGGAATAGAAAATGATGATGGCCAGGGCGAACAGTGCGAAACCGGCGCCTGCATCCTGCAGCATCAGATAGGTGACAGGATAGGTAGACGTAGATAACGGATTGGTAATGCCGCTGGCGGTGAAGACGGCGAACAGTCCACCGGCCAGCATCAGTACCAGGAAGAATACGTTTTTGGTAGTCTCGGTGAATTGGATGCGGGTGAGTGAGAGCAACTGGCGCAGCGAGGCTGCCGCGGAGAATACGGGATGTGCGATGGGCAGCGATTCCGCAGCCGGCACCGGCTCGGCTTCCTCAGGGGGCCGGCTGCGCTTACTCCGTTCCGCCGGGTAGGCGAAGCCAAACTTCACGTAGGTGAGAACCAGGGAAATTGCTCCGATGCCCAACCAGAGAGCACGATTGGCCAGCAAAGCTCCCTGCAGCGGGATGAGCTGCGTGTTGCGTTGGAATGGCGTCCAGTAGCGGGTGATGTGATCAATAGCCGCGCTGCCGAGAGGATCCAGCAAGGCGAAGCGCAAACTTGGGGTCAGGGCCGCCGAATTTTGCGTAACCGCGAAGTAGCCGATCAGCACCAGCACGCTGGCCACGTACACCGGCAGCATCTTTCGCGTGAGGGCGGCCAGCGCAAAGAAAATCGCGGTCAGGAAGAGCAGGTTGGGCAGGACGTTGATGAAGTACGGCTGAAAATACGCCGCGGCCATCTCCGGACCCAGGCGCGTCTTGTCCAGCCACGGCAGCAGCATGGTGATCCATGCCCCCAGACCCACACTAATGAAAATCAGGACCTGTACGGCGAAGGCTGCCAAGAAACGCCCGCCAAGATAATCGAACTTGGTGATGGGCGAGGTGTAGAAAAATACGGCAGAGTTGTTGTCGATGTCCTGGTAGGTCGCCTGCCCAGCAATAGCGGCGGTGATGATGATGCCAAAGAAACAGATGTAGGTAATGACCGAGTTCAGCGCATAGGGCGAGTTGACCAACACCTTGCCGCCGGTGCCGAAATCGACGCTGGCATCGGAGAAGGCGCCGCCCGACATCAGGATGAAAAGGCAGCCTAGGGCGAAAAATACGACGAAGTAAGCGTAGGTGGAAAGGCGTCGCAGACGCTGGGCAACGTCGAACAGGAAGATGTTCGCTAACATGGTGTCAGTTGGCCGGCTGGCCCGCAGCCGCGCCGTGCAGAAAGCCCTTGATGGTGGCGAAGTACAAATCCTCAAGGTCGGGCGTCACCGGATCAAAGTCGCCGTCAGGCGCTTCGTCCTGCAGCACGTGCAGCACGGTGCGTCCCGCGAACAGATGCATGGAAATGATGCGAAACCGTTGCTGATAATCAGGCAGCTCCGCGCGCGAGATCGCTTTCCTCCACACCCGACCATTCAGTCGCGCCACCAGCTCGGCAGGGTCGCCGACAGCGTGCACGCGTCCCTGGTGAATGATCGCCATGTTGCGGCAAAGATCGCTGACGTCGGAAACGATGTGGGTGGAAAGAATCACGATCACGTTCTCGCCGATGGCGCTCAGCAAGTTGTGAAAGCGCACCCGCTCTTCGGGATCGAGGCCGGCGGTCGGTTCATCAACGATGATCAACCGCGGATTGCCCAGCAGCGCCTGTGCAATGCCGAAGCGCTGCTTCATGCCCCCGGAGAAGCTGCCCAGCGGCTTGTTGCGATGCTCCCACAGATTGGTCTGCTTCAGCAGCGTCTGCACCACGTCGCGACGCTCTTTGGCATTTTCGATTCCCTTCAGCGCGGCAAAGTGTGACAGAAGATTTTCCGCCGTGACCTTGGGGTAGAGTCCAAACTCCTGTGGCAAATATCCCAGCAGCTTGCGGACTTCATCTTTCTGCCGCAGCACGTCAACGCCGCCGAGTTGGGCGCTGCCGCTGTCGGCTTCCTGTAGAGTCGCCAGCGTGCGCATGAGCGTGGACTTCCCTGCCCCGTTAGGGCCAAGTAGTCCGAACATGCCAAGTGGGATGGTGAGCGAGACGTCTTGCAATGCCTGCGTCCCGTTAGGATAGCGTTTGGAGAGGTTCTCAATTTGTAGTTGCATCGGGCCTCGGTGACTGCACTGTACTACGAAACTGCCAGCGTTTTGGTTCCGCGCGGAGTCCGCCTCACGGATGAGGCTGAGTTGTGACGGGAAGGTCTCCGGACTGTCCTGGTACAAGTGATTCCTGAGGCAGACACGCTGTGGTTGTCAAGATGCTTCCAGACCCTTTTCCATACGTTTACAAAACTTATGTTTTCTTAACATAAGCGGATATTCTGGTGTGTTTAGGTAGAAGTTAGGCGAAATGGAAGCTATGAGCGCAATCCGGAGAGCTATTGGAATCGCTGCCGCCCTTGTTCTTGGTGTCCTGCTGATCTTGGCTCCGTACACCGGCAACGCGCAACAGACGCAAGGGTCAGAGGCACCCGGCGCAGCAAAGAAAACCCGTGTGGTTGGCGTTATCAAGTCATTGAACGGCAACAGCATCACGCTGACTACCGATTCCGGCTCTGAGGTCAACGTGCTGATCGGGCCCACCACTCGCCTGGTGCGCATGGCGCCGGGGCAAACCGATCTGAAGAGCGCGTCCCCGACTCAGTTGAGCGATGTGCAGGTGGGTGATCGCATGTTGGCAGGTGGAGCAGGTTCAGACGACGGCAAGTCCGTCTCAGCTACCTCGGCCGTCATCATGAAGAAGTCCGATGTCGCCGAGAAGCAGGAGCACGATCGCGTAGAGTGGCAGAAGAATGGCACGGGCGGCGTAGTGAAGACGGTCGAAGTTGCCACGGGAACCATCACGCTCTCCACCGGAACGCTGGGCGCGCCGAGCACGCTTGCGGTCCATGTCTCGAAAGACACGATCATCCGCCGCTACGCTCCCAATTCGGTGAAGTTCGACGATGCCAAGCCGGGCACGTTGGAGGAGATCAAGCCCGGCGACCAACTGCGCGCTCGCGGCACTAAGAGCGACGACGGCAAGGAGTTGGCCGCAGCAGAAGTTGTCTCCGGAAGCTTCCGCAGCATCGCCGGCGTCGTCGTGTCGGCGGATGCGGCGAACAACACCATCACGGTGACGGACTTGGCGAATAAGCGGCCGGTCACGTTGAAGGTCGCCTCGGATTCGCAATTACACAAGTTGCCACCCATGTTTGCCATGCGTATTGCCTCGCGGTTGAAGGAGGGCACGGGAGGGGGTGCCGCTGCAGGCGGGCCTGCCTCGCGCGCCCAAGCCGATGCCAAGCTTCCCGACGGCGGTCCTAGTCCTGGCGGGATTCGTCCGGGCCATTCGCCCAACCTTCAGCAAATGCTCAGCCGCATGCCCAGCCTCAGTCTCGGCGAACTCCAGAAGGGCGATGCGTTGATGATCGTGGCTACCGAAGGTTCGGCCGATTCACCTTCCACGGTGATCATCATGCTTAGCGGCGTCGAGCCGATTCTTGCCGCAGCTTCTCCCATTCAGGCCAGCACGATTTTGTCACCATGGAATCTGTCCACTGGAGCAAATGCTGGAACGGGAGACACTCCCTAGCGGAATACATGCAGCAATCGAACTTTTTGGCTCCATGAAAGTCCAACTACTGCAAATGCGTTTGTGTGCCCTTATCGTCTGCTTGCTATCGATCTTCGCCATTGCTGCCCTGGGGCAGACGTCGGGAAGCCTGCGCGGGCGTGTCACCGATCCCTCCGGCGCCGTCATTCCCGAGGCAACCGTAACCGCTACCGGGGCCAGTGGAAAGCCGGTCAGCACTGTGACCAACCACCAAGGCATTTACGAGCTTAAAGGACTCAGTCCCGGTTCCTACAACGTCACAATTACGGCAAAGGGCTTTGCGGTCGATCAGGAAGCGGACGTGAGTATTGTGGCTGGTCAATCCCAGGAGCTCGACATTGGCATGCAGATCGAGGTCGAGAAACAGAATGTCGAGGTACAGGAAGAATCGCCAACGGTAAGCGTGAGCCCGAAGAACAGCGCCGGAACATTAGTGCTGAAGGGCCAAGACCTCGATGCGCTCTCCGACGATCCCGATGAGTTAGCGTCGGAGCTGCAGGCTCTTGCCGGCCCATCCGCCGGGCCGAACGGCGGCCAAATCTACGTCGACGGATTCACCGCCGGCCAGCTTCCGCCGAAATCGGCGATCCGCGAAATCCGCATCAACCAGAATCCGTTCTCGGCCGAATATGACAAGCTGGGCTATGGGCGCATCGAGGTGTTCACCAAGCCGGGAACCGACAAGTTCCACGGCCAGTTCATGGTGAACGGAAATTCTTCGGCGTTCAATTCGCTCAATCCCTTCATTACCGAGACGCCCGGGTATTACTCGGAAATCTTCAACGGCAACGTCAGCGGTCCGATCGACAAGAAGGCTTCGTTCTTCTTCACCATTCAGCAGCGCGATATCGATAACGTGAGCGTGATCGTCGCCCAGGTGCTCGGCCCGGGCAATACTATCGTTCCCTACAACGCGACCGTGCCCAGTCCGGCGAAGCGGCTCAACATCAGCCCGCGCGTCGACTTCCAGCTTTCTCCGAAGAACACGCTGACGGTGCGCTATCAGTATGTGCGCAACGCGGTCGATAATAGTGGCATCGGCGAATTCTCTCTTCCCTCCACCGGCTTCAACTCGCAAAGCACCGAGCAGACAGTACAGATCAGCGACACTCAGACCATCAGTCCCACCATGGTGAATGAGACGCGCTTTCAGTACATCCGCGACACCGACAACTCGATTCCGTTGAGCATTGATCCGACTCTGATTGTTCAGGGAGCGTTCACGGGTGGTGGTAGTTCCGGCGGCACCGTAGTCAGCAATCAGGACCACTACGAGCTGCAGAATTACACTTCCATCGCGCACAGCAAGCACTTCATCAAGTTCGGCGGAAGGTTACGGGGAACGCTGTTTTCCAGCTCGCAGGATTCAGGCTTTAACGGGTCTTATAATTTTTCCTCCATCAACGCGTATCAGATCACAGAGACTGGTCTGCAGGAAGGCCTGACTCCGGCGCAAATTCGAGCGATGGGAGGCGGCGCGAGCCAGTTTATTCTGGTCGCCGGACAACCCCTTTCCGATGTTTCCATGGTTGATGTCGGCTTGTACGTGGAGGATGAATGGAGGCTGCGTCCCAATATCACGCTCAGCGCCGGCCTGCGTTATGAAACCCAGACCGGCATTCCTTATCAAGGCGATTGGGCCCCGCGCGTGAGTCTGGCCTGGGGACTGGGTCACAATAAAACAGCGCCGAAGACGGTGCTGCGCGGTGGATATGGCATCTTCTACGATCGCTTCTCGTATGACTACCTGTTGCAAGCCGAGCGTTACAACGGGACCACGCAGCAACAATATGTCGTTGCGAATCCCAACTTCTATCCCCTGATTCCGACGCCGGCCCAATTAGCTCAACTATCGACGACTTCGCCAACCGTCTACAACGTTCAGTCAAACCTGCGCGTGCCCTATACCATGGAAGCGGCCGTCAGCGTGGAGCGTCAGGTCACCAAGAATGCAACCGTTTCGGTTACCTATCTGAACTCACGCGGAGTGCATCAGCTTTTCTTGCGCAATGCCAACGCCCCATTGCCTGGCACATACAATCCAGCCGACCCCAACAGCGGCATTCGTCCCCTGGGCAATAATGCCAATGTCTACCAATACAACTCCGGCGGCGTCTTCGAGCAGAACCAACTGATCGCGAACTTTCGCGTCAGTGTCGGCAATAAGCTATCGCTCTTCGGTTTCTACTCGCTCAACTTCGCCAATAGCGATCTCGGCTCCGGCGGTGCGGTTTCGATCTCGTCGGGCGGTGGCGGATTCGGTGGTGCGTTCGGCGGAGGAACCACTTCTCCACAGTTCGTGATGAACTCCTACGATCCCATGGAAGACTACGGGCGCGCTGCGTTCGACGTCCGCAATCGCGTCTTCGTCGGCGGGACTATTTCCCTTCCCTACGCGTTACGCCTCAGTCCGTTTATCATCGCCGACTCCGGCGCGCCGTTTGACATCATCGTCGGTCAGGATCTTAACGGCGACTCGATCTTCAATGACCGGCCCGCGCTGGCGACTACCGCCGGCCCCGGGGGTAAAGTCATCGCCACTCCGTACGGTACCTTCAACACCGTGCCTATTCCGGGACAAGTCATTACACCCATCAACTACGGCACCGGTACCAGCTTGTTCAGCTTGAATCTGCGACTAAGCAAGACATTTGGTCTGGGACCGAAAGTCGAAGGCCATGGCGGCTCGGGCGGATCGCGAGGTCCCGGCGGCGGAGGGGGTGGTCGTGGCGGCGGTGGCGGCGGACTCGGAGGTCGTGGCCTAGGAGGGCCTGGTGGTGGACCATTCATTTTCAGCGGAGAGACCAGCCGCAAGTACAACCTGACGTTCAGCATCAGCGCACGAAACCTGCTGAACAATGTCAATTACGCACCGCCCATCGGGAATCTCGACTCGCCGCTGTTTGGCACGTCGAACGCGCTGGCCGGTGCTCCATTTTCTTCTGGCTCAGCTAGCCGGCGAATCGATTTGCAGATGCTGTTCTCGTTCTAGACTTAGCGCCCGAGAAAAGCCCCAAGTCAGATCCCAGAAGTCCCCACCCCTAGAGCAACTCACCAGCGACAGGGGTGGGACCGTTTCCTGAACTCACTGACACAACATCCCGTTCAAATAAGACACGGTCGGGTTACTGTTGGTTCCGCTATAGTTCGCGTTGAAGCCGAGCCGGTCAAGGTGTCGCCGGGATTGATGATGGGATTTCACGCGGCATTGGTGAGCGCAACATTCTGCCCGCTCTGCGCGTAGTTCGAGTTCCACGACTGCGTGATCTGCTAATCGCCGGACCACGTCCACGTCAGGGTCCACGCATTGATCTGCGCGTTGCCGGTGTTCTTGATCGAGATTGCACCGGTAAAGCCCGATCCCCACCCGTTCTGATCGAGATAGGTAATGTGGCAGCCGCTGCCTCCGCCCGATAGCGTAGTAGCATGCGCCCGGTTGGAATTGCCTGACCCGCCGGCTGAATCGGCTGCTCTGACAATGTAGTAGTAGCATGAACAGATAGAAATTTCTCCACCGTCTTACGCTGTGGGATCAAACAGCCGGATCAGCCAGAACGCCGTCATGGCAACGACGGCTGACGCCGGAATGGTCAGGATCCAAGCCCATACGATGCGCCTGGCTATTCCCCACCGCACCGCCGAAATCCGGTTCGTGGTTCCCACCCCGATGATCGCTCCGGTGATGGTGTGAGTCGTGCTCACCGGGATTCCCGCCAATGCCGTTCCGAAGAGAGTAATGGCGCCGGCAGCTTCGGCACAGAATCCGCCCACCGGCTTTAGCTTGGTAATCTTCGATCCCATGGTATGCACAATGCGCCATCCGCCGAAATACGTGCCGAGCGCGATGGCCGTGTGGGCAGCGAGGATGATGGGCCAGTGCCAGCGCCCCCAATTACCTGCGAAGTCGCTCCGCTGCATGACTCCGGCGGTATAAAGCGCGCCCGCCACTATGCCCATGGTTTTCTGAGCGTCATTGCCGCCGTGCCCCAGACTATAGGCCGCCGCCGAAAGCAATTGGAGCCTGCGAAAGAGCTTGTCCACCTGGCGCGGCGATTTGCGCTGGAAAATCCAGGAGATCGCGACCATGAAGCCGAAACCCAGAACAAAGCCCATCACCGGCGCAACCACAATAAAGATCAACGTCTTGGTCCAGCCGCCGGGAAGGATCACGTGCGGAGCGCTGCGCCAACCGTGAAGGGCGGCTGCGCGGGCCATTGCTGCTCCGGCGTACCCTCCGATCAAGGCATGCGAAGACGAGGTCGGCAACCCCAGCAACCATGTCAGCAGGTCCCAGACGATTGCCCCCAGCAACCCAGCCAACACGACGTACTGGGTGACGATGCTCAGCTGGATCATTCCCTGCCCGATGGTTTTGGCCACGGCAATGCCCAGCAGAAAGGCCGCCAGAAAATTAAACGCAGCCGCCCACACCACCGCCAATCGCGGCGAAAGCACGCGAGTGGAAACCACCGTCGCAATACTGTTCGCGGCGTCGTGAAATCCGTTTAGAAAGTCGAAAGCTAATGCGGTCGCGACCGTGATGAGAAGCAGAAGAAGGCCGGCGCTCACGCGTACACATCCTGGGGTGGATTTGCGATCGAATGCACGGTCTGGCGCCTTAAGCGTTCTTCAGAACGACTGTCTCCAGTACGTTGGCCACGTCTTCAGCTTTATCGGTAGCGGTCTCCAGAATTTCCAGCAGTTCCTTCAGCTTGATCAGAGTGATCGGATCATATCCGCCGTCGAACAGCCGGCCGATGGCTTCCCGGCTAACCTGGTCAGCTTCATTCTCCAACCGGTTCACTTCTACGCAGTGCTCCAGGAGTTTGCCGTCTTTGTTGAGCAGAGCAACCGCCTTGCCCAGCTCCTGGCTCTGCTTCAAAATGATCCCTGCCAGCACCTTGGCCGAGGGAGACGGTTTAACGATCTTGTATGTAAGCAAACGGTCGCTTGCCCCGTTGATAAAATCCAGCACGTCGTCCAGCGACGACGTCAGTAAATGAATGTCTTCGCGGTCGAACGGTGTAATGAACGTCTGGTTGAGTTTGATCAGAATGCGGTGAGTCATGTCGTCGCCGTGGTGCTCGATTTCTTTGATCTTTTCCACCACAGCCGGCAGCTGCTCGTAGTCATAGTGGTGTAGGCAGTCCGACAAGACTTTCGCCCCTTTGATAAGATTGTCCGCGACTTCCGCGAACATATCGAAGAATTTGGTCTCACGCGGGATCAGGCGCACGATCAACGGCTCCGTTTAGCTGTCTTGGTTGTCGGGAGATCCATGGATGTGAATATACGATTACGCTATTGTGGCAATTGTGTGAACAGGCAACTATCGCATGTGACCCCAACCAGGGTCAAACCCAGCGTGGATACGTTGTGGATGTCATTGAAAGGAAACGGGCACGCCTACGCGAGGTGGGTTCAAATCGGGAATGGGCGACTCGCACCTCCTCCCTTCAAATGGGCAGGTAGTTCGCCCCACTCCCCGACGCTACTCCGACAATGTGGGAGTGAGATTTGAAGACGGCTCTTGATGCGGGAGAGCTAATCGCCCCCCCGCCGGCGATCTGAGGACTACTCTTACGTTGTCAGATGTCGTTACAGCCAGGCTGGGGCGGGAAGGATATCTAGTGTAGGAGGGCGCACTACAGAACCGTATGCAAACGGCTATTCCGGCATTTCCGTTTGGTTTTCGGCGCGTTGCGATTTCCGGATAAAAACGCTGCCGGACTTATCCGGGATGAGAATAAGGTGTTCTCCTGTCGTTGCGCAGAACTCGTCGATGGCACGCTTCGCGCCTTCCCAAAATCCACTGGAATAATCGTGCAGAAGGAAGATGGCGCCCGGTTCCATGCGGGGATAGAAAAACTCCAATCCGCTCTTCATCGGTGCGTAAAGATCGCAATCGAGGCTCACGACCGCGAAACGCCGTGCCCGACATTCCTCGGTGATTGTGTCCGGAAAGTATCCTTTTAGAAATTGAACCCCGGCCCGCTGGCCTATTACTGATGCCGTGAGTTCCAGAGACGTGTTTTGAAATTCCATTCCCTTCTGCCGATCAATGCCGGTTATGTCTTTTTCACTGAAGCCTTCAAAGGTGTCGAACAGAAAGGTCTGCCGCCCAGTCAATGCCGCATAGTGAGCCAGCACGGCAGCGGTGTTGCCGCGCCAAACGCCCAGCTCCGCAAAATCGCCGGCCACTCCATCCGCGAGCACCTGCTTAATGTTCAACACAAACGCTGTCAATCTGGCGGCGTCACCCCGATTCGTGCGGTTATGCGCGACAAACCGTGTGGCTAGCCCCCGAAATTCAGGATGAAGATTGAATATGAACAGACTGTCCGGCAGGAAAGAGCGATACGTCGGGGTCGATCTCATGCGAGGAACACCGCAAAAAAGCGCCGCGACATCCTGGATTCTGCATCGCAGGTAGGTGGCGATTTCACTGCGCGATTTGTTTCGCAGACGGCGTAGAAGATGGAATGGTAACCGCATGTAACCCCTAAAGTCAGGCCGCCGGAAAACGCCGGCTCCCGTCACCCGGCACAATGTACCGAGGCTCATCTGAGCTTGTGGGATTTGTTCCTGGGCTGATGTTGGAGTGGCAGGCTCGAATTGGGTTAACTGAAGTCAAATAGCAGAATGGATGAATGTCGGCTCAGCCTTGCAGGGGCATCATCGATCGCCGTGACGGACCGGTCGAACGAACTCGACCTGATGCTGGTCCAGAGCGAGCAACTGCGCCACCACGTGGCCCAGGGTGGGCCCGTTCAAATCGGCTAGTGGGTAATGATCTTCACCGATATACGCGGTTCGGCACCCAGCACGGCGACCTGCCTCGACGTCAATCATGCTGTCTCCCATCATCCATGAGTCTTTCAGATCGAGGCCGAATTCCCGGGCGGCGGACAGCAGCATGCCTGGTTTGGGCTTGCGACACTCACAGTCGTCACGATAGTCGTGAGGGCAAACATAGATCTTCTCGATACAGCCATTTGCGCGGCGGACAGCGTCGTGCAAATATTCGTGGATTGCCGCGATGCTCGCCGGGGTAACCAGGCCGCGCGCCAGACCGCGCTGGTTCGTGATCACAAACGTCCGGAACTTACTCTGGTTGAGCTTGGCGATGGCATCAAGCGCGCCCGGTAATAACTTAAAGTGAGATAGATCGGTGATATAGGACCCTTCGGGAGCCTTCTCATTGATCACGCCGTCCCGGTCGAGGAACACGGCTCTAGCCGAACAGCTCATCTTCAATGATCTCGCAAAATATGTGACCCAGGGTAATATGAGCCTCCTGGATGCGGGGGGTCTCGTCGGAAGGCACACAGAAGCAATAGTCGACCGCCGTCTTCAACCGTCCTCCGGAGGCGCCGGTCAACGCAACTGTCGTCATTCGTTTTTCGTGTGCAACCTCCATCGCGCGAAGCACATTGGTTGAGTTGCCGCTGGTGCTCAGCCCAACCCCAATATCGCCAGGACTTCCTAGTGCCTGCAACTGGCGGGCAAACACTACCTCGAACGAGTAGTCGTTTCCTATCGCGGTTAGCGATGAGGCGTTTACGTTAAGAGCGATCGCCGCAAGGGGCGCTCGCTCTCGCAAATACCGGCCGGTCAATTCGGCGGTCAAGTGCTGAGCATCGGCCGCACTACCGCCATTACCCATGAAGAAGACCTTGTGCCCGGCGCGCAACGCCTCAGCCATCAGAAGTCCAACCTGTTCGGCGGTTGCCAGCAAGGCAGTGTCTTCCAGCATGCGCTGCTTTACCGAAATGCTCTCGGCAATCCTGCGAAACACCAGCGGTTCAGCCCGCACTGGTTTCATAAATTCTCCAGGTCTGTAGACCCTCGTGCGCAAATGCAAACTCGGTAGGGGTCGCTCCCATGCTGCGCAGATGCGCCGCAACCTTATGCTTCTTCTCATATTCGCAATAGAAGATCATGTATCCCCCGCCTCCTGCCCCAGTGATCTTGCCCCCTACGGCGCCCTTCTTGCGCGCTTCCTCGTAGAGTTCATCGATATATGGATTGCTGATCCTCTGTGACATCTTTTTTTTTGCGATCCAGGCACAATGCAGAAGATCTGCAAACTGCGGCAGCTTATGCGTCAGCAACGCATTCTTCATCGATATCGCCAATTCCTTCTGTTGTCGTAAGCCCGTCAGCGTCTCTCCCTGGTTAGCTACCAGACGTGACGTCTGGTCGTCGATGATTTGGTCAGACCGGCGGGTCTTACCGGTATAGCAAAGCAGCAGGTTGTGCTCTAACTCGTTTACTGTCGACCGATCGATCCGCAAGGGGTTGACCACAACGTGATCCGAGAAGAACTCAATAAAATTGAAGCCCCCGAATGCGGCGGCGTACTGGTCCTGAAGTCCGCCGTTGATCTTCAGATCTTCACGCTCTATAACATATGCACTCTGGGCTACTTCATAGTTGTCGAGTGGAATGTTCTGATAGTCTCGTACCAAGCCAACCAGCGTGACCACCAGTGCCGATGACGATCCCAGGCCGGACCCTGGCGGAGCTTCACTATGCAGGAAGATCTCGAGCCCGTGGAGATTTGGCAAGGAAAGCCGCTTGATGGCGGCCTTGGCAAGATCAAGGTTGCCATCCATCTTCACGTCGTCGCTGATATCGAACTCTACCTCTACCCCCAAGTCCGCCGACTCTATCTTGATGATTTTGTCCGGTCGCGGACGAAGGCTTCCCCACGCAAAGTGGTCGATAGTAACGTTGAGAACGCAGCCGTTGTACAGCGCAGGATATGGAGGAACATCGGTTCCTCCACCGGCGAAACTGATTCTCAATGGCGTCTTGGCCCGGAATCTCATTTTTCAACTAGTTCCTTCAACTCGGTTTGTGCCCTCGCGAGGTCCTCCGGTATGCCTATATCGATGAAATACCCTGGGCAAGGAAAGGCCAGTAGACCCTTGCGCTGTAGCAACGGAAGGACTTCTTTCTCCAAAGAAACTGCACGACCATCTGGTACGTGGTTCATTACCGCATCCTCAAACAGATAAATACCGCCATTGACATAACCGCTGACGTGTTCCCCAGATTTTTCTCGAAAAGCCCGAACATTACCCCTGTCATCAATGTCGACCCTGCCGTAGCGGCTGGTATCGCTTACCGCCGCCACCGCTATTGTTGCCTGACCTTTTTCGCACATGTGCGCTTCATACATCGCGCCGAAATCAGCTTGCAGCAAAGAGTCGCCATTCATTGCGACAAAGCGAGGTCCGGATAAGTAGCGTGAATAGGCAAGGCGCAACGCTCCGGCTGTGCCGAATGGCTCGGTTTCCAGCGAGTACTTGACTGCGAGGTGGAAACTGCTGCCGTCCCCTAGCCATTCCTGAATCAGCTCGTGTCTGTATCCGACACAGAGAACTATCTGCTCGAAGCCCGCCCTTGCCAAGGAAGTCAGCAGGTACGAAAGGAAAGGACGACCGCCAACCGGCGCCATCACTTTGGGCCCGTCCTCATAGGCTGAGCGCAGTCGGGTACCCAAACCTCCGGCCAGAATCAGCACTGGACATGTCTTCAATTCAGGGTTGTTTTTGGATCCCGAAACAGGTAGGGCACTCATGCCAGTCGTGGAAGCGGATGAAATGGACGCTCGACTTCTCCCGCGGGCAGCATTTTGATCGCCCATGGCTTGAATCAAACGCAGACGGATTCTTGCAAGAGGGGCTGCAACGCACGATTCAGAACGGTAATGCACCGCGCCCGATGGTATTTCTCAGCCCGTCGCCTTCCCTGCTCTCGCAGCCTGTCTCGCACCTCAGGCTGGGTACTCACGACGCGCATAGCGGAAGCGACGGCGCTCACGTCGGTGCAAGGCACATTCAAGCCAGCACCAGCAACAACTTCCGCCAGCGAAGTTGAATCGCTTACGATGACCGGAGTGCGTACTGCCATGGCTTCCAACGGCGGCGCGCCCAGCCCTTCATACTCACTTACTAGTATCAACGCAGTGGCGTTGCGGTACAGATGCATCATCTGTTCGTTAGTTAAACCGGAGTGATAGGTCAGGCGGCTTGACACCTTTAACTGATTAGCCAGATCCACAATCTCGCTCTTCCACCGGTCCGGATAGGCGACGATGACTAATTGGTCGGGAACGACCGCAGCAATCTCCGCGAATGCCAGAACAACGGTTTTCAGGTTCTTACGCGGCGAGAATGTGCCGACGAACAAGAAATACGGCGCGTTCGCAGGCTGTTCCTGAATATTGTTAAACGGCTCGAAGAGCTCTGGCCTTATTCCGGTACTAGTCACGGCAACGCGATCGGAAGAAATGCCGTAGGCTTTAATAAGCTCTTGCCTGCTGAACTCAGAAACCGTCAATACCAGATCCGTTGAGGCGAGGACCTTAGGGAGGATATATCGATAATAATAGTACTGCCGGGGATTTTCTTCGACGTAATACAGCGGCATCAGGTCATGAACTGTAATAATCTGAGGTATCTTGGGCCAAAGCAAACCTTCGACACTCGGCGTGATCAAAAGCTGCACGCCATCCCGCTTTAGCAGGGACGGTAAAGAGGTCTGTAGCCATGCAAACCTTCTCAGGTTGGTCAAACGGCTACCGTCGAAGCTCAGACTCTCTGGTGTCTGTCGAAATGTTATTGCTCTGATCTTTCCGATGTCCTTCGCCGAAGAATATACAAGCACGTCATGATCCGTCGCACATAGGCCGTCGATCAGAAATTCATTAAACGTAGCTATGCCGTTGTAGCGGTTACCACATGCGGTCGCGTTGACGCCTATACGCATTCAAGCTCCACCAGACCGGTCGCCTCTTCTCTCATCCATTCGTCGCGTCGGGGTATTCTTCTTGAGCGGACCTGAATCAATATGCATTCCTGCCGAACAGACTCGACCATGCCGTTAAACAGACAATCCGCATGTCGAACCAGAAGCTCCAATTTTGCAGGTAGTACAAATCGTATTCGAAGCGTTTCGAGATGGAGGTATCGCCGCGCCAGCCATTCACCTGGGCCCAACCGGTGATGCCGACTTTCAGGCGGTGGCGGGTATCGTAGTGCGAAATCTCCTCCAGAAACTTCTTGACGAAGTAAGGACGCTCAGGCCGCGGACCCACCACACTCATATCGCCTTTCAGCACGTTAAAGAACTGTGGTAGTTCGTCCAAGCTGGTTTTCCGCAAGAATCTGCCAACCGTGGTCCTCCTGGGATCGTTGGCGGTGGTCCACCGCGTTTCGCTCTCCGTGGAGGCCGCTACTTTCATGGTTCGAAACTTATACATGCTGAAGTGCTGTCCGTTGAGTCCAACCCGCTCCTGGCGAAACAGTACCGGGCCAGGCGAGGTCGCTTTGATGACCAAAGCAATCACTAGCATCAAGGGACCTGCCAGCATCACTATGAGTAGCGAAAACACCAGATCGAAAATTCTCTTCAAGACAAAATACGTTGGAGACTCGGCCGGCGTCGTCGACAAGTCAAGCATCTGCATGTCGCCGAACTGAAACAGTCGTTCGCGCAGCAGTGGTATGCCACCGATATCGATGATGGCTCGCACCGGAGCACACAGTCGCTCCAAGGAGCGGAACAATGTCGACAGAATGGGCAACCGATGAGCCGAAACGGCGATCACTACCTCATCGAACGGCAAGCCAAGTCCCTTTTCGATGTCGCGCAGCTCAAAAACAGGCAAATCGGTAACCGCGACCTCTTCCTCCGGGATGCGAATATGGGCGACAACTTCGGAGGCCGCGAACGGTATGCGTCCCAGGCGAGCCGCGACCCGCCGAGCGTGACTGTCTGAACCCACAACCAAGATGCGGAGCGGTCGTCGTTGCCGTCGCCAGCCTCGCATCAATGTCCGGAAGGCAACTCGAGTCAGTACCGTATCAATGAGCAGCGCAAGAGCGCTGACCGCGAAGAAGACGCGCGAAAAGTTCTGCTGGCGGTAAAAGAAAAGTACGCACAGCAAAACGACGTAGGTGGTGGCGCAGGCAGAAACCGCCTTGTGGAGTCCGGTAAATTCCTGAAACAATTCCTCGATGTCGCAAAGGCGGTAGCCTTCGGCTGTAATCCCCCACACTAACGTCGTCAGCAACAAGACCTCAACGTAGAAATGCGGGTCATAGTCTTTTTGGGCTAAGGTCTGTCGCAGCACGCCAAACCTTATATAGGCAGCGGTAGCAAAGGCCGCCGCTGGCAGCAAGTAAGTCCACAATCGAATGTAGAAGCGATACGAGTTAAGTCGCAAGGTCATAGCCATCACCCATTCCCGAACTTCCGTTCGTCCCACTCACCGGCGACTAAGGAATCTCATGAGTTCTTCTAAGGCCCGGTCGAACTTAAACTGCCATAAGGCTGCTATGGATGCGTTAGTAGCGATACTGCTTAGTTTGCAACTTGCCAGATATAAATCTGAGGGTATTACCACACGAAAATCGACTTGCTGTCTTCTCCGTGAACTGCATAGTAATTTCTACTTTTTACATAAAAGAGAGCTCTGATAAGAAGGAAGCGTAACCTTCGAAGAGGAAAATCCCACCTGCCTACCAAGATTGATTATTACATCTCGCTCATAGGCTACCGCGGCTTCGGGAAAGGCCGCATTCTCCACATATGACCGTCCAATTTTGTGCCGGAAGTTCCAACGGTTACCCAGCAATCCAAGAGCTTCAAGGTCTTCCAGGCAGAAGAATGTCATACACATGGCGCCTCCCGGTTTGAGCACGCGAAAGGACTCACGCACATAGTGCTCCAGATCTTCCTCTAAGAGGTGAGAAAACAACGACTGCGAAAATACCAAGTCAATCGAGTTATCCTGACAGAGAGCAAGGCTCCTTTCTGCCTGTGGTTTTCCCGATGCCGGGTATACCGTACTCTTCCCGTTGACTAGAGAGAACGTAAAGCGCTCCGGCGGAAAGTGGCTGCTACACCAACTCACCAGAGCCTCATCGATATCGAATCCATAGTAGTGCCCGGAAAATTCAACATCGGCATAGCGAAAATCGCGCAGTGCTGCCGCGGACTTGCCGCAGCCGCAACCGATGTCGACAATGTTGGATTCCAGGCTGGCCAGACCCTCGGAGAAAAAGTATTGCCATACTTTATGTCCTGCAGTGGCATAGTAAAGATGAGGAAACAAAATATTATTCCCCACCCCGGTGCGCACAATGTAGCGCAGCGGCGGCATCTTCACCCCTGTCCGCCATTCCGCATAGCGACCATAGGTAGCATCGACAACGCAGCTTGCGGCGGAAAATAACGGATTCCTCGCGACCAAAACCGTTGACGGAATCAGTTTGCGTACCAGCGCTTCTACTGCCATACTTTCCCTGCCTTTGGCCCTTTTAAGCCATCGCGCCCATGATTTGAAAGGGAGCGATGGTGGCTTGCCCGGAGGTGCGTGATCAGCGTACAGTCGGTTGCCGAATCAGTTCGGAACTTCGTGGAATGAAGAATCATCGAAGTCAATTGTATGTACCGTACGCCAGATCTCGGTCGGCGGTTTCCTCTAGTAGCTCCGCCATGATCTCTTCAAAACCCGCGAGGAACTTCTCCGGCGCGAACCTCGCCGCTCGCCGGCGAAGCTGGCTGTCGTCGAAGCTTCTAAGTTCGAACTCGCGAATAGCCTCAACCAGGCCGTCTACCGTTTCGCTGTTATAGAGAACCGCGGTCTGAGCCGTCATTGAGTCTAGAACCCCACCTTTCTTCAACGCAATGACGGGACAGCCTGCGGCAATCGCTTCTACCGGGACAATGCCGAAATCCTCGATTCCTGGGAATAACAGCGCTTTGGCGCGGCGGTAAAAGTTAGCCAATTCTTCGTCGCTCACAAATCCCAGAAACTCAACGTCAGCCCGGCGCTCCGCAGCAAGTCTCTCCAGACGTTTTCTCTCCGGTCCCGAGCCGACGATCTTGAGCTTGCTTCCAAGAGAGGCGCAGGCGCAAATGGCCTGATCCACACGCTTGTAAGGGGCCAGGGCGGTCACCATCAGATACCAATCCTCAGGTGACCTTGCGATGCGGGCAAAACGTTGAACGTCAACTGGAGGCGGTAGAACCTCGGCTTCGCGGTGGTAGAGCCGTCGCACGCGCTCGGCCACAAATCGTGAGTTTGCGATGAACTTGTCGACTCTATCCACCGTGCGCACGTCATACCATTGCAGCATTCTTGCTATGGGCCAAAATATCGAGCCGGAAATTATCTTCCCCATCTTCTGCGGACCGAAATAGTCGTCAAAACGGTCCCACACATACCGCATCGGTGTGTGTATATAACAAATGTGCAGGGGACGCCGTCCCCTGCTCTTCTTCACCATAGCTTTGGCGACAGCATGCGACGACGAGATCACTAGGTCGGCATCGCTTACCCGCGTTAGCTCCGCCATGAGGGGGAACAGCGGCAGATAATGACGGTATTTCGATCGAACTAGCGGGAGCCATTGCATCGGACTCGTGCGGATGCTGCGATGAGAGATACTCTCGCTTACCGTACCTGGCACATGCAGCAGAGTCCATAAAGGGGCATCAGGAAAACGGGTGCAGAGCAATTCCAATACCTTCTCGCCCCCACGCATGCCGGTCAGCCAGTCGTGAACTAGCGTTACTTTGAGAGCTTCGCTACCTTCGATGCAGAACTTGCCCATGCTAATTCAGGAAACCCTTGTAGATTTCGTAGTGTTTTCGGGCGCACGATTCCCACGTAAAACGCGCAGCTTGTTCGATTCCTAGCCTCCGCATCGTCTGCCAACGATCTTGGGAAAACAAGGTCTTTTCGAGCGCACTTGCCATCGACTCAATATCGCGCGGGTCAAAATATTCCGCGGCATTCCCGCCCACCTCAGGCATTGATGCAGCGGAGGAACATACAACCGGCGTACCGCAAGCCATCGATTCCACGATAGGTAGACCGAATCCTTCCTCGAAGGACGGTAACACCGTCACGTCCGCGCCCGAATAAACTGTCCGTAGCTGGCCGAAGGAAACCTGTGGCACAAAAACTGCCGACCCGTTGAGCCCGCACTCCGCTGCCAATGTCCTCATTCCGGAATGACCTGCTCTATCTCCACCAATGATCAACAGCTTATGGTCGACTTTTCGGCGGGAACCAAGTAATGCGAACGCGCGAATCAGTCCTGCAATATTCTTATGCGGCTTCAGGTTGCCGACGTACAGAACATACGGCCCCTCAAAACCATACGAACAGCCAACCTTAACCCTCGACTCGTCGTGGGGTTCTGGAAAGAATTGCGGACTTACGCCGTTATATGCCACCGTCACTTTGCTATCGGTCACGCCAAGGTGCTCTACAATCTGCCGCTTTGAATATTCTGAAACAGTAAAAATATGATCGGCGTTGGCGGCGGCTAGACGAAGCATCGGCCGAGCGTAAATCCGGCTTTTCCAACTCGCACGAAAGCTGTCATCCAGGATGTGAGTCAGATCGTGGATTGACACTAGCATGGTCCCACGGTGGAAAACCGGAGCGTTGTAGTGCGGGACGTGTAACAAGTCACACTGGCCGGCAGCCCAGGGAATTTCGACTTGCTCCCGAGTAGAGTACATTCCCGAATTCACCACGGTGACCTGGTCGCAAAATGGCTCCAGCACCGTCTTGTGCTCCGCTGCGGTCAGCGCACGGAGATAAATGTCGCCGCAGCTCTTCAAGCGCGAAATCAATTGCAATGTGTAAGTGCCGATCCCCGTAGATAACCAACGGGCGTCGAACACAACGTGGGGCAACTTCGGATTGACCGGTCCGCGATTCGTCAAGGTTCCCTGTTTCGCAAAAAGCATCACTGTAACGCGGGTTGCAGAGAAGCCGCTGATACCTGAACTCTTCGTTTACGAGCCAAGAAGTACACTGCCGACAGAACTACCAGCTCAAACTTGAGAGTAGCCACAGCCTGTGTTCCGCCCATATACAGCCACAAGCAAACCCATACGAAAGCGGTGACCGATAGATATTGAATGGGGAGAGTAAGAGAATTTTTCATGGAGCGCTCGGACCAGGCCGCCGCCATTCCTAAGAGAAATCCGCAGATGACCGGGCCGAAGAACCAGAAGTTCATGAATGCCTCGCCCGCCAGCGTAAGCCTCAAACCACCAAAGGATCGAGATTCCGGGTCGACATTCAACAGGTCGGCCGTGTAATACGCAATGGAATGCGTATTCTTCCAAGTGTCGATCAGGCCGGGCAAAGGATCGAAAGGCTGAATAAGAGTTACACCTTTAAGATAGGTCCCGTGCATCAACTCCATAACCCACCCGAGATCGCGTACTTCCGAGAGCGCCGAGGCCAGGCTGCTGTAGGCGTCATTTTCCGTGAAACTCAACAACGCAACCTGCGAAATAGCAAAGATGACGAAGAAAACAAGAAGGATCATTCCCAACTTACGGTAGTTAAGCGGCTTTGATTGCACTAATAGAGGCACGAACAGGACAGAAACGATGGCGGCACGCCGCAGTGGGAGCAAAAGCGCAACAAACCCTATGCTATAGATCAAATAATCAAATCGCTTCTGCCGTAGAATCCAAAGAAGGGGAAGCGTACAGACTAATGCATCCGACACACGTATGACCAGATAGGCATCGGCGGCAGTCTCGCTTCCCAGATACCTCAACTTGCCGACCTCTCCTACATTTTGCATGGCTAGATCAATTACCGAAAAGCCAGCGTACATATAGAACATCAGACAAGCTGCGATAAGGACACTTGCTCTCGCGACATTTCTAAGACGAGCTTCGTCGATGGAGAGCGCGTTGATCCACGTTGGCTTCGAATGATCGGCAAACCTGTAAGCGGTGGCCATGCCGAAAAGACCGAGCGCGATAGCAAACGCCGCCTGCGCAAACCAGGTTTGATGTCCGGTGGAGAGCCAATAAATGGCGTCTTCTCCCCGGGACGATACAAGATAACCAACCACACAATGCAGAGCTGCGAGAAAAAAGAACCCCGCAATCAAACTACGCTCCCAGCAAAGCGAGGCAAGGCACAGGACGCACGCCAGCCAAAAGCCATTAGCTGGAAAAACCGCGACCGCCAGGATCGAAACGGCGATTAATGCGAAAGCGGCGGATAAGCGCATAAGGTATGCGTTCAGTGCATTACCGGTTTTCTGATGGCCCTATTTGACGAAATTGCTCCGATATCTACTCGCATTCCGGCTCTACACTAAGCAGCCCATAGATAGGCGCCGCCTCGGTCGGGGTTTTAGTTATCACACAGCCGGTTTGTGCAAGCAGATTCCATAATTCTGTTCCAAAGGCTGCCCAAGCGGCGCCTTCAATTCCGAAGCTCGGAATCAGCAGAATTGCGAAAGCAATATTTACCGCTAAGTTGCTTGCCGTGATCTTGGCTAGGGCGGAATATTGTCCACGCGAATTAATAATCGAGGTCAAGGTGATATTCAGGGTTCGAAAGACTAACACCACCGACAGGATTCGCAGGACGGGATAAGCCGCCAAATAGCTGTTTCCAAAGTGCCGCAGAATCGACTCGCCGCCGAAGATCAAGATGCCACCGGCGCAAGCCACGAACACGAAAGCCGGCCACATGGAATGCACGACCGCGCGCATCAGGGGTTTGCGCGCTAAGGACTCCTGGTTACGAGCCGACAGTATGGTAAATAAACTGATCGAAAATGCATGCGGAACCATGAGAGCGGGTTCCACAATACGAAACCCTGCCGCGTAAATGCCCAATGCTGCACTACCGATAAATTTAAAAACGAAAATATTGTCCAAACGAACGTAGAGCAGCACCATGGCCGCCATGATACCCAGCGGCAGGCTCTCCCGGAAGAGCGAGATCGTCCTGGAGAAATCGAAGTCGAAACGCGGTACATGACTGATTTTGCGATAAAGCAGCCCGGCATTCAGAAGCTCGCACGCAGGAAGCAGACAGATCACAATCGCCAGGGAGACATGGGAAAATATCAACGCAACGGATGCCAGCAGGTAAATCCCGAACGCGATCAGCGTCGCCGGAAAGGCCTCTGACATTTTCAACTGGCTCTGGTAGTAGCTGGAAAATGCTCCCACCAGGTTAGCGGACAAAAGCGACAAGCTGGCGATCGCGCTCAACAGCAAGGCTAGCGACTTCCCTGCCAGAATCACCATAATGACGAGCGACACCACGTAGCAAGCGGCGGCTGCGACTACTTTGGAGGTTACAATTTGCGTCAACAGCGCTGTTCGCTCGGGCGCATTTTCTTTCGCAAATCTTCGGATCGCAACTGTATCTAGGCCAAATTCCGAGAAGGCCCGGAAGATCTCCATCATGGAAATTGCCAGCGCGAGCTTTCCGAAGAGAGTCGGGCCATATTTGCCGGCGATCAAGAGCATGACTCCAGCACGGCTGAACCCACTCATGGCGCGGGAGGCGACGCCGAAAAATGAATTGGCGATTCCTGCCTTCGCGATCGTCGCTCTTCCTGATGGAAGAGTCTGCGTAGCACCCATTAAAATCTCACGGATGTAAGCTTTGCCGTTGCGAGTTGCTGTCCAGGGAAACTACCCTGCGTAATTGCAGCAGTAGCAGCTTATAAGGATGACTGGAATCGAAACCCTCCCAAGCGTCGTTGGCAGTCAACCAGGTAACTCCCAGGAAGAAGGCCAGAATCGTACCTAAGGTAACGATCAGCGTCCGGGGAGGCCAAACTTTCCGTTCGGGGGCGATAGCTTCGTCCAATACTTTGATCGTTGGAATTTCCTTAGCTTCCTCTACTTTGGCGAGTTCATATTGCTTAGTAAGGATCTCGTAAACGGTTTCATTGATCTTGGCCTGACGAGCCAAGTCGTAGTAGGTATTGCCCAGCATCGGCAGTTGTTGCAGTGAGGGATACAAGACCTCGCTGCCGGACTCGCCATCCTTGGTGGCAGCCGCACCGGAATTTCCACTCAGCGCGTTCAGTTTGCTTCGCAGCTCAGAGACCCTGGCAGCCGTGGACCGCACTCGCGCATTCTCGGGTCCATAAATCTGTTCCATGCCCTTCAATTCGGACTCCGCGGCAATCAATTCGCCCTGCAAGGTGGAAGCGGCATCCAGCATGGCCTTTCCCTCCACTTGAGGATCGAAGGTCTTGTTCTTGCTGGAGAAACGGCTCAGTTGCAGGGTTGACTCGTCGAGCTGTTGCTTGATGCTGGCCAGTCGGTCTTCCAGGAAGACCCGTTCGCGGCGGGCCGAAGAAGTAGTCAGCTGAGATACGCGGCTATTCAAGTCATCGACATAACCACGAGCGATCATCGCGGCCCGATCGCGATCCCTATCTTCTACTTTGATAGTGATGATCCCGCTCTTGCGATCCTCGGAGATGTCCGTGCGACGCGAAAGAACCTTGCGGGCATCCTCATATTTCTTCTTCGAATAGACCTTTCGTAGATCGAATCGATTAATCAGATCGTCCTGTACGGTGCGACTGGAAAGAATTCCTACCAGCGTCGCACCAGTGGTGTGCATGCCGAGTAAGTCACTCGCCAAGGTGCCGACGCTATCCCCGGCCTTCGCGGTCAGGGCGCTCAGCATGGTGGCGCTCATGCCGGTGGCTTGGTCGGGGGGCATCAAGCGAGTTACGGACTCGTAGCGCACCGGAATCACGAAAGCAAGCGCCAAGGATATGGCGAAACCCCAAACGACGAATACCACCAGTAGTCTTCGGCGCCTGGCGATTAAATCGAGAAATCTGAGGGTTTTCGCGGATGTTGCGCCCATCACGCGAGCGTCGGGTCGAGTAATCTCCGCTTCCAGCGGAATCGCATCAATCGCCGGCGGTTCCCGTCTCGATACCTTGGGTAGATCGCTAATCATTCGAATTTGCGATTCATCATCGCCGTTGTGCCCAGTCTTTCGCGGCGAGGGTTGAGCAGTCCCGGATTCGCCGTTTCACAGAGATCCTTGATGGAACTGTCTCGTGGCCATTTTCCAGCCTCACCGGCAAGTCACGGAGTCATAGGGAGAAGAGCGGTCCGAAGGCAGGTAGCCAAAGCTTCGCCTGCCTCAGTTAGCTGAGGTGTGTAACCCATTATTGACAAAGCCCGTCGGGCTGGCTGAAAGGGCATCTTTCCTGCACCTTTCAGCTCGCCGTCATCCTCGTCCTTCGCTGAATCGGAACTTCGGGTTGAAACTAGGAGCTGTGCGCCCCGCCTTCGGCGCAGTTCGTTTCGCCTAAGTTGTCACTTGTTGCGACAGCATATGAAGTTCTCCAAGCCAGGTCAAGAAAAAAACGCTGTCGTGAACCCCGTTTCACCCCGCCCAGGCTCCCGCGATACGCCGCTAAGTCATTGCCATTCCAGAGAATTGGCGCGGAATTTGAAAAGCTATGGCCACCCGGACGTCGCTGGCGCGGGCTCATCAGGAGCAAATTGTGCTTGTCTTCACCATTTCTTAACAATTTGGAGCTTGCGCAGCAGCCTGACCCGACTTCCCGCACAATCTGTTTTCACGATATGATTTGCCCCACAGCGGTGACCATTTTTGTCTTTCAGGTTCTTGGCTTGAGCAGGTTCGACGGGGCGAGATTCGATCAACTCCGCTAGTCATTGGGTCGTGGGTCCCAGGATGCCAGTACAGACATGCAGCACAATCGCAAAGGGGGTTTCGATGAATCGCAATAGGATCTATGTGACGGCGTTGGCTGCCGTACTCGTTTTCTTTCTTTCTTCGTCCGCCAGCGCTTCTCCCAACGTCACCATCTATCCCGCGCCTGACAAGTCGCTGCTTTCAGCCGATTACACTGTACAGGTTGAAGGACGGGATGTTCCGGTCTACGAGCTCAAGGTGGCGCCCGAGGACGTTACTGAGAGAACCAGCGAAATGGATTACGAGGTGGAACCCGATAAATATTTCTCGAAAGCTGCCTTCACCTATTTCGATATGGCGGGCAGCGTTCAGATTACTGTTACCTACCGGGAGCCGATCACCTCTGCCAAATTATTGCCTGTTTCTCCCACCTCAACTCCGCTTACGATCAAAGGCAACACTGTGCGATTTGCTCTGTCGGGACCGGGAAATCTCACCTTGCAAGTGAATAACCAGCTGGTTCAGACCCTGCACATCT
The DNA here is from genome assembly GCA_963820175.1 of uncultured Acidobacteriaceae bacterium. Lineage (GTDB taxonomy): Bacteria > Acidobacteriota > Terriglobia > Terriglobales > Acidobacteriaceae > Bog-257. The sequence continues at coordinate 440,707 of CAWFYX010000002.1, read as the reverse complement.
TCGCCAACCCGATGGAGTCCTCCGCGCCCTCTCCGAAGGATGCAAATGTCCTCTTCTTTGGTCCGGGCGCACACCAGCTTTCTGACTTGCACGTGCCTCCGGGAAAAACCATCTTGTACTTTGGCCCGGGGATGCACACGCTCGATAACCTCGTCGTCCACGATGGTCAGACTGTCTACATCGCCGGCGGAGCAGTCGTCAGGGCGGTAATACGTGAGGGTGAACCCTTCTCACAACTCAAGCGCAGCCGCGGCAATGCGACCTTCAATTTGTACAAGCAACCCGCCATCCAGCTGAGTGGATCAGGCATCAAGTTCCGCGGCCGCGGTGTCCTCGACGGAAGCCAGACGCTGGGCAAGTACTTGCTTCGCATCGAAGGACAGAACATCAGCCTGGAAGGAGTTATCCTGCAGGATGCCGGTATCTGGACCATGCCGATGTTGTACTCGGATCATGTGTCGGTTTCGAACTTAAAGCTGCTGGGATACCGGGTGAACTCGGATGGCATGGACATCGTCAGCAGCCGGGACGTCACCGTGCAGGGCTGCTTCATTCGCACCCTCGATGACAGCATCACGATCAAGTCGATAGCCCGCGATCCGAACGCTAGGACCCCAGAGGACGAAGCCCGGAATATTGTTGTGCAAGGCAATGTGTTGTGGGTCGAGGGCGCTCACGGCCTCACCATAGGCACGCAGGAGGAGGCTACCGTCAACACGGTTACATTCAGCAATGTCGACATCATCCACGCCATCGGCCGCACCCCGACATTAGCTGTGAACCTCAGCGGAAGTGCCGAGGTGGGGAATGTCCGCTTTGAAAATATTCGCATTGACAGCTCTGGAAACCCTTTCGACAAGGGTGGTGTCAACGACTTTCTGGCTTTGGTGATCAACAAGAATGCGGTTTTTCAAAGGTCGACAGACCTAACGCGGTCGCTCGGCAAGATGCGCGGCGTCCTCCTGAAGAACATTCAGGTCAGAACTTCGCCGACGACCTCCAAGGTGCGCATTCAGGTGGTGGGAGCAAGTGAGATGAGCGATATTCAGGACGTCAAGTTTGAAAACGTAACTGTCAATGGCCGCCCTCTTTCCAAGACAAACTCGGTGGTGACAGAAAAATTTGCCACCCAGGTTACAGGACTGCCTTGATGATTTCCTGTACAGGTTCCCGCTGCGACCGTGTTTCGTTGCCGGCAGCTCTGTTGTAACGTATGTGCTGCCGAAGAAAATCCAGCTGGTTAGAGTTTTGGAGTTTGCCGTCGATGATGGACGGAGAGCCACGCTCATGCTAATGAATCACAGTGTGAGTCTTCCTGGAGGGTCTATCACCATTGCGCGATTAGCCGACAAATATTGGCCAATTTTGCGCTCTCGGATCGAGAATGATGACTTCCTTTCGCAAACGGCGCGGGGTAGGCCCTCTCATCAGTTTCTCGCCAGCAGCGCACAAGCCATGTATGGACGTCAGGTAGCGTTTCTCACGGCTATCATGCACGACTATGCGCAAGCGCCTGCTGATCAAATCAAAATTCTGGATTGGGGATGCGGCAAAGGTCACATCACCTATCTGTTACAAGAGCGCGGTTTCGACGTGACCAGCTGTGATGTGCAGAGCACGAACGACGATTCGACGTTCGGGCAGGAAGTCCCTATCGTCCACCTCAAGGGCATACGGGTCGTTCCCCTGGAACACGAAAGCCAATTACCGTTCGCGGATCAGAGCTTCGATTGCGTGGTCAGTTTCGGCGTGCTCGAGCACGTGCGCTCCGACGCCGCCTCCCTGCAGGAAATCCGGCGTATTTTGAAGCCGGGAGGGCTTTTCTTCGTAGCCCTGCTACCTTATTTTCTGTCCTGGACCCAAGCTGTCACCCATCTGCGCGGCATCCGTTATCATGATCGACTCTACAGCCTTCGCGAACTCCGGCTTCTGGCCGGGCAATCCCGGTTCCGCGTGGCAGCTGCTTTCCATGGTCAGCTCTTTCCCAAGAATTCGGTGCCTCTCGCTCTCGACCGGCTACTCGAGCCTATGGACCGTTTCTTATGCAGGTGGACTCCCATGAAATATCTCGCAACCAATTTGGAAGCGATTCTGGTGGCTCAGTAACCATAAATACGCCCCGCATCGGCCTTCCGGTAGCGGCACATAGGTGGTATTGCTTCCCTGCGGCGAGCTAGATAACATCTCCGTCATCTTCTGACAGACCGGTTGGCTGTTCTAGATTTCCAGCGTACTAACAACTTTCTCAGAAAGTAGCGAAGGAGTGTTGTGTCTTTATGACACCTATGACAGCTCGCCGCGGTTGTCTCCATCGGTTTGCTTCCTGGTCGTACACGGTTGCGATCGCAGCCGCGCTACTGGTAACGCTTCTTCCCGGCGTAAGCCCCGCTCAGGTGCAAGTTACAACCGCTCACAACGGTAATTCCCGCATGGGCGCGAATATTAACGAGACCATCCTGACCCCGCAACTTCTCAGTTCGGATCAATTCGGAAAGATTACAGCCTATTCAGTCGACGGCTATATTTATGGGCAGCCGCTCTATATGCCCAACGTGACTATCCCAGGCCAAGGCCTTCATAATGTGGTCTACGTCGTTACGGAACACGATAGCGTTTATGCTCTGGATGCCGATGCGCAGGTCGCTGGAAATCCCCTGTGGCAGAGGAGCTTTATCGATCCCGCGCACGGAATCACCACGGTCTCTCCCACTGACATTAATTGTGACGATGGTGTCATCCCCGAAATCGGTATCACCGCTACGCCGGTGATCGATCCGGCCACGAATACGATTTATGTATTGGCTGAAACCAAAGAGAATGGCCAGTTCTTCCAGCGTCTGCATGCTCTGGACATCACGACCGGTGTCGAGAAACATGGTAGTCCGATCGTCATCCGTGCAACTTATCCTGGTACGGGCGATGGCAGCGTAGGCGGCATACTTACTTTTGATCCCCTCCTCCAGTTAAGCCGACCCGGTTTACTGCACACCGCCGGTAACATCTTTCTTGCCTGGGCCTCTAATTGTGATAATTCCCCCTTTCACGGCTGGGTCATTTCCTACAACAAATTCACTTTGCAACAAACCGGAGTGTGGGTGACAACTCCCAATGGGGGGCTTGGCGGCGTGATGGATGGGCGGTGCCGGATTAGCTTCGGATTCTTCCAGCAACCTCTATGTCTCTACCGGCAATGGTACCTTTGATACGTCGGGCAACCCGACTGATTTTGGCGATAGCATTGTAAAACTGGTATTCAATGGACAGGGCCTCACACTCAGTGACTACTTCACTCCCTACAATCAAGGTAATCTGTCGGGCGCCGATGAAGACGTCGGTTCCGGAGGAGTGCTCATTCTGCCCGACCAGCACGGTTCACATCCTCACGAACTGATCCAGAGCGGCAAAGAGGGCACCATTTATGTCGTGGACCGTGACAATATGGGTCACTACAACTCCCAGAACAATTCCCAGATTGTACAAACCGTCACGGGTGAGATTGGTGGAGTTTTTGGCGCACCAGCCTACTGGAATAACAATGTGTATTTCGCTGGCGTGACGGACAGCGTGAAAGCATTCAGCCTTACTAATGGGCTGCTGTCTTCCGAGCCCACTTCCGAATCCCCGGTCACTTTCGGCTTCCCCAGTCCCACCCCTAGCATCTCGTCCGATGGCAACAAAGGTGCGATCCTCTGGGTTCTGCAAACGGATGCATACCGTAACGGCGGAAGCGAGATTCTCTACGCGTTCGATGCCACGAACCTGACCAATGAGCTCTATAGCTCGACCGACAATTCGGTGCGCGATAATCCTGGTGGTGCGGTGAAATTCGCGGTGCCGACCATTGCTAACGGCAGAGTATATGTCGGGGCTGAGGGTCAGTTGAGCGTGTTCGGCCCTGTGCCCCCTGAAGTTACTACCCCAGTGCTTACCCCCGACGGAGGCACATACACCTCGACAGTTGTTACAGTCACCATAACTGAATCTACTCCGGGCGCAACCGTTTATTACACCACCGATGGTTCTATTCCGACCACTAATTCTCCGGTGTACACTGCGCCTATCCCGGTAACAACAACAACGACCATCAAGGCAATGGGCGTTGCTTCCGGATATAGCAACAGCAACATCGCCGCAGCAACTTACACTCTTACTACCGGTGGGGGTGGATTTGTCAACTATAGCGAAGGCTTCACCTCCCCGAGCGGTCTCGTTCTAAATGGATCCGCGACCCTCGACGGTACCCGCCTGCGGTTGACCCATGGAGGGACCGGCGAAACTTCCAGCGCCTGGTACGCCACGCCGGTTAATGTTCAGGCGTTTACTCAGGACTTTAGTTTCCAACTGACGAATCCCAACGGCGATGGTATGACTTTCGTGATTCAGGGAGTGGGGACTTCCGCGATTGGTCCGGGCGGAGGAGGTCTGGGATATGGCGCGCCTAGCCCCAACGGTCAAGGTGGAATACCGAATAGCGTAGCCTTGAAGTTTGACCTCTACAACAATTACGGCGAAGGTATAGACTCCACTGGTATTTACACCGACGGCGCCTCGCCTACCGTTCCAGCCCTCGATTTGACCCCTAGCGGCGTAGATTTGCATAGCGAGCACGTGTTTAACGTTCACTTGACCTATGACGGAACGACACTGCACATGATACTTACTGACACCTTAACTTTTCAGCACTTCGCCATTTCATGGACAATGAATATCCCGCAAACCGTTGGTAGTCCCATGGCATACATCGGCTTTACCGGCAGTTCTGGGGGCGTCACCGCTACTCAGGAAATACTGAACTGGACCTTCGCATCGCAAGGAGCGATTAACTATGGCAGCGGATTCACGTCCAAAGGGATGGCTTTCAACCACTCGGCGATGCTCAATGGAAGCAGCCTGCAGCTGACTGACGGAGGAATTGGTGAGATTGCCAGTGCGTGGTACACCAGCAAGCTTAATGTTCAAGCTTTTGCACAACAGTTTAGCTTCCAGATAACCAATCCCCATGCCGACGGCATGACCTTCACCATCCAGAACTCGAACTCGGGACTCACAGTTTTCGGACCCGGTGGGGCCGGTCTCGGCTACGGGGCGTCTAGCCCCGGAGGCCATCCGGGAATACAAAACAGTGTTGCTGTCAAATTCGACCTTTACAACAACTTTGGGGAAGGGATCGACTCTACTGGCCTCTATATTAATGGAGCCTCTCCGACAGTTCCCGCAATTGACATGACCAGTAGCGGTGTCGACTTGCATAGCGGACATATTTTCGATGTCTGGATGACTTACGACGGTACTACGTTAACGATGCAGATTACCGATACGATGACCCAAGCAACGTTTACCACGTCGTGGCCTATCGATATTCCTTCGACAGTGGAAGGGAACACGGCCTATGTTGGATTCACGGGTGGGACTGGAGGCGGATCGTCCACGCAGCAAGTTCTTAACTGGATATTCGCCTCGCAAGGTGCAGTGGGGTATGGCGGGGGCTTTACTTCCACCAATCTGGCACTCAACTACTCCGCTAGTATTAATGGGAACCGCTTACGGCTCACCGACGGTGGAATCGGCGAGATTGCCAGCGCCTGGTACGCCAACAAAGTGAATGTTCAGGCATTCACCCAGGAGTTCAATTTCCAGATAACGAGCCCGGAGGCGGACGGCATAACCTTTACCATCCAGGATGTCGGTACCCAAGCCACAGGTCCCGGCGGATCAGGCCTCGGTTATGGAGCGCCTGCTCCTGACGAAAATGGCGGCGTCCCAGATAGTGTTGCGGTGAAGTTTGACCTCTATAACAACCTTGGCGAAGGCGTGGACTCTACCGGCCTTTACACCGATGGCGCTTCGCCAACTATTCCTGCAACCGACATGAGCGGTAGTGGCGTGAACCTGCATAGTGGCGATGTATTTAACGTTCGCATGACTTACGATGGGACTACGCTATTCATGCGAATTACGGATGCGACCACCCAGGCAACCTTCCAAACCTCGTGGCCGATTAATATTCCGCTGACGGTTGGTTCCAACACAGCTTATGTAGGTTTCACGGGAGGCACAGGCGGGGCGTCGGCAATACAGGACATCCTCTCGTGGCTGTATGTTCCCTAGTATCCATGCGGAATTTGTCTGTCTTGTGACTCGTCAATGAGGAAGAGCGTCCTTACCCGGATACTGGCGCTGCTTGCGATTGTCGGCCTAGGTTGTATAACCGGGCCGGCCGAAGACAGGTCATGTACCAGTTCCCATCACTATACTGTGACCGCAATTCCCCTGCGCCCGGCGGATATTAACAAATCCGGAGAAATCGTCGGCACCAACGCGGCACATTTTGCCGCCGCCTGGACTAAACAGTCCGGCCTGCGTGAAATTACCACTCCCCAGGGATCTACCAAAGCGGACGCCCTGGGACTTAACAATGAAAGTCACATCATAGGTGTCGGCCTCAACTTAACAACTGGTCAGCGGCAAGGCTTCACTTACGCGCATAATAAGCTGCACATGCTCTTGGGAAACCAGGCGAAGCCGTGGGCGATCAATGACGCGGACGAAGTAGTCGGTGAATCGAAGTTACCCGGTAAGGCAATCAGCAGCGCGGTTTTGTGGAAGAACCAGTCCGCTGTTGACTTGGGAGGCTGTTGCGGTGGAATGGCCACGGGTATCAATAACCATTCCCAAGTTATCGGCAACATCTATGACGAGGCCGGACAGTATCATGCTTTTCTTTGGAGCAAAGCGTCGGGCATGCAAGAGATTGGTCCGCCAAAGACATTTAGTTCCGCCTTAGCGCTCAATGATCACGGCGATGTGCTGGTGCAATCGTTCTCCGAAGGGGTCCTACTCTATCGCCAGGGAACCATCCAGCACCTCACGCTCTCGTCCAAACATCCCAATCATCCCAGGGCGATAAACAATTGTGGCGTCATCGTGGGGGCGTTCGGTCCCTTCAGCGACGCCGAACGCGCCTTCGTATGGGATGCAATCAGTGGCTTCCGCGATCTGAATGACCTGATCCCCGCTAAGTCAGGCTGGAAGTTGGAAACGGCAACGGCCGTAAACGATCGAGGGCAGATCGTCGGCTGGGGCGAACACGACAGAGAAGACGAGGCGGGATTTCTGCTGACTCCAGAGCCATAACTCTTTCGTAACGTTTGACTATAGCATGGCTGTACACAAACCCTCTTCGGAACGCACAATATCCTATGGAAGAACGCCATAGACGCTAATCTGCTGTAATGCACCTACATAGACCTTGCCATTGGCAACGACCGGAATCTGAAATTTTACCGCTTCGCCCGGGTCGTCACGGGTGGGATCCTGGAGAGTGCTATAGAGCTCAGTCGCGAGATTTGTGGCGTCAAATGCGTATAGAATATCGTGTCCGTTATTCCTGTATTGGTCGGATTGTATTGCCCATATGATGCCACTTTGACTACCATTCGCCGATACACTCGTCGAGGCTCCGGGAAAGGTGAAGCTTGCGGATGACTGCGAGATTGGTTGCGAAGACAGCAAGCCGTCACTAAGCGAAAAGGCCTTAAGCGTGTCGCTTACTGCTCCCAGATAGACGTTGTTATTCCAATAAGTGGGCACGGCAAATACCTTGCCGACCTGCCCGGTCAGGCTCTGAACAATTTGGTCGTTGTTATTAGCGTTGAAGTGACCCATATTGTCGCGATCGACCACATAGACAGTCTTTCCTTTTCCCGCTTCTATCAACTCGTGGATGTGCGCGCCAGGTTGATCCGGCAAAAGCAAAACTCCCCCCGAGCCCACGTCCTGATCGCCTTCATTTAAACTTCCCTGATCATACGGAGTAAAGTAATCGGAAAGGCCTAGTGCACCATTTCCGGCTGATAATTTCACAATGCTGTCACCAAAGTCGGTGGGCTGACCGGAGGTTTCAAAAGTTCCATTACCCGTAGCCACAAACAGGTTGCCTGCAGAATCCGTTGCGATGCCGCCCCCGCTCATCCATACTCCGCCGCGCATGCCGTTCGGAGTCGTCATCCAGACACTGGTCTGGTGCAGGGTTGTCTCATCGTAAGCAATGACCCACCCGTGGTAAGGATCCTCATCGCAATTAGAGGCCCATGTAATGTAGATATTCCCATTGTTCAAAAGTAACCCGGCGCGGTTTAGCTCCTTTAGCGGATCGAAGGTTAGAATGCCACCCGAGCTGCCATCACCGTTGCCCGGATAGGTTGCCGTAATGACTATTGGGCCCCCAAACTTCTCGCTCCCAGTCGTCAAGTCCAAGGCGTGCAAACGCTGAAAATATGCTCCGTTCTCTTTGGTTTCTACCACCAGATAGATGGTATTTGTGGTTGTGTCCATCACCGGAGTGCTGGTGATGCCGATTTCCGGCACCAGGTTCTGGCAGTTGATGTCGCTGCTGGGGACCGTTGTAACGCCTTGGGCTGGATTAATAAAGCTGACTTGCCATAGAGGAGTTGCATTCTGCCCGGAGTTGCTATCCGCGTCCCAAGCGTACACGCTGTCATGTTCCGTAGCTACAAATAATACATTGTGTACTCCTTTGCCGGGGATGGCTACGCTTTGGAGGTACAGGGGCTGGGCATAGACATAGCCATCAACCGCATCGGAAAAGAGCTTCCCAAAATTGCCGGAGCTGACTTTGGAGGGAGTGAGCACGGTCTCAACGAGATTCTGCCCAGTGCGGAGGTTATCATAGTGCTCGGTAGTAACCGCGAGGCGCGAAGTAACAGTTATGGTTAATTGCGCCGTGGCAGTTTGGGGCGTCGATTCCGCATCAGCAACCTCCACTGTAAAGCTATCGCTTCCCAGCGTTGTAGGAACGCCCGTAATGCTTCCATCGGTTCCAAGGCTGAGCCCTGGCGGCAGAGTGCCGCCGGCAATACTCCATACATACGGGGCCACTCCACCAGCGGCGGTAAGGCTTGCCGTATAAGCTATTGTTTCTATGGCAGCAGGCAACAGAGTCGTCGTGATGGTGAGTGGTGGGGATGCTATGGTGATACTCAATTCTGCGGTGGCTGTCTGGGGGGTTGATTCTGCGTCGGCAACCTGCACTGCGAAGCTAACCGTGCCAGCGGTCGTCGGTATTCCGGTGACGCTGCCACCAACATTCAGGGTCAGCCCAGGAGGCAGTGTACCGCTGGCAATACTCCACACATACGGAGTTACTCCCCCGGTGGCAGTAAGGCTTGCCGTATAAGGTGTATTTTCTATAGCGGAAGGCAACGCGGTTGTCGTGATGGCGAGCGGTGGGGCCGCTATGGTGATAATCAACGGGGCGGTAGTCCTCTGGGGTGTCGATTCTGTGTCGGTGACCTGCACCGTGAAACTAGACGTGCCTACCCCGGCGGGCGTTCCGGAGATCAGTCCGCTACTGCTCAAGCTCAAACCTGAGGGCAAACTGCCAGAGGCCACGCTCCAGTTGTAAGGAGCTGTTCCTCCAGCGGCGCTCAGCGTTGTGCTGTACGCTATGCCTACCCGTCCGGTGGGTAGGGAGGAACCGGCAGAAATAGAGAGTTCAGCGGGAAGAGCTTTAGACGACCCACCACAGCCCAACCCGACCAGGTGAAATATTAGAGCCAAGGGCAAGAGCAACGACGACTGCCATGATTTCATGAGCATTGTCAGCCACCCTCTCAACGGTATCTCCAAAATTCCCGCTAGTCGGATTGCGTCATCAGTTCTCTGGTTGACCTGGGGGTGTTCACTCTACACCACGAGGCGCTCTTGAGCAATCAGTTGTACGGTCACCTGCTACACAGCCTGGCTTCGGGTTTGAGGAATCCAGCGTCTCGCCCTCGGCTCAAGCGCAGCAATTTCACACCAACAAGTCTCCTACCAGGATTCGTGTTGGCGTGAAACTGTACTCGCCAAGGCTACAAAAACGTGGAGCTCCCTTGTCCGGGGCCGGTTAACCACCGCGAACGGTTGTTATGCCCTAATTCGGAAAGAGGCGCTGAGATCACTAAAGCTACGGCGTGATCTCGAACACCGTCCCGGAGGCGTGAACGCCGCCCTGGTAAGTGGTGCCGTAAAGATTGCCGGCAGAATCGAGGATCAGGGGTGCGTAGGGATTAGCCCCGTCCGTGCCATTCAGGTTGAAGCTGTGCAACACCGTCTCCGTCCAGCCTCCGCCTTGCCTGGGGCTTAACTCGAAAGCCGTCCCATAATTGTGAATGCCGCCCAAACTGGTGGTGCTGTAGAGATTGCCAGTGCTGTCGACAGTAAGTCCAGCCTCGGGATAAGCCCCATCCGCGCCGTTGAAATTGAAGCTGTGTAGCACCGTCTCCGTCCAACCCGCGCCCTGTCTGGGAGTCAATTCGAACACTGTCCCGTAAATATAGTGAATGCCGCCTTCGCCAGTTGTGCCATAGAGATTGCCGGCAGTATCGAAGACCAGACTAGCTTCGGGATAAGCTCCATCGGTGCCGTTCAGGTTGAAGCTATGCAGCACCGTCTCCGTCCAGCCTCCGCCTTGTGCGGGAGCCAATTCGAACGCTGTTCCGTAGTCGTGAATACCACCTGCACTGGTTGTACCATAGAGGTTGCCGGCAGCATCGAAGATCACATCAGATTCCGGAAGAGCTCCGTCGCTGCCGTTGTTGTTGAAGCTGTGCAGCACCGTCCCGGTCCATCCCCCGCCCTGCCGAGGAGCTAACTGGAACACCGTACCGTGGTTGTGAATGCCGCCCTGGTACGTTGTACCGTAGAGATTGCCATTGGCGTCAAAGACTAGGCCGGAGAAAGGAATGGCTCCGTCGGTACCGCCGCCGAAGTTGCGCAGCACGGTCTCCGTCCAATTTCCACCGCCTGTGGGCGTCAACTCGAATACTGTTCCGCCATCGTGAATGCCGCCAAAGGTGGTGGTGCCGTAAAGATTGCCATTCGCATCAAAGATCAGACGGGCTTCGGGAACACTTCCGTCGGTGCCATTGCCAAAGCTATACAAAACCGTCTCCGTCCAACCTCCACCTTGCGCGCGCGTCAGCTCGAATACTGTTCCCCCGTTATAAAGGCCGCCATAGCAAGTGGTACCGTAGAAATTACCGCTGGCATCCATGATCAGGCCGGCACAGGGATAAGCCGCTGCCGTGCCGTTATTGTTGAGATTGTGCAGAACGGTTTCGCTGGCTGCCGCCCAGGCAGTGGCCGCGAACAAAGCTACAGCAGAGATGGCCAGGACCGCCGCCCTTAACCCATGGGAAAGTATTTTGCCGCGCATGAATCTCCTTTAAACAGAATTTCTGTGAACCTGGCCGGTGGTTTTGAGGTGTAAGAAACTAATGGCCGGGAAATTGCCGTGAATTGTATCTGCCATTGATAATTACCGCAACAACACGAATGTGCTACTCCGATCGGCACTGTATCTGTTACTACCTTGTTGCAACAAGCTGTTAACCTGTCGAAATCCTGCCGGAGCGTGTGCTATGGATTGTCCGAGCGCAAGGCGTTTTGCTGCCGGCGCGACACTCCATGGCTCGGCCAGAACGTTACCTGCAGCCCGGCGGCAACATTATTCCTTGGAGTTGGGCTGACTAGCGGAAAGTTAAAGCGCTCATACTGCACCATCGGCGAAATCTGAATTTCCGGCCGAACCAGCCAATCCACCGTCGCTGAAACGTCACTTAACCCTCCACCACCCAGAAAGATAGGATCGTTATACTGTCGGCGATAACTCAACTGAACTTTGTTTTGGGCGGAAAACCAGTACGTGCTCCAAGCCTGGATACCATCACCCATGCGGCCGATCCAGCTACCTATGATTTCGCCATAGGTTCGGTATCCATCCGCATAGTGCTGATTAAAGTAATAAGGACCTACGCCGGGGTAGTTGGGAATATTGGTGTAGATTCCCTCTATCCGTAAGTCCAGATTAGGTAGCTTGGGAAATTGCGGAACGTATAAACCGGGATTCCAGGCGGATTGCAAAGGATATGCAATCGGGTTGGGCTCGTCGTTAGCCATGCCATCGGCATAGATGGTTAACCAATTACGCAGGCCAGGAATGCGGTAAGAAAGATTAAAGCCATTAAAGCGCTTGCCGGGATCGACCGGCTGAGCGTTGCCATGACTAGACCAGGTATGCAGCCAAGTAGAAAGAGTAGCGGGTCTTCCTTGGCCGGCCCACATCACCGTAATGGTAACGCCGATCTCGAAATTCGGACTCATCTTCAAGGCCAGCTTGTCTCCCCACATGTAAGGCTGCGGATTCACCAGCTGGTATCCGTTTCCTACCAGCGGAAACTGGGGATAAGGTCCGCGAAGGTAATAGTAGCCGCCCACTCTTCCGACGAAGGCTGTATTGCGAATCATGCCCAGCCAGCTTAAAGGACCGGGTAGTTGAAAAGGAGTAAGGCGGGTGACCCGCAGCATGGGCATCGCTTCCGCATTATTCGAAAGCATCAGCGAGCCGCCGGCATCAGGGCCCCACTCCAGACTTTGCTGGCCGAACGACATTTGCCAGTTAGCCATATTCAACGCGGCATAGGCCTCGATGGTATTGAACTGGTTGACGCCATTAAAGGTAGGAACGGAATTCAGTGGAAGCTGGTCTACATTAGCGATGGCTTGCGCGGTCGCCGGACTATAAGGTGCAATCGAAGCCGAGTGCTGATACTCACCTCGCACGTAGAAGGCCAGCGGACCGGCTTCGGTGCGCATCGAGGCTCCTACGATGCTATTAAATCCTTGTCCATAAGGACGGCCATAATCGTTATAGAGAGTCTGGGCAAAATGAAAGCTGTCATCCAGCGGCATGCCCATAATCTCAATCGCGCGCGCATAGGCCGATTCCAATTGCACCCCGATATTGGGAGCGCCTTCCAGATTCGCCAGTTCAACCGCAAACTCCTGCCGCAACTCGCCGATTACTTTGGAAGACTCGTTGTTGACCTCGGGATAGCCGACGCTATCCTGAGCCTGCAGCGTCAGTCGGGCACACTCCAGCCGAGCCAGGGGACGAATCGCCTGCACGTACTTGGGCAGATATCCCAGTGCCTCCAGGCGATCGAGAGCCGGATAAACCCAGCTATCCAAAGGAACGTAAGTCGAACCCATAAAACCGGGATCCCGACCATCGTCCTCGGGAGATTTTACGAATGTTCCCCAGTTCGAGGGATCGATTTCGTGGCCGCTAGCGCGCGCACGATAAATCTGACGGCCCAGGTACCAACCCAGCGCGCTACCCAGCAGCGAGTCCGACACCCAATGCTTCTGGCCCACCACGCGGGCCGCGCTCACTCCTGCCGCTGTGCCGTAGGCGAGAAGCTGAGTGAGCCGGCCGGGATATTCGCGAGCAATAACACTAGCTGCCGCCCAGCTTACGGCTGACGTACTGGAGGGAAAAGAATCGCCACCCGAGAAAAAGCTTCCCCGATTATCTCCGGTATCGGGGCGTAAGCGTCCGGCGATGTATTTGAAGGCGGTGGAGTCGATGTAGGCATCGATAGCCGCTTCGCCGGCGAGGAACCCGGTCTCACGCTGGTGTTCGTCCTTGGTCTTCTCTCCCCACAGGAAGAGGCCGGCGCCGGCGCCGATCAGGGCAGCCATTCCCGCATCGGAAGCGTTAGCCGCCAGGCTGATGGTGCTGGAGCCTTTGGGCAGATGAGCTTCGATCGCGGTATCGCTGCCCACCAGGATAGAGCTGGCAAAGATTGCGGGAACGATGAAAAACAGGTTGTCCGATCGCATGCGAAACGGAGTGGTAAGGAATGCCTGCTGATCCTCCAGCAAATTCTTCGGCAGAGCCTTTACCTGGATGACGGTCTGATCGTCATCATCCGCGGCGCTCGCAGACGAGTAAGTGGTTGCCGCAGGTTGCGTCGCCGGGGATTGAGCGCCCGCGTCCCTGGTGAACCAGCTGCAGCACAGCAGAATCGTTACCAGGCTCAACCCGCATGGGGATCGGAATGCCATCTAAAAGTGAACAGCAACAGCCGCGGCAACCGCCAGGTTTGCGACAAGTTGGGCGGTCTCCAGAGCAGTCTTCCAGGCGGTAGATCCACCCAACGCCTTTTCCGGAACCACCAGGATGTCTCCCGGGCGCAACTTGGTGGAGAGAACGTTTCCCTTGAACCAGCCGCTTCCCTGCGATGAGATCACCGACCCATTCGCCCTGATCACGTAGATCGCTTTCTTTAGAGCCAACTCCGTAGGGCCACCGGCCTGAGCCAGATACCATTCCGCAGGTTTGCCCGGTTCATAGGTGATGGCGGTAGGGTTATAGACCTGTCCGTACGCCAGCACGAAATTCGGTTTACGGGGAATGGTGATGACATCGCCCGCACGCAGAAAGATGTCGGCAGAAGTATTTTCCCATTCGGAGATATTGCTACTGATGGTGATTACCAAACGCCCCACTGCCGGTTGCGAACGTAACCGGTTGAGGGTCTGCGTCTGCTGTTGCTGCAAGGCTTGCAGTATTGCGGCCTGGTCTTGCCCGGTGCTAGTGGGGGAAAAATTTACCGACGCGGTCGAGGCTTCGATGCGGCGAATCAGCTCCTGGCGTCCGCGCTCTTCCATTTGGCGGACCTCAACCCGCTCCAGCACTGCGCCGGCGGGATAAGCTGTACTGCGGAAGCCGCCGACTCGCTTCATCAACGAACTCAAGCGTTCGCCTTCGTTGATTCCGTAACTGCCGGGAAACTTGACTTCACCTTTCACGGTGGCGGACCGTCCAATGTCGCTCCATCCCGGGATCTGCAGAATGGTGAGGGTGTCGCCGGGTTTGAGGGGCGCATCGGCCAAAGCATCGCCGCCTACGGCAGCGCCGATCTTGATGGTCTGTTGATTGGTTACCACTTGCTGCGCCATTTTCCATCTCGTAGCTGGCCAGGTCGGCGACGTCGGTGTAGGCTCCCCGGCGGAAGCCACCGGCCATTTTCACCAGACCAGCAGCCGTCATCCCGCTGCTCATGGGATACTCCCCGGGCCGAAGAACCTCACCGTAGATCGTGACCTTGGGAGCGTCCATTTCATAGCGCCCAAAGATCCACACCGTGTCGAATTGCTGCAGAGCAATGGTTTCATCTCCCGCCAACGCGCTGGCCAAATCGACTTCGATGGTCTGCGGCCGGAAGTCGGGAGGCTGCATGCGAATAATTTCCGCGTGGTTGGACGGTTCGGGCAAGACTTCCTGATAGGAATGAATCAGGTCGGTGATCTTCATTCCTTCCTTGAAGGCGTAAGTGCCCGGGCGGTAGACGTGTCCTTGCAGATAGACTGTCTTGTCGCTGTAGGGAAGAATCGGCGCGATTGAGACGCGGTCGCCATCCTGCACCGCGAAGGGGCCAATCATGGCACGCAAAGATTTTTGCTCCGCCCCAGGCGCCAGCTTCACATTCAACACCACGCGCTTTTCGTGGGGATCGATGCGCTCCACCTTGATCTCGCCCAGCGCGGCAGCCACGGAAACGCCGCCGGCCATCTCCAGCACGTCGGTAAGCTGGGTCTCACCCTTCAGTTCGTAAATCGCCGGCCGCTTCACCATTCCCGACACCGCTACCAGCGGTCCTACGGGTGGAACCAGAATGGTGTCGCCCGGCTCCAGATGCTCGATGGACTTCCGCACCCCGCGAATGAGCAGGTCGTAGAGATCCATCTCGCTGATGAGCTGGTCTCCGCGATAGTGCTTCACCACGCGCAACGAACCGGTCGCGGTCGGTCCCCCCGCGGCATACAGCGCATTCAGCGGCGTGGAAAGCGAGCTGATATCGTAGGCGCCCGGCCGCTGCACATCTCCCACTACATACACTCGGACGGCGTGCAGATGGGTCACCGAAAGTTCCACGCGGGCATCGTGGTATTGCGCGCTAAGCGCCGATTGCACGATCTTCTGCGCCTGCGCAATCGTCAAACCTGAAACCGTAACCGGCCCGGCATCAGGCAACGACAGCCGGCCTTCGCGATCGACCGGCCGGCTCATCCGCTGCGACACGCCTCCCCAGATATCGATGGTTACCGTGTCTCCCGGACCAAGAACATAGTCAGCGCCCGCCGGCAGATCCATCGGAAAGTTGTTCATGCCGACTACATCGGGGCGAAAGATGTCGGAGCCAAAACGCTTCAGAGGCTTGGGGTACTCCGGAAATTGGGTATACAAATCGCGCGCGGAAGGAAGACTGGGATAAGGATTCTTCTTGGGTAAAGTCTTGGGGTTCAACCAGGAATCATCGTAGGGTTGGGTCGTCGGTTGACCCGGCCGCGTGGGTCTCTGACCCGTGCGCGTCCCGGTGGTTCCGGGTGCCAGCTCCTCCATTCCCTGGACATTGGCTTCAGTACCCAGCAAGCTTCGCGCATCGTCCTCAGAAATGTACCCCAGCTCAATCAGCGAGCGCACCGCTTCGGTGCGAAAAACCGGATCGTTCTGCATGCGATCCACCACCGCCTGATCCGAAAGCGTCTGCTCGTCGACCAGGCTGCCTTCGGCGCGCAAGCGCTGCACCAGCATCAGCTTCAGCTGTTCCATCACCTCCGGGCGATTTTGCAGGAAGTTGCGGATCGCCATGTTGGTTGCATTAGCGTTGGCGCTCGGTGGCATTCGACCGGTTTTGGCCAGTCGAACTTTGGCCGCCGGCCGCGGCCGAAGGATTCTGCGCATTCTGGCCTCCCGACTGAGTCTGCGGGTTCTGCTGGCTCTGCTGAGTCTGCCCGCTTTGATCCTGCGGGTTTTGCTGACTCTGTGAGGTCTGACCTTGCGAGCTCTGCTGGTCTGGGTATTGCGAACCCTGAGGGTATTGCGAACTCTGGTCGCTGCTTTGTCCGCATGCCAGGGCAGCTGAAAAGCAACACCACAGAATCGCAGCAACAACAGGACGCTTCGGAAAACGAAGTTCGCTCATTCAGGGGCTTCTCCGCGTCACAGGGACGCCGTGTGCAGGCGCACGTCGACCATCTCAACCATCAATCAAGACTGCTACAAAAGCAGGAGATAGTGCGCTGCGGCCTATTGGTTTGTGGCGTGATTTACGTGCAAAAAAGATTAGGGCAAGCGGCACGCATCGTCAAGCAAAAAGCCATGCGTCGATGGGTGTAGCGCATCCCACACAGTACCAAATTTCTCCGCTGCTCCAGGGACTGTAGCTCCCGTCGCGCGCCCGCGGGGCTTAGCACAGGACGGCCTCCTGCCGATTGACTAGCGCTCCACCAGTTTTTCCAGGTCCTCGAAGAACGCGGGATAGGAAATCTCGACGCACTCGGCATGCTCGATGGTCGTCTCGCCCTCGGCGCGCAGCGCAGCCACCGCAAAGGCCATCGCGATGCGGTGATCGTGGAACGTCTCAATCGGCGCGCCGTGCAAATGCTGACAGCCCGGAATCCGCCAGCCATCCCCGGTTTGCTCAACCTCTGCCCCCATGGCCTGGAGGTTTTGCGTGACCGCGCTCAGGCGGTCAGACTCCTTCACTCGCAACTCGGCGGCGTCGCGCACCTCAACGCCGCCTGCGGTGTAAGGAGCGATGGCCGCCAAGACAGGCAACTCGTCGATCAGCAACGCGGTCTGCGCGCCTTCGATGACTACCGGGCCGCCGCTGCCGGATATCAGCGTAATCGTCCCCACCAGTTCGCCATGTTGCTCTTCCACCCGCACCATGGACGTGCGCGAGCCCATCGCCGCCAGCACATCCAGCAGCGCCGAACGCGTGGGATTCAGCAACACGCCGTCGATCACCAAGTTGGAGTCGGGGAAAATGGATGCCGCGCACAGGAAGAACGCGGCGGACGACATGTCGCCCGGAACGTAGCCTTCCAGCGGATGCAACTCCTGACCGCCCCGGATGCTGACGGCGGTTCGTGTTCTCTCGACTTCAGCGCCGAAAGCGCGCAGAGCCAGCTCGCCGTGGTCGCGTGTGTGGGCTGGTTCGTCCACCGTGGTCTTGCCGTCGGCCAGTAGCCCAGCAAAGAGCACCGAAGTCTTCACCTGCGCGCTGGCAACGGCCGGGCGACACTCGATTCCGTGGAGCTTGCCGCCGCTGATGCGCAAAGGAGCGCGGTCGCCGCTGGCCGCGCTGATGTGTGCACCCATCTGTGTGAGAGGTTCGATGATGCGCTTCATGGGCCGCCGTGAAAGTGACTCGTCGCCGATCAGCTCGCTGGTGAACGGCTGGCCCGCAAGAATTCCGGAGAGCATGCGCATGGTCGAGCCGGAATTACCGCAATCCAGCGGGCCGGCAGGCTGCTGAAGCGACGATCCGAGTCCGTCGACGATCACACTTCCCTTTTCATCGCGCTCGACGGCGCAGCCCAGGGCGCGCACGCACCCCAACGTGCTGGCGCAGTCGGCGCCGGGAGCGAAGTTGTCGAAGCGCGATCGGCCTTTGGCCAGAGCCGCCAGCATGCCGTAGCGGTGGGAAATCGACTTGTCGCCCGGCACGCGCAGGCTGCCGAGGACATTGCGCGCGGGGCGGATCACGACTGACTTTGGTTCGACCATGATTCTGATTTGAACTTTACTATATTCCGGCGGCGCAGAACTCCGACTCAACATGATGCCGCCGCACAGGCTACAATTCCGCACAGGTACTCGCGTTTGGACAACAAGGCTATCGCACACATCTTTTACGAAACCGCCGACCTGATGGAGGTCAACGGCGACGACTCGTTCCGTATCCGTTCCTATCGCCGCGCCGCCGAAGCCCTCGAGGGCTATCCGCAACAGGTTTCCGAGCTCCTCGACGAGCCGAAGAAGCTGTTGGGAATTCCCGGCATCGGCAAAGGCATGGCGGCAAACATTCAGGAACTCTCGCGCGAAGGCAAACTGACGCAACATCAGGAGCTGCTGCAGAAGTACCGGCCCAGCATGCTGGAGCTGCTGAAGATCCAGGGCCTTGGCCCGAAAACGATCGCGCTGCTGTGGAGCGCCTTTCAGGTGAGCGATCTGGCCGGCGTGGAAAAGTTAGCCCGCGAAGGAAAATTGCGCGAGCTGCCCCGCCTGAGCGAGAAGAGCGAGCAAAAAATCCTGAAGGCCATCGAGGACTACCGCCGCATCTCCGGCCGCTTCCTGCTGGACGAGGCCGACCGCACCGCCGAGAAGTTGACCGAGCACCTCAAGCACATCCAGGGCATCGAAAAGATCACGCCCGCGGGATCGTTGCGCCGAGGGCGCGAGACCGTCGGCGATCTGGACGTGCTGATCACCGGACCATGCTGCGTCGATGACTCGCAGCGCGCCGCCCTGATCGATGAGATTCTGCGCTTCCCCGGCATCGTTGATGTACTGGCGAAGGGCGACAACAAGGTCAGCTTCAAATTGCGCAGCGGCATGCAGGTGGACGTGCGCACCTTGCCGCCGGAATCCTACGGCGCGGCCATGCAGTATTTCACCGGCTCAAAGAACCACAACGTCACGCTGCGCCAGCGCGCGCTGAAGATGGGCTATACCCTGAGCGAGTACGGGCTGTCTCGTCTGGACGACAACCAGCGGGTCGCGGGCAAGACGGAAGACGAGATCTACGGCGCGCTGAAGCTGGATTGGATTCCCCCGGAGCTGCGCGAGAGCTGTGGCGAGATCGAAGCCGCCGCCGAGCACAACCTGCCGAAGCTCATCACCGTTGAGGATATTCGCGGCGAAGTGCATATGCACACGGTCGAGACCGATGGACGCTGCACCATCGAGGAGATGGCCGAAGCGGCCAAGGCGCGCGGCTATCAATATATTGCTATCACCGATCACTCGAAGAACCTGGCCTTCGCCAACGGTCTCGACGACAAACGCGCGGTGCAGCACATCGCCCGCATCCACGCGGCCAACGAGCAGATCGAGGGCATCACCATCATGGCGGGAATCGAGGTCGACATTCTGACCGACGGCGAACTCGATCTCTCCGATTCGGTGCTGGAGCAGATGGATGTGGTGGTGGCCAGCGTGCACTCGGCATTCAATCAGGAGCCGCAGCAGATGACCGACCGCTTGCTGCGCGCGATCGAAAACAAGAACACATCGATCCTCGGCCACCCCACGGGACGCCTGCTGCTGCGCCGCGACGCTTACCCGTTCGACATGGATGCGATCGCTGAAGGCGGCCTTGAAGAATAAAGTGGCGATGGAGTTGAACGCATATCCCGACCGGCTCGACCTGAACGATGTGCATTTGCGCATGGCACGCGAGCGTGGAGTGAAGATCGTGATCAACACCGACGCCCATCACACCTCGCATTTCGAGAAGATCAAGTATGGGATTCTGCAGGCGCGCCGAGGATGGCTGACGGCAGCGGACGTGCTGAATACGCTGCCGGAAAAAGATTTCCGCAAGGCCGCGAAACATCAGTGGCCGGAGGCGAGGCAATAGAGCTAGCCTCTGGTTCGGGGACGGCGCGGGGACCGCAGATCCCTCCGCTCGGCCTGAAGGCCTCGGTCGGGACGACAAATCGATATGAAACGCTGGCCTACAATACTGGCCAATCACCGGTAATCGCCGATCGCGATCGGAGGAATCATGGCTGACAACGAAGTTCCGAAGCCGCCGGCAAAACCGGCCGCGCCGCAATACGATGCCGGGCACGTTCCCATCACCGAAGAATTCGACAGCGCCAAGCGCACCTTGCCTCCGGCGGCTCCGGTGGCGATTGCCCTGGTTGTGGTCGCGATCGTCGTGGGGATCATCGCGTACATCGAGCGCTCCAAGCCGGTCGCGCAGGGTGGCATCGACGCGGTGTATTTCAGCCAGCCGGCCAACATGCCGAGCCCGATGATCCTGCTGGAAGTCACCCTGCGCAATGTCACCGACAAGACACTTTACATCAAGAATATTTCGGCCAATCTGAAGACCGACCAGGGCGACCAGTCCGACGAGGCAGCCAACGTCAGCGACTTCGATCGCTACCTGACTGCCTATCCGGATCTGCGGCAGCACAAAGGAACGCCACTGGTGGTGGAGACGAAAATCCAGCCCGGAGCCGAGCAGAAAGGCACGGTGCTGGTGTCGTTTCCCGTCAGCCAGCAGCAGTTTGACGCGCGCAAAGACCTGAGCGTGACCATCGAGCCGTATGATCAGAATGCACTCGTGCTGCGCGAGAAGAGCGCCACGCCCGCCAAGTAGCCAATGAACATCGTGGTGATTGGCGGAACGCGATTCATCGGCGCACGCGTGGTTCGCCAACTCGTCGATCGCGGGCACGCTGTGACCGTCTACCATCGCGGATTACACGAAGCCAACCTGCCTGCCCGTGTCCGGCATGTACGCCGGGCCGAAGCCGGGATGCCGATCTGCAACTTTTCTGACGAATTGCTCGCCCCCGAGCCTGACGTCGTCATTCACATGACGGCGATGGGTGAAGCTGACGCGGTCGCAGCGATGAAATTTTTCCGTGAACACACGGCGCGCATGCTCTGGATCAGCAGTGGAGATGTTTATCTCGCCTATGGTCGCTTCACCAGAACCGAGCCGGGGCCAGTCGAAACCGGCTTATTGACTGAAGAGTCGCCATTGCGAACCGTGCTGTATCCCTATCGCGACCCGGGGAAATCTCCCCATGACATTGCCAACGTTTACGAGAAGATCCTGGTGGAGCGGGTGGCTCTTAGCGAGACCGAGTTGCCGGGAACGGTGATGCGTCTGCCGAAAGTCTATGGAGCCGAAGACAACGCCGATCTGGCGACAGTTTACGGATTTCGCAACCATCCGCAATGGCGATGGACGCATGGTTATGTAGAGAATGTCGCGGCCGCGATCGTGCTGGCGGCGCTTCAGCCCGCGGCGGTGGGCCGAATCTACAACGTCGGCGAGGTGCACACGCCAACAATTGCGGAGCGATTAGCGCGTCTGCCTGAGTCTTCGATGCCTGTTAACACGGATCCGAAGTTCAATTTCGAGCAGGACATTGCATACGATACGACGAGGATTCGGAAGGAGGTCGGATACGCCGAGGTGGTAAATGAAGAAGAGGCGCTGTCGAGGACAGTGAGGAGAGAAACGGGGAACCTCTGAAGCTGAGGCCTGGCTTATTCTGACTGCTCGGCTGAACCTGCTGTGGAAAAAGTTTCCGAAGCGGATTCGACGAGGGCAGGAATTTCGTTGCCGGTGGTGGAAGCGCCGGGCTTTAAGCCGGCGAAACCCGACGCTTTCAGAAATGGTTTTAGCCACGGTCAGCCGTGGCTAAAACCATTTCTTTAGATTGAGCTATCGGCACGGCTAAAGCCGTGCCCTTTCACCGTCGTCGAGCTTACGGCGTCACCGGCGTAGGCGCGTTCTTGGGCGTCGACAAATACCCGGTGATGCCGTTCTTGTTGGCGGTAAACACCACCACCTCGTACAGTAGGTGATCGCGTCCGGTATAAAACTGCAACGGCTCGCCCAACGTACGATCCTTCTTTTCGATGGTGCGGTCGTCGGCAATGACGTTCACCGTAAACTTGCTCTTCTTGGGATCGACTTTCTTCAACTGCAGGCTGACCGTCGAAACTGGCGTCCGAGCCCCCTTCTGCAGGGTGAAATCGTAATAGTTGCGTTCGCCCTTACGCTTCAGCATATCGAGCTCGGAAGCGTTGTGGGCAATCAGTCCGCTCTGTACGCCCAGGTCACCCATAGCATGCTCCAGCTTGGCGTTGGTCGCAGCCAGATCGCTCTGGGTCTTCTGGATATCGGTTTTGGCGGCTCCGACATCGCTCTTCACTCCACTGACTTCCCCACTCACGGCAGCAATTTGCTGGCCTTGCTGATTCTGCGCAGCCGACAGCTTGGCCGCGGCCGCCTTTTGCTGGCGCTCCAGATCAGCCGCGCGCTCGGCCATCTCCTGCTTGGTCATGCCGACCTCGGTTGTCAGCGCCTGCTTGAACTCCGACGAAGTAGCATGAATGCGCTTGCCCAACTCCTCCTGGGCCACTTCCGTCGCCACCTGCTTCTGCTCCAAGGTCAGCACCCGCGTCCTCATGTCATACATGAGATAAAGCGTCGCAATCACGTAAAGTGCGGCGGCCGCCAGCAATACGTATCTCAGAATTGAGCTCTTATCGGAGGCAGGCGGGGAGTGATCGAGAGAGGTACTCTCAGCTTCTTCAAACATCAACAGATCCTTTCTGCTAGTTCAATTCTCCGGGAGCAGAAATGCCCTGTCAATCGGCATACGCCGCCGGAGAACCTCCGCCCGTGACCCCGATCACGAGTCACCGCGCAGAAGTGGAACGGGAATATCGTAGTACCGGTACTTGTTCGGTAAGCGAGCGTGTCCGGTTCAACTGCATCGCTGATTAGACGACGGAAAGCGCCAGTTGTAGTGTTTAACTTCCGAACAGCGCGGCCCCGTGAAATGGCGCGAGTACCAGGGTCAGCAACAGCATGATGACCGCGCCGAGCGCCAGCCAGCGGCGTTGCGGACCGATGTCGGGCCACTGCGGCACGTTGGGATGCCGCATGCCGGTGAATCCGAGAATCAGCGCCCAGACCAGCCATCCCATCCAAAAGAAGATGCCCAGCGGTATCAGTATGCCGATGGTGGTGCGCGTAACCCATTTATGCGCTCGCGGCGCCACCGCATAAATGATGTGTCCACCATCAAACTGGCCGCCTGGGAGCAGGTTCAGCGCGGTGGCGAACATGCCCACCCAAGCCGCTATGCCTACTGGATGCAAATACAGGCTTCTGAGCGGAACCGTGTTGTGGGTGAAGGGTACTAGAAAGTGATGGAAGAGGCTGAAGATGAGCGGATAGCCGAACTCCAATGCCGACTCTGACGCCTCGGCCGGCATCGGTTTAGACAGCGCCAGTCCCCACAGCAACACGGGCAGCGCAACCAGGAACCCGGCAATCGGGCCGGCGATGCCGATATCGAACAGCGCCTTGCGCGAGCGGATGGGCGACTTGATGCGAATGAGCGCGCCGAAGGTGCCGATCAGCGTGGGCGCCGGCACAAAGTAAGGCAGCGTCGCGTAAACGCCGTTACGTTCCGCCAGGATGAAGTGACCGAACTCATGCGCCAGCAGAATACCCAGCAACGTCGCGGAGAACGGAATCCCCATCTTCAGCCGTGCCGGATTCTGCAAGATCCAATGCACCGGAAACAACGGCAGCGCAAATGTATCGGTGGTGAAGGCGGGGAGATCGTGCACGAAGTTGTACTGCAACCGTGCACCGACAACTAGAGTCGTCAAGATGGTCAGCAGCAGCAGCAGAATGTGCAGCCAATAGGGCCGGCGACGCGCAGGCGCGGCCACAAAGACTTGCGGATAGGCGCGGACGTCGAAGGTGTAAGAAGCCGGCGGCGTGAGATCAGACATCGCTTGGTTTTAATGATAAACGAATGCCAGCGGAAGCCGGCGAAGGCGCCGGTCTCCGCCCACAGCGCGCCTCGGCAACGGCTATAAGCGACCTGGCGGCGGCTACTCGATCGATTGCAATTCCTTCCCCGGCTTGAAGCGAACCGCTTTGCCGGGCGGAATATTGACCTCGGCGCCGGTGCGCGGGTTACGCCCAATGCCGGTTTTCCGCGGCCGCACGGTGAAGACACCGAAGCCGCGCAGCTCAATGCGATCGCCGCGCGCCAGCGACTTCTTCATGCTCTCGAACACGGTCTCGACCGCCATCTCGGCCTTGGTCTTGGTGACGCCGGTCTTGGTGACAACTTCGTTGATCAGATCCAGTTTGATCACAAGTGGCTCCGCTAGGTGCGCTCGGTCGGAATAAACGGCTCCGGCCGCAGGCGCTGCTGGGATTCTACCCCACTTCGCAGGACCCACGGTAAGTCTTCTTTCGACTGCGACTTGCAAGCTGATGCGCGAATCCTAGTGAAGCCGGAGGCCATTGTCAACCAGCAGTTGCATTCCGTAAGATGACCTATTCGTCACCCAGCAGTTTCGTACCGGACACGGCACAGGTTCGTCAGGCGCGAATAAGTTTGTCAGGTACGAAATAGACTTTTCAGGGCACGATACTGGTTTGTATCAGGGCACGACTTCAGTCGTGCCGAACGCGGCGGAATGAAACCAGGGCTTTAGCCCCTGCGTAACGCCCATGAGGGGCTAAAGCCCGTTCACTTGAACGATCAGGCGGCACGGCTAAAGCCATGCCCTGATACGAACCGATAGCCTAATTATCGACGACCATAAATCATTGAAGGGGCTTCGCCCCAAGGAGCCGCATGTCCATTAAGAGTGACCGTTGGATCCGCAAAATGGCCACCGAGCACGATATGATCAACCCCTTCTCGGAGAAGCAGGTCCGCGAAGGCGTCATTTCTTTCGGTCTCTCTTCCTACGGTTACGATCTGCGGGTCGCCGACGAGTTCAAAATCTTCACCAACGTCAACAGCACCATCGTCGATCCCAAGAAGTTCGACGAGCGCTCCTTCGTCAGCCTGGAATCCGATGTCTGCATCGTGCCGCCCAACTCCTTCGCCCTGGCGCGCTCGGTGGAGTACTTCAAAATCCCGCGCGACGTGCTGACCATCTGCGTCGGCAAGTCCACCTACGCGCGCTGCGGCATCATCGTCAACGTCACCCCGTTCGAGCCCGAGTGGGAAGGCTTCGTCACCCTCGAGATCTCCAACACCACGCCGCTGCCGGCGCGCATCTACGCCAACGAGGGCCTCTGCCAGATCCTGTTCTTCCAGTCGGATGAAATTTGCGAGACCAGTTACAAGGATCGCGGCGGAAAATATCAGTCACAGAAAGGCATCGTGCTGCCCAAGCTGTAACGCGGATTTCTTGCTAAGTTGAGTGGGCATGAATTGGCGAGCAGCGGCGGCTTCGAGCCGACGTGAATACCGATTTCTGCGCCAGCGGCACGAATGCGCCTGAGAGCGACTAGCCAACCCGGCACCGAACGGCCCGGTACTTTCCATCGCAAGAGCTATCATTAAAAAACAAGCGTAAATTCCAGACAGATTCGGCCTTATCTGCGCTATAGTACGCAAACATTTTCCAATTCAGGTGAGCAGCGAATGGCAACTGTCACACAGTCGTTGCCCAATCAGTCGCGTAAATGGGCCGGGATGTTTCTGTGGACCTTTATCGGACTGATGATGGCTTACGTTCTGTATCACAACGAAAGTTTCCTTATTAACCGGGCCGACCCGGTATGGGCACATTATCAACCCTTCAAGTGGTGGCTGTTGCCGCACGGCATTGCGGGCGCGTGTGCTCTGTTTCTCGGGCCGATGCAGTTTTCCGATCGCCTGCGTCAGCGCTATCTGAAACTACACCGCACGGTCGGCTGGATCTACGTCGCCGGCGCCTTGATTGTCGCGCCGTTGGGAACCTACATTCAGTTCTTCGAAGAGCGCATGCAGGGACCGCGCTCCTTCACCATGGCGGCAGGTTCCGATGCTGCCGTGCTGATGCTGACCACCGCCATCGCCTTGTTCTTCATCCTGCGCGGAAACATCCAGCAACATCGACAATGGATGACGCGCAGCTATGCGGTCGCCCTGGTATTCCTCGAGGTGCGCGTGATTTCGGGATTAACCGGGCTCGACAACAATGACAAGGCAGGGGAAATTATCGTTTGGATGTGTGTGATCTTCGCTGTGCCGCTGGCCGACATTGTTCTCAACTGGCGGGAATTCAAGCGCGGCAAAATAACCCGGGGCAAAGCGGTCGCGAAAGCCGCATAGGTGTCGGCTCACTACGGGTAGGAACCCCTGCGCTGACCAGACGCTGCCAGCTACAAACGCTGTATTTCCCGCTTCATGGCAGATTCTGTCGCCGAGCTGCATTCAGCTAGCTGATGGCCGACGGCTGAAAGCTGATAGCCATTTACTTCCGCTGGCCGGCTTCGCTTTCCTTGAACATGTACTTAATGCTGGGCTTGTAAATCAGCAGATTCGACGCGCCGGTACGATTCACTTTCAGGCAGTATTTGTCGTACCACTCGATGACGCCGTGAATCTCCTCGCCGTCCTGCAGCACCAGGACCATGGGCGTCTTGGACTGCATCTGCTTCTGATAATAGAAATTTTCGGCGTGGGTTTGCTCCGGCGGCGGAGTCTTTTTGCCGTTGCTGGCGGCGCGCTCCGGGCGCTCGCGACGATCGCCGTCCTGACGGCGTTCGGCTTCCTGGCGCGGATGGTCGTTGCGATTCAGGGCGGGACGGATCAGTTTACGGTTGGCGAACACTTCCGGCTCAAGAGCTCGTCCGACGGCAGTGGCATCCATGGAATCTTTCATGGCAGGTTGCTCCTGTGGTCTGCACACCAGCCTTTCGGCGCTTCGTCAACTCGGATGCAAAAAACGGTCTGGCACTGCGAGAATCCCTGGCGTGACCGCCCCGAGGTTTTACTAGGTGTGAAGTTAAGCGATACCCTAACACAGGCGCACGCCCAAAACAATTATTCCGCTGCTACTTTGGTGTGACCGGCTCCAGCCCGGTGGCGAACGTGTCCAGCGCCAGGGAGCGCAGCAGATTCCGCCGCATCCCACTTTCCACCTCGCCCAGCCGCTGGGTCGCTGCGACCAGCCAGGCAAAATCCACGCTAGCGGCCATCTGTACCAGCTCCGGCTGAATGTCCTGATTGCGCACCAGATCCGCCGTTCCCGACTTCAGAAACAGCAGATCTTCCAGCAGTCCGTATAAAGTGCGAATCAGCTGCTCGGTTTTCGCTTTACCTTCGGCGCCGGCGCGGTAGGCATCGGTCACCCGAAAAAGCGCGCTGTGATCGGCGGTCCCCATCGCCGGAGCCAGCAGCGCCAGTGCATCCTGCCGCGCCGCCAGGTATCCGGCCAGATCGAAGCCGCGGGCCCGGCCCAGGCCTCCGCCGCAAACCCGCGCTACCAGCGTCCGCTCCTTGGCCGTCCATTCCGGACGCGTCTTTGCCAGGTATTGTTCCACCTCGGCTGCCGGAATCGGCGCCAGCCGCAGATGCATGCAACGCGAGCGGATCGTCGGCAGCAATGCCGTAGGGTTATCGGTGAGCAGGAAAATCGTCGCAAATTCCGGCGGCTCTTCCAGGATCTTGAGCAGCGAGTTTGCCGCCTCTTTCATGAAATCGGCGTCGCTGAAGATATAGACGCGCTCCCGGCCCTCCACCGGCTTGTAGTAAATCTCGTGGATCACATGCCGCACCTGGTCGACCTTCACCAGCATCTGCGGTGGGTCGGGCGGGATGATCAGCACGTCGGGATGGGTCTGGACGAACAGCCGAGTCTCGCGCTTGTCGGCCTCGCGCAGGTTCTCCCGCGTCTCCACTGCCTCGGCAAAGCGCTCCTCCAGATTGTCGGCCTCGGCGATGCGGACACAGTTGGCGCAGTGCCCGCAGAAATCGGGCAGGCCGTCACTAACGGGCCGCTCCAGGCAGTTCATCGCCTTCGCAACCATTTGACTGAGCGTGAACTTGCCCGAGCCCTGCGGGCCGGACAGGATCACCGCGTGGGGAAAGTGGTCATGCGCCAGCATCTCCCGCAGGGTGTGAACCGTCTCCGCATTGCCGTGAAAATCAGAAAAAGGCATTCCCAGCTTCTTCCTTCGAATTCGATCGTTTCCCAGTCGGCATCATCCGGCGGCACCGCAGTAGTTGCCTTGAAGGGGCGCTGCTTACGGCGTCCCCACAGCCATTTGGCCTTGAAGGGGCGCAGCTTTAGCTGCGCCGTCACCGCTCTCGATGTGTGGGGCTTTAGCCACTGAGGGACCTCGCCTTTCGTAGGCTCGTTTGAGAGCCAAAGCCCACTTCCAAATAATCCAGCTTCCGGCGCACCGTTCGGGTTCGCTCAGGGCAAGCTGCAACGGTCCGCCCCTTCCAAGGCACTCCCCATCAGCCGCTCCCTCACCACGCGCACAATCTCCTCCCGCACGGTCTCCATCGGCGGACGTGCGTCGATCAGCGCCACCCGCTGCGGCTCGCGCTGGGCGATCGCCAGAAAGGTCTCATGCACGCGAGTAAAAAACGCGGCATTTTCCTTCTCGAATCGGTTTTCATCCTGCGCGGCGTCCTGGTTGCGCCGCCGTGCTCGCTTCACACTGGACGCCACATCCGAGTCCATCAGGATGGTTAGCTCCGGCCAAAGTCCGCCGCACAACAACTCATGCAGACGCAGCACCGCCTCGCTGCCCAGCTGTCTGCCTCCGCCCTGGTAGGCCTCGGTGGAATCGGTGAAGCGATCGCACAGTACCCACTTCCCTGCCTCCAGCGCCGGCCGGATCACTTCCGCGATCAGCTGCGCGCGCGAGGCGAACATCAACGCCATCTCGGCATGAGCATCCAGTCCCGCGGTGCGCGAGTTCAGCAGCACTGCCCGGATGCCTTCGCCAATCGCGGTTCCCCCCGGCTCGCGCGCGGTCACGACCTCGATTCCATCCCTTCGCAGAGTTACCGCCAGATTCTCCAGCTGCGTGCTCTTGCCGCACCCGTCGAGGCCTTCGAAGCTGATGAACTTCCCACGCTGTGCACGCTTCGCCACTTGGCGATGATATCAGCGACGTTCGTCCGAAGGTGTTTGTCAGGCTCAGGCGAAAAGCGAAGAGCAGTCTTACCGCGAACTGATCGAATACCGCACCACGACGCCATCCACGTAGGTCACTTCCACCCGGTAGTCCTCGGGCAGATATTCGAAGATCTGCGTCTTCAGCCCTTCTTCCGAAGTGGACTGCGACAGTTGCCGGCCCAGACCCAGCAGCTGACTCACTTCTCCGATCTGCATGCCGCGCTTGAGCTGGGTAATAGGCGACGACGGCGGGCCATTCGCGGGCGCGGGGTTTGCAGGTGCCGGGGTCTGCGCCGTTGCCTGGAAGATGGGCTTCTGCCCCTGCAGATCGCCGAAGTCGACATAATCGGCCAGCAGCTTCATCACTGCATCGGGCGTGAGCTGATCTTGGGGAATGCTTCCCTGCCAGCGCAGATTGAAGCGCGAGCCACCGCGGGTGCGCTTGTCGGCAACCTGCTGCGCCTTGAGCTGGCTGGCGATCTGGGCGGCGCGATCGTCGGCTCGCTGCTCGCGCTCACGCCGCTCGCGCACCCGATCCAGCTCGCGCTGCAGGTCGCGCTTGCGTTGGGGATCGCTGGTGTTGCTGATGTCGTTTTCCAGCTGCTTCTCGTAGCTGCTCTTGTCGACGCGGTAGGGCGTCACCGTCGTGCTGCTGTCGTCCCAGAATGTTCCGAAGCCGCCGCCGTCCAGTTGAAACTCGATGAGGTTCTTCTTCACGACGATGGTGGTAATGGTGGAGCGGTCGCCACTGCGAATGGCCGGGCCAAACTGTTTCAGGCGATTGGAATACGCCTTCCAGTCCATGGGATCGTCGCGATCCATGCGCAGATCGACCCCCTGCTGCGTGCCCGGCATGTCGATCTGCAACCTCACCTGCCGCCCGACAAAGTAGCTCTGCAAGGCCGACTGTCCGCTGTTTTGCGCCGGCGAGGGCAGAACTGCAACCGTCATTACAAGAAGGAAAAATATCGCGACCTTGCAGGCACGTCGACGCATCTCGACACGCTCCTTAGAACTAGTTGGGATAAAACTCGGATCGAGCGCAGCGAGTCTAGCACAGCCTAAAGGACAGGCTGCCGCTGCAAAGGCTTGCCTAGTAGGAGCCGGAAACTTTGATCTTGATCGCCGACAGCGATTCGTCGTGCTCCTTGTCGCCCGAATAGGTCGCCGTAATCCGGTGTTCGCCGCTCACCTCAAACGAGGTTTGGAACGTGGCCCGGCCTTGCTCGAGCGCGACCGGCCGGCCGGCATTGATGCCATCCACGGCAAACTGCACCGTGCCGCTCGGCACAGCCTCGGCAGCTTTCGCGCGCACACTAGCTGTCACCGTCATATCGGTAGCCACGTCGATTTTGCGTGCAGCAGTTGTAAGCGTCGTAGTCGTCGGAATTCCCGGCGGCAGAACTTCGATCACCCCCATCATCCCCATGTCTTCATGTTTCAGGATGTGGCAGTGATACAGGAACGTGCCCACAATTTTCGGGTCACGAAAACCCAGGCGCAACTTCACGCTGGGATAAGGCCCCGATCCGGTCCAGTGTGGCAGGTTGATGGTGTCGCGCATGGCGCCGTCGACGAGCGGCTTCCCGTCGACCTCAAGCACCCGGAAATGAATCTGGTGAATGTGAAAGACATGATCTTCCCGCGCCCGATTCTCCACCACCCAATCCTCCACATCGCCCTCATGCAGAACGATGTTCGGCGGCTGATTCATCCGATACGCCACCGGCTGCTGTCCCGCGACCGTGATGAAATAAAAGATGGATGCATCGGGCTCGAGCGCGTTGGGCGTCATTTGCGAAAAATAAAGCCGGCGCTCGACCACCGGCTCGCCGACCTTGCGCCGTCCGTGATCGTCGTTCTCTGTCTGCGAGCTGGCGCTTGGTCGGCGAGGCTCGGTCGCGTGACTATCTGCGACCACGTTGGCAATTGGACGCGCAGGATCAGCGTCGCCCTCCGGACCGGTGTCCCAACGCCGGGTGACCAGTTGCGCCGGTTGTCCGGACTGGGGAGTGAGCACCACGAATTCCGCGCGTGCTCCCGGAGGCAGCAGGACGTCGGTTATCTTCGCTGTGTGGCCTCTTACCAGCACTCCATCGAGCGCGACCAGTTGCAGCGGCTGCGGTTGGCCCGCCAGCAGCAGTTGCAGATCGAGAATGGTGTTGGCCCCGGCATTCACCACCCGCCAGAACTCTTTGCGCGATGCGGCGGTTTCGATGGTCGCCGGCTGGTAGAGCGGATATGTCACCGGAACGTAGTTGACGGAAATATCCCAAGCCGGCGCTCGCGCGCTCAGACTCTGAAAATCGCTGCGCGTCTGGTCGCGTAGCACGATCACCCGCTGCGGCATCGGGGTCAGCGAGCGATGCAGCTTCTCGATGCCTTCCACAATTAGCGCGCCCGAAGCTCCGCCCTGCACCTGCCGCTCGCTGTATCCATGCGGATGCGGATGGTACCAGTACAGCCCCGGCGGCTCATCGCGCGGGATCGTGACCCGGTAGTCAAAGGTCTCGCCCGGCTGGATGATGGTCCGCACCACGTCGTCCCGATGACACGTCGGCGGGATGTTCAAGCCGTGAAAATGCAGGTTGGTGACCGAGGCGCTCATCGGACCGGGCTGGCAATCGCCGGCAGCATTGCCGCTTGCCTCATGCGTGCTCGCCGCTGCGGACTGCGCCGGCAGATCGTTGTGCAGATGAATGATCAACCGATCGCCGGCCTGCACCCGCAAGGTCGGAGCTTCCTCACCCTGGTCGGTCACATAGCAATAGCGCGGCGGCCCCTGACCCACCAGCGTCGGCTCGTACTTGAAGTGCAGCGTCACTTCCAGCACGCCATGCTGGCTGCGCAAGTCGGGCGGATCTTTCACGGTCGAACCCGCCGGATCGCGAGGACAGAGTTGGGCAGCGGGCTCGCGCGGAGAAGCCCAGGCGTGGGGAGCCGCAAGAATCCAGCCTGCGACCCATAGCGCTACGACCCAGCCGCGCCGTCCATCTCGCGGCGCCCGTCTTGGCGAATTACATTGGCGTTGAATTGGGATGTACCACCGGCGCATGCTGCTGCAACTTCAGAATGCCAGAAACCCGCATTTCGTTGTACATCGCGCTGAGTTGCTGTTGCAGGTCGATTGTAACCGCGTCCCGTATCGCAAGATCACCAACGAAAGCCGGCCTGATACCTGCCTGGCCGGCGGCGCTCTTGTGACTCCTGCTAGAAACGCAAGCGCGGAACAATCCCTCCCGTGGTCCGGCTGTACTCGTCATATTCGGCGCCGAAGGTGCTGATCATGGCCTGCTCTTCGATCTTGCTCTTTATCTTGAAGCCTGCGAACAGTAGCACGACGGCCACCAAACCGCGTACCTGTCCGCGAGCCAGTGCGGTTCCCAACATCGCCATAATCATTCCCGAATAAATAGGGTGGCGCACCCAGCGATAGGGCCCGCTGCGAATCAGTTGATGCCCCACTTTGACGGTGACGGAACTGCTCCAGTTGCCTCCCAAATAGGCGCGAGCCCACACCGCAAAGGCAATCCCCGCCGCAGTAATGACAACCCCGAGCCATTGCACCCATCCGGCGGAACGATGCGCAGCAGCAGCCACGCCCGGGGCACAGTGTCGGCGAACATCATGTAGGCCGCGGCAATCGTCAGCAGGGTGTACGACAGTCGCGAAGAAATCCCCTCCCGGCGTTGCACTGCCTTGGTCCGGCTCGCCCAGATCACCCAAAGCACCAGGAAGGCGATCCATAGGTACTTACAAATCTGCATCTCGCTCATCGAAACTCCGAGCGCATTACGTCAGCGCAGGGAAAATGGTTCCCGGAAGCGACGCCAACCCGCGAGCCGATCCATGCACGCTAACATTCTAGCGCTCGAATCCCGCTGGACGGCGGCAACCGGGGATAGTATCTTTGCGATGCGACGATGATCAGATCAGCAACCACAGCCAGCGCGTGAGCCGCGGGAGTTCATCGTAGCGCCATCAATCCAAAGCCGTTCCAGGGAGCCGGATTTCATGAAGAAACGAGTATTCGCGGTGGTTGTCTTGAGTCTGTTCCTTTCCACAGTAGCGTTCGCGCAAAAGATCAACGTCGATTGGGACCGCAGCGCCAACTTTGCCAACTATCACACCTACATGTGGGAAACGAGTCCGCATCCCGCCAATGGACTTTGGGCGCCGCGCATCGTCGATGCCATCGACAAGCAACTGCAGGCCAAAGGCTGGACCAAAGTTGATTCCAATCCTGATGCCTGGGTCGTCTATAGCAACAGCATTCACGATCAGAAATCCGTGGTGGGCACCGGCTATGGCTTTGGACCAGGCTGGGGCTGGGGCGCCTGGGGTGGCATGGGCGGTCCGGTCACCTACGACACCTATGTCACCAAGTTGGGCACGCTGGTGGTGGAAATAGCCGACGCCAAAGATAAAGAGTTGCTCTGGCGCGGCTCGGCCACCAACACCATTACCGACAATAGCAACAAGAACATCAACAATCTCGACAAGGCCGTGAACAAGTTGTTCCAAAACTTTCCTCCCAAAGAAAAGAAGTAGTTGACTCGGAAACCCTGACCCAACCTGCGTCTTCGGGGCGCGGGTTGGGTGATCATGCCCGCCTCGCAGCGGAACAAATTTTGGAGGACACGATGAAATTGCGTCAGTGGTTTCTGGCTTTGGTTGCGGTTGCCAGCCTGTTCAGCGCGGTCAGCGCGCAGGCGCAATGGGTGATGGTGGCGCGGGCGGTCGCCGGACGGGTACAGCAGATGACCAACAAGCCGGCCAACGGCCCCGGCGGCTACGACGTTGCCACCGTCGTCCTGATGGCCAATGCCGACAAGGTGTACGACACTGCCCTGCAAGCGCTGCAGGCACGCACCGACCTCACCATCACCAGTAGCGACGCCAAGAGTCGCCAGATCAAATTCTCCAAGGGCGACCAGATCGCCAGCATGCAGGCGACTCCGCTGGGCGACAAGCTCTGCCAGCTGGTCATCGCCTCCAATCTCACCGGCACGCAGCCCGACGCCACCTCGCTGGTCGTGCAAGGCGTGATGAAGGTCTGCGACCAGATGCACGTGGTCTGCACCATGGCGGGAGATTGAAATCGACGCTGTGGTTGCCTGTGGAGAGATGCGCAGCTTTAGCTGCACCGGTGGAAGCGCAGGCTTTTAGGCCTGCGAAATTGCGGCCCCCCGAAAAGCTTTCCAGCTTTGCGAGGAAACTCAGCCTAGGGTGATTTTGAAGGGGCGTAGCTTTAGCTACGCCGTAGCAAGCCCCTCATTTTTTGTCATCACGAACCGGCTTTAGCCGGTGAGGGATCTGCTTTTCGAGTTGTTCGGCATACGTTTAGCCCCGGGTGGCCGAGAAAACAACCAAATCCCACGATGTCGTACTCCTACAACGTGACATTTCTACCACACCACCTCATCCGAACCGCAACGGCGAAAACGCGGCCACATCGACATCGGGTCGATGTCCGGTCAACAGCTGCGTCATCACCAACGCCGTAACTGGAGCCAATAGAATCCCGTCGCGATAATGCCCGGTCGCCGCGTAATATCCGGTTAACGCCGTCTCCCCCAGGATCGGCAAGTCGTCCGGCGACCCCGGACGCAGGCCCGCCCAGGCTTCGTGCAGACGCATCTCCGCCATGGCCGGCACGACCTTGGCAGCGGCTTCCTGAAA
Organism: uncultured Acidobacteriaceae bacterium; assembly: GCA_963820175.1. GTDB lineage: Bacteria > Acidobacteriota > Terriglobia > Terriglobales > Acidobacteriaceae > Bog-257. The sequence goes on along the minus strand of CAWFYX010000002.1, from coordinate 405,687 downwards.
ACGCCGCACCGTATTCGGATCGACCCGCTTGTCGAATCCCGCCTCCTCCACCGTGGCTCCCAGCAGAATGCGGCCGTCGCTGCGCGGGATAATGTAGACCTCCGGTGTGCGGATGACGTGCTGAATCAGCGGGCTCGCGCGATGCCCGGCCGCGCGCGGCACCAGGCAGGCGATCTGTCCCTTCACCGGACGCGTCGGCATTCCCATGGGCTTGATCTCCGCCGCCCACGCCCCGGCGCAGTTCACCACTTTGTTTGCGGCATACAACGACTTGGCGGTGCGCACCCCGGTGGCCCGCCGGCCCAGCACCGCGATCTCGGTAACCGGGGTGCCGGTAACGAAGTCGACGCCCAGCGTCCGCGCCGCCTTCTCCAGCGCCCTGCCCAGCTTGCGGGGATCGATGCTGCTCTCCGGCAGCAGCCAGGCTCGCCCACGTAAGGCAATCAGCGGCTCCAGCCGCGACAGCTCGGCGTCATCGAGCATTCGCGCACCTTCACAAGCCGGCGATTGGTCCTCCTCGAAGAATGCAACGGTTCCCTGCTCGCGCAGGTCGGGCGACTGGAATGCCCCGGCGCGCAGCTCGCGGACAAACTCCGGATACAGACGTGCGCTGGCCACCGCCATTTCCCGCAGCACGGGCGGGGTGCCGAGAGCGCAATGCGCGATCATGCCTCCGGCGGCGTAAGTGGACTCGCGCCAGGGCTCACCCTTCTCCACCACCAGCACGCTCGCGCCACTCTGCCGCAAACGCCACCCCAGCGACAGCCCAATCACGCCACCACCAACGATGACAACGTCCCAGGTTTTCACCTCTCGATTGTAGTGGGGATTACCAGACCGGCGCGCACGCGGTCGCGGTTCGTTTCGGTTTGTACGACTTCTTTCGGCTCATGCAGCCGCCGAAATCTCGCCGCCGGAAGTCGCTAGCCAAGGCCGATTTTCGAGTTCGAACGAGCGTTCGCAATTTGAACCATCTCGATAAATCCCCGAGCTCGCGCCCCGATTTCTTTTTGCTTTCGCCTCCGCTCATACGCCCCTGCGACCCGCATGAATACAGGCTCCGATCCATGCCATCGAATGGGCCAGATAGTGGTGATCTGGCTCACGCCCAGCGGTGAGGAGCATGGCCTGGTGTGACCCGTATCACACCCTCAGGTGAGTACACTCACTGCCCCTTGGTACCCCTCTCGGCGATGTTGGTTAGTTACCCGGCGTGCGTTAGCGTCGGACGAAAGCGAGGGGTTTCCGTGAAGCGCTGCGGTCTGGTCTTCCTTGCTGCCTTGCTGCTCTCGGTAGCGGTAGCGGCTCAATCTTCCCCATCTGCGCCGAAGAAACATTCGTCGGCAGCTCCGGCCAAAGCCGCTGCCAAAATGAGCAACGACGATTGCCTGGCCTGCCATAGCGACCCCACGCTCACCAAGGACGAGAACGGCAAGCCGGTCAGCCTGCACGTCGACGATGCCAAGTTCAAGAACTCGGTGCACAGCATTTATGGCTGCACCGACTGCCACACTGACATCAAAGCCTACCCGCACGATCCCGCGCCGGTTAAGCCGGTATGCGCTACCTGCCACGCCGATCAACAAGCCGCCTACGACCACGGCATCCATGCCCAGGCCGCCAAAGCCGGCAATACCAACGTGGCCAAGTGCCAGGATTGCCACGGCAGCGTGCACGAGATTCTGCCGCCGACCGATCCGCAATCCAAGGTCGCGCGCGCCAACATTCCACAAACCTGCGGTGCCTGTCACGGACAGAAATTCGTGATGGCGTCCAGCGGCATGAGTTCGGCGCCCTTCACTTCCTATCAGCAAAGCGTACACGGTAAGGCCGTCGCTGCCGGTTCCGACAAAGCGGCGGTCTGCACCGACTGCCACGGCGAGCACGACATCCTGAGCGCCACCGATCCCAAGTCGCCGATCAACAAGTACAACGTGCCCGCCACCTGCGCCAAGTGCCACGACAATGTCCGCCAGGAGTATGTGAAGAGCATTCACGGACAAGCCATCGCGCGCGGCAACTGGCAAGCGCCGGTATGCACCGACTGCCACGGCATTCACACCATCAAGGCCCCTACCGACCCGAACTCGTCGGTGGCCTCGGCCAATGTGCAGAACACCTGCGCCTCCTGCCATGGCAGCGTGAAACTGTCGAGCGAGTTTGGCGTGCCCGGTGGACGGGTCACATCGTATCTGGCCAGCTATCACGGCATGGCGCAAAAGGTGGGCTCGACCACGGTGGCTAACTGCGCCAGCTGCCACGGCGTGCATAACATTCTGCCGCCCAGTGATCCGCACTCCACGGTCAATCACGCCAACCTGGCCAAGACTTGCGGGCAATGCCATCCCGGCGCCAACGACAAGTTCATCACCAGCAAGGTGCACCTCGACGGCACCGCCAAGGCCGATTTCGGCAGCAAAGTCATCGGCCTTATCAGCCGGATGTATATCTGGTTGATCGTTTGCGTGATCGGCGGCATGCTGCTGCACAACTTTATCGTCTTCCGCAAGAAGCTGATCCAGCACCGCATTGGACAGCCGCGCATTCTGTTCCGCATGACCCTGGGACAGCGGGTTCAGCATCTGGCGTTGCTGGCCAGCTTCTTCACTCTGGTGCTCACCGGCTTCGCGCTGCGCTATCCGTCGTCATGGCTGGCCATGATCTTCGTGCACGAGCTGGTGCGCAGCTACATCCACCGCATCGCCGGCGTGGTGCTCATCGCGGTCAGTTTGTATCACGCCTGGTACGTCCTCAAGACTGCCGACGGCCGGCAGCTGATCAAAGACATGCTGCCCGACTGGAAAGACGTCACCGACGCACGTGACGCATTTCTCTACTACCTGGGTTACAGCGAAAACCGGCCGCTGTTCGGCCGCTTCACCTACGCAGAAAAAATGGAGTACTGGGCGCTGGTGTGGGGCATGTTCGTCATGGCCAGCACCGGATTGATGGCCTGGTTCAAGGTAGGAGTGGGCGAACGCGTACCCGGGTGGTGGATCGACGTAGCCATCACCATCCACTTCTACGAAGCTGTACTGGCGACGCTGGCCATCATCGTATGGCACCTGTACGGGGTGATGTTCGATCCCGACGCTTATCCCATGAACTGGTCGTGGTATGACGGCAAGATGTCGATCGAGCAATACGAGCATGAGCACCCGCTGGACATGGTAGCTCTGGAGAAAGCCAACGGATCCGGGGAAGAAGAGCCGGTCGAGGCGGCTGAGGAAGAGCACGCTGAGACGACCGGCAGTAAGAAATAAGCACGGAGGGCAGGATTGAAGCTCTTGCCCGGCGGCTTATCGAAGTTGTAATTCTGGATTTTGGTTGCATCGGGACTTCACTGTGGTAATTTGGCAACACTGGGTGCGAGTTTTGCACCGGGGTGAGGCGAAGAAGGGACAATTGAACCAATGACTGAGGACACGCAGAGGTTGGATCCTCTACGCGATCATCCGCCGGTATCAAGAAATCTCATTAAGAATCCGATCAGCCTGATCGGTCTGGCGCTGGCCGCAGTGGCCTTCGCCAACATCGTTTTACTCGTGCTGATTGACATTCTCGCCAGCCACCCATCTCCCTACATTGGCATTCTTGCCTACATGGTGGCGCCGGGATTTCTGGTTTTCGGCCTGATCTTAATACCGATCGGAATGGCGCTGGAACGGCGGCGGCGGCTGCGCGCTGTCGGTGCGCCGCATCATTTCCCCAAACTGGATCTCAACAATCCCGCGCAGCGCAGCACCGTCGCTTTTGTCCTCAGTTTCGTGGTCATCTTCTCGTTGATAAGCGCCATCGGCAGTTACCAGGCCTATGAGTTCACCGACTCGGTACAGTTCTGCGGACAGCTGTGCCACACCGTGATGCATCCGGAATTCACCGCCTATCAGGCTTCGCCGCACGCGCGCGTCGCTTGCGTGGATTGCCACGTCGGATCGGGCGCCAGCTGGTATGTGAAGTCGAAGCTCTCTGGCGCGCGCCAGGTTTACTACACCGCGCTGGGAACCTATCCGCGGCCGATTCCCACGCCTGTCCACAATCTGCGCCCCGCGCCTGACACCTGTGAGCAATGCCACTGGCCGAAGAAGTTCTGGGGAGCGCAGCTTAAGACCTTCACCCATTTCGGCAGCGACGAGCAGAACACGCCCCGCGTGATTCGCTTGCTGATCAAGACCGGCGGCGGCGATCCGTCGCTGGGCCAGGCCGGCGAAGGCATTCACTGGCACATGAACATCTCCAACAAAATTACCTACTTCGCCACCGACGAGCAGCGGCAAGTAATTCCCTGGGTCCGCATGGAAGACGCGCAGGGACACGTCACCGAATACGCGACCAAAGACAATCCGCCGACCCAGGCGCAGATCGACCAAGCCAGCAAGCGCCGCATGGATTGCATCGACTGCCACAATCGCCCATCGCACATGTACACCCCGCCTGATCTGTCGGTCGACCGCGGCATAACCGGACGCAGCATCGATGCCTCCTTGCCCTTCATCAAGCAGCAAGGCGTACAAGTGCTGACCGCCGACTACAAAACTTCCGATGAAGCGCAGCAGGCGATTGCCGACAACATCAACAAGTTCTATCGCGAGAAATATCCGCAGATCGCCTCCAGCAAGGCCGACAGCATCAACGGCTCCATCGCGGAACTGCAGCGCATCTATCGCACTACTTTCTTCCCCGACATGAAGGTGAACTGGAAGACCCATCCCAACAACATCGGCCACTTCTATTTCCAGGGCTGCTTCCGCTGCCACGACGGCAATCACGTCAGCAAGGATGGCAAGGTCATCAGCAAAGATTGCAACTCGTGCCACACGGTGATCGACCAGGTGGAGGGTGGAACCCACATCGCACAAATCCCCGCGCAAACGTTCAAACACCCAGTGGATCTTGGCGACATGACCGCGGTGAACTGCTCCGATTGCCACAGCGGAGGCGTAGGACCGTAAGGCAGTAGCCAGTAGTCAGCTGTCAGTTGTCAGCAAGTCAGCAATTAGCACTCAGCATTCAGCCCTAAGGTTGTCATCCCGAGCGCAGGCGGCCTGCTTTTAGCCGCCGGAGCCGAGGGATCTGCGGTCCCGACGCGGCATCCTTGGCTGGAATGCTGACGCTGAGTGCTGACAGCTTCATGCCCCCGAGTGACGTACGTCACAGGCCCACGTGATGCCACTCACGGCCCTTTGGGTCGTCGAAATCCTATCGTTGAGCCATAGCAACGAGCCGTTAGATCCGCAAGAGCGGGGGAGAGGAAAAAAGTCATGAGCGAAGGCAACGGCAGCACGCATCCGGCAGCGAAGAAGCAATACACGCCGCGACTGATCTTCTGGGAAGTGACCAAGGGCTGCAACCTGCGCTGCATCCACTGCCGCGCCACGGCGACCGAACTGATGTCGCCCGCCGACCTGCCGACCGACAAAGCGCTGAACATCATCTCCCAGATCGCCGACTTCGGCAGCCCCATCCTGGTGCTCAGCGGCGGTGAGCCGCTCTACCGGCAAGACATTTTCAAGCTCGCCGAGTACGCCACCAGCCGCGGCCTGCGCACCGCGCTGGCGACCAACGGAACTCTGGTGACCAAGGACGTTGCCGAGAAGATCAAGAACGCCGGCATCAAGCGGGTTTCCATCTCGCTCGACGGAGCCGACGCCACCACCCACGATACCTTCCGCGGCATTCCCGGCGCTTTCGAGGCGGCGATTTATGGCATGCGCAACCTGCAGCAGCTGGGCGTCTCGGTGCAGATCAACACCACCATCGCGCGCCACAATGCGCATCAGTTGCCCGACGTGCTCGACCTGGCTCGACGCCTGGGCGCCGACGCGCTGCATACTTTCCTGCTGGTTCCGGTCGGCTGCGGCGTCGACATTGCCGCCGAGCAGATGGTTCCTCCCGAAGAGTACGAGCGCATGTTGAACTGGTTTTACGATCAGTCGCTAGAGGGCGGCATCGAGTTGAAGGCCACTTGCGCGCCGCATTACTTCCGCGTCATGCGCGCAGCGTAGGCCGCCGATCGCATGGCCGGACGCGAGCAAGCTGCCGCAGCGTCGGCTTCGCATCCGCATGAAATCGGCCCCACGGATATGACCATGCCGGGCTCGACCGGAATCTCCCTGAAGCCGGGCGGTGGGCCGCCGGTAGGCCACACTGGTCACCCCGGCGGCCATCCCGGCGACATGAACGCCATGACCAAAGGCTGCCTGGCGGGAACCGGCGTCTGCTTCATCTCGCATGAAGGCGAAGTCTTCCCTTGCGGATATCTGCCCGCGATCGCCGGCGATCTGCGCAAGCAAAGCTTCGCCGAGATTTGGAACGACTCCGACCGTCTTTGGCCAGCTGCGCGACGACGACAACCTGAAAGGCAAGTGCGGATGCTGCGAGTTCCGTCACGTCTGCATGGGATGCCGCGCGCGCGCCTATGCCGCCACCGGCGACTTCCTGGCGGAAGAACCCTTCTGTGTGTACGAACCGGGAACCTCGAACGAAATGATTCGCACCATCGCCGAGGCCAAGCGGGTGGGCTGAGACTTAAGTCATAGCCGTGACCAGGGCACGGCCATAGGATTCAGTTATGGCAGCACATGTGGGTATTTTAGAAAATTCGCGATTAAGAGCCATGGTGGTTCCGCGCGAGCACGGCGCGTGGGGCATGATGCTGGTGCCGCTAGCTACCGGCGCGGTGGTGGCGTTACATACGAGCGTGAATGGCGGAGCGCTCACGCTTTTCATCGTCACCGCTATGTCGCTGTTCTGGCTTCGCACTCCGGTAGAGAGCTGGCTGGGCACCTCGGCTATCAAAGCGCACACCGCCGAGGAGCGCTCGCTGGTCATGACCGTGATCGTCGGCATCGGCCTGCTGGCTGCGTCCTGTGTGGCAGCGTTACTGCGGAACGGTCACATCGCGGCTTGCTGGTGATCGGCGGTATCGCGGGACTGGCTTTTGCGGTGCAGGCGGGCGTGAAGAAACTCGGCCGCAAGGGACGGATGCCGGCGCAGGTGATCGGGGCGATTGGCCTGACCTCCACGGCAGCCGGCGCTTACTACGTCGCCACCGGCCAGTTCGACCACACGGCCATCGCACTGTGGCTGGCCAATTGGCTGTTCGCGGGCAATCAGATTCATTTTGTGCAGCTGCGTATTCGCTCCAGCCGGGCCGCCGCACTCGACGATAAACTGAAGGCCGGACTTCCCTTTCTTGCCGGCCAGGTGTTACTGCTCGGCGTCCTTCGCGGGGCCAACACGATCGGTATATTTCCCCAGATCGTTGCAGTGGCGTTCCTTCCTATCCTACTCCGTGGGACATTCTGGTTCGTGCGCGGCCGGCAGCCGCTCGATGTCCACAAGCTGGGCTTCAGCGAACTGGGACAGGCGTTGCTCTTCGGCGGGTTACTCTGCGTCACCTTCCTCATTTGAATGACGTGATCTTCTGATGACCGCAAAACCACTGGGTAGCGCGGGGCGGAAGGTCGCGGCTTCGCCGATCATTGCAAAAGAAATGTCCTCGTCTGGCGGTGGAAGCGCCGGGCTTAACGGTTTCCTGAAAAACTCGATGAGAACCGGTTTTGAAGGGGCGCAGCTTCAGCTGCGCCGTTGCAAGCGCTTTGGCACGGCTAAAGCCGTGCCCTTCCACCGTTTCTCTTAAGAACATTTCTTTTTGTGTTGTGGAGCAAGCAGGTTCGAAGTGCCGTAACCCAGCGCCGAAGGCGCGGAAGAGCTTAGCCCAGCGCTTCAGCGCTGGGTAAGCTGAAGAATTCAGCCGAGTCCCATAGGGACGGCACGTTTCTTCGAATAACTGTCAGCTTACCGGGCCAACCGCGGATCCCTCGGCTCGGACTGAAGTCCTCGCTCGGGATGACAGGGTGGGGGAAGCCTTGAACGGCCACACCTAAAACTACTTCTTGAGGAGCAGCCATTTCTCAGGCCGAGAAGGCCCACGCCTCCACCAAGAAAACCCTTGAGGCTCTTTTCGAAACCGGCTCTAATCCCTTCCGAGGAGGGATGTCCCCATGAACCTGCCTGAAGCTCCCATCGCCCAGCAGGGCTTCTTCGTTACCCACTTCCTGACCGTCGCGGATCAGAACAAATCGAAAGCATTTTATGCGGGCATTCTGGGAGGAAGAGTCGTCAAACCGGAAAGCCCCTGCTACATCAAATTGTCCAACTCGTGGATCATTCTCAACTCCGGCGGCGGCCCCACGCCCGACAAGCCGGAAGTCATCCGGGAAGTCCCCCGGGATCAAAACACGGTAAGCAGCTTCTTGAACCTGCGCGTCGCCGATATCTGGGCTTGCTATCGGGAGTGGAAGGCGAAGGGCGCCATGGCCCTCACCGAACCGCTGGATAACCACGGCTGGGAGCTACGCTGCTACATGCGAGATCCGGACGGCTACCTCATCGAGGTCGGACAGTACAGCCAGGCATCGATCGAGCGTTTTAAGCAGTACAGCGCCGGACCGACAGCATAGTCACGGAGGTCCCTCGCGATGCCGCCGTTTCACCGCCGACGCCGACCCAGGTTGTATACTGCGCCACGAGAAAGGTGGATTGCCTATGCGACCCCTGGCAACACAGATGGCCCTCGCACTCCTGATCATCTCGACCGTGAGTTTAACAGTTGCGCAACAAGGCAACTCGGCCTCGTCCGGAAGTGCTTCTATGACCTTCAAGCTAAGCAGTTCAGCGTTTGCCGCCGGAGCTGAAATCCCCAGGCAGTACACCTGTAAGGGCGCCGACACCTCGCCCGCGTTGGCGTGGAGCGGCGCGCCGGCCAGTACCGCCGCTTTCGCGCTCATCGTCGACGATCCCGACGCTCCTCACGGGACCTGGGTGCATTGGGTGTTGTGGAACGTGCCTGCAACCGCTCAAGCCTTGCCTGAAGGCGTTCCCAAACGCGACCAGTTAGACGACGGCTCACGTCAGGGGCGCAACAGTGATCGAAAGATCGGCTACAACGGGCCCTGTCCGCCGTCAGGCCAGACGCATCGTTACTTCTTCCGCTTATACGCTCTGGATGCAAAGCTCGATCTCGCCGCCGGAGCCGACCGCGCCAGCCTGGACGCCGCCATGAAAGGACACATCCTGGGGCAAGCCGAATACATGGGCACCTTCCACAAATAGTTGCTCGGTCGAGATTCCGTTCAGGGGACTCTGGTTACGTCGGGTATTGGAAGGGGACGGTCTTTAGACTGTCCGTAACTGCCACAAAATCATTCAGACTTTACAGTTTGCTGAAAAACTCTGTACGAGCCGGTTTTGAAGGGGCGCAGCTTCAGCTGCGCTGTTGCAAGTCCCTTAGATTTGTCATCCCGAGGCGGCTTCAGCCGCCGAGGGATCCGCGGTTTCGAGTTTTTCAGCAAACTCTTTAGCCGCGGAGGGACTTCGACCTGACTTAATCGGACCTTCGCTGGAAATATTCCCGCAACACTAAGAAGCCTTATCCGCGCTCTCGCCAGATAGAATGACTGTTTCGGTTTTCCGGCATGCATTCGAACTTGATCTTCTGGGTGGCATTCAACGTGTTTGTGGTGGCGATGCTGGCGCTCGATCTGGGCGTCTTCCATCGCACCAAACATGTTGTCCAACTGCGCGAAGCCATAGCCTGGACCCTGGTGTGGATCAGCCTGGCCGCCGTCTTTGCGGTCTTCATTTACTTTTTCGGACACCTCCTGGTAGGCAACCACGCCCGTCCCAACTCGCAGCTGTCGCTGGAATTCGTGACCGGCTACCTGATCGAGCAGTCGCTTAGCGTCGACAATCTCTTCATCTTCCTGCTGATCTTTCGCTTCTTCGCCGTGCCTCCCGAGTTCCAGCATGAGGTACTGGTCTGGGGCGTGCTGGGCGCGCTCATCATGCGCGCCATCTTCATTGCAGCCGGCGTAACCCTGCTGAATCGCTTTCATTGGATCATCTACATCTTCGGCTGCATCCTGGTTTACAGCGGGATCAAATTGTTCCGCCAGCACGGCGCGACACTCCATCCCGAATCCAACCCGCTGCTGCGGATATTTCGCAAGCTCTTTCGCGTCACCAAGGACTACGAAGGCAGCCGGTTCTTTGTCCGCCGCGGCGCCATCACCTACGCCACCCCGCTGGCCCTGGTGCTAATTGTGGTGGAGACCACGGACCTGCTCTTTGCGGTCGATTCCATCCCCGCGGTACTGGCGGTAACGCGCGAGCCCTTCATCGTATACACGTCCAATGTTTTCGCCATCATGGGATTGCGTTCGCTCTACTTCGCACTGGCAGGAATGATCGAGACCTTCCGGTTCCTGCACTACGGCTTGTCCCTGATCTTGATCTTAATCGGCTCGAAGATGCTGGCCTCGCACTACATTGAGATCCCGGTAGGCGTGGCCCTGGGAGCGGTGGTAGGCGTGTTGCTGATCTCGATTGTGGCGTCGCTGCTGTTTCCGAAAAAACCGGCCAAGGCTTAAAGCAGACCGTTTCTATGATTGAGCCGCTTCCGGGCGGCGAGGTGTCCAGCTCAAACCCTGCCGTGCCTACGGCACTCGATTCCGGGAGATACGCGTACCCAGCGCTGAAGCGCTGGGCTACGCTCTTTCGTCGGCTCTCCCCGGCGGTGCTACTGTTTTCTCCCTTTGCGGGATTTGCTGCAGACTGTCGCTGTCCCACTTTGTGGGACTTGCGCCTGGCGGGCTTTTAGTTTCCCACGTTGTGGGACTTGCGACGGACAAACTCGCTTCATTGGAAGCGGATATTGTCCCCCCGCACCACGGAATGCTTGCGGTACCTCACATCGTTCTTCAGAGGATGGTCCAGCCGGTAGTGCGCTCCGCGGCTCTCTTCGCGGGCCAACGCCGAGCGGGCGATCAGCAGTCCCGCTTCAACAATATTCACCGCCTCCTGCGAGCGGCGATCGCCCCCTTGCGGCGCCTGCCCCCGCAGGGCGCGCAGTTCCGGCACGACCTGTTGCAGCGCTTTGCCATCGCGCACGACGCCCACTTGCTGCCACATCAGCGATTGCACTTTCTTGATGAACTTCTCGGTCTCAGCCGGTTGCCCGTTATTGCTGGCGACGACAACTTGCGCGCCAGTCGATGTCCCCCGCGTGTTGCCGGGGCGCAACTGTTCACGCATCTCCTGCGCTGCCCGCGCGCCGTACACCAAGCCTTCGAGCAGCGAATTACTGGCCAGCCGGTTTGCCCCGTGCACTCCGGTACACGCTACTTCTCCGGCGGCGTAAAGTCCGGGCAGCGAGGTTTGCCCGTAAAGATCGGTGCGCACCCCGCCCATGGCGTAATGCGCGGCCGGCCGGATGGGCACCAGCTCGGTCGCGATGTCGATGTTGTACTGCATACAGGTGGCGTAAATCATGGGGAAACGCTGCCGCACCCGCTCGGCGTTGAGGTGGGTCAGGTCCAGATAAACCGCAGCGTCGGGACGCTTCACCAACTCCAGCTCATGCGCGATCGCACGCGCCACCACATCGCGTGGCGCCAGTTCGGCAGCCTCGTGATATTTCAGCATGAAGCGCTTCAGCTCAAGGTTGCGCAGATAGGCGCCTTCGCCGCGCAGCGCCTCCGACAGCAGAAAGCGTGGAGCATTCTTCAAATACAGCGCGGTGGGATGGAACTGCACAAACTCCATGTCGCTGATTTCGGCGCCCGCGCGATACGCCATCGCCACCCCATCGCCGGTAGCGACGGCAGGATTGGTAGTGTCGCTGTAGACGTGGCCGAGGCCGCCGGTGGCCAGCAGCACCGCGCTGGCATAGATCTCGTGAGTCTGTCCCGCCTGGTCGAGCACGCGAACGCCTACCACGCGGCCATCCTGCACCAGCAAGTCGGTGGTGAACTCGAACTCGCGAAACGTGATGGGCGTCAGGGCCTGGGCCTTGAGAAAAAGCGCGCGGCCAATCTCGCGACCGGTGGAGTCTCCGTGGGCGTGCAGCACGCGGTTACGGCTGTGCGCGCCTTCGCGGGTGAAGGCGATTTTGGCGCCGGCGCGATCGAACTCCGTGCCCCACTCGATCAGCTCTTCGATGCGCGGCGGACCTTCTTCCACCAGCACCCGCGCCGCCTCCTCGTTGACCAGTCCGTCCCCGGCCTTAAGCGTGTCTTCCAGATGCAGCCGAACTTCATCGTCGTCGCTGAGCGCAGCCGCGATGCCGCCTTGCGCATACTGCGTGTTCGACTCAGTGACCTCCAGCTTTGCCAGACAAAGTACGCGCCCCGCCGACGCCAACTCCACCGACGCGCGCAAGCCGGCAATGCCCGCGCCCACCACGATGAAATCGGTTTCTGTAGGAAGGGCCTTCATGACTGGGTTCATGGTAGCACGCAGTTCGAGCGTGGTAGCAGCTATACAGAAGGCTGCAACCAAATAGGGAATGGCTGAGGACTACAAAATAATTTTCATCGCCGAGGTGGAAGATCCGGGCTCTAGTCCGGCGAAATCGAACCCTGCCTCCAAACGGCTTCAGCCGCGGTTGTCCGGGCTTGAAGCCCTTTTCGATGACGCGTTTTCCGGCACAGCTTAAAGCCGTGCCCTTCCACCCGTTTCGTGCGGATGTTCCTTCTGGGTTGGTGGATAGACCCGTGGATCGGCGGCCGAGGGTTGGAGTTATCGCGGTTTGGTAGCATGATGGAACTGTCTCACTCGAGTTGAGAGTCGACGCATGAGTCTCTCCGCGCTGCTGCAATATGCCGTTTTTCTGCTGGTGGTGACCTTGCTGGTCAAGCCGGTAGGACGTTACATGGCACGGGTCTTCAGCGGTGAAAGAACTCTGCTCGATCCGCTGTTACGTCCGGCGGAGCGCCTGCTCTACCGCATCACCGGAGTACAGCCGCACACGGAAATGACCTGGCAGCAGTATGCCGGCGCCTTCGTCGTTTTCAGCATGGTGGGCACGCTGCTTCTCTATATCATCCTGCGCCTGCAGCGATTCTTCCCCTGGTTCTATCCCGCCTACATGACGCAACCGCTGACGCCCGACCTGGCGATGAACACGGCCGTCAGCTTTGCAACCACCACCACATGGCAAGCCTATGGCGGCGAAACCACCATGAGCTACTTCAGTCAGATCGTCGGCCTTACGGTGCAGAATTTTCTAGCGGGCGCGGCCGGCCTGGCGGTTGGCGTTGCGTTCGTTCGCGGCATGGCGCGTGATCGCGCCGCCACCCTCGGCAACTTCTGGGTCGATCTGGTGCGCTCCATCCTGTGGGTGTTGTTGCCGCTGTCGATTGTGGGAGCGCTGCTGCTGGCGTGGCAGGGCGTGCCTACGAACTTTCACCCTTACACGCAGGCAGCTACGCTTGACGGATCGCGGCAGACCATCGCGCAGGGTCCGGTGGCGGCGTTGGAAATCATCAAGAATCTCGGCACCAACGGCGGCGGTTTCTTCAACGCCAACGGCGCGCATCCCTACGAGAACCCGACACCGCTGGCGAACTTCATCGAGATGCTGGCTATCACCGTTCTTCCAGCCGCGTTCACCCACACTTACGGATTGATGGTGGGCCGGCCGCGGCATGGCTGGGTGCTGTATCAGGTCATGGTGTTTCTGTTTACCGTGGGACTGCTGATTTGCGGCTGGGCGGAGCAGCATGGCAATCCTCTGCTACCGCACGCGCTCAGTACCCGTGCCAGCGCTGCTCAGGCTGGCGGCAACATGGAAGGCAAGGAAGTTCGCTTCGGCATCACCACATCGGTGTTAACTGCGGTCATAACCTCGAATGGCGCCACCGGCTCCTACAACTCCATGCACGATAGTTACACGCCCCTCGGAGGCATGGTGCCGCTGATCAATATGCTGCTCGGCGAGATAATCTTCGGCGGCCTGGGAACGGGAATCTACAGCATCATCATGATCGCGCTGGTCGCGTTATTCCTGGCCGGGTTGATGATCGGGCGCACCCCTGCGTATCTGGGAAAGCGAGTGCAGGCGGCCGAAAGCAAGATGCTCATGCTGTACATTCTGGCCGGGTCGATCTCCATCCTGCTATGCACGGCGCTGGCGGTTCTGACCAAAGCCGGGCTAGCCGGACTGGTGACCAACACCGGCACCCACGGCTTCACCGAAATCCTGTTTGCTTACGCTTCGGCCAATGCCAACAACGGCCAGAACTTCGCCGGCCTCAATGCCAACAGCGTGTTCTACAACCTAACCACGGCCATCACCATGATGGTAGGCCGCTTCGGGCTGGCCATCCCGGCGCTCGGACTGGCAGGCCTGTTCGCGGCTCAGCAGCCAAGCCCCGATAGTGCCGGCACGCTGCCTACTCACTCCTGGTCGTTTGCCATCCTGCTGACGTTCACCGCGCTGATCGTTTCCGCGCTGAGCTACTTCCCTGCATTAGCGCTGGGGCCGCTGCTGGAACATCTGACGATGGTGCGCTAAGTCGCCGCTTCCTGCTGCGAACGCTGGCCAGCAAGAGCACCCTCCAATCGCAAGCTATTCGGATATCGAAAACGTGGCGTTTTCGCATCGCAAATTAGTTGCAGCCGATAAAACCCGGAACTCGCTCAGGGGCTCTTATCTATTAGATAGCGGAGCCGGCTCGGACCCTCCGCGGCCACCACATTCCGGCTCCGATAGGGACTGGAAAATGAAAACTTTGCTTTGGTTCGCTTCCCTAGTGCTGCTGACCGGGACGATGGCCGCAGCGCAAACAGCTTCTCAATCACATTTTGCAACCGCTTCCGGAAATCACAATTCAGCGACGTCCAGCCAGAGCGCGCCGGCGCAGAGCAACTCGCTGCGGGGATGTCTGAGCGGTTCGAAGGGCAATTACATTCTCACCGATCACCAGGGGAAACAATACAAGGTCGTCGGCGACAATCATGCGTTGTGGGACGACGCCGGTCACGAAGTCGATCTATCGGGAGCAGCCAAGAGTTCGGATTCGTTCCAGGAATCGGCAATCACCGACATCGCATCGCGCTGCTGGAATTTCAGGCTCAATTAACCGGAGACGTTGCGTGGTAGGAGTGAAAAACTAAAGCGCTGAAAATTTCTTACTTTTTCTGAGCAGAGCAGACTGACTACGGCGAATCGACGGGCGCTCGACGACCAACAGGCCAGCCGTGGCCGCAGCCTGTATTTCAACATCGAACGCGGCCGCCTTGACGTGCCCGCTGGGCTCTGCCAGCAGAACGGAAGCGCCGACCTTGGATGCGGTTGCCACCTCGACAAAAAATCGGCTCGCATCGGGAAATTCGTGCACCACGGCAAACGCCAGAGTGAAATCAACCGAGCCTTGTAGATCGGCGATGCCCATCGATTCAGCCGGAGCAACCCGCGCTTCCACCCGGTCGCCAAGGCCGGCCTTCGCGGCGCGGCGTTGCAGCCGGTCAATCATCTTAGGCTGAACGTCCACAGCAATCACTTGTCCCGACGCCCCCACCAATTGCGCCAGTTCCAGCGTGAAGTAGCCCATGCCCGGGCCCGCCTCCAGCACCGTCATGCCTTCTCGAATATACGGGGCCAGGATTTCGCGGGGATTTTGCCACAACCGCCGTACCGGACAGATCAACCAGTACCCCAGCCACCAGGGACAAACACCATGGGTCATTGTTTTATTTCAGCCGTCGCACTACAGGTTCTTCGAGTTGGAAGGGCAGTCGCTCGGAGACGCAATTTCTAAGGAAACTCTGATTAAGTCTTGTTTTGAAGGGGACGGCCTTCAGGCCGTCCGTTAAGTACCCGAAAACCATGCGGCTTTAGCCGCTGCGGACCTCGCTTTCACTTGATCAGTGTTTTTCTGAGTCATGCTGACGGGCCGCTGCTTTTTTTCGAAGCAGAAGCTTGCGTTGTCGACACGCTTGGCGACTCCGAAGTGTCGCACCGGAACCCGGCGCTACCTCGGCTCCTTCACGTGGGAACGCCGAGCTTCGGCAAGATCCACTGGGTCAAGATCACATAGGCGACTACGAATAGGACTATGAACAACCAAGCAGGCATGATCCCTCCGATTACGCGTCGCCGGCCGGCTTCAATCCCAGCTTGGCCAGCATCCACATTCCCGGACACCAGTTGGTGAATGCCGACTGCAACAAGTTTAGTCCTACGAATGCCGTGAACAGGTACCAATAAGGATTGACCCAGTATCCGAGTGCGAGCGAGAGCAGAACGAACACTCCCGCCATCAGTCGCAGACCTCGTTCGATCGTCATGCGTGTACCTCCTGAGCGTGCGCCGGAACCGGACTGCTGCCCGCCGCCTGCCGCTTGCGTTTTTCCACCATGTAATACAGGACCGGGACGGCCATGCGCGACAGCAGCGTGGAAGCCACCTCGCCCGCCATCAGAGAAATCGCCAGCCCCTGAAAGATTGGATCGAACAGAATTACGCTGGCGCCCACCACCACCGCGGCCGCGGTCAGCAGCATGGGACGGAAACGCACCGCGCCGGCATCCACCACGGCATGCTCCAGCGCCATCCCCTGCTCCCGGCGCAGCTCGATGAAATCCACCAGGATGATCGAATTGCGCACGATGATGCCCGCGCCCGCGATGAAGCCGATCATCGAGGTCGCGGTGAAGAACGCGCCCATCAGCGCATGCGCGGGCAGAATGCCGACCAGCGTCAGCGGAATCGGCGCCATGATCACCAGCGGACGATGAACGAGCGGAACCATCCCACCACCAGCACGTAAATCAGCACCAGCACGGCGGCAAAGGCCAGTCCCAGATCGCGAAAGACCTCGACCGTGATGTGCCACTCGCCGTCCCACTTCATGGCCAGCCGGTCGGTCTCGGTGGGCATGGCTACGTTGTACTGCTTGATGCGATAGCCGTCCGCAGTCTTCAGCTGGTCGATGGCCTTGCCCATCTTGCCGATGGCGTAGACCGGGCTCTCTTCTTCGCCCGCGACATCGCCCAGCACGTAGACCACAGGATGCAGGTTCTTGCCGTAGAGAGTGGTGTCGATGGTCTTCTTTTCGACGTTGGTCAGCTCGCCAATCGAGACCTGCCCGCCGCCTGAACTGGGAAGCCGCAGCGCCTGCAGCGAAGCCATGCTGGAGCGGTCGGCCCGGCTCAATTGCACGCGGATGGGAATGTCCTCGCGCGATTCAGGAGCAGTGCAGCAGGCCAGCGGTGGCGCCGTCCAGCCCGATCTCCAGCGTGCGGCTCACGTCCGCGGCCGAGACGCCGTGCAGCGCCGCCTTGTCGAGATCGACCTTCAGGTCGTACTTCACCTGCGGATCTTCGACGTACCAGTCCACGTCCACCACGCCGGGCGTGGTCTGGAAGATGTGCTTGATCTGCTTGGCCAGCTCGATCTGCTGCTGGTAGTCGGGACCGTAAACTTCGGCGACCAGCGTCTCCAGCACCGGCGGACCGGGCGGCACCTCGGCGACCTTCATGCGCGCGCCGTAACGGTTGCCGATCTCGACCAATCCGGGACGCAGACGCTTGGCGATGTCGTGGCTCTGCGCGCTGCGCTCATGCGCATTCAGCAGGTTGACCTGAATGATCGGCCTGATTCGCGCCGTGCCGCAGAAAGTAATGCCGCACCAGTCCGTTGAAGTTGTAAGGACCCGAAGTGCCGGCGTAGATCTGGTAGTTCTGCACTTCCGGCTGCTTGCCCAGATACTGCCCCAGCTCCTGCGCGACGCGCGTGGTCTGCTCCAGCGTGGTGCCGTTGGGCATGTCGACCATCACCTGGAACTCGCTCTTGTTGTCGAAGGGCAGCATCTTCACCTTGACCAGCTTGAATGCCACCAGCGAACAGGCGAGCAACAGCATCACCACCACGCTGCCGAGAAAGAGCCAGCGCCGACGCGGGTTCTCGATCAGCGGATTCATGATGCGGCGGTAGAAGCGGGTCGTCCAGCCTTCGCGTTTCGTGCTGGTGTCCGTCGCCGCGAAGCGTAGTGGCGCAGCAGACGCAGCGCCGCCCACGGCGACACCACAAACGCCACGATCAGCGAGAACAGCATGGCCGCCGATGCGCCCACCGGAATCGGGCGCATGTACGGGCCCATCAGGCCACGCACGAACGCCATCGGCAGAATCGCGGCAATCACCGCGAAGGTCGCAAGAATGGTGGGATTGCCAACTTCGTCCACCGCTTCGACGGCTACATCGGACAATGCGACCGGCCTTTGCTCGACGGCAGGCGGAAATGCCGCACCACGTTCTCCACCACGACAATCGCATCGTCCACCAGAATGCCGATGGAGAAGATGAGCGCGAAGAGCGTGACCCGGTTCAGCGTGTAGCCGAAGATGTAGAAGATGAACAGGGTCAGCGCCAGCGTCACGGGAATAGCGATTAGCACCACGCCCGACTCGCGCCAGCCCAGCGCCAGCGCGATCAGCAGCGTGACCGACAGCGTAGCCAGGAGCAGATGCTTCAGCAGTTCGTCGGACTTGTCCTTGGCGGTCTCGCCGTAGTTGCGGGTGACCGTGACGTTCAGGTCGGGAGGCAGCAGGTATCCGCGCAGGTCGGCGATCTTCTTCTCCGCCGCTTCGCTGATGACGGTCGCGTTGGTACCTTTGCGCTTGGCCAGCGTGATGGTCACTGCGGGAAATTCGCCGCGCGGCGCGGCTCTTGCGAGCGCCGGCTGCATTGGCATACAAGACGTAGTCTTCCGGCTCGGCGGGGCCATCGACAATCTCCGCTGGCCACGTCGCGCAAGTACACCGGCTTGCCCTGAGAGACGCCGACCACCACCTGCTTCAAGTCTTCGGCGCTGCCCAGGAAGCGCCCCGCTTCGACCTGAAACTCCTGGTTGTCCTGGGCAAAGCTTCCGGATGAGCTGCGCGCGTTGGCCTGCTCCAGTTGCGCGGTGACAGCGCCGGCGGTCATGCCGTAGGCCGCCAGCCGTTGCGAGTCGAGCACCACCCGCACCTGCCGCGGCAGCCCGCCGATGATCTTCGTCTCCGAAACGTCGTCGATCTGCTTGAGCTGTTGTTCCAGTTCGCCGGCGATCTGGCGCAGCTGGTAGCTGTCGTAATTCTCGCCCCACAGCGTCAGCGCCATGATGGGCACGTCGTCGATGGAGCGAACCTTGATGAGCGGCTGGGAAACGCCTTGCGGGATGCGATCGAAGTTGGAGTACAGCTTGTTGTAGACCTTGATGATCGCGTCTTCTTCTTTGGTGCCCACGTAGAAGCGCACCACCAGCATGCTCATGCCGGGCTGGCTGATGGAGTACACGTACTCCACGCCCGGCACCTCGCGCAGCAGTCGCTCCATGGGAATGCTGGCGCGCTGCTGCACCTCGGCCGGCGTTGCGCCGGGCATGCGCACGAAGACGTCGAGCATGGGCACAACGATCTGCGGCTCCTCTTCGCGAGGCGTCATCAGAATGGCGAAGGCGCCCGCCAGCAGCGCGCCCGCAATGAACAGCGGCGTCAGCTTGGAGTTGATGAAGGCGTGCGCCACCATGCCGGCAATGCGCAGCGGAGTTTTCTCCTCAGCCGGCATGGTTACTGCGCTCCAATTCGTTTGCCGCTCAGCTCGCGTCCGCCGGCATCGGCGACGATCCGCTCGCCGCTGTCGAGCCCGGAGAGCACTTCGACATCTTTGGCGGAAGGTTTGCCCAGCGTGATGTAGCGCAGGCTGGCGATCTGATCTTTGTCCACCACGTACACCGCGTCCAGTTGGCCGCGGTGCACCAGCGCGGCTTGCGGGACCAGAATGGATTGCCGCTGGCCGCGCGGAAATTGCGCGCGCCCGAAGAGTCCCGAGCGAATCTGCGGATTCGGACGGCAATTCGATCTTGACCGTGAAGCTGCGGCTGGCGGGATCGGCGGCGGGAACGATCTGCACCACTTTGCCGGAGATCGGCTGCTCGCCCAGTGCATCGATCACGACGGGCACCGTGGCCCCCAGATGGACCGCGCCCATCTGGCTCTCATCGACCTGCACTTCCAGGCGGAAGTGGCTCGGATCTTCGACGATCAGCAGCGGAACTCCTGGCGCTGCCATCGCGCCGGCGTCGACGAATTTGGCGGTCACCAGGCCATCGAAGGGAGCGCGAATGCTGGAGAATCCCACCGCGGTGTTGGCCTGCGAAACCGCAGCCTCGGCTTGCGCGCGACCGGCATGCGCAGCGTCGCGACGCGCCTTGGCCGCCGCCAGCTTCGTCTTCACCTCGTCGAATTCCTGCGGGCTGACTGACTTCTTGTCGTACAGCATCTGGTAGCGCTGCATGGTCGACTCGGCCAGCGCGTAGTCGGCATCGGCGGCGGCGATGGCTCTGGTCGGAAGCCTGCACGTCCGGCGGTGGCGCTCTGGTAGGCGGCCCGCGGCTGCGCTGCGTCGATCGTGATAAGCACTTCGCCGCGGCGGACGCGATCGCCTTCGTGCACGTTCACCCGCGTGATGGTTCCCATCATCTGGCTGGCCAGTTGCGCCGAATCCGCTGCGCGAACCGTGCCGGTGGCTTCGATGTAATCGGGAACGGTGGCGCGTTGCGCGGTGAAGAGCGGGATGCCAGAGACGGTCTCGGGAGCGGACGGAGTTGCTGGCTTCTCGCTGGAGCACGCGGTGAAGAAAGCGACGAGTAGAACAAGAAGCGCTGTTGCCACGAGAGGGAGCCGCTTCGACTCGGACTGAAGTCCTCGCTCAGGATGACACGCGGGAAAGCTGGAGTTGGACGATTGATGATTTGCGCGATTCATTGAGTCACCGCCGGAGAACTGGGAGTAAGCGTGCCGGCGGCCAGTTCCACTCCGGCGTAACTGGTTTGCATGCGATATACCGCCTGCCAATAATCGGTCTGGGCGCGATGCGCAGCCTCTTCCACGCGCAACAGATCGCTGACGGTCGTCAGCCCGCCGTCATAGCGGTTCTGATTGATGCGCAGGCTCTCTTCTGCCTGCTGCGATGGCGCCGCGCGCCACTTCCACCTGCTGCCGGGCCGCGTCGTAGTCGTAATAAGCCTTGCGGACTTGCAGCCGAATCTGATCGCGAAAGGCGTCGCGCATGGCCGTCGCCTTTTCCTGCATCGGCTTTTTCCACCGCCAGGTGTGCGCGCTTGCTGTCGCCGTCGAAGATGATCGAACTGCAACTCCGCGCCGGCAATCCAGTTGTTGCCGCCATTCCATCCCGGAGAAGGGCTGTCGGTTTCCCACGAGCCATAGACGTTCAGCCGCGGGGCGAACGCGCCCTTGGCCATGGAGATGCTCTTCGCCTGCGCGCTGCGCTCCGATTCAACCTGCTTCAGGTCGGGACGCTTGTGCCAGCGCCTGCTGTCTCCAGATCGGCGACGTGACGGCCGGGAAGCTGTGCTCAGCCAGACTTTCCTGCGGCTCGATAAATCGTGTCCGACGGCATGCCCAGCGCCAGCGCCAATTGCGAGCGCGCCAGGGCCAACGCGTTTTGCGCCTGGATCAGTTCCTGCTTCCGCGAGGCCGTAGCCACCTGCGCGCTCAGCAGATCGGAGTCCACCGCCATGCCGCTTTCCACCCGCGCACGGCTTTGCGTCCTCGATGGCCTGCGCGGTCTTCAACGTGTCCTCGGCCACCGCAAGCTGCTTCTGCGCCAGCAACACGCCGTAGTAAGCCTGCACCGCCTGGTACACCAGTTCCTGATCGGTGCGATCCAGTTGCTGCTCCGATGCCTGCTGCATGTACTTGGCGCGAGTCACGCCGTACCAGCTTTGCAGGCCGTCGAACAGACTCCACTGTCCGGAGAAGCGGCTGGAGAAATTGCCGATGGGCGTCGGCGTATTCAGCTTGTTCAGCGCGAAGTCGGCGGCGGTGAAACTCTGCTGCCGCAGCCGGGTGCCGAAGACGAAGACCGGATCGTTGCCGCGTACTGCACTTTCGGTAAACATGATCTTCGGCATCAGCGGCGAGCGGGCCTCGCGGACTCCAGCAAGGGAAATATGCGTGCCCGCCAGCGCCGCCTTGTGCAAGGGATTCTTTTCCAGCGCCATGCTGACCGCCTGCGGCAGCGTCAGAGGCGTAGTAGCGGTGTCGCCGGCTGAATCGGCTCGGAATTGCAGGCCCCTGGTTCAGAGCAACTAAAGTTGCGCTCCTTCAACCCAGTGGCTTCGACGCGGGCTTGTAGGCCCGCTTTACCCGCCTCGGTCTGCGCTGTAGCCTGAGGGTCGGCCCCGGTTTAGGCCGCCAAAGCATCGCCAATGGGATAACGACTATCGCGATACTCACCGTCAGCCACAGCCAGGAGGCGTCGAGCCCGATTTGTCGCTGCGAATTCCGAGCGCCTGGAAACACTTAGGCTCCGACCAGCACAGCCTGCGCCACCGGCACGATCTCGAACGTGGTGTGCAGCTCGGCGCTCAGCTTCACCATCGCACCCACCGAGCAGTACTTCTCTTCCGAGAGCCGAATCGCCTCTTCCACTGCCTGCGCAGCAACATCGCTGCCGGTCACGATGTGGTGAATGCGAACCTGGGTGAAGACTTGCGGCGGTCCCGGAGCCTGATCGGCTTCCACCTTCACTTCGTATCCGGTTACCTGCTGGCGCTTCTTGCGCAGGATGTTAATGACGTCGAAGGCCGTGCAACCGGCCAGGGCAATGGCGACCAGCTCGATTGGCTTGGCCCCGGTATTACCGGCAGGATCGTCGATAAGCAGATGATGTCCGCTACCGCTGGTGGCTATGAATTGGCGATGAGTACCTTCAGGCTGAGTCAAAGTTACGCTGGCAGAAATCATGTTCTTCTCCGCGACTGCCGAACCAAAATCCGGCCCGGCAAGCCCATTACATCGGGCTACAGGAAGAAACGCTGTGACGCGTGAAAGTGTTACAGGGTATTTCTTGGGGCTGGGGGCGTGATTCCCAGAATGGGAATGAGCGGGGTGAGCACAGCCAGCCCTGGCCGGTAACCCAGCTGCCGATTATTAGCCGGAGACTTGCCCTGGTAAGAGCGAGAATCCGGCGAGAGTACCATTCCGTCAACTTCTCTACCTGGGTAGGATGAACGATTGGCTCGTTGGAGTTACGGCTAGCGATTAGGTGGTGACGCTGCTCGCCGCCGAATTCTTCTCCGCCAGAGCCGTAACCGCCTGCTGATATTTCAGCAGCAGGGCGCGGCGAAGTTCTTCCGCCCGCTGCGGATCGAATTGCGGCCGGTAGGAGCGGCACTGCGCTACCGTGTTCTTCAGGCTGGCGAGAAAAGCTTGGCAAGGTTCGCAGTCGTCGATGTGCCGATCCATTTCTTCACACATGGCGTCGTCCACCACTCCATCCATGTAATCGGACAGCGCGGCAAACAACCGGCGGCAGGGTCGGGATCGCGGCGGCTCGGCGGCGGCGTGCAGCACCAAGCCGGCGGCTTTGGACTTCCTGGCTAGCCGTTGGCGGACCAGCAAGCGCGCCCGGTGTAGCCGCACGCGCACGGTACCCGGGCGCAGCCCCATCACCTCGGCAACTTCCGCGGTACTCAGCTCCTCCATGTCGTGCAGCACCAGCACCATCCGATACTGAGGAGGCACGGCCAGCACGGCTTGCCGGAGCTGCTCGGCAGCTTCACCGGTCACCGCCGCGGCTTCCGGACTGGGATCCTGGCTGCGCAGCAATTCCTGCAATTCCTGGCGGTCGGGCATCAACTCATCCAGCGATACGTTTCTGGCGCCGGAGAACTTGTTTCCCCGGTGGCTGCTGATGCAGTGGTTTCGCGCAACCTTGTACAACCACACCGTCAGCGCCTGCGGATTGTCGAACTTGGAAAGATGAGGGATGGACTGGAGCAGGACGTCTTGTGCAGTATCCTCGGCGTCTTGCACATGCCCGCAAACTTTCATGCTGAACGAGAAGACGGTGTCCTGCAGTAGAGTGAGCGCCTTCTCCATGGAAGTGGGGCTCTGGCCGCGAATACATTGCAAAGCCTGTTCGACATCACCACGCATAGCTTCAGAGTAACGTACCCTGCCAAAGCGAACCAAGGCCGCACCCCAGTGCAAACCGGGCCCCGGCGGTGTGAGATAGCCTCCAACAACTCCGGCTTCCGGGTGATCACCTCTACGGACCGGGATAGAAGCCTGCTTGCGGAAACAGGTCGTCGCTTGGATCCCTGACTCCAGACTCGCTGCTGACCAGGACGTGGACAATACGCGCCGCGGCCTCATCGCATAACTTGATGGTCCGCTCGTCGTTGGTCAGGAACGCAGCATTCTGCAGCACGGTCAAAGCGTTACGCAGCTGATGATGCAGATAAACCCCCATCTCCCGTTGTCTTTTCTCGTTAAGCTGCAATCGAACTTCGGCCCGGATGGCTCGCGAGCTGAAATACATGGCGGTCGCAGCGTTCAACAGATTTACCAGAATCATGGAGAGGAAGAGCAGCCGGCGGTGAGGGTGATGGAGCCATTCCCCGAGGGATCCCCGCAGCACCCGAATACAGAACAACTCGGCCACAATGCTGAATGTGAAAACCGAGGCAGCAACCTCGAATGGCCTGCGTCTCACGGTAAGCACCTCCTGGCAAAGCGGCTGGCGTGCCGGGCTCATTTGGCAGCGGAACGCCGCTGCGCCAATCTCCCTTGACGAAGTCTGCGCACCTGCACCACGCTCCACACGATGCTGACCACGGCCACCGGCAGCAGCCACACGGTGTTTACCTTGAGCGCCAGATTCGCGCCGGAAAATCCCAGCAGCGGGGTGTAGGGCTCCAGATAGCGCAAGGCATGCTTGCGGTCGTTCATGCGCTGCAGGAAATACAGCAGGCCCAGAAAAGTCAGGGTTCCAGCAAATATGGAAACGGGATACAAATGCCAAACGCTCCAGGACGAAGCGCCCGTGGCCGAATCTGAGACATCTTCGACGACCGCGACAATCAGACAGGCGAAAATCCCCGCGATGACAAATGCCATAACAGTGTGATCTGCCCGTTGCCGCTCATTCCGGTTTCTGTTCATGCCAGGACTAAGGCGCCGCAATCTGGAACCGCAGCACCGATTGCGCGATGCGGTATTGATACTTGGCGGCGGCAAACTGGATCTGCGCTTCCGTCTGCTGCAGTTGTGCCTGGCTCAGCTCCACGATGGAACTCAGTCCCAGGTTGTAGCGCGTCTGCGACAAGTTGAGGGCGAGGTTGGTCTGATCCACGAACTGCTGCGACACGCCGATGCGGTTGTAGGCGGTGATGGCATTCAGCCAGCTGGTGCGAACGTCGTTGGCGATGCGGTCTTTCAAGTCGCGCAGTTGCTGATCGGCCGCCTGCGCCCGCAGGCCCGCCTCGCGCGAGCGTGCAGATGTATTGGAAGCCGTTAAAGATTGGCACATTGACATTCACTCCGGCGGCCCCGTACCAGGTGGGAAACTGCTGCACGCCATTTAAGACGCTGCCGTCGGGAGTCTGTCCGACCACGCCCAGAGCCGACACGGTGGGGAAAAGCAGCTCGCGCTCCGCCTTCTGGAAATGCTGGGCTGCCTGGTATTCGTAGTTCTGCGAAGCAATTTCCGGTCGGTTGCTGAAGGCCTGATCTTCCAGTTGGCTGACCGCGTCGGGCGGCGGCTTCAACTCCGATTCGGTATCGACCAGATCGAACTGCTGTTGGCCGGAGTAGCCCAGAACCTGGGAGAGCTGCGATAGCGCGGACTGGTAGTTGTTCTGCGCGTCCAGCAGGAGCAGCTTGGCCTGCGCCAGATTCGCGTTGGCGAAGCTGACATCAACTTCGGAGCGCAACTTGTTCTGGAACAGAGTCGTAATCTGGTCCGCAACCAGTTGGCGGGCGCTCACCGTCTGCTCGGCGACCTTCTCTTCGGCGAAGGTCTGCAGCGCATTGTAGAAGGCCTCATCGACCGCCAGCTTGATCTGGTAGGCGGTGGCGACGGCGTTCATGTCGGCGGCCTTGGCGCGCAAGGTCGACAGTGGCCACCAGATTGTTGGTGCGGCCAAAATCGGTGATCAATTGCGACAAAGCCAACCCGCCGGCGGCGCGATCGTAGACAATCGCGGCGCATTCAAATTGCCGGCGGCGATGCGGCTTCCCTGCTGCCGCTCCCACCGCGGTAAAGCTGCCGTAGATGGTTGGGTAGTACGCCGACTTCGCCTCACGCGTGACCTGATTCGACGCCAGATAGAGCAGGTGGTAGACCGAGATCTGCGGATTGTTTTTGATGCGCCAGGTCTTCGGCATCCTGCACCGTTAGTCGCGCACCGCGCCGGTAGCCGGCAACTGCGGCGGAGCCGGAGCAGTAGGAGCCGGCGGCATCTGCGGCGCCGGCAGAGTCTGCGGCTCGGGTTGGGTTTGCGCCGGGCTGGTTACCGACTGCTGGGGAAGCGTGCGGCCGGCGGCGCGGAGTCGGTCTGCGCGGCCAGCGGAATGCTGCACAGTGCAGCCGGAATCACAAGCCGGAGGATCGTGCGTCTCAAGCTTGCACCTCCTGTCTGGGTGGTTGCTCTTCTTTGCGATGGATCAGCAGATACGCGGCGGGCACGATGAACACGGTGACCACCACCGACACCAGCAGCCCGCCGATGATGGAGCGCGCCAGCGGCGCATACTGCTCGCTGCCCGCCTCCAGCGCCAGCGCCATCGGCACCAGGCCCAGCATGCGTCGCCAGCGAAGTCATCAGGATCGGCCGCAACCGCACCCGGCAAGCCAGTGCGACCGCATCGCGAATCGGCATGCCGCCCTCGCCGGTACATGCGCGTCACGTCCACGATCAGAATGCTGTTGGAGACCACGATGCCGGTCATCATCATCACTCCCATCAGCGACATCACGTTCAGCGTGGTGCCCGTCACCAGCAGGAAGAGAATCACGCCGGTGATGCCGGACGGAATCGCCAGCAGAATGATGAAGGGATCGACGAACGACGCGAACTGCGCCATCAGGATCAGGTACACCAGCACGATGGCCAGCAGCAGTCCCAGGCCGAAGCTGAGGAACGACTGGTGCATCGCCTTCACCGACCCGCGCACCTCGATGCGAACGTTCGGCGGCAGCTTGGTGTCCTTGATGATCTTCTGCACCTGGCTCGACAGACGCGCCCAGGTCCTCGCCCTTGGGCGCGACGTAGACGTCGATCTTGCGGAAGAGCTGGTAATGGTCTACCTCGGTGGGCGTGTTGATCATCTTGATGTCGGCCACGTTCTCCAGCATGGTGGTGTTGTCGTTGTCCTTGGCGTGCAGCGGAATCTGCTTGAAGTCCTCCATGGTCATCGAGCCCAGCTGATGATTGGTGTACTGCACGGTGAGGAAATAGTTGTTGCCGCTCTTGGGATCGACCCAGTAGCTGGGCGCGATCATGCCGTTGGAGGTCAGCGCCGTGACCACGTTGTCGACCACATCGCGTTGCGGTCAAGCCCAGGCGCGCCGCCATTTCACGCCGCACGTTCAAGCTCGATGCCCGGGATAGTCGAGGTCCTGCGGGATCAGCACGTCGCTGACATCGTGCAGCTCGCGCGCAGCTTCGCGGCAATCTCGCCGGCCACGTCGTACGCGGCGCTGCTGGTTGTTGCCGCTCACCTGGATGTCGATGGGCGCGGGCATGCCCATGTTGACCACCGAATCCACCAGGCCGCCGGTCTGGAAATAGGTGGAGAGTTCCGGCAGGTCGGATGCCAGCTTCCGCCGCACGCGGTTCATATAGGCGAAGGTGCTGACCTTGTGTTCCTTGTTCAGACTCACCTGCACGAAGGCCGTGTGCTGCGCGGAATTGCTGGTGTAGATGGCCGACAGGTCCGGCGTCATGCCGATGTTGGAGACGATCATCTGCAGGTCATCTTTGGGGATCACCTCGCGGATGTCGTTCTCCACTCGCGCGATGTATTGGTTGGTCATCTCCAGCCGCGAGCCGGTGGGAGCTTTCACGTTAATCACGAACTGCCCGGGATCGGTTCGCGGGAAGAAGGCGACGCCCAGCAGCGGGAACAGCGCCAGGCTCACCACGAAGCTGGCCATGATGACGACCACGGTCGCCACCGGGCGGTGCCAGCGCCTTGTCCGACAGCTTCGTCGTACTTGCTCAGCATGCGGTTGTAATGGTGATTGAAGCCGGCGACGAACCTGCCGAACAGCGACTTGGTTTCGTGATGCCCACCGTGGCCGTGCGCCATCTTGATGAACTTCGCGCAGAACAGCGGCACCACCGTCATCGCAACCAGATAGGAGGCGGCCAGCGCCAACACCACGCCCAGCGCCAGCGCCGTGAACAGGTATTTGCTGACGCCGTAGAGGAAGACGACGGGAAAGAATACGATGGCGGTGGTAAACGTGGCCGCCAGCACCGCCAGCTGCACTTCCTGGCCGCCGCGCTCGGCCGCCGTTACCGCATCTTCGCCTTCTTCCATGTGGCGGAAGATGTTCTCCAGCACCACCACCGAGTTGTCGATCAGTCGCGAGAGCACCAGCGCAAGTCCGCCGAGCACCATGGTGTTGATGGTGCCGCCGAAGACATTCAGCAGCAGGAACGCCGCCAGGCACGACACCGGAATGGAGATCAGCACCGAAATCGTACCGCGCATCGATCCCAGGAAGATCAGGATCATCACCGCGGTCAGCACCAGTCCGATGCCGCCTTCGCGCAGCACGTTGGCGACCGCCGTCTTCACGTACTGCGATTGATCGAAGACGACGTTGGCGACCAGCGACCTGGGCACATCCAGCAGGTGCTTCACGCGTTCGCGCACGCCATTGACGATCTGGATGGTGTTGCTGTTGCCGCCCTGCTTCAGGATCGGCAGATACACCGACTTCTGGCCATCGACGCGAACGATGTTGTACTGAATGGCCGAGGAATCTTCCGCATGCCCGATGTCGCCGAAGCGCAGCACGCCGTTGCCGATCGCCTTCAGCGGCACATCGTTCATCTGCCGAGATGTTCGGGCAGCTGGCTGTTGCTGTAAATGTTGTAGTCGCGCGGGCCGATGCGCACGTCGCCGGCGGGCAGGATCTTGTTGGAGTTGTTGATGACGTTGACCACGTCCATCGGGCTCATCTGCGCCGCTTCCAGCTTTACCGGATCGATGTAAAACTGGATCTGGCGATACTTGCCGCCGTAAGGCTGCGGCACCGACGCGCCCGGCACGTTGGCAATCTGGTTGCGGACGTTGAACTGCGCCTGGTCGTGCAGTTGCGGTCTCGTTCAGCCCCTGGCCCTTCAGCGTGACCAGGCAAACCGGCAGGCTGGAGGCGTCAAACTTCAGCACCACCGGTGGCAGCGTTCCCTGCGGCAGTCGCCGCAGGTCGGCCATCGCCAGGTTGGCAATTTCGCTGACCGCGGCGTCCGGATCGGTGCCCGGCTGAAAGTACACCTTGATCAGGCTCACGCCGGTGAGTGATCGCGATTCGATGTGATCGATGTTGCTGCCCAGGGTGAAGAAGCGCTCGAAGGTATCGGTGATGTTGGCTTCGATCTGCTGCGGAGGCATGCCGCTGTAGAACGTCGCGACCACGACCACGGGAATGTCGATGGGCGGAAACAAATCGACCGGCATCCGCAGCACCGTGGTCGCGCCGACCACGATGATCGCCAGGCACAACATGAGGATGAAGAACGGATACTTGATCGCAAAACTAGGCATAAAACCCTTCCTATCTCGACGGCTAGCAAGAGTGCCGTTGTTCACCACGAGGAACAACCAGGAGCAGGCCTGGTGACGATTCGCGCTTGCACCGGATGTCGGTAATGTCACCCTCGATTTGTTGTGGCGGCATGCCGCTGTAAAATGTCGCAACCACGACCAGTGGAATCTTGATCCCGGGGAGCAGGTCGACCGGCATGCGTGCCACGGTGGTGACGCCAACCACCGCGATGATCAGGCAGAGCATCAGGATGAAAAACGGATGCTTAGTAGCAAAGCTGGACATCGGCCGCTACTCCGCGCCCGACGCATTGGCGAATGATGCTTCTTTCGGCTTAACCAATTCGCCCGGCTGATAGCTGCCCAGGTTTCCCACGATGACGCGCTCGCCTTCGGTGAGTCCGGCGAGAATCTCGACGTGGTTCGAACTTTCCACCCCGACCTGCACGTCGCGGGATTGCACCCGGTTCTGCGCATCCAGCACTAGCACGGTTGTCTTGTTGTTCTCCTCGCGTCGGATGGCCTCAATGGGAACGGTGAGCGCGTTGGGGCGGCTGGCGGCGCTGAGCGTCACGTCAGCGTACATTCCGGCTTGCAGATGGTAGTTGGGGTTGGGCACGTCGATCTCGACCTGCATGGTGCGGGTCGAGGTATCCAGAGAATCGGTGAAGCGCGTGACCTTGCCGGTGAAGTGTTCGCCAGTAGCCTGCACGTGAACATCGGCGGAATCGCCGATCTTGACCTTTGCCGCAATCGATTCCGGCACCGGAATGCGCAGACGGAGGAGATCAACCTGAGCGACGGTGACCACGGGCAAGCCGCTGGTATTGGAAGTTCCCGCCTGCACCAGCGATCCCGTATCCGAGAAGCGCCAAGTCACGATGCCGTCGTAGGGGGCGGTAATTCGGGCATAGTCGCTCAACGCCGAATAGTGCTGCTGGTTGGCGCGCGCTACTTCCAGTTCCTGCTGTGCGGCCGCCAGCGCCGACTTGGCCGCTTCCACCTGAGCTTGGGACGCTCGATCCTTGGCGGTGGCGTCGTCGAGTTCCTGTTGCGCAATCAACCCAGGTCTGACTTTGTCGGTATTGACCAGCCGTTCGGCGTTGGCGTGCAAGGCGACGTTGTCGGCTTGCGCCCGCAATACGTCGCTGCGAGACCGCTGGATCTCCTCTTCCGCATGGTGCACGGCCGCCTTGGCTTCGTCGACTTGGGCGACCAGTTCCGGAATTTCCAGCACTGCCAGCACTTCGCCGGTGTGGACGCGATCGCCGATATCGACATAAATATTCTTGATGTAGCCGGCCACCTTGGCGTGCAATTCGACGTTCTGGTAAGGAATGAACTGGCCGGCGATGGAGAGCGAGGTGGAGATCGTTTCGCGTTTCACCGGAGCGACGGCGGCGTACGGAATATGTTCAACATCGACGCCGGCGTCGGCGACGCTATTGGGCGAACCGGCACGCGCCCGCTTGGCGATCATTCCTGCAACCAATAAACACAACGCAATCACAACCCCTAACACAATGAACTTGTGTTGACGGCGAACTTGCATGAGCTTCCTCGTTTCCACTGAGGCGGTTGGGCAACTCACATTCCGCCCAGCGTGAACTGTGGCCAAAGACAGACCGGACCCGGAGTAAGACCTAAAATATGACCGAGGAGAAAGCTAGCCTTGAACAGGCGGAGGACGGAGAAAGCGCTGCAGGTATCGCAGAGAAAGATTGCGGGGAGGAGGGGTTAGAAAAATACTTTGGACGCGGGGTTCGCGATGGAGAAACAGTTGGAAGAGGCAAAGCACCGCGATCCAGAACAGCACCGCATGGCTGGCCTCAACCGACTGTACTTCCATCTTCTGCCCGCTCAACCACAGTTTGGAAGCGGTGACGGGAGTTACCTTTGCAGGCGCGCCACCGTTGTAAACGGCGGTCTTCGCGTGCAATGCGAACATGAACACGAGGGCGCACAACGCCAACAACATCGCCGACCGCATCGTATTGTTCTGCATAATTCGAAGATTCACAGACGGCAACCGCCCCACTCCCACATACTATACGTTGGAACCCTTGATTCGTAAGCGAGTTGCAAAAAAAAGACAAACTTCGCCAGGCCAACCACTCAGTCACCCGGAAATCGTGACCGCCGCGCGGGTTCAGATCCGGAGGCGCATCTCATTTTGTGGTCTGAAGGATTTGCTATCGGAGCGATGCTGCAGCTGCCAATGCTCTCGGTGTCTCGTGCCAGATCACCTGCTTTATAGGTCCGACCAGGAAGATCCAAAACGCAGTGCCGGTCAGTGCGACGCCGGCCAGAATCACTAAGGCCCAGTAAAAGTGCCCGGTTCGTTGAACCACGAATCCGGTGACTGCCGGAACCACGACTCCCGCCAGATTACCTACGAAACATTGGAAACCTGTCCATCGCCCCGCAGCTATGGGTCCGGCCAGTGTCTGGGTGATGGAAAACACGTTGGAAGCGGAAACGCCAAGCCCAATAACTCCCACCACCACCATCACGATGCAAGCCCTTGGTCCGCTAACCGAGGAAACCAGCAGGGAGATTCCAGAAAGCGCCAGGCCTCCACCGGTGAATGTCTTGCGAACCAGGCTGGGGGTGGCGCCAGCCGAAATCCATACGTCGGAAAGCCGGCCGGACAATAACGCGCAGCCGGCCCCAAGCAAGTAGGCCGACCCTCCCACCTTGGCCATCGTGTCCAGAGAGAAGTGCCTTTCGCGCACCAGGTAAAACGGCAGCCACGTGATCAGGAAGTAATTTACGTAGTTACCGCAGAACAGGCCGAGACAGGTTCCCCATGCCGCGCGCAGCCGGAGGAACTCGGGCAGACTGGGTGCACCGGTGTTATTCGAGGGCGTGGAATCTTGCGCCCGCGGCATGCAGCGGATCCAGGGGATGAGCCAAAGCAGGCTGCCTAGGCCAAGCGTGACGAAGAACGGGCGCCAACCGAATCTCGCCATCATCGCGCCGCCCAACAGCATGCCGAATCCGGGCCCCAGCACCAATCCCGCGGATACTACTGAATTGGCAAATCCGCGATGCTCTTCCGGGTAATTGAGCGCGATGATCTTTGAGTAAGACGGAAAGGCTACGGATTCTCCAACCCCGAGGATTAGCCGCAATACCAACAGAGCGGAAAATGTCCGTACGGCGCCGGTTCCGGCGGTTGCCGCCGACCAGAGGAAGAAGCCCGCTGCCATAACCCAGTACACATTCAGGCGATCGACCAACCAGCCGGATACGGGTACGAGAAAAGCGTAGGTCCAGAAAAACGCCGACAGCAGAACTCCCAGGCGCGCTGCCGAAATGCCCAGTTCATCCTTCACCATGGGAGCCGCAATGGCGAGATTTCCGCGATCGATGTAATTGAGGAAGACAGAGATTCCCAACAGAACGAGCACCACCGACAGCATGCTGGTGAGCCCCTTGCGCTCCACTACCGTCGCAGTTGTCATGAAGAGAGGTCGTGATTTTCTACTGCGGCGGAGGTTTTTGCAACCGCCTTCTGGTGAAATTCTTCCCGAACCTGTTTTACGGTGGGGCTCGCCACGAGTCACCCGAACGGTCGAAGACAGCTACCGCACCGAAAAGAAGAGATTGAGGATGATCCCTAGCTGGTCCAACTGATGATTGGGACTCTGGCCGGTATTGTTCTGATGTTCATAGTAGGGATCCAGCTCGAAGTGTCGACGAATGGGAAAGAGGAGACCGGCATACAGCGCCGTATCCGCCCACTTACTGTATAGGCTCTCGTAGAAGAACTCAGCACTGACAAAAGCTGCCGGATGATACGAACGAATGCGAAACGTTCGTTCGACCTGAAACCGATTGCGATAGCGCCAGGTGAACGTGCCGGCCTGCCAATCGATGTCGGCACGATTGCGGTCGGTGAGCAGGAACCCGCCTTTCATGGGGAAGTTGAAGGTCAGCACCGGCTCCAGACGGTTGGTCCCCGGCGCACCGTTAGCCTGCGGCAGATACCTGTAGCCGATGGTCAGTATCAGCATCCGAGACTTCGAATCGTTGAGATCGAACTCGGTAGGTCCTCTCAACTTCACCAGCGGCTTGAGGTAGAAATCCAGACTGGGCCCGATCTCGGCTTGGGTGGGATCGCCGCCTTCCCGGGTTTCTTTCACCTGCAAGGTGAAACGCACATCCGGATCCAGCTTTACGTAAGTGTCAATTTCCGGCAGTACCTGCACCGTTTGCGCAGTTCCGGTTGGACCAAGCAGGACCAGTGCGGATGCCAGCGCAAGTGCCATGGGTATCGAGCAGCCCTTGAGTGACATGTCCTTTCGTGAGGATCGGAAGGCGGAGAGAATTTACCACAATGAGCCGGCCCGATTCGTCCCGGTCAGAATACACGGACAGGAAAGTGTGATCCCCAAAAAAGTTTTATGACGATATAGCGGCGAGTGAAGGTTCAGAGGACCGGGGCTGACATTACCGAGCTCGCCGTCTCGGCTGAAGCAGCGCCTGCAATCGGCAGGTCGATGGTAAACGTCGTGCCGCTGTGGGATGAGTTCCCATCGCTGCGGACGTGAATGCTTCCGCCATGCTTCTCCACGATGGAGCGCGAGACCCATAGTCCCAGACCACTGCCTTTATCCGGCTTGGTGGTAAAGAACGGATCGAATAGTCGCGGCAGGAGTTCGGAAGGGATTCCCGGACCGTCGTCGCAGATCTGGATCAGTACGCGGTGTCCGGTGGGCTGGTTGTGGTCACGGGCATGGATTTCGATGAGGCCCGAAGTGGGCACCGCGTCGATCGCGTTGTCGATCAGGTTGTCGAAGACCTGCCTGAGCTCGCCTTGAAAGCCTTTGATCGTCGGCACGTGCGATACATCCACGACGACATTGATCTTTTTCTGCTGCAGGCGTTTGCGTTTTGCGTTGAGGACGTGTTCCATGACGTCCTGCAGATTCACCTCGGCAGAGATCTTGTTTTCCCGGTAATAGCCCAGCGTCTGGCGGGTGATATCTCCTGCGCGCTGCGCCTCCCGCAACAACAGATCGGCATAACGGCGAGCCTCATCGTCCAAAGGCATGTGCTGGGACAGCAGATAAGCCAGGTTGGTAATCGATTCCAGCGGATTGTTGACCTCGTGGGCCAGGGTCGCGGCCAGGCGCCCGGCCACGGCCAGTTTCTCCTTCTCCAACAACATGGCCTCGGTCGCTTTGCGTTCGCTGATATCGCGCAGGATCTTGGAGCCGCCGATCACCCGGCCCCGGACGTCTTTGATGGGAGAAACGGTCAAGGAGACGTCGAAGATCTGCCCATTCTTTTTCCTTCGCCGGGTCTCGTAGTGTTCAACGCGTTCGCCTTTCCGAAGCTTGGCGATGATTCTCGGCTCCTCGAAATGCAGCTCGCGAGGCACGATCCGTAGTATCGACTGCCCTATCATCTCTTCGGCTTGGTAGCCGAACAGCCGCTCTGTCCCCGCATTCCAGGTGGTGATAATGCCATCCAGGTTCTTGGAAATAATGGCGTCGTCCGACGATTCTACGATGGCCGCCAGCAGCATGCGAGCGGTCTCCAGCTTTCGCCGTTCGGAAATGTCGCGCACCGTTTTTGACACGCCGATGACCCGTCCCCTCATATCGTGAATCGGAGACATGGTCAGGGATACTTCCAGTCGCGCGCCCGATTTGTGCAGCCGCTGCGTTTCGTAATGTTCAACCCGTTCTCCGGCTCGGATCTTTTCCAGAATCGCCGGCTCTTCCGGCTGCAACTCGGGCGGAATAATGGTAAGGATGGAGCGGCCAATCATCTCTTCCGCCTTATAGCCGAGCAAGCGCTCTGCCGCAGCGTTCCAATCGGTAACCACGCCATTCAGGTCCTTGGCGACGATGGCATCGTCGGACGAGTCCACGATCGCCGCCAGCCGGGCCCGCGCCGCCTCTTCCCCCCGGCGGGCGCTGATCTCGCGCGCAAGAATTGCTGAACCTGCGATTTCCCCGGACGGCCCTCTGATGGCGGAAATCGTCTGCGAGATTTCCACCGGCGCACCACCCTTCCGCAACCGCAAAGTCTCCTGGTGTTCGATCCGACCAACCGTTTGCAACTTTTCCATATCCCGCAAATGTTCCTGGTGAATCGCCGGCGGTACCAGAAGCAGGATCGACTGGCCGAGAATCTCCTCCGGCGCGTAACCGAAGAGCATCTGGGCGGCTGGGTTCCAGGTAACGATGGTGCCGTCCGAGTTGGTGGTAATGATGGCGTCTTCGGAGGCGTCGACGATCGCGGCTAGTCGAACCGCGCTCTCTTCAGGGCTAAGTGGCTCGAAATTCAATGGTTATTCCACACTCGCGAGGTGGGTAGATATATACGCCCGCACCGCAGCTCGGTTACTAATTTATGATGCCCGCGCAGCCGCCTCTGTTGGTTAGATAACACAGCTGTTTTTCTTTTGGAGAAAGTTGCAGCCTCACCCGTCGCCATATCCAGTACCTCTGGCCAGGATGATGACCCCGGGGGGGAGTTCAGCCCCGCTCGGCGGGGCCGGGTTCTCGGGTAGTGTCCTAAAGTTGCGTTGCTAAGAAACAGCAAGCGGTTGCAATCGCTTCTCTTACGCCACGCTATGGAAGCAGGGCTGACGGATCAGATCATGGACCGTTCGGGAATTGCTCGCGAGCTAGCCAATTTTTCGCGGCCTACGTCTGGTATCCGACAGACAAGCGTGCGGTGAGCGTCCTAAACTTTTCGCCCTCGACCAATCCAATGGCAAGTCCAATCGACGAGCGTGATGGTTTTTATCGGAAGGCCGAGAAGCCCACCGAGAGCATCTGCATGTCTTGCTTTGCTACGGTCAGAGCATCCAGGCCGGAGTGGCTGACGGATGCGGAAAACTCCCACCGAGCGGAATGCCCCAATAGACCGCTCGCTATGAAATGACCGGCAATCCGGAACTCGTCAAGATAAGCGATTCGGAGTTTGTTTGCTCGTCCTGCTCGAATTTCAGGCTGGAACTGTACCCAGACTTCGCTAGCAAGACACTGGTACAGTGGGAGCAGTTCATCCAAGAGCAGTTCTTAAGTCACGTTCGGAAGTATCACGCCGCATCAACCCAACTATAGGACCTACCGGTTTTTGGGTAGTGGTTCAGTTTGATTGTCATCCCAAGCCAGCCTCTGTTGCGCAGCGAGGGATCTGGGCGGGCCGATTCGCGCCTTGGGGTCCCCAGCGAACGCTCTTTTGCGTTTGATGGGGTGGGTGCCGGTGCGCGAAAGGCACGCATCCTTATTCGAACCGACCCATTCGGTTTTTGAAACCCGCTCTAGTTACATGGCGAGAGCGCGTATGATTCCGTGTTCACTGTTTCTTAGAAGGAGAGCATTCTATGGCCGGGTTCGACCTGAAGGATCAAAACCTGACAGTCGCCGTAATTCATCGCAATCTTCCTCCCAGTGCCCTGTACGAGCATGCTATCCGCTATGAAAAAGACGCCAGCATCGCCGAGAATGGCGCCCTGGTCGCCTATTCCGGAGCCAAAACCGGACGCTCTCCCAAAGACAAGAGAATCGTCAAGAACCCGCAGTCGGAAAGCGATGTCTGGTGGGGTGCGGTGAATGTGCCGATCGACGCCCACACCTTCGAGGTTGTGCGCGAGCGCGCCCGCGACTACCTGAACATCTGCGAGCGTCTGTATTGCTTTGACGGGTTCGCCGGCTGGGATCCCAAGTATCGCATCAAGGTCCGGGTCATCTGCGAACGTCCCTACCATGCGCTGTTTATGCACACCATGCTTATCCGTCCTACCCGCGATGAGTTGGCAAACTTCGGCAAGCCTGATCTGGTGATCTACAACGCAGGCCGGTTTCCGGCCAACCGCTACACCGCCGGCATGGGTTCGAAAACCAGCATCTGCCTGAATCTGGAAGATAAAGAGATGGTGATTCTGGGAACCGAATATGCCGGCGAAATGAAAAAGGGCGTGTTCACGGTGGCCAATTACTTTGCTCCCAAGCGGGGAGTGCTTTCCATGCACTGCTCAGCCACCGCCGACAAGCAAACCGGGCGCTCTTCCCTACTCTTCGGATTGAGCGGCACCGGCAAGACCACTCTCTCGGCTGATCCCAACCGGCTGCTCATTGGCGACGACGAGCACTGCTGGAGCGATGAAGGCATCTTCAATATCGAAGGCGGCTGCTATGCCAAGGCTATCAATCTGGCGCCCGAATCGGAGCCTGACATCTTTGCCGCCTTGCGTTATGGCGCGGTGCTGGAAAATGTCGTGCTCGAGGACGACCATCGCGTGGATTTCGGCGATACCCGCATCACCGAGAATACCCGCGGAGCCTATCCCATTGAGTTTATCCAGAACGCCAAGATCCCCTGTGTGGCCGATCATCCCACGGACATCATTTTCCTCACTTGCGATGCCTTCGGCGTGCTGCCGCCGGTCAGCTCGCTGACTCCTGCCCAGGCCATGTATCACTTCATCAGCGGATACACCGCCAAGGTAGCCGGCACCGAGGTTGGAGTGACCGAGCCGGCGGCCACATTTTCGCCATGCTTCAGCGGGCCCTTCATCGTGTGGCATCCCAGCAAATACGCTGAGCTGCTGGCGGCGAAGATGAAAAAACACGGCACCCGGGTATGGCTGGTGAATACCGGTTGGAGCGGCGGCGGGTACGGCGTGGGCAAGCGCATCAAACTGGCCCACACGCGCGCCATTGTCGACGCCATCCATAGCGGTGCCCTGGCCAGCGCCAAAACTCAGCCGGACAAAGTCTTCGGGTTCGATGTGGTTATGCGAGTGTCCCAACGTTCCGCCGGAAATCCTGGATCCTCGTAATACCTGGGGCGACAAGGCTGCCTACGATGCGGCAGCCAAGAAGCTGGCCGGCCTTTTCCGCGACAACTTCACGGTCTACGAAAGCGGATTGAGCAGTGAGGTGAAAGCCGCGGCTCCGGTGTAAGCCGAGGCAACGCTAACCCGCATGGTTACGAACTCGCAGTCGGGTAGTGGGTCTGTGTAATTGTTATCCTGAGCAAGCTTCGGCTGCGCCGCGAGGGATCTGGGCGTGCCGATTCGCGTCCCCAGCAAACGCCGCTTTTGCGTTTGATGGGGTGAGCTGCCGCGAAAGGCACTCATCCTTAATTCAAACTGACCCACTCCCTGCTGTCGGGATAGAACACCGAAGACGGGCTTCCGAATGTCACTGGTTCCGGCGGCTCAGCGGCGCGTGTCTGATAGAACGGTGAGCCTCAATTGAGCTACTTAATTCTGGGACGCATTTCCTGCTTGGGAGCATATATTTTTGGTGCCATCCGCTATTGAGTTTCATTTAAGGAAAGTCTGGCAAGTCCCCGTCCGTGATTCCTCGGCGCAATCTAGTTTGTCGATTTCCATTGGTTTTATGTCAAACCTTTAGCGTGGCTCTCCGAGTTGTTACCGCATATGTTCCACCTGCAACAAAAACTGCGTACTACTCGTGGTAGTAACTACCCGGCGACCTTAGGCTGATCGGCTTATGAAAAACCTTCTCAGGGTTGCAGTAGTTGTTTCCCTAGCGTTTTTCGCAGCACTTTGGAATTCCAACTTTTTAGCTGCCCAAACCAATCTCGGAGCTGCGCGGGGGCACATTCAAGATCAGCAAAATAAGGCGATCAGCGGTGCATCGGTAACGCTGCGCAATTCCAGCACAGCGTATGACAAGACCACCCTGACTGACCCTTCGGGCAATTATTCCTTCCAGGGCGTGCCGCTGACGGGTAGTTATGTCGTCACCGTCAGTACTCCGCAATTCAATCAAGGTGAGCAGTAGGACATTCTTCTGCGGGCCGGCGGCACCGCCGTACTTGATTTCACTCTTGCCATCTCCGGGGCGAAAACCGAGGTCAATGTCTACGGCACTACGGGCACCTTGCCCACTGAATCA
The DNA here is from genome assembly GCA_963820175.1 of uncultured Acidobacteriaceae bacterium. Lineage (GTDB taxonomy): Bacteria > Acidobacteriota > Terriglobia > Terriglobales > Acidobacteriaceae > Bog-257. The sequence goes on along the minus strand of CAWFYX010000002.1, from coordinate 366,374 downwards.
ACCAGGTTTCCATGCGTCTGGGTCAGCAGAAGATCGAAGACACTCCTATTCTGGAGCGCAAGATCACCAGCCTGCCGCTGCTGGATTCTTCCGTGCGTCCGGTTGTCTTTTGATCTAACGACGAACGGCTGCGGCAAAGTCGAAACCCGCTCGTCGTATCAGCTCAGGGGGAACAAACCCCTGAGCTTTATTGATTTCGCGCGCATCCACGCGTCGTTAACCGATGTTTTCGAGGAGTGAATGCGTACAGGTGAGGGCCGGCCAAACCGGTCCCGGGTTTACTTGCTTTTTGTCGCGCTGATCGCGGTCTACATTTTGCTGTCGGTTCCGGTTTCCTTGTTAGCGCAGTCGGCCGCGATGAACGGGGGCGAGCGCGGAGCGCAGGACGGTTCACTCTTTTTTCCCCAGACCGTGGTCCACGAATTTCAGGTAATCCATGCGGGGGCGACCGCCGAAATCGGGGACACCAATGCCGGATTTGTGAACGTCGTCACTAAGGAGGGCAGCAACAAGTATCACGGAGAAGCGTTTTATATCGGCCGGCCGGCCTGGACTGCGAACGATGCTTTCGGTCATTCGCTGGACAATGCCCAAAACGAATTTGGAGGATCGCTGGGCGGTCCGATCAAGAAGAACCGCGCTTTCTTTTATATGGGAGCCGAGCAGGACTACGTGAATATTCCTTACTGGACTGAATTTGAGCCCCAGGCGTCCGGCACGGTAGTTCCGTCTTATTTGTCTTCTCTGCAGCAGCAGATCGTCGGCAATAGCGATCCCACGTCGGTATTTGCGCGCGCGGATTTCTTGCTCAACCAGACCAACACGCTCAACCTGCAGTTCAACTTCAATCGCGTGAATGCCAATGACGTCGACCTCAATGGCTCGACGCGCAGCATTGCGCCTATCGATAACAGCGCCTCCTTCACCGGTGACAGTTACTGGATGCGCGGGAATCTCACGAGCGTGCTTGGTCCGAATAACGTGAATCAATTTCTGGCGCAATGGGCGCAGGACCAGCGCACGCTGTTACCGAACTCGACTGGGCCTGAGTTTGTGATCAACGGCTTCGGTATTCTGGGCGGCAACACGCTGGCGAATGAATCGTACACGTCGAACATCAACCGCTATAACGATGATCTCTCTGTGACCCATGGCGGCGTGATCCTGCATTTTGGAGCCGACTTCGGCTACAACCCTGCGACCCTGCAGCACGAAGCCAATCTGAATGGGCTTTTCGAATTCAACTCGCTCGCAAATTATCTTGCCGGCAACCCTTTCCGCTACCAGCAGACATTTATCGTGGGCAACGGAGTTTATAGTGGGGCTTCTTTCACTGCCGGGTACGTCCACAACAGCACCTGGGACCTGCAACAACTACTCAACCAGAACCTTTTTCTCCCAACCTACGACGCTAGCGGCATGCCAATTTTTCCAGTAATGCGGCCAAATCCGACGGTCGGACAATTGCTGGTGAATACATCGTCGGCACACTCTTCCTACGACGGCATGCAACTGACCGCTAATTTCCAGCTTCCGCATCGTTCCCAGTTGTCGGCGAACTACACCCTGGCGCGAGCACGCGATAACGACTCGAATTCCGGCCCCTTTTCTCTGATCTCCACGCTCAACCCCTTCAACCTCGCGGCTGAAGCCGGCTATTCCAATTACGACGTGCGCAACAGCTTCAACCTGAGTGCGATCACCAACCTGCCGCTGGGCTTCAAGTTCAATCCCATCCTGATCGCCCGCTCAGGTTTGCCTTACACGCCCATTATCGGTTTTGACACGCAGAACGACGCCAACGACTGGAACGACCGCGCCCTTCTCAACGGACTGGTTGCGCCGCGAAATATACTTCGTCAGCCGGCTTTCTTCGATCTCGACATCCGCTTCGTGAAGGACATCACGCTGCCCGGCGAAGGTCGCCATCTCGACCTGTTCATGGACATCTTCAACCTGACCAACACGGCCAACCGCAACTTTGGGCCAGAAGCCATCAGCGTGTTCGGGACATCTACCGCGCCCATCTACAGCGCCGGCCAAGCGCTCTTTGCTCCCAATACCAACCAGATCGGCAGCGCGCGACAGGTGCAATTCACGGTGAGAATTACCGCGTTCTAGGCTCAACCATCCGGTCCGCGGGAATCAACCGTCGGCTCGCGATTCCTGCCGAAGTTACGGCGCCCAGATCCACCCACCCGGCCAAAGATTGTCAGGTGTTGTTACGTCCAGATGGCCGGCTCACTGCTGCTTGGGCAATCCGCACAATTGCCTCCAGGCCTCGGTCGACATCGGCCTCCGTAGTGGCCCAACTTGACACGCTGATGCGCATCGCGGTGTGACCTTGCCACTGAGTTCCTCCACACCAGCAGCTACCGTCGGCTTGAACATCCTCTATGACACGGCGCGTGATTTCCGCGTCGCCGAACGATACCAACACCTGGTTCAAAACCACGTCGTTCAGGATGGTGTGGCCGGCTCGGCGCAGGCCCTCCGCAAATCGTTCTGCCAGGCGGCAATTTCGTTCAATCAGTTCGGCCAGTCCGCTGGCGCCCAGGGATTTTAGCGCAGCCCATATTTCAACGCCACGCGCCCGGCGCGATGCTTCCGGCACATATTGCGCTCCATCACGCTTGTCGCTGAACTGAAGGTAGGAGCCACTGAGTGCCATCGCGTTGTGCAAATGGTCAGCTTCGCGCACAAAGGCGAGACCTGAGTCGTAGGGCACATTCAGCCACTTGTGACAGTCCGTGGCCCAGGAATCGGCTTCATTTACTCCCTCCGATAGATGAGTTCGTCGCGGTGCGGCCGCCGCCCATAGGCCGAACGCACCGTCGACATGTACCCATGCGCCCCCGTCTCTGGCGCGGAGACAAATTTCCTTTGCGGGATCGAATGCCCCCGTATTGACGTTTCCTGCTTGCATGCAGACGAGAGTCCGATCATCCAGCTTCGGCAAACCATCTGCCCGCATGCGGCCTTGTTCGTCAGCCAGAATTGTGGTCACGCGATTTCGTCCCAACCCGACCAGTGAGAGCGCTTTCAGCAAGGAAGCATGCACCTCGGCTCCCACGATCACTCGAATCTCGGGAGCCCCAAACAGTCCTTGCTCTTCGACATTCCAGCCGGCACGTTTCAGTAGTGCATTTCGGGCAGCCGCCAAACAGCTGAAGTTAGCCATGGTCGCTCCGGTGACGAAACCCACACCGCACGAGCCAGGCAGCCGGAAAACTTCCCGCAGCCAGCCTGCGGCTACCTCTTCGAGAAATGCTGCTACCGGAGACTGTACCCATAGGCCTGCATTTTGGTCCCAAGCCCCGGCTAACCAATTCGCCGCCAGCGCGGCAGGCAATGAACCGCCGGTCACGAACCCGAAATAACGGCCGCCCGCGCTGGCCACGGTGGCCGGTGAGCCGTAGTCATCGAGAAGTGCCAGCACGGATCGGGGGTTGCAGGGTCCGTCCGGAAGGTCGCCACCCAAGGCCTGCAAGCGGGCGATCTGATCTGGCTGTGGAGCGACCCGCCGGCTGCCAAGACCGGCAAGATATTCTGCCGCTCGCGCGGCCGCGTCATTCAGCAATTCCTTCAATGCTGCCTCCCCTCGACTGATGGGATAGTTATATTCCTGCCGGATGTGTTGTGTAAGGCTGACCTCGACAGGTCAACCCGTCCAGAGCCGAGATATACCCAATAGCCATCGAGGGTGGTCACCTTCGCGGTCCGACGGCTGCCACTAGAAATCCCGTACAAGAACTGGCAACTCGTATCGGGCTGAATTTATCGCGAATAAAACTCGACTGTCGACGATCTATTTCTAAAGCCGCGGTAGGCGTTGCCAGAAGTTCCATTCCTGGGTCCGGCCTCACGCGGATCTCTGCTGTGACCGGAATCACAGATGCCTTCCCTTCCCGCGTTCCAGAATGCAATGAGGGATCCCATTGATGGCGCCGAAGTCGAAGAAACGATTTGCCGAACGTTACCTTGACCCGTCCGACCGCCTGCAAGAAGTTTTGTGCGGGTTGATCATGGTGCTCGACTTCACGCTTATCGCCGGGTTTACGGCAGGTACGGGCGAGCAGGCGGTGCGTCATTTGCTGTTTGCGGCACTGGGCTGCAACGTCGCCTGGGGCGTGATTGATGGCGCACTATACATCATGGGCTGCTTGACACAACGCCGCCAGCGTCTGCGGTTTCTCATGCGCCTCAGAAATGCGTCGTGTGAACGGGAGGCGTTCTCTACACTTAGCGGCCAGCTCGACCCCTTGCTGGAGCCGGCCACCAGCGCCGCGGATCGCACTCGCATTTGTCATCTGCTTCTGCCTTTGCTGTCCCAAGTGCAGTTGCCGGCGTCCGCCATCACCAAAGAGGACATCTATGGATCGGCTGCGATCTTCTGGATCGATTTCACCTCAGTATTCCCGGCGGTAATTCCCTTCCTGATTTTCCGGCATGAACCCCGTTTCGCTCTCCGGGTGTCGAATGCCTTACTGCTCGTATTGTTATTCGCCGTCGGTGTGATGTGGGGAAAGTACAACCGGGTCGCTCCCTATCTAACTGGGTTGTGCACCATGCTGATCGGTTTGGCTCTGGTGGGCGTGGCCATCGCTCTAGGGGGATGAGGCAGAGGGTTCGAACGGCATCGCGGCCCGTTCGAGTGCCACGCACTAATCGTGCGATCGGAAATCAGCTACTTCCGTCAAGTAGTCGGAGTTTGCAAGACCACCCCGTCATCGGATTGGCGCAGGCACTCTGCCGCGGGGACAAAATAGTAGGCGCCGCTGATGGGCCGGGTATAGCGAGTGAGCGCGTCCCGGATGCCGGTCGTACGGCCCGCCATGCTCTCCAGCATAGTTGCCAGGCGTTGCTGGTCGGCGCTGAATCCTACGAACATGGTGCCGTGATCGGTGACCGTGCCATAGGGCATGTTCCGCCGGAAGATCTTCCCGAACTTATCCTGATCGGTGCTGGCCACATGCGAATCCGCCGGCTTATCCTCCAGCTCGAGGCTGTCCGGTTTCTTCCGTCCGATCACCTGCTCCTGGCTGGCATCGCCAAGCGACTCCCACAAAGAAGTGTCATGCGCCCACTTCTGCAGTAGGAGGATCGATCCCGACGCGCCGGGCTTTCCTTCGGGAATAAGCGCGATCTCCGGTGCCTCGATCAGGCTGGGATTCTCACTTCCGTCAATAAAGCCGGTAAGGTCGCGATCGTGCCGATAGGGCCAGCTCGAAGTCTCATCAGCAACCGAAGCCAGTCCCTTCAGCTCGGCGATCGCCCGGTGTGAAACGTCAAAGATGATGTCGTAGGCGCCGCCGGAGAGCCACAGCACCGCGTCGTGCTGAGTGGCCGGCATGGTGAAGTCCTCGATCCCAACCAGATTTTCGTTGAAGCCTTTGATTCCTGCGGGCGCGTCATTGGGCGCAAATTCACCCCAGAGCTCCGGCCTGAACCCCACCACCAGATTAATTCCGCCCACGGTGGTTCTCGGCTCACGGAAGGACGAGATCGCCGCCACCAGTTCCCTACCGCTGCGCCCGGCCAGAACGTCGAACTCCAGGTAGGCGTGCGACGGATTTCCCAGAGCGAAGATTCCAGTTTGCGCAGTTCTCATACGATTACCTTAGCAAGCCCGTATATGCTAAACGAGTCGGGCAAATCACCAGTATCGAAAAGAAGTTGGGGAGATAAAGGCGCAGCCGCGAGCGCCAGCCGTCGTGTGTTAGTCCGGTCAATGTTCCTCCATCCTGGCGAACAAAAATACCCTTGCGGTTTCCCCTTGTGCTGCGCGGGAACAGCGCAGGGGAGTTTGGGATGCAAGAAAAAACTCCTGCCGTGGACAGCTGCGACGGCAGGAGCAATCCATATCAGTTTTGCGCGCGGCCGGCCCGCGCGAACCTCAAGACTTACTTAAACGATACGTCGTAAATTACTGTTTCTCTATATGTCGTAATACATCTGGAACTCATAGGGATGCGGCCGCAAACGCATGGCGTTGACTTCCTTCTCCCGCTTGTAGTCGATGTAGGTGTTCAGCATTTCTTCGGTAAACACATCGCCCTTCAGCAGGAACTGATAATCGCGCGACAAGGCATCCAGCGCGTTCTCCAGCGAGCCCGGCATCGACGGAACCTTTGCCAGTTCCTCGGGGCCCAGATCGTAGATGTCCTTGTCCAACGGTTGACCAGGATCGATCTTGTTCTCGATGCCGTCGAGTCCGGCCATCAGCATGGCTGAGAATGCCAGATACGGATTGCAGCTCGGATCGGGCGGACGGAACTCCACGCGCTTGGCTTTCGGCGATGCGGAATACATCGGAATACGACATGCTGCTGAGCGGTTGCGCCGCGAATACGCCAGGTTCACCGGAGCTTCGAATCCCGGCACCAGCCGCTTATAGGAATTGGTAGTGGGGGCGATCAGCGCCGACAGCGCCGGCCCGTGCTTGATCAGTCCGCCGATATACCACAGCGCCATCTGCGACAAGCCCGCATAGCCGTCGCCGGCAAACAGCGGCTTGCCGTCTTTCCACAGTGACTGATGGGTGTGCATGCCGCTGCCGTTGTCCTGGAACAGCGGCTTGGGCATGAAGGTCACGGTCTTGCCATATTGATTGGCAACATTCTTCGCAATGTACTTGTACAGCATCATGGCGTCGGCCGAGCGGATCAGCGAATCGAACTTCAGATCGATCTCGGTCTGTCCGCCGGTGGCCACTTCGTGATGATGGCACTCCACCACCAGTCCGCACTGCTGCATGGTCATCGCCATTTCGGTGCGCAGGTCCTGATAATGATCGGTAGGTGCGACCGGGAAATAGCCTTCCTTATAACGCGGACGATAGCCGAGATTGTTTTCCACGCGCCCGGAATTCCAGCGACCCTCTTCGGCGTCGATGAAGTAAAAACCTTCGTGTTCGTTCTGATCGAAGCGAACGTTGTCGAAGATAAAGAACTCGGCTTCCGCGCCGAAGTAGGCCGTGTCGGCCAGGCCGGTCGAAGCCAGATACATCTCGGCCTTCTTGGCGATGTAGCGGGGATCACGATCGTAGCGCTGCTTGGTGACGGGATCGATCACATCGCACACCATCACCATGGTCGGAATCTCGGTGAAAGGATCCAGCATGTACTTGGTGGCGTCGGGAATGAGCAGCATGTCGCTCTCGTGAATGGCGGCCCAGCCGCGGATGGACGAACCATCCATGCCGAAGCCTTCTTCGAACGACGACTCGCTCAGCTGCCCGATGGGATAGGAAACGTGGTGCCAGAGTCCGGGAAGATCGGTGAAGCGCAGGTCGAGCACCTGCACATTGTTCTCTTTCACGAACTCCAGAACTTTCTTCGGATCAGGCTTGGTATCAGCCATTCAAATTCTCCTTAAATGCGCTCCTCGCCGGTGACGCCGGCACGCGGGAGCATGGTTATGTCTTGTGGTGAAAGTCTAGGGAATGTCCGCACGTGTTTCCGCCATCGAACTGTGCGAAGCGATGGAACATTCCGGGGTAAGAAGTCGGGACTACGACCAGTTGCATCGACTAGGGAGTGCGTGTGGCGCTGAACCTTTGTCCTCGGCCCACCCTTCAGCATACGAGGGCGCGGCGCGCGTGGGAAATTCATTGTTTTTATGATCACGATAACTCCCGCTTATGCACTCCCAAATTGGTCATTCCCCAATCGATCACGCTGCAGTCCCTTGGACGCTGAGCACTCCCCAATTGGTCTGTCATCCCGAGCGCAGCGAAGCGAAGCCGAGGGACCTGCTGTTCTACCCGGCAGGAAATATCCTGTGTCACGCGCCTTCTCACTAAACGCTGCTGGACTCACGCCACTTTTCCTTTCGACGCGACCTCTTCACACTTGGCCATACTCTCATTCAGCAGCCGCAGATTGGCGGCCGCGCCATGCAGCGCCGACAGAATGATCTGCGCCCGCCGCGGTTGCAGCCGAAAATGCGCCACGCCGTGGATCAGTTGCATGAAGGCAATCTGGATGGAAGCGGCATCTTCCAGGAACGGCATATCGAAGCAGGACACTGGAGTGTCGCCAGGCGCCACATTCGGGTTCTCTTGCACAAACATGGTCGTCATGGGCAGCGCCTCGCGCATGCCGCGGTGATAGACGCAGAACTTACCGCCGTGAATCGCGGGCGATCCGCAACGCGTGCCGCCCGGCTTGATGTGTTCGCAAATTTGAAAGGGCATGGTACCCCTCCCCCCTATAAATTAAAGTCTCTGGTTTGAATACTTTGCTTGCAAAGTATTGCTAAAGCTCGGGTTAGCGAGCCAGCTAAGTGATTTGTTTGGAATACTTTGCGGCGTTCCCGGCAAAGTCCTGCAACGGCGGGACTTACAGGCAAAGTATTGGAAACTATGGAGTTGCAGACGAACCAGAGCTTCTGGGACGGGCCGGAAGCGTTCGACCGGCCCTCGCTGGGGGCAACCGGCAGCCGACTGCGGACAACTCGATTCTGCCGGCCGTCGGGCAAATGTCCCTCCCAGAAACACAACTAGGGCAGGAGCGCCAAGGCGAGGCGGATCCTACCCTAACGTTTCCAGTATCCGGAGGGGATTGTTATGAGGTCAATATTACGAAGGTAACATTCGGCAATCCCGTTCCCGAGATGGGAACCGGCGTCTCTTATGTGAGGGTTCTTCCCCAACGGCGACGGCTGCAGCCGCCTTTTCAAAGGACGACGAAGAATTCCAAAAGGAATTTGGGGCCGGATGCCCTACACATTCGCGATTTTCGAATGTGTGGCGGAGTCAAGAGCCCACCCAACTAAACTTCCGGTGTCTGTGGTCTTAGTATCTCAGCCCCCACTCATTCCAAAAAGCAGGAATGCGTGGGGCACCCGGCTGAGAAGTTCCGGCTTGCGCGCTGATCCCGGATCAGTTCCGTCTGAGCCGCTGCGTTTACTTCTTCCAGCTTTCCGGCATGTGCAGGTTTTCGGGTAGTTGTGTGGCGCTATCTCCTATAGCTGAATCGACCTGTTTTTGGGTGAGACCTAGGGCCCATCGGAGGTCGGCCCGCATGAGGTTCGCCGCGTCGAGGTTCGTCCCGTAGAGGCCCACATATTTGAGGTGAGTCTCGTATAGCACCGCTCCGCCGAAGTTCGCCCCAACTAGGTTCGCCCCGCTGAGGTCTGCCAAGGCTAGGTCCGCCCCGCTGAAGTTCGCCCCGTCGAGGTCTGCCCCTCGAATGTCTGCATTCGTGACATCAAGACGCTGAGTCGGTTTTTCGTTCTTTCGATCCCGTCTGCCAAGAACCGTGAGGATCGCCTGAATGTCGGCATCAGGGTGTGACGATCCGATCGAAGCTTGATTCTTCTGGTTTGACTCGTGCGGTTTGCGGGGAGCATTCAACCGAACATAGGTGCACAGCACTTCCATGATAGGCCAGTGGAGTTCTTTGGACTCATTGGCAATGCCTTCAAGTGCGTATATTCCGCCTAGTCTGACCTCCAGCTTTTTCTTCCCTGATAAGTCAACCGCTCCAAGCTGCTCGATGGCCTTCCCGAACCTGTCAGTAATCTGGCCTTCTTGGGAGACGGCCAGTGCTCTCTGGGAAGTTGATGCGGCGTCCTGCGCTACCTTGATGTTCTGCCAAGTACCAAAAAAGCCCGCCAGCAAGACGATTCCGCCGAGTATCGTTGCCAGAGTCTTGCGTGCCTCATTTACGCGGTCAAACCGTTCCTTGGTGTCAAGGCGTCGTACACGCCCGACCTGCCATTGTGGAACCTTCCAGATAATAGCCAGCGCGAGGAGGGCACACACCGCTAGGCCCAAGGGCAAGAACCAGTCTGGTGGGTGAGTGATCCATTCATGCATCGAGGAGAAATGAATCCGCTTACGCTCTATCCAAGTCAGCCCGACAAGAGCAATCAGTACAACAGCACCGCCAGTCCACCAGAGGGCGCGTGTTTTGCCGACGCGAGTCCAACCCTTCTCGGCCACGGAGTTGTCAGCCATAGTTGCCGTATTGTATTACGCGCAACTGCTTCAGGATGCCGGGTGCCCCGGTCTCGTGACTTCGAGACCCGGGACCAGGTATTGTCTGAGATCCGGGCCTATCATCCTCATACCCTGGGCGGTGTGTTCTCCATCAGCTGAAGTTTGTCGAACCGACGGCTTCCGCACAAGAGATGCGTCGTCCTCGCCCGGGTCTCGGACCCCGCCGGGTGCCCAACACATTCGCGATTTTCGAATGTGTGGGGAAATCAAGAGCTCACCCGACTAAATTTCCGGGGTCTGTGGTCTTAATATCTTAGGTCCCACTCATTCCAAAAGCAGGAATGAGTTGATTGGATAAGAGAGAAGGCTCGCTTCGAACCCTGTAGTCTTTGTTTGAGGACTAAGACACGGGAGAAGGAAGGAGCCTTCCATGCTTATTGTAGGGTGTGATTACCATCCGCGGTGGCAGCAAGTGGCTTGGTTAGATACGGAGACAGGAGAAACCGGTGAACAGAAGCTGACGAACGGCGATGGCGAAGCCGAGCGTTGGTATCGGCAGCTGCCGGTGCCGTCGTTTATCGGTCTGGAGGCCACGGGCAACAGTCAATGGTTCATCGATCTGTTAGAACAGTTAGGCCATGAGGTATGGATCGGCGATGCCGCCGAAATCCGCGCCAGCTATGTGCGCAAACAGAAGAACGACCGGCGCGATGCCAACCATATGCTGAAGCTGTTGCGGGAAGGGCGGTTTCCGCGGCTGTGGGTGCCGAGCGCCGAGCAGCGCGATCTGCGGCAGCTGCTGATTCACCGCCACAAACTGGTGCAGATACGCAGCCGGGTGAAGAACGGACTGCAACACCTGGCGATGAACCAGGGGATGCAGAAAAAATCGCGGCTGTGGAGTGTAGCGGGACAGAAAGCTTTTCGCCAGTTACCGCTGACCGGTTGGGCGGGGTGCCGGCGTCAGGACCTGCTGCAGTTGCTGGTCTATCTGGATCAGCAGATTGCCCCGCTGGATCGGGCCGCGCAACAAGCGGCCGAGCAGGATCCGCAGGCACGGCTGTTACTGACTCAGCCGGGCGTGGGGCCGATCACAGCCTTGGCCTTCGTGCTGACCATCGGCGACGTCACTCGCTTTGCGCGCAGCAAACAGGTGGCCAGCTATGTGGGTCTGATTCCGCGCGAACACAGCTCGGGCGGGCAGCAGCGGCTGGGAGCCATCACCAAACAAGGCAATGGTTTTCTGCGCATGCTGCTGGTGGAAGCGGCGCAAAGTGTAGTTCGTCTGGATGAAGGGTTTCGCAAACCGTACGCTCACCGCTGTCACAGCAAGCCGAAAGGCATTGCCAAAGTGGCCGCGGCCAGACGCTTGGCCGTACGACTCTACTGGATGCTGCGCACACAAACGCCGTATCCGGAGATCGTTCGTATCGAGAGCAGCCCGTGGGTGCCCCTGGTCGACTGAGGTCAGACCGTTGAGTTGATTGGGCGCTCTCGCATCCAGACGGCCGGGGCAAAAGACGGCCTGCGGCCTTGGAAAACGAAAAGCCGTTTTCCACTTTCGCACCGGCGACGGCGACTGGATGTTCGCATAGAAGAATCATGGTCGAAGTTTTAGGCCGAATCGATGGTTGGTGGAACGAAGCAGGTTCCACCGAAGAGTGATCAATCGCGAGATTCTCCCGTGTTAGTCCTCAGCGTGTCGAACTCAGGGACGAAGCCAGCAGTGCTCCCACACCGCTCAGGAGAACTTTCGCTTGACAACGCCTTCTCTCTTATCGAGGGGCACCCAGCTCGGGTGGGCCACCCGCCCAAAGCTTAAGACCATCGACCCGACAAAAGCCGAATCCTGGAAGATCATGGAACTACCCCAGCCAGGCAAACCCGGCTTGGATGGGGCAGCCGCGAGATGGTAGTCTGGGCCAACTGCCCAGGACTGCGAGCTGCGCCCCCGAGGTCGCCCATGAAGCCACAGAAATACACCACCCTCACCACCAACTGGAAGGTCAACTTAGAAGGCGCCGAGTTCGCCTCGCCTTCGAAGGACGAGCCCAGCGACATGATTATCTTTGGCGATCAGGTCAAAGATGGTGCCATCTCCGCCCGCGTTACCCCGATCGCCGGTCAGCTGGACGCAGCCTGGGGACACGACTTTTGCGAGTGCGCGTTGATCTTTCGCTACCGCGACCCCAAGCACTTCTATCTGGCCGGCATCGGCGGCTTCGGGCGCAGGTTCTACATCGCCCGGGTCTCGGGCAACGACTGGCAGATGCTCGAGGGCACCGGCAGCGCCCAGTCTCTGCTATTTCATCAAGTTTACAACTTACGGGTGGAATTCAAGTTCGATCACTTCACGCTCTACAACAATGAAGTTCCCGTAATCGAGGCCGTCGACGGGAGCTATGAGTCGGGGTATTGGGGCCTGCGCTGCAATCGTACGCAAGGCGAGTACAAAGCTGTCGATATCGCCGCCGTCCGCCCTAAATGCTTCGTCATAATGCCCTTCGATCCCGAGATGAAATTCATCTACGGCCTGATCAAGCAGACGGTCCAGGATCACGGGCTGGAGTGCCTGCGTGCCGACGAACGCTTTATCTCCGAGCCGATCATGGAAGACGTGAAAAGCCAGATTGCCGGCTCAGATCTGGTTATCGTCGACTTCAGCAATCGCAATCCCAACGTCTACTACGAGGCAGGATTGGCTGACGCCTGGAAAAAGAAGTGGATCATCCTGGCCCAGTCGCGCGATGACCTGGCCTTCGACGTCCGCCACATCCGCTACATTCTGTATTCCAACAAACTGGGCGCAGATTCGATCCTGAAAGACAGCCTGCAGGAAGCCCTGGCGGAGACACTTGGGTCCCAGGATTCGGGCGAATAGGCCGAGCCTGGTGCCTCGGGTTCGCCCTTCACTTGGGCTAACCTGGACCACGCCACCCAGGTTAGCGCCCACAAGAAAGACGCGAATCTGGGGCACCGGCGCAATGGCGGTGTTTTAACCAGCCTATTGCAAAAGGCAGGCTGAATACCGAGTCTTGTTTCTTCAATCGTGAGACTTTTCGATTCGAGAGGTGCTAGCTATGGCCGCGCTCAGGACACTTTCCGTCGGGGGCATCCTGAATAGCCTCTCTCACAACGCCGCCAAACCAGCCATTAATTTTCACGAAGCTATTGTAGATTTCTGCGAAATGCTGTCTATTGCTCTCGCCATAAAAGTCTGACACGACGATGAGACTTTCACTTTCTTCCATGACTCTCCGAAAAGCCTGATAGGCATCGAATAAATCTACCAGCCGAGGGCTGGAGAGTTGATGGTAGCGTGCTAGCGTCTCCTTGGCCTCATGCACGCGCGTTCCAAGACCTTCCAGCGCGACCAAGCAATCCTGAGCAAGTTCCGATGTTGTCGCATCCTCGCAATGAATGCTGGTTGCAAGCTGTTGATAGTGATCCAGTGCCTTGCTTGCCGCCTGTAACACAGGTTCGGCCGGTTCCATCCCCTGAACAGGAGAAACTAAAGCAAACAGTAGCAAAGCCGGGTAAAGTGGGGGTAGTTTCATCGGGATTCCTCCGACGAAGGTCGAGTCTAATACCGCGGGCCGCTCCCGGCAATGAGATCACAACCTGGCTGGGCGGACCAACCGGCGGGTAGGCTGGGCTGCGCCAATGTCACGACCACGGAACCCGATGCGCCCACCTGTCCCACATGCGGAATACAGGTTGGGAATTCTCGCGCGATCACATCGCTGTGTGAGCGAGAAGCTGATACTCGCAGTATGAGTTCTACGACTACTGTAGATCTGGCGGCGGGTATGGTAAACTCGGCGCCGCCAACCTCTGCTCCCCGTCTCGATTTCCTCGACAACCTGCGCTCCTGCATCATTCTGCTGGTGGTGGTCTTCCATGCCGCCATGAGCTACATGCTGTTTGCGCCGTCGTGGTGGTATGTGGTCGACACCCGGCAGAGCCTGGGCTTCTTCATCTTCGTCATGGTGAGTGACGTGTTCATCATGCCGGTGATGTTCTTGCTGGCTGGCTACTTCGGGCTGCCCTCGCTGCTGCGCAAGGGGCCAGACGCGTTCACCCGCGACAAGTGGAAACGCATCGGCATTCCGTGGGTTGTGGGCACCGTGTTCCTGGCGCCGGTGACGACCTACTTCATCTGGCTGAGCCGAACCAAGACGCCGCCGCCGTATCTGCACTTCTGGCCGAAGATGTTCTTTCGCGATTACTACGAGCAGGCGCAGTTCTGGTTTCTGGGCGTGCTGCTGCTGTTCTACTTCGGACTGATGATCGCCTGCTCGGCCAACGAGCGTCTGCATCGGATGGAAGCGGGCGCGGGCAAACCGCCGCTATGGTTCTTTCCGGCCTTCGTTCTGGCCTCGTCGTTGGTGTTCCTCGCCGTCAATCAATATGCCAACGATTACGTGTGGGTGCCGGTAGCGTATCTGCTGGTGATCCAGCCAACGCGCTTTTCGCTTTACATCTTCTACTTTGCGCTGGGCGTGCACGGCTATCGTCGCCGCTGGTTCACCCCCGGCGGGTACAACCCGCGGCTCCTCGTTTGGCTGCCATTGAGCCTGGTGCTGGGTGTGGCCTTCATGCTGTACAAGCTCAGTTTCGGACTGAAGCTGGATCAGCTGCGCTATCGGGTGGGCAACGATGTGCTGCATTGCGCATTCTGCCTGGCGGCGGTTTTCACGCTGATCGCCCTGTTCCAGAAAGTCCTGGATCGCACGTCGAGATTGCTGCGCGCACTCTCCCGGAATTCCTATGCGATTTATTGCGTACACATGGTGATCGTGCCTCCGCTAGCGTTGGCGATCCGGCCGCTGCCCTGGAACATCGTCGCCAAGTTCGCTACCGTGTCGGCTGCCGCGCTGGGCTTGTGTTATCTGGTGTCGGAGTATGCCGTGTCGAAGACGCCGCCGTTCGCGATGGGAAGCGGAAGGGGTGGGCAGGAGCAAGCGGCAAGGACCAGCGCCGCGGGCGCGGGATAGTCTAGCCAGAGGTACGGGCTCATCCGCAAAGCAGCGCGACGATGGGGTACAGGCTACCCACCATCAGCCATCAGCGAAGGTAGTCACTGGTTCGGAGTTCCAGCCGAATTGTCGCGGACCAGGACAACGTCGGACTGCTGACACCAAGCACGCGAGTCGGCCCGACAAGCAGACACTGCTCGGATGTCAGGTTTGCGCGAAGCGCGTAATAGAGTCCCACTCCTCTCATTACCACCAGGCAAACCATGATCAGAGAGCCGATAGCTAAGGCAGCAACGGGTTTTAAGTTATCGGGAATCTCGAACCGAAGTTCGGCAATACCAGACATAAGGAACTCCCCCCGACCGTCATTGGCAGACCGCATACCCGTTTTAGTTTGACCGCTACACCGGTCACCCCGCCGAGATAGAACCCGCCAAATCAGACCGCAGGATGGCGAAAGAAGGAGTCTCTAGCTTGCCCGTTCACGGGTACCGGGGAAGCTTCCGCCGGGAACGGGGCTCAGATCGTCGCGGCCCGGCGCGACCCTTAGTCTCTCCTAATCGAACTTGGCATGTGAGTTGCCGTTGAGATTGTCGGCAGCCAATGCCGCGATGCTGCCACGACAACACAGCGGTTATGCGAGCTCCTAGTCGGGGGTCGGGGAGTATTACGCCGGGTTGCACCCCACCTCCTGCGATCTCCGCAGCCAGGCCAGCGTGAAACTTTGCCAAGCCCTAATAGCAACGATGCCTGGAACCATCACAAGTACCTGCCTCATATCTACCGTCATCATGCGCCAGGAGGCGCAGTCATGAAATCTTGGACCATCGCTTTACTTGCTCTTATTCTTTGTGCTCCGGTTTTCGCTCAGACAATCCTGCCCATTGGTAATTCACTTGGCGGGTCACAACGCCCTTATCAGCAACAGGATTATCCCGCTATCCCGGCAAGCGACTGGATTGGCGGCCTTACCTTTAACAGCCTGACCTGCAATATGGTCTACGTGCAGCTGCCTGCGCTGCTCGCCTGGGTGCAACGAAGCCGGCCGGCACCCACGTTGATTCTCAACTGGACCGGCGAGGACGACACCGCTCACGGTGTTCCGGTCACTACCTTCATGGCGTGCCTGAATAACACGATTGCCCTGGAACACGTTTACTTCCCCTCGGCCATCATCCTTACCCCCAACGTGCTTCCGTTTCCGCGGTATCGCATTGGCCGGGACATCACGCTCATGCAGGCGTCTCTGGTCTATGCCTATAACGCCGCCGAAGCCGCGATCGGACCAGTCGATATCTGGAACGCAACGGTGGAGCTGCCGCAGGGGTTTGGCATACCGGCAGACTGGACATCTCCCAATTCCGATCCGAACGAAAATGCCTGGCATACAATCGACGGAATTCTTCGGCCTCTGATCTACGGAGATCTCGGTCTAAGACTTCCCGACGAAGAGAAGTAACAACATTATGGTGTGGTAAAAATCGAATCGCTCGACAATCTGATCCGGTATTTCGTATAACCGGTCCGAGACAACGACCGAAAACAAGAGCGGCTGGCTAGCAATTGTCTGCGGCGAGAACCAAGGCGGGGGTGATGGCGTGTTTGGCTGATCGTGTCGTATGCGTTTGTTCCTTATGGTTTTTGGAGCCAACGCAGCCTTAGGCGCGATGAGTCGCAAGCACGCATCCTTCGCAGAAAGGCAATTAGCCGATTCTGACCATGCTGTCTCGGCAAAGCTTGCCTAGAATCTATCTCATAAATCGCCGCGCACAGGTTTTGTGTCAGGGTACGTCTTTAGAGGTGCCGCAAAGCGGCCCACTATGACTCGGGCTTTAGCCCCTGAAGGCCCATTTTTGCAGGGGCTGAAGCCCGAACCTCCGTAGGCCGTCGTTCGGCACGACTAAAGGTCATGCCCTGATACAAACCGAAATCATTTATGCGATAGCTAGATAGCTTGTAGTTGGTGTCTTGTAAACCGCATGAAGCTTAGACTTATATCGGGGCATGAGTGGCCACTTGGTCGGAGGTGGTCACCCCCTCGCAGCCTGGGCGTCGACTGGCCACTTGGCGAGGCAATCGGAGCAAACATAGACCATTTCACCGCTTTGCAGTTCTGTACCGAACAGGTGACGCAGGCAGAAATAGTGGCCGCAGCAGAAGTCCGTTTTGGGGACGAGTATCTGTTTGTCAAAGAGTAGGCTGGACATCCCAGGTGCTGAGAAATCGCGCTCCAAAACCTAGCACATTTACTGGTTGCACGAGCCTGTCCGTCAGCCTAGACTTTTCTGTTCAAAACGAAAACCTGTTCTTAAGCCGGTCGAGGCCTGACCGAGGTTGTCACTGCAATGTTTTGCTGCGAGACAGCACAGTGATATCACCTGCGAACTTGGAACAACTGGATCGGCGGTCCTGATGTTCTCGTGTGCGTTTCGCGTGCACGGGCTCGAGCTAGTGCTTCAGCAAGACGGAGGCATCCATGAAGACGAGAATTGCGTCAACCGTGGCTTTGGCGTTGGTACTTCTCAGCCTTGGAGTTTTGATTTCTTGCAAGAAATCCGAAACAGCACAACCCGCACCATCGGCCGTTGAGACTGGTCAAACATCGAGTCCTGGGCAACCCCCGAAGCCCAACCCTGATCGTAACGCCTACTTCGGTGATGAACACATCCACACTAGTTGGTCGGTGGACGCCTGGCTCATGGGCAACCGCCTCACTGGGCCTGATGATGCTTTGAAGTATGCGCAGGGCCAGACCATCAAGCATCCCCTGGGCTACGACATCAAGATCGACACCCCCATGGACTTCATGGGTGTGACCGACCACTCGGAATATGTAGGAGTAACGAAAGAAGCCAACACGCCGGGATCGGCCACGAGTAAGTTGCCGGCAGCACAGCCTCTTATTCTCAAGGACCCCAATAACAACGCGGATGTTCAGAAGGTGTTCACGTACCTCGTGAATATGCTCGCGGGACCTCCGGTGAAAGCTCTGATGAGTCCCGAGGTGGCCGGCTCCATCTGGAAGGAAAACGTCAGGATTGCCGACGAGAATAATCATCCTGGCAAATTCACCGCGTTCTGCTCGTACGAGTACACCTCCGCTCCTGACAACCGGAACCTGCACCGCAATATCTTCTTCCGCGATTGTGAGAAGGTGCCGGACATGCCCTACAGCGCTCTGGACTCCTGGCACCCCGAAGACTTGTGGAAGTGGATGGACGCGCAGCGGAAGGCAGGCAACGAGCTGCTGGCCATCTCACATAACGCGAACTTGAGCGACGGCTGGATGTACCCCACCGACGTCGACAGCTTCGGCAGGCCCATCGACGCAGCCTGGGCAGCCTCGCGCGACCGCAACGAACGTCTGGTCGAGATCAAGCAGATCAAGGGACAGTCGGAGACCCATCCCCTGCTCTCGCCCAATGACGAATTCGCCAACTACGAACTCTTCACCGGCCTTCTCGGTGCGCCACCGACCGTTGGCCGCGTCGATCACATTCAAGGAAGCTTTGCCCGCCAGGCACTGAAAGACGGCATCACCATGCAGGACGTGCGCGGCTACAACCCTTACAAGTTCGGCATGGCCGGCGGCTCCGATTCGCACAATACCGGCAGCCCGTACCGGCAGGACAATTTCTTCGGCGGTCACGCTCAGATCGACGGAACCGTCGACAGGCGTATGGCCGGGGTTATGGCGTTTGGCACGATTGACGTTCGCTTGGAGAATCCGGCCGGACTGACCGGAGTTTGGGCCGAGGAAAACACTCGCGCTTCCATCTGGGACGCGATGTATCGCAAGGAAACTTTCGGCGTCAGCGGTCCACACATTAAGGTGCGCTTCTTCGGCGGCTGGGGCTACAACAAAGACATCCTGAACGCCAGCGACTGGATACACCAGTCCTATGCCAACGGCGTACCCATGGGCGCCGACCTGCCTCCGTTGAAGGGCACGGCTCCGACGTTCGTGGTCTGGGCGGTGAAAGATCCGACTTCCGGCAATCTCGATCGCATCCAGATCATCAAGGGCTGGACCAAGGACGGCCAGAGCTTCGAGAAGATTTTCGACGTCGTCTGGTCCGGCGACCGCAAGCCTGACAAGTGGTCGGGCCGGGTTCAGGCGATACAGAGCACCGTGGACCTGGAGAAGGCCACCTACACCAACACCGTCGGTTCGACGGAACTGAAAACCGTCTGGACCGATCCCGAATTCGACTCCAGCCTGCATGCGTTTTACTACGCTCGCGTGCTGGAAATCCCCACGCCGCGCTGGACCCTCATCCAGGCAGTCAAGGCTGGCTTGACCCCGCCGGACGTGGTGCCGCTCACCGGACAGGAGCGCGCATGGACCTCACCCATTTGGTACACGCCCAGCGCCGAAGCCCGCAAGAACGCACCCGCTGGGATGACTGTGACCGACCTGAAGGCCAAGGGTGCAACCCAATTGGGCGATGCACAATTGAAGGCACTGATCGTAGGCAAGGCCTTCTGGGTGCGCAATAACGCAACTGGAGACCAGTTCAGCATCGCCTATACCGCCGAGGGCCAGAGCAACGTCTGGCATATCGGCAAGAACGTCTCAATTCCAAGCTACTACGGCAACCCGGTTCGCGACGGCTACCAGGGGACCACCACACCGTACAAGATCGAAGGCGGTAAAGTGGTGACGACGATTTCTCAGGATCCGTTTGCGGTCACGGTCTACAAGCTGGGCGACACCTATTACGGCGCGCGCAGCAACGAATTCGGCTACGCCAACTACGAGATCATTCCGAGCCCGCAGTTCGTGCTCAATCCGCTGACCGCCACGCTTAACACCTTTTCGATCGAACTGGGCCTGAACGAACAACAGAGGCAGCAGATTCTCCCCTTCCTGCAAGACGAGGCAAAGCAACTCGGGGCGCTGAAGAAGAACACCATGCTCAAGCCCTTGGACAAGATTGAGCAGCTGAAGCAAATCGGCAGCGCCATCGACGCCAAGATCATGCCTATCCTCGATCCGACGCAGCAAAAGAAATTCCAGGCGATGCGCGAGGAGCATCGGCGCGAGTTGATCAAGAAGATGGCCGAACAGGTCGTTCAGAAAGCCGAGAACGCGGTCAGGGCGGAAATGTAAGAGACATGCTGAACAAGCTGCTCATCTTCCTGGCATTGGCGGAAGGCGCCACAGGTTTGATACTGTTGGCCTATCCGTCGATTATTGTGTGGCTGCTATTTGGGAGAGACATCGCCAGTAGCAGTCTGATCATGGGACGGCTCGCCGGCTTGTGCCTGGTTGCGCTTGCTGTGGCTTGCTGGCCGCGTGGCGAATCGCAGCGTGGCTTCTACGGAATGCTCGCCTACAGCGTGTTGGCGGCCCTGTTTCTCATCCTGGTTGGAGCGAGTGGAACTTCGGGGATTCTGTTGTGGCCCATGGTTGGAGTTCATGTGCTGCTGGTCATTCTTCTGGTCCGAGCGCGTGCCCTAATGCGTAACGCGCAGAGCATTACGTAAGTCCCAGGAAAAAGCTGAACCTAGGAGGCGGCGATGAAACAGATGTGGGGTGCGGCTGGCGCAGTCCTTCTGCTGCTTGCGTTTCAGACCAGTTGTAAAGACACCGAAGCGACGGTAAGGAAGCCCGAGAGTTCGGGCGCGGTCTTGTTGTCACCACCGACAACGGAAGCCTCCGCTCCCAATCCCTTGCGCAACGCGTATTTTGGAGATCTCCACCTGCACACCAGCTACTCAATGGACGCCTTTGCTTTCGGGACGCGCACCACGCCGGAAGACTCATTCCGCTTTGCCATGGGCGAGCCGGTGGAATATTTCGGCAAGATGTGGAAGCGGATGGCGCCACTCGATTTTCTGGCAGTGACGGACCATGCGGAGTATCTGGGCGTGATTCGTGAGACCACCAATCCCGACGGCCCGTTCGCCAAGTCCGAGTGGTACACGGTGATGACCAGCACGGACCCGAAGGTCAGCGGCGAGGCCTTCAAGAAGCTCCTGGGTTCGACCATGCTGAACAAACCGATCCCTGAATTCAACGACCCCAAGGTTCTGCGTTCGGCATGGGAGAATTATGCGGCCATTCCCGACAAGTACAACCAGCCTGGAAAGTTCACTTCGTTCGTGGGATTTGAGTGGACTTCCATGCCACAGGGACAGAACCTTCACCGCTGCGTCATCTTTGCCGACAAAGGTCCGGCTATGCCTTACACGGCATTCGAGTCGGTTGACCCCGAGGATCTTTGGCGGTATCTGGAGGGCCAACGAAAACAAGGCCTGCAGGTGATCGCCGTTCCTCACAATGGAAACATCAGCAATGGCTTGATGTTCGACACGCGCGACCTCTCCGGCAAGCCGCTCACCCGTGAATATGCTGAGCGTCGGATGGCCAACGAGCCGCTCGCCGAAATCATCCAGGCGAAGGGACAGTCCGATACCGATCCCGCGCTTTCCCCGAACGATGAGTTCGCCGACTTCGAGATCTTTAAGTCTCTGCTCGACGGCTCGGGTGACGCGAAATCGACGACCGGCAGCTACATGCGTCAAGCGTACGGCGTGGGACAGGAATTGCAGGCAAAGATCGGCGCAAATCCGTTCAAATATGGCATTGAAGCGGGGACGGATTTCCATTCGGGTATCGATACCACGGAGCCCAGCAACTACGCCGGCTCACACGGCAATCAGGACAATGATCCCCGCAAGGTAATTACGGCGACGAAATCCGTGGTCGGCGAACCGCCGGTGGCGCTTAGCTCCGGAGGATTGACCGGCGTTTGGGCAGAAGAAAACACCCGAGAGTCGATTTTTTCGGCCTTCCAACGAAAGGAAACCTTCGGCAC
Organism: uncultured Acidobacteriaceae bacterium; assembly: GCA_963820175.1. Taxonomy (GTDB): domain Bacteria; phylum Acidobacteriota; class Terriglobia; order Terriglobales; family Acidobacteriaceae; genus Bog-257. The sequence goes on along the minus strand of CAWFYX010000002.1, from coordinate 344,625 downwards.
CTCGGGCGTTCGCATCCAGGTGCGAATGTTCGCCAGTTGGAACTACCCGCGCGACATGACGAAGAAGGCCGATTGGCTGAAGGCCGCGTACAACCAAGGCGTTCCGATGGGTGGCGACCTGCCGGTTCATGCCGGCGCCGCCGGTCCAAGGTTCGTGGTTCATGCGGTGAAGGATCCACTCAGCGGCAATCTCGATCGCATTCAAATCATTAAAGTCGAGACCAAGAACGGCAAAAGCCAGGAAAAGATTTTTGATGTGGTGTGGAGTGGCGATCGCAAACCCGATCCTAAAACCGGCAAAGTCCCGGCGGTTGGTAACACGGTCGATGTAAGAACAGCTACCTATAGCAACAGCATTGGAGCGGTGGAGTTGCTGGGTGAGTGGACGGATCCGTCCTTCGATCCGAACACTTACGCTACTTACTACGCGCGCGTCTTAGAGATCCCCACCCCGCGCTGGTCGACCTACTGGGCAGCGAAGCTGAACCTGCCGCCGAACCCCACCGTCCCTGCGGCAATCCAGCAGCGGGCTTGGACTTCGCCGATTTGGTACGTGCCTTCGGAACACTAGGAGTTCTACTGATGCGCGAGGGCTCTGCCGGCATTGTCTCCCAGGAGCGCGAGGCGCTGCTGGAGTCGCAAACACCGGCCTTCAAAATGGCGGCGCTAAAGCGCTGGCTGCGCGAACCTCTAGTGCACTTTTTAATCCTGGGGGGCGTGCTGTTCGCGTTGTATGCCTACATGAATCGCGGACGCGGTGGTGTGGAACCCTCAAAGCAGATTGTCTTGAGCCTGGACGAGCTGCGCGAAATGGACGTCTATTTCGAGTCGCAATGGCATCGCCAGCCTACACCGGCCGAGTTCGCAGCCATGGTCGAGGACAAGGTTCGGGAAGACGTGCTCTACCGCGAAGCGCTGGCCATGGGACTCGATAAGGAAGATACCATTGTCAAGCGGCGCATGGCGCAGAAGATGGAGTTCCTCGCCGAGGACGTCGCCGCGGCCCACGAGCCAACCTCGGCGGAGTTGAAGGCGTGGTTCGATAAGAACCAAGAGAAGTTTGCGTTGCCCAGCCGCATCAGCTTCCGTCACGTCTATTTCTCGCCTGACCAGCGCGGGAAGAACGCACGCGACGATGCCGCCAGAGCCCTGACCCAGCTCACCGGCCAGCCGGCAGACTCGACCCTCGCGGCATCCCTGGGCGACCGCTTCATGTTCCAGGACTACTACGGCGACCGCGCCCCGGACGCGATTGCCAAAGAATTCGGACCGCCGTTCGCCGTCGCTGTCGAAAAGCTCAAACCCGGTTCATGGCAAGGCCCGGTCGAATCCGGTTATGGATGGCACTTAGTATTCGTTACAACCGTGATTCCCGGCCGCATTCCGGCGTTCGAAGAAATCGAGCCGGACGTGAGGACCGCATGGCTGGCCGAACAGAAGAGACAGGCTTGGGAGAAGGCATATGCGGAGATGCGCGCCAAGTATACCGTCCTGTTGCCGGCACCTCCGTCGAATGAAGCTGCGCAAGCTCCCGCGGCTGCACCCGCACCGAAGAAAGAGGTCCCAACTCCCTCCGGCGAGGGGCCGCTATGAGGCATGTGCGGTTCAACGTAGCTTTTCTTCTTGCATTTCTCCTCTCAGCTCTCGCGAGCGTCTCAGCGCACGAGGCGCGTCCCGCCTATCTCGAGATCAAGGAAAGCGCTCCTGGACAGTTCAATGTCTTGTGGCGTACTCCGGTGCTGGCCGGCATGCGCCTGCCAATCGCCCTCAGACTTCCGGATGACGTGAAAAATCTTCGCGAGCCGAGCGTCGAAGAACTCGCGGACTCGGTGGTAGAACGGCATTGGATCGATGCCGGGAGCACGGGTCTTTCGGGCAAACGCATTGAGTTTCCAGGCCTGCAAATGACCATCACCGATGTGCTGGTGCGGGTGGAGATGCTCGACGGCAGAAAATGGACGACCATCGTTCATCCGTCGCAGCCCTGGGTGGAGATTGCGGCGACCCAAACCTGGCTTGGGGTCGCGGCCACCTACATCGTGCAGGGTGTCCGGCACATTCTGTTCGGCGCTGACCACATGCTCTTCGTGCTGGGACTGCTGCTGATCGTGCAAGACCGATGGATGCTTCTGAAGACCGTCACCGCTTTCACGGTGGCGCACAGCATCACCCTTGCGATTGCAACTCTCGGCTACGCGGAAGTGCCAGTTCTTCCGCTGAATGCTGCGATCGCTCTGAGCATCCTCTTCTTGGGACCGGAAATCGTCCGCTGTTGGCGGGGAGAGACCAGTTTTACGATTCGCCATCCCTGGGTGGTGGCCTTTGCGTTCGGCCTGCTTCATGGATTCGGTTTCGCCAGCGCTCTAACCAGCGCCGGACTGCCCCGGCATGAGCTTCCCTTGGCGCTCGTCAGCTTCAACGTCGGCGTAGAACTTGGGCAGCTCGGTTTCATCGCACTGATCCTTGCCCTCGAGCGATCGTTCCGCATACTGGAAGTGAGGTGGCCGCGATGGGCGCAGCTTCTTCCGGGATATACGGTAGGGTCGCTTGGCGCGTTCTGGACGGTGCAACGAGTGGTCTTGCTCGTCGGAGGCATGCGATGAATGCGCGGCGACTCGATCCTCTGTTCCGGACAATGGCGCTATCCGTGTTCGTGTTCCTGTGTGCGCAGACCGCCTTCGCTCACCCGCAGAAAGGCGAAGCGGTTGGATTCCTCACTGGCTTTCGCCATCCGATCTCTGGGCTTGATCACGTGCTGGCGATGGTGGCAGTCGGCTTATGGGGCGCGCAACTCGGTGCGCCGGCAATCTGGGTTCTGCCGGTGGCGTTTCCCATGGTGATGGCGTTTGGCGGAATGCTGGGGTTGATGGGAGTGCCGTTACCGGGAACGGAATACGGAATCGCTTTCTCGGCGATGCTTCTGGGCGCTGCCGTACTGTTTGAAGTGCGCCCGCCTCTGGGTGTCGCTGCAGCGTTGGTCGGCGTTTTCGCGATATTCCACGGTCACGCGCATGGAACCGAACTGCCGCCAGGCCAAAGTGCGCTGCTTTACAGCATGGGTTTCGTCATTGCAACGGGCTGCCTGCACGCGCTGGGAATCGGTATCGGAACCGTCCATCGATGGTCATGGGGACAGAAATTACTTCGCGTCGCCGGAGGATTGGTCGCCGTCGGTGGCACTTTCTTCATGTGGAAGGCGTTCGCATGAAAAGCACGAGCCGGTCTCATCTGCCACTGTACGCATTCGTTGTTTTCGCATGCGTCATGGGCGCGCTTCCCGCCGATGCGCACCTGAACTCGACGGGCATGGGGCCGTTCTACGACGGCCTGGTGCATTTCCTGATGAGTCCCGAGGACATTGTTCCGGTGCTCGCCCTGGCCCTATTGGCTGGACTGCGTGGTGCCAACTACGGGCGACGGGCACTATTCACTCTTCCCGCTGCCTGGCTACTCGGCGGTCTTGCCGGACTAAGCGCCATGGCGGCAAAGCCGCATCCATTTATCGCGGCGGCATGGTTTCTACTCCTCGGCGGATTGCTGGCCGCCGACGCGAAAGTTTCACTGCGCGTGACTACGGCCCTCGCTGCCCTGCTGGGCGTCTATCATGGCTACTTAAACGGAGCCGGGATGGGCCAGTTCGAGACCGCCTCGGTTGCTCTCCTCGGGTTAGTGTTCGCCATATTCGTCCTGATTGCACTCGCGGCGGCGTTCGTGGTTCGGCTCCGCGCGGACTGGTCACGAATTGCCGTTCGGGTCGCGGGAAGCTGGATCGCCGCCAGCGGTCTCTTGATGCTTGGTTGGGCAGTTCGAACCCGCTAGGTAAACCCTTCGCCCGAGCGCCTGCCGAACCGCCTCGGATTAAGGCTCACCGCGACGTGGGCCTGGAGTCTCGCTGGATGAAAACTGGGTTTCGCGTGACCCGAGGGTCTTCAACACGTCGATGGTTGGGCCACGGTCCTGCGGCGTCGTCCTGACGGAAAGCATGGAGCCCGCCCGCCAGGCCCAGCTTCTTCCGCTTGGGACGCTAGCGGAACGGCTGGCTGTGCTGCAACTCCTGATCCTTACTAATCGAGCCGGCGGAATACGCTCGTGATAACTTGATCCATCAGTTTGTGGCCTGACTGGCTGGGATGCACGTCGCATGTCGGTGGGCTGGTGGCGGGGTTGCTGTTGTTCAGCAGGCCCGCGACGCAAGTATGACCCTGCGCGAATTGATTCGAAGCCGCCGTTTGAAATGCCGAAAATACATCAGCCACCTTGGCATCGTAGGCGGATGCCGATGAGGTGATCGCCTGATTCAGTCCCGCCGTCAGTTCGGTGATGAACACATCCGAGTAATCGAGCGAATAATAATTCGCGACGATGATTGTGCCCTGGTATCCCGTAGAGCGCAGGCCGGCGAGGATGGTCTGCATGTTGGCCGCTACCGTGGCAAATAGTTGCGGCGCCCCGTTCTCGATGCAGGTCGGATCATAATTACACTGCTCTTCCAGGAGAAATCCATCATTTGCGCCAAGGTTGATCGTAACCAATCTCGTGCCGCGATTTCGTCTAAGAAACGCCGTCGCGAAAGCAAGCTGGGTTGAACTGTAATTAACGTGCAAAGGAAATTGCGCGCGATAGGCGCGGCATCCGTTGTCAGGACCGGTGGACGATATAAAACTGCTGGTCGTCTCACCCGGACAGGCTGCATCCACCGTGTTCAGGTTGAAGGTCGCGCTGAGATAATCGGCATACCCCACGAAATTGGTGGGATACAAGTATTCGTAGCCCGCTTGGCTTATGTAGCCGAAGGTCACGCTGTCACCGAGAGCAAGGTAGTTCAGACCGCCGCCGCGACCGCTTGCCGAGGCGCTACCGAGCATGATACCGGCGATTACCAGGAACACACCGAACGTTAGGCGTACTTTCATCACGGCCTCCTTTGTAGGGGGAACTAAATCGGCTAAGGTTATCAAAAACCTGTCGCTCTATAGCGCAACCGGGAGAACTTTCGCAGACGTCCAAGTTCCAAAATGGGAATTACGTGGTGGGGCCGGTCGCGATCGACGTTCCCGAGGGTTCCGCCGTCTCATGCTGAACCGCTTGCCAACGACAACGCTCTTCAAGCTGAAGATTCTGATGCGGTGGGAGGAAACCAGATCCCCAGACAGCACTTGATGGCCGCCGTACCATTCAGTTGCTTTGAGGAACTGACTTCTGCTGCGTGGCATTGGGGAAGCGACCCGGAACCTTACCCGGGCCGCTTTTTTGGTTTGCGCCAGATTCGTTGCGGGGCTATTCAGAAGCGGCTCCGCGGCAATTCGAGCGCTTTGTCGGCTGTTAGGTGGACGTCTTTAGCTAAGATGCAGCTTGGATCAACCTATCCACGGTAGCCTGGAAAGAACCTCCTCTGTCAGGTAAGCCGTCCATGGCCTAAACCGCTTGCTTGGCGGCTGCAGCTTGGAGCTCCAAGACTTCTAATTGAGTAACGGGTCTTGGTCGCTCAGCCTGAGATCACGATACATCCTGGCCGGACGCGCGTATTCCACAATCTTGAGCAGGCTTGCGGGATTATGCCAGTGGCGCAGTACCGCAGTAGCGCAATATACCCGTCTTGAGATCCAGGCGAAGCAATACGACTCGGCAGTGGAGCAGCGTCGCCGTAATGGGCCCAAACCCCACTCTCCACTGACGGCAGCCGGTATGGGATCTTTCGGGTCTGTCCTTGCCAGCTGCGGGCGGCGACTTGATATGAAACTAATCGAGAGCGCCGGCGCGAACAGGGCTCCATCCCGATGAAGCTATCTAGCCATTCTTAGAGCGCTTCGCAATGTACATGACCTTGTCCGCGGCGGCGCGAAGTTCATCCGCGCTGCGGCCGTCGTCGGGATACACCGCTACACCGATGCTGGCACCAGTGGTCACCAGTTCCCCTTCCAACTCAAACGGTAGAGCGAACTCCAGTTCCAGCGCTGCCACCAGAATTTGAGCTCCACTGGCTTCGGCCACAGCGGCGACTACGGTAAACTCGTCGCCACCGGTTCGAGCGAGCGTGTCAGTGGCGCGCAGCCTGGCTTTCACCCGGGTAACCACACTCTTAAGCAGCAAATCTCCAATCCGATGGCCGAAGGTGTCGTTCACTTGTTTGAAGTTATCCAGGTCCAACTCCAGAACTGCTACCTTGTGATGCTCCCGATCAGCAAGAGCCAGCGCTTGTTCAAGCCGGTCCTCGAGGAGTCGCCGGTTCGGAATACTGGTTAAGGCGTCGTGAGAGGCGAGGTATTCGTTTTCCGCGAGGGCATCTTGCAGTTCGGCGGTTCGCAGCCGGACCCGAATCTCAAGTTGCTGATTGAGCGTTTCAGCGTGGTTCTTGGCATTCTGAAGATCCGCCACCAGGTCTTCGTTTTCAAATTGTAAGTTCAATGACGAACGAACGGTCAGATAAATCCGCCACGTAGTGATCACAGTGGCCGCAGTGAAGATGGTAGCCAGCAATCCCATGGCAAGATGCGGGGCATCTGCCTGGAGCAAGAAGCGCACCGAGACCGGCAGGCCTGTCGGGATAATGAATGCCAGGAAGGCTTCGGGGCGAGCCGCCAAAATCGAGCCGGCGCCGAGCATCATACCGCCGAGCACGAAAGCCAGAATGACTTGATTCGCCAACTCAGCTTCAGGGTATAGCAGGATGCCTGCGGCTCCCCAACCCACGGCTGACAAACAAGTATCAATAGCAAACGCATTAGCCCATCTGCGAGTGCTTGTATCCGTCCTCGCCGCGCGCCAATAGGAGCGCGCCAGAGTGAACCTCACGGACGATATCAACAGCATGTAGATCAACCAAGCCAAAATGACAGGATGGGAGATGACCGCCCATTGCAGATACCCTAGAACAGTAGCCACCGATACAGTGACCCAAACCCCGGCGTTTGCATTGCTGTAAAGCAGGCGGATCTGTTCCGCGTAGACTTGTCGTTGCCTTCTGTAGTGAGGGAGTTGCGTGGCAACTTCGGCTAGTGCAGGATTCGCGGGCACAGACGGCGTCTCGTGTCGGACCAAGTTGAATGTGGGATCATCAATAGCCATGGTCACGCGCTGACTAGGCCCGGATTCTCAACCCGTGTGTTTTAGAACTTTGCTATCGAGCAGCGAAACCAGCGTCGCCGCTGGGAGCCGCCGCGCGGTCATGTCTCTCCCAACCTTGGTCTTGCCGGATAGTACCTCGTCCACCGCCGACGGGTCCATGATTGAGGAGGACGAAATCGGTGGATGCCAGACAGCGCGTTGGTCTTCACCGCAAGCCAGAGGGTAAGCGAAACCACTGCTTTCTGGCATAGAGCACAAATAAGCCGCGCCTCGGACGGTTGCAATCCCCCGTTGGGGTCATGCGGGCTTCGCCCTAGCCTACGGTTCACCGTGACTGGGTGAAGAGAGGTGGCGACCCCTTAGGACAGAAATGGACGATTTCTGCGAGTTCGACCATCTTGGGGTTGGAACTCGCTGCGATGAAACAGCGACAGATCGGGCAGTAGGACTCAATTACCTGCGGTCTTTGCCGGTTGTGTGCGTGCTCGAATGCAGGACGACGGGGAGCGGCGCCGCTATCTGCCATGGCTTGTCCTTACTGGGAAATTGGGCGACCAGTATATGTCGATTTTTGTCTGGCTGTCTGTCTGGTGTCGAACATACACGGCAGAAGCCTTGATAGTCGCATTTTGCCGGAAGCCGGCTGCGCATGTTTTGTAGCTTTCAGAGCATCTTCCCCTCCGACCGGCGCAAATAAATCCCATGCGCTGACCATGGTTCCGGTCCACCCGGTCTGGTGGCTAGGGCGAAGACCCCCATCATTGTTGCCGTGAAAGCATGTGTAGAAGAGGATGGGTTCTTCCTCTGCCGCCGGCACGGGGCTCGCAGCCGCCCGATTCATCCGAAAACCCGCAACTGCCTGCCGGGTGCCATTCCCGAAGCGAAACACTCGTTGGTTCTTAGGCGAATGTCAGCCGCCCGAAAGTCCGTATTTGGATCGGGATTGTCACGAAATCATTGCCCTGCTGGCACAAATCGGCTTCCGCCACGGCAGTTGTGGGCATAACGCCAACAGTCATTTTGGAAGGAAGCAATGAAAAGGACTCTTGTATTGTCGCTCGCCATGCTTTTCGGGATGTGTGCCTGGGCGCAGGATGAAGGTGTTCCCAAGGTCGAAATCCCGTTAGGCTTTTCGATGATTAACGTGCACCCCAACCTCGCCCCTATTACCAGTTTTAATGTCTTCGGTGGCGGTGGCCAGGTCGACTTCAACTTCGGAAGCATCTTCGGTATCAAGGCCGACTTGATGGGCTATACCCAAGGCAGCGGGTTGAAAAATCAACTGCGCAACCTGGGTTATTCCGGCTCGGTGAACGGCAATGTGTTTACCTACATGTTTGGTCCACAGATCAAGAAGCACTCCGGCAAATTCCAGCCGTTTGCGGAATTTCTATTTGGCGCCGCGCACACCAACGCGTACGCCAACATCCTGACCCAGGAAGGCAGGCTGCTGCAGGGCAGCGGCAATAACAATGGGTTTGCCATGGCGTTGGGCGGAGGCATCGACTTCAAGGTTGCCCGGCATCTGGCGCTGCGCCCGGTCGAGGTCGACTATCTTCTGACCCGGTTTTCCGCCAATCATATTGCCAACTACACCGCCAATCAGAACAACTTTCGGTATTTTGGCGGACTGAACTTCCTGTTTGGCGGCGCGCCGCCGGTACCCGTGACTGCCACCTGTTCGGCGTCACCGGCTGCGGTCTGGTCGGGTGACCCAGTGAGCGTCACCATCACCGGGGCCAACTTCAATCCGAAACACACCGTGACCTACGCCTGGACCGGCAACGGTGGCAAGCTGTCGAACGCCAACGCCCAGACCGCGACCGTCGACACCGCCGGCCTGGCGCCGGGCAACTACTCTGCCAGCGGCACGGTCAACGATCCCAAGGAGAAGAAGAACAACTCGGCGACCTGCGCGGCGAGCTTCACCATCAAGCAGCCGGCGCCTCCGGTCGTAAGCTGCTCGGCCAGTCCAACCACCATTGCGATTGGCGAGTCGGCCACAGTCACCATGACGGCCAGCGATCCGCAGGGATGGCCGTTGACTTATAGCTGGACCAACAGTGGCGGCACCATGAGCGGCAGCGGTACTTCGGTCACCGTAACTGCGACCAATGCCGACGCCGGCAACACCATCACCGCTACCGGCACGGCGACTGATGCACGGGCCAATCTGTCAGCCAGCTGCACCGGCAGCGTCACTGTGCCGGCGGTCAAGTCCTGCGTCAACATCGAGGATTGGGGCGAGTGCACCTTCGAGAAGAACCCCAAGAAACCGTGGCGCGTGGACAACGACTGCAAGGACACGCTGGACAAACTCTCTCTGCGGTTGCAGCAGATGCCCAACGGCAAGCTGGACGTCGTGGGCTACACCAACCAGGAAGAGTCGGTCAACGTGCAGCAGTTGGGCGCGCAGCGCTCGGTCAACGTCAAGTACTACCTGGCCACCGACGGCCCGAACAAGGTTGACGCCAGCCGCGTACAGCCGCGTCAGGGCGAGGCCAAGGGTCAGGCCACGCACTTCTACTTTGTCCCCGAAGGCACCATGTGCGGTGGGCAATTGGAAGAGGGTACGGTAGTTGACGAAAATGCAGTGCAGCCGCAGTCGCGCAATGCGCCTGCGCCCGCCAAGAAGGGCCATAAGGCAAAAGCAGCGCCGGCGACGACGCAGACCGCGCCTGCCCAGTAGCTTCCGGCAGCGCGAGATCATTACCGTAGAACTGCAACCAGGGCCGGCAGTGCAGCCCCAAAAAGGCTGACTGCCGGCCAAATGATTTCCCCATCCCGCGATGACAATGCATTATTCGATAGGGCAGCGCGCCGGTAATCGTGCTCTGCGCGCACTGAACGGGTAGGGATCAAGGCTCGCGCGTAGCGTCTTCTCGCTTGAAGGAGCTGACCAGTAGCGCTACCGTGATCGCGATGTACAGCACACCGGTGATTCCCTCCAGCGCCGCCAGCATGCGGACCTCGCCGTGAAGGGGCACCACGTCGCCGTAACCAATTGTGGACAGAGTGACCAGGCTGAAGTACAGCAGTTCGCTTTGCCGGTCCGCCATCGCCACATTACTGCGCAAAATCGATCCGGGGTGAAAGATATCAATGGCACTGTAAAGAGCGAACCACTGCATCCCCAGCAGGAGGTAAACGCTGACCGCGGTATAGAGGTGGCTATTCGTAATGATGCGGGCATTCCTGAGGTAGGAGAAAAGGCTGGCCACGGTGAGGGCAAAAAACGCGGCCAACAGTGCCCACTTGGTTCCCATTAATATCCTGTTGGGAGAGAAGGTGCTGGCAACCCCGAAGACGAAGGTGGCCGACACCAGTAGCATCGTCGGCCACACCCTGCGTTTGATCTCCGCCAGCCGGACAGTGGCCAGAAGGACCGGCACAAACATCAGGCCACCCAAGATCAGACGCCGGATATCCCCGTGGTCCAGCACCGGAAAAATCAGAATGACCAGCAGCAGAGACAACAGGAGCAGCAAATCGGGCCGGGATTTGGCTTGTTCCAGCATCGCAATGCCTTCGGTCGGCTATTCGCTTGAAGCTTATGCCGATCTGTTGAACTGCTGCCTGGGCCCAATTCCAAACACATTTGCAACCGCAGAGCCGGCTTAAGACAGATCAACGCCGGCCGTCATTGACCGCACCTCGTCGTTCACATCTTCTGATAGTTCGAATTCTGCTCGTTTACGGTGAGATGTTTGCTTTCGCCGTTGATCGTGGTGCTGGCGACGTGATTCGTCCCGTCCGGCAATTGCGCGAATTGGGCGGAGATGGTCACTGTGTCCTTGGGATCGTTCAAGTACGAGTTGACCTGGACCCCCACCGGGGAATGCGTTTGGTCATTGATCGTCATGGTCATCGAGTCGCCGGGCTTCACATAGTTTTTGATGACCAGGTTCACGGTCCCATTGCCGCCCATTTGCAGCGAGATGTTACCGGCCTGCTTAGCTTGCATCAGGCGCTCCGGATCGGGCGTGGTGTACTGTTTGGCCAGCGCGCCGATCTGTTGCCCGTACTGCTGGTATTCCCCAGTCTCTTTCTGGACGACGCGCTCCTTCACCCGGCCCTCGCGTCCGCCCGATTGCGCCTTTTGATTGCTGATCTCGGTCTTTTGCGGCTGACCATTCGGTCCCATCTGAACCTGATAAACCTTGGTGTCCTTCACATTTCCCTTAATGCTGATGGTTTCGGTCTCCTGCCAGGTGTACTGGGCAAGTTTTTGCTTGTTCGTAGCCTGCGCCTGTTTGATGGCCATCAGCTTGTCTGCCATCTGCGGATTTTGGGCCGCGGCCGGTGTGGTTGACAATACGCCGCCCGAGATGGCGACTGCCAAAGCCAGCACCACATGTTTCAGTCTGGGCGTGGTTGCACACATCATTCTTTGCCTCATTTCTAATCAAACATTTTTGCAGATCGGATTACTGCACTTTACATAGTGGCGAATCTCAAGTCCACTTGCAGGAACGCAGCGGCCAGCCAAACTATGCGGCAGGCTTCGCCGGTGGAGGAGTCCAGCTGTCGTCGACAATTGACAGCGGCGTGGTCGTCGGCCAGTACATCCGCATGACCAGCGCTGGCGGCTTCGTTTCTTGCTGGGAAGTGCGGGCGACGAGCAGTACCGCTGGGAGACCGGCCAGACATAGGATTCCTCTTCTGATGAGCTTCGTGATTGCCAACCTCGGCAGCAAACGACTTGGCAAGAAAAGCGAGAACCGTTCACGCGAGGGCAGCACCGGCGGCGACTGCGCTCACGGATTAGAGGTGCATCAGGCTCCGCTTCTAGGGCTTGTAAGTGCAGGACGTCTCGCCACCCTGCGCAAAGCACTGGTCGTATGTGTTCTCGAGGTCGTCCTGGACGATGTGGGCTACACCGTTGATGGCCTTGATAGTGAGATCGCGATCAAGCACGGCGACTCGGAACTTCCAGCCCGGCCCCGGCTTTAGTTTGTCGCCGAGTTTCTCCAGTTGGTCATACGTCAGGTTGGGATCGACGATGTCCGAATACGCCTGCATCACCCAGGGCGTACCCTCTGGATCATCCAAAATGTAGACCGGTTTGCCTGCCTCGAAGGTCATCACCGATTTCCTGTGGACGTCGGTCGGCTTGTACGCGCTGGAACCTTTCTTACTCAAGTCGATATCCTTCGGCAACTGCACCTGGCCCATCCACTGCGCTTGCAGGCCATCAAAGGTCCGAACCGGCCCCGCCGGCAACTCGATCCAGTCCATCGCCCAGCCGCGAGGACCGTTCTTGAAGATTCCCCACACGTCGTACTGCTTTTTCAAGCTGTCCGGTTCCACCTTGTCCCACATGTCCTGAGGACAGGTATCGCGGGGATTCGCCGCGTTGTTCAGGTCGGTTGTGTTGTAGAAAGCTGCCTGAAGGTTCTTCGGCCATATCGTTCCGCCGATGAGAAACACCTCGCAGTAGCGCATTCCCCGCAGGTTGTCGAAGCGCTTCACCTCCGCTTTGTCCGAGTCGCCCGGAATCGCCCGGGTGCAGCCCGCGAGTGTTGCAATCAAGAGCAAACCCAGAAGTGCGGAATAAATGCGAGTCATTTTTGCAGCAACGTTCATGTAATTCTCCTTGGTGAAAATTGGAGACCGATCACAGAAAGGCCTTTATCGTCAACCGTATCCTTTACACCAAACTCATTGCGCCCGTCTGTGACGTGGCGCAGTCTCTCTCTCGACTCTCAACCTTTAGCCCGCGAAAACGTCAAATCCGTTCAAGACTCGTCGCCTTCCCGGCATGGCATCCTGAGGTTCGCGGCGAGTTTAATCCGCCGGGAGTACGAGATTCAGCCGCAAACGTCTGCTCGACCGATATGGCAAAGATGGCGCACGTGAGATTAGGAACGGAATCGATGGTTTTCATGCTGTGTGTCCTGCTGGCCACGCAAGTGAGCCTAGCCGGACAGGCAGCAGTCACACGTTCGGCAATCCGAAGGTTTGGCAGTGGGCGCCCAGCCGAACCTATCACGTCGAGAACTACAAGCTGACCCTACACTTCGACGAACCCAAAGGCGAAGTCTTGGGCGACGAAGTGGTCACGCTTCGCCCTTTCGCAGCGCAGTTCCGCAAGTTCTATCTGGACAGCTCTGAGTTGAAGATCGACTCGGTGAGTTTACAGCTGCGGCCAGGCCAAGCCGTCCCCCTGGCGTACGCCGCAGAGGACTCCCAGCTGTGGATTACGCTCGATCGAGACTATGACGCTGCCAGCAGGTCGCAGGTGCGTATCGTCTTGGGCGGTGCAGCAACTTGGCGCCAAGACGACCGGGAACCGAGATACGCAAGTCGAAGCGCTGGTACACGTGCTCGGCTCCGATGAGTTCTACGCGGTGCGCGCTGTCGCCGCGACCGGCCTTGGCACCCTGGCAACGGATCGGGCCAAAGCCGCCCTGCTGGCCGCTTTGCAGCAGCCGGATAGCCGAGTGCGCGCCGCGGTGATCGCAGCCCTGGGTACCTTCCATGGGGATGACGTCGTTTACACGGCGCTAGTCGACAGCTTGAAGCATGACCCCGGCTATGCGGTGCAGGCAGCCGCGGCGCAGGCGTTGGGTAAATCGGGTGTCGCTCAGGTGTTTGATGTGTTGCAGGCAAAAGCGAAGACCAAGCCTGAAGTGCACGTCATGATGGCCACGTTAAACGCCATCGCCGCCACACAAGATTCGCGAGCGGCCGAGATCCTGCTTGCCGAAGCGCGTCCCGGTGTTTCAGAGCGAATTCGCCTGAATGCGCTCGCTGCGCTTGCCGGGTTGAAGCCAGCGGGCGACCAGAATCACAAACCGGAACTGGTAGAAGTGGTTGGCGCAGCATTGCGCGACCCATTCTTTCTCATTCAGGAGGCCGCAGAAGAGTTAGTCGGAGCCTTCCACCTGATCCAGTTCAAAGAAGACATTCAGACCCAGGCACAGGGTGCACCTACGGACATGCAGCGCGAACCTGCGCAGCAGGTCCTTGAGCAATTGAATCACGCGCAAGGGTCGGACTGAAGACCGACAGGGAGGTTCCCAGCTGAAATGATCTCTGGCCACGCCAGTTCCCTGCTCTCGTCCGCCGCGGCTCTTTTGCTGGCTTCTATAGCTGTGACCCAGCTGGGATGCAGCCGGGTGGCCCTCTAGCCAGCCTGAGATAAGCATGCTTTCCTGCGCCAGGCCCCAGGTGGGCGCCGGTGATGCGATGAATCCAGCGAGTCATGTGAGCTTGATCGGCAAAGCCGGTTTCTGCCGCGATCCGGCATAGACAATCGGATCCGCGGGTTACTCGAAGCCACGCCGCGCGGGTGCGCAGTTCGGCTCGAAAAACTTCCGGCGTAATGCCATAGGCGGCGACAAATCCGCGCGACTCAGTTTCCCGCGTCAGGTCATTCGCCTGCGCCCACCTGCCAATCGGCATCGAAGCATTCCGTGCCAACGCGGCTGCCAACATATCCGGCCAATCGTTTTTTGTCCCCGCTGAAGTGGCGCAGCCTTTACTGAGAGCCTCCTCCAGCAAGAGGACAGCGTCGCCTACATCCTTTTCAGCCGTTATTGCCAGCCCGTCCACTTCGGGCAGATGGTAGACTCCCCCCGCCCCCTTTGTATCGCACCAGTCCAGGCGGATCAGCCGGACGCCTGCACAGACTCGCTGATTCGCGTGGCAGTCGAGTGCAGAATGAATCAGTACATCGCCCGCGGTGGCTCGGATGCGGCCAGCGTAGCCCGATTCCTCAAAGCTGCCTGCCAGCACCACCGTCGCATAAGCGCGCAAATGGCGATGCCTGGGCAAACTGAAGCTGGATTGTAAGGTCTCGATCCCGGGGGTGATGCGGCGAAAACGGGAGCTGTTGGTCCGGGCAGGCACGCCCGATTATAAGACGAAACCTCTGCCGGCAAACCTACGGGCAACGATGGATTTTCCGCCGCCGCTCTAATATCCTACCCCCCTAGGGTACAAGCCGGGAAACGACAAACTATGAAAGATAAAGCTCCCGAAATCTCCAAAGAGAAACAGAAGCTCTTGTTCCGGATCAAGCGGATTCGTGGCCAGTTCGCGGCGGTGGAGCGCGCCCTGACCTTGGGCGATGAATGCGCCGACATCCTGATGTTGTTGGCCGCCATTCGCGGCGGCGTCAACGGGCTGATGGCGGAAATTCTGGAGGATCACATCCGCCTGCACATGATGACGCCGGACCAGAAGATGGATTCTCCCGAGGAATTGGGCGAAGACTTGATCGGGCTGGTGCGCGCTTATCTTAAATAGTCGCCCTGTCAGCTGCAGGATCGCTGGGCGGGCGTACGGCCATCCCCCACGGCGTACCTGCCATGACCGAGCGGGGCTTGGCTCCGATGGCGCCACTTCGTCCACCTTATGCGGTTGGCACAAGCGTCAGCAGTGTTACGATGCTGAATTGTTCCGCGACCGGTCATCGCCTCGGAAGCTGATTCTGCACTGCCGCAAGACCCGCTTCCAGTGCCTGAGTTGGACAAAACCGCTGTTATGATGAAGGACAAGAGTTCCGGCTTCATGTCATCTCCCCTCCCCCAACCTGCTGCGCCTTCCAGCCTCGATTCCTACCTGCTGGAAGTGGCCGACGCAGTCAACACCACGCTCGACCTGAATACCTTGCTGCAGCGTGTGGCCGAGATGCTGAAGCAGGTGATCGACTACGAAATCTTCGCCATCCTGCTGCTGAACGAAAAAACCCAGGAGCTGCGCATCCGCTTCCAGGTGGGTCATCCGCCCGAGGTTGCCGAGCGCATCCGCATCAAGGTCGGCCAGGGGGTTACGGGACGCGCGGTGCAGCAGCGCAAAGCCGTGCTGGTCAACGATGTTGCCGCTGAGGAAAACTTCATCAACTCCGCTCCGGGTGCGCGCTCCGAGCTGGCGGTGCCTCTGATCGCCAAGAACAAAGTGATCGGCGTAATCGATGTGGAGGCCGATCAGCCGGGTGCGTTCACCGAAGAGCATGAACGCCTGCTTACCCTGTTCGCTTCCCGCATCGCCATCGGCATCGAGAATGCCCGCCTGTACACGCGCGTGTCGCGGCAGGCTCGGCAACTGACTTTGCTGACCGAGATCAGCCGCGAACTGACGTCGATTCTGAATGTCGATCAGCTGTTGAAGCGAATCGCCGATTTGCTCACCCGCATCATCGACTACCAGATGTTCTCCATTCTGCTGCTCGACCCCACGGGCACGGTGCTGCAGCATCGCTTCTCGCTGCGCTTCAAGGAGAACGTGCAACTAAAGCACGAGATCCCGTTGGGAGTTGGCCTGGTGGGCTACGCCGCGCAACACGCCCAGGCCGTTCTGGTGCCCGATGTCAGCAAAGATCCGCGCTACATCCCGGCCAATCCCGAAACCCGCTCCGAACTTTGCATTCCGCTGATCTACAAAGACAAGGTGATTGGCGTGCTCGACATCGAGCACACCCGGCGCAATTACTTCAACGAAGACCACGTCCGCATCATGACCACCATGGCGGCTCAGGTGGCCATCGCCATCGAGAACGCCACTCTGTACGAACGCATCGCACGCCAGGAGAAAAAGCTGGAGCAGGATCTGGCCCTGGCCCGCGAGCTTCAGTTCCGGCTGCTGCCGCAGAAGCTGCCGGTGTTCAAGAATGCCGAAGTCGCATCGCGCTTCGCCCCGGCGCGGCAAATCGGCGGCGACCTCTACGACTTCCTGAAGTACAGCGGTCACGGCGTGACTGGAATCGCGGTGGGCGATGTGAGTGGCAAGGGTGCGCCAGCCGCCATTTACGCAGCGCTAGTCAGCGGCATTGCGCGCTCGCACGCCAACGAAGAGCCCAGTGCGGCGGGTATGCTGGAGGCCATCAACCTCTCGCTCTCCGAGCGTCCCATTGAGGGCCAGTACGTGTCCATGATCTATGCCATCTGGGACGACAACCAGCAGCTGCTGCAGCTGGCTAACTCCGGATTGCCGCGGCCGATCTACCTGCACGATGGCAAGCTGGAAGAGATTCAGGCGACCGGCCTTCCCATCGGACTCTTCAACAACGCGACGTATGAGGAGCTCAACCTGCGTGCCCGTCGCGGCGACGCCTTCCTGTTCATCAGCGACGGCATTCTTGACGCCACCAGTTCCAAGGGCGAGATGTTCGGACGCCATCGGCTGGAGAAGATCGCCCGCGAAAACGCCCATCGCAGTGCCGAGGAATTGGTCGATGCGATCTTCACCGCTGTATCCAGCCACGCCGAAGGGGTAGACGCTTTTGACGATCAGACCATTGTGGCCCTGAAGGTAAAAGGACCGTCGCCGGCAGAAGGCAAAGGTCCCGAAGCGAAAGCCAAGAAGTGAAACCGAATCGTCCAGCAGAGCGTCCCCCGGGATTCACCTATCACCGCGAAACCCGACCGGCCGGCACGCGTGATCGCCAGTTGCGCGCCGACGAGATTCCGCTGGCCAGCCTGGCCAGGCGATACGGCACGCCGCTCTACGTCTACTCGGCCGCGACCATTCGCGAGCGTTATCAGGAATTCGACCAGGCGTTCCGTGGCTGCCAGCACACGATTTGCTACTCGATCAAGGCCAACTCGAACTTGTCGATCCTGAAAATGCTTGCCCGCCTGGGCGCGGGGTTCGATATTGTTTCCGGAGGCGAGCTGCAGCGAGCGACGGCGGCTGCGCCGAAAGTCGCGGCCAAGGTGGTTTTCTCCGGCGTAGGCAAGCTGGTAGAAGAAATCGACCTGGCACTGCATGCCGGCATCCTGCTGTTCAACGTGGAAAGCAGCAGCGAGCTCAATTTGCTGGCGGCGCGGGCGGCGCATCATCGCAAGCCGGCGCCGTTCGCCATACGAGTGAATCCGCAGGTCGCAGCGAAAACTCATCCTTACATCTCCACCGGCCTGCACGAGCACAAATTCGGCGTCCCTTGGCGCGACGCCGCCGAGCTTTACCACCGCGGCGCCCAGGAACGTTATCTGAAACCCGCCGGGGTCAGCGTACACATCGGCTCGCAAATCACGGATGTCGGCCCGTTCCGCGAAACCATGGATCGCGCCGCCGGCCTGGTGCGTTCGTTGCGAGGCGATGGACTGGATATTCGCTACGTCGACGCCGGTGGAGGATTGGGGATTTCCTACGACCAACCGAGCCCGCAAGAGAAATTCTCCAGCCAAGCCAGGCAATACGCCAAAGCCGTGCGCGAGCCGCTGAAGGGGCTCGGAGTCCATCTGCTGCTGGAGCCGGGGCGGGCCATCGTGGGACCGGCGGGGGTGCTGCTAACCCGAGTTCTCTACCGCAAGCGCAACGACGGCAAGCATTTTGTCGTGGTGGACGCGGCTATGAACGATCTGCTCCGCCCCTCGCTTTACCATGCCTATCACGAAATCGTGCCCGTGGTTTTACGTCACCAGGCCGACACCAAGGAGACAGTCGATGTGGTCGGGCCGGTGTGCGAGACCGGCGATTTCTTTGCCCGCGACCGTCATGATTCCTTCTCCCCAGGAAGGCGAGCTTCTTGCGATTCTGGATACCGGAGCCTACGGCATGTCGCTGGCGTCGAATTACAATACCCGGCCGCGTCCGGCGGAGGTAATGGTGGACGGGGCGCGCTCCCGGCTGGTGCGGCGGCGCGAATCGGTCGCTGGACTGTTGGCACCTGAGCGGTTGTAGCCCCCACCTCCGTTCTAAGGAAGTGACTCTCTGGGATACCGCGATTTTGCCGATTGCGTTTAGCCGCAAGTTGTCCTATGCTCGCATTCCACTGGAGAGCCCATGCAACCTAATCGATCTGACGCCGCCACTTCCGCTGCGGTCTGCCTCTGGTGTTATTCCCAGTACCTGAAAAGCACAAGCCGGGCGCGTGACGGACACACGTTCTGCTCCAGGAAGTGCGAGCTGGAAGCTCGCGACTGGCTGCAGGAAAAGGTGAAGTCCGCCAGCGAATAACCTAATGGCGCGGTCTCAGGGCCGCGCCTTTTCTTTGTCTCCACGACACCTTGCTCAAACCAACCTGTTCGGGGATTGCCTCGGCTAACGAATCGTTGGGTAATCGCTGATTACAACCATTGCCTCGCTTCGTCTGGATCGCGCATTCCCGTCTATTGCAGTTTTGCGTATTCGGCCTTCGCTTGTTGGTAGATGGGAATGTCAGGGTCGGCATCTTTCCACAGGTTGAAGAACTCCTGGTAGGCGGCGCGCGATTGGTCGCGCTGACCTTGCAGAGCATAGGCCCGAGCCAAGCCGAGATGCGCGAGTACGAAGAGCGGATTGTTCGCAACCAGGTTCGGATGATTGATGAACTTGCGGAATTCGGTAGCCGCCTCGGCGCCTTGATGCAGCATCAAATACGCCTGCCCCCGCAGGTACACGGGATAAAGAAAGCAGCCCCACTCCGAGTCATCTCCCCTGCCCATCTCAATCGGACGCGCGGCCTCAAGAAACTCGATGGCCTTCGAGGGATTGTTGCGATCGATTTCGATGGCCGCACGAATGGCCGGCAACCAGTAGTCGACCAAAATGGTGGCGAGAGGGGTCTTCTTTTGCAGTTCGTCTGCCAATTTCTGTGCGCGGGCTGAATCGCCGGCGCGGGCAAGGGCTAGAGCCGCCTGCGCCCCTGCATCCGGGACCGACGCCAACACTGCCATGGTCTGTTCGTGAGCGCGGGCCGTGTTGCCGAACTCCGCCTCGCGCAACGCTCCGTTTATCTGCCAGATATTCGCCGCCTCTTTCTGATCGTTCTGGCGGGCCGATTGAACGGCGCGCTGAGTAAGTTCGCGAGCCTTTGCGAGACGCCCGAAGAACGCCTCGGTATCAGACTGATAGGAAAGCATCCAGTCCGCTACCCCGGGCTTATCAGCTGCCCACTTTGCCTGTCTTTCCATCTCTCCCTGGTCGTGCTCCAGGAATGCAACTCCGTACATGTAAGCGCGTGGACCCCCGTTGTCGATTTTGCGCCGGACGGTTTCCTGATACATCGCTTTCGCCTTATCCAACTGATTGACGACAGCGTAGCCCTGTATCAGATTGGAGTAACCAATGCTGTTATCAGGATCAAGCTGAATAGCCTCGAGAGTCTCCGCATTCGCTTTCTCATAGTTCCCGAAGACACCATAAATAAACCCCAGATTTAAGTGCGCTTCGGTCTCTCTCGGATAAGACTGGGTCCACAACTCGGAAGCCTGTTTCGCCTTCTCCATCTCGCCGGTGACGCCGAAGTAGTATTGGGACAGGATCTTGTATTTTTCCGCTTCCGTCACCCGATCGCGCAACGGGTAGGCCTTGGTGAGGTACTCACTGGCCTTGGTACTTTCGCCGAGAATGTCGTAAATCTCGCCCAGGCGGCAGTAGGCCATGGCGAAGTTAGGGTCTAGTTCGATCGCTTTACTAAAGAATGGGATCGCCGCGCTTTCCCCTTGTTCGTTCCAGATCTTCGAGCCCAGGCTGTAGGTTTTCAGCGCTTCCAAAGAGGAGGTTGTAGCTTGCTCGATCGGCACATCGAACTTCTGTACCGAGCTAAGGGATTCGCCGAGTTCGCTGCGCAGTTTCGTGGCCGCCGAACCCAGCGCATCCAGAACTTTTTCCTTCCCATCGGCGTGCACCTGCTCCAGCGCGAGGGTGTCGCCGCTCTGGCAGTTCACGGCCTTGAGTCCGACCACATATTCGTTGCCGATACTTGCGACCGAGCCCGCGATGTAGGCTTTGCTGCCCGCCCGCTGGCAAACTTCGCTGGCAATTTCCGGGGTTAGCGACGTGTTCGGCGGCCGAGTCATTAGCCCGAGGGTCGCCTTTACTTGCGGATCCGACAGGATTTTGAGAAACGGTGACTGGCGCAACGAGATTGCGAGTGCCTGTTTCAGCGTGTCGTCGAACACTGGATTGCCGGTGGAATTGGCGAAGTCGGCCAGCACAATGGTATCCGTCCCGGTAAGAGCGTGCGCCTTGCGATTGTGCAGGAAGAGCGCGCCTGCCACCAACGCGACTGCCGCGATGGTTGTCGCGGAGTACAGTGGCCACCGCTTTTTCCGGCTGGCGGTTTTGGATGCAGCCTCGAGAAACAGAGAACTGGCGCTGGATTCCGAATCGCGCTTCAGCCGTTGTAAATCCGTGCGAATGTCGGCGGCGGACTGGTAGCGCAGCTTCTTGTCCTTCTCCAACGCCTTGGCGATGATCTCTTCCAGCTTCGGTGGGACGTCGGGATTCAGGCGCACTGGCGCAACCGGCACCCGGTTCAGGATCGCTTCCGCAATCAGGGCTGAGGTGTCTCCGCGGAAGGGCGGGACTCCGGTGGCCATCTCGTACAGCACCGCTCCAAACGAAAACAGGTCGGTGCGCGCATCCAGTTCTTCGCCCCGCACCTGCTCCGGAGACATGTAGGGCACGGTGCCGATCGCCGCACCGCGTCCAGTCAATGCCTCGAGTTCAAGGGCCGTAGCAATCGCGGAAGGATTCGCGCCAGCGCCGGGGACGGCAATCTTCGCCAGCCCGAAGTCCAGCAGTTTGGCATGTCCCTCGGCCGTGATGAAAATATTTGCCGGCTTGATGTCGCGATGAACGATGCCCTTGCCATGGGCGGCGGCCAGGGCATCGGCAATCTCGATGGCCAATTCCAGCAGGACCTTGGGCTCGACGGGTTTTCCCGCGATTCGGTCTCCCAGAGTCATCCCCTCCAGGAACTCCATGGCGATGAAGGCGCGATCGCCGTCCTGGCCGATTTCGTAGATGGTGCAGATGTTGGGATGGTTCAGCGCCGAGGCGGCTTGGGCTTCCCGTTGAAAACGGCTGAGCGAGCGGGGATCCCTGGCGACCTCATCCGGCAGAAACTTCAGGGCCACGAAGCGGTGCAGGCGAAGGTCTTCGGCCTTATACACCACGCCCATGCCACCGCCGCCCAGCTTGCTCAGGATGCGGTAGTGGGAGATCGTTTGGTCGATCACTAGCGCTGAATCTTAGGGCTAAAGGTAGGGTAAGTCAATGAATGGAGGCAGCTAACTCTAGCTGGCGGCGATCACTGGCGTCATTATCGCCATTACGCAAGCAATCCCTGCACACCTGACCGTTCTCTATCGCTGACCCCACCTCAGCTTATTGCGCAGCACGTCGAAGAAGGTTCGCCGCACCCGCATCAATTGCACCGTATGCTCCGCTCGGCGGCATAGAACGCGGTCGCCCTGCTTTACCGGTACGCCAATCTGTCCATCGATGCTGAGGAAAGCTTCTTCCGCCCCGGTTTCTACCCGCAACTCGATCTGAGCCTTGTCGGTAACCACCAGCGGCCGATGAGTCAGCGAGTGCGGACAAACCGGGGTCACCACGAACGACTCCACCGACGGCATCATCACCGGACCTCCCGCCGCCAGCGAATAGGCGGTGGACCCGGTGGGCGTGGCGATGATGACTCCATCCGCCTTGTAGTTGAAGACGAATACACCGTCAATGAGGAGATCGAAATCCACCAGCCGCGAGATGGCGCTCTTGTTTACCACCACGTCGTTGAGGGCGAAGTGATGGGCCAGCGTTTCCCCGCCGCGAAACAGCGTGCAATCCAGAACCGAGCGCTCCTCCACCGGACAGTGGCCTAGGTCCACCGCCTCCAGCGTGCTGTACATCTCGCTCAGTGGCACTTCGGTGAGGAATCCCAGCGACCCGAGATTGACCCCCAGGATGGGAACGTCTTCGTGGGCCAGGGCGCGAGCCGCCGACAGCAGCGTGCCATCGCCTCCCAGCACCAGCGCGAAATCCGGATGCTTGGCGCCCATCGCCTTGCGCGGAACCACTTCCTCGCCGTTGGTGTACTGGGCCGTTTCCTGATCGAGATAAAGCGTGTAACCGCGTTTGCGAAACCAGGCCAGCAGTTCCGGAAGAATGCCGGCCAGTTCAGGCTTCAGGGGTTTGGAAATGATGGCGGCTGACTTCATGTCATTGGAGGAAGCAGTGTCCAGTGTAGCGCGACCGTCTCATCCCGCGCTGCGATCTAGACGAAGTGGGCATGCAGAAGAAACTCGCGATTGCCTTCGGCGCCGAGAATGGGAGATTCGATAACCTCAATGCCGCAGCCTCCCTGCTCGGCGACAAAACTGCTGACTCTATCCACCGCCGCTTGCTGCGCCAGCGGATCGCGCACAATACCGCCCTTGCCTACTTGCTCCCGGCCAACTTCAAACTGCGGTTTGATGAGAACAACTGCGTCGAAGGCCGCTGACGACAAGCGCATGCAGTGCAGCACCGCCGGGAGAACGAGTGTAGCAGAGATAAATGAAACGTCCATGACTGCCAGCGCAATCACTTCCCTGTCGCCGCCGGGCCAGATCTGCTCAGGAGTAAGATAGCGCGCGTTCGTCTTCTCCAGCAGCCGGACGCGTGGATCATCGCGTAACCTGGCGTCCATTTGGCCGTAACCGGTATCGACCGCGATCACCCGGGCAGCACCGTGCTGCAACAGACAGTCGGTGAATCCGCCGGTGGAGGCGCCGATGTCCATGCAGGTCTTGCCGGTCACCTCAAGGCTCCAATGCTCCAGCGCGCGGGCCAGCTTCAATCCCCCGCGGCTGACGTAGGGCAGATCGTCGCCGAGAATCCGAATGGCGACATCGTCCGCTACCGAGGCGCCGGCCTTTTCCAGTTTCTGCTCGTTGACCAGTACCCGTCCGGCGAGAATCAATGCCTGAGCACGCTCCCGGGAGGGCGCAAGGCCGCGCTGCAAAATCAATTTGTCGAGCCGCGATTTCACCGCGCCAGCGTAGCACGAAGCCGGCGCACGCTCGTAACCCCGCTAGCCGGCGCCATTTCAGCCGAAGGAAATATGCGTTGTCAATTCCGCACTTGGTTCGGTGCACTGTGTTAGAAATTTTGAATCCGTGCAACTTACGGGGGATATAACCGGCCTTTTCCACAGCCTTATGCACAATTGTGTTGAAAACTGTCACAGTCTATTGATGAACGGTGCAAACTTGTGCGACTTTCGTTGTGTTTCGCGTCGAATGCCTCTCATCCCGTTGCGCG
The DNA here is from genome assembly GCA_963820175.1 of uncultured Acidobacteriaceae bacterium. Lineage (GTDB taxonomy): Bacteria > Acidobacteriota > Terriglobia > Terriglobales > Acidobacteriaceae > Bog-257. The sequence goes on along the minus strand of CAWFYX010000002.1, from coordinate 320,601 downwards.
ATAACTCGTTCCGCCTCCGCTGACGAGATTTCAGCTGCGATACAATGACGAATTCCCGGGGACGAGGTACATGGCAACGACCACTAGGAACCGCTCCGACGCATCATCGCGCAAGAAAACTCTCAGCCAGCAAACTGTAACCACCGCGGCAGCGCAGTCGGCCAACGGCAACGGCGCTTTTCCTTCCAACCGAGAAGTTTTGTGCCAACTCTATTTTTCTCTGCTGAAAGGTCGGATGATGCAGGAATACGCCCAACGCCACCTGTCTGCCTCAGAATACGACTTGGCTATTGGGCACGAGGCGGTAGTAGCCGGCTCAACCTTGGGGCTCGGGCCCCAGGACACCATCGCTGCCTCAATCCGTAACTTTACCGCCCTCATAGCCGGTGGAACACCGCTCAACTGTCTTCTGCAACACAAAGATGCAACCGATTCCTGTAGCTACGGATTAGGTGCCATGGTTGCCCCCGCACGCCTTCCCGCAGATCCCTTCAACATGGGAACCGGAGTGGCGCTGGTTCACAAGTTCGAGCAGAAGAAGAACGTAGTGGTCGCGCTATGTTCTGAAGTTTCGCCAGCGCTGGATCAGTGGCACCCGGCGCTGAAGTTCGCCGGCGCTCAGAAATTGCCCATCATTTATGTGATGAAGAGCGGACCAGCCAATCCAGATTCTACCGTTCCCCAGAATCCTCATCTGGAAGACGTCAGCTTCACGGCGCGCGATTATGATTTTCCCGGCATCATCGTCGATGGCGCCGACGTGGTCGCGGTCTGGCGGGTGGCGCAGGAGTCGCTGCATCGCGCCCGCAACGGGATTGGTCCGACCCTGATCGATTGCCGGATGGAAGCAGTCTCCGGATCCGCTCGCCCACATGGAGCACTATCTGAGAAAGCGAAATCTGTGGGACGACGCCTGGAAAAAGAAGGTCACCGGGCAAATCAGAGCGGAGATCACAGCGGCGGTAAAACCAGGCGCGGCGACCGGATCGCATCGGTAGCGGCGGGCGCAGGTGGTTACCTTAGGGAAACTCTGATTAAGTCTTGTTTTCTCTAATTAAGTCTTGTTTTCTCTAATTAAGTCTTGTTTTCTCTAATTAAGTCTTGTTTGGTCTGATTGAGTCTTGTTTTGAAGGGGACGGCCTTTGAGGCCGTCCTTTAAGTGCGCGAAAATCATGCGGCTTTAGCCACTGCGGGACATCGCTCTCACCTGATCAGAGTTACCTCGAAGCGCAGATTCCGAACCCGCAGCCGACAGAAAACAAGAGCGCGGAGGTCCGCGCTCAGCTCCAACAAAACTGTCTGGATAACGGGTTACAGCTTCTCGCAAAACTCGCACGCCGAGCACGAGATGTACATGCCGCCGGCGACGTCGCGCTCGCGATCCTTTACCCGCTTCACCACGCGGGTGGGCTTGCCGCACTTGGGGCAATCCGTGCTTTTGGTGGTGTCCATCACCTTCTTGCGGTCTGCGGTTTTTGCGATCTTGGCCATTCTTCTCTCCTGGAACGTCAGCGATTCTTCCCGCAGGCTGCTGCGGTACCAATGTCTACATGGCTTGGAGTAAAACGCGAGGTCGAAGCGGATGGGCGCGTCGGCGCCCGCCACGGCGGGCATGTGTCTCTAGCCCACGCTCCTGCGGAGCGGCTTCGACTGCAGTTGGGGCGCGCTTGGCGCCACTCTCTATTCGCCGGGTAGCAAAACCATTTTACATGATGCGCAGCAGCTTGGGATCGACTGCACCCTCTTTGTGCTACGTCAGCGGCGGACGAGGCGGCAGTTGGTTGTAGGGCGTGAACTGCTCCCAGTCAATCGGCGTGTAGGTGTTCTTGAGCAAGGTTTCCAGCAACTCCTGATAAATTCCTTCGCCGTTGGAACTGTTGGTCATGATCAGGATTCCCGTGCCCGGCTTGTCGAGGCAGACCGCGTAGTGCCGCCAGCCCTCATCGTGTCCTTCCTTGAAAAACGCCCGGCCGTAGGGAGTCCAGTACAGGCCCCATCCCAGGCCATAGCTCAAGCGGATGGATTTGTTGGCCGTCGTAGTCTCGGTGGCAAGGGAGGGAAACTCGTGCTTCGACAAAATCTCGACTTGCGGGCTCAACATCTGCTCGCGGGTAGCGTTTTTCAGGTCGCGGCCTTGCAGCAGCGCCTGCAGAAAATTCGCATAGTCGCGCAACGTGGTCTGCATCGAGCCGGCAGCATCGGCCTTCGCGCGGCGTTCGGGGCCAAGTGATCGGCCGTATTCATCGTAGCCATTCGCGTAGTCGCTCTCGAACCGACCTTCCCAGACCATGCTGGTGCGCGTCATGCCGTCGGGAACGAACAGATGCTCGCGCATTACATCGTTGATCGGCTTCTTCGTGACCGTCTCCACCACCAGCTGCGCGAGCAGGATTCCCTCGCCCGAATAGGCGAACCTCGATCCCGGCGTGAAGTTGATGTTCAGCTTGTGATCGTCATTGAAAGCCCGCCAGTTGGGAAAGCCGCTGGTGTGGTCCAACAGCATGCGCAACGTGATCTGCTTGTAGCGAGGATCACTTGCCAGATCGCGGTAGAAGGGATAGTCCGGCAGCGGCTTGGGCAGGTACTGATAGACGGGCTTGTCGAGCTCGAGAACGCCTTCCTCGACCAGTTGCATCACCACGGTGGCAAACGCCGATTTGCTCAGCGAGGCCGAAGTCATCACGGAATCTGGAGTGAGGGGAAGGTTCTTCTCCTTATCGCGGACGCCGTAGGTCTTGAGGTAGACGATTTGACGGTTATTGAAAATCGCAATGCCAACGCCGGTCACCTCGGCGGCCTGCATCACGCGGGTGACCGTGGCGTCGATCTCGGCACACGTTATCGTGCTGCCGTCGAGGCGCCTGATGGACGGCGTTTGACCCGCCATGGGCAGCGCCAGGATCGCAACCACAGCTGCCAGCAACTGTACGGTTCTTCTCACTTCCTTGTGCCTGCAAAATCATACGAAAGGAAGCATAAGCAAGTTCACATTGCCATAAGGGAATGTCTAGCGAACTCTGATTAAGTCTTGTTTTGAAGGGGACGGCCTTTTAGGCCGTCCGTTAGGTACCCGAAAATCATCCGGCTTTAGCCGCTGCGGGGACCTTGCTTTTCCTTGATCAGAGTTTCCTACACCTTGGCGCGCAGTAGTTCCTCAATGTCGCCCAACCGGTCACCCACCAGATTGAGCTTGTGCGCCAGGCCCTGAATTTCCGAATGCGCGCGCCGGTTGACGTCGTAATCGAGTTCGCTGCGCAAGCGGTCTTTCTTGTCCTGACGATTCTGGCTCATCATGATGACCGGGGCCTGGATGGCGGCCAGCATGGAGAGGAACAGGTTCAGCAGGATAAACGGATACGGATCCCAGGCGCACCGCGCCAGGACAATGTTGATGGTGGTATAGACCACCATGAAAATCCCGAACATGCTAATGAAGGTCCACGAGCCGCCAAACGAAGCTACGGAGTCGGCAATCTTTTCTCCCGCCGTCTCCTGGTCGTCGATGACCTCGTTGGGATGGCGCAGAGCGCGGATGCGAATGAGTTGCTGCGCGGTGTGGAACTGGCGACCCAGCACCGCCAGCATGTCCATCCCGGCGTGGGGCTTGCGCTGGAGCAGCACCAGAATGTCGTTGCGATCGACCTCGATGCACTCAGTTTCGACTGAGGCCGTGGCTTCGGTCTGATGCGGGGTCCCCTCCAGCATGGGAGGCGAAGCCGAAGAATTCCCCCGGTCCGGGCTGATCGACCACCAGTTCCTGGTTGTCTTCATCGACGGTCGTGACCTGCACTGTGCCGGAAACCATTACGTAGGCGCGTTCGGCCACGGTACCCATCTTGTATATCCGCTGGTGCGGAGCAAATTTCTTGAGCTCCACCTGGCTGCCCAGGATGGCCATCTCTTCACTGTCCAGAGTGGCAAAAAGCGGAACCTGCTTCAGCACTTCGACTTCACACGACATAACCATCTCTCCTGCGTGGTTTGTCAGGAGAGTCTAAATGCAAGTCCGCCCACCGGCTCTTAACTTTTTCGTGAAAGCCGCGCCCGGGTCTATGCCATCCAGCACCAACTAACTTTGGAGCCATGCGCAACATCCACGGCGAGTACGGCTGCGCCACTCTCGACAGCCTGCCTGAGACGCCGAAGACAACGACCGCGACCGACGCGACGTCGCCTCCTTCCATCACCAATCTATTTCCGACCTTCAAAGCCAACGAGTACACTGCCGGGTACGACTTACGATTGGTTTCAGGAGCCGGCATGTCGAAATCGCGCAGAGAATTCTTGACCCAAACATCTCTTGCCTTATTGGGAACGGCTATCGCGTCGCACGCTCAAACCCAGAGCCCCCCGCAGTTGCCGCCGGGCGCCCCGCCCGCCTTCGGCACCGCGCCGCCGGTTGGACCGGAAGTCTCGCCTGAAACCTTTGCTCAAGCCGAGAAGCTGGTACAGGTGACCTTCACCGCCGACGAACTCGCCCAGGCCGCCGGCAACTGGCGCAGCGCGATGGCTCCGCTGTATGCGCTCAGGGTGGGACCGCACAAAGTTGCGCTCGAAGCGACACTGGCGCCCGCTACCGTTTGGAACCCGGATCTGCCCGGCGAAAAGGTCGGACCCTCGCAGAACCAGTTTGTTCGCAGCAAAACCGATCCCGGACCGCTGCCCGCCAACGACGAAGACATTGCCTACGCAAACGTTACCCAGCTCTCGCGGTGGATTCAGCAACGCCAGCTCACTTCCGAGCGACTCACCCAGATCTATCTCACCCGGCTGGAGAAGTTCAATCCCAAGCTGCGCTGCGTGATCACGCTCACGCGCGAGCTGGCGCTCCAGCAAGCTAAGCAGGCCGACCAGGAAATCGCGGCTGGAAAATATCGTGGACCGCTGCATGGCATCCCCTGGGGCGCGAAAGACCTGCTCGATACCGCCGGCATTCCCACGACCTACGGCGCCGAACCGTTTCGCGATCGCATTCCGAACAAGAACGCGGTCGTGGTGCAGCGGCTGAACGATGCCGGCGCCGTGCTGGTCGCCAAGCTGAGTTTGGGCGCGCTGGCGCTGAACGACATCTGGTTTGGCGGCCAGACCATGAATCCGTGGTTGCTGGAAGAAGGTTCGTCGGGCTCCAGCGCCGGGCCGGGAGCAGCGACGGCAGCCGGACTGGTGGCCTTCGCCATCGGCAGCGAAACCGGCGGCAGCATCGTCAGCCCTTCCATGCGCTGCGGAGTCACTGGACTGCGGCCGACCTTCGGCCGTGTAGCCCGCACCGGCGCCATGACGCTGTGCTGGTCGCTGGACAAACTCGGTCCCATGGCGCGCAGCGTTGAAGACACCATTCTGGTGCTCAACACCATCACCGGCCCCGATCCGGGCGACGTCTCCAGCGTGCCCAGCAAGCTGGACTTCAACGCCGATGCCAGTGTGAGCGGCCTGCGCGTCGGCTACTTCCCTGCCTGGATGAAGGAAGCTCCCGCCACCGATGTCGACCGCGCCGCGCTGGAGGCGGTGAAGAAGGTGGGCATGGTTCCGGTCGAGGTTTCGATTCCCGATTGGCCTTACGATTCGCTTGACCTGATTCTGTTCGCCGAAGGCGCTGCCGCGTTCGAGGAACTGACGCTGAGCGGCAAGTTGAGTGAGCTCAAGATGCAAGTGCCCGACGCTTGGCCCAACACCTTTCGTCAGTCACGTTTTCTCTCCGCGGTGGATTTCGTGCAGGCCGACCGTTTCCGCCGCAAGGTCGCCCTGGAGATGGAGCGCATCTTCTCCCAGGTCGACCTGCTGCTGGTGCCCTCCCTGCGCGACGAAATGCTGACCATCACCAACTTCACCGGCCAGCCGTCGCTCACCTTGCGCGCCGGCTTTGTCGAGGTGTCGGAGGCACGCAGCGACTGGGCTCCCGATCCGGCTCATCCGCTGCCAAAGTTCTCTCCGCCGCGCCGCGTGCCTCACGGCGTCACCTTGATCGGTCAACTGTTTGAGGAAGGCAAGTTGTGCGAAGCCGGCATGGCGCTGGAGCGCACCTTCAATGTGGCCAGCCAGCGGCCGCCGGGGTTCTAAAGAACGCCCGGTATTGTCCTGAAACTAGGACAACACCGAATCCCGAAAGTTCGTGGCTTCGGCAAAATGCTGGTGCCCTTTCGCCGAGAGTGCGAAAATAGGAATGACAGATCGTAGTAATCGTTGATAAGCGCGCCCGCAGATGAGAATCTCGCTTGGGCCTTCCGAAAGAAGATTCTTCCGGCCTTCTCATGGTCGTTCTCGTCGAGCCAGCGCGGAACAAATCCACTCCCTATCCTCGCAAGGTGTTCTCATCGTACCCAGGGCAAGGTTCCATCGAAACCTATGGAGAAAAGCCCATGCACCAGAAACAGCAATTTGGGAATCTGCTTCACCGCATGATGTCGTATGCAGTCATGGCCACTGTGACCGGCGCAATCGGCTTTGGGCTACTGGCTGTCTCCGCCGAAAAAGCGTCGGGTCAGACCTACCAGGTTCTTTACAGCTTCACGGGGGGCGTAGACGGATCAGGACCCTTCGGGGGCGTAACCATGGATTCTGCGGGAAATCTCTACGGCACGACTTACAGCTACGGCGCGCATGGCTTCGGAACGGTCTTCAAATTGTCGCGCAAGAACGGCAGCTGGCTGTTCGCGCCGCTCTACAGTTTCCAAAACATTCCAGACGGCGCCAACCCAGCGGCCAGGGTCATCTTTGGACCGAACGGAACGCTCTACGGAACAACCTATCTGGGAGGCGCAGGTTGCCGCGGGATCGGCTGTGGCACCGTCTTCAACCTGCGCCCTCCTGCGACTACCTGTCGCGCCGTATTCTGTGCGTGGAGTGAAAGCGTACTTTATCGCTTTAACGACGTTCCCGACGGGGCCTCTCCCTTTTCTGAAGTCGTCTTCGACCAGAGCGGCAATCTCTACGGTACGACGTATGGAGGGGGCTTCAATGGCCAAGGTGCGGTTTACAAGCTCACGTCATTTGGCGGGCAGTGGGGAGAGGGCGTCATCTACCGCTTCCAGAACGGGACTGATGGAGCGTCGCCGCAGTCAGGATTGATCTTTGACGCCGCCGGCAATCTTTATGGTACAAGTTCGGCTGGGGGCGCAAACTACGGCGCCGTCTACGAATTGACGCCTACACAATTCGGATGGAGCGAGCAAACGCTTCACGGGTTTCAGGACTATAGCCTGGGAGCATCGCCGATCGGCGGATTGGTCTTTGACCGCTCGGGCAATCTCTATGGCACGACCATGTACGGCGGCGCGCAGTTTAGCGGCACAGTCTATGAGTTGATGCCGGCACTCGGCAGCTGGACATTTCACCTGCTGTACTCCTTTGCCGGCAGCGGCAGCGAAGGCCCACTGGCCAGCCTGATTCTGGATTCGGCTGGCAACCTCTATGGCACGACCTACGCGGACGGAGCTTACGGGCAGGGAGCTGTTTTCAAACTGACGCACTCCGGCGGTGGGTGGACGCACACCTCGCTCCACGACTTTACCGGAGGCAGCGACGGCGCAGGCCCTCTCGGTCAATTGATATTCGATGCGAATGGAAATCTCTACGGCACCACCGGCTTGGGCGGCATCTCCGGTAGTTGCAGTCCTGCTGGCTGTGGTGTGGTCTTCGAGATCACACCCTAAGGATAGGCCGGGTGAGAATAGTCGGTATGGGGCAGAGCGTGGGCTGCTGAAGTACTAAATCCATACTCGAGCTGGACGTCTTACTTACATACTTGATGCTGTGATTGGGGATCCCACTCATTCGAAAACCAGCACCCAAATTACTTGCCCTGGTCCCCGGCGCTGACCTTACTCCGAGCGGTCAGCGTGTCGATCTCCCGATCCGCAGCTTCGATCATTTTGTTGGCACTTTGTTGCGAGATGAGGCCGTCGTGCACGGCCTCGTCAATTGCACTCTTCCTGGCCGCCATAAGCTTCAGCTTGGCGGTTTGAACTTCGGACGATATCTGCGCGTTGTCCTTGCCATAGAGATCCACCACGCGCTGTTCGGCCTGCTCCAGTTCCTGATCGATTTCCTGGCGCAGCCGGATGTAGGTTGGTCGCGAGATCAGGTGATTATGCAGCAGGTTGTCCAGCTCGGAACGTGCCGAAGAAACCGCGATCTGCTGCACGCGCGCCAGTTCATAGGCATCTTCGCTGACGGTGCCCATTCCCAGAACGTGCAGTAACGGCTTGATCGCCAGTCCCTGAACGATGATGGTGAATGCCACCACGCCAAAGGTCATAGCCAGGATCTGTTCGCGATACGGAAATGTCCGCGGCAGGCTGAGGGCCAGGGCCAGCGCCAGAGCTCCGCGAATGCCGCCCGCGACCAGCACGTGCTGCCATCCCTGCGAGATCTTGCGTCCGAAAATATTGCTGAAAGGCACCAGCCCATAGACGGACAGCACCCGGCCCAGGACAACCGTCGCTATCGCAAGCAGGGTCGGACGCCATTCTTGCAGCAGCGTCTTCACATGCACCTGCAGCCCGATCAGCAGGAACACAAGCGAATTCACAATGAACGACAAGTACTCCCAGAACGACCACAGCGCAATGCGAGTTCGCGGACTCATTTCCCGGCGTGCCCCCACATTGCCCGCAACCAGGCCGGCAGCAACGGTGGCGATTACGCCGGAGAGGTGTAAGGTTTGCGCTGCCAGGTAAGAGCCGTAGGCCAGCACGGTAGTGAGGGTAATTTCGATCGCGGGATCGTCAATGCGCTGGATGAACTTGCTGAAGATATATCCCAGCCCCATCCCCACCGCGATCCCGCCACAAACCTCCACGACGAAGGCCTGCACCCCGGCTCTTACGCTGAGAGTTCCTGAGAGCGCGCCGCCGGCCAGAACCGTAAACAGCGCCGCCGCGGTTCCATCATTGAACAGGCTTTCGCCTTCGACCACGATGGAAAGTTGCCTGGGAACCGCCATCTCCTTGAAGATCGACAGCACCGAGATGGGGTCGGTCGCCGCCGTGATGGCCCCGAAGACCAGGGCTACCAGTAAGGGAAGGTCCAGCAGCCAGTGCGCGGCAAATCCCGTCACCAGCGTCGCCGCCAACACTCCCGCTGTGGCCAGCAACCCGATCGGCAGGGCATTTTCGCGGAGCTGGCGCACCTGCAGCCTGAGACTTCCATCGAACAGCAAAGCCGGAAGAAAGATAACCAACACGATGTTGGGTGTCAGCCAGTCCGGCTGATTCTTGACCAGCGTCTCCACAATCGGCAGACGAACCGTCCCCAGCACCAGGCCGCCGATGACCAGGGCGACGGTATAGGGAATACGGAGCCGGGCCGCGAGTACGGCGATCACCGACGCGGCAATCAACAGCCAGATCAGGAATTCGACGGCGGAGTTTGTCGTCATGGATGCAATGTGCTGCTTGCGCCCGCAGTCCCGCGCTATCAAGCCCCATGGTGAATGCCGGACTCTGCCCGCGAGAGCTAACCGAATTCGAAGGAACTCTCTGCGTCCTAGCATACATCCGGGAGCGCTACAGAACCCGTCCTCGGCGATGTACGGATAGCTCATATCAAATCAGCGGGGGCTGCGTTGGGGTTGGGTGCCCCGGCAGCTCTGGCGATTTTGCGTTTCCGCTGGGCCTGCACGTAAAATAGTGCTGCACGAACTTTGTCCCATGAAAACCAACGTTACCCTCAAACTTGATGCTGACCTTCTGCGGGAGGCTCGCGTCCTGGCCGCAGAGGAAGGTAGCTCCATCAGCAGCCTGCTAGCCGCCCGGCTTGAGGAACTTGTCCGCGACCGCAAGGGTTATGATCGGGCGCGGCGGCGGGCGCTAGCCCGACTGCGCAAAGGATTTGACCTGCGCTGGACGCGTCCTGCTTCGCGAGACGATCTGCATGAGCGATAAGTGCTTCGTCGACACCAACATTCTGGTATATGCTCACGACCGGTCTGCGGGATTGAAACACGCAGCCGCTCAAACCCTGATTCAAGATCTATGGAATTCCGGCCTTGGGGTATTGAGCACGCAGGTTCTGCAGGAGTTTTGCGTTAGCCTGCGGCGAAAAGCTGCCCGACCGTTGCCCGCCGACGAAATCCGCCGATTGGTACAGGACTACTCCACGGGAAGTCGTCACCAATACAGCCGAATCTATCCTGCAGGCGCTGGAGATCGAAGGGCGATACAAGACTTCGTTCTGGGATGCACTTATCATCCGTGCCGCAGAGGCTTCCGGCGCGTCAATTCTCTACTCGGAAGACCTGGCTCATGGCCAAAAGTACGGGGCGGTTCGTGTGGTCAATCCCTTCCTCACTCCGTCTTTATAACCGCAGGGTGCCGGGTTCCCCACTCATTCGCGGTTTTCGAATGAGTGGGATCGGGAGGCGCAATAACGGATCGTCAAGCGCCACTCCTGCCAGCGTCAGACTCAGCGTGAAAAACTGATTGTTTGACTTTGGCCAGAAGAGTATGGGTGCCCAAAATCGAGCGCCGGAGGCGTGCAAAAGCTTAGCCCAGCACGCAGCCGCAGGCGGAGTGCTGCGCGAATGAGTGGGGCACCCCGGCACCTGGGCTTAGAGCTTGGCGGCAGGCGCAGGCCTGGCCGGTGGAGTAGCCGGAGGCGCAGGCGTGGTGGCGGGCGGGGGAGTGGTAACGGGTGTTGTGGCCGGAGGCGCAGTCGGAGCCGTTGCCGGTGCAGCCGCAGATGCGGGAACGTAGTCCTTCAACCCACCGGCAATCTTGGTCTCCCAGCTTGCCTGCTTAGCGGGAACCGAGCCGTGGGTGGTTTGTCCGTCGTAGTCAGCCTGAGCGCGGTCTCTCAGGTTCTTCCAATCGATCAGTAACCCGGACAGTACGGGCTTCACGCTGGACTCATATTCCTGGTTGGCAGCGTCGTGCGCCGCGTCGTTGCCGCAAGCCGTCTTTTTCACCGGACCCAGAGCATCGCTCTTCCTCTTGACGCTCTGCTGAGCGTTAACCGCCATGACATGGGTAATATCAAAATGACCCTGCTCATGCCGGAGCAGGCGAGCGCGTTCGGCGGCTTCGGTGACCAGGCAATGCCGATAGAATGGGCCTTGACAATCCGCCTTGGTTTTCGCCTTCAATCCCTCCGAAGTGACTTCAAAGCCCCGGGCAACGTCGGCTTCGCACTTGGCCGACAGCTGGGTACACTCCCGGATGCCGTCGCTCTTGTAACGCGCCAGCACCCAGGAAGTGGCGGAATCCATTTGCGCTTCCGGGCGGGAGAAGTCGGCGGGATCGGGCTGGGCCGTCGCTTCCACTTCGTTGTCGCGGCCATGTTTGCCGCACTTCTTCTTGCTTATGGTTGTGGTGACCACCTGCGTATAGGAAGGCAGCACACCCCAGTTGTCAGAGATTCCGGCGCCTTCCCCTCCGCCCGTGGCGATGGTCCTGACGTCGCCAAAATCGTTCCAGGTAAGCTGGCGATAAGGAATCGGCGCTCTCTGTATCGTTTGCGGAGAGGCGCCTCGCGAGCCTTGCTGGATCACATGTGCCAGTTCGTGCGCCATCAATCCGAACCCCGACGGAGTTTGGGGCTGGTAGCGCCCGGCGTTAAAGAAGATGTCCGAGCCCACGGTGAAAGCGGAGGCTTGCAAACTCTGCGAAGTAGAAGCGGCGGCCTGTCCGGTATGGATTCGGACACGGCTCAAGTCGTGCCCGAAGCGCGGCTCGAAAAAACTGCGCAACGAATGGGGAATGGGCGATCCACTGTTCCCAGCGCTCTTGATCTGAGAAGTAACGTGCGCACTCATCGACTCCCGTGCCGCGCTTCCTTCCCTGCCGGTGTGGACAGATTCGCCGTGGCCTGGCTGAAAAGGCTTGAGCCTGCCGGAGGCTTGCGAACTGCGAATTACATAGTCCGCCGCGCGATCCGCCTCAAGTTCGAGGGAATCGCCCGGACGGTTCAAAGCCAGTCCCGTGTGGATCGTCTCGCTTGTGGAACTGGGACCCTGTGCGCGGCTTTGACACTCGGCGCAACCGCCTCCACAGGAGCAGCCATGGTGGACCGGGCGCTCGGCTTCTTCAAGGTGGTAGTCGATTTCGGCGGATTTGTCGTCCAGCGCGGCAGGCCCCGCTGCTCCGGTGTGGGGATGTATGGTCATTCGCGCGAGATCGTGGCCGGCGTGAAGGATTGTGCCGGCTTCGCGCAACCGCCCGGAATGAACCGGCGCCGGACTGGAAGGCCGGGAAACGGTATTCCGCGCAGTGCGTTTGGTCTTCTCGGCGAAGGTGTGCACGGCTGACTGCCTCTCCCAGGCTTTCGGAGTCGCGAGGGCGATTCCGGCAGACGAAGATTCGGCTCTTGGAGCGGCAATATATCACAAGTTGGAGCAGCAGGGTCTGGAGTTTGACCCCACTCTCCGCTGCCTGATAGCCTCAAAGATTCGTCCCACCCGCAATTTTCCTGCTGGACGTATTCGGCAAAGAGAGACACTCATGGCACTCAAATTCAAGGGCGTGGATTTTATCGAGTTCGATACGCTGCTCAACGACGACGAGCGGCTGGTGCGCGACAATACCCGCAAGTTCATCGAAGAGAACCTGGTCCCTATCATCGAGCAGTGCAACCGCGACGGGCGCTTCCCGCGCGAACTGATCAAGCCCATGGGCGAGCTCGGCTTCTATGGCGCCAGCCTGAAAGGTTACGGCTGCGCCGGCATGTCGAGCGTGGAGTATGGCCTGATGACCCAGGAACTGGAGCGCGGCGACAGCGGCGTGCGCTCGTTCGTCAGCGTGCAATCGGGCCTGTGCATGTATCCCATCTACGCCTTCGGCAGCGAGGAGCAGAAGCAGAAGTACCTGCCCAAGATGGCGCTGGGCGAGATTCTCGGCTGCTTTGGGCTGACCGAGCCCGACTCCGGCTCGAACCCCGCTTCCATGCGCACCCGCGCGCGCAAAGAGGGCAACGAGTACATCCTAAACGGTGAGAAGATGTGGATCACCTCCGGCTCCATCGCCGACATCGCCATCATCTGGGCCAAGGTGGAGAACGAGGACAACCTGATTCGCGGCTTCATCGTGGAGACCGACCGGGCTGGCTTCAAGGCAGCCGATGTGCACGGCAAGTGGTCGCTGCGCGCGTCGGTGACGTCAAGTCTCTCTTTACAGGATGTCCGTATCCCAGCGGAAAATTTACTGGCTGGCTCCGGCGGACTGAAGTCGCCGCTGAGCTGCCTGAACCAGGCGCGCTACGGAATCGCCTGGGGCGCGATCGGCGCCGGCGATGGCTTGCTACGACTGCGCACTGCAATACTCCGCAGTTCCGCAAGCAGTTTCGCGATCAGCCTATCGCCTCGCACCAACTGGTGCAGGAAAAGTTGGTGTGGATGATCTCGGAGATCACCAAGGCGCAACTGCTGGCGCTGCAAGTCGGCCGCCTGAAGGATGCGGGCAAGGCCAAGCCGTGGCATATCTCGATGGCCAAGCGTAACAACGTATGGATGGCGCTGGAGTGCGCCCGCATGGGCCGCGACATTCTCGGCGGCAACGGCATCGCCGACGAGTATCCCATCTTCCGCCACATGGCGAACCTGGAGTCGGTAAAGACCTATGAGGGAACGCACGATATACACACCCTGATTATTGGAGAGCACATCACTGGACACGCCGCTTTCTAAGCCTGCAGAGCGATTGGCACGATACGCTGGTGCCAGTCCGTGGCCTGCTGGTAGGCATGGGCCAGACGCAGGGTGGTGGAATCGCCGCCGGGCCGACTGGAAATTTGCATTCCCACCGGCAGCCCATCGGGCGCGAATCCGCACGGCACCGACGTGCTCGGCCAGTACAGCGAACTAAACGGCGCGGTGTTGCGCAGAAGGTATTTCACCTCAAAGGGACGGACATCGGGAATCGCCAGCGCCTCCAGATTCGCCAGCTTTGGCGCCGGGGCAGGCGTGGTCGGCGTGATGACCACATCCACCTGCTCGAAGATGAGTTCGGCCGCGTTGCGAAACTCCGCCAGGCGATGCCGCTCGCGAATGTAAGCAGTCGCGCTGATCCCGGTACAGTTCTTCAGGCGATAGAGCGTTCGCGGATCGTACAGTTCCGGCGTCCTGGTGAACATAGCTTCGTGGTACTCGAAGATCTCCGCGTCGAAGATGGTGCGGAAGGCGTCGACCGGCACTTCCACCTCGCGAACCTGCGAAACCAGCTTCCCGATCGCAGCCTCCGCCTCGATCATGCAGGCAGCCACGCTGGGGTCGAGATCGGCGAAGAAGGTCTGGCGTGCGATCCCGACGCGCAGGGCCGAGACATCTTCTTCCAACAACGATGCATATTGGGTCGACGCAGTCAGAGTGTCGATCGCGGCCGCCACGTCTCTTACGGTGCGCGCCATCGGGCCCGCGGTGTCGAACGAAGTGCACAGCGGTATCACACCTTTAAGGCTGATCAGGCCGGCGCTGGGACGATGTCCCACAATACCGCACAGCGCGCTGGGACAACGAATCGAGCCCGAGGTGTCCGTTCCCATGGCAGCGATGCATAGTCCGGCTGCGACCGCGGCGCCCGCACCCGAAGAAGATCCGCCGCTGATGCGCTCGGTGTCCCACGGATTTCTGGTCGGGCCGAAGGCGCTGACCACACCGCTCATGCCGAAAGCGAATTCGTGCAGGTTGAGCTTGCCGACAATCACGGCTCCCGCCTGCTTCAGCCGCCGCACCACCTCGGCATCTTGGGCCGGAAGGCGGTCGCGATATTGATTGCTGGCGGCCGTGGTGCGCACCCCCGCGGTGTCGAAAAGATCTTTCAGCCCGATGGGGACGCCGTGCAGCGGCCCGCGCCAGTTTCCGGCCGCGATTTCCGCTTCGGCCTGCCGGGCTTGTTCCAGTGCGCTATCCGCGGTAACCGTGATGAACGCGTTGAGCGTAGGATTTAGCCGCTCGATCCGGGTGAGGCACTCGCGAGTGAGTTCCAGCGGAGACAAGCGGCGATCGCGAATCTGTTCGGCAGCTTCGATCAGGGTGAGCATAGAAAGTTGACCCGGAGAGTCACTATAAATTGTTTGCAACTGAGATTTGGTCGGAAACGGATTGCTCGTGGGCTGAAGCCCACGAGCAATTACAAAAGATAAAGGACTTGTACGGCGCACCTAAAGGTGCGCCCCTTCAAAAACCCGCCCAACCCGACTTTTTCCGCGGCCTGCAAAGCCGTTTCAGACAGCGCGCTTCTGGCCCTTCGTAACCGGCTGGGGGAAAAGCAGATCCCTCACCGGCTGAAGCCGGTTCGGGTTGACAACAATAAAGGACTTGCCACGGCGCAGCTGAAGCTACGCCCCTTCAAAAACCGCCTCGAGCCAAGGTTTTCAGCAAACTGTTCAGCCGCTAGCAATGGTCCTAGAACTTCATGGATCGCAAGAAAACGGCGTAGACGACTAGAAGATATAGAAGACATCCTGCCAGGTAAAGCCACCCCTTTGTCGACTTTGGCCACCAGAGCCAAACGACGACCGACAGCAGAATTGCGTGTGGAATCAGGATCGCGTACTTCAACCAAATCGGCCATTGATCGGTGTTGATCATCCGAGCCCACCTGGCAACCGACCGGACGATTATCCCCGCTTGCTTTTTTTCTGGCACTTGTCGCACACGCCGTAGATCTGGAAGGTATGCCGCGTAGGGAGATACTTATGCTTGCGCCCGATTTCCTGCTCGATGCGCTCGATGTCGGCGGAGAAGAACTCCACCGAGCCGCCGCACTCGGTACAGACCATGTGATGATGATTGCGCCGTTGGTACTGGTGCTCGTAACGCGCGATGCCGTCGTTGAAGGCGACCTCGCTGGCTAATCCGGACTCAGCCAACAGCTTTAACGTCCGATACACGGTGGTAAAGCCGATGCGGCCGTCCCGCTTCTTGACCAGCCGGCACAGCTCGTCGGTGGAAAGATGATCGCGGGTCTCGAGAAAGGCGCGCAGGATGGTGTCGCGCTGTCCGGTACGCTTCAGGCCGACGCGTTTGAGGTGGCCATGGAAAACAGCTTCCACCTCGCGCACCGTCTGGCGCGAGAGGGTCGGCTGATCGTCCACGCGTTTCTGCAGCACAGGCACGCTGCTGGTCCTCCCAAACCGCCGCTCGGCGTTGCAAGTTTGTTGTTATCAGAATAGCACTACGGCGGTCCCTGCTGATTGGGGAACGATTCTGTGACGCTACCCGGCGCCGATCAGTTCACCTTCCACTTCCGCCACTCGCTCGACCAGGCCTGCCCCTGGGTGGGGCGCACTTTCTCGCCGCTCTTCTTTTCGATAATCAGCTGCTTGATATACCCGTGGGAGCGGTTGAACAGATCGCGCATGGCTGCGATTTTGTCGTCCTTACTCCCCACATCCGGAAGATCTCCGGCCGCCACCAGTCTCTGGTGCTGCTTGAGTAGCCAATTCTCAAACTGAGGTTTAGCCTTCTTGTCTTTCTCTGCTGCCTTGTCGATGGTGTCGGTCGAGGTAACCGTTTTTTTATTCCACACGTAGGTGAGGTCCTCGGTGTGCAGCGCCTCGTCCGGGCTGCGAAACTCAGACTGGAACATGGTCGACAGCGAAGCTTCGGTAGTCTCCGAGCCGCCTACGTAGCAGCCCAGAAATTCGACCGTTGAATCCGTGTCCATGGCCCCAGCCGCGATGGCCTGCAGATTTTTGTCCTGGGCCATCTTCTCCAGCTCGGAAGGATTGATGAACTCCCGGTCCTTCTTGCCCGGCATTTTCATCTTGATGCCGCCGATCGTACTGCCATGCGCGATCAGGCGAATCTTCTTCAGCTTCGGCCCTTTCGCATTCTTGATCTTCTCCAGGTAGGGAAAGATTTCCTGCAGATTGTCGACCTCGATGATGTTTTTGTCGTTGAGCGTGTTGCGCACATAGTCGGTTACATTCTGCGTGTACTTGTCGTCGGGAGCACGAATGACCACGGTCAGCACTTGGCCTTCATCGCTCTTTTTGTCTGCCGCGTCATCCCGCTGGAGGGCTCGATCGCCACCTCCGGCAGGGGCGTAGCCGCCTCCCGCCTGCTGCACCACGTGAGTCAGTTCGTGGGCAACTAATCGCCGGCCCTCGCCGGTTGACGGCGCGTACCGCCCGCCGCCGAATACGATGTGGCGTCCCACAGTGTAGGCATTGGCATTGATGGCTCGCGCCGATTGTTCCGCTTCCCCATCGGAGTGGATGCGCACCCGGGAAAAGTCGTAGCTGAAGCGCTGCTCCATCTCCTGGCGCAGTGCTGGTAGCAGGGGAGTTCCGCTGCCGGCCAGGACCCGCTCGACGTTGCCGGGCGGGGCTTGCGCCTGCGCTTGGGAACCGGGGGAGAAGCGCTGGATGCTTAACCCGGCGGCGGCTGTTCTTCCGCCTGCCGGTCCGCTCAAAACCTGCTCGGCAATGCGATCCGCTTCCTGCTCGTATCTGTCGCCCGGCGTATTGACCGCCAGCTTCGCCTGCAGCGGATGCGTCGTGAGCGGGGGTTGTCCGGCTTGGTCTTCCAGCGCACGCGGCGGCCGCCCGTTGGGATTGGCCGACTGACGTAACGGAGATGTCAGGGTGCGGGAGCGATCAAGATGGGCGGGCGCCGGTTCCATTTTTCTGAGCGCAAACATTCGCATCCCGGTTTTGAGGCGGCGCAGTTTCAGCTACGCCGTGGCGAGTTCTGTATTTTTGTCATCCCGAACTGACTTCACAGACCGCTGAAAGTTGCGTTCGGCGTGTTTGTGAAGCGGAGCGGCTTCATCCCCGCCTGACAGCCGGTGGAAGCGCCGGGCTTTAGCCTGGCGAAATCGAACTCCATCAGAAACGGCTTCAGCCGCGGTTGGCCGGGGCTAAAAGCCCTGTCCGGATGGCACGCTTTACGGCACGGCTAAAGCCATGCCCTTCCACCGTTTCTAGCGGAAATTGTCTTTCGCAGCCGCAAATCGCCAACGAAGGATCCGCTTCTCCGACTTTTTCAGCGAACTGTTTTGCCAGTTCGGGATCTGCATTCTGTTCGGCCGCCAAAGGGCCGGTCATCTCAGGAGCACCCCCGCCGGCGGCTTGGCCGTTACCGTTCTGGAATTCTGACCTTTGCATCCGCGCGCTTTTCCAGATGAATGGTTTCGATGAACCGCACCTTGCCTTTGCTCAGCTTCATCACCAGCGAGGTGGTGCGCGCGCCGTCGCCAAAGAAACGCACCCCGCGCAGCAAGGCGCCATCGGTCACGCCGGTGGCGGCGAAGATGATGTTCTTGCCTGGCGCCAACTCATCGGCGGTGTAGATACGTTTGGGATCGTTGATGCCCATGTCCTTCATGCGCTCGGCCTGTTCCGGCGTGTAGCCCACCAGGCGGCCGACCATGTAGCCATTCAGGCAGCGAATCGCGGCCGAAGTGATGACGCCTTCGGGAGCGCCGCCGGTTCCCATCACCGCGTGTACGCCCGATCCCAACATCGCCGCCGCCACACCGGGCGACAGATCGCCGTCGGAGATCAGCTGGATACGCGCGCCGGCTTTGCGGATCTCGCCAATCAGCTTCTCGTGTCGCGGCCGGTCCAGAATGATGATCACCAGATCTTCCACCCGGCGATCGAGTACCTTGGCGATCACGTTCAGGTTGTGCGCCACCGGAGCTTCCAGATCGACCACGCCTTTGCAGGAGGGGCCGACCACGATCTTCTCCATGTAGCAGTCGGGAGCATGCAGCAGTCCGCCTTTTTCCGACGCCGCCAACACGGTGATCGCGCCCGGCGAGCCGGTGGCGCACAGGTTGGTGCCTTCCAACGGATCGACCGCGATGTCCACCGAGGGATAACCGCCGCCATCGTGCTTGCCGACCTTTTCCCCGATGTACAGCATGGGGGCTTCGTCGCGTTCGCCTTCGCCGATGACGATGGTGCCATCCATGGGCACCGAGTCCATCACGCCGCGCATGGCCTCGGTGGCCACCTGATCGGCGTGCTTGCGGTCGCCCTGGCCCATGGTCTTGGCCGAGGCAATGGCTGCCTCTTCCACCACACGCAGAAATTCCAGCGCAAGGTCGGTTTCGAGGTTGGCCAGGGGGTCGCTGGTCGAGGGATCTTCGGTTTGGACTTTGGTTGCCATGTGGCCTCCGGAGATGTGTGCGGCTGGCGGCGCCGAATATAACTGTGCTGCGAACGTCAGCTGCAGTCATGCCATGTACTTAACAGGACGAAACAGGTAAATGCCCGCACGCACCTGAAATCGGCACAAGGGGCAAGGATAATCCTCCGGCGATTTTCTTGCCACGTATTTTCTAGCCGAATGCAGCCCCAGGGTTCGTGGCTCGACGGCCCGCCCTTCGCGTCGCTTCTGAAAACTCAATGCGCTGGCCTGACGGGCGCCACAAGTTGCCGCTTAGGGAGACTCTATTAAGTCCTGCTTTGCAGGGGACGGCCTTCAGAGACTGTGTCGCAACCGCAAGAGGAAAATTTGTGGTGGGGCAAAGGGTGGAATAACCGATCAAACTAGCCGCAACGCGGCGAGATGAAGTTAGCCGGGGGCATAAGCCCCGGTGAAGTGGGAAGTAGTCGTGAGCCGCAGAGCGGCGACACCGCTCGCGACACAGTCTCTTCAGGCCGTCCGTTAAGTACCCGAAAATCATCCGGCTTTAGCCGCTGCGGTACCTCGCTTTCACTTGATCAGAGCTTCCTTACGGAGTGCTCACCGGCAATGGTTCGTGGGCTACCGGTCCCACCGCAGCGTAGTTCAGAATCTTTTGCAGCAGATCGTCGATGGAGTTGGAGGAGTTAGACACCACCACCACGCCGACCTTACGGTGGCGAGAGAACGCAATGCAGGAGTGATAGCCTCCCGTCCCGCCATTGTGCCACGCCATAGGTTCGGGATTGTTGATGATATGCCAGCCCATCGCGATCTCCACCCCGGGCGAAGCCTTCTTGTGGATACTCAACTGCTTCTTCATCGCCGGCTGCAGGGGAGAGTCGACGAATCCCAGGTTCGCGGCCAGAAAGATCAGCAGATCATTGACCGTGGAGCGAATGCCCCCGGCACCCGCGAAGGTCGCCATGTCCCAGTCGGAAGTCCTCGCCAGATGGTAATTGTGGCCGGGCGCGAGGTGGGCCCTCATCTCCGGAGTAAATTGCACCGCCGTATGCTGCATCCCCAGCGGGCCGGTGATACGGGTGCGCAGCAGGGTGTCATAGTCGGTCCCGGCACGCAATGCCAATACGTGGCCTAGCAACCCGTCGCCCAGGTTGGAGTAGTCGTACTTGGACCCGGGATCGCGAGTCAGCTTGTACTGCGAAAGAAAGTCATACATCTGCTGCGGCCTGTAATCCGCATACGGATTCGCCGGATCACGGGGATGAAAGTTCTCCGGCATGCGCGGCAAGCCCGAGGTGTGCATGGAAAGCTCCAGCAGGGTGATCGGTTTGCCGTCGCGGGTGGGCATGGTCACCGACGCGGGAAGATACTTGGAGACCGGATCGTTGAGCTTCACTTCGCCGTCCAGCGCCATCTCCGACAGCAGCAGCGAGGTAAACACTTTGCTGATGGAGCCGATTTCGAAAACCATCTCACCGTCGGGAACACGAGGGTCGTCGTCAGCATCGAACTTGCCGAAGCCAATGACCCGCTGGTCGTGCCGGGTGATGACGCCAACTACAATGGCGTCGCTCTGATGCTGCACATCGATGCGCTCGGCCAGCAGCGACCGGATTTCCGATTCGGTCGCCATCCGGGACAGGGTTTGCGCGTCAACCAGAAGGCTGGAAAAACAAAGTAGGGCGAGGATGACAAGCTGCTTCAAAAGTCCTCCGGAGACGTGGGCGGGATCGAGCCAAGGTTCCAGCGATTATAGTGCGGGCGCTGGTTTCCGATGCCCGCTTCGCCGGCCGCAAACATTAACAACCCATGACACTGTTTTATGATACCGAGGCTGAAAACTTCAGCCAAGCAAGACCCTCGACAGGAGAAAAAAATGAGCAGAGAGCAGAATCTCGCGGCCCTGCAAAAACAGGGTGAGGCCGTCAAAACCGGACATCTGGAAGCGCTGCGCGAGGTGTTCGCGCCCAACGTGGTCGATCACGATCCAGCCCCTGATCAAGCCCCGGGTCCCGACGGCTTCATTGGCTTTTTTAGCGGGCTTCGTACGGCGTTTCCCGACGTGGAGGTCGCGGTCGACTATCTGGTGACCGACGACGACAACGTGGCCATGGCCTACACCATCACCGGCACTCATAATGGTCCACTGCAGGGCATTCCGCCCACCGGCAAGAAGATCAAAGCCCGCGGTATGCAGATTGCGCGCTTTGAAAACGGCATGATCGTCGAACGCTGGGGCAGCTCCGATGAGCTGGGGATCCTGAAGCAGCTGGGCGTGATTCCGTAGGATCACCCCGCATCGCGGTTGTAGAACCAAGCCCCGCGACTGGAGGCCATCTCATGAATCGTTCCCGGTTGTATCAGGGCACGACTTGAGTCGTGCCGAAGGACGCATTACCAAGGTCTGGGCTTTAGCCCCTGCAAAATGGACCTCAGGGGCTAAAGCCCACATCGTATTGGGCCGCTGGCGGCACGTCTAAACAGGCTGCTGAAAAGCTCGAACTCGCACGCTTTCGAAGGGGCGTACCTTTAGGTACGCCGCAGAAACGCCTTTGTTTTTGTCATCACGGGCGGGCTTCAGCCCGCGAGGGATCTGCTTTTCCGACTATTTCAGCAGCCTGTAAAGACGTGCCCTGATACAAAACCTTTCTGCGACCATTTATGAGATAGCGACTAGGCTTTTCGATCGGCGGTGAGCGACTCCAGCTCCTCGGCGGTTTTCGGCCAGTCTTCGCGCAGCAAGCGTGACAGACTGCGATCGGCCAATAGCCTGCCGCCGGTCTGGCAGACCGTGCAGTAATTGGTTTCGTTGGTCGCGTAGCGAACACGCTGGATCTTCGCCCCGCAGCGCGGACAGGGCTGCTTGTATCGGCCGTGCACCGCCATCCCCGGACGAAACGCGGTGACTTTCTCAGGAAACTTCTCGCCTGATCCGGCGCGCAGATTTTCCACCCACTTGCCCAGTTGCTGGCGGGTCGCCGCAAACAGCCGGTCGATCTCGCTTGGCGTCAGCTTCTGCGTGAGGGCGAAGGGAGACAGTAGCGCTTCGAACAGGATCTCGTCCGAGTAGCCGTTGCCAATGCCGCTCAGCAAGCGTGGGTCCGTGAGCGCGCGCTTCAAGGTGTGATTGGCCGATTGCAGCACTCGGGTGAAGTGCTCGAGATCGGTTTCCAGAACTTCCAGCCCGCCGGGATCAAGCGCGCGCAGGCCCGCCTCGCCGACAACAATATGCAGCGCCGCGCGCTTGCGGGAACCAGCCTCAGTCAGCGACAGAGTTCCGTTGCTGAAATCGAAGAAAGCCAGGCCGCGCGACTTCGGTGCGCCCGCTTTGCGCGGTTGCCAGTGCAGCCGGCCGGCGATCATCAGATGCAGCACCAGCCAGAGATCGCCTTCCAGGCCGATGCAGATGCGCTTGCCCAACCGGCGCAATGCCAGCACCTTCTTGCCTTCGACGGCCTCGACCGGCGGCTGGGCCGTGCGCAACAACGAAGGTCCGCTGATGCGCACGCGTTCCAGCGTCTGGCCAAGAATTCGTTTCTCCAGCGCTTCCAGGTAAACCGTGATGTCGGGCAGTTCTGGCATGGGCGTTTTCGATTAACCGCCGGTTCCATACGATCGTATATCGTCCCTGGGCGACGGCTGAAAACCGCAGGTCGTCTCGCTACTTGTGCGCTCCCTCAGAGGCATTTCGGGTAGAGCGGCGCTTCAGCGCCGCGTCGCCGCGCCGGAATAAATCGCTTTTATCGGGTGAGGTGTCTCGCACGCCAGCCTAAAAGGCTGGCTCTACCCGATTCCCGGCTAATGCTCGTGCTTGGCGTGCGAGTGCAGATGCGGATGCGAGTGGACCACGTTGCCGTGCGAGTGCCGGTGAGCATGCACCAGGTTGGCGCGCAGCAGCAACTCCTGATCGGGAAGAATCTCGGCCGTAGTTCCGCTGGCGGCGACCTTGCCTTCTTCCAGCACGAAGATACGATCGGCAATGTCTTCCACAATCTCCAGCTGATGGGTTGCGGTGATCACCGTCTTCGCCGAGCCCTTCCACTGCTGAATCAGATCGACTACCTGGCTCTGGCTGCGCGGATCGAGCGTTGCCGTGGGCTCGTCCAGCAACAGCACATCGGGATCGAGCACCAGCACCGAGGCCAGCGCCACCCGCTTCTTCTCTCCCCCGGATAAGCGATAAGGAGGGCGGTCGCGCAAATGGGCGATGCCCATCAGTTGCAAAGCCTCGTCGACCTTGGCGAGAATTTTTCCCTTCGGCCACTGCAATTGCAAAGGCGCAAACGCGATCTCGTCAAACACCGTGGGATTGAACAGCTGTACATCGGGGTTCTGGAAGACCAGCGCGACCCGGCGGCGAAACGCTAGCGCGTAGTCATCTCCCTGTAACAGTTCGGGCGTCAGCCGCTGGCCATCGAATATCACCGCGCCCTTCGATGCAAAGTGCAAAGCATCAAGAATTCGCAGTAGCGTCGATTTTCCCGATCCGTTCGCGCCCAGCAGGGCGACCCGTTCTCCGTGCGCGATGTCGAGCGACAAGCCGCGCAGTGCGGGAATGCCATCGTACTCGAAGCACGCGTCCTGCAACTGGAACAGTGCGGGCATCGTCGGGCTCATCTTCCCATCCACACGGCGAGACTTCCCGCCAGCAGAAATGCCGCCAGCCCCAGATAGTCCCAGGCTCCCATGCGAAAGTCGGAGAGAATCTGGACGTCGCCGCGAAATCCCCGCGATTGCATAGCAAGGTAAACTTCGTTGCTCAACTCAATGCTCTTGCTCAGCAGCACGCCGGCGGTGCGCGCGGCCATGCGACGCTGCTCGGCCGGCGGCAAGATGCCAACCGTGCGGCTGCGTCGCGACTCCAGCATCTGCCCTGCTGTCTCGACCAGGAGAAATACGTAGCGATGGGTCATGGCCAGCATCGCGATAGCTTCCTTGGGAAGGCGGAACGCACGCAGAGCTTTCAGCACATGCGCCCAGGGCGTACACAGGATCAGCAAGGTAGTAAACGTGACCGCAGTCTCCACGCGCAGGATCAGCATGGCGGCGGTACGCAGTCCCTGCTCCGTAAACGTAAGGAAGCCGAGCGTTGCCGCCGGATCGCCGGGAGTTAAGACCGTCGCGGGAATGGCGATCACCGCAGTGAAGCCCAGCACTACCAGCCACACGCGTTTGGCCAGCACCAGCAGGCTGACCCGCGACAACATCGCGATCGCTACCCCCAGAACGAACAGCGCGGCCACCACGCTGATCTTCTTCGACAGCGTGACCGCGAGCACGAGCGAAAAAAGTCCGACGACTCGCACCCGGGGATCGAGCGCCTGCAGAAGTCCGCGCTGGCGAGCCAGTTCCTCTGACACCATGGCGCGAGAAAGCACGCGCGCGAAACCGACGAAGGTCGACTCCAGGAAGCCGCGCTTCATCCGGAATATCCCGTGGGACGGCGCCGCTCCAGGAAGCGCTGCAGGAACAGCGAGACTGCCAGCAGAAATCCTACCGCGAACATGGCAGAAAGAAGATAGCCGAAGGCGCGGCTTCTGACGAAGCCGGGCGCGTAGGCCGGGAAGGGCGCGGTCCAAAGATTCGCCAGCTTCTCCAGACCGGCGGGAAGCGCTGCCGGCGCGGTCGGGTCGGCGGACTTCGCGGCTTGGGCTTGCATCGCTCCTGCTTGTGCCAGCTGCGACGGCGACCATTCGCCCCAGGCCGTTCCGGCGGCAAGAATTCCCAGCGGCGTAAGCAGCATCAGCATCGCCACTGCGATCCATAGCCTGCGCAGGGAGCCGGCAGCAGGACGCAAAGCCAACGACTCTCCGCCTGCATCCAGTGGCAGTCCGGATGTGCTGCGCAACAGCGCCGGATCGGCAGCTTGCAGATAAGCCACCACGCCGGCCGTGATAACCGCCTCGGCCAATCCCGCAAACGTCAGATGGCCGATCATCATGGCGGGAATGGCGACGCTGAGCGGATACGGCGCGTACAGCGGCGTGCCTCGCGCGTCGTGAAACAGCATGGGCTGGATGCCGAACTCGAAAGCTGCCGCCAGCGCTGCCGCATTCACTGCCAGATATCCGGCGATGGCCGCAGCCACAACTCTTCGCCGCGACCCGATGCCCTCGCCGGCTGCGATCATCCGGTAACTTCCATAAGCCACCAGCGAACCGATGATCGCCATGTTGAAGCAATTGGCTCCCAGCGAGCTGATGCCGCCATCGCCGAAGAACAATGCCTGGATGACCAGCGCAATCGAGATGGAAAGAATTCCGCCTGCGGGACCGAGGACAATCGTCGCAATCGTTACTCCCAGCGCGTGGCCGGTGGTGCCTCCCGGCAGCGGCAGGTTGAACATCATCACCACAAACGCGAAGGCGGCGAAGACCGAGATCAGCGGCACCACCCGGGTCAGCAACATGCGCTTCAGCCGCCGCAGCGCGGAGTACCATCCCGCCGCCGCGCCCACATACAGCACGGCGCAGGTGGAGGGACTCAGGTAGCCGTCAGGAATGTGCATGTGGCGAAGGCCTCGTGCCGGGGCAAGTCTCATCCTAATTCATAGCAGATGGGGAGATGGATTCGAGGGCAGGATGGGGATAGGTGAGCGAACATGAAACCGGGCGCGGCACGCGTGCGAAAACTGTTTAATTCCGGGGGCGTCTCCCGTGACTCGAAATGGATTTTTTACTCCTTCCCTACCATCACCCGCGCCACCGCCAGCATGCTGATCGCCTCGGCGGCCGGATCCTGCAGCCGCTGCGAGCGCTGCAGGGCTGCCACGGGATCCACCTGCGCCGCCGCTTCGCTCACTTCTTCCACCACCGCAGGCGCGTTTGTCTTGGACGTCGCGCGCTCCGCCCAGACCTGCTCAACCGAAGTGAACGCGATATCGAAATAGTGGTCGGCCAGCTTGCGATCGCCGGCCGTGCCGCTGGCGAATCCGCTGGCCGCAGCCTCGCGCGCGCGCAATGAGGGCGCCATGGCCTGCAACTCATCGCTGCGATCGCCCGGGTTCGACATGGCTTGCAACACGGAAACGCTTTCTTCGTCCGGCGGCGGGATTACGGCGTTCTGGCCGGCGCTGTTGGCAACCTGCTGGGCCATGACATCGGACCGCAGCAGTTCTGCGTATCCGTCTTTGCCCAGCACGTCGCGCAGGGTTCCGGTTGTCAGATTGACAGCCACCTGCCTTTGCGGCGAGTCGGGCAGCTTTGCCAGCCATAACAGAAACTTCAAGCCAGCGCTCTTTACCGCGCCCTGATCCATCGCGGGCGCCGCGCGCGCGAACAAGGTTGCGTAGTTGGGCGCTTCATTGGCAGATGCGGTAGCGTCAGCCGGCAACGACGCAAACAGCTTGCTGAACACGGACTGCGCCCAGGCCGACTTCATGCCATCGGCATCCATCAGCGCCAGGATGGGCCGTGTGGCCACAGTTCCCTGCTCCAAGCCGGCCTCGAGCTTGGTTTTGGCGGGCGCCTCCACCTGTTGAGGACACATGGTAATCGCGCCCTGCAGCGACGATTCGGCGTCGAGCACCGCAGCCGGAGGAATCGTCTGCACGAAGGTTACGGCAGAGGCGCAATCGACGTGTCCGCCAGCCAGCATGGAAACGGCAGGCCGCTGGCCTTCGGCGACCAGCTTGCTCTCGATTCCGGTGCCTTCCCGGGCGAACTGCTGCGCCAGCTTGCCGTCGATAGGCGCAACCACGTTGGCGGCCGCAACCAGCACACGCAGGCGATCCTGCGGATCCGGCTCGGGGAGGGCCACCGCGCTGTGGACCACGTCGAGCACAAACTTCTGCCGTGATTCCGGCTTATCGGTTGCAGCCTTGGATGGTTGCGACGAATTCGCCTGCGCGGCCGCCGTCGCGGCCAGAATCATTAGGTACAGCAATTTCAAAAGATAACCTTAGACCCGACGGAGCGGGCCTGCGATGATTCTAGAAAAAATCAATTGCTCACGGTATGAGGGGAACACCGCAGAACCTTAGTACACGCGGAGCGGCTAAGCGGGCGATATTGTCCAGAACAAGAGCCACGCTGCGGACCTTCACGGAGAGCTTTGGGTGGTCAAAGCGAAGAATAGCACTAATATGCTATAGCAATGGCAGCCAGCCTGATCTGCAGAGTTGCAATCTCTTGCACAATTCTCGTTATAAGCCTTCGTAGGGCCCCGGAGGCCCTGAGGGGCATCCAGCACGAGTTCGCGCCGCCAGCGGCCTACAAACGCCTGCAAGCAGCATTGTGGAGAGACCCGTCATGCGACAGAAATGCCTCTTCCGCAGATCTATGTTAGTTTGCGACACCAAGGTGCCACAAATAACGCCGGCAGCCTCTTACCGCGACTCCATCGCCACGTAGTGGTTTGGATAGGTCGGGCCGTGGTAATCGGCGCGCGGCCGAATCAGCCGATTGTCGTTGTGCTGCTCGATCACATGCGCCGTCCAACCGGATACCCGCGACACGGCAAACACCGGGGTGAACAGGTCGATGTCGATCCCAAGCGTGTGATAAGTCGAGGCCGAATAGAAGTCCACGTTGGCGTTGAGCTTGCGCTCGGCCACGATGAATTCCTCGATCTTGCGCGAAATCTCGAACCACTTGGCATTGCCGCTTGACTGCCCCAGGTCTTCCGACATCTTGCGCAAGTGGGTGGCTCGGGGATCTTCGGTGTGATACACGCGATGGCCGAAGCCGGGAACCTTCTTCTTCTGCGCGAACATGCCCTTGATGTAATCGACCGGATCGGCGCCCGAGGCATCGATGGCCTCCAGGATGCGAAACACCGCTTCGTTGGCGCCGCCGTGCAACGGGCCCTTGAGAGCGCCGATGGCCGCCGTGACCGCCGAATGCATATCGCTGAGCGTGGCTGCGACCACGCGCGCAGCGAAGGTAGAAGCGTTCAGCTCGTGGTCGGCGTGCAGGATGAGCGCGATATCGAAGGCGCGCTCGGCGGTCTCGCTGGGAATTTCGCCGTTCAGCATGTAGAGGAAATTTCCCGCATGCGACAGCGAGCGGTCGGGCTCGATCAGCGGCTTGCCTTTGCGAATGCGATCGTAGGCGGCGACTACATAAGCCAGCTGCGCGGTAACCCGAATGGCCTTGCGCACATTGGCCTCGTGGTCGTTCACCTTCTCTTCCGGGTCATAGTACGAAAGCGCGGAAACGATGGTGCGCAGCACGTCCATGGGCAAGGCGTGCTTGGGAGCCTGGCGCAGCAAGCTGATGATGGAGGCATCGAGCTTGCGCTCGCGCGCCAGGCTCAGTTTCAGCTCTTGCAACTCGGCGCGGTTGGGCAGCCGCCCAAACCAGAGCAGGTAGCAAACTTCTTCGAAGGTAGAGTGGTCGGCGAGCTCGTGGATGTCGATGCCGCGATAGGCGAGTACGCCTTGATCGCCATCGATGTAGCAGATCCCCGAGTTTGCTGCCGTAATCCCTTCCAGGCCCTTAGGGCCGGTCGTGATGGTCGACATGAGATACCTCTTGCGGTTTCAGGCCGCGGTAAGAAGATGAAAAAGGCAGGTGCACCTTTAGGCTGGCACGAAGAGGCAGGCTGGAGGTGCAACTTACTTTTATACTCTGGCACTTCCGTCGGCGTCCATCACACGACCGGGGGAGGGGAGCCGATGCCCTGGTTCGAGTTGCCCTCGCTCTGCTCTTCCATCCCGGCAGAATGCCAATCCCAGCGCGCGAACCTCGCATTCGTCACTCTCCTGCTTACCCCGACCCCGCCGCTTCCGTCCAAGCGCCTCGTAAGGCAGTCAGGTCCGAACTGTCGTGCCTGCGGGCGAAATTACTTCCCGAAACGACCTCGTAAAGAAAGGTACTTGCTTATGCACAAGCTTCGCTTTCTGCTTTGGCTTCCCTGCGCGTTGTTGATTGCCACTGTGTGCAGCGCGCAGTCCACGCAATTGAATCTTCCTCGGGCGAGCCAGCGTGCCGAGGTAACCCAGCGAATCGGGATCACCGACATCACCATCGTCTATTCCCGGCCGCTGGCTAACGGACGCAAAATCTGGGGAGGCCTGGTGCCTTACGGACAAGTGTGGCGCGCCGGCGCCAACGAGAACACCATCATCACCTTCCCTGATCCGGTCGCCATCGAAGGCCAGCCCCTGGAAGCCGGAACCTACGGCGTGCACATGATCCCGAATGAAGATCAGTGGACCATCATTTTCTCCAAGATGCATACCGCCTGGGGAAGCTTCAGTTACAAGCAGGACGAAGACGCGCTGCGCATCACGGTGAAGCCGCAGGCGACCGAGCTGCACAATGCCCTGCTCTACGACTTCGATCAGCTGCAACCTGATTCGGCCGTGGTGGTGATGAGCTGGGACAAGGTCGCGGTGCCGTTCAAGGTGTCGGTCAACGTGAACCAGGTGGTCGAATCCAGCTTGCACAAGCAGCTGCGCGGCCTGTCGCAATATACCTGGGACGGCTGGGATGACGCGGCGACTTACATGGTCGATAACAAGATGGACCTGAAGGAGGCGCTCAAGTACGAAGACAACTCCATCGGGAACGAAGACCGCTTCGAGAACGAGATGACCAAGTCGCGCATCCTGGAAGCTCTGGGCGAGCCAAGCGAGGCGAAAGCGGCGAAGGAAAAGGCGCTATCGCTGGCCGCGGCTCCGCAGCTCTACGGCTACGGCCGCCAGTTGCAGGCCCAGGGCAAGCAGGCGGAAGCTTTCGCGGTATACAAGACGGCGGCGCAGAAGTATCCCGATAATTGGTTGTCGCATGCCGGGCTGGCTCGTATCGCCTGCAGCGAAGGCAAATATCCAGACGCCACCAAGCAGATGCAGCTGGCGCTGGCCGGCGCGCCCGATCCGGCGAAGTCGGGTGTCGAAGGCCTGATCAAGAAGCTGCAAGCCCAGCAAGACATCAACAAGTAGCTTCGCAGTGCCCGCGATCGCGACGACCATTGCGGCCGCGGGCTTCAACCGATGTTGTCACGCTCCCCTGTGACGATGGTGGGCCAGCTCAGGCCGGCCCACCCCTTCCCGTGCTTGCCTCGGCTCGCCAGCGTGCATTCGGATACCATGCGTTCGCCAGGAACGCACGGGTGCCCCACACATTCGCGGTTTTCGAATGTGTGGGATCGTGGAGTCTCCCACTCATTCGCAAAGACGGCGAATGAGTTGATTGGATAAGAGAGAAGGCTCGCTTCGAACCCGGTAGTCTTGGTTTGAGGACTAAGACACTGGGGAAGGAAGGAGCCTTCCATGCTTATTGTAGGGTGTGATTACCATCCGCGGTGGCAGCAAGTGGCTTGGTTAGATACGGAGACAGGAGAAACCGGTGAACAGAAGCTGACGAACGGCGATGGCGAAGCCGAGCGTTGGTATCGGCAGCTGCCGGTGCCGTCGCTGATTGGGCTGGAATCGACCGGCAACAGTCAGTGGTTCGTCGATCTGTTGAATCGGTTAGGCCATGAGGTATGGATCGGAGATGCCGCCCAGATCCGGGCCAGCTATGTGCGTCGGCAGAAGAACGACCGGCGCGATGCCGACCATATTCTGAAGCTGCTGCGGGAAGGCCGCTTTCCGCGGCTGTGGGTGCCGAGCCAGGAGCAGCGCGATCTGCGGCAGCTGCTGATTCATCGTCACAAGCTGGTGCAGATCCGGGCCCGAGTGAAGAACGGACTGCAGCACCTGGCCATGAACCAGGGGATGCAGAAGCAATCGCGACTGTGGAGCGTGAAGGGACAGCAAGCTTTTCTGCAGTTACCGCTGGCGGGATGGACGCAGTGCCGGCGGCACGATCTGCTGGAGCTGCTGGTCTTTCTGGACGCGCAGATTGCGCCTTTGGATCGAGCCGCGCAACAAGCGGCCGAGCAGGATCGGCAGGCGCGGCTGTTGCTGACCTAGCCAGGAGTGGGACCGATCACGGCCTTGGCATTCGTGCTGACCATTGGCGACTTAACCCGCTTTCCCCGCGGCAAACAAGTAGCCAGCTATCTGGGACTGATTCCGCACGAGCACAGCTCGGGTGGACGGCAGCGGCTGGGAGCCATCAGCAAGCAGGGCAATGGTTTTCTGCGCATGCTGCTGGTGGAAGCGGCGCAAAGTGTAGTTCGTCTGGATGAAGGATTTCGCAAGCAGTACGCTCACCGCTGCCACAGCAAGCCGAAAGGCATCGCCAAAGTGGCGGCGGCGAGACGCTTGGCCGTACGACTCTACTGGATGCTGCGCACACAAACGCCGTATCCGGAGATCGTTCGTATCGAGAGCAGCCCGCGGGTGCCCCTGGCCGGCAAAAGCTAGGCCGATGTGTTGATTGGGCGCTCTCGCCTCCAGACGGCCGGTGCAAAAGACGCGCTGCGCGCTTGGAAAACGATAAAACCGTTTTCCACTTTCGCACCGGCGACGGCGGCTGGAGGTTCGCATAGAAGAATCATGGTCGAGGTTGTCGGCCGAATCGATGGTTGGTGGAACGAGGTAAGTTCCACCGAAGAGTGATCAATCGCGAGATTCTCCCGTGTTAGTCCTCAGCTGTGATGAACCCAATGACGAAGCCAGCGGTGCTCCCACACCGCTCAGGAGAAGTTTCGCTTGACAACGCCTTCTCTCTTATCGAGGGGCACCCGGCATTCTCACGCTACCGACTTCCCTTCCGCCTATATTGCTTCGCTCCTCGGTCGCCGGCGAATAACCCTCGGCATCATTGCCCGCCCCCTGCTCCGGAGTTTATACTCAAGGGTTTGCTTACCTGTCCGGAGCTCCCTTGCCGGACATAACTCTACCTAATCGCGGATCCCCCGCGTTTGGAGCTCTCCTATGAAACGAATTGCCGTTCTGTTGTGCTCTCTTGACTTTTTCTCTCAGCAATCTCGATTTATGCCGACGAAGGCATGTGGCTGTTCAACGCTTTTCCTAAAGACAAAGTGCAGGCCAAATACGGATTCGCGCCCGACCAGGCGTGGCTCGATCATGTTCGCCTTTCTTCTGCCCGCGCTCCCAATGGCTCCTCTTCGTTTGTTTCGCCGGACGGGCTCATCTTCACCAATCACCACATCGCGCAAGACTGTATCCACGACCTGTCCACCAGCGGCAAAGACTACATGAAGGATGGCTTCTATGCTCCCACCCGGGCGGACGAAGCCAAGTGTCCGGGCATGGAATTTGTGGTGCTGGAGAGCATTGAAGATGTCACTGCGAAGGTGAATGGCGCCGCCAAGCCGGGAATGTCGACCGCCGACGCCGGCAAAGCGCAACGCGAAGAGATGGGCTCGCTGGAAAAGCAGTGCTCCAGCGACGGGCATGCGCTGCGACGTGGTCACGCTCTATTCGGGCGCGATGTACAACCTGTACAAGTACAAAAAGTACGATGACATCCGGCTGGTGTTTGCGCCGGAGTTCGCCATCGCCTTCTTCGGCGGCGATCCCGATAACTTTGAATATCCGCGTTACGATCTCGACATCTCGTTCTTCCGGGCTTACGAAAACGGCGAGCCGGCCAAGATCCACGATTACCTGAAGTGGTCGGCGACGGCGCCAATCAAGGCGACCTGGTCTTCGTTCCCGGACATCCCGGCCGCACCGGCCGCATGCTCACCATGGATCAGCTTGGCGTTCCTGCGCGATTATCAGTATCCCGCTGCAGCTCAATTCCTACACCCACCGCATTGACGCCTTGCAGAAGTTCAGCGCGCAGTCGGCGGAGAACGAGCGTGAGGCGCAAAGCGATGTCTTCGGCCTGCAGAATTCCTTCAAGGCAGTTACCGGCTATCGAGGCTGGATTGAAGGACCAGGATCTGATGGCCAAGAAAGCAGCCGACGAAAAGAGCTCTGCAGCAGTTCGTGGAATCCGATCCGCAGCGCAAACAGGAGTTCGGCGATCCCTGGGCAGCAGATTAGCAAGGCGGTCGACGTCCAAAAGCAGATCTACAAGCTGCTGTTCTATCTCGATAACCTGGGCGGCTTCCGCGGCGACCTGGCCCGTTATGCTCGCCAGATTGTTCGCGTCGCGGCGGAAAAGCAGCTGCCCAGCAACCAGCGAATCCGGGGCTATCAGGATTCGCAGCTCCCGACCCTGGAGCAGCAACTGTTCTCTACCGCTCCCATCTACAAGGCGCTGGAGCAGGCGGAGCTGACGGAGAGCCTAGGCGAAATGCAGGAGGCTCTCGGCGCCGGCGACACCGACGTGACAGAAGGCGCTGGACGGTAAGTCGCCGGAGCAACGCGCTCAGGAACTGATTGCCGGAACCAAGCTGGAGGACGTTGCTGTGCGCAAGCAGCTCTACGACGGCGGCCAGGCTGCGGTCGATGCCAGCACCGATCCGCTCATTGTGCTGATGCGCGAAGTCGATTCCGACGCGCGGGCCATACACAATCAGGATGAAGATCAGGTGCAGTCGGTATTGCGCAACAGCGGCGGCAGCATTGGCAAGGCGTTGTTCGCCCAGAAGGGATTGTCGGTCCCTCCCGATGCGACATTTACCCTGCGGCTTGAGCTATGGGGCGATCGCAGGCTACACGCTCGACGGCAAGAATGTTCCCTGGTTCACTACCATGGGCGAAGCTTACGAACACGCGGCCAAGCACGGCAGCAAACCGCCTTATCAGCTTCCCGAAAGCTGGCTGAAGTACAAGTCGGCTATCAAACTGAATACGCCGTTCGACACGGTTTCGACCCCCGACATCATCGGCGGCAACTCGGGCAGCCCGGTGATCAACAAAGCAGGCGAAGTGGTGGGTATCGTCTTCGACGGCAACATCGAATCGCTGGCGTGGAATTTCGAGTACAGCGATAAGGTGGCACGCGCCGTGGAGGTCGATTCACGGGCGATTCTGGAGGCGCTCAAGAACATCTACCACGCGAATGCTCTGGTGAAGGAGATTACACCGACCTGGGCGATGAGGCCAAATCCCCAACATCGGGACGTCAGACCAGTGCCGCGACCACAGCAGCAGCAGTAGATAGAATATCGTCTCCCACCCTAGCCCAAAACCGGGGCTAGGATGGGGCACCCGCAGGTTTCGTCGTCTCCCACAGAGTGGGATACCCGTAGCTTTTTGTCATCTCCCACAGCGTGGGACAGCCGAAGTTTCTGGCCGCGGGCCGCTTTAGGCCGCGGTTGCCGATTTCTGAGCGTCTGCCTGGTCCAGATCGCCGCCGATGGGCGACGTGCTCTGGTGCATCTCGCGATAATGCTTGGGAGTGGCTCCGACCAGGCGGCGAAACACGCTGGTGAAGTGGCTTTGGGTCTCGAATCCCACCTGAGTTGCCACTTCGGCCAAGGCGGTGCGGGTCGCCCGCAGGTGCTCCTGGGCGCGCTCCACTCGCTGCCGCATCACGTACTGATGAGGGGTGGTGCCGGTGCTCATCTTGAACAGCTTGGAGAAATAATACTGGCTCATGCCAACGGTCTGCGCCAGTTCCGACACGGTCAGATCGCGGGCAATGTTCTCCCGAATGTGAGCGAAGACGCGCTGCAGGCGACGCGGCGGCAAGCCGCCCACCACTTCAACCGGAGCCAGGGTGGCGCCCAGATAAGCATCGACCACTTCTTGCGCCTGTTCCTCTCCTTGCGAATGCAGCGACAGCACCAGGACATTCATGCCCTCGGCTTTCGCGCCCACATGAGCCGAGTACGCGTCACCGCATAGGGCGGCGCGGACTCCGGGCACGCGGTTGGCGGCCACCGAGGCGCCCACGGCGCGGCTGCTCACGATGATGCCGCGTTCGGCGTCATGTCGCAGCACTGCGAGCGCCACCTGCTCGGCATAGTCGGAGCGGGATTTCTCCTGCATCGGCGGTGCCGAGTCAGCCACCTCATGCCCGGCAGCGATCAGTTTGGCGGCAAGCCGCTCTTTGGCTTCGTGCCCTGCTTCATCGGAAGCGATTGCAATTCGCACTTCGTTTTCCTCCCTCTCTTAAGTTCTCAAACTTGGATAGAGTCGCTGGCTTGGCACGGACGGCAGGCTTCCCGGATGCACTCGGCGGGCTGCGCCATCTGTTCCACCAAATACTGATTCATTACGTCGGAGCAGCGTAACGTCGCACCACGCTGTAGCAGTCCGTCCAACACTGCCTGTCCTCGAGTGTCCATGGCAGTCAGGCC
The DNA here is from genome assembly GCA_963820175.1 of uncultured Acidobacteriaceae bacterium. GTDB lineage: Bacteria > Acidobacteriota > Terriglobia > Terriglobales > Acidobacteriaceae > Bog-257. The sequence goes on along the minus strand of CAWFYX010000002.1, from coordinate 285,515 downwards.
GCAGAGGTCGACTGTCACTTGCATGGCCTGGCCCTGGGCGCCGCGTTCCTGACATAGCCGTTGCAGTTCATCCACCCACGGCCCCACCAGCCTGCCTTCTACGATCAACGAGAGCGTGCCCGAGCTTTCTTTCACGCTGATACGCAACACGAGCCCTCCGCCCACTCTTAGGTTTCGGAGATCGGAAGCGGCCAATCCACCTGTCTAACCGCCTCATATCAGCCGGTCGCCCTTCTCGTGAATCCTCAACCTGCGGACTGACGCCACGACTGACGGCCCGAATCTTCATCGAGGAGGGCGCGCTCTACCTAAGTGCAACTTTCATGCCACGTCCCCAAAAGTTGTAGAGCGACGGCAATTTCATTATTGACAAACACTTACCGTGGTGATTAGTTGCGAAAAACCGTTCACCAGAAACCTGTGTCAATTTTCGCTGTCAGATCTTTGGCAATCGTGTCGTAAGTCCGACACTAAGCCTCCAAGCCAGTGCGGGTGATTCCCAGCTTTTCCATGCGGTAAAGCAGCGACGTGCGCTTCATTCCCAGCTTCACCGCAGCCCCCGCTGGTCCTCCGACCACCCAGTTCGACTTCTCCAGGGCTTCGACGATGTGTCCCCGCTCCAGATCGCGCAAGGTCCGCGACTCGTTCCCCGGGATACGCTTTTCAACCTGCAGCGCCGGCTTCAGTTCCGACAGCGGGGCACGCAGCTCCCGGTCACTGCTGAGGATGACGGCGCGCTCGATAAAGTTCTGCAACTCGCGCACATTCCCCGGCCAGGCATAGCGCGTCATGGCCTCCAGAGTTTCCGCCGGGATGCTTTGCACCGAGCGATTCATTCGGCGGGAATACTTGCTGGTGAAATAGCGCGCCAGCAGCGGAATGTCCTCGGTGCGCTCGCGCAGCGGAGGTACGTGCAGGGGAAAGATATTCAGGCGATAGAAAAGATCGCGGCGGAAGCGTCCTTGCAACACCATCGCGTTCAGATCCTGATTGGTGGCGGCAATGACCCGTACATCCACCTTCTGGGTCACCGTACCCCCCAGGCGTTCGAACTCGTGTTCTTGCAGCACGCGCAGAAGTTTGGGCTGGAGTTCCAGCGGGATGTCGCCAATCTCGTCGAGGAACAGGGTTCCCTGGTGAGCCAGTTCGAAGCGGCCAACCTTGCGCGCAATCGCTCCGGTAAAGGCGCCTTTCTCGTGGCCGAAGAGTTCGCTTTCCAGCAAACCCATGGGGATCGCAGCGCAATTGATCTTCACGAAGGTGCGGCCACGCCGGGAGCTGCGATCATGAATGGCGCGGGCGATCAACTCTTTGCCGGTACCGGTCTCGCCTTCAATCAGGACGGTGGACGCGGTGGGCGCGACCGTTTCCACCTGGGCCAGCACATGCCGCAGCGGCCCACTGGAACCCACAATGTCCTCGAAGTCCTGCTCGGCCCTGATCTCGTCCTCCAGGTAAGACTTCTGCTCCACTACCCGCTCTTTACTCTCCGACAGCTTCTGGTGCTCCAAGGCGTTGTTGACACCAATTGCGATCTGCCGGGCTACCTGCCCGAGAAAGTCAACGTCGGCCTGGGTAAACGCATTCTCGGTTCGGCTGCCCAGGGTCAACACTCCCACACTCTGGCTGCTGCCGTTAAGCCTTAACGGCAGAACCAGGCTGGAGCAGAGTCCTTCGACTGCGGCCATGCGCACGCCATTGGAATTGGTAAACGGAACGTAGCCCGGAGCATTCCCCACCAGCAGAGGCTGTCCGGTGGTGAACGCTCTGCCGGGATTCGAGTGGGCGATGGAGAGCAGCATGTCTTGCTGCAGAAATCCGCGGCCTTCAGGAAAGTCCAGGGCGTGGATGCGAAGCATTCCGGCCGTCTGCGTGTCGGGCAGCATGAGGCTGGCGGAGTCGTGAGCAATGACCCGCCGCAAGCTGGTGGAAAGCGCCTGAAACAAATCCCGTAGCTCGAGGTTGGAAACTACGCTGTTGTTAACTTCCAACACCAGCTGCAGCCGGTCACGTTCGCGAGCCAGCTCCTTCTGTAACGTCAGACCTTCTTCATAGTGCAGAGCGTTGTCGAGCGCCACAGCTATTTGCGCGGCTACCAGTCTGGCGAATTCCAGCTCGGTGCGGTCGTAGCCACCTTCCTCCGAGCGGCCCAGCGCCAGCGCTCCCAGCCGTCGATGGGCAGTGGTCAACGGCACGCTGCAAAATGATTTCACCTCATGTTGCTGCAGTACCTCAAAGGCGCGCGGGAACTGACGAACCTCGTCCAAGGTCCGGAAGTTCAGAACTTCCTGGGCTGTCAATGCGGCTCCAGAAGGGGATTCGGCTACCGGAAACTCTATCCCGGCCGAAGCTGTCCTGGTCAAAGTGGATTGCAGGATGTGTAGGCGCATTACGCTGCGAGGTTCGTCGTATAACGCGACACTGAGGTAATGGAAGCTGAGCAGCGGACGCAGGCATTCGGCTAGTTGATCGAACAGGTCTGCCAGGTCGCGGTGCGAAGCAATGACTCGGGACACTTCCATGAGCACCAGATATTTCCGCGAGGTGGCATCGATTTCTAGCGTCACGGTGACTTCAGGCGTCATAGTAAAGCGACAGGAGCAGCGCGTCCGGTCTGGTGCCGGGAAGACCGGCTTGCGAAATCCGTTGAGGCCTCAGGAATTCGTTGTGAGGACGAGGCTAGCCCGACTCCAGCGCCTTCCCTTTTCCCACTCTAGTTGCCTTTCCCGATAATACGGCGGGAGGTTCCAGAATCTTGTCAAATTACGCAGCCCAAATGTTTAAGTTTTGTTAAGCACGGTCTGGAATGAGCAATTTGACGCTCGCGATGGACTTCCCTGATGGCATGCTGGCGCGGCGTGGTCTCAAATAGCGGGTGATTTTGAAGGGGCGCAGCTTCAGCTACGCCGTAACAAGTCCCGTTATCCTTGTCATCCCGAAGCGACTTCACAGGCTGCTGAAAAAGTCTGAACAGCAGATCCCGCAGCGCCTAAACAGGCCGCTGAAAAAGTCGGAGAAGCGAATCCTTCGTTGGGCGACTTGCGGCTGCGAACGACAGTGTCCGCTAGAAACGGGTGGAAGGGCATGGCTTTAGCCGTGCCGTAACGTGCCATCCGAAAAGGGCCTTAGCCCCGGCCAACCGCGGCTGAAGCCGTTTCTGATGGAGTTCGATTTCGCCAGGCTAAAGCCCGGCGCTTCCACCGGCTGTAAGGCGCGGTTGAAGCCAAGCCCCTGCAAAACATGCCAAACCCGGCTTTTTCAACGGCCTGTTCAGCCGCGTCGGGATGACAAATTTAAGGGACTTGCAACGGCGCAGCTGAGGCTGCGCCCCTTCCAAACTATCTCGCCGAGTTTTTCAGCAGCCTCTTCAGCCGGCTGCTTGCGGTCACCCGGTTGGCGGTTGCCGCTGGTCAACCGGGCAGAATTTATCTAATATTCACGGAAATGCGCGGCGGCTTTTGGACGAAGCAGTGAATACTGCTTCCCGGATGTAACCGGCGACCGCTCCGTGCATCAACAATTAAGTCTACCGAGCGCCATCTCTTCGGCTGCAGCCTGGCTGAGTTTACGAATCGTTGATCTCTGGTAACAGGAGCCTCTCTTGATCTGCAATAATCCAGCTCCGGGTGCGCCGGGCATTGAACCGCGTTGGACGGGAGGCGCCAAAGACGCTGTGGGAACGGCGTACTCCGTCTCCAGCCGCCTGTGGTACACCATTGCCAACGGGATCAACACCGAAGTCTACTATCCCACCATCGATACTCCGCAGATTCGCGATCTGCAATTCCTGATCAGCGACGAGGAAACGTTTTTCCATGGCGAGCGCCGCAATACCCTCAGCCAGATTGAGCTGATCGATCCCAACGCGCTGGGCTTCAAGATCACCAATCGCGATCCCGAGGGCCGCTACACCATCGAAAAGCAGATCATCGGCGACCCTCACCTGACCTGCCTGCTGGTCCATACCAAGTTCGACGTTGTCCCCGAATGGCGAGGGCGGCTGCACCTTTATGTTCTGTGCGCTCCTCATCTGGGGATCGGCGGCTGGCACAACAACGGGAGATCGTGGAGGCCAAGGGGCGCCGTTTCCTGCTCGCTTACCGGGATAATACCTACCTTGCCATCGGCGCCACCTCCATGTTCAGGAAGCTTTCCTGCGGCTATGTGGGAACCAGCGACGGCTGGACCGATCTGGCCCACAACCTGAAAATGGATTGGGAGTATGACTACGCGCATGGACGGCAACCTCGCCCTAACCGGCGAGATTGATCTGACCCACGGCTACGAATTCACCCTGGGCGTGTCGTTCGGGCGCAGCCGGCACGCCGTGGGCGCCGCCCTGTTTCAATCCCTGTGTATTCCTTTCGCCACCAACGTCAAAAGCTTCGTCGATCAATGGAGCCGCACCCGCAAGCGGCTGGCCGTGATCGACATGAACCGGGGTAAGGTCACGCCCACCCAGTCGTCCCTGTTCGCCCGCAGCATCAATCTGCTGCTGGCGCACGAAGACAAGATCTATCCCGGGGCCATGATCGCCAGCATGAGTATTCCCTGGGGCGAAGACAAGGGCGACGACGAACTGGGCGGCTATCACCTGGTGTGGACGCGCGACATGGTGCACTCCGCCGACGCGCTGATGGCCGCCGGCGATACCACCACGCCGCTGCGCGCCATGATCTACCTGGCCATCGCGCAGAACGAGGACGGCGGCTTCTACCAGAATTTCTGGATCGACGGCCGCCCCTACTGGACCGGCGTGCAGCTGGACGAAGTTTCCTTCCCCATCATGCTGGCCTGGCGACTGTGGAAAGCCAACGCGCTGGGAGAATTCGATCCCCATATCACGATCTCCCGCGCCTGCACCTACCTGATCCGCAAAGGTCCGGCGACCGCCGAAGAGCGCTGGGAAGAAGCCGGCGGCTATTCGCCCTCGACCTTAGCCAGCAACATCGCTGCCCTGATCTGCGCCGGCAGAGATGTTCGAAGCGCGCGGCGATCAAGCACACGGCCGACTTTCTGCGCACCTACGCAGATTTCCTCGAGTCGCACGTGGAGAAATGGACGGTCACCAATCAGGGCAGCCTGGTACCGGGGATTCGCCGCCACTACATCCGCATCAATCCCGCGGTCAGCAGCGAAGGCGCGGTCGGCGACGAGGATCCCGACAAGGGCGAATTGCGCCTGGCGAACCAGAAGCCGGGCGATCGCTACCTCTATCCCGCCAACGAGATCGTCGATGCCGGCTTCCTGGAACTGGTGCGCTTCGGCATTCGCCAGCCCGGCGATCCGCTGATCGAAGATTCGCTGAAGGTAATCGATGCGGTGTTGAAGGTCGACACGCCCGCCGGGCCTTGCTGGAGGCGTTACAACCATGACGGCTACGGCCAGCGCGCCGACGGCACCTCGTTCAAGCTATGGGGAGTGGGCCGTGCCTGGCCGCTGCTGACCCTGGAGCGCGCCACCTATGAACTGGGCGCCGGGCAGCAACATCGACGTCTACCTGCGAGCCATGGAAGGCTTCGCCACCGGCGTCGGCCTGTTCCCCGAGCAGATCTGGGACGCGCCCGATATTCCGGAGGAACACATGTTCTTCGGCAAAGCTACCGGCGCCGCGATTCCGCTGTTGTGGGCCCATGCCGAATATGTCACCTTGCTGCGCTCGGTGGTCGATAACAAGATCTATGACCGCCTCGATCCGGTCGTCGAGCGCTACGGCAACGCCCAGCCGCGTCCGGCAATCGAAGTATGGAAGATCAATCGCCAGGTCCGCAAAGTTGCGCCCGGAACTCTGCTGCGCATCGTGGCCTCCTCGCCGTTCATGCTGCACTGGAGCGATGACGAGTGGAACACCGCGCACGACCACAGTTCAATCCCCACCGCGGTGAAGCTGGAGTATGTCGATCTGGAAATCGATGCTGCGCAAAAAGCGCCTCTGCGCTTCACCTTTTATTGGCCGCTGGATAACCAGTGGCAAGGCAACGACTATGCTGTCGAAATCGAACATCCAACCCACACAGACCCAACCACCAGAAAGGCGGTAGCAGGTGAGTAGTCAGGCAGACATTTCCGTACGCGACAAAGAACAGGCCGCAAGCCCAGCAGGCGGGAAGAGCGCGCTCTCCGAGCAGCCCCTGGAGCTGCTCTGCATCAACACCATTCGCACCCTGGCCATGGACGCAGTGCAGAAGGCCAACAGCGGACATCCCGGCACGCCCATGGCGCTGGCCCCGCTGGCCTTCGTGCTGTGGGACCGTTATCTGCGGCACAATCCGCGCAATCCCAGCTGGGCCGGGACGCGATCGCTTCATCCTCTCCAACGGCCACGCCTGCATGCTGCTCTATGCCATGCTCTACCTCACCGGCTACGACATGTCGCTCGACGACATCAAGCAGTTCCGCCAGTGGGAGTCGAAGACGCCGGGCCATCCTGAGTATCATCACGTGCCCGGCCTCGAAGTCACGACCGGCCCGCTGGGACAAGGCGTTGCCAACTCCGTGGGCATGGCGATTGCGCAGCGCTGGCTGGCCTCGCAGTTCGACAAGGCGGCAGCAATCTTTTCGACTATCGCATCTACGCCATCTGCGGCGATGGCGATCTGATGGAGGGCGTCAGCAACGAAGCGGCTTCGGTCGCCGGACATCTTGGCCTCACTAATCTGATCTGGTTCTACGACAACAACCACATCACCATCGAAGGCCACACCTCGCTGGCCTTCAGCGACGACGTGGCCACGCGCTTCGAGGGCTGGCATTGGAATGTGCAGCGGGTCAGCGACGTCAACGATCTTGGGCTGCTCGACGTCGCCATCAAGGCGGCGCAACGAGAGCCGGACCGGCCTTCGCTGATCATCGTCGACAGCCACATCGGCTTTGGATCGCCGCATCGCCAGGACACCAAGGAAGCGCACGGCGAGGCTCTGGGCGAGGACGAAGTGCGTCTCACCAAGATTGCCTACGGCTGGCCGCCGGATGAGCACTTCCTGGTCCCCGACGCAGCGAAGAATTACATGAGCAAAGCCGTCGAGCGCGGGGCGCAGTGGGAGCAGGAGTGGAACCAGAAATACGACGCCTGGGCCAAGGGATCACCGGAGCTGGCCAAGACGTGGCAGCAGATGTTGAAGCAGGAACTGCCAGCCGGTTGGGACAAGGACATCCCGTCATTCCCGGCCGACGCCAAAGGCCTGGCCACGCGCGACTCGAGTAACAAAGTGCAGAACGCGGTGGCGGCGAAGGTGCCATGGCTGCTGGGCGGCTCGGCCGATCTTTATCCCTCCACCAAGACGCTGATCAAAGATGGCGGCGACTTCGAGAAGGGCAGCTACGGCGGACGCAACTTCCACTTCGGCATTCGCGAGCACGCCATGGGCTCGATCGTCAGCGGCATGGCGCTGTCCCACTTGCGGCCCTACGGCGCGACGTTCTTCATCTTCTCCGATTACATGCGGCCCACGCTGCGCCTGGCCGCCATGATGGAGCTGCCGGTCATCTACATCTACACCCACGACTCCATCGGCCTGGGCGAGGATGGCCCGACGCATCAGCCCATCGAGCACCTGATGTCGATCCGCGCCATTCCGCACATGATCCTGATTCGCCCGGCTGATGCCAACGAGGTCGCCGAAGCCTGGCGCGTGATCATGCCGCTGAAGAAGAATCCGGTTTGCCTGGTGCTGACCCGCCAGGGCGTGCCTACGTTCGATCGCAGCAAGTACGCTTCGGCGGCGGGTGTGGCCAAGGGCGCGTATGTCCTTGCCGATTCCGGTGGCACTCCCGAGGTCATTCTGATCGGCACCGGCTCGGAAGTGCAGCTCTGCGTCGGCGCCTATGAGAAGCTGACCGCCGAGGGCGTGAAGGCGCGGGTGGTCTCCATGCCGTCGTGGGAGCTGTTCCGCGCAGCAGTCGGATGCGTACAAGAACGAGGTGCTGCCGCCGCAGGTGACGGCGCGCGTGTCAGTGGAAGCCGGCACAACGTTCGGCTGGCGCGAGCATGTCGGGCCCTACGGCGAGATGGTTGGCCGCGATGACTTCGGGGCGTCGGCGCCGTACAAGACGATCCTGGAGCACTTCGGCTTCACCGTGGACAACGTGGTCGCCAAGGCTCGCGAGGTGATGAAAAAAGCCAAGTCGTAACCTTACAGGCGTACGATGGAAGCTCAGGAAAGCGCCGATGCACGCTGTCGGCGCTTGTGCTATCTGGTGCCGGCGTGAAGCCGGTTTCGCAGACGCTTCAAGTCTTTCTTCGGTGGAAGCGAACGACTGTTCGCGGTGGAAATACAGATTTTCTCGAACGATGTGAGCGCTAACCTTAGGTCGGCTGCAAAATTGAAAGAGCCGAAAGCCAAGCGCCGTAGGCGCGAAATAAGTTAGCCCAGCACGCAGCCGCAGGCGGAGTGCTGGGTAGGCTGAGCGACGACTCCGAGTCCTGTAGGGACGGCACAGGTTCTCACCCTGACTCTTTGGGCCTGCGAGAGAATCGGGGCTTCCCAAGAAGCAGGCTTACACGGGCTTACAGTTTGCTGAAAAACCCGAAACCGCAGATCCCTCGGCGGCTGTAGCCGCCTCGGGATGACAATTGAAAGGACTCGCAACGGCGCAGCTAAAGCTGCGCCCCTTCAAAACCGGCTCTAACCGGGTTTTTCAGCAAACTGTTTAGTCCTCTCCGGTGTGTGAGGTGGAAAATGAGCAGCGATCCGTTAATGCTGGCTCCTGAAGACGCGGCGCGGGAGATCGTCGATCGCCATACGGCCGCGTTAGGCAATTACGAGAACGATTACCAGACTTGCCTGCAGCGGCTCGACCAGGAAAGCTTCGTCCCGCGCCTCTGGCAGAAAGATCCGACGCTGTGGAAGAACGATGCCGACAGCGCAGCGGTCATCGCGCATTCGCTGGGATGGCTCAGCGCCGCCGAGGCCATGCAGCCGCAGATCGCCGAGCTGGCTGCCTTCGCCGACGAAATCCGCAACGCCGATTTCGAGTCGGTAGTCGTCGTCGGCATGGGAGGCTCCAGCCTGGGAGCCGAAGTCTTCAGCCGCGCCTTTGGCCAGCAGGAGGGCTATCCGCAGCTTTACGTGCTCGATTCCACCGTCCCCACCGCGGTCCGCCACCTGGAACAGAAAGTCAAGATCGGCAACACGTTGTTTGTGGTGTCGTCGAAGTCGAGCACCACCACCGAGCCGCAGCTGTTCCAGCGTTACTTTCACGATCGCGTAAAGCGAATCAAGGGCGATGCGGCGAGCAGGAATTTCATCGCCATCACCGATCCGGACAGCCCGCTCAGCAAAGAAGCTGCGCACACCCATTTTCGCCGGGTGTGGCTCAACCTGCCCGACATCGGCGGCCGCTACTCGGCGCTGTCCTACTTCGGCATCCTTCCTTTTGTGCTGATGGGCGGCGATGGGAATGTGCTGCTCGATCGCGCCACGCAAGCCGCTCAGGCTTGTGGAGAGAAGGTTGCTGCGAAAGATAATCCGGGAGCGCGGCTGGGAGCGGCACTGGCTACGCTGTCCGCCGCCGGCCGCAACAAGCTGACCCTGATCACGCCGCCGTCGCTGAGCGCCCTCGGTCTCTGGATCGAGCAGTTGCTGGCCGAGAGCCTGGGCAAAGAGGGCAAAGGAATCGTTCCGGTCACCGGCGAGCCGCTGAGTGCGCCCGAAGTTTACGGCGACGATCGCGTCTTCGTTTCCATTCGCACGGGATCGGAAGAAAACAGCGACGCCGTCGCGAAACTCTCTGCCCTGGAAGCAGCGGGCCATCCCGTGCTGCGTCACACCCTGCGTGATGCGCTCGATCTTGGCCAGGAATTCTTCCTGTGGGAATTTGCCACCGCGATCGCGGGCGCACTGTTGGGCGTCAATCCGTTTGATCAGCCGGACGTGCAGGAATCGAAGGACAACACCAAACGCCTGCTGGCGGAGTATGCGCAAAACGATGAGCTGCCGCAGCAAAAGCTGATCATCGCGGAAGAAACGTTACGCGTCTTTGGCGACCCGGAAACCTGCGACACCCTGCGTCGCGGCGGCTCGTCGATGCAGGCGATTATCACTGCCCATTTCGCTCGGCTGAATCGCGGCGATTACTTTGCCATCGCGGCGTTCATCGAAGGGCTCGGCAACTACGACTCCCTATTGCAGCAGATTCGCGGCGTGGTGCGCGACGCGAAGAACGTCGCTACCACGCTGGGTTACGGTCCGCGCTTCCTGCATTCCACCGGTCAGTTGCACAAGGGCGGTCCCGACAGCGGTGTGTTTCTGCAACTCACCTCCGAGGACATTAACGATATCGAGGTTCCGGGTGAGAAGTTCAGCTTCGGCGTATTGAAGCAGGCGCAGGCGCTGGGCGATTTTGAAGCGCTGTCGAATCGCCATCGCCGGGTGGTGCGCATCGATCTGGGGCGCGACGTGGAGAAAGGTTTGCGCCGGGTTTTGTCGTTAGTCAAGGAAGCCGTATCGCAAACCAGCGCTGTGACGGCTGCGGGTCCGAAGTGAGCCTTCGCGTAATTTAACGAATGTCTCGATTTGTATCAGGGCACGGCTTCACAGGCCGCTGAAGAAGTCGGGTTCAACGCGTTTCTGAAGCGGCTCGGCTTCAACCGCGCCTAACATTTGGTGGAAGCGCCGGGCTTTAGTCTGGCGAAATCGAACTCCATCAGAAACGGCTTCAGCCGCGGTTGGCCGGGGCTAAAGCCCTTTCCGGATGGCACGCTTATGGCACGGCTAAAGCCATGCCCTTCCACCCGTTTCTAGCGGACACTGTCTTTCGCAGGCGCAAGTCGCCCACGAAGGCTCCGCTTCTTCGACTTTTTCAGCGGCCCGCGAAGTCGTGGCCTGATACAAATCTGAACACTCTGACTCATCGGAGTGCTTCTTATCTCTGGTGATTCCGCGCACCGCCGGGCCCTCCACCTTCATCCAATCGCACTGGAGCGAAATCCTATGAGCACTCTCGTACATCCTGCGCCGCAGAAACTCGAGCAGCCGGTTCTGCCTCAGGGCGACTCCTGCCTGGTCATCATCTTTGGAGCCACCGGCGACCTCACTCGCCGCAAACTGATTCCCGCGCTTTACGACCTGGCCTGCGTAGGCTGCACCAGCCGCAACTTCGAGGTGCTGGGCATTGGCCGCACCAAGCTTGCGGACGACGACTTCGGTGCGCGTATGCACGAGGGCGCGGCGACTTCGAAAGACGCTCGCAACTTCACGCGAAGAAGGCTGGGAAGATTTCGCGCAGCGGCTGCATTATCTGCGCGGGAGATGCGAGTCACCCGGACTTCTACCCGCAGCTGAAGGCGAAGATCAAAGAGATGCAGAAGAACGGCGCCAGCAAGAACATCCTGTTCTACGTCTCGACTTCGGCATCGCTGGCGCCGCCGATCGTGGAAGGTTTGGGCCAGGCCGGACTGGCGCGCAATGCCGAAGGCTGGACCCGCATCGTTCTGGAAAAACCGTTTGGCCGCGACCTGGCCAGCGCGCAGGAGTTAAACGAAATCGTCTCCCACGTCTTCGACGAGCCGTCGGTCTACCGCATCGACCATTACCTGGGCAAGGAAACGGTACAGAACATCATGATGTTCCGCTTCGGCAACTCCATGTTCGAGCCGGTGTGGAACCGCAATTACATTGACTACATCGAGATCACGGCTGCCGAAGCGCTTGGGGTCGAAGGCCGCGGCGCATTCTACGAAGAGACCGGCGCGCTGCGCGACATGGTAGCCAATCATATGCTGCAGCTGCTGATGCTGACCGCGATGGAGCCACCGGTCAACTTCGACGCCGATGCGGTGCGGGGACATAAAGTGGAAGTGCTGAGAGCCATCCGTCCTATGACCAAAGATGATGTGGCCAAGTTCACGGTACGCGGCCAGTACGGACCGGGCACAATCGACGGCAAAGCTGTGCCGGGATATCGCCAGGAGCCCGGCGTCAAACCCGATTCGCGCACCGAGACCTATGCCGCGGTCGAGTTCCACGTCGACAACTGGCGCTGGGCGGGAGTTCCCTTCTACGTGCGCGCGGGCAAGCGACTGGCCAAGCAGTTGACGGAAATCGCGGTGCACTTCAAGCGCACGCCGCAGGCGCTGTTCTCGCGCGCTCCCGAAGGCGTACACCACAACATCATCACCATGCGCATTCAGCCCAACGAAGGCATCTCGCTGAGCTTCAGCGCCAAGCAGCCGGGCTTGCAGTTCCGCGACATTCGCGTGGATATGGACTTCTCTTACCACGATGCCTTTGGCACGGAAACGCCCGCGGCTTACGAGACCCTACTGCTCGACGTGATGCGCGGTGACGCTACGCTGTTCACCCGGCGCGATGAAGTGGAAGCCGAGTGGCGCATCATCACGCCCATCGAAGAGGCCTGGGCCGAGCTTACGCCGCCGCCGTTCCCCAACTATGCGGCCGGCAGCGAAGGGCCGGCCGACGCCGACAAGCTGATCAAGTTCGACCACTTCCGCTGGCGACCGCTGGTCCATGCGGACGGACAGCATTCGTAGCCAACGGAAACGTGGCTCGGCCGGCGCATGATCATTGTGCTCATGGGCGTAACCGGCGTAGGCAAGACGACAGTGGGACTAGCGTTGCCCAAAGATCTGGGCTGGCGTTTTGTCGACGCGGACGACTATCACTCCGCCGTCAACGTCGCGAAAATGCACGCCGGCATTCCGCTCACGGATGAAGATCGCGCGCCCTGGTTGCAAGCTCTACATAAAGCCATCGTCGCCTGGCTCGCCGCGGGAGAGAATGTCGTGCTGGCATGTTCAGCCCTCAAGGCCGCTTATCGCGACCTGCTGCTGGTGAGTTCCGGGGTCAAGCTGGTGTACCTGCGCGGCAGCACGGAATTGATCGCGGCTCGCCTGGCTTCGCGACACGGCCATTACATGGATCCGCATCTGTTGCGCAGCCAGTTCGAAACTTTGGAAGAGCCGGCAAATGCGTTAATCATTGCCGCGGATCTCACTCCACCGGAGATCGTGGACAAAATTCGTAGCGCGCTGGCAGTATGATGAACGTTCTCGGCATCTAACCCAAGTTCCCTCATGGCTGATCCTCAACGAGGCCGCGTACTGCTGTGGACGCTGGTGGGCCTGGTGCTGGCCGCCTGCGTCGGTTTTATTGTTCTGCTGACCGTGCCCGCTCCCATCGAGCGCTGGATGCAAGCCCGCATCCTACTGGCTTTGCGCCAGCACTACCAGAGCGACGTCAAGCTGGAAAATCTGCATGTCACGCTGATCCCCGCCTTTCGCGCAACCGCCGATAACTTCGTGCTGCCCAATCGCGGCGACGGCGAGTTTCCGCCGCTCATCACGGTAAAGCGGGTGACAGTCTATGCCGATGTTTTCGAGCTGCTGCGCAAACCTGTCCACGTGGATTGGGTCAAACTGGTTGGGCTGGAAATTCACGTTCCTCCCAAGCGTGAGCCTGGAGCGCAGGGGGAGGCGGCGCCGGTAAAACCCAGGACGCACCTGGCGAACTTTGTCATCGATCAGGTTGACGCCGACAATACTCAGCTCTACGTGCTGCGCAAAGATCCGAAAAACGGACCTCTGGAATTCGACCTTCGCGGGTTGACCTTGCGCAGCGCCGGCGTTGGCCAGCCCATGACCTTCAAGGCCCAGCTCACCAATCCCACTCCGCCGGGTTTGATCTACACTACCGGACGTTTTGGTCCCTGGGATCTCGACCAGCCTTCCGACACCCGAGTCAACGGCCATTACACGTTTCAGCATGCCGATCTGTCGGTGTTCAACGGCATCTCGGGAATGCTGTCGTCGGTGGGCAACTATGCGGGCGTGCTGGAGAACATCGTGGTCGACGGTACCACCGATACTCCCGACTTCAAGCTCGACAGCGGCGGCGAGTCGGTCCACCTCACCACGCAATTTCATGCCATCGTCGACGGCACCAACGGCAACACTTATCTGCAGCCGGTGAAGGCGCATTTTCTCGACTCCGACATTGTTACCAACGGCCAAGTGGCGGGAAAACCGGGGCAGAAGGGCAAGACCATCCTGTTGAATGTCGACATTCGCAAAGCTCGGGTGCAGGACGTGCTGGCACTGGCGGCCAAATCGGAGCCTCCGGTGCTGACCGGGGGGCTCACGCTGAAGGCCTACATGGTGCTGCCGCCGGGACAAGATCGGGTGCTGCAGCGGATGCTGCTGAGCGGAACGTTCCGCATTTCGGAGGCGAGATTCACCACCGATAAAATCAAGAACACCATTGCCGATGTGAGCCGGCGTGGCCAGGGCCGGCCGGACGATATGACGATCACTGACGTGCCGGCAGATTTCGCCGGAGACTTTGCCCTGGCCAAAGGCAATCTCAGCTTTGGGCAGCTGCGCTTCGTGGTGCCCGGGGTCCTGGCTCAGATGAAAGGCTCTTACGGCTTGCACAGCGAGCAGGTGAACTTCGTGGGCGACGTCAAGCTGGACGCAACCGTATCGCAGACCATGTCGGGCATCGGACGTCTGGTGCTAATTCCCATCGATCCCCTGTTTATGAAGCACGGCGCGGGAGCTTACCTGCCGGTTGTTATTACAGGCACGCGGCAACACCCGGAAGTCAAGGTGCAGCTGGGCAAGCTCTTCTAGCGAAGAGAGACCTCGATTCTCGCCACCCCTTCGTCATCCTGATGGTAGCGGATGAACTTGCCCGGTAGTCGTCGCCTGAGCAGAAGTAATTTCCCTCTGTCATCCCGACCGGAGCGAAGCGGAGCGGAGGGACCTGCGGTTTCCGTGGGTGCGCCGACCAATCCTCAGTTCGCGCGTAGAGGTCGTTCGACTCCGGAGCGCAAGAAAACCGCGCGCCAATGATTAAGATGACATTTCGGAGTGCTGGTTAGCGCGCCACGTCTTGCGCCCGGCCTTTCCATTCCCCGCCTCGGCCGGAGCAGAACTTCACTGCGGAATGGATCGTGGCTGCCGTGTAGAACAAAGCGCTGAGCGGGAGCGTTAGCGCCCACAGCGGATTGAGGTTGTAAAAGCGGATCATGGGGAAATAGATTACCGTCATCAGCAGGTATGACGTGCCTCCTATCGCGATGAGGAGTGGCGCGCGGCTGGCTACCAATTCCAACGGCAACAGGTACAGCAACGTCATCCCCGCAATCGCGCCCAGCAGCAGCCATGCCGAATGCCGCAACTGGTTGAAGGCGGTGCGGGCAATCATGTGCTCGATTTCGCCGAACGAATGGTAGGGCCGCAGACTGCGGGTATCCCTGGTCACGCCGAGCCACACCTTGCCCCCGGTGGATTTTACGGTGCGAGCCAGGGCGCAATCATCGATGATCTCCTGCCGAATGGCGGCGATTCCACCGATACGTTCCAGGGCCGCGGGACGAATCAACATGCAGCCGCCGGCTGCGCCCGCGGTCTGGCGGCGCGGATCGCGAATCCATTCCGGCGGATAGAGCAGGAAGAAAAAGAACACGAATGCGGGTATTAACAACTTCTCCGCAAAGCTGCGGCAGTGCAGCTTCACCATGAACGAGGCCAGATCACAGTCTCCACTTTCAGCAAGCGCAAGCAACATTGCAAGGTTGTCGGGCGAGTGCTCGATGTCGGCGTCGGTCAACAACAGGAATTGCGGATGCAAGACCAGTGCCTGCTCGATTCCCTGTTGCACCGCCCAAAGTTTGCCTGACCAACCGTTGGGCAATGATCGCCCAGAAATAATGGTGAGCTGATTGGATTGGGAGCGGTTAGTAGTAGCTTGACGCGCGGCCTCGGCGGTGCCGTCCGTGCTGTGATCATCGACCACGAAGATGTGAAGCGAATCGGCACAGCTCTGCCGAAGCAAGGATCCGACTGCTCGGCCAATAACATCGGCTTCGTTGCGCGCCGGAATGACGACAGCGATCGGGCCGTTGATGTTCACCGGCGGCGGCTTCGGCGCGCCCAGGCGCTGCACCCTCCAGAAGCGTCCGTGCCCCAGCAGCAGGTAGAGCCAGGCGAGGAGGCAGAGAGACCCGGCGATCAGAGCGCAACAAGATGGTGAGATCAGTGCAATCAATTCCAGCATCGATTTGTGCGGCCGCAAGTGTGAAGTAGCGTGGGTAATACAGCGCACATCAGGAGCGATTCGGTCATCACAGGAAGCGATCGCAGAACTGCCTGGGACTTAGAATAGACCCCGCTTTCAGCGGTACGGCGAGCAAATCCTTGTCTCCCGACACCATGCAACGTGCCTTCGACTGAAGCAAACAGTCAATGAATTTGATATCTGCCGGATCCCGACACGAGATCCCCGACGCCGCAACGCGGTGAACCACCTCCCCATAGCTGTGCAAGAAATCCAGAAATGGTTCGCCGTTGATTCCCGGAAAATTGCCGGAAAGTTCGGTCAGCACACGTTCATATTCTTCATAGATCGCTGGGGAATAGACGAGGGCGACTCGCTGGTCGCGCCATGCCATCAAAATGCGGTGAGGCGGCCCAGAAAAGAAGATGCCCGACACAAAGACGTTGGTGTCGAGCACAATTCTCACGGCGCGGTCCGGACCGCGGCGATCGCCCGCTTCACGTCCTTCGTCGTCAGACGGGCGGTGCGTGCCTGGCGCCGGGCTTCACGAACCAGGTCATCGAAGTCCTTCCATGAAGGCGCAGACAATCGTTGCAAAAGGAGCGCGTTTCCCTTGGCCACCACCACAAACTCCGCTCCCGGTTCAAGCGACAACTGCTCGCGGATGCGCTCTGGGATAACCACCTGTCCTCGGGACGACATTTTTGTAGTCAGAGGATTCATAATCTTACCAGTAAGATTCTAGCACAACGCGGCGCACGGCTGGCCTTCGCCCTTACCGGCTGGCTAATCCCCCCGCCGTCTCTCCGCCGTCGATCACGTAAACCTGTCCGGTGAGATAGGCGGCATCGTCGGAGGCGAGGAAGGCAAACAGGGCGGCGACTTCCTCGGGCCGCGCGTGGCGGCCGAGCGGAATTTTCCGGTTCACCGCCTCCAGCATCTCGTCGGAATATTCGGCGCGCTGCATCGGCGTCAGAACATATCCCGGGGCGACCGCGTTCACCCGCACCTTGGGAGCCAATTCCAGCGCCATCGATCGCGTCAGCTCGATCACCCCTGCTTTGCTGGCGTTGTAGTCGGCATAGAAAGGATGGCCCACGATACCGTTGGTCGAGGCCATATTCAGAATCACGCCGCCGCTGTGTTCCATCAGGTAGCGCGCCGCAGTTTGGGCAACGTGGAAGACGCCGCTCAGGTTCACCGCCAGAACCCTGCTCCACTCCTCCGGAGTAATGTCGAGAAACGGATGGCGAATGCTGATGCCGGCATTGTTGATGACGACATCCAGACCTTCCAACGCGACCATGGCATTGCCCAAAGCATGCTGCACCCGTTTGTGGTCGGAAACGTCGGCAAGGAAAGTCGCAACGATCTCCGGCAGTTCCAGACGAATACGTTCGCAGGCCGCTTGATCGCAATCGACAATCACCACCCGCGAGCCTTCCTCCAGAAAGCGCGCGGCGGTGGCGGCCCCGATGCCGCTGGCGCCTCCGGTGATGACCACCCGCTTGCCCTTGAGTCCTCGCATGGGTTGTGAACCGCCTGGCTTTGATCGGCCCCACAGAATAACAAATGGTGATTCCAGCAACTGGCCCGGTTCTGCCTAAATCACAGCCTCCAATGTCATAACCTGCTACACTTTTGCCGCAAGAAGCAAGAAGATGACACCAGGCGTGGAAGTTCTACGGACCCGACTGTTCGACGATCCGGAAGGCAAGTTTGTCCACGACGTGGTTCTGGATTCCTGCCGACGGCACGGAGCCAAGATCGCGATCATTGACACCTCCTGCGTTCCGGAACGGCGCATCACCTATGGCGCCTATGGCGAGATGGTGGAACTTGCGGCACGAGGATTGGTGGCCGCAGGCATTCGCCCGGGAGAGGTGGTCGGCATCTTCCTGCCCAACTGCTGGGAGTTCGGCGTCGCCTATCACGCCATCATGCTGGCGGGCGCTACCCCGACTACGTTGAACCCCACCTATCGCGCGCGCGAGGTCCACTATCAGCTGGAAAATTCCGACGCGGTCGCGCTCATCAGCGATGGCTCGCTGCTCAGCGGAATCGATTTGTCGGGATTGCCAAGCCTGCGCCGGGTTTACACGGTTCGCGCTCCCGGGCCCAGCGGGTCGCAGCCCTTCGACACGCTCTTCGAACCGGGAAGCCCGCCCCTTCCCCAGCCGCTGCACGACCCACAGCTCACCCTGGCGACGCTTCCCTATTCCAGCGGCACCACCGGAATGCCCAAGGGAGTCATGCTGTCGCATTACAACCTGGTGGCCAATGTTTACCAGACGCTGATTCCGGGAGAGCTGGGCGCAATTGCCGAAGAGGATGTGCTGCTTTGCTTCCTGCCGCTTTACCACATCTACGGCATGACCATCGGACTCAATCTGTCGTTGATGCGCGGCTGCACGGTGGTGCTGATGGCGCGCTTCGATTGCGAAAAGTCGCTGCAGATTATCGCCCAGGAAGGCATCACCCTTACCTTGTGCGTGCCGCCTACGTTGCTGGCCTATTGCCAGGCGGCGGAGCAAGGCAAGTTTCCGCGCGATCATGGCATGCGATGGGTCAAGTCGGGGGCGGCTCCGCTGGCGCCGGAGCTGGCCCGCCGCTTCACGGAGTCGACCGGCATCCCGATTCGTCAGGGTTATGGCATGACCGAAGCGTCGCCGGTCACCCACATGGGATTTCTGTCGCCGGAGTTGTACCGGCCCGAATCGGTGGGCGCGCCGGTGGCGCAGACTGAGTGCCGCGTGCTGAACGAGAAGGAGATTGAGGTGGCGCCGGGCGAGCTAGGCGAGTTGGTGATGCGCGGTCCGCAGTTCATGCTGGGCTACTGGAAGTCTCCCGACGCGACCTCTGCGGTACTGCGGGATGGATGGTATTGGAGCGGCGATGTGGTGCGAGTGGATGAGTGTGGGCTGTACTACGTGGTCGATCGCCGCAAGGAGATGATGAAGTACAAAGGCTTCTCCATCGCGCCCGCCGAAGTGGAGAGCGTGCTGCTGGAACATCCGCTGGTGAGCGATTGCGGTGTGGTGTCGCGCTTCGACGCCCAGGGAGAAGAGATACCTTGCGCCTTTGTCGTCCTGCGCGAGCACGAATGGAGCACTCCGGAAACCGCGAGCGTTCTGCAGGCCTTCGTGGCCGAGCGTCTGACACGCTACAAGATGCCGCGCGAAGTTTATTTCGTGCAGAGCCTCCCGCGGACAGCGTCAGGAAAAATCCTGCGGCGGGAGTTACGCAAGCTAGTGTGAAGGGAATTTCCCCACGGAGACACGGAGAGGCACGGTGGGTTCGGTCGCCTCGGTTCGTGCGGCTGGAGCCACGCGGGCCGGAGTGCCGTAGATGCGATATAGGTTGGCCCTTTCGGAGTCGTGTAACCGAGCCGCAAAGTGCGTATGCGTGCCTCCGGCAATTGTCAGAGCCTGCCAGCGGATCACACAAAGCGCCGTAGGCGCGGCATAGGTTAGCCCAGCCCTATCAGGGCTGGGTGAGCTAGCGGGAAGAATGTGAGTGCCGTAGACACGGCACGCGGTTTTGCCCTTCCTCTACATGCCCCGCCAAACGAATTCACAAACCGAGAGGTTCGAACCAAAAATTTGTGCCCTTCCGCGCAAGAGGCTATAGCGTGCCTACGGCACTCGTTCTGTTCTCGCTTGGTACCCAGCCCTGACAGGGCTGGGCTAACATATATCGCGCCTACGGCGCTCTGGCCTGCATGGATTTCGCCCGGTCCAACCGAACCAACCAGCCCCATCCTCTCCGCGCCCTCCGTGCCTCCGTGGTGAACACTCCTCTTTGGCTCGGAGGTCAATGGTTCTCGTCACCCGACAACACGGCCCCGCGAAGGCTTCTATAATCGAGGTTTCCCATGGAAGCCACCAATACTCTTTCTTCGGTTCGTCCGGCCAAATCCAAATTCATTTTTCGCACCGTCGTTGTCATCCTGGTTCTGCTGTTGCTCGTCTTCCTGGCATTCGACTTCTGGTTCTATCGCGCAGTACGAGCCTCGCTACCGCAACGCGACGGCACCATTCACCTTTCCGGACTCGCGGCGCCGGTGATCGTCACCTACGACGCGCTGGGCGTGCCCCACATCTCGGCAGCGAATCTCGGCGATCTCTTCTTTGCCCAGGGATACATCACCGCACAGGACCGACTGTGGCAAATGGATATGACGCGGCGCTTTGCCTCCGGCGATCTAGCCGTGATTCTGGGCCCGGAGTATGTCAAGTACGATCGCGAGCAGCGCATTCTCGGCCTGCGGCAAGTGGCCGAACAAATTGCGGCCGCCATGGACGCCGGCCAGCGCGGCCACTTCGAAGCCTATGCTGCCGGGGTCAACGCCTACATCGAGCAGCACCGGAAAACCCTGCCGCTGGAATTCCGCTTTCTCACTTACTTCCCTCACGTCTGGACGGTCGAGGATTCGGTGCTGGTAGGCCTGTCGATGACCGAATTTCTCAACCATGGTCTCTACAAGGACAAGCTGGAGAAAGAAAAGAATTCTGGCAAAGCTGGGTCCGGAGCTGACGGCGGATCTGTTCGTCAACACGTCGTGGCGCGATCATCCGCCGGGCGCAGACAGCAGCTCGATCGAAAACGAGATCCCGGGAGAGACGACTCCGGATGAAGAAGAGGAGTCGGTGCCGCAGAAGGGGAAGGGTGCGCATCTTGCGCCGGGGAAACGGCAGGGCTTCAGCGGGGCCGATGGCGCTCCCCTGGAATTAGGCTTTAGGTCGCCTGCGTTCACCGGGCTGAAGCCCGGTGCTTCCACCACTCTCGCGGGCGATACGCGGCATAGTCCGCGCCCCGGCTCCAACAACTGGGTCGTATCCGGGGCGCACACCGCCTCGGGCAAGCCGCTGTTGTCCAATGACATGCACCTGGAGCTGGCGCTGCCCAATGTCTGGTATGAGGCGCAGCTGACCGCCGGGAACTTTGACGCAGCCGGTGTGACCTTGCCGGGAGTGCCCTACGTCATCGTGGGACACAATCGGCGGATCGCGTGGGGATTCACCAATCTCGGTCCCAACGTTGAAGACCTCCACATCGAGAAATTCAACGACCAGGGCGAATACCTTACGCCGCAAGGCTGGGTGCAGCCGCAGCATCGGCAGGAAATCATTCGCGTCAAGGGCAAGCCGGAAGAGACGATCGACGTGGTGGTAACGCGCCACGGACCGATCATCAGCGACCTGGTGCCAGGGGAGAATCGCAAGCTCACTCTCAAGTGGACGATCTATGATCCGCAGGCGTGGCACATTCCCTTCTTTGCGGTGGACGCGGCCAAGAACTGGCAGGACTTCGAGACTGCGTTTTCGCAGTTCGGCGCGCCTGCACAGAACGTGGTCTACGCCGATGTGGATGGGCACATCGGTTATCACGCCACCGGGCTGATTCCGATTCGCGCGACCGGGGATGGCTCGGTTCCGGTGCCGGGCGAGGACGACGCGCATGAGTGGACCGGCTATGTGCCCTACGCGCAGTTGCCCAGCGTCTACGATCCGCCGTCCGGAATCATTGCCACCGCCAATGGCCGGGTGACGCCCGACGGTTATCCCTACCCGCTGAGCATCGAATGGATGTCGCCGTTTCGCACCCAGCGCCTCTACAAGCTGCTGACTGCGGACAAGAAATTCACCCCGCCCGACATGCTGGCCATTCAGACCGACGTTGTCTCCACCTTCGATCGCTTCTGCGCCGAGCGCTTTGTCTATGCGGTCGATCACGCCGCTCACGCGTCGCCGCGCGCGAAAACTGCGGCCGACCTGATGCGGGGGTGGGACGGCAGCATGGACACCGACTCGGCGGCTGCGACCATCGCCGTCTTCTCGCGCGACAAGCTGGAGGAGTTGCTGCTCAAGGCCAAGCTGGGCGACGAGTGGGAAGGCTACAAGTGGTTTATGAGCCCGGTGTGGCTGGAGAATGTGCTGACCTATAAGCCGCCGCGCTGGCTGCCGCCAAATTATTCCAGCTACGACGAGTTGCTCGCCGCCGCGGTGGAAGGCGCGGTTAACGACCCGAGCGCCACTCATTCGCTGACCATGTGGAGATGGGGCCGAGTGCATCGGGTCGACATCAAGCATCCCTTCTGGAGTCACTTCCCTATCCTGAAGAAAGGCGCAGGCACGGGCAGCCTTCCGCTCTCCGGCGACATGGAAACGGTGAAGCAGGTGGGGCCGCACTTCGGGCCGTCGGAGCGGATGACCGTTGATTTCTCTGATCTGGATGGCACGACGCTGGACATCGTGAATGGGCAGTCGGGCGACATTTTCGACGGACATTACAACGATCAGTGGGATGCGTACTATCGCGGGCAGACGTTCGCGATGCCGTTTTCGGCGGAGGCGGTGCAGAGGGCGGGAGTGAATCATTTGAGGCTGGAGCCGTGAGGGGTGGATGGCGAATCGTAGATAGTGGATCGTGCGTCGTGGTTTAGATGCCGACATTGCAGCCGACCCGCCGTTTGCGCGATGCAGCACGCAGCGGAACCCACCAAGCGCCATCGGCGCGAAAGAGCTTAGCCCAGCGCTTCAGCGCTGGGTAGTCGGGCCAATACACCCGAGTGCCGTAGGCACGGCAGAGCAGCTTCGTCTACCGCCCTACTGATCCACCTGCACAATGCCGAACAGGGCGCCGGTAAAGGATAGTTGCGTTCCCTGCAGGGTGTCCGTGTCGGTGCCGTAGATGTTCACAAATCCTCCCTGGATGACGTACATGACATTCCGGTTGGGAACCGATAGCAGACCGGTGACCGCACCATTGGGAGGAAAGGGCGGATCGGGGGTATTGTTGCTGACGTTCACCACCGACAAGCAGCCGTGGGTCACATTGGCGCAAGTCTTAGCGCCGATGTAGAGCTTGTTATTGTTCAACGCCATCAGCCAGTGATAACCGTCTCCGATGGGAACCGAGTTGGCAGTCAGCCGGGTCATGTTGCTGACGTCGACAGCGTCAAAGGTCGAGGTCGTTCCCGGAGGCACGGGGCTGCCCGCGACATAAAGCGTAGAACTGTTCAGGTATCCCACACTGGCGCCGCCCACCGGCACCGTGGCCTGAATCGTCTGTGACGGGATGTTGAGTTCCGACACCGAGGCCGCGCCGCTGGAGCCGCACTCCGGGCCGCAATTCAACACATAAGCCGTATTGCTGTCGCTGCTGAAAAATGCGTTGACCGGCGCGGCAAAGCCCGGGATCGTCGTGGTCGTGACCGGACTGTTGCTCAAGTTGATCAGGTAGACATTGTCGGAATTATCCGCGAAAACCAGAAGGTACTGGCCGCTGGGGCTGAGCGCAATATAGCGGGCCGACGGGATAGCGTAGCTGGCGGTAGTCGCCGAATTGGCGACATTGATCACCCCCACCGCTCCCGGACGTGCCCCGGTAACCAATGCAGTGGGTGTGGGGACGTACACCGTGGAGCTATCGGGGGAGAACAGCGCCATCCCCGTGTAGCTCGGGACAGTCACACTGCCGCTCGTCGCTTCCGTGGAGTTGTCTACAAAATACAACGTCAAGGTGGTGGGATCGTAGGTCAGGGTCGTGGCTTTGTCGGGGCTCAACACCGCGAAGGTCAGAGAAGTTGCGACCGTGATCGTTACCGGCACACCCGGCACCACCTGGCCGGCGGAGTTGGTAGTCTCGGCCGTCAGGGGACTGGTGTCATTCTGGGTGTCGACGACTTGCAGATTCCCGGAGTAGGTATTGGTAATGAAGGCGCGGTGCGACACGTTGCTGGGCGTATTGTTGGAAGTTCCATTACCGCCGCAGGCCGAGATCACCAGCACGGCGACGGAAGAAAGTAAGAGGGCGGCAACGCGCTTCAAACGATTGCCTTGTAAAACGTTATGATTTGACATGAGTTACTGGAAACCGTTGAATTATAACAGAGCTCGGACTCGCTCCTCACTGCGCTTCCCATGGCCATTTGGCTGAATTTGGGATAAAGTGCAATCAAGTCTAGCACTCCACAATTAGAACATTATGTCGACAGGACTCAACTCCCGGCTGCAGAAGGGCGCTGTTTTATGTGATGGCGCCATGGGTACGCTGCTGTACTCCAAAGGCATCTTCATCAATCGTTGCTACGACGAGCTTAACCTGTCGGCGCCCGATCTGATCCGCGGCATCCATCAGGATTACCTGAAGGCCGGAGCCGAGGTTATTGAGACAAACACCTTTGGCGCCAATTCGTTTCGCCTGGCCAAGCACGGATGTCTGGATAAGCTGGTGGAGATCAATCGCCAGGGAGCGCGTCTGGCCCGCGAGGCTGCCAAGAGTTTCGATGCTCTGGTCGCCGGAGCCGTCGGTCCCCTGGGCATGCGCATTGAGCCGCTGGGCAAAATCTCGCTTGCCGAGGCGCGCGACGCTTTTCGGGAACAGATTGCCGCGCTCAACGAAGAAGGCGTCGACCTGGTGATCCTGGAGACCTTTGGCTATCTGGAAGAGTTGCACCAGGCGCTGCTGGCGGCGCGCGACGTCAATCCCGATCTGCCGGTGGTGGCGCAGGTGACCATCGACGAGGAGGGCAACTGCCTGGATGGCTCGAGTCCGGAACATTATGGAGCGCAGCTGGAGGCCTGGGGCGCTGACGTGATTGGCTGTAACTGCAGTGTGGGCCCGGTCGCCATGCAGGATGCGCTGGAGCGGGTGCGCGCCGTCACCACCGCCCCGCTGGCCGCCCAACCCAATGCCGGCATTCCGCGCTCGGTCGAAGGCCGCAACATCTATCTGTGCTCGCCCGAGTACATGGCGAATTTCATGGACGGCTTCGTCAATGCCGGAGTCCGACTGATTGGCGGCTGCTGCGGCACCACTCCCGAACACATTCACGCCATGAAGCTGTTCTTGAAGGTGGGGGCGGCGCGCTCCTCGTCGTACCAGGTGAAGAAGGCGACCGAGGCCAAGCCGGTAGAGCCACCGCCGCTGCGGGAGCGTTCGGAGCTGGGCCGCAAGATTGCCGATGGCGAATTCGTCACCATGGTGGAAATCGTTCCGCCGCGCGGCACCGATGCCAAACGCGAACTGGAAGGCGCCAGGTTCCTGAAGTCGGTCGGGCGTCGACGGGATCAATATTCCCGACAGCCCTCGCGCCTCGGCGCGCATGAGCAATCAGGCGCTGTGCCTGCTGGTTAAGCAGCAGGTCGGAATCGAGCCGATCCTGCATTACACCTGCCGCGATCGCAACGTGCTGGGCATTCAGTCGGACCTGCTGGGCGCCAGCGCCATCGGCATCCGCAACCTGATTTGCATTACCGGCGATCCGCCGAAGATGGGCGACTATCCCGACGCCACCGCGGTCTTCGATGTGGATTCCATCGGCCTGGTCAACATCGTGCACAACCTGAATCGCGGGCTCGATATCGGCGGCAACCCGATCGGCAATTCCGCCGGCTTTGTGATCGCGGTCGGCGCTAATCCCGGCAGCCTCAACATCGACGAAGAGATTCGCCGCTTCGAGTACAAAGTGGAAGCGGGTGCGGAGCTGGCCGTCACCCAGCCGGTCTTCGATATTCGCCTGCTGGAAGAGTTTCTGCGCAGGATCGAGCATTGCCGGGTTCCCGTGGTCGCCGGCATCTGGCCGCTGACCAGTACGCGCAATGCCGAATTCATGAAGAACGAGCTGCGGGTGTCGATCCCCGACGAGATTTTCGCCCGCATGGCGAAGGCTACGACGGCCGATGCTGCTCGCGCCGAAGGCGTGGCCATCGCGCGCGACATGCTGGCGGCGGCCAAGGATATCGTGCAAGGCGCGCAGATCAGTGCTCCCTTTGGGCGCTACTCCTGCGCGGTGGATGTGCTGGAGGCGTTGGGCGGAGCCAGTAAACGTGCGGTTGTATAACCTGGCCGGACGACGCGGTTTGTAATCCGGGCGCACACAAATTTTTCCCTGACATCGCTGTGGTAGGCGGCGTCATCGGTTCCGACGCATTGGTAGTTGGACGTGATGCAAACCTTGCTCTCTGCGTCATTCATCGCGGAGCAGCCGGAGGTCGATCCCTGCGTGGGAAACTGCCACTTTACGCGCTACGCGACGACGAACGAAAAGCCTAAGCACATTGCGAGGGTGCCGCACCCGGGTGATCAATCTCGCACCCCGGCGAGAAGGATCAGCCTGTCTGCCCTGACCTTGGCGATCCTATGCGCCGTGCTGCTGGCGCCCTCGGCGGCTCAGGTCCGCGCCGAATACTCGCCCGGCTCGACCCTGTCCAACGGCGGGACGGTGCCCGACCCCGGGTTTTCCTATGCCAACCAGATTTGGTACAACTCGGCTGACCGCTTGTACGGCCCCAAGGGCAAGCGCATACCCTTCCACGGTCAGCTTTCGGTGCTGGTCGACAACAACACGGTGACGTATGTCCCCAAGTTCCATTTTCTGAATGCCAAGCTGGAGTTCCTGCTCGATATCGCAATTTCCGATGGCCGCTTCGACGCGCGAAATCCGCTTGACGGCGATAACGTAGTCAGCGGAGCGATCGGCTTCAGCAATAGCAACTTTGTGCCTTTCGATCTGGGGTGGAACCTGAAATGGCTCGACCTGCAGACGGGAATCAGCGTCTATGCCCCGACCGGGCGCTATGCGCCTCACGCCTCGGACAATCTGAGTTCCGGCTTCTGGACGGCCGGACCGCAATTCGGAGCTACGATTTACCTGAGTAAGAGCAAGTTGACCCAAGCCAGCGTCTTTACCTACTACGGTTGGAATCGACTGCAGCAGGGCACCGGCGTTCATCCTGGGACGAACGCGTCGGTAGACTACGCCTTGTCCCACACCTTCCAGCTCAGCTCGGACGGGAAATGGTCGTTGCTGGCGGGCCCGGCCGGTTATGGCCAGTGGCAGACCAGCAACCGCGGCGGGGTGCGCAGAGATCTCTCCCGACTGCTCTACGGCGTAGACGGAGTGGGCTTCACTACCAACCTCACCTCGCCCTACAAAGGGCTGTACTTGGGATTCAGCACGCTGTTTGAGTACGATGCCCGCAACACCTATGAAGGCCGCACCAGCGTCATTAACGCCGGACTGAACTTCTAGGGCGTCGGTGGTGAAAGCGTCCAGGGTGGAAGAACGGGTGCTGGAAGTCCCGAGGGTGGAAGCACCGCTGCTGGAAGCACCAAGGGTAGAAGCAGCGCTGGCACAAGCAGCGCTGGCAGAAGCACCGCTGGCGGAAGCAGCGCTGGCGGAAGCACCGCTGGCGGAAGCACCCAGGGTGGAAGCAGCGCTGGTGGAAGCACCGGGCTTTAGCCCGGTGAAATCGGATGCTACTGGAAAGGGCTTTAGCCACGGTGGCCGGGGCTAAAGAGTCTGTGTGAGAACTAACTTTGCGCTTCGGAAGTGGAGTGCGAACCGGAGAAAACGAGCGCCACAGGCGCGGAAGAGCTTAGCCCAAAATCGGGGCGAACCTAGGGCACAGACACCCAGGCGAACCTGGGGCACAAAGCCGAACCAGTCACCGTCCGCCGCCAAGCTGGGCCATACTTCTCCATAGGAAGAAAACTACTAAAACTACGGTCACTAGACCTAGAAGGACGCCTCCGATCAGCACGGCCGCGGCAGTTCGCTCCTGCGCCGGCGTTGGCGGCGTGACTCCCAGGTAATTGGTGTAGACGCGATAGAGAACGCGCAGCAAAAGGCCGCGCTTGGCAGGCACCCCGGGCTGGTGATTGCTGGCTTCGTTACCCGGCTGGCTGTCCATTCGGTTCTCCCTCTTAACCATGGTAAGACGAGTCGATCGATTCTGCGTGATGTGTGGCAGCGATCCCAGGTTAGCCCAACAGAGGGGCGAACCTGGGGCACACCACACCAAGAAGATCCCTCGGCTGCGCTTTGCAGGGGCTGAAAGCCCGAACCTCGGTA
This sequence comes from uncultured Acidobacteriaceae bacterium, assembly GCA_963820175.1. Taxonomy (GTDB): domain Bacteria; phylum Acidobacteriota; class Terriglobia; order Terriglobales; family Acidobacteriaceae; genus Bog-257. The sequence continues at coordinate 257,639 of CAWFYX010000002.1, read as the reverse complement.
GGCCGTCGTTCGGCACGACTAAAATAGCCTGCCCTGAGCGCAGCCGAAGGGCGCCCTGATACAAACCGAAATCATTTATGGGATGGCTGATGGCTTGTAGACGCTCGTCAAAGGTCTTCCGGCCATCTACCAGGAGTTCGCGGTGAAGGGGGTGCCGTAGTGGTCGAGAATTGCAACTTCGCTGACCGGCCGTCTTGTAAGCGGACCGAAGTTGCGCTCGGGATAGCCAATCGGCATCAAGGCAAACGTCCGGACTTCCGGCGGCAGATCGAGCACCGCCTTGATCTCATCTTCCGCGATGGTGTGGTTGGTGGTCGGCAAGGTCCCCAGTCCAAGCGCGCGACAGGCCAGAATGATGTTTTGCATGGCGGGATAGATGCTGGCGCCGGCAGTCCATGGGGCTGCTGCAGTCATGGCTGAACGCACCTCCGCCGATATCTCGGGGGGAAGGTCGAAGGGCTTGATCCGGAGGCAAGGAAGCAGCAGCACGGGAGCGTCGGCCATGTGGTCGTAAAGATGGGTGCCGCCTTTCATCATGCGGTCATATTCGGCCTGCGACTGGTTGGCCGGCTTGCCCTGGTGCTGATAGCGCTGCAAAACCCAGAGACTGACTCGGCGATAGATGTCGCCGATGCGGCGCCTTTGCTCGGCGTCGCGCACCACCACAAACAGCCAGTTCTGCCGATTGCCGGCGTTGGGCGCCTGTGTGGCCGCCTCCAGAATTCGGGCGATCAAGTGCGCCGGGACGGGGTCGGGCTTGAGCCAGCGCATGGCGCGGGCCGAATACATCGCTTCGAATAACCTGATTTCCTCGGCAGAATCGTGGGTTTGCTCGATCACGTTGCGACCTCCGAAAGGCGCTTTATTGTAAGTCAGTGGCCAGTCGTCAGTTGTCAGTTGTCAGTAAAAGCGGGTCCTTCGCTGCGCTCGTGATGACAAATCAAAACACGCAGCTTGGGAAGCCTACGGCTTGGTTTGGGATGGCGCCGCGCGAAGAAGCAGGTCCTTCGACTCCGGCGTGCAAAAGGGGCATGCCTGCGCTCAGGATGACACCTACAGACAGAGCGTGCGTACTTGGGATGACAAACATCTATTCGCTATTCGCTATTCGCTATTCGCTATCCACTATCCGCTATTCCCTATCCGCTATTCCCTATCCGCTATTCCCTATCCGCTATTCCCTATCCGCTATCCGCTATTCGCTATCCGCTATTCGCTATTCGCTATCGACGATTCACCATCTGCTATCCGCTATCCACGATTCACTATTCACACACTGCTTTCAATTTCGGCTACGATGCTGAGATCGCGGTTGTCGAGACGAGTCGAGGAATTCGCATCACGGATAACTGGCTACCCGACGACTGACAACTGACTGCTGGCAACTGGTCCTACATGGTTGAACATTCGGTCATCTTCAAAGAACTATCGTACGTCTTCATCGCCGCCATTCTGGGTGGAGGGCTGGCGTGGCGGCTGCGGCAGCCGCTCATCCTCGGCTACGTGGTGGCGGGCATCGCGCTCAGTCCGTTTACGCCTGGGCCTGCGGTGCGCGAGGCGCACACCTTCCAGATCATCGCTGAGGTCGGCGTCGTCTTCCTGATGTTCTCGATCGGGCTGGAATTCTCGGTGAGCGAACTGCTGGAAGTGAAATGGATGTCGCTGATCGGCGGGCCGCTGGGCGTGGTGCTGTTGTCGCTGATCGGCGCCGGCCTGGGCTGGCTGCTGGGCTGGGGCGCGATGTGCGGGCTGGTGGTGGGGATGATCATCTCGGTCGCCAGTACCATGGTGCTGTCGCGCCTGCTGATCGATGGCGGGCAACTGCAGTCGACGCACGGCAAGATCATGATCGGCATCACCCTGGTGGAAGATTTGATTGTGGTGGTGCTGATCATCCTGATGCCGGTGCTGGCCAGCCTGACGCCGCATCATCTGCTGGGCGTGGGACTGGCGCTGGGCAAGGCTGCCCTGATCCTGGTGCCCCTGGGATTTCTTGCGGTGTACCTGGTGCCGCGCTGGCTGACGCGAGTGGCGCGCTCGCAAAATCCAGGAGCTGTTTCTGCTGGTGATCCTGGCAATTTGTCTGGGGACGGCGGCGCTAACCGAAGCGGTTGGGTTATCGCTGGCGCTGGGCGCCTTCGCGGCCGGGCTGATCATCAGCGCCTCGGACTATGCTCATCGCGCGTTCGAGCAACTGCTGCCGCTGCGCGATGCATTCGTCGCGCTGTTCTTCGTTACGGTGGGAATCCTGATTAATCCGCGGGCGGTGCTCAGCCGGCCGGGACTGCTGCTGGCGATTCTGGCGCTGGTCGTCGTCGGCAAGTTTGTGGTGTGGACGGGTGTGGTGAAGCTGTTTGGCTATCGACTGAAGACGGCGGTGCTGGTGGGGACCGGGCTGACGCAGATCGGGGAATTCTCGTTCGTGCTGGTGCAGGTCGCGCACAGCAACGGGCTGGTCGGCGACCAGTTTTACTACGCGACGCTGGCTACGTCCCTGCTGTCGATCCTGCTGAATGCGACCCTGGTGCGCAGCGTGCCGAAATGGCTGGTCCGGACCGCGGGATAACCGAGCGGATACTCCCCAAGGTTTTACGGTTGAATCAGATAGGGCAAATCTCTAAACTTGCACTTGCTCTGGTGCTAATTCCCTCCCGCAATCTCTCCTCACCGCCATAAAGATTTTCTGGGATATTGTTGCAAGCATGGTGCGATATAGTGTGGTTTGCACAGGCTACACACAAAATATGGGGTTTTACATCTTGACCCCTCCCCCGATCAGACGTAAAGTTGGCTTGATCTGGACGCTGACTGGGTGTGAGGGCTCCCGTCTCGGGTTGAAGTTTCCTGTAGGCGTCCACTGCCGAAAGGACAATCCTGTTTCGGGCGAGCCGTGAAGGAGTAAGCATTGCTCAAACTGAAGAAGCTGCAAATCCTCGGGTTCAAGTCGTTTTGTGACCGGACCGACCTTCGCTTTCAGGGCGAAGGCATCGCGGCGATTGTGGGTCCGAACGGCTGCGGCAAGTCGAACATCTCCGACGCCATCTCCTGGGTACTGGGCGAGCAATCGGCGCGACTGCTGCGCGGCGTCCACATGCAGGACGTCATCTTCGCCGGCACGCGCGAGCGCAAGCCCACGGGCATGGCCGAGGTGTCGCTCACGCTGGTGGACCCGGAAGTTTATGGCGATGTGGCCGAGCCCGAGATCGATATTCAGGACGAGATGTCCGGCTCTGACGACTGGGACGAGTCGGCGGTGCGAGCCGCTCGCGCCGAGGATGTCGAGCGGCTACTCCGAGGAAGTTCGTCCCGGCCTGAGTGACGAAGCGCTCACTGCTTCTTCCAGTGTTGAGAGTCCCGACGCACCTGCTAGCGAAGCTCCGTCCGACGCCGCTGCGCAAGCCGCGATTGCCCCGCAAGTCGTGCCGGATTCCCCGTTGCGCGCCAACTCCGCGCTCCATGGTGGCGACGTCGTGCTCAAGATCCGCCGCCGCAAATTCAAGCGATCCTTCAAAGCCGGCGAAATCCAGATCACGCGGCGCCTTTTCCGCTCCGGCGAAAGCGAATATCTGTTGAACGGCAAGCTCTGCCGCCTGCGCGACATTCAAGACATCTTCATGGGCACGGGCCTGGGCCCCGAGTCCTACGCCATCATCGAGCAGGGACGCATCGGGCAGATCCTCAGCAGCAAGCCGACCGACCGCCGCGCCATCATCGAAGAAGCCGCCGGCATCACCAAGTACAAATCGCGCAAGCGACTGGCGGAAGCTCGGCTGGAAGATGCCAAGCTCAACCTGGCCCGCATCAACGACATCTTCGACGAAGTCACGCGCCAGATGAATTCGCTGAAGCGGCAGGCGTCGAAGGCCGAGCGTTACGCCAAGCTGCGCGACGAGATGCGCGAGAAGCTGCGCATCGTGCTGGCCAGCAAATTTGCGCAATTCGATGCGGAAGCATCATCGCTCGATCAGCAGCTCGCCCAGGTTGCCGACGAGATTCACGGCCAGAGCGAAGCCGTGCAGCAGATGGAAAGCGAGCACGGCGACCGCACGCAGCGCGGTTATGCCATCGAGCGCGAGGGCCAGGAGAATCGTGAGAAGCTGAACACGCTGGCACTCGATCTGGATCGTGCCGCCGCGCGCCGCCGCACCAACGAAGAGCGCTGTGCTGAGCTCGACGCCCGCTCCGCCGGTGCGCAGGCTGAGATCGCCAACACGCAAGAACAGGCTACGCGCCTGCAGCAGGAACTAGAGACCGATCGCGCCACGCTGGAGTCGGCCAACGCCGACGTCGCCGCGCGCCCAGCAGGAATTGCAGCAGCGGCAGCAGGAAGCGGCGGCAGCAGCGGCGTCGCTGGTGGAAGTCGAGCGCCAACAGGAGCAGCGTCGCGACGCCATTCTGCAAACCGTTTCCGCGGCGTCTGCCGTGCGCAACCGCATCACCCAGGCTGAGGAACGCATTGCCGCTCTCGATCGCGAATCGCAGCGTCTGCACGATGAAACCTCTGCCGCTCAATCAACAGTTGGAAAGTTTTGGCGGACAACGCGGCCAGCTTGGTCTGGAATTCGAGACGGCGTCACAGCGGGTTAACGCGCTGACCGCGCAGATCGCCGACACCCGCATGAAGCTCGACGAGAAGCGCGCCGCCGAAACCGATTCCAAGCGCCATCTGGATTCCCTGCGCGGCGAGTACGCCGGCCTCATGGGCAAGCGCGGTTCGCTGGAAGCGGTCATCACCGAGCATGGCTACGCCACCGAGTCGGTGCGCAAGCTGTTTACCTCGGGCGCGCTACAAGGTGGACGCGCTCCTGCTGGCGTGCTGGCTGACTTTCTCGAAGTCGAAGATCGCTACGAGCACGTGGTCGACGACTTTCTGCGTGACGAGCTGAACTACATCGTGGTGAAGTCGTGGGATGCCGCCGACGAAGGTCTGCGTCTGCTGCGTACCGACGTGGATGGCCGCGCGACGTTCCTGGTCCATCCCGAAGATTCGCAGGCCAAGTTCTCCTTCGACTTCAACGAGTCGATGCATCACGTCTCGCACGGCGACACCGTGGTTCCACTGAAGAACTGCATTCGCGTGCTCGACGGCTTCGGCAAGTCGCTGGAAGTCATTCTGCCCAAGCTGGGCAACGGCTACATCGTGCCCGATCCCGAAGTCGGTCGCGGGCTGGCGCTGGAAAATCCCGACGCGTTCTTCCTCTCGCAGTCGGGCGAGTGCTTCCACAATGTCACCGTCACCGGCGGCAAGCAGCGCAGCCAGGGCCCGCTCTCGATGAAGCGCGAGCTGCGCGACGTGCTGCTGCAGATGGGCGAACTGGAACGCGCCATCGGCGAGAAGGAAACCTCCATTGCCGCGCTCGGCCGCGAAATCGCCGAACTGACCGGACTCTTGCAGCGCCTGGAAGACGAGAAGCGCGAATCGGAACGGCAAGCCATGACCTCCGAGCACACCTTGCGCCAGTTGGAAAGCGAGATGACGCGGGTGCGCGAGCGGCTCTCCACTTACGAGCGCGAACTGCAGCGTGTCGGCGAAGAACACAGCGAGCGCGAAGGTTTCATCACCTGCGCAACTGGGCGAACTGTTTCAGCACGAAGAGAAGCAACGTTCGCTGGAAGCGGAGATGCAGGAGGCGCAGAGCAGCCTGGAGTCTCTGCGCCAGCGTCGTGACGAGGCCGCGCATCTCGCCAGCGAAGTACGGGCCAACGTAGCCACTCTGGAAGAGCGCCGTCGCGGAGCCATGCTGGCTGTTCAGCGCATCGAGGCGATGCTGTCGGAGGTGTCGGCCCATCTTGCCAAGTTAAAGTCGCAGCTGGAATCGGCGGCCGCCGAGAAGCAGCAGCGCGAATCCGAGAACGTTCGTCTGGCAGAGCAGGTCATCGAGTGGACTGCCGAGCGCGAAGCTGCGCAAACCCGCGATCGCGAACTGCAAGACGAACTGCAAGCGGTGCGGGTTCGCATTGCCGAGTTGGAAGAAGCGTTGAAGTCCGCCCGCGAAGCCCTCGATGCCGCCCGCGACCGCCGGGGCGAGCTATCCGCTGCGCAAGCCCGGGTGCAATCTGACGTGCAGCACATGTCCGAAACTTGCGTGCAGGAACTGGGCCAGCAACGCGAAGAATTGCTAGCCGACGATTCCCTGCCCCGGATTGCCGGAGACGAGCTTGCCATTGAAGACAATGCCTATCGTGAGATGCGCACGCGCCTGGAAAACATGGGCCCGGTAAACATGATGGCGCTGGAGGAATACAAAGAGACGGCCCAGCGTCACGAGTTCCTGGAGACCCAGCGGCAGGATTTGCTGCAGTCCATCGAGAACACCCAGAACACCATCAAGGAAATCGACACCATCTCGCGGCAGAAGTTTGAAGAGGCGTTCAACATCATCAACGAAAACTTTGGCCGCACGTTCAGCAAGCTATTCGGCGGCGGGCAAGGCTTCATGCGTCTCACCGATGTGGAAAACTCCATGGAGAGCGGCATCGACGTGGTGGCGTCGCCTCCGGGTAAGAAACTGCAGAACGTCCTGCTGCTGTCCGGCGGAGAGAAAGCGCTTACGGCGCTGGCGTTGCTGGTGGCCATCTTCCAGTATCAGCCCAGCCCGTTCTGCATTCTCGACGAAGTCGACGCGCCACTGGACGAAGCCAACGTCGGCCGCTTCACTGAACTGGTGCGCGAAATGAGCGTGCAGACGCAGTTCATCATCATCACTCACAGCAAGAAGACGATGAGCATGGCGCCGGTCATGTACGGCGTCACCATGCAAGAGCCCGGAGTATCGAAGCTGGTGTCCGTACGCTTTCACGAGGAACCGTCGAAGCTAGCCACGGCCATCGCGTAAGTCCAGATCCACACGACTATAGTGCCCCGTTCTAGCCCACAATCAGGGCTAGAACGGGCACCCCACACTCAAAGACATTTGGCCATTGGCTGCAACCGCGTCAGTCACCCGAACTGGAGGCGGCGGCGGACGATGAGAAACTCACCTCGGTCGGCGATCCTTCAAAATCGATAGCATTAATTCGGGGAACGCTGCTGCTGCTGTCGATGGTTACCGAAGTGTTGGCTGACTTCTGCGCCAGCTGCACGGTCTGCCCGGTCACCGTAGCTACCTGCTTTCCATTCTGCCGGAAGCTGACATCCGCAGTTGTGCCCGTGGTGTTTACGACCACCTTGTAGCTACCCGGCTGAAGGGTTGCGCCGCCAACCTGAGAAGCCTGGTAAAGCTCGATATTTGCCGACTTATCTCTCGCGAAAGCGGTGCCCGCAAGGCTCATAGATAAGAAGAGTAGAGCGGTTGAAATTACGATGCGTTTCACTTGCAGTCTCCTGGAGTTAATTTCCGTACTGCAATATCGATCAGCGCGAGCCAGCGAATGATTCACGGCGGGTATTCGGAATCAGCAGTTATTTATTGGCCATACTAAACCTATCTCGTAAATCGTTTTGTATCAGGGCACGGCTTCAGCCGTGCTGTAAGGAGTAAACGACAGCTTGGGCTTCAGAGACTGTGTCGCAACCGGTGTCGCCGCTCTGCGGCTCACAATGATTTCCCACCTGACCGGCCCTGACCGGCCTGACCGGGGGCTTACGCCGCCCGGCTAACTTCATCTCGCCGCGTTGCAGCTAGCTTGAGCGGTTATTCCACCCTTTGTCCCACCACAAAATTTACTGTAGGTTGCGACACAGTCTCTGAAGGCCGCCCCCTTCAAAACCAGACTTAATCAGAAGTTACCTAGGTCGTTCTGGAATAGGAGGAGAAGAAATGAGAGCTTAGCCGGTGGGTGGGCTGTATTGTACGGTGCCCTGGTTGGAACCCGCGGATAAGACAGGTGCGACGGGTTACCAGACTTCCAGCTGGATTTTGCGATATCGATTGATCATTTCGAAATCGGCGCGGTTGGAAGTAATCAGCCGTGCGCCATACGATCGGGCAGTAAGGGCAATGAGCACGTCGAAATGCAGGTCACGCAATTTACCCGGCGTCAGTCCCTGTTCAAGATACATCCTGGCTAGCAATTCACCGGACTCAAGCCAATTTCTGTCGGTGGGAGTCAAAACTGGATAGTTGTTTTGAATCGTCCGCAGGAGCTCACGCTCTTCTCTCCGGGTAGCCCCACGCCACAATTCCGCCAGCACGACAGACGAAAATCGAATCAGGCCGCTGACGGAATCGATCAGCTGCTGATAACGGCGAGCACGAAGATGGTCAACAATGACCGAGGTATCGAACAGGATGAGGTTACTCATCCACTGCTTTGAACGAGAGCTTCCCGCCATGCTTCCGCATGAGATCTTTAAAACGCTTGAGAGCCACGATTTCCTTGAGCGCCACGTGAATGGCCTCGGTGCGGGATTTCACTCCCAGGAGTTCGGCCGCCTCATCCGCTAGTTTTGTGTCCAGCCTGATCGAAGTCATGGTTATTGCCATCAGCTTCACCTCATATTGTATATACATTACAACTAATGTGTATATACGTCAAGGTTCGCGACGGGGCGTCGTCGGCGACCTTACTCCGTAGGCCGCTCGCGCAGAATGGCTGCCGCGGTCTCCGAGCTTACCGGCGAGTAGTACACCTCTTTGAAAGTGTAGGACTTCGCCTTGGTGCCGAGGATGGGCAGAATCTCCAGGTGCCAATGGTAGTCGTCGTCGAGGGTCTTCCAGAAGCCCAGCGTTTCCGAGCGGTGCACGGTGTTGGGCGAGGTGTGCAGCACCATGTGGAAGCCGTCGGCGATGGTGCGAATGCGGTGCAGGGTGCGCCGCAGCAGCGCGGCAAAGTCGCGCATTGCGCCCGACTTGGTTGCCGAGCGCTCGAAATAAGCTTCGTGATTGCGCGGAGCGATCCAGGTTTCGTAAGGAACGCGAGGCGCATACGGACAGGTGGCAATATAGTCGCCGCGCACCTCGATCACGCGCAGTTTCTGCTCCTGCTCCTGCCGCAGGATGTCGCAAAAGACGCAGCGCTCCTTGACCTGATAGTGTTGCCGCGCCGCGCGCAACTCGTAGAGCACACGCCGTGGAACGAACGTGGTGGCGACGATTTCCGAAGTCGGATGATCGAACTCCTGACCCGACATGCTGCCATAGTTCTTGAACACGCTGACGTACTTGAAGCGGGTATCGCCTTTCAGGTCCTGGATACGCTGGCCGCAAAGCGCCAGGTATTCTTCGATCTCGCGGTCATCGGCATTCCACAGATGGCGATCGTGGCGGGCATTCTCCACAATGACTTCGTGAGCGCCCACTGGCCGCATCTTGTCGTAGAGTCCGTTGCCCGATCGGCCGGGCTCGCCATCAATGCCGTACAGAGGGCGCGGATGAACCACGGCACGCGCCGACCAGGGGCTGCCATTCACCGTGGGCGAGGTCGCGATCACTTGCAGGGGCAGTCCGGATTCCGGACAAAATGGGCAAAAAGAATCCGCGGACGAGCCGGCTTCAGGTTCGTCGCCACAGATCACCCACGAACGTGTGATCGGATCTTTGCGCAGTTCCATCACTTTTACTCTACGTCGGCGGGCGGTGTGGTGGGAAGAGGCTTTTCGTCAGGGTAGCAGCCGGTCGGTAAGCGAGTCCCGATCCGGGCACGCGTTCTGCGGCCTGCTAAAATAGCTCATGTTGACCCGCCCCGTCCGTCTCATCGCCATCGATATCGATGGCACGCTGCTGGATTCCAAGTTCCAGGTTTCGCAAGCCAACCTGGACGCGCTGCGGCGTGCGCATGAGGCGGGTATCGAAATCGTGCTGGGAACCGGACGCAGACATAAGTTTGCCCTGCCTATCGCCGAATCGCTGGGCTTCGATCTCTGGCTCATCAGCTCGAACGGCGCAGTCACGCGCTCTACTCGCGGAGAATCGTTTCATCAGGACCTGCTGCCGCAAGCCACGGCCCTCAAGCTCAGCCACTACATGCGGGAGTTTCGCAACCACATGGTCCTCACCTTCGACCGCGAAGGCCAGGGAGCGATCGTCTGCGAGAGCCACGAGCATCTGTACGGCGTGATCCAGCGCTGGATGGAAAAAAATGCGCCCTATATTGAATACGTCAACCCCATCGACGAGGCGCTCATCGAGGATCCTATCCAGGCCATGTTCTGCGGGCCGGTTGCGCTGATGCGGCAGGCTGCGCAGCGACTGGCTGCTTGCGAATTTGCCGCCGACTTCACCGTGCTGCGGACGCAGTACGACCATCGCGATCTCACTATCGTCGACATCCTGAATGCCGGCTGCTCGAAGGGCCACGCCCTGGAGCGCTGGGCTCACCATCGCGGCCTTGCAGCGTCTGAAGTAATGGCCATCGGCGACAATTACAATGACATCGAGATGTTGACCTTTGCCGGGCATCCGGTGATCATGGGAAATGCTTCTGACGATTTGAAGCGGAATGGCTGGACGGTTACGCTGCACCATGACGAGAGTGGGGTGGCCGCGGCCATCGAACAGGTACTGGATTCCAAGCCGGCGAGCGTGAATGCGTAGAGCCCATTTCCAATTACGCAAGCTTCTTTATGATGTGTCGTCCCGAGCGGAGACGGCGCTTCGCCGCCGTAGTCGAGGGACCTGCTTTCCCGGCTGAGTCGAACGTCCAGCTTTTTCAACTCGGCGTTCTTGGTCTCCTGTTCACGCCTCTTCTTCACGCCGCCGAATTGGCCAACCTGACCAACGGCTTCAGCCTGCGTCACGACCATCACGAGGTGGTCGGCGACAACGCACGCGTCTGTACATGAGCGCCGACGCCGCAGCCGGATACATCGACGTTCCCACTGCCGACATCGAGAGCTTCGAACCGGCTCCGCCCGATCCGCAGGACGCGGCCGCTCCCGCACAGAAGCCGCAGGATCTGAAGACTATTGTCAGCGCCGCCAGCAGCCAGCATCAGGTTGACGCCGACTTCATTGCCAGCGTGATTCATGCCGAGAGCGCCAACAATCCGCGCGCGGTTTCGCCCAAAGGCGCGCAGGGCCTGATGCAGCTGATGCCCGGCACCGCCAGCAAGCTGGGGGTTAAGGACAGCTTCGATCCGGCCGACAACGTGGACGGCGGCGTGCGCTATCTGCGCGAACTGCTGCTGCTCTACAACGACGACATGATTAAAGCGCTGGCTGCCTATAACGCCGGCCCGCAGCGGGTGCAGCAATATAAAGGCGTTCCGCCGTATCGCGAGACCCACGCTTACGTGGCGCGCGTCATCAAAGATTACAACCGCAAGAAGCTGGCCGAGCGTAAGCAAAAACCGCAGGCTCAAACTCGCCAGGCCAAGTCCACCAAGCCGGCAGATCACGCAGACAGAATCCGCTTCCGCCGCCGGCAACGAATAGTCAGGTTTGACCGCACTCGTCCGCTCATTTACCTTGACCCTTAGGCCTCGCCGGCGAATCTACTGACCTTTCCTCATGAACAAGAAACGCATCCTGGTCTTCGGCATTGTTCTGATCGCGCTCTGCCTGCTCATCTATCTGCAGATTCGCGCCTGGAAGACCTTCGACTGGGCCATGTTCTGGAACCGTACCGAGCACGTGGACTGGCTCTACGTGTTCTACGGTCTGGCACTCACCTACCTTGCTTATGTGCTGCGCGCGGTGCGCTGGCGCATCTTTCTGAAGCCGGTTCGCCAGACCACCACCATGCGGCTGATGGCGCCGCAGTTTGTCGGCTTCGCTGCCCTGGCGCTGCTGGGCCGCGCCGGCGAAATGATTCGCCCCTACATCATCGCCAAGAAGGAGCGCCTGACTTTTACTTCGCAGGTCGCGGTCTGGGGAGTGGAGCGCATCTTCGATATGGGCGCTTTCGCCGTGATGCTGGCGCTCAGCTTCCTGTCGCCCGACCTGCGCGCGCTCACTTCTATCGTCAGCTGCGCGAAGCCTCGTTCGTGCTCATGGCTCTGATTGTCGTCCTTATCGTCGGCATCGTTGTCGTGCGCCGCTCGGGCGATCGCGTGGCGCAGTTTTGCTACGACCGCTGCGCCGGCTTCGCTCCCAAGCTCGCCCATCATCTGCGGGAGAAAGTTCTCTCCTTCAGCCACGGGCTGGAAACTATTCAGGACTTCAGCTCGGCCATGCAATTGGTCGGCGTCTCCTTCTTCATGTGGATCCTGATCGCCTTCGCCTATTACGCTGTCACCCACGCTTATCCCGGCGAGTTGCAGGAGCTCTGACCCTGCCGCACGAAGTCGTGCTGATGGGCTCCAGCATGGTGGGATCGATGCTGCAGTTGCCGGCTGTCGGCGGCGGCTCGCAACTAGCGACCATCAGCATGTTGAGCTCGGGCTTCCACATCGAGCACGAACTGGCGGTGAGCTGCGGCATCCTGTTGTGGGCGGTGACGTTTATGTCGGTCATACCGGCGGGACTGGCAATCGCGCGGCACGAGCACGTATCGATCCGCGCCGTCGCCGAAGCCGAAGAGAAGGCCGCCGCACTGGCGGAATAAGCCAAACTAACGCGCTGAAGCTGGTGTTAATATCAAGATTATCGAGGTTGCGATGCAGGTATTCTTGAGCTATCACCAGACTGACGAGTCCTTTGCGAAAGCTCTCTCCAATGAACTTCAGCAACGAGGTCTTGAGGTCTGGCGAGAGGCGGAAAAGCTTCTTCCCGGGGATAATTGGGCAGCTGCAATATCTAAAGCGCTAAAGAAGTCTAAAGCCATGGTCGTGCTGATCTCGCCGGCGTCCATGCAGTCAGCATACGTTCGAAATGAAATTCAATACGCCTTAGGCGATCTCAATTACGAACATAGGATCTTCCCTGTCCTGGTGCGCGATACACCTGACATTCCCTGGATACTCGGTCGATTTGAGCTCCTTAAGGCGAGTCGGGGCGCGGCCAAAGTAAGCGACGCTATTGCCGGTGCTCTAAAGCAGGCGGCGTAAGCTTGCCAAAATCCAAACGTGTCCCTTCCGGCAACAGCAAGGTTTTCCTCTCGCACTCCAGTCGGGATCGCGCCTTTGTTCTGCGTCTCGTCAAAGTCCTGAGCCAACATCAGATCAAATTCTGGTACAGCGAGACCGACATTAAAGGCGCCAAACAGTGGCACGACGAAATTGGCCGCGCTTTGGCCGAATGCGATTGGTTTCTCGTAGTATTGACACCGAGCCGATCCGCTCACCGTGGGTGAAACGCGAATTGCTGTTTGCTCTCGACGAGAGGAGATACAACGAGAAAATCATTCCGGTGCTCATTAAGCGCTGCAAATTCTCTCAACTCTCATGGACCCTTTCCAGTTTTCAACTAGTCGATTTCACAGGCGACTTCGCAGCTGCGTGCCAGCAGCTATTGCGAATCTGGGGAATAAGGTATCAGCCTGAGAAAATTTCCGGCAGATCGAGACCGAAGAAGAAAACACACTAGCCTTAACGCCAAGTTAACTCTTGTCATTCGTCCAAAACTCCGCGTCCTCCGTGCCTCCGTGGTGAACCTCATCTCCCCTGTTACAATCGAAGAGCGACGCTCTCTCACTCATGAAGTGCCCGTTTTGCGGCTTTGAAAACGACAAAGTAGTCGATTCGCGCGAAAGCAAGGAAGGCGAGTCCATCCGCCGCCGCCGCGAGTGTCTGAAGTGCGAGAAGCGCTTCACCACCTACGAACGCATCGACGAAATCCCCTACATGGTGGTGAAAAAGGACGGTCGTCGGGAGAAATTTGAGCGGCAGAAAGTCCTCAGCGGACTGCTGCGGGCATGCGAGAAGCGGCCGGTTTCCATGGGCAAACTGGAGCAGATCGTCAACGACGCCGAAGGTTTCGTGGTCGATTCGCCGGAGCGCGAGCGGAAGACCAGCGAAATTGGCGAACTGATCATGAACCGCCTGAAGAATATCGATAAGGTTGCGTATGTGCGATTCGCCTCGGTTTATCTCGACTTCAAGGATGTGCGCGAGTTCATGGCCGAGTTGAAGGAACTGCTCGATACCAAGGAAAATGCATCAGCTAAAGCCAAGTCCGGGGAATGATCCGGGCCGTCACACTACAAAATCAATGTCCTATAAAGTCACGTTAATTCCCGGCGATGGTATCGGCCCTGAGGTCGTCAGCGCCGCGGTTCGCATTCTGGAGGCCACCGGCGTTAAGTTCGAATGGGAGAGCTACGCCGCCGGTGCCGAAGCCTTCGAGAAATATCACGAGTACATCCCGAAAGAGTTGACCGAGTCCATCGAGCGCACCCACGTCGGCCTGAAGGGGCCAGTCACGACACCGATCGGCGGCGGCTTCTCCAGCATCAATGTCGCGCTGCGCAAGCAGTTTGAGCTGTTCGCCAACTTTCGGCCGATCCGCAATCTGCCCGCCGTGCCCACGCGCTATCCCGGCGTCGATCTGGTCATTGTTCGCGAGAACACCGAAGGTCTCTACTCCGGCATCGAGCACGAAGTCGTGCCTGGCGTCGTCGAAAGTCTGAAGATCATTACTGAGAAGGCTTCCACCCGCATCGCCCGCTTTGCCTTCGAATACGCCCGGCGGCACCAGCGCAAGAAGATTCACGCCATCCACAAAGCCAACATCATGAAGCTGTCGGACGGCCTGTTCATCCGCTGCTCGCGCAATATCTCGAAGGAATATCCCGAGATCACTTACGGCGAGCACATTGTGGACAACACCTGTATGCAGCTCGTGATGAATCCTTATCAGTACGACATGTTGCTGCTGGAGAACTTATACGGCGACATCATCTCCGACCTGTGCGCGGCCTTCGTCGGTGGACTAGGTCTGGTCCCCGGCGCGAACTTCGGACACGAAATCGCTATCTTTGAAGCGGTGCACGGTTCCGCTCCCGACATCGCCGGCAAGGACCTGGCTAACCCGACGGCGGTGCTGAGATCGGGCATTCTGATGCTGCGCCATCTCGGCGAAGAGAATGCTGCTAACCACATTCGCCTGGCGCTGGAAAAGGTCTATGGCGAGAAGAAGCATCTCACGCGTGACGTAGGCGGAACGGCCGGCACCAGCGAGTTTGCCGACGCCATGGTCGAAGCGCTGCACACCATTCCGCCGCCCAGGCCGGAATTGCAGGAAGTGGAGATGTAGGCGGTCGTCCAGCGGGACAGGCCTCGTCTACGTTCACTTCCTCGCCACGGCTGGTTGCACTTCCCTGCCCCCGTGCCACACCGCAACGATTTTTCGCGAGTTGTGAATGTCGTCCAGCGGATTGCCGTCCAGGACGATCAAGTCGGCCCGCTTGCCTACGGTCAGCGTCCCCGTCGTATGCTCAATGCCGAGAAGTTCTGCGTTCGTCATAGTCGCGCATTCGATGGCTTGCATCGGCGTTAGACCTGACTGCACCATCATGGCCAACTCCTGATGTTCGGCGAAACCGGGCACGCGCGCCGGCATCGCTCCAGAGTCCGTGCCGAAGCCGACCTTCACACCCGCGTCGTAGACCAGCTTCAGGTTTTTCTGATCGTTAGCGAAGTCTCGCTTGTGCAGCGCCAGATTCGGATCGCTTTCGATTTTCTGGCGTGCGGCATCGCTGGTGAGCGCGGCGAGCAACTCCGGGCTGACGGCTTTCTGCAGAAATGGATCGTTCTTCCACTCCGGATTCTCGGCAAATGCGAAGAAGGATGCATCCACGGTAAGGGTGGGAACGTAGTACACACCGTGTTGCTTCATCGCGGCCAGCAACGGCTCATCCACCGTCTGATCGCGCACGCTGTGCGCCAGCACATTGACGCCGTCAGACACGACTGCCTTAGCGTCGGCCAGATAGTAAATGTGGGCCGCGACCGGAAGTTTGTCGCGATGGGCCTCTTCGATCACGGCACCATAAATTGCCGGGTCCATTGACGGCTTGGTGCCGTGCAGGTTGTCGACCCAGATCTTGACGAAGTCGGCATGACGAGCTGCCATCGCGTCAACGTCAGCACGAGCTTCTGCCGGCGTCTTGGGCGTGTAGAGTTGGTCGAGCGCGTGGCAGCGGTGGGGCGCCATCGGGAACGCCGATGCCGCGATCGGCGCTGTAGACAGTCGCACCATCGAGTGAGCCGGCGCGCTGCTCTTCGCGAACCTCATAAATGAGGTCGCGATTGAGGCCCAGCGACAACATGCTGGTAACCCCGTAGCGCTCGTACTGCCGCAACTCGGCGATGACGTTGTCTTTGGTGTAGCAGGTAGCCGCGTTCTGCGTCCCACACACCAGCGCCAAATGCCCATGCGCGTTGATCAGGCCCGGCATCACCGTCTTGCCGGAGTAGTCGATCACGCGCGCCGATGCTGGTGCGTCCGAGCCGCCTTTCATAATGCCGACAATCTTGCCGCCGCGAATGGTGATGGACATGTTGTCCTTGGCCGGGGCGCCTGTCCCGTCAATCAGGCGCACGTGCGCCAGGACGACGGTCTGCGGTTCGTGATCTTCGGCGTTGGCGGCTGGAAACAAAATCAACAGTAGCGGCAGAACGGCAAGCAAGATGAAACGCATCGGCGAAGCCCCTGTTATTGGACGCACGTCGATCCCCGCAGGCCGCAAGCTGTCAAAACAACGCCGCAGACCGTCAAAAAACGATGATGGGAACGCCCGGCAGCGGCTTTGCCGGAGAGTACAATAAAAGGTTTCCTCATACATGGTGATAGGGACAGATACGTGATTCGCAAGGGCTACTGCAGTTTTCTCCTCATTCTCCTGGGCCTCTCGCTTTCTATGGGTTGCAACAAGAGCAGCGCGCCGCAGGTCCAGGCTGCGAACAATTCACGAGCGCGGGCTACGCCTATCGATCCTGCCACGGCGGCCGCGGTCACAGGCACGGTCAGTTTTGCAGGAACTCCGCCTCGAGCCAAGCCAATCGACATGTCCAACGACCCCGGCTGCAAAGGCCAACACCGCATCGGAGCAGGTTGTGGTCGACGACGGCCATCTGGCGAACGTGCTGGTCTATGTCAAAGACGGTCTCGGCAATCGTGTTTTTGACCCGCCGCAGCAGATTGTCACCGTCAAGCAGGAGGGATGCCGCTACGTCCCACACATGGTGGCAGTCATGACGGGCCAGCCGGTGCGCTTCGAAGACGCCGACCAGACGCTGCACAATATTCATTCCATGTCCAAGCACAATAGCGAATGGAACCAGTCGCAGATGCCCAACTCGCAACCGCTGGACAAGACCTTCAGCACGCCGGAACTGATGATCCCCATCAAGTGCAACCAGCATCCCTGGATGTACATGTATCTCAGCGTGATCGGTAATCCATTCTTCGCAGTCACCGGTAAAGACGGCAAGTTCAGCCTGCAGGGGCTGCCGCCGGGCACCTATACCATCGCCGCGGTGCAGGAGAAATACGGGGAGCAGACACAGATCATCACCGTGGGCGCGAAGGAAGACAAGACTATTTCGTTCAGCTATGGGGAATAGGGCGAAGTTGCCTAATCCGATACCACGCAGGAAATCGCGCCAATCGTGCGCCTCCACCACGCTATACTCCTGCACGCATGGATCGGCGTTCGGCACTTAAGGCGCTTGGTGTGCTCGCGGGCACGGCTGCGCTGGAAGGCTGCGCCGCCAAACGCGTGGCTTCCGCCGCCGCTCCTCCGGCTCCCGCCGCTCAGCCTCCACAACTCAAGCTGCCCAAGGTCAACGTCCAACCGGATCGCGAAATCCGCACTGTGGTTGGGCTGCGGCCATTCCGGCCCTCGGGATTCGTGGTCGGCGGGCAGAAGCTGGACGATAAACTCGTTGTCCATAATTACGGCCACGGTGGTGGAGGCGTCACACTGTCGTGGGGAACGGGTGAGCTGGCGTGCCGCGAAGTTGACCGTACTGGAGAGAAAAATATAGCGGTGCTGGGATGCGGTGCCGTCGGCCTGGCCACCGCTCGACTCCTGCAAGAGCGGGATTGCACCGTCACCATCTACGCCAAAGATATTCCGCCCAACACGACGTCCAACATCGCCGGCGCCCAGTGGTTTCCGGTCTTTGTCTTTCAGCGGGGACATCAGACGCCGGAGTTTATGGCGCGCTTCGAAGAGGCTTCGCACATTGCGAACCGCCGTTATCAAATCATGGTAGGAGCGCATTACGGCATTCGCTGGCTGCCGAATTATCGGATGGGACCGGAGCCCATTCCCAGTGGAGGCTTGCTCAGCCTGGACAGCCCGATTCGCGACCTGGTCCCAGAGATGCGCGATCTGGCGCCCGCGGAGAATCCATTTCCCTTCCCGTACGTGCGCCAGTTCTACACTATGATGATCGAGCCGAACACCTACCTGCCGGCCGTGATGGAGGACTTCCGGATGGCCGGCGGCCAGATCAAAGTTCAGGAGTTTCGCAACCTGGCGGAATTGCAGACGCTGTCGCAACGCGTGATCGTCAATTGCACCGGCCTGGGAGCCAAGAGGTTATTTGGAGATGAAGAGCTGACGCCGGTGAAGGGACAACTGATGTTTCTGCTGCCGCAGCCGGAAATCCAATATATAACCCTGCCCGAAGACCTCTACATGTTTCCACGCAGCGATGGGATCCTATTGGGCGGCACTCATGAAATGGGAGTGTGGTCGCTCGACCCAGACCTGGAAGCCAAACAGCGCATTGTTGCCGAGCACCAACGCATTTTCTGTGAAATGCGCTAGCGATTACTCCGTCTCGGCCAGCGCC
Organism: uncultured Acidobacteriaceae bacterium; assembly: GCA_963820175.1. Lineage (GTDB taxonomy): Bacteria > Acidobacteriota > Terriglobia > Terriglobales > Acidobacteriaceae > Bog-257. The sequence goes on along the minus strand of CAWFYX010000002.1, from coordinate 239,075 downwards.
ATCACCAACTCGCGCTCACGCGGGCCGTCCAATTCGATCAGCACTACGCGTTGCCACGTGCCCAGCAGGAGCAAGCCGCTTTCCACCATCAGGCTCACCGAGGTTCCGATCATCGCCGACAGAATATGGTCGGGCACATGCTCGGGGTTGTGCTCATGGCGATAGTCGAGCTTGGGCACCATCAGCTCGAAGGCGTCGAGCATGTCGAGATCGGTGCCGGGATCGAGATCGGCAGTGGTCAGCGCGGCCGTTGTATGCAGAAGGCTGAGCTGGCAGATGCCGGTCTTGTCTTCATACTGTTTCCACAGGACCGCTTCCAGCTTCTGCGTGATGTCGATGACCTCGCGCTTCTTGTGCGTTTTGATGGCAAGACGATGCATGGCTTACCTATTCTTCCACCCCGGCAAGTCCAAACCCAGGACTCGCCTAGGACCCCGGATTCGGCGTGAACAACTCCAACCGGACGCGCCAGGCGACGGACTGTCCGGGCTGGAGCAGAACCATGCCGGTGTCTGCACTTCCCCAATCCTGGTTATAAGGATCGGGCAGGTTGAACTGCGGCTCGAGGGCGACGAAATTCTTCTGCGGCGGAGCATAAACCTGGATCGACTTGATCTGGGGCGAGAGCGTGATCAGCCGCAAGCCGTATTTTGCCGCCGGATCGACAATCTCTGAAACCGTCCTTCCCTCCGGGTTGTAACTCAGATTGGAGAAATTGTCATCCAGATACTGCGTTCCCAAAGGCTTTCCGCCCGAAGCGGAAAAATCGTACGGCGTTCCCTTTACCGGAACGCGTTCGCCGGTGGTAAACGAATCGTCATAATTGTTCATGATGGCGCGCGTCTGGCTGGGCAGGTGCAATCTCACCTGCTGCCGGTTGCCGCTCGGCAGGACGAAATATGGATGCCACCCGATGCCCATTGGGAGCGGGTCATGGCCAACGTTTTTCGCCGTGACTGTCATTTCGAAGGCGTCGTGGCTCAGCGTTGTTTCGACCTTCACGTCGGTGTCTGACAGCCAGTGCCCGTCGAAGTTGCCGGCGTGTAACACGGCAGAAATAGTCGACTCCTTGGTGCCATTCTGCACTACCACGTCCTGGAATTGGGATCGCCGCATCAGGCCGTGAATGGCGTGCTTCTCCGCTCCAGGTTTGTTGCCGCTCCAATTGGCAGGGAGGGTAACGGTCTTCCCGGCTACCGTCGCGGTAATGGTTTTTCCGTTCGGCCGAAACCTTGCCGCGAATACGATTAGCAAAGGGCAGCAGAATCGCTCCGCCCATTTTGAAGATCTGGTTGCCAAACTCGTCATCGCCTTGGTCGAGCAATTTCTCGGCTTCCGGCAGCGGAGGAGAATTCAGCAGGTCAATCTCACCCTTGCCCGGCAGATAGGCTTTGATCTGCAGGACTGCCATGCCGCGTCCGGGCAGAATTTCCGCCTCCAGAAACTGCGGCTTGCTCGCATCGTTGACTGCTGGACGCCGCAGCGTGGCCACCGGTTCTCCTCCAATGGAAATCGTCGGAGACGGATTAGACGCTGACTTGGTCTGAGCAGTGGCTTCGCCACGAGCCATTCCCAGCCCAAAGCATGCGACCACCAGTAAAGTGAGAGGAACTTCCCGCCGAGTCACCACGTTCACCTTAGCCATATCTAGAATCGCGACTACAAGCCATCTCATAAATGATTTCGGTTTGTATCAAGCCACATCGGTATTCCGATGCTCGTTAACACCGGAGGCGGCCTCAGCCCCGTTGAATCATGTGCCACGTCCGAGTCAGACCTTGGTACAGCCCCAGCAAGGATAGTTCACTCCACTCCATTTTCAGAAATTGCACAACCTTTTTTGCACAAAGTTGAGAGTTCAGCAGTAGAATACGGGGCCATGCACGGGCTTCTCCGTTGCGGGCTGGTGGTCACGCTCCTGCTTGGCCCATCTCTGGCCGCTCAAATTGCCTCAGGCAACCTGCAGGATGCGTTCTCCCCGTCAACTGCATGCAATTCGCTTGCTCCGGACATGCCCCATGCTGACGCTCTGCACAAGGTGTGCCAGTATGCGCTGTCAATTCCGCAGCAGATGCCGAATTTCACCTGCGAGCAGAAGACCTACCGGTTCCGCAACGAACACGCTGCCGACGTTATAACCGCCGAAGTTACTTACGAAGATGGTAAGGAGTCGTTCCGGGAACTGAAATCGAATGGTCAGCCGTTGCGGGATGCGGGGATAATTAACACGGGCACGTGGTCGACCGGGCATTTCGGAGCGAGTGTGCGCGCCATCTTCAACCCTGGTAACCAGGTCACATTTCAGTTCATGAACCAAAGCAAAATCAGGGGACGGCGCGCCTTGACTTTTCAGTATGAGGTTGCGCGCCAGGACCTTCCGTTATGGCGCTTACATGTCGACGGGCAAATGGTTGCTCCACCCTATCACGGGCAATTATGGATCGACGAGGCCAGCGGCGATCTGCTTCAGCTTCACATGGTGGCTACCGCCCTGCCCCTGGATTTCCCGCTGCGCGATGCCGACCTCGATATCGCCTATGACGAAGTGCCTTTCGGCGACGGCACCAGTTTCGTGTTACCGCTAAAATCGGTGGTAAACAGTGTCGGCTACGACAAGATTCATGATCGCAACGTGCTGGAGTTCCACAACTGTCATAAGTTCAGGGCAACCGCTCGCATCTTGCCGCAATAAGTGAGATTTCTCAAAACTCGCACGCGACCATCGAATGCGCAGGCTTATGGATTATCCTAGTCCTATCGGAAATCGAGACTAAAACCGCGATCGATAACGCGATTGGTGTTCCCATATCCAGCAGGCTGGTCTACAATCCAGCGCACAACCGGGCAGCGCTGTCCCTGTAGACTGGTGACAAAATGCTAATAGCCAGTGCAGGTAGAAGCTCGGCTGGGAATATGAAACCTTCCCCTCTATGGCGCCGCGGCCCTGGGCTTCTGTGTGCGACCTGCTTTTTGGCCTCATTGCTGACCGCGCCGGCATTCTCGCAAACCAATGCTGCAGCGGCCAGCACAGCAGCACCTTCTGCCCAATCGCCAGAGAAGAGCGCACCGGAAGTTTCTTCCAGCGAAGAGACTCCTACCTTCAAAGTAAAGGTTAATTTGGTTGAAGTTCGGGTGGTCGTGCGCGACGCGCAAGGACACGCCATCGGCACGTCTCAAGCAGGAAGACTTCCAGCTGCTCGACAACGGCAAGCCGCAGGTCATCAGCAAGTTCAGCCTGGAACAGGCGGGAGCAAGCCCGGCGGTCGCTCCGAATGCAGCCCAAACCCCCGCCGAACAGCCAACGCAGCCGGCCGCAACTATCACCGCAACCGGGCCGCAGCGCTACATTGCTTATCTGTTTGACGACATCCATCTGAGCTTTTCCGACCTGGCACAGGCCAGAAATGCAGCCGAACACCAGTTGCAATCGCTACAGCCGACCGATCGCGCCGCCATCTATTCCACCTCCGGCCAGACGCAGCTTGACTTCACCGACGATCGGGCGCAATTGACGGCAACTATGAATCGCCTGCTGCCGCGACCGCTGTCTCATACCGGCGTGACCCCGTGTCCGGACATCTCCTATTACATGGCCGACCTGATCGAAAATAAGAACGATCCCCAGGCGACGCAGGTGGCGATACAGGATATGTACGACTGCAGCCCTACGGTTACGTCGCAGAGTCAGGCCAGCGTTCAGATCCAGGTCAAGGCTTTTGCCCGCCAGGAACTAGAGACAGGCGGCCAGGAAACCCGGCTTTCTCTGGGAACGTTGAAGGAAGCGGTGCGGCGAATTTCCGCCATGCCCGGGCAGCGCATGATCATCGTGGTCTCGCCCGGCTTCATGAACACCGATGCCCTGCAGGAGCAATCGCAACTCGCGGACCACGCCTTGCACTCCAACGTCGTGATTAATACCCTGGATGCCCGCGGCCTTTACACCAACATGCCGGACGCCAGCCAGCAGCGGCCTCCCAGTGCAGCGATCGCAGGACTGGTGCAGCAGTATCACACCGCGGAGCAGGCAGCCGATGCCGACATCCTGGCCGATTTTGCCGATGCTACCGGCGGCACTTTCTTTCACAACAATAACGATCTGGAGGAAGCCTTTCGCCGCCTGGCCGCGCAGCCGGAGTTTTCCTATTTGCTCGGCTTCTCTCCGCAGAACCTGAAGGCGGACGGCCACTACCACAAGCTGAAGGTCACGCTGAACAGCCCGGCCAAGGGCCTGATTCAGGCCCGCAAGGGCTACTATGCTCCCCAGGGTACGACGGATCCCAAGGAGCAGGCGCGGCAGGCCATCGAAGACGCGGTCTTCTCGCAGGAAGAGTCGCGCGATATTCCGGTCGAGCTGCACACGCAGTTCTTCAAGCCCGACGACACTGACGCCAAGCTCTCCGTGGTGGTACACATGGACGTGCGGCATATTCACTTTCGCAAGGTAAATGGCAGAAACGATAACGACCTGACCGATCGTCTCCGCCGTGTTCGATCGCAACGGCAATTTCGTCAGCGGAACCCAAAAGGTACTGCAGTTGCATTTGAAGGATGAAACGCTCGAAAGCCAAGCTGAATTCGGGCATCAGCTTGAAGAGCAGCTTTGACGTCAAGCCGGGAAGCTATGTGGTTCGCCTGGTAGTCCGCGACGAAGACGGACAACTCTCCGAGCAAAATAGCGCGGTCGAAATTCAGTAAGTGCAGGGGCTGAATATGAAGTGTTGTGGTTTTCTGCTGGGCAGCTTTCTCCTCGTGCTTCCGACCTGCGCCGCCTGGATGCTGGCGTGGCCGCAGACCCAGCAGACTCCTCCAGCCCAGCCAGCGGCGGCGGAAGGTTCCACCACGCCCACCATCAAGGCGGAAACGCGCCTGGTGCTGGTGGACACGGTGGTCACCGACAAGCAGGGCAACTACATTCGCGATCTCACGCAGAAGGATTTTCGAGTCTGGGAGGACAACAAGGAGCAGCCGGTCAAGACCTTCTCCTTCGAAACCGATCCCAACTCGCCTTCCGACAATCAGCGGCGCTACCTGGTTCTGTTCTTCGACAACTCCACCATGAATCATCAACGACCAGGCGCAGGCGCGTGCTGCGGCCCTGAAATTTCTTGACACCAATGCCGGCGAGAATCGCTACATCGCCGTCGTCGACTTCGGCGGCACGCTGCATGTCACACAGAACTTCACCACCGACGCGGAGCGATTGAAGCAAGCCGTACAGCAATCTGAAGTTCTCCGCCGTGTCGGCGAATCCGGAAGTGGCTTCCGCATCACCGGTCCAGCGTTGCCGGACGGGCATCCCGCAGATCATGAATGCGCAAGCCGATTTCGGCGCCCATACCCTGCTGTCTGGCCTTGCGAGATATGGCGAAGAGTCTGGCTACGGTTCCTGGACGCAAGACGCTGGTGCTGCTGTCGGCAGGCTTTCCCATGAACCCTGCCGATCCCAGCACCATTCAGCGTCAGTCTGAGCTTACGGCGGTCATCAACACCTGTAATAAAGCTAACGTGGCCATCTATCCAATCGACGTTCGCGGCCTGGTGACGCCCTTCGGCGCCGCTCCCAAACTGCAGATCTTTCCCGATGACTACGCCCCTGCCCAATTGGTGAGCGCAACCCTCCATCTCGGCGGTGAGGGCGCCGACGCGCCGGCGCGCCTGGTATACGTGCAACATGGCGGAGGAACGTAGCGGCGGTGGCGGACATTCCGGGGGCACGGGCGGGGGACATTCGGGCACAGGAACCGGCAGCGGGAGTGGCTCTCGCGGCACCGCTGGAAACACTGGGTCCGTTCCCATGAACCCGCTCCCTACGGCGCCTTACAGCCAGTCGCGTAATTTGGTTCCATCGGTTACCAACGTCGCCAATGCTCAAGAAGTTCTTTATGAGCTGGCGGTGGGTACTGGCGGTTTCGTTATCGTTAATACCAACGATCTGCTGGGAGGCTTGCAGAAGATCGCGCAGGAACAAACGCAATATTATGTTCTGGGATATACGCCTCCGGCTTCCGACGAAGGCACGTGCCACACTTTGCGCGTCAAAGTAGACCGCGGCGGGACGGTGGTCCGCTCGCGCAGTGGATATTGCAATGTCCGGCCCACGGATCTGCTGGCGGGCAAGCCGGTGGAAAAGCAACTGGAAAATCAGGCTACGGGTTCGCAAGCCGGGAAACATCGCTGCTTCCATGCTGGCGCCCTACTTCTATACTTCGGCGAATACCGCCCGGGTGAATCTGGCGATTGACATACCCGCCAGCGCCATCAAGTTCAGCAAGGAAAAAGGCAAGATGCACGCCGAAATCAACGTCCTCGGCTTAGCCTATAAGCCGGATGGAACGATTGCCGCCCGCTTCAGTGACAACGTGGAATTTAATTTTGAGGGCAAGTCGGAAGTGGAGGAGTTCGCCAAAAACCCTTATCACTACGAAAACCAGTTCGAGATTGCCTCCGGCCATTACGACCTGAAAGTAGCGTTCAGCTCGGGCGGAGAAAGCTTCGGTAAGCTGGAAATGCCGCTGGTGGTCGAGGGCTACGATGCCAAGCAATTTGGCATGAGCGCTCTGGCTCTCAGCAAAGAGCTCCATCCTCTATCGCAGGTGAGTTCAGGACTGGATGCCGCTCTGCTGGAAGATCGCACTCCGCTGGTAGCGCAGGGCATGGAGATTATTCCCGCCGGCAGCGATCGTTTCAAAAAAGGCGATGTCGCGGTTTTCTATGTCGAGATCTATGACCCGTTGCTGACCACTGCGACCCCTCCTAACGTCCGCATTCAGATGCGGGTGGTGGACCGCAAGACCGGCGAACAGAAAGTCGACGTTGGCGGGCCGGTTCCGGGCGCCAAAGCCGGCGATCCGGTGGTCGCTGTGGGGGGCAGAGTGCCAATGGATAAGCTGGCTCCGGGTTCGTATCGTCTGGAGCTGCAAGCGGCGGACTCTGCCGGAAATTCCACGGCCGCTAGAAGTGCCGACTTTGAGGTTGAGTAGGTTAGGGTGCCACTCGGCGCGACGCGAGTCCGCTAGACGACAACCACGTCAGTGCCCAAGGACCGCGCGTGGGCGGCCTGCCTGCGACGCTCCGCCAGCGCTGACTGGATAAACGTCACTTCCCTGCCCAGAATTTCGGTGGCTTCGCGGCACAGCTCTGGACGCTCGCGCATCAAGCGAACAAAGTCTTCTTGCCTCACGTGCACCACATCCACCTCGGTGACCGCTATCGGCGGTCAGGCTGTATGGTCGCCCGGTAAAACTGGAGGGCAAACCCAGCAACGACCCGCTCCCGAATAGCCGGTCCAGCGTGGGCAGGTTCTTCACGCTCATGCACACTCTGCCCTTGACTACCAGGAAGACGCCGGCGCTGTCGCCGTCCTCACGGAACAGGATGTTGGTGGTAGAAAAATGCTCCTTCTTCCCTGCCTCGGTAAGACAGGCACTCAGGGCATCGGACGCTTTCAGGATCTGACTTTTGGCACCCACACTGGTCATGCCCCACTTATGCCAAATTCCACCCTTCCCCGCTGTGACCGCAATCACAACTAGCTGTGAGCCTAAATCAGCCAGCGACGACCACCAAGCGGAGGGTAGTGGGTCAGTTTGACTGAGGATGCGTGCCTTTCGCGCGGCGGCGCGAATCAGCACGCCCAGACCGGGCCCGGTGCGCGCCGATTTTGCGCGTGACGGGGTGGGAGATCCCTCGCTGTGCAAAGGTGGTTTGCTCGGGATAACAATCCAAACTGACCCACCCGATCGGATACTTTAGTTGACAAGAGTGCCACTACGAACTACATTCCAGTCGCGAGTTGCAGTCAATCCCGTCCTCAGCTACAGGGTTGGACCTCACTTCCGCAAAGACATCATTCTGGAGAATAACCATGAAATTACGCAAACTACTGTTCACAGCCGCAGTAACCGTGCTGTGGGCCGGACTGGTACCGCTCTGCTGGTCGAGCCAGACGGGCGACCCCGGCGCGAAAATCTCTTCCCGCGTGTTATCGGAAACCTCGAATGGCGGGGTGACCGAGGCCTTGGTCGTGCTCGCCCAGCAAGCCGATCTCAGTCCGGCCAACAATTTGACCACCAAGCTGGAAAAGGGCCGTTTCGTAGTCAATACGTTACGCTCCGTCGCTCAGTCAGTCCCAAGGTCCCATTCTTGCTCTGCTGCAGCAACGCGGCATTCCTTATCAGTCCTTTTATATCGTCAACATGATTAAAGTCACCGGCGACCGCAGCCTGATGGAGACGCTGGCCGCGCGCAGCGATGTCGCCGAAATCGAGGCGAATCCTCACGTGCGTACCGCTCTACCGTCGCCCACCAAGATCGACACGACTTTCCAACCCAGCGGGGTTGAGTGGAACGTGCAGCGGGTGAAGGCTCCCGATGTCTGGGCGCTCGGCTTCCACGGCGAAGGCCTGGTGGTTGCCGGCGCCGATACCGGAGTGCAGTGGGACCATCCGGCGCTGAAGAATCACTATCGCGGCTGGGACGGCCAGCAGGTGGATCACGATTACAACTGGCACGACGCCACCAGCCAGCACTCGCCCACGCCCATCGATCCTCATGGTCACGGTACCTTCACGGTCAGCGAGATGGTGGGCGACGACGGACAAGGCAACCAGGTCGGCGTGGCTCCGGGCGCCAAGTGGATCGCCTGCCGCAATATGGACGCGGGCGGCAACGGCTCGCCCTCGCAGTACACCGAGTGCTTCCAATTCCTGATTGCTCCCTACCCGGTCAATGGCAATCCCAACCAGGGCGATCCGACCAAGGCGCCCGATTCCATCAACAATTCCTGGGTCTGCCCGCCCAGCGAAGGCTGCTCCTACGACACCCTGCAGAGCATTGTGGACGCGGTGCGCGCCGCCGGAATCTTTCCCGCGATGGCGGCCGGCAATGACGGTCCGAATTGCTCGACCATTATGTATCCGCCTGCCATCTATGCCAGCTCGGTCGATATCGGCGCGCTCGATTCCAGCAACAACATCGCCAGCTTCAGCAGCCGAGGTCCGGTCACCATCGACGGCAGCCACCGCACCAAGCCCGATATGTCGGCTCCCGGAGTGAATATCCGCGGCGCGGTGCCGGGCAATGGCTACGAATCCGGCTGGTCGGGAACTTCGATGGCGGCTCCCCATCTTGCCGGAGGCGTCGCGCTGTTGTGGCAGGCCAAGCCCAGTCTGATCGGAAACGTCAGTGCATCGGAGAGTGTGTTTGAACACGCCGCGCAGCATCTGACCAACTTCTCGACGCAGGGAAACTGCCGCGGTCCCAGCACCCTGCAAGACAATACCTTCGGCTACGGGCTGCTGAACCTTTTGCAGGCAGTGCAGTCGCAGTAGTCGGCGACTGAACTGGTTCGGATCGTTGCGAAGAAAGTTTGCGGGAGCTGATGATCGAGTGACGATCAGCTGTTGCATTCAGAAGAATTGCCCACCCAGGACTTCGCTTGGGTGGGCTTTCTTGCGCTGAAGTTGTACCTGCGGCTACGGTTGCGACACCGCCGTGTAGGCCGTCTGGCCAACAGACGTTCCCCAGTTGCCGCTGGACTCGGAGAACTGGCCTGCGAACCAGAAGGTAGGCCGCAGTCCGCGAATCGAGCCATACGGTGAGGTCGCGGTGTAGTCACCCCAGCGATTGCGACCGAAGTTGTCTATTTGGCAGTACGCGGCCTGACCGCTTGCGAAGTTCAAACCGCCGTCGTCAAACCCGCCGGTCGGTTCGGTCGCACGGCTAGATAGATAAGCCGTGGAAGGATACTGCGAGCTGGACGACCAGTTGAACACGAAGGTGACGTCGCCCTCCTCATTTGGCTGGACAGCAGGATAATATTCGGAGAGTGTGCTGTCGCCCCCGAACCCATTGCATCCCCAGCAGACTTCGTTACGAATCGATGCACCGTCCATGGTGGCAGGACTGGCGTTGGTCAGATAGGGATGAACCTGCCAGAACAGCCAGCCGTCGGACGCCTGCCCATTCAAGGCTCCGGTACTGGCGGTCAGGTAGAGATCGCCGGCACTCCAATACACCTGACTGGTAATGCCCGCGTTCCCGGTGTTAATGGCACATTGGCTCCCGCTGCCACTACCGGGCTGAGCTGCGGTAACGGGATAGATATAGTTGTTCCCCGTGGATATGACCGAACCGGTCAAAGTTGGGCCTCCACCCGACGGCGGCACGCCATAGTAGATGGCCCATACCACCAACCCGTTGCAGGGGCTTCCCGAAGAACAATTAAAGTTAAAGTCTTTGGTGTTGATCAGGAACTCGGCGCGTGGCTGATCCCCGCGGTCCATTACGTCGGCGGGTTGTACATGGTCCACCGTCGTCCCGTTTACGTTCAGGTTATAGAAATAGTGGAAGCTAAAGCCCGCGCCGGAATAGATCTTATCCTTGGGCAAAATCCAGACCACATCATCCACAAAACCGCTGCTACCAAACCGGTCCCAGCTGATGTAAAGCCCACCAAAGTTACTCGAGCCTTGTTCCTGCACGGTCTGGCCGATCATGGGAAAGTCAGCCGATCCCTGCAGTCCGCCGGCATTAGCCGAGATGGTGTAGATCCACCAATTACCGGTGGGATTCGAAGTCTTGGTGGCAGCAACCAGAATGTTATTGGCAGTGAAATCCTCGGCTACGATCATGAACCGGCTGTTGCGCCAGTCGTAGAGCGCTCGCGGATCGCCGACCGCGTCGCCGGCCGCACCAAAGAAGGTCGCCAGATCAACCGGCCCTTTGAGCACGGTTCCGCTGTTGTTATACACATAGATACAGGCGTTCAGCACCTGAACTTCGTAGACCGAGCTGGCAGCCAGAGCATGGTCCGAAGGGATCCAGAATCCGCAGTTCTCCTCCGATCCGCCCAGGAAACTTACCGTGGTACCCGGAGTCTGGCCGAGCGAAATCTGAGGGGCTGGGGAAGCCGCTCCCGGCTTGTACCCGGCAATGGGGAATCCGGTGGCGCGGTTGTCTTCGCTTTCGTTGGGCTCCTTCTGATCAGGCATAGCCCGCGGCTTGCCATGGTAGGGCTGCGCCATCGGAAGGGCCGACATGTCCACCTCCCGTACCGCTGCCGAGTAGGTCGCTTGGCCGTGGCTAAAGCCGATCTGCGGTGAAGCGGCTTCTTCTTGGGGCGTGGCTTTATTCGCGGCATGCAGCGGCGTCAGGCATAAACCGCCGAAGACCAGCATGACTAGGAACAGGCGTTGGTGCGGAGACATGGTAAACCCACCTTTCTGGTGTTGATGTTCAAGGGCCCAAAAAATGGCAAGAAAGGCTCCGTCCCGGGTCAAGGAAGGGTGTCTGGGCAAGCGAAACGACAGAACTATGAACGATTGTCACTACTATTTAGGATAGTTTTCGACAAATGTCAAGTAAATTTAGTGGCGTTTGGTGACTCCCACCAGAACAGAGCCTGGCTCTAAAGTGTGTCATGGCTAGTTGGAATAGGCCGCAAAGCTATCGATGGCCGAAGGTTTTCCAGCGGGCGGCAGGGCGTCCTCTGGTTGATGAACCAAGCCCTCGACCGAGCGAGCCTGATTGCCGACCTCACCTAGGCTAGGTCAAGGGGCACCGTCACCCAGTTCGCTTGTCTCCGCGTCCCACGGGGCAAGACAGTACAAGGCACCGTAAGAAATTTCCAATCTACTTACCCTCCGGTTGGGAACCCTACCTGCAACCAAGGTATTAGGTGATACGGAGCGACCTTTCACGCTTCTGGAATGTTTCTGTAGCGCCGTATGACCCTCCGATTTCCGGTCGGCCTAGGCGGCGATCGATGTCCGTAATGGAGGTAACCCGGTCTTATGCATTGTTCTTCTCGTTTTCTCCTGGTTGTTGCGTGCTGCCTGCTACTACCATCTGGGGCGCGCGCCTCCACGTTAGACGGCATTCTCTATGCGGCGGATTTTCCTGGTAGCGACATGGGAGCGAAGGTTGGTGCCGCGATTGCTACCTGTCCCAACGGATGCACTATTCTTCTCCCCTTGGGGAGGTTTGATCTTTCCACACCCATCGTTGTCACCCATGGAATTACTCTTATCGGCCAGGGAACAAACGCCACCATACTCAACTGGGTTGGGCCGGGCAATGTGGTGCCAATCACGGTGCACTTTGCCAAGCGTTCGCGCCTGCGGAACTTCGGCGTGAACCGCAATAACTCCGCGACTAACGCACCTGCAATTGAGGTTCTAGGGGGATGGGATACCCAGATCGAAGACATCTGGTGTACTTCGAACTGGGGGACGTGGCAAGAGTATGTCGGGTTCCAGGGTTGCCTCTGGATTACCGGAACTACAACCAATTCGTCGTGCATAACCCGGGTCTCGAACTCACGTTTCGAAACCTACACCGGATATGCAATTAAGGTTGACCATGCCATCGACGTACATCTGAGTAATATTTACGTCGCCTCTTACCCCAACAACATAAATGTTGATGGACTGATTATCGACACGGACGTGGGCGGAATGCACGTAGATCAGGTTTCCTGCAGCTATGGAAGGCATTGCCTGATCGTGCGGAATACCATGGGAGGAACTAACCCTCTCTGGTTGTACTTCAACGAGTTCGAAGCGGATACCACCGGCGGCGGCGACGGCATCCTGTTTGACAGTTCTCTGGGCTCGTACCAGGTGGCGGCCGCCTTCACCAACAGTTGGAGCGGTGGCGCCGGCACCAGCGATAATCCGAACGGGGCTATCATCAATGGGGGCGCCAATGGCATTCGCATCGATGGCGGATCGCGCATCACCTGGCAGGGACGCATCCGGCGCAATGCCAGCAACGGCATCCTGATCGATTCCAACACCTCCTCCTACATCGATATCCATGATTCCTCGATCTACTCAAACGATGTCGCCAACAGTCCCGACGCGAATGGAATTTACATTACCGGTGCGTCGACCCACATCGGAATTACCGGCAACGACATCAGCAATAGCCTGGACTACGGTTATCAGCGATACGGTGTTAAGGTGACGAGGGTGAGAGCTGATCAGCTTCGCGTCCTGGACAACGATCTCAACAACAACCTGGCCGGCCCCTATCTCAGCTCCAACCTGGGAGTGTCGACGATTTCCGGTAATCTGCCGATTTCCAGCAGTTCCCAGCCCGCAAATCGAAGCCGTGAGTCATCGCACGGAGCATCTGCATCGCGGACAACGGGTACGGGGACGGGAGTGCCAGGAACCCTGCCGCAGTGCCCGCCAGAGCAGGAGTGTGACGCAGAGTAAGGTACGGTAGTCTTCCCGCGCAAGGCCCGCAACCAGCGGTGGCGGCATCGCCGTCGCTACGTGGAAAGAGATTTCTAATTCCCTGCGGGCCTGTTTCCCATCCGAATCTGACTGGTAGCGCGCTGTGGAGTGGCCGCGAAGAGGACTCTAGCCCGCGAAGCTCATTACCAAGGAAGTCTCTTGAGATTTTCCTTAGTTAAACCCCCCGGTTATCACGTCCCGACGCGGCATGGGTCACTGACAAATCACCATCGCAGGCGTGAAATCTTACTGGGTATCCGAGGAGAGGCTACCCGGCCTTTTTCCCACCCACTCCGACCGCAGCGCCCATGCGAGAAACTGGCCTCCCGGGTCCATCTCCCAAGCGCTTGAGTGCGCCTGTCTTCTTCGTGACTTAGATTCCAGCCTGATGGCCGACAGGTGAAGCCAGTGCACGACAAAAAGAAATCCTCCAGTTTCCTTTCCCACCGAAGAACGGTCGCAGCGACGGCTGCGCTGATCGTAGCGATTGGGTTGGCAATGACGGTTGCCTTGTCGCAGTCGGCGCACGTCCAGAGTTTCCGTGCTGGAGGCGGGTCGACGCCCTTAACCGCGCGGGAACCTGGTCAACCTGCCAGCGCCCTTTCTCACCCGAGCCCTGGGCGCGGGCGCGAACTCGTCTATCTGGGGATGTTTCAATCCGACGCGACGTTTCGAGGAACATCGAAGCTTACTCGCTTTCTCGACGCGCTGAAGGTGCCGCCTCCCGAAAGTGCATTAGGACAAGAGGCGAGGCGCAGCAGCGTTCCTCCCTGGATGCTTTCTTCCAAGGTAGGGTTGGTGGATGACATGCAGCCACCGGCACATGCTATCGCGTTGCCGGAAGTACATTCCCTTCCGGTTAACGTTCGCGATGCCATTGTTTCCTTCGTCTACGGCCGGCCAAGAGTGCTACGGACGCCGCAACACTTGACCACCGACTCCCGACAGCGCGTCATCGTTAGCGATCCAGGCGTTCCTGCGGTACACGTGCTCGATCCGAACCGAAAAACCTCCTTCAGCATTCTCGGCGGACCAGGGCGCCGGCTACAGTTACCGGCCGGAGTGGCTGTCGATGGAAAAGATAATATTTATGTCGCCGATGCCAACCGCGGAATGGTCCTGGTGTATGACCCCTACGGAAGGTTCCTACGCTACATCGGAAACTTCCACGGCGAAAACCTATATCAACGGCCTACTGGGTTTGCCATCGACCGCAAAGCGGGCCATTTATATCTCGCCGACGGACCTCGTCATCTTGTCTTTATTCTTGACCTGGAGGGCAATCTCCTAAAGCGCGTGGGAAAACACAGGGAGAACACCGGCGGAGGAGAATTAGAGCGCAGGAACACTGCTGGTCCGGAAATGTTTGACTATCCCACGGAGATTGCGGTCAGCAACCACGAGGTAGCTGTTCTGGATATGGCAGGCAGGCGAGTTCAGATTATGGACTTGGACGGTAACCTTCTCGCAGGGTTCAGCGTTCGCAATGCTTCCTACCAGGAGGCCGATGCGGAAGACGGGCTAGGAGTAGATCAGAACGGCAACATCTATATCTCTGACGTCGGCACTTCCAGGATCATCGAGTACAACCGGGATGGAGCACTCCAGGCTTCTTTCGGCCAGTCCGGTCTCCGCACGGGTGAGTTTAATTCTCCCAGAGGGTTGTGGGTCGATGTGAGCAACCGTCTCTATGTTGTCGATACGGACAACGTTCGGGTCCAGCTCTTCCAATTACCGTAAGGCCAGATCTCGCGGCGGTTAGGGTGGCAGGACGTCACCGCGAACAAGCCACGCGCCGCTCCAAGAACAAGATTAGCCGCGCCCCGAGGGTTCATCCTCCAACCACCGCCATGGTGATGCAGGTCACCGACATCCTGCATCGGTTGGGTAGAGAGTTATGGTGCGAGGGATCGTCCATTCATCCGGCTTCATAGAGGTTCAGGATGTTATCCCCGGCTCAACACCCTCGCAGAATACTGAGCAGCCTTTTACCGAGAGGGCATTCTCCTCTCAATCAGGCTCCCGCCTGTGTGGTTGGTTCTCCTTCACAAGTCTTGCCATTTCATAGCAATACACATTTTCCTGAAGTCTTACGGTTTAGGAACGCGCCGATCGCGCGCCCAGGAGAGTCAGTGTGATCGTCGGTCTGGGGATTGACCTGATCGAGAATTGTCGCGTCGAGCGAGAGCTGAGGCACAGCGACTGGGTGCGCGACGACGGCATATTCAGCGGCGAAGAAATTTTGTACTGCAACGCGAGCGCTAACCCTTGGTTGCGGTATGCAGTTTGCTTTGCAGCCAAGGAAGCTGTGCTGAAAGCTCTCGGAAGTGAAGTAAGCGATCTGGCCGCGTTTCGTGAAGTGGAAGTCAAGTGTCGTGCCGGTCGCGATTACGGGATTGGGCTGCATGCTCGCCTCCTGGCGAAAGCCAAAACGCTGGGAGTGCAGCACATCAATCTCGCAATCGCCACCACGAAAAGACAAACTGGCGCCATGGTGATCCTGGAGTCTTGAGCAGCCGTACGGCGCCGAGATCGGATATCCAATGAGCAACTCCGTACTTTACGAGGAACCCCCCACAAAATCGTACGAAGACGTCGCTGCCAACTTCACCTGGTCCATCGCCGAGGAAGAGCTGGGCTACAAGTCCGGTGACCCCATCAATATTGGATGGATGTGCAGCGATCGCATCTGCCGTCTGGGCACGCAGACAAGGTGGCCCTGTACTGGGAAGACTATCAGGGTAATCAGAAGCGGTTCACCTTCGATGATTTGCGGGTTCTGTCCAACACCGTGGCGCAGTTTCTCTGTGACCTCGGCATAGCCCCAACCGAGCGCGTCTGCCTCTTTATGGACCGCGTGCCCGAGTTGTACATCGGATTCCTCGGCATCTTAAAGACGGGGCAGTGGCCCAACCGCTGTTCTCGGCCTTCGGAGAAGAATCGCTTTTGGTCCGGCTGCAGAACGCCGATACTTCGGCGATCATCACCCAGAAAAAACACCTGCATAAAGTTCGCAAGATTCGCGAGCAGCTTCCGAACCTGCGGCACATCATCATTGTGGATGCTAAGGAGACTCGCTCTCCAGGAGCGCGAAGTAAAGTTCGACATGGAGGATCTGCCGCGAGTGGAAGACTTCGCCGTCTATCCGACGACGGCTGAGTCGCCCTCCGTTCTGCATTACACTTCCGGCACCACCGGTCAGCCCAAAGGCGCGCAGCACGTTCACTACTCGATCATTTCGCAATACCTCACAGCCAAGTGGGTTCTGGATCTGCAGCCCGATGACATCTACTGGTGCAACGCCGATCCAGGCTGGGTCACCGGGCACTTCGTACGGCATCATCGGCCCGTGGTCGAATGGCACGACCCAGGTGGTGCTCGATTCCGGCTTCAACGCCGAGCGATGGTACGAGTTCATCGAGAGACGCCGGGTTACGGTTTGGTATTCGGCGCCTACCGCCATCCGCCTGCTGATGAAGGAAGGCACCGAGACTCGTGCGCCGCCATGATCTTTCCAGCCTGCGGCACCTGGCGAGTGTGGGCGAGCCGCTCAATGCCGAAGCCGTGATCTGGTCGCAGCAGGCCTTTGGCAAGCCCTTCCACGACACCTTCTGGCAAACCGAAACCGGCTGCATCGTGATCACCAATTTTCCCGGGATGCCGATCAAGCCCGGCTCGATGGGCAAACCTTTCCCGGGGATCACGGCGACAGTACTGAATACCAAAACCTACGAACCGATAACCGAGCTGGGCGATTGCCGGACTGATCGCGCTGCGTCCGGGCTGGCCGTCACAGGTCCGCGGCTACTGGAACAACGAAGCCGGCTTCAAGGCGAAATTCAAGAACGGCTGGTATCTGTGCGGCGATCGCGCCTCCATCGATGCCGATGGCTATTTCTGGTTCATGGGGCGTGATGATGACGTCATCAACACCGGCGGACATCTGGTCGGACCCTTCGAGATCGAGTCTGCCTTGCTGGAGCACCCCGCAGTCTCCGAATCGGCCGCGGTCGCCAAGCCCGATCCGGTGAACATGGAAGTGGTGAAAGCCTTCGTGACTCTGAAGCGCGGCTACGAAGCCAAGCGACGATCTGGAACTGGAAATCATGAACCATATCCGCAAGCGGCTTTCGCCGCTGGCCATGCCGCAGGAGATTGAGTTTGTCGACTCGCTGCCAAAAACTCGCAGCGGCAAAATCGTACGCCGCATTCTGCGCTGCAAGGAATTCAACGAACCGGTGGGGGACCTTTCCACCATCATGGACGACTGAAGCAGATAGCACAAAGGACACAACACTATGGATGAAATCAACAAAGTAGTTCGCGACTACGTGATCCGGGAATATCTGGAGGAGGGCGACGACCGCGAGATCACCGAAACCACTCCGCTGATTTCAGGCGGCATTGTGGATTCGTTCTCGATGGTATCGCTCAAGCGCTTCCTGGAGAAGAAGTACAGCATTCATATTCCCGACGCCGACGCCACACCTGACGCATTCGACAGCGTGCAGAGCATTGTTGCGCTGGTGCACCGCTTCCAGAAACCCGCAACCGTCAGGGTTTAAGACATGCAGCGACCAGCATCGAGCATTTACGCTGGGTCACTGCTTGAGGCGTCAGGCCGCCGGCACTGGCAGCTATATCGATAGTCACCGAGGATCGTCATGGCCTTCATTGATGCATATCGCAATCGTTACCAGACCGAGATCGAGGGAATCAAGGCCGCCGGCCTGTTCAAAGGCGAACGCTACATCCATTCGCCTCAGGGGTCGGACATTGAGGTGGAGTTTCCCTGTCGGCTCGAAAATCAAGAAATGCATCAACATTTGCGCCAACAATTACCTGGGGCTTTCCAGCCATCCCGAGGTCATCGCCGCGGCGCACGCCGGGTTGGACAGCCGCGGCTATGGCATGTCGTCGGTGCGCTTTATCTGCGGCACCCAGGACATTCATCGTGAACTCGAGAACCGGCTGACCGAATTCCTTGGCACCGAAGACACGCTGCTCTTCCCTTCCTGCATGGACGCCAACGGCGGCTTCTTCGAGGCTTGCCTGAACGAGCAGGACGTGATGATTGCCGACCGCCTGGTGCATGCCTCGATCGTCGACGGCATGCGACTGTGCAAGGCGATGCAGGACACCTACAAGCATTCCGACATGGGACACCTGGAAGAGAAGCTGATGGAACACATGGACAAGCGCTCGCGCATGATCATCACCGACGGCGTCTTCTCCATGGACGGCGATATCGCCAAGCTGGATGAGATCGTCGAACTGGCCGAGAAGTACGACGCCATGGTCTTCCTCGACGATTCGCATGCCAGCGGCTTCATCGGCCGCTACCGGTCGCGGCACCCACGAGCATTGTGGCGTTGTGGGAAAGATTGACGTGATCACCACCACGCTGGGCAAGGCTCTGGGCGGCGCTTCCGGCGGATGCGTCAGTGGTCGTCGCGAACTGGTGGAGATGTGCCGCCAGCGGGCTCGTCCATTCCTGTTCTCCAACTCGGTAGCGCCGGTCATCGTCGCGGGTGCGCTGAAGGTCATGGAGTTGATCACCGCAAGCACGGAGCGCCGCGACAAGCTGGAGTGGAATGCCAGCTACTGGCGTGGCCTGCTCAAGGATGCCGGCTTCGACATCAAGGAAGGCGAAAGCCCGATCGTGCCGGTCATGCTCTACGACGCCAAGCTGGCGCAGGACTTCGCCCGCGACCTTTTCGACGAAGGCGTGTACGCGGTCGGCTTCTTCTTCCCGGTGGTGCCCAAAGGGACAGGCGCGTATTCGCACGCAGTTGTCGGCTGCGCATGAAAAACATCACCTCGACTTCGCTATCGAGGCTTTCAAGAAGGTTGGAAAGAAGCACGCGGTGCTGGGACTCGGTAAGAAGGAGTTGCTGGCCAGGGCGGGGGCATAACGCCTCAGCAGATTCTAAGCGCACAAGACTAACGCGGCGTCCGACGGTCGGACGCAAACGAACGCACCTGGCCGTCGAGCAGCCGCCAATTCACCCAAAGGCAATACTTGCGAGACGCAAACGGCGCTCATGATACGGAGGTCGCCATGCTGTGCGAAGAACTTGAGCGGCTGGAAGGGGAATTCGACGAGGTTGTGACCGCCCTGGAAAACCCGGCCTTGACGGACGAGCAGCGTAGAACCATGGAAAGGACCTATGCCGAGTTAAGCCACATCATTCGAGAACATCAGACCTCTGGTCATGGGGGAGGTCCCTGCTTTGAAGAATGAAATTTGATAGCGGGTGCGGAAGCGATCCGTGTTCACTCCCGCCCCTACGCCAGTTGGATGTACACCCACTGACGGTCCGATATTGCTGTGATTCAATCGCCGCGAGAGCTTTCTAAGAACTTTCTCGCTGAAACAGAGGTGGGCGATGCAATTGCGCCTGGGAGTCGATCAGCTGAATTTGCTTGCTGACGTCTTGCTGGAGCGGGTGGGAGAGATATCCTCACCGGCTGCTTCAGCCGGCCGCCGCAAAACCGAAACCGATGCGAAACAGCAGCTCCAGAGGCTCAATGAATTGCTGGAGAAAGTGCTGGCTCACGACTTGAGGCTCGACTCCGATGAACTCGAACAACTAGCCAGCCTCCTGGCGGACAAGAAGGGCAACCTCAGGACTGAAATCGCCCAACAGCCGAATGCCGCACTGAAGAAGGAACTGCAGCGCAAGCTGAAGTTGCTGGAAGAGGTTCTGGAACATGTAAGCGAGGCCTGCGTCATGATCTGAAGCTTGTCGCTGCTGCGGCAGCGCTTTTGTCATTGCCACCGGTGGCGACGATGAACCAGGGACAGGATCCGTTCGAATACAGGGCTTGTTCGTCCAGATCGCCTGGCTTTAGTGTGGATATCCCTTTTCTGCTTATTACGCAGGAGAAACTATGAAAATCCTGATGGCAGTTGACGATTCGAAATCCGCCGGAGACTTGGTAACGGCAATTGTCACCCAGTTTCGCACGGAGAACACAGAGGTCCGAATCTTGCACGTGCTGCAGCCGATTGCGCCGGCGCCCCCGCAGATGGCTCCTGGCTATGCTCCGGAATTGGAGGATCAGAGTAAGCCAGCGCGTGCGTTAGTCGAGCGACTGGCAAAAGAGCTGCGTGGTGCTGGATTTAAGGTGGACACCTCCGTCGAGATAGGAGATATCCGAGAGCGAATCATCGATTACGCCGAAGAGTGGCACGCGATGTGATCGTTGTTGGTTCACATGGACAGAGAGGCATCCGGCGTTTCTTGCTGGGCAGCGTAGCGGAATTCGTGGCTCGCCATGCCATCTGCTCGGTCCAGATCGTTCGCAGGCCCGCCAGTGTCTACAGCAACGTGGGCATCACAAGGTAATGTGATAGTTGGGCTTGTTCGGCCCACCGCCTCCGACGGACACTATAAGTGACCATTGACGCAGACGAGGTCAATTGGTCTCCCTCCGCTTCCGTGAGCGCCAGCGTCTCCGAGACCCTTTTTCGACCCCGTTCCCTTCTCTGCGTTTGATGCGTGATCAGTCCGAAGTTTGTTCGAGGTTGAAACAGGTCCGTAAATGAGCCTGAAGCGGAGCCCGGTTAGCCGATGGAAACGATATAAGCAGACCCGCGGCGGACGGTGCTCCGGGAAAGCGAGGCATCATGCGCAGGCTAATTCTAGGAATTGTGATTGCCGGGGTCAGTATGGGACTGTGGGCTTCGGAAACCTGCCTACCCAGGTCGTCAACCAGCCAGGCTGCTTTGCAGTCCATGACGGTGGCCGATTTGGACAAGGCGGGCGACCAATGCAGAGCGGAGAAGGCTTATCCCGAAGCCATCCGTTTTTTTCAGGAGGCCTTGCGGAAAGACCGGAAGAACTCCGCGATTTACAACAAACTGGGTTTAGCTGAACTACAGGACGGCCAGATGTCAGCGGCCCGAAGCGACTTTACCAAGGCGGCAAAATACAACCGCAAGAATCCCGACCCGCTCAACAACATTGGAGCCGTCGATTTCTTGCAGAAAAAGTATGGTTCAGCGGCCAAGTATTTCAAGAAGGCTATTGCTCTCGACGAGAGCCGCGCCACCTTCCATGTGAACTTGGGGGCTGTTTGGATTGCCCAGGACGAGATGAACCGGGCGATGGCCGAGTATACCCGGGCCTTGCAGCTGGACCCGGAAAGTCTGCTTCGTAACGCCCGGACCGGGCTCATGGCCCGGATCACCAACCCGGAAGAACGCGCGAAGCAGGACTATATGATGGCCAAGATCTATGCCCGACTAGGCGATCTGGATCAGTGCCTGGAGTGTTTGAAACGGGCTAAAGAAGAAGGTTATCCGGACTTGGGAAAGGTCTATAAGGAAGAAGAATTCTCCAAGCTGCGGCAAGACCCACGCTTGGCCGGGATCGTTCCGACTCCGGAACCGAAGTAAAGACTCTGTCCCGACAGCGGTGTTTTGGGCTTCTTCGGGAGAATGTGAGGAAACCGTTCTCGCGAAGACACGCCGCCGCTGGTATCCAGAATGATTGATCCAGGGCTCAAAGGGAAAATCGTTCTGATTACGGGAGCCAACAATCCTCATGGAATTGGCGCGGAAGTCGCGCGTGCCTTTGCAGCACAGGGCTCACGGGTGTTCTTACACTACTTTCGACAAAGTGCTATCTCTAAACAGAATAAAGAAACAAACGACGACACTTCACCGGGTGCGTTGTTCTACTACTCTCAACAAACCAAATCCGCCGACGAAGTACTGGCTACAATCCGCAAAATGGGTGCGGAAGCGCATGCCTTTGAGGCCGATCTCTCGGACGTAAGCATTATTCCTACGTTGTTCGACTGGGCGGAGCGCTTACTCGGACCAGTCGAAGTTCTGGTGAACAATGCGGCCTACTGGGAGGCGGACACGTTCGTTTCATCACATGCGGAATTGGACAACAAGTTTGTCGAACTCTGGACAGATCGGCCCAGGAATATAACCTCCGGCGTCTTCGACAGAGTGTTTGCGGTGAATACTCGAGCCGCAGCCTTGATGATGGCAGAGTTCGCCCGCAGGCACATTGAACATGGAGGACCGTGGGGGCGGATCGTGAATGTGAGCACTGCCGGAGCCGAACGCTTTCCCTCTGAGATCACTTATGGCGCGAGCAAGTTTGCGCTTGAAAGCTATACCCGGAGTGCGGCAGCCGAACTCGGCAAGTTCGGAATCAACGTCAACGTAGTATCGCTGGGCCCGGTGCAAACCGGGTGGATTACTCCGGAACTTGAGCAAGAGATCTTGCCTACAATTCCCCTGGGCAGAATTGGCAGCCCCTCAGACGTTGCCGACGTTATCGTCTTTCTTGCATCGGATCAGGCACGATGGATAACCGGACAGAAGCTGTATGTTGGCGGAGGACATGGAATGTGAAGGTTCTTGGCTGACGCAGCGCACGTCTACCAGTCTTTCTCGTATGCGACCGGTCTAGAAATTGTCCGTACTCCACGAAGCCGCGCGGGACTCAGAGTTTGGGGTTATGGGGCTCGTATTCCTTTCCGGCCTTTTCCGCTTTCACGGCCTCTTTGGCTCGATAGAAATACTGTCTCGCGTTTGGCACCAACGCAGACTTAGGATGCTACCCGGCTGAAAGCTCCAATGACGCAACAAAATCTTGCCACGTTGTGAACAAAATCTATTCGCGCTGGTAGCTCAGCTTGCCATTGACGAGCACGGCGGTGACGTGGCTGGTGTATTCGAAGGGATCGCCGTCGTAGAGGACGATGTCGGCATCCTTGCCCGGTTCCAGCGAGCCCACACGATCAGCGATTCCGAGAATTCTGGCCGACTCAATCGTCGAAGCGCGCAGTGCAGCTTCGAAGCCCATGCCGTTAGCGGCAGCAACTCCGGCTTCGAAGAGAAGCACGCGATTCTTGGGCACATAGTCTTCAAAGCCGGTCATGAGCGCGACCGGAACTCCGGCTCGCGCCAGAATTGCGGGATTTTCCAGCGACGCGTTATTGGTTTCGAGGGACTCAAGCCGTTGCAGCGTAGGGCCGACCAAAGCGGCCGCGCCCGATTGCTTGACCACCTGCGCTTCGAGATAGCCTTCGGTCACACTGCTGAGAATAAGTTTGAGCTTGAACTCCTGCGCCAGGCGAATGGCGGTGTCGATGTCGTCGGCGCGGTAGGCGTTGAAGATGGCCGGCACTTCGCCTCGAAGAGCCAGACTAATGGCTTCGAGCTTGAGGTCGTGGGCTGGCTGCTTGGAAGGATCTTTCTTGTCGCCAGAGTTCCAGTCGGCCCACTTCTTTTGATACGCCTGCGCATTCAACAGACCTTCGCGGATGATAGCCGCAGTCATCATACGCGTGGTGGGAGCCTTGTCCTTCTTCCCGTAAAAGCCCTTGGGCGATTCTCCCAGATTGAAGACGATGGCGGAAACAGGCTTCACCGCCAACTGATCGACTGTGGGGCCAACGGTCTTGGGGCCGACCGTCTTGAAAATGCCGGCCTGCCCGGCAATGGGATTGATGATGCCGGGCGCGGTCTGAACGGTAGTGATGCCGTAGGTGTTGATGTACTGCAACAGCATCTCGCGAGGATTGAAGCTGTCGAGGGCGCGCACATCGGCGGTGTTAGGATCGCTCTGCTCGTCCTGGTCCTGATCGGCGGGGATGTTGTAGGCGCCGGAGATGCCCGCAGTGGTCTTGGCGTCGATCAAACCGGGCGTTACATAGGCCGCTTGCATTACGGTGTAGCCGGCGGGCGCTGCACTGCCCTTTTGGACGGCAGTGACCTTACCGTTTTCGACCAGAACAACGCCGGGCTGACCCTGCGGCTCGCTACCCATGGTGTAGAGCTTGCCGGCAACGATGGCGATCTTTTGCGCTACGACGAGATGTGCCGTCGCGCAGAGGGCGACGGCTAGCAACAGCCAACGCGATTGCAGCCGGCTCATTGCGCACCTCCGGCTGCGGCTGCGTTGAAGCTGGGATAGCGGTCTGCAACCTCATATCCGCCGGTGGCGTAATGCAGATCGGCGGGATCGCTGCGGTCAAATACCTTCTTGCCCTCGATCCAAGTTTCCAGGACCTTTGTGTAGGCGCTGAACGGCGGTCCGGAGAGCAGGATGAAATCTGCGTCCTTGCCTTTGTCCAGCGTCCCCACGCGGTCGCCGAGGTCGAGCATCTCGGCGCCGTTAATCGTGAGCGCCCGCAGCGCGCCTTCCTCGCTCATACCGCCGCGCACCGCAAGTGCGGCTTCGCGGAGGATGAAGCGCGAGCTGTTGATGTCGTCATCGGTGTTGATGGCGACCTTGACCCCGGCCTTCTCCAGAATGGCAGCTGCGTGCTGGTTCACGTTTATGGCCTCGAGTTTGCCACCGGGCGCGTCGACAATGGTGAGCGTGACAGGGATGTGACGCTTCGCCAACTCATCGGCCACCAGGTACGCCTCCGAGCCGTGATGAATCACCACGCGATAGTGAAACTCATCGGCGATGCGGAGGACGGTCATGATGTCGTCGGCGCGATGCGTGTGGTGCTGGACGATCCGCTTGCCGTCGAGCACCTGAACCAGCGCCTCCATCCCGAGATCGGTATCCGGCCGTTTCGCATCCTTTTTGCCTGCGGCGACCGCCGTGTTGTAGTCATCCCATTTGCGCTTGTACTCCTGCGCCTTGGTGTACGCCTGACGCGCCAGCGCCGCCACTTCCATGCGCGTCACGGGAGCCTGGTCGCGACGGCCGTAGTGCTTGGGATTCTCGCCGTTTGCCATCTTCAGGCCGCCGATCGTGCCGGGGATCAACATCTCTTCGATGGTCTGGCCGCGCAGCTTGACATAAGCCGTCTGGCCGCCGATGACGTTGCCGCTTCCGGGCATAATGTTGGCGGTGGTGATTCCGCCGGCGTTAGCGATGCGGACGCCGGCCGCCGCGGGATTGATGGCATCGATAGCCCGCAACTGCGGCTGCACCGGCCCTGATCCTTCATTGGCGTCGACGTTCGGCGAAACCGGCGGATTGCCGATGATGCCGATGTGCGAATGCGTGTCGACAATTCCGGGCATCAGAATTTTGCCTGTGGCGTCGAGCACCTGAGCGTTGGGCGGAACATTGACGCTGCCGGTTGCGCCAACCGCCTCGATCTTTCCGGCGCGTACGACCAACACACCGTTTTCGATTGGCGGCCCGCTGATGGGATAGATCCGGGCGCCGCGCACCACCAGCACCTGATCGGAAGAGCTGACGGCCGGCAATTGCTGTGCTCTACAAAGGATGGGCTGCAACGCCATCGACAGTGCGATCGTTGGCAGAAGTGAACTCGTGCTTCGAGCCTTGCGCAAGAAATTGCTCCTTCCCGGAGAGTGGTGTGCGCCGGATGCTACATCGAGGGAATGCGAGAGTCAATCGGGACTACCGGCTGCGTTGATGATGCGCGAAAATGCAGCCATCCTCGCGGGTTTCAGGCAAAAACGGAGACTCTCTGCAGTTGAGGCTTGATGGCGGGTAGAGAGTCCTTCGAACTCTGCGTACAGGTTGTTATGCGCCAACGACTTACATCTTACTCAACTGTGGAACGATACCCTTGTAAGATGGACAACATCGTGCGCCCAAGATCTGGCTACAAGGCTGCACAACACGACGTCGCCGAGTCTAGCTCTACTACGAAAGGATGTTGGGATGAACCCCACTTTGCTCTCCAATACCATGCCCGAGAAGCCGGCTTCGCCGTCCAAGGAACCACGCCACACCCGTTGGCAGGACGTCGCGCTCGAGCCGGTCAAGCCATCGATCGACCGCCAGGTTATCGTAGGCGACAACATCATGATCGCGCGGGTTCTGCTGAAAAAGGGGGCATTGGTGCCAATGCACAGCCACCTTAACGAGCAGGTCACTTACATCCTTGAAGGTGCGCTAAAGTTTTTGATTCACGATAAGGAAGTCGTCGTCGCGACGGGCGAGGTCCTGACCATACCCGCCGGCATGCCGCACGAGGCTGTGGCTCTGGAAGATACCGTAGACTTGGATGTTTTTACACCGCCACGGGTGGATTGGATAACGGGAACCGACGCCTACTTGCGCGGTTGATACAGGGTTCGGATTCGTATGGCAACTGCACTCCACCCGCAAGGCGCAAGCAAGCAACGCGCCTTGCGCGGCCCGGACGGATCGGTGCGGCTCTTCCGCCACAGCCTTACGGAACCAGAACAATTTTGCCGAAGGCTCCGGGCTCGAGGATTTCATTGTGCGCGCGAGGAGCCTCGGCGAGCGGGAGCTCTTTCCCGATGACAGGCCGCAGTGTGCCATTCGCCAGACCAGCGATAAGGCCGGCGTGAATCTCGTTCTCTTCCGCTTCGGTGATGCCCCACAGGGTGAAGGCTTGAATTGAAGCACGGCGCGTCATAAGGTCGCGCGGCGTGATTGTGACGTCACCGCGGCTGCCAATAACGACAACCCGGCCGTGGGGAGCCAATAGCTTCAGGTCATGGCCAAGGTTCACGTTGGCGAGCATCTCCAGAATGAGATCGACACCCCGACCGCCGGCCGCTTTCAGAATCTGCTCCGGGGAGTCCGGCTTAGTGTGATCGAAAACGTGGTGAGCTCCCTCGCGCTTTACCAGGTCGCGGCCCCTGTCCGTACCCGCTGTGCCCAGGACGATCAGGCCCATGGCGCGCGCCATCTGAACCGCCGCAATCCCCACACCGCCGCTGGCGCCATGAATCAGCACGGTCTCGCCGGCACGCGCTCGTGTGCACTGATACAGCGCGTGGTACGCGGTGCCATACGGCACCCAAACGCCCGCTCCCTGGGCGTACGTAATCTTTGTCGGAAGCGGATGAACCTGGCTCTCCTGGGCGAGTGCATATTCCGCGTACGCACCGGTCATCGTGTTTGCAACATAAACACGATCGCCTGGCTTGGCCTTGTTTACACCTTCACCAACGGCCTCGACGACGCCAGCTCCGTCGGAACCGGGTGTGTACGGCAATGACGGCTTGATGGCGTAAGTGCCATTACGCATATAGGTGTCATACGGGTTCACGCCTGCAGCGTGGATTCGAACCAGAACCTGTCCAGCGGCCAAACGCGGAGTGGAGATGTCTTCGAGCCCTAAGACTTCCGGCCCCCCGAATTCACGAACAACGATGGCCTTCATTGTGGCCTCCAGAACTTCGATTGTTGCACCGCTTGCCGCGATGGCACCAACATATTCCTTAGCGGGACCAACCGGGTGAAACGGGGAAACGATTGAGCGCCACGCACCAGACACGACGGCCAACCCACTCCAGCGATAATCGCGAGCCCACGCCATCTACTGTACCCATGCCATCACGGTGCGGACTGACGCGTGGATGTGGCAAATTTTCCGGGCGCGACCAATGCCACTCATTGTGACTAATTTGAACCGGCTTCCAGCCCCGCTTTTCTCCAGCCTTCGATCAGGCGTTCTACATACTCAGGGTTCCACCACTTCTCGATATCATTTCTTCCCGTTGTGCTGAACTCTGGCCGCAGCTTGAGCAGTTCACGCACCGATTTTGCACCCGTCTCCCTCTCCCCAAGATGCCCGCAGGCAGCCGCGATCGCCGCGTGCGAAAACCAGTGACCCGGCATGTTAACTCTGAGTGCGAAATTGAGCGCGCCGCGGTAGTCGCCCTGGTGGAAAGCGTTATAGAAGTCCACATACCAGTACCATCCCGGATGGGCGGGATTAAGTTGCTTGGCGCGCTCTGCCAACGCGAGACCTCGTTCCGCGTCGCCCGTGTAGGAGCGCGCGATGATCCGCGCCAGATCGCGGAATTCGTTGCCGACGTCGCGGGCAGTCTGAACCCGATGGCGCGGTTCTTTTTCCAGGCAGCGGCGGATGACGCGGGCAATGTCGGCGGGCAACTCCGGGCGAAGGTCGGTGACGGAGGGCGGACTATCGCGCAGGATCGACGAAATCAGTTCAGCCGATGAGTTGCCCTCGAAGGGCCGGTGCCCGGTTGCCATCTCATGCAACACCACGCCGAAGGAAAAAATGTCGGATCGGTGGTCGAGCGGCCGGCCCGAAACCTGCTCCGGCGACATGTAGGCGGGAGTCCCCATCACCATGCCGGCCTGGGTACGGTTCGCCGAAGTTATGGTTGCGTTGTTTGCCGTCTGGGCGCCGATGTCCTTTGCCAGCCCGAAATCCAAAACCTTGACCCGGCCATCGTTGGTCACCATGACGTTCGCGGGCTTCAGGTCGCGATGCACAATGCCTTTCTCGTGAGCGGCGGCGAGCGCTTCGGCAATCGCGCCAGCGACTTCGATGATCCGGTCCGCCGGCATGCCGCTGGCAGCAATGAGCCGCTCCAGTGGCTGTCCCTCGATCAATTCCATGGTGATGAAATGGACGTTGTCGCACTCTTCGACCGAGTAGACCGTGACTACATTGGGATGATTGAGTGCGGCAACAGCGCGAGCCTCTCGCTGGAAGCGGGCGAGCCGGTCAGGGTCACCGGCCATGTCGGGCGGCAGAACTTTGAGGGCGATATCGCGCGCCAGCTTCGTGTCGGTCGCGCGGTACACCTCTCCCATTCCGCCCGCCCCGATCGCGGAAACGATGCGGTAGTGCGAGAGGGTGCGGCCGATCACCGCGAACCTCCGCGGCCCGGGCTGTTATGTTGCAGCGGCATTGTCTGGTGAAGGGACGATTCTACACTATGCTTATTAGCTGAACTTGCCTATATCAGGTACGCCAGAGGTGATGGCCTCCGATTGGTCCCGAGAAATCCTACTTAGCGTCACCGAGGCAAAATTGACCATCCTGTAGCGAAGTTCTCTCGCAGCTCTCATCCATCGTTTGCGATCCGGTTAATGGCGATTCATCCCCATAGCGCTCACAATCCCTCGGAACACCGAGCAGGAGGGCGGCCCGGGCTTACGCTTATTCCCTCGTCGGAGGCTGTTGCAGTGAGATAGAGCGAGAGAAGCCAGCGTTTACAGTCAAGACGAGCACGAAGCACTTGTCACTTTCTTCCGCTTCAACGATCACTGACAAACGCTGCTGCGGGGTGTGAAATTCTGGTGGGGTGCCCCGGGGGAGGATTTCGGGTCTTCTTCCCACCCACAGCCACCGTGCCTGCGCGGTGAGAAATAGACCTCCAACCTTTCTTTTACCAAGGCATCCGAGTGCGCCCTTCTCTTAGTCCGTTTTCTTCTGCGCTACATGGCAGGGAGGTTAAGCCAATGCATAACAAGGGGCGATTTCCAAATGCGATGTTCGGTGCGAGCCTGCGACCCGAGAATGCGGTGGTCGCGATCATGCTCCTGCTTCTGTTCCTCATATTTCTATTCTTGTTCATAACTCTCACAGCGCAACCGGCACAGGCGCAGACGTACCGTGTCCTGCATAGTTTCACCAGCGGGCTGGATGGGGCGTCGCCCCAAGCTGGCTTGGCAATCGACGCTGCAGGAAATCTCTATGGGACAACAGTGGCCGGTGGCAGCGGTAGTCTCTGCTCCGCTCCTCCCGGATGTGGCACGATTTTCAAACTCACCCATGCGGGTTCGGGTTGGGTAACCACTCCGATCTACGAGTTCATGGGCACCAATGACGGTGGTCACCCGATAGCGCCTGTGCAGTATGCCCCGGACGGAACCCTGTACGGCTCCACGTATTTCGGATACGGTACGCTTTTTCGTTTGACACCGCCGGCAACACCTTCAGTAGCCACATTTAGTTTCTGGCACATGACTGTGCTTTCTTCTTTTGATGACTTCGTTACTGGTCCCCTGGGTGAACTCGCCTTCGATAGCTTTGGAAACATCTATGGCACAACGCCGTTTGGCGGCCCCGAAGATGAGGGCACAGTTTTCGAGTGGTCGGGCAGTCTTAATGTAATTTACTCCGGCCAACACTATGCCGACGGACAGACTCCCGAAGGAGGCGTAACCCCCGATTCCTCCGGCAATCTCTATGGCGCATTCTCTGCCGGCGGCCCTTACCAGTCCGGATTCGTATTCGAGTTGTCGCCTTCCCAGCAGGGTTGGACGATACAGAACCTAGCCAGCTTTTCTGGAGGTTATACCCCAGTCTCAGGGCTGGTTTTTGATTCCCACGGAAATCTTTATGGAAGAAGGGGCGGCGGCGTATTCCAACTGGTAAATGTTGGTCCTTATTGGAATGTTAACGGGATCGGTAACGGCGGATCGTCGGCTCCCTGGAGCTACCCGAGGGTAACGGTCGATAGTGCCGACAATATCCTCGGAGCGAGCTACGACGGCGGTGCCTATGGAGAGGGTTCGGTTTTCAAACTGAGCTACTCGGATGGCAACTGGACGCAGACCACGCTTCACGACTTTTGTCCCGACGGGCCCGTTTGCAGCGAGGGGGCACAACCCGCGAGTAATGTTGTGGTCGACGCCCAAGGCCATCTTTATGGCACCACAACCGCGGGCGGGGCTTACGGTTATGGTGTGGTCTGGGAGATTACGCCGTAGCGGACATTTCGGCATTATCGCGATCCGGTTAATGGCGATTCATCCCCATAGCGCTCACAATCTCTCGGAACACCGAGCAGGTGGGCGGCCCGGGCTTACGCTTATTCCCTCGTCGGGGGCTGTTGCAGTGAGATAGAGCGAGAGAAGCCAGCGTTGACAGTCAAGACGAGCACGAAGCACTTGTCACTTTCTTCCGCTTCAACGATCACTGACAAACGCTGCTGCGGGTGTGAAATTCTGGTGGATGCCCCGGGGGAGGATTTCGGGTCTTCTTCCCACCCACAGCCACCGTGCCGGCGCGGTGAGAAATAGACTTCCAACCTTTCTTCTCCCAAGGCATCCGAGTGCGCCATTCTCTTAGTCCGTTTTCTTCTGCGCTACACGCAGGGAGGTTAAGCCAATTCTATACGGCCTCCCCGGAATTGCCGAAGATGGGCCCGTGGCCGATCTCGCGTTGGATGCAGCCGGTAATCTGTATGGCACCACACAGCAAGACGCCTATGGGTATGGGAATGTTCTCGAATTAATGCCATCCCACGGCGGCTGGACATACAGGTCGCTTCACGATTTCTGTCCTGCCGGCCCCCCTGCAGCGACGGACAAAATCCCTATAGCAATGTAACCATCGATGCGAGGGGCAATCTTTACGGTACCACTTACACGGGTGGGGCGAATGGCTATGGTGTCGTGTGGGAGATCACGCCATAGCTGAGACTGTCCATCACGGAGCGTGTGGCTATTAACGTGCGAAACGTCGCCATCTCGCAATTGGGATTACTTGTCTAACCGGCTGTTATCGCCAATTCTCAATGTGATCAGTTGGGTGAACATGCCTATCAGCAGTAGACTGGGAAGGTGTTTGACACTTCTGACTCCCGAGACCCTAGACAGAGCCGTCCTGCACTCAGTGGAGTACTGGAAACAGCACTCATCGTCGAAGACGTAGCCCGCGCGACCCGTTTCTACCGGGAACTGTTTGGATTGGATGTGCTGGTGCAAACCGAAAGGCTGTGCTCGTTGAATGTGAAACCTGCACAAGTCTTACTCTTGTTTCAGCGCGGGGGTTCACTCGATAATATACCGTTGCCCGGTGGAGTCTTGCCCGGCGGCATGGATGCCCAAGGTCGCAGCCACATGGCCTTTGCCATTGAGGCGGAACACCTGGAATCGTGGCGACGCTGGTTAAAACAGAATGCGGTTGCAATTGAGAGTACAGTCCTATGGGAGCGTGGGGGCACGAGTCTCTACTTTCGCGATCCCGATGGAAATCTCCTCGAATTAGCCACACCGGGAGTTTGGACGAATTACTGATTACGTCGGAATCATTGCCATATTGCAAGTGATCCGCCCCGGTCCCGTTTCGATCAGTCGTTAGCTGGGATCTCGATGCTGTAGCTCTCGACTGCGTATCGGTCCAGCAGCATGGCTTCGACCTGCGCCGCTGGGGTGCATTTCCCTCCCGATTCCGCCTTGTCCACAACAGCACGCTGCCAGTCGCGGGAATGACTGTCGCAAAAGCTCCGTAGGGTGAGATTCGTCAGATTAGCCCAAACGTGCGTGGCCTAGCCATGATGATGGAGGCGGCAAAAGCAAAGATAGGAAGAGACGCTGTTGGTTGGTCTCGGAGCCCTATCATTCCCTCATCGGGCTGGTGTGGCACCTTACATGAAGCAGGTTGCCTGAGCGTTTAGGGCCAGAACCCTAGCGCTGCTGGTGATATTCGGATCAGGATTCTAAAGCGGACGGAGCGAGCGGAATTCTGGGTGGTGGTGCAGTTTGAACTGCGTCACTACCATTCCCCCGCTTTACATCCCTTCGGGGGAATGAGCGTATGATGAACATGTGGCCGTAGGTCGGCAGAAATAAGAAATATGCAATGAAACAAGCTGTTAGTCCGTATGTCGTGTCGTTTCAAGCGGAACCTTTTCGCCAGGGCACTCGCCACCACTGGATGATATGCACGGCGCGAAACTCCGACGAACTCGTGTCCTGGGGTCATGCGCCTACCCGAGAACTGGCCGAGCTGGCAGCAGGACAGGAGGTGCAGGACCTATCTTCTGGACTGACTCAAGGTGGCCATGTGACTGGCCCGACGAAGCCGTTCACGCATCGCATTGCTGACGGGAACTACTGAGCCGATACCCATCCAGCTTTTCAGCTAAACGTCCTTAAATTTGTGCTTATCGATAGCGACGAGGGTAATGGATGGGGCGCCGCACTTAGTCCCAGAACTTCAGGCTCGCTGCTGCAGGCTACTTCGACGTTACCGTCTTTGCTGTTCCGCCAACCGTGATGGGTGGTTCGGGTCGCATATCCTCTACCGAAACAGCAACGGTAGGAATGCGAGCGTGGAATCCTTGTGGAGGAGTCGAGCCCCTCCTCGGCTGTCACAAACCATTTCACGCTATCCTTCACTCACTGCAATAAACAAGGGCTGGCTCACTCCGAATAGCCGTTGTCTGTGTCGTCATCATCATCATCTTCTTTGCCATTGCCTTCGTCTTCCTCTTCATCTTCTTCCTCATCTGGCTCTCGTCGAAGGAGGATATCGGCAGCTAGAGGCCGACCCGCAATCTCTGAGTCGGGACATTCTGGGTGCATTCTGCTCATGTCCAATGGTACGCCTCTTACCCTGCGGCTCCTCGCCAATTGTCCCTGTCTACTCAGCGACAACCTCAACCCCTGACAGATGCTCCCTGAGGCATGGAGTTCTTGTACGGCCTGAACCGGCTCGATGTCGCCATTTCCTGTGAAAGATGCTTGGCCGTCCTGGTCGACTGGCCTGCGTTGTTCAGCGTGCAATGCGAGACCGCAAGACAAATTGAACTTGCCGTGCTTTTGTCAGCACCTCTAAATGCACAGAATGGATTCAGGTCAAAGCACAAAGATAGGTAAGGGCTGGAAAGGGCGAGGTGTGCGGAAGTCCCTATTTTGTATGTCAGATCCTAGTCGTCGTCCAATTCCGGCCCGGGGTATTCGGCCTGATAAAAGAACTCAAGATCGTGATCGACCTTAGCCCAGAATGCGGCGTCCTTAGCCGCAGGTGAATCGTTGCGTAAGGAGTGCCCATGGGAGTTGGCTCTAAGGGTAAGCATGTGGTTCAACGCATCAAGGAGACCCCAGTCATCAGGCTTCCAACTATCCACCGGTTTATTCCTATAGGCCAGCATCTTCTTAACGAGGTCATCGGTCTTGATGTTGCGTAACACCGGATACATCTCGACCCAGAGTCGAGGCGTGTACTCGTCATCCACAAAGCGCAACGGCATTTCCATAGCGCTATTGTGATCGCCAAAAACAGGTGTGGCAAGATTGATGCTGGCATCAGATGCCCCGAAGCCGTGTGTCGTTCACCTTTACCCCTTCTTCATCGCCGCCCACCGTGCCCTTATCATGTGTGACAGTCTCTTGCGAGCGGCGGGACTCATCGGCTTACCACCAGCGGACTGTTTCTTGGCAGGCGCAGTCTTCTTTGGGGCTGCACTTCCGTTGGATAGATGGCAGCGGAAAAGCCTGGCCATCTCCTTCAAAACACAGCCTTGGTCAATGAGACCTATCTGCAGTTGGCCCGCTTGGGAGAAATCTCCTGGCAGGATCGAGGCCACTTCTTTGCTATGTGCGCCCGGGTTATGCGCCATGTCCTGGCGCAATACGCCCGCGATCGCCTGAGCCTGAAAGGCGGAGGCGGAACTCAGCTATTACCGTTAGACGAAAACTTGGTTGCTCTACCGGATCCGTGTCCCGACTGGGTGGCCTTGGATGATGCCCTGGGACGCCTGGCCGAACTCGACGAACGCAAGAGCCAGGTGGTTGAGCTGCGGGTATTCGTCGGGCTGAGTGTTGAGGAGATCGCCAACCTGCTGAAGATTTCCGAGGGCACGGTCAAACGCGACTGGAGACTGGCCAAGGCTTGGCTGCTGCGCGAACTGAATGACAGGAACGGCCATGCAAAGTGAATGGTGGCGGACGGACTTGTTCAGCTTGGGGACGGTGATCGTGGACAATCTCAGCAGCCACAAGGTGGCCGGGGTGCAACAGGCTATCGCCGCGGCCGGCGCCACCCTGCTCTACTTACCGCCCTATTCTCCGGACCTGAATCCCATCGAAAAGCTCTTCGCCAAGCTCAAAGCCCTGCTCCGCAAAGCCGCCACCCGCACCACCGATGCCCTCTGGGAGGAGTTCGGCCAATTATTGGCCAGCTTTTCGCCGAGGAGTGCACCAACTACTTCGCCTCTTCCGGTTATGTATATACTTAAATTGAAAACGCTCTAGTACCCCTTCGCCGGTCCAATCTGCGGCGCGCGAACAGGCTTAGCCATTCCAAAAAAGACAGTCACGCCTTGGCCGCCGCAGCGGGTCGAAACCGCCTCAGGAGCTCCGTAGAAGCAGCTATCGATGTCCTGCCAGTTGTCCATCACCCAGACGTCGCCTGCCGGTCCGATGGCGAGGTCCGTCTGCATCTGCAAGCCTCCACCCACATAACCGCCGGGGGGCGAGATCTGGTCGCCAGTCTTGAATCCTGGCGGGCAGCTCTCCGTACGCGCGCCACATAGCTCGGTGATCGGGCTGTCTTTCATGGCGAAGTTCGAGATCCAGACATTGTCGTCGCCATCAATCGTCGCGGCCCACGGACCAGGCAGCCCGCCTCCCGTGAAAGGAGATCCGGGATACTGGCTGCCATCAGGCCGCAGCAGCGTCACACTCCCACCGTCGCTTCCGCCGGTTTGTCGGGGCATGGCTTGCGTCAACGTTTCGTCCCCGTTTTCACCCAATTTCAGCTTCTCCAGCATGTGTGCCAGCACGTATCCACCGCGTATCGAGTTACCCAGGCGATTGGTGACCCAGACATTGCCCTGGCTGTCGATGCCCATTCCGCTGTTGCTCCAGCCGGTTTCAAACTTCTCTGCTTTGCTTGGATCTGAGGCAGGAAAGCGGACGACATGTCCGGCCATCGCATTCGAAACCCAAATCCGATCCTGCTGATCGATGGCGAGGTGAAAGGGACCAAGAAATGAACTACACGGCGCTACATCGCGGCCTTCGCAGACGATTCGACCTTTCGTCCAATCCCCCTTAGGAAGGAACACGAGCTGGTTTTTTGATAACCCGAGGGCCCACACGTCACCGCTGGGAGTCGCGATAACGCCCTGCATCAATCCGAGCTGGCCGTTGAAGGTAATGCCCTCAGGAGGCGTGAGTGGTTTCCCGTTTTTGTCGAATACCGTAATGCACTTGCCGCCGTAGGAAGTGATCCAGGCATTGTCATTGGCATCGACGGCGGTGCCGAAGGTTCCACCTTGCATGCCGCCGCCGGAGAAGCCCGTCGTGATCGGTGAAAGTGGCTTTCCATTAGGGTCGAACTTGGTTGCGTGGCCTTGCCACAAGTCGTCCTGGGCCTGCCAGCCGACGGTGAAGTTATCGCCGACCCAGAGATTGCCCTCACTGTCGAACATCGCTTTACCGCCGGCAACGTAACCGCCGCCAGAGAATTTCAGTGGAATCACCCATGCGCTTGGCGGCCACTGCAGATATGGCATGTAAGGGACCGCACGCATGGTTTTGCCGCTGGGCACGGGATATAACTCCAGCAAGTCAAACACTCGCTTCGGCTGATACCAGGGATACCGTGCAATCGCCTCAGCCGCTGTCAGAGTGTCGCCGGGCGTGTTTCCCTTGGGGCCTTTTGCGGCCGCAAAAAGCGTGCCGCACGCATCTTCCTGGACTCTGTTGACGCAAGCCGCAAGCACATCAGCCAGAGTTGCAAAGTTGGCCATGGTAGGAGTCTGGCTGCTATTCAACGGGTCCTGAATGGTCGTGCCCCATCCGCCGCTTTGCAAATCCACGAAGTTCGGGACATTACCCGCCGCGATTTTTAACCCGAGAGCGTGCCCCTGAAGCGCCGTGGCGTTGAGGAACTGGTTGTTTGTCCACACTGCGGCCACAGTGGTCATCTCGTTGATCGTCACTGTGGCTGGAGGTCTGCTCCCCGGCACCGTCAGCAGCGCAATGGCCGGATTGTCTCCACCCCCGCTCTTAGGCACGCCTCCCGTAGCTACCAGGTAGAGGCTCGTGTCCCCGCTGGGCGCGGGGCTGTTCATCTCAAACCGCCCATCCGCGTTTGTCTTCGTCTGTGTAAGCTGCTTCGGCGCCCCAGAACTTGCTTGCCACAAAGTGACGGTTGAGTTGGCGATCGGCGCGCCTCCGCCGAGTACCTGGCCTTTGATGATTTGCTCAGCAAATGTTTGCCCCACCAGAACAGCCACCAACAGGTTCATAACAACAGTTATCCGAAGCCGGATGCTCATAACGAACTGCTCCTCGAATGACGTTGGCCATCGATCTTCAATGCGAAGTGACACAATAGGCGAGTCTTCGGTCCCCGAACTGATGTGCGCAGTCCTGTCGCTACCCGAATCCGGGAAGGGACTACTTGAGCGGCAAAATCTTACGACGACAGAAGCCCATACGTCCAAGAGAGATTGCTTATCAGGATTCGCAAATCGGACTGAGGAAGTGTCACGCATGCCCGTGTGACGGGCAATTCTGAAACTGACTCACGGGCAACCAGGCGGGCCATGAGCAGATTTCTGGGAGAATGGAGCGACCAGGAACGAGAAACGCCCTTGCTGACTTACTGTTGGATGGTCTGGCGATTCGGGAATAATGCACTTGGTTGTATAGTCGGCTACGCTTCCTTGTGCTCGGCCTCTGGGGACGCGTTCAGGCAAGAGAGTGGAACGGGCGTTTTACGGCCATGTGAAAGAAAGCATTCGTAATCACTGGCCGACATATCGGCACTGATCCGGGCTCGGTGAGCGCATCGGCGATTTACCACTCACCGCGTAGGTCCTAGCGAGTCGTCTGGCAAAGATCACTTGCCCAACAGGGCCTTGAGACACCGAGAAGGTTCCAGAGACAATCCGCATTCCTCTGCCCCTAATGCCAGCGCCATAGCCCTGCCGGCTCGCCCCTCCTGCGCAGAGTATCAATCAGCGCAGGTGTCAGGGTTCAGAGATCAGGAGACAGAAATCAAGAATCGCAAAATTCACACTTGACATTGATCAGACAATCCACTACCGTATGGTTGTGGATCAATTGGGTACAACATTTGCGGCTTTGTCTGATCCAACCCGGCGGGCGATGATCGAGCGACTCTCCCGTGGGCCTGCTTCTGTGCATGGGTTGACGGAACCGTTTGCACTCTCGCAGCAGATGATTTCAAAACATATTGCCTACCTGGTGCGGGCGCGGATTGTGATCAAGACGAAGCGTGGACGAGAGAGTATTTGCAAGCTTAGGCCAGAGTCGATCAAGGCAGTCAGCGACTGGGCGATTAGCTATCGCCAGTTCTGGGAAGAGAGTTTCGACAAGCTGGATGTGGTTCTGAACCGAATGAAAAAAGCGGAGGTCAAAGATGACAAAAAACACGGTGAGTGAAACAGAGCCGATGGTTATCACGAGAGTTTTTGATGCCCCACGCGAATTGGTTTGGAAGGCGTGGACAGACCCGAAATATGTGATGCAGTGGTGGGGGCCGAAGGGTTTCACTGCGCCCTTTTGTGAGATAGATTTTCGCGTGGGAGGAAAATTTCTCCTTAGCATGAGAACGCCGGAGGGGTGGGAGGGCTGGAACGGTGGTGAATACTATGAGATTGTTCCGTACGAGAAGATCGTCTCATCCATGTACTTTTCCGATTCGAAGGGAAACAAGATTGAGCCTGAGCAGCTGGGAATAGAGCTTGAGGCCATAGACGATGCGCACAACGTGATTCTTTTTGAGGATATTGGAAACGGCCAGACGAAACTCACTTTCATTGGAAACGAAACCATGCAGAACGCAATCGAGAGCGGGCAACTCGAGGGCTGGGCGGAGCAACTCGATAAACTTGCTGCCGTTGTTGCAGGACTGGTGCAGGCGAAATAAGAAGCTGAAGCTTTGATTCGCGAAACTCAAGCGTGGAGAAAGAAATGAAAAGAATACCGTTTCTCGCTTTCGTCCTGCTGGCATTTGCATTTCCCGCCCATGCCCAGGACGCGATGAAGAAAGATGCAGCCGACAAACCTGCCGAACCGGAAGTGAAAGTCGTGCTCGATTCCTGGAATGAGATTGGCCGCAAGCTCACGGCGATGGCCGAAGATTTCCCCGAGGACAAATATGACTTCAAGCCGACACCCGCGCAGCGGAGCTTCGCCGAGCAGTTGCTGCACGCGGCGGGTTCAAACTACTACTTCACTGATACGGTGATGGGGCGGAAGCCTCCCGCGGGAGCAGATCCAAAGCGCGACCAGTACAAAACAAAGGCGGATATCGTCGCATTCGTAAAGAAATCCTTTGCCGACGGAGCCGCCGCCATTCAGTCCAAAGGCGAAAAAGGCATGATGACGGAGTTTGTTTATTTCCCTCATCAGAAAGCGCGCGTTCTCGACATCGCATACGGCATCATCGAACATAGCGGTGAACACTACGGCCAACTCGTTGTGTACTACCGCCTCGCAGGTCTTGTGCCGCCGGAGTCGCGTCCCAAGAAGTAAAGCTCAAGAGACCAGGTACCGCGAACTCTGTCGAATAGAATGTCCCCCGCTCAATGCGCGAGCGACTGAACGTAAAGCAAAGGCAGACTGTCTCGGAGACCATGGCTAAGGGCGGCGGAGGCTTCGTTGAACCCTGCTTCTCGTCACTTGGCCGAATGGTTAGTTTTTCGGGCAAGCGGCCTTGGCTCGACTGTTGCCTTCGGGC
This sequence comes from uncultured Acidobacteriaceae bacterium, assembly GCA_963820175.1. GTDB lineage: Bacteria > Acidobacteriota > Terriglobia > Terriglobales > Acidobacteriaceae > Bog-257. The sequence continues at coordinate 199,680 of CAWFYX010000002.1, read as the reverse complement.
CAGTGCACTCATCGACAGTCGATCACGATCGATTTCCAAACCTGAAGGTTCCGGAACACTGATGACTATGTGCATGACGTTACCGGATGCCCAGACACGTGCGGCAATGCTGGCCACAGGCATGGAACATGAATGGAAGCCAGCTACGCTCGTTTGGATTCGCTCGCGGGGAGTTACTCATGAATAGCGCAACCGAACATGCAGAACTTGGCTACTGGAGAGAAGACTATGCGAAATAACATTCTGACACTCATAACTGTGCCGCTGTTGGGTCTCGCTGGCACTGACGTGAGCGCATCAGGAGTTCCTATGAACGCAGAAAGTAAAACTGGATACGCACCGATTCATGGCATGCAGCTCTACTACGAGACTCATGGCCAAGGTAAGCCGATGGTTCTGCTCCACGGCGGAATCACCGCGTTCGAAGGCTTTGGCACGAATATCGATGCTCTGGCGAAGTCCCGTCAGGTGATTGCGGTGCATTTGCAAGGACATGGAAACACCGCCGACATCGATCGTTCTTACCGCGTTGAAGCACTGGCCGATGATGTAGCCGCGCTGGTCGCGTACCTGAAGCTGGGGAAAATTGACTTGGTCGGCTATTCATTCGGTGGAAGTGTCGCATTGCAAACTGCTATACGACATCCCGAAGTCGTCGATCACCTGGTGGTGATTTCCTCTGCGATGGCCCAAACCGGATTCTATCCGGAAGGGCTTGCCGCGTTCGCACAGATGAGCAAGAACGCACCGATGCTTGCAGACAGCGTCAAAAAGTCACCACTTGCGACGATGTATCCGAAGACGGACTGGGAAACGTCGTTCAGAAAGATGGGCGAACTGGCCAGCACGCCATTTGACTGGTCAGCGCAGGTCAAGGCTCTCAAGGAACCGACACTTTTGGTCTTTGCCGATGCAGATGCCGTGCGCGCCGAGCATATCGTTGAATTCTACAAGGCTCTCGGTGGCGCACAACGGGACGCCGGACTCGACGGATCGATGAGGTCGATAGCGCAGTTGGCCATCCTTCCCGGCACGACTCACTACAACATCATTGCTAGCCCGTCGTTGGCGGTCGTAATCGGTGAGTTCCTGAGGTGATAGCCCGATTCGGCGCGCGGGCAACGCCGCGCACCTCCTCCAGACCCAACACCGTGGGGAGTCGTCGGTGATCCTTGGGATAGGGCAAATCTTCTCGAACTTCGTGTCGTTTGAGAGTTTGGATGAAGAAGAAGCGCAGTGCCGCAACACGGGCAATCACCGTGCCGACGGCGAGCTTGCGCTCTCGGAGCAGGTAGGCTTGGTAGCTTCGAAGCTCATTAGGTCCGAGCTTATCTGGTGACTTGCCAAAATGCCGGGCAAAGTCCGTTACCGCCTGCAAGTAATAGCGGGTCGTGCTCTTCGAGTAGTTCCGACGCTGAAGTTCTTCCAGCATCATCTGGCGTAGACGGGTCACAAGAGTCTCCTTTCTCTGTGACCCACACTACGTCAGCTACTACCAATAATGCTGGGTTCGCCATACGCGGTAGCGTCCGCCGCGCCAGCGGCTTCGTCCAAGTCGGCTATGCGCGGAATTGCCAGCTGGTGTCAACTCCCGGGATACCGGCTTCGCGGAGATCGGTGCGCAAGGAGCGCTCGGCAACACAACATGGCCCCCAACCAGACTTCTGGCCCGCACGAACTTCCGACTTGGCAATCATCCGGCAATATCTAATGGATGGGTGAGCATTCGGGCAGCGTCTGACATTTCCAAGTCCAGGTCGTCTAAGGGCTGCCCAATGGGCTGGGCATCGCCGAACGGCAACAATGTAAGCGCCACCTTTGGGTAACCATACGGATCGACACAATATCCAACCGCCAACAAGACGGAACGACCACTCCTGCGATCAGTCGCAAAGCACGGTCGATTCGCCTACATATACCTCTTGAGAGCGTACCGTAATTGAGTAACTGCACGGCGGTATTCTCTTGCACTTTTCCACCATGTAATACAGAACCGGTACGGCCATGCGCGATAACAGCGTCGAAGCCACTTCCCCGGCCATGAGAGAAATTGCGAGTCCCTGGAAGATAGGATCAAACAGAATTACGCTGGCGCCCACTACAACGGCGACGGCGGTGAGCAGCATGGGACGGAACCGTACCGCGCCGGCATCGACCACGGCATGCTCCAGGCTCATGCCTTGCTGGCGGCGCAGTTCGATGAAGTCCACCAGGATGATCGAGTTCCTCACAATAATTCCTGCGCCAGCTATGAAACCGATCATCGAAGTTGCGGTGAAGAACGCGCCCATCAAGACGTGGGCCGGCAGAATGCCGACCAGCGTCAGCGGGATCGGTGCCATGATGACCAGCGGGACAGTGAACGAGCGGAACCAGCCTACGACGAGTACATAGATCAGCACCAGCACCGCTGCGAAGGCTAGTCCCAGATCGCGGAAGACCTCGACCGTAATATGCCACTCCCCGTCCCACTTCATCGCCAGGCGATCAGTCTCGGTCGGCATGGCAATGTTGTATTGCTTGACGCGGTAACCCTCGACTGTCTTGATCTGGTCGATGGCCTTGCCCATCTTCTGGATGGCGTAAACCGGGCTCTCGTCTTCTCCGGCGACATCGCCTAGCACATACACAACTGGCCGCAGGTTTTTGCCGTAAAGACCGGTTTCGATCGTTGTCTTCTCGACGTTGGTCAACTCGCTGATCGCGACCTGTCCGCCGCTTGCGCTGGGCAAACGCAACGAGGTCAGCGAGTCGATGCTGGAACGGTCGGCCCTTCCTAGCCGCACCCGAATCGGCACATCTTCCCGCGACTCCGGCGAATGCAGCAATCCAGATGTGGCGCCCTCCAGTCCGATCTGCACCGTGCGGGTTACATCCGCAGCTGAAACCCCATGCAGCGCAGCCTTGTCGAGATCCACTCGCAGGTCGTACTTCACCTGCGGATCTTCGACATACCAGTCCACGTCCACTACCCCGGGCGTGGTTTGAAAAATTTGCTTAATCCTCTTTGCCAGTTCGATCTGGTGCTGGTAATCCGAACCGTACACTTCTGCAACCAGGGTTTCGAGTACGGGAGGACCGGGTGGCACCTCTGCTACCTTAATACGCGCGCCGTAACGGTTGCCGATCTCCACCAGCCCAGGACGTAAGCGCTTGGCGATAGCATGGCTTTGCGCGCTGCGCTCGTGGCGGTTCTGGAGGTTTACCTGGATGTCGGCCTGGTTGGCACCGCGCCGCAGGAAGTAATGTCGCATCAGCCCGTTGAAGTTGTAAGGACCCGACGTGCCTGCATACACCTGGTAATTCGCGACTTCGGGCTGCTTCCCCAGATACTGCCCTAGCTCCTGAGCGACTCGCATTGTCTGCTCCAGCGTGGTGCCGTTCGGCATGTCCACGATCACCTGGAATTCGCTCTTGTTATCGAAGGGCAGCATCTTCACTTTCACCAGCTTGAACGCTACCAGCGAACAGGCGAACAAGAGGAGGACAACGACACCGCCCAGGAAGATCCAGCGCCTGCCTGAGCTCGCAATGAGCGGGTTCATGAATCGACGATAGAGCCGGGTCGTCCAACCCTCCGTTTCATGTTGAAATCCACTTCCCGTCGCATAATGACGCAACAGTCGCAATGCTGCCCATGGCGAAACCACAAACGCGACGATCAGCGAAAACAGCATCGCGGCCGATGCGCCCACCGGAATTGGGCGCATGTAAGGCCCCGTCATGCCGCGCACGAACGCCATCGGGAGGATCGCTGCGATCACGGCAAACGTGGCGAGAATAGTCGGGGTACCGACTTCATCCACGGCTTCGACGGCCACCTCCGATAACGAGCGGCCGCGACTCTGCGGGAGTCGAAAGTGGCGCACCACATTCTCGACGACCACGATTGCGTCATCGACGAGTACGCCAATGGAAAAAATGAGCGCAAACAGCGTGACGCGGTTGAGCGTGTACCCGTAGAGATAGAAAACAACCAGCGTGAGCGCCAGGGTTACCGGTACGGCCAGTAGGACAACGCCCGACTCACGCCATCCCAGCGCCAGCGCAACCAATAGCGTCACCGAAAGAGTGGCGAGGAACAAGTGCTTGAGCAGTTCGTCTGACTTGTCCTTTGCGGTCTCGCCATAATTCCGCGTGACTGTGACATGCAAGTCTGGCGGAAGCAGGTATCCTCGCAGCTCGTCGATCTTCTTTTGGGCATTTTTGCTGATGACCGTCGCGTCCGTGCCTTTGCGCTTGGCCAGCGTGATGGTCGCCGCCGGATACTCACCTCGCAACGCATCTTTCGGCGCTCCGGTAGCGTTGGCAAACAGCACGTAGTCCTGCGGTTCGGCGGGTCCGTCCACGATTTCGGCGGCCACGTCGCGCAGGTAGACTGGCTTCCCCTGATAAACTCCGACAACCACTTGCTTCAGATCGTCGGCCTTACCCAGGAAGCGTCCGGCTTCGACTTCGAACTCCTGGTTATCTTGGGCGAAGCGTCCGGCGCCGCCACGCGTATTGGCTTGCTGTAGTTGCGCCGTGACCGCACCTGCCGTCATGCCATAAGCGGCGAGCCGTTGGGTGTCAAGCACCACGCGCACCTGCCGTGGTAGTCCGCCAATGATCTTCGTCTCGGAAACGTCGTCAATCTGCTTGAGTTGATTCTCCAGTTCACCCGCGATTTGTCGCAGCTTGTAGCTGTCGTAGTTCTTGCCCCACAACGTCAGCGCCATGATGGGCACGTCGTCAATCGACCGCACTTTGATGAGCGGCTGCGAAACGCCTGCGGGAATGCGATCAAAGTTCGAGTAAAGCTTGTTGTAGGTCTTGACGATCGCATCTTCTTCTTTGGTGCCCACGTAGAAACGCACCACCAGCATGCTTAGCTCGGGGCGGCTGATGGAGTACACGTACTCCACCCCGGGAACTTCACGGAGCAGGCGCTCCATGGGGACGGTGGCCCGCTGTTGTACCTCCGCTGCCGACGCCCCTGGCATCTGCACGAATACATCGAGCATGGGCACGACGATCTGTGGCTCCTCCTCGCGGGGAGTCATCAGTATCGCGAAGGTTCCCGCCAGCAGCGCGCCGGCGATGAACAGCGGCGTCAGCTTCGAATTGATAAAGGTGCGAGCGATCAGCCCGGCGATTCGAAGCGGAGTTTTCCCTTCAGCTGCCATTGTCATTTCGCCCCGATTTGCTTGCCGCTCAATTCGCGCTCGCCCGGCTGCACCACGATGCGCTCACGGTTCTCCAGCCCGGAGAGGGCCTCGACCTGGTTAGCGGAGCGTTTTCCGAGGGTTACATATCGCAGACTCGCGATCTCGTCTTTCCCCACGACGTACACGGCGTCCAACTGTCCGCGATGAAGGAGCGCGTTTTGCGGTACGAGGATTGCGTCGTGCTCTCCGTGCGCGAAGAGTGCGCGGCCAAACAATCCTGAGCGCGTATTTGGATCCACCGGAAGCTCGACCTTGACGGTGAACGTCCGGCTCGCCGGATCTGCCATAGGCACGATTTGTACGACGTTGCCGGTAATCGTCTGCTTGCCAAGCGTGTCGAGCACAACCGGAACGGTTTCACCCAAACGGACTGTGCCGATCTGGCTTTCGTCCACCAGGGCCTCCAGCCGGAAGTGGCTGGGGCCTTCGATCGTCAGCAGTGGAACTCCGGGAGCTGCCATGGCGCCAGCGTCTGCCAGCTTTGCGACCACCAGGCCGTCGAACGGTGCGCGGATCTTTGTGAATCCCATGGCTGTGTTAGCCTCGGAAACCACTGCCTCGGCTTGTATCCGGCCGGTATGGGCACTGTCGCGCCGCGCTGCGGCCGCCGCCAGATGCGTCTTCACCTCGTCATACTCCTGCGGGCTCACCGACTTCTTGTCGTACAGCATCTGATAGCGCTTCATGGTCGCCTCAGCCAGCCCGTAGTCAGCATCAGCGGCTGCGATGGCCTGCTGCGAAACACTCAGTCCGGCATTCGCGCTGTCGTAGACAGATCGCTGCTGGGCTGCATCGATCGTGATCAGCACTTCGCCTCGCCGCACCCGATCCCCTTCGTGCACGTTCACTCGCGTAATAGCGCCCATCACCTGGCTGGCCAGTTGCGCCGATTGCGCCGCGCGTACCGTTCCGGTGGCCTCAACGTAATCAGGCACCGTCGTCTTCTGGACCTGCAGCACAACCACGTCGCGCACGATTTCGGGAGACCCTGTTGCGCGATGCTTATGGTTGCTGCATGCGGTCACAGCAGCCAGGCAACTCACCAGAATGCCGAGCAGGAACAGTTGCGAAACACGCGTCGATTTCTGAATCATTGCGTCACCACCGAAGAACTTGCCGTAAGTGTCCCAGTCGCCAGTTCCACGCCTGCGTAGCTGGTTTGCACGCGGTACACCGCCTGCCAGTAGTCGGCTTTGGCACGATGCGCGGCCTCTTCCACTTGCAGCAGATCGCTGACGGTGCTCAGGCCGCCTTCGTAGCGGTTCTGGTTGATGCGCAGGCTTTCATCCGCGTGCGCGATCGCGTCGCGAGCGACCTCGACCTGCTGACGTGCAGCGTCGTATTCGTAGTAGGCCTTGCGCACTTCCAGCCGGATTTGGTCGCGATAAGCATCGCGCATCGCCGCTGCTCTCTCTTGCACAGCCTTTTCGCGGGCGATGTGTGCCCTCTTGCCGCCGCCGTCGAATAGCTCGAACTGCAACTCGGCGCCAGCGATCCAGTTGTTGCCGCCGTTCCATCCCGGAGAAGGAATGTCTGTTTCCCACGAACCGAAGACGTTCAGGCGTGGTGCCAGTGCGCCCTTGGCCATCGATACCGTCTTGGCTTGCGCGCCGCGCTCCGACTCCACGCGCTTGAGGTCGGGACGTTTGTCCAGGGCCTTCGATTCCAATTCTGCGACAGTCTCTGTCGGGAATTGGTGCTCCTCCAAGGCCTCCTGCGGGGCGTAAGCGGTATCCGCAGGCATCTCAAGAGCAAGCGCCAGTTGCGTACGCGCCAACGCCAGGGCATCCCGCGTTTGGATCAGTTCCTGCCTGCGTCTGGAGGTCAACACTTGTGCGCTCAACAGGTCCGAGTCCACGACCGTGCCGCTCTCCACCCGAGCCCGGCTGCTCGCCTCGATGGCTTGCGCTGTTTTCAACGCTTCTTCCGCAACCCGCTCCTGCCTCTGTGCGAGCAGTACTCCGAAGTACGCCTGCACCGCTTGGTACACAAGCTCCTGGTCAGTGCGGTCCAGCTGTTGCTCCACCGCTTGCTGCATGTATTTCGCGCGAGTCACGCCAAGCCAACTTTGCAACCCGTCAAACAGACTCCACTGCCCGAAGAAGCGGCTGGAGAAATTGCCGATCGGGGTTGGCGTGTTCAGCCTGTTCAGGGCGAAGTCCGAGGCGGTGAAGTTCTGCTGGCGTAGTTTTGTGCCGAAAACGAACACAGGATCATTTCCGCGAACTGCGCTTTCGGTAAACACGATTTTCGGCATGAGCGGCGAGCGGGCCTCGCGAATGGCGGCTGCCGAAATACGGATGTCCGCGATGGCGGCCTGGTGCAGAGGATTTCTTTTCAGCGTCATGCTGACGGCTTCGGGCAACGTCAACGGAGTGCTGGTTTGCCCAGCCAGCGGCATCGACAGCATGGCAGCGAGCGCCGCGAATCGCACGGCGTGTGTCAATACAGTTCTCCACGATCGTGACGACTGAGTTCTCAGGTTGGCCGGCAGCGGTATGTGTGAGAGTCCCAACATCGCTATGCTCCGACCAGCGAACGCACTTGGGTCGAGTGCTCCAACGCGCTCGCGGCGTCTCCTTCAATGCAGTGAATCAGCTCTCTTGGTCGCATAGCCTTTCCTTCCAGCTGTGTTGTGCCCAAACCGCGATCATTCAAAACTTACAGAGCTACATCAGCAGAGTGACCAAGCTGGTGACCAGGAACGCTGCAGCCCATACCAGGTCGAGGTTGAACCAAGTCTTGCGGAGAGCGGCGAGGCCGAGCTTGCTATAAACCGCCCATGCTAGGAACCCTGTGACTGCAAGGTAGGCCGTCGTATGGACCGCTGTGGCAAGCAGTGCTGTGAAAGGGCTGGTGCCCGCGAGTGTGTGATGGTGGTCTGCCATGTGATTAGCCGCTTCGACAGTGCTGCTGCCCAGCAGCACGGGCAACACCATCAAACCAGCGCCGTGTGCCGAGGCCATCAGAAACGACCAGATCGTCAGGTCTCGGAAGCCCACCTGCATGCGGACCCATCGCGGGTGGTAATGCCGCACCAAGGAGAAGATTCCCAGACCAAACAGGATCGCAGCGACCGGATAGCGGATCGCTTCCCGCGGCAGCGCCATGCCGAGAAACGCTGCCGCCACCACCACGGTACCGATGGCCAGAGCGTGGCCAAGCGCAATTGGAACAAGCGCCCTCGCCACCGCACTCCCCTTCCGCTCCTGCATTCCCAGCGCCACCGCGAAGAGCCAACCCATCCCGGGGTTGATCCCGTGGTAGGCGCCGAGGAGCAGCATCAGCCACAACGCCGTTGCGCCCATTTCGGTGTGCGTCATCTCGCCTCCGAGTAGCAGTAGGAATCAGATGAGGCGTCCCCGCCATCCAGCCGCACCTGGTGCGCGCGCAGCCCGTCGAACTCGACGAAGAATTTTTCATCGAGCTTCATTCCGCCCTTCGGGTCCACGTCGAGCTTCACCATCCAACTCTTCAACCCGTCGGGATAGATCTGCTCGCCCCACGGGGAGTAAAGCGAGTTGGTGAAATAAACACGCTTGCCATCGCGGCTGATCTCGACCATCTGCGGGCCACCGTTGAGTGCCTGCTCGGGCTTATTCGGGTGAGCCGCACGGCGCACGATCCCGCCGAGATGAACCGAGCCCGTCTTCTTCGGGTTGGCCGGGTCGGAGACGTCGTACTGGATGAACTCCCCGGTCCCCCAGCATGAAACATAGAGAAAGCGGTCGTCGAGCGACAGGTTGATGTCCGTTATCAGCGGCGGCACCGCCTTGAAGCCCTTTAGCAATGGAGGTAGCTTTTCCGGATCGGCCGGCTCGGCGGGGATTTCAATCACCTTGCGGACCGCCCATTTACCGTTCTTAGCGGCGTCCTCGCGACTCCACATCCAGATCGAGGAAGAAAGGTCCTTGAGCGAAATGCCCACGCTGACGAAACCGTAAGTCTTATTGGGATCGTGAGAAGGCCGCAGTTCGAGCACCCATTGTTGCTCCGCGCCCAGGTCGATTTCCTGCAGATGACGGCGCTTGTCCAAGTCCCAGATATGAATCTTGTGACCGTACTTGCCGGCTAGCAGCAACTCCGGGTTGACGCCGTCTTTTACCATGTTGGGCGTGCCCCATTCGGAGGTAATCATGGTGTCGTGGCCCAGGTGCCACCAGAAGTCGTAAGCCAGTTGCTGTGGGCCACGATCCTGTTCCCAGGGTCCCTTCAGCTCAAACGTGTCCGCATCCATCAGGAAAATGCCACCCGGGCCGTCTCCACTCGCCGATCCGAGTGCGCTTCCGTAGACGCCGTCTGGTCCGCAATGAATCGTATGAGGCGAGCTGTAGCCGGTCTTCTGGATGAACTCCTCGGGCTCGATCACCTTCACGATCTTTGGCAGCTTGGGATTCGGCTTCGTATCCAGGATGTAAATCCGGGATGACCCGATACCCGGCGCGACCAGGTAGCGGCGTTCCATGTGGGGGGTGCGGGTTTTGCGGGCAAAGGCACGCACTGCACGCGTTCCAGCCGAAGTGATGCAGCTCATTGTCACCACGGCCAAAATCCACTTGCCCGACGAGCCGGCCATACTCGGACGAATCGGGATCAAGGTCAATAACGCCCATGCTGTCGTGCTTTCCATTGTTGCCGTCGTTGAGTAGCGCTACATATGCAAGGCGTTCTGGCGGGGCCTGCGTCGCCATGCTCGGCGAAGGGTAAAAGGTTGGGTCCGGACGCATTAAAGCCATATTTGTATCTCCTTGTCGTGCGAGGTTCGCGAGGAGAGCCGAGAGCTTCAGGCCTTCACCGCGATTACTTCCAGATACTCCGATGAAACCACGGTGAGCTCATCCCCACCGCGATTGTGTGCGGACCACAATGCTTCCAATTCTTCGCGGAGCTTTCGCGCGGCCACTTCATCCAACGATGCGAACGCGCGATTGGTGGGCCCGTAGTACTGACGAAAGAACTCCACCACTTCAGTCGGCGGGAAGGGGTAGGTGAAGCTGTATTCGCGCCGCGTCATCTTAAGGTCCGAAACTCCGTGGCCTAGTCTCTCGCGCACTACAGCCTCATCACCCCACAACAACGGAGCCGGCATGCCTGAGGGAGCGATGAACTTGGCGAAGGTTTGGAACATTTGTCCCACGAATCCTTCGCGCGTCCAATTTCCCATCGCGAGGGTGCCTCCGGGACTGCACACTCGCAGCAGTTCGCGAGCCACGAGTTCCGGCCGCGGAGCAAACATCGCTCCCACCAGGCTGGTTACGACGTCGAAGTCGGCATCTTCAAATGGGAGCGCTTCGGCATCGCCTTCAATGAAACGGGCATTGAGACCTTCTGCCGTGGCGCGCGCCTGTGCTCGCTGCACCAGGTTAGGCGCGATGTCCACGCCAGTGACTTTCACCCCATCCCGCGCCGCCCATAGCGCGACCTGACCCGAGCCGCAAGCCACATCGAGCAACTGGCATCCCGCGGGGACATCGAGTTGTTCGTAGAAAATGCGCGCGCCCTGCTCCATATAGCGCGAGAAGCGGTCGTAGTCTCCGGCCATCCATGTATCTTTTAATCGTGCCTTCAGACTGTCGATTTCCGGTGCGATTGTAGTGGTACTCATTTCTTCCTCCAGTGTGATTGTTTTAGTTACTTACTCCGGCTCAAGTGGGGACTACTTCGGTAGTCATGGCTTGCCCATCTACTTCCATTCATGACGGCAAACCTCTTCGACCCGGCTTCCCCACTATGCCTTCGGCGCGTGAGACTCTTGCTCACCAACATCCGAACAAACCCGCCAACGCGTGCTCTGGACTAACTGTTCCAAGCTTTGGGGTGATCTTGGCAGCAATCGATTGCGCGGCTATCTTCCCGTTCCGCACAACGAACGTGTCGCTAGCGGCTTCGTACGAGTTGTCTGCCGTTTCTGCAGTCCACAAAATGTAAGCGTAATCACCCTCAACGCATTGCTCCTGCAGCGAAAACGAGGCCCCAGGTTTTGCAAACTCCGAAAAGAAGGCCTGGAAAAAAGACTTGATCGCGTCAGGGCCTTTTAGCGGGCCGGCGGGCGTAAACAAAACGGCATCCCATGAGTAATCAGCAAGCACGCCATCGAGGTCGTTCTCGCGAAAGCTTTTCAGATGTTGATTGAGAACTTCGTTTGTAGTCGGCATTCGCCATCTCCTCTTGCCTTTGAATTGACTTGAAGCTCTTTTCTCGTCTGCGAGGGCTTCAACGACGATTACTATGCGCCACTATCGCGGTCCCATACTTATCCGCGCGTCCGGCTTTCTTGCTCACGGCACAGTTGCCGTATGATGATTTGCTCAGGAGTCTGGAGAGGTTTGCCGGGAGGCTGTATGGATGTGCTTTCCGAAGTGTTGAAGGTGGTAAAGCTTCAGGGAGCATTGTTCTTCAACGGAGAATTTTCCTCCCCATGGAGTTTTTGCTCGCCCCCCTCGTATTCGGTCGCACCTTATGTAGCACCCGCCGCGGGGCACGTGATCATCTATCACCTATTGACCGAAGGGCGCGCCTCGGCCCGGCTCGTAGATGGCGAGCGCATCATTCTTGACGAGGGTGACATCGTGATCTTTCCCCATGGCGACGCGCACTTCATCGAAAATGGCCCGTCGACCAAACCTGTGGACATGGTGAAGGAATTGACCCGAATTTTTTCCCAAGGGTTGAAGCTCTCGCGCCAGGGTGGCGGTGGGGAAGTTACGAGATTCGTCTGTGGCTTCATGGCCTGTGAGCCACGACTAAGCCAGGTTTTTCTTGGCGGCCTGCCGCCAGTGTTCAAAGTCAGCATTCGTAACGATGCCTCGGGCAGATGGCTGGAGAACTCGATCCGCTTTTCGGTGAATGAGGCCGACGCTTCCCGCGCCGGCGGAGAAGCAGTTTTGGCCAAGCTGTCAGAGGTCTTGTTTGTTGAAACGCTGCGCACCTACATTGCGCACCTTCCAGCTGAGCAAACCGGTTGGCTCGCCGGCGCCCGCGATTCGGAAGTTGGGAAAACGCTGGCGCTAATGCACCGGAATCCTGCGCAACCGTGGACCATTGCTTCTCTGGCAAAAGAAGTTGGAGTGTCACGCTCGGTACTGGCGGAGCGCTTCCGCCATTACCTCAATGAAACTCCGATGGCCTACCTCACTCGCTGGCGACTTCAGTTGGGGGCGCAAATGCTTGCCTCGACCAGTTATTCGGTAGCGCAGATTGCATCCGAAGTGGGGTACGAATCTGAAGCTGCTTTCAACAGGGCTTTCAAACGCGAGTTTGAAAACCCTCCTGCACGTTTCCGCAGTCAGTCGAGGTCTACCCAGGCAAAGCTGCCCCGGCAACAGAAGTCCAGGCTGAGTGAATAGATGGCTAGGAAAACAATGGTTAGCGCTAGCGTATGATCTTCGCGTTGACCCTCGTCGGTTAAGGGGCAAACTGAAACCGTTTATTCGGAGGCGGACGGCATCGGCCACGGTCTTGCGCCGCGGTTCGTCGTCCAGTGCTCCGCAGCCCGCGCATTCGCCAGTTCGAACAGAGGCTTGTTGGCAGGGTCATGCTTGGCGAATATGCGCAGCTGCATCTTGCGTGCGCGCTCCCAACTCATGGTATTTGCGGACTCGCGGATCTTCGCGCCGTCGGGCGCGGTGCCGGCGATGTACTTCATGCAGTTGCAGCGGCGGTTTTCGGTGCGGTCAGTTTCGCCGTGTTCAGCGAAGTATTGGCAATCGGAACTGTGGCGGGTGAAGACGTACAGGCCCTGCGAGCGGCGCGACATTGATACCTCAGCTCTCGTAGTGAGCTGCGGAGTTCACGCCCGCATATTTGTCCAGATGATGTCCAGTACCTTTGGCGATTTTCTAAGTCACTGATTCTAAGGTGGGAAATTTTGGTGGACCTGGTCGGGATCGAACCGACGACCTCTTCCATGCCATGGAAGCGCGCTCCCAGCTGCGCCACAGGCCCACTTTGCGGAAAGAATGGCGCTTCATACCTGCGAGCGCCTGAATCATTCTCTCGCAGCCGCATGGCTTAGTCAAACGTTCTGCACGTAAACGATGCCGTTCCTGCTGGTTGCTCGCCTGGTCGGCACGAGGCCGGCTTCTATGCCGTCTTCAGCACCATCTTTGCTGGACGCAACCGCGATCCTGGTTGGCGCAGCGGGCGCGATGTCTATGTTGCATCTCGCTCTGCCGCCGGCAGGTTCGGCTCGTCCGCTATAATTCGCGAGTTGCTATGGCAGTTGCGGCCGGCGTGAAACTCGGGCCTTACGAGATCCTGGCTCCCGTAGGCGAGGGGGGAATGGGCGAGGTGTATCGCGCCCGCGATACCCGTCTAAACCGCTCGGTCGCGATCAAGGTTCTTCCCCAGTCCATCGCCTCCGATCCCGAACGCATGCGACGTTTCGAGCAGGAAGCGCGGACTGTGGCCGCGATCAATCATCCCAACATCCTTGCTGTGTATGACGTTGGGATACAGGACGGCACCCCTTACCTGGTCACCGAGTTGCTAGAGGGCGAGACCCTGCGCGAGCGGCTCGATCGCGGGCCTATCCCGGTTCGCAAAGCGGTAGACATCGGATTGCAAATTGCCCACGGCCTGGCGGCGGCACACGAGCGCGGCATCATCCATCGTGACCTGAAGCCGGAAAATATCTTCCTCACTAAAGATGGCCACACCAAGCTGCTCGACTTCGGGCTAGCCAAAGCTACTCCTGCCGCGGTTGCAGGCCGGGAACATCTCTGCCATCACCATGCAAACCGTGCAGACCGAGCCCGGTGTGGTGATGGGGACGGCTCCCTACATGGCGCCCGAGCAGGTGCGCGGCCAGCAAGTGGACTATCGCGCCGACATCTTCAGCTTTGGCGCCGTGCTCTACGAGATGCTGTGCGGCAAGCCAGCCTTCCCCGGCGACACCTCGGTCGAGATCATGACCGCGATCCTGAAGTCCGAACCGCCCGAGCTCGATTTGCAGCAGACGAAAATTCCTCCTGCGCTGGATCGCATCGTGCGTCATTGTCTGGAGAAAGATCCTGCCGACCGCTTTCAATCGGTGCGGGACCTGACCTTTGCGCTGGAATCTTTATCGGGATCGGAGCCCACCGCCGCGCTGCCCGCCCACCCGGTCCAGCGTCGTTATTGGTCGCCCTGGGCCCTGGCGGAGGCTGCGTTGCTGCTGCTGCTTCTGGGAATAGGACTGTACTTTCTCCTCCGCCCGGCTGCCCACGCCGCCCGCATGCAGTTCGCCATCCCGGTTCAGAATGAAGTAGGACACATCGCGATTTCGGCCGACGGAAGCATGCTGGCCTACGTGGCGGTTGACGAGCATAGCGGCGAGGGCGTGATCTTTGTGCAGGAAATAGGCTCGCCCGATGCCACCCGGCTGAACGGAACCGAGGGCGCGAGTTATCCCTTCTGGTCGCCGAACGACGATTATGTGGCCTACTTCGCACAAGGCAAGCTGAAGAAGGTTGCCGCCACCGGGGGTACGCCTCAGGTGTTAGCCACTGCGGGCCACGCGCGAGGCGGAAGCTGGGGTAAGAAGGACGTCATCATTTACACACCTGATTCGGGCGGCCCGATGTGGCGGGTCGACGCCGATGGCACGGATGCCGCGCCTCTGACCGACAAAGATTTCGCTAATGAGTCGTCGGATCGCTGGCCAGTCTTCCTGCCCGACGGCGACCACTTTCTTTTCTGGGGTGGCGACTTCAGCGAGAACCCTAACGACCACAATTCCGGAATCTATCTGAGTTCGTTGAGCGACCGGCAACACAAGCGCCTGGTGGTACAGGCCCGGTCGAATCCAGGTTATGCCACGAATAAGCTGTTCTATGTGGACCCGAAAGGCGCGCTAGTCCAGGTGGGGATGGACCCAACGACCGCCCAGGTGTCAGGCAAGCCACAGATCGTGGCCAGTCAGGTCGGACGTCATCCATCCACCTACTGGAGCGCCTTCAGTGTGGCCCTGAACGGCACCGTGGTTTTCCACCAGGGTACGGGTTCGTCGCAATCGCAACTCACCTGGTATGACCGCACCGGTAAAGAGTTAGGCCATGCCGGCGACGTCGGTATCCTGGCCAATCCCGGCATCTCGCCCGATGGGGACCGGTTGGTGTTTGATGTTGCCGACCCCCATGCAAAGAACATCGATGTCTGGATCTATGATGTGCCGCACAATGCCTCGACGCGCTTTACTTTTAATCCCGCGGAAGAAACCACGGGCGTGTGGTCGCGCGACGGAAAGGCCATCGCTTATCGCTCCGCAGCCAATGACGAGATTATGCGGCTGAAGAATTCCAGCGGCTTTGACGCCGACCGCGGCCTGGCGGCGCCACCGCCGGGCGTCATCGACATCATGCCGAATTCCTTCGCGCCCGGGGATGAGAAGTTGCTGGCCACCGCCCTGATCACGAACGGTGGGACCAGGCTGGAGGTTGTGTCCCTGCCAGACAAGAAGGTGTCTCCCTTTCTGCCCGGCAACGGCAATAAAGCCGACGGACAAATCTCGCCCGACGGCAAATGGGTGGCGTATCAATCCGACGAGACCGGCGAGTGGGAGGTCTTTATCTCTCCTTATCCCGGCAGCGGAGGCAAACTGCAGGTATCTCGCGGAGGCGGAGAAGAGCCGCGTTGGCGGGGCGACGGCAAGGAGATCTTCTATCTCGATCCGAAAGGCAATCTGGTGTCGGTCGCCGTAAACAGCGAAAGCAGCCTATCGACTGGTGCTCCCACTACGCTGTTTCAGACGCATGCTCGCGCCGCCGTTTCCTCCAGCGATGTATTCAGCTATGACGTCACCCCCGATGGCAAGCGTTTCCTGGTCGACCGCTATGTGAAACCGGCGCAGACGCCGCCTTTGAGTATCATTTTGAACGCCACCACGGAGCCCGATTCGGGACACTGAGCCGCACTACCCCCGATCCTCTTCACAGCATCCAATCAAAGATGTGAAAGCTTGTTACACTGTAATTCCACCTCGTCAGCCGCTCCCACGCTCAACGTTCTTCGGTAGGACCATGATGAGAATTGCTCAAAATCTGCTGTGTCTTCTGTTGGTTTTGTCGGGACTGGTCGCGCCCGCCCAGACCCCTCCTTCGGGAACCGCTGCGCCGTCGGCAACCGCGCCTGCAGCAGGCAGCATCTCGATGACCTCGATTCTGCCCGACCTGGACCGCCTGCAGGCGGCGGCCTCGCAAGCAAACCATGACTTGGCTTACGTACGTATCGAAAAGTGGAAGACGGATAGCGATTCCAAGCGGCAAGCTCAGACTACCGCTGACTCGGTGCAGCGAAATCTGACGAATGCTTTGCCGGCTTTGATCAGCAATGTGCGTTCGGCTCCGCAGGACTTGGCCGCGGAGTTCAAGCTGTATCGCAATCTGAACGCTCTGTATGATGTATTCGCTTCCCTGACCGAGTCGACGGGAGCGTTCGGTGCCAAAAGCGATTACGAGGCCCTGGCCCAGCAACTGGAAGTTATCGATTCCGTGCGGCGCGATCTGGGCAATGCTCTGGAAAGTCTCACCTCCTCGACCCAGGCGGAATTGAACCAGTTGCGGATCCAGGTTCACACCCTGCAGCAGGCTGCCGCTAGTCCGCCACCGCCTCCTAAGAAGGTCATCGTCGACGATAACGAGCCGGTCAAGAAAACCACTCATAAGAAGAAGACGACCAAGCCGGCAACGCCGCCTAGCGAAAGTTCGGGCTCAAGTTCGTCGGGATCAACCGGTGGCAATGCGACGCCGGCGGCGACGCCCAAGTCGCAGTAGGTCCCACATCCGGCACCAGCGTGCGCCTGAAAATGCACTTCCTGGGAACATTCTTCCCGCTCGTGGGGTCTATTGCAGTAGCCCCACTCGAGACGGTAACGCCGTGTTGTCTCCGAAAACGGGGTTATTGCGGCGGGGATGGGATGAATCGGCTGATATTTGCGCCGGTGGTTGCGGCCGGCGGTTGTTGCGAGTTCCGAAACTATTTATTATTGAGGTGCCGCCCGTGGCGGGAGCAACAACATTGAGTGACCTCGCAAGTGCGATAGGAGTCCGCACCGAAGAAGCTGCCATTGTGGCCGAACTCAAGGCCCAATCGGAAGAAGCTTTTTACTGGCTCATCGCACATTACAATCAGCCCGTCTATAGCCTGGTTTACCGGATTCTCGACGATCCCTCCGACGCCGCCGATACGACCCAGGAAGTCTTCATCAAAGTTTTTCGCGGTATCAAGAATTTCAATGCCGATTCCAGCTTGAAGACTTGGATTTACCGCATCGCGGTGCATGAGGCGTCGAACCGCCGGCGCTGGTGGTTCCGGCACAAGTTTCGCGAAACCTCCATCGAGCCTGAGAGGCGACTCTGAACATCCTTCTTTGGGCATGAAGGACACGTTGGTGGATGAGGGTAAATCTCCTCTGCAAAACGTGTATGACGAGGAGTTGCGTGCCCGGGTGGAAACCGAACTCAAGGCCGTGACCGAGCCGTATCGCACCACCGTGATATTGCGCGACATCGAAGACCTGTCGTACGAGCAGATCGCGGAGGTGATGCAGACTTCGCTGGGAACGGTGAAATCGCGACTGGTGCGAGGGCGCGAGGCGTTGCGTAAGCGTCTGGAACGGCACCTGCCGGCCTTCGGAATGAACCAGTGCGAATCGCGCCAGAGCAGGCGCCGCAAAGACGAAACGGTTGGTGGTCGCAAAGTTGAGGTAACACCATGACGTGCTCAATTGCGAAGGGGCTCATGTCGTCCTACCTGGACGGTGCCGTGAAGCGCGGGCAGTTGACGCAGATGAACGAACACCTGCGCGAGTGCGTGGAATGCGCCGCCCGCTTTGCCTCGGTGCAGCGCACCCAGTCGCAGTTGGTTCGCTGGGCAGGAAGGTGGCGCCGCCGGATCTGAACCTGAAGCTGCGGGTGGCCATCTCTCAGGAAATCGCCAATTCGCGCCGTTCGCGCTGGGAGAGGCTGCGCGTACGCTGGGATAACGCTTTCAACGCCACCATGGTTCCGGCTACCGCCGGCGTGGTGACGACGCTCATCATTTTCGGATTGCTGATCACCTTCCTTTATCCCGTCGCAAGTGCGCGCGGTCAATGATGTGCCTACCATGCTGTACACTCCGGCCGAGCTGCAGTCGGCTCCCTTCGAGCTGTCGATGGGTGGGGTGAATGCAGATTCGCTGGTGGTGGAAGCTTATGTCGGCTCCGATGGCCGGGTGCAGGACTATCGCATTCTTTCCGCTCCCGAAGATGCCGAAGCCATTCTGCCGCAATTGAAGAACATGCTGATCTTCGCCACCTTCCAGCCCGCCACCGCCTTTGGGCAGCCTACTGCCAGCCGCGTAGTGCTGACGTTCTCCAAGGTGCAGGTGAAGGGGTAGACCCGAAGGCTGAAACCGGGTTTGCGCGCCAATTACCGACCTCGTAAACTGGAGCGGTCGATTCCTTGCCAGTGCCGCCGTTAGCTTGTGGTTTCTAGCAAACGACGGCTGTCGGGCAGCTGAGCCGGCTGGTGTAACCGGCAGCCAAGAGCTAAAGGCTAAGAGCAACAAGCTTCACAGGAGATCCTTCTGAGCTTTTCCCGAATCCTTGCAGCGTCGGCCGTGCTGGCGGTCTTGTGTTGCACCGCCGCAGCGCAGTCTAAAGCGACGCTCGATGTCAACGAGACTCTGTTCAGCGTGGTCGCCGCTATGAATGTTTGCGGCTACGATCAGGAACTGTCGTCCTCGTCTCCCATTCGCTCCGAGGTGCGCGCCGATCTGGTCGAAGCGGCGAAGTCTCCCGCCGCAGCCGCGGCTGCCAAGGAAATGTGCGGCTTCTATCGCGACCATCAGCAGGGAGACGCGGCCCACGATCTGGCGCAATACGTATCGCTAGCGCTCAATCTCGGGCCCCCGCCGGATTTCACTCCCCGGGCGAAGGAAGCCGACCTGCCGCCTGACGCGGCCTACATCCTGGGATTCGTTCCGCTGTTGAAGGAGTACTACAAGGCAGCGAATCTGCACGCCATTTGGCAACAGCATCAGCCGGAATATCTGGCGCTGATTGACCAATACCACAATCCCGTGGCCAACATGATCACGGCCACCGACAACTATCTGCGGATGCCCCTGTCGGGCTATGCCGGGCGCAACTTTATTGTGTATTTGGAGCCCATGGCCGCGCCCGGTCAGGTGAACTCGCGCAACTATATGCAGGATTACTATTACCTGGTGATTTCCCCAGCCGGTAGTAACATCCATATCGAAGCGCTGCGGCACACCTATCTGCACTTCGTGCTCGATCCGTTGATCGCCAAGCGAGCTACCGCGCTGGAGCGTTTGAAGCCCATCCTGATTGCGGTACAAAAAGCGCCCATGGGCGAAGAGTACAAGCTGGACACCGGTTTGCTGGTGATTGAGTGCTTGATTCGAGCCATCGAGGCACAAACTCCCAGCGATCCTAAACTGCCGGAAAAGGATCGTGTGGCTATGGTGCAGCGCGACGAAGCCGAAGGTTTCGTGCTCACCGGTTATTTCTATGAGCAGCTGCACGACTTCACCAAGGCCAACATCGGCTTGCAGGACGCGTTTCCCAACTGGCTGCACAACATCGACGTTCTGCACGAAAAGAAGCGGGCCAGCGAGATCGCTTTTGCCTCCCAGGCAACGCCGGAGGTGATGCAGGCTACTAAACACGCGCCGCCACAGAAAGTGGATCTGGCGGAAGCGGCCCTTGCCAGCGGCAATCCGTCCGAGGCGGGAAAGCTGGCGCAGGAGGCGCTGCAGGCGAATCAGGACCCGGCGCGCGCCTACTTTGTCCTGGCCAAAGTTGCCACCTTTGGTGGCGACATGCAAGCGGCGCAGACTAATTTTCAGAAAGCGCTGGAGGCGGCCAAAGATCCGCGAGTGGCGGCTTGGTGTCATATTTATTTAGGGCGTATCCTCGATTTGCAAGGGGAGCGGGAGAGCGCCGTGGCGCAATATCAAGCGGCGCTGAACCTGAGCGATGCGCCAGCCGAGGCGAAAACCGCAGCCGAGCGCGGACTGAAGGAGCCTTACCAGCCTCCTACGGCGAAACAGCAAGATCAATAAACTTCCGTAGTATGGGAAGACGGGGCGCTTCCCCATCAGAAAGGACAATCCATGAGATCCGCAGCAATTATGGCGGCAACAATTTTGGCCGCAAGCCTGGCCTGGGGCCAGGCCAACACGACTCCCAATCAGGGTTCCTCTGCAGGAAAACCACAAGCGGCGCCAGCCGCTGGCGCTTCCCGCGTTTTACAAGCGAAATCGCAGGAAGAATTAAAGGCCTACCAGGATGCATTCGCCAAAACCGAGCCCGCCGCGCTAGAGGCAGCGGCTGACGACTTCGCCGCGAAGTATCCCAACAGCGAATTGCGGGCATCGCTCTACGTTCGCGCGATGAACCTTTACAGCCAGTCCAACAACACGGAAAAGGTCATTGTCACGGGAGAAAAAGCGATTGCCGACGACCCCACCAACCCCATTCCGCTGGTGCAGGTAGCTTCCGCGATTGCTGAAACCACGCGCGACACTGATCTTGACCGCGAGCAGCAGTTGGCCCTGGCAGCCAAGTACGCTCATGCCGCTATCGACAATATCGATACCGGTCTCATCGTTCCCGCTAACGCCGATCCGCAGCGGGTCGCGGGCGCCAAGCGCAGCATTCTGACCATGGCTTACGACACGCTGGGCATGATCGACCTGAACAAGAAAGACTATTCCTCGGCCGCCCAGAATCTGCAGAAAGCGATTGACCTGAACAAAGCGAATCCCGAGCCGGTGCTGTACCTGCGGCTATCGGTGGCGCAGGATCACATGCAGCAGTATTCCCAGGCGCTCGACTCGGCTAATAAGGCCGTGCAGTATGCCAAGGACGGTACCCCGACACAGAACCTGGCCAAGCAGCAGCAGGCCCGGGTGCAGAAGCTGATGGCTGCCGAAGCACCGGCTGGTGGCGCACCCGCCGCGACGCCTTCGCCGGCTCCCAGCAACCCAGCGCCCAGCCAGTCGCCGGTTCCGACGTCGCCCACTACACCGCACTGAGCTGAAGTTCGCGGATGACTTGCGCTGGGTTCGAGCCCGCAGCCAGGTCGAGATAGCGAAGCATGAAGTCTGTTGCCACTGATACCAGCGCCTTGGAAGCAGCCATAGGACACGTCTTCCAGCGCCTCGCCCTGCTGGAGCAGGCGCTGACGCACGCCTCCTATGCCCGCGAAGCGGAGTCGCAGAACGCGGTCGAGGGTGTGGTTGCGGTGGAGGTTGACAATGAGCAGATGGAGTTCCTGGGCGATGCCGTGTTGTCGTTCACGGTGAGCCAGGAACTCTTTCGCCGCTTTCCGCAATATCACGAGGGTGAGTTGTCGAAGTTGCGGGCACACATTGTAAGCGCCCGTCGCCTGCTGCGCCCGGCGCGCGAGCTGAAGATTGGCGAGTATCTCCGGCTGGGCCGAGGTGAGGATCGCAGTGGCGGCCGCGGCAAGAGCGCGCTACTGGTTAATGCGCTGGAAGCCATTATTGCCGCAGTCTATCTGGATGCGGGGCTGGAGGCGGCTCATGGTTTCATCCTGCGGCACATCCTGGAGCCGGAGCTTGCCGAAGTGCGCCAGCAGGGTGGTAAGACGCTTCCGGTCATGGACTACAAGTCCGCATTGCAGGAAGCAGTTCATGCCAGCGGACGTTCTCAACCCCGCTACGTGCTGGTGAAGGCCGAGGGCCCCGACCACCGCAAGACCTTCACCATGGAAGCGCACGTGCCGGCTTCTGCCGGCGGCGATGACGGCTTCGTTCGCCGCAGTGAGGGCACTACCAAGAAAGCCGCTGAACAAGCCGCTGCCCGCCAGGCGTGGGAGTATCTACAATCGTTGAAGAGCAGCCCGGTGGTCGAGGAACCCGCTTCGAGCCCCGCGTCGCCCGATATTCATGAGTGAATCCGGCCCCCAGACCGAAGTCAACGTACTACCGCAGGAAGCGCAACCGGCCGTTCCACCGCCGCAGCCGCGCAGCCGTTCAGGCAGTCTGCAGTCGTTGCAGTCTCTGGCTACGACGATTGTGATCGCGATCTTCGTCATTACCTTTATTGTGCAAGCGTTCCAGATCCCTTCCGAGTCGATGGAGAAGACCCTGCTGATTGGCGACTACCTGCTGGTGGACAAAGCTCACTACGGACATTCGCGGGTGTGGGACTGGCTGATGCCTTACCGTCCTATTCGGCGCCAGGACATCATCGTCTTCCGCTATCCCATGAATCCCAAGCAGCACTTCGTCAAGCGCGTGGTTGCTATTCCCGGGGATCACGTGCGCCTGGTGGACAAGCATGTGTACGTTAACGGGATTCGACAGGATGACGACTACGCCACCTTCAACTGGGCCTGGCACGACAAGTTTCGCGACAATTTTCCCGACGGCGGTCTCTACGGGGACAAGATCGCGGCTCGATGGTTTCTGCAGGCTAAGGAACTGACTGAAGATGGCCAGTTGATCGTTCCCGAAGGATCGTACTTCGTACTCGGCGACAATCGCGACGACAGCTACGACTCCCGCTATTGGGGCTTTGTTCCGCAGGAGAACGTCGTGGGTCGGCCGCTGGTGATCTACTGGTCGATGGACCACAGCCCTTCGGAAACTACAGGGGAAGCGCCGCCGTCTGATAAACTTTCGGGTCTGACGTTAAACGTGACTCGCCTGTTCAACAGCCTGCGCTGGCACCGTATGCTGCGGATCCCACATTAGTAGTTTGCGGCGCAGGCCGCAAAGCGACATTTCGAGGAAAAACGAATTTGGCTGCTACCAGGAAACCTGTCAAGACTGCGCCGGCAAAGGCGGAGCCGGCGGTCCCGGAAAAACCTCGGGAAACCATGCCCGAGTTTATCGCCTCCATCGCCATCATCCTGGTGACCGGTCTATTTATCATTACTTTTACTCTGCAGGCCTTCACCATTCCATCGAGTTCGATGGAGAATACGCTGCTGATCGGCGACCACGTATTCGTAGACCGTATGCTGCTGGCGCCGGTAACCAAGTGGATCGGCAAACTGATTCCCTACCGTGCACCCCAACACGGCGATGTTTTTGTCTTCCTTCATCCCGCCACACCCGGGCTTTACGTGGTGAAGCGCATTATCGGTCTTCCCGGCGATCATATTCATCTGCAGGACGGCGCGGTTTACCGCAACGGCGAGAAGCTGAATGAGCCCTACGTCCTGACCGCGGGCGACTTTGTGCCTTACCGGGATAACTTTCCTGCTGTAGCTCCCTCCGAGTATGAAGAGGTGACGCCGGAATGGCGAGCTGAGCTGCCTTCTTACATCAAAAACGGCGATCTGGTTGTGCCGCCCAATAGCATCTTCGCCATGGGCGATCATCGCGATGTCAGTCTGGATAGCCGCTACTGGGGATTTGTGCCTTTCGAAAACGTGATCGGCCGGCCCATGTTTATCTACTGGTCGTTCATCACGCCACGCGACGAATACGAACGCCAAAGCATCGGCGAGCGCATCAGCTGGCTGTTCAACATCGTGTTCCACTTCTTCGATCAAACCCGTTGGTCACGCATGTTTCACGTGGTGCATTGATGCTGAGCCGCAGGTCACGGCGGATGATGTGGTTGGTCCCGCTTATCCTCGTGCTGGCCGTGCTGCTGCCTCCGTTTGTCAACGTCAACCGCTATCGCAGCCGGGTGGCTGGCGCCATCGGCCGGGCGCTGGGGCGTGATGTTACGGTTTCGAATATTGAACTCAAACTGCTGCCCCGGCCAGGGCTGGCGCTCTCTAACTTCGTGGTAGCCGACAATCCCAGCTACGGCGCCGAACCCATGTTGCGCGCCGACACCGTCACCGCGTACCTGCGTCTGACATCGTTGTGGCGAGGCCGCCTGGAAATCGGCACCCTCGATCTCGACAATCCCAGCTTGAATCTGGTTCGCCGTGGCGATGGCCACTGGAACGTCGAAGAACTGGTGGAGCGCACCTCGCAAACCACTCCCGCTCCCACCTCCAAGCTTCGCCCCGAAGCGCGGCCCCGCTTTCCCTACGTGGAAGCCTCCAGCGGCCGCATCAATATCAAGCTGGGGCAGGTAAAGAAAGCCTTCGCATTCACTGACGCCGACTTTGCGTTGTGGCTGGAGTCGGAGAACCAGTGGGGTATCCGCGTCGAGGCGCGCCCGGTGCGCACCGACGTTAACATTACCGACACCGGCACGCTGAAGCTGGACGGCCGCTTCCAGCGGGCCTCGAACCTGCGCGATACACCGCTCTACCTCAAGCTTAACTTTAACGATGGTCCGCTGGGCCAGATGACCAAGCTACTCTTTGCGCGCGATCGCGGCTGGCGCGGCACGCTGCGGTCAAGCGCGATCCTCACCGGCACTCCCGCGGCTCTGGGCATCACCCTGGACGCGCAGGTCGACGACTTTCGCCGCTACGACATTGCCTTAGGCGAGGCGATGCGCCTGCGCGTGCACTGCACCGGAACCTACTCGTCGAATGGTGACTCGTTGTATGACGTGCGCTGTGAATCGCCCGTGGGACAAGGCGTCGTCAAGGTTCGAGGCGATGCCCAAGGCTGGGGCGGCGGTTACGAACTCAGCATTGACGGAGAACATATTCCCGCCGAGCGCATCGCCGCCTTTGCCCGCCACGCCAAGAAAGACCTGCCCGCCGACCTGACCGCGACCGGCGAAGTGGAAGCGGTGTTCACTGTACGCAAGCAGCCCGGTGGGGCGCCCGAGTGGGCGGGTGGAGGCAGCACCAGCTTGCTCGCCCTGCACTCCGGGGTGCTGAAAGAAGATCTGCAGTTGGGAGAAGTGCGGTTCCTGGTTCCTGCCAACAAACCGCTTGCCGTTGCAAAACACAAACGCGTGGTCCGCAAGCCCGTGCCTGCGGTCAAAAACGCAGCCTTGCACCTGGTAGTGCAGCCGTTTGCCATGCCCCTGGGCGCCGCCTCGCCGGCGACCGCCAGTGGCTATTTCGACCAGGAACATTACAGCCTGCACGTCAGCGGCGACGCCGAGCTGGTGCGATTGCTGAATATCGCGCAGGCCCTCGGCATCGGCACGCCTGGAGTCGGGCTGGCCGGCGCGGCCCAACTCGACGTCGACGTTGCCGGCTCCTGGATGGGGTTCACTCCGCCCGCGCCTTCGGGCACCATGCAACTCCACAAAGTTACAGCGGAGTTGCAGGGCGTCGCCGAGCCGCTGCTGATCGACATGGCTGCGGTGAGCCTGGAGAATCGCCAGGTGAATGTGACCTCATTCACTGCCGCCTTCGCTAAGGGAACTTCCATCGGCGGAGCGGCAAACTTTCCGGTTCACTGCACCGGTCCGGAGAACTGCGTTCTTCACTTTGATGTGCGCGCCGATGAGGTCTCGCTTGCCCGCCTCAATCAACTGCTCAACCCCAGTCTCCGCAGTCAGCCCTGGTATCACCTGCTGGCGATCGGACGGCAGCACGAGGACGCCTTGATGAAGTTGCGCGCTAGTGGTCATATCTCCACGCCGCGTCTGGAGCTGGGGCCGGTTACCGCCAACAACGTTAATGGAATCGTTGAGCTAAGCGGCGGCAAGTTACGGATTAATGAGCTAAGAGCAGACATGCTCGGCGGCCATCAAAACGGTTCCTGGATCGCCGATTTCACGCTTTCTCCGCCTCGCTTCATGGGCAACGGCATCGTCAGCAAGCTGGCCATGGCGCAACTGAGCGGCCTGATGCACGACAACTGGGCGACCGGAAATGTCGATGCCACCTACAGCTTGACCTTGGCCGGACTGAACACCGCAAGTTTGCGCGACTCCGCCTCCGGTTCGGCCGACTTCACCTGGACCGGGGGTTCGCTACGCCACGTGATCCTCGAGGGCCGAGGTGCACCCATGACGTTCTCCAACTTCACCGGAAAGGTGATCCTGCAGAACGGCACCTTCAACCTGCAGGACTGCAAGATGAAGTCGAGCGGTACTCTGTACACCGTGAAGGGCACCGCATCCTACGATCGCAATCTCGATTTGCGACTGCAGCATTCCGGCGGCAGCTCGTACGTCATCTCCGGGACTCTCGACCAGCCGCGAGTGCAAACGGTCACCAGCCCGCCAGCCGAGGCAGCGCTGCGATGAAGTTGCGCGGCTCCCTGCTTCCCTGCTTGTTACTGTTGATTGCAGGAGTGGCGATCGGTGAGCAGCATCCGCCATCGCCTGCCGTCAATCACAGCCGGGAATTCCGCTCCATGCAGGCCAAACTGGCCTACCTGAAGCAGAATGCGGCGAAGGCCCATCCCGATCCCAAGCCAACCGAGCTGACCGAAGCTGAAGTCAATGCCTACTTCAACGAAGGCGGCGTGAAACTGCCGAAGGGCGTGAGCCACGTGCGCCTCAGTTCGCAGCCGGGCGTAGTCGATGCCCACGCGCAAATTGATTTCGAAGCCATCACTCAGGGACGTGGCTCCAGCAATCCACTTTATAGCCTGTTCAGCGGCACTCACGACATCCACGCGGTGGCGCAGGCTGGCGGAGCTAATGGGACCGGCAGTATTCGCGTGCAGTTGATCGAACTCGACGGCGTTCAGGTACCGCAAGTGCTGTTGCAGATTTTCGTCGAGCACTACATCACGCCCAAATACCCCAACGTCGGCATTACCAGCACCTTCAGGCTGCCGCTGCGTATCGATAGCGCCGTGGTAGAGACGGGACGCGTTCGCCTGGTGCAACAGTGAGAAGGCGAACTCACCACGAGGCAGGGAGTGGGGCGTGGGGCTTTCTTGGTGCTCTCTGCCCGGCGGTCCCGCGCTAAACAAGACGCATCTGTTGACAACTGCACTCTGCCAAGGCAATATTTTCATGCGGCGTAGGGCGCATCGGTGCTTAGCGAAAGGGCAACGCCCGCCTACCTACATAAAACATAGCTGCGCCTATGCCGAACATCGAAAACCTCAGGAAGCAAGCCAAACAATATCTGCGTTGGCACCGTGAACGGTATTATCCGGTCGCACCCCAAATCAGGACCGCACTACCTCGGTTTCGCCACCTCAGCGACGAGCAGATACTGGATGCGAACTTCAAGCTCGCCGATGCACAGGAGCTAGTCGCTCGGCAGATGGGTTTCGAGGGATGGCAGGCGCTCAAATCAGGAGCCCATGTCATGACCCATGAAGCTGGACACCCTGTACCACGCCCTATTCTCAGTTCAACCTCTGCACAATTGTTCGTTGCCGACATCAAAGCATCATGTGATTTCTATACCCGTAAGCTTGGCTTTGCGGTCGACTTCGTCTATGGCGATCCGCCCTACTATGGACAGGTCACTCGCGACCATGCACGGCTTGCCTTGCGGGTGGTGGGCGAACCGGTGTTCGTTGGCGATATTCGGGAGCGCGAGCATCTGCTCTCCGCTTCCCTCACCGTCACCACCGCAGATGAGATCAAACAACTTTTCTTGAGTTACCAAGCCGCCGGAGTGCGCTTTCATCAATCCCTGAAGAAGGAGCCTTGGGACGCTAGAACCTTCATTGTCGAGGATCCCGATGGAAATCTCATTCTCTTTGCCGGCCCGGCCGATTGAAGTGGCTGGCTGTGCAACAGGCCGATAAAGCGTTTGGAGTGGTATTGCAAATTGAGACACTGCCGTCCGCCCGATCGCGCACTGCTGTCTCTTTTCTCCGTGTTAGTATCGAAGGCAAAACGCAATGTTCTCGCATGGCATCAACCCCGTCGATATCTTCTTCCAGATCATCGTCCTGCTGTTCGCTATTTGCGTACACGAGTCGGCGCACGCCTGGATGGCCAACCGCCTGGGCGATCCCACGGCGAAGATGTTGGGCCGGGTTTCGCTGAATCCGCTGGTGCACATCGACCCCTTCGGCACGATCTTGATGCCGCTGATCCTGATTGTGTTGGGCTTCCCACCCTTCGGCTGGGCCAAGCCGACTCCGGTGGATAACCGTAACTTCAAGAATCCGGTGAAGGACGACATCATGACCGCCGTGGCCGGGCCGGTCAGCAATTTCCTGACGGCGTTTCTTGCGGTCATCATTCTGGCCGTGATCTGGCATGGCTCGAATACCGCCATCGGCAGCCAGACCCGCAGCACCGACATCGCCGAACCGCTGGCCAAGCTGTTCTACGACGCCATGTGGATCAACGTGGTGCTGGCGGTGTTCAACCTGATCCCACTGCCGCCGCTGGATGGCAGCCACGTGATCCGTCATTTTCTTTCGTACAACGCGTTGCGCGTCTATGACCGCATCGGCTACGGCGGGCTGATCGTTTTCCTGTTCATCCTTCCCATGATCGGGTTCAACCTGGTTGGTATCCTGATCGCGCCCTTTATGGCATTCTTCGAAGCACTGCTGGCTCTATTCCTGGGTTTCCGATGACCGATATCTCCCGTAAGAAAGGCCGCATTCTGAGCGGCATGCGCCCCACCGGCAAACTGCACCTCGGCAACTACGTGGGGGCGCTGCGCAACTGGGTGGGTCTGCAGGACAACTACGAGTGCTTCTTCTTTATCGCCGACTGGCACGCACTCACCACCGACTACGCAGACACCAGCAACGTCCAGCAGAACTCGCTGGAAGTCATCCTCGATTACCTGGCGGCGGGCCTCGATCCCGAGCGCAGTACATTATTCATCCAGTCGCATGTGCCGCAACATGCCGAGCTGCACCTGCTGTTCAGCATGATCACCCCCTTGGGCTGGCTGGAGCGTGTGCCCAGCTACAAGGAGCAGCGCGAGAATCTTAAGGACAAAGATCTGGGCACTTACGGCTTTCTGGGATATCCGCTGCTACAGTCGGCTGACATTCTGATTTACAGTCCCTTGCCTGGACTGGGTTCTTCTGAACGCAAATTGTTTGTCCCGGTTGGCGAGGATCAGGTGCCGCACGTGGAGCTGACGCGCGAAGTGGCGCGGCGCTTCAACCAGTTTTATCCGCGCAAGTCGGCAGGCGGCTACGCCAGTCCAAACTTGGCTTTGGAAGTATCGCAAAGCCACGGTTACGTTTTCTCCGAGCCCCAGCCGCTGCTGACGCCGGCCGCGAAGCTGCCTGGCACCGATGGCCGCAAGATGTCGAAGTCCTACGGCAACACCATTCTGCTCAGCGAACCCGAAGCTTCCCTGCGGCAGAAACTTAAGACCATGGTGACCGACCCGGCGCGCGTGCGGCGCACCGACCCCGGCGATCCCGATAAGTGTCCCGTTGGTGACTTGCACAAAATCTTCAGCTCATCAGAGACTATGGCGAAAGTTTATGAGGGTTGTCGCACCGCGGGTATCGGCTGCATCCAGTGCAAAGGTTGGGCGGCGGATAACTTGTGGCAGGTGCTGGCGCCCATCCAGGAGCGGCGCCAGAAGTACGAAGCCAATCCCAAGCTGGCGTGGGATGTGTTAGAAGAGGGCTCACGGAAAGCACGCGCCGTGGCCGAGGCGACCATGGTGGAAGCGCGCGCCGCGGCAAATTTGTCGCATGAGTATGAACCGCCGGTCCAAAGCGTGGGTAAAGGTTGAGCTAGCGTGCAAGCAGGCGCAGCACAAAGCGCTGTAGCCGAGAATCGGGCTAGCCCAGCCCTTCAGAGCCTGTCTGAGAGCTAAATGTTGGATTTGCGAATGCAATAGGTTTGCCGACAATCCCGCCCGTGAGGGCGACTCAGTTTAGCCCAGGACGGAGCCGCAGGCGGAGTCCTGGGTGGAGTCGAAAATTGATCCGAGTCCCGTAGGGACGGCATTGGTGCGGACTAAATTGCGAAACTCGATCTTGATGCTGCCGCTGACGAACAGCAGGTCCCTCCGCTCGGACTGAAGTCCTCGGTCGGGATGACAATTCGAAGGATTGTGTTTTGCGACTGAAAATATTTTCTGTAGATGACAATTTCGACGGGAAGCCTCTTCGATAAATGCCTGAGAACCCACAACCCGCGTCACCCGCCGCTCCCCAGGCGACGCCGCGCAAAAATGACGACTCGGCGTTCTCTGTCATTGTGGGACAGGTGTATGAGGGGCCGCTCGATCTGCTGCTCGATCTCATCCGCAAGCAGGACATCGACATCTACGACATCCCGATCGCAAAGATCACCGAGCAGTACCTGAAATACGTCGAGACTATCAAGCAGTTTGACGTGGACGTTGCGGCCGAGTTCATCTACACCGCGTCGTTGCTGATCCACATCAAGTCGAAGATGCTGTTGCCGCGCGATCCCGCCGGCCCGGGAGCCGAAGAAGACCCGCGGCTGGAGCTGGTCAATCGCCTGCTGGAGCACGAGCGCTTCAAGACCGCGGCGCAGATGCTGCTGCAGAAGCAGCAGATCGAGGAGGCGGTGTGGTCGAATCCGGCGCTGAAGGAATTTCAGAATGCCGAAGGCGCCGAGCCGGAGATGGCCACCGACGTGGTCGACCTGGTCAAAACCTTTCAGCAGATTCTGGACCGCGCGCGCAAACGGCCATCGTTCGATGTGGACGACGACAGTGTCACAGTTTCGCAAATGATTGACTTTGTGCGGCGCCGGCTGGCGCTGGAAGATCGGCCAGTGCGGCTGAAGCTGTTGTTGCGCAGCATGCATTCGCGCTCGTCGCTGGTCTGCGCCTTCCTGGCGATTCTGGAGCTCATTCGCCTGCAAGCGGTGTTGGCGCGGCAAGACAACGTCTTCGGCGAGATTGTGCTCAAGAAGCACACAGGGTTTGATGCCCTGATGGCGGAGAATCCGCCAGTGAAGGACGATTGGCGGTAAAGAGCCGCTTGCCGCTTTTCGCCTTTCGCTGTTCCCTTTTCGCTATGGCTGCAAGCTACAGCAGTGCAAGCGGAGTGTAGCTCTGGAGTGTACTTAGAGCTTTCTACATACATTAGTTGTGGAAAGCTCAACGGTGAGCAGCACGACGCTCCAAGTCCTGCACAGCAGGACGAAATAAGATAGCCCAGCGCTTCAGCGCTGGGTAGGCTTGTATATTAGCGATGGAGTCCCGTAGGGACGGCAGAACTGATCTGCCGTGCCTACGGCACTCTGATATTTAAACGACCGCGCACCCAGCGCTGAAGCGCTGGGCTAAGCTGTTTCGTCCCGCAAAGCGGGACTTGGCTTTCGGCGCAAAAACTGGATTCGCCGACCAAGGTCACATATCGACTCTCACGGTGCAATACCAGGGAATTAAACTGACATCCGATAGCTAATCCAACATGAGCCTGAAAGCCAAAGTCGAAGCCATTATCTACGCCACCGAAGAGCCGGTCACGCTGAACGAACTCGCTGCCCTGCTGAAGGACGCGGTGCTAGCCGAGTTGCAAGCCGAAGAATCGGCGCGGCTGGCGTTGAACGAAACCATCTCCGATGGTCCTCCGGTCGCAGCAGACGAAGAGGAAGAAGATCTCTTCATCGAAGCAGCTTCGTCCGGCGAGATACCGGAGGGCACCGCGCCGGAGAGCGCTTCCCTACCAGCTGCAGACCAGAGCGCCGCGATCGACTCCGCAGCTGCGGAGGAAGCTATCGCTGCCGCGGAGCCAGTCCAGGCAAAGTCAGTGCCCGCCGGCAAAGACAAGAAGACCACGGAAGAGAAAGAAGAGCTGAAGAGGGTCAAGGCGCGCCTTAGCATCATGATTGACGAGCTGGTAGCCGACTACGCCTCCAGCGATCGCGGCATGGAGATTCGCCAGATCGCGGGCGGTTATCGCATGGCCACCAAGCCCGAGCATCATGACGCGGTAGTGAACTTCGCCAAGAGCCTGAAGCCGCCGGTGCGGCTGTCACTGCAAGCGCTGGAGACGCTGGCGGTCATCGCCTACAAGCAGCCGGTCACCGTGCCCGAGATCAGCGAGATTCGCGGCGTCGATTCCGCAGGCGTCATCGCTACCCTGCTCGACCGCAAGCTGATCACCACCTCCGGACGCAAGCAGGTCATCGGCCGTCCCATCCTCTACAAGACCACCAAGGAATTCCTGATGCGCTTCGGCTTGAACGATGTTGCCGAGCTGCCCAGCGTGGAGGAGTTCGAGAAGTTGGGCGATCCACAGGCGGAGTTGTTCAGCGCGCCTGCGAGCGAGACGGCGAAGGAGCGTGCGGATAGCGAGCCTTCGTCGTCCGAAGACGAGCCCGTTACCGAAGCTGTGCCCGAGCCAGGCTCGCATCTCATGGGAGATGCCTCCGTCCCGGCTGAGGGAACCTTCGAAACCGAAGCAGAGGCGGTGATGCAAACCGCTGCGGCGTCGGATTCGGCTGAACGATCCGCGGAACAAGCAGCCGCGACGACCGGGACGCCGGAAGACAATGAACCCGTCACCGAGGCCGTTCCGGAGCCCGGCCATCACCTGGTCGGCGAAGCAACCATGCCCGCGGACGGAACCTACGCCACGGAAGCTGAACCCGAGAAATCCTAATCCAGGCTGATGCCGCGGCTAGAGGCTAGTGCGTCAGCATGGCATCGGTGTTCTTATTGCCGTACAGCTCGGGGTGAAGATACTTGCCACGCTGGTCCAGCGGCTTGTCTTCTTCTACCGGGATGCGATGCGCGTTGGCCCATGCATCCTGGCGAATGCCCGTTAGTTGCCATGACACTTTCGCATTCGGCTTGCCGCCGGCGATCTTGAAGCGATTCCCTTTGACTTCGCGCGCAATGTACAGACGCGGTTGCGATGCACCCACGGAGGTGAGTTGATAGCGGAAGTCGCGGTTCAGCACTTCAAAGTAGTCGGGGAGCACGACCCAGGCCTCGCCGCGCGCGTCCAGCCGAATGAGGCCATTGTAGATATTCATCATGTCGGGCGATTCGACGAAGGAGTGCGAGAGCGTCTTGTTTTCCGGGTCGAGCGGGTCGTCGATCTTGAAGGAACCGCCGCCCTTGGTCAGTGTGCCACCGACGTTGAGATTGCCGGCGAAAAAACCGTTGCCGGACCCGTCGACCGTAAACAGGTTCTGCGACGGGGTCACTCGACCGAGTAGAATTAGACCCGCTGCGGCATTTTCGAACAGGCCTCCCACACCATTAGGGCTGTCTGATTCCCCGTAAACGCCATTCCCAACGCCAGTGGTGGCCGTATTGATACCGGCGGCGCCGTTAGTGTTTCCCGTGCCGTTCGAATTGGAGAAGCCCGCAACCCCGCTGCCGTTGACGGCGGTTGATACGCCGTGCAGAGCGTCGCCGTTCGCGGACTGCCCATACACGCCAACGGAAAAGCCGGACGCCGTGGATGACGCTTTGCCCCAGACACCGTAGCCGTTGGGGGCATAGGTCAATCCAGCAACGCCATTAGCGCCGCCAGAGGTTGCCGACGCGAGGCCATAGACGCCGTCCGCGTTGCCGTCGCTGCTATAGGTTTGTCCGAAGACGCCGTTGGTAGCACCGGTGGTTGCGGTCGCGTTGCCGTAAACGCCACTGGCGTTTTGGCTGGTGCTATTCGTCGATCCCACAGTGCCAAACGTCTGGCCGCTGGCGGCGGTGGCCACGCCGAAGACGCCAGAGGCATAGTCGGTGGTGCTATCCGACTGGCCAACAATGCCACTATCGTTACCGGTGGTGGATGTCGCCCAGCCGTAGACGCCAACGCCAGTGGTGCTGGCGCTCTTTCCCGTAACGCCATAAGCGTTGCCAGTGGTTGCGGTATTGGCACCAAGAACGCCCATGCCGGTAGGGCTCACGCTCTGTCCGTAGACGCCGTTTGTCGTGCCGGTGGTGGTCGTGGCGCTGCCGAAGACGGCGTTGCCCGTGGCGCTTCCGATGATGCCGCTCACACCACCGTAGGCCGTCAGATAGCTGCCTAGCGTGCCGTTCCCGCTTATGTCGAAGTTCGCACTGTGCTGCGGCGACGTGTTTTGGTTCTGGATGTAGTTGGCCGAGCCCATTGCGGGCGCCACTCCGGTCAGGTTCGCGCCACTGCCGTAGAAGACGTTGGAGGTATTGGACAGCGTAACCGCGTTGCTATACGTTCCGCTGAATTGCGCATTGCTCAAGGTCCCGCTCAGATTCCCAAACGGTATCCCTGTCAAACCGGCACCGCTGCCACTGAAGGCATTGCCGGCGTTCGTCAGTGCCACCGCGCTGCCATAGCTTCCGCTCAGTTGCGAGCTGCCTAACTGGCCGACTAACTGCGAGAACTGAATTCCGGTCAAGGCCGCGCCGTTGCCGACGAACTGGCCCTGGGCATTCACGTTGCCAACGCCGTCGACTGAGAACTTCTCCATTCCATTGTTCCGCCCGCTGAGGATCTTGCCCCCGCCGGCATTGTTAAACAACGCTGCAGTTCCGGCTGGGCTGTTGACCTGACCGCTGACGCCAAACGTGGTGCCGGTCGTGGCCGTGGCCACACCTCGCAACCCGGTTCCCGAGGTGCTCGATGCGCTGGCCTTGATACCGAAGGTTACTCCGGTGGCCGAGGTCGCAGCGCCCGCCAGTCCGATGCCTCCCGTTCCCGAAGCACTTCCCTGGACACCGTAAACCGTCCCGCTGGCTGCGGTGGCGATGCCAAAAATAGCGTTCGTCGGAGCGGTGGCGTTCACACCCGCCCCCGTGCCGCTCTGCGTGACTTTCACAATCTGGTCGGTGGTCGAGCCGCTAAAGTTGGTTGGACCATCATTGACGGCAGCGTTCGTCGTCACCTGCTGGGCTGACTGCGAGTTGGTCGCGGCCGACCCAACCTGATTGCCGGCGGCATCGGCTGTGGAGTTCGCATTGGTTGCCAGCACAAAGTCTGAGATGCTCCGACCCGCCAGGGTTTCCGCTTCGTGCGCCTTGAAGGCGTAAGGCACGCTCACCAGCATAATGCGAGGCTGCTCCGCTTGCCCCTGCGCTTGCACACCCAGCCAGCGCTCCTCTTGTTGCGAGAACAGATCGCTCGGCAAGCCGGTCGCCGTCGTGTTGCCGAGCAACACGCTATAGTTACCCGCGTTGTCGGTGGTCACATTCTGCGTTTCCATCCAGAGGGCGGCGCCGCCGTCCTGCTGTCTGTAGATAGAAAAGGTGACGCCAGTGGTCGCGGAAGACAGGGGCGCTCCCTGCGTATCTTTGAGAATTCCGCCAAAGCGGATCAGGTTAGGTACAGATGTAATCGCGGTTTGCTGAGTCGATCCGACTGAGATCAGCAGCAGGCTGGAGAGGGTGACGAACAGACAAGTCCTAAAGCGGCGCATGGGCGCTCCTTTCAAACGATCGTTTGGAGCATGAATCGAAGTGGCCCGGGAATTGGGCTCGCATTGTGGCCGAATCGCACAATCATGTCAATTTATTTCTGATAGAACGCCTTCCCGGTGCCGACCATCAGGAGACGCGCCGGTTTCCCCAGCGCCCGCCCCAGACAAGGAAAGAAAACGGGCCCCTGACGAGCCCGTCTTGCAGACTACAATCGCTTTCCGCGGAAGACATGCGGTCAGCTACTGTTCCTGGGCCACGGTCTGCAGTTGCGACTTAACCAGAGACTCGATCCGCGACAGACGTTGCTGCAGGGTTGCATTCTGTAGTTGCAGTTGTTGTTTCAGGCTTTCGATCTCCTGGGCCTGCGCCGCCAACTGCTGCTGCTGAGTTTGTACAACTTCGCTCTGTTGTTCGGCGCGGCGATACTGCTTTTGCACTTCGTTCAGCAGCATGGCCGCCAGGTACTGATAGCGTACCGTAAAGGGCTTGCCTTCCTTGTCGTAGGAAACCAGCTCGGGATAGACGTTGGCCACTTCTTCGGCAATCAGGCCGTATTGCACGGTGCGATCGCCGTTGCCGTATTCGGGTTTGTAGAGGAACGTGACGGGCCGCAGCTTCATCAGGCCGTTCGTGCTGTCGCCCATGTCGCGGATATGATCTTTGAAGCGGCGGGAAGAAAGCATCGTACCGAGCTTGCCGTTCGAATCGACTACCACAGCCACGCCGGTTCCGGCGTCGACCGATTCCTGGTAAAT
This sequence comes from uncultured Acidobacteriaceae bacterium, assembly GCA_963820175.1. Classification (GTDB taxonomy): domain Bacteria; phylum Acidobacteriota; class Terriglobia; order Terriglobales; family Acidobacteriaceae; genus Bog-257. The sequence goes on along the minus strand of CAWFYX010000002.1, from coordinate 163,650 downwards.
GCCCGCAACATAGGCGGCAGTTTGCGCTCCGTAGCCGGTGCCGATGTCGCCTCCAATGCGGATCGCGTTGGATTCGGTACCCGAGTTCGGACCCAAGTTTCCGATGTAAATGTCGTTATTGCCGGTGCTGTTATTGGTACCGGCATAGTAGCCATAGAAGACGTCGTACGAGGCTCGGCTGCTGTTACCTGCTCCTTCGCCATAGAAGGAGTTGCCGACTCCGGTGGTGTTGCCGTAACCAGCTTCCCAGCCTGTGAAGGTGTTGTCGTGACCGGTCGTATTGCTCACGCCGGCATAGTAGCCGCTGTAGGTGTTGTAGGAGCCCGTGGTGTTGTAATAACCGACACCGAAGCCGGTGAACGTGTTCTGGGTACCTGAGGAGGTGGTATAGCCGGATTCTTCTCCCAGGAAAGTGTTGTAACTGGCGTTGGTGGCCGAATAGCCCGCCTGGTGACCCATGAAGGTGTTGTAGGAGCCGTTGGTGCTGGTAAAGCCGGCTCCGCTACCGATGAAGGTGTTGTAGGAGCCACCGGCGTTGGTGTTCCCCGCGCTCTCGCCGGAAAAAGTATTGTCGTGGCCGTTGACATTGGAGGTGCCGGCGTTAACGCCGTAGAAGGTGTTGTTGGCTCCGGTGGTGTTGTTGTACCCGCTTTGATAGCCGACAAACGTGTTGTAGTTGCCGGTGGTGTTGGTATAGCCGGCCTGATAGCCGACGTAGGTGTTCAGAATACCGTTGGTATTGTTAAGCCCGGCGCCGGGGCCCAGGAAAACGTCATGCTGGCCCCTGCCTGGCACGTCGCTGACACCGGCTCCGATGCCGAGGAACAGATTGGAGTCGGAAGGAGTACCGATGGTCAAAAGGTTACTCCCACCAATCTCGTAGGCGGTTCCGGTGTTCACGGCGTTGGCGGCAAGCGTGCCGGCCGCGGTTCCGTTGCCGCTGATATTGAAATTCGCATTGGCTTGCTGCGAGTTTGTGTTCTGAATGTAGTAGGGTGAGCCGGCTCCGGCGACGACTCCGCTCAGATGGGATCCATCTCCGTAAAAAATATTCGATGTGCTGCTGAGCGTGACTGCGTTCCCGTAGCTTCCACTGAATTGCGAACTCGACAGTTGGCCCGCCAGCTGCGAGAACGGGATGCCTGTCAGGCCGGCGCCACTGCCGGAAAACGCTCCCGCACTGCTTACATTGCCCGCGCCGTCAACACTGAACTTCTCCACCGCATTGTTCTGGCCGCTGAGGATCTTGCCGCCGGCCGCGTTGTTGAACACCGCCGCGGTACCGTTAGGGCTGTTGACCTGCGAACTGACACCAGTCGTGTTGCCCGACGTGGCGCTGGCCAGGCCGCGCATGCCCGTTCCGGAAGTGCTGGAAGAGCTTCCCTTAATGCCGTAGGTTCCACCGGCAGGGTTGTTGGCGTTGCCAAAAAGAGCGACGCCTCCGGTGCCCGTGGCCACGCCCTGAACCCCATAAACATTGCCGCTGCTTCCGGTAGCCAATCCGTAAATGGCATTCGTGTTGGCGGAAGCGGTAATACCCGCTCCCGTGCTGCTTTGCGTCACCTTCACGATCTGGTCTGTCGTCGAGCCGCTGAAGTTCGTCGGACCGCTATTGACAGCCGGCGGCGTCGTGCCGGATGGGGTCGATTGCGCTGGATTCGTAGCTGTAGATTCCGTTGCACTGCCGTCGGCGGAAGGGTTTGCCGACGGAGCTAACACGAAGTCCGAGATAGTCTTGCCCCCGAGCGTCTCCGCTTCGTGCGCCTTGAACGCATAAGGCACGCTCACCAGCAGCACCCGAGGCTGTTCCGCCTGTCCTTGCACTTGCACACCCAGCCAACGCTCTTCCTGTTGTGAGAACAGGTCGCCCGGCAGCCCGGCCGCGGTGGTACTGCCCAAGAGCACACTGTAATTACCAGCAGCATCGCTGGCTACATTTTGAGTTTCCATCCAGATGGGCGCTCCACCTTCCTGCTGTTTGTAGATGGCGAAGGTTACGCCGGTTGTGGCAGACGAAAGGGTTGCGCCTTGCGGATCTTTCAAGGCTCCGCCGTAGCGGATCAAGTTAGGGACAGAGAGCGTGGATGTTTGTTGAGCTGAACCGAGAGCGATCAGTAGCAACGCAGAGAGAATGGTCGTCAGTGAGACAGGGAAACGACGCATGAGCACTCCTTTTAGTGCAGCAGGGGTTTTGGGAGCTGTGGATTATCGGGGCCGCCCGGGGATGGGGTGCATTGTGGCCGATCAATGATGGGCTGTCAATCGTTTTACCCAAGAATTAACCGGCACTTACGGGCGTGAAAGAATGCTCGACAGTGCGCCTCTGCGGCACACCACGGTGATATTCCTTCCGCACCGTATCCGGCGGCCATCGATCGCAATGAGATCAGGAACAGAGGTTGCGATTGATTGATAAGACGGATGGGAGCGATACTTCCGGTCGCGGCAAATCGAGCCCGTATCAGGCTGGCCTGAGATCACAACCATTCGTGACAGAACCTGTAGGTTTCATGCCGCCCGCAAGGTACAATACGTATTGGAAGGATGAGGTAGAGTTGTGTTCGGGCGCGATTCTAGATATCGTCCTCCAGAGCGTGACTGAGTGATTCGACACCAGCGTCGTTTGTCCGACTGCCCGCCTCGCCAGACCTTAGAAGATCAAACCTTCGCTCATCCTCAAAAAATCGAGCCTAAGTCCTTGCTCCTCAAGATTTTGCCGATAAGTCAGCGTAGCTCAAGATTTTGCAGAGGTCGGCTAGTGTTTTCAAGATTTTACGGGGAAATAGGGGGAGGGGGGGTACCCCAGTCATCAGCTTTCGGCAGCCACTTAGCGGTTATACAGGCCGCTGAAAAAGTCGCGTTCGACGCGTTTTTGAAGGGGCGCGCCTTTAGGTGCGCCGTCGAAGTCCTTTATTTTTATTATTCCTCGTGGTCTTCAGCTCGTGAGGAATTTGCTTCCCCGACTTTTTCAAGGGCCTGTACAGGCGGCCGACCCGCAGTTCGGCCCGCTTCCCATCCCGAAAGGGGCGCGGCAGCCAGCGGACATCTCCGCGTCGGAGTGTCCAGCCATGCCCGCTGAGCGTCTGCAAAAGATCATCGCCGCCGCCGGCATCGCCTCCAGGCGCAAGGCCGAAGAACTCATCACCAGCGGCCTGGTTTCGGTGAATGGGCAAACGGTCACCGAGCTGGGCAGCAAGGCCGACCCCGCAGTCGATCGCATCAAGGTCAACGGCAAGCCACTCAGCGGTCCTGAGCGCCATGTCTATCTCCTGCTGCACAAGCCGAAGGGTTACGTGACCACGGTCACTGACCCGGAAGGGCGGCCTACAGTACTAGATTTATTGCGCAGCGTCGCCGCCCGGGTATACCCGGTTGGTCGGCTTGACTACCTGAGCGAAGGCCTGCTGCTGCTGACCAACGACGGCGAGCTGGCCCAGAAGTTGACCCACGCTTCCTCGCACGTGCCCAAGACGTACCTGGTAAAAATCAGCGGCAAGCCGGCGGAACAGCAGATTGAGAAGCTGCGCGGCGGCATCCTGCTGCCTGCCAAACGCTCGCCGCTCAAGACACCTGCCGGCCGGGAGCCGAAGCCGGCAGCACGGCGGCGCTCCACAGCCGTGCACACCGCGCCGGCGCGCATCAAACTGTTGCGTGAGGCGGCCAATCCCTGGTACGAGGTGACCCTGCTCGAAGGACGAAACCGGCAGATCCGGCGGATGTTCGAGGAGATCGGACACCACGTGGAAAAAATCAAGCGGGTACGCTACGGGCCCTTGGAGTTGGATGTCGAGCCGGGCAAGTTCCGGCATCTGACAACACACGAAGTTACGAAGTTACAGAATGCGTCTAAGACTCGAAGCGCTGGCCAAAAGGCTACGCGAGATACTCCTCCAGGTGAAGCGGTCAGATCTAAGCGGTGAGTAACGATGAATGGAATACAGAAGGGTTCCCGACATCAAAAGATAGTGGGCAACTTTGGCGAGTATCTCGTCTGCAACTGGCTGTCCCGCTCAGGCTTTGAGGTGTGTGTTGTCGACCACACCGGAATGGACATTATCGCCTACGACCCAACCACGGAGCAGCGCCTGGGCATTACGGTAAAGTCTCGAACTCGAGTTTCTCATACGGAATACGATTCCGTTTATTTGTTCAGGGAGAACAAGAACGATCGCCAAAAGCTGGCGGACGCATGCAAAGCGTTTAACTGCGAGCCGTGGATAGCGGTTTACGCCGAATGCGAGGATTGCGCCGATTTGTTCCTCACGAGTCTGGACAACTACGACCGCAGCTATAAGGCGAAGGGGAAGAAGGTGGTCGACGGATGGGGGATGAGGCCGAAACACACGACTGCTTACTCCCTGGATCACCAAGTAAAGCATATCCACATAACGTTCAGCAGTAATAACTGGTGGGGAAACAGCGGCCAATCGAAGGTCGGGAGATTGAATGAAGAGAGACTATAGAAAGCTGGTTCCGGAACATCTACATCATTTGCCGAGCTATGCGCCAGGCAAGCCTTTGCGGCAAGCAGAATTGGAGAGTGGCGTGCGTTGTATCAAAATGGCCTCCAACGAGAATCCCTTTGGGCCGTCTCCACTGGCGATTGAAGCCATCAAAGCGGCCAGCCACGAGATTCACTTCTATCCCGATCACGGGGTTACCGAGCTGACCGCGCGCCTGGCTGAGCTGCACGAAATCGATCCCAGCCAGATTCTGGTGACTGCGGGGTCTACGACCTTCCTGGAGCTGATTGCGCGCACCCTGCTGGCGCCCGGGCTGAACGCCGTGACCAGCAAGCTGTCGTTCATCGTGTACCCCATTGTGACACGTGTGACGGGCGCCCACTTCATCGAAGTGCCGACACTGAATGACGGCTTCGATCTCGACGCGATTCTGGCAGCGGTCGACGGCAACACGCGAGTGGTATACATCGCCAACCCCAATAACCCGACCGGGACCGTGCTGAACGCAGACGCCATCGATCGCTTTCTCGATCGCCTGCCGGCTCATGTAATCACTGTGCTGGATGAGGCCTATTACGATTACGCCAGCTATTTTGCTGCCCAGCGCGACCTGGATTATTCACACTCGCTGCAGTATGTGCGCGCAGAACGTCCGGTCGTCGTGTTGCGGACCTTTTCCAAAGCGCACGGGCTGGCGGGAATGCGGGTGGGTTACGGGATGGGTCCGGCGGAGTTGATCAGCTACATCGCTCGCATGAAGCCGGCATTCATGGTGCCTTCGCTGGCGGAAACGGCGGCGCTGGCCGCGCTGGCCGACGCGGCTCACGTGCAACGCTCGGTGAAGGCCAATGCGGCAGGCGAGAAAGTCTTGCGCAACGCGATCTCTGAGATGGGAATTCGCGTGGTCCCAACCTGGTCGAATTTTCTGTTTTGCCACGTAGGCGAAGACGTGAGCAATCTCTGCCATCTGCTGCAGGAAGATGGAGTCATCGTGCGACCAATGAGCGGCCCCTGGGGAGCGCCGGAAGCCTTCCGAGTCACCATCGGTACGCGCGAACACAATCAGCGTTTTGTGGAGGCGCTGAAACGCGCCCGGGCGAGGATTCCCGAGCTGCAATGAACGATCGCCAACAGTCTGCAACCTGCCGCCAGCCACCAGAGCTGGCGGTTTTTGCTTTAGCCCAAGGATTGGGTGGGCACCCTTTGCATTATTTTCTTCGGCTCATTGTTCAGCAGTGTCTTGCCTCTACGGTTGAGCCCGAAAGGAACGCGCTGCACCCACTAGGGATTGCCGGAGCTGCGCATAGGTTCGGTTTGCGCCATAGGACCGAGCATGGGCAAGCGCGCCGCTCCGTACAATCCGGCGTCGCTTCCCATCAGAGCGATCGTCACTACCGTATGCTTCTTGCCTTGCTCAACGCGGTCAGGCGCAGTGATGGAGTAGATGAAGGAGCGCACTTTCAACTCCTGAAACATGGTCGGCGCAAAAGCATCCCAGGCGCTTGCAACTCCTCCACCAATCACGTACATGGGAAGATTGAGCGCATTCACCATGCTGCCAATACCAATTGCCAGCGCGCGTCCCACCCGCTGATAAATGCGCTGCGCCGACGCATGACCTTGTATCGCCAGCTGGTAAATGCCGCGCGAGCTGAACTCGACGTTGCCGCGCGCCGCGTCTGCCAGGTCGGGAGCATTGCCGCTGTCGATGGCTTCATGAGCCATGCGGACGATCGCCGTCGCCGACGCGTACTGTTCCAGACAGCCACGGTTACCGCAACCACACGGATGTCCTTCGGACTCGATGTTGAAGTGACCCAACTCGGCGGCCATACCGTTCATGCCATGCCACAAGCGGCCATTCAACACGATGCCGCCGCCGACCCCCGTGCCCAGTGTGTACATTGCCATGTGATCGGTATTGCGGCCTGCGCCCAGCCACTTCTCGCCCATGGCGGCAGAGTTGGCATCGTTCTCCAGGATGACCTTCGTGCCCAGCCGACGCTCGATCTCTTCGCGCACGGGAAAGTTCTCCCAGTCGGGAAGGTTCGGCGAGCGCATCACCATTCCCGTATCCATGTCGATGAACCCGGGCACGCCGATGCCGATGCCCGGCCAGATCGCCCGCGCTGCGGTGCTTGGTCATCAGCGACTGAATGGCGTCGCACATTTCGCTGATGACGAAGTCGCGGCCACGCTGCACTTCGGTTCCGGTGGTCAGCTTCTCCAGCAGCTTGCCCTCGCTGTTGACCGCGGCGATACGCAGGTTGGTGCCACCAAGATCGACGGCAATCGAATAAACGCTCATAGATTCCTTTGGCCTCTTTTTGATTTGTCATCCCGACACGAGGACTTCAGTTCCGAGCGGAGGGATCTGCGGCCCTGTCTCTCGTCACAGCTTACTTCTGGCAATGCGGACAGTAATGACTGCTGCGTCCTGCGATGATAACCCGCTTGATGGGCGTTCCGCACACCAAACATGGCTTCCCTTCTCTTCCATAAACGTAGTGTTTCAATTGGAAGAATCCCTCGCGGCCTTCAGCGTCGACGTAATCGCTGACCGACGATCCGCCGAGTTTGATAGCTTCACGCAAAACCCGCTGCAGCCCTTTGTGCAGCTTCTCCAATTCGGCACGCGTGAGCGACGTCGCGCGGCGTCGCGGCCGAACCTTCGCGCGAAACAACGACTCGTCGGCATAGATGTTGCCCACGCCGCTAAGCAACTTCTGGTTGAGCAGCGCGCTCTTGATGGGCGTCTTGCGTCCGTGGAAAAGCGGGATGAAATGTTTGAGATCGATGTCCAGCGGTTCGATCCCGGGTGCGCCGAAACCAGTTTCCTTCTCGGAGCCGAGGCGTACCACGGCCAGTCTGCCGAACCTGCGCATGTCGACGAAGCGCAGCTCGCGTCCGGATTTCAGCCGCAGCACGGCGTGCGTGTGTTTCAGCATCTCTGCTTCTGGAGGGCCAATCAGCAACTGACCAGTCATGCCGAGATGCACGATCCACTGTCCGCGAGCGGGAGCTGTCTTTCGTCCCTTTCGGCTCTTCCCTTCCAGATCAAAGACAATGTGTTTGCCAACTCGCCTCACATGCGAAATGCGGGAATGCTCCAGCACCGACGCGATCTCGGCCGCCGACGACTTCAGCGGCTGAGGCTTCTCGCCCAGCCAGATCGACTCGATTGTGTCTCCCGCAATGCGCTTGTCCAGCCCACGGGCGATGGTTTCAACTTCAGGAAGTTCAGGCATGGGAAACAGTTTACGGTATGGGTTTCGTTGGTCGCGCCGGTCGCGCTCCAGCTCCCTCCGAGAATTTTGGGCAACTGCCTTAGATGCCCGACTGGCAGCCGAAGTCGGCAAGAAAGCGGGTACCTAATGGCAATTGTTGGGAGCAGGGCGGCCGGCGAAGCGACCTTCAATCCAAGTCATCTGATCGCGGACAGAATCGCCTACCACCAAATCGGATTCGGGGTCGGAGATTTTATCGAACTGAACCCGATCTCCTCGCTGACACAGGCGAGCAACCAACTGGCTGGTCATCGCCGGTGGTGCCGCCGAACCGCGGTCATCGCCAATCACCAGGAGCGGAGCGTTTGCGGGCTTCTGGCCCAACTGGTTTCTGCTGAAGAATTCCTGGAGGAACTTATTGCTCTTCCAATTCGCCTTGAGCATCTCACTGGCAGGAGTAGCCGAACCGCCACTCAAGTCGCCGCATCCTTCGTTGATCTTGTCATACACCGGAAGTGCCTTGGCGGTCAGCATCTCGTTTACATCGAAGTTGGGATACACGGTTTTGATCCCATATGCCAGAAGCAGCAGCGCGCCGGCGGATTGTCCCTGGGCCATCTGCTCATAGTGCGCTTCCAGGTCGGGCACCGCGGAAATGGCTACGCTGCCGAGATAGTCTCCATCGCGATCTCCGCCCTTCATCTCAGCCACGCCAATCGCGACATTGGCTCCGAGGAACGAGCCCATGACTACCCAGTGTCGGCTGAGTTGAGGCACTGCCATACGCGCAGCCGGAATGGCGAAGATCACGTCCGACGCATGCGACTGCACATCCATTACGGCACTGCGAAAGTCCGTACCCAGTCCCGCGTAATCGGTTGCCACCACGGCGTAGCCAAGATTCAGGTACATGGACAGCAGCGGACCATAATACAGATTTCTCCACAGCGACGGCGCACATTGCCGGGCAGCACCGACAAAGTCGTGAGCCCAGGCAATCACCGGCCAGCCTCCCGCGGGCGGCGTTCCGTCGGGAACCAAAACCACCCCGGACACGGCCACCCCGTCTCCGCCGGGCGACAGCGAGCGATAGAGAATCCGCGTCGCGGTGAAGTCCACCGGCAGGTAGTAATCGTCGAAAGGTTCGGCTCGAATCAATTCCCCAGGCTTTCCGGGAGGCAAAGGATGCGGCGTGTCATAGAACTTGGTAAGCGGCAAAGTCAGGCGCTGATGCCGCGTCGTGATGGCAGGTGGGTTTTGGGCAGAAGCCGGATCGATTGCCAGGACGCAGGTAATTACGACGAGCAACAACTTAGCAGCGAATCGCGCTCTATCGCAGAACGATACTGGAACTGCCATCTGCCTTCGGTCCCGAAGTGTTGCCGGAACTTCCTTCTTAACTACAAAACGGCACCGATTCTACACCTATTTCCGATACCGCGACTTACAGCTGCGTGCGCCAGCCAATTGGGCTCTACGTTGCGCCATGCGGAGCTGAACCTGTAAAATCTAGAGTTACACAGCCCGTCTCATCTTCACTTCCCAGAATTCAGGTTTGGTTTCACAACGCGAGACGAGTTGTGTGCGAATCTGCGCGATCGCCTCGTCAAACTTTCGCGGTCGCGCTCGGAGTGGCATGTTGAAAACCGGCAAGACTGCCGTCGTCGTCGGCGCGCAATGGGGCGATGAAGGCAAAGGCAAAATCGTTGACGTTCTGTCCGAGCGCTTTAAGGTGGTGGCGCGCTATTCCGGCGGCCACAATGCCGGACACACCGTCACCATCCATGGCAAGAAGTTTATCCTGCAGCTGATTCCCTGCGGCGTGTTGCGCGAGGGTTGCCGCGGCGTCATCGGCAACGGCGTTGTGCTCGATCCCTTCGCCTTCATGAAGGAAGTCGATGCGCTGCGCGCCACCGGCATCCATGTCGACGGCAACCTGTTCGTCAGCAATCGCGCCCACGTCATTCTTCCCTATCACCGCCTGATCGAACTGGCGGCGGAGAACGCGCCCGGACGGGTCAAGATCGGCACCACCTCGCGCGGCATTGGTCCCACGTACGAGGACAAGATGGCGCGCAGCGGCCTGCGCGTGCAGGACCTGCTCGACAAAAACCTGCTGCAGAAGCACATCGCCAACGCCTGCCACGAGAAGAACACCATCGCGCACGCGCTCTTCAACAGCGAGCCGCTCGATGCGGACAAGATGTACGCCGACTACTCGGCGATCGCCGATCGCATTGCGCCGTTCGTTACCGACACCGCGCTGCTGCTGAACCAGGCCATCGCCAACGGCGAATCGGTGATGTTCGAAGGCGCGCAAGGCACCATGCTCGACATCGATCATGGCACGTATCCGTTCGTCACCTCGTCGAGCGCGACTTCCGGCGGAGCATCGACCGGAACCGGAGTGCCTCCGACTTCGATCAACACCGTCATCGGCGTGACCAAGGCCTACTGCACGCGCGTCGGCGAAGGTCCGTTCCCTACCGAATCGAAGGACGAAGTCGGCGAGGCGCTGCGCAAGAAAGGCAACGAATTCGGCGCGGTGACCGGACGTCCGCGGCGCACCGGCTGGCTCGATCTGCCGCTGCTGCGCTACTCCAACATGATCAACGGCACCAGTTGGCTGGTGGTGACCAAGCTCGACGTGCTGGACGAGCAGGCGGAGATTCCGGTCTGCGTCAGCTACAAGATCGACGGCAAGGAGACGCAACAGATTCCGGCGCAGATCTCCGGATACGAGAAGATCGAGCCGGTTTATGCCAAGCTGCCGGGCTGGCAAACCAGCACCTTCGGCATCGATCATTTCGACCAGCTTCCGGAGAAGGCCGGACGCTATCTGGAATTTGTGGAGAAGGAATCAGGCGCGAAGGGTGCAATCGTCTCCACCGGCCCGGATCGCGAGCAGACCATGTTCAGTCCGGAATTTGCCCAGATGCTGGATGACGTAAGCGGAGCTGTGAACAAATAACGTCGAGCGGAGGTTCCGATGCTCGTACTGGCAGTGACTTGGATGGCGAATGCCGGACATGAAAATGAAGTGGCCGAAATCTTTGCCAAACTGCAAGCCGCCTCCCGTCAGGAGCCGGGATGTCTGATGTACATCGTCCACCGCCATAAGACCGATCCGCAGCAATTCTTCATTTACGAGCAATACCGCGATGAAGCTGCGCTGCAGGCTCATCACAACACGCCGCATTTTCAGGAGTACGCGATCAAGGGCTGGCACCTATCGGCGAGCGCACACGAGGCGATCTCTACTCGCCCTTGACCGACGACTGACAGACTCAGCCAACCAACTCAGCGGTCGCCTCGTTTGTAGCGGAGAGTTCTTCGCGCAGAATCGAGAACACGGCCGCCAGGACAGAAGCCACCACCGGCCCCAGAAACAATCCCAGAAATCCGAACGCTTCCACGCCTCCCAGGATAAAGAACAGCAGCACCATGGGATGCAATTCCACTCGTCCGGCCACGACCCATGGCCGCAGAACATTGTCGATGCTGCTGACCACGACGGTGCCCCAGATCAGCAGGAATACGCCCTTCCAGATCGCGCCCGTAACCAGCAAATAAATCGCGACTGGAGCCCAAATCAGCGACGAGCCGACCACGGGAATGATCGACGCAAATCCCGCCGCCAGTCCCAGCAATAACGAGGAAGGCATACCGACGATGCGCATGGCAATGCCGGTGAGCACGCCTTGCGCCGCGCCCACCGTGAGGATGCCGTAAACGTTGGCGATGATGGTGTCGGAGATGTTCTGGTACAGGCGCGCCACCTGCACCGGAGTGAGCGGAATCAGCCTGCCGGCACGGTAGGCCCACTCCTTGCCCTCGCGAAAAAGGAAGAACAGGATGACGAAGGTGATCAGCGAGTCGACCGTGAATCGCGCCAGATTGCTCAGAACGGCGGCGCCGAATCCGAACATGCCGATGCTTAACTTCTGGGCATTGGAGCTGATGATGTCCCGTAGATCGTACTTGGAAAGATCGACCCAGCGGCCGATGAAGTGAAGCGGCCCGGCCGCCAGCGTGGTAACGAAGATGGTGAACCCACCCTCTTCGGCGCTTCTGCGGCTCAGATAATGCGCGGCGCCGAAGGCCTCGTTTGCGGCCAACGTGGCGATGATAAAGGCAGGAACGCCGAACAGCACGATCACGCCCAGCGTAGAAATCAGCGCTCCCAACCCATGACGTTGTTTGGTAATGCGCAGAACCCATTCGTGCAGGGGATAGAAGACGACGGCCAAAATCACCGCAAACGCAAACGGCTTAAGAAAAGGCAACGTGATTACGATGGCCAGCAGCAGCACCAGCACGAGAAGCGCCGAAAGAAAAATAACCGTGGTGCGCTTGCTGGTCATGGGTCGCTCCGCTTTCAGTTGTAACATGAACCGTTTGGCCGGTGTAGAACAGAATGCATTTACGAGATTGCGCTTCTGGGCGCGTTCATGATGTTTTCGGCAGGTGAAACTGCGTTTCTGAAGCACCGCAGTCGCACAACGGAAGAATCGCACCCTCAGATCAGGCCGGGCGGCTTCGATTAGTGTCCCGTCTCTTGCGGCGGCTGCTTTGCTACCTCCCCGATATAGACGGAAAACGGCGCCAGCGATATGCCTGCCAGATCGCGCCCCGCCTTTCATGTTGGACATCGTAGTAAGCAGGGTCTTGGCTTGCGAGGAGACTGAATCCCTGCGAAGCAAGGTCGAAGCTCACCTTTTGCGGCTCTGCCGACATGTTCAGGACAACCAGCACTGCTTCGTCCTGGTAGCGGCGAAGGTACGACATCACGTGGGCATCGTCCTGGTTCAGTGCGACGTAATCGCCATCCAGCAGCGCCGGATTGGTGTGGCGCAACGTCAGCACATTCTTGTAGAACGTCGAGAATTGAATCAGGATGTTTCAACTCGCTGGCTACATTGTGGGTCTTGTAGCTCACCGGGATCGGCAGCCAGGGGATGCCGGTGGTGAATCCCGCATTCGGGCTATTGTCCCACTGCATGGGAGTTCGCTCACCGTCACGGCCCTTGTCTTCGGGCCAGCCCCGCTTGCCCTTGGGATCCTTCACATCCTTCTTGAACTTGGGATCGTTGTTCTGCATCCCGATCTCTTCGCCGTAATACAGAATGGGAGTCCCACGCAGTGTGAGATACAAACCCGCCATGACCTTGGCGATGTCATCGTTGTGTTTGCCGTCACCGTAGCGGTTGTAGGAGCGCTCAATATCGTGATTGCCGATCACGAATACCGGCCAGCCCTTGGCGGAATTTACCGCCGCAATCTGCTTGCGAAAGTCTGGCGGGCGATAGCTTGTTGATGGTGGTGAACATGAAGTCCATCGGCATCTGCAATTCGTCGCCGTTGGCGCCATAGTACCGGTTCAGCTGCTCGATGTTGTCGGTCCACGTCTCACCGATCAGGACCGCATCGTACTTGTCCGCTACCTGCCGCAATCCCTTCAGCACATCGTGTACCTCGGGCAAATTGTGGTTGTACTTGTTCTCCATGTTGGGATCGCCGTAAGCGTTCTTCCCGGGCAGGATCGGATTGTCATGCAAGTTGGGGTCTTCAAACAGCGTGTCCACCGCGTCCAGCCGAAAGCCGGCAACCCCCCGGTTGTACCACCAGCTGGTCACGTTGAACATCGCATCCTTGACCGCGGGATTGCGCCAGTTCAGATCGGGCTGTTGGGGATAGAAAGTAGTGGTAATAGTACTGTTTGGTTTTCCCATCGAACTGCCAGGCCGATCCGCCAAAGATCGATAGCCAGTTATTGGGCGGCTGGTTCGGCCCCTTGCCATCTCTCCAGATGTACCAGTCGCGATGCTTGGAAGTGCGCGAGGCACGCGAATCGATGAACCACTTGTTCTGGTCGGAGGTATGGTTCAGCACGAAGTCGAGGATGATGTGAATGCCGTCCTGCTGCGCTTCTTTCTGCATCTGGTCAAAGTCTGACAATGTGCCATACATGGGATCGATGTCTTCGTAATCTGCCACGTCATACCCGAAGTCGACTTGCGGCGAGGGAAAGCAGGGCGTAATCCAGATGGCATCGACTCCCAGCTCCTGCAGATACCCCAGCTTGGAAGTGATGCCTTTCAAGTCGCCTATACCGTCGCCGTTACTGTCGGCAAAGCTGCGGGGATAAATCTCGTAGAACACGGCGTGCTTCCACCAATCGGAGGCCTCCGGCTTAGGCGCTCTTCGTCTTGGATTGCGTGCTTTTGGATTGCGCTGCCTTAGAGGGCGAGGTTTGGGACTGGGTAACGCCGGGCTGTCCGTTCGACGACTGCGAGGCTACTGGCTGACAGAGCGCCAGCCCAAGCAACAGCAGAGAAAGAGAGAAGAGCTTTCTACGCATGTGCGACGGCTCCTTAAACTGAAAAGCAGTCTAGCTCATCCGCGATCACGTACCCCGCAAACCTAATGCATCATCGCCGCGCCCGACTTGACCACCTTCGGCTTGCGTAGCAGGAAGAGGAACGGAAGCATCCCGACGAACACAATCGCCAGGAACAAGAACGTGTCGTTATACGAGAGCATAGCGGCCTGCCGCTGGACCATTCCCCAAACCGCCTCGTAGGCCTGCTGCGTCGCCATCGCCGCGCTCGATCCCTGGCTGATGAAGTGTGCCTTCATGGCTTCGAGCATCTGCTGCGCGGCGCCACTTTGCGGATAAACATGCTCGCCAAGAATATTGATGTGCTTCTGCTGATTGCGGAATTGCACCGTCTCGACCATGGAGATGCCGATGCTGGCACCGATGTTGCGCATCAGGTTAAAGATGCTGGTAGCGTTGCCCATGCGCTCGTTGGGAATCGGGTTGTTGGTAATGGTGGTGAGCGGCACAAACACAAAGCCCAGCGCCGCTCCCTGAACCATCAGCGGCCACCAGAAGTTCACCGACGCCACATCCAGGCTGAACTTGGAAAGCTCCCACATCGCATAAGCCGAGGCTACCAGTCCAATGCCCAGCAGCTGTAGTGTCCTAAAGTTGCGTTGATGGTTCTTGATCCCATTCGGGCGAGACGTGGTTAGGGCACTCCTGTTGAAGGGCCACGATTTGCGCAGCGCGGATCAGAATATCGGCAGTCGGTTCCTTGAGAGCGAACTGCTTCTTACAAATGGGGCACGGCACAGCCACGTACAATTCTTGGAACATGGTTCAGCTTTAGGCAGTCAACAATTCTCGAATCTTCCATGCATGATCGGCCAAACCCGCTTCCATCGCAGGCGTCACGCGCAACGATGTGTGTATCCGGCAGAAATTGTAATACGCAAAGTGCAGAGCGCAAGCGGATTTGTGATTGTCCAGCTTCTTTGAGAACGCATTCGTCAAACGCGTGAAGCGTCGGATCGCCATGCGAATCGTCAAATTCTGCCTTTCGACAAAGCTGGTGGAGATGTGGCGCGGGTCTGGGCGACCGTCGCGTATCTTGATTATGGTTTCTATCATCGGGGCCGGGGAGTAGCGCCCAGCCGCGTCGTTCTGTCCGTAATCGCCATACAGCTTTATCATCTGCGCGAAGTCGGCTTGTCCAGCGAACACTTCCTCGACTCCCTTGCGGTAGAACACGAAGCCATCGGTTGTAATTTGGAAGCGGTGTTCTTCGGCCATGCGGTCGCGCAGATCGGTCAGAAACGCATACGTGGTAGCGTGATCGCGTTTCCCCACAACGTAGGACGGAATCAATTTTGTCTCAGCGTCCAGCGCAACGAACACCCAAGCGTTGCCAAGCTCTTGGGGATCGTCAATCTTGACGTTGCGGTCTTTCTTGCCGACGAAGCTCCAGATTTCGTCCGCCTGAATCCGCTTGCATTGCAGGTTCCGCATCCGCGTGTCCATCAGAGCTATGCAGCGCTCGCCAGCGAGCACCAGCAGGCGAATGATCGTATCGCGGTGCAATCCGGTAATCCGCTCAGCGCTGCGAATCGACGCTCCTTCGATCAAAAGCTGAATCGCCAAGAGTCCCTTATCTTCGGGAATGATCATCGGCCAGAACAACCGGGCATGATCTTCGGTGTACGTCTTGCGGCATTGCGGACAACGAAACCGCTGTAACCCGTTGCGATGCTTACCGAATCTCTGGCATCCGAGGCTGCATACTGAGCAGTTCATGTGCTCAGATTACACGAAGCGGTTGCTGTTGTCAAGAGGGTCTTGACGAATTGTTTAGGTTTACCTAAAATAGTCAAAGTTGACGAAGTATTTAGGAATAACTAAACTCCCGTGCAATGGTAGCCGATGTCTCCCGTATACGTCTTCAGACTGGCCGATGGATTCTCGTTCAAGCATCGGGCGATCGGCTTTCTGGAGAATTCTGAAAGCGCCGAGTTGGATGCGGGAATGATGTTTGACGAATTGGAAGGAAACTACAAGCGGTACGTCAGGGCCTCAATGGATTCTTGGCTGGACGGACAGATATGCGACAGCCGCTTCCACGGTTGGCCCAACGACCACGAGCATAAATCCTGCTTCACTTTCAAATGGAAGGAAAGACGGCAACATCATAGGCTCTACGGCTTCTTATGCAACCCAAAGCCAGCATCTAACCGCGGTTTTCGCCTATGCGTTTTGGTACTTCACTCCTGCAAGAACGACTGGGCGACAGATCCTACCATATTGGATCGCTGTTGTAGTTTGCAGTGTGATCTTGGGGTAATCGAAGCGATAGCACAGGTTTATCCGGAGTACCGAGAGACTTATTTAGACCATCGAGGTAGCTACAAATGGAGACAATGAAAGCTCACTGGACGGAGAACAGTACGGCTGATTTCGTATACCGCATCGCATCGGATTTCATCATGCAACTGGAGAAGCGGTTGGAAGTGCAGCCGATGAGTCAAAAGGAACTCGCAGACAAGTTGAACGTGACGATTGGTCGCGTTTCGCAGGTGTTTAACAACCCAGGGAATTTGACCCTCAGAAACTTCGTACAGTATTCACGTGCACTTGGCATGAAGGTTGCGGTTGTCGCCTATGACGATGATGACCCACAAAACCAAAGTGGCCCGGTAAACTCTGACATCTTCACGAGGTGTTGGGTCAGAGCGGGAAGACCGCATGACTTCTTTGATCTTGCTGCTTCTGCCAGACCGGTAGTGCAGTTCGCAGGGGGCTACGTCCTCGCTCTTAACAATGTGAGCGAAGTAACGTTTACCACCTGCGGGCCAATGCCAACAGAGCGGAATAGCTCGCTTGTTATCCAAGAACACGCGGACACTGCTTCGAAACCAAAAACGGCCGCGACAAACGAAACTTTGAGGCCAGCCTATGCCTGAAGCCACACAGATTATATTCAAGCACAAGGAATTGGCTGAGATACTGGTGAAACAGCAACGAATTCACGAGGGCATCTGGGGTCTATACGTGCGTTTCGGGTTGGGCGCACAGAACGTCGGGGTGTCCGATGCCGATCTCAATCCGACAGCGATCATCCCGGTTCTTGAAATTGGCCTTCAGAAATTTGAAAAGGAAACCAATCTCTCCGTGGACGCCGCGAAGGTGAACCCGAAGCCACAAGAACCTAAAGAGGAGACCACGGCAAAACAGTGAGGATGACTTTGCGCTACATCTAGCTTGCTGTCACTATCGCTTCGCCGTGCAGCGAGCCATAACACGAAGGCCCGATTCGCAGATTCCTTGGCGGGAAGCGAATCGAGCCGTGGTGAGCTTCCGAGGCCCGGTATCGGAGGGTGACTAGCTGGCCGCTAGGAGCCGCCTTATAAGCGGCAGTTCCTTAACTGGAACGGGGTCCGATCCCCCCGCCCTCCGTCATTGTATTACAGCCAGAGCGCCAATGGCGCTAGAAAGTGGAATTTCAATGCCGATCGTAACAGCTTTCTATTCCATCAACGAGGGCAAGAAGCCCGTTGGTAAACAGGTCCACCACAACAACAGCAATTGCGCCGCTGGCCGCGACATTCCCTCATGGGAACGCCGCGCCGGGACTGGTGGTTATCGCCTCTGCGAGGATTGCCAGCGAGAAACTGACGCAGGACGCTAGTTGTTAGCCTTGGCCCGTGGTGCGGTGAATGTCATTTCCCACCACGGGCCATGAAGCGCCCCTTCGATCATTCCCCAGACTCGCCGCAGCCGAAAAACAGGCATCCCATTCTCAAGAGCAACAGCCATAGCGCGCAACCCCTCAGAGGGACCGCCCTCGAATCGCACGGTGGGCTCTGGGAAGGTGTGACCAGTTCCGCCCTCGCAGGATTCAAACGTTTCGATCCCGTTAGCGACCAGGCCGATTACGATGTCCCGAATACCCTCATCAAGCGGAGGCTCAAACGCAAGCTCTCTGGCCTTCTGTAAAGCCTCAGGGTCTGGACGTAGCGGGGTTTTGGAGCCGATTCGTGAACCGCAGTTTTCACAACATCGAAGTGGGCCTTGCCAAGCAGGATTTTTTCCCAACCTAACCTCCGTGAACGCTATGATAGTTGTATGTTTGTCAGTTTGGTTTCGCTTCTTTTGGCGGTCTGCCACCCTTGTGCTCTTTCCTCATGGCGGAAATCTTGCTGTAGTAATCCGGCCCGCGCTTAGCTGTCGCCTTCCCGCCCTTCTTTCCTAACTCCGCAGCGGGTGACTGCGAGAGCAGATCGTCGGCCAGGTGGACGGCGGCTGTCAAAAGCTCATAGGCTCGCTCTGAGCGGCCCTCTGGCAGCGTGGTGGTGGCGAGCAGGCGATGCGCTTCGTCTATCATGTTTCGCAGGGCGCGAAGATCGTTGCGGCTTCGTGTCATGCCGCCACAATAGCAGCGGAGAAACGCTATTGCAACCGCCTGCTGTTTTTCATCAACGCAACTTTAGGACACTACCCAGCAGCTTGCGATTATCGAACTTGCCGGTCAAGCGGCCCACGATCGGCATGATGATGAACGATGCCAAACCACGCGGCAGGTTGGTGACGCCGGCATGGGTCGCAGTGTAGCCCAGAATCACCTGCATCAACAGCGGCAACAGCACCGTGCTGCCGTAAAGAACAAATCCGATAAACGTCATCAGGAATGTGCCGACCGCGTAAGACCCGTACTTGAAAACGCTGAGATCCAGCACCGGATGTTTCGCGGTCAACTCGCGGATGATGAGCCCAGTTAATCCCACAACCGCCAAAACGCAGAGGGTAACGATGAAGTGCGATCCGAACCAATCGTCCTCCTGGCCCTTGTCCAACATGATCTGCAGACTGCCAATGCCAATGGTGAGCAGCCCAATTCCCCAGAAATCGATTCCCTGCTTTTGACGGTGCCGGAGGTAAGGCGGATCGAAGATGAAGATCTCAGTCAGGATGAGAGCAACGATCCCGATAGGAACGTTGATGTAGAAAACCCAGCGCCAACTGTAATTGTCGGTCAGCCAGCCGCCGGCGACCGGGCCGAGCATGGGCGCGACCACGATTCCCAATGCCCAGAAAGCCATAGCTTGGCCACGTTTCTCCGGCGGGAAAGATTCCATCAGGATGGCTTGCGACAATGGTTGCAGCCCGCCGCCACAAGCGCCTTGCACCACCCGGCAGGCGATGAGGAAGGGCAAGCTGGGCGCCAGGCCGCACATGAACGACGCTATGGTGAATCCGCTGACGGAAAACAGCAGCAGCCGTTTTCTGTCCGAAGCGTCCGGCCAGCCAGCCGGTCATGGGCAAGATGATGGCATTGGCGACCAGATACGATGTCAGCGTCCAGGTTGCCTCGTCGTTGCTGGCCGACAAGCTGCCCGCGATGTGGGGCAGTGAAACGTTGACCACGGTCGTATCCAGCACCTCCATGAAGGTGCTCGACATAACCGCGATTGCGATCAGCCAGGGATTAATTTCTCGATGTTCGTTATTTCCGCTCAGTGGCATTCCTGTGTATCGGTTCCCTGTTCTCGCCAAATTCGGCAGCAATGTAATAGTTCTGTCATTTCGATCTGAGCATGCCACATATCACAGAATGCAGCGAGACCTCTCCTTACGATTGAAGCATGATATCGACATCAAGTTCAGATGCAATCGTTCCGCATCCTAAAGGAACGCAAGCGCGGGTGCTGTTGAGCTCGGTCTTCGGACCGTATGCGCGCGACGACGAATTTGGCAGCCGGGCCATCAATCCCATGGAGCTGTATCACAACCAGGTCACGCGGGCGCAAGGCAGTTTTTCGCTGCGCATGTTCCATCGCTCCTGGGGTCTGATGATGATTCAGCGCAACATCTCCGCCCCTAGCACCCTGCTCGACTTCCCCACGCTCGAACGCTTTCGAGCAGCGAGCTAACCTCGACCGAGTACGACATTGTGGGGATCTCCGGCATTATTCCGAATTTCGGCAAGGTTCGCGAGATGTGCCGCCAGGTGCGCCGTCTGTCGCCCAAATCTACCATCATTGTCGGCGGCCACGTCGCCGCCATTCCCGGCATCGACAAACTGATTGATGCCGACTGCATTGTGCGCGGCGAGGGCATCGGCTGGATGCGCCGTTATCTGGGCGAAGATCCCGCGGCTCCCATCACTCATCCCGAGATTCTCTCCGGCTTCGGCATGCGCGTGCTGGGCATGCGGGTTCCCGACAACACGCGCGATACCGCGGCCACCATCATCCCCTCGGTTGGATGCCCGTTAGGATGCAACTTCTGCACTACCTCGGCCTTCTTCGGCGGCAAAGGCAAGAGCGTCAACTTCTACGAGTCCGGAGACGAGCTGTTCGAAGTGATGGAGCACATGGAGCAGTCCATGCATGTCTCTTCGTTCTTCATGATGGACGAAAACTTTCTGCTCAACCGGCCCGCGCGCCATGCAGCTGCTGGCCCGCATGAAGCAGGCGGGCAAGAGCTGGTCGCTCTATGTGTTCTCCTCCGCCAACGCTATTCGCAAATACACCATTGAAGAGCTGGTCCAGCTGGGCGTCTCCTGGATCTGGCTCGGACTGGAATCGCCCAACTCATCATATGCAAAGTTGCGCAACTCGGATACTCAGGCACTTGCTGCCGAGCTGCGCGGCCACGGCATCAAGTTGCTGGGCTCGACCATCGTCGGCCTCGAACATCACACCCTGGAGAACATTCGCCAGGAAATCGAGTTTGCCGTCTCTCATGGAACAGATTTCCACCAGTTCATGTTGTACACGCCGGTCCCGGGCACGCCGCTCTTCCAGCAGATGGAGCAAGAGGGCCGGATGCTCGACGGCGTCGATCTGGCCGACATTCACGGCCAATTCAAATTCAACTTCGAGCACGCAGCGATCTCCCGCGACGATTCCAAGCGGCTGCTCGACTGGGCCTTCCGCTTCGACTTCGAGCGCAATGGTCCCAGCTTGTTCCGCATTTGCGACACGATTTTTCAAGGCTGGAAGCGCTATCACGATCATCCTGATCTGCGCGTCCGCCAACGCATTGCCAGCGAGGCCGTAAAGCTGCGCACCACCTACGATGCGGCGCTCTGGGTGATGGAGAAGCGGCTTAAGAAAACCAACGCTTCGGTCGCAATCAGGATTCGCAAGCTGCGCCGCGAGATCGAACATGAGTTTGGCGCGGCCACTCGCCTGCTGCGTACCGTTACCGGACCTATCCTGCTGTGGACTTCCAAGCGCGAAGACCGGCAACTGGCTCGCGGCAAAACCTACGAGCCGCAAACCTTCGTCGACCGCCGCAACTGGGCAACCTAAGTCCTTAAAGCATATTGAAACTCCAGGTCTCGAACACCGCGAGACCTGGAACATCCGCCGCCGCTTTTGCGCCGCCGGAAGCGAAGGACCTCTCTTCCCGTCAACGTTGAATCCCGGTACGCGTCTGCGGCTCCCTGACTGGCAGAAACCTTCCCTCACCCGCTATGATCGACACCATCTACTTTCTCCGAGGAAGGCGTAATGATCTTGTTCCGTCGCCAGTCACTGGCGGTCATCGCAATCGCACTATTCTCCATCCTCTGCCTGGCGCAGTCGCCAGCGCCGTCGCAACTATCTCCGCTCGCAAACTTCTGCCACGCGCACTGCCGAGCAGCGTGACGCTTATCGCAAAGCTATGGAAGAGGCCGATCAGAAGATCGCCGCAGAAGTGAAGGCTCATTCCGAGCTGGTGAAGAACCTCGAGTACCTGACCACGCAGATTGGCGCGCGTCTTACTGGATCGCCGCAGATGCAGGCCGCCAGCGACTGGACGCTTAAGCGCTTCCAGGACTACGGCATCGATGCCCATCTGGAGACGACGGAAATTGCTCACGGCTGGACCCGCGGTCTGGAAACCGCCGAAATCACCAGCCCCATCCAGAAACGCATCGGCATTCACGCTTTCGGCTGGAGTAAAGGGACCCAGGGCGAGATCACCGGCAACGTCATGGCGCTGAACATCCAAAAGCCTTCCGACCTTGACCAGTACAAAGGCAAGCTGAAAGGCATGATCGTCATGCTGCGGAAACCGGCCGACATGTCGAAGCTGAATCCCAATCCTGAGAACGCTTACGACGCGGTCATACCGCCACCGACAGGAGTTGCTGAGGCCAACATGGGATTCCGCGCGCGCCTGGAGCCTGCTACGTCAGATCGCAGCAGAACAACCCGCGCTGATGCTGATGGACAGCGGCAAGACCGACAGCCTCTACAACATGACGGGCGGTTTTCCGCGATACTCGCCCACCGAAGTCCCCATGGCATTTCTCACCCACGAGGACTACGACCTGCTCTATCGTCTGCTGCAGGTCGGGCCTGCCACCATGAAGTTCAACCTGCAGGATACGTTCACCGATAAGCCGGTGCCGGCCTCGATTACCGTCGCTGAAATCAAAGGCACGGAGCATCCGGATGAGCGGGTCATCATCGGCGGCCACCTCGACTCGTGGGATCTCGGACAGGGCGCGCTGGACAACGGCACCGGCGCGATGGCTACGCTGGAAGCTGCGCGCACGTTGCAGGCGTTGGGCTGGAAGCCGAAGCGCACGATCACCTTCATTCTGTTCACCGGAGAAGAGCAAGGCGGCGTTGGCGCCGACACGTTCGTCAAGAATCACGCCGCTGAACTCGGGAAGATCGATGCCGTCCTGATTCACGACACGGGTACGGGCAAGGTCTTCAGCATTGCGCTGGAAAACTTGTGGGAGACCGCGCCGCTGATGAGCGAGATCTATCAGCCCCTGCAGGAGATTTTCGATCTGCAGCCGCTCAGCACGCGCTACTTCGGCTCCTCCGATCATGTTGAGTTCCTGCAAAAGGGCGTTCCTGCTTATTTCTGCATACAGTCGCCGGCGCACTACCGCGAAGTGCATCACAGCCAGACCGATACGTTCGACAAGGTGATTCCCGATGAAATCAACGAGGGCGCAGCATTTCTGGCGGCGTGGGCGTGGAATGTCTCCGAGATGCCAGAAGCTCTCCCGCACCATCCAGCGTCGGCGCCGGCTGGGGAGTGAGAATAACTCGGGCTTTGTTGACATAAACCGCCTTTCACCAAGCCGGGGCTAAAGCCATTTCTTGGAGATCTGCAACTTTCACGGGCCTAAAAGGCCCGTGCTTCCACCGAGGAAAACCAGAAGGTATTTTGAAAACACACTCTAACGGTTGATTTGGCGCGACAGGCCGGACTGCATACTCGCTCTTTGCGCGTTCGGAAACTTGAGGCTACACCGGCTCGACGTTGCCACTCTTGACGCTGCGGAAGGCGGCATCGAGTACCAACTGATTGCGCAACCCTTCTTCCCCGGGAATCTCGAAGTCCCGGCCTTGCTCGACAGCAGCGGCGAAGGCGTCGACTTGCGCCGCGTAGGCGTTAGCATTCGAAACTTCCCTGCTCTCGATGACCTCAAAGGCCCGTCTCAGTTCGATCGTGGGAGGATGATCGACGTTTAACCCATTGACTGACGAAAGCACTCCGGTTTGACCGTCGACCTCGAGAAAGGTGCGATAAGGGCTGCGCGCCGAGACCGAAACCGTTGCCAGCAGCCCGCCTGCGAACTCCAGGACCATCGCTCCCGAAGCTTCAACTACCCAATGCAGGTCATAGTGCGCTCGCGCCGAGACCGCAACCACTTCTTTGCCCAGCACGAAACGTAACGTGTCGACGCAATGCACGCCGACATCGGCTATGGGGCCGCCGGTCGCCAGAGCAGGGTCATTGATCCATTGACGTGGGCTGCCGAGCAGCGGAGCGAGGAAGTCGGCGCGGGCGACTTGCGGCTGCCCAATTGCGCCGGCGGCGATCTGCCTACGAAAGCACTTCACGCTCTCCTCGAAGCGCATGACGTGCGCGACCCCGAGGGTGACACCCGCTTCACGAGCGGCCTTCACCATGGCGTCCGCCTCCTGTCCAGTCCTCGCCATCGGCTTCTCGCACAACACCGGTTTTCGATGACGGATCGCCTGCATCACATCTGGCAGATGCAGGGCATCGGGGGTAGCTACGAACACGGCATCCACCTGGGGCGAGGCGCACAGCTCTTCCGTGGAGGAAAATGCATATTCAACCGCAAACTCTCGGGCCGACTCCTGTGCCCGCCTCAAGTCACGCCGGGATAGAGCCGTAACGCAGCAATTTTGCGCTTGCCGGAAACCGGGTATCAGGCGCTTGACCGCGTGCAATCCAAATCCAACAATGCCAAAGCGAATCATATCGTCACTCTATCAGTATGCCTTGCGGGCATTGTTGCGGTTGGCGCACGTCCCAAAATCTTTCCTGTGATTCTCCCGCGAGAACAATTACAAAATCGCAAATAAGTTTTCTTGCCACCGTCTACAACAAACTCTCGAGCGTCGTTTGCAATCGCCGTCAGAAGCCCGTAAATATTGGATCTCAAGTCGGAGTCACGGTTATCATGTGCATTCTTCCGGCGCTTGCTGCAACAACAGACGTAAATCCGATTCACGAAAAAATCATTCGCTCGACCTCAAATTGAGTTACATTATTTCTTGCTCTGCGGTCCTAGACCGCAGACGCTAAATGCCCCGCGGTGTATAGCGAGCCCGCGGGGCTAAAATTTTGAATTCCTGATTGGGCGCATCTCAGTCGATCCAACCTTCGGCGGCGCGCCCGCCTCCCAAGCCGCTAACATTGTGCATGGCACAGCCTGCTATCAAATCATTTTTCCTGAACGGACCTGCGGGCCGCCTGGAGGCACTGCTCAACGCCGGCTCCCCGGCTGCCACCCACGCCGGCCTGGTTTGCCATCCTCATCCGCTGGGCGGTGGGACCATGCACAACAAAGTCGTCTTTCACGCTATGAAGGCATTGCACTCGTTCGGATTTCCCGTGCTCCGCTTCAACTTTCGCGGCACGGGTTTGAGTGCCGGCCAACACGATGAAGGCCGCGGCGAGATTGGCGATGTGCAAGCGGCGCTCAGCTTGGCTAAAGAGCGAGTTTGGATTGCCGATCATCTTCGCGGGATTTTCCTTTGGCTCGGCAACCGGGCTGCGCGCGGCCTGTCCGGATCCGGATGTGCAAGCCCTGATTTCGATTGGAACTCCAGTCGAGGCGGAGGGCCGTTTGTACTCTTACACATTTCTGCGCGACTGCGAGAAGCCGAAGCTGTTTGTCAGCGGCGACCGTGACCAGTTCGGCCCTCACGAAATCCTGGAGAGGGTCGTCGCCCAAGCCGCTGATCCCAAGGAGCTAGTTTTCATTCCCGGCGATCACTTCTTCCACGGCCATCTCACCGAGCTGCGCATGACCCTAGAAAGCTGGTTGCAGGAACTGCTGCACCGGGCATAGTACTCCACCCCTTATAATTTCCCCACATGCCCACCTCGCCCCTGCCTCCCGCCGATCCGGCATCCGAAGCCCTGCGGCGCGAAATGCGCGAGCGTGTGCGCGACATGTTCCAGCATGCCTTGGGCGAATGCAGCATTCCACGAGCGTTTAGCCGGAATGTGCAGTATGACCACAGACATCTCCGCATTGGCCGCGAGCTCTATGATCTGGGAAGTTTCCTGCGGACGCTGGTTGTCTCCATCGGCAAAGCGGGCCACGCCATGGCGGAGGCGCTCGCCGACATCGTGGGCACTGGTCTGTCTGGAATTGTTGCGGCTCCGACGGCGCCGCCCGCACAGCTTTTCGGCTTTCGCTACTTCATCGGCGGCCACCCGCTCCCCAATGCCGATTCGCTGCGCGCCGGCGAGGCCATTCTCCGGTTGCTGGAGGCGCAGTCACCGCAGACCCTGGTGTTATACCTCATCAGCGGCGGAGCCTCGGCCATCGCCGAGAAGCCGATCAGCGCCGGTATTTCCCTAGAGGATGTGGTTGCGACCTACCAGGCACTGGTGCACTCGGGAGCTCCTATTGCCGAGATCAATGCGATTCGCAAGCATCTTTCGGCGCTGAAGGGTGGACGCATGGCGCGGGCGGCCTCACCCGCAGAACAGGTCTCGATATTGGTCTCCGACGTCCCGGAGAACGCGCTTGATGCGCTGGCTTCGGGCCCGACCATGCGCGACACGACCACCGTAGCCGACTGTTACGACATCGTCAGACGCTACGACCTGATGAAACACTTTCCTCCACCAATCCGGGCGCTGTTTGACCGCGAACAGTTGCAGGAGACCCCCAAGGCCGGCGATCCTGCCTTCGCTCGCTCCCACTATGCCACCGTGCTGTCGAATGCTACCGCCGTGAATGCCGCGGTGGAGCGTGCGGCCCTGTGCGGCTTTGCGGTCGACAGCGACAACGGTTGCGACGACTGGGACTACCAGCAGGCCGCCGATCACCTGCTGGGGCGCCTGCGCCAGTTACGTAAAGGCGTTTCCCGCGCCTGCCTGATCTCCGGCGGAGAAGTCACGGTGAAGGTGGGGGCGAAATCCGGCGTGGGCGGTCGCAATCAGCAATTTGCTCTCTACTGCGCGGGGAAGATCGCAGGCGAAAACATAACCGTGCTCAGCGCCGGCACCGATGGCATCGACGGCAACAGCCCGGCTGCAGGGGCGGTGGTGGATGGATCGACGGTGGCACGAGCGCGGCAGAGCGGCTTAGACGTTACTGCGACCCTGAAGCATTTCGACGGCTACCCGCTTTTCGACGCCCTGGGCGACGCGATCATGACCGGCCCCACCGGCAATAACGTACGCGACTTGCGGATTCTGCTGGCCTACTAGAGCGGGTTTCAAAAGCTGGCCGCGCTAAGCCGGGGCTAAAGCCATTTCTTCGGGAGCCGCAACCTTCGCGGGCCTGAAGGCCCGCGCTTCCACCAGGGGAACCTGAGGGCATTAGGATATTTTGAAAAGCAAATTATCCGGGGGAAAAACGCCAAGGCACGGTGAGCAGCCGTGCCTTGATGTAGCCGCGTTAAAAGGAGCGGAGACAGCGCGGCTATCCGGGTACGCGACGAGGGTCGCGTCATTCTTTCGAAATTCGCTCGGGTGGGAAACTTCGGCTTCCTAAACCTTATGCGGTGGCCGGTTCGTTTGCTTGTGCGACCTAACCAAAATCGGCGGATGGGAACTGCCTAGGAGTCGCTGGTCCGCGTCGACCTAACCCATCCGCCGACATAGCGCCTGGGACATAAGGTACTTCGACAGCCCGGTGGGGTTGTCAACGAAATGTAAAGGTTGTGTCCCGTTTTCGTGATACTGCCGGTGGTCAGAGCGCCGTCTCCATGGCGGGGATCGGCGACGCCACCGATCCAGGCGGCACAATGCCGTACTTGAGGTCGAGGAATTCGCGCAGCGCCAGGGGAAAGGCCGCGCTCAATTCTTGCCAGGTGAGCGCTTTGCAACGCAGCCGCAGGTCCAGCAGCCGCACTCGCGCGCATCACGCCGTACCAACTTTCCAGCAAATCAGGCCGTCGGGTATCAAGCAGGACGCAAAAGCTGCAGTCATGAGCGTAAGCGGCCAGTACGTTCCGGATCAGCTGGTAGGACAGGAAATTACCGCCGGCTTTGGGCAGAAGCGTGGCATTGAATACCTTGCGAAAATCACGATAAGCGCGGACTGCGGCGAGCTCTTTGGTTTGAAAACTCGATTCGGTCAGCTTGGCTTCCAGCAGAAGATCTCCGAGCCGCATGTCCACCTCGGTGCGATCAACCTGCCCGTTCGTCAGCGGCACGCGCGCCTTGAATCCGAACTCTGGGGCCAGAGAAGATTCAACGCCCAGCAGCGAAGCCACCGATGCCGATCCGGCAACCCCGGGATAACAGAAGATGTTCATCAACAGCGCGTCCGAGCTATTGCAGGAGTCAAGTTCCTTCCACGCTCGCTCGCCTCGGGGGAGTGAAGTTCGCGCCTGCGCATGTGTCTTGCCCAGACGCTTCTGCCACAGGGCGTGGCTCACGATAGCGGCATAACTCTTATCCGCAAAGTTGCCGTGACGTGTCTGGTTTTCGTGCGGCTGATAGACCACAACCGGCACGGCTCCGCAGCTTTCCACATGCAAGAGCTTTCGCTGTCGCGCAAACGCCTGGTTCCGCGCACTGAGTTCTCGTCGCAATGCAGCAGCGAAATAAGCGCTGGGGTTGGTCATGGACACGCGTAACCGATACCGCAGCCACGCAGCTTTTGGGGCATGGTTCGCGGGAGCCTAGGTTCCGTGCGCCCGATAGCTGGCTCGCAATTCGGCGACGATCTCCCCGGCAGCGCGCCGCCCTTCCTCGAATTTATTCGGCGGAAACGAAATGGCCCCCACTCGGGCGTGTCCACCGCCGCCATAACGCTCGCAAATCTTGGCCAGGTTTTCCATGTGGGTCACAGTCGTCCAGGGATTCGAGCCTACCGAAACTTTCGTGCGAAAGCTGCTCTTGCTCAGACCGACGCTGTACACACAATGCGGGTGCAGGTAGTAAGGAATGAACTTGTTGTAACCCTCCAAGTCGTAGTCCGTCAGGTCGAAGAAGATGGTTCCGTCTTTACACTCAGAGCGTTCGCGCAGAATCTCAATCGAACGCCGATGGCGTTCCAGCAGCGGGGGAATGCGCTCGGCAATGGCCGGCTGGGCGATGATGTCTGCCAGCGGCTTATAGGCCAGAGTCTTAATCAGGTTCGGAATGAATTGCGGATCCTGGTTTGACTCGATCACCATGGTCAGCTTCGTGGCTGGAGCTCTCATCTCGACTGCTGCCTGAGGATCATCGTAGAGGGCGCCATCGATGATGTCTGCCCACTCGATCAACTCAGCCACCGGCGCCGGGCTGAAGCCGAAGCGTTGCTCAGTCACCGAGGCAATGAACTTGGTGCAGGAGCGGAAATCGGGATCGTAGAACTTGGTGTTACTCAGCTCCTGCTCGAAGTGGGAGGCGTCGTCGGGAGTGAGAAATGCGCTCTGATGATGGTCGAACCACCAGGTGATGCGCGGTGACGACGAATACTTGAAATCCACGATGGCGTTTTCGTCGCCAGTAAAGTCTTCTTCATTGAACAGAGCGCCGGCACGATGCACCAACCCCTGATACTCGAAGTCGGCGTGCTGGCGAATGCGCTCGTGATAAAAGCGGGTGAACAGCGCTGCCGAGCAGGCGCCGTCGAAACACTTATCATGGTAAAAAACTTTGATCCTCACAGACCCTTTCCCGTGCGGTGAAGCTGTTCAGTATAGAGGACAGTTCGGCCAGTCGATCAGTGCCTCAAAATGAAAAGTAAATACAAATGACATTTCGGACCGAGGTATGTCAAGCGGCGATTGTCTTTTCGGCGTCTGGCGGACGCAGCATGAGCAGAATCCGCAGGTCCATTGCAGCATGGAAAAGCATGGGAAGCAGCAGGTTCCCGGTTAGCAGGAATAGCAAGCCGAAAAGCAGGCCAATCACTACCGTTGACGCAGCTCCGGCGATGCCCTGGTAGAGGTGCTGCAATCCAAAGATGATCGCCGAAAGCAACAGGGCCAACGTCAGGTTGAGCGAAAAAGGAGCTACATGTAGGTAATGCAGTAGAAAGCCGCGGAACAGCGTCTCTTCGCAGATTCCTGCGGTGATACACAGGAAGCTGAACCAGCGGCGTTCGGTCCGGGTCGCAGGCAGGAAGAAGCTCAACGACTTCAGGGAATCTGCGGCCGACCATTTGCGCGGCGTTTTGGTCAGGTTTTTCCAGATCGCGATGCCCGCCGGCAGCAGCATTAATGCAAGGAAGAGGATGATGACGATCCAAACCACCAGACGCGCCCAAAAGTGCTCGAAGAGCCAGGGAGCTTCGATGAACGAGGGTTGGATCGTGAACAGAGGACGGAACCCCACCGCAACCCAGGCGACCAGGGTTGCGATCCAAAGCCACGCCATCAGGGTGCGGTAGTACCAGAGCTTTCGCCCAGACTCCGGGTTTCGTTTGAGGCGACTCGTGTCGTAGTAGTCCCAGAAGGGAGTTATCACGACCAGAAAGAAGAAAAGCAAATGCTGGACCATGCTGGCTAAGGACATGTTCAGTAGTGCGTGAGATCCTGCGACTACAGGCTATCCAGGCCTTTGGCAGTAGCGGGGCATCTTCGTGCGCCACAAACCTTGTCACCAATTCGACCAAACTCTGGTTGGTAGTCTCGGGGCACAGCTTTGGCCCATGCCACAGAGAACCGCTCTAAGAGTAGGGCCTCAGTCCCGACAGAGCGATCGCATGACTTTATTACGCGCCCGCCTGCTTTTCAGCGATGTCGCCGATCACCGGCAGCTTATAGATCTCATGCTGGTATGCCTTGATAACGAGTAATAGCCAAAGCGCCAGAACAGCTAGACCGTACAGCGGCCACATCAAGGCCGCGACGAACCAGCCAACCACCGGCACCAGATGGAAGATTGCCGAAATGATGGACAGGACGATATCGACAACGATGAGCGCGACCGCGACGAACAGGCATTGGAATGAATGGAAGCGTACGAAGCGGTTGCGATTGTAGGGCTCGATCAGCAGGAACACGATGGCAGGAATAATGGTGACATAAGCCAGCGCGCCAGCAACATTCTCGGCCAGCGGAGTTGACGAAGCTGCCGGGGCGCTGTAATCCGCAGCCGGGGGCGGAGGAGGTGGAGCAGCCGAGCCCGTTGCCCCTACGTGGCCCACCGCCGCACCACAGTTCGGACAAAATGCCGCATTGTCTGCCAGTTGACTACCGCACTTTGGACAAAATGCCATTCGAACCTCCCTGAATCGGTTTGAGCGTAGGGCCCTCTTCCTAGCCGAAAAAAACGGGTTTCGACCCATTCATATAAGCAAGCCCCGTTTGCCGCGGACAATAACAGAGTCGGCGCGGCAAAGGCAAAGCAAAAAATGACGCCGAACGCGTAGATGCCAGTTTCGGAACCGAATTGGTACGGAGCACGCATCCGTAACGGCTAGAATAAATCCATGGCAACCGATTCCGACCCCCCAGTGTTTCGCCAGCCTACAGCCGTCGAGCGCCTGTTTAACCACTGCTTTGGATTTCTGGTAGGACTCGGTCTGGGTATGAAGCACAACTACCTGCTGGAGGTGCGGGGGCGTAAATCGGGCAAGCTTTATTCCACCCCCATCGATCTGCTGGAACTCGGCGGCAAGCGTTTCCTGGTAGCGCCCCGCGGTCGCACGCAATGGGTTCGCAACGCCGAGGCTGCGGGAGCGGTTGCGCTCAAGAAAGGTCGCTCGCGGCAGCACTATCGCCTGCGGGCTGTGCCCGATGCCGACAAGCCGGAATTGCTGAAAGCTTACTTGGACGGCTTCAAGACTGCAGTGCAGCGCTATTTCCCCATACCGGCCGGCTCCGATGCCGGGGCCTTCGCCGGTATTGCGGCGAATTATCCGGTGTTTGAATTGATCGTGTCGCCAGGGACTTCGCCCGCTAAGTAATGCCTTCGTGCCGAAGACGAGTTTGACGATGCATCGGCCCCGTCGTCTTACGAGTAAGATCGTCTTACTGGTAAGACGTTCGACAATAGCTCGCCTGGAAACACAACGAAACCGTTCATTCCCGTCTCCGCCAGGTTTCAGTAGGTGAACGATTGGAGTCCTGACAGGTTGCCATCACGCCCAGCGGCCTGGATAAAGCCGGTCCGGGTGCTGGGGTTCAGGGCGATCGTGGCCCCACCTGGTCCCATAGAGAAGTTGGTCAGCGATTCGATCAGGTTTCCGTTTTCGTCGTAAACGTGAATCTCGCCGGCAGAAGATGGCACTGGATGTGTGATCAGGAATAGCCTGTTTACCGGATCGACCGCCACCGTCGCGCCAGCGTACTCGCCGATGTTCGGTAAATCGACGACGAACCCTGTCTGGGTGGCAAGATTGTAGAATTCCGCCTGATACGGGTAGAGATACGACTCGGTGGTGGTACAGGCGATTCCAGTGGCGGAATCAACCGCCAATCCGTTGACAAAGCCGTGGCCAAGTCCGGTGAACTGGGTGATGTTACGGGTTGTGAGATTGACCAGGGCAATGTCGGGAATGCTGTTCGGAGCGCCTTCAGCCTGCGCCAGGACAGCCTGGTTGGTCGCGCTGTCATAGGCGAGCAGGGGAGGCACGCCACCCGTAAGAACCGGGTCTGTCAGGGTTACGATCGGTCCAAAGAGGTTCGCCGCTACCTTCGAGCCGAACACCCACCGGCCGCAACAGGTCTGGCTGGAGGCCATGACCGCGACACCCGGCGCCCCCTGATTTCCCTCGACATCCTCAAAAAGCTGTGTCTGATCGTTAATGGGAGGAGTCCAAGGGCCGGTGAACCGGTTGCCGGAAAGCGGATTCAGAACATTGTAGGTCCGATGGACAACGTAGCCGCCCTGCACGTGTTCGTCTTCGCGAAGGCCGATATGGCTTCCCACCACGCCCAGAGTGACGAAGTTGTCTTGGGTTTCGAGCTTCGTCTCGACGGCCGCAATGATTCTGCCAGTGCTGAGGCTAAAGGTCTCGGTAGCGATAAGAAGGTTGCCATCCGGCAAGTACTTGGCCTCACTCAAAAGGCCTTCGGTGCCTAGCTGATCGACGCCGTAGCCGAAGATCTGTCCACCGAACATGTCCTGCACAACAAACCCTTGCCCCACCGATTGCGGTGCTTCTGTCGTGTGCCCGGGAGACGCTTCTTCCGACTGCGCCACCAGGTTCGTAAGTCCAACCGTGTTCAACAAAAAAGCCAGGACCACTGCTGCTGCAAGCCGGCCGGGGAATGCCTTCTTCATGATCGTGCGCTCCGCTCTGAGGTAGCTGCTTTTCAATTGACAGTCGCGCGGTGATCCTAGCGAAGCGCAAGGCTGGGTTTGTCACGTTTATGTCACGGACTTGCAAAAGGTTGTACCGGACAAGCCGGTACAGGGACCAAGCAAAAGAGTTTCGCTGGTTTTGGGCACGAAGGTAGGCCGTACTGGATAGCACCGGCGGCATGGCGCCGCCGGCTCTCACTCTTGGCGATTCAAAATTGTCCCGGCGTCACCGAAGCGTAATCATCATCGCGGCGCTGCAACGTCGGACGATCATCCCCGCTATTAGTGGGTTGTCCCTTATCGCTATCCGCGGTCTGGGTTCGACGTAATGTGGGCTGATTGGAATTCTTGTCCGGAATTGCCTTCTTGCCATTCTCAAATGCCGCCAGGCGGGCTTTCACTTCGTTAAACTCCGAAGTGTTCACGATATATTCCGGTCGCGGCGGCAGGATTTCGCGAATCTCTTCCTGGCTCTTCAAAATGCGGTCGGGCGTCGGCGGGTGGCTGGCAAAGGTCTTGGACAGAGTTCCCGGCTTCTGTTTCTCCTGGGATTTGATCTTCTCGAAAAAGGAGATAAACGCCTGCGGATCGTAGCCGGCCTTGTACATGTATTGCAGGCCGAAGTAGTCGGCTTGGGCCTCAAAGTCGCGCGAGAACTTCATGAATGCCACTGGCATAGCCAGGCTCATGGCGGCATTGGCCGCCTCGTAAATACCCCAACTGTTCACGAAGATCAAGGGAATCGAGGCCATGCGAACATAGTTGGCTCGCGTCATCTCGCGGGTCGCATGGCGGAGGACCACGTGGGAGATTTCATGTGCCATCACGCCGGCAAGTTCCGCCTCGTCGTCGGCGGCCAGAATCAGCCCGCTGTTGACATAGAAAAATCCGCCCGGCAAGGCGAAGGCATTGATATCGTCGGAGTCGACGACTTTGATAGTGAACGGCACCTTGGCATCGGAGTTGCGAACCAGGTTCTGCCCGATCCGGTTGACGTACTCGACGACCACCGGATCCTGGATCATGCGGGCGCTCTGCTCGACCATCATGGCGTACTGCTTGCCCATCTTGATGTCGGTGTCGATGGAGTACCAGTCGCCCGCACTCTTGCCGGTCGAGCCGATCTTGCGATTACCGATGTCGTCGATATCGTTCTTGCCTTTGTCGTGCGTCTCCTTGGGAGCGTTCGCCTCAGGCGCAGTAGCCGCCGCGCTATCGGCAGGCGAGGTCGTATTGTCGGCGCTCGCCGCGGGTTGGGTCTGGTCAGGTGGGTTGACGGGCGACTGGGATGAGCTTTGCGATTGCGTAGTATCCTGCGCCAGCATCGGTAAAGCGAGGCTGGCACTCAGCAGGATCACGATCGCAGCTGCGAGAGCGCGTGCTTTCATGGGAAAGACTCCAGTGCCGAACACTGATCCGCACCTTGCCGGGGTGCTTCTTGCGGTCATTATATGCTTGGAATCGCAAGCTTGGGTATTGGATTTCTGAAACTTCGCCGGGAAGCAAAATTTGTTGTGCCGTTGACAGGCAGGCGGGGCGCGGTTGGCAGCTCTCTGCTGCTGAAACTACGGTAGAATAAGCGGTTCGTCCCAGGAGGCTGGCGCCATGAGTACGGTCACGTCATCGCAGAAAATTACCCAACGAGTATCGATTGAGGACTTCGTTAACGGCTTGCGCAAGCTGCCCGAGAGCGACTTCACCGGAGTACAAGGCACCCTCGAATATCTCCGGACAAACCCGGTGGATGCTGAGTCGCTGCAGCCTTACCTGTTCTGGAACACCCAACACTACACTCGCAACCTCATCGACAAGACCGAACTCTACGAGCTTCTGGCCATATGCTGGGAGGTCGGACACCGCAGCTCGATTCACAATCACAAAGGACAGAACTGCTGGATGGCCGCTCCTGTGGGACGCCTGGCTGTACAGAACTATCGACTCTTGAGCGAGGACCTGGCCGCACATCGCTGTAACATCGTTCCTACCGATTTGGTCGAGATCACCGCCGACAGTCCGGTTGCGGTTGACCCGCAGAATCCTGTGCACGATGTAAGAAATCCGAAAGAATGGAACACCCGGGCGGTGACGCTGCACGTTTACTCGCGCCCCTTCGACTCCTGCATCGTGTACTCGGTCGATCAATGCACCTGCGGCGAAATCGGACTGCAGTACACCTCACAGTACGGGAAGCGGTGCTAGGAAGCTGTCAGCTTTCAGCTGTCAGCTTTCAGCCATCGCCCGAATGAACGGCCAAAGTCGAGAACACAGTTCTAGGGTGGCCCCAGTATTTCGATCTCGCTGGCCCTCCACTCTCCATCGCTTCCCTGCTCGGCCGTAACCCGAATCTCGACGCCTGCCTGCAAGGCATTCTGCGGATCGGGTCTACGGCCGGCGGCCGGAACGTCCTGGTCATACTCCACTCTGGCATGCGAGATTTCTACCCGACGCACCATTCCATTCCGCGCCTGCACATAGATCCAGTTCTTTTCGGCCCGCGGACCCTCGACAATCTTGCCACGGAATGACCCCGGCGTCCCTGCGCAAACCAGAGTTGGCAGAAACAAAATGAAGAGCAAGAAGCGCCAGGTTTGACCGTGATGTCGCATGCTGTTTTTCGATGCAGAAACCGGCGTCCGCAGCTAACCAATTCCCCGTATCCGCAAGGGAATGCCTAAGATGGAAGCCAGCCTGCGGTACTCACGAGAGATCCACCCGCCCCAGCATAAACATCCGAAATGTTCGTAGATCACAAGTGACTGTTTATGTGGACGATATAATCGACCATTGGAGCGCAGATCGAAAGGTTCGCCAGGGCTTGCGGAAGTCGGTAATGACATTGCGTTTCCCGCTACCAAGGCGTTTCGGTGACCATTCGCGCTATCGTTTCGGTGCTCGGTTCCTTAGGAAAGCGATGCTCGCAGCGGCTAAAGCCGCATGATTTTCGGGTAAGTAACGGACGGCCTGAAGCCGTCCCCCTTCAAAACAAGACTTAATGAAAGTTTCGTCAGGTGTTTCGCATCATTCCTGTGAGCAGGTCGATTATGACAGTCATCAAGCAAGACGATCTTATCCAAAGCGTCGCCGACGCTCTGCAATACATTTCTTACTACCACCCGGTCGATTTCATTCGCAGCCTCACCAGCGCCTACGAGAAAGAACAATCGCCCGCAGCGCGCGATGCCATCGCGCAATTGCTGATCAACTCGCGCATGTGCGCCGAAGGCCATCGTCCCATCTGCCAGGACACCGGCATTGTGACTGTCTTCCTCAAAGTCGGCATGAACGTGCGGTGGAACGCGACCATGAGCGTCGAGGAGATGGTGAACGAAGGGGTTCGCCGCGCCTATCTGCACGAGCACAACAAGCTGCGGGCCAGCGTTCTGGCCGACCCCGCCGGGGCTCGCAAGAACACCAAGGACAACACTCCGGCAGTGATTAATATGTCCATTGTTCCCGGCGACAAGCTGGAGGTGATTGTGGCGGCGAAGGGTGGAGGCTCGGAAGCCAAGTCGAAGTTCGCCATGCTGAATCCCTCGGACTCCATCGTCGACTGGGTGTTGAAGACGGTTCCGACCATGGGCGCGGGATGGTGCCCGCCCGGCATTCTCGGCATTGGCATCGGCGGCACCGCGGAAAAAGCTATGCTGTTGGCCAAAGAATCGCTCATGGAACCCATCGACATCCAGGAGCTGATCGCGCGCGGTCCCAAGGGTACTGCGGAAGAGCTGCGCGTGGAGCTCTACCGAAAGGTCAATGCGCTGGGCATCGGCGCGCAGGGGCTCGGCGGACTGACCACGGTACTGGACGTTAAGGTGAAGGACTATCCCACGCACGCCGCCAACCTGCCGATCGCGATGATCCCGAACTGCGCCGCCACGCGCCATGTGCACTTCGTGCTCGACGGTACCGGCCCGGTCGAGTTGAAAGCACCGTCCCTGGAAGATTGGCCGACGCTTACCTACAATCCGGCGGGCGCGCGGCGCGTCAACCTCGATACCGTCACTCGCGAAGACGTCGCTACCTGGAAGACGGGCGAAGTGATTCTGCTCAGCGGCAAGCTGCTCACCGGTCGCGATGCCGCTCACAAGCGAATGACCGAGATGCTGTCGCGCAAAGAGGCGCTTCCGGTAGACTTCACCAATCGCTTTATCTATTACGTGGGACCAGTTGATCCGGTTAGAGATGAGGTTGTCGGACCGGCTGGCCCAACCACTGCCACTCGGATGGACAAATTCACCCGCCAGATGCTCAAAGAAACAGGATTACTCGGCATGGTGGGCAAGTCGGAACGGGGGCCGACGGCCATCGAAGCTATCCGCGATCACAAAGCGGTATACCTGATGGCGGTCGGCGGAGCGGCGTATCTGGTGTCGAAGGCGATCAAGAAGTCGCGGGTGCTGGGCTTCGCCGATCTGGGCATGGAAGCGATCTATGAGTTTGAAGTTCACGATATGCCGGTCACGGTCGCCGTCGACGTGAATGGCAATTCCGTGCACGAGAGCGGCCCCAAGGAGTGGCAGGCTAAGATTGCCGAGTTGGTAGAAATTAGTTGAAAGCTTAAATTCCGCCCCTGCAGATCATGTGGAATGCGAAGTTTGTCCTTAGGCTGATCCTCGGTGTGATCTGGAATGGGGCGATCTTCGGCGGTCTGCTGTTCGGCCTGGCGGGCACGCTACATTGGGCTCGCGCGTGGTGGTTTCTGGCGGCGGTGCTGGTTGCGGGCGTGATCAGTATGGTGACCGTCTTCCCCGGTAACCAGGACTTGCTCAAGGAACGCTTCAAACCCCCGATCCAGAAAGGCCAACCGCTAGCCGACCGCATTCTGGTGGTGGCCCTGCTTGTCGCCTTCCTGGTTTTGGTGGCTTTTATTCCGATCGATGTGTTTCGCCTGCATCTCCTGCCTCAGCCAACTTTTTTGATCTCTTCGTTCGGCCTTGTGCTGTTTGTCGCAGGTTGGTGCATCATTTCGCTGGCGATGAAAGCGAATACCTTCGCCGCACCGGTCGTGCGGCACCAGACGGAACGGCACCAGAGGGTCGTCGATAGCGGCGTCTATCACATCGTCCGGCATCCCATGTACGCCGGGGCCGTTTTGCTTTTTGTTGGCATGCCGTTGTGGTTGGATTCTTATGCGGCCACGTTGCTGGCCGTCGTCCCGATTGCTGTGCTGGCGGTGCGTATCATCTTCGAGGAGCAGTTCCTGCGCCGCGAGCTGGCGGGATACGATTCCTACACCGAGAGGGTGCGCTACCGGTTGGTCCCGTACCTCTGGTAAAAGGGGGATCGCATCTTCGGTGGGGCGCGAACGGCTCTCCGTATACCTGTGCTAATCTCAGCGCGGACGCACCAAACCGTTCCCCAGGTGATCGCGTTTGACTGACCGATCAGCACCACAGCTTGCACCTACGGGACCATCCCGGGTCGAATCTCCCGCACAATTGCCGGAAGACTTGCGGCACGCGGTCGAGGCGTTTTGCCAGGCTGAGACCTTGCGCAAGCGCCGTATCGCCTTCGTTCAGCTTGTCCGCTGGACGCGAGCCGGCGGGCGCAAGGGCATGGAGCCTTCGCGTTTGCCTGCCGTCGTTCAACTCCTGGAGAGCGACGGCGAGTTGCGCCAGCGCGTGCAGCAGTCCTTGGGTCACCTGCTCGCCGAACTCGACTGCCTCCCGCTTTTCGCCGAAGCTGGTCTTCCCTCCGTTCACGCATTTACCACCGAGATCGTGCAACGCACGGTAGCCAAGTTCATCCCTTCAGCCCGTAAGGACTCCGACGCGCGCAAGCTGCTGAGCAACCTCTACTCTTCGGAACAATATGTCCGGCAGTTTGCGGCGATCACTCCCGAGCTCTTCGCCCGCATCACCCGCGTGCTTACCCCGGCTGACGAGCCGGGCTTCTGGCAACGCCAGGAGCATGACCTGGAAGAGGCTCTGCGGCTGCTCGCGTCGCGGGTTAGCGGTCTGGGACTTCAGCCCGAGATGCGGGACCGCTCGACCGCCTCCCGCATTGCCCGTTCGCCCTTCTATGAGTTGGTGCTGAAGACGGAAGAGCTGATCGCGTCGCCTTCCAGCGAAACCACTGCTACCGTGATCGACGCCTGGAAGCAGGTGGTAGCCCGTTGCCGTGCCGAGATGGAAGTGGTTTACGAGCACATGGAGTCGGAGGGCATCAGCGTCGAGCTGGTCTTCGACCTGACGATCCTGCAAGCCTGCCTGGCCAGGATGGAGACGATCTCGAAGGTGATCAGCACGACCGATCCCCAGGAGCGGCTCTCGGGAGTGCAAACCCTGCTGCTCCGGCTGATTGAAGGGCAATGTTCGCGACAAACAGATCTCGTCGCTGCTACGCGATAATCTGAACCTGCTGGCACGGAAGGTTGTGGATCGCACCGGCGACACGGGCGAACACTACATCGCCAACAGCAAGCCGGAATACTGGCAGATGTGGCGAGCCGCCATCGGCGGCGGCTTGCTGACGGTGTTTACCGCGGCGGTCAAGCTGCGCATCATCGAGGCTCATCTGCCGCCCTTCGTCGAGGGTTTCGCCAGCGGAACGAACTATGCCGTCAGCTTCGTGTTGTTGCAGGT
The DNA here is from genome assembly GCA_963820175.1 of uncultured Acidobacteriaceae bacterium. GTDB lineage: Bacteria > Acidobacteriota > Terriglobia > Terriglobales > Acidobacteriaceae > Bog-257. The sequence goes on along the minus strand of CAWFYX010000002.1, from coordinate 124,355 downwards.
CTTCGGCCTGGTGCTGGCCACCAAGCAGCCAGCGGCAACGGCCGCAGCCTTCGCGCGGATCATTCGCGACAACCGGGGCGATCAGCGCTCCAGCAAGCTCACCGATTTTGTGGCCCGCATTACCAGCACGCAACTGGCGGCAGCAATCGGCAACGTCGTCGCAGTGTCGCTTGGCGCCGTTTTGTTTGAGTTGCTATGGCGGTTGATTTTCCGGGAGTCCTATCTGCCCGAGCTTAGCGCGACCCACGTCTACGACACCTTGAATCCCTTTGCCTCGTGGACCGCCCTCTACGCTATCGAAACCGGAATCATCCTGTGGCTGGCCGCGCTAGCTGGAGGCTGGCTGGAAAACGCTGCGGTGTATTACCGGCTGGCCGAGGCCGTCGCCCAACATCCGTTTACCTCGCGGTGGGGGGAGACGTTCTCACGCAAGACCGCGCGCGTGGTAAAGCACAACATAGGCGGCTGGGCGACCAGTATCGTCCTGGGATATCTGCTGGGTTTTGCCCCGGTGGCAGGTGAATTCTTCGGGCTGCCCATCGACATACGCCACGTTACGTTGAACAGCGGCACGCTGGCTTTGGCAGCGGCGCGCTTTGGAACCGCCAGTCTGGGCAATCGCTGGTTCTATCACGCTACCGTGGGCATCGCCGTCATCTTCGTCTTGAACCTGTTCGTCAGCTTTACCATTGCGGCATTCGTGGCGCTTCGGGCGTACGATGTGAGCGCGAAAGAACAGTGGAGCATCCTGCGGTTTCTGATCCAGCATGCGGTCCGCAATCCATTGCGCTTTGTGGTGCCGGCCTTCGGAGAAAAGCAACCGGACACCGAGACAGCCTCATCCTGAGCGCCTGTGGACCAGACCACGGCTTGAGGTGAACCGGCTTCGCCCTGCGATCATCTCTAATTATGGAGAACGCGTGTATGCCCGATTCCAACAAATCAACTCGTACCGAAAAAGATTCTCTCGGCCACAAGGAAATTCCCGGCCACGTTTATTACGGCATTCAGACGGCGCGCGCAGTGGAGAACTATCCCATCAGCGGGCTGCGTGCCCATCCCTCGCTCATCCGCGCCATCGCCATGGTGAAGGAAGCCGCGGCCCTCGCCAATCGCGAACTGGGCCTGGTCGATGAGAAAACTGCCGACGCGATCATCGCGGCCGCCAAGGAAGTGCAGCAGGGCAAGTGGGACGAGCATTTCGTGGTCGACGTTTTCCAGGCTGGCGCGGGTGTCAGCTTCCACATGAACAGCAATGAAGTCATCGCGAACCGCGCAGCGGAACTGCTGGGCGGCGCGCGGGGCGAGTACAAGCATGTCCATCCCAACGACCACGTCAACTACGGGCAATCGACGAACGACGTCTTCCCCACCGCCATGCGCCTGGCGGCGCTGCTGGAGTTGGAAAAACTCTACACGGCGCTCGACAACTTGATCGCCGCGCTGGCGAAAAAAGGCGAGGAATTTCATCACTGTGCTGAAATCAGGACGCACGCACATGCAGGATGCAGTTCCCATGCGGCTGGGCCAGGAATTCACCGCCTATGCAGCCGCCATCAAGCGGGCGAAGAAATCCATCCAGGAGCAGTCCGAGATGCTGCGCGAGATCGGGCTCGGCGGATCGGCGGTAGGCACCGGCATCAACACCCATCCGGACTATCGCCAGAAGGCAATCGCGAATTTGGCGACGATCTCCGGCCAGAAGCTGCACGTCGTGGACGACATGCGCTACGCCATGCAGTCGAATCTGGCGATGTCGAGCGTGAGTTCCGCGCTGCGCAACCTGGCGCTGGAGGTAATCCGCATCTCCAACGACCTGCGCCTGCTGTCGTCGGGTCCAAACACCGGCCTGGCGGAAATCAATCTGCCCGCGCTGCAACCGGGTTCGTCGATCATGCCCGGCAAGATCAATCCGGTAATGCCCGAACTGGCAGCCATGGTTTCGTTCCAGGTTGTGGGTTACGACACGGCTGTAGCGCTAGCGGTGCAAGCGGGACAACTCGAACTCAACGTCATGATGCCGACCATGGCCTACAGCGTGCTCACCTCGATTACGATCATGACCAACATGCTGCGCCAGTTTACCGATTTCTGTGTCCAGGGCATTACCGTGAACCAGCAGCGCACCAACTACTACGTGCAGAGCACGGTATCGCTGGCCACGGCGCTGAATCCTTACATTGGCTACGCCAAGGCAGCCGAGATCGCGAAAGAGTCGGTGAAGACCGGTAAGTCGATCATTGAAATCGCGCGCGGCGCGGGCGATCTGACGGAAGAGCAGATCAACGAGATCCTCGATCCGGCGCGGATGACGGAGCCCATGCAGCCTCTAGATGCCGCCAAGGAGCGGGAGAAGATCAAAAGCAAGGGTTAGGGGATCGTCAGCACTTGGCTGATGGGGGCTGCCGGCTCTACCTCTTGTAAATAATCCTCCCTCCCCGGATGGTGTAATCCACCTTGGCGAAGTTGCGCACGTCGTTGGCAGGATCGGCGCCGAGCACCACCAGGTCGGCGTCATCGCCCTCCGCCAGCTCACCGCGTGTGTCCCGCCTTGAAGAAAGACGCCGGATTCGTGGTAAGCGAAGCCAGAATGTCGCGCCAAGTCATTCCGCTCTTGGCCATCAGGACATATTCTTCTGTCGTGTCGTAGTGTTTCGTGATAGCCGACATCGGTGCCGAACAGAATCGTGCCGCCCTCATCGAAGTAGGCTTTGAGCTCGTCGATTCCCGCCTGCACGAACTTCTGTTCGGTCGCGCTGGAGGCATGCTCCTTCTCCAGTTCTACCTCCCACAGCGTCAGAGTCGGAATCAGCGCCGTATGCCGCGCCTTCATCAGATCCAGTTCTTCGCTCGTGTACTGCCCCTCGGCCGGTATGGTATGCGCCAACACATCAACACCGGCGGCTAGCGCATTGTCGACTCCAACTTGATTCTGGGGATGAGTAAAAACCGGCTTGCCCTGTGCATGAGCGACGGTGACCGCCGCGAGTGCGACCGTCTCCGGCATATTGATCACCGGCTTGTCACCCTGGAAGGAGCCGGTAAACAGTTTGATGGCGTCGTCACCGATGGACAGGTCTTCCAGCGCCAGAGCCCGGGCTTCGTCAGGCGTGCCGGCTTGTGGCAGGTTCTGGCATCCTTGGGGAAGTAAATCGGAATGCCATTCTTGGGAAAGATGTCGCCCGCCATGAAGATCTGCGGACCGGCAAGGTCACCTTTTTCGATTCGGTTTCGCAAAGCGCTAGTGCTCGCTGGATTCGAGCCCAGATCGAACACTGTGGTAAAGCCCCATGCCGTCAGCATCTCCTGCATGTGCGGTTCAATCTTGACCGGGCGAGGCGGTGGCGGCGTCGTTCCAGACATCTTCCGTGAAATGCACGTGGCTGTTCCAGAAGCCCGCCGTGATCACTTTGCCGGCGCAGTCGATGACTTGGTCGGACTTAGGGATTTTGACGTCGCCGCGCTTTCCAATTTCCGCGATGGCTCCCTTATGGACAAGCACGACTGCATCCTCGATAGGGGCCGCGTTGGGAGACGGATAAACCTTGGCTCCCACCAGCGCGAGGTCAGGCGAATCACCTGCATTTTTCTTGCAACCTGCGAAACTGAGTGCGATCAATAGGGCGAGCAATAAGAAGGCGAGTCGCAGCAAACACTGAGAGTCATGCTGTAGGGCGCGCATGACTCTATGATACCGCGCAATTTTGAGCTGGCTTGAGCCTAGAATGCCCAGCGCAGCAGGGTGGCTCCCGAGGTGAATCCCGCTCCTACGGCGGCCAGCAGCACCATATCACCCTTCTTCAGCTTGCCTTCCTCGATCGCGGTCTGCATGGCCAGTGGAATGGTGCCGGCGGTAGTGTTGCCATAGCGGTCGATGTTGATGATGACTTTCTCCAGCGGCATCTTCAGGCGGTCGGCGGTCGCCATGATAATGCGCTTGTTGGCCTGGTGAGCGATGAAGCAGTCCACGTCCTTGCCGGTAAGACCATTCTTGCTGCAGCACGCGCTCGGTCATCTCCGCCATCTTCTTCACCGCATACTTGAAGACCTGCTGGCCATCCTGATGAATGTAGTGCATCTTCTGGTCGACGGTTTCGTGCGAGGCGGGATGCAGGCTGCCCCCGCCCGGCATGTACAAGTAACTGCCCGCCCATGCCTTCCATCTGCGCTTCCATGGCGATGATGCCGTAGTCCTCGCCTTCTTCGGCCGGCTCCAGCAGCACCGCGCCGGCGCCATCTCCAAAGATGATGCACACCGCGCGATCGGTGAAGTCGGTCATGGAAGAGTTCACGTCGGAGCCGATCACCAGCACCTTCTTGTAGCGGCCCGACTCGATGAACTGTGTACCCGCATTCAGCGCGTAGACGAAACCTGAGCATCCGGCAGAGACGTCGAAGCCCCAGGTGCGATGGATGCCCAGCTTGTGCTGCACCAGGCAGGCGGTGGAGGGATACATCATGTCGGGCGTAACCGTGCCGACGACGATGAGATCGATCTCCTGCAGATCGATGGGATGCGACTTCTGCAGGTTCTTCACCGCTTCCACCGCAAGATCGCTGGCGGCCACGCCTTTGTCGACCAAATGCCGCTCGCGAATCCCGGTGCGTTCCAGGATCCACTGGTCGGTAGTGTCCACCATTTTTTCCAGGTCTTGGTTGGTTAGGATGCGAGGCGGGACGTAAGTGCCGAGAGCGGTGATTTTGGCGCGACGAACGTTTGCCAATAGAGTTCTCCCAGAAGAGCGTCGACTGATTATGAATGACCATTCATTCTGAAGGATATATAAGTGAAAGTCTACGCGATCGAAGGCTAACGGTAGACGGCGGCGGCGAGTGGCGAAGAAACGGAAGGCTAACGGCTGAGTGCTAACTGCAAATGCTTAAAAAGCCAGGCGCCAGTTGACCGCTGCACACGCACTGGCCTGCTACCGTTGCTTCCTTCCGGACCTGGCGGGATTCACAAGATTGCGTTGCGCGGGACCAGCGCCCGACCAATTTCAATATAGCATCACTTCGCAGAGCCGTGTGGGGCGCAGACTGCTGACCGCGTGCTCTGCCGCGAGCCGACGGAAGTGCCCGGAACAATGGTAAAATCAAGGGATTACATGCAGCCGAAAACCGATTCTGTAGCCTTGCTGGACGCCGTTGAAGAGCAGCCAGCCAGCCGCTACTCCCAAGAAAATAGGATTTGTGAGCCTGGGCTGTCCCAAGAACCTGGTGGACAGCGAGGTCATGATGGGCCTGCTCGCGCAGGGCGGCGCCCAGATCACGCCGCGCGCCGAAGATGCCGACATCATCGTGGTCAACACCTGCTCGTTTCATCGACTCGGCCAAGCAGGAGTCGGTCGACACCATTCTGGAAATGGCGCAGCACAAGACCGCCGGACGGGCGCAGAAGCTGATCGTCGCCGGATGCCTGGTGGAGCGCTATCGCAATGAGATCCAGAAGAACATTCCTGAAGTCGATGCCGTGGTCGGCACAGGCGAGTTGCAGCAGATTCTGAATGCTGCTGGAATCGCAGCCGCCCAAGCGCGCAGGCGGAAACGTCGCCGTTCGTAATCCTGGGCACGCGTTCCGAAGGCGATGCTCGCGAGGCTGCCGGCCGCTTTTCCAAGGAAGCCTGGGACGGCGCGATTGCCGACCTGCCGAATTATCTTTACGACGAGAACACACCGCGGGTGCTGGCGACGCCGAAATATTCGGCATACATCAAAATCGCCGAGGGCTGCGATCATCCCTGCTCGTTCTGCATCATTCCGCAGTTGCGCGGCAAGTTTCGTTCGCGTCGGTTTGAGTCGGTGATTGCCGAGGCGCAGCGCCTGGCGCAGCGAGGGGTCCGCGAGATCACGCTGATTGGCCAGGACACTACCTGCTACGGTGAAGATTTCGGGCTGAAAGATGGGTTGGCGTTGCTGTTGGAACGCCTGGCGCAGATTGAAGAACTGCGTTGGGTGCGGTTTCTCTACGCCTATCCCAATAAGATCACCGGCAAGCTGCTGGAGACGATCGCGGCGCACGAGAAGATTTGTTCGTATATTGATGTGCCTTTGCAGCACGCGGCGCCGGATGTCCTGAAGCGGATGAAGCGGGGAGCGGGAGCGGAGATCTTTCTGCGGTCGATCGAAAAGATGCGGCGGGAGATTCCCGGGCTGACCCTGCGGACGTCCTTCATCGTCGGCTTTCCTGGGCGAAACCGAACAGGACTTTGACCAGCTATGCCAGTTTGTGCGCGAAGCGCAGTTCGACTGGCTGGGGGTCTTCGGCTACTCCGACGAGGACGGCGCGAAGGCCTTCGAGTTGGGAGACAAAGTTCCCGGTAAAGAGATCGAGCGGCGGCGCAAAAAGCTGATGTCTTTGCAGAAACAGATTAGCCGCAAGAAGAAGCGTGCGCTTATTGGCGCGGCAGTTTGATCTGCTGCTGGAAGGTCCGTCAGCGGAGACTGACTTGCTGTGGGAGGGCCGCACCGCAATGCACGCGCCTGAGATCGACGGCACAGTCTACGTCAACGATTTCGGCGATCATCGAAGACGTGCGCGAGGGTGAGTTCTACCGCTGCGAAATCACCGAAGCGTACGACTACGATCTGGTAGGGCGCATCTTATAGATCATTGTCGGCTGCCAATCAATCCCGGATCAAGCTGATACGATCACCTAAGGCAACCGACCGCGTAGTCTCTGATTCCGATTAGCCACTGACAACTGGTTCCATGCCGAAGAAAGCAATTCGCAGTTTACGTTGTCCTACTTGCAGAAAGATCGTGTTGGCCTCCGATCCGGAGTTTCCCTTCTGCAGCGAACGCTGTCGCATCATCGATCTCGGCAAGTGGGCCAGCGGCGGTTATGTTATCTCCACACCACTGAACGATCCGGAGACTGACGATTCCGACTACCCGCATGAGCGAGCCAAGAAGCACTAAGACCGCCGTCAGCGGTGAGCCGGCGCCGGCGTGGGCTACCCTGGTGGCAACGTTCTTTGGGGCGGGGCGGCTGCGTCCGGGGCCGGGAACGTGGGGTTCGCTGGCGACGGTTCTGCTGTGGTGGCTGCTGGCGTCACACCTCCCGCCATCGGCGCGCATCCCAGTGATTATCGTGCTAATCCTGATTGTGGTGGGCGTCGGCATCCCTGCGGCGACGCTGGAGGCGCGTGGTTGCGGAAGGAAGGATCCTTCGCACGTTGTGATCGACGAAGTTGCCGGACAATTGGTCACGTTGGTTGCCTGTCCTGTGATGTGGCACGCGCTGCTCGGGGGCTTTATACTTTTTCGTGTGTTGGACATTACCAAGCCGCCGCCAATACGCCGCCTGGAGAAATTGCCAGAGGGCACGGGAATCATGGTCGACGATCTGGGCGCGGGAGTTTACGGGCTGATCGCTTTGCAAGCGCTGTTGCACTTTGGGGTTCTCCGGTAGGGGAGGAGCAGATCCCTCACCGGCTGAAGCCGGGTTTGATCTCATAACGAGGTTGGCCCCAAACCGGGTAGTCTGTTTTTTTGCGAAAGGCAGAGGACCCAGAAGGAGCCAACCATGTGGATTATAGGTTGTGATTTTCATTCTGGGTTTCAGCAGTTAGCGATCTTTGACAGTCAGAGCGGAGAGATCGAGGAGAAGAAGCTGCTCCATCCCGGCGAGGCCATAGAGTTTTATCGTGGCCTGCAGGGAGAAGTGCTGGTGGGGATGGAGTCGGGCTGTCCCTGTCAGTGGTTCCGGCGGTTGTTAGAGGAGTGCGGCCACCAGCTGTGGATGGGCGATGCGGGGCGCATTCGAGCGGCCGAAACCCGGCAGCAGAAGACGGACCGGCGGGATGCGGAGCTGATCCTGAGGCTGCTGCTGGAGGGGCGGTTTCCGCGCATCTGGGTGCCGACGGAGGCGGAGCGCGACTTGCGGCAGTTGCTGCTGGACCGGCATCATCGCATGCGGCTGCGGACCAAGGTGAAGAACCAGCTGCAGGCGCTGGCGCTGAACCAGGGAGTGCAGAAGGGGCGGCGGCTGTGGTCGCTGGAAGGCAGGCAGCAGCTGCAGGCATTGCCCATGCTGGAGCACGCGGGACGGCGGCGCGATCAGTTGCTGAAGTCGTTAACTGAGCTGGACGCGCAGATTCTGGCCCTGGACGTGGTGGTGCGGCGGGAAGCCGAGGGGCGGGCAGAGGCGCGGCGGCTGATGACTCATCCTGGCGTGGGACCGCAGACGGCGCTGGGCATGGTGCTGACCGTGGGCGAGGTGAATCGCTTCGCCACGAGCAAGCAGGTGGCCAGCTATCTGGGGCTGACCCCGCGCGAGCACAGCTCGGGCGGCAAGCAGCGGCTGGGACACATCAGCAAACAGGGATCCAGCTTTATGCGCTTCCTGCTGGTGGAAGCGGGCCAGACGGCGGTGCGCGGCGATGAGGAGTTACAGCGAGCCTATCGCCGGCTGGCCGCTAAAAAAAGCCGGGGCGTGGCCAAGGTGATGGTGGCGCGGCGGCTGGCCGTCAGGTTGTACTGGATGCTGCGTAAGGGATGGACGTACACGGAGCTGGCACGTCATGCGGGTAAGCCCGGGTCATTCCGTGGGGAGCAGTAGGGCCCCGTGCGTTTGTTTGGGCAGCCCGCCTCCCCGAGAGCGGGGAGTTCGCAGTGGAGAATCATGGTCGCAGTCGGTGACCGAATAGATGGATGGTGGGGCCAGCGCGCCGCCACCTAACGATTCCAAAGCAGACGGGTCCTCGATGCCGATTTCGCAAACAGCAAAAGCCACCCCAACGTCAAAGGCAAAGGCGCTGGGGAATAAGGAAAGTCAAAAACCAGGCGCCTACCGCGTCGCCGCCGCAGTGTGCCTTGACAACCCCAACCTCGTTATAGACGGGATGACAAAAATAAAGAACTTGTTGCGGCATAGCTAAAGCTACGCATAACGGCGCGTCTAAAGACGCGCCCCTTCAGAACAGTCGACGAGTGTGGGTAAAGAGGCGCTGCTTCCAAGCGACTCGCCGACGTGGTAATTGAGCTGTTACAAACCGCCTAAGAAGCATGGAACGGAAGACTGGAACAAAAAACGTGAACGGCAAGCCGCACATCGATTCCATCGATCCCGGCTACGCTTTGCCGGGAGGCGAGATCCGCATCGTAGGCAGCGGTCTGCGTCCGCAAGAGTTGCGGCGACCACAGGTCCGTTTCGGCGACGTGGATGGTTCGGTCATCATCGGCTCGGAGAAGTTCATCGTAGCGCGTGTCCCCGAAGGCGCTGGCTCCGGCCCGGTGGTGGTAGCCACCAATGGCGCCCAGAGCAATCCGGGCGAAGTGCGGGTTGCGGTGCCGATAGCGGAGAATCTCCACCCGGTGACTAATCCGGCAGTCGATGCGGAAGGGAATATCTACGCCACGTTCTCCGGCTCCCGCGGACAAAAGGTTCCCGTCGCCATTTATCGCATCGACACCAACTACAAAGTAAAGCCGTTTTTGCACGAGATGATGAATGCTACTGGTATGGCGTTCGACCGTTCCGGCAGCTTGTACGTCTCCTCGCGCTATGACGGCACGGTGTATCGGGTGGCGCAGAACGGAACCATGACGTCGTATGCCGAAGGCATGGGTGTGGCGACGGGAATAGCCTTCGACCGAGAGGGCAATCTATATGTTGGCGATCGCAGTGGAACCATCTTCAAGATCGGCCGTGACCGCCAGATTTTCGTCTTCGCCATGATCGAGCCCAGCGTATCCGCCTATCATCTTGCCTTCGGCAACGGCGGGAATCTCTACGTCACGGGGCCTACGACTTCGAGCTTCGATGCCATTCACCAGATCGATCCGCATGGTGAAGTGAGTGTCTTTTATCGCGGGCTGGGCCGTCCGCAAGGCCTGGCCGCCGATGTCGAAGGCAATCTCTACGTCGCGGCATCGCTGAATGGCCGCCGCGGCATCGTGAAAGTCACGCCCGATGGCAAAGCATCGCTGGCCGTATCAGGGCACAATCTGGTGGGATTGGCCTTCGCGCCCGGCGGCTCGGCCGTGCTGGCAACCATCAACGGCGTGCATCACCTCTCCTGGGATATTGAAGGGCGGTCGCTGCTTCCGGAGCCCTAGCAGGGCTCGAAACTCCGTGACCTTTGTGCCTCCTGGCGAATACCAGCTTCCCTACCGACCCGATTCCCGGTGCTAGACTGAACTTGTGATCGCGGAAATCATCGCCGTCGGGTCAGAGATGCTGACTCCGTACCGGCAAGATACCAATTCCCTTTTTCTCACCGGGCGTCTCAATGAACTTGGGATCAGCGTTGCCTTCAAGACCATTGTCGGCGACAACCTCGAACACCTCACAGCGGCGGCGCGAACCGCGATTGGACGCGTTGACCTCGCCATCTTCATGGGCGGCATGGGACCGACGCAGGACGATCTGACTCGCGAAGCCGTGGCCGCGGCGCTGGATGTCGAGTTGAAGCGGGATCACTCCATGGTCGCCGCGATGTATAAGCGATTCGCTGAGCGCCGGGTTCAGATGCCGGAGAACAATGCCCAGCAAGCCGACGTGCTGGAGGGAGCGACTATACTGCCGAACTCCAGAGGAACCGCTCCCGGACAGTGGCTGGAAACCGACTTCGAAGGCAAGCCACGGATCATTGCCTTAATCCCTGGTCCACCGCATGAACTGCAAGAGATGTGGGATACCGACTGCATGGTGCGATTGCGGGCTAAGGTCCCTCCGGCAGCGATGGCGACGCGCGTCATAAAAGTTGCCATGATGGGGGAATCCGCCGTCGATCAACGAACGGCACCTATCTACAAGAAGTATCCCAACATTGAAACCACCGTGCTCGCCGGACAGGGACAGGTGGAATTCCATCTGCGAACCACAGCTGCAACGAAGGACGAAGCTCAGGCCGAAGTGGATCGCCTGGCCGACGAGTTGGAGGAGGAACTGGAAGACGCGGTGTTCTCCTCGCAAGGCGAATCTCTGGAGGAGATCGTCAGCTATTACCTGCAAATGCGCAACGCGAAATTGGCTGTGGCCGAGTCGTGTACGGGAGGGATGGTGGCGGAGCGGATCACTTCGGTAGCGGGCAGTTCGCGATCTTTTTTGGGCGGAGCGGTGGTTTACTCCAATGATCTGAAGACGCTCTTCGCCGACGTGCCGCCGTTGATGATTGAAGCACACGGGGCTGTCAGCAAGGAAGTCGCGCTGGCCTTGGCCGAGAATATTCGTGAGCTTTGCAACGCCGATATCGGTGTCGGGGTCACGGGTATCGCGGGTCCCGGCGGCGGGACCGAAGAGAAGCCGGTCGGCCTGGTATATGTCGCGGTCAGCAACGGTCACAAGCATGACGTGGTGCAGCGACGATTCTTCGGTGATCGCGAACGGGTGCGGCGATGGGCCAGCCAACAGGCGCTCGATATGGTGCGCCGCATGTTGATTTGAAGATGCGACTGTTTGTAGCCCTCGATATCGAGCCGGAAATTCGCCAGCGGATCGCCGACTTCCGCAACCAGATGAAGGCCTTGGCGCCCGATGTCCGCTGGGTGGGACCGGAGACATTTCACGTTACGTTGCAATTCCTAGGTGAAACACAAAAACTAGAGGAGGTTCAGCAAGCCCTGAGGGAGGTCAAGGCTTCTCCGGTTCCGCTGGCGTTTCGCAGTGCGGGCTTCTTCCCTAACCCGAAATCGCCACGCGTATTCTGGGTGGGGATCGAATCCGACGAGCTCCTGCAGAACGTTAGTGACCTCGATTGCGCGAGAGCTGCAGCCCCTTGGATTCGAGCGCGATGCCGGCCCGTACAAGGCGCATCTGACTCTGGCGCGTTCGGGAAGTGGGCGGCCGCGTCCGGTCGCCGGCGAAACCGCCGCCTTCGGATTGCAGCATGTGCGGGTCAAAGTGGAAGGACTGTCGCCGCTTGAGTTCGGTGCGATGACCGCGCGCGAGTTCTATCTTTACGAGAGTAAGTTGTCGCCTGCGGGTGCGAAATACTCCAAGCTGGCGCGATATGAGCTGGAGTGAGGGATGATTCTTTTTCCAGGCAGATCGCGATAGTGAAGCGGACCGCTCAGGGATTAATTGCGACTGTGCACTCGGTGCCGGCTCTTGCCGTTGCTTCCGTTGCTCTCGGCGGAATAGGCCGCGCCGGTCAAGCTGTCGAACCCAGTCAAACTGTCGAAATATCGGGCCAGGATTTTCTTCAGATCCTCCTCAGGCATGACACTACGGTCTAACATGTGTTCCAGAGCCAGGGCGTGGGTCACGGCCGAAAGGGACAGCACCACCGACCTGGCTGCGGCAGGAAGCTCCCTTCCCGATGCTTCCATGATGTCCTGCAAAACGCCAATCCGGGAACCAACCAAACGCCGGTTCATCGCCGCCAGTCTGGCTTTAACCTCAGGATGCCGGACGGCAAACAGCTTGAACTCCAGGGCAAGGAGACTCCAGCGCCGATCCTGACACATGCTCAAGAAGAACTCGCGAAAGGCGCGCAGTTTGCCCTGCGGATCATGAAACTTGTCGATCGACCTTTCCGCGTTATCGATGCGGTGCGAGATTTCCCGCTCCAACAGCGCCAGAAAAAGGTCTTCCTTGCTGTCGAAGTTGGCGTAGAACGCACCCCGCGTGTAACCGGCTTCCGCCGCAATCTCCTCCAGCTTGGCGGCCTCAAATCCGTCGCGGGCAAAGATTTTCTCCGCCGCCTGAATCAGGCGAGCACGCGTGGTTTCGGCGCGTTCCTGGCGCCGGGATGTGGAAGCGAGCCCTTTCATTTATCCTCAAGACGCATCAAAGCAGTGATGTTTAGATGCTAAATTTACGCAACGCGACTGTAGCAAACGACATCTAAGACCAAATAGCTGTAAGATTTCATACATGCATGTATGTACTAAATACAACATGGGACGATCTAAAAGCAACTCGCGGAGCCATGTACTAATCGTCGGCCGGGTTTTGCTGATGACCGGAGCAGTGTTGGTATTACTGTGCTCGACATCATTCGCACAAACTCAGGCCCCGGGGCTGACCTCGTTGCCTTCCGCCGAGCAGGTGATCCAGCGCCAGCAGGATCCCTATAGCGGATCGATCCCGCAAGGCAAGGCCACGCCCGAGGTAATCGAACTCACCATAGAAGATGCTCTCGACCGGGGCCTGAAATACAATCTGGGACTGTATCTGAGCGACCGCGCGACAGAGCAAAGCCGGGCCGCGCGTCTGCGGGCTCTTAGCGACCTGATGCCGGTCATCAACGGGTCGTTCAGTGAAGCAGCGGAGCGGCTCAACCTGAAAGCCTTTGGGTTTACTTTCTCCGGATTTCCATCTTCGGTTGGTCCTTTCGGATTGACTGAACTGCAAGCCACCGGAACCTGGACTCCCCTCGACCTGCATTACATCGATAGCGTTCATGCCGCAAGCCAGAATGTGAAGGCAGCGCAGTTCAGCTACAAAGACGCGCAGGGACACGGTCGTGTTGGCGGTGGGCGCGAATTATCTTCTCACCATCGCCAACGAGTCCCGTGTAGCTGCCGCCGAAGCGGAACTGAAAGCAGCGCAGGCGTTATACCAGTTGGCGGTAGATCAGGAGACGGCGGGGCTTGTGCCGAACATCGACACGTTGCGTGCGAGGGTGCAGTTGCAAACGCAGCAGTCGGTGTTGATTCAGGCGCAGAACGATTTGGAGAAACAGCGCATCGCTTTGGCTCGCGTCATCGGACTGCCGGTGCGGCAGAAGTTTCGCCTGGTCAACCGCGTACCGTATCGGCCCTTGCCCGAAGCGGAGGTCGCCAACGCCTACGAGCGGGCGCTGCAGACGCGCCCCGACTACCAAGCCGCACTAGCCTCGCTACGGGCAGCGCAATACACCCGGGAGTCGGCTTGGAAGCAGCGTCTGCCGTCGATTGGAGTCTCCGTCGACTACGGTGTGCTGGGCTTCACGCCCAGTTCTCTGGCGCCTAACTGGACGGCGGCAGCCAACCTGGCGATTCCGATCTTCCAGGGGGGCAAAGTCGAAGCCGACGTCGAGCGAGCCAATGCTGTCCTCAAAGAACGGCAAGCGCAAGTGGATAACTTAAGAGGAAGCATTGAGCAGGATATCCAAAACGCGCTACTCGATCTGAAGGCTGCCGCAGAACAGGTCGAGGTCGCCACGACCGGACTCGACTATGCCCGGCAGACGCTGGAGCAGTCGCAAGATCGCTTTGCCGCCGGGGTAACCAACAACGTGGAAGTGATCCAGGCACAGCAGCAATTGGCATCGGCCAATGATCAGTATATTGGCAGCCTGTTCGCCTTTAACATCGCGCAAGGTCCTTCTGGCACGCGCCATCGGTAACGCTGAGCAGGCGGTGAAGCAATATTTGTCCGAGCCCGGCAGCACGCTGCCGACGAACCCGGCAACACCGCCTGGAGGCACGGGCAATCCACCTCCGGCGCCGGCTCCCGGAACGGTTCCCATGGCGCCTCCCACTTCCACCGGAGTGGTGGGAGAAGTTCATGCCGTGCCGAACCAGCAGGTTGTAAATTCCAGAACCATGATTCCGGCTGCTACATCACCGGGCCCAGAAAACGCCAACGCCCCGGCTGCGGCAATTTCTCATACGAATCGCTAACAGGTGAAGAACAGATGAGTCCGACGACAACCGAGCCTAACGATCTTGAGCGTCCTGCGGCGCCTACCGAGAACCACGAGGAATCCCGTGACGCAGAACTTCACCGTCCGCTAGAGGACCGCCGCGGTTTCTTTCAGAAGCACCCTGCGGCAAAGCCGATTGTGTTTCTGGTGGCGATCGTGGCCATCTTGCTGGTGGGATGGTTCTGGTGGGAGAGCCGGCAATGGGAAGACACCGATGACGCCGAGATTGATGGGCACATCTATCCCATCAGCGCAAGAGTGAGTGGGCAGGTCATCAAGGTTAACTTCGACGACGGCCAATTAGTGCACAAGGGCGACGTGCTGGTGGTGATCGATCCCACGGACTACACCGTGGCGCTGGAGCGAGCCCGGGCCGATTATCAGGACTCACAGGCACAGGCCATGGCAGCCCAGTACGGCGTGCCGGTTTCCAGTGTTGGCTCATTCAGCCAGATTCGCTCCGCCAGCGCCGACATGGCTTCTGCCCAGGCTGGCGTGGCCGCCGCTCAGAAACAGGCTGACGCGGCGCAGTCACAAATCATCGAGGCCGAGGCCGACGCGAAAAAGCTCAACACCGACGTGGAACGATACCGCCAACTGCTCGGCAAACGCGAAATCTCGCAACAGCAGTTCGACGCCGCCATCGCCGCCGCTACTGCCGCCAATGCCACCGTTCAGGCACGGCAGGCATCCTTATTGGCAGCCCAAGCGCAGGTGAAACAGG
This sequence comes from uncultured Acidobacteriaceae bacterium, assembly GCA_963820175.1. Classification (GTDB taxonomy): domain Bacteria; phylum Acidobacteriota; class Terriglobia; order Terriglobales; family Acidobacteriaceae; genus Bog-257. The sequence continues at coordinate 109,054 of CAWFYX010000002.1, read as the reverse complement.
CTCAATCGCGGATCGATCAGGCCAATGCCGAACTGAAGAACGCACAGGCCACCCCTAATACAGTAGCCGCCACTAAAGCCAAGGCGGAGTCAGCCGACGCTCAAGCCTTGCGCTCCAAGTCCGCGCTAGATCAGGCACAACTCAATCTTTCCTACACCACCATTGCGGCTCCAGTGGACGGGATCGTGGGTAAGCGGTCGGTGCAAGTAGGATCCAACGTCGCCGTGGGACAAGACTTGATGGCAATCGTACCGCTGCGTGACGTGTGGGTGACGGCCAATTTCAAGGAAACGCAGCTGGCACATATGCGCCCGGGTCAGCCGGTCAAGATTAAAGTCGATACCTACGGTGGGCGCAAATGGAATGGCCACGTTTCGAATATTGGCGGCGCAACCGGTGCCAAGTACAGCCTGCTACCGCCCGAAAATGCAACCGGAAACTACGTCAAAGTGGTCCAGCGCATTCCCGTACGTATCGATTTCGATGGCAACGATAAACCTGACTTTAACAAAGATGGCCTTCTGCGTCCTGGGATGTCGGTTGAACCGGACGTGAACATAAGCAAGTAGGGGTGAGGACGGGGGAAATCCCTGTGATTCGGGCTTCGTCTCCACCTAAGCCCAACCCGGAAGCAAGAAGCAAATTTCCAACCATGACTAAGCCGGAGGCCACTCCGGCTTCTCTTTTGGGCGACGATCGACTCGGCATTCGCCATTGGCGCTCGATCGGCCAAAGCAGCTATTGCAACCGCTATTTGCAACCTGTGAGCAATAATCCCACAAAAGCGGTAGAAGACCGCTGAGCTTTTCCTGGCGGGTGCGAATTTTCGTTAGAAATTTCCTCAAACCCTGTCATACTCGTGTCAAACAGCCACTACACGATGCCATGAACTTCAGTGTATTGCCCAACCTCATTGCGCTTGCGATTCTGGTCGCCGTATTCCGCGCCATTTTGCGTCAGGGAACCACCGAGCGCCTGCACTTATGGCTGGCCGGTTGGTGCCTGGTGCTGGTGCACTTTGTCGCCCAATTTCTGGATACGGGACGCGGCGCCTCCAGTCAGGTGGCTACCACCGTCAGCCTTGACGCCTTAATACTGGCCAGCGTGGCTTTCTTGATTTCGGTGTCGACCATTGTCGATTCTAATAGTCGCCGGCAAGTTCTGTTTGCGTCGGCTATTGCCATCCCAGCCTTGGTCTACACGGATGCCGTGATCTGGGATGTAACGGCTCACAGTTTCTACTATGCCCTCGTCGCGTTGGGGTTGATTGCTACTTCCCTGCTTTTCTGCCGTTACTACGGACGGGTTACGTTGTATTCGGCCGGCGTACTGGTCGCCACTATCGCCATCGCGTCGTCCATTGCAGCCTCGGTAGCTCATGGTAGTCCCGGTCTAGGCATTAGCAATATATTGGCGGCTCTGAATTTTGTCGTCGCCATGCTTTACTGGCGGCGTTACCGACGCGCTAGCGCTGGAGTGCTAACCACAGTCGGAGGCTTTGTTCTTTGGGGCGCGGTCTTTCCTAGCGCCGTCCTGCTGCAGTCGGTTGCACCCTCCCTGAAAATTGACTCGGAGGTGTGGAATATTCCCAAGTACCTGGTGGCAGTGGGCATGATTTTAACCCTGCTGGAAGATCAAATTGCAACCAGCAAATATCTCGCCTACCACGACGCATTGACCGGCTTGCCCAACCGCCGGCTTCTTGAAGATCGGCTGGAGCAAGCCTTGGCTCACGCGGATCGTACTGGCAACAAGGTAGCCGTGCTGCAACTCGACCTCAATCGTTTTAAGGAAGTGAACGATACCTTCGGACACCATATCGGCGATCTGGCTTTGCAAGAGGTAGTTCGACGGCTGGCGAGCCGCATGCGAGCCTCTGACACATTGGCTCGATCTGGTGGCGATGAGTTCACCGTCGTCAGCACCGTTGCCGATTCCAGCGGAGCCGCCACTCTGGTTTCCGATCTCGAGACCGCTCTCTCGACCCCGATCAAGATCGATGGCAACCTGTTGCAAACCGGGCTCAGTATCGGCGTAGCCTTGTATCCCGACGATGGCCACAATCCCGACCAGTTGCACGCCGCGGCCGATGAAGCCATGTACGTGGCTAAACGGGCGGCTCGCCACCCCGGGCTCGTCTCCAACATGCCGCAGCCTTCAATGTAGAGAGCCGGCCAGGAAAAGTGCTCAAACATCATTCGACCGCTGATTCGAGGTTCGGCTCGCTAAGCCACCGGTCACGGCAATGTGGTACGTTAAATTGCCGCCGGAGAAAGGCCATGAGGGGATGCTGCGCAGGAATCCTCCTGCTGACTGTTTTTTTGGTTCCGAGCTCGATTTGCATTCCCCCAGCTGTCGCCCAGAGCGTCTCCTTCGCCCAACGACTTTATGGGACCTGGTATACCTATCCCCTGGGAAATCCCGCCACGGACTCCATCCGCCACGAATTCCGTAACAACTCGGAGACCGGCGCCGACGAGATGATCGTAAGCCACATCTGCCAGGGGGACTATCTGGCGGTGATCACCAAGGTCACTGTACCGATCGAGGTATCGGAGAAGACCATTAAGATCTTGAGGAGCGCTTCACGTTCGGAGAAAAACCCGGACGGTTCCGACTGCCAGGCAAACGTCGAAGCAGCGGTCTGGGACTATGCCATCTCCAGTAAGGGAAATCGAATCTCCGTCACGAATCCTCACGGAAATCCCACCAGCTTCCAGTTGGCGCGCCAGGATGTCGTCACAGAGGATGTTCCGCCTCCCAGCCTGTACGGCAGTTGGCTGCTGCCCGTCCATGGGGAGCACGGGAACATGGTACGGGTCAAATTGATCTTTTACGAAAGCGCCGACCCGGACCAGGGTAATGTCCGCGAGATATCGACCTGCTCCCAAGCCAACGAGAGTCTGGTGTCGCAAGCCAATTCAAAATTCAAAATCACGAACGACCAAATCACGATTTTGGAAGCGGCCTCTCATCTGGAGAGAAAAGGGCCAATCAGCTGCGAGGCCACGATTTCGCCCGGTGCGTTACACTACCTGGTTTCTGCCGACGGTGGGACAATGACTTTGTCCAAACCTGGTGCTCCGCCGTTAGTTCTCACCCGCGAACGCCAGTAACGCTGGGCAGACTTCGCTTGCTTGCGGCAGCCTGAGCCTGGGATTCGCCTTGGACCGCGCCGACACGCGACGAGTTCTTAGTGTGGTCAAATGGCTTCATGCTTCGGCCAACATCTTGTCGATTTGCTGCAATCGGGTGCGGGAAATATGATTTGAAGTGAACCATAAAGGCAAGACGATCCGGGCTACCGGCATTGCCGCGTAGCAAGAGTCGTCATTCGTTCCAGCCGGGATGGCGAAATTGGCAGACGCAGCGGACTTAAAATCCGCGGACCCGAAAGGGTTGTGGGGGTTCGAGTCCCCCTCTCGGCACCATTTAACTCTAGCCGTTCCACTAGTTCACTGCACCTTTGCGTCGCGATTAGGCCGTTTCGGACTTGCCCATGAGCGGGAGCTGCGGAGAGTTCGAAAGTGCGCTTTTGGACCTCAATTGGACTACAAGCCCTTCCGGTGGAGGACCGCGTGTCTCACTCGAGCCCGGCGCCGATGTCAGGTGATGACGCCAGCGAATACCGTTGGCATTATCTTTACCAAACCGCAGCGATCGCCGCGCTGGTCACCGTCGCACTGTTCCTCTTTCAAATTGTTGCCTTTTTTATATGGCCACCCCCCTCAACTGTAGCAGGCCATTTCGCTCTACTCCAATCGCGTACCTTCGTGGGTTTGGTCAGTCTCGATTTCCTGATCATTGTGGATGAAGTTCTTGCCATCCCCATCTGTCTTGCACTTTATCTCAGCCTGCGCCGGGCGCACGAATCGGTCATACTGATGGCTACTGCCTTCTCGGCAGCATCCATTACCTGTTTCCTTGTCGCTACCCCTGCCCTCAACATGTTGTACCTCAGTCAGAAGTATGCCGTGGCTACAACCGGCGTGGACCGCGAGGAGCTTCTCGCCGCAGGGCAAGCCGTGCTTTCGTCCTGGATGGGAACTCCTTTTCAGGTCGGCAATGTCGTCGGATCAATTGGCATGCTACTGATCGGGTGGGTGATGGTGCATAGCCAGGTCTTCAGCAGAACTACGGGGTATGTCGGAATCGTAGCGGGCGCAGTTGGTTTTGGGATGTACGTTCCCAAGGTCGGCGTCTTCATTTCGATTCTCTCGGTCGTGGGCATGCAGGTTTGGTACATAATGATCGCTCTGACGCTCTTCCGCCTCAGCAGTGCGCGAGTCAATCGGCACTTCTCGACGGAGGGAAAGTAATCCAAAATGGCAGGGCGCAACGGTTCAGGCCGGCCAGCATGGCTGTGACTCGACCGTGCGCGATGAAGACCCTTGCCTAACCCGGAACTGCTGTCCAGGTGCGTGTGGTGGCGCAGATGATGTTTTGGTCGCGACAAAGGGAGTGTTGTTATTCGGTCCGGAATCCCAATCCATGATGGGATCGGCCACCGCGTCGTAGCTCTTCTTTAGTCCGGGGACTGATGACGTAGGTGGTAGAACGATGGGCATCAAGGTGATCGGGCCGTCTTGCGCATCATCCTCGATAAGGAAGATGGCCGTGATGTTCCAGATTGGGCTGTGGCTGATGGCTTGCACCAGTTGTCCAACGGCACTTCAGCTGCAGGGATGAACTTACCGGATGTCGGGCCCTGGGTGTGATCATGCCGTAGCCTCACCGTCATGATCACAGAGTTGCCGGAGGGCCTCCGCCACGGAGACAAACACCGGCATCGACGCTAAGCGTCTGCGATCCGGGAACCGGCCTCGTCGCGCAGCCAGGCTTGTGGATCGTTCTCGGATAACGGCTGAATTTCCGGGTTCTGCATGATCATCCGTGCACAAGTGTTCCATCGCAGAATAGCGTCGTCATTTCCAGGCGGGGCAAAATTCATGGCTCTCTCGTAATGACTCATGGCATCCCGCAGAGCGTGATATGCGGAAGTGCGAGCCCCAGGATCACCGTGACGAATGCGGGCATTTCCCAGACGCTCCCAGATGACGCCGGCATAGTAGGCTTGCTCGTACTCTCCCTGAATTTGAGCGAGAACTTCCTGGGCTGCTTTCGGTTGCGCGTCCGAGTGGAATTGATCGGTCCGCGCCAGCAGCAGGGAAATTAGCGCCTGCTGGTGATTGGGCACGATGGCAAGAATGTCAAGGCAAATGCTCTCTGCAAGAGCAGGTTCATTCAGAAGCCTGTAACGCTCCACCTTTTCAAGTGTGTGGGGGATACTCTGTTCTGAAATGGACTTGAGTTCGAAATGCATAACATCTCCTATGCTTTCGTCTGACTGAAAATGCGAAACAATTTAGACAGTGGATCGAAGAATCGATCTACAACCCGCTCCTTTAGCGGAATAATCGCGTTGTCCGTAATCGTGATGCTCTCTGGGCAAACCTTGGTACAACACTTCGTGATATTGCATAAACCGATCCCGAAATCTTTTCGCAGGACTTCCACGCGGTCGGCGACGTCTAAAGGGTGCATTTCCAGGGCTGCGGCATAAACCAGAAAGCGTGGTCCGATGAACTGTTCGTGCATGTGGTGATCCCGTAATACGTGGCAAACGTCCTGGCAAAGATAGCACTCGATGCATTTTCGAAATTCCTGCACTCGATCAACGTCTTCGGGCGCTATGCGCCACGTGCCATCTTCGGCATCCGGCTTGCGAGGTTGGAATTTAGGGATGCGTTGTTTCACCTTGTAATTCCACGATACGTCTGTGATCAGGTCCCGCACATGAGGAAATGCCTTCATCGGTTCGACTGTTACCGGTTTGTCGAGCGGCAGAGAGTTCAGCCGGGTCATACACATTAACTTCGGCATGCCGTTGATTTCGGCCGAACAGGAACCGCACTTCCCCGCTTTGCAATTCCAACGTACAGCAAGATCGCCGGCTTGTTCCGCCTGGATCTGATGAACCGCGTCCAGGACCACCATGCCGGTCGTGACTTCGGTCGTATAGTCGCGGAAGCTACCCTGGGCTTTTTCACCCCGCCAGATGCGAAACGTTGCCGTCGCCATCACTTCATCTCCTCAATGATCTGCTGCAAGTCTTCTCGCATGGGCGGGATGGGCTCGCGGGTGAGCCGCACTTCTCCATTCTCTCCCTTTCGCGCAACGATGTTGAATTTTCCTGCCTGCTCGTCTTTGGCCGGAAAATCGTCGCGGAAATGAGCGCCACGGCTTTCCTTTCTTTCCAGAGCGGCGCAGGTGACGATCTCCGAGACCGTCAGCAGATTGTTCAAGTCGAGCGCGGTGTGCCAGCCGGGATTGTATTCCCGGTTGCCGTCCACACTTACGGTCTCGCTGGCCGTCATCAGCTCGCGAATTCGGGACAGCGCTTGCAGCATCTCCTGCTCTTGACGAACAATCCCGACCAGGTCCTGCATTATGTCCTGAAGTTTATGCTGTAAGGCGTAGGGGTTCTCCGAGCCTTTGCCTTCGAAGGGTCCAAGGGCAGATTCTTCTGCGGACGCAAGTTCCTGAGTATTGATCGCACCCAATGAGTTTTCTTTCGCGAACCTGGCAGCGAAGTCTCCGGCGCGCTGACCGAAAACCAGCAGATCCGAAAGAGAATTCCCACCTAAGCGGTTGGCGCCATGCAAACCGGCTGCACATTCCCCCGCGGCAAACAACCCGGGAACCTCCGACATTTGGGAATCGGCATTCACCCGCACTCCGCCCATCATGTAGTGAGTCGTGGGCCCAACTTCCATGGGCTCCCGGGTAATGTCGATATCGGCCAGTTGCTTGAACTGGTGATACATGCTGGGCAGCTTCTTCTTGATGTATTCGGGAGCGTTGGGAATCTTCTCTTTGATCCAGGCGATATCAAGAATCACGCCCCCATGCGGGCTTCCGCGTCCTTCCCGCACCTCACGCCGAATGCAGCGGGCCACGTGGTCACGCGTCAGTAGTTCGGGCGGCCGCCGGGCATTCTTATCGCCCTGGGTATAACGCCAGCCTTCCTCTTCGGAATCCGCTGTTTGATTTACATAAAGCGGAGGAATGTCCTTAAACATGAAACGCTCGCCGTTTCTGTTCCGCAGTACTCCTCCGTCGCCACGCACGCCTTCGGTGACCAGAATGCCGCGCACGCTGGGCGGCCAGATCATTCCGGTGGGATGAAACTGCACAAATTCCATATCTACCAGCGACGCGCCCGCGTTGTAGGCGAGAGCGTGACCGTCTCCGCTGTATTCCCAGCTGTTGCTGGTGATCTTGAAAGCCCTGCCAATGCCTCCGGTCGCCAGCACCACGGCTTTGGCGCGAAAAACGTGAAATCGCCCGCGCTCGCGATCGTAACCAAACGCTCCGGCGACGCGATCGCCATCCTTCAGCAGTTTGACGATCGTGTATTCCATGAACACGTCTAGGCCGAGATGGATGCCATGGTCCTGCAGCGTGCGGATCATCTCCAGCCCGGTGCGATCGCCAACATGTGCCAGCCGGGGATAACGATGCCCGCCGAAATTGCGCTGCAGAATGCGGCCATCGCTGGTGCGATCGAAGAGCGCGCCCCAGGCTTCGAGTTCGCGCACCCGGGCCGGAGCTTCTTTGGCATGCAGCTCCGCCATGCGCCAGTTGTTCAGATACTGACCGCCGCGCATGGTGTCGGAAAAATGAACCCGCCAGCTGTCCCGATCGTCCACATTTCCCATGGCTGCGGCCACGCCGCCCTCGGCCATTACGGTATGGGCTTTGCCCAGGAGCGATTTGGTGATGACTGCGACTCTGGCGCCGGCGCCGGAAGCCTCCACGGCGGCCCGCAGCCCCGCCCCTCCCGCGCCAATGATCACGACGTCGTGCTCATGCGTGATGTATTCGGTCACTAAATGATCCTCCAGTCCGTCCACACACCCATGGAGCACATACGCACGTAAAGATCAGCAAACGCCACGCTGAAAAGACTGCACCAGGCAAAGACCATGTGTCGCCGGTTGAGACAACTCACGCAGTCATAGACCCGCTTGCGAGTTGGGGCCCCGGCCAGGCGATCGCGAAAACCACCAACCAGGTGGCGAAGAGAGTGGCAGCTGAATGTATAGCAGGTCAAGAGCGCCAGGTTAGCCAGCAGCACTAGTGTGCCAACGCCGATACCGAAGCGCCCGTTGAACCAGAACGCATCCCACACGTCGTGTCCAAGAATCACAAGAAATATCAACGCCAGATAAAGAAAATAGCGGTGAATGTTTTGCACGATTAATGGAAACGATCGCTCGCCGAGATAGGTCTTCCGCGGCTCGCCGACCGTACAGGAAGGCGGGTCAGCCCAAAAGGCTTTGTAATAGGCTCCTCGATAGTAGTAGCAAGTGACTCGAAATCCGCCTGGCGCCCACAGGATGAGCATGGCCCCGGTGACCCAGACTGGTATCCAGCTCGGCATCTGGCCAAACCAGCCGTCCGGACCAAACAATTCCGGCGAATAAAAAGGCGAGAGATACGGGCCGAAGCGGTAGTGCTGTCCCTGCAGGGCCGCCCAGGTGGAATACACAATGAATGCCGAGAGACCGAGAAAAACGACGAGCGGCTGCACCCACCAGTTGTCGACGCGCCGTGTCTGTCCGAAACCCGAGCCCGACACTGGGACATCAATATGAGCCATCAAGCCTCCTCACCCTTGGAATCGCAGCGGCCATCAGCCCGAGAGCGCCCGCCAATGCCTCGCGATTAAACCTGAAGCGGTAGATATCATACAAGCAAAATCATCGCTGCGATTCTGGGGGCGGCAGATATCCAAAAGGCCAACGCGACAGGCTGTTCTGCCTTGAGCCCGTCAATCCATCTCATAAATCCTTTCGGTTTATGAGATAGCCTGTTACAAAATCCGCAACCCTGATCCTGACGCGCATTATGGTAAAGTTGCGTGACTGCCGGTTCTAATTGCTTGGCTTGGCCGGAAGAATATTGATGAGCACCGGACCTAAGATTCGCAGCTACGACTACGTGAACCATCCGTACGAACGCGTCCGCGACACGCTCAAACAGAACGCAGTCGCAGTGTTTCAGTCCGCTACCAAGGCGGCTGCTTCCCGCGCGGAATCGGTGGCCGCTGAACTGCACGTCGATTTTGCTGGGGTTGGCGTGAAGGCCGACATCAAGATCCGCGTCAAAGGGATTGAAGAAACAGCCGGTGATGGAATCTCAAGCGCCCGCACCAGATTGCTGCTGGAATGGGAGGCCGCAACCTTGCCGCGGTTGTTTCCTCTCATGCAGGGCGAGCTTTCCGTATATCCGCTGACCGGAACTGAAACCCAGTTGGATTTCTCCGGCATTTACGAACCACCCTTGGGTGCCGTGGGAAAGACCATGAACGCGATCGTCGGCCATCGCATCGCAGAGGTGTCGGTGCATCGCTTCGTCGGCGACGTCGCAGGATATCTTCGGCAAGCCTTGGCTGACTAGTGGCAACCACGACCCTCTCCTGCGGCCCAGGCCAGAAGTCTTAGGCGATATCCGAAGCGCCCCTCAAGGGCACCTCGATTCGACTACCTTTCATGAAATGGGCGCTTCAGATACACCCTAAGACTTCTCGGGCATGTGGCGTCTCACGGGCCGCAAAATACAACCCTCCATTACATCCCTTTCAGTTGCACCTGATGGCAAAGAGAAGACGCGCATTCACGATGAGGAAACTTAAGCTGGGAGCAAGCGCCCACACCCGCCTGTGCGGCTACTCACTGTCTGTCTGGGACAGTTAGGCGAATATGATTAGTTACATATCTCTCAGGATATGGAGAAGCATTATGTCGACAACGGTTGTAACCGAAGCGATTTTGTCGGGACTAGCGCCTCGCAGGGGGCGCCCGTGCAGCCCAGGAGACCGAAAGCGTCTAATTCATTCCAAATTGCACAGGCACAATTTTGACAAGGTGGCAGAATAGAAGAGAGGTTGCGCGCACAAACTGTCGCCAAGTCTCAACCCAGCGTTTTGTAACTTGCCTGAACTTCCAAATCAGGATCTTCACACAGATCTCATTAGCGCGGCCGAGCAGGAATTCACCGCTCTTTTAGTTTGTAGCAGACGTAGTTCTTTGCCGGAACAAGTTGAAATCCGGCATCCAGATTCAACGTCGTCTCCGCACACCCCAGGAACAGAAATCCATCGGGACGAAGGATTCGGCGCACTCGGGCCAGAATCTCCCTGCGGGTCTCGAGGTCGAAGTAGATCAGTACATTGCGAAGAAAAATAATGTCAGTCGACGGTATGACGTCACTCCACGGCTCCGCCAGATTTAAGCACCGCAGAGTCACCATGGAGAGGATCTCGGATTTGAGTTGCCAATGCAATCCCTGCTGGGTGAAGTAGCGGGTCAACAATTTGGCCGGCAAACCGCGGTTTACTTCCATTTGCCGATAGCGGCCGCTCTTGGCACGCTCCAGGATGGTGCTGCAAAAGTCCGTCCCCAAAATGGAGAAAGCCCAGCCTGGAAGATTGAATTCCTCACGCAAGGTCATGGCGATGCTATAGGGTTCCTGACCGCTGGAGCAGGCCGCACTCCAAATGACGATCTTGCGCTCATAGGCTCGCCGCTTCATCAACTCCGGAAGAACAAAACCGGTAAGCGCCGCAAAACAGTTGCAATCACGAAAAAACCACGTTTCATTGTTGGTCATCGCATCGAGCACCTTGCGATGCAGACCGTTAAAGCTCTGGCGCCGTAACACCCCGAGCAACTCTTGCACCGAGGCACAGCCGTGTTCTCCCAGCAGCGGGGCCAGTCGGGTTTCCGCCAGATACTCCTTGCCCGGATCGAGTACGATGGCGGTGTGGTGCTTTACCAGCGTGCGTAAGTAGTCGAAGTCAAGCGCCGCCAAGCTCATCTGGTGGCTCCCGCCGGGGCGGCGAACGCCATGGCTCGACGGACCAAACGCAGTGCACGCGTTCCACGATGTACGAACCGATCTCGGAAATCGGCAGCACCGCATCCGCCAGCCCGGCTTTCGCTACATAGCCGGGCATACCCCAAATCACGGAGCTGGCTTCGTCCTGCGCCACAATCTGCGCCCCGGCCTCGGCCAGTGCCTCGCAGCCCCGGAGTCCGTCCTGCCCCATGCCGGTCAGCACCACCGCCAAAGCGTGGCTGGAAAAGACCTGCGCCACTGATCGGAACAAGACGTCAACCGAAGGACGGCAGGAATTCTCCGCCGCCTCCTGCGTAATACGCAATCTCGTCTCTCCCCCGTCGCGTACTACGCCCAGGTGATAGCCCCCCGGCGCCACCCACATCTTTCCCCGCCTCAAGACCTCACCCGCCGCCGCCTCCTCCACCGCTAACTGGCACTGACCGGCCAGGCGCTGAGCCAGGAAACGAGTGAAGGTTGGAGGCATGTGCTGCACAATTAACAATGGCACTGGAAAATCGGCCGGAATGCCGGGCAGCACCTGAGCCAACGCATTCGGACCTCCGGTCGAAGATCCGATAGCCACCACCTCGATTCGATTCAGCCGCTTGAACTGCCCCGTCAAGGCTTGACGACTGGGAATGAGTTCGGCGCGAGGAGTAGCCACCAATCGGCGGCATAGACGCCTTGATCCGAGGGACCAAAGCCTCGCGTATCCGCTCGCGGGCGCCATTGTAGTTGCCGGCGCCCGTGGGCTTCGCCACGTAATCGCTGGCGCCCAGAGTCAAAGAGTCGATGGTGGCCGCGGCTCCCCGCTCCGTCAAGGTGCTGAACATGATGATCGGTAGCATGCGCTGGGCGCTGCGCATGGCCTTCAACGTGGCCAAGCCATCCATGATCGGCATTTCGACATCCAGCGTGATGATGTCGGGCGAGACCTGGTCCAGCAACGCCAGGGCGATCTGTCCGTTTGCCGCGTAGCCTGCCACTTCTAGTTCCGGGTCGGACGAAATCACCTCCGACAGAAGTCGCCGCATGACCACCGAATCGTCGACCACCAGCACTCGAATCTTGCCGGAGACTCCGCTCATAAACCCACCAGGGCCAATTTGTCGAATCACCATGTCGGGGGTAAACGGCTTCATGATGTATTCGTTGGCGCCGGCTGCGAGCGCTTCCGACATCTGACCCATACCGGTTTCGGTGGTGACCATCAGGATCTGCATGGCGCCGAATTGCGCCTGCTGCCGAATCCGGCAGCAGCAGCTCCAACCCGTTCATCTGGGGCATATTCCAGTCGATCAGAACCACATCGACCGGCTCCGCCTGAGCCAGTACGGACAGCGCTTCTAGCCCGTCCCTGGCTTGCAAAATCTCAAAACCTCGCCGCTTGAGCGTCATGCCAAGGATGGCTCGCATCGCGGAAGAGTCGTCCACCACCAGCGCGCGCATTGGCAAACTCCTTTCGGCCGTCCCCTACAAACCGGAGGGCGGCTGAGGGCCGCAGGATGCACTTCCCGCGGCCCTTGACCAACCGTGTCAGTACTTGAACTGCGAGATAAGGCCCTGTAGTTCGGCAGCCATTTGCTCCAACGACTGGGCCGACTTCTGGGTGTCGGTTGCGCCCGCCGTGGTGCTGTGCGCCGCCTCCGCCACGCCGGTTATGTTCTGGGTGATCTCGGAGCTGCCGTGCGCCGCCTCCGCCAGGTTGCGGCTGATTTCGTTGGTGGTGGCGCTCTGCTCCTCGACCGCGCTGGCAATGGTGTTCTGAATGTCGTTGATCTGCACGATCACGCTGCCGATCTGCCCGATCGCCTCCACCGCGCCCTTGGTGTCGGTCTGGATCGCCTCGATCTTGCGGCTGATGTCTTCGGTGGCCTTGGCGGTCTCCTTGGCCAGCTCCTTCACTTCGTTGGCTACCACGGCGAATCCCTTGCCCGCCTCGCCGGCGCGCGCCGCTTCGATGGTGGCGTTCAGCGCCAGCAGGTTGGTCTGCTGCGCGATCGAGGTGATCACCTTGATCACCTGCCCAATCTCGGCGCTGCTCTGGCCCAGCTTGCCGATGGTCTCGTTGGTGGCCTCGGCGGACTTGACCGCCGTGGTCGCCACCCGGGTAGCGTCGGCGGTGTTCTTGGCGATCTCCTTGATGCTGGCGCCCATCTCGTCGGCGCCGGTGGCCACGGTCTGAACGTTGTTGGCCACCTGCTCCGATGCGGCCGAGACCACATTGGCCTGGGTCGCGGTCTCGTCGGCACTGGCGCTCATCTGCTGGCTGACCTTGTTGAGTTCCTCGGCGGCCGAGACCAAGGATGTGGCATTGGCCGCCAATCTGCTGGATGGCTTCGCGAACCTGATGTGGCCAGTGCATTCACCGCCTTCCTTAGCTGTCCGAAATCGCCGGCATACTCGCTGATCACCTGCGCCGTAAGATCGCCTCCGGCCAGCTTGTCGAGGACTTGACCGACTTCGGTGAGCGGTCCGATCACTGCATCCAGCGTGGCATTCACTCCCTCGACGATCTTGCCGAAGTCGCCCCCATGCTTGCTGGCGTCGGCGCGGGTAGCCAGTTTGCCCTCGACAGCGGCCTTGGCCAGCATGTTGGCGTCGGCAACCAGGCGCGTTAACCGCGTCGATGCAGGTATTCAGATTGTTCTTGATGGTGTTGAAGTCACCGTTGTAGTTGTCGGTGATCTTGGGAGGAATGTTGCCCTTGCTGATCTGGTCCACGTAGTCGGCCGAGACATTCAGCGGCCCGATGACTGCATCCAGAGTGGCATTGACGCCTTCGACGATCTTGCGGAAGTCGCCACCGTGCTTGCCCGCGTCGGCGCGAGTAGCCAGCTTGCCCTCGACGGCGCCTTGGCCAGCATATTGGCGTCGGCAACCAGTGCGTTAACCGCAGTCGATGCAGGTGTTCAGATTGTTCTTGATGGTGTTGAAGTCGCCGTTGTAGTTGTCGGTGATCTTGGCCGGAATGTTGCCCTTGCTGATCTTGTCCACGTAATCGGCCGAGACGTTGAGCGGCCCGATCACCGCATCCAGAGTGGCATTGACCCCTTCGACGATCTTGCGGAAGTCGCCGCCGTGCTTGCCGGCATCGGCGCGAGTGGCGAGTTGCCTTTTACTGCGGCTTGCACCAGCAAGTCTGTATCAACAATTAATGCTTTCAACTTGCCGCGCACCTCTTCGATCGTGTCATTGATAAAAGCCTTCTTGCCGGGAAACTTTTCCAGGGGGGCCTCGAAGTTTCCTTTGCCGAACTCGGCAATACAGGCCATCGCCTTCTTCTTCACCGTGATGTGGCCTTGCACCATTTCGTTCACGCCCTGGGCCATAGTCTGGTAGGCATTTTCGAATTTCTCCACCGGAATAAGGGCATCGATGTCGCCTGCATTGTGAGCGTCCGACATCCTAGCCATCTCCTCCAGCAGGCCGTTGAGGGCATCGATGCATCGGTTCAGATTGTTCTTGATGGTATTGAAATCGCCGTTATAGTTGTCGGTAATCTTGGGAGGGATGCTGCCTTTGCTGATTTTGTCGACGTAGTCGGCCGAGACATTTAACGGTCCGACCACCGCGTCCAGCGTGGCGTTGACTCCGGCGATGATGTTGCGGAACTCACCAGCGTGTTGGTTGGCATCGGCACGGGTGGCCAGCTTGCCCTCGACCGCAGCTTTGGAGAGCATTTCGGCATCGATGGCCAGGGCATTCACGGCTCGCATCACCATGATAAATGCGGGAACAAACTCGTCTTTCTCCGACCGTCTGCCCACTTTTTCCAGCACTTCCAATTCCTGCTTGAAATCGCCAGCGGCAATCTTTTGCAGCACCCGAATAGCGTTCTGCACCCCCCCTTGCGCGGTATTGCTGGCCCGACACAGATCGCCGAAAATTCCGGGGTAGTTCTCTGCCGCCGGTAGCGACAGATCGTTCACCGCCAAGCGCTCCTGGACCCCGTGCATGTCAACCAAACCGCCGAGCGCGTCAACAGAGGCATTGAGGTTGGTCTTGGTCAGGTTAAGGTCGCCGGGAAGCTGGCGGTGATTCTGTCTGGAATCTTGCCTTGAGCGAGGCAGCCGAGGAATTCGGTGGCTGCCGTCAGCGGCGTGGTAAGCGCCTCCAGCCCCTGATTGAGGTCCTCCAGAAGCGCGTGTTCTTCCCCCTCGAAGCCGGCGCTCCGTGCCCGCTCGTGCAATTGCCCGGCACGGACTGCCGCCATGACCCGGTGAATCTCGCTGACCAGTCCGAGTGGAGCCAGCATCGCCATGGACTTGTGCGCGTCTTCCCCATTGACCCGGCTCTTGTGAATTCCATTGCCTTTACTCTGCCCGTGTAACATGTAAGCTCCTTTTGGCTGCCTTGCGATTGATCCTGATCGGCTTTTTTAGGCCGGGTGGGTTCCCACAACCGACATGGCTTTCTCGGTATCCAGCAATAGCAGCAGCTGTTCTTTCAGTTTGTAAACTCCGCGAATGAACTCGCGACCGTGGGAGTCCAGGGTATCGGGGGCGGGTTCAAATAACTGGTCCTCGACCTCGACCACGTCCCCAATCTCGTCGACTAACAGGCTGATCGGGCCATCGTCCCTGCGGACGACAACGTTCATCGGCAATTCACCGCCGTTTCTGGCCGGCAGGTCCAACTGGTGACGAAGGTCGACGGCGGTGACGATCTGGCCGCGCAGATTGATCAATCCCGCGATGACCGCCGGCGACAGGGGAATGCGGGTCATCTCCTGATAGCGAATGACTTCCTGAACCTTCTCCACTTCTACTCCGAACAACAGTTGCTGCAGATAGAAGGTGCATAGTTGCCGACGATGATTCATGCCTGCGCTCCCTTGCTGCCCGCCAGATGCTGCGCCGCCAACAAGGCGGGAACATCGAGCAAATCGGTAACCCGTTGTTGAATCACGGCGGCTCCCTGCAAGGTTTCAACCTGGCGAATCTGCTGAACCGCCGCCGCCTGGTCGGCGATGTCCAGAATCTCGTCCACCACCAGGCCAACGCTTCGTCCATGGCTGGAGTACACGATGACCTGCAGCAGTTCGCCGTCCACGGAGCCGCTGTAACCCAGGGCCTCCGCTAGTCTGACCAGCGGCATAATCTGTTCGCGATACTGAATGACTTCGTGGCCGGCGTAACGCTCCACCTGAGCGGCCGGAAACTCCTCCAGGCGAGACACCAGGGAAAGGGGGATGGCCATGCGCCCCTGGGCTCCAACCCGGAACAGCAGCCACGCTTCCCGCCCCGCCAAACTCTCGCCCGCCTTCGGCCCATGCTTAGCGACGTTCTGCTC
Source organism: uncultured Acidobacteriaceae bacterium (assembly GCA_963820175.1). Classification (GTDB taxonomy): domain Bacteria; phylum Acidobacteriota; class Terriglobia; order Terriglobales; family Acidobacteriaceae; genus Bog-257. The sequence goes on along the minus strand of CAWFYX010000002.1, from coordinate 92,851 downwards.
GTGCAACTCGCTCACCACCCGGGTCATCTGCGCCAGACCGAGTACGTCGAGAATCAAGGCCACACGTCCGTCGCCCATAATCGTGGCCCCGGCGAAACAGGAAACAGATTTCAGCTGCTTGGAAAGAGGCTTGACCACAATCTCTTCGGTGTCGTTAATCTCATCGACCACCAGCCCGAACTGCCGCTCGCCGGCCTGCAGGACGACAATATTGACCGACTCCCGTGTGACCTCATTGCCCAGCCGCAGTTCGCGATTGAGGTAGACCAGAGGCAATAGGTTGCCGCGCAAGCGATAAACCGAAGCTCCATGAACGTTCTCGATGCTGCGTTCGGCATCTGCTCCTTCGCAGCGCACCAGCTCGATCAGGCTGACCTGGGGAATGGCGAAACGTTCGCCTCCGCTGGTAACGATGAGCGCGGGAATGATGGCCAGGGTCAGGGGGATTTTGATCTTCAGCAGGGTGCCCTTGCCGCTGGTGCTCTGCAGGTCAACCGTGCCGCCGATCTTCTCGATATTCGTCTTCACCACGTCCATGCCGACGCCGCGGCCGGAGATATTGCTGACCTGCTCCACGGTCGACAAGCCGGGGGCAAACGCAAGGTTCAGAATCTCGCGCTCCGACATACGGGCGGCCTGGTCGGCGGTGACGATGGCCTTGGCCACCGCTTTGGCTTTTAACTTCTGGGTGTCGATGCCGGCGCCATCGTCGGAGATTTCGATATTGACCTGTCCACCTTCATGGAAGGCTCGCAGCCCCAGATGGCCGGCAGCCGTTTTGCCGCCGGCAGTGCGCACCTCCGGCAATTCGATTCCGTGGTCCACAGCATTGCGGATGATATGAGTAAGCGGATCCTTGATGGCTTCGATGATGGTCTTGTCGAGTTCCGTCTCCGCTCCTTGCCTCTGAATCTCGACCTGCTTGCCGCATCCCACCGACAGATCGCGAACCATGCGGGGGAGCTTGTTCCATACATTGCCGATGGGCTGCATGCGGGTCTTCATCACCCCCTCCTGCAGCTCGGTGGTAATCAAGTTGAGGCGCTGGGCGGTACTGAGAAAGCTGCCATCCTTCTGGGTTCCGGTGAACTGCAGTACCTGGTTGCGGGCCAGCACCAGCTCTCCCACCAGGTTCATGACTTTGTCCAGCAATGCAACATCTACCCGGATCGTGTTGGTTGCGATTTCCCGGTAATCGCCCTGGACTTTGAGGCCTTCGGCGACTGCGGCATGATCGGTCGCTCGGTTAGCTACTAATATCTCGCCCAAGCGGCGAGAATCGCCCTCCTGCTGCTGCCCGACGGCGATTTCGACATCGTCTTCGTTGCAGGTTTGCGCGGTCACCAGAATCTCGCCCAGTAGCGGCGAGGCTTCGCTCTGTGCCTGCGGCTGGGCAATTGGCTGGGACGGCTGGGGTGAGCCGCCCGCTGCTTGACTGAGCACCAGGGAAAGTCTCTGCAGTACGCTACAGTAGTCTTCCCCGCCTTCGCTTCCGCTGGCCGCGATCTCGCACAGAATGTGGCGCAGAGAGTCGGCCATTGCCAGAAGAGCAGTTGCGATCACGGGAGAAAGGAGAAGAGCACCGTCACGCATCTTGCTGAGAACGCTTTCGCCAAGATGGGACAGCGAAACCAGCTTTTCGTAGCCCAGCACCCCACCGGTCCCCTTAATGGTGTGAATAGCGCGAAAGATGCTGTCCAGTAGTTCACGGGAAGTTCTATCCTTCTCCAAAGCGACCAGGTCACGATCAAAGCGATCCAGGCCTTCATTGCTTTCGACCAAGAACTCCTTGATAACCTCGCCCATTTCACTCAGCAGCTCGCTCGGCCCATTAGCCGGCTGGCTCAGCTCCATCGAAGTCCCTCCACTTAATGTTTCTTCGGCACTGGTGCGATTTTGCTTAGTGCAAGCGGCGGACCAAATCCGAACAGGGCTGCGCTCAAGGGATCCGCTCTCCGCTCACTTTAGGAATGAGCGGCAAGTTACACATTCAGCAGCGGAAGCATTGGCTGGCGTATCAGGAAAGCAATCTCCGCAGACCTGTCGGAGAGATAAGGAATTGTTAATCCTCGAACCCCCGGTGGCAAAAGACGACTTGAGAGACTTCGGCAAGTGGGGGTTAGCAGCACGTCTCACCGACACTGTCGGCAAAACGTGCGTGGGCGGGTCCCAGCGCGAGCCGTGAAGGTAACTGGCCCAGGATATCTGAGGGTCCAGGTCCTCAGCCGAGGACCTGGTGGAAGAAATTCATTTGTGAGATTGAGCTATGACTTTTTCCGAGTCTCGATGATTTGCTTGCCCACTAACATCGCTGGATGTGGCGGCAACCGTGACCGTCACCGAGGATTGCGCCGCCTTCTTGCGAGGCAGGCAAACCCGCGGCCGGCGACGTTCTATCTCGGTCGCAAGAGTAAAGAAATCGTATTGATCGTCATCTCTGAAATCGCATTCGTCATTGAAGAAAAACACGGATCCATCTCTTCTCTCCAGCCTTGTGCCTTGCTCCCTTGTTAGTCGTTCTCTATCGGCGAAGTCGCTCCCAGCCTTTTTCGGAGAAGAAGTATCTTCGCCCTATCCCAGCGTTGCCCGCAAGGACGTTATTTCCCGATCAAGCAGTATTCGCCAATCTTCTGGTCCGTGGCGGGATCTGCAGAAGTCGGGTACAGATCGACGTTAGCACAATCGTACATTCCCCAATTCTTGGGCAAACGAACCATGATGTACGATCCCGGTTCGGGCGCCTTGCAGGACCCGGCGCCCTTGTTGCAGTGTAACGCAACAGACCCTTTTCCCTGATCCGCCGTGCTCGCTTGCGTCACCGTGACGATCACGACGCCGTTGCTGACCTCCGAACTTTTCACCGTAATAATGGATTTTTCCTGCGCTGCCAGCTGAGCCGCGACCATCAGAACGAGGAGAAAGATTGCTTTCCTCATGAGCGTAAACCTCCTCACTGGAGTCCTTTAGGCGGTCTTGCCCAGGGACCGAGCGGTCTTGGCGTAACCCATTTCATGGCTCGAAGACACACCGAAGCTAGACCACCAATACGTCAATGATCCAACGTCAGGCGGCCTTTTGTCTGTGACGGATAACGCATCGTTGGGTGTGCTGGCGCCCCCGGGATCCGTAAAGTTTCAAAACGGGACAGTTGTGGGGACGGCAGCATTTCCCAAAACCGGCGATTTCCGGATCCAGCAGCGACGGGGTGGGTGGTAGGATAATCAACGTGCAACGGCTCACATGGCTAGGTAGGCTTGGCGCGGGATTATTGACCTCTATTCTACTCAGCAGTTGCGGAGGGTTCTTTCCCGCTGCGGATGCGATTGTCTCGATTTCGTTATCACCCACCAGCGCCTACATTTTGCCGGGTGGCACCCAACAGTTCACCGCGACTGCTACGCTCGGCAATAACACAAACAGTGATGTGACCTCGCAAGTGACCTGGCTTTCCTCGTCGCCTAATGTAGCCACTATCAACACCTCTGGCTTGGTTACCGGAGTGGCTCTGGGGACCACGACTATCACCGCGAAATCGAACAACAGCAGCGTAACCGCAACCGCTCCAGTGACAGTCAGCAGTAAAACCATTACCGCCATCACCATTAGTCCCGCGAACCCAACAATCTCGATCTCCTCGGGTCAGACTCAGCAATTTACCGCGACCGCTACGTTCTCTGATGGCTCGTTTGGGGACGTTACCACGACTGCGTCTTGGACCTCCGGCAGTGTGTCTGTGGCCACTATCAGTAGCACGGGTTTGGCGACCCCGGTCTCCATCGGAAGTACGACCATTGGAGCTTCGGCGGGTGGCATCGCCGGTACTACATCCCTCACCGTCACGCAGTAGTACCGCGATCAAAGCCCCGAAATCCTCGCAAGTATTTGATGCCGGGCTTGTTACCCTCTATTAAGGATGTTGCATCGCTGGCACTTTTCGGGTATCGTGTTGAAACTGCAAGCACTCTCTCTCGGGGAAGTCATCCTGGTGAATGATTATTCGCTCTTTGCGAGCTTGGGCCTTATCTCGCCTTCCGACTCCGCAGCAATGAAATCCAATCGCGATGGCACCGGCGTTCGAGGTCGCGTGTCCATCCGGAAGGCCTTGATCAAAAGATCGAGCCGCATATTCTCGGCGGTTCTGGGCGCTACCCTTCTGTTGGTTGGGACAGGATGCGGAGGCGGTTCAGCTACGATTCCGCCCGAGCAGAATCAGAGTCCTCTTCCGCCTCCTGCTCCTCAATCCCATACTTCTGTCACGACCTATCGTAATAACAATGCCCGAACTGGGGCGAACTCCACAGAAACCTCGCTGACGCCATCAAACGTTAATGTTGTCACGTTCGGAAGGCTGGCAGCGGTTCCGGTCACCGGAGCCATCTATGCGCAGCCCCTGTATGTCCCAGGCGTGACTACCGCAGACGGAAAATCGCATAACCTCGTTTTTGTCGCCACCGAGCACGACCAAGTTTATGGCATCGATGCTGACACTTATAGCATTGTCTGGCACAAGGATTTTCTTGGGTCGACGGGTACGGTCACCACGCTGTCGGACTCGGATGTCAATAATTGCCCTGCCATAAATCCCGAAGTTGGGATAACCGGTACTCCTGTAATCGACGCCTCGACTTCGACCATGTACCTGGTTGCCGCGACCAAGGATACGAGCAGCGGCGATCCGGTGTTTTACCAACGTCTTCATGCTCTCGACATAAGGACCGGAGAAGACAACGTGAGCCCATTCACCGTTGCAACTCCGACGGACCCGAATGGGCAGTATGGGGTCGCGCAGTTCAGCCCCGTACTCAACAATCAGCGTTCTGCGCTATTGCTAGCCAACGGACAGGTCTACATTGCGTGGGCATCGAATTGTGATATTGGCGCCTATGAAGGTTGGGTCATGTCTTTCGATGCTGGCACGCTGCAGCCGAGCGGGGCATGGACGCCGTCTCCCGCCGGCATTTTGGGAGGCATCTGGATGGGTGGATCAGGCCCCGCTGCCGATGAGAACGGTGATGTATACCTGGCAGTGGGTAACGGCTGGAGCGATGCCATGTCTGGCGGGACAAACTATGGGGATTCTGTGGTCAGACTTCGCAACTCGGGAAATCAGATTTCGACGGTAGACTACTTCACTCCTTTCAATTGGCAGACGCTACTCGACGATGATCTCGACCTGGGATCCGGCGGCCCGGTTCTTCTGCCCGACCAGGCAGGAGCAACTCACCCGCACCTGCTGGCGGTGGCGGGCAAGGACGTAAACGTATTCTTATTGGATCGGGATAACCTTGGACAGTGGCAGCCAGACAATAACAACCAGGTCGTCCAAACCTTCGCGGGAGACGCTCAGGCTGCCTTCTCGACACCGGCATTTTGGAACAACTATTTGTATTTTGGATGGTACCTGAGTCCGGTCGAGGCCTTTCGGTATGATCCGGCCAGCCAGCAGTTAAACCCTACTCCTGTGTCTACGACGGGCTCGGCTAATGGCGGCTATCCGGGATATTTCACTTCTATTTCATCCAATGGGAACGCTGACGGCATTCTGTGGGCGCTTCGCCTGGGAGATCCCGCAGATTTCCGTGCCTTCAACGCTCTCAATCTGGGATCAGAGCTCTGGGGCACGGAGATGTCCCCCCTGCGCGACGATGCTGGGGCAACCCTCACCTTCGCCGTTCCCACGGTGGCGGACGGACGGGTTTTCGTCGGCGCTCGCAACCAACTCGCCATTTACGGCTTGCTGTCGCAATAGTAGGGCTGTTTTCCGATGCAAAAGCACTCCCACCCTTTACAGGAATGTCTTTTCAGTGTGGGAATGCTTCAGCGGCCAAGATTTCGCTCACTCTTCCTCGAGCCATCCGTCTGATTCTTTGGGAGATAAGAGCGATTAAGGGCGGGGAGTACAACTTTGATAGTAGGCCGTCCCAACCGCGAGCAATTTCGCTTGAATCGGGGAAAAAACCGGGCTATAGTGTTAGGTTCTCTGGCTCCCCTGGAATCCTTTCTCTGTGGTAATCGATCCTGAGAGCTCCCGGCAATGGTCCCTGAATCTTTGTGAAAGCATTGTGAATCCAATCAGTTAGGCCAAGACATCGCTGGGAATACGTCGGTCATCCAGACTTATATCTCTACGAAGCAGGACGAAACAAGAACATGGCAAAAAGACGTGGCAATCCTAATTGGGGCAAACCGGAGCCGATCGGTCCGGTGGTACCCACCATCACCGAATTCGAACAGGTGGTGAAGGAGTTCAAACTGCAGCCGGATCAATACATTCGATCTACCCGGTTGCGTGAATGGGCGCGGAAAAATAAGAACTCGAAGTACATTCCTGAACCTCTTCTGGAAGCTTGGGGATTTGAGATCGAGTCCACGCTCTAAACACCCTACTCTCTCGATCAGGGCCGCCAAATGCGGCCCTTTTCTACTGGGCGACGAAACCTCAGGCCGTCAATGATTCTGCAGGGGAACGAATTCGGTCTTGCAGCCGACTAAGCATCGGACCCTTCGAAACTCATGTTCTTCCTCTCGAATGAAGGGATGGTTGCCTTTGTCATTCCGCCAACTGTGTCCTCCAGTCTCCGGGCGATGTCGATTCCTTTATCTTCAGCGCGTCCACGGGGCAGACCTTTCACCTTGCGCTGGGGATTAACGGCTCCGCCCCGGTCAACATTTGCATGAAGCTGTACGACCCCAATGAGAGGAACATCTTCTCCGGATGCACCGGCGTACCGTTCTCGTACTACGTTGCGCAGGACATGATGCTCACCACAACAGGCACATATACGATCGTTGTAACCGAGAATTCAGCTGGCACGATAAGCTATGCTTTGGCGTTGGAACGTTTGTATCCATTTGCCCCCAACGCGCAACAGATTAACCTCTCAACTCAAACCCCTGGCGACATTAACCCGATAACAGATACTAATGAATTCACTTTCGTGAGTGCTACGACTGGCATGGAAGAGGTGTCTGCGACCGTCCCGGGTAACGCCTCCTACAACATTTGCATGAGGGTGTATAACCCCGACGGCACCAAAGTTCAACAAAATGACGTATGCACTGGCGTACCGTTCTCGTACACAATCCAAATCGACTTCACGCCGGACGAAAACGGCACCAGCATGGTGTTCTTCTACGTGAGCGGAAACGATGGGACCCAGAGCTACACGCTGGAGGTCTCGTGTCTGCTCGGCACCTGTGGCACGTCAATGATTCCAGACATCGCTGGATATCTCATCCTTCGGGGGACTCCGCTGGCGGGTGTAGGGGTTAGCCTCACGCAACCGGGTTCACCATTTCCGCAACTCACCAGGACCGACAATAATGGCTACTATCAGTTCCTGCATATTATTTCCGGGCAAGCCTTCAACATCCTGATTCATGATTCAACTAACCTAGGCGAGCCCGGATCGACAGAAGCTGCGTCGCCAGATACGGTTGATAAAGATCATTAAAGTGATAGAGCGACGCGAGCGAGGGGCTGCCGAGGGCAATTTCCTTCGCTTCGCCGGCAGCCCTTCCTGCATCGGATAGGTGAATGAATTTCACCTCCAACCAGCTTGTCGCCATGATCGCCGGCACAAGCTTTGCTGCCGGGCTCAATGTCTACGCTACGGTCGCGACGCTGGGGCTGCTGGGGCGCGCGGGTGTGGTCACGCTTCCGCCCGAGGTCGACACGCTGCAATCGTGGTGGATTATTGGCGTCGCGCTCGCCCTCTTTGGATTGGAGTTCTTTGCCGACAAGATTCCCGCCTTCGACCTCGTCTGGAACGCCCTCCAGACCTTCATCCGCATTCCGGTTGCAGCGCTGCTGGCCTACGCGGCAACCTCGCATCTCTCGCCGGTAATGCAAATCGCCTCAGCCGCGCTGGGAGGGCTGATTGCCTTCGCGGCGCATGGAGGCAAGACGGCTCTGCGGCGCCGCCGTCACGCCTTCGCCGGAACCGGTGTCGAACATTGCGCTGACCTTTGGCGAGGATGTGGGAGCCATCGGCCTGTCGTGGATCGCCGTGCAGCATCCGTACATCGCGGCGTCGGTGGTAATCGTTCTGCTGATCATTATCGTGCTGGTGATGCGTTGGGTGATACGGGCGCTGCGAGGATTGTTCACCCGAGCACGGGCAGCGGTGTGAGAGAACCCGCTGTTCGCTCTTCGCTATTCGCTCTTGAACTTCACTCTTGGTTTCTTCTGATGTGTCATCCCGACCGACGGCTAGCCGGAACGGAGGGACCTGTTGTCCGCCCGCACTGGCGGGCTCTCGCCAGCTAGCCAACAGCAGGTCCCTCCACGCGGACTCAACCACCCCGCCAGACGCAACAGCGGCGCCCGTCGGGGGCCCGGTGAAGTCCTTGGTCGAGACGACACAGATAAAGAGCGGAGGTCGGCCAAAATGCCGAGTGCCCAGTGCTATAGCTAATTGTCAGGGAACCTCTGATTATGTTGTCGACCTTTCCCTCGGCGGCTAAAGCCGGAATGATTTTGCGATACTTGCGGCACGGCTGAAGCCGTGCCCTTTCAAAACTGAAGCTTAATCAGGGATTCCCTAAATGCCAATTGCCAAGTGCTAATTGCCAAGTGCCAAGCGCCACCCTCCTCCCTGCTAGAATCTTTCCAGGAACGACATGTCTACTCAGCCTGCCTTCTGCGATGTCGAGACCGCGCTGGCGGAAATTCGCGCCGGGCGCATGATCGTGGTCGTCGACGACGAGGACCGCGAGAACGAAGGCGACCTGACCATGGCCGCCGAGAAAGTCACTCCCGAGGCTATCAACTTCATGGCCAAATACGGCCGCGGGCTGGTTTGTCTCGCCATGACAGAAGAGCGGCTGGAGTACCTGCGCCTGGGCCAGATGTCTGCCGAGAACACTTCCAACTTCGGCACCGCGTTCACCGAATCGATCGACGCCAAGGGTGGCGTGAGCACCGGCATTTCGACGCACGACCGCTCCCACACCATACACGTGGCTATCGATCCGGCAACCCGCCCTAACGACCTGGCGCGCCCCGGGCACGTCTTCCCGTTGCGCGCGCGCAAGGGCGGAGTGCTGGTGCGCGCTGGTCAGACCGAGGCCTCCGTCGATCTGGCGCGCCTGGCCGGCATGGTTCCCGCGGGCGTGATCTGCGAGATCATGAACGATGACGGCAGCATGGCCCGCGTGCCGGAGCTGACCGAATTCTGCCGTCAGCACGATATGAAGATGATCACCGTCGCCGAGGTCATCCGCTATCGCATGGCGCACGAGCGCTACGTGCGGCGCATGGCCGAGGCCATGGTCCCCACAGCCTACGGCGAGTTTCGCATGATCGTCTACGAGTCGGAGATCACTGGCGACTCGCATATCGCCATGGTGAAGGGCGACGTGGAACACGCTACTGACGAACCGGTGCTGGTGCGCATGCATTCCCATTGCCTGGTGGGCGACGTTTTCGGCGCCAGCGGTTGCGAATGCCGCGACGTCATCGACGCTGCCATGCGGCGCATTGCCGATGAGGGACGCGGCGCCCTGATCTACCTTCACTCGACATCCAAGGGCTATTCCGTGGAGCGACTGGGAGAGCGCATGACCATCCAGTTCCATCATGAACAGCGACTGCCGACCCTGCCGGAGAGCCAGCGCAAGACGCAACGCGAAATCGGCATTGGGGCGCAGATTCTGTCGGATCTGAACTTGAAGCGCATTCGCATTCTCACCAATCACCCTCGTAAAGTTGCCGGACTGGAAGGCTTCGGCATCGAGATCGTGGAGCAGGTTCCAGTGTCATCGGCTGGGAAAGCGTCGGTACGGTAGGAGAGCCGCTGCTCGCTATCTCGCTAGCGAGGCTGCGTTCGACCATCGCCGATTGGCACTTGGCATTTAGCACTTGGCATTTGGCCGATGGCTTAGCTCTTAGCAATCTGCTCCGCTCTTGCCCTCCCGGCTCTACTTAGGGCGATTATTTACTTGACTCCACCACTGTTTTAGCCTATAGTTTTGCTTGTGAGTGAGGCGACTTATGAGCGAACCAAAGAGCCTTCAAGAAGCAATCATCTACTTCTCGAATCCCGACAACTGCATCGACTACCTGGCTCATCCGGCGCTGGCCTGACGGCAAGGTTACCTGCCCCACTTGCGGCTCTGACACCGTGAAATTCAATCGCGCATCGCCGGACTTGGAAGTGCTGCTAAGCATCACGCCAAGCGTGAATTCTCCATCAAGGTAGGAACTGTGATGGAAGATTCGCGCTATTCCGTCTGGATAAGTGGCTCACTGCCGCTTGGCTCATCACTAACTGCAAGAATGGAATTAGCAGTTATGAGATTGCCAGCGACGTGAAGGTCACTCAGAAGTCCGCATGGTTCATGCTCCATCGGATTCGGCTCGTCATGCAGGATGAGAACTTTGGCAGCAAACTCGGCGGTGAAGTCGAAGTTGACGAAACCTTCATCGGCGGCAAGGCTCGCAACATGCACTTGGATGTTAAGCAGCGCCGCATCACTGGTACTGGCGGAAAAGACAAGGCCATCGTGTTTGGAGCATTGGAACGTGGCGGTAACGTTCGCGCCGTGGTAGTTGCAGACCGGCAAGCGCAGTGCACTTCATGCTTGCGTCAAAGAGCATGTCGAAGCTGGCGCGCTCTCTACTCCGACGCTCTGGCATCCTATGACGGATTGGCTAAAGAGTACGCCCACAAAGTCATTGACCATGCCGAGAAGTACGTTGACGGACAGGTTCACACTAACGGCCTCGAAAACTTCTGGTCGCTTCTTGAAGCGTGGCATCTCGGGAACCTACGTGAGTGTCGAACCATTCCATCTGTTTCGCTACCTTGATGAGCAAATGTTCCGCTATAACAATCGCAGCACTAAGAAAAAGAAGGTAACCGATGCCGACCGCTTTAGTATGGTCGTGTCGCAAGATCGTCGGCAAGCGCCTCACCTTTGCTTCGCTAACTGGCAAGACTAGGAGAAACAGCGGCCTTCTAACCCTTACCGAAAGAAGCGCGGGAAGCGGGCGAAGTCTTAGCCCGCTTTTTCTTTGCGAGCTTTCGCTTGCGCTTCCATTCTTTTTCTCGCCTCACAATCTCATCGTGGGGCACAGACATCATCTTGCGGACCACAGCATCGAACTTTTCGAACTCAGACAATGCGGACTCCTTTACTTTTCGGATAGCTCGGTCGAGAGGTGAACCATGAACGCCTTGACGGACATAAAAATATCTCGCGTCTGATCGGGTCCATATTTACCAGCTATATGCATTGAGTCATCTCGCCATGCCTCCTTTACCGCCCGCAAAAGAGCAGAGGCATTCCCTAAGAAGATAAGGCGAGACTTTCTGAGAGAACTCTTCTTGGCCTTTGACTTGAGAGTCTTGTCAATCTTGTCGAGATAAACCATCCAATTCGGAGAGTATTTGACGTTTACCCTCTTAGCCAAGCAGCGCAAGGCTACTTCCATTGCGAGCATCAAGTGATAGACGGTCGCATCGAATCGATCACACGCATAACACTTGGACGCTTCGGCTATGTCGTGGGAAGCGCTGGGAAATCTAGTTGCTACCTGATCCCCAAACGGGTTTATATTTTCAAACAAATCAGCCACATCTGGTCTTAATTGGTAAAATTTCCGCCTTCCGAGTTGGTCGTCAATTCTGTTTTGAAGCTCTATTACGGCACTAGCAAGCTGACTATACGTAGGCTTGTCTGACGAGAACAAAGACATGATCCGCACGGCCTGATCTTCGGCAGAATCCAGCAAGAGGTTGTGGCAGGATTCTCGGAACCTCGGCATCTCCGCCATTCCTTCCTTCACCAACTCCTCCCGCATGGGCGTTTCCAATGCCTTAATCACGTGAGGCGCATTAAGAAGTTTGCTTTGCCCTATTAGGGTTTCGATGAAGGAAATTTTCCTCGCTATCGAGACAAATTCTTGAGCGTTGAATTTAAGCAATTCGAGTAGGGACACCACCCCAGTACGACGAGGAGCGCTCACCGCGCACCCCCATCATCCCCCCGCCGGAGTGGTGGAGTCAAGTAAATTATCGCCCTACTTAGACCTGTCCTCCCGTCTATAACGAGGTTGGGGTTGTCAAGGCACACTGCGGCGGTGACGCGGTAGGCGCCTGGTTTTTGACTTTCCTTATTCCCCAGCGCCATTGCCTTTGACGTTGGGGTGGCCTTTGCTGTTTGCGAAATCGGCATCGAGGACCCGTCTGCTTTGGAATCGTTAGGTGGCGGCGCGCTGGCCCCACCATCCATCTATTCGGTCACCTACGGCGACCATAATTCTCCACTGCGAACTCCCCGCTCTCGGGGAGGCGGGCTGCCCAAACAAACGGACGGGGTCCTACTGCTCCCCACGGAATGACCCGGGCTTACCCGCATGACGTGCCAGCTCCGCGTACGTCCATCCCTTACGGAGCATCCAGTACAATCTGACGGCCAGTCGCCGTGCCACCGTCACCTTGGCCACGCCCCGGCTTTTTTTAGTCTAATGAGGCACGCGGACGTGCGCACCACGATGCAATACGGCGAAGCCTTCACCGATGATATGGCCGAAGCTCAGAGCGAGGTTGTGCATCTTGCGCTAAACGGAGCGCAGGCACAGCGCAAGGCGAGTTAACTTATTGAAAAGATGGTGAGCGCGGAAGGAATCGAACCTTCAACCTACTGATTAAGAGTCAGTTGCTCTGCCAGTTGAGCTACGCGCCCGTTGTTCGGGAAACCTTCAGAAGGGCAAGACCGATTATAACATTCGCGCGATCAGCGTTTTCGGCGCGATCGGCGTTTTCGCACGCCGTGCGGCGCCAGCTATTCGATCTGCACCAGCTGCCCTGTTCCCACCGGAGTTTGCGGCTCGCGAATGGTCTGCGGAGCCCGCCAGTGGTCCATGTACGACACCTGATGCACGCACGAAACTGTGCAGTGCGGCGCGCAACCTTTCTCGGTGAGAAATTCGCGGCGGATATCAGTGACAGAATATTGATGCAGCGGTATTCCGGGATGACCGCGCTGTTGCGAGCAATAGTGCACCAGCCCGTCCTCGCAAATGTAGAGATAGCGAGCCCCGGCACGGCAGCGCCAGTCGTTCGGCTTGCCATTGGCAATGTTGTTCTGGAACCAGTTGAAGCGCGCGTAGTGGTGCTTTTCCAGGTCCTTCATCTTGAGGAACACCTCGCGCTCGACTTCGCCCAGCGGCTGCAGTTGCCCCTCCCCGTCATGAATGATGCCGATGGTTGAAGTGAATCCCAGTTGCACGGCGCGCCGGCCCACCACCAGCGCATCATGCGGGTTGTGGATGCCGCCTCCGACAACGGAATTAATGTTGACGTGAAAGTCGGCGTGTTCGGCCAGCAGCTGCAGCTTCTTGTCCAGCACCTTCAGCGACTTTTTGGAAACTTCGTCGGGCATCACGTTGTCGATACTGATCTGCAAGTGGTCCAGGCCGGCGCGGTTCAGCCGCTTGATGCGGTCCGCAGTCAGCAGATAGCCGTTAGTGATGATCGCCGCCAGAATCGGATGGGTGCGTACATGGGCGATCAGCTCATCGAGCTCGGGATGGAGTAGCGGCTCGCCTCCGCTGAAAGTAATGATCGACGTGCCCAGCCGCGCCAGATCATCAATGCGGGCCTTCATCACGTCCACTGGAACTGGCTTGGAAAAATCGTCGTACTCGTTGCAGTAGGTGCAGGAGAGATTGCAGCGCCGCATGGGAATAATGTGCGCCAGGATAGGATGGTCCGTGGAGGCCACCCCCTTAGCAATCATTTTCCATTCGCGAGCCCGGCGTTTGTAAGCTACGATGCGCCGGTGCACCCCTGGTGACGATTTCGACATACTAACCTCGTATCATTACATCACAACCGCTAGTGCCAACGTGAAGCTCCCGCCGTCGTGCGGCGAATTTTAGCTGTTGAGCGGCGTCAGCCTGCATCCAGACGACTTTCGATATTCCAGCGATATTAGAATCTGCCGCCATCCCGTCACGCTGCCACAACCCTCGTAAGTAGTTTATAATGATGAATTCAGCCAACCATTCTGGAGTTTCTAAACACATGCTTCGATTTCTGCAAAAGCCCGGTCCGATCAAGAAATATGTACTGGGCGGCATCCTCGTCTTCGTCTGTCTGGCGATGAGCACCTACCTCATTCCCGGCGGCATCAGCGACTACCTCGGCGGTGGTTTGACCGCGCAGGGCGTCATCGCCAAGGTCGGCGATCAGGAGATCGGCGTACAAGACGTAGCCCAGCAAGCCCGCCTGATCGGTAAGCAGCAGTTTAAGGGCAACATTCCCCCAACCATCATGCCTTATTTGATGCAGCGCGCCGCGCAAGGCCTCATCACCCAAAAGGCGATTGTCTACGAAGCAGACAAGATGGGTTTAGGAGTCAGCGACGACGAGTTGCGGGAAAATCTCCATCAGGGAGAAATGGGGCAGGTACTGTTCCCCAACGGCAACTTTATTGGTCAGCAAGCTTATGAGCAGGTGATCTCCAGCCAGTTCAATATCAGCGTGGCGCAGTTTGAACGCGAGGTCAAAGCGGAGATTGCGCAGAGAAAATTACTGGCCGCCGTCGGCGCGTCAGTTACGGTCAGCGATAAAGACATTGCCGACGAGGTCGCCAAGGAAGCCACCAAGGTGAAGTTCGACTACGCGGTCTTGACCTTGGATGATGTCAAAAAGCAGATCAAGCCGACCGATGCCGAGCTGAAAGCTTTTTACGAGCAGAATAAGCAACTGTACGCCAACTCGATCCCCGCGAAGATCAAGGCGCGCTATATTCTGATCGACACTGACAAGCTTGCGGAGCAGGTTTCCATCACCCCGGCCGAACTGCAGCAGTACTACAAGTCCCATCAGGACGACTATCGCATCCCTGAAACCGTGACCGTGCGTCACATCCTGATTAAGACGCCCACCCCTGACGCCGACGGCAAGGTCGATCAGAAGGCGGTCGATGCAGCTCACGCCAAAGCCGAGGACGTCGACAAGCAGCTCAAAGCTGGAGCGAACTTCGCCGACCTGGCCAAGAAGTATTCCGACGATCCGGGAAGCGCGAAGGATGGTGGCTTGTTGCCGCCGCTTACCCGCGGCCGCACTGTACCCGAATTCGAGCAGGCTGCGTTTAATACTCCGGTGGGACTGACTACGGGAATTATCCGCACCAGCTACGGCTTCCACATCATTCATGTAGAAGCCAAGCAGGATGCGCGACTGAAGCCTCTGGATGAGGTAAAGGCGACAGATCGAGCCGGTGCTGAAGAAACAGAAAGCCGCGGCCCAGGCGCAAAGCGTAGCCAGCGCGGTAGAGACGCTTTCTCGCACGGCGGGAATGGATAAGGCTGCCGCGGACCGGCATTTGACGATCACAACCACCGACCTGATCGCCCAAACCGATCCGCTACCGGGCGTGGGGAGTGCTCCCGATCTCACCAGTGCGCTGTTTTCCGCCAGGAAGAACGATCCGCCTGCGGTGGTCGCTACTCCCGTGGGTTATGCCGTCTATCAGGTGACCGAGATTCAGCCTCCGCAAACCCCAACTTTCGAACAGATCAAGGCGAAGGTGGAAGATCAGTTCCGCGAGCAGCGCGCCGAGACATTACTGAGCCAGAAGACCCAGGAATTATCGGACCGCGCTCACGCCGATCATGATTTGAACAAGGCCGCCAAAGAAGTTGGAGCTACAGTCAAGACTAGCGACCTGGTTGATCGGACTTCCCAGGTGCCCGATCTGGGCCCCATGACCGGACAGGCCGCTGTCGCCTTCACCTTAAAGACCGGCGAAATCAGCGGTCCCATTCAAGGTGGGCAGAACGGCATCGTGCTCAAGATAGTCGAGGTACAACCGGCCACACCCGAGCAGATCAAACAAGGCTGGGATAAAGCCAAAGACGCCCTGCTGCAACAAAAGCGCGAGGAGTACGAGGGTCTGTATGTAGAGAACCTGCGTACCACCCTGGAAAAGGATGGCAAGATCAAGATCAATAAGAAAGAGATGGACCGTTTGACGACTACTGAGGGAACGTAGTGTCGAGGCCCTAGCTATTCTCCGGCCAGCAGACACATCCTGCTGGCCACCTTTGTTTATGCAACCGTATCAACCGGTTCTGATCAGCTCGCGAACCCAGCTGGAAAGTTGCCCATGCTTTCACAACGCTCTTCCGGTATCCTGCTACATCCCACCTCGCTGCCCTCGCGAGGCGGGATCGGCGACTTGGGACCGGCAGCGTACAGCTTTGTCGACTGGCTAGCTGCTGCCAAGCAGACTTTGTGGCAGGTCCTGCCTTTGCAGCCGGTGGGCTCGGGCAATTCGCCCTATTCCTGCACCTCGGCATTTGCCGGCAATGTGTTGCTGATCAGCCTGGAGCGACTGGCGGAACGTGGCTTGCTCGATTCGCAGCGGGTCGCAGCCATCCCGGATGGAGAGTCCGCGGTCGATTACGCGAGCGTGCGCGCTCATAAACTCCCGCTGTTGCGTAAGGCGGCCAGGAACTTTCTGCGCTCGGCGACCGGCGCCCCGCGCGAACACTACGACCGCTTTTGCCGCGACAATCAATGGTGGCTGGATGATTATGTGCTCTTCAATGCCTTGCGGGAACAATTTGACTATCGGCCCTGGAGCGCATGGCCAGCCGACATTGCCCGGCGAGATCCAGAGACAATCGCGGGCCTGAATTCCGAACTCCACGACCGCCTGGAGGAAAGACGCTTCTGGCAGTTTGCGTTCTTTGAGCAGTGGGGTGCGCTGCGCTCTTATTGCGCTGAGCGCGGCATTCGCGTCATCGGCGACGTGTCCATCTTCGTCAGCTACGACAGCGCCGACGTTTGGACCCATCCGGAGTTGTTTCGCCTGAAGGAAGACCTGTCACCGGAAGTCGTCGCCGGCGTTCCTCCCGATGCCTTCAGTGAAACCGGCCAGCGCTGGGGCAATCCGTTGTATGACTGGGAGGCCCTGCGCGCCGATGGATATGACTGGTGGATCAAGCGCATGAGCTGGGCGGTGGCAACTTGCGACATCGTTCGCCTCGATCACTTTCGCGGCTTTGAAGCGTATTGGGAGATCCCCGCCGATGAGCCAACTGCCGTCCACGGACACTGGGTCGAAGGACCGAATGCGGAACTTTTCTCGGCCTTGAAGACTGCGTTGGGCAAGCTGCCTTTTATTGCCGAGGATCTTGGCTACATTACCCCTGAAGTCCATCAGCTGCGCCGAAGCCTGGAAATCCCCGGCATGAAAATTCTGCAATTTGGATTTGGCAATAAGGGCGCTCACGCCTACCTTCCCCATCGCTATGAACCGGACTGCGTGGTCTATACCGGTACTCACGACAATGACACTACCGTTGGCTGGTGGAATTCGGGCGCCACGCCGACAGAAAAAAAGTTGGCCTCGGCGTATCTGGGTATCGGCGAAGACGGAGTGCATTGGGCCTTCATTCGAGGAGCCCTGACGTCGGTGGCCAATTTGTGCATCATCCCCGTACAGGATGTGCTGGGGCTGGGCAGCGAGGCGCGGATGAATGTCCCCAGCGAAACTGTCGACCACTGGTCCTGGCGCTTGCGCTCCGATGCTCTTACTTGCGAACTGGCGAAGAAAATGGCAACTCTGGTTGAGGTCACCGATCGCGATGTCTGCGTCAGGGTACCTTCACCGAACGGTGAGCAAGGCCAGGGGGAAGGTAGCAAAGACTTCGCGGCATAGCAGTGACTGGCCGGGATTGAGGATTTCTCCGGTAAAGATGTTGCGCAACGGTTTGCCGATCGCCTCTTGCGGTAACGAGAGCTCCGCATCGCCCCAGACGCCGCCGATCGGCGGGTCTTCCCTGCCCTTCATCAGCGTATAGCTGAAGCGCGGAGCCGCGACCACGATCGTCTCTCCCTGCCGCACGCGAGCAAATGCCACTACGTGTTCTTCCCTGCCATGGGTCACCTGCAGGGGAACGTAGCTTCCCCGTTGAAACAGCAGCTTGTGGTCACGCCGCAAATTCAAAGCACACATGGTGACCCACAGCTTGATTCGTCCGTCATGGTACTCGCGCAACAGTTCCTGACAGAGCCCCGCCGGATCGTCAGATTCCTCACGCGCCCGCAGCTCGTCGAGTGCATCCGAGCGCACGTTGAAATCAACTGGCCGGCGATTATCGGGATCCACCAGGCTGAAGTCCCACATCTCCTGTCCCTGATAAATGTCTGGAACGCCGGGGCAAGTCAACTTCAACAGAGTCTGGGTGAGGGAGTTGATAGCTCCAAAGTAAGACACGGCCGGCAGAAACTTTTGCAGCGTATCCCAGAAGAGATTGGTCTTGCCGCGATAGGTTGGGGAGAGAATCTTCTCCACAAACTCCTTCATGCCGGCCACGTAATCCGGGTTGGGATTCAGCCAGCTCACATTGACCTTCGCTTCGTGCACCGCTTTTTCCATGTACTGCTGCATGCGGCCAACAAACTCTGTTCGCTGCTGGTCGCCGCTCATGCGCAACGGCCACGCCCCCACCAGAGTCTGGTACAGCAGGTACTCTTCATTATCGTCGGGCACGGCTCGTTCTTCGGCAACCTTCGGCTTGCGATTGCGGTTGATGCGCCTCCACTTCATGATTTGCGTGGCCCAGGTGCGAGGCATCTCCGACAGTACATCGAGTCGGGCGCGCACGTCCTCGCTGCGCTTGGTATCGTGGGTTGAGGTACTGAGCATGGTGTACGGCCAACGCTCGGCCCGCAATTGGTTGGCCTGGTGAAATTCGGCCAGCGAAGTTCCAAAGTTCGCGGGTGAGCCGCCCACTTCGTTGACCGAGATAAATCGCGTGTAAACGTAACAGGCGGTATCTTCCAGTCCCTTGGCCATCACCGGGCCGGTGAGCTGCTGGAACTTCAAAGTGAAGTACAGTTGCTCGCGATAGCCATAAATCGTCGCGTCGCCATTATTTCTCTCCAGCAATAGGATGCTTTGCAGGAAGTCGAACACCGCCGGTGCCAGCATTGCGTTGCGCCGCTTGGCCAAGTCGATAGCCTGTTCGATATAGCGGCGATCGGCTTCTTTCACGTTTCCCCGCTCGTCAATGTAGGTGCGGTAGACGGGGAAGCAGGCGATGGTCTCGCGAATCGCTTCCCGCAAAACGCTGAGCGTGAAATCGCGAGCCCGGCGATCCTGATTGGAGATCTGGTTGAGCATGTGCGTTAGCACGTTGATTTCACTGGCCAGCGCCCGGTGCATGATCAGCTTCTTGCTCTCGTAGATCAGCCTGTCTACGCGAACGGCTCCTCCGATCACGCGATGATAGAGGTCGGTAAACAGCCGCTCATTGCGACGATCGATCAGAATTCCGTTGACCAGGTTGGCGAAGTCGTATCCCACCGAGCCATCCACCGGCCAATAGTCTGGTAAGTCCTCACCCGGCTCCAGGATCTTCTCGGCCAGCAGGTAGAGTGGCGCCTGCTGGTTCATCCAGTCATGCTGGGCGAAGGTGCTGTGCACCTCCAACTCGATGCCATCGGCGGCGAGTGGAGGCTCAGGCTGGGCTCCCAAACACTGACTGGCGCCAAAAAGCCGCTGCAAGCGCATGAAGTATTGGGTCGGGTTCAGCAGCCCGTCCGGGTGATCGATGCGCAGGCCGACGATAAGCTCTTCCGCCAGAAGCTTACGGATCAGCTTATGGGTTTCTGCGAAGACCCGCGGATTCTCCATCCGCAGTCCGACCAGATCGTTGATGTCGAAAAATCGGCGATAGTTAATTTCCTCTCCCGAAACCCGCCAGAAAGCCAGCCGGTATACCTGCGCCTCCAGGAAGGCGTGCAGCGCGTCAAAGCTGTGACGATCGCCGGCAGTTCCGTTCAGCCCACGCAGGGCCCGGTCGACTTCGGCTCGAACTGCGGGGGATTCACCCGCCAGTCGTTGCAACTGCCTGAGCAAAGGCGGCATAGCCTCATGACGGCGGCCCACTTGTTCTGGATCAGTGACGTAGTTGGGTGGAAGCTTGCCGAATGCGAGGATTAGCGACCGCAACTCTTCCAGCCCTGCCTCGGCACTGGGGATGGCCGGATGCGCACGGCTGGCAACCGAGGGAAAGATCAAGGGAATGGTTTGCGGATCGACCGGGAAAGCCTTGTCGAAATACTTCACCACAAAATCGCCGCCTTCGAAATGAAGCGTGATATTGCCTTCTTCCAGGTCCTCTCCGTAGGGCTTGCCCAGAATCGGAACCAGCACCTTGTTGCGGAGCTCAAGTTTCAGCGGCTCCCAATCAATGTCGAAAAAATCGGCGTAGGCTGAGGTGCGCCCGTTCTGCATCACGTCTTGCCACCAGGGATTGGTCCCGTGACCCACCCCCATGTGGTTGGGCACCGTGTCGAGAATAAGACCCATGCCGTTCGCTTTGAGTTCGGCAACTAGGCTACGGAGTTCGGCTTCGCTCCCGATCTCCGGATTCAGCTGGTTATGATCGATGATGTCGTACCCGTGTTGACTGCCGGCGCGGGCCTTCAAAATGGGCGAGGCGTAACAGTGGCTTACCCCCAGTTGGCGAAGATAAGGGACCAGCTTGCGCGCATCTTCGAAGTGGAACCTGTTGTTGAATTGCAGCCGGTAGGTAGACAACGGCCGGGCCGCGCGCTTCTCGGCGGCGATGCGTTCGAAGCACTCAGACAGTTCCGGAGATTGAGCGGTCACAACCGGCGAACTGGTTTGCATATGAGTTTTGATTTTCGACACGGCGGCGCCCGCATCGCACAGCGATGAAAGGTTGGATGCAAATCAGGCTGTTCGGCGCTGTCCGGGGGCGCCGCTTTACTTAATCGTGAGCGGCGGCGAAAATAAGAGATTGGCATATATTCCCAAGTAAGTTCTGTGCAGCCTGCGTTTTTCGCGCGGCGCTGATCGATGATGTAACGGCATTCCTTGCGTTGGTAATTAATAAGAAAGGACTCTTATGGCCGCCACTGGTGAACTAATCCGCATGATGAATTACGTAGATGACATCGCAGCAACTCTCCGCCGCATCAACGCCAGCCTCTATCTCATTACGGGCGAGGAAAAACGGCGCCTGGCCGAATACATGCGCAAGTCCGATCCCAACTTCCTAAACGTGGTCGAGGTAACTGGAAAAGGGAGGAGATTAGCCCGATGGCTGAAGTTCGCACGGTTGCGGTCATCGGCGCCGGAATCATGGGCCGCGGCATCGCCCACGCCGCGGCGCTAGGCGGCTATCGCACTATCCTCGAAGACATTCTGCCCACCGCCTTGCGTAAAGCCGAAAACGAAATTCGCAGCAATCTCGACAAAGCAGTTGAACTGGGAAAAGTAACCAAGACCGATGCCGACCAGGCCTTGAACCGTTTGGAATATGCTTCGTCGGTCGAGCAGGCGGCGCGTGAGGCCGACCTGATCATCGAGGCCGTCCCAGAGGAGATGGAATCGAAGATCGAGATCTTCACCCTGCTCGATAAGGTCAGCCGCCCCACCACGATTCTCGCGTCCAACACCTCTTCGCTCAGCGTCACGGAAATCGCCTCGGTGACCTATCGGGCGCCGAAGTGTGTTGGCATGCACTTCTTCAATCCGGTGCACAAAATGAAGCTGCTGGAAATTGTGCGGGCGCTGGAAACCGATGACCAGACCCTGGCTGCGGCGGTTGAAGTGGGCCAGCGAATGCGCAAAGAGGTGGTGGTGATCAAGGAGTCGCCAGGCTTCATCACCAGCCGCATCAACGCCATGATCGGCAACGAAGCGTTTTACATGCTGCAGGAAGGCATCGCCTCGCCGCATGACATCGACAAAGCTCTCAAGCTGGGATTGAACCATCCTATGGGCCCGTTCGAGATGGTCGATCTGGTGGGACTGGACACGCGGCTGCACATTCTTGAGTATCTGCATAAGTCGCTGGGCGAGAAATTCCGGCCCGCGCCGCTCATGGTGCAGTACGTGAAAGCCGGACGCCTGGGACGCAAAGCCGGCCGCGGCGTGTATGAATATCCGGACGAGAGCGCCGATCGTGGCGATGCCGGGCAGTCAGCGACTGCGGCTAGTGCGGAAAAGAAATAGCGAGCTGCCTGACTTGATTGCGTGGGAATCGAGTGGTTGGCTTGCTGACGTGGGGATTGCGCCACACGATTAAAGAAGATTGGGGAGAGCTTACAAGCTAAGACTCAGGTGGCTCAGGTGACATGGTTGCACTTTCCTGGCGGCCTGTCTTGTCGCCGTATTTGCGGCGCGACAATCTCGTCCCGCCCCGCGGGACGACTCAGTTTAGCCCAGGACGCAGTCCTGGGTGGTTGTTGTCTCAAACCTCTGAGCCCCTTCAGGGGCGGCATATGAGGATCTCAACCGGCTTTCTGAACCAGGGCACATGGCTGAAAGCTGATAGCAGACCTTGAAGCGCATCCTCATCGTCGGAGCCGGCGCTATCGGCAGCCTCTACGCCGCCCATCTGGCGCGCGTGGCCGAGGTCTGGGTCCTTGCCCGCCGCGACGAGCATGCCCGCTCCATCAATGCGCGCGGCATTCGCGTCACTGGACACAGCGAATTTCATGCTGACTTAAAGGCCGCAACCGACCCGCGTGAGCTGCCGGCATTCGACTTCGGCATTGTTGCCACTAAGGCCAGCCAGACCCGGGAAGCCTTCGCTCCGGTCGCGCACTTGTTCCCGCACGGCGCCGTGCTCTCGGCGCAGAATGGACTCGGCAGCGAAGAGGTCCTGGCCGAACTGATGCCTTCGGGCCACGTGATTCGCGGCACGACGTTCATGAGCGGCACGCGCTTCGCCGACGACCACGTTCACTACGAACTGAATACCGCAACCTGGATGGGGCCGTTCGAACCGACCAACACTCCCTTCGCATTGGTCGAGGAACTGGCGGCGTTGATGAACGCCTCCGGCCTGAAGGCCGAAGCTTTGCAGGACGCGCGTCCAGCGCAGTGGTCGAAGCTGATCTTCAACGCCTCGGTCAATAGCGTGTCGGCGCTGGCGGAGTTGCCCCACTCACCGCACTTCGCGGCAGAAACTAAATTCGGCGATCTCGGCCACCTCCTCCATCAGCTGATCGAAGAGGGCAAAACGGTTGCCGCCGCCCTCGGTATCGAGCTGCACGAAGATCCCTGGGCGATGAATTGCATTGGCGCGCGAACCAACCATCCGCCGTCGATGCTTTACGATGTTCGCCATCGCCTTCCCACGGAGGTAGACTTCCTGGGCGGCGCCATCGCTCGCCAGGCCCAGCGCGCCGGCATCCCCGCGCCGCTGCACACTGCGCTCTACCGGCTCATTAAGGCGAAAGAAGCGAGTTGGGGCTGGAAGAATGAAAATGTGCAGGAAGCTAGTGAAGCGAGTCCCGCGTTGCGGGACGAAAGAAGATAGCCCACCGCTTCAGCGGTGGGGCCGGGTGAGAATATAGTTGGAGTGCCTCGGGCACGACACGAACGGGTCGCGATGGAGTTTCTGTCGTCCCTGTGGGACTGGCGGTTGATAAATGTTGACCCCGCCCTGAAGTGCGGGGCTATCACCTTTTGCGCCCGAGGCGCTCAGGTATTCACAGCTTAGCGTGCTGACACGTAGAACCATGCCTTATCCGATCGACCAACTGAAACTCTCCCGCGTCCGCGACCTGATGACCCATGCCGATCTCGACGCCCTTGTCGTGCGCGCGCCTGACAATATCGTCTACCTCACCAACTACTGGTGCATGAAGGGCTACGACATTGTGGTATTCCCGCGCGCGGGCGATGCCACCCTGATCGCCATCGAGCCGCAGGAAGAAGACGCGCGCCGCACCGCGTGGACACAGGATATCCGCTTGTTCAAAAGCTACGACGAGCGCGATCCTCGCCCGCCGACCTTTCGCTCGCTGGATGTTGCGTTGCAGGTGCTCAAGGAGCGAGGCTTGACCGGCCGGATCGGCCTGGAGCTATCCCAAGGAACACAGAGCGCCGACCGCATGGTGGGCGAGCCTACCACCTGGACACAGCCCTGGTTCGATGCATTTAAGCCGGTCGCGCGCGAAGTGGTCGACGCTTCCCCGCTGCTGGCCGAGGCTCGCGCCATCAAAACCGGGCAGGAGATCGAGCGCATGAAGCTGGCCAACGAACTGGCGGCGCTGGCCATGCAACACATCTTCGAGCGCATTCGTCCAGGGATGAAAGAAAGCGAAGTCGCCGCAATGTTTGAAGGCTTCGTGCATTCCACCGGCATCGGCTACAAGGGCAAGGTCGAGATGGCCCGCGCCTTCACGCTGGTGTGGTCGGGCAAAGGCATTCGGACGTTTACGGCTACGGGCGACCGCCCGGTGCAGGAGCACGAGCCCACGCTTTTCGAGATCTGGGTCTGCGTCGACGGCTACTGGAACGATCTGACCAAGAACCTTTGCCCGGGCGAGCTGACGCCGGAATATCACAAACTCCTCGACTTGCTGCTCAAGGTTTTCCACCAGGCCGCGGCCTTCGCCAGAGACGGCGCGAGCCTGCCCGAGTTGGATCGCTTGATCCGCGCGGGAATTGCCGCAGGCGGCTATCCCGGACAGCCTTCGCATGCCGTATGCCACGGTGTGGGAGCTCGCGCCCACGAGCCTCCCTACGCCCATCAGGCAGGTATAGGCACGATTCGCCAAGGTATGGTGCTGGCGATAGAGCCCGGAATCTACTGGCCCGGCGGGGGAGGCCTGCGCCTGGAAGACAATTTCTGGATTACCGGCGATGGCAACGAAAAGCTGTGCTCGTTTCCCGACGACTTCCGCGTGCTGAACGCAACTCGCGCGGGAAAGGCCACAAGCTGATGGCAACTCCCGCCGGTAACCCCGCGCTCAGCGACACCCTGAAAGACGCGATCCTCTCTCGCATTCGCGAAGACGAAATCGTCGCCATGTGTTCCGATGTCATCAACATCCCTAGTCCCACAGGCGGGGAGTTGGCCATGGCCGAGTACATGCGTGCCGCGTTTCGCAAGCTGGGACTCACCATCACTTGGCAGCAGGTGGAGGACACGCGCGCTAACGTCGTCGGGCGGCTTGAAGGCAGCGGCAATGGCCAATGCCTCATGTTCAACGGCCACATGGACACGTCGAATACCGGCGACGAAGATTTCCTCACCGGCGTCGGCTACAAACCACATGCCGTGGTGAACGACGGCATGATCTACGGCCTCGGCATTTACAACATGAAGGGCGCGCTCGTGTGTTACGTGCACGCGGTGAAGGCGCTACTGGAGGCCGGAATCAAGCTGGCGGGCGACGTCATTCTAGGCGCGGTTTGCGGCGAGATCGAGAAGACACAATGGGGCAAATTTCAGGGCAAAGAGTATCGCGGCTATGGCGCCGGCACGCACTACCTGGTCAATCACGGCGTCCTGCCCGACATGTGCATTCTGGGCGAGCCTACCGACATGCAACTCGTTCTGGAGCACGCCGGCTCGATGTGGGTGCGCTTCGGTCTGACCGGCAACTACGTGCACTCGGCGTTCGCACCGGGCAAGGAAGACCAGAATGCCATCCGGCGGATGTACGACGTTGTGGGAGAAGTCATGCGTTGGATTCCCGAGTGGCAGGAACAGGCGCGGTGGGCCGGCCGTCCGGGCTTCGTCAATATTGGATGCGTACAGGCGGGGCATCCCTGGCGCGCCAGCCGCACGCCTGAACGCGCGGATTTGTTTCTCGACGTGCGCGTGCCTCCGACGATGAACATGACCGATGCTCGCCGGGCCGCGAAAACGTTGTATCTGACAATGCGGGAGCAACACCCAGAGTACGGCTTGGAGTTTGAGACCTACGTGTCGGTTCCCGGAGCGAACATCGACGAGAGCCATGCGATGGTGAAGGCCATCGAGCGCAATCATGAACGCATAGTAGGAAAACCCCCGGTGCGCGATACCGTACTGTGGTGCTCGGACGCGTCAGTGCTGTCGCGCTTTGGCTGTCCCACGGTAAACTACGGTCCATCCAGCGGTCCGCGCGATCACGAAGGCGAGAAAGTCGCTATCAAAACGCTGGTCGATATCACGAAGGTTTATGCCCTGACCGCGGCGGAGATTTGCGGATGAAGCAACGGTGGAAGAGCGGGCCTTCAGGCGCGCGCCAACCGGATGTTTTAAGTGATGGAGCCGGCTCTTAGCCGGCGATAGATGACTTTTCACCAACGAGATGTGGGGTACCGCCGGCTAAAGCCGGCTTAAAGAACACATCCAAAGCAACGGGACGCGGGCCTGAAGGCCCGCTCTTCCACCGTACTCACAAGCATCCGCTGTGGCGACCGCGTCGCTAATATACGACAGGAATCATACTTGCCGACTCAAAACGAAATTTCCCGCCGCTACGAAAACATTCGCGCCGCCATGCGCGCGCAGGACGTCGATGCTCTCATCGTGTGCGGCAATCAATATGCCGGGTTCGAAGGCGCCGTGTTCTACGCCTCCGGCTTCGAGATTGTTCATCGCTTCGTCTACGTCCTCATCCCGCTGAAAGGCGACCCCACGCTGGTGTTTCCCCAGGAAGCGCGCTGGATTGGCGACAAGAAGAAGCCGTTCGTTCAGGAAAAAGTCTGGGCCGAGATCCCCGGCCGCTGGCTACGCGAGCGCGCACATGACAAAGGCTGGAAGCGGGTCGCGGTCTATGGCCTTGATTACATCATGGCCGTGCGCGATTATCGCGAACTCCAGCAGGGCCCTTTCGAGCTCGTTCCCTTCGACTTTCATTTCGATATGGCGCGTGCCGTCAAAAGCGAAGAAGAACTGGCCGAAGTGCGTGACTCGATGAACATCATCCACGACGGCTTCTGGGCGCTGCTCGACGGCTTTGCCGCCGGGAAGACCGAGGCCGAGATCATGGCCCCGGCGGTGGAGGTCTTCTTCGCCCGCGGCGCCGGTCCGCGCATGATGAACATCGTGCTCTCGGGCGAAAACGGCGAAGCCGAGGCGCACTTCAAGGTGCCTGGTCACCGCCGCGTCGGCCAGCGTGACCTGTTGCTCTACTCGCTGGAGATCGCCGGAGCCGGCGGCTACTGGGTCGAATTTTCCCGCGCGCTTATCGCCGGCGAGCCCAGCAAGCGCACCCAGCAGATGGCCGACGTCTATCCCGAGGCGATGGAGGCGGCCCGCAAAATGATGCGCGACGGCGTGCTCGCCTGCGACGTCCACAAGGTGGTCGCCGACACGTTTGCGCGCCACGGCTTCGCCCTCGGACACTTGTCCGGACACTCGATCGGAACCACTATGATCGAGCATCCGGCCATCGGTGCGAAGAGTCAAATCAAGTTAAAGCAAAACATGATATTTTCCCTTCACCCGCAAGTAATCGATCAGGATGGCCAGACCTGCCTGTACACACAAGACACTTTTCGCGTGGGCCAGACTGAGGCTGAAAACCTCAGCAGCATTCCCTGGAAGTTTTACTCGCCAGCCGATGCCAAAGCGCCAGCTGTCAAGGCAGTCTCCGACCGATGGATTGATGCATGAAGAAAGTTTTGATCGTGGGATGTGGAGCTATCGGCAGCCTGTTTGCCGCGCACCTGGCGAAGGGCGGCGAGGTCGAAGTCTACGCCTTCGACGTATCGCAGACGCATGTGGATGCGATCAACCGCCATGGCCTGCGGCTCTCGGGCGCGGCGCAGCTGCACGTGAAGCTAGCCAAGGCCAGCACCGATCCGGCCGAACTGCCGATTTGCGATTACGGAATTGTGGCGACGAAGGCGATCCACACTGGCAGCGCGATCGAGGCCGCGGCCCGCTGCTTCGACTCCCACAGCGCGGTATGCTCGGTGCAAAATGGCGTCGGCAACGAGGAGATTATCGCCGAGCATGTGAAGTATGTGATTCGCGGGACCACCTTCCCTGCCGGCCACATTGCCGAGCCTGGGCACGTCGGCTTCGACATCAGCGGCGACACCTGGATCGGTCCGTTCGAGCCGTCGAATACCCCGATGGCGCGGGTGGAAGAGCTGGCCGGCTACATCACGCGCGGCGGCATGAATACGATCCCGTTGGCCGACGCGCGCGGCGCGCAGTGGACCAAGCTGATTTTCAACGCTGCGACGAATCCGGTCGGTGCGCTCACCCGGCTGCATCATGGGGCGGCGACGCGATTTCTGCCAACCGGCGAACTGTTCGAGGCGCTCATCGAGGAAGGCGAGGCGGTAGCCAAGGCGATGGGGATCGAGTTGCACGGCGATCCGCGAGACCTGGTGGCCAAAGGAGCGGACGCTCCGGGCAAGCATAAAGCCAGTATGTTGCAGGACGCGATTGCTGCGCGCACGACCGAAGTCGATTTCATGAATGGCGCGATCGTGAAGTGGGGCGAGAAGTATGGCGTACCGACCCCGCTGAATAAGGCCATGTGGGCGCTGATCAAAGGCATGGAGCATTCGTGGGCGGAGCCGTAGAGCGAGGTCCCGCAGCGGCTAAAGCCGGATGATTTTCGGCTACTTAACGGACGGCCTGAAAGGCCGTCCCCTTCAAAGCAAGACTTAATGAGAGTTTCGCTGACAGCTGAGAGCCAACGGCGGCTTGGCGAAGAGCGAATCGAGAAAAGCGATATCCAACATAAGAAAGGCAATCCTCATTCATGTCTGTTCCCTTCCGTATTGGTGTTCTGCAGTTGAGCATGGAGCCGTTGCAGCAGACCGTGCGCATGGCGCAGGCCTGCGACCGCGCCGGCTTCGACATCTTCTGGCTGGCTGAGGCGTATCCCTGGTGGCGTAAGCATGGGATGGAGGCGCGATCCTCCACCGCGATGACCGCGGTGATCGCCGCCCAGACCCAGAAGATCATCATCGGCTGGGGCATCATCTCGCCGTACACGCGTCATCCGGTGCAGATCGCGATGGAAGCGCGCGTGTTGCAGGATGCCGCCGGCGCTGGCCGTTTTCTGCTCGGCCTCGGCGCCTCCAAGATCTTCATGAAGGAGATTGGCGAAGGCGAGAAGGGCAAAGACGTCGGCCCAGCCGTGGTGATGCGCGAAAGCATCGAGATCATTCAGGCCATGCTCGCTGGCGGGGCAGTCGAGTATCACGGGAAAGGCTTCGACGCGATCGCGCCGGCGCTGAAGGATGAAGCGCACGTGTCGCGGGAGCGCGTGCCGATTTACGTGGGCGCGACCGGACCGGTGCTGCAAAAGCTGGCGGGATCGCATTCTGACGGACTCCTCACCGCCAGCATTACTACTCCGGATTTCGTGCGCTACTCGCGCGGCAATATGGAGGAAGGCGCGAAGAAAGCAGGCAAAAATCCGACAACGCTCGATCTGGGAGCGGTCATCGTGGGCAGCATTAATCGGGACTCGAAGAGAGGCAAGGAAGGCGCGCGTGAGATGGCAGCGATGTATCTGGCCAACAAGGTACAGAATATTCGCGGTTCCGCCGACGTGTTGCTGCAAAAAGCCGGACTCGCGTTCGAGGAAATTGCGCCTATCGCCGACGCTATGGAGAAAGGCGGGCGAAAAGCTGCGGCCCAAGCCGTCACCGACGATGTGATGAAGAAAGTCTGCCCGATCGCCGGAACGCCGGACGAGTGTTGCGAGCGCATTGCGGAATACCGCCAGGCCGGTTGCACCAACATCATGCTGGAGATTTGGGGCGACGATCGCGAGGAGCAGGCACAACTTTTCGGTGAAGCGGTCTTGCCGCAGTTTCGCTGAGGATGTGGTCGGCGCGGTTACAGCACACGCGACGAGGTGGTGAAAAACTCAGAACAAACCGGCGCAAGAAGTTGGATAGGCAGATTCCTCGTGGGCTGAAGAGTTTGCTGAAAACTCGGGACCGCAGATCCCTCACCCACAAACAAGGCCGCTGAAAAACCTGGCTAGGAGCGGTTTTGCAACGGCGCAGCTTGGACTGCGCCGTACAAGCCGGTGGAAGCGCCGGGCTTTAACCCGGCGAAATCAAACTCCATCAGAAACGGCTTCAGCCGTGGTTGGCCGGGGCTGAAAGCCCTTTCCGGACGGCACCCTCACGGCACGGCTAAAGCCGTGCCCTTCCACCGTTGCTTGCAGACAATTGTCTTTCGTTTTCGTCAATCGTCCTGCGAGGGATTTGCTTTTCCGATTTCACCAGCCTGTAAAGTCGATTTGCGATGACAACGGTGAACGGACCACGAAGGCGTAGCCAAAGCTACGCCCTTTGGAATCGATTTCAAGCGTCCCCGTTTCTTACTGGCTAGGCAACGAGGTGTAAGTACAAGCGTCACCCTCCTCGATATCCGTGGGTTGCTCGAAGGTCACATTCCCTTTCATAAAGTAATCGTTCTTGGTGAAATTCATGAATAGGTTGTCGGGTGGCACGATGGGAGTCGGTGGAGCTTCGAACTTGGCCGGCATAGTGAAGCTGAAGCCGAAACACTGCATGCCGTTGGGGTTGTTAGGATCGACCGGACAATCCATGTCGTTCGGCCCCCAGGCGCAGTCGGAGTTGTCTGTGCAATCGCTCCCAGGCTTACATCCACAAACGCTGCCGTTGGAAGTGCAATAACTCTGCGGCCGGCAGAACAGCGGCTTGGAAGCGTTAAAGGCAGCGCTCTGTCCAGTCAGATCGACGTTGACGGTGAGGATAGGACCCATCAGCGTAGGCGTGCCGATGAAGTTGCCAGTGGAGGTGGTGATGGCGTAGTTGTTAGGGTCTAAGCGAATCGGCGTTACCTTCAGATCGCTAAGGTTGGCGTTGTTGCCGACATAGATGTCGTACTTCTGTTTGGTGGTAGCCGTGGCGTAGAGGAAGTAGACATAGTACGTGTGTCCACCCAGAAAAACGCTTGGACTAAACGGGTCGGTATCGTACTTGATGCAGATCTTGTCATTCTTGGGATCGGTTTCGAGGCACTTCGGGCAGCCTCCCTGCGAAGTGCAGTTCTGCGTGGTGTCCATGTAGTACGCCCCATAGTTCAGCGACATGGTGCTGCGCTGGCCGGTGGACTGACCCATCATGCGAATCTGTGGGCGGGTCTTGTCGGTCACTTCGGTACCGGTCAGGTATTCGCGATACAGCGGGACGCCCCGGCATTTTGAGTTGGTGCAGGCCGACGACCATCTCTTGTACATGTCGATGTCGGGAAGGAAGCACTGCTGGCCGCCTTTCTGCGAGATGGCGCAGTCGGCAATAATCGCCGTGCTCAGCCACTCATACGGACTGGTTCTGGCGGTGAACGGGCGACCCTTGGGATTCAGCGGGGTTACCCCTACGTCCGACAGACATTCCGCGGTAGTCAGGGGCGCGTTGAAGTAGGGATCTTCATTGATGGAAATGGTGGGCCGGGCAACGCCTTTCAGCGCTCCCACCAAGCCGGTCAGGGTACCGTCGTCATCGTTCAGCACGGTCTGGCGGTCGATGGCGTTAAAGTTGGCGCTGAACATGTCGGGGGTGTGAGTACAGTAGCGGTCATCCACCGCATCCTGGTTTTGTTGGAAGGGGTCGTAGTCCCGCGGAGTGATGTCCTTGAACAGAGGTTCGACTACGAAATGCCGGATGTCGACATTCTCAAACCAAAGACCGTGCGAATGGAAGGCCGGCGGATAGTAAAACCCGTTCGGCTGCTTCCAGGCGATGGCCGCGTTCGGAAGATAACACTCCCCTTCAGTAGCGCCCTGCAAGACGCCTATATTCCAGGCCAGGGGTACAGCACTGGAATAACAGGTTCCTCCCGCGCTGGCATGACAGTCGTCGATGGTTGAAGCGTTGATGTCCAGGTAAGCGTTGTTTTTCTGTTGCGACGGGCCATCATAGATGTTCAACAGCTTCTGTCCGGGATAAACCGGCAGATTAAAGCTGACGCCGCCGTCGGCGTATTCACAATGATCGGTGCCGGCGGTTACTTTGTTGTCGCAACCCAGGCTCAGACTCCTTGTTAAACGGACCCACATCCGAGGCAAAGGGATTACCGCCCGGCTCGTCGAATTTCTGGGTGTGGCCAACCAAGACGGTGTTCCGCGCCACCATCCATTCTCCCAGGTTCACGTCTGAGCGGGTGTAGCCGCCACCGGTAATGAAGTTCAAGCCGCCGGTCTGAACGTCGGTGACCGCGGTATTGGTGACCAGATTCCAGCCTTTGCGCAGCCAGATGGCAGCGAAATTCGTTTGCGCGAAGCTAAACGAACTGGTGTAGTGGTCCAGGTGGGTTACGGCGCAGGTCTTGTAGGTATCGGCGCCGTCGCAAACGTTGATATTGGGCGAGCAGTCCTTTGCGTTGCAAAGGGTCGGATTGTGTACTTCGCCGACCACGGGGTAATAGATCTGAAACGGCTGCAGCGGCAGAATGTTTCCCTGCGGGCCGGGCGGGGCCTTGGAGGGCACGGCCGAAAGCTTCTCCTCGCCGTCGCCTGACACGCCCAGACACTCCGCTGTCTGCCCATTCATCTGAAACGAGCTCATAGCGGCAACGCAAGAGTTGCCTTTGAAGATATCGAGCGGCGCGATTCCGGCGCGGTTGTAGTTGGTGGGCTGGTCGCGCACGATCTGTTGCGAAGCGTAGCCGTCGAAGGTCTCATACTGCGAGGGACCGCTTACGGCGGTCGGCACCCACCAGTAACAGGCGCCGCAGGTGGCCGCTCCGGCCGCAAAGTTGTATTCAAAATCGTTCCAGCCGTTGGTGATCCAGAAAACGCTGGGATGATTGATAATCGGAGCGGTACGGCATGTAGTCCTCATTGTGAAAATCGGGATGGCGCGGCTGATTGTCGGCCAGAATTCCCGGGACTTGCCGCGGGTTGTGTACCGTATCCCGGATCGCGGCGCGCGCGGAGACGCCGATATTGCTGTAAAGCTTGTTATTGACCTCGGTGGCATCTTCCAGGTAGTAGCCGTGGCCGATGGATTCAAAGCCGACGTTGCGCGCTAAATACATGCCTTCGGTGGAGTGCAGGGTGACCCAACGCGTCATGGAGTCCCAGATAGAGCAGTCCTTCAGATAGTTCAATGGCTCCGGGGTGGGATCTTTGGTGGTCGAAACCGGCTGCGGCACCTTGCGCAGCATGTGGAAGTGCACCGGGTAGCGGCCCTTGGCTCCGCCTTGTCCCAGTTGATAGAACTCCACCCCCTGCACCTGAAAACTGGCGATGCCCTGGCGGGCAATGGTGTGTCCGCCGTAATAGTTTTTGGGCTCTTCGGTGAAGGGAACGGAAGGCAGGTTGCCTTGCGAGACGATCTGGATGTTGCGATTGAGCAGGGCCACGGCGGCGCGGGTATCGACGGCGCGATCAACGTCGGGAACGTTGGGATCGTTGATTGGGCCGATCGTCTTCGGCAAGTCCGTGGGCAGGGGATACTCAGCCGCATTATGTTTTTCCTCCAATCCTGGCGCGGCCAAGCTCAGGCTGGTGCCACCGTTGGCATCGGCTGCCAGCGTCACCTTTTCGGAGTGGGAAGGCAGATAGTCGGTGGTGGTAACCACCACCTGATCGCCGTTTTTCCAGTCGACACCGCGGTTAACCGTAATGTGCGTGGCGTCGGTCACACCGGTAAGCCGCACCCAGCTGGTGCCGCTGAATGCCGGATTACACTCTGTTCCTTCTTTGGTTGGATTGCATTTCTGGCCCTGAGCCAGATAGGTTGCGCCCTTCGAGCCGAACAGCTGCAATACCCCGCCGAAGGAGACCGCCAGCACCTTGTGGCCGAAGTAAGCCGGGTTGCCCGAAGCCCGGTCCTGCGAATCCTGAATCTCGTACTGATAGAAACAATCGTCTTTGGGAAGCACCGCGCTGTATCCGGTGTAGTGTTTGCAATCCTGATTTTTCGGCATGGGCGGCATCGGCGGCGGGCTCTTCATCAGGCTGACGGCCATGATAGTGTTGGCCTTCCACAGGTCGTCGGGAATGCCGCAGGGCGCGCCTTCGGGACCTTTCGGGCTGGCGCACGGTATGCCGGCATCCTCTTCCGCTCCCCACAGGTGGAAGGTAAGCCGCTTCTGAAAAGGCAGAACCCCGCCGGCCTGGCTGGCGCGCGGCAGCAGGCCTGGTCGCGTGGAGACCGCGATCAACTTGCCTGGGTTCAGCTTGGCCGGGCTGCCGGAATAGGTGCCCTCGATCAGAATCGACTCGGCATAGAAGTCGACGTCGTAATCATCGTGGAAGATGAGCGAGCCGCCGCCAATGATGTTCACGTTGTGAAACACATACAGCAAGCTCTTCTGGCCATCGCCAGGGACTCCGTTGATGTCGCATTGCCCGACAACTTTGAGGTCGGTCTTGTAATTGGACTGCAAATCGCCGTAGGGATTGAGAGTTTGCTGACCGTTTTGACCGCAGATCAGCGGGTCGGCCCAGCCGGGAGCACTGATAACCATTAGCAACAGGATTAGGGCTGAGGCTACAAGCGTCGAATCCTTGAGCATTCTGAAGAAACTCTTCACAGGGCATCTCCTCTATCTTTGGCGGTTGCCCCGGGCAGCGTGGTCATCCGGCGGTGGTATGCGGGCAGCACATTTCCGGTCGCAAAACTCGAGGATTCCAGCCAGCAGAAGTGTTCGCTGAAAAGGCTGTAGTCGCACTGAGCTAGGACGACGAGTGGCGTGGCGCGCCATGCATTACTCCAGCACAGAAGTGGGTCCCGAGACGCTACCGGGAAGTAGGGCGAGAGTGTACTACACCTCGGGCCCACAGTCAGCTAAGAATCTTGTTCTGAAACCATTTATTGACCTTCATCCGTATAGCGCTTTCGTGGTCCACAATTTTGCAAGTCGCAGTTTCTCGTGAGTAAGCGTCCTTTGCTTTTCCCATTATGGGAAGACTAACCCCCAAGTGGTATCTCAATCATATGATCACAATTGACATCACTTTTCCCCAGAGCTATAACCGGGATGTCTGGTAGTTGGGAAGCGCGGTGAAAATCCGCCACTGCCCCGCAACTGTAAGCGCGGAGGTCCGGCCAGCAAGCCACTGGAGCTGACAACTCTGGGAAGGCGGTCCAGGACCGATGAGGCGCAAGTCAGGATTCCGACCAGACACTTACCTGTTGTCCGATTTGGCTGCGATGGGAGGGCCAATCGGCGTCTTGAACGACCCGCTCGCTCGGGTCTTCTGGAAAATTGCTGCACGAGCTTTCCCGTCCCAGATGTGACTTGTGCGCGGGATGAAGAATGTCTTCTGACGACTCGAGCCGAAGAATTGTTCTGGTGCTCGGTGGTGTTCGCAGCGGCAAGAGCCGTTACGCTCAGGAATTTGCCGCAGTCGGTACGCGTGTTGCTTTCATAGCGACGGCCGAAGCCTGCGACGACGAGATGCGGGATCGCATCGCGCGGCATCGCGCCGATCGGCCGGCCTCCTGGACGACCATCGAAGCTCCGATTGCGCTGGAAGAGGCTCTGCGGCAGTGCGGCGAACAGTTCGACACCATCGTGGTCGATTGTCTGACGGTATGGACCGCCAACCTAATGGAGCACTATGGCCAGAGTGGCGACCTGGTGCTGGCCCACGCTGATCGCCTAGCTGGGTTACTGCGTCGCGTCTCGGCTTCCGTGATCCTGGTCTCCAACGAAGTGGGCAACGGCATTGTGCCCGCCAACGAGATGGCTCGCACCTATCGCGACCTGCTGGGCGGCATGAACCAACGCATCGCCGCCGCGGCGGATGAAGTTATCCTGATGGTCGCCGGATGCCCGCTGTTCGTCAAGCAACCAACGGGGGCGCGGGCATGAAGGGCTTCGTCGTCTCCGGCACAGGCTTCGGGAGTGGGCAAGACCACCATCACGGCGGCATTGCTGGCGGCTCTGCGGGCGCGAGGGCTGAGGGTGCAGCCGTTCAAGTGCGGCCCCGACTACATCGATCCCGCCCATCATAGTGTTCTTGCCGGACGTCCTTCCTACAACCTCGACACCTGGATGTTGCCCACCGCAACCAATCTCGACATCTTCCACAAAGCCATGCGGCACGCCGACGTTGCCGTAGTCGAAGGCGTCATGGGGCTGTTCGACGGAGTGAATGGCAGCTCGGACGAAGGCAGCACTGCCGAGATCGCCAAGTTGCTGGGCTTGCCGGTGGTGCTGGTCGTCGATGCCTCGAATGCGGCGCGCAGCGTGGCTGCGGTGGTGAAAGGCTTCGCCGAGTTCGATCCCCAAGTCTCCTTGGCGGGAGTGATTCTAAACGGCGCCG
Organism: uncultured Acidobacteriaceae bacterium; assembly: GCA_963820175.1. GTDB lineage: Bacteria > Acidobacteriota > Terriglobia > Terriglobales > Acidobacteriaceae > Bog-257. The sequence continues at coordinate 56,834 of CAWFYX010000002.1, read as the reverse complement.
CAGGGCCGGTTCATCTCGATTTGCTGCGCCAGGCGATCGCTCCGATTGGCGTGCCGGTGCTGGGCTGGTTTCCCAGGTTGGCTGAACTTACTCTGCAGGAGCGCCATTTGGGATTGGTTACCGCTGGCGAGAAAACCTGGAATCCCGAGCAGGTCGGGCTTCTGATCCGGGCGGTGGAGACTCATCTCGACCTGAATCGCTTGCTGGCGAGTTGCGACATCACAGTTGAGCAGGAAGCCAGCGACGATCGGCCGCCAGCGACTTTCCGCCACAACGGCGCCAGGCGCAATGGCCGGGTACATATCGGCATCGCCCAGGATCAAGCTTTTTCCTTCTACTACCAATCCTCGCTGGATGCATTGGGTGCGGCCGGAGCGGAGCTGGTGGAATTCAGTCCGCTGTCGGATACGTCGCTGCCCGCATCGCTGGATGGTCTTTATCTGGGCGGAGGTTATCCCGAGGTGTATGCCGAGGAGCTCGCGCAAAATCATTCCTTCCTCGATTCGCTCCGCAGATTTACCCGCAGCGGGCATCCGGTTTACGCCGAGTGCGGCGGCTTGATGTACCTGGCCGAAAACTTGCAAACCCGCGACGGACGGCATCATGCCATGGCTTCGGTGTTGCCGCTTTCGGTCGAAATGCTGGATCGCCTGGAAGGATTTGGCTACACCGAGGTACAAGTGCTCGACGATTGCCCAATAGCGGCGCGGGGCACTCGAATGCGCGGACATAGTTTTCACTACTCGCGCGTGACTCCCACGGGAGACATCCGGCGCCAATACCATACTCGGCGTGTGCTGGCCGGAACCGAAGAGCCCGAAGGCTACTGCCTCGACAATGTTCTGGCCAGCTACATTCATCTCAGCTTTGCCGCCAATCCGGAAGCGACGGCGCACTTCACCCGGCGCTGCCGCCAGGCCAAGGTGGCCGCGCTATGAGAATCCTGGCACGATACATCGCGCTGCTTCTGGCCTTGACGTCGTGCGCCTGGGCGGTACGCTGGGAGCGCGACGATACCGGCCGCTCGGTTGCCGTCCCGGACCAGGTTCATCGCGTGGTCAGCCTGTCCCCCAGCCTCACCAACACGGTTTACGCGCTGGGAGCGCAATCGGTTCTGGTGGGCATCACCAATTACACCGTCTATCCGCCGCAGGCGGCGCAGGAGAAACCTAGCGTCGGTGCCGTGGTCGGTCCTTCGCTGGAAAAGATCGTGGCTTTGCATCCTGATCTGGTCCTTGCTCTCCCCGAGTTCAACGGCGCGGAAACGATTGAGGGACTGGAACGGCTGGGCATTCCGGTTTTTCTGTTCAACACCGGCAATGTTTCCAATATCTATCGCACCGTCGAGTTGGTGGGACGCGTTCTGGGACGGGATCGCGAAGCGACTGCGCTGATTGCCAGCCTGCGGGCGCGGGAAAGCAAAGTTCGCGCCCAATCCACCGGCAAGAACAAGCTAGCCGTGCTGCTGGTCCTGTCGATCGACCCATTGATCACCGCCGGACGCAACGCTTTCATCACGGAGATGATCTCGGCCGCCGGAGCGCGGTCGGTGACCGACGATCTGGCCCAAGACTGGCTGCAAATGAATGTCGAAACCATTCTGCCCAGAAAGCCGGATTACATCCTGCTGATGAAAGACGGACCAGTCAATTTCAAGGATATGCAACAACGGGCGGGCTGGAAATCACTGGAAGCAGTACGCCAGGGCCGGGTCATTGTCATCGACGACCGTATCCAGATCCCCGCTCCGGTTGCCTTCGATGGATTGGAGGATTTAGCCCGGCAGATCCATGCCGTGCAATCTCACTGAGATGGCATGGACAACCACAACTCGATCCACAGGGTGTACGGGAAGCGCGGTGAAACTCCGCCACTGCCCCGCAACTGTAAAGGACAACGTATCGACCGTCGACAACCACTGCGCCCAGCGGGAAGGTGACGGTCGGGTCCTCAGTCAGGAGACCGACCCGGTGAGACAACCACGACTCTTCCGAGGGGGAAGGTATGCAACGCGTGTTCATTGTTCTTCTGCTGCTGGCGATTTCGATTCCAGCCTGGCCAGCTGAACCGGCCATCACCGGTACGGTCACCGATTCCTTGGGCGCGGTGATCCCGGGAGCAACCGTAGTTTTAGTGCAGGGCGGCAAAGACATCCGCACTGCCATCACCGATCCCGCCGGGAAATTCCAATTCAAAATTGAGGAAGCGGGGCGCTACTCGGTCCGCGCCGAGGCCAAGACTTTCGCTGCCTCCACCAGTCAGGAAGTGTTCGCCGAGCCCGGACATGGCGTCGACGTCAGCCTCACCCTCTCACCTTCCGTGGTCGCACAAAACGTGGTGGTAACAGCCACTGGGCTGGAAACACCGGAGGCGCAGACCGGAACTTCGATCAGCGTGATAAACAGTGCTGACTTGAACACGCGGGTGGACGTGCAAGGTGCGCTACGCGATCAGTTAGGCAGCCAGGTAACGCAAACCGGACAAATGGGAAGTCTGGCCTCGCTGTTTGTTCGCGGCGGCCAGGATGACGCTAATAAAGTCCTAATGGATGGCATTCCCATTAACGACATTGGCGGGGTGGTGGATCTTTCTTACCTGCAGGCTGACGGATTTGGCCGGGTGGAATTCCAGCGCGGTCCCAACAGCGCGCTGTACGGCTCCGACGCGCTGGCCAGTGTGGTCAGCATCACCATGCAGCACGGCGACACTCCTCTGCCGTTATTTACCTACGGAGCCGATGGCGGAACTTTCGGCACCTATCATCAGGATGGCAGCGTTAGCGGCTACTGGAAGCGGTTGGATTACTTTACCGGATACTCGGGCTACGGCACCCAGAACAGTACTCCCGACAGCCAGTTTCACCGGGACGCTTATCTGGCCAACCTCGGTTTTCAGATAACCCCCAACACCACCTTGCGCGCTACCGTCGACCGGGTCGTTGCCGGCTACAATTCCGCCAACGCGATCGCCGCCTATGGCATCGCCGACGATGCCGCCAACAATCAGCAGAACACGATTTTTGGCGTCACCCTGGACAACCGCGCCAGCGATCGCTGGCATAATCTGCTGCGCTATGGCGGAGTGCGGCTGCGTTCGGAATACAACGACTATTCGCCCACCGGAATTCCCTTCGATCCCTACGGCCTGGGATATCCCTCGTATTACCTGGGCGCGCCGGTTACCCAGCAGGGCGCCAACGGATTCAACATTACGCCGGCCGCAGTAGCCCAATCCGAGCCTTGGTTGCCGCAGCCCGGGCAGGCCATTTATCAGTACGCCGGAGTCTATCCGCAGCTCTCGTCCTACCTGACCAACACCAATTACGTCTACGCCCAGACCGACTACCGGGTAAACGAAAAGCTCACTGCTCTTTTCGCCTTCAACTACACCAACGAGAGCGGTTTCACCTACAACTCGTTCGAGGGTCTGTCGTCTACCGACCGCAACAATTTCAGCTACCTGATGGAGATCCAGGGCGGTCTGTGGAATCGGCTGTTTTACACCCTGGGGGGAGGAATCGAGGACAACGCGGTATTCGGTGTGGCCGGCACCCCGCGCGCTTCGCTGGCCTATTACCTGGTACGCCCGGGCGGCAGCGGCGTCTTCAGCGGAACTCGCCTGACTTTCAACTTTGCCAAGGGGATTAAAGAACCCAGCATTTATTACGAGAACAATTCGCTCTACCACCTGCTGCAGGACACGTCGGTGGTTCCCAACGGCCCGCAGTTGATCTCGCAATATCACATCCAGCCATTCCTGGCCGAGAACTCGCGAACCTACGATGGTGGTGTGCAGGAGCAACTGTTCGACGGCAAGGCGCGGCTTTCCATCACCTACTTCCACAACGAGTTCACCAATCAGGCGGAATTTGTCAGCTCCCAGTATCTGGTGCAATTGGGAGTACCCGAGGCCGTGGCTCAGGCGCAGGGCATCTTCGGTGCCGCGGTGAACACCCTGGACTACCGCGCGCAAGGCGCGGAGGTGGGCTTCCAGTATCAGGTAAACCGCAAAGTGATGCTGCGCGGCGGCTGGACCTACACCGACGCTGTGGTACAGCAGTCGTTCTCCAGCAGCGCCCTGGCGCCGGCCATCAACCCGCTGTTCCCCACTATTCCCATCGGAGCCTACTCTCCGCTGGTGGGAGCGCGTCCCTTCCGCATCGCGCCTAACACCGGCTTTGCCGGAGTCGATTGGAGCTATCGCCGCATGTTTCTGTCGGCGATGGGAACTTTCGTCTCCCGCCGTGACGATAGCACCTTCCTGATCGACACCGACTTTGGCAACACCCTGCTGCTGCCTAATCGCAATCTCGATCCCAGCTATCAGAAAGTCGACTTGTACGGCAGCTACCAGCTGAAGAAATACCTCAGCCTTTATGCCTCGATGTCGAACATTCTGAACCAGCACTATCAGGAAGTGTACGGATATCCCGCGCTTCCCTTCACCGTACGGGCCGGCATCAAACTCACTTTTGGAGGCGAGTCGTGGAAGCTGAATTAAGAACGCCGGTGAAACTGAATGCGGCGGTCGAGCAAACCATTGCCGGCATTCGCGCCATTGACGACACGCGCAAGCAGAAAGCGCAACAGCACCTGGATTGCCTGACCAAGCCGCTGGGCAGTCTGGGACAACTGGAAGCGGTGGCGGGGCAGTACGTCGCGTGGCGGGAAGAAGAACCGCCCCGGATCGCAGGCAAGGCAGTGTACGTCTTTGCCGCCGATCATGGCATCACCGACGAAGGTGTCAGCGCTTATCCCCGCGAGGTGACCCAGCAGATGGTGGGCAACTTCCTGAACGGAGGAGCGGCCATCAACGTTCTGGCCCGGCACACTAACTCCGACATTGTGGTAGTCGATGTGGGAGTGGATGCCGACTTCGACGGCGCCCCCGGCCTGGTGCATCGCAAGGTGCGGCGCGGAACCCGCAATTTTGCCCGCGAAGCCGCTATGTCGGAAGCTGAGATCAACGCCGCGCTGCAGGTGGGCATCGATCTGGCCGCAGAAGCCAGCGCCCAAGGTCGCACCCTGATTGCCTTGGGCGAGATGGGCATCGGCAATACCAGCGCAGCCACTGCTATTACTGCCGCGCTCACCGGCCGACCGGTTGCCGAGCTAACCGGCCGAGGCACCGGAGTCGATGACCTGCGGCGGCTGTCGAAGGCTCAGATCATTGACAAAGCCCTGCGCTTTCACTTCGGAGATTTCTCATCCACCAAACCCGACGCGCTCGATGTCCTACGTTGTGTGGGCGGCCTGGAAATCGCTGCCATCGCCGGCATGGTGTTAGGCGCGGCGGCGCGGCGCATTGCGGTCGTCATCGACGGCTTTATCTGCACTGCGGGTGCTGCGGTGGCGTGCTCAATCGCGCCGGACGCGCGCGGCGCCATCTTTGCCGGACATCTTTCGCAGGAGCCCGGCCACCGCGCCCTGCTCGATCACATGCAACTGCGTTCGCTGGTGCAACTGGATATGCGGCTGGGCGAAGGCACCGGCGCTGTGCTGACCTTCCCGCTCATCGAGGCGGCGCTGCGGATTTACAACGAGATGGCAACCTTTAGCTCGGCTGGCATCAGCGAGGCCAACGAAGCGTGAAGACTCTACGCCAGCTGGCGACGGCAGTGCAGTTCATGACTCGCATTCCTATGCCTGCCTTCCGCTTCGAGCCCGAGATGGTTCTAGGCGGCGCCAAGTTCTTTCCCCTGATCGGCGCAGTGATCGCCTTGGGCGGCATCGGCATCGAGCGCGGCTTGCGCTGGCACTTGCCGAAGATGGTAGTGGCTGTCGTCGTACTGGCTTACCTGGTGATCATCACCGGCGGCTTTCATGAAGATGGATTAGCCGATGCTGCCGACGCGTTCGGCGGGGGATGGACCAAGCCGCGCATGTTGGAGATCATGCACGACAGCCGCATCGGAAGCTTCGGCACCCTGGCCATCGTTTTGTCACTGCTGGCGCGTTGGACGCTGCTTTCTGCCATGCCGGTGGCACGATTCCCCTTCTACCTGTTGACGGCTCACGTCCTCTGCCGCTGGACCACGTTGCCGCTGGGCGCGTTCCTGGACTCGGCGCGCACGGACGGCCTGGGAGCCAAGCTGGCGCACAAGATTCCGCTAGTGTCGGCCGGCATCGGCACGCTGCTGGCATTTCTCATCGTCGGCTGGGCGCTGCGCATGCAGGCTCTGATTCCGATCGCCGCCGTTATCGCTGTCACCATTCTTAGCGGCTTGTACTACCGCTCGCAGATTGGCGGCGTTACCGGCGACTGCTTTGGCGCAACGAACCAGCTGGCGGAAATTGCGGTTTACGTCTGCGGGGTGTGGTCATGAAGCGCTCCAGTGCTCAAGCCACTGCGACACGCTGCACTGTGATCCTGATCCGCCACGCGCGCACCGATCTGGCCGGACGTTTCTGCGGTCACACCGACCCGCCGCTTAACCGCGAGGGACTGGCGCAGCTAGCCGACCTCAATCGGCGGCTCCAGGGTCGGACCGTGACTCACATTTTCTCCAGCGACTTACAACGCACGCGGCAGACGGCAGAATCGATCGCCCAGTGCCGCAACCTGCAAGTTTTTCAGCTCGCTTCTCTCCGTGAGCTTGCCTTCGGGAGCTGGGAGGGGTTGGATTGGGACCAAGTCATGGCGCGGGATCCGGTCTACGCGCAACAGTGGCTGGATCTTCATCCTTCCATTCCTGCTCCCGAAGGAGAGGGTTTCGAAGATTTTCTGCATCGGATTCACGGCGCGATGAACGCGATTGCCGACCAGGTGGAAGACGGCTGCGCGGCGGTGGTCACTCATGCCGGCGTGATACGCACGTTTCTCGGCGAACTGGCGCAGTTGCGCCACAGCCCGACTGACTTTTCCAAATGCGATTACACCTCCTGTTGGGAGGTATTTCGCCGGCAACGGCAATGGAGTCTGCCGCAGCAACATCACTTCACCGTCGGCGTGTCAAGTGACAGACAACGGCTAGTGAGTGATTGAGGACACATATCTTGGCTGGACTACAGACATATCGTGATGCAGGCGGCAAGCCAGGGCCGAAGTCACCGTCGGTCGCAGCCAGGTGGGCCGAGCCAGCGGCTTTGAAGCAAACGGGAGCCGGTCAAGAGAGCAGCCATCAGCTGCCGGAGGCAGGGTTGGGGAGTTCATCGAAACGGGAAAGCAGAGTCCGCACCAATACCGTCAACTTGATCTTGCTGGTGGCGCTCGTGCTCTCCGTTATTTTTGCCACTTGTTTGGGCGCGGTTCGCCTGCCGGTCAGCGAAGTGCTTCGCGCTTTTCTGCACCCCACCCAGGCGGGTGAGGCCGCCGAGATCATCTTTGCCTTGCGTCTTCCCCGCGTGCTGGCGGCAGCCCTGGTAGGAGCGGCTCTGTCGGCGACGGGCGTTTTGTTTCAAGGCCTGTTTCGTAATCCCCTGGCCGATCCTTTTGTGCTGGGAACCTCGGGCGGCGCGGCACTGGGCGGCGCGATTGGAATCTTTTTGATTCCGACGCTCTCTTTCGCCGGCTTCAGCGCTACCGCTCTGCTGGCGTTTGCCGGCTCGGTGCTGACCATGATCCTGGTGTGGTATCTGGCGCGCAGCAGCGGCAGCTTCGCCATGGAAACTTTGCTGCTGGCTGGTTTCGCCATCGGCACCATGCTGAACGCGGGCACGGTGGTCTTCGAGTTGCGCCAGGAGGCCTCCAGCTCCGGTTTGCGCGTGCTGGCGGCCTGGCTGCACGGGCAGCTGGGCATCCCCGCCTGGAGCCAACTGGCCCTGATTGCTCCGCTGTCGATCGTCGCCCTCGCTCTCGCCATGCCGGTGGCCAGCCGTCTCAACACCCTCGCCCTGGGCGAAGAGTATGCCTCGCAGCTGGGCGTTCACGTGGGCCGGGTGCGCGTGGCCACGGTGATTCTGGGATCGCTGCTGACCGCTGCGGCGGTGTCGCTGGGCGGACTGATCGGCTTCGTGGGCCTGCTGGTTCCACACTTCCTCCGCATCCTGATCGGCCCCAACCATGTGCGTCTGTTGCCGGCGGCCGCCCTGGGCGGCGCAACCTTTCTTATCCTGGCAGACACTCTGGCCCGAACCGCCTTCTCGCCCACCGAAATTCCCGTAGGCGTGTTTACGGCCTTTCTGGGCGGACCTGCTTTTCTCTACCTGTTACACCATCGCTCGCGGGAGTCTGGTCAATGACCTCCAGCATTCTTGAATTTCGGGATGTATCGTTTTCGCGCGGTCCGCGCCTGCTGCTGGACCGGCTGTCGTTTGGGGTTGAGACGCAAGAAATGGTCGCGCTACTGGGCCCCAACGGCGTGGGCAAGACCACGCTGCTGAAGCTGGCCACGCGTCTGCTTCAACCCAGCTCGGGCAGCATTCTGGTCGAAGGCAAGCCGTTAGCCGACTGGCCCCGGCAGCACCTGCCGCGCTCCATTGCCCTGGTGCCGCAGGAACTGGCACTGCCCTTCAACTTCCGCGTGGAAGAGATTGTCGCCCAGGGCCGGGTACCTTATCTGCCGCTGTTCGGGACCAGCACCCCCCGCGACCACGAAGCGGTGGAAGAAGCCATGGAAGCGGTCGACGTCGCTCGTCTGCGGCACCGGGTGTACTCGCAGCTTTCCGGCGGCGAGCGCCAGCGGGTGAAGATCGCCATCGGCTTGGCGCAGCAAGCCAAGGTGATGCTGCTGGATGAGCCCACCCAGCATCTCGACGTGGGCCGCCAGATCGAGCTGATCGCCCTGCTGCGGCGGCTCAACGAACGCGGCATCACCATCATCGCCGCGGTGCACGATTTGAATCTTGTGGCGGAGAATTTTTCTTCCGTCCTTCTGCTCACCCCTGAACCGTCATGGATCGCCGGCTCGGCCGCCGAAGTCATGCGGCCTGACTTGCTCGGACGGGCCTTCTGCGTAGCCCAGGCCGAGCTGGAGCAGTACTGCGTCCCACCCGCTTCGGATGGTCTGGCGCAAGTCTGGTAAGGATCGACTTTGAAAGTATGCCTCAATCTCGCACCGCGATATTTTGCGACGGTCGCGTTATTGGGATTTGTGATTTCCGCGGCCGCGCAAACCACCACCACTTCCCTGCGAGGTACAATCTCCGACCCATCCGGCGCCGTGATTGCTTTCGCACAAGTCTTGCTGGTCAACCACGACAACGGCTTTTCACAGACCCGCACCGCCGACGCCAGTGGCGCTTATCAGTTTTCTCAACTGCCACCTGGAACCTACACCGTGACCGTCGAGGCTGACGGATTCTCCGCCCGGTCGAAGACCATCGAGCTGCTGATCAATCAGCCGGCCGTACTCAATTTTTCTCTCGCCGTGGAAGCCACCGCCACCACGGTCAGCGTCAACGGCCAGGCGCCCGCCCTCAATACCAGTGACGCCACCATGGGCAATGTCTTCAACAGCTCGACCATTGAGTCGTTGCCCGTGGAAGGCGATATTCCCGATCTGCTCAGCCTGCAGCCGGGAGTGCTCTATCTCGGCCTGCACAACGATCAGAGTCATGACAGCCGCAGTGGCAGCGCCGCCGGCGCGCGCTCCGACCAGAACAACTCCACCCTCGACGGTCTGGACAATAACGATCAAGTCCGCGGCTATGCCTTCACCGGCGTTTTGCGTTCCACGCTTGATTCGGTCGAGGAGTTTCGCGTCACCACCTCCGGCTTCAACGCCGACACCGGCCGCTCCTCCGGGGCGCAGATCAACATCCTCACCAAGAGCGGCACCAACGATTGGCATGGCAGCGTCTACGGTCGCACCCGGGATTGGATCCCTCCCGCCAACGACTGGTTTAACAAGCAGGCCGAGCTGGCGCAAGGCTTGCCCAATGTTCCCGGCACGCTCGACCGCAGCGCTTACGGCGCGTCGCTGGGCGGTCCCATCAAGAAGAACAAACTGTTTTTCTTCACTACCTACGAAGGCGAGAAGATCAACGAAAACCAGCAGATGACGATGATTGTGCCTACGGCTTCGTTGCGCGCCGGAGAAATCAAATATCCCAGCACGACCAATGGCGTCACGCAAACCGTCACCCTCACGCCCGCGCAGATTGCCTCCATGGATCCGAATTGCAGCGCCAACGGCACTTGTCCCTGGGGGCCGGGGGTCGATCCCAATTCGCTCGCCCTCTTCAAGCAGTATCCGCTACCCAACGGCTATTCCGCCGGGGATGGCCTGAATACCGCGTCCTACACCTGGTCGGCGCCCGCGCCGGCTTCGCTGAATACCTACATCGCCAAGGTCGACTACGCTCTGTCCAGCCGCAACTGGCTGTTCGTGCGCGGCAATCTGCAGAACGACTCGCTGCTGGGAGCTCCGCAGTTTCCCGGCCAGCCCGCCAGCTCCAACAATTCCTCTGACAGCAAGGGATTGGCCGTCGGTCTCAACTCCGCCCTGTCGACCAACCTGATGAACAGCCTGCGTTACAGCTACATTCGCCAGGGCTATGCCAGCTACGGTATCGGACAAGGTTCGTATGCAAATTTCTATGGCATGAGCACTATCGACGCGCAGACGCGAACCACCATCGTCGATGTGCCGGTGCATAATCTGGTCGACGATCTGACATGGACCAAAGGGCGGCACACACTGCAGTTCGGCGCCAACTATCGCCTCATCCACAATGAGAACGATAGCAACGCTCTGTCTTACAACTCGGCGGTAACCAACTCCTATGCGCTGGTGAATGCCGGCATCGTGGGCGTCGGCGGAAGTCTCGATCCCACGGTGTTTGGATTTCCTTCAGTCGATAATAGCTTCGCCGGCTCCTACAACTACTCGATGACCAATCTGGCCGGGCTGCTCGACTATGTGACCCAGCAATCGAACTATCGCGTCTCGGCCAATGGGCAGACCGGCAGCCTGTTGCCCGGCGGAGCGATGATCAACCGCGATTTTAAGAACAACGAATTCGAGTACTACGCTCAAGATTCCTGGCGCATCACCCCAAACCTGACCGTCAGCTACGGCCTGCGTCACACCCTCTTGCAAACGCCGTATGAAGTCAATGGCCAGCAGGTTGCCCCGACCACCAATCTCTATCAGTGGTTTGAAACCCGCGGCCAGCAGGCGGCGCTGGGCAACAGCGTGCAGCCGTACATTTCCTTCGCGCCTTCGGGACAGGCCCGCGGACTCGCCCCCTACTGGCCCATGCCCAAAGCCGATCTGGCGCCCCACTTCGCTTTTGCCTACTCCCCCAATGTGGGACACGGCTTCTGGCACAAGCTTTTCGGCAATACGGGCGACAGCGTGCTGCGGGCCGGTTACGGCAAATACTACGATCACTTCGGCGAAAGTATCGTCAATCTTTTCGACCAGTACGGCTCCTACGGTCTCAGCGACAGCATCACCAATCCAACCAATGTGCTGACGCCCGACACCTCGCCGCGCTTCACCGGCATTCACAACATCCCTGACTTGACCGGCGCGCCGCAGCAGAGCGTCAACTATCCGGCGCTTTCGCCGACCGATCCGCTGACCACCGGCTTCGCCATCACCCACGGCATCGACAGCCAGATGCAGACACCCTACGCGCACGTGGTCAATGTTTCCTGGCAACGGCAACTGCCCGACGGATTCGTGCTGGAAGCGGCGTACCTGGGACGCTTCGGACGGAATCAGTTGCAGCAGATTGATCTGGCGCAGCCGCTGGATCTGGTCGATCCCAAGACGGGTCAGGATTATTTCGCCGCCGCCGCGCAGCTCTCCAAAGACGGTTATTCCGGGCAGACCAAAGTCGCGCCCATTCAGTATTTCGAGGACATGTTTCCCGACGCCGCCGGCAGCGGCGTGAGCGCCACGCAGAATATTTACAACTCCATCTGGAAATACAATCTGGGCAACGAAACCGGCGCTCTCTACGCGCTCGATATCTTGTGCTATCCCGGATGCGGCGGCAAGACGGGCCGCTTCTGGCCGACGCAGTTTGCCAGTATGTACAGCTGGGCCTCCATCGGCGACAGCAACTACAACGGCGGCCAACTGGTGTTGCGCCATGCCATGAGCCACGGCATGCAAATGGAGCTGAGCTACACCTATGCCAAGTCGCTCGACATGGGCTCCGATGATGAGCGCACCGTGTATTCATCCAGCACGGGCAGCAGCGTGGGCAGCAGCTTCAGCGCGATCCTGAACGCCTGGAATCCGCAGCTCAGCTACGGTCCGTCTGATTACGACATCCGGCACCTGATTACTGGCAGCTGGGTAGTGGACTTGCCCTTCGGCAAAGGTAAATGGCTGGGCAGCCGGTCCAGCACCTGGATGGATCGCATCATTGGCGGTTGGCAATTGTCGGGTGTGGGTCGTTGGAGCAGCGGTCTGCCCTTCAGCGTCATAAGCGGCGCGGGATGGGGAACCAACTGGCTGGAGAAAAGCAATATGATCCAGACCGGGCCCATCCAGACTGGCACTTCCATTGGCGCCAACGGTGCTCCCAACGCGTTCGCCAATCCCGCGCAGGCGCTGGCCGCGCTGCAGAATCCTTATCCCGGCGAAGCTGGCCAACGCAACAATTTCCGCGGCGACGGCTACTTCGGCATCGACGCCCGCATGGCCAAGAACTGGAAGCTGAGCGAACGCACCGGAATGCAATTTGCCTGGGATGTCTACAACGTCACCAACTCGGTACGCTTCGACGTGAATCCACTGAACTCGCTGCAGAACCTGACCACCAGCGGCTCCTTCGGCGTTTACGGCGCGACTCTGACCACGCCGCGGGTGCAACAACTTTCCCTGCGTTTTTCCTTCTAGCATCCCGGCCTGCGGTGATGTTCTCTTGGATGCATTGCTAATTTAGGGCTTGACAATCACGACAAAATACAGCGGGAATGTTGTTGGAAAATCAGGTGAAGACTTGCAGGCAATGCGCCCCGATTCCCGTTTCGGGAACGATCAGCGAATTCTTCTTGTCCGGCCTTGATTTCCTTTTGGACACTTCCAATCTGAGCATATGATATGACTGAAATGAAGGGACCGGCTACACCATTCGCCCAGCTCGATACCACGGAAAACCTGCACAGTCGCGTAACCCGCGCCCTGGCTCTGCAGGTGATTCGAGCCGAACGGGATGCACAACTAGTGGCTTTCCCCAACGAAGGGGAATTGTGCAAGCAGTTGGGAGTGAGCCGCAGCATCCTACGGGAAGCGATCAAGGTTCTGGAAAACAAAGGGATGGTGCAGGTGCGTCCTCGCTCCGGCACGCGGGCCCGCCCGCGCACGGAATGGAATCAGCTCGACCCCGACATTCTCAACTGGCAGTCGCATCTGAAACCCGATCCGCGTTTCCTGCGCGACCTGTGCGAAGTCCGCCTGGCGATTGAACCGATTGCGTCCGGCTTTGCTGCGTTGCGCGCCAGTCAGGAAGAAATCGCCTTTATTCGCCAGTGTCTGGGACGGCGCTTGCAGATCCTCGCGGCTCAGGACCTGGAAGGCGCTATTGATGCCGACCTGCGCTATCACACGGCGGTCATCGCCGCCTCGCACAATCCGCTGTTCCAGCAGCTGAACGCCACCATCCATGGACCGTTCCGCGTGGCCCTGTCTTACACCTTGCTGCTGCCGGCCTCGGTTGCTCTCGAACTGGAGGAGTACCGCAAGTTGACGGAGGCCATTGAAGAACGCAATCCACTGGCAGCGCGGCGCTCGGCCGAAGAGATTGTCGGCTTCGCCATGCTGGCCGTTGAACAAGTCATTCGCGATCAGGAGACGGCCAAAGATTCTCCTGCATCGTCCCGCCGGGGCAGAAAACCGCACGGCCTACACATTGCCCGATCGAGACCCGAACCATGAAACTTGCGATATCAGGCAAAGGCGGAGTTGGAAAGTCCACCGTAGCGGGAACATTGGCCAGACTTTATGCGGCGGACGGTCACCGGGTATTAGCAGTCGACGCAGACCCAGATGCAAATCTAGCCTCCGCCATCGGATTACCCCCCTCACTCCGTTCTCAGATCCATACCATCTCCACCGAACGCAAGCTGATCGAAGAGCGCACCGGAGCCAAGGTGCGCCAGTTCGGCCAGATGTTCAAGATCAATCCCGAAGTCTCCGATATCGCCGAGAAATACGCGGTCCATCATCAGGGCGTCGACCTGCTGGTGCTGGGCGCGGTGCAGCACGCCGCTGGCGGCTGTGCCTGTCCGGAAAGCGTGCTGCTGAAAAGCCTGGTGTCGCATCTGGTGCTGCGCCACGGCGAGATCGTGATCCTCGACATGGAAGCCGGCATCGAGCACCTGGGGCGCGGCACCGCCATGGGTGTGGATCTGATGATGGTGGTGGTCGAGCCCGGCCAGCGCAGCGTGGAGACCGCCGAGCGCGTCCGCCAGATGTCGGCGGATCTGGGCATCAGCCGCTTCGGCGTGGTGCTGAACAAGACCGCCGATCCGGAAGAAGACAGCCGCTGGATCGCTTCCGAATTCGGCGCCGAGTACCTGCTCGGCACGATTCCCTTGGATGTTCGCATAGCCCGGGCCGACCGGCAGGGTCTGGCGCTCGTCGACCTGGGCTATCCCGAGTTACTCAACCCCTTTCGATCACTTCAGAAAACTTTGCAATCGTACTGCACCGAGAAGGAGAGCGTGTTATGAGCGTCGAGCCCTGCTGTTTAGCCACCGCCATCGGCAGCCTGCCCCACAAAGATCCGCAGCAGGCCGTCAACGTCGTTCTAGAAAGTATTCCCAACGCGCCCATCTGGCCGCAGCTGCCGGCCTTTGGGCTGCATGAACAAATGGAAATCCAGTACAGCGAAGGCATTCCCCGGGTGGTCCTCGATCAAGAAAAGGGCCGCATGTACTTCGACACCACCGGCGACACCAGCGGCGATCTGGCGGAGTTTTACGAGAAATTCTGCGCCGACGATCTGGAAGCCTTTCGCATCACCCCCGACTTCTCCAAGGGCATTTATGCCATGGAGGCGGCGCTGAAAGCCTCCGGCGTCAAGCGGCCCTTCGTGAAGGTACAGACCACCGGTCCGCTCAGCGTCGGCCTCAGCATCGTCGACGAGAACAAGCGGGCGATTTACTACAACCCGGAATTCGTCGATGTGGTGGTCAAGGGCATGGCGATGAAGTGTCGCTGGCAGATTCGCAAGTTTCAGCCCTTCGCCGAGCAAGTCATCTGCTTCGTCGACGAGCCGATTCTGTCGGCCTTCGGCTCCTCCACCTATGTGAGCGTGACTCGCGACGACACCGTCGCCAAGCTGGGTGAAGTGATCGAGGCGGTTCATGCCGAGGGCGCGCTGGCCGGAGTGCACTGCTGCGGCAACACCGAGTGGCCGATCCTGATGGATGCCGGTGTGGACATCATCAACTTCGATGCCTTTGATTACGGCGAAACCATTCTGCTTTATCCCGATAACTTCAAGGCCCACCTGAAAGCGGGAAAGACGCTGGCGGTAGGAATTGTTCCCACCAACAGCGCCAAGATCCATGCCCAGACGGTCGATTCGCTGATGGGAAGATTCTGCGCGCTGATCGAGAAGCTGGCCAAGGCGACGGGGCTGGACACGCAGCAGATTTGCCGGCAGTCGTTCGATTACGCCGTCTTGCGGTACGGGATCGCTGCCGGTGGCCGATGCCGAGCTGGTGTTCAAGACGCTGCATGAATTGAGCGGCAAGCTGCGCCAGGAAATTGGCGCTCCGGCGTTGGCCGGAACCCACGCCTGAATTGCACGGGCGGTGGGTGGGTGACTTAACGGGAGCCTGAGACTCCCTGGATTCTCCTCATCACCCACCCACCGCCGAGGGACGGGAAGTCATGATTCTGGCAATGACAGGAAAAGGCGGAGTAGGCAAGACCACGCTGTCGGCTCTCACTCTGAGTTGGCTGGCGGCGCACGGCGAGATCGCCGGTGCTGGCGGTCGATGCCGACTCCAACGCCAACCTCAACGAAGCGATGGGCGTCGGCTACAACGCCACCGTCGGCGGCATCCGCGAAAGCGCCCGCAAGGAAGCGCAACCAACTCAGACGGGAGTCTCCAAGCAGGAGTTTCTCGATCTGCGGGTGCAGGAAGCGCTGGTGGAGCAGAACGGCTACGACCTGATCGTGATGGGCCGGCCCGAAGGCCAGGGCTGCTACTGCTTCGCCAACAATGTGCTGCGCGACGTGCTGGATAAGCTGGCGCGCAATTATCGCAACATCGTCATCGACAGCGAAGCCGGCCTGGAGCATATCTCCCGCCGCACTTTGCTCTCCGTCGATTATCTGCTGATTGTTTCCGACTGTACGGTGCGCGGCGTTCGCACCGCGGGCCGCATCTCGGCCCTGGCCGATGAAGTTGGCTCTGCCCACCAAACAACGCGGACTGATCGTCAATCGCGTGCCCGGAGGATGTCTGCCCGAGGCGATTGCCGAGGCGGTAAAGCTACCGGACTCCCTTTGCTCGCCAGCATTCCACTGGACCAGGACGTTGCCGCCCTGGACGCGGACGGCGTGCCGGTTTCCACCATTCCGCCGGACGCTCCGGCGCGAATCGCCATGAACGAATTACTAGCCAAGTTGTTTCAAGTCCAACAGGAGAAACACTGATGGCGACCACGGGTCCAAAAGTTGCCGGCAGCCGGTCTCGATGGATCAGGCAACGATCGATATGGTCAAGATTGCCAATGACACCGAGATGAGCACGGTCTTTGACCGTTATCAGCTGCAAAAACCGCAATGCAAGTTCGGCACTGACGGAGTCTGTTGCCGGCTGTGCCACATGGGGCCTTGCCGCATCACCCCCAAAGCCCATCTGGGCATCTGCGGCGCCGACGCCGATACCATTACCGCGCGCAACCTGCTGCGCGAGATTGCCGCCGGCACCGCGGCGCACTCCGATCATGGCCGCATGCTGGTGCGCACCCTGAAAGCGGTGGCCAACGGCAAGGGCGGCGATTACAAGATCGTCGATCCGGGCCGCCTGCATGAAGCCGCCGAACTTCTTCGAAATCGCCACCGAAGGCAAAGACGACCTGGCCATTGCCAACGATCTGGCGGACTTCTTCCTGACCCAGTTCGCCTGGTCGGAGGAGCCCAACGCCACCCTGAGGCTGGCTCCGGAAAAACGCCAGGCAGCTGTGGAAGAAGCTGGGTATCAGCCCCAACGGCATCGATTCGGCCGTGGTCGAACTGATGCACCGCACCCACATGGGCGTCGATCACGACTACAGCCATCTGATCCTGGGCGGCCTGAAGTGCAGCCTGGCCGACGGCTGGGTGGGCTCGGCCATCGCCACCACAGTGTCCGACATCCTGTTCGGCACCCCCAAGCCGGTTCGCAGCCGGGTGAACCTGGGCGTGCTGGCGGCCGACAAGGTCAACATCATCGTGCACGGGCATGAGCCCACGCTTTCGGAGATGCTGGCCGTGGCCTCGCACAGACGAGGAACTGCTGGACTACGCCCGCTCCAAGGGCGCGCACGGCATCAACGTCGCCGGCATCTGCTGCACCGCCAACGAAGTCCTGATGCGCCACGGCCTGCCCATCGTCGGCAACTTCCTGCAGCAGGAACTGGCCATCCTCACCGGCGCGGTCGAAGTCATGATCGTCGATGTGCAGTGCGTCATGCCTTCGCTGGCGCAGGTGACCAAGTGCTTCCACACCAAGCTGGTCAGCACCTCGGAGATCGCGCACACCGGCGAAGCCGAGCAGATCGACCTTCAACGTGCAGAACGGCTACGAGCAGGCTTGCCAACCTGATCCGCAAAGCCATCGACAACTTCGAAAACCGCGACCAGGCGCGCGTACACATTCCCAACGAGTCGATGGAACTGGTGGCCGGCTTCTCCAACGAGACCATCTTCCACATGCTGGGCGGGCGCTTCCGCAGCACCTTCCGTCCGCTGAACGATGCCATCATCGATGGCCGCATTCGCGGCGTCGTGCGGCATCATCGGCTGCAGCAATCCCAAGGTGGTTTCCGATCACGGCCACGTGCGCCTGGCCGAGGAACTGATCAAGCGCAACGTGCTGGTGCTGCAAACCGGGTGCGCCGCCATCGCCTGCGCCAAGGCCGGCTTGCTGACGCCGGAAGCCGCGCTGGCCAAGGCCGGCGCCAGCTTGCGCGAAGTCTGCGAGGCGGTCGGCATTCCTCCCGTGCTGCACATGGGCTCCTGCGTGGACAACAGCCGCATTCTGATGGCCGCCACCAACGTGCTGCACGAAGGCGGACTGGGCGAGGATCTCTCCGACCTGCCGGTGGCCGGCGCCGCTCCGGAGTGGATGAGCGAGAAGGCGGTCGCCATCGGGCACTACTTCGTGGCCAGCGGGCTGTACGTCGTGCTCGGCCATCCGCTCTACGTCGAGGGCAGCAAGAACGTCGACACGACTTGCTCTGCGACGAAATGGAGCAACATTACCGGCGGCAAGCTTCGAGTGGGAGCCCGATCCGGTCGATGGCCGCCGACAAGATCCTGGAACACATCGAGAAGAAGCGCGATGCGCTGCACATCAACACCGAAAAAGAACGCAAGATGTACGACATGAAATCGAGGCGCGAACTGCAATGAGCAAAATCATCGCATCTTCCGCAATTCGCGGCGCTCATCAGATTGTGCGCGACGCGGAAGATTACCTGGCAAAGGCCATCGCGGCCAAAGGCAGCGATTGTGCCGTGGGCTTTCCCGACACCACCTACTCCCTGCCGGTCATCTACTCGCTGCTGGGCGAGCGGGTCGACCGGCTCTCGGACATGCAGAAGATTCTCGATGAGTGCCACCGGCTGCTGCCGGCCGTGCCCGGCGAAAATCTCTGGCTGCCTTATCTGGGCGGCACGCTGGACGCGGGCATGGCCACGCTGTTTGCCTTCGAGATCATCGAGGCCTGCAAGTATCTCATCGGCCCGAATCCGGTCGACGGCATCTGGCTGGGAGCAGCCAACGACGTGATCATCCGCGAGCGCGGCATCGAGTTCGTCGACGGCTCGGCTCCCGGCTTTGCCGCCGTCGTAGGCGCCGCTCCCACCGATGGAAGACGCGGTGCGCATTGCCCGCGAGCTGCAGGAGAAGAACCTCTACGTCTTCATGGCCGGCCACACCAACGGCGTTTCTTTCGCCGAGCAACTGGCGGAGGCCGGCGTGGAGATGGGCTGGGAAACCCGCCTGGTTCCCTTCGGCAAAGATATTTCGGCCGCAATCTACGCTCTGGGCTTTGCCAACCGCGTGGCCCTCAGCTTCGGCGGAGTCAAGCCGGGCGACTATCGCGCGCAATCTGAAATACAACAAGAACCGCATCTTCGCCTTCGTCATGGCGCTGGGCGAAGTGACGGAAGAGAAATACGCCGCCGCCGCGGGCGCCATCTCTTACGGCTTTCCCGACCATCGCCGACACCGACATCCCGCAAATCCTGCCCACCGGCATCTGCACCTACGAGCATGTGGTCTCCAACGTGCCCATCGATCACATCGTGGAGAAGTGCCTGGAAGTGCGCGGCTGCAAGATCAAAGTCGCCAAGGTGCCGATTCCGGTGGCCTACGGCGCGGCCTTCGAAGGCGAGCGCATCCGCAAGGAGCAGACCTACGTCGAGTTCGGCGGCAACAAGACGCCGGGCTTCGAGTATGTCACCACGCGCGATATCGACCGAAGTGGAAGACGGCAAGATCACCGTCGTCGGTCCGGAAATCGACGATGTGGTGTCGACGCCGCAGCTCGGCGCTGCCGCCTCGGCATCTGGGTGGAAGTTGCCGGACGCAAGATGCAGCCCGACTTCGAGCCGATTCTCGAACGCCAGATCCACCACCTGATCAACGGCGCCGAAGGCATCTGGCACATGGGCCAGCGCGACATCAACTGGATCCGCATCAGCAAAGCCGCCAAGGACAAGGGCTTCAAGATCCGCCACCTGGGCGAGATCCTGCACGCCAAGTTCCTCAACGACTATCCGGCCATCGTGGATAAGGTGCAGGTCACCCTGTTCACCAACCCCAAGGATGTGGAGGAGCGGATGCGACATCGCCCGCCACGTCTACCGCGCCCGCAATCAGCGCATGGAGTCGCTGACCGACGAGAGCGTCGATACCTTCTACTCCTGCCTGCTCTGCCAGAGCTTCGCGCCCAACCATGTTTGCGTCATCACGCCCGGAACGGCTGGGTCTGTGCGGCGCCTACAACTGGCTGGACGGCAAGGCAGCCTACGAGATCGATCCCACCGGCCCCAACCAGCCGCTGATCAAGGGCGAGTGCATCGACCCGGTGCGCGGACAGTGGGAGAACATCAACGACTACGTCTACGCCAACTCCAAGCAGACCCTGGCGCGTTTCAACGCCTACTCGCTGCTGGAAGATCCCATGACCAGTTGCGGCTGCTTCGAAGCCATCGTGGCCCTGATGCCGGAGTGCAACGGCGTCATGATCGTGAACCGCGAGTACCTGGGCGAGACCCCTGCCGGGATGAAGTTCTCCACCACTGGCGAACACCGCCGGCGGCGGCCAGCAGGTGCCGGGCTTCATCGGCGTAGGCAAAGCCTACATCACCAGCCGCAAGTTCATCTCGGCGGAAGGCGGCCACCAGCGCATCGTCTGGATGCCGCAAGGAGCTGAAGGAATTTCTGCGGGAAGATCTCGACAAGATCGGGCAAGACGCTTGGCATCGAGAACTTCACCGACCTGATTGCCGACGAGATCAGTCGGGCACCGATATCGCCTCGGTGCAGGCGTTCATGGAAAAGGTCAATCATCCGGCTCTGACGATGTGGGATATTACCACTCCGTCAGAGGAAGCGGCGGCCGTGGATGCCGCGCGCGGCCGGGCGGCGGAAGCGGTGGCCGTCGGCAGACGGTCCGGCAACCACCGCTACGCAAGCTGCGGTAGCCGTAGCCGAGCCTCCGGCTGCTCCGCCGGCACGACTCCAATCCAGCCTGCAGTTGCCGCCAGTGCGCCAGTCCGGTGGCAGAAACCGCGGTGCGGCAGCTCCGTCCAACGGCGAACGCCGATACCGTCAACTTCGCCCGGCGACGGCGTAGGCGCTCTGATCGCGCTACTGGAGCAGTTGCGCGATGCTCCTCCGGCTACCGAAATTCAGCCGGGAATGACGCCCATGCAGCAGATGGCCGCGCTGCAGGCTTCTACCGCCATGCATCTGCTGCATGCCGGCGCCAACATGCTGCTGATGCAAACCGGCATGCTGGCCGCAGCCGCACCTGCCGTCATGCCGATGACGCGATAGCTGTCCGCGCTGCTTCCCGCATTGACGAGGAACCGCCGGAAGAGCCTCGGGTGGCGACCATCACGCCGATTGACGCAGTTCCGAAACCGCCGGCGGTTAAGCCACGCCCGTCATGCCGCGCAGCTGGAAACGGTCGAGCGACCCATCACCTCGGCAGCCATCGTATTGCCGAAGTCGGTCACGGTGGCACCGGACAAAGCCAATGTCGCTGTCCGTACCATCACCCTGGGTGGCAGCGGAACGCGCACCTCGTCGGTGGTGCTGGGAGGGGCTGAGGTCCTGCCGTTCCGCCATTACGAAGGCAACGTGGGCCACAAGCCGGTGATTGCCATGGAAGTGCTGGACAGCCCGCCGAAGTCATATCCTGATCTGCTGCGCAATGCCTATGGCGATCTGCTCAAGGACCCGGCCGCCATGGCTCGCCATCTGGTGGAGAAGCTGGGCGCCGAAATCATCAGCGTTCGTCTGGCCACCGCCCATCCCGACAACGGCGACCTGTCGCCGGAAGCCGCGGGCGATATCGTCAAGAGCGTTCTGGGCGCGGTCGGCGTGCCGCTGATCGTCACCGGCCGCAGCCACTTCGAGAAGAACAACGCGGTGATGAAGCACATCGCCTCCACCTTTGCCGGCGAAAACCTGCTGCTGAACTGGGTGGAGACCGACAACTACAAGACCATCGCCGCCGCCGTCATGGCGCTACGGCCACTGCGTGGTGGCGCAGACGCCGATCGACGTCAACATGTGCAAGCAGCTCAACATCCTGCTGACCACCATGGGCGTGCAGGCCGAGCACATTCGTGATCGATCCCCTGACCGGCGCTCTGGGCTACGGGCTGGAGTACACCTACTCGGTGATGGAGCGCATCCGGAGTTCGGCCTTTACCGGCGACCCCATGCTGGCTATGCCCATGATCGTCAATACCGGCTTTGAGGTATCGAAGGTGAAAGAAAGCCGGGCGCCGCGCAAGGATTTCCCGCTGTGGGGAAGCGAAGACGAACGCGAAGCTCTGCTGGAGATCGCCACCTCGGCGTGTTATCTGAATGCCGGAGCGGACCTGGTGGTGATTTATCACCCCCTGGCCGCTCGTACCCTCAAGCGCAAGATCGACGAAATGATGTGCTGCGGTAAGTGAGGTGACCACAAAATGGCAATGACTGGTTTACAGATCTTTAAGCTGCTGCCCAAGACCAACTGCGGCGAGTGTGGTGTACCCACGTGCATGGCATTCGCCATGAAACTGGCTGCCAAGAACGCCGAACTTGCGGCCTGTCCTTACGCTTCGGAAGAGGCAATCAAAACCGTGGGCGCGGCCAGCAAGCCGCCCATCCGGCTGGTGAAGATTGGGCCGCCGGAACGCGAAGTCCTGATCGGCAACGAGACGGTCATGTTCCGGCACGACAAGACCTTTGTTCATCCCACGGCCATCGCCATGGCGTTTTCCGACAGCGAACCGCTTACAGAGGCTTCGCACCTACATCGCGGAGGTTCGGGAGTATTGCCTGGAGCGGGTGGGCGAGCAGCTGCGGGTCAACCTGGTGCTGGTGGACAACTTCAGCGAAGAAGTGAAGCCCTTCGTCGATCTGGTGAAGACCGCTGCCGGTTCGCACGGGCATGGGCATCATCCTGCGCAGCTCGAACCTGGAAGCCCTGGAAGCCGCGCTGAAGGAGCTGCCGGGACAGCGTCCGCTGATCCACGCCGCCACCCCGGCCAATGCCGACGCGGTAGCCGCCCTGGCGTTGAAGTACAACGCGCCGCTGGTGGCCCGCGCCGCCACACTCGATGAACTGGTGGCGCTTACCACCAAGCTGGCCGGTCTGGGACTGAAGGACATCGTCCTCGACCTGCCGGCCGACAATCCCGCGGCCACGCTGCAATACAACACCATCATTCGCAAAGCGGCGCTGAAGAATTCCTTCGAGCCGCTGGGCTATCCCATCATCAACTTCGTGACCGCGCTCGACGATGCCTCGGTGGTGGCCGACGCCTCGACGTTCCTGTGCAAGTACGGCTCGATCGTGGTGCTGGACCGCATGAAGCTGGAAGTTCTGCTGCCGCTGATGATGTTGCGGCAGAACATCTACACCGATCCGCAGAAGCCGATTCAGGTTGATCCCAAGGTCTATCCCATCGGCGAAACCGGCAAGGATTCTCCGGTGCTGGTGACCACCAACTTCTCCCTGACCTACTTCCTGGTTTCGGGCGAGATCGAAAACTCGGGCATTCCGGCGAATCTGCTGGTGGTCGATACCGAAGGCATGAGCGTGCTGACCGGATGGGCCGCGGGCAAGTTCTCCGGCGAGAAGGTCGCCAACGCGGTGAAGGCCAGCGGCCTGGGGGAGCATGGGAAAACACCGCGATCATTATTCCCGGCTATGTTTCGCAGATCAGCGGCGAAATCGAGGAAGGCCTCCCCGGCTGGGAGGTGCTGGTAGGTCCGGGCGAAGCTTCGGATCTCGGCTCGTTCATGAAGGTGCAAGCCTCGCGGTGAAGTTATGCCATCCGTTCGCTTCCAGCCCGCTGATGTCGTGGCCGAGGTGCCGGCCGGAACGCTGCTTCACCAAGCGGCGATCCGGGCCGGCATCCTCGACCTGGAATTGCCCTGCGGGGGCGAGGGTTCGTGCGGATTGTGCAAAGTAGAACTGGAGGGACGCGATACCCCAGTTCTGGCTTGCCAAACCAAGGTCGTGTCTGACATTGTGGTACTGCTACCTGACCGCTCGCAAGCCGGAGCCCGGGTCCTGGGCGACAGCCATTCGCTGATCGATCCCAGCCTCTTGCCCGACCGCGAGCATCTCACCCCGCTCTACCGTCGGCGCCGACTCACCGTGCCGCCGGCTTCCATCGAAGAGCACTACAGCGACTGGACCCGGCTCACGCGCGAAATGAACCGGGGCAACGGAGGCCTTCCCGTCGCCAGTGACCTTCCCGTGCTGCGCCAATTGGCGGCAGCCGTTCGGGAGGGCAATGGCAAGGTTACCGTAGCGGTTGAGGAATCGGCAGCGGGGCTGCGGGTTCGCCAGGTGCAGCCGGATCATACCGCTGCTCACCCGCTTGGCCTGGCCGTCGATATCGGAACCACGACGGTGGCGGTCCAACTGGTCGATCTCGACGACGGATCGCTGCTGGCTACCGCAGACTTCCTACAACCTGCAGATCCGCCGGGGAGCCGACGTCATCAGCCGCATCGACTACGCCCGTACTCGGAGAACATCTGGACGAGCTTCGCACCCTGGTGCTGGAAACCATTAACGGGCTGATTGCGCAGATGGCCAGCGACGTCCCAATTGAGCCACGGGACATTCGGGCGGCCTTTCTGGCCGGCAACACCACCATGATCCACCTGCTGCTCGGCCTGCCTCCACGCTACATCCGCGAAGCTCCTTATGTCCCGACGGTAAACTCGGTTCCCGAGTTGCGAGCGCGCGATGTCGGCCTGAATATCGATCCCCAGGCTATCGTGGCCTGCGCTCCCGGCGTGGGCAGCTACGTGGGCGGCGACATCACCTCCGGCCTGTTATGCACCGATCTGCCCACCAATAACCACGATGTCTTTCTCTTCATGGACATTGGCACCAATGGCGAGATCGTGATCGGCAATGCCGATTGGATGGTAGCTTGCGCCTGCTCGGCCGGGCCGGCCTTCGAGGGCGCGGGCATCAAGTGCGGCATGCGGGCTGCCGAAGGCGCTATCGAGCGCGTCTCCCTCGGCCCCGACGGCCAACACCTGGAATATTCCGTGATCGGCGGCGGCAAGCCGGCCGGCATCTGCGGATCGGGCCTGATCTCGCTGTTGGGCGAATTGTTTCGCCAGGGTGTGATCGACCGCTCCGGCCGCTTCTTCGCCGCGCCCGGCGAGGGCCGGGTGGTGCAGCAGGAAAACCGTCGCGCTTTTCTGCTGGCCAGCGCCGAGCACACCCGCAGCGGCAAAGATCTGGTGATCACCGAGGCCGACCTGGAAAATCTCATCCGCACCAAAGCGGCAATCTACGCCGCCTGCTCGCTGGTGCTGCAGAATGTCGGCCTCACCTGGGACGCCATTGCGCGGGTCTACATCGCGGGCGGTTTCGGGCGATACATGCGGGTCGCCGACGCGGTCTTCATCGGCATGCTGCCCGACCTGCCGCTGGAACGTTTTCGTTATATCGGGAATTCTTCTCTTACTGGCGCGTATATTGCGCTGCTGTCGCGGGAGCATCGCCGCCGTCTGGCGGAGATTGCCTCCCGTATCACCTATGTCGATATGAGCTCCAATCCGCAATACATGGACAGCTATGTTAAAGCTTTGTTCCTTCCGCACACGGACTTGGAGCAGTTTCCAACGGTAGCAAAGTCGTTCGAGAGTCGAAGGAGGAAAGCATCGTGAAGAATCTTTTGAAGCGGGTCAAGGCAGGCGAGATCCTGATCTCTGATGGAGCTATGGGCACCTTCCTGCACGCCAAGGGGCTGCAAGGCGGGGAATGTCCCGAGTCCTGGTGTGCCAGCCATCCGGAGGCGGTAAGAGATATTGCCCAGGCTTACGTCGACGCCGGTTCCGACCTGGTAGAAACCAACTCGTTCGGCGCCAGCTCGTTCAAGCTGAAGAGCTATGGTTTCGCCGACAAGGTCCATGAGTTCAATGTAGCCGCAGCCAAGCTGGCCAAGCAGGCCATCGGCAACAAGGGATATGTGGCTGCATCGGTGGGCCCGACCGGGCACATCGTGATCGAAGAAGGCGGCGACACCACTGCCGAGCAGCTCTACGAAGCCTTCAAGGCGCAAGTGATTGCTCTGGCCGAAGGCGGCGCCGACGCCATCTGCGTGGAGACCATGTCGTCTGTGGTCGAAGCCGAGCAGGCCATCAAAGCAGTCAAAGAAAATACCGATCTGCCGGTGATCTGCACCTTCACCTTCGAGCCCGGAATCAAAGGCTTCCGCACCATGATGGGCGTCAAGCCGGAGCGCGCGGCCAAAGCCGCGGCGGCGGCGGGGGCCGACATCGTAGGCGCCAACTGCGGCATGGGCATCTCCAATATGATCGAGATCACTCGCCAGATGCGGGCCGCCGTACCCGACGTCCCGATACTGGTCCATGCCAACGCCGGTCCGCCGGTGATGGAAAATGGCAAGACGGTATTCAAGGAGTCGCCCGAGCTGATGGCGTCTTATGTGGCCGAACTGGTGCAGGCCGGCGCCAACATTATCGGCGGCTGCTGCGGAACCACTCCGGCCCACATCACCGCCATGGCCAAGGCAGCGCGGGCTCTGCCGGTCCACCCGTAAGATTGAACAAGTGCGATCTCCTGACCTGGTCAGCGGCTGTTGAAAGCGGCCGCTGATCGTTTCACCTGCGCCTTCGTTACCACCGCCCTGTGCTGCGAAACGAAGCAGGGCTAGGTCGGCTGACTGCAGCTTGTTATGATCCAGGAAAGCTTATGCACTGGGAAACCTTGCTCGAAAGTGCCGACTTCCGCCTGCGCCGTTCCGGACGGTTTCTGGTGACGGAGCTGCTCACTCCTCATCGCGTTCTGAGCACGTCGGCCTGCAACGGCGGACAGTCGGAACGCCATACGGCACCTGGTGAATCATCAGAGCTGCGAGGGCTCGGCGCATCATGAGCGTCACGCGTGCATGATGAAGCTGGGGCTGGAAGATTATCATCGTTCGGTTTGTCGGGAGCTCGGGACTTTCCCCGGACAGTGTCGCCAGCATGGGAACCGCGGCCAACATGAACTATGCCACCGTCATGCAACGAGGCGATGATGACCTTACGGTCACGGCCGTCGTAACCGCGGGAGTGCAGGGCAACGCCGCCTGCGCCGGCGATCCCACCACCTGGCGCGAAACCCCGGCGGGATGCCGCGAAACCGTGCTGCACGGCGGCACCATCAATGCCCAGGTTTTGCTGAACTGCCCGCTTGACCGAGGGCGCCTTGGCGCGAGCCGTAGTCACCATGACGGAAGGCAAAACGGCGGCGTTGCAACAGCTCGCGGTTCGCAGCCGCTATTCCATCGGACCTGGCCACCGGAACCACCACCGACCAGTTTTGCATCGCCGCTCCCTTGCGACCGGAAACACCGCACCGCTTCAGCAGCACCGGCACCAAGCTGGGCGAATACATCGGGTCGGCGGTTCGCGACGCTACCCTGGAAGCTCTGCGTTGGCACAACGGACTGGAGCCCAGCTACACTCGGGGCATCTTTCACGCGCTCGGCCGCTACGGCGTGAAGGAAGACCACTTCGTCCAGGAAATGGCGCCTTATCTTAACGAGAGCCAGCTGGAGTTGCTGAAGCACAACCGCAACTCGGTACTGTACGAGCCCGTGGTATCGGCCGCGGCTTATGCCATGGCCAGCATTTTAGACCGCTGCCGCTATGGAGCCTTTCCCTGCCGGCACGGCGCAGGAGGCATTGCGTCAGCAGGCGGCCAGCCTGGCGGCCAGCCTGGCGGGACGGCTGGACCGTTGGCCGGAATTTCACCACAGCCTGGCCGAAGTCGATGTGGATCAGCCCAAGAAGCTGATCCTGGCGGCCATCGCCCTCGGTTGGTCGAAAAAGTGGTCTTAGAGATTCTGCGTCCGTCAGCGCCGCTTTTGGCTGCAGCCGTCCTGTTGGACCTGCTGGCTCGGCGATCCCGTATACCCGGCGCATCCCGCCCGCCTGATCGGCTGGACGCTGACTCAGTTGGAAAAGCTGCTGCGCGCGCTTAAGCTCGACGGCTATGTCGGCGGAGTCCTGCTCTTTCTGCTGCTGGCCACGCTGTGGTGCGGCGGAACGGCGGCACTGATTCTCGGGCTGGCGCGCTGGAATCATTGGGTCGCGCTGGCGGTCCAAGTTTCCTGATCTACTCTCTGGTGGCGCTGCGCGACTTGTTGGATCATGGCTGGGCGGTCGAACACGCTGCTCGCCAGGACGACTTGCCGGAAGCCCGCTGTCGTGTCTCGCGACTGGTCGGCCGCGAAACCGATCGCATGGATTTGGCCGCCTGCCGCCGGGCGGCTATCGAAAGCCTCAGTGAAAATCTCACCGACGGATTTGTGAGCCCTATCTTCTGGTATGCCGTCGCCGGGCTTCCCGGCATCGTGCTCTTTAAGGTCGTAAGTACGATGGATTCCATGGTGGGCTACAAGACGCCGCGGTATTTGCGTTTCGGCTGGTGCGGAGCCCGGCTTGATGACCTGATGAACTGGCTGCCGGCGCAGGATCAACTGGTTGCTGATGGCGCTCTGCGCTGTGCCGCTGCCCGGATATTCCGGGCGCAAGGCTTTGCGCGTCGGCTGGCGTCAGCACGCGCTGATGCCGGGGCCAAATTCCGGCTGGAGCGAAGCTACCACGGCAGGTGCGATGCAGCGCCGGTTGGTTGGCCAGATCTGGCGGCGCGGCCAGCTGGTGACGGAACTTTGGCTGGGCGATGCCAGCGATCCGCCTGCCGGTGATCGCTCGGATGTGCGACGGACCGCAGTCCTGGTAACCATCACCGGCCTCGGCGCAACCGTGCTGGCTTTGCTGGCGATTGCCGCCATACACTGATAGCTGTTATCCCCACCGGAGCAGGCCGATACGGGAGTGGAGGTGGTATTTCTCGAACAATCATCGAGGGTGCGCCGACGATAAATTCCTCCCGCCGCAACTACTCCGCATCCTGTGGGATGAAACAACAGTGATGCTTCCCGGGATGAACGATCATTGGTTCGAATAAGGACGAAGATACTATGAGCAGCATTGCTACCAAGAAAGGCGACAGCGGACAGACCAGCCTCACCGGCGGCGCTCGCGTCTCCAAATCATCGCTTCGGGTCGAAGCCTACGGCACCGTCGACGAAGCCAATTCAGCCATGGGTTTCGCGCGCTCCATTTGCGAAGACGCCAATTTACGCGAGCGCACCAAGCTCATCCAGCGGGAGCTGTTCAAGGTCGGCTCGGCGCTGGCAACTCCTCCGGAAAATCGCAAGGGAGAACCGCCGCTGAACGCAGCCATGATCGACGCGCTCACCGACCAGGTCCATGAGCTGGAGGCTATCGAGGGAATGCTCTCCGACTGGTCAATCCCCGGAGAGCATCCGGCCGCCGCCGCTTACGACGTGGCGCGTACGGTGTGCCGCCGGGCCGAGCGGTGCGTGGTGCGACTGATCGATGCCGGCGAGGCGGTGGACGCGAACGTTCTGCCCTATCTCAATCGGCTCTCCGACTTGCTGTGGCTATTTGGCCGCAAGTTGGAGCTGGACGCCGGGGTGAGCGGCTCTTTGCGCGAAGCCAACAGCAAGACCGGGCCGCGCTGGTCGCGCGCGTGGTAAAGCGCGAGCGGATCCCAACCATGCCTTCTGCGCATATGAGATGACCAATGACGGCTCGCGCATTAATGATCGGTGGCACTGCCTCCCATGTGGGCAAGAGCTGGATGGCAACTGCCATCTGCCGCTCCCTTCATCGCCAGGGCATTCGCGTGGCCCCCTTCAAGGCGCAGAACATGTCGAACAACTCCTACCCATGTCCCGGCGGCGGAGAGATTGGACGCGCGCAGGTCGCGCAAGCCGAAGCTTGCGGGTTGGAGCCCTCGCCCGACATGAATCCTATTCTGCTGAAACCTTCTGCCGATGCCACCAGCCAGGTGGTGGTGCACGGCCAGGTGTGGCGCAACCTGAGCGCCGCCGATTATTACCGGCAATACGACTTCCTGCTCGGCAAAGTTGAAGAGTCTTACGCCCGTCTGGCGGCCCAGTATGAGTTCATCGTCATCGAAGGAGCGGGCAGCGTTGCCGAACTGAATCTCCGCAACCTGGACCTGGTCAATCTTGGCCTGGCGCAGCGCTTGCGTGTTCCCGTGTTATTGGTGGCCGACATCGATCGCGGCGGAGTTTTTGCCTCCGTCTGCGGCACCCTATCGTTGCTGGAGCCGGAAGAAGCTTCGCTGGTTCGCGCCTTCGCAGTAAATCGCTTTCGCGGCGACCCCGCTCTCTTCGCTGACGGCGTGCAAATCCTCGAGCAGAAATCCGGGCGCCCTTGCCTGGGCGTGTTTCCTTTTGTCCACGACGTTGCTTTGGACGAAGAAGACAGCGTCGCTCTCGATCACTGGCAACCGCAGCAGCAAGACGGTCTGGCGATCGCGATCCTGCAATTTCCGCGGGTGTCTAACCACACCGACTTTCAGCGTCTAGCCAGCGCGTTGTGGATCCAGCGGCCTTTGCGGCGACAGTTCGATCTGGTGATTCTGCCGGGCAGCAAGAATACCGTCGCCGATTTGCAATGGATGCGGCAGCAGAATTTCGATCTCTGGCTGCGCGAACAGCATGCCGGCGGGGCTCACATTCTCGGCGTGTGTGGCGGCTATCAAATGATGGGCGAGAGCATTGACGATCCCTGCCACGTGGAATCGCCTGAGATTTCTGTTCCTGGCCTGGGATTGCTTCCGGTTCGTACGGTGCTATTGCAGCAGAAAGTCACCCAACGCGTAACTGCGTCAACTCCCAAGAACCGCAGCTTCGAAGCCTATGAGATCCACATGGGCGAAACCTCTCGGCCGGAGAATGCACCGCCCTTCGCGTCGATTGCTGGCCGTCCGGAGGGTATTTACCACGATCGCTGCGCCGGCACTTACTTGCACGGGGCGCTGGACAACCCGGACGTACTGGAAGACTGGATTGGCTTTCGTCCACCGGAGCCGGCTAATCACGACGCTTCCTATGATCATCTCGCGGATTGGTTTGAACGGTGGGCCGACGCTGCATTGTTTGAGAAGTTGTTTCTATCGGATCATCCGCGCTAGATCTTCCGGTTTTTCTCCCACTAAAGTTTGCCTTATTCCCGAATTGGTCTACCACAGAGGAGATTTTGCTGCGCTGCACATATTCTCGTTGACTTCGTCTCTCGCCCGCCGCAACATCGACCTGTTGGCCTTATCATATGATGAAACCCCGGGCTGATCTCCTGGATCTACTGCTGCCGCGCCCATCACGATTTGCATTCCTGCCCTTCTCATATTGCGAAGTCAACGGCAACCCTTAATCGAACTCACGGAGAAATGTGTACTCATGACAGACCTAAAACAACTGAATAAAGCGATCGTCGATGGCGACGCGAAAAAGGCGGTTGAGGTCACAAAGGCAGCCCTTGCTGAGGGTGCAAAGCCATTGGATCTCATCCAGAAGCACATGATTCCCGCCATGGACGAAGTGGGCAAGCTCTTCGAAGAAGAAGAGTATTTCGTCCCCGAACTGCTGCTTTCCGGCAGGGCCATGCGCGGTGCCTTCGACCTGATCCGGCCTTTGATGGTGGCGCAGGGCGTACAACCTACCGGACGCGTCGTAATCGGAACCGTCCAGGGTGACCTCCACGATATCGGCAAGAACCTGGTGGCGGCCATGCTGGAAGGCGCCGGATTCGAAGTCACGGATCTGGGTGCCGACGTCAAACCGGAAGCATTCGTTGAAGCCGTAAAGGCGAAGAATGCCAACATCGTGGCGTTTTCTGCCATGTTGACCGTAACCATGCCCAAAATGGCTACCACCATTGAAGCCTTGAAGGCTGCCGGCCTGCGTGACCGCGTAAAGGTCATGATTGGCGGCGCTCCTATCAGCCAGGCTTATTGTGAAGAGATCGGCGCCGATGCCTACAGCGACAGCGCTTCGGCTGCCGCCAACCTCGCTCGCGACATTATGGTTGGCACCACCGTCACCGCCCAGTTTGAAGAAAAAGGCGATAAGGCCCTGGCCGGAGTCGCGGCCGCCACAAAGGGGACCAAATGACAAAGACAAAGAGCTTTAAAACCTTGGCCGTCTCCGGTCCGCAGGATCTCATTTTTGGTACTGCCCCCAATCCGGTGAAATGCGGCTTCGATCTGACTATCGGAAATGGAACGGTATTTCCAGAAGTCAATTTCACTTTGCCAGTAATGAACATCACCCAGGCTACCTGGCCTGAAGTCCTGGCCCATTACGAAGAAATGGCCACCAACATCCTGAAACGGGCCGTGGCCATGAAAGTGCCAGGCATCGTTCTGGAATTCGAACAACTGCCGCAGATGACGGAAGTCCCGGAGTGGGGCGCTGAAATCACCGCGCTGCTGGAACGGCATCTGAAGGAAGTGTATGAGAAGCATGGCTTGCGCGGCGCTGCCCGCATCACCCCGGCCGACATCCGTGGCCCGGCTGGCATCAAGGGCGTAAAGCCGGTTATGCGTCATGGCGAGTTGTGGGAGAAGCTGAGCCGCTCGTTTGACCTGTGCATTGCCGCCGGCGGCGACCTTATGTCCATCGAGTCCATCGGTGCGAAAGAGGTCCACGACGAAGGCTTGCTGTATGGAGACACTCGCGCCATCGTCTTCTCGCTCGGCGTTCTTGCCTGCCGTGATATGACTTGGCTGTGGGACCAGATTGTTGCCAAGTGCGAGAAGAATGGTCATTCGGTTCCCGCCGGCGATACCGCCTGCGGATTCGCCAATACCTCCATGGTGCTGGCGTATCAGAAGATGCTGCCCGATGTGGTTGCAGCTGTCGATCGTGCCATGTGCGGCGTTCGCACCCTGAAAGCCGTCGAGAGCGGCGCTCGCGGACCGTCGAAAGACTGCGGTTACGAGAACCCGATCGTCAAAGCCATCAGCGGCATCCCCATCTCGCAGGAAGGCAAGTCCGCTACCTGCGCGCACTTCAGCCATGTCGGCAATATCTCCGCCAGCATGTGCGACCTGTGGAGCAATGAGTCGGTGCAGAACATCCGTCTGCTGTCCGGCAATGCTCCCGAAGCCTACGCCGAGTTGTTGGCCTATGACTGCAAGCTGATGAACATCGCCAACGCTCACAAACAGGGCCACATCTTCCAATCCTGGATGGTTGAGTCCGATACAAACCTCACCGCAGTCGGCGCGATTCTGTCGCCGGAATCGGTTTACACCATCGCCAAAGCCATCGTGGCTGAAGATACCGACTACCACCGCACCGTGGCTGCCGGCAAAGCCGCTCTTGGCGTCATTCAGGCCCACGTCGATGGCAAGAAGCTCACCCTTGGCAAGAAAGAACTCCAGTGGCTGGAACGGCTACACAAAGAGTTCGCAGCTCTGCCGAAGGATGAGAATGTTCTGACTGAAGAGATCACGGGTACGCTGGGTCATCTGTTCGATCCTGAGTGCTACGGTCTGCCGGTTCTTGCGGGCGTGAAGTAAGCCTGGTTCGACAGCTGTGCGCATGGCGGAATCATGCCGCCTCGGCCTTCGGGTATGAGGCGGCGGTTTCCGACAATGCGCACTCCAGTCAATGGGTTGTCGGTGTCTCGAGAAACAATGTCTTCTTATAAACAAGGCAGCAGGTGCGGGCGGCATGGCTCACACCTGCTGCTTTTTAACTGATGGTCCAAAGAATGGCCGTTTGGAGATTCCGCGAGCTCGTTCAATTTCTTAGAACCTCAGTAAGGAGTTACCGCCCGTTCATAGTCCGGAAGATAGCGGGAGAACATTCCAGTCAGTTGGCCTTTCCGTACCGCATCGAGTCTGGTTCAGAATCGGGAGAGAAGTGAGCACGGTCACAGAATGTTTGTCGCGAGTTCTCTAGAATCTATCATTTGGGCGGTTCACTAATTTATGTCGGATAACGGAAATGGCAAGCCAAACAAAGTGCGGATCGAGCTGGTTCCTCTCGGAGCCGTCCTTGAAGTAGATCGCGGCACGGTTCTCGACAATGTCCTGATGACCCGTGGCATGGAATTTCCTTGCGGAGGATTGGGCACCTGCGGCGGTTGCCGGGTGCAAGTCATCGAAGGCCAGATCGAAGCCACGCCAGAGGATCAGGCGGTACTGTCGCAGCAGGAACTTGCTGACGGCTGGCGGCTGGCCTGTCGGGCGCACGCGGAATCGCCTTTGAAGCTCAAGGTCGAGCAGTGGACTATGCCGGTATTGACCGACGATACCCAACTGGCTCACACCCGGCGCACAGGCTTGGTGATTGCCATCGATCTCGGCACCACTACCATCGTGGCTCAGTTACTGGACCTTGCCACCGGCAAGTTACTCGGCCTGCGCACGGGGTTGAATCCCCAGACAATACAGGGTGCCGATGTCATGAGCCGGGTGCGGTTCTCCTTTGACAGCAAGGAGCTGACTACCCTGATTCGAGACTTCCTCGGGGTCATGGTTCACGATCTCGCGTCCGGGCGGGAAGACGAGATTGTCGAGGTCGTCCTGGTCGGCAACACCGTAATGCATCACTTGTTCTGCGGCCTGGATATCGAACCGCTCTCCCACGTGCCCTTTGCGTCGCCCAATCTTGGTGAACAGCGTTTCGCCGCCAGAGACTTGGGTTGGCGGCTGTCGGCGTCGACATTAATCCGCTTCCTTCCCTGCATTGGAGGCTTTGTCGGATCTGACATTCTGGCCGGCATCGTCGCGGTTGGTTTGCATACCGGCACGGAATTGCGCGCCCTGATCGACTTAGGTACGAACGGTGAAATCTCGTTGGGCAATCGGGATCGGATTCTTTGCGCCTCTACCGCGGCCGGCAGCGCCTTCGAAGCGGGCTCCATCAAAATGGGCATGCGGGCTGCTACCGGCGCGATATCGCGGGTCTTCCTCAACCACCACGGAATGGAGTGTACCGTCATTGGCGAAGTCGAGCCTCGCGGCATTTGTGGCAGCGGATTGGTCGATGCGGTTGCCGCCGGGCTTGACGGCAGCATTATCGGCACCAGCGGCCGATTCACTAACGGCTCGAAAGAGTTCACGGTCGGAGGCACCATCAAGATTTGGCAGGCTGACGTGCGCGAACTGCAACTGGCCAAAGGCGCCATCGCTTCCGGTCTCCGTATCCTGCTCGATCGCTGGGGCGCCAGTATCGATGAGGTCAAAGAGGTCTATTTATCGGGAGCGTTCGGCAACTACGTTCGCGCCGAAAGTGCGGTCCGGATCGGGCTGCTCGAGACCTCCGTCCATCACCTCGTTCCCTCTGGCAACACCGCTCTGCGTGGAGCAAAGATGCTGATCGGTGCCGAAGACTTTCCCGTCCTCAAGCTCATCGAACACGTAGGGTTAGCCTCCGATCCTCACTTTCAGGACCGCTTCGTCGAGTGCATGGCTTTTCCCGATGCCGAGGTTGCCGCCGGTCGCAACCTGGCGCGGGAGTGTGCGGCGGTTATCGGATAACTATGCGCTTGCTGCTGCTTGGTTGCGGACTGCTTTTGCGCGAGTTGAGCGACGCCATCGTTCGCTCGCCCCATCTGGTTGACGCCAGGTTTCTGCCCGCCGGCCTGCATGACACCGGGGCAAAATCCATGCGCCAGCGCCTGCAGCAGGAAATCGATAGCCCCGAGGCTTCCGATTATGACGCCATCGTTCTGGGCTATGGCCTTTGCGGCATGGGTACAGCTGGACTCAAAGCGCGTGGCGTCCGGTTGGTGGTACCGCGGGCGCACGACTGCATCACTCTGCTGATGGGCAGCCGCGAGAAATATAGCGAATACTTCAACGCCAACAACGGCGTGTACTTTCGCTCCGTTGGCTGGATGGAACGCGGCCGCGAGACTGCACGATCAACTCGGCGCCAATGGGCTCAGTCAGGATCGCGATGCATTGATTGCCCGCTACGGCGAGGATGCCGGCCAGTACCTCTATGAAGAAGCCACCCGCTATCGCCGCTCCTATAGCAAGCTGACCTACATCCGTACCGGCTCGGAGTTCGACGATCATTTTGTCTCGGAAGCCCAAGCTGAAGCGACTGAAAAGAACTGGGCCTACGAAGAATTTCCCGGGGACCTGACACTCTTCCGCCGGCTGCTGGCGGGCGATTGGCAGTCCGATTTCCTGGTCGTGCCACCGGGTCACGAGATCGGCGCGACCTATGACGACGAAATCGTGCGCACCGCCAAAAGCAATCCACCCGGCCAGTAAAGACTACTCAAGCATTGCTTTTGGACATACCCAAAACGCAATCGGCTGTCGCTAGCGCCAGTTTCCGGCACCGATCTTCTTTTATGTTGACGATTGGGTGTAGGTCGCCGCCGAAACACGCAACTTAGCTTTTGACAACAACCTGCTGCGCGCCAGCCAGCGGGAAATCGGAGCACTTCGGTTCAGTTCGAACCCTTGCGGGCCTCCCCACGCCCAAATTGTGGCATGGTATCATCCACTTACTTTCAAGAAGAGCCGCCGTTACGGCATCCTGGCTAACGAATGTTTCGTTTTCGCGGACCAACAGTCATCATGCTCTGCATGCTGGTTGCGGAAGGCATCGCGTGCGCTCAAAAAGCGCCGGCTGTTCCCGAACATCCTTGGGACGCGTCCTCGGCCAACCAAACCCTCAAGGTGCCCCCGCGATTTGCGCCTGCCCCCACTATTGATCCGGCGAAAATCTACAGCCTGTCGGAGTTGGTCGACATCGCCGAACACAATAATCCCGACACACGAGTAGCGTGGGAAAATGCCAAGGCCCGGGCCGGCGACCTGGGTATCACCAAGTCCACCCTCTATCCGACCATGGCAGCTGCGGTGCTGGCGGAGACCGCGCGCGTGGGAGTATTCTTTGGGCCTTATTTCGTTCGCCAGACCGTTGAGTCCTATTCGCCTATCTTCATTCTGGATTACTCCATCTTCGACCTGCAGCGGTCGCAGCAAATCGCGATCAGCCGGAACAACCTGCTGGCGGCTAATTTTCAGTTCAATGACACCCACCGCCGGATCATCTTTCAGGTGATGAGTGCCTACTACCGGCTGCTCGACGATCAAGGACTGCAAGAGGCTGCGGAAGCCAATCTGAAGAATGCGAGAACCGTGCGGCAGGCAGCGGAAGACAGGCTCAAGAATGGTTTGGCAACTTTGCCGGACGTGCTGGAAGCGCGCAGCGCAGAGGCGCAAGCCGATTACGATCTACAGGCTGCTGTGGGCAACACCGAGATTGCCCATGGCGACCTGGCAACCGCGCTCGGCGTCTCGCCCACGATTCAGTTTCGGGTCGAGAGCATTCACGACATCAAGATGCCGGACAGCATTGTCGATACGGTCGAAACCTCGATCGACAAAGCGCTTGGCGCAGCGGCCGGACCTGATACAGCGCGTTGCTCAGTTGCGGGCGGCAACCGCAGAGGTCAGCTCGGCGAAGAGAGCTTACGCTCCCAAGTTAAGTTTTGATGGAAACGGCGGTGAGGTCCGAGCTTACGGCGTCCAGAACACGCTGCCGGGGGTCTATTCGCCAACCCTGCAGCCGTGGGATGCGGGTCTGACCCTGAGTTGGACACTGTTTGACGGCCTGGCGCGCGAGAACCGCCTGGCCAAGGCGCACGCCGATCAGAAACAGGCGGAGGCAGATATCGACGCGATTCGCGATCTGGTAGAAAACCAGGTCTGGGCCGCGTACTCGACCGCGCGCACAGCGCTTCGCCAGCAGCAGGCGGCCGCCGCGCTGCTGGAAGCTGCGACCGAGTCCTACAACGCGGCGCTGGAGTCGTATAACTACGGATTGCGTAGCCAGATCGATGTGGTGTCGGCGCAACGGACTTTGGCGGATGCGCGCAGCGAGGACGTAACCGCCCGCGCGAACCTGCTTACCGGACTAGCCGCGCTGGCTTATCAAACCGGCGATCTACTGTATGGGAAGACTCCCTAACATGAAGATGAGACGAACATCTACGAATTCACTTTGGCGGCGCAGCACGACAACCACCGTTTGCCTGGCGGTGTTGTTGTTGGCGACGGGCTGCTCACGCGCACCGTCGTTCAACATCCTGGGATCGTTTTTCCCGGCATGGCTGCTGTGCGGAATTGTGGGAATCGTGCTGGCAGTTGTCACGCGATTTATCTTCCTGCGCACGAACTTCGAGAAGGAACTGTCGCCGCTGATCCTGGTGTATCCGTGCCTGGCTTTGTTTTATACGTTTACGACCTGGCTGCTGTTCTTCAGCTGAACTGGGAAGAGATCCTATGTTGCCTCAAACCGCCGCCGCTCCTGATTCGCGCACGCGTCGGGGAACGATCGCCAGCTGGGGTATCGTCGCCGCCGCGCTGATCACCGGTCTGCTGGTGATCCACATAACCGACAAGTACCCGCGTACCGATGATGCCGAGGTTTTCGCCAACTTTATCGGCATCGCTCCGCAGGTGGAAGGGCCGCTCGTCTCGTTGCCGGTGCAGGACAACGAGTTCGTCAAACAGGGAGGCTTGCTGTTTGAGATCGATCCTCGGCCTTACGAATATGCACTGGAGAAGGCGAAGTCGGATCTGAGCACGCTGGAGGGACAGATCGTCGATGAGAGCCGCACCATCGCGTCGCAGCAGAGTGCCGTCGGCGCAGCGCACGCTTTCACGCTAAACGCGGCGGCCAATGTTGACCACGCGGCCGCAGCGGTCAATGAAGCGCAGGCAAACGTCGCGAGCAGCAAAGCAGAACTGGAACGTCTGCAGGCGGAATACGAATACACCAACAACAACTATCATCGGATCGAGCCGCTACTGGCCAAACAGTTCGTCACGGTCGATCAGGTCGATCAGGCAAGAACCGCGGTGACAGCGGGAAAGCAGGCGGTCGACCGGGCGCGCTCGCAGGTGGCTCAGGCCGAGGCACAGCTGTTATCGGCTAAGGCGGCCTACGATCAGGCGAAGGCCACGCAGAGCCAGAGCCACTCGCAATTGGCGCAGTCGCAACACGGCGTCTTGACGCTGGAGCCGCTAACCGCGCAGCGGCCGGGCAAAGCTGCCGTCATCCGCGACGCCGAATACAACCTGAACAATTGCCGCGTCTACGCGCCCTTTGACACGCGCGTAACGAATCTGACGATCTCGCAAGGCGCTTATGCTCACATCGGCCAGCAGATGTTCACGCTGATTGACACGCGGGTGTGGTGGGCGGTCGCGAACTTCCGCGAAACCCAGCTTCGGCACATCCACCCCGGAATGCATGCTGACGTGTATGTGCTGTCGCGTCCCAATGTGCGGTACGAGGGCGTTGTCGACAGCGTGGGCTTTGGCGTGCAGCCGGACACATACCCTTGTCGGCACATTCGGCGGAACGGGTCTGCCCGATGTGCAGCGCTCGCTGAACTGGGTGCATCTGGCGACGCGCTTCCCGGTTCGCGTGCGCATTCTGGCTGCCGAGACGGAACCGTTCCGCCTGAGCGAATCGGCCGTCGTGGTCATGCGGCCGGACCGTTCCGGAGGCAAGTAGCAGCCATGTCAGTCCATGGACCACGCGCTACCGGCGGCGGCAACGCAGTCGCGGACCCTGGACAGCGCGAGCGCCTGGTTCTGGCAATTCCTCAAGTCCGAACTGGCGCCCTATCCGGGACGAGCCTGGGTCGTAGCCCGCATCACGATCGCCGCCACGCTGACCATGATCGTGGTCATGACGTTCAAATTCCCGTTCGGATTTCTGGGAGCGATTTTCACTTTCTTCCTCAGCCGCGAAAGCCCCAGCCTGACTCTGCGCTCGGGCATTCGAATCGCGGTGATGAACATCGTGGCCATGGCGTACACCATTGTCGGCGTGGCGATGCTGGTGGGCAGCCCCATCACTCATTTTCTATGGATCATGATGTCGCTGTTTGCTGGCGTTTTATCTGATCCGGATTTTCACCGATTACTTCACGCGCGGTCGCCTTTGGATTCAGCCTGGCGGGAGCGATACCGCTGTGGGACCAAACCTATCTCACGATTGAGCAGCGCACCGAGAATACGCTGTGGCTGGGCGGTGCCGTGATGATCGGTTCGGCGATCACGGTAGTTGTGGAATACATTTTTCGCCGCGTGCATCCGGTTACCGACGTCACCCAGGGCATCGAGGGCAGGCTGCAAGCGGTGGAGGAGTTGCTGCGACGGATTGCCTCGGGCGCGCCGTCGTTTAAGGTCATGGAGGAGATCGCGCGGTTTTCGAACGTGGGAACCTCGCGGCTGCGGCGCACCCTGTTGCGCTCGGGACTACCCAATCAGTTTGTCGGGCCGATGAACACAGGCGTAGCCCTGGTGGGGCAGGTGATCGACATGGCCACCAGTTTGCAGATCGCGCGCTCGCATCAGTTTTCCGTAGCCGCGCCGGAAGATCGCGAGCGGTGCCGTGTCGCTGGCCGATGAGATCGCCGAACTGCAACGTGATCTTAGAGCAGCGCCGGCTGCCGCAACCCTATTCCCATTCCTACTGAAACTCAGCCGTCGGGTCTGCCCTTTCTTCCCGAGATGGAACGAGAAGTGGCGCTGATGTCGCATACGTTTTCCGGTACCGAGAGTATGGAGCAGCTGTTGCTTCCGCCGCCGTGGCTCCTGAGGCACGGCAACGTTTGTTCGTGCCCGATGCCTTCAGCAATCCTGACTATCTGAAGTTCGCCATCCGGGGAACGCTGGCCACGATGCTGGCTTATGTGATCTACCAGTCCATTGACTGGCCCGGGCTGAGCACGGCGATTGCGACCTGCATTATTACGGCGCTGACGACCATCGGATCCTCACGGCAGAAGCAATTTCTTCGCCTGGGGGGCGTGCTGCTGGGCGGCGTCATCTTCGGCATCGGCGCGCAGTGCTTTCTGCTTACCCAACTTGATTCGATCACGGGATTCACCATCCTGTTTGCCGCGGTAACGGCCATTTGTGCGTGGATTGCGATCGCGTCGTCCAGGCTTTCGTACCTCGGAGTTCAGGCAGCGCTGGCCTTCTACCTGATCAACCTGCAGGAATTCACCATCCAGTCTTCCCTGGCGGTGGCGCGTGATCGCCTGGTGGGAGTAACCCTGGGCGTGATGTGTATGTGGCTGGTCTTCGATCATCTTTGGGTGAGGAATTGCTTTGCAGGAGATGCAGGACTCGTTTTCGCGCAGTCTGCGATTGCTGGCAGAGATGATTGAACTGGCGGCCGTGCCGGCCCGCCAAGACCAATTTATCGCGGTTGCCAATCGAGCTGTGCAGCTGCGCGATCAGATCAACGAGGCGTTCAACACGGTGAAGGCGCAGGCCGACGCTGTGGTCTTTGAGTTCGGGCCGTCACGCCGGCGGAAGCTGATGATTCGTGACGACTTCCGGCGCTGGCAGCCGACGCTCGGTAC
The DNA here is from genome assembly GCA_963820175.1 of uncultured Acidobacteriaceae bacterium. GTDB lineage: Bacteria > Acidobacteriota > Terriglobia > Terriglobales > Acidobacteriaceae > Bog-257. Next base: position 15,729 of record CAWFYX010000002.1, on the reverse strand, counting down.
TCTGATGCAGGTGCAGATCACCGGCTTGCAATATCTTTTCGAGGGGCGATATCCAGAGCTCGCGCCCGGAATCGCAGAGGCATTAGAGGCCTTTGAAGAGGATATGGCCACGACGGCGCGCGCCATGTCTGACGAGGTCAGCGGAAAAACTGCCAGCCCTGCGCCTGACCTGCAGGAGGCAGCGATCAGGCTCCGGGAAGAGATTGAGAAGCAATACGCTGCCTTGAGCCAGCCGGTTCCTCCGTCGCTCGTCGACATGATCACCATCAGCCAGAACCTGGCCTCGATCGCAGCTCCGCTGTACTTGGACATCCATGGCACTTTCGCTGATCCCCGCCAAGCGGTTATTCATCATCCCCAATTCGAACCAGGAAAACCTTAATCCGGCAGGAAAGATCAAGATAGAGACTTCCCCTTTCGGTGTGACGGCAATTGTCCTCAGGCCTATGACTGTCGAGGGCAAGGTTTTCGAACCCCGACCGTGCTCCCGGGTCGCTCCCGGGGAGCCTCGTGAGATGGCACTCTTCACCTTGCCCCTTTTTCGCTACTAGGGGGATAATTGCGGCGTTGAGCCGGCGGCGATTTCGTAGCACAATGGAGCGTTGGAATCATACATAGTTTTTGGGGGGCCAATGTCTGTCAAGCAAAGCCGTGGCAATACTGAACCGTCTTTGGAGCTACGCAGGGTTGACCGTCTGACGCTCGGATTGATTGGGCTGGGAGTGATATTCGCTTCTTTGGGCCTGGGCGAAGCCGTGTACCGGCTGGCATTCTTCGATTTCGACGGGGCCACCGATCGGCTGCCCATCGAAATGTTGTTCGGGCTGGCGTTCGCCTGGCTCACCACGAAGGTAGCCAAGAAAATCTATCAGCATCGCATGGAGACCTCTGCCCGGATCAACTTGATCTGGGACCGCAACCACAAGATCCGTCACGCCGTCGAAGCGATCGCGCCCGTGCCGCATCCCGGGCATCAGCAAGCGATCCGGGTGATTCGCGACGAGGTGGACCGTATCGAATGGGCGCTGATCGACATCCTTCCGCGGTGACGGCACGCCCGCAACTCAGCCAGGCCGGGCTCGGGCCGAATCTGTGGCCCGGTACATCTTGTTGGCGGACACAAACGATGGATTGAGTTGAGCGACGGCCGCACAGCCCAGCAAGCGCAAGGTGCGCTCAACGTCGTCTCGCAGGATTTGCAGCGCTCGTGTCACCCCTGCTTCGCCCGCTGCCGCCAGTCCATAAGCATAAGCCCGTCCAACAAGCACCGCACGCGCTCCTAAACAGAGTGCCTTCACGATGTCGCTGCCCCGGCGAACGCCGCCATCCATCAACACCTCGGTTTGATTGCCCACCGCACTCACGATTTCCGGCAACGCCCACAGCGAGGCTGAGACACAGTCGAGCTGTCGTCCGCCATGATTGGACACCACAATGGCTGCTGCTCCTTCGTCCACCGCCCGCCGGGCGTCATCTGCCGTAAGAATGCCTTTCACTACAATCGGCCCCGGCCACGCCTGCCTAATCCAACCAAGATCGTTCCAGGTTACCGTCGCACTGGCTAAAGCCTCCGCCACATGGACGAGTGGCATGGCACCCTTACCCGGGATCACGATGTTTTCCAGCGGCGGCATTCCGCCATCCAGCAGGAAGGAACTCAACCAACGGGGATGAGCAAGGATATTGGAAACGTAGGGAATCTTCGCGAATGGCGAGGGTCCGAGGAGTTCCTTCATTCCGTTCCGGAAATCACGCTCCCGCATACCGGCTACCGGCGTGTCGACGGTGATTACCAAAGCGGAGAAGCCTGCGGCTCGGGCTCGTGCAATCGCCCCTTCGGCGGTTTCACGGCCTCCGATGATGTACAGCTGGTACCAGACCGGGCCGGTGGACGCGGCTTTCACATTCTCAAGTTTGTGGCCGGAGATGGTGGAAAGAATGTATCCGGTGCCGGCGCAACCAGCGGCGCGAGCTGCCGCAACCTCTCCACCCGGATGCATGAGCCGGCTGTAGCCAACTGGGGCCAGCATCGCTGGAAACGACAGCATCTGCCCCAGCACGGGCGTGCTCAGGTCGCAGGTGGAGGTTGCGACTGCGTTACGTGGACGAAAGATAATGTCATCGAAGGCGCGACAGTTCTCCCGGAGCGTGATCTCGTTATCAGCGCCGCCGTCGAGATAATCGAAGACCACCTTGGGCAGCCGTCGCCGCGCCAACCGGCGCAAGTCCTCGATATTTAGGACGCGCGGCGATGTCAAATCAGGCATAGGAGCAACTCCATCCACTGTTCGCCGGATGATTAGGGAAACAAGGCAGGCTGGCTGATGTAACCACCGTAGCCCACGACGATGGTCGACCTAACAGAGGCAAGGCCACGAGCATTTTGGTTTGACGACAGGGGTCACGCATGCCTTAACGCCCTGGGGCTTAAAGATGGAACACTTCTTCCAACGGCTCCGCAGCGCGGTCGGGCAATATGCCGTCGTCCTGCACGAAGAATTCACCCATCTCGCGCTGCCAACGTTCGTTCACTTCGCGCTTCGTCATGTCAGCGCGAGCACGATCAAAGTCTTGCGTCTCCAGATACCCGACCAGAAGCCCGTCTGACCTGAGAAATAAAGAGTAGTTCGTCCAGCCGGTTTCGCGCAGCGCCTTCAACATCTCCGGCCAGACTGCGCGGTGCCGATGCTTGTATTCCTCGAGCCGGTCGGGTTTCACCTGTAATACAAAGCAGATGCGTTGCATTTTGCCTCCGCAGTTACCGCAGGTATGCCTCCCACAGCCCGCCGTCAACCGGTATCACGTGGCCCGTGGTCTTGGCACTCTCATCGCCCGCCAACCAGGTGATAGCACGAGCGCAGTCCTGTGGCAGTATCGCCTTTTTAGTTATCGTGCGCTGGGCGTAATAGTTGGCCAGCTTAGTGCGTAGTTCTTCGGTTGATTCACTGTCCGAGTACTCGATCTTGTACTTCTCAAGAGACTGCATGACCCGATCGCGTGGAAACATCGCGGAGCCGGCCACGACTGTAGCCGGAGCGATTCCATTCACGCGCACCGTCGGGCCGAGCCGCATCGCTAGTTCACGGATCAGATGATGCAGTGCTGCCTTGCTGGTGTCGTAGGCCTCGCTTCCCTGCTTTGGAACCACCGCGTTCGCCGAGCCAGTGAGCACCATTGCTGCGGAGAGTTGTTGATCCTTGAAAACCCACTCGGTCGCACGTGCCAGCAGATAGTTCCCGGTTACGTTCACCAGAAAGGTCTTGGCCCACTGCCCTTCCGTAAGCTGACCATCAGCGCCAGTTACCGGATAGATAGCCGCAGTGTTCACTACAACGTCAATGCCGCCAAACTTCAAGACCGTGAAGTTCACCGCGTCCAGCAAGCTTTCCGCTGAACTCAGATCGACGCCGGTATATGCTGCGAACTCAGACGAGACGATGGCGCCTGCTTCTTGGGACACAGCAGCAGCTCCCTGAGTGTCGAAGTCGGCCACTACCAGGTGTGCGCCTTTGCGGGCCAGCAACAGCGCGGCTTCGCGGCCGATACCGCTGGCTCCGCCCACGATCAGGACAATCTTGCGGCTAAACTCCGCCTCCGCAGGCATGCGTTGCAGCTTGGCATCTTCCAGCAACCAATATTCAATGCGGAACGCCTCCGCGCGAGGAAGAGCAACGTAGTTGTGGAAGTGCGCGAAGTAATCCGACTGCTGAGGTCGTCTTGCCTGCGGCAGGGGATGCTTCGGTTCCTCGTCTTCAAGTGCGTTGGCACCGGCCATCACGTGGATGGCATTGAGGAAGAATTCCGTCGTGATTCGTGCTTCCTTCTTGTTCTTTCCGAAGCCGAACAGCCCGACGCCGGGTACAACGACGACGGAAGGATTGGAGTCGCGCAACTTCGGTGAATCGGGAACAGCCCAAGCTTCGTAATATCTCTGGTACTCCTCACGATAAATCGGCGTCTGCACCGCAATGCGTGATTTCAACGCCGTTACATCCTCTTTGGCAGGATTCCATTCAAGGAACAACGGGCAAATCCGGGTACGCAAGAAGTGGTCGGGACAACTGGTGCCCAAGCTGCTTAACTCTCTCGACCATTTGGATCCGGCAAATGCCAGGGCATCCGGATCATCGCTGTAATGAGCGATGACTCGACGGTTGGAAGACATGGCTCCGCGCAAGGCCGGAAGGATCTGGGTCGCGATGTTCCTGCGATCCGCAATCGGAAAGTGCTCGGGACCGCCGAACAGAACTCCTTTCTTGCGCTGGTGCTCGTCGATGAATTGACCCATCTGGTCGATGGTGGTCACAGAATTCAAATAGCACTCACGCTGCGTCTTGCCCCAGGTGAAGAGACCATGGCTTCCCAGCAAAATGCCTTCGGCCCCGGGACTAGTATTAATCGCGTCCTCCAGCATCAGGGCAAGTTCGAATCCGGGACGCTGCCAGGGAAGCCAAACAATTTTGCGGTCGAATTGCCGGTTGAACTCCTCAAGCTTGCGCTTCCCGTTGGCGCTGGCCGCCAGCGCGATCGCCCAGTCGGGATGAAGGTGGTCCACATGGGGATAAGGGACGAACGCGTGCAGTGGTGTGTCGATGGAAGCCGCAAGCCGGTTTTCGCCATAGGCCGCCAGCGGATAGTAGCGGACAATCTCGTCTTCCTGTTCTTCGCCGCGATAGAGCTCTTTGAGTTGCTGAAGACGATCGAGATAGAGCAGAGCGAAACCGGACTCCTTGATGGAGCCGATATCTCCACCACTGCCTTTGACGGCCAGTACACGAACTGGCTTCCCGGTAAAAGGATCTGGCAATTCGATCTTCGAGCTGGTGTTACCGCCGCCGAAATTGGTGATACGCAGGTCGGCGCCCAGCAAGTTCGAGCGGTAGCGCAGGAGTGCGAGTTGATCATTCGCAATTTTGCCGGCTTCAGTTTCGTTCCACAGGTCTTTCAGATGAGTGAGTTGTACAGTTTCCGGCATAAATTGTCTCGTTATAAATACTGTTGGAATCGTACTGCTTCTTTGTCCCATGAATCAGTGTTGCAGGGTTCGAATATTTCGGTCGGAAACGACCGATCGACGATAGCACGGACCTCTTCCAGCGAAGAGGCACCGCCAGTAGCAAGAATCTGAACCGCAATGTTGCCCAGGGCGGCGGCTTCGACCGGTCCGGCCAACACGCGCCTGCCTGTCGCATCGGCGGTGAACTGATTCAGAAGTCGATTCCTGGAGCCTCCGCCTATGACTCTGAGCTGCTCGATAGGTCTCTCGATCAATCTTTCCAGATCGCCAATGACCCAGCGGTATTTCATTGCCAGGCTTTCCAGGATGGTTCTTACGGAAGCTCCGGGACTTGCCGGAACCGGTTGCCGCGTCTTTCTGCAATAGTTGTCGATGGCTGCACGCATACTGTCCGGACACAGGAAGGTTTCATCATCGGGATCGACCAAGTGCTGAAAAGGCTTCTGCCGAGAAGCTAGCTCCATCAGTTCCAGGTAGTCGCATTCCCATCCCTGCGATACCCACGATTGCCGGCAGCAGCGAAGCATCCACAACCCCATGACGTTCTTCAGCAGGCGTGTTGTGCCATTCACTCCACCTTCGTTGGTGAAGTTCAGGCGCAACGACTCATCTGTGATCAACGGGGCATCAATTTCTGTTCCCAGGAGCGACCACGTTCCCGAGCTGAGAAAGGCTGTGCCTTCGCGCGCGGTAATGGCTGCGACGGCTGAGCCGGTGTCGTGGCAGGCTGGTGCGATGACCTGGGACCCAACCAATGCAGAGCTACCGGCAAGTTCGGGTCGTAGCTCTCCCAGCTGAGAGCCGGGCTCCACGATCGGGGAGAGCAATCGCGTGGGCAATTGCAATCGATCGATGAGAGCCCGGTCCCAGGTACGCGTCCGAGGATCGACCATCTGGGTGGTCGTGGCATTGGTGAATTCGCAGACCGCGGTGCCGGTCAGCCAATAGTTGAGGAGGTCAGGGATGGTGAGAAGAAATCGCGCCGCATTCAAGACACCGGGTGTGTTCTTCTTCGTCGCATACAACTGATATAGGGTGTTGATCGGCATGAACTGAATGCCAGTGGCGCGATAGATTTCTTCCTTTGGCACGACACGGAAGACCTGCTCCATGACCCCGCGAGTCCGCAGATCGCGGTAGTGATAAGGATTCTGCAAAAGCTCTCCTTGCTCGCCGAGTAAAGCATAATCCACTCCCCAAGTGTCCACGCCGATGCTCTCAAGGCGCCTTCCCTTCACGTCGCACAGCGCCTTGCGCATTTCCAGCCACAGACGAGCCACATCCCAGTGCAGCGAGTTTCCGTACCGCACCGGCTCGTTGGGAAATCGATGCACCTCTTCGATGCGCAACAGGCCAGAGTGCAGGTAACCCATCAAAGCGCGGCCACTCTCGGCGCCAAGATCGAAGGCCAGGTAAGCCTTGCTGGAGTTGGGGTCAGGCATAGGAGGAGACGCTGCTTGAGTTTTTGGCTGACCGCTCTTTGGTGATCCGCTCGAGATATCCACTCTGCCGGAAGGCGTCCAGGGGGTCGGCAGGAAGGACTTTCGCGGCGCGCCATTTGATGATCACCGGTCGCACGTCGGTGGCGAACGCATCTTGCAACAAACTCTCTGCCGTGACCAGCTCCGACTTGCTCTGCGCAACAGCCAATGCTTCGTGATCCACCAGCGCCGCTTTGGAGTAGAGCTGCTGAGCCATGGTGACCGTCTGAATCATGGCCTCAATCTTTCCCTTCACGTTGTGGCTCTGATCGATCATATAGGCAACGTCAGCGGGTTTCCCGCTCTCATGTTCGAACAACAGTATCTCGTGAAAGATTCGGAAAACCTGGTACGGATCGATCGAACCCATTGTCAAGTCATCGTCGGCATAGCGACGATCGTTGAAGTGGAAGCCGCCCAGCATGTCTTCCGACAGGAGCCAGGCTACGATCTGTTCGATGTTCTGAGATAAATAATGATGGCCAGTGTCGACCAGAACCTTTGCCTGAGGCCCGGCGGCCTTGGCCAAATGGAACGCCATACCCCAGTCGGCGATGTCGGTGTGATAGAAGGCGGGTTCGAACGGCTTGTACTCCACCAGCATGCGTTGATCGGGCGCTAAATCATGATGAGCCTCTCTCAGGCTCTGCTCGAACCAACGTTTCCGCTGCCGGATGTTCGCAGTTCCTGGATAGTTCGATCCGTCGGCAAACCACATGGAGATGTCGCGGCTATTGAGCTGCTTGCCGATTTCAATAGAATCCCGGGTGTGCTGCAGCGCGCGCTGCCGGATTGACGCGTCCGGGTTCCCGAACGATCCATGTTTGTACGACTGATCTTGAAAGAGATTCGGATTGATGGAACCGGCGCGGAGGTTGTAGCGACGACCGATCTCCCGCACATCTTCGACACTATGTATGCCGTCAGGAAAATCCCACTCGACGTGCAGAGCCAAACTCGGACAGACTCCGGTAAGCAGATGCACCTGGCCGGCATCACTGAACTTTTCTTCGATTGTCGTAGCCGCGGCTGCCTGGATGAACTTTCCGAAACGTGTCCCGGTATTGGCGAAGCCCCAGGAAGGGAGTTCGATGCGGAACGATTCCAAAGCTTTGAAGATTCTCTCGGACTCAACTGAGTTCACGTAAAGGCCCTCCCGACGTGAAGCGATTACAACACCCAATAGGCAAGTCACCCATTTTCTTGGGTCGAAAGAATTATCTCGTATGGCAAAATGCCTCGGTCGCCAGAAAGTCAAGACAACCAGAAGACTGATGAGGGTGATTGTTGGATGAACTTGACCCCGACGCTGCGCCTGGTGATATTCCTAACGACCGTTTCCCTGGCGGGCTCAGTTCAGTGGCAAACAGCTTAAGACACGGCCATCAGGTACGCCGATAAATTTCTCCGGAGACCTCAAAGCAGCATAGTGCAGGGACTTTGGCCAGCCCGCCGAGAAAACATCAAATGCATGGGTTGTGGCTGCTTAGATTCGGCTGCCCCCCAGGGATTCGAATGCCAGAATAAGCGCAGTTTCAACAACTTAGGCGAGGCTGCGCAATATCACACGATCTTTTGGTAACTATCTGATCGCGCAACCCGGAAGCGCGCTTTTTTGGTAGGCCGCTCGAAAATATGTGATTATGGGCGAGCAAGCAGAGAGCACGATAACGTCTTGGGTCTCACACGAGCGGACTCATACAGACCGGGAAGCCCACTGAAGGCATAGAACGGAACGTCGGTGCCGTTCGCTGCTCCCAATGAATAGCCGGTCGCGGTCTCTTGATGATCTCCCGGCGGCTTCTAGCAAGCCTCTGTCATGAAGTCAAGTCATGAACGTTTACCTTGTTGACGGCACCTACGAACTCTTCCGCCACTACTATGCCCTGCCCTCCGCAAAGGACCAGGATGGTCGCGAGGTGGCCGCTGTCCGCGGAGTGCTTGCGTCCTTGCTGGGGATGATCCGCAATGGTGCGACACACATTGCAGTGGCCACCGATCATGTCATAGAATCCTTTCGCAACAAACTGTGGCCGGGATACAAGACCAGCGCAGGTGTGCCGCGCGACCTACTAGCGCAGTTTCAACTCCTTGAAGACGTTCTGTCCGCCGCGGGCATCACGGTGTGGCCGATGAGCGAGTTTGAAGCAGACGATGCGCTGGCAGCCGGGGCTGCGATCGCCGCTCGCGACAACCGTGTGAAGCAGGTGATCGTTTGCACGCCGGACAAGGACCTGGCGCAATGTGTAAGCGGTGCGCGCGTGGTGCAACTGAATCGGCGAACCAACGTGACAGTGGACGAGGCGGGTGTTGTGCAAAAGTTCGGTGTGACACCAGAATCGATTCCCGACTACCTCGCTCTGGTGGGCGATGCTGCGGACGGTTATCCGGGACTGCCGGGCTGGGGCGCGAAATCCTCCGCAGCAGTGCTGGCGAAGTTTCTCCATCTGGAATCCATTCCCGTGGACTGTCGCGACTGGCGAGTAAATGCTAGTAACGCGAGCGCACTGGCAGCTACGTTGTGCGAACAGCGCGAGCAGGCCCTTCTCTTTCGTACGCTGGCCACGCTGCGCACCGACATCAAGCTGTTCGATGACGTAGAGCAGCTGCGCTGGAGCAGGCCAACGCCCCAGTTCGACGCACTCGCAGCCCGGCTGGACGCAGCCAAGGGTGAGAGCCGGGGCAGAGATTCCCGCAAGTCAGCGCGAAGACGGCCCCTCTAAGAGCACCCGAGGCCAAGGCCCGTCCGCGAATATAAGGCGCCGGCACCTTCGGCCTGAGCTTTACCGGAGAATTGGCGCAAAGGAATGCGTCCACCGAGCAGAAATGCCGATCGGCAGCCCAAGTCACCATCCCAAGACGGCAGTTCGAGCGGAGCAAGCGGCACCGGTCGCGGGAAATCGGCAGCCTGCCGGGAAATGGCAACGGCCGGAACGGTCACGAACGCCCCTCGAAAGCTAACGGATCGGCTGCAACGAATTCCGGCGACGACCTCGATCAGAGAATTTTGAAGTTGGAGAAAGCTGTCGGCGAGAAGAAAGGACGACAATTTCGTGATCACCATCGTCGCGGTTTGCCCCAGTGTTCGTGCCAAACGGTCGGCAAACCCGTAGCACAGGAAGATGCTCAACGCGATCAGCGCGAAACCAAGCAATGCGGTCAAAATTGTCAAAGGATGAAGAGCGTGACGGCGCGCCGCGTTTGCTCCCAATGTAATGGCAACGGAGATTGATCCTGGGCCCACGGTCAGCGGCAACGTTAAGGGGTAGAACGCCCGACCAATAACATCCTGCGGTTCAATTCGCGTACGAGCACTTTTCTCACACCTTTCGTCGTTTTCCATCAGCGTCGTCCACCCCATCGCTACAAGGATCATTCCTCCGCCAACTTCCACTACCGGAAGCGAAATTCCAAAGAAAGCCAGGATGTAGGTACCAACAAAATACGAGCCAACCAAGAGCACGAAACTGTCGGCGGCAATTCGCCAGGACAAGGCTTTTCGGGCCTCAGAACCGTATTCGCCGGTTAGAGCCAGAAAAAACGGGCTACCTCCAATTGGGTCCACAATGGGGAAGATCGCACTGAGAATCAGAAGTAAGCCCTTCGTCGCTTCGAGCATACGTCAGACCTCTCCCCTCTGCTCGACCAGCACTTTCCCGGCACGGACCGACACTATATAGAGACCATAATTTACAGGCTGGATAAGCTTAAACCAGGAGATCTCAATCAGACATATTCAGCAGACCGTTTTTTCTGTGGGTCTTGCGCGTCGACTAGTCGAGTGACGACGGCAAACAAAATGCTCACCGATACTCCACACATCAACACGCCCGTCATACTTTCCAACGGTGCCAAGAGTCGCCACTGCGATGGAAGAATCACATCGCCATATCCCACGGTCGCATAAGTGCTTCCTGAGAAGTAGAAGGCAAGGTCCCATGATGGGAAGCAACGCAAACGGTAGAAGCCGGCCCACAAGAGAATCACCAGGCTGTGTAGAAGGATCATTGCCAACGTCGTTTGCATTACCAGAGCGGCCGCGCGGATAGATCCGAACGTATAAATACCCCGGGCCATAACGCGTTTCAGCCACTCGATGAGGGCAGCTACGCCGGCACACTGCAACCATAACGTAAGAATGAGCAGAAGTACGGCCGCGGCAGATTGATGAAGAATCGTCATCGCAAGCAAACTTTCAACCCGCCAAACGGGTGGCCGAGCAATCAATCCGGGCGAGGCACCTTGGCCAACGTTCCCGAAGTTGTTGGCAGAACGTAACGCAATCCCACGTAAACCATACTCAAATGCGCATTCTTGGGCGTTCCAGGAGCGACATACCAGGGCGAGCGCGTTAAGTAGGAATACTGTGTGTAAGCCTGCAGCGCTCCGTGCCTGGGATTTGTCCAGAAAGTACTAATCCAATCAAACGTTGCCTGCTGGATAGTCCGGTTGTTGGTGTTGGGAGAACCGGGTCCGCCAAAACCGATGATTTTCCCGGGATTCGTAGCATCGCTAGTGTCGGGAAAGAAGTTCTGTCCGAAATAGTCTGCGGCGTAGTAAACGGCGAACGCCTGCTTTGGAGTCGCTCTCCACTCGAGACCCGCAGAGCCAGCTCCAGCGTGCACCATGGAGAGACTGACGTCGTTGCCAGCGATGTTTGGCCGGATTACTAATTGCGGTCCGGTTGCGACCAGGTAGTGCGCGCCACCGTCGCTCCAGAAGGCGTTGGCGAGGACAACGAGCTTGTGGGGCACAAGTTCATAGTTTGCGGCAATCTCACCGCCTCCGCCGATAACGCTGTGGGTTGTGTACGCGGTCGATCCAACCGGCATCACCGCGGCATGTGCGCCGGTAGCCAAGCCGGTAAGTTCGGCATGGAAATGCCGGCCCGAGAAATCTCTGTCGTAGGTGACTTTGGAGAGTATGTCGGGCATGAGATTGGCTGCGCCGGCATTGTTATTGTTGTCAAACTGCGATCCAACAGAAGTGAAGCCCACCGGTAGCGCGACGTAGTTGCCGATATATTGATTGGGGTCTTCGATGCCAACCCCCATGGCCCAGTGTTCGTTGGGGTGATAGGCGGCCCGGAACTCGGCAGCCCGGGTGTAAGGCACTCCTACCATGAGGTTTTGATCCTCGTTATAGGTGAGGGCCAATTCGTTCGGCATCGGGCCCAGGCCGTTGCGGTTGGGCGTCAACCAACTCCAGGTTTGACCTCCCAGAAACTCCCATTTTCCGCGCTGGAAGTCCGCGAAGTAGAGGCGCAGGCGCTGGGTCGTGCTGTTTACAGTCTGGTAGACATTGGGAGCATCGTTGCCGCTGAAATCGGTTTCGAGGTAGGCGGTGATCTGGTTGCCTGCGAAATTGCCGGCGAACTTCACGTTAAACCGAGAGTATTGTGCCGTGCTACGAAATTCCGTGACCTGTCCCTGAGCCGTGTTGCTGTACGGTATGGATCCGAATGCCGTTGCAATGTTGTTCCCGGTGTTGGTGGTGCGGAATATGTTCTCGAAATCAACGAAGCCGCCGATCTCCATAACCGCGTTATTAAATTGGAAAGAGCCCGTGGGCGTTTTCCCTTCGTTCCCGGTTTGTTGGGCAGGATGCGCAGACGGTTGTCCGGTGCTTGCCGTGTCATATGTGCCCGTCGCGCCAAGCCCCGGTGAGGCCAAATCATACGTTCTTTCAACCGGTACCCGGTCGTCCGTAGCCAAAGTCATCGCGGCAGCTTTCGATTGCGTCTTCAAGGTTTGGATTTCCGCCTGTTGTGCGGCCACTTGCTTTTGCGTTTGCGAGAGAGCCTCACGCAGGGCCTGCACCTCGGCGGCCAGATCCGTACCGCTGGCGGATAAGGAGCCAGGATCCTGCCCCTTGGCTTGCGCCCATGTGATGCCGGACAGCAGCAGGCAGGCAAGTAAGATGTGAACGGCCCTCATATCGGCAGCTCCGCTGTCACGCCTTTCTCCGCTTAGGTCCGGTCTCACGTAGAAGCGCGCTTAGCAGGATCGCGATAACGATGCTGGCCATCCAGAACAGTCCACTGTCACGGAAGTGAGTGACATGGTTATGCGTGGCGGAGATGCCTTTGCCGAGAGCATCGGCAAAAATCGGTCCGATCAGTGCGGTGACGCCGAATGTCAGGAAGTTGATCCCGCCGGTAGCGCTCCCTTTAACCTCGTCGGGATTTGCTTCTTTAATGATGGTGTACGGAATCATCGCCGCGCCGGAGAAGATTCCAAAAAGGAAGCAGCCTATCACTGCGGGCTCGTGAGTCTTACTAAAACTGATTAACGCAGCCGATAACAGCATTCCGACCGCGCCTCCGATCAGCACGGGTTTGCGACGGCCAACCCGGTCGGTAAGCCAGCCCAGCAGAGGACAACCAATCACCCAACCCAGTGGGACAAGCGAGCCTGTGACTACCGCGTCGTGAAAACTGAACATCCGGTCGCGCTGAAAGAAGGCAACGCCCCAGGTCATGTCGCCGATGGTCGTGGGCACAAACAGCAGTCCTGCGACGGCTCCGCACAGGTACGACTGAGGGTTGCTAAATACGACCTTGTAGGGAGCAAGCAATGCCGCCCGTCCGGCAGCGGCCGTTTGTGGGCGGGTTTCGGACGGAGCAATCAAGAGCACAAACACACCGACGGCGAGGCTCGCAATGCCGAGCCAGTGCCAGACCGTCTGCCATCCGAGGCCTTTTTCGAGCAGCGGTCCCACCACGAATTGACCCGCCGATCCGCCCAGCATCCCAACGCATTGCGTAATGCCTATGGCGGTAGCCAGCCAGCGAGCCGAAAAACCATGCACGGCAAGGTAGACTGCGCCAGTGAAGGCAAAAGCCGAACCCGCGCCCTGAAGCAGTCTCCCGGTGTACGCCGCAGTCGTGGTAGAGATGCTGAACAGCAGACATCCGATGGCCAAAACAAAAATGCCAATGGGCACAGCTTTCTTAGCGCCGACGTGGTCAAGCGCTCCACCGGCGATGAGGCTAGTGACGGAGTAGGTGTAGTAGTAGGTGCCGAGAATCGCGCTGACGCCCACGGCGGTCATGCCGAAAGCCCGCGTGAGCTCGGGGATCATGACCGCCGGCGCGGACCTCGACGCATATTCGAGAAAGTAGAAACACATTGCGAGCCCCCAGGCGATCTGGAAGGCTCGCGTCCGCGAGGTACTGGTTGCTTCAGGCACGGCAGCGGTCGTGATTGGCGTCGTTGTCATCGCACTCCTCAACTTCGACTAACGAAACAGGTTGGTTTTGGCGAGATCGATGACTTCGTCACCGCGCCCACTGAGAACGGCTCTCAGCATGTAGAGGCTGAATCCCTTTGCCTCTTCTAAGGTGATCGTTGGCGGCATCGAGAGCTCCTGGCGAGCAACCGCAACCTCGACCAATGCCGGGCCGTCGTAGGCAAGCGCTTGCGCAATTGCGGGATCAACCTGGTCTGCTGTTTCGGCCTTCAATCCCAGCAGTCCCGCTCCCTCTGCAATTTTTGCGAAATCCGGATTGCGCAGATCGGTGGTGAAGTCCAGCACTCCGGCCGCTTTCATCTCCAGCTCGACAAAGGCCAGTGCGTCGTTCCTGTACACGATCACCTTCACCGGCAATTCGTGTTGCCTCAAGGTCAGCAGATCGCCCATCAGCATTGCGATTCCACCGTCGCCCGACATTGCGATTACTTGCCGGCCAGGATGGGTGACCTGAGCACCAATGGCTTGCGGAAGTGCATTTGCCATCGAGCCATGGTTGAACGAACCGAGCAGTCGGCGCTTGCCGTTCATGGTCAGATAGCGCGCGGCCCACATCGTGGGACTTCCCACATCACAGGTAAAAACGGCGTCTTTGGCGGCGAGTTGATCGAGCACGCGCGTTAGATATTGCGGGTGGATGGGCTTCTGACCAGCCTTCCCAGTTGCGAGCTCTTCCAGGCCTTTGCGCGTCTTGCGATAGTGCGCAACTGACTCCTTCAAATGCGTTTCGTATGCGTTTTGCCCCAGCTTCGGCAGCAGGGCCCGAAGCGTGCTGTTGGTGTCGCCAACGAAGCCAAAGTCAACCTTGCTACGGCGGCCGATCTGTTCTCCGCGCAGGTCGATTTGAACGATAGTTGCGTCCTTGGGATAGAACGGCTGATAGGGAAAGTCCGTTCCAAGCATTACCAGTACATCGCAATTCATCATGGCGAAGTAGCCGGAAGAGAATCCGAGCAGGCCGGTCAACCCGACGTCGAACGGATTGTCGTACTCGATAAACTCCTTGCCACGCAAAGCGTGCACGATAGGCGCCTGTAGTTTGCCGGCGAATTCGATCAGCTCGGCGTGAGCTCCCGCACAGCCTGCGCCACCCAGGATGGTGACCTTCTTCGACCGATTCAGGAGGTCCGCAAGGATGTTGAGTTCTTCTTCGGAGGGACAAACGGTGGGCGACGGCTCGTGGTAATGCACCCGCGGGCTATGGACGAGGGCCTCTTTCATGGCAATATCACCAGGCAGCGCAATAACGGAAACGCCCCGCTTGGAGATCGCGGTCTGCATGGCGATTTCGAGCACCCGCGGCATCTGACTAACCTCCGAAACCAGCTCACAGTAGTGACTGCATTGCGCGAAGAGATGTTCAGGATGAGTTTCCTGGAAGTAGTTGCTGCCCAGCTCAGCGCTGGGAATTTGCGCGGCAATCGCAAGCACCGGAACACGGTTGCGGTGGCAATCGTAAAGGCCATTAATTAAGTGCAGATTTCCCGGACCGCAGCTCCCGGCGCACACCGCCAAACTTCCGGTCAGGTGCGCTTCTGCGCCTGCGGCAAAAGCTGCCGTCTCCTCATGTCGTACATGGATCCATTCAAGATCCTTTCTTACCCGAATCGAGTCTGTGATGCCGTTGAGGGAGTCACCGGAAACGCCGTAGATCCTGCTAACTCCAGCTTCCGCGAGGACCTCGGTCACCAGATCCGCTACTCTCTTGTTGCTCATACTAAAGACACTCCTTTTCTTGATATTTAGACATGGGTTAGAAGATCGAACTGCGACGAGGCATGGACGAGGGTCGGCGGAGACCCGCCAGTCAGAACCGCGTCCACATTGTCCAGAGCCAGCATGCCCATCGCGGTACGGGTTTCGATCGTGGCGCTGCCGATATGCGGCAACAGAAATGTGTTTTTGAGTGAAAGATATTCAGGGTGAAGTTGTGGCTCGCCTGCAAATACGTCGAGTCCTGCAGCGGCGACCCGCCCGCTC
>CAWFYX010000001.1:0-340533 GCA_963820175.1 uncultured Acidobacteriaceae bacterium | reverse complement strand
ACTATACGGTCATGTGGTCTCCGGGACGGCAATTGCACGATATCGGCGATGGTGAGGATCTATCCGACTTCGATGAGTGACTTGGCGATTTAGGCACTCACGGAGTCCCGCGTCATCATACGGGAAGGTTGCCGGACGCTACCCATTAAACGGGTAAAAAAGTGAGTTGCGCCTGATAGATACTCACCGATACTTTGCCGACCACTTTGCTCGCAAGTCGAAATATGAACGAGCGCGGCGCGCGAACAGGGCACGGCGATTCATGCCAGACACCCCTGGTCACTATGTTTTCCGGAGCCAGAGCCTCGTACGATATCCCCCCACGGATTCCCTTGTGCCAAAGCGAAATGATCGACAGAAAATCGAATTAAATGTTGAGATCCTTGAGGGCCATCTTGGCTGCATGAAATCCACACATTCCATGAACGCCGCCACCTGGGGGCGTTGATGCGCCGCAAAGATAGAGTCCCGAACGCGAGGTGCGATACAACGACCGTGTAGGACGAAACAGTAGCTGGCGAACGTTCATCGCTCCCCCCAAGATATCGCCTCCGACCAGATTGGAATTCCAACGCTCCAGCTCTTTGGGTGTAGAGACGGAACGGGACAGAATGCAATCGCGGAATTCGGGAGCGAAGCGTACGATTTGGCGCTCAATGGATTCGGTGTAGTCTTCGGTGCTACCGTTAGGAACATGACAGTAGGCCCAAGCGGTATGTCGACCAGAGGGAGCTCGACTGAAGTCGAAGAGCGATGGCTGGCCGAGCAGAACGAATGGTTTGTTGGGTGAAAGGGTCCTTTCAGCCTGAGCAATCTCTTCGAGAGAGCCTCCGATGTGTACGGTGGCGGCCCGCTGACATTCGCGAGCGGTCCACGGAATCGCTCCATTCAGTGCGTAGTCAATCTTGAAAGCACCGGGTCCATACCGAAATCGCTCCAGTTGCTTTCGATAGTCAGTGGATAGATGGGAACCGGCGATGCGCAGGAGTTGGTGCGGCGTGATGTCTGCGAGGACGAGGTCGGACAAAGGTAGCTCGGTTACTTCACGACCGGTTTCAACTCGGCCTCCGAGATCCTCTAAATGTCGGACCAGGGCATCCGTGAGAGACTGCGCACCGCCACGCAGGATCGGCCAACCTCTCGTGTGTCCAGCGGCTATCAATGTCAAGCCAACAGCAGCGGAAGCGGTAGTTTCTAGCGGGAGGATGGAATGGGTTGAGACGCCAGCAAAGAGGGATCGAGCCCGTTCTCCAGCAAAGTGGGAACGAGCCAACGACAGCGCCGGCAACAGAGCGGATAGGCCAAAACGCGCCAGCACGAACGGGCTTCCGGGGATATGTAGGATGGGGCCGAGAATTTCTTCGACCAAAGCAGCGAAGTTAGAAACTACGGGTTCTATCAGTGATCGGTATGCTTTGCGGTCACATGCATCCAGTTGGTCGATTGTTTCTTCAATCGAGTGTTCAAGCACGACCGCGGTCCCGTCATCCAACGGGTGAGCGAATGCCGCGTGCGGTTGAATCCAAGGAATGGTGAAGGGAAGAGAACGATAGAAAGGGCTTGCAGCGCCCAGGGGGTACGTCGAAGAGCCCAGGTCGTGAAGAAAACCAGGCTGAGTGACCTCGGCGGTTGAACAGCCACCACCAATCTGCCCATTACGTTCTAGTACGGTCGTCCTTACGCCGGATGCTGCAAGGACAATTGCGGCTGAGAGTCCGTTTGGTCCTGAGCCGATTATCGTTGCCGTAGACATCCGCCCCGCTTTCTATAATTGATTCCCAACTTCATTCTCAAGCGTCGCTTCCCGCCTACTTCTTAGCCGGGCGCGGCATCGGTGTCACCCCGACCTGTTCCTCCGCCGTATACGGCGGTCCATAATATGGGAACTCCTCGCGAATGCGCCCGCGGTCGGGAGCAAGTCCATCGACAATTGGCGTGTTGGCCGCCAGCGTCAACATCACATCCAGCACATCATCGCCGAGCGCGCGTCCATTGAAGCTGGCCACCTCAAATGCGGCGGACGTTCCAATCTCGTAAGGCAACGTGTTGGGACAAAGCCGTGCAGCGAGCAGCTTCCCGTATTCACCGTCCGCCGCCGAACCGGCATAGGTCGTCATCTTCTCCGCAAAATCCGCGATCGACTTCGCGAAGCGCTCTAGATCTTCAGATGGAACCGACCCATTGAATTGTTCCTTCACCGTTGGATCGCTCGGGTCGTTCAGGAAGAGATGCGTAACCATAGGCAGGCCCCAACGCGAAACTTGTACCTCCGCCGCATGGCCAAAGAGGGAGATCGTCGCCCATGCGTTGATTTTTCCCTTCCCAATCAGTTCGCTCGGCACCTCCAGCACAAGCGCCGTAACATTCCGCCTCGCAAAGGGATTCTGCTGATGCAGAAAGGCGTCCCCGTCGTAGCGCTGGTCCTTATAGAAAGCAGTCATAAATGTGCCGAATCCAGCATTTGCCGCAAATAGATCTGGAGCAATTCCAACATACGCACGAAGACCCGAATTAGTCGCGATCGAACCGGTTTCACCCTCAACCAGACTCTCTCCGGCGTCACCACGAAGAGCATCGTTACTCGTCGCCTTCCGCACCACAAACGGCTGAATGTGAGTACGCTCACTGCCATCTCCGTGTCGTGGTTCACCAAACCTGAACTTGAACGTAACCTCTTCCCTCGCATCTCCGTTCAGGTCGAACCGGAACGCGTAGAGCCCTTCTGAATGAAGCGTATCCGGAGCCGATAATCCCACATCCGGATTCACGGTCATCGCCATTGCCGTCTTGCCAGAGGGGCCGTCAAATAAATAGAAGTCGCAGAGGTTGAGGCTCGGATCTTCTCTCGCCAGTTTGGTATCGAAATGATGTGACATACAGAATCTCCTTGAAAGGCATTGGCAATTAGACTCGAACATTACCGAGATTTCCTCTCAGGCGACACTTTTTCACGGAAGATTATCTTGCGCTCGAACGCGGTAACCAATAGCCTCCGCCGGCATCTATACTCGGTAGCCGGGTGATCGGGTCACCCTCCGGCATCCGCAGGTCCATCCTGCCTATGTCCTCTCGTTCCTACGCGGTCAACGCCCTTGCTCCCCCCGCCTCATACAGTGAAGCCGTCCGCGCACACTGGAAGGAATATCTAATGGAGACAGCCGAGCTAGCCCTAAGTGACTTGGCGATTTGGCACCGACTGATGCGGATGTTCCGTTCGCTCCTCATAATTTGGCACTCTCAGGCGGTAGACTTTAATCCCTATTCACCTGGTGCATGGCGGGCAGCGCTGCCTGCCGCTGAAGACGCTGGGCTTCCTGGACTACTGCGTGCCACGCCTGCGCGCCGCCCTGGCGGACCTGCTGCCCGCCGACGCCGCTGTCCTTACCGGTGATCTCAGCTCTTCGTGACGGCCACGCAGTCGATCTCGATATCGAACGGACCTGTCCACTCCGGGACGCAGAAGAAGATTCGGGCAGGCGGGTTCTTGGGGAAGTAGCGTTTGTAGATCTCGTTGAAGGTCTTGAAGCGTTCGGCGGATATGCAGAGCACGTTGCACTTCAACACGTGATCGAGGTCCGACCCCGCCGTCTCCAGCACGGTCTTCATTTGTTCGAGGATGCGCTCGGCCTGGCGCTCGAAGGGCGCATGCTGCAGGAGCTCGCCGGTGTCTGGGTCGAAGGGCGGCATGCCGGACATGAACACCATGTCCCCAGCTCGGGTGCAGACCGAGACGGGAGCGCCCCATTTCTCAAAATTGGTGTCGAACGGTTCGACGCGGATGATCTCTCGTTCCATGGTCTTCCCCCTTTAAGTTTAAGTTCCATCGTAGCGTGAATACCCACGCTTTATCCAATAGTCCGGCGGTTCGTCCTTCGTAACTATTCTCTACGGTCAGCCGGGTGCCCCACTCATCCCTTCCTTTGGGATGAGTGGGTTCGTAGGAAACGACCCCTCACTTAAGCAAAACCAGAACTGGATCTCGCACGACGCCCACTCATTAAGCGCAAATGAGTTGATTGGATAAGAGAGAAGGCTCGCTTCGAACCCTGTAGTCTTTGTTTGAGGACTAAGACACGGGAGAAGGAAGGAGCCTTCCATGCTTATTGTAGGGTGTGATTACCATCCGCGGTGGCAGCAAGTGGCTTGGTTCGACACGGAGACGGGAGAAACCGGTGAACAAAAGCTCATGAACGGCGATGGCGAAGCCGAACGCTGGTATCGGCAGCTGCCGGTACCGTCGTTGATCGGTCTGGAGGCCACGGGCAACAGTCAATGGTTCATCGATCTGTTAGAACAGTTAGGCCATGAGGTATGGATCGGCGATGCCGCCGAAATCCGCGCCAGCTATGTGCGCAAACAGAAGAACGACCGGCGCGATGCCAACCATATGCTGAAGCTGTTGCGGGAAGGGCGGTTTCCGCGGCTGTGGGTGCCGAGCGCCGAGCAGCGCGATCTGCGGCAGCTGCTGATTCACCGCCACAAACTGGTGCAGATACGCAGCCGGGTGAAGAACGGACTGCAACACCTGGCGATGAACCAGGGGATGCAGAAAAAATCGCGGCTGTGGAGTGTAGCGGGACAGAAAGCTTTTCGCCAGTTACCGCTGACCGGTTGGGCGGGGTGCCGGCGTCAGGACCTGCTGCAGTTGCTGGTCTATCTGGATCAGCAGATTGCCCCGCTGGATCGGGCCGCGCAACAAGCGGCCGAGCAGGATCCGCAGGCACGGCTGTTACTGACTCAGCCGGGCGTGGGGCCGATCACAGCCTTGGCCTTCGTGCTGACCATCGGCGACGTCACTCGCTTTGCGCGCAGCAAACAGGTGGCCAGCTATGTGGGTCTGATTCCGCGCGAACACAGCTCGGGCGGGCAGCAGCGGCTGGGAGCCATCACCAAACAAGGCAATGGTTTTCTGCGCATGCTGCTGGTGGAAGCGGCGCAAAGTGTAGTTCGTCTGGATGAAGGGTTTCGCAAACCGTACGCTCACCGCTGTCACAGCAAGCCGAAAGGCATTGCCAAAGTGGCCGCGGCCAGACGCTTGGCCGTACGACTCTACTGGATGCTGCGCACACAAACGCCGTATCCGGAGATCGTTCGTATCGAGAGCAGCCCGCGGGTGCCCCTGGTCGACTGAGGTCAGACCGTTGAGTTGATTGGGCGCTCTCGCATCCAGACGGCCGGGGCAAAAGACGGCCTGCGGCCTTGGAAAACGAAAAGCCGTTTTCCACTTTCGCACCGGCGACGGCGACTGGATGTTCGCATAGAAGAATCATGGTCGAAGTTTTAGGCCGAATCGATGGTTGGTGGAACGAAGCAGGTTCCACCGAAGAGTGATCAATCGCGAGATTCTCCCGTGTTAGTCCTCAGCGTGTCGAACTCAGGGACGAAGCCAGCAGTGCTCCCACACCGCTCAGGA
This sequence comes from uncultured Acidobacteriaceae bacterium, assembly GCA_963820175.1. GTDB lineage: Bacteria > Acidobacteriota > Terriglobia > Terriglobales > Acidobacteriaceae > Bog-257. The sequence goes on along the minus strand of CAWFYX010000001.1, from coordinate 335,120 downwards.
GAACTTTCGCTTGACAACGCCTTCTCTCTTATCGAGGGGCACCCCGCTCTTATGTTAACTAGAAGGTAACTGCTATGTATCAGATGGCTAATATGCAATGGCCGAGAAGCGAGTTTGCACGCTGTGCCGTCGGAAGGACACCTGCCGTCAGGCAGTTCCCTTCGGCAACGCATTCCGCGCGCAATCGTCTGCTAATAATAGTCACTTCCGGATGCTAGTCCTGCGCTTGTGGTCGAGGCGAGCACCGCTGAACTCCAATTCCCACAAATCGACTTCTCGTTACTAATCCGAAGCGGAGCCACTTGGGCGGCTTGGCGACTATACGTCCAGGTGAAACTTCCTCCAAGCAGACTTCGGGGGAAACTGCCGGGGACAGCCTCCGGCGTAGGTCACGGTGCCACAGCCGACTGGTTACATTCCGAGCAGGTACGTCGATAGGGCCAATTTACCCGTGACTCGGGATGGTTCAGTAGACAACTGGCGTACGTTCAGACATGGTCACTCCTGTGAGAGTGCGATTCCATTGGGCCCGGATTGTCCATTGCGGAGAGCAGAGACGACAAATTCAGTTTAAGGCCTGGTACAAGTTAGACTAATGGTGACGATGAGGTGGCGAGTTTTCCTCAGCGTGTGATGAACAGAAAACGATAGCTTACCGAGGTGACAATGTGGGAACGGGCTGGCATTTCTCAACTTGAAGATATTTCTTGCAGCCTTCGTCGGAGGGATGGGCTGTTACGCGCTGCCGGGCAAGTGCCATCAGGTCGCGAATATCCATGGCGTAGATCTGCACCGATCCGTCAAAATATGCCGTCGCCAGCTGCTTGCCGTCCGGGCTCCAGGCCACGCTCCGAACCTGAGCGTTAAGGCCGCGCAAGGTCAGCAATTCTTGGCCCATTGCGCGGTCCCACACCTTGACCGTCTGGTCATCACTACCGGTCGCCAGCCGCCTGCCATCGGGACTCCAGGCCACGCTCTCAACAGCATTGCCATGGCCGCGTAGGGCAAGCAGTTCCCGGCCGGTCGCGGCGTTCCACACCTTGGCGGTCCGGTCATCGCTCCCTGTCGCCAACTGCTTGCCGTCGGGACTCCAGGCCACGCTGTTAACGCCTCTGTCGTGGCCACGCAAGGTCAGGAGCTCCCGCCCGCTGGCCGCATCCCACACTTTGGCCGTCTTGTCCGCACTTCCGGTCGCCAGCCGCTTGCTGTCGGGACTCCAGGCCACGCTGTTAACGTCGTTGTCGTGGCGAAGACTCAGCAGTTCCCGGCCGCTGGAGGCATCCCACACCTGGGCCCTCTCGAATCCACCTGCCGTCGCCAGCCGCTTGCCGTCGTGGCTCCATGCGACGCTTTCAACTACAGTGGCAACGTCGCCAGCGTGCAAGATCAACTGTTCCTGGCCGCTGGCCGTATCCCATACTTTGGTCGTCTTGTCCGCACTCCCTGTCGCCAGCCACTTGCCGTCTGGACTCCAGGCTACGCTCCTAACCCCACCTCCGTGGCCGCGCAAAGTCAGCAGTTCCGCGCCGGTGGCGGCATCCCACACCTTAGTTGTCTTGTCCGCACTACCCCTCGCCAGCCGCTTGCCGTCCGGGCTCCAAGCGAGGTTCGCAAAATTATTGCCCAGGCCACGCCACGTTAGCAGTTCCACGCCGTTGGAGGCATCCCACACTTTGGCCATCTTGTCCGCACTCGCCGTCGCGAGCCGCTTGCCGTCGGGGCTCCATGCAACGCTCGCAACAAAACTACTATGGCCGCGCAAGGTCAGCAATTCCACGCCGCTAGCGGCATCCCACACCTCGCCCGCGTTTAAATAATAACCGCCTGTCGCCAGCCGCTTTCCGTCAGGATTCCAGGACACGCTGGCAACGGCACCCTCACGGCGCAAGGTGCGTAGTTCCGCGCCAGTGGCGGCATCCCACACCTTGACGGTCCTGTCATCACTCCCTGTCGCCAGCCACTTGCCGTCTGGACTCCAGGCTACGCTCCTAACCCCACCTCCCTGGCCGCGCAAAGTCAGCAGTTCCGCGCCGGTGGCGGCATCCCACACCTTGGCTGTATCGTCCCAACTCGCCGTCGCCAGCCGCTCGCCGTCGGGACTCCACGCCACACTGGTAACAGAACTACCATGACCGTGCAAGGTCAACAGTTCCGCGCCGCTGGCCGCATCCCACACTTTGGCCGTCTTGTCCGCATTTCCGGTCGCCAGCCGCTTGCCGTCGGGACTCCAGGCCACGCTGCTAACAGAACTCGCATGGCCGCGCAAGGTCAGCACTTCCGCACCGCTGGTCACATCCCACACTTTGGCGGTCTTGTCATCGCTCCCCGTGGCCAGCCGCTTGCCGTCGGGACTCCAGGCCACGCTGCTAACGGAACTCGCATGGCCGCGCAAGGTCAGCACTTCCGCACCGCTGGTCACATCCCACACTTTGGCGGTCTTGTCATCGCTCCCCGTCGCCAGCCGCTTGCCGTCGGGGCTCCAGGCCACGCTCGTAACCTCATCGCCATGGCCGCGCAAGGTCAGCCTCACATGGGACCCCATGATGGCGCGATGTAGTGCGTCTTCGCCGTCGGAAAGGACGGCTTCATCCAATGGCCACGCGACGCTTACCGCATGGGCCGCCAAAAGGACCGAGAGTTCGGGATTGCTATCCACATTCAAGATGGAGTTCGCGACCAACAGGCGCGCTCGGGCCACGGCGGCTTCCTTCTGAGCCTCTGCAGTTTGGTGCTCGGCGATGCCTTCGCTCTTGACGGCGGCGTTCTTTTGTCGCGTGGCTTCTACGGCATTCTCATCTGCACTCCTTTTTTGTTTCTGGGCCTCTAGTGCATTCGCGTCGGCAACATTGCGCTGGTGTTCTGCCTCCTTTGTCTCGCGCTGAGCAAGGTTCTTTTGCATGAAGGAATATACGGCTAGTCCCACGGCAATCAATAAGGCTGCCGCAACCGCCCCAATAATGACCCGCTGCCGCTTGGTTGCGGCCTGGCGGCTGGCCAGGATGTACTGCGAATGCAGGGTCGTCGGTTTAGGTTCTTTTTCGGCGCTCTTTGCTACCCATTGCTCCGCCTCGCGTAAGTCTTTGCCGCGAAGCAGGAAGCTGCTGTCTTTAGCCTCCCGCTCCCACTCCTTGGCGCGAGTGAGCAGGCGGGTATGCATCTGCACCCAAGTCAGGTCGGTATCAAGAGCTGCGATCAGCGCTGCAAACTTCGAATCAAAGTGATCATTGTCGCCAAAATCGATCCTTTGAAACCTTCCCAGCGCCTCTGGGATCGCTTCGTCTGGAACCTGCCGATGAAAGATCGGGACCATCCGCTTGTTGTTAGCTATGGCATGGTCGATCTCTTTCCTGCAGTTAAGCGAAGCGGCAGACTCTGGGCTGATCACGAAAACGAAATTGTCTGCGGCTTCAATATTGGAAAGAATTTCCTGCTGCCACTCTGCGGTGAGCGGAATATCTTTCCAGTCCACCCAGGTCTCGCGCTTCTCCGCGACTAGCGCGTCTCCGATCTTGCGGACGAACTCCTTGTCCTTGCGAGAGTACGAAATGAAGACCTGTGCCATGATTTACCCGTTCTAAGAACTGGATAGGTGGAGATACCACCTGCCATTTGAGCTAGCCCACACGATTGTAAACAGCGAAAGTGGAGTCGATTGTAATCTTGGGAGGTATGTCTTACCACCCAGTATCGCAGGCACACAGCGTTGTTCCACAATGGTGGAGACTAGCAGCAAGATTCAGGACGCTTGGTTAGTAATGTCCTTTCGGAGTCGTATCGTCGTCCAGCCGAAAGCTATCCCGAAACCGGCATGTGGGAGATTACTTCCGCTAAGTCGGCCAGCATCCGACAACCGCATTGGCGCCGCCACTTGGACGTAAAACGCCCGTTCCACTCTCTTGCCTGAACGCGTCCCCAGGGGCCCGAGCACAAGGAAGCGTAGCCGACTACACGGACAAGTAAGCGGCAGATTGTGGCGACGGTGTTAGGCGATCCCGCCGGTGGAGGCGCCGGTTACGAACTCGGGGGGGGATCGGAGCCGTCCGCCCCGCCCGACGTCGTGCGCCAACGCGTCAATGTCTACGTCAAGGCGGAAGCGAGTTCGCCGGGCGGTTAGCCTTTGCTTTGGCCAACCTGAGAGTACTGCTCATCCTAAAGGAAAGAACTGGCTCTGGTTCTTGGCGACACCCAAGTTACAATTCCACTATTCTGCCTAAACAGGTCATACAACTATGCCCGGAGTGTTCATTAGTTATCGCCGCGAAGACAGTGCCGCCTACGCCGGGCGGTTGTTCGACATCCTGAGCACCGAGTTCGGCCGGGAAAATACGTTCATGGATCTGGATACTATTCAGGGCGGCGACGACTTTAGCGTGGTCATCGAGCGGAAGCTTGACGTGTCAGATGCTCTTCTGGCTGTGATTGGTACCCATTGGCTATCGGTGACTGAGCCGAATGGCGGGCGGAGGCTGGATAACGCCAGCGATTTTGTCCGTGTTGAAATTGGGAAGGCCTTGGAGCGCGGCATTCGGGTGATTCCCGTCCTGGTGGGCGGGGCGACCCTTCCGCGCCCAAATGACTTGCCAAGCAACCTGCAGGCATTGTGCGAGCGGCAGGCGATGGAAGTTCGCGACTCTCATTTCCATGCAGATGTGAAAGAGCTGACCGACTTACTTCATCGCACACTTCACGGTACCGGCTTTGTCTCGAAGGCGGCGAACCTAAAGCGATTCATTCCTGCGTTTCTGGTTGGTCTAGCCGTCGTGATCGGCATCTTCTGGCTGCTGGTCCAGAGGAAGAGTGGGCGACCGAACCCCGTCGCTGCCGGCACGGAACAAGCTGCACAGAATTCGGGATCTGCACCGCCGTCCGCCCAGACGGGGGCAGGCGGAACGAGTGCCTCCGCGAAACCTCTCGCCAACGTTGCCGGGGAATGGGAAGCAACCGTGAAATACGATTGGGGAGACACCTACCACGAATGGTTTGATTTTGAAGTCGACGGCCAAGAGCTATCCGGGACAGCAGGGTTTCTCGGAGTTCCTAAGGGTCAGGGTCGGCCGATATGGGAGGGAAAAATCGCGGGCGACCGGATCAGTTTTATGACGAAGAGCCTTACGAGTCTTGGAGGCGATGGAAAAACTTACGAAGACAAGCACTACTACAAAGGCACGGTCAAAGGCGACGAGATCGTGTTCACCATGGTGACCGACAGCAGCATTGAATCCCACACACCGATTCATTTCACCGCAAACCGCGTCAAGAATGAGTGAACTGGCGCGCTAATACTGACAGGCGGAAATTCGCCCGAAAATGAAATCACCGTATGACGGATCACTCCGAAGAAGCGAATGGTCGCGAAACTCAAATCCACCAAGGTTGGGCTTCACCGCCGGATGCATGATCGCATGGCCGAGGTCGGTGCATGGCTCCGAAAGGTGGTGCCGAGATTTCCCGGGAACACGATGCAGTTGCGCATCTTCAAACTTCGCGTGTGCAGGCTATGGCAAGGTGTTCTGGTCCGCCGAAGCCAGCACGCACAGAGGCGTTGGGAACATTATACCTCAATCTTGAACCCGTGGATACCTCCGCCCTGCCTTCTGCTGTTCCGCGTCAAGTTGACGTATAACGCCCTAACCGCGGAAGTGGATTCCGTCGGCTGTCGAGAAGTCATCTTATGGGAAGTTGAGAATCCTATTGCTGACCCAAGCGAAATCAATCTCATGCAGGGAGCCAGTGGGACCCATGGCAGCACCGTAGTTGCCGTCCCAAGGCTGAATTTAGGCCGCGCGGCGTGTCCTGCTAGGGAGCCTGGTTGGGTTTCTTACCCAAAGATCAAGAGACACGCCTAACTTCCCCCAACAAGACTTCTGGCCCGCGTCGACGGGAGCCCGTTCCTGGCACATACAGTCACGGTCGCCTCAAGCCTTATGGGGCCTATGTCGTGGCCGAGCGGCGCGACAGAGAAACCCAAAGCTATCGGCAGATCTGGCACCGCCGCAAGAGCACGGCCTCTGGATCATCCGCGGGTCATGAGAGTTCGGCTGACGAACCGCAGTCTGTGACAATTGAAGGTCAAATGTGGTCTGCTAGAATTACGCGCACCACTTCTCCCACTACCCTCTCAGTGGGGGCATTCGCTGAATGCGGGGTCATCGATGAGCCTGGAACACACCGTTTCCGCTCTGTCCCAGATTCGTGGTCATCGTATCGATGAAGCAAAGGTGCGTGCCCATGTAATTCGGCCTCCAAACGTGATGGACATCATCTCGAGCCGGAGTCTAGGAGATACCACCTATCGCCCACCTTCGATTTCGTTTCGGTTCGGTGTGTACTATCACCTGGACGTGAACGGCTTCGGGGATGCCGTGCACGAGGCGCTTCAAGACAAAGTCGCGGGTTACGTCGTGCGCCTGCGACAGCATGGACGCACAATCTACGCGCGCGAATGGAACTGGGCAAAAACACCGGCTGACGGTTCTGAATCCTGGGTACCCGATATTGGCATGCATATTGCCAGTTGCAGTAAGCCCATCACGGCCATGGCCATGATCAAGCTGCTCGACGATCACCAGATCGCGGACAGCGCGCCGATCATCGACGTTCTTCCCCGTTACTGGGCGAAAGGACTCAACATCGACCGGATCACATTTCATCAGCTCCTGACTCATACCTCGGGCATAGCGGCGGGACGGGTTACTCGGACTTTGAGTTCATGCACAGCGCGGTGAACGCCGGCGTGACGCATATCGGCAAATACAACTATGAAAACATGAACTATGGTTTGTGCCGCATCTTACTGGCGACGATTGTCGGCGACATTTCGCCCGCTACAATCTTCGATATTTCAATCATTCAAGATTCGAACAATGTGGTATGGGACTACCTGACGATCGAGTCCTATGTGAAATATGTCGAGCAAAATGTGTTCGGGCCGTCGGGCGTTTCGGATGCCACCCCTAACCATCTCAACGCATACGCCCTGGCTTACCCCTTTCCGGTGGACGGCCAGGGTTGGAACTCTGGCGACCTAAGGACAATGTCAGGAGCGGCGGGTTGGCACATGACAGTTGACGATCTGCTGGCGATCATGCGGACTTTCCGGCGCAACAACTCGATCGTCCAGGCCGCACGCGCCCAAGGTATGCTGGACCTCACCTATGGGATCGATGTACAGGCCTCGACATCGACTCCCATGGGCTACATCTATGGTAAGAACGGATGGTGGGAGAGCAACCTAGGCAAAGTCGAACAGAGCTTTCTCTTCTTCATGCCGCAGGACATGGAACTGGTGGCATTCGTGAACTCTCCGGTCGGCTCTTCCCATGAGGCTGTTGTTCCGTTCGTTACCAGTGCGTTCATCGCGAATCTTCACATGCGTGACATTTTGCACTATCTGCCGCGGTGAAAAGATGGCGCTGCCCGGGATGCCGAGTGTTGCGGGAGAGCCCCTAAGGGTGAAACCCGCTCTACTTGTATGGCCGCGACTCCGGTGGCACCACTCCCGCCACGCGATAGTACGCAACCAGTTAGCCGTAGTGTTCCCCCGCATGCTCGATCACGCCATAGGCAAGGTCTTGCATGGGAACTGTGCGGCCCTCTTCTGCCTCCACTACCATCTCCAAGATTCCCTTGTCTCCGTGTTCCTTGATCACGGTCGCACCATCGGCGAACGACTTCTTGACGTAGGCCACGACTGCGGATTTCGTCTTAAAGTATTCCGGGACTCGTTGTCTATGGGCTTCTCGCGGCGGAATCTGGTGGTTCAAGTTCAAATTCGCGGGACAGACGATCCGCGAATCATCGAAGAGCAGCAACAAGAACATTGCAAAGGATGCGGAACGCACTCGCCGGCGCGAACTCGAGATGGGCTATAACGGGCTCAGTAAGCAACATCGCGCTCAGATTTTTAGCGTTATCGCGGAAGCCTGGATTGAAACGAAAATAGCGTATCTGTCGCCGCGTAGCGTCACGATCGAGAAGCTGAATCTCAAACACCTGAAACCAGTATTCGACGGGATGTTGATGTGCGACATCACGCCCGACTCAATCGCCGCGTATCAGCGCGCTCGACTTCGCGAAAAAGCCGCGCATAAGACGATCAACCTGGAGCTTGGAACGCTTCGCGCGATTCTTCGCAAACATCGCCTATGGGCGAATATCCAACCTGACGTGAAAATGCTACGCGTGCGCGAGGATGTCGGCCGCGCCATCACACGGGGCGAGGAAACGGCGTTACTCATGGAGTGCCGAAACAGTCGATCGCAATCTCTCTACGTTGCCGTTGAGCTTGCGCTCGGCACTTGCATGCGATACGGCGAAATCCGGCTCATGCGATGGAATCAACTTGATTTCACACGCGGGGAGTTCCAGGTCGGTCGCTCAAAAACGAAACACGGCGACGGACGAGTCATTCCGATGAGCCAGAGAGTCCGAACCATACTTGAATTTTGGTCGGAGCGATTCCCAGCACGAAAACCGAATCACTTCGTTTTTCCACTTGAGAGGTACGGCGGGAAGGGTAAAGACGACGAGTTCGGATTCATCAGCAGCACCGCATACGATACCGATCCGACGCAACCGATCGGCAACTGGAAAGAGGCTTGGCAAGCGGCGAAGGAGCGAGCGGGTGTTACGTGCCGGTTTCACGATCTCAGACATACCGGTTGCACTCGCATGTTAGAAGCCGGAGTGCCGTTCAGCGTTGTGAGCGACGTCATGGGATGGAGTCCGAGCACCGCGGTGAGGATGGCGAAGAGGTACGGTCACATCGGACACACAGCTCGGCGCGAGGCAATCGAGAAACTGTCTGGCGCGTCCTCTTTCGATCGAGAGGGGGCACAAAAATGGGCACAATTTGGAAATGACGATTTGGAAGGTAACCGCTAAACGATTGGAAAAGAATGGCTCCTCAGGTAGGACTCGAACCTACAACCCTCCGGTTAACAGCCGGATTCGGGCGGTGCTGATGTGACGTGATTTGATAGTTAAGAATCGCGTAATCAAATGACTACAGGCATTTACCCTATTCCGCAAGTTTGGTTGTTTTGAGTCTTGCGAGGTGTAGGGTGGTTACAGTTTTAGCTACAGTTGAGAGTCAGCGGGTCTTCATAAACGCCGCTACGAACGCCCAAAAGGGGAGGCATTGCGCGCGGAAGCAGGGCGCTTTCAGCCGCGGTTAGCAGCACTTCGAATGTACGATTTGCGCCACCATGCCATCACTCGGCTGCTCGAGAATCCGAACATCTCGGAAAGGACAGTGATCGAGGTCGCGGGACACGTCTCAACCTCCGCATGCTGAAACCGTACTCGCACGTTCACATGGAAACGAAGCGCAAGGCCGTCGAAGCAATCAGCTTGTGCTGCTAATGTCTGCCAATCGCTGCATAATCGCGCAAAGCAGCCGAGAATGGGCGGGTTTCGTGGGGAAGTTCGTGGGGAAGGTTATTATTGATCGGCAGCGACCCTGATACCTCGATAACTCACTTTGGCCAATCCCGAACATCTCGCGAAGCTTAAGGAAGGGGCTGCGGCTTGGAACTCATGGCGCAAGGAGCATCTCGACATCGAGCCGGACTTGATAGATGCCGATCTCCGCGCAATAGACCTGGGCGGGGCCCTTTTGCGAATCAGTCTGAGCCAGGAAAATCTCACAAAAGCGATTGAGGCTCATCGTTTCCGAACCGAACTCACCTCTGTCGAGTTCGGCGGTGCTGACTTGAGACGTTGCAGGCTTGATCGATCGAACCTCAGCAAGGCAAATCTCAATGCGACAGACCTCCGGAACGCACAGCTCAGCTCGGCCAAGCTTACCGCGGTGACCTTAGGGAAGCGAATCTCAACGGTGCATCGCTTCGGAATGCCGATCTGAGCTCGGCCGATCTCTCGGAGGCAGATCTATCTCGAGCGGACCTGAGTGGGGCGAATCTGAGCAAGGCATTGTTAATCGGGGCAAATCTATACGCCGCGAACTTGTACAGGACGAATGCGGCTGGGTCTCATCTGAACCAAACCATACTTCACAGTACGCGCCTCGAAGAAGCCGACCTCACGGGAGCGGATCTCCAAGAGGCGCTACTCATCAACACAAATCTGCAGAGCGCGAAACTAACGGGCTGTTTTGTATACGGCATAGCCGCCTGGGATGTACATCTTGCAGGGGCGATTCAGTCAAATCTGACTATCACTCCAAAATTTGAAAGCGGTCAGGCCGCAATTGAGGTGGATACTCTCGACGTTGCCCAGTTCATATATCTGCTTCTGAATAACCAGAACATACGTCACGTGATTGACACCATCACATCCAAAGTCGTACTAATTCTGGGTCGGTTTTCGAACGAGCGCAAGCCGGTCCTGGAGGCTATTCGTGACGAACTGCGCAAACGAAACTACCTGCCGGTGCTGTTCGACTTCGAGAAACCAAGCAGCCGCAACTTAACCGAGACGATTTCCACCCTCGCCCACATGGCGCAGTTCGTAATCGCTGACATTACCGACGCAAAGAGCATTCCGCAAGAACTGATGGCGATCGTCCCCGCCCTGCCTTCCGTTCCGGTCCAGCCGCTACTGTTGGCTTCACAGCAAGAGTACGGAATATTCAAGCACTTTCGAAGCTACCCGTGGGTACTGGAACCAGTCCTTTATGACGACCAGCAAAGGCTCTTGGCGGAGTTGACCGAGACGGTGATTACTCCGGCGGAAGCGAAGGCGAAGGAGCTAGCACAGAAATAGGTTGACCTTGCGCGACACAGAGCTAACCAGTGCCACGTGATAGCCGAGCGTAATCAGGAGTCGACTATCTTCGCCCAAGGGTTTTCCGTCCGCCATGTTGGCGCATGTCGCCAGCGTTGCGTCTATAGACCGCTGGGGTCAACTCGTTCGCGCAGTACAGCCTGGTATTGTATCGCCTGGGCAGTGCTGGCAAAGGGGCGAAGATTAACGTGTGGCTGCGATAGTAGCTGCTGTCTAACAGAAGGGGCTCAGAGTGTTTCCTGTCGAGTCGGCTGATGCCGGATACATTTACGCAGACTGTATTTCGCTTCCGCTTCTCCCTCGCAGTCCGGCGGCGGACCATAACACTAGCGCTAATCGATAGCTGCGGTGGTTCAGTTCGCCTGTTGGTCACGTCGAGCTGTTCAGTAATAGGATGAACCTCATAACAACATACTTGACGCTTGACCGGCCGCACCAGACGGCTCTCGGAACCAGCTGGCTGGAGTTACGATGGCAGAGCTCACTACCGATGTAGGCATATTCTTGAGTTCAACCTTCCTGGATCTCAAGGAGTTGAGGGAGAAAATCGCCGACCGCCTGCACGACGTCTTCGGCGCACATCTCCTGGTGATGGAGACCTTCGGAAGCGATGCCGCTCCGCCCGTTATTTCGGCAGTCCGGCGCGTCAGGGAAAGCGATGTTTTCATCGGGATATACGCCCGCCGCTACGGGTCCGTTGACTTAGCCACAGGAAAATCAATCACGGAACTCGAACTCGACGAGGCTGAGAGGTCCCTAAGCGCAGGGACGCTTTCAGCGATTTTGCTCTATTGGCTCGACGAGGACGCCAGCTGGCCGCCCGACTTATGCGAAAACGACGCCGCAGCGATCGCGCACCTGACAGCGTTAAGAGAACACTCCCGCCAACACACGTACACGACATTTCGCGATCCCATCGACCTGCCTTTCTTCATGATTCGTGATGTGCTTGCCAGGATTCGCCATCGACTGACACCCCCATCATTTAGAACGAGGCAGCTAATTCTGACTGAACTCAGAAAGCTTCAGCGCCCGATAGGAATGGAGTTTCTCACTAGTGCAGACCGGGCACATCTGTATGGCCGCACAGCGAAACTGAAAGAACTGGTACACGCTATCGAGAGCAACGGGATCACATTGCTGCTGGGGAACTCCGGCGCCGGAAAGACTTCTCTTATTCACGCAGCCCTTATTCCCGAACTGATCGGAGCTGGCTGGTTTCCCGTTTACGTACGCCCCTTAGGCTTTCCCCGAACCGATGTGGTTTCGGGACTGGTTTCCACGGTCTTCGAAGGACCGCAGTCGTATCGCGGAGCTCTGCTCGGAGCCTTAGATGATGCTGGCGACGCGATCGCCCCGAAGCGCGTGCTTCTAATCATCGACCAATTCGAAGATGTATTGGCGGCCAGGGATGAGAGAGAGGCCGAACGTCTCGTTGATGATCTCCGGAGTATTCGTTATGTGAGCGACCCTCGCGCCCGCGTCTTGCTGACCTATAGAGCTGATCTGGAAGCGCGGCTAGGAGGGTTCTGGCAATTGATCAGCGGATCTCCCGCCGGCCTGCCGAGGGTTTATGTGTCAGGAATCAGCGCAGAGGAAGCGTGGAAGGGCATTGAGAGTGCGTGCAGTGATCTCGGTGTCACCCTTGAGTTATCAGATGCCGAAAAGGATCAGATAAAGAAGGAGATTCGGACCTTCAGTACGCGGCAGGAACAGGAGGGGACAGTCTATCCCCCTTACATCCAAATGTTTATTGACCATGTCTGGAGATCACTGGGGAATCAGCCAGGAACCTATCGATTTGATCGCTATCTCGCTGCTGGTGCAATGGAAGGCGTGACCGCAGGATATTTATCTCGTCAGCTTGATTACGCGCGGGATACCGAAGGGCATCTCAAGGCCGTACTTGTGTCGCTGGTTCGCAGCTACGGGGTGAAGGCCCAAAAATCGCTGGCAGAAATCGCGGCTGACACACGCCTTCCGGAAAAGGACTGCGAGGTAGCCCTGGAAAAGCTGATCGATCTTCGGCTCGTGCGGCATCTGGATGACCTCTACGAAATCGCGCACGATTTTCTGGCTCGAGAGATCTCCACGAAACTCGTCGATGTGGAGGAGAGAGAATTCAAGAGAATCCGGGAACTGCTGACGTCGAAGTCGGCGACCTACGGAACAACACGTTCGTTGCTGACAGTTGAGGAACTGCTTCTGTTATTCAAATACAAAGAGCGGCTCCTCCTGTTAGATGATGAACTGGGTCTGATCCTGGCATCCTGGGCCGAGGGGAAAGGACCAGGTCTGTATTTGCTTCTGAGCGCTCCGCCCGCGCGGCTCGCGGAGTTGGTCCGCGCCGAGGAATGCAAGGAGGGATCGGACAATGAAGCCAGAGCAATGCTGGTGCTCCTACGACGTAAAGTCAGCAGTTTAGCGCTCGAAAAAAAGGATTGGATGACGTTTCGCAAATACCAGCTCGGCATGGAACTCGCTGAACTGATTGCCGACTCCCCACTGGAATGCCCGGACCAGCTATTGTTATGGGCCTTGCGAAACCGGCGTTTAGTCGTGAGCAACGCAGCATTTGAGGCAATAGCCAGGAAACTTGCCGATGGGCACAGTGGTTGGATCGAAAGATTGTCAAGAAGCTCAAGCGCCGCTTACCGCTCGGCATACGAGCGATTGGCAATCGACAAAACACTACCGTTGCTCCGAACGACGCAGCCGTTTCGCGCCCTTTAAGAGAGTTTGGGCTTCTGCAACGAATGGCGAGAGCGGTGGCCGCACCAGCAGTGCGAGCGCAGATGCGCGAGTTCAAGAGAATGAGGCCTGGTGCACGGGTTTGGCTCTTCGCCAAGGGAATTGCAACGTATCGAACGATTGGAATCGCGTCCACGCTTAAGAAGCTTCCGCGACTCGGTCTGGCGAAAACCGTCACGCTCCTGAATTCGGTCTCCTCGGAAGTGGGAGAACATGACTTCTTCGCGCTCGTGGATGGCTACCGTCAGTGGAACCAAAAGGAGGCGGGCCTTTCCGACGACAGTAACGAGCGTATTTCGCGGGTGTATCAGGCGAAGGCCGCGGCATTGGCAAAGACGATCCTGAGGGTGTCCACAGAGCATAACCTCAGCTTGTTACGGGACACATTTCGGGATATTCTCCTGACGCCGTCGGCTCAATACGTCGCGATGGCTCTCGTCCGCCATGGAGATGCGAGCGACGTAGTGACGTTGATCGAGAGAATCGGGCGTGCCGATTACCGAATTCCTTATTGGTTTCAAATCGAGGTGGGGCGGACGGTCGGGAGGCGGATGAGGGCTGTGGGTAGCTCGGTGCCAGCGGAACTCCTTCGGACATACGAGAACAGCGACTTTTGGCGCGCCCCTCGCGCTACGAGCCTAAAAGCTGTGCGTAACAAACTCCCAGTAAACAATCTTGATAACCGGGCGCTGTATGTCCGGGTTGTCGCGAACGCGCTGATCGGGGCTGCCGGGAAGGAGGATCTCGACCTGCTGCAAGCCCTTTCACAACACGAATATCGTCTGATAGCTAGGGCCGCTGCCGTTCGGCTCGCGCAATTTGGCGACGCCGCGATGACAATGCTTCAGTTGGTTGTCACGGGAGCGATCGAGCATCAGGTTGCGGAGAGTTTCGGTATGGCAGTTCGAGATGCAGAGGTAGAGAGGTTTGGGCTGATCGAACTCTGGTAAATTCGGACAGTCTCCGCGGTTCCCCAATTGATCGAGCCTGCGGCCGAGTACACGCACACGGCTTGGTGCGCCACCCGACGTTGGCTGTTGTCAGCAGGACGATGCCCTTACTGACCCCTGATCGTAGGGGCCCGGCTCCAGCTTAGTAAGGGGAAACGCGCATAGAGATACGCATTGTCGTACCCATCAATCCTGGAATTGTAGTGGTATGCAACTTCCCAGCACCAATGGTCCCGCGGAGAAGCTACACTCAAGACAGCACGGCTGAAACTAAAGCACTCGAGATTGAAAAGAGAGAAAAGTGCAACGGGGTGAGGCTACGAGAAGGGTGAGGCAAAAGGGTGGGCGCAGACCCGAGGACTTCTTCAGTCGTCAGGATGTTGAGCTGGAACTAAAGCGGTCTCGGGAAGATCATCGCGTGCCACGCTTAAGCGGCCGTTCGATGGTCGGCGGGGATTTCTCCCGCATTGACTTCACCTCAGAATTCGAGAGCGAGTTTGGCCCACATACCTCTGAACTTCTCGGCGCGGATTTCCGTAATGCTCGGCTAGAGGATTGCAATTTCTCTCATGCAGACCTTGGTTCAGCCAATCTACGGGGAACTCAGCTTTCGAGATCAAATATGTCCGGAGCAACTCTCTACACCGCGCTTCTCGAAAATGCAAATCTAGAGCATGTCGACCTGAGAGGAGCAAACCTGATTTCTGCGGAGCTCCAGGGTGTCAGGGTAGAAGGAGCGAACTTTGAGGGAGCCCGCTTTGGTAGGACAGCAGTAGGCGGCGTCGATCTCAGTGGGGCGCACAATCTCGATCTGGCCGTTCATTACCAGCCGAGTTCTTGACGGCACTGGTGATGGTCCGGGGTTACGACTTGCCTCGTTAGTTATCGAAATACCGGCCGGGCACTTACAACTGGATCAGTCACGCGCTTTGTGTCCAGAGACACGCCCCTCGATTGCGGGTGCTCGGCTAGCCAGTTGACCTAGCTCCGCAACGCCGACTGGCCACGTTGTAAGGTAAGCGTCTGACCAACACACCTGTTCGACAGGTGGGGTCTGGGTTGAAGTGTCTGGATGACGGCAAAAACAGAGTTGTCAGCGCCCAAGCGACGTACACGAGCGGAGGTTCAGCAGTTGGTGGCAGAGTTTGTAGGCAGCGGTATGCGGCGGAGCGAGTTTTGTCAGAGTCGAGATTTGAGCTTCAGCACTCTGGATCGCCATCTGAAAAAGCGGCGTTGGAAGAGAAGGCGTAGACGAACTTCTTCGGCCGGTCGGTTGGTGCCGGTGGAACTGGCCTCCAAGAGACCGCTGACGCAGCACGAACCGAGTTGCGGGCTGGCCGTGGTACTGCCGGGCGGGCACCGCATCGAGGTACAGTCGTGTGAGCCTCTCAGCGGGCACCTGTTCTTGTTCTGTAACGCCCAGCGCAATCGGTTGAAGGTCCTGGTCTGGGATGGTAGCGGACTCTGGGTCTGTGCCAAGAGGTTAGAGAAAGGGCGTTTCACCTGGCCGCAATCGGGCGATGCACACGGCAAGGTCGTCCTGAGTCACGAAGAGCTTTCTCTCTTGCTAGGTGGGATCGATCTGACCAAAGCCAAGCACAAGCGGTGGTATCGGAAGACTCCGCCGGAAGGAAATGCCGCCGCGTAGACTGCTTGCACATCGCGGGCCGACTCTGTTAAATCAGTAGCCCATTGTGAGTGAAGCTCCCATTCCTTCAGCGCCAGCCGATCTGGAACTCATCGCACAACTGAAGAGCCGGTTGCAGTTCGCGGAGCTGAGGATTCGTGTGCTGGAAGAGCGTTTGCGGCTGATGCGGATTGAGAAGTACGGAGCGGCCGGCGAAAAACTCTCCGACGCGCAAATGGAATTGTTCCAGCTTGAGCCCGTGGTCAGTGAAGTGATAGAGCAGGCGAACAGTGAGTGCACGCCGGTGCGACGCTCGGCGAACAGATGCTGCAAGCATCCGGGCCGCCAGGAATTGCCTCCGAATCTTCCTCGCGTAGAGCGGATCCTGCCTTGCACACCGGATCAGCGCGTGTGCAAGAGTTGCGGCAAAGAAACTATGGTCATCGGCTACGAGAAGAGTTCGCAGTTGGATGTCGAGCCGGCGAAGTACTTCGTGCTGGTCACGAAACGAGAGAAACGGGCTTGCCGGTCGTGTGAGGAGTTCGGAGTGGTCTCAGCACCGCTGCGACCACGGATCATCGAGAAGTGCCTGGCGAGTGACCGCATCGTCATCGACACGGTCATCGGCAAGTACTGCAATCATACCCCCTTGCATCGGCAGAGCATGATTCTGGAAAGAGACACTGGCTTGGGAATCAGCCGAGCGACGCTCGACGGCGGTCCTGAAAGTCGGCGAGTTGCTGACCCCTATGGTCGCCGCGATGAGGCGAGAATTGATCAGCGGAAGTTACATTCAGGCTGACGAAACCCCTGTCGATGTTCAGATGCACCCGGACCGAGGAAAGAATCATCAAGCCTATTTGTGGCAGTACGGCCGACCTGGAGGAAACGTGGTGTTCGACTTCCGTCTAGGCCGTGGGCGCGACGGACCCAAGCGGTTCCTGGGACAGTTCGAAGGCATTCTCCAAACTGACGGGTAGACCGCGTACGACCAGATCGGCGGGCAGCGAATGGTACATGCTGCTTGTTGGGCTCATGCTCGAAGACAGTTTTTCGAGGTTGCAGCTAAATCCCCGAGACCCGGTGGCAACTCCGATTGTGGCCCGGATGGACGAACTGTTTGCCATCGATGCGGAAGCTCGCCGCAAAGGGCTGACTATTGCTGCGCGACACGTCCGCCGTCAGGAAACAGCCAAGAATCTCCTCGATGATATTCGTAGCAAGATCGAAGTAGCGCAGTCGGTTGCATTGCCCTCCAGCGCACTCAGCAAGGCTTGCCAGTACGCGCTAACGCTTTGGAAAAAGCTCACACGCTTCTTGGAGTATCCCGAATTAGAGCTAAGTACCAATCTGGCGGAGAATTCGATGCGTCCCGTGGCTCTCGGTCGGAAGAACTGGCTGCACATCGGCAGGCCACAGGCGGGACCCAAGGTTGCGGCGATTCTCTCGGTCGTGGAAAGCTGCCGCCGGTTGAAACTCCCAGTGCGCGACTATCTGGCCGCGGTTCTCCCCGGGGTTGCCGATCTCCCGATCCAGTGCCTCCCGGACCTCACGTCCGCTGCCTGGGTTTCCCAGCTGTCATAATGTGGAAGCTCTACGCCGCACAGTCGTAGCCAGCGCATTCCCGGGAGTACGCTACTTGGGATGTGGCCGTCGAAATTCCCAGACAAACCCCGCCACAAATATCAGCACTCCTATAGCCCAGATCAAAGGCTGTTTCGCGGCTAAAGTCGGGTCCCAGCCAGTCGCATCATTTGCTCCTGGCCTATAAACGACGTAGAAATAGATGCCCATTACGATGGGCGATAGGGCGGCAGCGATAGCTACAGCCGCGGTTCCAGCGACAAGACTCTTTAGATAAACCATAGTCCCTCACTATTCGGCCTATTGGTTCGTGATGGGAGTTGTCCAAAAGCGCCTGTCCTACACGACCGCTAGGTCACCGGCAAAGGTCTTCGCGAGAGCGATCTGCTTTCGACGCTTCGCCGCGCCGCCTGGATGAAGGTCATTTCCCGGCCCAGCATCTCCGTGGCCTCTAGGCACAGGTCCGGCCGCTCGCTCATCAGACGGAGAAATTCTGTCCGCGCCACGTGCACCACGTCTGCTCCAGTAATCGCTATTGCGGTCAGGCTGTAAGGCATCCCGGTGAAGCTGGAGGGCAAGCCCAGCAGAGATCCCCTCACAAAGAGTCGATCGAGGCTGGGTTTGCCTCTCAGGCTCATGCGCACTCTGCCCTTGACCACCAGGAAGACACCTGCATTCTCGCTGTCCTCGCAGAACAGAGTGTTTCTGGCGTGAACGTAGCGCTTCGTTCCCGTCTCAACAAGACCGGCCTGCATCGCGTCGGACGCTTTCAGGATTACGCTCTGCGCACCCACCCCCATAATGCAACGCTTATGCCACACTGCAAACAGCCATGCAGTGACCGCGATCACGATTGGTTGTGAGCGCAGTCGGCCAGTGATCCGGCTATCCATCGCCGAGGTGGTCTCACGGCGTCGTACGATGTAGTGCCTTCGCTGGAAGGCCCGGAGAGACGGAGTGAGGCCCTAAAGTAGTCTTGCGCCATCCTTATAAGATCTCGGTCTCTCTCCAGCGAATTCAAGAAAAGAGTCGTCGCCTCAAGATCGCAGCTGCATGACGAGAGATGCCGGTATCACCAAGCCTTGTGATAGGCATCACTGCCAAATAGTTCACGAAACGAAATACTTCCGTCCCATTAAGCCAAATCACTGTGGGGGGTAGAGGTATGCCAGCTCTTCTGGCTTCGCCGCCCGCAAGGAGGTTCGGTATGCGTGGGCGTTCGTTTCGTACTGGTGGCAGATTTCTGCTGCTCGCCGTTCTGGCTCTCTTACTTCTCACGTCGCACCAGAGCCTCGCCATTCCTGCCTTCTCCCGTCTATACGGCACCAGCTGCAGCACGTGCCATATTGACTTTCCCAAGCTGAACGATTTCGGAAAAGCCTTTAAAGACGCAGGTTTCAAGTTTCCTAAAGACGATGAGTCGATGCTCAAGATCCCGCCCGTCATGCTGGGAGCTCCCGCCAACGCCGAGCTTTGGCCGAAAGCCATCTGGCCGGGAACGATCCCGGGTATCCCGCCGATCGGGCTGCGCATGAATAACTACTTCCAGTACACCGGAACCAGCAGCGGAAAGTTTGCCTCGCTGACTCCGGCGGGAACTCTACCGCCGTTTGTTCCGACCACGGATTTTGAGACCGGACTCTTCAGCATCTTCACGGCGGGAAACTTCGGCAGCGACATTGCCTTCTGGGTTGACGACGACATCAGTGTCAGCGGCGCGAATGCCAACGGCGGCCTAGGCGATGGCTATCTCAAATTCGTGAATCTCAGCCGTCTTATCAAGTTGCCGAAGAACTCCTTGAATCTTCGCGTGGGGCAGTTCGAGCTCGACCTGCCCTTCACGCAAGCCCGCAGCATTTGGATCAGTCCTTACGACATCTATACGCAAGCCAACATCGGGGCGATGAACTCGCTCATTCCTCTGCAACAGTTCGTCAATAACCAATTCACCTATGGCAGACGCGGGCAAAGGTATCGAGTTCAGCGGGGGACTGCACACCGGCGGCTATTACTACTCGATTGCATTCATCGATCAGAACACCAGCGGAATCGGCCAAGACCAGAATCCCGGCAGTCCCTATGTCCCCCAGGCTACGGGCAGCAACAATGGCGGCCTGGGCGTCGCCTCGGATGCAAACTTTAAAGATATCTATGCCAATTTCCAATACCGCTTCAATCTGGAACACGACAAGGAAAGCCGTAACGCCATCCAGGCGGCTGGGCCAACCGGACCTCGCGATCATACTTATCTGAATTTCGGCACTTACTACTTCTACGGACGCTCAGTCCAGCGGTTGCTGGGCGCAGGTGCCGACGGAACGTCGGCGGTCGTTACCGCGCGCGAGCCGTTCTATCGGGTCGGCGGCAACATGACCTTCAACTACCGCTGCTGCCTGCAGTTCAATGCCCTCTACATGTATGGGCACGACAATAACCTCTTGCCGATCGATGCCAGCGGCAATCTCATCCCGCTGCAAAACTTGAGCGCCGCCGTGCCCGTAGGTTTCATCCACAGCACTCCGGCCACCTTCAGCGGCGGCTTCGTGGATGCGGAATGGCTTGCCTATCCCTGGATGTACGTGATGATCCGCTATGACGGTGTGAACTCGACGTCCGATCGTATCAATGGATTGCAAACCAATCCTTCATTTACCGGCGCACCATTCAACGCGCCATTCGCTTCTACGCGAAATCGCATCACGCCCGGGATACAGTTCCTGATCCACGCCAACATTAAGGCATCGTTTGAGTATCAATTCCGCCCATCACAAACCGTTGTCATCGCTACCAATCCCATAACCGGATTGCCCATGGCATTCAATCCATTCCACACCAATACAGCCGTGGCTGGGCTGGAGTTCGTTTACTAACGGCTTGAATCCAGGGAGATCCTAACCTACGAAAGGATTTATTCATGACGCGTAGTTTTCTATTGACGCTATTACTCATCGCGGCCGTGACAGCCACCGCTGTCGCCGGCTCGATTGAAGGTACAGTCTCGCCCGGCAAGTCGGTCGTTTACGTTGACACGATCCAGGGCAAAACGTTTCCTGCTCCGTCGCAGCAGCCAGTCATGGACCAGAAGGGCTTGATGTTCAATCCGCACGTCATGGTCATCGAGGTGGGGACAACCGTCGAATTTCTGAACAGCGACAATGTGCAGCACAACGTCTTCTGGCCGTCGATCAGCGGCAACAAGAAGCTAGGCCATAACCTGGGAACCTGGCCGAAGGGCGATAAGCGTCCCTTCAAGTTCGACAATCCCGGAGTGGTGTCGTTGTTGTGCAACGTACACCCGGAGATGGCTGGCTACATCGTGGTAAGTCCCACCCCCTACTTCGCCGAGACAGACGCCAGCGGGCACTACAAGATCGACAACGTTCCTGATGGCAAATACAACGTGGTTGCCTGGCATGAAGGCATGAAAACGCAAAGCAAATCTGTGGATGTCAGCGGCGCTGGCAAGGCCGATTTCACCCTTTCCAAGTAGAAGTGAGCGGGGCGGGCAGAGTTCCCGCCCTTCTTCCACCAGTTGCATGCAACTCGTCTGCTGAGAGGGTTGATGTTAAGTCGTTTCAGCAAGAAGAAGATCGATCGGGAATGGCTGAATACCAATTTCCCCTGCATGATGGCGTGTCCCGCGCATACCAATGCCGGCCGCTACGTCTCGCTGATCGCAGAGGGGAAGTTTGAGGAGGCGTACCGCTATGCCCGCGATCCCAACCCGATGGCGAGCATCTGCGGGCGCGTCTGCGCGCACCCTTGCGAAACCGCGTGTCGACGCGGTCAGATCGATCGGCCCATCTCGATTCGCGCTCTGAAGCGTTTCCTTACGGAGCGGCATGGGCCGGAATCGCGTCATCCGGTCGCACCCACCACCCGGGTTGGCGAGAAGCTACCTTACAAGGTTGCCATCATCGGCGGCGGTCCGGTAGGTCTTTCCGCCGCACACGATCTCGCGCTGATCGGCTACTCGGTGACCATTTTCGAGGCTTCGCCGGTGGCCGGAGGAATGCTGTACCTCGGAATCCCCGAGTACCGGCTGCCGCGAAGTGTGGTCGAGGCGCAGGTGCGCGAGATCCTCGAAACTGGCGACATCACGCTACGCCTGAACTCCGCGGCCGGGCGAGACTTCACCGTCGGTGAGTTGCGGCGACAAGGCTTCGATGCGGTGCTGATCGCCGTCGGCGCCCACCGCAGCCGGGATTTATCGATACCGGGCGTCGATCTCGATGGGGTGCATCGCGGCATCGAGTTTTTGCTCAACGTCAACCTGGGCTACAAGTTCACCATCGGCAAGAAAGTGCTGGTCATCGGCGGTGGCAACGTCGCCATGGATGTCGCACGATCTGCGGCTCGCGAGGTACTGCGCCAGCATGATGCGCCCGGCGAGATAACCCCCTCGGAAGAGAATGCGCAAGCCGTGGCCGCGCACGAGATGATGGACATCTCGCTGTCGGCGCTGCGCATGGGCGCTCGCGAAGTCGGCCTGGTATGCCTTGAGCAGCGTCATGAAATGCCGGCCGCGCTGGAGGAGATCGAAGAGGCCGAAACCGAAGGCATCATCATGCATCCGGGCTTTGGACCCAAGCGGGTTCTCGGACGCGACGGAAAAGTCGTCGGCCTGGAATGCCTGAAAACCATGCGGGTCTTCGACGAGAACCATCGCTTCAGCCCTGCTTTCTACGACAACAGCGAAACCCAGTTTGAATGCGACACCATCATTCTTTCGATAGGTCAGGCTCCCAACCTTGAGTTCCTGCGTCCGGATGATGGCGTGCAGGTTTCGCCCCGCGGGCTGGTCAACGTGCATCGCGAGACCTTGATGACCTCTGCCCCTGGGGTGTTCGCCGGCGGGGACTGCGCCTTCGGCCCGCGGCTGATTATCGACAGCGTTGGCGATGGCAAGCGCGCGGCGGTCGGCATTGACGAGTACCTGCGCGGGCATAAGCATCCCGAGCCGCAGATTGAGGTGCAGGTCCTGGATCGCTGGCAGATGGCGGTGGACTACATGAATCTCAAGCGCCAGCCCATTCCCATGCTGCCCCTGGACCGCCGCACCGGCATGACCGAGGTCGAACTCCCCTACAACGAAGCGGAAGCAGTGGCTGAGGCGCAGCGCTGCCTGAGGTGCTACATCAACACCATTCTGGAGGGCAGCGAGCAGGATGGCACCGACTGCGTGCTCTGCGGCGGCTGCGTCGATGTTTGTCCCGAGAATTGCCTGGAGCTGATTTCGCTGGACCGCATTCAATTCGACACCAATGCCATCGACGCGATCGCAAACCATCCAGAGGCATTCAGCTTCGAGTTGGAAAATATTCAACCCGCCGAATTAGGCAGTATCACGGGAACCGCGATGTTGAAGGACGAGACCCGCTGCATTCGTTGCGGCTTGTGTGCGGCACGATGTCCTGCCAACACCATCACCATGGAGGCATATCACTTTGTGGCATCCGAGCCAACCGGGCTCATCACCATTCAGAGCTTTGACGGACCCAAGCCAAATTCTGCGCTGACAGCAGGAAACGCCAAAGCATGACCGGAACGAGGAACTATGTCTGACGAGCCTAAGAAAACCGCTTCCCCTGACAGTCCCGAGGAGATGAGCCGGCGGAATTTCTTCATCAAGATTGGCGTAGGATCGGTTGCGATTGCGGCTGTGGGGACGGCGGCCTTCGGGTATCAGTATCTATCTCCCAATGTCCTGTATGAGCCTTCGCCGATTGTCGATGCAGGAAAGCCGGACCACTATGCTCCGGATTCCGTGACGCTTGATCCGCAGACGGCGATTTATGTAGTGCGCACGGCAGAAGGCTTCTTCGCACTGTCGGCCATCTGCACTCATCTTGGCTGCCTGACTGCCTATAAGCCGGAGCTCGGCATCATTGCCTGTCCGTGCCACGGCAGCAAGTTCAAGACGGACGGAGTGAAGATCGAAGGACCGGCTCCGCGGCCGCTACCCTGGCTGCGCATGTGGCTGAACGACGATGGCAACCTCATGGTCGACCGCTCCAGCGCGGTCGCAATTAAGCAACTGGTGAGGGTCTAATCATGGCGAATGCCCTCGATCACCTCGCCGAACAAGTACGCGAGAACCGAATCTGGCGCTCCATCTTCCGCAGCGGCAGCGGCGAAAGCAACCTGCACCGCGCGTTGTTCGTGCAGCAGAACGTCTTTCTGCACCTGTTCTCGGTCAAGGCACGCAAACGCACGCTCGAGTTCGGCGCCACGTGGTATCTGGGCGCGCTCACGCTGGGCACCTTCCTGATTCTTGTCATCACCGGCATTTTGCTGATGCTCTACTACCATCCTTCGGTCCCGCAAGCTTATGCGGACATGAAGGACTTGCAGTTCGTGGTCTCGTCCGGAGTGTTCCTGCGGAACCTGCATCGCTGGTCGGCGCACGCCATGGTTTTCCTGGTATTCGCGCATATGTTCAAGGTGTTCTATCGGGGAGCCTATCGCCCGCCGCGCGAATTCAACTGGGTGATTGGCGTGGTGCTGCTTCTGGTGACGCTGCTGCTCAGCTATACCGGCTACCTGCTCCCTTGGGACCAGCTTGCGTACTGGGCAGTTACGGTCGGCAGCAACATTGCATCCGCGGTACCGGTTATGGGCAGCAAGATCCGCTTTCTGATGTTGGGTGGAACGGCAGTCAACGCAAATGCCTTGCTGCGCTTCTATGTTCTGCATTGCGTGATCCTGCCGTTTACCGCGATTCTGCTCATAGCTATTCACTTCTGGCGTATCCGCAAAGACGGTGGCATTTACGCCGGGGAATCTGCATCGGGGGTGAAGAGCAAATGAGCGATACCAAAGACTTCGTCGCCGTCCTGGACTCCGATGCGCAAAGAACGCCGCGGCGAATCGCCTTCATCACCAAGCGCACCTCGCCGCAGGTACGCGTCAAGGATGAAGAGCGAGTCATGACCTATCCCGAAGTTTTCTTTCGGGCCGCGGTCGCCATACAAGTTCTGACCATTGCCCTGGTTGTCACGTCGTTGCTTTGGGACGCGCCTCTTGAGGGGCTCGCCGATCCCATGCACACGCCGAATCCCGCCAAGGCGCCCTGGTATTTTCTCGGCTTGCAGGAGTTACTGCACTACTTCCCGCCAGTGGTTGCCGGCGTTTTGATACCCGGCCTCGTAGTAATGGCCCTCATCATCATTCCTTACTTCAACATCAACGTAGAAGCCGAAGGCCTGTGGCTGCGTGATAAGGCTAAGCGCCTGCGGGTCTTCGGCGTCGTGGTTGTGGTTTTCTGCATTTTCCTGGCAGTGTTCGATGTCTGGGTCGCGCTTATCCCAACGATCCTGGTGGCGGCATTCATGTTGCTGGCAGCGCGAACCGATCCGCAGACGGCCCAGGGATTCCGCCGATGGCTGGCGGGGAAACCGCTCTCTTTCTGGATCATGACGTGGTTCCTGGTCGAGCTTTTTGTGCTGACCGCCATCGGAACGTTCTTCCGCGGCCCGGGATGGTCCTGGGTCCTGCCCTGGAGGGCTTGAGCCTCGATGAAGAATCAACTCAAGTCCGTCTGGCAGTTCTTCTTCGGCGACAGTGCTCGCGCTTTCGGTTCAGTAAGCCTCATCTTGCTGGTGCTGCTCGCCATCTCTCCGGCCAAGAATCACTTTAGTCAGTGGCGCCATTATCAGAATCAATACCTGCACCTCATCCGTGGACGTGCCGATGCTGTCACTTTGGAGCGGCACTTCCAGAGCGGAATTCAGCAGATCTGGATTCCTGAGCAGCAAGTAACCGATCGCTGCACTACCTGCCATCTCGGGCTGAAGGAAGCCAGCCTTGCCGACGTCAGCGCGGTGGCATTTCGTAAGCACCCCGTGATTCCGCATTCGCTGACCGAGTTTGGCTGTACCACTTGTCATCGCGGACAAGGGGCCGCGACTACCGTCGAGGAAGCGCATAGCAGCACCGAACAATGGGAACAGCCCCTGCTGCCGGCGAAGTACATCGAAGCCGGCTGTGGGCAATGTCATCTGGAACAGCAGACTGCTACGCCGTTCCTGAACCAGGGGCGGCAGCTTATCTCGAGCTATGGCTGCACCCATTGCCACACCATCAAGCGGGGCGCTGGCACCTACATTCTTCCCGACGATGATCCTCCGTCGCTGAAACACGTTGCCGACAAAACCACCCGCGAATGGATCTATGCCTGGATCAAAGATCCGCAGGCTTATGCCGGCACGGCAACCATGCCGAATTACCACTTGCGTGACGACGACGCCCGCGACATCTCTGCCTTCGTGATTGCGCAGAGCACGCCGCTGCAGCCGCCCATCCAGCCGGTGCAAGCCGCTGACAAACCGGCAGAGGATCCGGCCGCGGGTATTTCCTTGTATGGGCAATCGTTCTGCGCTTCGTGCCACGCCATGCAGAATGCAGCCGGGATGCTGGTCGGAGGGAATGTCGGGCCTGAACTCACCGGCATCGGCACCAAGGTTAAGCCGGAGTGGCTGCAGGACTGGATCGCCAATCCCGACCACTACGACCCGGGAACGATGATGCCGCACTACCGTTTCGACGCCAAGCAACTGGCCACGCTGGCCGGTTTTCTGGAGTCGAAGACGGAACCCGACTTCGTGGCCAACGTGCATCTCGAGCCCGCAACTCCCGCGCAGATCGAGCGTGGCAGAAAGCTGGTCATGGAGAATGGCTGCGCCAGTTGTCACGAGATCAACGGCATCAAGAAGCCGGAAAACTTTGCGCCTGAGCTGAGCCGCATCGGCAGCAAGCCGCTCTCACAACTGCTGTTTGTGGAAGGTGTCGAGCACAGCCTGCCCGGCTATGTCTCTGCCAAAGTGCGTAGTCCGCGCTCGTTCGGTCCGTCGCTGAAGATGCCGCAATTTAACCTGACGCCGCTGCAGATCGATGCCATCACTACGGCCCTGCTGGCGCAGACCGATCGATCGCAAACCCAGCCGCCTGCCATGCGCATTGCCTCCGTCCAGCAAACGAAATACGAACCGGCAGGCCACGCCGGCCAACTCATGCGCGACCTGCGTTGCTTCACGTGTCACACGATTAACGGACACGGAGGCGACATGGCACCGGACCTTAGCTGGGAAGGTACCGCAGTGCAGCACGAATGGTTGACCCAGTTCCTGAAGAATCCGGAGACGTTGCGACCCGCACTGATCCGTCGCATGCCGAAGTTCAACCTTACCGATGCGGAGATCGATACTCTCGCCGATTACATGATGACGGTGTATCAGACGCCACAATTTGATCGCGATTCACTGCCCGCATCGGAGTTCACACCAGCGATGGTCGAGCAGGGGCGGCAACTCTTCTATTCGAAATTCGCCTGCCAGTCTTGTCATATTGCCGACTATGCCAAGGACAAGGGTTACATTGGTCCGGCTTTGGCCGGTACCGGCAAGCGCTTCAACGCAGCCTGGGCGTACCACTGGCTGCAGGATCCTCAAGGGCTGCGGCCGGGCACCATCGAACCCAACCAGCACATGACCGACGAAGAGGCGCGCTCGCTGACCGCCTTCCTGATGTCGCTGAACTCCACCGGCTCCAAGGAGGCGGCGAAGAAATGAAACCGGCACTCATCACCCTTTGCGTACTGGCTCTCGCGATCACCGGATGTTCGCACAAGAAAATTCAGCCCGCTGCTCTTCAGGCCACCGCTACCGGAGCTGCCATCGTCGAGACAAGCGGAGGCAAGCAGATTGGCTACATCGGAATGCCACTGGATCAACCGGTGGTGGTGCAGGTGAACGACGCTTCCGGAAATGGCATCGCCGGAGCCGCTGTGTATTTCAATGGACCAGGGGGCGTGAGCTTTACTCCCGCCGGTGCCTTGACCGACTCCAGCGGGCAGGTAACCAGCACGGTTTCGCTGGGCCAGCAGGCTGGGCGCTACAAATTCCTCGCCCGCACGCGAGATCCATCGGGGAAAACCCTGGACCTCCCGCTGGAAGAAATCGCCCTCGGGTATCAGCAAACCGTGGGCGCGCAGCTCAACGCACAGTACTGCATTCGCTGCCACGATCCAGAGTCAACACCGCTGCGGGTCTCGAACATGGACAATCTTTCGGTCAAGCCACACCCTTTCACCGACGGCGACACTCTCAACAAGATAAGTGAGGCGGATTTAATTGCCATCATCAGTCACGGCGGTCCAGCGTTGAACAAGTCGGCAGAGATGCCACCCTGGGGATACACGCTTTCCAAAACTGATATAGCTGCGCTGGTGTCTTACATCCGCGCCGTAGCCGATCCACCTTATGAAACCGGCGGTCTGGTGTACGCCCAAAAGTAACTGCGCTTCAAGATTACGGCTGTATGGGAATGAGAGTTGCTGTGATGAAGGGTTTGCAAGGTATTACAGTTCTGGCGGTCGCACTGGCGGCGATTGGGCCTCTGCGCGCGCAAGTTGTCACCCCGGTGGAGCTGTCCGATCCCAAGGCACAGCACCTTCAGCAGCGCCACCTCAAAACCTTAATGGCGATCGGTACCGAGATTGAGGCCCACAAATTTCCTTATCCTTTCTATTTCAGCCGCGTGCTCGACGTCGACCTTCCTAAGATGCAACTCGCTGACCAGCGTTCCATCCGCTTCGACGTTTATAAAGGCCAAACGGTGCTGGAGATCACCGGCAACTATTACGCGGCCTATTCCGCCGACCGGATGGATTCTTACGCACGCTTGAAGGAAACCTTTCAGCAGGTGGTCATGCCGATGCTGCAGGTGGAGGCCCCGCGCTTTCCGGATGATTCCGAGTTCGCCGCCTTCGCCATCGAGGTGTCGCACCACGTCCGGCAGAAGGTGATGGGCATCAGCTCCGAGATGCCGGAAAACGTCACGGTCATTATTCCGGTTCCTGTGGCACAGAAACTTGTGGATGCGAAGACCGACGATCAGAAGCAAGCTGCTGTTTTGGAAGCTAAAGTGTTTCTGAATGGACAGCCCTTCTCTCTATGGTTGCAGGAGGGCGCACCCACGGAGGAGTGGAAGGAAAGAATTGTTGAGCCTGCGCAGAAACAAGCCGTGGTCGAAACTGCCGCTATAACTTCGAATCCCGTGACGTCAAACAGCCCTTCGGTGGCCGCGAGCTTGATGAAGACCTCGCTGCTCCCTATGCGCATCTATACCCAGGAATCGTTAACCAATCTGCAGCGCCAGAACGATGACTCGATCGCCCGACTGACCAAGGGCCTCGGCCCGGAAGCTCACTTCGTACCCTACTTGACGCCCAGTTTCATCGGATTTCGCCAGGGTGCCTACCTGCAGCTCTCGATTTCTACCCGATTGGATGTGGCAGCCGGCACATCACGTTACAAGCTGGCAGCACTCACGTTTGACAATCACGTGTCTCATCTGGTGCGCCCCTTACTGGATTACTTCCCGCCGGATCCGGATTTCGACGGTATCGATTTCAGCAGCACGATCCACCTTGCCGACGACTCGAGTCCGTTAGGGGTTGAGTTCTTCTTCACTTTCCGCATGATGCGCTGCTTTGCCACTTACGACTGTACCGGCCAGCAACTGCTTGACTCTGGCACGGTTGTGATTAATGGAGAACGTTCTGCCCTTGACCTGCAAATCGCCGAAGGCAAGAATTAACAGTCGTAGCTCAGCGCCCCCGGATAATGCGGAGAATGCAATGAGCAGACTTTTGAACGCCTTCTTAGACCCTACGGCGTGTTTGATGCTGGTAGCGGCCTCAACCACAACTCGTCAACCGTGTGCTTCCTCTGACGTTTACGTTGTAAGTGCCACCTATGCGCCCAGGTATTACGCCTTGCTCGGCGCGAAGGCTCTCCTGCAAGCCAAGCAAGCGGCTGACCGCTCGCAGGTACAACACCGCGTTGTCGCTTCACTGATTCCCATAAGAAAACCCTCACTTATCAAATGAACGCCGGGCGCCGCATGATGCACCCGGCGTTATGGGCACGGGAGAAACGGGATCAACCCCCTGCGCGCCATCCTTAAGCCGCTTCGAGCGGTCACGTCCTCCATTCCGATGCTGCCGGCGTGCTCGAGCGTCTTATTGCCGGCGATGACGTTGCCGTGTTTGTCGGTTTGTCGATGAGGATGGACCGCCCGGCGCCATACTTCCGCAGCGACTCCTCGATCACGGCGCTGCCGCGCTCGGTTCCCTTATTTGGGTTATTTCCGTCAGGAAACAGGTCGGAAATGCGCTTAATTTCGCCCGTTTTCGTTCCAACTTTCCGTGTTTTGCTGGACGTTTTGCAGCTAAAACCTCATTTCGCGAAAACTTCTATTTCGCGGAAGCAAGAATTTGGGTGTGGCCACGGTCAATCGAGCCGCGGTCGGAGAGATTTTGCCCCCCCTACCCCATTGATTCTGCTATAGTTCCTAGCACCGACCACCGCACCCCTGTAGTGATGAGTGGTGTGACTTGCACAGCGCTTGGCAGTTCGTGTCATCAAGCCGCTTGCCGCCGTCTTCGAGTCTGATAACGTGGTGCACCTCGGCTGCTGGCCTGTTGCAACCAGTGCTGGCTTCGCACATCGGATGTCGAGCTAGGAACCATGTCCTGAACTTGCGCCACTTGCGGTCGTAGCCACGCTCGGCTGAGTTGCCGCGCGTCAAGTCGTACGAGTGGCGCTGCTCGGCGATTGCCGACTTGAGATGCTGCTCGCAGTAGCCTGAAGAGGTCAGATTTGCCGCAACTAAGCGTACGACACGGACGCTTGGGCGCAACTACCATTGCTTTAACAGGCTGCGGAAAAAATCGGGGAAGCGCACCCGAGAACTGGGGTTATTGATGCGAACGTCCTTTATCGTTCCCTATTTGGTTTGCTCGGCCTGTCACGCTTCCCAGAAGCCCCGTTTGTGGCCAATGTCCGAGTAGCCGACATCCATGTAAGTCAAAGTCAAGAAGAAAACGCAAGGTCTCTGGGCGCGCTCGGGAGAGCGTGCGTTGGGTTGATCAGGATTCAGGGCTGCGCACGAGTGCCTCACGGCGGATGGTCCCCGCATCCGATGCAGGACCGGACATCCATTTGCTGTCTCGGGCTCGCGAGAGCCGTCACAGATGATTGAGTTTGTGTTCTCTGCCAGTCCCGAAACAATTCGTAATGAGCCTCCGGAGTAGTGCCCCTTCGCCCAGTCGGCAACCGGCGGGACCTGGCAGCCTGCGCGTTCATGTATCCCGATGTTTTTGCTTTTCCATTATCAGGAAAAGGTTCTTACGCAGCCGCTGTTCGGCTGAACTCTTCGGCAGGCACGAAATCCTGCTTTCTGCGCTCGACCGCGAGCATGTAGCTGACCATTTTCCTAGCAACGGCAAGCGTAGCGCGGTTCGGATTACCTCGTTCCAGTTCTCTGGCCCGGATCACGGCCAGCTCGGGTGACTCCCGCGGGGCCAGTTTGGCTGCCTCGATCAGCACGCGCTGGATATGCTTGTTCCGCTGCTTAGAGATCGGCATTCGCATCACCTTGTCAGCTGAGCTCTTTTCATCTCCGCAGAGCCCACAGTAACTGATAGCCTGCTTGATCGATGAGAACCGGGTGAAATCGCCGATCTCAAGTGCCCAGGTCAGCGCAGTGACCGGACCTACGCCCGGCACCGTCCTCAACCTCCGCAGTCGTTCCTTCAGCAGTGGATCTCGTTGCAGCGAACTGAGCAGGGCGTAATCGAGCTTTTGCGACCGCCTGATCAGCTCGCGGCTCAGCTTCAGCAGCGGCCGTATGCTCTCGTGCACGTCTTCGTTGCCTGTCATCAGCTCCGCGAAGTAGCCCACCTTGTGCAGTCGCTGCTTGTTGTAGCTGACCCCGGTCTCCATCAGCAGGCCGGACACGCGGTTCTTTATCTGCACCATCTGCTTAATTACAAGGCTGCGATAGCGAAGCGTGCGGCGCCGGTCCCGGATCTCGGTCGTTGCCATGTGGCACTCGGGCAGGAAATCGCACCGCAAGCAATCGGCGATCTTGCCGGCATCGATTCTGTCGTTCTTCTTCTTGGCCGCAGCAATCGCGCGCAACATCAAAGGATGCGCTACCTTCACCTTCTCGGCATGCGGAAGCAGGTGATCGTAAATCCACCCAGTAAAGATCGTCGCTTCCATGGCGATGGTCCGGGGTTGAGGCATCGTTCGGATCCACTCATCCAGCTCCCGGCGGGTCGATCCAATCTTGCCTTCCTGAAACACACGACCAGCCGCGTCCTTCACGCAATAGCTGATCGTCTTCTTGTGTACATCGAGTCCGATGAAGTACATAGTCTCTGAGGAGCCTCCGCGGTGTTTTCTGAATCAGCTTGGGCGCTGAGTTCAGCTTCTTGTAACACCTCGCGCTCCTTCTGGACTTAGCATTCAAACAACACGTCCAAGTGACTTCCCCGAACGAGATTTCTGGCCCGCGTCAATGACCCGCTGTCCGGGTATAGGCAGAGCCGCTCTGACGGCGACTGGTCAGCCACTGTGTGGCGACTGAAGGCCATGCTTCAGCATTACCTACTAGATGGCGATTTCACAACAGTAATACTGTTTACGAAAGCCAATTTGCAGTTCTCTCGCTGCTCCGACCAGTGATGAACCCAGTAGGTCTCCCTCCTCGTTGTTCCCGGCCATCGCGGTCTAAGGGCAAGTAGAATGAACGGTTACATCGCTGCTCTTTCTCGGCCAGAACGAAAGGGGTGCGGTCATGGACGATCTCAAAATGTCTCATTGGACGGGCGCGTTTGGGTTGGCAGTCGTAGTCTTATCGCTGAGCCAGTTCCCGTTGTACATGATGGGGAACCCACCGTCCGTTTACGATGGCGCGGCTTTCGGCCAACACCTGTTCAGCATCAAGACCATCGCATTCACACGGATAATGCTCGACCAGGGCGTTTACATCGCCATGATGGTGTTCGCGGCACGATTCGGGCACCTGATCCGGCAGGCACGGCCAGACCGCGAGTGGATTGGCACGCCGGTCTTCGGATCTGCCGTTGTCTGGTTGGCGGTGACCCTGGTTGCCGATGGACTCGAAGGCGGTTCGGTCCTCGACACGCTCAGTGGCCACGCCGATCCTTCGGCGATCAGAGCCTTGATCGAGGGCACGCTCCTGATCTACAACGGTTCCACTGCCTTTGCGATGACGGCGATGTTCCTCGCGGCGGCGGGTTATGCGACCTTCGCCACCGGCGTGTTGCCCAGATGGACGGGCTGGGTGGCTTGGATCGGCGTGGCGTTGTGCGTCGCCTGCGTTCCAGCGATGTACTGCGGCCCAGTAAACTACACAGGTTTCTATAATGCCGGGGGCTGGGGCCCCGCAATCATCGCCAATTTTCCACCAGCAATCTGGTTCTTAGTCGCCAGCCTCTCGATGCTCGGAAAGCACGAGGCCAGATTACCAGTGCGGCTCTTGTAGTCAGCCGTTGTCGTAACCGATCCGGCTTCACCCGGGGCCTAACGCCGCGCTTATTAAACGCCTGTAGTGCAGCCTAACCAGTCGCCGACGATGCGGCTGCGACGGCCGGCACCTGCGGCTTGGCGCCCTTGATCAGGAGCCACAGCAGGAAGGCTATCTCCCCGAGGAGAGCGGGGAAAGTAATGTTAGAGACCATATCCTCGTATTGCGGGAAGAGTAAGCCCGTAACGCTGCTGGCCAGATAGGCGAAGCCGTTGATGATCAGCAAGACGCCCAGGAAGCGGGGCAGGAAGCGCGACCTGTACACAAGGATCGCTAAGGGGAAAAGCCATAGGCCCCAAAGGATCTCGGCGGCAACGACTTCTTGGCCATGCAGACGGACGAACAGCATGGCTAGGGCGTCCCGCTGAGGTTTCTCGAACACAGACAGGAAATCGGCGCCGCGCACCAGCATAAGGGCAGCAGCGTCGTTCAGCACGTTGAGGAAGTCGATCGTAGCTGGCAGCACGCCACCCAGGATCACCATCAGCACAGCGAGGTTCTGATCCACTCCCTTGAACAACCGGTAAAGAGCGAGCACCAGGAAGATCAGGATGGTCCCACAGAACAAGTCAGTGACGATGCCGAGACGGAAGAGCAACTCGTGAGCGGCGACGTTGTTGGCCGTCGCCGTTGCGTTCCCTTGTACGAACAGCTTGCTGGGGATATAGATGAGGCGGAAGGGGGCAGCGACGGCGAGGAGCAGATACAGGAATCCGGCGACTCTCCCTGGGTTCTGCGTCGTGCTCATGTTCCCTCCCGCGTAGAGCCTACCCGGCAGAGACAGAGAAGAGGAGTATTACCAATTCCAAGGTCCACCGAGGAGCGGCGGACAGTTACTCAGCACAATCAGTGCTGTGCCATGCTCACAGCATCTTCCTAAGCTTGTAATACGGCGCGGTGCCTTTGAGGACTTCAAAATGTTGTGTAAGCGCACCGGCGTGAGGGGTCACGCGCTCAACGCGCCAAGTTGCCCAAATCCTATAAAGGATCGTGATTTCTTCTTTCGTGTACGGCAAATAGAACCGCAGCGGTCGCATCGTGTGCTCTGTAGGCACTAGGACCCCAGAAGCCAAAGCCCAACCATGACGAAGATAACCACTGCAAGCGCCACAGCCGAATCGTACCGCTAGACACCCTCGCAGACAAGGTTTTCGTGTCAGCCGGTAGTGGTGCAGTTAACCGACATCACCGCCGACAGCATCAACGCCTATATCGTGGCGCGGGACGATGAGGGCGCGGCACCCAAAACGGTCATGCTTGAGATTGGGACCCTGAGGGCCACGCTTCGAAAGCATCGCCTCTGGGAACCATTACTACCAGACCTGGAGCTTCCTACAGTCAACAATGAGATTGGACGCGCCCTGAGCTCGGCAGAGCGGGCCAGACTGCTGGAGGCTTGCGCCGTGAGTCGATCTCGCTCCCTGCTGTGCGCGGTTGGCTTGGACCTCAGCAGCGGGCTCCGCTACTCCGAGTTAAGACTGTTGCGCTGGTCACAGATTGATTTCGACCAGAGGCGGCTTCGCGTTGGAAAGAGCAAAACTCCGTCAGGTGAAGGACGCCCCATTGCCCTCAATGACCAGGCGTTCTCACTACTCAGCCAGTGGGCTGCGAATTTCCCTGATCGTCGGCCCGAACACTTCGTCTTTCCCGCGGAAAAGTATGGGGAAGCCGGACCATACGCAACCGATGTGATGCGGCCTATCGGCTCCTGGAAGACGGCATGGGAGACAGCAAAAAAGAGGGCCGGAGTGAAGTGCAGATTTCATGATCTGCGCCACTCAGCATGTAGCCGTATGCTGGAAGCGGGAGTTCCGTTTAGCCTAGTCGCCGAGATCATGGGCTGGGCGGCATCCACCATGGTACTCATGGCGAAAAGATACGGCCACTCAAGCGAAGAGGCGCGGTCACAGGCGGTCAAGCATTTGGATGGCACAGCAGGAGTGGGCTGGCTACAAAATTCGCTACAGTCGGATGGGAAGGCCAGTGACAAGATTCAGTAAGCCCAACAAAAGAATGGCTCCTCAGGTAGGACTCGAACCTACAACCCTCCGGTTAACAGCCGGATGCTCTGCCATTGAGCTACTGAGGAGTGTCTATGCGCTGCATCGCGCTTTCAAATTGTAGTTGTATTGTAGCGAGAGGTGCGGATTGCGTCAAAGGCCCAAGCCCCTTGCCCGCAAGAATCTCGTCCCAATTCGGCGCGTCCCAACCTCTCCTCTTGCGCCTGATGCCGGCCCGCGTCTGGCCCGCACCCGGTAAAGCTGCTACGCTCTTGCTGACGAGTGTCTACGACCTGACCGCCGCGCCGCGAATGGCCCGGCGCATTTCCATGAATCGAAGCCCCTTCGCACACATTTCGATCGCCGCAATCGGCTCCGCAATCCTTCTGAGCTTGACTGCGACGGCGCAGAATCACCACCCCAGCACTCCATCGACGATGAACATTCCTAAGCCGCCCGCAACCCAGCAGCAGCCTGTTACCGACGACTACTTCGGCCAAAAAATTGTCGACCCTTATCGCTGGCTGGAGGACGGCAGCTCTCCGGAGACGCAGCAGTGGGTCGCCGATCAACTGGCCTACACCCGCAGCGTTCTCGACCAGTTGCCTAGCCGCAACCAACTGCATGCTCGTATCGAGCAACTGCTCGAGATCGGCAATCTGGGCGATACGCAGGTAGGCGGCGACTACTACTTCCACACCCGTCGCGACGGCAAGCAGAATCAGCCGGTGCTCTACGTTCGCAAAGGCGTTGACGGTCGCGACGAAGTCCTGGTCGATGCCAATCAGCTTTCCAAGGATGGCACCGTCGCGCTCGACTGGTGGTATGCCTCGCACGATGGCAAGTACGTTGCCTACGGCACGTCGGAGAGCGGCTCGGAGATGAGCACGCTGCACGTGATCGAGACCGCGACCCGCAAGCTGTTGCCCGACACGATTGCCCGCACTCGCGCCGCCAGCCTGGCCTGGATGCCCGACGACAGCGGTTTTTACTACACGCGCTATCCCAAGCCGGGCGACGTCGCCGCCGGACAGGAGATGTATAACCGGCATGTCTTCTATCACCCGCTGGGCGGCGATCCCGCTACTGATCCGCTCATCTTCGGCGAGGGCCGCGATCCGCAGGACTGGCCCAACGTCGCCCTGTCGAACGATGGCCATTGGCTCAGCATCATGGTCGAGCAGGGCTGGACCAAGAATGAAGTCTACCTCAAGGAAGTAACCACGAATTCCGCGCCGCTGCGCATCACCACCGGCAAGGAATTTCTCTACTATGCCCTGCCGTACAACGGCGATCTCTACATCCTGACTAACGAGGACGGCCCGCGTTATCGCGTCTTCAAGGCTCCGGCCAACACGCCTACGCATGAGCACTGGCGCGAAATCATTCCGCAATCCGACGCGGTGCTGGCTTCGCTGCACATCATCGGCGGACAACTGTTCGCGCACTATCGAGCAGAACGCGCACTCGCTGCTGCGGCGCTTCACCACCGCGGCAAGCCGCTGGGCGAAGTAGAAATGCCGACCTTGGGCACCATCTCCGCCATCGGCGGAGAATATGACAGTACCAGCGCCTTCTATCTCTTCTCCTCGTTCACCGTTCCGACCACGATCTATCGCTTCGACATTCCCACCCAGAAGAGCACCGTCTGGGCTTCGGTCGAA
This sequence comes from uncultured Acidobacteriaceae bacterium, assembly GCA_963820175.1. GTDB lineage: Bacteria > Acidobacteriota > Terriglobia > Terriglobales > Acidobacteriaceae > Bog-257. The sequence goes on along the minus strand of CAWFYX010000001.1, from coordinate 298,399 downwards.
ACCGGCATCGATACCAATAAGTACGAGACCAAGCAGGTCTGGTACAGCTCGAAGGATGGCACGCGCGTGCCGATGTTTCTGGTCATGCGCAAAGGGCTCAAGCTTACCGGACACAATCCTGCGCTGCTCACTGCCTATGGCGGCTTCAATGTCAGCCTGACCCCCGAGTTCAACAAGGTGCTCTTTCCCTGGCTCGATCACGATGGCATCTTTGCCATGGCAAACCTGCGCGGCGGCAGCGAGTTCGGCGAAGACTGGCATCGCGCCGGCATGCTGGACAAGAAGCAGAATGTCTTCGACGACTTCTATGCTGCAGCCGAGTATCTGGAGAAGGAGGGCTACACCGATCGCGAGCATCTTGCCATTCGCGGCGGCAGCAACGGCGGCCTGCTGATGGGGGCGGCACTGACGCAACGGCCTGACCTCTTCCGCGCCGTGGTTTGCCAGGTTCCGCTGCTCGATATGCTGCGCTATCAGAACTTCCAGATCGCCAAGCTCTGGATTCCGGAATATGGTTCGTCGACAGACCCGAAGCAGTTCGAGTGGCTCTATGCCTATTCGCCCTACCATCACGTGAAGCCGGCAACCGTTTATCCTGCCGTGCTGTTCATGACCGCCGACACCGACACGCGCGTCGATCCCATGCACGCCAAGAAAATGACCGCCGAGTTGCAGGCCGATAACGGCGGACCCAATCCGATTCTGCTGCGCATCGAACCCAAAGCCGGACACGGAGCAGGGAAGCCAATCTCCAAGCTGGTGGAAGAGTGGACCGACATTTATTCCTTCCTTTTCTGGCAGCTGGGGATGAACTAGCGGATGAGCTTACTGCAGGGAGCCGCAGGCGGAGTCCTGGGTGAGCAGGAAATAGACTCGAGTCCCTTCAGGTGTCTGTGTCATAGATCGACTTGAAATGTCGTGGTGGGACAATCGACGTGGATCCGCCTGGAACCAGCCGCGCAGCGGCGACACGGCTATGACACAGACACCTTCAGGGACGGCACATGAACGTTCCGGCGCGGAGCCACCAAAACGGCTTCTCGTGAAACAATCCGAAGCCAAAAGGGATACCGTCCGGTCTACGAACGCGCCTGCGAATAACCGCCTTCCAGCGTTCCTTGTATTGTAAAAACCGCTCAAAAAGCCCATTTGCAAGGGATATTGACAACCTTGGCTCCCCGGCGCAGAATCTCATCAATAGGCGAATAAAAAGCGAAACTACTCCGCCTCCTGAGGTTCTTATGCCGGTTGCTGATACCCTTCGTGCCCACCTTGAGTCTTCTCTGAACGAGCGGCTCTCCTCCACCCTTCTGCTGCGCGAACGGCAGGCGCCGCTGACGGTGCCCATCGGCGTGCCCGCGCTCGACGAGTTGACCGGCGGCTTGCCTCGCGGAGCCCTGAGCGAAATTGCGGGGCCGCCTTCTTCCGGACGCACCGGTGTGATGCTGGCGGCTTTGGCTGGAGCAACGTGCCGTCAGGAAATTTGTGCTCTGGTGGATGCCACCGACAGCTTTGATCCCGCTTCAGCCGAGCGCGCGGGCGTCGACCTGAGCCGGCTGCTTTGGGTGCGCTGTAGCGAGCAAGAAGGCCGGCCGCAGGAGAATGTTCCCGGTTGTACGAAGCGCGCCAGCTTCGCTTTCTCCACGGCGATGGAACAAGTCCTAAAGGTGACCGACCTGCTTCTCCAGGGAGGCGGCTTTGGCATGGTGGTGCTGGATCTCGGCGATATTCCCTCGGAGAGTTTGCGTCGCGTGCCGCTTACCTCGTGGTTCCGTTTTCGCCGCGCCGTCGAGCCCACTGCGACGGTGCTGTTGCTGCTGGAGCAGGAGGCTTGGGCTAAAACCTGCGCGTCCCTTGTGCTGCAACTGCGTTCGGAAGAAGTTTGCACGCAGGACTCGGCGCAGAGTGCAGCACTGCACGACTTGGCTCGGATGACAGCCCTGCACGACGCAAACCCGACTCCAGCGGTGCGCGATTCCGTGAGAGGCTGGCGAGTGCATCGCTCGGCCACTGAGCGGGGAGTCCCGTTTCATGCAGGAGGAATTTTTGTGCAAGGCCATGGTGAAGAGCCGCAAATTCAGCTTCCGGAGAACCCTGCCGTCAGCCACGCGACGTTATTGCGGGGAATGAATTTTCGCGCCGAGGTGGTGCGCTCGTGGACGCAACGCAGGCCTGCGCACTCTGCCGGAGTTAGCTTTGGGCTGCGCGCTGCGATGTGATGGGACACAGATCTAGCTGCGCTATCCAGTCTTTGTCATCGCGCCATTTTGCAGGCCGCTAAAAATCGGCCAGAGGTGATTTTGAAGGGGCGCAGCTTTACAGGCTACGGAAAAAGTCTAGTATTCGCGATGACCGGGTAGAGCGAACCTTCAGGTTCGCGTCTAGTTCTTCGTTTTAGATATCCGGAGCCGGCTTCAGCCGGCGGCGGACTGCTCATCTCAACTTTTCCGCAGCCTATCTAGCTGGCGCAAGAGATTTTTATTCTCGAGATATTCCGACCAGATTTACAGGCTGTTAAAAAAACTCACAGAGTTGGCGCCGAGGGATCTGCTGTTTTCCACGACGAACATTGTCGATATGTTTGCCTGTATCTACGTTCCCGATTTTCCCGTGGAGGCGATGCTTCGCCCCCATCCCTGGCTGCGCGAACGGGCCGTAGCCGCATTGGAGGGCAAGCATCCTCTGGTGCGCGTCCTCGCCTTGAATCAGAAAGCTCGTCATCTGGGAATGGCAGTTGGCATGACCAAGTTGCAGGCCTCGATGTTTGCGGGAGCCTCACCAACCGCAGTCCTGCGCCCGCGCTCTCCCGAGCAGGAAACTTCGGCCCATGCTGCCTTACTCGATGTTGCGCACGCCTTCACTCCACGCGTGGAAGACACTGCCCCTGACACCTTGCTGCTCGATCTCGCCGGTCTGGAGCGTCTCTATGGCGCTCCCGCAGCCATGGCGCACGACTTGGCAGCGCGAGTCCATGCGGTTGGGCTGGAGGTGAACCTGGCGCTGGCCGCTAATCCCGACGCTGCCATGCACGCAGCTCGCGGATTCGCCGGAATCACCGTCATTTCCGCCGGCGACGAGCCGCAACGATTAGGCGCGCTGCCGATACACCTTGTTCTGGACGCGTTCGAGTTTTCCTCGGCAAAGATGCGGATCGAAGCCCCTGTACGCGAAGAATTGCTCGACACGTTGAAGCGCTGGGGAATAGGAGATTTTCGCGCGCTGGCGCTTTTGCCCGAGCCCGCTCTGGCTTCCCGGCTGGGAGGGGTGGGCGTGCAGCTACAACGCCTGGCTCGCGGAGGCGGCTTGCGTACGCTGGCGCTGTGCGAACCGCCCTCGCAATTCGTAGAGGCAATGGAGTTGGAATTCCCGGTCGAAACCCTGGAGCCGCTCTCCTTCATTCTCAACCGGCTGCTGGAGCAATTGTGCACGCGGTTGGAAGCGCGATCTCTTGCCGTGCAGGAACTCCAATTGCGCCTGCAACTGGAGCGGCGGGTTGCCGACGAGGAAACCACCACCGTTGGGGAATTAGCTGGGCTGAGCGCTGCCTACCACAATGTGAGAGACAAGCCAATTTACATGCGCACTTTGCGGTTGCCGGTTTCCATGCGCGACAGCAAGGTCTTTTTGAAGTTGTTGCAACTGGATCTGGACGCCCATCCTCCGGGTGCGCCGATCATAAAGATATGGGTCAAGGCCGAGCCGGCGCCGCCTCGCTCTGCGCAGCGTGGGCTTTTTCTGCCGGTAACTCCCGAGGCGGAAAAGCTGGAAATCACCTTGGCCCGCATCGATGGAATTGTGGGCGAGCGGCGGTCTGGAATCGTGCGCCTGCTTGATCGGCATCGTCCTGACAGCTTTCAAGTCGAGCGCTTCGTAGCTCCTGCGCTCGTCTCTACCACGACAACGTGGGATAAAGATTCCAGCCCGCTATCGCATCTCTCAATGTCAGAGATGGACGATCGGCAGTTCTTTTCCTTGCGAATCTTTCGTCCCCCATGGCGACTGCAGGTGCATTTGTCCGATGGCCGGCCGGCCACTTTAATTGCAGAAGGCTCGGGCCGGGCGAAACTTATGAGAGGAAACGTTCTCTGGTCGGCGGGGCCTTGGCGTTCGTCGGGCGATTGGTGGAGCGCAAATCGAGAAGAAGAGCGTACCCGCCAGGAAAGTTCCGGCCCGTGGGACCGCGAGGAATGGGACATAGCCTTATTCGCACGTAATAGCAAAATACTGGCAAAAGAAAATGGAGCGAGCGTCTCAGGCGGTAAGAGCCATGATCTCGCGCTCTATCGCATTTTCCGCGACCGGCTAACCGGCCATTGGTTTGCCGACGCCAGCTACGACTGAACTGACTACTGGCTACTGGCAACTGTTTTTGATGTATATCGAACTCCACGCCCGTTCCGCTTTCAGCTTCTTGGAGGGAGCCTCGGTTCCCGAGGAACTGGCTGAGATCTGTGCGCAATATCAGATGCCGGCGATGGCCTTGCTCGATCGCGATGGAGTATATGGCGCGCCGCGATTTCATCTTGCCGCCCAGAAGCTGAAGGTGAAGGCACACATTGGGGCAGAGGTCACATCGCTGCTAGCGCGAACTCCCGCTGGCGAATTGCCTCGCCTCCCTCTGCTCTGTATTTCGCGCGAAGGCTACCAGAACCTCTGCCGGCTCATCACGCGCATGAAGCTGCGAGCGCCGAAATATCCTGCCTCACTACCACAACGTAAGACATCCGACGAAAAGCAGCTCATTCAGGTACAAGCCGCAGCGTCGCTCTCCGATCTTGCCGAATATTCCGCTGGCCTGATCTGCCTCACCGGCGGAGACGAAGGGCCGCTGGCTCATCCGCTGGCAAACGGCGGCAGCGAAGCAGCTCGCCGCACTCTGGAAGAACTCATCGCGATTTACGGCCACGAAAATGTCTACGTTGAATTGCAGCGTCACTACAATCGCGCTCAGGAAGCTCGCAACCAGGCGGCAATTGAGCTGGCGCGCAGCTTGCGATTGCCGCTGCTGGCCACCCAAGGCGCGTCGTATGCCAAGCCGGAAGAGCGCCGCATTCTCGACGTCTTCACCTGCATCCGCCATCATCACACGCTTGATACCGCGGGACGCCTGCTGGCGCACAATAGCGAACGCTACATCAAGCCGCCGCAAGTCATGCAGCAACTCTTTGCCGACTTGCCTGAGGCGATCGCGAATACGGTAGAGCTGTCGTCGCGGCTGGCCTTCACCCTGAACGAACTGGGCTACGAGTTTCCCCGCTATCCCACCCCCGACGGCGAAAGCATGAACGCTTTCCTGCGGGCACGCACCATGGATGGCGCCCGCGACCGGTACTTGCGTCCCGGCCAAAATGATTTATGGCAGCGGGCGCAGCAGCAGATTGAGCGCGAGTTGGCGCTGATCGGGAAGCTTCATCTGGAGGGCTACTTCCTTATTGTGTGGGACATCGTGCGCCACTGCCGCGATCACGGCATTCTGGTGCAGGGGCGCGGCTCGGCCGCCAATAGTGCGGTTTGTTATTCGCTGGGCATCACCGCGGTCGATCCCGTCGGCATGGAACTGTTGTTCGAGCGCTTTCTCTCGGAGGAGCGCGGCGAGTGGCCCGACATCGATCTCGACCTGCCCAGCGGCGACCAGCGCGAGCGCGCCATTCAATATGTCTACGAACGCTACGGCAAGCTGGGCGCAGCCATGACGGCCAATGTCATCACCTATCGTGGACGTTCGGCGGCGCGCGAAGTCGGTAAAGCCCTCAGCTTCGATGGCGAAGCCCTCGACCGTCTGGCCGGGCTGGTGAGTTCGTGGGAGTACAAGGACCCGGACGATACGCTCCAGCGGCAGTTTCGCGATGCCGGCTTCGATCTGCGGCATCCCCGCATGCGCCTGTTCTTCGAACTTTGTGTTGCCGTGCAGGATCTACCCCGGCATTTGGGACAGCATTCCGGAGGCATGGTCATTTGCCAGGGGCAGCTCGATTCCGTCGTTCCGCTGGAGCCGGCAACGATGCCTGGCCGCGTGGTGGTGCAGTGGGACAAAGAAGATTGTGCCGACATGGGCATCGTCAAAGTCGACCTGCTGGGACTGGGGATGATGGCGGTGCTGGAAGAGACCATCACCTTGATTGGCGATCACTACAAGGAAGAGATGGATCTGGCCAAGCTGCCCGCGGATGATCCCACAGTGTATGACACGTTACAGAAGGCTGACACCGTGGGCATGTTCCAGATCGAGAGCCGGGCGCAGATGTCGTGCCTGCCGCGGTTGCGGCCCAAGCGTTTCTACGACATTGTGGTACAAGTAGCGATTATCCGCCCCGGACCCATCGTCGGCCAGATGGTCAACCCCTTTCTGATGCGGCGGCAGGGAAGGCAGGAGGTTGTTTATCCTCACCCTTCACTTGAACCGGTATTGAAACGCACCCTTGGCGTGCCGCTCTTCCAGGAACAACTGTTGCGCATGGCCATGATTGCGGCCGGCTTCAGCGGCGGCGAAGCGGAAGAGCTGCGCCGGGCTTTTGGTTTTAAGCGCAGTGAAAGGCGCATGCGCGACATCGAGGTGAAGCTGCGGGAAGGCATGCAGCGCAACGGCATTCCTCCTGAATCGCAGGAGCAGATTATTCAGTCAATCATCTCGTTCGCGCTCTACGGATTTCCCGAATCGCACGCCGCCAGTTTTGCCCTGATCGCCTATTCCAGTGCTTATCTCAAGTGTCATTACCTGGCGGCGTTTACCGTGGCGCTGCTCAACAATCAGCCGATGGGGTTTTATCATCCTTCGACTATTGTGAAAGACGCGCAGCGCCATGGGCTGAAGGTGCGGCCGGTCGATATAACCTGTTCGGACTGGACGTGTACTTTAGAGCCAGAAGAGAACGCCACGCTGTGGGATAGCAATGAAGGGGCGCGGTTTCAACCGCGCCGTACAGAGAGCAGATTCCATGCGGCTTTAGCCGCTGGGGAAATCAGTGGCGCAGAGAGATCCGAAGACCCTCCGCGGCTAAAGCCACCTTGTGACGAGCCAGTTGCCGCGGGCCTGAAGGCCCGCTCTTCCACCTGCTTCGCCCTGCGTATGGGATTTCGCTACGCAAAAGGTTTGCGCGAACAAACTGCGCAGGCTATCGTCAACGAGCGCACGAAGCGTCCCTTTGAATCCATCGCAGACCTGGCCTACCGTGTTCCCGAACTGCGCCGCAATGAACTGGTGCTGCTGGCCTCGATTGGCGCGCTGAATTCGATTGGCTACAAGGAAGAGGATCTGAGCGCAACTTTGGACTTGTCGCGCAGAGCGGGAAAAAAGCAGCGTCTGCACCGCCGCGATGCGCTTTGGCAAGTGGAGCGCGCCGCCCGCTTCGCCGGCCCGCTGCTGGAGAGCATTCCGGAGTCCGACGCTGCCTCGCCGCTCGCGCCCATGACGCCGGAAGAGCGGCTGGTGGCCGATTTCCACGGAACGGGCCTGACCGTCGGTCCGCATCCCATGGCCTATCGGCGGGCGGATCTGAAGCGCGATGGTGTACTTTCCGCCCAGGAGTTGACGCAGCTTCCGCATGGCCGTCATGTGCGGACGGCGGGATGTGTAATCGCGCGGCAAAGGCCGGGCACAGCCAAGGGATTTGTTTTTCTCAGCCTGGAAGATGAAACCGGAATCGGCAATGCGATCATCACTCCCGATCTGCTGGAGCAGAATCGCATTGTGATTGTGTCGGAAAAGTTTTTATTGCTGGAAGGCGTTCTGCAAAATCAGGATGGCGTGATCTCGGTAAAAGTGGATCGCGTTGCACCTTTGCGCGAAGCCTACGAAGCCGGAGCAGTGGACGTCACCGACGCCGAGGTGAGGTCGCACGACTTTCACTAACAGATTCGCCGGCCGCGCCCTCGTGGTGAGGTAGTTTAAGTTGATGGAGCGCTGAGCACCCAACGTCTGCTCGTTCACCGACTTTTTCTGGTTGGTCTAGCCCACGACGTCCAGTTTGCTATCGCAATCCGTCGCTCAATCCGCTTGCTCCAGCAGCAGGCCGTTATAGGCAGATGCGACCAGCAGGCGTCCTTTGTAATTCAGGGCAGTACGGATGGAGACTTCCGCTTTGGGTGTGCTTTGCCAGGTTTTTCCGCCATCCTTGCTCTGGAACACGGCATGCGAATGCAGCGCCGTAGCCAGCAGCCGCTGGCTGACGGAGTCATACACGACCTCCAGAACGTCGTTCCTGGGAAGACCTCCCAGCATGTACTGCCAGGTCTGTCCCCCGTCGGCGGAGCGCAGCGCCCCCTGAGGTGTGCCTAGCCAAAGTGCACCCGGCGTCGAAGTCAGGCTGTACACTCCGCCCACATACTTTGGCAGAGCCACGCTAGTCCAGGTCTTGCCACCGTCCCGGGAGAGATGAGCGCCCTTGATGCCGGTTAGCGTCACAACTCCGTCATCGTAGCTGTTGACGACACTAAACTCCCGCTCGCCGTCGACGGCCCGGCCGTACCAACGTTCTCCCTGGTCCACGCTAATGAACAACCCATCATCGGTGGCCGCAAACCAAGCCTTGTCGCCCAGCTGCAGCGATCGTACCCGCGGCGCATTGGCAGAAGAAATCACCGCTTCGGCCGGGACCTTTGTCTTAGCAAGGCCAGAGGAGCGCTTATTGGTGGCAGCGGTTTTGGAGGACTTCGCTCGGGCAGGCTGCGCTTCAGCCGTCGCCGTTTGCGTTTCCGGCATGGGTCCTGGAATCATCTTCACCGCCACCCAGGAACCGCTTAACGATTCCAGCCGGAAGATACCGTGGTTCGTGCCTGCGAACAGCGCTCCGTTCTCCGCCTGTTGCAAGCTCAGGATGTCACGGCCGGCCAGTCCGCGACTGGATTGCCGCCAGCTCTTGCCCCCGTCGTCGGACAGAAACAAGCCGCCCTGCTCCTTGTCATTGGCTACTCCCACATAGATCCGGTTGGGGTCCTTGCGGTCCACCACCACGGCGTCAACCAGGCGATGGGAAAATCCGCGGTTAGAGCTGGTGTAGTGGGCAAAACCGTCGTTGCTGACCAGCACGCCTCGCAGGTCGGTTGCTACCAGCACACGATTGGAATCTCGCGGATCGATCAGGACATCGTTGACAATGAGGTCGGCGGAGGAAACCAGCTCCCACCGGGTACCCCCGTCTGCGGTTTTCCAAAGCCCGCCTGTCGTGCCGGCGTAAACAATCGACGGACGTTGGGGATCCTGCTTCAATACCCGAGTGCGAATTGCCGAATGCGGCAGTCCCTGCACCCGGTGAAACACTTCGGCGCCGTCGTCGCTCTTGTAGATGCCCGAACAGGCACTGGCATAAACCCGCGACGGCACTTTGGGATCGACAATGATACTGAAGACATCGGAATCGTCGAGAATTCCTTCTTTCAGATTGTGCCAGGTTGCACCGCCGTCCGTGGTCTTCCAGGGCAGATGGCGTGTGCCCGCATAAATGACGTCAGGATTTTGCGGATCGATCGCGACCGAAACGAAATTCCGCAGCGAAGAATGGTTCTCGATGGCCGCGGAGTTCTCCGGCGTGATCCGCTCCCAGGTCGCTCCACCGTCACGGGAGCGGAACACACCATCCAGGGCGCCGATCGCGAGGGTGTTGTGGTCGCTGGGGGCCATGGCGAGGGCGCGAATCGATTTGCCGTGCACCCCCACCAACTCATGCCAGGTGCGGCCACCATCGTCGGAGCGAAAGACACCGCCGTCATTATCGTTGAACAGTCCCCAAGCTGCCGCATACACGGTCGCCGGATGGGTGGGATCGAAGACGATGTGGTCGAAAACGTAATCGTCGCCCGGGCCGAGGTGCGCAAGAAACGCCCAGGAATTTCCACCGTCCTGGGAAACGAAAAGCTGTCCCGAGCTGGTTCCCAGAAGGATGCGGCCAGGATCGCCGGGATCGTAGGCCAGGCTGCGCACGTTGCCGCCTTCCGGCCCAATCAACTGCCAATCGGACGCTGAGGCGCCAGGGATGAACAGCGTTCCCAGGCAGAGAAATAACATCGCAATCAATGCCGCCCTACCGCGCATAAAGAAAGCCCCGTCTGTGTGCTTAGTGGAAGTGGAAGGAAGGAGCACCCTCTTGGAAATCATAACTCGCAGTCGCCCAGGCGCGCACGTTAAAGCTCAGGCATCAACAATTTTGGTCGCTGCTGAGAACGTGTCGACGGGCTCAGAAAGAAGCCGGCAAGAGGCGAACCTCTTACCGGCTTGAGTCGAACTACGTCACCTCAGCTACTGCGCCGGAGGAGCAGCAGGAGGCGCTGTTTTGGTCTTTGCCTTATGGCTCTTCTTGGTGGGAGCAGGCGCATTACGCGACTGCGGCTGTACCGCATTTTCGTCAACCACGGTACCCTCTTCCAATTGTCCACCGCACATAGTGCCTTCGGGGACAAAGTAGAAGTGCGTGGCCTGACCCTTGACGTCGCCTTGGCGAGGCGTGACGCGGCTGGCGTCAACCTTGTTCGGGCCGTCGGTGGTCAGGTAGTACTTGACGTTGACCGAGCGCTGCGCGCCCAACTGCTGCACGTTGACCGACTCTTCTTGGTTGGTGTAGCCCACGACGTCCAGCTTGCCGTTGGGCATCTGCTGCAACCGCAGAGAGAGTTTGTCCAGCGTGTCCTTGCAGTCGTTGTCCACGCGCCACGGCTTCTTGGGGTTCTTCTCGAAGGTGCACTCGCCCCAATCCTCGATGTTGACGCAGGACTTGACCGCCGGAACAGTGACGCTGCCGGTGCAGCTGGCCGACAGATTGGCCCGTGCGTCGGTCGCCGTGCCGGTAGCGGTGATGGTGTTGCCGGCGTCGGCATTGGTCGCGGTTACGGTGACCGAGGTACCGCTGCCGCTCATGGTGCCGCCGCTGTTGGTCCAGCTATAAGTCAACGGCCATCCCTGCGGATCGCTAGCCGTCATGGTGACGGTGGCCGACTCGCCAATGGCAATGGTGCTCGGAGTCGCCGAGCAGCTTACGACTGGAGGCTGCGGCTGCTTGATAGTAAAGCTAGCGGAGCAGGTCGCCGAGTTGTTCTTCTTCTCCTTAGGATCGGTGATGGTTGCCGTGGCGGAGTAGCTTCCCGGCGCCAAGCCAGCGGTGTCAATCGTCGCGCCCTGAGCATTGGTGGCTGATGGCTTGCCACCAGTTGTAGTCCAAGCGTAGGTCAGGGTGTGCTTGGGGTGGAAGTTGGCGCCCGTGCTGCTGACGGTCACCGGATCTCCCGACCAAACCTCAGTCGGAGACGCGGCGCAGCTGGCGGTTACCGGTACCGGCGGCGCGCCGCCGAACATGAATTCCAATCCGCCAAAATAGCGGAAGTTATTCTGGCTCGCCGTGTAATTAACGTGATTGGCGCTGAAGCGAGTGTAGAGGTAATCCGCTTCGACCGGCCGGATGGCGAAATGTCTGGACACGCGAAGATCAATACCGCCGCCAAAGGCCATGGCAAAGCCGTTGTTGTCACCGCTGCCTGAGAGACATCCATTCTCTAACCTGCAGACGTTTCCATAGAGATTGGTATGCGCGGCTCCAAACAGAGCCTCTGCAAAGGGCTGAAACACGCCGGTGTGTTTCTTGATCTGGGGACCAAACATATAGGTGAAAACGTTGCCGTTCACGTTTCCTAAAAATTGCCCGTTTCGACTTACCCTCAGACCGCTACCCTGGGTGTAACCCATGAGATCGGCTTTAATGCCGAAGTAGTTTCCGAAGTTGAAGTCGATCTGTCCGCCGCCGCCAAAGACATTAAAACTGGTGATGGGGGCAAGATTGGGGTGAACGTTGATGAAAGAAAACCCCAGCGGTATTTCGACTTTGGGAACATCTTGTGCACAGGCACCGAGAGCCAGCGCCACCGTGAGAAAGAGCAAACCTGTAATCTTCTTCATAAGAATATTTGTCCTCCGCTATACGACATCCAAGAAACCACACGCTAGCCAACTGCGCGTCTTTGTGTTGTGTCCGCCATCGATTTCCGGCGCCGGTTTATTCCGCACTGCCGGTTTCAGACGGATCACTTGAGATTGAAAGTCACGCCCAACAGGGCACCGTTTATGTGTGCGTCAAAAAGAAAAAGGGCAGGCGGGTTGGTGCGATAGTTCACGTCCAGATAGCGATAGCCGGCCTGCAAGATACACTTCTTCCCGATCCGGTAGCCGAGCAGGCCGGCCACCTCATAGTCCACCGCCGCGCCGCCTCCACCCGCGTCACCGGCTACGGTGACCACGGTCTTGGGGGAGAGCGCGAATTCAAATTTCATGCCGGCGAGGCCGTCGGCCCAATTCGCCGCCTGGGAATGATTGCTGAGAATGCCGGAAGGCTGGAAGCTTAAATTCTCGCCCAGATGCCAGTAACGCAAACCAATCAGAGCGTCGACCTTGACCTTTTCGTGGTCCACGATGCGGTAGCCAACCTTGGGAGTCAGGACCGTCATGGTCACCTTTACCTGAATCGAACTCAAATCCTGCTCCAACGGCAGACCGCGATCCCCCTGAAGCTTGACCCAGACGATGTCGACCGGCATGACAAAGTGGCCCTTGCGGGCCTCGACATTTCCCATGAGTCCGATGTGAAAATGCGAAAGGACTTGGCCGGGATCGACGTGCACAGAAGCATTGTGGCCCAGCACGCCGGTCGTTCCATACAGTCCCGGAAACCAAAGATAGGGACTAACGGCAAAGTGCCAGCCATCATCGTCCGTGGCAGTGGTGGGCGGCGGAGGCGGAGCATTGGGTGTCTGCTCCTGGACGGTGGCGTCCGATGGGCCTTGCGCCACCGCGGGCAGGCAGAACACCAGGGCCACCAGAGCGGTGCATGCCACAAGAAACGTCTTACAGGAACTCATTGCATCTCCTTGCGTCCCGCCAGTCCACTGCGAGAGCCGATTGAGTATTTCAATTGCGCCGTCGGCGCCAGCGAGGTTGATGGCTGAAGATCAACCTCGCCTGGTGCTCGCACACTTGTCTAGTTGCCGGCGATACCTTTGTTCTGCAGAATCCTGACCACGACCCGGCGATTGTCGGCCTGGCCTTCGGTCGTGCTATCGGGGGCAACTTGCCGGCTGGTGCCCATGGCGCCCGGAGCCAGAATGTTGGTTAGCGGAATATGGCCTTGCTGCTCCAGGAAGTCGGTTACGTTGTCGGCGCGCTCGGTGCTGAGCTTCTGATTCAAAGCTGCCGACCCCACGGCTGAGGCATAGCCCTTCACCTGAATGACGTAGGCGTCGACGGTCTTAGCTTTCTGAGCCAGATCCAGCAATTGCGGTTTGTACTGCGGCTCGATGGCGACCTTGCCGTTGGCAAACAGAACCGTCACCTCGCCCAGGATGTTGTATTCACCCAGTTCGCCGAAGCGCTTGTTAGCCGCCGCGATGGCCGCCTTGTTGGCCGCAATCTTCTGCTGCTCGGCGGTAAGTTCCGCCTGTTGCTGCTGCATGGCTGCCTGCTGTTGCTGAATCTGCTGCTCGGTTTGCTGAAGTTGCTGTTGCTGCTGCTGAATTTGCTGCTCGGCCGGAGTTATGCCGGCTTGAATGTCCTGAGCATTCTTCAACTCGGAGCCTTTGAACTTGACGCTATCGGCCACCAGCTGATTCTGCGCATTGTAGGAGCCTTTCACTTGCACCGGCAGGCCGGGGACCAAAGCGGTCATCGCCATCTGCTTCTTGCGCATGTGCAGGCCGCCTTCTACCTCTTCGACCTGGGTGTTATCGGTCAGCAGGACAACCACATTGCCCGAGTCCGGAGACTTGACCGTCATGGTGGCGCCGCTGCGTCCATCGATCACTCCCTGGACATCGGCACTTTGCGCAGCAGCTGTAGCCGCAATCAGCAGTAGGGCGGTCAGGCATACGGTTGCTGATACGGCAATTCTGGCGATCTTCGACACTTTCATAAGCTAACTCCTGAACAGGATTCGATTTACGTGTGGACCGGGGCCCCTCAGGAAGCCAACCTCGGCGATTTCTCGCCCAGCCGGGAAAGACAATTCAGGCCCGGCGAGTGCGAGACCCAATCGCACTCGGTCAGCCCGCGGCAAGCTCAGGCTTGCCGCAGCACCGCAAACTTCCTCGTCCTTGATAGTTCACTACAGTACCCGTTGCGTGGGAACTGTCACTTGTGACAGTGGCTCCTTCCAGACACCGCTCGTGCCACTTTCGCGGTAGGCCGCACCTGGAATCAATCACTTAGGGAGGACGTGGGATGAGATATAGGTTGTAGAACTTCTGGAAAACACGATAATGGTAACTAGTACCCCAAGTTCATAGCGCGGCACTCTCGACGAGTAGGGATCGTTGCGAAGGTTGCCTTGTGCAAGAAAGAGCGGTAGTGCAGCCCTGCCCAAGTCGCACCCGTTTTGGCGCCAGAGCTTCGGCGGTCCGCTGGTTCGCAATCGTTTTCACGGCCGCCTGGGCCATTGCTGGTTCCTTCGCGCATGCGGCAGATTTGCCCCCTGCCAAGAACGTTCTGGTGCTGTACAGCTTCTCCCCGCGCGAGACTTTCGCTTCCGAGTCCCTGAAGTCGCAGATCCGGTCACGTACCTCCGCACCCGTCAATTTCTATGTCGAATATCTCGAATCACAACGCTTCACTACTCCCGGCTACAAGAATGACCTGAGTAAAACCTTGCGCGATACCTATGGCAAAGAGAAGCTGGACCTGGTCATCGTTGCTGCCTATCCTGCGTTGCACTTCGCGGCGGAGTTTCGCGACCGCATATTTCCCGGTGTTCCTATCGTGTTTATGTCGGTCGCTCCGGGAAGAATCCTGGGGCACAAACTCTGGCCGGGTGTAACCGGGGTTACGGTTCCGGTAGACATTCGAGGTACGTTGGACCTGGCACTTCGTCTGGAGCCGGACACGAAAAGTGTTGCTGTGGTAGCCGGAACTTCTGAGTTCGAGCAGTACTGGTTGGGACTGACCGAACAAGAGCTTAGCCTGCACGCCGGGGAGCTAAACACGATCGATCTGGTCGGGCTCCCGGTGAACGAATTGCTGCAAAAGGTATCCGAGCTGCCTCGCCACACGGTCGTTCTCTTTCAACTGATCCCGCAGGAATCGACCCAGACGGTCATCGGTACCTATGACGTTCTGGCCGCCATCGCGCAGCAGTTTCCTGCCTACTGCATTCACAACTACTGTTTTGATCATGGCGCGGTTGGCGGGTCTTACCCTGACTCCGATGAGCAGGTAAGCAAGGGGGCGGGGCTGGCGGTCCGCGTCCTTGCGGGGGAGAATCCTGAAGCCATACCGGTGGTCCATGGCACGCAAGCGCGTCCCCAGGTGGATTGGCGCGAACTGCGCCGCTGGAACCTTCCAGCCTCGAGGTTGCCGGCCAATACCCTGGTGCTCTACCGGCAGCCGAACGTTTGGCAACGCAACGAGAAACTGATCTTCGCCGGCATCGTGCTGCTGGTGGTGCAGGCTCTCTTGATCCTTATTCTGCTGCGGCAGCGTGTCCGGAAGCAGAAGATTGAAGCCAACCTGCGGGAGAGCGAAGAACGATTCCGCCGCATGGCTGATACTTCTCCCGCGCTGATCTGGATGTCGGACCGGGACGGCAAGGTCACGTATCTCAGTGAGCGCCGCCTTGAATTCACCGGCCCCGATCCGGAGGCCGGATTAGGCGACACCTGGATTAACTACGTCCATCCCGAGGACCGGCAGAAAGTCATCCGGGCATTCGCCCGCGCCCAGGAGGCCGGCCAGGCTTTTTCCAAAGAATATCGGCTCCGGCGGCAAGATGGAGAGTACCGCTGGATGTTTGACGTTGCCGCGCCTCGGACCGACGGCGACGGTGGGTTGACCGGGTTTATCGGCTCGGCTATCGATATCACTGACCAGAGACTAGCTCAGCGAGCCCTGGAAAAAGTGAGCGGCAAGCTCATCGAAGCGCAAGAGGCGGAGCGAACCCGGATTGCCCGGGAGCTGCATGACGATATTTGCCAGCGGCTGGCTTTGCTGTCGCTGGAACTGGAACAGGCGGCCCAGGCCGCCAATGGCTCCAAAGACCGGCTCAGCGAAATCCGGCGGCATTGTTCCGAGATCGCTGGCGATGTCCAGACCCTGTCTCACCGGCTCCATTCCTCCAAGCTCGACTACCTGGGTATCGTCGCTGCCCTGCGCAGCTTCTGCCATGAGTTCGCCCAACAGCAGAATGTGACCGTCAAGTTCACGCAGCAAAACGTGCCGGCCAGCTTGCCGCGGGATGTTTCCCTCTGTCTGTTTCGCATCGCGCAAGAGGCGCTTCACAATGCCCTCAAGCACAGCCGCACGCGCGAGTTCACCATTCATGTGTTCGGAACCGCCGACGGGATTGAGCTGGAGGTTGCCGATCGGGGCGCCGGATTCAACCTGGAATCAGCCCATGCCCAGGACGGGTTGGGATTGGTCAGCATGCAGGAAAGAATTCACCTGGTGAAAGGTTCTCTGTCGATTGAATCGCAACCGGGCCGGGGGACCAGGATTATTGCCCGGGTGCCGATCGCCGCCGAGCAGGAGACTGCGGTGGCCTCGACTTGGGAAACCGTACAACGATAGCGGAGATCGATATGCAACGGGTACGCATCTTGCTGGCCGACGATCACCAGATGCTGTGCGCAGCTTTCCAGAAGCTGCTGGAGCCGGAGTATGAGGTCGTAGGCAGTGTGGGTGACGGGCGTGCCTTGTTGCAGGCCGCAGTGGAACTCAAGCCGGACGTAGTAATCCTGGATATTGGTATGCCCCTGCTCAACGGCCTGGATGCCGGCAGGGAAATCAAAAAGTCTCTGCCCAATACCAAGCTCGTCTTCCTCACCATGAATACCGACTCCGAGTTAGCCACCGAGGCATTTCGCATCGGCGCTTCCGCCTATCTCCTGAAGACCTCCGATGCGGAAGAGCTATTGCAGGCCATCCGCGATGCCCTCAAAGGAATCTCCTACATCACGCCGCAAATTCGCCGTGCCATGGAGGAGAGGTTCATTCGCAATCCGGGAAGCGCAACTCGTTCCCGGCCGCTGACCGATCGTCAGCGCGAGGTCCTGCAACTTCTGGCCGAAGGCAAGTCCATGAAGGAGATAGCATTCATTCTTCACGTTACCCACCGCACGGTTCGTTTTCACAAATATCGCATCATGGAGGAACTGGGAATTGCCACCAATGCCGAGGTCGTGCAGTACGCCATAAAACATGGCCTGGTTTCCTCCACCTGACTGGCGGCCGGCGCGACATCTGCAACGAAATCGTATTGCCACTGTCACAAGTGACAGTAGCCAAGTCTTCGCCTCGCGGAAACAATTGAGGTGGAGGTGTCCCCCGTTTTGGGGGTGCACGCAATGCAGAGAAGTCCCGCGGCTAAAATTCGAGTCGTCCTGGCTGACGATCATCGGGCGGTGATCGAGAAAATTCGCCGGGTGCTGGACGAGAATTTTGAGGTCATTGATGTCGTCGAAGACGGCCGGCAGGCGGTGGACGCGGTTCGAATGCTGCATCCCGATGTGCTGGTCATCGACCTGTCCATGCCGATTATGGACGGACTCGCGGCCGCAAAGCGCTTGCAAGCGTGCAATTGTTCGACCAGGATTGTGTTCCTCACCATTCATGAGGACCGCGACTTCGTGGCCGCGGCATTTTCCGCCGGAGCCTCCGGCTACGTTACCAAGGCGCGGCTGTCTACCGACCTGGTGCCGGCTATTTACGATGCCCTGCGGGGATACACGTTTGTCTCCCGGACGTTGAGCGCCTGAGCAGACGGTAAGCGGGCTGGCAACGCGGCATCGGCAACGTAAATTACATGAGCAACGCTCCCAATCCGTTGTCGCCGCTGCCCATCTATCCCGGCGCCAAGCCACGCTTTCACGCCATGGTGAAGCCCACCGGGGCCATCTGTAACCTCGACTGCACCTATTGCTATTACCTGCACAAAGAGCAGTTGCTGGGCAGCAACAGCAAATTCCGCATCAGCGACGAAATTCTGGAAAGCCACATTCGGCAGTACATAGAAAGCCAGCGCGGGGATGAGGTCGTGTTTTCCTGGCAGGGAGGCGAGCCGACTTTGCTGGGCACCGGTTTCTTCCGCAAAGTAGTTGCGCTGGAAAAGAAATATCAGCGTCCGCACCAGCGCATCGAGAACGATCTCCAGACCAATGGAACGTTGCTTGACGACGACTGGGGCACTTTCCTGCGCGATAACAAGTTTCTGGTCGGGCTGAGCATCGACGGTCCCCAGGAATTGCACGATCAATTCCGCATCGACAAAGGCGGCCAGCCGACATTCGACAAAGTTTTTGCCGCCGGGCGGCTGCTGCAGAAGTACAAAGTTCCCTTCAACACCCTGACGGTCATCAATCGCCTCAACGCGAAAAAGCCGCTGGATGTTTACCGCTTTCTCAGCCGTGAGCTGCGTCCGCGGGAGTTGCAATTCATTCCTTGCGTGGAACCGCGTGACTTTCACAGTGTCGCTCCCCAGAAATGGGATCCGGCGACTCTGCCTGTGCAAGGATCGCCGGCCGCGCATCCGGGCAATCCCGATTCCGTGGTTACGGACTGGTCGGTCGATCCCGACGATTGGGGCTACTTCCTCTGCAAGGTGTGGGACGACTGGTATCGCCGCGACTACGGCAAGGTGTTCGTCAACCTGTTCGAGACCGCGGTGGCGCAATGGATGGGCATGCACTCGCAGCTCTGCATCTACAACGATTTCTGCGGCAAGGGCGTGGCCCTGGAGCACGATGGCAGCGTCTACTCCTGCGACCACTACGTCTATCCCGAATACAAGCTGGGCAACATCTCCGACCAACATATCTCCCGCATGGTGTTTTCCGAAGGGCAGAAGAAATTCGGCTTTGCCAAGCGTGACAGCCTGCCGCAGCAATGCCGCGAATGCAAATATCTGTTTGCCTGCAACGGCGAGTGTCCGAAGAACCGCCTGATTCGTACCCTGAACGGCGAGCCCGGACTGAACTACCTGTGCAGCGGCCTGATGAAGTTCTGGCAGCACATCGACGGCGACATGAAAGACATCATGCAAGCGGGTTGAGCGCTCCGGACTTACCGGCCAACCCTGGGCCCTTTCACGTTTAGGGGAGAGCAAGCCTGAGCCCTGTCACTAGTGACAGTTCCCATCCTCCCCCAATCGTTGTGAACTGTGAACCTCAACCGCCAAAGCCTGCAATACGATTCATTCGTCTTTCCAGGAGAGCGAAAATGGATTTTTTTGCCCGCAGTACGAATTTAGCCCTGGGCGTCACCCTCGTCGCCATTCTTATCTTTGCGGGCCACGCGTTTGCCGCCGACAGCATTAAAGGTCAGGTTCTTGGCGGAGGCGCCCCCATTGCGCAATCCACCGTGACGTTGTGGGCGGCGAGTGCCGACGCCCCCGAGCAACTTGCGGAGACGAAAACCGACAATGAAGGTCGGTTTGAACTCACCAGCCGTGGAGCACCCGTCGACTCCAGTCTCTATGTGGTGGCAACGGGTGGCGAGCCTGAAGCTCGGGGCGGCGGCAGCAA
This sequence comes from uncultured Acidobacteriaceae bacterium, assembly GCA_963820175.1. Lineage (GTDB taxonomy): Bacteria > Acidobacteriota > Terriglobia > Terriglobales > Acidobacteriaceae > Bog-257. The sequence goes on along the minus strand of CAWFYX010000001.1, from coordinate 278,923 downwards.
CTCGGCGATCGCACTGCTGGCGGTTGTGGGCAGCAAGCCCCCGGCGCGTGTTGTCGTTGACGAGATGACGACTATCGCTTCGGTGGTCACTCATACCCAGTTCATAGACGGCACGGTGATCAAGGGATCTCCTTTGCAGTTGCGAATCGCCGCCGGCAACGTGCCCAACTTCGTCGATCTCGAAACCGGCGGCTACGGATGCGACTATTCTGGACGCGCTCAATAGCGCGCAGACCCCACCATGGCGAACTTCGGCACGCTGTCCAACATCTTGGCGGGGTGTGTCACGCGAGTGAGGCCGGATGCCTGCAGCAGTCTGTTTTATGTGGCGACATCTCCCACGGGCGTCTACCCGAAGGACACGCTGGCGGCGGTCGAGGCCATCGTTCGCTATCCTTCCTACCACGCTGACAAAGTTTTTGAATTGCTGAACTACTTCTATCCACAACCTAAATTCGAACCCGGCAAGCTCTTGCGACCCACGCCATTCCTACCGTATCTGACTTTCGCTCCGAGCGCCTGGATCTTCCCGCTCAAGTTCACCGGCGGTGGCTGCAGTGGGGGCGGCAAGCTGATGATCGACAGCGAGGGCAATGTCTGGGTCGCTGACAACTTCACAGTCGGCGCGCAGAATCAGGACGCCTCGTGGACCGGCGGTCTCACGAAGTTTGCTCCCAACGGCAAACCGGTTTCGCCCAGTCCTTTGGGTTTTAGGGGCGGAGGTATTGCAGGCCCCGGTTTCGGCTTGACCCTCGACGCGCAAGACAACGCGTGGGCCACTAGCTTCACCGGCCAGAACATCACGAAGTTCGACAAGAACGGCAAAGCTCTGTCGCCACCCGAGGGGTGGAACTTCAACCGCCAGATCAGCCAGATGCAGGGCATCATCGCCACGCCGAGCGGAGATATCTGGACCCTCGACCTGATCAAGGGCCAGGTCGTGAAGCTTCCGCAAGGCGATCCGTCCAAAGTCCAGTTCTTCTGTCAGAACAAGACCGGCGATCCGCTGAAGAACCCCTGCAAACTCATCGGGCCGTTCGCGCTGGCCATTGACCAGCAGGACCGCATCTGGGTTACCAACGCCATCGCGGACCACGTGGTTCGTTTCTCCGCTTCCGATCCCAGCAAAGTCGAAACCTTCAAGGTGGGATACTCCGCCAGCGGTCTCGCCGTCGACAGCCTAGGCAACGTCTGGATCACCAACAAATTGGGCAGTTCGCCCAAGGGCGCATTGAAGTTCGCACGAAGTGCTGGCCGCATTCAAGTTCAACTTCGACCACGACCCCGACGCCGGAGCAACGCGCGACCAAGGTGCTGGTTCCTGCCATGGCCGAGGAGAAATCGGGATATGAAGGCGGCAGCATAACGGTCTTGCGTCCCGACGGCACCGAAGCTCCGTTTTCGCCGGTCTATGGCAAGGGCATCGTCGGCCCGTGGGCGGCCTCCGTGGATGGCAACGACAACATCTGGATCTCCAACTTCAGCACGCTGTCGGCCGGAATCGTGGAATTGTGCGGCTTTCGCACCGAGCATTGCCCGCCGGGCGTGAAGACGGGCGACGCCATTTCGCCTCCAGGTGGCTATGTCGGCGGAGGATTGCAGTTGATGGTTGACGTTGGCATCGGTCCGGCTGGAGATGTCTGGGTGACCAACAACTGGCAGGTGTATCAGGATGCCCTGGGCAAGGTTGATGAAGCACTACAAACCCAAGGCGCGGGTCAGGGCGTGGTGGTCTTCTACGGAATGGCGAAGCCGGTGAAGACTCCGCTGATCGGGCCCCCGCGGCCGTACTAGGAGATTTGGCATTGAACTGAGAAGCCAGTGCGGCGGGAAAGGCAGAACATCCTTTCGCACCGTCCAATTGCTGCGATCCGCCAGACCATGGAGACTCGATGATGTCTGAGGCCAGATCGAATATGGAACTCTTGATGAACTATCCCCGCCCTTTTTTCCTGGTCTCGGTGGTTGTGCTGTGGCTTGCGGCACAGATTGGTGCGGCCTGGCGCCGCCGCCGGCCTTTGCACGACGAGTCGCGGGAAGACTTCAACGTCGTGCAAGCGGCTACCCTCACTCTGCTTGGCCTCATCATCGGATTTACTTTCTCGATGGCGGTTAACCGCTACGACCTGCGCAAGAACTACGAGGAAGCGGAAGCCAATGCCATCGGCACCGAGTACGTGCGGGCTGGACTGCTGCCGGCTGCCGACGCTGCCAAGGTGCAGGCCCAGCTTCAGAACTATACCCGTCTGCGCATTCGGTTTTACGAGACTCGCAATCGTGAGGAGCTGGAGCAGATCGATGCGGACACGGCTCGACCTGCAGGCAGAGATGTGGGCTGCCGTGCAAGCGCCGGCGCTGGCGCAACCCAACCCGGTGATCAGCCTGGCGGTTGCGGGCATGAATGACGTATTGAACTCGCAGGGATACACCCAGGCGGCCTGGTGGAACCGTATTCCTACCTCGGCGTGGACCTTGATGATCGCGATCGCCGTGTGCTGCAACGTGTTGGTTGGTTATGGCGCACGGCGCGCCCGGGTAAAAGCCGGCCTGCTTCTGGTCTTGCCTGTGGTGGTCTCCATCTCGTTCCTTCTGGTAGCTGACATTGACAGCCCGCGCAGCGGCTTCATTCACGTGGTTCCCCAGAATCTGGAAAGCTTGTCGCAATCGTTCCCGAAGTGATTCAAGGTGCCGGGCCTAAGTAAGTGCTTCGAAAATTCTTATGGAGACGAGGAACGGAATAATGAGGAAGGCACTGAATATCTGCTCGGTCTTATTGATGTTGACTGCGGTGATGCCTTTCACGGCATACGCGCAGCAGAACTCAGCTCCCAACGATCAAGGCTTTTCCTTTGTCGTCTATGGCGACTCACGATCGATGATGTACCTCCCGTACAAGCAGGACCAGGAAGCAGAAGCTCGCCAACTGATGGTTGACATGTTCGAACTGGTGCTGCCAGCAAAAGTGGCGCCAGAGGTGGTCCAGAAGAACGTCAAATTGATCTATGACCCAGACACCAAAGAATTGGTGCAGATGGTCATGCCGTTTATGACAGCCAGCGAAGTGACCACGCTAAAGTTCGACAAGGGTTGGGTCACGGAGGCCTCGGTTGAGGACGTGAAACTACTTCCGGGGGTGAGCCGCCAGATGTTTCGGCTGGAAGGCGGCGACTGGGTCACCCGCGAGATGGTGAAAGACGTCCAGCAGGGACGAGCCAAATTCATTCTCAGCACCGGCGATCTGATTTGGTGGGCCAAGCAGGGCAACAAACCTTCGGACAGCCCGTACTGGAAGCTGGTGAACGACGAGGTGTTGAGCCAACTGCCTCCGCCGGACAAAGAGATGAAGGCTGCAGGGCTGGATGGGCGCGTTTTTCCCGCAGTCGGCAATCACGAAGTCTGGGGCGACACCGACGTGGAAGGATTGCTGACCTTCTTCCCTTATCTAAAGAAGTTTGGGGTTACCCGACAAGGACCTCATCTACAAGTTCGATTACCACGACGTTCGTTTCATCTTTCTGTGGACCGGCGCATTTGACTACCGCGAGCCGACCTCGTGGCTTGCTACCCGTCCCACCTACGAACAGCAGATGAAGCAATTGCAGCAGTGGCTGGATGAGGCGAAAGCTAGAGGCATCAAGAAGGTCTTCATCTCGTTCCACAATCCAGTCTTTGCGCGTTCGGGCATGGGAGCAATTCCTGAAGCTCAGAATCCTCACAAGACGATTGCCGCCTACGCCAAGGATCTCGACATCGTCGTATTCAACGGCCACGTCCACACAACTGAGCTTTACCAGGTGGACGGTGTGAAGTATCTCTTGCTTGGCGGCGGCGGCGCGGAACAGGATCCGATTCTTCCCGGCAGGACGCACATCAAGGTGCCCGACGGCTACCCGCCTGACTTGTATTGGAAAGGCGCAAGCCCGAAAGAGGAATACAACTACGTTTCTGTAAACGTTCAACCCAGGCAGCCGACGAAATTTACTCTCAATCGCTTCCGCCCTTGGTCGGCCGAACCGTTCGAAGCAGTGGAGCTGTTCAAGTGAAACTACTGGCTCCTGTCCAGGGGGCTTTGACTTCTTGTTTATCTAATCAGCATTACCGGAAAGGAAATTATGGACTTTGGTGCCAGTGTTCGTAGATTTGCATTCGGCGCGCTCGCGGTCTCCAGCATTTTTGCTGGCGGCAACATGACGGCTCACGCGCAAGCAACCACTAAGCCACCCAATATTGTGGTCATCATGTCTGACGATGTCGGCTGGTTCAACATTGGCGCCTATAACCGGGGCATCATGGCGGGGCGGACGCCGAACCTCGATAAACTTGCCTCCGAAGGGATGCTGTTCACCGACTACTATGCCGAGGCTAGCTGCACCGCAGGCCGGGCAAACTTCATTACCGGCGAACTGCCGGTGCGCACGGGAATGACCACCGTCGGCCAGGCCGGCTCGCCCATCGGCATACCAGCCGAGGCAGTGACGATCGCCACTGCTCTGAAATCCATGGGCTATGCTACCGGTCAATTCGGCAAGAATCACCTGGGAGACCTCAACCAGTTCCTGCCCACCGTCCACGGCTTCGATGAGTATTTTGGCTACCTGTATCACCTGGACGCAATGGAAGATCCGTTCCACGCCAATTATCCGCCGGCGCTGAAGGACACGGTGGGCCCGCGCAATCATGGTTCACACTTGGGCCACCAACGTCGACGATCCCACAGTCCAGCCGCGCTGGGGAAAAATCGGCAAGCAGAAGATTGAAGATGCCGGGCCGCTCCCGCCGCATCCCATGCCCGGTATCAAGTACAACATGGAGACCGTGGACGAGGCGATCCTGGGCTTCTCCCTCGATTTCATTGAAAAGGCCAAGAGTGATGGCAAGCCATTCTTCCTATGGCTGAATCCGACGCGTATGCACGTGGTAACTCACCTTTCTCCGAAGTACGAAGCCATGCGCACTCCGGAAAACGGCTGGTCGGAAGAGGAAGCAGGCATGGCGCAACTTGACGATGTAGTCGGCGCCGTCATGCAGAAGCTCAAGGATATGGGCGTTGACGACAACACCATCGTCATGTTCACCACCGATAACGGTGCGGAAAACTTCACCTGGCCCGACGGTGGACAGACTCCATTTGCCGGCGGCAAGGGAACCGCGCTGGAAGGCGGCTTCCGCGTGCCAGCCATGGTGCGGTGGCCCGGTCATGTTCCGGCCGGAAGAGTCGAGAATGGCATCTTCTCCGGCCTCGACTGGTTCCCCACGTTTGTTGCAGCAGCCGGTGACCCGAACATCATCGACGAACTGAAACAGGGCAAGCAACTGGCGGGGCAAAACTACAAGGTCCACCTCGACGGCTACAACCAGCTTGACCTGATCACGGGCAAAGCTGCGTCAGCCCGGCACGAGATTTTCTACTTCACCGAGGGCACGCTGAGCGCGGTGCGCATTAACGATTACAAGTACCGCTTCACCGATCAGCCGAACGGCTGGCTAGGGGCCACCGTGAAGGTTGACTGGCCAATTCTCACCAACCTTCGCCTGGATCCTTTTGAGCGCACCGGCATGCCCAAGGGTGACAACGGATCGTTGGCGTTCTACAACTGGTTCGCTTTCCAGTTCTGGCGCTTCGTCTACGTTCAGCAGGAGGTCGGAAAACTCGCTCAGACCGCACTTGAGTTCCCGCCTATGCAGAAGGGCGCCAGCTTCAATCTGGAAGTGATTAAGGAACAACTCGCGAAGAAGATGGCGGCACAGAACCAGTAGTGTCGTGGGCCCAGGTTATCAGCCGCAAGCGGCGGAACAAACGGGTGGCTCTTCGAGGGTCACCCGTCAGCCAATTTAATTTCCAGTACTGATACGGTCCGCTCAGAATAACTCTCCATTTGGTGGGGACGTAACCAATGTTACTTGAAAGGAGTCATTATGGACTTAGGAGCAGGTGTAGGAAAACTTACCCTGGGAGCGCTTGCCATCTCCAGCTTTGTGCTGGCGGGTGGTGCAGTTCCTAGCTCGGCACAAAATACGAAACCCAACATTGTCATGCTGATGACCGACGACACCGGATGGAACGACTTCGGTGCCTATTCCAACGGAGGCGCAACGCTTGGCCATCCGACACCGAACATCGACAAGATGGCCAAGGAAGGTGCAGTCTTCACCAGTTGGTACGGCCAGGCCAGCTGCACGGCAGGGCGCGCCTCATTCATCACGGGACGCATTCCGATCCGCTCGGCCCTGTCGATCGTGGTTGCTCCCGGTGACGAAAACTATCTCCGTCCCGAGACCCCGACGATCGCTGAATTCTTCAAGAAGAATGGCTACACCACGTACTTCTCCGGCAAGTGGCATCTGGGCGACAAGCCCGTGGCTTACCCGACCAATCATGGTTTCGACGAGATGAAAGAGTTCGCCGCTTATTACGCGGGCGTTTACTCATACCCTGACACTTCCAAGTGGTTCCATCCCTGGTTCCCGACGTACAACCCGGAATTCCAAAAGGCGTGGGACTCGGTTGTGAACCTGGGCGAGTGGGAAGGTGTAGCCGGGCAGCCGGCCACCAAGGTTGCCACCATCACCTATGACTACATGGCGACCATGGACGAACGGCAGGCCGACTACGCAGTCGACTACATCAAGACCCATGCCACGAGCGGCAAGCCGTTCTTCATGGACGTGAACTGGATCAAGATGCACAACCCGACGAATGCCGCCCCGGACTTCCGCGGCAAGTCGCACCTGGGCGATTATTCCGACTCGCTGATGGAGATGGACGCCGATATCGGCAGAGTGCTCGATGCCATTCACCAGTACGCTCCCAACACCATCGTCATCCTGACCGCCGACAACGGCGCATGGCTCGATGCGTATCCCGATGCCGGAACCACCCCGTTCCGCGGCGAGAAGGGCTCGGCATTTGAAGGCGGCTGGCGCGTACCGGCCATCATGACGTGGCCCGGCCACATTCCGGCGGGCTCAACCTATGGCGAAATGATGTCGCACATCGACTGCTGGTCAACTCTGGCAGCGATGGCGGGCATCACTCCTCCACCTACCGGCGAAATGAAGGACAACAACGGCAAGCCGATCTACTTCGACAGCATTGACAATAGCTCTTATATCCTCGGCAAGTCGCCTCACTCGGCGCGCAGGTCCTGGGTCTATATCAATGGCGAATATCTCAATGCCATACGTGTCGATATGGCCGGCGATGCGAACGAACCGTGGCTGAACATCGCATGGAAGTTCGTGTGGACGGCGAAGGATTCCTGGCTCGGTCCGACGCAGAGTCTTGGCTCGATCCCGGCCGTGTACAACCTCACCATGGATCCCTTTGAACGCTACGACATGGTGTTCAACGGAGCCGAGGGCGAGATGAATGGTCTGAGAAGTTCGCCCGGAAGGTACGCCGGTGAAGATAATGGATGGTCGGCGGGGCTCTACAGCGTGGTACTCGCTGATTTTGACAAGACGATCATCAAGTACCCGAGTATCGAGCGGTCCCCCGGTGGCGCCTCCAATGACCTGATACCGGACTTGCAACATCCCAAGAACCCGGTACCGGCTCTCGATATCAACAATATGCCGAAAGCTTCCCCTGCGTCCGACTAGAGACAGACGAACCAAAAAGGGGCGTGCGCAGGGGCACGCCCCCTGATTAAGATGGGTAGCGGAGAAGACGCATGTTCACCACCTCTACTTCGTCTCGCCAAAGTTTCACCTTCGTTCTGGCCTTCTTCGCTCTGCTTCTACTCAATGCCTGTAGCAAGCCAGCCGCGACTCCGGCCGCCACCGAGCAGGCTAAGCAGCCGGCGGCTGCCTCTCCCGCTGGGGCAGTTTCCTCGCCCGACGAGCCGCCTGCACCCTCCAGCGAAGTCAAGCTGCCGCTCAATTTCGGGCGGCATACCGGCGATCTGGATGACATGGTGAAGCGCCGCAACATCCGCGCGCTAGTCATACTCAGCCCGATCGGCTTCTTCTACGACAAAGGCCAGCCCCGCGGCGTGATGTACGAGGCGATGGAAGAGTTCCAGAAATTCGCCAACGATAAGTTGAAAACCGGCAAGCTGAATGTGAAGGTCACATTCCTGCCCGTCAACCCCGAACAGATTGAGGCAGCGCTCCAGGCTGGGCTGGGAGACATCATCGCCACTGGCGTGATGATCACGCCGGATCGCGAAAAACGGGTTGCCTTCTCCACCCCGCTCCAGACCGATGTAAGCCAGATCATCGTAACCGGACCGGATTCCGGCACGCTCTCCAGCCTGGCCGACCTGGGCGGAAAACAGGTGTACGTCAACCCGCTGGGCACGGCCTACGAGAATCTGCAGAAGGTGAATCAGTCGCTGGAAAAGGAAGGCAAGAAGCCCATCGACATCAAGGCCGCCGACAAGAACCTGATGGACGATGATCTGGTGCAGATGGTGAACGCCGGATTGATTCCGGCTACCGCGACCACCAAACAGCGCGCTGACCTGTGGTCGAAAGTGCTCGATAAGATTCAGCCCCAGCCTGCCCTGGTGATCGCCAGCGGAGCGCAGATGGCCTGGGCCATGCGTAAAAATAATCCGCAATTCAAGCAGCTGGTCGATGAGTTCGTGCAGTCGCACGCGGTGGGAACATCGTTCGGCAACACCCTGCTGCGCCGCTATCTGCAAAACACCAAGTGGGTCAAGAATTCAACCTCGGCCGAGGAGATGAAGAAGTTCGAGACCATTCTGGCGCTGTTGCAGAAATATGCGGGAGAGTACGACTTCGACTATCTGATGATCGCGGCGCAAGGCTATCAGGAGTCTCTGCTGGACCAGAGCAAGAAGAACCGGAGCGGCGCCGTGGGCGTGATGCAGGTCATTCCCAAGTACGCCGCCGCTGCTCCCATCAGCATCCCCAACGTGACCACGGTGGACGGCAATATTCATGCCGGGGTCAAGATGTTGCGCAATATCGAAGACACCTATTTCAACGACCCCAAGATCGATCGCCTCAACAAAACCCTGTTCGTCTTTGCCAGCTACAATGCCGGTCCCAATCGCATTGCCAGGCTGCGCAAAGAGACTTCCGACATGGGTCTGGATCCGAACGTCTGGTTCGGCAATGTGGAACTGGTCGCCGCCAAAGACATTGGGCAGGAGACGGTTACCTACGTCTCCAACATTTACAAATACTACATCGCTTACAAGCTGGCGGTGGAGGCGAGGCAGACCCGACAAGCCGCGAAAGGATTGCCGGCGAGTTAGACCAGGGACGGCCGCCGAAAGAGGACAGTTCCATCCAGTAGCGAGTCTCTTTGCCGCTGCCTGGACAGTGCCTCGTTCCACGGTCACGTTGGGCTTGAGCTCGCCGCGCCGGCTGGCTTGTATCAGCTCATATAAGGTGCTGGCGTTGTTGTGCGAGTCGTCGATGATGATGCCCTCGCGGAACAGCGCGTCCTGCAGCGCAGCGCTGATCGCATGCAACGGCGCGCCTCCGCCCTCGCCCATGCCCTTGGCGCCGCTGTAGCTGTGCGGCGACGGCGTCTCGATGTTGCCGTATTTCAGATTCGGCATGTTCATCGGCGGTGATGGGCGTGTAGTCGCTAAAGGTCGAGGCCAGCAAGTTGCCATTCTCGTCGTAAGCGCAATTCTCCATCAGCGCGGCGCCGATGCCGTGCGCCGTCGCGCCATGCACCTGGCCTTCGACGATCATGGGATTGATGACGGTGCCGCAATCGTCGACCGCCGCGTAGTCCAGAATCTTGGGAATGTAGGTGTCGGGATCGATCTCGATCACCGCGATGTGCAGTTGCGAGGCGTAGGTCAATGTCAGATTCCCGTACTTCTTCTCGATGTCGGGCACGCGAAACGGCGCGCGCCAGGTGTAACGGCAATTCAGCGTGATCGAGCGCAACTCCTCGGGAACCACCGCCGTATTCACGTTGGCCAGGTTCGCCAGCCCGATGTAGGGAATTGCCTTCTCCGTACCGCGAACGCGAACTTCGGGCCCCTGCTTGCCCACGCCGAACTCCAGATCATCTTCGTGGGCTTGCAAAGCGAAAGCCGCCAGCTTTGCGATCTCCGCCTTCAGCAAGCGCGCCGCGCCGTTCACCGCCGATAATCCCGACACGGCGAACTGGCTGGCGTAGGTCCCACTATGTCCGGTATGGACATTGCGCTCGGTATCGAAGCCGACGCGCACGTTCACCAGGTCCGGAGAGATGTTCAGAATGTCGGCCACCACCTGCGAGACCGTGGTCTCGTGACCCTGACCTTGTGGGACAGAGCCAACGGCCACGATGACTTCGCCATACAGATCGAGCTTGGCGCTGGCCGCCTGCGAGTTGCCGGAGAAGGGAGCCTGCGGATTGACGATCTGCGCCTGGCCAAAGTTGTTCGTGCCGGAATCGAGCGTGGTACCGATGCCGATGCCTAACCAGCGGCCCTCTGCGTGAGCTTTGGTGCGCTCGGCTTGCCACTTGTCCCAGCCGATCAGGTCTTTTGCAACTTGCAGCATGCGGGGATAATTCCCGGAATCGTAAACGCACCCGCTCGGCGTAAGGTACGGGAATTCTTCCGGCTGAATGTAGTTGCGCAGCCGCATTACGTCGCCGGGAATGTTCAGCTCATGGGCGCAGATGTCGACGACGCGCTCCATGAACCACAGATGCTGCATGCGCGAATAGCCGCGGTTGGGGCCGATGGGACACTTGGTGGTCACCACTTGCGTGAAGTCGATGCGAATGTTTTTCAGGCGATAGGTTGCCGGCGTGACCTGCGACCAGATCACGCAGCCCAGCGGTTCGTAACGCGGATAAGCGCCGCAATCGTCGAGGTGCTTGGAGTCGACGGCCAGGATGACGCCGTCTTTGTCCAGCGCGACTCGCGTGTCGCGATAGGTGCGCTCGTTGCCGTGAGCGCTGGAGTTCATGTGCTCGGAGCGCGTCTCCGACCACTTTACCGGCGCGCCGTTGGCCTTGCGCGAAGCCAGCGCGCACACCGCCATCTGCGGATAATTCGTGATCTTGATGCCGAAGCTGCCGCCGATGTCGTGGGTCTGTACCCGAATCTGGTCCATGCGCAGATGCAGCGCGGGCGACGAGCAATTGAATGCCGATGGTGGGAAAGGAATTGTTGCTCCAGAAATACAGCCGCTCGTCATTGTCGTCCCACTGCGCGATGATGGCATTGTTTTCCAGCGGCGTGCTGGAGAAGCGATGCATGTGCAGATGATCGATGTGAATGACGTGCGCGGCCTCGGCGAAAGCTTTCTCCAGGTCGCCATATTCGAAGACGCCGCGCCAGACCACGTTGGTACCCATGGTGGCGTGGAGGATGGTTTTGTCGGAGGCGGCAAACTCGGCGTCGATCACGGCGGGCAGAGGCTCGTATTCCACGCGCACCAGCTCGGCCGCATCTTCGGCGATAGCGGCGGTTTCGGCGATCACGGCCGCGACCGGCTCGCCCTGATAACGGGCGCGATCGACCGCCATGGGATAGTCGAGGATTTGATTGCTGGGCGCGGGACCGATCTCGAAGAAGGGATCGACGAGCTTGGAGACTTCGGCGCCGGTCAACGTGCAGACGACGCCGGGCAGAGTCTCGGCTTCGCTGACGTCGACGCCGGTGATTGTGGCGTGTGCGTAGGGCGAGCGCACGAAGACCAGGTGCAGCATGCCCAGCATCTTGATGTCGTCGACGAATTTGCCTTTGCCGCGAACCAGGCGCGCGTCTTCCTTGCGCTTGATCGATTGGCCGACCCAGTCGGCGGTGTGGCTATGAGTTGTGGTCGCCATGCCTTGTTAGCCCGGGGCCAAAGCCCCGTTTTAAAAACGATCTTTATCCACCGGGTTGAAACCCGGCGCTTCCACCGTTGGAGCCGGGGTCTGTTCGATTGCCACATTGGCAGATGTCTCACTCTGTGGTACATCGGAACTCATCAAGCTGATACCCGGTCCTTCCACCGGAGGCACCTCCGGCTCTGGCGCCCTGGGCGCCTCCGCTTGCAGCGCCTCCGGCACAGGCGTGCCCAGCCCCTGCACCTGCGTCGCGACTTCTCCGGCAGTTAGGGGCACCGCTTCCGCCAGCGCCTTCTGCAGTCCGTCGATCAGCTTTTGGATATTCTTGCGGCCCAGCGGTTCCAGCATGCCGCCGGCCATCGACGCCAGCTTGCCAAAAATGTTGGCCGCACCTTGCCAGGCGACTTTGGTGCCTTCAGGCGCGGGCGAGAGGTCGAATCCGGCGCTGACCGTGATCTGGCTGCCGACCGCGGTGCCTTGGCCTTTGTACTGCGCCCGATGCGGCCGCGTGGCCTCGGCCAGCTCCATCTTGATTTCCGCGCTGCCGCGAATGTTGCCCACACCCACCCGAACCTTCACCGTGAAGTGGGTCCCATCCTGCACTGTCATGCTTTGAAAATCGGGGAGGAGCGGGCCGAACTTACTGGGATCGGAGAGAAATTCGTAGACATCGTCCAGACTACGCGGAGTAATGAAATCGCCAGAAAAAGTTATGGCCAAGGTTAGCTCCTCGATCCGAGGTCCGCGATCGGCTCCGCTTTTGGAGTTGTCGGGCCGTGGGGCTGCGCCGCAGCGGCGGCACGAATTGCTTTGAAGATATTTTGATATCCAGTACAGCGGCAGGTATTGCCGGCAATCCCTTTGCGGATGTCCCACTCTGTGGGATGCGGATGTTCTGCCAGCAATTGCAGCGTGCTCATCAGAAAGCCCGGGGTGCAATAGCCGCACTGGAAGCCATGAGCGTCGCTGAAGGCCTGCTGCACCGGATGCAATTCTTTGTCGTGAGCCAGACCTTCGACGGTGAGCACCTCAGCGCCGTCCGCCTGAAATGCGAAGACCGTACACGATTTCACGCTTTTGCCGTTGAGCAGAACGGTGCAGGCGCCGCAGTAGCTGGTGTCGCAGCCGATGTGCGTGCCAGTCAGGCTGAGTTCCTCACGCAGGAACTGCACCAGCAACATACGCGGTTCGACCTCGCGTGTGTACGGCTTGCCGTTGATTTTCGCGGTAACGCGCACGCGGGGAAACTCTTCAGGCATAGAGATGGGAAACCTCCACATGTTCTCCGCGAGCACGCCGCAGGGCGGCTTCGACTGCCAGCCTGGCCAGCGCGCCGGCGGCTTGCCGCTTGTATTCGGCCGAGCCGCGCATGTCGGCATTGGGTTCGGCGATATCCATCACCGCCTCACGGATTTTCTCGATCTGTTGCGCGGTGACGGCCTGGCCACGCAGCACGTCTTCGGCCGCGCTCACCCGGGTCGCGGTGAGGCCGAGCACGCCAAGATACACGCGAGCCTCGCGGCACACCTCAGCGTCGTTCATGGTGAGTTGCACGGCGACGCTGGCGCTGGCGTAAACCGGCGCGCAGCGCTTCAGCGCGATATAAGCGCCACCGCTGGGTTCCGCCGGCACGGGAATCGCAATCTCGGTGATGAGTTCGGCGGGCTGCAATGCGGTGGTATAGGCGTCAAGAATGAAATCGTGAATGTCGATGCTGCGCTCGCCGTTCGGGCCGAGCGTCTTCACCGTTGCACCGGTAGCCAGCAGCACGGGCGCCCAGTCGCCGGTGGGATCGGCTTCGGCAATCGATCCTCCGATGGTCCCCAGATGTCGTACCTGGGGATCAGCAATCCCTGCCGCACAATCGTGAAGGATAGGAATTCGTTCAGCCAGCGCTGAGCCCGCGATGTCAGCATGGCGGGTCATCGCACCCAAGGCAAGAGATCCGTTGCGGCGAATGTAGGAAGTTTCGGGAATGAAGTTGAGGTCGACGAGGTGCCGCGGCGTCGACAGACGCAGTTTCATCAGCGGGATGAGACTCTGCCCACCGGCCAGGAACTTGGCGTCCTCGCCTAATTCACTTAGCAGGGAAGACGCGTCCGCGTACGAGTTGGCTCGATGATATTGAAATGCCCGAGGATACATCCGGCCCCCACGACTCGCCCCAACCAGCGCAAAGGCGGCGCTCGTTGGGGCCCCAGTTACCAGTTATGCGGACTTGTGCCGCGGTGGCTTAGATTATCGCAAATTGAGGCGCTTTGCAGGCGGGAGCTCCGCGAGGCCATAGGGGTCCTTCGACTGCGGCGGCGAAGCGCCGCCTTCGCTCAGGATGACAGTCTGAGCGGCAAACACGGGCTCGGCATGACTGCAAGGACGCGCCGGCGATCAGGTATAGTTGGCTTTGCGTTTTCGCCCCGCAACCGCTGTCGGAATTGAGCGAAAAACTTTTGGCAACTTGGAATGGAAGAGCTGGTCACCGCCGATGAATTTCGTGCCGCGCTGGGCCGTTTCGCCAGCGGCGTCACCGTCATTACGGTGGAGACGGCGCAGGGCGAGGTGCACGGCATGACTGCCAACGCATTTTGCTCAGTCTCGCTACACCCGCCGCTGGTGCTGGTTTGCATCGACCATCTGGCGGAAACCTATTTGCATTTGCGCGAGCGCGGGCAGTTCGGCGTCAGCGTCTTGAAGGAAGATCAGAAGGCGCTGTCGGAGTTTTTTGCCGACCCTGAGCGCAATCCCGATGGCGCTTACCGGTTGGGGATTGAGTATCAGCAGATGAAGAGCGGCCGGCCGGTGCTTAAGAATGTTCTGGCCAATCTGGATTGTGCTGTAGTCGCGGCTTATGCGGCCGGTGACCACACCATTTTTGTCGGCGAGGTGAAAGAAGTTGCCCTGGGCGAAGGCGCGCCGCTGCTGTATTTTCGCGGGCGATACGGAAACGAGGGCGTGTCGCAAGAATCGTGATGGACCAGAGTGCAGCCCGCTGCGTCTTGCGTTATCCTGCGGTGAGGGCGCTGATCCCGGAGTTGCATCGCGAGCCAACATGTTCCCACCAGAAACTCCCACAGTGCGACTGAGAGGGATGGAAACTTTGTCGTCCCGCGCGCTGCTGGCGCGTCTGCGGGAGGTGCAGGACGGCGAGGTGCCGTCGCCGGAAATTGCCGCTCAATTCCTGCGTTGCGATGATGAGGTTTTCCGTGAATTACTGGCCGTCGCTCGCTGTCTGAAAGAGCAGTACCGCCCCGGCGTTATCACCTATTCGCGCAAAGTCTTCATCCCGCTTACCAATCTGTGTCGCGACTACTGCGGCTATTGCACCTACCGGCGCGATCCCGGCGAAGCGGGCGCCCACACCATGACGCCCGACGAAGTTCTCGCCGTCGCGCAGGCTGGCGAAAAGCTGGGCTGCACCGAGGCGCTGTTTTCCCTGGGCGACCGGCCGGAGGCGCTGTTTCCCGAGATGCGCGAGACGCTGCGGCGGCTTGGCTATCGCAGCACGCTTCACTATCTGGAAGCCATGTGCGAGCTGGTGCTGCGCCAGACGCGCCTGCTGCCGCACGCTAATCCCGGCCTGCTCAGCGCCAACTGGATTGAACGGCTGCGGGTGAGCAATCCCAGCCTCGGCCTGATGCTGGAAAGTACCAGCACTGAACTTATAGCGGCGCATCCGGCGGGGCGGACGCCCGACAAGGTTCCCGCGCTGCGGCTGAAGACCATCGAGGACGCCGGAAAGCTGGGCGTACCGTTCACTACCGGAATCCTGATCGGCATTGGCGAGACCATGGAAGATCGGGTTGACTCGCTGCGTGGCTATTCAGCGACTGCATCGGCAGTACGGACACATCCAGGAAGTCATCATCCAGAATTTTCGCGTTAAGCCACGGATTCCGATGGCGGCGTGGCCAGAGCCCGATAACGGCGACATGCTGAGAACATTAGCCGTCGCGCGACTCATGTTGCGCGACATGAATATCCAGGCGCCGCCGAATCTGACCGAGAATGGATACGAGCGGCTGCTGCAGGGTGGCATCAACGACTGGGGCGGGGTTTCGCCGCTGACCCCGGATTTCATCAATCCCGAGGCCCCCTGGCCGCATCTTCTGGATTTGCAGCGCCGTACGGAAGCGGCCGGGCAGAAGCTGGTGCAGCGGTTGCCGGTGTATCCGGAGTTTGTGCCCGGCGTCGCGGCGCGAGGCGGACTGCTGGGAGAGCTCTTAAATGCCGTATCAGACAATGTAGGATATGCGAGGGCGGTCTAGATGATCGTAGTCTTCACTGGCGGAACCGGCGGTACCAAGCTGGTGCAGGGCTTGCAGGAGCTGGTTGCGCCTGAGGAACTGACGGTGGTGGTGAATACCGGCGACGACCTGGAGTGGTGGGGGCTGCAAGTTTCGCCGGATGTGGACTCGGTGCTGTATGGGTTGTCGGGGATGCTGAGTAGCGATCGCGGCTGGGGCGTCGACGACGACAGTTTCCGCTGCCTGGAGCGGATGAAACAGCTTGGTCAACCAGCGTGGTTCAGCCTGGGTGATCTGGATCTGGCGACGCATTTGACGCGCACCGCGATGCTGCGGGCAGGGAAGACCTTGAGCCAGGCGACGGCGGAGCTGGCGGCGAAGTTGGGGGTTCGCGCCCGGGTGCTGCCTATGTCCGACAATCGCGTTTCCACTGCGCTCGACACGACGAAGGGGACGCTGACTTTTCAGGAATACTTTGTACGCGAGCGGCATCAAGTGGAAGTGCGGGCCGTGCGTTTCGAAGGCGCAGAGGGCGCCCGGCCGGCGCCGAGAATGGTCGAGAGCATGGCGTCGGCGGAGGCGATTGTCTTTGCGCCGAGCAATCCCGTGACCAGCATCGGGCCGATTCTGGCAGTGCCGGGAGTCCGCGAAGCATTGCGCAAGACGAAGGCGACGGTCGCAGCGGTGAGCCCGATTGTCGGCGGCGAGGCAGTATCTGGCCCGGCGGGCGCGCTGATGAAGATGATGGGATGGCCCAGCACGATTGCGGGTGTGGCCAAGGCCTACGAGGATTTTCTGGATGTGTTGATTGTCGATCGCGCCGATGAGGTGGAGGCGCGGCAGATGAGCGGTGGTGGTGTGCGGGTCTTGACTACCCACACGATCATGCGTTCGCTGGACGACAAACGGCAGCTGGCGGCGTTCGTGCTGGACGCGTGCGCCGCAGAGCAACGAATAGGCGCCTAGGTTTTTGGAATTGTCATTAAGAGCGTAGCGAGTAATCTGCTTTTTCCGGTGCTGAGTGCCAGGGAACAGCAGATCCCTCACGGACTGAACTCCGTTCGTGATGACAAGCAGAAATTCTGAAGACGATCATGAACGATGCAGCAATCAAACCCTGAGGGTGCCATGCGCGAAATTCTTCTTATCCCGTTTAAGAGCCTGGCGACGGCCAAGCAGCGGCTGGCCGAGGCGCTGGACCAGCGGCAACGTTCGCAGTTGGCTGAAGCCATGCTTCGGGACGTAATGACCGCGGCCGCCGGTTTGTTGGGCCGCATTGACGTGGCGCTAGTCACCGGCGATGCTCGCGCTCAAGCCATGGCGAAGGAATTTGGGTTCATCGTGATTGAAGACACGTGCAATGAGAGCGAGACCGCCGCCATCGAGGCAGCGACCGCTTGGTGCGAGCAGCGCGGTTACGACACGACCATCGTGGTACCGGCCGATATTCCGCTCATTACCAGCGACGAGTTGCATCGCGTGCTCGACGCCACCCCGGAAGAAGGCGCAGTCTTCGTGCCCGCGTACGATCGCCGCGGCAGCAACTGCATTCTGCGCCGGCCGGCAGCGATCATTCCGTTGCGCTTCGGCAACGACAGCTTTCTTCCGCACTGCGAAGCCATGAAGAAGACAGGCAAGGAACTGATCATACTGGAGATGCCGGGCATCGGCTTGGACATCGACAATCCGCACGAACTGGAATTGTTGGTGGGCCGTGACGGCGAAACCAATGCGCAGCGTTTGCTGCGGTCGTCGGGCTTTGGCGAACGCGAGAACGATGCCTGGGAAGCGGCGGGCTGATGAAACGCTCTCCTGCCGTGACTTCGATCCATAGCCGGGAAATACGCGCCTTTCCGGTGCTAGGCATCCGCGATGTGTTTGCCGGTGATTCGATCGCCGACTTGATGGTGGAAGCGCTGGCGCTGGGCGGCCTGCGATTCCATGAAGGCGACATTCTGGTGGTGAAGCACAAGATTGTTTCCAAGGCCGAAGGACAAATGGTCGCGCTCGATGCGGTGAAACCGTCGGCAGCTGCACAGCGGTTTGCTGTGGAGAACGGTGTGGATGCGCGGGTGGTGCAGCTGGCGCTGCGCGAGGCGAAGCGCGTGGTCCGCAAAAAACACATCCTCATTACCGAGACAGAGCAGGGCCTGGTGTGTGCCAACAGCGGGGTGGATGTTTCCAATGTCGATGGTGGCAAGACGGCGGTGCTCCTGCCCGCCGACGCCGATCGCTCGGCAGCACAAATTCATCGCAAATTAAAAAAGCGGACCGGCTTGCACGTTCCGGTGATCATCGCCGACAGCTTTGGCCGCCCGTGGCGCGAGGGTTTGTGCGAGGTGGCCATCGGAGCGGCGGGAATGAAGGTGATTCACGACTATCGCGGCAAAGTCGATGCTTACGGTTACCAAATGCATGCTACGGAGGAGGCCGTGGCTGACGAGTTGGCCTGCGTTGCCGGGCTGGTTTGCGGAAAAGATTCGCGTATTCCGGCTTGTATAATCCGGGGTTACTCGTATCGCCGGGGAAACGGCAGGGCGCGGCAGATGGTGCGTCCGGCGGAGAAGGATTTGTTCCGCTGAGGGACACCAGCTCCGCAGGAGCGGCATTGATGTTAGCCCCGGGCGGAAGCCCGGGGTATGGCGGAAAAGGGGGCCGAGTCCCTTCAGGGACGACAGAGCTTTCAGAGGCCGTCGAAAAAGTCGAAAACAAAAACGAAAGTGCTTGGACGCTGGCCTGAAGAGGCTGTGTCACGACCGAAGAGGGGTTTTTTGGTGGAACAAAGAGTGGAATAACCGATCAAACTAGCCGCAACGCGGCGGGATGAAGTTAGCCGGGCGGCGTAAGCCCCCGGTCGAGTGGGAAATCATTGTGAGCCGCAGAGCGGCGACACCGGTGGCGACACAGTCTCTGAAGGCCAGCTCTACCCGAACCTTGGCCTCCCATTAGTTTTTCAGCAGCATGCGAAGTCGGGTTGGGAGGACAAAGTGAAGTGAATTGCGGCTGCGCGGCCAAAGCTGCGACCTTCGAATCGAGTTGAGAGAGGAATCATGCCAGGGCTAAGTTGGTGCAATCGGCAGACGCTGCAAAATACCACCTGGAACGATGTGCGGCGGCGGGTATCGCCGCCGGTGCGGGCAGCGATCGAGAAGGTGATGACGTCGCTTGACGGCGGCGTGCTCAGCCGCGACCAGTGTCTGTTGCTGGCCGCCAGCGAGGGAGATGATCTCTTCGGGCTGGTACTGGCGGCCAACGAACTGCGGCAGCGGCTGGTGGGCGAGGTGATCTCCTACGTTGTGACACGTAACATTAATTTCACCAACGTCTGCTTTGTGGGCTGCAAGTTTTGTGCGTTTAGCGTTGGACCGCGCGACCACACGGCCTACTTCCTCTCGCTCGACGAGGTGGCGCACAAATGCCGCGAAGCCGAGCAGTGGGGCGCGACCGAAGTCTGCATTCAGGGCGGGCTGCCGCGCAATCTGCCGCCATTTTATTATCGCGACATTCTGCGGGCAGTGAAGTCGGCAACTCCGAAGATGCACGCGCACGCTTTCTCTCCCATGGAGATGGTTTACGGAGTGGAGCTGACCGGCATGCCGATTCGCGAATACCTGCTGATGCTGAAGGAGAACGGGTTGGACACTCTGCCCGGCACCGCGGCCGAGATTCTGGACGACAAGGTTCGGCAGGTACTGTCGCACAACAAGCTGACCTCAGCCCAGTGGCGCGAGGTGATCGAGACCGCACACGAGTGCGGCATCCGCAGCACCTCGACCATGATGTACGGCCACGCCGAGACGACGGAACACTGGGTGAACCAGATGCTGCTGTTCCGCCAGATCCAGTCGCGCACCGGTGGCTTCACCGAGTTCGTGCCCCTGGGATTCATTCACGACAACACCCTGCTGTTTGCGCAGGGACTGGCGCGCACCGGCGGCACCCTGGCTGAGCACATGAAAGTTCACGCCCTGGCGCGTATCGTGCTGGCCGGCTCGATCAATCACATTCAAGTTTCCTGGGTGAAGCTGGGTCGCGAAGTTTCGCAACTGTCGCTGCTGGCGGGCGCCGACGATTACGGGGGCACGCTGTTCGAGGAAAACATCTCGCGACTGGCGGGCTCGACGGCGGGGCAGTACACCTCCGCGACGGAATTTCAGGAGCGGATTCTCGAGTTGGGACGAGTGCCGGCGCAGCGCAATACGCTCTACACGCAGTACGACTATCCGGCGACGAGTCCTATGCGTCCGTCAGTGGAGAAAGACAAGTTGTGTTTAGAAGGGGCGTAGCTTTAGCTACGCCTGTACAAGCTTCTTAAATTTCTCATCCCGAGGCGGCTTTAGCCGCCGAGGGATCTGCTGTTCGAGTTTTTCAAACGGCTGTTTTGTCCCCGAGAACGTTGGCTTGATGAGAGCCTTACCTCAGCGGCTGAAGCCGGGCCCCTTCAAGGAAAGCTCCTACTGTGATTCGAACTCTATCGACGCGAGGTAAGGAATGATCGCCATCGTGGGCGGTACCGGCCCGGAAGGTTCCGGACTGGCGCAACGCTGGGCGCGTGCCGGCGAATCGGTGGTCATTGGATCGCGCGATGGCGAACGGGCTAAAGCCGCAGCCACGCAGATCGCGGAGAAAGCCGGGGCCCTGGGCAACGTCGAAGGGGTAGAGAACTCGGTCGCGGTCAAGATGTGCGACATTGTGGTACTCACGGTCCCCTTCGCCGGACAGGCGGAATTGTTGAAGCAGCTCAAACCGTCGTTTCGCCAGGGAACGGTGCTGATCGATGCTACGGTTCCGCTGGCGGCAGCCGTAGGTGGACGGCCCACGCGGGTGCTGGGCGTGTGGCAGGGGTCGGCGGCGGAGCAGGCGCAGGAGATGGTGGGCAAGAGCGTGGTGGTGGCCGCAGCGTTCCAGAGCTTGTCGGCCACGGTACTGGCCGGCGATGGCGAGGTCGATTGCGACGTGATCGTATGCAGCGACGATGATCGCGCCCGGCAGATAGCGTCGGATCTGGCGGCCAAAATTCCCGGCGTGCGAGCGATTGACGGCGGCAAACTGGAGAACGCCCGCATCGTGGAGTCGATGACCGCGCTGCTGATCACACTGAACATCCGGCACAAAGTGCATGGAGCAGGGTGGAGGGTGACGGGGCTGGGAATTTAGAAGCAGTGGATGGTGGATGGTGAGCGTCGATCGTGGATAGTGAATCATGGATGTTGTCATCTCAGGATGACCGGAGATCGCCCTTACCGCCTGGCTTGCGGGTCGGGCTGCATTGGAGCACGGTGGCGCAAGAACGTGGATGGGCTCGGAGAGTAATGTCGCGATCTGAAACGTGCGAATCGGGCTGAATGCAGGACGCCTTGTGCGAAGTAGGTGGAAGAATATCGAGCAAGCGCCGCCAGGCGCGGAAGAGCTTAGCCCAGAGCTTCAGCGCTGGGGAAAGCATCAATCAAAAATGAGTCCTGTAGGGACGACAGAGATTCTGCCGTGCCTACGGCACTCGAAGTTTCTAACCACATCCTCCCAGCGCTGAAGCGCTGGGCTAAGCTCTTGCGCCTCGCAAGCGAGGCTCGTCCGTTGCCACTCCAGAGCCGGAACCGAACTGAAGTTTCCGCCCGACACGCGGCTCTCCTACGCTTCGCGCAACGCTCGCGTGATCGGCATCCTGGCGGCGCGGAAGGCGGGCAGCAATCCGCCGACGAAGCCCATGATCACCGCGAACGCCATACCGATCAGCAGCAAGTCCGGCGTGATCTTGAAAGCGAACGCCAGTTCGCTGAACGAGTTCGTTCCGGTCGCGGCGGTAAAGCCGTTCATGGGCAGCGCAATCAGGCAGCCAAGCACGCCGCCGATAATCGCCAGCAGCACCGACTCCATCACAAACGACAGCAGGATGCTGAAGCGCGAGAAGCCCAGTGCGCGCAGCGTGCCGATCTCGCGGGTGCGCTGCGAGACGATGGCGTACATCGTGTTCATGGCGCCAAACACCGCGCCGATGCCCATCACCACAGCGACGAACGACGCCAGAATGATCAGCGCCGTGCCGATGCCGCCGGCCAGGTTCTCGTAGTACTTGCGCTCGGAATCGGCCTGCACCTGCATCTGCGGATTGGCGCGCAGGTCCTTATCGAATGCGGTCAGCACCGCGGGATTGGTCAGCCGCACGGTCAACGACTCGCATCCGCCGTTGCGGCCAATGGCCGGCGCCATGGCGTCGTAGTCGCCCCAGATCTCGCTCTCGAATGAGCTGTCGTCGGCGGTGAACAGGCCCACCACTTTCCAATCCTTGCGCTGGATGCTGATGGTCGAGCCGATATCGACCCCGCTCACCCGGTCGGCAATCTTTTTGCCCACGATGACTTCGTACAGCCCCGGCGTAAAACTTCTGCCTTCGACAATCTTGATGTTGTTGCGCACGTTGAAGGCGATGGGCGTCACTCCGCGGAAGGTGACGTTCAGCGGAATGTTGGTACCCTTCTTGGGCCGGGCAGTGATGACCACGACTTCGCAGGAAGCCAGGGGCTTGCCATCGGCGCCGCGCGCCACGCGGGGATCGACGGCGATAAGGTTCGCGTTGCCGATATCGATCCACGACGACAGCTCCGACATGCGAGCCGCGCTGGGTCACGATGGCGTTGCTGTCGGAGCCGGTGGAACTCAAGGCGATGTTGAATCCGCGCGCCATGGATAGGATGGTCACGAAGGCGGCCACCACCAGCGCGATGCCGAAGATGGCCAGCAGGGTAACCTTCCAGCGCGAGCGCAGGTTGCGAACGTTATAGCTGAGAGGTAGAGCCATGTTTTAGAACCTGCAATTAGCAATTAGCCGTCAGGAATTAGCTCCGACCCACGAGCCTCGGCCGCGGGAGATCAAGTTTTGCGCATTTGGTCGACCTTGACGGGTCGGGTAAGTTTCCGGTGCAGCCAATGCGCAAGCCTTTCTTTCGGGAGTCGGCCGTACAACCCAGAATCGAACCCATCATCTTCGAGTATCCTTACGCAAACACGAACGCATTCCGAGCAGATGTAAACCTCACCACGACCCTCGGGAGCTTTGATGATTCGATCGACGGCGCTCGCGGCTTTGTCGCAGAACGAACATCGCGGCTTGCTCATGCTTCTCGTCCCTTCGGATCCACTTGTCGCTTTGTATCAGGGCACGACTTTCAGTCGTGCCGAGGCGGTTCAATCAGGAGTTGGGCTTCAGCCCTGGAGAACCGTTGCGCTACAGGGGCTAAAGCCCGATTTCTATCCGTCCCGTTCGGCACGACTGAAGTCGTGCCCTGATACAAATCCATTTAACTCGCGAACAACCCATCATTGCGCATTCATGTTTACCCGCCGCTTTTGCCAAGAGCCAAATGCCAACTGCCAAGTGCCAACGGCTGCCTTTCACACTTGCCGCAGCACTTCGGTGATCCGGGCGCGATAGGCCAGCAGGGCTGGAACAAATCCCGCCAGCAATCCCAGCAGCAGCGCTGTGCCCAATCCGTAGCTCACGATTTTGGGCGAGAGTCCCAGCCCGGGGAACTGCCGCACCACATCGCCGATAAACGGAATGCCGGGCAGAGCCATGATCGCGCCGCCGGCCAGGAACAGGCCTACGGCCCCGCCCATTAGTCCCAGCAACAATGCTTCAATCAGGATCAGCGACATGACCAGTCCGCTGGAGAAAGCCCAGCGTCTTGAGCACGCCGATTTCCTGCTGCCGCTCGCGCACCGCAATGCTCATGGTGTTGGCCGTCACCAGCAAAATCGTGAAGGCCACCGCCAGGCCGATGCCGTTCAGCAGCAGAGCCAGATTTCCCGCCATAGCGATGAAGCTGGCGCGAAACGCCTGCTCGGTCTCGGTCTTGGTCTGGGTATCGCTGTTTTCAAACTCCGCGTCGATGGTTTTGCTGATGCGGCCGGCATTCTTGGGATCGTCAATCAACAGTGTTATGGTGCCGACCCCGGCCTTCTGCCCGGTAGCTTCGTAGAGATATTTGTAGTTGAAGTACATCGAGTTCAGGTCAGGCGGCGGGCTCACACCCGGCGTGGCGTCGAAGATGCCATCCACTACGAAGTCAAACGGCTTACCTACGCGATAGGGAGGAATGAAGCTTTCCAGTTCGAAATGGTCGCCGATCTTCCAGCCCCATTTTTCCGCCAGCGTGCGGCCGATGATGCAGCCTCGTCCATCGTGAAACCAGGCCTGCTTCTGGTCTTCGGGCAACATGATCTCGGGATAGATTTCCAGGAACGGTTCGGGCTCGACTGCCATGTTGGCGAAGAAATTCTTAGGATCGCGATAGACGCCGCCAAACCAGTTGATGATGGTAGTTTTCTTCACTCCGGGAATCGCGTCGATCTTGGCTTTATAGGAGTTGGGCAGGTTGAAGACCAGGCTGACATAGTCGCGAGTGACCAGCCGTGAGGCATTGCCCGTCGACAAGCCATAGTTCACCGCGTCCACCACGGTCTGCAGGGTGCAGATCAGGAAGATGCAGACCGCCATGGCCAGCACCGTGCTAAGGGTGCGAATCCAGTTCTTGCGCAGATGCTTGAGGATCAGAGGTGCAAATTTCATAAGAAGTAATTAGCAACTAGCAACTAGTAACTAGCTGTTTCCTTGTTGACTATGACTATTTCCATTTCCTCACGGCTTGATGCTGTTTGTGAATTCCTGAACCAAACTAATTGTGCTAGATCCTTGAAAATTGCCGTCGAGTTGTTGTTACTTCTAATTGCTAATTGCTAATTGCTAATTGCTAATTGCTAGTTACTAGTTGCTTAATACTCCCTTGTCCAGATGATGCTGAATACGGGCGCGGGCGGCGGCGCGGGGATCGTGCGTCACCATGATGATGGTCTTGCCGAATTCCTGGTTGAAGGTCTCCATCAGGGTGAGGATTTCTTCCGCGCTCTGATGGTCGAGATCGCCGGTAGGCTCGTCGGCCACCAGGACTGTCGGGTCGGTGACCACAGCGCGCGCGATGGCGACTCGCTGCTCCTGTCCGCCGGAGAGCTGGCGCGGATAATGCTTGGAGCGGTCGGAGAGCCCGACGATGCGCAGGGCCGTCATGGCGCGTTCGCGGCGCTCGCGCTTGGAAAGCGGCGACAGCAGCAGCGGCAGCTCGACATTCTCCAACGCGTTGAGCACGGGAATCAGGTTGTAGAACTGGAAGATGAAGCCGATGTTACGGCTGCGCCACTTGGCCAGCTCGCCTTCCGACAGCGGCCCCAGATCGGTGCCGGCGACGGTAACCCGCCCCGAAGTCACGCGATCGATCCCGGCGATCAGGTTGAGCAGCGTGGTCTTGCCGGAACCGGACGGCCCCATCAGCGCCACAAACTCGCCCTGGGGCACATCCAGGTTGATGCCGTCGAGCACCTTGATCTGCAGGCTGTCGCGCTGATAAAACTTGCGAACGTTTTGTACGCTGACGGCGGTGGTTGCGGCCGCCACTTCGGTTGAGCTCATAAACTCTCCTGGTCCAGATTCCGTTGTTCAAGTACTCAGGGCTACACAGGTTGCTCAAAACTCGGGACCGCAAATCCCTCACCGACTAAAGTCGGTTCGGAATGACAAAATAAAGGACTTGCTACGGCGTAGCTAAAGCTACGCCCCTTCAAAGAATCACCCCGGGCCGAGTTCTTCAGCAAACTGTCTATACCGCGCGACCTGGTTTGTATCAGGGCATGGCGTCAGCCGTGCCGTAAGCGTGTTGAGTATTACTGGGCTTTAGCCCCTGCCGTCTTTTGCATCGCCAAGTACATCAGGCAATAGGGAAACTTCTCCGGCGAATCGACCAGTCCGGCTTTGATCGGGTTTTGCGCCATGTAAAGCTCAGTTCCTTTGCAGCTTCTATGGCTCGGCTGAAGCCGAGCCCTGATACAAACCAAGAATCCATTTCTCGACGACGGGGGCCGCAAGCCGGGTCCTGATACAAACAATTCGTCAAATTCTGATACAAACCTCTGAACTTCTTTCCCAATTCCGGAAATCGCGTTTGCTTGACTTCTGGGTGCCCTTTCCATTCCTCGGACGATGCCTAAGTATATCCGGCAGCTCGATCGTCGATCCTGGGGCATCCTGACGCGATTAATGGCATATTCTGGCAGTACTACGATTGGCATTATAGTGGTTATATTAGATCATGTTATAGCACTAATATGCCAACATACCCTCTTAGTCGTCGATTTCCCCTGCACCTTCTGCTACTTAGCTCTTTACCCTCACCGAGTCGCCGGCCTTCAGCGTCTGCGGCGGATTGTTGACCAGCGTCTCCGATCCCGCCAGCCCCTGTTTGACAATGATCTGCCCGTGCAAGTCGGCCCCAGTCACGACCGGCAACGCGCGGACCTTCTGGTCCTCGATTTCGAAGACGACCGACTTCCCCTCACGAGTCACCACGGCTTCTTTGGGAACGGTAAGCACGCTTTGCGGCGATGCCCCGGCGCTCTGGGTTTTCTTTTGCGGTTCCAGGAAGGTGACGTTGCAACTCATCTCTGGCCGCAGATATTTGTCCTTGTCGAGGATCGAGACTTTGACCGTCACCGTGGCTTTCGTCCGATCGGCGGTGGGAATCACCTGGCGCAATACACCTTTGTAGGTGTGGTTCGGAATGGCTTGCACCTGAATCTCGGCCGGCTGATTGGGCAGCAGCTGAGAGACATTGGATTCGTTCACGTCGACTTCAGCCTCCAGCGAATTCATGTCGGCGATGGCCACGATCGCTCCCGACGAAGTCGAGATGTTCACCCCCGGCGGAATGGGCGCGACGCTTTCCCCCGCCTCGGTCATCTTCTTGACCACGACTCCGGCAAACGGGGCGCGAATAGTAGTGAAGTCGAGGTAGGCTTGCTGGACTTGAAGATTCGCCTCGTCCTGCGCGATGGCTGCCTGCGCCAGGTTGACTTTGGCTTTGGCGGCATCCAGCGTGTCCTGGGAGACGACCTCGGTCGCCGAACAGTCCTTGCTGCAGCCGCTCTTGGCGCTGGGCTTCGGCGAGATCGGCCTTGGCATAGTCAATGTCTGCCTTCGCCTTGACGATGGCGGCCACCACGTCTTCGTTATCGAGAGTGGCCAGGATGTCACCGGCATTCACGATACTGCCTTCTTCCACCCGCAAGGAGGCAATGCGCCCCTGAATTCTCGACGACACCACCGACTGGCGCCGCGCCACCAGATAGCCCGAGGCGGTCAGGATGGGCGTTCCGGCATTGGGGCCGCTGCCGCTCTGGATGCTGGGCTGCACGGTTTCCACTTCGACTGCGCCGAAGGCACGGAACGCCGGGCGCGCCTTTACGAAATAGAGGCCACCGGCGGCGGCAATGGCGATCAGAAACAGCCACAGCACTATCCGTCCCCAACGGGTCTTGCGTGGGGCCTCGCGGTCAATGCGCAGCGAAGCCAGATCGTCTTTCAGTTCCCTCATGATGGCCACATCATCCACAGATGAATACCCCTAGCATCGCATTCTTGCCGCCAGTTTGAAAGAGAACAAACCGGTTTTGCCGGCGGCTTTTTTCCGCGGTCCGCCTAGTCTTCCGTACGTAGGCCATTGTCGAAGAGTTTCAACTTCCCAGCTAGTGTGGATTGTCAGTCCGGTCGCGTGACAATTGTCATGCGGGACGGGACGGCAGGTTGGCCATAGCTCTGCCGCCCCTACGGGGCTTTCGGTTGCGGGGAACTCTTGCCGCGAGCCTGAAGGCTCGCTCTACCCCAGTGCGGTTTGGCCCGGCTTGAATTGCGGTGATCTTGGACGCGCTATCGGCTGGCGATCTCGGCTGAGGCAACGGTGGGCGCGCTCTTATGCAGCAACAACGTTTCCGGATTGTGGCGGGAGAAAAACTCTTTGATGTCGGGCCAGAACTCGTTCAGGATGTTGGCCTGCGCCACCGCTCCCAGGCCGGACACAGCGTTTTCCAGCGTGCCCGATACCGACTCATTGCGATAGGGAATGTAGGCGTTCGAAACCGCGGCCTGCACGAACTGGCTCAGAATTGCCGAGGCGTTGATGACGTTGTGTCCGCTGTCGCTGCGGCCGATGATGACCCGGCTGGCGGCGTAGGCCAGGCGGTCAGAAATATCGTTCTGCCGGGAGCGGAAGTAGCGCGGGTCCTGATGTAGCAGAGTAGGGAAGACGTAGCCGCTGAAAAAAGCGGCGCTGGTTTCTCCGGCAGCCGCCGCGCCCAGTCGCTGCCCGTAGCCCGCCATGCCGGTATCGAAGCGCGGATAAGCGCCCGAGGCCTGGGAGATAAACGAATCGATCAGCACGCCTGCGCCGAAGCCTACGGTGTGAATGTTATGCAGAAAAGTATCGAACTTCTGCCGGCTGGTGAGCGGAACATAAGCCGGAGCGTCGGGCAAGGGCTGGCCGGGAACAAAATTGCGTGCCATCTTGACGATGTTGTCGTGACTAAACGTTCCCTTGATGGCGGCGGTGTTGAACTGCAGCCGGCCGAAGGCATAATCGCTTGGCTGATAGAGCATCAGGGGTGGCAGCGCCTGCGTACACACCGCGTCGGGTGCAACCTGTACCGCCTGATAGATCGATCGCTCACCCGTCAGGCCGGGAGCGATCGGCAGCTCGGCTAGTTCCTCATGACCGACAGAAGGGTTGAGAGCGGGAGGCGAAGACAATTCCGGCGCGAGATTGGCGGTGGGCGGCGTGAGAACCGGAGGAAACGCTCCCGGTCCGGGAACGGCATCAGAAACCAGCGTAGCCTGGCCGAACAGCAGGGGGCAACACATCCCCAACCACAAGCAGCAAATTGCCCCGTGTCGCTTCATGAGTCCCCGCGGCCAGAAATTAGTTCATGCATTATGTATGAAGCCGGGCTTTTGGGAAAGGGTGTTTGTTGACATCGCAGATTAATTTTCCGGCATCCATCCGTAAGGCGGTAGCTGCGGCCCATGCCTGCGGATCGTGGGAGGGTTGCGATCCGGAGTCCTCGCAGCTAACAGGCGCTAGGCGAAGTTGGGCATCGAAGATATTATGTCGACATGGCCCAAAGACTGAGGTTTGCCACCGCGATCCTGCTAATCCTGCCATTCCTCCTGCTGGGCGGCTGCAAGCCTAAGCCTAGGAACAGCCCGGTGGTTGTGCATCTCTTGCGCAACCTTAACTCCATTTATGGCAGTGAGTTGGATCGTAGACTGCTGGACTTTCAGGGGGCCAATCCCCGCTTGAGCAGCGGCCAGCCGGTTATCATCCAGAGTGCGACCGGGGACTATAAAGACATGCTGCAGAAGCAAACCAGCAGCAGCGATAATATCGACTTCATCATCCTGGACTCCCCGGATGATGCCAACTCCAACCCGGCGCTGCAGATTGCCATGACCAAAGCGGTCAACGTTTGTGCCGGACTGAAGGCATGTCCGGCCAACATTCCGTCGATCATTCCACCCCAGATCACCGGTACCCATCAGGAGGCTGCACAGCTGTTTCAGAACGCGCTGCAAAAGGCACCGCAATAGCGGGCGGATAAGCCGCAGTCCTCCCATATTGGAGTTGTTCCAAATTGCGGTCGTCCCCATTTATATTGTCATCCCGAAGCGGCTTCAGCCGGGTCGGGATCTGCGGTTGACTTTCTTCCGGCCGGCTAAGGTTTGCCGGCAGCCGCCTTCCGGCGGACGGCCTTCTTATCCGAAGCTACTACAGCTTTCTTGGCTTGGTTGACATCCTGATGTGTTGCCCCTGAAAGGGGCTGGAAGGTTTGATACAACCACCACCCAGGACTGCGCCCGCCTGTGGCGGCGGAGCCTGCCCTGAGCGTAGCCGAAGGGTCCTGGGCTGAGCTGAGTCGTCCCGCGGTGCGGGACGGGATTGTCGCAGGCACCAGATGGATGACGAACCAAGCCGCCTCAAGGGATGTCAACAGAGCCAGCTTTCTTCTTGGCTCGCTTTGTCGCCGAAGGGGGGATGACCTTCTTCTTGATTCGCCCTTTCGCCGCAGCGGGTGTGACTTTCTTTGTTGCCGGCTTGGCAACGGCAGTCTTCGCCTCTCCGGCCATGGGCAGATCCTTCATATCGGCGGCGCGCCACAAATACCAGCTGGCCACGCTGCGATAGGGACGCCAGCGCTCTCCCAGGGGCATCAACTCCTTCGGTTTCGGAAGCTCGGCCAACTTGCGCATCTTGGCGAAACCCTTGCGGACACCGTAGTCGTCCACCGGAAAAACGTCGGGGCGGCCCAGGCGGAAGATCAGCAGCATCTCGACTGTCCAACGACCGATGCCGCGCACCGTGATCAGCCGCTCCACCAGTTCGTCGTCGCTCATGCGGCGGGCCTGCTGCAGCGTGGGTACAGTGCCGTCCAGCGTCTTAGCGGCGAGATCGCGAATGGCCAGCAGCTTGTTGCGTGACAGTCCGGCGGAACGCAACCGTTCGTCGGACGCGGCCAGAATCTGCTCGGGTGTGGGGAAGCTGCCAACCAACCCACGGCGCGTGCGGATGCGCTGGGTGTTCTCTGGAAACAGCGCTTTCACCCGGCTGGTGATGGTGGCCGCAACTTTTCCGTTGAGCTGCTGATAGATGATCGACTCAAGGAGCGCTTCGAAAATGCTTTGGGTGGTTTCCTGTTGCATATGGCACGGGCCATAGCGGGAGATAATGCGGGCCAGTTGGCGGTCCACGCGCAACAGGTGTTCACAGGCAGCAGTGTGATCAAGTTTCTTGGGCATGAGGGTTGGTCAGTTGTCAGTTGTCAGTTTTCAGTTGTGAGTTGCCAGTGGTCAGTAGCCTCTTGCCAGGAGTCAGTTGCAGTGGTGCCAGATTGTCAATAGCCAATTGTCAGTAGCCAGTAGCAGCCAGCAGTCGGTTGTTCGGTATCCCTTATTCTTTCCCGGTCTTCTATAGTTCGTTGGTCGTCCACTTTCTCCTGGCTGTAGCCCGATCCCCACGCCCAAAGCAGCCGTGCCAGGCGGATGAACGCGGCCGCCTCCGCGCTGGTCAGACTCCAGGTCTTAGGTCCACCCGCGCTACCGACCGGAACTTTGGGAAAGCAATGCAAGGGTTTGTTGATGAATCGGTTTGTGTCCGTGGTGAAATGGACGCCCAGGGCAGTGTCGTAGACTCCGGTGGTTTGCGGGTCGAAGGTTTCCACGTCAACAACGGTCCTGAATTTCTCGCATAGGTAATCGCCGTATTTGTCGAAAGCGCTTTGAAACGTACTTAGGCTCAACCCACACAACGTATGGACCGTCTGGTCGCCCAACTGCGGGTTCCAGTCGTCGTTTGTCCGATAGGACTCCACAACGTGCTTGTTGTAAGAAACGGTGGCGTTGAAACTCTTCTGACTGCCATCGTCAAAGGTTGTGGTGAAAGTCATGCGCATATCATTCGACGTCGACCTTACTACCATCTGGATTGTCGAACTTGTCCTTGCAAATGATGGCATTGGTTTTTTCGCAATGTGTGACTTTCATCGACTGCCCCCTTTCACAAAAGTTTCTTAACTTAACATGCCATGGACCGCTGCCGCCCGACAACCGATAAACGCTACTGCCTACTGACCACTGCCTACTGATTACTTCTTTCCTCTTCCAATGCGGTCAGCACCTCGTCGTCCACGTCCCAGGTCTTCAGAATGCGAAAAATGATGCGGCTGGGGAAGCCTGCCCTCACCATCATGCGAAAGATCCGGGCTGCCTGCTTCTGGTCAGCCGGCTTACCAACGCGCTTGCGCTGCAGAAACCCTCGCGCCAGTTGCTCCTCGTTGACGCCGTCGTAGGCCGCACCCACCACGCTGTCGATGATGTCGTTGTGTACGCCCTTGATCTTCAGATCCTGCACGACTCGCATGCGTCCAAACTTTTCGTTCTCTTTGCGAAAGCGGGAATAGCTCTCGGCGTAGTTGGTGTCGTTGAGGTAGCGCTGCGCTTTGAGCCGTATAACCACCATTTCCACCAGCAGCTCGCCCTCCGGTTGCGTTTTCACCCGATTGCGCATCAGCCGCTTGATTTCGGCGACGGTGCGCATCTGCCGGCCCAGCGCGCCTACGGCATATTCGTAGAGCATCTCCTCGTCGTAGATTTTGGGCGAACGCCGGAAGGGCATGAGAGAGATTATAGGCGGAGGAGTTTTTCGCGCGGAAAAATCGCGAAGTGCGCTTTGTATAAGGGCGCGAGTTTACTCGTGCCGAAAGAGCATCATCAAAATTGGGCTTCAGCCCCTGCAAAACCAGGCCGGGGCTAAAGCCCGATTCTTTCCATCCTTCACTTCGGCATGCGCCGCTGAAAAGCTCGAGAAACAGACTTGCTGCCGCCGGCTGAAGCCGG
Organism: uncultured Acidobacteriaceae bacterium; assembly: GCA_963820175.1. Taxonomy (GTDB): domain Bacteria; phylum Acidobacteriota; class Terriglobia; order Terriglobales; family Acidobacteriaceae; genus Bog-257. The sequence goes on along the minus strand of CAWFYX010000001.1, from coordinate 246,657 downwards.
CTCAGGAACAAAACAACATCCTTGGGCGCTGGCCTGAAGAGACTCTGTCGCAACCGGTGTCGCCGCTCTGCGGCTCACAATAATCTCCCACTTGACCGGGGGGGCTTAACCACCCCAATCCGCGCGAAACCGGCGTGGATTGGGGACCCCGGTACGCCGCCCGGCTAACTTCATCTCGCCGCGTTGCGGCTAGTTTGATCGGTTATTCCACCTTTTGTTCCACCACAAAATTCCCTCTTGGGTTGCGACACAGTCTCTGAAGGCCAACTCTACCCGAACCTTGGCCTCCCATGAGTTTTTCAGCAGACCGTAAAGCCATGCCCGGTTATAAACCGACGTTCCCTGAGACAAAGCATTTCTTGAGACGGAAGACAGCTGTTAGTGTCATCGCGCCCCCTGCAACAAACCGATGTGCCCTGATTTAAACCGACGTGTCCTGACAATCCAGAGCCTGGTAACAATTCGCGCCTACGGCAGATCCCGCGTTCCTACCGCGGCGCGTAGCTCTTCCAGCGCGCTCATGTAGGCGGCCACAGCCTGGCGATAACTGAGTTCGGTGGAGCGATAGCTGCGCTCGGCGTCGAGGAAGTCGAGCAGCGTCGCGGCCCCGCGCTGATAGGCAAACTGCGCGATCTCCAGCGATTGCTGCGCCTGCTTCAGGTATCCATTGTTGTACAGCTCGATCACCTCTTCGCTGTTGAGCAGCCCCTCGTAGCCGTTCTTCACATCGGTCAGCACCTGCTGCCGGGAAGCCTCCGCCAGAAATTTCGACTGGGTCAGCGCGTAATAGGTTCGCGCCACCTCGCCCTGATTGCGGTTGAAAATCGGCAAAGGGATGCTGAAGTAAAAGGCCGCGAGGTTGTCCGAGTTCACGTGGGTGTAGTCGAAGGTAGCGTTCAGGTCCTGCTTGGCGTTGGCCTTGGCCAAGCCAATCTGGCTTTCGGCCGCCGTGACTCCTCGCTGGGCGGCTTGCAGATCGGGACGATGGTTGAGCGCGCGCGCCCGCAGGTCGTCGAGCGTCAGATTGAGCGGTTCATAGGCCAGGCTTCCGGTGACATCGTAATCGCGGGGGACGGAGTCGAAGCCGATCAGTTGGCGGAGCGAATTCAGGGCTTCCAGCAAGGCGATCTTGGCCGTGGTGACGTCGGTCTGGAACTGCAGCGTTTGCAACTGAATTTTCAGCAGGTCGGCCTGGCTCATCCCGCCCGCCTTCTGCTTTTCCTGGCTGACACCCACGGTTTGCTGATAGGTCTGAAGCAGTTGCTGGGCAAAATCGTAATTCGACTTGGCCAGCAGCACGGCCACGAACTGCTGCCCGGTGTTGGCAACCACGTCGCGCTCGGCATCGAGCACCTGCGACTCGGTAACCGAGGTGACATCCTTCGCGGCCTGCAAGCGGTGCTGCCGCTTTTGTCCGCGCTCGAACAGATAGCCGAGGCCGGCGTCGAACTGCGCCGTGGTGTTGATGTAGTCGGAGGAGGACAAGTGTGGCTCGAAGATGGGCAGATATTGCGCGTCCCAGGAAAGCGCCGGGTTGGGACGAAGGTTGGCGGTGACCTCCTGCTCCTTGTTTTGCGCGATCTGCGTGCGCTGCGCCTGCAGCGCAGGATTGTTTTTCTTCGCCAGCTCAATGGCCTGGTCGAGGCTGATGATCACCGAAGGATTCGTCGGCATAGTCAGGCGATGGGCGGCACCCGAAGTTTGCGGCGGCGGGGGAACGGGAGCCTGGGCCGGCGTGCTCGCCGGAGCCGGAGCTTGCTGCGTCGGCGGTTGTTGTTGCGGGGCAGCGGCTTGCGCCCAGCAGCAACCGGAAGCTCCCGAGCACGCCAACAGAGCGATCCCCGCAATCAATCTCATCCGATGGCGAACCGCAGCCGATAAAGCTGCGGCGCCCGGCGAGTCGCGCCAGATACGGGTCAGAAGAAGCGCAGATCTCATTCGGTGAGGCCCTCCTCTTCTTCAGGCAGCACGTCGGTGAATCGGGCTACCCAGGTGTAGAAGGTGGGCAGCAGTACCAGGCTGAGCGCCAGTTCGGTCAGCAGCCCGCCGACGATCACGATGGCAAAGGGGCGTTGCGAGTCGGAGCCGATATCGTGCGACATGGCCGCCGGCACCAGGCCCAAGGACGCTACCAGCATGGTCATCATGATGGGACGCAGGCGGCGGGTCGCGCCCAGCAGCGCAGCCTCGTGCACGCTGTGGCCGCGGGCGCGCAGCTGGTTGATGTATTCGATCATGATGACGCCGGTCTGCACCGATACTCCGAAGAGTGCCAGAAATCCTACTCCGGTGGAAACGCTGAAATGCGTTCCGGTAATCCAGAGCGCTAACAGTCCTCCCAGCGGCGCCATGCTGAGGTTGAGCAGCACCAGCAGACCCCACTTGAACGAGCGGAACATCGAATAAAGTACCAGCATGATCACCAGAATGGTCAGCGGAATCACGACGGCCAGACGATGGTTGGCGCGCTTCTGGCTTTCATATTCGCCGGCCCAGTCCAGGGTGTAGCCCTGCGGCAGCTTCACCTGCTGGTCGACCTTCTTCATGGCTTCTTCGACGGTGCTGCCCAGGTCGCGGCCGCGCACGCTGTACTTGAGCGCGATGTAACGCTGGTTGCCTTCGCGGTAGATCATGGAGGCCCCGTCGTCGACGGTGATGTCGCACAACTCGCCCAGCGAGACCCGCTCGCCGGAGGGCGCCAGCAGGCGGATGTTCTTGATCGCGTCAATCGACGAGCGAAACTGCTCCTGGTAGCGCGGCACCAGGTCGAAGCGCATTTCGCCAATCAGGATTTGACTGACCGGATTGCCACCGATCGCGGTCTGCACCGCATCCTGAATATCGGAGGCGTTGATCCCATAGCGATCGGCCTTGGCGCGATCCACCTTGATGTTGACATTAGGCTGGCCGAGTACGCGGAACAGGCCCAGATCCTGGACGCCGGGAACCGTCTTCATGACATCCATGATCTGCTCGCCGGTTTTTTCCAGGTCTTTCAGATCGGAGCCGAAGATTTTGACCGCCAGCTCGCCTTTTACGCCGCTGACCGCCTCTTCCACGTTGTCGCTGATAGGCTGGGAGAAGCCCCACTCCACGCCCGGGATTTTCTCCACTTCCTTGTCCATGGCGTCGATCAGCAATTCCTTGCGACCGTGAAACTGCGGCCGCCACTGGGAACGTGGCTTCAGATCGACAAAGTATTCGGTGTTGAAGAAGCCGGTGGCGTCGGTGCCATCGTCGGATCGTCCCACCTGCGAGACCACCTGCGTGACTTCCGGAAAGCTGGCAAAGATCAGGCGCGCCTGATCCATGACGCGCGTGCCGGCGGTAGGACCGGTGCTGGGAGATAACGTTCCTCGAGCCCAGATGGAGCCTTCGTCCAGATGCGGCAGGAACTCGGAGCCGATCACTCCCCCGGCCGCCAGGTACAGCGAGACACCGAGAATCACCAGGAAGGCAAGCAAGGCCACCATGCGGCGAGCCATGATCCAGTTCAAGGTTTGCTCGTAGAAGCTGGTGATCCAGCGCACCACGGGATTTTCCCAGGCCTTCACGCCTTTGCGAAAGATGAGGCTCGACAGCACCGGCGCCAGCAGGATGGAAAACACCAGCGAGCCCAGCAGCGCGAAAGCCACGGTCCAGGCCATCGGCCGGAACAGGCGACCTTCGACGCGCTGCAAAGTAAAGATGGGCAGGTACGACAGGATGATGATGAGGATGGCATAGAACACCGGCCGCTGCACTTCGTGGGCTGCCGCGCGAATGGTTTCATCCATGGAGCCGTGATCCGTCCGAATCTCCAGCCGGCGCTGAATATTCTCGACCATCACCGCCGCACCTTCCACGATCATGCCGAAATCCAGCGCGCCCAGCGACAGCAGGTTCGCGGGGATATGCCGCAGGTCCAGCAGGATCGACGCGAAGAACAGCGAGAAGGGAATGGTGACGGCGACAATCAGCGCCGAGCGAATGTTGCCGAGAAAGAAAAACAGCACGATGACGACGAGGAGAATTCCCTCGGTCAGGTTGTGCAGCACGGTGTGGGTGGTGAGGTGCACCAGGTCGTCGCGATCGATGTGGGGCACGATCTTCACGCCCGGCGGCAGCACGTGCTGGTTCAGGAAGTCAACCTTCAGGTCGATGTTGTGCAGCACGGCTTCGGCTTCGGCGCCCTTGCGCATCTGCACAATGCCTTCCACTACGTCATCGTTGTCGATGACCTTTCCATCGTCATGCCGGATGGCCTTGCCCAGTTTGCCCAGGCGGATCTTGGGGCCCTCGGTCACAATCGCAATGTCGCGCGCCCGCACCGGCGTGCCATTCTGTACCTTCAGCACGGTGGCGCCGATGTCGTCGGTATTCTCCATCAGGCCGACGGCGCGAATGTTGTAAGCTTGCTGGCCTTTCTCGATGAAACTGCCGCCGCCGTTGACATTGTTGGCAGTCAGTTGCTGCTCCACCTGCGCCATCGAAATGCCATAGGCCACTAGCTTGTCGGGATCGACCTGCACCTGGTACTCGCGCGTCTCGCCGCCGAAGATCGACACCGAGGCTACGTTAGGCACTGACATCAAGTGTTTAAAGACCACCCAGTCCTGCAGCGCCTTCAAGTCCATGATGTCGTACTTGGGATTCGTGCTTTGCAGCGTGTAGAAGTAGATCTGCCCGGTGGGACTGAAGTCAGGGCCGATCTGCGGATTCAGGCCCGGCGGCAGACTCACCAGCGTCAGCTTCTCCAACACCTGCTGGCGATTCTGCAAGTTGTCGGAGTCGTCATCGAAGATCGCGGTGATGAACGACAGTCCCGCCAGCGAGGTCGAGCGCAGATGCGTCAGGTGCCCCAGGCCGTTCATCTGCGTCTCGATGGGAATGGTGACCTGCTGCTCGACCTCTTCGGCAGCGCGGCCCGGCCACTGCGTAATCACCCAGACATATTTGTCGGCCACGTCGGGGTAGGCTTCCACCGGAAGATTGTGGAAGGAGATGATGCCCCAGATCAGCAGGGCCACGCCCAGAGCCAGCATCAGCATGCGATTCTTCAGCGCGAAATCTACCAGGAGGCGGATCATGCCGGGCTACTCCTCCGCCGCGCTGGAGAACTGAAGCGCATTCGTGACTATCTGATCGTTCGGCTTCAGGCCGCTAATGACCTGCTGATCGCCGTCCTTCTCCTGCGGTCCAAGCTGAACCGCGATGCGCCGAAAGCGGCTGTCGCCGATCGGTACGAAGACCCAATCTTTATCGTGCAAGTGAACGATTGCCGAGGCCGGGACGACGACCCGATCCACTTTATCGGGCGAGCGGAACATCGCCGTGACATACATGCCTGCGCGCATGATGCCGTGCGGATTGGGCAGCTCGATGCGCACTTTCGCAGTACGCGTATTGGGATCCATCACCTGGCTGAGGTTGATCACCTTGCCGGGAAACTGGTCGTGCGCGTAGCCGTCCACCGTAATGTCAGCGATGTCGCCGACATGAACCCGGGGCAGCATGTCCTGGTAGACGTCGCAGAGAACCCACACCCGCGAGAGGTCGGCAATGGTGAACAGCGCGGTCTGGTTATCCAGCGAGCGGACGCCGGTGCCGCCGGTGATCTGCTGATCGACGATGGTGCCGGAGATAGGCGCACGCAGCGGCAGCAGCGGAGTGGGATGGTTAATGTCCCCGCCTAACACTTTGACGTGGGCCGCCGCGGTTTCCAGGTCCACTTTGGCCTTGGCTTGCGCGTCTTGCGCCGTTTCCAGGTCTGCCAGGGAGATTGCGCCTTTGTCGTACAGGAGTTGCGAGCGCGCCAGTTGTTTGTCGGCCAACACTTCGTCGGCCGTGAATTTCTGGTAGTCAGAAAACGCGGCAGAGAGGTCGGGACTGTTAATCAGCAGGAGGACCTGGCCCTTCTTCACCGAATTGCCGAGCTTCACCTTGATATCGACGACGCGACCGCCTCCCAGCGAGACCACAGGCACCGATAGGTTCACGTCCGGAGTGACCGCACAGTTCACGTGGACCTCATCGGTGACCTTGCGCACCTCGACCGTGGTCAGCGGAAACGCACTGGCATTTGGCATGGTGAAGACGTCGGGGTCAGTGTTGGTTTCGACGACCTTGGTGGGTGGTGGCTCGGTCTTGCCGCCCGAACATCCCACGAAGTGGGATATGGAAATCAGCAACAGCAGGCAACAGGCGATGCGTCCTGGGCAATTCTGCCTGTCTCTTTCTTTCTTCATCTCACGAGCTCTCTTCATGCCACGCGGCATCCGGGGATGGGCGAGCGAACCCGCGCCGTCGGGACGCCAGAAATGCAAGACAAATGACGCTGAAACTGCCGTTGAAAATTTCTTACGGCAGAGGGAGCGGATCAGTTGCTGAAGAAAGGAGGAGCTCGTCCGCGAAGGGAACGGCGATAGCCGCGCAGGGCTTGAGTCCGCGACTCCAGCGGACGCCAGGGTTGCCACGCGATGAGCGCGAGGAACGATGACAGCGCCAGCGGCATGGGCGAGATGGGGTCGGTAGCGCAGTCCCTGTGCGAGAGTTGCAAAGGAGAAGTAAAGTGCTGAATCCGGCGGTTCGCATCTTCGAAGAGCGCCTGGGTCGGATGCAGGTCATCGCTGGCCGAAACTACGGGGAAGAGCAGCAGGAGTGCGCAAGCCAGCGCGAAAAGCGCCCGGCGATGCGGCAGCTGGTCCAGGCCGGAGTGCGGCCGGCGGCGCAGGAAGACTAAGAACGCACCCATAGCCAGGGCGAGCCAGATCAGATTGAGCAGCAACTCCATAGGAACGTCTCAGTAGTTTAGCATCCTGGGCGCGAGCCTCAGCCTAGGCGAACTTCAGCGGACTGTACCCCTTCCCACGTCTGTCATCCTGAGCGGAGGCGGCACTTCGCCGCCGCAGTCGAAGGACCCCTAAGGGCAGCAGGCAGGTCGCGACGACAGCGGTTCTTCGACTGCGCTCGCCCGCTTCGCAGCCATCGCTTCGCTCAGAATGACACATCTCTTTCGCGGGCTACGGACAGGGCGGGGAATTCACCGGATATTCAAACGGCGTTTGTTTTTGTTGAAGGAAGAAAGTTCGCGTGCCGATTGCTGACCACCTCTACGCGGTCTCAATCTTGGCTTCGCTTTCCAGGCCGAGTTCTTTCACCGAGATCTCCCGCATACGGAACTTCTGAACTTTCCCGCTGATGGTGAGCGGAAACTCCTCCACAAACTTGATATAGCGGGGGATTTTGAAGCGGGCGATCTTGCCTTCGCAGAATTGGTGGACCTGCTCGGCGGTCAGGGTCGAACCTTCCTCCAGCACAATCCAGGCGGCGATCTGCTCGCCGTATTTGCGATCGGGAACGCCGAAGACTTCTACGTCGGTGATTCCCGGACAGGTGTAGAGAAATTCTTCGATCTCGCGGGGAGCAATGTTTTCCCCGCCGCGGATGATGATGTCCTTGGCCCGGCCGGTAATTTTGAAGTAGCCATTTTCGTCCAGCACGGAGAGATCGCCGGTATGCAGCCAGCCGTCGGCATCGATGACGCCGCGCGTGGCTTCCGGATCGCGGTAATAGCCTTTCATTACGTGATAGCCGCGGGTGCAGAGCTCACCTTGTTCGCCCACGGGAACCGTAGCTCCGGTTTCCGGATTCACGATCTTGACCTCGGTGTGCGGTAGCACTTTGCCCACGGTGGTGACGCGCAACTGGATGGGATCGTCGACCGTGGTTTGGGTGATGACCGGAGAAGACTCGGTGAGCCCGTAAGCAATGGTCAGCTCGCGGCAGTGCATCTGGTTGACCACCCGCTTCATGACCTCGATGGGGCAGGGCGAGCCCGCCATGATTCCAGTACGCAGTGTGCTGAGATCGCAACTCGGGAAGGCCGGATGCTCCAGCTCGGCGATGAACATGGTGGGGACGCCGTGCAGCGCGGTGCAGCGCTCTTCGACAACCGCGCGCAAAGTCGCTTCGGCGTCAAAGTAAGGCGCGGGAATAACCATGGTGGCGCCCGTCGTCACGCAGGCAAGATTCGCCAGCACCATGCCAAAGCAGTGATAGAAGGGAACCGGAATGCACAGCCGGTCGCGATGGGTGAAGCGCATCGCGTTGGCAATCAGCATCCCATTGTTGATTACGTTGTGATGCGACAGGGTCGCGCCCTTGGGCAGCCCGGTTGTCCCCGAGGTGTACTGGATGTTGATAGCGTCGTCGAAGTTGAGCGTTGACTCGCGCTGGCGTAGTTGATCGAGCGGCAGGCTATCGCCCATCGCAAGCAATTCGTTCCAGCTCAGCATGCCGTGCGGAACGCCGTTGGCCTGCGTGGCCGTCGGGCCACAACCGTTTGCGCCCAGGAAAATCAGACGGCGCAGCGCGGGCAGCCTGTGGGTATGCAAGTTTCCAAATGACGCTCGCTCAGCCTCGGGACAAATCTCGCGCAGCACCTGCACGTAGTCAACATCGCGAAAGCCCTGAATTAGCAGCAGCGTTTGACACTCCGAGCGGCTGAGGGCGTACTCGAGTTCATACGCGCGGTTCGACGGATTGACGTTCACCAGAATGGCGCCGATTTTGGCGGTGGCAAATTGCGTGATCACCCATTGCGCGCAGTTGGTGGCCCAGATCCCGACGCGATCGCCGCGTTCGATGCCCAGAGCCAGCAGGCCGCGGGCGGCGCGCTCGATCTCGGTGCGCAGTTGCGCGTAGGTATAGCGCAGTTGCTGGTGGCGAACGATGAGTGCGTCGTTATCAGGATAAGCAGCAGCGGTGTCGTCGAACGCCTCGCCCACACATTTGCCCAGCAATGGAAGCGTGGCAGCTCCAGAGGAATAGCTCAGCTTTCTCGCACTGGGCGTCGCGCTCTGCATGCTGGGAGGCCGCAGGGGCCATATGGGAACTATACGGAAGTTGAGAGAGGGAAGGGTTGGGAATTCGTGTGCGGGGTCTACCACATTGGCGGTAGAAGGGGCGGCAGGACAGGCATTAAAACGATGTCATCCTGAGCGAATCAAAACATCTGTCATCCTGAGCGGAGGCGGCGCTTCGCCGCCGGAGTCGAAGGACCCCTATTGCTGGCAGCTCGTTCGCAGCGATAGGGGTTCTTCGCTTCGCTCAGAATGACAAAGATCAAGCGCGGAGAATTTCAAATCGCGACACACACGGCTTTCACTTCGGTGTACAGCTCGAGCACTTCGTGGCCCATCTCGCGGCCCCAGCCCGACTGCTTGTATCCGCCGAAGGGCAGCGCCGCGTCGAAGACGTTGTAGCAGTTGATCCACACCGTGCCGGCGCGCAGCTTCTCGGCAATGCGATGCGCTTTGCTGATGTCTTTGGTCCAGATTCCGGCCGCCAGTCCGTACTCGTTTTGATTGGCTTCCGCCACCAGCTTGCTTTCATCTTTAAACGGAACCGCACACACCACCGGCCCGAAGATCTCTTCGCGAACTACTTTCATGTTGGGATGGGTGTTGACCATCACTGTAGGTTCGACGAAGTAACCCAGGCCTTCACAGCGCTTGCCGCCCACTACCGCCTCGGCGCCTTCGCTCAGCCCGGCATCCAGATAGCTACACACGCGATTGAGCTGTTCCTGCGAGACCAGCGGTCCCATGTGGGTCTCAGGATCGAAGCCATGCCCGATCTTGATGCCTTTGGCGTGCTCGGCCACGCCGCCCACCACGTCATCGAAAATGTCCTGCTCGACATAGAGCCGCGATCCGGCGCAGCAGCACTGGCCGTGATTGAAGAAGATGGCATTGGCCGCGCCCGGAATCGAGTGCTGCATTTCCGCGTCGGCGAAAACCACGTTCGGCGACTTGCCACCCAGCTCCAGCGAAACCTTCTTCAGATTGCCGGCCGCGGCGTGCAAGATCAGCTTGCCCACTTCGGTTGAGCCGGTGAAGGCGACCTTGTCGACATCGGGATGCGCCGCCAGCGCGGCTCCCGCGGTTTCGCCGTATCCGGTTACCACGTTCACCACGCCCTCGGGGAATCCGGCTTCGGCTACCAGTTCGGCCAGCAGCAACGCGCTCAGCGGAGTTTGCTCGGCCGGCTTCAACACCACCGTGCAGCCTGTGGCCAGCGCCGGACCCAGCTTCCAGGCGGCCATCAGCAGCGGAAAATTCCAGGGGATAATCTGCCCCACCACGCCGACCGGCTCGCGCCGCGTGTAGGCGTGAAACTTTACCTGCTTCGACCCAGCGGAGATCGGAATCGTGTTGCCTTCGATTTTGGTGGCCCAGCCCGCCATGTAGCGGAACAGATCGACCGCCAACGGCACGTCGGCGACGCGGGCCACGGCCAGCGGCTTGCCGTTATCCAGACTCTCGATCTGCGCGAACTCTTCCAGATGCTGTTCGATCAGGTCGCCCAGCTTCCAGATGAGACGGCCGCGCTGCGACGGCGACATGTCCGGCCACGGGCCGCTATCGAAGGCCCTCCGGGCGGCTTTGACGGCGCGCTCGATATCTTCGCGATCACCTTCGGCGACTTGCGCCATCACTTCGCCGGTCGCGGGATTGTAGGTGGGAAACGTCTTTCCCGACGCGGCCTCGACCCATTTGCCCTCGATAAACATCTTGCGTGGTTTGCCGAGGAACTCCTGCACTCGGCTGTGAATTTGCGGAGCACTGACTGTGGTAGCCATACGAACCTCCTAGGACTAGAGCGGCGTTGCGCGTGCGAGCGTCGCGGAAGAATTAGGTTGACGGGAATGCAGGTCTCGTATCGCGACGGCACAGCAGATGAGCCCGCTTGCGAGGGAACGCCCACATCCTTGCGGGAAAGTCTATCAGAGGAGCGCAAGGCGATTGCGCAGCCGCGAAATTATTTGTGAGGAAGCGCAACAATCCCGTCCCGCTCAGCGGGACGACTCAGTGTAGCCCAGGACGCAGCCGCAGCCGGGCCCCCGAGTCGCGCCGCTTTTGCGCGAGTTGGGGTGGCAGGCGGAGTCCCGGGTACTAACGGAAAATCTACTTGAGCCCCTTGCAGGGGCGGCATACATCAGAATGTCAACCGAGCCGATTGATCCTTAGCTGCCGCTGGCGTGGGCCATGGCCTGTTGTACGTCGGGAGCAAGGATGAACAACTGATCGACCCGCGTGACCTTCAAGGAAGTCAGCAGCCGGTCGTTAGCCCCCACCAGCACCAGCTTGCGCCCGGAATGTTCGCGCGAGACGTGCGCTCCCACCAGACAGCCGATGCCGGCCGAATCGATGTAGGGCATGTCAGTGACGTCAATGATCAGCAACTGGGAATCGTCGGAGCGAACCATGGTTTGTAGCGGAAAGAAATTGCCTAGCAGCAGCGGCCCGTGCAGACGCAGCACCGTGGTCCCGGGGACGTCCGCAATTTTCTGTATTTCCAATGGCTTATCTTGCATAGCAGGCGATTTTATAACGCCGTCTGGCAATGCCAATGTTAATTTCCGGTTACTAAGATAATGAAGGTCGCGGCCGAGGGGCCGCAGGCCGCCCCGAGCCTCTATGCTGGAAGAGAGAGAGAGAGAGAGAGAGAGAGAGAGACGAACTTCTGGTTCGCATCTCATCGATCATCATGGAGACAAAGGGAATGCCGGACATTCAGTCGGAATATGTGGAGCTATCGGTTGCCGATGGCAGCGTGATGCGGGCCTGGTTCTCCCGGCCAGCCAAGCCGGAAAGCCGGGCCGGGCTGCTGGTCTTTCAGGAAGCCTTCGGCGTCAATGCTCACATTCGCGATGTGACCGACCGCTTTGCCCGCCAGGGTTATGCCGCCATCGCGCCGGAGCTCTATCATCGCGCGTCGCCCGGCTTTCAGGGCGACTACGCCGACACCGCACCGTCCATCGCCCTGGCCCGGCAGTTGAAGCCGGAAGAGCTGGAGAACGACATCCGGGCGACTCATGCGTTTCTGCGCCAGCAGGTGGGCGAGAAGATTGTCAGCACCGGCTACTGCATGGGAGGCCGGGTGTCGTTCCTGGCCAATGTGACGGTGCCGCTGCGGGCGGCAGCTTCTTATTACGGCGGCGGGCTACCCGAGGCCGTCGGCCGCGCCGCGCAATGTTCCGCGCCCATGCTGTTTTTCTGGGGAGATCAGGATAAGCACATCACCGCCGAACATCGCCGTCAAGTCGCCGAGGGCATGCACGCCTCGCCGCATCCGTCGACGCAAGTCGTCTTCTCCGATGCGGACCACGGATTCTTCTGCGACCTGCGCTCCAGCTACAATCCCAAAGCCGCGAAGCTGGCCTGGGATCTGACATTGTCGTACTTCGAGCAATACACACAATCGGATCCCGGTGGAGGGGCACGGCTTTAGCCGTGCCGAAAGGCCCCACCTAAGACTAGGGCTTTAGCCCCGGTGCTTCGGCGCCGCGTCCCGGCCATTACCATTGTCATTACGAACCGGCTTCACAGTTTGCTGAAAAACCCGGAACCGCAGATCCCTCACCGGCTGAAGCCGGTTCGGGATAATAAAAATAAAGGATGTTCTACGACGTAGCTAAAGCTACGCCCCTTCAAAATCACCTCGGGTCGAGTTTTCATCAAACTCTTTAGCCGGTGAGGGATCTGCTGTTTCTTCGCGCCCTCGAAATTTTTCTACATGCCCCGCCGCTCCCAATCCGCTGCCGATGTCACCTCCCGCTCGGATTGGAAGTTCGCCATCCGCGCCCTTCGCCATCGCAACTACGCTCTCTTCTTCTCCGGCCAAACCGTCTCGCTGATCGGCACCTGGATGACGCGCATCGCCACCGCCTGGCTGGTCTATCGCCTCACTCATTCGCCGTTCCTGCTCGGCCTGGTGGGATTCTGCGGGCAGATTCCGGTCTTCCTGCTGGGGCCGTTTGCCGGCGTCTGGGTCGATCGCTGGAACCGCCATCGGGTGCTGGTGGTCACGCAGTTTCTCTCGATGCTGCAGTCGTTCTGCCTGGCTGCGCTGGCGCTGAGCCATCGCATCACCGTCACCGACATCATCCTGCTCAGCCTGTTTCAGGGAGCGATCAACGCCTTCGACATGCCGGCGCGGCAGGCGTTCGTCATCCAGATGGTCGAAGACCGCGAGGACCTGCCCAACGCCATCGCGCTCAACTCGTCGATGGTGAACGTATCGCGCCTGCTGGGGCCGTCGATTGCCGGCGCCGTGATCGCGTTGTGGAGCGAAGGCTACTGCTTCCTCATCGACGGCTTCAGCTATCTGGCGGTGATTGCCTCGCTGTTGGCGATGACCGACATCGTAAAGCAGCAGGAAAAAATCCGGCGCAGAGTGCTGCATGAGTTGACCGAAGGCTGGCGCTACGTGGCCGGCTCGGTGCCCATCCGCTCGATCCTGATGCTGCTGGCGCTGGTGTCGCTGGTGGGGATGCCTTACACCGTGCTGATGCCGCTGTTTGCCGCGCGCGTGCTGCACGGTGGCCCGCACACTCTGGGCTTCCTGATGGGAGCGGCCGGCGTCGGCGCGCTGATCAGCGCGAGTTGGCTGGCAGCGCGCAAATCCGTGCTCGGGCTGGGGCGGGTCATTCCCTCCATGTCGGCACTGTTCGGCGGGGCGCTGGTGGCGTTCTCGTTTTCGCGCTGGCTGTGGCTGTCGTTGCTGCTGATGGTGGCCACCGGCTTCGGCATGATGCAGCAGATGGCGGCCAGCAACACCGTGCTGCAAACCATTGTGGACGACGACAAACGCGGCCGGGTGATGAGCTTCTACTCGATGGCGATCATGGGTATGACGCCCTTCGGCAGCCTGTTCGCCGGAATCGTGGCGGCGCGGATTGGAGCACCATTTACGCTGGCGATCGGCGGCGCCTGCTGCGTGGCCGGAGCGCTGTGGTTCGTCAGCAAGCTGCCCCAGATTCGTGCCCGCATCCGCCCGATCTATTCACGCCTGGGAATCCTGCCGGTGATCGCCGAAGGGCTGCAGGCCGCGACCTTGCAGGTGGAGCAGGAGGATTGAAGCGTCAGCAGCGGCGACTTGGTTGAATTCCTTCGATATCGGGTGCCCATCCTAGCCCCGACGTTGGGCTAGGGTGGGACGATGTCTCCTCTCGCGTACCCTACATCACCGGCGGAACGGTAATCCCCATCACCGCAAGCACCCTTACCAACTCCCGCCGCACCACAGCCGCCGTCGCCAGCAAAAACTTCTTCCGCCCCTCATCGGCCTCGGTGAGGATGTGATGCCGGTGATAAAAATTGTTGAACTGCTGCGCCAGTTGAAACGCGTGCTTGGCAGCAAACGCCGGCTCGGTGGTGGCAATGCATTGCTCGACCACAAACGAGGTCTTGCCCGCCAGCAGCCATAGCTCCCAGATTTCCGTACCACTCGGCTCGGAGAAGTGGCGAGCGTAATCGACGTCGGCGGCCAGCGCCTGTTCGGGCTCGACGCCGGCCTTGCGAAAGATGTTCGTCGCGCGCACCACGGCGTATTGCGCATACGGTCCCGTCTCGCCTTCGAAGGCCAGCGCTTCTTTGAAGTCGAAGGCGATCACCGACTGCTTGGTGAACTTCAGCATGAAATAGCGCAACGCCCCGATAGCAATCTGCGTGGCAGATGCGTAAGCGCTCGGCGTCGTCGAGTTCGGCGTGCCGGCTGTCGACTTCCTTCTTGGCGGCAGTGATCAGCGCGTCGAGCAGGTCATCGGCCTTGACACCGAACCCCTTACGTCCAGATACCTCAATGTAGGACTTCGCGCGATCTTCTTCTTTGACCTCGTAACCCAGCTCCAGCGCGCAGCGCGGCGTGAGCGCCACCATCTCGTAGGAGAAATGCGTGTAGTGCGCGGCCTGTTCGGTGTAGCCCAGCAGGCGAATGGCCTCGACGACAGTATTCTGCGGATCAGATTGCCGCGAATCAATGACGTTATAGATCGCCGCGACATTGCCGAAGTGTGGATGGTGAGCTTCGCCCTGCTCGGCCGAGATCCAGACCTCATGCTGATTGGGATAGCGATAGAACCGGCGATAGCCAAAGTCGCGCCCCAGCAACCCAAACTTCCACAGGTGATAGGCGATGTCCTTGCCGACATAGCCCACGGTGCCATTCGACCGTACGATGACTTTCGCGTCTTCGTCGGGCCCGGTCTTCTTCTTCGCTTGTCATCCCGAGCGAAGCCGAGGGATCTGCGGTTTCCGGGTGTCCCATTTCAGCGCCGTCTTTTGGCGCTGAAGTGGGAGACGACTTGGGTCTCGTCATCACCCAGCACCCTTTATTCTTCCCTTCGGTCTCGAAGTACAGAACACCCTTCTGTTTCAGCAGCTCGAAGGCCGACTCCCAGAAATGCAGGTGCAGGATCTCGCTCTCGCGCGGCAGAAAGTCGTACTCGATGTCGAGCCGGTCCATGGTCTCCAGATGCCGCCGCAACACCGCCGTCGAGATCAGTTCGGCAATCTCGGCCAGCTCGTTGCCGCCCTGCTCGATGGCGTGCAGCGCGTCCGACCGCGCCTTCAGATGCTCCTTGTCCTGCTCATACCATTGCGAGACGCGCGCGTACAGGTCCCAGCAGTAATAATCGAAGCGCGGCGTCGGACTCGATCAGTCCCACAATGTCAGACTGCGACTTGCCTTCCAGTTGGGTGAAGCCGACCACCACGTCGGCCACCTGCACCCCGGTGTTGTCGATATAGTTCTGGACATCGACGGTATGGCCGGCCGAGCGCAGCAGGCGCACGAAGGTATCGCCCAAGATGGCGTTGCGCAGATGACCGATGTGCGCCGCCTTGTTGGGATTGATGCTGGTGTGCTCGACCAGAATTTTGCCGCTGACGTTGGCTGCTCCTTCGCCGGCGTGACCCGGAGCGCCGACGATTTTGCCGCTGGCCAAGGCCTGCGCCGCGACGTCACGCTTCAGCCGCGCATTAATGTAACCGGCGCCGGCGACCTCCAGATTCTCGAATCCGTCGGGCAAGGGAAGCTCGGCGACAATCTCTTCGGCAATCTTGCGGGGAGCTTTGCGCAGGCGCTTGGCCAGCTCGAACGACAAGGGCAGGGCGAACTCGCCCATAGCCACGTTGGGCGGCTGGTCGATGACGATGTTGGCCAGGTCGAGGTTGTACTTTTCGCGCAGGAAGCCGCGTACGTGGCTGGCGAGTTTTCGTTGTTGCTCAAGGTACATGATTTTTCTTCGCGCGGAGCTTCGTCGTACGCCGGAAACCGTCCCGCTATGCGGGACAGCATACGATAGCCCACCGCTTCAGCGGTGGGTGGTTTCGTCTATGAAAGGCGAATGCCTCGGGCACGACACGACCCAGCGTGCCGTCCCCGGGGGACTCGGCTGGCGGTTGACGCCACCCCGCCCCGAAAGGCGGGGCTATCATCTTCCGCGCCCGTGGCGCTTGCGCACTACCGCTTCCGGTAGCGATATCGGCCAGTCAGGCGTGGGCTGATCTTTCGGTGCGTCTAGGGGCCGATCTGGAAGCATTCGCGAAGGAGCGCAGGCTTCAAAAGCTGGGCAATGGTCGATTGTAGCAAACACAGAAATCGCAAGGTTTGACGCTGCCGCACGCCTTACCTATGATGAAATCTCTCGCGAGCGGCCGCTGCGCCGCCACGGCCACTCCCATGCGCATTGCCTATCTCGATTGTTCTCCGGCATCAGCGGCGACATGTTTCTGGGCGCGCTGCTCGACGCTGGAGTTCGGTTCGAGCTGCTGCAACAGACGGTCGCCGATCTGAACATCGGAGCGACGCTGGAAATGTCGCGCGTCGACCGGGCCGGAGTTTCCGCCGTGAAGCTGGACGTGGTTGTCGAGGGGCAGAAAGATTTGCCGCGAGAAGAGTTCTGGGCCGCGCAACATTCGCACGAGCACAGCCAGGCGATGCAGGGTCGAACGTGCAGCAGGTCCCTCCGCTCCGCTTCGCTCCGGTCGGGATGACAACAGGGAGGGAATTGCCGCCGCGGGTGAAATCGAACTCAGTGTCGAAGGTCACCATCACGAAGCCGGCCATCAACCCTCACATCATCACGCTCACGCGCCGACCCGTGGTCTCAGCGAGATCCTGAAGATTATCGCCGCCGCCTCGATCAGCGAGCGCGCCAAGCAGACGGCAAGCGAAATCTTCATCGCCCTGGGTGCGGCCGAAGCTAAGATCCACAACGCCAGCATCGACGATATTCACTTTCACGAAGTGGGCGCGGCCGACGCCATCGTCGACATTGTCTGTGCGGCGGTCGGCGCCGAGGCATTGGGAGTGGAGCAGTTTGTCTGCTCGCCGCTTAATGTAGGCGGCGGCAGCGTCGCTTGCGCCCACGGCGTTCTGCCGGTTCCCGCGCCGGCGACCCTGGAATTGCTGCGCGGCGTGCCGATTTATTCCGGCGACATCCAGAAGGAGTTGGTCACGCCGACCGGGGCCGCGATCGTGAAGGTGATAGTCTCAAGCTTCGGGCCGCGACCCGTGATGACCGTGGACGACGACCGGCTATGGGGCAGGTTCTCGCGATTTCGCCGGCCACCCCAACGTTCTGCGGATCAGCCTGGGCGAGACGCAGGAGCTCACACTACGCCCCGCCGATTTCGCCGCAGGCAGCGTGCTCACAGAAGCCGGCAACGGCGCTGTACAAAAGCCTTTTACCGAGGAAGAGATTGCGATTCTGGAAGCGAACCTGGACGATCTGAATCCGCAACTGATCGGCTACATCGTCGAGCAGGCGCTCAGCCGAAGGCGCGCTGGATGTCTTTACCACGCCGGTGCAGATGAAGAAGAACCGTCCGGGAACGCTGCTGACGGTTCTGACGCGTCCCGAGCAGGAAGCGCGGCTGCGCGCGTTGCTATTTCGCGAGAGCAGCACGCTGGGCGTACGAACACGTCACGAGAAGCGCCACACGCTGCCGCGCCGTCATGAAGCGGTCGCGACACCCTGGGGCGAAGTGCGCATGAAGGTTGCCAGCCTGAACGGCACAGTTTCGCAGTACGCGCCCGAATATGAAGATTGCCGGCGCATCGCCGCCGAGCATCACGTCCCCTTGAAGACGGTGATGCAGGAAGCCATCCGCTTGTACCTGGACCGACAGCATGGATAAAGCCAAGCCCGAAAAGTTCTACATCACCACTCCTATTTATTACGTCAATGCGCGGCCGCACATCGGGCACACGTACACCACGGTGGTGTGCGATGCCATCGCCCGGCGCCAGCGCATGATGGGCGTGGACACCTGGTTCCTCACCGGCACCGACGAGCACGGGCAGAAGATCGAGCGTTCGGCGGCAGCTGCTGGCTGCTCGCCCAAAGAATTTGTCGACAAGGTTTCGGGCGAGTTTCGCGGCCTGTGGGACCGGATGAAGATCACCTACGACGACTTCATTCGCACCACCGAGCCGCGGCATGTGCGCGGCGTGCAGGCCATGTTCACCCGGCTGCAGGAGCGCGGTTACATCTACAAAGGCTCCTACAGCGGCCAATATTGCGTGTTCGACGAGTTGTACGTCGACGTGGTCGGTCCTGGTGCGCCCTGTCCGGAATGCGGCCGGCCGACCGAAACGGTTCATGAGGAAAACTATTTCTTCAAGCTGTCGGCCATGCAAGAGCCGCTGCTGAAGTATTACGCCGAGCATCCGGACTTCATTCGCCCCGAAACCCGGCGCAACGAAGTGATCGCCTTCGTGCGCAGCGGACTGCGCGATCTCTCCGTCAGCCGCACCTCGTTCAAGTGGGGTATTCCGGTGCCGGGCGATCCCAAGCACGTCATCTATGTGTGGCTGGATGCGCTGGCCAATTACCTGACCGCGATCGGCTTCGGCTCCGACGATCCCAAAGATCAGCAGAAGCTGGAGCGCTATTGGCCGGCCGACGTACACATGATCGGCAAAGAGATTGTGCGCTTCCACTGCGTCTACTGGCCCGCGTTTCTGCTGGCGGCCGATCTGCCGCTGCCGCGCTCGATCATTGCGCACGGCTGGCTGCTGTTCGAAGAGAGCAAGATGTCGAAGTCGCGCGGCAACATCGTGCGCAGCGAAACCATCCTCGACACCCTGGGCCAGGACGCGCTGCGCTATTTCCTGCTGCGCGAAATCGTTTTCGGGCAGGACGGCTCGTTCAGCTTCGATGCGCTGGTGCAGCGCTTCAACTCCGACCTGGCCAATGGCATCGGCAATCTGGCCAGCCGCACGCTCAGCATGATCGCGCGCTACTTCGAGGGCGAGTTGCCGTATCCCTCGGCGACCGGGCGGACGCCCGCCGATGAGGCGATCGCTAATCTGGCGCAGCAGACGATTACGGAATTTCAACGCGCAGTTCGAGCAGTTCCAGTTTTCGCGCGCGCTGGAAACGGCGTGGACGCTGGTGGCCGCGGTCAACAAGTACATCGTGGAGAACGAGCCCTGGGCGGTGGCCGAGCGTGACGACAAAGATTCGCGCGCGCGGCTGGGGACGATTCTGTACACCTCAGCCGAGGCGCTGCGAATTGTGACCGCGCTGGTTCATCCCGTGATTCCCGAGGCCACGGCGCGCATCTGGGCGCAACTGGGCTTGGGAGAAATCGCCCAGCTGGATTTGCGGAAACTTGGCGTGGGGACAATTGCAGTTGGGGGCGAAGCTGGGCAAAGTAGAAGCCGTGTTTCCCCGCGCCGACAAGAGCATGATCGAAAGGATGCAACAGATGGAACAGCAGCGCGCCGCCGAGAGCGAGACGAAATCTGCCGGCGGCCGAAACGCCAGCCGCAGCCGGGGAAGCAAAGCCCAGTCAGGCCGGGTGCCCCAGCCTTGTCGCCCGTTGTTGGCGACAAGTGGGACAGCCGGGTGCCCCATCCTCGCCGCCCGCGGTTGGCGACAGGGTGGGAACCGCTGCCGCTCGGCGACAGCGTGCGGACAGACAAGATCGGGATCGAAGACTTCCTGAAAGTCGAGCTGCGCGTGGGCGAAGTGAAGGTGGCCGAGAAGGTGAAAGGCGCCGACAAGCTGCTGCGTCTGGAAGTCGATATCGGCACCGAAGTGCGGCAGATCGTCGCCGGCATCGCCAAGGCCTACGATCCGGAAAAGCTGGTGGGACGCAAAGTGGTGATCGTCGCCAATCTGCAGCCGAGAAAACTGCGCGGGCTGGAATCGAATGGCATGATCGTCGCGGCGTCGCTGGGTGACGAAGGCCAGCCGGTGCTGGCCGGTTTTCTGGAAGATGTTCCCGGTGGGCGCGAAGCTGAAGTAAAACCAATTTCGTCGCTCGTCGCCATCCAAAGGGTTACCGGGCCGGCGAGGCTCAGTTACGTGTGATCTCCCAGACGACACCGTAGCCATAGGCTCCGCCCCGGCTGGCGGTCCCATAAAGATTGCCGTCGGGGTCAATCGTGACCTTGCCGTAGGGACGTGTTCCATCGCTGCCGCTAAAGTCGTGCAGGGGGGTGTAGGTCCAGCCGTCCGGTCCGGGCGTCAGCTTAAACACAGAGCCCGCTGCCTGGGCGCCGCCGCTGCCGAGTGTACCGTAGAGATTCCCCGCGCCGTCGAAGTTCAGAGGGCCCAGAGAATCGCCACCATCGACAAAGCTATACAACACGCTGAAGGCCCCTAAAGGCGTCACTTCAAAGACGGTGCCGCCGCCGGTGCCGCCGCCTTGGGTCGTTCCATAAACATTGCCAGAAGCATCGGAGGTGAGGCTGGCAAATGGATATGCGCCATCCGCCCCATTCTCGAAGGCGTGAAGCACGTAAGGGGGGCCCCATCCGGTGTAAACCGTACCATATACGTACGGGTACGGGCCTCCGAGGGTTGCAGTGCCATAGATCTGGCCGCCGACGAGAATCACGCCAGCATCGGTGTTTCCTCCGTCTGTCCCGAAGGAGAAGCTGTGCTCGTCTTGGCAGGTCCAACCATCCTCCGATGGATAGACCCTAAAAATCGTACCCACATCGTAAGAGCCGCCATAAAACGTCGTCCCAAGAACTGCCCCTAATTCGTCGAAAGCGACGTCACCGTATCCAATCAAATTTCCGGAACATTGGTACGCCAATTCAGTAAGCACCGTCTCAGTCCAGTTACACAGCGTCGTCGTGCATGTGGTGGCGGCGGGCCTGAGACTGAAAACTGTTCCGCCACGACCACCCACACTCGTTGTGCCGTACAGTTGACCGTCCGGACCGAAGACTACTCCTGCGTTGGGCACCGCTCCGTCCGGACGGCCGGTAAAGGCGTGTAAGACACTTTCTGTCCAAGCTCCACGATTGAGAGCCAATTTGAATACCGTGCCGCACCCTCCGTTGGCGCCGCAATTGTAGTGAGTTCCAAAATAGCCACCCAGCGACGTAGTTCCATACAGATTCCCTGCTGCGTCAACGGTTACGCCGGCGGTGGGAACCGCTCCGTCCGCCCCTCCTGTGAAGTTGTGCAGGATCTTGTAGGTCTGGGCTTGGGCCGGCTGCGTTGTGACGGCTACGAACAGAAATAGGAAGAGCAGAAACAGCAGCGTGAGCACCACCGAGAGTGTCGCATTCGCCGGACTCCAGTAGCCTCCAAAGATTGAACTCTGAAATCGAGAATTGCTGTGCATTGGATGGTCCTCCTTGGCGATGTAGCTCGAAACGAATTGGCCTGAGAGGGACTGGCGCCTAGGGCCGTTTCGGAGAAGACTGTTCAAAGCTATTGTTCCCGCCGTGTGGCACGGTCGAGCCAGGCAGGAAAGGAGGGAATCTTCTCCGTCGACACCCATTAACATTTCACAGTTTTCGGGAGCCTTTGTCAGTGATAGCCGCTGCACTGGCGGGTGACAAACTAATAGCTGGAAGAAAATCGCTCGTGGTGTATCTCTATCGTCCAGCCTCTGAGCTGGTAGCCGGCCGTTTGGCGAACTCGAAGGTGCAAGGGCGGCCTACGATGCCGAGGCCTTCATTCCTCATGCCCGTGCCTTCGGTCGCTTTGAATTGCGCCTTCACGTCGTAGCTGTAATCCGCGCCCTCGTGCGCGAACACCCCACGGGCATATTTCCGGGAATAGACGATGCCGCTGGCCGCCAGCTTGGCGCTGCCGTCGTTGGCGATCTGGCCCTCAAGCAATAGATAGCCGGGCTGCCCGGCAGTGCCATGCTCGCCGCGAAAGTCGCCATTCTGGATGACGCTGGGAAACTGCCAGGTGTAGCCCTCGGTGTTTCCTTTGGGAGGGCAGGTGAGGGTGGTAAGCCAGTTGCCGTCGAAGGGCGCGGCCGCGGCCGATTGAGCCAGGACATCGCTGCCGCCCAGCAGGAGGAGTACAGCCAAAACCAGAGCTAGTTTGTGCATTAAGGCCTCGGTAGAACCGCCGGCTCGCGCCAGAATCGGATCGTTGACTGCGGGTTGCGCTGCCCTTCCCACAGGGTGCAGCGATCGAATTAGTTGAAAGATGGCGAGGGTTCTCCCTGATCGCCTCCGGGAGAATCTCACGTCTTCCTACTGCGTTTGTCAGTGAGGCAGAACACGTCGGGAGGTGATAACGAGTTACAACTTCGGCGAATGCCGCGCGAAGATGGGCCACAAGCTCTATCCAGGAACGCACGGTCGTGGCTATCTGGTTGGCACCTCTTCCTCATTGTTCTTTTGGACAAATCGCCAGATACTTGTTATCCGGGAATTTTCCGTCAAGTTCTCGCCTGCCGAGGCGGAACCCGCTGGAGAGCTCAAGCTCGTCTTCTGACTCTCAGCGTTGGTAAGCAGCCGACCACATTTCTTTCTGCGGCCGACCCACACCTACATTCATAAAAGCTTCGTTCATGAGGAGAATTCGATGACGCATTCATCCGTCCGTATTGCGTTCGCCGTTCTCTGTTTGCTTCTGTCGGCGGCGGCCCAGAACACCGATGCCGCGGCGGCAGCAGCCACTGCCCAAACTGCCAGCAGTCCGCCCGCGGCCGCCACGGCTCAAACCACCACCAGCACGGCGGCGATCGCCGCACAGGTGCCCCGGCTGGTGAAGTTCACCGGCACGGTTCAGAATTTCAATCAGGCTGAAGCGGGCAGCGGTGTCGTTGCTCGAGACAGCACCAGCGTTCCAACTAACGTGGTCGGAATAACCTTCTCCCTGT
The DNA here is from genome assembly GCA_963820175.1 of uncultured Acidobacteriaceae bacterium. GTDB lineage: Bacteria > Acidobacteriota > Terriglobia > Terriglobales > Acidobacteriaceae > Bog-257. Next base: position 223,732 of record CAWFYX010000001.1, on the reverse strand, counting down.
ACGCGCAGCAGACCGGCGGCGTCCCGCTATGGTCTGAGGTGCAGAATGTGCACGTCGACAGTGCCGGCCACTACACCGTGAAGCTGGGCGCCAGCAAGCCCGATGGCTTGCCGGTGGAGCTGTTCACCTCGGCCGAGGCGCAGTGGCTGGCCATTCAGCAGGCAGGCCAGGCCGAGCAGCCGCGCATCATGCTGATGAGCGTGCCCTACGCTCTGAAGGCTGCCGATGCCGAGACCTTTGGCGGCAAACCGCCGTCAGCCTACATGCCCGCACCGACTTCGGGGGCGGGCTCAAGCAGCGCCGGCGCCACACCGGCGGCAAATAGCAAGCAATCCCCACAGCCTACGGTCGGCGGCACCGGCGTGGCGAACTATATTGCCATGTGGACCACGGCCTCGAACCTGGGGAGTTCGGCCCTCTATGAGGGCTCAAACCACTACCTGGGGATTGGCACCACCGCTCCGAATTATCCGTTGAACATCGATGAAGACACCGCGCACCCGGCGCTGTACGTGTTGCAATCGGGAGCTACCGGTACCGGGGTGATGGGCAATGTCTCGAGCCGGACCGGCAAGAATGTCGGCGTGGAGGGCACGACTCGCAGCGCGATCGGAACCGGGGTCTTTGGCCAGGCTACCAGTACTACGGGAGAAAACATTGGCGTCTCCGGAACCAGCGCGAGCAACGAAGGCACCGGGGTCGACGGCACCGTCACGGCCACGACGGGCACCACCTGGGGTGTGCACGGCGAAAGCGCCAGCTCCGAAGGGAACGGCGTTATTGGAGAAGCCACCAGCACGACCGGGGCAGCCAGTGGAGTAGTGGGCAACAGCGCTAGCCCAGACGGTGTCGGCGTTTCAGCTAATGCCAGCAGCGAAACCGGAACCACGTATGGGGTTTTCGGCATGGCGGAAAGTCCCAGCGGGGTTGGAGTTGGCGGTACGTCGAATGCGGCAAGCGGCTTTGCTGTGGGTGTCTATGGAATCAGTGGCAGCCCGTCGGGAGTGGGCGTGGTGGGAAAGGCAGCCTCCGACTCGGGCTCCTCCGCTTTTGGAGTCAAGGGTGTTACAGACAGTGACGCCGGAGTTGGCGTCTACGGCGTCGCGGATACCGATACCGGAAGCAACATCGGCGTGCAGGGTACGGCCGAGAGTCCAGATTCCGGCGCGGTCGCCGGCTATAACGCGGGGACCACCGGCAGCGCCTATGGAGTCGTGGCTTCCACTGTAAGCGACGAAGGTATCGGCCTGTATTCCGTCGCGGTCGAGCCTAGCGTAACCACGACGAGTGAACGCCCTGTGGGAATTTGGGGAAGCACCAATGTGAGTGGCGGCATTGGCATTGGGGGAACTGCCGACGACGGCTACGCCGTGGGAGGGGCCAACTACTCGTCGGACAGGGCCGCTGCGCGCTTCCAGAACGAGATCGCCGAAGACGGCGCCCCGGTGTTCATAGCGATTGGCACCGCGACCGATGACTATTGCGGCATCGATGTCAACGGTGACCTGCTTTGTTCGGGTGCCATTATCGGTGGGGCCAAGCTCGGGAATGGAACGCGCACGGTTTCGCTTTACGCTGTGCAAGCGGCGCAGAACTGGTTCGAGGATGCGGGCTCGGCTCGTCTGGCGAACGGTTCGGCTGTGGTGCAACTGGAATCGACCTTCGCGCAGACCATCAACGGCGGCCTCGAATATCACGTGTTCCTGACGCCCAAGGGAGACTGCAACGGTCTTTACGTCACCAACGAGACGCCGGACAGTTTTGAGGTGCGCGAGTTGGGCGGTGGCACGGCAAACATTGCCTTCGACTACCGCACCATGGCGCAGCGGAAAGGCTACGAGAATGTTCGCCTGGCCGACATGACCGAACGTATGGCAAGGCAGCTTGCGCTGAACAAGCAGGTGCCGCAGCGCAAGCCGCCGAAACTGCCCGGCCGGATAAACTCGACAGCCAGCCTGGTGCCGAAGCCTCCCTTGCTGCGCGCGGTGAGAGCTGTTCCCCAGGTGCAGCGGCCTAATCCGGCTGTACCGAATTCATCTTCTAAAGTTCACAACTGAGGAAGACCACCGGATGGGGAGTGCGACCGGGAAGTCGCTGAACAAGCGATGAAGCGATCGCTCCCCCATCGTTGGCGTAATCAAGTCGATCTTGCGACCAATCTAAGCCGCCTCGCAAAGCGAACTCAACCTAGTTGCGCCAAGGATCTATGGTAGTCTGCTGCTTCAGAAAAGGCTGGAGCGGGAGACGGGGATCGAACCCGCGACCAACGGCTTGGGAAGCCGTGACTCTACCACTGAGTTACTCCCGCTCGCTCCAGTGGTGAGCAAAGTTTAACACCGCGCAAATGGAGCCGCAATTTATCCGAGGCGAAGCATCGAGGGGCCATGCACAAGGTACAACCCGCGGTTGCGACAACTCAACCCATCGCTGACGACCTGTCGCTGATCCGCGGCGGGCTGTTCTATCGGGTGCAGCGCGCCGCCCGCCTGATGGAAGAAGAGCGCTGGCACTTCGGACGCCGCGTCATTCTGGCCGTGGCCATCACCTGGCTGCCCCTGCTGCTGATGACCTGGCTGTTCAACCCGCAGGGTTTTTCCACGCTGCTGCGCGATTACCGCGTCTATGCCCGCCTGCTGATCGCCATTCCCGTGCTGCTGATCGGGCAAGTCCTGATGGAAACGCGCTTCCGCATGATCGTCTCGCATGTGCTGGAAGCCGGCCTGCTGGACGAAGACGGGCTGCGGCAACTGAGCCATGTCATCGCCGAGTTGCGCCGGCTGCGCGACAGCATTGTTCCGGAACTGATCGTCATCGTGCTGGCCTATGTGCACACCGCCGTTATCTGGCACTCCCGAGTGGCCACCGCGCCGGCATGGGCGGTGTACCACCATGGCGGTACCGTGCATGTCATGCCTGCCGGCTTATACTTTGGCCTGGTCAGCCAGATGGTTTACCAGGTGCTCCTCGGCTTGGGACTGTGGAAGTGGCTGCTGTGGGCGCTGTTTCTCTTCCGGCTGTCACGGATGAAGTTGAAGCTGGTGGCTACGCATCCCGACGGCCACGGTGGCCTGGGATTTCTCGGCCTCTCGCCGCTGGGGTTAGCCCCCATCGCTTTCGCCGCTGCCAGCGTCATCGGATCGACCTGGCGCTACCAGATTCTGTATGAGGGCGCGCATCTGCGCAACTTCCGCTTGTCGGGCATTGTGTTGCTGGTGGTGGTGATCTTGGTCGCGCTAGGTCCGCTGGCCTTCTTTATTCGCGACCTGGCAGTGCTGCGCCGGCAGGGGATTTTGCAGTACGGCATCCTGGCGCAGATGCACAGCAGCGATTTCCACGAGAAATGGATTCTGCACCGCCAGGGCCACGAAGAGGAATTTCTGACGGCTCCCGAAAGTAGCGCCTTAGCCGATTTTGGGAGCGCCTACGAAAACATCGAGAAGATGATGCCCTTTCCTCTGGACAAGGGCGCGCTGCTGGGATTAGCGGTCGCGGTGGTATTGCCGATGCTGCCCGCGGTGCTGGCCGAAATACCGCTCAGCGAAGTCCTGAAGGATTTGCTCGAAGCGGTGCGGTAAGGGTCGGCTGTTTGCTGGCGTCGCTTTCGAACATGATCTGACTCGGCATAGGCTTCGCTATTGCCAGAGTGGCGGAAATAAGGTCCCGGCCTTTTCGGCCGAGACTGGATTGCCCGCCAGCTGCAAGGCCCGTGCCAGCTGCGGATCGCCCGCGCCCGCTAATCCCGCTGGCGTCGGAAGTACGATCTCGTCGGGAGTGACGCCAACGTTCTCGAGGCTGGCCCCATCGGCCATCTTCAAATCGGCGACGGTCACCTCCACCCCATACGCATATTCATGCCACTCATGCTGCCCATGGATGAACGGATACGCCTCCGCCAAACGTACTTCGCCGCTCGATCGGTCGCCGATCACCACGCCTCGCTTCTCCAGTTGTATGACGCGAGCAAAAAGCTCTGAGGCCGAGGACGACTGGCTATCGATGAGCACGATGATCTTCCCCGAGTAGGCATGGCTCCCACGCCCTTTGGCCTGCAGCGTTTTCGTTTTGTCTCGCCCTACGGCGTCGGCGATCTTGACGTCGTGTTCGAAAACCCAGCCGAGCATATACTGCAGCAAATCGGTCAAGCCACCTGGATTCCCGCGTAGATCGATGACGAGCGCGGGATACTTACCCGCTTTATGAAAACAGCCATCAATGTCAGCTTCTTTCAGGCGGAAGACGGGCAGCTTCCAGGCCATGACGTTGTCCAGTGCGACGCTGCGCGGCTCAAAACGATGCCAGTCCGCCTCGTCCTGGTGATGGAGCCACCAAATATCGTTGGTGGTGAGATCGTATTCCACGCGTCGCTTTGTTACTTTATTCGCTACGACCAAAGTCTGCGGCTGTTGTCCCGGACGTATGACTACAAGGTGCAAGCTCGAACGGGGACTGAGAATTCTCAGCGCATACTGGAGTTTCTGCCAGTCTTCGCGCGTCGGCTCCACGCCATCGACCCTGGCGATTTGATCGCCGGCCTTCAGGCCCTTCGCCGCCGCATCGGAGTCTTCCTTCACATGAGTCACAAAGCATTTATCGCCCACCATCTGCATCTGCCACCCTTGTTCTATGGTGAATGGCTGTTGCGGCGGAAGAAATCGCGTGTGGGAATCTTGCAATGACTCAGTGAAGCTGGCCACAGCCTCATATCCCTGGTGCACGCTATCGGCAGTGCGGATCGCCTCTTCCGCCGCGCGGAAGCTGGCGTTTAGGTCAGCGCCCTGAAACTTCGGGTCGTAATACTTTTTCTTGACGGTATCGGCCACGTCCTTCAGCATCTGCTGGATTATGCCTTGGTCAACGGAGTCGAGATGTTCTGTCTGATCGCTGGCCGCCGACGCCGTGCTTGTAACCGGAATCGCGACAGTAGCAGTTAGAACCAAGCCGGCGGCTGCGAGCCGCACAAGGAGGAAGCGCAGGAGGGCAACGGGTGATACAGGGGCACGTCTGCCGTTTTTCATACGGGTATATTCCCCCCAAAAGGGAAGAGACAACAGGTGAAAATGGTTGAATTACAGCCGATGTTAGCATGCGAAAAGCATCCTGGCTGTAATAAGGACTTAGGGAGAGCCGGCGGCGGAACGTCGCGAAGAAACCGCAGATCCCTCGGCTCCGCTCGGGATGACAAGTCGGGGGGGAGTTGCATTGCAAAAGCTGCGCTTGGGACAGCAAATCGGGAGGCCAGATTCGTTGCGACGGGCTAGCGTGGCGTAACATCTTCTAACACACGGCTGCAACACCAAGGACGAGGCTATGTATCATTACGATCCGACGACCGCTCTGGAAGAGTTGAATGAAGAGGCAGTTCTGCCGAATCCGGTGAACTTGCGCGACATGATGCTGCGCGCCCATCTCGATGCCGACCATTCGCTGGAGTACAACCGCCTCTTCGTGGAGTACCAGAAAAAATTCGGCGAATTGCAACAACTGGGACAGCAGTTGCTTAAAGGCCTGGGCAAAGGGTAAAACAAGCGTGGACGCCTTACCGCTAAAACATCCCTGCTCCCGGAGGATTGTTTGAAAGTCTGGTTATTGTCCGCACTGATCTGTCTCCTGGCTGTTAGCGCTGTCGCGGCTGAGGGACATCCGGTTTCCTACCGCAGTGGCGATGAGACCGTACACGGCGTGCTCTACCTGCCGCCGGGAAGAGGTCCGTTTCCGGCGCTGATCGTGGTCCACGAATGGTGGGGATTGAACGACTGGGTGAAGCAGCAGGCTTCCAATCTTGCCCACCAGGGTTACGCGGCGTTGGCAATCGATTTGTACCGCGGCAAAGTGGCCACCACTCCCGACCAGGCCCATGAAATCATGCGCGGCGTTCCCGAAGACCGCGCCAACCGCGATCTGCTGGCAGCCACCGCCTATCTGCGCACCTTGACCACGGTCGATGCCAAACGCATGGGTTCCATTGGATGGTGCATGGGCGGCGGCTATGCCTTTGACCTGGCCGTGCTGGATCCCAAGCTGAAAGTCGCCGTCGTCAACTACGGCCATTTGGCGGCCGACGACGCCACGCTCAAAAAGATTCACGCTTCGATTCTGGGCATCTTCGGAGGGAAGGATCAGGGCATTCCGGTGGCCGACATAAACAAGTTCGAATCGCAGATGAAGGCGTTGGACAAGAAAGTCGAGATTCACATTTTCCCCAACGCCGGCCACGCCTTCGAAAACATCAACAATCAAAAAGGATACCGGGCAGACGATGCGAACAAGGCTTGGAAGTATACAGTCGACTTCCTGGCGCGAAATTTGAAGTATTAGCGGCTGGGGCGGGGAGGACTCTTGCGCAAGAGAACACGTGTGCTGTGGGTGATGCTGGCGCTGGTGCTGCTACCGGCGCTTTGGGTGCTGAAAATCGAAATCATCTACGCCCGCAACGTACAGCACATTCCGGCAGCTTTTCGTCCGCAACGTCACGCCCCTACCCGCCTATGGAAGGTGTAACGGTTCCATAGTTTCGCAACTGACGAACCATGAGGCGGCTCCTGGTGGCTGATGTTCTTCCTCACACCCGCTCCAGGATCATCGCAATCCCTTGTCCCACCCCGATGCACATGGTGCACAGAGCGTAGCGTCCGCCGATGCGATGCAGTTGTCGCACCGCGGTCGTGACGAGCCGCGCGCCGCTGGCGCCGAGCGGATGACCCAAGGCGATCGCTCCACCATTGGGATTGACCTGAGAGGCGTCATCCGGGATTCCCAACTCGCGAAGTACCGCCAGCGCCTGCGAGGCGAACGCTTCGTTCAGTTCGATCACATCCATGTCGGCGATGGTGAGCCCGGCGAGTGCCAGAACTTTGCGGCTGGCCGGCACCGGGCCGATCCCCATGATGCGCGGCGCCACTCCGGCGGTCGCCGCGGCAATCACGCGGGCCAGCGGTGTCAGGCCAAAGCGCTGGGCCGCGTCGGCGGAAGCCAGCAGCACCGCACAAGCGCCGTCGTTGACGCCGGAAGCGTTGCCGGCGGTGATGGTGCCGCGGGGCTTCACGATTGGCTTCAGGGCAGCCAGCGCTTCCAGGGTTGTGTCGGGCCGGGGATGCTCATCCTGATCAACGACTACAGGAGGCCCCTTGCGCGGCAGAACCGGAACTGGAGTGATCTCGGCGGCGAGCATGCCGTTGCGCTCGGCAAATGCGGCTCGTTGCTGGCTGCGATACGCAAACGCGTCCTGGTCCGCGCGCGAAATGCCAAACTCCTCAGCAACGTTCTCGCCCGTCTCGGACATGGAATCGACTCCGTATTGCGCCTTCATCAGCGGATTCACGAAGCGCCAGCCCAGGGTGGTGTCTTCCATCTTCATGCCGCGCGACCAGGCCGCATCGGCCTTGCCCATGACGAAGGGCGCCCGCGACATGCTTTCCACGCCGCCGGCAATCAGCAGAGAGCCTTCGCCCGACTTGATGCTGCGCGCGGCCATGGCAACCGCGTCCATGCTCGACCCGCACAGCCGGTTGACCGTGGTACCGGAGACAGACTGCGGCAACCCGGCGAGCAGCAGCGCCATACGAGCAACATTGCGATTGTCTTCTCCAGCCTGATTGGCGCAGCCCAGGATTACGTCGTCAACCGCTTCCCCATCGACCGACGGATTGCGCTCCAGTAGCGCCTTAATCGGGATCGCGGCCAGATCGTCGGTACGCACCGCGGAAAGTGAGCCCCCGTAGCGGCCGAACGGAGTTCGGATGACATCACAGATAAGAGCATCGAGCATTCTAGAAACCTACCCCAATGTGACTGAAATCGAAGTGAGTAATTCCATCATAACTGCAGCGGAGGGACCGGGGAATTGCAGGCCGGAGAAGATCGCGCGGATTACTTGGCTAAAGCGTGCAGCAGCAATCCGACCGTAATCCAGAAAGGAGTCACCAGCAGAAAGGAGACTAACAACCCCTGGGGGAACTGCAGACTGGCGGCGTCGCACGGGCTCCAGGTCAGGTCCGTAGCATGGTACGCCCTATTGAATTCCGGAAGCCGCGTGAGAGCCAGCATAACGTATAAGAAGAAGCCGTGCGCCACTAGGTTGGCTTGGTGCTCGCCAATTCGCGGTTACAAACGCCCGGTTCCCTGAGGAATCTCGAAGCGCTTCATTTTATTGTAAAGAGAACTGCGCGGAATTCCCAGCCGTCGGGCGGTGCGCTCAATCGAGCCGGCCTCGTCGTGGAGTACATGGCTGATGTAGGCGCGTTCCATTTGTTTGAGCGTTCCACCCAGGCCGTTCAGGCGAATGGGCTCGCGGCCGCCGGCTTGAAAGTGGAGATGCTCGCTGGTCAGGGTGTTCTCCGCCATCAGCATGGCCCGTTCCAGCACGTTACGCAGCTCGCGAATGTTGCCCGGCCACGAGTAACGCTGCAGCATCGCCATCGCCGAGTCCGCGATCGTGGTTTCCTCGCGGCCACAGTTGCGGCACAGATTGCGCAGCAGCTCCTGGGCCAGCGCCGCGATGTCTTCGACCCGCTCCCGCAGGGGAGGAACCTGAATGTAGACGATGTTCAGGCGGAAATAGAGGTCGCTGCGGAATCTCTGCTGCCGCACCAGTTCGAGCAGCTCGCGATGAGTAGCCGAGATCAGGCGGATGTCGACAGAGCGGTCGCGAACGTCGCCCAGGCGGCGGAACACGCGATCCTCAAGCACCTTCAGCAACTTCGGCTGTACCTGCAAATCGATGTCGCCGATCTCGTCGAGAAATACCGTGCCGCCATTGGCCACTTCCAGCAGCCCTTGCTTGGCATTCACCGCACTGGTGAACGCTCCCTTCTCATGACCAAACAGTTCCGACTCCAACAGCTCGCGCGACAGGCCGGCGCAGTTCAAATCAAGAAAAGGCTCTTTTGAGCGCGGCCCATTGCGGTGGATCCAATTCGCCAGCACACCTTTTCCGGCGCCGGTTTCGCCTTGCAGCAGAATCGGACTATGGCTGCCCAACACGCGGTGGGCAATTTCTCGCAGGCGGCGAATCGCAGCGCTTGAGCCGAGGAACGGATTCACGCACTCGCGCTGCGCCTTGGCCGCCGGTAGCGGTTGCGATTGAGCATGTTTGCCATTGCCCAGCAGCCGCAGCAAAAGGGAATGTAGCGCGGAAAGATCCACCGGCTTGACCAGGAACTGCTCCGTCTCCGCCTGCAGCATCCCGGCCGTGATGGCGGAACTTAGCTGGCTGGTTAACCCGAGCACGGGAATGGCGGGAGCAAGCGCCTTCATGTGACGCAGCAGCTGGGGAGCGTCACCGTTGGGAAGAGAAAAATCAACGATGGCTGCGTCCGGCCGGAAGCGCTGGAACTGCAGTTGGGCATCGTGGCAATTGGCGGCTTCGGAAACGATGTAGCCGTTGGCTCCGAGAAAATTACAGATACCGGAGCGAATAATGGGATCGATTTCGACGACGAGAATGCGGTTTTGGCTCAAGCACTCACCTGCCCCATGACACGAAGAGTTGCTCGAGGGCCTCGTGACACACTGAAGTTAGTTGCCGTTGCGGGAGTAGAGAACCTACCTCGTGAAAGCGATATGCTTCGTTCTTGTCTGCGGGCGCTGGCGACAGGGCAAGCTCGCTTGACCAATCACGAAATGTAATCCTCTACGGATTTCCAGAATGGGGCAGTGACCCTGGTCACAGAGGAAAGGTTTATGCAAGAAAAAGGGCGGCCCGATGGAACGGGTCCGCCCGAGAGGAAGTACTCAGGAGATGGGTGGATGGAGAACAGCTAGTAATTACACGGAGATTGTTGTCGTCAAGCTAGAGCCTTCCAGCGGCACTTCATTCTTGAGCGGAAAGTTCTTCAGCCCCGCCAGCTGCAATCCGATCTGCCAGAGGAAACGCGGATTGTTGGACAAAATATCCGGGAAACAGGGGAGCAGGGCAACACTTGATCCGGTCCGACCAACGAACCGAGCGCTCATAGGTAGGAAGCAGGAACTCCAGGCTCTTGGATTGCAATTGATCGGCGACGTGGCGTTCGTGGCAGGAGCGAGTGTAGGCGGCCAGCCAGCTTTTTCTGTGTTGTCCTTCCATTCTCGACAAACTCCGATGCCCGCCGTGCAAGGCTTCGCCATTCCCGGTCCCATGATCCTGGGTTGGGGTATTCGATTAAGCCATGATCCGGCCCGGGAACTACTGGGCCAGTAAATATCATTTAAGTGCTATATGCCAGTGAATCTAACGTGCCATATTGCTTGAGCACGTCCCCGGCCACAACTCGCTATCGTCCCTGTGGAAATTAAGTCTCGTCATTTCTGTGGGTTAGAGCCGGGGAATAGCTCGAGCTGAGATTGCCGGCGACCGCCTCGTCCAGATCTTGAGCACGGTACGTCCAAGACTTGTACAAGCCTCGAAAGCTTCGGGCCTGTCCTGCCCACCCGTTACAATCGAAGCCGAAGTCACCAACCTAAAAATGGGGAGCAAGATGCGGGTCCTGGTTACGGGTGGTGCTGGTTATATTGGAAGCGTTGTTGCAGATCGCCTGCTGCAGGTCGGGCATTCGGTCACGGTTCTGGACAACCTCAGCAAGGGTAGGCAGCTAGCCGTGCCCGCGGACGCCAATTTTGTACTGGCCGATACCGGCGACGCGCCGCGCCTCGACGAGATCTTTCAGGCCGGACATTTCGATGCGGTGATGCACTTCGCCGCCTTCATCGAGGCGGGCGAGTCGGTCGTTACCCCCGAGATTTACTTCGAAAACAACTCCGCCCGGGCGCTGACCCTTCTGCGAGCGGTGCTCAAACATAAGGTGCCGCGCTTCGTGTTTTCGTCGACCGCCGCAGTTTATGGCGAACCGCGACACATCCCCATCGTGGAAGACGACCCGCTGGAGCCGACCAATGCCTATGGCGAGTCGAAGCTGATCGTGGAGCGCATGCTGGCCTGGTTCCATCGCTGCCACGGATTGCGTTATGCCAGCTTGCGCTACTTCAACGCTGCCGGCGGAACCCAGGATCGCGGCGAGGCGCACCAACCGGAGACGCACTTGATTCCTCTCGTGTTACAAGTGGCGCTGGGTCAGCGGCAGGCCATCTTGATCTATGGGACCGACTATCCGACCAAGGATGGAACGTGCATTCGCGACTACGTTCATATCGAGGATTTGGCCACAGCACACCTGCTGGCGCTGGACGGACTGACAGAGCATGAGCGGCTGATCTGCAATCTGGGAAGTGGTAGCGGATTTAGTGTGCGCGAGATCATCGACATCGCGCGCAAGATTACGGGGAAGGACATACCTGCGGTCGAAGCCCCGCGGCGGCCGGGGGACGCCGCTGTCCTGGTAGCCAGTTCGGAGAAGATCAAGCGAGTGCTGGGCTGGAATCCGCAGCACTCGGAGGTTGAAGCCATCGTGCGCAGCGCGTGGGAGTGGCACTCGGCGCATCCAAAGGGATATGAAGGATGAAACCGCTGTCTGGCACTCTTCGCTAAGTCTTGTGCCCCAGGTTCGCGTCCGTTCTTGGACGCTGACCTGGGCGGAGGGAGGTCCCACGCAGTGATCCCAATCCCAAAAGAAGGGCGAACCTGGGGCACCACGCATTTTGTCCCTATCAACGAAATCCCCGCCCTAGGCCAAAAGATGGCCTAGAACGGGGCACCCGATTCCTGAGTATCTTCGCGCTTCAGCTTTTGTAGCCGGCTCCGCGCAGGGCAGTGGCAAAGGCCTTCACGAAATCGTTCACGCTGTCTTTGGTCGCCAGCGGACCCATCAGGCCGACGCGGAAGATCTTGCCGGCCAGCGGTCCGAAGCCGCCCGCGATCTCGATGCCGTTATCTTTGAGCAACGTCGCACGCACCTTGGCATCGTCCACGCCTTGCGGATTCTTGGGCGTGTTGAGGTTCCAGATGCGATGTCCGGGTGCAACTAGCATTTCCAGCCCCAGAGCTTCGATCTGTTTCACGAATTCCAGGTGCGCCTGGCGATGCCGGTTCCAGCGGGCTTGCAGGCCTTCTTCCTCGATCAGGGTCAATCCTTCATGCAGACCGTAGAACATGGTGGCCGAGGCAGTGTGATGATAGCGATGCGATACCGCCAGGTAGTCGGCAATCAGCTTCAGATCGAAGTACCAGGAGTGATTGGTGGTCTTGCGTGCCTTCAGCCACTCGGCGGCGCGTGGCGACACGGTGATGGGCGCCAGCCCCGGAGGGCAGCTCAGGCCCTTCTGTGAGCAGCTGTAAGCCACATCGATTCCGGTCTTGTCGACTTCAACTGGCATAGCACCCAGCGAGGTGACGCAATCGGTAATGACCAGCGCGCCAATATCATGCGCGGCGCTGCAGATGGTCTCGCCACGTTGGAAAGCGCCGGCTGAAGTTTCCGCCTGCACATACATAACGACCTTGGGCTTCTCGCGCTGAATAAACTCAGCAGCTTCCTTATCGCCGAAGACTTCTCCCCAAGGCTTCTCGAAGCGAACTACTTCGCCGCCTTGCCGGCGAGCCATCTCGGTCATGCGATCGCAAAAGAATCCGTTGGCAAAGACCGCAACCTTGGTACCAGCTTCCACAAAGTTGCTGATGGCGGTTTCCATGCCGCCGCTGCCGGTGGCGGAAATGACGAACGTCATCTCGTTGGTGGTGCCGAACACGGTGCGCAGCAGTCGCTGGATGTTGGCGGAGACTTCAAAGAAATAGGCGTCGAGATGGCCGACGATCGGCTGGGCCATCGCCTGATAGACGCGAGGATGAACCTGGCCGGGGCCGGGGCCGTACAAAAGCCGTCTCGGAGGGTGGATCGAAATATCTTCTATAAGCGCGGTTTCTTCCGCGGAACGAATCATGCACCAACTCCTTAGTCAGTAGTATTGATGCCCTCAGTATAGCTAGGGGTCGCGAAACCCCTCTGTGATCTTTGAACATTTTGCCGTTAACGGCCGCGGCATTTGACGATTTCGACAACAGCGGAAGCAAGCTCTGGGGAACACCATTCACTGAGTACACGCCGGGCTTTCTACAAGCCATCTCATAAATGATTTCGGTTTGTATCAGGGCACGACCTTTAGTCGTGCCGAACGAGGGCCTAGCGAGGTTCGGGCTTCAGCCCCTGCAAAAACGGGCGTTCAGGGGCGAAAGCCCGAGTCATAGTGAGCCGCTTTGCGGCACGTCTAAAGTGTCGGTGTGAGAACCTCTGTCGTCCCTACAGGACTCAGATCAATTTCCCACCCGACCCAGGACTATGCCTGCGGCTCCGTCCTGGGCTGAACTGAGTCGTCCTTCCGGACGGGATTTTCGGCTGATATATTCCACTCGCAAATCCAAAGTTTGGTTCGCACGCAGACTCTGAGGACGTGCCCTGACACAAAGCGATTTATCAGAAAGGATCTCAACCGAGCCAGATAGCTTCTAGTACACTCTTCGAACCAATCATGGGTATATGGAAAGCAAGGCTTCATTTTGCCGGAGTCAGCCGTTTCGGGGTCGCGGCGTTGATATTGTTGATCGCACAATTGTGTGCCTGGGCCGATTCGCCGTGGGAAGTACGGGGAATAGTGAAAGACCACAGCGGAGCCGTGGTGGCCCGAGCGCAGGTCGAGCTGACCGTCGACGGCCAGCGCTTCACTCGGGTGACCCAGGCTGACGGCAGCTTTGTCTTCAGCGGAGTCACCGGCAGCTCGGGGACAATTGTGGTCACCGCATCGGGATTTGCACCTGCCACAACCTCGTGGAGCGCCGGCCAAAACCCGCTCACCGTCACGTTGACTCTGGCTCCGGTCGAGCAAAGCCTGGACGTGACCGCGACCCGCACCGCGATCCTTCCCACCGGCGTGGACGATCTGGAAGCCCAGCCCGATGCCGTGGTCGTCTCTGACACGCAGTTAGAGCAGTGGGGAGCATTAGCTACCGACGACAAACTGCGCCAGGTCCCCGGCTTCTCCTTGCTGCGCCGATCGGGCAGCCAGACAGCGAATCCCACATCGCAAGGGGTGTCGTTGCGAGGTCTGGGCGCCAGCGGAGCCAGCCGGGCCCTGGTATTGGCTGATGGCATTCCCATCAACGATCCGTTCGGCGGCTGGATTTACTGGGCGCGAATTCCGCAGGCATCGCTGGATCAGGTGCAACTGGTCCCCGGAGGAGTTTCGGCGCTCTATGGAAATGACGCACTGGGCGGTGTCATCAACCTGGAAACGCGCTCGGCGGTGCAGACGGCCGGCGATGTTGAGGTATCGTACGGCAACGAGAATTCGCCTTTCGGATCGGGCTGGGGAGCGCTGCGCTTCGGACAATGGGCGCTGGTGGCCAGCGGAGAAGGATTTCGGACCAACGGCTATACCGACGTGCCCGAGCCCTACCGCGGTACCGTCGATGCTCCGGTCAATGTGCAATACGGGAGCGGGAACCTGCGCCTGGAGCGGCTGTTCGGCGATCGCGGCCAAATGTTTCTGAACGGCACGCTCTATGGTGAGGATCGCCAGAACGGCACACCGTTGCAGATCAACGACACTACCATTCGGCAGCTGGCCTTTGGTACGGACTACAACAGTCCGAGCGCGGGCTTGTTTACATTGCGCCTGTACGGTGGGACGCAGAACTATCACCAGACATTCTCCTCGGTCGCCCTGAACCGCGACAGCGAGTCGCTGACCGATGTGCAGAATGTTCCCGTGCAGCAGATGGGGTTGATCGGGCAATGGTCGAAGCAACTCGCTCGCCGCTTCACGCTGCTGGCGGGACTCGACGGCACCTATGTTCAAGGCGTAAGTCTGGAGACGACGTATTCGGCCGGCAATCCTACGGCTCGCTTATCCAATGGAGGCACGCAGGAGACGCTGGGCGCTTTCCTGGAAGGTATTGTGCAGATCACCGCGCGCTGGTCGTTGACGCTGGCAGGCAGGGAAGATCTGTGGAGTAACTATGACGCCAGCTCGATTCGCATACCGGTGCATGGCTCGGCGACCGATATCAACTATCCAGGTCGTGGCCAGAATGCTTTTGACCCGCGCATTTCTACCTCCTACCGGCTGAGCGATCGCTGGGTGCTGTATGGGTCGGGCTATCGCTCCTTCCGCGCTCCTACGTTGAACGAGCTGTACCGCGCATTTCGCGTCGGCAACGTGCAAACCCTGGCCAACGCCTTTCTACGGGCGGAACGTTACAGCGGTGGCGAAGCCGGTGTCCGTACTACCATGATGAATAACCGGGTGTCGATCCATGGCAGCTTCTTCGGAGGGATCGTCACCGATCCGGTAGAGAATGTTACGTTGAGTTCGACGCCGGCACTCATTGTCAGAATGCGCGAGAATCTCGGTAAGATCCAGTCCTTGGGTTTTCAACTGGGGACGGACATCCGCTTCACCAATCGCATCACCCTGGCCGCCGGCTATCAGTTCATGGACACCACGGTCGCCAGTAATCCTTCTAACCCGTCACTGGTTGGCAATCAGATTCCCCTGGTGCCGCGCAATGTATTTACCTTCCAGGGGACATGGGCAGCACCCAAGAACATTTTTGTAGCGATTCAGGGGCGTACCGAGAGCAATGAATTCGACGACGATCAGAATCTGTTTCCCTTGGGCTCTTATTTCGTGCTCAGCGCCACCGTTTCCCACCCGCTGCCCAAGGGCCTTGACGTCTTCTTCCAGGGCGAAAACCTTACCAATGAGGAGTACAACATAGCTAAGACGCCGGTGGTGAATGTGGGCCAGCCCGTCCTGGCCAGGATTGGTTTCCGCTGGCAAAGCCGCAGATAGCTGCGAGAAATAAATGGAACCGTGATACTTCGTAGGCGAGAATTCCATCTTATACGGCAGAACGATCATGTTGACTCGGGATGGCTCATGATGGATGCGACTTCGCAAGCGCTGGGGAGAAAGACACGAATGCCCATACGTGCGCGTTTGCTTGCACTGGTAATTCTCGCCCTAGCTCTGGTGCCGCCGCGCGGCTTCGCGCAAACCGAACAGCCGACCCGCTCAGCTGAGGCAGCCAAGCTGCTCAAGAGCGATCCGCTGCATGTGTTCAGCCAGTCCGTTCAGGAGCTCTCGGGTAGAGTTACGAAATCGGTAGTGCAGATTCTGACTACCGGCTTCGGCTTGAGCAGCGACGACGATAAGAGCGACACCGACACGGCCTACCTGGAGCCGCAGCGCGGAATCGGCGCGGGCGTCATCTTGTCCCCCGACGGATACATCGTCACCAATGCTCACGTCATTCAAGGCGCCAGGAAGATCCGAGTGCGGCTGCAAGGTCTGGACAAGCAGGAATCCGCCGAACTGGCTGCACCCCACGGGCCTATCGAGGCCAAACTCGTGGGGGTCGACGACCTGACCGATCTGGCGGTGCTGAAGATCGACGTAACCGGATTGCCGGCATTGCAGCTGGCCAACTCCAGCGACCTCAAGCAGGGACAAATTGTGCTTGCCTTCGGCAGCCCGCTGGGTTTGGAGAACTCGGTAAGCATGGGCGTCATTAGCGCGACCGCGCGCCAGATCGACCCCGACAAGCCCGAAATCTACATTCAGACCGATGCCCCCATCAATCCCGGCAACAGCGGTGGTCCGCTGGTGGACGTCGATGGTCAGGTGGTTGGTATCAACACTTTCATCCTGTCGCAGTCCGGGGGAAATGAGGGACTGGGATTTGCGATTCCCAGCGACGTGGTGCGCAGCGTGTTCGACCAGATTCGGACCAAAGGTCACGTGCACCGCGGCCAGATCGGGGTTTATCTGCGGACCATCACGCCCGACCTGGTGGAAGGGTTGCACCTGCCGGTGAACCGTGGGGTTCTGCTGGAGGACGTCGTTCCTGACTCGTCCGCCGACAAGGCCGGCCTGAAGGTCGGGGATGTGGTGGTCAGCCTTGGTGGCAAACCGGTGAATGATGTGCGCCATTTCGCTCTGGATTTGTATACCGCTAAGGTCGGCCAGAAAGTAGACGTCGGGGTGATGCGCAATGGACAGGTACAGACAGTTGCCGTAACCGTGATGGAACGGCCGGATGATCCCGAGCGCTTCGCCGACATGCTGACCGGCCCGGATAACCTGGTCAGCCGACTGGGTGTGGTTGCACTGCCGCTTAACTCTGAATTGCGCGAAGCCCTGGGTGATGTGCGCATCACCAGTGGAGTGTTGGTGGCGGCGCGCACTCCCACCAGTACGCTGCTCGGCGAAGGGCCGCAGCCGGGAGACATCATCCATGCGGTCAACGGCACAACCGTGCAGGATCTGGCGAGTCTCAAGCAGGCTCTGCACAAGGTCAAGCCGGGAAACGTAATCGTGCTGCAGATTGAGCGCTCCGGCGAACTACGCTATCTAGTGTTGGAGTCCGAGTAGGTAAGCCCAGGTTGACCGTGGCAAGCCTGCCGGCGATTCCTCGACGGTAGGGGCGTTTTGGTTACCGGGCGAGGGCGACTCACGTCACAGACAAAGCAATAAGCTCCGTCCTACAATCAAACTAGCAAGACGTGCCGACAGGTGTGTCGCCCCGGCGGACGAGCTTGCTCTCCCAGAGGCGCATCATGCGTATCGCATCGAAAGCGCTGTGCTTCCTTGCTGCCCTCGTTGTAGTTCTTAATCCCACCCGGGCCGGCACTCAGTCCGGCTTATCGTCTTCCGTGATTACGGCTCGCTATGATCCCCAATCCGAGATTCGGGTGAAGGGTATTGTTGTGGGCGCAAATGACCCTGGCGTTGGCGAAGCAGGATCCTACCTGGTTCTGCAAACCCGGGACGGGACGGTTGAGGTGTACCTGGCTGCTCCGAAGTTGATGCAGCAATACCGGCTGACTTTTGCTCAGGGCGAAGAAGTTGAGGTAGTTGGTTCCAGGGTTGTTCTTGACGGCAGAGAAGCACTGCTGGCCCGGGAGATCAGTCGCGGCGAAGAGGTGTTCGTTTTCCGGGATGCCCAGGGCAAGCCGCTTTGGTGACCTAGGCGGGAGGTGTGCGATGGCCGTTCTCAGTGTTCGACCCAGACTTGCGCTCAAGAAGATTGTTGTGCCCATAGACTTTTCCCCGGCGTCCGAAGTGGCACTGCAGTACGCCATCGGTATTGCCAGACACTATGGCTCCAGAATTCATTTGGTGCATGCCGTCGAGCCGGTTTCGCACGCCGAGCTATGGCAGGCGATCGTAAGCCACAAACAGGATGAGGAATTCGCCCAAGCCGACGAAAGGCTGCGTCGCGAGGCGGAGAAGTGCGGCGAGGTTGAATGTTCCCAGTGGCTGCTGACGGGCACGCCGCTGAATGTGGTCGAGCGCCTGGTTTCGTTCGATCAAGTCGATCTGGTCGTGGTGGGAACGCATGCCGGCAAGGGGTTCAGGAAACTGGCAACTGGCGCAGCGGCGGAACACTTCTTCCGCCACGTGCACTGTGCCGTCCTGGCCATTGGTCCCCTGGTGACCGGATGGCATCCGGTGTGGGAGCCGAAGCGAATTCTGCTCGCGACCGATCTGCAATCGGATGAAGCGATGGCCGTGAAATGCGCTGCCCTGCTGGCCCGGGAGCACGAGGCTCACCTGGCTCTGCTGCACGTTGCGTCTCCGGCTGCGGCGCCCTTTCCGGGCGACCAGGAGGTCACTGGACGGCCCTACTTCCAATCGCGTCTCCGAGCGCTGCTGGCTTACAAACCGGAAGTTGAGTACCCGGCGGAATTCTGGGTCGAATTCAGTAAGGATCCGTCCGCCGAAATTCTGCGCGTGGCTAAGGAGCGGGAGATCGATCTCATGGTGTTGAGTGTTCACCGGGAGGAGCCGTGGGGATTTCATTTCGTTCACGAAGCCTACCGGATCGTAGCTGAGGCGCTTTGTCCGGTACTCATCACGCAGCGTAGATTCTGAGACCGGCCGTTGTTACCGGCAACGGCATCGGCAGCAAGGAGGCAAGTTATGTTCGCACTCAGGCTGGTTCGGCTGATCGAAGACCATGCTGATCAGCTTTCCGAAGGATTGATACGCAAGCTGAAGGATTCCGAGGCTTGCAGTGATTTGCTGTCGTCGGTCCCAGCGAGTGAATTGAAGCAACGGGCTTACGAGATTTATCGCAACGTGACCGATTGGCTGCTGACCAAGACGGAGTCGGAAATTGAGGAACGCTACATTGGACTGGGGGCACGCCGCGCTCATCAGGGTGTGCCCTATAGTCAAATGCTCTATGCTCTGCATGCGACCAAGGAGCACCTGTGGGAGTTCCTGCGCCAGGAAGATCTGCTGCAGCCCACCGATCTGATCGGCGAGATCGATCTGCTCTACTCGACGGGGCGCTTCTTCGATCGCGCCGCCTATTTTTCGTCAGTTGGCTACGAGAACGCCCGCGATAGAGAAGTTGCGCATGCCTCGGCAACCCATCCGTCCGGGTAGGAGGCCGATTCATCCCGCGGTGTTGTAGCAGCATTCTGGCCGAATGCCGGATACCGAACCGGGCACGTTTGGCAGGATTCGGTATCCCGGTCAAATGCTGAACACGCTGATGGTCAGCATCGTCCCACTCTCTAGGATGACTTGCTGTTTGGCGCTGGCCACCTTGGACGCGGCTCCGCCGCCAGCCGCTGCGCCAGTCTCTGCACCTTCGCCGCCGCCGAAGATTCCCACCCAGCCCGGCGCCGATCGCAAACCGGCGCGAATCCAGAGAGCAGGGTGGGGCGTTGAAGTTGCATGTGGCGCTGAATTCTCCCGGTGCTTAATTGTTTTGCAGAGGGGCGCTACCAATCGGCGTCCTTCCTAGAGAGCAGAATGCTTCAGCGCTATTAAGTAAATCCATAGTGCCAGAAATTTTGGGGTCATCAGGCGTGCCGCGTCTATTGCCCGTGATAGGCGGGGCCACACGATCTACCAACAACAATCGTGATGGGCACACGAAGTCTTCGCGGAGAACTTCAGTCAGCGATGTGAGGATCGCCCAGTCCAACCACTCCACAAGTACCGGGAGCGTTATCGTCGTTATCCTGCGGGCCTTTTGGACCGCCCTCGCGCATCTTCGCGGTCATCTCCTCGATCACGACTTCCACCACCGCTGTAGCTGCCAGGTGCGCTTTCGGCGCGGCGGTATAGTCTTTGCCGGCGGTGCGTCCGGGGAAGTAGCGTATAGTCATCTCCTCAAAGATGGAGCGCTTCTCCTCATCATTTTCGATCCATCGGCCTCGTCCGAAGCACATCACGCAACGATAGTTGGCGGAGTGATACTTGGCGTCGCGGGAGTACACCAACCCGTCCAGCGCCGTCACGGTCGCGCAAACCGGCACGCCTGAAGCCAGTTGCCGCAGCATGCGGCTGGGTAAGCCTCCGTGAAGATACAGGCGGTCGGGCCGATCTGCCGAATAGTGATAGAGCATAGGAATGACGTAGGGTCGGCCGTCCTGCTCAAACCCAACATGCGCCACGTAGCCCTCGGCCAGGAACTCCTGGGCGCGATCAGGCACCGCCCGCTCCGGATGCTGCCGAATCTTGGTAGTCCACGTCGTGTCGACTGCGGTGTCGTTCATGGTTCTGTCCTTCCGGTGATCGAATGACTTCCACCCAATAGTCGCTTGCAATCGGACCCATGAAAAGTTCCACTCTCGCCAAATATAATGGAGCCACTTTACCGGGGGTGTGATGAAAGGAAAGCTGTCTTCTATCGGACCGGCGGCGCTGGCGCTGGATATCTCGTCGAGCATTTCTTTGTATCGCCAGATCTATGACCAAATGCGGACCGCAATCCTCGAAGGCCGTTTGCGCGCCGGCGCTAAGCTGCCCTCCACCCGCAGTCTCGCCCAGGAGCTGGCGGTCGCGCGCAACACTGTCATCGGAGCCTATGAACAGCTACTCGCCGAGGGCTATTTGGAAGGCGAGACTGGCAGCGGCACGTTTGTTGCGAGAGCCTTGCCTGACAAGGTTCTTCGCGCTCCGGCTATCCAGCGTCCGCGGCGGTCTTTGCGAGGCGTGGCTCAGCTTTCGCAACGTGGGCGGATGCTGTCTCCCAATCGGCTTGGGGTTCGACATGCAGATCCGCCGCGGCCGTTTCGTCCCGGAGTTCCCGCCCTGGATCAGTTTCCCTTCGATCTGTGGAGCCGGTTGGTGACCAAGCATTGGCGACGCCGGCCGGCGGAACTGCTGTCATACGGCGATCCGGCAGGTCACAGGCCGCTGCGAGAAGCGATCGCCGAATATGTAGCTGCGGCCAGGGCGGTCGACTGCGATGCGGGGCAGATCATCATCGTTTCGGGGGCCCAGCAGGCACTCGATCTAGCTGCGCGGCTGTTACTCGATCCCGGCGAGGAAGCCTGGATCGAAGAGCCCGGCTACGGTGGGGCGCGGGCAGCTCTGCTGGCTGCAGGACTGAAGCCGGTTGCGGTGTCCGTCGATGCCGCCGGGCTTGACGTGAATGCCGGCGAGCGCTTGTCGCCCGGCGCACGGTTGGCTTACGTCACGCCCTCTCATCAATACCCCACCGGCGTGATCATGACCCTGGCACGACGCCTGGAACTGCTGGCTTGGGCGAAGCGCAAACGCTGCTGGATTCTGGAAGACGATTACGACAGCGAATATCGCTACGCCAGCCGCCCCATCGCCTCGTTGCAAGGCTTGGATAAAAGCGGCAGCGTCATCTACTGTGGCACCTTCAGCAAAGTGCTGTTCCCGTCGCTCCGCCTGGGCTACATCATCGTTCCTGCCCAACTCGTGGATGCCTTTAGTGGAGCGAAGGCCGTGATCGACCGGCATAGTCCTACAGTAGAACAAGCTGTGCTGGCCGAGTTCATAGCCGAAGGTCACCTGGCTCGCCACATCCGGCGGATGCGCGTGTTGTACCTGGAGCGGCAGAACGCCCTGCTCGAAAGTCTTCATCGCGAATTGGCAGGCGCCGTCGAAGTGCGCTCGCACCAGGCGGGAATGCACGTTTTAGGCTGGCTGGCGAAAGGCATGCGGGACTCCGTGATTTCGCGCCGTGCTCGCGAGTTAGGAGTCGAGGCTCCAGCGCTCACCACCTATCGCGAGAGGCCCGGAGGCCGCGCCGGCCTGGTATTGGGCTATGCGGCGTACTCCGAGGTTCAGATCCGGCAAGCGCTGCGAACACTGGCGATAGCGATGGGATAGTGTCCGGATGTTGTAAACAAATAAAGAAGGCACGGGGAAGGAGGAACCCGTGCCCAGCGTGCCGGTTAGCACGCTCTCTGCTAGGGAAAAACGGTTAGTCGTTGGCCGAGGCGTTACCGCTCCGCACATGCTCGTGGTCATGCTGGCAGGTCAACGGACACTCGCCTAGAATCGGCCGGCACGATGGATCCTGTCCCACCTCGATCATCTGCCCCGGGACCTTGATCTCGGCAAACTGCTCAGCCTCGGTGGAATGCTCCAGTGCCGACAACGATGACTTGCCGCTGGCAATGACCTGCGTGACCTCGTCGAAATATCCCGTGCCCACAAATCGCTGGTGCTTTACTGCGGAGTAGCCATGGCTGAACTCGCGAGAGAATTCCTTCTCCTGTACCCGCGAATAGGCAGTCATGCCGCTATCTTTGTAGGCGCGGGCCAGCTCGAACATGCTGAGGTTGAGCACGTGAAAGCCAGCCAGGGTGATGAACTGGAACTTGTAGCCCATCTCGGCCAGCGCCGGCTGGAAGCGAGCGATGGTGGCGTCGTCAAGCTTCTTCTTCCAGTTGAACGAAGGCGAGCAGTTGTAGGCCAGCAATTTGCCCGGGAACTTCGCGTGGATGGCGTCGGCGAAACGCTCGGCTTCCTTCAGGTTTGGCTCCGAGGTCTCGCACCAGATCATGTCGGCATACGGCGCATAGGCCAGGCCGCGCGCGATGGCTGAGTCCAGGCCGCCGTGAATGGCGTAGAAGCCTTCCGGAGTACGCTCGCCGGTGCAGAAGATGCGATCGTAGGGATCGATGTCGCTGGTCAACAGATAGCGCGCTGTTAGCATCGGTGCGCGCCAGAATCAGCGAGGGAACGCCCAGAACATCCGCCGCCAGGCGGGCTGCGATCAGCTTCTGGACCGCCTCTTGCGTGGGCACCAGGACTTTGCCGCCCAGGTGGCCGCACTTCTTGGCCGAAGACAGCTGATCCTCGAAGTGGACGCAAGCGGCGCCCGCCTCGATCATGGCCTTCATCAACTCGAAGGCGTTCAGGGTGCCGCCGAAGCCAGCTTCCGCGTCGGCGATGAGCGGAGCAAACCAGTTGATGCCGTTCTTGCCCTCGGAGTGATGGATCTGGTCGGCCCGCATCAAGGCATTGTTCAGCCGGCGACACAGGTTGGGTACGGAGTCGGCAGGGTAGAGGCTCTGGTCAGGATACATCTGCCCGGCATCGTTAGCGTCGGCCGCGACCTGCCAGCCGCTCACGTAGATCGCCTTCAGACCAGCCGCGACCATCTGCACTGCCTGGTTGCCGCTCATGGCTCCCAGGGCGTTGACATAGCCGTCGGAATTCAGCATTTCCCACAGGCGTTCTGCGCCCAGGTGGGCGAGGGTGTATTCGATTCGAAGCGTGCCGCGCAAGCGTACAACGTCTTCCGGAGTATAAGGGCGTTGAATTCCTTTCCAGCGAGGATCGGTCTTCCAGGATTTTGCGAGGTCCGCCGCGGATGCGTGCGCCGCCATATTCGTGATCTCCTCTCGACTGCGAGCGTTTGAGCAGGGTCTAATCAACCCTGAGTAAGCTTGTTTACCAGGCATCGGGAACGAGTGCATTGTTCAGTATACTGAACATTCATTCCATAGGATGCACACACCATAACGGGTCGTCTGACGGTGGTGCAACCCTGTTGTTCAACATATTGAACATAAATTCATCATTCTGTACCATGGAGTCAGATTCATTGGCTGTTAGACTGGTTGGTCATGCCCCGTCAAATTGAAAATCCGTCCACTGCGGTGGAGCGGACCTTGCTGATTCTGGAGGCCGCGGCCCAGCGCGAGGGCGGAATGTCGAATGCGGAATTCAGTCGTAAACTAAAGATTCCAAAGAGTTCAGCCAGCTACATCCTGCGTACCCTGGAGCAGCATGGCTATCTTCGTCGCGACGGAGAAGACGGAACCTACCGGCTGGGCATGAAGGTATTGAGCTTGTCGCGGGCGGCTTTGAGTGGGGTTGATGTCCGGGAGGTGGCACTTCCGGTTATGCGCCGGCTGGTGGACCAGATCCACATCACGACGCACCTGGCCATCCTCGATCATGCGGAGGCGGTGTATGTGGAGAAGGTGGAGGCGCCGGGCTTCATCAAGATGAACACCTGGGTCGGCCGCCGCATGGAAGTACATTCCACCGCCGTGGGCAAGGCATTGCTGGCGTATCTGGACCCGGCCGAACGCAACACCATCCTCCATCAGCGCGGGCTGAAAAAGTTGACCCACCACACCATCACCACCCTGCCCCGGCTGATGAAAGAGTTCGAGCGGGTTCGCCAACTGGGTTATGCCATCGATGATGAAGAGAACAGCCTGGGCGCGCGCTGCGTGGGCGCCCCCATCTTCAACAGCGAGGGCAGAGTGGAAGCAGCGGTGGCTTCGACGGGAACCATCAATGATGTGCCGCGCGACGCGATTCCGCATCTCGCGGACATGGTGAAAGAGGCGGGCCGCCGCATCTCGCACCAGATCGGCTATCGCGGGCCGTATCCAAGAACAGGGGATAGTGGTTAGTGGATAGCAAAGGCCAAGAACTCGATTCTCTTGAGTGTTGAAGTTGCTCATTTATCGTCGCGAACCGGCGGTAGCCTGTGACGGATCTGCTTTCCTCGCCTAGCTTTTTACTGAATAGTGCACAATGACGTTTACTATCCACTAGTCACTATCCGCTGTCACTACGATGCAAAAGTCCAAGCGCATTCGACTAACGGACCGGCAGTTTGCCCTGATCGCCCGCGCTCTGGCCGACCCGCGCCGCTACAAAATCCTCAAGCAGATCGGCGGACACGACTGCGCCGTACCCTGCTCCGAGTTGCGTGACACCCAGCCGATCAGCGCAGCTACCCTCTCCCATCACATGAAAGAGCTGGAAGCGGCGGGACTTATCAAAATCGTCCGCCAGGGCAAATTCGCCAATCTCGTCCTGCAGCGCGACGTACTGCAGGGGTATCTGGCCCGTCTCGCCGAAATTTAACCTGCCAAGCTGAACCCTTTTTGCGGTCTCCCTCATCAATTCGACAGTCATCGAAA
Organism: uncultured Acidobacteriaceae bacterium; assembly: GCA_963820175.1. GTDB lineage: Bacteria > Acidobacteriota > Terriglobia > Terriglobales > Acidobacteriaceae > Bog-257. Next base: position 198,635 of record CAWFYX010000001.1, on the reverse strand, counting down.
TGATGAAGCCATAGATTGACTCTGAAGGAGGATGGCAATGGGTAAGCTGACGAACAAAGTTGCAGTGGTAACGGGCGCCTCGAAAGGCATCGGCGCCGGTATCGCCAAGGGCCTGGCGGCGGAGGGCGCGGCCGTGGTGGTGAATTACGCTTCCAGCAAGGAAGGCGCCGAGCGCGTGGTGGCCGAGATCAAAGAAAAAGGCGGCAAGGCGATCGCGGTGCAGGGCGATGTGGCCAAGGCGGCCGATGTGAAGCGCCTATTCAACGAGACCAACAAAGCTTTTGGCCGGGTGGACGTGCTGGTCAACAACGCGGGCGTCTATCAATTCGCTCCGTTGGAGCAATTCACCGAGGAAGAGTTTCATCGCCAGTTCAATACCAACGTACTGGGCGTGTTGCTGGCCACCCAGGAGGCCGCAAAATATTTCAATGGCGACGGCGGAAATATCATCAACATCAGTTCCATCGCCAGCACGCTGACGCCGCCGCAAGCAGCGGTTTATGCCGCCACCAAGGCGGCGGTTGATGCGGTCACGCGTTCGCTGGCCAAGGAGCTTGGTCCCAGGAAGATCCGGGTTAACTCCATCAACCCGGGAGTGGTGCACACCGAGGGCACGGTCACGGGGGGAATCATCGGCAGCGAATTCGAGAAGAACGCAGTGGCGCAGACTCCTCTGGGGCGGTACGCGGAACCGGACGACATCACCCCGATCGCAGTTTTTCTGGCCGCGGACGATTCCGGCTGGCTGACCGGCGAAACCATAACCGCCGCCGGCGGATTGCGTTAACTAATGGGCGGGGCCGCAGGCGCGGCCCCTGTTTTCTCATATCGTAGCGTGTGAGTGTCCCGTGCGTTTTGCCCTGGATCCCCCTTACGAAACATCAACCGCGGTTTATCGGATCAGTGGCTGCTGGTCACCAATTCGTTGACTTCGTGTGCGGAAAAGCGCTACGGTATTCGCCAGCGCGAAGGGCGCATCCAGTCCGCGGAAAGGGCCGTGCCCACCTTATGCAGTGCAACGTACTGCGAACCTCCTTTTAGCCTGACTTGTGCGGACTCCAGGCGCAGCATGAAAGGAAGGTTGTCATGGATGTTAAAGAACTACCCGCCCGCCCCAGCCTTGAGCAATACAAAAAGCAGGCCAAAGAACTGCTGAACGCCTGCCACTCCGGCGCGCCGGAGGCGATATGGCGCATCCGACAGCACAATCCTCGTGCCGGCAAAATAGCCGATAGTGACTCGCTCCAGACGCAATGTGTCTTGGCAGATGCGCAATTCGTCCTCGCCCGCGAACACGGTTTCGAAAGCTGGCCCCGCTTCGCCCAACATATCGGGGAGCTGACTCGCGCCAGTTCGCCCATCTCAAATTTTGAGGCAGCGGCCGACGCCATCGTTGCCGGCGATCTGCCAACCTTGGAAAGATTGCTGCGACAAGACGCGAGCCTGGTGCGTGCCCGATCTTCGCGCGCGCACGCTGCCCCCTTGCTGCACTACGTCTCCGGCAACGGGGTGGAGGACTACCGGCAGAAAACTGCGGCGAATGCCGTAGACGTGGCTAAGACGCTGCTCGCCGCCGGTGCGGAGGTGGACGCCGCCAGCGACGCCTACGGCGGCAAGGCGACGGCGCTTGGACTGGTAGCGACCAGCATCCATCCCTGGCGGGCGGGAGTGCAGATCGCGCTTCTGGAAACCTTATTGGAAGCCGGTGCGAATATTGACGGCGTGGCCGAAGGATGGACGCCCCTGATGGTAGCGGTGCGCAACGGCCGTGGCGCGGCAGCCGAGTTTCTCGCCCGTCGCGGTGCGCGATTAGATCTGGAGGGAGCGGCTGGAGTCGGGCGACTGGATGTAGTCGAGAGCTTCTTTCGCGCTGATGGCAGCTTGCAAGGCAATGCCACGCCGGCGCAGATGGAGTCAGGCTTTGTGTGGGCCTGCGAATATGGTCGCACTAACGTTGTCAGTTTCCTGCTGCAAAAGGGGATTGATCTGACAGCGCACGCCAGGACCGGGCTGACGGGCTTGCACTGGGCTGTGGTCGGGGGTCAGTTGGAGACGATGAAGCTGCTGCTGGGACGAGGCGCTCCGCTCGAGGCGACCAACGCCTATGGCGGAACGGTGCTGGGGCAAGCGGTTTGGTCTGCGGTGCATGGCGACGCTTCAATTGATTACGTTCCGATTGTGGAGACGCTGCTGGCCGCGGGCGCCAAGGTCGATGCGGTTGACTATCCCACAGGAAATGAACGCCTCGACGAAGTGCTGCGGCGTTACGCCGCGAAAGCGCCCGAGCCTGCTGTCAGACAAGCGGGGACGCGTACAGTGTCAGATAGAACCGGCGATATTCTGGAGCGCGGGCTTCTGGCGCTCAGAACTAAGCCTGCGCAGGATGCCAAGCAGGATCTGCTCCATGCCATCGATTTCTTGCGACAACATGGCACGCGGTCCGAGCTGGCGCAGGCGCTCCGCGGGCTGGGCGAATTGGAGCGACGCTTGCCGGATCGCGATGGTGCCCTCCAGCACTATGAAGAGGCCGTTGCCATTCTTCGCGAACTGGACGAGCCGCTGCGGCTGGCGCACACGATTCGGCACTTGGGCGACCTTCACCATGATGCGGGCCGGGCGGCCTTGGCCGAGCCCTGCTATCAGGAAGCGGTGGCGCTTTATCGGAGCCAGGAACAAGCCCGGCCGCTTGATGTAGCCAATGCCATTCGCAGCCTCGCCGTCCTGAAAGGCGAAGCCGGTGAGATGGAGGAATCGACAATGCTGTGGCGGGAAGCGCACGACCTTTACGCGTCCGTGGGGATATCAGCGGGAGTAGCGGAAAGCGCTGCCCGATTGGCTATACTGGCGTGGCGCCAGGGGGACGGGGTGAGCAGCCGGCATTGGCTGAGTGCTGCGACTGCAGCCGCCGATGCTTCGGACGATCCAAGTTCGCTGCGCTACGTTAGTCAAGTCAAAGCTATGATTGAGCCCTAACCTAATCTGCGACCAGGGAACCCTGAACTAGAAGAAATTGGAGGATCTTGCCATGCCGGATATTCAAGTGCAGCCAAAGGGTGCAACGGTGCTGGAATGTGTAGTGCCGATCTTGCGGGTCGAGAACCTTCCGGCCAGCATTGATTACTACGTTAAGGTTCTGGGCTTCAAGGTCGATTGGCACGAGCCTGGCATTATGGCTTCGGTCTCGCGCAACCGCTGCAGCTTCATGTTATGTGAAGGAGACCAGGGTAATCCCGGTACCTGGGTGTGGATCGGCGCCGAGGACGTCGAATCTCTCTTCGAAGAGTACAAGTTGACGGGAGCCAAGGTCCGACATCCCCCGACCAACTATGCATGGGCCTACGAGATGCAGATATCAGACCTCGATGGACACGTTTTACGCTTCGGTTCTGATAACAAGCCGGACCGGCCTATGGGGGAGTGGCTCGATGCGAATGGCAATCGCTGGGTGAAGTCAGAGGCCGGCGGATGGACAAAAGTCGAATGAGGTCGGGAGGACTCTGGATTTGGTCGATCAAGGCTGACCATCGCTGCTCAAGAGTCCTACTGTAGTGCGTCGGAAATCTCTTCATATAAAGGTTTGTATCAGGGCACGGCTTCGGCCGTGCCGAAAAGCATCATTTCCCTTGGGCTTTAAGAGACTGTGTCGCAACCCAAGAGGAAATTTTGTGGTGGAACAAAGGGTGGAAAACCCGATCAAACTAGGCGCAACGCGGCGGGATGAGGTTAGCCGGGCGGCGTAAGCCCCCGGGTTAAGTGGGAGACTATTGTGAGCCGCAGAGCCGCGACACCGGTTGCGACACAGTCTCTTTAGCCCCTGAACAGTGGGTGCAGGGGCTCAAGCCCGCATATTTCTGCCTCCGTTCGGCACGACTGAAGTCGTGCCCTGATACAACCCGTGCTGGGATAAGTGACGATTTCAATGACGCACTACACTAGCTGCTGATCCCGAGATCCTGCTTCCCATACCAGTCTGCACGCGTGAGCGGCAAATTGGCATTCCCGTGTTCGGGTTTGCTAAACAGAACCTGGTAAAGATTGACGCGGCCGGTGGCGAAGGCGTGGGCGCAGCCGGCCATGTAGATTCGCCAGACGCGATAAACGGTGTCGCTGGTGATTCGCCTGGCGTCGTCGCAACGGGTCTCCAGTCGCTGCGCCCAATGCCGCAGGGTACGCGCGTAGTGTTCCCGCAGGCTCTCGACATCGCGGACTTCAAACCCGCAACTCTCGGCGGCGCGAATGGTGGTTTGCAAAGGTACCAGTCCGCCATCTGGAAAAACATATTTGTCGATGAAGGATGGTCCCCGGCGGCGATAGGTGGCCGAAGCTGCAATGCCGTGGTTCAAAAAAACGCCGCCGGCGCGCAGTAGCTTCCAGGCCTTTTCGAAATATTCGGGCAGCCGCGACTCTCCGACATGTTCGAACATCCCCACGCTGACAATCTTGTCGTAGCCGGCCGGTTGGTCGAGATCGCGATAGTCGCGAACTTCAACCTGGCAGCGATCTTCCAGGCCCGCTTCCTGGATTCGAGCCCGAGCCAGTTGCGCTTGCGGCTCGCTGAGGGTAATGCCGCGCGTATATACGCCGAAGTTTTTGGCGGCGTAGAGAATCAGCCCACCCCAACCGCAGCCGACATCCAGCAGCCGCTCACCCGCACGTAGTCGAAGCTTGCGGCAGATGTAGTCGAGCTTGTTGGTTTGCGCCTGGTGAATGTCTTCTTCGCCTGACTCGAAATACGCACACGAGTACACCATGCGGCGATCCAGCCAGAGCGCAAAGAAATCATTCGATAGATTGTAGTGATAGGTTACCGCCTGACGATCGCGCTGCTTAGTATGCGGGCTGCCCACCAGATGCAGAGCCAGAGGATCACCATGACGAGCGCCGTGCGGAAGGCGCAGCAGCAGGCCAGCCAGCCGGAGCTTTTCGGTAAGCTCCAACTCATGTGCCAGCAAATATTCGGCGAAGTCGAAGGCAGCTTCCAGGTTTCCCTCTACGTCGAAATCGTCGTAGATAAACGCTTCGCCCAGGGTGAGCTCGTTGGCTCCCAACAGCATCCGCCGCAATGCCCCGGGATGCTTAAGCAGAAACGTGAAGCGGGGTTTTCTAGTGTCACCCCAGGTTTCGCCATTCCAGAAGCGCACGGCAAAATCACGGCCGGGATAGTCAGCCGCTATGGCATCCAGGAGTTGAGTAGAGATGTCGACGGAGTGATCGTGGACGGATGTGGCAAGTGTTGACATGAAGTCTTCCTCAGACAACCGAACCCATCGCAGTGAGCCGCGGTGAATGCGACACCGGAAACCCAGCTCAGTTCACTGAACTAATTATAGGCCAAGCCTGAAGAAACTATTTCGAGGTGGATTTCCGGGGGTTGTGGCGCTGGGCTCCAATAAGTCTTGGGAGGCCCGGCCGGGAGCGGGGGTTGTACAGGAAGAACTTCGAGAACGTACAAGCGACTCCCAAGCCAGGCACAGTGCCCCCGCCCGGGAGTTTGCCCAGTTCAGCAGTCTCTGCGCGCCGGCTTGGCCAAACCTTCACGTTCCAAGGATTTCTGAATACCATCCCAAACTCGTGGACTAGGGTCTTCCATAGGCACCAGCAGTTTGGCGCATTCGGCAATGTACCGTAGGTCGGCCACCAGATCAGAACAGACCTGGCAGGTAGCCAGATGCTCTTTTTGCTCCTCTGTGCCGTCACCATCGATGATGTAAGGCAGAACCTTTTGAAACTCCGCACACGTCATACCTGTAATCTCCCCCGACCGGGCGCCGTCGACTGCTTACCCATTGCAACCGATTCCATGAACCTCAACCGCCAAACCGCTTTCGTACTATCGTCTAGTAGCGGCCTTCTCAGCTTTACTTAGCTTCAGAAGATCGCGTAGCTTCATTCTGGCTTTATGGAGCTGCGATTTACTATTGCCGATCGAGCAGCCCATCATTTCGGCAATTTCGTTGTGCTCATAGCCTTCCACGTCGTGTAACACGAAGATGATACGGTACCCCGGCGGCAGGCTCTCGATGGCTCGCTCCAGGTTAACCCGGTCGATCGACCCAGCCAGGACGTTGTCGCGGGTTCCTATGTCCCGCTTAGGACCGTCTTCCTGTTGCGGCTCCATGGTTTCCTCCAATGAAACCTCGGGTAGCCCCTTCTTCCGGAGGTGCATAAGGACTACATTGACGGCCAAACGGTGCAGCCAGGTGGAAAATGCCGACTCGCCGCGAAAAGTCGCGATCTTGCGGTAGAGCTGCAAGAATGCTTCTTGCGTCAGATCTTCGGCTTCCGCCGTGTTGCCGGTCATGCGCAAGCACAGAGAATAAACGCGCCGTTTGTGCAGGCCATACAGTGCCTCGAAGCACTGAGGATCGCCTTGCTTGGCAAGGTCGATAGCTTCCTGCTCCGACATCCCATTTGCCAGAATTTTCTTAACTGTCGTCAATTTTATATACCCCTGCCCTGCAGCTTTTGATGCCGGCAACATACTGCGGTGTTGCCTCACAGCGCTGACCTGCGGCCTGCCGGTTTCTAAACGAATGGAAATGGCTGACTGTACTCGGTTTGCCAAGTTAGATGCTATCCCGGCCGGGCGCGTGCGCGCCCAGCCTGGAACATCTGCCTTTCTATCAGCAACTCGTCCCCTGGCAACTCATCCTTAACACCTAAGTTGGGGTAGCCGGAAAGAAAGAACCCGCATTGGGAAGTGAAATTAATATGAGAAATGCTTGACAACTATAAGTCCCGGTCTACAATACCCGACAATCGAAATAGTTTTTCCCTTTGAGACGCTTTTTATGAACGTTAGCCATCTGGCGAACACAACCCACAACTATCCTCAGAGCGACGCCATGGACAACCAGTGTCGGCATCCCCGAGTCCAGGTAGTCTCTCGAGACGAAGACGCGGAGTACGTAGAGTGTCTTGAATGCCGCGAAATCTTCGAATCGAGCGAATTCCGCGACATGGATATCGAATCCAAGATCCCTACTGAAGAAGAAGAATAAGCAGTTAGGTCGACGCGCCTGCTTCCTGCAGGAGATCGTAGAAGTGTGTTCTCAGTGCGGGCACCGTTAGAGGACCTCACAGCGAGTCGCGACACAGTTCAACCTTAGCTGAACAACAACTCCTTGGCACGCTGCGAGGCTTTCACCACTGCCTTGATCAGGGTGACTCTGAGGCCGCCTTCTTCCAATTCGAGAATGCCGTCTACCGTGCAGCCTGCTGGAGTAGCCACGGCGTCTTTCAGCAGCGCAGGATGATCGCCGGTTTCCAGGACCATCTTGGCCGAGCCCAGCACGGTCTGCGCCGCCAGCCTCATGGCGATGTCGCGCGGCAATCCCATCTTTACCCCGCCTTCGGCCAGCGACTCCATCACCATGTAGATGTAGGCCGGGCCGCTGGCGGACAAGCCAGTCACAGAATCCATGTGTTTCTCGTCAACCCGCACCACTTCACCAACCGTGCCAAACAAAGTCTGGGTCACCTCGAGGTCGGCCGGCTTTACCGAGCTCCCACAACAAAAGGCAGTCATGCCCGCCCCCACCATGGAGGGGGTGTTCGGCATGGCGCGGATCACAGGAATCCCCGCGGGAATCCGCTTCTCGATGTAGGTGGTGGGAACCGATGCCGCGATCGAGACAATCAACTGGTCGGGGCGAAGATCGCTGGCGATTTCCTGCATCACGTCACCTAGAGTCTGCGGCTTGACGCACAGCAAGATGACGTCCGCCTGGCGGACCGCAGCCCGATTGTCGGTTGTGACCGTGATCCCGTATTTGGGAGACAGGCTTGCCGCGCGTTCCGCGTGCTGCACCGTAGCGGAGATACTTTCCGCCTGTACCACGTCGCGTTTTAGCAAGGCCTGCATGAGGATGCCGCCCATTTTCCCAAGTCCGAGAATTGCGAGTCGCAGCTGACGAGCAGGTTGGTGCAAGGCTTGAAGGTCCTATTTTCTGGGGATTCTTAATCTCGAATCATGTTCAGGATATACGACCTGATGCCGGTTGTCCTGTGCTGCTACAGAAATGCAATTCGACGGAAGCCGAATCCACCGCGTCTTCACCGCAGGCGTAACCCGGCATCGGCTGATAACTCTGGCTCAGCGTACTCACCTGCCAAAAACCGCGGGTAGGCGGCAGCGGCAATCATGGCGGCGTTGTCGGTTGAGAGTTTGCGGGAAGGGAAGAGTACGGGCAGACCTTGCTCAGCGGCACGCCGCTCGAAGCTGTCGCGCAGCTCGGAATTAGCCGCCACTCCGCCGGTCACCAGCACGGTTGACACATCGTGCTCCCGTGCGGCCGCTAATGTCTTGCCGACCAGATCGTTTACGACTGCCCGTTGGAACGACGCGACCAGGTCGAGCGTCTGGGGATCGCAGGCGGCCAGAATCTGCTCGCGGGTGGGAAGTGCGGTATGCGCCAGGCTGCACCGTCGCTGCCGGATGCTTTCCCGCATCTGGTGGGTTTCCACATAGCGCAGCACGGCAGTCTTGATGCCGCTGTAGGAGAAATCTGCGCGCAGTGTGTCATCGGCATGGCGGTTCTGGGGATTGCGATCGCGATGCTTGATCTGGGCAAAAGGGAATTTCACAGCCTGAGGATTGCCATGACCAGCGAGAAAATCGATGATCGGGCCGCCCGGATATCCCAACCCCAGCAGCTTGGCGACCTTGTCGAAAGCCTCACCGGCGGCGTCGTCGCGTGTATGTCCTACATCGTGGTAGGTCCAAGCAGCGTCCCTGCGCTCGGCCAGATACAGGTGGGTATGGCCGCCGCTGACCACCAGCGCCAGCACGGGAAATTCCAGCTCACGATTTCCGTTCTGCCGCTCCTCCAGGAGCACGGCGTGAATGTGGCCCTCCAGATGATTAACCCCGATGAGTGGCTTGTCGAGCGCGTAAGAGAGTGCCTTGGCATAGCTGAGACCCACCAGCAGCGCGCCCGCGAGGCCGGGGCCTTTGGTCGCTGCTAGGGCATCGATGGTTGCATAGGTCCTGCCCGCATCCTCGATCGCCTTGCGGACGACAGGAACGATGGCGCGCAAATGCTCGCGCGAAGCTAGCTCCGGCACCACTCCACCATAAGGTTGATGGGTGGCGATCTGCGAGTACACCACGTTCGAGATCAGCTCTTCACCGGAGCGGACCACGGCCGCGGCAGTCTCGTCGCAGGAGCTCTCGATTCCGAGAATGAAAACGTCAAGCACAGCTTCATTGTACGGGGCATCGGCAATCCAAGGCGTTATCATCAAGTTCTAAGCGATTGAGCTCCGGCTATTTGAAATGAGCTTGTCGACATGAACCCTTACGGAGGGTACTGACATGGAAGATTTTGTGGAAGGAATTGTTGCCGCATTTTTTTCCATCATCGCTGCCGGAATAACCTTCGTTTTGGTCGTCATAATTGGTGCCGGGCTGATCGGCGCGCTCTTATTCAAATTACGCTTGCTCTCGAATGAGGGGGAGGCTTGGTTCGGGATTAGCTTTGGAGTTCCCGCCGGAGTTCTTTGTGGCCTTTTGGTATTCATTTATTGTTTTCGAAAGATCAGGAAATACGGGGAACCAGAATAAAATTTCGAATGAAAGCCCACGCCACCAACATCGTTCGCGAGCTTCGCCAGCGCGGCTTCCAGGCCTACTTCGCCGGAGGCTGCGTGCGCGACATGCTGCTGGGGCAAGAGCCGGCCGACTATGACGTGGCTACCGACGCCACGCCGCCCGAGGTCATGCGCATTTTTCCCGAGACCTACGCAGTGGGTGCGCAGTTCGGCGTGGTGCTGGTTCCAGCACCCGAGGATATGCCTCGCCCAGCCACGCCTTCGGAGCACCCCAACTACGTTGAAGTTGCCACCTTTCGCAACGATGGCGCCTACTCCGATGGCCGCCATCCCGACCAGGTGCGCTATTCCACCGATCCCAAGGAGGATGTGCAGCGCCGCGACTTCACCATCAATGGGCTGTTGATGGATCCGCTGGATAGAAGGCGCGTGCTCGATTTTGTCGGTGGCCGCGATGATCTTAAAGCGGGCATAATTCGCGCCATCGGCGATGCGGAGTTGCGCTTCCAGGAAGACAAGCTGCGCATGCTGCGGGCTGTACGTTTCGCCGCCCGCTTTCGTTATGTGATCGAGCCAGAAACGTTCGCGGCCATTCAGCGGCTGGCGCCGCTGATCCATCAGGTCAGCCGCGAGCGGGTGCGCGACGAGTTGACCAAGATGCTTACCGAAGGCAGCGCCCGCCAGGCGTTTGAACTGCTCGACGCAACCGGTTTGCTGAAGCAAGTGCTGCCGGAAATCGCTCGCATGCATGGAGTGGAACAGCCGCCGCAGTTTCATCCCGAAGGCGATGTGTGGATCCACACTCTGCTTCTGCTGGAAAAGTTGCCGCCAAAGTGCTCGCGCACGCTAGCGTGGGGAACGCTGCTGCACGATGTCGGCAAGCCCCCGACATTCCGGGTTGCGCCCGACCGCATCCGTTTCGATGGGCATGTCGAGGTCGGCACGCGCATGGCCGAGGAGATCTGCCACCGGTTACATTTTTCCAACGACGAAACCAAGCAGATCGCAGCCCTGGTGGCGAATCACATGCGCTTTGCCGATACGGAGCGGATGAAGCAATCGACGCTGAAGCGCTTTCTGCGCCTGCCCAAGTTCGAGGAGCATCTGGAGTTGCATCGCATGGATTGCCTGAGCAGCCATGGCAACTTGTCGCTGTACGATTTTGTCCGCGAGCGTCTGGAACATAGCTCGGCGGAAGAGATCAGGCCGGCGCCGCTGCTGACTGGACAAGACCTGATTCAGCTTGGCTATAAGCCCGGGCCGGAGTTCCGTTCGATCCTGTCGGCAGTGGAAGACGCGCAACTGGAAGGATCGTTACGCAGCAGAGAAGAAGCCCTCGACTTTGTGCGTCGTCAGTTCCCGCTCGCCAGCTGATCATGTGCGAAACCGGTGCTAGAATCGAAGCTCCGCCATGCAACATGCACGGGCAACGCTGAGAAAGATTTTCACCGACACGCTGCGCCGTGAGGGAGACAGCGCACCCTTGCTGGCATGGCCACTGGCCTGTGGCGGGAGCACGGCTGAACGTACAAACGCCGTCAGTTTTGCCAATGGAGTGTTGACCGTCGAGGTGCCGGACAGGACCTGGCAGCATCAATTGCAGAGTTTAAGCCGGCAATATCTGGCGGCCCTGAACCAGATTAGCTCAGAACCGGTCAGCGGCATCGAATTCGTCCCGATTGATCGCTCTAAGCGTTAGCCTGCAAGAAGGTATCCCTAATGGTTTCGGAAAAAGATGTCTCCTACGTCGCGGATCTGGCGCACCTCGACCTCACGGAAGAGGAACGCGCGCGCATGTTGAAGGACCTGAACTCGATTCTGGGCTACATCGACCGGCTCAACCAGTTGGATACCAGCAACGTCGAGCCCATGGCCCAGGTGGCCAGCCGCTATGGCGAGCGCAGGGAGAAAGACGACGCGAACCCATTCGCCTACGCCATGCGGGCTGACGAGTTGGTTCCTTGCTTGCCGCACCAGGAGGCGCTACGCAACGCGCCAGCCACGGACGGAACCTTTTTCAAAGTGCCGAAGGTGATCGAGCGCTAGAAAGCCGCGTGACCCCATATCATGAACCTGGATCTGCTGACTGTCGCGTCTGCCCGTACGGCAGTGCTGGAAAAAGAGATTACGGCAACCGCTCTGGTTGACGGCTTCTACGACAAGATTGCGGCCGAAGACGGCGCGATCGGGGCGTACCTAACCCTGTGCAAAGAACGCGCCTATAGGCAGGCAGCCCGCATTGATGCGCTGGCCGACAAGGGCGATGCTCTTCCGCCGCTGGCCGGAGTACCGGTCGCGGTCAAAGACGTTTTCACCACCAAGGATGTCCGCACGACTGCGGGTTCGAAAATCCTGGAAAACTTCATTGCGCCTTACGATGCCACGGTGGTGGCAAAGCTGGAGGAAGCGGGGGCCATTATCCTGGGCAAGACCAATTGCGATGAGTTTGCCATGGGATCGTCCAACGAGAATTCCGGCTTCTATCCGGTGCACAATCCACGCGATCTTTCGCGCGTACCCGGGGGCTCGTCGGGCGGCTCGGCTGCGGCGATTGCCGCGGGGACAGCGGTCGCATCGCTAGGCTCCGACACTGGCGGCTCCATCCGGCAGCCGGCGGCGTTCTGCGGCGTGGTCGGACTGATGCCGACCTACGGGCGCGTCTCGCGCTACGGACTGATTGCGTTTGCCTCCTCGCTCGATCATCCCGGCCCCTTCGGCAAGACAGTGAAGGATGTTGCCATGCTGCTGCAGGTGCTCGCCGGACGCGATCCTCTCGACTCCACCACCGCCGACATTCCAGTGCCTAATTTCTGCAGTCAGATTGGCCAGCCTGTCGAGGGCATGAAAATCGGCGTCCCTCTGGAATACTTCGAGGACGGGCTCGATCCTGAGGTTCGCGCTGCAGTGGAGTTCGGCATGCAGGAACTGGTGAATGCGGGAGCTGAGATCATTCCGATCTCGCTGCCGCACACGGCCTACGCCATTCCGACTTACTATGTAATTGCCACTGCCGAGGCATCCGCCAATTTGGCGCGCTATGATGGCGTTCGTTACGGGCTGCGCTCGGGCGAGGCCAAGACGTTGAGCGAGATGTATCGGCGCACGCGCGACGCCGGCTTTGGAGCCGAGGTGAAGCGCCGCATCATGCTGGGAACGTATGTGCTGAGCGCGGGATACTACGACGCTTATTATCTGAAGGCGCAGCGCGTGCGCAGTTTGCTGGCGCGCGACTTCGATGAAGCATTCTCCAAGGTTGATGTAATCGTTACTCCGACTAGCCCGACGCCGGCGTTCAAGCTAGGCGAAAAGGCCGACGATCCTCTCGCCATGTACCTGGCCGATATCTTCACCGTGACCGCGGACTTGGCTGGCGTCCCCGGAATTTCCATTCCCTGTGGAAAAAGCAAAGAAGGTTTGCCGATCGGTATGCAGATTCTGGGCAAGCACTTCGATGAGTCGACCGTCCTGCGCGTCGCTCATGTCGCGGAGCACGCGCTGGCGCCGCGGATGGTGTAGTTAAGGTGGAAGGGCATGGCTTCAGCCGTGCCGCGGGCCGTCGTCTCAAGAACGTGCTTTAGCCTGGGCTCGAGCCCATGGCTAAAGCCATGGTTTAGGGCCATGCTATTTCGCCCGGCTAAAGCCGGACGCTTCCACCGGATTAAATCGGAACTTCCGCTCGCGAAATTCATTGCATCCTGCAGGTATGCTCCACTCAATCTACCGGTGTGAGAATCAAGAAACACGATCAGGAGATCTCTTCGTAGTATCTTTCACCTGCGCAGGCCCGGCACAAAATCTCGTTGTCCCGCCGCACTTCGCGTTGGAAGTTAATCCCTTCACCGCACTGCGCGCAGACGATGCGCTGACCCTGATAGCCGGGCAACTCCTCGGGCGGAAGTGTAACCTTCACCCACTGCTCGCTGAAGAGATCGTCATTCGACATTTCACGGTAGGCAAGCATCTGCTGCTGGTTCTTGCTTTCGATCTCGGGATGCAAATGTCGTGCCAGGGTCTTAGCGCTTTCCTTGGCGCAGATGCGTACTGCGCGGCCTGACTTAATATCCACGAAGGTTGCGGCCACCTTGCCCCAGTCGCGAAACTTCAGGGCGCGCTTTCCCAGGCGGCAGCCGGTGACGACGCCGACCGCATCGGTGGCGCAGCGGTCGATCTCGACAAACGTGATCAGGCGCTTGCGGTCCTTGCCGTGAGGATCGTCGATGCCCAGCAGTTCGAGGCCGCGCATGGCCAGGCGCACGCCCAGAACCTGCCCGGCACAGAGATGTCCGTGGGCTACTTCGGCATCGTGCAACAGCTCGTCAAAAGTCTTCATGTCGATCCGTAGGCTTTCTTTACCAGCCGCTATTCTCCTCTATAAGTCGTCGCCTTAGTCGGGTGGAAGTTACTGGCTCGGGAGGTGGCAAGCTCCATCATAATCTGGTGGAAGCGCTCGGCTTCAGCCGGGCGAAATGGCTCACATTCAACAGCGGTTTCAGCCTTGGGCCGCGTCGGGGCTAAAGCCCCCACTCTTAAGATTTCTTCTTGTGGCGCGGCTAAAGCCGCGCCCTTCCACCGGTTACTGATCATCGGAATCGTTGTCGGGCGTCTCATCCGCAAAGCGGCCGCTCACGTTTACGCTGAACTTGTCGCCACCGGCCGGTACGAACGTTACCCGCGCTGGCCGCCGGTCCCAGTGCGGCGCCGGGCAATTACTGTCGGGCGAGTCTCCCGTATTTGGCTTCCCCAGTTCCTTGTGGAAGAGCGCCTTCTTGTTTCCGATCTCGGCCACAACGGCAGTTACATGCTCACCGCTAGATGTGATGCCGCAATACGCGGCATAGTCGCGATACCAGCTCACCTGGGAGTAGAACGCGTCGAAATCCGCCAACTTGACCAGCGAGATTTTTCCCGATACGCGATCCACCAGCAGCCAGCCACCGCGTTGCCATAGCCACTTAGGAGCTTTGTGGGCGTCGTCAGGGAGGGCGTCGTTAATGCGATAGGCGCGGCGCACCACAAACTCGCGATCGGTTACCTCGTGGGAGTCGCCGGTGGTAAACTCCTTCAGCTTGGTATCGACATAGAGCGGCCGGACCATGATGTCCATCGTCTGGTCCTCCGCGGGACCGACAAATAACTTCACGCTGGTCTTTTTTCCAAGAGCCACCACGTGCGGTTTTGAAGCGCTTCTGGCGGACAGTGGAAGTAATATGGCAACGGTAATCAGGACGCGAAGAGCGCGCATAATTGGGCTACTAGTTGGAAGGCTAATCCCGCGTTCGCAGGGCCGCAAGTGCTGAAGTTGCGCGGCGGCAGTGTCAGGGCGAACATTTTTTCGGGTAAATGTTTACTTCCTGACAACTGCCATACAATGAAATAGTTTCTAACAGCGGTGATGGATTTGATCTACAGCTTCATAATCCCGGCTTACAACGAAGGCGAACGGTTGACGGTATCGCTGCCCAAGGTGCTCGACTACATTCGCAAGCAGAAACTGTCCAGCGAGATTATCGTCGTAAATGACGGCTCCAAAGATAATACCGCCGAGGTCGTGCGCCGCTTCGCCGTCGGCAATCCTGAAGTCCGGGTGCTGGAAAATCCCGGCAACCGCGGCAAAGGCTACAGCGTCCGCAATGGTATGCTGCATGCCCGCGGCGACGTGCTGCTGTTTACCGACGCCGACCTTTCGTCGCCCATTCAGGAGGCAGACAAGCTTTTCCGCGCGCTCGAACAGGGGGCTGATGTTGCGATCGGATCCCGTTGGTTGCAGGCTGAGCTGCAGACCGAGCGCCAGCCGTGGTATCGCCAGTTATACGGACGGCTGTTTAATCTTGCTCTGCGGATTGTGCTGGGGCTCAAGCATCGTGACACCCAGTGTGGCTTTAAGGCTTTCACCCGGCCCGCGGTCCAGACCGTGTTTACCCGGCAGCGCATCGAACGCTGGGGATTCGATCCCGAGCTGTTGTTCCTGGCCGATAAATTCAAACTGCAAACCGCCGAGGTACCGGTTGAATGGGCGCACGATCATCGCTCCAAGATCAGCCCGCTGCGCGATGGCATCAAGATGGGCCTTGAGGTACTGAAGGTTCGCTGGAATGCTATTCGCGGCCTCTATGAACAGCCCTCCGTTGTACTGGAAGAAGCCTACGTCAAGCCGGCAGCTTCGCAGATTGCGGATTAGCGGCGGTCCAGTCCGCGAGACCTTACACCACAGGTAACTCCGTAGTTACGATGCACCCCGATTTGTTCCCCGGCAGGGAACCGGCGGCTAGGGATTGCCACCGAAAATTTGTACCCTTCTTCCCCTCGGTGCATCTTTTGTTGAGTCGGCTTGGTGTCCGGACTGATTCGGCATCGCCAGCGGGTGCCAAGCTGTGATTCTCTGCATCTAACAAAAACCATGTCGCAACCCGTCATGCACGCTTCGAATGCCCTTGACAGTCCCGCGGACATGTCTCGATGTCCGACACAGACATCTCTGCTGCAAAAGTTTCAAGAAGTGCGGGAGATGTCTTTGCAGCTGTGCGCTCCTCTATCGGTGGAGGACCACAGTTTGCAGCCCATGCCGGATGCCAGCCCCGCTAAATGGCACCTGGCACATACCACCTGGTTCTTCGAGACATTTCTGCTTTTGCAATACGTTCCTGACTATCGACCATTCCACCCAGCATTCCGCAATCTTTTCAATTCCTACTACAACACCGTGGGCGACCGTCCTCTGCGTGCCTTACGCCATGTTTTGTCACGTCCAGGCTTAAGCGAAGTGCATGCCTATCGCGCCGACGTGGACGAAGCCATGGCCAGGCTGCTGACGGGCGAGCTTCCGCCCGATGCGCTGGACTTGGTCGCACTGGGCATCCATCACGAGCAGCAGCACCAGGAGCTGATCGTTACCGATGTCAAGAACGGGCTGTGGACCAATCCGTTGCGCCCGGCCTATCGGGAGAATGTTGCGGTAAGACATTCGAGACCTGTGCAACCCATGGAATGGCGAAGTTTTCCCGAAGGCGTTTACTCCGTTGGCTTCGAAGGCAATGGCTTTGCCTTCGACAATGAAGGACCCCGCCACAATGTATATCTTCAGCCCTACCGTCTCGCTTCCCGTTTAGTAACGAACGGCGAGTACCTGGAGTTCATGGGCGACGGTGGCTACGGCAAGGCCACGCTGTGGCTTTCGGACGGATGGGACTGCGTCCGCAACAATCAATGGAGCGCGCCGCTCTATTGGGAGCAACGCGACGGTGAATGGTGGTCTTACACCATCGAGGGCATGCAGCCAGTGCAATTGGACGAGCCGGTGTGCCACCTCAGCTACTACGAAGCCGACGCCTTTGCTCATTGGGCGGGAGCGCGGCTGCCTACCGAGTTCGAGTGGGAAATCGCCGCGCGCTCGCAGCCTATCGCCGGAAACTTTGTGGAGTCGGGGGAACTGCATCCTCGCGCCGAGCATGCGTCCCAGCCGCTGGCCCAGATGTTCGGCGATGTGTGGGAGTGGACATCGAGCGCCTACGGTCCCTATCCCGGTTTCCGGCCCGCTGCAGGAGCGGTGGGCGAGTACAACGGCAAATTCATGTGCAATCAGATGGTGTTGCGCGGCGGTTCCTGCGCGACGCCCCAATCGCACATTCGAGCCACCTATCGCAACTTCTTCCCGCCCCATGTGCGCTGGCAGTTCATGGGGATCCGGTTAGCCAATGGCGACTAGCAAGCAACTGCAGTTCCTCACCAACGATGCCATCGCCCTCGATGTGCGGGACGGCCTTTCGGCAATGCCCAAGCATCTTCCGGCGAAGCTTTTTTATGACGAGGTCGGTTCCCGGATATTCGAGCAGATCACGGAACTGCCGGAGTATTACCTCACTCGTACAGAGCGCTCGATTCTGGAAAGCTTCGCCGCTGAAATCCTGGAACAAGCTGGGCCATCGTTGACCCTGGTGGAACTGGGCGCCGGCACCGCCGCCAAAACGTGCATTTTGATCGAGGAGCTGCTGCTGCGGCAGAATCGAACGCTCTTCTATCCCATCGACGTTTCGCCTTCGGCTTTGGACGAGGCAGTGCGAAACCTGGGCCAGCAGTTTCCAGCGTTGCGGGTAAATCCCATTGTCGCCGATTACACGGGCGGCGTCCCGGCGCTGAGCCGAATCTCGGGCCGCAAGCTGGTGCTCTACATTGGCTCCAGCATCGGCAACTTCGAGCCCGACGAAGCGGTTCGCATTCTGCGACGCATCCGGCGCACCTTGCGGTCGGGAGATGCGTTGCTGCTGGGCGCCGATTTCGCCAAGAGTCCCAAGATTCTTCTGCCGGCCTACGACGACTCGCAGGGAGTGACGGCTTCTTTCAACAAGAACATCCTGGCGCGTTTGAACCGCGAGCTCGATGCTGACTTTGCGGTCGACGCTTTCCGCCACGTTGCGCTGTGGAATCGCCGCTGCTCGCGAATGGAAATCTACCTGGAAAGCATGATCCAGCAAACCGCTTTCCTGCCGCCCCTGGATATGGACGTGTCGTTCGAGGCAGGCGAACGCATCCATACCGAAAACAGCTACAAGTACACCGACCCTATGATCGAATCCATTCTGAAGGAAAGCAGCTTCACTTTGGAGCACACCTGGTGCGACCGCAAGAGGTGGTTCGGCGTGCATCTGGCGCGAGTCTAGCGGAGTAAGGCCGGTCTCTTACCACCGGCCCCCTCGATTTCAATGGCCGGTGGAATCCTGGTGACGGCTCGCCTCGAACAGGAACCAGGTGCGCCGTTCGGTTTCGTCGATCCAAACTTCAATCAGGCTGGCCGTGGCGATGTCGTGATGTTCATCGCAGACATCGTGGGCTTCGCGCAGCCGTGACGCCAGCGTCTTGTTATCGTCGCGTAGCTCGGCCAGCATGTCCTCCGGCTCGACATAAGGAGCATCGTTGTCCAAAACGCGTTGCGTGCGGGCGATGTGACCGATGGACCGCATGGTGCTACCACCCAATTTGCGAATGCGCTCGGCGATGGGATCGGTCATGGCGAAAAGCTGGTCGCCGTGTTCGTCGAGCAGCAAATGATAATCGCGAAAATGCGGCCCGCTCATGTGCCAATGAAAATTTTTGGTTTTAAGGTAAAGCGCAAATACATCGGCCAGGATGGCGTTCATGGCTCCCGTAATATCCTTGGTCGCCGATTTCTCAAGGTCGGTCGGGGTGGCCAGAGGAGCTTGTTGCAACTGCTCCAGCTCTTGCTTCTCTACTTTAGATTTTTTCACGAGTTGCTCCTTACTTAGCGAAAAATCCAGCGTCTTGCCGAGTTCTTTGATGCACCAATGCGTAAAAAAAGACGCGGGAATTTTAGCCTATCTCTGCAGCGTTCGCCTTGCACGCGAACGGTCGGCCGGCCGCCCGAAACGACTGACATCCAAAACGTGCGGCGCAGGATCATGCTGGTTACGGCGTCCTGTGCAAACCCCCTTGCCTCCCGGTTAAACTCTGAAGCATGGTCGCTCAAGCCGCCGATACGTGGTTCAAATGAAAATTAGCGTGCGTCGCGTCGCAGTCTGTCTGCTGGCGGTTGTGTCCCTCATCTGCCCGGCATGGCCGTGGGGCAATGAAGGCCATAGCGCCATCAATCGCGTGGCTGCCGAAAAGTTGCCGCCCGAGGTGCCCGCTTTCCTGCGTAATGCCGAAGCCCAGCTAGCCTATCTGGCTCCCGAGCCCGATCGCTGGCGGGCCACCTCGGAGCTAGCTTTGAAGCGATCGCAGGAGCCGGATCACTTCATCAACCTGGAGACGGTGGAGGGTATGGATCTGCCGCCGGATCGGTACAGCTTCTATCGCGAGCTCGAAGCCAAGCGTGAGCAGACTCCGGGTCATCCCGATAACCTGCTGCCGGAGCGAGTGGGATTGCAGCCTTACATTGTCATTGAGGTTTACGAGCGGCTGGTGGTCGCGTTCCGCGAATATCGTCAGGCATTACTCGAACATCGCGACCCCGATTTCGCCGCGGCTGATGCGATCTTCTACGCCGGATGGCTGGGCCATTATGTGGGAGACGGCTCCAATCCCATGCACACCACGATTCATCACAACGGATGGGTTGGCCCGAATCCCAAGGGATACACCACAGCGAACACGGTGCATTGGAAGATGGAGGGCATCTTCGTGGCCGCCAACTTCAAGCAGTTGCAATTCGCCGATTTGGTGCCGGCACAGCCGCGCTTGCTCACCGACCCCTTCCATGATTATCTCCAATATCTCCGCGACTCTCATCAGCTGGTGGAAACCGCTTATCAACTGGAGAAAGAAGGCGGCTTTGACGGTGAGGGTACAGCCGTCTCGCGCGACTTCATTCGCCATCGCCTGGCTGCTGGAGCAACCATGTTGCGCGACCTGTGGTACAGCGCCTGGGTGCAGAGTGGACAGGCCTCCGACGCGACGACCAGTTCAACGCCCCCTGCGAGTTCCGCAGCGCCGAAACACTGAGCCGACAACGGAGCGGCGTCTCAGTTGCTTGGACGGCGAGCAGTAGCCATTCCGCTGGAAACCGGAATCCATGGCCTCGCCTCGAATTCTCGGAACTGCTGCTCCAATTGCCACTGCAAACCGGCTTTTTCGCTGCTATCAACCAGCTTTCGGCACGCCGCTGAATTCGGTTTGGCCCCGAACGATTCATTGGCGCATTCCTTAACCACGATGAAGTCCTTCCCATTGCTCCACAGGCTGGCTCCGGGAACAAAGGCATGTTCCAGGCTGGTGCGCGCCATCTTTTTCAGCTGGAGGTAGGTGAGCTTCTGATCTTGCGCACCGCGCAGGTACTCATGTGTCATATCGGAGCGCGACACGCCTTCGTCGTCGGTGGCCAGCGCCACCGGAACGCCAGCACGAATGTATTCGCTCAACGGATGCTGCGGCCCGCTGACGCCGAGGATCACGTCATTGCTGGTCAAGCAGATTTCCACCATCACGTTGCGTTCGGCCATCTCGCGCAGCAGTTGCAGGGGATCCTTCTCATTCATCACATCCACGCCGTGGCCGATGCGCCCGGCATGTCCAACCTCGACGGACTCGCGAATATGAAAGCGCAGCCCTTCGGGAGGCACGAGGCCTTGCACAAGTTCGCCCGCGTGCAGCGAAATGTGTACCTGCGGATAGCGCCGGTGCAGATAGTCGATCATCCGCATCTGCAGGGAGAAATCCTTCATCGGGACATACCAATCTTCCGGCATGACCAGGTTAAGACCAACCATGTGCGGATCGGGAGGGACCGGAGCGGGGTCGGCTCCGGCCATGAGAAAGCCGGAGAGGATTTCGGCGAAAACTATCTCTTTCGGTTTGCCACGGGCCACCTGGAACAGATATCGCTGCTCCACCTGGCAACCGAGATCGGCAGCTGATGTCCCACATTGCAGGATATGGTCGCGCGAAGCTTCGTCGGCCCTCAGTTGCCGGCTGGCGGTTGCTAATAGCTGCGGCAGTCCTGCGGCAATCAGCTTTTGTTGCAAGCGGGCGAAGTCGTCGTCCCATCCCGTCGAAATGGCAAGCTGGTCGAGGTCTGCCCCGGTGGGTGTGTGCAGCAGCTCCTGGTAAACCTCGTGCTGCGACGCGGCGCGGGCTGCGGTTTCCGCCAGCATCTTGTCCACGTTGTTCTTGGTGGCTTGACCATACTTGCCGAAGGTGGCAAAGAAGTGATCGTGTCCCGACTCACCGGAGTACTGCCAGTTACGCATGGAAAAAGCGTCGATCATCTTGCCGTAAAGGTCCGGATCGCTGAAGGCATTGGAGACCGCCCGCAGCGGCGGATTACAAGGTCCCCGCTCCAGGTCCATCGCCTGCGTATTGACGCAATCCTCAGCCTCAGCGGCCCACTGAATCAGCGACTCAGCGTAGATGGAACCTGAGAGGTGATTATGCAGGTCTCCTCCCTTGGGCATCTCGCGCAGAAACGGCAGCAGCAGATTGGGGTCGGCGCGAACGCTTTCGAAGTAGCGCTCGGTCCGGGCTTCTGCAGGATTCGTGGCAGGGCTCGCCGCGTTTGCAAGCGGCGATGCAGTCAGGAAGGCCAACAAACCCAGCGACAGAATAAGGCGCGAATGAATCCTCATGAGCCTCCCTGGCCGGTCCTATTCACACTTCGGGAAACGCGGATGATGATAGCAGCGAACCGGGAATATCGGCAGGGCAGTTTTTAGCTAGCAGTTTCGCGCCGAAGGAGTGCCGCGGAGCGAATCGGTCCACGATGTGGACTTTGGTTGCCTTGCTTGTGATTAATGCGGGGGCTGGACGACCACCATCTTGACGGGGTCGCTTTCTCCTAGAGTTCCTCCAGGGACGGACACGGAAGAGAGTGCGCCCGAATTCGGATCGATGGCGTAGGCCGTCACTTGTAGCGAGGGACTGGCGACGGCCTCAAGCAGAAACTTACTTTGCGACGGCTGCTCCCGATGTCAGGAAACGCCTGAGCGAAAAAGGGAGAGCCGGTAACGTTGGTCAGGTTGCCGCTCGTCGGATCAACCACCCCAGCATAGATACCACCCGATCCCGACAGGGTCCCAGCCCGGCTGCTAACGTATCCAAAGTGGTCGCCAGGATCGAAGGTTATTGAATTTGGCATGCAAGAAGTTGGGCCGAAAGAGGTGTTGAGCAGGGTTAGGGCTCCCGTAGTTGGATCGGCACTGAAGATTTCGGTTACGCCGCAACCGATGCCAATGTTCTCGGTTAGAAGATAGAGAGCATGTCCCAGGGGGTCAGAGAATAAACTGCCGGGCGGAGCGCTGAAAGCAGTAACCGATTGCACGACGGTTAGTGAACCATCGCTTTGATTGACGGAGTAACCGTAGATATCGATGGCAGAGCCGTCCAGATTGAGGCTATAGGCAAAATTGCCCGGAGGCATCACCACAAAGCCGCCTTGAAAAGGCTGTGCCGGCACGTTGGAACACGACGATTGCGCCAGATTTCCCGTTGCCGGGTCGACGAGATAAGCCAGTATGCAGCTCTGTTGGGTGACGTAGAGAAATTTTCCGTTTGGGCTAACGGCCAGATCGTTCTGAGAAGTGTTTGGCGGATACGTGATGGTTGGACCGGCAGTCAGATTTCCGCTGGCCGCGTCGACAAGAAATGTGGACAGGGTGGCAATATCCGTTCCCCCTGCCGTAGTCTCGGTTAACGAATACAGGAAGTCGCCACCCGTCTCCGGGGCCGCAACAAAATCAATCGGACCATTGGGGAGGCTGAAGGGCGATCCGGGTGCTGCGGTAAGTGCGCCAGTATTGGCGTCGACGGCGAAACCGTAAATATCGTTGGGCGCCGCGGCCGCGACATAGGCATAGACGGCGGCGGCGACCGACAGACTCAATGTGCCGTTATGTGACAACGTTCCCGCAACGCCTTGAACGGTAATACTGCTCACACTGGGTGTCACGGTAGATGCGGCGCTGAACACTACCGATTGATTGGTCCCGGGACTTACGTTGAACGGCGACGCAGGCGCCGTAGTTACACCCGCGGGCAATCCGGAAAGCGATGCGCTGACAGCCTGGTTGAAGCCGTTAATTGCCTGCACGGAAATTTGCGAACTGCTGCTACCCACTCCGATGGGAACGAACAGCGAGGTTGGCGATACGCTCAGGGTGAAATCGGCTACGGGAGTCGGCGGAGGCGGTGTAGAACCGGATCCACCACATCCGATAAGGGTCGCGATTCCGAAAATTGCTACCAACATCCAGGGAAGGTGTCTCGCCTTCATCGCATAGCCTCCGGAGAGTCGCAACTATGCTAGGCCCCAGAGTTGATGGATGATGTGATTTTCATGGGTTCTTTTGGACAAGGCTCATTTTAGGAGCATTAATTGGACAAGCCCTGATGCAGCATGACCAACTTCGGTCCGCACGTCGCTCCACTATCGGATTTGAGTGGGAAAACAATTGACCTTCAGAACCCGACCCGCCCCACGCGAATCAGCGCAGACCAATCCGGAGAGCCGTCGGCAGCCTGGCCGGCGGCATTGATGTGCTCCCGTTCCTTCAATTCGGGGAAGGGCAGGCCGCCGGTGACCAGGCGTCCGCGGTTGTATAGCAACTCATCCAGCGTGCCGTTCAGCAGGAGCTGATAGTTCCAGGGCTGGGGATGCTGCATGTCCGCGGCGATCTGGGTATCAAGTGTGGTGGTGCAGTTTCGCGTGAGCGCGTTGTACCACTCGGGATGCTCGTGCAGCTTGTTCAGGTAATCGGCATAGAGGAGGAAGATCTTTCGCGCCCGGTCCGCCGGCACGGTGGTGCGATATAGGAACACTTCCTCGTGGTCGCGGTAGTTGGTGCGCAAGCGAATGACGTCGCGCTCGTCGGCGGCGATGAAGATGAGCTCGTACTGGCGGAAGAATCCCAGAATCGCCGAATAACCCTGGCCTACTTTGTACCGCGCCTCGATGGAGAAGGCGACGTGGTCGTGGTCCCCGAACTGGAAGCTGACAATCGGGTGGCCGATATATTTCGGTCCCCAGGTGGTGAAGAAAAGGTCTGCGTATCGGAGTTGCGACAGATTGACCGTCCGGTCGCTCCAGCAATTGGAGTAGTCGGTCTTGGTGATGTAGTCACAGTTGCGCAGATTATGGATGGTGACCTGATCTCCGTTAAATTCGATCCAGGCGGTGCGAGCCGCATCGGCTTCCCAATCGCCCTCGTTCGACGGCTTCAGGCTAAGCCACCATGTGAGCACGACACAGAAAAGCGCGAAACACCAAACCGCTGCCCAGATCTTGCGCCTGACCTTTACCAGGATCGCGAGAATCGCAAGCACATAGATCACGGTCAGCGGAATGCGCAAGGCTGACACCCGAAAATCGACATAAAGGGCGGCTGCGGCCCACAGCGTAAGCAGGGCAAGGACGAGCCACATAAACACAAGCCCAATCACGCGCAGCAGTTTGAACCTGGTCGCCGGTGAGTCGGGTGAGAAGCGACGATCTTCATTCATGATATTGGGAATCTCGGTCAAGTCTACTTTAGTCGCTCTGGCGGTGCACTGACTTCATAAAGATATTGAGCGCTGACCCGTACCTCAGGATGGCTCCAAGTTGAGTTTCTCGGCGGCTTTCTCTACCATCCAGACTTCCTCAACCCGTTCAGGTGAAGCTCCAGTGAACAAACTCAGAGTCCTGATTACGCGCGAGCAGATTGCGGCCAAGGTGGCCGAGATGGGTGCGCGCATTACCGCCGATTTTGCCGGCGAGTCGGTGCTGCTCGATCGGCGTGCTGAAGGGCGCGACCATCTTTCTCGCTGACCTGGCGCGCCATATCCAGCTCGACGCCAGCTTCGATTTCATTGCGGTTTCCAGCTACGGAAACGCCAAACAGCAGAGCGGGGAAGTCCGGCTAGTGAAGGACGTGGACCGCTCGGTGGGAGGCAAGAACATCATTTTGGTGGAAGACATTCTCGACACTGGTTTGACGTTGACTTACATCAGGAACCTGCTGGAGGCGCACCGGCCGAGGGCGTTGAAAATAGCTGCCCTGCTCGACAAAGTAGCCCGGCGAACCGAGCCTATCCAGGGTGATTACGTTGGTTTCGAGATTCCGGACGAATTTGTTGTAGGATATGGACTTGACTTTGCCGAGCATTATCGTAATCTGCCAGATATATGTGTATTGGAGTCTGACTCCACTACGGTTTGAAGTCTGATCTGGTCATGTCTGTCTATTCTTCTGTTGTCGCCGGAGCAACGGTTCTTTCCGTGAGCGATTGGCGAAGTGCAGCCAATCTCATCGAGCACACACTTCTTAAACCCGACGCGACCCGCAGCCAGGTTAAAGCATTGTGCCAGGAGGCAGCGCGCTATAGCTTCCACGCCGTCGTGGTGAATCCCGCGAATGTATCGCTGGCGGCGGCTGAGCTGCGAGGATCGCCGGTGAAGGTCGGGACGGTGATCGGTTTTCCTTTAGGCGCGACCCTGACCGTTACCAAGCTGGTGGAAGCTGAGGCGGCTTTGCGCCAGGGCGCTCACGAACTGGACATGGTGATGAACATCGGCGCCCTGAAATCAGGCGATCGCATCCTGGTTCAAACCGAGATCCGCAGCCTGACCCAACTGGCACATCGTCACGGCGCGTGTGCTCAAGCTCATCCTGGAAAACGCGCTCCTGAGCCAGGAAGAAAAGATCCTCGCCTGTGCCCTGGCCGCCGAAGCCGAAGTGGACTTCGTGAAAACCTCCAGCGGACTGGCCGACCACGGGGCGACGGCTTCCGACGTAGCGCTGATGCGCGGCGTGGTCGGCATCAAGATCGGGGTCAAGGCGGCAGGCGGCATTCGCACCGCGGCGCATTTCATGGAGATGGTCGACGCCGGCGCCAATCGCATCGGTACCAGTGCCAGCGTGCAGATCGTGCAGGAACTCGGCGCCCCTGCGGACAACTGAGCGATGCTAGCCCGTGCCGCGGGATCAAAGGCTATCGCGTTCCAGCTCCTTCCGAAGAACTCGGGGCATAGATCCACGGAGCTCCCATGGCTCGTCTGACCGGCGTGCTGGGAATTCTGGCGATTCTGCTCTTTGCCTTCCTCTTCTCGACTGATCGCAAGGCCATACGTCCGCGCACAATTCTGGTCGGCCTGGCGCTGCAGTTTGTGTTTGCGATTCTGGTGCTGCGCGTCAGCTTCGGCGTGCGGGCGATCACCGTGGTCGGCGATGCGGTAGACCGGCTGCTGAGCTACTCCTTTGCCGGCTCGCAGTTTCGTCTTCGGAGAACTCGGCGCCAAGATGTCGAAGTTCGGCGTGGTCTTCGCCTTCCAGGTGCTGCCGATCATCGTCTTCATCGCCGCGTTCTTTGCCATCCTGTACTACTACGGCGTGATGCAATTCATCATTCGCCAGCTGGCGAAAGTCATGATGCGCTTCATGGGCGCCAGCGGAGTCGAGTCCCTCAATGTGGCCGCCAGCATCTTCATGGGCATTACCGAAGCGCCGCTGACCATCCGGCCGTTCCTGCCCAAGGTAACGCGCTCGGAGCTGATGACCATCATGACCAGCGGCATGGCTCACGTTTCCGGAGCAATGCTAGGGGCTTACATTCTGCTCGGGATCGAGGCGCGGCATCTGCTGGCGGCGGTGATTATGACCGCGCCGGGAACCATCCTGATCTCCAAGATGCTGGTGCCGGAGACCGAGAAGCCGCTTACCGCGGGTGCGGTCAACATCAATATCGCGGAGTTGGAGGAGCCCCCCAGCAATGTGCTCGACGCGGCCACCAAGGGCACCACCGACGGCCTGTACCTCGCCTTGAATGTCGCGGCAATGCTGATTTCGTTTCTTGCCATCATTGCGCTGCTCGACGGCGTCCTGGGTGGAACGCACAACTTTCTCGCCGCGCACGGCTTTCGCTGGTTCCCCGCCAAGTTGGAGAGCATCTTCGGGGTAATTTTCGCGCCGGTGGCCTGGCTGATTGGCATTCCCTGGCATGACTGTCTCGCCGTCGGCAATCTGCTGGGCACGCGCATGGTGCTGAATGAGCTGGTGGCTTACACCATGCTGACCGCGCAAAAGGCGGCGCTCGAACCGCGATCGTTTACCATCGCGACATTTGCTCTCTGCGGCTTTGCCAACATCGCCTCCATCGGGATAGTGATCGGCGGCCTGAGCAGTCTGGCACCCACGCGGCGCCACGACCTGGCGCAACTCGGCTTCAAAGCCATGATTGCCGGCACGCTGGCCAATCTGATGTCGGCCAGCATTGTGGGACTGTTGATCAGTGGATAGTCCACTAACCACTATCCGCTTCCTTCGTGATCCTCCTCACAAGTCCTTGTGACCATCGCACTAGTTGCTCCTACCTGCATAAGCCCATGCTCGAATCTACGGAGCCGTCGTTCCGGCTCCCGAGAATTCGTGTGTACCCGCACGCAAGGCGCATATTTGTCGCATAACTGTTTTTTGCCGCCCGCCGCTCTTGTCGATAGCCGCCTCGGCCGTAGCCGCGCCCTTGCTAGCGTGCTCGCACCCGCAATCCCAGTTCATTCATTTGGAGGCCGTTATGGCTATTACTAAGCAGGATGCTCTCGACTACCACTTTGGGTCACGGCCGGGGAAGATAGAAGTCGTCTCCACCAAGCCTTGTCTCACCCAGCGCGATCTCAGTCTCGCGTACACGCCCGGTGTGGCGGACCCCTGTCTCGAGATCGAGAAGAATCCGCAGGACGCATTCAAATACACCGCCAAGGGAAACCTGGTTGCCGTGGTCACCAACGGCACCGCGGTGCTTGGCCTGGGCGACATCGGCGCCCTCGCCGGCAAGCCGGTCATGGAAGGCAAAGGTGTCCTGTTCAAGAGATTCGCCGACATTGACGTGTTCGACATCGAACTGAACACCAAGAATCCCGACGAGATCATCAAAGCTTGCCAATTGCTCGAGCCCACCTTCGGCGGCATCAATCTGGAAGACATCAAGGCGCCGGAGTGCTTCTACATCGAAGAAACCCTGAAGAAGACGATGAAGATTCCCGTCTTCCACGATGACCAGCATGGCACGGCGATCATCTCCGGCGCGGCGTTGGCCAATGCCGTGGAGTTGACCGGCAAGCGCCTCGACCAGATTAAGGTGGTAGTCAATGGCGCTGGGGCGGCAGGCATTGCCTGCGCCGAGCACTATGTCTGCATGGGCGTCAAGCGCGAGAACATTACCCTGGTCGACACCAAGGGTGTCATCTACAAGGGCCGCAAAGAAGGGATGAATCCTTACAAGGAGCGGTTCGCCAAGGAAACTTCGATGCGGACGCTGGCCGATGCGGCCAAAGGCGCCGACTGCCTGTTGGGCCTCTCCAAGAAGGGCGCGTTCACGCCCGAGATGATTGCCTCGCTGGCTCCGCGGCCGGTGGTGTTCGCCATGGCGAATCCCGATCCGGAGATTACCTACGACGAAGCCCGCGCCGTTCGCGATGACGTCATTATGGCGACGGGTCGTTCCGACTATCCGAACCAGGTGAACAATGTTCTCGGATTCCCCTTCATCTTTCGTGGAGCGCTTGACGTTCACGCGACCGGCATCAACGAGGAGATGAAGCTGGCAGCCACCTATGCACTGGCCGCGTTGGCGAAAGAGGATGTTCCGGATTCCGTTTGCCGCGCCTATGGCGTTGAGACTCTGAAGTTCGGCGTCGACTACATCATCCCCAAGCCGTTCGATCCGCGCGTGCTGGTGTGGGAAGCCGCTGCTGTCGCCAAAGCCGCAATGGAAACTGGAGTGGCGCAGAATCCGGTTGACATCGCCGAGTACCGCGAGCAACTCGAGAAGCGGCTGGGCAAGGCGCATGAGCTGATGCGTCTGATGATTCACAAGGCGCAGGCCAATCCCAAGCGGGTTGTCTTCCCCGAAGGCAACCACCAGAAAATTCTGCGCGCCTGCCATGTCCTCATGGAAGAGAAGATCGCGATCCCTATTTTGTTGGGACGCAGCAACGAGATCCAGCGTGCCGCGGCGGAGCTGGGACTTAATTTGAACGGTGTTGCCATAATCGAGCCTCAAACGGCCCCTCGACGCCGGGACTACGTCAACGAGCTGTATCGCCTGCGACAGCGGCGGGGCGTGACTCTGGGCGCGGCCGACGAGCTGATGAACGATCGCAACATCTTCGGGTCGATGATGGTCCGCATGGGCGACGCCGACGCCATCGTCTCCGGCGTCACGCAAAATTATCCCGACACCATTCGTCCGGCGCTGCAGGTGATCGGCGTACGGGAAGGCATTCACAAAGTCTCCGGCGTGTACCTGGTCATCACTCGCAAGGGCGACCTTTTCGTGCTGGCCGACGCTACCGTCAACATCGAGCCTACGGCTGAGGATCTGGCAGAGATCGCTCTCTGCGCCGCCCAGGAAGCGCGCCGGTTCGACATTGAACCACGGGTGGCAATGTTGTCATTCTCCAGCTTCGGAAGCACCAAGCATCCGCTGTGCGAAAAGATGCGGCGGGCAGCCGAGCTGGCTCGCTATGCCGATCCATCCCTGATCATCGACGGCGAAGTGCAGGGCAACATCGCGGTCAGCGCCAAGAAGATGGAAGCGGCGTTCCCATTCTCGCCGTTGAAAGGCGGGGCCAACGTGCTGATCTTCCCCGATCTGCAGTCGTGCAACATTGCCTGCAAGCTGCTGGGATCAGTCGGCGGGGCAGAGACGGTTGGCCCAATCCTGGCTGGCATGGCCAAGCCGGTTCATCTGTTGCAGCGTGGTGTCGAGGTGGAAGACATCGTCAACATGACCACAATTGCGGTGGTGGACGCTCAGGACAGCTCGCTGCCAGCCGATGTTCGTGTCGCCCGAGCCGTAGCGAGCGTGGGGTAGCAGACAGCAATCGGCTTCACGCAAGCTTTATGACGCGCCCCCAGCTTGGTACGACAGAAGTTGTACGCTGCTAGTCCGTATGGGGTATTGGCCTTAGGGTTGGCGAGTGAAAGAATGCCTTCATCGGGACCACCCAAGCAGTTAGAGACAACGAAAAACGGAAGGGTCAGAGGACGAACGGGAGTAAACGTTGGTCCAGAGTTGGTCTGATCACTTCGTCGAGTTGGCGGAAATCTCGGCCTAACGGCATCGGATGTGCAACTGGGCGCTGCGCTTCCGGACGAGACTTCCGCCCTCTTTTTTGCCATTTCACGTGGTGACAAGAGTCTGCACGCCAGCGTCACGTTGCCACGTGCGTGCGGTCACACCACATTCTTTCCGCAATCTGATATTTGTAATCACGTGGTAGGCGTGCACTCCCTTGCATGCTCTACAAAACGTTAAGTGCCGCGGTATACGGCATCGACGCCAGCCTTATCGAGGTTGAGGTCGATATCGCCGCCATCAAAGCCGATAAAGATACCTTCACCACCGTCGGTCTGCCCGACGCGACGGTGCGGGAGAGCCGCGAGCGTATCCGCGCGGCCCTGAAGAACAGCGGCTACGACATTCCTCCTACTACAACCACCATCAATCTCGCTCCAGCAGATATTCGCAAGGAAGGGTCAGGGTTCGATCTTCCCATGGCGCTTGGAATTCTGGGCGCCTACGGAGGATTGAACAACAAGCCGCCGGAAGACGCTCTTTTTGTCGGCGAGCTGTCGCTCGATGGCGGCATTCGCGGAGTGCGAGGCGCTTTGCCGATTGCGGTAGCCGCCCGCTCCAACAACATCCGCAAGCTCATCGTCCCCGAGGTAAATGCTCGCGAAGCCGCCCTGGTGGAAGGAGTCGAGGTTTACCCGGTCCACTCGCTGATGGAAGTGGTGCAGCTGTTAAACACCGGCAATGGCATTCAGCCGGTGAAGGTTGACACCCGCGCGCTACTGGAGACCTCGCAGAGCTTCGGGGTGGATTTTGGCGATGTGCGCGGTCAGCTGACCGCGAAGCGGGCCATCGAGATTGCTGCCGCCGGTGGTCATAACCTGCTGATGATAGGTCCACCCGGCTCCGGGAAGACCATGCTGGCCAAGCGCATGGCCACGATTCTTCCGCCGCTCACCTTCGACGAAGCGCTGGAGACCACTAAGATCCACAGCGTGGCCGGTGTCCTGGATACCGCCAGCGGGCTGGTAGGGACTCGCCCTTTCCGCTCTCCGCATCACACCATTTCCGATGCCGGCCTGATCGGCGGGGGCATGATCCCGCGTCCCGGCGAAGTTTCGCTGGCGCACAATGGAGTGCTCTTCCTGGACGAGCTGCCGGAATTTCCTCGCAACGTGCTGGAGGTCATGCGCCAGCCGCTGGAAGACGGAACCGTGACCATCGCCCGCGCTGCCATGTCGCTGAGCTTTCCCGCTCGCTTCATGCTGGTGGCAGCGATGAATCCCTGCCCCTGTGGATACTTCAACGACCGCTCGCGCGAATGTCACTGCAGCCCCATGATGATCCAGCGCTACGTTTCCAAGATTTCGGGCCCGCTACTGGACCGTATCGATATTCACATCGACGTTCCTTCGGTGAACTATCGCGAGCTGCGCAGCGGCTCCACACCCGAGAGCTCGGCCGACATTCGTAATCGCGTGATTGCCGCACGGGAGGTGCAGCTGCAACGCTTACATTCCGAAGGTGAACGGATTTATGCCAACGCCCAGATGGGTTCGCGAGAGATCAGAAAATACTGCGAACTGGGTACCGACGCGGAACACTTGTTGGAACGGGCCATGGTAAAGCAGGGGTTGAGCGCTCGGGCCCACGATCGCATCCTGAAGGTCGCGCGGACGGTTGCCGACCTGACCGGAAGCGAAGTCATCGAGTCGGGCCACATTGCCGAGGCGATCCAGTACCGGACCTTGGATCGGACGTTCTGGGCGTAGGAGCACACAAGTGCCTTTCGGAGGACGGGCTTACTCGTCAGAGGTTTAGGCTGCACCAACGAATGGAGAAATGGCGGAAAATTTTCCTGAAATTCTGTGGCAACTTATTGATCGAAAGAGGGTTATTAAAATGTTCGCAACATTTTGCGCAACTGCGCGTCTAAGGGAGCAGTCAGTGGAGCAACGATGTTGGTGAAAAGGATTCGGGGAACGATTTCTCTTGACTGCGACGCCGTGGGCGACTACCTTACTGTTTTTGCATAGGGCGTCGTCCTGTAAGCGCCCAGTCCAACAAGACGTCCTGCCCCGAAACGGCCCCCACTGAACGCCATCATCAGGGAAACAGGAAGATATCGCCCGGCGCGACAGCGTACCAGGCTAAGGACAAAACACAGGTAAGTGTTTGCCAGACAGTAGTTTCCCCCTTTTGTGCGGACCCGGGGGGAAGGCGAAAAAATACCGAACCCAAAGCGCAAAGGCGGCATCTAAGAGGTTGACTCCTGATGCGGCTAGTGGCTGTTGTAGGTTTCCTTCGCCTTGATTCATACGCCAGGAGCAGTGGTTCCATCCTGGCCGGGCTCCGGAACACTCATTCATAGACATAGGAGAATTCGATGCGATCTGATCTAGTTTTTGAAGCAGTCAACACTCTGCGCAACCGGTACACACTGTGTCAGCTGGCTTCTAAGGCTACGCGCAAGTTTCATAAACCCAACACCCGTATTCAGGATACGACCAACGACGTGTTGCACCGCATCGCCGACACGGATCGGCGCAATGTGATCATCGAACCGGAGACGGCTTCCGAGGCGCAGCGGCGCGCAGCATAAACGCGCCGCGCCTTCGGGCGCTTCCTCGTACGTTCCTCCGGCCCGCCCTTCTGCAAAATCCCTTCGTAGGTGAACATGACCATCTCAGAACTGAAAGAAAAGAACATCACCGAGTTGACCCGCATAGCTCGGTCGCTCGAGCTACCCGGCGCCAGCGGCCTGCGCAAGCAGGACCTGATCTTCAAGATCTTGCAAGCCCAAAGCGAAAAAGAAGGACACATTTTCGCCGAAGGCGTGCTGGAAATCCTTCCTGACGGTTACGGCTTTCTCCGCTCGCCCGATTACAACTACCTGCCCGGTCCGGATGACATTTACGTTTCTCCCTCGCAGATCCGCAAGTTCGATCTGAAAACCGGCGACACCATCAGCGGCCAGGTCCGCCCTCCGCATGAAGGCGAAAAGTATTTCGCCCTGGTCAAGATTGAAGCCGTCAACTTCGAATCGCCCGAAGAGGCGCGTAACAAGATCCTCTTCGATAACCTCACGCCCCTGTATCCCCAGGAGCGCATCAAGCTGGAGACGGTGCGCGAAAACATCAGCGCCCGTGTCATGGATCTGCTGACCCCGGTGGGCAAAGGACAGCGCGGCCTTATCGTCGCTCCCCCCCGTACCGGCAAGACCATGCTGTTGCAGAACCTGGCCAACTCGATCACCACCAATCATCCCGAGATCGTGCTCATCGTCCTGCTCATCGACGAGCGTCCGGAAGAAGTTACCGACATGCAGCGCTCCGTGAAGGGTGAAGTTATTTCTTCCACCTTCGATGAGCCGGCCGCACGTCACGTCCAGGTCGCAGAGATGGTGATCGAGAAAGCCAAGCGACTGGTCGAGCACAAGCGCGACGTCGTGATCCTGCTTGATTCGATCACCCGTCTGGCGCGTGCCTACAACACCATTGTTCCGCCCTCGGGCAAGGTGCTCTCCGGTGGCGTAGATTCTAACGCTCTGCAGCGGCCCAAGCGTTTCTTCGGAGCTGCGCGCAACATCGAGGAAGGCGGCTCGCTGACTATCATCGCGACCGCGCTCATCGAAACCGGTTCGCGTATGGACGATGTCATCTTTGAAGAGTTCAAAGGCACCGGCAACATGGAAATCATTCTCGACCGCAAGCTGGTCGACAAACGTACCTTCCCGGCTATCGACATTCAGCGCTCGGGCACGCGTAAAGAAGAGTTGCTGATCCCCAAGGAGGACCTGGCGCGCATCTGGGTGCTGCGCAAGATCCTCAACCCACTATCGCCGGTGGAAGCCATGGAGTTGCTCATCGACAAGTTAGGAAAGGCGCGTTCCAACGGCGAGTTCCTGTCGAATATGGGGTCGTTGTAAGGACGCCGTCAGCCCTCGGCTTTTGGCTCTTAGCCTTTAGCTATTAACATTCGGTGCTGTGGTTCGATAGCGGCAGAAATTTGTGATCGAGGTGATGGCGCGGAGGCCCTTACGGTTTCCGCGCTTCTTGCTTGTCCATAAGAGAGTAGTGCTAGACTACCCTAGGCAAATCCTATGGCAACCCTATACGTGGAAAACGTTCCAGACGAATTGTACGAGGCTCTGCGAGGACGTGCCCGTCAGCACAGAAAGTCGATTGCCGCCGAGGTCCTGTCTCTTCTGGAAGAGAATATTCCTACCCCCCGGGAGCTCAAGTCGCGGCAAGAATTCCTCCGCCGCCTGCGCCGTTTGCGATCCCGTAAGTCTCCAGCCGCTGATCGCTTTCCTTCGACGGAGGAGATGCAGCGTGAGGATCGATCGCGGTGAGTCAGTTCGTAATCGACGCCAGCGTGGCAGCCAAGTGGATTCTGCCGGATCAAGATGAGACCTTGGTCGACGAAGCTGCGCTGTTGCTGAATCGATACGCTAAGGGCCACGCGCGACTGGTGGTGCCGGATTTATTTTGGGCCGAATTCGGCAACATTCTATGGAAGTCGGTCCGCCGCGGCCGGTGCACACAGAAAACCGCTGAGATAGGCTTAGCGACGATGAAGAGTCGCGGCCTGCCTACCATACCGTCAGCCACTCTCCTCGAAGCCGCGTTCGCGATAGCGACTGCCTTCGATCGCACCGTATATGACAGTCTCTATATCGCCCTGGCCATCGATTGTCAGGGACAATTGATTACGGCCGATGAAAAGCTGGCGAATGCGGTGGCGGCACATCTGCCGGTCAAGTGGCTCGGATCGCTGTAGTTGGTCTTGATGTATTAGCGGAAGGCAGTGGGCTGATTCTCGGCGGCTTTCAAGTTAGCTGGCAGTTTTGATACCTTGGAATCATCCCCATGTGCCGGAATATCAAAAATCTTTTCAACTTCGAACCGCCGGTAACCCCGGAAGAGATTCGAGCGTCGTCGCTGCAGTTTGTCAGAAAAATCAGCGGCTTCAGTAAACCGTCAAAGGCCAATGAGGCAGCGTTCCAGACAGCAGTCGAGGAGGTAACCGCCATTTCGACTCGTCTTCTGCGCTCGCTCGAAACCAGCGCCCCGCCGAAGAATCGCGAAGAAGAGGCTGCCAAAGCGAAGGCCCGTTCTGCCGAAAGATACGGTGCTTGAGGTATGAATCCTGAAAGGAACACGATTACCTGCGACGAACGGAGTCGCTTGGTGGACACAAGCCAAAAGGCCCAGCGGGAACTGTGTGAGCTTGAAGAGAAATTGGGGCGCCTACTCGTGTCTCCCAATCATGGCGTGGCCCATAAAGCGAAGAACGACATCGAAAGAGCACGCCGCCGAGCCGGTAACACCTTCATGGCTCTAATAAATCATCAGCAGAAACATGGATGCGGCCCGTGAGAATAATCCAGCCGGCCATAATCAACTGGTGGTCGCTTTGCACATCGCAACCGCTGTCAGTAGAATCGAGTTTTGACGGCATCGTTTGAAAGCTCATGTCACTGAAGCAGTCGGAAGCGATCGTGTTGCGAACGTATCCGCTGCGCGAGGCTGACCTGCTGGTGACGCTGTTCACGCGAGCCGAAGGCAAGGTTAAGGGCGTCGCCCGGGCGGCCAAGAAGTCCAAGCGGCGTTTTGGCGGGGCCTTGGAGCCGCTGACCTGGGTCCGGGCCTATTACGACGATCGCGAAGGCCAGGAACTGGCCCGCCTGGATTCCTGCGACATCCTGGAGTCGCCATTGTCGTCGACGGTCGATTATCCGCGCGTGGTCGCGCTGGAGCATGTGGCGGAGATGCTCGACGAGTTGCTGCCCGACCGCGAGGCCAATGACGCGATCTTCCGGCTGGCGGTTTCGGTGCTGCATCAGTTGCGAGCCGGCTCGATCTGGATGCCGCTGACTTATTTCCAGCTCTGGCTGGTGCGGCTGGTGGGATTCCTGCCCGAGTTGGGCGAGTGTTTGGAGTGCGGCGCGGCGCTGAATGGAAGTCAGGCTTATTATCACGCGCTGGCTGATGGCGTGATGTGCGTCGAGCACAAGCGGCTGGCATCGTCGAAACTCGCTCCCGAATCGCGTGCTCTGGCGGAGCAGATGTTCCGGGCTCCGGTGGAAAGTTTCGCCGAGGAGCCATGGGCCGCGGGCCAATATGCCGACCTGCGGCGGTTCCTGGTGCAGATCATGGAGCGCCACATCGAGAAGAAGCTGGTAACCGCCAGCATGCTGGCGAAGCTGTAACTGTGTGCGAAGACCTAGCTGCTATTCTGGGACTTGGCCTGGTTACACAAAGCCATCAAGCACCAGCCCGAAGGGCGAAAGTAATTAGCCTCGGGCGGGAGCCCGGGGTAAGTTGCCAAATTGATTGGGAGTCCCTTCAGGGACGGCACAAACTGCGGGGCATTGCCCTAATCGATCGGAAAACTCTTTGCCATCCTCGCAAAATCCGCTGACGTTCCAGGATCTGGTCCTGCGCCTGCAAACTTACTGGGCCGAGCAGGGCTGCGTCCTGCAACAACCCTACGACGTCGAGGTCGGCGCCGGAACCATGGCGCCGGAAACCTTCCTGCGCGTGCTCGGTCCCAAGCCGTATCGCGTCGGCTACACCCAGCCTTCGCGCCGTCCGGCCGATGGCCGCTACGGCGAGAACCCCAATCGCCTGTTCAAGCACTTGCAATTTCAGGTGATTCTGAAGCCGCCTCCGGTCAATGTGCAGGATCTTTATCTGGAATCGCTGAAGGCGATTGGCATCGATCTGCGCAAGCATGACATTAAGTTCGAAGAGGATAACTGGGAGTCGCCCACGCTGGGCGCCTGGGGTATCGGATGGCAGGTCATGCTCGACGGACTGGAGATCACCCAGTTCACCTACTTCCAGCAATGCGGCGGCATCGATCTCGACCCCATCTCGGCCGAGCTGACCTACGGACTGGAGCGCATCGCTGCTTTCCTGCAGGATGTCGACAGCATTTACGACATCACCTGGGTCGTCGATCCCGACGGCCGAGCGGTGAAGTACGGCGAGATCCGCCTGCAAGATGAGCTGCAGTTTTCGGTCTATAACTTCGAGCTCGCCGACGTGGAGAAAGCGTGGAAGCACCTCGAATTATATGAGGCTGAGTGCCAGGTGCTATTGGATGAGTACAACGCGAGCTTTGGTCATGCCGAAAAATCTCAATCAAAAAGTTCTGGCGAAAAGCGAAAGGCGAAAAGCGAAGAGCACGTGGATAGTGATGAGCGGGTATCCGGCGAAGAGCGCTCGGCGGAGCGTCATCGTTTCCCGGTACTGGCTGCCTTCGACCTGTGTCTGAAGTGCTCGCATTTATTTAACATCCTTGACGCGAGAGGCGCGATCAGCGTGACTGAACGGGTGGGCGTGATCGCACGTATTCGGGCGCTAGCGGTAGGCGTGGCCAAAGCGTACGTGGATCAGCAGAAGGCCGAAGAAGCGAACCCGCCTACATCGGAGGAGAATGGTGCCGCGAAGCCGGAACAACTGGCGGCAAGCCGGTCGTAGGCTGGTCGAACACTGGCGAAACGCAGATCCCTCGGCTCGCTGCGCTCACTCCGGATGACAGTCTTGATGTTACGAATTTTTGGCCCTACTTACGCGTGACTCGAATCACATCGGAATATTTGCAAATTCGTCAAAATGGTTGTTCCACGCGCTTTGGCTAATTGCTAGTTACTTCCTATGCCTGACTTCCTGCTCGAAATCGGTACCGAAGAAATCCCCGCACGCATGATCGACAGCGCCCGCGACGAACTGGCTCGCCGCGTAACAGACTTGTTGCAACGCGAGCGACTGGGCGACGCCCCCGCAGTCCAGTCATACTCCACGCCACGGCGGCTGGCCGTGCTGGCTTCCGGAGTTTCGCCCGCGCAGCCCGACATTCGCGAACAGGTGACCGGGCCTTCGCTCAAGGTCGCCTACAAAGATGGAGCTCCTACTGCTGCTGCCGAGGCGTTCGCACGCAAAGTCAACGTCCCCATCGATGCGCTGGAGAAGATCACGACCGGCAAGGGCGAATACCTTGCGGCGACCGTGCAGAAAAAAGGCCGGCCCGCGGCGGAAATTCTCGCCGAATCGCTTCCCAAAGAGATTGCCGGAATCTACTGGGCCAAGAGCATGTACTGGCGGGGCAAGTCGGCCGAGCGCTTCGTGCGTCCGGTGCGCTGGCTGGTCACGCTGCTCGACGGGGAAGTGGTGCCGCTGGAGTTTGCCGGCATCCGCGCCGGGCACGACACGCAGGGCCATCGCATCCTGTCGTCGGGACCGTTGGCGATCAAGCAGCCCGCGGAGTATGCCTCAACTCTGTCTCAAGGTTCGGTCATCGTCACGTCGGCTGAACGCGAGCAGCGCATTCGCAAAGCGCTCGATGCAGCCACGCGAACCATTCCCGGCGCACGCTGGCGCGAAGACAAGTCGCTGCTCGACACGGTCGTGAATCTGACCGAGTTTCCCTCGGTCGTGCTGGGCAACTTCGATCCGGAATTCCTTACCCTTGCCGACGAGGTGCTGGTGACCGTGATGCGCGATCACCAGAAATATTTTGCGCTCGAAGATGGCGAGGGCAAACTGCTGCCGCATTTTCTCGCCGTGCTCAACACTTCCGGCGACCCCGACAGGCTGATTCGTCACGGCAACGAGCGCGTATTGCGTGCCCGCTTCAACGACGCCCGCTTCTTCTGGCAGACGGATCAGAAGATTCCTCTCCGCGATCGCGTGAACATGCTGAAGTCGGTAACTTTCCAGAAAGATTTGGGCAGCTACTACGACAAGACGCGGCGGGTGCAGAAGTTGGGCAGTCTGATTTCCGAGGCGGTGCGGAATGCGGGTACGCCGGTGCGACCGGGTATTGCCTTCAAGGCCGCATTGCTGTGCAAGACCGATCTCACCACCGAACTGGTGAAAGAATTCACCGAGCTGCAGGGCATCATCGGCGGCTTGTACGCCAAGACGCAGACACTCGATCCCATTCTGCCCCGGGCCACGGTGGAGGCTATCGGCGACGCTATTTACGATCAGTACAAGCCGGAGTCGATGGACGACAGCGTGCCCCGCAGCATCGAGGGTGCGGTGCTGGCGATTGCCGACAAAGCCGATAGCATTGCCGGAATGTTCGCGCTGGGTTTGCAGCCGACTGGCTCGAAAGATCCGTTTGCATTGCGTCGTGCCGCCAACGGCATCGTTAAGATCATTGCCGAGCACAAGCTGCCGTTACCGATTGCCAAGTTATTCTCCGATGCGCGGGCGGAGTACATGGGCTCCGAGGCCGAAAGCCGTTTCTCTCGCGACCTGAAGTTTGATGAGTCGATTGCCAATTTCATGCGCGAGCGCCTGGAGTTC
Organism: uncultured Acidobacteriaceae bacterium; assembly: GCA_963820175.1. Lineage (GTDB taxonomy): Bacteria > Acidobacteriota > Terriglobia > Terriglobales > Acidobacteriaceae > Bog-257. Next base: position 159,270 of record CAWFYX010000001.1, on the reverse strand, counting down.
TACCTGCGCGATGGGCGCGGCTTTGCGTATGACGTGGTCAATGCCGTGCTGGCCGCCGGGAGTGATGATGTGGTCGATGCGATTGCGCGAGCCGAGGCCGTCAGCGAAATTCGCGGATCGGAGGATTTCGCCTCGATCGCGGTGGCCTTCAAGCGGATCAAGAACATCCTGCGTCAGGCCCGCGAAAACAAGAAAGCTGTTGCGGAACAGCTCGATGTAGCGACGCTGATAGAAGATGCCGAGAAGACGCTTGGGTCGGAGATTCTGGAGACGGCCGGTTTAGTACAAGTCTTGCGCGAGGAGAAGAATTACGCCGCTGCTTTGGCGCAAGTCAGCCGATTGCGCCAGCCAGTGGACGCCTTCTTCGACAAGGTGATGGTCATGGTCGACGACGAGCGCGTGCGTGCCAATCGGTTGGCGTTGTTGCGAGACTTGTTGAGCGAATTCTCCACCATCGCCGACTTCAGCGAGATCGTTACCGAGGGTAAGTGATCTATTCAAGGCATGTCACAACTTGCCTTGTATCAGGGCGCGGCTTTAGCCGTGCCGTAACAACATACGATTTGCGCCGGGCTTCAGCCCTTGCGGACCTTTTGACATGGGCTAAAGCCCCGACATTGGATGTGTCAGGTCGGCAGCACTCAAAGTCGTGCCCTGATACAAAGCCTGACTAACGTCATTTGAAACCGGCACCGGTTGAAATGAAATTGTCATTACGAGCGTCGCGGGGGATATGCTTGTACGCCGCGGTCAAGGAAAACAGATCCCTCGCGGGCTCGAGCCCACTCGTGATGACAATTCGTGAAGACGGATTAAAATCCGGCGTACCATTACTTAATAACCTGATCGCAACTCTAAAGGACTTATCATGAGCACCCCTACGACTGAGCTTGAGACTGCGGCTGCCAGCGAGCATGCCGTGAAATATGTTTACTTCTTCGGCGATGGACGCGCCGAGGGTCACGGCAAGATGAAGGATGAACTCGGCGGCAAAGGCGCCGGCCTGGCTGAAATGACCAACGCCGGGCTTCCCGTGCCTCCCGGCTTCACCATCCAGACCGAAGCCTGCCGCGAATACATGCGGACCAACGCCGTTTCCGACGAAGTGAATCGCCAGATGGACGAGGCGCTGCGCCGACTGGAACAACTGCAGGGCCAGAAGCTGGGCGGAGCCGATAATCCGCTGCTGGTGAGTGTCCGCTCGGGCGCCAAGTTCTCCATGCCGGGGATGATGGATACCATCCTCAACCTCGGCCTCAACGACAAATCAGTCGAAGGCCTGGCCAAGCTCAGCAACAATCCGCGCTTTGCCTACGACTCCTATCGCCGCCTGATCCAGATGTTCGGCTCGGTGGTGCTCGAGATCCCCAAGCACGCTTTTGAGGAAGTGTTCGACGGCAAGAAGAAGCAGAAGAAGGCCAAGCTCGACACCGATCTCGACGCCAAAGCGCTGCAGGAAGTCATCGCCGACTACAAGAAAGTCGTGCTGAAGCACACCAAGCGCGAGTTCCCGCAAGATCCGCACGAGCAGCTGGTGATGTCGCGTGACGCCGTGTTCCGCTCCTGGCTGAATGATCGTGCCAAGACCTATCGCCGCATCAACAACATAGACGACATGCTGGGCACCGCGGTTAACGTGCAGGCCATGGTCTTCGGCAACCTGGGCGAGACCAGCGGTACCGGCGTGGGCTTCACCCGCAATCCCGCGACCGGCGTCAAAGAGTTTTACGGAGAGTTCCTGATGAACGCGCAGGGCGAAGACGTGGTCGCCGGCATTCGCACCCCGGTACACATCTCCGAGCTCGAGAAGATCATGCCCGAGGTCTACAACCAGCTGCGTGAGATCACCACGCGACTGGAAAAGCACTATCGCGACATGCAGGACTTCGAGTTCACCATCCAGGATGGCCGCCTATACATGTTGCAGACCCGCAACGGCAAGCGCACCGGACGCGCCGCGGTTCGGGTCGCTATCCAGATGGTGGAAGAAGGCTTGATTTCGAAGGAAGAAGCTATCTTCCGGGTCGAGCCCAACCAGCTTTACGACTTCCTCGTCCCGAGTCTCGACGAAAAGGGCAAGGACGTTGAAGTTCTCGCGACGGGCCTGCCCGCATCGCCGGGCGCCGCGGTCGGCCAGATTGTTTTCACCGCGGAAGATGCGGTGGAGAAGTTCAACAAGGACAAGTCCGCCAAGCTCATCCTGGTGCGCGGCGAAACTACCCCGGAAGACATTGCCGGGATGGAAGTGGCTGCCGGCATTCTCACCTCGCGCGGAGGCATGACCAGCCACGCCGCCGTCGTCACTCGCGGCATGGGCAAGTGTTGCGTTGCCGGAGCCGGCGATATCGAAGTCGACGAAAAGGCGGGCGTGATTCACGTCCACGGAAAGACGCTGAAAGAGGGCGACTGGATCTCGCTCGATGGAACCACGGGTCGTGTGATCAATGGCAAGCTCAACACCGTTGCGGCCCGTCCCGACGATCCAGAGTTGCTGAAGTTGATGGGATGGGCCGAGCCCTTCCGCCGCATGGGGGTTCGCGCCAATGCCGATATTCCCCGCGACGCTCTGCAGGCGCGGGCCTTCGGCGCTGAAGGCATCGGACTATGTCGCACCGAGCACATGTTCTTTGCCGAGGAGCGGCTACCCCACATGCGCGCCATGATCCTGGCCAACACCGAAAAGGATCGTCGAACCGCGTTGCGCAAGCTTCTGCCTTATCAGCGCAACGATTTTGTCGGCATCTTCCGCGCCATGGACGGCTTCCCGGTTACCATCCGCACCCTCGATCCGCCGCTGCATGAATTTCTGCCGCGCCGCGAAGAGCTGCTGGTCGAGATCGCCAAGCTCGAGCTCACCAAGCCAAAATCGCCCAAGCTGAAAGAGCTGCGCACTCTGTTGAATCGAGTGGAGCAGTTGCATGAAGTCAACCCCATGCTGGGCCTGCGAGGCTGCCGGCTGGGCATCACCTATCCCGAAATCACCGAGATGCAGGCACGGGCCATCTTCGAAGCGGCCGTCAAGGTCGCGAAGGAAGGCGTCAAGGTGAAACCGGAAGTCATGATCCCGCTCACCAGCGGATTGAAGGAAATGGCGAATCAGGCCGCCATCGTCCGCCGGGTAGCAGAAGAGGTGTTCGCCGAGAAAGAACAAAAGGTCGAATACCTTGTCGGTACGATGATCGAGCTCCCGCGTGCCGCTTTGGTGGCGGACGAGATCGCCAAGGAAGCCGAATTTTTCAGCTTCGGCACCAACGATCTCACCCAGACCACCTTCGGCTTCTCGCGCGACGACGTGGGCAAGATTCTGACGGCGTACCTCGCGGAAGGCATCCTCAAGCAAGACCCGTTCGCAGTATTGGATCGGGAAGGCGTAGGACAACTGCTAAAGATCGCTGTGGAAAAAGGTCGCGTCACGCGCCCGACCATCAAGATCGGCATTTGCGGCGAACACGGCGGCGAACCGTCATCAGTGGAGTTTTGCGCGCAACTCGGCTTCAACTATGTCTCCTGCTCACCCTTCCGGGTGCTTACGGCACGATTGGCCGCGGCCCAGGCAGGCGCTAGTTCGGAACTGAAGATTGAAGGCGGCCGCACCAAGTAGTTGTCCGGTGCAGGTGGCTAGTTGCTGGTGAAGGCTCGGTCATGGCCGGGCCTTCACGTTTCAGATGATTTCGGTTCGTCCACACTCTACTGTGGGAACTGATGTCCCTTCATAAGACTCACGGTTACCCCTATATATTTTTGGTTTGTTTACGGGTAATTCTACGAGTATCACCAAGGTGCTTCCCTTTTGTACCCTTGGAGTGCGCTGCCATGCTTTCCAGCGAATAGCCAGTCCGGCGTCCGCCGGATTCAACCCACGAGTTCGAGAACAAACAGACGCTGCGAATGGAGAGATTTCAAATGAAATTCAAGGTATTGTGCACTACCACCTGTGTCATGCTGCTGGCCAGCTTGATGTATGCGGCTACCCCCAACATTCGCCAGATTCCGAATGGCAAGAAGGACAAAGTCAATGGACAGATTGTGTCCCGCGATGGCGACCTGGTGAATGTGAAAGACAAGAAAGACGGGATGATCGTCGTCGTTAACCTTACCGACAACACCAAGATCGAGCGCGAGAAGGGTTCGCTACGGCTGCGCCGCGCTGACATGGATGTGACGGCGATGCTGCCCGGCCTGACCATCACGGCCGAAGGCGTAGGCAATGCCAAAGGACAGCTGGACGCAGCAAAAATCAGATTCTATCCCGATGCATTTTCGATCGAAGTAGTTCAGGAGCAGCAGATCGAGTCCAACAAGCAGGCTACTGCGGAGGCGCAGGCCACCGCTAATTCCGGCGTCCAGCAGGCTCAGGCAGCGCAGGCTTCCGCCAATCAGGCGCAGGGTACCGCCAATGCTGCAGGCCAGGCGGCGGTTGCCGCGGGCGCTGTGGGCGTGATGGATGCGGATGCGATCGCCATGGTGAACAAACGCGTCTCCGACCTTGGCGACTACAACACCGTTGCCGAGGCTGGCCTGTACTTCCCGACCGGCCAGTCGACTTTGGATGCCGCCGCCAAGGCCGATCTCGACAAGCTTGCCGCCCTTGCCATGGCGACCGAGAACTACATGATCGAGGTTGCCGGCTACGCTTCCAGCACCGGTACCAAGGCCCAGAATCAGAAGCTCAGCGATGAGCGAGCGACCGCCGTAGTGCTTTATCTGCGCAACCAGAAGAGCATTCCCATGCGTCGCATCCTGGCTCCTGCCGGCTACGGAGCTACCCATCCCGCGGCCACCAATACCGACAACCAGGGCCGCGCCCTCAACCAGCGAGTTGACGTTAAGGTGCTGGTGAACAAAGGACTCAGCCAAGGCATGTAGAAGTGAGTAGTGCGAAGCAAAACAGAAGAGGCCGCTGCATGCGGCCTCTTTCTATTGAATGGCTAGTGTGGTGAGTCAGTGGTTCCTTGCATTGTTTGTCATCCCGACCGGAGCGAAGCGGAGCGGAGGGGTCCTGTGGTTTCCCCTCGACAAAGCGGGCGCGGATTATGCACTGGACCTCTGACTCGACACACTAGATTTCTCCAAGTTCTGCGCGAACCTGCTCCAGCGCCATCTCGCATTCCACTAATTGCCGGCGCAGCGACGACTTACTGCACGGTCCGGTAACGGTAGACAAGCTGGCTTGGTAGCCCTCGATTCGCTGCTGCAACACGGCTTTTCGAGCCACCAAATCGTCAGGTTTAATTTCTGAATTTGGCATAGGCCTACCTTACACAAACCTATAGGATGTGTCAGTGCGCAATGACCGTCACAGCTCGTTCGTTACCGCTTAGAGAGAGTGATCCAAAGTAGGAGAGCCAAACGCTGGCTTCGTCATAAGCTTGTCCGCCACTCCGAAGGCGACAGACGACTTTGCTAGGGTAGAAGCCTGCGGCGTATTCTCGGCGCTTTCGAGCATTTCACCGACTACCGACTACCGACTACTGACTACTGACTACTGACGATTGACTACCGACGATTGACTACCGACTACCGACATCTGTTTCTACTGCGTTTGTTGCAGCTTGGCGATCAGCCGTTGCGCCAGGTTTTCTTCCGATTCGGACCACAGGACGCGTCCGCTGACCGAGCAATTCTTTTCGACCGCCGCCGAGAAGGCCACCAGCTTGGCGATGTTGGCGCGCAGATGCTTTTCGATGGCGGGCGAGATCTGCGGTCCTTCAAACACGAATGAGGAGTCGAGTCCGAAATCGACCTCGATGTGGCCGTCATCGGTGTAAATCCCTTCATCGAACTGTAAGCCGTGGACCAGAAAGCGCACCGCGACCGGACGCTGCACCCAGGCTTCGCCGTGTTCGTCGTCGTTAGGGACCAAGAGGTCCCAGAACACTTCGAAGACGAAAGCGAAGTCGTCATGAACAAACTCGCTGGCCACCTCGACGGCTTCCTCCGGCGAAATTCCGGGATTAAACCGCCGCTCCAACACAGTGGGCTCCGACCAGGCCACGGGATGTACCGAGAGGTAAGTGATACCTTCGCGCAGCGCGGAGAAGGGAAACTGCCGCAACACTTGGGCGGTGCGCGGCATCATCTCCGCTTCGCGGAAACTGGGGAACCAGATGCTGAGATAGAGCGAGTCAGCCATCGGGGTATTGTAACGCGAGGGCCGGGGATGGATGGGTGGAGCGGCGCTTCAGCGCCGCGTTCGCCGGCAAGAGATGGACAGCTTGCGATGTCACGGTCATTAGAAATGACCGCAAGATCGCAAGCCTCCAGCGGAAATCTTCCACGCCAGCCTGAAGGCTGGCTCTACCTGTACGAGGAGATCATGTAGTGCAACGTGCTGTCACAGGCTACGCGCTCAGCCGCTTCTTGGCCTTGATCTCCTCCAGCAGCGTGTCGATCTTCTGCTCGCGCTCGAGGGCATTCAGCCGCCCATCGACGTCGTCGCCCAGGATCTCGCCTTTGGCCCGGCCCAGCGCTTCCTCGCGAGCGACTTTCGTCCGCATGCGGTCGAAGGTGCGATTCTCGCCATCGGGCGTCAGCTGCGCGTCGGCAGCGCGGCTCACAGCGCGCGAGCGGCGATGCTGCGCGATCAGCAGGTCAGCCTTACCCTTCGCCTCGGAAAGCTTAAGCTCCAGCTTCTTCAGCGCCGACTTCAGCGACTCCACCTGCACCTGCTGATCGGCGATCTGCTGGTCGAAGCTGTCAGCCAGTTGCTGGAAACTCATCGCGCGCTCCAGCGCGGCGCGCGCCAGTTCGTCGTCCTTCTTGTCGACGGCCAGCTCCGCCTTGCGCATCCATTCGGCATGCTTCTCGGCGTTCTCTTTCTTCTTCTTCTCCAGCAGATGGAGATCGGCCAGCGCGATGGCCACTTGCGTCTTCACTTGGATGAACTGGTTTTCCATGTCGAGAATCACCTGCTTCAACATCTTCTCGGGATTCTCGGCCTTATCCACCAGGTCATTCAGATTTGCCCGAACCAGGGTTGCTACACGATCAAGTAATGCCATAACCAACTCCTTATGAGCTGTCAGCCATCAGCTGTCAGCTCTCAGCTTAATTTCGCTAATCTAAAACTGCTCGCCGCGAACCGCAGCCAACAGGAAGGCCACGAGCAAGCCTCCCACGGCGCCAATGAGAACCGCAAAGTCGTAATGAGTGATGAAGCGCACCATCACTCCTAACAACGTTCCAATTAGTCCAAGATTCACCACAAATCGCGTGCTGTCGTTTTCGGAGTACATAACCAATCCTCATCAAGGGCCGGGTGCTGGGTGCCCCACTCATTCGCGCTTTTCGAATGAATGGGATGTACTGAACCGTTTCACCAATACTTGGCGGGTGCCCCATCCTACCGCCTGCCTTTGGCGGTAGGGTGGGAGGCGAAACTGCCTCACTTGCCTGCACCCGCGCCTTTCGCCTTGCCCTCGTCATCCGCCGGCGGCAGATTGTCAGGCTTGGGCGACTTGTCGCCGATCGTCCGGATCTTGCCCAGCAAGTCCGACATCTGCATACCCGACAGTGCCTCGAATAGCGCCGGCACCTGCGCCGCCATCTCGGTTATGTCTCCGGTGATCTTGTTCATCCCCGCCGAATGCCCATTGCCGGTAGAGACGATAGTGATCTTGTCGACATTCGCCAGTGGGCTGGCCAGCGCTTTCACAATCTCCGGCAGTCCAGTGATCAGCTTGTCCACAACCGCGGCCTGGTTGTACTCCTGGAAAGCCTCGGCTTTGACGTTCATGGCGCGAGCTTCGGCGTCACCCTTCTTGAAGATGATCTCCGCTTCGGCTTCGCCCTGCGCGCGGATGGCGCTGGCGCGGCCCTCGGCTTCCACCATCGTCCGCGACTTCTCGGCATTCGCCAGAGTTTCAATGCGCTGACGCTCGATCTCGGCGCCCTTCAGCACGGTCGCGATCAGCTCTTTCTCGCGACGATTGATCTCGGCCTCCTGCACCTTGATCTGCGCCTCTTTCTCTACCTGCTGCACTTTCACCGACTCGGCGATGACCTGCTGCTGCATCACGTTGGTCTGGATCTCATAGGCTTTGTCGGCCTGGGCCTGCTGGCGTTTTACCAGTTCGTTATAGGTAGCCCGCTTCACTTCCAGATCGCGTTGTGCCTCAGCCTGGCGGGCAAGGGAAGCGGTTTCGGCCGCAACCCTCTCCTGGTCAGCCTGAGCTTTCGCGGTCGCCGATTCGCGCAGTGCGATCGCGCGCCTGATGGCGGTATCACGATCAGCTTCGGCAGTGGCCACGTCGGCATCGCGCTTGATGCGCGCGATGTCCGGACGGCCCATGTTGGTGATGTACTCGTTCTTGTCGCGCACTTCCTTGATGGTGAACGAGATCACCTCCAGGCCCATCTTGTTCATGTCGTCGGCGCAAGTGGAGCGCATGCGATCGGCAACCATCTCGGGCTGCTTCACGATTTCTTCCACCGTGAGCTGGCCGATGATGCCGCGGAGGTGACCTTCCATCACCAGGCGGATGAGTGCCTCGCGGTCGGGCGGCGTCTTGGTGAGGAACTGCTCCGATGCCGTCAGGATCGACTCCGGATCAGATTTGACCTTGATCTGCGCCACGGCCTCAACCGTAACGGCGACGCCTTGCTTGGTGTAGAGATCCTGTTGCGGTGCGACGTCAAACGACATCAGCTCCAGCGACAGTTCACGACAGTTTTCCACCATGGGCAGAATGACGGTGCCGTGTCCCTTGACCACGCGCGTGCCGCGAAAGCCGTAGACCACCAGTGCTTCGTGCGGTCCAGCCTTGCGATACAGTTTGGCGAAGACGGCCATCAGCAAGATGATGGCAGCAACCGCTGTCCAGGCAATGATTAACGCTTCTGTAGGTATGTGCGGCATAAGCCTCCTTCAAGGCAGCAACTAGCAAATCAGCAAGCTAGCTATGGATCAGTGCAACCGCCGCTGCGGGATCGGCAACTTCAACAACGAGCTGGTTATATCGTTCGTCGTGCAAGTCGATGACGACCGTTTTTTCGGGATCGTGCACGTCCCAGAACACGCGCTTCCCGTCTTGATAGAACGTGCCGGCGGTGATCACTCCCGGGATGTTCGTCCCAGGCAGCTTTAATCCGTGCCACCAACCCCGCGCGGCCTCAGGGTCAGCCGGAATACCGGCAACATGCTGCAAGGGAATCTCCAGCGAACTTTTGAGTGCCCACAGTTTGTCTGCGCCGCGGACATCCAGCAGGAGCTTTCCTTCCGAGATAGATAGATCAACCATAAAATCCTCGATCGTCGTGTTTATGACCTTTGCGGTACCCGCCTAAGGAAACTCCGATTAAGTCTTGTTTTGAAGGGGACGGCCTTCAGTCCGTCCGTTAAGTACCCGAAAATGTTCCGGCTTTAGCCGCCGCAGGGACCTCGCTTTCACTTGATCGGAGTTTCCCTAACCGCCAATTGCGTCTTTCCCCGCCATCTCATCCCATCGCCGTACGTAGGCAATTCCATGTTCGTATCGCGTGATGATGACTTCCGTTCCTTTGGCCAGCGCCTCACCAGCTTCGCTGCGAGCCCCACAGGTCTGACGCGTGCCCTCCTGCGAAAAAATGATCTCGCCCGTGCCGCCCGCGCGAATTGGGCTGATAATGTGGCCCAGCACGCCCACGCGGTCATAGTCTGCCGGATCCAGTTCGCGATCGTGCTTCATCAGCAGCTTGGCCACGAACCAGAACACGATGCTCGAGCCCACCAGTCCCACCACGACCGCGATCAGCATGATCAGGCTGACTACCAGCGTGGAATAACGCGTCAGCAGATAGCCCGAGCCGCCAAACCAGGCCAGAAACGCGGTGATGGTGGCGAAGTTGAAGAACGGCATCTCCGCGCCATTCGAGCTTCCGGCATGCGCACCTCCGCCAACGTGGGATGTCGCGATATGTCCGCCATGCGGCACATGAAGATGCACGTGCGGCAGGTGCCAGCTTCCGCCGACGAACGACAACACGCTCAGCGTTACTCCCACCAGAAAGCACACGAGATAGAAGATCGCCCAGGTCATAAACTTGCTCCCGCCGATTTCCTACTGCCGCGGCTCTGACTGGAAGCCCCGGCCAGGCCCGGCTTCAAAACCTCTGCCAGGCGCTCCACCAGCTCCGGCGTTTCCAGGATGGCGCCCAGCAGGACCAGGCACTTGCGCGTGTCCCCATGCTTGGCCACCTGCAGCAAGGCGTGGCTCAATTCCGGATCGTTGGTAAACTGCTCGGCTCCATTGATCAGCCACAGATCGAGCCGGTCGTCGGTGGCGCGCAGATCGCTGGTCAACTCCGTGTGATAGCCCTCGGGATCGTCGACCAGATAGCCGGGATGCACCTTGAAAAATCGCGCCAGCAACATGCGTGACGCGTTGGTCAGGTGCGGTCGAGCCCCACTCTCAATCTGCGACAGATACGACTGGCTCAATCCGCGCCCGGTTTCCTTCTTGAGAGCGCGAGCCAGGTCCTGCTGGGTCATCTCGCGATCCATTCCGCGGAGCGTGCCCTCGACCAGGCGGAGGTAGCGTAATTTTTCGCCGAGTTTCATATTACGATTTGCAATTATGCTATTGCAATCTGTAATTGTCAAGAACTGGATTTGGCGCGGAATCATTCGTTTGGCCAATCTTGGCGCTTTCGTGGCGCGTAGAGAGAACGGCAGCCACCACCGGATTACCGTATACAATCTCGAGTTCCCCTTCGAAGCGCCGATGTGACCGCCCGATTTCCATTTCAGAGCCTGCCGGACTATCTAGCGCCGAATCTCGACCTGGTCTTGATTGGCATCAATCCTGGTCTGTATTCGGTGGAGAAGGGACACTACTTCGCTCGTTCCACGAGCCGATTCTGGCCGGCCTTCTCGCGATCCCGACTGAGCGAAAGGGTTCGCTTGGGTCTCGGGACCGACGTCCTCGGCCCTATCCATGACTGTGAGCTGAGGCGCTTTGGAATCGGCCTGACCGACATGGTCAAGCGGCCGTCGGCTAATGCGTCGGAAATCTCCGAGGCGGAGTTCGCAGAGTGGGCCCCCAGGCTCCGCCGCAAGCTGCAACGGATCAAGGCGAGAGTTGCATGCTTCCACGGATTGACCGCGTATCGCCCATTTCAGAAGTTCGTTTGCAGATCAGCGGAGTTGCCGGTGCTGGGTTTGCAGGCAATGCGCATCGGTGCTACTCGGATCTATGTCGTACCCAATCCGAGCCCGGCCAATGCGCATTTCACCTTACAGGATCAAACTGAGTGGTACGACCGTCTGGCGGACGAGATTTCAAGGTTGGTTCTCATCCGCGATTGACTGCTCTACGCCTTCAGCCGGCTCGCATATTTCTCGCGGATCTTCTGCACCTTGGGCGCGACCACGAACATGCAATACGGCTGCGCGGGATTGTTGGCGAGATAGTCCTGGTGATAATCCTCGGCCACATAGAAGGTGCTGGCTGGTTCGACCGTCGTCACAATCGGATCTTTGAAAACTTTGTCGCGAGTCAGTTCAGCTATGACTTCCTCAGCCGTATTCTTCTGCGCCTCATCACGATAGAAGATCACGGAGCGGTACTGCTCGCCCAGGTCGTTGCCCTGGCGATTCAGCGTCGTAGGATCGTGCAAGGTGAAGAACACATGCAGCAGGTCGCTGAAGCTGATCACCGAGGGATCGAAGGTGACCTCGGCGACCTCGACATGCCCGGTCTTACCCGAACAAACCTGCTGATAGGTGGGATTGGCGGTGCGCCCGCCCATGTAGCCGGAGCGAACCGATTCCACGCCCTGGAGCTGTTTGATGGCGGCTTCCACACACCAGAAGCATCCGCCGCCCAGGATAGCAGTTTCAGTTGGCATGACTGTTAGATGTTAGCACTCGGGAATTAGCATTTGGCATTTGGCACTTGGCAAACGGCCGCCAAGAATACGTTGGCTGAGTGCCAAATGCTAACTGCCAACTGCTAAGTGCCAGCTACAATCCAACTTCAATCCGCGACCGCGGATCGAGATAGTCCCGCAGCCCATCTCCGATGAAATTAAACGACAACACAGCCAGCATGACGGCGGCGGCAGGGAAGAGCACCAGGTGCGGCGAATCGAACAGGTGAGCGCGGGCGTCGTTGAGCATGGTGCCCCAGCTCGCCGTGGGCGGAGGCACGCCCAATCCGAGAAAGCTCATGGTGGCTTCGGCCAAGATGGCTCCGGCCATGCCAATCGCGGCCTGCACAATCACCGGCTGAATAATGTTGGGCAGGATGTGGCGCACGATGATGCGTAGATCACTGGCGCCCAGCGCGCGAGCAGCCTCAACAAATTCGCGTTCGCGGACGGCCAGCACCTGGGCGCGGACCAGTCGCGCATAGCCCACCCATCCGCCAATCGACAGCGCAAAAATCAGGTTGAAGATTCCGGGGCCAAGGAATGCCACGAAGGCAATCGCCAGCAGGATTCCGGGAAACGACATAAACGCGTTCATCACCACCACGTTGAGGACGCGGTCCGTGATGCCGCCGTAGTAGCCCGCGATCGATCCGAAGATGAGGCCCAGCGTGAGGGAAGCAGCGACCACGCAGCCGCCCACCAGCATGGAGATGCGCGCTCCATAAATGATGCGCGAGAGAATGTCGCGGCCCAGTTCGTCGGTGCCAAACCAATGCGCAGACGACGGCCCCATGAGCCGGACGGGCAGATCGATGTGCGCCGGATCCTGCGGCGCAATCCAGGGTGCAAACAGCGCGCAGACCAGGAACACGGCAACCAGCACAACTCCCGTGGTCGCCAGCAGGTTGTAGCCGGCTACGCGGCGCAGCGAAGCGAGTTGGACCGCCGAAGCCATGCACGGCCATCTTAAATGAAAAAGCGACGCCGGCTGGAAACCGGTGCCGCAGGGAGAGTGAGCGTAGCGCGAATTACTTCAAGGCGACATTCCGTATCAGATAGATGGAGACTGTCTGCATGTTTTCGACGCGTTTGTTGATCGTTTGCTGCTCTTTACTCTTGTCCCCATACTGTTTCATCCTCAGATCGAGGACTTTCATTCCCAGACCGTCCAGGGCGGCCATGTTCTTATAGGTAAGCGAAATGCCCGTGTCCCAGTCTTCGGGATTGGCTTTCGTCTGGTTAAAGAAAACCTGGTAACCCTCGATGAGTCCGGCGCTCTTCTCCGCCTCCCAGATGGGCTGAAGGTTTTTCTTCATGTCCTCCATAGCCGCGCTGAAGTGGCCGGGAAGGATGCGGAGGAGAATGACCCGCTCGACCGTGCCTTCGGTGTATTGATCTTGTGCTGTTGCCGTCGCCAGCAAAATCAGAGAGAGACAAAGTGACCCTACCGCAAGCCGCACAACTTGCTTCATACGTACAGCCTCCTATTTGGGTGATGGGCGGAGTGTGCACGATATTTCGGGTGACGTAAAGCAAAAACGTGTTTATGACAAGAATGGTGCGGCTCCTTGGCACTCGATCGATACATTCGAGGATGAGAACCGGGCCACAAATCGGGTAGCTGACCGCCGAACGTGGCCACCAAGAGGCCGGAAATATCCTTCGCGGTATCGGCCTGGCCGTTCTAGAATCAAGTTTGCATTACGGAGCGCCTTCGATTATCGGCCCATGCTGCCCTTCAAGCTCGTCTATAGCGAGAAGTACTACTTGCCCATCGGCGAACACGTTTTCCGCGCCGACAAGTTTCGTTTAATTCGCGAACGCCTGCTGCAACAGCATGTGGCTGACGAAAGCGACTTCCTTACTCCTGAGCCGGCCAGCGAATCCGATGTCTTGCTAGTACACTCGCCGCTCTACGTCAACAAGTTGATGGAAGGCAGCCTGAGCGCTCGCGAAGAGTTGCAGATGGAGATCCCATATTCGCCGCAGGTGGTCGACGCTTTCATGCTGCATACCGGGGGATCGATTCTGGCCGCGGAGCGGGCACTGCACGACGGCGTGTGCGTCAATGTCGGCGGCGGTTTTCACCATGCCTTTCCCGATCATGGCGAAGGCTTCTGCATGATCAACGATTTCGCGGTCGCCATTCGCGCCATGCAGAAGCGGGGACGCATTCGCCGAGCCATGACCGTGGATTGCGATGTACATCAGGGCAACGGTACCGCTGCCATCTTCGGCAGTGCGGGCTTCAAAGCGAATGCGCTGCCTTCGGGGTCGGCTCCCATGATTGGCGCTCCCCCGGGCGAGAGCACCCGTGAGGGCTCGTCTAGGGATGTCTTCACCATCTCGCTGCATCAGGAGAACAACTACCCCTACATCAAGCCGGCATCCTCGATCGACGTGAACCTGCCCGACGGTTGCGGTGACCAGGAATACCTGGCGTGGCTGGATAATGCGCTGAGCTCCGGATTGCGGCAGTTCGATCCTGAGCTTATCTGCTATGTGGCGGGCGCTGATCCTTTCCGCGAGGACCAGCTGGGCGGATTGAAACTGACCATCGATGGCCTCAGGCAGCGCGACGAACTGATTTTTCGCGCCGCCCGCGCGCGCAATATACCGGTCATGACCACCTATGCCGGTGGATACGCGGTCCGCGTGGAAGATACAGTAACGATCCACTGCAACACGGTGATTGCCGCCGCCGAGGTGTACAAGACGGTGCCGACACAGGATTGAGATTGTGCCGCGCCCGTGGCGGGTGGCCCAAGTCTCGCGGTTTTCGAGACCTGGGGCAAAACATCCCTGAGGAAAGCTTGTTGGTTCCGTCAGAGTGAAACTCACCGACGTCTCGAAACGCGCGAGACGTGGGGCACCCACGCGGTGGTATCCTGTTTTAAGACGTTGATCAAAATTCACTCCAGCCAGTTTCGGACTCCTGACAATGTTTGAGAACTTAACAGATAAGTTGCAGCGGGCCTTTAAGAATCTGCGAGGGCAGGGCACGCTGACCGAAGAGAACATCGGCGAAGCGCTGAAGGAAATCCGCATGGCGCTGCTCGAGGCCGATGTCAATTTCAAAGTCGTCAAAGAGCTGATCGACCACATTCGCGAGAAAGCCGTCGGACAGGAAGTACTGACCGCGCTGTCTCCCGCTGAGCACGTGGTCAAGATCGTTCGCGACGAACTGATCGCCATCCTCGGCAAAGACACGGCCAAGCTGAAGTTCGGCTCGCAGCCACCGACCGTCGTATTGATGGCGGGACTGCAAGGGTCAGGCAAAACCACCACGTCGGGCAAGCTGGCGAACTGGCTCAAGCAGGGTGGACATCGGCCCATGCTGGTGTCGGTCGACGTCTATCGTCCGGCCGCACGTGAGCAGCTGAAAGTCGTCGCCAACGCCATCAAGGCGCACCTTTACGAAGGCAAAGTCGAGGAGTCGAATACCGCGACCGTCGAGCGCCTGGTGAAGGAAGCGCGGCGCGAAGCCATCAACAACGCTTGCGATGTGCTGATTGTCGATACCGCCGGCCGCTTGCACATCGACGAACAACTGATGGACGAGATGCAGTCGCTGAAGAAGATCCTGAATCCGCAGGAGATTCTCTTCGTTGCCGACTCCATGACCGGCCAGGACGCGGTGCGCTCGGCCGACGAGTTTCACAAGAAGCTGACCCTTACCGGCGTTGTCCTCACCAAGATGGACGGTGACGCGCGCGGCGGCGCGGCGCTTTCCATTCGCAATGTTACCGGGCAGCCGATCAAGTTCATCGGCGTGGGCGAAAAGTACGATGCCCTGGAACTGTTTCACCCTGATCGTATCGTCGGCCGCATCCTCGGCATGGGCGACATTCTGTCGCTGATCGAGAAGGCCGAATCCAAGCTCGACAAGAGCAAGTCGGAAGAATTCGCGCGCAAGGCACTGAGCAGCGATGGCTTCTCCCTGGAAGATTTTCGTGGCCAGTTGCGGCAGGTCAAGAAGCTGGGATCGCTGCAGAGCATTATGGGCATGATGCCGAAGATCGGCCCGTTCGCCAACATGCAGCAAGCCGCCGACAAAGTTGACGATAAGCAACTCAACCGGGTGGAGGCGATCATCAACTCCATGACGCCGCATGAACGCGACCATCACGAGATCATCAATGGCAGCCGCCGCAAGCGTATCGCACGCGGCTCGGGCACGACGGTGCAGGAAGTCAATCATCTGCTGCGACAGTACGCCCAGATGAGGAAGATGTTCAAGAGCATGAGCAAGCCCAGCTTCGCGAAAAGGCTTGCGGGGATGAAGATGCCGGGAATGTAGGGAAGAAGCAATTAGTAACTAGCAACTAGTAATTAGTAACTAGTAACTAGTAACTAGTAACTAGCTAAGACATGAAAGACCTTCTGCGAGGGCACGCTTTTTGCGCGTGCCCTTTTGTGTTAGTCCTGCGCGTTGGCGCGCTCGACGCGGAAGGTGTAGCAGCCTGCAGGCGTAGAACGCACGTGCAGGTAGCGGATCTCGGGATCAGCGAAGAGTTGCTCCACCGCCTCTTCCACGGCTCCGTTGTCGACGTATTGCTGCTTTATTAGACGGCGGCCTTCGCCATAGGCATTGAAGGTGAGCTGGCGCGAGCGGATGTCTGGGGGAAAGCCTGCCTTCTCGTCGTAGCGCTTGCAGGGTTCGGCGTGGACGTACACAGGTCCAGGCAGCGGCAAAGGCTCAATCCCATCAAAACAGTCGTACGTAAACAGAATGCGCTGATCTTCTCCGGGCTTGGTCAGTTGCAAACAATGCCGGCACGGTGCCTGGTCGGTTGACAGCTCCACGTGAGCGGGAAATTCATAGCGCGGCGCTTTCATGGTGGAGCGGACGGCGTCCGCTATTTCCGTTGGTATTGCCATGACTCGAAACAAACTCATCTGAGTATCTCCGTTACTGAGTTGCGAAACAGCCTAACTATTGCCGTCTCACTAACGAGATTGTCAATGAAGTCGTGATCAGGAAATATCCGTGGATTGCGGGCAAAGCGAATTCCCGGCGGCTCGTGAGCAACGACCTTGTAGTTCGGGCCGAATGTAGGACCTTGTGGGACGGGTCGACTCCGTAGATTTCCCGCAACGGGTCAGTCAGAGCGCTACTTTGTAAAAAAATTTGCGAGAAAAATGATACGAAGGAGGAGATTGGACGTATAGTGGTGCTCCGCTCCCAAAATCAAAGTTCTCAAGTATTTGTCTCTAACGGAGGATACTTATGTGGGGCTTCGTCTTTTCCACTCCACTGCGGGCATCTCTAGCAGTCTTCACCTTGGCATTGTTTGTGACGAGCACCTGGGCGGTCGCACAGGAAAAGGTGCTCTATTCGTTCAACCCGGACGTCAGTGACGGGTACAATCCCCAGGCCCCCCTGATTGCCGATGGCGCCGGCAATCTGTACGGCACGGCCAGCGAGGGCGGCGTTCACAACTACGGCGTGCTGTTTAAGCTGTCGCCTAGACAAGGTGGAGGCTACGCCGAGACAGCGCTGCACAGCTTCGGCCGCGGCAGCGACGGGAGAAATCCCCTGGGCGGTCTGGTCTTCGACCACGCAGGCAATCTCTACGGCACAAGTGAGTATGGCGGCATTCACGGTGGCGGGACCGTATTTGAGTTGTCGCCTAATGGGAGCGGCGGCTGGACAGAGACGGTGCTGCATAACTTCGGCAATGGCAGCGACGGGTATTATCCTTTCGCCGGCCTGATCGTTGATAGCGGGGGCAACCTCTACGGCACAACTGAAGGTGGCGGCGTTCACAGCGGCGGGACGGCGTTCGAGCTGTCGCCGAGGCAGGGCGGGGGTTACACCGAGACCGTGCTGCACAGTTTTGGCAACGGTACGGACGGGTATTATCCCGAGGCTGGACTGGTTCTTGATGCCCACGGCAATCTCTACGGAACAACCGAGAGCGGCGGCACTCACAGCTGCTCTGGCGGCGCATGCGGAACGGTATTTGAGCTGTCGCCTAGGCAAGGCGGAGGCTACACCGAGACCGTGTTGCACAATTTCGGCAACGGGACCGACGGGTATTTTCCCTACTATGGCAGCCTGATCTTCGATGGTAGCGGCAATCTCTACGGCACGACCGAGCAAGGTGGCGTCCATGGCTCGGGCACCGCCTTCGAGTTGTCGCCCAAACAGGGCGGGGGTTACACGGAGACGGTGCTGCACAGTTTTGGCAATGGCACCGACGGGGTTGATCCGGAAGGCGGCCTTATCTTTGACACCTCCGGTAACCTCTACAGCACGACCATCTATGGCGGCATACACAACTTCGGCACGGTGTTCGAGTTGTCGCCTCGACAAGGCGGAGGCTGGACGGAGACGGTGCTGCGCAGCTTCGACGGCCCAAACGGGGGTTACCCCACGGCCGGCCTGATCCGCGATTCTGCCGGCAATATTTACGGCACCACCTACTATGACGGCACTTATTACGTCGGGACGGTGTTCGAGTTATCGCCGAATGGGAGCGGGGGTTACCAAGAGACGGTGCTGCATAACTTCGACCCCAGGGCTCCAGTTGGGGCTGAGCCGGACGCCGGTCTAGTCTTCGACTCTGCCGGCAATCTCTACGGCACCACCATCGAGAGCGGTACCGGCGGCAACGGGACGGTGTTCGAGTTGTCCCCTGGACAGGGGGAAGCTGGACGGAGACGACGCTGCTCAACTTCAACGGCAGCAACGGGGCGAATCCCTTGTCGGGGAGCCTGACCTTCGATGCCGCGGGTAATCTCTACGGCACAACCAACGAAGGCGGTACTTATTACGGCCACGGGATCGTGTTCGAGTTAACGCCCACCGGGGGCGGTAACTGGACCGAGACGGTGGTGCATGACTTCGCCAATGGCAGCGACGGAAATTCCCCCTACGCCGGCGTGATCTTCGATACTCACGGCAATCTCTACGGCGTCAATATCTACGGCGGCACGTACAACTGGGGCACGGCGTTTGAATTTTCGCCCAATGGAGGCGGGGGCTGGACGGAAACGGAGCTGTATAGCTTCGACAGAAACGGCACCGACGGCTTCAATCCGTTGGGCACACTGATCTTCGATGCCGCCGGCAATTTGTACGGCACCACGTTCGGCGGCGGCCTCAACGGCCGCGGCACGGTGTTCGAGTTGTCACCCAATGGCAGCGGCGGTTGGACGGAGACGATACTCTACAACTTCTGCTCCCAGTCCCGCTGCGCTGACGGGCGTAATCCCTTCGCCGGGTTGATCTTCGACCGGTCCGGCAATCTCTACGGCACCACCACGTATGGCGGCAGTTCCTTCGGCGGGACGGTGTTCGAGTTGTCGCCCGATGGGAGCGGGGGCTGGACGGAAACGGTGCTGCATAACTTTAACCAAAACGGCACGGATGGGGCTTATCCCGAGGCGGCCTTGGTCTTCGATGCCGCTGGCAATCTCTACGGCACCACCTCAGGAGGTGGCACTTACTACTATGGGACGGCGTTCGAGATGTCTCCGGCGGGCGGCGGGAACTGGACCGAGACGGTGCTGCACAGCTTTAACAACGATGGTACGGACGGGGCTAGTCCTTACGCCCCTCTGATTCTCGACCGGTCCGGTAATCTCTACGGCACGACCGAGTATGGGGGCACTGACAACTCTGGCACGGTGTTCGAGATCACGCCGTAGCTTCGGCTTTCATGCTCTTGCTGCGGCTTCGCGCCGTCGTTCGCTGCGTCGTAATATCCGGGTGGCTCTAAGCAGAGTCGCCCGGACGACCAAGCCCGTGTGACACGACTACGCTGAAGCTGCTGTGTGGCAACTGCACCGCACAATCACGTCTATGGGAGTGGTGATAGCTAGAATCCCTGTTAATTGCTAGCTGCTTCCTCGCCCTCAAGCATGAATTCCAGCACCTCCTGCGGAGCGGACGATGTCCATACCGGCGCAAACGATAGCCGGTGTAGCGGCGTTGGGCCTTTCTCGCGCAGCGTCTTCAGATGATGCGGCGTACTGTAGCCCTTGTTGGAGGCGAGGCGGTATTCCGGGAAGACCGGATCCCAGGCACTGATCATGGCGTCGCGCTCGACTTTAGCGATAATCGAAGCCGCCGCAATCGATGCTGACAGGGCATCCCCGTGAATGATTGGCGTCTGATGGCAATCGAAGTCGATGCGCAGCGCGTCGATCAGCAGGTGATCGGGCCGCAAGCTCAACAGGGCGACTGCTTCCTCCATGGCGCGCTTCGAGGCCCAGTAAATGTTGATCTGGTCGATGGTGGCGACGTCGACGGCGGCGATGGCCCAGGCTAACGCGTGTTCGCGAATCCGCGGCGCCAGCTTCTCGCGCGTCTCGCGGTCTAGGAGCTTGGAATCACGCAGACCGCGCAGCCGATAGCTGGGGTCAAGGATCACCGCTGCCGCCACTACCGGCCCGAAAAGCGAGCCGCGGCCAACCTCGTCCACCCCTGCGACCAGCTTCGCGCCCGCACTCCACGCCAGCTTTTCGTACTTCAAGGTGCACCTCAGCCGCTTCAGCAAACGGAGCTTGAGCGTAGCCTTGGATACCGTTTTGGCGTCGGTCGCACGCGTCGATTTTTTTCTGGAGGACGGCAAGAAGAATTACCACTTCCCGTCTTCACCGCTGAGACAGGGAGCCTACGAAGAATATTAGAACACGACCGGGATCGAGAGGCGATGCGTACTCGGCTGCAGCCTTAGGTGTCTCCCTTCAGCGCACTTTTGTATTCGCTCCCACCGTAGGGGATAAGGATCGGCCGATCCGCAGGTTCGAAATTGAGCGTAAAGCTGAAGGTGCTGCCCTTACCTGGCGAGCTATCGACCGCAAGTTTGCCGCCCATCATTTGTACCAGGCGGGAAGAGATGGCCAGGCCCAAGCCGGTGCCGCCATACTTTCGCGTGGTGCCGCCGTTGCCTTGGGTGAAGGGATCGAAGATGATCGCCTGTTTCTCCGGCGGAATGCCGATGCCGCTGTCGCGGACGGTGAACAGGACTTCGACCTGGCTCGAGCTGCGTGATTTACACATGGCGCATACGGTGATGGAGCCCTGGTGAGTGAACTTGATGGCATTGCCAACCAGGTTAACCAGCACTTGGCGCAGGCGCCCCGGATCACCGATTACGGCATCCGGTATGGCGGAATCGATCTCGCAAAACATTTCCAAACCTACCTGCTGAGCTTGGAAGAAAAGCGGACGAAAGGTCTGACGCATGGTGTCGGAGAGATTGAAGGGGACGGGTTCCAACTGCAATCCGCCGGAGTCGGTCTTGGAGAAGTCGAGGAGATCGCTGATCAGGCGCAGCAACGCGTTGCCCGAGGACTGAACGGTCAGCAGGTACTCACGCTGTTCGGCATCGAGGTGCGTGTCCAGCGCCAACTCGGTCATACCCAGGATGCCGTTCATAGGGGTGCGGAGTTCGTGGCTGATGTTGGCCAGGAACTCGGCCTTGGCGCGAGCTGCTTCTTCGGCGGCCTCTTTAGCGCGCAACAATTCCCGCTCGGCGCGCTTGCGCAGGCTGATGTCGTTGACAATCGTGGAAATGCCCAGCACGTGTCCAGTCCTATCCATGATAGGAAAGATGCCGAGCGACACGTCGAAGCGGGTGCCATCCTTGCGCAAGCAGACGGAATCGAAGCGCTCGACGCGTTCGCCGCGGGCGACCCTGCCCAGGACGTCCGGCATCTCATGCATGCGTTCCGGAGGAATGAGCAGGGAAATGTGCTGGCCTACTGCCTCCTCGGAGGAATAGCCGAAGATGCCCGCCGCAGCCGGGTTCCAGGAGACGATCGACCCGTCGGTAGTTTTTCCGACGATAGCGTCGCTGGAGGAATTGACGATCGCCGCCAACTGGGATGCTGCTTCCTCGGCCTGCTTGCGCTCGGTGATGTCGCTGATGACGCCGTCGGCCACGGTTGCTCCGTCCTGCTGGTGGGTACGGAGAGCGCGGTTTAGAACCCAGACCCATTGGCCGTCCCGGCGTTGGACCCGATACTCCAGGTCGAAGATGCGGTTTTCCAGGAAGAGTGCCCGATAAGCCGCGCTGAATCGTTGTACGTCGTCGGGATGGACGTGCCGGCGCCACCCTTCTGCGTCCCAGGTGCATATCTCCTGAGCGGAAAAGCCGAAGACCTCTTCCACGTTGGCGCTGAGGTAGATAGTGCGCCCATTAATGTCACAAGTCCAGGTAACGTCGGGAAGATTCGTGAGCAGCCGGCGGTAAAGCTCCTCGCTTTTCCGCAGAGCCTCCTCGGCCTGCTTGCGTTCGGTGATGTCGCTGAAGATGCCGTCGGCGAACAGCACTCCATTCTCCACATGGGTGCGGATAGCGCGGTCGTGCGCCCAGATCCAGCGGCCACCCTTGCGCTGTATGCGATATTCGACGTCAAAGACTCCATTCTGCTCGAAGAGTGCCCGAAACCCCTCCTGTACCCGTTCTACATCCTCGGGATGGACCAGGCTGAACCATAGCTCCTCGCCACCTTGGCAAAACTCTTCCGCAGTGTAGCCAAACACCTCTTCGACATTGGGGCTCATGTAGGTGGTTTGGCCGGTCGACTTGGCGGTCCAGGTCACATCAGGAAGGTTGGCCAAAAGCCGGCGGTACCTCTCTTCGCTTTTGCGGAGGGCCTCCTCGGCACGCTTCGCCTCGCTGATGTCGATGCCAACGCTGAGAACGCAGGGGCGGTTAGCGACCTGGATCCGTAGCCCGGTAAGGTAGCAGGGAATCCGCTCGCCCGACTTGGTAACCCATGCGGCTTCCATTGCCGAAGAGCCGGTTTCCCACGCTTCTCCCATCCTTTGGGGAACCAGGGCGCGATAGTCCTCCGCGATGGTTTCCGGCGCTCGCATCTGCCAGAGCTCTTCCGCCGTGTAGCCGAGAGTGCTTTGAAAGCGAGCGTTCCATCGCACGAGCTTCTTGTTGGTATCGACAACGCAGGCTAACCCCGGCAGGTGTTGAACCAGGGTCTCCAGATTATTCTTCTGGTCTCGTATGAGCTGGCTATGGAATAGTTCAGCGTGGGTGATATATAGGCTCAAAACAAAAGCCAGCGAAGCACAAAATAAGGTAGTGGCGATATGGGATGCCGCCATCGAAAGGCGGGGGAATAGCGCTGACTTCAGCAACTGAAACGCGCCGACCAGCAACAATGCGACGAGTGCGCTTCGCAACGCCCGGACTAAACTGGAAAACTTGAACATGAAAGCACAAAGCCGACCCAGAACCGCTGCTTGTTGGCTGACTCGGGCGTACTGGTCAAGCTGCAAGCCACCTCATCATACTAGTGACCGGGAGGCCGTTATGGGTGTGACCTTAGTCACAGGAGAGACTGTTATTCGCGAGGTGTCCTGCGACCAAAGGGTGAGCAAAAAAATACGGCGGCCGATGGGCCGCCGTCCTGACGCCTCGTCACCAGCTTATTTCACGACTTGCAGGTTATTGGTTACCTGGAATACATCCCGAACCTCTTGGGTGGCAATGTTCGCCAGGTTCTTGTCGGCTTCGTTATTCACGTAGCCGGTCAAGGTTACGCGTTGATGATCCACCAGGATGTGAATGCTGGGCGACGCCTGCCAGAAATAGCGGGAGAGTCCAGCGGTATGCATCAGCGAGCGGTAGACCCGGGCGCGCGCCTGCTCGTCGAAAGGATTAGGCGGCAGCACCTGAATGTTGTTGACCACGCGCTCCACTCCTTCGATATGTTTCACCGCATTCTCGGCATCGCGCTTGGTTTGCGAGTGAATGCTGGTGACCTCGCCGCTCAAGGTTACGGTGCGGCCCTGCACACTGTACTCCAGGTCATCGAACAGGGAATAGTAAGGCAGCTTCAGCAACTGACGACGTACCTGCTTGGCAAGATCGATCTCCACCGGATCGCCGGATGAATAGTGCGCGCTATAGTCGAGCACCACG
Source organism: uncultured Acidobacteriaceae bacterium (assembly GCA_963820175.1). GTDB lineage: Bacteria > Acidobacteriota > Terriglobia > Terriglobales > Acidobacteriaceae > Bog-257. The sequence goes on along the minus strand of CAWFYX010000001.1, from coordinate 135,520 downwards.
GGACCATTGCTGGAAACAGCCGGTTGGGAAGCCGGGGCCGGTGTAGCTAGGCCAGCCTGCGACGGCTGGGATGTCTGCGCTACCGCTCCCGCGCTGAAGGCCAACAGCAGGCTGAACAGCAGTAGATTTCGCATAGAATTTGTACCTCCAATCCTCTTACCACTTGGATGTAGGTGCAAACCCGCCGGACGCAGTCGAGTTGGGCATGGTTACAAGACTTAACAAAATGTAACCCACCGCAATCCCCCAGGTGCGCAATTAAAAAGCTGCGCTCACAAAGGGTTCTCTGCATCGATTGGCGACTAGTGACTGGGCCCCGCCGAGGCCCCCTGTAGTAGGCCGTACATCACCACCTGATTGCGGGTGCCGACAAACACGTGCCCGTCAGCAATGGTGGGAACGGTATAGTTCACTTCCAGTCCGGCGCGATCGCGACTGGAATTTTGCTCCGAGTTATATAGTTCAACCCCCAGGTTGCGAGCCATATAAGCATGCAACACCGCATATAAGTTATAGGTGCCGTCGGTCTCAGTTGCCCAGACGATGCCGTTGTTCAGGCCATTGGACGAGACCGAGGGGGTGGGTGCGGGCGCGTAGAACATCTGCCCGGTTTGCGATGTGGGTCCGGAACTCAGATGTTGGGCATGAGAGTCGAAGCTAAAGGCCTTGAGATAATCATTGAGCCCGCCAACGTAAACATAGTTATTCCAAAACGCTGGCGAGCCCCAAACACCACCCACGGCATAGGGCAGCGTCTGCACGATCTGACTGTCATTACCCGCGTGCCAGTGACCCATGTGGTCGCGATCGATCAGGTCGATGGTTCCTTCTTTTCCTACTTGCAGCAGCAAGTGCGGATGCGGCAACCCCGGCTGATCGGGCAGCAGCAACACTCCTCCCGAAGCTACATCGGTGTCATTTGCGTCCAGAGTCTGCTGGTCCCAGGGAGTGAAGTAGTCGCTGACCGTGAAGCTCTGGCCTGAGGCCGACCAGGAGAGCCGCAGGATGCTGTCTCCGTAATCGTTGCCACCGGAACTGGCATCGTAGCCGCCGTTGCCGGTCGGAACATAGATCGCTCCGCTGGAGTCGGCCGCCGCTCCTGAGCCGCTGGCCCACAGTCCGCCCTCGTAGGCGTTGGGCGTATCGACGAACACGCCGCTGGGGTTGAGGGTCGCCTTATCAAACGCCATGAACCAGCCGTGATAGTTTCCCTGATCGCAGTAGGAAGCCCAGCCCGCATAGATTTGTCCATTGGCCAGCAGCAGAGCGGTGCGTTGTCCCTCGATCAGGGGATCAAAGGTTAGGATGCCGCCGACCGAACCGGTGCCATTGCCCTGCGCAGTGGCGAAAATTTCGTGTGGCGGCAGCCGGTCGATGCCGGTTGCCAGATCGAGCGCGTGTAGTCGCTGGTGATAGGTCGTGAGGTGGGTGCCGGAGTCGTACTCTTTGGTGACCGCCAGAACATACAGAAGGTTTGTGCCGGTATCGATCACGGGAGTTCCGCTAATGCCGATCTCCGGCGCAAGGTCGGTGCACAATACGTCGCCTGGAGACAGTGGACTGATCACCAGCGACGGGTTGTTGCTTCGGAGAAAGTCGGTATGCCAAACCTGGCTGCCGCTGCTGGTGTCGAAGGCGTAGACCTGGTCGTGCTCGGTGGCGATGAATACTACATTGTGGGAGGCACCGCCCAGGTTGAGCCGGGGAACATATAACGGCTGGGCATAAACGTATCCGTTAACCGGGAAAACCTTGAGCTTACCGAAATGCGCCGCCGACACAGTCCCAAAGGTAAGCATAATCTCGTGAGTGTTTGCCCCGGAGCGGTAGTTATCATTGCGAAAGGTAGTGACCGCTACTTGCGCCACACTCAGGGAAGAAAACGAAGCTACCAACCAGCAGACGAAGACAGCACGCAGATCTTTCACGCAGGCAAAGTCCTCCATGGTGCTGAAAAGGCATTTACTTTTAAACTCAAAAAGTTCCCAATTATCTTATGAACAGTGGCAGCTTTCAATGGAAACTCGTGCGGCAGGCACATCTACGGTTGCAGGCAAGATGCAACCGGGGATTCGCAAGACGCTTTCCGGCGCCAAAAGGCTTTTGAAGGGCGCGGCTTTATTGATCACTGCAAAAGAAAACGTCCGTCAGAAATGGTGGAAAGGGCGCGGCTTCGCAGCCCCGCTGAAAAACTCATTGGAGGCCAAGGCTCGGGTAGAGCTGGCCTTCAGGCCGGCGTCTAAGTGCTTTGTTTTTGGTCGTGAGCCGGCTTCAGCTGGAGGCAGCAACTCCTGTACGGGAGTTTTCAGCAGCCTCTTCAGCCGTCCCGAGAGAGTGGTTGAGGACGCGATGAGTTTCTCACGGCAGCTTATCGTTTCGGTTAAGGCTGGGTACCTCATCGCGGAATTGCCGGAGAGAGAGAATCCTGCGCCGCACCACTGCAGCTACACCGACGACGCCGGAAGCAAACAGAGCGAGGCTGGCGGGCTCCGGAGTACTACCGGTGCTGGTGGTTGTAGTCTGGCCGAGAAGCGTGAACGACTCGGAAGGGATCGAGGCTCCCGGAAGAATACAGTCGTTACAAGTAGCTTGTGATGGGCAGCCCTCAGACTGGCAGCCTACACCGTTGTTGGCGTCCCAGTACGTCGGATCGCCGCTGGGAACCATAGCGTTGCCCAAGGTCACCCAATAGTTTCCGTTAGCCAAATTGGGGCCGGCGAAAGTGGCCGATTCCATGCACACGTCGTAGCCAAAGTTGTTGGCGAAACAATTGGAGGCGGTCAGGCCCACTTGTACATCCAGGAGATTGTTGCCGAATTCCTGATTGCCCATCTGCACCTCGACGGAGGTGATGGTGTCGCCGGGGATCAGCCAGGCCCAAAAATCCATGCCTCCGATGTTGCTGTTGTTGTTGGAGACAGTGAACGAGTCAGTTACCGTCAAGCCGAAGTTAATGGTCCAGCCGTCACCCTCTCCGTTGACCGGGCCGTTGTCATAGACATTTTGTGCGACGGCCGGAATTGCTATTGTCGCCAGGCAAAGCAGGGTCAGCGAAGCGATAATCGTTTTCATGTCAAGACCTCCTTGCGCCCCGACTGCGGATTTGGCTGCGATCACAGCAGCTTGCGTCGAAGAATCCCCGCCAATCCCAGCACGCCCGAAGCGAGCAGCAGAATACTGCCGGGCTCCGGAGTCGTGCCGGTAGAGGTGCTGCTTTGTCCCAGAATCGTGAACGATTCTGACGGCAGCGTGCCGAGGGAGTTGTCGAACGCCAGTGAGGGGCAGCCCAGAGACTGGCACCCCGCGCCGGAATTCATATCCCAGAAGGCCGGATCGCCGCTGGGAATCATGGCGTTGCCCAGGCTCACCCAATAGGCTCCATTGGTCAAATGGGGGCCGGAGAAGTTGGCCGACTCCATGCAAACGTTATAGCCGAACTGGTTGGTGAAGCAATCCGACGCGCTTACATCGACGGTGAGGTCCATCAGATTATTACCAAACGCGCCATCGCCAATCTGTATTTCCACCGAAGTCATGGTGTCGCCGGGAAAGAGCCATGCCCAGAAATCCATGCCATTGATGTTGCTGGCGCCGTTCGAGATGGTGAAAGAGTTGGTGACGATGAACCCGAAATTGATGGTCCAAGCAACTTCCTGTCCGTTGACCGGGCCGTTGTCATAAACGACATTTTGCGCCGCGGCCGGAATCGCCATGAGGAGCAGGCAAAGGAGCGGAAGCGAAGCGAGGGGTGACTTCACCGGAGAAACCCTCCTTGGGGTCGGGCGATTCGAAGGATCGAAATCGCAACCCCAGTTTCTTATTGAATTCTTGCTAGTCCGTCCGGCGGAGCGACCGAACCTAACTTCCCCGAGGCCTACCCAGCGATTACCGAGTGCACGTCCCGTACCGGCCGAAATCATTGAAACCATTGCTGATAGCGTTGCTACGACTGCAACCAGTTGCAACAAAGATGTCGGGCTTTTCCCGCGAAGATCAGCACTTCCTGGATGATCGGTCGTGGCTGAATGCCGGTTCTCAGGCCAGCCAGGACTAGACGGGCAACGGCCGGGATTCCCCTGAACATCAGGTTAGATATAGACAAACGGGTTATTATGCTGAAATCGTAGCTTTGGGGAGGTGGGCGATGTTCAGGATCATCACCGTGGAACGCGAGTATGGAGCCGGAGGCAGTCTGGTGGCTGCGGATTTGGCGCGGCATAAGGGATGGCAGCTTTTGGACCAGCAATTGACCTGCGAGATCGCCAAGTTGGCCTCGGTGGATGAACATGCAGTGGCCCGCCGGGAAGAGAAGTGCGATCCCCTGATTCACCGGCTGGCGAAAGTTTTCTGGCGGGGCAGCTATGAGCGGTCGCTGCCTATCTCCGACGACAAGGTTTTCGACGCCGACGAGTTAGTGGCCCATGCCCAACAGGTAATCGAAAAGAAAGCAAAGGAAGGCAATTGCGTGATCGTGGGCCGGGGCGCGCCGTACATCCTGCGCGAGCGCCGCGACACCTTTCACGTGTTTGTCTATGGATCGCGGGAGAAAAAAATCCGCCGCCTGATTCAGTTGAAGATGAGCGAGAAAGATGCCAGCGAAATGGTCGACACCATCGACCGAGAACGCGCCGCCTTCGTGCGCAAATACTTCAATGCCGAGTGGCCCTGCCGCCGGCTCTATCACCTGATGTTGAGCTCGGACAACGGCATTGAGCACGTAACCAACACCATCCTTGCGACCATGGAGTCGTTGGAGCGACAAGGCAAGATGGAGCCTCCTGGCCAGAATACGAAGCTGGAGCCGGTGCGCCAGCCGGTAGGATAGAAATCCGAGGAACCTGCGGTCCGCGCTGGAACGCCGCCCGCAGCCGCGGCCATCCACCCCCTGGCAAGTTTGTCATCTCGAGCCCAGCATCCCCTCTACATTGTCATGCCGAGCGAAGCCGTGGGACCCTGCGGTTCGCGGCGGAACGAACCTATCCTGCGCTGTTCCCACATCGGTCTTATCACAACCGCAGTGTGACGACTGCGCTTGTGCTTTTCTATTGCCCGGCTAGACTAAAGCTACACGAGGGTACCTGACCGCAAGGAGGTAGCCCGGATGTTGGAAACTCTCCTCACCCAAGACCGCGAAGCCTTCGCGTCAGCCAGCACAAAACCGATCAAGGGAAGCCGCATGGGCGACTGGGTCGACCATTTTGAGGAGAGTCGGAAACGGCAAAGGAACAGCCTGGCGGGCGGCAGGGATCGCGTAACCGTCCGGAGAAGGTCCTATGCACCTCACTAAAGTGAAGTCATTTCTCGATGCTAATCAAGTGAAATACGTGGTGATCTCGCACTCCAAGGCCTACACCGCGCAAGGCATTGCCGCTATCTCGCACATCTCTGGCCGGGAACTGGCGAAGACCGTCATCGTCAAACTGGATGGAGACTTGGCCATGGCGGTGTTGCCGGCGTCGTATCAGGTGGACCTGGAGGCGCTGCGGCGAGCCACCGGCGTGCAGGTGGCGGAACTGGCCACCGAACACGAATTCAAACGGCATTTTCCTGACTGCGAAACCGGAGCCATGCCTCCCTTCGGCAACCTCTATGGCATTCCGGTTTATGTGGACCTTACCCTGACCGAAGACCATGAGATCGCCTTCAATGCTGGCTCGCACTATGAGCTGATCAAGTTGGCGTACGCAGACTTCGCGCATCTGGTGAAACCTGAGGTGATGGAATTCTCCTCGGCGCGAGTAGCGCACGTGCTGGTGTAACCCGAGCTTGACCGCGCGGAACGATGCAAATCCCAGCATCGACGGATGGTCTGAGCCGATGTTGCACCGTTCCGCCGGTCAGAAATTCGTATGTAGGGTACTGCAGCGAGCTTGCAGACGCGGACCCGTGATCGAGGCTTTGACGAATCTCGATCTGCCGTCTGACCTGGTATCGGACCGGATCGCCGCAGTGGGCGAGGGCCGCGTCTGCACATTGTCATCCCGCCTTCAAGTTTGTCATCCCGAGCGGAGCCGAGGGACCCGCGGTTTTCCGGCGGCCGCCAGAACCCGTGGCACCGCTTCGACCCGGTCCAGGCTCAGCATGGAAGACAAGGTGCTCCGCTGCGCCTGCGATGCCGCGCAAAGGAAAAGCCCGCCGAAGCGGGCGTGCTAAATCGTGAATGACAACCTTGGGGGGCGGCCTACCGGCTGCTGGCCGGAGCCTCGCTTTGCTGGGAGGCAGTCAGTCGCGCGTTGTTGCGTTGCGCGATGACCTTCCTTGCGTTATCCGCCAACTGCTTGGCCTGGGGCAGAAGTTCGAGCGCCTTCTGCACCTCCGGATCCTGCTCGGCATGAACCCGCATACCTTCCTGCTGGCCGAATTCGTTGATGAACAGTTCGGCCTTGATGTTGGTGCGGATCCAATCGCCGTTCTGCGCCAGGTCGGCTTCGGTGAAGGTAATCTTCTGCTCGTCGAGGAACTTGCGGAACTCCTGCATCACCGCTTCGTCGACTTCGAAATCCTTGTTGACCTTGTGGTTGATCACGTAATGCTTGGCGAAGTTGAAGAAGGCGTATTTCTCCAGCAGCGTGTCTTGAAACTTGTTGGTCTTGGGATTGGGAATCTTGACGTCGGGCGTGATGCCGCCGCCGCCGTAGACGGTGCGTCCGCTGTCGGTCATCTTGACTTCGTGATTGCCGACTGCGCTGTCGCCGTTCTCGCGGTCGTTGTAGTAATAGTCGTACAGCGACACCCCATTATAGTCGCGCTGAATCAGGCGGCCGCTGGGGGTGTAGTACTTGGCGGTGGTAAGCGCCAGTCCGGTATTCTCGGAAAGCGGATAGACAGTCTGCACCAGTCCCTTGCCGAAAGTAGTTTCGCCGGCGATCAGGCCGCGATCGTGATCCTGGATGGCGCCGGCCACGATTTCAGCCGCGGAAGCCGTACCTCGGTTGACCAGTACCACAATGGGGTAGTCCTTGCCGCCGTTGCCTTTGCTGGCCTTGTAAACCTTCTCGGCCGAAGCGCGCCCGTGATGCGAGACGATGACCTGTCCCTTCTTCAGGAACTGGTCGGCCACGCCGACGCCTTCGCTGAGCAGCCCGCCGGGATTCTGCCGCAGATCCAGGATGAGGCCGTGAATGTCGCCGAACTCGTCCAGAGCGTCACGCACTTCCTTCTCGGTGGTTTCCTGGAAGCCGGAAATGTGGATATAGCCGATGCCCGGACGAATCAGGAAATGCACATCCACGCTGTAGCGCGGAATCTCGTCGCGCACGATGGTGAAGTCCAACGGCTTGTCCGAACCCTCGCGCAGCATAGTGATCTTGACCGTGGTGCCCTTGGGTCCTTTGAGCAACTCGGCCACGTCGCTGGTGCTCATGTTGTCGGTGGGCTTGCCGTCGACCGCGATGATGATGTCACCCGGCCGGATGCCGGCGCGGTACGCGGGTGCCCCGGCGAACGGCGCGATCACGATAACCTTGTTGTTACGGGGGCCAACCTGCATGCCCACACCGTAGTACTTGCCGCGCTGTTCTTCGCGGAGGGCCGCGTAGGATTTGGGATCGAAAAAGTTGGAGTGAGGATCGAGTACCCGCAGCATGCCGGGAATGGCACCGTTGTAAATGGCCTTGTCGGGATCGACCGGCTCGGCGTAGTTTTCCTGCACCACCTTGTACACGTCGCTGAAGCTGCGCAGGCTGTCGCGGATGTCGCCATCGCCGTCGCCTGAGCTGGCGGTAGAAGTCAGCCGCTGGCCAAACAGCATGCCCAGACAACCACACGCGAGAATGATGGTGAAGACCAGAACGGCAAAGCGACGAGTACTACGAGCCATGTAAGTGTCCTTCGGCTAGGCGGGGATGCATCGTTAAGACTGGCGCACCTTTACGACAACTAGCCGCAGTATACCATGCGGCCACAGCCATCCCCTGCCGGCAAGTGGGCTGTTCCTTGGATGACAGGCCGGAAATGAAGGGTGCGAAATCTGTTTGGTCCCCGCCTGCGTAACAGACGCTAGAGGAGGGAGATGGTAAGCAGGGGTGACACCTGGCACTTAGCAGTTGGCACCTGGCACTTGGCAGTTAGCATTTGGCAGTTAGCAAAAGCCGTCAGCTATCAGCCAACAGCCGTCAGCTAGCAGCTTTCGGCCAAACGACGTTTAACCCTTGGTCATCCCGAGCGCAGCGTATCGGCCGAGGGACCTGCGGTTCGTCCTCTGGGGCAGCAAGGTTCACATTCTGGACCCGGCTGTTCGCGGCGGTCAGGCCAAATGCTAATTGCCAAGTGCCAACGGCCGGCCGCGTAGCGGCCATGGTGAAAAGCCGCCCTCCGCATTATCATGAACCTATGAACTTCGGCATGCCAGAGATCATCTTTATTTTCGTGCTGGCACTGGTGGTGGTTGGCCCCAAGAAGCTGCCCGAGTTAGGCCGCCAGCTAGGAAAGTTCCTGGCCGAGTTCAAGCGCGCCAGCAACGAGTTCAAAAACCAGCTCGAAACCGAGATGCTGAACATCGAACTGGAAGAGCGCGCCAAGAAGCAGGACGACGGCTCCAAGGTTTTGCCGCCAGACCAATCCTGGGAGCGGATCATGCGGCCGATCACCGAATCGGTCAGCCGGGGAAAACAGGAGCTAGTCTCGATTATGAATTCCAGTCCCGAGCCGCCCAATCCATCCCCGGCAGCGATTGCGCCGCCGTCATCGTCCGCCAAATCCGTGGGTAGCGAGTAAGTCATGCCCAGCCCCGTCGTCGAAACCGCACAGAAGCGTGCCTCGGAAGAAATGACCGGCATGAGCTTCCTCGAACACCTGGAGGAGCTGCGGCGGAGGATTGTCTACAGTGCCGTTTATGTAGTGGCCGGCTTCGGAATCTGCTGGTGGTTCCACGAACGGATCTTCGCCATCATGCAGAAGCCGATCATGGCGGCGCTGGCCAATCATCACCTCGACCAGAAGCTGGTTTACCTGAACCCCACCGACCCCTTCAACATGTACCTCAAGATCTCGTTTCTGGCCGGGATCTTCGTGGCATCGCCGTTCGTGCTCTATCAGGTGTGGGCGTTCATCGCGCCCGGCCTCTATCGCAATGAACGCCGCTACGTGCTGCCCTTCATGTTCAGCACCGTGGGACTGTTTCTGGCGGGCGGCTACTTCGGCTACCGCATGGTCTATCCGGCGGCGCTGGATTTCCTCATCACCTTCAGCGGCCAGTTCACGCCCATGATCACGGTCGGCGAATATACGGACCTGTTCCTCACTATCATTGCCGGCCTGGGCATCGTCTTCGAGATGCCGATCCTGGTGTTCTTCCTGGCACTGATGGGGATTTTGAGCGCCGGCTGGATGTGGCGCAACTTCCGCTACTCGATCCTGGTGATCTTTATCATCGCCGCAATTATCACGCCCACTACCGACATCATGAACATGTGCATATTCGCAGCGCCCATGATCGTGCTGTACGTGGTGAGCATCGCCATCGCATGGTTCGTGCACCCAACCCAACGACGCAAGCGGGCGGAGAAGAGCAGCACCTAGCGGGCAGTAGCTAGCAACTAGTTACTACAACCAGTCTCATGAATGAATTTTGCTGCCTTGTAGAATGGCCGCATGACGGAACCGGAGTTGCGTCGTGCATCCCGGCTTATCCTCCTTGATGGCCAGCGGCGAGTGTTGCTGTTTCGACATGCAGGAACAAATAGAGAAGCCTTCTGGGCGCCCCCGGGCGGTGGCCTGGAAAGCGGCGAGACGTTTGAACAAGCAGCTTGGCGCGAGGCCTGCGAAGAACTGGGGTTAACCTGCTCCACCCTGAGGCGCGTCTGGGAGCGCGTGACCGACTTCGTTTACATTGACCATCCGGTCCATCAACACGAGTGGTTTTTTCTGATCGAAGGCGAGTTACCAGCCATCTCATCTGACGTAGGGAAGGTTCATAGGCAGGAAGGAATCATCGAAATGCGCTGGTGGACCATAGCTGAGATTGAGTCGACTAGCGAGCTGGTGTTTCCAGAAGAACTTGCCTCGGAATTAAGGAAAATTTCAAACTGACTCCCGTATAAATTGGCGCAGGAATCTTTTCCAGTTTGCCATCCCGCACCCACTGTCGCTGTCACGGTTAATCCCACGCAGCGTCGCTCCACGGGCGGATTGCCGGCGATGGATTGTAGAGTTTTCTAATTCGTCGCTGGCTCTTCGGACTTGCCGCAGGCGTGTTCTTTGTGGGCAGTCTTAGCTTGCTCCAGCGATGGCACAGGGGATAGTCGATCGCATTGCTCGGTCGAAAATCTCCAGTCACAAAGCGAGCATCCCCAAACCGGAGGGTTGCCGGCGACTGTGCAAAAGCTATAAACGTTCGGCATTAGCGTATCTTCAGGGTAAGCTGCTGTGCTCACAGTTGTCTGTCTCCTATCGCACACGGCTAACAAGGTTCTACTGCCACAACCCCGAAATTTTGTGGGAAAGCTTACCCGCCAGTCTGTTCAATATTGCACACCCCTGAATTAGGGCCTTGTAGCGTTGACTTACACTACACCACTACCCTGTCCTCGTCCTCTGCAGGCGCGGGTTCAAGCCGTCGCGGAAGCCGCCCGAGGTTTTCACGAACTCTGAACCCTGGCAAACGATCAGATGCCTGGGTTGTCGCGCCACTACTTCTTTCCCCGATACAGTCCTGCAATCCCAAAGGTATAAGGCGTCCACGACACTTCGCGGAAGCCGGCGGCGCGCATGCGTTCGAGCATCTCGTCGGGAGAAGGGAAGCGCAGCACCGAGGCCGGCAGGTACGCATACGGCCCGCTCACTCCAGAGAGGAGAGTGCCAATGGCAGGCAACACGCGGCGGAAGTACACCCGATAGATTTTGCCGATCAGCCCTTTAGGTTCGCCAAAGTCGAGAATGCCGACTTCGCCGCCGGGAGCGAGCACACGATAGATCTCCGCCAGGCCTCGGTCGTAGTTGGCCAGATTGCGAAAGCCGAAGGCCGAGGTCACCAACTGAAATTGGCCGGAGGCGAAAGGAAGATTGAGCGCGTCCGCTTCGACCCAGCGAATGTCGCGTCTGCCTGATTTCTGTTCGGCGCGAACCAGCATGGCATGCGAGAAGTCGGCGCCAATCAGCTTCGTGCCCGCGCCCTTCAGGTGGCGATGCAGGGCGAAGGTCATGTCGCCGGTCCCGCAACACAAATCCAGCGCCTGGGCATCAGGACGGCGCAGCGCCTCAGAGAACACGCGCGCGGTGCGGTTCCACCACACCCGATCGATGTTCATCGACAGCACGTGGTTCAGCAGATCGTAGCGCGGCGCGATGGAGGTGAACATGTCGCGCACTGCGTCAGCCGCTGCTGCTTCATCGCGCGCGCCCGCCGGAGCCGCGCCCACAATGCGCTCGCCGGTCCCCGATTTGTTCTGCTCAGACATGAAAGCGAATCTGGTGAAACTAGATTTCGAAGGGGCGTAGCTTCAGCCGCGCCGTAGTGCGCTGTCGCAATACCGGTTTTAGTCCTGACGTACTGCTCAAAAAGTCGGAACCGCAGGGATGGCCAAAAATAAACGACTGGCGACGGCGTAGCTAAAGCTACGCCCCTTCAAGACATTTCCCCCCCCGCTTTGTTAGCCCGTTAAGCTTTCGACAGATACCTGATCTCTTTGATGGCCTGAATCGCGGTGCGGGCGGGAACGTGGTTGACTACCTCGACCTTGCCGATGGCGGTAGCCAGAACAAAATGCGGGACGCCGTCGACTGTCTTCTTGTCCGACAGCAACCGCCTCATCACGCTGCGGCTGTCGACCGGCACCTTGGGCAACGGCCCATAAGCCATCACCAGCGCATAAATGCGCTGCACCGTCTGCGGGTCGGTGATCTGCATGCTGGCTCCGATCATGGCTGCGGCAATCATGCCCCAACCCACCGCCTCGCCGTGCCGCAATCGCGTGTAATTGGTTTCCGCCTCCAGCGCGTGCCCGATGGTGTGCCCGAAATTCAGGATGCGGCGCTCGCCGCTCTCCCGCTCGTCGGCGCTCACCACCTCGGCTTTCACCCGAACGCATTCGGTGATCAGCGTCTCCAGCAGCGCCCCGTCGCGACGCAGCAGAGCGTTGCTCTTCGACTCCATCAGCTCGAAGATCGCGGGATTGCGAATCACCCCGTACTTCATCGCCTCAAATAATCCCGAGCGGAATTCGCGCTCCGGCAACGTCTTGAGCACATTGGGATCGGCCAGCACCGCCAGCGGCTGATGAAATGTCCCCAGCAGATTCTTGCCGGCTTTCAGATTTACCCCGGTCTTGCCGCCCACCGAAGAGTCAACCTGCGCCAACAGCGTGGTCGGAATCTGCACCACCGGAATGCCGCGCATGAAGATCGACGCCAGGAACGCGCCGACATCGCCTACCACTCCGCCTCCCAGCGCGAGCAGGACCGAGTGCCGGTCGGCGCCGTAGCGCACCAGCTTGGCTGCCAGTTTTTCCAGTTCGGCCAGCGTCTTCGAGCGCTCGCCGTCGGGCATAGTGAGCAATTCAAACTGGTGGCCGGACTTGGCGAAACTCTTGCGCAGCAGATCGCCATAGTGCTTGCGGATGGGCGGCGCAGTCAGGGCGAAAACGCGCGCCGCCGGTGGAATCAGGTCGCGCAGAGCCTTAGCAGTTGAGCCCAGCAGGCCGCGCTCAATCAGCACTTCGTAGGGACGAGACGGAGTTTGAACCGGGATGCGAGTCAAACTCTTAGTGTAACGGAAAGAGCGCAGCATCAGTATTGCCGTATTAGGCTTCGTCGCGGCCAGGTTCGGAATCACCTTGCGCGAATTGCTGCGGATGCAAGGTAATTCCCAGCGTGAGAGCGGGACGTCATTGGCGATCGGTAGGGCTTTATGGTGATGGGCATCGCCGCGCGCGACGGTCCGCCCGTGTTATCCCATCGGACCGCAGCGCGAGTCATGCCCGTACGTTGCTCTCTATTGCGACATTGCGTCCTCTAATTCGCGTTCCATCTCTGATACCTGAATGGTCGCTGCCCCCGCCTTTTGTAGCGCTTGGTTGAGCTTGGGTAGTTCAGTGCTCTTGACCTGCGTCCACGCGGCCATCGCAGCCTTGGCTGCCTCGCTTGCCTGGTGATAGAGCTCAATCGCCTGCGACGGCAGAGTCCGGTCGCTGGTTTCGACCACCCGCAGCGCCGCCGACAAACCCGTGCTGGCCGACTCCAATCCGGCTATCTCCCCCGGGACCGGCTTATCGCCCTTCTGGATTTTTGTGATGGCGGCCTCCAGGCCGGCGATTTGCGTCTGCAACCCCGAGTTCTTCGCTGCGAGCTGCGTCAACCCGGCCAGCCGCTTCTTCACCGACTCCATCTCAGCCAGGGCTTTGCGGCTCTGCCGAACGTCGGCGAAGATCTCCAATCCGACTTGCAGCTGCTGGTTGAGTTCGGCCGTCGTGACTTGCGCCCGCGGATCCATCTCGACCTGCAATGGCTGAGGAAAGCCGTTGCCGTCGACGGTCAACTTCACCTGATAACTTCCCGGCACCACCCGCGGCCCGTGAGGCGCGCCGAAGCCTTCGTCCTCTTCGGTCGCTTCGTTTCCGCCCGAACTGCTCCAGCGCAGATCCCACACGAAGCGATGCGCTCCGGCGGAATTCTCCAGCACGACCGGCTTGGGCAACCAGCGCTCGGCAATGGCGAGTGGAGGATGTGGCTGCTCTTTCTTCGGCCCACTGATGTATCGCCGCACCAGCTTGCCATTGCTATCGAAGATTTCCAGCTTCACCTCTTTCGCCGCGGCGGGCAGATAGTAGTCCACGATGGCGCCATCCGGCGGATTCTGGGCTGTAGGCTCCTCTGGCGGCAAGGGGCTGCCGAGGAAAACGTCGTTGTCGATGCGAATCGCGGTCGCCGGCTTATAAAGCGTGGCGCTCGCCGTCTGTGTCTGCTGGTTGAGCTGTCGCAGGGGAGTGATGTCGTCCATGATCCAGAACGAGCGCCCATGCGTCGCGATGATCAGGTCGTCACCGTGGATGGTGATGTCACGGACCGAGGTTACGGGCAGGTTCAGCTGCAGCGGCTGCCAGTGGTCGCCATCGTCGAAGGAGACGTAGATGCCAAGCTCGGTTCCCGCAAACAGCAATCCCCTGTTCTGTGTATCTTCGCGGACCGCGTTTACGTGAGAGTTTCCGGCGATGCCGGCCGCAATCGGCTGCCAGCTTTTTCCGTAGTCGCGAGTGCGATAGAGGTAGGGCTTCTGATCGTCGAGCCGATGACGGTCAACCGCGACGTAGGCCACGGCGGGATCGAAGCGCGAAGCCTCGATCATGGCGATCTTGCTCCAATCGCTCAGCCCCGGCGGAGTGACGTCGTGCCAGCTCTTGCCGCCGTCGCGCGTGAGGTGCAGCAGTCCGGTATCGCTGCCTGCCCAGATTTCGTCAGCCTTCACCGGCGATGGAGCAATGCTGAAGACCACGCCGTAACCGCGCTCTTTCGCATTCTGCGTGGTCGTCGGTCCTGCCGGTTTTGCGCTCATCACATCCGCTGCCGCCCCGGTCAGGTCAGGACTGATCTGCTGCCAGTGCAGGCCTCCGTCGGTGGTCTTCATGACATACTGCGTGCCCAGATACAGCGCATTCTTCTCCACCGGCGACAGCACCAGCATCGGCGTCCAGGGATCACGAAACTTGCGCTGGTTAATGTCGCTGGTGAAGTTCGGCATGGGCCAGGGCGTGATGTCCTGGCTCAGCGAAGTGCGTCGGTCCCAGCGCACTACGCTGCCATAGACCCCGGTGGCGTAAAGAATGTTCGGATCGTTGGGATCGGGCGCCAGCCAGCCACTTTCGCCGCCGCCGACCATGTACCAGTCGCGTCCGGTGATCATGCCATGGTCGGTGCGATTGGGTACGGCGATGCTTCCCGTGTCTTGCTGTGCGCCGTAAACGTGGTAAGGAAATTCGTTGTCGGTGATGACGTGATAGAACTGCGCCGTCGGCTGGTTGAACCATGACGACCACGTCTGTCCGCGATTGATGCTGATGGTCGTGCCCTGGTCGGTGCAAAGAATCAGGTGCGCGGAATTCTTGGGATCGACCCAGAGCTGGTGATAGTCATCGCCGCCTGGCGCACCACGCACGATCGAGATTGTCCGGCCGCCGTCTTCGGAGCGATACAGCGCGATGTTGGGCATGTAGATCACGTCGGGATGGTTGGGATCGACGGTGATGCCCATGAAATACCAGCCTCGGTTGGTCAGCCGGGAGTCGCCGTTTTCCAGCCTCCAGGTGTCCCCACCATCGTCGGAACGATAGAGCCCGGATTTTTTCCCCGCCTCGATGAGCGCGTACACCCGCTTGCCATCGGGCGTGACCGCGATGCCTACTCGACCCCAGTCGCCATCGGGCAGGCCGTTGCCGGTCAGCTGCGTCCAGGTCGCGCCGCTGTCGGTGGAGCGATAGAGTCCGCCACCCGGTCCCGCCAGCGGGGCATAGGTGCTCCAGGGCGGACGATGGGCGTTCCACGTACCTGCGAACAAGATGTTGGGCGAGGCTGCAGCAATGGCAAGATCGGAGACGCCTACCGACGGTCCCTTGTCCAACACGCGCGTCCAGGTGTTGCCGCCGTCGCTGGACTTGAAGACACCGCGCTCGTCGTTGGGGCCGTAGGCGTGGCCCAGCGCGCCAACGTAAACCACATCCGGATTGTGCGGATCAATCACAATGCGGCTGATCTGCCGTGAGTCGCGCAGCCCAACGTTCTTCCACGTCTGGCCGCCGTCGGTGGACTTGTAAACTCCATCGCCCGAGCTGAGAGCGGAGCGAATGTCTGACTCACCCGTGCCCGCATAGAGGATGTCGGGATCAGAGGGCGCGACTTCCAGCGCTCCGATGGAGGCAACGGGCTGGCCATCAAACATCGGCTTCCAAGTCACGCCCGCGTCGATAGTCTTCCAGACGCCACCGTCAACTGAGCCAAAGTAAAACGTAGCTCCATCCCCCGGCACGCCGGTAACTGCTGCGGCTCGGCCGCCGCGAAATGGGCCGATCAGCCGCCATTGCAATCCGCTGAAGAGCTGGGGAGCGACGGTCTGGCCGGCAGCACGGATGTTCAGAAAAAGTGGAGCGAAAACAATAACGATGGAAAGCGCAAAACGTCTTACACAATGGCTCAATCGGAGGTCCTCTACCCTGCAAGATCTGTGCGAATAGATTACACTTTCGCGATGCGTCCCACGATTCGGGTACACCAGGTGTTGCTTTCCGGGGACGCACCGCAGGTTTGCCGCGCAGGTTGTTCGATTACGGTGATTGATTAATGATGCGAAATTCGCTGGCTGCTTTTTTCCTTTCTCTCCTCTCCATTTTTACTTTCATTCCTCAGCTTCCGGGGCAGCAGATCGATACCACACAGCTCACCGAGATGAAGTGGCGGAACGTCGGCCCATTTCGCGGCGGGCGCACGCATGCTGTGGCTGGAATACCCAGCCAGTCGAATGTGTTTTACATGGCTCCGGTGAATGGCGGGGTGTGGAAGACGACCGACTACGGCCGCACCTGGAACCCTGTCTTCGATCATGAGCCGACGGGCTCGATCGGAGCTCTGGCGGTGTCGCCTTCCGATCCGAACATTGTTTACGCCGGCAGCGGTGAGGGGCTGCATCGGCCTGATCTGTCGGTGGGCGATGGCATCTACAAGTCGACCGACGCCGGCGCCACCTGGACGCGCCTGGGCCTGCGCGACGGGCAGCAGATTTCAGCCATGGCGATCGATCCTCACGATCCCAACCGCCTGTTTGTCGCTGTCGCCGGACACCCTTACGGACCCAATCCGGAGCGTGGTATCTATCGTTCCACCGATGGCGGCCAGAGCTTCCAGAAGGTTCTGTTCAAGAACGAGAATATCGGCGGCGCGGATGTGAAAATCGACCCGTCGAATCCCCAGATCGTATATGCCACATTGTGGGAGGCGCGGGAAGCTCCGTGGGAGAATGGCAGCTGGAACGGCAGCGACGCGGGCATCTTCAAGTCGACCGATGGCGGCACCACCTGGCATCAACTTACCGGAGGCTTGTCCCCGGATATCGTCAAAGCCAACGTGTCGATTGCGCAGAGTGATCCCCGGCAGCTGTTTGCCGTGGTCGCGAGAAAGAATAACTCGGTCGAGTTTTATCGCTCAGCCGATGCAGGCGAGACCTGGTCGACGGTGACCACCGATTCCCGCCCCCGAGTCGATATCGGCGGCCCCGGCGGCGACCTGCCAACGCCCGCCATCGATCCCAGGAACCCCGATGTCGTTTACGTCACCAGCATCGTGACCTGGAAGTCGACAGACGGCGGCAAAACCTGGACTGGTTTTCGCGGCGCGCCCGGCGGCGATGACTATCAGAGCATCTGGGTCAATCCCAACGACTCCAGGATCATCATCCTCACCAGCGATCAAGGCGCGATTGTCACCGTCAACGGCGGCGAGAGCTGGAGTTCCTGGTACAACCAGTCGACGGCCCAGCTTTACCACGTGAACGCCGACAACGCGTTTCCCTATCGCTTGTGCTCGGGGCAGCAGGACAGCGGCTCGGTCTGCATCTCCAGCCGCGGCAACGACGGCGAGATCACCTTCCGCGATTGGCATCCGGTGGCGGCGGAAGAATATGGCTACGTTGTTCCGGACCCGCTCGACAATGACATCGTCTACGGCGGCAAGCTGACGCGTTACGACCGCCGCACCACGCAGGCCCAGAACATCATGCCCCTGCCTCTGCGCAACCCGGATTTTCGCGTCATTCGCACCGAGCCTATCGTCTTTTCGCCGCTCGATCCGCACCTGATGTATTTTGCGGCGAACACGCTGTGGGCCACTCGCGATGGCGGCAACAGCTGGAAGCAGATCAGTCCTGACCTGACGCGCAAGACGTTTGAGGTGCCCGCGACAGTCGGCATCTTCCGCGCCGAGCCCTCGGCGCAACCCCGGCAGCGCGGCGTAATCTACGCCCTGGCGCCGTCGCCGCTCGACATCAATCGCATTTGGGCGGGCACTGACGATGGCCTGATCTGGCTGACTACCGACGGCGGGAAGAATTGGAATAACATCACGCCGCCGCAGCTGTCGGCCTGGCAGAAAGTCTCCGTCCTGGAGGCCAGCCATTCCGATGCGCAGAGCGCTTATGCTGCCATCAACACCCTGCGACTCGACGACCTGCGTCCGCACATCTATCGCACGCGAGATGGAGGCGAGACCTGGACCGAAATTGTCAGCGGCATTCCCGCCAATGAAAATGTGAATTCGGTGCGGGAAGATCCCCAGCGCAAAGGCCTGCTGTTTGCCGGAACCGAGCGCGCGGTGTACGTTTCGTTTGATGATGGCGATCACTGGCAGTCGTTGCGCCTGAACATGCCGGCAACCTCGATTCGTGACCTGCTCATTAAGGGCGACGATCTGGCGGTGGGTACGCATGGGCGGGGATTCTGGATCCTGGACGACATCACGCCACTGCGGCAACTGGGCGATAAGGTCATCGCCAGCAATGCATTCCTGTTCGCTCCGGAACTGACGTATCGGGTTCGGTGGAACACCAATTCCGACACACCGTTGCCCCCCGACGTTCCGGCAGGGCTGAATCCTCCGGACGGGGCAATCTTAAACTATTACTTGAAGTCTTCATCGTCTGCTCCTGTCACGCTGGAGATTCTGGATACTTCGGGCAAGACGGTGCGGCGCTTCTCCAGCGCCGATCCGGTGCCTCCACCCGATCCCGAGCTGAACATTCCGTCTTACTGGGTGCGGCCGCCGGAGCACCTGTCGAGCGCGGCCGGCTTCCATCGTTTTGTCTGGGACATGCACTATGCGCCAGTGGCGGGGATCAAGCCGGACTACCCGATCGCGGCCGTGTACGAAAACACCGTGCCGACTCCGACCTCGCCGTGGATCATGCCGGGGAAATACACGGTGGTGCTGACCTTGGATGGTCAGAAGTACACGCAGCCACTCACGGTGCAGATGGATCCGCGGGTAAAGACTTCCGTTGTCGGGCTGCAGCGGCAGTTCGATCTTTCGGAGCAGTTGTATGAAGACGTGCTGACTCTGCAATCGGTGGTGGCGAAGGTGCCGGCCATTCGAGCGCAGGTGAAGGCCCTGCGCTCGAATGCAACCGGCGCCGAGGCTGCCAAGCTAGACGAGTTGACGAAGCAACTCGACGCTCTGGTCGGGACCGAAGAGGAAGAAGAAGAGGAGAGTGCGCCGCGGCGCGGGCCGCATCACGGAACTCTGATCGCACAGCGCGCCTCGCTGCTGCAGGTGCTGAACACGTTGCAAGAGGTTGATGCGGCGCCCACGACCCAGGTGGTCGAGATCGTTCCCAAACTCAACCAGTCAACCGCGTCATTGATGCAGCAGTGGCGGCAATTCGAGACCGATCAACTGGCGCCACTGAAGATTCAGCCGTGACACTCGCTGGTTTGCGACTCAAGCGAGCGAGTGCGGCGTAGGGAAATGGCTTCCCGTGCGGTGAACAGCAGATCCCTCGTCGACCTGAAGGTCTCCTCGTGATGACAACTTCGCGACAGTTCCGTTAGTGATGTGCGAGCCTGACGAAATCACGAACCGGCTCCCTCGCGCATTTCTGCGGCAGGCAATCGAACCGGGATTGGTTCAGCTCAGCAGCGATTCGGTGGTGTCGAGCCACTCCTCTTCTAGCGACTGTTGCGGGGAGCGCTTGCCGGCTCGCTGGTACCAGTAGCCGGCGTTGGAGGCGTCACCCTCTTTGCGGTGCAGATAGGCATGGACCCATGCGCCTGCTGGGCCTTCGTCCTGTTGGGCCGATTCGTGAGCGCGAGTCCAGTCGCCCTTGGCATCCCACCACAAGGCGGCCAAGGCGAAACTTAACTCGCGCGGCGGATCATCGCGGAGTAGGGAATCGCGAAACTCCTCCAAAGTCATAAGCCCTAGATTAGCGCTTTGAGCTTTCGACGGCCACGCCTTGGACAGCTCGCCGCGAAATTTTCACAAACTGCTGCGACATCCCCAGCAATGTAGGACAGAACGATACCTCCCGTCCAAGATTTGGACAGATGCGACCCGGGCGCATTCAGCCCCGTGACCACCGTCACAGACGCTCCTCTTCTGCAGTCGCGAAGATTGGTACCTGGAGGCCCACTTTGTCATTGCTGAAGAAGGAAATCATCATTGGGTTCATTCTTGGCTTTGTTGTTTTCTACACGAATTGTGGTGGAAGCAATTCGACCAATCCCGTGCCATTATCGATAAGGCTGTCACCGACGGCACCGGTGGTAGCGCTTAACTCTTCGATTTTCATCGGAGCGAAAACGACACCGATTCTTCCCGAGTACTACAGCACGATGACCTGGAGCATTCAGGGTTACCAGTCGCAAACCGACTGTACCGAGATCGTGGCTAATGCGCAGGAGGCGCCCGCGATGGCCGACTGTCCCAATGGATGGCTGGCCTGGGAGACGCCGCTGCCCGGCTACACGGTGACGGGCGTTTACTACTATGGCCCCGCCGCGGCCGGAAGCTATCAAGTCCAGGCGCAGGGAGTCATTGCGGACCAGCCCACCAGCCAGAACTTTCAGGGAAACGCCAGCGTAATCGTGACCGTCGAGCAATAGCTGTGCGTTTCTAAAGATAGGTTGGGGGGACGGCGCGGAAGTTACAGCTCTCCTAGCTTTTAATCGAGGAGAGCGAACTGCTGGTAGCAGCCGCCGAATCCCCGACAAACTCCACATTCGGCTTTTGCGTGATGATGCCGGCGGCGTAGCCCATCTCCAGCAATTTGCTGATGGCTTCCCGGCCATCCTTGCCATAATCGAGGGTGCGCTCGTTGACATACATGCCGATGAATTTGTCGGCCATCTGAGTATCCAGATCGCGAGCAAACTGCATGGCGTACTGTAGGGCTTCCTCGCGATTGTCCAGAGCGTACTGAATGCTGTCGCGCAGCGCCGTGCAGCAAGAGGCGATGAGTTCCGGCCCCAAGTCACGACGGATGGCATTGCCGCCCAGCGGCAGAGGCAGACCGGTCTGGTCCCGCCACCACTTGCCCATGTCGACTATCTTGTGCAGCCCCGACTTGTTGAACGTGAGCTGGCCTTCATGAATGATCAGTCCGGCTTCAAACTTGCCTTCCAGAAGCTTGGGAATGATGTCGTCGAAGGGGACGACCTCAGTCACAACCTCGGGCGCGAACAGCTTCAACGTCAGGTAGGCGGTGGTCATGGTTCCGGGGACCGCGATCTTGTGGCGCTTGATTTCATCCACCGGTATGTTGCGCGAGGCCACAATCATGGGGCCGTAGCCTTCGCCGACGCTTCCGCCGGTGGGCATCAAGGCGTACTTGTCCTGGATGTAGGGATAGGCGTGGAAGGAAATAGCGGTGATGTCGTAGAAGCCTTCCAGAGCTTTGCGGTTCAGGGTCTCGATATCGGTGAGCGTATGGGTAAACTTCACTCCGGGCACGCGAATTTTATTGGTCGCCATGCCGTAAAACATGAACGCGTCATCGGAGTCGGGGCTATGCGCGACTGTGATTTCGAGAGTGCTCTTTCCAGAATTGCGGGTCATAAGAGTGCAGTCACTCGGAGCTTCCCAGGTTCGAGAAATACAGGTTGCGGACAATCACAATGACCAACCGAACGTCTACAGGCTGCGGCGCAGGCGAACGGCGGCCGCTGCCGCAATCATCACCTTCGACACTTCGGCGAACAAGAACGGATACAGTCCAAAGAACGCGGCCTGTCGCCAGCTGTGCGTCAAAATCGCCAGCCAACTGATGCCGGCGGCAAACAGAACAACCTCGGCGGCGGTTGCGGCTACCAGATTGCGAATAAAGCTTGCCTTACCGTGTTCCGCGACCCAACCGGCCAGGAACGCGATCACCGGATAAGCCCACAGATATCCGCCGGTCGGGCCCAACATTTGAGCAAAACTTCCCGGCCCTGAGGAGGCGAATACCGGCAAGCCCATCGCGCCCCAAGACAGGTACAAGGCGGCGGCGGCGAATCCCCGACGGCTGCCCAGCGTAAGGCCGACCAGCAGCACGCCAAAGTTGGCCAGCGTGAGCGGCACCGGCGTGAAGGGCAACGGTAACATCAGGCGCGCACAGACGGCGATTACCGCGCTGGCGCAAATCACGATTCCCGCCTGCTTGATCAGGCTGAATGGCCGCTCAGCGGCCGCTATTTCGCTATGAATTGCAGTTTTCGACACGTCCCTACCTCGCCAAACCTATGAAGACTGCTTAGAACTATGCTCCGAACCGCTCTCCGATGCTGTGCCCTGAATCACCGAAGGCAGTTTGTCCTCAACCGGCTGTTCCACCCCATCAAGTCCGACTGAAGGACTGGCTGAGGACCCCGGCTCTTCCACCCCATCAAGTCCGACTGCAGGGCTTGCTGGGCGCCTTAAGTCCTGGCGAAGATGCCGCTTGACGCGGAAATGAATCGCCAGAACCACGGCGACGACGGCTGCGGTGCACAGCACCAGAACCGAAAAGAAAACCTTGATTACCACAGAAAGTCAGGATATCAGAACGCAGGCAGGGCGGAGGCAATTTTGCTACACGGGGTTGGCTCACAGTTGCAAAACCGGACGGACGGCGCCCGTTAAGGAAAAGGATTATTTGCGCTAAGGGGATGTTACGTAAGTTACCGCAGCAGCTTCCGTTCAGGGGGCCGATACGCCTTACTTGATGTGGAAATTAGCTGCTCGCCAGCCCGACGCTCGCCCCGCCGAATCAGCGGCCAACACTTCGAGTTTGTAGAAGCCCTTTTTCAGTTTCTCGGTGTCAAGGGTCAGTCCGATAGGAATGACGACGTTACCAGGGATCACCCAATCAGCGGCACTAAGCGGCTCGGTACTCATTACGACGGAGTCGGTCTTCTGGTCAGTGATTCGCCATTGGTAATAGACCTTGATGCTTGGTGATTCGATTTGCGGCTCGTAGATTTCAAAGTAGAGATAAAGCGGCGTGTGCTTTCCAAGATGCGTCGTTTTGTCGGAGTCGGGAAAGTACTGAGAGTCCTTGCTGACTAGTGGACTCGGAACAACGGGTGCGGGATTTACCGCTGCGGCTTCACGCAACACCCAGCCTGCATAACGCACGATTCCAGCTACAACGAGGTCACTCACCATGAGGCGTTGGGGATCGAGCGGCCCAACGTGCAAAGGTATTTCCGCCCTGTTGAACCAATCTCCATCTAGTGTGACGACGACTGCCAGATTGTAATTCCCGGGCCGCAGGGCGAGCTGACTGTCGAAGCGGAGCGGGATGTACAGCCCTCCAGGCGCATGGGGATCGCGATAATGTTCGTCCCGCCTTATTGCGTCGAGGCATGAATACGTATCGGCGAATTGGCCTGCTACGTCGCCATTTTCCTTGTAGGCAATGCCGAGAATGTAAAGTGCCGAGTTCTTGTTGCAAGGGTAGTCCCACCATGTGTAGAAGTCGAAACCCGCCGTGATCTGTATTGTCGCGGGAGCTTTAGAGTCGTGCACTTCGACCAAGTACGTAAAGTCCGTTCCAACCGCCGGAGGATCCGTGCTGGGCACGGTCTCCCTGGCGATAGACAGAACTCCCGATGACCACAGAGTCGAAGCGTGCAATGTGACATTAGTCGATCCGTGTTTGGAGGATTGGGCCACCTCGCGCATTCGATTGCCGATTTTCTCGCCAGCCAGAGCTTCGATATCCCCAGAACCCGAGCCCTGAACACAATAACGGTCGCGGTTCGCGTCAACATCATGACCTTCGACGACGACCTTCAACGTTCGGCATTGCCCGGGCACGCCAGGTGGAGGAGCATAACCGATCAGGTAACTTGCCTCTGGGGGTCCATAATGTGGGCCGTCATCATAAATACCCCACGTTCCCTCCATTGAGGGAACCATATACCAATGGTTCGTATTGTCGAAAGCAGGGAAGTCAGATTCCTTGAAGTAATTGATCTTCTGCTCGATCCCGTTATCGAAGAGGTGAAAATCCTTTTTCTTCAAGCCTCGGCTCACCGGGACTAGCTGCTCGATGATTTGCTTCTCAAGAGGCCGGAGATTTTCGTTGCCTATCCAGGGATGGTCGCCCTTCTTGCGCGTCTTCTCCCATACCTCCGCCTCGACGAGAATCTGCCTCGACTCAGCATAGAACTTCGGGATTCCGGGCGTCTGATCGTCGGCTTGCGCTGCTGCAGCCGAACTCTGTGGCGTCGCGGAGATAGCAGGCATGACCACCAACGCGCAAACGCTGAGAGCCACAACGACACGCTGCCGACTCACGGATTGCCTCCCTTGGGAACCATCCAGATTGTAGGTACGCATGACGCGGCTCGCCTGTTAAGTCCGGTGAAATTATGTAAAGTTTGTCAGATTGGGAATGACGAACTAGCAGCCTAACTGTTGATAACGGGCCATTACACCACCAATCCACTACCGATGGCCCTTGTCACGGCGCCGAGCTACGGTGAGGCTCAACCCGGATCTCAAACAGCTTGGGCCACAGCTTGCCGGTGACGAACAGCCGGTTTCCGCCTGGATCGTAGGCGATGCCGTTGAGCACGGCATCCGAGTTCGCCAGCTCGCGCTTGTCGATGATGCCGCTGAGATCGATCCGTCCCAGAACCTTGCCGCTGCGGGGAGAGATGCGGACGATGGTGTCGCTCTGCCAGATGTTGGCGTAGATTTCTCCGTGGATATATTCGAGTTCATTCAGATTCTCGACCTCGTGGCCGGACTCGTCGGTAACCCGAATGCGCCGGAGCTCGCGAAACGATTTCGGATCCAGAAAACGCAGATACGAGGTTCCGTCGCTCATAATCAGCTGCTTGTCATCATGGGTCAGGCCCCACCCTTCGCCTGCGTAATCAAATGTCCGCAGCAAAGAGAGGCTGAAGCGGTCGTAGACGAAGCCTTTGTGGGCTCGCCAGGTCAGCTGAATCAAGGTGCTGCCCCAATCCGTCAGCCCCTCGCCAAAGTACTGCGCCGGAAGATCGTACTTTTGCAGAACCCGTCCGGTGTTGAGGTCGACCATGCGCAGCGATGACTTGCCATAGAGGCCGGTGCTTTCGTACAAGTGACCGTCAACGTAAATCAGTCCCTGGGTGAAGGCGTGCGAGTCGTGCGGATATACGTGAACAATCTGATAAGTATCAGCGAGGCCCGAGGAGAGCGGCTTCGCCGTCGAAGCTGCCACCAGCGCGCACGCAAGTAACGGGAGAAAACCTGGGCGTCGGGACATGGACGCCCAGCTTAAGGCAAGGGAATCGACGACGCAAACCGGCGCCATTCGCCGCTGTTATACGGCGGCTTCACGGAATGCCGCAGGGTCGAGATATCCGTTCAGGGCCGAGCTTCATAAACAATGTTGAAAGGCGTTTCCGTGGCGCGCCGAAAGCGGCTGAATCCAGCCGAGGTTATTACCTCTCGTATGCGGCTCTCTCCGGATTGCGCGCCCAGACACAGCCCCACTTCCTGCGAGCGCGAACAGGGCGTGCACAGCAGGGTGGAGAACGAGTAATAGACCCGGCCCACCGGATTCAGGTTGTCCTTCAACGTGTCGTTAGCGAAGGGCTCGACCACCATCCAGGTACCGTCGTCGCGCAGCGAGTTTCGCACGTGGGCGGCAGCGCCGATCGGATCGCCCATATCGTGCAGGCAATCGAAGACCGCAACGAAGTCGTAATCCTTTCCCGGATACTCCTTGGCCTTGGCTACCTCGAACTTGACTCGATCCGCAATTCCTTCGCGCTCGGCGGTCTGGCGCGCTGCCTCGATCGATTTATCGTGATAGTCGAAGCCGAAGAACTGAGACTTGGGAAATGCCTTCGCCATCAGGATGGTGGAAGCGCCTTTGCCGCAGCCCACATCGGCCACGCGTCCGCCGGCCTCCAACTTCGATCCGACGTCATGCAGTGCCGGAATCCAGGAGCTCACCAGGTTGGCGGCGTAACCCGGCCGGAAGAATTTTTCGCAGCCGTGAAACACCCCGTCATCGTGTTCGTGCCAGCCCATGCCGGCGCCGGTGCGAAACGAATCGGCAATGCGGGGCACCGCCGCCAGCGAGCCCAGAGCCAGCTGGAAAGCTCCCGGCAGATAGGCCGGGCTGTTTTCATTCGCCAAAGCAAAGGCCTGCTCTTCGCTGAGACTGAACTTGTCCGTCTTGTCGTCGTAGGTGACGTAGCCGCCCGCCGCCTGCGAGGCCAGCCATTCCCGCACGTAGCGTTCGTCGGTGCTGGTTTTGGCGGCCAGTTCGGCCGAGGTCATGGGATGAGCCGCCAGCGCTTTGTAAAGCCCCAGTCGCTCGCCAATGACTACCATGCCGGCATGTACTGCCGCCCCGAGATCTCCCACGAACTGCCCGATAAAGGCGTTTAGCCTGTCCATGTCGATCGCCATAGTTACACTCCTTCCGCAGGGCATCTGGGATTCTAACCCAGCTTTCTCGTGAAATTCGTCAAATTTTTGTGTCGTCGCAGCATAAGTTTTGCAACACGGAGACAGCTATTTTGAAACCATCCTTACCGGCACGCGATTTTCTTGATCACCGGCAGGCCGGCGATTTGCTGCTGCGTGTCATAGGTGACGGAGCAAGTGGTGGTTGTGGGCGGCAAGCTCCGGCTCAATTCGATGGCTGTTCCGGTGTAGCTGCAGGCCACCCAGACCGGTCGATCCTTCTGTGGAGTAAACAGCCACGTGGCAGTCTGTTCTGCCTTGCTGCGCGTCATCCGGTCGTAGATCAGAGAAGCTTTTTCTGCCGGTGGTCCGTCATAAAACGTGACGCCGGCTAGGCTGCGAGGCGCGTCGTCCAGCATCGGAGTCCAGCCGGCAACAGCGTTTTTCAGTTCTTGGCGCGTGTTAATTGTCTCTGGACAGGCGATGGAATCGGCAGCCGGGCAGATCGTGCTGAACCACAACAGGGAGGTAGAGATGAGGGCCAGCATTCGGCAAGTCATACCAGCATTGGAGCAAAAATTGGCTCCGCAGACCAGAGACGCGCGACAAACCTATCGTCGAGCCCAGCCCCTTACGGGCGACAGCTCTGGCTATCCACGGCCACGTCCAGCGCCGTCAAACGGCTCTCTGCCTGCGCCGACGGATTCGTCCTGCTGCTCTCTGCCTTCTCCGGCTGCTGGGTAGCGCGCGTTCCGGTGGACGACACCGGGCCGGCAACGGTGACGCTCTCCCCAACATAAGGCGCCAGACTAACGTAGCGCCCGTCTTTCACCTGCCAGGTGCTCCCGTCCTGCGCCATGAGTTGGTAATGCTCGGGGTTGGCCCCTTTCTCCAGACACCCGGTGACGTCCCGATCATCCAGGTTGCGGGTGGTGCTGCTGGCCGTCGCCAACGGCGACCCGGCAAATGCGAAGAGTGCGAAGATTGCGAGTGCAATCGTGGCTTTCATTTCCTTGACCTCCGAATCAGCTTTACTTGCAGGTCTATATCGAGGGGATGCGGGGAGTAAGACAGCCGGTTGTCTGGGCTTAGATAGGCTGTCCGCCGCGCGGACGGGTTATCGGCGACTTTTGCAAGGTGGCCCAACGATTATTGGTGTAACGGCGATGTTTCGCTAGTTAATAGCCACGCGCTCCGTGACGGACAGTCTCACCTATGGCGTGATCTCCCAGACGACACCCCCGCCGTACGCTCCGCCACGAGCGGTGGTGCCGTAGAGGTTGCCGTTCTCGTCGAATGATCACCGCCAGTGGGGTCTGCTCCGTCGATGTCCCAGTAAAGTTGTACAGACGACAGTATCGTCCAACTGCCTGCCTGAGGGCGTCAGCTCGAAAATCCATGCCCTCGCCGCTTGTCGGGCCCATTCTGGCCGTGGCGCTATAGATATTACCCGCCCCGTCCATGATGAAATTGCTCACCGGCCGCAATCGCCGCTACTCGGCAGTTGCCGCCGCCTCCGGTAAAGTTGTAAATCAACTCGTAGTCCAGGCCCCACCTGAAGGCGTCAGTTTGAAACGTACCGCCGTTACTGGCCGCGGCAGCGGTGCCGCCGTAGAGGTTGCCGGACGGCTCGATGACTGGCGTAGTGATCGGCTCTCCGTCCCATTGCCCGGCCTTGGAAGCTTAACAGAACATTCTCTGTCCAGCCCGCCGGAAGGCACGAACTGATAACACCGTTCCGCAGTTGCCCTGTTAGGCATCCGGTTCCTCCACAGTCGTGGTTCCGTAGAGGTTGCCGACGTTATCGAGGACCACACCCGTGTCCGGGAAAGTACCCGCCAGCAGGGTTGAAAGCTATGAAGAATGCTCTCTGTGTATCCGCCGCCTGAGGGGGTCAGTTCGAACACTAGTCCCGTCTCCATACTCGCCGCCGACAGAGGTCGTGCCGTAGATATCTCCCGCCTGATCGAAAACTAAATGCACGTACCCCGGAAGGGCTCCGTCGTCCGGAGGCCTCCGGTAAGCTGTAGAGTACGGTTTCGTCCACAGTAGCACAGCGCCGAGTTTTGCAAGCCGCCGCGCGGAGGTCGCAATCGATACACTACTCCGTTCGCCGGCGCCGCCACACTCGGTCGTGCCACAGTAGGATGCCATCCGGGCCCGATGATCACCGGGGACCGAATGGGTAGGTTCCGTCGCTGCCCCCGAGTAAAGGCGTAGCAAGGGGGTTAAAGATCCACTTGGAGACCTGGTCTTAGCTTGAACACTGTGCCAATCGCCGCGTCCGCTCCACCGAATGTGCGCAGTCCCGTACAGAACTCCTGCTCGGCCCGACGGTGACACGGCATCAGGGATTGCACCGTCCGCCCCTCCGGTGAAGTTATGCAGCACGGTGAAGGTCTGGGCCTGCGCCCAAATCGTAGTAACCAAGATCGCGGCACAGAACAGCTTAGTCATGGTTCGCAGGAGCGTGCTGAAATTCGATTTGGCACATTGCTCCTCGATAGCTCATGGTTGCTCCTTTCACCTAGCGAGGCGAACCTCCGCCAAAACGCACGGGGCAGCTTAGCACGCTCTCGGCTCGGTAAGCAAGTGGAATATTGCCGGAGCGATACTCCAGTCGAGCGTTACTTTGCAGGGTTCGTCCGGGTCCGCTGCATTTAGACAGCGCTTAATTTGCACGCGAAACGTCGAGTGCGCTGTTGTTGGCAGGGTGATAGCGCAAACAACACATCGCCAGCGTTCAACTCTTGTAATCAGGCCATAGCACAACCAATCGGGAGAGAACTTCCAGCCTACACGCCCACCGGGAACGGCTTGGGGCTGCGTTCTTCGGCGCGCTCTTTTACCAGGCTGTCGAAGCGGCCTTGCAGCAGCGACATCAAGCCCGTGTACCAGTAGCCGAAGACGAACAGAACCAGGAAGGGAACGGTGATGTAGTTCTCGTTGGCGATGGCATACCACACGGTCAGAGCGAAGTAGCCGCCAATCAACATTTCAATCCAGGGGATCCAGCCCAGACGCTTGCGATATTTCTTCGCGGCGACGGCTTTGTCCTGCTTGCTGACCACGCGATACTTCGGCGTGCGGGCGAAGGCGCTTTGATGGCCGACCAGCGCTTCCAGCACCGCTTTGCTGTTGGTGATGGTCAGGCCAATGCCCAGCGCCATCAATGCCGGCAGAAATATAAATGTCCGATACCATTTTCCGGGGAACAGTTCCTTCTGCGACACCAGGTAGAAGCTGGAGATGGAAAACGTCGATGCCAGGAACAGCGGGATGTCGATGTACAGCATCTGAAACCATCCCTGATAAAAGCGAATGACCATCGCCGGCAGCAGCAGCACGCTGAGCACGATCATCAGCGGATAGCTCAGGTTCGCCGTCAGGTGATACCAGGCTTCGATCTTCTCGCGCCGCTTGACGTTGGCGCGCAGCACCTTCGGCAGATCTTTCTTGGCGCACTGAATCAGGCCCTTGGCCCAACGTGCCTGCTGCGTTTTGAACGCGGTCATCTCGATGGGCAACTCAGCCGGGCACTCCACATCCTGCAGATAGCGAAACTTCCAGCCCTTCAGTTGCGAGCGGTAGCTGAGGTCGGTGTCCTCGGTCAGGGTGTCGTGCTCCCAGCCGCCGGCATCGTCGATGGCTTTGCGCCGCCACATTCCGGCGGTGCCATTGAAGTTGAAGAACACACCCGCGCGCGAGCGGCCACCGTGCTCCAGAATGAAATGGCCGTCCAGCAGAATAGCCTCGACCTCCGTCAGGAACGAGTAGTTACGATTCAGGTGGGTCCAGCGCGTCTGCACCATGCCGATTTCGGGATTGGCGAAGTGATGGATCACCTTCATCAGCCAGTCGGACGTCGGCATGAAATCGGCGTCGAAGATGGCGACAAACTCGCCCGAGGAAACCTTCAGCCCGGCGTCGAGCGCGCCCGCCTTGAAGCCTTCGCGATTGGTGCGGTGGTGATAGCTGATCCTGTGTCCCAGGGCCGCATAACGTTCGACCACCGACCGCGCCACCTGCACCGTCTCGTCGGTGGAATCGTCGAGCACCTGGATTTCCAGCTTCTCGCGTGGATATTCGATCTTGCAGACGCAATCCACCAGGCGATCGATGACGTACTGCTCGTTAAAGATGGGCAGCTGGATCGTTACCTGGGGCAGCTCGGCGAAGCGTGACTCCGGCTCAGTCACTTTATTCTTGCGATGCTTGTAATAAAGGTAGACCAGCTGATACCGGTGCATTCCGTAAAACGCCAGCAGGATGAGCACCACGAAGTAGGGAATCAGCAACCCCATATCGAAGGCGTTGGCGTGATACAGGCCTTTGAACGTTGTGTCGAGGAAATGGGACCGCAGGTAATGGCGGAACCCGTGAGGTTCCACCAGCACGCAGCCAAGCAGGATGAGGGCAGCGTTCAGAAGCGCACTCCGTCGGGAGCGTGACCATGGGTCATCGCGTGCGAGCCCATAAGCTCCACAAACAGTTGATTGTAACTGACGGACTGGCGAAAACCGCAGGAACTCTCGCCCGCGATTTGTCGAATAGGGTGCGGAGAGGGCCGCCAGATCGCAGTTAGCCGAACCGACGACCAACCCGCCCCGCGGCCGTTGACTCTTAGCCAGTAACGGCTAACAATAGCTACGATAGCGAGCGCGCGAGTTCCGATGGGCTTCCCGACCAAAGCGTTAACCGTGCTGCTGGGTAGTGTGCTCAGCTGCTCTCCCTTGCTGAGCGCACAGTCGTCGCCCGCGTCTTCTCCCCGGGAATCGCAAGACTCCAGCTATCCCGAACAAGGCTCGTTGTCTGCCTCGCATTACCTAAACCAATACTTTGACTTCGAATTCGCCTTCCCGCCGGAAGCCCACCTGCAGCCCATTCCGCAGCCGGCCGCGCGCGATGGCAACTTGCAGCTGTTGGAACTGGGTGGCCCGCCTCCGGCAGACGCCGAGATCTCGATCGTCGCCGTCCCCTTGGCAACGGAGGGAAAAAATCAGGACGCCAAAGCCCTCATGCGCTTCGCCCTCGACCAGGAACTGTACATCGGAGTCGAAGAGCTGCGCGGTTTGTCTAAGGCTGAGATTTCCGGCCATCAGTTTTACTTCTTCGAGACGCGACGCGGGGTGGAGCAGCACATGCTTCTGGCTACCACCCTTGAAGGCTACATCCTGCGGGTGGTGCTGGCGGCCCATGATGAGAAGGTCCTGAAGCAGCTGGAGACGTCGTTTCAGCACGTAGTCTTTTTTGCGCCCGCCGATTTGCGCCAGCACCTCGACGCCGACGCCCGGCCTTACGATGGGCCGGCGATTTCCTCGCACCAGTTGGCTATGCTGCAGGCTGATCCGCCGATCAGTCACCTTGATCCCGGAAAAATTGGCGGCGACTTCTATGAGAATCCCCAGCTCGGCTTCAGCTACCGGATCCCGCAGGGATGGACCCTGGAAGCGGAAGGAGCGGTCCAGCCCGCGGTCGAGCGTGATCGCGCCCGGCAGAACTTTGGCCGGCCGGCCTTGGGAGCGTCCGAGCGCAGACTGCTGGAAGCTTGCAGCCGGACCCTGTTCTCCGCCTGGGCAAAGCGGCCGGGAACAGACGGCCAGATTTCTTACGACGATTTTGGCGAGGTGACGGTTACCGCGATTTCCGCTGCCTGTTTCCCGGGGATGAAGTTTCCCCAGGGCGCCAATGATCGCCAGGCGTTCAAGGACTTTCTGCTGCAATATGGCCTGACCCACCCGATTTTGACGGACATGCGCGACGCCAAGGCTTTTACCGCAGGCGGCAATACCTTCCTGTTCCTGCACGGAACCGTCGCGTTTCGGGTCCCGAATGATGAGCTGTCGCGGCGGCTGTCAATAGCCATGGCGGTTACCGAGCGTAGAGGCTACCTGCTGACCTGGTTCTTCGCTGCTCCTCACGATAGCGAATTGCAGCAGCTGACCGACGAGAGAGTCAGCTTCGACTCCGGGGCGATAACCAACTCACCCGTCACCACCCAGCCCGGAGGAGGGACCGCTTCGTCCGCGGTTGAAACTCCGCCGGCGACTTCGAGCCATGCGCCTGCAACCACCGCCGCACCCTCACAGACCGTGGCAGCATCCCCTCCGCCGCCGACCAGCGGCGCGCCGGCTGCAGCGTCCAGCACCAATTCGCCTTCTGCTCAGACCGCAGCCGATCAGCAGGCTCCCGCGCCGTCTCATCCGTCGCTTCTCCGTCCCGGCGAAACCATGGACAGCCAGCAGGGAAAAGGGGCGCACATCCCTAACAAGCAGAAGCAATCGGATTAGCCGGCGTAGGGCGTTTCTGCACGGCAACTTGTGCATCCGGAAATTCCACGCCCCTCCTCTTATGCTGAGGCGCATTCCCTGATAAAATCGTTAAAATCCACTCCCCGGAGATGCAATGCAGGCAATCCTTGCGCTGGAAGATGGACGGATCTTCCACGGCAAAGGCTACGGAGCAAAAGGTGAATGTTACGGGGAAGTTGTTTTTAACACCTCGATCACGGGCTATCAGGAAATTTTCACCGACCCCTCCTACGCCGGGCAGATCGTAGTCCTCACCAATCCCGAAATCGGCAATTACGGCACCAACTCTGACGACAGCGAAGCTACGCGTCCTTACATCGAAGGGCTGATCGTGCGCGAGTTTTCGCGTGTCAGCTCCAATTGGCGCTCGCAGGAAGTCGCGGAAGAATATCTGGA
The DNA here is from genome assembly GCA_963820175.1 of uncultured Acidobacteriaceae bacterium. GTDB lineage: Bacteria > Acidobacteriota > Terriglobia > Terriglobales > Acidobacteriaceae > Bog-257. Next base: position 102,473 of record CAWFYX010000001.1, on the reverse strand, counting down.
GCGCTACAAGATTCCGGTGCTCGGCGAAATCGATACCCGCGCGCTGGTTCGCCATCTGCGCGATCACGGCGTAATGCGCGGCGTCATCTCCACGCTGGAGACCGACACGGACAAGCTGGTGGCGAAAGCCCGCTCCATTCCGAAGATGGACGGCACCGACCTGGCCAAAGAAGTCACGACGCGCCACGTCTATCAATGGGATGAGGGAGTGCGCTCGCACGAGCCGACAGAAGTTGTGGGCGTCAAAGACGCGCCGCCCAAGCATCATGTGGTCGCCTACGACTACGGCATCAAGCACAACATCCTGCGCCGCTTGGTGGGCGAATGCTGCAACGTGACGGTGGTGCCGGCGACGACCAGCGCCGAAGACGTGCTGGCGATGAAGCCGGATGGCGTGTTTCTGTCGAATGGCCCGGGCGATCCCGAGCCGGTGACCTATGCGCAGGAGAACATCCGCCGCATGATGGGCAAAGTGCCCATCTTCGGAATCTGTCTGGGACATCAACTGATCGGCCTGGCGCTGGGCGGCAAGACGTACAAGCTGAAGTTCGGCCACCACGGCGGCAATCATCCGGTAAAGCAGATGGCCAGCGGCAAAATCGAAATCACGGCACACAATCACAACTTCGCCGTCGATCCGGACTCGCTAAAGCAGAGCGAGGTGGACCTGACGCATATCGACCTGAACGACAACACGCTCGAAGGCTTGCGGCACAGATCATTGCCGCTGTTCAGCGTGCAATATCATCCCGAGGCCGCTCCCGGCCCGCACGACTCGCACTACCTGTTCAAGGATTTTGTGAAGATGATGGAGGAGTGGAAGGGCGGAAAAAACTAACGATGCCACGCCGCAACGACATCGCGAAAGTGCTCATCATCGGCTCCGGGCCGATCGTCATTGGACAGTCGGCTGAGTTCGACTACTCGGGCGCACAGGCCTGCAAGGCGCTCAAGTCCGAAGGCTACGAGGTCGTCCTCGCCAACTCCAATCCAGCCACGATCATGACCGACCCGGAAATGGCCGACCGTACCTACATCGAGCCGCTCACCCGCACCTACCTGGAAGAGATCATCCGGGTTGAAGCCGAGATGCTCACCCACAACGGTAAGCCTGGCGTGTTCGCCCTGCTGCCTACTGTCGGCGGGCAGACCGCTCTGAACTTGGCGGTCGAGTTGGCCGACGGAGGCGTGCTGGAGAAGTACAACGTGCAGCTCATTGGCGCGCAGCTGGGCGCTATCAAGAAAGCAGAAGACCGTCTGCTGTTCAAAGATGCAATGACCGCGATTGGCCTCGACGTTCCGAAGTCTTCGCTGGTCAACAATCTGAAAGACGGCATCGACTTCAGCGGCAAGATCGGTTTCCCGGTGATTCTGCGCCCGTCGTTCACGCTCGGCGGCACCGGCGGCGGCATCGCTTACAACCGCGAAGAGTTGCTGGAACTGCTGGCCCGCGGCCTCGATCTGTCGCCCGTGCATGAAGTGCTGCTGGAAGAGTCGGTGCTCGGCTGGAAGGAATACGAGCTGGAGCTGATGCGCGATCTGGCCGACAACGTCATCGTCATCTGCTCCATTGAAAATTTCGATCCCATGGGCACGCACACCGGCGACTCCATCACGGTTGCTCCGGCGCAGACGCTCACCGATCGCGAATATCAAGCTATGCGCGATGCCGCCATCGCGGTCATTCGCGAGATCGGGGTCGAGACCGGCGGCTCCAATATTCAGTTTGCCGTCGATCCGCACAACGGCCGCATGGTGGTCATCGAGATGAATCCGCGCGTCTCGCGCTCATCGGCATTGGCATCGAAGGCGACTGGATTCCCCATCGCGAAGATCGCCGCTAAGCTCGCGGTTGGTTACACGCTCGACGAAATCAGAAACGACATCACGCGCAAGACGCCAGCCTGCTTCGAGCCGACGCTCGATTACGTCGTCGTCAAGATTCCCAAGTGGCAGTTCGAAAAGTTTCCCGGCGCCGACGAGTCGCTCGGGCCGCAAATGAAGTCGGTTGGTGAAGTGATGGCCATCGGCCGCACCTTCAAGCAGGCACTCCTGAAAGCCGTGCGCTCCATGGAGACCGGCAAGAAAGCCACCGCCGACGACATCGAGCCACGCATTCTGACCAAGCGCCTGGTGACCCCGCACCCGGAGCGGCTGCAGTACATCCGCTACGCGCTATCGCAGGGAATGATCTGTGCGCGAGATCGCGCAAATGACCAACATCGATCCCTGGTTCCTGCATCAGCTCAAAGAGATTGCCGATGTGCAGGCCAAGCTGGGCACGGAGCCGATCGACGCTGAGCGTTTGCGCGAGATTAAGCGCATGGGCTTCTCCGACGCCCGCCTGGGCGAAGCTTTACAGATGAAAGACGGCCGTGCGGCCAGCGAGAAGGTTCATCAGTTGCGCAAGGAGCATAATGTTCGCCCGGTATTCAAGCGGGTGGATACCTGCGCTGCGGAGTTTGAGAGTTTCACGCCGTACATGTACTCGACCTATGAGGAAGAGGACGAGGCGACGCCCACCGATCGCAAGAAAGTCATCATTCTGGGCAGCGGCCCCAATCGCATCGGACAAGGCATCGAGTTCGATTATTGCTGCTGCCATGCTGCATTCGCGCTGCGTGACGACGGCTTCGAGACCATCATGGTCAACTGCAATCCCGAGACCGTTTCCACCGATTACGACACCAGCGATCGCCTCTACTTCGAGCCGCTCACTTACGAAGACGTAATGGCAGTGTATGAGCACGAGGCACAGAGCGGCGCGCAGATCGGTGTGATCGTGCAGTTTGGCGGTCAGACGCCGCTGAACCTGGCGTTGCCGCTGAAGGCGGCGGGCGTGCCCATTATCGGGACATCTCCGGAGAGCATCGATCTGGCGGAAGATCGCCGGCGTTTTGGCAAGCTGCTGGAGGAACTCGAAATTCCGCAGCCGCCGGGCGCGACAGCCGCCAGCGTGGACGAAGCCGTGGCCAATGCGAACCGCGTTGGCTATCCGGTGCTGGTGCGGCCGTCGTATGTGCTGGGCGGCCGCGCCATGGTTCTCGCCTACGACGATGCGTCGCTCATCCACTACATGAAAGAGGCGGTGGAATATTCGCAGGAGCGGCCGGTGCTGATCGACCACTTCCTGGAGGCGGCGACCGAGATTGATGTGGATGCGCTGTCCGACGGCGAAGACGTCGTGATCGGCGGCATCATGCAGCACATCGAGGAGGCCGGAATTCACTCCGGCGATTCGTCGTGCGTGCTGCCGGCGGTCGATATTCCGCCTCACCTGTTGAACACGATTCGCGAGTACACGTTCCAGTTGGCGCGCGCGCTGAAAGTTGTCGGGCTGATGAATGTGCAATACGCGATTCAGCGCGACAAGGTTTTCGTGATCGAGGTCAATCCGCGGGCGTCGCGCACCGTGCCGTACGTTTCCAAGGCGACAGGCGTGCCGCTGGCGAAAATTGCTGCGCGCCTGATGACTGGCCGCAAGCTGCGTGAGTTTCTGCCGGAGAACATCGAGCGCCGCACCGATCTCGACACCGGAAATTTCTATTTCGTGAAGTCGCCGGTATTCCCCTGGGGAAAGTTCCCCGGCGTCGACACTGTGCTTGGCCCGGAAATGAAATCCACCGGCGAAGTGATGGGCGTGGCCGACAACTTTGGCGAAGCCTTCGCCAAGGCGCAAGCTGCGGCCGGACAGGTACTGCCGACTGCCGGCACGATCTTCATGAGCGGCAATGATCGCGACAAGCCCTTCATGCCGGAGTTAGGTAAACGTTTTGTCGAGATGGGCTTCAGCATTGTCGCCACTCACGGCACCGCGCGCCTGCTGGAAGAAGCGGGACTGCGAGTCGAGCGGGTTTACAAAGTCAAAGAAGGCCGACCGAACGTGGTTGACCTGATTAAGGGCGAGCGCATTCACCTGATCATCAATACGCCGCATGGGGTCGAGCCATGGTTCGACGAGAAGGCGATTCGCCGGGCCGCCGTGACTGCGCGGATTCCCACCATCACTACGCTATCGGCCGCGCGCGCGGCGTGCGAGGGTATCGCTGCTCTGCAACGTGGCGAAGTGAAAGTTTACGCGCTGCAGCAGCTGCATGTGGAGCGCGAGGCTGCGGCGAAGTAGGAAGGACAACTAGCACTTGACTTAGCATTTGGCCAGAGCCGACCGCATTCGCGAATTGTTTTCGAATGAGCGGGCTTTAGGCACGCCGAAGAAACCCATAAACAACTGGGGCTTTAGCCACCGAGGTTCTTCGTTTTTACAGCGGAGAGACGTATGGAGCAGCACCAGTATTCAGCAGCATTCAGCGCAAGTCTGTGCTCGCTTCGTATGGAGTACTCTCGGATCGAATTCCCAGGAGCTAAAGCCCGGTATTTTACTGGATGGTTAAGGCACGCTATGGCGTGCCCACTCATAACAGCAGATCACTCGCTGATCATGATGACAATCCTGGAGTTCACCCGGCAATTTCTGATAATGCCGAATCCGAGTCCCTTCCGACATGCCGTATAAGTTTCCTCCCGTGAGGGCACATCATGCTTCTACACGGAATTTTTCCTCCCATTACCACCCCGTTCTATCCCGACGGCAAGATCTACTTTCGCAAGCTGGAACAGAATGTCGAGCAATACTCGCGCACGCCGGTGACGGGTATTGTCGTCCAAGGTTCGACCGGCGAGGCCATCCTGCTGAGCGACGAAGAGCGGCGCGAGGTGTTGAAGTGTGCCCGCGAGTTTGCCGCTAACGACAAAGTTCTGATCGCCGGCACCGGAATCGAATCGGCCATCGAGACCTTGCATCTGACCGAATACGCTGCCCAACTCGGCTACGACATTGCCATGGTGCGCACTCCACACTACTACAAAGGACAGATGTCGAACCCGGCGAACATGCTGGCTTTCTATCGCTTTGTGTGCGATCGCTCACCGTTGCCAGTCATCATCTACAACTTCCCGCAGGCTACCGGATACGACATCCCGGCTGAAGTCGTGGTTGAACTGGCCGAACACCCGAATCTGGTCGGCATTAAGGAGTCGTCGGGCTCCATCGAGAAGGTGCAGACGATGGTGGCGGGCACGCGGCAAATCAAACGTACTGCGACGGTGACTGAGACCTTCGCTCCGGTGACTGGCGCGCATGTTGGCAGCCGCGTCGGCCGCCTCGGCCAGCGCCGAAGGCGGAGCGCTGGTGAGCGTCGGCGCGCTGGCGGGAACGGCGGCGCCCAAGCCCTCGTCGGCGAGCGTTACGGTTGTGGGCGGACTGAAGACGCGGCAGAAAGAAGTTGGCTTCCAGGTGCTGGTAGGCGCGGCGCACAAGCTGCATCCGTCGCTCGACGCCGGCGCTGTCGGTGCGATTCTCGCTTTTGCCGATTGCGCTCCGACAGCGTGCTACGAGATTTATGCTGCGTGGAAAGATGGAGACGCGGCGCTGGCTCGGGAGAAGCAGGAACGCATCGCCAAAGCCGCCGAGCGGATCGTCGGCGGCTTGAGCATTCCGGGTGTGAAGTATGCGATGGATTACAACGGCTTCTTCGGCGGGACGGTGCGCCTGCCGCTGCTGTCCCTCACCGCGGACAAAAAAGCGGAAGTGGAGCAGTTGCTGGAGAACATCCGGAACTGAAAAGCAGTTGTCAGCGGCCAGTTGTCAGTGGTATGCGAATTAACGACGCGTTCGTGAATTGCGCCGCCAGGGGCATCGCAGCCCGCGCTGAAGGGTCGGAGAGAAAAAGATGTCGTGCCTCAGTAGGGACTCTAGAGGCCATCTGGCACTGTTGACATCCTGATGTGTCGCCCCTGAAAGGGGCTTGAAACCTTCAATACAATCACCACCCAGGACCGCGCCCGCCTGCGTCCTGGGCTGAACTGAGTCCTCCCGCAGAACGGGACGGGGTTATCGCAGGCCGGAAAGATATGTCGAACCAAGCTGCCTGAAAGGATGTCAACAAAGCAAGACAGGCTCTAGAACTTCAGAACTCTTACGCCGCGCGTTTCTTCCTGTTCTTGCCGTTTTTCCCGCGTCCCCGCGCGGTTCCGCTAACATTCTTTCCTCGCTCGGGGCTCTCCAGCAGCGTCTTGTCGCGGCTTACGAGGTTGCCCACACCCTCTTCGTTGCGCTCGCCGCTCAAGCTGGGCTTTTGCGGTTCGGTTCGCCCGCCGCCCGGACGCGGGGTCGCAGGAACATCGAGTTCACGCCGCTGCAGTTTTTGCGGATTGCTTCCGCGACCGGATTCGGCGACCTCACCGCTCTGGCTGTTGGTGCGTCCGGTATCCGCCTGAACCTTCGGCTGTTTGCTGCGCTGCTGGCGCGACTGCTCGTCGTGGTGCATGTCGAGCGGATGCGTGCCCGGATCCTCGCCCTGGGTCTCGCCGCTGCGGGGATCGACGATGAACAGCAGGTCCGACAGATCGCTGGCATGATCTTCCTCTTCGCTGAGAATGTGTTCGATCAGCACTCGGGTCGTCGGATCATGGTCGGCAAAGTGGCGAATCATTTTCTGATAGACCTCGATGACGATGCGTTCAGCGATCAGGTCTTCCTTGATCATGTCGGCCAGACTCTTACCCTCGGCATACTGCGACGCCGATCGCTGTAGAAGGGAAGCTGGATTGAAATCAGGCTTGCCGCCCAGCTGCTGAATACGCTCGGCAATCTCGTCGGCGTGTTCGCGCTCAGCGTCGGCGTGTTCTTTGAACTCATCGCGGACCGCCGTTCCGTGAACGCCCGTCGCCATGAAGTAATGGTGCATGTAACGCAGCACGCACACGATCTCCGTGGCCAGGGCCTCGTTCAAAATGGAGATGGTTTGCTCGACGTCTCCTTCGTAGGAATTGGTTACCGCGCCATCTTCAATCTTCTGGGCGGCGCGCTTGCGGATGTCTTCCACATCGGTGACAAAAGTTGGCATCAGAATTCGACCTCGCACGAAGCTGCCGCCTGTGCCCCGGGCATAAGTCATCGTTCACCGGAGTCATGGGCGGTGCGTGTGGTTGGATTCGAGCCTGTGCCCGATTAGATGCCTGGGCGAGCAGAGGATTACCTGCCGCAGATTGGTCAAACCTCGGGAATGCCGGCGCTCGAGCTAAGAGTGGTTTGCAACGGTCACGACTAGCGAGCCAGATGGCTCAGTGCGGACTTGGACTGCGGCGAGGGAGGACCCGATCGCGTCGGCCTCAGACAGCCGATCCCGTGGGTATGTGGTCGTCACCCCGATCACCGTCATTCCGGCTGCCTTGGCGGAGCGAATACCGGAAGGCGCATCCTCGAAAACCAGGCATTTCTGCGGCTCGCGACCTAGGACTCTCGCGCCAGCCAGATAAGGCTCCGGATCGGGCTTGCCGTGGGTCACCTCGTCGGCCGTGATCATTTGGGATGGAACAGGCAGACCGGCGGCCTGCAGCCGTTTGGCCGCTAGCCGACGAGTGCCGGAAGTAACGATGGTGTAGCGCTCCGGCGGCACCGCGTTCAACAGCTCTTTTGCTCCGGGCAGCACGAGCAGGCCATTGGCATCGTTGAGCTCCTGTTGTTCGATCTTGTTTGTCTCCGCTTGCGCATCCAGTTGAGGCGCAACGTGGCGAACCGTGTCGATGGTACGTTGGCCGTGGGTCACGTGGGTAACGTAGTCTGGGTCAAGGCCGTGCTGGCGAGCCCAGCTTGCCCAGATGCGGGCCACACATTGGGTTGAATCGACCAGCACGCCGTCGAGGTCGAACAGGATGGCTTCACAGCAAAATGAAGGCATGATTCAGTTTCGCAGACGTTTGGGTGGCTCGCAAAGATTCCGCGCTCCCAGAACGGGCAGTGAGGTTTAACTCAATGATCAGGGGCGCGATTTTGGCTGAAAGATTCGGACTGCATCGAATATATTGACTGCAATGCCTTCGCTCGCACTTTCGGAACTGATCGGCGCGGCCGTGATCGACAACAGCGGCCTGCATGCCGGCAAGGTGCGCGAAGTCACGCTGGTTCCGCAGGAGAATGCCAGCCTGGTCAGTGGTTTTGTAGTGAAGACGCGGCACGGCAATCGCCTGGTGCCAGCCAGGTCCATCAGCCTGATTAACGGTGGGCTGCGGATTTCCACGGCGGCCGCTGAGTGGAGTCCCTACGGCGGCGGCGAAGGCATGCTACTGCTGGAACGCGACTTGCTTGACCAGCAGATTATCGACGTTCACGGCCGCAAAGTCGTGCGGGTGAACGATGTCGACATCCACGAGGAAAGCGACAACGGCAACATCGTACTCAAAGTTGGAGCGGTGGATGTGGGCGCTCGCGGGGCCATCCGCCGCCTGCTGAAAGGAGTGGTGCCAGCCGCTGCACTGCACCTGTTGCTGCAAAGAATTCCTCCTAGGATGATCCCGTGGGAGTTCGTCGATCTGATCGAGATCGATCCCTCCCGGCGGGTCAAACTGAAGATCTCCCTCGATCGCCTGGCCAAGCTGCACCCTGCCGATATTGCCGACATAGTCGAGGACCTCGCTCCGGCAGAACGCGAAGCTGTCTTTGAAACCCTGGATGAAGAAGTAGCCGCCGAGACCCTGGAGGAAATCGATCCCAAGCTGCAGGTTGCGATCTTGAGTTCTCTGGATTCGGACCGCGCCGCCGACATTGTCGAGGAAATGGATCCCGACGCCGCCGCCGATTTGCTGGGCGACATGCATCCCGATGCCTCCGAGGAAATCCTCATCGAAATGGAGCCGGAGGAACGCGCCGAAGTTGCCGGCCTGATGACCTTCGAAGAGGACACCGCAGCCGGACGCATGACCACCGACTACATGGCGCTGGGGCCGAGCGCCAAGGTGGAAGATGCCATCGAGATGCTGCGTAACTTCGAAGGTGGGATCGAGAGTGTGAGCACGATCTTCATTATTGGGGAGAAGGAAAAGCTCCTGGGATCGGTTCCATTGGCGAAGATTGTGTTGGCGCCTCCCGGCACTCCTTTGATGATGATGAGTACCGGCCACCTGACGACCATTCATCCCGGAGCCGACGAGAAGGAGGTAGCGGAGCTGTTCGATAAGTACAACCTGCTCACCTTGCCGGTAATCGATGAGGAAGGTGTGTTGACCGGTGTGATTACCGCTGACGACGTGATCAATATGCTACGGGCGAAGCTGTAGTACAGTAGCCAGTAGTCAGTAGCCAGTAGTCAGTTCACAGTCGATGCCGGTCGGGTCTGGGGAAGGCATCAGATGGGCAAGTCGTATCGAGATCTCATTGCCTGGCAGAAAGCTATGGATCTTGGAACTGCGATCTATCAAGCGAGCGCATCTTTTCCTAAAGATGAGATGTACGGCTTGACTTCGCAGCTTCGCAGGGCTGCGGTCTCGGTGCCCAGCAACATTGCTGAAGGGCAAGGTCGCCACGGTGAGGCCGAGTTCAGGCATCTTCTGCGTCAGGCTGGCGGATCATTGATGGAATTAGAAACGCAAGTCACGATTGCCGAACGACTCTGCTATATCAACTCCGATACGGCAAGTCGACTGCTTTGCGACGCGGCTGAGCTGGGAAAAATACTCAATGGCCTGATCAATTCTCTTCACTGAAGTTACTGGCTACTGGCTACTGCCTACTGGCTACTGACAACTGGCAACTGCCTTCCGATTGGCGCATTTCCCCACATGCGTTTATTCTGGGTGTTCTTCGCATCTCACCCTAAGCCCTCGGTCCCATGCCTGATTCGCGACGCGTGAAAGTTTGGCGAATTCGCCTGCTGATGTTCCTGGCCGTCATCGGTCCCGGGTTCATCACTGCGAATGTCGACAACGACGCGGGCGGCATCTACACCTATTCCGCCGCCGGTGCGCAGTTCGGCTATCTCCTGCTTTGGGTCATGATCCCCATGACCATTGCCTTGGTCGTCGTGCAGGAAATGTCGGCACGCATGGGCGCGGTCACCGGCAAAGGACTCAGCGACCTCATACGCGAAGAATACGGCTTGCGCATCACGTTTTTCATGATGCTGGGGCTGGTGATCACCAACTTCGGCAACGTGGTCTCAGAGTTTGCCGGAGTGGCCAGCAGCCTGGAGCTGTTCCACATCTCCAAATACATCAGCGTACCGGGGGCTGCGCTGATCGTGTGGTTGCTGGTAGTGAAGGGAACCTACAAGAGCGTGGAGAAGGTTTTCCTGGCGGCGTCGTTCTTCTATTTCGCCTACATTATTGCCGGCGTGCTGGCCGGGCCGAGTTGGAAGGAAGCGTTCGTCGCCACTTTCAAGCCGCCGCACTCCGGCGCCTTCCACGAGTCGTCGTACATCTACATGGTAATTGCGGTGGTGGGAACGACTATTGCGCCGTGGATGCAGTTCTATCTTCAATCCTCCATCGTAGAGAAGGGAATCACTCCCCGCGAATACAGGGCTTCGCGCTGGGACGTGATCCTGGGCTGCCTGTTCACCGATGTGGTCGCCTGGTTCATCGTGGTGGCTTGCGCGGCGACGCTCTATGTTCACGGCATCCGGCAGATCCGCGATGGCGCCGATGCCGCTCAGGCCCTGCGCCCTTTGGCGGGCGAGTATGCCTACATTCTGTTTGCGGCCGGATTGTTCAACGCTTCCTTGTTCGCCGCTTCGATCCTGCCGATTTCGACGGCTTACACCGTGTGCGAGGGCTTGGGCTTCGAATCCGGCGTCGGACACAAGTTCGGCGAAGCCAAGGTTTTCTACTGGCTCTATACCCTGCTGCTGATTGCCGGCGGCGGCGTCATCCTGCTGCCCAACCTTCCGTTGGTGAAAATCATTGTTCTTTCCCAAGTGGTGAATGGCATTGTTCTGCCCTTTGTGCTGATCTTCATGTTGCTGCTGGTGAACAAGAGCGAGCTGATGGGGAAGTATGTGAACGGAACCTGGTTCAACTTCATCGCGTGGGCGACGACCATCATTATGATTGGGCTGACGATTGCCTGGTTTGTTACCGGCGCGCGGGCAGCTAAAAATAGCTCTACGCTGGCGGTGGAAGCGCCGGGCTTTCAGCCCGGCGAAAGGGACTACCAGAAATGGCTTCAGCCACGGTTGTCCGGGGCTAAAGCCCCTTTTACATTACATGTTTCCGGCACGGCTGAAGCCGTGCCCTTCCACCGTTTCCTGCGGACATTTCTTTTGCAGCCATCGCTGAAGCCGGTCCGCCCTTCAGCCGGATTGCACCGCTGGAGCGGCCAACCCTACGATGCGAAAACCTCCTAAAGCAGCTTGCCCTCAGCGATCTGTTGAACCAGCGAGCGGTCGGCGTCGAGGAAATCGAGGCTGGGCAAATCTCGGCGGTTGACCCAGCGAATCTCGCGGAAGATGCGGTTCTGTAATTCTCCTTCATACTGCTCGACCACGAAGAAATGCAGCTCCACCGCATTGCCGTTCTGATAATGGTGCTGCAGCTGGGCAACCTTCGAACCAATCTCGGCGCGGATCCCAAGCTCCTCGTCAAGCTCGCGTCGTAACGCCTGGGGAGGATCTTCGCCAGGCTCGATTTTCCCGCCAGGAAACTCCCACTTGAGCGGCAATGCCTGGTACTCGGTACGCTGGCAGCAGAGGATCTCCTCGCCTCGCAGCATCAGGGCGGCGACCACTTGCTTGATCATCGCACTGGCTCCGACGGGTCACCGCTGCGGCCGGCCGTCATGTGGTTTTCTCCAGGTACTTGCCGACCAGGCGGGCGCAATGTTCTACCAGTTGGCGGTCGTCGGCGGTAAATGCCGCCGGGGTGTGACTGTCAATGTCGAGTTCGCCAACCACTTCGCCCTTCACAAATATCGGCACCACGATTTCTGACTTGGTTTCGAGCGAACATGCCAGATACCGCGGGTCAGCATTGACGTCATCAACGATGACGGTATGGCCTGAGGAGGCAGCCGCACCGCAGATGCCCTGATTCAGCGGTATCCGGGTATGGGGTGTGATCGCTCCCACGTAGGGACCAAGCACCAGCACTGGGTCCTCGCCCAAGCGGCCCTTTTCGACCATGTAGAAACCGACCCAATCGAAATGGCCCATCCGTTCCTTGAGGCGTCCGACCATGACGCTCATCAGGTCTTCGACGCTCGCGGCAGCGTCAGCCAGGGTAGTAAGTTCCTTGGCAAGCTGTTGTTGACTGGTAGCCATGGGAGTCCCTTTTTATCACAAGCCTGCGACGTTTACAGAAGTTCGAAGTCGACGGATTCCAACTGGACAGTCGCCGAGGTCGGGATGAAGCGCCCAGACGATGGCGCTTAACCCTCCGATCAGGGTGGTCGACGGGGTGTTTAGCAACTCATCCTTAATGCAAAACACCTTTCCCTTGCGCACCGCCGCAAGCTCCGTCCAGCCGCGCTGCTCGACGATTTTCTCCAGGGGCACGCGATCACCCGCACCGCACCAGGCTGCGAAAATGACAGCGGGCTGCTCGGCGGCGACAGCTTCTGCCGTCGTGGTCTTGCCGGGCTCGCCGATAAACTCGCCACCCGCGGCTTGCACCAGCTCTGCCACCCAGGGTTCTGAGGCAATGATGGGATTTCCCCATTCTTCGCAAAACACCCGCAGCTTTGGCCTCGCCGCAGTTTGTTGCCGAACTGCCTCGATGCGACTTTGCATTTCGTTGATAACCGTCTCGCCGCGTTCGCGCACTCCCATGATTCCGGCAATGGCGGCAATGTCCGCATAAATGTCGGCCAGCGAGCGAGGAGTCAGGCCGAGAAACCGTACTCCGGCCTTCAAGATCTCTCCGACGGCGCTCAACTGATAGGGAACCGAGGCCACCACCAGGTCAGGTCGCGCGGCGAGGATCTGCTCCGACTGTGCCGTCCATGAGTCGGAGACGATCACCCGCGAGCCGTCAGCAACCTCCGGACAAACATCCACGCAATACTTGGTGCAAGCCACGACTCGGTCCAGTAGACCCAGGTCGCGCAGGGCTACGGTAGCGCTCGGCTGCAGAGAGACAACGCGCCGCAGAGTGTAATTGGCAGTGCTCAAGACTGTTCGATTATACGGAGGCGGGCAAGCGCGCGGGCGCCCGGCTTGGTAATCTATTCAGGTAGACAATTCACCGATATGTATTCTCCTGAACTCCTGGAGCATTTCGAGCATCCCCGTAATTCAGGCGAGCTGCCTGGGGCCGATATCCACGTACAAATTGAGAATCCGGCTTGCGGCGATATTCTCGAGCTGTCGGCCAAAATTGAGGACGGCCGGATCGGCGAGATCCGGTTTCGCGCCAAAGGCTGTGTGCCCGCGATGGCCTGTGCGTCGGCCTTAACCCAGTTGGCCGAAGGGAAGTCTGTACTAGAGGCTCGTGAAATCAGCAAGGATGACATTGTGCGGGCGGTGGGAGGCCTGCCACCTACCTCTGGACACGCCGCCCAGCTGGCTTTGGATGCGCTGCAGGCCATGCTCAAAATGGCTGCCTGAAAGCCAATCTTGGGGCTGGAATGGGTGATTTGGGCCGGCCCGCCGCAGGTGTTACGCAGGGTTGGGCTTGTCCAGGTTCGGACACCAGGTCGGTCTTTTGGGGTTGGAAAAATTAACAACACCGCCGGGCGAAAAGGGCGCATCCTAAGCAGAGAAGGGTTTCTGCTTGCGCTCCGACCCGGAAACTGATTACGATAGAAGCGTCCTCCAATCGCCGCACTTCCCGTGCAGGCGTTCCTCGCGCCGAAAGTTCCGGGCGCCAGACGGACGCAACTGATTCGATTACAGCGATGTATCCAACCGCAGCCACGTCAGAGTTACTGCGCGGCCAGAAAAAGCGGTTCACAAATGTGGGATCCCGCAACCTGCGGGTGAGACTTTAAGAGAGAAGCATGAATCAAGGATCGAACCCTCCCTCCGGACCGTCCGGGGGGAAAGGACGCAGACGGCGGCGCGGCCGCCGTGGACCCGTCACGCACGGGGCAGCCCCTCAACAACCTGGACAACATCGGCATGGCCCGGGCAAAAACCGACCGCATGGCCGCAAGCCCGGACAGCGGTCCGGCCAAGGCGCGCTGGGCGGCGGCATCTACACCGCACCCATGGACCACAGCTATCGTGCCGCCCAGGGCAACAATAATGGCAACATGCACAAGCCCGGCCGGGGCGGCCGCATGAACCAGCCGCTCGGCAAGGAGTTTCCGCCTCCCGAACCGGAGCCGTTGCCCACGTCTTCAGACGCGCCGGCTCGCATCTTTGCCTTCGTCGACGATCTGTTTTTCCTGGCCAAGATTCAGGAAACGGCGCGCAAGATGAACGTCAAGGTCGAGTTCGTCAAAACCGACAAGGAGCTTCAGGAGAAGATGGGTCAGAACGGCGAGGAGAAGCCGTCGCTCATCATCTTCGACCTGAACAATGTTGGCGCCAAGCCGCTCAGCATCATTCCGAAGCTCAAGGCGAAACTGAAGAAGGCTACCAACATTATCGGATTCGTCTCCCATGTGCAGGGCGATTTGAAAATGAAGGCGCAGGAAGCAGGTTGCGACATGGTGCTGCCGCGCTCCGCCTTTTCGCAAAACCTGGCGCAATTGCTGCGCCGCCATGGCGCTCCTGAACCGCAGCACGAATCCGGCCAATAGCGGCTCTGGAGAATGCCTTGTCGCCGGCTGACGAGTTTCCCGGCGGCCCATATCCGGCTAGCCATTTAGAATCCCATCTGAATGGGCAGGCTTGCGCTTCCTCTCAATTCGGCAAATCTCCGCCGATTTCGCACCGCTTTGCTGAGCTGGTACGACCAGCACCGTCGCGACCTGCCCTGGCGCCGCGATCGCGATCCTTACCGGGTGTGGGTTTCCGAGATCATGCTGCAGCAAACGCGGGTAGCTGCCGTTCTCGACCACTACGCCCGCTTCATGAAGAGATTTCCAACCGTGCGAATCCCTGGCTGCGGCTCGCGAAGCATCCGTGCTGGCCGTCTGGAGCGGGCTGGGTTATTACCATCGCGCCCGGCGAATGCATCGCGCGGCGAAGGTGATCGCTCGCGAGCGAGATGGAAATTTTCCGCGGACGGCGGAGGAATGGGCCGAGCTGCCGGGAATCGGCCGCTATACCGCCGCTGCCATCGCCAGCATCTCGTTTGGAGAAGCCGTTGCCGTGGTCGATGGCAATGTAGAGCGAGTCGTCGAGCGCCTGCTTGGCCGCTCGTCCGGCAGGGAAGCTGTATGGAAGCAAGCGCAAGCTCTGCTGGAGCCAGCGCGCGCCGGAGATTTCAATCAGGCCATGATGGAGCTGGGTGCGACCGTCTGCACGCCCCGAGCGCCACAATGTCTGCTGTGTCCGGTGAATGCTTTCTGCCAGTCGCGCGGCGCGGAAGTAGCGCGGCCGCAGCCTCCGCGAAAGCGCAAGGAACTGTGCTACGCCCTGGCGCGAAAGAACTCCGCAATTCTTCTTGTGCAGCGTCCGCCGGACGCCTCGCTGATGGCGGGCATGTGGGAGTTGCCGGCGGTCGTTCCCGGCCAGGTTAACGGGGATGCAGCCGCTGGCCCGGCTTCGCCATTCCATTACCGATACCGACTACCAGGTTGCCGTCTTCGCGGTCGCGCCGGCTGAGTTGCAGGATTTTGAAACTGACGGTCGCTGGCTGACTCGCAGGCAGTGGGAGCGGCTGCCGTTGACCGGCCTGACGCGCAAGATCCTTCGCCGGTTACAGCTTGAGTCGAAGCCGAACCCAGACGAATCTAAAGTTTAGGGAAATCTGATTAAGTCTTGCTTTGAAGGGGACGGACTTCAGGCCGTCCGTTAAGTACCCGAAAATCATCGGGCTTTAGCCGCTGCGGGACCTCGCTTTCTCTTGATCAGAGTTTCGTGAGTAATGATTTTGGAGGATTGACGGAATGGCTGCATTGCCCGCGGGTGTACGCGCCCCGGATTTCAAACTAACCACGATTGACGGCCGCACCGTATCTCTTCAGGAAGCGCTGCGCCATGGGCCGGTTTTGCTGGCATTTTTCAAGGTTGGCTGCCCGGTGTGCCAATATGCATTCCCGTTTTTCGAGCGCATGTATCGCGCTAATCACGATGCGAAGATCAGCTTCCTCGGCATCTCGCAAGACAATGCCCGCGACACGCAGGCATTCCTGAAGCAACTCGGAATCAGCTTCCCGGTCGCACTCGACAATCCCGCCGACTACGCGGTATCGAACGCTTATGGGCTGACCAACGTGCCCACGCTCTTCTACATCGCTCCGGATGGCGAGATTGAAATCTCATCGGTGAGCTGGTCCAAAGCCGACATCGAGGCCGTGAACGAAAAGCTGGCCGCCCTTCGCCGCCGGCCGCCCGCCACTCTTTGGCGCAAGGGCGACGACGTGCGCGACTACCGCCCTGGTTGAAGCTCGAAAAACTGATCCGCGGTCGCGGATCAAATGTGGTTGTGATAGCCCAGCCTATAACCAATTTGCTTTGTATCAGGGCATGACTTTAGTCGTGCCGAAGAATGCGCGCCCAGGAGTCGGGCTTTTAGCCCCTGCCTGACAAGGTTTCTCAGGGGTTAAAGCCTAATCCTGTATGACCCGACTGACAGGAAAGCGTGCCCTGATACAAAATTTGCCTGGGCGACCTTCGAGATTGATCAAGCAGCATCCATTCTCGTCGCGCCATTAGTCCCTCCAAAATTTCGCGTAAAATTAATAGTTTTTGCGACCTGCATGCAACCTACAGGAGAACTTTGCTTGCGTAGACCGGCGCTGATTTCACTGCTCGTCATCCTGCTTATGGGCCTGCTGCTAGCGCAGGTTGTTCGTCCTTATCCAGCGGCCGCTTCTGCCAGCGCCGACGCAGCGGTGCCCCATGTTGCCGGCTTGCCCGCCGCAGCGGAGCAGGCCATGGCTACCGTGGATCCAGAAAATATCCGCGCCCATGTGCGTTACTTGGCGAGCGATGAACTGGAGGGTCGTGGCACCGGACAGCGCGGCGGCGACATCGCCGCCGAGTACATTGCCACGCAGTTTGCTCTGTACGGGCTGAAGCCTGCCGGCGAAAACGGAACTTACATGCAGAAGGTTCCGTTGGAAGGCATCGCTACTCAGGATGATTCGACCCTCACGCTGCTTCCCAACAGCGGCGCAGCCGCATTGATTTGATCTACCGCAAAGACTTTGTCGCCATGGATGAAACGGGCAAGGCGCTCGATGACATCAACGCCGACATCGTTTGGGTGGGCTACGGGATCGATGCTCCCGAATTCAACTGGAACGACTACAAGGACGTGGACGTGAAGGGCAAGGTGCTGCTCATGCTGGTGAATGAGCCGCCCTCGGAGGACCCGAATTTTTTTGCCGGCAGAGCGCTCACCTATTACGGCCGCTGGACCTACAAATTCGAAGAAGCCGCGCGTAAGGGAGCGGCGGGTGTCATCCTCATCCATAAAACCGACATGGCCAGCTATGGCTGGAATGTGGTTCGCAACTCGTGGTCGGGCGAGCGCGCTTACTTGCGCAACGATCCTGCTCCCAAGCTGGCGGTGGCTTCTTGGATCCAGTATGACGTGGCGCGTCAATCTGGCGCAGGCGTGCGGCATGAATCTGGACGAGATGATTGCCGCGGCGCAGAAGCCGGGCTTCAAAGCGGTTGTGCTGCCGGCGAAACTCAAGGCCCACATGGTCAGCCAGGTTCGCCAATTTGATTCCAACAACGTTCTGGCCAAGCTGCCTGGCTCCGATCCCAAGCTGAAAGCGCAGGCCGTGGTCTACACCGCGCACTATGATCACCTGGGCATTGTGCCCGGAATGGCGGGCGACAACATCTACAACGGCGCGCAGGATAACGCGACCGGCTGCGGCATCCTGCTGGAGATTGCGAGAGCATATGCCGGCGTGCATCAGCCGCCCAAGCGCTCAATTTATTTCGCGGCGGTCACGGCGGAGGAGCAAGGGTTGCGCGGCTCCGAGTATCTGGGCAAACATCCGCCTGTTCCCGTGAATGAAATCGCGTTAGACCTGAACTACGACGATGTGCCTCCGTTGGGCGTTCCAGAAGAAGTGAATGTGGCGGGAGCTGAGCGTACAACCTTTTACCCCGTGGTCGAGCGGACGGCGCAGGAATTCTCTCTGACTATTGTGCCTGACTCGCAGCCCGGCGCGGGTCATTACTATCGGTCGGATCATTTCAGCTTCGCCCGCGCGGGTGTGCCGGCGTTTTCCATCGATGAGGGCGATAAGTATCAGGGTCATGACCGTGCGTGGGGCGAGCAACAGGCTCAGGACTACGTGGCCCACCACTACCATCAACCCAGCGATGAGTACCATCCCGACATGGATTTCCGCGGCGATGCGATGATGGCGCGCTTCGGAATCGCGCTGGGATGGCAGGCAGCCAACCAGCCGAACTTGGTCGGTTGGAAGCCGGGAGACGAATTCGCCAAGGCGAGGGGGCAGTAGTCAGCAGTTAGTGGCCAGTAGTCATAAGCCATCTAGCCATCTCATAAATGATTTCGGTTTGTATCAGGGCACGATCTTTAGTCGTGCCGAACGACGGCCTACCGAGGTTCGGGCTTAGAGACTGTGTCACGACCGAAGAGGGAATTTTTGGGTGGAACAAAGAGTGGAATAACCGATCAAACTAGGCGCAACGCGGCGGGATGAAGTTAGCCGGGCGGCATAAGCCCCCGGTCAAGTGGGAGATTATTGTGAGCCGCAGAGCGGCGACACCGGTCGCGACACAGTCTCTTCAGCCCTGCAAAACGGGCCGGTGGGATGACAGTCACAAGGAACATTCATGTTGCTAGCAAAGGTCTGAGTGATTCGGAAAGCGGTTAGTAGATGTTGAAAGCTGAAGGCTGAGAGCTGATGGCTGACGGCTTGACTTTACTGCAGCCGCTTCATGCGGAACGGAATATGCACCACCGCTTCGACGGCCACCGGTTCACCGTTCTTGGTGCCAGGTTTGAAGCGCCAATTGGAAAACGCGTGCACGCAGTTCTGGTCCAGTCGCTCATCCAGGCTGTCGAGCACCTTGATATCGTCCACGCTTCCATCCGGGCGGATGATCGCGTAGAGCGTGACCGTGCCTTCCACGTGATCGCGCAGCACGTCGGGTGGATAGGCCGGATCGACCTTGGTGGTGACGACGGGTGCAGTCAACATGCTTTTGTCGTCGCTCTGCTTCAGTTCCGCGAAGCGGATGATCCAGCTTCCCGCAGCAGAGGTCAGGTTGGGCATGTTCATGATCAGCACGTAGTAACGCTTGCTGCCGAAGACGCGCTGCTCAATGCTGAGATCGGGATCTTCAGGTAAGGGAGGAGGCTCGGGTGCCGGACGTTCGCGGTAGGTTGGCAGCGACGGCTTCATAGCCGCGGCCAGTATGCGCTTCTGCGCCTCCAGGTCGGGATTGGCTGCCTTCGCGGGAGTCTTGGCCAGTGTGCCTCCGTTCGCAGGAGTTCCCGCTACGGCGGAAGTATTGGGGCCGGGTGGCGGAGCGCCTACCATGATTCCCGCCGGGCCATTGCCGGCGCCATGTCCGCCGCCGGCATCGGCCGTGCCCGTGCCTACGACATTGGGTGTGCCCGGCGCGTCAGGCTTGCCGCCAGGCGAAGCATGGAACTCTCCACTGCGATTCCCGTTGGGCATCGAGATGGGCCCGTGAACGTCGGCCGGATTCAATCCCAGCGCGATCAGCTGTCCCTGGCCTTGCGACGTAGGCAGATTCTGCACGTTGGGCGACGGGCGGAACATTCTTGGCGCCGCTATCGCCCACTCCGCTGGCGCGCTGCACCGGCACCGGCAACTTGGGCGCTACGACCGTAGGCGCCATCTGCGCCATATTGAGCTGGCCGCGCTGCAACTTCAGTTGATCTGCAGATAGCGGAGGCTCAACCACTGACGGCTGCGGCAGCGTGGGCAATTGCAACTTCTCTTTGAGCTGCGAAACATCGGCTGCCGGCCCCACCACTTGCGGATCGAACTGCGGAACCTTCATCTGCGAAACCGAACGCGCGGAGGCCGCCACTGGCTGCGCGGAGGGAATGGGCGTCCAGGCAACAATGTTGGGCAGCGCTACGTCGTGGTCGAGTTTCAGCTTGGGCGGCGTGATGATGGTCTGGTGCGTGTTGTCGGGATTCGGCGGAACCGACAGAATCTCCTGCTTGGCCAGCTTGGGAGCGCCGTGGCGCGGCTTCATGGCCGCTCTCTGCGCGGTGTTGATGGGCGGCAGATATTCGCTGACCGGATAGTATTCGATCTTGGTGTTCTCGAAAGGCGACTGTAACTGCGGCGAGCGATTGAAGAATGGCAAGGTACAAATCAGATATACGAGCACAACCAGAGCAATGTGCGAGGCATACGATTCGGCGAAGCGTACCGGAGCGATGCCGGTGCGAATGAAATAGTCTTTGCCGACGGGAATCGGCTCAGCCGTAAGCTCAACCGGCGCAGGCTCATGCCGGAAAATCAGGTCGCCCAGGTTGCGGAGAAAAACCCGGTGCCGCGGTTCGAGTTCGCATAGAAATACCGGAGTATCTTCGGCGGACACTTCGCGCTGGGGTGTTGCTGCCGTTACTTCCGACATCATCCTCTACCGTGGCGGGTATACGGATTATATCGAAAAACTCGGGCGGTCGCGGTCCGATCGGTTACTGGAAATATACTAGTTCGCAAGCGGGGTGGCCTCGTGCAATGATGCCAGAGACAGGAGCAATCATGATTCGCAAATGGACCCTCTTGCTGGCGCTGGCCGGTCTCTGGCTGCCCCTCGCCGTCGGCCGCTCTACCTATGCTTTCGCAATCCAGGACAATGCCAAGAGCAACCCAGCGGAAGATTTCTCCGGGACGTATACCTTTCTGCGGGAGGGAGAGTTTGTCCAGCTTACGGTGGAGGACGGCAGGCTCTCAGGCTATGTATCGCGATTCGGGGATACTGACAGCGACAAGGGCCAGTTCATCGACCAGTTCTTCGATAAGACTTCGCTGACCGGCGACCATCTGACCTTCAACACGAAAATCGTGCATGGTGTCTGGTACGACTTTACTGGGGTGATTATCACGGCCCAGGGCAAACAGCCGGCGCAAGAAGGTTTTCACATCATGAAAGGTACGCTGGTCCAGCACGCAACCGATGCGAAAGGCGCGGAAAAAACCATGCAGCGGCAAGTGGAGTTCAAATCATTTCCGTCGGACCTGAGCAAACCGTGAGGCAACTGACAAAAGTCTATTGCGCCTTGACAGTTTGCTGAAAAATCCGGTTTGGGGAGATTTCGAAGGGGCGTATCTTTAGCTACGCCAGAGTAAGTGATTTATTTTTCGTCATCACGAGCCGACTTCAGTCGGCGAGGGATCTGCTTTTCCGGGTTTTCGGCAAACGGTTGAACCATTCTGATTTTCTACTGAATGCTGTTTCCGTCCAGAGAATCGCACGCTTGATTTCGCTTGAAGTTCTGCTCGAGTTTCTCTTCCAGATACCTGACGTGTCCATCCTCCATCTGCGCCAGTTCCTGGTAGATGCGACGCAGCGGTCCGGGCTGGCGATTTTCCGCCAACTCTGAATAGAAATGCTGGGCACTGGCTTCGGCCTTGAGCGCGACTTGCAGGGCGCGATCGCGCGGGTCGATACAGTTGCAGGCGTCGCCGGCGAACAGGTCGCCATCTTCCAGGCTGGGAACCTCAATGAACTCCACCAGATCCTCTTCCGAGAAGGGGCAACTCAAGCTCCCATACATCTCTGAGTACTTGGCTTGCAGCAGGGAACCGTGACGCCTTTCTTCGATCGCCATTTCCCAGAAGACACCCGCAATCTCCAGTGAGTCACGGTCACCGAATTCCACAAACATTTCCGCAAAGCGATGGTAGAGCTGGGCATTGCGTTCCTCGATGAAAATGGCGACGTGCAAGATCTCTTGCGGATCAAGAGCCGTGAAGCTGCGTTTCATGGGGCGCTCCGGGTGGTGCGTATCGCCGAATTCTACCTGCAAACCGGCGGAACGAAACGCAGAAGCGATCAGGGAACCGAGGCTTTGTTCCATAACAGGAAACTCCGCCAGAGGCGGAGTTTCGGATCAACCTTAGAATGTAGCAACGGATCAGGCTCTTTGTTTGGCGCGGTCTGCCTCGATCTTGGCGATGGTACGCTTCAGCCAATGCTTGACGTTCTCCCGCAGCTCTTCCTCGGTCTGATTCTGGGTGGCGACTGTAACCCCATGACGATTCAGGGGGATATGGTGGCAGGGTACGTCGTCCGTGCGGTATTCCTCGGGCACGAAATCGTACAGCAGGCACTCGTGGCAAGCATGCGGCCGCGTGGGGTCGCCATGATTGGGGCAGGTGAGGGAATCCTGAAAGATGGAAGCTGGACCCCAGGGGGTGCTATACCAGTTCCCATAACCGCCCTGTTCGATGAAATTTAACTCGTAACGCAATACTTCCAGCACATCCCGCTTGTCTTCGGACATGATCGCCCTCCCGGCAGGCACCCCTTCACGGCTACCCATCCTGCCGTAATTGTGGTCTGAGTTAGCACACTCAGGCTGTGACGCACCTCACGTTCAGGTGTGATCGGTGAAGGTCGGCATTTGGCATTTAGCACTTGGCATTTAGCATTTAGCGGGCAGGCAGCGAAGGGCGTAATTTACTATCGTCTCAAGATGCGCGTCATCGTCACACTTCTTTTCGCCACCGCTATCTTATGCTTCGCCGCAACCTTGATATTGCACGTTGCCACGTTCGTTTCGTCTGACTTGGGTGGAATGAGGCGTTTCTTCTTCTTCCATCTTGTGGTAATGGGAGTCGCTGTTATTACAATCTTGATCTACAAGATTAGAAGCGAGCCGTTTCAACCGACGGTCTTGCCGACCTGGGCCAAAGTGCCGCTGATCCTGTTGTTCTCATATTTTGTTTTGAACATGATCGTCCTGTACATCGTATTCAAGGGCGGTTCTCCTGCGATCGTGGATGGAAGTTATCAGTTAACAGATCACGGGAGGTTGATCCGAGATCTCACCGCCGCCGAATATCAGAGCTTCACAAACTGGGAATTGCGGTTCTTTGCCAGTGGATTGATGATCGGTTTTGCAGCTTTGGCGGCTTACTTGTGGCACTTGAGGGAGATCCTGCTACCGGGGTTCAGGGAAGTACATCTGGAGCCGTAAGAATCACGCTAGCTACTTCCGTTCTCCCGTCCCTTTTTCTTGATCTCGATATTCAGCCGCTTGATCTTCTGATTCAGAGTAGATAGCGGTATGCGGAAGCGATCGGCTGCCTCGGTCTGGTTCCAGCCGCATTTTTCCAGCATGTCGCCGATCACGCGACGTTCGCAGCTTTCGATGATCTCGAACAGGGAAGCGTCGGGACGATGGTCCATGATCGCCAGGTTGCTGCCTCGACCTGTCATGTTCTCGGGCAGCAGGTCGGGCGTCAAGCTTGGGCCTGTCGCCAGGACGACGGCGCGCTCGATCACGTTTTCCAACTCGCGCACATTGCCCGGCCAGTCATAGTCGAGCAGAGGACGCAGCGCTTCCGGAGTCACGTGCAAGGGATGCCGGCCATTTTCCTGCGCGAACTTTTGGATGAAATATTCCACCAGCAGCGGAATATCGTTCTTACGCTGGCGCAGCGGCGGCAAATCGATGGTAATGACGTTCAGCCGGTAGAACAAGTCTTCGCGGAACTTGCCTTCCTTCACCTGCTGCCGCAGATCGACATTGGTAGCGGCGATAATGCGCACGTCGACTTGAATCTCGTTGATGCCGCCCAGGTGCATGAACTTGCGGTCTTGCAAGACGCGCAGGATCTTCGCCTGAGTTTCCAGGCTCATGGTGCCGATCTCGTCGAGGAAGAGTGTTCCCCGGTCGGCGACTTCGAATAGTCCCTTCTTGCTGGCGATGGCACTGGTGAAGGCGCCCTTCACATGGCCGAACAGCGTGGACTCCAGCAAATCGCCGGGCACCGAGCCGGTATTCACCGGCACAAACGCGCGGTCCTTGCGCGGCGAGTTCATGTGGATCGCTTTGGCGATCAGCTCCTTGCCGGTTCCACTCTCGCCTTGCAGCAGGATGGTGGAGCGGCTGGGCGCAACCTGTGCCACCAGATCGAAGATGCGCAGCATCGGCTCGCTCTTGCCGATGATGTGCTCGAAGTTGTAGCGCTGCTTGAGCGCGCGCTTCAGCTGAATGACTTCTTCTTCGGCGCGACGGCGGCCTACTGCGGTGCGCACGTCGGCGAGAAGCTTTTCGTTGTCCCACGGCTTCTGGATGAAGTTGGTGGCGCCCGACTGCATGGCGTTGACGGCATTTTCCACCGTACCGTACGCGGTGATCATGATGACCGGCAGCTCAGCATCGCGCTCGCGAATGTCGCGCAGGATCTCGATGCCGTTGCGCTCCGGCAAGGCGAAGTCGAGCAGCACCAGATCGAAGGGGCGCTCGGCAATGCGAGTCAGGCCTTCCTGCCCGTCGTTGGCCACTTCCACAAAGTAGCCTTCAAACTCCAGCAAGGTTTGCAGAGACTCGCGAATCGCTGCTTCGTCATCGACGATCAGCACTGAACCCAGAGAAGAGAACTCTTCCAGGCCGGGAGTGCTTCGACTTATGGTTGCTTCAGGCACTGACCGCCTTTCGTAGCAGGGGGAATTCCATGGTAAATGTGGTGCCGCGGCCGGGGACGCTGTCGACCCGGATCTTGCCGGCATGCTCCTGAATAATTCCGTAGGTAACTGACAGCCCCAGTCCCGTGCCGCCGCTATGCCCGGTCTTGGGCTTGTTCTTGGTGGTGAAGAATGGATCGTAAATCCGGTGAATGTGCTCCTGCGCAATTCCGGTACCGGTGTCGGAAACCTTCACCTGAGCCTTGTGACCGTTGATGGTGCTGATCATCAGTGTGCCGCCGCCGGGCATGGCGTCTTTGGCGTTCAGGAACAAATTCAGAAACACCTGCTGCAGTTTGCCGGTATTGCCGTGGATCGCCGGCAGATCCGGATACAAGTCCTGCTCGACCTTGATGCGAGCGGTTTTGAACTGATGCTCCAGCAATGTCAACGTATCTTTGATGACGCGATTGAGATCCACGTCGCCGAATTCGCCCGCCGAAGTACGCGAAAAGTTAAGCAAACTGTTGACGATCTCCGAGGCGCGGAATGTTTGCTTGGTGATTTTCTCCAGCAGCACCGACTGCTTGTCATCGCCGTGAACCTGCTTGGCCAGCATCTGCGCGTAGGAGGAGATCACGGCCAGAGGCGTATTCACCTCATGAGCCACTCCGGCGGCCAGCAAGCCGATGGAGGAAAGTTTCTCCGCCTGCGTCAGCTGCGATTCCAGATCGATCCGCTCGGTGATGTCGTCGACGATGATCAGCCGGCCGATGACGCTGAAGTTCTTGGCCACCAGTGGCGCAATCGCGATGTTGGTCACGCGCGTGTCGCCCGTCGGTTGTCCCCAGCCGGAACTTGTATAGGTTGTGAATCCCCTGGCTGGGCCGCACCCGGTAATACTCTTCCAGAAATGCCGGCGGCAGGACTTCGCCCAGAGGCCGTCCCAGGGCCTCGAGCCGGGGCAGGGCAAACATCACTTCCATCTGCGAGTTCCACGACTCGATGCGGTCTTCCAGATCGACCGCCAGCACGCCCACGCTGATGGACTCGACGATGTTCTCGTTGAACTCTTTCAGCCGCTCGTACTGCCCGGCTTTCTCCTCCAGCGACTTGTACAGGCGCGCATTCTGCACCGCGATGCCGATGTAGCCGGCCAGCGTCTCCAGCAGTTGCACGTCTTCGCTGGAGAGGAAGTCGCCTTCGGCGGTCTTGCCCAGGCCCAGCACGGCGATCATGCGATTCATCACCGTGCAGGGAATGTAATAGTTCAGTTCCAGACGGCGAATGGTCTCGCGCGCCGCAGGAGTTTCGCGCACCGCCTGATTGGTGTTGTCGAAGAACAGGTGGCCGGCTTCCCACTCCGGCCGCTCGCACATGCAGGAAGTCGAAATCCAGGCCGCTGGTGTTGGCGATGCCGTACGACTTGGCCAGCGCAAACTGCTCCGGCTGATCCGGATCGGACAGGAAGATGGCCAGCCGATCCACCATCAGCGTGCGCGACAACCGGTCGACGATCGAGGTCAGCATCTTGTCCAGATCGGTTTCCGAGTTCAGGTCGCGGCCAAACTCGATCAGCGTCTTCCGGTAGTCATAACGCTTGCGATAGAAAAACTTGTCGAGGCAGTCCTGCACCCAGTTCTTGAACGGATCGAACAGTAATGCGGTGACGGCGATGGCAACCACCAGTCCGATCGGCCCGGCGCTGGGGAAGTTCTGGTGGAAGAGCACCGAAGCCACGCCGACGGCGGCGAAGTACGCTGCCGTGATCGCGCCGGCGGCAATGGTGTAGGCCATGCCGCGCTTGAAGATCAGGTCCACGTCCATCAGGCGGTAGCGGAAGATGGCGTAGCCGAAGGTCAGCGGCAGGAACACCAGCGACAGCACGGAAATCTTCATCCCCAGAGTCGGCACGCCGCCGGAAAGATAGGGGATGATGTAGAACAGCGTAAACGGCGCCACCGACAGAATCGTGCCGCGCGTCACCCACTTCATCTGCTGGCGCAGGATCGCCGACTCGGCATGACGATAGCTGTGCCACAGGGTGAAGGTCGCGGTTACAAAATACGCCGCCAGGTAAACCCACTCCAGCCGATCCAGGTTCCAGCGCAGGATTTCGCTGGGCTGCAGCAGGGCGATGCACGCAGATGTGCACAGCCAGCAGAATCGCGCCTGGCAAGTACACCATGGGGATCAGCCAGCGGCGGCCGGTCAGCACCTTCTTGCGCTCCGGGAAGGTCAGCGCAAAGTGCAGGAACAGCGCCGGCTGCAACAGCCACGCGACTACGTTGGACCAGTACATAATCCAGTCGAAGTCGTTGAACTTGCCGGTGTAGTGGAACGAATAGAAAATGAACGATACCAGGCAGAAAATGTAGAAGTGCGCGCTCTTGGGCGCAGTCCAGCGTCGCAGCAGGACATACAAGCCGATGCCCAGGTAAACCAGCGCGATCAGCCGCAATCCGCCGTAAAACGACCGATCGGCGGGAGCCAGAATCAGCGGCGCTTCTACCGGGACACCCTGGCGAACCAGCGAGTAGTCGGCTTTCGACCACACGCCGATGCGATACAGTTGCCGTTCCACAGCACCGACATTAGTCACATCGCGGCCGCCAATGGCCAGCAGCCAGTCGCCGGGCTTGATTCCAGCTTTCTGGCCG
Source organism: uncultured Acidobacteriaceae bacterium (assembly GCA_963820175.1). Taxonomy (GTDB): domain Bacteria; phylum Acidobacteriota; class Terriglobia; order Terriglobales; family Acidobacteriaceae; genus Bog-257. Next base: position 75,373 of record CAWFYX010000001.1, on the reverse strand, counting down.
GGGCCATCGGCATCGACCCGCTCGGCGCGCAGATGGGCGCCATCTTCTACCCACCAAACGCCATCGTAGGGAGTAAAAACTTCACGCTCTTTCTGGAAATTAATCCAGGCGAAAACGATGGCGGCAACGCTGAGGAGCGCCAGGAAAACGGCAAAAAACCGGGTTTGTAAGTCTCGGACCATCGGAGCTGGTGGCTGATGGGGAAGACACACCGACAGACTATGGTCCACCGGCCTCTCTCCATTCAGCAACTTCGATGCCACGGTTCCACCCATTTGCGAACTAAGTAACCCTCAGTCTTTGAGCAGCTTCCGCAATTATAGATCGGCACGAAAATAAATAATATTGTTTTTGGAATCTTCCTGTGAGATTTGAAATCGCCTCCGCGTTACTAAAGGACATGTACTTCTGATTGCGTAACCCTCCGCAGGTTAAGGAGTTGTGAATCTATGTTCTTGCTTGACTGCAAGGGCAAAGGGATGTTGGCTCCCCGAATCTCACTCCCAGGCGTGTACCCTGAACTGATGAACTCGGGAACCGTAACGGGCGCGGCGCTCAGCCTGGGGGCTGCGGGGATTTGGGGCGGAGGCGACTTCGCCGGCGGCATTGCCGCCAAGCGCGCCAACGTTTTTCGCGTAGTGGCGGGAGCGCATGCTTGCGGATTGGTTCTGATGCTGGCGCTGGCCTGGGTCACCCGCGAACCGATGCCGCCGCGCTCATCCTTATATTGGGGAGTGGTTGCCGGCATCACCGGCGGGCTTGGCATTGCTGCACTCTACAAGGCGCTCGCCATTGGACGGATGGGCATTGTCGCTCCAATCGCGTCGGTGATCACTGGCGTTTTGCCGGTGTTGGTAGGCTTTCGCACCGAAGGCCTGCCCGACCGTTGCAGCTCGCGGGCTTTGGTCTCGCTCTGGTCAGCATCTGGTTTGTCGCCCGGCCTGACGGAGAGATCGACTCCCACCGCGGCCTAGGGCTGGCGGTTCTCGCCGGAGTGATGTTCGGACTCTTCCTGGTTTCCGGGCGCCAGGCCGGACATGGCGGCGTCTTCTGGCCGCTGGTAGCGGCACGCATCGCTTCCACGCTTCTGATGCTGCTGATCGTGGCGTTTTCCGCGCGCGATCCTCGTCCGCTGCGAGCGGCCCTGGTGCCGATTGTGCTTTCGGGCCTGTTCGACTCCGGCGCGAACGCCCTGTTCATCGCCGCCACCCGCCACGGACGGCTGGACGTGGCTGCCGTCCTGTCGTCGCTCTATCCCGCCAGCACCGTGATTCTGGCGCGAGTGTTATTGAAGGAACGGATATCGGCGATGCAGAACGTGGGAATTGTGGGAGCACTGGCTGCGGTAGCGTTGATTTCGGCCCGATAGCGCCGCATGAACAGACAGCGGAATCTCGATGGTTTGCAGTTTAGAAGTGTGAAGGAAAATTGGCTGCGGCCGGGTTTTGAAGGGGCGCAGCTTTAGCTGCGCCGTTTTGCAGGTCTTTTTATTTTGTCATCACGAGGCGGGCTTCAGCCCGGCGAGAGATTTGCTTTTTGGGCCCTACTTCGCCAGCGCAGGCACGGCCCAGGCGGAGGCGAAAATCGCCAGCACATCTTCAGCGTGGTGGACGTCCAGGTCAATATAGCTATCGGCCACAATCCAGTAGTAGGTCTTGACGGTTGCGGTCATCAGGTCGATAGCCGCGTCGGTCGCGCGATGGGTGGCGGCCAGCGCCGGGAGCGTCCTCTCATGATGCGCGAAGTGCGGCTCGATCACCTGTTTCAGGCTGGCGGCGGCCCGCTCCAGCGCGGCCTGATCGACGGCGCATTCCTGCTCGGTTATGCGATCGTGCAGCAGCTGGGGATAGTTCGCCAGCTGCGCCAACACCCGCGGCAACGAGATAACGCTGTCTTGCCCGTCGAGCAGGCGAAGCACGCGCGCGGCGGTCGCGTCGGCGTACGTGCCGCGCAGCAAGTCGAGAAACGCGCTGCGAGCATCGCGCAGTTGCGGATTCGGCTGAATGATCTCGTGCTCCAGCCGCCAATAGAGGTCGCGGTCGGTGGCTAGGCTGAGGACTTGATTGCCGATCTGGCGGAGTTCACTCTTGGCCCGTTCGCGGAATTGTTTCTCGCTCAACATATGCCAAAAGTCTAGAGCGGGGAGCGGACCGACATCTGTGATATCGATCACTGGCGGAGCGATTTTCGGCAGGATCAGTTTTGCGAGGCTAGAAGCCAGAATGGCCAATCGCCGTGGCGAGATAAAGGAAGCCTACGACGACTGCTAATGCCACCAGAGCGACACGCTGAAGACCGCGGCTAAAAAGTCCGGCGAAGAATGTTACAAGTAGCGACAACATGCCGGCGCATCCGAAAATGAAGAGAAATCCTTGCCGAGTGGGACCGGCGTATGGCGGGTCACCCAGAACGGAACCGACGAGAGGACTCGTGATGGCGATAATGCTGGCGCTGAATCCAAGGTATGCAGCGAAGTACCGCGATCGATTTGGCGCTGTCTTCGGCTGATCACAAACCCCGCTCCGGCGGGCGCAGCCAAAACCAGAAAAATCGCAATCCACCAGATCATTTTGCGCAATCCTGAATTCTGTTGAATGGTCGACGCTCAAGGCGTCGAGGCTATTGTTGCAATGATGTCAAGCATTGACTAGCCCGATGCGCGATTTGTATCAGGGCACGACTTCCAGTCGTGCCGTAACCGTGCTTGAGAGGACGGCTTTAGCCGCTGAGGACGGGGCTAAAGCCTAACGGAAAAATGAGCCCTTCGGCACGGCTGAAGCCGTGCCCTGATACAGAACGATCTATAAGATAGGCACTAACAATCACGAAGACGGTTGTGCTCTGCACTTCGCGTATTACAATTTCTGGCGGACACACGTGAGCTTTCGCGCCGCCAGCGATGAGGAGCAGCGTTACCATCACATCTTCAGTGTGAAAGAATTACAGCGATGACGAAGCGCTCTTTTCGGCTCATGCTCGCTGGGATGGCGTTCATAGTGCTTTCCAGCCTCGCATGGCTCTTTCTCTATTGTTCTTTCCGATTCATTTCGCCAATGAAATACATTTGCGCGCTGTTCCTGGTGCTATTGCTGTATCCGATGGTACGGTTGTTCCAGTTCATGGTCGCCACTCTGAAAGACATCTGGCGCAATCCCAATTTCTAGCAACGCAACTTTAGAACATTCTCCAATTTTCACCGCCGCTTCACGCCTCGCCTCCGCACGTTACAATAAAGTCTTTGCGAGGTCATCATCGTGTCTACTTACCAAGAGATTGTCGAACGGGAACAGAAGTATCTGCTGAACACCTATGCCCGCTATCCGCTGGCCATTGCGCGCGGCAAGGGCGTATACGTTTATGACGTCGAGGGCAAGCGCTATCTCGATTTCCTTACCGGGCTGGGTGTCAACGCGCTGGGCCACGCGCATCCGCGCATCGTGAAGGCGATCCGCGACCAGGCGGCCAAGGTCATCCATGTCTCCAACCTTTATTACAACGAGTACCAGGGACTGCTGGCCGAGAAGCTGTGCATCGCGTCAGGAATGGATCGCGCCTTCTTCTCCAACAGCGGCACCGAGGCAATTGAGGGCGCGCTGAAGCTGGTGCGCGCTGCCGGTCACGCCACCGGCGGGCCGGAGAAGTCGATCGTCATCGCGCTCGACAATTCCTTCCACGGCCGCACCATGGGCGCCCTCGCCCTGACCGGCCAGCCGAAATATCGCAAAGACTTCGATCCGATGCTGGAAGGCGTGCGCTTCGTGCCGCGCAACGATGCCGAAGCCCTGCGCAATGCCATGGACGACAAAGTTTGCGCCATTGTGCTGGAGCCGATCCAGGGCGAGGGCGGCATTCAGGAGACGACGCCGGAATTTCTGCTGGCCTGCCGCGAACTGGCCGATCAGCACCAGGCCGCTCTCATTTTCGACGAGATCCAATGCGGTCTCGGTCGCACCGGTCAGCTCTTCGCCTTTCACCACTTCGGCGTCACGCCGGATGTGGTTTGCATCGCCAAGCCGATTGCCGCCGGCCTGCCGCTGGGCGCGTTTCTGGCGAAAGAGCATTTCGCGCAGCACATCACCCCCGGCAAGCACGGCACCACCTTCGGCGGAGGTCCGCTGACCTGTCGGGTGGCGCTGGAATATCTGGCGATCCTGGAAGATGAGAACCTGCTGGCCCGGGTGCGGCGCGTCGGCGAGTATTTGTCGCTGAAGCTGCGCGAGTTCGTCGACAAGTTCGATATCGCGACCGAGGTGCGCGGCGTGGGCGCAATTCAGGCGCTGCAGCTGAATATCCCCGGCAAGCCGATCATGGACGGCGCCCTCGCCAACGGCCTGCTGATCAACGTGACCCAGGACAACGTGCTGCGCTTTCTCACGCCGTTTCTGCTGGAGGAGAAGCACGTGGACGCGGGGATACGAATCTTGCGGAAGCAACTAGCGGCCGCGCAGAAACAAGCCAAGGCGGAGAAGCGGGCAGCGGTATCGGCATGATTGTTCACCAGCTAAACGGACGTCCGGTGCCGAGTCTCCGGGAGTCAATTCTCTCGCGCGGCGAAAGGGTCAGAATAAGCCATGCAATCAGTCCCGCCCCGCGGGACGGAATAAGATAGCCCACCGTTTCAACGGTGGGTATTGGTGCGGCTAAATGGAGTCCCTCGGGGACGGCACAACGGCTTGTGCCGATCATCACCGAAAAGGTGCCTGCTGAACATCTAGATTTCTGGAATGCCGCACGCGTTGACCTCCAACTTGGTGCATTGCATCTTCAGCACCAAGGACCGTATCGACTCAATTCCTAATCCATCCGCCCTGTGCCGTTACATGGCGGGGATAGCTCGGGAAAAGGAAATTCCTCTGTTGATGGCCGGAGGAACGAATAATCACCTGCATCTGCTGATCGCTCTGCCAGCAGCGACCCCGCTGGCCGAGGCCATGAAGGTATTGAAGGGCAACAGTTCCCGATGGCTGAATCAACACAAGGCCGGTTTTGCTTGGCAGGAAGGATACGGCGCTTTCAGTGTGAGCGCATCCAACAAGCGAGCGGTGATGGCCTACATCGCGGAGCAGCCCCGGCATCACGAAAAGCGCAGCTTTGAACGGGAGTTGGTAGCGCTCTTGCGGAAATCGGGGGTGGATTACGATCCTCACTACATTCTTGGGTAGGTCCGTGCCGCCCCGGGGGACTCGAGTCTCACATGACTCGGTTACCCACCGTTGAAACGGTGGGCTATCTTGTTTCGTCCCGCCTTGCGGGACTGGAGCTGTGGCGCCCGGCTGGCGTGCTTGATCGCCTTAGTGTCCAAATTTTGGAATTTCGCGTTTAAGTGCCCTATGGGCGATCAAAAGGTTCAGGACGACTCGGAGTAGCGCCAAGTTAGTAAACACCGCTCAGCGGGGCTGCAAACGCCGGGAATAGCCACTCTGAGCCAGCATCTAGATGGCAAATTAGTTTATATAACATCAGCCCATAAGTGCTATATTGGGAAAATGCTGCCCTCGTCGTTCGCAATCAATGACTTACTCGTGAGCCACGGACACGAGCAGGTAATTCCCTGCGTGTCTGGCTCGACCGTCGTACCTGGTGTGTCGTCCCCGAGGGACTCAGGGTTCTTCACTCGTTACCCACCGTTGAAACGGTGGGCTTTCTTATTTCGTCCCGCCGGGCGGGACTGGAACGATCGTCTGCCGCAGGGTTCAACTATTTCGAGCCTTTTCTTGAATGTCATCAGGGGGACGTGGCCACAAACGCCACCTCCGCAGGAGCGAAGGCTAAGAGCTAGCGAAGGCCAAGAGCTAACGGCTAAGAACCATTAGCGAACAGCGAACAGCGAAAAGCGGACCTACCTCGCCACCCGCTCCGCGATCCAGGCCGCGCATTCGCGCGTTCCCATCGACCCGCCGACGTCCACCGTGGTTTTCTTCTCACGCACGGCGGCCAGACGGCATTCTCGATCTTCTGCGCTTCAGCGGACAGGCCGAGGTGCGCCAGCATCATCGCTGCAGTCAGAATCGAGCCCATGGGGTTGGCCATGTTCTTTCCCGCAATCGGCGGAGCCGAGCCGTGTACCGGCTCGAACATCGAGGTCCGGCCGGGATGAATGTTGCCGCTGGCGGCCATGCCCAGTCCGCCTTGCAGCGCGGCGGCCAGGTCGGTGACGATGTCGCCAAACATGTTGTTGGTGACGATCACGTCGAGCGAGCGCGGATCGCGCACCATCTGCAGGCAGAGCGCGTCGACGTACATGTGCTGCGTCTGGATCTCGGGATACTGCTGCGCGACTTCCTTGAAGACGCGCTGCCACAGGCCGCCGGCATAGGTCATCACATTCGACTTGTCCGACATCATGACTTTCTTGCGGCCGTTGGCGCGCGCGTACTGGAAGGCGAAGTGGATCACGCGCTCGACGCCCTTGCGGGTGTTGATGTCTTCCTGGGTCGCGACTTCTTCCGGCGTGCCCATCTTGAAGTTGCCGCCCATGTCCATGTACACGCCTTCGGTGTTCTCGCGGATGACGGTGAAGTTGATGTCGTCGGGCGTGGCGTTCTTCAGCGGGCACAGCGAAGCGTCGAGCAGCTTGACCGGGCGCACGTTGGCGTAGAGATCCATCTTGAAGCGCATGCCCAGCAGAATTTCCTTGGCATGAATATTGGTAGGCACGCGAGGATCGCCGAGCGCGCCGACGAAGATGGCGTCGAAGTCGCGGGCCAGCATGTGGAAGCCGTCGGCCGGGATGGTGGTGCCGTCGATGAGATAGCGGTCGGCGCCCCAATCGAAAGTGGTGAACTCGACGGGCGCGCCCGCGGCGCGAACCACTTCGAGCGCGTTGGGGATGACTTCCTTGCCGATGCCGTCTCCGGGAACGACTGCGATGCGTTTGGTCATGGTCAGGGAAAATACTAGCAAGGCAGCTGTCGGCTGTCAGCTTTTGGAAATCGGTGTGGCTGGCTCTTAGCGCAAACGCTCAATAGTTGCTAACAGCTAAAAGCGAAAAGTCCGGCCGGCTCTGCTGACATCGTTAGGTGTCGCCCCTGAAGGGGCTCAAGCATGAAAGGACTGTCTACCCAGCGCTGAAGCGCTGGGCTATCTTGTCGCCGTCCCGCAGAGCTGGACTTGATCATCTGCACGCTTAACGGTTCGCGAGCCTCGACATTTCTGTCGGGATGTCAACAGAGCCGGTCTGGGTTTCGTTTGAATTCTGAATGCTGATGGCTGACTACGAATGGCCGCTTTTCCCGCCTGACCTTATAATCAAATATTCGGTATGACGGTAACTACCTTTCAAGACAAGCTGACGGCTTTGGGAGCGCGCCTCGCAAGCTATCGCGGCGCCGATACCCCGGCCACTTACGGCGATACGGCCGCCGAATTCCGGCGCCTTGCTGCAGGGAAGTGCTTTGTTTGACTTGAGTTGGCAGGCCAAGCTGGTGCTGAGCGGGGAAGACCGGGTGCGCTGGCTGAATGGCATGGTCACCAACAACATTCGCGACCTGGCGCTGAACCACGGCGTCTACAGCTTTCTGCTCAACGCGCAGGGCCGCAATCAGGGAGACCTGGTCGCCTACAACCGCGGCGACTATCTGCTGGTAACCACCGATCGCGCGCAGGCGCCGGCGATCGCCGAGATCTTCGAGCGCTACATCATCATGGACGATGTCGAGGTAGCCGACATCAGCGACAAGCTGGCAGCGGTGGGAGTCGCCGGTCCGAAGGCTCGTGAAGTTTTGACCGCCGCAGGTATCGACGTTGCGCAACTCGAGGCCGGTCAGGTGATCGACGCACTGTGGCATGACCTGGGCATTTCCGTCGCGCGCAGCGTGCAGCCGCAGATGGACGGCTATGAAATCTGGGTCGCGTCCGAGAATGTCGACAAAGTTTGGGACGCGCTGGTCCAGGCCGGAGCCACGCCCGCCGGCACCGATGCATTGGAGCTGTACCGCATCGCCCGCGGCGTTCCGCGTTATGGAGTCGATCTGCGGGAGCGCGATCTGCCGCAGGAAACCGGCCAGCAGCATGCGCTGAACTTCAGCAAGGGCTGCTACATCGGGCAGGAGATTGTGGAGCGCATTCGCGCGCGCGGCAATGTGCATCGGGCGTTCGTGGGATTTGAAGTTCAGGGCGAGCCGCCGCAGCCGGGCACGAAGGTTCGCGCCGACGATAAAGATGTGGGCGAGATCACCAGTGCGGCGCGCATGCCGTTTCCCAGCGGCGAACGAACCTTGGCCCTGGGATATCTGCGGCGCGAGGCCGCAGCCCCGGGCACAGCTGTCGACATCAATGGACAGAGCGCCACCGTACAAACCCTTCCGTTTAGTGAGTGAATGGAGTCTATGGCAGAAAAAGAGAAGAGACCTGAGTTTGTAGTAACCGATCGCCGTCTGTTCGGCACCGATGGCGAGTTGCGCCAGGACGTGGTGGAAGATGAAGAGCGCCGCGCCGAGCGGGAGCGCGAGAAACACGAAGCTCAGCAGCGCGTCAATCAGGAGCGCGCCTCGCAGAATCACACCGCGCCGCCTCCCGCCGTGCCAACTGCGGCCCGCTGCCGGAGCCGGAGGCCCCCAGCGCCCAGGAGCAGCAAGCCTCGGCCGACGCCTACAAGGAATCGACGCGCGAGATTGACGCTCGCATCGAGAAGGAAATGCGCAAGCAAGGTCAGCCGCATAGCGCGCAAGACTTCGAGATAACGTTCGAGAAGTTTGTGGCGTCGATCTACATGACCGCGCTGATGCAGCTTGGACTGGCGGCTCCGCAGGGCGCGAAGCCCGAGGTGGATCTGATGGGCGCGCGCCAGACCATCGACACGCTGGCGCTGCTGCAGGAGAAAACCAAGGGCAATCTCACTCCGGCAGAAGAGAACATGCTGCAGAACTGCCTGTATGAGCTGCGCATGGCTTATCTGGAAGTCACCAACCTGATCACTCGCCCGCCCCAGGGTGGACCCGGCGCTGACGGCCACGCCTGATGAGAGCCACGCTCACGGTGTTGGGCAGTGGGACCTCGATGGGCGTGCCCACCATCGGCTGCGACTGCGCGGTTTGCACCTCGGCCGATCCGCACGACCGTCGCACGCGGCCGTCGGTGATGGTGCAGTGGGACGAGCCATCACTCCAACGCGCCAACCACAGGCGCGCCGGGGACCCCGGGCCACACCGTCCTTATCGACACCACGCCCGACTTTCGCGAGCAGGCCATCCGCGAGCACATTCGCAAGATCGACGCGGTGCTGTACACCCACGGGCACGCCGACCACATTCTCGGTCTGGACGATGTTCGGCCGCTCAGCTTTCCTCGCGTCACCGGAGGCGGCAAGATTCCGCTTTACGCCAGCGCCAGTACCGCCCAGGTTTTGCGCAATGTCTTCCGCTACATCTTCGACGCGGATTACAAGTACGGCGGTCTGGCGCAAGTAGAGTTGCAGCCTGTCGGTGGTCCGGTGAGTCTTTTCGGCGCGACGTTTACGCCCTTGGTGGTGCTGCACGGCGATGTTCCGATTGAAGGCTACCGCTTCGGATCGGCGGCCTATCTCACCGACTTCAGTAGCGTTCCAGAGGAATCGCTGGCGCAACTGGAAGGCTTGGACATCCTGTTTCTCGATGCGTTGCGCCATCATCCTCATCCCACGCACTCGACGGTAGAGAACTCGCTGAAGATTGTGGATCGGCTGAAGCCGAAGCATACCTACTTCACCCATATCTCGCACGACCTGCCACATGAGGAGACAAATGCGGCGTTGCCGAAAAACGTGCGTCTGGCCTATGACGGCCTGAAACTGGAATTCGACTTGTAGAGGGTGTGGTGCCAAGGCAGGCCTTTATAGAGTCTGTCTATCTGAGAACTAACTTTGCGCTTCGGAGGTGGAGTGAGAAGCGGAGAAAACGAGCGCCGCAGGCGCGGAAGAGCTTAGCCCAGCATGGAGCCGAAGGCGGAATGCTGGGTCAGGTAGAAAAATTGATCTGAGTCCCGTAGGGACGGCACACATTTCAGGCCTGCGTTTAGCTCTCACTTGAGGGCGAGTGGGCTTTAGACATTGCTCAGAGAAACAGATCCCTCACCGGCTGAAGCCGGTTCGGGATGACAACCATTAGGAGAACTGAACGGCGCAGCTAAAGCTGCGCCCCTTCAAAACCAAGCTTGAGTTTTCAGAACACTATTTAGCCCGTGGTCCCCTTACAACGAACCATGCAAGTATTCCGCCATCTCGAAGAAGTGCCGCCGCAGTTTGGTCCCACGGTTGTGAGCGTGGGAAATTTCGATGGCGTGCATCGCGCCCACCAGGAAGTAGTGCGGCACATGGCCGAGCGGGCTCGCGCTCTGGGCGGCAAAGCCGTGGTCGTTACCTTCGATCCTCATCCGCTGCGCATCTTGCGGGCCGATGCCGCGCCGAAGCTGCTGACGCCGTTGCCGGTCAAGCTGAAGCTGCTGGAAAAAACCGGGGTCGACGCCGTGCTGGTGCTGCCTTTCACCCGTGACCTGTCGTTGATGACGGCCGAGGATTTTGCCCGGCAAGTGCTGGCCGAGGCCCTGCACGCCCGCGAAGCTCACGAGGGATACAACTTTCACTTTGGTCATAAGGCGCAAGGCAACGTTGACACACTCGCCGACCTGGGGCGCCAGTTCGGCTTTGAGGTCTGGATCTATCCCGAGCAATCGCGGCGCGGGCATCACGTCTCCAGCAGCCAGATTCGCCAACTGATCGCCGGCGGGGAAGTGGGGAAGGCGCGCGCGCTGCTAGGGCGGCCGTTCAGCATTTTCTCCAATCCGGGGCGTGGCCGCGGATATGGCCGCAAGTACACGGTGCCCACTGTCAACCTGGCGCGCTATGAGGAACTGGTGCCCGCCGATGGCGTCTACATCGCTTGGCTGCGGGTTGGTGCGGAGTGCTTTGAAGCGGTGACCAACGTTGGCAACCGTCCGACCTTTGGAGCCGAATCGTTCGCCATCGAGAGCCACCTGCTGAACTTTCATCCTATCGATTTGCTTCCGGATACGGAGCTGGAGTTGATCTTCCTGAAACGGCTGCGGCCGGAGATCAAGTTTCCCTCGGTGGACGCGCTACGCGAGCAGATCGCCAAGGATGTGCATAAGGCGAGAAGGTATTTCCGGCTGAAAGAGGCAACTAGCAATTAGCAATTAGCAAACAGCAACTACTCCGCCTGTCATCCTGAGCGTAGGCGGCGCGGGGTGACGCCGCCGGAGTCGAAGGACCCCTATGGCCCGAGTTATTTTTTCGGCCCAGCCTGTAAACTCGTGCCCCGATACAAACCAAAATGATTTGAGAGATAGCTTCCGCCAATGACCCCAGTCAATTGTCAACTGCTAATCGCTAATCGCTAATTGCTAATTGCCAATTGCTAGTTGCTACCTTCACTTCTCCCTGGTTTCTTTGCCTTCGCCGGTTTTCGTCCAGGTCTTGCCGCCGTCGGTGGAGAACTCTGACCACCAATTCACCGCGTCGTTGCCGTGAAACTGGTTTGTGGTGCGGAATTGCACCGGCTTACCCTTAATGTCGTTTGTGCTGGAATACACCCAAAGCTCGCCGTTATTCGTGATGTCCAGGGCGGTATTACGAGCCTTCTCCTCGCCCCAAGAGACTCCGTAGAAGTAATACTTACCGGTCTGGGGAGCGAAGGTGTAGATGGAAAGCTCGCGCATCGGGGTCCCGCCAAACAGGACGTCTTGATCGCAGATGACGAAGATGTGGTCTGGAGACCAGCCGCACCTGGTCACGGCACTGGCTTTATTGGCCTTGCTGAAATCGGAGTCGACAAACTGGCCATTACTGATCCATTTGCCTCCCACCCAGCGATTCAGGACGCTGTCACTCGGCGACGAGTCCGCGGCAAACAAAGCCACTGCACAGCCGAGCACGAACCATATTTGCATGGAGAGTTTCATGAAGCCTCCTCGCGAACTCCATCAGGAACGCCGACCGCCGTTCCCGAGTATAGAAAAGGGCGGCTGCTCATGCAGGAAATGTGGACGAACCGCCAGAAAACCTGATGAGTCGCAGTCAACAAGGTCCGCGGTCCTGTAGAGTCTGCGTCCGACCCCCTGTCGTCCCTACGAGCGATTTCGCCATTGCTGGTAAATCTTTCGGCGCCGAGAAACTCTGAGCTCGCCTCAAGATCGAATGCCTATCGCCGCTGCGATAGCCAAGTGCCAAATGCCAAATGCCAAATGCCAAATGCCAAATGCCAAATGCCAAATGCCAAATGCCAAATGCCAAATGCCAACTAAGGCCTCACCGCAGTTTGCGTCGCCGAGGCCCAACCTGTTAACTTTTGCCATTACCCTTGAAAGCACAATGAACAAAGCCACTCTGCTTGCTCTCTTCTGCTGCCTGGCCTGCGCACCTTTGCTGGCTCAACTTCCCACCGACAGCCCGGTTGATGTGCTGCGACATCCGGCGTGGAACAAAGGAGTGTTTTTTGGCGGCGGCACCACGGTGGACAGCTCGCCTAGCGGATCAAATCTGGTGCTCGGTTTCCGCCTGGGGCGGGTGTTGACCGGCGAGCATGGCCCGGGAATTTTGCGCGGCACCTATGAAATGGCCATCGACATTGTGCCCCTTGACGAATATTGGATCAATGGCGGGCAGTATGCAGGAGGGATCGATCCGGTCGTCTTCAAGTGGAACTTTACCAGCGGCTGCAAAGTTGCGCCCTACGTTGCCGCGGTAGGGGGAGCGCTTTTCAGTAACCACAATCTCCCGCCGGGCGATACCTCGCAGATCAACTTCACCAGTGGACCGGAAATTGGCGCACAGATCTTCGACAAAGGCCGGAACTCCTGGGATATATCGGTGAAGGCCTATCACCTGTCGAATGCGTCAATCGGAAATCACAATCCGGGCCTCAATGCCAATTTGCAATTTATGGTGGGATATACCTGGCATTAAGGACGGTCTGGCAGCTTCCAGTCACGAAACACGAAACCAGCCAAGATCGTTTTAGCTGAGTCGGTAGTGGTGCCGTTTGCGCGTTTCTAAGAGAGATGCGGTAGAGCGGGCCTTCAGGCCCGCGTTAGGACCGGCCCGAAGTCTTTCCAGTGCCGTAGGCACGGCACATCGGCGGTTGCTCTGTCGCCCCTCGGGGCTTCCGGTTTCGGAGAGTCCTCGACCCCAGCCTGAAGGCTCGCTCTCCCTCTGACGCCGATCTGAAACCAAACTGTCCCACTGCCGCTGACTCAAGTTCCGCGCCCCGGCCGGCTGGGTTCACAATAAAAGCGTCGACTGATTCCAAGGAGCGCTATACTCGGTTTAGCAGGTGGGGCCCAATGGCATCGTCGATTTCACGATTACCGGTGATCTTGTGCATTGACGACGCCGAGATCGCGCTGCGTGTTCGCAAACTTTTGCTGGCTAATGCGGGATACTCCGTTCTAACCGCTTCTTCCGGCGAGGAGGGGCTCGAACTGTTCAAACAAAATCCCGTCGACCTGGTGATTGCCGACCACTTCCTGTCCGATAAGACGGGAGTGGAAACCGCCGGCGAGATGAAGCAGTTGAAATCGGAAGTGCCGATCCTCATCGTGTCGGCCGCGGCCGAAGAGCCCAGCGGGATCGGGTTTGCCGACGGTTTCCTGTCGAAGGGCGAGGGGCCGGACGTTCTGCTGGAAACGATTGCCAATCTGCTGAAGAACCGAAAATCTGAAGATAGAGTTTTCGGCTGCTGCAGCTAGCCGCCCTGGCTAAGCAGGCTGCTGACAAAATCGAAATGAGCGGTGTGTCGCCGGCTGAACAGTTTGCTGAAAAACTCAAAACCGCCGATCCCTCGGCGGCTGAAGCCGCCTCGGGATCACAAATTTAAAGGACGGCGCAGCTGAAGCTGCGCCCCTTCAAAACCGGTGCTCATCGGGTTTTTCAGCAAACTGTTCAGCCATATTCCCACTACGGCTTCAGGACTGATCCAGATACGCCGATTCGCTGACCAGCAGTAGTAACGGAAGGTTGGCCGTCCGCTTGATCGACTCCCAGTAACGGACCAGGATGGAATAAACCAGCAAGCCGGTTTCACCTTCGCCGAAAATCACGTACTCCAGCGACTGCTTCATCAGGGTGCGACGCGTCAGCCCCAGCACAATGCTGATGGGGTCCAGCAACTCGCTGATGTAGGCGATGGAGTTGGCAATGGCCACCGCGCCGAACGCTTCAATCACAAAGTGATCGTCTTCCTGAAATACGCGCAATCGCACCGGCGCCAGGAATTCGCTGCGATTGTCCAGCAGGTTGACGTGCAGAAAGCACAATGGACCTTCGACACAATAATGCTTTCTCACTTTTTCGGTCAGGCGCGCCCGGTTTTCTGAGGTCGCAACATGGTGAGGGATCAGGTTGACCTTCTTGCCGGTGATCTTCTTCCATACTTCGGCCGATTCGTCATCCACCAAGGTTGCTTTCGACACCCGCATCTCGGTGGATCGCAGGATGCGGCTCAGGGCACTGAGGGTGAGCAGCAGGAAGATGAAAATGCTGGCGATGATGGCGCCGTCCGGCCGCTCCACCATATTCACGATGACGGTGTACAAGAAGACCACGGTGACCAGGAAAAAATAGAACGGAAGAAAAAAAGTCTGCGGCTTGCGCACGCTGGATTCCTGCCACAGGGAAATCGTGACCGCGACCGCCGCCGACAGCATCAACACCAGAACGCCGGTGGCGTAAGCGCCTCCCTGCGCCGAAACCGAGGCCCGAAAAACCACGGTCACTACAATATCGACCGCCAGCAGCACCAGCACCAGAGGGCGCTGATAGGCGACCCAGTCGGGCGCCATGCCGAAGCGCGGCAAGTACCGCGGGATCAGATTGAGCAGCCCGGCCATAGCCGATGCTCCGGCAAACCACAGAATCAAGATCGTGGAAATGTCGTACACCGTCCCAAACACATTTCCCAGATACAGATGAGCGAGGTAAGCGATGGCTCTTCCGTCGGCCGGGCCGCCGATCTTGTAAGCGCTCTCGGGAATCAGCGCCCCGGTCACAAAGCTGGAAGCCAGCAACATCACGCTCATCAGTAGCGCCGCGGTCAGCAGCAGTTTCCGCGTGGCACGGATCCGGCCGGGGATGGTCTCCTCGGTTTTCCCAGGTTCGGCTCCGGAGACCAGGGGCATCACGGAGACACCGGTCTCAAATCCGCTGAGACCGAGAGCCAGCTTGGGAAACACCAGCGCCGAGGCAATGAAGATCGCGGTCCAGTCGGCGTGCTGGCTGAAAAGCGCAGCGTGCCAGTGCAGAAAACAGTTCCGGATGAAACGCGATTTTCCAGCCGCACCACAACAGCACTACCAGGTTCAACGCCAGGTAAGGAATGGCAACGAAGTCGGCCACCCGGATGGCTTCGCGAAAGCCTGCCAGGAAAACGACTGCCAGCAGGACCAGTAGAGTCAGGGTCACGTGCATACGCGAGTCGCCGGCGAAGGGATGCAGAATGGGATTGGCGATGGCGTGGCGGGCTGCGTCGGCCGCCGACAACGTCATGGTGATGACGAAATCGGTGGCGGCAAAGCCCAGCAGCACCAATACCATAATCTTGCCGGTCCAGCCGGGAAGCAGATTTTCCAACAGCGCGATGGAGCCCTGTCCGGCATAGGAGCGTTTCGCTACCGCCGCATAAATAGGTACGGCTCCGAACAGAGTCACCGCAACTAGAACCGCGGTTGCCGGCACCGCCAGCGCGCCCGCCGCCAGCAGCGCAATCCCCGGCTGATATCCCAGCGTGGAAAAATAGTCGACGCCGGTCAGCCAGAGCACCAGATACCAGGGATAGGTGCGCTCGGGCCGGTGCGAAAGCTTCGCCAGATTATCGTGAGCCAGAAAGCGGGCCAGCCACCCCTTGGGATGCATCGTCAGGAGTGGGAAGACGCAGAACCGTGTCTGGCGAAGCTTGGTTGCTCATGGAATCCGAACTGGCGCGCGCATTTTGGCGGAAACCTGATTGTAAGGCTCAATCGCATTCAGCGCGATTGGGTTGCACTCGGCAAAGAGTTTCCGGCAAATCAAGCCCCGTCGATCCTTTACGGATTTGGCGGAGTGACCGGTGACGGCAAAGCCGCACCTTGAGAATTCAGGAACAGTCGTAGCCGCTCGGCAGCCACGTCGCCGTGTTTGGTGACATCGGCCACGGTGCTCAACAGGCGCTGACCGACGGCCTTTAAGAAGTTCTCCTTGGGCGGGCCATCGGGCGTTTGCTGTGCCATCTGCAGCTCCAGATAGCGACTGAAAGCAACCAGGGCTTCCTGGCCTTCGGTCAACCCCGTAGGTTTGGGATCTTCCGGGATGGCGGCGATGGCGAAAGCGGTAGGCGGCGCGGGCCGCGGCGTAGTGCGCCACACCAGCTCGTCGGCGAAATTGTTAGCTGCCGCCGTGCGATTGCCCAATGCCCCCAGATTCCATTTCACGGTGAGGTACTTCAGGAGACTGGTGTGATCGTAAACCCCATGCAGAACACCGCTGTCCAACAACGGTGAAACCAAAACGGCGGCGACTCGTGGACCGAACAGGTCGAAGCCGAAGTTGTCGGGTGCGAGGCGAGGTGTGTGAATCCGGGGGCACCGCCTTGGCTTTGTAGGCCGGCCCGCTGGGGTCGACATGATCGTAGAAGCCACCGTGCTCGTCGTACAGGATGACGAACAGGGTCGAGTTCCACAGTTCCGCATTTCCGCGTAGGGCGTTGTAGACGCGAGCGATCAACGCATCGCCGCGCCGGATGTCGCTGACGGGATGTTGATCGTTTTCTCCCGGCCAGAAATACTTCGGTTCCAGGAAGGCGTATTGCGGGAAGGTGGCTGCATTCTTGCAGTCGTCGTAGAAGGAATGCATGTAGCGATAATTGGCGGCGTAGTGGAGTTGCCGGGTCAGCAGTGTGGTTTGGGAGAAGTCGTGGAAGTAAATGCGCCAGTCAATCTTCGGCGACGCTTCCGAGAGGCGCTCGAAAATCGTCGGCTGATCGTAATTGTGCACGGCAGGATCGAAGTGCGCCAGGCTGGGCATATCCAGGTGCCCCAGCGAGGTGCCGGTATTGATAAAGAATCGATTCGCCCAGGTGGGTCCGGGCACTGAGCAGAACCAGCGATCGCAACCTACGAACTGACTGGCCAGGGTATTCAACGTTGGCAGGTAACCCGCGTCATAGTACGCCATGATTTCGCGCGGGTGACCTTTGGGATAGTTTTGCACAAAATTGTCCACGAAACCCGTGCATCCGCCCCGTATCTGTTGTCGGACATCGTCGTAGTCGTGTTTGGGATCGTAATCCATACGCGCGGGATTGTAGTCTGTCGCCCCGGCTGCTGGGTTTTGCGTGACCTGCGTATGGTGAACGGTGTCCGGATTGCCGCGCGGGGCAAGGGGATTGACCCCGTCGACTCCGGGCGTCAATCCAATCAGGCGATCAAAGGATTGGTTTTCCAGGACCAAGACCACGACATGCTGAATGGGGTCGGGCATGACGATCACCTCAGGCGTGAACCATATCATAGCCGCAAGATATTCTTTTCAACTGCCAGTGGAGCCTGGCCGCCTTTAATACGACTGCCGGTCAGGCACGATTCTCGTTGTCCCAGGTTCACCCAGTTCCCAGAAAACGAATCGAGCAAAAAGTTTCTCGCGAAACTGTAACAGAACTTACTCCCATGAATTTGTTCACCGGATGCTGTGCGATCCGGGGCTGCGTGATCGGCGGCATGCGAAAAGGAAACCCACATGTACTCTTCGAAAATATTGCGATTCATTCTACTTTTTCTCGTAGTTTCGTTCTTGGCGGCGGCGATTGCCTCCGCTGACAGCAGCGGTCAGGTTGGGTGCTGAAGAATTTGCGCCATTGATCCTGCGTAAGGGTCATCGGACTGATGGAAAACTGTTGTACCGGGCCAACTGCAACCTGGCGCAAGTTGAGGACGCAATACGGCCGAACACCCGGCTGATCTACATCGAAACGCCCGCCAATCCCACCATGCAAGTCACCGACATCGAAGCGGTGGCGGCAATCGCACATCGGCACGGCTGTCTTCTGACTGTCGATAATACCTTTGCCAGCCCCTACCTGCAGCGGCCGCTCGCGCTGGGAGCTGACGTGGTGCTGCACTCGGTAACGAAATTCATCAATGGCCACTCGGACGTGGTCGGTGGAATTCTCGTCGCCAAGGAAATGGAGGTCCACAACCGCCTGCACCGTTAGATCCCGCTTTCGCGCATCAGCTTGGTGCCTGGAATCAGAAGTGGCCCGCGACGGAGAAGGACTGGATGTTTCCAAGTCCGTAACGAACCGTCCTTATGAGCCAGGAACAATTCAACAGAAGCAGCTTCGATTTGCCGGCCAGCAGATTGGACTCGAAAACGTGGGCTGGCACAGATTGCGACATACCGTACCGGTCATGGCTGGATGCAGCCGGGGCGCCCGTCGGAGTGCAGCAAAAGCTGATGTGGCACGCCCAGGCCCGACAACAATGAATCGTTACGGCGGGGCGCTGATGAACGAGAAGCGAAAGGCGAACGCCAGCGTTGTTAGAATGGTGCTGAGGAGTCAGGCAGTGGCTTCAGATCGCAAAGCAGCTCTGGGGTCAGTGCGGTTGACGCTAAGGCGTCAAATTGCGACCCGAGCCACTACTGATTACCGTTTAGCAACTTACCGTTAGCGGCCCTGTAGCTCAGATGGATAGAGCAGCGGTTTCCTAAAGCGTAACTAGATGTAATTTCAAATACTTACGCGGTACGGTTGGCACGCTTTAGGCACCTATAAGCACAGTCGGGCAGAACAATTTTGGTGTAATTTTGGTTGCAGATTCAAGCTCGAAATCCCAATTGCTCGCACCGACGATTTGGGCCGAAAGCCGCCCTTCGCACCCCGTTTTCGACGACGACAAGGTGCGACGCGGCCCGCGTAGTAACTGCCATGTCGTCAAGCACTTATATGTGTTGTGACACGCAATATGCTACAAAGTCCGCACTTCGACGCACAGCCCTCGCACCCCGGAAGTGCGACGTTCCCCTGATTCCGCCCGTCAGCCCTCTGAGCCGCATAAACACTGTGTCTGTCATACGCGAGGGATTACACGTAAGCGCGACTTTGCCAGCCCAGTTTCGCGCATCCCCGATGTCGTTCTGCGCCGTGCCATGCCTTAAGTGCTAATTCCACGGCAGTTATGGGGTAGATCGATGTATTTTCATCGTCAGAAGCATCGCACCCGTTTTCAATCGGCACTTTTCGTTGTGCAGATAAGTTACCGCGTGATTGACTGATCGTTTTGCCCCCTGCCATGACTTAGAATCATCCGACGTTTACCGTTGTTTGTAGGGACCAGATCAGCGCAGGCTTTCTTGCTCGGCTAATAGATAGCGATCCGAGGTTCCTCCTGCATCCCAGGCTGCATACCGTGCAACGCTGCACAAAAACCCTGCCACGATTTCGATTTGCCGCACGCGAAAACAAAGACACTTACCCAATGCGGAAAATACTGCACTAAAACAACTGATTATGTGCAGATTTTAGTTGACATGCAATTCGCTCTGGCGCACGGTGAGCGTATGACAAACCAAGAGGCCGTGAATCGAGTTGCGCTATACAGTCGAGTGAGCACGAACTGCGGGAAGCAGGATGTTGGGAATCAACTAGCCCAGCTACGCGAATACTGCCAGCGGCAGGGCTGGACAATCGTTTACGAGTACGTAGACCACGCTAGCGGCAAACGCAGCGACAACAGACCGGCATTCAATGCGATGTTTGATGCTGCCAGCCGTCGCGAGTTCGACTGCGTCCTCTTCTGGAGTCTGGACAGGCTGAGCCGCGAGGGGGTTTATGAGACGTTGCAGCACTTGCAGCAGCTAACGTCCTACGGAGTCAATTACAAGAGCTACACGGAACAGTATCTCGATTCGTGCGGCATCTTCCGTGATGCGGTGATTGGCATTCTCGCGACAGTTGCGAAGCAAGAGAGGGTCCGCATATCCGAAAGAGTCACCGCTGGACTACGCTGCGCCAGACGTGAGGGGCGTATAGGCGGTAGGCCGAAGGTCATCGTGAGCGCCAGCAAGATTCGGAAGCTGGCAGATCAGGGGCTCAGCGCCGTCCAGATCGGTGCACAGCTTGGCGTCAGCAGAATGACAGTTTCTCGTAGGCTAGCGGAATCGTAAGGTAATTCTGGCGGCACAGATCGCTGCACTGTCTGCGTACTGCCGAAGGTTTGGCTCTATTCCGCGTTTTCCGGACTTACCGATTGGCTGGTACGGGACTGGTAATCGGCCTCGATTGCGTCAAGCTCCTGAGTCCACCACCGAACCGCTTCTTGAAGCACGTCCCTTACGTCCTGGCCGACGTATACGCCATCTACCACGGGGCAATACAGATCAGCGCCAACTCGCCAAGCGTGAGTAGCCTCGCCGGTTGTTATCACCGGCGAGAAATCGAAACGAAACTCATATTCTTTCAGTATGTTATTGCGCTCTGACTCGATGAATTCCCAAAATATGCGAGCGCTTTCCCTGTCGCGTTTCCAGCTCTCAAACCGTTCCTTCACGACCTCGGCGAATACCGGACAGTTTGAGCTGTCTACCTTACGAAGCACATGACCGACCGCTCGAACAAGGGCTATCGACGCTACGACAGCCATACGAAAACGAAAAGGGTCGGTTTCCTCGTGCAGCCACGATATGCAAGAACTCACATCCTGAAGCACTGATCGAGCCATCCGTGTTTCCTGCGGCTGTTTCCGATCTGGCAGCCACGCAAAGTCCTTCATCGTCTTCACACACCTCAAGGCCGATGGCCACGGAAGACTTCATCACAACATGGTTTCTCGCGTCTGGCAATGTTAGACTTGAAACAGTCCGCTAAGTAGAGAGCCGGAAAGAATCTTAGCGATGCTATTGAACACAGGGCGCATCTCTCGATTTTTCGTGTTGCTGCTGGCTTCATCCGCCACCGTTTGTGCAGCAGTTCCGCAAAAGCATGAACAGCCGTCAGCGCAAGAGAACCTATCGGCAAAGGACAGCGTTTCAGTCAACGTAGTCAAGGCCGACGATGCTCTCGTGAAAGCGGGCGAAACCGTGACCTTCACTGCAACGCTAGATAGACCCCTCAATTTCAACGGCGGCTTGCAATACACTATCGCGCCACCGGGAGGCACTACAGAAATAAATTCGGGCGTCGCAATTTCTGTCGGCCAGGTGGAATGCCAACTGGCTTATAGGGTGCCCGCTGGTGCTCCCGGAGGCACATGGACTCTAACATTTACTGGAATTTTCGATGGTTTACAAATACATCCGTTTCCGAAGCCGCAGTCCATCACCTTTCAGGTAATCGCTAATCGCGATTTGGTGTTCCCGACAAGCGTTTCGATCAAGGTAAATCCGTCTCAGCAGCAGTTGCTGAGAAAGGCCGCGAGAAACCTGGAACTACGGATTCAGGACCTCAAGGCGGCGATTGCCACTTATCAGGAGGCCAACCAGCAGGGGCGAATCCCGCGGGTACTTCGAGCTAATGTTGATGACGCATTGGCAGCCTTACAAACGACGGAGGCAGATTTTAAGAAGTTGGGGACTGTCCAGAGCCAGGCGGATGTCGCGGGAGTTTTCTTTGCCGATCTTCGCCTCAATTATGACGAGGCACTCAATAATTTCGGACCTTCGGCGAGAATCACGTTCCAACCTGCAGATTTGATAAACGTGGCGTTTCCGGGAAAAACACCACAGAAGAGTTCATACACTACCCTCGTTCAAGCAACACTCCGTCCATTGGAAGGCAATGTAGTCGCGTACAACATCGTGGCCGACAGCGGCTCTCTGACGTTCGACTTAAAGGTAATAAGCAATCCGCCTGGAGCTGCTGTTTGGTATTACCGCCGGGGAGATTCTCCTCGCCAGTGGAAAGATCCAACCACCACCGTAATACCTTCATTGCCAATCGCGAGATGGAATGTAAGGGTGGAGAAACCAGGATATAAGACTCAAGTGCGAGAGCACGACGCAATCAACAGCGCCGACCACGTAGTGGTTGTAGAACTGAGCCGCTAGCCTTTGGTAAACCACGATCAGATGACGCTAACGCAGTACTACGGCCGCTTCCTCAGCCTGTTGGGAGTATTAGCGGCTGCGCCGCCTTTAATGGTGGCAGTAATAGTACCTTTTCTCCCCGACAGTGCCTCCGCTTATTGGTTCCCCCCTATTGGTGACGTAGGCGGCTTTGCTCGATTAGGATTGGTCTGTCTCGCCTTCATTGTTACGTTTCTGATCTATTTCTGGCAGGGCGGTAAGTGGCTGCTTGTTGCGTCAGCTGCTGTTTCATTCGCATGCTTCTGTGTCTACGTAGCCTTATATCCTCGGCTTGTGATGCGAATCAACATACCGTCCCAACAGACTGTGGTGCATGTCATCGTTGGTTACGATAGGACCCCGTTCGCCAAGGCGAATTTCGGTGGCTACTCCGATGAAGACATGCTGCGAGAGCGGGGCACCGACAATGAGGAGATTAAGAAACTCTGGACGTATCAATCCTTAACCGTTGCAAGGCTGCTGCTCTTGGTGTCCTACTGTGGCTTCATCTTGGGCCTTGTTGCGGTGTTTAGCCTAGGAATAGTTCTCACCGGCTCAAAAGGTTGATTGTTAGCCAAGACGTGGCCCTAAACGGCTAGGACATTGCGGCTGACGCGCCCTTCTGGAAGATTCCACTATCACCTGAGAGCGGAAATATGGGAATCTTAGGAAATGAATGTCAGAGGAGGCATAGAAGACCAAATGCTATATAGAGTCGTATCCCTATCTGTTTCTCCCTTATTCCAATACTAATATTCCTATATTGCTTTCCTCGGCTGGTGAGAGAATTATCCCCCAAGCTAGCCGCTGTTGTCCGAACTTACCAGAGCGCAGCATTTCAGCGGCGCATTCACTAGCTCGGCAAAGATTGCAAGACTGAATCGGCTTCGTCAATTCATGGCGTGCCCGCGGGAAATGCGCTAGAAAACCATTGACAATTATATGCATTTGTGTTAGCATTGATACACAGTTGAGATAGATACACGCGCTAAGTGCTCTACTTAGCCATTGACAACGATCAAATATCGTGATACCATCAATACAGCATCGAGTTATAGATGGCAGGGCGCAATGTGCGCTACTTGCCGCTTGACTTTACGACGCAATTTTAGTATACTAGCCTTATAGCTTAAATAAATCAAATTCTCTTTGAGAGCCGACTACCTAGTCGGCTAGACCCGTTTTGGGCTGCTTTTTTCACTCACAGCCTCTTCCAATAACAACTTTGCGCTCCGCAGTTGGACATTCCAGCGCCGCGCATATCTCCGTCTCGACCTTGTCGAGGCTTATTACATAGGACAACAAATTGAACACACTCGAATTCATTTCACCAGACGACTTCTTTAACTTACCGATTGAAACTACCGCATACACCGTCGAGGGTCTGCTGCCATCACGCGGCTTATCAGTATGGATAGCTAAGCCAAAAATCGCAAAGAGCACGATACTCCGACAACTCGCGGTGTCAATAGCGAAGGGACAGCCGTTCCTGGGGCGGAACGTCGAACAGGGTGGCGTTTTGCTTCTAACTTTAGAGGAAAAGCAGTCGGAGGTTCAAGGCCATTTAAAACAATTAGGTTTTATAGCCACTGACCCTATCTACGTACGCTGTGGTGCGGTGGAACGGAAGAATGCTCTCGCCGGACTTGAGTCAGCGATCAAGAATCGGCCCACGGTGAAACTTGTCATTGTTGATCCGCTATTTCGGTTTGTCAGCGGCGTTTCGGATTCTAACGACTACCAGCAGGTGAATAGTGCGTTGGAACGGCTGCTTGAGCTAGCGCGGAACTGCAATGTCCACATCGCGACAGCGCATCATGCAAAGAAGAAGGAAACGGAAGACTTACGCGATGGCATTCTGGGTTCAACCGCTATTGCTGGGGCTGTCGACTCGCTTTTGTTGTTTCGGTCGCAAAAGGACGGAATTCGTACTCTAAGCACCATTCAGAGATACGGCGACGACATGCCGGAGACTGAGCTTTGTTGGCACGCTGAGACCCGCAGCATGTCAATCGGAAATACGCTCACTGAAAATCGACAGGTATCGGCGGCAGAAATTAGGGAACGGATCGAGAACGAAATGCTCGACTTCATCCGCGAGAACCCCGGAAGAATGCAATCGGAAATCATCGATGCTGTGCACGGGAACGGGACAACGAGGCGCGAGGTCTTCACCCGAATAGTTGAAGCCGATTTTCTTGTACAGTCCGGCCAAGGCGTCAAAGGCTCACCATTTCGGTACAGCATTCCCTCATTTCCATATATGGAGGCACCCGCTGCGCTAGTAGCGGCATAAGCATTTCGCTGTTCGATGTTCCTATGCGTCGAACAGCCCTACGCGGTGAAGGCCGCTCTTGCGCAGTGTTCTGACGAGGGTGGCCTTTGCTGCATCTACGGCAGTGACATCGTGCCGTGCCGCAAGGTCAGGAACAGGTTGTTACTTAACCGCCGACGACATCAACTCAACGATGTCGCCAGAACCAATCAACCCTTAGAACTGTAATGTTCTTACTTCCATTAATAAAAAAGGAATTATACGATTATGTTTGAAAACATTGACGAACACGTAAATGCAACGCTCTCCAACCAAGGAACTCCCGCACCCGCAACAGCGCCCATCGAACCAACGATTACAGGAACGGAGAAAGCCGAGACTCCGACAGCGCCGAGCGAAACCGAGTTACTCCGCAGAGAGATCGCCACTCTCAAGGCGGAAGCTATTACGAGAGAGGCAGCGCGCCAAGACGAGCTGTCTGAGCAACGTCTCAAGATTGCAGTTGCCCAAGCTCACATGCCAGTGGCGCGGCTGGATACTGGTGCGCAGGATGTCCGGTTCGGGCAGGCCGTCAGGGCCGTGGGAGGCAACGTGTTTTGGCACCGACTTTCGATTCAACAGAAGGCCGACGCGCTAGATCTCGGTGCTTTCGCGAATGTCCCGCTCAAAGAACTCAAGAAGTTTTTCGGAGCCGAATCGTCGGGTGCCGAGGCTATGCGCTTGAGTAACCAGCAACCCGACCTCTACAAACAGTACAGGTTGCTGTCTAAAGTCCACGGACTCATTGGCTAGCTAAGACTTCGCCTCACCGGGGCGGTGACGCGCACATTGTGCGGACTGCTGGCAAACCAGTCTCGGCAGTCCCGCAGTGTGCCGTGATTCTTCGCCAGCAAAGCTACGACAACCGACTGTGCCCTACTGACCCCAAGTAGGGCACTTTTTATTTGGAAAGGGTTTTTATGGAAACATCACGGAAACAAATGCTGAGAACTTTGGCGCGGAAGAATGCTGCGCTCGGTGCTGTGCAGATCGGAAGTTTGTCCTCGAAACAACTCGCAATCGACCAAGCTCAGTGGCGGGCGACGGAAGCCCTAGCGCAACGTCAGGCGACGCGGGAGGAAAAATCACCTGAATCGACGATGGCAACATTCTGCGCAGTGGTTTGAGGAACCACGAAAGTGCGATTGGCGTGGGGCTGAGAAGCCCCTAAATGCCCCAGGACGCACTGCACCCCTCGGATGACCTTACGGTATCCCGAACACAAACTAACGCCTTAAATCGAGCCTACCGCCCCGTAGCGCTTTTTCCTTCTGGAGAGAACTCATGAAACGAATGCACGTAGTTGAGCAGCCCGGAGAACTGTTGGAGAAGCCACTGAGCAGCCGAGAAGTCGCAGAGCTGCTGCACTGTAATCACAAAACAATCGAGCGCCACGCAAGGCAAGGCGACATTCCGGCTTACTTTAGGCTCAACCGTTGGTTCTACATCTGGCGTGAAATAGACGCCTGGCTGAGAACTGGTGTATGGTCAGCTTGCCAGCCGTGCTGCGTGAACTGAGGAGATTCAATGTTCACACAGAAGAAACGGTACATACGCGGCAGCCTTCGCCGGATTAAACACAAGAAAATGCCAGACTCATGGGAATATCGCTATCCAGATCGCAGTCAAGCGGGTAGTCCGTTACGCGCCATGACGTTCAGCACAGCTGAGTTTTCGACGAAGGCGGCCATGTGGAAGCACATTGACACTTTGCTTTGGAAAATCAACGCTGACACTCCGCAGAACATCTCTCAGGAATTGTCCTTTGGTGGCGTCTGTGACCGCTACATTCAGGATGAGCACTTGAGAGAGATCGGCGGATTGAAAAGCGGTGAGCAGAACACGTTCGGCGGTTTGAAAATCTCGACGGCGCGCAGTTACCTGCAAATCATCGAAACGCATCTCCGGCCAAAGTGGGGAGCAGCGACGACGAATAGGGTTACAGCAGCCCAGGTTCAGGAATGGCTGAAGAAAATGCCGTGCAGCTCACTGACGAAGGCGCACATCAAGGCTGTGCTCTTTCGACTGTTTGAGAAGGCGATGCTCTGGGAGATGATTCCGGTTCAGCGCAATCCAATGGAGCTGGTTGAGATTAAAGGTGCCAGACGTGCCAAGAGGCCGAAGGTGCTAACGCCTGAGCAATGCTTGCAAGTTCTGAACGCTGTGCAGGAGCCCTACCGCACGATGGTTTTGGTAGCTGTCTGCACTGGGCTAAGGGTAAGCGAGATTTTAGGACTCCGGTGGGAAGACTTCGACTTCGACAGACTGTCAGTGCAAGTCATCCGGGCAGTTGTGCGTGGTGTTTGTGACCGCGTTAAGACGGAATACTCGGAAGATGAGCTTCCCCTTGATCCGACATTTGCAGCGGAACTGTTGGAGTGGAAAAAGCAATGTCCGCCATCTGCTGAGGGATGGGTATTTCCCAGCCCGATTACCGGAAGGCCATACGAGCCGGGGAACATTCAGCAGAAGGTGATTCGCAAAGCTGGCGACAAGCTAGGCATCCTGAACCTAGGGTTTCACACTTTTCGCCATACGTACCGCTCGCTGCTAGACGCTTCTGGGGCACCTGTAGGAGTTCAGCAGAAGTTGATGCGACACGCTCAGGTGTCCACAACGATGAACGTCTATGGAAATTCGTTCATGGAAGCGAAGCGAGACGCCAACAGCAGCGCTGTTAAAATGCTCATGCAACCTAACTTGGTGTTAATTGGTGTTGAACCAATACACTGAGAGGTCGAAATGCCAGCTAAGGTATTGCAATATCAACGCTTTAGCTTCGCATGGCCCTGTAGCTCAGATGGATAGAGCAGCGGTTTCCTAAACCGTTGGTCGGCAGTTCGACTCTGCCCAGGGCCTCCATTTTCAATAGGTTACAGGCACCATCAAACTACTGTCCGTTATTTGTCCGTTGTAAGCTTCGGCTTGCTTACGACTGACAACCGTTTCGAGAGCTTCTTCATGGCTTTTGCAACGGCCGGCCGACGGGTCTTACGGTAGAACTTTTCGGTGGTTGCGAGGTCGCCGTGGCGCAGGATCTGCTGGATGACATTAACCGGAACTCCGAGGTCGGAAAGGTTAGAAGCCAGGCCCCGCCGGAAAGCGTGCCAGCCGTACCAGGTAAGTCCGGCTTTGTTCATCCTGGCCATGATGTGACGGCGGTAGAGGTTATTGAAGTCCATGGGAAGTTTGCTGCCGCGTGAGGTCGGCCAGACCCAGCCTGTGGCTGGTCTGCCCGATGCGTTCCAGTAATCGCCGAGGACGGCACCCAGCTGGGAGATGACGGGAACTGTTGCCGCACGGTATTCGTTCTTGGTTTCCTTCTCGATCCCGGACCAAACATTCCTTCGAATGTGCATGAAATCCGCTATGCGATCCTCCCAGCGCAGTCCCTGCAGTTCCGACTTAGATAGTCCCGCGTAGCCCGCCGTGGCGATCGCAGCCCTTTCCCTCAACTCCAGTAGATCCATGATTGCGGTCTCTTCCTGTAGGGAATAAGCGTAGGTCTCGGACTTGCCGCGCGCCTTGGGCAGCTTCACGCCAGTCACAGGATTGGTGCCATCGAAGTTGCCCGTGGTTTCGGGCGAAAGTGAAAATGCCCGATAGCAGAGCCTTGACATGCTGGATCGCGTACTTGCCGATGTCGTGGCTGCGTACGATCGATTCCAGGATCGTGTTGACCGTGACCGGGCGAAC
Organism: uncultured Acidobacteriaceae bacterium; assembly: GCA_963820175.1. Classification (GTDB taxonomy): domain Bacteria; phylum Acidobacteriota; class Terriglobia; order Terriglobales; family Acidobacteriaceae; genus Bog-257. The sequence goes on along the minus strand of CAWFYX010000001.1, from coordinate 47,345 downwards.
GCTTCCCAGCGTCTCGCCCTTCAGTCGCTGTTTGAGATAGCGATCCCACATCCCCTGGTACTCATCGCGTGTCGACTCGCTGAGCGCGAGGACAGGCTCGGATTTGAGATACACGTCCTCCACGAACGCACAGAAAGGAGGGTCCACCCCGGAGATCCTGACATACCTGTCATTAATCGCCGTCATGAACCCTTGGTAAAGATCCCAGATGTCCCGCTCGCGCGGGTATTGTTCAAGCCGCCCGAGACTTGAGGAGGTTTGCCGCCAGCTTGGCGCCCCGTTCCCGTTCCGAACTTCCCGGTAATACTCGCAGTGCCACGCTCCGTTCTTCTGAATATTTCACCAAGGCTTTCCAGTTGCGAGATCATGCCAGCGAGCGGGAAAAGCTGGAAATCACCGCTGACTACTATTTCAATGTAACCGGGGAACTGGACAAGACAGCACAGACCGCGCAGGAGACAATTCAGAGCTACCCGAATTCCGCGCCATACCTCCTTCTCGGCAGTGTGTACGAAAGCCAAGGTCTCTTTGAAAAAGCGACTGAAACGTATCGCCAATACCTCCGGTTATACCCGGATGACAGCGCCCCCTACGGAGACCTTCTCAACAGCTTGCTTGCTTCGCAGCGATTCGATGAAGCGCTGCACGCAGCGCAGGAGGCGAAAGCGAGAAAGCTGGATGATCTCGTTCTTCATAATGCTCTCTATGGTCTCGCTTTTCTGAGGAAGGATTCTCCGGCCATGACGGAACAGCAGCAGTGGTTTGTGGGCAAGCCAGAGGAGAACGTTGGGCTCTCGCTCGAATCCGACACCGAAGCCTACGCAGGTCACCTCGGCAAGGCGCGAGAGTTGACGAAGCGATCGGTAGATTCGGCAATTCGGGTTGACAGCAAGGAAACGGGTGCCATGTGGCAGGAGATTGCCGCTCAGCGAGAAGCGGTTTTTGGCAACGCCCGGGAGGGCAAGCAAGAAGCAGCGCAGGGTTTGAAGCTTTGATCCGGACAGTCAGGGCGTGGAGGCTGAGGCGGCTATCGCATTTGCGCTGGCCGGTGATGTGGCACAAGCCGACTCGCTGGTACAAGATCTGAACAAACGATATCCACTGGACACCCAGATTCAGACGCTCGGCTTCCGGCGATTCGTGCGCAACTGGCGCTCGACAGGAAGAACCCAGGTGAAGCCGTGGCTGATTTGCGAGAAACCGCACCTCCCGCTGAGTTGGGCTCAATCTCTTTTGCTACTAATGTTTCGTGCCTATATCCAACCTATATTCGCGGCGAGGCGTACTTATCCGCTCGAGAGGGCGAGCAGGCTGCTTTGGAATTTCAGAAGATCCTTGATCACAGCGGCATCGTCTGGAACTGCTGGACAGGATCCTTAGCACATCTTGAAATAGCGCGCGCGAATGCGGTGCTAGCGGAGACTTCTCACGGTCCTGATGCCAATGCGGCCCGCGCGAGAGCGTCAGCAGCCTATGAGGACTTTCTCGAGCTGTGGAAAGATGCAGACGCCGATATCCCTATCCTGAAGCAGTCCAAAGCTGAATATGCGAAGCTGCAATAGGCGGCGTCGTCATTGGCGAGTAACCCACTATGGCGAATAGTATTGATTCTTACCGGCTCGCGCTCAGAATGCCGTGGCGAGGCTGAACTTCTCTCGGCTTTTCCTTCTCGCAACAGCAAGGCGAAGCGAAACGGTTGGGCTGAAGCTCAGCGAGCGAGCGCCAATCAGCCCAACCCTTTTCAGGCGGAGTAAGAACCCATGAAAGCTCTCCACGTCGCTTGCCCGGTACGTCGCGCCAAGCCTGAGGAACGATGCCGCACGATCGGCGGTAAGGAAATGCCGGAATCGCATTTCAAGCGCAAGATCGCCGCTCTCTCCGACGAGTTGCATCACAAGGGGAATGGAGATCAAGCCCCCGCCTCTACCTGAACTGCCTGCCTCACGACAGAGGCGAACGTCGGCAGAAAGCCACAACCACCAAACTCATGACTACAGATCCAGCGATCCTGCAGTCATGGTTGTCTGTCCAACCTCGATTAGATATTCATCCGGGTCGCGCATGCAGCACCGCAATTCCGTCGCATGGACTTTCGGCTCCGTAATGAAGTCCGCGCCCTCGCGAAGACCACAGGTCGCAGCAGCGCCTGATATCACTCGGAGATGGACTTGGGAGGTCACGCCCATCTCCTCCTGGAGAACCCGGCGGGTGGATCGGCAACCCTCGTCCTTCGCAAGACGGGAACCGCATCGCCTACACGTATGTGTTGACAAATCGAACGCGACGCTGCTCGAACCTATCTGATTCTGCCGAACCTCGACGGGATTGCGTGGGCGCCCCATGGCAGGACCCTCTTCGCGAGCGTGGAAAGCGCCGCCGAATGCAACATCGCGCTATGCCGTGAGGAGCACCCAGCGCGAAGACTCCCATGAAGCCAAGAAAGGCCATCGTTCTAAGGACGAGAAGCAATTGCGAGCCTTCAAGGCATCTAGGCACGAAGGCACTCAAAACTCAGAATCGGCGGTCTGTTGTCGAATCGTCGGTTATGGGGAAGATAACCAGAAACCCCCAATGTATGTATCTGGCGTGCAGTCAGCCCTGTGGGCGGGTTCAGCTCACTTGGACGAGAAGTCGGCGTTCCGGCCTTGTGGCCGGAACCTGTCAAGAGCTCTGCAACAGCACGGAATGGACGTTACCCGTCAATTTGACTCCGAACAGGCCAACTTCCGGGTGGCCCGTCATTCACCAAGTGAGTGACTGACGACAGATGGCAGACGAGGTGTGATGGTGGAGAACCGGATCTGACCTCCTTCCAAGCAGCGGGCGCTACTGTAGCTTAGCGTATTCGGCCTCGGCTTCATTGAGGATGGGGATGTTGGGGTCGGCGTCCTTCCAGAGGTTGAGGAAGTCTCTGTAGGCGGCGATTGCCCGGAGGCGGGCGGCGTCGGCGACCGCGCCCGGCGAGTTCTTGGCCTGCAAGGCGTTGGCCCGGGCCAAGCCGAGATGCGCGAGGGCGCCTATGGGATCGCTGAGGACGATGCCGGGATGGCCCAGAATCTTCTGAAATTCCGCGGCCGCTTCCGCGCCCTGGTGCGCGGCGAGGTATGCTTCACCACGCACATATGCCGCGTAGAGACCCCCAAAGAAAGAGTAGTAGTCGATGCTAGGTACGGCCAGTTCATAGTGAACAGCGGTTTGTAGCAATTCAATCGCGTGGGAAGGCTCGCCACGATTCAGTGCGAACAACGCACGAAGCGTTGGTAGGTAGCTGAACTGGACGGAGGTGTCTTCCGGGAAGCGGTTCTCAAGATCGTTTGCCAGAGCTTGCGAGCGGGAAGAATCTTTCGCAAGAGCCAGGGCGAAAGCGGCTCCATATTCCACGTCACGGCCCTTGGAGAGTTCAAGTGCTTCGCTCGCTTTCCGCTGCGCAGCGGAGAGGTTCCCGAAGAGCGCTTCCCACACGGCTGCTCCGGCTTCAAAGACAGCCGCCCTTTCCCGCTGCCCCGCCTGCTGGGCCAAATCCACAGCGCGGCGAGACATCCCTCTGGCCCGTTGGACCTGCCCGGAACGCGCCGAAGTGAGGGACTCCGCGTGCAACATCCAGTCTTGCGCCCCGGGATGTGCCTCGCCCAGGGTCGCCTGCTGTTTCATGCCCGCGGTGTCACCCTTAAGGAACGCAATGTAGTAGCGGAAGAGGATGTAGTCAGGAATTTCCAGTTTGCGTTCGGAAGCCTGCTGCAGGATCTTCTCCGCTTCCTCCGGCCGGCCAAGATATATATAGGCGCTGGCGACATTGGCGTAGCCGGGAACGAAGTCCGGATCAAGACTTATCGCCCTCTTGCCTTCTTGAATCGCCTCTTGATACTGGCCCGAGCCTTGCGAACTAAATCCCGACAGCAATCCGTAGGCGTCCCTATCACGAGGATAGGTCTCCGCCCATGACTCCAACGTCTCGCGCGCCTTCTCCAGGTTTCCCGTCACTTGCCGATGGTAGGTCACATCGATGAAGAACCTTTCGCGCTCACTGGTGTGGTTCCTCAGTTGGTAGGCTTTACCGGTGTTTTCAGCCGAGAGGGCAAACTCTCCAATATCGCCGTAGGTGCGCCCCAGAAAGGCATATGCCATTGCGAAATTAGGATCAATCTCAATGGCGTGCTTGAGAAGGGGCACGGCTGACGCATAGCCGGCCGGCAGGAACTTAACCCTACGGGCTGTGCTATAGGCTTTCAAAGCTTCAAGCGACGAGGTGGTAGCTTCCTCGAGCGGAATGTCATGCTTTTCGACCATGGCAAACGACTCGCCGACCCGGCTTCTTAACTCGCGCGCCATTTGACTCAGGACACTCAGGACGTCTTCCTTTCTTGCTGCTTGCCTTTGCTCATCCGCCACAATCCTACCTGTGCCGCAATCGATTGCGCGGAGCCCCAGTACATACTGGCTTCCCAGGCTGGCGATCGAGCCGTCAACAACAGCGGTGGTCGCGGTTCGCTCGCAGACCTCCCGCGCGAGCTTGGGGGTGAGCTGCGCATCAGGTGGCTGCCCCATCAGCCCCATGATCCGCTGGATGCGGTCATCGGAAACAAGGCTGAGGAACGGCGACTGTTCAAGTTGCACCGCCAATCCTTGCCGCAGGGTTCCGTCAAACACCGGATCGCCCGTGGTGTTGGTGAAGTCGGCGATCAAGACAGAGTCTTTCTCGCCCAGGACCGGTCGGCGCTGGCGAAGAAAAACAAATGTGCCAAGGACCAGCAAGCCAACTACAGCGCCAATTGCCACGATATATTCCCGGCGCAACCTTCGCTGTGCCCCGGCCGGAACGGTAAGCAAGGTCTCGCCGGGCGCAGTGTCCGTCGGTTCCACAACCATCTGAGAGCGAGACCGGCTGGCTATCACCACGTCCCCGCCGTCTTGGGTCACCTCGCGCACCTCGGCCACAAAGCGATAGCCCTTTCCCGGGAGCGTCACGATGTAGCGCCGGTCTTCCGGGGTGTCGCCCAGTGCCTTGCGGAGCATAAAGATGTTCTGGCTCAGGTTTGCCTCCTCGACGAAGGCATCCGGCCAGAGAACGCTCATGAGCTCGTCCTTGGAAACGACCTCTCGACTGTGGCGAACCAGGATGAGCAGGGTTTCAAACGTCTTGGGAGTGATGGCCACCGGCTGGTTTTCGCAAAGCAGAACCTGCTTCTCGGGATCCACCCGGAAAGGCCCGAACTCGTAGAGAATCTTGGGACCCGTAGCCATACCCAGTCCAAAGTTCAAGGATAGCCGTAGGAGAGACGCTAGAGCCGCCGTTATCCGGCCAATCTATCACGAGGTTTTTCGGTCAGCAACAGATGCGCAACGCCTCAAACAACTGCGGCTGGGTTCATGGTATCGACCCCCTTCGCCTGCAAGTCTTTTCCTTTCTTCAGCAAACCTATTTTGAGAGTTTTTGAGAAGGTTTTAGGCCCTTTCTAAAGACTTTTGATCGCCCGTTCGCGCAGGATGCGCCCGTATGCAGCGGTTGCAGAAGTGACGAACGCAGTGGAGCAGGTCATGGTGCTGAAGACAACCAGGGTCACCGTTGAGACGGACACGCTGATGGTCATTCGCCGCGCAAAGGCAGTCTTGGCTTGGTGCCCCGATTGCCGCGCCCAAGTGAATGTCATCGCTCTCGGCAGGGACAGCCTGGCGGAAGCAGCCACCGCGACCCAGCTCCAGCAGTGGCTGGACACCGGCAAGTTGCACCTTTGGCAGCAAGCCGATGGGCCAGCTCAGATTTGCGTTCCGTCCCTCCTGCAATGCGTCGAGGGGGAGGAAGGTCAGAGGTTCTCATCCTCCCATCAAGACCCACCGAATCAACCAAGGAGGAAGGTTATGAAACTCACTCGTTCGATCGCAAATTTGTTTCGTCTTACCATCTTTGCCCTGGCGCTGGCCCTCGTGGCCGGGCCGCTCGGGGCGCAGGAACATCCAGCCATCAGGCAAACGCCGGCAGCCCCGGCTCACTATGCTGTCGTTGATCTGGGCACCCTGGGAGGAACATTCGGCCTTGCCTACGGCATCAACGACAAGGGGCAGGTGGACGGAGTTGCCAACTTGCCCGGCGACATGGCCCAACACGCCTTTGTGTATGCCAATGGAGTCATGACCGATCTCGCGACCCTGGGGGGACCGAACAGCCTGGCGTACGAAGGCCCCAGTGAGGCCCTGCAGGCTGTAGGGTTGGCCGAAACTTCGACGCTGGATCCCAATGGCGAAGATTTTTGCGGCTACGGCGACAACCTTATCTGTCTGGCGTTTTCCTGGCGGAACGGGGTGATGACGCCGCTGGACACACTAGGTGGCAATAACGCCCAAGGCGGCGGAATCAACGATCGAGGACAAATCGCGGGGTATGCAGAGAACGGCAAGCCGGATCCGAACTGCCCGGCGCCGCAAGTCCTGCAATTCAAACCCGTCGTATGGACCAATGGCCAAATCCAGGTGCTTTCTACCTACCCTGGTGATCCGGAAGGAGGCGCCTTCTGGATCAACAATAAAGGCGAGGTGGTGGGCGCCTCGGGTGCTTGTGCGGCATTTGATCAACGTTACGGCCTGCCTCTCGCACCGAAGCACGCCCTGCTTTGGCGGAAGGGCCAGCGGCCGATTGATCTCGGCAATCTGGGGGGGAAGATCAATAACGCCGCCTTCGCAACGAACGACAACGAGCAGGTAGTCGGCACGTCGGACTTGCCGAGCGACCAATACCAGCATGCATTTCTTTGGCAAAAGGGCGTGATGAGCGATCTGGGGACGTTGCCGGGAGATGTCATAAGCGTCGGCTGTGGGATTAACAACCGAGGCCAGGTGAGTGGCGTGTCGATTGATGCCAGTGGTAACCCAAGAGCGTACCTCTGGCAGAACGGAGTGATGACGGATCTCAACAGCCTAATCCCTGCCAATTCTCCGTTGTACCTGATGCATGGATTCAGCATCAATTCGTCTGGCGAGATCGTGGGCTTTGCCTACAACACCGAGACCGGCAACATCGATGCTTACGTGGCTGTCCCGACGACCATCGGGACGTACGCCGAAGGCACTTCGTTGACGGTCGGCAATGCCAATAGCGGCAGGCCCAAAGTTACACTGCCTGAAAATGCTCGCAAACAGCTTCAGCAGTGGATGCGCTTCGGCCGATTCGGCTACCAGCCTTCGGCCCCATGTGTAAAGGACTCAAAGCTCGGCTCGAGCTGCAAAGCCAACTAAGCGTGTTCCGCTAAGCGAGGGCAGGCGAGTCCACTGCCCTCGCTTCTTGCGTCACCCTCGCTCCTGAGGATCGAAAACTCAGCTGCCGAGCGGATTGTCGGCTACGCTTCCTTGTGCTCGGCCCCTCGGGACGCGTTCAGGCAAGAGAGTGGAACGGGCGTAATACGACCAAGTGGTCCGCGCGGCCCGCACTCCGGCCGCAACCCAGCGATCCGTAAGCACTAGGCGACTACTCGGTCCGGAACGTTGATTGGCGAATGGATACGTAGATTCTCTCAGCGAGGTACGGCTCCAATGCTTCTCTTTGAGCCGGCTCGGGCAACTGTCCGTCGATGAATAGCATGGCAGTGCCGTGTACGAGCGCCCACACGAAGCGCGCCATCAGCAGGGGGTCGTCTCGACGAATGTCGCCGGCGTTTTGCTGCTCGACCAGCGCATCCACCAACACCTGGAAGGCAGCCCTGGCCTCGGAAATGAAGTGATCATCCTTTGCGGCCGACTCGATGAATCCGCCGAACATCACCCGGTAGTGGGACGGATGCGCGACGGCGAACTGCACGTACGCCCTGTGCATCGCTTCAAAGCCGATGCGGCCATGCCCGTTTCCTTCCCAGGCATCGGCGAGGGCTTGCCGGAGTTTACTGAACCCTTCTTTCCCTACCGTCGCCAGCAGTGATTGCTTATCGGCAAAATGCCGATATAGCGCGCTCCGGGACACGCCCAATCTCGCGCCCACGGTTCTCAGCGTCAGATGCTCGACACCCTCCGTCTGGATGGTGCGAACGGCTTCATCGAGAAGCGCGCGGCGCAAGTCCCCGTGGTGGTAAGGCTTTGCGGGCTTCTTTCCCGTTCTCGGGTGTGAGGAATGAGGCATAGGAAATATTCTAGCAATGAATGTTGACACTGTCTACATCAGATGATATTTTGATGTTGACAGTGGTCACATCGAGGAGGGACACATGCTGAAACAACTCTGGAGAGCAAACGCACCGTTAACGTTTACCGGTCTGCTGATGCTGCCTGCGCTGGCAATCTCAATCGCCGGCCTGCTCATCGATCCTCGAATCATTACCGACGCACCCGCATGGCTAAAGCCTGCGAAGTTCGCTGTATCGATTGCGATTTATGTGTTCACGCTTGCCTGGTCGTTTACGCTGATCCCCGGGTGGCGGAAGACGCGAAGTGTAGTCGGGTGGGCTACGGCCATCACGATGGTGCTGGAATTCGCGATCATTGCCCTCCAAGCGTACCGAGGCACCACCAGCCACTTCAACTTCAGCACGCCCCTCAATGGTGTCCTGTTCATCATCATGGGCGTGGCCATCGTGGCGCAGACCTTCATCAGCATAACCGTGGCTGTAGCATTCTGGCGGCAGAGGTTTGAAGACCCAGCGATGGGATGGGCCCTTCGACTTGGGATGATCATCACGATCGTCGGTGCTCTTAGTGCGGGTTTCATGACGCATCCGACCGCTGCTCAGCTGGCTGGCGCGCACGCCGGACATGGAATGCCGATCATGGGGGCGCATACCGTGGGTGCCCCTGACGGTGGCCCCGGACTTTTTGGGACTGGCTGGAGCACTGAGCATGGCGACTTGCGGATTCCACACTTCATAGGCCTACATGCACTGCAGGTACTTCCCCTGATTGCCTTCATCATGAGGCGCCGCCAGCTAAGCAGCGATACACGAGTCCGGCTGACGTTGACTGCGGCAGGAAGCTACTTCGCATTGGTCGTGCTGCTGCTCGTACAGGCGCTCCGGGGGCAGCCGATTCTAAGGCCGGACGCGCTCACATTCGGGCTATTCGGCGCATGGGCTCTCGTCACGGCGATCTGGGGCTGGAGGTCCGTTAATCCTACTTCCCCGGCAATGACCCCGGGGACCGTCTGAGGTGCAATGTGTCTCCACAACATTTCTTCCCCATCGCTAACTCGCTTGCGTTGGTGTCCTGGATCATGCTCGCAACCCTGCCCAGGAGACCCTGGGTAAGCAAGGTGGTCACGACTAAGCTCGTTCCCGGACTCTTCGCTATTCTCTACACAGCGATTGCCGTTTCCCTGTTCTGGCGCTCGCCTGGCGGCTTCTCGACTCTTGCAAGTCTCGGGATCCTGTTCTCCAATCCCTGGCTGCTGCTGGCAGGATGGGTGCATTACCTGGCGTTTGACCTTCTCATAGGCTCATGGGAATTGGAGGACTCGCGCGAGCGCGGCATCCCTCACCTGATCGTGCTTCCATGTCTCCTGCTGACGTTCATGTTCGGCCCAGCGGGCTGGCTGCTGTACAGGATCGTACGATCCGTTCATCGCAGAGATTCAAAATGACCTGATCGAAAAGCGTAACAACATGCGTCCATTCTCCATCAACGGCCAGGGCAGCGGCAGTGTGCCTGACGTCGCTGTTAGTCGTGCTATTCCCCGCGAATGTGCGCGCGGCTCGCGAAATCCTGACGGTTGGTGGCAGGCGACGCCGTTGACATTGGACGCTTGCAGTTGGCATTCATAAAGCGGGTGAATCGTCGCTGGATTCCCTGACGTCGTTCGGTTCGTGGTAGATAAAGCCCAGTTCGACATTCTCAAGCATCACAGACTGGGTTGATCTTTGATCGCTCGGCCACTGGGAAGCAAATCAAGTTGACGGTTTGTCGGCTACCGCGTGGAAGTGTGACGGACCCGAGATTTCGGTGCGCCACATCCGCACGTAGGGCGTTATACGGCCAGGTGAAAAGGAAAGTATTCGTAAACACTGGCCGACTTATCAATACGAATCCTACTAATAACGAGGATGGGCTAATACCCGACCGTTGGTGTGAAGACAATTCAGCTACCATAACGACTCGTGGGACGAATGCCTTGACCAGCGGGCGGAGTCGAGATCAGTGCCTTGCAGCGGAGGAAAGGCGCAGCCGTGTCGCTGCGCCTTGCGAAATCTACCAGCGTTGTTGCGGCTATTGAGCTGTCCGCAGGAAGCCATGCAATACGTTTGAGCCGTCTACGTACCATCCTGTAATTGCTCCCGCTGCGTTGTTGCAATCGGTGAAGGTTCCCTGACCTGGTCCGGTGCCCGCGCCGGGAACATCGAACTCGGTGATGGCGCCCTTGCGTGTCCGCACGAACCCGTGATTCGCACCCCTCGCGTCAACGTAGCCTCCTGCTATCACGCCGGACGGGTTAATGTTCGCGGGGAAAGTGCCTTGGCCCGCGCCTGTGCCCGCGCCCGGAACGTCGAACGTAGTGAAGTTGCCATCAGGTGCAAGAACGTAGCCGTGACTCACACTACTGGGGTCAACGTAGTTCCCCTCAACAGTCCCTGACGCGTTGATTCCGGCAACGTCGGTGCCTTGGCCGGGGCCGGTACCCGCTCCCGGAACATCGAACTCACGAAAAGTGCCATCTGCAGCGCCCACGGCGCCATGGAATACCTGTGTGCCATCGAATACGCTGCCTTCGTTGACATAACCTCCCGAGATCACTCCCTCCGGGTTGAGACCGTCCACCGAGGACACGAGGGTCCCCTGGCCGGGAGATGTTCCGGCGCCAGGAGCATCGAAGGTTGTGATGGTGCCGTCGCGCGCGCGGACGAAACCGTGATATGCACCGTTGCTGTCCAAGTACTGTCCAGCGATATCCCCCGCAGGGTTGATATCAAGAGCCAGCGTACCTTGGCCTTCGCCTGTGCCCGCGCCAGGAGCGTCGAAGGTGGTGAAGCTGCCGTCACGAGCGCGCAAGTATCCGTGGTACACGTAAGCATCGTCGGTGTAGAAGCCCGTAATCTCTCCTTTCGGGTTGATGCTATAGGCGGAGTTAACGCCTTGACCATTGCCTGTGCCTTCGCCGGGAACGTCAAACCTGGTGATGCTGCCGTCAGCCGCGCGAACAAATCCGTGAGGCCGATTATTCGCATCGAGATAGGCTCCCGTGATCGTTCCCGCGTTGTTGATGGCCAGAGCTTCGGTGAGCACGGCGCCCGGAGGGTCGAAGGTGATGATGGTCTGCGCCGTTGCGGAAATTCCCAGTCCGAGAACGTAAACTGCCAAGCAAACCGAGAGTGCTACGGTCTCATGCGCCGCCGCGATAGATCGTGTGAATAGGTCGTAGGCTTGAGTTCTCATGATTCTCTTTTCCTCCACAGAGAATTTGTATTGCTTCTATGGGTGAGGTTTGCCCCTGGTGAGCTTTAAGGCGTGATCTCCCAGACCACTCCATCGCCATGGCCGGGGAAGCAGCTGGCGTTCCCGCCCGACGCGGCCGTTCCGTAGAGATTGCCATTACTGTCGAGTAGCGCATTAGAAAATGGGAGGCCACCATCGCTGCCGCACGAAAAGTCATGCAGTGAGGTATAGATCCAGCCATTATTCGAGGGGCTTAACTTAAAAACCGAGCCATATCCGTAAGCGCCACCCCAGGTCGTTGTGCCATACAGATTTCCAGCGGCATCCATCGTGAGGCTCGGGTCGTTGGCTGCGCTCTGGCCGCCACTACCTGGCCCCTGCAGGCTGTAAAGCACACTGAAACCCCAACGGCCATCGGAAGGGGTCAGCTCATAGACGGTGCCACCTCCTCCGCTGCCGCCGTTAACGTTGGCGCCAAGCAGATTGCCGGATTGATCAAGAATCGGGCCTCCCCAAGGATTGGCCCCATCGCTCCCGTTCAAGAAACTGTATAGAACGCTTTGACTCCAGTTGTTTCCTGAAGGCGACAATTCGAAGACGACGCCAGACCCCATTCCACCAGACGGCGTTGTGCCATAAAGATTTCCGGCATTGTCCATGATCACGCCGCTGGCGGGGCCGCAGCCATCGCCTGGACCTTGAAATGGATACACAATAGTAGGTGTCCAAGAACCGCCAGAGGGGGCCAGCTCATAGACAGTGCCACAACCGACGCCACCTTCGGTGGTCGTACCGTAGATGTTGCCTTGCTGGTCAAATGTCAGGTCGCCTGATGGGAACGCTCCACTACCGTCATCTGGAAAGCGATATAACACTGTTTCTGTCCAGGGACATGAGACCCTAGGGCAGATCGTGGCGCGGGGAGTTAGCCTAAAGATGGTGCCACAGCCTGCATAGTTCAGAGAACTGCAATGGGATTCGATTCCCCCATAAACGGTCGTACCATAGAGAGCGCCATCCAGACCAAACCTCACTCTGCCTTGTGGACCAGACCCGTCCGGGCTACCTGTAAACGTGTGAAGGACCTGGAAGACCCAGCCCGATCCCGCCCGCCCCAGACGATATACCGTGCCGCCGCCTAAGCGGTTATGAGCCGTGCCGTAGAGATTTCCAGCGCGATCAGCAGTCAAGCCAGCTAAGGGGCTGGCACCGTCTGCTCCACCGGTGAAAGTGTGAATTACGTTGAAGGTTTGCGCCTGGGCGATCGGAATCAGCAGGAAGCCGATTGCCAGAGCCAAATACGTGCCACGTAGCGACCGATTCCAATTCTTGTGTTTCATACTTCCTCTTCACTCCGGGTTGAATTGCGCGGGGCTGATGCTCCACAATGGCGGGAGGGTGCGCCAAGCGTGATTTCGAAACAATGCACTGCGTGCGAAATGAAGGTGAAATGGATGTGAAATGAGATAAGTAACTGGGCTAGTGCTGCTTACCGGAGGGTTCGCCGCGAGCTTCGTCTGCGCTTGTCGGCTTGGCGCTGCTCCACAGCGGTGATAAACTCTCGCATACTCAAGCCACGCTCCCCGGGTTGTAACCTGCCCATGCAGCGCGCGTCCCCAGCTCGAGTCCGCTTCGGAACCTTTGAACTAAACCTGCCCACCGGAGAACTGGGGAACGGCACTACCAAAGTTGTGTTGCAGGAGCAGCCACTGCAAGTTTTGCGGATGCTCATCGAGAGCGAGGGCGAACTGGTCCCGCGCGAAGAGATCAAGAAGAAGCTTTGGCCCAACGACACAGTTGTCGAGTTCGATCACAGCATAAACGCCGCTGTGAAGAACCTGCGACGGGCGTTGGGTGACAACGCCGACGAACCCAAATACATCCAGACTTTTCCCCGCCGCGGCTACCGGCTCATGATTTCCGTGGAGCGGCTTGCGGACGACGATCCCTCAGCTTCACTGCAGCCAATAGCCAAGGCAAAGGAAGAGCTCGAAGGCACCGAGACTACGGTCGCATTGCAAGACCATCCTAGCCTCATTGGAGAAAGGGTCTCTCATTACCGGGTGCTGGCGGTCATCGGCGGCGGTGGGATGGGCATGGTGTACAAGGCGGAGGACTTGAAGCTCGGCCGCCATGTCGCGTTGAAGTTCCTCCCACCCGAGCTGGCCAACGATTCAGTCGCGCTGCAACGCTTCGAACGCGAGGCGCGCGCCGCATCGTCGCTCGACCATCCGAACATCTGCACTATTTATGAAGTCGAAGAACACGATGGGCAGCCGTTCATCGTGATGCAGTTGCTGCAAGGCGAGACCTTGCGAGACCGTCTGGCGGCGCTCGCCGCTGTACAAAGCAAGCTGCCCCTTGACCAGTTGCTGGACATGGCCATTCAGATTTGCGATGGCCTGCAGGCGGCACACGCTAAAGGCATCATTCATCGCGACATCAAGCCGGCGAATATCTTTCTCACCGGCAGCGGACAAGTAAAGATATTGGATTTCGGTCTGGTAAAGTTGGTCGGTTTTGCGGAAGAAAAGGAAGCTAATGAATTGCCGGTTAAAGATCACTGACGTCGCTCCCGTCCCGCTGCCTGCCAACACGGCATCGGCGCCCGATGCGACTCTCACCCGGTTTGGGGTCGCCCTAGGCACCGCGGGTTACATGTCGCCAGAACAAGTTCGCGGCGATGAACTGGATGCGCGCACCGACATCTTTTCCTTTGGCCTCGTCCTGTACGAGATGGCGACTGGCCGCCGTGCGTTCGCGGGCGAAACCGCGGCCGTTGTTCACGATGCGATTTTGAATGACGTGCCTGTTCCCATGCAGGAGCTTAGCGCCGCATTCCCACCGCATCTTGTCGCCATCATCAACAAGGCGCTGGAGAAGGACCGCGAACACCGTTTCCAGAGCGTCTCCGAAATTCGTGCAGCAATCGACCTTCTGCCAACCCAGAATGCAACTAAAGCAGAGCAAGGACCAAAGCATGTGTGGAAGTGGCTGGCTCTCGTGGCATGTAGCCTTACGATTGTCGCGGCGGCAGGAGGGCTCTGGCGATCCTTTCACCGTGACAAACTTAAGCCAGGCGACACGGTCGTTGTCGCGGACTTTGTTGATAAAACGAGTGATCCAGCGTTCGCAGAAGCGCTGCAAGTAGCACTCGCAACTGAGTTGGGACAAACACCTTTCCTCGATGTGCTGGGTACAGACAAGGTGCGCGGTGTTTTGCAAGAAATGAATCGACCGGAAAGCGAACCGTTCACGGCTGGACTCGCGCGCGAGGTCTGCCTTCGCACCAACAGTACAGCAGTAATGGCCGGGTCGATTACTGACGACGGCAATAATTATCGCATTGTGCTGGGAGCTTCAGGCTGTAGAACCGGCGAGACGCTGGCAACTTCGGAAGCAGAAGCCAAGACTCGAAGTGCTGTAGTTAACACACTCGGAAGTACAGGCGAGGAGCTGCGCAAGAAAATGGGAGAACCGGCAGCTTCACTACACCGGTTTACCATGCCTTTGGATCAAGCCACCAGTTCCTCCATTGAAGCCCTCCAGGCTTTTCATCAGGCGGATAAGGCGCGAATGGCAAACGGCGCCACGAACGGTTCGCTCGACGCCATCCCTTTCTACAAGCGAGCACTCGATCTGGATCCAAAGTTTGCACTCGCGGCTGCCTATCTGGGTGCCATGTACAGCAACGTCAATAAAGATAAATCAGCAAATCAATATCTTTCACGTGCAATGGAGTTACGCAACAGCGCGACACAACGCGATCGATTTTATATCGAGGCCTCGTATTATCACTTTGTCTTGGGTAACTTGGAAAAAGCTATTCCGATCTACAAGGAGTGGTTAAAGGATTATCCGCGAGATTATATGCCCCTTATTGCTCTCGGAAATTTGTACGATGCGATTGGCGAGCCTGAGGCCAGCGTGGCGTTGATGCAAGAGGCCATTCGACTCAATCCAGACGAACTCATTTCCTATCAGGACATTATGCAAAAATACTGTCGCCTGAACCGTCCGGATGAAGCATTAGCGGTATACAACAGCGTACTTGCCCGGAAATTCGACCCAGCGGCATTAGCACTCGACCGGTACAACATTGCCGTGCTGCAGAACGACACGGCAACAATGATGAAACAAGCTACTTTAGGCATCTCCGATCCAGACCTCACTTGGGCTCGTGCTGAAACAGAGCAATACCGTGGGCATTTCCGAGCCGCTCGCGAGCTTTGGGTAAAAGCGTTGGAACTTTATGATCGGCTCCAAACGCCAACGTGGAACCCGCTCGAGACGTATGGTATCGAGGAGGCCATGGTCGGTAACACGCAACACGCGCTGAAACTCGCCCATGAGGCCTTGCTTCAGAAGAACGATGCCGGTGCCGCATTGGCATTGGCATTGGCAGGAGACTCCGATGGAGCGGAGAGGGTAGCTGAGGCAGTCAACCGCGAAGGCCCGGAGGACACGATCGCCCAGAGACACGCTCTTCCGTGTGTTCGTGCCGTCATTGCCATGAATAGGAATCGTCCAGCTGAGGCGATCAAGGAATTGGCAGAAATTACGCCATACGAGAAGGCGTATTGGTTTTATCTTGTACCTGTGTACCTTCGCGGAGTGGCATACCTTAAATTGGGGAATTCGGCCAGTGCCGCAGCTGAGTTTCAGAGGGTGCTCGACAATCCAGGTTTGACGCAACAGGCGCTGACGAGAGTGCTGTCGTACCTGCAGCTTGGCCGGGCCCAGGCGATGATGGGTGACAAGGAGGCCGCGCGCAAGTCGTATCAGGATTTCCTCACCCTCTGGAAAGACGCCGATCCCGACATCCCCATCTACAAGCAAGCCAAAGCCGAGTATGCAAACCTGCAAAAGCTGCATTAGTCCGACTTCGGTGGCTTCCGAAGCTCAAGATCAACATCGATAAACGCACATGTGTACGGGTGTGGCGTGGAGTCGGTCCTGTCGGGGCTACTTTAAATCACTTGGACGTATAGCCGGCAAACCGTACAAGTTGAACCCAAAACGAGAAGTTTCTAAAAAGCCAATCCTCTGCGGTCTGAGGCTGCCCCATCTCCCACGATCTTTCGATAACTATCTGATCGCGCAACCCGGAAGCGGGTTTCTTGGTAGGCCGCTCGAAATCTTGTAATTGTGGGGAGGTGCAGAGAGCCGTTGGAAGGTCAGCTGCATACGCCGCCTAGTCAAAAAAGTAAAAACACTTATTCGAACCCGGCGGCAACTTATTTCACCTACACCTCGAGCCCAGAATCGCGGATTTCTTTCAAGAATGCTCAGCGATCTCATCCGCATCTGATTGCACTTTTCCCTTTGCAGTCACTCGCAACATCCCCATAGTTGAGAAAGTCGTCAAAACCTGTTCGTGTCCGATGTTCTGGCTCCATAGTTTGAAGTCTTCCAGGGATCTACATTTATCCAGGTCGAACCTGACAAGAGTGTTTCTGAGGCTGGGCGGATTGAAATACGGCAGGCCGGCCCTGCGCGGTCGACCCGGCAGAGCCACACAATCCCATGATCATCCTGCTTGCGGCGCTCCACGGTCCAGTGAGGATGCTTGGCAACGTGCACAGCTTCATCCTCCTGCTTGATGGCGAAGACTTGTCTCACGCTAGAAGCGACGACCCCTCGTGGAAAGTCATGGTCTGGTAATGTTCGGATTGTCGCTCACACTGAACGAACGCGACACCATACACATCGGTTACTAGTTGCCTAACGAATCAAACATTTGGGTGAACGCCACTGTTGCCGTTTCGCTTGTCGAGTAGGGAACCGGCGTTGCCGTCGGTTCCCCCTCTAAGAACCGTGCTTGAGAGTTTCCAGCTCACACGGCTCAAGCCTTCTCAAACGCTCAAGTCATGAACGCGAGCGGCGTGGAGCAACGACGGTACGCCGGGTAAGGTATGGTTCCCAACTAGGATCGTAAGGATTCAGGCCAGATCGAACCTGAACATGCCTTACGATTTTCACGGAAGATGCATGAAACAGGCGGACACGATATAGCCAACCGTCTGTCCCATCAGGCTTATCGAAGAACCACCAATCGCGGGTTCCCACGCACTCGAAATACTTCTGCTTAATCCAGCGACGTCCCTTGCGGGGATGACGGGCTTGCGCCCATTGCCATAGCATGCTGAATATCGCAGCATCGAGTCGTGCGAAGATCCGTTTGGAGACGACATAACGGTGGTAGTTCACCCATCCTCTTATCACCGGGTTTAGCCGCTTAATAAGAATGTGGGCCGCCCTGCCAATGTGCTCTCCTATGATCTGCTTCACTTTGGAAAGAGGCGTTTCGATGCTCTTCCGAGAGGGCTTGATTAAGAGCTTCCCGTTCGGATAGCGCCGGACGCTCTGTCCAAGGAAGTCGAAGCCGTCCCGCACGTGCGTGATTACGGTCTTTTCTGGAGAAAGGACCAATCCCCGCTCTATCAGGAAGGACTCGACCAGCGGCTTGACTGTCATTCTCAGCAACTCTTCCGAGTGGCCAGTAATGACAAAATCATCCGCATAGCGAATCAGATGTACCTGCGCAGCCCGACCGCGTTCGGAGCCTTTGCCTCGCAGCGGGAAAGATTCCCGCAGCCGACGTTCGAGGCCATCGAGCGCGAGATTGGCGAGCACTGGAGATATGATTCCGCCCTGTGGTGTGCCAGCGATCGTATCGAAGAACACTTGCTTCTCAAGGTAGCCAGACTTTAGCCACTTGCGGAGGATCGCCTTGTTCAGTGGAACATTGTCGAGCAACCACTGGTGGCTGATGTTGTCAAAGCAGCCCTTGATGTCGCCTTCGAGCACCCAGCTGGGATTCTGATGACACAGCGTTTTGAAACATTGTTCAATAGCATCTGCGCACCCTCTTCCCCGCCGGAAGCCGAAGGAAACTCCATCCGCAAGGGTTTCCGCAACCGGATCGAGTGCCAGCAGATACAGCGCTTGCATGGCTCGATCCCGCATCGTCGGAATCCCCAGGGGTCGAAGTTTTCCATTGGCTTTCGGAATGTAAATCCGCCGCAGAGGCAGGGGATGGTAGCCCCGTGCCTTCAGTGACGTCACACCCTGGAGCTTCTTCTGTGGTGTGTCCCAGAGTTCGCCATCCACCCCAGGTGTCTTTCTGCCGTCGTTCTCTGTTACGCGGCGAGCGGCGAGTAATTTACCACCAGCCGAGTGTGTGAGAAGATGTTGCAAGGCTCGCACCTTGTTCCACTTCTTGTGCTGCACCGCCTTCACGATACGTGCCTAGAGTAGGCAAATATTGCGTTCGATGTTTCGCCAGTCAACAGCGTCCCATGCCGAAACAGTATTGAGGATTGCACCAGCTTGCGCCGTCATCTGCTGATCCCATCAAACCGATTTGCCAAGTTTTCTCGTGACGGAAGACCAGAAGGAAGTCTGCTCACTTTCGCGCCGGGTAATGTCGCAACCTGTGTTCCGGCCATTACAGTCGGACATTTGCTTTTTCCTTCATCCTCTACCCGCACCGCCGTTGCATGGCCTTGCGGCCTAGCTACCCAGAAGGGAACGATACGGGCTTACCATGTTCCACATGCGCGACCAAGTGGTTTAGGTCCCTCTTGCGATACCGGCGGCCTGTTTGCCCATGACAAGTGAGAATGGAACACCTGTGCCAGCCGCAACAACGGAGCCTAACAGCATCTTTGGCTCCTTCTTTCTTGACGATACTTACAGAGGTTTGCATCAGCTGACCATGCCACTCACCCTAGCCCCTATCCGCCGCGATGCTGGCAGAAGTACCGGCCCCTCGCGGTTTCGGCACCCGTCTTTGATGACGGCGGGATACATTGTCCGAGGGCTTCTAAACGATACGTTTCCTAATCGCTATACCTCGTAGAGTACTGCCAATGGGATGGCAGGTCCGGTCGGGTGGTGCTCGCCGGACAATCACACATGCGACTTCATGTCGCGACCATTCGTAGAAGCCATCGGCAGCAATCGCTGTGACACCTTGGGTGTTCGTACACACAGCGGTTACTTTCCGCCACCAGTGAGCCGTTCGGAGCGTGCGCGAGCAGCTTAGAAATGTTCCATCATCATCAGACTCGATGGCCAAGTTACCTCGGTGTAGATGAGATTTCGTTCGTCAGGTGACGGAATGGGATTCGCGATCCAACCTCGGTTCAGTGGTAACTGAAGCAGCACTTTGGAATTGCCTTCAAGATCTGTCTCCAGGATCGCCCACTCGGCCACTCCAGCCCACTCGCGAGCTCCGGTAACATAAAGCCTATCGCTGTTAGCCGCCCAATGGACGCAGAGCAGGCTGTCCCATCCTTTCACTGGAACCGCTCCTTCCTCGGGCCCGTGCGTACTGAGGATACGAATTTTCCCTTTCGTTGCGCCGTAATCCACAAAAGCAATCCTTCGCCCGTCCGCTGAAAGATCCCAACCATATAGTGCTTCGGAGGGAGAGTTAGCTATCTTGGCCCGTGTCAACTCTCTGCCGCGCCCCTTCAACGGGTCCAAAAGGTAGAAGGTGACTTGATTGCCGCTGGTGTCGGCAACAACGCACGAAGCGGATGGTAACGAGCCGCAGCGATAGGTGTAATCTCCAGATAGCACAATCGTACCTGGACCACCGGCGACAGGCATGCGCATCAAGCGTCTCGAGCTTTCGTTCAGATGTTCGGTGTAAAGCAACCACCGGCTATCGGGAGTGATTACCGGAGTATCATATGCTTCTGCTCCCAATATCAGAGCCCTAGGACCGCCGCTATCGACGTTCTGCTCGAAGATTCCGCTATTGCCAAACTGCTGGGCCGTGAACAGCACCGTATCGCCATTGTGGGTCCAGCCCCCGACGCGGCTCGACCAGTTGTCTTCGCCAAGCGCTCGGGTATCTCTTAGCTTGCCAGCATCAGCATTTAACCTCGACACCTTGACCATCATCTCAGTGCGCAGTTGGGTGAATGCCAACCTCCTTCCGTCTGCCGACGCAACAAGATCCAACTGCGTGAACCCCGTCCAGTTCGTTAGCCGTTTCGGTTCACCACGCGAAATTCCGGTATCTGGATCGACCTCGAGCGACCATAGGTTGCTGCCATTCTGGTTCGGAGGCGATTCTCTTAGGGCAAACACAACCCGTCCGTCAGGCAGCCAGACCAAAGATGTGTAATTGATTGTGAGGTATAGCCTGGGATCCGACAGTACTTTGGTACAATGCCCGCCTAAGTCGCATGTGTCGATTTCTGTATCGTGTCGATTGTCCGGAAATTTTGATACGTCCGATTCGCTGTGGCTGTCTTTCAGGCAGAGCAGGCGCTTCCCAGTCGGTGACCATCCCAGGCGCGAAAGAACTGAGGGAAAATTCACCGATAAGATGCGTCGCCGATTTTGTCCGTTTACGTTCACCGTCCAGATCTCGTTCCAGGCGCCCAAGAATGCGACCTGCTGTCCGTTAGGGGACGCGACAGGGTCCATCGTTTCGTCCTGAAAAGGCTGAAGAGAACCGTCCAAAGTCGACATTTTCCATGTACCGGACTGACTGAGCTTTGTAACGAAAAGATGGTCGCCGTCCGGCAACCAACCTCTCACAACGAGAGAGGCAGTGTTCGGGAACGACCGAACCTCACCTGTGTCAATCTGCACCAGCGACACTTCACGGTGTCTGCTGTAGTACACCAGGTGTTTGCCATCCGGTGAAAGTATGCCGCCAACATCCATAGATTGGGGTGTCAGTTGCCGCATTACAAATTCTTTTTCGTGCTGGCGATACTGGGAAGGGCGCAGCAGAAGAAACAATACAGTGACGCCGGCAACGGAAAAAATGGGGGTAAGCACAAGCAGCCACCGGGTGAATGTACGTTTTGCCGTCCCAGATGGATCTCCACTTCCCCGTTGTGCCAATTTATTGTCGCGGAACGCCCGCAGATCGGAAATCAACTCTCCCGCGCTCTGATACCGTCGCTCGCGATCCTTTTCGAGCGATTTGGAGATAACGGCCTCGAGCCCAGGGACTTCGGAATTGAAACTGTGAATCGGTGCGGGATCATGGTGCAGTATGGCATCGTGCACAGCGGCGGCGGTTTCGCCTGTAAAGGCGCGCTCGCCAGTGGCCATTTCGTAGAGCACGAGGCCGAAGGAGAATAGATCGGTGCGCGCATCGAGTTTTTCCCCACGAACCTGCTCCGGTGACATGTAGCCAACGCTGCCCATAGCAACGCCGAGCTTTGTTTGGGTGGCATCACCAGGTGTTATGGGCTGAAACCCGTTCGAATTAGGGGACGGCACCGAAGCCTCACGCGTGAATGCGCCCCCTGGTACAAAGCTATACATGGTAGCGTGTGCCGCCAGCGCTTGATCGCCAGCCAGATCCCGCGTGCTTCTTTCTTCCCTTTCGCTTTGGCTAGGGCAGGACAGTTGCGGCGCTTCCACCAACTTCGCCAGCCCGAAGTCCAGGATCTTCACCACCCCCTTGCTGGCCAGGAAGATGTTGGCCGGTTTGATGTCGCGATGGACGATGCCCTTATCGTGCGCGGCTTGCAAGCCGTCACTGACCTGAATTCCGATGTTGAGCAACTCCTCAAGCGGCAGCGGCCTCGACGGTTGACCTGCCGCCAAACGATCACGCAGGGTTTGTCCTTCCAGCAACTGCATCACCATGAAGGGACGGCCCTCGTGCTCGCTGAATTCATGGATCGGACAGATGTTGGGATGGTCGAGCGAGGACGCGGCCCGGGCTTCACGGCTGAAGCGTTCCAGCGCCTGCGGATCGCTGCCCAGTTCCTCCGGCAGGAACTTTAGCGCGACGCGGCGCCCCAGCTTGAGGTCTTCGGCACCATACACCACGCCCATGCCCCCGCCCCCGATGATGTCCAGTACCCGGTAATGAGAGACCTTCTTACCAATCAGCGGGGGGTCAGGCTGTAATCGAACTGCCGCATTGCTTACTCTTTGGACCTCGCCCAAAGCGGCACCGGCCTGCACCAACTCCACCGGAACCAGCAGCCGGTAGCCACGCCGGGCAATGGTCGCGATGTATAGGGGCTCGTCGGCGGAGTCGCAAAATGCTTGCCGCAGTTTCCGGATGCTCGCGTTGATTCCTTGATCAAAATCGACCACCGTATCATTCGGCCACAGCTCCCGCTTAATTTCCTCGCGGACGACGATCTCACCATCACGCTCGACCAGCATGCGCAAGACCGACAAGGGCTGTTCTTGCAGATACACACCATGATCGCCGCGGCGCACTTCTCCGCCCCGAAGATTTACATCGAAATCTCCGATCCGCACCCGATCTGGCAGCACGTCGTTCATCCCACTGTCCACGAGAGCGATTCAGAGGAGTGTACTCCGGGCCGTCGCCCCGTGGAACTGCAACCTGCCGCAATTCTCGGCATTGCCAGTCCTGTTCGGTAACCTACCGAGGATCAATGCCTTGGCGGCCAAATCAGCGAGAAATAAGGGAGAAAGAATCGCCAGAGCATTGTCCGTCTGAAGCAGTTGCGGCAAACTCAGCGGCCATCCGGAAGCGCCTGCTCGCGCAATTTTCACCCGGGTCGGGAGGAACCATGAAATCCGCAACTTGGAATAGGGCGTTACGTAGCGCACTCCTGACTGTGGTAATGGCAATTGGTCTTTTGCTGATGCAGATGGCCCAGGCGCAAACCTTCAACGTAATTCACAACTTCACCGGCGAACAGGACGGGGCGAATCCTCAAGCTGGTTTGACAATAGACAGAGCAGGAAATCTCTACGGAACTACCGCAGACGGCGGTGCTGGTTACGGCACCGTCTTCCAGTTAAAGCACCATGGACCCACCTGGGTCGTCAACCCCCTGTACAGCTTTGATGGCATGGACGGGGGTCTCCATCAAGCAGAGTGGTCTTCGGCCCGGACGGCAGCCTCTATGGCACGACCCCACCCGGGGGGGCATGGGGCACAGTTTTCAACCTGAAACCCCCAACGACGGAGAATTGCCGATCAGTAACGTCGTGTTCGACTCGAGCGGCAACCTTTACGGCACGGCTTATGACGGAGGCATGAGCGGTTGCGGCCAAAGCGGCTCTGGCTGTGGCGTGGTGTGGGAGATCACGCCAAACTAACAACTTCCAGAAAGTTGAAAAAGGAGACAATATGAAACTCTGCAAGCTAACATCTGGGACTGGTGTGCTCTGGTTCGCCGCCTTGGCTTTCACGGCCCAGGTGCCCGCACAAGACAATCCTCATCCCAAATATCACCAATACAAACTTACCCAGGTAGGGACGTTCGGAGGTCCCAACAGTGCCCTTGCTAACGGGCCTGGCGGCATGATCGAGAAGTCCCTGAACCATGAGGGAGCTACGGTGGGGGGAGCGGACCTGAACATAGCGGACCCGTTCTATCCGAACTGCTTCGGCTTCTGCTTCGTTATTCACGCCCTTACCTTTCAAGACGGTACGCTAACGGACTTGGGAGCACTTGGCGCTAGCACGAACAGCAGCGTCTCCTACGACCTCAATGACAACGGAGTGGTGGTGGGAGTCTCTGAGAATGGCGCAATTGATCCGGCGACCGGCTATCCGGAGTACCATGCCGCGGTTTGGAGGGACGGCCAGATACAGGACCTCGGTACGTTTGGAGGCACCGTCAGCCAGGCATTCGCGGTCAATAATCGCGGCCAGGTGGTCGGGGTGGCTGCCAATAGCGTCCCTGACCAATACACAAACGATATCGGTCCTTGTACCCCTATAAATTGCTGGACCGTTACCACACAACAGCGTGCCTTTCTATGGCAAGGCGCCGGGCTGCAAGACTTGGGAACCCTCGGCGGCAACGATGCCGTTGCCCTCTACGTGAACAACCGCGGCCAGGTAGCGGGCGTGTCGTTCACCAACACGACTCCGAATCCGACCACGGGATTCCCCACGCAAGACGGGTTCTTGTGGGACCGTGGGCGCATGATCGATCTGGGCACGTTGGGCGGAACTGTGAGCAGGGTCTTTCGGCTCAACAATCGGGGTCAGGTGGTAGGGCGATCAAACCTCGCCGGCGACCAAGACTGGCATGGCTTTCTCTGGGACCGCGGAGTCCTGACTGATGTGGGCACTCTTGGTGGGAGCAGTTCCGCCGCCTACGCAATTGCCGAGTCCGGCGTCGTTGCGGGAACCTCCTACATCGCCGGTGATCAGACCCTGCACGCCTTTCTCTGGGACCACGGCAGCATGACTGACCTTGGAACGGTAGCTGGAGACGCGCGTTCCTATTCGAACGCTGTGAATTCGGCGGCAACCGTAGTGGGAGCATCCTGCGCAGCGACAGATTGCAGCACGCAAAGAGCGTCCGTGTCGGAAAAGGGCGGCTCCATGGTTGACTTGAACGCGCTGGTGAGCCCGCCCTCAGACCTGTATCTACTTTCTGCATGGGCCATTGCTGACAACGGCGAGATTCTGGCGCAAGGCCAGTTAGCCAATGGCGACTTTCGCATCGCGGTGCTGACTCCAACGGGCAACTGCGACAACTCTTGCGAGCAGCGCATTGCCGATGGCCAAAACCATGCTGCGGCGGCAGTGGCTGCCCATAGGCCCGCGAAACTATCCGCGTTCGGTAAACCAGCCGATTACGTGCGAAACAGGTTGTCTGGAGCACTTCCGGCCCTCCGATCAGCAGGTCTTCCAGTCAGATAGTTGTTGCCCGGTTCTCCTAAGGCTTGACAGTGAAAAAGCGGCGGGATGGCTCCCGCCGCATTTTTGAACCCCGGATCACTCGACCATCGGTACATAAATCTCCCGATCGGAGGTCGACTTCGAAGTCGCCAAGGCGAACACGATCTGGCAGCGTGTTCTTCATGGGGCAATAGTTGGCGCGCCGATAGCCAGTCGGTCATACGACCGCGGTGGGGCCTTTGGGACCACACCGACACTGAAACGCTTTGACTCGACAGCGGCCCGGCATCCTAATTGGGTGCCGGGCTTTTTCGAGCCAATCACGCGATAGCTCCTGCATCTTCGCCTGACGCATCCCTGCTAAGCGGATAGGTGTCGTAACATCGCCATCTCGTACCGAACCCAACTGAACGCCTTCCGCCCGGATTGGGTATTAGTTGGGCTGTTCTCGATAGTTATCATGAATATCAAGCAAATTGGTGGCAACCTGTAATATTGGCCGAATGTCTGATCTGACGAAAGCCACGCTCGGAAGGAGAAACTCCCATGCCTAAGGTCAGGGCCAACAACATCACGATGAACTATGATCAACAAGGCACCGGGGAACCCCTCGTTCTCATTCCTTATCTGGCCGCCGATCACGCCTGTTATGCCTTCCAAGTGGCAGCGTATCCGAGTGTCCGCGAATGACCTTCGGAAAATGAGGGCGCACATTGTTGTGGAATCTGTCGAGACGTATAAGGGACGACAGGCACAATCAGAACAGCTGGGGAACGTCGGGCGGAGACCGCGATGGTTTTGCGGCCCACGGGGACGCCGATAGCCCTTGATATACGCTGACTCACACGCGATCCAAGGTCAACGTCTCCCGCCGGAATTTGGGAGTGAGTTGCCCTGTTTGCGACAGGTATGTTCTGGTAGTGTCTGAAAAGTGCGTTGACGGCTTAGCGCACTTTAGCTCCGCAGTGAGCGCACCGCGCTTTGTAGGGCCAGAGCTTGCTCAGGTGGTAATCGCAGACAGGGCAACGATAAATGGCTAGTGTCAAGGCGAAGGCCGACGTGAAGATTCCTAAGCCAATTAGCTCAAGCGTGTATCTCGGCCAACCCCACTCGTAGCGGATAGCGAGTAGAGTTACAACGGCTCCAGTGAGTATCCAGATCGCTCCGAGCCGGAAGAGATAATGGCAAATCCTGTATCGCCAGCGAACCGCTTTAATGATCTCTTCTTCAGTCACTTCTTGATTTGCGCCTTATGTTCACCGCAGGCTCTCCTGGACGCTGGGTGCCAAGAGAAGCAGGCCAGCGACCAGTAAAATGATGCCCAGGATGCAATTGAAGACGACGACAGGGGAAAACCACCAGAATTCGAGCGACAGGTTTTTCATAACTACCAGCTTTCAGGGCGCTGCGCCGATTTCAGCTTGCGCCAGCCTGCTGGGAATAGCGAGCCGATTCGACCACCGACTAAGCCGATTCCAGAAACAGGATTGTACGTGCGGTGCTGCTAACGGTGCAGCTTCGCCGCAAGCGGCATATTTTTGCAAGCCGTATTCGCGGTTTTTCCGAAGAAGTGGATTGCGGCTCCCACGATTGTTGCCGGACCTCCGAGATAAATGAGAATGGGACCAAGCAGCCACTCAGCCCATAATGGTTCGTTATGAAAGCGAATGAAAAGCAGCGCGCCGCCGATTGCTACCATGACTACTCCGATCAGGAGTAGCGTGTATCGTCGCCTAAGCATAAGCCCTCCCTACTGACAGGCATTCACGCTGGCTTGGCGATGCTTTCTACGCTCCTCGCTAGAGATGTACGGGGCCTACGGAGCGCGGGGGTTATCGCCGATTGAGGGTTTATTATCACGGCGCGACAAACCCTGTCAGTGACCCGCATTACAGTGTGATGTGAGGTTACTTGCTCGGTCACTTCAGTAAGCCGCCAGCTCAGCATTGAGCATTTTCCGGTGCAGATCAATTAGGATCGCGACCACCAACAACTTTTTCAGCCAATGGCCGAAGAAGCGCAAATGACATTCGTGTTGCGTCGCCAGTCTGGCGCTTGGAAGATTAGTGGGTGGGTATGGTCGGGAGGCAAACCGCATCCCGCCAAGTAGTCCAACGCTCTGACTTACTTGCGAAGTAGGCTCCTTTTGGCTCTGTGGGTGCCAAAGTCCGCTATGTCAGCATAATCGCCATGTGGTAAGTGATCCAGACTGAGCGTTCCCATTCAGGATTGGTTACCACTTGGCCTGATCTCAACATCTATCCGTGTAAAGCCCAACTAATGAGATTGGCCGTCATCCAACCAAAAAGCAAGATCAATGCAGTCCGTGCATGCAAATGCGGTGCAAGATCAATATGCGTATTGTTTTCGTTCAAGATGACCGACGTTGATCTCTATGCTTGCATCTTTTTATTTAATCGAAGCATGCAGCTTCGGCGCTTTGGCAAGCGCAATGAGATTAGCGAATTCATTCATTCCTGAGTGGGCCAGGATTGGCAGGATCAAGGTGCCACTTCTCGCTCTGCACCACGCCACAACGAATCCCCCCAGCATCGGAATCACCATGGGAGGAATGTCTAAGGACACCTTCAGGTGAGAGCTGACGTCCAAGCCGTGCCATAGTCCGAAGAGGATCGACGTGACGACAGTGCTCCACCCGAGATCGGCCCCGAAAATGCGCCTTCGAGCAAGAAAAGCTCTGTCCAAAAGGGCTAGCAACACGCCGCGGAACGCTAGTTCTTCGGTGATACCTGGAGCCGTGAGTTGGAACAGGTGATCCTCAAATGTCGGGACCTGTCCGGGAATGAGAAACCATAGCGCGACGGATTCCACGAGCAGCACCGGAATGAGAAAACGTAAAACGTCTCTACCGGTGCCTTTATTAAACGCGAGGGTTAGGCCAAACTCTTCTGGCTTCCAATTGTCCAATGACAATAGGAGAGCTATGGCCACGACGGACACGATGAGTTCTAACCCCTTGCCGGTCCAGTTGTAGTGTCCGGGAATGCGAGGAATCCAATGGAAAACTCGGGGCAGATCGGTTGAAGTCGTTAAGGCCATGACAAACAGCACACTGAAGCCTACGTACCGTCGAGAAGGCCCTTTCCTCAGTGCCGGTAGACAGAGAAGAAGACACGTAAGGCTTAGCGCTGCTGCGCTAAAAAAAACTCCCATGCGATCCTCCGAAGAGTAATACGTGGAAGGAGCCGGGCGGTTCCCCCCAAAGTCAAGGTGTGGATCGTCGGCTACTTCGGAAAATACTGGCAACCGGCCCGGATAAGTAGTGAGAAATCGCCAAGCCGTAAGTAATGCTGGCCAACGTCACCCTTCCGGATTGGTTACGACCTGGCCTCCTCCTCTTCCTCCGCCTCAGTTGCTTTTCATGCTTGATTGTGACGGGAACCGTAATGCTGACCTGTTATCAGAAGTGATCTGGCCATCGGTACCTTCAGATGCGCAACAGCCAACCACTGCAAAATGATCTGCTGGGTGTGCAATTTTGAACAGACTCGCATCGGGTGAACTGAGTATCTTTTCGCGATAATATCGAGAGCCGATGGCAGTCGGCCCGTCAGAGCAAAGCTGTTTCCCCTCCGCCACTTCGCTGCTACCGATATGGGCCCTATTTATTCATGCCGCATAGAACCGGAAGGCCGAGTTCGCGATTTCGGGTGGTCATTCGAGCCGCTACGGAGGTCTCCATGGTTGCCACATGCTCAAACCCCGCATGCAACTCCCTGTTCCGAGAACTTAGCAAGGGCCGACTGTTCCTGCTCCCGCCAACTCACGACTCCTCTGAGTGGTGGAGGTGGAGCGTTGGAAAACTTTCCGATCACTGCTATTGGCTCTGCCCTGCGTGTGACGCGAAACATACGATCACGCGATGCGGGTCGGAAGTGGTCGTCAGTATGCGAGAGCCAAGACCCGACTGTTAGTCAGGGCGGCTGTTCTAACACCCAACACATCCCCTGACGAGTCAGCCCGTGCTCCCACGGGCTGTACTTTTGCTGTTTACCCAAGTTCGATACCAGACAGACAACCACCCGCATAGACGCCTAGACTTTCCGTGTCTCCAAAAGAGACACTCACCCGCAGGGATTTTCGGAGGGATGCCACACACATCCTTATGACTCCGGTAATTGTTGCGGGGCTTTTCGTTTCTAGATTTATGGCAAGCCCAGCCATCAAAGATGTCGATTTCGTAGGCGGTAAAGTGCTGGTCACTTTCACCGATGGAACTGCCGCCCTGTTTAATGCCGAGTTTCTCTACGCCCACCGGAGCAACGATGGCAACACGCCTCTCCCGCCCGAGCCGGGCGAAAACTGATTTTCAAACTGCACCACTACCCGGATTTCGCTGGTGGTTCAGTTTGATTTCCACAGCACAGTTAGAGGTGATGACGGTCACCGGCGATTATCCCTTCAGGTGCGTACTTTAGAGCAGACGAAGTGGCAAAAAGCCCGCAGAGTACGCTAGGGCTTTTCCTATACCAATCCTCCGAATTCTGCGGGCTCTGGGAGTTTCTAATGAGTAGCCCACGGAACCCCGACCTGCAGCAGTTTACCCGCCGATCCGAGACAGAGAGCATCTGCATGTATTGTTTCGTGACGGTACAGGCAGACCGATACCTCCCCTTGGAAGAGGCGGAAGATATTCACGCCGACGTGTGCCTAGTAACGCCAGATTCTTGCGTGCGCTACGCACTATTGTAAAAGCCCGCAACGGACCGCAACGGACGGTTATAGGAGTGACTGAAGAAGAGATCATCCAAGCGGTTCGCTGGCGATACAGGATTTGCCATTATTTCTTCCGACTCGGAGCGCTCTGGATACTCACTGGAGCCGTTGTAGGTCTATTCGCTATCCGCTACGAGTGGTGCGGCTGGCCGAGAGACACGGTTGAGATAATTGGCTTGATTGGCTTAGGAATCTTCACGTCAGCGTTTGCCTTGACACTCGCCATTTATCGCTGCCCTGTCTGCGATCATCACCTAAGCAAGTTCTGGCCCTACAAAGAGCGGTGCGCTTACTGCGGAGCTAAAGTGCGCTAAAGTCCTTCCGGAGCCTTGAAGACAGCCTCTTTGGGACTCCTTGGTATAGACCTGTGCCGCTGAGCCGCCAATTGTCTGTCTGGTGTCGAACGCCTTCCGTGTTTTGACTACGGCGCACACCCCCACTTCCGACCCCAGCGTCGTGACCGCCGTCACCGACTGCGATTAGTTATGGCGGCGATACTTGGCTCGACTACTCGCCGTTAACCACCTTCCCACTTCGTCGCAGGGAGCTGTCCGTGTTACGGATGATTTGGCATTGCGACGTTTGTGGTGTGGAGAATGTCTGTGAAGTACCCCGTGAGACACACTTTTTCGGGGTCATTCTTATGGCAAAGACGGACCACGAGAGCATCAACCCTTCTTGTGCCTGGGAAAGAATTCATGTCCGTCTAATTCACCCTCCCCGTCCCTCTGTTTCTTCCCACGATAAAGTAGCGCTTGCGATTTCAAGCTGACACGCTACCGTGATCACGATCACCGACGGCGGCTTGCTGATGCGTGATACTGGGCGAGCATTGGTTCTTCCTGTGGCTAAGTTAGCCCGCAGTGGTCTGCTAGAGGGATGCAAGCACATCCGGCCAAAACTCTGAGCAACACTGCGGGCTTCTTTGTATCTTTAACATTCTCCGGTGATGCCAACTCACTGACGTGATTGCCCCGGGCCCGTACCGTACTTACTGACAACCAGTCATGAATCCGGAATCTTCTCCCGGCACATCCAAAGACCGATCTCCTGACGAGTCAGCCCGTTCCTCCACGGGCTGTACTTTTGCCGCTTACCAAATGTTCAGTTTCTCGGCGCAATGGCCAGTTAGCGTCAAATATTTGGAAACAGCGGCAGATTTGGCGTAGGTGCTCACAATGGAAGGACCGAAGTCGAAGCTGGGCGCCGATGCGCAGAGCGGGCCGGTCTGAAGGATTTCACTCTTCTTCAGTTCGCCAATAACAAGGGTCGTCCAAGACTTTCGCCCGACAAATACGCAAACGTCTCTCTGCCGGCGCCCATGCGGAACAAGGACCGACCCTAAAGATCGCACTCGCGTAAAACTAACGCGTCAAAAATTTCCTAGCCTTACTACCTAAAAGTGTGCATAATGGCTCGGCTTTTGGGCCCCTGCAACAAGCTCCTGACCGGAAGCATTCTTCTGGAACCCAACACTTCCGGCCTCTTCGATCAACCCACCGATTCAGCTCAAAGCTTTAAGGAGAAGCGAATGAAATCTCGCAAGCGACTTTGGATTAGCGCCTTGTGTCTCTTGTCAGCCTTGATCATCGCAGTTACGCTGCGAGCGCGACCATCGAGCGTTCACGCAGCGCACCCTTCGGCAGAGGCTAGTCGCGCTATGCTGGATAAGGCTGCCGGTCATTTGATGAACGCGTCGCTACGTAGCGCGGTTGCTCCCGACACTGTGCTATTGAGCGATGAACCGAACCTCGAAGGAGTTTCCGCGGCTCTGCAACATTATGCCAACCCTTACCTTCCGCCGATTGAAGAGTTCACGTTAACGCCGCCCAACGCGTCCCTGAAGCAGTACAAGACCACGATCTCGGTGCGATTTGAATCGGCCGCAGCCGAGGGCTTGCAATCGCAGATCCCGATGGTTATCGGCAACCAGCCCATCGTTCTGCAGCGCTCCGAGGACGATTCCCGGGTATTTTCCACTCTGGCGAATTTCAACTGGCAGTCGTTTGCCAAGGAGCAACAACAGCGTAAGGACCTGGCGCAATCGGGGCAAAAGATCCCGGTATTCAACGGGCGTCATTTCGCGGGGATGGAGCCGATGCAGTTTATCGATCCGGAAGACATTCGGAATGCGCTACGCCAGCACCAGCCGATTCAGTTTCCGCCGCAGGTACTGGACGGCGGTGCGGCCACCACGGTCATACCGAGCCACGAATTAGAGATTATCTCGACGCATGTGGTGGAGGATACCGCATTCACCTGGGACCCATGCGATCCGGGGGGAATGTCTTCGAACCCCTGGACGTTTGCCACTCTGATGACCGCCATTAGGAATCAGACTGGAAGCGGCGCCACCTTGGCGGCCGAACAGATGTTGAAAGACATGCTGTCGACATTCCAGGGCGATCAGCACATCAATTCATTTGTGGTTCCCAAGCGCACTAAGATCGGCACACTGGGATTAGCCAACTCTGGGCTACTGGGTAATTGGCCGATCGATCCGAACAGCCCCAACGTCACCAACCCGTTACCCTCGCTGGCCAACGCTCCGGTGCGTTTGAACGCGATTGTGAACCGCATTGACTTGGCCAACAACACGGACAAGCCGGGCGGCGAGCTGAGATTTGTATTCGGAATAGAACAGGGAACTGGCGGAAGCGGATGCCAATCCGCTGTACCCTTCAACATCATCTTGGAATATGACGTTCCCGTGGCCGCCGCGCAATGGGCGCTGGACTGGGACGGCATCAAGAACAAGAGCTTTAGCGATGGTAGTGAAGCATATCAGAACGCTCTGCTTGCGATGACCAACCAGGTCGTAGCTGCGGGTGCCTGCGCCTCGCTGGGACGGGTGAATGGAAGCTGCTTGTCGCAGATTCGCACCAACGAAGAAGAGCTGTCGCCATCCGCCAGCCGCCAAACCGCAGTTGGAGTCTGGGAGCAAAGGCAGTTTGCATTGAGCTCGACTACAAACTCCCTCGCCACGGCCATGATCAACCAGACACCAGATGGAAGTTTTAATGCGGGACTGCCGAAGTGTAGTGATGAGGTTCCGTCAAACTGCGGAGACTTGACCTTGGTGACCACCTTCATCAATGAAAACCTAACGCAGATTCTGAACGGTACTTACGTCGTTCCGCAGTTCTTCCCCAGCGGCAGTCAGTTCCTGGGAGGCGGAGCCTTCAACGGACCGGACGTTCAAGGCACCGATCGAAAGGCCTTCTGGAAGGGCAACGGCAGTCCGCAGGAACCCCATACGGAGAGAGTCATTTTTTCCGAGAACACTTGTAACGGGTGCCACGGAAGAGAGACTGAAACCGAGTTCCAGCAAGTGGTAAATCGCCCACCCGGCAGCCCATCGCCACTGTCGGCGTTCCTGGTCGGGTGCAACAACGGCGGAGCGACGCTCTCCACTATATGTCCGTTAGTCTTCGACGAGGATCATAACCCACAAAGTGACATGGTCGAGAATGTGCAGGATCCAGTGGCGACCTTGGGTGCTCCGAATCAATTTGGCGATCTACTTCGCCGGGTCAAGTTTATGCAGAATGAGCTGCCCCCAGGTATTCCCGGAGGCGGCGACATGCTACGGGCGTTGGAGCGCCGTCCCGTCAACTTCGTCCACTAGGTTGGAGGCGCTTCCTCGATCCACTGACTGCCGTGATTGCCCGAGCCCGTACCGTACTTGCTGACGACCAGTCAGAAATCCGGAATCTTCTCGCGGCACATCCAAAGACCGATCCCCTGACGAGTCAGCCCGTGCTCCCACGGGCTGTACTTTTTTAGCGGAAGCAGTGGATCGCTACCTTATTGAACCGCGGGTGATGATCGTCGGGATATTCCATTTCAATATCCGCTATCACGGCCCGAGGCGGCAGCGGTCACTGACAAACGCTGACCACAAGAGTGAAATCTGTTTGATAGCCTGGAGAAGGATTTCCGACTTTTCTCTCACGAATCCCTAATAGCGCCGCCAGCAGCGGGCAACACGACTCTCGACCTTCCTTCCCGAGGCGTCCAACTGCGCCTGGCCATGTTCACGGAAGCTCTGTGAATAAGGGAAGGACTAATCATGAGAGGCAACATACTTTCTATTGGCCTGAGAGCCACTCTAGCCATCATTTCGCTGATCCTGTTCGCGATCGTCACGGCCTCTGGCCAAGAGAGGGTGCTGCATACTTTCGGCCACGACGGAGACGGGTCATACCCCTACGCCGGCCTGATCGGCGACGCCGCCGGCAATCTCTACGGCACGACCTCGGGTGGCGGCATTCACAATAACGGGGCGGTGTTCGAGTTGACGCCAGGACAGAACGGCGGTTGGACGGAGACTGTGCTGCACAGCTTCGGTAACAGCACGGACGGGACTCAACCCGATCCCGGCCTGATCTTCGATGCCGCCGGCAATCTCTACGGTACGACCTCGGGTGGCGGCATTCACAACTACGGGACGGTGTTCGAGCTGATGCCTAGGGAGGGCGGAGGCTGGACGGAAACGGTACTGCACAGCTTCGGCAACGGCGAGGACGGGCGTACGCCCTATGCCGGCCTGATCTTCGATACCGCCGGCAATCTCTACGGCTCAACCTACTATGGCGGCATTCATGGGGCCGGGACAGTATTCGAGTTGACGTCCACAGGGAGTGGAGACTGGTCGGAGAAAGCGTTGTATAGCTTCGGCCGCGGTACCGACGGGCAATGGCCCTATGCCAGCCTGATCTGGGACGCCGCCGGCAATCTCTATGGCACGACCGGCGGTGGCGGCATTCATGGCTACGGTACGGTGTTCGAGTTGACGCCCACAGGGGGCGGGGATTGGTCGGAGAAGCTGGTGCAAAGCCTGGGCCGAGGCACGCATGGGCACTACCCCCAGGCCAGCCTAGTTCGGGACGCCGCTGGCAATCTCTACGGCACGACGGATAGTGGCGGCATTCATGACTTGGGTACGGTGTTCGAGTTGACGCCCAACAACGATGGCGGCTGGACGGAGCTAGTGCTGCATCACTTCGGCCTCGGCAGGGACGGGAGCAGACCCGACGGCAGCTTGATCTGGGATGCAGCCGGCAACCTCTACGGCACGACATCAACCGGCGGCATTCATAACGATGGCACGGTGTTCGAGTTGACGCCAAACGGGAACGGCGGCTGGACGGAGAAGCGGTTGTATGACTTCGACTACGGCAGCGGCGCGGACGGGGCGCTCCCCCATGTCGGCCTGATCTGGGATGCCGCCGGCAACCTCTACGGCACGACCAGCGGTGACAGCACCCATGGCCCCGGCACGGTGTTCGAGATCATGACCTGCGTTCCGCCGCCGAGCAATATGGTGGCCTGGTATTCCTTCGACCAAACCGGTAGTGTGCAAAACGACTTGGCCAAGGGAAATACTGCTACGGCATACGAAACCTCAAGCATCCGCGGCGAAGTATCCAACGCGTTGCTCTTCGATGGGACATCCTCTTACGCCGAAGCGCCGGAACAATCCTGGCTGGATATAGGAATGGATGATTTGTCCATGGACGTATGGGTGAAGATAGCTAGCTCAAGGGACGACAACGATATAGTCGTCCTGTTTGACAAACGCGATGGACCAACACAAGGATATTGCTTCTTCCTTTGGCCCGATCGGCGGATCGGATTGCAATTGGCTATCAATGGTAACTACACCAATTACATTTCCAACACTACCGTTCCGGGGGACACTCGGTGGCACCTGGTAGCGATAACCGTGGTGCGCAACTCGCATACCGGCGGCGTGTGGTATCTAGACGGAGCACCAATCGACAGGCCGTTTGACCCCACCGCCTATCAATCCGGCTTACTCAACTCCGCAGCCCCGCTGGAAATCGGCGTTCGCGAGTCGGGATGGCTCGGGGGCGGCGGTTATTTCAAGGGAGGTCTGGATGAAATGCAAATCTTCAATCGGGCGCTGAGCCCGGCAGAGGTGCAGTCGCTCTATCTGGCCGGTTCGGCGGGAACGTGCAAGCGATAATAACGGGGAAATCGCGGGAGGCTGAGCTCCCACATTAATTCGGTGCCAGCCGGGTCCGGTCTTCGCTAGGTTTCCGGATAGCTCACGCTACTATCCTGAGGGTGCCAGTCTGGCCCGACTTTTCGGTTGCGAGATGGGCTGCCTTGAAAACAAACGTCAAGTCGTTCAAGCCATGTGGCTAAGACGAGTTCCCTTTTCGTAGTCGGTTGTGATGGGAACACCGTCATGCTGACCCTGTTATCAGAAGTGATCTGGCCACCGGTAGCTTCAGGTGCGAAACTACCAACCACCGCAACAATAGTTCTGCTGGGTGTGCAATTTTGAACAGACCTGCATCTGCTGAACTCGCTATTCTCCCGGGATAATGCCTGAGCCGGTGGCAGTCGGCCCACCAGAGCTACGGGGTCTCTTCTCATTCCCTGCTACCGGCTCTGCGCAATAATGGGGCTCCCCGACGGGGAGAATGGCAATGCATTCACCTTACGGTATGGAACTAGTCGAAGACTGTCTCTCCTGCAAGTTGTGCTCTGCGGGCTTCTTCTGCCACTTGCCGAAATCGGTAATGGAAGCCTTCCAGCCCATAAAGTTCACCATTGGGTATCCAGCGGGCGCAACGCTGTTCGTGGAAGGGCAAACGTGCCGTGGCATTTACATTCTCTGTCGAGGCCGGGTGAAATTATCGGCCAATTCGAGTGCAGGTCAAACCATCATATTGAAGGTTTCTCAGCCAGGAGAGGTATTGGGGTTGAACGCAACCCTCTCTGGTATCCCCCACGATACGACGGCGGAAACGGGCCAACCGTGCCAACTCAACTTTGTCAGAGGGGACGATTTTCTCAAGTTCATAACGCAACACGGTGATGCCTGTATGCACGTCGCAATACAGGTGAGCCGCGAGTGCCAACAGGCGTACCAGCAGCTTCGCTCGTTCACCATGAGCTCAGCCTCGCAGCGGGTTGCACGTTTGATGCTGGATTGGTCGCAAGACGATTCCGGCATGGCCACGGCGAAGGGAATCAAAGTGGCCCTGACCCATGAAGAGATGGCGCAAATCATCGGCATGTCGCGGGAGACCGTGACGCGCACCCTAGCCACTTTTCGCACACAGCACATTGCCGAGCTTCAGGGTTCTACCTTGCTGATCCAGAATATGTCTGCCATTCACAAGCTGGCTGGCGCATAGAACGACAACCGCAGAAGCCCACACGTTTGTCCGGCAGTCAAGGAACGGCCATGAACTCGGCTTCCGCAATTGCGGCCGCAAAGCGTCCGCTCATCTTGTGCATTGACGACGCTAACGTCGCGCTCCGGGTCAGAAAGCTGCTGCCCGGCAGCGAAGGCTACAACGTGCTGACCGCTAATTCGGCTGAAGATGGCTTCGAGCTTCTTAAGCAGAATCCCGTCCAGTTGGTGATTGCCGACCACTTCTTAAGTGGCAAGACAGGGACAGAGATCGCCAGAGAAATGAAGGAGATGAAACCGGAAGTTCCTATTCTCATCATGTCGGCTGCGATTGAGAAGCCCGACGGTCTTCAGTTTGCGGATGGATTCCTTGCGAAAGGTGAATCGCCGAATGTCCTCCTCGATGTCATAGCTCATCTCTTGGCCGGCCAGACTTCTACCGCTGGGCAAGGACGGTTTCGCAATGAGTGAACCTCTTAGTCTTCTTTTCGTCTGTGGATGTTCTGGAGACTGTTCCTTTTTCCAGAAATGTCTGGAACGCGAAGGTTGTCGTCTGGCCATAGCGATGAACGCTGAGACTGCGGCCCGGACGTTGGTATCTCCCCGCGCCGTGAGCGCTGTCCTCATTCATGACGACGGTGTCGTCCACGGGGGCATGGCCTCAGGGCTGAAGCTGAGTTCTCCTGGTACTCCGGTGCTGCTGATTTCTGGTCACTGGCCGAGAGAAGGGTCGATCGCTTCCGACGTGGATGCGTTTTACTACACTACGTCCATGAGTCGGTGCGCGGCCCGCGATATTGCGGATTTCGTTCGCTGCTTTCTCGTCGAAAAGACCCCGCACCTCTTTGGACAACACAGTACAACTGCAGTCCGCTTCCTGCCGGGCAGGCCGATGTACCGAAACTAAGAAAACAGGCCCCAAGTAACCCTGGGTTGGCGGAGCCAGTTGAGTCTTTAAGTCGATCCCCAACGTATATTAGGAAAGCAGCAAGCTGGCAGGGCATAAGTCAGCACGAGGTGCTCCATGCGGCGCAGGTCTTTCCTTAAAGGCGCAGGAGTCTTAACCATCGCGGTCATGGGCGGCGGCGTTTGGCGGGCTTGGGATCAAGGCGTTTTCAGCACCGGTGATGGCCCAGCTTACGAGCCTTGGAAGGATTGGCGCAACGCAAAGGACAGTCCACTCGCTCTGGTGAGCGCCGCAATTCTCGCCGCCAGTCCGCATAACACCCAGCCCTGGCTCTTCAAGGTCAGCGATTCCTCGATTGAGTTGCATATCGACACCAGCAGGAATGTCGGGGCGCTTGATCCGTATCTGCGCGAAGAACACATTGGCATGGGTTGCGCTCTGGAAAACCTCATGCTGGCTGCGCCTGCCAACGGCTACGCCGCCACTGCGACGCTCGTGCCGAGACAACTTGCCCCGATTCCTGCCGTGCCCAATCCGGAACTCGTCGCCCGCGTCGACCTCGTACCTGGAAAACGCGAAGCAGACGAACTGTACAATGCCATTCCGCTGCGCCATACCAATCGCGCTCGTTATGACCAACGCAAGCCGCTCCCGCCTGATTTTCTAGACGCCATCAGCCATCTACCGGACAGCTATGCGGACGTGAAGTTGTTTCTTTTTACCGACGAGGCGGATCGAAAAAATATCGCTAAAGTGAGTTCTGCCGCGAACAGCGAAATCTATTCCGATCCCGACGTCCAGGCCGGCAGCGAGCGCTGGGTACGGATGCAGTGGAGTACGGTACAGCGATATCGCGATGGCTTGACCATCGACGCTTTTGGTATGCCGCCCATCGGTACGGCTGTTGCCAAGATGATGACCCAGCGGATGCTGGCGTGGGCTGGCTCGCACAGCGAGAAAGACAACTATTCGGCCTTGATGCTAAGCGCACCGTTGATCGGGTTCGTCGCAGTACGTGACCGCTATGACCAGCAGCAGTGTTTGCTGGCTGGCCGCACCTGGCAGAGGGTGCATCTGTTCGCCACTGCCAAGGGCATCGCCGCGCGGCCCTGTAACGAGTCCGTTGAGATGGTAGACCACGAGCGGGCGCTAGGCAGACCGGCCTCGCGTGTTGCCCTGCTGAACGAAATCACCGGCGATCCCACCTGGCAGCCGACCTTCGTTTTCTATATGGGCTATCCCACGCTAACCGCGCATGCCAGCCCCCGCAGGCCGGTGCAATGGGTGGAATTGTGACGAGACAGTTTTGGTTTGTGTCAGGGCACGATCTTTAGTCGTGCCGAAAGGTAACGCGAAACAAGTAAGCGATCTCAATTGAGACTTAATCATGGGGCGCCAGAACCTCACGATCAGGATGGCAATCCGCAGGTGCACGCGCCTAACGAATGCGTTCTCAAAGAAGCTGGACAACCTGGTATTGCTCCGGTGTGAGGTGCTCTCCTCTCGACAAGGGAGACAGCACGTTCATGAGGAACAGCTGAATGCCGACGACTTCGGTTGGTACAAAGGCTTCCTGGCCGGGGGCTGGCCTGGGCTCGCGAGGCACTGCTGCGATCCGCTCGCCGGGCCAGAGCATCACCAAGAACGTACAGACCACCAAAAGTCGGGCGACCCGGGAACTCGTTGCTAAGCGCCTGAGCGCAGGGGATCGATAGCCATGCCCAATGTTCAGAAGTGGGACCGAGAGGAATCGATTACTTGGCCGTCGCGCGGATCCTCGGGATTCTTGCGCAGGTTTCTCGTGTAGGTCCGGTTTACTTTCAGACTGAGTTCTTTGGAAAACTACTGGCTGTGCACCGTTACAGCCGACGAGAACAATCAACTGAATAACGATGGTGTCGAACGGCTCCCGTTCCGCAACTGACACCAGAGACTTAACAATACAATCGGGCGCCACCTCACAAATCCATCAACAGCCCTGATTCTAATGACAGTCACGTACCTTGGTCCGTTCAGCAATTTTTCCAGCTTCTCAGGAAACGTCCTGTCGAGCAGTCGATCCTAGCCTTCGTTTTTCTGCGAATCGTGCAGACGGGCCAGGAACCCGCCAAGGTTGCCCTTCGGCTCGCTCCGCTCGACCTGTGACTGAACCCTTGCCCGTCTGCCTAAAACCTCTCCGCTAGAAAACGAAGTCACACAATCGAAGCCTAAAAACCAACCAGCCCCCGGTAAAGTAATCCGGGACTCATGCTTGGAATTCGCTTGGCCCATTCGGCTCCGATGAAGACAAGACCGGAACCTCGTCGCAAGGCTACTCCAGTGTGCAATTACGGAACAAGAGGCAGATACCGTCTGGGCGCCTGGTCAGCTGTGAGAAAAGTGACCACAGGCAGCTGCGGGGCGCTTCCGATTCGCATGTTGGCATTGGCGCTGGTAATGCTGATGTGGACCGGCAGTGTGTCGGCATATTCCGTACTGACCCACGAGGAGATCGTCGACTTACTCTGGACGGATCAGATCAGGCTACTCATCCTTAAGCGCTTTCCAGGGCTCTCCGAAGAGCAACTGAAAGAAGCTCATGCCTACGCTTATGGTGGGGCAGTAATACAAGACCTTGGCTACTATCCATTCGGCAGTGTTGAATTCAGCAACCTGGTGCACTACGTTCGCACCGGAGATTTCGTCCGGGAATTGTTGGCCCAGAGCAGCGATGCAGATGAGTATGCTTTCGCCCTGGGTGCCCTGGCACACTATGTGTCCGACATCGATGGCCACCCTGCTGTCAACCAGGCAGTTGCGATCCAATATCCCAAGTTACGGGCTAAGTATGGAAACTCCGTAGAGTACGTGCAGAACAAGACCGCGCATCTGAAAACGGAGTTCGGATTTGATATGGTGCAGGTCGCAAAACAGCGTTATGCACCGCAGCAGTACCATGATTTCATCGGCTTCCAAGTCTCCAAGCCCTTGCTGGAACGGGTTTTCCCGATTGTCTATGGGCTAAAGTTAAGCGCTGTCCTGCCGCACGCAGACCTCACGATTAGCTCGTATCGTTATTCGGTGAGTCGAATGATCCCCGAATTAACCCAGGTCGCCCTGCAAACGCATAAGAAAGACATGCAACAGGAAGAGCCCAACTTCAACAAAAGAAAATTTCTATATCGGCTCTCGCGAGCTGATTACCAGCGGGACTGGGGAAGCAATTACACGAAGCCGGGGTTTGGCACCCGCGTGCTTTCGACTCTTCTGCGATACGTACCGAAGGTCGGTCCCTTCAGGGCCATGGCATTTAATAACCCAACGCCGCAGACGGAGAATTTGTACTTCAAGAGCATCAATGCCACCGTGGATCAATATAGGGCTCTCGTCCTGGAAGGCAGCCGCGATGCCCCACTGATGCTACCGAACTGTGACCTGGATAGTGGTGAAGTGACGAAGGAGGGAGAATACTCGCTGGCCGACGAGGCTTACTCTAAGCTGATGACCCAATTGGCGGAAGGCAAATTCGACCATACGACGCCCGAGCTGCGCGACAACATCCTGCAATTTTATTCTGATATTCCCGCCGTGTCAGCGGCGGCCCCGAGACAGGACGACAAGATTCGATCGGCCAGCACGCTTGCGTTGATTGATAGATTAAGAACCGCGACTCCGGTTCCCGGCTTGCCTGGCGGCGGACAATAGGTGAACTAAGTATTCGTCCTGGCGAAAAGCGTCAGTACGAATCTCGCGATGACGCTCCTGCGGAGCTGCCGCACAAGCGGGGCACGGCACTGACAACCTCCGGATCCGAGTCAGATCATTGATCAGCACGTCGACCAGTCACCTTGCAGCAAGTGGTAACCGGCTGGGGCCGGCCATTAAGCAATTGTCTTCCGAACGTTCTCTACAGTCTTTCCCCAGTCCCAGATTTGCTTGTCGGCCTCTCGTCTTGTGATTCCATAGGCTTCCTGGATTTTGCTTGTCAGTTGCTCTCGTCTTCCTGATATCTGCTCGAAATCCTGGTCGCTCAGTTTGCTCCAGTTCTCCTTAGCAGAACTGATCAATTGTTTCCATTTGTCTTCCACATTGTTCCAGTTCATTGTTCTCCTTCTGATTGGTGCCTACACCGACACGTAATAGCAACGACTTTCTTCAGCCATGATGCCTGCCCGACTCAGTTAGAGCTGCGGGCAGTTACTCATCTGCAATTCTCCTGGACTTTCGCTGGCGGAGTATTACTGCGGTACGCCAGTTCTGCAATCTTGTGCGCGCCGCTCCAGCGACTCAATGTGAGAGCCTCGCTGGATATGCCGTGAATGTGCCGCTATGGACAAATACGGAACGCCCAGAAAGCGCTTCCTTATTACTTGAGTCACTTCCAGGCAGTTGAAATGTTGAAGCTGACTCTGAGCCAGGAGCCGCTTCACGCCGCCGCGCAGAGTCCTCTGTCCACCCCATGCGGGGACCACCGTTCTTAATTCGCCGGCCATGAAAAACAGCTTCCATCCGGCAGCACGAACCTTGTGATCGAGTCCCGAGCTCTCGACAACCCCTAATGAGCTCCAACTCTCGCTATAGAACTCGCTTTCAATTCCAAGCGACTGTAGGCTCCCTGACTGCTGGATCATCACCGTGCCAGTCTGGATCTGGTTTAGCATGGAAATTTCGCTCCTTTTTCTTCGAGGCCCGAACGGTCACACACAGGCATCCCCGGTGCTCTGGCCAAGGGATAACTCCGGACCTGGCCAGTTGATGTCCCCCCACTCAGAGTTCCGAATCTGACATACAGCAAGAAGGCAGCAGTGGGCCTAGAAGTTCCAGCTCGCTGAGGCAGACCGACTAGTCCGTTGGGAGACCCCCCGGCTCTGCCGGGGAGGCAGTAGAAGTTTGACATTTTCGGGAGTGTGCTTCACCCCCGTTGCTGTTACGTCCCATGAATCATGCGGCACTCCGCATTCTTGTTTTTGACTTTCCGGTTGCGATCAGGCCCCTTTGAGGGGCCCGCAACCGTAAAGCCTCCGGCTTTGCCGGAGGATACTTACTCGGAATGGTGTACGGCGGCCGGTATGCATTCCGCCAAAGCATCCTGCCATTGAAGTCGGAGTCGAAGGATGCTAAAGCATTTGTCGGTACTGATCTGACCAGATCTCCCACTAGAGGACTTCGGCCCAGTCGTCCGGATCGTCAATTCTTACAGCCATCGCATCAGGCTGGTTAGAACTCCAGCCGCGCCTGCAACGCGATCATACGCGGACTGCTGTCTCCGCCCAATCCGACGCCGAGCAGGCCGGTAGGCGGTGAAGTCGTATAGGTAAGAGCACCGAATCCCGTCTGCGTGGAAGATCTGCCGGGAATACCGGCGTAAACATTGCTGGGCAGCGCGAAGTTGGGATGGTTGAACACGTTGAAGCACTGTACGTCGAAGCGCAGCTTCACGCGCTCGCTCAGCGGAAACCATTTCGTTAGATAGAAATCGCTCCAGAAGAAGTCGGGACCACGCAGAGCGTTGCGGCCCAAAGTTCCGAACTGGCAGTTCTGCGGCGTGTCGCCGCCGGAGCACGCACCGGTGCTCGGATCCACTGCCGAAACGAACGCATTGGGATTCAGCCATTGAATGGTTCCCGGCTGCGTCACTTCGGGAATCGGTCCGCTTGCATACAGCGGCACTCCGGGGACAACGCTCGCGAACTGGGGGCCGCTGCCTTGCAGAATCCCGCTGCCGTTGGCTGAGTACGGTGTGCTCAGGACCGAGAACGGCAGACCGCTGTGCCAGAAGAATGTGCCGGACACCTGCCACCCGTTCACCGCATATGCCAGCGCGTGGCTTGCGACCTTAAACGGCAGTTGATAGACATACTGCGCGGTTACGTTGTGGCGAACGTCGTAATCGCATGACGCATAATTGCGCGCAAGCTCGCCGGGCAAAGGCGAGAGGATGCCCGCCGACGAGAACGATAGGAATCCTCCGTTGGAAACGTAATCGAGGCAGTGGCTCCAGGTGTAATTGACTTGCCCCGACAAGCCATGTTCGGGGCGAGTCATCGCCGTCAGCTGCAGGCCGTTGTAGTTACTGCCGGCACCGGTGTTTAG
This sequence comes from uncultured Acidobacteriaceae bacterium, assembly GCA_963820175.1. Lineage (GTDB taxonomy): Bacteria > Acidobacteriota > Terriglobia > Terriglobales > Acidobacteriaceae > Bog-257. The sequence continues at coordinate 3,506 of CAWFYX010000001.1, read as the reverse complement.
TTGGGTTACCGACGCAAATCGTGGGTCGGCTGGTTGCAGGTACGGAAAGGGCGCGAAGCAACCGGGACACACCGTCTGATAGCCGTTCACTTCCGTGAGATAAGGCTCATCCACCGAGCGCGTGCCCACGTATTGCGCTTTAACGCTGGTGTTGTTGCCAATCTGATGCTCCAGACCCAGGCTCCATTGCATGAAGTAGGGCGCGTGCAACTGCCCACTGGGCACGGCCGTGATTGTGACCGGCGGCAGGCAAGCCTTGGGATTGGCCAACGGCGAAGCGCAGGAAAGCTCACCCTGCGCAAATCCGGAACTGAAGTTTTGATTGGCCACGGCTAGAGCATCAATGGCACTGTTGGGCACACTGGGCGCGATTGTCGTCCCACCGACGGTTCCCAGCAAACCACCCTGAAAGGTTTGCACATACGGTGGATTGGTCCCGATCAGGTCGGCTACACTACCGGGCAGAAGATCGCTAAAGACGCCGAAGCCGGCTCGCAGTACGGAATTCTGCTGAAACTGCCAGGCAATTGCCGTTCGTGGCTGAAGAATCGCGAACGGGGTAGAGCTGAACAAATGACCGAGATTGGTTTGAATCGCCTGGTTCAGCGGCTGATTGACATCATGCGAGATGGAATCGAAGGAGCCGCTCAGCCGGGCAACGTTGTCGTGCGGATTCAGCGGATTCGAGTTGTAGGTGTCCCGCAGGCCGAAGGTCCAGGTGAACTTCGGCGTTACCCGCCATGTGTCCTGCGCATATAAATCCACGTTGAGGAAGTTGAACGGTTCGTTCGTGCTCTGCGGGAAGCTCTGGGTTGCGGTCGAGGCGATGCCGTAGATGAATTGGTACAGATCGGTGTAGCTCACCGTCGGCACCGTGCCTTCGCCGAAATCGAAATCGTTAAGGCGAAAAACGCGGATGTTGGTGCCGAAGCGGAATTCGTGGGCGCCATGGCTCCAAGCCAGGTTGTCGTTGATAAAGAAGCGAGTCGCACGCCGGCCCTGCGGCCAGGTGTTGTCGAGGCCACCAATCGTTGTAAACGGGGCGTTGGCGCCAATTCCCTGTAGCACGATAGGAAACGCCGCGAGCGTGGCTGCAAGATCCGTGGGCGCGAATATGCTCGAGTACCACGAGAACGCGGGATTGAAGTAGTTGACCAGGTTCTGGGAGAAGATGTGCGTGTATCCCGCGGCAAATGAGTACAGCGGCTGCGGTGAAAACGAATTGAAGATGGGATTGATCGGATCGCTGTACGCGGCCTGCAGCCCGGTATCTGCCTGGAAGCGGAACCAGGCAGCGTTGTTCGCGTTGATGTTGTAGTCGATCCGGGCGGTCTGCACCTGTTCGTGGTCATCGCTTGAATGCGAGACGCCGATGCGATTGGCGCAGCCATCGCCGTTCGGCGGCGTACCCGATGCCGCCATTCCACCGGCATTGAACGGACACCCCAGCACCGCCAGTGGCGTGCCGCTGGTGTTCCCGTAGAGCGAAAACATCTTCTGATAAAACGGCACCAAGGCTGGCGCGGGCGCGTAATGCACCCCGGTGATTGCGTCGGTACCGCCGAGGGGAAGTTGCTGCAAAACGTACTGCTGAAATGTCGGAGTGGGAACCGTAATGGTGGAGTAGATCGGCAGCGCGATGCGCACCCACTCGCTATCGAAGAAGAAGAACAGTTTATCGTGGATGATCGGCCCACCCAGGCTGCCCCCGAAGTGGTTCACGTTGGAAAACGGCTTGTGATTGCCCGGCGTCGCATTCGTAAAATAATCGGCCGCATTCATCGCGGAACCGTTCCACAGCTCGTACAAATTTCCGTGAAACTGGTTGGTGCCGGACTTGGTGACGTAGTTCACCTGTGACGCGCCGTACCTGCCCTGATCGACGGAATACGACAGGGTGTTGACGGTCACCTCAGCAACGGAGTTGAGGCCGAGCACCAGATTGGTGGAAAGGCCGCTGTTCAGGTTCGTGAGCGGGTCGTTGGTTTCCAGCCCATCGACGATGTAGCCATTGGCCAGCGCCGGCAGCCCGTTGAACTCTACATTGCCGTAGCCGTTGGTGCCGCCGACGAAGTCATTTCCGCTTCCCGCTGTATTGATCAAAGCGCCGGCCGCGAATTGCAAAGGATACGTCAGGTCACCTCCTGGATTAGGCAGATTTTCCAGAGCGGGCGCGTTCAGGGTCGTGGTCGTGTTCGCCTCGGTCGGATTGATAATGGGGGCCTCCGTAGTAACCTCGACCGTCTCCTTCGATTGCGCCACTCTAAGCGTGAGATTGACGGTCTGCTTCTGCCCAAGAGCCGCGAAGACATTCTGCGCCTGCTGAGGCTCGAAGCCCGCTGCTTCCGCGCGAACGGCGTAGGTTCCTGGCAGCAGCTGGGGAAAGTTGAATCGTCCTGCCGGATCGGTTCGTACGCTCCGCTTGAGTCCCATATCGCGATTATTGATCGTGACTGTGGCGCCGGGCACGACCGCGCCGCTGGAATCCGTAACCTGGCCGAGTATGGCGCTGGTGGTTTCCCCTTGCGCCGGTGATTTGACTTGAAGTAACAGGACGGTCGCCGCGGTGAATACAGCAAAGAGCAGTCTTTCAGACAGGAGGCCTTGCAATCTCACGGTTCTTTCCTCGAATCCCCGAGTGCACAACCGGGACGGGTGTGCCCTGTGGGCAATCATCATACACCGTGAGATGTTAACTATAGTAAACTATTTCGTCAAAATTATGCTTTAGATATCCAGACTCTCTCTGCCGCCGGCGAGCCCAGGCGAATGTGGTGGGTTCCGATCGTGAGCGAGAGCGTGCCGTCGTAATTTCGCGAACTCACGCTGACTCGCGTCCCGGGACGAATCCCCTCCGTATCAAAGAACTCCAGCAGCTTGCGATCGCGTTCATAGACGCTGACGACCGTGTACTTCAAACCGGGCGCCGCTTCCGTGAGCAGGAGCAACCCCCGCTTACGCCGCTCTGTGGGACTGCGCATCGCCAGGCCGTTCCCGTGCGGGCAGACTTCCTTGTGTCCGAGCTTTTCGGCCAGTCTCTTCTCAAACGCCGGCGATACTGCGTGTTCAAGTCGTTCTGCCTCATCATGGACCTCGTACCACGCCATCCCAAAAATCTCCGTAAGCATTCGCTCTATCAGGTGATGGCGAACGATTGTGCGTTCGGCAATCTCCCGGCCCTGGGCAGAAAGCCGAATGTGTCCGTCGCTCCTGATCGTAACCAGACCATCCTTGGTCAGCCGTTTCAGCGCGAAGGTTACAGCGGGTCTGGTCACAGAGAGCCAGTGAGCGAGAGTAGCCGGAATAACGGTTTGTCCTTCGGCTTCCGCTTCGGCAATAGCTTTTAGGTAGTCTTCTTTCGAGATTGTGATCGTAGTCATCGGCGCTCAGCGATAGCCGAAGTCTAGCACCATTGTTGTTGTGGTTAGTAGCTATTGGTCGGCCGAGGGAATCAGCCGGTGTGTACCAATGTGTGTCTGCTTCTGCCGCGGATTGGGCGGCCAAGT